>NZ_JAXHOB010000019.1:0-8797 GCF_034519795.1 Acidovorax sp.
TCCGGGCAGGCCTGGTAAGGCCAGGCACCCGGCGTGGGAAAATAGCGCCCCTGTTTGTTTCTCCCCTTGGTACGGGCCCGTCCGGCCCTCAAGCACATGACCGTTTCCAGCACGCTACCGGCCCCGCGCCATTTCACGCTCAGCGATTTCGACTTCGCGCTGCCCCCCGAACTCATCGCCCAGCACCCCGCCACAGAGCGCAGCGCCTCGCGCCTGCTCGACGGCCGTGCTGCAGACCCCGTGGACCGCATCTTCCACACCCTGCCCAGCCTGCTGCAGCTTGGCGACCTGCTGGTCTTCAACGACACGCGCGTGGTCAAGGCGCGCATCTTTGGCGAGAAGGCCAGCGGCGGCAAGCTGGAACTGCTGATCGAGCGCGTGCTGCTGGGCAACGAGGTCGTGGCCCACATGAAGGTCAGCAAGAAGCCCCTGCCCGGTGCTGTGGTGCACATGGCGGGCGGCCTGCACGGCGGCGGGTTCAATGCCACCCTGCTGTCGCGCTGGCCCGCCGAAGACGATGGCCCACTGTTCCGCTTCGCGCTCGAAGGACCGGCCGGCGAGACGCCGCACGAGCTGATGGAGCGCCACGGCCACCTGCCGCTGCCGCCCTACATCGAGCGCCAGCAGAACGCCGACCACGACCCGGACGCCGCCGAGGATGCCCAGCGCTACCAGACCGTGTTCGCGCGCGCACCCGGCGCCGTGGCGGCCCCGACGGCGGCCCTGCATTTCGACGAAGGTGTGCTCGCAGCACTGGCCGAGCGCGGCGTGGAGCGCGCCAGCGTCACCCTGCACGTGGGCGCCGGCACCTTCCAGCCCGTGAAGACCGAGAACCTGGCCGAACACCAGATGCACAGCGAATGGTACGAGGTACCGCTGGCCACACTGGCGGCGCTCGAGCGCTGCCGCCAGCGCGGGGGCCGCGTGGTGGCCGTGGGCACGACGACGGTGCGCACCCTCGAATCCTGGGCGCGCAGCGGCCAGGCCTCGGGCGACACCAACATCTTCATCACCCCGGGCTTTGCGTTCCAGGTGGTGGACCTGCTGCTCACCAACTTCCACCTGCCCAAGAGCACGCTGATGATGCTGGTGAGCGCCTTTGCGGGCTACGGGCGGATCATGGACCTGTACCGCCACGCCATCGCGCAGCAGTACCGCTTTTTCAGCTACGGCGATTCGATGCTGCTCGCGCGCCAGCGCCCCCAGGAGGCCACGCTCAGCAGTTCGTGACCGTGGCAATGCGGGGCGCTACACCCACCTTCGGCAGGCGCACGCAGTAGACGCCGGCCTCGCTTTCCACGCGCATGACACGGCCGGAGTACGCGTTCTGCCACTCCTTGTCGGTGGGCATGTCCAGCGCCGGTAGCGCCGGTAGCGCCTGGATTGCCGCGTTCGCAGGCAGGGTCACCGGAATCACCGCCATGCCCTGGCCTGACCCTTCCGCCGCCAGCACAGGAGCGACAGGTGAATGCCCACTGCGGGCTTCGCGCGCAGGGCCCGGAGCGGCCGCTGGCGGGGCCATGATCCACAGGACCTGCATGGCCTCCCTGGGTGGCTGCAAGGACGCGCGCACGGCAGATGCGGGGAGGACCAGCCACCACAGCCCCGCTGCGTGCAACAGCAGCGACGCTGTCGCCGCACACCCCAGGCGCCATCGGCCCGGACCGCACAGCGGGGCTCCCCACGAAAGGCGCAGAGAGGACGGGCTCTGGAGGGATGCCATGGTGCCTGCCCCATTGATTCTGTAAAGCAATGGCTATCCTGCCATACAGACATCAGAAGGGGCAAGCGCCCCACCCGGGGCACAGGGCGACGCCAGGCCGCGCCCGGTCAGAACGCGACGGCGTGCCCGTCCTTGCGCGGGTCGGAGCCTGCGATGTAGCTGCCACCGTCACGCAGCACAAGCTGGGCGCCGCCGAAGGCGAAGACGCCATTGCCCTCTTCCACCGTGACCTCGTGACCGCGCGCACGCAGCGCGGCGACCACCGCCGGATCGAATGCCGGCTCCACGGCCACGCCCTTGCCGCCCGTCACGCGCCAGCGCGGGGCGTCGGCAGCGGCCTGCGGGTTCTGGCCGTAGCGCAGCACGCGCAGGGCCATCTGCAGGTGGCCCTGCGACTGCATGGGGCCGCCCATCACGCCAAAGGCCATCTGCGGCGTGCCGTCGGCATGCATGGAAAAAGCCGGAATGATGGTGTGCGAGGGGCGCTTGCGCGGGGCCACCTCGTTGGCATGGCCGGGTGTGAGCGTGAAACCATGGCCCCGGTTCTGCAGACTGATGCCGGTGCCCGGCACGACCACGCCCGAACCGAAGCCCATGTAGTTGGACTGGATGAACGAGACCATCATGCCCGAAGCATCGGCCGCAGCCAGGTACACCGTGCCACCGGGGCGTGGCGTGCCGTGGCCGGGGTCGCCGGCCTGCGCGGAATCGATCAGCTGTGCGCGCTGCGCCAGGTAGTCGGCGTCGAGCAGGTCGCGCGGCGTCACCGCCTGCATGGCATCGATGTCGGCGTTGTACTGGTGCAGGTCGGCCAGCGCGAGCTTCATGGCCTCGATGCTGGCGTGCACCGTGTCCACGTGGTCCAGCGGCTGGCCGCCGATGCCGTGGGATTCGAGCATGCCCAGCGCCATCAGCGTGGCGATGCCCTGGCCGTTGGGCGGGATTTCATGGACCACCGAATCGCCGAAGCGCTGGCTCACGGTGCCCACCCAGTCGGCCTGGTGCGATGCCAGGTCGTCCTCGGTCATCGCACCGCCATGGGCCCGGGCGTGCTCCACCATCTGGCGCGCCAGCGTGCCGCGGTAGAAGGCCTCGCCCTCGGTCTGGGCGATCAGCTCCAGCGTGCGCGCATGGGCTTCGCTGCGAAAGATCTCGCCCGCGCGCGGCGCGCGGCCGCCGGGCATGAAGCACTCGGCAAAGCCGGGCTGGGCGCCGAGTTTGGCAGCGCCCAGCGCCCAGAGCCGGGCGATGGTGGGCGAGACGGGAAAGCCATTGCGCGCATAGTCGATGGCGGGCTCGGCCAGCTTCGCAAACGGCAGCTTGCCCAGGCGCCTGGACAGGGCCACCCAGGCCGACACGGCACCGGGCACGGTGACGGCGTTCCAGCCCGTCTCGGGCAGGCCACCGCGCTCGGCGAAGTACGCCGGTGTCCACGCGGCGGGCGAACGTCCCGAGGCGTTCAGGCCGTGCAGCTCCTTGCCGTCCCAGACGATGGCGAAGCCGTCGCTGCCCAGGCCGCAACCCGTGGGCTCGACCACGGTGAGGGCCATGGCGGCCGCGATCGCAGCATCCACCGCATTGCCGCCGGCCAGCAGCATGCGCAGCCCGGCCTGCGCGGCCAGCGGCTGTGAGGTGGAGACCACATTGCGCCCCATGACTGCGCTGCGGTTCGATGCGTAGGGAAGGGCCCAGTCCAGGCCCATGGTGGGTTCAGTCATCGGATCGGTCACTCCACGGAAATCTTGTGCTGGCGGATCACAGCGGCCCAGCGCGCGCTGTCGGCCTGCACCATGGCGGCGAACTTGGCGGCCGTGCTGGGCGCAGCGGGCTCCACGCCGAGTTTGGCCAGGCCTTCGGCCACTTCGGTCGACTGCATGGCCTTGGCAAAGGCCTTGTGGATGCGGTCCACCAGTGCCGGCGGTGCGCCGGCCGGCAGGTACACGCCGAACCAGGTCACCGAAGAATACCCGGGCAGGCCCGATTCGGCCATGGTGGGCAGCTCGGGCGCCAGCGCACTGCGCTTTTCGCTGGTCACTGCGAGGGCGCGCAGGCGGCCGCCCTTGGCGTGCGGCATGCCAGTGGGCAGCGAGTCGAACAGCACGTGCGTCTGCCCGGTCACGAGGTCGGGGATGGCCAGGGCCGTGCCCTTGTAGGGCACATGCATCATCTCGATGCCGGCCTGGGCGCTGAAGGCCGCGGCGTTCAGGTGCACGATGGTGCCGTTGCCGCTGGTGGCGTAGTTGAGCTTGCCGGGGTGGGCCTTGCCGTAGGCAATGAGCTCACCCACCGTCTTCACGGGCAGCGAGTTGGTCACCAGCAGCACGCTGGGTGCGTCGGCCAGGTGGGCGACGGGCGTGAAGTCCTTGCGCGGGTCATAGGCCAGGCGCGGCATCAGGTGCGGCGAGATGGCATGCGTGCTGCTGGTGGTGAGCAGCAGCGTGTACCCGTCGGGTTGCGCCTTGGCAGCTTCGGCCGCGCCAATGGTGCCCCCGGCCCCGGGGCGGTTGTCGACCACCATCTGCTGGCCCAGGTCCTGCGCCACGCGCTGCGCGACCACGCGGGCCACGAGGTCGGTGGCACCGCTCGCCGGGAAGGGAACGATCACCCGCACAGGGCGGTCGGGCCAGCCCGATTGCGCATGCGCGCCTGCACACACGGCCATCAGGCAGGCCAGGCCGAGCACGCTACGGCCCCAGGACAAAAGACGCATACGAAGCACTCCAGAAAAGGACGGTGATAGGGAAAAAACCGGGCACGCCCCTCTCCCACTGTCCACAGGATAGGTGGCGCCACAGGCTTCATCTTAGGAATGTGGCACCCGTATGACCACCACCAAATCAGCAAATAGCTTTGCCGCTACGGCAAAGCGCTTCTCTTTTTGAGATGATCTACGGCAAACCTGACAACGCCGACCCCTCCATGCGCGCCCAACTCCTGCAAGACACGGCCCTGCGCTACTTCCTCGAAGTGGCGCAAAGCGGCTCGCTGACCGAAGCCTCGGCCCGGCTGCATGTGGCCGCCTCGGCCCTGAGCCGCCAGATCGCCGGGCTCGAATCGCAGCTGGGCACGCCGCTGTTCGAGCGCCACCCGCGCGGCATGGTGCTCACGGCGGCTGGCGAGATCCTGGCCACGCATGCGCGCCGCACGGTGCTCGATGCCGAGCGCGCGCTGGGCGAGATCGGTGCGCTGCAGGGCCTGCGCGCGGGCCAGGTGCGCCTGGCCACCTCGGATGCATTCGCCAACGAACTGGTGCCGCGCCTGTGCGTGGAGTTCCAGCGCACGCACATGGGCATCCAGTTCGAGGTCCTGTCCCTGCCCACGGCCCAGGTGCCCGGTGCGGTGCGCAGCGGCGCGGCCGACATCGGCCTGTGCTTCAGCCGCGCGCCGCACAAGGACATCGACGTGGCCTACCGCCAGCGGGCACCGGTGCTGGCCCTGGTGCCGCCCGGCCACCCGCTGGCCGGGGCGAAAAGCGTGACGCTGGCGCGCATGGGCCAGTACCCGCTGGCCCTGCCCCCACCCGAGACCACGGTGCGCCAGATGATCGACATCGTCTGCAGCCGCCAGGGCCTGCAGCTGGCGCCGGTACTGGTGAGCAACCACGTCAAGACCATGCTTCACTTCGTGGCGAACGGGGGTGGGCTGTCGGTGTCCAGCGAGATCGCGGCGCGCCACATGGTGGCAGCGGGCGACATCGTGGCCCTGCCCATCGGCGACCAGGGCATGGACCTGCGCGACCTGGAACTGCAGACCCTGGCGGGCCGCAGCCTGCCCGTGGCGGCACAGGCCTTTCTGGACCTGCTCAGGGAGCGGCTGCCCGGCCCCTGGTGATCCTTATCCACGACCTTCGTGCTGCTGGCGGAACTCACGCGCCTTGCCGAAGTGGCCATTGCCGATGAAGGGCACGGGAGGACGCAGCGCCGACAGCGGCGAGGGGTGGTTGGACATGAGCACCAGGTGCCCCCTGTCGGCCGGGATCCACACGCGCTTGGACTGCGCATGCGCGCCCCAGAGCATGAATACCACCGGGCGCTCGCCCTCGGCCACGTGGCGGATCACGGCGTCGGTCAGCTCCTCCCAGCCCTTGCCGGAGTGGCTCGCGGCCTGGCCCTCTTCCACCGTGAGGCCGGTGTTGAGCAGCAGCACGCCGTTCTTCGCCCACTTCACGAGGCTGCCGCCTGGCTCGGGCCAGGCAGGGAAAGGCGTACCCAGGTCACGCTGCATCTCCTTGAAGATGTTGCGCAGCGAGGGCGGCAACTGCACGCCGGGCGCGACGGAGAACGCCAGCCCCTCGGCCTGTCCACGCCCGTGGTAAGGGTCCTGGCCGAGGATGACCACGCGCACCTGCTCGGGTGGGGTCAGCTCCAGCGCGCGCAGCGGCTTGGGCGGGAAGATCGCGGCGCCGGCGTCCAGGCGCTGCTGCAGATACGCCAGCAAGGCCTGGCCGCGCGAGCCGGCAAAGAAGGCATCGGCCAGCGGCTGCCAGCCGGGCGCCACGGGCCAGTCGGGGGGGTCGGCGCTTTGCAGTTGGGTGGCGTCTGTCATGGATGTCAGACCGTGGATCAGGCGAACAGCTTCGCCAACGCCTCGCCGGGTTCGGGTGCGCGCATGAAGGCTTCGCCCACCAGGAAGGCATTCACGCCCGCATCGCGCATGGTCTTCACATCGGCCGACGTGAGGATGCCCGACTCGGTGACCAGCAGGCGGTCGGCCGGCACGTTCTTCTGCAGGTCGAGCGTGGTCTGCAGCGACACCTCGAAGGTGCGCAGGTTGCGGTTGTTGATGCCCACGAGGCGGGTCTTGAGCTTGAGGGCGCGTTCCAGCTCCGCACCGTCGTGCACCTCGACCAGCACCGCCATGTCCAGGCTGCGCGCAATCGCCTCGAAGTCCGCCATCTGCGCATCGTCCAGGCTGGCCGCGATCAGCAAAATGGCATCGGCGCCCATGGCCCGCGATTCATAGATCTGGTAGGCATCAACCATGAAGTCCTTGCGCAGCACGGGCAGCTGGCAGCTGGCGCGCGCCTGCTTCAGGTAGTCCACGCTGCCCTGGAAGAACTGCTTGTCGGTCAGCACCGAGAGGCAGGCCGCGCTCACCGTGCCATCGCCATCGGCATAGCTCTGCGCGATGTCGGCGGGGATAAAGTCGGCGCGCAGCACGCCCTTGCTCGGGCTGGCCTTCTTGACCTCGGCGATCACCGCCGCCTGGCCCCGGGCGATCTTGGCGCGCAGCGCGGCCTCGAAGTCGCGCGTGAGCACGCGGCTCTCGGCATCGGCACGCATCGCGGCCAGGGGCATGCGCTTGGTGGCAGCGGCCACTTCTTCGTGCTTGACGGCAACGATCTTGTTGAGGATGTCACTCATGGGAAAACCTTCACGAAAAATTCAAACTAGCCGCACCAAAGTACACCACGAAACTTCGGCACACAAGAAATCAGCGGTGGCGTGATGCCGCCTCTGGCTACCGGCCCTACCTTGGCTCGACACCCTGGAGACCAAGGCGACCGTTCAAATGCTCCAGGCACCGGTCAATCAATGCCTGCTCACGCCTGGAGCCACGTTGCAACGTCAGGCTCGTCAGTGGGATTCTCTGGCCAGCAGGCCCAGGATCCAGTATCAGGCGGCAGTAAAACATCGTCCCCTTCGCATTGCCAAAGGGCTCCCAGCTCAGGCAGCACGCCTCATGCAAGACAACTGTGCCTTGCCTCTTCAAGCCCAGAGGCGTAAGTGTGCGGCTTCGAAAATCCAGTATCCAGCCCCGCGACTTGTCGTTTTGGAATCGAAGTCGCAGAGCGATGGTTGCGCAAGCAACGCAAGGCAGCCCAACAGACCAGAAAATGCTCCAAAGATACTGCGCCCGCCAATCCAGGACCATGATCACCGTTGCAACAAAAACAAGCACCGACATGCCACACAATGGGACGAAAACCGTCAGATCCGCGAGACTGGCGCCCCCGAGGCTCAAGGGAAGCCACACCCTGGATTGCTGCTCGATAGCAGCCACCCAAGCCGACAAAATGCGCAGACGTGCGGGCACAGGTGAAGGCTTGCGCGTCACGACGAGTCCTCTGACCTGGGGCAACGCGCAATGCGGTCGCAAAGAGAGACGCAGGCGCATCTGCCAATACACAGCGCGCCGGAAAGGCACGCCAGGCAGCTAGCGCGAAAAAGCCCGCCACCATCGAATGCCCCCCGCAGATGCATGCGGCGTGTGCCGGCCCGGCCACCCTCCCGGCGCATTCGCGCGCATTGGCACGATGCCCCCGGTATCGGCGAGCACCATGGCCCGGCGCGGTGCGCCGGGGGACGGGTGGCAGCATGGCAGTTCGGCACGCAGGACAGGTCAGTAGACAGGCATCAAGCGGCCACCGGACCGCCGGATACCGAGGCGGGCCGCCAGTTCATCCACGCATCGGTCGAGGGTGCCCATCTGCATAGACAGCGTTTCGGTATCGGAGGACTGCAGTTCCACCGCGAACAGGGTCGCGATCGGACCTGCTGTTCTATGGCGAAACTCGACCTCGCAGGAAAGGGAGCCGTGATCTGGAGGGCCGGGCATGATGCCGATGGAATGCGCCGGGTCCAGGGGAATGGCCGGGCCTGCTGTCTGTGCAGACTGCAGCGTGCGCAGGGACATGTTCAGCACCCACCGCACCCGGTACGCGAAGCGCCGCAGCTGCCACCAGCACATGACCACGGCGGTGCCGACAAACAGCGCAATACCCCACCACGCGGTAGCGATAGAGGGCTGCAGCGCGAATAGAAAGAAGTAGCAGCTGCCCCAGGCGAACAGGACAGGTCCCAGATAGGCCCATACGGCCTTTCGGTGCAACCGCTCGGGTAGGTACAGACAGGCGTCCTCCCTCACGGCAGCCGCGAGGTCGTTGACGTCCCGCAACGTGCGGTGCCCCTGTGTTGTCATGCGCTGCTGCAGCGATCAAGCCGCCAGCGCGTGCGTGCGCGCCACCAGTTGCTCAAGCCGGGCCAGCGCGGCACCCGAGGCAACCGCAGCGCGCGCCTTGGCCAGGCCGTCGGCGATGGAAGTCGCCACATTGGCCGCATACAGCGCGGCGCC
>NZ_JAXHOB010000018.1:0-83808 GCF_034519795.1 Acidovorax sp.
AAACGCTTCACCCTGCCCCGCCCCGTGGGCAGCGCCGATTCGCTGCTGCTGGCCCGCCTGGCCGAGCGCGACAAGGCGGCAGGCCGCACCACCGCCATCGTCACGGCCGACGCCACCGATGCGCAGCGCCTCATCGAGGAAATGGCGTTCTTCGCGCCCACGCTGCGCTGCGCCCTGTTCCCGGATTGGGAGACGCTGCCCTACGACACCTTCTCGCCGCACCAGGACCTGATCAGCGAGCGCCTGGCCACGCTGTGGCGCATCAGCCAGAAGGACAAGGACACCGGCGCCGACGTGGTGTTGGTGCCCGCCACCACCGCGCTGTACCGGCTGGCGCCGCCCTCCTTCCTGGCCGGCTACACCTTCCACTTCAAGGTCAAGCAAAAGCTCGACGAGGCGAAGTTCAAGGCCCAGCTCACGCTGGCCGGCTACAGCCATGTCTCGCAGGTCGTGAGCCCCGGTGAGTACGCGGTGCGCGGCGGGCTGATCGACCTGTTCCCCATGGGCTCGCTGGTGCCGTTTCGGGTGGACCTGTTCGACAACGAGATCGACAGCATCCGCACCTTCGACCCCGACAGCCAGCGCAGCCTGTACCCCGTGCCCGAGGTGCGCCTGCTGCCCGGCCGCGAGTTCCCCATGGACGACGATGCGCGCGCCAAGTTCCGCAGCCGCTGGCGCGAAATGCTCGAAGGCGACCCGACCAAGAGCCGCATCTACAAGGACATGGGCGCCGGCGTGGCCACGGCCGGCATCGAGTACTACCTGCCGCTGTTCTTCGACGAGACGGCCACCGTGTTCGACTACTTGGGCGGCGAGGCCACCGTGGTGCTGCACGGCGACCTGGAGCCGGCCTTCCAGCGCTTCTGGCAGGACACGAAAGACCGCTTTCGCCTGGTGCAGGGCGACCCCGAGCGCCCGACCTTGCCGCCCGAGACGCTGTTCCTCTCGGCCGACCAGTTCTACACGCGCGCCAAGGAGCATGCCCAGCTGTCCATCCGCCCCGGGGTGGAGGACATTGCCGACAACCCGCACTTCCAGAAACTCGGCGACCTGTCGGTGGTGCGCGGCGCCGAGGACCCGCTGGCCCGGCTGCACGCCCACATCCGCAACACGCAGCACCGCGTGCTGCTGCTGGCCGAGAGCGATGGCCGGCGCGAAAGCCTGCTCGACTTTTTGCGCGCCAGCGGGGTGAGCCCGCCGGCCTTCGACTCGCTGGCCGAGTTCCAGGGCACGCCCGACGAGAAGGTGGGCATTGCCACCGCCGGCCTCACCGTGGGCTTCAGCTGGATCGAGGACGGCATCGACTTCGTGACCGAAACCGAGCTCTTCGCCGCCGGCCCCACCACGCGCCGGCGCAAGAAGCAGGAGCAGGTGAGCGACGTCGAGGCGCTCATCAAGGACCTGGCCGAGCTCAACGTGGGCGACCCCGTGGTGCACAGCGCCCACGGCATCGGCCGCTACCGCGGCCTGGTGAACATGGACGTGGGCAACAAGAACCCCGACGGCACGCCCGCCATGCAGGAGTTTCTGCACCTGGAATACGCCGACAAGGCCGTGCTCTATGTGCCCGTGAGCCAGCTGCAACTCATCAGCCGCTATACCGGCGTGAGCGCCGACGAGGCGCCGCTGCACAAGCTCGGTAGCGGCCAGTGGGAAAAGGCCAAGCGCAAGGCCGCCGAGCAGGTGCGCGACAGCGCGGCCGAGCTGCTCAACATCTACGCCCGCCGCGCCGCGCGCGAAGGCCATGCCTTCCGCTACAGCCCGCAGGACTACGAGACCTTTGCCAACGACTTCGGCTTTGAAGAGACGGCCGACCAGAACGCCGCCATCCACGCGGTGATCCAGGACATGATCAGCCCGCGCCCCATGGACCGCCTGGTCTGCGGCGACGTGGGCTTCGGCAAGACCGAGGTGGCCCTGCGCGCGGCCTTCGTGGCCGTCACGGGCGGCAAGCAGGTGGCCTTCCTCGCGCCCACCACCTTGCTGGCCGAGCAGCACTACCAGACGCTGATGGACCGCTTCGGCAAGTGGCCGGTGAAGGTGGCCGAGGTCTCGCGCTTTCGCTCGGGCAAGGAGATCACCGCGGCCATCAAGGGCATCGGCGACGGTACGGTGGACATCGTGGTTGGCACGCACAAGCTGCTCTCCGAATCCACCAAGTTCCACAACCTGGGCCTGCTCATCATCGACGAGGAACACCGCTTCGGCGTGCGCCACAAGGAGCAGATGAAGGCCCTGCGCGCCGAGGTGGACGTGCTCACCCTCACGGCCACGCCCATCCCGCGCACGCTGGGCATGGCGCTCGAAGGCCTGCGCGACCTGTCGGTCATCGCCACCGCGCCGCAGCGGCGCCTGGCGATCAAGACCTTTGTGCGCAACGAGGGCACGGGCGTGATCCGCGAGGCGGTGCTGCGCGAATTGAAGCGCGGCGGGCAGGTGTACTTTCTGCACAACGAGGTGGAGACCATCGAGAACCGCCGCCAGAAGCTCGAAGAGATATTGCCCGAGGCCCGCATCGCCGTGGCCCACGGCCAGATGCCCGAGCGCGAGCTGGAGCGCGTGATGCGCGACTTCGTGGCCCAGCGCTACAACATCCTCTTGTGCTCGACCATCATCGAGACCGGCATCGACGTGCCCACGGCCAACACCATCATCATGAGCCGCGCCGACAAGTTCGGCCTGGCGCAGCTGCACCAGCTGCGCGGCCGCGTGGGCCGCAGCCACCACCAGGCGTACGCCTACCTCATGGTGCCCGACACCGAGGGCCTGACCAAGCAGGCCGCCCAGCGCCTCGATGCCATCCAGCAGATGGAAGAGCTGGGCAGCGGCTTCTACCTGGCCATGCACGACCTGGAGATCCGCGGCGCCGGCGAGGTGCTGGGCGAGAACCAGAGCGGCAACATGCTGGAGGTGGGCTTTCAGCTGTACAACGAGATGCTCAGCGAAGCCGTCAAGGCGCTCAAGGCCGGCAAGGAGCCGGACCTGCTCAGCCCGCTGAGCGTGACCACCGACATCAACCTGCACGCCCCCGCCCTGCTGCCCGACGACTACTGCGGCGATGTGCACCTGCGCCTGTCGTTCTACAAGAAGCTGGCCACCGCCAAGAACCCCGACCAGATCGACGGCCTGCTCGAAGAGATCGTGGACCGCTTCGGCAAGCTGCCGCCGCAGGCCCAGACCCTCATCGACGTACACCGCCTGCGCGTGCTGAGCCAGCCCTACGGCGTGGTCAAGGTCGATGCCGCCCCCGGAGTGATCAACATCACCTTCAAGCCCCAGCCGCCCATCGACCCGATGCGCATCATCGAGCTGATCCAGAAGAACAAGCACATCAAGCTGGCGGGCAACGAGAAGCTGCGCATCGAGCGCGAATTGAAGGACCCCAAGGACCGTGCGCAGATGGTGCGGGACATATTGCGGTCGCTGGGACAGCCGCAGGCGGCAACCGCCTGAATTTGCGTGTGGCGGGCCCATCTGGCACGATCCCTGCAAAGGTGTTGTTGACATGACAAGCCCCGCCGTCCCGCGCCCACCCCAGCTCTCGCCCAAGCTCCCCCAGCTGGCGGCCCAGGGCTTTGCGCTGCGCCATAGCCGGCAGGCGCACTACGAGTTCGACTGGCATGTGCATGACTGCGCCATGCTGCTGTGGCCGCGCAAGGGGGCACTGCAAAGCGCCTGGCAGAGTGAAGGCGCCCCTGGCCATGCCGGGCTCGACCAGATTCGCCTGGCACGCAGCCAGGCCATCCTGCTGCCCATGGCCACCGCCCACCGAACCCAGTCCGCCACGCAGCAGCAAGAGCATGGCGAGCTGTACCTGGCACCCGAGATCGCGCGCGCCTGCAGCACCGGGCGGGGCGCCATCCGGCTCGATGCGGCGGCCCTGTCCATGCTCGACGCGCTGCTGGCCCCGGCGCTCGATGCGCGCGCGGCCGAGCCCCTGGTGCTGGCCGTGGTGCGGCAGATCGCCCGGGCGCGCCCGCTCGATGTGGCCCGGCCGCGCTCACCCGCACGGCAGATGCTGGCGCGCTTTGCCCAGGCGCTGGACTGGAACGAGCCCCTGCCGGGCATCGACGCCATCGCCTGCGAGCTGGGCACCTCCACGCGGCAGTTGCAGCGCGCCTGCCAGGACGAATTCGGCCAGAGCCCCGTGGCCCTGCGCCGGCAGATGCTGGCCGCCCACGCGCGTCGGCTGCTGGCCACCGGCCTGCCGCTGGCGCAGGTGAGCGTGCAACTCGGGTTTGCGACCAGCGGGCACTTGACTCGGCTGCTGAAGTCGGTGGCACACTGACCCCGCTGCGGCACCTGTCGCAATTGGGATCACGGCCTGTCGCATCCTGGTTTTCCGGATCGGGGCGCCGTTCCTAGCATGGGACTTTCTTCGTGATGGAGTTCTCCATGCCCGCCTTGCCCCCCGTTTCCCATCCCCGCAGACACGCCCTGCTGGCCCTGGCCTTTGCCGGCACCTGCGCGCCATTGATCGCGCAGACGGCTACCCCCTGGCCCGCCAAGCCCATCACCCTGGTCGTGCCCTTCCCGGCCGGTGGCGGCACCGACCTGGTGGTGCGCGCGCTGCAGCCCCGACTGCAAAAGGAGTTGGGCCAGCCCCTCGTCATCGACAACCGCGCAGGCGCCGGCGGCACCCTGGGCTCGGCCATGGTGGCCCGCTCCACGCCGGACGGCTACACCGCCGGCGTGGCCACCACCAGCACCCACGCGGTCAGCGTGAGCGTGTACCCCAAGCTGCCGTTCGACCCGGCCAAGGACTTCGCGTATGCCGGCTTTATCGGCACATCGCCCTACGTGCTGGCCACCACGGGCGCCCTGGGCAAGCCCGACACCAAGGCCCTGCTGGCGGCGCTCAAGGCCAGGCCCGAGGGCTTCAGCTTTGCCTCGGTCGGCGCGGGCACGGTCTCGCACTTGCTGGGCGAGCAGTTCAAGGGCGTGGCCAAGGTGCCGCTGGTGCACATTCCCTACCGCGGCGCAGCCCCGGCCTACACCGACCTGATCTCGGGCCAGGTGCAGCTGATGTTCGACAACCCGGCAGGGCTGGTGCCCTATATCCGCGCGGGCCGCATCCACGCCGTGGCCACCACGGCGCCCAATGCGCTGCTGGCGGGCGTGCCCACCTTCCAGCAGCAGGGCATGGCAGGGTTCGACCAGTCGCTGTGGTACGGCATCGTGTTCCCTGCGCAGACACCCAAGGCGGTGGTGGAGCGCTTCAACCAGGCACTCAACACCGTGCTGTCCGACCGCGCCGTGGCCGCCGAGCTGGCCGCGCTGGGCGTGAACGCCGCCCCCGGCACGCCCGATGCACTACAGGCCGCGGTGGTGCGCGACACCGTGTACTGGGGCCGCATCGCCAAAGCCGTAGGAGCCCGCGTTGATTGAGCACAAACTCCCCTTTCCCGCCTCACTGCCGGCACGCGGCCAGGTCGTTCTGATCCGCGTATTCGTCAACGGCCCGGGCGGCGGCAACCCCGTGCCGCTGGTGGCCGATGCGCGTGGCATGGATGCCGCGCAGATGCAGGACATCGCACGCGCCCACGGGCACGAATCGGCCTTCGTGCTGCCGGCCGATGTACCCGGCGCCGACTGGCGCCTGCGCTTTTTCGTACCGCACCATGAGATGGAGATGTGCGGCCACGCCACCGTGGGCAGCCTGTGGGCGCTGCGCCGCTGGGGCGTGTGGACCACGCCCAGGGCCCGCGTGCAGACCCTGAGCGGCCTGGTGGACGTGGAGTGGGACGCGGCACGCCAGCGCGTGTGGATCTCGCAGCCCGCCGTGCGCGAAGAGGTGCTGGAGAGCGGCGCCGCAGCGCTCGTGGCCCGCACCCTGTGCCTGCCTGCCGCCACTGCCCCGATCGCCATGACCAACGCCGCCACCAGCCGCGTGAAGACCCTGGTGCCCCTGCCCGACGTGGCCGCGCTGCAGGCCCTGGCGCCGGACTTCGCAATCATGGAGTCCACCTGCGACGCCATCGCCTCCACCGGCCTGTACCCCTATGCACTGGCCACCAATGGGCAGGCAGCGGCAGAGCCCACCGTCTTCGCGCGCCAGTTCCCGCGCAAATCCGGCTACCCCGAAGACGCGGCCACCGGCATTGCAGCGGCGGCACTTTGGGGGCATCTGGCAGCCTCCGGCACCATCGCAACAGGCAGCGCAACCGCGCCCGTGGTCTGCACCGTGCGCCAAGGCGATGCCATGGGCAACCCCTCGGCCATTGCAGTGCGGCCGCGCTTCGATGCAGAGGGCACCGTGGCCGGCTGCTGGCTCAGCGGCGAAGTGGTAGGGGGCGCGGCATGAACCGCAACACGCACACCACTCCCGAGGAGCGCCTCGCCGCCGCCGGCCTGGTGCTGCCACCTGCGCCCCAGCCACGCGGCAGCTACGCGCCCTGCCACGTACATGAGGTGGCGGGCCAGCACTGGGTGGCCGTAAGTGGCCAGACCAGCCGCATCGCCGGCCAGGCCCTGGCCGGTATCTGCGAGTCGGATGCCGACCTGGCGCCCGTGCGCCACGCGGCCACAGTGGCCATGCTCAACACTTTGGCCGCGCTGCGCACAGCCTGCGGTGGCGAGCTGGCCCGCGTGCGGCATGTGGTGCGCCTGCGCGGCTTCGTGCGCTCGGCACCCGGGTTTGGCGCGCACCCACGGGTGCTCGACGCCGCGTCTGAGGTACTGGCCATTGCGTTCCCGCACCTTGCACTGCCGGCACGCAGCGCCATCGGCGCGGCCAGCCTGCCCGATGGGGTATGGGTGGAGCTGGAGATCGATGCGGTGTTCACACCACCGCCCCAGGGCTGAACGGTGCCTTCGCTTCGAATGCACGGTCCATCTGCTGCAGCACGGGCGTCAAGCCGGCTGCCCAGCAAGGGGGGTGCCTTCAATCAACGCTCCCAGTCCCGCTCGATGGTGGCCTCGAACTCCTGGATCGGGGCGGGTCGACCATACAGGTAGCCTTGGTAGCAGGTGCAGCCGTAGCGCGCCAACAGGTTGCGCTGCTCCAGCGTTTCCACCCCTTCGGCGATGACCTGCAGGCCCAGACCATCGCCCAGCGCAACAACGGCACGCACGATGGCAGCATCGTTGGCATTCGTGGCGATCTCGCGCACGAAGGACTGGTCGATCTTGAGCTGGTCCAGCGGCATGCGCCGGAGGTAGCCCAGCGACGAGAATCCGGTGCCAAAGTCATCCTCGCGCTGCCGGTTGTTGATGTCCTCGTTGAGCTCGTGGGCGATCTCGTCGGCCACGGCATTCAAGGTATCGCGCGCCGAGCCGCGCAGGCCTTCTTCCAGATGCCACTCCATGAACATCGTCAGCGCCTGGCCCAGCAGGATGCCCGAGCCGCCCATGACGGCAGAGAAGCGCGCCCGAACACTGCGAAACGGTGACACCCGGTTCAGCAACCGGTTGATCATGCAATCCCCTCCAAAGCCCATTCTGCGGCGCAACGCCTGGATTGGTAAGCGTTTTGTTACATGGCGAGCAATTTACCTGGCGAGACTTGACGCAGGTCAAGCAATCGGTCGGCAGCCGCCAGCACACTCTTTGGGTCGATCACGCAAAGGCCCCTGAACGCAGTCAGGGCCACGTCAGAGCCTTTCACTACCATGCGCGGTCATTTTTGCCTGCGCGCCGCCCCCCACAGTGCCGGGGCAGGCATTGCGCAAATTGCACTTGCCGCCACCGCCCACGATATCCAGAATAAGCAGTGCATGAATCCCAGCATCCTGATTGTTGATGACAACCCCGCCATGATCCAGGTCATGGCAGGCATGCTCAAGGGAGCAGCCCAACTGCGGTTTGCCATGCGGGGCCGCGATGCGCTCGATCAGATGGCAGGCAGCGCGCCGGACCTGGTGCTGCTGGACGCCGAGATGCCCGGCATGAGCGGCTACGAGGTGTGCGCCGCGATGAAGGCGGACGCACGGCTCGCCGATATCCCCGTGATTTTCGTCACCGGCCACGGCGAGACGGAGGCCGAGGTCAGGGGCCTGGAGGCCGGGGCGGTCGATTTCATCACCAAGCCCGTGAACGCGGCATTGCTGCTCGCGCGCGTGCGCACCCAGCTGCGCATCAAGAGCCTGACGGACGAACTGCGCAACCTGGCCACGACCGACGGATTGACCGGGGTCAGCAACCGCCGCCATTTCGATGAGTTGCTGCAGCGGGAATGGCAGCGCTGCGCGCGCACGGCTGCGCCCCTGTCCCTGCTGATGGTCGACGTCGACCATTTCAAGCGCTACAACGACCACTATGGCCACCCCGCCGGCGACAGCTGCCTGAAGGCCCTGGCGCTGGCCCTGGTGTCCGTGGCCCAGCGCCCCGGGGACCGCGTGGGGCGCATGGGCGGCGAAGAGTTCGCCATCCTGCTGCCGGACACCGATGCAGCAGGCGCCCAGGAGGTGGCCGAGCGCACGCTGCAGGCCGTGCGCGTGCTGGGCCTGCCGCACGCCGGATCGCTGCACGCAGACCATGTGACGGTGAGCGTGGGGGTGGGCACGTACGCGGCGCAGGCGCAGCCAGTGCCCATCGCCGACGGGGACCTGTGGGGGCTGGTCAGCCGCGTCGACCAGGCCCTGTACGCGGCCAAGAACGCTGGGCGGGACTGCTGGCATGCCTTGGGCCCCCAGGGCTGACCGCATGGCATCGGGCCCGCAGCGCACCGGCCAGAACGCCACCAGCGTGGCGAAACAGTCGGTGCTGCTGGCTCTCCTGGTGGTGTGCCTGACCCTGGTCGCAGCCGTTGTGGCCTATGACCGCCAGTTGCGGCAGAACCAGGCGACCACGGAGCAGCGCTTCGACCGGCTCAAGAGCCGGGTGCTGGAGGAGATCGCCGTGCGCTTGCGCCAGTACGAATACGGCTTGCGCGGCACCCGGGGGGCGGTGGCAGCGGCGGGAGACGATCTGGACCACAACGCCTTCTCCCGCTACAGCCAGACCCGTGACTTCGCGCTGGAGTTCCCGGGCGCCCGGGGTTTTGGCTACATCCACAGGCTTGCGGCGCACGAGGAAGCGGCCTTCGTGCGTAAGGTGCTCGCGGAAGACTGGATCGACTTCAAGGTGCGCCAGTTCGAGCCGCATGGCGGCGAACGCTACATCATCCAGTACATCGAGCCCCTGGACCGCAACAACCGGGTCGTGGGCCTGGACATCGCCTCGGAGCCTTCGCGCCGGGCCACGGCACTGACAGCCATGCGCACCGGCCAGGCCACCCTGAGCGGACCGATCACCCTGATACAGGATGCGGGCACCCCCTCCAGCGGCCTGCTGCTGATGCTGCCGGTCTACCGCTTTGGCGGTGCCACCGATACACCCGCCAACCGGGAACAGTCGCTGCGCGGCTGGGTGTATGCCCCGCTGCAGATGGACGAGGTGCTGCGCGGCCTGGATGTGGAGTCGGGGCACTTCGTGCTGCGCATCCGCGACCGGCAGGCACCGCAGGACCACTGGCTCTACGGCAGCCCGTCCGACCCGCTGGCAGGGCCGGCACCTGGCGGGCTCACCACCCTGCCCCTGTTCGGCCGCGAGTGGGAAGTGGACCTGCAGCCCACACCCGCCTTCGTCGCATCGCTCGGCCTTGCGCCGGCGTGGCGCGAGGCGATCATGGCGGTGCTGCTGGGCCTGGCGGCGGCGGCGCTGGCCATCGCCGTGCTGCACCTGGTGCACCGCTCGCGCAGCCAGCTGCTGGAGCAGGCCCGGCGGGCGGCGATCGTGCAAGGCTCGGACGACGCCATCATCGTGCAGACCCTGCAAGGGGTCATCACCGACTGGAACGACGGGGCCAGGCGCCTGTTCGGGTACGAGGCCGACGCGGTGCTGGGCCACACCGCGCAGGAGTTGCTGGTGCCGGCAGGGCGCGAGGGCGAGGACGAGTCCATGCTGGCCATGGTGGCCAGGGGCCAGCGGGTCAAGGCGTACGAGACCTCGCGGCGCCACCGCGATGGCACGCTGATCGATGTCTCGGTTTCTGCCAGCCCCATCGAGGACAGCCATGGCCGTATCGTCGGCCTGGCCAAGACCCTGCGCGACGTGCGCGAAGTGCGGGCCGCCGCGCTGCGGGTCATTGAACTGAACGCCACGCTGGAAGACCAGGTGCGCCAGCGCACCAGCGACCTGGAGTCCGCACGGCACGCCCTGCAGACCGTGCTGGATGCCATGCCCTCGCAGATCGGCTACTGGGGTACGGACCAGCGCAACCGGGTGGCCAATCGGGCCTACGGCGATTGGTTCCACATGGACCCCGCCCTGGTGCCGGGCATGCACCTGCGCGACCTGATCGGCGACGGCATGTACGAAGTGTCCGCCCCCCATGTGCAGGCAGCGCTGCGGGGCGAGGCACGCATGTTCGAGCAGACCGGCCATGGCAGCGGGGACACGCCGCAACGCCACTCCCTGGTGCACTACCTGCCGGACATTGCCGATGGGCAGGTCAAGGGCTTCTACGCCTTCGTGCACGACGTGACGGAGCTCAACGAAAGCCGCCTGCAATTGGCGGCAGCCCAGCGGGACAACGCAGCGCTGCTGGAAACGCTGAACAAGCACACCATCGTCTCGGTGGCCGACCGCATCGGCCGCATCATTGATGTCAACGATGCGTTTTGCCGCATCTCCGGGTTCGAACGGGACGAGCTGATCGGGCAGAACCACCGCATCGTCAACTCGGGCACGCACGGCGCGCAGTTCTGGGTGGACATGTGGCGCACCATCAGCACCGGGAGCAGCTGGCGGGCCGAGGTGTGCAACCGCTCCAAGAGCGGCGCGCTGTACTGGGTGGACAGCGTCGTGGCGCCGTTCCTCGATGCCCAGGGGCGGGTGGAAAAATACGTGTCCATCCGCACTGACATCACGGACCGCAAGCGCACCGAGATGCAGTTGCAAAGCACGCTGACCCTGCTGCGCACGGTGCTGGAGGCATCCACGCAGGTCGCCATCGTGGCCACGGACGAGGAGGGTGTGGTGACCGTTTTCAACCGCGGTGCAGAACTGCTGCTGGGTGTGCCGGCGGCGCAGGTCATCGGGCGCAGGAATGCCTCGGATTTCGTCGAGGCCGGGGACCAGGCGCCGGACGGCCGGCCGGTACCGACGCAGGAGCAGGAACAGACCACGATGGATGGCCTGCCCCCCGAGGTGCGCATGGCCCTGATACATACCGCCAGCCAGGACCCCTTGCGCCAATGGCGCCTGGCACGTGCCGACGGGGCCCGGTTGCCCGTGTCGCTGGCGGTGACGCGCATGGCCGATGCCGCCGGCTCGTTCATCGGCTATCTGGGTATTGCCCATGACGTGAGCACGCGCCTTGAACAGGAAAAATCGCTGCGCATTGCGATGCAGCAAGCTCGGGAAGCCAGCGACGCCAAAAGCCGATTTCTGGCCAACATGAGCCACGAGATCCGCACACCGATGAACGCGGTGATCGGGTTGTCCTACCTGCTGGCGCGCACCGCGCTCGACGGCGAACAGCAAGGCATGCTGCGGCAGCTGCAGGTGGCAGGCAAGGCCTTGCTGGCCGTCATCAACGACGTGCTCGACCTGTCCAAGATCGAGGCCGGCGAGGTGGCCCTGGAAAGACTCCCGCTGGACATCGACCAGATGGTGCGCGAGGTGTCCGCGCTGGTGGAGCCGCAGGCGCAGGCCAAGGGCATCGCCTATGTGCTGGACATCGAGGCGCCGCCAGCCTTCGCGCTGGAAGGTGACAGCACGCGCCTGCGCCAGGTGCTGATCAACCTGCTGAGCAATGCGGTGAAGTTCACCGACCGGGGGGAAGTGAGGCTCACCTTGCGCTTTCAGGAACGGGCTGGCGACAGCACGGAGGTCAGCTTCCTGGTGAGCGATACCGGCATCGGGATCTCAGAGGAATCCCGGCAGCGACTGTTCGCACCCTTCGTGCAGGCGGATACGTCCACCACCCGCCGCTTTGGGGGCACCGGGCTGGGCCTGTCCATCGTCAAGCAGTTGGTGGACCTGATGGACGGACACATCGAGTTGCGCAGCGAAATCGGCCAGGGCAGCCAGTTCCAGGTGGCACTGCCTCTTTATCGGTCGACAGGCAGCCAGCCTGCTACCGCACCCGACGCACCGCTTCCCGAGGGGCTGGGGCTGCGCGGGGTCTCGCTGCTGGTAGTGGACGACAACGAGGTGAATCAGGAGGTGGCGGCCCGCATCCTGACCAGCGAGGGCGCTCAGGTCAGCGTGGCCAGACATGGCCAGGCCGCGCTTGAGCTTCTCGCGTTGGAACCGCACCGCTTCGATGCCGTTCTGATGGATGTGCACATGCCCGTGCTCGACGGCCTGGACGCCACCCGCCGGATGCGCACCACGCTTGGCCTGGCGCAGTTGCCCGTCATCGGCCTGACGGCGGGTGTCTCCTCCGCAGAGCGCGACGAGGCCCTGGTTGCGGGGATGAACGCGATCGTCGGCAAGCCATTCGATCCGCCGATGCTGGTCAGGACCATTCGCCGCCATCTGCCGGGCCATGAAGGCCTGGCCGGCCCCCACACGCCACCCCCGGCTGCCGAGGCGCCCGCCGGCTGGCCGAGCGTCGAGGGCGTATCCGCCCGGCAGTCGTTCTCGCGGCTCCAGGGCTCAGCCCCCTTGCTGTGGCAGATGCTGCGCCGGATTTCGGAAACGCTCGGCGCGGTGGGCAGGCTGCTGGATACAGCGACACCGGCGCCCGGCGCAGCCGCAACGCCACCGGCCACGCCGGAACTGGCCGCACTGCTGCACGACATCAAGGGCATGGCCGGTACCGTGGGGGCCGAGCAGATGCATGCCCTGGCCTCGCAGGCGGAGGAATCGGCGCGCAACGGCCAGACCGAAGGCATCGCTCTGCTGGCGGCGCAGATGCAGGAGATCGCGGGGCGGTGGCACACGGACCGCGATGGCAGCACGGCGCCTGGCCCCGCAGCCCCAGGCGCAAATGCCGTGCCGCTGGCACCAGGCGCCTGGGAGCAACTCATGCAGCTCCAGCACCTTCTGGACACCCACGACCTTGATGCGCTCGATTGCGCCCGCATGCTCGAACCCGCGCTCAGCGCGCAATTGGGGGGCGACCACCTGGCCGCCCTGCAGCGCCACATGGCGAACCTCGATTTCGCCAGCGCCAGGGCCGTACTTGATCGCCTGGTACCGGCATCCGCAACACCAGCGCAGGCAGGCTGATCTGGCGGCCCCACGGTAGACGGGACGGCTCCGAGCGGCCTGCAAGCCCGAGTGGCGGGGCGCCGCGCCCCGGCCAGACAATGTGCGCTGGTACAGGACTTGCATGAAGATGGGCATCGCACACGCCCATTTCATTCGCCCTGTTTCTGAGGAACCCAGCACCATGCAACGCCGAAGCCTGATGTCCACCCTCGCCTGCGCCCTGCTCGCACCGGCCGCCGCCACCACCGCCTTCGCCCAAGGCGCAGCCTACCCCGACCGCCCCGTCAAGGTCATTGTGGCCCTGCCCGCGGGCGGCAGCGCCGACATGATCGCGCGCGTGGTCACGCAGAAGATGGCGGCCGAGCTGGGCCAGCCCTTCGTGGTGGACAACAAGGCGGGCGCATCCGGCCAGATCGGCACGCCACTGGTATCACGTGCCGCGCCCGATGGCTACACGCTGATGGTCTCGCCGGCCTCGTTCCTCACCACCAACAAGAGCATCTTCAAGACCCTGCCCTACGACCCCGAGGCGGACTTCGTTCCCATCACCAAGTTCGTGAACCAGCCGATGGTGCTGGTGGTCAAGGACAAGCAGAAGTTCCCCACCGTGGCCGCCGTGCTGGCCGCCGCCAAGGCCGCGCCGGGCAAGCTGACGTACGCCTCATCCGGCGACGGCAGCCCGCAGCACCTGGCGGGGCTGATGTTCACCACCCGCACGAAAACCGAGTTGCTGCACGTGCCCTACAAGGGCGGCGCCCCGGCCATCAACGACGCCCTGGCCGGCACGGTGGACATGCTGTTTGCCGTGCTGCCCGAAGCGCTGCCGCACATCCAGTCAGGCAAGCTGCATGCCCTTGGCCTGATGGCCGCGCAGCGCACCGGCACCTTGCCACAAACGCCCACCATGGTCGAAGCGGGCGCGCCCGAGATGAACCTCTCGGCCTGGGTCGGCCTGCTGGCCCCGGCCAAGACGCCCCAACCCATCATCGACCGGCTGCAGCGCGCAGCGCACGCCGCCCTGGCCGATGCCGACATCAAGGCCAAGCTGGCCGCCAGCGGGATGGAAGTGGCGCCCGGCACCAGCCAGCAGCTCAAGGACGCGATCACGCAGGAGATCAAGGTCCATGCGGAGCTGGTGAAGGCGGCGGGGCTGGTGCCGCAATAGCTCCATCCCCGGGTTTCGCGGACGCCCCAGCTCCCGCTCCACGGCGAAGCACAAGCACCACCACGGCGATGGAAGCCACATAGGTGCCGCCCAGAAAGACGAGCGCGCCAAGGCTCTGGGGGCCCCGCCCCAGACCCTGCGCAATGCTCGAAAAATCCCACAGGGCGTGCAACGCCATCGCCACCCACAGGCTGCCGGTGAGCCGGCGCACGAGGTACAACCCCGTGCCCGCGCAAAAGGCCAGAACGACCTGCACCAGGGCCGCCGCGCCGACACCGAAGAAGGCGTTGGTGGCGTGCAGCAGGCCAAACAGCGCGCTCGACCAGAACCACACCCAGGCCTCGGACCGCAGCGAGTGGCGCAGGCCCACCAGCAGAATGCCGCGGTGGACCATCTCTTCGCAGAACCCCACCAGCAGCATGGCGGCGGCCAGCACCAGCACGTGTTCGATGCCGATGGCGGCCCAGACTGTGCTGTACAGGTTCATGCCGATGAACCCGAGCATGGGTACCAACACTGCGGCCAGGGACAGGGGCTGGCGCAGCACTGGTTCACGGGTTGCCTGCGGCCACCACCCTGCCAGCCCGTTGAAGATGCACAGCACGATGGCAGCGATACCCAGCGGCACGATGATGCCGCGCAGCAGGTTGGCCTGCGCACCCAGCGCTGCGTAGTCGATGTCCAGGTAAGTCCATGCAGCGAAAACCCAGCCCATGTAGGCAAGGTACACGCCCAGACCGATCCACCAACGGGGTTGAATGCGCATGCGCTCTCCTACAACAAGGGGGTCAAAAAATCGCAACCAACACAGCAGCGACAAGTACCCAGGCGCATGCCCACACCAGCAGGCCCACGCCCATACCCAACGCGGCCAGGCCTCCAACGCCCAACTTGGCCTTGAACCACGCGGCCTGAACGCCCACCATCCATGCGAATGCCACAGCGCAAACAATCGCTCCGGCCATGCCCAAGCCACGTCCCGGCATCTGCGCGGCCATGAGGCCCAGCGAAACGACCAGCGCAAAGGGCGATGTCAGGTAGCACTGTGCGAAGAAGGGCGGCCGCAGGGTGCTGCGCGATGCCGCTTGCCTGCGCTGGCGCAGCAGCAGCACCGCCGCCGTCAGCGGGATCAGACTGAAAAGCAGGCTGCGAAAAACAAGCAGGTTCTGGGGCGAGTTCAGCAACTCCTTGGCCAGGGGCGCAGCGTCCGGCGCCTGATCAACGTGCAAAGCCATTGCCACGGCGTGGGTGAGCAGCAGCGTGATCAGCAGCAGCAGCGGCGGACTCACGGCATCGTCGTAGGCCAGGGGTTTGTCCGCTGCCTCTTCCTGCTCGGCGTACTCCATGGACTGCAGGGGCCTAAAGACAATCCGCAGCAGCGTTCGGGGGTAGAAGAACAGCAGCGCGATGGCCTCGAAGACGAACTCCTCCAGGCTTCGCAGCAACTTCATCAGATCCATGGCGCCCCCTGCCCGGCGTTGCACCGGCTGCACGTCAACACGGCCCCGGCATGCCCACAGGCACGCTCCCGTGCAGCCCTGTCGGCAGAAAATTGGCTCCCGATGGATTCCATGCGCTGTGGCCTCGGCGAGGCGCGAAGTGGGTAGGATGGCTGCCATCGTATCAGCGGCTGCCAGCCGCCCCAGGAGCGAGCGCAGCGTGCACCTGATTTGCGGCGCTGAACCTCGGCGTCACCTGAGAAGAGGTGGTCGATGTCCCCGTGCAGATGGCCGTCTATGCCGGCTTTGCGGCAGCGCTCAACGGGCTGGCGGCGGCGCGCAAGGTGTTTGCCCAGGGAGATTGGAGACAGCGCTCGCCTGAAGCGCCATGCCCTGCTGCGGGCGCTTCAGGCGCGTGGGGGTGATGGCTTCAATGCCCCCCAAACCGGCCCACTTGCCGCAGCCCGCCGGCCAGGCCCAGAAGCAGAGCGGCCATTCGCTGACGCAGCACCATGAAGAAACTCCCGATGGCAATGGACTTGGCATTCTGCATGCCTGCCGGGCTTGGGTAGCCCCGTCAGCGCGGCGGGGCGGTCATTGCTGGCGCAGCAATCGGGAGTAGCGCCACAGCCCCCAGACCACGCCCACGGCCAGTCCAATGGCCACGCTCCAGCCCACCGGCACCCCAAAAACGAAGGCCAGCAGCAGCATCAACCCGGCGCTGACCAGCGAAATCAGCACCAGCGTGACGAAATCGAAGTGGGCGACGGCCAGCGTGTCCTCGGCAACGCTGCGCTCGCGGCTACCGCGCTTGCTGCGCTGCGACCGGAACATGTGCACATCGACCACGAACTCGAAGAAGCCGACGACGATATCGACCAGGAAGCTGAACATTGGGATGCTCCATTTGCGGTGGCACCGGGGCCTTGGCCGCGCTCAACGCGGTCCAGGTCTGGTGGAGATGAGCGCGCGACGGGGCCGCACATTCCTCCTGTGGCGGCATCCTAACGCCGAGCGCTGCCTTCTTCGCCGCCGCAAAAGGCCCTACTTTTGGGCCGGTAAATCAAGGGGTCTGCGCCCGGTGCGCTGCCGGCTCCGTGGGCCTCCCGCCGCCCACTTCTCCGGGCGCGGCAGCGAGGACGCGCGCCGCGAGCTCTGCGAACTGCCCCACATCCACCGCATTGCGCTTGAACCAGAGCCGGCTGTTGTCGACCCGGTGCACGAGCACGATGTCCCGCGCCCGGTCGATCAGCATGAACTGGCCGCCGCTCCCGTCCGCCAACACCAGCTGGTTGCCGGGAGTGCGCCACGACGGAAATGCCGCGAACGGCAGCCACCACATGTAGCCATAGCCGTTGCCGCCCCTGACGGCGCTGTACGAGGTCGTGCTCTCGCGCAGCCACGCGGAGGGCACCATCTGGCGCCCTTGCCACAGGCCGTCGCGGCTCACCAGCAGGCCGATGCGCGCCAGGTCGCGCGCAGACAGGAACATCAGGTAGGCGGGGTGATCCGAGCTGCGTTCGTACTCGAACTTCGTGTCCTGCGGGTAGCGGAAATCTTCAAACTGCAAAGGCTCCGCCAGCTCGGTCTTGAGTGCCTCGAACACATCCTTGCCGGTGCGGCGCTGGAAGATGGTGGCCAGCGTGTTGAAGTCCCAGTTGTTGTAGTACCAGAAGGTGCCGGGCGCATGGCTGCCGCGTTCGGGCCGCCGCTTCTTCGCTGCAGGCGTCTCGTAGGCCGCCTCGTGGTAGACCCCGGAGCGCGACTGCAGCAGTTGCCGCACGGTGGCGGTCTGCTCCACGTCGGACAGCCCGCCCTTGTCGGTGATGCCCAGGGACGCCAGGCTCTGGTCCAGGTCGATGGCGCCCGGGCCGACGTGCATGCCGTACAGGACACTGAGCACGCTCTTGCGCACCGACGCGAGGTTCATCGGCCGGCGGATGTCGCCATAGGCATGCACCAGCACTCCGCGATACACCACGAGATAGGCATCCGAGCGCAGCGAGTCGGCATAGTCGTCGGCCAGCTGGAGCTTGTCTGCCGACCAGCCGCTCGGCTGCCCGCTGGTGGCCGGCGTGGCCCAGGCCGCACCAGGGAAGACGCCTTGCGCCCCGGCCGGCTGCGATGCCACGGCCGCGGCCGCGACCGGGGTGTCGGCCTGAACGGGTGCCCCGCCCATGGCGAGGGCAGCCAGGGCAGCGATGGCAGTGGTGCGCAGTCTGTTCAGCATGGCAATGGCTCGGTTGCCGCCCTTCGCCGCTGCGGGGGCCAGCGCGGCAGAAGTTCAGTGGTGGGTTTCGGCCCATTCTGCCGCAGCCGCCGGCATGGACGTTGCGCCTGCGCAGACGCGCCGCCATCGGCGAGAATTGGAAGCTCCGTTGCCAGCCCTCTCGCCCTCTCCCTTTCTGTTTTCCGATTGGTTCCAAGACCCGTGCGTCCATCCAAATGAAGGGTTTTATCCTCACGCGCAACTGGCGGGACACACCGGCGGGCACCGAAATCGAATACTGGCTGGCGACCGACGCCGGCCCGCTGAAGGTGCTGTTGACCGGCCAGACCTCGGTGGCCTTTGTCGAAGCACGGCACAAGGGCACGGTGGACGCCCAGCTCATGGCCCTGCCGGATGTCGAGTTACGCGCTCTGGACCTCAAGAGCTTTCAGCAGCAGCCCGTGATCGGGGTCTATGCCAGGCACTTTCGGCAGCTGGGGCGGCTGGCACGATCGCTGCAGCAGCTGGGCATCTCCCTGCTCGAAGCCGATGTGCGCCCGCACGAGCGCTACCTGATGGAGCGCTTCATCACCGCCGGCGTGCTGGTGGAAGGCGGGCGCAGCGAGAACGGCGCCCGCGTGGACTGCAGGCTGGCGCCTGCGCCCGACTACCGGCCGGCGCTGAAGGTCGTGTCGCTGGACATCGAGACCAGCCAGCACCAGGAGCTGTATTCCATTGCGCTCGACGGCATGGCCGAGCGCGTGGTGTACATGCTTGGCGAGCCGCCTTCCGAGCCTGCGGGGCCCGAGGGCTTTGCGCCCGTCTACTGCCCCACGCGCCAAGCCATGATCGAGCAGCTCAACGATTGGTTCGAGCGCAACGACCCGGACGTGCTCATCGGCTGGAACGTGATCCAGTTCGACCTGCGCGTGCTGCAGAAGACCGCCGACGACTGCGCCACGCCCCTGCTGCTGGGCCGCGAGCGCCGGCCCATTGCCTGGCGCACGCACCCGGGCAAGCAGGGTTACCTCTTCGCACCCATGCCCGGCCGCGTGGTCATCGACGGCATCGAGGCGTTGCGCGCCGCGGTGTGGAGCTTTTCTTCGTTCAGCCTCGAAAACGTATCGCAGCAGCTGCTGGGCGAGGGCAAGGAGATCGGCGACGAGTACGACAAGATGGCCGAGATCGAGCGGCGCTACCAGCACGACAAGCCCGCGCTGGCCACCTACAACATCCGCGATTGCGAGCTGGTGCTGCGCATCTTCGAGAAAACGCGGCTGCTGCAGTTTGCGATGGAGCGCGCCCACACCACCGGCCTGCAGATGGACCACTTCGGCGGCTCCATCGCCGCGTTCAGCCACCACTACCTGCCGCGCATGCACCGCCTGGGCTACGTGGCGCCCAACGTGGGCGAGATAGAGGGCCAGTCCTCGCCCGGTGGCTACGTGATGGACTCGAAGCCCGGCTTCTACGACTCGGTGGTGGTGCTGGACTACAAGAGCCTGTACCCCTCGATCATCCGCACCTTCCTGGTCGACCCGGTGGGCTACGTGGAAGGCATGCACGCCAGCGATGCGGCGCCGCTCATCCAGGGCCCGCTGGGCACGCGCTTCTCGCGCGACAGGCATTGCCTGCCGGAGATCGTCACCACCCTCTGGCGCGCGCGCGACGAGGCCAAGCGCGCGAAGAACGAGCCTCTGTCGCAGGCGCTCAAGCTAGTGATGAACTCCTTTGCCGGGGTGCTCGGGGCGTCGGAATGCCGCTTCTTCAACCCTCAGGTGATTTCGGCGATCACCCTGCGTGGCCATGAGATGGTGAAGCTCACCCGCGAGTTCGTGGAAAAGCGCGGGTACCAGGCGATCTACGGCGATACCGACTCCATCTTCATCTGGCTCGGGCGCACCCACACCAACGAGGAGGCCCATGCCGTGGCCGCCGACCTGGTCAAGGACATCAACGCCTGGTGGACACACAGGCTGCGCGAAGAACAGAACCTCGACAACCACCTCGAAATCGAATTCGACACGCACTACAAGAAGTTCTTCATGCCCACCATCCGCGGTTCGGACGTGGGCAGCAAGAAGCGCTACGCCGGCCTGAGCGTGGACACCCAGGGCAAGGAGGAGATGGTCTACCGCGGCCTGGAGATGGCCCGCAGCGACTGGACGCCCCTGGCCCGGCAGTTCCAGGAGGGCCTGCTCTCGCGCGTCTTCCAGGGCGCGCCCTACAGCGAGTTCGTGACCGACTACGCGCAGGCCACGCTGGCGGGCAATAAGGACGACCTGCTCGTCTACCGCAAGCGCCTGCGCCACCGCCTGGATGCCTACGTCGCCAACGTGCCCCCGCAGGTGCGTGCAGCGCGCATGGCCGACGAATACAACTCCCGCATGGGCCGCCCCCAGCAGTACCAAAGCGGCGGCTGGATCCGCTACGTCATGACCCGCAATGGACCGGAGCCGCTGGAAGCGCGCCATTCTCCCATCGACTACGGGCACTACCTCACCAAGCAGCTGCAGCCGATTGCGGATGCCATTTTGCAGCCGCTGGGGGAGAGTTTTGCCGCGTTGACGTCGTCACAGCAGGATCTTTTCTAGACATGTTCAACCGCCAGCCGCTGGCGCCAGTTGCGAACGCCTTTCCTCATTTGCGCATTCCGGTCACTGCAGGACAGTCTGTGCGAATTCGATCGGTCGGCAGGGCACGGGTGCGAACAAGTGGCGCAGTCGAAGGTCGGCGCGGTGGCTCACTCCGGTCTCGGCGGCAGCAAGCCTGACCGTCGGCATCCGTCTGGTCCAGCCCAAGGCGCGAGCAATCAGCCTTAGCGGAAGGCGATTGCCTCAACCCGGTGTCTGCCCAGACTTGGTAGACGCCGCGGGCTTCACCAGCCGCGCGATCTCACCACCGCACGCGCTGAAGTTGCTGGCATATTCCTCGGGGTTGTCGAACTGCGCCTGGGCTTGCATCAGGCGGTCGAGTTCCTGTTTTGCATAGACCAGGATGCCCGCGCTGTTGCCGCCCGAGGCCCAGGGATAGTCCAGCTCGCGGAACTGGCGCGCGATGTCGCGGTGAATGCGCACATGCGTCTGCTCGTGTTTCATCACGTGCGCATAGGCACAGCTGCCCGGCGGGAGCTCGCTGGCCACGCGCAGCACCGGTTTGATGTAATCCAGCCGCACGACGACGCCCTGGCAACTGGTCTGCGGCATCACCGCCAGCTTGGTCTCGACAACGACGTGGCCGAGTTGCGTACCGCTGCGGCCTGCGCCCGCGCCGATCTTCGTCAGTTCGGCGGCCGATTTGGCGTTGTCCACTTCCGGGTCGGCGAACCAGGCCGCACTGAAACGCACCGCCTTGTCGCAGGAAGGCAGATTGGCGGACTGCGCCTGGAAGCAGGCGCTGACCAGCAGCAGAGCGAGGAGGCTTTTCATCGTAACCTTCTGGTTATCGGCACGACGCGCTCGTCCTGAAGCGGTGGCCGCAAGGCGGCTAGCCTGACAGGGGCGGACGAGCACGCCCGACGCCGGCTGGTCGCCGGTGCAAACAGTGCCGAACCGATGTCCAAGAGCGCCGCACGACGCACTATTGGCAGACCGCCAGCCAGCCCGCCCACGGCAGCGGCGATGCAGTCGACCCACAGCAACTGGTTCTTCACCGCCCAACTCACCCCGGCATCCAGGCAGGCTTGAACGCCGCATGGAACCCGAACGGCACCACCTGTGGCAAATGCAGCGTGGCCAGGCACTGCATGCTGGCCGGGTCGATCACGCCGATCACTGTGCCCTCGTCGCCTTCAGCCAAGGTGGGCACCAGCAGCACGCCATCGTCCTCGGCGGTGGAGCCGGGGCGCTCCACGAACAGGGGCTCCAGCTGCACGGCATGCTCGCGCTGCCAGGTGCCGGCGATGCGGCCGCCGTCGAGGTCCAGCTTTACCGTGCGGTCGAACATGGGGGCCTTGCCATCGGGGTCGAAGCCGGCAAACCAGGCGTGGCGCGACTGCTTCTTGCCCCAGTAGGCGCCATGCACGGCGGGCAGTTCCACGCTGGCGCCTTCGACCAGCGGCCGGGGCTGCGCATCGGTGCGGCCGGGCTCCAGCCGGTAGCGCTGCACGCGGTGCTGCACGCCGATGGGCTGGCCGGCACGCAAGCGCTCCAGGCGCAGCGCGCTGAAGATCTCGGGGCCGTCGGTGGTGCACAGGTCCAGCACCAGGGTGGCGGGCGTGCGCCCGTCCTGGCTGGGCTCGTCCCACGCCTGCACGGCATGGAAGCTGGCCATGGCCGGCACGGACCAACTGCGCACGCTGCCATCGGTGAGCGAGACAGCGTCGATGCGCGACCCTGCAGCCGCATTCCACTTGAAGCTGTCGATGAAGCCCTTGCCCGCCAGCGCCAGCTTGATGGCATTGACCCGCATGGCCGGCTGCCAAACGATGGCGTGCGTGGGCGTCATCGCAAAGGCGTGCAGGTAGCCCGCCTGCCGCACGGACCAGCGCCCCATCACCTCGCGCCGCCGGCTGCCCTGTGTGATCTTGAACAGCTTGTAGGTGCATTTGGGGCCCATCTCCACGCCCACGTTCCAGTAGGTGCCCTGCGCGTCCGTCACGCCATGGGCCGACATGACATGGATCACCTCGGCATCGTCGTACTCGATGCGCCCCGTGGTGGCCAGCGTGTCGGGGTCGAAGCTGGTGAGCAGCGGCGTCTCGGTCTGCGCCACCCACTGCGAGCCAATGCGCGCCATCACCACCGCCCCGTTGTCCGTCACGATCGGGTGGCGCAGGTTGCGCAGGCGCGAGAACAGCCCCGCCGGGTCGGCCGTGCCAAAGGCACTGCGCGCCGGCTTGCGCGCCGCCAGGCTCTCGCGCAGGTCATCGGTCTGCAGGTAGCGGCTGCGGTAGGTGGCGCTGGCCCCCCCCACATCGCCCGGCGCCAGCCGCACCCGGTGCAGCATGGCCAGGCCATCAAACCAGTGCACGTAGCTGCCATGCGGCAAGTCCCACAGCGCCGGGCCATTGAGCAGCAGGCTGCCGCCGATGAGCCACGGGGGGATCTGGCCACGGATTTCCACCGGGGTGTCGGGGAGTTCGCGGGCGGTGGATTGGAGGCCGCGCAGGCGCCCCACCAGGGTGGATGGCGTTGGTGCTGCGGACTGGATGGCGAGGGTCATGGGCTTTTGGTTGGACTGATTTTTTGGCGTATCAGTACGCATGTGCGTCCATCATGGCCCAGGCTGGGCAAGGGCAGCAGGGAAAATTGACACGGGCTGGTTCGGCGCGAGCCGGACCTGGGCGGCCAGCAAGGGCTCCACCAAAGGGCCCCACAGACCACTGAACGCAAGGATGTTGTGGCCGTCCTGCCCTGCCTGCATTGGGGGTGTGTGGAAGCTTCCCCGTCCTCCGGCAGCCACGAAAGAGTCGAAATTCCTGCGGCTATGGGCCAGGCTATAGAACGGGTCGTGGTCCGCGTAGAGCCAAAGTGTGGGCCCGGCGAAGCCAGCGCCTCTCGTGGCAAGCCCGCCATTGATCTCGTCGGCCGTCGCCTGCTCATCCACCCAACCACCGACAAAATTGAGGACGCCTTGGAACAGCCCGGGCCGGGCCCCCGCAGCAGCCAGCGCCAGAAAGCCGCCACGGGAGTGTCCGCCGATCAGCAGGCGATCACGGTCCACATCGGGCCGCTCCAGCAGGTGCGCCACGGCGCACTCCACGTCGTATAGGGCATGCTCGAAGCCTGCCAGCGCGCATTCGGGCCGATGGGAATACCCCGACCCATCGGGCTCCAGGCCCTCGGCATACACGCCGCCTGATTTGCCGCGCCCCCGGCGTTGGGGAAACACGACCATCCACCCACGGTCATTGAAGAACCTGGCCAGGGCCGGGCTGGTCACGGTGGTGGTGAACGTGGCAGCGTCATTGCCCATGCCGGTAGAGCCGTGGTTGAAGAGCAGCGTGGGGAAAGGCCCGGTGCCCAAGGGCTTGTAGGTCACCATCTCCAGGCAAATGGGCCGCCCGTCCTGGTCCAGCGCCCCCGTGGTTAGGTACTCGCTCACCCGGTGCCCGCCAGCCTTCTGCTGTGTGAGCACCCCGGCCATGCGGCCTGCTGCATCGCGCCAGAGAAGCTCCACCACATCCGGGTCCCGCATCCTGAAGTGGACGATGGCACCATCCGGCAGGTTTGCCTGGAGCTCGCCTTCGTGCCAGACGGCCCCTACCCGTTCGCTCTGCACCCTCCGGCGCGCCGAGGCGCGTACACAAACGACGGTTGCGCCGCTCAAAGACACCTTCTCGACAATCAGCCTGACGTCGCTTGTGCGCCCCTGGTCCGCCCATCCCGACCAGGCACCGCACCACGCGGTCATCGAGGCCGGCAGACCGGGCGGTGGAGATTCAATGCACACGTCCGGCGGCACGATGGCAGGCACGGCGCTCTCGGACGGCTCTGGTTCGAGCGAGGCCATGTAGGCCGGCCATGCCGTCGCCACGCGTTCTTGATGGGGGTTGAACGTGGTCACAGGTGGGTCATGCAAAGCGAAGCGCTACTCTACCCGCCCCCGCACCTGCCCCCTGAACCCCCAGTTGTTCTCCAACCCCACATTCACCGCTTTCCCGCCGTCCTCGAACTTCAGCGTGACCACGGTGACCTCGCCATCCGCCACCGAGCGTGAGATGAGCTGAAACGATTGCGCATCGAGCCAGTGGCCCTTGATGGCGATGACGGCATTGGGGCCCTGCGGCGCGGTGCGGTACTTGCCGTCCAGGCCCAGCGGGCCGGTGACGGGCTCGCGCGGCAAATCGGGGCGGCTGCCGTCGAAGCTGACTTCGTAGCGCGGGTTGGCGGGCGTCAAGTCCAGCAGCAGGCGCTGGATACCCATGCCGTTGCGCTCCAGCAGCCAGGCCTTGCGCGAGACGGTGGCGGCCAGCTCGGGCGTGGGGCCCACGGGGTTGGGGCTGGGCTTTTCGACCCCGGCGTCGCGGATGCGGGCGGCCAGTTGGTCCTGCGCGGTGGCGTTGGCGGGCTGGGGCTCGCGCGAGCGCACGGCGGCGGTGATGTGGTCGATGAACAGGGGCAAAGGGTAGTGGCGCCGGCCGGTGACGGCGACGACCACATCGAGGTCGGGCAGCACCACGATGAGCTGGCGGTTGAAGCCGGCGGTGAAGTAGGCGCGTTTGGACGGGATGCTCCACCAGCCGTTGGCGTATTTGAAGGCGGGCGCCGCGCTGCCAAAACCCATGTCCACGGTAGGATGGAAAACCTGCTCCACCCAGGCGGCGGGCAGCAGCTGGCGGCCGTTCCACTGGCCCCGGCGCAGGTAGAGATAACCGATGCGCGCCATGTCGCGCGGGTGCAGGTACAGGCCCCAGCCGCCGACCTCCAGGCCCTGCGGGTCCTTGCGCCAGCGCACATCGGTGATGCCCAGGGGGCCGAACAGGCGCTCTCGCGCATAGGCCAGGGTGCTGCCGCCGGTCTTTTGCGCCAGGATGGCCGAGAGCAGATGGGTGTTGCCGCTGTTGTAGTTGAAGCCCGCGCCGGGCGCCTGGGCCATGGGGCGGTCGAGCACAAAGCCCTGCCAGTCGCGCGCGCGGCCCAGCTGCAGCATGGTCTCGGGCACGGCATCGCTGAGCGGCTCGATCCAGCTCAGGCCCGAGGTCATGTCGAGCAGGTGGCCCAGGGTCATGGCCTTTTTGGCCGCATCGGCGTTGGCGACCTTGCGGCCCTCAAAGAAGTCGAGCACGGGCGCATCGCGCGAGGCGATCAGCCCGTCCTGGATGGCCATGCCGGTGAGCGTGGCCACCACCCCCTTGGTGGTGGAGTTGACGGCATGCTTGAGCCCCTCGCGGTACGGGGCGTAGAAGGCCTCGGCCACCAGGCTGCCGTGGCGCGTGACGAGCAGGCTGTCCATGCCCTGCGCGGCGCCAAAGTCGATGAGCTTGGCCAGGGCGGCGGAATCCATGCCCTGGGCCTCGGGCGTGCTTTCGGCCCAGTCGTCAGCGGGCCAGAGGGTGGTGGCCGGGGTGGCGGTCGATGCAGCCGATGCGGCGGGCGCCGCTGCGTCCTGCTGCGCCCCTGCCGTGAACGGTGCGGCGGCGCCGGCCAGCAGCACGGCCGTGGCCTGCCTGCGGTTGATGACTGCGGCTGCGGACGGGCCAGTCGCCTTGTCGTGCATGTGGTGTGTTGCCATCGCCAGCCTCCCTCTGTGTCTGTTGTGCAGGAATCATATGCGGGAGCCTATGCGTGCCTGGGCCCCCTTTTGGGGGACTGTTGGCGTTTGCCCACGGCGGGCGGAGGTGGTGGCACCAGGCCTTCCCACGCTGCGCGCAGCCACGCCAGCACGGTATTGAAAACATCCCCATCGTCCACGGCCGCGCGCGGCGCCATGAGTTGGTAACAACTGCCATCGGCCACAAAACCGCGTGGCGCGCACAGCACGCCGCTGGCCAGGTCGTCGGCCACCAGGGCCAGCGGGCCGATGGCCACGCCGGCACCGGCCACGGCGGCCTGCAGGCTCTGGTAGAAGTGCTCGAAACGGATGGCGCGCGTGGGCTTCAAGGGAGTGTGGGCCAGCTTGGACCAGCCCTCCCACGCACCCGGCCGCGTGGCGGTGTGCAGCAGCACGCCCTGCAGCGGGGCTCCTTGCTGCGGCCCAAGGGTGGCGGCCACATCGGGGCGGCACACGGGTCCGATGTGTTCGTGCACAAAGGGCTCGGCCACCACATCGTCGGGCAGCGCAAAGTCGTTGCGGCGGATGGCCAGGTCGATGCCGTCGCGCTCGAAATGCACCACGCCGCCGGCAGATACCAGGCGCAGCTCGCGTTGCTCGCCAATGGCCGCCTGCAACTGCGCCAGGCGCGGTATGAGCCAGCGGATCAGCAAGGTGGGCTCGCACGACAGCACCAGCGGCCGCCCCGGCCCCGCCGTGCGGCGCGCACGGTCCAGGGCCGCGCGCAGGCGGTCCAGCGCGCCAGCCACATCCTCGGCCAGCACCTGGGCGGTGGGCGTGGGCACCACGGAGCGGCTGCTGCGCTGGAACAGGTCAAAGCCAAGCTCGCCCTCCAGCTCGCGCACGGCGCGGCTCACGGCCCCGTCGGTCAGGTGCAGCTCGCGCGCAGCGCGCGACACACTGCCGTGGCGCACCGTGGCTTCGAAGGCGCGCAGGGCGGACAGCGGGGGCAGGCGGGTATTTGGCGGCATGGCTGGATGATTGAGTTTTTCTCAATCATGCATGAGATCAAATCGATTTTCTGAAAGTGCTTGCCCAGGCACAGTCTCGGCATTGCATTGATTGAGCCTCAAGAACCCCGATGACAGCTGCGAGAACCACCAACACCCTCCCCCTGGCCATCACCATGGGCGACCCGGCGGGCATCGGCCCCGAGATCATTGCCAAATGGGCGATGGGGGCCCTGGCGGGCAAGCGCCAGGTGCAGCCCTTTGTCGTGCTGGGCGACGTGGGCACCCTGCAGCGCGCGGCAGCCATGGTGGGCGCTGCGCTGCAGTTGCGCGCCGTGGGCGATGACCTGCATGGCGTGCGCCAAGCACTGGAGCAAGGCGCCCTGCCCGTGCTGCAGGCCTGCGCGCCGCTGCCGGCCGATCTGCCCATGGGCCGCGTGGACGCACGGGCCGGCGCCGCAGCGCACGCCTGCGTGCAGCGCGCCATCGACCTGGCGCTGGCGGGCCGGGTGGCCGGCATCGTGACCGCACCGCTGCACAAGGAGGCGCTGCGCGCCGCCGGCGTGCGCCACCCCGGCCACACCGAGATGCTGGCAGAGCGGGCAGGCACCACCGATTTCGCGATGGTGCTGGCCAATGGCGAGCTGCGGGTGCTGCTGGTGTCCATCCACCTCTCGCTGCGCGATGCGATTGCCGCCGTGACGCCCGAGAACGAGCTGCGCGCCATCCGCCTGGCGCACCGTGCCTGCCGCGCCTACGGCATTGCACAGCCGCGCGTGGCGGTGGCGGGGCTCAACCCGCATGCGGGTGAAGGCGGGCTGTTCGGCCATGAAGACTGCGAGGTCATCGCCCCGGCCATTGCGGCTGCGCGTGCCGAGGGCATAGCCGCCACGGGCCCCTGGCCGGGGGACACGGTGTTCATGCGCGCACGCCAGGGTGCGTTCGACATCGTGGTGGCGCAGTACCACGACCAGGGCCTGATCCCCGTGAAGTACCTGGGCGTGGACCAGGGCGTGAACATCACCGTGGGCCTGCCCTTTGTGCGCACCTCGGTGGACCATGGCACGGCCTTCGACATCGCGGGCACGGGCCGGGCTGATGCGGCCAGCCTGGGGCATGCGGTGCAGCAGGCGCAAGCCATGGCGGCGCATTCCATTCCAGCCACCGCCACCGCCCTGCCGGAATTCATCTTCATGCTCACCCGGCACGACCAGACCATCACCGACGCCCTGGAGCAGTTGCCCGCCGTGCTGGCCGCCGGGGTGCGGCACATCGGCTTCAAGGACATCGGCCTGCCCTGGGCCGCGCTGCAGCGCCTGGCCGGTGCCATCCGCGCGGCCGGCGCGGTGAGCTACCTGGAGGTGGTGAGCCAGGACGAGGCCAGCGAAACCGCATCGGCCCGCGCCGCCGTGGCGCTGGGGGTGGACGTGCTGATGGGCGGCACCCGGCCCGAAGCGGTGCTGCCGTTGCTGCGCGGCACCCCCATCCGCTACTACCCATTTGCCGGCCAGGTGGTGGGGCACCCGAGCGTGCTGCAGGGCACGGTGGCAGACGTGGTGGCCAGCGCGCGCTGCATTGCCGCGCTGGAGGGCGTGCACGGGCTGGACCTGCTGGCCTACCGCTTTGCAGGCGATGCAGCCGAGGTGCCTGCGCTCATAGCCGCCGTGTGCGCGGCGGTGGACAAGCCGGTGGTGGTGGCCGGGTCCATCGACCGGGCCGAGCGCATCGGTGCTGCGGTGGCGAGCGGGGCGGCCGGCTTCACGGTGGGCACGGCGGCGCTCGATGGTGCCTTTGGCGCCGACGGGCCGGGGCTGGAGGGGCAGTTGCGCGCCATCCAGGCGCTGTTGACTACCGGTTGGCTCACTCGCCCCCAGGCTGCAGGCGCCCCAGCAGCGCGGCCATCCCGCCCTTGATCGCATCGAGTTCGCCAGTGCCCACCAGGGCCGCCCACTGCGCCTCGGTGCGGCCACCCGCAGCCATGGCCAGCGGCCGGATCTGCTGGCCCCGTGGCGTGAGGAAGACCAGGCGCGAGCGCTTGTCGCTGGGGCTGGGGCGGCGCTCCACATAGCCGAGCTTTTCCAGCTCGTCCACCGTCTGCGCCATGGACTGCTTGCGCACGCGGGCCAGCCGCGTGAGCTCGCTCACGGGCATGCCTTCGGGGGGCACAAAGGTGAACACGCTGGCATGCGCTGCGCGCACGTCGCCAAAGCCGGCCTCGGCCAGGGCCTCGTCCACCGCGCCGGCGAACTGCTGGTGCAGCAGGCGCAGCAGCACACCCAGCGAGCCGGGGGTGGCGATGGTGGCAGTTGCGGGGGAGGTCGATGGGCTCATGGGCTATTTGACAGGCGCCTGTCTATTTCAATAAACTAGACAGGTACCTTACCACTTCTCCAGGAATTCCCCATGCCCGCTCTTTCCGTTCTCGATTCGCAGATGCACTACGAAGACACCGGCGCCGCTGCGGGAGACGCCGGCCCGGCCTGGGTCTTCCTGCACGGCAACCCCGCCTCGTCGCACCTGTGGCGCAAGGTGCTGCCGCGCACGCGGGTGCTGGGCCGTCGCCTGGCACCGGACCTGATCGGCATGGGCCAGTCGGGCAAGCCGGACATGGCGTACAGCTGCGACGACCATGCGCGCTATCTCGCGGCCTGGTTCGATGCCCTGGACCTGCAGGACGTCGTGCTCGTGGGCATCGACTGGGGTGCGTCGCTCGCCTTCGACTGGGCGCGCACGCATGCACACCGGGTGCGCGGCATGGCCTTCATGGAGACCATCGTCAAGCCCATGTCCTGGGCGGATTTTCCTGCAGCGGCGCGGCCGCGCTTCGAGGCGTTTCGCACGCCGGGCCTGGGGGAGCAGTTGGTCATGGAGCAGAACCAGTTCCTCGCCGGGTCGCTCACGGCCACGGTGCTCACCCCCCTGTCTGCGGCCGACCGCGCGGTATACGAGGCGCCCTACGCCACGCCCGCGAGCCGGCGCCCGCTGCTGGCCTGGCCGCGTGCCATGCCGCTCGAAGGGTCGCCCGCCGACGTGGTTGAGCGGGTGCAGGCCTACGGCGCATGGCTGGCCAGCTCCCACGATGTGCCCAAGCTGCTGCTCACCTTCACCGGGTCGCCCACGTTGATGATCGGGCCGGCCATGGAGGCCTGGTGCCGCGAGCACATCGCCAGCCTCACGGTGCAGGCCTGCGGCGACGCCGGCCACCTGGCGCCTGAGGACCAGCCCGGGCGCATTGCCGATGCGCTGGTGGCCTGGGCGGGCACGGCCCTGTCTTCGGCGGCCACTACTGCTTCTGGATCCCTGCCTGCTGGATCACATCGCCCCAGCGCTTGATCTCGCGCGCAAAGAAGTCGGCCTGCGCCTGGGGCGTGCCACCGCTGGTCTGCACGCCCAGTTGCAGCAGCCGGGCCTTGACCTCGGGCGCGTTGAGCGCGGCGTTGGTCTCCTTGTTCAGGCGTGCGATGACGTCGGGCGGCGTGTTGGCCGGCGCGGCAAAGGCGTTCCACGAGGCCACGCTGAACTGGGGCGCGCCGCTCTCGGCCACGGTGGGGACGTTGGGCAGCGCGGGCGAGCGCTTCTCGCCCATCACGGCCAGGGCATGGAGCGTGTTGCCCGAGATCTGCGCCAGCACCGGCGCCAAAATCTCGACGCCCGCATCCACCTGCTCGCCGAGCATCGCGCTGACCACGGCCGAGGTGCTGTTGAACGGCACGATGGTGACGTCGATGCCCAGGCTGCGCTTGAACAACTCGGCCGCCAGGTGCTGGGTGCTGCCGATGGCGATGGTGCCGATGTTCAGTTTGCCGGGGTTGGCCTTCGCATAGGCCAGCAGCGCGGCGATGTCCTTGAAGCGCGACTTGGCGCCCGTGACGAGGGCAATGTCGAAGCTGCCCAGCATGGACACCGGCGTGAAGCTTTTCACCGGGTCGAACGGCAGGCTTTTGAACAGGCCCGCGCTCACTGCGTTGCCGTTGGACATGAGCAGCAGCGTGCGGCCATCGGGCGCCGCCTTGGCCACCGTGTCGGCGGCAACGATGCCGCCCGCGCCGGGCTTGTTGTCCACCACGATGGGCTGGCCCGTGGCCTCGGTCATCTTCTGCGCCACCGTGCGCGCCGTGAGGTCGGCCACGCCACCGGGGCCGAAGGGCACGACCAGGCGGATGGGGCGCTTGTCGGCCTGCGCACCGGTCTGTGCCGCCACGCCCGTGCAGGCGGTGGCGGCGGCCAGCAGCAAGAAGGTCCGGCGCTCAGGGATCAAAGGAAAAGTCATGCTGCGTACTATGACAAAAACAGAATTGTCCTGCCATCCGGCCCCTGCACTGGGAGCTATGCCTGTCGGCATGGGCACCCCGGATTCCTCAGGCCGCCACGGGGACACTGGCGCGGGCGATACCATTGGAACTTCCGATACCCGCATTGCCAAGAGCGCCCTGCCATGAAAAACGCCACCGAATTCGCCCCCGGCCTTGTTGTCCAGGGCATAGACGCCCCGCTGTCCCTGTCGAGCTACAAGCTGATTGCCTTCGACATGGACTCCACCCTGATCAACATCGAGTGCGTGGACGAGATCGCCGACGCCGCCGGCCGCAAGGCCGAGGTGGCCGCCATCACCGAGGCGGCCATGCAGGGCATCATCACCGACTACAAGGAAAGCCTGCGCCAGCGCGTGGCCCTGCTCAAGGGCGTGACCGTGGCGCACATGGAGCAGGTGTTCAGCGAGCGCCTGCGCTTCAACCCCGGCGCGAAAGAGCTGGTCAGCGCCGCCAAGGCCGCGGGCCTGACCACGCTCTTGGTCTCGGGCGGCTTCACCTTCTTTGCCGACCGCGTGAAGGCGGGCCTAGGGATCGACTTCGCGCGCTCCAACATGCTGGAGGTGCAGGACGGCCTGCTCACCGGCCGCATGCTGGACCAGGCCTGGGGCGACATCTGCGACGGTGCCGAAAAGCGCCGCACGCTGCTCGAAGTGGCCTCGCTCATGGGCATCGACCCATCGCAGGCGATTGCCGTGGGCGACGGCGCCAATGACCTGCCCATGATGGGTGCGGCCGGCCTCTCGGTGGCCTACCATGCCAAGCCCACGGTGCGCGCACAGGCCAAGGTGGCGATCAACGAAGGCGGCCTCGACCGCCTCTTGGAAGTGTTGCGCTGATCGCCACTCAAAAAGCTCTTCTGGCGTCGTTGCTCCGTCTTGCCGTACTGGCGTACTGTCTGCGACGGAACGCCTAGCCAGAACCGCTGCGCTGAGCTTTGTGAGCGGCTCGACAGTGATCGAACCATCAACCAAAAGACATTGATGCAGCCCACCACCGGTATTCGCGCCCTGCCCCTTCGCGCCTGGCAATCGCTGCGCCGGGGCTGGCGCCAGCACCTGGGCACGCTGCTGCTGGCCGTGCTGGTGGTGGCCGGCGTGGATGCCTGGCGCACGCGCGACCTGCCGAGCGGGCCGGCACCGGACGCAACCATCACCCTGGCCGATGGCACCACCACCACGCTGGACCAATGGCGCGCACGGCACCCTGGCCGCGCCGTGGCCCTGCACTTCTGGGCCGACTGGTGCCCGGTGTGCAAGCTCGAAGAGCCCTCCGTTGCGGCCCTCTCGGCCGACTGGCCGGTGCTGGGCATCGCCATGCAATCGGGCCCCGCCACCCGCGTGGCCCAGGTGCAGCGCCAGCGCGGCATGCCGTGGCCTACTGCGGTGGACCCGCAGGCAGAACTGTCACGCGCCTGGGGCGTGCGCGTGGTGCCGGCGCTCGTCGTTGTGGATGCGCAGGGCCAGGTGCGCTTTGCCACCACGGGCTACACGCCCGGCTGGGGCATGCGCTGGCGGCTGTGGTGGGCGCAGGTGCTGCCGCGCTGGGGTGCCTTGCTGGGCTGAACGCTGCAGTAGCGCAGCGCACGGCCGCACAACGCCTCAGCCGGGGCGTTGCTCCGCCACGCGCTTCATCGCCTCGTCCATGGCCACCGTCAGCGCCAGGGCCGACTCCTTGTTCGCCGTGGCATCGGGCGGCAGCACGATGGGCGGCCCGAAGGTGATGCGGATGCGCGGGCGGGTGAAGAAGTGGCTGGCGCGGATCTCGCCCGGCCCGTCGAAATGCGCGGGCACGATCTGGCCCTTGGCGCGCAGCGCAATGGTGGCCGCGCCGCGCTTGGCCTCGGGGTTCTCGGCATTGCGTGTGCCACCCGGGAAGATCAGCACCAGTTGGCCCGCCTGCACCAGCGAGACCACCTGGCGGATGGTGGCCGTGGTGGGGCTGCCCCGGTCCACCGGGAAGCCGCCACCCGAACTGACGAACCAGGCGCCCAGCTTGGTCTCGAACAGCTCCTTCTTGGCCATCTGGTGCAGCTTGCGCGGCAAAGCGGCATAGCCCACCCACAGCGGGTCCGACCAGCCCACGTGGTTGCACACCACGATCTTGCCACCCGGCCCGTCCAGGTGCTCGGCCCCCGTCACCGTGACCCGGGCCACCCGGGACATGAGGACCCGCAGGATACGAACGAAGAGGTTGGGCTTTTGCAAGGCGGGGGATGCAGAAGCGGAATCCGAAGAAGGTGTGGCGGTGGTCATTGACAGGAGTGGCGGTCGGGAAGGCGCATGGGCGGCGGCTGGTTGGGGGCCGCCTGCCATCGGAATGATAAGCCCGTGTGACAGCCGACCCTGGGGGAATCCCTGAAGAGCGGCCAACAAAACTCTTCTGGCGTCGTTGCTGCGTCTTGTCGCGACTGACCGAAGCTGTCTTGGCTGCGGCGCTGGCGCAGCAGGTGCTCCCACCGAGCGCCAGGGCATCAGGCTGCAGCGCCCAGCAGTTCCTCGGCACAGGCAATGCTGCCATGCTCCAGCGCACCCGCACCCCAGGCCTGCAGCCGCGCCGCATAGCGCGCCGCCTCCCCCGCCAGTTCCGCCGCGCCCAGCTTCCCGGCCCGGTACACCAGGAAGGGCTCGGCCCAGGGCAGGCCGCAGCGGTGGGCCGTGGCATGCAGGGGGTGCAGCAGATCGGCCAGCGGGAACAGGTTCTGGCCCGTGGGCGTGTACGCCTCGGGCACATTGCCGGCCGTGGCGGCCACCAGCAGCGGCGTGCCCTCGAAATGGCGGCCCTCATTCGCGCAGGCGATGTAGTACATGCGGGTCAGCACCGCGTTCTGCCAGGCCTTGAGCAGGGGCGGGGTCGCATACCACTGCACGGGGAACTGCAGCACCACGCGGCGGGCGCTGAGCAGGCGGCGCACTTCGGCATCCACGTCGATGGCAGTGCCCTCGGGGTACAGCGCGGCCACATCGACCACCTGCACACCGGGGAGTGCGGCGGCGGCATCGGCCAGGGCGCGGTTGGTGGTGGACTGGGCAAAGCGCGGGTGGAACAGCAGCACCAGGGTGTCGATGCTGCGGACGGGGGCGGCGGTGGTGGTGATGGTGGTATCGGTCATCAAGGGCTCCTGTGGGTGGGTGGATGCCCCAAGGATGCGATCCGGACGATAATTAATCCAACGGATATTTTGTATATCAGCTCATTGATTCCATGAATTTACGGGGCATAGACCTGAACCTGCTGGTGGTGCTGCAGGCCCTGCTGGACGAGGCGCACGTGACGCGCGCGGCCGAGCGGCTGGGCCTGTCGCAGCCGGCCATGTCGAACGCGCTGGAGCGCTGCCGCCACCTGTTCGGCGACCCGCTGCTCGAACGCGCCAAGGGCGGCATGCGCCTCACGCCCAAGGCCGAGGCCCTGCGCGAACCGCTGGCCCGGTTGCTGGCCGATGCCGCCCGCGTGATCGACCCGCATCCCCAGGTGGACCTGGCCACCCTGCGCCAGACGGTGCGCATCGTCATGGCCGACTACCCGGCCGTGGTGGTGGTCGGCCCGCTGCAGGCGCGGCTGGCGGCGAGCGCGCCGGGCATCGCCCTGGTGGTGGAGCCCTGGCACGGCGCGGCCGATGCGCTCGACGCCATGGCGCGCGGGCGGCTGGATTTGGCGGTGTCGGTCTTCCCGGCGGTGGAGGCGTCGTTCCACCGCGAGGAGCTGCTGCACGAGCAGTACGCCGTGTGCATGCGCGCAGGGCACCCGGCGGCGAAGGACTTCAACCTGGAGCGCTGGCTGCAGTACCCCCACGTGCTGGTCTCGGGCCGGGGCGAGACGCGCGGCGCGCTGGACCAGGCGCTGCTGGCGCTGCAGCGCACACGCCGCGTGGGCGTGGTGGTGCCCAGTTTTCTGCTGGTGCCACCGCTGCTGGCCAGCTCGGACCTGATCGCCATGGTGCCGCGCCGTTGCCTGCGGCCGGTTGCCGGCGGCGTTGGTGTTGGCGGCGAGAGCAGCAGCCCGTTTGGCGGTCTGGCGGTGTTCGAGCCTCCCATCGCGGTTGAGGGCTTTGCGCTGCACCTGGCGTGGCATGCGCGGCGGCAGCAGGATGCGGGGGTGCGGTTTGTGGCGGGGGTGGTGGGGGAGTTGTTGCGGGGGTGAGATACGACGGTTGATGGTCATGGTTGCCGCATGCCTGTTCTGGCGTCGGAGGCCGGGGTGTGCGCCCGGCGGCGCAGTGCTTCTGTTTGACCTAATGCCTATGTTGCGGGCGGGAGCCGGGTCTCGGCCCGGCGGCCGAGGTACTTGTTCTTTGCTTCGCCAAAGAAAAGTACCCAAAAGAAAGGCGACCCCGCTGCCCGTGTCCCCCTCGCCGGAGGCGAGGGGGCAGCCTGCGATGCTCGGGCCTGGGGTGGCGCCGAAGAACTCCCTGCGCTCCCTCTTCGAGGGAGCTCCGGTCAAACAGCTTCGGCGAGCCAGATGACGAGGCGCGTGTCCTTCGGCACGCGCTCACCCCAGGCCCTGCGCTTCTCGGCACGGTCAGAAGGGGGTGGGAGCGGGCTCCACTCGGGCCATTGCTTCGCTCGGCCTGATGGCCCTTCGCTGCGCTCGGCTCGCCAAGGCAATCGCGCCCCAGCTGTCGGCAGCGCGCAACGCGCGCGTCCCCGACCCCAGGCGCAGCTGCGAAGCAGCAGCCGTGTTTGTCCCCGCTCCCCACCCCTGCTGGCTGCGCCGAGAAGCGCAGGGCCTGGGGTGGGTGCGTGTGCCGAAGGACACACGCACTTCGTGATCTGACTCGTCGCGGATGTTTGAGCGGAGTTCGAAGAACGCAGCGAGTTCCGCGACGCCACCCCAGGACCGAGCATCGCAGGTTGCCCCCGTTCGCCCGACAGGGCGATCGGGGGACGCAGACTGGGGGCCGCCTTCTCTTTGGTGACTTTCTCTTGGCGGCTGTATAGACCGGACACATGGTGAACAGGTGTGCGGGGACATGGTGAACACTTTCGGCAAACTTCGCCGGAGGTCCCTATGCCCTGGAAGGCTTGCAACACCATGACTTTGAAACACGAATTTGTTGAGCTGGCACGGCAAGAAGGCGCCAACCTGCGCGATCTGTGCCGGCGCTTTTGCATCAGTCCTACGACTGCATACAAGTGGCTGCATCGCTTTGAGCAGCAGGGCGATCAAGGACTGGCGGATCGCTCACGCAAGCCGTTGAACAGCCCTGCCATCTGTTCTCCTGAGATACAGGCTGCCGTCATCGCGGTGCGCACCGAGCACCCCACCTGGGGCGGGCGCAAGATCAACTGGCGCCTGCAGCACCTGGGCGGGCCTGCTGTAGCGCCCAGCACCATCAACTCGATCCTCAAGCGCCATGGACTGATCACGCCCGAGGCCAGCGAAGCCGCCAAGCCTTGGCAGCGGTTCGAGCGCGACGAGCCCAATGCCCTGTGGCAGGCCGACTTCAAGGGCTACTTTGAGACCTTGGAGGGACGCTGCTCGCCGCTGACCATGCTGGACGACCACTCGCGCTTCAACTTAGCGCTGCAGGCCTGCGGCAAGACCGCCACTGAGGTCGTTCAAATGCACATGACAGAGGTGTTTCGGCGTTACGGCCTGCCTGCACAGATCAACTTCGACAACGGTGCCCCCTGGGGCTCCCCGAGTGCACCAGGCCAGCTCACAGCGCTGGGTGTGTGGCTGGTGCAGCTGGGAATCCGCGTCAGCCACAGCAGACCGTACCACCCGCAGACCAATGGCAAGGACGAGCGCTTCCATCGAACGCTGCAGATCGAGGTGCTCAGGGGGCGGTGCTTTGAGAGCTTGGACAAGGTCCAGCAGGCGCTGGATGGCTGGCGCACGGTCTACAACCACCAACGCCCGCACGAGGCACTGAACGGGGCCACACCGGTCACGCGCTACCGGCCCAGCAAGAGGGCGTTCCCTGAGCAATTGAGCGCGCCAGAGTACACCAGTGAAGACGAGGTGCGCACAGTCGACTGGAACGGGCTTCTGAGGTTCAGGGGCAGGCGCTACAAGCTGAGCAGTGCCCTGCATCGTCACCAGGTGGGCATCAGGGCAAAGCCTGGCAAGGATGGCTGCTTCGAGGTGTTCTTTGCCCATCACCGCTGCCTTGTGATTGACCTGACCAGTACCGACGCCGTCTAATGAAACCCGTCCACCATGTCCCCGCACACCTGTTCACCATGTGTCCGGTCCGTACAGGCGGCCTGAGAAAGTTACTGCGCCGCCGGGCGCACATCCCGGCCCCCGCCCTCAAAACAAGCACGCAGCCAGCACAACAAAAGACTGGCGCAATTCTTCAAGACGCCACGCCCCCCCGCACCAGACACTGCCCCACACCCACAGCAACCGCCGGAGACAATCCATGCAGCTCACCATCAACGGACAAACCCACCCCGTCCCCGACGGCTGGGAACAAGAACCCCTGCTCTGGCTCCTGCGCGAAACCGCCGGCCTGGTCGGCACCCGCTTCGGCTGCGGCGCAGGCCTGTGCGGCGCCTGCACCGTGCTGGTGGATGGCGAGGCCGCCCGCTCCTGCCTGCTCACCGCACAGGCACTGCAGGGCCGCGCCATCACCACCATCGAGGGACTGTCGCCACCAGGCGCTGAACTGCACCCCGTGCAACAGGCCTGGGTGGCCCACAACGTCCCGCAGTGCGGCTACTGCCAGAGCGGCCAGATCATGGGCGCAGTGGCGCTGCTGCGCGCCACGCCACAACCGAGCGACGCGCAGATCGACGCCGCCATGGCCGGCCACCTGTGCCGCTGCGGCACGCAGCGGCGCGTGCGCGCCGCCATCCACCATGCGGCCGGGCAAAGCACAGGAACGCCCTCATGAAGCGCCGCCACCTGCTCGCCGGCACGGGCCTGGCCGCCATCACCGTGGTCTTTGGCGCCGGCTGCTCGCTGGTGCCCGTGATCCCCAAGCGCCCCACGCCGGGCGCCGAGGACGCGCAGGGCTGGATACGGCACGATGCCGACGGCCGCTACTCCCTGTGGGTGCCCTGCGCCGAGATGGGCCAGCAGATCAGCACCGCACTGCAGGCCCTGGCCGCTGCCGAGCTGGGCGTTCCACCCCAGGCCGTGCAGCTGCGCCTGCCCGCCACCGGCGACATCGCGCGCGTGCGCGCCACCGTGGGCAGCGCCAGCGTGCAGGACTTTGCCTTGCCCCTGGCCCAGGCCTGCGCCACCCTGCGCACAGCGCTGGCCAGCGGCGTTGCTGCGGCAGGCAGCACCACACTGCACGCCCAGCCGCTGCCGGCCAGTGCACTGCGCAGCTTCCAGGCGCTGGCGAAAGCCGAGGCACCGGCTCGCTCCGCCGCACCGGCAGGGCAACTGCACGCCATCGTCACGGGCCAGCCACTGTTCGCGGGCGATACGCGCCTGCCCGGAATGCTCTACGGCCGCGTGCTGCGCGCGCCGGTCTCGGCCGAGCTGGACTCGCGCCCCGGCGCCATGGACGAGGCCGCCGCCCGCGCCGACCCGGCCTGCATCGCCGTGGTGCGCAGCCCGCTGCTGGTGCAGATGAACAGCCTGGGCGTGGGCATCGTGGCGCGCAGCCCGGGGGCGCTCGAGCGCATCGAGACCGCGCTGGCCGTGCAATGGCAAGTCGATGGCGATGGCTTCGAAGCTGGGGACATTGCCGCACGCATCGACATCGACCGGCACCTTGCGCGCGGCGCGCTGCGCCACAGGCCACGCAGCGATGCCATGCCCGAGAACGGCACCTGGAGCGTGGACCTGCGCATGGACATCCCGCTGGCTGCGCACGCGCCCATCGAGCCGCGCAGCGCTACCGCTGTCTGGAGCCGCGAACCGCAGCAGCCTGCGCTGCGCGTCTGGGCCGGCACGCAGGACCTGTTCTACGTGCGCGACGTGCTGGCGCGCAATTTCTCGCTCGGCGCAGAGCAGATCGAGGTACAGGCCTGCCGCGTGGGCGGCGGCTTTGGCGGGCGCACGCTGTGCACGGTGGAGCTCGAAGCCGCCGTGCTGGCCCAGGCCGTGGGTGCGCCGGTCAAGGTGCACTGGAGCCGGGCCCAGGAGTTTGCCCAGGGCTTCCAGCGCCCGCCATCGAGCCACCGGGTGCGCGCCAGCGTGCACCAGGGCCGTGAACAGGGCCGGGTGACGCACTGGTGGCATGCGTTTGCCAGCAGCCACATCCTCTTCACCCCGGCCGCCATGCCGCCGTGGATGCAGTCCTTGGCCGACTTCGCGGGCGACAGCGGCGTGGCGCGCGGATCGCAGCTGGCCTATGCCGTGCCGCAGCAGCGCACCGAGTTCACGGCCCAGCGCCTGCCGGTGCATACGGGGCCCTGGCGCGGCCTGGGCGCGGGCCCCAACGCCCTGGTGGTGGAAAGCGCCATGGACGAATGCGCGCGCCATGCCGGCGCCGACCCGCTGGCCTGGCGCCTGGCACACACCAGCGATGCGCGGCTGGCCGCCGCCTTCGAGCGCGTGGCACGCGAGGCGCACTGGAAAAGCCGCCCCGCCAGCGACGCCACCACCCTGCGCGGGCGCGGCATCGCCGGCGGCATCTACAAGGGCGTGAGCTACGCCGCCGCCGTGGCCGACGTGGCGGTGGACCGCGCCACCGGCCAGGTGCGCGTGACGGCGCTGTGGTGCGCCCACGACTGCGGCCTGGTGCTGCAGCCCGACGGCGTGCGCGCGCAGACCGAGGGCAACCTGGTGTGGTGCCTGGGCATGGTGCTGCACGAGGAACTGCCCGTGGCCGCATCGCGCGTAGCCGCCACCACCTTTGCCGACTACCCGCTGGTGCGCATGGGCGACGTGCCGCCCCTGCACGTGCACCTGATCGACAGCAATGCGCCGCCTACCGGCGCGGGCGAGACCGCGATGGTGGCCGGCGCAGGCGCCATTGCCAATGCGCTGCGCGACGCCACAGGCCATCGCTTCACGCGCTTTCCGGTGCGCAGCGGCGATGTCTTGCAGGCGCTGAAGGGCTGAGGCCTTCACAATGCCCGGCATGCACAACGAGGACTTCGCCAGCGCCGCCATGGTCCGCCTGCTGGTGCGCGCCATGGCCGCGCAGGGGCTGGCGCTGCCGCCTGGCCTGCCTGCGCCTGCCGCCCTGGTCGGCAGCCATGTGCCGCTCGACTGCAAGCGCAGCGTGGTGCAGGCGGTGCTGGCCCAGGGCGGCCCGGCCCTGCTGCTGCAGCTGGCGCGGCAGGTGCACCTGCTGCGCGATGACCCGGTGTACCGCGCGCTGATGGGCGCGAGCGACGTGCCCGGCCTGCTGGCCCGCTGGCAGCGGCTGGAGCGCTACGTGCATTCAGCCCACCAGGTGAGCGTGCGCGCACAGAGCCTGCACAGCCCGTACAGCCTGCACCTGCAGCACCATGCACGCGCCGGCACGGGCGGCACGCCCCAGCCACCCGAAAGCCTGGCGGTGCTGGGCGTGCTGCTGGGCACCTGCGAGGCCCTGGGCGTGCCCGGGATGGCCGTGCACCTGGGTGAACCGGGCGGCAGCGACAGGCCAAGCTTGCCGCTGGTTCCCGGCGCGGACCAGGCCACCGAGCTGGCAAAAGCCATCGCGCAAGGCCATGCCAGCCACTGGACGCTGCACTGGCAGCCTGGTGCAGCGGCCCATGCGCCCGCAGGGCATGGCGAGCAGAACCCGCAGGCCACGCTGTGCGACGCCCTGCCCTGGCCGCCCCTGGCCCACCGCATCGCACGCCGCGTGCTGCACGACCCCGCAGGCGAGCACCCCGTGGACGAACTGGCCCTATCGCTGGGCCAGGCGCGCCGCACCCTGCAGCGCCACCTGGCCACCCACGGCCTGAGCTGCCGCAGCATTGCCACCGAGGCACGCACCCGCGCCGCCGCGCAGTGGCTGCTGGACACACCCCATGGCATCGCCGAGATCGGGTTTGCCTGCGGCTTTGCCGACCAGCCCCATTTCACGCGCGAGTTCGCGCGCCAGGTGGGCATGACGCCGGCACGCTATCGGCAGGCGTTCGGGCATCCATAGGGCGCGGGCAGGCTGACGCCGGTACGATGAGACCCGCCAGCGCCTTTTCGCCGCCTTGCCACATGGACACTCCACCGCCCCTGTACACCATCGCCACCCCCTCGGTCAGCGCCTCGGCCCAGGCTTTCATCGAAGTCTTTCGGCGCCGGCACGACCCGCAGGCGGACCTGGTGGCAGCGCACTTCACGCTGGTGTTCGGGTGCACGGCCATTGCCGAGGCGGACTACCAGGCCCATGTGGCGGCGATTGCCAGGCAGACGCCCGTTCTCCGCTTCCGTTGCCGCTACGCCATGCTGCACGCGGGCGGCGCGGATGGAATGGCCTATGTGTTCCTGGTGCCCGATGAAGGCCACAGCGCCCTGTCGCGGCTGCACGACCGGCTCTACACGGGTGTGCTGGCCCCGCATCTGCGGCTGGATATCCCCTACGTGCCCCATATCACGATCGCATCGACCCGGGACATGGCTGCCGCCAAGGCGCTGTGCGATGGGCTCAACCAGGACGGTATCGATATCGCCGGTGAACTGCGCTCGCTCACCGTGGGCGTGCTGCGGGACGGGCGACTGCACACCGTGGGCGAGCACCGGCTGGCAAGGCCGGCGTAGCCTTAGCGCACCCGGCCGGGTGCGTGCCTGAGCAGCCATCAACAGGCTCGGGCAAGGTTTCTGCAATTGAGAATCCGTTCTCATCTGTATGATGGCGGTCCAGTCGTCTCCCATGCACCCGTTTCTCCTGCGCCTCCTGCTGCTGGCCGTGTTCTTCAACACGGCCATTGGCGTTCCCCTGCACCTCGGCGGGGGCACGCACCTGCAGGTGGCGGCCAGCGCCGCGCAGGCGCCGGACACCGGGCCGCCTGCGCCCGAGCATGCGGAGCATGGCCACGGCGCATGCGCTTGGTGCCTGGCCCAGGCGCAGCAGGCCCATGCGCTGGCCTCGGCCGCGCCGCCTGCGCCGCCGTGCGCCGACGCAGCCGCCACGCTGGCCCCCGGGCCACGGCCGCGCTTTGTCGCTGCGGCGGACCGCTGGCCGTTCGCCGCGCGCGATCCGCCGCGCCACGCCTGACAGGCTGAGCCCCCGCTCCCCCTCCACCCCTGTTGTTGCCGCTGGTGCCTTGGCTCCAGCCCGTCCCTGCGCGCGCCGCCCGGCTGGCTGGCGCGTGCGCGTCCCGCATTTCCTGCCGATCCCTGTTCACCACCATGCCCCTTCCATCCCACCCCCTGCCTTCGCCCCCCTCCGCACGGCCTGAGTCCCTCTGGCGGCGCCTGCCCCTGGCCCTGGCCGCTGCGGCGCTGTGCACCGGCCCCGCCGTGGCCCAGGACACCCCGGCCCAGTTGTCCACCGTCGACGTGGTTGGCCGCACGGAGTCGGGCGCCTACCAGTCGGAAGAGGCTGCCGGCGCCAAGACCGAGCTGCCGCTGCGCGAGCTGCCGCAGTCCGTGCGCATCGTCACGCGCCAGGCCATCGACGATCTGGGTGCCACCAGGCTCGACGATGTGCTCGACTACGTGGGCGGTGTCTCGCGCCAGAACAACTTCGGCGGGCTGTGGGACAACATCGCCGTGCGCGGCCTGCCGGGCAACGAGAACACCGGCATGGCCACGCTGCTCAATGGCTTCTCGTCCAACCGGGGCTTCAACGCACCGCGCGACCTGGCGGGGGTGGAGCGCATCGAATTCCTCAAGGGCAGCGCAGCGGCCCTGTATGGCAGCAGCGAGCCGGGTGGCACGCTCAACATCGTCTCCAAGCGCCCGCTGTGGAAACCCGCGCATTCGGTGGAAGGCTATGTCGGCAGCCAGGGGCTCAAGCGGGGCGCCTTCGACAGCACGGGCCCCATCGGCGAGAACATCGCCTACCGCCTGAACGTGGCGGTGGAGGACCGCGACAGCTTTCGCGACCATGTGACGGCGCGGCGCGAAGTGGTCGCGCCGGCCTTCACCTGGAAGCTCGGGCGCGACACGCTGCTCGAATATGCCGGCGAGGTGCTGCGCCATGCCACGCCGCTGGACCGCGGCGTGGTGGCGGTCAACAACCAGCTGGGCGCCATCCCGCGCAGCCGCTTCCTGGGCGAGCCGGCCGATGGCAAGGTGACGGTGCAGAACCAGACGCACCAGTTCATCCTGTCGCACGAGTGGAACCCCACCTGGCGCAGCCGCCTGGGCCTGTCCTACCGCGAGACCTCGGTCACCGGCTTCTCGACGGAGGCCACCGCGCTGCAGGCCAATGGCAACCTCACGCGCCAGCGGCGCTACCGCGATTTCGAGTCCGACGACATCGCGCTGCAGGCCGAGCTGCAGGGCAAGCTCCAGACCGGGGCTGTGGAGCACGAGCTTCTTTTGGGTGTGGAGCGTTTCAGATTCGACATGGACTCGCTGATGCTGCGGGCCAACCCGACGGCGGCTGCGCCCTATGCGCTCAACATCCACGACCCCGTCTACGGCCAGGCCCAGCCCACGCCCACCGCCAATACCGACACGCTGGAGCAGCAGCGCAACACCGCTTTCTATGTGCAGGACGCGATCAAGCTCGCCCCGGACTGGCGCCTGGTCGCCGGCCTGCGCATGGACCGCTACCGGCAATCGCTGCTCAACCGCAGGGCGGGCGCCACGGCCAGCCAGGAGCCTTCTTCCACGTCACCGCGCCTGGGGCTGAGCTGGCTGCCATCGCCGCAATGGACGGTCTATGCGAACGCGGGCCGCTCCTTCCGCCCGAACGTCGGCAGCGACTTCGCGACCAGTAGCTTCGAGCCGGAGACCGGCCGCGCACTGGAGCTGGGCGCCAAGTGGGAGAGCGCAGACCAGCGCATGGGTGCCACGGCCGCGCTCTTCGACATCCGCAAGCGCAACGTGCTCACGGCCGACCCGGCCCACAGCGGCTACTCGGCAGCGGCGGGCGAGGTGCGCAGCCGCGGGCTGGAGTTCGACTTCGCGGGCCAGGTCACGGCCCACTGGCGCCTGAACGCGAGCCTGGTGCTCAACGACGTCGAGGTCACCCGGGACAATACCCTGGAGGTCGGTGGCCGCCTGCTCAACGTGCCCAGGGTCAACGGCAGCGTGCTGGCGGTGTACGAGGACATGCTGGGCAACGGCCAGCGCTACGGCATCGGCGGCGGCGTCACCCACGTGGGCAAGCGCCTGGGCCAGGCACGCACCCAGGCCGAGGCGAACGCCGCCTCGCCCGCCTTCGACCTGCCGGCCTACACCACGGCCAAGCTGGTCGCCTACTGGCGCCTGTCGCCCACGCTGCGGCTGACGCTGGACGTGGACAACCTGTTCGACACGACCTACTACACCAGCTCCTACAGCCGCGTCTGGGTGACCCCCGGCACGGCGCGCACCCTCACCGTGGGCCTGCAGGCCCGCTTCTGACCATGGCAGCCATGCCCCCCCACCCCGACTCCTTCACCCCACAGGGCGCCACAGCGCCCACGTCCGTGCTGCAGGGCGCCACAGCGCCCACGTCCGTGCTGCAGGGCGCCACAGCGCCCACGTCCGTGCTGCAGGGCGCCGCAGCGCCCGCGCCCGCGCTGCAGGGCGCCGCAGCGCCCGCGCCCGTGCTGCAGGCCAGCGGCGTCACGGCCGGCTATGGCGGCCGCACCGTGCTGCAGCACCTGGACCTGCAGGTGCAGCGCGCCGAAATCTACGCGCTGCTCGGCTCCAACGGCGCCGGCAAGACGAGCACGCTGAGCCTGTTCCTGGGCTTTCTGGCCCCCAGCGCCGGCAGCGTGCGCGTGCAGGGCATCGACCCCGTGGCCGACCCGGACGGCGCGCGCCGGCAACTGGCCTACATCCCCGAGAACGTGGCACTGTACGAGCACCTGAGCGCACGCGAGAACCTGTCCTACCTGCTCGATCTGGCGGGCCAGCCCGAGGACGCGCAGGCCATCGACCAGGCACTGCTGGCCGCCGGCCTGGCCGCCGAGGCCCACGGCCGGCGCGTGGGCGGCTTCTCCAAGGGCATGCGGCAGAAGGTGGCCATTGCCCTGGCCCTGGCACGCAAGGTACCGGCCCTGCTTCTGGACGAACCCACCTCGGGCCTGGACCCCCAGGCCACGGCCGAGTTCAACCGGCTGCTGGCGTTGCTGCGCGCGCAGGGCGTGGCGATCCTGATGGTGACGCACGACCTGCTGGGTGCGGCGGACGTGGCGGACCGCATCGGCTTCATCGACGCCGGGCGGCTGGTCGAGGAAGTGGCCGCCGGCAGCATCGGCGGCAGCAACGACGATGGCCGCGCAGGTGATCGCTTCGACGTGCGCGCACTGCACCGGCGCTACGCCGCACAGGGGGCCGCGGCATGAGCCACCCCACCTACCGCATCGCACGCGAAGAGTGGCGCCTGCTGCTGCGCGACCGCACGGCCCTGCTGGGCCTGCTGTTGCTCATGCTGCTGACCCTGGTGGCCGCGGCCACCGCATGGGAGTCGCGGCGCGCAGCCGATGCGCAGCGCACACGCTACCAGGCCCAGGCCAACCAGGAGTTCGAGGCCCAGCCCGACCGCCACCCGCACCGCATGGTGCACTACGGGCACTTCGTGTTCCGGCCGCTGAACCCGCTGGCGGCGTTCGACGCCGGGATCGACGCCTATACCGGCCACACCCTGTTCCTGGAAGGGCACCGCCAGAACAGCGCCAATTTCGGGGACGTGCGGCAATCGTCGCTGCTGCTGCGCTTTGGGCAGCTCACGCCGGCCTTTGTGCTGCAGGTGCTGGCACCGCTGCTGCTGGTGTTCCTGGGCCACGCATCGCTGGCGCGCGAGCGCGAATCGGGCACCTTGCGCGTGCTGCTGGCGCAAGGGGTGCGGCCGGGCCAGATCGTGCGCGGCAAGCTGCTGGCACTGGCCGGCGCTGCCCTGCTGGTGCTGCTGCCCGCAGCGCTGGCCCTGGCCGCCATGGGCGCTGGCGCGCAACCCCTGCTGGCGGCCGCGCTGCTGGGGGGCTATGCGCTGTGGCTGCTGCTCTGGGCGGTGCTGGTGGTCGGGCTGTCCGCGCTGTTCAGGCGCCGGCGCGATGCGCTGCTGTGCCTGCTGGCCGTGTGGACGGTGGCCATCATCCTGGTGCCACGCCTGGCGGCCGATGGCGCCGCCGCGGCCCATGTGCTGCCCACCCGCATCGAGAGCGACATCGCCGTGGCCCGCGACCTGGCCGCGCTGGGCGACAGCCACAACCCGGACGACCCGTACTTTGCGGACTTTCGCAAGCAGGTGCTGGCCCAGTACGGCGTCTCCCGCGTGGAGGACCTGCCCGTCAACTACAAGGGCCTGCTCGGCATCGAGGGCGAACGCATGACCAGCGAGCTGTTCAACCGCTATGCTGCCGATTCGTTCGACCAGCAGGGCCGGCAAAGCGGCTTCATGGACCGCTTCGGCCTGGTCAGCCCGCTGCTGGCCCTGCGGCGCCTGTCGATGGCCCTGGCCGGCACCGACCTGGCGAGCTACCGCCGCTTTCTGGAGCAGGGGGAGCACTACCGCTACACGCTGATCCAGTCGCTCAACCGCCTGCAGGCCGAGAAGATCCGCTACGCCGACGACCGCAACCCCACCCGGCAGAACCGCGTGGACCGCGCGCACTGGCACGGTGTGGCGCACTTCCGGTATGTGCCGGCCACACCACCGGCGGTACTGCGCTCCGCGCTGCCGGCCGCCGCCGTGCTGCTGGCCTGGGTGGCGGCGCTGTCGGCGCTGCTGGCATGGGGTGCGCAGCACCTCGGGAGGAGCACGCGATGATGTGCTGGATCGCCCATGAATGGCGGCTGGTGGGCCGCTCGCGCCTGTGCCTGTCGGCCCTCGCCCTGCTGTGCCTGTTGTCCGCCGTGTCCCTGTGGTCGGGGGCACGCGAAGTGGCCCGCCAGCAGGCCCACATCGCGCGCCTGGCCCCCGTGCACGAGCACGACGTGCAGGCCGTTGCCAAGCGCTTCGCCAACGGTGGCGACGCCGGCTACGCCGCCTACTACACCTTCTACGACACGCAGGACCCGCCGTCGGGCGCCGCCTTCCTGGCCCTGGGCCTGCGCGACGTGGCACCCTATGTGCTGCGCGTGCGTGCCCTGGGGCTGCAGGCCCAGCTCTACGAGGGCGAGACCTTCAACCCCGAACTGGCCCTGGCCGGGCGCTTCGACTTCGCCTTCGTGCTGGTCTACATGGCACCGCTGTTCATCATCGCCCTGCTGCACGACCTGGTGTCGGGCGAGCGCCAGGCGGGCCGGCTGCGCATGCTGCTGGCCATGCCGAACGCGGGCTCGCGACTGTGGCTGCGCCGGGCCGGCCTGCGCACGGCGCTGGCCATCGCCAGCATGGCCCTGCCGCTGCTGCTGGCCGCAGCCTTGCTGCCCATCGGCATGCCGGTGCTGGCCGCGGCGTTGACCGTGGTGGTGGCCTACGCCGCCTTCTGGTGCGCGGTGTGCGCGCTGGTGGCCACCCGGCCCTGGGGCTCCACCGCCCACGCCACGGCGCTGATGGGATGCTGGGCCGTGCTCACCCTGGTACTGCCCACCCTGGCCCAGATGGCGATTGCGCGCGGCATCCCCGTGGACCAGGGCGTGGACCTCATGCTGGCACAGCGCCAGAACGTGCACGGCGCCTGGGACCAGCCGCGCGATGCCACCATGCAGCGCTTCTTCGAGACCCACCCCGAGTGGAAGGACACGGCCCCCCTGCCCGTGCAGTTCCACTGGAAGTGGTACTACGCCTTCCAGCAACTGGGCGACGAGAGCGTGGCCCCGGCCGTCAGTGCCTACCGCGCTGGCCTGGCCCGCCGCCAGGACTGGACCGCACGCCTGGGCTGGCTGCTGCCGGGCGTGGCCGTGCAGACCGCCCTGCATGGGCTGGCCCAGACCGACCTGCCGGCCCAGTTGCGCTACCAGGAGAACATCGAGGCCTTCCACCGGGAGGTGCGCGGGTTCTACTACCCGTATGTCTTCAACGAGCGCCCCTTCGGGCCTGAAGACTTTGCAAAAAGGCCCCGCTTTGCAGCGCACAGGGCTGCGGCGCAATGGCCCGTGCTGCCCTTGGCGGCATGCCTGGCCTGGGGCCTGTTCATGGCGGGCCTGGCCGCCCGCGCCCTGCGGCGGGTAGACCCCGCCGGCTGAGGCCCACGGGCTGGGCAAGCGCACACCGGGCCTGCAGACCCGGTGTGCGCTTGCCCCAGGTCAACAAAACCAAAGCTGCTACGGCCAAATAAAACATTTATTTCAAATACATCTTAAAATAACCATACAAAATACATCTTTAAAGGACCGCCATGAACGCCCGTGACCCTGCCGCCTTTGCCCACGCCCCTGTGGGAGCGCCCTTTGACCTGCATGCACAACAGCCGATCGGGCAGATCGCGGTGCAGTTGCCCGGCGCCACGGCGGTGTTCCGGCGCCTGAAGCTCGACTTCTGCTGCGGCGGCCAGGTGAGCTTGGCGCAGGCTGCGGCCGACAAGGGACTGGATGCCGGGGCCGTGGTCGCCGAGCTGGCGCAGCTGCAGCGCGGTGCGGCCCTGCCCCAGGCGGGTGCGGGTGCCAGCGCGCTCATTGACCTGATCGTGACCCGCTACCACGAAGTGCACCGCGGGCAGCTGCCCGAGCTGGTGCGCATGGCGCGGCGGGTGGAGGCCGTGCACCGCAGCCACCCGGCCGTGCCCACGGGCCTGGCCGATGCGCTGGAAGCGATGCATGCGGAACTGCTGGAGCACATGGGCAAGGAGGAATCCGTGATCTTTCCGCTGCTGCGTGCGGGCGGCAACCCCTTCGTGGGCACGCCCATCGGCGTGATGCGCGCCGAGCACACGGACCATGGCGCGGCGCTGGAGCGCCTGAACGCGCTGACCCACGACACCACCCCGCCTGCGGACGCATGCACCACCTGGAAAGCGCTCTACGCAGGCATTGCACAACTGGCCGACGACCTGATCAGCCATATCCACCTGGAGAACAATGTGCTGTTTCCGCCCTTCGAAGCGCAGGCGGGCGCGGCAGGCTGCGCCAGCACGCAATGCGGTTGCCACTGAGCAGGGGCCGCAGATGACCGAGACGGAATTTCTGGAGCCCAGCACCGAGAGCATGACCGTGCTGGTGCACAGCTTCTATGCCGACGTGCGCGCCCACCCGCTGCTGGGCCCTGTGTTCGAGTCCGCGCTGCAGGGCCGTTGGGACGCGCACCTGGCGCGGCTGGTGGACTTCTGGTGCACGGTGGTATTGGGCGCGCGCAGCTTCAAGGGCGATGTGTTCGGCAAGCACATGGCGCTGACCGGCATCACGCCCGCGCATTTCGCGGCCTGGGTGGCGCTGTGGCAGCAGCACACCAGCCGGCTGTTCGCGCCCGCCTTCGCGCAGGAGCTGCAGGTGGCGGCGCATGGCATTGCGCGCAACCTGTTTCGCGGGTATTTTGGCGCGGAGCCGGCTTTTGTGGACGCGCGCGACAGGGATGGGGCGCCACACCCGTAACGGCTGTGGCGGTGGCCTATTCTTCTTGGGGCTGCACCGTCTGCAAGCCACGCTTGACTGCGGCCAGCGTCTTCTCCGGCACCAGCGCATCCGATGAACCCAGCTGGGCGGCCAGCAACTGCCTGCGCAGCTCCAGCTCGGCCAGGGCCGAGATCGCGCGGACCACCGCCACCTTCATGGCGGCCTCGGCATCGTCGCTCTGGCCGAACACCGACTCCATGCGCGCCAGCAGCGCCGGCCTGTCATTGTCTTTGGCGGCCTTCAGGTCGGTCACGGCCTGGGCGCCTTCGCGGTCCAGCGCCTGCGCGTGCAGCGCCTTGCGGCGGGCGTCGAGCAGGCTTTGCACCAGGTTCTGCGCCGCCCTCAGGTACGCCAGCGACGCAACCCCCACCTGGGGCCTGGCCGAGGTGTCGATGCGCTGAACGGCCGCGATGGCGCCATCCAGGGCCCGCGCGGCATCGTCCGCCTGGATGAACAGCCCCGGCTCGGTCGCCCCCTGAAAGTCAGCCAGCAGCTCGGCCCCGGCACCGGCACGGCTGCTGGCGCCCTGCACCAGCGCACTGAGCGCTTCGACCGGCTTCCCGGACGCCAGCGCCCCGCTGCCGGCGCCAGCCAGCGCCCACGCCATCGCCAGCGCCACCACGTTCTTACCCATGACCCCTCCCTTGTTGGAGCGGCGATCGTAGCGGACGCAAGCGCCTGCGGCGGGCGTGGCCTACTTTTCCCGGGGCGTGAAGAACAGCGCCACGCCGATGGCGATCAGCGCCAGCGGCCACCAGGTCACCAGCAGTTCCTTGAGGCTGATGCTGATGAGCCCCAGGTTGGTGAGCAGAAAGAACACCCCCAGCACGACCAGAACGATGGCAGCGACGTTGCCCTTCATGTGCACTTCCTCCAAGATGGTTGCGGGCCGATGCGGACGGCCTCTGGCACGGATTATGGGGGGCTCAGCCCATGCGCCCCGGGGATGCGCCAGCGCGCAGCACCGCCAGGTGCGCCCCCAGCACGCAGCAGGCCGGCGTGACGACGATGCCCGCGAGGTTGAACCACAGCGGCAGCTCGCTCCAGAAGGCAAAGCCCACCAGCGTGCCCAGCACGCCCACGGCCAGGCCGTTGAAGTAGGGGTAGGCGAGCGCGATGCGGGCCGCCACGTAGCCGCCCAGCACGCTCACGAAGGCGCCGAGCACCATGCTCCAGACCAGGTAGGCGTCGTCCTCTGCCAGGTCGGCCAGGGCCTGGATGATCTGCTCTTCGCTCTGCCCCTCCATGGCCATCAGCAGGCCTTGCAGGGATACCAGCACCACGCCGGCCAGGATGGACAGTGCCAGCAGGAGCGCGGTGCCCACGATGAGGGCCTTGGGGTTGATTCGGTTCACCGTAGACGCTTTCAGGGTTGTGGGCCCGCGTAATGTACTGCGCACAAGCGCCGCAGGGTACTTCGCGCAGACGCCGCAGGCTGGCAAGCACGCAACGTGCCCGGAAAAGGCTTGGAAATGGATAGTATCGGCAGCACCGGGGATCCGATGCGGCCCCCCTGTTCCCTTGGAGGAAGGCATCCGATGCAAACGATGGCAAGAATCAGTGCACCGTGGCGGTGGGTTGCGGGCATCGCCCTGCTGCTGGCAGGGCAGGCACTCGCCGCCGCGGACGCGGCCCCGGTGCCCGGCGCCGAGTGGGAGCGCATCGCCTCGCCCGAGGCGGTGGGCTGGTCCACCCCGAAGCTGGCGCTGGCGCGCGAGCACTCGAAGGGCCTCGACACGGCGGCGGTCATGCTGGTGGTCAATGGCAAGGTGCTCGACGAATGGGGCCGCACACAGGACCGCTACAACATCCACTCGATTCGCAAGAGCATCCTTAGCGGGCTGATCGGCATCGCGGTGGGCGAGGGCAAGATGCGGATCGACGCCACCCTGGGCGAGCTGGGCATCGACGACAACGCGCCCGCGCTCACCGATGCCGAAAAGCGCGCCACCGTGGGCGACCTGCTCAAGGCCCGATCCGGTGTCTACCACCCCGCCCTGTACGAGAGCCCCGCCATGGCGGCCGCCCGGCCGGCGCGTGGCAGCCATGCGCCGGGCAGCTTCTGGTATTACAACAACTGGGACTTCAATGCGCTCAACACCATCTATGAAGCGCAGGCCAAAACGGGCTTCTACACCGCCTTCGCAGAGCGCCTCGCCAAACCTCTGCAGATGCAGGACTGGCGCGCGCAAGACGGTGGGTATTTCAGGGGCGAGGATTCGATTCACGCCGCCTACCCCATGCACATGTCGGCCCGCGATCTGGCGCGCTTCGGGCTCCTGTACCTGCGCGGTGGGCAATGGGGCGGCAAGCAGCTGATCCCGGCCCAATGGATCCAGCAAAGCCTGCAGTCCTACTCCGATAGAGGAGTGGACGGGGGCTATGGCTACATGTGGTGGGTGGAGGTGGACGGGCGCCACCTGCCGTCCGTCCGCATGCCCGCGGGCAGCTTTTCGGCGCAGGGCGTTGGCGTGCACCTGGTGGTCGTGGTACCGGCGTACGACCTGGTGGTGGTGCACCGCGTGGACACCTACAACATCCTGAACCAGGTGAACGATGAACAGTTCGGGCGGCTTCTGAAGATGATCCTCGACGCCCGGCTGGCGCCAAAACCCTGACCGCGGGCTCTGCCAGAATCGCTCCGCCACCGCTGCCAACCCATGCTCCAGTTCGCCCACACCTACCGCTATGCCGAGCCCTCGTCCGTGGACCGGGCCGGCGCCGCACCGCACCTGCGCCTGGCCACCTCGTCGCCCGCCGAAGTGCCCCACCCGCATTTCTTCGAGGGCCGGCTGCACCAGCCGCAGCTGGCTGCGCAGTTGCTGAGCGCCGTGCACCTGCTGGTGGGCTCGCGCTTCTTCACACCGGCCAACAGCGTGGCCAAGGCAGTGGCGCTGGCCGACCCCGTGGTCACGGCCGGCAGCGGCATACTGCGGCTGGAGGGCTTTTCGGCCTGCTGCAGCACCTACATCCGGGTGGACATGGAGCCCGGCGCCTACGCGGGCGACATCGTCGGCAAGGGCACGACCAACATCGACTTCAACGCGCCCATGCGCGCTGCGCTGGCCCAGGTGCGCGATGCCGATGGCCTGGCCCTGTCGGTAGGGAGCGCGGCCTTCACGCTGCACACTGCCGGCACGCAGGTGGTGGAGAAAAAGGTGGAGCTGCCCCTGCGCTGGCTGCGCAGCATGGTGGCCGTGCAGAGCTACCAGGCGGCCATGCGCAAGGTCTTCGAGGTCGATGCCATCCCCGCGCTGCGCTTCGTGCGCGGCCTGCCTCGGGCATCGACCAGCAAGACCCCGCTGTGGGTGGTGGCCGGCCCGCAGGGCCTGCGCACCACGGCACAGAACGATGGCAGCGGCGTGCGCTTTACCGACAGCAGCCGGCTGCGCGTGCTCGAGACCCTGCTGCCCAAGGCGCGCACGCTCACGCTGTTTGCCGACGCACAGCAGCAGGCCAGCGGCTGGTGCCTGGATTTCGGCACCATGCGCCTGACCCTGGTGCTCAGCGCCGAGGTGTGGCGCGGCTTCTCGGGCGAGGGCCAGGCCCTGCAGTCGCTGGTGCTGGCCGATGAAGGCCGCCCCGCCAGCGCCGTGCGCGCCCGGCTGCACTGGCAGGACACGCTGCGCAGCGATGCGCTGGCGGCGGATCTGCAGTGGCCGGTGGCCGACGTGGACCGCGCGCTGCAGCTCCTGGGCGCCTCGGGCCTGGTGGGCTATGACCTCGTGCACGGCGCCCACTTTCACCGCGTGCTGCCGCTGGACCTGGCCCAGCTCGACGACCTGAACCCGCGCCTGGCCGATGCCCGCGCCGTGCTGCAGGCTGGCGCCGTGCGCCTCCTGTCCACCACCCCGCTCGATGCCGAGGTGCACAGCGCCGACGTCAGCTACCGCGTGCGCGAGGTGGACGGGCTGGTGCGCTGCACCTGCCCCTGGTTTGCCAAACACCAGGGCGAGCGCGGGCCGTGCAAGCATGTGCTGGCCGCCTTTGCTGCGCAGGCAGCAAGCCCTTCACACTGAACCGTATCCGGCCCCATGCACGACAACGACGAAGACAACGCCACCGGCGACAGCGCACTCGAACAGCACATCCTCGCGGGCGATCTCGGCGCCGTGATGGACTGCATCGATGCCGCCGACGAGGCCGAACGCAAGGCGATGCGCCGCGCCGTCGAGCGCCTGATCTCGCGCCGCTGGCAACTGCTGCGCGCCAGCCCCGACAGCCCCCTCAGCGTGGACGGGCGCACGGACAAGGAGCGCGCCAACCGGCTGTTTCGCGCGACCGAGCTGGCGCGCTTCCTGTGCGCCGACGAGCAGCCGGCCTGCGACTACTGGCAGCACATCGGCATCCAGGACATCGCGGCCTACCGGGCCCGCTATGCGCCTGCGCCATCCGCCGTGCCCATCGCCACGCAGCTGCGCGGCGAATACGACTGGTCCTACGCGCGCAACATCCACCGCGCCATCGTCGCCGGCCTGGTGGAGCGCCCCGAGACCGAGGAGTACATCGACGCCCTGTTCTTCGGTGACCTGCGCGGCGAGTCGAACCTGGTGCTCAAGCATGTGGATGCGGACCCGGGCATAGCGCCGCATCTGCTGAAACTGTTCGAGCGCGAAGGCAGCTCCGACGGCAGCTTCGCCGCGCGCGAAAAATACTGCCACGACCCCGAGCTGTACTGGAGCCACGCCTTCCTGACCCTGTGCGAGCGCGGCGTGTACTCCCGCGCACAGTTGCTCGACAAGACCCTGGGCGCGCTGGCCTGCGACTGGCCGCAGTTCAAGTCGGGCTGGTTCTCGCGCTTCCACGAACAACTCGCGCCCACGGTGGACGAGATGGCGCACGAGGCCGAGCGCTACCTGGCCCTGTGCCACAGCCGCATTGCGCCCACGGCGGGCATGGCGCTGCAGGCCGTGGCCGCGCTGTACCAGGCGGGGCGCGTCGATGCGCTGGCCGTGTGCGAGGCCGCCACCCCGCTGGTGTCGGCCACCGCCAAGGGCCAGGTGCTCGCAGCGCTGGAACTGCTGGGCCAGGTGGCGAAGAACGATGCGGCCCTGGCCCACCATGCCAGCGGCATTGCGGTGCAGGCCCTGGGCCACACCGCTGCCGATGTGCACAAGAAGACCATCGCCTTCCTTGCGAAATGGGGACTGGACGACGCAGGCCGAGCGCTGGCACGCGGCTACCTGCCCCTGGTCACGGCCGTGAACCGGCCGGCGCTGGCCGCGCTGGTGGGTGAGGCCGAAGCAGTTGCAGCAGCTGCGCCCCCCGTCGTCGCCGAGCCGGCAGCGCCGCCGCGCCCGACATCGCCGCTGGACGCAGGCCGCGCCCTGCCCTCGCTCGACCACCTCCCCGATGTGGTCGAGCGCATGGCCTATGCGCTGGAGAACCCGGCCGACGTGGACGAGTGGGAGCGTGTGGCCGGCGCGCTGGTGCGGCTGGCGCCCATCGCGGCCGCGGACAGAGCCGCCTTTCTCGCACTGCAAAAGCGCGCCCGCAAGCTGGAGTGGCCCAGCCAGCCCCTGCCCTTCGCGCTGGCCCGCGTGATGGCCGCTGCGGTGGATGGCGAGGGCACGGCCGAGGACGTGATGCTGGTGCCCGGCAATGCACCCGCCCGCGCGCAGCACTTCATCGGCCCGCGCGTGCAGGGCCTCATCGCCCAGGCGCTCGCAGGCAAAGGCCTCACGCCCCTGTCCACGCCCACGCACCGGGGCGGCTTCATCGACCCGCGCGAACTGCTGGCGCGCATCCAGGCGCACCAGCATGCCGGGGTGCAAGCCCCCATGCCCGAACAGGTGCTGGCGCTGATGCGGCTGGTGCCCGCGCAGATGGACACGGATGCGGCCCACACCGCGCTGGCCGAGGCACAGGGCATCAAGGACCCGGGCCCGCTGGTGCAGGCCCTGCGCTACGCACTGGGCGATGGCGGTGTCGAGGTACCCCAGGATGCAGCGGCACGCCCCCTCTTCCTGGCCGCGGCGCGCATCCGCTCCCCGCATGCGGACGACGCCCCCACGCTGGCCGCCTACGGTGACCTGGGCCCCGGCGGCCCGCTGCATGCGCGCTGCGACTGGTACGTGGTCAGCCAGGCCAGCGAAGGCGGCTACACCTTCCACCACCTGTACATCACGCACGAGCCTGCGCTGCAGCCGCAGGCACATGGACGGCCGCACCACACCGCCTTGGCCCTGTGCGCCAAGCACCTGCCGGACATGCGCTGGAGCAAGGCATACGAGGCGGCCCCGATCCGCTTTGCCGCCAGCCTGCTGCCCTCGGGCCTGGAGCCCCTGTTTGCCGAGGCGGCAAGCACCATGGCCAACAACGTGGACTGGTGGGAGGCCCAGTGGCAAAACCGCGCCTACCTCGACCTGCTGCTGGAGCCCACCACGCCCTTCACCCCCATGGCCCGGCTGCTGCTGGCCGTGGCTCTGGCGGGCAAGGAACCCGGGCAGACGGCGCTGGCGGTGGACGCGCTGGTGCTGGGCGTGCAGGACGGCCGGCTGGACACCACCGCCCTGGGCGACACACTGGCCCGCCTGTGGGCCACGCCCCTGGTCAAGGGCCCGCGCTATGCCAAGAGCCTGGCGGCCGCAGCCCAGGCGCATGCAGCCATGCCGGCAGCGGTGTTTGCGCTGCTGTGCGCCATGCTGCAAGAGCCCATGACCACCTGGCGCAAGGACCAGGCGCCCCTGCTCGAACTGCTGCTGGAGCTGCAGCTGGGGCACCAGTTGCCACTGCCCGCAGGCACCCGGGCCGCGCTGGCAGCGATGAAGCTGGGCGGCAAAGGCAAGGCAGCACAGCAGCAGTTGCTGGGCAAGTAAGAACCGGTGTTCAGCGGTAGCGTAGGCCCGCGCTGGCGGCAAACCCCTTGGGATCGAACCGGCTCCAGGCCGTGCCCCAGGGGAAGGTCACGTCGCCGTTGCCGAAGTGGCGCCCCAGCTGCTTGCCCAAGGCCTGGCGCACGAAGGCGATCTCGTTGTCGATGGCCTTCTGGGTCGGCCAGCCGTCCTCTTCCTCGGCGCCGGGCAGGCCCACGCCGATGAGCACCATGTTCAGCAGCCCATCATGAAAGCCCAGCGACAGCCAGCACGGCTTGCCGCCCAGATCGAAGCCGTGGAACGACAGCCAGGCATAGCCGTTGCCATGCTCGTGCGAGCCGCCGAAGAACTCGGCAAGCAGGGCCTGCACATCCCCACGGCGCAGGCCCTTGGCTACCGCCCGCCCCGAGGGCTGCAGCGCCAGCGAGCCATCGGCGGGGTTGATCTCCAGGCGCTCGCGCTGCGGCATGCACTCACCGGCCGCGCCGCGCCACCAGCCAGCCCCCGAACCAGCAGCCCGCCACGGTGAAGAACGCATTGGCCAGGTCGAACCACCAGTCCCAGCCCGAGCCCGTGCCGATGGCCAGCCCGATGGAGATGGCGGTGAGCAGGGCCGCCACCACCAGGTTGTTGGCATAGGGGTGCGCCGGCGCCAGCCGCGCGGTGACGTAGCCGCCCGGTATGCACATGGCCCCACCCGCCAGGAGCAGCGCCAGCGTGCCCAGGTTGCCGTCCAGGAACTCGGTCACCGCCTGCGCCATCTGCGCATCGCCATCCCCTTGCGACTGGAACCACCACGAAGCGAGGTACCACAGGCCGTAGGCAATGGCAGGCAACAGCACCAGCATCAACACGACGCCGGCAAGAATGGCCTTGAAACTGAATCGGTGCACGAGCGACATCCTTTGCCATGTGGAGAGGGCCCCATAGTAAGCGCAGTCTTAAGCGCAGTCTTAAGCGCAGTCGTGAGCGCAGTCGTGAGCGCAGTCGTGAGCGCAGTCGTAAGCGCAGTCGGCCAACGCAATGCCCTGTGCAGCGCGGCGACTTGCATTTCACTGCGCGGGCAGCAGGTGTGTCAGATCGGGGCCGAGGTGGTGTGGGCCAGCGGCCAGGGCGCGCGCCGGTCCATCAGGTGCTGCGGCCCCAGCTCGGCGCAGGAGCACACGCCCAGCATCGCCAGGTTGCGGTCCAGCTCGGCGCGCAGCAGGCCGATGGCGGCGGCCACGCCTGTCTCGCCATCCACGGCGGCGGCGTAGTTGAACGGGCGGCCCACGAACACGGCCTGCGCGCCCAGTGCCAGGGCCTTGGCCACGTCGGTGCCGCGGCGGATGCCGCCGTCTAGCATCACCACCATGGCACTGCCGGCCTGCTCGGCAATGGCGGGCAGCACGCGCAGCGGGGCCACGGCGCCATCGAGTTGGCGCCCGCCGTGGTTGCTGACGATGATGCCGTCCACCCCGTGCTGGCGCGCAAGGGCCGCATCGTGCGGGCTGAGGATGCCCTTGACCACCAGGGCGCCGCGCCACTGGCTGCGGATGCGGGCGATATGGCTCCAGTCGAAATGGTCGCGCCCCGAAAAATCGCGCTGCACGCGCGAGGACAGGATGGGCGCACCGCGCTCGGCAAAAGAGTTCTCGAAATGCGGCATGCCATGGCGCACCAGCGTGCGCAACAGGGTGCCCGCCAGCCAGCGCGGACGCACCAGCCCATCCCACGCCAGGCGCAGGCTGGGGCGCAGCGGGGTGGAAAAGCCCGCGCGCAGGTTGTTCTCGCGGTTGCCGGCCACGGGGATGTCGACCGTCACCACCAGGGTCTGCACGCCGGCTGCGGCCACGCGCTGCAGCAGCCCGTCGATGCGCTCGGGCGTGCCCGGCAGGTAGGCCTGGAACCAGGTGCCGGGGGCCGCCGCCATCACCTCTTCCAGCCGGATCAGCGAGCTGCCGCTTTGCACGGCGGGAATGCCCGCTGCGGCGGCGGCCCGCACCAGCACCACATCGCCGCGGTAGGCCGACAGCGCCGCGATGCCCATGGGCGCAATGCCGAAGGGGCTGGCGTAGCGCGTGCCGAACAGCGTGACGCCCTGATCGCGCTGCGCCACGTTGCACAGCACGCGCGGCACCAGCGCCAGTTCGTCAAAGGCCTGTCGGTTGTCGGCCAGGGCGCGGTTGTCCTCGGTCGCGCCGGCGATGTAGCCAAAAATCGGGCGCGGCAGCACGCGGCGCGCGGCGGCCTCGAAGTCGCCGAGCGAAAGCAGGTCGCGCGTGCGCCCGCTGCGGCGCGTGCCGTCGAAGGCTTGCCAGGGGTTGATGGCTGGAGCGGCGGAGGAAGAGGACATCGCGGGAGTTCCATGGAGATGCAGACCGAAGACAGTGTCCGGGATTCGCATCCATCCAAAAAGCGAATTTATTAATATCGCTTTGTTCGCCAAATAGAAAAAAGTAGATCCATGACGCTCAAGCAACTCGAAGCCTTCTACTGGGCCGCCACCTGCAGCAGCTTTGCCCTGGCGGCCGAGCGCGTGCACCTGTCGGTATCGTCCCTGTCCAAGCGCATCGCCGAGCTGGAGGCATCGCTGGGGCAATCGCTGTTCGACCGCGCCGGCCACCGCGCCGCGCTGACCGAGGCCGGCACGCGCCTGGTGCCCCTGGCCGGCGCCCTGGTGCAGCAGGCCGACCTGGTGCACCAGGCCATGGGCGCCACCGCCGGCCTGCGCGGCCCCTGCCGCCTGGGTGTGGGCGAGCTCACCGCGCTGACCTGGCTGCCGCGCCTGGTGGCGGCCATCGCCCGTGCCCACCCCGACCTGGAGGTCAGCGTACACGTGGACGTGGGCGCCGCCCTGGCCGAGCGGCTGGACAAGGGCGAGCTCGACGTGGCCGTGATCGCCGGGCCCGCAAGCCGCAGCGCCCTGACCTCGGTGCCCATTGCCCAGGCTGCATTCACCTGGTGCGCCAGCCCTGCGGTGGCTGCGGGGCTGGCAGCCATGGATGCCAATGCCCTGCAGGCCCACCCCCTGGTCAGCCTGCCCCAGGGCTCGGGCGTCACCCAGCTCATCGACGACTGGCTGCGCCAGGCCGGCGCCCCGCCCGCACGCCGCCTGTTCTGCAACCACTGGGGCGCCATCGCCGGCCTGCTGGCGCACCGCGGCGGCATCGGCCTGTTGCCGCAGGGCTGGGCGCAGGCGCTGTGCGGGCGCGGCGTGCTGCAGGAACTGCCCAGCCCCGTACCGCTGGGGCTGCTGGGCTACGCGCTGCACCACCGGCGCGATGACCTGCGGCCGCTGGTAGGGGCGCTGCGGGAGATGGCGGTGCGCGAGGCGGACTTCACCGTGGCGGGGAGTGTGTTCTGAGCGCGCCACATGGCGGCGCCCCGGCTTCAGGCAGAATCCCCGGCCCTCCACGCCCCAGGCTCTGCCCCATGACCGCCTTTCTTTCCACCGACATCGCCCAGTCCACCCCCACCGGCGGCGCCATCGCCCGCAAGGTGATGGAGCACTACGCGCTGGGCGACGTGGCCCACTGCGTGCTGATGCGGCGCGGCTTCAACCAGGTGTACGCGCTGCGCTTTGCCGATGGCCGGCAGGCCGTGGCGCGGCTGTGCGCCGACCGCCCGCGCGGCGCGCCCAATACCGCCTACGAGACGGCGCTGCTGTGGCACCTGAAGGCCGCAGGCGCCCCCGTGGCGGCCCCGCTGGCCGCGCGCGATGGTGCGGCCAGCATCGACTTGCCGCTGCCCGAGGGGCCGCGCCCGCTGGTGCTGTTCGAGCACCTCCCGGGCGAATGGCCGGGCGAGTCGGTGCCGGACACCGAGGCCACGGGCCGGGGCCTGGCATTGCTGCATGAATTGGCGCAGGGCTACGCGGGCCCACCCAGCCTGTACCAGCTCGATCTGCCCGACCTGCTGCGCGCGCCGCTGCAGCAACTGTGTGCGGCACCCGCGATGGACGATGGCCTGCGCGCCAGCTACACGGCGCTGGCCGGGCGCCTGGACGCGCGCATCACCGCCCTGCTGCCCACGCTCACCCGCGTGGCCTGCCATGGCGATTGCCACGGGGCCAACAACTTCATGACCGACGGGCCGGATGGCACGCGCGTGGCCTCGTTCTTCGACTTCGACGACACCGGCCCTGGGCTGCTGGCCTATGAGCTGTGTGTTTATTTGTGGAACAACCTGCCCCGCAAGGTGGACGGTGTGCTCGACGAGGCCGGGCTCACGCGCTGGCGCCACTACCTGGCGGGCTACCGCAGCGTGCGAGCGCTGGCGCAGGCGGACTTCGATGCGATTGCCGCCTTCCTGGCTGTGCGGCAGTTCTGGATCATGGGCGAGACTGCGGGGCGGCATGCCACCTGGGGTACGCAGACCATGCCGACGGCTCAGTTGCGCAGAGTGCTCAAGATCATGGAGTACTGGGAGTCGTTCAAGACGCCGGAGTGAGGTGCAGCGGTGCATCGGTCCGTCCATCGATCTGTACCGCCCGCGCCCGCTTCTTCACCTCGCTTGCGTGACGTTGTGACACTGTGGTGGTGATGGGTGCTGCTTGCTTTGGCTGAGGGCGGGAGCCGGGTCTCGGCCCGGCGGCCGAGATACTTGTTCTTTGCTTCGCCAAAGAAAAGTACCCAAAAGAAAGGCGACCCCGCTGCCCGTGTCCCCCTCGCCGGGGGCGAGGGGGCAGCCTGCGATGCTCGGTCCTGGGGTGCGCCGCAGAACTCGCTGCGTTCTTCGAACTCCGCTCAAACAGCTGCGGCAAGCCAGACAACGATGCGCGTGTCCTTCGGCACGCGCTCACCCCAGGCCCTGCGCTTCTCGGCACGGTCAGAAGGGGGTGGGAGCGGGCTCCACTCGGGCCATTGCTTCGCTCGGCCTGTGGTCCTTCGCTGCGCTCGGCTCGCCAGGGCGACCGCGCCAGCTGCGTCGGCAGCGCGCATCGCGCGCGTCCCCGACCCAAGGCGCAGCTGCGAAAGCAGCAGCCGTCCCTGACCCCGCTCCCCACCCCTGCTGGCTGCGCCGAGAAGCGCAGGGCCTGGGGTGGGTGCGTGTGCCGAAGGACACACGCACTTCGTCGTCTGGCTCGTCGCTGCTGTTTGAGCAGAGTTCACCCGCAGGGGGAACGGCGCGAGTTCAGCGACGCCCACCCCAGGTCCGAGCATCGCAGGTTGCCCCCGTTCGCCCGACAGGGCGAACGGGGGACGCAGACTGGGGGCCGCCTTCTCTTTGGTGACTTTCTCTTGGCGGCCCAAGAGAAAGTTACTGCGCCGCCGGGCGCACATCCCGGCCCCCGCCCCCAACAAATGCACACAGCAACCACAACCAAAAAGCCGTAAAAACACCCACCCCACAGCAAAGGAACAAAAAAAAGCCCGCACGAAGGCGGGCAACTTGCTTGCACAAGGGAGGCATCGACTACGGGTGGGTCGACAGAAAAATCATAGCCCCGCCCCCAAAAAATGCGTGTGAGGTATTTCACACTTCACGCCTTTGTTGATTGATGAACAAACCATCCGCCATTGGTGAATAAACAGCATCAATGGCACCGCCGATCTGGCGCCCAATCGCATGCAGGCCCTCCAGACAAAGCCTGCGCAACGAGCGACCCCCATGACCACAACAACGCCCCCGGCCCCGCAACAGACAAACAACAACAGCAACAACACCAAGGCCTGGGTGATCGACCTCGTGCTGCTGGCGGCACTGTGGGGCGCATCGTTTCTGTTCATGCGCATGGGTGCCGCCGAGTTCGGGGCCCTGCCCACTGCGGCGGCGCGGGTCAGCATCGGCGCGGTCTTTCTGTTCCCCCTGATGATGCTGCGCGGCCAAGGGGCGGCGCTGGTACAGCACTGGAAGGCCAGCATGGCCCTGGGTGTCTTCAACTCGGGCCTGCCGTTCGCGCTGTTCAGCTTTGCGCTGCTCACCATCAACAGCAGCCTGGCGGCGGTGCTCAACGCCACGGCGCCGATGTTCGGTGCCCTGGTGGCGTGGGTCTGGTTCCGCGAACGGCCCAGCGGCTGGCGCCTGGTGGGCCTGGCCATCGGCTTCATCGGCGTGGTCATGCTCGCCAGCGGCAGTGCCGGGCTGCGCGATGGCGATGGCGCGGGCAACCACAACGCGGCCCTGTGGGCCATCGGCGCGTGCCTGCTGGCCTGCCTGTGCTATGGCATTGCCGCCAGCGCCACGCGCCGCTACCTCACCGGGGTGCCGCCCCTGGCCACCGCCACCGGCAGCCAGATCGGCGCCGCCCTGCTGCTCGCCGTGCCGGCCATCGTGTACTGGCCCCAGCACATGCCCTCGCTGCGCGCCTGGCTGGCCATCGCGGCGCTGGGCGTGCTGTGCACGGGTGTGGCGTACTTCCTGTTCTTTAGGCTGATCGAGCGCGCGGGCCCGGCGCGCGCGCTCACCGTCACCTTTTTGCTGCCGGTGTTCGCCACCTTCTACGGCGTGGTCTTTCTCGATGAAAGCATCACGCAGTGGATGCTGGTCTGCGCGGCCGTCATCGTCTGCGGCGTGGGGCTGTCCACCGGCTTCATCGCGCCGAAGTCAAAGCGCGCCGCCAGCGACGGCACCGCGAAGAGCTGAGCGCGTTCCATCAGCCTGCCTTCTTCTGCCGAAGGTAGGCCTGTGGCGTCATGCCCAGCTGCTTGTGGAACATGGCGATGAAGGCCGAGGGCGCGCTGTAGCCCAGCTCCAGCGCCACGTCCTTGACCGCACGGCCGGCCTCCAGCAGCGCGATGCCGCGCACCACCTTCAGGCGCTGGCGCCATTCGCCAAACGGCATGTGCAGGTCGCGCTCGCAGCGCCGGGCCAGGGTGCGCTCGGTGGTGTGCACCAAAGCCGCCCAGTCGGCGAGCGAGCGGCCGTCCCAGGGGCTGGCCTGCAGCGCGCCGAGCACCCGGGCGAGCAGAGGGTCCTGCGACGTGGGCAGGTAGCTGTCGTGGCCGGGCGCCACGCGCAGCTCGTCCAGCAACACCTCGAACAGGCGTTGATCGGGCGCGCTGCGCGGCACATCGATGCCGCGGCTGTGCAGGGTGTCCAGCAGGGCGTGGATCAGCGGGCTGATGACCATGGTGCAGGGCTGGCGCGGCAGTGTGGCGCACAGCGCTTCGGCCACGTAGACCGTGGCATAGCTCGCCTCATGGCGGTTGCTCGACACATGCTCCAGGTGCGGCGGTATCCACACGCCGTACTGCGGTGGTGCGAGGAACACCTGCCCACCCATGCCCACCTCGATCACGCCCGACAGGGCGTGTACGAACTGGCCCGCGGCATGGCTGTCCGCCGGGTCGGCACCACCGGGCTGCAGGTGCACCACCTTGAACAGCATGGGCGGCATGGCTATCGCCTGCGCGGCGGTCTTGCGAGCGGCCTTGGGGAGGTTCATCTTGTCTGGCTTCACTGATCGCTTGTCCGAACAGGCGTATTTGATGGAATCGGGCCAATTTAGACTGATTCTGCCTGCCCGCACCAGCCCAAGGAGACGAACACCATGCTGACCAACCACCCCACCGAATTCGACGCCCAGTCCCCCGCCAGCGCCATGGCCGAGACGTTCGCCCGCGACGGAGTGGTCTGCCTGCGCGGCGTGCTGCGCCCTGCCGAGGTCGAGCGGCTGCGCGAGGGCATCGACACCAACCTGGCCGCACCCAGCCCGCGCGCCAAGGTGGCCAGCCGCGCCGACGACCCGGGCTTCTTCATCGAGGACTTCTGCAACTGGCAGGAGATACCTGCCTACTGGGATGTGATCTCGCAATCCGCACTGGCGGAAATCGCGGCCAAGCTCACGGGCAGCTCACAGATTCGGCTGTACCACGACCACATGCTCACCAAGGAGTCGGGCACGCGCCAGCGCACGCCCTGGCACCAGGACCAGCCCTACTACAACATCGAGGGCAGCCAGAACGTGAGCTTCTGGATCCCCGTCGACCCTGTCTCACGCGCCTCCACGCTGGAGCTGGTGGCCGGCTCGCACCGCGGCCCCTGGCTCATGCCGCGCACCTTCATGAGCAACGAGGCCAAATGGTTCCCCGAGGGCGCCCTGGCCGACCTGCCCGACATCGAGGCCGACCGCGCGGCCTACGACATCCGCGGCTGGGCCGTGGAGCCCGGCGACGCGATTGCCTTCAACATGCTGACCCTGCACGCCTCCGCCGGCCTGGAACCCGGGCGCCGGCGCCGCGTGTTCTCGGTGCGCATGATCGGCGACGACATCACGCATGCGCCACGGCGCTGGAAGACATCGCCGGATTTTCCGGGGCTGGTGGATGCGTTGCCGGCGGGAGCGGCCATGGAACACCCGCTGTTTCCGGTGCTGTGGTCAGCGGGCGAGCTGAGCCCCTAGGCCAGCAGCCTGGCTTTTTGCTGCTGGAATTCCTGTTCGGTCAGCACGCCCTCGTTGCGCAACTGGGCGAGCTTTCGGAGTTCATCAGCGACGGAAGGCACCGACGAAGGCGCGGATGCCCCATCCGCCGGGCTTGGCGCGTCAGGCCGCCCGCCCTCGTGGGCCGCAGCCTCCAGAACACCAAGCCAGTGGCGTGCCTTGTGCAAGGCTGCCTCGTACAAAGCCCTGTTCGCATGGAAGGTGGACTCCAGGAAAACAAGGCTATGGGTTGGAATGGACGTGTTCTTCAAGCTGATGCGCAATTGCACGCGCATGATGGCAAGGGCGATGCGATCCCCTGCAAGGGCAAAGTCGTCGAGCACCTCTACCGACAGGATGTCGCCATAACCGACATCGACGCTATGGACCCAATCCTGGTCCGGGCCAAAGCCGTGTCCCTCTTCGGCACCAAAAGCCCCGCCTTGGTCAATACCGGCAGCTCCAGCGCGGTGGTAGCTGATCAGCCGCAGTTTTTTGTGCGCCTCATCGATGGCGATACCGGTCACACCGTCACTCCCATCGACCTGCTGGGTGGCAACAAATCCATCGGCACTCTCCAAGTCCGGACCAGGCACGACTTCGGTCCGCTCAGGCCTGTACATCAGGTGCACGACGGTACAGATAAAGACGAAGACCAACACCCCAATCATGAATCCCATAGCTCTCCCTCCGACGGATGCCAGCGTTCAAGGACGCCTTTTCCTGCGCGACGCCAGCCCGGCCCTTATCGCCCCCTCAGCGGCCTCAGCAGATCCGACAAGCCGTTGTGGTCGATCTCGTACATCAGCGCCAGCAACTGCCCCAGCTCCCCTTTCGGGAAGCCCTCGCGCGCAAACCAGCCGAGGTAGTTGGCAGGCAGGTCGGCAAGCAAGGTGCCCTTGTGCTTGCCATAGGGCATCTCGGTGGTGACCAGGCGCTGCAGCTTCTCGGCATCCATCGCGTGCGCTCCCTCAACCGCCCGCGCGCTTGACCTTGTGGCCGAGCTTTTGCAGCGCGGCCATCACGCGGTCCACGTGGTCGCCCTGGACTTCGATCACGCCGTCCTTCACGGTGCCGCCGCTGCCGCAGGCGGCCTTGAGCTGCTTGCCCAGCTGGTCGAGCGCGGCGGCATCCACCGGCACGCCCTTGACCAGGGTGACGGCCTTGCCGCCGCGGCCCTTGGTCTCGCGCGATACGCGCACAATGCCGTCGCCGGCAGGCACGGCGGCCGCCTTGGCCAGTTCCTTGCAGACGCATTGGGCGATGGGCTGGCGGCAATCAGGGCACATGCGGCCGGTGTCGGTGGAATAGACCAGGCCGCCGAGACTGCCCAGGTCGGCCAGTGACTTCTTGGGTGCAGGGGCCATCACTGCGGCTCCTTGCCGGGGGCCGGGTTGGCACCCAGCTCGTTCTGCAGCATGTGGAAGTTGAGCAGGCGCGTGGCCATCACCGTCTCGGCCAGAAAGCACACCAGCGCCAGCAGGAACGAGGCCACGCCGGCCAGGAAGCCGCCGATGGCCAGGCGGTTGGCCTGGTAGTCCAGCGTTTCACCCAGGAACAGCAGGATGATGGTGATGCCGATGAGAAACGCGCAGAAGGTCAACAGCGCAATGCAGCCATTGGCCAGGCGCCCGCGCAGGCGCAGGTCGCCGAGCTCGGCATAGGCGCGTGCGGTGTACTCGGGGTCGTTGTTGGCGCGGGCGCGGTCTTCTACCACGCGGGCGCGGTCGATGATGCGTGCCAGCCGGCCGGCCACCGCGCCGATCATGCCGGAGACGGCGGTGAGCAAAAACACGGGCGCCACCGCCAGCTGGATGCCGTGGGTGATGGCGGAGGGATCGGTTGGAATGGCCATGGGGAGGAGTAGCAGGTGTCTGTGCCGCCCGATTATCTGCGCACGGGGTTCGCATGGCGGCATGGCAAACCGGCCCTTTTCACGCGCCCCCACCCCGATGCAGGACAATCGGGGCATCCTGACAGCCCGCGCGGGCTGCGACCACCCCCTTTCATTTGCGGCTGTGCCCCGTGCGCAGGCCGCCTTGCCCATGCCTTTTGCCGCCCTCGGTCTCTCCCCTGCCCTCGCCCATGCCGCCCAGGCCGTGGGCTTCACGGTGCCCACGCCCATCCAGACCGAGGCGATCCCGGCCATCCTGGGCGGGCAGGACCTGCTGGGCATCGCGCAGACCGGTTCGGGCAAGACGGCGGCGTTCGGGCTGCCGCTGCTGCAGGCAGTGCAGCTGGGCGCCACCGGCCAGGCGTCACGCCACGTCACCGCCCTGGTGCTGGTGCCCACGCGCGAGCTGGCGGCCCAGGTGGGCGAGGTGCTGCGCGACCTGGCGGGGCATTTGCAGCAGCCCCCCAAGGTGGCCGTGGTGTTCGGCGGTGTCTCCATCAACCCGCAGATGATGGGCCTGCGCGGCGGCGCCGACATCGTCGTGGCCACGCCGGGCCGGCTGCTCGACCTGGTGGAGCACAACGCCGTGCAGCTCGGCCAGGTGGCCCACCTGGTGCTGGACGAGGCCGACCGCCTGCTGGACCTGGGCTTTGCCGAGGAGCTGCAGCGCGTGCTGGCCCTGCTGCCGGCCAGGCGGCAGAACCTGTTCTTCTCGGCCACCTTCCCGCAGGCAGTGCAGGCCCTGGCCGACGGCCTGCTGCGCCAGCCGCTGCGGGTGGAGATTGCGCCCACGCCAGACCACACGCCCGACATCGCGCAGCGCGCCATCGCGGTGGACGACAAGCGCCGCACGCAGCTGCTGCGCCACCTGCTCAAGGAGCATGGGTGGACGCGGGTGCTGGTCTTCGTGGCCACGCAGTACGCGGCCGAGCATGTGGCCGAAAAGCTGTACAAGGCCGGCATCTTCGCCAGCCCCTTCCACGGCGGCCTGAGCCAGGGCGCGCGCAAGCAGGTGCTGCAGGAGTTCAAGGACGAGCGCTGGCAGGTGGTGGTGACCACCGACCTGGCCGCGCGCGGCATCGACATCGCCCAGCTGCCCGCAGTGGTGAACTACGACCTGCCGCGCTCGGCGGACGACTATGTGCACCGCATCGGCCGCACCGGCCGCGCGGGCGAGAGCGGCATGGCCGTGAGCTTCGTCACGCCCGACGCCACGGCGCATTTCCGGCTGATCGAAAAGCGCCAGGGCTTGGCGCTGCCGCTGGAGGTGATTGCCGGCTTCGAGCCGACCGAAGTGGCGCCCGCGCCAGCCCCGGCCGCCCCCGGCGAGCCCGGCACCGGCGGCATCAAGGGCCGCCGCCCGAGCAAGAAGGACAAGCTGCGCGCTGCGGCCGCCGAGGCCGAGGCCAAGGCGGCCGCCGAGGCCGCGCGCCCCGTGGGCAAGAAGCCGCCCAAGCCGGAGTAACACGGACAAGCGCCTGTTCAAAGGCGCAAAAAAGCCGGTGTGCCTTGCAAGGCAGACCGGCTGTCGGTAGCTGCATCGGGCACCTGCCCGATACCGCCTGGTGGTCAATCCTCGCTGTCGTCGTCTTCTTCAGGGCCCATGCCGTCGTTGGCCGCGTCCTCGTCATGCGCCCCGTCAGGCCGTGGCGTGCGCTTGCCCGGCTTGGCCAGGATCTCGACGTAGAACTGCTTGCCGCCCTCGGCCACCACGCCGTTGATCAGCCCGGTGAGGGCCGACAGGTGCACCACCGTGGCGGCTTCCTTGGTGGCGCCGAACTGGCAATCGAAGTCCCAGAAGTCCGCGCCTTCGGGGATGTCGCGGCGGCGTTCGCGCTTGATGTACTTGCGGATGTCGTGCTTGACGGCCTCCAGAACCCGGTCCGGATTCTTGCCTTCGACATGGAGTTGAAAAGTTTTTCTCATGGGCGATGGTACCGCTTGTGGGTAGGAAGCATGTTGCCATGCATGGAAAGGCCGTGAACGACTTCGGCCGAACCGGGCCTGGGCATGCGGGCCGTCCCAGTGGCTCTGGGGTACAGGATAATCGTCAGCAATCGTCCAAGCACCATGCAAACCGAACTACTTCTCGAACAGTCTGCCCTGCCAGGCATGTGCCCTGTCACCGATGCGCTGCACGATCTGGCGCATGCGTCTGGCTCCGAGGATCGGGGTGCGATTTACACCCGGCGAGAGGTGGTTGATTTCATACTCGACCTCGTCGGCTATCTGCCAACAGATGCGCTGTACGAAGCTTCACTGCTTGAGCCCTCCTTCGGAGGTGGGGATTTTTTGCTTCCGGCAATTGATCGGCTGCTCGCAGCGTGGCGACGCGCCAAGGCTGCGGGAAAATTGGTGCCTGAACTCGATCATTGCATTCGGGCGGTTGAGCTCCACAGCCGCACCTTCGATACCACCCGCCTCGCCGTAGTGGCACGCCTTCTCCAAGAAGGATTTGACGCCCCTCGGGCCGAGCGGCTTGCCAGCCTCTGGTTGGTCCAAGGTGATTTCCTCCTGACCAGGTTTCCGGCGGCCTTTGACTTTGTCATAGGCAATCCACCCTACGTCCGCCAAGAGCTTATCCCTGCTCCACTGCTGCAGGAGTACCGCAGGCGGTTCTCGACGTTGTTCGACCGTGCAGACCTGTACATCCCCTTCATAGAAAAGTCGCTCGGTCTTCTCCATGACGGCGGACAACTGAGCTTTATCTGCGCCGACCGATGGACCAAAAACCGGTACGGCGGGCCGTTGCGGGCTCTTGTGGCCTCAGGCTACCATCTGCGGGCGTATGTCGATATGGTGGACACACCCGCATTCCACTCCGATGTAATTGCATACCCAGCCATTACCCTCATTGAGAAATCTCCCGCTGGCCCTACCCTCGTTGCAGAGAGGCCCGCCATCGACGCCGAGCACCTGAAGGCATTGGCCAACAGTCTTCAAAGTGGGCCCGAGGCTGTTTTACCACCGGGAGTGCACCGTTTGGATGGCGTGACAAACGGGGATGAGCCGTGGGTTTTGCACTCGTCCAAAAAGACGGACCTGGTGCGCCGAATCGAGGCCCAGTATCCGACCCTTGAGGAGGCAGGCGGGAAAGTTGGTATCGGCGTAGCCACTGGCGCCGATCAGGCATACATTGGGAAATACGACGATCTCGATGTGGAAGATGACCGCAAGCTTCCACTGGCAATGACCAAAGACATACTCTCCGGCAATGTCGAATGGCGGGGGTATGGTGTCATCAATCCCTTTACCGATGAAGGACCGCTGGTCGATCTAAAGAAATACCCGCGCCTGGCCGCATACTTGGAAACGCACCGGGAAGTCATCACCGGGCGGCATGTAGCCAAGCGCGACGCCACACGCTGGTACAGGACCATTGATCGCATAACGCCCTCACTAGCCCAGCGCCCAAAATTGCTCATTCCAGACATCAAGGGTGAAGCACAAGTGGTCTATGAGCCAGGCCAGCTCTACCCCCATCACAATCTCTATTTCGTGGTGTCTGAAACCTGGGATTTGCGCGCGCTGCAAGCGGTTTTGCTATCAGACCTGTCTCGGCTGTTCATCGCGACATACTCCACCAAAATGCGTGGGGGGTTTCTTCGCTTTCAGGCTCAGTACCTGAGGCGGCTGAGACTCCCTCATTGGGCTGAAGTCTCCAGCGAAATGCGCCATCGCTTGGCAGTGGCGGCAGAAAAGCTGGATATCCAGGCATGCAACGCTGCAGTAGCCGACCTCTATCAACTCAACGCACAGGAGCGCGTTGCGCTCGCTGAGCCTTAAATCAAATGGCACTTGATCTGGCGAACTACCGCAAACAGGCACGCGACTCCATCAAGGCCTTTTGGGGCAACCGCGAAGCGGCGTTACGCAAACAGCGTGAATCGGGCAATGTGCATGCGGGTACGCGAGGTGCGGTGATAGCTGGCAAGAACATGGACGGCTTTGTCGCCCTGATCAAGAGCTTGGTCGAAGCCAACGGCCTTGGGCATGCACAGGTTCACCAAGCCAAGGGACTGGTGGTACTGCCAGGGTACTTTCGCCCAACCAAACAGTGGGACTTGCTGGTGATGCACGAAGGCCGCCTGATAGCCGCAATCGAATGCAAGTCACAGGTAGGCTCTTTCGGGAACAACTTCAACAACCGCACGGAAGAAGCCATAGGCACCGCACACTGCCTGTGGACTGCCTACCGCGAAGGCGCCCTGGGCCAGCATCCCAAGCCGTTTCTCGGATGGCTCATGGTAGTGGAAGACGCTCCAGCGTCACGCATCGCAGTGAGGAATGCACAACCGCACTTTGAAGTGTTCCCAGAATTCAAAGACACCTCGTACCTGGACCGGTATGACCTTCTTTGCCAAAAACTGGTCAAAGAACAGCTTTACACCGCTACGGCGCTGCTGGCCAGTCCGAGTACCGCAGCCACGTCCGGCGAGTACTCCGAGCTGTCGGAGTTGTCGAGCCTGGACAGCTTCGTGACCGCCTTTGCAGGGCACGTTGCAACACAAGCCGCCCGCAGCCCTCGCGGGGGTTGATGCAAGCTGCAGAAGTAGCGCCGCGGGTACGAGCGGCACCACAGTGCCAGCCCGCTGTAGAGAGGAGATGCGGCGCTGCGCGGTCGAGAATCCCTTCGCCTCACACTCTACCTGCAGCGCACATCGCAAACCCCCACCAAGTTTCAGCTTTCCGCCTCCCCAGAAAACCCGTTCTGTACTATTGACTGCAATCAAAATTTACAACAGAGGAGGTGGACTATGTCGACAGCAGGATGGATTTTCTCCGGCGTGGTGGTGGTGTTGCTGGTGTGGGCCGTGGTGGTCTACAACCGCCTGGTGCAACTGCGCAACCGCATTGCCAATGCGTTCGCCCAGATCGACGTGCAGCTCAAACGGCGCTACGACCTGATTCCCAACCTGATCGAGGTGGCGCGCGGCTACATGGCGCATGAGGCGTCCACGCTCGAAGCGGTGATCAAGGCGCGCGGCAATGCGCAGAGCGCCGCCACCGCAGCGCGTGCAGCGCCGGCCAGTGCCAATGCCCTGGGTGCGTTGGCCGCTGCCGAAGGCGTGCTCGGTGGCAGCCTGGGCCGGCTGATGGCGCTGGCCGAGGCCTACCCCGACCTCAAGGCCGATGCCTCCATGAAATCGCTGAGCGAAGAGCTCACCAGCACCGAGAACCGCCTGGGCTTTGCCCGCCAGGCCTACAACGACCAGGTGCTGGAGTTCAACGACAAGGCCCAGCAGTTCCCCGACCTGGTCGTGGCGCGGCTGCTGGGCTTCGTGAGCTCGCCGATGCTCGAATCGACACAGAACGCGGAGGAGCGCACCGCGCCCAAAGTCCAGTTCTGAGCAGCCCGCGAAACCGCGAGGGACTGCCTTCATGAAATTCTGGAACCATCAAGAGAACGCGCGCAGCGAAACGCGCCGCCTGCTGCTGGGCTTTGCCGTTGCCGTGGCGCTGCTGGTCGCGGCCGTACACGGCGCGCTGGTAGTGGCCTGGCTGCTGATGGCGGCGGTGCTGCCGGGCAACCTGCCCTACCCGGCCGGCTTTCTGGCCGTCAACGTGGGCGTTTCGCTGATGCTGGTGCTGGGCGGCTGGTGGGTGGAGACGTCGAACCTGCGCGCGGGCGGCGTGAAGCTGGCCACGCGCGCCGGTGCACGCGAGCTGCGGCCCTCGATCTCGCATGCCGAGCAGCGGCTGGCCAATATCGTCGACGAGCTGTGCATTGCCGCCAACATGCGCCGCCCGCAGGTGATGGTGGTGCCGCGCGTCGATGCCATCAATGCCTTTGCCGCCGGCTGGGACGACAAGGATGCGGTGGTCGCCGTGACACAGGGCGCGCTCGACTACCTCAACCGCGAGGAGATGCAGGGCCTGGTGGCCCATGAGCTGAGCCACCTGCACGAGGGCGACACACGCCTGAAGATGCAGCTGGCCGGCATGGTCTACGGGCTGGAACTGGTCTACAACTTTGGCGACACGCTGCGCGAGCGGCGTGGTCTGGCGTGGTGGTTCGGCTCGGCCATCATGCTGGCGGGCTTTGCCGGCTGGCTCACGGGGCGCATGCTCAAGGCCGCCGTTTCGCGCCAGCGCGAGTACCTGGCCGATGCGCGCGCCGTGCAGTGGACGCGCAGCAAGGAGGGCCTGGGCGGCGTGCTGCGCAAGGTGATGGGCCAGCGCCGCGATACCCCCGCCGGCTACGCCCAGGACCACCGCCACACCGGCCTGGCCCTGCCCTCGGTGCAGCACATGCTGCTGGTGGACGTGGAAGGCGGCGGCCGGCTGGAGCGCCGGCTGGACACCCACCCCACGCTCGAAGACCGGGTGCGGCGCGTGTATGGGCGGCCCATGCAGCCCCTGGCGGTGTCGCCCGTGCCTGTGGAGCCGGAGCCCGCACGCCGCAACGGCGCAGCCCTTGCACCGGGCGCCGTGACCATCGCCTCGCTGGTAGACCCGTTCGCACGGTTCACCTGATCCGGGCCTGCGCTGTCAGGCATTGACAAACACTTGGTGGCGTTTTGCGCGCGCGGTGCCACAATGGTGCACTACGTATTGTTACAAACGCATGCACCACGATCAGGAACTGTTGCAACTGCTGCCCGCAGCGGCACTGGTGGTGACGCCGGCTGGCGCCATCTTGCGTGCCAATGCGGCCGGCGTGGCCCTGCTGGAGGCCGACAGCGAGCAGGCCCTGCTGGGCCGGATACTCGGCCATTTCGTGCACCCCATGGACAAGGCGCGCTCCAGCCAGCGCATCGAGCGCGTGAAGGAGCCCGACCACGTGGGGCGGCCCAACAAGTCCTCCGAGTTCCGCGTGCGCACCGACAAGGGCCAGTTGCGCATGGTGCTGGTGGCCAGCGTGGCGATTGAATGGCAGGGCGCGCCGGCCCTGCTGATGTGCGGCATGGACATGACGCACCAGAGCGAGATCCAGGAGCAGTTGCGCGAGAGCGAGCACAACTTCCGGCGCCTGTTCGACAACATGCAGGACGTGTACTACCGCACCGACGCCCAGGGCGTGGTGCAGCACGTGGGGCCGGGGGTGCGCCGGGTGCTGGGCTACGAGCCGCACGAGATCGAGGGCCGCACGGCCGAGTCCTACTACCCGCAGAGCAAGGACCGCGATGCCTTCAAGGTGGCCATCCAGGAAAAAGGCGAGGTGGCCGACTTTCCGGGGCAGATGGTGCGGCGCGATGGCACGGTGATCGACATCTCCATCAGCAGCCACGCGCTGTACGACCACCAGGGGCAGTTTGCCGGTGTGGAGGGCATCTACCGCGACGTGACGCAGCGCAAGAACCTGGAGCGCGAGCTGCACCGCCTGGCCACCACCGACATGCTCACCGGCATGGCCAACCGCCGCGCCTTTCTCGAAACCGCCGAGGCGGCCTTCCACGCCGCACGCGAGCATGGCACACCGCTCACGCTGCTGATGCTGGACGTGGACCATTTCAAGTCCATCAACGACCGCTTCGGTCACCTCGAAGGCGACCGCGCCCTGGTGGCCTTTGCCCGCGCCGTGATGGACGGGCTGCGCCCTGGCGATGCGGTAGGCCGCCTGGGCGGGGAGGAATTCGGCGTGCTGCTGCAGGGCACCACCTTGGGCCAGGGCCATGAAGTGGCCATGCGGCTGCTCAATTGCGTGCGCACGCTGGAGCTGGCGGGCATGGATGCGGGTGGCAGCCACCGCTACCGCATCACCGCCAGCATGGGCCTGGGCACCCTCAGGGGCAGCGACCGAAGTCTGCGCGACCTGCTCGACCGGGCCGACCAGGCGCTGTACCAGGCCAAGCGCGAAGGGCGCGACCGGATTGCGCTGGCCGACGCCGACCTGGACGGCTGCTGAAGCAGGCCGAGCCGGCAGTGGCCGTGTGGGCCCCACCGGCAAGCCGCCCTCAATGCGGATCTGCAGCGGCCCCGCAGCACTTCTTGAACTTTTTGCCGCTGCCACAGGGGCATGGCTCGTTGCGTCCCACCTTGGGCTGCATCGACCTGCTCAACGTGCGCTGCTGCACCGCAAGCCGCAAAGGCAGGCAGAAGGCGTGCAGGTCCAGCACCGCCTGCGGGATGTGAAGCGCCAGCTCTCCCCTCATCGCGGGGGTCTTGGTGAGTGCATCCTGGTCCGCGCAATAGCCCGCTGCGCCAAGCAGGCCGATCGGCCTGAACGTGGCCTGCCCTTGCGGGGTCGACAGCAAGGGTTGCCAGTCGTTCCAGCACAGCTTCATGCCCTCGACAAAGCCATAGGCCCACGCCTCCGCATCGTCGTATTCCTGCGGGCTCTCTGCATAGACCATCGTGGACCAGTAGGGACTGACTTCCCGCGGGTTGCCCTCCAGCCCGGCGACGATGCTGTTGAAGTGGCGCATGACCAACCCCAGCAGGTGGTTGAGCTGCTCGATGGAATCCAGCGGCGGCATCATTTCCGTGGTGCCCCAGATCTTGGGCAGCCACTGGCCTGGCAGCACCGTCGTCGGGCCAACGGCGATGGCGTGCAGGAACCCATCGGCCATGTCCAGTGTCATGACCTCTTCGGTATCAACCTCGAACAGCAGGAATTGTTCGAGTTCATCGAGCTCGTCGTCGCTCAAGGGGGTCGATGGAATGTTCATGCGGAGGAGGCCGAAGGGTGGGGAAACAAACAACCGGCATTTTCGCTGAAGGCGACGGCCGCCCTGCCCTTGCCCGACCCACCCATGGATCGGATGCGCCCCCTGTCAGAAGTCGAACACCGCCAAACCCATGCCGTAGCGCCCCTGCAGCGTGGTGGCCATGGCGCCCAGGCAGAACATGGCATACAGCAGGACGAACACCCGGTGGCTGGCTGGCCAGGGGGCGTGCGCCGGGGCCGGGCGCACCGGCCCCAGGGCGGCCGCCAGCAGCATGGCGGGGATGATGAAGTAGCGCCCCTGCAGGCCTTCGATGACGCGCGCGGGGTAGTCGTTCCAGGTCACGGCAAGTGCAAAGAAGGCCAGCAGCGCGCTGCCCACGGCGGCAACCGCCAGCGTGGCACGGATGCCAAGATCGGCCTTCTGGTAGCGTGTCGCCGCCACGGTGAGGAGCGCCGCCAGCAGCAGGCCGCAACCAATGGTGGCCAGGGCAAGGTCCGGAATCGGCGCGTCGGACCAGCCCAGGTTGCCCACGAATGTCGAGGCGATCAGTTGGCCCTGGAACGGATCGACGATGGTCCGCCCCACCAGGCGCACAAACTCCATCGGCTCGCGCAGGTAATTGGCGATGATCTGACCCGTGGAGAGCGCGCGCACCACGCGGTGGTCCTGGGTGTGGACCAGGCCGTACAGCGTCCACCCGGCACTGGCCGCCAGCAGGGTGGCCGTGGCCGCCAGTCGCTGCCAGGAGCCGTGCCGACAAAGCAGCATCAAGGGCAGCAACACCATGGGAATGAGGTTGGTGCGCGAGGTGACCAGCAGGAAGATGGAGAAATAGAAGGCGAACGCCTGCCAGCGCGTGGCCTTGCCCTGCTGCCACTGCAGCAGAAACAGCGACAGCACCAGCAGGGCCAGCGCAAAGGACAACCCGTCGATGGTGGGCGAGATGATCTGGAACAGTGCCATGGGCATCAGCAGCAAGGCCTGCAACAGCACGGAGGGCGGCCCCGTCTGCCAGGCCCAGAACACCACGCCCAGCACCAGCAGCGTGACCAGCATGCGGGTGAGCTGGTAGCTGTGGCCCAGGGACAGGTCGAGCGCGCGCGAGAGCCTGAGGCCCAGCGCATGCGGCAGGTAGATGAAGGGGGCGTAGTACCCGGTGGCCGACGCATCGACGAAGATCTCATCGTCCAGCCAGTCGAACCGCTTGGCCTCGCTCGTAAGCCACGCAGGCGACAGGCTCCTGTCGCGGTGCGGCCCCACGATCTTCTGCATCCACTGCGAGAACAGGAAGAAATGGGTGTCCACCCAGCCACCGGTCTTGCCGCGCACGTCGGGCTCCAGGCTCTTGAGCAAAGGCTGGCCATGGGCCACCATGTCGGCGCGCAGCAGGTGCACGATTTCATCGGGCGACTGGAAGGCCGGAATCAATTGCATCATGCCGCAGGCAATGGCAAAACCCAGTGCAAACCAGGCCATCCGCAGCCGCAGCAGACCAGCACGGCCCCGCGCCCCCAAGGGGGTCGTCCAACGAGGCCAGCCAGAAAGGTCAGGGCGCAAAAACAATGCAGACAGTCTTCAAGGAAAAATTAGACAGCGACCATCCCAGCTGGCAAAGACGATCTTATCCACCGGGGTTTTCGCTGAGATGACCACAAACGCGCAATTGCGTGTCAGGCGTGACCTACGTCACCAAAGAAAGGGTTTTCTGCAGGCTGCGGGCGCGAAAGCTTCAGCACCTCTCGCTCCCGGGTGCCGCAGGATCATGGCAGGCAAGCCCGCCCCTCGCAACATCGCTTGCATTTTGAATCAGTTGTCTCCCCATCCCGCACAATAGCCACCCCATGAGCCCCCCACACACCCAACGCGCCACACCCGGCAAGGAAGAGATCGCACTGCTGCCCCCCTTCGAGCGCCTGGGGCCTGATCGCATCACCCTGGTGGCCACCGCCGACCAGGCCGAAAAAGCCTGCGATGAGCTGGCAGCCAGCGCGGTCTGGGGCTTCGACACCGAATCCAAGCCCACCTTCGTGCAGGGCGAGGCGTCCGACGGGCCGCACGTGGTGCAGCTGTCCACCCTCGACAAAGCCTGGGTGTTCCAGCTGCACGACCAGGGCTGCCGCGCTCTGGTGGCACAGCTGCTGGCCCGGCCCGGCACCACCAAGGCCGGCTTTGGCCTGGGAGATGACAGGAAGCGCATCGAGGCCAAGCTCGGCGTGGTGCCTGCGGGCGTGCTGGAACTCAACCACGTGTTCCGCCAGCAGGGCTACCGCAAGGACATGGGCGTCAAGGGCGCGGTGGCCGTGCTGTTCAACCAGCGCTTCATGAAGTCCAAGAAGGCCGCCACCTCCAACTGGGCCAACGCCCACCTCACCGAATCGCAACTGGTGTATGCAGCCAACGATGCCTATGCGGCAGCGCGCGTGTACCACGCGCTGGGGCTGCCGGCCGGGGCCTGAGCGGCTGAGAATCTTTCGTCCATGCCCGCCTTGCACGCCAAAAAACTCCCAGCCTCTGAGGCCGCTTCGGCCAACTGGCCACGGTGCAGGGCCTGGATGCCGTGCGCTGCACGCGCCCGCTGTCGGAGTCGATTTTGTACACCGAGCCGTTCAACCGCTTCGTGCTGTCCACCGCCGAGGCGGCGGGCAACCCGCGCATCCTGGAGTTGTGCGACGAGCTGGAGGCCCTGGGCAGCGACCCGCAGGCCCCGGGCTCACGCATGTTCCACCCGAACCTGATGGCGCACGTCCGCCTGTGAGGCAGCGCAACAGCGCGGTGCAACCCAGGCCGGCGGCCCGAAGAAGCCCCAAGAGGGAGCCGCCCTGCCAGTGTCTCCGCCATGGCCGCCACGCCGCGCTGGGTGCGTCCCCCTGGGGCTGAAGTCTCAGCCTCTCAGCGACCCTACAGCCGCTGGCCGGGTGTGGATGGCGCAGCGCCGCTGGCGGGCGCGTCCGCACCTGGTTGCCCCACCATCTCCCGCATGCGCCGGCGCAGTGCGCGGTCGCGGCGGTCGTCGGCCTCCCAGTCGGCCCTCACGCCGCGCCACAGGGCCAGCGCCATCAGCAAAATAACGACGGTGAATGGCAGGGCAAACACGATGGTGGCGGTCTGCACGGCCTTGACCCCACCCGCCAGCAGCAGGCTGATGGCAATGCCGGACACCAGCACACCCCAGATGATCTTGACGCGGGCCGACGGGTTCTCCTGCCCGCCGGTGCTCATCATGCCCAACACCAGCGTGGCCGAGTCGCCCGACGTGACAAAGAACACCAGCACCAGCAGCGTGGCCACAAACGACATCACGGCGCCCCAGGGCAGGGCCTGGAACATGGCAAACAGTGCGGTGGAGACATCGGCCTTGACGGCTTCGGCGACGGGAACGCCCTGCATGATCTCCATGTGCAGCGCAGTACCGCCAAACACCGAGAACCACACGAACGCCGCCAGCGTGGGCGCCAGCACCGTACCCAGGATGAACTCGCGAATGGTGCGCCCGCGCGAGACACGCGCGATGAACAGGCCCACGAACGGCGACCAGCTCACCCACCAGGCCCAGTAGAAAACCGTCCAGCCGCCCACCCAGCCACTGTCGCGAAATGGGGTCATGCGCAGGCTCATGCGCACAAACTCGGTGAGGTAGCTGCCCAGTGTGTTGGTAAACGTGTCGATGATGACCACCGTTGGCCCCAGCACGAACACCGCCATTGCGAGCAACGATGCGATCACCAGGTTGATGCTGGACAGCCACTTGATGCCGCGCGCCACGCCCGTCACCGCCGATGCCAGAAACAGCAGCGTGGTCACCACGATGATGCCCACCTGAGACGCAGACCCCACCGGCAGCCCGAAGGCGGTGTGCAACCCGCTGTTGATCTGCAGCGCGCCCATCCCCAGCGACGCCGCCACACCAAACGCCGTGGCGATCACCGCAAGGATGTTGACCAGCGGGCCGATGCGCTGCAGCGGCGCCCAGGGCAGGGCCATCACCGCAGTGCTGACCAGTGCCGATCCGCCCTTGCGGAACTGAAAGAACGCAATCGACAGCGCCACGATGCTGTACACCGCCCAGGGGTGCAGCCCCCAGTGGAAGAAGCTGTAGCGCATGGCGGCGTTGGCCGCCTCGGGTGTGTTGGCTGCAATGCCCGGAGGGGGTGCGCCGTAGTGCGATATCGGCTCGGCCACGCCCCAGAACACCAGCCCGATGCCCATGCCTGCCGCAAACAGCATGGCAAACCAGGCACCGATGGAGAACTCCGGCTCGTCGTCCTCCTGGCCCAGTTTCAGGTCGCCATAGCGGCTGAAGGCCAGAATCAGCGCCAGCACCACCAGCCCCAGCACCACCCACAGGTAAAACCAGCCAAAGTTGCGCGTGATAGCGGCCAGCGCCGTGTCGAACACGGTGCCCAAAGTGCTGGGAGCAATGACCCCCCAGAGCACGATGGCGAGGATCAGCCCCGCCGAGATGAGAAGTTCCATGGTGTCACCTTTCTGGAAGATCAAAAAATGGGATGCTCAGTCGGTACCCGCGTGAATCACTGCGCCACAAGGCGCCAATGAGGCACCAAATGGCGCTGCAACACAAGCTGTTGGGCTTTTGACAGATGCGGCAAGAGGGCACAGCGCTGCGCGGCGGCACCGTGCCACCCGACCAAACACCACCAGGAGGTGGGCCACGCGCTGTGCACTGCGGTGCGTGCACAGGCGTGGCAGTCGCAAAGCAGGCAGGCAAAAAGAGGGCATGGCCCCAAGCCGATGCGCGCACGGCGGCGCGGCAAGGCAGACGACGGCCTGTTCACACCCATTCGGGGGATCTCCGAAATCAGGGAGAACAGGCCCTCAACATACGCACCGCGCCTTGGTCACCACAGAAAGCGGCTGCCACAAGACGGTGCGCAGATGGAGGAACGCTACAAGTGTATGTAACAGCGATGTGGGAGCTGCTGCAATTCCTCAGTCAAGCGAAGGGATGCTAGTGTCCTGAGTTGGAAGTTCGTTGAAGAAAGAAATCTGCCGAAATCGCTGCCAAGCTAGGCGCAAAGCGCAGACATGCCGGGCGCATGGCGAGCATTTGCAACGACGCATGGCGGGGATTGTCGGTAGATTTATTCAACGAATTTCTAACTCGGGACACTAGGAGCGTGCGCGACAGAAGGAGCATCGGCTGCAACGCCCGACAAACCGGTCTCGCCGGGCATCACCTCCGTCGCCCAGGGTCCACCCTGGGCTTGTCGGTACTACCCAGCGATCCTCGGTTTTCGGACGTTTCGCTTCGATGCCTTCTGCCGCGCACGCTCCTGGTCCACAGCCGATTTCTCGTTTTCTGGCCCAGCGCTGCGAAACCTTTCCCGGCCCCTGCCCGGCCAGTTGGCCACGGTGCAGGGTCTCGATGCCGTGCGCTGCACGCGCCTGCTGTCGGAATCCAGCCTGCACACCGAGCCGCTCAACCGCTTGGTGCTGCCACCGAGCATCCTGCAACTGTGCGACAACTGGAGACCCTGGCAGCGACCCGCAGGCGCAGTGGTTCACGCATGTTCTACCCGAGCCTCATGGCGCACATCCGCCTGGTGCGGGAGCGAAATATGCCCTCTTGAACGCTCAAAGGGTCGACGCCAAACGCGCGGCCTGGTCGATGGCACGCTTGGCGTCGAGCTCGCCCGCCTCCAGCGCACCGCCCACCACATGGGGCTTCTTGCCCAGCACCAGCAGTTCGTCGGCCAGCGTGCGCAGCGGTAGCTGGCCGGCACACAGCACCACCGTGTCGCAGGGGATCCAGGTCGGGTCTTCGCGCTGCTCGCCGTACGAGACGAGCAGGCCTTCGTCGGCAATGCGCTCGTAGTTCACGCCGCCCACCATCTGCACCTGCTTCATCTTCAGCGTGGTGCGGTGGATCCAGCCCGTGGTCTTGCCCAGGCCCTCGCCCAGCTTGCCTTTCTTGCGCTGCAGCAGCGTGACCTGGCGGGCCGGCGGCGTGGCCTGCGGGCCCTGGGGCGCCAGGCCGCCGCGTGCCTTGGCCGGGTCGGTGATGCCCCATTCGGCCTGCCAGGCGGGCAGGTCGAGCGTGGTCGAATGGCCTTCGTGCACCAGGAACTCCGCCACGTCGAAGCCGATGCCCCCGGCGCCGATGACGGCCACGCGCTCGCCCACGGGCTTGCCGTGGCGCAGCACGTCGATGTAGCTCAGTACCTTGGGGTGGTCCTGCCCGGGGATCTTCGGGTCGCGCGGGCTCACGCCCGTGGCGACCACCACCTCGTCGTAGCCCGCCAGGTCGGCTGCCTGCACGGACCGGCCCAGATGCAGCTGCACGCCTGTGTCCTCCACCCGCGTGGCCAGGTAGCGCAGCATTTCGTGGAACTCTTCCTTGCCCGGTACCTGCTTGGCCATGTTGAGCTGGCCGCCGATGGCCTCGGCGGCGTCGAACAGGTGCACCTCATGCCCGCGCTCGGCGGCCACGGTGGCAGCCGTGAGGCCCGCCGGCCCGGCGCCCACCACGGCAATGCGCTTGGGCTTTTGCTGCGGCGTGAGCGGCGTGTAGACCAGCAGCGTCTCGTGGCAGGCGCGCGGGTTCACCAGGCAGCTGCTGGTCTTGTTCTTGAACACATGGTCCAGGCAGGCCTGGTTGCAGGCGATGCAGGTGTTGATGCGGTCGGCCTTGCCTTGTGCCGCCTTGTTCACGAAGGCCGCATCGGCCAGCAGCGGCCGGGCCATGGAGACCATGTCGGCGCACCCATCGGCCAGCACTTGCTCAGCCACCTCGGGCGTGTTGATGCGGTTGGAGGTGACCAGCGGCGTGGCAATGCCGGCAGCAGTGAACTCGGCCTTCATCTTCTGCGTGACCCAGGCGAACGCGGCGCGCGGCACGCTGGTGGCAATGGTCGGTATGCGCGCCTCGTGCCAGCCGATGCCGGTGTTGACCAGGCTGGCGCCGCCCGTGGCCACGGCCTTGCCCAGGGTGACGATCTCGTCCCAGGCGCTGCCGCCGGGCACCAGGTCGATCATGGACAGGCGGTAGATGATGATGAAGTCCGCCCCCACGGCCTCGCGCATGCGCGCCAGGATCTCCACCGGCAGGCGCATGCGCTGGCTGTAGTCGCCGCCCCAGGCATCGGTGCGCCGGTTGGTGGTGGCCGAGAGGAACTGGTTGATCAAATAGCCTTCGGAGCCCATGACCTCCACCCCGTCGTACCCCGCCTCGCGCGCACGCTGCGCGCAGTTCACGAAGGCGCGGATCTGCCGCTCCACCCCGCCGGCCGACAGCGCAAACGGCGTGAACGGCGATATCGGCGACTGCAGCCGCGAAGGCGCCACCGCCAGCGGGTGGTAGGCATAGCGGCCGGTGTGCAGGATCTGCAGCGCGATCTTTCCACCGGCCCCGTGCACGGCCTCGGTCACCACCTTGTGGCGGCGCGCGGCACCGGCGGTGGACAGCGTGCCCGCAAACGGCTTGGTCCAGCCCGCGATGTTGGGCGCGAAGCCCCCCGTCACGATCAACCCCACCCCGCCCTCGGCCCGCTCGCGGAAGTAGGCCGCCATGCGCGTGAGGTCGCGCGCATCTTCGAGCCCCGTGTGCATGGAGCCCATGAGCACGCGGTTCTTGATCTGCGTGAACCCCAGGTCCAGCGGGGCGAGCAGGTGGGGGTAAAGGGCGTGGCCGGGCGGCAACTCGCTGGCGAAGGATTTCATGGTGGGGCGCAGAAAGGGTGGGATGGCGTCCAGAATGCCGGAGGCAGCATCTAGAACTATTTTCTAGAACTTTATTCTAGAATGCACTTCCATGGCAAGCCGTACCAACCCCGCCCCCACCGCCGAGCCCATCGACCGCCGCCAGGAGATCCTGAACGCCGCGCTGGCCTGCGCCGCGCAGGCGGGGGTGGATGCCGTCTCCATCGACGGCGTGCGCGCACGCTGCGGCGCCAGCGTGGGCAGCATTTATCACCACTTCGGCAGCAGGGAGGGCATCGTTGCGGCGCTGTTCTTCGACATCTTCGCGGCGCAGTCGCGCAGCGTGCAGGCCCAGCTTGACGCGGCCGTGGGGGTGGAGGCGGGCGTGCAGGCCCTGGTCACCGGGTATCTGGATTGGGTGGTGGCCCAGCCCGTGCAGGCGCGCTTTCTGTTCCAGGCGCGCAGCCCCGTGGCCAGCGGCCCCCGCAGCGCCGAGCTGGCCGATGCCGCGCGCGGGCGCAACCAGGCGCTGTTGGCGTGGTTCGAGCCTCACCGTCGGGGAGGCGCATTGCGCGACCTGCCCTGCGAGCTGATGCCATCGCTGGTGATGGGGCCGGTGCAGAGC
>NZ_JAXHOB010000008.1:0-25000 GCF_034519795.1 Acidovorax sp.
TTCCGGGGAGAGTTTGGGCAGTTCCATGCGGACGGTAGAGGGCGTCTGGGCCACCGCATCCCCAGGGGCGCAAGACGCGCACGGGCTGGATGGGGGGCAACAGAGCATTTTAGGTGGTGCAGGGCATCTTTGCTCCAGGGCATGTCAGCATGGTTTTCGGCCCTTGCGTACAGCTTGTGACAAGTGCCTTGCCGTTGGTCACCCGTGGCCTTTCGCTCGTCGGCCGATGTCCATGGCAGCGAAGCTGCGTCTTACACTCCCGCGCCAGGAGGAACCCCCTTGAGCCCACTGACCACGCAGCACCTGCATGAGCAGCGCCTTGACAGCGCCCTGGACGAACTGCTCGCCAACGCCCGGCTGGCCGCCGTGGCCGGCCACGCGAGCGAGGCCTTGGCCGCCCTGGGCCTGCTGCTGCAGCGCGAGGGCGCATGGCGCCTGCCCGCGCACGGCTCGCTGGTCACGCAGGTGCAGCGGCTGCTGCCCCTGGTGGCGCTGCTGGCCGGGCAGGGCTGCCCTGCGGTGGGGGACCAGGAGGCGATGGACACCGCGCAACTGCCCGACTGGGCCGGGCAGCAGGCGGGGCAATTGCTGCAATCCCTGGCCCTGCCGGGCCGCCTGCAGCTGGCGCCCGTCGGCGAAGGTTGGTCGGCCGACTTCCTGGCCGCCCTGGCGCACCGCCAGGGCGCGGGAGGCGACCCGCGGCCGCACCTGGCCTTTGGCGCGTTCTGCCTGGATGCGGAGTTGGTGCTCAAGGCGCGCATCGCCGCGCAGTGGGGCGCTTCGTTTGCCCTGGGCGACGACGTGCCCACAGCCGACGACCTGATCGCGCTGGGCCTGCCCGAAGACGAGGTGGCCGCCATGCTGGCACAGCTGCAGTCGGCCGGCCACATCGACGTGGCGCCTGCGGCCGAGGCCACGGACGCCCTGGCCATTGCGCGCGCCATGGCCGGCTACCTGCGTGCCACGGGCTTTGCCGGTGGCTACCTGGTGCACAACATCTGGCAGGCCAGTTGGCTGCTGCTGGCCGCCGAGGGCCGCGACGGCGATGCCACCGAGGTCGCCGCCGCCTGGCTGGCCCACGATGCGCCGGCCGCTGCCACAGGGCTGCTCGACCTGGCCGTGGTGCCTGCCGCCGCGAACCTGCTGCGCGCGGGGCACCTGGAGCCGGCGGTGGGTGTGGATGCACAGGCCGTGTCGGCATGGCGGGCAGCCCTGGCCACGCGGGCGGCATCTGCGCCTGCGCCTGAGCAGCCAGCGGCGGTGCCGCCAGCCACTCCCACGGAGTCGCGCGAAGCCTGGCTCGCCCGGCTGCAGGGCACGCCCCTGGCCGCGCTGGACTGGCTGGCGCTGCCGGTGCCTGGCCATGCGGGCGCGGCCAGTGGCGAGATCGCCTGGGCGGCCCAGGTGCCGGTGCCAGAACGCGAGGCCCTGTGGCAGGTGGCGCGGGCGCTGGTGGAGCAGGGCAGTGGCCGCTGGCCCCTGGTGACTACGCTGTGGTCGGGCAGTACCGAGGCACCAGAACCGGAGGCGCTGGCCGATGACCTGTTCATGCGCTTCCCCTACGAGCAGGGCGCGGCGCGCGATGATGTGTCGCCCCGGTCCCTTATCGCCACTGCGCGCGGCATCGGCGCCGACGATGTGCTGGCCGAGCTGGCCGAAAGCTCCTATCCCCTGGACGAGAAGGACCAACTGGACGTCTGGCGCGGCGAACTCGCTGCGGCCGGCGTGCCCGGGGAGGCCTGCGCTGGCTTCGACGCCGCCTGGGCCGAATGCGCCGGGGACCGGCTGCGCTTTGAGCACTGGCTGGCCGCCCTCGAAAAGGCACAGGGTGCTGCTGACCCCGAGCGCGGCCGCCAGGAGCGCTTCGATCCCGACAACGCCTGGCTGGTGCTGCTGCCCACGCCCCACAGCGAAGAAACCCTGGCCTACCTGCACTGGTATGGCATGGAGCGCGGCCGCGCCGACGGCTTCATCGCGCTGCTGCGCCGCTGGCGTGAGCAGCATGGCGCCGAGTTGTGGGCGCACTACGGCACCATGCTCGAATTCACGGTGCGCCAGCCGCCGCAGGACTTCGACAGCGCCCTGGCGCTGGCCCGCGAGCACGATCTGGCCGCGCCCTGCACCCTGATGCTGCCCGGCATCGCGTTGCGCCACCATGCGCTGGGGCTGGTGGACTGCGGTACCTGGTTCCTGCACGAAAGGCCGTAGATAAAGCACCCCCTGAGTCGCTGCGCGCCTTCACCCCTCTCTCGTCTCGCTGCGCGATTCGGGAGGGGGACGCCCCCAGCGCGGCGGGGCGGCCCTTGCGCGGGGGCACTGGCTTGAACCACGCCAGTTTTGACGAATGCGGGTGACGGTAGAGGTTGGATTTCGTCGACGTTGTAGACCGGGGGTGGGTGCGGCCTCCTAAAATGGCCCTCTCATGACCATCGACCCGCTGCTGCAACCCTCGCTCACAGCTTCGCACGCACCCACGTCTGTGCAGGGGCGTTTCTGGGCGCTGGTGCCGTGTGCGGGCACGGGTTCGCGCGCGGTGGCGGCGCCACCTGCGGCACCGGCGGGTTCCACCATTTCGGCGTTCGGCGCGCTGGCCGGGGCCGCGGGCGAGCCTCTGGCACCTGCGCCGCCACCGTTGCCCAAGCAGTACCACCTGGTGGCGGGCCACCCCATGGTCATGCACACCCTGGCCGCGTTCGCGGGTGTGGGGCGCCTGGCGGGCACGCTGGTGGCCGTGGCGCCGGGCGACCGGTATCTGGATGCGCACGAGCACCCCTCGTACTTCGTGGTCGACTGCGGCGGGCCCACGCGCGCGGCCACGGTGCAGGGCGGGATCAAGGCCCTGCAGGAGCGCGGCGCACAGCGCGATGACTGGGTGCTGGTGCACGATGCGGCGCGCTGCCTGGTCACGGCCGAGCAGATCGACCGGCTCATCGACGCCTGCGCGAACGATTCCGTGGGCGGCCTGCTGGCCCACCAGTTGGCCGACACGCTCAAGACCTCCATCGACGGGCCCGGCGGCGTGCGCGTGGCCTCCACCGTGGACCGCAGCAACAAATGGCTGGCGCAGACGCCGCAGATGTTCCGCATCGGCCCGCTGCTGGACGCGCTGGCCAAGGTGGGCACCAACGTGACCGACGAGGCCAGCGCCATGGAGGCCATGGGCCTGCACCCGCGCCTGGTGCCCGGCGGCGCGCAGAACTTCAAGGTGACCTACCCCGACGACTTCGCGCTGGCCGAGGCCGTGCTGGCCCAGCGCGGCTACGGCACCACGCTGGCGCGCTTTGGCGGCGAGCGCGGGCAGGGCGCCACCGAGACCGGGCGCAAGACAATTTTTTGAGCAAGGCCCGCGCGCCATGCAACCCTGAGCCCTTGCGGGCGTAAGACGAAGGAACGGATGAACTTCAGAATAGGCGAAGGCTGGGACGTACACGCACTGGTGCCGGGGCGCCCGCTCGTGATCGGCGGCGTGACCATCCCCCACACCATGGGCCTGCTCGGCCATTCCGATGCCGACGTGCTGCTGCACGCCATCACCGACGCCATCCTGGGCGCGGCAGGCCTGGGCGACATCGGCCGGCATTTCCCGGACACCGATGCCCAGTTCCGCGGAGCCGACTCGGCCGTGCTGCTGGCCGAGGCCGCGCGCCGCGTGCGTGCCGCCGGCTACACCATCGGCAATGTGGACAGCACCGTGGTGGCCCAGGCCCCGCGCCTGGCCGCGCACATTCCGGGCATGTGCGAGTGCATTGCCAAAGCCCTTGGGGTGGAGCCCGACCAGGTCAACGTGAAGGCCAAGACGGCCGAGCGCCTGGGGCCCGTGGGGCAGGGGCTGGCCATGGAGGCGCGGGCGGCGGCGCTGATCTACAGAACCGCCTGAGTTTCCGCAGCCCAGGCTGCCACATAGCCTGGCGTAGCAGCCGTGTTCAGCGGGTCTGCCACGGGCGTGCCGCGCCCCTGCACCAGCGGCAGCACGCCGGCCCACACCGGGTGCTGCATGTCCTCGGCATCGTCCACGGGCGGCCCGCTGCGCACCTTGCACGCGGCTTCATCCAGGGCGATGCGCATCACCGTGGTGGCCGCAAACTCCTTGTCGTTGCCGGCGCGCACCTCGGCCTGGCGGCCCACGGCCAGGTGGTCCATCAGGGCCGCCAGCGAGGCGTGCTTGTCGGCCACGGGCTCGAAGCGGCCATACACCATGGCCGAGCGGTAGTTCATCGAATGGTTGAAGGCCGAGCGCGCCAGCACCAGGCCATCGAGGTGGGTGATGGTTACGCAGGCCTGTAGGCCCTTGCCAAGCCACTTTATCAGGCGCCCGCCGTTGGATCCATGGATGTACAGGTGTTCGCCCTCGCGCCAGCAGGCCGTGGGGATGCAGTGCGTGCCCTTGTCGTCGGCAAAGGCCACGTGGCACAGGTAGGCGGCGTCGATGATGGCGTGCAGCGTGGCGCGGTCGTAGGCGGCGTTTTCGGCCACGCGGCGCACGCGGGTGCGCTCGGTCGGGGGCAGGGCGGTGGCTGGGGTGTCGTTCACGGGTCGTGTTTCCGAGGGTGAGTTGCTGAAGGGGCGAAATCTAAGGCGTTCGTGGTGCCAGAATAAGACCCACGCAACCACTATTTTTTAGGGCCACAGAAACGCCATGGAGTTCCAGCTGCTGTTCACCGCCTTCCAGGCGCAACCGGCGCACGCCCGCTGGTCGCAGCAGCGCCAGCTGCACGAGTGCCTGCGCCAGGGTATCCGCAGCGGCACCCTGGCCAGCGGTGCGCGCCTGCCCGCCAGCCGCGCGCTGGCGGCGGAGCTGGGCGTGGCGCGCAACAGCGTGCTCTATGCCTACGAGCAACTGGCGAGCGAGGGCTTTCTGGTCGCCAGCCGGCGCGGCAGTGTGGTGGCGCCGCTGGCCGGGCGGCTGGCGGCCAAGGCGCCCCGGCACGACACGCCAGCACCGCGCGCCAGCCTGTCGCGCCGCGCGCAGAACATGCCGCTGCTGCCCGGCTCGGAGACTGCGGCCGCGTTTGCACCTGGCGTACCCGCGCTGGGCGATTTCCCGGTGCTGCGCTGGCGGCGCATGCTGGACCGGGCCTGGGCCTCGCTCACACCGGCGCAGCTCAACTATGCCGACCCGGCGGGCGAGCCCGCGCTGCGCGAGGCCATCGCCGGCCACCTGCGCGTGGCGCGCGGTGCCCTGGTGGAGGCAGGGCAGGTGTTCATCACCGACGGCACGCAAAGCAGCCTGGACCTGTGCGCCCGCGCGTTCGCCGATGCCGGCGACAAGGTGTGGGTTGAGAACCCCGGCTACCAGGGCGCGGTGGCGGCCTTCCGCGCGGCGCAGCTCAAGGCCGTGGGCATCGTGGTCGATGGCGATGGCATGGCCCCCACGGCCAGCGACTGGCTGCGCCAGCGCCCGCGGCTCATCTACACCACGCCCTCGCACCAGTACCCCGTGGGCAGCGTGCTGAGCCTGGCCCGGCGCCTGGCGCTGATCGACGGCGCGCGCCAGGCCGGCGCCCTGGTGATCGAGGACGACTACGACAGCGAGTTCCGCCACGACGGCCCGCCCCTGGCCTGCATGCAGGGCCTGGCGTTTGACGCGCCCGTGGTCTACCTGGGCACCTTCAGCAAGACGCTGTTTCCGGCGCTGCGCATCGGCTTCATGGTGGTGCCCACCGCCCTGGCGCCCGCACTGGCCCTGCTGCTGGACCGCGCCGCGCCGCGCGGGCGCACGGCCGAGCAGCGGGCGCTGGCCGAGTTCATCGTGGGCGGCCAGTTCGCCCTGCACCTGCGGCGCATGCGCCGCCTGTACCGCCAGCGCCGCGATGCGCTGGTGGCCGCGCTCGGCGAGCAACTGGGCGACATGGCCAGCGTGCACGGCGGCTCGGCCGGCATGCACCTGGCCCTGCGCCTGCACGACGGCGCGGCCGACGACGTGGCGCTGAGCGCGCGCCTCATGGCCCAGCACGGCATCATGGCCCCAGCCCTGAGCCTGCACGCCGTGGGCCTGCGTGCCCAGCCCTGGCGCGGCTTTCTGCTGGGCTATGCGCAGGTGCCGGTGGAGGCGATGGAGCCGCTGGTCATAAAACTGGCGGGCGTGGTGCGGGGCTGAGCCGCCGCCATCCTGGCGAGGTTCAGGGGCGCTGGATCAGAGGAGACATCGGCAGGAGCCGGAACGCCAGCGAAGCCAGCGCCAACCAGGCAGCGATGGCCAGGAACACCATCTGGTAAGGCTCGATGCCCCGCGCCCCGGCCCAGCCGGCCACCACGCCGGTCACCGATTGCATCAGGGCCACGCCCAGGAACATGGACATGGTGTACAGAGACAGTGCGCGCCCGGTCATCTCGGGCGGATAGGATGCGCGTGCGTCGCTGTACTGCAGCACGCCATAGCCGGACAGCAGCCCCATGAGAAAGATAAGCGCCACGGTGGCAACACCGTGGTGCAGAAAGGCAGCCACCGCGAAAAGGCTGGCCATCAGCAGCGAGGCGTTGCCAATCCAGGCGCGGCGCCGGAGTATGCCCGGGTCCATGCGCCCGAACGCTGCCGGGGTGAAGACCGCGATCAACGAAAGCACCAGCGCCACATTGCCGCTGTCCAGCAGCGAGAAGCCAAAACGCTCGGTCAGCAAAGGCCCCAGCCACAGGCCGCGCAGCGTCAGGAACGCTGCATAGCACGACATGCCCAGCACCACGATGCCCCAGGTGTGGGGCACGGTGAGCAGATCGGCAAAGCGCGCCAGCGACTGCCCCCAGCTTTCCTGCGGGGTGGGCGGTGCGTCAGGCACCGCGGGCTCGCGCACCAGCGCAAAAATCAGCAGCCACGACAGTGCGCTCAGCACGGCCAGCAGACCGAAACCCGTGCGCCATCCCCAATGCTGCACCACCCAGGCCAGCGGGGTGCCGGTGAATATCAGGCCCAGGCTGCCGACACCCATGCTCACGCCCGAGTAAAAGGCAAAACGCTCGACCGAGAAATACCGTGCAATGAACAGGGTGCAGGCCACGAACGCCGGTGAGTAGCCGACCCCGATCATCACCTGCCCGGCCATCAGCCAGCCATAACTGGGCGCCAGCGCCGACAAGGCAGCGCCAGCGATACCCAACGGCGCGGCCGCGAGCACCGTGCGGCGCAGGCCGTAGCGGTCCAGTGCAATCCCCATGAGCAGTTGCGCCACGCCGAACGACAGGCCGAACAGCCCGGCAAACGCACCCAGCGACGAGGCCCCCAGGCCAAAGTCCGCTTGTAGCCCCTGGGCCACGATGGAGGCGGTGGTGCGGTACGCCTGGCTGAGTGCAAAGCCTGACAGCAGGACCAGCAGCATCAGCCAGAGGGGTTGTGTACGTGATGGTGGGTGGGTCGGGGGAGAGGAAGGCTGCGGTGGCATGCAGGGATTGTGCAGTGCGCGGGCTTGGGGCGCAGGGAACTGGTTGGTGATCCCCTGGGCGGCTTCGCTGATTCATTCTGCGCTTCCGGCTCTGGCAAGTGGTACCACCATGAACCTCCTTGAATCCCATTCAGATCGGGTCATTCGGCAAATGAAAGTCGAAGGCCGCTTCGCGCGTGTGAAAGCAAAGCGATAGGATTGCCTGAGCGGCCAGCCTGTCCAGCAAGATCGCGTCTGCCTCATCTTCGGATCGCTGCGAGAGAGACAGCAAAGAACAGCTGGGTCGCTCAGCAACAAGCTGCTGTGGGCACACAGGACATCGCGGTCGAATGGGGTTGCTAGTCGTCTTCGCGCACCCGGTACTGCCCCGTCAGCGTCTGCTGGACGGCCGGCGGCACGGCCTCGTAGTGCGACAACGCGATGGTGTAGCGGCCCTGGCCGCTGGTCATCGCATTGAGCCGCGACTGGTAGTTGGCCATCTCAGCCTCGGGCACCTGCCCGCCGATGGCCACCGTGCCGGCCCCCAGGCCCGATGTGCCGGTGACCATGCCGCGCCGCAACGACAGATCACTCGTGACGTCGCCAACGGAAAGCTCGGGCACGGCGATCTCGATCTGGACGATAGGCTCGAGCACGGCCGGTCGGGCCTCGCGAATCGCCGCCATGAAGGCCTTGCGGCCGGCGGTCGCAAAGGCGATGTCCTTGCTGTCCACGCTGTGGTGCTTTCCGTCGTACACCACGACGCGCACGTCGACCACGGGGTAGCCGGCGATCGCGCCGCACGCCAGCACCTCGCGCACGCCTTTCTCGACGGCGGGGATGAACTGGCCCGGGATCGTGCCGCCCCTGACTTCATCGGCGAACTCGAAGCCCGCGCCGCGCGCGAGCGGCTCGATGCGCAGGAAGACTTCGGCGAACTGGCCGGCGCCGCCGCTCTGCTTCTTGTGGCGGTGGTGGCCTTCGGCCGGCGCGGTAACGGTCTCGCGGTAGGCGATGCGCGGTGGCCGCGTCTGGACCTCGAAGCGGTACACCTCGCGCAGTCGTTCGAGTACGATGCGCAGGTGCAGCTCGCCCAGCCCGTAGAGCACCGTCTCGTTGGTCGCGGCCACGTGCTCGATGCGCAGGCATGGGTCTTCGGCTGCGAGCTTGCCCAAGATCTCCCAGGCGCGCTGCTCGTCGCCATGGCGCTTGGGCTCCACGGCCAGGCCGTACACCGGCACCGGGAAAGGCAGCGGTGCAAGATGCACATGGCTGTCTTGCGCCGCATCGTGCAACACGGCATCGAAATGGATCTCCTCGACCTTGGCCACCGCCACGATGTCGCCCGGCGCCGCGTGCGACACCTCGACATGGTCCTTGCCCTGGAGCATGAACAGGTGCCCCACCTTGAAGGGCTTGCGGCCGTCGCCGATGTAGAGCTGGCTGTCGCGCGTGACCGTGCCCTGGTGCACGCGGAAGATGCCCATCTTGCCGAAAAAGGGGTCGATCGTGACCTTGAACACATGCGCCAGCACATGCAGCGTCGGGTCAGGCTTGGCCTCCATGGGCATGGCCTCTGCGCCCTCGCCAACGATGAAGCTCGGCGGGTTGGCTTCGGTCGGATCGGGCAGGAGCTTGACGATCACATCCAGCAACTCAGCCACGCCGGCGCCGCTGCGCGACGAGACGAAACACACCGGGATCAGGTGGCCTTCGCGCAGCGCCTGCTCGAGCGGCGCGTGCAACTCGGACGGGTCCACGTCGCCTTCCTCGAGGTAGCGGTCGACAAAGGCCGCATCGACCTCGACCACCTGCTCTACCAGCGCGCGGTGCGACGCCTCGACGGGGCCGAAGTCGGAGCGCCCGAAGCGGTTGAAGAAGCAGTCGATCACCTGTCGGTTGACCCCGTCGGGCAGGTTCAGCGGCAGGCACTCGCGGCCGAAGGTCGCCTGGATGTCGGCCAAGAGGCCCGCCAGCGAGACGCCCTGCGCGTCGATCTTGTTGACGATGATCATGCGGGCGAGGTGGCGCGAGGCCGCGTACGCCATCATGCGCACCGTCATCGGCTCGATGCCGGTGGCGGCATTGATGACCACCGCCACCGTCTCGACCGCCTCCAGCGCCGGCAGGCTCTGGCCGAGGAAGTCGGGGCCGCCGGGCGTGTCGATGAGGTGGATGCGCGTGCCGCCATGCGTGAGGTGCATCACCGATGCGTTGAGCGAGTGCTGCATGCGGCGCTCGAGCGGGTCGTGGTCGCTGGCGGTGCTGCCGCGCTCGATGCTGCCGCAAGCGCCGATGGCGCCCGCCTTGTACAGCAAGGCCTCGGCCAGCGAGGTCTTGCCGGCGGCCGCGGCGCCCACGAGCGCCAACGTTCGCACGGCTTTCATTTCGGCCGCGAGGCCGTTAGATCGGCTTGGCATGGTTGGACTCCTTTGCACGTCCGGAAGGCCGGCCCGGCGGCCCGCATGGGCTCGGGCGTTGCGTGTGGACGTCGGGGCAGCGTACGGGATTGACCGCGTTGATGCAAGCTGATTGCGCCGCCGATTCCCAATACCTGACCGGCATGCATGCCGCGTTGACCTCTCCCTTGTTGCCAGCGTGCAGAGACATGGGCTCACGTTCAACCACCGGCGATAGGACAAGTCGGAAGATCGATCACCGATGAGGCGTCCTGGCTTGTAGTCCGATACTATCTGCTCGACCACATCGTCTATGACGTAGGACGGGGCAAGCTGCTTGCGCCTGTCAGCAAATGGCGCGCAGGCTTGCAGGGCTGCCCAGAGGCCAGGCGCAACTCTCTTTGGGCCATGTTCAGGACCTCCAACTATTGAAACTGCAGGACGATTGCGGATCGGGATCGGCCACCGGTCAGCACAGCGTCTTCATTCCGCCAGGCGTCTGTATGTCTGCCCGGTAGCGCAAGGCATCTCCCTTTTGCACCTGCGGCGCGTGCTGTATGCCGAGCGATTCGAACAGCGCTTCGACTCTGCCGGGGTCCGGGTGCTCGATGGTGAAGCGGACAAGCCGCGCTCCCAGGTCCGGCATCGACGCGATCGGCGGTGGTCGCTGACCCCTGTCGATCACAGAAGGCGCCAGGCCGGCGAGCGGCAACGCGCCACCAGGGGGGATCGCAAAGAAGTAGGGCGGTGCGGACCCGGCGGAGAGCTGTGCCTTGCGGCCCAGCAGGTGCCCGTGCTGCGCCAGCACCGCATCCATCTGCTGCGTGCGCGCCACCCAGCCGCGCAGGCGCAGGCCGGCATCCCAGGCCGTCTGCAGGGCATGCCGGTCGTCCAGCCCGAACCAGCGGGCATGCGCCGGGGGCGGTGAAGTGGGATCGATGGCGATGACCTCCAGGTACACATCGTCGCCCAGCCTGAGCAGATGGTTGTGCGTGCCCATGTCGGGGTGCTTGCGGCCAGAGGGCATGTCGATGCCCAGGCATTCGCGCACATGGGCCACGCCTTCTTCGAGCGAGGGCGCGATGAGCGTCAGGTGGTCGAGGGTGAGCATGGGGCGGGAGGTCGGCACCCTTTCATTGTGCAGGGGCTTGCGCGCACTCGCCAGGTCTGGGCCGGTATGCGCAACCCTCACCCCACCTCCCGCAGATCCACCAGATGCACCGCGCAGGCATTGCGCCCGCCGTGCTTGGCTGCGTAGAGGGCGTGGTCGGCGGCCAGCAGCAGGTCGGTGGGGCGCACGGGCTGGTCGCCGGGAGCGAGGTAGGCCACGCCCACGCTGGTGGTCATCTGCCGGGGCATGTGCGGCTGCAGCGGCAGGGGTTCGCGGATGGCGCGCAGCACCTTGTCGGCCACGGTCTGGGCCTCGTCGCACGACGACAGGTGGGGCAGCACCACGGCGAATTCGTCGCCGGCGATGCGCGCCGGGAAGTCCGTGCTGCGCACGGCCTCTTGCAGCCGCTCGGCCATGGTGATCAGGGCCGCGTCCCCGGCGGCGTGGCCCCAGGTGTCGTTGATGGCCTTGAAGTGGTCGATGTCCAGGAACATCAGCGCCATGCCGGTGCCCGAGACCTGGCTGGCCTGCAGGGCGGCGGCCAGGTGGATGTCGAACTGGCGCCGGTTGGCCAGGCCGGTGAGCGTGTCGGTCATGGCCAGCTCCTTCATGCGGCGCTCGGACTGGCGGATGGCAGTCACGTCGGTGGTCAGCGTGTAGATGCCCAGCACCTCGCCCACGGCCAGCATGTCGGGGATGTAGTCGGTTTGGAGGATGCGGCGGATGCCCAGGGCCTCGGATTCGACCTCGAACTGCACGCGCTGGCCCGACAGGGCCCGGCGCAGGGGCTCTGCGCGCTGGGCGTAGAGGGCCGGGCCGATCACCTCGGGCAAGGGCTTGCCCAGGGCATGCTCGATGGGAAGGCCGGTCCACTCCTCGAAGGTGTGGTTCAAGAACTGCAGCCGGTGGGCGCGGTCGATGTAGGTGATCATCACCGGCAGGTTGTCGGCAATGGCGCGCAGCCGCCGCTCGGTGCGCTCGTGGCGCAGCTGCAGCTCCTTCACGGCGGTGACGTCGAACGACATCAGGTAAAAACCCACCACCGCCGGCTGGGCATCGCCCTCGCCATGCCCAGCGCTGGTATCGAACTCGGGGATCAGGTGGCTCTGCAGGTGCCTGGGCGTGCCCTCGTGGTCCACGCAGCCCTCCAACTGCGTGCGCCTGCCGGCCAGCGCTTCCAGCAGGTAGGGCAGGTGCAGCGCATACTGCACGTCGCCCAGCAGTTCCTGAGCATACAGGCCGACCTGCGGGTGGGCGATCAGCCCGCGCGATTGCAGCGCATGGTCGTTGGCGAACAGGCAGCGCTGGCGGGCGTCGAAATGGCAGACCACGGCTGGCAGGTTGCACAGCACGTCGCGCAGCCGCTGCTCGCTGCGGGCCAGGCGCAGCTCGGCCTCGCGGCGCGCGCGGATGTCGCGCAGGAAGGCGTTGGCAATCGGGCCGCTGGCACCGGGCTGCACCGCCATCATCATCTCCACCGGCACTTCGCTGCCATCGCGGTGGCGGGCCACTAGCTCGGTGGCGCGCCCTGCGGCCTGGCTGCGGCCCAGGTCCACCAGCTGGGCATGGTCCGTCAGCGGCGCATGCGGGGGGATGCGCGGCACCACCAGCGCCAGCATGTTCCGGCCGATGGCCTCGCCTGCGCTCCAGCCGAACATGCGCGCGGCCTCGGGGTTCCAGTCGGTCACGCGGCCGTCGGCACCGACGGCGATGAAGGCGTCGCCCGCGGTGTTCAGGATGTCGGCGGTGCGCTGCTGCTCCTGCACCAAGGTGGCCAGCAACGGCCGCACGCGGCGGCGCAGCGCCCAGGTGCCCGCGGCCACCAGCGCCAGCACCGAGAGCACGATCAGGTGCAGCTGCCCGCGCAGGGGCGCGTACAGCGTGGTGACGTCGGTCTTGAGCACCAGGCCCAGGCCGTAGCTGCCGATGGGGCCGTAGCCGGCCACCACCGGCACGCCGCGCAGGTCGCGGGCATAGTTCACGCCACTCTGGCCCAGCAGCGCCAGGCTGATGGGCAGGTTGGGCTTGCCCGCAGCCGTCCACAGCGGCACGGTGAAGGGCGTGGGGTACAACCGGCTCGGGGCGCAGGCGGCGACGTCGGTGCGGCGGCGGCAGATCACGGCGTCGGCCGATTCGGTGGAGCGGCGCATCTGGTCCATCAGGTGATCGAACAGCCTGAGCTTCTGCTCCATCACCACCTGGCCCACCAGCGCACCGCCCTGGCGCACCGGCACCAGCGTGCGCAGCACGTAGCCGGCATTCCAGCGCAGCTCGGCCTGCTGCGGCCCGTCCAGGTCCAGTGGCTCGATGGAGCGCGCGCCATCGCCCAGAAACAGGCCGGCCGTGCGCAGCAGATGCCCCCGCGCATCGAGAAAGCGCACCCCGTCCACCCCGCCCACGAGAAAGCCGGCCGCCAGTTGCTCCAGCTGCTCGCTGGCCGGGGCGTCGCGGGGCGCGGCGTTCAGGCGCTCCATGGCCAGGGCCAGCGCGGGGCCGTCGCCGATGGCTGCCGACAGCGCCAGGCTGCTGCGCAGCGCATCGTCCAGCGCCAGCGCGTGGGTGCGGGTGGACTGCTCCATGGCCTGCAGTACCGATTTCTCGAAGGTCTCGCGCATGGCGACAAAGCCGGCGATGCCCCCGCCCACGGCGACCAGCGTGAGCGCGGTGATGGCGCGGTAGGTGATGCGCCGCTCCAGCCACTGCGGGTCGCGTGTCCGGTCGACGGGCACGGTGTCGCGCAGTTGCCAGATGCCCGCGCCCAGCACCAGCAGCGCCACGGCCGTGGTCAGCCGCACCTGGTTGTGCGAGGCCACGCGGTACAGCAGCTCCAGCCCCATCAGGTGGCCGGCCAGGCCCAGCGTGGCCACGGCGGCCAGCAGGGCCAGCGCCAGCAGGCCGGCGCGCCGCTGCCGGGCGCGGCGCAGGGGGGCCGCGCACCACAGCGCGGCCGCACCCGCGATGAAGGCCACGCCCCCATTGGGCGAGAGGCTGTGGGCCCCCGGGGCCCGCAGGTTGCTGCCGGTGATGAAGCCGGGCAGGTCGGCCGCCGCATCGTGCCCCGCCAGCGCGCGCCACAGGGCCAGCACGCTGTACAGGCCGGCCGCCAGCGCCAGCAGCGACGCGCCAGCCTGGGCCGGGCGGTGGGTGTCGGGAAAAGCGCGCAGGCACAGGGCGGCGCCCAGGAGCAGCAGGATCAGCGCGGCATGGATGCCGGGCTCCATCGCTTCGGCGAGGCCCTTGCCCAGGGCCAGGTGCGGGAAGGCCGAGCGCAGCACCAGAACGAAGGCAAAAGCGGTTCCCAGCGCCCCCAGTGCCAGGGAGGTGGTTGCATGCCGGTCGCGCACCATGTGGGCCATTGCATTGCCCTCGCGTCTTGGTTGCCCTCGTGTTCTTGTGACAACATGTTACGCCCGGGTTTGCGATTGCGCCAGGAGGGACAAACCCCAAATGCGCGTCTGGCGGCCCGCGTTCTGTGCTGGACGGTGGTAGCATGGCGGGGCTTGCGCGCCGTGCGCCAGCCAGGCCGTGGACGACTTCGGCCGTGGACTTTCACCAGGGGACGGCCCTTGTTTTCCTGCCCAGGGACGACATGCCCAAGCCGAACCTCCCCACCACCCCTCGCAGCGCCGCAGCGCAACCCTTTCACCCTGGCCAGCCGCGCCTGGTGGCGCCTACCACCTGGGCCCTGCTGGCCGGCGCCTGGCTGGTGGCCGGGCTCTTCATCGCCTTTGGCGGCGCCTGGCTGGCGGCGCCGCTGGGCCCGGGCGTCGCGGCCGGTGCCTTCGTGCTGCTGTTCGCCACCATCCTCGCGGCATCCTTCGGGGTGGTGCATGAGGCCGACCATCTCGCGCAGCAGCTGGGGGAGCCCTATGGCACGCTGGTGCTCACGCTGTCCATCGTTTCCATCGAGGTGATCCTGATCGCGTCGGTGCTGCTGGGCCCGGGCGATTCGTCGGCCATCGGCCGCGACTCCATCTTCGCGGTGATGATGATCATCATGAACCTGGTGATCGGCATCTGCCTGGTGGCCGGGTCGGCCCGCCATGGCGACCAGGAGTACAACGCCCAGGGCGCCACGGCCTACCTCGGCATGATCGCGCTGCTCACCGGCACGGCGCTGGTGCTGCCCAACCACCTGGGCGGGGCGGGCGCGTTTTCCACGCCGCAGGCGCTGGGCATGGCGGCCCTCACGGCGGGGCTGTACGCAGCCTTTCTGTGGCTGCAGATGCGCAGCCACCGGCGTTACTTCATCCAGCCTGCAGCGGGCAGCATGGCGGTGCCGGCAACGGCGCCGTTGCCGGCACCGCAGGCGAGCGAGGCGCTGCCAGGCACTGGTCGGCGCGCGGTGCTCGTGCGTTCGCTGGTGCTGCTGGCGCTGGTCCTGCCCATCGTGCTGCTGGCGCACTACCTGGCCATCGTGACGGACTACGGCATCGCCGCCGCCGGGGCGCCTGCCGCCGTGGGCGGGGTGCTCATCGCCATCATCGTCTTCACGCCCGAATCCATCACCGCCGTGCGCGCCGCCAGGGCCAACGAGATGCAGCGCGCCATCAATCTGTGCCTGGGCGCCTTTGTCTCCACCGTGGGCCTCACGGTGCCGGCCGTGCTGCTCATCGGCGTGGCCACGGGCCAGCGCATGGCCATGGGCCTGTCGGGCACGGAGGTGGTGCTGCTGGTGCTGACGGTGGCGCTCTCCATGCTCAGCTTCAACGGGCAGCGCAGCTCGCCGATCCAGGGGCTGATGCACCTCACGCTGTTTGCCGTGTTCGGGCTGGTGCTTTTTCTTCCCTGAGCCGGGGGCCGGGATTTCCCGGAATGTCATCGCATCGACAGTCACGGCCGGCGGCCCTGCCTAGCATGCCGGCATGACCTGTTCATCCCAGCCCACGGCCACTCTCGACCCTTCCATCGCGCACCCTGATCGGTCGCCCCACGCGGCCCCCATCGCGGCCCAGCCGCTGCGCGCGGCGGTGGACTGGGCCATCGTCTCGCGGCGCAGCATCCGCGCCTTTTTGCCCACGCCGGTGGGGCCGGGCGAGGTGCATGCCATCCTCGACGTGGCGCGCCATGCGGCCTCGGGCATGAACACCCAGCCCTGGCGCGTGCATGTGCTCACGGGCGCCGCGAAGGAGCGGCTGAGCGCCGCCATCGCCGCCGTGGACAACGATGGGGATGCTGCGGCAGCCCTCACCGAGCCCTACCACTACTACCCGCTCGACTGGGTCTCGCCCTATGTGGACCGGCGCCGCAAGGTGGGCTGGGACCTGTATGGCCTGCTCGGCATTGCCAAGGGCGACAAGGCGCGCATGCACGCGCAGCACGGCCGCAACTACCGCTTCTTCGATGCACCCGTGGGGCTGATCTTCACGGTGAACCGGGTGATGCAGGCCGGCAGCCTGATGGACTACGGCATGTTCTTGCAGAGCGTGATGGTGGCGGCCCGCGCGCGCTCTCTTGACACCTGCCCGCAGGTGGCGTTCACCAAATTCCACCGGGTCATCGCCGCCGAGCTCGGCATTCCCGATACCGAGATGGTGGTCTGCGGCATGAGCCTGGGCCATGCCGATCCGGCGCGCATCGAGAACACGCTGGTGACGCAGCGCGAGAGCGTCGACTCGTTCACCACTTACCACGCATGACCGCAGCAAAAAAATGGAGACAAGCATGAGCCACACCCCCCGCCGCAGCCCCTACCAGCACGGCCTGGAGCGCACCCCCGCCAACCACCTGCCGCTCACGCCGCTGGGTTTTCTGGACCGCAGCGCACAGGTGCACCCCGAAGGCATTGCCGTGGTGCATGCCGGCAGCACGCAGACCTGGGCCCAGACCCGCGAGCGTGCCTACCGGTTGGCCAGTGCCCTGGCGCAGCGCGGCGTGCAGCGCGGCGACACCGTGGCCATCCTCGCGCCCAACACGCCGGCCATGCTGGAGGCGCACCTGGGCATCCCCCTGTGCGGCGCAGTCATCAACGCCATCAACTGCCGGCTCGATGCCGAGGGCATCGCCTTCATCCTGCAGCATGGCGAGGCGCGCATCCTGCTGGTGGACAGCGAATTCGCGGCGCTGGCCGCCAAGGCCGTTGCGGGCCTGGACCAGCCGCCGCTGGTGGTCGCCATCCACGATGCGGGCCTGCCCGCGCAGCCGGCATTCGGTGCAACGGACTACGAAGCCCTGCTGGCCGAAGGCGACCCGGCCTTCGAAGGCCTGTGGCCCGAGGACGAATGGGACCCCATTGCGCTGAACTACACCTCGGGCACCACGGGCGACCCCAAGGGCGTGGTGCCCAGCCACCGGGGCGCCTACCTCATGAGCATGCTGCAGCTGACCGACTGGGCCATGCCGCGCAAGCCCGTGTACCTGTGGACGCTGCCCATGTTCCACGCCAACGGCTGGTGCTTCACCTGGGCCGTCACGGCGGCGGCGGGCACGCATGTGTGCCTGCGCAAGGTCACGGCCAAGGCCATCTTTGAGGCCATTGCCGAGCATGGCGTGGACCATTTCTGCGCCGCGCCCACGGTGCTGGCCATGCTGGCCAATGCGCCGGCGCACGAGCGCATCGCGCTGCCGCGCCCGGTGCGCGTGCTCACGGCGGGTTCGCCGCCGCCCGCCGCCATATTGCAGGCCATTGCCGCCATGGGCTTCGACGTGGACCATGTGTACGGCATCACCGAGGTCTCGGGCACACCCGTGAGCTGCGTGCGCCAGCCGGGCTGGGCAACCTTGCCCGAGGCCGGCCGTGCCCAGCTGCAAGCCCGCCAGGGCGTGCGCGCCGCCGCGCTGGAGCACCTGCGCGTGCTCCACCCCGACACCCTGCAGCCCGTGCCGGCCGATGGCGTGACCGCCGGCGAGATCATGCTGCGCGGGAACACGGTGATGAAGGGCTACCTCAAGAATCCCGGCGCCACGGCCAAGGCCTTTGCCGGCGGCTGGTTCCACACCGGCGACATCGCGGTGCTGCACCCCGATGGCTATGTGCAGATCACCGACCGGTCGAAAGACGTGATCATCTCGGGCGGCGAGAACATCTCCTCGGTGGAGGTGGAAGACGTGCTGCACCGCCACCCCGCCGTGCTGCTGGCCGCCGTGGTGGCCCAGCCCGACGAGCGCTGGGGCGAGGTGCCCTGCGCCTTCGTGGAGCTCAAGCCCGATGCGGTGGGCAGCGTGAGCGCCGAGGATCTGATTGACTTCTGCCGCGCGCACCTGGCGCGCTTCAAGTGCCCGCGCCAGATCGTCTTCGAAGCGCTGCCCAAGACGGCCACCGGCAAGATCCAGAAGTTCCGCCTGCGCGAGATTGCGGGCAGCCGCGAGGCCATCACCAAACTGGCGCAGGTTCAGACCGAGCCCGCAGGCTGAGCGTTCAGCCTTCCCGCGCGATGGCCTGCAGCACCTTGAGGTCGATCACCTCGATGGAGCCATAGCCCAGGCGGATCGCACCCCGGTCCTGCAGCTCCTGCAGCGCCCGGTTGGCCACCTGGCGCGACACCCCCGACAGGCGCCCCAGTTCCTCTTGCGACAGCGTGATGCGCCGCGCGGTGTTCGGGAACAGCGCATCGTTGAACAGCCCCGACAGGCTGTAGGCCACCTGCGCCGTGGTGTCGCCCAACCGATCAGTCTGTACTTGTGCTACGTAATGGGCCAGGCGCGCGTTCAGCTGGCCGATCAGCCACAGCGCAAACGGATGGCTCTCGTGCAGCAGCCGCAAAAACTCGCTGCGCGGCAGCAGCGCCACCACGCTGTCGGTCAGCGCCGTCACGGCGTAGGGCCGGGGCTCGTCCTTGAGCACCGAGCCCTCGCCGAACCACGCGCCCGAGGGCACGCCCGCGAAGGTGCTGGTGCGGCCTTCGGCGGTGATGTTGTCCAGTTTGAGCATTCCCTCCATCACCCCCGCCCAGTGCGCCGTGGGCGTGCCGCGTGCAAACACCGCGCCGCCCGCAGGGTAGCTGCGCACCGTGATCGCCTTGCGCACACGCGCGGCCTCCTCGGCGGTGAGGCTGGACATCCAGGGCGACTGGGCAAGGAAGAGGTCGAGGGGGTCTGCGGTCATGGCGTCCATGGCATCGAAGGAGGGCGCCTGGATTGTGGCGGCGATCCTGCCCGGCTCCAATAGGGCAAAGCCTGTCTGCGACATCTGCCATGCGCGCATGCATGCGGTTGCGCAGCGTGGCGATTCTTCTCAGGGGCTGCTGCGGGCCGAGGTCACGGCGGCGGTGCGGGAGGTGAAACGGCCCTGGGCGCAGGTGCAGGCGGGGGCGCAGGCGAAGGGGTCGGGGAGGGCGCTGGCGGTGGCGCCATGGACTGCAGCATGGCCAGCGCCAGGGTTTCGTACAGCGGCCGCGCCAGCATGCGCGAGACCAGGCTGGCGAGCATGGCGGCGGCCATGAGGCTGAGCACCATGGCGTGGCCGTCGACCATCTCCATGACGATGATGAAGGCTGTGAGCGGCGCCTGCGTGACGGCGGCCAGAAAGGCCGCCATGCCCATGGCGATGAGCGCAGGCGCGATGTCGGCGCCCAGCAGCAGCGACACGTTGTGGCCGACCCCCGCACCAATGGACAGCGAGGGCGCGAAGATGCCGCCGGGCACGCCCAGCCAGGCCGACAGCCAGGTGGCGACGAACTTGAGCGTGACGTAGAACGCCGGCATGTCGGCCTCGCCGGCCAGCATGTGCTTGACCGCTTCGGAGCCCGCGCCGAAGGTCGCGCCGCCGGTGACTAGGCCGATCACCGCCACCACCAGCGCACCGATGGCCGCGAAGCGGATCGGAAAGCGCGCGCGCAGCCGGCACGCGCGCTCCGAGGTGCCGGTAAGCGAAGCGGCCAGCAGCTTGGCGAACAGGCCGCCCAGCACGCCGCAGGCCAGCGCCACGCACAGGCCGGGCAGCAGGGCGTCCCAGCCCAGGTGGGGCACCTGGATGCGGCCGAAGTAGCTCAGGTTGCCGAACACCGATACGCCCATCAGCCCCGCCAGCACGATGGCGGCGATGATGACGCCGCTGCTGCGCGACTCCATCTTGCGCGAGAGTTCCTCGATGGCGAACACCACGCCGGCCAGCGGCGCATTGAAGGCCGCCGCGATGCCCGCCGCGCCACCGGCCACCAGCAGGGCATGGGCGGTGATGCCCGAGCGGTGGTCGAACCAGCGGCGCGCATGGTGCATGACCCCGGCCGCCACCTGCACCGAGGGGCCTTCGCGCCCGATGGACAGCCCCGCGAGGAAGCCCGCGCTGGCCAGCACGATCTTGGCGAACGACAGCCACAGCGAGACGAAGCGCCCGCGCCTGCCGGTCTCCAGGCTGGAATCCAGCGCCGAGATCACCTGCGGTATGCCCGAGCCCGCCGCACCCGGTGCCCAGCGCCGCGTGGCCCACACCACGGCTGCGGTGACGGCCGGCATCCACAGCAGCACGGCCCAGCCACCCTGCCAGCGGTAGATGTGCAGGAACAGCTCGAACGCGGCATCGGCCAGCAGCGTGAAGGCCACCACGCACAGCCCGGCGGCGCAGGCGTAGGCGAGCACGATGGAGCGGTCCAGCCAGCGCCGGCCGTCCTTGAGCTCCTGGTGCAGGTTGTCGAAAAAATTGGGCTCGTGGTTCATGCAGGTCGGGCGGTGTGCGAAGCGGCAGGGCGGCCATGGCTGTGGCCGCATGCAAGAAGCCTACCAGCCGTTTGGGAATCGTTGCGTAAACAGGTGCTACCGGCGCGTTTAGCGGGGCAGGGGGTGCCAGAATGGGCCTGTCACCCAACGACCCCTGACGGGAGCCCCCATGCCCAGCCTGCCGCGCACCCAGCCGACGACCCTGAAGGCCGCGCTTTGCGTGGCTGCGTTCTGGCTGGTGCAGGGCTGCGCGACCTGGGGCGGCGACCCGGCCCGCGTGCAGCTCGTGTGCGCCTTGGACAACACGGCCACCGAGTCGGTGCTGGACCTGCGCCAGCAGGGCGTGGTGCAGCAGGCGGTGCAGTTCAAGGACAACAGCGGCCCGCAGGCGCGCAGCTACACCGGCGCGGCGCTGTGGCCGCTGCTGCAGGCCTGCGCGCTGCAGTCGGATGCGGCCACGGACCTGCATGGGCAGCGCGCTGCGGCCCTGGGCCGTTATGTGCTGGCCAGCGGGGCCGATGGCTACAGCGCCGTGTTCTCGGTGGGCGAGTTGCACCCGGCGTTCGGCAACAAAGGCAGCATCGTGGCCCATGCAGAGGCAGGCGCGGGGGATGCCGATGCCGCCGGGCCCGCCCCGTCGCTGCGCATCACCGCCCCGGGCGATGTGCAGGGCAGCCGCTACGTGGCCGGCCTCACGCGGCTCGAAGTGCGCGCGTCCGGCTCGGTCGGGGCGGGCAGCGGTGCCGCGCAGTCGCAGGCCGTGCAGGTGCTGGGCGCGGTGAAGAACACCCTGCGCCTGGATGAGGCGGCCCTGCGCGCGTTGCCGGCCGTTACGCAGGTGGTGGGCGGGCGCCGCTACACCGGCGTGGACCTGTGGGCGCTGCTGAGCGCCGTGGCCGGCATCGAGGCCGACAGCGCCAGCGGTGCCAACGTGCAGGGCATGTACCTGGTGGCCACCGGGGCCGATGGCTACCAGGCGCTGGTGTCGCTGGCCGAGATCAGCCCCGAGCTGGGCAACCAGCGCGTGCTGATCGCCTACCGCCTGGACGGGCAGCCGCTGGCACGTGGTTTGGCGCGGCTGGTGGTTACGGGCGATGGCAAGGCCGGCCGCTCGGTCTCGGCGCTCGAAGCCATCGAGGTGTTCGCGGCGGCGCCTGCAGCGCCGTAGCAGGGCAGGGGCTGCCCGGTAGGCCAGGCAGCCTGGGTCCGCCTGGAAGCCAACACCTTCGCAAAAAAACGCAGAGATGTCGCATGACAAAGGGTTTTCCCTATGGTTTGCGTGAATGTTAACGATAACATTCACCTATTGCCGCTGTTTGGCGCGGTCTGAGCGGGTTTTCAAGTCGCTTCAACCCGCCCCAAAGGCCCGGTTGCCAGCCCCTGAACGCTGCTTGATGCCGCTCAAAGCAGGGTGCTGCAGCCACTTGTACGACCTGTTGAACCGCCCTGACCCTCCACACGACCTGCCACCACCATGCACCCGCAAGAACTCAAATCCATCATGGGCTCCGGCCTGCTGTCCTTCCCCGTCACGGACTTCGACGCTGCGGGCAACTTCAACCCCAAGGGCTATGCCGCGCGCCTCGAATGGCTGGCCCCCTATGGCGCCAGCGCCTTGTTCGCCGCTGGCGGCACGGGGGAGTACTTCTCGCTGTCGGGCCCCGAGTACGGCGAGGTCGTCAAGACCGCCGTGGACACCTGCCGTGGCAAGGTGCCCATCATTGCCGGTGCCGGTGGCCCCACCCGCACCGCCATCGCCCATGCCCAGGAGGCCGAGCGCCTGGGTGCCCACGGCATCCTGCTCTTGCCCCACTACCTGACCGAAGCCGGCCAGGAGGGTTTGATCGAGCATGTGGCTGCGGTCTGCAACAGCGTGAAGTTCGGCGTCATCGTCTACAACCGCGACCGCACCAAGCTGACCGCGAACTCGCTGGCCATCCTGGCCGAGCGCTGCCCCAACCTGATCGGCTTCAAGGACGGCGTGGGCAACATCGAGACCATGTCCTCGATCTTCATGAAGATGGGTGACCGCTTCTCCTACCTGGGCGGCCTGCCCACGGCGGAGGTGTATGCGGCAGCGTACAAGGCGCTGGGCACGCCGGTGTACTCCTCTGCGGTGTTCAACTTCATCCCCAAGACGGCGATGGACTTCTACAAGGCCGTGGCGGCCGACGACATGGCCACGCAGCACCGGTTGCTCAAGGAGTTCTTCATGCCCTACCTGGACATCCGCAACCGGATGGAAGGCTATGGCGTGAGCATCATCAAGGCCGGCGCCACCCTCGTGGGCCATGGTGCGGGCCCGGTGCGTGCGCCACTGACGGACTTGAAGCCCGCCGAGATGGAGCAGCTGAAAGCGCTGATCGACAAGCTCGGTCCGCAGTAAGCGCAACCCACTGCCCCACGCAAACCCTTTGATTGAAGGCCCCGCAGAGGGCTGCCGAACGACACCAACCCTTCAGGAGACATCTCTCATGCGCATCAAGAAGCAACTGCTGCTGCTCGCCAGCGCCTGCACCCTGGCCTTTGCCGCAACGGCGCAGACCACCCCCTGGCCCGAGAAGCCCGTGACCATCGTCGTGCCGTTCCCGGCCGGTGGCTCCACCGACATGGTGGCGCGCGCCATGGCCCTGCAAATGGGCGATAAGCTCGGCCAGAGCTTCGTGGTGGACAACCGCCCCGGTGCCACGGGCACGCTGGGCGCCGGCTCGGTCAAGCGTGCTGCGCCCGATGGCTACACGCTGCTGGTGTCGTCCCTGGGCGCCTTCGTCGTGGCACCGCACCTGCTCAAGAGCGTGCCGTACGACGCGCTCAAGGATTTCGACTACATCAGCGTGCCCGTGCAGGCGCCCAACGTGCTGGTGGCCGCGCCCAACCAGAAGGCGCGCACCGTGAAGGAGGTGGTCGCCCAGCTCAAGGCCAACCCCGGCAAGGTGAGCTTCGCCAGTTCGGGCAACGGCTCGTCGGACCACCTCTCGGCCGAAGTGTTCTGGCAGCAAAGCGGCACCGAAGGCCTGCACATCCCCTACAAGGGCGGGGCCCCGGCCATCAACGACCTGCTGGGCGGGCAGGTGGAGTTCTCCTTCCAGAACGTGAACGCCGTGCTGCAGCACATCCGCGCCGGCAAGCTGCATGCGATTGCCGTCACGGGTGACAAGCGCAGCCCCGTGCTGCCCGACGTGCCCACCCTGGCCGAGGCCGGCGTGGCCGGCGCCGAGGTGTATTCGTGGCAGGGCATGGCCGCGCCCAAGGGCCTGCCCGCCGCCGTGAAGAAAAAGCTGTCGGACGCCGCCATCGCCGCCATGAACGACCCTGCGGTGAAGAAGCGCATGCTCGACCAGGGCCTGGAGATCGTGGCCAGCACGCCCGAAGCCTTCACCGACTACCAGGCGCGTGAGTTCGCGCGCTGGAAGACCGTCATAGAAACCCGCAAGATCACCGCAGATTGAGCAACCCAGGGGGCGCCACTGCGCGCCTCCTTACTGTCTTTTGACCACCATGACCTCCTCCATCCCAACTGCCACCAGCACCCCTGTCGTCACCGAGCTGCGCGTGGTGCCCGTGGCAGGCCACGACAGCATGCTCATGAACCTGAGCGGCGCGCACGGCCCTTTCTTCACGCGCAACCTGCTCATCCTGCGTGACAGCGCGGGCAACACCGGGGTGGGCGAGGTGCCCGGCGGCGAGAAGATCCGCCAGACCATCGAGGACGCGCGTCCGCTGATCGTGGGCCGGCCCATCGGCCACCACAACGCCGTGCTCAACGCCATGCGCGCCCAGTTCGCCGACCGCGATGCGGGCGGGCGCGGGCTGCAGACCTTCGATCTGCGCATCACCATCCACGCCGTGACGGCGGTGGAGTCGGCCTTCCTGGACCTGCTGGGCCAGCACCTGGACGTGCCCGTGGCCGCGCTGCTGGGCGACGGCGTGCAGCGCGATGCGGTGCAGATGCTGGGCTACCTGTTCTACGTGGGCGACCGCCAAAAGACCGACCTGGCCTACCGCACCGAGCCCGGCGCCGACAACGACTGGTTTCGCCTGCGCAACGAGAAGGCCATGACCGCCGATGGCATCGTGCGCCTGGCCGAGGCGGCGTACGAGCGCTACGGCTTTGCCGACTTCAAGCTCAAGGGCGGCGTGCTGCGCGGCGAGGAAGAGGTCGAGGCCATCCGCGCGCTGCACGAGCGCTTTCCCGAGGCCCGCGTGACGCTGGACCCCAACGGCGGCTGGCTGTTGAAAGACGCCATCCGCATCACGCGCGACCTGCACGGCGTGATGGCCTATGCCGAAGACCCCTGCGGCGCCGAAGGCGTGTTCTCGGGCCGCGAGGTGATGGCCGAGTTCCGCCGCGCCACGGGCCTGCCCACCGCCACCAACATGGTCGCCACCGACTGGCGCGAAATGGCCCACAGCCTGGCCCTGCAGTCGGTGGACATCCCCCTGGCCGACCCGCACTTCTGGACCATGGCCGGCTCGGTGCGCGTGGCGCAGATGTGCCAGGCCTTCGGCCTGACCTGGGGCTCGCATTCGAACAACCACTTCGA
>NZ_JAXHOB010000008.1:27500-474006 GCF_034519795.1 Acidovorax sp.
GGGCGGGGGCGGGGCCGCTGGGCGGGGGGGGGTGGCTGGCGCGCGGGGCTGGGGGGGGGCGGCGGGCGGCGACGACCCGCGGGGGCGGCGGGTGGGGTGGTGGGGTGCGGGCGGTGGGCGGTGGAAAAGGGTGGCCCAGTCGTGGGGGCCGGGGGGGGGGGGGGGGGGGGGGGGGGGGCGCGGGGGGCGCGTGGGGGGCCGCGGGGGGGGGGGGCGGCGGCCGAGGTGGCGGCGTGCGTCGGGCGTCCGGGTCGCTGCCACGGTGAGGAGCCGTGGCCCCCGGGCCGCGAGAGGGCGCGGCGTCGGGTCTGCCACCCGTGGCTCGGAATGGGGCGGGTCGCCGCTCCGCGCCGCCTGGCGAGCGCCTGCCGCCGGGCTGGAGCTGGAGGGCGTTCCAGGCCAGGAGAGGCCTGAGTTGTGGGCGTCGGGGTGGGCGTGGGGTGTGTGCGCGTCCGTCGGCGTGTGGGCGGTTTGGCTTCGTGGGTGGGGTGGTGGCTGGGTGGGGGGGTGGCGTGGTGGCGCTGGTGGGGTGGCGGGGCCGCGGGTGGGCCGGCGGGGGTGGGGGGCTGGGTGGGGCGTGGGGGCGCGGTGGGGCGGGGCGGGGGGCCGTGTGGGGCGTGGCGGGAGGGCGGGGCGGTGGGTTGGCGGCGGTGTGGGGGGGGGGGGGGGGGGGGGGGGGGGGGTGGGTGGGGGGGGGCGCGGCGGGGGGGGGGGGGGGCGGGGGGGGGGGGGGGGGCGGCGGCCCGGGGGGGGGGGGCGGGGGGGGGGGGGCGGCGGCTGGGCGGTCGGCGGTGGGGGGAGGTGCGGGCGAGGTGGGGGGGGGGGGCGGGGGGGGGCGGGGGGCGGGCGGGCGGGCGGAGGGGGGGCGGATGGCGGGGGGGGGGGGGGGGGGGGGGGGGGCGGGCGGGCGGGGGGGGCCGGGGCCGGGGGGGGGGGGGGGTGGGGGGGGCGCGGGTCGATCAGGAGGCCCGCCTTGCGCGCGGCGACCTGCCCCGGCTGTGTCCTGGCCGCTCGGTGCGTTGGGCCGGTGGCCTGGCCGGGGCTGGCGTCGCGGCACGGGCGCGCTGTGCGCGTGGAGGCGCTGTTCGGCCGTGTGGGCGCGGTGGGGAGAGATGGCGCGGTGTGGGCGGCGTGGGGCGGTGGCTGGGTGGTGATGGACAGGGCGGCGGCGGCAGCGCTGGGGTGCTGGCCGTGCTGCTGGCCCGGCCGCCGGGGTGCGGCACCCTGTCGCGCGCCCGGCCGGGCGCCCGGGCAGGTGGTGCTGGGAAGGCGTGTGGGTGCTGCGCCCGCTGCTGGCCGGGTCCGTGCCCGTGCCCGATGGGGTGCGTGGCCTGTGGGGTGGGCGCCCCGGCTCGGGCTGGCGCGCTCCGTGGGCGGCTGGGGGCGGGCTCGGTGTCGGTGCCCCCGTCGGCGGGCCGGCCTGCGTGGGCGCGGGGCGCTGGGCCTGGCGGCGGGCGGTGTGCTGTGGTGCTGGGCGTGCTGGCCCTGGCCGTGCCGGCCACGAGCACCAGCACGAGGCCATGGGCACGAGACGCCCCCGCCACGATGACGGGCACCACACCACAGCCATGCGGTGATGCCGCAGGGGCCGCACGCCATGCGCACGCGCATGAGCCGCTGCGCCACGTGCACGCCCATGTGCCGGATGCGCACCACCGGCACGCACATGCGTAGATCCAGGCCTTTTCATGGCAAGGTCTTGGTGATCGGATACGCTGTGCATCCTGAATTTCGAAGGGAATCCGCCATGGGCACTGAAACGCATTGGGAATCGGTCTACGGCACGAAGTCGCCTGACGCGGTGAGCTGGTATGCGCCGCACCTGCTGCAGTCCCTGCACTATGTCAGCAGGGCGGCCCACTCGAAGCAGGCGTCCATCATCGACGTGGGCGGGGGCGAGTCCACGCTGGTCGATGATCTTCTGGCCGATGGCTACCAGGGCATCACGGTGCTGGACCTGTCGCGCACGGCGCTGGAGGTCACGCAGCAGCGGCTGGGCCCCAGGGCCGCCGAGGTGGCGTGGCTTGCGGCCGATATCCTGGAGGTGGGCCTGCCTGCGGCGTCCGTGGATGTGTGGCACGACCGCGCAGTGTTCCACTTTCTCACCAGCGATGCGCATCGCGAGCGCTATGTGGCGCAGGTGATGCACGCTCTGAGGCCCGGTGGCTTTGCGATCGTCGGCACATTCGGGCCGCAGGGGCCTGAGAGGTGCAGCGGTCTGGAGGTTTCCCGCTACGCACCCGACGAACTGCACGGCAGGTTTGGCGCACCCTTCGAACTGATCGACAGCCACACCGAGATCCACACCACGCCCTGGGGTGCGCCGCAGCAGTTCGTGTACTGCTTTTGCCGGCACCGTGCGCAGTAGGCGGGCCCTGCGAGAAACTGCGCCGGGCAGCAGCCCCGCTATCCCACAGGGCACCAGCGCATTTGGACACTTGGTTCTTGTCAAACCGGCCAAGGTGCGGGATAGTGGTGCCAGCGAGAGGCCTATGACAAGAGGGGGCGGGCGATGCCAGAAGCACCGGGAGACGCGCTGCGTCCGTTGATACTTGCCGTCGATGACTCATCCGACAATCTGTGGGTGCTGTCCGGCCTGCTCAAGGACCAGTACCGCGTGAAGCTGGCGGGTTCGGGCGAGAAGGCCCTGCAGATCGCCCGTGGCAGCCCTGCACCCGACCTGATCCTGCTGGACGTGATGATGCCCGGCATGTCGGGCCACGAGGTGTGCCGCCAACTCAAGGCGGAGCCCGCCACGCGGCACATTCCCATCATCTTCCTGACCGCCATGACCGGGACGGAAGACGAGAAGGTGGGGCTGGCCCTGGGCGCGGCCGACTTCATCACCAAGCCCATCAACCCGCCCATCGTGCTGGCGCGCGTGGTCACCCAGCTGCAGGCCAAGGCGGGCGCCGACTTCCTGCGCGACCAGAACCAGTTCCTGCAGACCGAGGTGCAAAAACGCACGCGCGAACTGGCGGCCATCCAGGACGTCACCATCCTGGCCATGGCCTCGCTGGCCGAAACGCGCGACAACGAGACCGGCAACCACATCCGCCGCACCCAGCACTATGTGCGGGCGCTGGCTACGGCGCTCAAAGACCACCCGCGCTTCAGCGCGGCGCTGAGCGAGCATGTGATCGACATGCTCTACAAGTCGGCGCCCCTGCACGACATCGGCAAGGTCGGCATCCCGGACCGCATCCTGCTCAAGCCCGGGCGCTTCGAGCCGCACGAGTTCGAGGTGATGAAGACGCACACCACCCTGGGCCGCGATGCCATCCAGCATGCCGAGGACCAGCTGGGCATGCCGGTGGAGTTTCTGCAGTACGCGAAAGAGATCGCCTACGGCCACCAGGAGAAGTGGGACGGCAGCGGCTACCCGCAGGGCCTGGCGGGCGAGGCGATTCCGCTGTCGGCGCGCATCATGGCCGTGGCCGATGTCTACGACGCACTGATCAGCCGCCGCGTCTACAAGGAGGGCATGCCCCACGCCAAGGCGGTGGACATCATGCGCGAGGGCCGGGGCTCGCACTTCGACCCCGACATCCTGGACGCCTTCCTCGGCATGCTCGACGAGTTCCAGCGCATTGCGCAGAAGTTTGCCGACAGCGATGCGGACATGGCCGAGAAGGCCCGGCACCTGGAACTGGCGACCACCCCGGCCAGCCCACCCAGTCCATCCAGCCCCCCCACGCCGTGAGCCAGTCCGGTCCCTGCGCCCTCCATGCCCTGCGCCGGGGTCGGCGGGGCAGCACCACCTGGCTCCTCGACAGAGAGGACCGCGTTTCATGAATGCGCTTGTTCAGCACTACCACCGGTCTTCGCTCACTGCGAAGCTGGCGTTTGCCTTCTTCGTGGTCCTCGTCATGGCCATCGTGCTCAGCGTGCAGGGCATGCTGGCCGTGGGCCGTGTCAACAAGGAAATCCAGGAGATGTACGAAAGGGATCTGCAGGGCGTCTCCAACGCCCGGGCGATCCAGTTCCACTACGCCAGCATGGGGCGCCATCTGCGCAATGCCCTGCTCACCACGGACACCGCAGACCGGGCCAAGGCGCTCGCGGAGCTGGACCGCTCGCACCAGGACATCGTCCGTGAAGTCGGCGAGCTGCGCCGGCGCATCGACCAGGAGGACAACCGGCGCAACCTGCTGACCTTCGACGAAAACTATGCCGCGTACCGCAAGAACGTGGAGCAGTTGCTGGAGCTTGCCAGGCAAGGGCAGCTGGAAGAAGCGCGGCGCCGCGGCGCGAGCCGCGAGTTCACGGTGGCCGGCGACACCGTGGCGCAGGCCATGGAAGCCGTGGCCGCCACCAAGGAGGACAGCGCCCGGTACACGCTCCGCTCGGTGCAGGAGCTGGCGCAGCAGACACGGATGCGCGGCGGCACGCTGCTGGCCATCGGTGCGCTGTTCAGCGTGCTCTTTGCCTGGCTGATCGCCCGCTCCATCCGCGTGCCGGCCTTCGAGCTGCGCACGGCGGTGGAGCGCATTGCCGAGGGGGATCTGCAGCAGGAGGTGCCCCATACCTCCTACCTCAATGATCTGGGGGCGCTGGCGCGCGCCGTGGCCGTGCTGCAGCAGGGGGCGCGCGAGCTGGAGGTGCAGCGCTGGGTGAAGACCCACACCGCCTCCGTCTCGGTCGAGCTGCAATCGACGCGCTCCTTCGTGGAGCTGGCGCAACGCTTCTTCGCGCTCTCGGCACCGCTGCTCGACATGGGGCACGGCGTCCTCTACATCTACGAGAAGAACCAGCGCCGCCTGCGCCTGTTGACCGGCTTTGCGCACCGCGAGCGCAAGTCGCTGGAGCAGTACATCCAGCTCGGCCAGGGCCTGGTGGGGCAGTGTGCGCTGGAGCGCGCCGCCATCACGCTCAGAGAGCCGCCTGCCGACTACGTGCGCATCGGCTCGGCGCTCGGCGATGCGGCGCCCAAGTGCATCTGCGTGCTGCCCATCCAGCGCGGCGACGACTTGCTGGGCGTTCTGGAGATTGCCAGCTTCGAGGACCTGTCGCCCGCACGCCAGGCCCTGCTGGATGCGCTGATGCCCGCGCTGGCCGCCAACCTGGAGATCCTGGAGCGCAACGTGGCCACACACCGGCTGCTGGAGGAGACGCAGGCCCAGGCGAAGACCCTGGAGCAGCAGGCGCTGGAGCTTGCCGCGCAAAAGGATTCCATCGCCGCCACCGAGGCCTGGTACCACGGCATCATCGAATCCGCCCCCGATGGCCTCATGGTGACCGACGAGCATGGCACGGTGATCATGGTCAATCCGCGCATGCTCGATCTGTTCGGCTATGCACAGCACGAGCTGGTGGGCCAGCCCATGGAGATCCTGGTGCCGCACGCCATTCGCGGCCACCATCCGGGCCTGCGCCAGGGCTTTCTGGCGGTCGGGCTGCCGCGCAACATGGGGGGCACGAATTCCAGCCTGAAAGGCGTGCGCAAGGATGGCAGCGAGTTTCCGGTAGAGGTCGGCCTGTCGCGCCTGCCGGCCATCGGCGGCCATGGCGTCTGCGTATGCGCCTCGGTGCGCGACGTGACCGATCGCAACCGGGTGGAACAGGAGGTGCGCAACAGCCAGCGCCAGATCCGCACCCTGGTGGACGGCATCGGCTCCATCATCACCCTCAAGGACCGCGAAGGCCGCTACCAGCTGCTCAACGCCACCTATGCGAAATACGTGGGCACCGGCGAGAGCGAGGTGCTGGGCAAAAGCGCGCACGACCTGTGGCCCAGGGAGATGGCAGACAAGATCGTCGAGGTGGAAAACCGGGTGCTGGAGACGGGCGAGGCCATCACCTACGAGGAGATCATCCCCACGGCCGACGGCTCGGAGCAGCGCTCGTTCATGACCACCAAGACACCGCTGGTCAACGAGGCCGGGGAGATCTATGGCATCTGCGGCATCGCCACCGACATCACCGAGCACAAGAAGTCCCAGGAGGCCATGCGCCTGGCCAACGCCGAGCAGACGGCCATGTTCGAGGCCACCACGCTAGGCATCGCCTTCATCCGGGAGCGTGTGGTCGTGCGCGGCAACAGCCAGCTCGACGCGCTGTTCGGCACCGCGCAACTGGGCCAGTCCCCCCGTGCCTGGTATGCGACCGAAGAAGCCTTCAACCAGGGGCTCAGCGAAATCTACGAGCAGCTGTCGCGCGGTGAAAAGCACCACCGCGAAGAGGAACTGGTGCGGGCCGACGGCACGCGCTTCTGGTGCCAGCTCAGCGGTGCGGCCATCGACCCGGGCGACCTGGGCAAGGGCACGGTGTGGATGCTGCTGGACGTGACCGCACGCAAGCAGGCCGAGCAGGAGGTGCAGCGCAGCCGCCAGTTCATGGAGGCCGTGCTGGAGAACATCAACTCCGCCATCTACGTCAAGGATGTGCAGGGGGCCTACACCTATGTCAACTCCGACTGGGAGCGTGCGACCGGCCTGGAACGCGCGCAGGTGCTGGGGCACTCGGCCCTCGACGTGCACCCGCGCGGGCGCGGCGAGGCCTACCATGCCATGGACCTGCAGGCCCTGGAGGCGGGGCAGCTCTTGGTCACCGAGGAGGTGGCGGGCCAGGAGGGCGAGGAGCGGCACTTTCAGGTCACCAAGGTGCCGATGCGCCAGGGCGACGAGATCTCGGGCCTGTGCAGCATTGCCTTCGACGTGACGGACCGCAAGAAGTCGGAGGAAGACATCCGCCGGGCCAAGGAGATGGCGGAGGACGCCACCCGGGCCAAGAGCGAGTTCCTGGCCAACATGAGCCACGAGATCCGCACGCCGATGAACGCCATCATCGGCATGTCGCACCTGGCCCTGCAGACGGCGCTGGACAACAAGCAGCGCAACTACATCGAGAAGGTCAACCGGGCGGCCGAGAGCCTGCTGGGCATCATCAACGACATCCTCGACTTCTCCAAGATCGAGGCCGGCAAGATGTCCATGGAGCAGGTCGACTTCCGCCTGGAGGATGTGCTGGACCACGTGGCCAACCTGATCGGCATGAAGGCCGAGGACAAGGGGCTGGAGCTGCTGTTCAGCACGGCGGACGAGGTGCCCACCGCGCTGGTCGGCGACCCGCTGCGCCTGGGCCAGATCCTGGCCAACCTGGGCAGCAATGCCGTGAAATTCGCGGAGCAGGGGGAGATCGTGCTGGGGATCGAGGTGGCTGGCCAGCACAGTGAAGGGGTGGAACTGCACTTCTGGGTCAAGGACTCGGGCATCGGCATGACGCCCGAGCAGTGCGAGCGGCTGTTCCAGTCGTTCAGCCAGGCCGACAGCTCCACCACCCGCCGCTATGGGGGCACGGGCCTGGGCCTGGCCATCTCCAAGACCCTGGTGGAAATGATGCAGGGGCGCATCTGGGTGGAGAGTGCCGTGGGGCAGGGATCGACCTTCCACTTCCATGTGCGTTTCGGCCTGCAAGCGCAGCCCATGCCCCGGCGCATGTTCGATGCCCATGAGCTGCTGGGCCTCAGGGTGCTGGTGGTGGATGACAACGCTGCGGCCCGGGAGATCCTGTCGACCATGGCGCGCCGTTTCGGCCTGGAGGTGGACATGGCCCGCGATGGCGACGAGGGCCTGCGCATGGTGGAGGGCGCCGAGAGCCGCTCGCTGGCCTACGACCTGGTGCTGATGGACTGGAAGATGCCGCGCATGGACGGTGCCGAAGCCGTGCGCCGCATGCAGGCGCTCAAGGGGGGCGCCGCCCCGGCGGTGATCATGGTGACCGCCTTCGGCCGCGAAGAGGCCATGAACGCGGTGCACAGCCAGGGCGCCCGGGTGAACGCGGTGCTCACCAAGCCGGTCACGGCCTCGACGCTGCTGGAGGCCGTGGGCGAGGCGCTGGGGCGCGGCCGCGTCGTGCCCGATCGGGTGGCGACCCGGGCCCAGGGGCAGACCGAGCACCTGCAGCAGCTGCAGGGCGCGCGCGTGCTGCTGGTCGAAGACAATGCCCTGAACCAGGAGCTGGCCATGGAGCTGCTGCGCCAGGCGGGCATGGAGGTGGTGCTGGCCAACCACGGCCAGGAGGCGCTGGACCTGCTCGCCGCCGACCCCCGCTTCGACGGTGTGCTCATGGACTGCCAGATGCCCGTGATGGACGGCTACACGGCCACCCGCCACCTGCGCTCGCTGCCGCAGTTCGCCAACCTGCCCATCATTGCCATGACGGCCAATGCCATGGCCGGCGACCGCGAGAAGGTGATCGCGGCCGGCATGGTGGACCACATCCCCAAGCCCCTGCGGGTGGAGGAGATGTTTGCCTGCATGGCGCGTTGGATCCGGCCGGCCGCGCCTGCTGCTGCCCCTGCTGTTGCGGCGCTCGACAAGGCTCCGCGCCCGGGTGCCAGCGCTGGCGCCAAGGTAGCCAAGGCGGCCAAGGCGGTCGATGTGGACCTGCCGCCCTTGCCCGGCGTGGACCAGGCCGTCGGGCTCGGCGTTGTGCTGAACGACCGGCGGCTCTACCGGCGCCTGCTGGGCATGTTCCTTGAGGAGTACCCGGGCTTCGAGCAGGCCGTCGCCGATGCCGTGCAGCAGGGCGACTGGCCGCTGGCCACGCGGCTGGCCCACACCCTCAAGGGCGCGGCGGGCACCATCGGCGCCAGGCAGCTCGCCGCGGCCGCAGGGGCGCTGGAGGCAGAAGGCGCCCATGAGGCCCGTGCGCCGGAGGCCGCACAGCTGCTGGCCGAGGTGGGGGCGCTGCTGCGCCCCCTGATCGAGGCGCTGCAGGCGAGTGGCCTGGACACCGGTGGCGGCGCCGCGCAGGCCGCGCCGCCACCGGCCGCCGCCGTGGCGCGCTCCGCCGAGGCCGAGGCCCTGCTGGCGCGCCTGCGCAAGCTGTTGGGGGACAGCGATGCGGACGCGGGCGACGTGCTGGAAGCCCTGGTGGCGCGGCTGGCTGCGGATGGCGACCCGCTCGCCGACGCCCTGTCCGCCGTGAACCGAGCCATCGAGCGCATCGATTTCGACCGCGCGCTGGAGGCGCTGGGGGCCCTGGCCCCCGCGCACCCCGGTTGAATGCCGCCGAAGGCCCGCGCATGCGATCCATCGCCTGGTTTCTGGCACTGGCTCTGGCGGCAGGCAGCGCCTGCGGCCGCACGCTGGCGGAGATCGAAAGCAGCCGCGAGCTGCGCATCTGCGTGGCGGGCTCCAGCGCCGACTACTACCGCGCGAACGGCGCAGACTTTGCCCGCTACCTGGGCGTGCAGGCCCGCACGATCACGCTGGGGCAGTGGGATCAGCAGTTCCACAACGCGCGGGGCGTGACCGTGCAGGACGAGCGCTACGAGGCGGCGCCGCTGGCCACCGGCAAGTGCGACCTGTACCCCAACGACCTGCACATCCTCGAATGGCGCAAGAGCAAGATGACCCTGGTGCCGTACTTCGCCACGCGCAATGTCGTCGTGGCGCGGCCAGAGATGCGCCCCATGTTGCGCAGCGAGGCCGATCTTGCAGGGCGCAAGGCATCGGTCCAGGCGGGGACGGCCTATGAAGGGTGGCTGCGGAATTTCAACGCCGGATTGGGGGCGAACGCACCCGTCGCCATCGAGACCGCGCCCACCGCGAAGTCCATGCAGGCGGTGGTGCAGGGCCGCGCGGACTTCACCGTGATCGCGGCCGAATCGGCCTTCCACTGGGTGCGCAACGACCTCGACAACCTGGACATGCTGTTCCAGGTGGGCGAGGTCACCCCGGCGGGTTGGGGCATTGCCTTCGGCGCCGCCGACCTGGAGCGGGCGCTGCAGCGCTATTTCGAGGACAGCCGGCGCGTGGGATCGGAGCTCGACCAGTCCTGGCGCCGCAAGTACGGTGTGTCGCTGATGGAGTACCAGCTGTTCTCCGCGTCTTTCGACGACAGCGGCAAATGGCAGCAAATGTGGCTGGCCTGGGGCATCCCCGTGGGGGCGGGCCTGGCGGGCGTGCTGCTGGCCATGCTGTTCTGGGCCACGCGGCTGCGGCGCGAGGCCGGCCGCCACCAGCTCACGCTCAAGGCCCTGCAGCACAGCCATGAGCAGTTGACCAGCGAGGCCAAGCGGCGGCAGGCCGTGTCCGACCTGTTGCTGGCGCTGCAGCAGGTGGACAGCTTGCAGGCCTTTGCGCACATCGTGCTGCGGGAGCTGGCGCGGCAACTGCCCATGGGGCAGGCGCTGATGGTGCTGGTGGACGACGACCGCTGCGTGCGCGCGCTCGCGCACTATGCGGGGTCGGGATCGACAGCGCAGCAGACGCTGTCGGACTGGCCGACGACGGCCGGCATGGCCGAGCGCTGCGCCGCCACGGGCGAGCCCGTGCTCATCGAAGCCCCGGGGGCGGACTACCTGCGCATCCAGTCGGGCCTGGGGCATTGCAGTCCCGCCGCGATCTACCTGCTGCCCATCAAGCACGCGGGGCGCGTCTCGGCCATCATCGAGCTGGCCCTGACCGCGCCGTTCAGGCAGGAGCACCAGTGGTTGCTGACGGACATGGAGCCCATCGTGGCCGTGGGCATCCAGCGTTTCGCGGGTGAAGAAACCGCAGGGGCCGCGGGCGCCGGCCCTGCCCGAACCATCCAGGAGGTGCAGGCACCATGAGCATTTTTCCGACTTCCAGTGCGTCCCCCATCGGCCAGGGCGCGCGCTGCCTGGTGGTGGACGATTTCGAGGCCATGCGCAAGGTCACCATCAACCAGCTGCGGCAGTTGGGGGTGGAGCGCATCGAGTCGGCGCGCAACGGGGCCGAGGCGCTGCGCATGCTCAAGGGCCAGCACTTCGACGTGGTGCTGTCGGACTGGAACATGCCCGTGATGACCGGCGTGGAGCTGCTGCAGGCCATGCGCGCGGACGAAAAGCTGTTTGCCATACCGTTCGTGCTGATCACCGCCGAGGCGGAGCGCAAGCGCGTGGAGGAGGCCATCGCGCTGGGGGTCACCTCCATGCTGCTCAAGCCCTACTCGCCCAAGCAGCTGGCCCAGCGCCTGGAAAAGGCCTTGCAGTGGAAGCCGCGCGGCCCGGGCAACTTCGCGGGGGAGGAGCTGCCGGCGCAGGCCTTGCCGGCGCAAGGCGCAGCCGCCGCGCCATCGGCCGAGCCGCAGGAGGCCGCCCGACCGACGATACTGATCGTGGACGACACCCCCGACAACCTGCTGCTGCTGTCCCAACTGTTCAAGGGCGAGTACCGGGTGCGGCTGGCGCAGACGGGCGCCAAGGCGATGGAGGTGCTGACCTCCAACGATCCGCCCGACCTGGTGCTGCTGGACATCATGATGCCCGGCATGGACGGCTTCGAGGTCGCCCGGCTGATGCGCGAGCACCCCACGTCGGAGACCATCCCCATCATCTTCGTCACCGCCATGGCCTCGGCCGACGCGCGCCTGCGGGGGCTGGACCTGGGGGCGGTGGACTTCATCACCAAGCCCATCGACCCCGAGACGCTCAAGCCGCGCGTGCGCAATTTCATGCGCTACGTGCAGCTGCGCAAGGACCTGCAGGACGAGTTCGACGGCATGGTCGAGACCGCCCAGCTGCGCGAGGACGTCGAGCGTATCACCCGCCACGACATCAAGGCGCCGCTGGCCGGGGCGCTGGGCCTGGTGCAGGCGCTGATCGAGGACGACTCGGTCGGGCGCCGCCAGGTCGAGCAACTGCGCCTGATGGAAGAGAGCGTGATGCAGGTGCTCAACATGATCAACCTGTCGTCCGAGCTGTACAAGATCGAATCCGGGCGCTTCGTGCTGCATGCGCAGCCCGTGCGCATCGGCGAGCTGCTGCGCCGCATTGCCGAGATGAACCGCGTGACCTTTGCCGAGAAGGGCCTGTCCATCGCGGTGGACACGGACGTGGCCGTGGGTGCAGAGCCGCCCCGGGCGCTGGCCGATGCCACGCTGTGCTACTCGGTCTTCCAGAACCTGCTGAAGAACGCCTGCGAGGCCGCGCCGGCCGACTCCCGCGTGTCCGTGCAGCTGCAGGACCAGGACCCCTTGCGCATCGCCATCAGCAACACCGGCGCGGTGCCGGCGGCCATCCGCAGCCGCTTTTTCGACAAGTTCGTGACCTCGGGCAAGGCCGATGGTACGGGCCTGGGCACCTACTCCGCGCGGCTGCTGGTGCAGGCCCAGAACGGCAGCATCGAACTCGATGTGTCGGACGAGACCAACACGACGCGCATCACCGTGGTGCTGCCGCGGGCTGCCGATTGAGCATGCGCTGTACGGTCAGAACGCCCAGCGCGCACTGAGCCGTGCGCTGCGCGGCTCCATGGGGTGCACGTGGCGCCCCTCGATGCCTCCGCCCCCGCAGTCTCCGCGGGCGCTTTCGCCCGCCGTGCACGATGCATAGAGGTACTCGATGCCGTTGCCCTTCTTGCCGGCCAGATTGAACACATCCAGGCCCAGCGTGAGCTGCTTGCTTACCGCATAGCGCACGCCGGCATTGAGCACCGTGTTGGTACGCGAGCGCACGGAGTTGAGTGTGTCCAGCGCGCGCGGGCCCAGGTAGCGCAGGCGCAGCGAGGCGGTCAGCGGGCCCTGGGTATAGACCGCGCCCAGGGCCAGCACGCGCTCCACCGCGTTGTCCACGAAGTTGCCTTCGCCCTCGGGTGCAGCACCGCGAAAGCGCGCACGCGACACGGCGGCATCGGCTTCCAGGCGCCAGCGGGCGTGGGGCTTCCAGCGCACGGTGGTCTCGATGCCGCGCCGGTAGCTGGCGCGGCCCGGCTCGGTGCTGCCGGCGTCGCCCACATACACCAGCTCGGAATCGAGCTTGAGCTGCCACAGCGCCGTGGTGATGGTCAGGTCGTCGCCAGGCTGGTAACGCCAGCCGATCTCGCTGCCCAGGCCCTTGACCAGCGCGGGCACGCGGTCTGCGGGCAGGCCGCTTTGCGGGTCGGTCTGGATGGTGGCGCCGCGCACGTCGTTGCTGTGCGAGCCCACGCCCGTGTTCAGGTACAGCTCATGCACGGGAGTGATGGCCCAGGCCAGCCCGGCCTTGGGGCTCACCAGCGCATCGTGGCCACTGCCGCTGTTGGCTGCGCCGTAGACGGCCTCGCGGCCCTGCACGTCGTAGCGCAGCAAGTCGCCGCGCAAGCCCGCATAGCCGCGCAGGCGCTCGGTGAAGCCCACGAACTGCTGCGCGTGCACCGACAGCATGTCCTGCGACACCTGGTCGTTGCGCACGGTGGACAGGCGCTGGCGGGCCGCCGTGTTGTACAGGCCCACCTCGGCGATGCGGTCGCCGCGCCACTGTGCGCCCACGCTGAGCACGCCGTCCAGCCCGGCGATCCGGTTGGGCAGGCTGTGCGAGGCCTGGGCACCGAATACGCGGCGCCGGTCCGACTGCTCGAACTGGTCACCGTTGACCGGGTCGCGCAGGAAGTAGGTGAAGTCGGAGAACAGGTCGAACCGGTAGTCGATGGCATAGGCGCTGATCTGGGTCTGGCCCTCGGGGCCCTTGTCGAACCATTTGCCTGACAGGCTCAGGCGCCGGGTGCTGCCGCCGTCGCTGGGGTTGAGCGAGCCGAAGCGCGGCAGCTCGCCGCTGTCGATCAGGCGCTCGGGGATCTGGTCGGTGGCGTTCCAGCGGTTGCGGTAGGCCATGCCCGTCACGCTGAAGCCCCGGCTGGGCGAGCCCTGCGCATAGCGCACCACGGCGTTGATCTTGCGCAGGCGCTCGGGCACGTCCCAGGGGCCGTCGTTGCCTTCGAGCTCGATGGCGCCCAGCCAGGTCTGGTCGTCCCGGGTGCGCGAGCCGGCCGCCAGCAGGCGGCGCAGCTGATGGGGGCCCAGGGTCACCTCGGCGAATGGTGCATCGAGTGCGCTCACGTAGTCGAGCGAGGCGCTGCCTGCCGCAGAGAAGTCGCCGCTGTCGGCGAAGTAAGGGCCCTTGCGGTAGCGCACGCCCGAGACCAGGTCGGGGATCAGAAAGTTCAGGTCGGCAAAGCCCTGGCCGTGGCCGTGCGTCGGCATGTTGACCGGCATGCCATCCACCGTGACCGAGAAGTCGGTGCCATGGTCCAGGTTGAAGCCGCGCAGAAAATACTGGTTGGCCTTGCCGTCGCCCGAGTGCTGGGTGGCCACGACCCCGGGCACGGCCTCGACGATGTCGCCGGGGCGCAGCTTGGGGCGCGCCTGGAACGACTCGCGCTCCACCGCGCCCTCGCTGGCGCTGTCGGCCAGGCCGATGGTGGCGTCCTTGGGGCCGCGCACATCGACCTCGGGCAGGTGCGTGGCCTGTTGGGCCCAGGCCGCCGTGGTGGCCATGCCGGCCACCAGAATGCCGAGTGCCAGGGAGCGCGGCGCTGAGAGCTCTTTCTTCTTCATGTCTGCCTTTTTCATTGTCCAGAAGTCTTGCCGCGCAGGCTGCCGGCCCACCCTCATGCGGATTTGCATTCAATCGGATAACTAGGCGGGGAGCCGCAGACAGTGCTTCAGCACGGCAAGGCGACTCAACGAAGTTATACGGTTGAAGGCAAATCCGTATCAGCCAGAGAACGCCACGCGCTGCACCGTCCAGTACAGCGACAGCACGACCAGTGCCACCGAGCCGCCCTTGACCACCACGGTGCGGTAGCCCGCCCAGCGGGCCAGCAGCAGGGAGACGGCGCACCACACGGCAACCACCATGAGCTGGCCGGCCTCCACCCCCAGGTTGAACCCCGCCAGCGCCCAGACCAGCAGGCCGCTTGAAACGCCAGCCTCGACCAGCGCGCCCGAGAACCCGAGCCCGTGCACCAGGCCAAAGCACAGCGCCAGCAGATCGCTGCGCAGCCCCTTCACCGGGAACAGGTTGAGCAGCGCCGAGATGCCGATGCTGATGGCAATTGCCGGCTCGACCCAGTTGCCCGAGACGGTGACCCAGCCCAGGCCCGCCAGCACCAGCGTGACCGAATGGCCCACGGTGAAGCTGGTCACGGTGATCAGCAGGGCCTTGACGCCGCCGCCCCATGGCCCGGCCGTGGCCTGCGCCGCGCCCTGGCGGCGCAGCAGCGTGATCGGCAGCAGCAGGGCCAGCAAAAAGGCCAGGTGGTCGTAGCCTTCGAGGATGTGGTGCACCCCCTCCGAGACAAAGTGCGCCAGCGTGGCCGGGCCGCTGCGGGCCGTTGCGGCCTCGGGTGCGGTGGTGCTGCCGCCCACCGCGCGCAGGTCGGTGCGCGAGCGGCCGTCGGGTGCCAGCACGGCGGCCAGCGGCTGGCCACCCAGTTGCCCGCTGACCAGCAGGCGGTGCGTGGGGTCGATGCCCTGCATCAGGCGGTAGTCGAGCGCCAGCGCTTGCGCGGCGGCGCAGTCGAGTGCCGCCGCCATGCGGATGTAGCGCCCGTCCGTGCGCTGCTCCAGCGCCTCGAAGCGCCAGGCCGGGGCCAGCACGGCATCGCCGCACTGCCAGCGCAGGCCTTGGCCCACCCAGGCGGCCACCGCAGGCGTGGCCTGCTGGATCTCGCCCCAGGTGAGCTGGCGGTCGCCGTCGGCATCGAGCAGGTCCAGCGCGGCATCCACGTCCTTGAGCGCCAGCGAAAGCTGCAGCGCCACGGCGTCGGCGCGGGCGGGGTCGGCCTCAGCGGCGCCGGCCACCCGCAGGTAGGCGTCGCTGGCCTTGTGCGCCCAGGCGCTGGGCGCTGCAGCGCAGGCGGCGGCCAGGGCCCCGGCCATTGCCAGCCAACGCAGAGCGCTGGCCGTTCGTTGAAAAAGCGACGGCTGCATCACTGGTCTCCCCGTGCTTGCCAGCGGGCCAGGCGCGCGTCCTGCAGGCCCGTGCGCTGAAAGCTCTGCACCACCGCGCGGTGGGCGGCGGCGTCACCGGATTGCTCGGACGTCTGCAGCGCCAGCCACCAGTCGAGCGGCTCTTTCTGCAGGGCCAGGTTGGCCTGTGCAGCCTGCCAGGCATCCCGGGGCTGGCCCTGCAGCCACAGCGCCAGCAGCGAGCGCTCGCGGGCATGGGCATCGAGCGCTTCGCCGCGCGCCGCAAGGGCTGCGAACCGGGCCTGCAGTTCGGTGGCCAGGGCCTGCGACTGCACGGTCTTGCCCATGAGCCGCAGGGCCTGGGCGCGGCGCAGCAGCACGGCATCGCTGGCGGGCTGGGCCTTGAGCACATCCACGGCGGCGGCCGGGCGGCCCAGGCGCAGCAGCAGGTCGGCATGGGCCAGGGCGGTGTAGCCGTCGGGCGCCGCAGCCAGGCTGCTGCGGTAGGCGGCATCGGCTGCGTCGTCGCGCCCGGCGCGTTCCTCGTTCTCGGCCAGCAGCGACAGCAGCCAGGCCCGGCCTGCCGGGTCTGCCGCCTGCCCGATGAGGGCGGTCAAGCCGCTGCGTGCCGCGTCGCTCTGGCCCTGCAGCGAGCGGCTTTCGAGCAGGCAGGCCGTGGCGTGCAGCGCAGCCCCATGGCGCGCCACGTTGCGGCAGGCGGTCTCGGATTCGGCATAGCGGGCGGCCACCCGCTCCAGCGTGGCCAGGGTCAGCCAGCCCTGCACCTGCGCAGGGTCGGCCTGCAGGGCACGCTTCAGGGTGGCGCGCGCAGCGTCGAATTCATGGCGGCCTTGCTCCACCGTGGCCTGCAGCACCGCCAGTTCGGCGGGCGCGTCGGGCTTGCCCCACCACAGGGCCAGCACGGCCTGGGCGCGGCCCAGGTAGCGGGGGTCGGCGGTCTCGCGGGCCAGGGTGATCCAGCGGCGCGCAGCGGTCGCTGCGGCCTGCGGCGTGGCCGGTGCAAGGCTGACCCGCTCGGGCAGCACCTCGATCACCTCGGTGTCCGACGCGGGTCGCAGCTCTTGCACGGCGGCGGCCGGGCCCAGGCAGCACAGGGCAAGGCCGATGCCCCAGAAAAGGCGGGCAGGGTGGGTCATGGGAGTCCGCAGGGTTGAAGGGATGGGCGGGCAGCGGGCGGGCGGCGAGAAACAGGCCGCAGGCCCGCGCAGTCAGCAGGCGGTGGCCGCACGCACGGGCATGCGGCCACTGCCCAGGGCGAGGTCACAGACGGGTGTCTGGCTCGTCGGTGTCGCTGGTGGACAGCACCAACTGGTCCACGGCCACGGGTTCCGCCGTGTCCTGCACGCTGGCCGCAATCGGCTGGGTGTAGGCAAAGGCATTCACCGCTCCGGCACCGCCGTCGGGCCCGGCGTTGTCGCTGCCGCCACCGCCGCAGGCGGTCAGCGCCATCGCTCCCACGGCCACCAGGGCGGCCTTTTGCATCGTGATGTTGGGCATGGTGTGCATCCTTCGCATCAGAAGTTCTTGGCGCCAGGCAGCGGCGTGTTCACGTACGGGAAGGCGGTGCGGTAGTCGGTGGCCTTGGTGCGCGCGCCGTCCACGAACTCGACCGCGCCGGCAGGCGCATCGCCGGGCTTGCAACCCACCTTGAGCGCATCGCCCGCACCGGTCAAGGTGCACAGCGCACCCATGGCCACGCGCAGCGAGACGTCGACCACGTCATCACCCAGGCGGCGCCCGTTGGGGAAGCCGGCGGCGTCGCCCGCCACCACGCCCAGCGGGTTCTGCGCGCTGGCCGGCGTGGCGGCAATGCCGGTGTTCAGGCGCAGCATTTCCGCCAGCGGCCCGCCGGTGCCCAGTGCCGTGATGTTGCCCGGGCGGTTGACGGTGGGCAGGCCCGTGAGGAACGCCGTCATCAGGTCGGTGCGCGGGAAGTTGGTGGGCGCCTGCGCGCCGAACAGCACCTGGACCAGGGCTGGCAGCGTGGGGTGGGTCACATAGTCCGCGAAGTTGGCCGCGTCGTCCTTGGGCTTGGACGCATTGAACTTGTCCTTGTCCTTGAGGCCGATGACGACTTCATTCACCAGGGGCATGCCCAGGCGCGAGACCTGGGTCCAGGCGCCGCCGGCCTTCTCGCTGGCCTGCAGTCCGGAGTCGGGCTTGCCGTTGAGCACGCGCGCCTGGCGCAGGCTGGCCGTGGTCCAGCCGCCAATGACCTTCTCGCCCGATGCAGCGGTCAGGCAAGCGGTGGGCATCTCGACGGCGAGCGAGGTGACGTTCTTGCTGGCGATCTGGCCTGCGCCGAAGGCCGCGGCATTCGATTCGCTGGTGATCACGGCGGCAGGGGCGTTGACCAGGTCGAAGATGGTGCCCAGCGACACCGGGAAGGGGTCCTGCCGCTGGCCCACGAACACCTTGCCCGGCGTGGCGCAGCCGGGCACGTTGATGCCGTACACATACTTGCCGGCATAGGCGTCGTAGGCGGCGGCGTTGCCCAGCGACTTCTCGCCGATGTAGTCGATGGGCTTGGTGAAGGTGGCTCCGCCACCGGCCATGGTGATCTGCTCGCGCTTGCCGGTGCGCCGGTCGCCACGCACGATGAACATTTCATACTCTTCACGGTACGACACCGGGTCTGCCGCAGCGCCCGTGATCCCGCCCGCATTGCGCAGCGGTATGGCCACCTTCTTGCGGGCGCCGTCCGGGCCGATGTCCAGCGTGATACCGGCCCCGCCGTTGTTCAGCGTGTTCTTGAAGCGGAACTGCAGGGTGATGTCTTCTGCCGCATCGCCGTTGTTGTCGATGTGGATCTCGTACAGCGCATTCGGGTCCAGGCTGAAGTAGTTGGGCCCGCCATAGGGGTCCTGCAGGGGCAGGTAGTTGGCGATCATGGTGACGAAGCCGTTGCGCCCCGCCTCATAGCTGCTGAAGAGGTAAAAGTCCGCACCATCGACCTTGGGCTGGGTCGTGATGAAGGGCGCCTCTCGGTGGCTGGATGCCAGACTGACGCCGGCCGTGCAGGCGGCAAGCGCCGCAAGCGCTACCAGACTGATTTTCCTGATGTGCATGGAGATCTCCTCGTGGGTGTTCGGCAGTGAGCGCAATAGCTCGCCTGCTGATACGCCCGAGGGCTCCGGGTGGATGCATCTATCTGCGGGTGCAAGGGTTAACACCTAAATGCAGATCCCTGGCCTGTACTTCACGCAGTCTTTTGCAGCGCCGACGGACCGCACCGAACGACGTCAGGACTTCGATGCCGAAGTTCCGCCCAGTATCTCCAGCGCCTCCTTCGATATCGCCAGCGACAGCTCCTCCTGCAGGATGCCGGCCTTGAGCACCAGGTGCTGCAGGCGGCGCTCGCGGCTCGGCTCCTTGCCCACAAAGTCGCGCTGCTCGATGCGCTGGTAGACGGCCAGCTTCTCCTGGTGCAGGGCCATGAGGCGGGCGATTTCCTTGTCCAGTCCGGTGGGGCCTATGGCGGCCTCGGCGCGCAGGCGCACCATGAGTTCGTTGCGCAGCGGCGTGGGGTCGTGCTGCTCGGCGATCCAGCGGCGCAGCTCCTTGCGGCCGGCGGGCAGCAGGCGGAACTGGCGCTTGCGTCCGCGGCCCGTCTCGGCCGGCAGGGCCTCGATCCACAGCGCCTCTTCAAGCCGCGCGAGCTCACGGTAGATCTGCTGGTGCGTGGCGTGCCAGAAGTAGCCGATGGACTTGTCGAAGCGCTCGGCGAGTTCCGAGCCCGAGCAGGGGTGCTCGACCAGGGCGGTGAGGAGGGCATGGGGCAGGGACATCGGGCGGAAGGAGGCGGCCAGGAATTCGGAATCTCCGATCTTGCCTGAATCGCGGAGGGCTTCATTTGTTTCTGCAACCAGTTGCATAAACAGCGCGTCGGGGCTATATTTGTGCAACTGGTTGCATAAACAAAAAGGAGACCCACGATGAACGCCGTTCTCGCACCGACCCGGGAGCCGTCCATGGCTTCCCCCTATCCCCACCTGCACGCCCCGCTGGACCTGGGCTTCACCATGCTCAAGAACCGCGTGCTCATGGGCTCCATGCACGTGGGGCTGGAAGAGGTGGCCAACGGCTTCGAGCGCATGGCCGCCTTCTATGCCGAGCGGGCGCGTGGCGAGGTGGGGCTCATCGTGACCGGCGGCATTGCGCCCAACGAGCGCGGCCGGCCCATGCAGGGCGGGGCCATGCTGGTCAACGAGCACGAGGCCGAGCAGCACCGCAAGGTGACTGCCGCCGTGCATGCCGAGGGCGGCAAGATCGCGATGCAGATCCTGCACTTCGGCCGCTATGCCTACCACCGCGACCTGGTGGCGCCGAGCGCGCTGCGCGCACCCATCAACCCCCACGTGCCGCATGCGCTCACGGCGGAAGAGGTGGAGCAGACCATCGAAGACTTTGCCCGCTGCGCCGCGCTGGCCCAGCATGCGGGGTATGACGGCGTGGAGGTCATGGGCTCCGAGGGCTATTTGATCAACGAGTTCATCGCAGCGCGCAGCAACCAGCGCGATGACGCATGGGGCGGCAGCTACGCCAACCGCATGCGCTTTCCCGTAGAGATCGTGCGGCGCACGCGCGAGCGGGTGGGGCCGAACTTCATCATCATCTACCGCCTGTCCATGCTCGACCTGGTGGAGGGCGGCTCCACGCTGGCCGAGGTGATCGAGCTGGCCCAGGCCATCGAGGCGGCGGGCGCCACCATCCTCAACACCGGCATTGGCTGGCACGAGGCGCGCATCCCCACAATAGCCACCAAGGTGCCGCGCGCGGCCTATGCGTGGGTGACCAAGCAGGTGATGGGGCAGGTGGGCATACCGTTGATCACCTCCAACCGCATCAACACGCCCGAGGTGGCCGAGCGCCTGCTGGCCGAGGGCTGCGCCGACATGGTCTCCATGGCACGGCCGCTGCTGGCCGATGCCGATTTCGTGCGCAAGGCACGCCAGGGCCGGGCCGACGAGATCAACACCTGCATCGCCTGCAACCAGGCCTGCCTGGACCACACCTTTGGCGGCAAGATCACCAGTTGCCTGGTCAACCCCCGGGCCTGCCACGAGACCGAGCTGGTCATCGCCCCCGCCATTGCCAAGAAGCGCATCGCCGTGGTCGGTGCCGGCCCCGCGGGGCTGAGCTTTGCCGTCACCGCCGCGCAACGCGGCCATGCGGTGGTGTTGTTCGACGCGGGCAGCGAGATCGGCGGCCAGCTCAACATCGCCAAGCAGGTGCCGGGCAAGGAAGAGTTCTACGAAACCCTGCGCTACTACCGCCGCCAGCTGGAGCTGCATGGCGTGGACGTGCGCCTCAATACCCGCGTGGCCGCGCAGGAGCTGGCGGGCCAGGGCTATGACGAGGTGGTGGTGGCCACAGGCATCCGCCCACGCACGCCGGACATCGAGGGCATCGCCCACCCCAAGGTGCTGAGCTACCTCGATGTGCTGCGCGACAAGCAGCCCGTGGGCCAGCGCGTGGCCGTGATCGGCGCCGGCGGCATCGGCTTTGACGTGGGCGAGTACCTCACGCACGAAGGCGAGAGCGGGGCGCTGGCGCCCGCCAAGTTCAACGATGAATGGGGCATTGACACCGGCTATGCCCAGGCCGGCGGCCTGCGCGCTGCCCAGGTGGAGCCACCTGCCCGCCAGGTGCACCTGCTGCAGCGCAAGGCGAGCAAGGTGGGCGACCAATTGGGCAAGACCACGGGCTGGATCCACCGCACATCGCTGAAGGCGCGCAACGTGGGCATGAGCTCGGGCGTGGCCTACGAGCGGGTGGACGACGCCGGCCTGCACATCACCATCGACGGCCAGCCGCGCGTGCTCGACGTGGACCACATCGTGGTTTGCGCCGGCCAGGAACCGCTGCGGGAGCTGTACGACGCGCTGCTGGCCACGGGCCAGAGCGCGCACCTGATCGGCGGTGCCGACGTGGCCGCCGAGCTCGATGCCAAGCGCGCCATCCTGCAGGGCACCACGCTCGCCGCCGCCATCTGATCCACCCACGAAAACCCAGGAGACATCCCATGACCGAAGCCTTGAAGAACATCCACCCCGCCGTCGCCCGCTCGCTCGACACCTGGCACCACATGGTGGCCAGCCGCGACCTGTCGAACCTGCTGTCCATCGTGCACCCCGATGCGGTGTTCCGCTCGCCCATGGCCAACACGGCCTACACCTCGGCCCCGGCGCTGATGCTGGCCCTGTCCACGGTGATCCAGGTGTTCGAGGACTTCACCTACCACCGCCAGCTGGCCACCGACGACGGCCTGAACATCGTGCTGGAGTTCAGCGCGCGCGTGGGCGACAAACAGCTCAAGGGGATCGATCTGGTGCGCTTCAATGAAGCCGGGCAGATCACGGAGTTCGAGGTCATGGTGCGGCCGTTGAGCGGTTTGCAGGCGCTGGGGGCGGAAATGGGGGCGCGGCTGGGGGACAAGTTGCCGGCGTTCAAGGCCAAGGCGTGAACCTGGCCCCGCAGCCCACAAGCGGCTTCAATCAGAACTCCAGCTGTGCGCAAGGCACTGCCGCCCTACGATGGCGGATGTGAGGAGCATCCTGGCTGCAAGGACCTGGGCCGCGGTGGCGTGCTCAAGCCGCTGCAAACGGCTCGATGGTCTCCAGGTCCGCAGCGATGGCTGCCCGCGCTGTGTCGGCATCGTACTGGCTCTGCAGGTTTAGCCAGAACTCCACGGTGGTCCCGAAAAAGCGTGCCAGACGCAGGGCAGTGTCTGCAGTGATCGACCGGCCCTCCTTGACGATGGCCGCGATACGCGTCTGCGGCACATGGATGGCCTGGGCCAGACGGTATTGGGTGATTCCCATGGGCTCCAAGAACTCCGTGGCGAGGATCTCGCCCGGGGTGGGGAGGGTGAGAGACTTGGTCATATTCGCACTCCTTGCTATGACGTTGGCGCTTTCGCGTCAGTGGTAATCGACGATCTCGACGTCCTTCGGTCCTTCTGGGGTCCACACGAAGCAGATTCGCCACTGATCGTTGATGCGGATGCTGTGCTGGCCCTGGCGGTTGCCAACCAGAGCTTCAAGCCGGTTGCCCGGCGGAACCCGCAGGTCGAGCAATTGAGCGGCGGCGTGGAGCATTCGCAGCTTCCGCAGTGCGGGGCCTTCGATGTTCACCCAGCGAGGAATGCGCTGCTGATGGAACAGGTCCTGTGTCTCGCTGCACTTGAAGGATTGGATCGACATAGGTAATAATAACGTGACGCGTTATTAACGTCAAACGTTATCAAAAGAGGCTGAGCAAGTCTTCCAATGGCACGTGCCTTGGTTTGGGATGGGCTGCCAGGCGCAAAGAGCGGCCAGAGCCCGCGCCATAGCGGGCATTTGCCTGACGGTCCTTGGCGCAGGTTGGCGCAGCCAAAAAAAAGGACCGGGCCTCAAAGGCGCGGTCCTCTTTTTTTAATCGTGCGCAAAAGCAGGCGTTCTACACCTTGTCCTCCGCCCGCCGGCGTGGCAACTGCCGCTTGACGGCAGGCCGCTGCAGGCGCTGCTTGGGGTCCACGCCATCAGGCAGCTCGCTGGCGCGCTGCAGCTGGATGTGGGCCACCAGGCCGCCGGTGCTGCTGTTGGCCAGCGCGAAGATGCCGCCCATGCGCTGCACCGTCTTGTCCACGATGGACAGGCCCAGCCCTGCGCCGGCAGCGGCGGTGCGGGCCGAGTCGCCGCGGAAGAAGGGCTTGGTGAGGTTGGACAGCTGCTCGGGCGGCACGCCCAGGCCGTGGTCGCGGATCTTCACCAGCACCCAGTTCTCGCGGCCCTTGGCGACGATGTCGACGTTGGCCACGCCGGTGTCGTCGCCCTTGCCGTAGCGGCGCGCGTTCTCCAGCAGGTTGGAGATCACGCGGGCCAGCTCCACCTCGTCGGCCAGCACATTCAGGTCCTCGGGGATGGCCATGGTGATCTGCAGCTCGCGGTGGTCCTGCACGGCGTACACGCACGACGAGACCACGGCATGCAGGTTGACGGGCGTGAGGGTCACGTGGTCGGGCCGCGCATAGTCGAGGAACTTGTCGATGGTGGCGTCAAGCTGCACGATGTCGGCCACCATGTGCTCGCGCGCCACGTCGTCGTTCACGCTCATCTCGGTTTCCAGGCGCAGGCGCGCCAGCGGCGTGCGCAGGTCGTGCGAAATGCCGGCCAGCATGACCGCGCGGTCCTGCTCCAGCTTGGCGAGCTTTTGCGCCATGCGGTTGAAGCCGATGTTCACCTCGCGGATCTCGCTGGTGACCACCTCTTCATCGAGGTGGCTGGCGGCGAAGTCGCCGTCGCGCACGCGGTTGGCCGCATACGACAGCTGTTTGAGCGGCCGGTTGATCAGCCGGGCAATGGCGGCCGCGCCCGCCAGCGACAGCGCGCCTGCGGTGATGAGCCAGATGAGCCAGGTGCGCCCGCCTGCGGGGCTGAAGCGCGAGCGGTCCATCAGCAGCCAGTTGGGGTCGCCGTTGATGTTGAAGCCCACCCACAGGCCGGGCTCGCCGTTGACGCTCTGGGCCACGATGGTGTCGGGCCCCAGGCGCTGGGTGAGTTCATCCGTCAGGCGGTTGCCCAGGGCCGTGCCGTCGAGCAGGGCGAACTGGTCCTTGGGTTCGCGCGGGAGGATGCGCACACCCTCCTGGTCGGCCATGGTCTTGATGAGCGATACGCGCGCAATCGCGTCCGAGTGCACCAGCGCCGCGCGGCTCAGGTTGACCAGGGATGCGATCTGCTGCGCGGTGTGCAGGGTGCGCGGCTCGAATTCGAGCGCGCGCAGCGTCTGCAGCCACGCCAGGATGCTGCCCACCAGCAGCAATGCCAGCAGGAAGAAGGTGCGCCAGAAGAGGTTGAGCCCCACGCGCGCCTTTTGCTCGCGCGCCAGGCGCACCGCTTCGAGCGGGGCCGGGCTGGTGGCATCGGTCGGCGCGGTCACGGAGGGAGAAGGGTGCGGTGCAGACCGCCCCTTGGCGCCGGAAATGGACATATCCCTCGATTATCAGCTCGTGCCGTCCGGCACGAACACGTAGCCCACACCCCACACGGTCTGGATGTAGCGCGGCGCGGCGGCGTCCACCTCGACCAGCTTGCGCAGGCGCGAGACCTGCACATCGAGGCTGCGGTCAAAGGGCTCGAACTCGCGGCCACGGGCCAGCAGGGCCAGCTTTTCGCGCGACAGCGGCTGGCGCGGGTGGCGCACCAGGGCCTTGAGCATGGCGAACTCGCCGGTGGTCAGGGGCAGCTCTTCGCCGCTGCGCTGCAGGGCACGGGTGCCCAGGTCGAACGTGAAGGGGCCGAAGTTGACCACCTCGTTGTCGCCCGAGGGTGCGCCCGGCGCCTCTTGCGCGGGGCGGCGGCGCAGCACGGCGTGCACGCGGGCCAGCAACTCACGGGGGTTGAATGGCTTGCCCAGGTAGTCGTCGGCGCCCACTTCCAGGCCCACGATGCGGTCCACGTCCTCGCCCTTGGCGGTGAGCATGATGATGGGCGTGCGGTCGTTGGCGGCGCGCAGGCGCCGGCAGATGGACAGGCCGTCTTCGCCGGGCATCATCAGGTCGAGCACGATGAGGTCCACCGTTTCGCGCAGCAGCAGGCGGTTGAGGGCCTTGCCGTCTTCGGCGACCATCACCTCGAAGCCTTCCTGCGTGAGGTAGCGGCGCAGCAAGTCCCGGATGCGTGCGTCGTCGTCCACGACGAGAATCTTGTCGGTGCGGTTGGTTGTTGTGGCCATGTTGATCCCAAGTCCAATTTGTAACAGAGCCGATTCTGACTACTTGGAACGCCAAAGTTCGGTTTTTGGGGTCATCTTTGACCAACTGTTACAAGTTTTGCGGAGCTTCGCACAGTTGCCACCCCCTGTTCACCGGGCGTGATGCCGCAGCGGTTATGGTGGCGGCCTGCGTGGCCGGTTGCCGGCCGCGCCCCATCTATCGACGAAGGTTTACCCATGAAAAAAATCGCCATCCGCCTGATCACCACCGCCGCCTTGCTGGCCTGCGCCGGCACCGCCATGGCCCAGGCCACGGCGCCGCAGGAGCTGCGCAACGTGGTGCAGCTGTCGGCCACGGGCACCGTGGAGGCGCAGCAGGACCTGCTGGTGGTCACCCTGGCCACCAGCAAGGAGGGCGCCGATGCCAGCGCCGTGCAGGCCCAGCTCAAGCAGGCGCTGGATGCCGCGCTGGCCGAAGCCAAACGCAATGCCCAGCCGGGCCAGCTCGATGTGCGCACGGGCCCCTTCGGGCTGTACCCGCGCTATGCCAAGGACGGCAAGATCAACGGCTGGCAGGGCCGCGCCGAGCTGGTGCTGGAGGGGCGTGACTTCTCGCGCATCACGACCACCGCCGGCAAGGTGCAGACCATGGCCATCAGCCAGGTGGCGTTTGCCCTGTCGCGCGAGGCCCGCGCCAAGGTCGAGGGCGAGGCCCAGACCCAGGCCATCGAGCAGTTCAAGTCGCGCGCGGCCGAGCTGGCCAAGGGCTTCGGCTTTGCCAACTACAGCCTGCGCGAGGTGGCGGTGAACAGCAACGAGATGTCCCCCGGCCCGCGCCCGCGCATGATGGCGATGGAGGCCAAGGGATCGTCGTTCTCCGACTCGGCCGTGCCGGTCGAGGCCGGCAAGGCGCAGGTTGTGGTCACCGTCTCCGGCTCCGTTCAGATGCGTTGAGGCAGCCGGTGGTCAGAGTGCCTGGCCGCCGGAGACTTCAATGCGCTGGGCGGTGACCCAGCGGTTGCCGGGTGCCAGCAGCCCGGCCACCATGGGGCCGATGTCGTCGGGCACGCCCACGCGGCCCAGGGCCGTCATCTGGGCGAGCTGCTGGTTCAGCGCGGGGTTGTCGCGCACCACGCCGCCGCCAAAGTCGGTCTCGATGGCCCCGGGCGCCACGGTGTTCACCGCAATGCCGCGTGCGCCCAGCTCCTTGGCCAGGTAGCGCGTGAGCACTTCCACGGCACCCTTGGCCGCCGCGTAGGCGGCATAGCCCGGCAGGGACAGGCGCGTGAGCCCGGACGAGAAGTTCACGATGCGCCCGCCGTCGGCGACCAGCGGCAGCAGCGCCTGCGTGAGGAAGAACACCCCCTTGAAGTGCACGTTGACCAGACGGTCGAACTGGGCCTCGCTCGTCTCGGCAAACGCGGCGTAGTCGCCATGGCCGGCGTTGTTCACCAGGTGGTCGATGGTGCCGCGCGACCAAGTGGCCTGCAGCGCGGCGCGCAGGCGCTCGGTGAAGCCGGCGAAGCTGGCCACGTCGCCCGTGTCCAGCTGCAGGGCCACGGCCTTGCGGCCCAGGGCGGTGATTTCGGCAACCACGGCCTGGGCTTCGTCGGCCTTGCTGTGGTAGGTGACGACCACGTCGCCGCCGGTGCGCGCAATGCTCAGCGCGGTGTTGCGGCCCAGGCCCCGGCTGGCGCCGGTGACGAGGGTGATGGTGGGGGTTGCGGTGGTGGTGGATGTCATGGGGTGGCTCCTGTGTGTGACGGGATTCAGTGTCTGGCGTGAGCCCCTGCCGGTGTTGCCGAAACCCCTTCAATCCTTGCCTGATTCTCCAAAACCAGTGCCAAATCTCCTACAAAGCGTTACGCTTGGCAGCATGACGTCACCTTTGCTCTTCGAGGCCGTGGGCCGCTATGCCGATGCCCATGCACGCCAGCCCGGTGTGCTGGCCACCGCCATCCCGGGCCTGACCCTGGTGCGCGCCACCGAGCCCAGCGGGCTGCTGCATGCCATCTCGCACCCGCTCATCTGCCTGGTGCTGCAGGGCAGCAAGCAGGTGAGCATGGGGCCTCAGACCTTCGAGTTCACGGTGGGCGAGTCGCTGCTGATCACGGCCGACGTGCCCACGGTGAGCCAGATCACGCGCGCCAGCGCGGCAGCGCCCTACCTGTCGATCGCGCTGGAGCTGAACCTGCCGGTGATCGCCGACCTCTCGGCCCAGATGGGCGCAGCGCCCCTGGGCGACCACGCCCCGGTGCGCGTAGACCCCACGGACGACGAGGTGGCCGACGTGGCCCTGCGCCTCATGCGCCTGCTGGAGCGGCCCGAGGCCGTGCCCCTGCTGCACGCCCCCCTGGTGCGCGAGCTGCATTACTGGCTGCTGGCGGGCCGCCACGGTGCCGCCATCCGCCGCCTGGGCTGGCCCGGCAGCCACGCCCAGCGCGTGGCCCGCGCCGTGGCCGTGCTGCGCACCGACTTCGCCCAGCCCCTGCCGGTGGAAAGCCTGGCCGCATTGGCGGACATGAGCCCCTCGTCCTTTCACCAGCATTTCAAGGCCGTCACCTCGCTGTCGCCCCTGCAGTTCCAAAAGCAGCTGCGCCTGATCGAGGCGCGCCGGCTCATGCTGTCCGAGGGCGCCAGCGCCAGCAGCGCGGCGTTTGCCGTGGGCTACGAGAGCGTGCCCCAGTTCACGCGCGAGTACGGGCGGCTGTTCGGCCTGCCGCCAGTGCGCGACACGCAGGCCGCGCGGGGCAGGGTGCGCGAGGCGGCGTGAGCCACTTTTCGCGCATGCGCAAGCGGCCGCCCTTTGGCGCCTTTACAGCCTGTGGCGCAAAAGCGCCTGCGTTACAGTGCGGTGCGCGCAATGTGGTCGTGCACCCAACGGGCCTGCTGCCATGAAACGGATACCCTTGATTGCCTTTCTCGTGGTCCTGCTGGCCGCATGTGCCACCTTGCTGTGTGTGGCAGCGCTCAAGCCCGTCAGCGCGTTGGCGTTTGCCGCCTTCGCCGCCTGGCTGCTGGCCCCCTATGGCCTGATGGCCATGGCGCTCGCCGCCTTGCGCCGCCAGCAGGCCACAGAGCTCCATGGCTACCTCGTGGCCGTGCTGGTGTCTCTGGGCGGCATTGCCTGGCTGGCCGTGATCCTCTTCTGGCGCCCGGATGCCCAGGGCGCACTCGCCGTGCTGATGGTGCCGGTGTACCAGGGGGTGGCGCTGGTGCTGCTGGCGCCGCTGGCGGCCTGGCTGGGGAGAAGCGGGAGCCGAGGGTAGGCGCATCGCCTGCGCCCTGTGTCAGGGCGGTTCCGGCACCTTCGTGCTGCGCTGCGGATGGATCGTCTCTCCGCGTGCCAGCATGTCGACGAAGACCGCTATCTTCCTCCTGCGCCCCGCCTCGGTCTTGAGGTTGTGGACCCGAAACGCCAGCGCAAAGCGGTTCTGCTCGGTCAGCGTGGCCAGCATCTTGCGCGCCTCGGGGTTGGCGTCGATGGCGGCCTGCAGGTCGTCGGGGATCTTCAGGCCCTTGCCGCTGCCGTAGGCCCGGTCCCATCGGCCGTCCGCCTTGGCTGCAGCGACGTGGGCCAGGCCGTGCGGCGTCATGCGCTTTTCCTTGACCAGGCGCGCCACGTTGTCGACGTTGATCTTGCTCCACACGCTCTTCTTGCCGCGCGGGGTGTAGCGCTGCAGGTAGCTGGTGTCGTCCAGCCCTTTGCGGATGGCGTCGATCCAGCCCCAGCAGAGCACCACGTCGATGGCTTCCTTCGGGGTGATGGAGGGCAGACCTGAAGCCACTTTGTGGATCTTGATCCAGACCTCGGTCTCCTGGTCATGGTGGCGGCCGAGCCAGGTGTGGAAGGCCTGGGCGTCGGCGAATTCATGCACCTTGGTGGGGTCGACGATGACGGCTGCCATCAGCGATTGCGCCCAGGGGGCTGCGTCCTGTCGAGGGCCATGGGAACCTTTCGCGATGCCGGCTTGCGCCAATGCAGAAATCCTAGCATTGCAAGTTATGACTGGCAAGTGATGTATTTTTTGGGTAATATGCAAGTCATGACTGACAAAATCAGGCTGCCAGACGAACTGGGTGCGCAATTGCGCGAGCGCCGGGAAGCTTTGGGCATGAGCAAGTCTGCATTGGCCGACAAGGCGGGCAAGGTGCGCGAGGTGGTCTACCGGCTGGAGGCGGGCGAGGACACCACCGTGTCTTCCCTTCTGGCCGTGCTGGGAGCCCTGGGCCTGGCGATGCGCATCGAAAGCGCGGGCCTGCCTTCTGCGCACGAGGTAGCTCGCCGTTTCATGGACGACGATGGCGATGCTCCCTGAAAAGATCCGCCTGCTGGATGTCTCGGTCGGTGGCCACCTCAACGCGGGCCAGTTGCTCAAGGCCTCCACGTATGAGTTTCGCTATCTCGCGCCGGACCCGGGCCAGCCGGCCGTGGCCCTGCTGATGCCACCCGCCGAGCAACTGACCTGGCAGGACGGCGACCTGTTCCCTGTCATGGACCAGAACCTGCCCGAAGGCGACCTGTTCATGCGCATCCGCGAGCTGTTCCCCAAGCAGCCGATGACGCCCATGCACATGCTGGCATTGGTGGGGCGCAATGGCATCGGCCGGCTGGGCTTTGGCCTGCCGGGGCAGGCCGCAGCGCCCATGCCCCGTACATTGAGCAAGAGCGAGTTGCTGGGCACGCGGTACACACCTGCGGTTTTCGACGAACTGGTGGCGGCCTACCTGAGCACGGGCGCCGGCATTGCCGGCATGCAGCCCAAGATCATGGTGCCCGACCGCCCGACGGTGCCCATTCCTTCGCTCATCGTGAAGGCCGCCAGCCCCGCCTACCCGGGCCTGGCAGCCAACGAGTTTCTGTGCCTGAGCGCCGCCAGGCAGGCCGGCATCGGCGTGCCATCGTTTGCCTTGTCCGACGATGGCCAGATGCTGGTGCTCGACCGCTTCGATCTGGTGGTGCAGGGCGATGGGCAGGTGGAGCGGCTGGGCTTCGAGGACATTGCGGCGCTGGCGGGTCTGCGCGTGCGCGACGTGCTGTCGGACCGCAAGTACCAGGGCAGCTACCAGCGCGTTGCCGAGCTGCTGCGGCAGTTGCAGCTGCACAGCGACAACCTGCACCGGTTCTTTGAGCAGGTGGCGTTTTCGGTGATGGTGCGCAACGGCGACGCGCACCTGAAGAACTTCGGGTTGTTGTACCGTTCAGCCACCGAGGCCTGGCTGGCGCCCATGTTCGATGTGGTGACGACCTCCATCTACCGCTACACCCAGTACGCGGGCGGGCCGGAGCTGGAAGACAGGACGCTGGCGCTCAAACTGTTTGCTGGCAGGCACTGCACCAAGACCTACCCGACCACCGAAGAGTTGCTGGAGTTTGGCCGCAAGGTCTGCGGCGTGGCCCAGCCCACCCTGGTACTCGCACGCATTGCCGATGCCATGCGCACCACCCTGCAAGAGGCCAGGGGGGACCCACGGGTGCCGAAGACGCTGTGGCGGGACATGTCACTGGCCTGGGACGAAGGCCTGGCGCACGCGCGCTGAAAGCGCTGCGCTACATGGCGGTGCCTGCGGCGTCCTTCGCGTACCGCCCCGGCGGCATGCCCACATGCCGCGTGAAGGCCACGCCAAAGGTGCTGACCGAGCTGTACCCCACCTGCTCGGCGATCTCGGCCATCGCCAGTGCGCCGCGCCGCAGCATCTGCCGCGCCAGCGCCATGCGCCAGGCCAGCAGGTATTCCATGGGGGCGATGCCCACCGCGCGGTGAAAGCGCCCGAAGAAGGCGCTGCGCGACATGGCGGCCTCGTGCGCCAGCTGGCCCATGGTCCAGGGCTGTGCGGGGCGCTCGTGCATGCGGCGCAGGGCCATGGCCAGCTTGGGGTCGGCCAGGCCGCGCACCAGCCCGGGCGCGGCCATGGTGCGGGCCGACGAGCGCAGCGCCTCGATCAGCAGCACTTCGAGCAGCCGCGCCATCACGATCTCGCGCGCGGGCCGGTCGCTGCGCGATTCGTCGCCCACCAGCTCCACCAGGGTGGCCAGGCGGCGCTCGCCGCGCACATGCAGCCACTGTGGCAGCAGCGGCACCAGCAGGGCCGCGTCGGGCGACTCGAACACGCAGTGGCCCACCAGCATGCGCACATCCACCGCGCCATCCGGGTCGCCCACGCGCGCGCCGCCCGGCATGGGGGCGATGGGCGTGGTGACGGCCTCGCCCTCGCGCGGCGGGTCGCGGTCCAGGCTGCTGGTGGCAAAGCTGCGCGCGGCGGGGATCAGCGCAAAGTCGCCCTGGTGCAGCGTGAGGGTGTCGCTGCGCGCGGGGCTGTCGATGGTCAGCTGGCAACTGCCTTCGAGCACCACGAAGTAGAACGGCCGCCCCGTCTCGCTGCGCCGCACGGCCCAGGGGGCCGATGCCACCACCAGCTTGGAGAACGGCGCGGCGGGCCGCAGCAGCGACACGACTTCCGCCAGGGGATCGACGGCCGGGGTGCTCATGGGGTGCTGGACTCTTTCGACAAAATGATGGACGGGCGAGTGTATTCAATCCAGGTTGGCGTTCCTACCATCCAGGCATCGTCAACCCCACGGAGCCTTTGCACCATGCCTGCCACCGCCAATCCATCCACCGTCCTCATCACCGGCTGCTCGTCGGGCTTCGGCCTCGAAACCTCGCGCTTCTTCCTGGCCCAGGGCTGGCGCGTCATCGCCACCATGCGCACGCCAGGCGAAGGCCTGCTGCCGCCGTCGGACCGCCTGCGCGTGCTGCCGCTCGATGTGGCCCATGCCGACAGCATCCGCCGCTGCATCGAGCAGGCCGGCCCCATCGACGCCCTGGTCAACAACGCCGGCATCGGCCTGCTGGCGCCGCTCGAAGGCATCGCCATGGCCCATGCCCGCGAGGTCTTCGAGACCAACGTGCTCGGCACCATCGCCATGACCCAGGCCGTGTTGCCGCAGATGCGCGAGCGGCGTGCGGGCGTGGTGGTCAACGTCACCTCCAGCGTCACGCTGCTGCCGCTGCCCCTGCTGTCCGTCTACACCGGCAGCAAGGCGGCGGTGAATGCCTTCACCGAATCGCTGGCGCTGGAGCTGGCCCCCTTCAACGTGCGCGCCCGCCTGGTGCTGCCCGGCCGCGCGCCCAGCACCCGTTTTGGCGACAATGCCCGCCCGCGCATGGGCCCGGGCAGCGTGCCCGAGGCGTATGCCGATTTTCGCGACCGCGTGTTCGCCGCCGTGCGCGACACGGCCACGCCGGTTACCCATGCGCAGGATGTGGCCGAGGCGGTGTGGCGCGCGGTGACGGATGCGGCGGCGCCGATGCGCCTGCCGGCCGGGGCGGATGCGGTGGCGCTGGCGGGGTTTTGATTTTGTGGGAGCAAGAAAAATTACTGCAGTTGGCCTGCTTGCGACCCTAATTACTATTGGACGCCTCTATGAAAAGTAGTCGCAGTAGCTTTGGCACGAAAGCCCGCAAAAACTCAAGCTTGCTAACCAGCTGTTCGGACGGAATGTGCCCTTGATGGAGCAACTTGCTACGGAGGTTGTATGTACTACGAATTTCAAGCCCAATCACTTCATAGCTTCCTAACGTCGGATGTCGCTTGGTCGATGCTTCAACGAAGTTTTGCAGGCGTTCGCCAATTGACTCTCTTTCCAGACTTTTTACTTGGCTCAGCAAGCGCTCGAGGTCGCGCGATTCGCGACTATCTTTTTCATACTGCTCGCGGCTTTTTTTAATGAGGTGAATGGCTTCGGTGATGGCTTTTCGTGACACATCTGAAACAGGGGCATCGGGCAGTAGTGCTTCCAGAGAAGTTACCAAAGCGATGAATTGAGCTCTTTCGCTGACTTCGAAACGGTGTGACATTGCGACTTCGATTGCTAGCTTCAATTTTTCATCGATAGCTATTTGTCCCAGTTTTTCGAATGACAACGCTTCCTCAAATTTTTCGAGAAATAGATTGATCGGGATGCTCGAAACCAGTTGGGGTTTTCCAAGTTCTAAGCTGGCCAAGCGCTTGTCGTCTGGAATGATGAGTGCCTTCTGTGCATCATAGTGGCCATCAATAAATGTCCATCCTGTTGTTGCACCAATGTGCTGGGTGTTTTCGGAGATTGCAGTCGGTTGATCTGACAGTTGGATGTCGCCATTTTCGGTCGGATACTGCAAGCCGATGCTCAATTCAATCGCAGACCACAAGGCTGCGGCTCTCAGTCGAGATAGGGCTTCCTCCGCTTCTTTTGAAGTGGAAAATGGCCCCAATGTGACTGCGTAACCGTAGTGCAGTTTCTCAATCTGAATCCCCATGCTGGACCCAGGAGCCAAATACTTTCCGTTGGGGATCTGTAAGACCAACCCTGGTGAAAGGGCCAGTGGCAGGCGCGCCACAAATCTAGCATCTCCCGAGCCGCTTGATCCTGCTGTAAGTGAGAAGATCATAAAAATAGATTTCAATTAAAATAGAAGGCATTTTCAGCTGGGGCATGGCATGCAGTCGCCAACGACTTGCCCAGAGCTTTCTCGCGCCATTCGATTTTCCACTTTAGGGTAGCGAAATGGGCAAGTCCAGCAAATCCAGTGCGATTGACGGCGATGTCATCGTGTCCTTTGAGTCTGCGCCGTTTGGCGACTGACCGCCGCATTGCTGGCGGGAGGACTTCCTCGCACGCGCTTCCCATGCGTGCATATCGTATGAGGCGCTGGGCGTCACCAACGCATGCAATGTCTGTCCCGCTGCGATCTGTTGGTGACCGCGAGCAAGCCACTGCTTTTGAGAGGAGCTTGACCCGCAGTCAGCCCAGCTTGTGCCGCGTGTTCAGCAGGCCCAGCCCCAGCGCGATGAAGGTGCCGCCCACCACGCGGTTGAACAGCTTGGCGCGCGCCACCACATGGCGCTTGACCAGCGAGATCAGCGCCACGTAGAAGGCGTGCGAGATCAGCGCGCAGACGGCGAAGGTGGTGGTCAGCAGCAGGTACTGCGTGAACAGCGGCTGGCCCGGCACGATGAACTGCGGAAACAGGGCCGAGAAGAACAGAATGGCCTTGGGGTTGGTGAGCGACACGCCCATGCCCTGCGCCACCAGCTGCCAGTTCTTGCGCTCGCGCCGGTCCGTGGGGGCCTGGCCTGCATCGCTGCTGATCAGCGCGTCGTTGCTGCGCCAGCGCTTAACGCCCAGCCAGATCAGGTACATCGCGCCGACCACCTTCATGGCCAGAAAGGCGTTGGCCGACATGCTGAGAATGGCGCCCATGCCGATCATCGCCAGGCCCGAGACCACGTAGATACCGGCCGAGCTGCCCACCGAGCTGAAGGCCGTGCGCTTGGCGCCGACGTCCATCGAGTTGGACACGGCCAGCAGCACGGCGGGGCCGGGGGTGAAGCACATCAGGAGGGAGACGCCGCAGAAGAGGAGCCAGTGGGTGAGGGTCATGGTCAGGGGGGCTTTTGTCGTCGTTCGTCGGCTGCAGCAGACAGTGCCAGGGGGTATTTTCGGTGAGTTGGCGTTGGCGTGTTGCCGGGGTTTTGATTGACCCCTGCAGTGGGGGATCATGTCACCGAAGGTGGAAGAGATTCTTCGCTGCGCGACGTACCATGATGCGAGCTGCATCGATTGTTGGGTGGTGGTTGCCGCATGCTTTGATTGAGGGCGGGAGCCGGGGTGTGCGCCCGGCGGCGCAGTAACTTTCTCTTGCGTCGCCAAGAGAAAGTCACCAAAGAGAAGGCGACCCCGCTGCCCGTGTCCCCCTCGCCGGTGGCGAGGGGGCAGCCTGCGATGCTCGGTCCTGGGGTGACGCCGAAGAACTCCCTGCGCTGCCTCTGCGAGGCAGCTCCGGTCAAACAGCTTCGGCGAGCCAGATGACGATGCGCGTGTCCTTCGGCACGCGCTCACCCCAGGCCCTGCGCTTCTCGGCACGGTCAGAAGGGGGTGGGATCGGGCTCCACTCGGGCCATTGCTTCGCTCGGCCCGGTGGTCCTTCGCTGCGCTTGGCTCGCCAGGGCGATCGCGATCAACACGTCGGCAGCGCACAGCGCGAACCGACACCCGGCGCAGCTGCGCAGCAGCAGCCGTGTGGTACCCGCTCCCCACCCCTGCTGGCTGCGCCGAGAAGCGCAGGAGCTGGGGTGGGTGCGTGTGCCGAAGGACACACGCACTTCGTGATCTGGCTTGCCGCAGCTGTTTGAGCGGAGTTCGAAGAACGCAGCGAGTTCTGCGGCACCACCCCAGGCCCGAGCATCGCAGGTTGCCCCCGTTCGCCCGACAGGGCGAACGGGGGACGCAGACTGGGGGCCGCCTTCTCTTTGGTGACTTTCTCTTGGCGGCCAAGAGAAAGTTACTGCGCCGCCGGGCGCACACCCCGGCCTCCGCCCTCTGCAAAGGCATGCAGCACCAACCACCAACCCCGCCCCATCCGCAGCGCCCGAACAGCGCCTGCTGTCTTACACGCTCGTGCGCAGCATTCCGGCGCGTTCCGCAGGTCGTGCCTTCCCACAATCAGCCTCATCAAACACAGCACCGCAGCCACCCGGCCCGGGCCCGAAATGAACACCGCCACCATCGCCAGCCCCAACACCATCCAGCAAACCCTGCGCAAAGTCTTCGGCCTCCAGCGCCTGCGGCCCGGCCAACTGGACGTGGTGCAGCGCGTGCTACAGGGCGCCAGCACGCTGGCGGTGATGCCCACCGGCGCGGGCAAGTCGCTGTGCTACCAGTTGCCGGCCCTGCTGCTGCCGGGCACCACCGTCGTGGTGTCGCCCCTGGTCGCGTTGATGAAGGACCAGTGCGATGCCCTGCGCGAACTCGGCGTGGCCGTGGTGCAGGTCAACAGCGCCATCGGCAGCGACGAGCTGGCCGCAGCGCGCCAGGCCATCGAGAGCGGCACTGCGCGCATCGTGCTGACCACGCCCGAGCAGATGGCCGACCCGGCGCTGACCGCGGCCCTGGCGCGGCACACGGTGAGCCTGCTGGTGGTGGACGAGGCGCACTGCATCGCCCAGTGGGGCCATGACTTTCGGCCCGCATTTCTGGAGATCGCGCCGGCCGTGCGTGCGCTGGGGCGGCCCACGGTGCTGGCGCTCACGGCCACGGCCAAGCCGGCGGTGATGAAGGAGATCGTGGCCCAGTTCGGCATTGCCGCTGGCAACGTGGTGCAGACTGGAGCCTACCGGCCCAACCTGCAGCTGGCGGTGGAGCAACTGGGCCGCGCTGCCGACCGGTTGCCGCGTGCGCTGCAGCTGGTGGCGGCCAGCCAGGGGCCGGCCATCGTCTACACCGCCACCGTGAAGAGCGCCCAGGAGCTGCACGCCAAGCTGGCTGCGGCCGGCGAAAGCGTGGGCCTGTACCACGGGCGCCTGCCGGCTGCGCAGCGCGCGCAGGCGCAGGACGACTTCATGGACGGCCGGGTGCGCGTGATGGTGGCCACCAACGCCTTCGGCCTGGGCATCGACAAGCCGGACATCCGCTTCGTGCTGCACTACCAGATGCCCGCCAGCGTGGACGCCTACTACCAGGAGGCCGGCCGCGCAGGGCGCGACGGTAACGACTCGCAGTGCACGCTGCTCTACGTGCGGCAGGACCGGGCGCTGCAGCAGTTCTTCGCCTCGGGCCGCTACCCCACGCTGGACGATGTGCAGGCCGTGCATGCCACGCTGCTGCACCCGGCACCCCAGGGCGGCTGGACGGCCGACGCCATCGTCGATGCCGTGTCGCGCCCCAGTGCCAAGGTCAGGGTGGCGCTGAGCCTGCTGCGCAGCCACAAGGTGGTGCGGCGCGACCGGGCCGGCCGCTTCACCCTGGCCCGCGAGCTGGACGACGCGGCGCTGGAACCCCTGCTGGCCGCCTACCGCAGCCGCCGCGAGCAGGACAGCGCCACGCTGGAGGCTATGGTGGCCTACGCCCAGAGCGGCCGCTGCCGCTGGCAGGGGGTGCTGTCAGCGCTGGGTGACAACGGTGCTGCTGCCGATGGCTGTGGCCGCTGCGACAACTGCCTGCGCATTGCCGCGCTGTCGCGCCTGGCGCCCGCCGTGGCCACGCCCGAGCAGCCGATCGAGGTGCGCCCGCAGCCGGCGAACGCCCGGCCAGTGTTCAATGGCGGCGACGCCGTGCGCGCCAGGCGCTATGGCGCAGGCCAAGTGGTCGAGGCCAACGCGCATTCGGTGACGGTGGAGTTCCCGAACGGGGCGCGGCGCACCTTTTTGCCGGAGTTCGTGCGCGCGGCACGGCGGTCCGCTCCGGTGGCGCTGGCGGCGTGAGGGATCCGCCATGCGACGCGGTGCAGGATCGAGCGCTTTTTAGGGGCATTGCTGGCCGTCGCACCCGGTGACAGCCCCTAGACTCCCTGGATGAACCCCACCTTCGTCAAGCTGCACGCCACCTGCCACATGACCCTGTCCGCAGACGCGGACTGTGCGGTGGTGGCGGTGCTTCGCCCAAGAAGCGGCGATGCGCAGTGGATGGTGCAGGAGCGCTACGAGCTGACGCCCGCCGTGCCGATGACGGAGTATGTGGACGACCATGGCAACCTGTGCCAGCGGCTGAAGATTCCGCAGGGGCAGATGCGCATCGAGGTCGACATGATCATGATCACCGACACGCACATCGCGGTGGATGCGAGCGCCAAGGCGGTGCCCGTGGAGGACCTGCCCTTCGAGGCGCTCAAGTACCTGCTGCAAAGCCGCTACTGCCCGTCCGACAAGATGCAGGACAAGGCGCGCGAGATCGTGGGCGATGCCTCGCCGGGCTATGGCCAGGTCGAGGCCATCCGCAGCTGGGTGCACCACAACCTGGAGTACCGCTACAACGTCAGCAGCGGCACCACCGATGCGCTGGACACCCTGAACGACGGTGCCGGCGTGTGCCGGGATTTCTCGCACGTCGCCATCGGCCTGTGCCGGGCCCTCGACATCCCGGCGCGGTATGTGGTGGGCTACCTGCACGCGCTCGACCCCATGGACATGCACGCCTGGTTCGAGGCCTTCGTGGGGGACCGGTGGTATGCGTTCGACGGTACCCAGGCCCAGGCAAGGGGCGGGCGCATCGTGGTAGCCTACGGCAGGGATGCGGCAGATGTCGCGTTCCTGTCGTACTACGGCCCGCTCGAAATCACGCTGATGGACGTGCGCGTTGAAGAGATTGCGATGGAGGCTCCGCTGACCTTTCCGATCAGCGCCTGATCCGGGTACCCACACAGGCCCGCCGGCACTGCGGCGACAGCACCATCGGTGCGGCCTCGTGCATGCACGCACCGCATTCCGACACAGGCCGTTGCGCCCTTACCCAACCATGAAGTCCATGCAGCGCCTGTGCCAGGCGCTGCATCCCCCATTGAAGATGCCTCTCGTCACCATTCTTGTAGAAGACAACAAACCCATTTGCGACACCCTGGTCCCGGCGCTGGAAGAAACCGCCAACGCGCAGGTGGTCGCCATTGCAAAGACGTCCACGGGTGCTGCACAAGCCCTTGCGCGCTGGCGCGGCAAGTGGCACCTGCTGGTGGTGGACCTGCACCTGGGCCAGGGCTCGGGCCTCGACGTGCTGCAGGCCGTGGGGCCGCGCTCGTCGGACCAGCATGTGCTGGTGCTGACCAACCATGCCACGCCCGAGATGCGCGCACGCTGCCTGGCCCTGGGTGCCGACGCGGTGTTCGACAAGCTGACCGAGCTGCAGGCCTTCTTCGATCACTGCACGCAGCTGCCCGAGGTGGTGGTCTGAAGGGAGGGCTCGGGCCTATCGGCTGCAGAGCCGATGCCGGTGGACCACCGTCGTGCCGCGCTCCCCACTGGAAATCCTGCCGGAGCAGCAGGCCCCCGGGGGCTACGAATACAGCAGTGTGACCGTGAGCCCGGCCCCCAGAACGATGGCGACCATGATCGCCTGCCCGATGTGCTGTGCGCGCCCGGGATCTATCTTGAAGGCGCGGCCGGTGACCAGGCCGATGCCCCAGGCCACGACATCCACCATGAACCACGCTATGCCTTCAGCGACCATGAACCTCTGCCCTTGAAAGTGGTTGGCAGGTTCATTATGGGCGCCGCCTCTGGCGCATGCCACCCCCGCATTGCTTCAAACTGCAACGGCCGTCCGCGCGCAATCGACCGCCGTTCGAGGCGGGGCAGGCCCCCTTACTGCGCCGCCCAGCCCCCATCCATGTTCCACGCCACCCCACGCACGTTGTTGGCCGCGGCAGAGCAGAAGAACACGGCCAGCTCGCCCAGTTCCTCCGGCGTGGTGAACTGCATCGAGGGCTCTTTTTCGCCCAGCAGCAGTTTCTTGGCGTCTTCGTTCGACAGGCCGTGCTCGGCGGCCTTGGCGTCCACCTGTTTTTGCACCAGGGGGGTCAGCACCCAGCCGGGGCAGATCGCGTTGCAGGTGACGCCGGTGGTGGCGTTCTCCAGCGCGGTCACCTTGGTCAGGCCGACGATGCCGTGCTTGGCGGCCACGTAGGCGGCCTTCTGGGCCGAGCCGACCAGGCCATGCACCGATGCCACATTGATGATGCGGCCCCAGTTGGCGGCCTTCATGGCGGGCAGGGCCAGGCGCGATGCGTGGAAGGCGCTGCTGAGGTTGATGGCGATCACGGCGTCCCATTTCTCGACGGGGAAGTCCTCCACGTTGGCCACGTGCTGGATGCCGGCGTTGTTGACCAGGATGTCCACCCGGCCGAACTGGCTGGCGGCGTACTTCATCATGTCTTCGATGTCGGCCACGCGGCTCATGTCGGCACCGTGGTAGGCCACCTGGGCGCCGGCTTCCTTGCCGGCGGCCAGCACTTCGGCACGGGGCGTGTCCACATCGCCGAAACCGTTCAGAACGATATTGGCGCCCTGTCGGGCGAGGGCTTTGGCGATACCGAGGCCGATGCCGCTGGTGGAGCCAGTGACGAGGGCCGTTTTGCCTTTGAGCATGAGTGTCACTCCGAATGAAAGATGAATATGAATTACGATGAAGGCAACGCCTTGCCAGGGCTCCTGGCCAGCGCCGATTGAACGCAGGCATTATCAAGTGCCGCTACCGGATTTCGCACCCATGATAGAACCTACGCTGAACTACGTACTGTGCCCCGGCCCCGGGGCCACAGCGGTGCCCGCCGGCCAAGACCCTGCTGCCGCAAGGCCTGTCACAGGCCCGCAGCACCGCATGGCGTATTGGGAGTGGAATGCCACGGGCAACCCGGCCCACCCCCATGTGATCGTCTGCGTGCACGGCCTGTCGCGCCAGGGGCGCGATTTCGACGTGCTGGCCCGTGAATTGAGCCAGCATGCCCGCGTGGTCTGCCCCGACGTGGTGGGCCGTGGCCAGAGCGACTGGCTGGCTGACCCCATGGGTTACCAGATCCCGCAGTACGGCGCCGACATGGTGGCCCTGCTGGCGCAGCTGCACCAGCAGGCGCCCATCGCCACGCTCGATTGGGTGGGCACGAGCATGGGCGGGCTGATCGGCATGGGCATCACCGGCCAGCCCGACCTGCCGTTGCCTGTGCCGGTGCGCCGCCTGGTGCTCAACGACGTGGGCCCGGTGATCCAGTGGCAGGCGTTGCAGCGCATCGGCCAGTACCTGGGCTTTCTGGCCACATTCGAATCGCTGCAGCAGGCGGCCGATGCCATGTGGGCCATCTCCACCAGCTTTGGCCCCCACACGCCGGCCCAGTGGCTGGAGCTGTCGCGCGCCATGGTGCGCAGCCTGCCCGAGGGCGGCGTCACGCTGCACTACGACCCGGCCATTGCCGTACCCTTCCGTTCGATGACGCAAGAGGCCGCCGCCGCGGGCGAGGCCTTTTTGTGGCAGCTGTACGACCAGATCACCGCGCGCACGCTGCTGCTGCGCGGTGCGGATTCGGATCTGCTCTCGCACGAGACCGCCCAGGCCATGGCCGGGCGCGGCCCGCGTGCGCAACTGGTGGAATTTGCGGGCGTGGGCCATGCGCCCACCCTGGTCGCGGCCGACCAGGTGGCGGCGGTGCGTGGGTTTCTGCTGGCGGAGGAAGGTGCTGCCGCCGCATGAAGACGCTTGCCCCGCCCCCCGGCCCGCCGCTGAACACGGCCGAGGCCGTGCCCCAGCTGATCGCGGCCACTGCCCACACCTTGCCCGAACAGGTGAACGCGCTGGTGCGTGCCCGCGCCTTTGCCGAGCCGCTGATCGCCAGCGAGGCACTCGACTCCGGCGAGAACACCCTGGCCCACGCCGATGCCGTGGCCGCCATCTTGAAGAGCATCGGCGGGTCCGAAGCCATGCAGGCCGCCAGCTACCTGGTGTACTCGTGCGTACACCTGAACAAGCCCGAGGAAGTGATCACCAAGGCCTTTGGCGCCAACTTCGCCGCGCTGGCGGTGGAGACCACCAAGCTCGTGCGCGTGCAGCAGCAGGCGCGCGGCGCCCAGGCGCTGGACGACCCGGCCCTGCAGACCGAGAACGTGCGCAAGATGCTGCTGGCCTTCTCGCGCGACCTGCGCGTGGTGATGCTGCGCCTGGCCTCGCGGCTGCAGACGCTGCGCTTTCATGCGGCCACCAAGCTGCCCATGTCGCCCAGCCTGGCGCGCGAGTCGCTGCAGGTGTTTGCGCAGCTGGCCAACCGCCTGGGCATCTGGCAGGTGAAGTGGGAGCTGGAGGATTTGTCCTTCCGCTTTCTGGAGCCCGACACCTACAAGGACGTGGCGCGCCTGCTCGACGAAAAGCGCGGCGAGCGCGAGGTCTACATGGAGCAGCTGCGCGCCCGGCTCGAATCGGACCTGCGCGCGCGCAGCATCAGCGCCAGCGTGCAGGGCCGGCCCAAGCACATCTACAGCATCGTCAAGAAGATGCGCGGCAAGTCGCTCAACTTCGACCAGGTGTACGACATCCGCGCGCTGCGCGTGGTGGTGCCCACGGTGAAGGACTGCTACGCCGCGCTCAGCTGGGTGCACCAGCGCTTTGCGCCCATCGTCGAAGAGTTCGACGACTACATCGCCAAGCCCAAGGCCAACGGCTACCAGTCGCTGCACACCATCGTGCGCGACGACCTCAACGGCAAGCCCATCGAGATCCAGATCCGCACCCAGGCCATGCATGAGCATGCCGAGCACGGTGTGGCCGCGCACTGGGCCTATAAAGAGGCGGGCGCCAAGGGCTATGTGGGCGTGTCCGCCACGGGCGAGTACGACGCCAAGATCGCCGTGCTGCGCCAGCTGCTGGCGTGGGAGCGCGACCTGGCGGGCCATGCGCAAAAGAGCAACGGCCTGTTCGAAGACCGCATCTACGTGCTGACCCCCGAGGCCGCCGTGGTCGACCTGCCCCAGGGCGCCACCCCGGTGGACTTTGCCTACAGCGTACACACCAGCCTGGGCCACCGCTGCCGCGGCGCCAAGGTCGACGGCGTGATGGTGCCGCTGAACACCGCGCTGCAAAACGGCCAGACGGTGGAGATCGTCACCGTGAAGGAGGGCCGCCCCTCGCGCGACTGGCTCAACGCCGAGCTCGGCTACCTCACCAGCCACCGCGCCAAGGCCAAGGTGCGCGCCTGGTTCAACGCCCAGGCCACGCACGAAACAGTCGCCCGTGGCCGCGAGGCCGTGGAGCGCCTGCTGCAGCGCGAGGGCAAGACGGCCGTGAAGCTCGACGACCTTGCCGTGCAGCTGGGCTTCAAGTCGGCCGACGCGCTGTTCGAGGTGGTGGGCAAGGACGAGTTCTCGCTGCGCAACATCGAGACCGTGCTGCGCCCGGCCGAGCCCCCGCCCAACAGCGACGACTACCTGCTGCTGAAAAAGCCGCGCGGCAATGAATCATCGAGCCCCAAGGGCGGCGTGCTGGTGGTGGGCATCGACTCGCTCATGACCCAGCTGGCCAAGTGCTGCAAGCCCGCGCCGCCGGACGACATACGCGGCTTTGTCACGCGCGGCAAGGGCGTGAGCGTGCACCGCGCCGACTGCAGCAACTTCCGCGAAATGGCCGCCAAGAACGGCGAGCGCGTGATCGACGTGGACTGGGGCCTGCCCAAGGCCACGGCCGCAGACAAGCCCGCCGTCTACCCTGTGGACGTGGCCGTGGAAGCCGCCGACCGCCAGGGCCTGCTGCGCGACATCTCCGAAGTCTTTGCCCGCGAGAAGACCAATGTCATCGGCGTGCAGACCCAGTCCGTCAAGGGCACGGCGTGGATGACCTTCACCGTGGAGGTGGCGGATTCGGGGCGGCTGAACAAGGTGCTGGGGATCGTGGCGGGGGTGCAGGGGGTGCGGTCGGCCCGGCGCCGGTAGCAGTCCCTACTCTGTGGGGTTGCGCCTGTATTCGCCCCGGTGCTTCATGAACCGGTGGTACGACATGCGCAGGTGCAGCTGCATCACCTGGCGCGCCAGCTCGCCGTCGCGCGCGCGCACGGCGATCACCAGGTCGCGGTGGTGGTGCAGGCTTTGCACCAGCTCTTCGGGCGTGTAGATGTAGAACGAGCGTTTGATGATCGGCATGTCGATCATGGTCGCCAGCATGGTTTTGAGGCGCGGCGAGCCCGATGCCTCGATCAGCGCGTGGTGAAAATCCCGGTTGGCGGACTGCACTTGCGCAATGCCATCGTGGCCGGCGGCAATGCCGGCCTCCATGCGCTGGTTGCTGGCCTCCAGCTCGTCGGCCAGCCCCTCGCCGCCGCGCGTGGCCGCGAGGAAGGAGGCATACGGCTCCAGCAGCATGCGCAGCTGGAAGGTTTCTTCCACATCCCAGTCGCTCCACTCCGACACGCGGATGCCCTGGCCCGCGCCGTCGGTGGCCAGGCCGTCTTCCACCAGGCGGTGCAGCGCATTGCGCACCGGCGTGCGGCTCAGCCCCAGGTCGCGGGCAATGGGCTCCTCCTTGAGCTGCTCGCCCGGGCGGTAGTGCCCGCCGATGAGCCGCTGCCGCAGAACCTCGTACGCCTTGTCTTTCACGTTTTGCACTGTGTTTGCACCAGGTGGGTGGGGAAGGTGCGCTGATTCTAGGTGACGGCAGGGTTTCTCGTTGTGCCCCGTGGCGGCACACAAAAAATACAAAACAGGTACAAATTGTCGCCATGCTACGGGAAATCCCTGTGAGTCATCGGGCGAGATACTCCATAAACTGCCATCAATGTTTTAAATTTGTACTTTCATGAAGCTCGCAATACTCGGTGGTGGAATGGTCGGCGCCTGCTACATGCAGGCCTTTGTGGAGCAGGGGCACAGCCTGGTGGGCCTGTGCGACCTGCAGCAGAGCGCTGCGGTGGCCGCTGCCGTGCAGGCCGCCGGTGGCCAGGTGCACACCGCGCCCGGTGCCTGGCTGGCCGGGGCCGACGTGGTGGTGAGCGCTGTGTTCGGCACCGTGGCGCGCAGCCTGTTCGAGGCCTGCCTGCCCCATCTGCAGGATGGCGCGGTGTATGTGGACATGACCACGGCCGACCCGCAGGAGATGCGCGAATGCGCCGGGCTGGCCGAGCGTGGCGCCCAGGGCAGGGCGGTGCACTTCGTGGACGTGGCCATCACCGGCGCCGTCAACCTGGGCGGCAAGAAGACGCCGCTGCTCGTGGCCGGCGGCAAGGCCGGTTTTGTACAGGAATTGTTCTTGCCCTTCGGTGGCTCCGTCCGCGTGGTGGGCGATCAGCCGGGCGATGCCGCCGCGCTCAAGCTCCTGCGCAGCATCTACACCAAGGGCACCGAGGCGCTGGCCGTGGAATGCCTGGTCACCGCCCAGCAAATGGGCCTGCGCGAGCAGCTGTATGTCGTGCTGCAGGACATCGACGAGACACCGCTGCGCACGCTGATGGAATCCATGGTGCGCACGCACATCCCGCACTCCGCGCGCCGTCGCAACGAGGTGGCCGAGGCCCGCCAGCAGATGGCCCGGCACGGCCTGGCGCCCATCGTCTTGCCCGCCGTCGAAGCGCTGTTCGCTGCCACGGCCCAGGCGCATGCGGCGCAGGCCTTCACCGGCACCTCCACCGACGAAGCCATCGCCTGGCTGGGCAGCCATGTGCTCGCCCGCCGCCCTTGACCGATCACCGCGCTACCCGAATACAAACCCATAGGAGACACCTGCAATGATGACGACTTTGACCCGACGCACCCTGGCCCTCGGCGGCCTGCTTGCACTGGCTGCCGCCACGGCAACCATCGCCCCGGCCCATGCACAGGGCACCTACCCGCAACGGCCCATCAAGTTCATCGTGCCCTTCCCGGCGGGCGGTGGCACCGACAACCTCACGCGGCTGGTCGGCACCAAGCTCACCGATGCCTATGGCTGGGCCGTCGTGGTGGAGAACAAGCCCGGCGCTGGCGGCAATGTGGCGTTGGACCAGACGGCCAAGGCCCCCGGCGACGGCCTGACCCTGGTGATGGCGCAGACCGACAACGTGGTGCTCAACCCGCTGCTGTACTCCAAGCTCACCTACAACCCCGACAAGGACCTGCGCGCCGTGGCCCTGGTCGCCGCCGGCCCCGCCGTGCTGGTGGTCAATGCCGATTCACCTTACAAGACGCTGGACGACATCATCCAGGCGGCGAAGAAAGACCCTGGGCGCCTGAGCTTTGCCACGCCGGGCACCGGCACCATCTCGCACCTCATCAGCGAGGCCTGGCAGAAAAGCTCGAACGTGAAGTTCACGCACGTGCCGTTTCGCGGCATGGCGCAGGCCATGCCCGACCTGCTGGGTGGGCGCATCGACATGTACATGGGCTCCATCCCCACGCTGCTGTCGCACATCCAGTCGGGCAAAGTGCGCGCCATCGGCGTGACCACCGCGCGCCGCTCCAAGCTGCTGCCCGACGTGCCCACCTACACCGAATCCGGCATCAAGGGCGTCGAGCTGGCCAGCGTGTGGGGCGTGATGGCCCCGGCCAGCACCCCCGACGCCATCGTCAAGCAGCTCAACGAAGCTATCAACAAGGTGGTGAACGCCCCCGACACCACCAAGAAGATCGTGGACTCCGGCGCGGAACTGATCACCGGCACGCCGGACGACATGGCCAAGCTGTATGCCAGCGACCGCGCACGCCTGGCCCCCATCGTCAAAAGCTCGGGCACCACGCTCGACTAAGGCAACGCTGAATAAGTCCTCGCGATGGCGCATGCCCTGATTTGGGATGGGCTGCCAGGCGCAAAGCGCAGCCATAGCCGGTGCTATGGCGAGCATTTGCAACGCCGCAGACCGCCGAAAGCAGGGTGTGCGACGCGTGAAGGACTTGTTCAGCGTTGCCCTAACTCCATCAACCATCATTCAAGTGAGAACCGCACCATGATCGGCTGCCAAATCCTGAAACGCAAACGCGCCGTGAGCCTGGAGCTGGCCCGGCAATTTTTGGAGGTACCCGTGGCCAACGTCAGCGACTGCATGTCGCGCATGACCGCAGGCGGCCCGCGCCTGCGACCCATGCACGACGGCACCGCCATGGCCGGCCCGGCCCTCACCATCAAGACCCGCCCGGGCGACAACCTGCTGATCCACAAGGCATTGAAGCTGGCCCAGCCCGGCGACGTGATCGTGGTGGACGCGGGCGGCGACCTCACCAACGCGCTCATCGGCGAGATCATGGTGGGCGAGGCCAAGCTCAAGGGCTTTGCCGGCATCGTCATCAACGGCGCCATCCGCGACAGTGCCGTGCTGCGCAAGGACAGCTTTCCGGTCTTTGCCGCCGGCGTCACCCACCGCGGCCCCTACAAGGACGGCCCCGGCGAGATCAACGTGCCCATCGCCATCGACGGCATGGTCATCGAGCCCGGCGACCTGGTCATCGGCGATGATGACGGCCTGCTGTGCGTGCCGTACGACCAGGCCGAGCAACTGCTGGCCGCTGCGCACCAGAAGCAGAAGATCGAAGCCGTGATGGTGGCCGAGATCGCGGATGGCACGCAGGACATTGCGTGGATCGATGCGGCGCTCAAGCGGGCGAACTGTACGATCGAGGCTTGATGCAGGAGGCTGCCATGGGTGCCCTGCAGAGCAGGGCGCTGCAACGGGCCGCAGCGCACTTTTGAATTTTTGCTGCAACTTTGCCGGGCGGCGATTTTTTGTGGCTATAATCGTGGTCTTGAACAGAACAACACAGGCGCGTAGCTCAGCTGGTTAGAGCACCACCTTGACATGGTGGGGGTCGTTGGTTCGAGTCCAATCGCGCCTACCAAGATTCCTTCTGAAGAGACCAGCTTCAGAAATCAACGGGATCTTGAAGAAGACTGCAAACAAGCAGTCTTGGAAAAAGCAAACAGCCACCTTCGGGTGGCTTTTTTGTTTGCGCATCGCTTCCCGCTTTCGCGCGACGGATGTGAAGTCAGCTGCCCGCCGCTTGGTTGGTTTGTCCATCACCCGTAGAGGTGGATACAAATTGAAACAGTGCGGTGTACTATCTCCGGCGGAAACCCGCGATTCGTGCCGTCGCAAGTGGGGCACTCGGCACTGCAATTGAGGCCGAGCCGAAATCAGGCGACGCGCAGCGCCCCGACTGCGCAGGAGGAGAACTCGATGCTCAAGAAAATAGCGGCCCTCGCGGCCATGCTCGTCGCGGGCGCAGCACAAGCAGCAGGGCCATATGACGGCATTTACTTCAACCCAAGCAGCAGCTCCTATTTTTCCGTCCATACCAACGGAACCTCGATGATTGCAGTGGGCCTTTCAGCGGTGCCGGCCAACAACCTTCAGTTCACAACCGCGCTCGGCGTCGTACGGGTGAATTCAGTCGCGACGTGGGAGGTGGCCACCGGAGGCATCTCAGGCAACAATGCCATCCTTCTCGGCACCAATCTCTACGGCGCCTGCGATGTCACCTATGACATCGATTTCGTACCGGGCGCAGCCATCGTTCGCATTGCCGGTTCCATTCAATCCGCCGTCGGCCGGCAAAGCGGGATTAACTGCGCGGCGCTGACCTCGACGCCTGTGCTGACACTTCCGAAGGCATTCTGAAGGTTTCATGCCATGTGGCGGCTCAGGATCCATGCGCACCAACCCAGATTGGCTAGAACGAGGAGAGAGGGATGAAGAAAATTGCAATCGCAGCGGCCTGCCTGGTCGTCTTTTCCGCCCTGGGCCAGAAGAAGCCCGCAGGCTGGCCGAACGAACCCACTGCCGTGTTTGGCGTGCCCATCGGTGAGAAGCTTGAAAACGACCGAATTGGCCAGTGTGGCGGCGTCAAGGCCGATGCGGAGAAGAACCCGGTTGCCGTCTGCGCAATGGAACGGCCTGGCTATGGCGGAATCATCATTGCAGGCTTCCCTGTGCCAGTGTTCGACGGCGGGTACATCGACCGAGACGATGGGGTGGTGACCTCAATCATCCTCCATGGGAAGCACTCCAACTACCGGGACATCAAGGCGTTGCTGATGGAGCGGTATGGCAAGCCCACACGAACATGGACCGAGAAGCTGCAGAACAAGATGGGAGCCACCTTCTCCTCAGAAGCTTTGGACTGGGAGGGTAAGTCGGTAACCCTGAAACTCCGCGAGCGCTCCGACACAGTTGATCAGACGTCAGTTTTCTTCACCAGCCAGTCCCATCTCAACAAGAAGGCGACCGAGCGCGAGAAGTCGCTGAAAGAGTCGGCAACGAAGATGTGACCGCCACTCTAGGGTGGCCAGAACGAGGAGAGATGGATGAAGAAAGCTTTGATTTTGACGATTGGCCTCATTGCGGGGGCTGCGGTGCAGGCCAACCTTAAAGATGCCACCAAGGTGCTGACAGTCGGCAACTGGACTGTTTTGCGAGAGTTGGACAAGATGACCGACAAGGTCAGTTGCACCGGGATCTACAAGCAGGACTACGGAAAACAGCTGGCACGTGATGGCCTGTACATCACTATCCGAGGTGGCATCTCGTCAGTGACTTTGCGATTCGACGATCAGCCGGCCCGCCAATTGCGCATGCCCACGAAGATGGAGAAAGACATCCGTGCAGTGATGCTGGAGGGGGAGGAATTCGCAGCCGCTCTAGCGTCCAGCCGACTGCGAGGCCAGGCTTTAACACTGGTCTCTGGCTTGCAGGAGTTTGAGCTTGATCTGAATGGCATAGCCGAAGCGGTCGCCAGCATTCGATCTGACTGCCCACCACCAGCCGCAATTGCCTCGGAGCCTGCGCCTTCTGTCCCCGTGGTGGCGCCAGCAGAAGCGCCGGCACTGTGTTCGGCAGTGCTGCTAGAGCGCATGAAGACCGCCAAGCTGAGTTCTCTTCAAATACAGAAAATCTGCGACAACTCTAAGCCGTAGGGCCACCCCAGAGTGGATAGAACAAGGAGGGGAAGATGTTGGACATGCCGGCCGCCGAGGCACGGGCGCTTCTTGCGCTGTCCCTCGTGTGCGAAGACGCTCCGGACTGGGCTTCTCACAAACTTAAGCCCGGACTAGAAACCATGGAGTGCGGGCTTCTTGTAGAGGGGCGCGTGAGATCAGGTCTTAGGGTATCGCTGGAGTTTGCGGTGTCGCCAAAGACGGGAGTCACGACATACAAATTCACAGTATTTCGTGTGAAACTTGGCGGCTTGCAGCGGGTCTATCAACTTCAGGTGAATGCAATTGCGCGAAAGCCCAAGTGCTGGCATGACTTCGTGCACGAGCACATGGGCCTTGAGAGAATTCCAGGCAAGCAAGAGTGGCTTGACTGGGGTTTCCGTGAGGCGCTTAATTACTTTTGCCAACAGACAAACATCACCTTTGTGCCACCATTGGCTGACCCTAGCGTGTTTGAGCTCAGGTTTTCATCATGATCTGCCATCAATTTTCATCACTGCTGGGATTCGAATGTCATCCCCTCACAGAGGATGGATCGATTGCGGTCATTTCTTCGCCATTCAAGTTCGAGGACGGCGACTCGCTGCCGTTGTTTGTCGAGTCGATCAACGGCCAGGTAAGGTTTTTTGATGACGGAGCCACACTGATGCACTTCATCGGCCGAGGTGTCAGGATCGAGAACAAAAAGAACGCCACCTTCCTTATCTCTGCGGCCCAGAGGCACGGCGGCACTTTCAATGAGGCGGGGGAAATTGAGTTTTGGGCGTCAGAGGACGCGGCGCCGATGGCCTTTGCGAAGTACCTCGCATCCCTCATGGACATCGTTTCGTGGGAGAAAGACCAACAGGGGGTGAATGCAGACATCTCGGTGTTCATTGAAGAGGTGGGCATCGCGCTGCGGGCCTGGAAGCCTGACGCTGAGATCACCAAATCGCCTGCGTTCGTTGGCGTGTCTGGCAAGCCTTACGAACTGGACTACCTGATCGACGGGCAGCCAGTGGTGGCCACAGGTCCTCGGCCCCAATCCGCAACGTGGGTGCTTCACAAACTGGTGGACATTCAAAGCACCATCGCTAACGCCGGCATGTCGCCACTTATCGTGATCGATGACCGGTTGGATCCAGAAAGCGCCGACCAGGAATCCAAGGTTTTGCAGAGCGTAGGTACTGCGATCAAGTTTACCGACCTTGAAGCGCGAGCCGCAGCCTCTTTGCACAATCATTGACATTCACCGTACCGGCCCCGCCATTCTGAGTCTCTCGCTGCCAGGGCGTTGCGCTCAAGTCCTTCATAGGAAGGCCTCTGCGGATCGATGACTGCAAGCCTTCATCCCGACAGATTAGGCCCGCTTTGGCGGGTCTTTGCTTTGTGCGCCCGGCAGTACCATTGCGGAGCCAGGCACTCCAAGCTGGCATTCTCCCTTCAGCCCGCCCTGCGCGGGCTTTTTCTTCGCGTCAGTGCGGCAGCGGCGCCTGCTTGTTCACGATGCGCAGCGTCACGTCCGGGCCGCATAGGTCCTGCACGACGGTGCATGCCTCCAGCCACGCAGCTGCAACCTCACCCATCCCGCAGAAGAAGCTGGGGATGGTGCCAGGGCGGACTGGCTTCGTCGGCCTGGTGCCGATGGCGGCGCATTGCTCAACCGTCACGCCTTTGTGCGCCAGCATTTCCTCGGCCGCCGCAATGGCCTGCCGGCGAACATCCTCAGCCAGCAGGCCTGTGGGGTTGTCGATTGCAAGGGTGTGCTCTGCCATGGCAGGCGGCTCGCCGCTTGGCGGGCCCGGCCTCGATGGAGATCACGCTGCGCTTGTCCTGCTCAGGCGTGCCCAGCTTGGTGTCGGGCTTGTGCATGCGATTCACGAGCGGGTGTATGTCCGCGTTGATGGTCAACATGGTGCAGCTCTCATGCACCTCGCAGGTTGCCTTGTCGGTCCAGGTGTTCCACAGGCCGGCCAGGCGGAAAGCCCCAATCAGTCTCGACTGGGGCCCCTTTTCGAAAAGACTTAGTTGCCGACCAAGTCGAGGTTTCCAAACTAAACCGTAGGAACCGTCCCGCCATCGATCACATGCTCTGAACCCGCCACCGATGCCGCGCGCGGCGACACCAGGAAGGTGATCAGGTCCGCAACCTCCTGCGGCCTGGCGGGCCGGCCGACGGGGATTCCCCCGAGCCAGTCCATCACCATCTTCTTGCCGCCCTCGTAGTCGGTACCCGCCTGGGCTGCCATTCGCTCGGCGAATACCACCGACGCTTCGGTCTCGATCCAGCCTGGCGAGACGCGCAGAACCCGAACACCCTTGGGCGTGACCTCTTTCGACAAGGATTTGCTGTAGGTCGAAAGGGCCCCCTTGGCCGCGGCGTAGGCGGTGGTCGACTCCGGCAGCGGAAGCACGCGCTGGATCGAGGTCACGTGCAGGATGACGCCTGCGCCCTGTGCCAGCATGGCGGGCAGCAGTGCCCGGTCAAGACGAACCGCAGACATGAGGTTCAGGTTCAGCTCACTGAACCACATGGCGTCATCAAGGGCTGCGAAACCGCCCGCTGGCGCGTTGGAGCCGCCGAGGGAGTTGATCACGATGTCCACGCCGCCCCAGCGTTCGGTGACTGCGCGCGCAAGCTGTGCCACGCCTTCTGCGGTGGTCAGGTCGGTCTGGACATACGCCACACCCTCCAGCGGCTTCTCGGGCGCAGAGCGCGCAGTGGTCATCACCTGCACGCCCGCATCCTGCAGGCTCTGGACGAGGGCCGCGCCCAAACCCTTGGTGCCGCCCGTGACCACGGCACGCTTGCCTTGAAGTTGGAGGTCGAAGCTCATGCCTTGATCTCCAGCGCTGCGATCAGCCCGCGTTCAAGGCGAAAGCGGTAGGACAGGTCGATGGGGCTGCCTGGAAAGTTGCCCGTCACCGTGGCCTTGACGATCTGAAAACCGTCCTCACGCTCCAGCGCGAACGGCACGGTGGTAGCGCTGTATTTGGCAGATGCCTCGGCCATGAATGCCTTGATGGCATCGACGCCCGTGTACGTGTGGCCATCGTCCTTCATGACGGCTTGCGCAGTGAAGCAGCGCGCCAGCGCCTCGGGGTTGTGTTCGGCCGCAAAGTACGCGGCGATGGGTTCGGGAAGGGTCAAGGCGTTCATGTCGATGGCTCCATGGGGTTGATGAAGACTTGAGGATGCGCGCCGGGGTCCATTTAGGGAATATCCTAGAATCCGCATGGGCTGTGTAGAAAGGAATACATAATGCGCGGGTTCGAATTTGCCGAGCTGAAAGCCTTCGCTGCCGTGGTCGAACGCAAGAGCTTTGCCCGGGCGGCAGAGCATCTGGGCCTGTCGCCTTCTGCGCTCAGCCAGACCATACGGCAGCTCGAAGCCCGGATTGGCACACGCCTTCTCAATCGCACCACACGCAGCGTTGCGCCGTCGGCCAGTGGCGAGCAGCTCTATGGGCGCATCGCCCCGCTGTTCCGCGAAATGGATGCGGCGGTTGCCGAAGCCAGTGAAGCCGCAGGGCAGACCACGGGCACGCTGCGCATCAACACGCTGGGGATCGCCGCCAGAACCATCATTGCGCCCAGGCTGTCACGCTTTCATCAGGCGTACCCTGACGTGGTGCTCGACATCGTGGTCGACGACGCGTTGGCCGATATCGTCGTGGGCCGCTTCGATGCGGGCATCCGCGTGGGTGGGCGGCTTGAGAAGGACATGATTGCCGTGCGCCTCACACCCGACCTGGACATGGTGGCCGTGGCGTCCCCCGGCTACCTTGCGGCCCGGGGCACACCCAGGACACCTGCCGATCTGCACCGCCACGCCTGCATCAACTGGCGGCTGCAGATGGACGGCAGGCACTATCAGTGGGAGTTCGAGAAAAAGGGGCAACGGCTTGATGTAGCGGTGGACGGCCCCGTCGTCACCAACCACGCCGACATTGGCGTTGCTGCTGCGCTCAATGGGCTTGGCATTGCCTACCACTTTGAGCGAGACGGCGTGGGTGGCTCTCCTGGCGCAGGGTCGGTTGATCCAGGTGCTGGCGGACTGGTCGATCTCGCGCCCGGGGCTGTTCCTGTATTACCCGAACAGGCAACATCGACCGGCCCTTCTCAGTGCTTTCATCGACTGCCTGCTGGACAAGGACCTGGAAGCGGCCCCCCGCAGGCCGCAGATCGCTTGATGGCGCTGTTGACCTTTGCAAAAGCATCTATCACCGCGCCGAGGTGTTCATGAAGTACGGCGGGTTGGTCAGCGAAAATTGGGTTGGCGATACCTCAAGTCCGGTGCACGCACAGGCCCCAGGAGTGGCTATCGGCCCCGGCGAAGCGCCGCCATGCCAGGGGCGGAGCAAGCAGCCACAGTTATTTCAGAGAGAACCACTATGACGAGCCCAGATATGCCAAAGGATGGAGATTTCGCCTCTTACCTCGAGGGAAAGATGAGCCGTTCGGCCGAGGTACCCGACGCTGCAGGGAGCGTTGATGTGAATGCGAGCGCGCCAGCAGCTGTGCCCCGCCAGACCATCGAACAGATTCTTGTCGAAGGCCAGGAACCGACTGAGGAGTTTCTTGAAGAGTGGATCGCCGGACAGGATGAGCCAGAGCTTTCGGACGAGGAACTTGAGCGGCAGGCGCTGGAGGCTCCAGGCGATGATGGCGATCCGAGCACCCCGGAGTGAGCGGAGTGGTGCAACGGAGACCCAATAGGTTGTTCGACGCGGATACGCAGCGGCATTTCGCCGCGAGGAGTGTTGATGAGCGTACGCCTCGCGATGCAAGGCCGCAGCATGCCAGTCAACTCCGACGTTGAGCGACTGCTTCGGAGCGTGGCCAACGGTCCTTGCGCCTCGGGACAACCTCCAGTCAGGAGTGGCCATTCAGAAACGACCCTTGACTACAAGGGGAGGCTGCGATTCGAGGGCCTATCCCGCAGGCGTCAGCGCGCAAGCAGGTCACGACCCCTCGTCATTGCGCCGCGAGAAGCCCGAGACGATGGCCACGAGCAGTAGGCTACTCACCCAGCCGAACAGGGTTTGAAACCAGGTCAGGAGCCGTGCCGCGTGGCCCCAGTGCCAGTGGCAAAAAAGCTCTTCCAGCGGGTTGGCCTTGGGCGTGGGCACAAACGCACCCCAGGTCTTCTCCTGGCCCAGATCAACTACTGGCAACATCAAGTCTAGTGAAAAGGCAAAGGGGCTGAAAGTGGCGTACTCGCCGCGTAAGGGGCCGCAAAGATACCAGTTGCCTGGTTGCCCGACTTGGTCGGGCAGGCATTCAGCGTAGCTCGCATTTTGGAATACAAGGGGGTCCGAAGGTGCCATCGCACTGCGTGGCGGCAGGGCTATCCACCAGTACGTTGCGCCGCACAGAAACCACACCATAGCCATCCATGCTACCAAGCGAATTGGTCTATACCCGTAGCCCGCCAGTTTGCCAAACGCGTAGTGCGCTACGTGCGCCACCCCGCGCTTCAACCAAGCAGACATTGCATGCGTGCCTGGCGGCGACTCGCCCAATCGGCCCATGGTGCGCAGATGGTCCTCAAAGGCGATTCCCACTTGCTTGGCGTCCTCGTTGTGACCCATCTCGCGCAACACTCGTTGCACCTGGCGCCATGGCTGAGGGCGGAAGTCCGCTCCATCCGCACCGCCAAAGTGCTTCTTAGGTTGCTTGCTCAGCCATGCCAGCCGCTCTCTCCCGCTGGTTGGCGCCTGGCCCCCGAGGGTCATGTAGCGCATGCCATCAAGTACGCTGTCATCCGCCCAAGCGGCTAAATCATCCACAAGCACGGCCACATCCGAGTGCGAGGCATTGATGCGCACCGGACGAGGACAGTTGTATAGCAGCCAAGCGCCTCGTACAACGGCGGAGTCAAGAGACAAAACATCGAACTCCCCATCGGTGCAGTCCAAGTGGTTGCCTATCTGCACGCCTGGCAATCTGACCATACCCGTTGCTTTGAAGCCGTCCCGCAAGAAGACACTCCCCGCCACACAAGCTCGATCTGTTGATAAGGCAGGTCCGGTCTTCATTTCGAACTGCCCACCAGAGCAACTCAGATCGCCACCAATCTGCGCACCAAGTAGTCTTACGGCGCCTGTCGCCTTAAAGCCATAACTGAGGGCCACATCTCCCTTGACATCCACACCATCGGCCAATAGGGCATTACCCGTCTCCACTAGGAACAGCCCGCCGTTGCAATCCAGGTTGCCGCCAATCTGCGCACCCAGCAGCCTGACCTCCCCCGTTGTTTTGAAGCCGTTGCGCAGACTTACACTGCCCCTGACATTCATTCGATCGGCTGACAATGCGTTTGCTGCCGGTACCTCGAACCTTCCCCCGGTGCAATCTAGGTTGCCCCCAATCTGCACGCCCAGCAGCCTGACCAGACCTGTCGCTCTGAAGCCGTTGCTTAGGGATACAACGCGTTTTACCTCTGCGCCATCGAGCGACACAGCGTCGCCTGCCCCCACCAGGAACTGTCCCTCCCGGCAATCCAGGTTGCCGCCAATCTGCGCGCCCAGCAGTCTGACCTCCCCCGCCGCCTTGAAACCATCGCTCATGAGCACATTGCCTTTGACGTCGATACCGTCCGCCGCCAGGGCATAGCCTTCACTCACCTCGAACAGTCCGCCTCTGCAATCTAGTTGGCCTCCAACATGTGCGCTCAGTAGCCTGACCTTTCCCGTCGTCTTGAAGCCGTTGCTCAGAGACACAGCGCCCTTGACATCCGCACCATCGAGCGACAAAGCGTCGCCGTCCTCGACCTCGAACTGCCCGCCGCTGCAATCCAGGTTGCCTCCAATCACCGCTCCAAGCAAGTTAACCTCACCCTGCGCATTGAACCCGCTCCGCAGGAACACACCGGCCGAGCAACGGAAGCGATCTGCGATAAGCCCGCGTGCTAAGTGGCTTCCATGCAGGCTGAATAGCCCATCCACCCGTGCATCCTTCGCGTAGATATGACCCTCGAAGCGACAGTGCGACAAGCTCACATTGGCTGGAATGCAGCAACCGTGCAGGTCGAGCGATCCCTCGACGAAAGCACCTCGCAACTGAACGCCCCGTTCGTGCACCGGCGCCTGTTCATCGCCGCCCAACAGCAAAAAGCGCACGAACGTGGCGCGCACGCGCTGCGCGTCGGTGGCTGATTCGGGCACTCCCTCGCCCAGGGTCGCGCAGTTGCCCTTCCTGCAGGCGTTCAGCAACTGAAGTTCACCCGAACTGAGCTGCTTGAAGTCTTTTAATGCGCGGCCCAGCGGCTTCTTGCGGTTCACGGTCTCTCCCTCATGTTTGTGGTCGTCAGCGGCACAGAATGTTAACTGGACCTTTGCCTGATTGCCTCTGAAAAAAACGGCCCATCGCTGAGTGATCCAACCCGTTGCAAGGACACGATTACCCTTGCATAGCCGCTCTGGTACAGCCGTAGGCGGCCGCTTCAACGCAGGGCTCATTGATTGAAGTAAATGCGCACCAATCTCGACAGGGCTGGATATTCAGCGGGGTGGCCGCATCTGCGGATGTCTGCGGCCCCGCCGCGCCACCTTTGCCCGCCATGCCGCTGCGCCCGCTGACCATTCTGACAAGCCTTTTGCACCTGTACATCGGCCTGCGCCTGGTGGGGGCGCTGTCTGCATGGCCCGGTGCCGGGCCCGCACTCGCGGTGGCGTTGCTGGTCTCGGCCATCGCCTTGCCGATGCCGTTCCAGCACCGCTCCGGCCGCCGTGGCGCAGCCAGCCCCGCATGGACCTGGCTGGGCCTGCTGGCCATGGGCTGGTTCTCGTCGCTCTTCTTGCTCACGCTGCTGCGGGACCTGGTGCTGGCAGGGGCGTGGGCGGGGGGCTGGCTGCCGGAGGGTGGTTCGGCACGGGCCGACAGTGCGGCAGCGGTGGTGATCCTGGCCACGCTGGCATCCCTGCTCGGGTTCTGGAACGCGCGCCGCACCGCTGGTGTGCGGCGCGTGGATGTGGCGTTGGCCGGGTTGCCTGCGGCGCTGCATGGGTTCACCATCGTGCAGCTCAGCGATCTGCATGTGGGGCCCACCATCCGGCGCGGCTATATCGCGCGCATCGTGAGCCGCGTGAATGAACTCAAGGCCGATGCCATTGCCATCACGGGCGACCTGGTGGACGGCAGCGTGGCCGAGCTGCGCGAGCACATTGCGCCGCTGGCCGACTTGGAGTCGCACCACGGCAGCTTTGTGGTGACTGGCAACCATGAATACTACGCTGGGGCGGGCCCGTGGATTGCCGAACTGCGCCGGTTGGGCCTGCGCGTGTTGCTCAACGAGCATGCGGTGCTGCGGCCGGCGGCGGGGCAGGGCGATGGGGATGCACTGGTGCTGGGCGGTGTGACCGATTTCACGGCCGGGCACTTCGATGCCAGCCACGCCAGCGATCCGCATCGCGCGCTGCTGGGTGCGCCACCCGAGGCCCTGACCCGCGTGCTGCTGGCGCACCAGCCGCGCAGTGCGCCGGCTGCGGCGCAAGCGGGGTTTCTGCTGCAGTTGTCGGGCCACACGCATGGCGGGCAGTTCTGGCCGTGGAACCTGTTCGTGCCGCTGCAGAACCCCTTTGTTGCCGGGCTGCACCGGTTGCAGACGATGTGGGTCTATGTGAGCCGCGGCACCGGCTACTGGGGGCCGCCGATGCGGCTGGGGGCGCCGTCTGAAATCACCTTGATCAGGCTGGTGCTGGCCTGAAGCGAAGCACCCCGTCCCCCCCCCTCCTGGGGGGGGGGGGGCCGCGGGGGGGGGGGGGGGGGGGGGGGGGGGGGGGGGAGGGCCTGCGCCTGCTTCATCTGGGTTAGCCCTCTGTGCGAAAGGCTGCCAAGGCCACGCACTCGGGCGGTGGAACCCACGCCCGCATCCACGCCATCAGATCCTGCAGCGGCATGGGCCTGGCAATGCCATAGCCCTGCAGGCCATCGCACCCCAGGTCGCGCAGGGCCTGGGCGTGCGCCAGGGTTTCCACGCCTTCGGCGATCACGCTCCGGTTGAAGGCGTGGGCCAGGCTGACGATGCCGCGCACCAGGGTGCGGTCGCGCTCGTTGTCCAGCATGTCCCGCACGAAGGACTGGTCGATCTTCACGGTGTGGGCGGGCAGGCGCTGCAGGTAGGTGAGCGAGGAGTAGCCGGTGCCGAAATCATCGATGGAGCACCGGATGCCCAGCTCGCTCAGCCCCTGCATGACATAGGCCACGGCAGACAGGTCGTTGAAGGTTTCGGTTTCCAGCAGTTCGACCTCCAGAAACTGCGAGGGCAGGGCGGGGTATTGACTGAGCAGTTGGGCGGCTTGCAGCTGAAAGCGGCTGTCGATGAGGGTGGATACGGTGATGTTGATGCTCAGCGGCAGCGGGTTGCCCTGGGAGGCCAGGGTGTGCCCGGCCTGGAACGCGGCGTCCAGCACCCAGTAGTCCAGCTTGTTGGCCACCGGGGTGCCCACGATGTCTTCCAGAAACGCGCCCGGCGCCAACAGCCCCCGCTCGGGGTGGTGCCACCGGATCAGGCACTCTGCACCGATGACCTGGCCGTCGGAAATCCGCACCTTGGGCTGAAAGAACAGCTCCATTTCGCCTTGCAGCAATGCGTCTTCGACCAGCTTGGCGGTGTGCCTGCGCGCCTGCACCCGTTGGCCTTGCTGCACGTCGAACACCACGATGCGGTCTTTGCCCTGTTCCTTGGCGGCGTACAGGGCCAGGTCCGCGTGGCGCAGCAGGCCGTCGGCGTCGGCCATGTCGTCGGGGTAGAAGGTGACCCCTGCGCTGCAGGTCAGGCGCAACGGGGTGCCATCCAGGGTCGCCGTCTGCGCAAGTGCCAGGCGCAGGCTTTCCAGCTGCTGCAGTGCGGCATCGGTGTGCGGGCAGTTCTTCAGCACGACGGCGAACTCGTCGCCCCCAACGCGCCCGATGAGGCTCTCGGTACCCGCCTCTTTTCTGAGGCGCTGTGCAAAGACCCGAAGAAAGCGGTCCGCCATGGGCTGGCCCCACTGGTCGTTGAGGTCCTTGAACTGGTCGATGTCCAGCAGGCACAGGGCCAGGATGCTGTCGGTCTGCGCGCCATGCTGCAGGCTGGCATTGAACTCTTTGGTGAACAGGCGCCGACTTGAAAGGCCGGTCAGCGCGTCGTAGTTGCCGAACTGCTGCAGCACCTGCTCCAGGTGCCGTTGCTCGGTCACGTCCTTGCCGACCGAGACCCACTTGCGCACCACGCCATCGGGGTCCCGGATGCCTTCGATGGTGACTTCGGAGACGAAGTCTTCGCCGTTTTTGCGGCGCCGGATCAGCTCGCCGTGCCATCGGCCCCCGCGCTCGATGGCCTGCGCCACCCGGCGCAAAAATGCGGCCTGGCCGCCCTCGTCGATGCGCAGAACGGCCGATGATTTGCCGATCAGCTCATCGCGTGAATAGCCCAGCACATGGACGTACGCCGGGTTGACATCCAGCACCGTGCCGTCCGGCTGCACGATGGCGATGGTGTCCTTGCTGTTGACGAACACGCTGGCGGCCTGGCGCGCTTCGGCGAGCATGTTTTTCAAGGTCTCGGCCGTCTGTGCCAGGGCCTCTTCGCGCTGGTTCAGCTTCTGCGTGTTGTCCAGTAGAAAACCCAGCAGGACGGTGCCGATGGGGTAGACCACCATCACGGCCAGCCACGACCGCGCGGTGACCGCGCGTGCGATGTCTGGCGGCAAGGTCTGTATGGCCAGCATGCCGCCAGCAGCCAGGCTGAAGCCAAGTCCCACCAGCCAGAGCCCGTCGGCCAGGGTGCTGCCAAGGCGCAGGGTGGAGAAGAACGGCCGGTGGCGCTGCCAGAACCAGCCGATGGCGGTGGTCAGCGCAATGCCGACCATGGCGGGGCCGCTGCCGATGCCGCCCAGGCTGAGCCGGTAGGCGCCCAGCACCGCCGCGCACAGCAAGGCGCTCAAGGGCGACAGGTAGGCCCCGGCCAGGCCGGTCATCACCAGCCGGGTGTCGACGATCACGCCCTCGGCCAGGCGCAGGGGCACCAGCATGGTCAGGATGCCGGTCACGCCGAACATGAGCCCCGTGACCCAGGGCAGCCATCTGCGCCGCCTGGCCATGACGGCCGGGTCGGGGTGGCGCTGGCCGCTGATGGCGATGCTGTACAGCGCCGCCAGAAACGACAGCAGCCCGGCATTGATTCCCATGTCCTGAATCAAAGACGTCGTGTCGATGTTCATGGAGCCCTCTGGAGCGGTTGTCCAGACATCATAGGCAAAGACGAAGCGGATGGGGCGTTATCTCGCAGCCCCTCGCACCAAGGCGGGGGCCCTGGGGCCGTGCCCGGCATGCGGGCCGGGGGCAGGCTCAGGTGGCGGTCAGAAAGAAATCCATGGGAATCAGCTCGACGCCCCAGCCGCCCGCCTCGCCCAGCGTGGCCGCCGGGTGCATGGAGGCCAGTTGCACCGCCTCTTCACGGCTGTCCGCCTCGATGATGAACAGGCCGCCCACCATCTCCTTGGACTCGGTGAAAGGCCCGTCGCTGATCTGCGCCTTGCCAGCGCGCGGGCGCAGGGTGACCCAGTCCTTGGCGTCCCCCAGCGAGGCGGACACCAGCACCTTGCCCGTGGCGCGCATCTTCTCGTCCAGCGCGGGGCACTGGCCCACCAGGGCCTGCACGTCGGCGGGCGCCATGGCGGCGAATTTTTCGGGGGCGAAGTAGGCGAGGCCGAGGTATTTCATGGCGGAATCCTTTTGCAGCTTGGTTGATGGTCCTGCCTTCACGACGAAGCAGGCCACCAGAAATCGACAGGGTGCGCAAAAAACATGCTGCGCTGCAAGAATACGCCGGTGCTGGGGCAGGGCACATGGGGCTTGCCGGGCCGCATGGCCCGATTGGGCTGCAGCAGGTTAAAATCGCGCCTTCGCTCCGGGGTGCACGCAAGTGCTGAGATCCACACCCGAGAACTTGAACCGGGTAATTCCGGCGGAAGAAGAGCTTTCACCCCTCCCGATGCGGGCGCACTTTGCTGCGCTGTGCCGTCGATGCGCAGGGTGACCTCGGAGCATCCTGTCAAAGACAACACAAGGACGCTCGCTCATGCACAAGGTCACTCCGCTGGTGGAAGACCTCCTCGAATTCATCGCGATGGATGGCTGCACGGACGCGCAGTTCGACCAGATGGCCCTGCGCCTGTTCGCGCACCAGTACGCGGCCAACCAGCCGTTCCAGAGTTTTTGCCGGTTGCGCGGCGTCAACCTGCGCAGCGTGAAGTCGTGGGCGGACATTCCCGCTGTGCCCATCGACGCCTTCAAGGCCCTGCCGCTGCGCTGCGAGCCACCGGCCGCAACCGACCGCATCTTCATGACCAGCGGCACCACGCGCGGCGGCAGCACGCGCGGGCAGCACTTCCACCCGCTGCTCGATGTGTACGATTTGTCGATGACCCGCAACTTCGCGCAGCGCTTCATGCGCGGCGCGCAGCGCATGCCCATGGGCATCCTGTTCCCCGACGAGGTGGCGATGCCCAACTCGTCGCTGGCGCACTACCTGGACCTGGCCAAGTCGGCCTTCGGTAGTACCAGCAGCGGCGACAGCCAGACCTTCGTCACGCCGCAGGGCATGGACCTCGACGGGCTGTGCGCTGCGCTGGCCGCGGCCGAGCGCAGCGGCGAGCCCTATGCGCTGCTGGGCGCGAGCTTCAGCTTCGTGCATGTGATCGACGCCCTGCGCCAGCAGGGCAGGGCCTTCAAGCTGCCGCCGGGCAGCCGCATTCTGGACACCGGGGGCTACAAGGGCCAGTCGCGCGAGCTGCCGCTCGATGCCTTCTACAGCGGGCTGTCGCAGGCGCTTGGTGTGCCGCGCAGCCACTGCATCAACATGTATGGCATGACGGAGCTGAGCACGCAGTTCTACGACGATGGCAATGCCCAGGTGCCCTCGGTCAAGTCGGGGCCGCACTGGATACGCTCGCGCCTGGTCGACCCGGTCACGGGGCGCACGGTGCCTGCGGGCGAGCGCGGCATTCTGGTGCACTGCGACCTGGCCAACTTCAATTCGGTCACCACCATCCTGACCGAGGACGTGGGCCTGGAGGCCGAGGGCGGCTTTCTGCTGCTGGGCCGGGCCGAGGGCGTCGAGGCCAAGGGCTGCTCGCTGGCGGTGGAGGAGTTCGTGGGGGCCATGGCGGCATGACTGCGCAGCCCCACCGCATCCACGCGGGCTACCTGCCGGGGCTCGATGCTGCCGAGGTCGATTGGCAGGTGCTGCCGTTTGCGCAGGGCGGCCAGGGGCAGGAGGGGCGGCCGGTGCTGGAGGTGGCGGTGCCGGTGCTGTCCGCCACGCAGATGGATGCGCTGGCAGTGCGCGTGCGCCAGGCCAGCGCCCGGCACCTCAAGACCATGGCGGTGTCGGACATCATTGCCGTCATCGACCAGGCCATCGCCCGCCTGCTGGACCGCAGCGACCCCTACCGCCAGCAGGCCGAGGCGCATCTGCCCGTGGTCAGCGGCTATGACGCCGAAATGGTGCGCCTGGGGCTCACGGGCTTTTTCAAGACCTTTCGCGCGCCGCAGCTGCACCGCTTTGTGGCAGAAGACTTTGCCAACCCCAAGCTGCTCGACGGGTTTCAGCCCACGCCCAGGGGCGGTGCGGTGCGCGCCTTCGGCCCCGACCTGCTGGTACACAACTGGGCCGGCAATGTGCCCGCGCTGGCGCTGTGGAGCATGGTCTGCGGCCTGTTGGTCAAGGCCGGCAACATCGGCAAGCTGCCCAGTGCCGAGCCCCTGTTCGCCGGCTGGTTCGCGCGCCTGCTGGCCGAGGTGCACCCGCCCATTGCCGATTGCTTTGCCGTCGTCTGGTGGCGCGGCGCAGGCGACGATGGGGCCTCGGCCCTCTATGCCCAGGCCGACACGGTGCTGGCCTATGGCGGCAACGAGGCGCTGGACGCGATCCGGCGGCGCCTGCCGGTGACCACACGCTTCCTGCCCCACGGGCACAAGCTGGGCTTTGGCGTGATTAGCGCCACAGCGCTCGACACGCTGAAGGCGCCATCCATCGCGCGGCTGGCTGCGTGGGATGTGATGCGCTATGACCAGCAGGGCTGCTATTCGCCGCATGTCTTCTATGTGCAGCGCGGCGGGGCGGTGGCGCCACGCGCCTTTGCCGGCTACCTGGCCGGCGAGCTGGCCAACCTGCACCGGCGCTTTCCGCGCCGGCCACTGGCGGTGGAGGATTCCGCTGCGGTGGCCAAATGGCAGCAGGGCGTGGAATGGAAGGCGCTGTCTGCCAGCGCCGACGGGCCTGTAGATCCACTGATCGGCTCGCCCACGGCCGCCTGGAGCGTGGCGTACAGCGACACGCTGCAGCCCCTGGCCCCCACCGCGATGCAGCGCACCATCCAGGTGGTGGGCGTGGACGCGCTCGACGATGTGGTGCCCGTGGTGGCGCCGCACAGCCGGTTTTTGCAGACCGCCGGCATCGCCGCTGCGCCGGCCGAGCTGTACCGGCTGGCCGGGCTGCTGGGCGCGGCGGGGGTCACGCGCATCAGCGCCATTGGCGCCATGAGCGCGCCCGAGGCCGGCTGGCACCACGATGGCCGCTTCAACCTGCTCGACCTGGTGCGCATGACCGAGATCGAGCAGTCTGCCGAGCTGGCTGCAGAGCCGCTGGCACCCTATGCGGATTGAGGGCACGCCATGAGCTTTCTTGCCATCGAACAGGTCGTCTTCACCTACCCCGGCCGGCCGCCCGTGGTGGATGGCATCGACTGGCGCATGCAGGCCGGTGAGTTCCATTGCCTGGTGGGGCGCAGCGGCTGCGGCAAGACCACACTGCTGCAACTGGCTGCCGGCCTGCTGCGCCCGCAGGCGGGCCGCGTGCTGCTGCAGGGGCAACAGCTGCTGGCGCCCGGGCCGCAACTGGGCTTCATGTTCCAGGCGCCGACCCTGCTCGACTGGCAGCGTGTCATCGACAACGTGCTGCTGCCCGTGTCGCTGCAGCGCCGCCCCGGGGCAGGCGATGTGGAGCGCGCCACGGCGCTGCTGGACCAACTGGGCCTGGCCGCGCATGCGCAGCACTACCCGCGGCATTTGTCCGGCGGGCAGCAAAGCCGTGTGGCGCTGGCGCGCGCGCTGGTGCTGGAGCCCGCGCTGCTGCTGCTCGACGAGCCCTTTGCCGCGCTCGACGCCATCACCCGCGCCGAGCTGCAGGACGACCTGCTGCACACCTGCCGCCAGCGCGGCACCACGGTGCTGTTCGTCACGCACGACATCAACGAGGCGGTGTACCTGGGCGACCGCATCGCCGTGATGCATGCCGGCCGCATCGTGGACGACATCCGCATCGACCTGCCGGGCCCGCATGTGCAGGCCATGCGCGACGAGGCACCGTTCAACCGCTATTGCGCGCAGGTGCGCAAGAGCATGGATGGGGCGGCCGCATGAAGCTGAGCACCTTGCAAGCCCGGCTCCTCTCCGCTGCGCTGCTGCTGGTGCTGCTGGCGGCGTGGGAGTTGGCCGTGCGCCGCTCCGGCCTGTCGGCGCTGGTGCTGCCCGCGCCTTCGTCCGTGGGCGCCGCGCTGTGGAACGGGGTGGCTACCGGCTACTTCGGGCCCCACATCCGGGCCACGGTGTCGGCGCTTGTGCTGGGGCTGGTGGGTGGCGGTGTGGCCGGCCTGCTGGTGGGCATGGCCCTGGCCGAATCGACCCTGCTCGAACGCGTGTTCAGGCCTTACGTGGTGGTCAGCCAGGTGGTGCCCAAGCTGGCGCTGGCGCCCCTGTTCGTGCTGTGGTTCGGCTTTGGCATCGCGCCCACGGCGCTGATCACGGGGCTGATCTGCTTTTTTCCGCTGATGGAGAACACGCTCACGGGCCTCAAGCACGTGGACCCGCAGCGGCTGCAACTGTTTCGCATGCTGGGCGCCACGCGCTGGCAGACGCTGCTGCGCCTGAAGCTGCCGATGGGGCTGCCGTCCATCCTGGCGGGCCTGCGCATGGCCGTGGTGCTGGCACTGGTCGGCGCCGTCGTGGGCGAATTCATCGGCGCCAGCCAGGGGCTGGGCGCCGTGGTCATCGCCTCGCAGGGAATGATGGACACCGCCCTGATGTTCGCCGCACTCGTCCTCATCGCCCTCATCGGGCTGGTGCTCTACCAGGCCACGCTGCTGCTGGAGCGCCGGCTTCTGACCCCTTACCTCGACAACCCTTGACTGCCATGAACACCTCCACTCACTCCCTGCCCATCACCCGCCGCACTGTGCTCGGCGCATCTGCGGGCCTGGCCGCCTTGCCGTTCGCCGGCCTGGCCACCGCGCAGGCCAAAGGCAAGATCACCATCGGCGGCTGGAGCAAGCCCATCAGCGAAATCACCAACCTGCTCGCCGAGCCGGAAAAGGGCTTTTTCAAGGCCCAGGGCGTCGAGTTGGGCTATGTGCCGGGTGCGGGCGGTGGCGATGCCATCCGCAACATGCTCAGCGGCCAGGCCGATGTGGCGTTCACCGACCCCGGCTCCTTCTTCACGGCGCTGGACAAGGGCGAAAAGCTCACTGCCATCTACGACATCTACCCGCAGAATGTGTTCAACGTGGTTTCGCTCAAGTCCGCCAACATCCACAAGCCGGCGGACTTGAAGGGCAAGAAGATCGGCGTGTACAGCCTGGCCAGCGGCACGCGCCAGAACCTGCTCGTCATGCTGCACCAGGCGGGGCTCAAGGAGTCGGACGTGACCATCGTCGTCACCGGCCTGCTCAACTTCGCGCCGCTGCTGCAGGGCCAGGTGGATGCCACGGCCGCCACCGACACCGGCCTGGTGGTGGGCCAGCGCAAGGGCATCGGCGAGGTCAACGTGATGCAGGTGCGCGACTACCTGAACGTGTCGAGCGACCTCTTCGTGGTGCGCGACGAGACCCTGCCGCAAAAGAAGGAGCTGCTGCGCGCCTTCCTCAAGGGCTACCGCGACAGCGCGGCGTGGATGATCGCCAACCCCGAGGAGGCCGCCACCCTGGCCGTCAAGTACGCCATCGACGGCACGCAGCGCGACATCAACCTGGAGGTGATCCGCCTGCGCAATGCCTCGTCGCTGCCGTCCGCAGCCGGCGCCAGGCTGGGCGCCTTCAACCTCGAATCCCTGCAGAAGGGCGCCGACGCCTACCGCGCGCTGGGCCTGGTGCAGCGCCAGATCAAGGTGGCGGACGTGGTGGACACCAGCCTGCTGCCAACGGCGTGAGGGCTTGCCCATGAAGTTCCAGGGCAAGGTGGTGTTGGTCACCGGGGCCAGCCGGGGCATCGGTGCCGCGATCGCGACGGCGTTTGCGCGGGAGGGCGCGACGGTGGCCATCAACCACCTCTCCAACGACGCCGCTGCCGCCGACACCGTCGCGGCCTGCCAGGCCGCCGGTGGCGATGCCTGGGCGGTGAAGGCCGATGTGGGATCGGCGCCTGCGGTGCAGGCCATGGTCGATGCGGTGGTGCGCGAGTTGGGCCCCATCGACATCGTGGTGAACAACGCCTTTCGGCCCTACGCCTTCGACCCCCAGCGCCGCACGCTGTTCGACGACCTGCAGTGGAGCGACTACCAGGCGCAGTTCGACGGTGCGGTGGGCGGCGCCTTCAACGTGTGCCGCGCGGTGCTGCCGCTGTTCAAGCAGCGGGCGCAGGGCGCCATCGTCAACATCGCCAGCAACCTGGTGGAGCACCCTGTCGTGGCCTACCACGACTACACCACGGCCAAGGCCTCGCTGGTGGCCTTCAGCCGCAACCTGGCCACCGAACTCGGGCCCCTGGGCATCCGCGTGAACTGCGTGGCCCCCGGCCTCGTCTACCCCACGCAGGCCAGCGAATCCACGAAGGAGTCGTTCCGCGAATCGCTGATGGCCGCCACGCCGCTGCGGCGCATCGCCCGGCCCGAAGACATCGCCGGGCCCGTGCTCTTTCTGGCCTCGGACTGGAGCGGGTTCATGACGGGGCAGGTGCTGTTTGTGGATGGCGGGTTGGTGATGCGGTAGGCGCTGGGCTCGTTCTGTTAAGTGCGGGGTGCATCTGGCACCAGCAGAATCTTCCCCACACTCAGCCCCGTCTCCATGCGCCGGTGCGCCCCGGCCGCATCCACCAGCGGATACGTGCTGTCGATCACGGGCCGCAGCGTGCCGTCGGCCAGCGCGCCCAGCCAGCGCTGGGCAAAGCGCTGCGTCATGGCCTGCTTGACCTCGGGCGGGCGTGATTTCATCACCGTGCCGTAGATCTGCAGGTGGCGGTAGAGCAGCACGTCGATGGGCAGTTGCGCGCCCTCTGTGGCGCCGCCCAGCAGCCCCACCACCGTCATGCGCCCGCCCACGGCCAGCGAACGCACGTTGCGTTCCAGGTAGGGGCCGCCGATGAAGTCGATCACCACGTCCACACCCTTGCCGCCGGTCTGCTCGGCCACCACCGCCTGGAAGACTTCGCTGCGGTAGTCGATGAACACGTCGGCGCCAAAGCCCCGCACGGCGTCGCGCTTGTCGGTGCTGGCCGTGGCGAACACGCGCGCGCCGGCGGCGTGGGCCAGCTGCACCGCTGCCGAGCCCACACCGCCTGCGGCGGCGTGGATCAGCACCGACTCGCCGGCCTGCAGCCGCGCCAGGTGGAACATGGCTTCGTGCGCAGTGACGAAGACCTCGGCCACGGCACCGGCCTCGGTGAGCGACAGGTTTTGCGGCACATGCATGGCCATGCGGTGGTCGATGCGCGAGTACTCGGCATACGCGCCGCCGCCCACGATGCCCATCACGCGGTCGCCCACGGCAAAGCCCTGCACCGCGGTGCCCACCTCGGCCACGGTGCCGGCGACCTCCAGGCCCATCAGGTCCGAGTCGCCGAAGTACGCGCGGCCATAGGCGCCCTTGCGGTGCGAGAGGTCGGCGCGGTTCACGCCGATGGCGGCGTTGCGCACCAGCAGGTCGTGCGGGCGCACCTCGGGGCGGGGGATGTCGCGGGCCACGAGGACTTCGGGGCCGCCGAATGCGTCTAAGACGATGGCTTGCATGGTGGGGTTCCTTTTGTCTTGTGCAGTGATGGCCTACAGCTTAGGGCGCAAATGCGCCTGTGAAATGCAGTGTTTTTGCTGTCCAGTGATGCAGAATTGCATCGCATGAACTGGGACGACACGCGCATCTTTCTCGCCTTGACCCGCGCACCCTCGCTTCGCGCCGCAGCGCGCAGCCTGGGCGTGGACCAGGCCACCGTGGGCCGGCGCCTGCAGGCGCTGGAGGCCGAGCTGGGCGCCACCCTGTTTCTGCGCGCCAAGGGCGGCTACCTGCTCACTGCGGCGGGCGAGGCGGCGCTGGGCGCGGCCCGGCGCATGGAGGCGGCGGCGACGGACCTGCGCACCCGCATCGAGGGGCAGGACGAGAGCCACGCCGGCCTGGTGCGGGTGACCAGCTCGGATTCCATCGCCATCGAATTTCTGCTGCCCGCCATCGAGCGGCTGCAGCAACGCTGGCCCGGTATCCGCGTGGACCTGGAGGTGTCCCCCCAGGTGCTCAGCCTGAGCCGCCGGCAGGCGGACATCGCGTTTCGCAATGTGCGCCCCGATGCGCCCGAGCTGGTGGTGCGCCGCGTGGCCTCGTGGCCGGTGGGCCTGTTTGCCAGCGCGGCGTATCTGGAGCGCTTTGGCATGCCTGTGCCTGACGACGAACTGCGCGGCCACCACCTTGTGGCCTATGGCCCGACCCTGGAGCAGCGGCCGTTCCCCACGGCGGCTCAGGTGCCAGCCCGCCAGGCCCGCATCGCCATGGCGGTCAATTCGGGCCTGCTGGTGCGCAAGGCGGTGGCCGCCGGCATCGGCCTGGGCGAGATGCCGGTGCACCTGGGCGAGCGCGAGGGCCTGGTGCGCGTCTGGCCCGGGCGGCGGCGCGCCAGCGACCACGAGGTCTGGCTGGTGATGCACCCCGACCTGCAGCGCACGGCCCGGGTGCGGGCGACGGCGGAGTTCTTGTCAGAGGCGCTGGGGGCAGAGCCTGTTTGAAACGGGGTGAGGGACAGATGCGTATTTCGGCTTTCCTGGACATTCGGTTCGGCACCGTGGACGCCGAGTTCGGCACTGCGAGCGGAGGTAAGTAGATGGCCGGCTAACTTCGCTGAGGAACAATTGGGGCGGTGGACTAGACTGCCGCTGTCGGCCAGGAGCTGCCATTCGGGACGTGAAAGTCAACGACCGCTTCAGGCTATTGCTGCCGCTCAACCCCCGGAGCAAAGCGCTCTTCCAGCGACATTGCACTGCTGTCATATGAAACACTTTTTGGCTTATCCAAAAGTAAATGCATATGCCAGCGCGCCTTCGTCCAAGAACTCAATCTCAAAGACGCTTTCTTTAGAACCCGCTTCATGGCGCACCAGTTGGTAAAGTCGGTGGGCGCTTATGGTGCCCAGGCCTTGCGCGTCGGTATCAAAGCCGTGGTCGCTGCCGGGCGGCTTTCCGTCGATTTTCACCCGAAAGCGCACTGGCGCACCGCCTTCAGATCCCAATACCAAGTGAAGGTCGCGGGCATGAAAACGACGCAGTAGCCGCCCATTAGGAGTGTTCAGTACAAGGCGCTCTTGCTCTGCAGTCCAAACACCGTTCAGCGCCCACTCCTCGCGCCGCAGCGCTTCAGGCGCAGTGTAGGAGTTGCGGCGATCTTTCTCCAAGCGTCCCGAAAAACCCTCTGCCCGCGCATAGCCGAGGTAGGTTTCGCCCGACAGCACCCTTGCTGCGCCCGTCGCCGCCTGAGTACCCAGGCCGCTGGGTGCTACCGAGCTACCTTGCGCCGTTGCCTGTCCGCTTTCGGCCAGCAGCTTTTGCAAGAGGCGTTCGGCGGCCTCGTATTGTCCTTCGCCGAACTGCCTGTGGCGTACTTGCCCGGTGGCATCAATGAAGTAGAACGCGGGCCACGCGCGGTTGTCGAATGCACGCCAGATGGCGAAGTCGTTGTCCTGCGCAACCGCAAAGTCGATTTCCAGATCCATGACAGCACGGCGTACGTTGGCAGGGCTCTTCTCAAACGCAAATTCTGGCGAGTGGACCCCCACCACCACCAACCCCGCGTCGCGGTATTTTTCCGCCCATGCACGCACATACGGAAGCGTGCGCAGGCAGTTGATGCATGAGTATGTCCAGAAATCCACCAGCACGACCTTGCCGGCGAGGCTTTGTGCGGTGAGCGGCTGGCTGTTGATCCAGCCGGTCGCCCCTGCCAGAGCGGGCAGCGGGCCTTTTGGGGCCGCCGTTGGTGTTTGCACCTTCTGCACAAGGGCTGTCTCCAGGCCCATCGTGTTCTCCTGCGCCACCCTCGCCAATACACCGGTATCGATGCCGAGCGCAATTGCCACCACCGATGCAAGCACCGCCGCGCCCCCGATGCGGCGCAGCACGGAGCCTGCGCCTTGAGATGACCTGAGCCTGGCGACCAGGCGGCCACCGAACAGGAGAGCGGCCGCAAGGGCGGTGCAAGCGCCAGCGGCGTACGACAAGAGCAGCAGGGAGGTGGTGACACCGGGTCCATCCAATGCAGCGCGAGTCAGCACCAAGCCCAGGATGGGCCCCGCGCATGGAGCCCACAGCAGGCCCGTGCCCACGCCCATCAGTACCGGCGACGCTCCACGCAGACCCTGGTCGGTGAGGCGGTTGCCAAGCGCCACTACTGGTGCTGCAATGGTCTGCGCCAACCGGGGAAGCAAGAGCCCTAGCCCAAACAGTGCAAACAGCGCAAGCGCCACAGCGCGCCCGTACTGGTTGGCGTGGACCGCCCACCCACCGGCAACCGCTGCGAGCGAGGCCACGAGCGCGAACGTCACGGCCATGGCCAACAGCATGGGAAGTCCATTCGCGCGAAACGGGCGGTCCGCGTGCACGAAGACGAACGGAAGCACTGGCAATACGCAAGGGCCGAACACCGTGAGCACGCCACCGATGAAGGCAAGAATGGCCAAAGTCATGGGAGTGTCCGGCCAAACCGGTCTCACTTTTTTTGGGGGTTGGAGGTGCCAGTGGCGACGCACTGGCAATAGGTGGGCGCTCGCAGCTCATGTGCTAGGCCCCCGGCGAGAAACAGAAAGGCGAACCAAAGGCTTTTCATGGATAGGAAATATGCGGTTGCAGCCGTTGACACCACGACGCCCTTGAGCAAAAGGCAAGGACTCAAGCGATGATTTCAGTGGCCGTATCTATTGATGTGGATGCAGTTGAACAACAAAAGCAATGTCGCGGCGCAGAAAGAAACATGGCGTGGTTGGCCCGGCCATGAACACTGTCCAACGCAGTTTCCACGCCCCAAGCGCCGAACACCAGTAAACGGTTGCAAATCGTTGTAGTCGAGTCTTTGGCACAGTCCAGACAGCTGCGTCTGGCTCGGCGATCAGCTGCCAGCCACGGGTTGAATGGTCTGATCGGCTGGGCAAGCTCTGAGAGCGCAGCGGCACGCTGCTGCCGAGGCAGCGCAGCGTGGTGCAGTGCTTCCCGGCCAGGGATGGCGAGCGTGTCCAGGCCGAACGGGTCCAGATCGATCTCGAACCCGCGACCGCCTGCGCCCACATAGCCTGCCCCCGCACGAGACCCGCGCAAGGCCGCCAAGTCCGAATGCTGCGCACTTGCCGTAACGCTGCGCCTACAACGATTTATATGGCTTTACTCGCGTAAACGCCCCTGCGTTCAGACACTGGCATGGCCCAAGTCGGCGAGCGTCGCCGATACAGCAAAACCCAACGCTGGAACCATTCAATGAACCATCAATTTACCGCCCGGGACGGGGCTCGCATTCACTACAAGGACTGGGGGAGCGGAGACCCGGTGGTCTTCTGCCACGGGTGGCCGCTCAACGCGGACAGCTGGGAGTCGCAGATGCTATTCCTGTCGAACAGGGGCTACCGGACGATTGCCCATGACCGCCGCGGACATGGTCGATCCAGCCAGACCTGGGACGGCAACGATATGGACACCTACGCCGATGACCTGGCGAGCTTGCTGGAAGTCCTTGATCTGCGCAATGTCGTCCTGGTGGGCTTCTCCACCGGCGGCGGCGAGGTAGTTCGCTATATCGGCCGCCACGGCACGCGGCGCGTTACCAAGGTGGTGCTGGTGGGCGCGGTGCCACCGCTGATGCTGCGCACCGAGAGCAACCCGGGAGGCGTGCCGCTCGAGGTGTTCGACGGTTTGCGCAAGGGTGAGATCGACAACCGTGCACAGATGTATCGGGACATCGCCTCGGGTCCCTTCTTCGGCTTCAACCGGCCAGGTGCCGTGCCTTCCCAGGCCCTGATCGATCGGTTCTGCGATCAGGGCTTGCAGGCCAGCCATCGCAGCACGCACGAGTGCATTGCGGCGTTCTCGGCCACCGATTTCAGCGCCGACCTTCAGCAGGTCACCGTGCCGACGCTGTTGGTGCATGGAGACGACGACCAGATCGTCCCCATCGACAACTCTGCCCGGCTTGGTGTGAAAGCCCTGCGTTCCGCCACGCTGAAGGTCTACGAGGGCGCACCTCACGGCCTTACGGACACCCACAAGGAACGGCTGAATGCCGATCTGCTCGAGTTCATTTCGAGCTGAAGCCCCACAAAAGATCACCCCATGAAAAAACTCGCTTCCCTCATCGTCGCTGCCGGCCTGCTTGCCGGTCTCACCCAAGCTAGCGCACAGGCCCAAACCATGAACAACGCCTCCACTAAACCCACCATCGTCCTTGTGCACGGCGCCTTCGCCGATTCATCCAGCTGGAATGGCGTTATCAGCCAGCTCTCGAAGGACGGGTATCCCGTGGTCGCGGCTGCCAATCCGCTGCGCAGCGTAGCCGGTGACGCGCGCTATGTGGCCAGCGTCGTCGACTCCATTCCCGGCCCGGTGGTGCTGGTCGGCCATTCGTACGGCGGGGCCGTCATCACCACTGCTGCGCTTGGTAAGCCCCAGGTCAAATCGCTGGTCTATGTGGCTGCCTTCGCGCCTGATCAGGGCGAGAGCGCAGGGCAACTGGCCGGCAAATTCCCAGGAGGCACGCTCGGTGCGGCCCTTGCCAAGCCCGTGCCCCTGCCCGCAGGCGGTGTTGATCTCTACATCGACCAGGGTAAGTTCTGGAAACAGTTCGCGGCAGACGTCGCCGAGCCTGAAGCCCGACTGATGGCTACAGGCCAGCGCCCCATCGCCGAAGCGGCGCTCGTCGAAGCCAGCGGTGAACCGGCGTGGAAAAAGTTTCCTTCCTACTTCATCTATGGCACGGCGGATCTGAACATCCCCGCTGCAGGGCTCGGCTTCATGGCGGAGCGCGCAGGCTCGCGTAAGACCGTTGTGGTGCCGGGCGCGTCGCACGTGGTGATGACTTCGCACCCAAAGGCTGTGGCCGAGCTGATCGAAGCCGCGGCCGCCGCGCACTGAGATCCGCATGACAACGAGGAGCGTACACATGAGCAAGAAGCTGACGACTGGCGCCGGGTGTCCGGTCGCTGACAATCAAAACGTCATGACAGCGGGCCCGCGCGGTCCGCAGTTGCTGCAAGACGTCTGGTTTCTGGAAAAGCTGGCCCACTTCGACCGGGAGGTGATCCCGGAGCGGCGGATGCATGCCAAGGGCTCAGGCGCTTACGGCACGTTCACCGTCACCAAGGACATCACCCGGTTCACGCGAGCCAAGCTGTTTTCGCAGGTCGGCAAGCAGACCAGCCTCTTTGTGCGCTTCTCTACGGTTGCGGGTGAGCGAGGCGCAGCAGACGCCGAGCGCGACATTCGCGGCTTCGCCATCAAGTTCTACACAGAGGAAGGCAACTGGGATCTGGTAGGCAACAACACGCCGGTGTTCTTCCTGCGCGACCCGCTGAAGTTCCCGGACCTCAACCACGCCGTCAAGCGTGACCCGCGCACGAACCTGCGCAGCGCCAAGAACAACTGGGACTTCTGGACGCGCCTGCCCGAGGCCTTGCATCAGATTACCGTCGTGATGAGTGATCGGGGCATCCCCGCCACCTATCGGCACATGCACGGGTTCGGCAGCCACACCTTCAGTTTCATCAACACAGACGGGGAGCGCTTCTGGGTCAAGTTCCACTGGCTCTCGATGCAGGGCATCAGCAACCTGAGCGATGCCCAGGCGCAGGCTGCCATCGGCCTCACTCGCGAGACGCATCAGGTCGATCTTTTCGAAAGCATCGAGAAGGCCGACTTCCCCAGGTGGAAGTTCTGCGTGCAGGTCATGCCCGAGTCGGACACCGGAAAAGTGCCCTATAACCCCTTCGATCTCACGAAGGTCTGGCCGCACGCCGACTACCCGTTGATCGAAGTCGGCGTGCTCGAGCTCAACCGCAACCCGGCCAACTACTTCGCCGAGGTCGAGCAAGCTGCATTCAACCCGGCCAACGTTGTTCCCGGCATCGGTTTCTCGCCAGACAAGATGCTGCAAGGCCGACTGTTCTCGTATGGTGACGCGCAGCGCTATCGGCTGGGCGTCAATCATCAGCATATCCCGGTGAATGCGCCGCGCTGTCCGGTGCACAGCTATCACCGTGACGGTGCCATGCGAACCGACGGCAACCACGGCGGCATTCCCGGCTACGAGCCGAATGACTCCGCCGAGTGGGCCGAGCAGTCAGACTTTAGCGAACCTCCTCTGAGCCTGAGCGGCGCAGCAGACCACTGGAATCACCGCGAGGATGACGACTATTTCTCGCAGCCTGGGGCGCTGTTCCGCTTGATGTCGCCAGAGCAGCAACAAGTGCTATTCGACAACACTGCGCGCTCACTTGGCGGCGCGGGGCTGCATATTCAGTCGCGTCATATCGAGCACTGTACCCAAGCCGATCCGGAATACGGTGCCGGCGTCGCCAGGGCGCTTGGACTGCGTTTCGACGCGGATGCGTGGCAGCGCCAGCACAACGTCGGATGAACATCATGAACACTCAAGGGCACATCACCGCTGCATTTGCGACCCTGTCCTGCCTTGGCTGGATCACCATGTTTGTCGCCAAGAAGACTGGAAGGCTCTGGCTAGGCAACTGTTTCGGCATCGTCTATCACATCGCACTGGCACCTGTCGTGCAAGCTCTTCCAGCGCCTGAATTCGTGAAAATGGCGGGCTACTTTTGGATCTTTGGTGACGCGTTGATAGACGTTGCGTCCATCAATGGAATGAGCGAGGACAACGTTTGGGCGCTTCGTATGGGTGTCCATGTCCCGGCGTGCATATGGATTATTGGGGCCTCGCTGGGGATGACGGCACTTCCGCTTGGCCTGGGCGTGGTACTCGGGGTGCTGCTTGCGCTGCATGCCATTGCCGGACCCAAGATCCCGGATGCGAAGTTCAAGCTGTTTATCTTCGTTTTGCCCTGCATGGCCGCCTGGCTCGGCCTGATTGCGATCAACGCGTGAGTGTTTACCAATGAGGCGACTGACCACCGATAATTTCCACTATCCGATCACCTTGCTTATGCCTTGAACCGCTCTCTGCAGGCGCATTTCGCCGAACATCCATGACTGACTACTGCATCCGATTCGGCGAACATGAGCTGAACCTCAAGACGCGCCAACTGCTGAGGTCGGGGCAAGAGATCACTCTCGGTGCTCGCGCATTCGATCTCTTGGTGGCCCTGGCGCAGCGCTCTGGTCGTGTTGTCTCCAAGCGCGAATTGATGAGTCTGGTTTGGCCGACCACGGTGGTCGAAGAGGCCAATTTGCGTGTGGGCATGAGTGCCATTCGCAAGGAGCTTGGCCCCGAACTTATTACCACGATTCCGGGCCGTGGCTATCAGTTCACCGCACGCATTGAAGCTGATCTGACCCTCAGCGCTAGGCCGGCCGATGCGCAGGGCGTCGCAACGCCTACGCCAACTCCGGCAGCCACTTTCGCGCACTCACTAATCGGTCGCGATGCCTTGCTCGATCAGGTTCGTACCGGGCTCGAAACGGCTCGGCTGCTGACGCTGACGGGTCATTCAGGCAGCGGCAAGACCAGCCTCGCAAGGGCAGTGCTCATGACCGAGCCCCATTGCACCCCCACGGCGATGGCGGCGGTTCATTGGGTCGATCTTGCCGCCTTGAGCGATGGCGAATTGCTTGCAGCAAGCATTGCGCAGGCCTCTGACGTGACGCTGGGCAACGGCGCAGGCCTGAAGGATCTCGTGGCCGCTCTGCGCGCATCGCAGGCCTTGCTGATTCTCGACAACGCCGAGCATCTTGTGGACGCGGTGGCTGCAATCGCCTACCAGTTGTTGGAGGGTTGCCCTCAGTTGCGCTTGCTCGTCACCAGCCAAATCCGGCTGAAGCTGGCGGGCGAAATCGTGTTGCTGGTGCCGCCGCTCGATGCAGCATGCGTGGGAACCGAGTTCGGCATCGCCCAGCATTGGCCCGCACAGGCCCTGTTTCTGCGGCATTGCCAGCAAGCGGGGCGACCGCTGGCCATCGATCAGCGAACCCTTGATCTGGTGGGCGACATCTGCCTTCGTCTCGACGGCGTTCCCTTGGCCATCGAGTTCGCGGCGGCAGCCGTCCCACTGCTGGGCCTGCAGGGGGTTGCAAGCTCGCTGGAACAGCGGCGGCTGGTGCTGAGCGCGGGTCGCCGCGATGCACCGAAGCGCCACAAGACCTTGCGGGCGGCGCTGGAGTGGAGCGTGTCCTTGCTCGGCCCGTTCGAGCAACTCGTGTTTCGCCGCCTGGGGGTATTCGCCGGTGGTTGTTCCATGGCGCTGCTGGATCCAGTCGTCAACGTCGAAGGCGAGGATCCGTGGCGACTCATGGAGGCCATTTCCGAGCTGATCGATCGCTCGCTAGTTGTTCCCGAGGACGGCCTGTCGCCGCGTTACCGTTTGCTGGAAAGCTCGCGTGCCTTTGCGATCGAGCGCTTGAACGAGTGTGACGAGGTCTCTGTCCTTCGCGCTCGCCATGCGAAAGCACTCGAGCATCTGTATGGGCAGGCGCGCGACTCCGCGCTGCATGGCGAATTGTGTGTCGACGCTGCGGTCGACCTTCTTCAGGCCGAGATTGGCAATGCCCGCGCCGCTTTTCAGTGGGCGCTGGAGCACGAGAGCACACTGGCCCTGAGCCTGGCCGCCAGCTTGGCATTCCTGATGCGGCGAACTCGTGGTCTAGGCGAGGCTGCACGCTACCTGACCCAGATGGAGCCCCTGGCGGAAATCGCCCCCACAGACGCCCTGCACGGCGGATGGGTTCGGGAGGCGATTCTCCACTGGACGTATACGGACAACCCACGAGCTCAGAGATGGATTGGCATCGCCGAGGCCGCATATCGGCACGCGAACAACGCCCACGGACTTTTCGAAACCCTGTCGCTGAAGGCCAACTGCATCGACCAGGCGCAGGGTGATTCCGCAGTCCTTGCCGAAGTGCTCGACGAAGTGCGCACCCTCGATGTCCCGACCTTGCCGAACCGTCTGCGCACCTTCGGTGCTACTGCCATTCTCCTTGCCGCTCAGCGGCTGGGGCGAGACGACGATCTGCGCTGGGTCGAGAACTGCGCCGCGGATTGCCCTCCGGGCGATGAGCATGGGCGAATGATTCTGGTATGCCGTCTGATGGGCATTCAACTTGCGCGAGGGCGGGCCAAGGAGGCAGTCGACTTGGGCGAGCCTCTCTATGCACGGCTTCGGGTTGGCAAGTACCGACATGCTCTGCTCCCAATCAGTCTGGTGCACGCTCATCTGCTCACCAACGACATTGCCCGCGCAGCGGCCATCGCGAGCGACTGCTTCGAGTCGGACATGGGCAATGGCTTCATTTATGTATGGGGGGATGCCCTGGCTCACATGGCTTGTCACTCCGGCCAGTATCAAAAAGCCGCACAGATGAATGGCTATGCGGACGGCTGTTACGCAGCCACTGGCGGCGCGCGGGGAGAAGTCGAGAACCACTTTCGCGAGGTGTCACAGGCCTCGGCTCAGCAATTTTTGGGGCAGCAGGCTTACTGTGCGGCCCGTGAAGCGGGTGCGCGTTGGAGTCAGGACACCATGCGTACGGTCATCCTGCATTTGTTGCGAAGCCTGCGAGCGCAGAGGCAGGAGGTCGAGTTAATCGAAGTGCGCCTTCAGGGCTGACGCTTGTCCAGTGATATTGTTGGCGAACTACATTTGGGCGACTCCAAGCAGGACATCTACAAGGCTGGCGGTCGCGAATTTCGGCTCCTGGCCAACTCTCGCCAGCCAGCACTTCGGGCGCGACAGGCAGCAATCGCTGCAAAGCGGTCACTCAGGTTAGCTGACGCAAAGTCGGCTTTTGGCCGATAGCGGCAGTCTAGCCGCGTGCGCCTGTGCCCTGTATCACCCAAGAAGGCGACTCAGCGAAGCGGAGCAGATGCTCATCGTCAACAACCTGGAAATGCCGACGAGAGTCGATCAGTTCACGCCGCTCCCGCCGTCCAACGCATGTCGCCCCCACGGTCTGGCAACGACCGAACAGGCGACAGGCGCGGGCTTGCCTGATGGCACCGCACCTGGCTGCTATGCGGGCACCAGGCCCAGGCGGTAGCGTGCGGTGTCCAGCGACATTTTCAGCGCTGCGGCGCGGTGGCTGTCGGGCGCGCCCCCCTGGGCCAGCCGGGTGGACTCTGCCTGCCATTCCTCCAGGGCCCTGGCCCAGAGGGCAAGGGCGGTGTTTCGCGGCAGGGAGGGGGTGGAGACCATGGCCCATGGTGGCAGAACGGGGCTGGGGTGGATGTAGCCCATTCGGGTGGGCCGCTGCCGAAGCCGCTCGGGCGGCGCGTCGGCATATCCGCAGCAGGACCGTGTTCACGATGTGCTCAGTGGGCCAGGGCCGGGGCGGTGCAGCTCAGGCATTGCGCAGCAGGGCATAGGACTTGTACAGGCACACCACCCCGAGGCCCATGAAGGCGATGGCCGGGCCGTAGTCACCCAGGAGCCAATAGGCCAGATAGATAAGGATGGCACCGCCCTTGCCCCCGCCAGCGGCAGGCTCCCCGGGTGAGAAGCACATCGCCACGCCCGCCGCAAGAAACACGATGCCGAACAGCGAGCAGGCGATCCAGGCCATCGGGTGCGGCGGCTTGCCATCGGCAGGTGGGTGCCTGGGCCCATCTGGGGATGAGGCGGTCTTGTTGCCTTGGCGAGAGGCCCAGATGATCGCGGCGGCCACTGCGATGACGCCAAAGAGAACGTGGAAGTTGGGCACTTGGGAAGGGGAATGAACTGGCGTCGCATTGTGGGCCCTGATGCGTGTGCGCCTCCAACGGAAAATTGCCTGGTGGACTTTCACTGAACGCGGCGCCCCCAGCCCCGGCAGGGTGTAGCAGGTTTGCCATGGTTTTCGAGTATCGGGATTCCGACAAGCCAAACTTTTATCTTGGCGCCTGGGTCGTGCCTGCGGGCAGAATGGGGTACATGACACGCACCCCGGACATTGACCTTACCGATCAGGAACAAGCATGGCTGGGCCAGATCGACTTCAGCCGCAGGCACGACGACGCCACGGTGCGTTCGCTGGAGCCCATGGCAGCGCTGTACCAGTCGCTGGTGGCGCGCGGCGGCATTCCTGTGGAGCGCCTGCGCTACTACACGCTGCCGGACCGCTACCCTGGGGGGCAGGGGCGCTCGCGCGAGGCGTGGTTCGAGGCCAATGGCAGCCCGGTCGGCGGGGCGCATCTTGAAGCCAGCTTTCTGCCCCGGCTGGAGTACTACCTGCATGGGCCCAACCTGCCGGCCGATATCGTCGCTGCGTTCCGGCAGGCCGCGCTCTCGGATGGTCGGCTCTCCAGCTGGGAGATCGAGCGGCTCAAGCCCGGCGCCATGCAGGTGGTGAGGGCGCTGCCGCAGGAAATCGCGCTGTCTGCCGAGGAATTCCTGAAACTGGCATTCGAATGCGGTGCGCAGCCGACTGCGGCTACCGCGCTGTGGGAAGCGCTGTGCAAGGTGCGGCGTTAAAAACGCGTCTTTCACAAGAGGGCCGCGCGAACGCCGGGCGCCAAGACCCGCCACGCCGAAAGGGCAGCCCGTGCCCCGGTGCCCGGGGCTTGTGGCGCACAATGGCCTGCACCTGTGCGATTGCCGCGGGGCTGGCCTTTGTTTCCCTGCGAAAGTGAACCGACATGAATGATTTTGAACAGCGCCTGCTGGCCACGGCGCAGGTGCGCGCGCTGGCGGTGGAGATCCGCGAAGAGGCCGCCGAGGCCGCCGAGCGCATTGCCAGCAAGACCGCGCAGACCTTCAACCGGATTGCCTGGAACGCGAGCAACCCCGTGATCGATTTCGTTCCGCGCGCCCTGGACGAATTCATGAAGGTGTCGGACATCATTCGCAGCCACGCGGTCACCCAATCGGCGTAGCCGCTGGTGCGCCCCGGTGCGCCCGGGGCCTGACTTTCTGGAGCGTCTGCTGCTGCAGGAAATGCACCGCGAGTGGAAGCGGGTGCGTCCGTAGCATCCAGGCGGCCCTGGTCCTGCCCGGGCTCCACGCGTGGCAGGTCTGGCTGCGCCGGCGCAAAGAGCCGCGCGCGGTGGTTTTGTAGGCGTTGGCTGACGTGGGCGGCGGCGCACCCGCCGTACAGTGGTCCATCGATGTGCTGGCGCCTAGGAGGCTGTCGGACTTGGAACGTCGAAAGCGAAAATCGGCCCCAGCGAGGACAGTTTTTGCCGGATTTGCAGCCCCATAGCCGGGCTATGGGGCAAGAAGACGGTGAAAAATGGACCGCTGCGGCCGATTTGCAGCCGACGATTTCCAAGTCCGACAGCCTCCTATGTGGCTTCCAGCGTGGACAAAGGATGTGCCGATGGCCATGGTGACAACGGAGCACCGTTTGCGGTGCAGTGATTCGGACAGCTGCTGGGTGACCCTGGTGCGTGGACAGAAGTGGTCGGTCGTGTCGGTGGAGCTGACGGGGGGCGAGGTGCTCCACGTGGCTCCCGAGGACCGGTTCGATACCGAGGACGAGGCCCTGGCCCACGCCCGAAGCTGGGTGTGCGAGCACAGCGGCAAGGTGTTCGAATAGCCGGTAGGGCATCGCCCCATGGGTCTGCGCCCCAGGCCCGCGGGGTAGGGTGCGCGAGCGCGCGCCGCGGGTTGCCGCCCGGGCCCTTCTCCTTTTCGTGCGCTCTTCGTGCGGTATGTCACATCCGCACCCATTTCAAAAACGCCACCGGCCCCGTCTGCTGCGAGGATGGGAACTTGTCTGACACGGACGGCTGGGCCAGCCAGCTACCTTTGCATACATTGATACCGGGAGAGCACCATGAACACCAGCAAACCATTCCAGCACCAGATGTCCTTTGCCGATGCCGGCCTGGCGGATGGCGGTGAACTGGAGTTTGGCCAGTACAGCCCCCGCGTGATGTGGCTGGCGGCTGCCGCAGTGCTGCTGTTGGTGGCGGTGGTGGCGTTTGCCGCTGGCTGACGGTGCCCCCGCGCAGCACGGGTTACCGTGCGCAACGCAGCTTGCCGCAGGTGCGGCCGGCGAGCACACTGCAGGCTCGCTGCAGGGACCGCACCCCTGCATGGACCAACACCAACAAGACCCCCGGGGGAAATCGACCATGAAGACCATGCCACCACTGGCACGCGGTGCTGCGCTTGGCGCCGCGCTGCTGTTTGCATCTGCCGCCATGGCGCAGGACTATCCCCAGCGCTCGCGCGAGGACCTGGGCCCCAGGGCGCGGGCGCAGTACGACCGCTGCGTCGAGAAGGCCACCGAAAAACCCACGCCCACGGGCATCCACATCGCGCTGCGCGTGTGCGATGAAAACTTCCTCATGGGCAAGGCGCCGTCGGAGAAGGGCGCACGCCTTTCCGCCGAGGCGCTGGCCAAGCGCCTGGCCGAGGAGTACAACGCGGACGCGCGCGAGCGGCGCGACGAGCGCATATTGACCACCTCGGCCACGCATGCGGGCCGGCATGTGACGGTGAAGTTCCTGGTCAGCCCCGCCGGTGTGCGGCCGGATTTCGAGGCCGTGGTGGAGCGCGAGCTGCTGGGCACGCTGTGCCGCGACCCGCATGTGGCACCCGACCTGCAGGCCGGTGTGCGCCTGAGCTACATCTACGACGACACCGCCATGCGCCGCCTGGCGAATGTGACGGTGTCGCAGGCCAAGTGCGGTGAGTGGCCGTGGAACCGGATGTGAACTGGCCCTGCATTTGCGCCCCCCGAAGCCGCCTTTCCAGGCGGCTTTTTTCATGGCGCGAGGGGCTCGCGGGGCTGGGCGGCGGATGCGGGTTTTCGACAGCCAGGAATGGCATTTGTCCGACAGCCCGGGCGAGCGCCGGCCGTTACCTTCACTGCAACACACAGCCAGGAGCAACCACATGAAAACCTTGAGCAACACATCGGGCAATTACGGCATGCTGCAGGGTGCCGACAGCGCGGGTGACTCGCGGGTGTTTGGCATCTCCGCGGTCATTGCGGTGCTGGTGGTGTCTTGCGTGGTGGCCTTCAAGATGGCCGCGCCAGAGATCAAGGCCGCCCTCGCCAGCCAGTTGCCGGCCGCCACGCAGCTGGTCTCTTCGCAGTCCGCGCCCAGCGTGGATGCCTCCGCCCCGCGCGCCGTGGTGGGCGAGCACTGAGAGTCTTTCAAGGCTGGCTCGGAGCGCCTTCGGACGCCGCCAAGAGGCAGACCAGGGCGACAGGTCTTTGCCGCCCGTCACAGCGCGGTAGCAGATGCGCGGGCACGATGGAGCCCTGTTGTCTGCAGGCACAAGGGTGTCCTGCAATGCCCTTTGCTTCTTCCCACCCCCATGGTTCTGTACAAGCCCGGTTCCCGATTTCTTTACAAAGGCCGCGTCGTCACCGTCGACTACATCATCATCCGCAAGACCGGCATGTGGATCCGCCTCGTAGGGCATGAGGAGTCGTGCCTGCCCGAGGCGCTGACGCCGCTGTAAGACGCCCGCGCCGGCGCGCCATGCCATCGGCCGGGGCGTCGCGCCCCGTCAGGGGGAATTGATGCTCGCCGGGGTCTCCGGGTCCACGTCCGACTCGGGTGGGTGGGGTGCAGGGGCGGTGGGCGTGGTGTCCCCGCGTTCGGGCGCCGAGTCCGCAGGCTTGCGTTGACCGACAGAGGCGTCGGTTTCCGTGAAGGCCGGGGTGGGGCGGTCGGGGTCCTTGCGGGGCTTGCCGTCGGGTGATGGGGGTGGTGTGGCCATGGGGCCTCCGCTGCAAAAACCCCAGTGTGCGCACCGGGTGGCGGCACGGCTGTAGGACGATGCCGCCGTCCCGGCGGGCGTCGCACGGGGTGGCGGCACGCCGGCTATTTTTTTGCGGCGGCTGCTGCAGCGGCGGCAGCGGTTTGCTGGGCATCGATCTCGCGCAGCAGGTCGTTGGATTTTTCGAGCGCTTCGGCGGTCTCGCTGAGCTGTTGCTCCAGCTCGTCCGTGCGTTCCACGGCGGCCTGCAGGTCGCCCTCGAGCGCCTCGGACGGGATTTGCGTGGACAGCACGGCGTGCACCACGTTCAGCTCGCTGGCCGTGGCCTTGATCTGCTCGGCGGCCTCGACATTCTGGTTCAGCACATCGGCGATTTCAGCTGCCTGGGGCGTTTTCGTGTCGCGGGACATATTTCAGGCTCTGTGGTGGAAAAAAATCACACATTCGTGTAGCAGTCCCTGCAACCGGGGCAATTGCCTACACGCAGGGTTCGGCTGTGCGCTTAGATTGTAGGCAGCTTCCCAATAACCGGTGTAACCGGCACGGTCCACGATGCCTTTCATCACCATCCTTGTCGAAGACAACAAAATGATCAGTGAGACCCTGGTCCCGGCATTGGAGGAGTTGGCCAATGCGCGCGTTGTTGCCACCGTCGCCACTGCCACCGGCGCCAGGCAGGCGATGGAGCTTTGGCGCGGCCAATGGCAATTGATGGTGGTGGACCTGTTCCTGGCCGCAGGCTCCGGCCTGGAAGTGCTGCAGGCCGTGCGCGAGCGCAGCACGGGCCAGCATGTCTTTGTGCTCTCCAACTATGCCACCCCCGACATGCGCCGCCGCTGCCTGGCACTGGGCGCCGATGGCGTGTTCGACAAGTCCACCGAGCTCGATGTCTTTTTCGAGCACTGCATGGGGCTGCCCGATCCGGAACCCGGTTGAGGTTCCAGGGGCTGCCCACTGCCTGAAACACCTGGTGGTTCAAACGGGCTTGAGAAGGTACAGTGGGCCATTCCCGAGCGGGGAGCCATCTGCCCACCAGAACGTGTCCAACAAGCCACAGCCCATGCAACTGAGCGCAGCCGCGTTATCCACCGTCATCAACAGCGCCACCGACACGGCCATCATCGCGCTGGACAGCCATGGCGCCGTGCTCAGCTGGAACCCCGGTGCCGTGCGGCTGCTGGGCTGGCGCGAGCAAGAGATGCTGGGCCAGACCCTGCTGCGCATCTTTCCTGAAGAAACCAACCCCCAGGCGCGCGTGACCGAGGAAATGGCCGATGCCCTGGCCAAGGGCCGCGGCGGCCACGAGGGCTGGCGCATGCGCGCCGATGGCTCGCGCTTTTGGGCCGTGGGCGAGCTCACGCCCGTGACGGACCCCGCCGCCGCGCCCGTGGCCTTCGTCAAGGTGCTGCGCGACCGCACGCAGTGGAAGGTGTCAGAGGATGCGCTGCTGGAAGAAAAGCGCACGCTCGAAATCCTCAACCGCGTGGGCGCCACGCTGGCGCGCGAGAACGACCTGGCCCACGTGGTGCAGGCGGTGACCGATGCGGGCGTGGAAGTCACCGGCGCGCAGTTCGGTGCCTTCTTCTACAACCTGGTGAACGAGGCCGGCGAGAGCTACACGCTGTACACCCTGTCCGGCGCGCCGCGCGCGGCGTTCGAGGGCTTTCCCATGCCGCGCAACACGGCCCTCTTCGGCCCCACGTTTGCGGGTGAGGGCATCGTGCGCTCGGACGACATCACCCAGGACCCGCGCTACGGCCAGAGCGCCCCGTACCACGGCATGCCCCAGGGCCACCTGGCCGTGACCAGCTACCTGGCGGTGCCGGTGGTCGACCGGGCCCGCCATGTGATCGGCGGCCTGTTCTTCGGCCACGCGAAAGCAGGGGTCTTCACCGAACGCTCGGAGCGCTCGGTGGCCCTGCTGGCGGCCGAGGCGGCGATCGCCATCGACAATGCGCGCCTGTTCGAGGCCGCCCAGCGCGAGATCGAAGAGCGCCGCAAGGCCGAGGCCGCGCTGCAGACGCTCAATGCCACGCTGGAGTCGCAGGTGGCCGAGCGCACCGAGCAGTTGCGCCTGCACGAGGAAGCGCTGCGCCAGGCGCAGAAGATGGAGGCGGTGGGCCAGCTCACCGGCGGCATCGCGCACGACTTCAACAACCTGCTGCAGGGCATCATGGGCAACCTGCAACTGCTGCGCAAGCGCATCGGGCAGGGTGTGCAGGGCACGCCAGCCGACCTGGACACCTACGTCACGCGGGCGCTGGCCTCCACCTCGCGCGCGGCCGGGCTCACCCACCGGCTGCTGGCCTTCTCGCGGCGCCAGCCGCTCAGCCCCAAGGCCGTGCGGGCCAATCCGCTGGTGCTGTCCATGCAGGACCTGCTGCGCCAGACCATCGGCGAGAAGGTGGAGCTGTCGCTGCAGCTCGCGCCCGACCTGTGGACCACGCTGTGCGACGAGAACCAGCTCGAGAGCGCCATCCTCAACCTGGCCATCAACGCCCGCGACGCCATGCCGGGCGGCGGCAGGCTCGTCATCGACACCCAGAACGCCGAGCTCGACGCGACCTATGCCGCCGCCCTGCACGGCGTGCAGCCGGGCCCGTACGTGTGCATCAGCGTGACCGACACCGGCACGGGCATGACGGCCGAGACCCTGGCCCACGCCTTCGAGCCCTTCTTCACCACCAAGGCGGTGGGCGAGGGCTCGGGCCTGGGGCTGTCCATGATCTACGGCTTCACCCGCCAGTCCGAAGGCCATGCGCGCATCTTCAGCGAGTACGGGCAGGGCACCACGGTGCGCATCTACCTGCCGGCCCATTTCAGCGCCGAGGACGGGCCGGCGCAGCTGCTGCCCGCACCCATGGCCTCGCCAGCGGCCCGGGGCGAGGTGATTTTGGTGGTGGAGGACGAGGCGCTGGTGCGCGAGATGGTGGCCGAGGTCCTGCGCGACCTGGGCTACCAGGTGCTGGAGGCGCATGACGGCCTCTCGGGGCTGGACCAATTGCGGGTGCGAGAGCGGCGCATCGACCTGCTCATCACCGACGTCGGCCTGCCGGGGCTCAACGGCCGGCAGGTGGCCGAGGCGGCCAGCGCCGAACGGCCGGACCTCAAGATCCTGTTCATGACGGGCTACGCCGAGAAGGTCTCGGCCTCGCAGCCCTTTGTCTCGCCCGGCATGGAGATCCTGACCAAGCCCTTCGCGGTGGACGACATGGCCCGCCGCGTGCGCGCGCTGCTCGATGGTGGCGCCAGCCGGTAGGCCCGGACCTCACGCGCTGGCTGGCGTCTCGTCGACGGCAAAGCCCGCGCGGCCCTGGCCCTTGGCCTGGTAGAGGGCCATGTCCGCACGCCGTGTGAGGGTGGCGGGCCTGCCGTCTGCCGATGGCGCTACACAGGCCACGCCAATGCTCAGCGTGACCCAGGGCCCCAGGGGCGAGGCCCCGTGCGCGATGCGGGCAGCGGCCATCGCGTCCAGCAGCCGCTGCGCCACCAGGCGCGCGCCCTCCATCGTGGTCTCGGGCAGCAGGATGGCGAACTCCTCGCCACCGTAGCGCATGGCGCGCTCGTGCGAGCGCCACATTGCCTCGCGCAGCACACCGGCCACGCGCTTGAGGCACTCGTCGCCAGCCTGGTGGCCGTGCCGGTCGTTGAAGCGCTTGAAATAGTCGATGTCGATCATCAGCAGCGACAGCGCCGAGCCCTGGCGCGCGTTGCGCGCCCACTCGGCCTGCAGCGTGTCGTCGAACAGGCGGCGGTTGCCCAGGCCGGTGAGTGCGTCCTGGTAGGACAGCTCGGACAGGGTGGCGTTCAGGCGCTCGAGCTCCAGCGCGGCCTGCTTGCGCGCCGTGATGTCCTGGAAAGCCCCTGCCAGGCGCACGATGGCCCCGTCGCGGCGGATGGCCTCGCCCTGCGTTCGCACCCACAGCAGGCGCCCCTTGGCAGAGACGATCTGCAGTTCCAGGTCCCAGGGCGTGCCGTCCTGGATGCATTGGGCCACCGCGGCCTCGATCAGGGGCCGCGAGGTCGGGGTGTAGAAGTCCAGCGCATGCCGCTGGTCGGGCGCAGCGCCGGGCGCGAGGTCGTGGATGCGCCAAACCTCGTCGGTCCATTGCGACTGGCCGGTGGTCAGGTCCCGCGTCCAGCCGCCGATCCGGGCGATCTCGCCGGACTTCTTCTGCAGCAGCACGGCATCCGCCAGGGCCGCCTCATTGGCCTTGCGCGCGGTGATGTCCATGAAGGTGCCGATCATGCGCAGGGGGGCGCCGTCCTCGGCACGCTCGGTCACCTTGCCGCGGCTGAACAGCCACACGAACTGCCCCCCGTCGCCCACGCCTACGCGGAATTCGCTTTCGTAGGCGGGGCTCGCCCCGCGCAGGTGGCTGGCGAAGGCGGCGGTGTTGCCGGCCCGGTCGGCGGGGTGCAGCGTGGCGGTCCATTCTTCGACCGAGCGCACCACCTCGGCATCACCGTAGCCCAGCATGCGCGCGCCCCGGGCGTCGATGCGCAACTGGCGCGCATCCACCTGCAGCTCCCACAGGCCCAGTTGCGCGCCGTCGAGGGCGCGCTCCAGGCGGGTCGCCGTCAGCTGCAGCGCGGCCTGCGAGGCCTCCTCCTGCACCATGAGCCGGCGCAGGCGCCGGCGCTCGAACAGGCGCAGGCCCGTGGCCAGCACCAGCACGGTGGCATACAGCATGGCATACAGGTGCACCTGGGCGTACCAGGGCGCGTAGACCTCCGAGCGCTCGCGGCTCACGGCCAGCACCACGGTGTTGTCCAGCCCCAGGCCCTGCGGCTTGACGCTGGCCAGCACCACCAGCCGCTGGCGGTCGGTGGCCGGCACCATGCCCTCGAACACCGTGCTCTGCCGCTGGCTCTTGACATGGGCCTCGAACGCGGAGCCCGGTCTGGAGAGGTTGGCCATGCGCTCGGCGCCTGTGCTGGGCACGGACACGAAAACCTCGCCGTCGGCATGCGCCATGGTGGCCCGCATGTCGGGCGCGAACAGCGCCGCGCGCAGGGTGAAGGCAAAGAACTCGTCGTCCAGCGTGGCGGTGACCACGCCCGTGAACTGCCCCGCGGCGTCGAACACGGCGCGCGACAGGTGCAGTGCCACGCCCTCGTCGTCCGAGGCCGAGGGGCGCGAGAGATAGAGAACATGCGGGTCGGGCCGGCCCTGCACGGTGCGAAAGAACTCCTTGGCAAAGAAATCGCTGCCCACGTCGATGGCCCGGTCCGAAGCCACGGCCGTGCCGTTGGCGTCGAACACCGCCAGGCCGCGCACGGCCTGTAGCACATCGGTGAGCAGGTGCAGTTGCCGCGAGGAGTCGGCGCTGGACGCCGCGAGCGCCGAGGCGCGGTAGTCCCGGCTGATGCGTGTGAGCGCTTCGTTCAGGCCCTTGAGCTGGCGCGTGAGGTTTTCCGAGACGTAGTGGCTCACATCCTGCAGGCGGGCCACCTCGACCTCGCGGATGGCATGGCGCACCGTGAACAGCTGCAAGGCGATGGCCACCCCGGCCAGGGCGAACACGAACAAGAACACCCGCCACGGTTCGAGCCGCAGCGCGGAGCGGGCCCGGGCAGACCCGGGGGAGTCGGTTCGCGGGGAAAACACCTGCGGGGCCTTGCCTTTCATCCATCCCTGTTGAAAAGGGGCCCGCGCGCTGGCTGTCTGGGCAGCAGGGGGTGGCGCGAGTTCACGGGGGATGCATCACCTGCGCAATATACGACCGATAGGGCTATTGGGGGGAGGTCCATACTCAGCGCTTTCCCTCTGCGAAAGCGCTCCATGTCCTTCACCATCCGCGATGCTGCCCCCAATGAAAAGCGCGGCAACGCCATGTCTGCGGCGCTGGCCAAGGAGCAGCTTCAATACGCTGTGCAGATTGTCAAGGACGTGCTTCCCACCCATGCGGGGGATGCCGCGCTGATCGGTGCCGTGCTACAGGCCATCGCTTCCAACTACGCAGCCGTGCCGCAGCCCAACCGGTAAGCGGCCGCAACACGACCCGCTCCCGACCCCAGGGTCTGCACAGGCCCTGCGGCCGGGCAGGCACAGGTGCGCCTGGGTGCATGCGGCGCAGGGGAGCTGCGCCCTCCTGCATTGGCTCAAAAATGGGGCGGCGGGTCCTGCACCGGCGACTCGGCCGGGCCGGGAGGCGGGTCGCCCTGGGGCGGCTCGGGTGCCCAGGCCGGCTGGGGCGGCTGTTCGAGCGGCGGGGTGTCGATGGGCGGCAGGGGTTGGGGTGCGGGTGCGGGCATGGAGAGCTCCTTTGGCGGGTTGGTGGTCTGGAAACCACCGTACCTCCATCGCAGGGCCACGTATGCCAGCCAATGCCTATACCTGGGGCGGGTTGGGTCACCCGTCGGCGCGTTATTGGCAATGGTCCAGTGCCTTATGTGTCTTTCTGGCACTCATTGTTGTATTGAGTGATGCGAATGGTGGCCTTTGGTGCTGAAAAATGAGGCGCGTTCTGCATGCGGATGTGTCCTTGGTCACCAGCAGTCAGAGACACGGTGGCGGACAATACACCCATTACGGTGTGGTGCATGCGCTACGCCCCCAGCCAGGCACCAACAGATAGTTGGCCGACCCGGTTGGTTACGATGTACGTTAACGGTTACAGGTCCGGCAAGGGCCTTCCAGGAGAGATCAGACGTGAAACCGAACCCCAAAAACCTCGCGGTTGCGGCGTTTCTCGTGAGCGCCATGGCAGGGGCCCAGGCAGCCGATCCGGCGGTGTTCGACGGCGCCACCGGCACGCTGCGCATGCCCATGCTGCAGATCGACAACGCGAACTACTTCAATGTGGTGATCAAGCTGCTGGATACCGGCCTGATCAAGGCCGGCGACCCGGCCGTGGTTGGTGAGGACAACCAGTTCATCAACACCGGCAATCTGCTGCACCTGCCCAAGCTGGCCCTTGGCCAGGACATCTTCACCCAGGTCAGCCTGGGCAATCCTGTCTTCACCTTGGTGAGCTATGACGGCGTGGTGACGAAGCCGCCCTTCAACGGTACCGGCTCCGCCGGCCACCTGCTGGACGTGCGGGTGACGGCCTTGAGCACGGCGCAGAACCCGGTCACCCTGGTCAATGTGGCCCGGCCGCTGAGCCAGCAGGAGTTCTGCGGCGATGCGTCGCTGCGCCTGCCCATCACACAGAGCCAGCAAAACGCGCTGGCCAACAACTGGACGCTCAATGTCTGCACCTTCGATGTCATCTCGGGCACGGGCTCCATCAAGATGACGCTGAGTGTGTCGGGCCTGGCCGTGCCCTACAGCGCCACCTACGTCTATCACTGATACCGGCGAATTTGCCTTCAACCAGCTAACGTCGTTGGGGAGCCTTGCCGTGCTACAGCACTGTATGCGGCTCCCCGCCTGGTTATCCGGCTGAATGCAGATATTCGCAGAAGCCGCGCCACGCAGGGCGGCATCCAGGGGCGGCACACAGTGCGCGCCCCTTTTTCATTGTGGAGGCGTTGGGCGCCGTTTTTGACGGGACCGTGCTGTCAACTGCGCGACTCTCGAGAATCAGGGTATTCCTTTGCCGGTGCAGGGGCCGGCACTGCCTAGAATCTGTTGCACTGCAATAGATTGACAGATACCACACATGATGGGCCCGTGCGCCCGAGGAGTCCGTAGTGCCCGACAAGAAGAGCAGCGCCCCCGCTGGAGCCACCGCATCCGCATCTGCCCCCGGCAAGTCTGCACAGCGCGTGATCAAGAAGTACCCCAATCGCCGCCTGTACGACACCGACACCTCCACCTACATCACGCTGTCCGAAGTGCGCGAGCTGGTGATGGCCCACCACACCGTGGTGGTGCGCGATGCCAAGACGGGTGAAGACCTCACACGCAGCATCCTGCTGCAGATCATCCTGGAAGAAGAGGCCGGCGGCGCCCCCATGTTCACCGAGGCCGTGCTGGCCAACATCATCCGCTTCTACGGCCATGCCATGCAGGGCTTCATGGGTGCCTACCTGGAGAAGAACGTGCAGGCCTTCACCGACGTGCAGGCCAAGCTGGCCGAGCAGTCGCAAAGCGTCACGCCCGAGATGTGGGCGCAGTTCATGAACCTGCAATCGCCCATGCTCAAGGGCATGATGGGCAACTACGTCGAGCAGTCCCAGTCCATGCTCACGCAGATGCAGGAGCAGATGCAAAAGCAGACGGAGCAGATGCTGGGGGCCTTCGGCCTCAAGCGCTGAACCGAACGGAGCGGAGGTTGCCATGGGCTTTCTGCAACGCCTTTTGGGGGGAGGGGGCCGCAAGCTCGAACACCCCGTCTTCGGCGGCCTGCTGCTCATCCGCGCCAAACACGGCGCCTACTGGGAAGGCGAGACCCAGCTTGCAGGCCGCCCCCTCACCCTGGCGATCGAGGCCCCGGGCGAGGCCGAGCCCGTGCCGGGGCAGGTGGCGTTTTTCGAGCGCTACACGCAAGACCCCGACCTGGCCTTCCACAAAGGGGAGGACCTGCTGATCGGCGAGTACGAACAGTGGCTGCGCAAGCCGTTTCCGGCCGACTGGCGGGAGGCGTTTGCCTGGGTGGCCCTGTCGATTCCGGCCGATGGCGATGAACTGAAGCCCTGGGACCTGTCGTTCGAGTGCCTGCAGGGTGTGGCGGCGCGGCGCCATTTCACCTGCTACATCGAGCGGGGGCATGTCGTGCGGGTGGAGATGAGTGGGTAGCGGTGGTGGCCTTTGGGTCAAGCTGCAGTGCCCATTTTCACTTGCAAGGTGATTTTCAGCAGATGCTGAAAATGGGGTTCAGGTTGAAAGTGGCAGCCCAGTACTTGGGCGAACAAAACCCGGGCATCGTGGCGCCTCGGGCCTGCGTGCAACGCCTGGAGAGCCCCCTCCATACCCCTTTGTCCCCGGAACTGGGACAATACGGGGATATGAGCGAAGCACTGTCCCCCACGAAAACACCCAAAGTCGGCTTTGTGAGCCTTGGCTGCCCCAAGGCCCTCACGGATTCCGAACTGATCCTGACGCAGTTGAGCGCCGAGGGTTACGAGACCTCCAAGACCTTCCACGGGGCCGACCTCGTCATCGTCAACACCTGCGGCTTCATCGACGATGCCGTCAAGGAAAGCCTGGACACGATCGGCGAGGCGCTGGCCGAGAACGGCCGGGTCATCGTGACCGGCTGCCTGGGTGCGCGCGAAGGTGCGGACGGCGGCAACATGGTGCGCCAGATGCACCCCAGCGTGCTGGCCGTGACGGGCCCGCATGCCACGCAGGAGGTGATGGACGCGGTCCACCTGAACCTGCCCAAGCCGCACGACCCGTTCATTGACCTAGTGCCGGGCAACTTCGGCATTGCCGGCATCAAGCTCACGCCCAAGCACTACGCCTACCTCAAGATCAGCGAGGGCTGCAACCACCGCTGCACCTTCTGCATCATCCCCTCGATGCGCGGCGACCTGGTGTCGCGCCCCATCGGCGACGTGCTGAGCGAGGCCAAGGCCTTGTTCGAAGGCGGCGTGAAGGAGCTGCTGGTGATCAGCCAGGACACCTCTGCCTACGGCGTGGACGTGAAGTACCGCACCGGTTTCTGGGACGGCAAGCCCGTGAAGACGCGCATGCTCGAACTGGTGCAGACTCTGGGCGAGATCGCCGAGCCCTACGGCGCCTGGGTGCGCCTGCACTACGTGTACCCCTACCCGAGCGTGGACGACGTGCTGCCGCTGATGGCCACCGGCCGCGTGCTGCCCTACCTGGATGTACCTCTGCAGCACAGCCACCCCGATGTGCTCAAGCGCATGAAGCGCCCGGCCAGCGGCGAGCGCAACCTGGAGCGCATCCAGCGCTGGCGCGAGGTCTGCCCCGAGCTGGTCATCCGCAGCACCTTCATCGCCGGCTTCCCGGGCGAGACCGAAGAAGAATTTGCCCACCTGCTGGACTTTGTGCGCGAGGCGCAGATCGACCGTGCCGGCTGCTTTGCCTACAGCGACGTGAACGGCGCTGCCGCCAACGAGCTGCCCGGCATGCTGCCCATGGAAGTGCGCGAAGAGCGCCGCGCCCGCTTCATGGCCGTGGCCGAAGAGGTCTCCATCGCCCGCCTGCAGCGCCGCGTGGGCGCCACCATGCAGGTGCTGGTCGACTCCGCCCCCGGCCTGGGCCGCAAGGGCGGCGTGGGCCGCACCTATGCCGATGCGCCCGAGATCGACGGCACGGTGCAACTGCTGCCGCCCGAGAAGATCAGCAAGACCATGAAGGTGGGCGAGTTCACGCGCGCCCGCATCGTGGGCGTGCGCGGGCACGATTTGATCGCGCAGCCGATCTGAACCCATGGATGGCCCCCGCGCCCGCCTGCCTCCACCCGGCGAGCCGGGCTGAAAACGCAGGCGCGGCCGGGCGTGCCGCGCGAATTCCTGGAGCGAGCCATTGATCGAGCCGGGGCCGCATTTCCTCAAAAAATCGCGATGCCGATGCTGCGCACTCTGATCGTTCTCTGGTTCTGCCTTCTCGCAAACATCTCGCTTGCAGCGCCCGCAGCCGCACCGGTGCGCGGCGAGATCGACGCCCTGCTGGCCGCGCTGCAGTCCTCCAATTGCGAGTTCCAGCGCAATGGCTCCTGGCACGGCGCTGCGGAGGCCAAGACCCACCTGCTGCGCAAGCTGGAATACATCGAAAAGCGAAGCACGCTGCCCAGCGCAGAAAAGTTCATCGAGCTGGCCGCCTCGTCGAGCAGCGCCTCGGGCCGGGCCTACCAGGTCCGGTGCAACGGCACCGTGCAGCCCAGCGCCCAGTGGTTTGGCAGGCAGCTGGAAAAAATCCGCGCTCCCGGCGGCGCGAACGCCCCATCCACAGGCAAGTGATGAGTGCACGGGGCCCGCAGCGGCAGGCGTGAAGCGGCTGCTTGCCCATCAAGGGGATGACGGGCATGTCGATCTGCCACCGGCGCTGCTGCGCCGCCCAGGCGCGCCTGGCCGCAGGGCCGCTGGCTACATAAATCTTTACACATTCACGCGCTGCCGCCGGGCGCGCAGTACCTGCGAACCCGCACGGTTCAAGGCACACTGCGGGTCATCAGAGCGGCTAACAAAACTCTTCTGGCGTGGTTGCAGCGTCTTGTCGTACTACTCGTACTGCCTGCGACGCAGCGCCTAGCCAGAACCGCTTCGCTGAGTTTTGTTATCCGCTCTGAAAAGGCAAGGTGCCACCAGGCTTGCGGCGCCGCGCCGCAAGGGCCGGCTTCACCTTGCCTTGCCAAACACAACACCACAGAACCCGACCCGCTGCTCATGCGCCTGTTCAGCAACGCATTGCGCGTCTCGATGCTCGAGGCGCGGCTGCTGCGCAGCTTTCCAAAGCTGCGCTGGTCGCTGCTGGGGGTGGTGGTGATACCGGCGTTCTATGCCTTCATCTACCTCGAATCGGTGTGGGACCCTGTCAGCCACACCGGCAACCTGCCGGCCGCCATCGTCAACCTCGACCGCGGTACCCTGGCCAACGGCCAGGCGGTGAACCTGGGGCTGGAGCTGGCGCAGACGCTCAAGGACAAGCAGCAGTTCGGCTTCTACGAAGAGGGCGACCCCGATGCGGCGCGGCGCGCCGTGCGCCAGGGCAAGAGCCTGTTTGCGCTGGTCATACCGGCCGACTTCAGCGCCGGGGCCATGGCGGCGGGCTCGCCGGGGGCGGGCAAGCTGGTGGTGTTTGCCTCGGAGGGCAACAACTACGCGGGCGCGGGCTTCGCCAAGCGTTTTGCCGAAGAGCTGGGCCACCAGGTCAACGAATCGCTCAACGAAAAGCGCTGGGAGGTGGTGCTGGGCGCCAGCTCTTCGGCGGCCGACAGCCTGCAGCGCCTGCACGAGGGCGTGGCCCGGCTGCGCGAAGGGGCGGCGGCGCTGCACGGCGGCATGGGCAAGGCCGAGGGGGGATCGCTGCAACTGGCCAAGGGGGCTGCCGAGCTGTCCACCGGCGTGGCGCAGCTGGGCGACGGCATGAAGCAACTGGGCGCGGGCGCGCGCACGCTCGATGCGAAAAAGCCCGAGGCAGCCGACCTGCAGGCCCTCAAAACCGGCGCCGCGCAACTGGCCACCGGGCATGGCGAGCTCAAGCAGGCCCTGCCGCAACTGGAAGACGGTGCGCAGCGCCTGGCCGATGGAGCAGGGCAGTTGCGCGACGAGTCCAAGTCACTGCTGTTTGGCGGCGACAAGGTGTCTGGCGCGGCCGGGCAACTGGCCGACGGCGCCAGCCAGTTGCGCGGCGGCCTGCAGCAGGCCGGCCAGGGCGAGGCCCAACTGGCCGAGGGCGCGCAGGCCCTGTCGCAAGGCGTGGCCCAGATGGCCGACGGCTTTGCCGCCTATGCGGCCGGCGCTTCCACCCTGGCCGCCAAGGTGCCGGCCGATGCCAAGGTGGAGCAGCTGGTGGACGGCAGCAAGGCCCTGGCAGGCGCCGCCAGCGAGCTGCGCACGGGCCTGCTGAAGGTGAAGGACGGCGCCTCGCAGCTCGCGCTGGGGCTCGAGACGCTGGAGGCCTCGCTGCCCTCCGGCGGCCCCGGGGTGGAGGGCACGGCCAGCGGCCTGGCGATCTCGGTCCAGCCGCAGATCGAGATCGATGCGCCGGTCAAGAACAACGGCATGGGCCTGGCGCCCAACTTCATCCCCATCGCGCTGTGGCTGGGCGCGGTGATGACGGCCTTCATCTTCCACCTGCGCCGCCTGCCCGACGAGGCCGCAGGCTACTCGCGCGTGTCGCTGCTGCTGGGCAAGCTCGCTGTGCTGTGGAGCGTGAACCTGCTGCAGGCCGCCTGCGTGCTGCTCATGGTGTGGCTGGTGCTGGGCCTGCAGGCCGTGAACATGGCGGGCCTGGCGCTGTCGATGGCGCTCACCTCGCTGACCTTCATGCTCGTCATCCTGGCGCTGGTGCGCGGCTTTGGCGACGTGGGCAAGGCCATTGCGCTGATCCTCATGGTGCTGCAGCTGTCGTCTGCCGGCGGCGTGCTGCCGGTGGAGCTGACCAGTGCCTTCTACCGCGACATCAGCCCCTGGCTGCCCTTCACCTGGTCCATCAAGGCCGTGCGCGCCAGCGCCTTCGGGGCCCTGGGCGGCGAGTGGGGCATGGCGCTGGCCGTGCTGGGGCTGTTTGCGGTGGGTGCCTTCGTGTTCTCGCTGCTGGTGGGGCAGTGGAAGTTTGTGACGCCAGAGGAGCACCGGCCCGCGATGGACATCTGACGCCTGCGCCGCCGGCCGGGCCGGGTGGGGTGACAGAAGGGCGCTGGGGCCCTGGGGGCGGGTGGTAGATTCGTCTGGCCCCACATTCCCTTGCCGCAAGCGCCCATGTCCGCCATCCTGTTCCTGCTGGTCGTCCTGTTCTGGGCGGCGGTTGCGTCGGCACTGGCGTTCAAGCTGGTCAGGCGGATTCCCATCGCCGTGGCCGCCAGGGTGGCGCTGGGGCTGGTGGTTGCGCCGCTGCTCTTCGTGGCGCCCATGGCCGACGAGATCGCCGGGGCGCGGCAGTTCGAGGCGCTGTGCCGGCCGGAGAACGCCGTCCAGGTCCACTTCAAGGTGGGCCACTTGCGCGACCTGCGCCAGGTCCACAAAGGGAACGGCACGGTGGCGGGCCGGCTGATCCCCATCGGCGTGCAGCAGACGGACTACCTGGACCGCAAGACCGGCGCCGTGGCCGCATCGGTCAAGGCCTACAGTACCGAAGGGGGCTGGTTCTCGCGCAAGATCCTGCAGGGCTGGGGCCCCTGGTTCGGGCGGGGGGAATGCGCGCTGAAACCGGGCCAGGTGCGCCAATTGCTCACCACCGCCGGTACGGTGTGATACGAATTTGCTTTCAACCGTCTAACGTCGTTGGGCAGCCTTGCCGTGCCAAAGCACTGTCTGCGGCTTCCCGCCTAGTTATACGATTGAAAGCAAATCCGTATGATGCGGATTTGTCTTCCACAGTGAGCCATGGTGGGTCACCTGGCCGGGCTGCAGCCCTTGTGGCAGCCCATCAGGGCAGCGGCTGCTGCGCCTCTGGCGGGACGCCCTTGGCCGTGATCACGCTGGCGCGGCTACCCGCCTGGTCGTGCCAGAACGACAGCTTGCCGTACTGCTCGAAGAGGTCGGGTGGCAGAATGGTCTCGCGCCGCTCCAGGCCCACGGTGGGCCGCACCTTGTGCAGGCCGTGCAGGCCCAGGGCCTCGTCGAAGTCGGGGGCGTCGTACTGCACCTTGCCAAAGTCGTGCTCGAAGGCCGGCTCACCGAGAAACCGGTAGATCAGCGGCAGCACCTTGTGCGGTGCCTGGGCCAGCAGGTCGTAGTCGACCAGCAGCAGCGAGGCGGCATGCTCGCCGTAGAAGGCCTCCTTGAGCGCCGTCCACGGGTAGCCCACCATGCGGTTGCGCTGTGCCAGGGTGTCCACGCGGCTGTAGACGGTGTTGCGCTCGGTATCGTCGTTGAACAGGCGGGTGATCTCGAAGGGGTTGGCACGGTAGCGCCGCTCGATGCTGTCCATGACCCAGGCCACGTTGCGCACGCAGGCGATCAGCTTGGCGCCGGGGAACATCTCCATGAGGGCGGGCATCTGCGCGCTCCACATGCGGTTGGTGTCGAAGATGACTTGCTTCTCGGCCGCCTGGTCCGCGTAGTAGCTGTCGAACAGGCCACGCGCCAGGCGGTGGCGCTGCGCGCGGGTGACCACGGGGCCGAACTCGCTGCCCGCGCCCAACTGGTTGAGCATGCCGCGAAACAGGCCGCCCACCGGGCTGCTCATGCCGGCGTGAAAGCGCGGGTTCTGCAGCAGCAGGGCCGACAGCAGCGTGGAGCCCGCGCGCGGCAGGCCGGTGATGAAGTGGTAGCGGGGCGAGGGGGCTGTCACGGCGGCAAAGGGATGGTTGGATTGGGAGGGACTATCTCACACGGACACGATCCCCTCCTTCATGCGAACTCGATGCCCTCGGCGTCAGGCGAACTCGATCCCCTTGGCCGTGAGGCCTACGAGGTCGATACGCACGGCATTGGCATCCAGATTCGCGGCCATCACCACCAGCTCCCCGGCCGAGACCCCGCCGGCCATCAGGTCGGTAAGCAGCTTGAGCTCGCCCTCTGTGCCCGCCTGCCCCACCACATTGGTCCACAGCGTCTGCGCGATCTGCGTGGGCGTGTTCGCCCCCAAGAGCTGCAGCCCCAGCCCCGCGATGGTCTGGCTCGTGGCTCCGGCATCGAGCAGGCGAATCACCTCGCCCACCACCCCCTTGTTGCCCAGCAGGGCCGGCCCGCCCAGGGCACCGAGCAGCTTGGCCGCCTGGCCGGCATTCCCATCGAGGTCCAGCGCCAGCCTGGTGTCGTTGAAGGTGACCCGCTCCACCCGCGTGGTGTCCAGCATCGCGCCATCGGTCAGGCGCTGCAGGGTGAACGATCCATTGCCGTTGGCCTGCACATGGGTCTGGCCCAGAGTTGCGGGGATCACCACGGTATCGGTGCCCGCACCGCCATCGACATACCGCGCCAGGCCCAAGGTGGGGTTGATGGTGTTGTGGCCGGCATCGCCGGTCACAGTGACGTCGCGAATGGCATCCACGCGGACCGCTCCTGCACTCGCCATGCCTTCCAGCAACTGCGCCGGCGTCCTGCCCCCACTCTGCTCGGGGAAGAACTGCGCAAACAGCGTCGCCACCTCCAGCGCCGTCTTGCCCGTCAGGCTCTGAATGATCGCCCCCTCGCCCTGGTTCAGATCGCGCCCGATCCACTTCTGGAACAGATAGGCCCCGGCTTCTTCGGCCGCACTGTGCGCCACCGTCAGGCTCGGCCCGGTCGCAAACCGCACCTGCTCCACATCCACCAGCCAGTCCGACACGCCACTGGCGGTATGGGTCAGCTTGATGCCGGCCCCTTCGAGGGTCACGGTGTAGTCCGTCTTCTGCCCTTCCTGGATCGCCACGTCAAATCCCGTGCCGCCATTGAGCCTGTCGCTGCCCGTGCCGCCCGAGAGCAGGTCATTGCCGGCCCCACCAAACACGATGTCGTCCCCGGCATCGCCATAGACCTGGTCATCACCCCCTTCACTGCCGACCACGTCGTTCCCCCCACCGCCGTGGATGGTGTCATCGTCCGGGCCCAGCACGATCCACTGGTTCGCACTGTCACCGCTGGCCGCATTCTGGCCCGCGCCGCCGATGATGCGCACGGCCCCCACGACCGCCAGGAACTCCACATCATCCACCTGGATGACCGTGCCCGAAGGCAGGCTGCGCGCATCCACGATCACCGCCTGCTTGCCATCGGCAGGGTTGTTGCTGCCGGTGATCACCAGGGGCTGGGTGCCGTCATAGCCCACGCCGATGGTGGGCTTCAGGATCTGCACGCTCAAAGGCTCATTGGGCGCCAGGGTGGCATAGAACACCTGGCCGGCATTGGTCAGCTCAGGGCTGTCGCCGGCAATGCGCTCGATGCGGAAGCCCAGCTCGGCCAGGGCGGCAGAGCCCGTGGTCGTGGTAGTCAGTCCCTCGGCCTGCAGCCCGACGCCGGTGGGCACACCCACCGAGACGATGGGCGTACCGCTGGGCGAAGTGACCAGGGGGATATCGGCCAGTGGGGAGGGCGTACCAGGGGTATCGGGCCGGGTGGGCACCACCACCGGGATGGTGATGATGGTCGAGCCACCAGGGCCCGGCTCGGTGACGACGGGAACGCCATCGATGGGGGTGATGGGAGGCGTGGGCCCGGGGCCTGGATCAGGGGCGGCGGTGTTGTTGGTCACCGCCGTGGCGGCCAGCGTGGCGGCATCGTTGCCGGCCGCATCCTGGACCGCGTTGGCATCGTCGCCCCCCGTCGGGTCGGCATAGGCCACCGTCACCACCTGGCCATTGGTCACGGCCGTGGTGAGGGTCAGGGTCACGGTCTTTGCTGCGGCATTCACCACTGCCGCCGTGACCACATTGGGCGTGACCCCCACCATCACGGTAAAGGCCCCGGGCGCAGCGGCATTGACCGCATCGAGCGTACTGGACTCGGTATAGGTCAGCACCAGGGTGCTGCCATTGACGGTGGCCGAGGCCAGCACCGGGGCCGTGGGATCGATGGTGACCGACAGGCCGAACGATGCCGTGCTGAAATTGCCCGCCGCATCCGAGGCCTTGGTGGTCAGGGTATGCGCGCCAGCGGCCAGGGCCGCACCGGGGGTGATGGACCAGTTGCCCGCGCCATCGGCAACCGTGCTGCCCAGCACCGAGGTGCCATCGGTGTCGTACAGCGTGACATTGGCGTTCAGCCCCGCCGTGCCCGTGAACGTGGGCGTGGTGACCGCCGTGATGTTGTCGGTGCTGGAGGCGCCGGTATCGCTGGCCGCATCCAGGTTGGGCGGCGACGCGGATGCAGGTGCCGTGGTATCGATGGTGAGGTTCAGCCCCGCCGAAGCCACGCTCACATTGCCCGCCAGATCCGTGGCCTTGGCGGTCAGGGTGTGCGCGCCCGCCGACAGGGCCGTGCTGGTGGTGATGGACCAGGCGCCTGCGCCATCGGCAGCCATGCTGCCCAGAATCGTCGTGCCATCGGTGTCGTACAGCGTGACGGTGCTGCCCGCCTCGGCCGTGCCGGAGACGGTGGGCGTGGTGACATTGGTCAGGTCATCCGTGGACGAGGTGCCCGAATCGCTGCCCACCACCAGATCGGGGGCCGAAGGGGCGGCCACGGAGGTATCGATGGTGACCACCAGCCCCGCCGAGGCCACGCTCACATTGCCCGCAGCGTCGGTGGCCTTGACCGTCAGGGTGTGCGCGCCGGACGACAGCACCGAGCTGGTGAGCGACCAGGCGCCTGCGCCATCGGCCGCCGCAGTGTCCAGCACCGTCGTGCCATCGGTGTCGTACAGCGTGACGGTGCTGCCCGCCTCGGCCGTGCCGGTGACGGTGGGCGTGGTGTCGCTGGTGGTGTTGTCGGTGGAAGACGCGCCCGAATCGCTGCCGGCATCCAGGTCCGGGGCCGAGGGGGCAGCCGGGGCCGAGGCATCGATGGTGACCACCAGCCCGGTGGAGGCCGTGCTCACATTGCCCGCCGCATCGGTGGCCTTGACCGTCAGGGTGTGCGCGCCGGACGACAGCACCGAGCTGGTGAGCGACCAGGCACCTGCGCCATCGGCCGCTGCGGTGTCCAGCACCGTCGTGCCATCGGTGTCGTACAGCTGCACCGTGGCGTTGGCCTCGGCCGTGCCGGTGAGGGTGGGCGTGGTGTCGGCAGTGATGCGGTCGGAGTTGGAGCTGCCGGTGTCGCTGGCGGGGTCCAGGGCGGTGATGCTGGGGGCTGGGGGGGCTACGGTGTCGATGGTGAAGGTCTGGCCTGCGGTGAAGCCCGTGGCAATCGCATTGCCCGGCGCGTCGATGATGCCCGTGCCCGCGTTATTGAGGTCCAGGCGCAGCGTGCCGGTGCCGGTGATGCCGTTGACCGTCACGGTGTAGGTGCTGCCCGAGCCGGTGATGCCGGCCACGGTGCCGTCGGCAGTGCCGGTCTTGGTCAGCGCAAAGTCCGTGGCGTCCACCCCCATCACCGACTCGCTGAAGGTGACGGTGTAGTCCACGCTGGTGGCATTGGTGCTGGCGCTGCCCACACGGTTGATGCTGCTGACCGTGGGGGCGGCCGCATCCACCAGCACACCGGCGGTGCTGGCGAAGGTGATGCCGGTGGCGGCCGCGTTGTTGCCGGCGGCGTCGCGCACCGTGCCCCCGTTCAGGGTGATGGCAGGGGCTGCGCTGATGCCGTTGGTGTCCTGGTTGCCTGCGGCCACGGTGTAGCGGAAGGTCAGGGTGTCGGTGCCCGAGCCCGACACATAGGCCGCCTGCACCGTGCCCCCGGTGTCCAGCGAGAGGGCGATGTACGGCGTGCCCCCGCCGGTGGTGACGGTCACCGCCTCGCTGTACGTCACCGTGAAATCCAGCTGCTGGCCGGCCGAGTAGGTGGCATCGGCAGGCACGGTATCGGCCGTGAGCGAAGGGGTCACGCCGTCGATGACGAGGGCCTTGTTGGCGCCCAGGGAGCCGGCCGCGCCCGGGGCGGGCAGCGTGAGCGTGGCATCGTTGCCTGCGGCATCGCGCAAGGTGCCGCCATTGAGCGCCAGGGCGTTGGTGGCCAGGTAATCCAGGTCGAGCGTGGTGTCGCCGGCCTGCACGGTGTAGTTGAAGACCAGCGTGCCGCTGCCGCTGCCCGAGGCGTAGGTGGCCACCTGGTCGGTGCTGCCGGTCTCCAGCGTGAGCTGGGGCGCGCCGGTGACGGTGATGCTCTCGCTGAAGCTGACCTGGATGGCGATGGTGTCGCCCACCCTGTAGGTGCCATCGGCGGTGCTGGCGTTGACGCCGGTGACGCTGGGGGCCGCCGTGTCGATGGCGTAGTTGCTGGAGTCGGCTGTGCCTGTACCCGCAATGCCGCCGCTCACGCTGGTGACCCCTGCCAGGTTCACCGATATGACGTTGGTGGCGCTGGCCACGCCGGTATCGGGGGTGAGGGTGCCCGTCCAGGTGATGCCGCCATCGCTGCTGGAGAGGCCCGTTACCGCGCCATTGGACACCGTGAGGTCGGTGGTGTCGAAATTGTTGACGGCCGTGGAAAAGACAAAGGTGACGGTGGCGGTGTCGCCGATCTTGAGGGCGCTGTCGTTGAAGGTGGCGGAGGTGAGGGTGGGACTCGGAGCGTTGTCCACCACGAAGCGATCGAACTGCAAATGCAGGCCCGGCTGGGTCGGGTCCCAGGCCGGGGTATTGGCCGCGTCGAGGTATACGCGTATTTCATCGACGTTCTGGAACGCCGGGGCCGACATGGTGATGGTGGAGTACCAATCGGGTGAGTTGGAGTTGGCGTAGACGTTCTCGGTTCCGACCTTGGTCCCGTCGCGGTAGGCGTCGACAGTCAGGAAAGCTCCGTAGTTGGCGAAAAGGCCGTAGTCAAGTTGCTCAGCGTTGAAACCTATGAATGCGAATTCGCTGCCGTCGGCTGTCTTGAATGTCAGCGCCACTGGCACCTTGTATTGGTCCACCCCATCGCCCGAAGCGTTGGCAACCCCATCGTTGGCCCCCGCCGTGGGCATCTCGGTGGGATACCAGGTGCCAGCCCAAGGACCGGTGCCATCAGCGCGGTTGTAGCGCAACGGATGGGCGGCATCGATAACACCTGAGAGGTCGCTCGTGAAGATGTTGAAAGTCTTGGTCAGGGCCGAATGGTTGACGGCGTTGAGGTTCTGCTCGGGCGCGAAGCCGCGGTCGCCAAATTCGATGGTTGCGGCGGCGAGAACCGCTTCGTAGTCCCGAAGTGCTTCGCCGTTGAGCGCATTGGCAAAGTTGACGCTGCCGGAGGTCCATTCAAGAACCCAATCCCCCCCTTTGCCAGCGCTGCCCGTGAGGTTGTCGGATGCAGCGATATCCGCGCGGGTCGCATAGGCAAGCGACTGCAGCAATGGCTCGCCCTGGCCAGTGGCGCCGATGTTGCAGCCATACAGCAGAATGTCCCCATCGGCGGTGAGCGAGTCTCCAATGCGTGACAGCAACTCGGAGCGGGCCTGCACTTCATCGGCCCCCACCGAGCTGCTGCCCAGCTGCACGCGGCCGGCTTCGCCATGGCTCAGGATGTGGAGGGCCTCGATGCCGCTGCGCCCCTGCAGATGGGCGGCGATCTGGTCCAGCCCGTCCTTCGTGCCATCAAGCACCACGACCTCGGCACCCTCGGGCGCGGCGGCTGCCAGCGTCTGCCAGTCGGGCAGGTCATCGAACACGAAGACCACTTGCTGCGCAGGCGGCAGGGCGCCCGTGGGCAGTGGGGTGTCGATGGTGGTGCTGCGGGTCATGGGGCGCTTCCTCGGGGCTGTGGCGGGCCGCTGCGCTGGACAGGGGCCGTGCCATGGGTTCTGGATCTCCTGGGGAGCACATGGCGCAGGCCGGGGAAGGACTGGTGGTGCTTGAGCCGCATTTGCGCGCGGCATCCCGGGACATGGGGCGTCACAGCGCAGCTCTGGGTCAGCGCCAGCCTGACGGTGGGCTGCACCATGTTGGTGATTGCTGGCTGTGAAGCCGTTTTTTAACAGAAAGTAAGAATTCTTACGAACAAAATTCTTCATTCAGAGGGCTGGCACACGGCATTTGCACTTGCGGCTGTCCCCCATGCGACAGACCGGCAACCCGGCGGGGCTGCCAGCCATGTCGGGCGCAGGCAATCGCCGACTTGCCCGGGGCAGGCCGGGTATCGGTTCAAGGAAACGGGCGGCTGCGCCCGCAGCCGCCTCTGCCGTCAGGCGAACTCGATCCCCTTGGCCGTGAGGCCTACGAGGTCGATGCGCACGGCATTCATCTCCAGATTGGCCGCCATCACCACCAGCTCCCCGGCCGACACCCCGCCGGCCATCAGGTCGGTAAGCAGCTTGAGCTCGCCCTCCGTGCCCGCCCGGCCCACCACACTGGTCCACAGCGTCTGCGCGATCTGCGTGGGCGTGTTCGCCCCCAGGAGTTGCAGCCCCAGCCCCGCAATGGTCTCGCTTGTGGCCCCTGCATCGAGCAGGCGGATCACCTCGCCCACCACGCCCTTGTTGCCCAGCAGGGCCGGCCCGCCCAGGGCACCGAGCAGCTTGGCCGCCTGGCCTGCATGGCCATCGAGGTCCAGCGCAAGCTTGCTGTCGTTGAACGTGACCCGCTCCACCCGCGTGGTGTCCAGCATGGCCCCATCGGTCAGGCGCTGCAGGGTGAAATTGCCATTGCCGTGGGCCTGCACATGGGTCTGGCCCAGCGTGGCAGGGATCACCACGGTATCGGTGCCCGCACCGCCATCGACATACCGCGCCAGGCCCAAGGTGGGGTTGATGGTGTTGTGGCCCGCATCGCCGGTCACGGTCACATCGCGGATGGCATCCACGCGGATGGCGCCTGCGGCACCCATGCCCTCCAGCAATTGCGCAGGCGTCCTGCCAGCACTCTGCTCGGGGAAGAACTGCGCGAACAGCGTCGCCACTTCCAAGGCCGTCTTGCCCGTCAGCGTCTGGGTGATCGCCCCCTCGCCCTGGTTCAGATCGCGCCCGACCCACTTCTGGAACAGATAGGCCCCTGCTTCTTCGGCCGCGCTGTGCGCGACCGTCAGGCTCGGCCCGGTGGCAAACCGCACCTGCTCCACATCGACCAGCCAGTCGGAGACACCCGAAGCGGTGTGCGTGAGCTTGATGCCTGCGCCTTCCAGGGTCACGGTGTAGTCGCTGCGCGCCCCCTCCTGCACGGCCACATCAAAGCCCGTACCGCCATTGAGTTTGTCGCTGCCCGTGCCGCCCGAGAGCAGGTCATTGCCCGCGCCCCCGAACACGATGTCGTCTCCGGCATCGCCATGGACCTGGTCATCCCCGCCCAGGCTACCGACGACATCGTTGCCCCCGCCGCCGTGGATCACATCGTCATCGGGCCCAAGCACGATGTACTGGACGCCGCCATCCCCGCTGGCGGCGTTCTGGCCAGCCCCGCCGATCAGGCGCACATTGCCCACCACGGCGATGAACTCGATGTTGTCCACCTGGATGGTGGTGCCCGAAGGCAGGCTGCGCGCATCCACGATCACCGCCTGCTTGCCATCGGCCGGGTTGTTGCTGCCGGTGATCACCAGGGGCTGAGAGCCGTCATAACCCGCACCGATGGTGGGCTTCAGGATCTGCACCGACAGCGGTTCATTGGGCGCCAGGGTGGCATAGAACACCTGGCCGGCGTTGGTCAGCTCAGGGCTGTCGCCGGCAATGCGCTCGATCCGAAAACCCAGTTCGGCCAGGGCCGCAGAGCCCGTGGTCGTGGTGGTCAGCCCCTCGGCCTGCAACCCGACGCCGGTGGGCACACCCACCGAGACGATCGGCGTACCGCTCGGCGAAGTGACCAGCGGGATATCGGCCAGCGGAGAAGGCGTGCCGGGAGTATCGGGCCGGGTGGGCACCACCACCGGGATGGTGATGATGGTGGACCCACCGGGGCCGGGTTCGGTGACAACCGGTACCCCATCGACAGGGGTGCCTGGCGGGGTCGGTGGCGTGCCTGGATCGGGGGCGGCGGTGTTGTTGGTCACCGCCGTGGCGGCCAGCGTGGCGGCATCGTTGCCGGCCGCATCCTGGATGGCACTGGCATCGTTGCCGCCCGTCGGGTCGGCATAGGCCACCGTCACCACCTGGCCATTGGTCACCGCCGTGGTCAAGGTCAGGGTCACGGTCTTTGCTGCCGCATTCACCACTGCCCCAGTGACCACGTTCGGGACCACCCCCACCATCACGGTAAAGGCCCCGGGCGCAGCGGCGTTGACCGCATCGAGCGTGCCCGCATCGGTATAGGTCAGCACCAGCGTGCTGCCATTGACCGTAGCCGAGGCCAGCACCGGGGCCGTCGGATCGATGGTCACCGACAGGCTGGGCGAGGCCGTGCTCAGATTGCCTGCGGTATCCGAGGCCTTGGTGGTCAGGGTATGCGCGCCAGCGGCCAGGGCCGCACCGGGGGTGATGGACCAGTTGCCCGCGCCATCGGCAACCGTGCTGCCCAGCACCGTGGTGCCATCGGTGTCGTACAGGGTCACGCCCGCGTTGGCATCGGCCGTGCCCGTCAGGGTGGGCGTGGTGTCCGTGGTGATGCCGTCTGCATTGGAGGCCCCGGTATCGCTGGCGGCATCCAGGATCGGTGTGGGCAGGGCCGCAGGCGGGGTGGTGTCGATCGTGAGGACCAAGTCCGCAGATGCCACGCTCACATTGCCCGCCGCATCCGTGGCCTTGGCGGTCAAGGTGTGTGCGCCCGCCGACAGGGCGGTGGTGCTGGTGATGGACCAGGCGCCGCCGGTGGCCACCGCAGTGCCCAGCACCGTCGTGCCATCGGTGTCGTACAGTGTGACGGTGCTGCCCGCCTCGGCCGTGCCGCTGAGGGTGGGCGTGGTGGCGTTGGTGATGTTGTCCGCAGACGAGGTGCCCGAATCGCTGCCCACCACCAGATCGGGGGCCGAGGGGGCGGCAGGGGCCAGCGTGTCGAAGCTCAGCCCAGGCGTCGGGCCGGCACCGCCACTGTTGCCTGCGGCATCGGTGTAGGCGCCGGTGGCCACCGTGATGCTGGCCGTGCCACCATTGCTGGCGGCCGTGGGGGTAAAAGTGGCGGTGCGGGTCAGGCCAGAGCCGGAGATGGCGCCCAGGGTGCCGCCGGTGACCACCACGTCGCCCACGGTGCCGTTCCAGCTGAACGTGGCGCCGGGGTCTTCGCTGAAGGTGAAGGTGATGGTGGCCGTCTCGCCGATCTTGAGGCTGGGCACATTGCTGGTGATGGCCAGCGTGGGCGCCGAGGCATCGAAGGTGACCACCAGCCCGGTGGAGGCCGTGCTCACATTGCCCGCCGCATCGGTGGCCTTGACCGTCAGGGTGTGCGCGCCAGACGACAGCACCGAGCTGGTGAGCGACCAGGCTCCTGCGCCATCGACAGCCGCGGTGTCCAGCACCGTCGTGCCATCGGTGTCGTACAGCTGCACCGTGGCGTTGGCCTCGGCCGTGCCCGTGAGGGTGGGCGTGGTGTCGGCGGTGAGGAGGTCGCTGTTGGAGGTGCCGGTATCGCTGGCGGTGGCCAGAACCGGGGTTGCGGGTGCTGCCGGGGCGGTGTGGTCCAGGGTATAGGTGCTCCCTACGGCATAGCCGCCCACGACGGCCAGGCTGGAGCCGTTCTCGATGCCGGTGCCGCTGGCCTTGAGGTCCAGCCGCAGGGTGCCGTCGCCGGTGATGCCGTTCACGGTCACGGTGTAGGTGGTGCCCGAGCCGGTGACACTGGCCACGGTGCCAGAGGCCGTGCCCGAAGGGGTCACGGCGAAGTCGCTGGCGTCCACACCCGTCACCGCCTCGCTGAAGATCACGGTGTAGTCCACGCTGGTGGCAGCACTGGCGACCGTGGCCGATGCACCGCCTGCGCGCACGATGCTGGTGACCGTGGGGCCGGCAGCGATCACCAGGGCAAAGGTGTCGTTGGCGGTGAGGAGGCCATCGCTGGCCGTGACGCGTACCTGCAGCGTGCCCGCATCGCCCAGGGCCGGGATGCCGCTGAAGGTGCGCGTGGCCGGATCGAAGGCAAGCCATGCGGGCAGGGCACCGCCGCCGTCCAGCGTGGCCGTGTAGGTCAGCGTGGTGGCGGCGTCCGGGTCCTGGAAGGCATTGGATGCGAAGGTGAAGTTGAATGCCTGCGTGGCCGTGGCTGCCTGGTCAACGATGGGCGTGGCCACCGTGGGGGCCTCGTTGGCGTTGGTCAGGTTGACGGTGAACGCCTTGTCGGTGAACAGGCCCCCGCTGTCGGTGGAGCGCACGGTGACGGCGTAGCTCGCCTTGGCCTCGAAGTCCAGCGTGGTGCCGGCCTTGAACTGCAGATTGCTGCCGCTGATCTCGAACACACCCAGGTCCGCACCGCCAGCGATGCTGTAGGTGAAGGCGCCCGCTTCCACGTCGGTGGTGGAGAGGGCACCAATGGTCAGGGGCGCGACGGTGGAGGTGTTCTCCGCCACGGTGCTGGGCGACAGCGCGATGTTGGTGGGCGTGTCGTTGACGGGGGTGGCGTCCAGCGTGATCGTGCCGTTGGCCGGGCCGGCGTTCGCGGCATCGCGGATCTGGGTGGTGATCGTGACGTCCTGGTCCCAGTTGGCCGCGGGCGTGAAGGCGACTGCGGCAAGGGCTGCGTTGACGTTGGCGAGCGTGCCGCTCACCGTCCAGGCGCCGGTGCCGGCGTTGTAGGTGGAGGTCGATGCACCGAACGTGCCGGTGCTCAGGGAGCCGGCAGCCGCATTGCTCAGCGTCAGCGTGGCGGTGAGGGTGTCGCCGCTGTCCGGGTCGGTGATGACGATGTCGCCCAGGGGCACGGCGGCGCCGGGGTCTTCGGTGTAGGGCACCGTCTGGGTCAGGTTGGTGGCCGTGGGGGCGACGTTGGACACGCCCGTCGTGAAGTTGAGCTGGGTCTTGTCCGAGATACCGGCAAACACCATGCCGTCCGCGTCGCGAAAGGCCTGCTTGTCGATCAGCAGGTAGTAGCCCGTGAGGTCCGCCAAGGAGGTGGTCGGGTTGATGGTGATGGTGGTCGTGCCCGTGCCCGTCACGCTTGCGCCATTGGCGGCGATGGTATGGACCAGTACGTTGTCGCTGCTGCGGTAGATGCGGATGGAACCCGTGCCTGCCGTGACGGCCTCGTTGAATTGCAGCACCAGGTTGTCGCCGGGGTGCACAGCGGTGCCGTTGTCCACCGGGGTCGACGCCGTGAGCTTGGGCGGCGAGCCTCCTTGCCGGTCGAAGATGCCGGCGCTCTGGCCGGTGAAGTCCCAGATGTCGACATCGCCATCGTTGTCGAAGTCGGCCACATGGGTGGCGGGCAGGGTCCAGAAGGGCGTGGCAATCGCCGCGAACGGGCTGGCGCCATGCGCGATCTTGGTGAACTGCCCGCTGCCGTTGTTCTGGAAAAACTCGGGCGTGGCGCCATCGGTTTGGTAGGCCAGCACATCGATGTCGCCATCGCTGTCGAAATCGCCCACCTTGGCGTAAGACAGGTTGAAGGTGATAGCCACATCCTTGAGCGGATTGTTCACACCCGTCTGGCGGCTGTAAACACCGTTGTTGTTCTGCAGGTAGACCGCCGTACCGGGAGGGCTGGCATTGTTGTTGGTGATGCCCGTGGCATCCCAGATGTCCAGGTCGCCGTCACCGTCGAAGTCGGCCACGTGGGTGTTGGATGCGTTGTAGAACTGGTCGGCCAGGGCCACGCCGGCAAAGGGGCTGCTGCCGTAGCTGACCGAGGTGAACACGCCCGAGCCGCTGTTGCGGAAGTACTCGAGCCCGGTGCTGTTCTGCATCCAGGACAGCACGTCGATGTCGCCATCGCTGTCGAAGTCGCCAATGATGGCGACGTCCTTGAACGAGTCCACATCCTTCAGGGGGTTGGCGGCGATGCCGAGCCGCACGTAGGTGCCGTTCTGGTTTTCCAGGTAGAAGCCCGGGCCGTTCACCGAGGGGTTGGCGCTGATCAGGTGGTCATCGCCCGCGTAATCCCAGATGTCCATGTCGCCGTCGCCATCGAAGTCGGCGACGTAGGTGGTTTCCGAGTTGTAGAAGTGGTCGGCGACGGCCACGTTGCGAAATGGGCTGCTGGGGTCGGCAGCGCTCACCGCGTTGAAAGTGCCCGAGCCATTGTTGCTGTAGAGCCAGACCGTGTTGTCGCTCACGCGGTAGTTCAGCACATCCACATCGCCATCGCCATCGAAGTCGCCCACGATGGTGGATTGGGCTGTGCGGGGCACGGCAGACAGCGGATTGGTGGCGCTGGAATAGGTCACCGCCAGCAGGTGCGCATAGTCCTGCAGCGCCTCTTGCGCGGCGATGGCATGGGCGGACTCCACCGTCCCGGCCTGGGCCTCCAGCTGCCAGTTGCCCGCTTGCAGTGCAGAGCCGGTGGCATCCACCGATGCCGCCACATCGGCCTGGGTTGCCTGGGCCAGTTGCTCGATGAACTGGCGGCCCGCGTCGCCGCTGGCCACGTCGCAGCCATACAGCAGAATGTCCCCATCTGCGGTGAGCGAGTCCCCGATGCGGGCCAACAGGTCCGACCGGGCCTGCACTTCGTCCACCCCCACCGAACTGCTGCCCAGTTGCACGCGGCCAGCCTCGCCGTGGCTCAGGATGTGGATGGCATCGATGCCGCTGCGCCCCTGCAGGTGCGCGGCGATCTGGTCCAGCCCGTCGCGGGAGCCATCGAGCACCACCACATCGGCACCCTCGGGCGCGGCGGCCGCCAGCGTCTGCCAGTCGGGCAGGTCATCGAACACGAAGACCACTTGCCGCGCGGGCGGCAGGGCGCCCGTGGGCAGTGGGGTGTCGATGGTGGTGCTGCGGATCATGGGGCGCTTCCTCGGGGCTGTGGCGGGCCGCTGCACGGGGCAGGGGCCATGGCCATGGGTTCTGGATCTCCTGGGGGCGCACCGGCACAGGTCGGGAAAGGCCTGGTGGTGCTGAAGCCGCATTGCGCGCGGCATCCCGGAGTATGGGTCGTCACAGCAGACCCCTGGGGCAGCGCCAGCTTTGCGGCGGCGGCACCATGTTGGTGATTGCTGGGTGTGCAAGCCTTTTCTAACAGAAAGTAAGAGTTCTTACTAACAATATTGGGCACGCGAGGGGCCGCGCATGCCGCTTTGCAATCCCGTATCGGGTTGGGCAGCGGTTACAGGAAGCGGGTGGCTGCGCGCGCAGCCGCCTCTGCCGTCAGGCGAATTCAATGCCCTCGCCGTCAGGCGAACTCAATGCCCTTGGCCGTGAGGCCTACGAGGTCGATACGCACGGCATTGGCATCCAGATTGGCCGCCATCACCACCAACTCCCCGGCCGATACCCCACCGGCCATCAGGTCGGTGAGCAGCTTGAGCTCGCCCTCCGTGCCCGCGCGCCCCACCAGATTGGTCCACAGCGTCTGCGCGATCTGCGTGGGCGTGTTCGCCCCCAGGAGCTGCAGCCCCAGGCCTGCAATGGTCTGGCTCGTGGCCCCGGCATCGAGCAGGCGGATCACCTCGCCCACCACGCCCTTGTTGGCCAGCATGCCAGGCCCGCCCAGGGCACCGAGCAGCTTGGCCGCCTGGCCGGCATTGCCATCGAGGTCCAGCGCCAGTTTGGTGTCGCTGAACGTGACCCGCTCCACCCGCGTGGTGTCCAGCATCGCGCCATCGGTCAGGCGCTGCAGGGTGAACGATCCATTGCCGTGGGCCTGCACATGGGTCTGGCCCAGCGTGGCAGGGATCACCACGGTATCGGTGCCCGCGCCGCCATCCACGTAGCGCGCCAGGCCCAGCGTCGGGCTGATGGTGTTGTGGCCCGCATCCCCGGTCACGGTCACATCGCGCACGGCATCCACGCGCACAGCTCCCGCCGCACCCATGCCCTCCAGCAATTGCGCAGGCGTCCTGCCAGCACTCTGCTCGGGGAAGAACTGCGCGAACAGCGTCGCCACCTCCAGGGCCGTCTTGCCCGTCAGGCTCTGGATGATCGCCCCCTCGCCCTGGTTCAGATCGCGCCCGACCCACTTCTGGAACAGATAGGCCCCGGCTTCTTCGGCGGCACTGTGCGCCACCGTGAGGCTCGGGCCGGTCGCAAAGCGCACCTGCTCCACATCGACCAGCCAGTCGGAGACACCCGAAGCGGTATGCGTGAGCTTGATCCCGGCCCCTTCCAGAGTCACGGTGTAGTCCGTCTTCTGCCCTTCCTGCATCGCCACGTCAAATCCCGTACCGCCGTTGAGCTTGTCGCTGCCGGTACCACCCGAGAGCAGGTCATTGCCCGCCCCACCAAACACGATGTCGTCGCCGGCATCGCCATAGACCTGGTCATCACCGCCTTCGCTGCCCACAGTGTCATTGCCACCACCCCCATGGATGGTGTCGTCGTCCGCCCCCAGCACGATCCACTGGTTCGCGCTGTCACCGCTGGCCGCATTCTGGCCCGCGCCGCCAATGACGCGCACGGCACCCACGACCGCCAGGAACTCCACATCGTCCACCTGGATCACCGTGCCCGAAGGCAGGCTGCGGGCATCCACAATCACCGCCTGCTTGCCATCGGCCGGGTTGTTGCTGCCGGTGATCACCAGCGGCTGCGATCCGTCATAGCCGGCACCGATGGTGGGCTTGAGGATCTGCACGCTCAATGGCTCGTTGGGCGCCAGGGTGGCATAGAACACCTGGCCGGCATTGGTCAGCTCAGGGCTGTCGCCGGCAATGCGCTCGATCCGAAAACCCAGCTCGGCCAGGGCGGCAGAGCCCGTGGTCGTGGTGGTCAGCCCCTCGGCCTGCAACCCGACGCCGGTGGGCACACCCACCGAGACGATGGGGGTACCGCTGGGCGAAGTGACCAGGGGGATATCTGCCAGTGGGGAGGGCGTACCAGGGGTATCGGGCCGGGTGGGCACCACCACCGGGATGGTGATGATGGTGGAGCCGCCAGGGCCCGGCTCGGTGACGACGGGCACGCCATCGATGGGGGTGCCGGTGGGCGGGGTGGGGGTGCCGCCCCCGTCGTCCGAAGGAAAGCCCGCAGCCGTGACCGCATTGCCCGTGAGATCGGCGATCACCACGGCCGCATCGGCCCCGGCATTCCAGTCTTCGGCCAGAGCGATGTTGTAGGTGGTGTTGTCCACCGAGCTGGTGCCGGCCTTGTCCAGCAGCAGGTTCACGCCCGCCTTGTCGGTGGTGCTCAGGGTCAGGCTGAAGGCCGTGGCGCTGGTGACATCGGCATTGGCGGTATCTGTCAGCGTGTAGGTGCTAGCCGCCTTGCCGGTAAAGGTCAGCCGGTTGGCGAGGATGTCGTTGGCAGCGCCATGGGCGCCCAGCAGCCCGGTGCCCGTGACCACCAGCACGCCGGTGGCCACGTTGTAGGTGGCGCTGGTGACGGTGGGTGCGGCCACATTGGCCACCGTGACGCCATTGCTGGCGTCGGCCACCGCCACGACGGCATCCGTCCCGGCGGCCCAGTCCTCGGCAGCAGCCAGGTTGTAGGTATTGGCGCTGGTAGAGCTGGTGCCGTTCTTGTTGGCCAGGGCATTGACGGCGGCCTTGTCCGCAGCGCTCAGGGTCAGCGTGAACGACGTGGCGCTGGTGATCTCCACATTGCCGGTGGTGGTCAGCGTGTGGCTGGCGCCGCCTTCGCCCTGCAGGCTGAACCGGTTGGCCACGATGTCGTTGGCGGCCCCGGACGCCCCCGAGAACCCGGTGCCCGTGACCACCAATGCGCCGGTGGCCGCGTCGTAGGTGGCACTGGTGATGGTGGGCGGGGGAACATTGCTGACCGTGATGGCCGACGTGGCGTCGGCGATGCTGCCGCCGGTGACCACGCTGTTCCAGTCGTCGGCCGCAGCCAGGTTGTAGGCGGTGCCACCGGTGGAGGTGCTGCCGTTCTTGTTGAACAGGGCCTCGACGGCAGCGACATCGGCACCGGCCAGGGTCACGGCAAAGCTGGTGGCCGAGAGCACCTCCACATTGCCCGTGGTGGACAGGGTGCGGGCAACACCGCCCTCGCCGGTGATGGACAGGGCACTGACGGTGATGTCGTTGGTGGCGCCCAGGGTCTTGACCAGTCCCGTGCCGGTCACGGTGAGGATGTGGGTGGTGGCGTCGTAGGTGGCACTGGTGATGGTGGGAGCACTGACATTCGATACCGTCACCGCATTGCCGGTGGGGTCGGCACCGGTGGGACGGCTGGCATTCCAACTGGCCAGGGCGGCCAGGTTGAAGGCGGTGGCATCCACGGCAGAGCTGCCGTTGGTGTTGAGGATGCCGCCCACGGCCAGTTGGTCTGCCGCGTTCAGCGTGATGGAGAACGCCGTTGCGTTGGTCGCCGTGGTGTTGGCGGTGGTCAGGGTGTAGGAGCCCCCGGCCTGGCCGACGAGCGACAGTTGGGAGACATCGATGGTGTCGCCCGCGACCATGTTGACGGCCGAGACCGAGAGGATGCCGGTGGCGGCATCGTAGGTGGCGCCCACGATGCTCGGCGCCGCGTTGCTGACGGTGATGCCGTTGCCCGTGAGGTCGGCGATATCGCCGCCCGTGACCACGCTGTTCCAGTCGTCGGCGGCGGCGATGTTGTAGGTGGTGGCGCTGCTGGCCGAGGAAGTGCCGTTCTTGTTGAGCAGCGAGGCCACGGCCGATGCGTCGGCACCGGCCAGCGTGAGCGTGAAGCTGGTGGCCGAGGTGACTTCGACATTGCCCGTGGTGGACAGGGTGCGCGTGGCGCCGCCCTCGCCGGTGATGGTCAGGGCGCTGACGGTGATGTCGTTGGTGGCGCCGATGGTCTTGACCAGGCCCGTGCCGGTGACCACCAGGGTGTTGGTGCTGCCGTCGTAGCTGGCGCTGGTGATGGTGGGGGCAGCCACGTTGCTGACGGTGACGGCGTTGCCGGTGAGGTCGGCACCTGCTCCTGCCTGCCAGTTGGCGGCGGCTGCCAGGTTGAACGGGGTGGGGCCCGTGGCCGAAGAGGTCCCGTTGTTGTTGAGCAGGCCGTTGACGCTGAGCTGGTCGGCGGCGTTGAGCGTGACCGAGAAGTCGGTGGTACTGCTGGCGGTGACGTTGCCCGTGGTCAGCGTGTAGGTGGCGCCGCCCTGGCCGGTGAGGGTGAGGTTGCCGACGACGACATTGCCGCCGCTGGCCAGGTTGACGCCGGTGGCGGTGAGCACGCCCGTGGCGGCATCGTAGGTGGCCGAGAGGATGCTGGGCGCCGCGTTGCTGACGGTGATGCCGTTGCCCGTGAGGTCGGCGATATCGCCGCCCGTGACCACGCTGTTCCAGTCATCGGCGGCGGCAATGTTGTAGGTGGTGGCGCTGCTGGCCGAGGAGGTGCCGTTCTTGTTGAGCAGCGAGGCCACGGCCGATGCGTCGGCACCGGCCAGCGTGAGCGTGAAGCTGGTGGCCGAGGTGACTTCGACATTGCCCGTGGTGGACAGGGTGCGCGTGGCGCCGCCCTCGCCGGTGATGGTCAGGGCGCTGACGGTGATGTCGTTGGTGGCGCCGATGGTCTGGACCAGGCCCGTGCCGGTGACAGTGAGGATGCCGCTGGTGCCGTCGTAGGTGGCGCTGGTGATGGTGGGGGCGGTGACGTTGCTGACCGTGACCGCGTTGCCGGTGGTGTCTGCCGCTGCACCGACGGTGGAGTTCCAGCCCGTGGCACCGGCCAGGTTGAAGGGGGTGGCGTCCACCGCCGCCGTGCCGTTGTTGTTCAGGATGCCGTCGATGGCCAGCTTGTCTGCGGCGCCGAGCGTGACCGTGAAGGCCGTGGCATTGCTGGCGGTGGGATTGGCGGTGGCCGCGGTCAGCGTGTAGCTGCCTGCCTGGCCCGTGAGGCTGAGCTTGGTGGCGTCGATGGCATCACCCGTCACCATGCCGGTGGCCGTCACGGACAGGGTGCCCGTGGAGGCATCGTAGGTGGCAGAGGTGAGGGTGGGCGAGACCACGTTGGACACTGTGATGCCGTTGCCGGTGGTGTCCGCAACCACCACGGCGGCATCGGCACCATTGGCCCAGTCCTCGGCGGCGCCCAGGTTGTAGATGGTGCCGCCCGACGATTGCGTGCCGTTGGCCGTGAGCAGGGTGCGCAGGCCGCTCTGGTCGGTGGCCGACAGGGTCAGGGTGAAGCTGGTGCCCGAGCTGATCTCGACATCGGCGGTATCGGTCAGTGTGTAGGTGGCGCCGCCCTGGCCGGTGAAGGTGAACTTGTTGGCGACGATGTCGCTGGCGGAGTCGCGCAGCACAAAACCGGTGCCCGTGACCACCAGGGCGCCGGTGGCCGCGTTGTAGGTGGCGCTGGTGATGGTGGGCGCCGGCACCGTGGCGGTGAGGCCATTGCCCGCGAGGTCGGCTACCACCACGGCGGCATCGGCGCCGGCGGCCCAGTCCTCGGCGGCCTCCACGTTGTAGGTGGTGCCGCTGGTGGAGATGGTGCCGGTCTTGTTGATGAACAGGTTGGCGGCGGCCCGGTCGGTGGCGCTCAGGGTCAGCGTGAAGGAGTTGCCGGAGGTGATCTCGACATCGGAGGTGTCCGTCAGGGTGTAGGTGTTGTTGCCCTCGCCGCGCAGGGTGAACTTGTTGGCCACGATGTCGTTGGTGGCGCCCGCCCGGCTGGTGAAGCCGGTGCCCGTGACCACCAGCGCGCCGGTGGTGGCGTTGTAGGTGGTGCTGGTGATGGTGGGCGTGGGTACGTTGGAGACCGTGAGGCTGTTGCCCGTGGTGTCGGCCACCGTGACGGCAGCATCCGCGCCGGCCGCCCAGTCCTCGGCTGCGGCCAGGTTGTAGGTGGAGATGTCTGTGGACAGGTTACCGTCCTTGTTCAGGAGCAGGTTGGCCCCCGCCTTGTCGGTCGCGCTGAGCACAAGCGTGAACGAGGTGCCGCTGGTGATGTCTACATTGCCCGTATCGGTCAGTGTGTAGGTGCTGCCGCCCTCGCCCCGCAGTGTGAACTTGTTGGCCAGGATGTCATTGGTGACTCCGTTCAGCGATTTCAGGCCTGTGCCGGTGACCACCAGCACACCCGTGCTGGCGTTGTAGGTGGCGCTGGTGATGGTGGGCTCGGCCACGTTGCTGGCCGTGACTGCATTGGTCGCATCGGCGGTGTTGCCTGCGGTGACATTGGCATTCCAGTCGTCTGCAGCCGCCAGGTTGAAGGTTGCGCCGCCAGTGGACGTGGTGCCGTTCTTGTTGACGATCTGATCCACCGCCGCCTTGTCGGTCGCGCTCAAGGTCAGCGAGAAGCTGGTGGCGCTGCTGATCTCCGCGTTGGAGGTATTGGTCAGCGTGTAGGTGGCACCGTTTTCACCGGTGAGGGTGAACTTGTTGGCCACGATGTCGTTGCTGGCCCCACCGGTCGCTTCAAAGTTGATGCCCGTGACCGCCAATATGCCGGTGGCGGCATCGTAGGTGGAACTGGTGATGGAGGGCAGGATGATGGGCGTCTCGAAATCGATGTCGTCGAGCGAAACGTAGATGTACGGGGAGCCTGGAGTCGTGGCCGTGAAGGTGAAGCTGGTGATGTTGTAGAAAGCGGAGTTGTTAGAAAAGTCTTGGGATGGGTACAGGACGTCGCTCATATAGGTGATTGCGCTGCCGCCCTGGGGCGTGAGCGTGTACTCCACCGAGGCACCTCCTGACGATGTGCTTTCCGCCACCATGAAGCTCAGCCCATTGAGGCGGAAGGGACTGTCGTCGGCGGCGCTCACCGTGACCGAGGTCACGTTGGCTGCAAAGTAGTCCAGCGCCAGGAAGTTGGTTCCCGAACCTGGCGACAACAGAGGGTCGTCCGAGACGTAGTGCTCGTATGCCGAGTCAACACCAGGCCCGTTCATTGTGTATTTGACGCCGTTGTGGGTGAAGGTCTTGCCCGCGCCCACCTTCGTGCCGTCAGCGTCGCTGAAGGTCTGGTCCGGGGGCAGCACCAGCACCCCCTGGTATTGCTCCAGGCCCCCCAGCGACGCTGTGCCCACGGTGCCGTGCTTCCGGTCCAACCGCCAATTGCCGCCCAGATGGACAGCGCCGACCAGGCCGGTTGCCGCAGCCACATGGGCGCCCGTGGCCAGCGCCAGGGCCTGCACGAAGTCGCAGCCCACGCTGCCCGCGCCAGCACGGCAACCATAGACCAGAATATCGCCATCTTCGGCCAATGCCGAGCCGATGTCGGCCAACGCTTGCGCATGCTCGGCTACAAGAACTGTGGTCAACGGCAGGTTGCCCAGCAGCAGGCTGCCCGGTGTGCCGTGGCTCAGGATGTGCAGGGCCGCGATGCCGCTGCGCCCCTGCAGGTGCGCGGCCATTTGCGCCAGGCCGTCGCTCCAGCCATCGAGCACCACCACCTCGGCACCTTCGGGTGCGGCGGCGGCCAGGGTCTGCCAGTCGTGCAGGTCATCGAACACGAAGACCAGCTCAACGGGGTCGCGCGCGCCCAGGGGCATGGGGTGGTTGGTATGGCGGTGGCCGGTCATGGCGTTTCCTCGGGGATGTGGCGGACCTGCTGCCTGCGGGAGGGGGCGGTCGCCAGGTGTTCTGGATGGACGGGGGGCGCGCACGGCACAGGCCTTGCCGGGCCGGTGGCGGGGTCGCCGCGTGGTGCCCGGCCTTGCGGAGCACGGGCGGTCACAGCGGGTATCGAGGCGTGGGTATGAGAGGCACCTGGCCCGCCTTTAGGCCGGGCCTCTCCGCTGCGGGTTGCTCACTGTGAAACCGGTTTTTACCAGAAAGTAAGTCATTTACAAACGAATACTCTGCGCTGGATGCCCGTGCTGGTAGATACCCCAATGCGACAGATCCGTCGCGCCTGGCGCCGGGCTCAGCGCGGCTGCAGCACCTGGTCCGGGTTGCTGCGGTACAGCGCAAAGAATTCGTTGAGCGAGGCCGCGACCCGCACGGGTGGGCTGTCGGCGCTGAGGGGGCCGGCGAGGACTTCCGAGCGTCCATCCGCCGCCGTGCGCAGGCGAAACACCTGGCTGTGGGTCAGGAAGTCGGCAAACTGCACGCCCCATTCGGAGGGCGGGCCCTGGTTGGCGCGGCTGACTTCGTCGAGCGACCACATGCGCCAGAACTCGCCGTCCATGGTGGCCATGCCGCCCAGGGTGGTGTACAGGGTGAGCACTTCGGGGGTGGCGGGCTGGCCCAGTTGGGCAAACAGCGCCTGGACCTGCGCGGGATCGCCGGGCGGCAGCATATCGACCCCATCGATGCGCCAGCGGGGCATGAGTGCGGTGAGGTCGGTGGCAAGGTCCATGCCGATGATTGTGCGCGAGGCGCGTGACGCTCGCAAGAATTCGCTGTCGATGGGAGCCAGGCGCTGTCTGCGCCAACGAAAAAGGCTTCCCGAGGGAAGCCTTTGTTCAGCAGGGCTGCAGGCGCTTGCCCGCCGCACCTTACACGCGCTTGCGGTATTCGCCGGTGCGGGTGTCGATTTCGATCTTGTCGCCTTGCGAGACGAACAGGGGCACGGGCACTTCGAAGCCGGTGGCGATCTTGGCGGGCTTCAGAACCTTGCCGGAGGTGTCGCCCTTGACGGCGGGTTCCGTCCAAGTGATTTCGCGCTCGACGCTGGTGGGCAGTTCGACCGAGATGGCCTTGCCGTCGTAGAACACCACTTCGAGGGCCATGCCGTCTTCCAGGTAGTTCAGTGCGTCACCCATGTTCTCGGCTTCGACTTCGTACTGGTTGTAGTCGGTGTCCATGCAGACGTACATGGGGTCGGCGAAGTAGGAGTACGTGCAGTCCTTCTTGTCCAGGATCACGTTGTCGATCTTGTCGTCGGCCTTGAACACGTTTTCGGTGCCGAAGTTGCCGATCAGGCTCTTGAGCTTCATGCGCACGGTGGCTGCACCGCGGCCGCCACGGGCGTATTCGGTCTTGAGGACGACCATGGGGTCCTTGCCGTGCATGATGACGTTGCCGGCGCGGATTTCTTGAGCGATTTTCATAGCAGTTTGGTTGCTTGGGTTGGGGGCCGCTCAACGCGCTGGCCGCACGCCCTGGGGGCTGTGCATCTGGCCGGCGCATGTTCCGCGGCGGGATTGCGCGGGGTACGGGCACCATGGTGCCGCGCCTCGATTTGCGCAAAGCCTCGGATTTTACCTTTTTTCCGCGATAAATCCTACCAACTGGCCCACCAGGTCGGTTTGTTGCATGAGGCGCGCGCGTGCCGCCTGCACGCAGGCGGTCCACTCGGACAGGGTTCCATCATCCGGAATGGTCAGCGCGCCGTGGCCGGGAATGCCGTTCCACGCCGCGTGAAAGCCGCGCAGCGAGGCCGGAGCCTGCAGCCAGTCGAGAAACGCCGCCAGCTTGGCGTGGTGGGCGCCATCGTCCTGCGGGTAGATGTGCCAGACCAGGGCGCGGCCGGCCCACAGGGCCCGCACCAGCGAGTCCTCGCCACGCACGGCGTTGAAGTCGCTGGCCCAGAGCAGGTCGTCGAAACCCGGCTGGTCGGTGGGGGCCAGAAACTGCAGTTGCAGCGGGCCATGCTCTGCCGGCAAGGTGGCCAATGCGGAGCGCACGGCCTGCGTGGCGCGCCCGGGCGTGACCAGCAGGCGGGTGGGCACGGCGCCGGGCTGCAAGGCCTGGGCCAGCAGGGCGGGCAGGGCAGCGGGCTCGTAGCAGAACAGTGACATCCAGCGTTCGGGATTGGTGGCTGCCGCAGGCTGGCCCGCGCGCCAGGCGGCGGCAAAGCCGGGTGGGCGCTGGTCCAGCAGCCCCGGCTCGCGCAGCAGGCCGCCCGTGGCGGGGGTGAAGCCGGGGTAGAAGAACCAGCGCGTCCAGCCCCGGGCCGGGCCCGACATGATGAGCGAGGGCAGGCGGTGGTTGCGCTCCACATAGGGCTCGGCCGAGAGGTATTCGAGGTTGATCCACACGGGTTGCCGCGCTGGCGCATGCTGCACGGCCCAGGCCAGGAAGGGCTCGGGGATTTCGCAGCCAAAGGCTTCGACCACCACATCGGGCGCGGCCTCGTGCGCGGCTGGCACCTCGCCGCCCCAGGGGCGCAACTCTACGCCGGGGCATCCCACTGGCGCCATCCACGCCAGGGCCGAGGCATCGTCCACCCACAGGCGCACGCGCTGGCCGCGCGCGGCCAACTGGCTGGCCAAGCGCCAGCACACGCCGATGTCGCCATAGTTGTCGATGACCTGGCAGAACACATCCCACTGCAGCGGGGGCAGGGCAGGCACCGTCATGCGGCAGGCCCTTGGGCAGGCGCGCGCAGGTGGTCCACCAGCAGGCGCGCCACGCTCGACAGCGACTCTTCCGAGCGCACGCACAGCACCAGCTGGCGGTGTGCCCAGGGCTCGTTCAGCGTGACCACGCGGATGGGCTGGCTGCCCTTGTACAGCGCAGCGCTGCCGCGTGGCATGACGCCCACGCCCAGGCCGGCGGCGATCAGCAGGCACAGCGCGTCGTAGCTGGTGACCTGCATGCGCAGGCGCAGCGGCAGCCCGGTTTCGGCAGCGGCCTTGGTGAGCTGGTTGTTGATGGCGCTGCCCGGGTGGGCGCCCACGAAGTCGTAGGGCAGGGCATCCACCAGGCGCACCGATTTGCGCCGCGCCAGGGCGTGGTCGCGCGGCACCACCAGGGCCAGCTCGTCGGTGCGGTAGGGCAGTTGCATCACGCGGTCGCCATAGTGGCCCTGGTTGAGGATGCCGATGTCGGCCGCGTTCTCGGCCACCGACTGGGCGATGGCGGTGCTGATCTGCTCCTGCAGCCGCACGTCCACCTGCGGGTGCAAGGCCATGAAGCTCTGCAGCTGCGCCGGCAAGAACTGGCTGATGGCCGAGATGTTGGCCACCACGCGCACGTGGCCGCGCAGGCCGGCGCCATAGTCGCGCATCTGCGTGGCGATGCCATCGAGGTCGTTGAGCACGCCGCGCGCCAGGTTCAGCAGCGCATAGGCCGCAGCCGTGGGCTCGGTGCCCTTGTTGCTGCGGGTGAACAGCGCCACGTGCAGGGCGTCTTCCAGATCGGCCAGGCGCCGGCTCACGGCCGACGCGGCCAGGTGCTCGCGCGCGGCGGCGGCGGCGATGGTGTTTTCTTCCATCACGGCAACGAACAGGCGCAGGGAGACGGGGTCGAGCTTCATGCGCCCGATATTACCTGCCATGCCGAAACGCGATGGTGGGTTGTTGCATCAGCGTTTTGCGACAGCGCCAACTGTAAGCATCATGCGTGTCAACACAGCAGACCTCATCCCGCAGGCTGCGACATTGGAGACAAGAACACGATGGGTGCCACACCAACCCCCACCGCCGCCGCCCTGCAGGGCGTGCGCGTGGTCGAGATGGGCCAGCTGATCGCCGGCCCCTTCTGCGGCAAGACGCTGGGCGACTTTGGCGCCGAGGTCATCAAGATCGAAGCGCCAGAATCCGGCGACCCGCTGCGCAACTGGCGCCTGATCAAGGAGGGCACCTCCGTCTGGTGGCAGGTGCAGTCGCGCAACAAGCGCTCGGTAGCGCTGGACCTGCGGCAAAAGGAGGGCCAGGACATCGCCCGCCAGCTGATCGCCGAGGCCGACGTGCTGATCGAGAACTTTCGCCCCGGCACGCTGGAGGGCTGGGGCATGTCGCCCGAGGAACTGCACCGCATCAACCCCGGGCTGGTGATGCTGCGCATCTCGGGCTACGGGCAGACCGGGCCCTACCGCGACCTGCCGGGCTTTGGCGCCATCGGCGAGGCCATGGGCGGGCTGCGCCACCTGACGGGTGAGCCGGGCAGGGTGCCGGTGCGCGTAGGCGTCTCCATCGGCGACACGCTGGCCGCGCTGCACGGCGCCATCGGCGTGCTGACGGCGCTGTACCACCGCAAGGTCAACGGCGGCCAGGGCCAGGTGATCGACGTGGCGCTGCACGAGGCCGTGTTCAACGTGATGGAAAGCCTGATCCCCGAGTACAGCGCCTTTGGCGCGGTGCGCGAGGCGGCGGGCAGTGCGCTGCCGGGTATCGCGCCGTCCAACGCCTACCCGTGTACCGACGGCTGGGTGCTGGTGGCGGGCAATGGCGACAGCATCTTCAAGCGGCTCATGCAGGCCATCGGCCGTCCCGACCTGGGCGCCGCGCCCGACCTGGCCGACAACGCCGGCCGCGTGGCGCGCGTGGACGAGATCGACGCCGCCATCGGCGCCTGGAGCGCACCGCTCACCGTGCAGCAGGTGCTCGATGCCCTGGGCACGGCCCGCGTGCCGGCCGGCAAGGTCTACACCGCGCGCGACATTGCCGAAGACCCGCACTACAAGGCGCGCGACATGCTGCTCACGCAGGAGACGCGCGACGGCTACAGCGTGCAGGTGCCGGGCATTGTGCCCAAGCTCTCGGCCACGCCGGGCAGCATACGCAGCAGCGCGCCGCACCTGGGCGACGACACCGATGCGGTGCTGGCCGAGGCGGGCCTGACCGCCGAGCAGATTGCGCTGCTGCGCAGCAAGGGGGTGATCCAATGACTACCGCAACGCAAGTAGGTGGCGTATGGGCTGGTGCGGGCAAGCGCATCCACATGCAGGAGGTGGGTCTGCGCGACGGCCTGCAGATGGAGGCCGCCTTTGTGCCCACCGAGGACAAGATCGCGCTGGCCAATGCGCTGTCGGATGCGGGCCTCTCCAAGATCGAGGTGACCTCGTTCACATCGCCCACGGCCATCCCTGCGCTCAAGGATGCCGAGGTGGTGATGCGCGAAATCACGCGCCGCCCCGGCACCGTCTACACCGCCCTGGTGCCCAATGTGCGCGGGGCCGAGCGCGCCATCGAGTCGCGGGCCGACGAGCTCAACCTGGTCATGTCGGCCAGCGCCACGCACAACATCGCCAACCTGCGCATGACGCAGGAGCATTCGTTCGCCGCGCTGGCCCAGGTGGTGGCCACGGCGCAGGCCGCGCGCGTGGCGGTCAACGTGTCGCTGTCGTGCGTGTTCGGCTGCCCGATGGAGGGCGAGGTTGCGCCTGAGGCGGTGTTCGGCTGGGTGCAACGCTTTGTCGACCTGGGCGTGGGCGGCGTCACGCTGTGCGACACCACGGGCATGGCCTACCCCACGCAGGTGGCGGCCATCACCGCGGCGGCGCGGGCGCGCTGGCCGGGCGTGGAGTTCACTTTGCACTTTCACAACACGCGCGGCATGGGCCTGGCCAATGTGCTGGCGGGCATCAGCGCCGGGGCCGACCGCTTCGACGCATCGCTGGGCGGCCTGGGCGGTTGCCCCTATGCGCCCGGTGCCAGCGGCAATGTGTGCAGCGAGGAGATCGTGCATGCGCTCGACTGCATGGGCTACGCCACCGGGGTGGACCTGCCCCGCCTGCTGGCCGCCGCGCAGCGCCTGCCCGCGCTGATCGGCCACGACATCCCCAGCCAGATCGCCAAGGCCGGGCCGCGCCTGGCGCTGCACCCGGTGCCGGGGGATTTCGAGGCGATCAAGGAGCGGGCGCTGGCGCGGGAGAAAGAGCTGCTGGGGGGAGGGCGCGCCGCATAGCCCACCCGCTTTTCAGCGCTGTTCTGGTTCATTCATTCCAATAAGACGACAGGAGACAAACCCATGATCGATTCGAGAACCCCATTGCACAGGCCGCGCAGGCTGCTGCTTGCCGCGCTGCTGTGCGGGGCGGCATTCACTGCCACTGCGCAGGACACGGGCAAGTTCCCCGGCAAGCCCATCACCGTGGTCGTGCCCCAGGCCGCGGGCGGTGCCAACGATGCGATTGCGCGCGTGCTGGCGCAAAAGCTCGGCGAGCAGTTGGGCCAGTCGGTGGTGGTGGAGAACCGGCCTGGCGCGGGCGGCAACGTGGGCACGGCCTACACCGCCAAAACCCGGGCCGACGGCTACACCCTGCTGGTGACGGCGGACAGCGCCCAGGTCATCAACCCCTGGCTGTACAAGAGCACCGGCTTCGACCCGGTGAAGGACTTCGAGCCTGTGGCGCCGCTGGCCACGGCGGGTTATGTGCTGGTGGCGCACCCGTCCTTTCCGGCCAAGAACATGGCGGAGCTGATCGCCGTGGCCAAGGCCAACCCGGGCAAGTACGCAATCGCCTCGGCCGGCAACGGCACGCTCAACCACCTGATCGGCGAGATGCTGCAAAAGGCCGCCGGCATCGAGCTGCAGCACATCCCCTACAAGGGCTCGGCGGCAGCCGCCACCGACGTGGTGGGCGGGCAGGTGCCGCTGTCGGTGCAGAGCCTGCCGTCGTCGATCGCCTTCATCCAGGCCGGCAAGCTCAAGGTGCTGGGAGTCGTCAACGAAAAGCGCGTGGCCGCGCTGCCCGATGCGCCCACCATGGGCGAAACCCTCAAGGGCTTTGGCCAGACGCCCTGGTACGGCATGTTCGCCCCCGCCGGCACGCCGCCCGCCGTGGTCGCCCTGCTGCAGGCCGAAGTGGCCAAGGCGCTGGACAGCAAGGCCGTGGTCGACAAGCTGGCGGCCGTGGGCTGCGAGCCTTTCAAGGGCACATCCGCGCAACTGGGCACGCTGGTCAAGGACGACCTGGCGCGCTGGCACAAGGTGGTGCAGGACACAGGCGCGAAAGTAGATTGACATCCCCCTGAGTCGCTTCGCGCCTTCCCCCTTCTCTCGAATGGCTACGCCATTCGGGAAGGGGGACACCGCCAGCGCGGCGGGGCGGCCCTTGCGCGGCGGTCGCTGGCTTGGGCCCTGTGTTTTCGACCGCTGCGAACCCATTTTTCAACCCATCAACAACTGAGACAACGGAGACACATCCTTCATGACAACGACCCGCAAACAATTCACCCTTCTGGCCGTGGCCGCACTGGCCGCCAGCCTGGGAGGCAGCGCCTTTGCCCAGGGCAGCAGCGCCTACCCCGCCAAGCCCGTCACCCTGGTCGTGCCCACGGCCGCAGGCGGCACCACCGACCTGTCGGCGCGCATGCTGGCGCAGGCGCTGGGCCCGGTGCTGGGCCAGTCGGTGGTGGCCGACAACAAGGGCGGCGGCAACGGCGCCATCGCGGCCAGCGCCGTCAAGCGCGCCGAGCCCGATGGCTACACCCTGCTCATGCAGTACTCGGGCTACCACGTCATCTCGCCCCACCTCACCAAGCAAAAGCAATGGGAGCAGAGCGACTTCCAGCCCGTGGCCAACGTGATCTCGGCCCCGCAGATCATCGTGGTGCGCAACGACCTGCCGGTGAAGACCCTGGCCGAGCTGATTGCCTACGCCAAGGCCAACCCCGGCAAGCTCAACTACGCCTCGTCGGGCAATGGATCCTTGCAGCATGTGACCGGCGCCATGCTGGAGCAGCAGGGCGGCGTGAAGATGGTGCACGTGCCCTACAAGGGCACCGGCCCCGCGCTGCAGGACCTGCTGGGCGGCCAGGTGGACCTGACCTTCGGCACCGCGCCGCCCTTCATGCCCCACATCGCCGCCGGCAAGCTGCGCGTGCTGGCCGTGACCGGCAAGGAGCGCCTGCCCAGCCTGCCCGATGCGCCCACCACCGCCGAAGCCGGCTACCCCAAGGTGGATGCCACCTCCTGGTTCGCCGTGTTCGCCCCGGCCGCCGTGCCCAAGCCCGTGATCGACAAGCTCGCGGCCGACATCCGCACCGTGGTGCAGAGCCCCGCCTTCAAGCAGAAGGCCCAGGAGCAGGGCGCCACCGCCGACTACCAGACGCCGCAGCAGCTGGGTGAGAAGGCCAAGGTGGAGCTGGCGAACTGGGCGACGGTGGTGAAGACGTCCAAGATCGAGGCCGAGTAAAGGCCGGGGGGTCAACCGGCCTGCGCGCTCAGCCGTTGAGCATGCAGGCCGCAAGCGCCAGAAGGGCCCGCCTCGTGCGGGCCTTTGTCATGGGCGTGGTCTGTCCGCGTAAAACTTTCAAACCTGTTTCGCATCCAAACGACCATGCCGCAACCCCCAGCACCACCCGCCGGCCATGCCCTCGCGTTTCTATCGCGCCTGTGTGCGCGCGGCGCCGGGTTCATCGCCCTGGCTGCCATTGCCATCGCCGGCACCCTGACCCCCGTGAAGGAAGCCCTTGCCCAGGGCCTGGGCTGCGGCGGCCTGCTGGTGGGCGTGGGCGATTCGCGCGCCAGCCTGGTGATGAAGTGCGGCCAGCCGTTTGCCACCGACACGGTGTGTATCCGCATCCCGCGCGTGGTGTGGTCCGTGCCCTTGCACCCCCGTGAGGCGCCGCGCCAGTATGTGACGGAGACATGCGAATATGTCGACGAGTGGACCTACCACCGTGGCCCGGGCAACTTCATGTCGGTGGTGCGGCTGCAGAACGGGTTGGTGGCGCAGATACGCGATGGCGACAGGGTGCCGTGAGTCGCTCCCCGTACATCACGTTCCCTGTATCTGCGACAGGTCGCCAAAGCGCGCCACGCAATGCCACACCTTCTTGAGCGCCTGCGGATCGTGGTCCCCTGACGCTACGGCGTCGCCGATGGTAGCCGGCGTCAGCACACCGTTTCGGGCGATCTGCACTCCCAGCGCGACGATGTCTGGACTCCGGTAGTCCGCGTGGCGGCGCAGGGTCTTAACCTCCAGCCGAAAGCCCGCATGCCATTCCACCTGGCAGGGCAGTCGGTGCGCCAACTCCTCTAGATGAGTTCCGCGAAAGCACGGGTCCAGCACCAGGGCCTCCACATCACGCGCCAGCAGCACGGGGCCGTGGACATGGGCTTCGATGTAGTGGTCGAGCGGATCGGGTTGGCTGTCTGCTTCGGCCAGTGCAAGGAGTTGCGCGGCCTGGGCTGCCGTGCCGAAGTGCTGCGGTTCGAACACGCTGTCGGGGTAGCAGAACGTGGCGCGTTGCAGCACCTTGGGTTGGAGGCGCAAGTACGACGAGCCGAACCGGGGCGCCGCGCCCGTGGGCCGTGCCCGAAAATTCAGGGCGCCGTACTTGGGCCGCTCTGAAGGGGGCCCACCATCGTAGGCACCGCCGAAGATGCGGCTCTCCCACTGCCACCGGTCGCCGCCTTCGTGCGCGGTCAGTCCGCCGTTGCTGGTGCGGGTTTCGAACTGGGATTTGTAGCAGCCGTCGTCCAGCAGGGCCTGCAGCAATGGCCGGCCCTGGTGCCAGCGGTCGGGGTGGAACTGCAGGGTGATGCGTGCGGCGACATCGAGCGGCTGACCTTCGCCGCTGCTGCTGCGTGCGCCGACCTGCCGCAGGGCGTGGTCTTGCGGGGAGCCGGGGGACAGACCGCCATGCGGTGGCGTGTGGTGCACCATGCATACATCCTACCCAGGCCCGCTTTGGGGGGCTTGCACGGATCGGCTGCGAGTCGCTCAGGGGCGCAGCCGTACAAAGCGCACAGGCTTGCCGCTCTGGGGCAGCAGCGCCCATCTGGCGAGGAAGGTGATGGCCGGCATGTGCGCGCCCTCGTTGGACGGCTCCATTGGCGACTTGGTGTTTTCATCGGGGTTGGTATGCACGAAGCGGACCTCGATCTCATGCGGCCACTCGATCATCTGGCCGAAGTACAGGCCGTAGGAGCCGTCCTTGCCCAACCCGCGGGTGATGCCAACCACCATGTAGCGTTCAAAGTCTACATCCGGACGGCCGTCGCGTGGGACACCTTCATCGCTTGGGTCCATGCGGTGGGCTGCCTGCCATATGGCCTCCCACTCGGTTTCGTTGCGTGCCACGTACTCCGCCCAGGGCCACAGCCTTGTCACGGGGTAGGCTGGCAGCAGGTTCTGCCAGGGGATGCGCATGCCCTGCGCCGGGGACGCGCTGCGGGGTTCCACTGTACTGCAGCCTGCCACAAGACCGATGACCGAGAGCGCGGCAACGCGCCGGTTGAACTGGATGGTGGGCGTGTCGGCCATGGGTTGCAGTCCTTGCTGGTGCCTGTAGGTGGCGTCTACCCGGTTGGCGCCTGCCATACCGCCAACGCTGCCTGCAGGTCATCCAGGCAGGCGTGCTGTGCCACCGCTTCCTTGCGCGTTGCCGCCACGTGCGCAAGCAGCGCATGCACGGCGCGGCGCTGCAGGGGCGAGCACCAAACCAGGAACCGGTTGTCCTGGCCATCCCAGGCCAGGTGCGAGAGCAGTTGCCCGGCATACCAGCTGTGGTCGGGCCAGACGTCGGGCAGCAGCGCGAAGCGGGCCAGGGCGGGGAAGAAGTAGCCTATGCCGTCCGCACTCGAAAACGTGATCGGGTCCCAGCCCGCGTTGCCCAGATCACTGCGGCGCAAGGTGTCGCGCGTGCGGGCACGCAGCGTGTCGTCGTGCTCGCGGCACTCGTCGCAGTGGCTGCGGTCGGTGAAGTGCTCGGGCTTGTCCACGCCGGCAAAGGCGGCTTCCACCTGCGCCAGCATGGCTTCATCGGTTTCGGCCTGCGGCCAGGCGTGGGCGCAGCGCAGCAGGTGCGCCACCCAGGCCGTGGCCTCGGCGTCGGTGCACTGTGCAAACCACTTGAACTCGCCCGCGGCCAGGGTTTTGGAGCCATTGGCGAGCGCGCGCACCACGGCCTCGAAGTCCCCTCGGCCGGGGTGAAGGCGATGGTGCTGGCGCCGCAGTGCGGGCAGGGGGTGGTGTTGCCTGGGGTCACCTGCGTACCGCTGGCGGGACCCGTCAGGGCGCGTAGGTCACGCTGGCCAGCCCCTGCAGGTCGGCCGTGGGCGATTCCGACGTGGTCAGGCTGTACAGCACGCGCTTGGTGGCGTCGGGTGCTGCCCACTCATAGGCAATGGTGTGGGCCGTGCCGTTCAGGGGGCTGGCGGATTTCGAATCCTGCACCTGGCGCGCGACCATGGGCGCGGGGGCCTCGTTCGCCAGCTTCTTGAACCAGGCCACGCTCTGTGGCACGCCCACCCGCCGCGCATACACGGCGCACAGGTTCTGGCCATCGGGGATGGCGACCACGAAGCTGCCATGCGGGTCCGGCACCGGCCAGACCTTGCCGGGCTGGCCCTGCAGGAAGTACGCGGCCTTGTCGGCCGGCATGGTGGGCAGCGGCGCCAGCTTGGTGCGCAATGCGCCCAGGCTGGACGCGTACTTGGCGCAGGTGGTGGCGAAGATGTTGGCAAACGCTTCGGCCTGCTGGACGGGCGTGCTCGCGCCTGCGGAGGGCCCGCTGCCTGCGGCGTTGGGGGTGGGGGTGGTTGGCGCAGCGGGCTTGGCTGGGCTCTGCGCGTAGGCCTGGGCAGACAGCGCGAGCACAGCGGCAGTTGCCGCAAGCAGGGCGCGGGCTGGGAAGACGGCGTGCTTTTTCATCATGGGTGGCTGGATCCGGGATCTTGCGTGCAGGGGAGGGGACAGCAGGAGCGCGGCGGCGGGTTGCCGCAGGGCCGGCTCAGAACCCGCCATTGTGCCAAAGCACGCAGGCCGGCCCTGCCGGCGGGGGCAGGTGGTACCCCCGCTACCGCACGATGGGACGAGGAGGCTGGTGGCCGCATCCCCAACAAAAAATCCACCGGCATTGCTGCCGGTGGATTGGATGTGCTTTTTTGTAGCTGCGCCCGGTGCCGTGCCATTGCTGTCACGTTACTGCGGCCAACGGGCCGGCAGTTGCCTGCCAGCACGTGGTCGCCTGCGCTTCTTCTCCCAGGTTTCCCGCTCTTTCTTTTGCTTGCGATTCTAGGAGTGCCGGGCGCTGCTGAAGAGCCCCCAAATGGGTGATGTGCGGGGTGATGTGCGCCTGCGCCCTGAATGCGCCATGGCATCCACTGCCCGCGCATGGCGACCGTGGTGTGCAGGGTGGACAATGCAATGCGCCAAGGCTCAGGCGTTCTGGCGCGAGCGGTTTCTGCTGAACTGAAAATGCGCGCGTCTGCAGGCGTGTGCGCCAGGCCGATCTCCCTTGTTGACACACTTTGGATTCCTACCGCCATGCTGAGCTACATCACCCTGGGCGCCAACGACCTGCACGCGTCCGAGCGCTTTTACGCCGCCCTGCTGGAGCCGCTGGGCTACCGCAAGCAGGTCGACAGCGAGGGCCTGGCGTTCACGCTGCCCGACCATGCCACCCATGCCGGCGGCCCCTGCGTAGTCTACGTCAAGCCGCCGTTCGATGGCAGGCCCGCGACGGTGGGCAACGGGTCGATGGCGGCGTTTCGCACCGGCTCGCACGACAGCGTGCGGCGGGTGCACGCGGCTGCTATTGCCGCGGGTGGCACCGATGAAGGCGCACCCGGCTTTCGCGCCGCGTACAGCAAGAACTTCTTTGTCGCGTATCTCCGGGACCCGGTGGGCAACAAGATTGCGCTTTTTTGCAATGAAGATTCCGCTGCATAGGTAGGTGCCGAAATGTCCTGCGCCCTGTGTGCGATGGGGCATGGCGGCGCGGAATTCAGCCGCCGGGCCTGCAGTCGTAGTGCAGCGCCACGATGTCCGACCCTGGCAGCCGGCGCTGGCCCCTCAGCGCCCACTGATGCGCCAACCCCGGCTCAAAGGTGGGCACGCACCCATCCAGCCCGCCCAGCAGCACGGGGGCCAGCAGCAGGTGCAAATCATCGACCAGGCCGTGCGCCAGCAGGTCGCAGTAGAGCAGGTGGCTGCCGAAGACCAGCAGGTCGGAGCCGGGCACGGCCTTGAGCTGGCGGATGTGCGCATGGGCCTGGGCGCGGGGGACCACCGTGGTGCTGTCGGCCCAGGGCGCGCCGGGGCGCAGGGCCAGGTGGTCGCTGACGAGCAGCTTGCGGGCGGCCGCCACGCGCTCGGCGATCTCGCGCTGCACCGGGTCGCTGCCGGGGCTGCGGTCCACGTGGGGCCAGTAGCCCTCGAACATGGGGTAGGTGGTGGCGCCGAAGAGCAGGGTGCCGGCGCGGCGCATGCAGTCGAGGTTGTGGACGTCGAAGGCGCCCGCCATGGGCAGGCCGGCGAGTGTGCCGCCGGGGCCGGCGCAGTAGCCGTCCAGTGAGCTGAGGATGCTGACGATGAGTTGGGCCATGCAAGGTATCTCCAGTGGGCTGAGCCACGCCGCCGGCACATCCGGGGCGTGTCATCTCTTTGGAGACGGTCCGAGTGGCCAACTCATCGGTCCGGCTGCGCTTTTTTACAAAAGCACATCCGGCATGCCGAAGCGGCGGCAGACCGCCGGGTCGATGAAGCTGTCGATGGACCCGATCAGGCCACTGCGCAGGCGCAGCAGCACCACCCCACCGGGGCGAAAATGCTCGTCGCCGGCCTGCTGCAGGTAGCAGGCAAAGCCGGCCTGGCCGTTGCCGTGCAGGGGCTGCAGGCGCCAGGGCGTCTGGAACACGCGCTCGGCAAAGAACATCAGCGCGAAGCGGCGGCCGTCGAACCAGGCCGGCAGCGGCGGCATGGTGAAGCGCGCGTCTTCGGCCAGCAGGCTTGCCATGGCGGCGATGTCGCGCTGCTCCCAGGCGCGCACGAAGCGCGCGAGCAACTCGTCGCGCGCCTGCTGCCCACCGAGCGGCGGGTGCTGTTGCGCGTGCGCCGCGGGCATGCGCTCCTTCACCGTTTTCTGTGCGCGCTGCAGCGCGCTGTTGACCGATGCGACCGAGGTGCCGAGCATCGCTGCCGTTTCGGCCGCCGAGTACTCCAGCACCTCGCGCAGCAGCAGCACGGCGCGCTGGGTGCCGGGCAGGTGCTGCAGCGCGGCGACAAAGGCCAGCGCCACGTGCTCGCGGCGTTGCAGCGTGCTGGCCGGGTCTTCGGGGCTGGTTGCACTGGCCCATTCCTCGTCGGGCAAGGGTTCGAGCCACACCGGGCCCGCCACCGGCTCGCCCAGCTCGGCCGTGGCCTGCAGCGGCGCGCCATGCTCGGGCGAGGTGATGCGCCGCGGGCGCTGCGAAACCATGCGCAGGCACACATGCGTGGCGATGCGGTAGAGCCAGGTGCCCAGGGCGCTGCGCGCCTCAAAGCCGGCCAGGCCACGCCAGGCGGCAAGCAGCGTCTCCTGCAGCGCGTCGTCGGCATCGAAGGGAGAGCCCAGCATGCGGTAGCAATGGGCGTGCAACTGGCGGCGGTGCGGGGCCATCAGGCGGTCGAAGGCGGCAGTGTCTCCGGCCTGCGCGCGCGACAGGCACTCGACTTCGGCGTTAGGGTCTGGCGGCGTGGGCTGCGGCATGGCGCATTCTGGCGCACGGACGGCGCACGGATGGCGCCTTGTAGCGCGGTTCTCAGCCTCTCAGCCTCTCAGCCTCTCAGGCCGCGTCGGCTTCCAGCGATACGCTCCAGGCGTCCACGATTTCTGCCAGCTTGGGGCTGCGCTTGGCGCCGATCTGGATGCCTTGCGTGATCGCTGCCACGATGTGCTTGGCGCCCAGGTCCAGGCTGGGGGGCGCGTCCGTGGAGCTGAGCACATCCTTGGCGCGCAGCAGCAGCACACCGGCCTCGGCAATCAGATCACTTTTGTCCACTGCGAAGAAGGTGTCGCTGATGGGCTTGTGCTTGGACAGGCGCGTCTTGACCGCGTCAGAAAAGAAATCGGGCAGTGCCTTGTGGATGCTGAGAAAGAACTTCTCGTTCGCCTGCAGGGTGCTCAGGGTGTGCCGGTACCTGCTGGGCAGGTGCGGCGCGTAGGTCTGGATGGCCGTCGCCAGCTCGCGCTGTGCGCCCACCCGGGCGGCGACCCCCGTCGGTGCTTCGAAAACCTCCCGCAGCTGGGCCAGCTTGGCCTCGGAGGCCTGCAGCGCGGCGCTCAACTGCTTCACATGCTGCTCGTAGCGCTGCCGCGTGAAGGCCGACGCTTCGTTGAGCTCGTACAGCTTCCAGGCGAGCGCGCTGCAGGCCGCGATGGTCGCGAAGATCAAGAGAACCACGATGAGGGCTGTTGACATGCGGGCCTGGATGGAAGAGGGGAGGGGGATGAACCCGCAGAGCATACAGCTTGTGCCGGTTCGGTGGGGTGCAGCGCTGCGGTGCCCGGCTGGCGGCACCGCGCGGCGGTTGCCAGCGGCGAAGCCACCGGCCCCGCCGGGGGCCAGGCGGGCAGGCAAGGAAGGGTGGACGCCCCTTCATCCAGATTTGCCTTCCACCTTGCGCCTTGGCCTCTCACACTCCCCGCAGCTCGGTCTTGCGCTCGATGATCCGCGACACCAGGCCGTATTCCACGGCCTCCTGGGCCGACAGCCAGCGGTCGCGCTCGATGTCGGTCAGCACCAGCTCCAGCGGCTTGCCGGTTTCGCGCGCAATGGTACGGGCGATGCGCTCGCGCGCCTTGACGATCTCGATGGCCTGGATGGCGATGTCGCTCGCCGGGCCCCCGGCGCCGCCGCTCGGCTGGTGGATCAGAAAGCGCGTATTGGGCAGGCAGAAGCGCCGCTCGCGCGGGGCCGCCAGGTACAGGTGGGTGGCGGCGCTGCCGACCCAGCCGGTGCCGATCATGTTCACCGGCGCGGCGATGAAGCGCACCACGTCGTGGATGGCGTCGCCCGATTCGAGGTGGCCGCCGGGCGAGCTGACGAGGATGTCGATGGGCTCGGGCCCTTCAGCGTCGAGCGCGATGAGGCGGCGCGTGACGTCAGCCGCGGTCACGTCGGTCACGGTGCCGAAGATCAGCAGGGTGCGCGCCTTGAAGGCCTTTTCCTCCAGGTAGGAGGTGCGCGGCTCGGTGGCGCTGGAGGGTGGGGGCGGGGTGTCGTCTGCGGCGTGGTGCATGAAATGGGTCCTTCGGTGGAGATGGGTGAACTGAACTGCCTTGACGAACGAGGCCCGGGTTTCGTGACGCGGGTCCTGCAGGATCTACCCCACCATGGCAAGATGGCCGGCATGCACGATGACCGCCTCTCATCCTCCCTGCTTCCGCCCCTGACCGACCATGCCGCCCGCCGCAGCCTGGTGCGCGCCGCAGCGCGCCTGCTGGGCGCGGCCGAGGCCGAGGACGCGGTGCAGGACGCTCTGGTGCGCGCGCTGGAGTCCGGTGCCGATACGTCCGAACTGAACGCGGCGCAGGCCTGGCTGCACACGGTGGTGCGCAACCTGGCCATCGACCGGCTGCGGCGGCGCCAGTGGATGCAGCAGTGGCTGGCCGAAGTGGCCAACCGCGATGATGGCGGCATGCAGCGGGTGTCTTCGCCCTCTGCCGAGTCCGAGGTGGCGCTGGCGCAGCAGGCCAGGCACGCCCTGCGCGTGCTGGCGGCACGGCTGGCGCCTGCCGACGGCGCTGCGGTGCTGCTGTACGAGGTGTTCGAGGCCAGCCACGCCGAACTGGCCCAGGCCGGCGGCAAGACCGAGGCCGGCAGCCGCCAGCAACTGCGGCGCGCGCTGCTGCGGCTGCGGCTGCGGGAGGCGCAAGCCGATGGCGATGTCACTGCAGAGCCCCTGGTGCATCCCGACCTGCGCGAGAACGAAGAAGCCACGTTTCGCGTGTACCTGCAGTCGCTGCAGCTGCGCGACCCGCAGGCGCTGTGGGCCATGCTGGGGCAGCCGCCGGTGCGTGCGGTGGTGCGGACCCTGTCGGCATCGGGCGTGGCCGTCCTGGCTGGGGCGCATCCGGCCACCGCAGCTGCCACCACCACCTGCGGCGTCGTGCAGGTGGGCGGGCAGCTCGGCCTGGTGCTCACGCTCGATGGCGTCAGGCTGTGCGTGTTGCCGCTGGGGGTGCGCTCGGTGGGCGAGCGGGATCTGGAATCCGTGGCGGTGTAGCCGCCCCGGCAGAGACGTCGATCACCTGTCCTCTCGAGGACGTTGGGCAGGCGGCCGCCGTTGCCGCAACTACGGCAACTGGAGAGTGGCCAGCAACTTGGCGAGTTCTTCCCGTTTCTGGCTGGACGGCGCGGTCTCCAGTGCGGTAGCCGCTTCCTGGCGGGCTTCATCGATGCGACCCAGTGCATGCAGCGCTGTCGCCTTGGCAAGGCGCAGCAGCCATTCGGACTTCATCCCCTCGACCAGGGAGGGTTCGATCACTTGCAGCGCCTCTTGCGGCTGCTGCTGGCCCAGCAGGTGATCGGCCAGGAAATACCGCGCGATGACCACACCGATGCTGCCCTCTGCAGCACCCTGGTCCTGCGTAACCCGCAAAGACTGCTCCAGCTGGCTGCGGGCTTGCGGGAAGCGGCCCAGTTCCGACAGCACGGACGCAAGCTCACCGTGGTAGTCCGGCAAACGGTAGTGGCTGGGGTCTGCCAGGGCGAGGCTCAGCTCGTAGAGTGGGACGGCCTCTGCTCCCTTGCCGGACTGCCATAGATCGAAAGCCTCGCTTGCGAGACATGATGCACGGGCTTGATCGATCATCGCGGCGCTCCAGGGTCTGCACGGGGGAAGGTGCCGCCATGCTACCAGTGCGCGCCTGTAAGGCGGGTCTTGCCCGCCCCGGTCAGGCTGGATGTGCCTGCGCTGGCTGCGGGGGGGCCGCGCCGGCGTGTTCGCCCCGCTCCACCAGCACCGCCCATTCGTCCACCGCGCCCACCAGCACGGGGTTGAGGTCCATCGAGGCGATGGCCCCGTTAGCACATACCATCACTGTGCCTACGGTCACCGCCACTTCTGCCAGTGCGGCCATGTCCAGTCCAGTGGCGGGTCGCTGCGCACATCCTGTGCTGAACGGGGTCAACTTGTGTCGATGTTTGGTCGGTAAAACACTAAAGCGCTTCGCTGGGTGCCGCTTTCTGTAAGCTGCGCGCCATGACGAACTCTTCATCAGGCCTGCGCGCGGTCGATCTGCATCCCATTGCCGTGCCCTTCAATGACGACGCGATGAGGGTGGTGGGCCTGCGCTGGGGCGTTACAGGCGCTACGGTGATCGATGTGGTTTCCGAGATGTCGGGTCGTCGGGCGTGCTTGGAGTTCACAGACGATGCCGGGCACAGGGTTCTGGATGAGCTGAATCTGGCTGGCATGTGGCTCGGCGCTGACCCCTCGGTGCTGCAGACAACATGGCTATTCGAGGTGCGGGCCGGGGGGGGGGCTGGACCTGGAAGCCACGCGCGCTGATTTCTATAACCAGCCCGAACTCGCTTTGCGCGAGTTTCTGATTGCGGGCTACCAGGAGTGTGTTTCGGTCTTGGCGAGCAGTGGGCCTGTGGTGCGGGAGATGCTCGAAGAGGGCACGTGATGGAGCGACCACGTCCTCGGATGTCTCCCATCACGGCTGCGGCCGCTTGATCACAAAGCCTCGCTCCGTATCCCCGTCGAACCCCAGCTTTTCGTAGAGGCGGTGCGCCTGCGGGCGCTGTGCGCCCGACAGCAGCACGACCTTGCAGCACCCAAGGCTCCAGGCCTCGCCCACGGCAAACGCCAGACATGCCTCGGCCAGCCCCAGGCGCCGCGCGGCCGATGCGGTGACCACGTGCTCGATGAAGCCGATGGGTCGGCCTGCGCTGGCGAGGTTGGCCACGAGGGCCAGCATGCACATCGCGCCTACCTGGCCTTCGTGCTCGCACACCACAATGAAGGAATGGGGGCTGTCGTGGACGTTGTTCCACAGCTCCAGGGCCCGGCCGGGGGGCAGTGGCGGGTCGTGCGGCCGCAGCTCGCGGTACAGGGCGAGCACGGCGTCCATGTCGGATGCGATAGCGCGGCGGGCGATCATCGTGTGGGCTCCAGGCAGGCCGGGGTCGGTCGGCTGGTCCACTGTAGCGGCTGGGGCGTGCCATCATCCGGCCCTACCTGAAAGCAGCCATGGTGCGTTCTCATTTCCAGCTTCCCTTTCGCGGCGTGCAACTGCACGGAACCACCACCCAGAGCCCATCCCACAGCGCGCCACGCACCCTGGCCCTGCATGGCGGTGGCGCCTCGTCGCGCCTGGGGTACCAGCCCTTGCTGGACTTTCTGGCTGCGCGCGGCCACGCCAGCGTTGCGTTCGACTTTGCGGGACAGGGCGAGAGCACGGGCAGCATGGCTCATTCGGGCCTGCGCGACCGGGCGCAGCAGGCCCTGGCGGTGGTGGACTTCCTCCAGATGCCCCGGCCCGTGTCGCTGATTGCTTCGAGCATGGGCGGGCATATCGCATGCTCCTTGATCGAGGCCCTGGCCCCGCCCGCACTGGTGCTGTACTGCCCGGCCGCCTACGAAGCTGCGGCATTGGAGGTGCCCTTCGGGCCCGCTTTCCAGCAGGTGATCCGCGCGACGAGCGACTTTGCGGCCTCGCCCGCATTCGATGCGCTCGAACGCTTCGAGGGGCGCTTGCTGCTGGTGTTGGGCGCCGAGGATGCAGTGATCCCTCGGCAGGTGGAGGACCAGTACACCCGGCGCGCCCGCAAGGCCCGGAGCGTGGAGGTGCTGCGGCTCGATGGCGCGGGCCACCATCTGCATGCCTGGCTCAAGGACCGGCCGGTGGAGTTTGCCCGCGTGGCGCAGCGGGTGCTGGCCACCCTGATCGGGCGTGGCTGAGGGGACTGTCGCGCGCGAACGTCGGGGGCGGACTCAGTCGTCTGCGCTGTAAATGTCCAGGTCGAGTTCTATGCCCCGCTCCCCCAACGCACGCAGCGATTGAGGAGACAGGCACAGCCCTTCGTTTGAACTGTTCAAGAAAATTCCGCAGAACAGATCGAGTTGGTATCTGCTTTTGAGATGGGCCCAGATATGCAGGTCCGAGGTAAGCGGATCAAGGAGTTCAGCGATTTGGGCATTCAAGTCTTGCGGCTTGCTCTCGGTGGCATGCAGCCGCCAGCTACCGGTTCTGGCAATGCGAATCCTACCGTTGCTACCCATGATTTGCTCGCCCATGCGGTAGGCCTGTGTCGGTAGGGAACGCAGTAACGCTGTTATCTCATCAGGATCAAGGTCGTCCCCGATGAATCGGAGCGTGGCAACAGAGCGATGAACGGGACCCATGTTGAGTGTGTAGACCGGAATGATTTGAAGGTGCCTGCCGTTCATGGCAGGTTTGGGTGGGGCTGTGGGCGCTATGGTACGGGCTGGCTGTTCAAGAGCCCTCAACACCCACCCGCCAGCGCACCGCGCCCGCCATCGCCAGCGCCGCCACCACCACGCACACCGCCGCCGCCGGCCAGCCATGGCGGTCCACCGCATTGCCCACCAGCAGTGGCCCCAGCGCCTGGCCCAGGTTGCTGCCCTGCATGAGCAGGCCCACGGCCAGCGCGGCGTGGGCGGGCGTCGCGCTGACCTGGGGTACCGACGACAGCAGGCTGGCCGGCACCAGCCCGCCCATGGCCGAGAACACCAGGCACAGCGCAAAGGCGGCCCACGGGGGAAGCACCGGCACAAAGATGCCCAGGGCGCACAGCCCCATCGCGGCCGCGGCGGCCGTGCCCAGCACCGTGCGGCCCAGCCGGGGCAGCAGCGCGCCGGCGGCCAGGTTGCCCGCGATGTTGGCCGCGCTGGCCAGTGCGGCGAGCAGGCCCACCGTGCTGGCGTCCACCTGCATGCGCTGCTGCAGCAGCACGGGCAGAAAGCTGAACAGGGCAAAGAACATGAGGCTGTAGAGCAGGAAGCTGGTGGCCAGCGCCAGTGCGGGGCCGCGCCACACCTGGGCCAGGCGTGCGGATGGCGCGGTGCCGTGGGCCTCGTGGTGGGCGGGTGTATCGCGCGGCACGGCCCACAGCACCAGCGCCGCGATGAGGCCCGAGGCCAGCGCCGCCGCCATCCATAGGCTGCGCCAGCCGCCGAACCACGGCCCGGTGAGCATGGCCAGTGCGATGCCGGTGGGCATGAAGCAGCTCCACAGCGCCATGGCGCGGCTGCGGTCGGCGGCCTGCACCTGGCGCGCGAGCACGGTGGGCCCGGCCACGGTGATGAGCACAAAGCCCAGCCCCTCCACCACGCGCGAGGCGAGCAGCACTGCATAGCTGGCGGACGGCACGGCGAGCAGCGTGCCCAGCCCCGTGGCCACCAGGCCCAGCACGAGCATGCGGCGTGCACCTGCACGCGCCACCACCGACCCCGCGAGCACGCCGCCGACGGCACCCAGCAGGGCAAAGGTGCCGCCCAGCGCGCCCAGCATGGCCAGGCTGAGCCCCAGGCCGGACTGCAGTTGCGGTGCCGCAATGGCCACCTTGCCCAGGTGGAAGGACGAGGCCACCCCGGCGGCCACCACCACCGCCACGGCGCGCCAGTCGGTGGGCGGTGGGGTGGATGCTGAGGGGGTTGGCGGTGCACTCCCGGGCATCACGCCACCCCCTGCGCAAACCCGAGCGCCCGGGCGATGCGCGCCACGTGCATGCCCTGGTAGCGGGCGGCGTCGAGCTCGTTGGCGCTGGGCTGGCGGTCGCCGCCGTGGCCATCGTCGGCCAGGGTGCTGGCGCCGTAGGGCGAGCCGCCGGTGATCTCGTCCATGCGCAACTGGCCCTTGAAGGTATAGGGCAGCCCCACGATCACCATGCCCAGGTGCAGCAGCACCGTGTGCGTGGAGAGGATGGTGGACTCCTGCCCGCCATGCTGGCTGCCGGTGGAGGTGAAGACACTGCCGACTTTTCCCACCAGCGCATCGCGCGCCCACAGGCCGCCCGCCTGGTCGAGGAAGTTCTTCATCTGCGCCGCCATGCTGCCAAAGCGCGTGGGGGTGCCGATGACGATGGCGTCGTAGCTGGCCAGCTCGGCCACGGTGGCCACGGGCACATCCGGCGCAGTCTGGTAGCCGGCCTTGGCCGCCACATGCTCGGGCACCAGTTCGGGCACGCGCTTGACCACGGCCTCGGTGCCGCTGCCCAGGCTGCGCACGCCCTCGGCCACGGCGGTGGCCATGGATGCGATGTGGCCGTAGGACGAATAGTAGAGAACGAGAACCTGGGTCATGGGGGTGCCAACGTCTTTCTTCTGGGGTCGGGATGGAGCCAAGTATCGGCACATGGGTTGATCTACGGAAGCCATAAAATTCAGGCCATCTTGATCGATGAAACAGATCAATAACAAGGCCCTCCATGCTCGACGCCCTCACCCTCGACCAGATCCGCATGTTCGTCACCGTGGCCGAGGCCGGCAGCTTTCGCGCCGGGGCTGCGCGGCTGCTGCGGGCGCAATCGGCCGTGAGCCACGCCATCGCCAACCTGGAGAGCCAGTTGGGCGTGGCCGTGTTCGACCGCAGTGGCCACCGCCCCACGCTCACGGCGGCGGGCGCCGCCCTGCTGGAGGACGCGCGCGCCGTGCTGCTCAAGGTGGACTTTCTGCGCGCGCGTGCCCGCGGCCTGGGGGAGGGGGTGGAGACCGAGCTGGCGCTGATGGTGGACACGCTCTACCCGCTGCCCCTGGCGGCTGCAGCGCTGGGCGAGCTGCGCGCGGCCTTGCCCTCGGTGCGGCTGCGCCTGGCCACCGCAGCGCTGGGCGGCACGCTGCAGGCGCTGCGCGACGGGCACTGCGACCTGGCCATCATGGCGGGCGAGGATTTTCGCGACCCGCGCATCGAGACCGAGGCCCTGCAGTCCGTGCCCATCGTGGCGGTGGCCGCTGCCAGCCATCCCCTGGCGCGGCTTCGTGGCAAGGCCCTCACGGGCGCGGACCTTGCCGACCACCTGCAGATCGTGCTGCAGGACCCGAGCGATCTGTCCCAGGGGCGCGACTTCGGCGTGCTCTCGCCCCAGACCCTGCGCGTGGGCACCCAGGACGCCAAGCGTGCCCTGATCCTCGCCGGCGTGGGCTGGGGCCGCCTGCCGCAATGGGCGGTGGAGCGCGAGCTGGCCGAAAGGCAGTTGCTGCCCCTGCCCGCCGCCGCCCTGGGCCCGCAGGGCGTGGCGCAGATGCCGACCTACCTGGCCTGGCGCACGGACCAGGCTTTGGGTGTGGCGGCGATGGCGTTGCGGGAGGTGCTGCACCGGCTGGCGGGGGCTGCCGCACGGGGGCCCGGCACGGGCCCGGCTGCCAAGGCCCGGCCCAGGCCCCGATGAGTGCACACCGCGCAAGGCGCTTTGCATTGCCATGACAATAGCCCCCATGTCCGAAGACGAAGAAGCACTGCGAGTCCATTCCGAAGAACTGCTGGCCCAGGTGGCCGCGCTGCCGCCGCTGCCGGGCGTGTACCGCTATTTCGACGCCCAGGGCGCGCTGCTCTACGTGGGCAAGGCGCGGCACTTGAAGCGCCGGGTGTCGAGTTATTTCACCAAGAACCATGGCGGCACGCGCATCGGCCACATGGTGGGCAAGATCGCGCGCATGGAGACCACGGTGGTGCGCTCCGAGGCCGAGGCGCTGCTGCTTGAAAACAACCTGATCAAGACGCAGAACCCGAAGTTCAACATCCTGTTCCGCGACGACAAGAGCTACCCTTACCTCAAGATCACCGGCGCACCAGTGGGGCAGGGTTCGCCCTCGCAGGTGTTTCCGCGCATGGCGTACTACCGGGGCTCGGTGGACAAGAAGCACAGCTACTTCGGGCCGTACCCGAGCGCCTGGGCGGTGAAGGAGTCGATCCAACTGCTGCAAAAAGTGTTTCGCCTGCGCACCTGTGAGGACACGGTGTTCGCCAACCGCACGCGCCCCTGCCTGTTGTTCCAGATCAAGCGCTGCTCGGGCCCGTGCGTGGACCTGGTCTCGCCCGAGGCGTACGCCGCCGACGTGCAGCACGCCGAGGCGCTGCTGCGCGGCGAGACGCAGGAGGTGCTCAAGGCCATGGAGGTGCGCATGATGGCGCACTCGGACAAGCTGGAATTCGAGCAGGCGGCCGACGTGCGCAACCAGATGCAGGCGCTGTCGCGCGTGCTGCACCAGCAGTCCATCGAGACCACGGACGACAAGGACGTGGACATTCTGGCCGTGCGCGTGCAGGGCGGCCGCGCCTGCGTGAACCTCGCCATGGTGCGCGGCGGGCGGCACCTGGGCGACCGGCCGTACTTTCCGGTGCATGTGGAGGACGCCGCGGCCATCCATGAAGAGGAAGAAGACGCCGTGGTGCCCACTATGCCAGCGGCAGCCGCAGCCGCAGCCGCAGGCGAGGGCGCCCCGGCCACGCCCACCGCGTCGGCGCGCAAGCGCCGCGTCGAGGCGCTGGTGCTCGAAGCCTTCATCGCCCAGCACTACATCGGCGTGCCCGTGCCGCCGGTGCTGGTGTGCAGCGAGCCGGTGGACAAGGCGCTGATGGAGGCCCTGTCGGAGCAGACCGGTGTGCGCGTGAATGCCATCCACCAGCCGCGCGAGCAGCGCCGCGCCTGGCTGGACATGGCGCAGAAGAACGCCGACCTGCAACTGGCCCGCCTGCTGGCCGAAGAGGGCTCGCAGCAGGCGCGCACCCGGGCCCTGGCCGAGGCGCTGGACCTGCCGCCCGAGGACCTGGACCAGCTGACCATCGAGTGCTTCGACATCTCGCACACGGCGGGTGAATCGACCCAGGCCTCGTGCGTGGTGTTCCACCACCACAAGATGCAGAGCAGCGAGTACCGCCGCTACAAGATCGAGGGCATCACCGGCGGCGACGACTATGCCGCCATGCGCCAGGTGCTCACGCGCCGCTACAGCAAGGTGGTGGAGGCCGCGCGCGAGGCCGGCGGCATCGACTTTGCCGCCGCGCCGCCGCCGGATACCGGCAACGCCGAGGGGGCGGTCAAGCCCAAGGGCGTGGCGCGCTTGCCCGACCTGGTGCTGATCGACGGCGGCAAGGGCCAGGTGGGCGTGGCGCGCGAGGTCTTCACCGCCCTGGGGCTGGACCTGACGCGCATCGTCGGCGTGGAAAAGGGCGAGGGCCGCAAGGTGGGCCTCGAAGAACTGGTGTTTGCCGATGGCCGCGAGAAGGTCTACCTGGGCAAGGACTCGGCCGCGCTGATGCTGGTGGCGCAGATCCGCGACGAGGCGCACCGCTTCGCCATCACCGGCATGCGCGCCGCGCGCGCCAAGGTGCGCGTGGGCGGCGGCCAGCTCGAAGAGATCCCCGGCGTGGGCCCCAAGAAGCGCGCGCGCCTGCTGCAGCGCTTTGGCGGCGTGCGCGGCGTGGCCAGCGCGAGCGTGGAAGACCTGGCGACGGTGGACGGCATCTCGCACGACCTGGCGGAAGAGATATACCGCGCGCTGCGCTGAGTTGGACGGAGTTGTCGGCAGCTTCGGCGCGGGGCACCATTCCGGGGCCGGGGGGTATCACCAGTGATGCACAATCGGCGCATGTTCTGGACCATCCCCACCTTGATGACGTGGACGCGCATCGTCGCGATACCTTTGATCGTGGGGGTGTTCTATGCGCCGCTCGACCCGGGCATGCGCAACCTCATCGCCACCGTGATGTTCGTGGTGTTCGCTGCCACCGACTGGCTCGACGGCTACCTGGCGCGCAAGCTCAACCAGACCTCGTCCTTCGGCGCCTTCCTCGACCCGGTGGCCGACAAGTTCCTGGTGTGCGCGTCGCTGCTGGTGCTGGTGCATCTGCAGCGCGCCGACGTGTTCGTGGCGCTGATCATCATCGGGCGCGAGATCGCCATCTCGGCCCTGCGCGAGTGGATGGCCCAGATCGGGGCCAGCAAGAGCGTGGCCGTGCACATGATCGGCAAGGTCAAGACGACGGTGCAGATGGTGGCCATCCCCTTCCTGCTGTACGACGGGCGCCTCCTGGGCGTCATCGATACGGGCGTGTGGGGCACCTGGCTGATCTGGGCTTCGGCGGTGCTCACCGTGTGGTCCATGGTGTACTACCTGCAGAAAGCATTGCCCGAAATCCGCGCCCGTGTGAAGTGAGTTTTTCGTCTATCCGAAATCGCAAATCGGCATGGCTGCGCGTGTGGTGCATGCCCCTTTTCGGGGCACGCATCGGGCCCTGTTCACAGGGGCTGCGGCTGTCAATCGGGAATCGCGCGCATACGGCGCGTTTGAGACAAAAGCGCGCCGCAAGCCCGGCCAGGGCGTGAAATACGACTAGAATTCAACCCAACGCTGTTGCAATACGGCGTGTTGTATTGACACCTTGAAAGTCGATGGCTTTAATCTGATGCAGCAGCCCCTGCTGTGTACGCCAGTCATTCCCCCGTCTGCAGACATCCAGCCTCCCTCGGTTGAGCCTTCTGACGTGTGAAGACCAGATACCCCAAGACACACTTCATTCATCAACGCTTTTCCCGAGAGGCTTCTTGTGAACAAAACCGAACTGATCGAGCACATCGCTAACAACGCCGACATCTCCAAGGCCGCTGCAGCGCGTGCCCTGGAATCCACGATCGAGGCCGTCAAGAAGACCCTGAAAAAGGGCGGCACCGTTTCGCTCGTCGGTTTTGGCACCTTTGCCGTGGGCAAGCGCGCTGCGCGCACGGGCCGTAATCCCCGTACGGGCGATACGATCAAGATCAAAGCTGCTAAAGTGCCGAAGTTTCGTCCAGGCAAGGCTCTGAAAGACGCCTTGAACTGAAGACACGTTTGTTGTTGAGGCGGGGTCCTTAGCTCAGTTGGTAGAGCGGCTCCTTTACACGGAGTAGGTCGGCGGTTCGAGACCGTCAGGACCCACCACCACCGAACACGAAGGCGAACGCAAGTTCGCCTTTTTGTTTTTTGTCACTGAAAGTTCGATCATGTTTGAATCCATCCGCAAGCACTCCAAGATCATGATGCTCTTGTTGTTCTTGCTGGTCATTCCCTCGTTTGTGCTGGTAGGCATCGACAGCAACTACTTCTCTGAAAAGAGCACCGTGGTTGCCCGTGTGGATGGCAACAAGATCACGCAAACCGAATGGGACAACGCGCACCGCGCCGAGAGCGACCGCATCCGCGCGCAGCAGCCCACCATGGACCCGAAGATGCTCGATTCGGCGGGCGCCCGCTATGCCACGCTCGAGCGCATGGTGCGCGAGCGCGTGCTGGCCGCTGCCGCGCAGAAGATGCACATGATCACCAGCGATGCCCGCCTGGCACGCAGCCTGGCCGAGATCCCGCAGATCGCCGCGCTCAAGCGCCCCGACGGCACCATGGACACCGAAGGCTACCGTGCCCTGGTCGCCAGCCAGGGCCTCACGCCCGCAGGCTTCGAGGCACGCGTGCGCAACGACCTGTCGGTCAACCAGATCCTGGGTGGCGTGGTCGGCTCGGCCTTCGTGACCGATGCACAGGTCGGCCAGTCGCTCGACGCGCTCTACCAGCGCCGCGAGATCCAGGTCGCGCGCTTCAACGCCGCCGACTTCGCCGCCAAGGTCACACCCACCGATGCGGATCTGGAGGCCTATTACAAGGCCCACCCCAACCAGTTCAAGCAGCTCGAATCGGCCAACGTCGAGTACCTGGTGCTGAGCCTGGACACCGTGCGCGACAGCATCACGTTGAACGAAGACGACCTGCGCACCTACTACAAGGAAAACGCAGCGACCCTGGGTTCCAAGGAAGAGCGCCGTGCCAGCCACATCCTGATCAAGGCCGGCAAGGACACGCCCGCTGCCGAGCGCGAAAAGGCCAAGGCACGCGCCACCGAATTGCTGGAGCAGGTGCGCAAGGCGCCGGCCACCTTTGCCGATGTGGCCAAGAAGAATTCGCAGGACGGTTCGGCCGCGCAAGGCGGTGACCTGAACTTCTTCGGCCGCAACGACATGGTCAAGCCTTTCGAAGATGCGGCTTTCGGCCTCAAGAAGGGCGATATCAGCGATGTGGTGGAAACCGATTTCGGCTACCACATCATCCAGGTCACCGACATCAAGCCCTCGCGCGTGCCGCCGTTCGAAGAAATGCGCCCCGGCATCGAAAAAGACCTCAAGGCCCAGCAGGCCCAGCGCAAGTACGCCGAAGTGGCCGAGGCGTTCGCCAACGGCGTGTACGAGCAGGCCGACAGCCTGGCCCCCGTGGCCGAGAAGCTCAAGCTCAAGGTGCAGACCGCCAATGGCGTGACCCGCACCCCCGTGCCCGGCGCCACCGGCCCGTTCGCCAACGCCAAGTTCCTCGAAGCCCTGTTCTCCTCCGATTCGGTGCAGAACAAGCGCAACACCGAAGCCGTGGAAGTAGGCCCCAGCCAGATGGCATCGGGCCGCATCACCTCGTACACCCCGGCCGAGACCCTGCCGCTGGACAAGGTGCGCGACAAGGTGCGCACGCTGTACGTGGCCGAGAAGGCGGCCGAGCTGGCGCGCAAGGAAGGCGAGGCCAAGCTGGCCGAGTACACCGCCAAGCCCGACACCGCCAGCGGCCTCACGGCCCCCGCCGTGATCGCCCGCGACACGCCCATGAACTTCTCGCGCCCGCTGATCGACGCCGCCCTGCGCGCCAACGCCGACAAGCTGCCCGCCTGGACCAGCGTGGACCTGGGCGCCGGCCAGGGCTTTGCCGTGGTCAAGGTCAACCGCATCGTGCCGCGCGACAAGCCCGAGGCGCAGCGCGCCCAGCAAGAGCGCCTGCAGCTCATGCAGTGGTGGAGCACGGCCGAGGGCGTGGCGTATTACGAAATGCTCAAGGAGCGCTTCAATGTCGAGATGAAGGTGCCCCGTCCCTCGGAGTTCACCATCACCCAGACGGAAAATTGAAGAATTTGGCGCCGGGGGTGAAAACCCAGGTTATAATTTGATTCTCAAACGGTGGCTGTAGCTCAGTTGGTAGAGTCCAGGATTGTGATTCCTGTTGTCGTGGGTTCGAGCCCCATCAGCCACCCCAGAATGCATAGCGCCAGACTTCGGTCTGGCGCTATTTTTTTTGTAGCGCACTGGATGCGCATATAGCCCGAATTTCCCACCGTGGGAAATCAAAGCGATTTTCGGCGCGTCACCCGACTGCGTGCGGTCGTCGGCCTTGGCGGCCCTGCCAGGCCCTCACCCTGCCACCCCGGAGCACAGCCGATTTCTCGGCTTCAGTGGACCAGGCTTGAGCCTCGCAGGTTCGTGGGCAAGGCATGCCTGGACCACACGATTTCTGACAGCCATGCTCTGCTTGTGGGATAATTTTAAAGTGATATCACGTTAAAGTTATTGTGGCGAGAGTATCCAGAAAATCGTCGCCGGCATCCGCGACTGTTGCACAGGCTGCCCCCACAAAGTGGGAGGTCGTCTTCCATGATGAGTTCCTGCCGGAATTCCGTGCGTTCGACCCGGAAGTGCGTCTCGAACTGGCTGCGGCTGCCAGGGCCATCGAGCTGGCAGGGCCGAAGACGGGACGGCCTCATGTCGACACGCTCAACGGATCGAAGCACGACAACATGAAGGAGCTGCGGTTCAAGGCCCACCATGGCGCTGAGATCTGGCGGGCGGCCTTCGCATTCGACCCCCAGCGAAGGGCCTATGTACTGGTGGCCGGCGACAAGCAGGGGCAGGACGAGGCCGCGTTCTACAGGGCGCTGATCAAGGTGGCGGACAAGCGGTTCGACGCGCACCTGAAGAAGCTCGCCAAGGCCAAGAAGGGATCACCATGAGCACCACACTGCAAAGCATCATCGAAGAGTTTTCCCCCGAGGATCAAAAGCGCATTCAAAGCAAGGCGAGCCTCCTGGCCGAGGAAATGATTTGCCATGCGGACTCCCTGGCGGAGGTCCGCACTGCACTGACCAAGACACAGGACGAAGTGGCGCGTGTGCTCAACGTCAAGCAGAACGCCGTGGCTCAGCTGGAAAAACGGTCGGACCTGCTGCTCTCGACGCTGCGCAAGTATGTGGAAGCCATGGGCGGAGAACTGGCCGTGACCGTCAGAACGGGCGCGGGCACCGTGATCATGCTCGACAGCCTGAGCTCCCTCGCCAAGCCATCGGCGCCGCAGCGTGCGCGCGCGTCCGGTGGAGCGCGCAAGCCGGTAGCCGGTTCTGCCAGCAAGGCCAAGCACGAAGGAACTTCAATCACCTGACGAGCGGGGACTTGTGTGGCGAAGGGGGTCATCCGCTTCAACGCCCGATAAGCCAGTCGCGCCGGGTATCACCCCCTTGGCCCCGCTTTGGCTTGAGGTTGCGGGTGGCCAGCCATCCGCCCGTCTTGCCATGGCGCTTCTGGCGGTGCGATTGCAGGGCGGGCAGCAGGAGGGGGCCCCGCAGGCGCCAGCCGCTGCCGTCAGCCCAGCCTGGGCGGCGCCGCCCGCGTTCTTTCTGCATCGAGCCGGTCCAGGCGCAGTTGCAGCTCCCCATGGTCTGCGGGTGTGAGGTCCAGGAAGCGGCAGCCGAAATGCAGCTGCTCGCCCGCCAGGAAGGAGCGGAAGGCACGGCGCGAGCGCACTTCGAGGTCGACCACCAGGGGGGTGGCGCCGTGGCCCAGCTCCACGCGCACGCGCCGCAGTTGCTGGCTGGGCATGAGCAGGCGGCCTTCGTGCGCCGAGGCGCGCAGGCCGAGGCCGCCGATGGACACGTCGTCCACACCCATGGAGAAAGTCTCGCCGTACAGCATGAACTCGGCGCGAAACGGCTGCCCGAGCGGTGTCTCCAGGCGCGGAAAGCGGCGCCGCTGCAGGTGGATGATGTGGTCCGGCAGCGCGGCCACCAGCTGCAGCGGGGCGCCGGGCAGGGTGTCTGCCCAGTGGCCGCTGGTCCGGAGCTGCAGCGCGATGCCCAGGGGCATGGCAACCAGCAGCACGGAGCCCGGCTGCGGCTGCGGCGCCCGCGCGCCCTTGACCTCGATCTCGACCACGAACTGGCCGGCCTGTGGCCGCACCTCGGTGATGCGGCCCGGCAGGCTGGGCTCCCCGGCACTGGGGTGGAGGCACACCAGGTCGCCGTCATCGGCCAGCGCCTGCAGCGCCATGGCGATGTAGTGCGGGTCGGTGACGCGAAAGGGCCGGGTGTCCACATCGGCGCCGATCGGCTCGATCACCGGCAGGGCCGATGCGGCGGATGGCTGGGCGGGCGGATTTTTCTTGAGGAATGGGAGCATGTTTGCCATGTGCATTCACGTGGGGCCATGAAGCGGGCCAGCCTGTCGCAGGCGGGCCGCAGCCGGGCGCGTTGACCTGCGCGGCGGCACAAGCCGGCATCCGGGCGATGATAGCCGCATCCACCGTCGCCCCTGGCCGCCCGAGCCGTGGCCCCCCTGTGGCGAGCGGGGTTCTTGTGCCCCTGAAATCCCCGGCATTCCACCTTTTCGGGTCATGGCGGCGCTGCGGGCCGGGTGCTAGAGTGTTTCTGCATCAGGGGGGAGCCCCTCATGGGGAGTGATGGGCGTGAACGCAAGGACGATGATCGTCTGCACGGTGGTGGCGCTGGGCCTGGTTGCGGTGGCCGGGGGCAGTGCGCTCTACCACCACGCCGTGGTCCTGCCCGGCGAGCAGGCGCAGCAGAACGCGCTGCAGGCCCAGCAGCGCGCCGAGGCCCACGCCCGGGAGGTGCAGCGCACCGCCACCTACGCGCGCTGCCTCGACGCCGTGGGCGCGGGCGCCCGGGCCCGCAAGGCGGACCACTGCCACCAGCTCGGGCAGGGCACGCGCTGCGAGCTGACCCAGGACGCAGAGACTGCCCTGGGCCGCCAGCGCGAGCGCGGCGAGGTGCAGTGCTTCAACGAGGCGAAGATTGGGTTGTAGGGCGGCTGCCCGCACCGGGCCCTGCGTATTTCGGTCACTGCGGGACAGTCGTGGCGAATGGAGCTGGACGGCGGGAACGGAGGGAACCGGGCGCAGAGATCGGCTCTTGTGGGCATTCCCAGGTCGCTGACGATGGGTATCTGTTCAGCGTCGCTGAGTCGCCTTCTTGGGTGATACAGGGGACGGGCGCGAGCAGCTAGAGTTGCGGCCAGGAGGAGACATTCGATGAGCGACACATGCCGTGGGATATCGCGCCTTTTTCATGCGCTGTGCACTGTGTCGCTTGCGTCTTTTGCTGCAATGACTTTCGCAGAGACTGCAGAAGGAGCTGTTGATCGCGCCGCGGCTCCCAATTCCTTGGTGTACCGGAACGTTGCGGGCAGCGATCTCCGAATATTCGAGTTTTCTCCTTCAGGCGCCCCGGGTAACGCACGACCCGCCATCCTCTTTGTGCAAGGGGGTGCGTGGTCGCGCGGCAGACCGGAACAGCTCTTCAGATCTGCGCGACACTTCGCTGCCGAAGGGTTTGTGTCCGTGGTTCTTGAGTACAGGCTTGTGGACAAAACAAGCTCGCCAGTCGAATCGTTCTCCGACCTTTGCCATGCAATAGCGTTCCTGAGAAAGAATTCCAAAAAGCTCGGTCTCGCGCCATCCCGGATTGCGCTCTGGGGAATTTCCTCAAGTGGGCAGCTCGTGGCGTCTGCGGCGACGGTTGGCTGCGGTACTGCAGAGGGTAGTTTCGGCAATGGCGGTCCTGATGCATTGCTGCTTGTCTCACCCGTGGTTGACGCCGCCGCGGACGGACTCTTTCGTGATCTGATGAAAGGGCATGGAGCACCTGCGTCTCTGTCACCCACTCACACTTTGTCAAGAAGCATTGCTCCCACGCTCATCACGCAGGGCGACGCAGACAAGACCACCCCGATTGAGCGGAGTAGATTGTTCTGCGAGCGAGCGCGAGGTTTTGCAAGCCGGTGCGACCTTGTGGCTTTGGAAGGGCAGGGTCACGTGCTTGACAGGCCAACTCGCGATGGCGTGCTCGGTCGCCAAGCCAGCTTTCTTCGAGAGATATGGCAATGACATGGCGTCGGCAGCGCCGCTGCCCTCGAAACGGTTCAATTGCATGGGGCCCGTGGCTGCTGCTGATGCGCTGTCTGCCATCGGCGCGAAGCGGAGATAGATTCGACGCGGCCTTCCTGGTTAGAGGATGAGGCGAATGATCACACCAGGTACCCAATACGCGCTGTTTGAATCCGTTGAAGCCATTCCGGTGGAGCCGAGCCCCCGTGATCCGATGGCAGCGCGTCGCTTCAGCGATTTTGTGGTTTATGTGGATGAAAGTGGTGACCATTCTCTTGCAAGCATCGACAAAGAATACCCCGTATTTGTTTTGGCACTGTGCATTTTTTACAAACGCCACTACGCAGAGAAAATAATTCCAGCAGTCGAAAAATTCAAGTTCAATTACTTTGGACATGACAGCGTGGTGCTCCACGAGAACGAGATTCGCAAGCAGAAAGGCGACTTTGCGTTTCTGAGTCACCGCCCGACACGGGATCAGTTCATGGCGGGACTGTCCTCGATCATGGATGCCAGCAACTTTGTTCTCATCACTTGCGTGGTGGACAAGGCCCGTTTGAACCGGAGTACGGGCTCTGCTTCCAACCCGTACCACATTGCACTTGGCATCTGTCTGGAGGCGCTACGTGGGTTCCTGGCCGAAAAATGCCAGGATCAACTCAAGACCCATGTTGTAGTGGAGTGCCGGGGAAAGAAAGAGGACGCTGAATTGGAGCTTGAATTTCGTCGCATCTGCGATGGCGACAACCCCGGTAACCGCGTACTGCCATTTGACGTCGTGTTCGCGGACAAGAAAACCAACCTGGCAGGGCTGCAGTTGGCTGATTTGGTGGCACGGCCAGTGGGGTTGAACTACATCCGGCCAGATCAGCCCAACAAGGCGTTTGATATGTTGAGGAACAAATTCTTTTGCGTTGGGGGGCGTTCGCAGGTAGGAGCAGGCTATGAGAACGTCGGTCTCATGGTCTATCCACCCCAGAAAGCGAAAAGCCCCGATGAACCCACCGAGGCTGTAGCGCCGACCGGGAACCCCCAATCCACTTAGTTTGCGAGTTTAGCCAAACTGTGCAGAAATGCAATCACGACCGGCAGCGCCCACGCCCGCACATCCACCACCGCGATACCAGGAACCTCACCCCGCACCCACCTTGCGCAGCAAGCCCGGCGAGACCTTCCAGCCCTGGCCTTCGTCGGTGCGCACGCTGGCGGTCTTCTTGTTCAGGCGCAGCACGATGCCCTGTTTGACGCTGCCATCGGTGGCGGTGAACTGCACCCGGTCGCCTTCGGCGAACTGGGCCAGCGCCACGGTGCTCTTGGCCTGGGCCAGCAGGTTCAGGCGTTCGATCACCATGCGGTTGAGGTAGAGCAGGTCTTCTTCGCCCATGTGGCGCAGGGCTTGGGTGAACAGTTCGCGGTCCACAATGGTGTGCTGGGGGCTCGTCGTCATCGGTGCATGTCTGTGCCGCCCGACGGGGCGGTTCGGGCCGATTTTAGGGCAGCGGGGCGGCCATCCATGGATGGCTACGCACCCTGCAGGCGCTGGCTCCACTGCTCCGTCCACGGCCACACCATCGACAGCACCATCGACAGCACCATCATCACCCAGGCCACCGCCGCAAAGCGCCCGGGCCAGGCGGCCGGCGAGCGCCCTTGCCGCAGGGCCGCGTGCAGCGCGCAGGCGGACAGCGCGAACGCCATGGGAATGGCCCAGGCCGACACCCAGGCCAGCACGGGCTGGCGGTCGTCGAAAAGGATGGCCGGGTGCGCCAGGGCAAACAGCATGAGGCAGGCGATCTGCACGGCGGGCTGGCGCAGGTAGGCGGCGGTTTTGCGGCTCATCGGTGGGGCATCTCCTCGCCCCAATGTAGCAGCGGCGAAGGCACCCATGCCCGTTGCGGCGGCGTTTGTCGCGGACGGACACGCCGCTTACATCTGGCCCGGAATCTGGCCCGGAAGCTGGAGCACTGCGGCTGATGGTGCGGCTTTGCCTTCCCTTTGCCTCCTGCACCAGCCGCTGACTGCGATACCCGCAGCGGCGCTGGGGGTGAAGTTCCATGGGATCCTTTATATACCAATGGTAAGTTACCATGGGTATATAGCAATCCAATGGAGTTCTTCCCATGCACGCACTCATCGTCGTTGCGCACCCTGACCGCAATTCCCTGACCCATGCCGTGGCCGCCCAGGTGGCGCAGGGCGCAGCCCAGGCCGGCCAGCCGGGCCCGCAGCACACCACGGAGATCGCCGACCTGGCGGCCGAGGGGTTCGATCCGCGCTTCACCGCGGCCGACCTGGCGCTGCACCTCCAGCAGGCCCCGGCGCCTGCCGACGTGGCGGCCGAGCATGCGCGACTGGACCGGGCCGATGCGCTGGTGCTGGTGTACCCCGTGTACTGGTGGTCTTTTCCGGCCCTGCTCAAGGGCTGGATCGACCGCGTCTTCACCCAGGGCTATGCCTACGAAGAAGGGGCGGGCGGCAAGCTGGCGAAGAAGCTCGGCCACCTGCAGGTGCACCTGCTGGGCATTGGCGGGGCCGATGCGGGCACCTATGGGCGGCGCGGCTATGCCGGCGCGATGAAGACGCAGATCGAGCATGGCATCTTCGACTACTGCGGCGCGCGCGTGGCCAGCTCCGGGCTGCTGCTACAGTCGTCCACGCAGGAGGCGGTGGCTTCTCACCTCAGGGCCGCGCAAGCGCTCGGCCGCAGCCTGTTTGTCCCGTCACCCTAAGAGCGGCTAACAAAACTCAGCGAAGCGGTTCTGGCTAGGCGCTGCGTCGCAGGCAGTACGAGCAGTACGACAAGACGCTGCAACGACGCCAGAAGAGTTTTGTTAGCCGCTCTAAGTCCCCCGCAGTCCATGCCCCGCACCCCGCCTGCCGCCCCACCGCCCGAGCCCGCACCCCGCCGCCGCATGGCACGGCACGAGCGCGCGCGCCAGTTGCTCGATGTGGGGTGGACGCTGCTGCGCGCCGAGGGCGCCGACGCCCTCACGCTCGGGCGCCTGGCCGAAGAGGCGGGCGTGACCAAGCCCGTGGTGTACGACCACTTCGGCACACGCGAGGGCTTGCTGGCCGCGCTGTACCAGGATTTCGACGTGCGCCAGACGGCGGTGGTGGACGCCGCCATCGCCGCTGCGCGGCCCACGCTCAAGGACAAGGCCGGCGCCATTGCTGCGGCCTATGTGCAGTGCGTGCTGACCCAGGGGCGCGAGATACCCCAGGTGCTGGCGGCGCTGCAGGGCTCGCCCGAGATGGCGGCCGTCAAGCGCCAGTACCAGGAGGCCTTCATCGCCAAGTGCCTGGCCATCCTGGCCCCGTTCGCGGGGGACCAGGGCGTTGCCCGCGCCGGCATGTGGGCCGTGCTGGGCGCGGCCGATGCGCTGTCGGATGCGGCCGTGGGCGGTGACATCAGCGCCGAGGCGGCGCAGGTGGAGCTGTTCGAGACCATCGTGGCGATGGTCAAGCGCAGCCGGTGACCGGTCGCACGGCGCGGCAGCGGGTCTGGGGGATTCTCACGATTGCCTCACGGTTCAAGTGGCGTAATCTGCGATGGCTGCAGCCATCGAGCTGCTGACAGAGGCAACGGGACAACAGGGGCAGCAGGGTCCGCGCGCTGGATGGGATCGTCCCTTCAGGAGACCATCGGCAGGCATGCGGGGATGCGCCCCCGGGTGATTCGGCAAGGGCACATATGGGCAATGAACGGGTGCTGCTGGTGGAGGACAGCCGCGATCTGGCGGCGTTGGTGTACGAGGCGCTGGAGGACGCCGGCTTCGAGCCCGACCATGCGGCCGACGGCGAGGAGGCCCTCAGGCTGGCGCGCAGCGCGTCGCCGCCCTACGACGCGGTGGTGCTGGACGTGGGCCTGCCGCGCATCAACGGCCTGGACGTGTGCCTGCGGCTGCGTGGTGAAGGCTTTCGCGCGCCCATCCTCATGATGACCGCGCAGGGCTGCGCCGAGGACGTGGTGCGCGGGCTCGAAGGCGGCTCGGACGACTACATCGTCAAGCCCTTCGAGATGCGGGTGCTGATCGCCCGCGTGCGGGCCGGCATACGCCGCTACCTGTGCATGCCCGACCATGCGGGCGTGGTGCGCTCCGCGGCGCTCACGCTCGACCTCAACCGCAACCAGGTCACGCTGGCACGCAGCGGCGGCCAGTTCACCATCACCCCGCTGCAGACCCGGCTGCTGGAGATGCTGCTGCGCCACGCCCCCCGCGTGGTCACGCGCCATGAACTGGAGAAGGCGGTGTGGAGCGACGACGAGCGCCCCTCGGCCGACGCGCTGCGGGCGCATATCTACCAGCTGCGCCAGCTCATGGACAAGGCCGGTGCCGGCGGCATGATCCAGACCCAGGGCAAGCGCGGCTACTGCATCGAGGCACCGGCATGCGACTGAAGGCGCGCACGCTTTTCACCCGCATGTGGCACACGCTGGTCGGGCTGATGCTGGCCAGCTTCGTGGTCAACGCCGTGCTCGTCACCGCCACGCTGCAGCTGGGCAGCGAGGCCCAGACCGAGCGCCGCCTGGCACGCATCGGCGAATACTGGGCCTCCCAGGTGCCGGCGACCGAGCCGGTGCAGATCGACCCCGTGACCTTCTTCTACCCGCGCTACGAGCTGCTGCCGCCAGAGATCCGCGCCATGCTGGGCAGCGGCGAGCGCGGCATCTTCGAGCTCGGGCCGCGCGCGCGCGACTACTTCGTGCTGGCCCACCAGGAGGCCGCGGGCGAGCCCTTCTACGTGGTGGAGAACCACTCCGAGGTCAAGCCGCAGGAGACGCTGGAGTGGCAGGTGTTCTCGTGGTACGCCATGGGCATCATCCCGTTCACCGGCCTGCTGCTGTGGCTGTGCGCGCGCGGGGCGCGGCGCATTGCGGCACCCCTTGCGCAGATCGGCATGCAGGTCGATGCCCGGCCGCCGCAGAGCCTGGAGCCCCTGCCGCTGCCCGAGGGCGCGCCGCGCGAGCTGGCGGTGCTGGTGGGCCAGCTCAACAGCGCCTTCCAGCGCACGGCCGACGTGCTGGAGCGCGAGCGCAATTTCGCGCGCTTTGCCAGCCACGAGCTGCGCACGCCCGCGGCCGTGATGCAGGCCGTGCTCGAGCGCCTGGCCGACGGGGCGAGCGAGCGCCAGCACACCGCCCTGCAGCGCGGCGAGCGTGCATTGCGCGACATGAATGCCCTGATCGAGACCTTCCTGAAACTCTCGCTGGAGGCCGGGGGCGCGGGTGCCACGGCCGCCGCGACCGTGGTGGTGGACCAGGCCTGGGTCGCGGAGCTGTTCACGCATTTCTACGGGCCCGAGAAGGCCGGGCGGATCGCCGTGAAAGAGCTGGCCCCGCTGTGCCTGGCGGCGCCCGAGACGGTGCTGCACGTGCTCATCGGCAACCTGCTCAAGAACGCCGTGGTGCATGGCGGCGAGCCGCCCATCGCCGTCACGCTGAGCGCGACCGCCATCACCGTGGAAAACACGCTAGGAGCGTGCGCGGCAGAAGGAGCATCGGCTGCAACGCCCGACAAACCTGTCTCGCCGGGTATCACCTCCGGCGCCCAGGGGGCCACCCTGGGCTTGTCGGTACTACCCAGCGATCCTCGGTTTTCGGACGTTTCGCTTCGATGCCTTCTGCCGCGCACGCTCCTAGCCCCCGAGCCGCAGCAGGGCTTCGGCCTGGGCTGCCTGATCTCGCAGCGCATCTGCGATCGCTTCGGCTGGACTTTCGTGCTGCAGATCGGGCCGCAGTCTGCGCTGGCCCGCGTCAGCGTGCCGGCGCCCGCGCCCCTGCGCTGAGCGCGCACCGGCTCCGGGCCCGCGCAAGGCCTGCGCAGCCCGCGGGCGGGGCTCACGCTTGCTTCACGCACAGGCTGCTGAAATCCACCCCTGTTTCAACACGAGGTGGATGCAATGCGCGTACGCAAGATCATTGGCGCGGCCCTGGGCGGGCTGCTGGTACTGACCTTCCTGGCATGGTTCCATGCCATCAGCCAGAAGGAGCCGCCCGCGACCTCGCGCTACCTGGAGATGAACGAGCGCATCGACGGCGCCCGGCTCGGCAGCGTTGCGGTGGCGCCTGCCGACGAGGCCCTGACCTTTGCGCGCTACCGCACGCCGCAGGGACTGCGCCTGGTGCGCGTGGAGAAGTACGAGAACGGCCGGGTGCTGGGCACGGACATCAGTGCACTGCAGAAGGCGGGCAGCGTGCCGGACCCCATCACCCTGTGGGCGCAGTCCAGCTACGAGGCCATCGCCAGCCAGGCGGGGCCCGCCGTGGCGCTGGACGCCGCGCAACTGGTGCTGCCCTTTGACGGCACCGAAACCCAGATCGCCATGGGCGGCACCTACCGCGAGCATGCCAAGGAGACCACGCTGGAGAAGCCCTTCGTCTTCCCCAAGCTGCGGCCGGCCCAGCCCTGGAATGCGCCCGTGCCGGTGGCGGGGGCGCTGCTGGACTACGAGATCGAGCTGGGCTTCGTCGCGCTGCGCCCGGTGGCGCAGGGGGCCGGCAAGGAGAGCTATGGGCTGGTGCTGGCATCCGACTACACCGACCGCGCGGTGATGCTGCGCGAGATCGACCTGTCGGACACGCACTCGGGCGAGGGCTTCTCGCGCGCCAAGTCGCTGGCACCCATGCCCGTGGGGGCGCTGTTCGTGGTGCCGCGCGACCTGCGCAGCTTCTACAAGAAGCTGGACATGCGCCTGTACGTCAATGGCCGGCTGCGGCAGATCGCGCTGCCCAAGGACCTCAGCTGGGACATCGACCAGATGGTGCAGGAGTCGTTCTCGCGCCGCAACCGGCTGTACCGCTACGGCGAGGGCCAGGTCCGGCTGCCCATTGGCGAGCAGGGCATTCCGGCGCGCACGCTGGTGCTGTCGGGCACCACCGACGGCGTGGCCTTTCGCCCGCCCTCGGGCCGCCAGCTGTTCATCGGCGTGGTGGAGTGGCTGGCCAGCCTGCGCTGGGCCAACCCGCGCCTGGTGGTCGAGCGCTCGCTGACCGAGGCGCGCAACGACAAGACCCACCTGCAGCCCGGCGACACCGTGCTGATGCGGGCCGACTACCTGGGCTTTTTGGCCAACCCCATCGTGCCCTGAGCCCCGGGCGCACCCCCGGGGCGCGCCGCCCCGGTTCATCCCAGAACAACGCAGGAGACAAGACCATGAACTTTCGCCACTGGATCAACCGCGCCGCCATCGCCGTCGCCACCCTGGCCGGGCTGCTGATGTCCGCCACCGCCCATGCCGAGGCGGTGCGCATCGCGATGATAGAAACCTTCTCGGGGGCCTTTGCGCCCCTGGGCCAGAACCAGCTGAGCACCCTGCGCATGGCCATCGGCATGGCCAATGCGCAGCGCTGGGCGGGCCAGCACAGCTTCGAGGTGACGCCCTTCGACGGCAAGGGCAGCCCGCAGGAGTCGCTGGTGCAGCTCAAGCTGGCCATCGACCAGGGCTTTCGCATCATCGCGCAGGGCAATGGCTCGGGCGTGGCCGCGGCGCTGATCGACGCGGTCAACAAGCACAACGAGCGCAACCCGGGCAAGGAGGTGATCTTCCTGAACTACCAGGCCATCGACCCGGACCTGACCAACAGCCGCTGCAGCTTCTGGCACTTTCGCTTCGATGCCAATTCGGACATGAAGATGGAGGCGCTGACCTCGTACATGGCCAAGGACGCTGGCATCCGCAAGGTCTACCTGATCAACCAGAACTACTCGCATGGCCACCAGGTCACCAGGGCCGCCAAGGAGCTGCTCAAGCGCAAGCGGCCCGACGTGCAGATCGCCGGCGACGACCTGCACCCCATCGCCACGGTGAAGGATTTCTCGCCCTACGTGGCCAAGATCCGCGCCTCCGGTGCGGACACCATCATCACCGGCAACTGGGGCACCGACCTGGCGCTTTTGATCAAGGCAGCGCTGGAGTCGGACCTCAAGGCGCAGTTCTACACCTACTACGCGGCCTCCTCGGGCGTGCCCACGGCCATGGGTGCAGCGGCTGCGGGCAGCACCCGGCAGATCTCGTACTGGACGCCGAACAACGAGACCTTTGCCGGCAAGGACCTGGCCGAGGCCTTTCGGCGCGAGCATGGCGACGACCTGGTCGCCATCGGCATCCACACCATGGTGCAGATGCTGGCCCGGGCGATCGCCGGCGCCGGCAGCGTGGAGCCGCTGCGCATCGCCTATGCGCTGGAGGGCATGAAGTTCCAGGCGGTCAATGGCGAGGTGGAGATGCGCGCGGGCGACCACCAGTTGCTGCAGCCGCTGTACATCTCCACCTGGTCGAAGGTGGACGGCAAGAAGGTGCAGGTGGAACAGGAGAAGACCGGCCACGGCTGGCGCCTGGATGCCCGGCTCGACGCCTACGTCGCCTCGCAGCCGCACTCCTGCCAGATGCGCCGGCCGCCCCGTGCCGGCTGATGCGGCCCCCCACATCCACCCACGCGCCAGAGGTCCCATGGAGTTCGCACTCGTCACCCTGCTCAACGGCCTGAGCTACGGCCTGATCCTGTTCATGCTGTCCGCCGGCTTCACGCTCATCTTCAGCATGATGGGCGTGCTCAACTTCGCCCACGCCAGCTTCTACATGCTGGGCGCCTACTTCGCCTACGAGATCAGCCGGCGCGCCGGTTTCTGGGTCGCGCTGGGCCTGGCGCCGCTGCTGGCCGGCGCACTCGGGGCGCTGGTCGAGCGCTTCGGCCTGCGCTCGGTGCACCGCTACGGCCACGTGGCCGAGCTGCTGCTGACCTTCGGCCTGTCCTTCGTGGTGGTCGAGGCCGTGCAACTGGTCTGGGGGCGCGCGGCCGTGCCCTACGCCATACCCGGGGCGCTGCAGGGCGCGCTGTTCAAGGTCTACAACACCAGCTTTCCGGCCTACCGGGCCTTCATGATGCTGGTGGCCGTGCTGATGATGCTGGCGCTGGTGCTGGGGCTGCGCAGGACGCGCTTCGGCCTGGTCATCCAGGCGGCGCTGTCGCAGCCGCAGATGCTGCAGGCGCTGGGCCACAACGTGCCGCGCGTGTTCATGGCGGCCTTTGCCGGCGGCTGCGCGCTGGCCGGCCTGGCCGGCGCCATCGCCGGCAATGCCTTCATCACCGAGCCCCACATGGCCGCCACCGTGGGCAGCATCATCTTCGTGATCGTCGTCGTGGGTGGCCTGGGCTCGCTGGCGGGGGCGCTGCTGGCATCGCTGCTCATCGGGGTGGTGCAGACCTTTGCCGTGTCCATCGACCATTCGCCGGCCACGCTGCTGGCCGCAGTGGGCTACACGCTGCAGGATTCCACGCCGGCCCATGCGGTGCTGCGCACCACGGTGTCCGACGTGGCCCCGGTGCTGCCCTACCTGCTGCTGGTGCTGGTGCTTGTCGTGCGGCCCCGCGGCCTGCTCGGCACGCGGGAGCTGTGACATGAGCGCCCCGACCACTGCACCCGTTGCCCCTAGGAGCGTGCGCGGCAGAAGGCATCGAAGCGAAACGCTCGAAAACCGAGGATCGTTGGGTAGTACCGACAAGCCCAGGGTGGACCCCTGGGCGCCAGAGGTGATACCCGGCGAGACCGGTTTATCGGGCGTTGCAGCCGATGCTCCTTCTGCCGCGCACGCTCCTAGCCTTGCCCCGCCCCGCGGCTCCATCGCGGGCGACCGGCCGCCACGGCGCCTGCCGCTGCCCTGGCTGCTGTTTGCCGCCGCCCTGGTCTGCGCGCCGCTGCTGCTGCGCGGCCCGGTGGCCCTGTCGCTGCTGACCCAGATGGCCACCGTGGCGCTGTTCGGCCTGTCGTACAACATGCTGCTGGGGCAGGGCGGCATGCTCTCCTTCGGGCATGCGGTGTATGCGGGCCTGGGCGCGTATGTCGCCGCGCATGCGATGAACCTGGGCGCGGCGGGCGCCATCCCGCTGCCGCTGGTGGCCGTGCCGCTGGTCGGCGGCCTGGCGGGCATGGCGTTCGGCCTGCTGTTCGGCTACCTGTCGACCAAGAAGTCCGGCACCACCTTCTCGATGATCACGCTGGGCATCGTGGAGCTGGTGTTCGCCTGCGCGCTGATGTTTCCGGGCTTCTTCGGGGGCGAGGGCGGCATCTCCACCAACCGGGTGTACGGCGCGGCGCCGTTCGGGCTCGATTTCGCCGCACAGATACAGGTGTATGGCCTGGCGGCGGCCTGGCTGTTCGTGTGCGCGGCCGCGATGTACGGCTTCACCCAGTCGCCGCTGGGCAAGATCATCAACGCGGTGCGCGACAACCCCGAGCGCGTGGCCTTCATCGGCTATGACCCGCGCTGGGCGCGCTACCTCACGCTGGTGGTCTCCAGCCTGTTCGCAGGCGTTTCGGGGGCACTGTCGGCCATCAACTTCGAGATCGTCACGGCCGAGAACGTGGGCGCCGCGCGCTCGGGGGCGATCCTGCTGTTCACCTTCATCGGCGGGGTGGGGTACTTCTTCGGCCCGGTGCTGGGCGCGGTGATCGGCGTGGCCGCCACGGTGCTGTTGTCCGAGGTCACGCAGGCCTGGCAGCTCTACCTGGGGGTGTTCTTCATCCTCACGGTGATGTTCGTGCCGGGGGGCGCGGCCGAGCTGCTGGCCGGCGTGGGCCGGCACCTGGCGGCCGGGAGCTGGCGGCGCACGGGGCCTGCCTTCGCGCTGTTGCTGCTGGCGCTGGCCTGGCTGGTCACGGCCTTCGTGCTGCTGGTGGAGACGGTGTACCAGCTCTCGCTGGGCAGCCTGGGCGCGGCGCCGAAAGGCCTGGCGGCGCTGCAGGGGCCGGCTGGCTGGGTCGCCATCGGCGCCGCGCTGGCCGTGGGCCTGGCCGCGGTGGCGCGGGCCCACGCGGCGCTGCGCGACGCCGTGGCGCGCGAGGCGGCCAGTGGCGCACGGGCGCCGGGGGAGGCGGCATGAGCATGGCCAACCACTGCGTGCTGGAACTCAAGAACCTGCGCAAGGCTTTCGGCAAGACCGAGATCATCCGCGGCGCATCGCTGGCGGTGAACGAAGGGGAGCGCTTTGCCATCATCGGCCCCAACGGCGCGGGCAAGTCGACCCTGTTCAACCTGGTGAGCGGCCGGCTGGCCCCGTCGTCGGGAGAGATCCTGCTGCATGGCCAGCCCATAGAGCAGCTGCAACCCTTCGAGATCCACCGCCGGGGGCTGGCCCGCAGCTTCCAGGTATCGAACCTGTTCCACCGCATGACGGTGTACGAGAACCTGCGCTGCGCGGTGCTGTGGTCCAGCGGCCAGGGCTATGCGTTCTGGCGCAGCATCCACCGGCTGCGCGAGGTCCACGAGCGCGTCGAGGCGATGCTGGAGCTCACGCGCATGGCGCCGCAGCGCCACACCCTGGCGGGCGAGCTGACCTATGCCGGGCAGCGTGCGCTGGAGATCGGGCTCACCGTGGCCGGGGGCGCCCAGGTGATCCTGCTGGACGAGCCCACCGCGGGCATGAGCCGCTGGGAGTCCGAAGCCGCGGTGGAGCTGATCCGCGAGGTCACGCGCGGCCGCACCCTGCTGATGGTGGAGCACGACATGGCCGTGGTCTACGGTCTGGCCGACCGCATCGCCGTGCTGGTGTATGGCGAGGTGATCGCCTGTGGCAGCCCGGCCGCGATCCGCGACAACCCCCGCGTGCAGGAGGCCTACCTGGGCACGCCCACCGCCGCTGCCGCAGGCGCCACGGCAACCACCACCGCGACGGAGGCCTGAATGCCGATGCTTGAGATCGAAGCGCTGCACGCCTACTACGGCAAGAGCCATGTGCTGCACGGCGTGGACCTGCACGTGGCGCCCGGCGAGATCGTCGGCCTGCTCGGGCGCAACGGGGTGGGGCGCTCCACCCTGGTCAAGGCCGTCATGGGGCAGGTGCGGGCCACGGGGGCCGTGCGCTTCAAGGGGGTCGAGCTGCGCGGCCTGCAGCCGCACCAGATCGCGCACCTGGGCATCGGCTATGTGCCCGAGACGCGCGATGTCTTTGCCAGCCTCACCGTGCAGGAGAACCTGCTGCTGGGCTGCAAGCGCGGCCGGCCATCGGAGCGCTGGTCGCTGGAGGACATGTACGCCATGTTCCCCCGCCTGCGCGAGCGCCGTGCCACGCCGGCCGGCGTGCTCTCTGGCGGCGAGCAGCAGATGCTGGCCCTGTGCCGCACGCTGATGGGCGACCCCGCGCTGATCATGATCGACGAGCCCACCGAGGGGCTGGCGCCCCAGGTGGTCGAGCAGGTGGCCGGCTACCTGCGGCGCCTGCAGGAGCGCGGCCTGGCCGTGCTGCTGGTGGAGCAGAAGCTGGCCATTGCGTTGCGCATCGCCACGCGCGTCTGCGTGATGGGGCACGGCGCCATCGTCTACGAGGGCACGCCCGAAGACCTGCTGGCCAACGCCCCGGTGCGCCGGGAATGGCTGGAGGTATAGGACTGCAGCGCGCACCCATGAACGAACAACACGACAACGGAGACACTACATGACACATCGATGGGAAGACGGCAGTGCAGCGGATTCGGTGGACCAGGCCCTGGCCCCTGCGGGCCTGGCGCATGCCGGCGCGGCTGCGTTCTCGGCGGTGCTGGCGGACGGGGCCTGCGCCCGGCTGACCCATGCGCAGGTGCAGGAGCTGTCGGACGCGTTTGCCTCCTGGCTGCTGGGCAACCCGCTGCTGCGCGCGGGGGACGTGGTGGCGATCCAGCTGCCCAACCTGCTGCACTACCCGGTGGCCGTGCTCGGCGCCTGGAAGGCGGCGATGGTGGTGAGCAACGTCAACCCGCTGTACACCGCGCGCGAGCTGCAGGCCCAACTGGAGAACTGCCGGGCGAAGGTGCTGGTGGCCGGCGCGCCGGCCCTGGCCGGTGCCACTGCCGTGGCCCAGGCGCTGGGCGTGCAGCTGCTGGTGGCGGGCACGCACGACTTCGTGGCCGCGCCCGCGGGGGAGTTAGCGGCGGCGCCACCCGGCTCCTTTGTGGCCGCGCTGGAGCAGGGGCGCGCGGCCGGCCTGCGCACCGCGCAGCGCAGCCGCGTGGCGCTGTACCAGTACACGGGGGGTACCACCGGGCGCAGCAAGGGGGCCGCGCTCACCCATGCCAACCTGCTGGCCGTGCTGCGCATGACCGGGGATTTCATGGAGTCGCACGGCATCGGCCTGCGGCCGTCGGACACGGTGCTCACGGTGCTGCCGATGTACCACATCTTCGCCTTCGTGATGAACTTCCTGAGCTTCTACCGCGCGGGTGCGCACGCCGTGCTGGTGGCCAGCCCGCGGCCGCTGGCGAACCTGCGGCCGGCGTTCGAGGGCTTTCACCTCACCTGGATGTCGGGCGTCGACACGCTGTATGCCGGGCTGCTGGCCGAGCCCTGGTTTCGCGGGCACGCCCACACGCTGCGCTACGCCATGTCGGGCGGCATGGCCCTGCGGCCGGCCACGGGCGAGGCCTGGCGCGCCAGCGTCTGCCCGATGCTGGAGGGCTATGGCCTCACCGAGACCAGCTGCATCGTGGCGATGAACCCGCCGGCCGAGCCCTACCGCGCGGGATCGGTGGGGCTGGCGCTGCCGGGCAGCGAGGTCATGGCCGTGGACGCCGACGGCCGCGCGCTGCCGGCCGGCCAACCCGGCGAGCTGCTGGTGAAGGGCCCGCACGTGATGCAGGGCTACCTGGACGCACCCGCCGAGACCCAGGGTGCGCTGGAGCCCGGCGGCTGGCTGCGCACCGGCGACATCGCGGTGATCGGGGAGGACGGCTACATCCGCATCGTCGACCGCAAGAAGGACATGGTGCTGGTCTCCGGCTTCAACGTCTACCCCAACGAGGTGGAGGACGCTGTGGCCGAGCACCCGGCGGTGGCCGAGGTCGCGGTGATCGGTGTGCCGGACGAGGTTACGGGCGAAGCCGTGCAGGCCTTCATCGTCGCACGCGAGCCGGCGCCCAGCGCCGAGGAGCTCATCGCCCACTGCCGTGCCCGGCTCACGGCCTACAAGGTGCCCAAGCGCATCCGCTTCGTGCCGCCGCTGCCCAAGTCGCCCGTGGGCAAGGTGCTGCGCGCGCAGCTGCGGCTGGCGCCATGGCAGACCGATCCGCAGGCAGATCCGCAGGCCGGTCCACCAGCCCTGCTGCCGAAGCAACCCGCGGTGCAACCTGAATGACGCAAGAGGAATTTTCCATGCACGACCACACCACCTTCCAGCCCCGCCTGCTGCGCGGCAAGGCCGCGCTGATCACCGGGGGCGGCAGCGGCATCAACCGGCAGATCGCCGCGACCTATGCCGCCGCCGGCGCGGCCGTGGCCATCGTGGGCCGGGATGGCGACAAGGCCGCCCGGGCTGCGCGCGAGATCGAGGCCGAGGGCGGCCGCGCCATCGGGCTGGCGGCCGACGTGCGCGACTACGGCGCCTTGCGTGGGGTGGCCGAACAGGCCCACGCTTGGGCCGGGCCACTCGACATCGTGGTGGCGGGCGCGGCAGGCAACTTTGTGGCCACGGCCACGGGCATGAGCGCCAACGGCTTTCGCGCCGTGGTGGACACCGACCTGGTGGGCACCTTCAACACGGTGCGGGCGGCCCACGATTTTCTGCGCAAGCCCAGCGCGCTGGTGCTGGCCATCTCTGCCGTGCAATCGACCCTGCCGACCTATGCGCAGGCCCATGTGTGTGCCGCCAAGGCGGGCATCGACATGCTGGTGCGCTCCCTGGCGGTCGAGTGGGGAGAGCAGGGCATCCGCTGCGTGGGCATCGCCCCCGGGCCCGTGGCCGACACGGTGGGCATGGAGAAGCTCGCACCCCATGGCCAGGCCAGCTGGGACCGGCTGCTGGAGGGCATCCCCGCAGGCCGGGGCGCCAGCCGGCAGGAGATCGCGGACCTGGCGCTGTTCCTGGCCAGCCCTTCGGCCCAGTACATCAATGGGGCGATCATCCCGATCGACGGCGGGTTCAGCTGCCTGGGCTCGCTGGCCTTCGGCCAGATGCTGCGCGACTCGGTGCGGGAGGCGCAGCAGGCGCTGTAGGCCCTGCAAGGTGTGCCGGGCAGGGCCTTGCCGCTCACTTGCAGTCGCTTGCAAAGAGGGCCTGCAGAAAAGCCCGCCTGCCGTTACCATGCGGGCGCCGCAGGCGGTCTTTGCCAGAGCGCGGCAGCACCCCCACCGACGACAGGAACCCTGCCATGCAACAACGCCAACTGGGTGCCCACGGGCCCCTGACCTCTGCCATCGGCCTGGGCTGCATGGGCATGAGCGAGTTCTACGGTGCGAGCGACGACGACAGCTCGCTGCGCACCCTGGCGCGGGCGCTGGAGATTGGCGTCACGCACTTCGATACCGCCGACACCTATGGCCTGGGCCACAACGAATCGCTGCTGGGCCGCTTCATCGCCAGTGCGGGGCCTGCTGCGCGCGAGCGCATGCAGATTGCGACCAAGTTCGGCATCGTGCGCCAGGCCGGGCAGTACGAGCGGCGCATCGACAACTCGCCGGCCTACATCCGCGCGGCGTGCGAGGCATCGCTCAAGCGCCTGGGCGTGGAGCGCATCGATCTGTACTACTGCCACCGGCGCAACCCCGATGTGCCGATCGAGGAGGTGGTGGGGGCCATGGGCGAGTTGGTCGCCGCCGGCAAGGTGGGCGCCATCGGTCTGTCGGAGGTGTCGGCAGACAGCCTGCGCCGCGCCCATGCCGTGCACCCCATTGCAGCCCTGCAGAGCGAGTATTCGCTGTGGAGCCGCGGGCCCGAGGACGGCATGCTGGCGCTGTGCGCCGAGCTGGGGACCGCATTCGTGGCCTACAGCCCGCTGGGCCGCGCCTTCCTCACCGGCACGGTGGATGTGAAGGCCTTGGCGGACAATGATTTTCGCAAGAACAACCCGCGCTTTGTGGGCGATGCCGAGGCCGCCAACCGGCAACTGGTGCAGTCGCTCGATGCGTTTGCCGCCGCGCGCGGGCTGGCCAGCTCGCAGGTGGCGCTGGCGTGGCTGCTGGTCAGCCACCCGCATGTGCTGCCGATTCCGGGCACGCGGCGCATCGCCTGGCTGGAGAGCAATGCCCAAGCGGCCGAGGTGCGGCTGGGCCCCGCCGAGGTGGCCGAGCTGGACCGCTTGTTCGACCCCGCCAGGGTGGCCGGGGCGCGCTACCCGGATGCCGGCTTTGTCGGCATCGAAGGCTGATGCCGTGCGCAGCCATGCCGTCCTGCTGGCGCTGGCCATGGTGACCGGCGGCGCGCAGGCTGCCGATGGCGGCGCGCCGGCCGAGCCGCTGCGGCCCTGGCCACCCCGTGCGGCCCTTTCTGGGCCGGGTGGTGCTGCGCTACGCCCTGGTGCCCCAGGAGCCGCCCGTGGACGCGCAGGCGCAGGCGCAGGCTCAGGCCGGGGAGGCCGAGCATGGCACCCGCATCGTCGAGACGCTGGGGTTCGCCTGGCAGGACCGGCGCTGGGTGTTCCGCGAAGTGTCGGTAGCGCTGTTCACCGGCCAGGACGACCGGCCGGATCTGCCGCTGGTGGACAGGACGCCCGCCGAGGGCAGGGCAGAGCATGCGGCGGCGCTGCGGGCCTGCCTGGGCGGCTTATAGCAACTTGCGCCAAAAGAAGGATCAGTCGGCCGCCTGAAGAACAGCACCTTGGTGGCCGAGCGTCACGGGCAGGCCGGAGGCGGACATGATCGCGGTGGGGGCCCTGGTTTCGGTGGCGGTGAGCGCCGTTGTGGCCACCTGCGGCGGGGCGGCAGGGCCGTCGCCGCTGACGGGGTCAACGGGATCGGGGGCGCTGCGGCTGTTCCAGGTGATCGCGGCATAGCCGGCGGCGTACTTGGGCATGTCGACGTCGATCGCGCCCTGGTAGGTCATGAGCGGGGCGCCGCTCAACTGGCGCACGTAGAGCCACTGGCCCTGGTCGGTGCTGCCGCGGTTGGCATCGAGCTGGCCGCCCATGAAGCGCAGGCTGCCGCTGCCATCGTGCACGACGAGCTGCTCGGCACCTTCCTTGACCAGGCGCGAGAACAAGGCCTCGACGTGCTGGCCGGTTCTGGCGGCCTGGTATTCGGCATCGCTCAATGGGGCCAGGCGGACCGGCTCCTTGCCGTAGCGCAGCACGAAGGCCGATTGGGTGGCCAGGGGTGCATACCCCGAGAGCAGGAGCGAGCGCGTGCCTGCCGGGATGAAGATCTTGAACTCCTTGTGCTCTTGCAGCTGGGCGCCCGTGAACTCGGGCAGCGACAGGGAGCCGCCGCCCGGGAAGGCGCAGCCGCCCGTGCCGAAACCGATCGCGCAGCCCGCCACGCCGGTCGGGGCGTACTGCTCCTTGAAGCCGATTTTGGTGTCAAAGGGGTAGGCAACGCTGCCGGCTGCGGGCGGGCGCGCGATTTTGTGGGGGAGCTGGTGAACCGATAGAAAGTTGGCAGCCTGTGCAAACGTGCTGAACACCGCCAGAAATACCAGAAACAGGGACCTCATTGAAAACACTCCAGAAATGACGCTCGGCAAACGCTGGCCGCCCCTGTTCCCGTTGCAAAAGGCAACGTCGGGGCGTTGAAGCGGCGCAGCGTACCTGAGCCGGCGTCGGTTGGGGGGCAGAGCCAGGGGGAATTTCCCCTCGGTTCGCAGGGTCACCCGCCGCATTGCCCATGGTCCATGGAAGCACCCCGCGTGCTTGTCCGCAGGCCGCTGTAGCAACTTTTTGTGACAGGTGCAGCGCCGCGCTGCGAAAAATGGGGGATGGACGCGCAGCCCAGGGCGGGGCATGCTGCACCTTTCGTTGCAAAGCCCTGTGCGCGGGGCCTGCGTCCGTTTGCGCGACGGAGTTCTTTTTTTACTTTCTTTCCTTTGGTCCGCTGTATCTGTTCATTTTTTGAAAGGCGTATCCCCATGACTTTCCTGGCAGTGTTGACAACCAAGCGCCGCTTGCGGTCCAGGCCGCTGGCCTCGCTTCGCGGTCTGGCGGTGAAAGCCGGTATCGCGTGCACCCTTGTTGCGGCAGCGGCCGGGGCCCACGCGGCCACGGTCGTGAAGTTCGCCACCGGCGCATCGAATTCGGCCGCCATCCTGAGCGATGGCACGCTCTGGACCTGGGGCAACAACATGGCCGGGCAACTGGGCAATGGCACTTCCGTCAGTGCAGAAAAGCCGGTGCGCGTGGGCACCGGCTTCACCCAGGTGCAGGTGGGCAGCCGCTACATGGTGGCTCTCAGGGCCGATGGCAGCCTGTGGATGTGGGGCCATGCGGTGCTCAAGGACCGGGAGTTCTACGAGACCGCGCCGGTGCAGATCGGCAGCGGCTTTGACAAGCTGCTCACGTCCGACACCGCCGCCAAGGCCGATGGCAGTGTCTGGTTCTGGGGCGAATCCAAGCTCGTCTACAGCGCGCCCGCAGGGGGCAGCGGCGCGCTGGACCCATTGCCAGCCGGTTACCAGCAGATGGCCACAGGCCCCTACAACGCGCTGTTCGTGCTCGACGGCGGTGCCCTGCGCTACGTGTCCAACAACAATGTCCTCAACACCTGGCGCACCGCCTACGGCAGCACCGGCCCGGCAGGCAGCGGGTTTGCGCAGGTTGCGCTCAGTGCCACCAGCGCAGCGGGCGTGAAGACGGATGGAACGCTCTGGCAGTGGAAGGGCGAGGAGCAGCCGGCCTCGCTCGGCACCGGTTACAGCCAGGTGGCCAAGGGGAGTGCCCACACGCTGGCGCTGAAGACCGATGGCTCCGTGTGGGGCTGGGGCTCCAATGCCAACGGCCAGTTGGGTGTTGATTCGACGGCCGATGTGGACAGCCCCCAGCTCGTCGGCAATGGCTACACCCAGATCGCGGCCGCGAGCCAGCACACCCTGGCCCTGAAGTCCGATGGCACCCTCATGGCCTGGGGCAGCAACAGCGCCGGGCAACTGGGCTCGGGGCTGGCCGGGACGCTGTCGCAAAGGCCTGCGGCCGTGGTGTTCGATGCCAGCTACTCCCCGCAGCCAGGCAGCGTGACCGCCAGCGGGCCCACCTCGCGCATGACGCTCACGGCCAAGGTGCAGATCGCCAGCGACCACCTGGCCAACGGCGTCAAGGGCAATGCCTTTGTCGTGGCCATCACCGCCAGCGGTGCGATCTATGCCTACAACGGGTCCACCTTCGTGGCCGCCAATGCGCTCAGCATTCCCGCGGCATGGACCAGCAGCCTGCAGAACACTACAACGGCCCTGGCCACCGACCAGGATCTCACGGCCCTGGCCGGCAGCGCGTTCTTCGTCGGCTATGGGCTGGGCGTGACGCCTTCGGAAGCCCTGGGGGAGATGCTCACGAGCAAGCGCTACCAGCTGGGGTATGTGATCCCGTAGACGGTGGAGTGATGCGGTGATGCAGGCAGGGCCCGCGCAAGCGGGCTTTGCCTTTTTTGGGGGCGGGCTTCGTTCCATGTGATGATCACGCCTGCACTAGAACGGACACACTTCCATGGCATCCCCTTTAGACAACAGCATCAGCATGGCCCTGTTTTGCGACTTTGAAAACGTCGCCCTGGGCGTGCGCGATGCGCAGTATGAAAAATTCGACATCAAGCCCGTGCTGGAGCGCCTGCTGCTCAAGGGCTCCATCGTGGTCAAGAAGGCCTATTGCGACTGGGAGCGCTACAAGGGCTTCAAGGCCGCGATGCACGAGGCGAACTTCGAGCTGATCGAGATTCCGCACGTGCGCCAGTCGGGCAAGAACTCGGCCGACATCCGCCTGGTGGTGGATGCGCTGGACCTGTGCTACACCAAGTCGCACGTGGACACCTTCGTCATCATCAGCGGCGATTCGGACTTTTCGCCCCTGGTCTCCAAGCTGCGCGAGAACAACAAGCAGGTGATCGGCGTGGGCGTGAAGCAGTCCACCTCGGACCTGCTGATCGCCAACTGCGACGAGTTCATCTTCTATGACGACCTGGTGCGCGAAAAGCAGCGCACGCTGGCCCGCCGCCAGGGCGCGGGCAGTGGCAGCACGGCAGCCGCACCGGCCGCTCCACGCCGCAGCCCCGAGGAAGAGCGCCAGCGCAAGGAAAAGCAGGACGCACGCCGCACCCAGGGCGTGGAGCTGGCGGTGGAGACCTTCGAGGACCTGACCTCCGAGCGTGGCGACAGCGGCAAGATCTGGGCCTCGGTGCTCAAGGAGGCGATCAAGCGCCGCCGGCCCGATTTCAGCGAGAGCTATTTCGGCTTCCGCACCTTCGGCAACCTGCTCGAAGAGGCGCAGGCACGGGGGCTGCTGGAGTTTGGGCGCGACGAGCGCTCGGGCGCCTATGTGTTCCGCGGCCTGGGCACGGCGGCCGGTGGCCCGGTGCCGGCCGATGCGGCGCCCGCCGAGCGGCAGGGCAGCAACGGCAACAGCAATCACAACAACACCAGCCAGCGCCATGATTTCCATGCCGTGGCGGCGTTGCCGGATGCCCCCGAGGGCGGTGGTGGCCGGAGCGGCCGCGGCCGTGGGCGCGGCAGGGGTGAGGGTTCGGCACGCGGCGGGGCGCAGCAGCCGGTGGAGGGCCAGCAGGACCTGCTCTCGGCGGATGCCCATGCAGCGCCAGGCGCTGGCGACGCGCACGACGATGCGCCGCCGCAGGCCGAGCCCGTGGTGAGCCGCTACTTCAGCGCGCAGACCGCTTCGGCGCCAGCCCCCGCATGGGAGCCGGTGCCTGCGGACATGGGGGCGAACAATGGCAAAGACGGGATGTTCGGCGAGATGCCGGTGGCCGGCATTGTTCGTGCCGATGCGCATGCGCAGGTGGAGCCGGTGGACGTTGCAGAGGCGGCGCAAGGCGAAGAAGCGGCAGCGGCCGCCCCTGCACCGCGCAGCCGCCGTGCTGCGGCATCACCGGCAGCGCCGCGCAAGGCGGCGGGCGGGCGCAAGGCTGCGGCCAAAGCCGACGCCCCAGCGGCAGATGCCGCAGAGGCGGGGGGCGGCAAGGCGCCTGCGGCAGCACCGGCCAAGGCGGCCAGCACCCCTGCGCGCAAGCCGCGCAGTGCGGCGGCCAAGACAGGCAAGTCGGGCCGCACGCCTGCCGAGTGAGCTGCCGGCACCCGGCCAGCGCCACGGCCGGGTCACAGCAGCCCCTGCCCCGACGGGGTGGGGATTTCGGTGGCGCACTGGACTAGATTGGCCCATTGGCAAGGGCCCTTGCGATCCCCGAGATGGTGTCGGCCGACCTGCCGCGACATACAACGTACACCAGGAGAGGATTGCATGCATTCGACGACAACAACAACAAGAACCCCGGGGTTCAGGCGTCTTGCGGCCTTGGCCGCCTTTGCGGGCCTGGCGGCCTGTGGTGGGGGCGGCGGCGACGACCGTGCCAGCTACACGCTGGGGGGCAGCGTGGGCGGCCTTGCCACTGGCCAGTCCGTGGTTCTGGCCCACAGCGGCGGCGAAGAGGTGGCCGTGGCTGCCAATGGCGCCTTCGTGTTCGCCAGGCCGCTGGCGGATGGCAGCGCGTACGCCGTGGTGGTGAAGACGGCACCTGCCGGCGCGGGCTGCGTGGTGCGCAATGGTGCCGGCACCGTGGCTGCGGCGGCGGTGGACACGGTGGCAGTGCGGTGCGCGCCGCTGGCCACCCTGTCGGATGGTGCGTGGGAGCAGGACCGGTGCCGGCCCTCGGCCGATGGCAGTGTGCGCACCCTGTGGAGCTTCAACACACCGGCCAACGGCCCGCTGGCGGCGGGCGTGGGCACGGTGAACTACCGCAACGCGCAATGCGATGGCGTGGGCATCGCGCTTGCGGGCCCGTTGAGCGGCACGTTCTGGTTCGAGCCGCAACGCACCGAGACCGGCGCCGGCCTGGCGGCCTTCTGGGGCCAGCGCCAGACCTTTGCGGGTGGCTTGTTGAACCCGGCGGTCTTTACCCCGGTGGTGCTGGTGCGCAAGGGCAATCACCTGTGTCTGCTGGATGACACGGCGGTGCCGTCGGTCTTTCCGAATGTGGCCAGCTTGGAGACTGCTGTGGGGGCTGCGATGGTTGCGGGGCAGTGTTTTACGCCTCGTTGATGACGGGCGGCGGCTGAGGGGCGTTCGACGGGGTGATTGCGATGGTGGTGACGTGCCTGCTTCAAGGGCGGGAGCCGGGATGTGCGCCCGGCGGCGCACCTACCTTCTTTTGCGTCGCCAAAAGAAGGTAGGCCAAGAAAAGGCGACCCCGCTGCCCGTGTCCCCCATCGCCCTGTCGGGCGCTGGGGGCAGCCTGCGATGCTCGGTCCTGGGGTGACGCCGAAGAACTCCCTGCGCTGCCTCTGCGAGGCAGCTCCGGTCAAACAGCTTCGGCGAGCCAGATGACGAGGCGCGTGTCCTTCGGCACGCGCTCACCCCAGGCCCTGCGCTTCTCGGCACGGTCAGAAGGGGGTGGGAGCGGGCTCCATGCGGGCCATTGCTTCGCTCGGCCTCGTTGCGCCTGGCGTCGGCAACGTGCAGCGCGTAACCGACTAGACATCATGGTCGCCGCCCTTCGGTTAGGCGGCCGGTCTCCGACATCGTAGGTTGCGTCCAGGGACGTAGCGCTACATGCTGTGACTTGCGTCGTCAGCAACAAGGAGACCGACCAAGCAAGAGAGTAGCCCAGTCGCTGAGCGCGGGTCAGACTCCGGCGAACAGCAGCCACAAGGCAATGGCCATGAAGGGAAGCCCGAACAGGCCGAGCCACCAGGCTGCGGCGCGGCGTTGGGGTGCAAAGATGTTGTCGATGGCGGGCATGCGTGCGGTGCGGGAAGTGCAGAAAAAATCCATCGGCCGGGGCGCGGGGGGCTGATTGCGCAAGTGATCGTCGCTTCGGGCAACTGCATGGCCGGGCGTGTGTCTGTTTCGTGCTGCAAGCGGCAATGCCGCTGTTGCCCTGCTGGCGGACTGGCTGCACTGGGGAGAGGCGAGGGCGGCTGTCCATGCGCCAGGCAAATGAGAAGCGGGTGGACAGCGCGCTGTGGTGCGCGCCGTCCACCCGCCAGGCCTGCAGGGACGGGAATCAGTCGAAGCTCATGACGTTGCGAATGGAACGGCCGTTGAGGTCGCTGTAGGTGATGCCCAGTTCGGCAAGGGTGGGTACTGCCAAGTTCTGGGGTGGTACAAGAATGCCGGCGCTGAACGAGGTGGCGCTGGCGGCGGGGTAGGTCGTACGGTCCATGCGCACGTTGGGGTAAGCCGCCGAGGCGCTGACCCGGCCCTGCTCGAAGATGTAGCCGCTCTCCAGGCGCAGCGGGGTGCTGGCCTTGGCCGGCTTCACCACCGTCACCTGGATCGCGGCTGCGGTCTTGTTGCGCAAGGCGGTGGCGATGTCCACAGGGGTGAGGGACATCGTCGCATTGGGGTAGTTGGCCGTGGTGCCGCCAGCCAGTGCCCCGGCGCTTTCAGGCAGGGCGCCAAGGCGGCCCTGGTAGGTGGCGATGGGTGTCATGCCGGCCTGGCCATTCACGGTCTTCCAGCCGTCGTCGGCGTACACCTTGAGCGTGTAGGTTCCCCCCGCCGTGAAGCCCAGTGCTCCAAAGGCCCGGTCCAGCGCCGCCGCATCGGTGTTCTGCACCCGCAGCGCGTTGATCTCTGCGCCGTTCTGCGTGCAGTCAGCAACGGCGGCATCGGCCAGGCCGGCAGACCCGGCGGCCCAGCAGGCGCGAAAGGCATCTTCGGCCAGGGGGTCGAGCGAGTTGCCGGGCTTGCCTGCGAATTCGGGCGCCGTGGCCAGAATGCGGGGCGACACCAGCTTGTAGGCGCCAGGAATGCCGGGCCCGGAGACCGTGGCGTAGGTCGCCTTGGCGCTGGGGTCGGTCACGATGAAGCGGACCTCGTTGCGAAAGCGTACCGCGGGAGATTGGGGCGTGCCGTCGGCCAGCTTGAAGCGGTTGTGCACCGTGCTGATGGCCGAGAGGTTGAACCCCACGATGCGCTGGTTGCCCAGCAGTCGAAAGTCTTGCGAGTTCTGGGCCATTGCGCAGGCCCCCGCCACCGTGGAGGTGCCGGCCGAGCTGCCCTGCACCAGGGTGTCGGTGAGGCCGCGCTGGACCATGCCATCGGCGAAGCTGAGGTTGTAGCGCACGTCGATCTCGCGGCGCGTGCTGCCGTCCGCATTGGTGGTGTTGCGCTCGGCCAGCACCTCGATGTCGGTGCGCCTGGCGCCCACGCGGCGGGCCAGGTTGGCGCGCACCTCGGCGTCGGCATCGAAGCGTGCCACTTCGCTGGCGCGCGTCACTCCGTTGTGGAAGTAGCAGGTGTCATGGTTGGCGTAGGCCTGCGCGCCGGTGGTGGGCAGGCTGGTGGCGAACAGCGCATCCTGGGCCGCCAGGAAGGTGGTTGCCTTGGCCAGTGCGTCGCTGGAGATGCAGCTGCTGGGGTGCACGCTGCAGGCAAAGTCGGCCAGGGCGCCCACCGCCAGCAACTGGTTGCCTGTGGCGGGGCCCAGCACATAGATGGTGCTGCCTTCCACGCCGACGTAGTTGCCCGTGGAATAGGGGCCGCGGAACGAGAAACCAGTGCCCGTCACGCTGGTCAAGGAGCCTGGGAACGCGGCGGGCAGGGCTGTCTGGGCCCAGTCGAACAGCTCGTTGGCCGTGGGGGTGCGGGGCGCGGCCTGCAGGGGCAGCGGGCCCAGGGCGAGCACGGATAGAGCTGCCGAAAGAGCCAGCAGGTGGGACTTGGAATGGTTTGGGGTTGACACGGTTTCTCCTTTGAATGGGCGCCGGTGACGCAGCGCTCATCGAAAAATGTATGCAACCGTTACCCAATGGAGAATGATGCAAATGCATCATTTTTTCTGCGCAGGAGCGAACGCACAATGGCGCCATGCCTCGCAAGCCACGCAGATGCACAGAGCCCGCGCGCAGCCGCTGCACGGCCCCGTCACGCATCCACCAGCTGCAGTTCCTCGATGAGTGCGGCGATGCTGTTGATCTCCAGCTTGCCGTAGATGGCCTGCATGTGGTTGCGCACCGTGGCGGGCGCGCGCCCCAGTGCTGCGGCGACCTGCTTGTGGGTGTCGCCCTTGGCCATGAGCCGGGCCACCGCCAGCTCTCTGGGGGTGAGCTCGTCGGCGCGGTGGCGCGGGCGGGCGTGCAGGAACAGCAGTCCGCCCTCGGCGTGGCAGCTCACAACCCGGTGGCGGCCGCAGAATCGGGGCTGGCCGCTGGCAAAGTGCCGTACCACCACGTCGGGCAGCGTTGGCGGCACCCAGTTCGCCCATTCGGCCCGCAGCGCTTCGCGGAATGCCGGGTCTGCGTGGTGCAGCCTGCCGCGCGTGTCGGCAATCGCCGACCCCGTGATTGGCGCGGGCTGGTGGAGCAACTGACCCAGGTGCGCGATACGGTTGTGCTCCAGCGCCTGCTGCAGGTGGGGCGCCACGGCGGCCAGCAGCAGCCGCTCCTGCTCGGTGCCATGGGCATCGGGGCTGGCCCGGAACAGGCTGACCCAGTGCGTGAAACCGCTCTCGCGGTTCTGGTTCGAGCTGATGAAGAAGTTCTGCTGCTCAAAGCGCTGGCCGTAGGCCACGAGCGCACGCTGGGAGCGCGCCGAAAAGCATGACGCGGTGTGGAACGACAGGGTGGCGGTGGCGTGCTTGGCCACCTCGGCCGCCGCAGTGTCCAGGTGTTTGATGGTCTCGTACGCTGCCAGCATTTCCGCAGGCTGGTTGTGCAGGTGGATGGTGTGGATGTCGATGCCGGTCGCCGCCTGGGTGGCCGTGCCCCACATGGACGAATCAAAGGCCAGGCTGCAGCGCAACAGCCGCAGGGCTTCGTCCTGGAAGTGCTGCAGGGGGCACTCCAGCGACAGGCGGTACAGCGCCAAAAGCAACTGGCTGAAATCGTCGTGGGCTTTGCCGAGCATGTGTGGATGCCTTCCTCTGCTGGCTTGCACCGATGCACCAGCCGGGTGCATGTAACCAGCTGCTTCATTGTCGGCCGTGGGGCGAGGGCTTTCCATCACACGAATGGGTGGGGGTGCGCGTCAAAGCAGCACATATCACCAATGCTGCAAAAAAGATAAATACAGAACGGATGCTGCAGGTGGATCTTGATGCATACCCATTCAGGGCCGCCCAGGCTCATGGCACCGCATGCGCTTTTTGGGCGAGATGGCTCTAGTACCGATGGTATTGCTGCTGCATGGGTTCTACCTGATCACTGTGTCAGTGACGCAGTCGCCTAAATTGATGCAAATGATTTTCAATGCCGGCGCTTACCTATCACGGGTTGCAGGCGCTGTTGGGTCATCAGATGGGTTCGGTATAAGGACTTTTCGCTTGCGAGGGCCCCTGTTCCTCGATGGCGCAGGCAGTATCGCCGCGCTCCTGCCCTGGGTGCTGAATTTTCCCAAAGTGACTTATTGATAAAAATGCTAAAAACGGTTATATTTGGCGCATTGTCCTGGCCAGTTGCTCTGGCGGCGGACGTCCATTCCTCAATCGCCTGAAATCTATGAACCGTCTCTCAATTGGAACCCGTCTGAGCCTGGCATTCGGCCTGGTGCTCCTGGTCACTGCACTGATCACCATGGTCGGCATATGGCGCCTTGCCGAACTCAAGGATGCCAGCGAGCGCATCGCCACTGTGGAGCTGGAGCGCAACGCCCTGGCCCACGACTGGAAGGCTGCCATCGACTTGAACTGGGTGCGCGCTTCGGCGTCGCTCAAGTCTGGCGATGCTGGCTATGTCAAGGCGCTGGGCACGGACATGGCCGCCACCTCCGGGAAGGCCAGCGAGGCGCAAAAGCGGCTGGAAGAACTGCTCGCCGAAGACGCCAAGGGCAAGCAGTTGCTGGCCGAGGTGGCCAAGACCCGTACCGCCTATCTCGGCGCGCGAGCGAAGCTGCTGGAGCGCAAGAAGGCGGGAGACGATGTATTCGCCTTGGTGGACAGCGACCTGCGGCCGTTGGCCGACCAGTACCAGCAGTCCCTGGCTGCGGTCGCAAAATACACCGAGGATCAGCTCAAGGAGTTCGAGCAGCAGATCATCGCCAGCACTGCCTCGAGCCAGTGGGCCCTGGGTATCGCGGCGGCTGTCTCCGTGGCTTTGGGTGCGGTGTTCGCCACCTGGGCCACCCGCTCCATCACCGCCCCGGTGATGCAGGCGGTGCAGGCTGCGCAGCAAATCAGCCAGGGCAATCTGGCCATCGGCATCTCTGCCCAGGGCCGGGACGAGATGGCCCAGCTGCTGCAGGCCCTGTCGGCCATGCAGCAAAGCCTGGCGGGCGTGGTGCGCCATGTGCGTGAGGGGTCCGAGAACGTCTCCACCGCGTCCTCCGAGATCTCGCAAGGCAACAACGATCTGTCGGCACGCACCGAGCAGCAGGCCAGCGCCCTGCAGCAGACGGCCGCTTCGATGGAAGAGCTCAACGCCACCGTCAAGCAGAACGCCGACAATGCGCGCCAGGCGAACCAGCTGGCAATGAGCGCCTCGAACGTGGCTGTGCGTGGGGGCGAGGTGGTGGGCCAGGTGGTGAGCACCATGAAGGGCATCAACGACAGCAGCCACAAGATTGCCGACATCATCAGCGTGATCGACGGAATTGCCTTCCAGACCAACATTCTGGCCTTGAATGCTGCCGTGGAAGCTGCGCGTGCCGGCGAGCAGGGCCGTGGCTTCGCCGTCGTCGCATCGGAAGTGCGCAGCCTGGCGAGCCGCTCGGCCGACGCGGCCAAGCAGATCAAGACGCTGATCAGCGATAGCGTGGAACGCGTGAGCCAGGGGTCTGCGTTGGTGGAGCAGGCCGGTGCCACGATGACCGAGGTGGTGGGTGCCGTGCGCCGCGTGACCGATCTGATGGGCGAGATCAGCGCTGCCAGCACCGAGCAGAGCCAGGGGGTGTCGCAAGTGGGTGATGCCGTCACGCAGATGGACCAGGTCACGCAGCAGAATGCGGCACTGGTCGAAGAGATGGCCGCAGCCGCCAGCAGCCTCAACCACCAGGCGCGTGACCTGGTGGAGACGGTGGCATTCTTCCGTCTGTAACATCCGGCCGGTGCAAGGCGCCGGGCCGTTGGCTGCGGTTTTCCCGCGGATTCTCAGCGGCGCAGCGCCACCGAGGGAAAGTCCACCGGCACCGCGAACGCCACGTTCACGTAGTTGGTGAACAGGTTGAGCGCCACGTGCGCCACGATCTCGACCACCTGGCCGTCGCTGAAGCCGGCGCTGCGCAGGGCCTGCACGTCGGCCTCGGTCACCTGGCCGCGTGCCTCAACGAGCTTCAGGGCAAAGGCCAGGGCGGTGGCAGTGCGCGGGTCGTCGGACTGGCCGGTCTGTGCGGCGCCCATTTCGGCGGCGCTGGCGCCGGCCTTGCGGCCCAGGGCCGTGTGGGCGGCCAGGCAGTAGTGGCAGTCGTTGCGGTTGGCGACGGCCACGGCGATCTTCTCGCCCAGTTGCGCGTCGATGCTGCCGCCGCTGCCCAGCGCACCGAAGAAGCCCCACAGGGCGTTGAGCGCAGCGGGCGACTGGGCCACCGTGCGGAACATGTTGGGCGTGGCGCCAAAGGCGCCGTGGATGGCGTCGAGCGTACCGGCGACGCTGGCGGGGGCGGATGCGCGGTCGATCAGGGGAATGCGGTTCATGGTGGTGGTTCCTGGGTCAGGGTTGGGGCGTCTTGCAGACACCGTGGAATGAAGTTTCCACCGAAGCGCAGTAACATATGGTGCGTTGAGTCCATGAAACATGCCATTTCGTCCTGATCTGGCCCTGCCGCCATGAATGCCCCACTGCCGCAGTCCCCACCACCCATCGACCGGCTGTCCGCGCTGCTGGAGCGCTTTCGCCTGCGGGCACACTTGTTCCATGCGGGGCCGCTGTGCGGCGTGACGCACTTCGCGGCGCAGCCGGGGCGGGGGTTTCTGCATGTGCTGCGCAGCGGCGAGATGGAGGTCACGCACCGTGCGCGCGGCGTCAAGCGCCGGCTGCAGGTGAGCGAGCCCACGCTGCTGTTCTACCCGCGCCCGCTGGCGCATGACTTTCACAACGCGCCGGCGGACGGGGCCGATTTCGTCTGCGCTACGCTGGACTTCGACGGCGGCGACAAGCACCCGCTGGTGCGCGCGTTGCCCCCGCTGCTGGTGCTGCCGCTGCGCGAAGTGGATGGCCTTGAACACACGCTGGCACTGCTGTTTGCCGAGACCGAGCGCCTGCGCTGCGGCCAGCGCCTGCTGGCCGACCGCTTGTTCGAGGTGCTGGTGATCCAGCTTTTGCGCTGGCTGCTGGACCACACGGGCGAGACCGAGCTGCCCCCCGGCCTGCTCACCGGCCTGGCCGAGCCGCGCCTGGCGCGCACCCTGGTGGCCCTGCACGAGCGGCCCGAGGCCGACTGGACGCTGGACACCATGGCCGCGCAGGCCGGCATGTCGCGCAGCGCCTTTGCCGCGGCCTTTCGCACCCACGTCGGCCAGCCGCCCGCCGACTACCTGGCCCAGTGGCGCATGGCCATTGCGCAGACCCTGCTGCGCGGCGGCACCTCGGTCAAGGCCGCGGCCGAGCAACTGGGCTATGCCAGCGCGTCATCGTTCTCGCGCGCGTTCACGCAGGTGGTGGGGCAGGCGCCGCGCGGCTGGGTGCAGGACAGGCGTGCCTGAACCGCGCATGGCCCGTCACTGGCGGCCTGCCCTCGGACTGGCGTGGGCAGGTCTGGGTCGTCGGCCAGGTTGCGCAGCGCGCGGCCGGCCAAGCGGCAGGCGCAGAAGAGGGCTCGGTGGGTTCAGGAGGGGGCAGGGCATGCCGGGAGGCGTTGGATGCCCCGGGGCGCCGCAGCGGCTCGGGCGGGTATGCTGGCGGCTTCGCGACAGCCGCATGACCACACCCCATTTGACGACGCCACCCCGGAGCCCACTGCCCCCATGAGCCTGATCCAACCCCTGCCCGACGGCCCGCTCGACATCGTGGGCGATATCCACGGCGAGTACCAGGCGCTGGTGCAGTTGCTCGGCCACCTGGGCTATGACGCCGAGGGCCGGCATGCCGATGGGCGCACCCTGGTCTTCGTGGGCGACTTCTGCGACCGGGGGCCGGACAGCCCGGCGGTGCTCGCGCTGGCGCAGCGCCTGGTGCAGGCGGGCAGGGCGGTGGCGGTGCTGGGCAACCACGAGATCAACCTGCTGCGCGAGGATGCCAAGGACGGATCGGGCTGGTTCTTCGATGCGCGCATGGTGCGCGACCATGACAAGTACGCCCCCACCGCACGGCCCACGCCGGCGCAGCGGCGCTCCATCGTGGAGTTTCTGTCGGTGCTGCCGATTGCGCTGGAGCGCGATGACCTGCGCGTGGTGCACGCCGCCTGGCAGGACGCGCAGATCGAGGCTGCGCGCCTGCTGCCCCTGGGCTCGGTGCGCAGCGAGTACGACCACTGGGAGCATGCCGCCAGCCGCCAGGCGCGCGAGACCGCCCTGGAGCAGCGCATGGCGCAGGAGATGGAGCATTGGCTGCATGGCCTGGAGAACAACCTGCACCAGCCGCCGTTTTTGCACGCGCATGCCGAGAACGAGGCCAACAAGCAGATGCTCAACCCCCTCAAGGTGCTGACCTCGGGCGTGGAGAACACGGGGCGCTCGCCCTTTTTCGCGGGCGGGCGCTGGCGCTTTACCGAGCGCCAGGCCTGGTGGGACACCTACGCCGACGACGTGCCCGTGGTGGTGGGCCACTACTGGCGCCGCCTGCGCCCCATCGACCGCAGCGTGGTGGGCAAGGGCGATGCGGACCTGTTCGCCACCACCCACCCGCTGGCCTGGCACGGCCAGCGCGGCAATGTGTTCTGCGTGGATTTTTCGGTGGGTGGGCGCTGGACGGAGCGCAAGGCCGGCAAGGTGGTGGGGCACGACTTCAAGCTGGCGGCGCTGCGTTGGCCGGAGCGGGTGTTGCAGTTTGATGATGGGGCGGGGCAGGAGACGCAGGGGTTTGGGGTGGTGAGGTCGGGCTGACCGCAGCGCTTTTTTCTTCTTCTTCTTCTTCAGTCCTGTGAGCGCAGTCGCCAGATGCAGGCCGCGAGAAATCCGGCCGCTGCGGCCAGTGCGGCGATGCCCGGGCCGTATTGGCCCAGGGCCAGGTAGGCGAGGCCGAGGATCACGGCCATGCCTGCGCCGCCGCCCATGATTTCATCGGGGTGGGCGAAGTGCCAGGCGCCTATGCCTGCGAACATGAAGGCGAGCAGCAGGAGCAGTAGCCATTCGAGGGGGTGAGGGGGCTTGGGCGGGGGCTGGTTCTCTGCGGTTTTGTTCTTGCTCTTGCGTCTTGCATCGCGCAGGGCGAGAAAGATGGCGGCGAGTAGGCCGATGATGATGAGGATGGTGAATGTGCTGACGAGTACGGTGGCGAGCATGGGGGGCTACGGTAGCACGGTGCTTGCTGGTCGTTTCTGTTGTGGTTGCTTCTGTTCTTTTGCTGAGGGCGGAGGCCGGGATGTGCGCCCGGCGGCGCACCCACCTTCTTTTGCGTCGCCAAAAGAAGGTGGGCCAAGAAAAGGCGACCCCCAGTCTGCGTCCCCCGTTCGCCCTGTCGGGCGAACGGGGGCAACCTGCGATGCTCGGGCCTGGGGTGGCGTCGCGGAACTCGCTGCGTTCTGCGAACTCCGCTCAAACATCCGCGACGAGCTAGACCACGAAGTGCGTGTGTCCTTCGGCACACGCACCCACCCCAGGCCCTGCGCTTCTCGGCGCAGCCAGCAGGGGTGGGGAGCGGGGACAAAGACGGCTGCTGCTGCGCAGCCGCGCCGGGTGTCGGTTACGCGCTGCGCGCTGCCGACATTTGGGGCGCGGGCGCCCTGGCGAGCCGAGCGCAGCGAAGGACCACAGGCCGAGCGAAGCAATGGCCCGTATGGAGCCCGCTCCCACCCCCTTCTGACCGTGCCGAGAAGCGCAGGGCCTGGGGTGAGCGCGTGCCGAAGGACACGCGCATCGTTGTCTGGCTTGCCGAAGCTGTTTGACCGGAGCTGCCTCGCAGAGGCAGCGCAGGGAGTTCTTCGGCGTCACCCCAGGACCGAGCATCGCAGGCTGCCCCCAGCGCCCGACAGGGCGATGGGGGACACGGGCAGCGGGGTCGCCTTTTCTTGGCCTACCTTCTTTTGGCGACGCAAAAGAAGGTAGGTGCGCCGCCGGGCGCACATCCCGGCCTCCGCCCACAGCAAAGACACGTCATAACCACCACCCCTGCACTCTGAACGCCCAAGCACACCACCCTTCAGCGTCCGCTGGAGGTGACTGCAACCGGCCTGTCGGCAAGCACTCCCACGCTGGCGTTGCTGAGGATGTACCGGCTATTGAATGTCGTAAACCCGCTTGTAGCGATAGCTGTTGAGCATTTCACCCAGGCTCTCGGCGGTGGTCGCCCCCAGTCCATAGCCGATGAAAAAGGCGGTGCCTGAAAGGTGGCTCATGTCCTGGTTCACAAACAGAAGGGAGGATGTGTTTTGCAGGCGGTCGGCCCAGGCCAGCGGATTGGCCGGATTCAGGCGGTCGAAAACGGGCGCCGAGTAGGTGAACATGGTTCCGTCCGGCGTGATCGCCACGAGGTAGGGATGCCCCTTGGCGCCACTGGCGAGGTGCTCGGGTTTGATCTGTACGTGCGCGGACAGCGTCAGGCGGGTCAGGGTCCCGGTGGCCACCATGGTGCCCAGCCCCGGTGTACCCGCGCCTTCGAACACCACGGGGAGCGGCGACGGTTGATCCTGTCCCACCGGCCCCACACCCAGTTGCCCATAGTTGTTGCGACCCCAGGCCAGGAGCGTGCCGTCGGTGGTGAGTGCCAGGGAGTGCTCGGCGGATGCCGCCACCTGTGCGTACCCGCTTCCAAGGAACTGCGGGCTTGCGCTCTCCGTGCGGGTGGCATTGCCCAACTCGCCCCAGTAGTTGCTGGAGCCCCAGGCCCAGGCCGTCCCATCGGCCTTCAGCGCCAGCGTGTGGCCGGAACCTTTGGCGACCTGGCGGTAACCGCCGCCCACCAGCACGGGGGCGTCGAGCCCGCTCCATTGCCAGAGGGTTCCATCCTCCTTCACGCCTGCGGCCGAGTAGGAGCCCAAGGCCACCTGCACAAAACCACGGTCCACCGGGCCGGCGCTGCCGTAGCCGCTCATCCAGCTGCCCATGCCGATCATGGCCGAGGGGTCCCAGGGCACAAAAAGAAACTGTATGGCACCGTCTCCCAGCACGAACAACACGTTGTAGCGGTTATTGAGCATCTGCAGGTAACCGGGTGGCAGCCGGTCCAGCATGTCGTCGCCACCGACACTCGCTTTGATGAGTCTTTTCATATGGCCCCAGTACCAGACAGCGCCATCCGCCTTGCTGGCGGTGTCCGAGGTCATCAGCTGCGCAAAGCCACTGCCCACCTGCACCGGCCGGGCTTCGTTCAGGATCTTGTTTCTCAACTGCACCGCCCCCCACATCCACAAGCTGCCATCGGTCTTGAGGCCCACCATGTAACTACCGCCCACGGCAACCTTCGCGAAGCCGCTGCCGATCTGCACGGGTCTGTCCGCACTGACCGTGGAGCCATTGCCCAATTGCCCATACTGGTTGTCTCCCCAGGTCCATAGCGTGCCGTCGCTGAGTACCGCTGCGGAGTTGACAACGCCCGTGGCCATGTGCACCACCGTGGCCGCCTGCACGCTGCCCATGCCCGTCACCAGGGCGAGCATCAGCCAGAATTTGAATGCCAGGGGTGCCAGGTGACGGGACACGGCGGAGCGCAAGCGGTGGCTCGCAAAATTCGAATAGAAACTCATCAGAAGACCCATCTTTGGAAGTATTGGTGAAACCTGCCGAAGCCCACATTGGCCTCTTCAGAAAGTCGGTGCGCAACGAACGAGCGAACGATGGACGCGCCACGGTGCAGCCTCCCCTCCCTGAAATCTGGCGAATGTTTTTTTACGATCAGCAGGGGTGCCTCTCAAGTGCCATGGTAGTTGCGGTGCCTTGCGAAAAGCGGTGATTCGCATCACCCCACCTTGTCAGCCAAACAAAGCGTTACGAAATCAGTTCAGGGAAGCCACTTGTTTCAGCCGCATCCGTGCCTTGGCAGTCCAGACCCAGGCCACTGAGATCGATGTCTTGCGATGATGGCGCGTTGCCATCTCGCGTCAGCGTTCGTGTGGTTGGTTCTGTTTTTTGTTTGAGGGCGGAGGCCGGGGTGTGCGCCCGGCGGCGCAGTAACTTTCTCTTGGCCGCCAAGAGAAAGTCACCAAAGAGAAGGCGGCCCCCAGTCTGCGTCCCCCATTCGCCCTGTCGGGCGAACGGGGGCAACCTGCGATGCTCGGATCTGGGGTGGGCGTCGCTGAACTCGCTGCGTTCTTCGAACTCCGCTCAGACAGCAGCGACGAGCCAGACGACGAAGTGCGTGTGTCCTTCGGCACACGCACCCACCCCAGCTCCTGCGCTTCTCGGCGCAGCCAGCAGGGGTGGGGAGCGGGGACAAAGACGGCTGCTGCTGCGCAGCTGCGCCGGGTATCGGTTACGCGCTGCGCGCTGCCGACGAGCTGGGCATGATCGCCCTGGCGAGCCGAGCGAAGCAATGGCCCGTATGGAGCCCGCTCCCACCCCCTTCTGACCGTGCCGAGAAGCGCAGGGCCTGGGGTGAGCGCGTGCCGAAGGACACGCGCCTCGTCATCTGGCTCGCCGAAGCTGTTTGACCGGAGCTGCCTCGCAGAGGCAGCGCAGGGAGTTCTTCGGCGCCACCCCAGGCCCGAGCATCGCAGGCTGCCCCCTCGCCCACCGGGCGAGGGGGACACGGGCAGCGGGGTCGCCTTCTCTTTGGTGACTTTCTCTTGGCGACTCAAGAGAAAGTTACTGCGCCGCCGGGCGCACATCCCGGCCTCCGCCCACAGCAAAGACACGTCATAACCACCACCCCTGCACTCTGAACGCCCAAGCACACCACCCTTCAGCGTCCTCTGGAGGTGACTGCAACCGGCCTGTCGGCAAGCACTCCCACGTTGGCGTTGCCTTGGGATGTACCGGCTATTGAATGTCGTAAACCCGCTTGTAGCGAAAGCTGTTGAGCATTTCACCCAGGCTCTCGGCGGTGGTTGCACCCAGTCCATAGCCGATGAAAAAGGCGGTGCCAGACAGGTGGCTCATGTCCTGGTTCACAAACAGAAGGGAGGATGTGTTTTGCAGGCGGTCGGCCCAGGCCAGCGGATTGGCCGGATTCAGGCGGTCGAAAGCGGGCGCCGAGTAGGTGAACATGGTTCCGTCGGGCGTGATCGCCACAAGGAAAGGATTGCCTTTGGCCCCACTGGCGAGGTGCTCGGGTTTGACCTGTACGTGTGCGGACAGCGTCAGGCGGGTCAGGGTCCCTGTGGCCACCATGGTGCCCAGCCCCGGTGTACCCGCGCCTTCGAACACCACGGGGAGCGGCGACGGTTGCGATGGCCCCACCGGCCCCACACCCAGTTGCCCTTCGGTGTTGCGACCCCAGGCCAGGAGCGTGCCGTCGGTGGTGAGTGCCAGGGAGTGCTCGGCGGATGCCGCGACCCGTGCATACCCGGCGCCAAGCGGTCGCGGGATTTCCGTGTCGGTGAAGGTGGCATCGCCCAGTTGGCCATTTGGGTTGGCGCCCCAGGCCCAGGCCGTGCCATCGGCCTTCAGTGCCAGCGTGTGGCTGCTGCCTTTGGCGACCTGGCGATAGCCGCCGCCCACCAGCACGGGGACTTCGGACCCTTTCCATTGCCAGAGCGTTCCGTCATCCTTCACGCCTGCGGCTGAGAAAACGCCCAACGCCAACTGCACAAAGCCACGGTCTACCGGGCCGGCGTTGCCGTAGGCGTAAATCCAGATACCGAGCCAGTCCGTGGGCATGAAGGACCTTGAAATAGACTGTATGGCGCCGCCTGCCAGCAGGAACAACCCGTTGTTCCCGGCACTGATCATCTGCAGGTAGCCGGGTGGCAGCCGGTCCAGCATGTCGTCGCCACCGGCATTTCCATTGAAGAGTCTTCTCGCACCGCCCCAGTACCAGATGGAGCCGTCTGTTTTGCTGGCGGTGTCCTTGTTCATCAGCTGCGCAAAGCCGCTGCCGACCTGCACCGGCCGGGTTTCGGTCAAAGTCTGGTTTCTCAGCAGCACTGAGCCCCACATCCACAATGTGCCGTCGGTCTTGAGGGCCACCATGTACTGGCTGCCCACAGCAACCTGGGCAAAGCCGCTGCCGATCTGCACGGGTCTGTCTGCACTGACCGTGGAGCCATTGCCCAACTGCCCCATCTGGTTGTCTCCCCAGGTCCACAACGTTCCGTCGCTGAGCACGGCTGCGGAGTTGCGATAGCTCGTATCCATGTGCACCACCGTGGCGGCGTGCACGCTGCCCATGCCCGCCACCAGGGCGAGCATCAGCCAGAATTTGAAGGCCAGGGATGCCAGGTTGCGGGACACGGCGGAGCGCAAGCGGTGGCTCGCAAAATTCGAAAAGAAACCCATCAGAAGACCCATCTTTGGAAGTATTGGTGAAACCTGCCGAAGCCCGCATTGGCCTCTTCAGAAAGTGCGTGCGCAACGAACGAACGAGCGAACGATGGACGCGCCACGGTGCAGCCTCCCCTCCCTGAAATCTGGCGAATGTTTTTTTACGATCAGCAGGGGTGCCTCTCAAGTGCCATGGTAGTTGCGGTGCCTTGCGAAAAGCGGTGATTCGCATCACCACACCTTGTCAGCCAAACAAAGCGTTACGAAATCAGTTCAGGGAAGCCATTTGTTTCAGCCGCATCCGTGCCTTGGCAGTCCAGACCCAGGCCACTGAGATCGATGTCTTGCGATGATGGCGCGTTGCCATCTCGCGTCAGCGTTCGTGTGGTTGGTTCTGTTTTTTGTTTGAGGGCGGAGGCCGGGCGCACACCCCGGCCTCCGCCCTCAGCAAAGACACGTCATAACCACCACCCCTGCACTCTGAACGCCCAAGCACACCACCCTTCAGCGCCCGCTGGAGGTGACTGCAACCGGCCTGTCGGCAAGCACTTCGCGCAAACACTCCACCGTATTCGCATTCACCCACTGGTAAGCCACCCCATACCCGCACACGAACTGCGCCGCCCCATGCCGGCGCTGCTCAGCGCCGGGCTCGGGCTGCTGCTGCTGCTGCAAGGCCTGCTGCGCCATGCGCGCGCGCTGCTGCCCGTGCCGCGCGTCCTCGTGCATCGCCCACAACAGCGTGCCCACGATGGCCAGCGCGCCGAGCACGAGAACAACCGCGCTGGCAGGCGTGATGGCGGCCCGCCCGGCGCCTTGCATTTGCGGCCTGTCCATCACACCGCCTCGGTATGCGTTTCGGCCCAGGTGCGGGCCAGCAGCTCGACGGCCTCGCGCGCGAGCGCATGGCCCTGCTGGGCGCAAGTGACCAGGGCGTGCATGGCGCGGGTGTCGTTGTCGCGGTAGTCCATGGCGGACAGCAGGCGCGCATAGTCGCCGCCGCGCGCCAGGGCCAGGGTGTCGTGGTGGGCGGCGTCTTCGGCGGCGTACTGCGCATCGGACGCTGCAGCGCGCGCCGCGTGGTGGTGGGCAGCATCGCGCACCGGGTCGTTGGCGCTGCGGCAGAACAGGGCCCTGTCCCTGGCCATGCCGGTGGGTGCCAGGGTGGCGAAAGGGGGGTGGTACGTGGCGGCGGTCGCAGTGGCAGGGGACGGTGCGGTTTGCATGGTGCGGTGCTCCTGGCAGAGGGGCCCACCCATCGGGTCAGCGACAGCTGGCATGGCGAAGGTGGGGTGGCAGGGGAAGAGGAAGGTGACGGGGGCGGCAGCCCCTGGCGCGTGCGGACGGTGGATGGGTGGTATCGGTTGGCGCCGCGGTGCGCAGGGGCTGCCATGGGCCCTATTGTTTAGCTTTACCTAAACCATGTCAAGATAAAATTAAACTGGTGTTTAGAGATTTCTTGACTGCTCGCCGGCGGGCTGCACCTGCTGCTGGCGGTGGGGGGGCGGTGGCGGCTATAGTGGGCGCCTGCAAAAATCTGGCACCTGGCCCCCTGTGGCCGCCGGGGTGTCGGGCTGAACAATGGAAGAAGGGGGGCGCATGCCCGCAGGCTTTTTCGCAGATGCATTTGCTGCCGTGGAGGACGATGGGCTGCTCATCGTCACGCTCGGGGCGCCGTCCACCGAGGACGAGGATTTCTACCTGATGCTGCAGCACCAGGACGAGTACGACGAGCAGGACATCGAACTGGGCATGGACCAGCCCTACATCGAGTACTGCGGCCAGGGCTGGTCCTGGTACGGCTATATCCTGTCGTTCGACCTGCACCGCGACCATGTGAGGGTGCAGATGGACGCGCAGGCCGCCCGCGAGATGGACAACGATGGCCTGATCGAAGTGCGCTTTGACCTGGCCGATGCCCAGTTCCACGCGCTGCGCCTCGCCCTGCAGCGGACCTTTGCCGGGCGCTCCTGCTTCCACGACAGGGCCTGAGCGTTGCCTGGCCTGTTGCCCCCTTGGAGATTGCCATGACCACCCTGGTGCAGCTCTCTGAACTCATCGACGCCTTCCAGTGGACCAGTGCCACGGGGCCGTTCGAGCATGCCGCCTTTGTCGACCGCAAGTCCGGAAGGATCTGGTGGGTCGGCGGCGATAGCGAAGACGAAGACGACCCGGTGCCCGACGATCTGGAGGATGGGTCGCTGTACCTTGCCGTGCCGGACCCGCTCGAACTGGGCCTGGGGCGGCGCCTGGCCCTGCGCTTCGCCGAGGAGCAGGCGCCGCAACTGGCCGAACGGGTGTACCGCTGTTTCGAGCGGGCGGGCGCCTATGGCCGGTTCAAGGGCCTGCTGGAGGACCACGGCCTGCTGCAGGGCTGGTACGACTATGAGGCCGCAGCCACCGGGCAGGCCCTGCGCGAATGGGCGGCTGAGAATGGCTTCACGCTCGTGGAGCCGCGCCCGCTGTGACGACCGGCCGGGCGGCGGTGGGCGGTCAGCGCTTGCCGGTGCTGCGGTAGCGCAAGGTATCGAGCGCCATGGTGAAGCCGGGCTCCACGGCCTTGGCGGATTCGTCGGCCACTTGGGTCATGATGATGGCGGTGGTCCCCTCCAGCGGGGCCTTGAAGAAGCGCGCCTCGTGCGGCAGCTTCTGGCCCAGCAGGCTGATCACGAAGCGCTGCGAAACCCCCTTGTTCTCCTGCCCTGCCACGTTGCGCGTGATGGGCGCGGTGGTGGAGGGGCCGTAGCGCAACTGCTGCGCAATGGCGCCGACTGCTTTTTCGGCGTCGGTGCGGCCTTTGGCGATGGTGGCCGCAAAGGCCTCGATGCCCTGGTCCTTCAGAAAGGGGCTGAGCATGATGGTCACGACGGCCTCGTCGGGCCCTTCGAGGTCGATGCTGCGCAGGCGGGTTGCGTCCTGGGCGACCGAGTCCTCGGTCACCTTCCAGCCGACCGGGTGCTCGAAGCTCACGCCGTCCTTGCTGTAGGTGGTGGTGTTGGGCGCGGCCAGGGCGGGCTGGGCCAGGCCGGCCAGCAGCAGCGCCATCATCATCATCATGAGGCCGAGGGCTGTGGTGGCGATGCTGCGGCGCGTGGCTGCGCGCAGGGTGGGGAGCGGGGTGGCGGTGAGGTGCATGGGTCAGGGAGAAGGGGGAGAGGTCGGGAAGGGGGCGGGCTTGTTGCTACTTACTGAGCTACCTGCCTACCGCTTGGCGCGGTAGCGCAGCGTGTTCATCACCAGGCCCAGGGCTGCGTCCACCTGCTTGCCATCTTCGGCCATGGACTGGGTCATGAGGTTGGCGCTGCTGGCATCGCCGAAGTCCATGGAGAAAAAGCGCGCTTCGAGCTGCATGGTTTCGCCCTCGGAGGTGTAGCCGAAGCGCTGCAGCACGCCCTTGACCTCCTTGCTGCCCACGCGCCGGGAGATGGCGCTGGAGCTGAACCCCGTGGGGGTGATCTTGTCCGGGCCCTCCTGAGCCGCAGCGCCCTTGTCCATCTGCGCGCGGTGTTCGGCGGCGCGCGTGGCCAGGGTCTCGATGTTCTGGCCCGACAGGAAGGGGATGAACATGAGGCTGATGATGGCGTCGCCCGGGCCTTCGAGGTCGATGCTGCGCATGCCGGCGCCGTCTTTCTCGATCTCGTCGCCCATCACCTTCCAGGTGCTGGGGTACTGGAAGCTGATGCCGCTCTTGCTGTAGGACTTGGGGGGCGCGGCCTGGGCGGGCAGGGCCAGCCAGGCCAGGGTGGCGGCGGCCAGGAGCAGGGCCAGGGTGCGGAGCAGGGTGTTGGTGGGCGGGGGGAGGGTGGGGGAGTGCATGGGGTGGGGGTTGCCGGGGGCGGGGGGCTTGGGTGGGGCTGGTGGATTCTCGCAGTCGTGTGGGGGGGTAGTTTGGGGGCGATGGTTGCTTCTGCTCTATTGCCGTGGGCGGAGGCCGGGATGTGCGCCCGGCGGCGCACCTACTTGTCTTTTGCGTCGCCAAAAGAAAGTAGGCAAAGAAAAGGCGACCCCCAGTCTGCGTCCCCCGTTCGCCCTGTCGGGCGAACGGGGGCAACCTGCGATGCTCGGATCTGGGGTGGTGCCGCAGAACTCGCTACGTTCTTCGAACTCCGCTCAAACAGCTGCGGCAAGTCAGATCACGAAGCGTGTGTGTCCTTCGGCACACACGCCCACCCCAGCCCCTGCGCTTCTCGGCGCAGCCAGAAGGGGTGGGAGCGGGGTCAAAGACGGCTGCTGCTTCGCAGCTGCGCCTGGGGTCGGTTCGCGCTGCGCGCTGCCGACGATCTGGGCGATCGCTCTGGCGAGCCGAGCGCAGCGAAGGACCACCAGGCCGAGCGAAGCAATGGCCCGTATGGAGCCCGCTCCCACCCCCTTCTGACCGTGCCGAGAAGCGCAGGGCCTGGGGTGAGCGCGTGCCGAAGGACACGCGCCTCGTCATCTGGCTCGCCGAAGCTGTTTGACCGCAGCTGCCTCGCAGAGGCAGCGCAGGGAGTTCTTCGGCGTCACCCCAGGACCGAGCATCGCAGGCTGCCCCCTCGTACGAAGTGCGAGGGGGACACGGGCAGCGGGGTCGCCTTTTCTTGGCCTACCTTCTTTTGGCGACGCAAAAGAAGGTAGGTGCGCCGCCGGGCGCACATCCCGGCCTCCGCCCTTGATTCAGGCATGGAGCTGCCACGGAGAACCAATCCCCACAGCAAGCCGGACTCAAACCCGGCCTCCGCCCTCAGCAAAAGCAAGCATCAACCACCAGGACAGAAACGTAGAACGCGCAATCAATACAACCGACCGGGCCAAACACCCAGCCCACACCCTCACCCCAGCGGCTTCCACTGCGGCGCCTCCGGTTCCGGATACAACAGCACCTCGCGCGCCGGCCGCTGCATGGCCTCCCACTGCCGGCGGCGCTTGATGTCGCGGGGGCGGATCTTTTCGGGCTGGGTTCTGTGCGTGCGGGACATGGTGGCTACCTCCTCTTGGGGTCTGAGAGGCTGAGAATCTTTCGTCCATGCCCGCTTGGCACGCCAAAACACCCCGGCCCGTCGTTGCAAATGCTCGCCATAGCCCGAGCTATGGCTGTGCTTTGCGCCTAGATCCGGGGCGTTGTGGCGCGCCCCTCGGTCACGGCCAAAAAATTCCCAGCCTCTGGTGTCTCCATTGGCGCGCAGACCGCACACGGTGGCTGTCGGACTGCATCGACGCAGGCCATCGGCCAACATCGAAGCGGCGTGCAGGGCGATGCCGACGTACATGCAAAAAAAACAGCCCGCAGTGAGCGGGCTGTGAACTTGCTGTTCAGCAAGGGAGGGGTGGGTGTCGATGCGGTATCGACAGAAGCAATACTAAAGATCCCGCCGCGCCGTTTTTGTAGGACGGCGCCCCGTTGAAGCGTCTGCCAAAGAGAAGCGCATTTGCACCATGGGCGCCTGCTCCCCTGTGCAGGCCCGCGCGCTGCCTGTAGGCGTTGTCTGACCCGCCGGGTTTGCAAAAGACTGCATGCAAATGTTGCAGTGCGTTCTAAGCTGACGCCTTCTTCACGGAGGACCACATGCCTATCTTGGGAATCGTCTTTGGAATCCAGGCCATCGCCATCGTCGCCGCCCTGTCGCTGAGCCTGGCCATCTACTCCTGACCTGGATTGCGTCGGGCGGCCGGCCAGCCAGCCCCGTTCAGGCGGCACCACGCCGCATCATCAGCCCCAGCGCCGTGAGCCCCAGCGCCAGCAGCGCCAGGCCGAACCCCAGCGCCGTGGCATGCAGCCCGAAGATGCCGGCGGCCAGCCCGGCCACGATGGCCGGCAGGCTGAAGGCCAGGTAGCTGAGCACGAAAAAGCCCGACATCAGCCCGCCGCGCTCTGCCGGCGTGGCGGTGCCCACCAGGCTGCGCAGCGAGCCGTTGAAGCCCGAGCCAAACCCCACCCCTGCCACCACCGTGCCCGCGAAGAAGGCCACGCTCGAATGCAGGGCCACGCCCGCCAGCGTGATGGCCAGCCCCAGCACCAGCGCCACCGTGCCCAGCAGCAGCACCTTCCGCGGCGGCCGGGCGCGCACGAACACGATGGCCACGGCGCTGGTGAGCACCAGTGCGCAGATGAGCGCGCCGCCCACCACCGGCGCATGGCTGCCGGTGATGACCCGCGCCAGCGTGGGCCCCAGCGAAAGGTAAAAGCCGCCCAGCGCCCACAGCGCCGTGTTCAGCGGCAGGATGCGCACCAGCGTGGCGCGCGAGCTGGCCGGTATGGCGATGCGCGGGCGCAGCGAGCGCCAGGCGCCTGGGCGGCGCACCACCGTTTCGGGCAAAAAGACGGCGGCCAGCGTCTGCAGCACGAACAGCGCCAGCAGCAGCTCGAACACCAGCGCCGTGTGCGTGGGCGCAAACTGCACCAGCGCGCTGGTGCCCAGAGCCCCGATGGACATGCCCAGCATGGGCGCCACGGTGTTCACCAGGGCGCCGCGCTCGGGGTGCAGGTCGATCAGCGCGGCGCTGAGCACGCTGGTGGCGATGCCCGTGGCCAGGCCCTGCACGATGCGCGCGGCAAACAGCCAGGCCACCGAATCGGCCTGCCAGAAGAGCACGGTGGAGGCGATCTCCAGCACCAGCGCCAGCAACACCACCTCGCGCCGGCCCCTGTGGTCCGAGAAGGTGCCGAACAGCAGCGCCGTGCTGAGCAGCGCAAAGGCGTAGCTGGCGAACACCAGGGTCAGCGTGAGCGCCGAAAAGCCCCAGCTGTCGCGGTATAGCGCGTACAGCGGCGAGGGCGCGCTCGATGCCGCCAGAAACCCCACCAGGATGGAGGCCAGCAGCCACAGGGCCTGGGCATGGCCCATCCTGCGGACGGGGGCCGAGGGTGGGGCCATGGCGGTGTGCGGCGTGGCGGCGGTGGCGGCTGGGTGCGGGGCCATGGAAACTCCAGTGCAATACAAAAGCAAAGAATTTGCTTTTGTGCATTAAACCACTAAAGCAATCTTTTTGCTTTAGCATCGGGCCATGAACCCCAGACCAGCCCCCCGCCCCGGGGGACGCAGCGCCCGCGTGCAGGCCGCCGTCCACCGCGCCACCCGCGAGCTGGCCGAGCAGATCGGCCGCGCGCAGCTCACCGTGCCGCTGATCGCGGCGCAGGCGGGCGTCACGCCCTCCACCATCTACCGCCGCTGGGGCGACCTGGCCGAGCTGCTGGCCGACGTGGCGCTGGACCGCTTTCGTGCCGATGCCGAGCCTGCGGACACCGGCAGCGTGGAAGGCGACCTGCAGGCCTGGGCCGAGCAGTTCTTTGAAGAGATGGGCTCCGAGGTCGGGCAGACCATGCTGCGCGATGTGCTGGCCGGCCGCGTCCAGGGCAGCATGGCCGTGCCCAGCCAGTGCGCGGCCTACACCGCCAGCCAGATCGAGATCATCATCACCCGTGGCCTGCAGCGCGGCGAGGCTGTGCCCACGGTGGACGCCATCATGGACGGCGTGGTCGCCCCCATCATCTACCGCACCCTGTTCGGGCCCGCCCGCGCCAGCCATGCGCTGGTGCGCGGGCTGGTGCGCGGGTGCATGCAAGGGGCAGGCCGGCCGAGCGATGCGGCCCTGGCGCTCGCGGGTGCTGCAGGTGCTGCAGGGCCGGCCTCTTTCATCGAGTAGGGCGGGGCGCCGCAGCGGGCACGGCCCTGGGGTAGCCTGTGCCGGCAGGCGATGGCTTGCGCCATACTGCGCTGCAGTTGCACTGTGGTGCCGACCCGGCCCTGGCGGTCGTTGTTCTTCCCGGCTGCGGGAAGGGATGCATGGAAACCCGAAACTGTGATGTCACCCTTTCGCCTGCCTGTCGTGCCACCCCCCAGCTCCCGTGCCATGGCAGGCCCCGGGCGGCGATGCGATGGGGTGCTCATGCGCTTTGCCCTGGCTGCCTGCCTGTTGCTGGCATGCATGCGTGCTGGCCATGCGCAGCCTGCCCCGGCGGTGCCCGCATCGGCTGCACAGACCGCCACGACGGTTGCCACGGCCGCCCGGCCGATTGCGGTGCCGGACATCCTGGCCCGCGCGGAGGAAGACCTGCAGCGCGTGGACCGGGCCCAGCGCCTGCTCTCGGCTGCGGACCCGGTCGATGCGCTGCGCCGCGCGCTCGATGGCATTGCCGGCCCGGTGGACGCCAAGCTGCGCACCACGGCGGGTGCGGGCCTGCGCGAGCTGCCGGTGATGCGGCTGGAAAGCCTGGAGCGGCACTGGCAGTTCGACGTGCGGCGCTACGAGCGCTGGGAAGCCCAGGCCCGGCGCACGCTGGCCCCTTATGGCGACAGCGCCCTGCAGTTGGCGCAGCGCCGCGCGGCCTGGTCGGCCACCCGTGCCGAGGGCCTGCTCGATGGCCTGCCACCGGCGCTGGCCGAGCGCGTGGATGGCATGCTCACCCGCATCGACAGCACCGAGACCGCGCTGGGCACGGCGCTGGCGCGGCAGTTCGAGCTGATGCAGCGCGCCAGCGAGCTCAAGGCCCGCATCCAGGCCGGCAGCGCCGAGGTGGCGGCTGCCATCGACGATATCGACCGCAGGCTGCTGCGCGTTGACGTGGCCCCGCTGTGGCGCGGCCTGGGCCTGGCCGGCGGTGACAACACGCAGGCGACGCTGGCCGCCATGGACCGGGGGCTGGACATCGAGCAGCAGTTCGCCATCGACTACAGCACCAACGACACCGGCAACCAGCGCGCGCTGCGCGTGGTGCAGGTGCTGCTGCTGCCGCTCATCGTCTGGCTGGTGCTGCGCAGCCGGCGCTCAGCGCGCAACCGCAGGGACGAAGCCGCCGCACCGCAGGAGGGCGCGCAGGCGCTGCGCCGCCCGGTGTCGGCCTGGCTGCTGCTGTCCATGCTCGCGGTGCTGGTGTTCGAGCCCGACGCGCCCCTGCTGGTGCAGGAGGTCGTGATGCTGGTGGCCCTGCTGCCGGCGCTGCGCCTGCTGCCCGCCGGCACCCTGGGCGCGCTGGGCGCCTGGCCCTATGTGGCCGTGGCGCTGTATGCGCTGGACCGCCTGGGGCTTGCGGTGCTGGCCGATGCGGGCCGCTACCGCCTGTTTCTGCTGGCCCTGGGCCTGCTGGCACTGTGGCTCACCGTCTGGCTGCTGCGCCGCATGGGGCGGGCTGGTGGGGCGGTGCCGGTGGTGGCTTCTGCGGCCGGCCTGGCACCGCCCTCGCCAGCGCTGCAACGTGCGCGGCGCCTGCAGCGCACCCTGCGTGCTTTTGCCTGGGCGGTGCTGGCATTGCTGGCCCTGGCCACTGCCGCCAATGTGGGCGGCAATGTGTCGCTGGCCGAAACGCTGACCAGCGGCGTCATCGACAGTGGCTGCATGGCCCTGCTGCTGTATGCCGGCGTGTCGGCCGGCACCGGCCTGCTGCGCGCCCTGCTGGGCCAGCCCGAGCTGGCCAGCCGCCGGCTGGTGCGCGAGTATGCGCCGCTGCTCAGGACGGCGGGCACGCGCCTGATGGTGCTGGGGGCGTGTGCCGGCTGGCTGCTCTACAGCATGGACCGCTTTCGCGTGCTGCGGCCGCTGCACGGCGCGGGCGCGGCCGTGCTGGGGGTGGGCATCGAGGTGGGGGAGGTGTCCATCCAGGTCGGCGACGTGCTGGTGTTTGCGTTCTCGGCGTGGCTCGCGTTCTGGGTGGCCGGCGGCGTGCGGCGCCTGCTGCGCGAGGAGCTGCCGGGCCACGCCGGGCTGCCGCGCGGCGTGGGCAACAGCATCGCCTCGCTGAGCTACTACGGCGTGCTGGTGGTCGGCCTGTTGGTGGCGCTGTCGGCCGCCGGCTTCAAGGTCAGCCAGCTGGCGCTGGTGTTCGGCGCGCTGGGCGTGGGCATCGGCTTCGGGCTGCAGAACGTGGTCAACAACTTCGTCTCGGGCCTGGTGCTGATGGTCGAGCGGCCGATCCAGCCCGGCGACGTGGTGGACGCTGCAGGCAGCTCGGGCACCGTGCGCGAGATCGGCCTGCGCGCCACCATCATCCGCACCTTCGATGGCGCCGACGTGGTGGTGCCCAATGGCCTGCTGCTCAGCGGCAACCTGACCAACTGGACCCTGTTCGACCGCAGCCGGCGCGTGGAGGTGCCCGTGGGCGTGGCCTACGGCTCCGACCCGGCCCAGGTGCTGGCCGTGCTGGCCGCCGCAGCGCGCGGCACCCCGGGCGTGCTGGACACCCCGGCCCCGGCGGTGCTGATGGTGGGCTATGGCGACAGCGCGCTGAACTTTGCCGTGCGCGTGTGGACGCACGATGTCTCCCACTGGGTCACCCTGCGCGGCGACCTGCTCGCGCGCCTGATTGCTGCGCTGCAGGCCGCGGGCATCGCCATCCCCTACAACCAGCTCGACGTGCACCTGCGCACCGTGGCGCAGGGCGGCTCGGGCATGGGCAGCACAGGCGGCGCCGGGCCTGTACCGCCCGGCGCGCAGCCCTGACCTCTGCGACCTGTCTGGCCTGCCGGCGCCGCAGGCGCTGCGCGCTGGCTGCGCCCAGTGTCCTGTCCCGCAAACAAATGGCAATAAAACTGCGTCTACTAGCCGGGCAGCACGCCTGCCTGCCCGATCCCGATCCCGCTGCCGGCCGCCGGGGCCGCCGGGGCCGCCGGGGCCACCAGGTGTACGGTGCGCGTGGGGAAGGCAAAACCGATGCCCTGCGCCGCCAGCTCGCGCATCAGCGCCAGGTTGATGCGCTGCTGCTCGTCCATGTAGATGCCGTAGGCCGGGTCGCGCACGATGTAGACCACCTCGTAGTCCAGCGAGCTGTCGCCGAACTTCTTGAAGTGCGCGCGGTCGAAGCGCAGCTTGTCGCTGGCCTCGATGATGCCCTTGACCAGCGCGGGAATGGCCTCGGCCTGCTCGGCCGTGGTGTCGTAGGTCACGCCGAAGCCGAAGACGATGCGGCGCTCCTGCAGCCGCTTGAAGTTGCTCACGGTCTGCTTGAGCATCTCGGTGTTGGACATCACGATCTGCTCGCCGCTCAGGCTGCGGATGCGCGTGGTCTTGACGCCCACCATCTCCACCGTGCCGGCCACGCTGCCCAGGGTGATGAAGTCGCCCACCTCGAAAGGCTTGTCGGTGGCGATGGCGATGGAGGCGAACAGGTCGCCCAGGATGTTCTGCGCTGCCAGTGCAATCGCAATGCCGCCCACGCCCAGGCTGGCGACGAAGGCCGTGATGTTGACCCCCATGTTCGAGAGCATCGCCAGCAGCGCCACGGCCCACAGCATCGTGCGCAGGCCCCATGAGACCAGCGTGGTGGCAGCGCTCTGGGGCCCCTGGCCCACGCTGGCGTTGCGCTCGGCATGGCGGCGCAGGCCGATGGTCACGGCCCGGTTGGCCCACAGCGCCAGCTGCAGGGCCAGCGCCACAAACCACAGCTGGCCCACGCGCGCAGCCCAGCGGTCCGCCAGGTCGAGCATGCCCACGCCGATCAGCAGCGCGGCCAGGGCCATCAGCCACTGGCTGGTGCCGCTGAGCACCTCGATGAAAAAGTCGTCGGCGCGGTTGGCCGTGCGGCCCGCGATGCTGGCGAGGCGGTGCAGGGCAATGCGCACCGTGGTGGCCATCGCCAGATAGACCAGCAGGGCCACCATCGACGCGATGGCAATGCTGCTGACGGACAGGCCCGCGATGGTGGTGTGCTGGAGCCAGAGGAGGGGAGAGAAATCACTGTTCATTCCCGAGACCGTAGCAGCTAAACATTCCAGGCCGCCCGATGCCGCACCCGGAGGGTGGGTTTTTGGGTGCCAAGGCGGCAGCAGGCTTTCCCTTCGGGCTGGCCCCGGCATGCGGCGTCTGCCGTGTCGCACGGCTTGCCGCTGCGCCGCGGCCCGCAGCCTGCGGATTTGCCTTCAGCCGTTCAACGCCGTTGCTTCGCCTTGCTGTGCAGCAGCACGGCCTGCGGCCCCTGCTTGCTTGGCGATGCGATCGATCCGCATCAGGGGTAGCGCTGCGGGCTGGCCACGGGGCCCGTGGGCTTGAGCTTGCGCGTGGCGCGCCAGTCCCAGGGCGGCAGCGGGCCGTTTTGCGCCCACAGCCCGCGCCCGGCGGCCTGGGCGCGCAGCTGGATGTCGGCCAGCGCCTCGTAGCCCGGGCCCACCTTGGGGTCGTACCAGGCCATGCCGGCGCGCAACTGCTCGGTGGCCGTGTCCTTGCCCTGGCACTCCACATCGGCCACGGTGCGGCCAAACACGTCCACCGAGGTGTTGCTCAGCTTGACCTTCTGCGGCACCAGGCACAGGTTGACCAGGCTTTTGTGCGCCAGCTCGCCATAGGGCTGGCGCATTTCGGGCGCATCGATGGCGCGGATGGCGACGAAGGTCTCCTCATTGCGCGTGACATCGCCGCAGCGGGCGCGAAAAGAGTCGCCATCGTGGATGGCAACGACCAGGCAGAGCAGGGTGGCGGTGGTCAAGGGCATGGTGTGGCCGGGCGGTTCGGGTGGGGGTTGCAGCAGTGCAGGCGGGCGCGTGCACCCGAGCCTGCCCGCGCCTGCAACCGGCCTCTCGTGCCGCGGCATGCGGGCGGTGTGGGTCGATGCGTGCTGCCATCCCTCTCACCCCGTCGGTGTGTTGGTGTTTTGGTGGAATCCTTGTGGCGCTATTTTGCTACGGCGGGGCGGGCCTGCAGCGGCTTGGCGTGGGGTTTTGGGTGGGCTCACCCAAATGCCGTTTACAGTGGCGATCCAACGCAACCCCAGGGCGTGCCGGTGCAGGGACGTGCCAGGGGCGTGTGCGGTGAACCGGCCGGCATGGCCGGCGTGGTGCCATGAAAGCCGGGCATGATGGCCGCGCCAGGATTTTCCGGTTTCTTGTTCCTCTTCTTCTTCTTCTTCACTTCTGACCGACCACAGGAAGGTAACGCCATGTCCGATGCAGAGCACAACCCCTACGAAGAAGCTACCGCGGCCTATGACCGGGGGCACCTGAACAAGGCTTTCAAGGGCTTTCTGGCGGGGGCGCAGGCGGGGGATGTGGACTGCATGGCCATGGTGGCGGTGATGTACGGCGCGGGCGAGGGAGTGCGCATCGACCTGGCGCAGTCCATCGAATGGGACAAGAAGGCCATCGCCGCAGGCAGCGAGCTGGCGTTTTTGAACATCGGCATCAGCTACCGCTGCATGGGCGACATGGCGAGCGCCAAGCGCTGGTTCCTGCGCGCGCTCGATGCCGGCGACGCAGAGGCCGCGCTGCAGCTGGCCAAGCTCTACATGGTCAGCGACCTGGAGACCGAGACGGTGCGCAAGTACCTGCAGATCGCCATCGACAGCGCGAACGCCCTCGACGAGACCAAGCTGGAGGCGCGGCAACTGCTGGCGCTGGGCACGCAGCCTGCCAAACGATGACCGACGCCGGGCCCCCGCGCGCCATGGTGGCGCCGCTGCCGCCGGCGTGTGCAGCGCCTGACGCCGTAGCGGCTTTCATCCGCGCGCTGGCCCACCGCGAGCGGTGCGCGGCCGGTGCAGCGGTGCTGCAGCACGGCGCTGCCACCACCGAGGTCTGCTACCCCACGCCACTGGCATGGCCCTGGCCCGTGCAGTTCGACTATGTGAGCGAGTTCTTCTGCACCGCGCCGGGCGCGCAAAGCCTGCGCGAGGTGGCCAGCGCACCGGCCAGTGCCTGCGCGCATGTGGTCAACCTCTTTGCGGGGCAGCCACCATCCGAGGAACAGCACTTCATCGAACAGGGCTACCTGCTGGCCTGGACCAGCACGCTGCTGGCGCGCCCGCTGACCACCGCCTGGAGCCGCCCCGCCACGCCGGGCGCGCAGGTGCACGGGGTGGCCGATGCGCAGGGCATGGCGCGGTTTGCGAAGTTGCCCGGAATCTCGAACCCCGGTGCCGCGCGCGACCCGTTCATCCACAACGTGTTTGCCACGCGGGGCGATGAGGTCGTCGCCAAAGGGCAACTGGTACTGCTGCCCGGGTGCGCGGTGGCCTATGTCTCCGACATGTTCACCCACCCTGCGCACCGCCGCAGGGGGCTGTGCCACCTTGTCATGCAGGCGCTGGAAGCCAAGGCCCGTGCGCTGGGCGCCACGCATGCCTGCCTGGCGCCGGGGCAGGAGGTGGCGGCGTTTGGCCTGTATGGCAAGTACGGCTACACGCAGGCGGGCGTGCGGGCGGTGCTGGTGCGGGCATAGGGCCGCAGCCAGGGGCTGCGGCCCGCTGCGACGGGGGGCTCAGTCGTCCAGCCGTTCGCTCAGCACCTGGGCCGTGTGCGGGTCCAGGCGCAGCTCCACTGACTGGCCGGCGACGTTGGTGGCCTCGGCCTCCCAGTGGCCATCGTCGTAGTCCAGGTCGTGCACCCGTGTGTAGCCGGCCTGCTGCAGCGCCCGGCGGATCTGCTCGGCCCCGAGCACGGCTTGCTGGTTGGCAAAGCCGCCGCTGCGGCCGACCTGGCTGAGCACCTCCAGCGTCTGGGGGTGCAGCACGAGTTCGACCTTTTCGCCGTGGACCAGGCTCTGGCGCGCCTCGGCCTGCCAGAAGCCGTCGTCGAGCTCCAGGTCATGCACATGGGCCCAGCCGGCGGCGCGCAGGGCCTGGGCCACCTGGGCCACGCCGGGCAGGGTGGTGCCGATGTCGCCCTTGCGCAAGGCGATGAAGCTGGCATCGGCATCCTTGACCAGCACGGTGGCGCGCTGGCCGTCGTTGGCGATGGCCTCGGCGGTCCAGTAGCCGTATTGTTTTTGCAGGCCGTGCGTGGCCACATGGTGGTTCTGGGCGATCACGTTGAGCGCGTCCTGCGCGCCCATGGCCAGGGCCATGGAGGGCAGGGTGGCCACGGCGGCCGCAGCGGCAAGGGACAGGCTCAGGAGGGTCTTTTTCACGGTGCTTTCCTTTGGTTGACAAGAATGGGCGGCAGTGTGGTGCGCTGCGCCTAAACACGGCGTGAAGCCCTTGTTCATGGGGCGTTTAGGATCGTCCGCAATAATCCCCGCGATGCAACGATGGATGAGCCCCTTACCGCGTGCCGCCGGTGCGGCGCTGGTGCTGGCCTGTGCGCAGGTGCTGGCGCAGCAGCCGGGCCTGGCGGCCGAGCAGGAGGCGGCGCGGCGCGGCGTGCTCAACGGGCAGCTCAAGCCGCTGAACAGCGTGATCGCCGAGATCAGCCGGCAGTACAACGGCCGCGTCATCGAGGTGGAGACCGAGCGCGGGCGCAAGGGCGAGCTGCGCTACGAGATCAAGCTCCTCGACGCGCAGGGCCGCAAGCACGAGGTGCTGGTCGATGCCGCCACCGGCGCCGTGGTGGCGCAGGAGAGCGACTGGCCCACGCAACCCGTGTCCCCCGCGCAGATGGCGCGCTACCTCAAGCGCCTGGAGCAGCGCTATGGCGCGCGCGTGTCGGAGGTGGATTTCGAGCGCGATGCCCAGGGGCAGGCGGTGTACGAGGTCAAGCTCTCCGAGAAGCCTGCGGGCCAGATGAAGCTGCTGATGGATGTGTCCACCGGCGAGGTGATCCACGCGCCCCAGGGCGCCGCCCCCAAGACCGCCATCAAGCCCCTCTGGGCCATGCTCGAATCGCTGCACCCGCGCTTTGCCGGCCTGGTGCTGGAGGTGGAGCTGGAGACCGACCACCGGCGCCAGCCCCACTACAGCGTGGAGCTGCTGCAGCCCAACGGCCACAAGCTGGAGCTGGAGGTGGATGCCGTCACTTTGCAGGTATTGCGCCAGAAGGTAGACGATTAGATGCGTGTGTTGGTGGTGGAAGATGACGAGGCGCTGGCCGGCCAACTGCGGCTGGCGCTGGAGGCGGCGGGCTTTGCCGTGGATGTGGAGCACGATGGCGAGGCCGCGTCCTTTGCCGGCACGGCCGAGGCCTACAGCGCCGCGGTGCTGGACCTGGGCCTGCCGCTCAAGGACGGCCTGAGCACCCTGCGCGACTGGCGCGAGGCCGGGTGCGGCTGGCCGGTGCTGGTGCTCACGGCGCGCAACCGCTGGAGCGACAAGCTGGCGGGCTTCAACGCCGGGGCCGATGACTACCTGACCAAGCCCTTTTTGATGGACGAGGTGGTGCTGCGCCTGCGCGCCATGCTGCGCCGCACGGCCGGGTCGGCCAGCGCGGTGCTGCGCGCCGGGCCGCTGGAGTACGACGTGGTGCAGGGCCGCTTCGTGCTGCAGGGCCAGGGCCTGCAGCTCACGGCGCAGGAGCACCGCATCCTGGCGTACTTCATGCACCACCCGGGCCGGCTGCTCACGCGCAGCGAGATTGGCGAGCACGTGTATGCGCGCGACCTGGACCCTGACTCCAACACCCTGGACGTGCTGATCGGCCGCATCCGCCGCAAGCTCGGCGGTGCGCCACGGCTCGTGACCGAGCGCGGCCAGGGCTTTCGGCTGGAGGCCGGGCCCGCAGACGCACCGCGAGGGCCGGCCTGATGGCGCTGGCCCAGCGGCTCGCGCTGCAGCTGGCGCAGTGGCCCATGGCCACGCGCATCGTGCTGCTGGCCCTGGTACCCATGCTGGTGCTGGTGGGCGCGGGCGGCTGGTGGCTGCGCGCGCAGATGCACCAGAGCCTGCTGGCCAGCTTCGAGCAGGTGCTGCGCGACAAGGCCCAGCGCGTGGGCGCGCGGCTGCAGGTGGGGCCGCAGGGCGGCCTGCGCGATGCGGGCGGCGGGGCGGACGAGTTCAGCGCCATCTATGCCGGGTGGTACTGGCGCGCCCATGCCGGAGCCAGCGTGCTGCGCTCGCGCTCGCTGTGGGACATGGACAGCCTGCCCACCGAGCCCGTGCCTGCAAGCGGCTCGCCCGTGCTGCACCGGGCAACGGGGCCGATGCAGGAGCCCCTGCTGGCCTTGGCCACCCCCATCACGCTGGGGCCGCCCGCGACCGAGGCGGCCCTGGTGGTCTACGGCCCGGCGGCGCAGCTGCAGGACAGCATGCGCCAGATCGACCGCACCCTGGTGCTGGCCGCCATGGTGCTGATGGCCCTGGCCGGGGCGCTGGCGTGGATGCAGGTGCGCGTGGGCCTGGCCCCCCTGCGCCGGCTGGAGGCGCTGCTGGCGGCCCTGCGCTCGCCGCAGGGCCCGGGGCCCGACGTGGCACAGCACCTCTCCGCCCCCACGGGGCGCGACCTGCAGCCCCTGCAGAACGAGCTGGCCGGCCTGCTGGCCCACAACGCGCAGGTGGTGGCCCGCGCCCGCGCGCACGCGGCCGACCTGAACCACGCCCTTAAGAAGCCCCTGGCCCTGCTCAGCGCCCAGGCCAGCACGCAGCCGCAGGTGCCTGCCGGCGAGGTGCAGCGCCAGGTGGCGGCCATGGCCCAGCTGGTGGACCGCTACCAGGCCCGCACCATGAGCGATGCGCTGCTGGCCCACCCCGCCGCTGCCGGGCCGGCGGTGGATGTGCGCGAATGCGTGGGCCAGGTGCTGCACATGATGCAGCGCCTGCACGCCGCACAGGAACTGGCCTGGGAGCTGGACGACCAGGCCCCGGGGGCGTTGCTGTGGCGCGGCGAGCGCGCCGACCTGGAGGAAGTGCTGGGCAACCTGCTGGACAACGCGGGCAAGTGGGCCGCCTCGCGCGTGCGGCTGTCGCTGCGCGTGCGCGGGGAGGGCGACGGCCCCGCTGCTGCGTGGGTGCTGGAGGTCGAGGACGATGGCCCCGGTATGGCGCCCGCGCAGCTGCAGGCCGCCGGGCAGCGCGGCCTGCGCTTTGACGAGTCGGTGCAGGGCAGCGGGCTGGGCCTGGCCATTGCGGGCCAGATCGCCCAGGCCTACGGGGGGCAACTGCAGTTGTACCAGAGCGGCGACCTGCGCGGGCTGGGGGTGCGGCTCAGCCTGCGCGGGCTGGGGTGAGTGGCCTGAACGTGCCCAGGCAACTCAGTGCCAGGGGCCCGGCGTGTTCAGTGGATGCGCGAGGCTGGCTCGGCGAACATGGGCTGCACCACCTCCACGAACTCGCGGATGAGCGCCTGGTCGGGCTGGCCGTCCAGCCAGCTGGCGGCCACCTCCAGGCTGTGGTCGAAATCCTGCAGGGGGCGCAGCGCCACCCCGGCGGGCAGCATCGCCCGCACGCTTTCGGGCAATACGGCAACCCCCATGCCAGCCTTGACCAGGGCGAGGGCTCCATGGACGGTTTGCACCCGGTACGCCACCTGGGGGTGGTAGCCCCGCTGGCGGAGCATCTGCAGCACGCCGGACGTGGCCTGTGCTTGGGGCGCGGTGGGCAAGAGGATCAGGGGCTCGGCGGTGAAGCGGTCCAGCGAGAGCGGCGTTGCCGCATCGGGAAACACGCTGTCCGGGACTGCCGCCTCGTAGCGCAGCCGGCCGCAGGCAACGCAGGCCATGCCGTCCTGCGCCTGCGGTGGCAGGCCGATGGCCACGTGGATGCGGCGCTCCTGCAGCTCTTCGCGCACGGCCGGGGCGTCCATCTCCTCGAAATGAAAATCGGCCTCCGGCAGGCGCTGGTGCAGGGCTTCCACGATGCGCGGCAGGAAGGCATAGCACAGGGAGTGCATGAGGCCCACCTTGAGGGTGCCCCGCCGCCCGCTGCCGATGGCCGCTGCCGCGTCGAACCCGTCCTGAGCCAGCTGGACGGCGTCCTTGGCCCGGGCATAGAGCGCGCGACCGGCGTCGGTGAGCCGCATGCCATGGCTGCTCCGCTCGAAAAGCGCCACGCCCACCCGGTCTTCGAGCTTGCGTATCTGGACCGAGAGCGGCGGCTGCGCCATGTGCAGGCGCTTGGCGGCGGCGGCCAGCGATTGTTCGTCCGCAACCGCCAGAAAGTAGGAGAACCCGCGCAGGTCGGTACCCGTTAGCTTTGCCATAAGGACTCTTTCGAAAACGGTATTGGAAGCATTCTCTGCCCGATGCAATTATCGGGCCCATGACCCAAGCAACACTGAGCGAGCACAGCATCGCCGCACTCACCGCCAGGCAACTGTCGGACGGCTATCGCCACCGGCTTCTCTCGCCGGTGGAGGTGGTTGGTGCCACCTTCGAGCGCATCGGGGCCTTGCAGCCCCGGCTGAACTGCTACCTTGCCCTGTGCGAGGAGACCGCCCTTGCCGCTGCACGGGCCTCCGAGGCGCGCTGGCTGCACGGCGAGCCCCTGAGCCCGCTCGATGGCGTGCCGTTTTCGGTCAAGGACATCGTGAACACCAAGGGCGTTCGCACCACCCACGGCTCCGTCGTCTACGCCGACAACCTGCCTGACAGCGATGCCCTGGCGGTGGCCCGCATGCGCCGGGGTGGGGCGGTGCTGGTGGGCAAGACCACGACGTCGGAGTTCGGAGCCAAGTGCTTTACCGATGCACCGCTGTTCGGCCGTACGCCCAATGCCTGGAGCAGGGCGCACACCAGCGGCGGCTCCAGCGGGGGGGCGGCCGTTGCCGTGGCCGCCGGCCTTGCGCCGCTGGCCATTGCCACGGATGGCGGGGGTTCCACGCGCATTCCCGCCGCGTGCAATGGCGTCTTCGGCTTCAAGCAGAGCCTGGGGGTGGTGCCGCACAGCCAGGTGCAGGACGCTTTCTCCAACTACACCTACGTGACCCCCATGACGCGCACCGCCGAGGACACGGCGCTGATGCTGGGCGTGCTGGCCGGCGAGGACCCCTGCGATCCCTGGTCCATGGGTTTGCCTGCAGATGCGTTTGCCGGCATCACGGGCGCGCACGGTGCGCTGCGGGGCTGCCGCGTGGGCTTTGCCCGTGTGCCCAAGGGGCGCCCGGTGGCTGCGGCGGTGGCGGCCGCCTTCGATGCGGCCTTGGCCCTGCTGCAGGACCAGGGCGCGCAGCTGCACGAAGTGGTGGATATGGACCTGGACGTGGAGCCCATCTGGCGCGTCATCAACCACACCAGCTGGCGCGCCCGCTTCACTGACCTGGCGCGCGAGCATGGGGCGGTGCTCACCCCGTCCCTGCTGCAGCAACTGGCGCTGGCGCGCGATGTCACGGCCAACGAGTACCAGGCGGCCATGTTCGCGCGCACGGCGCTGTACCGGCGCGTGGCCGACCTGTTCACGCAGTACGACTTCATCGTGACGCCGACCCTGAACCAGACGGCCTTGCCCGTCGACCAGGACCTGTTCGGTGAGCTGGAGATCGATGGCGTGCGCTACCCGCAGGTGCGGCCCAACTGGTTTCCCTGGACCATGCCCTTCAACCTCACGGGCCACCCGGCCGTCTCCGTGCCCTGTGGCTGGTCGCCTGCGGGGCTGCCCATCGGCTTGCAGATGGTGGGCGGTTTCAAACAGGACGCCCGGCTCCTGGCCGCTGCCTGGTGCTTCGAATCGGCCTGCGCGGCCGGCCGCTCGCCCCTGCTGGCGGGCCTGGACTGAGTCGGTTCGACCACGGAACCTTTTTTGCAACCCCAACGCTTTTTCGCCACCATGAAACACCTGACCAAGACATCGGCCGCGCTGTGCGCCTTCGCCGCCCTCGCACTGGCACCGTCCCAGGCCAGCGCCCAGAACAAGGACCCGGTTCGCCTGGTCGTCGGATTCGCGCCGGGGGGCGCGCTGGACGCGCTGGCGCGCGGGCTGTCGGAGCAGCTGGCACCGATGCTCGGCGAGACAGTGCTGGTGGACAACAGGCCGGGCGCCTCCAGCATGCTGTCGATCGATTTCGTCAAGCGGGCCAAGCCCGACGGGCGCACCGTCCTCATCGCGTCGGGCCCGCCGTTCATCATCTTTCCGATGAGCTACACGTCGCTGAAGTACGACTACAAGAGGGACTTCAGGCCCGTGGCCCACCTCACGAACAACCCGGCCATCATCTCGACCAGCCCGATGTCGCCGTTCCGTAGCTTCCAGGAGTACGTGGCCGTTGCGAAGAAGGACCCGGGCCAGCGCACTTTCGGCCTGACATCGCTGGGCGGGGCGCTGCATTTCTCCATTGTCGGGCTGGGCAAGGAGATCGGCGTGCCGCTGACGGCCGTCAACTACAAGGGCGGGGCTCCCTTGCTCACTGACATTGCCGGCGGCCATCTGCCGGTGGGCACCGACGCGCTGGGCAGCCAACTGGAGCTGCACCGCGCAGGCAAGGTCCGGATCATCGCCGTGGGGGGGAGCGAGCGCGTCAAGTGGCTGCCCGACGTGCCCACCGTGCATGAGCTGGGCTACAAGGCCTTTGACCGGGCCACCACTTCCTTTGGCGCCTACGTGCCCGCAGGCACGCCCGATGAGGTGGTGAAGAAGCTGGAGAAGGCCCTGATCCAGGCCACCCGGAGCGCGCCGGTCACTGCACTGCTCGAGCGCGCCGGCATCCAGGCGACGGGCTTGCCTGCGGCCTACCTGGCGGAGCAGATGCAGAAGGACCATGACTTCTGGAAACCCGTCGTGGAGGCATCGGGCTTCAAGGTGGAACAGTAAGTGGGCGCAGGCCCGGGCTGGCCGGTGGAGCCGCGCCCAGGTCAGGTGCTGCTGTGCGCGTGCCTGGCGGCCACGGCGTGCTTTTTCAGTGCGACGGCGGTGAATGTCCTGGCCCCTTCCATCGCCCGGGATCTGCGCGCCAGCAGCGCCCAGGCCCAGTGGGTGGTGCTGGCCTATTGGCTCAGCCTGTCGGTGCTGACCCTGTGCTTTGGCCGGGTGGCAGACATGCATGGCAAGAGGCGCCTGTTCTGCGCCGGCCTGGCCGTCTTTGGCCTGGCGGCTTTCGCCGCAGCCATGGCGTCCGGTGCCACGGTGCTGTTGGTGCTGCGCGGCATACAGGGTGCGGCGGCAGCGGCCATCTTTGCCAACACGGCAGTGCTGGTCGCAGACGCCTACCGGGGGCCGGCACTGGGCTTTGCCCTGGGGCGTCTGGCCATGGTCGCGGCCCTGGCTCAGGCGCTGGGGCCGGCGTTGGGCGGATGGCTCGACCAGGTGCTGGGCTGGCGCAGCGTCTTCGCTTGCTCGGGCATGCTGGCCCTGGCGGTGCTGGTGCACGCCCTGCGCGTCGTCGCGCAGGACCTGCGGCCACGCCAGCCGCCCCGGTTCGACTGGGTGGGCGCCCTGTTGTCGGCCACTGGCCTGGGCATGCTCTGCTGGGGCCTGGCCCATGCGGGAACCCCCGCCGCTGGCAGCGGGGAGGGCCTTGGGCAGGCCGGTGCGGCGCTGTGGCCGGCCGGGCTGATGCTGGTGGCCAGTGTGGGCAGCTTTGCACTGCTGTGGCGGTGGCTCTGCAAGGCCCAGGCTCCCTTGATCGCGCCGGACTTGCTGAGAGACCCGCGCCGGCTGCGGCTGTGCGCCTGCGTGTTCCTCATGGCCATTGCCCAGCAGGGGCCCATCGTCATTCTGGCGCTGTACTACCAGCTCGCCCTGCAGTGGCCGGCCAGCGATGTCGGCTGGCGGCTGGCGGCACTGGCCCTGGGCATGGTGCTGGGCGCACCGGTGGCCGGCTGGGCCACCCGGCACGTGGCGGCGCACACGCTGTGCACCGGGGCCCTGGCCAGCCTGGCGGTGTTCACCCTGTCGCTGGGGGGGGTGGTCCTCTTCGATGGCGGGGCCTGGCTGCCCCTGTGCATGGCGGGGCTGGGCGCGAGCCTGGCCTTGTTCGTGACGCCCTGCAACCAGGTCCTGATGGATGGCTGCCCGGCCGCGCACCGCGGCATCGTCAACGCGCTGCGCGCCAGCCTGCAAAGCGCCGGTGGGCTCACGGGCATTGCACTGGTGGCGCTGCTCACCCACGCCTGGGTGGCCCCGGACCTGCTGGCACAGCTCTACGCGGTGCCCGGCCAGCCCGTGGGCCCTGCGGCGCGTGCGGCCATGGCCCAGGGCGTGGCCATCGCGCTGGCGTGCGTCGCGGCCATGGTGGCCTGCGCGGCCTGGCTGTCCGGCCGCAGAGGCGGGCTGGCGCCGCAGCGGCCTGCCGGGCATTCGGCTTGAGCCGGCACACCCGGTGGATCGCGCCCGGCATGCTGCCGGGCCGTCAGCTGACGTTGGCCATCAGCGCATCGTAGCGGCGCTGCATCTCCTCGGGCGTGACTTTCTCGATCGAGTGGCCGATGTCTAGGGCGTGCCATCATTCATTTCACCCCCGCGCTGGCCCCGGCATGCGGATGGATGCGCGAAGCGCGGCGCAGCCAATAGCGGGCTATTGGCAAGCCGTGCGACAAAGCAGACGCCGCATGCCGGGGCCAGCCCGAAGGGAAAGCCTGCAGCGCAGCGCATTGCGGCGTTGCCCTTCGCTTGCGTAGCCGTGCTACGCGGCACTCAGGGCGCCTTGCACTGCACCGCGCTGCAGGCTTTCGCGGGGGTGAAATGAATGATGGCACGCCCTGGCGGTGACCGAAGGGGTCGCGCACCACGCCCGAGCGCTCGCCGTAGAAGGCGTCCTGCGCGGGACGCTCCAAGGTGGCGCCCAGGGCCACGGCCCGGGCGATCACCGCGTCCGCAGCGTCCACGTGCAGGTGCAGCGACACGCAGGTGGAGGCGCCCGGCCTGGGATCGAGGATGTCCATCTCGGGGTCTTCGTCGCTCAGCATCAGCGTGGTGCCACCGAAGTCCAGTTCCGCATGGCCCAGCAAGGGCGTCCCTGGCTCAATCCAATGCCGATCTGCGCGCCATCGTGGCGATCGAGTTTGAGAACGCTGCCAACCCGCTCATGGCCGCAATGCCCGAAGAACTTTCGGTGGCGCTTGATGGCGACCCCTGCTCTGCGCGCAACAACCCAGGGCGTTTCTTTCTGAGGTCGAAAACAACCGGTGCGGTAGGCTTGCTGCCCTCAATCGGCTCGCCCAGGTGATGGTGTTGATGATGCTCCGCCTCAGCGCAGTGAACGCTGCATGAAGTCTGTGAACGCGCGTACTTTCGCCGGAACGTAGGACCGGCTGGGATACACCAGCCAAGCATTGGAAGGCGCTTCATTGGCAGCCACTGCGTGGTTGGGAAAGAGGTCCACCAGACGCCCGGCCGCGATGTCTTCGTCAATCAACCAGTCAGGCAACAATGACGGCCCCATGCTGCCCAAAACGCACTCGCGCAAGGCGATGCCGCTGGTCATCAATGCCTTGGGCCTCACGGTGACGGCCACTGCCAAGGTGCCCGCGCGCTCACGCAACTCGGTGAACCGCCAGCGGTCTCGGAATCCCGGCAGGGCAAAACTCAGGCAGGGGGACTCACCCATGTCCTCGGGCACCACAGGCGGCTTGGCTTGTGTCTTCAGCCAGCCAGGACTGGCCACTACCCGATATCGGATGCGAAGCAGCGGCAAGGCCACCATGGACGAGTCGCTGAGCGTTCCGAGCCTCACGGCGACGTCGATTCGCTCGGCCAACAGGTCCAGCACTGCGTCCGAGAAAACCAGATCCAGCTTCAGCAGGGGATAGGCCCGGCTGAAGTCGGGTAGCAAGGGAACGATGCGGCGCAAGCCAAATGTGTTGGAGACGCTCAACCGCAGTACGCCTCGTGCTTCACCGGCGGCGTCCACTGCCGCCAGCCGCGCAGCTTGAAACTCGTCCAGCAACGGGTACAGCCGGTCCACAAAGGCTGCACCGGCCTCGGTCAGACCCAGCCTGCGGGTGCTGCGCTGGAACAGTCGAACTCCCAACTCGGCCTCCAGGCCAGCCACAGCTCTGGAGATGGATGAAGGGTCTACGTTCAGTTCGCGTGCCGCCGCTGAAAAGCTGCCGGTGCGCACCACGCGTGTTAGCCATTCGAGCTCGTACAGGTTCATCTTGATTCGTGTGAATTACGCATAAATCATGTGCAGAACGAATGTTTCAAATCATTTATAGCATGAATATTCTACGGCCTGCGACCAGATTCGAAAGCTCTGCTGCAGGAGCAAGAGCCGGAATGGTCCCGACTGGCGCTCGCGAGCGCTTTGCCACGCGTGTGCTCAGTGCTCGCCGTTGCTCTCTCTCACTTCTTCAAAGGATCTGCATGGAAAACACCACTGTCTCTACCCTGCTGCGCATCGATTCCAGCGCCCGGAGAAACGGTTCCTTGAGTCGTCAAATCGCTGACGCTGTGGAACAGGCCTGGCTCACCGCCCATCCAAAGGGGCAGGTGCATAGGCGGGATCTGGCCCAGGCACCACTGCCGCACATCAGCGAAATCACCATTGAGGGCTACTACACCACTGTGGATCAGATGACGCCCGGTCTGCGGGAGGCTACCGAGCTCTCCGATGCCCTGATCGCCGAGCTGAAGTCGGCCCACACAGTGCTTATCTCGGCGCCGATCTACAACTTTTCATTGCCTTCCTCCCTCAAGGCCTGGGTTGATCAGGTTGTTCGCATCGGCCACTCCTTTGCCTACGATGGCCAAAGCTTTACCGGCCTGGTCACGCAGCCACGCGCGGTGCTCGCATTGGCGTACGGTGCGGCGGGGTACATGGGGCCGATGAAGGACATGGACCACCTGCGTCCGTACCTGACCCAGCTTTTAGGCTTCCTGGGCCTGTCTCGGATAGACGTTGTGGCGGTAGAGGCCACTACGGCCGACGCTCAAACAGTGTCGGCGGCCATGGAAACCGCTCAGTCATCCATTCCGGGCTTGTTCAAAGAGGTGGCAGCATGACCGACCATGTCGCGTTCTTGGGGCTTGGCGCCATGGGGCAGCGCATGGCGCTGCGCCTATTGGAAGCCGGGCATTCGGTGGTGGTCTGGAACCGCGACCCAGCAAAGATCACTGCATTGCAGGCTGCGGGCGCGCGTGTGGCCAGGACGCCTGGGGAGGCGGCCAAGTCCGCAACTGTGGTGCTGGCCATGGTGCGTGACGACGATGCTTCGCGCAGCGTATGGTGCGCATCTTGCGATGGCGCTTTGGCCAATATGGATGAGGGGGCGGTAGCCGTTGAGTGCTCTACCCTGAGCACCGCCTGGGTGCGAGAACTCGCCGATGCGGCGGCCAAGCGCCGTGTGCACTTTCTCGATGCCCCCGTCGTTGGGTCCCGGCCGCAGGCTGAAGCAGCGCAGCTCGTCCACTTGGTGGGCGGGGACTCACTGGTATTGCAGCGGGTTGAGCCATTCCTCAAGGCCTGGAGCGCTTCGGTTCATCATCTCGGGCCCAACGGTAGTGGGGTGCTCGCCAAGCTCATGGTGAATCAACTCTTTGCTGTACAAATCGCGGCGATGGCGGAAATCATCGCTCTGGCGCGTGACGCGGATGTCGACGTGTCCCGTCTGGTCGAGGTGATGGCTGCCACACCCGTGTGCAGCCTGGCATTGAAGACGGCCTCATTGGCAATGCTCGGTGGCAACCACGCTCCTCAGTTTCCGCTGGAACTCGTGGCCAAGGATCTCAGCTATGCAGCCTCATCCGGGGACAACGCAACCCATCCTGTCGGCTACGCTGTCCAGCGTGTGGTAGCGAACGCCTTGGCGGCAGGGCTCGGAGGCCACAACATCACTGCGCTGTGCCGGCTGTACGATTGATCCGGCCTCAAGAAGTCTCAACCTGCCGCGCACTTCAGCTTGGGACCACCGCAGCTGGGCAGGTGGAACACCTCGATCTGGCTGACGCGTTCGGCCAGCCAGGCCTGGACAGGCCCAGGCTGTGTGAAAACGCCGATAAACGAGCCGAACAGATGCTCATCGTCAGCGACCTGGAAATGCTCACGAGCGCCGATCTCTGTGTCCCATTCCCGCCGTTCCCGCCGTCCCGCTGTCCAAGTCAACTCGCCCCCACTGTGCAGCAGCGACCGAAATGCGCACCAGCCCACGCGCACATGGTTGCGCTGTATCGGTGCGGCGCGCAGCCAGTCTGCGGGCGTCACGCCGGTGAGGCCGCGGAACTCGCGCGTGAAATGCGCCTGGTCGGCAAAGCCCGCGTCGGCCGCGATGCCGGCGAGCTGCCGCGCACCTGGGCGCCGGCCGCGCCGGGTTCGGGCTGGGCCCCCACCGACCAGCCGTGGGTGCCGGCCTGCTTGGCGCAGTAGCCGGCCCGGGCCCCGCCCACGACGGCAGGGCTGGGGGATTCGACATCGCTGTGCGGCGCACCGCCCAGCAGGTGCATGTGGCCGGTGGGCAGCACATGCTCGCGCCCGGGGAGGGCGGGCGAGCATCGGGGCGGCCCTGGGTGGGTGCATCCGCCCCGTTCAGTTCCGTGGCAAGGGGCTGGCGGTCAGACCTTGAGCTTGCGGGACTGCAGCGCGGCGGCGTAGTCGGCGACGATGCGGGCAATGGCGCCCTTGTCGTTGGCCTCCAGCGCAGTGCGCTCCTGGAACAGCTTGCTGCGGTCGGCAACCAGGCGCTCCATCTTGGCGGTGTCGGGGTTGGGGCGGTTGCTCTCGTGCTGGATGTCCGCCGCCAGGGCTGCAAGCCAGGCTTCCAGGCAGGCGCTGGCGGCCTGGTGGTGGGTGGTGGGGGTGGTCTGTGCTGTTGGCTCTGGCGGGGCGGCAGTCATCGTGATGGCTCCTGGATGGTCTTGTGGGGCGGTGGGGCAGGGTGTCCCCTCTACCACTTGACTGTAACGCGGGATGGCGCGAAAGCCGGCGGCGCAGATGCCCTGTCGTGCAAAACATGACCTCGGACGTAATCGACGCGCAACACGGCCTTTTCTACAGTGGCACCTGACTGCCCGGGCATGGTGCCCGCGGCGCACGGTTCAACCAACCACCACCCCTTGAAGGAGATCCACCATGTCCGCCTACGCCATCGGCCTGCTCGAAGACCTGCAGTTCGGCCCCGACATCGTTACCTACCTGCAGCGCATCGATGCCACGCTGGAGCCCTATGGCGGCGAGTTCCTGGTGCATGGCACGCGCCCGGAGCTGCGCGAGGGGGCGTTCGGCGGGGATTGCGTGGTGATCCGCTTCCCCTCGATGGAGCAGGCGCGCGCCTGGTATGGCTCGGATGCCTACGCGCCGCTGATCCCGCTGCGCACGCAGCACTCCCGGTCCACGGTGTTCTTGCTGGAGGGGGTGAAGGAGGTGCCGTACCGGGCGGTGGGGTTGCTCCAGAAGTTGGGGGTGTAGGGCTGTTCAGAGTCCGGTGCCAAAAAATTTCAATTTATGGCTATTCCAATAGCCATAATCCAGCCATTGGCCGAGCAATTTGTCTATCATGATAGGTCATATGGCCTATCCCCAAGCCTACCCCCAATTCACCACCGTCGAAATCCACCATGCCGGCCAATGGCATGCCGCTGGCGATCTGCGGGTGGTGGACCATGGGCATGGTGACTTCACCTACCGTGATGACTATGTGTTCGGCCCGCTGCAACTGCCGGTGTCGCTGAAGTTGCCGGTCGGCATAGCGCCTGCGCCGCTGGTGGAGGGACCGCTGGGGCCGCGGCGTGACCTGAGGCTGCCTGCGTTCCTCTGCGACATGGTGCCCCAGGGCCGGGGCCGGCGATTTTTGCTGGACACGCTCGGCCTGGTCGATGCGGATGGGCTGGAGGCAGCGCTGCTGCTGCGGGGCGCGTTCAGCCCCATCGGTGCATTGCGCATTGCCTCGGCGGTCACGTTTTACGAGGAAGAGGCCCGCAAGGCCGGCCCGGCGCAGGCGTCCATGGCCCAGGGCTTCGAGCTGGCCGACATGTCCGCCCGAAGCGAGGCGTTTGTGGAGCATCTGGCACTGCACTCCATGCTGGCATCAGGCACCACGGGCGTGCAGGGTGTGGCGCCCAAGTTTTTGCTGGCCACGGATGCGCATGGGCGTTGGTTTGCGGACATGGCCTTGCCCGATTCGCAGGCCCGCGAGCATTGGCTTGCCAAGCTGCCGCGCGGGCGCACGCCGGATGACCTGGTGGTGCATCGCAACGAGGCGGCGTACCTGCGCCTGGCGCATGCCTGCGGGATACGCACGAACGAGCCGCCACAGATGGTCGGCCACATGCTGCTGGTGCGCCGCTTCGACCGCGTGGTGCGGCAAGGGCTGCTGCACCGCCTGCACCAGGAGAGCGCGGCCAGCCTGTGCGGCCTGCGCGGTTTTGGGCTGCCGGTGCGCCAGCAGGATCTTGTGGTGGCCATCCGCAGCGTGGTGCACGACCCGGAGCGCGAAACGCTGGAGTTTTTGCGCCGTGACGTGCTCAACCTGGCCATGCGCAATACCGACAACCACGCGCGCAACACGGCGGTGCAGCGCACGGCCGATGGGCGGGTGCAGTTGACACCGGTGTTCGATTTTTCGCCCATGTTCATGGACCCGGAGCTGGTGGCGCGAAGCTGCCACTGGCAATCTGCTGCCGGCCAGCGCCTGCCCGATTGGCAGGCGGTGGTCGACGATTTGCCCGTGGACGATGCGGAGCGAGAGCGCATTGCCGCAGCGTTGGTGGCGTTTGCGCCGGTGGTGGAGCGGCTGCCGCAATTGGCGATGGATGCAGGGGTGGATGGCGAGGTGATCGAGCAGTGCCGCAAGAGCATCGACCGGCAGGCGCAGCAGCTGTGGGCACTGGCGCGCCGGGGAGAGGCACACCGCCATGGCTGATGCGCGCCTGAAACGACCTGTCGACCCCGAGACGGCTGCGGCGCGGCGCGAGGAGCTGTACCGCACGGTGGCCAGCGGCGAGATCAGCCTGGGCGATGCCGTCGCCCGGATGCGCAAGATCAGCCGGCTCACGCAGGAGGAGTTTGCCGCCCATCGCGGCATCAGCGTGCAGGCACTGCGCCAGATCGAACGGGACCAGGGCAACCCGACGGTGGAGACCCTGAACAAGGTGGCTGAGGTGTTCAGCCTGCAGGTGGGGTTTGTGCCGCTGCGCAGGCGGTAGAAGGGTGCAGTACGCGGCAATCGGAACCTACCAGACCATCGCCCCCTGCCGCACCACCCGCGCCTCCATGATTGGCAGGTTCACCAGCGCTGCCGCCAGGGCCAGCGCCGCATCGGCCCACCACATCCACGTGTCGGCCAGCGGCGGGGGCGTTGAAGTAGTGGTTGGCGTGTACGGCGAAGGCGGAGCGGGCGTGGTCGGCGGGGTTGAGGGCGGTGTGGCGTGCGGTGAGATATGCCAACGTTCTTTTGCTTGCACGACCTTCTTCGGTATATAAAAGTCCAAGACTGCTGCAAAGCGGCGGCGACCTGGTTGTTGAGATTGGCTCCCGTGGTTGCTGCGTGCCTGTGTTTGAGGGCGGAGGCCGGGATGTGCGCCCGGCGGCGCAGTAACTTTCTCTTGGCCGCCAAGAGAAAGTCACCAAAGAGAAGGCGGCCCCCAGTCTGCGTCCCCCGTTCGCCCTGTCGGGCGAACGGGGGCAACCTGCGATGCTCGGGCCTGGGGTGGCGTCGCGGAACTCGCTGCGTTCTTCGAACTCCGCTCAAACATCCGCGACGAGCTAGACCACGAAGTGCGTGTGTCCTTCGGCACACGCACCCACCCCAGACCCTGCGCTTCTCGGCGCAGCCAGCAGGGGTGGGGAGCGGGGACAAACACGGCTGCTGCTGCGCAGCTGCGCCTGGGGTCGGTTCGCGCGGCGCGCTGCCGACGGGTTGAGCGCAACCGCTCTGCTCATGCCGAGCGAAGCAATGGCCCGCGTGGAGCCCGTTCCCACCCCCTTCTGACCGTGCCGAGAAGCGCAGGGCCTGGGGTGAGCGCGTGCCGAAGGACACGCGCATCGTTGTCTGGCTCGCCGAAGCTGTTTGACCGGAGCTGCCTCGCAGAGGCAGCGCAGGGAGTTCTTCGGCGTCACCCCAGGACCGAGCATCGCAGGCTGCCCCACTCGCCGCCAGGCGAGTGGGGACACGGGCAGCGGGGTCGCCTTTTCTTGGCCTACCTTCTTTTGGCGACGCAAAAGAAGGTAGGTGCGCCGCCGGGCGCACATCCCGGCCTCCGCCCGCAACCAAGGCACACCGCGAGAAGCTGGGCGCCCATCTGTGCTCCTTTCGCTCACGCCGCAGCCGGCTGTTACCGCACTACCAGCGCCTGCGTGATCGGCCGGTTCAACGGCGCTGCCGCGAGTGCCAGTAGTGCCGCATGCGATCAGGCGACGAACTGCGACGCCTGTGTCAATGCAGTGGGCTTCGCAGGGGCATAGGCTGCAGCCCGGGCCCCGAATCGAAAGGTGAAATCAAGCCGGAGCGAGCACCAGGTGCCCGATCCCCGCCTTGGCCGGCCGCACCTTGATTTCAATGTCGTAGCCCAGGCGGGTGAGGCAGTCCATCAGCTTGCGCTCCGACAGATTGGAGAACTCACCGCGCACCATGTCGGAGACCTTGGGCTGCGTGATGCCCATCCGCTTTGCCGCTTCTTGCTGAGTCAGGCCCTGGCTGCGCATGGCCTTTCTGATTTCGATGACCAGACCGGTTTTGATTCTGAGCTTTTCGGCGTCTGCCAAGCCAAGGTAGGCAAATACGTTGCCGGAACCTTGGTGTACTTCGACGCCATCCACAAGCCTGGTTTTCATTTGCGCAACTCCTTTACACACGCTTCGGCGATCTTGAGCCGGGCGTGAACGATGTCCATGTCCTCTTTGGGCGTAGCGATGCCGCGCTTGCTCTTCTTTTGAAAGCAGTGAAGGACAAACACTGCCTCCGCGAATTTGACGGTGTAGACGGCACGGTAGGTGCCTACGGCATCGTCTTCCACCACTTCGAGCACACCGGCTCCGCCGAAGCCCTTGAGCACTTTGGCCGCATCATGTTTGTCGCCTGCCTGGGCCAGCGACAAGGCAAATCCGAAATGCCGTCGCACGTCGTCAGGCAATGCCATCAGGTCTTTGTAGCTGCTGCCGATCCACTCCAGTGGCTTGTCAGAAGTTGGTATGCCTGTAAATATACCTGAAAAGGTATATTCTGTTCATGCGGGCTGTTTCCTCTCCCCAGCGCAAGTGGGGAGGGGGGGCTCAAGATGTCGAAGTGGTCTGCCCATTGGCACTGCTCCCCCATCCCGCAACCACTGTGCGCGCCAGCGCCTCGATACCGGGCGGTGACAGGTCCGCCGCGTCCACCACCTGCCGCTGCTCCCACGCATGGAAGTACGAGCGGTGCGAGCGCGCGTACGAGGGGTCGTAGTGCCGGGTGGCCAGGGCCTCGAACAGCTGGGGCAGCTGGCGCGCGAGGGCCATGGCCTGCCAGGCGGCGATGGTCTCGTTGCCGTGCAGGGGTTTCAACGGGGCCAGCTGGTCGGCCAGCCACTGGGGGCGGTCGCCCAGGTAGGCGTAGTCGCGCAGCAGGTATTCCACGCGCGCGGCGGTGCTGGCGCGCAGCTCGATGCAGGGGCTGGCGCGCATGCGCTCGACCAGGGTGAGGGGCACGGTGAGGCGGCCGATGCGGCGGCCTTCGCCTTCGATGTACAGGGGGCGGGCCGGGTCCAGGTGTTCGAGCACGCCGGCGATGGCGGTTTCGAAGGCGGTTTGCGAAGGCTGGGCCACGTCGGGCAGGGCGCCGAGCAGCGAGCCCTTGTGCCGGGCCAGGGCCTCCAGGTCCAGCACCTGCTGGCCCTGGGCGGCCAGGGCGTGCAGCAGCCGGGTCTTGGCGGTGCCGGTGGCGCCGCACAGCACCACCAGGGGCAGGGCGGGGGCGCGCTGTTCGATGGTGTCGATGACGTGGCGGCGCCAGGCCTTGTAGCCGCCGGCCAGTTGCTGGGCGTCCCAGCCCACCATGCGCAGCCAGGTGGTCATGGAGCCGCTGCGCAGTCCGCCGCGCCAGCAGTAGACCAGGGGCTTCCAGCCCGGGGGGCGGTCGGCCAGCGGGCCTTGCAGGTGGCGCGCCAGGTTGGCGGCCACCATGGCGCCGCCCACGCGCCGCGCCTCGAAGGCGCCGACCTGCTTGTACAGGGTGCCGACGATGCGCCGCTCTTCGTTGTCGAGCACGGGCAGGTTGATGGCGCCGGGGATGTGGTCGATGGCGTACTCGGCCGGGCTGCGCGCGTCGATCAGGGTGTCGAAGGCGTGCCGGTCGTGCACGCGCGTGGGCTCTTTCATGGCGCCACCGTGAGGCCGGCGGGGCCGCCGGTTGCGTCGCCCTGCTGCATGTGCCCCACCACGGCGGCATCGGCAAAGCCCTGCTCGCGGAAGGTGCGCAGCACGGCATCGACCGCCTGCGGCGCGCAGCTGACCAGCAGGCCGCCGCTGGTCTGCGGGTCGGTAAGCAACGCCTGGGCCGTGGCAGGCAGGCCATCGGCCAGCGTGACCTCGGCGCCATAGCCGTCCCAGTTGCGGCGCGATGCGCCGGTGACGATGCCCTGCGCAGCCCAGTCGGCCACGCCGCCCAGCAGCGGCAGGCGGTGCCAGTCGAGCACGGCGCGCAGGCCGGCGCCGCGTGCCATCTCCAGCGTGTGGCCGGCGATGCCGAAGCCGGTGACGTCGGTGAGGGCGTGCACGCCGTCGAGCTCGGCCAGCGCGATGCCGGGGGTGTTCAGGCGCGTGGTGGTCTCCACCAGGCGGGCGTAGCCGGCGTCGTCGAGCAGGCCTTTCTTCAGCGCGGCAGAGAGCACGCCCACGCCCAGCGGCTTGCCCAGCACCAGCACGTCGCCAGCGCGCGCATCGCGGTTGCGGCGCACGCGCGAGGGGTGCACCAGGCCCATCACGACCAGGCCGTAGATGGGCTCGACCGAGTCGATGGTGTGCCCGCCGGCAATCGGTATGCCCGCCGCGCGGCACACGGCCTGGCCGCCCGCGAGCACGCGGCCGATGACCTCCACCGGCAGCTGGTTGACCGGCATGGCCACGATGGCCAGCGCCATGATGGGGCGCCCGCCCATGGCGTACACATCGCTGATGGCATTGGTGGCGGCGATGCGCCCGAAGTCGAACGGGTCGTCGACGATGGGCATGAAGAAGTCGGTGGTGGCGATGAGGGCCTGCTCGTCGTTGAGCTGGTAGACGGCGGCGTCGTCGGCGGTTTCGATGCCTACCAGCAGTTCTTTGGGGAGCAGGGCGGCGAGGCCTGTGCCGCTGCTGTTTTTCAGGATTTCGGAGAGGACGCCGGGGGCGATCTTGCAGCCGCAGCCGCCGCCGTGGGAGAACTGGGTGAGGCGGAGGGGGGTGGGGTTTGGTGTGGTCATAAGGGTGGGCGTGCTTGCTGCGGCGGCTGTCTGGATTGTTGGTATTGTGCTTTGTGGTGGTGCTGCTGCTTGGTGGCTGTGGTTGCTTCTGTTCTTTTGCCGAGGGTGGAGGCCGGGATGTGCGCCCGGCAGCGCACCCACCTTCTTTTGCGTCGCCAAAAGAAGGTGGGCCAAGAAAAGGCGACCCCCAGTCTGCGTCCCCCGTTCGCCCTGTCGGGCGAACGGGGGCAACCTGCGATGCTCGGGCCTGGGGTGGCGTCGCGGAACTCGCTGCGTTCTGCGAACTCCGCTCAAACATCCGCGACGAGCTAGACCACGAAGTGCGTGTGTCCTTCGGCACACGCACCCACCCCAGCCCCTGCGCTTCTCGGCGCAGCCAGCAGGGGTGGGGAGCGGGTACCACACGGCTGCTGCTTCGCAGCTGCGCCGGGTGTCGGTTCGCGCTGTGCGCTGCCGACGGCTGGGGCGCGATCACCCTGGCGAGCCGAGCGCAGCGAAGGACCACAGGCCGAGCGAAGCAATGGCCCGTGTGGAGCCCGTTCCCACCCCCTTCTGACCGTGCCGAGAAGCGCAGGGCCTGGGGTGAGCGCGTGCCGAAGGACACGCGCATCGTTGTCTGGCTTGCCGCAGCTGTTTGAGCGGAGTTCGAAGAACGCAGCGAGTTCTGCGGCACACCCCAGGCCCGAGCATCGCAGGCTGCCCCCTCGCCCCCGGGCGAGGGGGACACGGGCAGCGGGGTCGCCTTTTCTTGGCCTACCTTCTTTTGGCGACGCAAAAGAAGGTAGGTGCGCCGCCGGGCGCACATCCCGGCTCCCGCCCCAGGCAAAAGAACAGAAGCAACCACAGCCACCAGGCCGCAGCATTACCACGCTCCGCCCGCCGGGCAGAGACCCGGCGCCCGCCCTCGGAAAAAAGCATGCGGTAGCCACACCCCCAAACCACAAACCACAAACAGCAACTGCTCCGAGAGCGGTCAATCAATCATTCGACCACAACGCCGACTTCGCTATCCCCGCCACATACTGAATCACCTCCACCTCATCCTCCGGAATGCTGATCCGCGGATGCGCCTCGTTCACCGAATCGAGGTGCACCATCCCATCGCGCACATAAGCCAGCTGCTTGACCATGACCTTGCCGCTGCGCTCGCGCACCAGCACCTCGTCGCCCGGCATGAAGCCATGGCTGGGCTCGATGACGACGAACTCGCCGTGGCGGATGCGCGGCTTCATGCTCTCGCCCTTGCAGCGCAGGGCATACGCGTTGGGGTCGCGCGTGGGCCAGTTGATGCGGCCGTCGCCGTGGCCCACGGGGTACTGCAGCTCGCAGAAGTAGCCGTCGTCGCCCAGCTGCGCCGTGCCCACCACGGGCACGCCCTCGGGGGCGAGGATGCGGGCGGCCTCGCTGCCGGCGCGCAGCAGCGAGGGGAACATGCTGCCCAGGGGCAGGTTGGCGCGCTTTTCGAGGTTGAGGGCGGCGCGCTCGCCAAAGGCCTCTTCCTCGTCCAGGTACTGCGTCATGCGGCCCTTGCTCACGCCGAACTGGTCCATGAAGCGCTGGCGGTCGGTGCCGAAGTGCTTTTCGAAGTAGGCGGTGAATTCCGCGCGGCGGGTGCTGTCGTTGCTCATGGTTGCGCAGTTTAGCCGGAGCTAAATTTTTGGCAAGATGTTTTAGCTTGTGCTTGACTATTGGTTTAGTTAAAACTAAACTTGCTGCCATGAGATTCACGGATTGGCTGGATGCCGAACCTGGCCGCAACAAGGCGGTCGCCGAGCACTTTGGGCTGACGCCCAGCGCCATCACGCACTGGCGCAGGGCGGTGCCCCGAAGCCGCATGCGCGAGCTGCATGCCCTGACGCAAGGGGCGGTGGACTTTGCGGGCATGTTGCCGCGATCCCGGGGGCCAGCCGCGTCGGTGGACTTCGGGTGCGGGGACGGTTGATCCCCTGGTTTCTCCTGCCGTGGCGCTGATGCAGCAGGCGCCACGGCCTTCGACCCGGCGCTGCCTGCCTTGTTTGCCTTGTGCGGCGCCGGGTGTTTTTTCTTTTCTTTTGTGATGGGCCCACCCGTGCGCTCCTGCGGGAGCGTGGGCGCCCGCACGCCTTGTGAGGAGTTTGACGAGCCATGCGATCACCACCATCCCCCATCCATGCGGGCCCCAATGCCTTCGAGTCGGTGCGCCCGCGCGGTGCCGATGCTGCGCGCAGTGCTTCTGCGCACCACCGGCCCGAGGTGCCTGGCGGCCCGGTGCTGCTGTTCAACCGCAGGGGCCTGCGCACGGTGGGCCTGGCCCCGCGGGTGCGGGGCTCCATCTGCATCGAGGGCCGGGCCCAGTCGCGGGCCAGCCTGGACAAGAGCCGCCGCATTGTGCGCGACTGGAGGCAGTGATGGTGCTGCAGCGCCTGACGCCCGAAGTACTGCGTGCTGCCGCGCAATCGGCTGCGGCGCAGCACATTCCGCTGGCCGAGGCCAACCACTACGAGCATGGCTCGGACTTGTGGGTGCAGTTCAACGAGGCCTATGCCGCAGGCCCGGGGCAGGAGGGGGCGTGAGCAGCAGCAGCAATGACGGCAGCAGCAACGCCCAGCGCAGCGCAGGCCTGCCTGCACCGCTGACCGTGCCCGCCTGCGACCTGAGCGACTTTGCGTACATGGAGCTCGATGTGCGGCGCCTGCGCGACTCGAAGTTCGCGGCGGCGGCCGAGGGCGAGGCGTTTCGCGCGGGCATCTTGCTGTGGTGCGCGGCCTGGCACCAGGTGCCGGCGGCCTCGCTGCCCGATGACGACGTGGAGCTGGCCAACCTGGCCGGCTATGGCCGCGTGCTCAAGGAATGGAAGAAGGTGCGCGCCGCCGCGCTGCACGGCTTTGTGAAGTGCGCCGATGGGCGCCTGTACCACCCGGTGGTGGCCGAGAAGGCCATTGCGGCCTTTGCCGCCAAGGAGAAGTACGCCTACGAGAAGTACTGCGACCGCCTGCGCAAGGAAAACGCCAGGCGCGCCAAGGAGGGCAAGCCGCTGCTTTGCGTGCCCCCGCAGGCGCTGTGGAAGACCGGTGCCTACCCGCACGGCATGGCGCCGCAGGGCGACGGCTTTCCGCCGGAAGTCCTGCACCCGTCCGCCGGCAATCCACCGGAAACCGGCCTTAAAGGGAACCGAAAGGAACGGAGCCGAGAGCGAGACGGAGAAAGAGAAAGAGAAGGAGATGGAGATGGAACGGATCTTTTTGGAGGGGGCAGCAGCACCGTTGCTGGCGCAACGGGCGGCGCCGCACCGGCCCCGGGGCAGGGCAGCGCGGTGGGCACGGCGCCCGCCAGCGGGCTGACGCGCGATGCGCTGTGGTCCGCGGGCAAATCGCTGCTGCAGCAGGCCGGCATGCCGCGTGCGCAGTGCGGCAGCTTCATCGGCCGGCTGTGCAAGGACCATGGCAGCGACATCGTGGCCGAGGCCGTCAGTGCCGCCTGCGTGGCGCGCCCGGCCGACCCGGCCCAGTACCTCAAGGCCGTGTGCATGCGCGCTGCAGGGCAGCGCGGCGGCGGCACTGCAGGCATGCACATGGCGGGCGTGCTGCATGCGCCGGCCAACCGGCAGGAGGCGCTGGAGCAGCGCAACCGCAGCGTGGCCGATGCCTGGGCGGCCGAGGTGCCTGGGCCGTCCGATGCAGTCGATCACCCACCCACCCATGGAAAGGAGCCCCCGCATGCAGCCCTCTGAACGCAGCGCGTTTGCGCAGCTGATCACCGACGTGCTCGCCTACTACCGGCAGGACGCCAGCCGCTTTGTGCTGGACCTGTGGTGGGGCGCGTGCCAGCCGTTCGAGCTGGCGCAGATCCACCAGGCCATGCAGCGCCATGCCACCGACCCCGAGCACGGCCGCTTTGCGCCGCGCGTGGCCGATGTGGTGCGCATCCTCGCCGGCACGGCGGCCGACCGTGCGGCCCTGGCCTGGGGCAAGACGCTGGAGGCCATGGGCAGCGTGGGCGCCTACACCGACGTGGTGTTCGACGACCCGGCCATCCACGCGGCCGTGCTGGACCTGGGCGGCTGGCCCAAGGTGTGCCGCACCGACCTCAAGGAGCTGGGCTACCTGCAGCACCGCTTTTGCGAAAGCCACCGCGCCTACACCGGGCGCGGAACCTTCGACTACCCGCGCTGCCTGGGCGGCGACCGCAGCCCCGACAGCGAGTACGCCAAGGTCGGCCTGCCCCCGCCGCGCATCGCATTCATTGGCAATGCGGAGCGCGCGCGCCTGGTGTACGAGGGCGGCAGCGCGGCGGGCAAGACGGCGGTGCGTTTTCACTCGCTGCAGGCCCTCGCGGCTGCGCCGCGTGCCGCGACTGCTGAGGACTCGGCTGCGCCGCGTGCCGAAAAGAAGGCCGTACCCAGCGCTCAGACCGTCATGCCGCTGGTTGCAGCGCGAGCGCCTTCGCCCGCGCCGCGCAGTGCGCAGCCCCTTGCCGTGCGCGCACCGCAGGCCAGCCCCGCCATGGACCGCGCTGCATTGCGCGCACTGGCATCGGCGGGCCCCCTGGCGGCTGCAGCACCCCTCCAACGGCCCGGCGCATTGCGTGCCGCGACCGGGGTGCGCCGGCCGGCCTGCCACCCGGGCCCCGCAGCCCAAGCCCTGAACACCACCACCGCAGAAAGGACGTACCACCCATGAAAGCCATGCTCATCAAATCTGCCGAAGGCCTGCGCGGCACCACGCCGGACGACCAGGACGCCTGGGCCCGTTTCACGCGCAAGCTGGAGGTGATGAAACCCGGCACCTGCCTGCGCATGGAGTGGAGCCGCCCGCGCAACGGCCCGCAGCACCGGCGCCTGTTTGCGCTGCTGCAGGTGGTGGCCGAGAACAGCGAGATCTACGACACGCGCGAGAAGGCGCTGGTGGCCGCCAAACTGGCGGCTGGCTACTGCGACGATGCCATCGACCCGCGCACTGGCAGGGCGGTGCCCATTGTTCAGTCGATCCGCTATGAGGCCATGGACCAGCAGACCTTCGAGCGCTTCTACGCGGCGGCATTCGATGCGGTGCTGCAGCTCATCCTGCCGGCCATGGACCGCACCACCCTGCAGCGGCTCATCGCCATGGTCGAGGAGGGCTGGGCATGAGCGCCGCGCTTCTGGCTGCCCCGCGCCCGGGGACGGAACCCGCTGTCTGCGCGCTGCTGCAAAGCGATCTGCAAAGCGATGGGGCAGGGCCGCCATGCCCCGCATGCCAGGCCGCGCAGACCCGCGCGCACAGCCCTTTGTTTCGCGCCCACTGCCACGGCTGCAAGGTCCGCGCGCTGGCGCAGGGCCCGCAGTTCTGGCGCTCGGTGAAGGGGGGTGTGCACACCGACGCCTACCAGGGCGAGCTGGCCGCCGTGTTCGGCGCGGCCGGCGCCGCCGCGGGCCATGCCGTGGTGCTGGCGGAGTACCGGCGCCTTATGGCACTGCAGGACAACGCCGCGCGCTGCGGCGTGTTGCCATGCGAGCCGCGCAGCGTTGCTGCCGATGGCCGCGACATCGACACCCACACCAACAACCACCCTCCAGGACGAGCATGCTGATGAGCGACCACCACACCAACCACCACCGCACCGTGGAAGAGGCCTACACCCGCGCGGGCACCTCGTCCTCCAACCTCAAGGTGGACCCCGACCGCCGTGGCGATGCCGACGTGCTGATCGCCGCCGGCTGGTCGCCCGGCATGCTGGGCGGTGCGCTGATGCGCCTGCGCGGCGAGTGGGACAGCGTGGCAGCGCCACGCTTCACCCAGGACAGCGTGGCGCACCAGCGCCGCAGCCACCCCGATGCCGATGTCGTGCAACTGCTCTCGCGCCTGCGCTCGCTGGCGCAGGTGCTCGAAGCCGTGGAGCGCTGGGCCGCTGCCAAGGGCCTGGCCGATGCGCGCACGCTGGCGCGCACCAGCGTGTGCTACTGGCTCGACCCGACCTGCCGCGCCTGCCTGGGCCGCGGCAGCGCGCTAGTGCCCGGCACCCCCATGCTGGGGCGCCTGTGCAAGGCCTGCGGCGGCAGCCGCAAGGCAAGCGAGCCTATGGGCCAGGACGGCCGCCGCCTGCTCAACATGCTGGACGATTGTGTGAGCCGTAGAAACCAGTCGATGAAAAAACGCTTGCACAACGCCATGCACCGCGGTTAGAATTGCACCAGACGATTGCAGAGGGTGCTTACCCTCTCGCCCGTCGCCCCTCTGTTGATTGCCCGCAGCCACAGCCTGGCTCCTCGCCTGTAGCGACTGCGGTAGATGGTTGGGGTGGTGTGTCGTCTTGAATTTTTGTCAATCCCGCATGGTTTGCCTTGCGGGATTTTTTGCTTTTGCGGCCCTGCTTTGTTGGCAGCGGCCCTGGTTTCGTTCTCCCTCCTTTTTCTACTGTCCCACGTGCATGGCGCACCCGCGCTGCGCGCGCGTTGCGGCGTGCGCCAACATCCATTCGCCGAGGTCTCCATGAACCCTGCCACCAAAGCACTGCATGAAACCCTGATCCGCCTGGCCAAGGGCGCGATCACCGCCTGGGAGCAGTGGCTGCACAAGCAGCAGCCGCCGCAGCAATCCTGACCCACCGTTCACTCTGCCCCGCGGCAGGCCGCTCTCCTGGATCTTCCGGGGGACACGCCTGCCCCATGCCACGCAGACCTTGCGCCGCACTTGTTTGATGCGGCTTTTTTGTTTGTTTGTTTGTCACTTCATTTTCTCCACTGAAAGGCCCATTCCATGGCTGTATCTCTGCCCGACGGCGCAACCATCGCCATTGCAACCACCTACGGCTCGGTCAAGACCGTGACCGCCATCACCAACGCCAACCCCGGCGTCATCACCTCGGCCGCGCACGGTCTGCTCAACGGCGCTTTCTACGAGCTCAAGTCGGGCTGGCAGAAGATCAGTGACCGCGTGTTCAAGGCCGCCAACGTGGCTACCAACGCGCTGGACGTGACCGGCATCGACACGACGGACACCAACCGCTTCGCGGCCGGCACCGGCGTGGGCAGCCTGCGCGAGATCACGGCCTGGACGCAGATCCCGCAGATCCTGGAGTTCACCACCAGCGGCGGTGACCAGCAGTTCGCCAACTTCTCCTTTCTGGAAGAAGACTACGAACGCCAGCTGCCCACGGTGACCAGCGCCCAGTCGATCCAGATCGGCATCGGCGACGACCCATCGCTGCCCGGCTACCAGGCCCTCAAGGCCGCCGGCGAAGCCCGCGCCATCCGCGCGCTGAAGGTCACCCTGCCCAACGGCGCCGTGCTGCTCTACAACGGCTTCGTGTCCTTCAACGAAACGCCCACGCTGACCAAGGGCAGCGTGATGCAGGTGCGCGCCACCATCTCGCTGCAAGGCCGCCCCACGCGCTACTGAGCGTGCCAGGCGCCGTGAGGCGCCTGTTTCTCCCTTCGTCTGCACCGCTACAGCTTGCTCTGGCCGTGCAGGCACCCCCTGCACCGACCCGGCCCTGTTCGCTCCTTCGAGGGGGCGGCAGGGCTGGGCACGGGCTTTTCGTTTTTGTTGACTGTTTCTCCCTCGAAAGAAAATCACCATGGCCAAACTCGTTATCGGCAAGTCCACCCCCAAGTCCTTCGCACTCAAGGTGGAAGTGCCCACGCCGCACGGGCTCGACGAAGTGAACTTCGACGCCCGCCACCTGCCCTCCACCGTGTGGGCCAAGATGCGCGAGCAGCACGCCGAAGCCATCGGCAAGACCGTGCAGACCCTGTTCGACGCCGCGCGCCAGGAGGCCGAGAAGGCCCATGCCGCCGAGCAGAAGGACAAGCCCGCCGCCGCCAAGAAGCCCGCCGGCAAGAAGACGGCGGCCGCTACTACTGCGGCCACCGATGCGGTGGACGTGTCGGACGCGGACGCCAAGGAAGCGGCCATCACCGCGCTGATCAAGCCCGTCAAGGAAAGCGACATCGCCAGCCTGCGCGCCCGGCACAGCGCCGAGCTGATCGTGCAGATCGTCACCGGCTGGGACCTGGACGAACCCCTGGGCGTGGACGCCCTGGTCGACATGTGCGACAGCTACCCCGGCGCCGCCGAGGCCGTGTTCAAGGCCTACAACGAAACCCGCGAAGGCCTGCGCCTGGGAAACTGAAGGCCATCGGGCGCGCGCCCTACCAAAAGCCGCCCGATGAATCCGAGCTGGCCGTGTGGGGCATGCGGCCCAGCGACTTCCCCGAGCAGGACGTGGAAGTCTGGCCCGAGCACGTGGATGCCTGCCTGCTGTTTTGCAGCGTGAGCACCCAGTGGCGCGTGGGCATGGGCGGGGCGACGGGGCTGGACTACCCGGCCGTGTTTGCGACGCTGGACCGTTTGCATCGGGGCAAGACCGATGACGAGCGCGATGCGATCTTTGTGGATGTGCAGGTGATCGAGCGGGCGGCGTTGGAAGAGATGAATAGCAGGGACTGAGGCAGTCCCACGGGCCGCCAGGTCACGTCTTGTTATGTTAGTGCAAGCCACCTTCGGGTGGCTTCTTTGTTTTTGGCTTGCGCTTGGCGGGCCATATCCATGAGAGGTTGAGTATGGCCATTGATCAAACCGCCGATGCAGTTCAAGCCAACGCGCAGTACCTGGCACAGGGCCAGGCCATGGTGTCTGTGGCCCAGCAAATCAAGCAGGCCGTGGCGGGGCAGCTGGCTGTGTTCGGGAGCATGCAGCAAGCGGTCTCAGATTTGTCGAGTGCTATGCAGAGCTTGCCAGGGCAATTGGGCGACTTCTCTTCTGCGCTGCAGTCAGGGAGTGCGTCAGGTGTCGACTTCTTGGAGCGGACCAACCAGGTCGTCGGCTCTCTTGCTGATCTTGGCGATGCCGTGGATCTCGTAATGTCGGCGAAACCCATCGCTGAATTTTCAACGAAGCTTGGCGCTGCAATTGGGGGTGTGGGTACTGCCGTCGCAGGGACCTTTGCGGTTGCTGTCGCTGCGGTGGTTGCGGGGGTGGCAGGGCTGGCTGTCGCCTATAACGAAGGAAGTAAAGAGTCCGACGCTTTTTTGAAGGCGCTGGTTTTGAGCGGAAACGAAGTGGGTGCCACGGTAGGCCAGATGCACGCGATGGCCGCGAGTATCAAAGAGGTGGTTGGAACCCACGGAAAGGCTGCGGAGTCTCTCGCCATCTTTGCCTCGCAGGGGGCTACAGGTGCGGCGACCCTTGAGCAATACACACAGGCTGCGATTGGCTTTGAGCGAGCTGCGGGACAAGCTGTGTCTGAAACGGCAAAGCAGTTTGCGAGCCTACAAGGAGATCCCTTGAGTGCGGTGCTAAAGCTCAACAATGGAATGAACTTCCTCACTGAGTCGACTTACGCGCAAATCAAGTCGTTGGAGGAGCAGGGGTTGGTAGCTGAGGCTGCGGATGTGGCACAAGCTGCATTTGCAAATGCGCTCACCCAGCGCAGCAAGGTGATAGAGCAAAACCTTGGTGTGGTTGAGCGTGGCTGGCGAGATATCAAGGACGCAGTTTCGGAAGCTCTGGATGCCGTGAAAAGCGTGGGTCGCAGTGTTGGCGTTGAAGGCCAGTATGCAGCGCAGCAGCAGGTCGTGGACAAGCTGCAGGCAGATTTGGCTTCGCGCCAAGCAATGGGGCTCAATACGACTTATCTTGAGTCGCATCTCAATGCGGCAACTGATCGCCTTGCGGATCTCAACAATCAGGTCGCCCTCAATCAGATCAACGCGCAGTTGGAGGCAGAGCGAGCCACGCGGGTAAAGGCGCGTGCTGAGGTTGAAAAGGATAGCCTTCAATATCTTTCTGATGCGGAAAAAATTCAGCGTCGGATTAAGGCGGAAAACGAAAAAATCAAAAGCGCATACACCGGTCTCAATGACGAGGATGCTCAGAAGAGGATGAATCTCGAGATGGCTGAGCGTGAGAGGGCCATTCTGGCAAGCGCTGCGCGACCAAAAATCGCTCGGCCATCGTCGGGAAAGGAGCTGTCCGAATACGACAAGCTGATGAAGCATTTGGAGGACATGCCCGTGAAGGCTGCCGCTGCAAAGGCAGCGCAGACCAGCTATACCAAGTCCGAGGCGGAGTTCTTGGCATTGAAGGCTAGCGCTACTTGGAAAACATTCTCGGAGAGAGAGCAGAAAGATATCGAGACCAAGTATGAAGCGGTGATTGCTGCGGAAAGACAGACCAAGGCCAATCAAGATGCCCTGCAGTCTCGCGAGAAATACCTCGCTTCGCTGTCCTCTGGCATAGAGAAGACCAAGGCAGAGGTAGTTGCCCAGGAGGAAGCCAACACGCGCATGGGCATGAGCAAAGAGGCCATTGCAGCACTGGAAATCTCCAAGCTCGAGATGATGGCTGTCGATCTGGAGCTGCAGGCGATCAAGGCGATGGACAAGAACCTGGATGAAGCCGCGTATGCGCTGCTGATCCAGCAGGCTCAGGGGTATCGGGCCTTGGCCCAGGCAAAGAAGGATGGAGCTGCCAAGGAACAGACGCAGGCTGCAGACGCGCAAGCCAAAGACTCTCAGGGGAAGGCGGTTGCGAAGGCGGAGGAAGCTGCCAAGAAGGCCCAGGAGCAGTGGAAGGCCACGGCGGAAATCATCAACAAAAGTCTGACCGATGTGTTCATGAAGGGATTGGAGTCCGGCAAGGATTTCGGGAAGAACCTTGGCAATGCTCTGAAAGAACAGTTCAAGAACCTGGTGCTCAAGCCGACCATCAGCGCTATGGTGAGCCCAATTTCGGGAGCTCTCAGCACGTTGGTGTCCGGCATCATGGGGGGGGGCAACAGCCCGCTTGCAGCCCTGGGCGGTGGCTCAGGTAGTGGCAGCCTGCTGGGCAACCTGATGACGGTCGGCCAGATTGGCTACCAGACCTACACCGGCCAAGGGGTGATGGGGTCGGTTGGCAATGCAATTTCGGGTTGGCTGGGAGGCAGCGCGGTAACCCCTGCAGGTATGGCTGGCCCAATTGCAAGCAAGGCCGCGCTAGACGGAACCGCATCGTTTGGCGTGAACTCTCAGCTCGGCAACACGCTGGGAGGTGCGGGGGCGTCAGGCATGGGCTTCATGGGGTATGCCGCCATCATGGCGGTGCTAGCAAACGCCATGGGATTTTTCCGTAGCAAGAGCATTGTCGGCTCTGGTCTGAAAGGGACACTCGGCGGCGCCACGCTTACGCCTTGGGAGGAAGAGCGTACAGGGGGAACCCTGTTCTATGGCGCAGACTTTGAGACATCTGATCCACTTGCGCGATATCGAGAACTCAAGCGCCGTGACCAGGAGGCCATCGCACGTTTCAAGGCCGAGGGTGCTGTCAATGGCACCTCTGCCATCTACAACGGCCAAGCTTACGATAGCACGCTCGCCGCATCCAGCATTCTGAATTTCGGAACCTACGACGAAGACATGGAGCGGATGATCGGGCTGGTGCAGGCCCAGTCGGACGGCATACAGAAAGGCTACAGCGAGTTTCGCAAGAACCTTGTTGGCATGGCCAACGATCTTGGGCTGGCTGGCGACAAGATCGCCGACTTCACCTTCGACCTGAGTCAGCAGGACCTGAATTTCCAAGGGCTTGACGACGCAAAGATCCAGGAGAAGATCACTGCCGCCTTTGGCAAAGCCGGTGCAAGCATGGCGAAGGAGGTGCTGGGGCAATGGATCACCGAAACGGTGGACGTCGTCAAGAGCACGCAACTGAGCCAATTGACTGAGTCGTCTGACGCGCTGTATGACGTAAAGGTCGAGCAGGTCACGCGCAAGCGCTATGAGCCTAGCGAGTACGCCAAAGCCGGCGAGACCGCTTTCGATACGCTCACGCGCTTGGCGACGAGCTTCAACACCCTCAACGAAGCAAGCGACGCCCTGGGCTTTGGCATCCACCAAGGCAGCCTGGCCCTCGCCGACTTTGCTGATGACTTCATCGAAGCGTTTGGTGGGCTGGAGCGCTTTACGGCCTCTACGGGCGCTTTCTTGCAGAACTACTACAGTGACGAGGAGCGCCGCCAGTACTTGGCTAGCAGCGGCTCGCGCCGGCTGGAAAAGCTGGGAATCAATGTCTCGGCAGAACAGCTGTTGGGCGCCACCGGGAGCGACATCAGGAACGCCGTCAATTCGGTCGTGTCCAACCCGGATCTGTATGGCGATGTCATGGACATCGCCAACTACCTCGCGCCCCTGTACCAAGGGGCGGCGCAAGCAGCACCTGCGGTTGAGAACCTGACCAACGCTGTTGACGAACTGACCCAGAAGTTCACCGGCGCCAAGGAGGCCTTGCTCAACGATGCCAAGTCACTGTCGGTGGAGCTGCTGAAGGCCCAGGGCAAGGAAGGGCAAGCCAAGGCGCTGGAGCGTGAGAACTACCTGGCCGGATTCTCCGACCTGGACGAAGTACGCAGGCAGGAGATTGCGACCCAGTACGACGCCAACACGGCCACCCGCCGCGCCATCGACGTGCAGAACGAGCGCAATGGACTGCAGGACGAGCTCAATGCACTGACCGACGATGCGACCCAGGCGCTGACCCGCCAGCGTGATGCGCTGGATGGGAGCAACCGCGCGCTGTTCGACAACGTGCAGGCGGTCAAGCTGCAGAAATTGCTGGCCGAGGAGCTGCCCGGCGTCGTCGACAAGTACCTGAGCCCTGCACAGCGCCGGCAATCGCAATACGACAGGGTCACGGCCGACTTGAATGCCGCAGGGCTCAAGGTCAGTACCGACCAACTGATGGGCCTGAGCAAGGCGCAGATTGGTGCAGCGGCTGTGGAGATCTACAACCTGGCTGGAGTTTCCGATGAAGCCCGCCTGGCCATCGTGCGTGCGGCTGGTGCCCTGGCGGACTTGAAGGATGCTGACGTTGACAGCGCTTTCGCTGCGCTGGAGCGCGCGGTGGATGCACAGCGCACGGTTCTGAGCGAAGCCATCACCGAGCTCACCACGGTGTTCGAGACTGCACGGGATGCGGCGAAGTCGCTGTTTGGCGAGGTGGAGAGTGCGGTGCAGTACCAGGGCGATGAGGGTCGCGCCTTCATCAGCAATGCCTTGCGCGTTGCAACGAGCACGGGGTACCTGCCGGACAGCGAGAAATTCACCGAGGCGGTCAGCAATGCCACAGGGGCGCTGGGCCAGCAGATGTTCGCCACGCAGGCCGAGTCTGACTACCAGCGATTGGTTCTTGCCAATGAACTCAAAGGGTTGCAGGACATCAGCGGCGACCAGTTGGAGAAGGCCAAGACACAGCTCGAAACGCTGGAGGAACAGCTGAAGGTTCAGCGCCAGCAGGTCGAAGCCTTGGGCGGTATCGACGCCAGCGTACTCAGTGTGGAGCAGGCCATTGATCGCCTGGCAACCGCGATGAACGGTGCACAGGCCACGCCACGTACGCCGACGACGACGCTGAAAGGGGCCGGTGGCGCCAGCTATGACCTCACCACGGGCACTGGGCAGACCTCTTCTGGGGTTGCGTTCAGCGGTAGCGCCATCAAGGAGGCTGCGCTCAAGGCCATCAGCGAAGGCGCTTCGCCTCAGCAGATCTACAACATCATCCGCGACAGCGGCTTTACCGTGGCGCAGGCCGAGCAGATGGCGGGCTCTGCGCCTGGCAGCCTGCAGAAGCTGGAGGCGGAGATGGGCTGGGCCGCTGCCTACGGTGGTGGCACTGGCAACTACTCCAGGCAGTCCGCCCACAGCGCATCAGCCCTGGTTGAACCCACGGCGTACGACCCCACGGCAGGAGGCAATGCCAACCAGCAGATCGTCTCTGCCCTGCAGGACGTGCGCGCCGAGCTGATCGAGGTGCGCAAGCAAAACGACCAACTGCAGTACGCCGCAACGCGCACTGCTGATGCCGTCAACGGGCGGCCCGAGGCCCCCATGCTCGTGGAGAACGTTTAAACATGAACATCATCGACAACATCACCATCACGGACACCATGGTCGGTGCCGGCACCACCATTGCCGAGCCCTCGGCGGGCGAGACGGCATGGGCCTCTGGGGTGGCCTATGCGGTGGGCGATATCCGCATCCGCGCAACGACGCACCGCAAGTACAAGTGCGCGGCAGTGCACACCAGTGCCACGACGCCTGTGCCTGAAAGCGATGGCACACGCTGGGTGGACATCGGCCCCACTGACCGCATGGCGCCGTTCGACATCTACACCAGCACGCAGGCGCTGGCCACTGGCAGCTTGACCTATGTGCTCAAGCCCGGTTACTTCAATAGCCTGGCGTTGTATGGCCTGACGGGCGGGCAGTACAGCGTGACGGTGCGCGATGCACCGGGCGGCGCGGTGATCTACGCGCGCTCGGGCTTCCTGGTGGACGACCCACTGGGCTGGTACGAGTACCTCTTCACCACCGCGCGGCCGGTGGGCAAGCTGGTGTTCACCGGCATCCCGATCCGCCCCGCGGCCGAGCTCACGCTGACCATCACGGCGGCTGCGGGCCAGCCGGTGGGTATCGGGATGATCGTGGTGGGCGACTACATCCCGCTCATCAGCGACGAGGCCCAGTGGGGCGGCACCCAATACGGCGCATCGGCCGAGCCGGTGACATACAGCTACATCAAGACCAATGACGACGGCACCACCAGCATCGTCAAGCGCCACAGTGCCACCAACCTGCGCGCCAGCGTGGTCATGCCGCGCGAGCACGCGGACGCGGCGCTCAAGACCCTGCAGCGCGTGCTCGACCGCCCGGTGGCTTTCTTCGCCACGCCCGCCAAAGGCTACGAGGGTCTGAACGTCTTCGGCATTGCTTCCTCCTCGCCCGTGGGCTACGACAGCTTCGGGCACGCCTCCATCAACATCAACGTGAAAGGGCTCATCTGATGCCAACCAATCCTCCGAACATCACCGCGCTGCCCAGTCCACCGGATCCGAATGACCGCAGCAGCTTCAATGCCCGGGCTTATCCGTGGAGCGTGGCGCAGCAGACGCTGGCTACCGAGGTGGCGGCTGTTGCGGCCAATGTGAAAGGGAATGCGGATGAGGCTATAGCCGCTTCGGGTGTTGCTGTCGCAAAAGCTGCGCAGGCACTGGCCAGTGAAGCTGCTGCGGCGGCCAGTGCCGCAAGCGCGCTCAATGCGCCCGGCGCCTTTGCCACAAGCACCACCGGTGTGGCCATCGGTGCAGGCACGAAGAACCTCACGTTGAGTCAACTCGGCAAGCTGTTCTTCCCCGGTCAGCGCATCATCATGGCCCTTGCCACGGACCCGGTGAGTACTCAGCAGGTAGGCACAGTGGCGTCCAATGACCCAGCAACGGGGGCGTTATCTATCGTTGTAGGGAGTGGCGATTTCAGGGGGAGCGGCACGTTCACCGATTGGGTGATCAGCATGGCGGGGCAGGGTACCAATCTGCCCAAGCCAGTCGCCGGTGATGCAGGGAAGCTGCTGGGAGTCTCGGGCGCTGGCACCTACGAGTTCGTGGACGGCCGTGGTGCCGGGGGGGCTGGAGCGCCGGCGGGAAATCTGGTCCTCTCCAGCGCAAGCGCGGCGGTGCAAACGCTCACTGGCGGCTTGCCGGGGCAGTGGGTGCAATTGCCCAGCGCGACCACCATGCCCACAGGCACCAACCTGTTTGCGCTCATCAACAAGGCGGGAGTGGATGTGGAGATCCGCAACGCTGCGGGCACGGCGTTGGGGTTTGCGCGACCCAATGCTACGGTGATGGTGAATCTTGCCGATAATTCCACGGCAGCCGGCGTGTGGGGGCTGGGGGGTGCTGCACCCTGGGGGGTGCTCAGCATGAACATGCCGACCGGTGCATCTGGCATTGCGGGCGAACTGCACAGGGTCCTTTCTGTAGACATCGGCCGAGAGTTGATGCTGGTTGTTGCGAGTGACGGCATCTATGCCGCCGTTTGGGATGGCAATACTTGTACGCTTGGAGCTTCTACATTGATTGCCGCTTCTACTGTTGCAACCAGTGGAGGAGGAACAGCTCAAGTACGCGCAGTCAAAATTGCTGCAGACAAGTTCCTGGTGATCTTCAATTCTGGCGGTGTTCGCGCGTTGGTGCTCACCATCTCCGGAACCGCGATCACGGTAGGTTCGATTGCGACCAACAGCAGTGTCGGATTCGAGCGGTTTGATGATTTCGTTGAGTTGGCTGGTGTTGGCGCGCTCCTACTGGCGCCGGCTTCGGGCTCGAACTACCCCTATGCGACAGTTTTCACGGTATCGGGAACCACAGTCACTATCGGGACGCCTACGCTGGTAGCGGGTGCCATTGCAGTCACGCAAGCGCATCCCAGAGTCGCTTTTGACCTGGGCGGCGGCCGCGCGTTGGTGAACTTCAACACCAGCTTCCATGTATTGACGGTGTCTGGTGCCACCCCATCCCTGGGTACGGGGGTCACGCTCGGCAATGATGCGTCAAGTATGGCTGTGCGCAAACTGCCGAGCGGGCGTTTCGCCGCCATCGCTGGAAACAGCGGTACGCAGCAGGGCGCCATCATCACCACGACCGGAGCGACGGTCAACATGAGCGCTGTGAATCTCTTTGCAGCGTCGGCAGTGGATGCGTTCCACGTTGTTGGGAACCAGGTCATTGCCGCAGGCTCGATGCCATCGGTCAGTGCTGCTGCTATGTACAACGTGCTGACCGACAGCGCGGGCACGGCGGTGGCTGGGGTGGCCCTGGCTCGGCATGCATCAGGAAACAATCAATCCAGACGCTTGGTGTTCAGTGGTTGTGATGCTATATCCATTACAACAACCCGTACGAGCGGCAATTACGACACGATGGGTGATGCCTATTTCACCCGCATTGGAGTCAGCGGCAACAACCCAGTATTGCTGTCCGTTGCAGCGATTTACAACGCGGAGAACTCCAGCACAGGCGGTGGCATCGCACCTCCTCGCGATGCGTCCATTTTCTCACCTTATCAAGGGATGTCGGGCAGGGACTTGTTGCCCGTGGGGACCGTCGCAGGCGCTGCCGCGTCATTGGATTTCAGCTCTCACCGTTACATGGCCTGGCAAACCGAGGGCAATTACGTGCAGATGATTCCTCGACCGATGCTTCCTAACACGACGTACTACCCGCCCAACCGCTCGACCTCACAAAACCGCGGGGAATCGCTTTCGCAAATGTGGGCCGCGCAGTCATCGACTGGAGGTGTCGTCTCGCCCTGGGTCGTGCTTCATCGCATCAAGGTTGCATGACCAATGCGCCACGACTGCGGGCAGCGATCCTTGATCGCCCATGGACTTGTGCTCTTTGCGATGCACCAACCACCAAGCCGCACCAGCGGCCTTTTTTTCGCCCTCCTCCCGCCCACCAGGCGGCGAGGGCCGGGGCGGCGACTGCAAGGAGCAGCACCCATGAGAAACGAAACCATCGACGCCCTAGGCGCTACGGGCAGCAAGACCATTGCGGCCGGCGCGGGGCTCACCAGCTTTGGCTGGATCACCTCCAACGAGTTCCTGGGCCTGGTGGGCGCCATCGTGGCCGTGGCGGGCCTGGCGATCACCTGGTACTACAAGCGCGAGGCGAACCGGCGCCATGCGCGCGAGCATGAGCTGCGCATGGCGCGGCTGCGCCGGGGCATGGAAACGCCGGACACCGACCTGGCCGAGCAGGGGGTGGACGAATGAGTGCCCCTGCTGCTGCTGCCGACCGCGGCCTGCGCTACTTTCCCCACCTGGTCGGCTCCCTCGCGCTGGCCAGCGCCGCAGTGCTCACCTTCCTCGGCCAGTGGGAGCCCGATGCGCGCGACCCCGGCCTCGTCTATGCCGACAAGCTGGCCGGCGGCCTGCCCACGGTGTGCAAGGGCATCACGCGGCATGTGACCCGCACGCCGGTGGTCGTGGGCCAGCGCTGGACGCCGGCGCGCTGCGCGCAGGAGGAGGGCGCCGCCATCGAGGTGCTGCAGCTGCGCCTGGCCCAGTGCTTCACGCGGCTGCCGCCGCAAAGCGTGTTCGACATGGCCACCAGCCATGCCTGGAACAACGGCGTGGGCAGCACCTGCGCCAGCCAGGCCATGGTGGCGTGGAACGCGGGCGACTGGGCGCTGGGCTGCCGGCGGCTGGGTGTGTCCGACAGCGGCAAGCCGGTGTGGAGCTATGTGCGCACCGGCCGCATGCTGCCCGATGGCAAGCCCGAGATGCGCTTTGTGCAAGGCCTGGCCAACCGGCGTGCGGCCGAGACGGCGGCGTGCCTGCAGGGGCTGGAGGCACGGCCATGACTGCGGTGGTGGACATCGTGATGGGCATGGTGCTGCTGACCATGCCGCCCACGCCGCAGCCGGTGACCTACACGGCCACATCGGGCGCCACCGTGCTGGGCTACAGCAGCGTGGCTGGCTGGGTGCCTGCGGAGCAGTGCTTCAACCGCTGCCACACAGCGGCCGGCCAGCCCGTGCCGCTGCTGCGCGGCGAGCTGTCGCTGGCGGACATGGCCGACCTGAACATCGTGGTTCGGCGCGATGGTGTCCCGGTCCTCTCGTTCTGGCGCTTCTTCGGCAATGTGCCCGTGGCCTATCTGGAAGGGGCGCGCTGATGGCACCGCTGCTCATCACCCACACCGCTGCCGCCGTGCTCGGCGCGGCCCTGGCCGCCACCGCCGCCTGGCAGGTGCAGGGCTGGCGCCTGGGCGGGCAGATCACCAGCCTGCAGGCCAGCCATGCCAGCGAGCGCGCACGCGCCAGCCAGGCCGCATGGGCGGCCGAGCGCGCCACTGCCATCCGATACCAAGGAGCCCTCAATGTTGCACGCACCCGTGAAGCCGCTTTGCAGCGCGATGCTGCCCGCGCTCGCGCTCTGTCTGACGGCCTGCGCGAGCAAGCCGCCCATGCCGCCCGCCGCATTGCCGATGGTGCTGCCCCCGCCGCCGTCGCTGAGTACGCCACTGCCGTCGGTGAGCTATTCGCAGACTGCAGCCGAGCGCATCAAGAGCTGGCGCGACAGGCTGATGGCCACGCCGCTGATGCAAGAGCCCTCCGCGACGCCTGGCCCTTGAGTACCGGCGGGTCGTGACCGCCCATCCCTTCTCGTTGCCCCTGCCGACTGCGAGCCCATCGCCATGCCACACATCCCATCCGCACCCTTGCCCTGCGCCCAGGCCCTGACCATGCCCACGCGCACCATCACCAGCATCCGTGCCGGCGGACTCAAGTCGCGCGTGGAAAAGCTGTTGCACAGCCGGGTCGGCCAACCGCTCACGCTGGGCGAGATCGGCGCCGCGCTGGACCTGCCCAAGACATCGCACCCCGAGATCAGCAGCTGCCTGGCCAAGCTGCGCGAGGCCGGGGCCGTGCAGTCCGCACCCGGCCCCGCATCGAGCGCGCGCGGGCGGCGCCTGGTGCAGCGCTACAGCATCCTGCAGCGGCGCGTGGGGGGCGATGTGCGTGTGTCGGAGATGGATGCGCGCCGGGCACTGGCCATGCCCGCCTGACAGACCACCAGGAGATTTGCCCATGGACGTTGATCACCACAGCGAAGAAGACCTGCACCTCATCGAACTGCAGGCCCCGGGCAGCGCGCCCCTGCACGCCGGTGTGTCCGCGTCGGGCCTGGTCTACCTGCGCGGCGATCTGCACCCGCTGGGCAGCGCCACGGCCCTCATCAAGGCAGCGCGCGAGCAGGTGCCCTATGCGGCGTTGGGCGCGGTGAACGTGCTCTTCCCGGCCGACTGGCTGCGCGGCGAATGCCTGCACGACGCCGACCGCCTGCGCGTGATCGCCGCGATGGAACGCCTGGTGCGCGGGGCGGCTGCGGCATGAGCGGCCGCCCCACCGCGCCGCGCCTGCTGGCCGTGCCTTCGGTTGCTGCTACAGCCACTGCCGCCGCCCCCGTGCCAGGCCAGGATGCGGCGCAAGATGGCGGCAGCGCCAGCGGGCCCGAGGACGGCGTGACGCCCGCCATGGTGGTGCGCGAGCTGGCCAGCATCGCCTTCTTCGACATCCGCAGGATCTTCAACGGCGACGGCAGCCTGAAGCGCGTGCAGGAGCTCGACTGCGCCACCGCTGCCGCCATCGCCTCCATCGAGGTGGTGGAGATCGGCCCCGGCGGCCAGCTGGAGCTGGCCAAGAAGTTCAAGTCGCCCGAAAAGCTCAAGGCCCTGGACCTGCTGGGCACGCACCTGGGCATGTTCGCCAAGAAGGCCGACGACGCCCCCGACCCGCTGCGCAAGGCCCTGGCCCAGATGCCCGCCGACCGCGCCGAGGGCATGCTGGCGGCGCTGGAGCTGGTGAAATCGATCAAGGAGAAGTCGCACAGTGCTACCTGACATGAAGGGCCTGCCGCACCTTCCCGAGGCGCTGGCCGAGGCCTCCATCGAAGAGATCGAGGCCATCGAAGCCCTGCTGCGCGACAAGCTCGCCGGCTGGCGCATGCGCCGCTTCTTTCAGGACGATGGCCCCCTGCGCCGCGCGCTGTATGCGCGGCACCTGGCCTTCTTCAAGGCCGGCGCCACGCACCGCGAGCGCTGCTTCATGGCCGGCAACCGCGTGGGCAAGACCATCGGCGGCGCGTACGAAACCGCCCTGCACCTCACGGGCCGCTACCCTGCCTGGTGGGAGGGGCGCCGCTTCGACGGCCCCATCCAGGCCTGGGCCGCCGGCAAGTCGCTGGAGACCACGCGCGACATCGTGCAGCTCGAACTCTACGGCCCGCCGGGCCAGCCCGGCACCGGCATGGTCCCCGCCGACGACATCGCCAAGGCCCGCCCCCGCGCTGGCGCCAACGGCGCACTCGACTACCTGTGCGTGCGCCACCAGAGCGGCGGCGAATCGGTCATCGGCTTCAAGTCCTACGACCAGGGCCGCAAGGCCTTCGAGGGCACCGCGCGGCACTGGGTGTGGCTGGACGAGGAGCCGCCGGTGGCGGTGTACAACGAGTGTTTGACGCGGACCGCGACGACGCAGGGGCTGATTGCGATCACGTTTACGCCGCTGGAGGGGGCGACGGAGGTGGTGTTGGATTTTTTGACGAAGGGGGTGGTGGTGGGGGCTGATGGCGCAGCCCAGGGGGACTGACTTCCTTGCGTATTGATTGTCCTGTGATCAATATGCAAGGATGATGGATCGTCAGCTACGAACCCGTGAGTAGCCATGACAGCGCCTGCGTGTTCACCAGGTTGGAATGCGCCGGGCCCATCAGAGCCCAGGGGGGTGAGCGGCGAGATGGTAGCGGGCTGCATCGCCATGGTGTCATGGCGCCTTCGGCCGGGGTTGCAGCAACAGGGCCGCCAGGCCTTGCGCCGTGGCATTGCCCTTGGCTGCAGAAGCGCGGATGCGTTCGTGAATGTCGTAGGTTGAGTCCGCTACCGTGTTGGCCGGAGCTTTCTTTGCCGGCACTTTGACTGCGGCGGTGGTGGGCAAGTTCTTTTCTTTGGGCCCGGGCTTGGCAGTGTCGCGCTGGCGTGCAGCGCGTGACTGAGCGGTGGCGGCTTTGCGTGCTGGCTTGGGCGCCGCAACTGCGCGTGAAGCAGGCCTCTGCTGCAATGGCCGCTTACCTTGCCGGCGCACCTTGAGCACCTCGCGCTCCAGCGCCGCATGGTCCTGCAGCGGCGCCACCAGGTCGGCCAGTCCATGTGCCTGGTTGATGAGCCACATGCACATCACATACGAGGCCATCGCCACGGACGGGTCGCCCCGCTCGATGCGGGCCATGGTGGGCTGCGACACGCCCAGCTTGCTGGCCCACTGGCCCTGCGTTTCTCCCCGCCGCTTGCGCGCGATGGTGATGTTCAGGCCAAGCTGCTCGATCTCGCGCAGCACTGCTGAAGGGTGTTCCGAGTGAGGTGCGTTTTGTCGCGGCATTCATAGATATTAATGAAATTGCAGTTTCGTGCAAATCTATGAATAAGTCTGCTCGCAAGGAGCGCCACAGGCGTTGCGAACCCAAGGCCACTTGCACCTACCTACTTCGCATTTTGGAAGCATCCCATGAGCAAAGCCATCATCCAGGCCGGCTGGAACGACGTGCCCCACCTTGACGAGAAGACCAAGCAGGAGCTGGCCGAGAGCTTTCCCCTGCACGAGCGCGAGGCGCGCATGAACGGGGTGCCGGTGCTGGGCTCGGGCAAGGTGTTCCCGGTGGCCGAGGAGTCCATCGTCGTGCCGCCGTTCGCGCTGCCCGCGCACTGGCCGCGCATCGTGGGCCTGGACTTTGGCTGGGACCACCCGGCCGCAGCCGCCTGGCTGGCGTGGGACCGCGACACCGATACCGTCTACGTGTACGACACCTTCCGCGTGCGCGAGACCAGCGTGGCCATGCAGGCCCCGCTGATCGCCGCGCGCGGCCGCTGGATGCCCGTGGCCTGGCCGCACGACGGCCTGCAGCACGACAAGGGCAGCGGCGAGCAGCTCGCGGGCCAGTACCGCGCCCTGGGCGTGAACCTGCTGCCTGAGCGCGCCACGTTCGAAGACGGCAGCAATGGCCTGGAGGCGGGCATCAGCGATTTGCTCACGCGCATGCAGACAGGGCGCTTCAAGGTGTTCAGCACGTGCGGCGACTGGCTGGAGGAATGGCGGCTTTACCACCGCAAGGATGGGCTGGTGGTGAAGCTGCGTGATGACCTGCAGAGCGCGACGCGGTATGGGGTGATGATGCTGCGCTTTGCGGTGGTGGAGCCGCGGGGGTCGACGTTGGCCGGGAGCGCTGGTGGGTATGGGGGGAGGAGAGGGGGGTATTGATGGTTGAGCGTACGCCGCCTGCTCGGACTGGACCCGTGCTGCTGTGGTGGGTGGGGGTCTTTTGCGCAGGCTGCAGCTGATGGAATTTCAGCGGACTGATGCTCTGGCGATGGCGTGTCTGTTTCAAGGGCGGAGGCCGGGGTGTGCGCCCGGCGGCGCACCTACCTTCTTTTGCTTCGTCAAAAGAAGGTAGGCCAAGAAAAGACGACCCCGCTGCCCGTGTCCCCACTCGCCCGGTGGGCGAGTGGGGCAGCCTGCGATGCTCGGTCCTGGGGTGCACCGCGGAACTCGCTGCGTTCTCCCTGCAGGAGAACTCCGCTCGGACAACCGCGGTGAGTCAGTTCACGATGCGCGTGTCCTTCGGCACGCGCTCACCCCAGGCCCTGCGCTTCTCGGCACGGTCAGAAGGGGGTGGGAGCGGGCTCCACACGGGCCATCGCTTCGCTCGGCCCCAACTGCCTCGCTACGCTCGGCCTGGGCAGAGCGATTGCCCCGCGCGTCGGCAGCGCGCAGCGCGTAACCGACCCCAGGCGCAGCTGCGCAGCAGCAGCCGTGCGGTACCCGCTCCCCACCCCTGCTGGCTGCGCCGAGAAGCGCAGGGCCTGGGGTGGGTGCGTGTGCCGCAGGACACACGCACTTCGTGATCTGGCTTGCCGCAGCTGTTTGAACGGAGTTTGGCCAACGGCCAAACGCAGTGAGTTCTGCGGCACCACCCCAGGCCCGAGCATCGCAGGTTGCCCCCGTTCGCCCGACAGGGCGAACGGGGGTCGCAGACTGGGGGCCGCCTTCTCTTTGGTGACTTTCTCTTGGCGGCCAAGAGAAAGTTACTGCGCCGCCGGGCGCATACCCCGGCCTCCGCCCTCAACCCAACAACAGAAGCATCCACAAGCACATCCCTGCGAGCGGCCTCATCAGCCCACCCCGGGTGTTCGTTGTTCATCAATGTTCACGCCACATGAACATCACGAAAAAATGAACATCACCCCTTGTGCCACTGCTGAGCGGCATCACACCCCCCGCAACCCCCTGCCACGCGGCTGCACCACGGGTCGGGCGCTCCGCTGACCCGGTACCGCCCCCCGCGCTGCCGACGGCACCCCCGCCTCCAGCCGAGACACCTGCACCGAATCCGTCACCGCCCCCGCAGTGCGCGTCAACCCCTGCGCCGCCGCCGCCACCTGCTCCACCAGCGCCGCGTTTTCCTGGGTGATGGTGTCAAGCTGTCCCACGGCGGTGTTGACCTCGGAGATGCCGGCCAGCTGCTCCTGGCTGGCGTGGCTGATCTCGCCGACCACAGCTCACGCGCTGCACGCCTTCGACCACCTCGACCATGGTGGCCTGGGCCGCCTGGGTGCGCTGCTGGCCTTGCTCCACGCGGTGGGCCGATTGGTCGATCAGCTGCTTGATCTCCCGGGCGGCTTTGGCGCTGCGGCCTGCCAATCCGGAGGCACACGCGGCGCTGGGGCAGGGCCAGGTGGTCTTGTCACTGCTTCATCTTCCAAACACTGCACGCCGCAAGCCAGTACAGCGGGATGGCCATGAAAGACTGAAACCAATAACTCATGTTGACGTCGCCTTGGTCGGCGCACCACCGCGCTCCAATGCAGGCGCCATGCAAGACCACCTGGACGAATGTCAGCAGGACGCCGGTGACGATGGCAACCCACAATGCACTGCCCCAGATGGACTGGGCCCCGGCTTCGGCGCGGCCGTGGCCGTATAGCGCCGCCAGCAGGCAGCCCGCCACAGGAACTGACCATGCCACCGTTGAAGAGAGATCCATGTTGTTTGACCTTGGCGTTCGTTCTGTGGAGTTCGCCCTTGCCAGGGCGGCGCAGGGGCACATTGTGCAATGCGTGCGCAGGCATGGCGCCATGCCGCCAAGGAGGCAACCCTCTTGCCTTGGTGATCTCTCCGTTTCTATTCAGTTATCTATTCATCAATCCGTTCAATTGGACTAAGATGCCTGCATGCCAACCCCCACCCACCGCCACGCCAAACAGATTCGTGACCTGCTGCGCAGCGGACTGAAGACCGCGAGGGCGTTGGCGGATGCCCTGGGAACAAGCCAGCCCACAGTGTCCCGGGCGCTGCAGGCGCTGGGGCCGGATGTGCTGCGTCTGGGTGCTTCGCGATCTATTCAGTATGCGCTGCGCGATGCCTCGCGGGCGGACCTGGTGGCGCCGATCTACGGGGTGACTGCCGAAGGCCGGTTGCAGGGGCTGGGCACCCTGGTGCCGGTGTATCCCGAAGGCTTCGTGATGGCGCAGGCTGATGGTGCCGTGCAAGGGCACACGGATGGCCTTCCGTGGTGGCTTTTCGACATGCGGCCGCAGGGCTACCTGGGGCGGGCCTACAACCAGCGGCATGGGCCCGCGCTGGGGCTGCCAGAGCGGCTGGCCGACTGGAACGACTCGCACGTGATGCGCGCGCTGCTGCGTGAGGGGGGGGATCTGCCCGGCAACCTGCTGGTGGGCGATGCCGCGCAGCAGGAGTTCGTGAACAGCAGCCTGCCGCCGCCCATCGCGCTGGCCGGCAAGGCGCAGGCCTATGCCGCCTTGGCGCTGGCCGCAGCCCGGGGTGAGCTTGCGGGTTCATCGGCGGCGGGGGAGCAGCCCAAGTTCACCGCCTTTGCCCAGTGCGATGGTGATGGTGATGGTGATGGTGATGGTGATGGTGATGATGCAAGCGCCGAGGGGGTGTCCGCGCATGTGATCGTCAAGTTCAGTTCTGCCGTTCCCAGCCCGGTGAGTGAACGCTGGCGCGACCTGTTGCTGGCCGAGCACCTGGCACTGCAGGTGCTGGGCGCCCATGGCATTGCGGCGGCGCGCACGCGCGTCATCGACCATGGCGTGCAGCGCTTTCTGGAGGTAGAGCGCTTTGACCGGGTCGGCGTTCTGGGCCGGCGTGCGCTGCACTCGTTGACCGCCCTGGATGCGCAGTTCGTGGGCCGCAGCGGGCGCTGGCCGGAGATGGTGGAGGCGTTGGCACAGGAGCGGGTGGTCGAGCCCGCAGCCGTGCAAGCCGCCAGCCTGTTGTGGGCGTTCGGGACCCTGATCGGCAACACCGACATGCACAGCGGCAACCTCTCGTTCATGGCCGAGCACGGCCGGCCTTACCAGCTGGCGCCGGCCTATGACATGACCCCCATGGCCTTTGCGCCCACGGCCGGGGGCGACCTGCCGGTGCGCCGGCTCGAGCTGAGCATCGGCTCCCAGGTGCCGGCGCACGTCTGGAGGCAGGCGCTGCCACTGGCGCGGGCTTTCGTGGGGCGGCTCACGGGTCTTGCCCCTGGTCTTGTGGTGCCGGGTGGGGCAGATGGGGGCTTCAGTGGGGGTTTTTCGGCGTGTATCGATGCCTTGGGTGAGCATCTGGCGTTGGCTGAGGAGCGCATTGGTCGCCTTGCATAGACACCATGGTCGCGTCTTGCGTGTGCATGAAGAGGTTCCTCGGTGAAGTCATGGCAGGGAAGGGCACGCCATAGCTGTCATGGCCTGGCGGTTTGTCCGGCTGTGTTTCCATGGTTACCGCATGCCGTTGCCGAGGGCGGAGGCCGGGGTGTGCGCCCGGCGGCGCAGTAACTTTCTCTTGAGTCGCCAAGAGAAAGTCACCAAAGAGAAGGCGACCCCGCTGCCCGTGTCCCCACTCGCCTGGCGGCGAGTGGGGCAGCCTGCGATGCTCGGACCTGGGGTGACGCCGAAGAACTCCCTGCGCTGCCTCTGCGAGGCAGCTGCGGTCAAACAGCTTCGGCGAGCCAGATGACGAGGCGCGTGTCCTTCGGCACGCGCTCACCCCAGGCCCTGCGCTTCTCGGCACGGTCAGAAGGGGGTGGGAGCGGGCTCCATACGGGCCATTGCTTCGCTCGGCCTGTGGTCCTTCGCTGCGCTCGGCTCGCCAGGGCGCCCGCGCCCCAAATGTCGGCAGCGCGCAGCGCGTAACCGACACCCGGCGCGGCTGCGCAGCAGCAGCCGTCTTTGTCCCCGCTCCCCACCCCTTCTGGCTGCGCCGAGAAGCGCAGGGCCTGGGGTGGGTGCGTGTGCCGAAGGACACACGCACTTCGTGGTCTAGCTCGTCGCGGATGTTTGAGCGGAGTTCGCAGAACGCAGCGAGTTCCGCGACGCCACCCCAGGCCCGAGCATCGCAGGTTGCCCCCGTTCGCCCGACAAGGCGAACGGGGGACGCAGACTGGGGGTCGCCTTTTCTTGGCCCACCTTCTTTTGGCGACGCAAAAGAAGGTGGGTGCGCCGCCGGGCGCACATCCCGGCCTCCGCCCCCGGCAAAAGAACAGAAGCAACCATACACACCAAGCTGCCGCCACCGGCACCGGCACCGCCACCGGCGCCGCCGCATGCCACAGCCGCGCCGGGTTGCCCCGGTCACGGCCGAAACCGCCATGTCGCCGCGCCACCCAGAGCGCTGGCGGTGCGTTCAAAGTCGGGCACACCCGGTGTCGCCCTAATCCAGCACAATGCTCGAAGCTTCCGGATACAGATTCGGCAGCAGAATGCTCAGCGCGGACATGGGAAAGGCAATGCTCAACTCCCCCCTGTGCCCTTCGCTCTTGAGCAGCCCGTCGCTGAGGAAGCGCGACACCACCTTGCGGCCAGTGCGCTCGCCCAGACCGGTCATGCGGATGAAATCGCCGCGCGCCATGGCCCCGCTGACGGCAACGGTCTGCAGCGGCAAGACCGCCTCTTCGCGGTACTCCGTGATCCCCTTGGTGACGCCCTCGACCATGACGTAGGCCCGCAGGCGGTCCTTGAGCTGGGGCAGGTCGAGCATGGAGCCCATGAAGTTCACCTGGTCCTCGCACAGCCCGACGAAATAGCGGCACCACTCCCAGAGCATTTTCTGGCTGAGGTTGCCCCGTCCGTCCAGGTCGCCTTGCCGGGGGCTGTCCGCGCCGTCGAGCAGCTCGTAGTAGCGCTCGCGCTGGCGCGCGAGCCCGCGGTTGACCGACCACAGGCCACCGCTGATGGGGAGCAGGGCGCAGTGCGTCTGCAGGCGCACTGCGCGGCCGTTGCCGTCCTCGAAGGGGTGCGTCCAGGCCATGCGGTGGTGGGCTGCGGCAATGGTGTGGATGACGGCGTCTACGCCGCGCAGGGGGCCGTACACCTGGTCCATGCGGGCAAGAAAGCGGGGCACGGACTGCCAGGCCGGCGGCTGGTGGCGGCCCACGGCGACGTCATGCACTCGCAATGCGCCGGGTTCTACCTGCCGGCCGTCTTCGGTAAGGCGGTCTTGCGCAGGCAGCCGGCTGTACAGGCTCTTGTGCGCCTGGCACAGGAAGGCGCTGCCCAGCGCGGCGGCTTCGGTGGTCACGCTCTGTTCCAGATCGCGCTCTGCTTCGATGTGTGCAAGCGCCACGCGCTGGCGCCTGGCCACGTCGGGTTTTTCCGAGAAGTCATGCCGCAGTGCCCGTTCGATATTCGCGGGGTGGGTCGCTTGCCCCTCGATGCCGTTCGAGTAGTAGGAGTTCATCGAGCGCACGATTTCGCGCAAGGCGGCTCTTGCTTCGGGGCTGGCGGCAGCCTTCAGCGCGGCGGACTTTTCAAAGATTCGCCGCGTGGCCTCGCTCAGCTCCGCCAGGCCCTGGGTGGGAACAAGGGGTTCGAACTGGTGCGGCTGGTCGTAAGCTGCAACCGGAGTAGGTTTAACGGACATGGTTTCTGGTTAGATTTTGCCGCAATGCTAGCAAAAATACCTTTTTAAATCAAATGGATATATGGGTAATTGTGGTTGAAAGCTACGCAAGAATTGCCGGTTATTTTTCCGGTTAAGTTGCCGCTTCGATCTCGAATCGGCGTTGGGAAGTAGCACGCGCATGCAAAGTGAATCGAGAGGTCGCAGGCCCTTCCATTGCCCCTCTTGTTCGTTTATCATCAATGTTCACGTAACATGAACATCGTGAAAAAATGAACACCGGCACAGTGATCGAGCAAGCATTGGAAGCTGCAGAGCCAGTCCTGCAAGGCGAGGTTGTGGATTTGCTGGGCCCAAAGGATCGCAACAACGCGATCGTCAAGCTCGCTCGGACTGGGCAAGATCTGGGCCGTTTTACGGTTCAGGTGAGTCGTATTGCACGCACCAGCGACTTGATCTGGTATCGGACCGAAAAAGAGCTCGGTGATAACAGCAACCCGTTGCTTTTGATCGCCCCCTACCTGTCAGCGAAGCTGGCCGAAGAATGCCAGCGCACCGGCATCAACTTCCTGGACACCGTGGGCAACGCCCACATCGATGTCCCGGGCAATTACCTGTTTATCACCGGCAAGCCCCGCCCCAAAGAGCCCCGCGCCCCCACCGACCAATCCGCCCTGCGCAAGGCCAGCACCTTGCGGGTCATCTTTGCGCTGCTGACGACCGAAGGCCTGGCGCAGCAGCCGGTGCGGGCCATCGCCGAGGCGGCCGGTGCCGCGTTGGGCTCGGCGTCGAATGCCATCGAGGAATTGGCAGCGCTGGGCTTCATCGCGGGGGCGGCGCGCAAGCGGCGCTTGGCGAACAGGCAGGCGCTGCAAATGGAGTGGGCGCGGCAGTACCCGATTTCGCTGCGGGGCAAGCTCAAGCCGCAGCGGTATGCCTGCGGGGATGCCGATTGGCGGGGGAGCAGTCTTCTGACTGATGAGCCCGAGGTGGCCCTGAGTGGCGAAGTGGCCGCTGCAGCGATCACGCAATACATCAACCCGGCAAGCGCATGCGTCTACAGCTGGATGGACCGGGGCCAGTTGCTGCGCAAGCACCGCCTGCGCCCGGATCCTGACGGGCCCATCGAAGTGTTGGATGCCTTCTGGCCCCGCGCGGATCTGGTGCATGCGAAGGCGGTGGAGCCGGCCGTGGCGCCCTTGCTGCTGGTCTACGCGGATCTGATGGCCAGCAATGAAGGCCGCAGCGTGGAGGTGGCGGGCATGCTGATGGAGCGGCTCAAGAATGGTACTTAAAGTCCGCGCCGATCGCCCCATCGAGCCGGGCCTGCATGCGATTCTTGCGCATGCCAAAGCGGCCACGCAGGCGCTCGGCATCGATGTGTTCGTGGGCGGTGCGATGGCGCGGGACATCATGCTCACGCACGTACACGGGCAGGCCGTGCGCAGGGCCACGCGCGATGTGGACATCGGCCTGTACATCGACAGCTGGGAGCGTTTCACTGCATTGAAGGATCGCCTTGCCGCGACGGGGGCGTTCTTCGCGGTGCAAGGCAAGTCGCACCGCATGCACTACTTGCGTCCCGGTGGAATCCCGTTGGATCTCATTCCTTTCGGGGGCGTGGCAGGAGAGGACCAGACCATCACCTGGCCGCCTGGCCATGACGTGGTGCTCAATGTGGCCGGGTTCAGGGAGGGGCTGGACAGCGCGGATCTGGTGGACCTGGGCGAGGGACTGGCGGTGCACGTCTGCACGTTGCCTTCGTTGTCGGTGCTCAAGCTGCTTGCCTGGCATGACCGTGGTCGCGACAACAACAAGGATGCCACCGACTTCCTTGCGTTGGCGCAGGCCTATGCCACTGCCGGCAACATGGACCGGCTCTACGACGAAGAGGCGGGGTTGCTGGAGATGGCTGGCCACGACCCCGACCTGGCCGGCGCGGCGTTGCTCGGCAAGGACGCTGCAATGCTGTGCAGCCCGGGCACCGAACAGCAAGTGCGTGTCATTCTCGCGGACCCTGAACCAATGCTGGACGCGCTTTTGCGAGTGCGCAACCAACTGGCCATGGGTGGTGATGCGCAGCGGCTGCGCGCATTCATTGCGGGCTACCGCAACGGGTTTCTGGGCCAGCGGGCCGCTTGAGCGCGGTGGTGACCGCTGAAGTTTTGCATCACACCGCCCTCAACGCCCTGCCACGCGGCTGCACCTCGGGTCTGGCGCTACGCTGACCCGGCACCGCAGGACGCGCTGACGGCAGCACCCCCGCCTCCCGCCTGAGCACCTGCACCTGCAGCGAGCGGCGAGGAGGGACGCGCCATATTTGCAATGGCCTGGCGGTTCGTCCGGGGCCTTGCTTGGCTGGACTGTGCAGGCGGGGGGTCTAGTCCATTGTTCCTCGGCTTTGTTTTCATGGTTACCGCATGCCTTTGCTGAGGGCGGAGGCCGGGGTGTGCGCCCGGCGGCGCACCTACCTTCTTTTGCTTCGCCAAAAGAACGTAGGCCAAGAAAAGGCGACCCCGCTGCCCGTGTCCCCCATCGCCCTGTCGGGCGCTGGGGGCAGCCTGCGATGCTCGGTCCTGGGGTGACGCCGAAGAACTCCCTGCGCTGCCTCTGCGAGGCAGCTCCGGTCAAACAGCTTCGGCGAGCCAGATGACGAGGCGCGTGTCCTTCGGCACGCGCTCACCCCAGGCCCTGCGCTTCTCGGCACGGTCAGAAGGGGGTGGGAACGGGCTCCACACGGGCCATTGCTTCGCTCGGCCCAAACTGCCTCGCTGCGCTTGGCTCGCCAGGGCGATCGCGCCCAACAGGTCGGCAGCGCGCAGCGCGAACCGACCCCAGGCGCAGCTGCGAAGCAGCAGCCGTGTGGTACCCGCTCCCCACCCCTGCTGGCTGCGCCGAGAAGCGCAGGAGCTGGGGTGGGTGCGTGTGCCGAAGGACACACGCACTTCGTCCTCTAGCTTGCCGATGCTGTCTGAGCGGAGTTCACCCGCAGGGGGAACGCAGCGAGTTCATCGGCACCACCCCAGATCCGAGCATCGCAGGTTGCCCCCATCGCCCGACAGGGCGATGGGGGACGCAGACTGGGGGCCGCCTTCTCTTTGGTGACTTTCTCTTGGCGGCCAAGAGAAAGTTACTGCGCCGCCGGGCGCACATCCCGGCCTCCGCCCTCAATCCAGGCAACTGGCATCCACCACCTCACGCCGTCGTCAGCCCCTTGCCACGCGGTTGCGCCGCCACCGTCACGGCGCGGCGCTGACCCGGCGCCAGCACCGCAGCCCGCGCTGCCGACGGTAGGCCCGCCTCCAGCCGAAACACCTGCACCGAATCCGTCACCGCCCCCGCCGTGCGCGTCAACCCCTGCGCCGCCGCAGCCACCTGCTCCACCAGCGCCGCGTTTTCCTGGGTGATGGTGTCGAGCTGGCCCACGGCGGTGTTCACCTCGGAGATGCCGGTCAGCTGCTCCTGGCTGGCGTGGCTGATCTCGCCGACCACGGCGCTCACGCGCTGCACGCCCTCGACCACCTCGACCATGGTGGCCTGGGCCGCCTGGGTGCGTTGCTGGCCTTGCTCCACGCGGTGGGCCGACTGGTCGATGAGCTGCTTGATCTCCCTGGCTGCGGCGGCGCTGCGGCCGGCCAGGCTGCGCACCTCGCTGGCCACCACGGCAAAGCCCCGGCCCTGTTCGCCGGCGCGGGCGGCTTCCACGGCGGCGTTGAGCGCCAGGATGTTGGTCTGGAAGGCGATGGAGTCGATGACCTGCGTGATCTCGCCGATGCGCTCGGAGTCGCCCTGGATGTCGCGCATGGTCTGGCCCACGCTGTCCACCGCCTCGCGGCTGCGCGCGGCGGCCGCGTCGGCCTGGCCTGCCAGGGCCGTGGCCTGGCGGGCGGCGTCGGCGCTTTGGCGCACGGTGCCGGTGATCTGCTCCATGGACGCCGCCGTCTGCTCCAGGCTGGCGGCCTGCGACTCGGTGCGCGCCGACAGGTCCAGGTTGCCCTGGGCGATCTCCTGCGCGCCCAGGCGCATGGATTCGCTTTCGTCGCGGGCATCACGCACGATGGCGCAGAGGTTGAACGACAGCTGGCCCAGCGCTTGCTCCAGGTCGCCCAGTTCGTCGTTGCGGCCCCGGCGCATGGTGGTCGTCAGGTCGCCGGCCGCGACCCGGTTGGCCGCCAGGGTCAGCGCCGCGATGGGCCCCACCAGCAGCCGTGCCAGGTACCACCAGGCCGTGCCGAACAGCGCCAGCAGCACGGCCCAGCCGGCGGCGCCGGGCAGCAGCATGCCAGTGGCCAGCGAGGCCGCCAGCAAGGCCAGCAGCGCCAGCGCCAGCCGGGCCGACAGGCCCAGTGTGGCCAGCCCGTGCGCCACGCGCCCGGCCAGCGTGTGCCGCACCACGCGGCCCGAGCGCAGCCCGTGCACGCGCCGCCCGGCCTGCTTTTCTTCGCGCATGGTGGCGTACAGCTGCTCGGCCGCAGCGATCTGTGCGCGCGTGGCCTCGGTGCGCACCGACATGTAGCCCACGGGCCGGCCGTCCTGCATCAGCGGCGTGGCGTTGGCCATCACCCAGTAGTGGTCGCCGTTCTTGCGCCGGTTCTTCACCGGGGCCGACCAGGGCCGGCCCGAGGCGATGGTGGCCCACATGTCGCGAAACGCCTCCTCGGGCATGTCGGGGTGGCGGATCATGTTGTGCGGCTGGCCCACGAGCTCATCGCGCGTGTAGCCGCTCACGGCCACGAAGGCGGCGTTGCAGTGCGTGATGCGCCCCTGCGTGTCGGTGGCGGAAACAAGGGTCTGGCCCTTGGGGACAGCATATTCCTGTCCGGTGGTTGGCAGGTTCAGGCGCATGGGGGAAGGCTCCGCAGGACAATGCAGTCGATTGTCCGGACACCACGGCCCAGCCGCCTTGACGAAGGTCAACCTTTGCTTGACGGGCGTCAATCCGGCGGCGCGCGCGGCACCGCTGCGGCCGATTTGCAGCCGACGATTTACAAGTCCGACAGGCTCCTACGCAGGGCCGCCGCCCTGGCCAAGCAGCTCCAGCGTGCGGGGGTCTCTCTCGCCGCCAAAGAACTTCACCAGCACCGCTTCGAACACCGCATCCGCCCCTGGCACCGCGTCGAACAAGGTCATGCAGGAGCGCAGCTTCATGTCGTCGGGTGTGCCCAGCACGCTGCGCGCGGAGCAGGTGTCGTCCAGTGCCAGCAGGAGCTTGCAGCACTCGCGCAGCCGGCTGCCCAGAACCGGGTGCTCCAGATAGGACTTCGCCTCGGCAGGGGACTGGATGGCATAGCGTGCCGCCATGTCGCTGTGGCCCAGGCCCTTGTACTGGGGGAAGACAAACCACATCCAGTGCGAGCGCTTCTTGCCGGCCTTGAGCTCGGCCAGCACCCGCTCATGCACGGGCTCCTGGGCGGCCAGGAATCGGTCGAGGACAGGTGGCAGTGGCATGTCTTCATCCTGTGGGGCGCACCGGGGCGACGAAGAGACCCCGTGGCGCAATGCCGGTCATTGCGCAGCGAACTGCTGCCATGGTACCAACGAAGGCCTTGCCCACACAATGGCCGCCGTGGCATGGCCGCAACCCGCCCGCAGCGGCGCGTGGCCCCCAATGTGGTAGCCACCTGGGCGCACAGCGCCTGGGCAGCCCGTACTGCCTACCCCAGACCGCGCGGCAAGGCGCGCAGCACATCGCGGGCCTCGCGCGCCCAGTCCTTGTCCCAGTGCGAAAGAACCTGCTCGTATTGCGCGTAGAACGGTTCCAGCGCGCTGTCGCCCTGGAGCCAGGCCAGTGCCAGGGGCAGCCGGCTGGGCAGCAGCTCGGCGGGCCCCTGGTCCGGGCGGGTGGCTGCGTGCAGTACCTCTGCGGCCGTGGTGCAGGCCTGCAGCGTGGGCAGGATCTCGTTGTCGAGGTATTCGAACAGCCCCGGGATCAGCCGGTCCACGTACTCGGCATTGCGCAGCGAGCCGCCCATGCTCATCCACTCCATCCCGCGCTGGTGGTCGACCATGAAGGCGGCGATGCCGCGGTACTCGCGCCCGCGCACCTGCATCCGCCGGGCGCCGCCGCAGGCCTCGAGCACGGCCGTGGGCACCTCCGGCACGATGGCCGCGATCACCTCGAACGAAAGGCGCTCTTCGAAGGTCGAAAAACTGATGGTGATGGACTGCTTGCCGACCGGCACCACGCGCTCGGCCACCAGCGGGATGTCCGAGCGCGCGGGCTCGCCGCGATGGAAGCTGAACCCCAGTGCCTCGAAGCGCGGCCGCCAGGCCGCCTCGCACTGCGCCATCACGGCTTCGCGGTCTGCCGGGCCGAAGCGCGGCGGCGCAACGCCCTGGTCGCCCCGATCAAAGCGCGAGAGCCCGTCGAACGTCAGCACATAGCCGAACGGCAGGTACAGCCGCGCCGCCTGGTCATCGTAGACACTGAACCCGAGCCCGGTGGCGCTTTGCACCACCACGTCCTGGTAGTTCTCGGGCCCGTCGAACTCCAGGCCGTAGCTGCGCTCCCGGTGCCCGGGGTCGATGGGGAACTCGATCCACTCCTTGGGCGTGCCCTGTGACACCATGCGCGCCTCGATCTCGTCGCGCAACTGCTGCCACTTCGCATAAGGGGGCGACGCCCGGTCGGCAAGGTGCTGGTGCAGGGCCTCTGCCGCCGCGAGGCTGGTGGGTTGGGGGTGTTCCCAGATATGGACCACATAGCTCATCGGGGGGCTCCATGCAAAGGCGGTTGTCGATGGCTCGGGATTATCTCAGCCAAGTCCGACAGGCTCCAGCCTGCCAATCCCGGCACTGGCCATTGGCCAGGGCCCGGCCTTACAAACCGCAGCATTTGCGCGCTTGCTGCGGTCTGGGCCGTGTGCCACCATGGCCGTCTTCATCCATCCCACAGCGCAAGGGACGTGCATGCCATCGCCCAACCTGCAGATCTTTTTCGATGGCCTGAACGAGGCCACGCCCGGCATGCCGTGCTACGACCCGGCGCAGCCCTGGTTCGCGCAGGTCACGGTGGCCAACGCCAACAGCAAGCCCCACTCGCCCTTCGGCCCCGGGGAGTTCGACCCGAACCAGCCCACGGCCAAGGCGGGGCCGTTTCAGGTGTCGTTCGAGGTGTTCGCGGGCACCACGGCCGCCACGGGCACGCTGCACCTGCTGGCGCCTTACAGCGTCGACGGGCTGGAGGCCTACCCGGATACCCAGGGGTACAGGCAGAGCTTTTCCATGCAGCTGCCCAAGGGCATGGCCAAGGACGATTTCGGCGCCAAGCATGGGTTCCGGTTCAAGGTCGACGTGTACCTGGCCGTGCCCGAGTCCAACGAGGACGACAACATCTTCACCTGGGAGAAGGCCCAGACGCCCAAGATGGCGCCCATTGCCCTGCCGGACAAGCTGACGCCGCCGAACCCCTTCACCAACCTCCAGTTCAACGACTTCAAGGCCGTGCCCGGTTCGCGCAACGAGCTGGATGTGCTGGTGAAGAACGTGGGCAGCGAGACCTCCCACCAGGTGGAGCTGCGCCTGACCATCATGGGGCCGCCCACGCCGTCCAGTCCGCTGGGCAGCGTGCTGGACTTCGCGTTGGCCAACTCCACCAACATCCCCAGCGGCGCTACCACCTGGGTGCGCTTCAAGGCGCAGCCCGACTTTGTGGTGGCGCGCGCGGACCTGCCGGCACGTTCCTTCAAGACCCTGCAGTCCGCACCCGGCGCGCGGCGCTTTCGCCAGGTGCAGCCAGGCAGCAGCAGCGCCAGGGGGTTGAGAGGCCAGACCATCCCGCGCTTTCTGGTGGTGGACAAGGACTTCGACTTCGTGCCGCTCAAGCCCTTCTTCATCGAGATGCGCAACGAAAAGGTTGCGTTTGGCGAAAGCCCCGTGGGTGGCCGCAAGCGGCCCAAGGGGGGCGGGCCGATTGCGATTCCGCAGAAGTAAGCAGGTAGGCAGGCAGGCAGGCCCTGCCGCAGCTCACCCAGCGGCCCCGTCAGGCGGCTGCAGATCCAGGTACTCCACTCCGAGCTGGCCGGCCTGGCATGCATCCAGAGCATAGGCGTCGATCTCGGCCAGGATCTCCAGCGTGGCGGCGCGTGCGCTCAGCAGGCACCAGTCGCCGGGCAGGGCCGGCACCGGCACCACCGGGTCCGCTTGCGTTGCCATGGCGGCGCACGATGCTTCCAGCGCCGCCAGCAGCGCGGCGCGTGGGGGCCGGTGCACCGCAAAACCCTCGTTGGCCATGGCGGCCACCCGTATGCCCAGGGCGTCGCACAGGCGCTGCTTGGCGGGTATCTCCTGCATGGCCAGGTGGCGCGCCTGGTCGATCAGTGCGTGGGTGGCCTCGTCCACCAGCCGGCCCGCACGCACGAAGGCGGGGCCGCGCGCATCCCAGGCCTCGGGCGGGCAGGCCTTGGACTCGGTGCCCAGCGGCTCGAAGGGGTTGATCGATGCCGGGTAGATGCGGCAGACCAGCGGCCGCTCGGCATAGATGGCGCAGCGCTGGTCGTCCATCAGGTTCGGGCAGCGGCCCGGGAAGGACGCGGCCAGGATCACGCCCACCCGCACCGCCATCGCCGCGCTCGCTGCGGCAAAGCTGCGCTCGCGCCGGTAGGCGGCCAAGGCATCGCCGGCGGGCGGCTCGGCAGGCCAGACGACCGCATCGCACAGCAGGTGCACATCGCCGCCGCGGCGCAGCCAGGCCATGGCCTCGTGCACCGACAAAGGCACCCGGTGGCCCTGGCAGCACCGGCCGCATTGCGTGCATGCGAAGTTCAGCTGCACGGGCGGCTTCTCGGTTGTGGAGGATTACCCGGTGACCATGCCGCCCGCATCCAGGGCGGGTGGGCGCAGCAGGTCCTCGTTGATGCCCATGACCTGGCTGGCATGCTCCACCGCGCGCCACAGCGCAGAGGGCATCTGCAGAATCTCCTCGGGCGAGGCCGAGCGCGCAATCCAGGCGCTGATCTGGGTGTGCTGGTCGCGCGTGAGCAGGTCCAGGCTCAGCATCTCGTCGATGGTCTTCATGGGGGGCTTGGTGGTCAAACGGTGGGGTCTTTCAGGGGGCGGTGTGCCGGGGGCGCAAGCTGCAAGTCTGCCTGAAGGGCAAAGCCGGTGCTGGCAAGGGGCTGCGGCGGCACGGCCTGTGAGGCCTGCGGCGAGACCTCCCACCGGCCGGTCGGCGGCTCGTGGCCCACCCTGCCAGCCCGGCGAAGGGCCTGCATGCGCTCATGGATGGTGGTGTCGGCACTGCTACCGGGCGATGCCACGGACCTGCGCGGCGCGGCGCGCTGCGTATGGTCGCGCACGGCGCGCACTTGGAGAATGTCGTCAAGCCGCGATGGGCGAGCTGCCAGCACCTGCTGCATGGATGCGTCCAGAGAGGGGAAGTCGGCTTTCATGGGTGTCTGGATATGGGAATGCGGGCACCGAATGCTGCGGTCCACAGCTGCGGGGATGCAGGGCATGCCTGTGCATGCACTCATGGGCCTGGCTGCCTGCAGGTTAACGGAACGGCTTTTTCGGGAACACCCTTGCACGTCCATTGGACCTTCCCTGGCGCCTCGATGGACGGGGCGAGAACGAGGGCTGTGGGCGGGTCGTCAGTCACGATGACAATGGAGCCATCGCTTTGGATGAGCCCCGCCTTTGCTCGGCCAGACGGAGCGTAGACCATCCCTTGCCCTGCACCCCCCACGCTTCCTTGCTGGAGAATGCGCTTGGCGATTTCCTCGCGCTGGGCAGAGGTTCCAATCAGCGCCGTTGCCACTTTGGCGCGATCGTGCAGGCACGAGGCGGTGGGTGACACCAACGCCAGCGGAAAGGCCACCACTGCGAAGGCGGCCACCAGCTTGACCATTTCCCAAGCCGAGCGGCCCAGCACCAGCCACAGCATCCGGGCGGATTTGACAGGCGCAACGCGCAGATGATTGGACCAGACGACGATGCCTATGACGGCGGTCAACCACGCGGCTTGCCAGGTGACGAGGTCTTGTGCGCATTGCGCGCCGAAGGTCAGAAGCATCGCACTGGCAACGACGGCCAGCGACAAAAGCCAATGCGCTCCTCGCAAGGGCTTCAGGCGCGTCAGGAGATTGGATGTAGAAGACAAGGCTGCGGTGTTCTCTTGCGTTTGCCGGGACTGCCGGCCTTCACCCCATGAGCAGACCAATCAAGGCCAGCACGAGCGCGATGCAGAACAGGAAACCGGCCAGCGTCTGGCCCGTGGGGGTGACAACGCTGCGGCCATCGCGGGCATACCACAGGGCGCCGGCTGCACCGTGAATACTGTGGTCGTTGCTGGTCAGCCCCTCGCATTTCCAGTAGCCCAACGTGGCGACGCAGATGACGCAGCGCCCGATCATGATGAGCAGCAAGTTGAGCACCCATTCGACCACTATATCCAAGGCATCCTCCACAGGTGTGTTGCCGGTTGCAGCATACCGCGCTGCGCGGCGGATGGCTGCCATGGTAGCTGGTGCCGCATGGTCAGCCCCCGGCGCGCCCGTCCGATCCCAGCGCCAGCGGCTTGCGGTACACGCAGTCGCGCCGCTCCACCACAAAGCCGCAGTCTTCGTACACGCGGTTGGCGCCGCTGCTGTTCTGGCTGTCCACGCGCAGGCCCGACTCGGCCATGCCCGCAGCGGCCTGGGCGCGCAGGCTGTGCGCGATGAGGGCACGCGCCAGACCGCTGCGGCGCCAGGGTGCGCCCACGCTGATGAACTCGGTCCAGCCACGCTGGCGGCCGTTGTTGCGGTTCCATGCGGCGTCGATGTAGGTGCGCACCTGCCCGGCGACCTGGTGGGTCTGCACATCCCAGGCCACCTGCCACAGGTGGGGCTGGAAGACCGGGCTGGCCAGCCACTTGATGTAGTCGGCTTCCTCCGGTGGGCAATCCCCCCAGTGGCCCTGGAAGGCGCGCCAATGCGCGTCCCAGATGGCGCGGTAGTGGTCGGGTTGCACGGGCCGCAGCTCCAGGCCCTGGGGCAGGGGAAAGTCGGCCACGTTGTCGAGCGTGGGGCGCACCATGTTGTGGAAATGGCGCTCGGGCGTGTAGCCGGCTTTTTCGAGCAGGGCCGCACGCGCGGTCTCGCCGTGGGTGATGTAGGCGTGGTGGGCGTGGCGCGGTGCGCCCGGGTGCTCGGTGGCCGCCTGGGTGCGCTGTCGTTGCTCCAGCCAGGCGTGCAGCGCCGTTCCAATGCCCTGGCGGCGCCACTGCGGCGCGACCACGGCGAACTGCGAATACAGCTGCAGCCCGTCGGCCTGCGCCCACGGCCAGGAGCGCACGTAGCCCGCGATCTCGGCACCGGCCTGGGCAATCCACACATCGCGCTCGGGCACGCAACTGGTGAACGCGGCGTAGTCGCGCGCCACCTCCTGCACCGTGCGAAAGAAGCCGGTCTCGTCGGTTGCGAAACTGGCGTTGGCGCATGCCACCATGGCCTCGTAGTCCGAGGGCCCGGCAAAGGGCCGGAAGGTCACGTGCGGGGGCGGGCTGGTGGGCATCGGGATGCTGTCCTTGTCGTTGTCCTGGGGCGTTGGGGATGGTAGCGCGGGCTTTGGCCATGCTGCCGCAGGACGGGACGGAGTCACCCATTCGGGGGGCGGGCGCGGCCTGGATCGGCGTGGTGGGCGGGATACATTAGGTCGGCCTCTACCGGGGCGCGCCGCTCGTTCGTATGTCCCATCAAGAAAGATCCATGCACCACCATCGCCTTTTCCATTTCGCCGTTGCGGCCCTCATCAGCAGTGTCGCGCCGGCGGCCTTTGCGCAGGAAGGCCGGCAGGAGCTGGTGCAGAAGATCCTGGTGGCGCAGGGGCTCCAGGACCAGTTCGCGCAGCAGTTGGCGGACCAGCGGAAGTCTTTGGAGGGGTATGGCACCAAGATGCTGGAGGACGTGCTGGCCCAGGAGGGCCGCAAGGCGACTGCTAGGGAGAAGGCGGCTTTCGACCGCTTCGTGTCCCGCGGCGCGCAGATGTTCTCTGCCAAGGAACTGTCGGCGAAGTGGGCGGCCAGCTACGGCGCCGATCTGTCGGTCAGCGATCTGCGCGAGATCCTGCAGCACTACCAAAGCCCGATCGGCAAGAAGGAGGTCATCGCCAACAAGGCGGCCATGGCGGCCTTCTCGGTGTGGATGAGCAGCGAGGCCCACGCCAGGACGGATGCGCTGATCGCCGGGCTGATGAAGGACCTGCAGCCGCCAGCAAAGCGCTAGTGCGCCCGCCGGGGCGTCGGCTCGCCGCCCCCGGGGCCAGCCCCTCCGTCGAATCCGTCCTACGCGGGCGCCGTTGGGGTCTGCCCTATCATGGGGCATGAAACAGAATGTCACGGACACATGCGCCTCGACGCAGCGGTGGGCGCTGCCCGCGGCCTGTGCTGCGGCTGCGTGTTCCGCGGCTGTGTGCCCCGCGCCATGCCCATTTTTTTGCGAAGGCGGCGGGCGATGAGGGTGGTGCGCAACAACAGAAGACGTGCCTTGCGCGCGCTGGGGGTGACGCTGCTGGAGCTGCTGATCACCGGTCACGCTGATCGGGCTGCTTTCGGCGGTTGCCGTGCCCAGCTACAAGGCGTACATCGAACGCGCCAAGGTCGCCGCTGCCAAAAAAGACATCCTGGAAATCAGCGCCATGCTGGACCGGTACGTCAACTTCAAGCACGTGTTCCCGGCAAGCCTGGCCGATCTGCCCTTTACCCGGCTGGACCCCTGGGGCAACCCCTATCGCTACCTGTCGATGGACGGCGCCACGGTCGGCCAAAAGCGCAAGGACAAGTCGCTGCACCCGCTCAACAGCGACTATGACCTGTACAGCATGGGGCCCGACGGCAAGAGCCAGACGCCGTTGACCGCCAAGGCCAGCCGCGATGACATCATCCGCGCCAACAACGGGAGCTTCATCGGCGTCGCCGAGGATTACTGAATGCGCCTGAGTCCGGCCCATGCCATTCTGCACAGCCGTGTCGGGCGCCAACTGCTGGCCACCTTCTTCGTGCTGGTGGCGGTGCCGGTGGGGGCGATGTCGCTGCTGGCCTACCAGCTCACGGAGTACGTTGTGCAGCAGTCTGCAGCGCAGCTCAGTGGTGAGCTGGCCAAGGCAGTGGGCATCAACCTCGTCGACCGGCTGCGCGCCGCAGCAAAGCCTGCTGAATGGTGCACGCGTCTGCCCTCCGGCCAGGGCCCCGGGCCCATCGTGCTCGACTGGATCAGCCGGCTCAAGAGCGTCTTTGCCAGTGTGGACCGGCTTTTCCCTTCGGAGCTTGCGCCGATGCCGCCGGTGCCGCTGAGCAGCATTGCGCGTGGTTAGCGCCCCACTGCGCCGGGGGTGGCGCCCACCGTGGAACTGATGGTGCCGCTTTGCGGACGCGGTGGTGCGCGGCCGGTTCACTGCAGACTACCTGTGGGAGAACGCGCAGTCGGGCACGCATCGCATCTGCTTTTCGGGTCCGCAGTTGTCTGCACCCTTCTGCCAGGGGGTAGAGGCGCAGGCCGCCAACGAGGTGCGCACGCAGCGCGAAATCTTCTTCACGCCCTATTTCGATGCGCCGGCCTGGACCATTACCACCACCTTGCAGCCAGACGTGCGGCGCTACCTGCCCATTGGCGTGGCGGCCTTGGTGGGCAACGTGGCCGCCATCGCATTTTTGCTCGCACTGGTGAGCAGCTCGGTGGTGCTGCGCAGGCTGACCCGCCCGCTGGATGCGCTCACCTCGGGCACGCGCGCGGTGCTGGAGCGGCGACTTCACGCGCAGGGTGCAGATTGCCGGCCGGCGCAGCGAGTTCACCGACCTGGCCGACTCCTTCAACGCGATGACCGAAGAGGTGGGGCGCGACCTTGCAGCTGGTGCACGTGCTCGCGCAGATGGACCAGGCCATCATCGGGCAACGCCCGTTTGCCGAGGTGGTGCGCCTGATGCTCGCGCACCTGAATGCCCAGGCGGGTGGCGCGCCGGTGGGCGTGGTGCAGTGGCCAGCCGGCAGCGCCCGGCCGCATGGTGCTGTCCCTGGCGGCCGGATGGAACGCTGGCGCAGCGCGAGACCAGGTGCGCCGCGCGACCTCCCGCCGCGCGAGCCTCGCCGCATGCAGAGGGGAGGGGGCCGACCCGGCGGGGGGCGAAGGGCCCTGGCACGACCTGCCCGTTGCGCACACCAGCAACCAGCGGGTGTGGCTGCGCCTGGCGCGCCTGCCGGCACCCGAGGGGCGCGCCGGGCGCGAGCTGGCCGCACTGGGCCAGCGGCTGGCCGTGGCCCTGCACGCCGAGCAGCACGAGCATCAACTGCGTGAACGCGCCACGCGCGACAGCCTGACGGGCCTGCTCAACCGCTTCGGGCTGGTCGAGGCCGTTGACCAACTGGTGCAGGCGCAGGCCGCAACGCCCTTTGCTGTGGTGTACATGGACCTCGACGGTTTCAAGGAAATCAACGATGCCTATGGGCACGAGGTGGGGGACTGCGTGCTGCGCGAGGTAGCGGCCCGCCTGCGCAACTGCATAGGCCCTCGCGCACTGGCCATGGCCCGCCCAGGGGGCGACGAGTTCGTGTTCGTGCTGCCCGCAGACGCACAGGCTGCGTTGCGCGCCCACATCGAATCGGTCATGCAGGCCGTGCGGGTGCCGTACAGCGTTCCCCCGCGCCTGCTGCCCCTGGCGGCCAGCCTGGGCATGGCGCAGTACCCCTCGCATGGCACCTCGCGGGACGAACTGCTCAAGCACGCCGACCTGGCCATGTACACCGCCAAGGGCGCGGGCCGCAATGTGCTGGTGGAGTTCGAACCCGCGCTGGCCGCAGAGCAGGCCGGGCGGCTGGCGCTGCGCCATGACCTGCGCCACGCGCTGGCCGGGCAGCAGATGTTTGTGGTGTTCCAGCCGCGCGTGCGCTCGAATGACCGCCAGATCGCCTCGGTCGAGGCACTGCTGCGCTGGCGCCATCCCGACAAGGGGCTTGTCTCGCCCGACACCTTCATTGCGCTGGCCGAAGAGTCCGGCTTCATCATCGAGCTGGGTCTTTGGGTGCTGCGCCAGGCGCTGCAGCAGTTTGCGGCGTGGCGTGCCGACCCGCAGGCGCCCGTGCGGCATCTGTCGGTCAACCTCTCGCCGGTGCAACTGGCCGACCCGGCCTTTCCCGAAGCGCTGCACGCGCTGATGCAGGAGTTCGACATCCGCCCCGGGGAGCTTGAGCTGGAGATCACCGAAGGCGCGCTGATCCAGGACGTGGATGCCGCCGTCACGCGCCTGGCGGCGCTGCGCGCCCACGGCGTGGCGATTGCGCTGGACGACTTCGGCGTGGGCTATTCGGCCATGCGCTACCTCAACCGCCTGCCGTTCGATACGCTCAAGATCGACAAGAGCTTTGTGTTCGCCTTTGGCATCGAGCGCCCCGCGCTGGCCATCGCCACGGCCATCGTGGCCCTGGCCAAGGCGCTGGACAAGCGCGTGGTGGCCGAGGGGGTGGAGACGCCCATGCAGGCCGACCTGCTGCAGGGCCTGGGCGTGAACGAGCTGCAGGGCTACCTCTATGGCAAGCCGCAGACGGCTGCCGAGCTGGGGCGCTTGTGGGGCGGCGGCGATGGAGTGATGGTGTGACTTTTAAGTTATTATTTATACCCACTGGTCGCGGTGGGCGCCATGGCCCAGCCACCGATGGTGAATTTCATTGACCCGCTCGCCAGGAACAACCCATGTGGACCCAGAAAAGAGCAGGCGGTAAAGGCTCCCGAGAGGCAGCAGAGTCGGTGCGTTGGCTTCGCCTGATGGCGTTGCTAAGCGTGGCGGTTCCCCTGGCGATCTACGCCATCTTCGGGGTCGTCGGCTTCCTGCGTGCGACGGAAGAAACCGACGCCCGGGTGTCGCGCTCGCTGCGCGTGGCGCACGAGCATGCCTCCAAGGTCATGGCCACGTCCGAGGCGGTCGCGGAAAAAGCCTTCTCCCTGGTCAATGGCAAGAACCCGCAGGACTTGCGCAGCATCGAGGCCTTCCTGCACGAAGAGCTGCGCAAGCGCAGCGTGGACCAGCCCCAGATCCAGTCCATCCTGATCCTGGATGCGCAGGGCCGGCCGCTGGCCAGCAGCCGCCTGTTCCCGTTCCCGCGGGTCGATCTGTCCGATGGCGAGTATTTTCAGCACCACCTGCAGGGCCGCACGGGGCCGCATCTGTCCAGGCCCATCGTGACCCGCACGTCCAACGAGCGGGTGTTGAACGTCAGTGTCCCCTTCGAGGACCACGCGGGCAAGTTTGGCGGCGTCATCAACGTGGCGCTGCTCACGTCCTACTTCCACGATTTCTATGGCGACCTGGTGGCGGACGAGCCCAACCTGGCGGTCACGCTGTTCCGCGGCGATGGCGAGGTGTACACCCGGTGGGCCCAGGGCGCCACCCCCTCCGACAAGCTGCAGCCCGATGTGCCGGTGATCCAGCGCGTGCAGGCGGGCGAGGACTCGGCGCGCCTGCGGGGCATCTCGTCGATCGACCAGCAGGAACGCATCATTGCCTACCGCAAGGTCGGCGACTACCCCCTGTACGTGGCCACCGCAATGCGCCTGAACGTGCCGCTGCGCGAGTTGTTCCAGCAGCTCGCGCTGCTGTTCGCCATGGGGGCGCTGCCGGTGGCGGCCCTGGTCGTCACGGCCAGAACGGCGCTGCGAAGCGCGCGCGCCGCCCACAACACGCTGCAGGAACTGGAGCGTGAAACCGAAAGCCGCCAGCGCGCCGAAGAGGCGCTGCGCCAGGCGCAAAAGCTCGAGGCGCTGGGCCGGCTGACCGGTGGCGTGGCGCACGACTTCAACAACGCGCTGATGGTGATCAGCAACAACCTGCACCTGCTCAAGCGCACGGTGCCGCAGGCGGGCCTGCGGCAGATCGACTCCATCGCGCGGGCCGTCAAGTCGGCCACCAACCTCACCCGCCAGTTGCTGGCCTTCTCGCGGCGCCAGCCCCTGGTGGCCGAGTACGTGCAGCTGCAGCACAAGCTGCCGGCCATCCAGGATCTGCTGGTGCCGGTCATGGGCAGCCGCGTGCAGCTGGATGTGCAGGTGGACCCCTCGACCGCGCCCGTGTTTCTGGACATGAGCGAGCTGGAGCTGGCGCTGCTCAACCTGGGCATCAACGCGCGCGACGCGATGCCCATGGGCGGTGCCCTGTCCATCCACGTGCGCAATGCCGGGCGCCAGCGGGGCGGGGCGCAGGACCAGGAAACCGAGATGGTCGTCATCGAAGTGTCCGACACCGGCAGCGGCATTGCGCCGGACGATCTGGACAAGGTGTTCGAGCCCTTCTTCACCACCAAGCCGGTGGGCCAGGGCACGGGCCTGGGCCTGAGCCAGGTGTATGGCTTTTGCCAGGGGGTGGGCGGCTACGCGCACATCGCCAGCGAGCTGGGCAAGGGCACGCGCATCAGCCTGTACCTGCCCAGCACGGCCCCCCGCGCAACCGGGGACGAGCCCGCCGCAGACACCACCACCTTCAAGCCCCTGGGCATGAGCCTGCTGGTGGTGGAAGACAACGACGAGGTGGCCGAGTCGCTGGTGCCCTTGCTGCAGTCGCTGGGCTGCACCGTCACCCGCGTCGACCGGGCCGACAAGGCCATTGACCTGCTCGACGAAGGCCAGCGGCCCGACCTGGTGCTGACCGACGTGATGATGCCCGGGGCGCTCAACGGCGAGGGCCTGGCCAGGCACATCCGCGAGACATGGCCTGCGCAGCGGGTGCTGCTGATGACCGGCTATGCCGAGCAACTGGCGCGCATCTCGCAGCTGGGCTTTGACGTGCTGCCCAAGCCCTGCACACCGCAGATGCTGCATGCCGCCATCGGCAAGGCGGGTGCGTAGCCGTGCACACTCTCAAGGAGGAGGGTGTTTTCCAGGGGGCTGCCGCGTGGCGCTGCGTCGATAATAGGATGGCCGCGCCTTTCCCCTTGCTGAGTTTCCTTGCCGCATTCCATCGACCTTTCTGACGCCAAGCTGAGGCGTTTTGCGATTCACCTGGTGTGTGGCAACCTGGCCATCATCGGGCTGCTGGCCGTGGCGGGGTGGGTCGGGCTCAAGACCAGCCTGCATGCCGACGAGGCCCGGGCCGCCGAGGTTGCGCAAAACATGGCCGCAGGCCTGGCTGCCGAAATCGCCGGTGAACTCAGGCTGGTCGACAACGCGCTGTCGAGCGCCACCTCCGCTTACCGGGCCGGGTTGGCCGATGAGGCCGGGGCCCTGGCCATCGAGAAGGTGCTGCGCCACCAGGAAGAGCTGCTGCCCGAGGTGGACGCCATTCGCATTGCCGGACCCGACGGCCTGGTGCGCGTGGGGCTGGCCCAGGGCGCCGCGCCGGTGAGCATTGCCGACCGTGGCTATTTCGAGGCCGCGCGCCTCACCGATGGCCTGGCCGTTTCCGAGCCCCTTCAGGGCCGGATCACCAGGCAGTGGGGGATCGTGCTGGCAAGGCGCATCGAAAACCGGGATGGAAGCTTTGGCGGCGTGGCGTACGCCGCCCTCTCCAGCGCGCATTTCGCGCGCAGCTTCAGCCGGTTGAAGCTGGGCAAGTCGGGCGCCATTTCGCTGCGCTCGAAGGACCTGCGGCTGGTTGCGCGCTACGTGCCCGACGAGCCCATCGGCGACAGGAACCTCGGCACCGCCAGCGTGTCCAGCGAGCTCAGGGATGCCCTGGCGCGCAACCCGGCACAAGGCTGGTACCGCACCCCCACGGCGCTCGACGGCATCGAGCGGGTGACCGCCTACCACCGGGTTCCCGGGTTCGAGCTGACGGTTCTGGCGGGCTTGGCCCCGAGCGACTTCCTGGCGCCCTGGCGGCGCGATGTGCAGATCATCGCCGCGCTGCTGCTGCTGGCCGGCGTGTCGATGGTGGGGGCCTCTGTCGGCCTGTATGTCCAGCGCCAGCGCCACGTGCTGGCCGAACGGCGCATCGCCGGCCTGCTCCAGCAACAGCAGCTGATGCTGGACAACGAGCTCATTGGCATGGTGCGCACCAAGAGCCGCACCACGGTCTGGTCGAACAAGGCGTTCAAGGCGATCTTCGGGTACGGCCCCGATGAACTGGATGGGGGGCCTTCGCGCCAGCTGTATCTGGACGACGAGTCCTACGAACGGGTCGGGGCGCAAGGCTATGAGCACCTTCGCGACAACCGCCGCTACCGCACCCAGCTCAAGATGCGGCGCAAGGACGGCAGCCCGGTCTGGATCGATCTGAGCGGAACCCCGGTCTCGGGCGACGAATCGCTGTGGATGTTTGTCGACATCTCCGCCATGAAGGGGCGGGAGGACCAGTTGGCTCAGCTGGCCCTGCACGACGCACTGACCGGACTGGCCAATCGCACGCAGTTTGCCGAGCGCCTGCGCGCGGCGCTTGACCAACTGGGCGGTGCATCGAGCCTGGTGGCCGTGTGCTACATCGACCTTGATGGCTTCAAGGCCGTGAACGACGCGCTGGGGCACGGCGCGGGCGACCAGGTGCTGGTGGAGACCGCCAGGCGCCTGCTGGCCTGTGTGCGCAGCCAGGACACCGTGACGCGCCTGGGGGGCGATGAATTTGCCATTGCGCTCGCCAACGTGCAGGACCGGGGCCAGGTGGAGGCCGTGCTGAACCGGGTGCTGGAGCGGCTCAGGCAGCCCATTGCGCTGGGCGGGGGCGAAGCCCGCATCCGCGCCAGCATCGGCGTGGCGTATGCGCCCGACCATGGCACCGAGCCGCAGTTGCTCATGCGCCTGGCCGACGAAGCCCTGTACGAGGCCAAGCGCGCCGGCAAGGACTGCTACAGGGTGGCGTCCCCGGCGCCATAGCCTCTGGTTGCATAAACACTGGTGAGATTCAGAACCGACGGCCGGACATGGCACAGGCCACCCGGTCCATGGCCTCTTGGCTGACACAGGCGGGGCCGCGCGTGGCCGTGGCCGGCGCAAGCTTTGTGTTTGCTGGAGACCTTGCTGCTTTCCCATGCTTGGGTGTATATAATACGAACAATTATCATTTGCGATGTGTGATTCTGTCGCCACGACAGGAAGGAGAGGTATGCCGACGGATGCGAGCTATCAAGGCGACATGCATGCTCTCTATGCGGATCACCATGGCTGGTTGTACAGCTGGCTGCGCCGAAAACTGGGATGCGCTCACAACGCCGCAGATGTCGCGCAGGATACTTTTCTTCGCATCCTGGCTTCGCGCGATGCCTTGCTGGGTGTCAGCGAGCCTCGCGCCTATCTCACCACCACGGCCAACCGCCTGCTGATCGACCGGGCAAGACGCCAGTTGCTGGAACAGGCCTATCTGGCCGAGCTGGCTCTTGCCGCCGAGGCCTTGAACGGCTTTCCCTCGCCTGAAGAAATCCTGGAGGCGCTTCAGGCCCTGGAGCAAATCAGTGCTGCCTTGCAGGGCTTGTCGCACAAGGCCCACCAGGCGTTTGTCATGCACTATCTGGACGGACAGACCCACGCTGAAGTGGCCAGCCAATTGGGCGTGTCGACGCGCATGGTCCAGAAATACCTGGTGCAGGCACTGGCCCAGGTCCACCGGATTGTCCGGGATTGACCGGCACCATGGGACCGAGCGCGGAGCGGCCGCAGTCTTTGGAGGACCAGATTTCGCTGCAAGCGGCGCACTGGGTGGTTCTGCTCAGCTCTGACAGCGAGGAGGAGCGTGTCGCAGCGCGCGCAGGGTTCGATGCCTGGAAGCGAGAGGACGTACAGCATGCGCGGGCGGCACAGCGCATCGAGGGCTTCATGGCGCGTGTGCATTCTCTGCGGGAGAGCGAGGAAGGCAGCGCCCGGGCTGCCCGTGCCGCGCTGAACGTCACGCTGCGACCTCGCGCGAAGCCCCATCGTGCCCAGACCGCTGCGCGCGTTCTCGCGCTGGCGCTTGTGCTCGGGCTGCCTTCATGGCTGGCGCTGCAAGGCTACACCCCTTCGCGCTGGATGTCCGACCTGAGTGCCCCGACAGGCCAATGGGCCTCCAGCACCTTGCAGGACGGAACGCGGCTCACGCTCAAGAGCGCCAGCGCAGTCGATCTTGAATTCAGTGCCAGTCGGCGCACAGTCAGGCTGGTGGACGGAGAGGTGCTGGTGGACGTTGCGCGTGACCCCGACCGTCCTTTCTGGGTCGAAACCGCGCACGGGGGGGTGCGGGCCCTCGGAACCCGCTTCGTGGTGCGCACGGAAGATGGCGCTACGCTGGTCACCATGCTGGAGTCCCGCGCCCGGGTGCAGACGGCCATGGCTCCGGCGGATGTGGGGTCCGCAGAGCCAGCCAACGCCGTCATCAGCGCGGGCCAACGCGCGCGTATCACTGCCGACCGCGTGGAGATACTCCCCGGTGTGGATCCCGCCAGTGTGGACGACGCCTGGAGGCAACACCAACTGGTGGCCCTGGACCGCCCACTGCCGGAGGTTCTGGACGAGCTCAATCGCCACCGGCCCGGCACGATCCGCTATGACCGCCAAGTCCTGGGCGGCATCAAGGTGTCCGCCGTCCTCCCTCTGGACGACACAGACCGCGCCCTGCAACTGCTGGTGACCAGCCTGCCAGCCCTGCGTGTGCGGTCGCTGACCCCCTACCTGGTGATCGTGGACGCACCCTCCGCTCGCTGAAAATCCGCGGTCGGAACGAAAAAGATCGCCGTTCCAGTTCCACATTCCCTTTCTCGTTCGTCATAGCTGGTGAAGGTGACGAAAGCCGGCCGCCATGCATCCCTTGTGGGAGTCCTGCGTTAGCCAGTTCCAGTTTTCGTTTTGTACCCGCAAGGGTTTGAAACAGCTATTGGAGCGACCGCAATGGAACTGAACCACACAAGCGCGAAGGCGGCACGAAAGCTCGTCGCCCCGCTGCACCCTTTGGCAATCGCGATGCGCATCGGATGCGCGTCCCTCTCGATCACCATGGGCGTGGCCCATGCGCAGGCCCCGGAGCTGCGCGCCGCGCCCGGGAGCTTCGACATTCCGGCGGGGCCGCTGGCGCAGGCACTGAGCCGCTTTGCCCAGCTCACCGCAGTGGCCATCGTGGTGGACACCGAAAAAGTAAAGGGGCTGCATTCCCCGGGCTTGAAAGGGCAGTACCGCGTCGAAGACGGTTTCAACGCACTGCTGCGCGGCACCGGGCTGGTGATCGGCAAGACCGCTGCGGGCTACCTCGTCATGCCCGGTGCCGCGCAGGATGTGCCGCCGAATCGAGCACCCGCTGCTTCCAGTGTGCGCGTGCTGCAGGAGGCAACCGCCATATTGCCACACGTGACGGTGGTCGACAGGTCTGAAATGCTGGCCGACCAGCCTGCCGTGCGCAACCGCATGGACGCCGTGTCGCCCGCAGTGATTGTCGACCGTTCGCAGATCGAGGTGCTCGGGGACAAGCGGCTCAGTGACATCGCAGGGCGGCTGCCCGGTGCATTTGCAGGTGGCCCACCGGGCGAGAAGAAAAGCATCAACCTGCGCGGGGTGTCGAGCGAGTTCGCGCGGTTTTCTTTTGATGGATTCAACCTGCCCTCGTCCACCGGGTCGCGCAACATCGATCTGCAGCGCATCAGCAGCTTCATCGTGGAAGATGTCACCTACCTGCGCAGCCCGTCCGCCGAATTTGAAGGCGACGGGCTGGCGGGTCGCCTGGCGTTTCGCACACGCTCTGTGCCTGATACCCCGCAGCTGGAAGCAGATCTGAGTGCCGGTGGACTGGACACGCTGGATGGCGCGAACCGTTCCGTCAAGTTGGCGTACGCGGGCAAGGTGGGTGAGCGCCTTGGAGTGATCGCCGCGTTGGGCCAGGACCGCTTTGATTCGATCAAGATCAAGGACCGCTCCGAGCGCACCTACTCGGGTGGCGGCGGGCCCGCCCAGAACCTGGGCACGCTGGTGGACGAACGTGAGCCCAAGCGCAATCACAACCTCAACCTGTTCCTTGACCTGGTGCACTACCACCCAGGCGGTGAGATCCACCTCAAACCCATTGTGCTGGACACGCTGGTGGAAAGTACCGGGCGACAGCGTGACACCTACAACCGCGTGCCCGGCACATTCCGCCAGCGCACGCTGGCCAATGGCGATGAGGACAACCGCACCACGGGCCTGACGCTGGATGGCAAACACCGCTTTGAAGGCGGGATGGAGATCGATGGGGCCCTGTCCCGCAGCAGCGCCCGCCGCAATTCGGTGAGCAACGACCTCACGCTGGGGTCTGCGCTGGCATTCGCCGGCGCCACCGCGAGCGAGTCAAGTGCCAGGGATGCGCTGCGCCAGATGGCCTTCAACGTGGCCATTCCAGTGGCTGGCGCGGTGCCCCAGCGTATCAAGCTGGGCGTGATGCGGCGCGAATCCAGCCAGGTCAGTGACGCAGAACTGTTCACCCTCAATGCCGCCGGAGCTGCTTCGCAAACCGCCACCGATCTGGCGCGCTCACGCAATGCAGACTACGCAGTGCAAGAGGATTACACCGCCTTCTACGTGCAGGACGAGATCAGACTGGGGCGCCTGACCCTGCTGCCTGGCTTGCGCAACGAGCGCGTGGCATTCACCACTTCAGGAGCCAACGCGCTTCAGGCTAGCCGACAGGCGAGCGACTGGCTGCCGTCGCTGCCGGTGTCTTACCGCGTTTCCGAAAGCCTGCAGCTGCGGGCCAGCGTGGCCAAACATATCAACCGCCCCAAGCTGGATGAACTGGCCCCGGGCGTCAGCGTGCGGGGCAACCGCACGTTCACCGGCAACCCCGACCTGCAGCCAGCGGTGTCGCGCAGCATCGACGTCGGGTTCGACTACAGCCACGCCAACACCTTCTTTGGGGTGAACCTCTTTCACCGCAGCATCCAGAACCTGAACGAGACCCTGGAGCCCACGCCCAACAACTTCGTGTACCGCAACGCAGGGGATGGTTTCATCCGGGGGATCGAGTTCGACCAGCGGTTCGCCCTGGATGCGCTGGGGCCGACCTGGCTCAAAGGCCTGTCGATCACGGCGAACCAGGCATTTCTGCACTCCCGGGTGAACGATCCCACCACCGGGGCCCGGCCTTTCTCGGAGCAACCGCGCTTCATTGCCAATCTGATCCTTGACTACAAGCACGCTCCCACAGGCTTGAGCACCAGCCTGGGCATCAATCGCATCGGCAAGCGCGGCATCGTCAGCAATGAAGGGGCGGGTTCGATCCGGGACAAAACCATCCAGGCGGAGACCTTCATCGACGCACGCGTGCAGTGGCAGATGTCGCCCCAGCTCGCGCTGTACGCGAGCGTGGAGAACCTGACCAACCAGAAGCGCGACGAGTTCGAGTACCTCAACGGCCAGCTCGACCGTACCGCCGTCATCGGCACTGGCCGCTCCTACTTCATTGGTCTCAAGTGGCGCATGTGACAGCCGCCACTGCCTTTCCCTCAAAAACCTTGAAAGCCCAGCACATGTCTGCACCCATCAGCCGCTTTGCCCGCCCCCAGATCAAGGCCGTGCTGCGCGAAGGCGCCCGCACCTACCTTGCCAGCGAATGGGGCCTTTACGAACTGGACCAGCACGCCCTCAAGGGCATTGCCGCCTGGCAAGGCCAACCGGTGCAATGCATCGCTTGCGCTGGCGATGGATTCCTCTTGATGACCGAAGACGACAGCGGCCAGACGCTGTACACCTGCGATGGCGCCTGGCGAGCCACCGGGCAGATCACCGGTGTGCCCGGGGAGAAAATCAAGGCGCTTTGCGCCACGGAAAAGGGTGTCCTGGCAGGCACAAAGAGCGGGTTGTTCCGTCTCGCCGGTGGGCAGTGGGCGCGCCTGTTCGGCGACGCGCATGGCCAAGGCGAGGTGCTGTGGGTGCGCAGCGTCGACGGCCAGCACATCACCGCCTCCGTCAAGAAGATGGGGCCAGGGGCACGGCCAGCGCTGATCGAATCTGCCGACGGTGGGCAGACCTGGGCCGTGTCGGCATCGCCTGACTACCAGGACATCGTGCTGGCGGCCAGCGCTCAGTGGATCGTCACCCGCTGGAAGGGTGCAAGACGCCGCAGCGAGCGCGGAGAAACCAAGAAGCACCCCCTGAGCGCGGCAGCGGTGTGGGAGGAGGGCTGGGCCGTGCTCGATGGCGACAAGCTGGAGACCCACCATGCCCAGGGGCACGCAGGCAGCTCGTTCTACCACCCCCTGTTGGCGGAGGCCGAGCAATTGCACCTGTTGGCGGACCGTGTGCTGGTGGCAGGTGTGCAGGGGGCGTTCCTGGTCGATCCGGCACGCGGATCGGTCTCAGACCTGTTTGGCGGCATGGAGCTGCCTTCCGAACTGGGCAAGATCAAACGCATCTTCGTTCTCGACGAAGGCGCGCTGCTGGCCACGGCAACATTCGGGTCGCTGCGCAGCACCGATGGCGGCGCACATTGGCAGCCGGTGGATGCCGAGTGGACCGTGCTCGACGCCGAGCACCTGCTCAAGGGCCCCGACGGGCAATGGTGGCTGGCCTGCCAGCGCGCCCTGTTCGTCAGCCCCGACAACGGCCAGAGCTGGCGCTACGTCAAGCTCAAGATCAAGGGGGCGCACTACAGCGAGCTGCGCGGCGGCATCGCCATCGTCAACCAGCGCCTGTTCGTGGGCACCAAGGCAGGTCTGCTTTGCAGCGCCTTGTCACGCCCCGACGCAGTCGAGTACTTACCTGCGTTTGAAGGGCAGTCCATCGAGGCGCTGCACGGTGACGATGCCGGTGGCCAGCTGATCGTCGGCACGGCAGCCGGGGCGCTGTGGCGCTATGGCGTGGACGATGCATCTGCACGCCGGGTGGCTGAGGCTGTGGTGCATGAATCCGTGATCGTGGGCTCGCCATCGCACTTCGTGCTGGTCTCGGGCAGCCGGGTGCTGGATGTGCGGGATGCGTGCGTGCTCGAGATCACGCCCAGTGGGGGCAGCGGCGAGTTCGGCATGGCCCGCAGCGGTGCAGACACCTTCGTGCTGTGGAACAGAACCCATGCCTGGCAGGGGCGTGTGGGCGGCGAACTGGTGCCCTTGGCGCACTGGCCCATGGGCGTTCGCCACGCCAGCGTGGGCGATGGCGGAAAGCGCATCCACACCACCGACCGCCGTGCACTGCGCCACCTGAGTCTTGCCGCAGCCTGACCCCTGTCAGCCCTTGCCACTGCCCCATAACGGACCACACCATGATTGTCGAAAACTCTCTCGTCTGCCTGCGCCGCCCTGAAGTCAAAGCCACAGTGCGCCAGGGCGACAACGTCTGGATAGGCGCCTCAGACGGCCTGTACCGGCTTCACCAGGGTACCCTGGTGCCGATGACCGCGTGGAGCGGCCAAAAAATTGCCGCCATGGCCAGCGCAGAAGACGGCCTGCTCATTGCGGCTGTGTCCACCGACGGCCTGGGGCTCTACCTCACGGGCCACCAGGGAGAAATCATCCGCACGCTGCCGCCGCTGCCCGGCGACGAGCCCAAGTCCCTCCTGGCGGGCAAGTGCCTGCTGGCGGGCGGAAAGAAAGGCATCTACCGGCTCGACGCCGTGGGTTGGACCCATGTGTACGGCGAGGGCCACACCGAGGTGATCGGGCTCGAAGCATCGGGAGACCGCCTGCTGGCATTTGCCAAGAAGCAGGGGTCCAAGGCGCAGCCAGCCCTGATCGTGTCCGATGACGGCGGTGCCAACTGGTGCATCGATCTGGAGACCAGCTACCACGACGGCATCCTCGCCTGCCGCGACGACCGGTACGTCACCCGCTGGCGCGGGCCCTGGTCCCCTGGCCAGCCGGTGCGCTTTGAAAAGGATGCCGCCAACGCCGCCGTGTTCGAACCCGGCCGCGCAGGCTGGGTGGCGGGCAACAAGCTGTGCGTGCGGTTCGACACCGGCGCGCGCCTGGACCTCAAGGACCCGCGTTTCGCCGAAGCTGAACAACTGCAGTTGCTGGAGGCCCACGCGGTCGTGGCCGGGGGCAATGGCGCGTTCCTGGTCGACCTGTACACGGCCCGGGTGACCGACCTGTTCGAAGGCCGCGCAACACAGGCCACTGCTGCGAAGGTGAAGAAGCTCTGGCTGCTGGAAGAGGGCCGCCTGCTGGCCACCGCCAGCTACGGCACCTTCTTTTCGGATGACGCGGGGGCCACCTGGGCGGCAGCGCAGTCCGACTGGGCGGTGCTCGACGCCGAAGGGCTGGCCCTGTCACCGGACGGCGCCTGGTACCTCGCCGCGCAGCGCGGGCTGTTTGTGTCGTGGAGCAACGGTGCATCCTGGAAGCAGGTCAAGTTCTCCACCCGCCCGCACTTTGCGGAGCTCACCGCCCTGGCGTTTGCGGGCGACCGCATGGTGATGGGCAGCAAGGCGGGCCTGTTCGTGTCCGAGCCGGGGGTGCCCAAGCAGCTCCATCCGGTGCCTGCACTGGGCCAGTGCACCATCGCCGGGCTGCTGGTCGAGCAGGCAGGCACGGTGTTGGTGGGCACCGCGGACGGGCGCCTGGCACGCTGGAGCCCGCACAGCGGCCAGTTGGATGTGCTGGCCCTGTTCACCGGCGCATGCAGGCCCCTTGCCCAGCGCGGGCACACGGTGGAGGTCCTGTGTGCAGGTGCCTTGTACAGCGTGGCGCCTGGGCAGGTCACGCCGATTGCGCCACCCGACGGCGCCAGGCGCGTCGATGCCGTCGCAGCCCCCCAGGGCGAGCTGATCGCATGGAACGGGACCCATGGCTGGCGACTTGCGCAGGCCTGCGGCGCCTGGACCGCCATCGCGCAATGGCCCGCCCAGGTCAAGAGCGTTGCTGCGGGCCTTCGCGTGGCGGTGACCGACCGCTCCCAAGTCAACATGGTGGACTGAGTGACCACGCATGCAAGCCTTCGCAGCGAGGCAGCCCACCCTGCAGCATGGCCGTCGCGCCGGTTGCTGCTGGAAATGCTGAAGCTGCTCATGCGGTTGCACTGGCCCTTGCTGGGCTTGCTGACCTCGCTGGGATTCACCGCGGCCCTGTCCCCTGCATTCGCCTGGCTGAGCAAGCAGGTGGTGCAGCGCGTGGAGGCGGGCGAGACCGAGCCCTGGAACCTGCTGCCCGAGTTCCTTCCGCTGTTCCTGCTCATCAGCGCGGGGCTGTTCGTTGCGGAGTTCGGCGAGAAAATGCTCAGCAAGGTGATGGAGTTCAGGCTCATCATCGCCCTGCAACGCAGCTACCTGGAGCGGCGCCAGCTTGCCAACGTTCCCCAGGACGTGGCGCAGGTGCTGTACGGCAGCGATGTAGCCAAGAAAGGCTTTCAGGTCATCTACCAGGACTCCTGGAAGATCGTCACCGTCACCACGTCCGTGCTGCTGTGGCAACTGTCGATAGGGCCGGAATGGATACCGCTGCTGCTGGCCAGCATCGCGCCCACTGCCCTGTTCGTGTGGTTCTTCGGCGCCCGCATCCAGCGCGGCAGTCGGGAGATTCTGGACCTCCAGTCCAAGATCACCGAAGCCACGGGCAACGAGCAGCGCGCCCATCTGCACGCCCACCAGGAGCGGCTGTTCCACGTCAACCTGCGCTTTCACGCCATCAAGTGGCTGGCGGAGGATGCCAGCGACGTGGTCATGTGGGTGGCTTTCGCCATTGCCGTCGCAGTGGCCTACTGGCTCCACATCGGCAACTCGGTGCGCGGGATTTCGCTGGCCGAGTTGTCAGCGCTCGTGGTCAACCTGCGCCTGCTGGTCAAGCCGCTGGGTGACATCGGGCGCGTCTACACGCGCTGGCGCGAGGCCTATCCCGCGCTGCTGCGCTCACTGACGCCCGAGCACAAGGCCGACCCTGCATGAAGCCGCAAGCCATCCTGTGCACCTGCCATGGCCTGCCCGAGCCCGCGTTCGAGCGCGCATGCACCGCAGGTGCCCACAACGTCAAAACCTGTTTCCAGCATCTCGGCTGCCTGCCCCAGTGCGGGGACTGCGCGCCGAAGGTGCGGAAAGTGCTGGGCGATCACATCGCCCGGCAATCCAACGGGGCCGCTGGTGCGGCCCCACTTCCAACCAAGCCATCTTGAATGAGGATACGAAGATGACCCAAAAAGAAACCAAACGCATCGTGCCGTCCTTCTGGGACCTGTCGCTGGAGGCGCAGCAGGCCACCGCGCGATTCCTGGTAGGCGCCAAGCTCGGCGAAATCGTCGAGGCCAACGCGCACCAGGTGACCGAGATCGAAGTCGGCTACTTCCGCCATGGCAAGGCACACCAACTTGTGTGGGACGCCACCACGAAGAAGCTGCTGGGCGGCACCGAAAAGGTAGTGATCGAGGAGGTGCTCAAGCACTTGCCCGAAAGCGCAAGGACGACGATAGCGCAAGGTGGGGAGGCGATTCACCACCTGAAAATCAAGCACGACGACCGTGACGACCACGAGTATGTCCACGTGCATTTTGTCGACGGGCAAGGCAACCTGACGGGAGCCAAGCTGGAACTCGATGGCTCGCCCAAGCGCTCCATGCACTGATGCTGACAGGAGCCCGCACCCCCCCTTGTTCGGGAGGTCCGGGCTCCCTCGTGCAGCATGAGAAGGACTCTTCGTGAACCCTGTCGCAACTAGCATTTTGCTGCTGATGTGCAGCAACGTCTTCATGACCTTCGCCTGGTATGCACACCTGAAGGAACTGAACGACAAACCCTGGATGATCGCCGCCCTCGTGAGCTGGGGTATTGCCCTGTTCGAATACTTGCTGCAAGTGCCCGCCAACCGGATCGGCCACACGGTGATGAACGTTGGCCAGTTGAAGGTGCTGCAGGAAGTGATCACGCTGACGGTGTTCGTGCCGTTCGCGGTTTTCTACCTGAAGGAGCCGCTCAAGCTGGACTACCTCTGGGCGGGACTGTGCCTTCTGGCTGCGGTGTTCTTCATTTTCCGCGAGAAGATTTTCGCGTAGCCTTGGGCTTCAATGATCGCACTGGGTCGCCGCAGCGAGGTGCAATCCAGACCGATGCAAAACCTGCTCTGCCAGGCTTTCGTGGTGCCCCTGACCGCCGATCAGAGTGCCCGGTTCGTGCCGCTCCCTCTGTCCTGGAAAAGCCGGACTGCTTGCCTGGCAGCTGCACGCATTCGACCTGCGCCAAGAGGATGTTGGCAGGCGGTGTGCCCGTGCCCAGCGCCACCGTGCACCGCTGGCCCGTGCCCAGCGTCTGGTAGGTGGGGTCGGGCGTGGGGGCTGGCGCGGGTGCCGAGTCGTCACCGCCACCCCCACCGCAGCCGCCCAGCAGGGCGGCCGTGCTCAGGCCCAGGCCCAGGGGCGCGATGCGCCGCACAGCACGGGCAGACCTCAGTGGCAGGCGGCGCGGGTAAGGACTGCTACAGGGTGGCGTCCCCGGCGCCATAGTCTCTGGGGGTACTTGAAAGCGCAGCCTTTGAGGCATCCCACCGATGGAACGGTCAGGCGGCATGGGATGGAACGCCCTCAAGCCTTGATCACGGTGGCGTCAATCTCTACGAGCTGTCCCACGTAGCCCAGTGCGGCAACACCGAGCAGGGTGGCTGGTGGAACCTGGCCACCAAACCAGCCTGCGACCGCTGACCATGCCGCAGAGAGGCTTGCCTGGTCTCCGATCACGTACACGACCAGTCGTCGAATGTCCGTGGCTTGAAATCCGTGCACGGCGAGCAGCCGCTCCAGGTTGCGCAGGCACTGCATGGCCTGTGCGCCCGGGTCTTCGGGGCCTACCAGGTGGCCCAGAGCGTCGAGGGGCACCTGGCCAGCAACGAACAGTTGGTCGCCCAGGCGATCCGCGTAGCGGTATTGCGGCGTTGCTGCGAGGCCTGCATTGTGTTCGGCTTCATTCATCGGACTTGATCCAGTGGCTGAGATTGTGGGGGATCGGCTGCAGCCTTCTGGCTTGCGCGAGCGGTGCTGCCACGCCGCACGCCATGCTGCGAGCAGCGGCGGGGCAGGGCACTGGTTGCCTGGGCGCCGGGTCAGCGGGGCAGGTAGCAGGTGCCCGCGGCAATGGCCGCCGTGACGGCATTGGCCGTGCTGGCCGCAGTGGGGTAGGCCGAGGGGGTGGCCGTGTCCTCCAGCAGGCACAGGTGGTTGCCGCTGCGCACCAGCACCACCGGCATGGTGGGGAAGGTCATGCCGTCGCGCACGCCCCAGTAGGCCGAAATGTCGGTGGTGAACTCTTGGCGCGACTGGGTCACCGTGAACCCGCCGACCAGCGGGCCCGTCATGGTGGTGCCCACGCCGGTGGACTGCGCATTGCGGTAGCTCACCCCGCCCGCGCCCACATTCACAAACACGGGCCTGCTCTGCGAGATGCGCCAGCCGTTCTTCAGGCCGATGCCACCTGGCCCTGCGGTGCACTGGTCTTGCTCCCAGAAGCCGGTCACGGAGCCGAGAACTGCGCAGCTCACCCGCACCGTGTCCACCGCGGCGGCAGCGACCACGCCAGTGCCATTGCGCACCACGCAGCCCGTCGAATCGGGTTTGGACTTGACCGTGACGGCATAGCCCGCGCCAGCGGCCAGCGGCGTGGGAAAGGTGAAACCGCCGTCCGCGCTGAGGGGCAGGTCTTCGCCGCCCGTGGTCAGCACCACGGTCACCCCGGCCGGAATGCCGCCGATGGTGCCGCCCAGTGTGTTGCGCTCGCCTGGCAGCTGCACGCATTCGACCTGCACCAAGGGGATGTTGGCGGCCAGTGTGCCCGTGCCCAGCGCCACCGTGCACCGCTGGCCCGTGGGCTGGGTCTTGACGGTGACGGCATAGCTGCTGCCCAGCGGCCAGCTGGCTGCCGTGCGCACGATGCCGTTGGCGCCCACGGTGAAGTCATCCGCCCCGTTGTTCTGCAGCACCACGCTCTGGCCCGCCGCCAGCCCGGTGACCGACACGCCCAGCGTCTGGTAGGTCGGGTCGGGCGTGGGGGCTGGCGCGGGCGTCGGGGCCGGTGCGGGTGCGGGTGTGGGTGTGGGTGCTGGTGCAGGCGTGGGTGCCGGTGCGGGGGCTGGCGCAGGTGCCGGGTCGTCACCGCCACCCCCACCGCAGCCGCCCAGCAGCGCGGCCGTGAGGCCCAGGCTCAGGCCCAGGGGCGCGATGCGCCGCACAGCACGGGCAGACCACAGCGGCAGGGGACGCGGGGCGGCGCGTGGCGCCAGGGATGGAACGGGCATGCAAGGCTCCTCTCGATGGGGTGGGGGCTCACGGTGCATGGCCGATGCGTGGCCGATGCATGGCATGCCCTGGCTCCACCTGGTTGGTGTGGAGGGCCAGTGTGCATGCGAACGGTTCTCACAGCGCGTGACGCCGGTCACCACCGTTGCCAGGGCCCGGGGCTGTACCGCATGCCGTTGCAAGGCCCGTGTATCCACCGTGCATCCACCGTGCGGGTACCGGCACCCGGCGCGTGGTGTGGGCCCGCAAAGACCCCTACCTGTGCCTGCTGCCGCGCAAGACGTCCAACCAGCCCGCACCCATCAAGGACTACCCGACCATCGCCAGCGTGGAGCAGGACATGGACGAGTCCATCCGGGCGGAAGGGCCGCCGGCGCATCCTCCCGGCTGGTGCCTGCCCGAGGACGCTTTGGCTGCACGCCTGCTACCCAGAGAGACCTGCTTGCGCCTCGGCCAGATCGGTCCATCACCTTGCCATGTGGATCGGCCATTTGCAGTCGTTCGGTCAAAGCCCCGTCCCGCAAGGCAAACACGGCCAATGTCGAACACTTCGCATCCCAATGGGCATCGGTGGTTTGAACATCGCGAGCGGGACTTTGGGGCGTGATGGAGGATAATTTGGCCCTTGTCACTGTGGCTTATTGCTCACCAGGAAAACAACGTGCTGTTAACTGATATCGCCGTCGAGCACACGCTGGCGTCCAAAAATGGAGGACCTCGTGAGACGGTTGTTTTGCATCCCTTCACGAATACCCAACGGGATTCTCTTGGCAAATTCGAGATCGTACGCAGCGTCCGCAAGCCTGGGGACAAAGAAGTGAAGTGCTCAACATTCGTGTCGTTTCAGCAATTGGCGGAGTTGTACGCAAAAGGGGTACTCGACGAATTCGGTTTTTCCGTTCGCATGTGTGCTGCTGGTGGCAAGCACCCCAATACGAATCCCGTAAAAAAAATACTCCCCACCAGTATCAAACCTGGCTCACCGTTCGACCTGGCGGTTCAAGGCATCGATGTGTCAAAACCAGCTACCCGCGAATTGAGAACAGCGCTGCTTCGCACTGACATCAAGCTGTAAGGGCACACCTGTGAGTCCATCTGTTGCCGATTTCGAAATCATCGCCACTTTCAAGCGGGCGCAGGCGGATGCCGCTCACAAGTCCGGATTGATCAAGGCTGCTGCGAAAAAGGGGCCGAAGGCCATCCAGGCAGCCGTTGACGCCGCTGCAAAGGCGGCAAAACGCCGGGACGCATACGCAAAGAAGCTGGATGCCTTGGGCGTGAGTCTCAAGGACTGAGAGGCTGAGAATTTTTCGTCCATGCCCGCCTTGCACGCCACAACATCTCATAGCACCCTATCGTGGCGACGTCCGTCAACAAGGGACGGGGCCGTCGCAGCTTCGATAGGAGCACAGTCAGGCCGCTACGGGTCACGCGGTCCTGTCCCGACGCTTGCATCGCTCTGCAGAAGGCCTAAACTGCAAGGACGCCATACGCCCAGCCGGCAGTCGACCGAGGCGCGGTGCCAACACCATGCCCAATCGCCCGAACGCCGCCTCCACCAGGTACGAACTTCTGGCGCGAGAAATCGAGCAGCAGATTGCCCGTGGAGTGCTCCGTTCAGGAGACCGCCTGCCTTCCGTGCGCCAGACCTGTTCCAGCCGCGGCTTGAGCCCGAGTACGGTGTTCCAGGCCTATTACCTGCTCGAATCCCGTGGCCTGGTCCGGGCGGTACCACGGTCGGGCTACTTTGTCGCCGCCCGCGCTGGCGGCACGTTGCTGCCGGAGCCCCAAACTTCGCAGCCGCAATCCGGGTCGCAGCCTATCGAGATCAATGACCTGATCTTCGCGTGCCTGGGTTCCGCACGAGTGCGCAATATCGTGCCATTGGGCTCTGCGTTCCTGAGCCCGACCCTGTTTCCGCTCGATCAATTGCGCCGAGCGCTCATCTCCAGCATGCGCCGGCTCGACCCATGGCGCATGGCCGAAGACCTGCCACCGGGCAACCTGCAGCTCAAGCGCGAGATTGCAAAACGCTATCTGCGCCACGGCTTTACCGTGGCCACCGATGAGATCGTGCTCACCCACGGAGCGATGGAGGCACTGAACCTGTGCCTCAACGCGGTTGCGCGGCCCGGCGACGCGGTGGTGGTCGAGTCCCCCACCTTCTACGTGGCGCTGCAGGCGCTGCAGCGGCTGGGCCTGCGCGCCATCGAAGTGCCGACCCACGTTCGCGAGGGCATTGATCTCGGTCGCCTGGCGCAGGTGCTCGAGCTCTACCGCCCGAAAGCCTGCTGGTTGATGACGACCTTTCAGAACCCTCTGGGCAGCCTGATGCCAGAAGCGAAGAAGCGTGACCTCGTCGCGCTGCTCGCCCGGCACGATGTGCCGTTGATCGAGGACGACGTCTACTCGGAACTCTACGAAGGCAAGGTAGCGCCACTGCCGGCCAAGGCATTCGACCGCCGCGGACTCGTGCTGCACTGCTCGTCGTTCTCCAAGTGCCTGGCTCCGGGCTACCGCGTCGGCTGGGCCGCGCCCGGCAGGTTCACGCGCGACGTCGAACGGCTGAAGTTGACGACGAGCCTGTCGGGGTCCATTCCGGTGCAGGCGGCGCTGGCAGCGTACCTCCAGGAAGGCGGCTATGACCGCCACTTGCGAAGCCTGCGCCAGTCGCTGCAGGCGCAGCGCAACAGTGTGTTCGACGCCGTGACCCGGTCCTTTCCAGACGGAACTCGCGTCGTGCGGCCGGCTGGCGGATTTTTCGTGTGGGTCGAGTTGCCCATTGGGGTCGACGCGATGGCCTTGCACAGGGCCGCGCTGGCACAGCAGATCAGCCTGGCCCCGGGGCCGATGTTCTCGGCGCGAGCGGAGTTTCAGCACCACATCCGGTTGACCTGCGGGCAACCCTGGAACGAAACGCTGGAGCGCGCCATGCGCACGCTGGCACGGCTGGTCGATGATGCGCCGCGCGTCGATGCCGCTGTGCTTGCCTTGGTCTGATCCGGTCGTCGGCGCGCCCATCTGATCACACCGCCGGCGCAGGCCGGTGGGCAGACTGAGGGCATGTCAAATCCCTCTTCCAGTCCCGTGCCGCACCGTGACGCCGCTCTGACGTTGGGGGCGACCAACCAGCAGCCGCGCGGCCCTGAACTTTCGCTGCACGAAGTGCTGGACCGATTGGGTCCCTCGGTCTTTGCGGGCCTGCTCGATGCCGATGGCACGGTGCGCTATGCCAACCAGGCTGCACTGCGGGCCATCGACAGCGCTCCCGAGCACGTGCTTGGCCGGCGCTTTGACACCACCCCCTGGTGGCAGGGCTGCGAGGTGTCGCAAAGGCGGCTGCAGCAGGCGCTGGCAAGTGCAGCCCGCGGCGAAGCATCGCGCTTCGATGTGCGCGTTGCCACCAGCAGCGGCGCCATGCTGGTGATGGACTTTTCACTGTTGCCGCTTTACGGGCCCGACGGCCGCGTGGTGTGGCTGATCCCTTCTGCGCGTGACGTGAGCGAGCGCGAGCATGCGCAGCACCAGTTGCTGCTGACCCGCCATGCCGTCGAGCAGGCCAACGATGCGCTGCTTCAGATCGGGCCCGACGGTGCCTTTCACGATGCCAATGCGGCGGCTTGCCGGCTGCTGGGCCTGGAGCGTGCTGAACTGCTGCGGCTGCGGGTGCCAGACATCGCCCCCCAGGTCGACGAGGCGCAGTGGCCGCAGCGCTGGCGTGAATTGTGCGAACACGGCTCCTTGCGGTTCGAGACCCGATTGCGCCACCACGAGGGCTATGAGATTCCGGTCGATGTCTCCGCCAGCCTGGTGACGAGTGGCGACACGTCCTTCGGCCATGTCTGCATCGACGACCTGCGCGAACGCCGTGCCGCCGAACGCCGTATCCGGCAACTCCTGCTGTTCGATGAACTGACCGGTTTGCCCAACCGCCAACTGCTCTCCGAGCGCCTGGGCGCCACCCTGCAGGCCGGCGCCCCAACAGCGGTGCTGGTGCTGGAGCTCGATCGCTTCAAGCGCATCAACGACGGTCTCGGCCTGCACATCGGCGACGCGGCGCTGCGCGAGGTGGCACAGCGCATCGTCGCTGGTGTGCGCAGCGTCGATCTGGTGGCGCGCCGCGGCGGCGATGAGTTCGTGATCGTGATGGTGGCCACTTCGGCGGAGGCCTTGCACACGGCGCAAGCGCTGCTCGACGCTGTCGCCCGGCCGATGGTGATCGAGGGGCAGGAGGTCCACCTGACCTGCAGCATCGGCATCGCAACAGCGCCTGCCGATGGCGACCGCGCTGAGACCTTGTTGCGGCGTGCCAATGCAGCGCTGCACCAGGCCAAGTTGCTGGGCCGCAACCAGACAAGCCTCTATGCAGGCGCGCCGCAGGACGACGACCCCGAACGGCTGGCGCTGGAGACCGCGCTGCGCCAGGCGCTGCGCGACGAGCAGCTCGAACTGCACTACCAGCCGCAGGTCGACCTGGTGCAAGGCCGCATCGTCGGTGTCGAGGCCTTGCTGCGCTGGCAGCACCCCACACTGGGCCACATCGCGCCGGATCGCTTCATCCCGATCGCCGAAGAGACCGGACTGATCGTCGCCATCGGTGATTGGGTGCTGCGCCGCGCCATCGAGCAGGCTGCGGCCTGGCAGCGTGCCGGGCTGCCACCGCTGCGCATGGCGGCCAATCTGTCGGCGCGCCAACTGGTGCAGCCGGACCTGGCGCGGCGCATCGAAGGCTTGCTCGCTGCAAGCGGCCTGGACCCGCGGCTGTTCGGCGTCGAGGTTACCGAGAGCATGCTGATCAACAACTTCGACCAGGCGGTGCAACACCTGCAGGCGCTGCGCGCGCTGGGCGTGGAGGTCTCGCTCGACGACTTCGGCACCGGCTACTCAAGCCTGAGCTACCTGCGCCGGCTGCCAGTCGATGTGGTCAAGATCGACCGCTCGCTGGTGCCAGACGTCACCGCACCCGCAGAAGATGTGTCGATCACGCGCGCCATCATCACCATGGCGCACCAGCTGCAGATGAAAGTGCTCGCCGAAGGTGTCGAAAGCGAAGGCCAGGCGGCGCTGCTGGCCGCCAATCAGTGTGACCAGATGCAGGGCTACTGGTTCAGCACCGCACTTCCCGCGGCGGCGGTGGAAACCATGCTGCGCGATGGCCGGCAGATCGACCCGGCCCTTTTTGGCCGGCGTTCGCGACAGCGCACCTTGCTGCTGGTCGACGACGAGGAGAACGTTCTTGCGGCGCTGCGCCGGCTGCTGCGCGCCGAAGGCTGGCTGATTCTCAGCGCCACCAGCGCCGAGCAGGCGCTGCAGCTGATGGCGCGGCACGAGATCGACGTGATCCTGTCGGACCAGCGCATGCCTGGCATGACCGGCGTCGAGCTGCTGCGCCGGGCCAGGCAGCTGTACCCGGAGACGATCCGGCTGGTGCTGTCGGGCTACACCGAGCTGCAGTCGATCACCGACGCCATCAACGAGGGGGCGATCTACAAGTTTCTGGCCAAGCCCTGGGACGACGCAGAGCTGCGCGCCCACCTGCGAGAGGCCTTCACGTTGAAGGAGATGGCAGACCAGAACCGCCGTCTTGACCGGGAGGTGCAGGCCGCCAATCGAGACCTGGCCGAGGTGAACCAGCGGCTGCAGACGCTTTTGAGTGCACAGCGCGAACAGAACCAGCGTGAGGTCGGCAGTCGGGAGGCCGCGCAGGAACTGCTGGATGCCGTGCCGGTGCCTGTACTCGGCGTCGACGACGAGGGACTGCTGGTCTTCGCCAACGCGCCGGCCCAGGCGCTGTGCGGGCTGGGTGGCGGGTTTCTCGGTGGCGCTGCAACCGAGCACCTGCCACCCAAGCTGATGAGGGCTCTGGACGGGGAGTCCATCCTGTTCACGCTGGCCGGCCGCCGCTGGTGGGCCGTGGGCCGGCATTTGATAGGCAATGCGCGCGGCCGCCTGTTGGTGCTGCTGCCGCAAGCAGGAGCATCGAAATGACCCTTGCCGCGACCCCCGATACACCACCGGTGGTGCCAACGCACCTGTTTCGCCACAGCCTGCGTGACGGGCGGGTGCATCCGCTGTTGCACCTTGTGCAGCGCTACCGCCAGGAGTTCAAGCAATGAGCACGCCCATCCGACCGATCTCCCGTGACGATCTGCTCGCCGCGCTGCGCGATCTTCCCCCGCTGCCTTCGGTGGTGCTCGAACTGGTCGAGTCGCTCGGCCACGAGGAACTCAGCGCCGCGCAGTACGCAGCCAAGATTTCGCGCGACCAGGCGCTGGCCGCCAAGATACTGCGCCTGGCCAACTCGTCGTTCTACGGTCGCGGCCGACAGGTTCGCTCGGTGCCCGAGGCAATCACCCTACTGGGCCTGCGCACGGTACGCGGCGCGGTCACGGCCGCGGGCCTGGCCGGCAGCTTCCGGCGCCACCCCGGCTTCGACCAGACCACTTTCTGGCGCCACTCGCTCGGCAGTGCCCTGTGTGCCCAGGCACTGGCCGGTGAACTGCAGCGCGACGACGCGGATGTGGCGTTCACGGTCGGGCTGCTGCACGACATCGGCCGGCTGGCGCTGGCCAACGCGTTTGCGCCGGCCTATGCCGAAGCCGAGCGTTGGCGGCATGACAGGGATTGCACCATTGGTGATGCCGAGCACGCCGTGCTCGGCATCGATCACGCCGAGATCGGCGGGCTGATCGCACGGCAGTGGAATTTCGCGCCTGCCATCGCCGATGCCATCAGTCAGCACCACGTACCGCCCGCCACCGCCGAGCTCACGTTGACGGGCATTGCGCATGTGGGCGATGCCATCGCTCACGCCCTTGGTCTTGCCGGCGACGCCGACGAGGCGGTGCCAGTGTTGGCGCTGCCGGTCTGGGCTGCCTGTGGTCTGGACGACGCAGCCTGCATGCGGGTGTTTGCGCACGCGGAGGCCCAGTTCGAAACCGTCTGCCAGGCGCTGCTTCATTGAAGGATACCCATGTCTGATTCCGAACTCATCTCGCTGCAGCGCGCGAACCAGGAGCTGCGCTCTTTGAACGAAAGCCTGCGCAGCGCGCAGCACCAGTTGCTGCAGTCCGAACGACTGGCGTCGATCGGTCAACTTGCCGCCGGCGTGGCACACGAAATCAACAACCCGATCGGCTATGTGTTCTCGAACTTCGGCACGCTCGAAGCCTATCTGCAGCGCCTGTTCGAAATGCTCGAAGCCTACGAGCAGGCGGAACCGGCGCTGGCCAGCAGCGCCATCGCGATGCGGCTCGCGGCCTTGCGGGAGCGGGTCGAACTCGATTATCTGAAGCAGGACATCCCGATGCTGATGGGCGAGTCGAAGGAAGGCCTGTCGCGCGTGCGCAAGATCGTCCAGGACCTGAAGGACTTCTCGCGTGTCGATACCCACCAGGAGTGGGCCTGGGCCTCACTGCACCAGGGCATCGACTCGACGCTGAACATCGTTGCCAACGAAATCAAGTACCGTGCCGATGTCCGCCGCGAGTATGGCGCCTTGCCCGACATCGAATGCCTGCCGTCGGAGTTGAACCAGGTGTTCCTGAATCTGCTTGTGAATGCAGCCCATGCGTTCGGCCCGGAACGCGGCCTCATCGTCGTGCGCAGCGGCGACGCCGGGGACGAGGTATGGGTCGAAGTCGAGGACAACGGCTGCGGCATCGCCCCCGATCACCTGGCGCGTGTCTTCGACCCCTTCTTCACCACCAAGCCTGTGGGCCGTGGCACCGGCCTGGGCCTGTCGCTGGCCTACGGCATCGTGCAAAAGCACCATGGCCGCATCGACGTGCGCAGCGAACCGGGCCGCGGCTCGTGCTTTCGCGTCACGCTGCCGGTGCGGCGCCCGGGCAGTGAAGGAGGTGCGGAATGAGCGTCGCCACCCCGACCTGGACGGTGCTTGCCGTCGACGACGAGCCCAACATCCTGGCCGCGCTGCGGCGGCTGTTCCGCGCGACGGGCTGGCGCATCCTGACGGCCGGGAGTGCGCAAGAGGCGCTGGCCTTGCTCGCCCTTGAGCCCGTCAACGCCGTGCTGTCGGACATGCGGATGCCTGGCATGGACGGCGTGCAGCTGCTCGAAAGGGTCCGCCTGGGGTGGCCGCATGTCGCACGGCTGCTGCTGACAGGCCAGGCCGATCTGGGCTCGACCATCGCCGCCATCAACCGCGGTTGGTTGCACCGCTACATCACCAAACCCTGGAACGACGACGAACTGGTGCTGACAATGAGCCAGGTCGCGCAGATCCAGCAACTGGACGCCGACAAGCAGGCACTGGAGCGGCTGACGCAACAGCAAAACGACGAGCTCAAGGCGCTGAACGAAGGGCTGGAGGCCCGCGTCGCCGTGCGTACCGGTGAGCTGGCCACCGCCAACGACAAAGTCAAGCGCAACTACCTCACGTCCATCAAGGCCTTCACTGCGCTGATCGAGCTGCGTGGCAGCGCCCAGGTGGGACATGCGCGACAAGTCGCCGACCTGGCACGGCGCATTGCGCGCGCGATGGCGCTGGATGCCGAGACCGCACACAATCTGGCAATTGCCGCGCTGTTGCACGACATCGGCCATATCGGTCTGAGCGACACCGTGCTGGCGCGACCGGTGGGGCGGCTCGACCGGGATGAACTGCGACGCTACCAGCTGCATCCTGTTCTCGGAGAACAGGCCTTGCTGGCCAGCGACGACATGCAGGGCGTTGCACCACTGATTCGCGCCCACCACGAGCGCTGGGATGGACAAGGCTTTCCCGATGGCCTGCGCGGCACCGCGATCCCAATTGGCGCCCGCATCCTGGCGGTGGCCGACACCTTCGAGGACCTGTGCAGCGGCCGCATCGACGGTCAGGTCCTGAGCCCGCTGGAAGCGCGCCGCGCCGTGATCGCCGGGCGTGGCAGTCGGTTCGACCCGGGTGTGGTCGATGCCTTCGCGGGTCTGTTCGCGGCTGCGCCCGCCAAGCCGACCGTTGCGGCGCTGCGCCTGCCCACCGCAGAGCTGCGTCCCGGCCATACGCTGACGCAGGATTTTGTGTCGCCGGAGGGTGTTCTGCTGCTCTCAGTCGGACAGCGGCTGACCGAGGATCTCATCGGCCGCATCCGTGCCTTCGAACTCAAACATGGCCTGTCGCTGACGCTGGCCGTGCAACTGCCTCAGGAGATCACCCCATGAAGCGCTTGCTGATCATCGATGACGAAGCGCCGGTACTGCACGCCTTGCGCCGTTTGCTGCAGCTGCATTTCAAGCCGCAGCAGCTCAGCGTGGAAATCTTCTCCGATCCGTTGCTCGCACTGCAACGCCTGCAGCAGCAGCGTTTCGACGTGCTGATCAGCGACTACCGCATGCCGCAGCTGGACGGCGTGACATTGCTCTCCCGCGCCAGAGACCTCGACCCTCGCGCGGTGCGCATGATGCTCAGCGCCGCTGCCGACTTCGCCACCGTGCTGGCCGCGGTGAATCGTGCGGGGGTCTTCCGCTACATCCCGAAGCCTTGGAGCGAGCAGCAGTTGGTGGCTGACCTGCATGCCGCGCTTGCGTTCGACCCATGCGCGACACCGAGCGCATACGAATTGGAACGCAGACGGCTTGAAGCGCTGGAGCCGGGCATCACGCAGGTCGAGTGGGGTCCGAACGGCGAGGTGCTGATGCCTGGCGATTTGTTGACGCGACCGAGCGAGTTGTGAATCCGCCTCAGGGCAGCCGCCGGCAACACGCTGAACCACAGGGCACGGTCACCCGAGACAGGCTTCACCGCGCCAGGAGCGTGCGCGGCAGAAGGCATCGAAGCGAAACGTCCGAAAACCGAGGATCGCTGGGTAGTACCGACAAGCCCAGGGTGGCCCCCTGGGCGCCGGAGGTGATACCCGGCGAGACCGGTTTGTCGGGCGTTGCAGCCGATGCTCCTTCTGCCGCGCACGCTCCTAGGGGCTGCGCCAGGCTGGCTGGGTCACTTGCCTGGGCACACCTCTTTGTGCTCACCGCGCGCATACTTCTCCCAGGCGTCCAGGACGATGTGGTTGCGGCCTACCCAGGTCTGCACCTTGAGCGTGGCGATGCTGCCCGTGGGGGCGGGCTGGATGTTCACGATGCCAAGCACGATGTTCGAGCGTCCCAGGCCCATTCCCTTGTCCGCATAGATGTTGCAGGTCATGGAGCCGTCGGCGCTCTCCTGGCCACAATCCGGGATGCCCAGGGTGGTGCCCCAGAAGGCAGTGCCTTTGCGGCAATGGCGCAGGCTGTCACGAAACCTGGTCGAAGCCTCCTTGGCAGGCACAGCCAGTGCCACCTCGCGGATGTTGAAGTCCGACTCCTTGAGCTTGTCCGGTGCCGTGCCGCACCCGGCCAGTGCCGCTGCCAATGCCACTGCCCATCCCGTTGCTGCCATTCTTCGCATGCCTTGACCCCCCTTGTGTTGTGTGCCGGAAATGGTAGCGCGCGCAACGGGTCGCGCTTACGATCAAGGGGGAGGGGGCCACTGCGCCAGTGGGCATGTTCACCGATGGGAGATACGCACCAATGCGGCCGCGTTCATCCAGGCGCTATCGGCCGTGCCGGCCTTCCGCATGCTCTGCCCCAGGCCTGGCCAGCCGGATCGGCCCCACCGCCTGCACCGCCGAGGCCACCGCCTGGCCGCGCTGCAGCACCTGCAGGCGGCCTTGGCCGGCCAGCCTATCCGCAGCGCTGCGCACAGCGGGCATCATCGGGCGCCACTGTGCTGCGTTGTCCTGCGCCAGTGCGCGCGCCACTTCGGAAGGGCAGAGGGTCTTGCCCGGCGCGCGCTCAGCCAGCAGGGCCAGGATGGCTTGTTCGATGGCTGCGTCGCGCATGGGGGCAGGCCTGCAAGCTATCGGGTCACTCCGCCTGCAGGTAGCACTGGCCGGACCGGATCCCGCTGGCCACTGCGCTTTCCACCTGGTCCATCGTGGGGAACTGGGCCCAGAAATGGTCCACGTCCCAGCACAGGTAGGGGCCCGAGCGCGAAAACACGGCGCGGGTGGGGCGGTCGCTGCTCACGGTGTAGTCCCAGTTTCCCCACCAGGCCGTGATCGCGCCCCGGGTTTCCTTGCGGTCGACCTCGAAGCGCGCGTAGTCCCTTTCGGTCAACACCTTGCCGGTGCCCGTGCATTGGGCGTTGTCGTAGACCATGGTGCCCTGCGTGACGGTGACGTGGGTCTCGTCCTGGCGCGTCAGGCGAAACAGGCTGCGCCCGCTTTGCCCGGCAGTGGTGCCGGTGGGGCCGCAGGCTTCGCGCACCCACAGGCCCTCGGGCAGGCCCCACACGGCGGGGGCGCAGGCCACCTGCACCGCCTGCACCGCAGCGCCGGGCACGGCACCGCTGCCCTGGGCCACGCTGCAGGTCTGGCCGGCGGGCTGCGACTGCACCCGCACGGCATAGGCGCTGCCTGCCGCCAGCGGCGTGGCAAAAGCGAAGCGGCCATTGGCCGTGACCGTGAGGTCATCGCCCTCGTTGTTCTGCAGCACGAGCCTGGGGGCGTGGGTGCTGCTGCCTGCCCCGGGCGCGACCAGCCCGCTCACCGTGCCGCCGATGGTGAAGCGATCGGCCGGCGAGGGGCCGGGGGCTTCATCGCCGCCACCCCCACCGCAGGCCGCCAGCGATGCGGTCAGGGCCAGGCAGGCGAAGGAGGCGCAGCGGCGCAGAGGCTGCGCTGCTGCGTGCGAGGGGGTCAGGGGTGTGGTGTGGGGCATGGACAAATACAGGAATTATTGCCAGCGCTGCCGCGCGGGGGAACCCCACAAACGGCGCCAGACGTGACGCCCATCACCTGCGGTGGGCCGCGCCTGCCAACGGGCCTGCCGCTCAAGCCCGTGCGCGCGCCAGTTCGTTGCCCACGGCGGTGTGCAGCGTTTCCAGGTCGAAGGGCTTCTTGAGCACCGACTGCGGGCCCACGAGTTTTTCCACCTCGGCCATGTCGGCATAGCCGGTGGCCATCAGCACGGGGATGCCGGGGTACAGCCTGCGCGCGGCGGCGATGAACTCGGCGCCGTTCATGCCGGGCATGAGGTAGTCGGCCATCAGCAGGTCCGGCACGCGGCGGTGCAGTTCGCGCAGGCCGCTCTCACCGTCGCAGGCTTCGCGCACCCGGTAGTTCAAGAGGCGCAGGCCTTCGACGATGCCCTGGCGCACGGCGTCGTCGTCTTCCACCACCAGCACCTCGGTGCGCGCCTCGGACTGGGCCGGGCCTTGCGGTGCGGTGGGGCAGGCGTCATCGTCTTCGCGGGCCTGCGGGGCCTGTGCGAAGCGCAGGGTGACGGTGGTGCCTACACCTTCGGTGCTTTGAATGTCCACGCCGCCACCGGACTGGTTGGCGAAGCCATAGACCTGGCTGAGCCCCAGGCCCGTGCCTTCTCCCTCGGCCTTGGTGGTGAAGAAGGGGTCGAACACCTTGGCCTGCAATGCCTCGGGAATGCCGCAGCCCGTGTCCTGCACGCTGATGTGCACCTGGCGCGTGCCCTCTGCGTTGCCCGGGCCGGCGGCCAGTGCGGTGCGAATGGTCATGGTGCCGCCATCGGGCATCGCGTCGCGCGAGTTGACGGCCATGTTCAACAGGGCCATCTCGAACTGTGCGCCGTCGAGCAGAACCCACGCAGGCTCTTCGCAGAGGTCCAGCTGCACCTGCACCTTGGAGCCCACCGATACCTCGATGAGCTCGCGCAGATTGAGCACCATGGCATTCACGTCATGCAGCCGCGGCATCAGGCTTTGCGCGCGCGCGAAGGACAGCAGCTGGGCCGTCAGGCGGGCGCCGCGGTCCACGGATTCCTTGGCGCGGCGGGCGTAGTCGGTCACCCGCGGTTCTTTGGACAGCCGGGCGATGAACTGCAGGTTCAGGCTGACGGCATGCAGCAGGTTGTTGAAGTCGTGCGCGATGCCGCCGGTAAGCCGACCGATGGCTTCGAGCTTTTGCCCCTGCACCACCTTGGACTGGATGCGCTCGCGGTCTGCGATCTCGCGCGTGAGGCGGTCGTTGGCGCTGGCCAGGTCGCTGGTGCGCTTGGCGATGCGGCCTTCCAGGTCGGCATTGAGGCTGTCGACGGTCTGCTTGGCATTGTTCAGGTCGTGCAGGTGCAGCCGCGTGGTGTGCTGGCGCTTGCGCGCGCGCAGGGCAGAGCGCACGGCGCTGACCAGGGTTTCGGGGTTGACGGGGCGCTCCAGGATGACCAAGTTGCCCAGCTCCTGCAGCGAGGTGGTGGCGCGCACCGAGCGCCGGCTGGCCTGGCGCGTGGCCAGCACGACGAAGGGCAGGTCCGACCAGGCCGGCTGGCCAGCGAGGTACTGCCGCAGCGATTCGGCCAGGCCACCGGCGAGCACCTCTTCGGTCAGGATGGCCGCATCGGCCCCCGCCGCAAGCTCGGCCAGCAGGGTGGGGGCGTCGGGGCATTGAACGCAGATGAAACCATCGCCGCACACGACCGATGCGATCACCTTCGCATCGCGGCCATGCGGCGCCAGTATGAGAACGCGGCTATCCATGCGCGGCATCCGTGTTCAGGACTGCGCGGGGGCGCCGTCGGCGTCCCCCAGCAGGGCCTGCCGGCCGGTGTACTTTGCTGCGCCCAGGAGTATGCCGTGGAAGTCGGTCAGGGGCTTGCCGATCTGCACCCCGTTGGCGCCCAGGCGCAGCTCGCGGATGGTGGACTCGTGCTGCGCGGTGCGGCTCTTGATGACCGATATGGCCTTGAGCACTTCGCCGCGTGCTTCAAAGAAGCGGTACTGCACCATGGCGTCGCTCAGGTAGCTGAGGTCTATGTCGGAGCGCATCTCCCCCACGGTGCCGTGCAGCGAGAGGATGATGAGCGTGACCACGCCCATGGAGTTCAGGTACGACAGCAGCTCGTGCATCTGCAGCAGCAGGTACTGCCCGCCGGGCATGGCCTGCATGTACGAGTTGAGGCTGTCGAGCACCACCATGCGCACCTGGTCTTTTTCGACGGCCTCGCGCACGGCGTGGGCAAACTGGCCGGGCGACACCTCGGCAGGGTCGAACGAGCGGATCAGCAATTGGCCGTTGGCGATGAAGGGGTCGATGTCCAGCCCCAGGGCGCGTGAGCGCTGGCGCAGCGACGAGAACCCCTCGTCGAAGAGGTAGTAGGCCACCTTGTCGCCGCGCCGCATGGCGGCCACCGCGCAGCTGATGGCGGTGGTGGTCTTGCCCACGCCGGCAGGGCCGGCCAGCAGCAGGTTGCTGCCGGGCGACAGGCCACCGCCCAGCATGTCGTCGAGCGCGGCCGTGCCGGTGGAGATGGGGGTCTCGTCGAACTTGCCGCCGTGCTCGCCCGCCGCCAGGCGCGGAAACACCACCAGCCCGCCACGGTCGAGGTCGAAGTCATGGTCGCCGCTGCGGAACTTGACGCCACGCAGCTTGACCACGCGCAACTGGCGCTTGTCGGGGCCGTAGGTGTTGGTGTTCTGGTTCAGGTGCACCACGCCGTGGGCGATGCTGTGCAGCTGCTGGTCGCCCTCGCCCGAGGTCTTGTCGTCGAGCATGAGCACGGTGCAGCCCAGCTGCGCGAAGAAGCGCTTCAGGGCGAGTATCTGGCGCCGGTAGCGCAGGGGGCTCTGGGCCAGCAGGCGCAGCTCGGACAGGCTGTCGAACGCCACGCGCTGGGGCTTGAGCTCGCCGACCAGGCGCATCACCTCGCGGGTGGTCTCGCCCAGCTCGAATTCGGAGGGGTGCAGGATGGTCTGCTCGGCCTCTTCGCTCAGGCCCTCGTCGCTGACCAGGTCGAACACGCGGATGCCGTCGAGCGACCAGCCGTGCGACTGCGCAACCTGCGCAAGTTCTTCGGAAGTCTCGGACAGGGTGACGTACAGCCCACGCTCGCCCTTGTCGCGCCCCTCGATCAGGAACTGCAGTGCCAGCGTGGTCTTGCCGGTGCCGGGGCTGCCTTCGACCAGGTACAGATGGCGCGGGGGAAGGCCGCCACCCAGCACGTCGTCGAGCCCGGCGATACCGGTGCGCGCAGCGCTGTTCGGCAGTGAAGGCGATGAGGCGGGGTTGAGGTGGTACGTCAAATGATTCCTTCCATGGGCCGGTGTCCGAAATGGCCGTTCAGTGCATGCGCCCGGGATGGGGCAGGACCACGGGGTCACGCGGTGCCTTGCACACAGTTGTTTCAGATTGTGGGTGGGCCGCGGGGGCGGTGCAGTCAGCCAACTTCGGCGGACCAGGGGAGGCCGGTCCTACACGGTGCGCAGGGCGGCGGTGGCGTGGCGCGGGGCCTGCATGCCGCGCCAGAGGGAGAAGGTGGGGGAACGGGTTGGGGCGCGGTAGGGCGTTTTCCTACATCGGCCCCCCAGCATGCCCTGCATTGGGGCCTGCCGGATTGGAAACGGCGACAGCGAAAATCGGCCTCAGCGAGGACAGTTTTTACCGGATTTGGTGCCCCGGTTCCTGCGTTGCCGGGGAGCAGTGCGCGCAGCACTCCAGACCGGTGGATGGTCTTGCCTGGAGCGCGCTCAGACAGCAAAGCCTGCTCGATGCGCGGGGGCGCATCGGCAGGCCTGCTGGCGGTGCGCCACCGAATTCAGTTCTCAGGGCCGCGCCGTGGGCCGCGGTGTGGCCGTGGCTGCAGGCCCGCTGCCCGCCGCGTTGTGGGCCTTGTACTTCTTCCACAGGTAGCCGGCAATCGCCATCAGGATCATCTTGCGCATGGGGGATCTCCAGGTTGGTTGTGACCCAGGAGCATCGGCGGCAATGCAGGCCCGCGCTGTAGGAGGTGGGGGCGAGCGCGTGTCGGCAAGCATGTGCCGATGCAGGGCGCGAAGCGACAAGGGGGTGCTGGCATCGAGCGATCCACTATGACACTTCGCAAGAAATAGAAGATTTGTACTTCAGCGATGCATTCCCGACAGAAAGCTCGGAGGCCGACCCAACGCGCAAGGTGGTTTTCAAGCCAGTCCTTTTGATATAGGAGGGCTCCTTGGTCTTCGCCGCCTCGTCAATCTTGGACATCTCCAGCATTTCGGCGAAAAGCTTGCCGGTCTGGTTCTGCAGGTAGACGGTAGCCACCGTGGCATTCCGATATCCGGCTGAGCGGCCGACTTGCGCTGCCACCAGATAGTCTCCAAACAAAGTGGGCCTGTATTTGCTGCCTACTGGCAGAAATAGACCGTCTTGCACCTTCATCATGCCCATCGCTTCAAAGCGGCGTTCAAGCGAAATCGCGTCCCCCAGGAGGCTGTTGCACTGAATCGATTCAGCGACATCCTTTCTCGCCTCCCATGCCTGCACATTTGCGTCTGTAAGGCGAAGAGGCGTGTTTGCCGAAGCGGCCAAAGCCACGAAAAATCCGCCAAGGAATGCGATTATCTTAATTTGCACCAATTTCACCATCTTCAGTTGAAATGTATTTCACAATTTCGTTCCGGCTTTGCCAATATCTTCAATATATTTATTCAAATTTTCCTACAGCTCTTCATCATGCATATTCCACTCTCATCTGATCATTCGCACCAGTGGAACGTGGTCACTCGTTCCAGTCGCTCATGGTCGCAAAGCGACCATGAGCGCCAGATCGCCGCATCACGATTCTCAGACTGGGTTCGCGCGTCAGGCCAAGCCATAATTTGCAACTATGGATATCGGCGGTAAAAGGATGATTCAGATCTAAAAATATAGTCACCCGTGCTATTAAATACAACGTATTCGATGCTTGCATTTTTAAACCGTTCTGCGCAAGTCTCGAAGTTATAAATTTTTCCATGTCCGGGTAGAATCTCCCCCCTATATCTCCATGAGATTGCGGGTGCCGGTGTGTCCTCAAATCCAATGTCGCAATGCTCCCAGGTGCCGGCTACGGGCAGGACACGAGCAATTTCGACCTTAATCGGTTTATTTGATCGGTTTCCAATGAGAAAACCCGAACCACTTGGACTCACGCTGAGCATGGACGGGATGACACCTGGTGCGGCGTGAGGAGTTTGCATCTTCAAAGCGAAAATTTCCCCCAGTTCCTTAGGCGTGAATTGTTGTGCGCCTCCAGCAACTGCATTCTGATTTGCAGCAGACGAACGGATGGCCAAGGCGTTTTTTTGATACTGTTCTGATTTTGCAGAGCTGATTTGCATTGGCAGCACAAAGCCAAAAAATGCAATTAAGAACGGCATAAATACAGCCAGAACCCGTGCGACAGAGGGAATTGGACGGGCTCCAAGCATCACGAAAAAATAGCCCAGCGTTATACCCAATATAAGAGGAAATATTGTGATCAGCATAAACAGCGTACCACCAGCGCCCAAATCTGTCTTTGGTACGACATAGAGGTAATACCAGCGCACGAACATGGCTCCCCACAATCCGCCAGCAACAAGCCCTATGATGTGCAAGACACCCTTAAACGGTTGCGGATCATTTTCAAGCTCTAATTTCTTGGAAGTATCGGCTGATCTTGAATGATTGTGCTCAGATCGATTTTTTGGTTTTGACTTTGTAAGTGTTGCTAGCAAGACTGCTATGGCTATAAAAAAGCCTGCTGTCAAATAGAGTTGTTTATAATATCTCTGGTTTTGTTTCAAGTGATCTTCTGGTTTTTCAATTACAACGCCGTTGATTTCAAGCCCAAAGACATTGCTTCCATTAACGTGATAGGTCACTTCGGCAATTGAGCCTTTGGGTGCGTTCTCTATTTCATTGAGCCGGTCCTCCGCATAGTTTAATTTGAAGAGTATGTCTGAGCCTACAACCGTCAGATTTATGAACGGTTCGCTAGATGGAGTGTACATACCACGAAATGGGTTGCCAACTCTGGCTCTGCGGGCGATGTGAGCTGTATTCTTAATGGGCCCAGTAACGACTTTGAGTTCGTTTAAGTTGCTAGGCGTACTTAAAAAAACAGCATTGGCTCCAACAAAAGTAATCAAACCAAGTGCAAGCGATAAAAAAAAGAAAAACCGTTTAATGCTAGCCATATGCTAAATATTTAGTCTAATTAAATCACTCTCTTGGATTGCATAGTCCTAATGCAATCTACGGACAGCTTCAGTCATGTCGTCAACGTATTCATTTAATTTATCGTCAAGCTCATCATCAGTACCTTTGAAAAATGCGCCCATCAAGAAAAAAGAACCCAATATGACGTATCCCATGGTGTACACCACCAAAAAAACACGAGTCAGCCCGCGTTCTAGGTGATCTCCTTTAACGTCGGTGGAAAAATAGAAGTATGCTCCATAACAAATAATGGCTGCACCAATTAAACCACCTATTCTCGGAAAGGACTTTCCAAACATTGCAGCGATACAGGGCAAGACAAATACCACGAAGATAGCAACGAAAACGCCGTTTGACCACCCCATTACAATCCGCAAAAATGCATAGCCCAGAAAAATAATCAAAGCAGCAAGCGAAAGTTGGAATAATACACCTGAGTCTGAAGTATTCGGAATCTTAGCCGCCTCGCAATCAACACCGCTGGCATAAGCAGCACTCCGTCGCTCCAACTCCGATTTTGCAACATCGCGGGCTATTGGACTCAGCTCACCATGTGCCAGTCGATATTCAATTTCAGCGGAATCCATTGCTTGATAGAGTTTTTTCAGGCTGGCTATTTTTTTGGGATCAGTCATAAATTTTCAAGAATTCCAATGGCCGCTCGAACCCCGACATTGACACAATGACATGGAGCCTGCAAGCACTCCGAGGCGACGACCTACAGCATCCTTGATCTTCCCTTGCATGGGATGATTTTTCAGCCTGCGCGTCGCGGACGGGTACCTGGAGTAGCCTGTGGCGATACGCAGCCAGGTGACGCAGGACCACCGGAGGAGCTTCGCCATCACCTTGCAGCAGGTCTTGCTCGCCCAGCGCGCGCAAAGGGCCAGTCTTGATCCCAGGCACCCCCTGTACATGCACCCAATGCTCAACCGGTCAGTTCGTTCGCGCGAGGCGAAATCCTGTTTCAGAATGCAACGCCCTAGGGAATCTAGAGTCGCGGTATGTTGCTGTTGCGCGGTTACGCCACTGCTCGACCGAACCACCGCGTACAACGATGAATTTGCACCTGTTGAGCCCTCTCCCCTGTGCACTATCTTTTGGACCCTTCTCCCGTGCGCTGCCATCAGTTGGCGCACCCTCATACGTTTGGTGCCAGCAGTCCGCCGTCCATTCTTCTGCATTGCCCGACATGTCGTAGAGCCCGAAAGCGTTGGGCCTTTTCTTCGCAACGGGTTGGATCTTCTGTCCGCTGTTCTCCCTGTGCCAGCCCATCGAATCAATATCATTTCCACCGCAATACATATCCGTGCTATTGCCCGCTCGGCAGGCGTACTCCCACTCGGACTCTGTAGGCAAGCGATACCCCGGCCCATCAACACGATTTAGCCATTCGATAAAATCGTCTATCTCCTGGCCATCAATATACCGTACCGGAGCATCATCACTAACACTGTTATGTTTTAGAAAGCCAGTGTCATTTAGCTTCTTTTCGCCTTCCCGTCCAATTGAGGTAAGAAATTTCTTGTATTGAAAGACAGTGACTTCCGTCTTGGCCATCTGAAAGGAGGGTATATCAACTGCATGTGCCGGTATTGCAGGCCGTCCTTTTTTCTTGGCCGACTCCGCATCATCACCCATAATGAACGTGCCTCCGGGCAAAGAGACCATAGTGACTCCAATGCTGTTTGTCACTTCCGGCAGCTTCAGCTGTTTTGGTCCAGATGGTTTGCAAGCTGCAAGACCAAGCACAAGGAGTATGAGCGATGCTCGAAAATAAAGCCGATTGATATGTCGAGCCTGGAGTGGATTGTTAATCATTTGAACTCTTGTATTATCGACTGGCGGCTATATTGATTCAAGGCATCTTGACCAGCCGAACACCCATGTCCATAAACATGGCGGGATCCATATCTTTCTCGATCTGCATGCGAAATTTGGCATAAGTGCTATCGTGCGACCGGGTCGCGCCCCCCCTGAATAGCCGAGCATGACAGTAGCCGCCGTCAATCCAGGCACTCCCATCGTTGGGTGCGCCGACGTAGTTCCCATGCCAACAATCCTGCACGTACTCATTGGCATTGCCCATCATGTCGAACAGCCCCCAAGCGTTGGGTTTTTTGCCGCCAACAGGCTTTGGTCCGTATGTGTAACCCCCTATCCAGCCCAAATTATTGAGAAATCGATCGTCACCGCAATACTCCTTGTGCTGGCCACCTGCCAGACAAGCATACTCCCACTCAGATTCACTCGGCAGCCTGAATCGATTCGCAGTCAACGCTCCAAATTTTTCAGCCAAAATTTCGGCATCTTCGCGATAAAGGTTGACTACCGCACGATCAGGTCCCAAATAATTATTGCACGCCACCGCGCATGGATTTTTTCCAACAATCTTTTCATACTCGGCTTGCGTTACTTCATATTTGCCGAGATAAAAGCCTTTCAAGCAAACATTATGTACTGGTTTTTCATTATCCCGGCCCTTGTCAGATCCCATGTTGAAGCAACCACTTGGCACCCACACAAATTGCATCCCGGTCGTGGCTTCCGTCCATATCGTTCCTGCAGCGGGTTCAAATAATTTCTTTTCCCCACCAGAATATTTGACAGCAGCGACTGTCGAGATTAATAAAAATAGCCCACCAGCCAATACACGCAACATGCGTTACCCTTTAAATCAAGAAATTCCACGTCCGGATGACAGAGCCGAATGATCGGTTCGTGCAACCTCAAAATCCGCTCGACCGGCAAGGCCGGCCAGGGGTGTTCGCCATGGGCGACGCGACCACACGCTGTCGGGACTGTGGACAAGGTTTTGCACACTGCTCTGCCGTTCCCGGATGGCTTGCACCTCTGGTTTCCACGCGGCAAATCCCAGCAGGTAACTCAAGCCCAGGCTGCTCCAGCCATTGAATTCTTGCTGTGCACGCTGGGCAGCAGTGAGAGCCAGCTCGCGAGCCTCCGGCAACGTGATCCAGTCTGCCAACCAGGCAAAGGAGATTACGCCTTGGGCACGGGTCAAATCCCAGCCCTTGACACCATGCACTCGCAAGAACTCACGGTTATCCAGCACCATGCGGCCAAACACCCAGAGTTCATCGTCCAGCAAGCTGCGCACTTCGGCCTCGGATTTATCAAGCAGCGGAACCCAGTTTTTCTCAAAATTGGCCTGCCCCATCATCATGTTGTTCAGGTTATCAATGGTTTTCAGGGCGTCTTCGCGGTTATGGACACCCCACCATTCCCGCAGCACGTCCCTAGATTCCTCATAGAGTCGAGGTGATTTTTCTCGGCCTGCATAAATATCGTTGCTAACGCCATTTCTTTCGTTCAGCACGGCGTTCATGCTCCATGCCCACAATAGTGGCGGATCGTCTTTTTCGCGGATCAGTCGCTGCTTGGCTCCTGGCCGCAAACGCTGCAGGCGAGGGCGATTTTCTTTGTCCTTGGGCTGAGCGCTTGCCCAGGGGGCGGCAGAAGCCGCGCCTGCGGCGATCAGTGTAGTCATAAGGGTTCTGCGATCCATAGTTACCTCAGCTATCAATCTATATTTCTTCAGTATTAATGTCTTCTAGGGATCCTCTGCATAAATCAATTTCAGCATGGCGCCCCTCAGTCAAATCAACGACTTACAGCGCGCGTATGAGCGAAAAATCGATTTATGCAGACCTTCCCTAGGTCAATAAAAGAAATCAAATGAAAGTGCATCAATTTTTGTAGATCATGGATCTATATCGCTAGTCCCGCGCAAGACTAGAATGACGACTTGATTTCTCTGGCCCAATAGTGGCAAAAAACTTGATCAAGCCGATAACAATCAAAAGATTTCCGATAGTTTTCAGAAAAATCAAAAATGGCGCCACATACATTAGCAAAACAATCAAACTAGTGATTATTTTTTCTGTGGTTCCCCCAGAAGCCATCATGGACAGAGAGGGGGTGGAACTCAATGCAAACGCCAAAGTATTAAACACGACTCCGATGGTAATTATGAAAGTGCCTTTTGTTTCTGGTCGGATTTTTTCACTTAAATTCGACGGGATAACAAAAGCAATCACCATGAATATCGCTATGATGACATTTATCCATGTCAAATCAGAGCCAAAAGGCATGTGTTCTTTTGATGCTGCCTGCACGAAATAAATCAACAAAACATAAAGACCCAAGCAAAAACTTCTCATGCTTTTCCACCTGTTCGACGTTCAGCCAAAAGCTTGAAAACATACCCTATTGAAATTACGTTCCAAGCTGCTATCAGCGTCTTTGTCACGGCTAGATAAAAATACGGGGATGCCATGCCGCTATTGTCGTAGTTGATATACAGAGCACATACGGTTGATGCCACAAGCATCAGCGAAGGCAGCTTGCCTGTTGGAAGCTTCTGGTGCAGGCCTGTTTTAAACACAAAAAAGCCAAAAATTATCGCAAGCAAGATAACTCTAAACACAAAATTCCCAAACAAATCCATTTCAAACCCAAGGAGCCTGCCCAATCCCAGTAGAGATCGAACTGGAAATGCTGGCTCCGCGACTATTCCGATGGAAAGGCAGAAAATTATCTTATAGAGAAATATGTGGAAAGAATCATCATTTTTCTTGACGTAGTTTGAAGTTGGTTTGGTGGGCGTTTTCGCTACGTATTTTGAATAGATCACGCCGCATTCAGGGCATTCATAATCTGGTGCGTCTTCAACTGCTTTTCTGCGATATTTGCATTTTGGGCATATGACAGAAGGATTTGCTAACTTTTCCATATTTTCAGTTCATGGGTCGAGATTGCTACTAAGATTGTTCTTGGCAGATCAAAAAATCTTGGTCGCTTGTCGGGATGAGATATTGCTTGAGGCGAAGAATCTCTTTGTCAATGTCTTGCAATTTGACCCTTGGAAGGGGTTCTTCTTTTCGAGACCTCTCACGCACCAGTTCAGCCGCACGTTCCAACTCCTCTGGTCCCAGTTGCCAAGCGATTTGCATTGCGCGGTAGGTTGAGGTGGATTGAACATGCAGACTTTCGTAGCATCGGCTGGCAATGTCTGGATCACAATACAAGTCGTACAAACCACGCAAATGTGCACATTGATTGATGATGGGAATAATCAATCGCTCAAAGTCATCGAGCATCCAGCGTGCCTCTTCGATATTGCGACACGACTCCAATGCATCTGAAGATTCTGCATGCCAAGCAGGTTCAACATGCCATCTAAGTGATTTAAGACCGAGAGACAGCGATGCCTCAGTCTTTGAAATTTCGGGGTAGTTTCTCTGGAATGCCAACGAATGGTAGTCCATGATGGGTTTTAATCTGACACGGAACACAAGCGAAAACCACTGAGAATGTGAGCGTCCTGCGAAATTGAATGCGCACTGGAAATGTGCTTGCGAGCTACTACGTTCAAATGCAACCTCGTGTTCCTCAGATTTTTTCAGTGCGAAACTCAAGGGTGCCAACAGGTTTTCTAAGCCACTTGAGACAAATTTCTTAATCACAGCCTTGTCGGTAAATGACGCCCAAAGCTCAGGATCGTAAGCTTCAAAGGTGCTTCGCATAGAGGCTGGGAATATGCGACAACCCACAATGCGATCATGCTGAACCATCCAGTTCTCACCGGGGTTAACCAGCGTCAATCCAAGCTGCCGCACCAGCGGCACCAAAATCTTGTACAAACTGAAATCGTCCACGCTCTCGGCATAAAACTTCACAGCCTCCATGCTGAGATCGGCATTTCCGCAAATGAAACGTACGCCAGTGGCTTCGACTTGTTCAAGTCGTTCAAAAAATCGGTTGATTACAGGGCTTGCGCCGCTCTCATGCTTCTGAAGGCGCTCGATAACGTCAGCAATTCTTTCAAAGCTGGTCGGGGTATCCCAAAAGGCGGCTTTGCTGCGGCTGGAGTTAAAAATAACGAGTTTATAAATCTTCATAGCACACCGCGAGAGATATGGGTGTTGGTAATAGCTCGTGCATGCTAGGCAGTAATCCGAAATGTTACAGTGAAGTGTTCAAACACTCTATGCAAAATTCGCACCAAGTTTTGGCTTTTAGACATAGGGGCAGTCAAAGCCGATGTGGACGGCACGGCGCGCGGCCTGCTAAAGAGTGGAGGAGAAATTCAGAAGCGCGGCGAGGGCCAGTAGCCCCAGCCTTAGAAGTACGTGTCGCCAGATGCTGTCGTTCACAAAGTAGACCGCCAAGTCTTGCGACATGGGTACCGGACGAAGCGGGCTCACACTGGTCAGTCCCGGATTGCCGACCGGAACCCAGCCTATGAGCCATGCGGGGAAGGTGAACAGAAGCCGTCGAAGTTGTCCCATTGCATCGACTGTGTCCCCCCGCTTCCATGCCATGCGCATCATCCAGGCATGGCTGGTCAAATGGGGGATGAGGTAACGTTGGCCCAGGATGTGGGCGCGAACCACATGCCGCAAAGCAGCCTTCTCATCGCAGGCCAGCAAGGCGGATTTCATCATCGCAATTTCATGCCGATAGGCCAGCCGTGCTGACCTGAACCTGGGCACTGCTGGGGCATGATGAATGTCAGTCATGAGGAAGGATTGAATCAGTGCAACCCGCCCGCGTCTTGAACAAACCGGCTACCGCCGCCCACGATCCCCAGGGCATGCCCGTTCACCCCCCAGGAGAATTCGCTGATGCTGGCGACAACGTCAAGGGCCCAGAGCAGGCCGGCGTGCCCTTGCTGTGCCTCGGCCGTGGCTGGGGTACCTATATAGGGCCTGTTCAGCAAAACAGGCCGCACAGCCATCATCTGATTCAGATCGCCTGGTCACCGTCCACTGCTTTTGAATTGAGTGCCGGAGACTACAAGGTACGAGGCATGGGCCATGTGGTGGACGCAGGTGCGTCTCACTGCATGCAATCCGCCGAACCGGTTCGGCTGTTGTTCCTCGATCCAGCGATGCCGATTGCGCGTGGCTGGCGTGCGATTTCAGGCGGAAACGTTTGCGAGTTGGATCCAGTGCAAGTGCAGCAACTGGAAACTCGCCTGCAGCAATGGATTCACGTCAAAGCAGCCGATTCCAACGATCCACTTTCAGCAGGAGCACGCGAACAAACGCTGGCCGAATGGCTCAGCGCAAAGCTCGACCAACCACTGCGCGCGTGCGACGCTGCGCAGGTACTTGGATTGTCCGAGGGGCGCTTTCTTCACTGGTTCACGCAGGTGCATGGTTTGCCTTTTCGACCCTATGTACGGTGGCTCAGACTCCAAAAAGCCCTTCGGTGTCTCGCCGAGGGAGCCACTCTGACTGCGGCGGCGTATGCATCGGGTTTTTCTGACAGCGCTCATCTGAGTCGCAGCTTTGCGGCGAGCTTCGGCATCGCGCCACGAGGCCTTCAGCGTGTGAGGATTCGATTGTCCAAGTCGGCAGGGCCCGATTTGGCGGGGATTCTGTCTTCTTGAGACTGCCTGCCATGACGATGACCCGCCAGGATTCAAAGTGAACTGGCGCAGCAGTTCCAGCCGATGCGGTTCATTGCAAAGCAGGTGGCGTCGCGTGTTTTCATGGCAATGCCGCGGGGGCAGCGTTTCACTGTGCGGGAGGTTGCGTAGAGCTTCGGGCCAAGGCGCGCCGGCGGTGGTGGTGGCGTTGATTTCAGTGGACCAGTCTGCGGCGCAGGTCGTCGAGCAGCCAGCGCCCGGCCACGCCGAGCGCGCGGTCACGCCGGTGGGCGGCGTAGATGGTCAGCCCTTCGGGTGGCGTCGGGTCGTCGTGGATCTCGATGGCGACGAGTGCCCCCGAGGCGATGGCCGTTGCCACCAAGTGCTCGGGCATGCGGCACCAGCCGAACCCCGCCAGGAGGAAGTCCATGCGGCGGCCCAGATCGGCGAAACGCCATAGCCGGGTGCCCGCCACGCCGTAGTTGGGGCCGTCCGGATCGGCCGGGTCCGACAGCACCAATTGGACGTGCGGCGCCAGGTCGCCCTGCGTGGCCGGGCGGCCCAGCGCGGCCAGCGGATGGCCCGGTGCGGCCACCGCGCGCAGGGGGGTGCGCAGCAACGGGTAGGCGGCAATGTCCTCGGGTACGCCCGGCAGCAGCAGGCACAGCGCCATGGCCGCCGAGTCGCTGCGCAGCCGCCGCAGCGACCCGCCCAGCCCTTCGGTCGAAAAGTGCACCGGCAGGTCGGGGAAGGCCTGGCTCAGCGCGCGCAGGCTGTCGATCAGCGGGGCGGTGGGCACCAGCGGGTCGATGGCGATGGCCAACTGCGGCTCCACCCCCGCCCGGGTGCTGGCCGCCACCGCCTCGAAGCGCGAGGCACTGGCCAGCACGAGCCGCGCCTGGTCCACCAGCACACGGCCCACCTCGGTCAACTGGGGCCGGTGGCCCTGGCGGTCGAACAGCGCGACGCCCTGCAGCTGCTCCAGGTTGGCCACCGTCTGGCTCACCGCCGACTGCACACGCCTGAGCCTGCGCCCGGCGGCCGAAAAACTGCCGGTGTCGGCAATGGCCACCAGCACGCGCAACTGGTCGAGGGTGAGGCTACCAATCATCCGTTCATATCCAATATCCATCTCCAAAGCAGATGAAAATTATCACATTTTCATCGCTTCCGCAGAAGCAAGGTGGCGCCTAAAGTCCCTTCACGACGCCATTGGCGGCCCCGCCCGGCGTGCTTGCCGGGCCCACCAGCCACCCCGAAAGAAAGAAGGAAAGAAACCTCCATGACCCGACTCCTCGTTGTTGAGACCAGCCCGCGCGGCGCCCAGTCCGTCTCGCGCCAGATGACCCAGCGCTTTCTTGCGGCCTGGCGCACCGCCCATCCGGGTGGCCATGTCGTGCACCGCGACCTGGCCGATGCCGATGGCGCGCCCCCGTTCGTCACGGCGCCCTGGCTGCATGCCTACTTCACGCCGCCCGCGAACCAATCGCAGGCGATGCGGGACGAACTGCGGCTGTCGGACGAGATGGTCGCCGAGGTGCTCGCGGCCGGGCACCTGGTCATCTCGACCCCGGTCTACAACTACAACGTCCCCGCGTCGCTCAAGGCCTGGGTGGACCATATCGTGCGCAAGGGCGCGACACTCGGCCTGGACGGCAAGGGCCTGGTCAAAGGCAAGAAGGCGACCCTGCTGATGGCCTCGGGCGGCGTGTACACCGAGGGGTCGCCCATCCGCGATCGCGACATCGCCACGCAGTATCTGCGGCTCATCCTGGGCGTCATCGGCATCGAGGACGTGACCGTGGTGGCCGGCGGCGGTGCCAAGGCCGTCGATCTGCGGGAGCAGACGATGGAGGGCTTCCTGGCGCCGCTGCAAGCGCAGATCGAGCGCGCTGCGGGCGCTGGCATCCCGGCCTGAGGCAGACACCCCAGGGCGCCGCCCGCCTTGCATGGGCAGGTGGCGCCTGTGCAGACCTTGGCAGCTGCGTATTTCGGTCGCTGCTGGACAGTGGGGACGAACGGAGCTGGACAGCTGGAACGGCCGGAGCTGGACTCAGTTCGGCGCTCGTGGTCATTTCCAGATCGCGGACGTAAGCATCTGTGCAGCTTTGTCCGGTCGCCCTCTTGGGTGATTCAGGGCGCTGGAGTCACCGGCTAGGGAAGGTCTGCATAAATCAAGGCAACCTGTGCTTGCCACCAACCCCACCTGCTGAGACGATACCGGCATGAAGCAGCAAAGCCTGGGATTGGGGTCGTCCAGCAAACGCACGCGCAAGCGCGAGTTCCTGGGCGAGATGGAACGCGTGGTTCCTTGGGGTGATCTTGTCGCGTTGATTGCCCCCTACATGCCCTGAAGGCCGGCGGGGGAAGGCCGCCGTTTGCCATCGGAGACCATGCTGCGCATCCACTTCATGCAGCAGTGGTTCACCCTGAGCGATCCGGCGATGGAAGAGGCCCTGCACGACGTGCCGCTGTTTCGGGAGTTTGCAGGCCTGGGTGGCTGGGATGACCGCCTGCCCGATGAGAGCACCATCCTGCGGTTCCGCCACCTGCTGGAGAAGCACAAGCTGGCGCCCCAGATCCTGGCAACCATCAACGAACTGCTGGAGGCCAAGGGCCTGTTGTTGCGCGCGGGTACGGTGGTCGATGCCACGCTGATTGCTGCGCCCAGCTCCACCAAGAACCCAGACCATGCGCGCGACCCGGAGATGCACCAGACCAAGAAGGGCAACCAGTGGTACTTCGGCATGAAGGCCCACATTGGCGTGGATGCCGACTCAGGGCTGGTGCATACCGTGCGTGGCACGGCAGGCAACGTCAACGATGTGGTGGAAGCCGCCAGCCTGCTGCATGGCCAGGAGATCGATGCCTTCGGTGATGCGGGCTACCAAGGGGCAGCCAAGAGGCCCGATGCCAAGGCCGATGTGCGCTGGCACGTGGCCATGCGCCCGGGCAAGCGCGCAGCGCTCAAGAAGACGATCCGCTGGACGTTCTGATCGACGAACTGGAGCGGGTGAAGGCCAGCATCAGGGCCAAGGTGGAGCACCCCTTCAGGGTGATCAAGCGCCAGTCGGCCATGTCAAGGTGCGCTACCGTGGGCTCAAGAAGAACACGGCCCAACTGTTCACGCTGTTTGCGCTGTCCAACCTGTGGATGGTGCGCAGCAAACTGATGGGTGGGCAGGCATGAGTGCGCCTGAAAAGGGCAAATGCGGCGCGATTGCCCGCAAATCAAAGCCCGCTACGGGCCGAACGACGGCCAGGACCTGTGGATCTGAGCCCTGGTAGCCTGTCTTGGCTCAAATCAACTTGCTATCTTGTCGCGCACTGCTTTGTGCAGACCTTCCCTAACGCATGGACTAACGCTTAAAAATTCCTCAAAAGGAACAATTGCCCGAGACCAACTTAGGCGAACCTGTGAATCTTAAGATGAAGCCGGAAGACCAGAGCATCGTGCTCGTGCCCACGCAAAGGGGTAGAGTTGGACTTCAGCGGCTGAAGCATTTGGATGCAAATTCACCCGTTTAGGTGATGCGCGTAGCCGCCAGGCTTCTACTGAAGACAGCTAGCATCGCATTCAGCTAAACCAATGGGCACCTCTCAAAACCCTGCCCGCCGCATTTTGCGCCTCATACAAATCAATGACTTACAACACCGAAATGTGAATATTCAAGGGTTTTGAGAGGTCCCCCAATGAATGAAAGGATGGAAGAGTCTGCAAGCCCCCGGGAGCTCGGATACTTTACAACGCTGCCCGCTCGAAGCAGAACGGCAGCGTGCTGGGGAAGCGGAGCTTTTTCTTCACGAATCGATTGCAGCATAACGTAAATCCGGTGAGTCAAAGATGGAAAACCGATCTTGGGAGTGAAAATTGAGAGTTGTGATGACTATTGACAGCATCCAACATCTATTTGCCAGTCATTCAATTTGTAAAGAAATGTCACCATGAAAAAAAGATACTGTGCCTTATATTCTTCATCAGTGGACACTTATTATCCCATGATGATGCCATGCTAGGCGGAGCTCCAACCATTTGCGACAAAGAATGGATGCGGCTAAAAGATTTGCCACCCATGGGAGTTATTGAGTATGAGAATATGCTAAAAAGAAATCCACAGGCGGGCGTATTTTGGATCGCCTCTAGAGGGCGAGGCCGACTACTATTACTATTTAGCAAGAATACTATTTGTTATCGGAAAGGAGAGCTTGCTAACACCCGACCAGCGTCAAAAGTGGCTGGATTTGGCGATCTGATAAGGATCATAAAGGAAGCTAAAGCAGCGTTGGGTAAAAGGATCGGCTATCTTAGGAGTGATTGACCCTCAGTCGCTACCGTATTCCTGGCCTAGATACATTCCCGTTGAGAAAAGGCGGCAACCCGAAAGTATTATCTTGAAGCAGCTAAGGAAGCTGCTGAGCTTGGGGACCCTGAGTTCGCGGCGGTAATGATGGATACGGCACTAAATATCAATGCTCAGTTGCACTGTGCTCCAGACGATAGAGCGGAACCAGGAAGCTCATCCAACTGGCATAGAAAATGTAAGCCGCAAGAAGTTACAAAGCTATCAGAAACAAAAGAGGGAATCTTAGTCAGCCGCCTCGCGCCGGTCACCTCTGGCGCAAGAGCGATGATACGTGCTGCAAGTCGCTGGAGTAACAACGGTAATTCTGCTGCCATGGGATTTTCTGAAGATCCTGAAGCAGTTTTTTGCATGGTGCTTTTCCACCATGCTATCTGCATGCACCAATCGGGACTTGAGCACTCCATTGCTGAAATGCTAGAAAAGGGACAGGAACAAAAAGCCAACAAAGAAGCTTCAAGGAATATTTTAAGATCTATAGAAAATCGCAAATCCGAAAAGACGATTATATTCCCACAAGTAACCAAATAAAAATGACAGAACGCAGCATCCCTTCAAAGGCAACCATTCTCAATGCAATCCAATTTTTGCCGGCTGATCGCATTGCAGAGGTATATACGGCAAAAACAAATTCAAATTTACTTCATGCCAGATTTCATTAAGGGGAGTACGACAAAATACCTACCTAATACTCAAGGGAGCCTCTAAAAACCGCTGTTTTCAGCCAGTCACAGGCGCATGCGGCTTGAGCGCTTCGGATTAGCTCATTTTTTGAGCAATTGCCGCCTTTTTTTGGCATTTCCTGCCCCATTTCTCACCCATTGGCCCCTTGCAGGCGCACCTCGGTCTTTGATGGCATGCACTTTTCCTTGTAGAACGCATCCACCCCGTCGTCCACGAACTTGGCCAGACGCTTGAGGTTGTAGAAAACCGCCATCAGGGTCATGGCCACCGTGGCGCGCGCCTGGCCAATGGTGCGGATGAGCTTGCCGCCCATGTGGCGCATCTGGGCAAAGGGGTGCTCCACCCGGGCTCGGGTTTTGGCAATGCGCTTTTGTTGCGCCCTTTCTGGCATTCGCTCAGGGGTTTGACCGGCTTGGCTCTTGCGCTGGATGTGCTCCGCGATAGCCCAAGACCTTGAACATCTCGCTGCGCTGTTCGCTGGGGTAGCCACGGTCGGCATAGACATCGCAGCTGGTGTTGTGCTCATCGAGCACTTCATCAAAGTGCGTGCTGTCGTGCTCGCTGGCTGTGCCGGTGGTGATCTTGCGAATGAACTTGTGGCGCACATCCACGCTGATGCTCAGCTTGTAGCCGTGGTAGCCCTTGCCGTGCTTCTTGGTATGGGTGGCGTCCAGGTCTTTTTGCCTGCGCTTGGCCTCGTTCCAGTCGCTGGGGATCTTGCCCTGATCCAACTGCTCTTTGTCTTGTTTTGTGAAGTGCTGGATGGGTGCAGGCACCAGGGTGGCATCGATGATCTGCCCGCACCGCGCCAGGTAGCCGCGCTGCAGCAGTTGGCCGTCCACTGCCTGGAACAGGGCCGCCACGCCATCAACGCCCAGGCGCTGCTGGTAATGCCAGATGGTGTTGCGATCTGGGACGTTGGCGCTATCGGCCAGCAAGCAAAAGCGCTGGTAGCTCATGCGGTCAAGCAGTTGGTATTCCATCTGCTCGTCGCTGAGCTTGTAGAGATACTTCAGGATCAGAATGCGCACCATGACCGCAGTGGGATACGGCGGACGTCCACCCTTGGCGGCATCCCCTCGGGGCAGCAGTTGATCAATGACCCGCGCCAGCTCGTCAAAGTCAATGTGCCGGGCAATGACCTGCAGGGGATCGCCCAAGGTCTCGATCTTGTGCTTGCGCGCGGCATCGGCGAAGAGGTCCAGCTTGATGGCGCTGCGCGCTTGCGCTTTGGGTTTGCTCATGCGGTGATTGTCGCGTTGGCTGCGGTGGCATCAGGCGGGGAGGTTTTTAGAGGTTCCCTTTCGACAACCTGAATTTCAGGCTTGCGTGGGCCTCGTCCCACCTCAATCCAGCGGTCACTGAAAATACCGTGGTTGACCTGAGGTGCCCAGCGCAGCGCCAGGGGAGTGCAGAGTGCTTAAGCCAGCAGGCATCAGCGAGCAATGAGAGCTGGAGCAAGCATTTGAGCATGCTGGACGGCGTGATTGTGGTCGCGAAATTCCATCCGACGACGTACGGGATAGGAAGCTATAGCGTCGAGTCTTACCTAAAAAACCACCTTGAACGGTCCCGGGCCGCCAATCCTGCGGGCACGAAGTGAGGACACGCTCGACTAGGCGGTGATGCGTCGAATTTCGCAGCTATCTGAAGCGAACGCGTATCTCACCGCTAAATGGCATGTGCTTTTTGGGGGCGCAAGCACGGTTGAGTAGCGCCCATAGTTGCCTGCGCTGGACGTCTGCTCCCGGCTTGACGCTAAGACCGCTTTGGGCCCGAAGGGGAAGTTCGTTGTTCTCGGAAGCGGACTTTCAGTCTGACTGTCTCGCCTCGTACTCTGCAGGTACTGTCCTGGTCAAGTTTTTTCGGACATTCCGATAGGGGATGTTCAAGTTCAGTGAGCTGCCGCCTCCTGCTGCAGCTCGTAGTTGTTGGGTGACTGGTATCCCAGCGTGGAGTGCAGCCTGGTGGGGTTGTAGAAGCCCACGATGTAATCCGCGATGTCCGCCTTGGCCTCGGCATGGTTTGCATAGTCACGCTGCCACAGACGCTCCATCTTCAGATTCAGGAAGAATCGCTCCATCACTGCGTTGTCCCAGCAGTTGCCCTTGCGGCTCATGCTGCTCACCAGCCCGTGGCGCTGCAGCAGCCCCATGTGCAGTTGGCTGGCGTACTGGCTGCCTCGGTCGGAATGCACCAGCAAGCCCGGCTGGGGACGGCGGCTTGCAATGGCCATGCGCAGCGCCTCACACACCAGTTGCGCTGGCATGCTCGGGGCCATGGCCCAGCCCACCACCTTGCGAGAGAACAGATCCAGCACCACGGCCAGGTAGAGCCAGCCACTGCGTGTGCGAACGTAGGTGATGTCGCTGGCCCACGCCTGGTTGGGCCTGTCGGGTTTGAACTGGCGCTCCAGTACGTTGTCTGCAACGGGCAAGCCATGGCGGCTGTCGGTGGTGTGCGTGAACTTGCGCCGCCAGCGTGCTCGCAGCCCGTTGGCAGCCATCAATGTTCGTGCTTTGTGGCGCCCAACAGCCCAGCCTTGCAACTTCAGCTGTGCACTCAGGCGGCGACTGCCGTAGCTGCACCCACTGGCATGGAATGCTGCTTTGGCCTAAAAGGCTGAGCGTGCTCACTGACGACTTCGTGGTGGCGCGTGCGCGCCGCGTACCAGCCCGAGCGGCTAATGCCCATAACCTTGCACCATTGGCTTACCGTGGCCTTCTGCGCCTGTGCTTGTGCACTCATCAGGTTCTGAATCATTTCATTTCCCGGGCGAAGAAGGCCGACGCTTTTTTTAGCAATTCATTGTCCGACTGCAGCTGCCTGACTTGAGATTCCAATTGCCGAATGCGTTGCTGCTCGGCCGTCAGTGGCTTGCCAATGCCTGGGCGCCCTGCCGCCTCTTCGTCGTACTGCGCAAGCCAGCGGCGCACCGCACTGTCCACCAGGTCCAGATCCTTGCACACCTGGCCTACGCTCAAGTCCTGCTCTCGGATCATCTTGACCACTTGCAGCTTGAATGCTGCGTCAAACACTCGGCGCTCTCTTTTGTTGTCTTTCATGTTCATCATTTCCTCTGGGGTCTATGGGCCCCTATCGAGGTGTCCTATTTCATTGGACCATGACATACAACATTCCAAAGGCTGGACCCACGAGCGCGGGTGGTCAGCCTTCCGATAAGTTCACCTTCGCCATCAAGGACGGGGATGTTGGCGGGGCTGTAGACACCGGGACCCGGGCCGCAATAGGCGCCAAGATAAAAGAATGCTGCTTCGACTACGCCGAAGTCGCCATTCCGCATGCACTAAGCAGTGGTAGCTCTACATCCAGGAACTGGTAGCTATCTCCACCGCAACACAACGCACCCGCGGTTGAGAAAAACGGCTCATGCGCCATCTCCAGAAAAAGCCGCAATTCTGTCCGCTGCTTGAGACGAGTCGAAATTCAAAGTGTCCTCTGGATACTCCACAGCTTTCCCAGCGCGAACTGCACCGTACGAAGCTTCGAAAGCACGCAAAGGCTGGATGTCTTCCACCACACAAAGTTTGTTGCAGGTCTTGCACCACCCTGGCCGAACCGGAACTGGAAGCACCCTCAGTGTCAAGCAATTGGGTACCAAGCGGTGCTGCGCCGAAGTAGTAGACGGGGAGCGGAAACTCGAAATGAAATCGCGTCTTGCAGCCTGTGCAAACGTAGTAACTTGGAAAATCGAACATCTCCTCGCCCGTGATTCAGCTTCAATGTCGGCTTCTGGCCGAGGTTGTGTGGAAACACTCAACGAGCATACGGCCCAGCCCCGTCCCGCCGCACTGAGCCGCATTTTCCACCAGCGCTGCCGTAGAGCCGTTTCAGGAGCACCTGGAGCCTTTTGACGCCTTCCTGAAGCCTTTCTCGGCCTGTAAAAAGCCAACAAAGGCCTCACGCCTTCGCCATCCGCATCGCCTGCATCATCTGCGCGATACCCATCACGCCCATCACCCGCTTGAGGTTGTAGGCCAGCACATGCAGGCTCATCTCGGTGCCCACGTGCTTGAGGGTCTTCATCAGGAAGTGCGTCGAGCCCATCCAGTGCTTGAGCGTGCCGAAGACATGCTCCACTGTTGATCTGCGCAATGTCATCGCCTCGGGGTTGCTGTCCAGTCGTTGCTGCACGCGCTCCAGTACCTCTTCGTGCTCCCAGCGGCGAATGCGCCGATTGCTGCTGGTCGTGCACTGCGTCTTGAGAGGGCATTTGGAGCAGGCGCTTGACCAGGACTGTCGTGGAAACTTCTCACCCAATTGGGTGGGGGGCATCCGCGCCACTTTAGGTACCAAGTTCCCTGGAGCTTGCAGCGACGGCAAGCAGGGGCCCCAGCTTGAACTTAGGCCTATGTGCAGAATGGGAGCTCTAGCTAGGGCGCACATGCTCGTCTTTAACAACTCGTTGCTGTTCAGCACGGAGCCAACGGTTGCGTTGGCGGATACTTCGAGGATGGAGGTACGTATGAAACATTTTCTTGTGGCGTTTGCGTTCAGCTCACCTCTCCTGGGGGCCGCCGCCGAGTTGTCCATCGCATGTATCGGTCAGGAGTCCGAGTCATGCCCGGTGAGGGTGGAAGCAAAGCTGTCCGATGAGCGACTTCTAGCATATCTCCAGCTTCCTAAGCCGTCAGGTGGACTTGAAAGCGTCCAATTCGGATGGTGTGGCCCTCAAACCAGTGGGGGGTTTTCAGTGCCCGGCGGATGGACTCAGAGTTCATCAGGATGCAAAGGTACGGGCGTTTTCAACGTGATCAACGGCGAATTTACGAAACGACAACTCGCGGATAGCTTCATCGTCTTCGAATCCAGAAAGACCGAGGGATTTTGCGCCGGCGGTAGTGCTCCAGTTTGTCAAACTGTGCCAAAGTAGCGAACATGGCTACTACATTTTCGCCTTTGTAGCCACGCTAATAGCGGACGGCTGGCAACCAGAATCAAGCCGTTTGCGAGCTAGTCGCGTCGTTGAGCGGCTTGCTCATCAGCATTTTGTTACCGTAAATCAAGTATTCTTTCCTTTGCTCGTTTACGTGGCAGTATTTGCCTTGCCCCGCTTATTTAGCCATCGCCCCGGCAATAAATTCATCTTGAAACAAAATTACGTCTAGAGGAAACAGCAACTTCATCTAGCATTGAATTTCTTATCTTCTTGGGAGTGAGATTTATGCAAAGAAGTTCGTTGACTATCATTTCTTTATGTGCAATTTTTTCATTGACAAAATTGCATGCGGCTGATATTCGCGTTTCGCACCGTGAAAGCCTTGAGGCGCGGCTGAGCGCTCAGGGAAAGGTTCCAGTCCATATTGTTCTAGTTAACTCAACTATGGCAAAAGCGCTGGAACAACCTGAATCATTCCAACGTCAAACGCAGGAAGCAGCTAGCAAAGTTATAGCTGAACTGGGGGCAAACATCCTGCCCGGAGGGCTTCGTGTAAGTCCTCTTGGAGCAATGGACGCCTGGGTTAATGCAGAGGGGTTGAAGGCCTTGCTTCGCAACCCCAACGTGGTTTCCGTCCGCCCAGGACCGGAATGGAATCATAAAACATTGGTTCCTGATATCGATAAGAGCTTGACCACCATTAACAGTACGCTCAGAAAAACAGGATCTGCACAGGTTGATGTATTTTTGAATGTCGATGGCGCTGGCTTTGACATTGATCCAAAGACCGGTGCTGCCGAATTGCGGCTTTCGAGCAGCGAAAAAGCGTCTGCTATCTCAAGCGCGGCCACATTGTTTGAAAAGCTTGGAATCTCGTTGGATGCGCCTGGCGCAAAGAATCTCGCAAAAACCGTTTCTATCGTGGATACGTCCAAGCTTGAAACGAACGGGCGAATTACGGTAGTAGCCGATGAGCTTGGTTTGGCGGATCTTGCAAGCCACGAATCTGTTAGGGCAATTAAACCGGCCGCATACATTGATTCGACACCGCGCTATATTGATAAAGACGCCACAGCAGAGATTTCCCGCTCAGGCAAAGTAGGGGTGATAGTTCAACTGCGCAATCCTTTTGCAGGCGGGGCACTTTCACCGAATTCCGTGACAGCACGTGGAAGATCGAACAAAAAAATGCTTGACGAAATACTGAGCTCTTACACCACCATTGGCAGACCTCAAATATTCGAGAACTCGGGAGCAGCATATATAACCTTGGATCAAGCGAATTTCGATCGACTGCTGAAGTCGGAAGATAAGCGCTTTCAGGGAATACTCGCAAATAAACCGATGTACGCGCCTAGCCTCTCAACCTCCACCGTAAGCATGAATGTGCCCTTTCATTGGGCATTGGGCAGGAAGGGAGCAGGGCAAATGGTGGCGGTCATAGATTCCGGGGTGGAGAAGGATCATAAGATGCTGCTTCAAAATGGAGTAAGTGGGGCAAGCAAAGTGATCTACGAGGGGTGCTATCAGAGTGATACGTACTGGAATTTTACAGATTGGGTATCAAGTTGTATTGACAAGAATCTAACTGGCAACGGCGATAGCCCATTTAATACACCCGGCTCAGGCGCGCCAATTTCCAAAGCAGATTGCCTATTGGTTCCTCACGATCCAGACTTCGACATCGTGAATCACGGATGCAACCATGGTACTCATATCGCGGGCATCGCAGCTGGAAAGTCTGGTACGGTGCCGTATAATGGCATTTCACCTGAGGCAACCATCGCCGCATTCAATGTCCTTTCGAAAGGAGACGGACTTTGGGCGTTCCCTGCGGACATCATTGCGATCATGGACCAACTCACTGGAGCTTTTAACCAACCAGGAATACAGCCTCTTACGCTTAATTTCAGCATGGGTCGTTATAAACAGCTTGTTCCTTCGGTGTATGAGGACGGTACAAGTACCTTCATGGCAAATGTCGCAAACCTTCGAGGCAAAGGTATAGCAACCATTGCAGCCATGGGCAACGACGGATACACGTCAGGCATGAACGAACCTGCAAGCGTATATGGTGTTATTAAAGTTGGCTCTGTGAGGAACGATGGAATTGGCTTGACCGTTGCAACCAGATCAAACCGCGCTAAGCCGACCAAGTTTCCGAACGAATACATTTTCTTTGCCCCGGGAGGCGAGGATCATAACGTCGGTGTTACTTCGGCATTAGCCTATTCACTAGGGAAAGATGCGGTGACAACAGTAGCGGGAACGTCGATGGCAACTCCACATGTTGCAGGTGTTTATGCGTTGCTTAAGTCTGTTTTTCCGAGCGCATCTACGGATGTAATATCTGACTACATCGTGGACTTTGCCACACAACCAATCTACGCAAAGGCATGCGAGGGCTATTGGGAAGAAAGCTGCAATTACGAAACTGAATTCTTGAGCATTCGTTTGCCCAGCATTCAATAGTTACTGGGTGCCGGGGCACATCGAAAACCAAAGAGGGGCTCTGTGAGTCTTCTCTTAGGTTTCCTTGTTCAGGGCTTGCCGCGCCAAACACTCGCCCCCCACGTTTGGTGCAAACCGCAGACGCTTCTTCGGGTTCCTCGGTCTTTCCTGGTTTAGTGTGATTAACACGCCCTCTCAAAAAACCGCGAGCAGATTATGGCTGCGGCCAATTACAGCGGAGCCTGGTGGATGTCCAGTTGCCGCCCAAAGCGAATGCGGAGCTTTCCAAAGCCAGCAAACCAGGCATGGGTTCTCTCCACTACCCGGCGGTGCTTGCCAGGGCGCTTGCCGCTTTCTATGCCCTGTCTGGCAATCCTGCTCGATATGTCGTAGCTGCGCAGGTGTATGGCGCGTTTTCACACAGCCTCGGCCGATAGCCGAAGTCTAGCCGACCGTCCCAACTGTTCCTCAGCGAGGGGGCAGGCGATCTGCAGACGTCTGAGCGTGGTGTCGAACACTGTGACCACGGTGCCGAACCGGCTGTCCAGGAGCTCCGAAATACGCAGCAGCTGCAGCACCTGGGAATAGCCCCGCTCCTACACATCGCCGCGTGAGAATGGCCTATGTTCGATTCGCCGCCGGGCGCTGTCTTGCCCACGGCCTACGAACATGATCCAACGCTTCACCCACACTCCTTCTTGCCTTTGCAGGCGCCCTCGCACTCACGGGCTGCGGTTACAACGACTTTCAGCGCCTGGACGAGCAGTCCAAGGCCGCATGGAGCGAGGTGCTCAACCAGTACCAGCGCCGCGCGGAGCTGGTGCCCAACATCGTGGCCAGCGTGAAGGGCGAGGCCAATTTCGAGCAGGAGACGCTGACCCGCGTGGTGCAGGCGCGTGCCCAGGCCACCGCCATCCAGGTGACGCCCGAGACCCTCAACGACCCCGAGGCCATGCGCAAGTTCCAGGCGGCGCAGGGCGAGCTGTCGAGCGCGCTGTCGCGCTTGATCGCGGTGTCCGAGCGCTACCCCACGCTGCAGGCGAACCAGGGCTTTCGCGACCTGCGCGTGACGCTGGAGGGCACCGAGAACCGCATCGCCGTGGCGCGCAACCGCTACATCGATACCGTGCAGCAGTACAACACCCTGGCGCGCAGCTTTCCGACCAACATCACGGCCAAGGTGTTCAGCTATGACCCCAAGCCGCCGATGGCCGTGCCCAACGAGGCCCAGATCTCGACCCCGCCCACGGTGGACTTCTCGCCCACCCCCCAAAAGCCGTGAGCGGCGGGCCCATGCCGCACGCCAAGCCCTGGTGGCGCCACCTCGCCGTTGCCGCCACCTTGCTGCTCGGCTCGCTCTGCGCCTGGGCCCAGGCGCCCGTGCAGCCGGTGCCGGCCCTCACCGGCCATGTGGTGGATGGCACGGGCACGCTCAGCGCTGCGCAGCACGAGGCGCTTGAAGCGCAGCTGGCCGCCCTGCAGACCAGCCAGGGCAGCCAGGTGGTGGTGCTGATGGTGCCCACCACCGCGCCCGAGGACATTGCCGCCTATGCCAACCGCGTGGCCAACCAGTGGAAGATCGGGCGCCGCGATGTGGGCGACGGCGTGCTGGTGCTGGTCGCCAAGGACGACCGCAAGATGCGCATCGAAGTGGCCAAGGCGCTCGAAGGCGCCATCCCCGACATATCGGCGGCGCGCATCATCGACGGCACCTTGCAGCCGCGCTTTCGTGCAGGTGACTTTGCCGGCGGTCTGCAGGCTGCGGCCACGCAACTGGGCGCCCTGATTGCGCGCGAGCCGCTGCCCGAGCCGTCTGCTGCACCAGCCGGTCGCAGCCCGCGCCGGGCCAAGGCATCAGAGGTCGGGCTTCCCGGCTGCGGGTGAGGCTGCCATTGTGTTGGTGATGGGCGTGCTGATCGGCGGGCCGATTGCGCGCTCGGTGCTCGGCAGCGCCTTCGGTTCGGTCGCCACGGGCGCTGCGGCGGGGCTGGGCGCTTTTGTGCTCACGTCCAGCGTGCTGCTGGCGGGGCTGGCCGGTGTGGCGGGCCTGCTGTTCACGCTGTTGGCTGGCGCGGGCCGGCGCACCACCATGCGCCAGGGCGGCTCTGGCAACAACCCCTGGGGCGGTGGGCTCGGGGGGCTGGGAGGCCTGGGCGGCCTTGGAGGAGGCGGTGGCTCGCGCGGTGGTTCTGGCGGCGGCTTCAGCGCGGGCGGCGGTGGCAACTTTGGCGGGGGCGGTGCCTCCGGAGGGTGGTAGCCATGGCCCTGTCCCTGTCTCTTTCCCGGTCCTTGCGCGCGCTGCGGCGCCTGGCCGTGCACCGCTGGCAAGAGGGCGATGTGCGCCGGGCCTTGCCCGACGACGCTGGCACGCCTGTCGGCGCGCGTGGCGGCCAGCGAGCAGCTGCACACCGGCCAGATCCGCATCTGCGCCGAAGGCGCGCTGCCCTGGAGCTACCTGCACCGCGAGGCCACCGCCCGCGAACGCGCCCCCTCATGCTGTTCAGCAAGCTGCGCGTGTGGGACTTCCAGCACAACAACGGCGTGCTCATCTACCTGCTGGTGCCCGAGCACGCCATCGAGATCGTCGCCGACCGCGGCCTGGCCCGCAGCGTGGCGCCGGGCGAGTGGCAGGCGCTGGTGTCCCAACTGGCGGTGCACCTGCGTGAAGGCCGCTACGAAGAAGGCCTGGCGCAGGCGGTGGATGCCGTGTCTGCCAGGCAGGCGGCGCATTTCCCCAGGCTGGGCGCCGGTATGGCTTACGCCAACGAGCTGCCTGATGCGCCGGTGGTTCGGTGAGTGATTCATTGATGGGCGCCTGCGCGGCGTGATGCAGGGGCGGTAGGGTAGGGCGCTGGCCGAGCCTCTATTCTTTCTACCCGCCCAGGTACGGGGTGTTGCTGAGATCCAGGGACAACTTGGGCCGCTCACTTCGAGGTGGGATGGCCGCTGTATGCTGGTGCTGCAGGCTGTGGCCTTTGCAACAACGCCTTTCACGGAGAACCCACCATGCCCAACACCCGAAGCGCGAACGCTGTTCGCCTGGAATTTGCGCCCGACTCCCTTGTTCAAAGCAATCTGTCGGGTGCGGCTTTCACCGGCGACTGGCTCTGGGTGGCAGGCGATGAAGCCTGCGGCCTGGACCGGCTGCGCCGGCTCGACCCCGTGGGCCAGGAAGCCTTGCGCTTTGGCGAGGTGCGCGACTTCAAGCTGGACGACCTGCTGGACTTGCCCGGCGCGGCCGGCGAGGAGGCCGACCTGGAAGGCATGGCGGTGGCCGATGGCTATCTGTGGGTGGTGGGCTCGCATGGCTTGAAGCGCAAGAACGCCAAGCCCGACCGGGACCATGCCGACAACGCCAAGCGCCTGGCGAAAGTGGCGCTCGATGGCAACCGCCGCCTGCTGGCATGCCTGCCCATCGAGCCTGACGCCAATGGCGAGCCGTGCCTGGTTCGAGAGGCCCAGGACGGCCGGCGGGCCCTGCGGCTCAAGGGCGATGCGCAAAGCAACCTGCTGACCCGCGCGCTGGCCGACGACCCCCATTTCGGCCCCTACATGGCGATCCCGGGCAAGGACAATGGTTTGGACATCGAAGGCCTGGCGGTGGACGGGCGCCGGCTGCTGCTTGGCCTGCGCGGCCCGGTGCTGCGCGGCTGGTCGGCGCTGATCGAGATCGAAGTCGAGGCGCGCGGGGACCAGCTGCGCTTGGTGCCGCTGGACGCCACCGGCATCCTGCTGCGCAAGCACTTTCTTCAGCTGGACGGGCTGGGGGTGCGAGACCTGCATTTTTCCGGCGACGACCTCTACATACTGGCCGGCCCGACGATGGTGCTGAACGGCGACATCCGCGTCTTCAAATGGCCTGCAGCGCGCCCATTGCTGGCCGCCAACCGGGAGCCGGCACGCTTCGAGGCGGGCCTGACCGAATCGGTCTCGCTGCCGCACGGGCACGGCACCAATCGCGCCGAGGCGATCTGCGACCTGCCGCCAGGGCTGGCGGGGCGAAAAGCCGAGCTGGCTTGTGCTGTACGACGCGCCCGGGGACGACCGCAAGGAGGGTGAGGCCACCGTGTTCGGTGACCTGCTGCGCCACGATTGATACGGATTCGCCTTCAACCGTCCAGGAGGCTGTCGGACTTGGAGCGTCAAAAGCGAAAATCGGCCTCAGCGAGGACAGTTTTTGCCGGATTTGCAGCCCATAGCCAGGCTATGGGGCAAAAAGACGGTGAAAAATGGACCGCTGCGGCCGATTTGCAGCCGACGATTTCCAAGTCCGACAGCCTCCTGGCCTTTGCGATGTTGTCGGCTCCACCACGGCGTTGAGAAGATCGGTGATGCGCACGGGTTTCTTCATCACGCTACGAACTCCAAATTCCTGCAGCCGCGAGGCCCTCGATGGGGGGCAGATCGGCTGCCAGCACAATGATCCTCAGATCACGAGGCAGCCCGGATTTGCCCTGCCGGATGTCGCCGAGCAGATCAAAAGCCTGCGGCCCCTCCTCAAGATCCAGTACCAAAGCTTCGTACGTGCCCGTCGCCAGAAGCGTGCGAGCGCGGGCCACATTGCTCGCTTCGTGGAAGTCCACCATGCCGAGATCACGGGCCACGATGGCAATGGTGCGTCGCAGAACGAACTGGGGCTCTACCAGCAAAACCCGGGGCAGCGTTGTCATTCCTCACCCTCTTTTCCGGCCAGGGTTTCGTTCACCAGGCGGCGCAGCGCATCCAGGATCGACAGCTCCACCGCGCCCAACTTGCGCGGCACTGTGTCGATAACGCACAGCGTGCCAATGTGGTGTCCGCTCGGGGCACTGAGCGGGGCTCCTGCGTAGAACCGGATGTGGGGCGCGCCTGTGACGAGAGGGTTGTCGGCAAATCGCGGGTCGGCGCTGGCGTCCTCGATGATGAACAGCTCGGGCTTCATGATTGCATGCCCGCAAAAAGGAAATGTCGCGGGGGGGTTTGCGCCGCCTCAAGGCCGATGCGCGACTTGAACCACTGGCGTTGGCCATCCACCAGCGTCAGCAGGGCGATGGGCATGTCCAGCTGTTCGGCCGCGAAGCGGGCAAGCCGGTCGTAGCGTTCCTCCGGGGGCGTGTCGAGCAGCAAAAGTTCGCGCAGGGCCGCCAGGCGATCGGCTTCGTCGTCGGGTGTGGGTGCGGGTGTCATCGTGAATCCTGCGTTGTGTTCAATGGTGGGGGCAAGGTCGAATCCGCTGGCTCACCCCAGCATGTGCGCCATCTGGGCCAGGTCGACCACCACCAGGTTCGCATGGTCGACAGAGCCTTTTGCGTTGATGAGCCCGAACTCTCCGAGTGCGCCCATGCGCATGCCGCTGCGACGTGCGCTGTGTGCGGGCAACCAGTCGGTCAGGCTGTGCACGGCGATGGCAATGGGTGGGTCCATGCTCGCGGGCGCCTGCACGATCACTGCCTGCAAGGACTCAGTCTGCGCCGCAGACTTGGCGATGGCGGGCAGGTTGACGAGACGAAGGGTCTGCCCACGCCAAGCCAGAAAGGCCGACTGCCCTGAGCGCAAGTCCTGCCTGGTCTAGGGCGATAGCTCCACCACTCCCCAAAATCCCCTGCACTGGCGATGCATAGCGCTGGCCCGCTTCGAACACCAGGTAGGGAACAGGTTCGGTCGCATCGGACTGCAAGCTGTCATCCTGGGGCTCGGAGGGGGCTGGGCCATGCCGACTGATGGCTGCTTCGGGCGTCACTGCAAAGAGCTTGGCTACATCAAGGACCTGCTGCCTGGTGCCATCTTGCGACAAGGCGACACCCGCCAGGATGTCGTCATGGGGCATGCCTGCAATTGCAAGCTGCGGCAAGTCCACAAACTGCAGGCACTCCGATACGGTCAGTCCGAGCAGGAGCTGGCCATGGCCCAGGAGGACCATCCACGGCGCTGCCTGCCGGTCACTTGCTTGCCGGCCCTCGCTGATGTCCACCAGAGCCAGCTTGCGGCCTTGCCACTGACCAATGGCCCAGCTGCGTTCATTGGGCCCCAGTGCCAGTTCGGTGGCGGGCACCGGCACCACACGCTCCACCGCGCTCACAGGCACCGCCCATCGCTCCTGACCTATTCGAAAGACCGCAAAACGCTGTGTTTTGCTGTCTTGCTCGGGCGTCTGGGTGGGCGTCCGGGCTGGCGTCGCGTCAGCGGTCACCGGGGCGGTCGGGGCCAGTTGAGCTTGCTCGCACCAGATCTGTCCAAGCCGCATCAGGCGCGCCACTTCCAGAATGCACAGGGCAGGGGCGCTCGCGGACGCCGGGACTATCGACTCGAACAGCTCGGTGTCATCCGGCTCATGGTGCACCTTTCGGATGGCACCCGAGGCCCACCGTCTTGACGCCCAGCACGGCGTCGACCTGGATGCCGATCAGCCCGCCCGCATGCTGCAGCACCAGCAGTCGTTGCACGACCGCAGCGCCGCTGTCGACCTCCAGCGGAACCCAGCGCTCCAGCGCGACGATCGGCACCGCCGTACCGGCCACGTCGGCGATTCCGATCAGCCCCCCAGTGCGGCGCGGCAGCAGGGTCAGTCCCTGTGCCGGCAATGGCAGGGCCTGCCGCACCTGGCCAATGGGGATGGCGATGTCACACCTTCCCACGCGCACATGCACGTGCACGTGCCGCAACGCCGCAATCGGGGTAGGGGGTGCGAGGTCTGTCAAGTCTTGCATGGTCCCGTTCAGGCCACCTTGCGCTGGCTGCCGCTGCCCTGCAAGTCCTCCAGCAGCTTGGCCACGTCCTGGGTGGAGTGTTCTTGCTGCTCGGTCGCTGTGCGAATCTCGTTGATCGAGCGCGTGGTGTTTTCCACCGCACCCAGGATGCGCGAGAACGCAGCATCCACCTCTTCGGACAGTCGACTGCCTTCAGAGACTCGGCTGACCGTCTGGTTGATCAGCTTGGCGATCTCTCGCCGCCAGAGACGACTTTTCCGCCAGCTTGCGGACCTCGTCCGCCACGACGGAAAAGCCGACACCTTGTTCACCCGCCCGCGCTGCCTCAATGGCTGCATTGAAGGCCAACAAATGGGTCTGGCTGGAGATCTCGCTGATCGTGTCCACGATTTCATGAATATCGGAAGACGAGCGCTCGATGGCAAGGATCGCGTCGCGTGAGCGGCGCACCAGCTGGCTGCCTTCACCCGCCTCGCGCTGGGTCTGCTCGAGAGGCTCTGTGGAGCGGCCTGCGCTGCGCGCCAGTTGCTTGATCGATTCGCTCATCGCACGCAGCACTGCGGTGATGTCATTGACCTTTTGCGCCACTGCGCGCTCGCGCTGCACCTGGGCGGTCACATCGGTGGCGTACTTGACCACCTTGTAGGGGTTGCCATCGACGTCCAGGATGGGGTTGTAGGTGGCCTGGATCCAGACCTCTGCTCCATGCTTGCCGATGCGGCGGTAACGCGCGCTCTGGAACTTGCCCTCGCCCAGATCCGCCCAGAAGTCCCGGTAGGCCTGGCTTTGCACCAGGCCAGGCTCGCAAAACATGCTGTGGTGCTGCCCCCGGATTTCCGCCAAGGTATAGCCCATGGTGCGCAGGAAGTTGGGGTTGGCCGACAGGATGTTTCCCTGCATATCGAATTCGATGACCGCTTGCGACAGGCCAATGGCATCGATCTTGCCCTTGGTTTCTGCAGCCAGCATCATGTCGTTCGTGATGTCGACGGCGAACTTGACCACCTTGTACGGCTTGCCGGTCACGTCCAGAATGGGGTTGTACGAGGCCTGCAGCCATATGTCCCTGCCGTCCTTGGACAAGCGGCGAAAACGCCCGGAAGTGGACTCTCCGCGCCCCAACCGTTGCCAGAGCTGGGCGTATTCACTGGATGCGGCGAACTCTGGCTCGCAGAACATGCGGTGGTGCTGGCCAACCACCTCTTGCCGCTCGTAGCCAAAGGTGCTCAGAAAGTTGGCGTTGGCATCCACAATGCCCCCCACAAGGTCGAACTCGATCACGGCCTGCACCCGGTGGATCGCCGCGATCTTGCCCTCGTAGTCCGCTTGCTGCGCCCGTTGCGCTGTGATGTCGGTTGCCAGCTTCACCACGCCCACCGTGCGGCCTTCGGCGTCTCGCACCGGGTTGTAGGAAGCCTGCAGCCAAACAGGCTTGCCCGATTTCGTGACGCGCAAAAACACATCTTCTCGTACCTGCCCTGCGCGCAATCCGTCCCAAAGCTCCCTGTAGGCCTCGCTGCTGGTCACCTCGGGGGGCAGAACGTGCGATGGTGCTGGCCCAGGATTTCATGGGCGCTGTAACCCATCAGGTCCAGAAACAGGCTGTTGGCCCGCAACACACGGCTGTCCAGATCGAACTCCCGATCACGGCCTGGACATGCTCCAGGGCTGCGATCAAGGCCGCTGTGCGTGCGGATTCCTGGGGGGAGTGGAGGGCGTTTCCATAGAAGTACTCACGGGGTCAATACCTGTTCGCGCGGCAGCGCGGGTGGGTTGCGGCTCGGGGCCGCTTTCAGCGTCGCACGCCATGCCTGCATGGTGCATGCAATGTGCATCCGGGGGCAATTGCAAGCAAATGCTCAACCCACCAGTATGGCCTAGATTGTGTTTTGCAGACATTGAATCCCGACTCATGCTGCCAGGGCATTGGTTGAAAAAGGCGTTCAACGGTTGCGGAGATGGTAGCCCCGACGCCCTACCTGTGTGGGGGAGGGCCAACCCGCGTTCTCCACCCCATACTGCGCAGCGCGCCGGGAAGGCCGAATCCGGGGTGCGTGGCTTCCTTCATTGATTCCATCATTTTTTCCTTCATTCCTTTTTGTATTGAAAGGCGGATCCCCATGAATTTCCTGGACCTGTTGGCCCATCCCTTGCAGGCGCTGCAGACCGCTGTACCCCGCCAACTGGCGGCGAAACTGGGAATCGTGTGCACGCTGTTCGCCACCGCGCTGGGCGCCCACGCCGCCACGGTGGTGACGTTCGCAACCGGTGCTTCGAACTCGGCGGCCGTCCTGAGTGATGGAACGCTGTGGACCTGGGGCAACAACATGAACGGGCAACTGGGCAACGGCACGTCCACCCCAGCGGACAGGCCGGTGCAGATCGGCGCCGGCTTCACCCAGGTGCAGGTGGGCAGCCGCTACATGGTGGCCCTCAAGGCCGATGGCAGCCTGTGGATGTGGGGCCATGCGCTGTTGAAGAGCAAGGTGTTCTACGAGACCGCGCCGGTGCAGATCGGCACGGGCTTTGCCAGGCTGCTGACCTCCGACACCGCCGCCAAGGCCGACGGCACGGTCTGGTTCTGGGGCGATGCGAGAAGCATCTACAGCGTGGCAGAGGGCGGCGGTGACCGCAGTGGGCTGCTGGACCCGTTGCCTGCGGGCACGCGGCAGATGGCCACCGGCCCGCACAACGCACTGTTCGTGCTCGATGGCGGCGCGCTGCGCTTTGTGGCAACCCACCACTTCCTCAACACCTGGCGCACCGGCTATGGCAGCGCCGGCCCGGTGGACAGCAATTTCGAACAGGTCACGCTCAACGCAAGCACCGCTGCGGGGGTGAAGAAGGATGGAACCCTGTGGCAGTGGAAGGGCGATGAGCCGCCCGCCTCGCTGGGCAGCGGCTACCGCCAGGTGGCCAAGGGCGCGGCCCACACGGTGGCGCTCAAGACCGATGGCTCGGTGTGGGCCTGGGGCTCCAACGCCAGCGGCCAGCTGGGCACGGCGTCCACCGCCGATGCAGAAAGCCCGCAGCTGGTGGGCAGCGGTTATGCCCAGATCGCGGCGGCCAACCAGCACACCCTGGCCCTGACCTTGGAGGGCACCCTGATGGCCTGGGGCAGCAACAGCGTGGGGCAACTGGGCACCGGGTCTGCCGGGGCCATGCCGGTCAAGCCAACGCCCGTGGTGTTCGACGGCACCGCGTCGCCACAGTTGGGCGAGATGACCGTGACGGGGCCGATTGAGCTCCAGACGCTCACGGTGCGGGTGCAGATCAGTAGCGAACACCTGGCCAGTGGCGTAGAGGGCGATGTCTATCTCATGGTCTTTGGGCCGAATTCATCAGGATTCAGCTACAACGGGTACGGTTTTTCACCCCTTACACCGTTCGGCATTCCCCAACCCTGGATCCACGGGCTGGAGAACAGGACCACCGTGCTGATCTCGAACCAGGACCTGCGCGCCTTGCGGGGCTCCACGGTGTATGTCGGTTACGGACTGAAGAGTGACCAGCAAAGCAACACGCTGTACGAGATGCAGGCGAGCAAGCGCTACCAGCTTGTCCACACAATACGGTAGATGGACAGGGGAGCGGCGGCAACTGGCCACGCGGGTCGGCTCTCGTGGACATCCCCAGGTCACTGCGCTGACGATGGGCATCTGTTCAGCTTCCCCGGGTCGGCTTCCTGGGTAGTGCAGGGCGCTGGCGCGACCAGCTAGACTTCTGCGGACGGCCAGAAGTGGCCATTGGAGCCACAAATGACACTCACATGGAGCCATTCCACTGATGGAGTCGACTGGGAAGAACTTTCTGCTCTGTATCGGGCCGCCCCGCTGGGCGAGAAGAAGCCGCTTCATCTGCAGAAAGTCTTCTCAAACAGCATGTTCAAGTGTTTCGTCTACGAGAACATGAAGCTCGTCGCGGTGGGGCGCGCGCTCGCTGATGGTGCAGACTGCTCGTACATCTGCGACATTGCGGTATTGCCGAGCCATCAAGGCACAGGCCTTGGAAAACAGGTTGTCAGTAAGCTGGTGGAAATGTCAGGTGGTCACAAGAAAATCATCTTGTATGCGGTCCCCGGAAAAGAACCTTTCTACAGAAAGTTCGGCTTCATGCGAATGAAGACTGCGATGGGGATCTTTGAGAATCCACAGCTGCAGGTGGAGAGGGGCTACCTCAGTGAAGCCTAACGCACGGCATGCCGAAAAGACCTGTGGCAAGCACCATTGATCTGCGATGTCGTAGACACCCTCAGCGTCAAATCGACAGCACCATTTGACGTGAGAACAGGTACCCGTTGAGTTGGGCCAGTGGACACCATAGCCCGAAAGCGGCCGTTGGTTCACTGACCGCTGGCTGGCAGGCCAAAACGTGCTGCCGGCGTGTACAGCCCCTGTCCGGTGCCAAGCTATGGTTCGCCGCGTTGGCGCCTGCCGGGCACTGCGCTTGTCAACCCAGGCGGCAAGCCACTTTCATGAGAACACAGTGCCCAGAAACTCCCGCATCGCCCAGCCTATCCCCCAGGTTCTGCGGTCTGCAATGCGTTGGACCGCAGGCAGCCCATGATCGATTTCTCAACGCTTGAAACACCTCGACTCACGCTGCGTGAGGTTCGGGATTCGGATGCCGAATGTCTCCTTCAGATCCATGGTGACCGCGAGCACATGCGATGGTTCGGGTCGGATCCGATTGCCGATCTTGATGGTGCCAAAAAGCTCATCGCCACGTTTGCGAGCTGGCGCAAAGAGCCGGTCTCTGGAGCGCGCTGGGCCATGGAGCTGAAAGACCGACCCGGACTGATAGGTACGTGCGGCCTGTTTCGCTGGCATCGAAACTGGAGATCCTGTGTCTTGGGATACGAAATCGCTCCGGCGCATCAAGGGCACGGATACGCAAAGGAAGCGCTCCAGGCAATCATCGCCTGGGGCTTCCGAGAGGTGCAGCTCAATCGAATCGAGGCGCAGGTACACCCTGACAACGCGCCGTCCCTGGCACTGCTCACGAAGCTCGGATTTCTGCAAGAAGGGCATCAGCGGGAAGCCGGGTACTGGGCAGGTCGGCACCACGATCTTCTGCAATTCGCGTTGCTCAAAGCGCAGTGGAGTACAACGACTACGGTCTGACAGGGCGGCCAACCCAGGGTGCATGCCGCGTTTGTGCCCCGCCGGCCAGAGACGGGCTCCTGCCCATCACCCCCCAAGCACCCCCAACCGCCGGCGTGTCAGAATGAAGCGATGAGCACATCGACCTCTTCATTTCTCTCCAACGCAGACGGCACCAAGGTCGCGACCTACACCTGGGCCGACGTCGCTGGTCACCCCACCGGTGTGGTGCAGATTGCCCACGGGCTTGCCGAGCATGGTGAGCGCTATGACCGCTTTGCAAGGCAGCTCAATGCTGCGGGGTTTGTCGTCCACGCGGTCGACCACCGTGGGCACGGGCGCACCGCCGGTGGTCGGCTGGGCGATTTCGGCAGCGCCGGTTTCGGCGGGCTGATTGCCGATGTGGCCCAGTATGGGTCGGCACTGCGGGCGCAGCATGGCGGCCTTCCGGTGTTTCTGTTGGCACATTCGATGGGTTCGTTTGCAGCGCAAGCGGCGATCCTGGACCATGCATCGACATGGGCCGGTGTCATTCTCTCCGGCTCCACCGCGCTCGACGCGCTGGCCGCTGCCATGGCCAATGCGCCCGCCGATGCGCCGGCAGGCCTGGAGGCATTCAATGCAGGCTTTGAGCACCGTACCGGGTACGAATGGCTTTCGCGGGACGAGGCGGAGGTCGATGCCTATGTGGCAGACCCCTGGTGCGGGTGGGAGGTACCGGGCGATGTGATCCCCTCGCTGTTCGCCCCCGCGTCCCGGCTGGCGGATCCGGCGCTGCTGGCGGGCATCCGCAGGGACATGCCCCTCCTGATTGCCTCTGGCGACGCCGATCCGCTGGCCGGTGGCGGTGCGCTCATTGAGCTGCTGGGGCAGCGCTACCGCGACGCAGGCATGGCCGATGTGACCGTCAAGCTGTACCCGGCAGCGCGCCACGAAATCCTCAATGAGACGAACCGCGACGAGGTGACAGCCGACATGGTGGCCTGGCTGCGGGCCCACGCGGCATAGCCTGCAGCCGCTGGCGCGCTGGTCTTTGCAAGCCCAGCCACGCCACCTCACGCGATGTACGCCGCCAGCTCCTGCGGCGTGCCTTGCGGAAAGGCCTCCTTCAACAGGTCCAGAAAGGCTGATACGCGCGGGCTCAGCAGGCGGCGCGAGGGGTAGAGCGCCCACAGCGCGATCTCCGGGCCCGGCACCTCGCCCCACTGCACCAGGGTGCCGGCCGCCAGGTCGTTCAGCACCAGCGACAGGGGCAGGCATGCGGCGCCCACCTGGGCGCGCACGGCATCGCGCACCATGAACAGCGAGGACAGGTGCAGCACGGGCTGCACCGCCAGGCGCTTCGGTTTGCCCTTGGCGTCGGTGAGGTCCCACGTAGTGGCGGGGGTGGCGGCGTCCGCGCCTGCGCCCCCACGCAGCACGGCCGGGACAGGGGTGGCGCCTGATGGCCGGCCGAGCTCGGGGCTGGCGACGACCACGATGCGGTCGCGCATGAAGATGCGCCCGACCAGGCGCTCGTCCGGGTCGGGGTTGACGCGGATCACCAGGTCGTAGCCTTCTTCCACCATGTCCACCGGCCGGTCTTCGGTCGTCACCTCCAGGCGCACCTCGCGGTGCTGCAGGGCAAAGCGGGCGGCCAGCTTGCCCATGGCGGCCTGCGAAAAGAGCAGGGGGGCGCTCACCCGCAGCCGCCCGCGCGGGGCGTCGCCGCCGCTGGCGATGGCGGTGGTGCTCTCGTCGAGCTGGGCGAGCAGCACCGAGGTCTTCTCGTACAGCGCGCGCCCCTCTTCGGTGAGCTTGAGCGCGCGCGGCCCGCGCTCGAACAGGCGCAGGTTCAGGCCGCTTTCCAGGTCGGCCACACGGCGCGACAGGGTGGCCTTGGGCCGGCCCGATTCGCGCGCCGCACGGCCAAAGCCGCCGTGCCGGGCCACCAGCGTGAAGTCGGCCAATGCGAGCAGGTCCATGTGTTCCACCAGTGAGACGCAAAGTCTAAATATAACGGCTATCGGACATTGGGCGGAACAAAGAAGATCAGGGCTCCTTCAACAGCAACGGAGCATTTCCATGACCATCCTCATCACCGGCGCCACGGGCAACGTAGGCCGCCAGGTCGTCCACCAACTCGTGAACCGCGGCGCCGAACTACGCGCTTTGGTGCGCGACCCTGCCACCGCCAAGCTGCCGGTAGGCGTGCAGACCGTGCAGGGCGACCTGCTCGACGTCGACGCCCTGCGGCGCGCGTTCGACGGCGTGACCACGCTGTTCCTGCTCAACGCCGTGGTGCCCGACGAGTTCACGCAGGCGCTGCTGGCGCTGAACCTGGCCCGCGAGGCGGGCATTGAGCGCGTGGTCTACCTCTCGGTGATCCACAGCGACCGCTACCTCAACGTGCCGCACTTCGCGGGCAAGTTCGGGGTGGAGCGCATGCTGGAGCAGATGGGCTTTGGCGCCACCATCCTGCGGCCGGCGTACTTCTTGGACAACGACCACAGCATCAAGGACGTGGTGCGCAACTACGGTGTCTACCCCATGCCCATCGGCAGCAAGGGCCTGGCCATGGTGGACGTGCGCGACATCGCCGAGGTCGCCGCCATCGAGCTGCTGCGCCGCGAGCGTGCAAGCGAGCCGCTGCCGCTGGCGCGCATCAACCTGGTGGGCCCCGACACGCTGACCGGCGAGGCGGTGGCCGCCCTCTGGTCCGCCGCGCTGGGCCGCCCTGTCGCCTATGGCGGCGACGACACCGCAGGCTTCGAGACCAACCTGCGCAACGCCATGCCGCAATGGATGGCCTACGACATGCGCCTGATGGCCGAGCGCTTCCTGACCGACGGCATGGTGCCCGAGGCCGGCGACGTGCAGCGCCTGGTGCAGCTGCTGGGCCGCCCGCTGCATTCGTACCGCGACTTCGCGCACGCCATCGCCAACGCGGCCTGAGCGCCGCGCACTGAATCTCTCAACAAGCAACACCGAAAGGAAAAGCCATGATCTATTCCACCGCCACCGTCCCCGTCAACCCACAGGGCGAAGTGCCGCTCAGCCGCGCCCAGGCCTGGGCGGGCCGAGTCCACTGAAACCGAGAAATCGGCTGTGCGCCGGGGTGGCAGCGGGTGCAGCGCAAGGCGCGGGCTGCCGCCAAGGCTGGCCGCCTTGGCAAAGCCCGCAACGCCGCGATGCGCCTGCTGCCGCCCCGGCCCGCAGGGTGAGGGTCTGGCAGGGCCGCACTCGTCGTTGCCGTGCTCGCCGGGTGTACAACCCGGCTGCGCCCGCCGCCTAGATTGCGGCCCTGCCAGACCCTCACGCACAGTCGATTTCTCGGTTTCAGTGGACTAGTCCTCAAGGCCCGCGACGCACGCCTGTTTCTGCCGCCGGGCCTGTGCACCCACTGCGAGGTGGTGCAAGACAGCGGCACCCACATCGTGCGCGAGGCCACCATCGCCGGGCAGGCGCTGCGCGAGATCATCGCCTTCGAGCCGCAGACCAAGGTCACCTTCTTCCAGGCCAGCGGCCCGCGCGAAGGCGCCATCGTCAACGAGCTGTTCGAGGACGAACACGGGCAGCTGCAGCTGCGCTTTTACGGCTACCTCGGCCTGCGCGGCAAGCAGCCCGGCGGCCCCGAAGAGCAGGCGGAGCAGGCCTGGATGGACGGCGACAAGGGCTACCGCAGCGCGCTGCTCTCGACCCTGCAGCGCACCCGCGAATTGCTCGCGCAAGGCCGGCTGGCTGAGGGCGTGGTGTGATGGCTGGGCTGGGCTGGCCTGACCGGCCCGCGCGTGCGCCTCAGCGCGCGCGTACCCCGGGCTGCCCCCTCATGCGAGCAGCCAGACCCGCACCAGGAGTCCGGCCACCATGCAGACGATGAAGTTGCGCAGCAGCCGCCGAAAGCGGGCCTCGTCGAAACGACCCGCCAGCCGATGGCCTGCGAAGTAGGCGGCCAGGCTGGCCGTGGTGCACACCAGCAGCGCAACGCCACTCGCCGCAGCAGGCCAGGACCATGCGGTCAGGGCCAGCTGGATGCCCTTGCCCAAGGCAAAGCATACGTTGAGCGCGATCAATTGCTCGAAGCGGCCGAGCCGGGCCAGCGACCCGTACAGCAGCATGAACGGAGCCCCCACATTGAGTGCGGACTCCGTCATGCCGGCCAGCACACCAAACACCGGAGCACCGCGTTGGGCCGCAGCGGGGCGAAGGGCTGCGCCCCGTGTGGCCAGCCAGGGCACGGCCAGGCTGGCACTCAGAAGCAATGCCAGCAGCGCGATGGATGTCCTCTCCGGAAGGCTCACCTGCAACAGGGTACCGGCCGCTGCGCCGATGGCAATGCCGGGCAAAAGCCACCGCTGCCCCGCCAGTGCGGAGCGAGAACGCACGTGCACCACGAGCCAGCCCACCGCCATGGCCAGCAGCGGAAACGCCGCCAGCGCGACGGCCAGGCGGTAGTCCAGGAACAGCGCGAGCAAGGGCGTCGCGATCATGGCAAAGCCGATGCCGAAAAGGCCATGCGCGAACCCGGCCAGGGCCAAAATTGCCGCCGCAGCCAGCAAATGACTGGTGGTCACGGGTCAGAGCACCACGTTGCCACGCACGCGGGCCGCCACCTCATTGAGGCGTGCAACCGCTGCGGGCATGTCCACCTGCAGCACGCGGCCGTTCTCCACAATGGTCTTGCCATCCACCATCACCCGCTCCACGTCGTCGCCGGTTGCCGACAGCACCAGGAACATGAAGGGGTCGTAGCTGGGTGCGGCCTTGAAGGTGTCGATGCGCACGAAAATGATGTCTGCCTTGCAGCCGGCCGCCAGCCTTCCCAGGTCGGGCCGGCCCAATCCATCGGCGCCGCCCACGGTGGCCATGGTGTAGACGTCGAGCGAGCTTGCCACCGAGGCAGAGTGCTCGGCGATACGGCACACCGTGGCCGCCATGCGCATGTCGTTGAACATGTCGAAGGGAAAAGTGTCGGTGCCCAGCGACTGGCGGATGCCGAGCCTGCGGTACTTTTCGATGGAGTTGATCACCCCGCCACGCCGGGCCTTCACCCAGGGCAGGTGGACCACCGTGGTCTGCGAGTCGCGCAGGGCCGCTACCTCGTTGGCGTCCAGCGAATCCATGTTGCCGTCGGCCGTCATGATCTGGCCATGGCCGATGAAGCAGTCGGGCCCGAGCATGCCTGTGTCCAGCATGTATTCAACGGTGGACATGCCATATTCGGAGCGAATGCGCGCATACTCGCTGGGCGATTGCCCGGCGTGCGTATGGATGGGAAGCCTGTGCGCGTCCGCCACGCGCCGCGTGTCGCGCAGCAATTCGGGGTCGCAGGTATCGATCTGCCCCGGGGCCAGCATGGTGTGCAGGCGCCCATCGAACTTGCCGTCCCAGCCAATGCAGAAATCCACGCAGTCCCGAAACCGCTTGCGACCGTTCTCGGGGTAGGCCTCGTACCAGACCTTGCCGCCGGGGGCATGGCCGTAGTGGTAAGAGCGAAACCGCGGCGCAGACCAGCAGCGCAGGCCGATGCGCATGGCCGTCTCCGCGACGGCCTGGGTGATGGCGATGTCGCCGTCGCCACCGACTTCGTAGTCGTAGCCCATCTCCACCACGGTGGTCGAGCCGGTGCGGGCCAGTTCGGCGAAGGCACACTCTGCGGCAATGACCTGGGCCTCTGGATCGCAGGCATGCCGCACGGCGGGCAAGGTCTTGTACAGCGTTCCGTAGTTGGTTTCCTTTGCCAGGCTGGTGATGTTGGTGGACTCCTCCAGATAGCCCTTGGTAAAGAGCGTGTCGGTGGTGTGCAGATGGGTGTTGACGAACCCGGGCGCCACGATGCGCCCGGTGGCGTCCAGCCTTTGGTCGCCGGGGCCGGGCGGCTGCGTTGCGGCGGTGCCCACTTCCACAATGGTGCTGTTCTCGATCACCACCACGCCGCGGGGAATGACCTGGTGGCGTCCGTCCAGCCAGGCGATGACGGTGCCGTTTTCGATGTAGGTTTTCATGTCGGATTCCTGCGTTTTTTTTCAGATGGCGCTCGGGCCTGTGCCGATGCGCGGCGCCGGCCGGCCCCCGTCGCTGAGGGCCAGGATGATGAGGATCTCGTCAGCGCGCGGCGCATCGTCAAAACCCACCGTCAGCGTGTCCAGATGGTCGAAGCTCCATGCGTCATCCTTGTGTCCCAGGGGCACGTCGATGCGGGCGCCCATGGCCGCGACCTTGGCCGTGGACGGAATCAGCGCGGCACCGCCACCGATCAGTGCCCGCATGGGCTTGCCCAGCCGGGGGTGCAGCACTGCGGCGGCATGTTCGAGCTCGCCAGCCGCGCCCACGATGGCCGCCTTGCCATAGGCCACTGCCGGCCGCGGCAGCAGGGCGATCGCATCCGGCAGAAAGCGCTCCGCCAATTGGGCACCCAGCAAGGCCAGGGCCGAAAGATCTTGCGAGGGCGCGCCCACCATGGGATTGGCGATGGCAATGCCCACAGCCACCCGGGTGACCGGGTGTGCGGCAGGCGTCTTGCCATCGCTGAAAACGGTCTCGCGCAGCACCCAGGTCTTGCGCGGCATCATGCCAACGCCTCGATGCCGGGCTTCAGATTGACGGCGGCCTGGAAACGTTCGCCCAGTCCCAGCAGGCGCCCATCCTCGCCGGCGCGTCCCACCAGCGATATGCCGAAGGGCACCCCGTCCCGCCGGATGGCCGCAGGCACCGCCAGCGCGCACAGGTCCAGCGGACCGACACCATAGGTATAAAAACCGACCTGGTTGTTGCGCAGCAGCGGCTCCGCCAGCATCTCTGCCACGGTGAAGGCCTTGGGCACCGTAGGGGTGACCAGCACGTCGATGCCCTCCAGCTGCATGCGGATCTCGCGCTGCAGCTCCCGCAGCCGGTATTGCGCCTTGAAGCCGTCGATGGCGGTGTACCCGCGTGCACGCTGGAGAACGGCGGCAACGGCCGGCACCAGCTCGCCGGGATGCTCGTCCAGCACCTGGCCATAGCTGGCGGCACGCTCGGCAACGAGCGCACTTTCAAACACCATGGTGCCCGCCTCGCGAAACGCCGTGAAGGGCATGGACACCCTGGTGCCGCCAAGTGCCTCGAGCTCGCGCACCGCTTGCGCAAAACAGCGTTCGGATTCCGTGTCGCCAAAGAATTCGAGCGAATCCGGCACGGCGAAGCGAAACCGTGCCGGAAAATTCGGCTCCAGCGACCAGCAGGAGCCGTCCGCCGCAACCCGTCCGATGGGGTCTTGCGCGTCGTGCCCTGCGATGGCCCGCAGCACGGTGTGCGCCTCGGCCACCGTCGGCGCAAACACCGGCATGCAGTCGAACAAGCGGTTGTTGTAGACCATGCCCCGGCTGCTGACAAGGCCGATGCTGGGCCGCAGGCCGACGATGTTGTTCATGGCCGCCGGGATACGGCCGGAGCCGCCCGTGTCCGACCCCAGCGAAAAGCTCACGAGGCCCGCCGCCACCGCGACACCCGAGCCTGTGCTGGAGCCGCCCGGGATGATGTCCGCATCAAAGGTGTTCAGGCAGTGCCCACCCAGCATGCGGGTGCCGTTCAAGCCGGTGGCGAACTGGTCCAGCGTCTGCTTGCCGATGAAGATGGCACCTGCATCCAGCGCCCGCTGCACGGCTGCGGCGGTGTGTTGCGGCCATTGGGTGAAGCCGGGGCAACCGCATGAGGTCGGCATGCCGGCGACATGCACGTTGTCCTTCACGCCAAAGGGCAGGCCGTACAGCGGCAGCGAGTCCATTTCGCCGATCCGTGCCTGCAGCTCGCGGGCGCGGGCCATGGCGGTCTCACGGTCGGCAAGCGCGGTCCACACATGGTCGTCGCCCCGGCGTGCGATGGCATCGTAGACACCGGCCACCACGTCGCATGGGCCCAAGCTGCCTTGGCGGTAGGCTTCGCGCAGGGCATCGAATCGCAGGGAAATTCTTGTCTCTGTCATGGCTGCCTTCCTGAGGTCACTCTGGCTTGATGCCTGCGGCACGGAAGGCGTCTCCCCACTTGCGGTTCTCTGCCGCAATGAAGCGGCCGAACTCCTCAGGAGAGCTCCCGAACGGCTCCATGTATTCGGACATGAGCTTGGCGCGCACCTCCGGCATGGCCAGCACCTTCATGAATTCGGCGTTCAAACGCGCGACGATGGCCGGCGGCGTCTTGGCCGGAACCAGCAAGCCAAACCAGCCGTATGCCTCGATGCCCGAGATGCCGAAGTCCGCGAGGCTGGGCACGTCCGGGATGGTGGAGTCGCGCTGCGTGCCCAGAACCACCATGGGCGTCACCTTCTTGGCCGGGTCCTTCACATGGCCCATGAAGTTGGCAGGGTTGGTTGCACCGTACTGGATGTGCCCGCCCAGCAGGCTGTTCATCATGGGGGCCGGCCCCGCGTAGGTGATGTGCTGCATGGCGCCGCCGGTCTTGAGCTTGAGCATTTCCACGCCCAGGTTCGACAGCGAACCGGTGCCAGGCGAGCCGTAGTTCAGGGCCGCCGTATTCGGTGACGCGACAAGCTGCTTGAAGTCCCGCGTCTCTGCGCCGGGCCCTGCCACCAGCACGTTCGAATACCTGACCAACTGGCCCACCGGCGCGAAGTCCGAGGACTTCCAGCGCAGGTTGAGAAAGGCGAATGGATTGGTCGCGATATTGGGCGCTTGCAACAGCACGGTGTATCCGTCCGCCGCAGCACGGGCGACATACTCGGTGCCGATGTTGGTCGATGCGCCACCGCGGTTCTCGACGATCACGCCCTCCTTGAACACCGCGCCCAGCTTCGTCTGGAACACACGCGCCAGCAGGTCGCTGGCACTGCCAGGCGGATAGGGCACAACGATGTTGAGCGGTTTGGATGGGTACTCCTGGGCCTGTGCGGGACCTGCGAACGCGGCCATCGCGACCATCAGGGACAGGGCTGCTTGCAGCGCAGGAAAAGTCAGCAGCTTGTGGGTGGTGGGTAGGGGCATGTAGGGCACGTGGTGAACTCCTGAAGTAGGCCGGCGCAGCACGCCTGGCAAATTCAGTTTCGAGTGTGCCCAGTGCCCGGGCCAGCAATTAATTGCCGGCACGCGGCGGCTGCGAGCCGACTTGCCTACCGCACCGCGCCCAGCGCCTTCGGATCACGCACCAGGTAAGTGCCGTCAGGCAGGCGGTCCAGCAGAGCTTCGCCCTCAAAGCGTGCAAGGGACAGGGAGACCCATTGCCGGGTGGATCCGATCATTCCTGCCAATTCCGTGTGGCTCAGGTCGATGAGCGCGGGGCGCGCAATGGGGCGGGCTGCCAGCATGGCCAGCAGCCTGGCCAGCCTGACCCGCATGGAATGCGTCGCCAAAAGCTGCAGCAGCGCGCAATAGCACTGGCTTTTGTGCACCAGGGCATCGGTCAGCGCCAGCGCAAGATCAGCATGCTGACGGCTCAGCGCGCGCAACTCCGGGCCCGGTAGCCACAGGCAGCGCGAGGGCGCCATGGCAACGGAAGTCCAGGCATGCCGTCCTCCGCCAAACAGCTGTGGGGCACCAACATAGTGCCCCGCCGTCCAGTAGCCCAAAGTCAATTCGCGGCCGTCCTCGGACACATAAAAAGATTTGATGGTGCCCGACCGGATGAGGTGAATTCCGTCGTGCACATCCCCCTGCCGGAAGAGCACTTCGCCACCACGGTAGCCACGGGCGCTGCCCAGCGCTTGCACGGCGGCGCGGGTGGCGGGCTCCAGATGCTCAAGCAGTTCCGGGGGCTTACCGTCGATCTCGGGCGGCGTTGACAGCAGCACAGGCTGCGGGGGCTCTGACAGGGATCGGGTGGCGGGCTTCATGGGAGCAATCTACAACATGCGCGGGGGCGGCCCCTGGCTGCGGTGCCATATCGCGGACGCCGTGTTGGCGCTCGCATGGTTTCCCGTCGCATGCCTGGCGCCTGCCATTGGAGAGTCGGTGCAACGGCTCGCCTCTATCATTGCCACAGGAGAGGACTGGCTTCGTGCCGGGGAGGGCCGAGGGACACCATCGGGATGGGGAGGCATCGAATGCGCCGCATGGGCCCATGCCATGCCCATACTGGCAGCCGGGGGGCGCCAGGCATTCCAGCCCCATCGGCCCGATGTCACCCCGGCCCTGCGGGCAGCGACCCTCGGGAGATCGTCAACAGGTTTTGAGAAAGCACACCGATGACCTACGTCGTTCACATCTGGGAGCACCACCCCAGCCCACAAACCTGGGCCGAGGCCGACGCCCTGCAGGCCCGGCTGGACTGCCAGCCCGCGCCACCGAACCCCAAGTTCGCGGCACTTGCGGAGGGGCTGGTTCAGGCCTTTCCGCACCGGCGCGATGGGCAAACCCGATCGCCCTGGATCGAGGGGGCGCCGGACGGGCGGGTCGACCACGCGAGTTGGGCGCTGGGCGTGGACACCGACCTGATGGACCGTGTGCTGCCCGTGCTGGTCAACCAGGCCCTGGCCCTGGGCCTGACGGTCTACGACGGCCAGACGGGCGAGGTTTTTCTGCCAGGCAACTGGTGCCTGACCCCCGAGGGGCGCACGCCCGTGAACTGGCCCGAGCCCGCCGTGGAGCCGGTCGCCGCAGCCGGCCTGGATGCCGGGCGTTCGTACCTCGAAGGGCGGGTGCGTGCCCTGGTGCTGCCCCACTTTGCGCCCAGCGGCTTTCAGCTTTGCTGGCGCACCGGCCTGCAGACCCACGACGCACTGGCCATGGTGCGCGACACGGCGCTGGGGCAGCAGCGCATCGAGATGACGCCGCAGTCCTGGTCAGAGCAGCACTGGGACCTGTGGATGTCGAGCGAGATCGAACCCCGTCTGCCCCCCGATCTGGCGAAGTGGTGCGAGCCCCAGCACACCATCCCCCTTGCGCGCACGCAATGGCCGGAGCTGGCCGCGTTTCGCCGGCGGGACGAACAGAAGCCCTACGAGCCGAGCTTTCGCTGCATGGGGCCGCATGCGCTGGACCAGTTTCTGGGCCTGTACACACAGTGGGCCGTGCGGGATCTGCTGCCGCTGCTCGATGGCTGTGTGGACCTGGCGGGCTACCTGCGCCTGGACGGCCGCGAGGCCAGCCCGGAGGTCTTTTTGCAGGCAGCGGTCGCCGGCCTGGCGCTGGCGCACTGTGCGGGTGACCCCGCGCTGGCCGAGCGCGCGCAGAGCTATGGCCAGCAGCGCGTGCCCAACCCGCGCCCGGACCTGTTCCACCGCCGCCTTGGCGGCCTGGCCGGGTTTGCGCAGTACTTCGGCATGCAGGCGCAGGCGCCACGCTAAGCGGTGGAAATGGTGGGGTCAGGCCCAGAGGGCCGGCCGGTGATCTGCAGCGCAACAGGAGCCTGCAGGGTGACAGCGTCCAGGCGATGTTCGGCACCCGACCCGGTGGCACCGCTTGAGCAGCGCGGTTGTCATGGAACGTCGCCGCCAGGCAGAGGGCCACTCAGCGCCAATCCTCAGCGCTCGGTATCGTTGCCCTTTTTGCCGGTGATGGCCGAGACGATCATCTCCACCACAAGGCACAGGAAGAAGACGACGCCGGCCGCCTCGGGCTGGCCGGCCACGAACAGGGCGAGCGGGACGAGGGCACCTGCGATCAATGGGTAGTGCGCAGGTTTCAAGCCATATCTCCTGGGTTCGCCTTGTCAGCGGCTGGCACGCGGCGGTAGTTCACCTCCACGGCCAGGGCCTCCACGCCATCGGGGGTGATGTTGTACATGCGCAGGTCCAGGGTGTCGTCGTCGGGCTGCTCGATCGCCGTGCGCCAGCCCCAGCGCGGGCCGCCCTGGCCGTCGGCGTAGCTGCCCAGCACCGACAGGCGCGGGTCGCCGCTGGCGCTGGTGCTGTACATGAGGGCGGTGCCGGTGCCAAAGCTCTCGGCCCAGGCCGATTCGTAGCGGGACTCATCCAGATGGTAGGCGATCATTGCCACGCCTTCCATCGGCTCGCCGTTGCAGTGGCCCGAGTATTCGTGCAGCAGCACGCGCCCACCGAGCAGCACGCGGATGCTGCCGCGCTGCGCCGTGTCGTCCGCTGGGTCGCCGGGTGTGAACCAGAGGCGAAAGCGGCCTTGCCACTGCCCGGCCATGCGCGCCAGTTGCGCGTGCACGCCGTCGGCCCGTGACGCTTCGAATTCCTTGCGGCCCATGGTGACTCCCTGTGTGCCATTGAGTTACAGCGCGACATGGCCCCATGCCCTGGCGCCTGCATGCCGCAGAGCGCCGGGGCAGGGCCTTGTCTTGCGAGTGGGGAGTCTACAGGCTGCCCGGGGGCCGATCGATGGCCTCCGCCGGTCAGCCGGCCCCGCTGCCTGGCCGGCGGGGGATGCTACAAAGCAGGGTGGGCCCCGCATGCCATGCAAGGCTCTGCCCCGTCCCTTCACCCTTGCCCCGAGGCCGGCCCATGCACAACGAATACATCCTGCTCATGCACGAAGACGCGCCCGACCGGGTGGCCTCCAATGACCCGGAGCAGTGGGCCCGCTACCTCGGCGGGCTGCGCGCCACCGGCCAGTTCGATGGCGGCAGCGAGATCGGTGCGGGCGAGCGCCTGCGCAAGGGCCAGCCCGGTGAGCCGGCGGCGCGCGCGATCGGCGGTTTCATCCGCGTGCGCGCAGCCACCCTGGAGGAGGCGCGCCAGTTCCTGGCCGGCAACCCGGTGTACGAAGCCGGCGGCACGGTGGAGCTGCGAGAGCTGCCCAAGTCCTAAACCTGGTAACAGCTTTTGAGGCCCTACAGCCGGGGCAGCACCTGCTCGCCGATCTCGCGCAGCACCTCGGCCGGTGCGCGGCCGCTGCCCTGCGCCAGGTTGAACAGCACATGCCCCACGCCCATGGCCTGCAGGCGTTGCAGGTAGGCGATGAGTTCGATGCGCCCGGTGCGCAGGCCCAGCTCCAGCGGCTCGGCTGGCGCGGCCGGGTCGGCCAGCAGGTCGAGCTGTACGGATTGCACGAAGGGCTTGCGCTCGCCCGCTGCCTTCTGGTCCAGCGCTTGGTGCCACAGGTGGATGCGGCCCTGCTGGCGCGCCTCCTCTCGGTGGTAGCTGGCCCAGGCATCGGCGTTGGCCGCGGTCCACTGCAGCGACTGCCGGGCCGAGCCGACCACCACCATGGGGATGCGCGCCGTGGGCGGCTGCATCAGGTCATAGCCGCCCGTGGCATCCGTCAGCGCCTGCCGCTCCAGCGGGTCGGGCGACAGCGCCGCGCGCACCAGCGGCCAGCGGTTGCGAAAGGCATCGCCGCGCGCGTCCAGCGCTTCGCCGAACGATGCGAACTCCTCGGGCCGGTCGCCCGAGCCCAGCCCCAGGATGAAGCGGCCGTTGCTGATGCGGTCGAGCGTGAGCGCGGCCTTGGCCACATGCAGCGGGTGGCGCAGCGGCAGCACGATGGCCGCCGCGCCGATGGCGATGCGGCGCGTGGACGAGGCGAGGGCGGCCAGCGACAAAAACGGGTCGTCGAGTGCGCTGGCCGTTTTGTCGCTGCCCTGCGGAATCATCAGCGGCACATCGCGCGCCCACAGGGCGGCAAAGCCGAGCGCATCGGCCAGTGCGGCCAGGCGCGTGGTCTCCTGGATGTCGGCCATGGCGCCGCCATGGTGGCCAAACGGCGTCATGAAGCCGAGGGTCAGCCGCCCGGGCTGGAATACCTGGGCGTGGCCGGCGTTGAATGGAGACGAGGACATGGCACGAAGGATAGGGCGATCGGTTGCCGTGCGCCCAGGGGGCGGCAAAGCCCCTATCTGGTGGATGCGTGGTTGCGCAGATCCCAGCGTGCCCTACTTGCGTGCCTCACGTGCCCAGGTGGCCAGGCGACCCAGGTCCCGCAGCTGCCCGTTGGTGTCGGGGCCCATGTAAATCAGGTGCGGGGTGCCATGGCCGTTGATGGCCAAGTAGGTGCCGTCGGGATAGTAGCGGTAGTAGATGTCGTTGATGCGTTCAGGCGCACTGGTCCCGTAGTACCGCGTGAACTTTGCGGGCAGGGTTCTTTCCCCCCAGTCCATGACCAGGCCGGCGTCCTTGTTGGGGCCCAGGCCCAGCACGGCGAATGGGACCGACGAGCCGGGTCCAAAGCACACAGCCAAGTTGAACGTGGGATAGGAGTAGGGCATGAACCCGGGATAGTAGGCACCGAAGGTGGAGCACAGGCCGTGTCCCAATCCATTGCCCGCACCCCAGCATTGCACGTATCCACCGTCGAGCACGGCGCAGGCGTGCTTCAGCCCCGCGCTGATGGCGACCGCATCGGTGATGCCCAGCACCTGCCCGGAGCCCTGGGTCGCCCCCACGGGCAGATAGCCGATCCCCAGGGCCCCCTTGGTGTAGTCGCCCCAGCAGCGGATCGTGCCATCCGCCAGCAAGGCGCAGCTGAAGCCGTAGCCGGTGGCGATGGCCTTGGCCGGGCCGGGCAGGCCCGCCACTTCGACTGGAATGGTGCGCGTGCCCACGCCCGATGGCACGCCCAACTGGCCGTACAGATTGCGCCCCCAGCACGCCACCTGGCCGCCCGTGCGCAGCACGCAGGCATGCCCGTCCAGGATGGACACGTCCTTCGCGTCGGTGATGCCGGGCACCTGCCGCGGGATGCGCGGGTCGGCCTGCACACCGTCGAGCAGGCTACCGGTGCCCAGGCACCATGCGCTGCCCGAATGGAGCACCGCGCAGGTGCTGGCATTGCCTGCGGCGATGCGGGACACGTTGGACAAGCCTTGCACCTTGACAGGCTCGTACGTCATCGTCCGGGCAGGCTCCAGCACCCCCAGCTGGCCCTGGTCGGCATCGCCCCAGCAATACACGTCACCGTCCAGGGTGAGGGCGCAGGCATGCCGGGCTCCGGTGGCGAGCTGCACGGCCTTCAGGACTTTCCAGTCCTCCCCGTCGCGGTAGCCGAGAGTGTTGCCGACATTGCTCCCGCCAGGGCTGGCTCCCAGCTGTCCGAAGGCGTTCTGGTCGCCCCAGCAGGTGACGGTGGAGTCCTTGTGCAACGCACAGCTGAAGCTTGCGCCGGCCTGGATGTCTGCCACACCCACATTGCGCGTGTGGCCCAGCGGCACGCTGCCCCAGCAGGTCGGAACGCCCGCATCGGACACCGAGCACGAATGCTCGTACCCCGCGCTGATGGTCGTGGCCAGCGCCGGGGCCGCCACGCCGCCAAGCAACCACGCCGCACAGGCCAGCAGCCACCGCGAGACGAGATGGCGGGTGATGATGGGATGGTTGCGGTTCATGGCGGCCCAGGCAATGTTTGGAAAAGCCATTCTAGGCACGCACCCCCGAGCCGCAATCCCCCAATCGGGCCGGCGCCCCGACCCGGCGTTGTCTTACGAAGCGGCAATGGCTGTGCAATCACCATGGCCTTTTCATCAACCAAACAAGGAGCATTGCCATGGCCGTGAAAACCGTCGAAGACCTTTTCCTGCACGAACTGTCGGACACCTACAGTGCAGAAAAGCAGATGACCCGTTCCTTGCCCCACCTGGCGCGCGCAGCCTCCGACGGGCAACTGGCCCAGGCCTTCATGGACCACCTGGAGGAGACCCGGGGCCAGGTGGAGCGCATCGACGAGATCGTGGAAATCCTGAACCTCAAGCTCAAGCGCATCAAGTGCGCCGCCATGGAAGGCCTGGTCGAAGAAGGCAAGGACCTCATTGACGAGATCGACAAGGGCCCGGTGCTCGACGTGGCGCTGATCGGTGCGGCGCAGAAGGTGGAGCACTACGAGATCGCCAGCTACGCCACCCTGATCGCGCTGGCCACCAAGCTGGGCTACACGCCGGCCCTGCCGCTGCTGCAGGCCTCGCTGGCCGAGGAAAAGGCCACCGACGACAAGCTGGGCAAGCTCGGCCAGGCCGTGGCCATCGATGAGGCCGTGCACCAGCCCTGACAAGGGCGAGGATCGGGTACCCGTGATCGACCGTCCCCCGCCGCTGCCCTGGGTGGTGGCCGATATCGACTTTGCCGCTGCAGCACATGAGGTGGCGCGCAGCCTGATCGGCATAACGCTGATGGTGGACGGCGTGGGCGGGCGCATCGTGGAGACCGAGGCCTATGACCAGGCAGACCCGGCATCCCACACCTTTGGCGGGCCCACGGCGCGCAACGCGTCCATGTTCGGTCCGCCCGGCCATGCCTATGTCTACCGCTCGTATGGGCTGCACTGGTGCCTGAACACCGTGTGCCGTGAGGCGGGTCATGGCGCAGGCGTACTGCTACGCGCGCTGGAGCCCACGCACGGCATCGGCACCATGCGTGAGCGCCGCGGGGTGCAGGACGTGCGGTTGCTGTGCGCCGGCCCGGGGCTTTTGGCCCAGGCGCTGGGCATCGATGCCAGGATGAACGGCCTGCCGCTGCACATGCCGCCTTTTGCGCTGCTGCGAGCGGATGCAGCGGCCTCTGAGGGGCGTGCCGACCGCCTCCCCGACGAGATCGTGGCCGGCCCGCGCATCGGCATTTCAAAAGCGGTGGACATGCCCTGGCGCTTCGGGCTCACGGGTTCGCGCTATCTCAGCCGTGCATTTTCCGCGCCAAAGGTTTCGCAGGGCAGCGCTTAGCCGCCGGCCAGGGTCTCAGGACAAGGCCATGTCCCGCTGCTGGGGCCAGGTTCAGCCGTACTGTCCGCGCGCTGCGCTCCGTATGACTTTTGCCATGGTGGCCCCATTATCAAAAGACCATGGTATGGACCATGCCGCAGCGGCGTGTCAGCCCATGGCGCGACCTGGGGAAGGGCGCACGGTACTCGCCAGGCCGCGCAGCAGAGGCCATGGCCACTGCATCGCCTGTCTAAAAGCTCTCCCACTCATCCTCCCCGCCCCCAGCTGCCTTGGCCGGTGCCTTGGGTGCTGCCGCTGCCGGGCTGGCCGCTACGGGCCCCTTGGGCGGCGCCAGCCGGCTGGCGGCAGGCGCCTTGGCCGCTGGCTTGGTCGATACCGCCGCGCGCGCCGCTGGTGCCGCCATGCCCACCGGCTTGCGCACCGCCGGTGCGGGTGCCGGTGCGCGGTAGTGGCCTGCGCCGCTGCCATCGCCCGCCAGCCGGAACACCGCCACCGCGTTGACCAACTCACCCGCCTGGCTGTTCAGGCTGCTGGCCGCCGCCGCCATCTCTTCCACCAGGGCTGCGTTCTGCTGCGTGGCCTGGTCCATCTGCGTGACGGCTTCTCCCACCTGGCCCACGCCAGCGCTTTGCTCGCTGCTGGCGGCGCTGATCTCGCCCATGATGTCGGTGACGCGCCGGATGGCTGCCACCACTTCGGTCATGGTGGCCCCGGCCTTGTCCACCAGCAGGGTGCCTTGTTCCACCCGTTCCACGCTGGCGGTGATCAGGCCCTTGATTTCCTTGGCCGCTTCGGCGCTGCGCCCGGCCAGGCTGCGCACTTCGCTGGCCACCACGGCAAAGCCCCGGCCTTGCTCTCCGGCCCGCGCGGCTTCCACCGCCGCATTGAGCGCCAGGATGTTGGTCTGGAAGGCGATGCCGTCGATGACGCTGATGATGTCGGCGATCTTGCTGCTGCTGGCGTTGATGCCTTTCATGGTCTCGACCACTTCGGCCACCACGTCGCCGCCCTGTACGGCCACGGTGGAGGCGTTCAGGGCCAGCTGGTTGGCCTGGCGTGCGTTGTCGGCGTTCTGGCGCACGGTGGAGCCGAGCTCTTCCATCGAGGCGGCCGTCTCTTCCAGCGCCGAGGCCTGCTGCTCGGTGCGCGCCGACAGGTCGTTGTTGCCCGAGGCGATCTGTGCGCTGGCCGAGGCCACGCTTTCTGAGTTGCTGCGCACCGTGGTCACGGTGGCCACCAGGCTTTGCTGCATGCGCTGCAGGGCGCTGAGCAGTTGCCCGGTCTCGTCCTGTGACTGCACGGCGATGGTGCCGCTGAGGTCGCCAGCGGCGACGCGGTCGGCGGCCTGCACGGCCTGGGCCAGGGGGCGGGTGATGGAGCGGATGATGGTGAACGCCAGGAAGATCGCCACCGCGATGGCTGCCACACCGGCAATCAGCACGTCGCGCTGCAGGGCCGATGCGGCCGCGTCGGCCTCCTTGCCGGCTTCGGTGGTGAGTTGGGCCTGGGCCTCCACCTGTTCGCGCAGCGTCTTTTGGTAGTCGAGCTGGGCAGGGCGCAGCTTTTCTTCGAGCAGCTTGATCGCCTCATCCTTCTGGCCTTTCTGGGCCAGTGCGAGAAATTCATCGCTGGACTTGAGGAATTCGCCCCGGGCTTTGAGCATGCGCGCCAGTATTTCCTCGCCCTTGGGCGAGGAGATCAGCGTGTCCAGCAGCTTGTATTGATCGGCCGTGCTCGCCCGCGAAGCGGTGATCTGGTCCATGGCCGACTTGGCGATGGGCTCTGAATTGAAAAGGACCAGGTTGCGAAACTGGATCGCCTGGGTATTCACGCTGTCCGCCAGAGCACCGAGCGCTTTGGTGATCGGGATGCGCGTGTCGATGACGTCGTGCAGCTCCAGGCGCTGGTGGGCCGACCGCGACAGGCTGATGGCGCCCAGCGCAATCAGCAACAGCACCATCGCGGCGAAAGCGAGCGTGAGCCGCGTGGCGATTTTCATCTTGTCCATGGTGTCTCTCCCTCAGGGAATTTTCAAGGTAGCCGGGCTGCGTGCCATGGCGGCACGGTGGCAGGTTTCACGAACGAGGTGAATCAGGGCTGGGAGGGCGGATGCAGGGCTGCGTGGATGCCCGCATCGCAATGGGGTTTGGGCTGGCAGAAGGTTTTCATGCGCAATACTCCTGTGGACGGATGCCACCCGAAGGTGGGCTGCTTTCGAATCCCGGCAATGGCATGGTGGTGACCGCAATGTGGATGGCGCGCCTGTGGCCCAGACGCTCCACAGCCCCCTGTTGATAGCCATCCTATATCAGCAACTGCCGCGATGACCGTTGGGTTTGAAAGGGCAAAGCGGATGCTGGATTTGCAGCGGGCGGTGGGCGACCGCTCGAATGCTATGTGAGCGAATATTGCGGCTATGCGCGGGGACGAGCCCCTGAAGCCGCAGGACATGCTCGCCATGGCGGACAAGGCGCTCTACCAGGCCAAGGGCGCAGGGCGTAACCGCATCGTGTTGCTGGACGCAGCGGGGGTGTCGTGAGCCGCCCAGCCCACAAGGCGGCTTGCCAAGCGCAGCGCCGCCGGGGCCGATGCCGCGCCAGAAACGGCGCGTCATTCGGACTTGCATTCGGCCGTATGACTGGGCGGGAGCCGCAGACAGTGCCGTGGCACGGCAAGGCGAACCAACTTATCGTTTGCGGTTGAAGACAAATCCGTATCAGAGCACGAAGGTCTCGCCTGCCCGTGCCCGTGCGCACAACCACGGAAACAGCTGGTCCGCACCGTCCACGATGGGGCTGAACACGGTGCATTCATCGTGCGCCCAGAAGTAGATGCCGCCAGCGCCTGGCCCCTGCGTGCGCAGCACAAAGCAGTCCGAGGCGTTCTCGGCGCCCACGATGGGCAGCATGTGCTGCGGGTCGATGCCGCTGTCGGCGATGGCGCTGCGGATCTCCTCGGCCAGCTCGGGCGAGCTGTCGTCGTGCAGGCTGAGCCAGCCCAGCAGCTCTTCGTGCTTTTCGAGCGCGGCCGGAATGCTGAGCAGCGTGTAGGTCTCCTCATGCTCGCCATCGACCACGGTGAGCTGGTGCCGCTCGGGCTGGCTGATCCATTGCAGGTAGGCGTGCGATGGCTGGGGAAAGCGCCGCAGCAGTTGTTCGAGTTCGATTTCGGAAGCGGGGGTGCCCGTGGCGTAGTCGAAGCGCAGTTGGCGGACCCGCTGGCTCTGCGCGTCGCGCGCCTGGGTCTGTTGGCGCTCGACGAACTCCCGGTAGCCTGGTGATTCGAGCACTTCGGGCATCTGCAGGTGCCACTTCAGGTGGGTCTCGTAGGCCTCGGTGTTGCGCTCCAGTTGCAGCAGCGCCGTCACTTTCAGCTGCTGCAGCTGGCCAGTGCCATGGTTCGTGGCATCGGCGATGGCCAGGGCCTGCATCGCTTGCTCAGGATCGCCGGCAATGCACAGCAGGTACTCAGCGACGGTCTGCGCGGCAGCAGCCAGTTGCGATGCCGGGTGCCGGTAGCTGTCGCCAAAGCTGTACATGGCGTCTGGCTGCGCGGCGTTGGGGTCTGCAGATTGGTGGATGATGAACCTGGCGTGCTCGACCGCTGCAGCCCAGTCGCCGCTGGCGGCCGGGCCGGAGTGAGCCCGCGCCCGGTTGGCGTGGGCACGCCGGGCTGCCGTGTGCCAGTACCACGCCTGCCCGCTGTGGCGGCAGCGGTGCAGGGCCGCCAGGGCGCTCTCGTGGTCGCTGCATTCGGTGTGCAGCGCCGCCAGGTCCATCAGGCACTCGTCCTCGGTCTTGGGGCGGTGGTCCAGCAGGTCCTTGGGGAAGAGGGCCAGGCTGTCGTGCACGACGACCTCCTGCCAGCCTCGCCGGGCAAGGGCCTGGCGCAGGTCCACCAGGCGCTGCAGCACGGCCTGGGGGCCGCCCTCGGGGGCCAGGCGCAGGTCTTCCACCATTTTGAACTCGCGGTCCGAGGCGCGCGCCTCCTGGCGCTTCCAGTAGGCGTGGCCGTCGTAGCCATGCGGTATCAGCGTGATCTTGATCAGCAGCGGAGCCTTGTTGTTGCCGCTTGGTGCGGCCTGGAGCCAGTGGCTGGTGTAGGTGGTCATGCGGGGGCAAAGCGGTGCAGGCAGGCCATCGGGTGGCGAAGCCGCCATTGAAGCACCGGCCAGCGGCCGCGCGCGCGGCGCGGTGTGACGCATTTCACGCGCACGGCGCCTTTTTCAGCCGGCCGAAGCGGGCTGCCTTCGAAACACCCGCTCCACCACCTCGAACACCACCTGCAAGAGGACCGCGAGCCCGGCCGAGGGAATGGCCCCCGCGAGCAAGGTGGTGCCGTCGTTGAGCGCCAGCCCCTGCGCAATGCGCTCGCCATAGCCACCCGCGCCGATGAAGGCGGCGATGGTGGCGGTGCCCACGGTCATCACGGTGGCGGTCTTCACGCCTGCAATGATGACCGGCAGGGCCAGCGGCAGCAGCACCAGGCGCCAGCTTTGCGCGGGCGTCATGCCCAGCGCCACGGCGGCCTGCTGGGTGCCCTTGGGCACCTGCATCAGCCCCACGGCGGTGTTGCGCACGATGGGCAGCAGGGCATACAGGCTGAGCGCCACGATGGCCGGCACGGTGCCGATGCGGCCCAGCAGCGGGATCAGCGCCGCCAGCAGGGCCAGCGAGGGCACGGTCTGCAGCAGGCCGACAAAACCCAGGATGCCCTGGCCCAGCCACGCCCGCGCAGCGGCCAGCGTGCCCAGGGGGATGCCGATGAGCACGGCGATGCCCACCGACACGGCCACCAGCCACAGGTGGTCGCGCGTGAGGCGCCAGAAGTCGCCGCCGAAAATGGCGCTGGACAGGGAAGGGCGGGCCTGCGCCGGGGCTGCGCTGGCCGCACCGGTCGGCGCAGCCGCCGCCGTGGCCTTGCCGGCCAGGAAGTCGGCCGCAATGGCCGGGAACGCCTGGCCCTGCAGCTCGGCCTGCGCATTCATGGCGATCATGCGCGTGACGTCGATGCGGCCTGCGAGCGCGGCGATCTGGCGCCAGGCCTGCGGCGCGCGCGTGGGCAGGTCGGCGCGGTAGAGCAGCACCGCGTCGTAGCGCGGGAAGTAGTTGGCGTTGTCCTGCAGGGTGACCAGCCCCAGGTCGGCGATGCGCGCGTCGGTGGTGTAGATGTCGGTCAGGTCGATGCGCTCGGAGGCCAGCGCCTGGTACGACAGGCCGTGGTCGATGGAGGTGGGGCGCTGCGGCAGCTGGTAGCGCCTGGCCAGGCCCGGCCAGCCGTCTTCGCGGCCCAGGAACTCCTGCGAGATGGCGATGCGCAGGTCGGGCGCATTGCGCAGGTCGCCCAGAGTCTTGAGCTGGTGCTTGCGCGCCACCTCGGCGCTGGCGGCCAGCGCGTAGCCGTTGGCAAAGCCCAGCGGCACGCCCATGGCCAGGCCCATGTCGCGCAGCTTCTGGTCGATGACTTCCCTGGACGACCCGGTGGGCAGTTTCAGGATCTCGCGCTCCACGGTGCCCAGGTACTCGGGGTAGACGTCGATGGAGCCGGTCTTGAGCGCCTCGACCACCACGGCGGTGTTGCCCAGACCCTGGCGGTGCTCGGCCGTGGCGCCGCCCTGGCGCGCGGCCTGGGTGATGACCTCGCCGAGGATGTAGCTTTCGGTGAAGCGCTTGGAGCCGATGGCCAACTGCTCGGCGGCCGCGTGAAGGGGCCAGGCCAGCAGGAGCATCAAGAGCAGCAGAGTGGTGGAGGCGGCGGCGGTGCGCCAGGACAGGCGGGCAGGGTGCATCGGTGGATTCTGCGCTGCTTTGCCTGCGGGGGATCGCCAGCGCGGCTGCGGCGCTCAGGGCCTGGCCACTGCGCCGGGCCGGGCGTTGCGGTCCGCCAGCGCCTGGGACAGCCGGGCCTTGGCCTTCGAGGCCTCCTGGCTGGCGCTGTGTACCTTGCCAAAGAGCGCCAGGTAGCGGTCCAGGGTGGCCTGGTCGCGAAACAGCAGTTTCACCGGCGGACCCTGCTCGACATGGTAGCCGCCGGGAATGCTGTCCATGAAGTCCAGCAGTGCCGCGATGCCCGCGACGGCAGCGGTCTCTCCGGCCACCAGGCTCGCCACGAAGTCGTCGATGAGTCCCAGGGCGCGTTCGAATCCGCTCGCAGTGGGCCCGTAGGCGAAAGGCGGCAGCTGCGGCTCAAGGGCCTTCATCTCGCGCCGTGCACGGGCGTTGGCAGCTGCCATCTGGGTGTTGTAGGTGCCAATGATCTGGCGCCAGGTTGTCAGCCGGGCCCGCGTCCGGCTGCGGCTGTCGGCCGATACCAGCGAGGCCGGGGTCAGCATGGTCTGGGGCTGCAGGGCCGCGATGTCCCGGGCGTAGGTGACTTCGATCGCATCCGTCTGCCGGCGGTAGGCCGCCTTCACCAGCATGAACGGCTCCATCATGCCGATGCGCGCGTCCTTGACCTCCTGGTCGCTGACGGAGCCGCCCGCGTTGATCTTGTCGTGCAGCGGGGCCGCCTTGGCCATGGAGTCCAGCGCCTCCTGCTCTTGCGAAGTGGAGGCAGTTGCCGCGGCGTGCGCCGCTGCCGTGGCCAGGAGCAGGGCTGCCAGCAAGGCGCGCAGTGTCCACAGGGTTGTCATGGTGTCGGTTCTTCCTCTCTCTTTGGCCGCCATTGTCACCCGCGCGAGCGCGCGCCGGGCTCACGCCGCTGCCGGTCTTACATCCACATGGCTGAGATGCTGACAGGCCCTGGCACGCCCCTGCGGCCACCATGTCGGCATGGACACCAGCCTCCACGCAACCCGCGCCCAGCAGCCACCCGGTACACCGGCAGGCGCCGAGCAGGCCCACGGCTTTCAGCGGCCCGCGCTGCTGGTGCTGCCCGGCTGGGACGACGATGGCAGGGCCCAGTACGACGCGCTGCACCGCGACCTTGGCGCTGATGGCTGGCAGTGCTGGCGCGCCAACCTGCCCGATGCGCAATGGCCCGCCGCCGAGCGTGCCGCAGTGAGCCGCGAGGACACGCTGCGACAGGCACTGCGCGACTACCAGCGGCTGCATGCGCAGGTACGGCCCGACGGCATGGGGGTGCTGGGCTTCAGCTACGGGGGCTACATGGCCGCCCTGCTGGCGGGCATGTACCCCTTCGACTGGCTGGTGCTGAGGTCGCCTGCGATCTACCGCGATGAAGACTGGTCCACCCCCAAGGACGACCTGGACAAGCGCGCGCTGGATGCCTACCGGCGCCAGGCGCACCTGCCCAACACCAACCGTGCGCTGGCGGCATGCGCGGCCTTTCGGGGCGATGTGCTGCTGGTGCATTCGGAGCGCGACCAGGTGGTGCCGGGCCCGGTGGCAGAAAGCTATGCCTGGGCCTTCGGCAGTGCGCGCTCGCTGGAGCGGCACATGCTGCTGGGGGCGGACCATGAACTGTCGCAGGCTCAGTGGCGCCAGACCTACCACCGCATCGTGCTCGATTGGCTGCAGCGCAGACGGCGGTGAAACGCGGGCCAGGGCGCGCCCGTTTTTGCGCCCACCGGCACCTTGCAATCGCGCCGAGCGCCCCCACATGGTGCTGTCGAAGAACTGCCGCTCAAATCACGTCCCGCCGCTGGACGCCTGCGTTCTGCAGACCTTTTCCCTTCCTCCACGCACCTGTCTGCGCCCTCCATCGGGGGTGCCGGCGGGTGCTTGAACGCCCCATCCGCGCCCTGCGCCGGGTGGCTGAGACCATTGCGCCCGCCAACCCACGGGGCGTGTTCCAAGCGAAGGAGCCTTTCATGGCAGGAAAAGAACAGAAACGCGGCAACAAGGAATCGAAGAAGCCCAAGCAGAAGCCGGTAGCGGTGGTGGACCCCATCGCCCCCGCGAAGCCCGGTGCCCCACCGCCTCTGCGCGCAGGCAAGAAGGGCTGAGCTCCATCACAGGGGCCACTGCGCCCCTGGCTGCACGCTGTTCCCTTCAGGCACCGGGCTTGATGGGAGCGCGCAGCGTTCGGCCTCGCGCGAGCGCTCAGGCCTGCCAGCGTGGCAGCACGCTGCCCCCTCCGACGCGGACGGCCTGGCCCGTCCGTCCCCCTTTTTGCTGCAGCGGGCAGATCACGAGGCACAACGCGGCCCCGGGGTGCCCCGAAAGGCGCCCATGCTTGTTGTCGATGCCCTGTTGTCTTCCCTCTCCCATGCCGTGCGGGGCGCAGCCGCGCCCCCGTGGAACGGCACCGCCCCCGTGCGCGAAGAACTGTTCGGCATGGAGCGCCTGGAGCAGCATGCGCGCAGCCTGGCCGCCGCCCAGCAGGTGAGCCTGCGGCCGCCCTCGGTCCCTTCGCTGCACCGGCGCCTGCGGTCCAATGCCAGCCAGTTGCTGGCCGCGTACCGGGCCAGCGCCGCCGAGCTGGAGTCAGGGTCCAGCGTGGTGCCCGCCGCCGACTGGCTGCTGGACAACTACCACGTGGTGGAAGAGCAGATCCGCGAGATCCGGGTCGACCTGCCGCCGGGCTACTACCGGCAACTGCCCAAGCTGGCGCAGGGGCCGTTTGCCGGCTACCCGCGCGTGTTCGGCATTGCCTGGGCCTTTGTCGCGCACACCGACAGCCATTTCGATCCGCTGGCGCTGCGCCGCTTCATCGCCGCCTACCAGCAGGTGCAGCCGCTGATGATCAGCGAGCTGTGGGCAGTGGCCATCACCCTGCGCATCGTGCTGGTCGAAAACCTGCGCCGGCTGGCCGACCAGATCAGCGCCGGCCGGGCCGACCGCGCCGATGCCCAGGCGCTGGCCGACCGGCTGCTCGCCTCGGGCAGCGCGCATTCGGCCCTGGTGGGCGACATCGGCACGCGCGCCAGCGGCCCGCTGTCGGAACTGTTTGCGGCGCAGTTGGCCAAACGCCTGCGCGACCAGGACCCGCGCACCACCCCGGCGCTGCAGTGGCTGGAAGAGCGGCTGCAATTGCAGGGCACCAGCGTGGGCCTGGTGATCGAGCACGCCCAGCAGCGCCAGGGCGCATCGAACGTGAGCGTGCGCAATGTGATCACCAGCATGCGGCTGATGTCCGACATCGACTGGGCCGAGCTGGTCGAGGGCATGGGCCTGGTGGACGCGCGCCTGCGGGGTGGCAGCGGCTTCGCGGCGATGGACTTTGCCACGCGCAACCTGTACCGCAGCGCCATCGAGCAACTGGCGCGCGGCTCTGACTGGACCGAGCTGGCGATTGCCGAGCAGGCCCTGGCCAGCGCGCAGGCGGCAGCGGCCGCCCAGGGCACCGGCGCCGGCCCCGCGCGCGCCAGCGACCCCGGCTACCACCTGGTGGCCGAAGGCCGGCCCGCGCTGGAGCAGGCCATCGGCTTCAAGCCGCCCTGGGGCTTTCGCTTCAACCGCTGGCAGACCCGCCTGGGCGTGCGCGGCTACATTGTTGCCATCATGGGCCTGGCGCTGGTACTGCTGGGCGCGGCCCTGTGGTGGGCCGGCATGCACGGCACGCACCCGGGCTGGCTGGTGGCGCTGGCGCTGGCCGGCTTTCTGCCCGCCACCGAGGTGGCCAGCGTGCTGGTCAACCGGCGGGTCACGCGGCGCTTCGGCCCCGTGGGGCTGCCGGGCCTGGCGCTGGACGATGGCGTGCCCACCCACCTGCGCACCCTGGTGGTGGTGCCCACGCTGCTGACCAGCGAGGCCGACCTGCGCGCACACATCGAGAGCCTGGAGGTGCACCACCTGGCGGGCGCGGGGGGCGACCTGTCGTTCGCGCTGCTGTCCGACGGGCTCGATGCCGCCACCGAGGTGGTCGACAGCGACGCCCCCCTGATCGCCATGGCGCAGGAGGCGATTGCCGCGCTGAACCTGCGGCACGGCCCGGCGCCGGGCGGGCAGCGCTTTTACCTGCTGCACCGGCACCGGCGCTTCAATGCCGGCGAGGGCTGCTTCATGGGCTGGGAGCGCAAGCGCGGCAAGCTGCACGAGCTCAACCGCCTGCTGCGCGGCGCCACGGACACCAGCTTCATGGCGCTCGATGGCGGGGCACAGCCCGACATCCTGCCCGGCGTGCGCTACGTCATCACGCTCGATGCCGACACGCGCCTGCCGCGCGACGCTGCGCTGCGCCTGATCGGCAAGCTGGCCCACCCGCTGAACCAGCCGACCTTCAGCCTGGCCGAGCAGCGCGTGGTGGGGGGCCACGCCATTTTGCAGCCGCGCGTGACGCCGGCCCTGCCCATGGGGCTCGAAGGCTCGCTGTACCAGCGGCTGACCTCGGGCCCTGGCGGCATGGACCCGTATGCCGCCGCGGTGTCGGACGTGTACCAGGACCTGTTCGGCGAAGGCTCGTACACGGGCAAGGGCATCTACGACGTGGATGCCTTCGAGGCCGCGCTGGCCGGGCGCGTGCAAGAGAACAAGCTGCTCAGCCACGACCTGTTCGAGGGCGTGCTGGCACGCGCCGGCCTGGCGTCGGACGTGGAGGTGGTGGAGGACTTTCCAGCGCGCTACGACGTGGCCGTGCAGCGCCAGCACCGCTGGACGCGCGGCGACTGGCAGCTGCTGCCCTGGGTGCTGGGCCGGCGCCACCAGGGCGCCACCCTGCCGGCCCTGGGCCGCTGGAAGATGCTGGACAACCTGCGCCGCTCGCTGCTGGCCCCGGCCGGCCTGTTGACCCTGCTGCTGTGCTGCGCGCTGCCCTGGCCACAGGCGCCCTGGGGCGTGCTGCTGGTGCTGGCGGCGCTGGGTGTGCCGGCATTTTTGCCGGGTATGGCCGAGCTGTGGGCCAGCCGCCCCGGCATCCGCGTGGCCAGCCATCTGCGCCTGCTCGTGAGCGACTTTCGCGTGGCGGTGCTGCAGACTGTGGCCGCCATCGCGCTGCTGCCCGACCACGCCTGGCGCGCGGTCGATGCCATCGTGCGCGCGCTGGTGCGGCTGTACGCCACGCATCGGCAGATGCTGGAGTGGAAGACCGCCGCGCAGTCGGCCACCAAACCGCGCCCGGGGCCTGCGGGCTTTTACCGGCTGATGGCCGGCGGCCTGCTGCTGGCCACGGTGCTGGCGGCTGCCACCGCCGTCTTCGCGCCGGAATCGCGGCCGCTGGTGCTGCCTCTGCTGGCGCTGTGGCTGGCGGCGCCGGCCCTGGCCTGGCGATCGAGCCGCCGATCCGTGCCCGCGCCGCAGAGCGCACCCGCGCTGGACAACGCGCTGGCCCTGCGGCGCATTGCGCGCCGCACCTGGCGCTTTTTCGAGACCTTCGTCACGGCGGCCGAGCACCACCTGCCGCCCGACAACTTCCAGGAAGATCCCAAGCCCGTGGTGGCGCGCCGCACCTCGCCCACCAACATGGGGCTGTACCTGCTGTCGGCCGTGGCGGCGCGCGACTTCGGCTGGGCCGGCGCCGTGCAGACCGCCGAGCGGCTGGAGGCCACGCTGGCCAGCATGGGCGCGCTGGCACGCCACCGGGGCCACTTCTACAACTGGTATGACACCGGCACGGCGCAGGTGCTGGCGCCGGCCTATGTGTCGTCGGTGGACAGCGGCAACCTGGCCGGCCACCTGATCGCGCTGGCCAATGCCTGCGAGGGTTGGGTGCGCGCGCCGCTGCCCGCCACCTGGGTGGCGGGGCTGGGCGATGCCGTGGCGCTGGCCCGCGAGGCGGTGCAGGGCGTGCCCGCTGCCCAGGGCGCGCAGGGCCGGCGGCTGCTGGCCATGCTGGCCGAGATCGACACCGCAGTGGCGGGCGGCGCCGTGGAGATGGGCCTGCCCGCCGTGCAGCGCCTGGCCGACAAGGCGCTGAAGGAGGCGCAGGACATCGCGGTGCCCGCCGGCAGCGTTGGCGATGGCGGGGGCGATGCCCTGCTGTTCTGGACTGGGGCCGTGCGTGCGCGCATCGCCGAACAGGGGCGCGATCTGCAGGCCACCGGAACGGATGCGCCCACGCTCGACCTGCGCTGGCAGGCGCTGGCCGACACGGCGCGTGCGCTGGCGCTGGGCATGGACTTCGCCTTTCTGCTCGACCCTGAGCGCAAGCTGCTGTCCATCGGCTACGCGGCGGTGGAAAACCGGCTCGACGCCAACTGCTACGACCTGCTGGCGTCCGAGGCGCGGCTGGCCAGCCTGTTCGCCATCGCCAAGGGTGACGTGGAGACGCGCCACTGGTTCCGCCTGGGGCGCACGGCGATCCCGGTGGGCAAGGGCTCGGCGCTGGTGTCGTGGTCGGGCTCGATGTTCGAGTACCTCATGCCATCGCTGGTGATGCGCGCGCCCGCGGGCAGCCTGCTGGAGCAGACCAACACCCTGGTGGTGCGCCGGCAGATGGCCTATGGCGCGCAGCAGGGCATACCGTGGGGCATCTCCGAATCGGCCTACAACGCGCGCGACCTGGAGTTCACCTACCAGTACTCCAACTTCGGCGTGCCGGGCCTGGGGCTCAAGCGCGGGCTGGCCGAGAACCTGGTGATCGCCCCCTACGCCACGGGCCTGGCCTGCATGGTGGATGCCACGGCGGCGGGGCACAACTTCGCGCGCCTGGCGCAGTTGGGTGCGCTGGGGCAGCATGGCTTCTATGAAGCGCTGGACTTCACCCGCAGCCGCCTGCCCGAGGGGCAGGCCGTGGCCATCGTGCGCAACTACATGGCGCACCACCAGGGCATGACCATCGTGGCCATTGCCAACACCCTGCACAGCGGGCAGATGCGCGAGCGCTTTCACCGCGAGCCCATGGTGCAGGCCTGCGAGCTGCTGCTGCAGGAGCGCATGCCGCGCCTGGTGGCCGTGGCCCACCCGCGCGCCGAAGAAACGCAGACCGGCCCCGCCGATGTGCGCGACGACCTGCACGCCGTGCGGCGCATGGGCGCGCCGGGCGCGGGCGCGCCGGCCACGCACCTGCTGTCCAACGGGCGCTATGCCGTCATGCTCACGGCGGCCGGCACCGGCTACAGCCGCTGGCGCGACCTGGCGGTGACCCGCTGGCGCGAGGATGCGACCAGCGAGGACTGGGGCTCGCATGTCTACCTGCGCGACGCGCACAGCGGCCGCACCTGGTCCGCAGCGGCAGAGCCCTCGGGCCGCGCGGCCGACAGCTACGAGGTGGCGTTTGCCGAGGACCATGCGGCCTTCACCCGCCACGACGGCAGCATGACCACCACCACCGAGGTGATCGTGTCGGCCGAGGCCGATGGCGAGGTGCGCCAGGTCACCCTGGTCAACACCGGCCCGCGTGCGCGCGAGATCGACCTGACCTCGTATGCCGAGCTGGTGCTGGCCCCGCCTGCGGCCGACAACGCGCACCCGGCGTTCTCCAAGATGTTCGTGCAGACCGAGTACCTGCCCGAGTTCGGTGCACTGCTGGCCACGCGCCGTGCGCGCAGCCCGGGCGAGCCGGGGGTGTGGGCCGCGCATTTTGCGGTGGTGGAGGGCACGGTGATCGCCCCGCTGCAGTACGAGACGGACCGCGGCCTTTTCCTCGGCCGGGGCCGCACGGCGCGCAATGCGCTGGCCGTGCATGGCGGCGGTGCGCTGTCCAACACCGTGGGCACGGTGCTGGACCCGGTGTTCGCGCTGCGCCAGCGCGTGCGCATCGCCCCCGGCCAGATGGCCCGCGTGGCCTTCTGGACGCTGCTGGCGCCCACGCGCGAGGCGCTGCTCGACCTGCTGGACCAGCACCACGACCGCAGCGCCTTCGAGCGCGCGCGCACCCTGGCCTGGACCCAGGCCCAGGTGCAGCTGCGCCACATCGGCATCGGCGCCGATGCGGCGGCGGATTTTCAGCGCCTGGCGGCGCCCATCCTGTATGCGGACGCGCGCTTTCGCGCCCCGGCCGACGCCATTGCGCGCGGTGCGGGCCCGCAGTCGGGCCTGTGGCAGCACGGCATCTCGGGCGACCTGCCCATCGTGCTGCTGCGCATCGACGACATCGAAGACATCGCCCAGCTGCACCAGCTGCTGCAGGCGCACGAGTACTGGCGCATGAAGCGCCTGGGGGTGGACCTGGTGGTCATCAACGAGCGTGCATCGTCGTACGTGCAGGACCTGCAGATCGCCATCGAGACGGCCGTGCGCAGCAGCCAGTCGCGCCCGCGCCTGGGCGAGTCGCTGGCGCAGGGCGTGGTGCACACGCTGCGCGCCGACCTCATGGATGCGGCTTCGCGCGCGCTGCTGCAGTCGATTGCCCGCGTGGCCCTGGTGGCGCGGCGCGGCCCCATCGCCCAGCAACTGGCACTGATGCCCGCAGAGGTGCCCGAACCGGTGGCCAGGCCAGCGCCTGTGCCGACACCGCAGCCGCAGTACGAACCGGCCCCGGCGCCGGACACCACCGGGATCGAGTTCTTCAACGGCCTGGGCGGCTTCGACAAGGATGGCACGGAGTACGTGACCATATTGCGCGACGGGGCGACCACGCCCGCGCCCTGGATCAACGTCATCGCCAACCCGGGCTTCGGCTTTCACGTGTCGGCCGATGGCAGCGGCTACACTTGGGCCGGCAACAGCCGCGAGAACCAGCTCACGCCCTGGTCCAACGACCCGGTGAGCGACCCGGCGGGCGAGGCCTTCTTCGTGCGCGACGATGCCAGCGGCCAGCTGTGGAGCCCCACCGCGCAGCCCCTGCGCGGCCAGGGCACCTACACGGCGCGCCATGGGCACGGCTACAGCCGCTTTCTGCACGAGGCCCATGGCATCGCGCTGGAGCTGCTGCAGTTCGTGCCCATCGCCGACCCGGTCAAGGTGTCGCGCCTCACGCTGCACAACCGCACGGCGCAGGTGCGGCAGATCACCGTGACGCTGTATGCCGAATGGGTGCTGGGCACTTCGCGCGGGGCATCGGCCCCGTTCGTGCTGGCCGAGCGCGATGCGGACAGCGGCGTGCTGCTGGCCCGCAACCCCTGGAGCACGGCGTTTGCCGGCCGCGTGGCCTTTGCCGACCTGGGTGGCCAGCAAACGGCGTGGACGAGCGACCGCACGGAGTTTCTGGGGCGGCATGGCAGCCTGGCGGCCCCGGCGGCGCTGCGCGGCCAGGCCGTGCTGTCCGGCGGCGGCGTTGCGGGGTGCGACCCGTGCGCAGCGCTGCAGTGCACGCTCACGCTGCAGCCCGGGGAAACCCGGGAGGTGACCGGCTTCATCGGGCAGTGCGCATCGGCTGCCGAAAGCCTGGCCCTGGTGGCGCGCTACCGCCTGCTCGACGTGGATGCGCTGCTGCACGAGGTGGCGCTGCATTGGCGCAGCCTGCTGGGCGCCGTGCAGGTGCGCACGCCCGACCGTGCCATGGACATCATGCTCAACGGCTGGCTGCTTTACCAGACGCAGGCCTGCCGCGTTTGGGCGCGCTCGGCCTTCTACCAGGCCAGCGGGGCCTATGGCTTTCGTGACCAGCTGCAGGACGGCATGGCGCTGGCGTTTGCGCGCCCCGAGGAGACGCGCGCGCACCTGTTGCGCGCTGCGGGTCGGCAGTTTGCCGAGGGCGACGTGCAGCACTGGTGGCTGCCGCACTCGGGCCAGGGCGTGCGCACGCGCATCTCGGACGACCGGGTGTGGCTGGCGTTTGCCGCCGCCAGCTATGTGCAGGTGTCGGGCGACGCGGCGGTGCTGGACGAGGCCGTGCCCTTTCTGGACGGGCCGCCGCTGCAGGCGGGCGAGCACGATGCCTTCTTCCAGCCCATGCTGGCCGACGCATCGGCCACGCTGTTCGAGCACTGCGCGCTGGCGCTGGACCAGACCATGGCGCTGACCGGTGACCTGGGCCTGCCGCTGATGGGCACGGGCGACTGGAACGACGGCATGAACCGCGTGGGCCAGGAGGGCCGGGGCCAGAGCGTCTGGCTGGGCTGGCTGCTGGTGCGCACGGTGGCGCTGATGGCGCCGCTGGCGGATGCCCGCGACCCCGCAAGGGCAGCGCGCTGGCGCGCGCATGCCGAATCGGTGCGCGCAGCGCTGGAGCGCGAGGCCTGGGACGGTGCCTGGTACCGGCGCGCCACCTTCGACGACGGCACCTGGCTGGGCACGCACGATGCGCAGGAATGCCGCATCGACTCCATCGCCCAATCGTGGGCGGTGCTCTCGGGCGCGGCCGACCCGGCGCGGGCGCTGATCGCCATGGCCTCGCTGGGCGACAAGCTGGTGCTGCCGCAAGAGGGCTTGGCCCTGCTGTTCACGCCGCCGTTCAACGCCACGCCGCACGACCCGGGATACATCAAGGGCTACCCGCCTGGCCTGCGCGAGAACGGTGGGCAGTACAGCCATGCGGCCATGTGGGCCATCATGGCCCGCGCCCAGCTGCGCAACGACCCGCAGGCCGGCACCCGGGCGCACGCGCTGTTCGCGCTGGTCAACCCCATCCACCATGCGCGCACGCCTGCCGAGGTGGCGCGCTACCGGGTGGAGCCGTATGTGGTGGCGGCCGACGTCTATTCGGTGGCACCGCACACCGGGCGCGGCGGCTGGACCTGGTACACCGGCGCCGCAGGCTGGATGTACCGGGCCGGGGTGGAAAGCATCCTGGGCCTGCGGCGCGAAGGCCAGGTGCTGGTGATCGAGCCGTGCATCCCGGCCGAATGGCCGGGCTTTGGGGCGCGGGTCGATGTGGCTGGGGCCATCTACGCCATTGAATTCACCGCCACCGGCGCGCCCGGAGCGGGGACCTGGGTTGCCTCCGCGGATCTGGACGGGCTTGCGCTGGCGTGTGGCGCGGGGCCGCTGCGCGTGCCGCTCGTCGAGGGCGAGCACCGCTTGCGGATCGGGTTGCTGCGGGGCTGAGCGCCGGGGCCAGGGAGGAATCCCTGTGCCCTGTGGGTAACACGCCCGGGGAGATGGGCGCGTGATCAGCGAGCGCCCGCACCAGCACCGGCTCCTGCGCCTGCCGCACCGGGGCCGCCCACCCCCGCGCCCGCTGCGCCTGCCCCGGCACCGGGCGCGCCGGCTCCCACGCCTGCGGCGCCCGCACCGGAGCCCGCGCCGGGACCAGGCCCTGCGCTGGAGCCCGCACCCACACCCGACCCGGCACCTGCACCGCTGGCGCCGCCCGGGGATCCCGCGCTGACGCTGCCGCCCGAGCCGGTGCCGGACGGCCCTGGCGCTGCCGTGCCAATGCCCGTGCCGACGGCGCCCGGGGCACCGCTGCTCACGCCCGCGCCGCTGCTGGGGCCCGGGGCTGGGCCACCGGTGGATCCGGTGGAACCCGTGGACCCAGTCGTACCGGAGGTGCCGGGTCCTGTCGCAGTGCTGCCGGTACCCGTGGCACTGCCGCCTGGGGGGCCGACAGTGCCCGGCGTACCGGTGCTGGTACCCGTGTTGCCCGCGGTGCTGGTCGTGGGGCTGTTGCTGCTGCTGGGTACGGCCCCGGGGATGCTGGAGGTGCTGCTGCCCGGATTGCCGATGCTGGTGCTGCTGGGTATGCCACTGGGGATGTTGCCGGGGATGCTGGTGTTGCCGATGCTGCTGTTGCTGCTCGGCGTGCTGGGATCGCTCGGGGCGCTGGTGGTGGTGGCGGTGCTGGCAGGGCTGCCGATGGTGACGGTGGATGGCGTGGCCGGGCTGGCGCTGCCGAAGCCGCCCTGGGCCTGGGCCAGTTGCGCGGTGGCGAGCGCCAGCACGGAGACGGCGATCAGCGGGGCCGCGAGGCTGCGGCGCGAAGGGGCGCGTGAAGGGACGATAGGGGTGGCAAGCATGGGGGACTCCTTGGTGGATGGCGGTGGACCAGGGCCTGAACAGGCCCCATGCCACCATGCCTTCCATGCTGCTACCGGCGGGCATGCGCGGTGGTAGGGGCACAGGCGTGCGCCGGGTAGGACGTGGCGCCTGCGGCGCAGCCGGTGCCTCGTCCTGCAACACCTGGCTACGCCCTTGCGGTGCACGACGTCTCTGCAACGCCTTGTTGCGGATGTCTGGCGGGCAGATATGTCTGCGGGCACACAGCCTGCGCAGGTCACCGAGGTGCGCGCGGGCCACTGTCATATCTGACAGTTCATTGCCTTGTGCTGCGCCGATATGGTCGGGTCTTCACTGCTTTTGTTTTTTCTTTTTTTGAGAGACGACCCCCCATGAAGACCGCTTTTTCTTCCGTACTGAGTTGCCTGGCCGCCCTGGCCGTGATGGGCCCCGCAGCCGTGCAGGCGCAGGGGGTGCAGATCAATCTTGCGGCATCCCAGGTGGGTGTGGTGGATGGCCAGAATCTGCGCATCAACAATGTGGAGTACGCGGGCCGGCGCTACATCCTGGAGGTGCAGTGGAACCCGCTGGCCGCGACCTTTGTGCCCACCAGGGTGAGCGAGCAGGCGGCCTCGGGCCTGCTGTGCAATGCGCCGGTGTTCGCGTCCAACGCGCGGGCGGGCACGCTGATGCTGCAGGTCGACCCGGGCAACCGCGCAGTGCAGGTGTCGGTGGTCAACGATGGGCCCCAGGACCCCTGGAGCTTTTCGCTGTATGGCTGGCGCTTCGTGCACAACCAGACGGCCTATGCCCTGACACTCAAGCCCTCGGACGTGGACCCCAACACGGCGCTCATGAACCTGGCCAGTTCCAGCCTGTACAGCGTGCGCCCGCTGGCCCGGGGCGAGCGGCTGGTGGTGGGCACCATCAACAACCTGCCTGCAGGTTTCAATTTCAACATGCCCATCACCAGCGTGGTCTACGGCAACCAGACGACGGCCTGCCAGTAGGCGCAGGGTTCGGTCAGGCAGGGTTCCGGGGAGCTGCGGCGAGCAGGTACTCGGCCACCTCTTCCGAGAACCTGCTGCGGTGCGTGCCCAGCAGCACCGCCCCGTCGTCCATGCCCTCGGGGTCGGGCCGCACGCTGGGCATGCCATGGGCCACCAGGGCCTGGGCGCAGCCGACCCAGTCGCCGCCGGGGACGGGCGCGTTGATCGAGGCCCACGAGAGGGTGCCGATCACGTTGTCGCCAAAGCCGTGCAGGGCGCGCCAGTCGGCGCCGTGGTCGAGCAGAAAGCGGGCGAGCGGCGCGTCGCCGCGGAACACGGCCTGGTTCAGGGCCGAGCCATCCCAGTCGCCGCCGCGCTCTTCGATGGGCCAGCCCAGGGCGACCATGGTGCGCACCGCCTCGCCGCAGCCCTGGGCCGCGAGTTCGGGCAGCAGCCTGAGCTGGGTGGGGCCGAGCGTGCCGATGATGCCGGGGTGTGCTGCCTGGATGGCGCGGGCCGCCGCCTCGTCGGCGCGAGCGCAGGCGGCGATGAAGGCTTCGTCCGGAGCGAGCGCTGCGCCGCCGTTGCCTTGTGGGCCCTCGGTGGCGTCCTGCAGCAGCTGTGCCACCTCGGTCAGGCCGTAGCGCAGCGCCATGGTGCGGGCGGGCGTGCCGTCCTGGGTGCGGGCATCGGGCCGGGCACCGGCGGCCAGCAGGGCTGCGATGTGCGCGGGCGAGCGGCGCCGGCGGATGGCCCACAGCAGCAGCGAGCCCCATTCCGATGTGGGTGGGCCCGGCGGTGCTTCGTTGGCATCGCCGCCGTGCGCCAGCAGCAGCTGCAGGGTGGCCAGGTCATCGAGGTCGAGCACGCGGTACATGGCGTTGGTGCCGGTGATGCGGGCGCCGGCCTTGAGCAGTAGCCGGGTGCATTCAGGCTGGTCGAGCGCGTGGTAGAGCGATTCGTTGTCGTCGGGGTTGGCACCCGCATCGAGCAGCAGCCGGGTGAGTTCGGGGTCGAGGTTGCGGCCGGCGGCACCGTACAGGGCCGAGAGGCGCTCGCCCTCGGCCGGGGCCTGCAGCGAGGCCGGCGGCCAGCGGTTGCCCACCGACTGGTCGGGCGATGCGCCGGCGGCCAGCAGAAACTTCGCGCAGGCCAGCAGCCGCTCGCGGTACCCGGGCAGTTGCAGCAGACCGGAATGCGTGACCGCCACCAGCGGCAGCAACTGCAGCGGCCCGCCCGCGCGGTGCACCCAGCCGGGGTCCTGCGCGCTGGCCTGGCGCAGCACGGCCTCGTCGCCGGTGGCGCAGGCCAGCCAGGGGTCGCCCGTGCCGAGCAGGGCAGGGTGGTCTTCGAGCAGGCGCAGGGCCACCGCAGGCCGCGCGCGGTTCATGCCGCCGGAAATATCGCCCGCATAGACCAGGCCCAGCCAGTGCAGCAGGGCCTTGCCCGGGTCGTCGGCCTGGGCCCGGCGTGCGATGGCAAAGCCCTGCAGGTCGGCCCAGGAGGCAAAGCCGTATTCGCGCGCGATGCACGACTGCGCATCGTGCAGGCGCAGGCCCTGGGCGGTGAGGGTGGCGTTGCTCTTGCCTGCGGCGGCGGGCAGGGCGGCGCGAAAGCGCTCGAAGGCGGCAGCGTCGTTGCTGCGGTACAGGGCCAGGAGGTCCTTGGCCTGTTTCTTGAGATGGCCGATGTCGGGCCGGGCGGGAAGGCGCTTGTAGGGCGTCGTCGTCATGAAGAGTACCTCCGTGCATCAGGTGCCGATGGCCCGCAGATCCGGCTGCACAAAAGGCGGTGGATTGGCGTGGGGTGGAGGGCAACTGCAGCGTGGTGCTGGTGTTGTCCTCCTTGCAAGTGGGTTCTACCCTTTCCGCGGGCCCGGGGGCGGCTTGCACCGCGGGTGGGATGTTAGCTGATGTGGGGTGGTCTTCGTTTTGTTGTTGCGGCTGGTGTGTGTGGTTGGTTCTGTTCTTTTGCATGGGGCGGGGGCCGGGATGTGCGCCCGGCGGCGCAGTAACTTTCTCTTGCGTCGCCAAGAGAAAGTCACCAAAGAGAAGGCGACCCCGCTGCCCGTGTCCCCACTCGCCTGGCGGCGAGTGGGGCAGCCTGCGATGCTCGGTCCTGGGGTGCACCGCGGAACTCGCTGCGTTCCCCCTGCGGGTGAACTCCGCTCAAACAACCGCGGTGAGTCAGACAACGATGCGCGTGTCCTTCGGCACGCGCTCACCCCAGGCCCTGCGCTTCTCGGCACGGTCAGAAGGGGGTGGGAGCGGGCTCCACACGGGCCATCGCTTCGCTCGGCCCCAACTGCCTCGCTGCGCTTGGCCTGGGCAGAGCCATCACGCCCCAGCCGTCGGCAGCGCACCGCGCGAACCGACACCCGGCGCAGCTGCGCAGCAGCAGCCGTCTTTGTCCCCGCTCCCCACCCCTGCTGGCTGCGCCGAGAAGCGCAGGGGCTGGGGTGGGTGCATGTGCCGAAGGACACATGCACTTCGTGGTCTAGCTCGTCGATGCTGTCTGAGCGAAGTTCGAAGAACGCAGCGAGTTCATCGACGCCCACCCCAGGCCCGAGCATCGCAGGCTGCCCCCGTTCGCCCGACAGGGCGAACGGGGGACGCAGACTGGGGGTCGCCTTCTCTTTGGTGACTTTCTCTTGGCGACGCAAGAGAAAGTTACTGCGCCGCCGGGCGCACACCCCGGCCTCCGCCCTCGGCAAAAGAACAGAAGCAACCACAGCCACCAGGCCGCAGCAGCAACGCAACCCCGCTGCTACCCGTTCTCCAAACTCAACTCTGGCCATGAACTCAGCGGCGCCGGCCCGGTCGGCGGATCATCCGGGTCTGCAAGCGCGTTGATCGAAGGCCGCGGCGCCAGACACATCTGCAGGTACAGGTGATCGCGCAGCACCGCACGGCCGGGCCCGAACAGCACGGGTGGGGGCCTTTCGTCACCGGGCTCGAAGAGCACGTCGATCTCGACCCTGGCGCCCCGGGGCGGGTTCAGGAACTCCTGCGCAGCGGCGATGGCCTCGATCCAGACGAAGGCGCCGGCAATCTCTGCCGTGGCGAAGGCCCCAGAGGGCAGGTTCAGCCCGGAGTGGACCAGGGAGTAGTCGTGCCAGGCCATGTAGGGGTGCACGCCCGCGGCCAGGCAGACGTCGAGCGCGGCACGCTCTGCCATCGCGGCCTTGTCGTCGCTGTCGGCATCCTCGGGGTAGGCAAGCACTAAACGCATGGGTAAGGGGGGCTCCGGGTCAACCAGCCATCGTAGCCACAGAACCGGGGTGTGATCAATCAAACAATTGCCACTACTGCCTGTGCCACCGCACCTACACCGGTGCAGGCGTGGGGTGCGGCCCCACGGGTTCGGGTGGCAGGGGGTTGCCGGGCAGGGGATCGGGCACGGGGTCCACCGGGCCCATGGGGTTGGGGTGGGTGGCCGTAGTGGCTACGGCAGCACCCAGCAACTGCTGCAGCAGGGACGGAAAGTGGAACGGCATGGTCGTGGCCCCCTTCTTCATCATCATCACGCCACATCAGCGCGATGCGGGCGACGCAGGCACGTCGCTGGCGGGCGCGGTGGTCTGCATGGGGACGGCGCCGGTTGCTGTCGTCGGCCCCGTGGGTGCGGGTTGGTCCGTAGAGGGCAGGGTGGAGCCCGCAGGCGCACCCATGGTGTTGCGGCTGGCGTCCGCTGGCGTGTCGGCCGACTGGGGCTGCGCCTGGGCGGGGCCCTGGTTGCCGGCCTGCGCGGGGGAGGACGCCGTGGGCATCGCAGGCGCCATGGGGCCGCTGGTGGCGGCCGGTGGCGTGGCGGTGCCCGTGCTGCTGGCATCGCCTTGGGGGCCGAAGAAGTTGAACCCCAGCACGGCGGCGAGGGCGACGGCCACCATGCCGATCACCCACGCCATGGTCTGGCTGTTTTCGCGTCCGCTGGTGGGGGTGGGGTGGTCGCCCGGGGTGGAGGGGCGGGGCGGGGTGGGCGCAGGGGATGGGGTCATGGAGGGCTCCTGTTCTGGTGCTGGTGAGGGCCAGCCAAGCGGGTGGGGCGGGAAGGAGGCTGAAGGGGGCCCGGCTGCTTCCTGTCCCGCCATGGTCGCTGTTGCTCGGGCCGGGCGGTGTAAGACGGTCCCGCATGGCAGCGCCGGAACCCATCCAGCGCTGCGTGCCTGCTACCTGCCCGGGCGAGCGCTGGTCAGCCTCTCAGTCCTTGGCTTTGGCCGATGCGGCAGCACCGGCGCTGCCGGCACCCGAACTGCCCGAGGGGTTGCCGCTGCTGCTGCTGCCGGCACTGCCCTGCAGGTTCTTGCCACTGGCCGAGGTGCTTGGCTGCGTGGACTGGTTGGACTGCCCGGACTGGTTGGAGCCCCGCAGGCCCTCGTTGCGGCTGCGCGAGGTGCGCCAGTTGTTGAACTCGTCAGAGAACTTCTGGTAGCGCTCATTGCGCCACGAGTCGTAGTCTTCGTCGAGCAGGCGCAGTTGCTCCTGGCGCCAGGCGGAATAGTCGGGGTCATGGTGGTCGCGCTGGCTGCTGGCGCGGTACTGCGGGTTGCCCTGCTGGCGGTCGTGGTTGCCGCTGTCGCCGTCCTGGCGCCCGTCGTAGCCATAGCCGTAGCTGCGGCCCCGCTGGGTGGCGTAACCGTAGCCGTAGCCGCCGCCCTGGTCACGGTCATAACTGCTGCTGCTGTTACCGTAGCCTTCGCGGGCCCAGGCGTCGGGGCGGTTCAGGCGGGCGCGGTCGTCCCGGCCGTATCCGCCATCGTAGCCAGCGCTGCCGTATCCGCCGCCACCGTATTGCTGCTGGCGATAGCGCTGTTCCGCTTCGTAGGGGTCGTAGCCACCGATATCGGGGCTGCGTGCGCCGTAGCCATAGCCGGTATCGTGGTTGCGGTAGTTGCTGTCGCCGCCCTGGTAGTAGCGGTCGCGGCCGATATCGCGGCCAGTATCGCGCCCAGTGTCACGGCCTTCCCAGGCGCGTGCGCCCTGGTAGCCCTGGCCATCGCGGCGGCCACCGTAAGGCTCGTAGCGGCCCCCGCGGGTGTCTCCGGGGATGGAGTGGCTGGTGCGCAGGTCTTCATCGCGGTCCAGATCGGGGTGGTCAAAGCCCACGCGCTGCGCACGCTGGTGCTGCAGGGGATCGTGGTGGTCGTTGTCGCGGTTCATTCCGTGGCGCGAAAAGCCACTGTCGTCACTGTCTCGGTATCCCATTGTCTTGCTCCTTGGTGAAGGCAGGCGGGGCGATGCGCCACCCCAACGGGCCGCGCGCCCCTGTCCTTCCTTCTCTGTGCTTCCAAATGCAATCGATGATGTGCCGCAAAGATGGTCGTCATCGCCATCATCCCCACGGCGGTTGCCGGAACTGCGGCCCGCAAGCCGCTGCGCAGCGGGAGAGCGCCATCGCGCCCCCCCTGTGCTGGGCCCGTGCGGGCCGCAGAGCCGGGGGTCAATGCTGGCTCTTGGGAGACCGCTGGGGGTTCGACGACTCACCCTGCTGGCGGCTGGCCTCGTTGTTCTGCTGGCCCGGCTGGTTCTGGCCCTGTTGGCGGTTGCCCGGGCTGCCGGTGCTCTGCTCCTGCTGGCGCTCGCCCGAAGGTTTGCGCTGCAGGTGGTTGTCGTCCTGGTTCTGGTTGCTGCCTTGGGGGGTGTTCTTTGGCATAAACGTTCTCCTTGGAGGTGAAAACATTGCACACGACGACCGTGTGTGGCTCCATTCTTCGGCTCCGGGGTGCGTGGCCATGTAGGTCCTGTCCTATGCGCCGGTCGGAAAATCACCCACCCCGGTAAGCAGATGCACGGGCTGTATCCAGGGGGTGCGCAGGCCGGCAAAATGTAAGCAGGCGCAAGGCTTTGCAGCGCGCTGCCGGCACCCGCAAAGGGCGCCAACAGCTTGGCGTTGGGTCCTACAAGCGGGGCCACCGGCTGCCCACTACGATAGCTGCGCCGTGAGGGGTGCCGTGAACCCCGGATCGGCCTCTCTCCCTCGTGACCATCGCGAGTTGGGCCCGCCGCTGTGCGGGCCCTTTTTTCGGCGCAGAGCCTGTTACCAATGGCTTACTTTTGGCGCAGGCATTGTTGGACACCCGGCCAGCCGGGTATTGCTACCATGGTGGTATCTGGGCATCGCTCAGAGCAGCAGAGCCAGGGACCCAGCGCCGTATGCCCATGTCGTCAGCCGTCTTCCGATTCACGCGCGATGGCCGCGAATCGCACAGCACCATGATCAGCGCGACCACGGACGCGATGAGCGTCGTGCTCGTCTGGCAGGCCCTGGGCGCGGGGCGCCGGCACGAGGTGCTGGACGACAGCGGCGAGGAGTTTCTGGTGGTGCGCCTGCTCTACCCAGCCGAGCAGGCAGCGCAGGCCATCAGCGACCTGGACGAACAGTGCGATACCCATGGGGTGTTGCGCGAGGATGTGCCGGGGGGCTGAAACACTCCGTGAACCTGGCCAGGGCTGTCTTGATCGAGCAGGCCAGGGCCGCAGCCCGCACCCTGCGCTGCATCTTGCTGCCACCCCGCTGCCGCCCCGGCACTCAGCCGGTTTCTTGGATTCAATGGGCAGGCGTCTGGCGCCGCCACCATCCCACGCATCAAAAGCTTGAACACGCCGTTCAGGCGCAGCATTTTTGCGCTGCGAGGCTGCAGGTTGCGAGGTGGTCCGGTAAATGAAAATTACCTAGAATTTGGTTGTCGCTATAAATAAATGCATGCTGTGACCGACAACGAACCGAACTGGGAGTGGTACCGCACCTTCCTCAACGTGCTGGAGACAGGCTCCCTGTCGGCCGCTGCACGCAAGATGGGGCTGACGCAGCCCACTGTGGGGCGCCACATCGACAGTCTGGAGGACGCGCTGGCGCTCAAGCTCTTCACGCGGTCGTTCGATGGCTTTGCGCCCACCGATGCCGCGCTGGAGCTGGCGCCCTATGCCAATGGCGTGGCCGCCACGGCGGCGGCGCTGCGCCGCGTGGCCAGCAGCCATGGCTCAGGCGTGCGCGGCACCGTGCGCCTGACCGCCAGCGAGGTCATCGGCGTGGAGGTGCTGCCACCCATCCTCGCCGCCCTGCGCAGCGAGCATCCGCAACTGGGCATCGAACTGGTGCTGTCGAACGCGGTGGATGATCTTTTGCACCGCGAGGCCGACATCGCGGTGCGCATGGTCAAACCCACGCAGGAGGCGCTGGTGGCCAGGCGCGTCGGCGGCGTGGAGATCGGGCTGCACGCGCACAAGCGCTATCTGGCCGCACATGGCACCCCCAAGTCCATGGAGGACCTGGCCGGCCACGCGATGGTCGGCTTCGACCATGAGACCCCATTTTTGCGCAAGCTGCAGGCGCAGTTTCCGGCATTTGAGCGGGCCGGTCTGGCCTTCCGTGCGGACAGCGACCTGGCGCAGTTGGCTGCGATACGCGCAGGCTTTGGCATCGGCGTGTGCCATGTGGCACTGGCCGCCAAGGACAAGTCCCTGGTGCGCGTGCTCAAGACCCCATTCTCGCCCGCGCTGGACACCTGGATCGCCATGCACGAGGACCTGCGCGAAAGCCCGCGCTGTGCGGTGACCTTTGCCGCGCTCGCTGCGGGGCTGGGTGCCTACATCAGGCAGCCGTAGCGCCCGCTGCGCCATGCGCGGCCTCGACAGCTTGCGCCATGCGCGGCCTCGACAGCTTGCGCCATGCGCGGCCGCCGCAGCTTGCGCCATGCGCAGCCGCGGCAGGCTGCACGCCGCAGATCGAACGCTCCTCCCCAGGGCATGCAAGGGTATGCATAAATGCATGGAGGCTAGCCATGTTTAGGCAATTCCTTTTCAGGTGGTGCGCAAGCAAACTTCTCCCATCGCAGCATGGCTGGACAGCGCTGCGGAGAACGCCAGCAACCGGGCGATGGCCCCAGGGCCATCGCCCACCCTCAACGCATCGAACCGTGATTTCAGGAGCTTTTCATGACCACCTTAGCCCAACGCAATGCCCACCGCGGCTTTTATGCAATCGCCGCCGCCGCACTGGTGGCTGCCAGCCTGACCACCGCCTTTGGCGCCACCCCTGGCGCGGGCGCTGCCCACCCGAAGCCCACCGTGCCCGCAGGCTACGTGGCTTCTGCCTCTGCTTCGCACAGGACATTGGTCACCCAATGGCTTGCTTTCTGGAATGGCGACCTCGACCTTGCCAAGACTATCGTCGCCCCCGACTTCGCCTTGCATGCCACCCTGCTGGACGGGCGGTCCGACACCGAAATCAGCGGCCCGGCGGGTCTGGCCGGCTGGGTGGCCCAGAGCCACGGGCTGTTTGGCGATCTGCGCTTCACGGTGCAGGTGGGCCCCATCATCGACGGCGACTTTGCCGTATTGCGCTGGGTGGCCGAGGGCCGCTACCGGGGCGGCATTCCGGGTACCCATGCGCCCGTCGGCACGCCACTGCGCTTCACGGGCACCGACATCCTGCGCATCGAAGGCGGCAAGGTCAGGGACTACTGGCTCAACGCCGATACCGGCGACCTCCTGATGCAGTTGAAGGTGGGCCAGGCCCCGGCGGCACCGGCCCATTGAAAGTGGCGCCTACCTCACCCCATCGAGCATCTGCCGCACCTTGCGCACCAGGTGCGCCACGTCGAACGGCTTGGTGAGGATGGCCATGCCTTCCTCCATGAGGCCGTTGCCCACGGCGGCGTTCTCGGCGTAGCCGGTGATGAACAGTACCTTCAGGCCTGCGCGCACGCTGCGGCCGGCGTCGGGGTGGGAGGCGCAGGCGTGGCGCGGGGTGGGGTGGGGTGGGCTTCGCCGTCAGGTCTGCCGCCATGTTGCGGCAAGGATTGATCGCCGGATGCGCCCCGGTGGATGGTCCTAACCCGCCAGGCGCGCGGCACCGAACTCCGGCCGTGCTCGCCACGTCATCACCCCATGCACCACGGCCGCCACGAAGGTGGCGCCGATCAGCGCGATGGAGACCGGCAGGTGGAACTGGTCGAAACCGGCCAGCGCAAAGCCCGCGTGGATGGGCAGCACCGAGGCGCACAGCGCGGCGATGGCCATCGAGCAGCCCCAGCCCGCAGGCCGGCGCTGCACCACCGGAATGAAGAGGGCCAGCACCAGCGTGAACACCAGCACGTTGAACACGTTGAAGAGCTGTATGCCGCCGGGCAGGCCGAACATCTCCCACTCGTGCCAGTAGGCTGCATCACCCTGGTGGGCGAAGACCAGGGCGATGTCGAGAACGGCGATGCGGTTGAGGGTGAGCATGGAATGGGGGGCTGGGTAGGGTGCCTGGCGGACAGGCGGGACGGCGGAGGGGATCGCGCCTGGGGCGGCGTGGTGCCCCTGCATTCTCACCCACCCACGGGCGGCCGATCACGTGCGCAAGCCTTGCTTGCCCCGGTCATTGCACCCAGCGGAACGGCACGGTCTTGACCCCATCGCCATTCCACGCCGACACGGTGCCGGTGACTTCGCGCCCGGCCGGCGTTTCCTTCGGCTGGATCAGGCTCAGGTGGTAGCGGTAGCCATCGCCGTTGGCCGCGCGCGCTTCGCCGATGGCGCGGGCCGCCGCATCGGTGTGCTGCAGGGCCATGCTGGCGCCGGCCAGCAGCACGGCGATGCCCGCGCCCATGGCGATGGGCCAGCGCGTGCTGCGCAGCTTGAGGCCGGCGGCGGCCATGGCCTCGCGCACCGGCGGTGCACCCAGCTCGCGTGCCAGCCAGGCCATCAGCGCGACGGTGAACACCAGCAGCACGCCGCCGAGCACGGCCAGGGCCGCATGCCCCTGGACCATGGCGAGCGTGAGGCCCGGCGGCTGCAGCAGCGGCGAGACCAGCACCACCGCTGCCAGAAGCGCCAGCATGGAGATGGACATGCGCCGCACGATGGATGCCGCGCGCAGGCTGCCGCGCAAGAGGAAGATGCCGCCGGCCACCGAGAAGATGTTGAAGCTCGACACATAGGGCACGTCGAGCGCCATGCAGATGAGCCAGGCGGCGATGTCGATGCCGCCCACGATGAGCAGGGCCAGGCCGGTGCGGTGCAGGTGGGGGCGGTGGGATGGATCGGTGGACATGGGCAGCGGCAGGGCAGGGTTGCGCCAGTCTACGCGCGCACATGCAGGCTGCGACCCGGTGGCCGTCGGCATCGGGCACCAGCCCGTGTCAGCGGGTGCCGCGCCACGGGCTCGGCTACCATTGCCGGTGTGTTGCTTCCTCGACCCCACCCCACGACGACATGCTCGCCACCCTTTACTACACGCTGATGCTCCTGCTCGGGTATGCCGTATACCGCTATGGGCAGAAACAGCTCGCCAAAGGCTATCGCGACGAGAACGACGAAGTCACCAAGCCGCCCCTGGGGCCGGTGGGCTTCGTGGTGTGCGCTGGCATCACCGGCTTTCTGTCCTTCGGCCTGCTGCGTGCGCTGGCCAGGGGCGAGATCGAATGCATCGGCAAGGGCTGCCGAGGGCAGGTCTACACCCTGGCAGAACAGGCGGGCCAGTACTGGAGCAACATGTTCTTTCTGGCGTGGATAGTGCTGTTTCTGGCGTACATCCTGTACGTGACATTCAGGATGTGGAGGGGCTAAGAGGCTGAGAGTCTTTCGTCCATGCCCGCCTTGCACGCCAAAACGCCCTGTCTCGTCGTTTCAAATGCTCGCCATAGCCCGAGCTATGGCTGCGCTTTGCGCCTAGATCCAGGGCGTTGTGGCGCGCCTTTCGGGCACGGTCAAAAAACTCCCAGCCTCTGAGGGCTGGTCTGTGCGTTGCAGGCGGCGCAGGAACACCTGCATCTCCTTGCGGGCCTGGTGATCCCCCTTGCGCTCTGCCACGGCCATGCCCTGGGTCCAGGCGTCCTGCGCGGCCTCGGGGTGGCCGGCCAATGCGTGGGCTTTGCCCAGCAGCTTCCACGCGGCAGAGTAGTCGGGGGACCATTGCAGGCAATGCTGAAGGTGGGTGACGGCGGTGCCAGCGTCGTTCATCTTCAGGCAGTGCGATCCGAGCGTGAACCGGAGCACGGCGTTGTCCACCCCTCGCTGGAGCAGGGCTTCGAGTTGTCGGATGTCCATGGTGCAGGGGCCTTGGTAGTTGCATTGCCCGTGTTTTTAAAACATCAACCGCACTTGAGGTCAAGCAGGCCCGCCAGCCCCGCTACACCAGCCGCGTGATCGGCCGCTTGCGCCACACGGCGTAGAAGTAGGTGGCCTGCAGCACCAGCGCGCACAGGTAGGTCAGCGGATAGCTGGCCCATATGCCCTGCAGGCCCAGCACCTGCTGCAGCGCATGGGCCAGTGGCACCAGCAAAAAGGCCAGGCACGACAGCGAGATCGTGGTGGGCACGCGCACCGTGCCCGCCGAGCGCATGACGCCGGTGAACACGCTGGCCATGCCGAAGGCGAGGCTGCCCCATACGGTGATGCGCAGCACCGTGGCGGCCAGGCCCACGACGGCGGGGTCGCTGGTGAACAGGCGGGTTGCCAGCGGGGAGGCGATTGCCACGGTGCAGGCCAGGCCGCCGGTCAGCGCGAGGTTCATCCACAGCCCCACGCGCGTGACGCGGCGCACCTCATCGGGGTTGTTGGCGCCAATCGCCTGCGCCGCAAACACCGAGGCTGCAATCGCAATCGACATGGCCGGCATCTGCACATAGGCCATCACCTGGTTCACCGTGCCCCATGCCGCCGTGGCCTGCCAACCGTAGCCGTTGACCAGCCGGAGCAAGAGCACATCGGCCAGCGAGCTGGTGATGAAGAACAGCCCGGTGGGCACGCCCAGCCGCACCACGGTGCGCAGCAAGGGCACATCCCAGCGCAGGTGCGGGCGCAGTTGCCTCGGGGCCAGTAGGTGGTCCTTGCGCTGCAGGTGCCAGGCCAGCCAAAGGACAGCCACGCCATTGCCGATCAAACTGGCCCAGCCGGCACTGGCCGTGCCCAGCCGGGGCAGCCCCAGCCAGCCCAGAATAAAGGCCGGCGTGAGCAGCATCCACAGGCCCGAGGCCAGTGCCAGCACGCGCAGCGGCGTGGCCGTATCGCCCAGCCCGCGGAGCAGCGCCGCGGCCAACTGGTGCACGAACAGCACTGGCATCGCCAGGAACAGCACGCGCGCATAGGCAACCGCCTCGGGCAGCACATCGTCTGCCGTGCCCAGCAGGCGCAGCAGCTCGCCAATGACCGCAGCGCCCAGCACCGCCACCACGCAGCCCAGGGCCAGGCCGCCGACCAGCACGGCGCCGGCCACCCGGCGCACCTTGTCCGGGTCACGTGCCCCCCAGGCCTGGCCGACCAGAACCGAGGACCCCGCGCCCAGCCCGATCACGAACGCGATGCAGCACATGAACAGCGGAAAGAAGCTGACCGCCGCGGCCAGCGCCCGCGCGCCCAGCAGCTGCCCCAGGCAAATGATGATCACCGTGCCACCGAGCGCCTGGAGCAGGTTGGTGGCGAGCAGGGGGCCGAGGAAGCGCAGGAAGCGGTGGGGGAGGGTGGTGGTCGTTGGGGTGGCGCTGGTGTCTCTTGGCATGGGAGGGCCATGGTAGGCGGGGTACCTGTGGGCCGGCAAGCGCCGGGGCGGGAAAGCAACTGACGAGCTGCCCGCTAGTTGGGGAAGAAGGCGGTGACACCCAAGGTCTGCACGCAACCTTCATCGCTCACTTTGCGCGTGCGCTGCTCGCGCAAAGACTGGGTCCTGATGTGGACGTGCTCTGCCCTGTAGGCCTATGGAAGACCTTGGGCTTGCTGGGGGCCGGAGGGTCAGGGCTTGACCGCAGGTGAATTCGCCGAAGGCTATGCCGCCCGTTGCAGGCGGCGCAAGAACACCTGCATCTATCGATGCCAAAATCCCGTGTCGGTAGGTTTACCTGTAGCCCTGCAAGAGAGCTTGTTCATTTCACCCAAGGATTGACCAGCGAAACGCCAGTCTTGTCATACCCACCCGTATCCCGGGTCACGACGGACAGGCCATGGTGCAAGGCGGTGGCTGCAATGAGGAGGTCGGGCTGGGGAAACGTATGGCCCGCCTTGCGGCCCTCCTCGACCAGGAGCCTCCATCGAAGCATGACGTCTTCGCTGACCGGCAGCAACCGGTTCTCGAACATCGGACGCAGTTCGAGGTTCAGCCAATCCGTCAGGACGGAACGCTTGTGAAGGTCGTCGATCCGCTCGATGCCGAAACGGATTTCGGCGAAGGTCACGGCGCTGACGAAAAGGCTTTCCAGCGATTGGGCGCTGACGAAGGCGACCACCCGGGGTTCCGGGCGGGGACGCCGCAACTCGGACAGGATGTTCGTATCGAGCAGGAAGCCTTTCACAGTTCCACGTCCCGAACGGGTGCGATCACGGGTGGGGCCAGCGCAAGCTCTATGTCCTGGTGGGGCGAGGCCTGGAGGGCATCGACCAATGCCTGGCCGGTCCGTGCGCCCTGCAGGCGCCGGAAGTCCTCCACCGCGATGACGACGACTTCATCCCGCCCATGGATGGTCACATGCTGGGGACCATCGCTGCGCACGCGCCGCACCAGCTCACTGAAGCGTGCTTTCGCATCCTGAAGCAGCCAGTGCCCCGGAGGCGGGGCCGGCCGCTTGGCGGAAGGTGGGCTATCTGGCTCGTTGAATCTGGTCATTCTGACTAGATTATCATTCTCCCCATAGCACGGCAAGCACAATCGGGACCGCGCCGCTCCAACGCTGCAGGAGTCACGCACTCTCTTCGGTCTTTTCAGTTTCGTCAGTTCCTCTGGGGTCGCGTCGCCTTCATGGGCTGCAACTCAGCCGTTGTGGGAGAAGATGATCAATCCCAGAGAAGGAACGAGCACCAGATCGTGCTCGGGGCCGGTCGTGAAGAAGGCGCCTTCCTTGTCAACGAGTCGCTGTGCCTGCTGCAGCAAAGCAGGCGCATTTTTCACGCAGTGGGCACCGCGAAAGAGGTCCTCTTGCTTCGCAGCCGGGGTGGCTGTCCACGGCTGGTATTGGTAGTAGGGCGTGCCGACCCGACCCAGGCGAGCCGATTCCAGGTAGGCCAACCCTCCGCGGTGAATTCTCGCAATGCTCTCGTCGGAAAGACGGAAGATGGCCACGCCGCAGCCCTCGCGAAAGCCAGAGGTCTCATCGTGGTAGATGGTGTCAAGCAGTTCGAACTGCGGTGGGATCGCCTTGCGGTACATCTGCACCTGCAGATAGTCGCACCCTCGCATGGGCAGCAGAATCAACAGGCAGAGGGCGCAAGCGGCTGACCCAAGACGCAGTGCTGCAGCCGGAGGTCGGCGTTGAAACAGCAGGTAGGCCACTGACCCGAGGGCGTATGCGATCCCCTTTGCCGTGAAGAAGACCGCCACTCCCAAAAGCGCCAGACAGAACAAGCCGAAGCCAACAGCCATGATGACGATACCCATTGCCAACCTTCACGAGTTTCAGAATTGCGCGCAAGTGTTGAGGCGCTGTGTGAGCTGAGCATGAAGTCTGTGAGGACCATGTGATCTTCTGGCGGAATGCGGCCATGCATGCGCTTGTCGCAAGAAAGAAAAGGGGCGCAGACTCCCGTCCACGCCCCTCCCGTCTTCCGTGGTCTACCAGGCCATCAGCCCGGTCCACCGCACGTCACTGTGCCAACGCAGCCATCGCCCCCGCAGGCACCACCCCATAGTGGTCCAGTTGCATCGAATACTGCGCACGGCCTGACGACAAGGCCCGCAAACTGCCGATGTAGCCGAACATCTCTTTCAGTGGTACCTCGGCCTCGACCGTGGCGGCGTTGCCGCGTTGGCCCTGGCCGCGCACCACGCCGCGGCGGCGGTTCAAATCGCCGATGCTGTCACCCAGGTACTCGGCCGGGGTGATGACTTCGACGGACATCACGGGCTCCAGCACCTGAGGCCCTGCCTTGGCGAAGGCTTCGCGGAAGGCGGCCATGGCCGCCAGCTCGAAGGCCAGCGTGGACGAGTCGCGCTCGTGGAAGCTGCCATCCACCAGCGTGGCCACAAAGTCCACGGCCGGGAAGCCGGCGACCACGCCCGTGAGGGCGGCGCGGCGGATGCCGGCCTCCACCGCGGGGATGAACTCGCGCGGCACGGCGCCGCCGACGATGCGGTTCTCGAACTGGATGCCTTCGCCCCGGGGCAGGGGCGCCAGCAGCAGCCTCACCTCGGCGAACTGGCCGGGGCCGCCGGTTTGCTTCTTGTGCACATGGTGTACCTCCACACTCCGTGAAATGGTTTCGCGATAAGCCACCTGGGGGCGGCCCACCGACACGTTGACGCCGTGGCGTGCGCGCAGCTTCTCGATCGAGACTTCGAGCTGCAGCTCGCCCATGCCGGACAGAATGGTCTGGCCGGATTCGGCGTCGTGCTGCAGCCGCAGGCTCGGGTCTTCGCGCAGCAGGGACTGCAGGGCCTTGGACAGGCCTTGCTGGTCTGCGCTGGCCTTGGGCTCGATGGCCACGTGGATCACCGGCTCGGGCACGCTGATCTGCTCCAGCACCACGGGGTGGGCCGGGTCGCTCAGGGTGTGGCCGGTCAGCGTGTCCTTGAGGCCCACGACGGCGGCGATGTCGCCCGCCACCAGCTCGTCGCGCTCGATGTGCTTGTCGGCATGCACTTCGTACAGGCGCGACACGCGCTCGGTCTTGCCCGTGCTGGTGTTGAGCACCACGTCGCCGCGGGCCAGCCGGCCTGCGTAAACGCGCACGAACACCTTGGCGCCATGGTCGTCGGTCACGACCTTGAACGCCAGGGCCTTGAACGGGTCCGCAGCGGTCTCGCCGCCTTCGCGCACGATGTCGTCGGGCGAGGGCAGGTAGTCCACCACGGCGTCGAGCAAGGGCTCCACGCCCCGGTTCTTGAAGGCCGAGCCGGCCAGCGCAGGCACGAAGGCACCGGCCAGCACACCCTTGCGGATGGCGGCGCGCAGCACCTCCACAGCGATCTCTTCGCCGTTCACATACGCCTGCAGGGCGGCTTCGTCCTGCTCCACGGCGGCTTCGACCAGGCGGGCGCGGGCGCGCACGGCTTGCTCCAGCAGGTCGGCGGGCACGTCGGCTTCGCGGTAGGGCGCACTTGCGTCGTCCTTGTCCCAGATGCGGGCGCGCAGGCTCAGCAAGTCCACCACGCCGCGGAAGTCGCCTTCCACGCCGATGGGGATCTGCAGCGGCACCACGCGCACGCCCAGGCGCTCTTGCATCATGGCCACCACGCGGTGGAAGTCGGCACCCACGCGGTCGAGCTTGTTGATGAAGGCGATGCGCGGCACGCGGTACTTGTCGGCCAGGCGCCAGTTGGTCTCGGTCTGCGGCTCCACGCCGGCCACGCCGTCGAACACGACAACCGCGCCGTCGAGCACGCGCAGCGAGCGGTTCACCTCGATGTTGAAGTCGATGTGGCCGGGCGTGTCGATCAGGTTGAGCTGCGTGCCCTTCCAGTGCACGGTGACGGCCGCGCTGTTGATGGTGATGCCGCGCTTTTGCTCCTGCGGGTCGAAGTCCATGTGCGCCGTGCCGTCGTGCACTTCGCCGATGCGGTGGCTTTCGCCGGTGTAGAACAGGATGCGTTCGGTGGTCGTGGTCTTGCCCGCATCGACGTGGGCGATGACACCCAGGTTGCGCAGATGGGCGTTGCTGGTATGGCGTGAATTCTTGGTCATGGCGAATCTTTCAATCTTTCTTGCGGCTGCACCCAGCTCTGCGAGCAGTTGCCGCCTGGTTGGCATTGCGCCAGCCCAGGCATCACAAAAAAGGATTCGCCTGGTCGCTAGCGTCGATGGGATTTGCTTGTGCTGTCGCCGGAGCCCGGGCGCACGGGGCTCATGCTCCGGCGGTCGGGAATCGTGGCGATCAACTTGTCGTAGGTACGCATGGGTTGAGAAGTGGGTAGGTCAGTGGTCTGAAAGCAAAAAACCCCGGAGGAGGAGCCTGCCGGGGTTTTGGGGTCCGGAAGGCGCACGGCCCTCCGACACGCGATCGAGGGGCGCAACTAGGTGGCGAACGATGCCTTGATCACGTTGGTGAGGATTTTCATAATGGGTGGATTATCCGCGTGGTGCGACAAGCTTGCAAGCGGGCCTTGCTATCGCCGCGATAGCCAAAGGCCTGATGCTTGAATTGGCAGATGGTGCTCTTCTACCTTGCCACAAGGGCCCAGCGCTCGTGGTCGCGCCAGCGGCTGCCGATCTTGAGGTACTTCGGCGAGTAACCCCCCCCTGCGGGAACCCGCACGATCGCACCAGCGCCAGCGAGGCGGCGTTGCCGGTGCCGCAGTCACAGCCCTGGAGAGGAAGACCGATCTCGTCGAGTTCCTGGGCACGGCAGACAACTGGAGCGGCCGCCGTGGGGCTCTATGGAGAGGCGGGGTAGGATACCTGGGGCACGCAAATGGGGGCTGCGAGCAACGAAGCGATTGTTGCAGCCTCGCAGCCGATTGCCCTTTGGCTGTCTTGATGGAGGTGCCGAATGCGGACGGAATGGGGAATGGTGGTGGGCGATGCGGCAATCGATGACCGCTTTGCGATGCACGGCATGTTCGCCGGCAACGTCATGGTGAACGCCGGCGCGGTGCTGGTGCTCCACGGGATGGCCAACGGGGACTTGATCGGTGAAGGCGGGTCCGTGGAGGCGAATGGCCGCGTGAACGGTCAGCATGTGCCGCCGCTCCATGGCAAACGAGCAGGGGCGAACCCGTGACCTGGGAGGCCTGGGGGTGCTCGCCATGGCTCAAGCGACTCCTGGTCGGATGCGTCGCGCTTTCTTCAGCCGGTGTGGCGATGCCGGGCCTGCCTTTGCCCCCGCCTTTGTCCAGAGAGGCGTACTTGGGTGCGAAGGCGCCTTTCATCTACACCGGTCGCTTCACAAGGCTGGTGTATGTTTCCAGGGAACTGGACCGCAAGCTGCGTGACCCGAATTCCACCATCATGCCGGACGAGCTGCGGTTGTACGAGCCTGGTCAAGTGTTGAATCCCGGCACCCAGTTCATGGAGATCATCAATGTCCGGGTGGTACTGGCCAGGCCGGCGAGGTTCAAGGTCTTGTACCGCGAGGACTGCCGGTTCGACACAGTCCATGTGCCGCTCGGCTTGGTGAAAGATGGTCACATGGCCCTCCTCGACGGCCTGTTGGGCAAAGAGGTCGTGCTGCTCGCCCATGGACGGGAGTTCTATGGGTCCCACCCGGTCAATTTTCCCAACATGGTTTTCATGGGTGCAGTTATGGATGGGGAAGTCTCCAGCATTCACCCTCTGGCGGATCTGCCGGACATCGCGGGCATCGCGCAGCAGGTGGGATACGTGGATCCGCAAGCCAGTCTGTGCACCCGCGATTGAGGGCCTGTTGCGCTACCCATCACCGGTCTGCCACGATGGCCCAGCGCTCGTGGTCGCGCCAGCATCCGCCGATCTTGAGGTACTTGGGAGAGTAGCCTTCTTGCGTGAATCCGCATGAGCGCACCAATGCCAGCGAGGCGGTGTTGCCCGGCTGGATGTTGGCCTCCAGTCGGTGCAGCTTGAGGGTGCGAAAGGCAAGGCGCACAGCCTGAGTGAGGCCCTTGCGCATCAGGCCCTGGCGCTCGAAACCGCTGAAGGCGTAGTAGCCGAGATAGGCGCTGCAAAACGGCCCCATCACCATGTTGGTGATGTTGACCACGCCCGCCAGCTCCAGCACGCCGGTTTCGCCTTGCCGCACGACGAGCAGCCCGCAGTTGCCTTGTGTCTGCATGCGTTCCACGTAGGCCGCGAACTGCTCGGGCGTGGCGGGTGGTGATACCCATGGCCTGTGCAGCGCCCGGCTGGCGCGCACGGCGGCGAGGAAGGGTTGCTCGTGTCCGGCATGCAGGGTCAGAAGCTGAACGCGGGCGGCGGTGGTGGGTGGTTTGCGGCGGGTGGTCACCTGGGGATTGTGACCCCGCCGCATGCCTTCCGCCAGGCTCAGAACTTGGTCGCCTTGATGTCCGCCTTGGCCTTGTCGTAGTCGGCCTTGGCCTGCTTCTCGCAGGCGTTCTTGGCATCGCCCGACTGGTCGTCGCACTTTTCCTTGGCGACCTCGTGCGCGCCTTCGGCCTTGGCTTCGGCCACCTTGCGGGCATGGGCGGGGCTGGGCTTGTGCTGCTGGTCCAGTTCGGCCTTGGCGATCTTTTCCTTCGCTTCGGCTTCTTCTTCGCAGACGTCCTTGGCGTTGGCCTTCAGGGTGTCGCACTGGGCCTTGCCGGCTTTGTAGTCGGCTTCGATCTGGGCCTTGGCGGCTTTGTACTGGTCATCGGTCAGGGCGTGGGCGCCGGAGCAGGCAAGAACGCCCGATGCGATGACCGCTGCAATGGTGCTCGTCTTCATGGGAACCTCCTTGGATGAAAGACACTGCACTGTCGCCCTTCTGGGGCCTGCCGGGCGTAGGCCATCGCTGACGAAGGAGGTCGGAGGCCGGTGTATCGGCCATGTTGCCGCCACGTCGCTCGGGCGGGTTGCGCTGCTGTGCGCCGCAGTGGTTCATGCTCCCTCGATGACTTCTTTCACCCGCCGCGCGAGCGCATCCATGTCGAAGGGCTTGGTCATGACGTGCATGCCGGCTTCCAGGCGCCCCTCGTCGAAGGCGGTCTGTGCGTAGCCGGTGACGAACAGCACCTTGAGGCCGGGCCGCTCGCCGCGTGCGGCATCGGCCACCTGGCGGCCGTTCATGCCGCCGGGCAGGCCCACGTCGGTGATGAGCAGGTCGATGGCGCGGTCCGAGCGCAGCCAGTGCATGGCTTCGGCGCCGTTGCCGGCCTCCAGGGTGGCGTAGCCCAGGTCCTGCATGACCTCGACCATCAGCATGCGCAGCGAGGCCTCGTCGTCCACCACCAGCACGGTCTCGCCCTGGTCGGCACGCGGCGCGGCGGCGGGGCCTTCCTCGGCCATGCCGTGCTCGGGTGCGCGCTCGCTGCGCGGCAGCTCGATGCACACCGCGGTGCCCACGCCGACCTGGGACTCGATGCTGACCCGCCCGCCGGACTGTTTGGCAAAACCGTAGACCATGGACAGCCCCAGGCCCGTGCCCATGCCCAGTGGCTTGGTGGTGAAGAAGGGGTCGAAGGCCCGCGCCGCGACCTCGGGCGGCATGCCCACGCCGTTGTCGCGCACGCACATGCAGACATAGGCGCCGGGTGGGAGGTCGGCGGCGTCGGCCGCGCGTGCATCCAGCGTGCGGTTGGCGGTCTCGATGACGATGCGCCCGCCCTGGGGCAGGGCGTCGCGGGCGTTGATGCACAGGTTGAGCAGGGCGCTTTCGATCTGGCTGGCATCCACGTGCACGCTCCACAGGCCCGGCGCAGCGGCGATCTCGATGTCGATCTCGGGGCCGACGGTGCGGCGCAGCAGCTCTTCCATGCCGTGCACGAGCTCGTTGAGCGACAGGGTCTTGGGCTCCAGCGTCTGCCGGCGCGAAAACGCCAGCAGCCGGTGGGTGAGCGCGGCGGCGCGCTTGGCCGCGCCCTGGGCCACGCCGATGTAGCGCTCCATGTCGGGCGTGATGTGGGCGCCGCCGCGGCGGCGCAGCAGTTCGAGCGAGCCGGTGATCGATGCCAGCAGGTTGTTGAAATCGTGCGCCAGGCCGCCCGTGAGCTGGCCCACGGCTTCGAGCTTCTGGCTCTGGCGCAGTTGCTCCTTGGCGGCTTCGAGCTCGGCCGCGCGCTCTTCGACCTGCCGCTCCAGCGACGCGGCAAGGGTCTGCAGCGCGTGCTGGGCCTCCCTGCGGCCCAGGATGGAGCGCAGGCGGTCGCCGACGTCGCGCACGAAGGCCACCTCGTCCTCGGTCCAGGCGCGGGGCTGGCTGTGGTTGAGGTACAGCAGGCCGACGAAGTTGCCCTGCTCGCTCAGCGGCATGTTGAGCACGGCGCGGGCCGATATGGCCTCCAGCGCATGCGCCGTGGCCTGGGTGCGCGGGTCTTCGCGGGCATCGGCAAACGCCACCGTGATGCCGCGCGACAGGTCGTCGATGTAGGAGCCGTAGTCGCGAAACTGCAGCACGCCCGCCAGGCTCTGCACGCCGGGGGCATTCCAGTCGCGCTCGATGGTGATGGTCTCGGCGGTCTTGTCCACGACGCCATAGCCCGCGCGGTCCACGTTGAGCTGGCTGGCCAGGGCTTCTGCGGCGGTATAGCTGATCTCGACCACGTCGTCCATGTCGCGGATGCGGTCGCTCAGTTCGGTCAGGGCCAGGCGCCGGGACTCGGCGCGCCCGATGGCGGCATCGGCCTCGCGCAGGCGGTGCTCGGCCGCGCCCAGGGTGCGCCGGCTGGCGGCTTCCGACAGGGCGCGGTCCAGCACCACGGGCAGGCGCGCCAGCCGGTTTTTGCTGACGTAGTCGGTCGCGCCACGCTTGAGCAGCTCGACGGCGTTGTCTTCGCCGATGACGCCCGAGACGAAGATGAAGGGCACCTCGGGCGCATGCCGGCGCGCCGTTTCCAGCGCCGCGCCGCCGGAAAACCCCGGCAGCTCGAAGTCGGACAGGATCACGTCGAAACGCTGCTCCGTGAGGGCCTGCAGGTAGCGGGGCTCGTCGCTGACGACGGTGATGCGGGCGCCCGGACGCGCGCCACCCAGCGCCTCGACCAGCAGCTCGGCGTCGAAGCGGGAGTCTTCGAGCACCAGCACCCGCAGCGGCGCCGATGACGCCGCCGCAGCATCCACCGCAGGCGAGCGATCAGGGTTGTTCGTCATGGCGCTGGGCCCTGTAGGAGCCTGGTGGCGGTTCGTTCAATACCGCCCAGAACACGCCCAGGTCGCCGATGGCCGAGACGAACCGGTCGAAGGCGACCGGCTTGACGACATAGGCGTTCACGCCCAGTTCGTAGCTCTTGACGACGTCGTTCTCTTCCTGGGACGAGGTGAGCATCACCACCGGCAGGCTGCGCAGCGCCGGGTCGGCACGCACGGCCTGCAGCACCTCGAGCCCGTTGACCTTGGGCAGCTTGAGGTCCAGCAGCACCACGGCCGGGTTGCCCGCATCACGCTCCGCAAAGTCCCCTTCGCGCCGCAGGTAGTCCAGCGCCTGGGCGCCGTCGCGCATCACCACGACTTCGTTGGCCAGTTGGCTGCGCTCCAGCGCGATCAGCGTGAGTTCCAGGTCTCGCTTGTCGTCTTCGACCAGCAATATGGGCTTAAGCATCGGGGGCTCCGGCAGAAGATGGGGGAGAGGTGGGGGTGGGTGTGGGGGTGGGGGTGGTCTCTGGTGCCACGCGCGGCAGGGTGAAGCCAAAGCGTGCGCCCTGGTCCGGCGTGCCCGACGCCCAGACGCTGCCGCCGTGGCGCTCCACAATGCGCTTGACGATGGCCAGGCCGATGCCCGTGCCCTCGAATTCTTCGGCCTGGTGCAGGCGCTGGAACACGCCGAACAGCTTGCCCACGTATTCCATGTTGAAGCCCACGCCGTTGTCCTCGACCTCGATGCCGTCGCCTTCGGGCCTGCGGATGGCGCGCACGGCGATGCGCACGGGGTCGCGGCCACGCGCGTATTTCAATGCGTTGGCCAGGTAGTTGCGCGTGGCCATCTGCAACAGAAACGGGTCGGCAAACAGCACGGGGTAGCTGTCGTCCAGCGCCCATTGCACGTGCCTCTGGGGCTCCTGGCGCGAGAGCTCGCGCACCAGGTCCTGCACCAGCACCTGCATGTCGACCGGGCGCTGCTTGAGCGCCGCCCGCCCCATGCGCGAGAAGTCGAGCAGCGCATCGACCAACTGGCCTGCGTAGGCGGCGGCGTCCTTCACGTTGCCCAGGTAGCGCAGGGCACGCTCGGACAGGGCTTTCTTCTCAAGGTCGACCACCAGGTCCACATAGCCGGCGATGTGGCGCATGGGCGCGCGCAGGTCGTGCGAGACGGTGTACGAGAACGCCTCCAGCTCCTTGTTCACGCGCGTGAGTTCATGGGCCACATCGGCGAATTCCTCGGCCCGGCGCAGCACGATGCCGATGAGCGCCTGGCGCAGTTCACCCGCCACGCCCACTTCGGCGGCGGACCACGGGAGCGAGGCGCCGCGGATGCGCTCCTGCCAGCTCTCGAAGCTCAGCCGGGGGTGGATGCGGCCATCGGCCGCCAGCAGGGTCTTGCGCGGGTTGCCGGCCCAGGTCACGGTCTTCACGATCTCGGGCCGGAACCAGAGAATGAGGTGGCGGTGCACCTGGGAGATGGACACCGCCAGCACCCCGGCCGCGATGCCCTGAAAGCCCTGTGCCGGCGCGTAGTGCAGGGCCAGCTGGCTGGTATGGAACACCTCGACTTGCTGGCCCGCCACCCAGGCGGCCAGGGCCTGGATATCGGGCACGGAAGGGACTTCGCCGGCGCTCCAGACTTCGTCGTCGCGCACCACGGCCGCGCCGCTGGCCCGGGCAAAGCGCAGCAGGGCAGGCGCCTTGGCCAGCAGGGCCAGGGTTTCATCGCTGTCGCCCAGGTGCGCCACCATGTCGAGCGTGAGCTGGCGCAGGCCCAACTGCTCGGCCACCTGGCCGGTGGCCTGCTTGGACTGGATCTGCAGCGCCAGCAACTGGCCCAGGTGCTCACAGGCCAGCCGGGTGGAGGCGCCGATGAAGCGGGGCGCATGGTTGTGGCAGGACACCAGGCCCCACAGCCTGCCCTCGATAACGATGGACACCGACATGGACGCCAGCGTACCCATGTTGCGCATGTACTCCAGGTGCACCGGCGAGACGCTGCGCAACTGGGCCTGCGACAGGTCGATGCCCGAGGGTGCCAGCGTGCGGTCTTCGCTGCGCAGCGGCACGGGCGTGTAATTGGCGTTGGCGATCAGGCGAAAGTGGTTGAGCAGGTACAGCGCGCGTGCCTGCTGCGGAATGTCGTCGGCCGGGAAGTGGTGGCCTGCGTAGCTGTCGTACCCCGGGTCCAGCTCTTCGGCCAGCACCTGCCCGTGGCCGGCTTCATCGAAGCGGTAGACCAGGCAGCGGCCAAAGCCCGACAGGCGTTTCATCTCGGTGGCGGCCAGCTGGGCGAGTTGTTCGATCGAGTCGGCGCCGTGCAGGCGCGGCAGGAAGATGCGGGTGAGGGAGTAGATCGGCGCTGCGTTGCCATCAGCGGGCGAGGCCGGCTCGAACTCGGCCAGCAGGTGCTGGTCGGTTCGGTGGGCCGACACATCCCAGGGCTTGCCGCCCAGGTTCCAGGCCCCCAGCGACGCGGGTGCGGCACCGGGCACCAGCGCTGGCAGCGGGCCGGCTGCCAGCCGGGTGGCTGCTGCCGTAAGCTCGTCGGCCTGCCAGTTGTCGCTGAAGGCCTGCAATTGCCGGGCCGACGGGTCGAGGACCAGCAGGCGCCCGTGCGGCTGGATGGCCCCGGGCACGCGGATGGGCTCTGCGTGGCAGGACGCCAGGTCAGGATCGAGGGCTTGGGCCAAGCCGGAAGTGGATGTCATGAATGAAGATGGAGCGACCCCCCGACCAAGCGGAGTATCAAAAGGCCATCATGCCTTCAAACCAGCGCGCCTTGTGTCGGATCGTTCCTACGCGGCCCGCAGGCGCAGGCAGGTGCTGTGCACGCGGTGGCAAAGGAGCCTGCCAGCCTCTTAGAAGAACTCTTTTTCTGCCAACCGCAACGCCGGCAATTTGCCCTGCGGCTCCTTGTACAGCGCGACGGTCAGGGGCGCCTCGCCGGTGGCGGAGGGGTGGGGCGCCTGGCCGCCATCGGGCAGGGCCTGCGGCGCGGCGGCCACGGTGACTGCGGGGGTGCGCGCCAGGGCGCCGCTGGCCAGGTTGCGGTAGCGCAGGTCGTACTGGCCGGGGGCGAGCCGGTCCACGGTGAAGCGCTGGAAGGCCGGCACGTAGATGTGGCGCACCACCTGGGGTTGGCCGCCGCCTTGCGACACGAGCTTGACGAAGGCGTCCGAGTCGTTGCTGCTGTTGTCCACGGTGAGGCTGCCCTCGCCCTCGCTGTTCAGCAGCGGGTAGCCGTCCACATAGCCGGCGGCAGCCGGCCAGGGCTGGCCATTGGGCGCCGTGGCAGGGCGCGTGTAGCCGGGCGGGGCAAAGAATACCGGCACGGCGAAACCGCGCAGCGGGCCGGAAGGTGCTGCGCTGCCCGGGTCATCGCCCAGGAAGGGCTTGGGCGATGCGGTGACCAGGGCCAGGCAGGCCACCACGGCGCCCAGGGCGTACAGGCTCCAGTTGCGCTGCAGGTGCGAACTGGGGGCGGCCGTGTGCGCTGGCGGCAGGGTGGAGCGGCCGTGGCGCCGGCGGCGCGCTGCGGGCTCGGGCGCATGCAGCAAGGGCAGCGGCCGTGTCTGGTGGTAGTGCTGCGGTGCCTCGCTGTGCATCCACAGCGGGGGGATGGTTGATGGCGGAGGGCGGCGCAATGCGGTTGCGGTCTCGTCATCGTCGTTCTGGGCCACCCACAGGTCGTGCAGCGCGCGCTGGTGCGGGTTGGACAGCACAGCGTAGGAGGTGTCGACGATGGCCATCTTGCGCGCTGCCAGCGAGTCGCCCGGGTGGCTGGCCGGGCCAAACCTGCGCACCATGGCCTGGTAGGCAGCGTCGATCGCTGCTGGCGACGCATCGCGCGCCACCTTCAGGTTGTCGTAATGGGTGTGCAGCGTAGTCACGCGGGTGGCCATTGGGGTGAAGGATTCGCCGACCGTACCGGGAGGGTGGTGATATGAAACCACATGTTACATCGCAGACGGCCTGTAATTTGTAGGACAGGCCTTACAAATGCGGCGGGTGGTGATTTGCGTCACGCGGGCTGCGTGGTGCTTCTATGCACGGCAGTGCATAGGTTCCGTCCGCCTTCAGCGTGCCCGGCTGAGCGTGAAAGGGGGCTACCGCTGCACAGGCGGCTCGAAGGAAACAGGCATTGGGCGCGGGCCTGGCCAAAAGATTCTCAGCCTCTCAGTCGAAGACTGTCGTTCCTTCGGCCCAGATGATGTGGCCGGGGTGGTGCTCTGCGATGGTGTGCACGGCCGCGGCAATCGAGGCGCTGTCGCCGGGGTCGATGGTCCAGGTGAAGGCGCTCACGTTGGCGCCCTGGAGCACGGTACCGTGCAACTCGCCCTCCTCGAGCACATTGGCGGTCACCCACAGCGGGGCCGTGCCGGTCAGGCCGAGGGATAGCCAGGTTTCGTACCCCTTGCGGGTATGGGCGAAGAAGACCATCGACAGCAGCCTCGATTTTGGAGTGTGCAGGTCCGCAGTATGCAGGCAGCCGACTCCATCGCTTTCACGCCCCAGGGGGTCTGGGGTTGCGGTGTGCCAGGACCAGCACCAGTGGCACCTCCAGCTCGGGCACCAGGTAGCCGATCCAGGTCATGGCCGGCTTGGGCAGGCCCACCTGGCCCATCGAGACCAGGCGCGGCGGCCCAGACCGCGATGAAACACATCGGCAGGTACACACCGGCACACACCGGCCATGAAGCGGTGCACGTTGTCCAGCCGCGGCGTGGTGTCGGGCTGGCCCAGAAACATCTGCAGCGTGCCGCCGAACACGGCAATGGCTGCGACCAGGAAGAGGCAGACCTGCACCGCGCGCTGGCGCACGGTGATGGCTGGCTGTGGGCTGGACGGCATGGGGGTTCCCTCGGAGCGCGCGCATGGGGCATAGGGCCTGCGCATGCTGCCCCCGGCACCGGGCGCTTGGCAATGGGTGTTTGGCAACCAGGGTGTGCGCCACTTGAAATTGTATTAATACAATTTTGTTGATAATATACAATTGCAATCCTGGCTGATCAACATAAGGTGCAGGAGACATGGCCTTGGGGACACTCTCGGACTGGCAGGTGCGTGAACTCAAGGGCTTCATTGCCCACGCCGGCCCCCTGTGGGCACGGCGCGAAGGGGAGGGCTGGGCCTATGGTTTTGCCATCGGGCCGCAGCACCTGAACCCGGCGGGTGTGGTGCATGGCGGGGCCTTGCTCACGCTGGTGGACCACGCGATGAGCACGGTGGCCTGGGAGGCCTGCGGCCGGGTGCCCTGCGTCACCCTGCAGCTCGATTCGCACTTCGCCGCGCCGGTGCTGCCGGGCCAGTTCGTGGAGGCCCGGGCCCACGTGGCCAGGCGTACCGGTTCGCTGGTGTTCATGCGTGGCGAGCTGCGCGTGGACGACAGCCTGGTGCTGGGTGCCCAGGCCCTGATGAAGCCCCTGAACCCGCTGACGAAGCCGTAAACCCCTGGGCGGGCGGCGCCTTCGTGACCGCCGGCCCCTTGACCCGCATGGACGAGGAGAGGCACATGGACGACAGAACCCCCATTCCCGCACAGCACAGCCTGATGGCCCTGTATGGCCTGGCGGCGGGGCACCCGCTGCCGCAAGGCGATGCAAATCGGGTTACCCTTGCCGGGTTGCAGTTCCAGAAGAAGCACCCCCGCATGGCCACCCGATCCCAACCTGCCACCACGCCCGCAGCGGCCAAGCCTGCCCGGGGTGTACGCGTGCGCCCCGTTCCGGCGGTGACGCGGTCGATTGCGATCCTGCGGCTGCTGGGGGAGCAAAAGCAGCCGCTCACGCTCAAGACCGTTGCCCAGGCGCTGGAGCTGGTGCCCAGCACCTGCCTGCACATCCTGCGCGTGCTGGTGGCGGAAGACCTGGTCACGGTGGACCCGACCACCAAGCGCTATGCACTGGGCACCGGCATGATCAGCCTGGCGCGCAGCGTGCTCGAAGGGGGCGGCTTCGCGCAGCTGGTGCAGCCGGTGCTGGACCGCATGGCCGCGCAGTTCGGCGTGACCGCCATGGGGGTGGAGATCACCGCGCGCCAGACGGTGCTGGTGCTGGCCATCTCGCAGTCGAACCAGCCTTTTCGCGTGCACACCGATGTGGGCAGCCAGTTCGACACGCTGGTCAGTGCCACGGGGCGCCTGATTGCCGCGTACAGCGGTGAAGGCTGGCCGGTGCTCAAGGACAAGTTCGCCCAGGTGGTGTGGGACAAGGCGCCCAGCTACACCGCCTGGAAGAAGGAGGTGGAGCTGACCCGCGCGCGCGGCTGGGCGCTGGACCGGGACAACTTCATGGCGGGCATCACCGTCGTGGCCGTGCCGGTGCTGTCGTCGGGCGGGCGGCTGGTGAACACCCTGGTGGCCGTGGGGCTCACGAGCCAGCTCGGCGCTCCCCGGGTGCAGCAGATGGCCCAGGTCATGCAGCGCGAGGCGGCCGAGCTGTCGGCGTTGCTCGGGGGAGGGGCATAGCATGGTCGCCGAAGCGATTGGGGCAGCCTGGGAGATCCTGCTCAGGACCATCACCATGCCTGCGGACATCGACACCAGCGGCCAGTTGCCCGCTGGCTGGCTGCTGGCCCGGATGGACCTGGCCGGCTCCGTGCTGCCGGGCCGGCATTTTGGCGCGCCGGTGCAACTGATCGGGCTGCAGGACGTGGCCTTGCACGGACGTCCTCGGCTGGGGCAGTGCGTCATCTTCAAGGGCCAGGCCGTCTCGGCGGATGCGCAGGAGGTGCGGCTGCACATCCGGGCCTTCAGCGAAGAACGCGGCCAGACGGGTGAAGCGCTGTTGCTGGACGCGCAGTTGCGCTACGCGCGGGCCACCGTGGAGGTGCCGGGGAATATCTTTCCGGGCAGTTTCTGATCACTGGCCCGGCGCGCTGAAAAGGCCACGCCGCGAGCGCCCCGATGGACGGCTCGCGGCGATCTGCGGTGGTGGCAGCGTGCCGGGGTGCGTGCCCGCCCCCGAACCAGAAACGCGGGCAACCATGGACCCGGGCGGCGACGGCAAGACCCCCACCACCCCGACGACACAGCGAGGCGGTGGCGCAGGCCCGGCGCTCCTACTGGTCCGCCCGAATCCCTGCCGCCTTGATGATCGGCGCCCAGCGCTCGCGCTCCTTCTTCGCAAAGACCCCCAGGTAGACCGCGCTCCCCCCTGCAGGATCGAAGCCCAGGTCCAGCAGCCGCTGGCGCACATCGGGCTTGGCAAGTACCTTGTTGACGGCGGCATTCAGGGCCTTGGTGATCTCCACCGGCGTGCCCTTGGGCGCGTAGAGCGCATTCCAGGCCACGAATTCGAAGCCCGCATGGCCTTGCTCGGCGACCGGCTTCACGCCCGGCACCAGGCTGCTGGCGGTGGCCGAGGTGACGCCCAGGGCGCGCAGCTTGCCGGCCGCGAGGTGAGGGCGCAGTGCCAGCGGCGTGTCGATGGTCAGGGACAGCTGGCCGCCGAGCACGTCGGTCATCGCACTGCCCGAGCCCTTGTAGGGGATGCCGAAGAGCGGGGCGCCCGAGCGCTCCTTCAGGAATTCGAGCACCAGGCGTGCGGAGGTGCTGGGCATGGCGACGTCGGCCGAGCCGGGCGTGCGCTTGACGGCGTCCAGCACGTCGCTCACCGTGCGGTACGGCGTGCTGGCGCCTGCGGCGAGCACCATGGGGAAGGTGCCGACCATGGCGATGGGCTCGAAGTCCTTCACCGGGTCGAACGGCATCTTGGGGTAGAGGAACTGGTTGAGCACATGGGTGGCGTTGGTCCCCATGGTCAGGGTGTAGCCGTCGCCCGCGGCCTGGGCGGCCAGCTCGGTGCCGAGGATGCCGCCGGCGCCGGCCTTGTTCTCCACGACGATGGGTTGCCCCAGTTCGCGCGAGAGCTGCTCGCCCAGCAGCCGGGTGGCCACGTCGGTGCCCTGGCCGGCGGCATAGGCCACGATGATGCGGATGGGCTTGTTGGGATAGGCGGGTGCCTGCGCATGGGATGCGGCGGGCACCGTCAGAATGAACAGCAGACTGGCTGCGGTCGAGATGATTTTTTTGCTGGCAGCGAGGGTTCGCATGCTTGTCTCCTTGTGGTTGTATTCTGCAGTTCATACGGCGTTGCCTTCAACCGTTTAACGTCGTTGGTTCGCCTTGCCGTGCCAAAGCACTGTCTGCGGCGTCCCGCCTGGTTATCCGATTGAATCCAGATCCGTATCAGAGAGAGGGTTGGGGGCGGGCGATGCCCCGGTCGTAGAAATCTTTCCTTTGGGTTTCGTTGAATCCGAGGTCGGCCAGCACCTCGTCGGCGTGCTGGCTGAAGCCGGGTGGCGGGGGGCCGGGCGAGGCTGGGGTGCCGTACAGGCGCATGGGCGCCCTGAGCGCGGTGAACGTGCCTTGCTGGATGACCATTTCGCGGTGCGCGCAATGCGCCTGGGCCAGCGCCTGGGGCACGTCGTTGACCACCCCGGCCGGCACGCCCACGCGCATCAGGGCCTGGCACAGGGGCTCGCAGTCGGCATCGGCGATGGCTGCCTCGATCAGGGCCTTGAGCGCCGGCCGGTGCGCCAGGCGCTCGGCGTTGCTGTGAAAGCGCGGATCGGCCGGCAGGCCGGGGTTGCCGATGTGGTCGCTGAAGCGGCGGAACTGGCCATCGTTGAGGATGCCGATGAAAACATGGCCATCGCGCGCCTTGAACTTGTCGTAGGGCGCGATGTTGGGGTGCGCGCTGCCCAGCAGGCCCGGCGTCTGGTGCGAGGCGAACCAGTTCGACGCGTGCGGCAGCAGCAGGCTGAGCGCGGTGTCGTACAGGGTGGCCTCCACGCGCTGCCCGTGGCCGCTGGCCTGCCGGCTGCACAGTGCCATGAGGATGCCGGTGAGCGCGACGTAGCCGGTCAGGTGGTCCACGATGGGGATGCCCATGCGCGTGGCGCCGCTGGCCGATTCGCCGTTGATGCTCATCAGCCCGCACTGCGCCTGCAGCACCGCGTCGTAGCCCGGCAGGCCGCCGAGCGGGCCGTCGCGGCCGAAGCCGGAGATAGCACAGTAGATGAGGCGTGGGTAGCGCGCGGCCAGGGCCTGCTCGTAGCCCAGGCCCCACTTCTCCATGGTGCCGGGCAGGAAGTTTTCCACCACCACGTCGGCGCCGTCGAGCAAGCGGTGCAGCACCTCCTGCGCTTCGGGCTGGGAGAGGTCCAGGCTCAGCGCCTTCTTGCCGCGGTTGAGCGCGGCAAAGTAGGCGCTGTGGCCCATGGCGTCGTAGGGCGGGCCGAGGTGGCGCGTTTCGTCGCCGCCCGGAGGCTCGATCTTGACGACGTGGGCGCCGTTGTCGGAGAGCATCTGGGTGCACAGGGGGCCTGCGAGCACCCGCGTCAGGTCCACGACCCGCAGGCCCCCCAGCGCCGTGGCGCTGGCGGTTTCCATGGTGTTCACCCGCGGCTGGGCAGCACGACCACGCCGCCGCCCACGGCGGACTGTTCGCCGTCCTGGTTCTGCGCTTCCTGCTCGATCTCCACCAGGTGCTTGCCGTTCTCCACGAACTTGCGCGTGACCCGGCCCTTGATGAACACCATGTCGCCTTCGGGGTTGTGGCGGCGCACCTTGCAGGTGGCCTTGTGCAGGAAGCCGGCGTCGCCCATCCAGTTGGTGAGGTGGTGCGTCATCCACGAGGTGCGCTCCGGGCCGTAGTCGTAGGCGCCGGGGGCGCCGACTTCGAGGGCGAAGTCTTCTTCCCAGTGCACGCGCTCTGGCACGTCGGGGATGCCGAAGCGGTTCTTGATGCCCACGCCCGGGTGGGCGTCGATGAGCTTCCAGGCCAGCTTGTTGGCGCGGATGTACAGGCCGCCCCAGCCCTGTGCGTAGGCGACGAAGCCGGTCACCGTCATGGGGCCCTTGAACATGGTGGGCAGTTCGTCACCCACGTTCACGTCTTCCCAGTAGCGGGGCACGGCGCCGCGCACCTCTTCGTCGCGGTAGAGCTTGTAGGCTTCGGCCAGCTCTTCGTCGGTGTAGCGGCGCACGCCGCGTGCGCGTACTTCGCTGTACTTGGTGCCGCTTTCACGGGCGTGGTCGCGCTCGGTGCGAAAGCACCAGCTGTCGGCCTCGGCCACCTTGTCGCCGCTCTGGTTGAAGAAGTCCACGTGGTAGATCTGCTGGATGGCGCGGCCGGCAAAGCGCGTCTGGTGCTCGACCAGGTCCTTGAGGTAGGCCTCGGTGGAGATCACGTCGTTGCGGCGCACTTCCTTGTGCCAGGTCCAGTCGGCGCCGGACCACATGGCGTGCACGCCCGGCAGCCCGCCGACGTAGCCCGAGATGATGCGGCTGGTGGAGAACAGAAAGCTGGGCAGGGCGACGATGCCGCCATAGTGGCTCTTGGCCGCGTAGTCGGGGTCGCACCACAGGGGGTTGTCGTCGCCGATGCCATGGGCATAGTGGCGGATGTTGTCGCGCGTGGCCTCGTAGCACCAGGGCTCGGCGGTCTGGCCGATCTTCATGCCGATGCGCTGGCGCAGGTCATCCAGCCCGCTGTCGGTGATCTTGGGAAAGGTGCGCTGTGTTTCGCTGGACATGCTGTCTCCTTTTTTACAGGTGGTTGAAAGTGAACTGAAAAGGGGCGGGGGAAGGGAAAGGGGGCGACGCCGGACTCAATGCACGGCTGCCGCCAGGGCTGCGGCCTCGCGCTCGCGCAGCACCTTGCGGTGCACCTTGCCCGCGGGGGTCTTGGGCAGCTCTGCCACGAAGGCGATGTGGCGCGGGTATTCGTGCTGGCTGAGCTTGGTCTTGACGAGGCTTTGCACCTCGTCGGTGAAGGCGTCGCTGTGGGCCCGGTTCGAGACCACGAAGGCCTTCACGACCTGGCCGCGGATGCCGTCGGGCACGCCGATGACGGCAGCCTCGAGCACGTCCTCGTGCATCAGGATCACGTTCTCGATCTCCACTGCGCTCATGGTCCAGCCGGCGGAGATGATCACGTCGTCGGCGCGGCCGCCGTGGTAGAAGTAGCCGTCCTCGTCAGTGCGACCCAGGTCCTTGGTGGGCACCCACTGGCCACGGCGCAGCACCATGAGCTGGCCGGTGGTGCCGGGGGGGCAGACCTTGCCGTCGGCGTCGTGGACCTCGACCACCGTGCCGGGCACGGCCTTGCCCAGCGAGCCGCGCTTGACCGGGAAATCGGTGGCCCCGGGGTAGCTGGCCAGCACCACGCCGATCTCGGTGGTTCCATACATGCTGCACACCGGCAAGCCGAACTGCTGCTGCACGAAGTCGGCGGTATCGTCGTCGATGGGCTCGCCGGTGAACGACAGTTTCTCGAACTGGTAGCTGTGGTCGCCCGCCTTGCCGCAGTTCTTCATCATGCGGTAGTGGGTGGCGGCAGCGGACATGTTGGTGAAGCGGTGTGCCGAGAGCGCCGCGAGCAGCCGTTCGGGGTTGAAGCGGCCGCTGTAGCAGCCCACCGTGAGGCCCAGCGCCAGCGGGGCCAGCGTGCCGTGCCACAGGCCGTGGCCCCAGGCAGGGGAGGAGGGGCACATGAAGCGGTCACCCGGGCGCAGGCCCGTACCGTACAGCGCGGCCACCATCAGCGTGACCAGGGCCTTGTGCGTGTGCTTCACGGCTTCGGGCAGCTCCCGCGTGGTGCCTGAGGTGTACTGGAACACCGCCAGGTCTTCCGGGGCCGACTGGACCTGGTACTCGCCGGGAAGGGCCGCCAGCTGCTGCCACAGCCCTTCGTTGAACACCTGGAACGGCGTGTTGCCCAGGTTGGCGACCACGTCGCGCTTGTCCTGGTTGGTGACCAGCAGGCTGGGCTTGCAATCACCCACCCGCAGGCGCACGCCGTCGGGGCCGAACAGGGTGAACAGCGGCACGGCGATGGCGCCGCGCTTGATCACGCCGAACATGGCTGTGTAGAACTCGCGCGAGGGCTCCAGCATGATCGCCACGCGATCACCCCGGTCCACCCCCTGGGCCTGCAGGAAGTGAGCGAAACGCGACGAATCGCGGGACAGTTCGTCGAAGCTGATCTTCTCGTCCACGCCGTCCGCGCGGCAGACGATCACTGCATCGCGGCCCTGGCCTGCATGGCGGTCCACGCACTCGTGGGCGATGTTGAAGGACTGGCGGTTTCCATCAAATAGGTCCCACAGCCGCTCGCTCGAAAAATGGCTTTGTGCGTCGGCGTAACTCGTGTTGTCGGTAAGTCGGTTCATGGCTGCATGTGCTCTCTGTGGCGGTGCATGCAGTCTCGGCATTCGTCAAATAATTGTCAAATGACACTATTGATTGTACATAGACAAATAAAAATGGGATTGATAGAAGGCCGCATGGGGGGTATCCGGGTGCGCGAAGGGGCCTGCCGGGCCTGCCGGGCGAGCGGGGCGAGCGGGGCGAGCGGGGCGAGCGGGGCGAAGGGGGGCGGTGGTGCGCAGGGGCGTGGTGCAGGCGCATGCCGGTGCGCAAGCAGGCGCGCATGGCGACCCTGCCTCTGGCCGCTGTCCCGCCCGGCGGGCGCACTGCAGCTGGCCACGCAGGCCAGATGTTGCGCCGGGTGGCGTGGGCACTGGCCGGTGAGGCCTGGGGCTTTGTCGAGAATTGTCTATAAACAATTCAAATCTGATTTTGACAATGTTGGGCCGGGCTTCCGACAATGGTGGATTCTTCCCACCGACACGGCCTGTCCATGAACCGTCAACTGAAAACCTTTGAACAACTCCGCTCGCTGCTCGCGCAGGAGGTGCTGCAGCAGCAGAAATTCGGTGCCGTCCAGCCCCGCCTCATCGCGTTGTCCGAGCGCGATGCCAGTGGCTGCAATTGGAGCGTGGGCGGCTGGGTCGCGCCGCGTGGCCCTGAGCGCCAGTCTTGCCCCGAGCTGCTGCAACTGGTGCGAACCTACCAGTCGCGCTTCAACGCGGTGGGCCGGTCACCGGGCAATGCCACGGCCTTGCTGCCGCCCGCTGCGCAGCGCGCTGGCAAGGCGCCGCTCAAATCCGGCGCTTGAGCCAGGCCGCGCCTGCAGGCCATGGAAGACTGGGCAAGGCCGTGTGACCCCGCAGTCCAAGGCACTGTCTCAGGAGAACTCGATCCCCTTGGCCGTGAGGCCTACGAGGTCGATACGCACGGCATTGGCATCCAGATTGGCCGCCATCACCACCAACTCCCCGGCCGACACCCCACCGGCCATCAGGTCGGTAAGCAGCTTGAGCTCGCCCTCCGTGCCCGCCCGGCCCACCACATTGGTCCACAGCGTCTGCGCAATCTGCGTGGGCGTGTTCGCCCCCAGGAGCTGCAGCCCCAGCCCCGCAATGGTCTGGCTGGTGGCCCCGGCATCGAGCAGGCGAATCACCTCGCCCACCACGCCCTTGTTGGCCAGCATGCCAGGGCCGCCCAGGGCGCCGAGCAGCTTGGCCGCCTGGCCGGCGTTGCCATCGAGGTCCAACGCCAGTTTGGTGTCGTTGAGGGTCAACCGCTCCACCCGGGACGTGTCCAGCATCGCGCCATCGGTCAGGCGCTGCAGGGTGAACGATCCATTGCCGTGGGCCTGCACATGGGTCTGGCCCAGCGTGGCAGGGATCACCACCGTATCGGTGCCGGCACCGCCGTCCACATACCGGGCCAGGCCCAGCGTGGGGCTGATGGTGTTGTTGCCCGCATTGCCCGTGACGGTGACCTCCCGGATGGCATCCACGCGCACAGCGCCTGCGGCGCCCATGCCATCGAGCAACTGCGCTGGCGTCTTGCCCGCGCTTTGCTGCGGGAAGAACTGGGCAAACAGGGTGGCCACCTCCAGCGCCGACGTGCTGGTGAAGGGTTGGATGATGGCCCCCTCGCCCTGCGTGAGATCGCGCCCCAGCCACTTCTGGAACAGGAAGGCGGCAGCCTCCTCGGCGGCACTGTGCGCCACCGTGAGGCTTGGGCCCGTCGCAAAGCGCACCTGCTCGACATCGACCAGCCAGTCAGACACGCCACTGGCGGTATGGGTCAGCTTGATACCGGCTCCTTCCAGAGTCACGGTGTAGTCGCTGCGCGCCCCTTCCTGCATGGCCACATCGAAGCCCGTGCCGCCATTGAGTTTGTCGCTGCCCGTGCCGCCCGAGAGCAGGTCATTGCCCGCGCCCCCAAACACGATGTCGTCCCCCGCATCGCCGTAGACCTGGTCATCATCGCCCTCGCTGCCCACGGTGTCATTGCCCCCACCGCCATGGATGGTGTCGTCATCGGGCCCGAGGACGATCCATTGGTTCGCACTGTCACCGCTGGCCGCATTCTGGCCCGCGCCACCAATGATGCGCACGGCACCCACGACCGCCAGAAACTCCACATCATCCACCTGGATGACCGTGCCCGAAGGCAGGCTGCGCGCATCCACGATCACCGCCTGCTTGCCATCGGCGGGGTTGGCGCTGCCCGTGATCACCAGCGGCACGTTGGGGTCGAACCCCGCGCCTGCCGTGGGCTTGATGATCTGCACCGACAGGGGCTCATTGGGCGCCAGCGTGGCGTAGAACACCTGGCCGGCGTTGGTCAGCTCGGGGTTGTCGCCGGCAATGCGCTCGATGCGAAAACCCAGTTCGACCAGCGCTGCGGCACCGCTGGTGCTGGAAGAAAGGCCCTCGGCCTGCAGGCCTACGCCGGGAGGTACGCCGACCTGCAGGATGGGGCGGCCGTCCGGCGCGGTGACGATGGGGATGTCGGCCAGCGGGCTGGGCGTGCCCGGCGTATCGGGCCGGGTGGGCGGCACCACCGGGATGGTGATGATGGTGGAGCCACCGGGGCCGGGCTCGGTGACGACGGGCACGCCGTCGATGGGGGTGGAGGGCGGTGTGCCCGGGCCTGGATCGGGGGGCGGGGTGTTGTTGGTGACCGCCGTGGCCGCCAGCGTGGCGGCGTCGTTGCCGGCTGCGTCCTGGATCGCGCTGGCATCGTTGCCCCCCGTGGGGTCGGCATAGGCCACGGTCACCACCTGGCCGTTGGCCACCTGCGTGGTCAGGGTCAGCGTGACCGTTCTGGAGGCGGCATTCACGGCCACCGCCGTGACCACGTTCGGGACCACACCCACCATCACCGTGAACGCGCCGGACGAAGCTGCATTGACCGCATCGAGCGCGCCCGCATCGGTATAGGTCAGCACCAGCGTGCTGCCGTTGACGGTGGCCGAGGTGAACACCGGGGCGGTGGGATCGATGGTCACGCCCAGGGACAGCGATGCCGTGCTGAAGTTGCCCGCCGCATCCGAGGCCTTGGTGGTCAGGGTATGGGTGCCTGCTGCCAGCGCGGTGCTGGTGATGGACCAGTGGCCCGCGCCATCGGCCGTGGTGCTGCCCAGCACCGTGGTGCCGTCGGTGTCGTACAGCGTCACGCCCGCGTTCAGCCCCGCCGTGCCCGAGAAGGTGGGCGTGGTGGCGCTGGTGATGTTGTCGGTGCTGGAGGCGCCGGTATCGCTGGCGGCATCGAGGTCGGGTGGGGACGAGGCTGCGGGGGCAACGGTGTCGATGGTGTAGGCCTCGCCCGCGGTGTAGCCGCCCGTGATGGCCATGCCCAGGCCGTTCTCTATGCCCGTGCCGCTGGCGTTGAGGTCCAGGCGCAGGGTGCCGTCGCCGCTCACGCTGCCGACCGTCACGGTGTAGGTGCTGCCCGCGCCGCTGATGCCGGTCACGGTGCCGGCGGCGCCGACGCCTGTCGCGGTGAAGTCGCCGATGTCCACGCCGCTCACCGATTGGCTGAAGGTGACGGTGTAGTCCACGCTGGGGGCATTGGTCAGCGCCGAGCCACCCGTGCGCACGATGCTGCTGACCGAAGGGGCGGCAGTGACCACCAGGGCAAAGGTGTCGCTGGTGCTCAGGCTGCCATCGCTGGCCGTGACCCGGACCTGCAGCGTGCCCGCATCGCCCACAGCCGGGGTGCCGCTGAAGCTGCGCGTGCCGGGGTCAAAGGCAAGCCATCCGGGCAGGGCGCCACCGCCGTCGAGCGTGGCCGTGTAGGTCAGCGTGGTGGCGGCATCGGGATCCTGGAAGGCATTGGATGCGAAGGTGAAGTTGAAGGCCTGCGTGGCCGTGGCTGCCTGGTCGGCCAGCGGGGTGGCCACCGTGGGCGTCTCGTTGACGTTGCTCACTGCGACCGTGAAGGCCTTGTCGGTGAACAGGCCGCCGCTGTCGGTGGAGCGCACGGTGACGGCGTAGCTGGCCTTGGCCTCGTAGTCCAGCGTGGTGCCGGCCTTGAACTGCAGGTTGCTGCCGCTGATGGCAAAGTCGCCCGCGTCCGCGCCGCCAAAGATGCTGTAGGTGAAGCTGTCGCCCGCATTCACGTCGGTGGTGGTGAGTGCGCCAATGCTCAGCGGCGTGGCGGTGGAGGTGTTCTCTGCCACGCTGGCGGCCGAGAGCGCGATGTTGGTGGGCGCCTCGTTGACCACGCTGACGGTGCTGCCCGCGCCGTTGGTCACCGCCGCCTGCCCGCTGGCCATGCGCGTACTGCCCGCGGCGAGCGTGAGGTCGGTGTCGCCATCGATGGACAGGATGTAGGTCTGCCCGTTGGCGAGCCCGGTGCGGTCGTTGTAGAAGCCGCTGACCTTGTAGGTCTCGTTGCCACCGCTGGCCACCGAAATGGACAGCCCCGCGAAGGTGATCTCGTTGGTGCCGGCGTTGTAGGTGCCCACCACGTTGGTGGCGTCGGGGCCGCTCAGGCGCCAGGTCACCTTGCTGAAATCGCCGCTACCCGAGGTATGCACCTTGAACTGCGACACCCCGAGCGCCAGGCCGTCGCTGCCGCCCCCGTCGGTGAGTCGGAAGTCGAACACATCGACCGCTTCTGCCGCCGTGTCTGCCGTGCTGGGCAGGCCCACGGGCTCGCTCACCCCCGTGCCCGCAGTGAGCGTGCCATCGGTGTTGGTCGCCGGCACGGCATTGTTGAGCAGCAGCTTGACGGCCCCCGCGTAGATGGGAACCGTCCAGTCGCCGGCATAGAAGGCCACTGCCATGTCGAGGTCGCCGTCACCGTCCACGTCGCCGGCCGCCAGGGCTTGGCCGGTCACCGGCGTGCCCTGGTACATGAAGGCCGGGTCCTGCAGCACCACCCCGGAGTCGGTGAACGCGCCGGTCCCGTTGTTGAGCATGATCTTCTGGCCCAGGCCGTCGAGGTCGCCATCGCCATCCACGTCGGCGAAGGCGCTCGGCGCCTCGGCCCGGGTGAAGGCCTGCAGCTGGGTTCCCAGCGCGCCGCTGCCATTGTTCTGGAACAGGATGAGGTTGGCGGCAACGCCGTTCACCCCGCTCACCAGGGCGTCGGCATGGCCATCGCCCGTCAGGTCCGCAGACAGGGCCGCGCCGCCGAAGGCGTCGCCAAAGCTGCTGTGCTGGGTGAAGCCGCCGCTGCCATCGTTGGTCAGAATGCGCACGGCGTTGTCTTCGACGAGCACGGCATCCTTGTCTCCGTCCCTGTCCAGGTCCACCAGCGTGGCGGCCTGGGGGTCCGAGACCTTGGCCGGGCTGGACGACAGCGTGAACGCGCCGGCGCCATTGTTCTTGTAGACCGCGTAGTTGCCCTGGAAGATGCCGACGAAGACATCCAGGTCGCCATCGCCATCGAGGTCGGCGATCTCGGCGGTCTGCACGCTGCCGCCGATGGTGCTGCCCGCCGTGAAGGTGCCGGTGCCGTTGTTCTGCCAGATCTGCAGTGGCTCCTGGTAGGAGCGGGTGACCAGCTCCAGCTCGGGGTCGGCGTCGAGGTTGAGCAGCCAGGACTGGACGATGCGCGCCGCCGGCAGGCTCTGGTGCAGGCTGAAGTTGCCGGCGCCATCGTTCTTCCAGACCTGGCTGGGCTGGTTGCCTCCCGCCTTCTCCACGCCGATGAAGATGTCCAGGTCGCCATCGCCATCGAGGTCGGCGAACCGGGCCGTGCTGGCGTTGGAGTTGTCGCTGGTGTTGGAGTAGGACCAGAGGCTTTGGCCGGAGGTGTAAGCAAGTGCCATGGGGGCTTTCCTGGATCAGTTCGCGGTGGGCTTGATGACGCTGGCCATGCTGCGCGTGTCAGTACGCCAGAAGGCCATGTCCTGGTACTTCTCGAAGATGTCGGGCGGCAGGATGGTCTGGCGGTCGCGGGGCGCCACCTTGCGGTGCACCTGGTGCATGCCCGGCATGCCCAGGGCTTCGTCGAATTGCGGTGCGTCGTACTCGACGTTGTCGAAGTCATGGCCGTCGTACCAGGGCTCACCGATGAACCGATAGACCAGCTCAAGCACCTTTTGCGGTGCACGCACCATCAGGTCGTAGTCCACCAGCAGCAGGTTGCCTGCATGCGGTCCGTAGTACGCCTCCTTGAGGGCAGCCCAGGGAAAGCCGATGAGCCGGTCGTGCCGTGCCAGCGCGGCCATGCGGCTGTAGATGGTCAGGCGCTCGTTTTCGCTGGAGAACAGCTTGGTGTTCTCGAACGGGTTCTTGTGCAGCTGGTTCTCGATGCTGTCCATGATCCAGGGGATGTCGCGCACGCAGGCAATCATCTTGGCCTGTGGAAACATGTCGGCCACCAGCGGCATCTTGGCGCACCACATGCGGTTGGTGTCGAAGACGACTTCCTTGCCGACGTCGCCGTAGAACGCGTCGAAAAGGCCCTGCAGGATCTTCTTGCGCAGCGCTGGGTCGATCAGCAGCGACAGCTCGCCGCCCGCGCTCATCAACCGCAGGATGGCCGAGACCAGCCCGCCCACCGGGCTGGTCATGCCTGCATGGAAGCGCGGGTTCTGCAGCAGCAGTGCGGACAGCAGGGTGGAGCCTGCGCGTGGCAGGCCGGTGATGAAGTGGTACTTGTGCACAGATTTCCAGGGGCCCAAAAAACGCAGCGCACCCGCGCAAGTGCCGGCGGGCGCCGCTTCGTTTTTTTCACGTGTGTGATCAAGGCGCCAAGCCTGGCGATGCGGTGCCAGGCCTGCCGACAGCGTCGCCAAAGATTGGCAACACATGACACGGTTTGTAGCCGGGCCTTACCAACTGGTAAACCCTACCGAGGTAGGGAGCCGGCTGGGCAGGGGCCTGTGCAGACCGGTGCCGCCTGCGCCCCTGGCGGGCGTGACAAGGGAAGGTGTACCCGGCAGGGAGTTGCGCTTGCCGGGGGCGGGGCAGGTCTCAGGTGAAACCTGAAGCGCTCACTTTCACGCGAACTCGATCCCCTTGGCCGTGAGGCCTACGAGGTCGATACGCACGGCATTGGCATCCAGATTGGCCGCGATCACCACCAGCTCCCCGGCCGACACCCCACCGGCCATCAGGTCGGTGAGCAGCTTGAGCTCACCGTCCGTGCCCGCGCGGCCCACCACGTTGGTCCACAGCGTCTGCGCGATCTGTGTGGGAGTGTTCGCCCCCAGGAGCTGCAGCCCCAGGCCTGCAATGGTCTGGCTCGTGGCCCCGGCATCGAGCAGGCGGATCACCTCGCCCACCACGCCCTTGTTGGCCAGCATGCCAGGCCCGCCCAGGGCACCGAGCAGCTTGGCCGCCTGGCCGGCATTGCCATCGAGGTCCAGCGCCAGTTTGGTGTCGCTGAACGTGACCCGCTCCACCCGCGTGGTGTCCAGCATCGCGCCATCGGTCAGGCGCTGCAGGGTGAACGATCCATTGCCGTGGGCCTGCACATGGGTCTGGCCCAGCGTGGCAGGGATCACCACGGTATCGGTGCCCGCACCGCCATCCACGTAGCGCGCCAGGCCCAAGGTGGGGTTGATGGTGTTGTGGCCCGCATCCCCGGTCACGGTCACATCGCGGATGGCATCCACGCGGACCGCTCCTGCTGCCGCCATGCCTTCCAGAAGCTGCGCCGGCGTCTTGCCAGCACTCTGCTCGGGGAAGAACTGCGCGAACAGCGTCGCCACCTCCAGGGCCGTCTTGCCTGTCAGGCTCTGGATGATCGCCCCCTCGCCCTGGTTCAGATCGCGCCCGATCCACTTCTGGAACAGGTAGGCCCCGGCTTCTTCGGCGGCACTGTGCGCCACCGTGAGGCTCGGGCCGGTCGCAAACCGCACCTGCTCCACATCGACCAGCCAGTCGGAGACACCCGAAGCGGTATGCGTGAGCTTGATCCCGGCCCCTTCCAGAGTCACGGTGTAGTCCGTCTTCTGCCCTTCCTGGATCGCCACGTCAAATCCCGTACCGCCATTGAGCTTGTCGCTGCCCGTACCGCCCGAGAGCAGGTCATTGCCCGCGCCCCCAAACACGATGTCGTCCCCCGCATCGCCATAGACCTGGTCATCACCGCCTTCGCTGCCCACGACATCATTGCCACCACCGCCATGGATGGTGTCGTCATCGGGCCCGAGGACGATCCACTGGCCTGCGCTATCGCCGCTGGCCGCATTCTGGCCCGCGCCGCCGATGATGCGCACGGCACCCACGACCGCCAGAAACTCCACATCATCCACCTGGATGACCGTGCCCGAAGGCAGGCTTCGCGCATCCACGATCACCGCCTGCTTGCCATCGGCAGGGTTGTTGCTGCCCGTGATCACCAGCGGCTGCGATCCGTCGTAGCCTGCACCGATGGTGGGCTTGAGGATCTGCACCGACAGCGGTTCATTGGGCGCCAGGGTGGCATAGAACACCTGGCCGGCGTTGGTCAGCTCAGGGCTGTCGCCGGCAATGCGCTCGATCCGAAAACCCAGCTCGGCCAGGGCGGCAGAGCCCGTGGTCGTGGTGGTCAGCCCCTCGGCCTGCAACCCGACGCCGGTGGGCACACCCACCGAGACGATGGGGGTACCGCTGGGCGAAGTGACCAGGGGGATATCTGCCAGTGGGGAGGGCGTACCAGGGGTATCGGGCCGGGTGGGCACCACCACCGGGATGGTGATGATGGTGGAGCCGCCAGGGCCCGGCTCGGTGACGACGGGCACGCCATCGATGGGGGTGCCGGTGGGCGGGGTGGGGGTGCCGCCCCCGTCGTCCGAAGGAAAGCCCGCAGCCGTGACCGCATTGCCCGTGAGATCGGCGATCACCACGGCCGCATCGGCCCCGGCATTCCAGTCTTCGGCCAGAGCGATGTTGTAGGTGGTGTTGTCCACCGAGCTGGTGCCGGCCTTGTCCAGCAGCAGGTTCACGCCCGCCTTGTCGGTGGTGCTCAGGGTCAGGCTGAAGGCCGTGGCGCTGGTGACATCGGCATTGGCGGTATCTGTCAGCGTGTAGGTGCTAGCCGCCTTGCCGGTAAAGGTCAGCCGGTTGGCGAGGATGTCGTTGGCAGCGCCATGGGCGCCCAGCAGCCCGGTGCCCGTGACCACCAGCACGCCGGTGGCCACGTTGTAGGTGGCGCTGGTGACGGTGGGTGCGGCCACATTGGCCACCGTGACGCCATTGCTGGCGTCGGCCACCGCCACGACGGCATCCGTCCCGGCGGCCCAGTCCTCGGCAGCAGCCAGGTTGTAGGTATTGGCGCTGGTAGAGCTGGTGCCGTTCTTGTTGGCCAGGGCATTGACGGCGGCCTTGTCCGCAGCGCTCAGGGTCAGCGTGAACGACGTGGCGCTGGTGATCTCCACATTGCCGGTGGTGGTCAGCGTGTGGCTGGCGCCGCCTTCGCCCTGCAGGCTGAACCGGTTGGCCACGATGTCGTTGGCGGCCCCGGACGCCCCCGAGAACCCGGTGCCCGTGACCACCAATGCGCCGGTGGCCGCGTCGTAGGTGGCACTGGTGATGGTGGGCGGGGGAACATTGCTGACCGTGATGGCCGACGTGGCGTCGGCGATGCTGCCGCCGGTGACCACGCTGTTCCAGTCGTCGGCCGCAGCCAGGTTGTAGGCGGTGCCACCGGTGGAGGTGCTGCCGTTCTTGTTGAACAGGGCCTCGACGGCAGCGACATCGGCACCGGCCAGGGTCACGGCAAAGCTGGTGGCCGAGAGCACCTCCACATTGCCCGTGGTGGACAGGGTGCGGGCAACACCGCCCTCGCCGGTGATGGACAGGGCACTGACGGTGATGTCGTTGGTGGCGCCCAGGGTCTTGACCAGTCCCGTGCCGGTCACGGTGAGGATGTGGGTGGTGGCGTCGTAGGTGGCACTGGTGATGGTGGGAGCACTGACATTCGATACCGTCACCGCATTGCCGGTGGGGTCGGCACCGGTGGGACGGCTGGCATTCCAACTGGCCAGGGCGGCCAGGTTGAAGGCGGTGGCATCCACGGCAGAGCTGCCGTTGGTGTTGAGGATGCCGCCCACGGCCAGTTGGTCTGCCGCGTTCAGCGTGATGGAGAACGCCGTTGCGTTGGTCGCCGTGGTGTTGGCGGTGGTCAGGGTGTAGGAGCCCCCGGCCTGGCCGACGAGCGACAGTTGGGAGACATCGATGGTGTCGCCCGCGACCATGTTGACGGCCGAGACCGAGAGGATGCCGGTGGCGGCATCGTAGGTGGCGCCCACGATGCTCGGCGCCGCGTTGCTGACGGTGATGCCGTTGCCCGTGAGGTCGGCGATATCGCCGCCCGTGACCACGCTGTTCCAGTCGTCGGCGGCGGCGATGTTGTAGGTGGTGGCGCTGCTGGCCGAGGAAGTGCCGTTCTTGTTGAGCAGCGAGGCCACGGCCGATGCGTCGGCACCGGCCAGCGTGAGCGTGAAGCTGGTGGCCGAGGTGACTTCGACATTGCCCGTGGTGGACAGGGTGCGCGTGGCGCCGCCCTCGCCGGTGATGGTCAGGGCGCTGACGGTGATGTCGTTGGTGGCGCCGATGGTCTTGACCAGGCCCGTGCCGGTGACCACCAGGGTGTTGGTGCTGCCGTCGTAGCTGGCGCTGGTGATGGTGGGGGCAGCCACGTTGCTGACGGTGACGGCGTTGCCGGTGAGGTCGGCACCTGCTCCTGCCTGCCAGTTGGCGGCGGCTGCCAGGTTGAACGGGGTGGGGCCCGTGGCCGAAGAGGTCCCGTTGTTGTTGAGCAGGCCGTTGACGCTGAGCTGGTCGGCGGCGTTGAGCGTGACCGAGAAGTCGGTGGTACTGCTGGCGGTGACGTTGCCCGTGGTCAGCGTGTAGGTGGCGCCGCCCTGGCCGGTGAGGGTGAGGTTGCCGACGACGACATTGCCGCCGCTGGCCAGGTTGACGCCGGTGGCGGTGAGCACGCCCGTGGCGGCATCGTAGGTGGCCGAGAGGATGCTGGGCGCCGCGTTGCTGACGGTGATGCCGTTGCCCGTGAGGTCGGCGATATCGCCGCCCGTGACCACGCTGTTCCAGTCATCGGCGGCGGCAATGTTGTAGGTGGTGGCGCTGCTGGCCGAGGAGGTGCCGTTCTTGTTGAGCAGCGAGGCCACGGCCGATGCGTCGGCACCGGCCAGCGTGAGCGTGAAGCTGGTGGCCGAGGTGACTTCGACATTGCCCGTGGTGGACAGGGTGCGCGTGGCGCCGCCCTCGCCGGTGATGGTCAGGGCGCTGACGGTGATGTCGTTGGTGGCGCCGATGGTCTGGACCAGGCCCGTGCCGGTGACAGTGAGGATGCCGCTGGTGCCGTCGTAGGTGGCGCTGGTGATGGTGGGGGCGGTGACGTTGCTGACCGTGACCGCGTTGCCGGTGGTGTCTGCCGCTGCACCGACGGTGGAGTTCCAGCCCGTGGCACCGGCCAGGTTGAAGTTGGTGGTGTCGATCGCTGTGGTGCCGTTGTTGTTCAGGATGCCGTTGATGGCCAGCTTGTCTGCGGCGTTCAGCGTCACGGCGAACGCCGTGGAACTGCTGGCCGTGACACTGGCAGTGGTCAGCGTGTAGCTTCCGCCCTGGCCCGTGATGGATAGCTTGCTCACATCGATGGTGTCGCCACCGACGATGTTCAGGGCCGAAACCGAGAGGGTGCCGGTGGCTGCATCGTAGGTGGCACTGGAAATGCTCGGCGCAGCGTTGGAGACCGTGATGGCGTTGGTCGCATCCGTGATGTCGCCGCCGGTGACCACGCTGTTCCAGTCGTCGGCAGCCGCCAGGTTGTAGGCGGTGGCGCTGCTGGCCGAGGTGGAGCCGTTCTTGTTGAGCAGGGCATCGACTGCGGCGATGTCGGCACCGGCCAGGGTGAAGGTGAAGCTGGTGGCGCTGGTGACTTCGACGTTGCCCGTGGTGGACAGGGTGCGCGTGGCGCCGCCTTCGCCGGTGATGGTCAGGGTGGACACCGTGACGTCGTTGGTGGCTCCGACGGTCTTGACCAGGCCCGTGCCGGTGACGGTGAAGACGTGGGTGGCGCCATCGTAGGTGGCGCTGGTGATGGTGGGGGCGGTGACGTTGCTGACGGTGACGGCGTTGCCCGAGAGGTCGGCCGACGCCGAGGTGGTGACTTCCCAGTTGGCCGCAGCGGCCAAGTTGAAGGTGGTGCCGCCTACCGCGACCGTGCCATTGTTGTTCAGGACACCGTTGACCGCCACCTTGTCTGCGGTGTTCAGTGTGACCGAGAAAGCCGTGGTGCTGCTGGCCGTGACGTTGGCCGTGGTCAGCGTGTAGCTGCCCGCCTGGCCGGTGAGGCTCAGCTTGCTGACATCGATGGCGCCCCCATTGGTGAGGTTGATGCCGGTGCCCGTGAGGATGCCGGTGGCAGCGTCGTACGTGGCACTGGTGAGGGCGGCAGGGAGGACATAGGCCGTGTTGTTGGTGCCGGTGCCCCCGACCTTGGTGATCGCCGTAGGCACCGTGCCCGTGTCGCCCGTGCCGTTCTCCAATCCGCCTGAGCCGCTGACCCCCACATTGCCTGTCATGGCGGCGAAGTTGGAGGCGGTGATGTTGAAGGTGCCCAGGTTGTACACGCCACCGCCCCCCAAACCTCCAGCGCCCCCATCGTGATCGGTGGCGCCCCCACCGTTGACTGAACCGCCGCCGCCGCCACCACCACCACCACCCGCACCCACGTTGTTGGTAATGGCCGAGGTGCCGATGACGGTGACGATGCCGCCGACGGCGTTGTAAATACCGCCTATGCCGATGCCGCCGACCTTGCCCGTGGCATCCCAACCGGTGGCGCCGCCGCCGCCGCCGACCCTGAGGGTGCCGCTGACCGCAGTTGCTCCATCACCTCCAGCACTGTAGCCGGCGTAAGTCTGGCCTCCTGCTCCGCCGTTGGACGCCCCTCCGCGCCCACCCATCAAGCCTGCGTTTGATTTATAGCCACCGCCCTGTCCGCCAGCCCCCAGGCTTCCAGCCAAGCCCGAGTATTCTCCCGCACCACTTCCTGCACTGCCCCCTGAGGCACCGGTCCCTTTGTCGGCGCCATTGATCAGCGGCCCTCCGCCACCGCCGCCACCGCCAACGTTTGCGCCCGCAACCCCGCTGCCGCCCCCCCCGCCGGCAGCACCATTGGCTGTGACGGTCGTGTTGTTGATGGTCAGGGTACCGGCATTGGCAATGCCAGCGCCCAATGCGCTGCCGCCATTGGTGCTGCTGGTGCCGCCATTGCCTCCAGCGCCGGAGATCGAGCCATGCGTGATGACCAGACTGTCCAAGGTGACCGTGCCAGCCCGGATCTCCAGCACGCGGCCATGGTAGTTTGCGTCTAGCGTGTTCCCGCCGCCCACGATATCCAGTGTCTGGCTATCCGTGATGTTGATGTCGACAAAGGTATTGTGTCCATCGGTGGCACTGGCCAGCAGGTCACCAGACCCGGTGGCGGTGATGTTGGCCAGCAGGGTGATCGTGTCACTCTGGTTATTGGTGGCTGCCGTAGTCAGCGCGGTACGCAACTCGCCAATCGTGCTGGCGGTGAGCGTCGCAAGGTTGCCCTCGTAATTGGAAAGCATGTTCACATCGATCGCGCTGTCATGCCCTACGACCCCTGTGGTGATTTCCAGGTCCCAGTCGCTTCCCCTGACTTCGCCGCCGGTGTCGTCATCCGACGCCGCTACATCGGCCCCGGTCAGTTGCGCCAGCGCCTGCATGAACTGAGCCCCCACCTCCCCAGCACCCACATCGCAGCCATACAGCAGCAGGTCACCGTCAGGCCCGAGGGCCTCGCCGATCGCCTTCAACTCTGCCTGGTGCTGGTCGAGGTTGCCCGCATGCAGCGGCCCATTGCCCAGCAGCAGCACCCCGTCGTCGCCATGCGAGACCACGCTGATGGAGCTCAGGCCGTGCTCGCCCTGCAGAGCCTTGGCCATCTGCGCCACGCCATTCTCGGCAGGGTTGAGCACCACCACCTTCACACCCGGCTGTGCTGCAGCTATGATGGATTGGAGGTCGGGCACCCGGCTGTCGATGAAGACGAGCTGGTGCGTGGCCGTGCCGGTGGTGTGGGACGTGTTGGTCATGGTGCTGATCCGGTCAAATCGGTGTGTTCGCAGCAGATCTGCTGCGTGGGTTGATTGGCACGCACTGCAGGCGGCGCGAATGAACGAGGGCGGTCGCCGTGGTCGGTGGCGCCAGGTGCCCACCGCTGGGGCGGTGGGTCAATGAATAGGCGGCTGGCTGCATGGCAGTGGGGACTTGCGCACACAGACCGGCCCCTTTTGAACACGGACGGAACGCAAGCAGTGCGGGCATGTGGCAGCCCGCATGGCGGTGTAAACCGCTGGATGCGTGCTGGGTCGAGGCGTCTGTTGCGTTCATTCCATGACAAGGCTTGCAGCCGAAATCCCCATTTTGGGGCGACGGTTGAAAGTAGGTGAAACAGGCATGGGGGTCAACAAAAATGCTGCCATGTGGCAGCCCCCGTAACATCTTGATTCCATTGCGTGAGACCCGCTGCCGCTGGGGGCCCCATGCAATGGACAAAGCGGTGCTTCTGGCGGGACGACCTGGCCCGGGTTCACGCTGGCGCGGCTGCCCGCTTGGCCGTGCCGGAACGGCGGCTTGCCGTACTGGTGGTACCGCGCCGTTGCAGGCCTACCGTGGGCCGCACCTTGTGCAGGCCGTGCAGGCCCTGGGGCCCATCGAAGTCGGGGTGCGCGCAGCCCGGCATATATGCCGCGCGTTGTCCGGCGCCCCCCGCCTGGCAACACTGCGGGCATGCGCAATTCACCGCTTTCTCATTCTTCCCATGACCTGGCGGAGGGCCTGCCGGGGCAGGCCGCCGATGACATCACTGCCCTGGTCGCCAGCGGCGCCATGGGGGCCGACGAAGCGGTTGCCTTGTTGGCGGATGCCGCCGAGCTGGACGCTGCGCAGCAGCGCCGCGAGGCCGAGGCCCGCGCCGTGCGCGTGGGCGCGCTGGGCCGGCGGCTCTTGTCGCTGGCGCAGGAGCAGGTGCAGCAGCGCCAGGTGACCGAGGAGCGTTGGTACAAGGACGTGCGCCAGTTCAACGGGCAGTACGACCCGGGCATGTTCGGCGACGAAGGCGAGTACGGCAGCCGGGTCTTCGTGCCGCTGACGCGGCGCCTGTGCGGGCTGGTGGAGGCGCGGCTGTTCGACATGCTGTTCCCCAGCGAGGAGCGCAGCTACGTGATCGAGCCCACGCCCGTGCCCGACCTGGACGAGGCCCTGGACCTGGCCGGGCAACTGCCGCCGGGCACGCCCATGCAGTCGCCCGAGGGGCCGATGCTGACGGCGGGGGCCATCAAGGACGCCATCGGCACCATGATGGACGAGGCCACGAAGCGCTGCGACGCGATGCAGCGCGAGATCGACGACCAGTTGGCCGAGTGCAGCTACCCGCGCCATGCGCGCGATGTGATCCACGACGCGGTGCTGTACGGCACCGGCGTGCTCAAGGGCCCGGTGCCGATGTTCCGCACCACCAAGCGCTGGGCGCGGCAGGGCGATGGCGCCTATGTGATGAGCCTTGCGCGCAAGCCGCTGCCGCAGGCCGCGCGCGTGGACATCTGGAACTTCTTTCCCGACATGAGCAGCACGCACATCCGCGAGGCGGAGTTCGTGTTCGAGCGCCACTACCTCACGCGCCAGGAGGCGGCCGACCTGCAGGACATGCCCGATGTGGACGCCGACGCGCTGCGCCGCCTGCTGGGCGCCGAGCCGAGCACGCCCACCAACAACTACCGCGAGCGGCTGCGCGCCATCAGCGGCGCCAGTGGCGCCAAGGACCGGCGCTACGAGGTGTGGGAGTACCACGGCCCCATCACCGCGCAGGACCTGATCGACTGCGGCTGCGCGGTGCAGGACGACCCGCTCAAGACCTACACCGGCGTGGTCTGGTTCGGCAGCCAGGGCGAGGTGCTCAAGGCAGCGCTGAACCCGCTCGATAGCAACGAGCACCCCTACAGCGTGTTCACCTGGCAGATGGACGAGGCCAGCATCTTCGGCTTTGGCATGCCCTACGAGGTGCGCGACAACCAGGAGAGCGCCGACAGCGCGTTTCGCGCCATGCACGACAACATGGGCCTGTGCGTGCTGCCCCAGGTGGTGGTGGACGACCAGGCCATCGAGCCGGTGGATGGCTCCTGGCGCATGGCGCCGGGCAAGTTCTGGCGCAACAAGCGCCCGGGCTCGGACGCGCGCCAGGGCATCCAGTTCATCGCCATCGATGCGCGCTTGCAGGAGCTGCAGGCGATCTTCGGCATGAGCAAGCAGCTCATCGAAGAGGTGGGCACGCTGCCGGCCTTTATGCAGGGCACCGAGGCGCCCAACTACATGCAGAGCGCCACGGGCGCGAGCATTGCCTACAACGCGGCCAACCTGTGGGTGCGCCGCGCGGTGCGCAACTGGGACGACGACATCGTCACGCCGCTGATCACGCGCTTTTTCGACTGGAACATGCAGTACAGCGAGAAGGCCGAGATCAAGGGCGACAGCCGCGTGCGTGCGCTGGGCATTGCCGCGCTGGTGGAGCTGGAAGGCCAGGCGCAGCGGCTGCAGGCCTTCATGCAGACGGCGCAGGCCATGGGCCTGCCGCCGAGCAACCAGATACGGCTGATGCGCGAGTTTGCGCGCGCCTTCAAGCTCGACCCCGACCGCGTGCTGCCCACCGAGCAGGAGATCGCCCGCATGCAGCAGGCCGAGGCGCAGCAGCCCCCCGGCCAAAGCGGCCCCGACGCCGAGCGCCTGGCCCAGCAGCGCGAGCAGGCCGCAATGGATGGCGAGCTGGAAAAGGCCCGCCTGCAGCTGCGCCGCGACGAGGCCATGGCCCAGCGTGAGCTGGCGCAGCAGCGCATGGCGCTGGACGCCGCCAGCACGGCCGCGCGCGAGCGCATGGGCCAGGCCGATGCACAGAGCCGCCAGGCCTTCGAGGTGCAAAAGACCCGCGCCGTGCTGGCCGACCGCCAGGCCGACCGCGACAGCAAGGCCCAGATGCTCAATGCCGAGATGGCATTCAGCGCACAGATGGGCAAGGGCGTATGACCGGAGGAAATTTCACATGAGCTGGATGGAGCAGATCAACCCCGCCACCGCCGTGTGGCGCGGCGTGCAGGCCTACGCGGCCGAGCGCATCGCGGAGCTGACCACCGTGTGCACCACGGTGCGCTCCAGCGACCCCGAGATACGCGCCGCGCAGGCTGCCATCCAGGAACTGCAGGCCCTGCTGGCCCTGCCAGGCCGCATTGCCCTGCAGGCGCAGCAGCGCGGCAGCACCGACCGCAGCAAAGGATATTGACCATGGCACAGTACACGCAGGATCACGTCAACGCGGCCTATGCGACCGAGCGGGCCAACGGCGCGTCGGACGAGGACCTGGCACGCATAGGCAAATCGCTGGGCGTCACCGACGCGCAGTTCAACCTGGCCAGCCAGGCCTGGGGTGCAGCGCCGTCGCCTGCCCCGGCGCCCTCGTATGCGCCATCGCCGGCGCCCGCCGCGGTCTCCTCCGGTTGGGAGGGCGGGCGCGACCTCACGGCCGACGAGATCAACACCGGCAAGCAGTGGTCGGTGGGCAAGACCAGCCAGGAAGTCGCCGCACAGGCCCAGGGCCTGGGCCTGACGCAAAAGCAGTTCGGGCAACTCTACGGCTGGTCGGCCGAGGACTCGGCCATCGGTGGCTATGGCACCACGGGCGGGCTGGAGAAGCCCTACTACGACTACACCTACGACGCCCAGAAGGGCTGGACCAAGGACACGAAGAAGCCGCCCACCACGGGCATCAACCTGTCGCAGCTGCAGGGCATGACGCGCTGGGACGTGGCGCCCAACGAGACGGTGCGCAGCCAGTTGCAGCAGATCATTGCCGACGACAGCCCGCTGATGCAGCAGGCCCGCGCTCGCGCGCTGCAGACCGCCAACACGCGTGGCCTGCTCAACAGCTCCATGGCCATGACGGCGGCCGACTCGGCGATGTACGACGCGGCCATGCCGATCGCCCAGCAGGACGCCAGCACCTATGCCCGCGCAGGCGAGTTCAATGCCGGCCAGGCCAACACCTTTGCGCGCGACAACAACGCCTTCGTGCGCGATGCCTATATGGCCGATTTCAATGTGCAGGCCAACGAGTGGGCGGCGCAGCAGCAGTGGGACCGCGACTACCGCATGCTGGACCGCCAGCAGCAGCTGACACTGGAGCGCGATGCCGTGCAGAACGGCTACCAGTCGGCGCGCGACCAGTTCGCGGCGCAGAACCAGCTGGGCATTGCGCAGCTGGAAGCGGCATCGCGTGCGGCCAGCATCCAGCCTGACACCAGCATGGCGCGGCTGCAGTTGCAGCTGGATGCGGACGAGAAGAAGACCAATCAGCAGATGGCGCTGGACGGCCGCAACACGCTCACCAACCTGCGCAACGATGGCACGGACAAGATCTTCCGCATCCAGACCAGCGACATGAGCCCGGAACGGAAGCAGGAGGCCATCGACAACGTGGTCGATATGACCAACAAAAGCCTCGGTAACCAGGCCACGTACCTGGGAATAACGCCGGATAGCTGGCTGCTCACGAAACGCACGACAACGACCAGTGAGCCATCGCCAGCGCCCGCACCTACGACTATCCCCGATGGGGATGGGGGTGGCGGCGCAGGAGGTCCCCAATGATCCGCCGCGCCACGCGCGACGACCTGCCCGCCCTGGTGGAGCTGGCCTTGCGTGAGCACGCCGCCAGCCAGTTCGCCCACCAGCCGGTGGACCTGGCCCAGGTGCAGGCCTCGTTCCTGGGGGTGATCCATGGCATGGCTGGCGTCGCGTTCGTGAGCGAAGAGGGCGGCCAACTGCGCGGCCTGATCGCTGGCATGGTGCAACCCGGCCTGTTCAACCGCTACCAAACCGCCTTCGAGCTGCTGTGGTACGCCGAAGACGGCTCTGGCCTGCGGCTGCTGGCCGCTCTCAAGGCCTGGGCCGTGCGAATGCGCGCCGTGCAGCTGGTCGTGCATGACTACGCGGGCATTGCCGACCCCACCCGTTTCAACAAAGTCATGGCCCGCCGGGGCTTTGGCGTCATGGGCACGGCCTACGTGTCCCCACTGGAGAGCTGATCCATGGCCGTCGTTATCCCCATCATCATGGCCTACACGGGCGCCACTGCCACCATTGCCTCTGCCGTGGGCCTGACTGCCGCCATCGGATCAGCGGCAGCCGCCACCGTGGTTTCCACGGTCGCGTCCATTGCCTTTCAGGTCACCGGCATCAATGACAAGGTCAACAAGGCGGCCTCCAAGGTCTTCGGCGAGGACATGGTCAAGGTGATCAACATTGCCGGGGCCGTGTATGGCGCGGTGAATGGTGGCTTCAACTTTGGCGAAGGTGGCGCCGGCCTGACCGAGGCGGGCGGCGCGCTGAGCACGAAGGCCATGCTGGACGGCACCACCGCCTTCGGGGCCAACTCCGCGCAGGGCGCATTCAACCTCGCAGATGCCGCGAACGTGGGCAAGGCTGCCCTGGATGGCACCAACGTGTTTGGCAACCACTCGATCCTGGGCCAGGGAGACCAGGGCCTGCTGCGACTGGGCGGGGACGAGCTGCCGATCAACGACGTCGCCGAAGTGGCCAGGGTTGCCGGGCCTGCTGCCTCGGCGGGCACCAGCGTCGGCGCGCCTGGTCAGCCCTGGGGGATGGACATCGACCCCATCGAGGGCCCCGCGGGTCTGCACACGACCCACCAGACCGGTGCTGCGGCACCGATCGAAGGCCCGGCTCAACAGGTCTTCTCGCGCTACGTCCAGCCCAACGCCTCGGCCCCCGTGACCGCCCCTGCCATGGCCGGAGGATCTGCCACGACACCGGTGGCGCCCGTGAAGGGCAGCTTCTTCGACCGGCTCGGCAACGTGGCGACCAGCGAAAAGGGCCTGGGGGCGATTGTGCAGGGCGTCGGCACCGGCATCACCAACGCATCGAAGGAAAGGCTTGAGCGCGAAAGGATGACCATGCTCGAGCGCAACTACCGCAGCGTCTCTGGCGTTCGCGTCGCATAAGGAACCACCATGAACCTGAACCAAATGGCCCGACAGGGCGCCCCTGCGCAAGACCCGACGGTCGGCAGCACCGGCGGTGGCCAGCCCGCCAGCGCCAGGCAACAAGCCCAGTTCGACATGCTGCTGGGCCGCGCCCGCCAGATGATGGGCGAACAGGCACAAGCGTGGCGCGAGGCCATGGACATCGACCCTGCGCAAGCCGCGGTGCGGATGGGCACGCAGACCCTGCGCTACCTGGCCCAGCAGTCCGAAAAGGCCGGCCAGCCCGTGGACCCGGCCGTGCTGCTGCATGTGGGCGTGCAGTTCGTCAAGGACATCGCCGGCCTGGCCAACGACGCGGGCATGGTGCCCGACGAGCAGCTCGAACCCTTTTTGCAGCAGGTGATGCAGGAGTCCATCGCCGAGTACATGCGCATGGATGCCGACGACGGCCTGATGCCTGCGCCGCCGCGCGGCGCAGGCCCGGCGCGGGTGGCGCCCACGGCACGGCAGCAAGGGGGTGTGCGATGAGCTTCTTTGCCAACCTCCTGGGCGGCACGCTGCAAGGCGTGGGCGCCGGCATGTCGGCCATGGCCGCCGATGAAGAGAAGCTGCAGGCACAGCGCGCGCTGCTGCAGGACAAGCAGCAGGCCGCGCTGGAGCTGCAGCAGCAACGCACGGCCGACCGGCAGTGGCAGCAGGAGCAGATGCGGGTCGGGTCCGCTGGTGGTGCTGGCAGCGGCAAGGGCTTCAACCTGATGGAGGAAGCCGCCCGCGCCCGGACGCCCGAGCAACGGCAGGACCTGGTCAACCGCGTGCGTGCCGTCCATGAAGACGCCGGCCTGCGCCTGGCCGACGTGGGCTTTGGCATGCCCGTGATGAACGCCGTGGCCCCCACGGCCGGCGACTTTGCCCGCTACGACCGGGCCGGCAGCATGGACGCTGCGCCGCCCACCACCACGCTGGAGCGCGCCGCCTACGACCGCGAGAAGGGCGCGCAGGCATTGCAGCGGCTGTACACGCTGTTCCTGGACCCGGGCAAGCTCGACGTGCATGCGCGGGGAGAGCGGCAGTTCGGGCTGAACGACCGGGGGGAGGCCAGTGCCGTGGCCGTGGAGCAGGGCGGCGGCTCTGCCCTCGATGCGGCCGCGGCCTTCCAGCGCAGCAGCGCTGTGCAGCCCGAGCGCCCGAGTGAGCGTCCAAGGCCTGAGCCGGCTTTGCGCCCCACGGCCCCGGTCCAAATCGGCGAGGCCGGCACTGGCTCGCGGGTGGGCGCCAGCACCAGCGCTGGTGCGCGCCGGCCGCTGTCGTCCGCGCCGCAGGACGGAACGGTGGTCCGCGACGCCAGCGGCCAGCGGTACGTCGTGCGCAATGGCCGGCCCGAGCCCCTGGCGAAAGCGCAGTGATGGATTGGTCCCGCTTCGAACTGGTGGAGGAGCCAGAGGTTTCCAATGCAGGCATTGATTGGTCTGCGTTCGAGCTGGTGGCGCTGGGGCCTGGCGATGGTAGGCAGGCGACTTCAATGGCGAATATGGAGCCGGCCGCGCGCGCACAGGATGGCCGCAAGGTGGATGACCCGCGCAGGACGGATGCGCCCAGGCAGGCGTCGATCCTGTCGGACGCTGCAGACCAGGCCTACGGCCTGGTGAAAGGTGCTGCCGCAGCAGTGATGCCCTGGATGAGGCCGGCCATCGAGGCGTCCAATGGTCCGCGCCCGGAGTGGAAGAGCGTGCTGGAGGGCCCCGATGTGGTCGGCGATGCGAGAGGCATGGACCTGGCCGAGGCCGAAAGACTCTCCCGCCGCGACTATGCAGAAGCCGTCGAGCAGCGCCAGCGCATCGCCAATTCGCCACAGATGCGGGCACCTACGCCCTTGAACAGGGTGCAGGCCTATGCCGAAGCCAACCCCGTCAAGGCCGCCCTCAAGCAGGGCGCGGCGAGTTCGCTGGCGGGGACGCTCAATGTTCCGTCGGTGGCGGCTGGGTTGGTCACCGAGGGTGTCAACAAGGTTCTGGTCGATGGCGGCGGTTCTCCCGTTTTTGGCCGTGTACCCAACATGCCCTTGGTGGATGACTTGCGCCAGATGAGCGAAGGCTACGCCTCCACCCTGTCGCGCCAAGGCCCGGCGCAGGCCTGGGACAACGGCGAGTTCGGCCGCTGGATGACGGTCCAACTGGCAGGCGACTCCCTGCCTGCAGCGCAGGCTCTCGCGGCCATGATGGTGCCTGGCGCGCAGGCCAGTCTGTCGGCACCCATGGCGGCCAGCGCGGCGGGGTCGGCCTATGCGGAGGGCGATAGCGCCATGGCCGCTGCGCTCAAGGGAGGGCTGGCCTTGGCATCCGAGAAGCTGCCACTGACCGCGGGGCAGGCGATCAGGGACATGGTGCTCCATATCCCGGCGCCGGTGCGCGCCCAGGTACTGGCCGATGCCGGCAAGCGCCTTCTGGCGACTGGCGCCGAGATCACTACCAAGGGCCTGACCGGGGCCATCCAGGAGTCGTTCAACACCATCGGCGGCAACGCTGTCGACATCCATGTGTCGGGCAAGGACAAGGGCCTGCTCGATGACGCCGGCCGCAGCGCACTTGTCGGGGGCGTCCTTGGCACAGTACCGAGCGGTTCCAAAGGAACCCGGGTGCAGGCTGCACCCCTTCGCCCCGGCCCGGATAGCCCGGTGGGCCACGCGCAGCAAACTCCAAGCGATTCCAGCAACCCCGTGCAGGACATCTTGGCGGGTGCTGCCGGGCGCGGCGGTGGGCGTGCAGATGACTTCCTTGCGTCCATGGTGCTAGCCCAGTCGGTGACCCCGGTCGCTCCGGTCGTGCCGCAGGCGGGGGACTCTCTCTCCCTGGAGAGGGGCACGCAGGCCTTGCCAGGTGGCCACCTGGACGCATCGCTGGCACCCGCCGTGCCCGAGGGTGATGCTGCGACCATCGCGCGTCAGGCAGAGGCTGAAGCTGCCGGTGCACAGCAGACATCGGCCACAGCACCCGACTCGCATGGACCAGGCCCCCAAGGCGGTTCGGCTCTGGATGCGCCCATTGATGTTTCTACAGCGGCGCCTGTCGGTGCAATGCACTTGACCGACAAAGGCACGCTGAGCGTGGAGGGGGATCCTCGCCAGTTGGACAAGCGACTGCGCAATGCCGGGGTAGACCAGGTGTGGATGTGGCTCGACAGCGTATGGGTAGCACCCGAGCAGGCTGCACGGGCCCAGCAGGTGCTGGCGCAGCCGCAGCCTGGCGCTGCTGCCGATGCGGTAAGGCAGCCGCCACCACCGGTGCAGATGACGATGCGCGAGGGCGGCATGCTCGACGTGGAGGGCGGCACCAAGGCGGTGCGCCAGTGGCTTGAGGATGCGGGCGTCCCCCGGGGTGCCATGACAGATGGGCCAGAGGGTGTGATCGTCACAGCGGGGAGTGTCGAGCGGGCGAAGCGGGCCTTGGCAGCACCAGCACCGGTGGCACCCGCACTACTGTCAACGGCGCAAACGGCTGATCACGAGGAGGAGGCTGTGCCAGTGCAGGATGGGCGATCAGCCACTGCTCCGCCCGCGCCGATGGTGGCAACCAAGCTCGAAACGGGTGTGCTCAAGATCAAGGGCGATCCCAAGAAAATCCTCGCGGTTCTTCGCAACGGTGGAGTTACCAATGTGAAGGTGCGAAAAAAGGAGGTCACGGTCTGGGCCAACGAAGCGGCACTTGCTCAAGAAATACTTGCAGACAACAATCTGGCAGCCGATCCGGCAGGGACTGAAACTGCGACAGCCAACAATAGCGTGAAGGAGTTCGATGGTGCGGGACCTGGAGCTGCAGCTGATGATTTCTCCAACCTCGGCCTTTCGGACCTGGGGTCCAAGTTGGGCGAAGGGGGCACCAAGGATGTATTCGCCTATGGCGAAAAGTACGCCGTTGGCGTCTTGCACTCAGGCCGCATCAGTGAATTGGAAAGCGAGTTGAAACTGCTTGGCCAACTAAAGGAGATGGGCCTTCCCGTCGTTAACGCCAGGGGGCCGATCATGGTAGGTGATCTCCCTGCGCTTGTGTACGATCGATTTGAGGCGGGGACTAAAGATGCGGTCAGAATGGTGCGCAATCAACCAACAATCGGGCACCTCTCAAAACCCCGCCCGCCGCATCTGGCGCCTCATACAAATCAATGACTTACAACACCGAAATGTGAATTTTCGGGGGTTTTGAGAGGTCCCCAATCGTTGGAGAGTTGGATTTTTTAAACAAAAAAAGCATATCTGATTTGAATTTTATTAGAAAGAAGATTGTGGATGCGAGATTGCACATAGAAGATCTACAATTTCTTGTGGGGCGTGATGGTAGTTTGGTAATATCTGATCCTTTGGGGGTAAAGGCTGGACCTGGCTACAAGAAAAATGTCCAAATGATTGATGTTTTGATAAAATTGGCTCGTGCAGGAAAGAAAAAATGACGAACAAAGAGTTTCCGCCCTCAATGACCCCTGTTCGGTCGGTTTCACTGCTTCGCAGTTTTTTGGGGAAAAAGCTGGTTTCATTTACAAGATACAGCTTGTTTCCTAAAGAAGAAGCGGCCGCCGAAATAGAGAAACCTACTTCACTTGTTTTTGAAGGGACGGAAGGGCCTGTGGGCCTTGATTTTGAAGGAGCCGGAACTCTTGGGATTGGAGAGGATGATAGCCTGAATAGCGCAATCGTCTGGCTTGACAGGGACAAGGATGGACAGCCTGATTTCAGTCCGATGGACGAGAACGAAAGCGTATTTTTCCCAATCGAAGCTTCAGATCCTGTTTTTTCAAGAACGCAATGGAGTGAATTTATAGGGGATCGATTGATTGGCTTGTCAATAATTAAGGAAAATCCGATTAATCCTCGACTGGAGAATCGGCCGTGTGAGATTGCTTTGTGCTTAGACTGGCAAAAAAATGGGAAATTTGCGGCAATCCTCGGCGGACACGGGGATGACTATTGGGAATGTAAGCTGATGCTGTGGAGCGCAGTGCAGCCCAAGCTGGGCTCTAGGTTTTACGAAATCCATTTGCTGTAGCTTCAGTTGGTAGGTACGCTTTTGCCGAGCCATGGGGGCACCTTTCAATACCCTCAGCTTCCAGCCAACAGCTGAACAGTCGCGCTCTCTGCAGACGCAGATGGCCTGATCCAGCCCTTCATTCGCGAGCTGCAAGCCCGCGCAAGATGGTTGCCGGCAGCCCTGGGCCGGAGTCCTGGCGCTTGGATTGCCCTGCCCCGCTCTGGGGACTCGCGCCTATCGGCTGCGCAGCAAGGCGCTTCGGTCGCCAACGAGTTGTATGCAGAGCTGCAGAAGCTGCCCACGTCCGCCTTTGCGGCGGAGCCTGAGTTCCAGCAACTGGCCCGGGAGCACGGCGAAGACAAGGCCCGAAGCATCCTGGCCGCGGCGGTCTTTCCAAGTTGTTCGCCGACCCCGACATGCTTCGTGCAGCCATGCCCTGCGCGGGCAAGGGCGGGTTGATTGTTGGTGCGCTGGACGCTGCATCCGGCGGGGTGGCTGGCAAAACGCTGGTGCCCAGGGCTATCAAAAACCAGCTCGTGCGCCAGGCCATCAACGCACCGCTGCAGGCCGGTGTGCAGGGCGCCATGGGTGGTGCCGGCGAGGCGGGCAAGCAACTGGCGCAAAGAGGCCAGATCGACCAGCCCGGCCAGGTGTTGGCGGAGATGGTGGGCGAATGGGGCATGGCTCCGGTAGAAGTACTTGCGCTTTCCAAGGATGCCCGGCAGGTACTGGCCGGACGCAATGCTGTCGCCCTGAGCCCCGCAATGCAAGTGGACAGGGGATCCTCCCAATCACCTGTTGGGCGGAAGGCGCCTTCTCGGGCTGAAGTGCCGCCCGATGCGATGCGCGAGGCCGCCTCGTCTAGGGATCAGGCGGAGGGCTTGGCTCATGAAGTGGTGCAAAACGGTGTGACTGCTTCGAGCAGTCTTGCACGCAAGACGAAAACGGATGAACTGCCGGCACGGGAAGACAGCGCGGCAGATGCTGATGTCACTTCAACCTTGCCAACCGGTGACGGCAGCCGCTTGCCCGGTGCTGCTGATGGAAATGGATACCGGCCATCGGGTAACGCTATCTCCACGCTTGATCCTCAAACGGTCAAGAAAGCAAGGATCTTGCAGGGTGAGCCCGTTGCAATCTTGCTAGGCAATGAGGCGCCCCGCGGATTTGCCTTGTTGCGCGCATGGGCCTCCAAGCTCTTTGCGGATGCTGGTGGCGTCGCTGTTCACCCGGAGTTGGGCGAAGTGGTTCTCGACGAGCGAGCGGTGCGAGACTCCATGGCACACGGCATGAATCCATCCAAGGCCGTGTCATTCGCGGCCGTGAAGGCCGTCGTCGAGGGCGGCGCACTTGTGCTCAGTGCGCAGCATGACCGAGGTGCGACGAGTTGTTACATCAGCGCGCCGGTAGAGATCGATGAAAAGGGGAACGTCGTCACCGTGCTGGTCAAGAAAGATCCGAATACTCAGCGGATGTATCTGCACAGTGTGAGTACAAAAGAGCGTCTCCTGAATACCAGGTATTCCGGGACTGACACCAAGGATGGTGTGGAGCGATCCGGCAAGGCTACTTCAGGAGACGTAGCCAGTGTAATTCGCGGGCTGTTGACGGTCAACCTGAAAGACGTCTCTGGGGACGCAAGTCCCCCGGCCATGGAGCCAGAAGTGCCCACGGCGGGTCCGGTGGTAGATGCCCCAACGGCGGCGCCTGTCGGTGCAATGCACTTGACCGACAAAGGCACGCTGAGCGTGGAGGGGGATCCTCGCCAGTTGGACAAGCGACTGCGCAATGCCGGGCGAGGGCCTGTTCACACCCATTTCGGGGATCGCGTTGCGCGGCCTGGGGGCTGGGTGCAAGGCGCCCGTGTGCAGCAAGGTAGGAACCTTGCAAGCGCGGGCAACGCCGCAGACGGCCCCCAGGCCGGGCAACCCGAAGGGAAGGCCCTTGCCGGCGCGCCACTCGTCGTTGCGTTCCTTGCGTGTGCAAGAGCTCACGCGGCGTCGCGCGCCTAGATTGGCACGCCGGCAAGGGCCTTCGCGACCCCGAAATGGGTGTGAGCAGGCCCTGGACAAGGTGTGGGGTGGCTCGACAGCGTATGGGTAGCACCCGAGCAGGCCGCACGGGCCCAGCAGGTGCTGGCACAGCCACAGCCTGGCGCTGATGCCGATGCGGTAAGGCAGCCGCCACCATCGGTGCAGATGTCGATGCGCGAGGGCGGCATGCTCGACGTGCAGGGCGACACCAAGGCGGTGCGCCAATGGCTTGAGGATGCGGGCATCCCCGGGGGGTGCCATGACAGATGTGCCAGAGGGTGTGATCGTCACGGCGGGGAGTGTCGAGCGTGTGAGACAGGCGTCGGCTGGGCATGCGTCTCCGGTGGGGGTCGTGGATACCCTCCCTGCCGAGGGCGCGCCGGTGCCATTCTCACAGGTTCGAAATGGCGGCATTGATTCAGGCCCTGTGGCTGGGGATTTTTCTTCGGAGCGAGGTGATTTCCATGGCAATGCCTCAGGTCGAGCGGGCCGAGGCGTTTCAATGGGGTCGCAGGAACTTCAATCAAAAAATGGAGCTTCTCACGCATTTGGCCGCATTTCATTTCAGCAGGGCGCGAGGCCTGATGCAAATGAGCTTCGCGCTGGCCGAAGCCTGGCTGATTTAGGCTACAACGTCATCCATAAAGTTACAGCGAATGACCTTGGTGTGCCGGAGACTCCCACGGCGGATCTGGAGGTTGAAGGCATTGGGCAAGTGGACGTTTACACACCGAATACGTCTGAAGTGAAAAATATTGTTCGGGAAATTGAACGAAAGAAGGAGCAGGCTACGTCAGTTCTTATACAGACGGACCTCGACGATGCCAGTATCCAAGCGATCCAGGATAGATTTTGGGGAAAACCAAATGCGTTAAGGATTCAGAGCTTGTTTTTTCAAAACTCCGGTGGGAGAATGATTTATGTACCTCGACCAAAGAAAGGAAATTAAAGATGGCCAAATTTCGTTGCCGTTGCGGACATGAAATGCGTTTGACCGGCGCCGATTCGCCGTACGAGTTTTCGCTGATTCCCGAGGCCGCAGTGGTAAATATTTCAGATCAGCTTGAATCTGGAAATGTATCGTCGGAGAACTTCTTTGATGAGATTGATAAGGTTTCCAGGCTTGTTTATCGATGCACGGAGTGTGACCGGTTGTATGTAAAAAATGAGTCAAATGTTTTTGATGTTTATGTAAAAGAGTTGCTGTAGGCTGGATTGTTTTAATATGTGGGCGGTCCCACTTCTGAAGTGCTACACCTGAACCTCAGGTAAATTCCACAGATGACTTCACAATACACGCACTTGCAGACAACAATCTGGCAGGCGATCCGGCAGGGACTGAAACTGCGACAGCCAACAATGGCGTGAAGGAGTTCGATGGTGCGGGACCTGGAGCTGCAGCTGATGATTTCTCCAACCTGGGTTTTTCGGACCTGGGGCCCAAGCTGGGCGAAGGGGGCTCCAAGGATGTGTTCGCCTATCAGGCTGAAGAAATACCTCCCACCCAGCCAGCCCAGCAGCCCAACCCGGTAAGCTCACCAATCCCTCCCACATTGCCAGATCCCATGCGCGGCGCCGACACCTTCACCGAGAGCCTGTTCTCTGTCCGCAAGCTCGACGACTTCGTGCCAGCCTCGCACCCCCTGCGCCCCGTTCGCAAGATGGTCAACACCGCCTTGGCCAAGATGGATGCCCTGTTCTCGCGCATGTACGAAGCAGACATCAAGGGCGGGCGCCCCAGCATCGCCCCCGAGAAGCTGCTGCGCGCCATGCTGCTGCAGGTGCTGTACAGCGTGCGCTCGGAGCGCCAGTTGATGGAGCAGGTGCAGTACAACCTCTTGTTTCGCTGGTTCATCGGCCTGTCCATGGACGATGAGGTCTGGGTGCCCAGCGTGTTCACCAAGAACCGCGAGCGGCTGATCGAACACGACGCCGTGATTGAGTTCTTCAACGAAGTGCTCAAGATCGCCGACAAGAAGCACTGGCTCTCGGGCGAGCACTTCAGCGTGGACGGCACGCTCATCCAGGCCTGGGCGGGCCACAAGAGCTTTGTGCGCAAGGACGACGATGACGCGGGCGGCGGTGGAGATGGTGACCCTGGTGCAGATGCCAATGGCAATGGCGGCAACTTCAAGGGCCAGCGGCGCAGCAACGACACCCATGAATCCACAACGGACGCCGATGCCCGGCTGTACCGCAAAGGCAAAACCGCCAGCGAGCTGCGCTACATGGGCCACACCCTGAACGACAACCGCCACGGCCTGGTGGCCAATGCAGTGGTCACGCTGGCCGATGGCTACGCAGAGCGCGAAGCGGCCAAGGCCATGGTCAACGACGCCCGACAGGCGCAGGCCGATCCCACGCGAACCATCACGCTGGGAGCGGACAAAGGCTATGACGCACGCGAATTCATTGAGGCCTGCCAGGCCATGAACGTCATTCCCCATGTGGCGCAAAACAAGTCAGGCAGAAACTCGGCTGTGCCCGATGCGATTGCGCAAAGCGAAGGCTACGCGGTATCGCAGCAAAAGAGAAAGCTCATCGAGCAAGGCTTTGGCTGGGCCAAGACCGTGGGCGGGATGAGGCAGGTGATGGTGCGAGGCCTTGAGCGCGTGGACCAGATGTTCGTGCTGACGATGGCGGGATACAACCTGGTGCGCATGCGCACTTTGGAGCAATTGGGACAGGTGCGCCTGCAGGGGGCGCATTGAGGGCAAACGAAGGCCAAAGCGGTCTCTGAAGTGCAATAAAACGCTCAATTGGGCACGCTAATCCCGGGATGTGAAAAAGGCGAACCAACCTGCGGCCGTGGGGCAGGACGGGCTTGGAATCTGGGGAGTATTTCTTCAGCCTGCTATGGTGAAAAGCATGCCGTTGGCGTCTTGCACTCAGGCCGCATCAGTGAATTGGAAAGCGAGTTGAAACTGCTTGGTCAACTAAAGGAGATGGGCCTTCCCGTCGTTAACGCCAGGGGGCCGATCATGGTAGGTGATCGCCCTGCGCTTGTGTACGATCGATTTGAGGCGGGGACCAAAGATGCGGTCAGAATGGTGGATGGCCATGCGACGGTTGTCGGCGATCTAAGTTTGTTGAATAAGCGAAGTATTTCTGATTTGATACTCATCAGAGGAAAAATTGAAGGGGCCAAGTTGCATATATCCGATCTGCAGTTTCTTGTGGGAAAAGATGGTGGTATTGTGATATCTGACCCATTAAGGCTTGCGGTGGGTGATGTGGGTTATCGAAAAAACATAAAGATGATCTATTATTTGGTGAAATTGGCTGAAGGAAATAGGGGTTTTAATGATTGACCAATATAAAGATCAACCGACGCCATCTCAATCGATTCCTCTTCTCCGAACTTTCTTGGGGCGCAAGCTGATTTCATTCACGAGATACAGCATATTTCCCAAGGAAGAGGCGGGAGCCGAAATGGAAGAGGCGCCTTCGCGTGTTTTTGAAGGGACTGAAGGGCCGCTGGGTCTCACGTTCGAAGGTGCCGGAACCCTCGGGGTTGGGGAGGATGACAGCCTTAATAGTGCGATTGTTTGGCTTGACAGTGACAGAAATAGGCGGCCTGGCGCCACGCCGATGAGCGAAAAGGAGGGCGTGCTTTTTCCAATCGAAGCTTCGGACCCCGTCTTTTCGCGAGCGAAATGGCACGATTTTGTCGGCGATCAATTGATTGGCATATCGATCATCAAGGAAAATCCTGTAAGCCCTCGACTGGAAAATCGTCCATGTGAGGTTGCTCTGTGCTTGAGCTGGCAAAAAAATGGCAAGCTTGCAGCGATACTGGGAGGGCAAGGCGATGATTATTGGGGGTCCAACAAGCTGATGCTATGGAACGCAGTGCAGCCCAAACTGGGCTCTAGCAGGCTGAAGAAATACTCCCCAGATTCCAAGCACGTCCCGCCCCGCTGGCGCATGCGGGCTCTCTTGTTTTCACATCCCGAGATTGAAGGGGTCTATCGGGCTCTTTGGCGCTTGATTTGAGCCACTTCGGCGTCCATTTGCCCTCAATACGCCCCCTGCAGGCGCACCTGTCCCAATTGCTCCAAAGTGCGCATGCGCACCAGGTTGTATCCCGCCATCGTCAGCACGAACATCTGGTCCACGCGCTCAAGGCCTCGCACCATCACCTGCCTCATCCCGCCCACGGTCTTGGCCCAGCCAAAGCCTTGCTCGATGAGCTTTCTCTTTTGCTGCGATACCGCGTAGCCTTCGCTTTGCGCAATCGCATCGGGCACAGCCGAGTTTCTGCCTGACTTGTTTTGCGCCACATGGGGAATGACGTTCATGGCCTGGCAGGCCTCAATGAATTCGCGTGCGTCATAGCCTTTGTCCGCTCCCAGCGTGATGGTTCGCGTGGGATCGGCCTGCGCCTGTCGGGCGTCGTTGACCATGGCCTTGGCCGCTTCGCGCTCTGCGTAGCCATCGGCCAGCGTGACCACTGCATTGGCCACCAGGCCGTGGCGGTTGTCGTTCAGGGTGTGGCCCATGTAGCGCAGCTCGCTGGCGGTTTTGCCTTTGCGGTACAGCCGGGCATCGGCGTCCGTTGTGGATTCATGGGTGTCGTTGCTGCGCCGCTGGCCCTTGAAGTTGCCGCCATTGCCATTGGCATCTGCACCAGGGTCACCATCTCCACCGCCGCCCGCGTCATCGTCGTCCTTGCGCACAAAGCTCTTGTGGCCCGCCCAGGCCTGGATGAGCGTGCCGTCCACGCTGAAGTGCTCGCCCGAGAGCCAGTGCTTCTTGTCGGCGATCTTGAGCACTTCGTTGAAGAACTCAATCACGGCGTCGTGTTCGATCAGCCGCTCGCGGTTCTTGGTGAACACGCTGGGCACCCAGACCTCATCGTCCATGGACAGGCCGATGAACCAGCGAAACAAGAGGTTGTACTGCACCTGCTCCATCAACTGGCGTTCCGAGCGCACGCTGTACAGCACTTGCAGCAGCATGGCGCGCAGCAGCTTCTCGGGGGCGATGCTGGGGCGCCCGCCCTTGATGTCTGCTTCGTACATGCGCGAGAACAGGGCATCCATCTTGGCCAAGGCGGTGTTGACCATCTTGCGAACGGGGCGCAGGGGGTGCGACTCTGGCACGAAGTCGTCGAGCTTGCGGACAGAGAACAGGCTCTCGGTGAAAGTGTCGGCGCCGCGCATGGGGTCAGGGTCAAGCGATGTGGGAGGGGCTGGTGAGCTTACCGGGGTTGGACTGCTGGGCTGGCTGAGCGGGAGGTATTTCTTCAGCCTGCTAGGTTTTACGAAATCCATTTGCTGTAGCGTCAGGGAATCTCAAAACCCACCCACTCGATCTTGAGTTCCTTGCCCCCGTCCCATCAACCGCATGATCACCCCTCGCAGCGCCTTGAAGTTCGACCTCTTTGCCGACGCATCGCGCAAGCGCAAGATCGACGAAGTCCGCGTCTGAGGAGCGGGCGTTTGTTCACCCTTTGGCGGGAAGTCGTATTGAAAGGTTCCCGAATTTGTGGTCCGGTGTGAAGGCCCCGTGATGATTGGCGGGGGGAAAGTAACCTATCCGGAGTAGCCCGGCGGACCGCTCTGTTCACTGCAACGGCGGTGTATCGGGCGGCGGTGCGATCAGGCCCTGCCAGGTGCCGGCAGGCACGGTGGGCTGACCCGGGGCGGGCGCGGGCGCGGCGCCTTACGCCGCCAGGGGGCGTGTGGTCTGCCAGTCGCTGTGCGACATGCGCAGGGCGTTGGACACGGTGATGTCCAGGCGGCGGGCCCAGGAGTCGAGGTCGTGCCGCTGGGCGGTGTCGTGCCGCTCGTTCCAGGTGAGTTCGGCCACCAGGCGGTCGGGCAGGTCGAGCACCGTGCGGAATGCGCGGTCGTTGGCCATGAGGGCCCAGTTGAGCAGCACGGCCTGGGCGTCCGTGGAGGCGGATACGCTCGGTACAACCTTGCAGACGCCGGAGCGGGTGAATTCGAAAAGTGCGGTGATCACGTTGGGTATGCCACGGTCGCTGGCTTGGCCAGATGTTGTGCCCCGGGGACCATGGCACCAGAAGGGAGTGTTCTCCGGGGCCTGGGATGGCTGGGGGCGAGCATGTCTGCACTTGGCAAAGCATTGCTTGTCAAGGGGCATCGAACGTGATTGGAGTGCAAATTTCTGGCGGGCGGTATCCCCCAAAGGTAGGGCCGCGCCGGGCGCGGCGTGGACTGCGCGAAGGCCGTGGATGCGCAGGCGGTCCCTGCGCATCCATTCGTTTCAAATGTATTCCAGCCCCAGCTGGCTCAGCCCCACCAGGTTGATCTTGCTGGCCGTGAGGTCCGAGCTGGCCACGGCCCAGGTCAGCGATGCGCCGGTGTAGCTGCCCGATTGGAGCAGGCCTGCCAGGTTCTGCACGGTGGCGGCATCGGCCGCGGTGCCGAACAAGTTGGCGTACAGCAGGGCCACCACCTGCTCGGGCGTGGCGGAGGGGCCGGCCACGGCGGCCAGGGCCAGTTCTGCCAATTGCTGGGGCGTGGCACCCGATTCGTCCACGGCCTTGATCACGGCGCCCACCAGGCCCTGGTTCTTCAGCGCGTCGGAGCCCAGCAGGGTGCTGATGAGGCGCGCGGCGGTGCCGGCAGCGCCGTTCAGGTCCAGCGCCACGGAGTGGTCGGCAAAGCGCACGCGCTCGATCTGCTGCAAGGTGTCCAGGCCGTCGTGGCCGGCGCCCCTGTCGTTGAGCTGCCAGCCGCCACCTGGCAGCGGCTGCAGGGTGTAGCCCCCGCGGGCGCCATGGGTCAGCAGCGTGTCTACACCGGCAGCCCCGGTGAAGGTCTCGTTGGCGGGCTTGCTGTTGAACAGGTCGGCGTCGGCAGTGCCCTGGTTGCCCGTGGGCAGGTGGGGGTTGCTGGGCGTCCAGACTGGCTTTTCGGGCGTGGGGGTCGGTGCCGGCGCTGGGGTGGGTGTCGGTTTGGGGGCCGGGGCTGGCGTGGGGGTGGGCGCAGGTGCCGGGGCCGGGCCGGGTGCTGGTGCTGGTGCTGGTGCTGGTGCCGCATCGACGCTCAGCGTCGGGCCCTTGGTCGAATTGAACCCATAGGTGCCGCCCAGGCCGTCGCGGCCATACAGCCAGTCGAGCGCCAGCAGGTCGTAGCCCTGGAAGGTGGTCTTGTTCGGGCCGGCATGCGTGTACGACATGACGGTGTTGTTGGTGTTGTCCTGCCCTGCGGGCAGCGGGTGCGAGGAGTCGAAGGGGTGCGACAGGCCCAGCGCATGCCCCACTTCGTGCAGCAGCACTTCGTAGCCCGAGCCGCCGGCCGTGGGCCGGTTGTTGATGCCGGCGTGCTCCACGTTGTCCAGGTAGACCACGGCTTCGATGTTCAGCGAGCCCACCACCTGGTTGGGGCCGGAGTAGCTGTAGCTGTAGCCCGAGGATGCCAGGCCCGCGGTGGAGGGGCCCTGCAGGTTGGTGGCGGCGAAGTGCAGGTCGGCCTGGGCCGAGGTGGCGACCTCGGTGAAGACGATGCCGGTGACGGCCGCGGCGTGCTGCAGGATCTGCAGGGTCGACTGCTTCTGGTCGGCGTTGAAGGCCGTGACCGCGCTGCCGGTCTTCCTGGCCGCTTCGCTGCCGGCGCCCGCGTCGAAGGTGTAGTAGATGACCTTGCGGCCGTCGGGCCAGAAGTTCCAGATGGGGGTGCCGCCCAGCAGGGCATCGGCCTGCGGGTTGCCGGAAAAGCGCATGTTCTGCAGGTCGGAGACGGTAACGGCCATGGGGTGTGTATCTATTGGCGGTGGATCGGGGGAGTGCTCGGCGCGTGGCCCTGGGAGCCTGTCGGATTTGTAGCCGGCGATTTCCAAGTCCGACAGGCTCCTGGCGACCGGCGAATCTATCACCGGGGTACGGCGCGCACTGTGGCGCGAAACCAAATGTCACGACATGGCGTCGCGCGCCGACGGGCGGTATCGGGGGGGCGCTGGACGGTGCACTGCAGGTGCTTCGCCCCGGGTGGGGCGCCAGCCGAGCGTGCGAGAGATGCCTGAGAGACGGGCGCTGTCAGCGCCTGGCGCAGACGAAAATGTGCGATGCGCCGAAGTCGCTGGCCTGGTAGGCCAGCGCGAGCGGGTAGCGGGCGGCTGCCGTCGTGTCCAGCGACACCAGGTACAGCGGAAAGTCGCGGTTGGCATAGAGGCGATCACCGCTGCTGCCCAGGCCGTCGAAAGGCACGCTGATGCCGGGCACCGCAAAGCCGGGAATGCGGGAGGTGTCCACCACCGCCTGGGCGGCCGTGAAGGTGGCGGTGGCGTCGTAGGTGGCGCCCGTGTTGCTGGAGCACAGGTAGGCGCCGCTGTAGGCCGCATAGGGGTTGCCCGCCACGGGCGGGATGGGGTATTCGGCCAGGGTGGCCACCTGGCGGTAGCGGCCGCTGGCCAGCATCTCCCAGAAGTCGGTGCCATAGCCCACGAAGACGGCCCCGCCCAGTTGCGCGCGGGTATTCCAGTTGCTGACGGCGATGGTCTCGCTTGCCTGGCGGATGGTGCGGTACTCGGGAATCTCGCCGCCCGTGTAGGGCACGAAGCCCCGCGTCTCGGACAGCAGGTAGAACTGCCCGTTGTGCAGCACCACGAAGTACAGCTGGCCCTGGCCCACGAACCGGGCCTCGGGGTTGACGCTGACGGCGAAGTTCAGGGCCTGCGTGGTGCCGCTGATGGTGGTGGTCACCGTGGTGATCTGGCCGAAGGCGGGCAGGGCGCCCAGGCCCAGCGCCAAGGCGGCACCGGCGAGGAGTTTGCGCAGGGGATGCAGGGGGCTTCGGGGCTTGGCGGTGGGCATGGCGGTGTCCGGTGTCAACCCGTTCAACGCGGTGGCGTTGCGGGCGGTTTACGTGGATACAGGCAGGCGCGCCTGCGTTGCTGCTGCTGTTGTTGTTGCGTAAGCAGGCGCGTGCAGTGCATTTTGCCCCTTGCCCGGGCGGCTGGGCACCCGGTGGGCGCATACTGTTACGTTGGATACGCGACCACCCGCCTGCGCGCGGTTGCCATTGCCGTTGACCTTGCCATCCTTCAGCCAGCCGCCCGCCACCATGCCCATCCCTTCGACGCCCACCCCCACCCGCCTGCCCACCCCGTTCGAGTCGCTCGCCGGCGTTGCCAAGTTCCTGGGCACCGAGGAGATGAGCCCGGCCTTCCATGCGCGGCATGCGCAGCCCATCGATGCGGCCTGCGCCTTTTTGCACGAGCTGGTGCGCGAGCACCCGTCGCTGGACATGGCGTTCAACGCGGCACTGCCGCTGCCGGTGGCGGACGGGGGCCATCTGGTGCTGCAGGCGCTGTCGTCCATCCAGTTTGCCGAACAGAAGCTGCACTGGTTCGACAGCCAGATGAACACCACGCTGCGCGCCCTGGCACCTGTGGTGCGCGACCCCGCGCTGCCCACCTGGATGGCAGAGTGCCGCTGGGCGGTGGATGGGGCGGCGGTGAATGTGTAGGGGGACGGGTCGGACGGCCCTCCAAAGAAACAAGAAATCCACCGAAATCGCTGCTGGTGGCAGCGGTCCACCAGCCCGCCCCAGGGCTGTTTATCGCTTGGCGCAGCCGTAGCTAATCTCGGTGCTGTATGCACTGGCCTGGTAGACAATCACCAGCGAGTACGTGCTTCTGCGCGTCAGGTCCAGCCCCACCGCGCGCAGCGGAAAGCTCAGGTTGGTATAGAACGTGACACCGGGCTCGTAGACCAGGTTGGTGACCGGCAGGTTGTACGTGTAGTCGGGAATGGTTGACAGCCGCGTGGTATCGATCACGGCCCGGCTTGCCGTGAAGGTGGCGGTGACGGCGCCCGAGCGGCCATAGTCGTCATAGCACATGTAGGTGCCGTTGTGCGCCGAGTGGGAGGTGCTGGGGGCCGGTGCAGGGGCGGGCGCAGGTGCAGGAGCTGGCGCGGGCGCCGGTGCAGGAGCCGCCGGCAGCGTGGCCACCAGCTTGAACTTGCCGTTGTTGAGCATGTCCATCACATCGCTGCCATAGCCCACGAAGATCGATGCGCCGGCCTGTGCTGCGGTGTTCCAGCCCTGCACTGTGATGGTCTCGGTGGCCTGGGTGATGGTGCGGTACTCCACCGGCTCGCCGCCGGTGTAGGCAAGGAACCCCCGGGTCTCCGACAGCACATAGATCTGCGAGCCGTGCAGCATCACAAAGTACAGCTTGCCGCGGCCCAGGTACTGCGCATCGGGCGTGATGCGAGCCACCAGGGTATAGGCGCTGGCCGAGCCGCTGGTGGTGGCCGATGCGGTGATGTCGGCCCATGCGGAACTGGCGGCGCCCAGGCTGGCGACGAGGGCGGTGGCGGCGGAGATTTTCTTGAATGGGCTGGCGAAGTTCATGGAGGTAGGAATCGAGGTGATGGGGCCGGCGCTGCCGGCCATCCGGTTCGCGGATCAACGGCTGCCGCGGCCTGCAGGCTTGGGTGCGGTGCGGCCCTGGCCTGCGTGTCGCTGGCACGGCCACAGTCTGCGCGGCTGTTGTGCGTCACTCGTCAATGCCATCGGCCGCGCCAGTTGCCTGCTCTGATGGCGCTCAGCGCCGGGAGCAGATGAAAACGCGCGGGGTGCTGGAGCCATTGCTTGCGTAGCCTAGGGCCAGCGGGTAGCGGGCTCCCGCGGTCGTGTCCACCGACACCAGACGCAGCGGGAAGGCGTTGTTGGTATAGATGCGGTCGCCAGTGGTGCCAATGTTGCTGTAGGGCACGTTGAAGGTGTAGTCCGGAATGGTGAGGATCCTGGACGTATCCACCACCGCTTGGGTGGCCGTGATGGTGGCGGAAACCGTGTAGCTGGACCCTGTTTCGCTGATGCACAGGTAGTTGCCGCTGTAGACCGCATAGGGGTTGGTCACAACGGGGGGCGTGGGCGTTGGCGTGGGCGTCGGTGCGGGCGCCTGGGGCAGCGTGGCCACCTGTTTGAACCTGCCGTTGTTGATCATGTCCATCACATCGGTGCCAAAGCCCACGAAGATCGAAGCACCGGCCTGCGCGGTGGTGTTCCAGCCCTGCACGGTGATGGTCTCGGTGGCCTGGGTGATGCCGCGGTAGGCCTCGGGCTCGCCGCCGGTGTAGGGGATGAAGCCGCGCGTTTCCGACAGCACGTAGATCTGCGAGCCATGCAGCATCACGAAGTACAGCTTGCCCCGGCCCAGGTACTGCGCGTCGGGCGTGATTCGGGCCACCAGGGTGTAGGCGCTGGATGAGCCGCTGGCGGTGGCCGATGCCGTGATGTCGGCCAAAGCAGGACTGGCGGCACCCAGGCTGGCGACGACGATGGCAGTGGCGGCGGCAATTTTCTTGAGCGTGCAGGTAAGGCGCATGGCGGTGATGGATCGAAGTTGCGCCGGCGTGGGATTCTTGGGGTTGTGGTGGCCGGCAGGGGGTGACAAGGAAAACGCGCACGAAGCGCATGTGTCCACATGGACACACTTGTATCCATTGGTTTCTTGATTTCAAAGCAATGGAGCGATCACCACAATCGCCAATATGGGTGATGCCGACTGGGCGGGTCAGGAGGGCCCCACTGGGTGGAGCGACAGGATGGGGCAGGCGCTGTTCGCGCGGGCCTGTCTGTTACAAAAACCTCTGCGCCAAATACGGCGCCGGGTCCACCAACGGCGCCTCACCGCTGATCAGCTCGGCCAGCAGGCGGCCGGTCACCGGGCCCAGGGTGAAGCCCTGGTGCGCGTGGCCGAAGTTGAACCACAGGCCCGTGTGGCGCGGCGCTTTTCCCAGCACGGGGAGCATGTCGGCGGTGCAGGGGCGGGCGCCCAGCCAGGGCGTGGCCTCCACGGGCTCGCCCAGGGGCAGCAGTTCGCGCGTGGAGATTTCTGCGCGGCGCAGTTGCACGGGGGTGGCGGGGGCATCCAGCAGTGCAAACTCGGCCCCGGTGGTCAGGCGCAGGCCGCGCGCCATGGGGGCCAGCATCACGCCGCGCTCGATGTCCAGCGCGGGCATGGTCAGGCTGGGGCCGCCGGCAAAGTGGCGGTGGTAGCCGCGCTTGCTGAACAGCGGCAGGCGGTAGCCCAGGCGCGTGGTGAGTGCGCCGGCCCAGGGGCCCAGGGCAATGACGGCGTGTTGCGCGCTGACGTTGCCAGAGTCCACCTGCACGGCCCAGCCGCTGCCCTCTTGTCGCAGCGTCAGCGCATCGCCGGTGGCCAGGTGCCCGCCGCGCTGCACGAACAGCCGCGCATAGCGCGCCACCAGTTCGCCGGGGTCGCGCACGCTCCATGGGTCTTGCCAATGCACGGCGCCGGCCAGCGGCATCTGCAGCACGGGCTGGGCGGCGGCCAGGGCGGCGCTGTCCAGCACTTCGCAGGCCAGGCCGTGCGCTGCCGCGGTGGCCCGGGCCTGCGTGGCGGCCGCATCGAACACGGGGGCGGTGCGGTACAGCTGCATCCAGCCTTGCTTGTGTACCAGGTCGGCGGCGCCGGCGTCTGCTATCCAGCCGCCGTGCTCGGTCAGGCAGTGGGCGATGAGGCGGCTGTAGGCCTGCGCAATGGGCGCGTAGCGTCCCGGCGCCGATGCGGCCCAGTAGCCGAGCAGCTGCGGCGCCAGGCGCAGCACGGCGCCCCAGTGGTAGTGGGCGTCGTTGCTCAGCCCGGTGGCGATGCGTGCCAGCGTGGCGATGTTGCGCGGAAAGGCGTAGGGCTGCACGGCCTCGCGCTGGATGATGCCGGCGTTGCCGTACGAGGTCTCCTGGCCCGGGGCCTTGCGGTCGATGAGGGTCACGGCGTGGCCGCGCTGCTGCAGTGCCAGGGCAGTGCTGACGCCGACCATGCCGGCGCCGAGAACAATGGTTTCCATGGGGTGATTATTGTGCGGGCCCGCGACAGGAACACCCACCGCATTGCGCTGTTTTTCGAACCCTGGATTGCCGTATCGGCAATCGCTGCCGGCGGCCACCGCGCCCTGACATTGCCCGCTTGCCATGGCACACCAACGCGGTACAGTCGGCGCGGATAGGACCTGTCCTACAACACCGGGCGGCAAGACCGGTTAACTTTCTCCCACGGGCCCGCGCCGCGCTGGGCACGACTGCTGCGGTCCCGGCCCCCGGGACAAAGGTTGCGTATGAGGACGGCTCCTGTTGTATTGAGAGGCCACTGCGCTTGCCGCCGCGTGGAATACGCCGTGCACGCGCTGGAGCTCGATGCCACGGTGTGCCACTGCGAGACCTGCCGCCGGGCATCGGGTGGGGCCGGCATGGCCTGGATCGCCGGTGACCGGGCGACCCTGCGCCTCTATGGCGCGGTGCACACCTGGCGCTCGTCCGGGCATGCTGCGCGCCAGCTGTGCCCCGAGTGCGGCAGCCAGCTGTTCCGCCTGGAGGACACCCGGCCCGAGGCGGTCGATGTGGCCCTGGGCACCCTCGACGACGCCAGTGCAGTGCGCAGCACGCGCAGCGCCTTTGCCAACCAGCGCCCGCGCTGGGATGCGCGCGGGCCGCTGGGCAGCCAGCCGCTGGCACCGGTGCCCGGCCTGCTGGCCAAGGGCACCCTGCACAGCGATGCGCCAGATGGGCCCGCGCGCGACGAGACGCTGCAGAGCATGCTCGCCAGCACGCAGGACGCCTTCGTCAGCATCGACCCTGGCGGCTTCATCACCGAGTGGAACCCGCAGGCGCAGGCCGCGCTGGGCTGGAGCTACGACGAGGCCATCGGGCGCCCGATGCACGAGCTCATCATCCCGCCCGAGATGCGCAGCGCCCACCTCTATGGCATGGCGCGGCTGCAGCGCACCGGCGAGGGCCCGGTGCTGCGCCGCCGCTTCGAGGTGGACGCGCTGCACCAGGACGGGCACCGCCTGCCGGTGGAGCTGTCCATCGCGCCGCTGCGCATGGCCGGCGGCATCGGCGCCACGGCCTTCATCCGCGACACCAGCCAGCGCCACGCGGTGGAGCGCGAACTGCGCGCCAACCAGGACCTGCTGCAGCGCACGGGCGAGCTGGCGCTGGTGGGCTCCTGGACGGTGGACCTGCCCACCAGCACGGTGCACTGGTCGCCCATGGTGCGGCGCATCCACGGCGTGGACGATGGCTTCGTGCCCACGCTGCCCGGTGTGGTCGGCTTCTACGAAGAGGGCGCGCAGGAGCGGCTCATCGCCGCCTTCGAGCAAGGCATCGAGGACGGCCAGAAGTGGGAGATCGAAGCCCCCCTGCGCACCCCCGATGGCCGGCGCGTGTGGGCGCGAGCCATCGGCAACACCGAGTACGACGAACATGGTGCGCCGCTGCGCGTGGTCGGCGCGCTGCAGGACATCACGGGCCGCAAGCGGGCCGAGGAATCACTGCACATGCTCACCCAGATCCTGGAGGCCACGCCCGACTTCGTGGTGCAGGCCGACAAGGACGGCCGCGTGACCTACATGAACCCGGCCGCGCGCCAGGCCCAGGGCTACGACGCGGGCTACGACGTCACGCAGCACCGCTTCACCGACTTCAACACCCCCGAGACCACGCGCCGCTACCGCGACGAGGTCATGCCCTCGGTGCTCAAGAGCGGGGTGTGGATGGGCGAGAGCACGGTGCTCGTGGCCGGCCAGCCGATTGCGGTGGACCACTCGGTGCTGTCGCACAAGGACGCCACCGGCCAGGTGGTGCGCTACACCGCCGTGATGCGCGACATCTCGGCGCAGCAGCGCGCCCGCGCCGACCTGTTTCGCCAGCAACGTACGCAAGAACCTGTTCAAGGTCTTTTTGAGGCCGCGCAAGTCCCTTTTCGGGATGGGATGCAAGGCGCGGCGCGCAGCCGATAGCCCGTGCTATCGGCAAGCGCCGCAACGCCGCAGACCGCCCGAAAAGGCACTTGCCCGAAGGGTTGGAGTGAAATCGGGCGATTGGACGCCCCGGCTGCTTACATGGGCGCGAGCCCATGCGGCGCATCCGAAGCATCCACTCATCCCGATTGCACTGCAACGCGGCTGCAAAAAGACCTTGAACAGGTTCTTTGCTCGATTGCCGAGGCCATCCCCGACGTCATCGCCGTGGTGGACCGCGAGGGCCGCTACGAGTTCGTCAACTCCGCGTTCGAGAAGTTGGTGGGCCCCTCGCGCGCGGAGATCGTGGGCCACAAGATCGGCGAGGTCATGCCCATCCAGGAGCTGCAGGGCAGCATGGCCCATATCCACAAGGCGCTGGGCGGCGAGCCCACGGCGTTCGAGCTGGACTTGCAGTTGGGCGGGCGCCAGCGCAACATGGCCATCACCCTGGTGCCGCGCCAGTCCGAGGGCGGCACGCCCGATGGCTTCATCGCCGTGCTCGACGACGTGACCATCCACCGCCAGCGCGAGTCGCGCCTGATCGGCCTGAGCGAGCGCGACGGCCTCACCGGCTTGGTGAACCGCCAGGGCCTGGAGGCCTACCTGCAGCGCATACCGCTTGGCGAAGCCCACGGCGTGGCCATGCTGTACGTGGACCTGGACCGCTTCAAGCCCGTCAACGACACATGGGGCCACCCGGTGGGCGACCAACTGCTGCAGGCCGTGGCGGCGCGCTTTCTGGCCCTGGTGCGGCCCATGGACCTGGTGGCGCGCGTGGGCGGCGACGAGTTCGTGGTGGTGCTGGGCGGCATGCCCGGTCGCGCCGCCGCCGAGCAGGTGGCTGACAAGCTGGTGGCCACCGCCGCCAGGCCCTTCGACCTGGGCGGGCGCAGGGTGCTCATCGGCGCCAGCGTGGGCGTGGCCTTTGCGGGCGACGACGGCTGGCGCGGCCTCATGGAGCGGGCCGACGCCTCGCTCTACCGCGCCAAGGCGGCCGGGCGGGGAAGACGGGCTTGACCGTCCATCACCACCACTGGTAGCCGAACGTCGCCGTCACGCGCCGGGGCTCGCCGCAGGAGCCATGGCGCAGGCGTGGCACACGCATGGCGGCGCCTGCGGCAAGGTGCTGAGCCACCCAGCCCCTGCGGTTTTGGGTAGCATGGTCTCTACAGTCCACCCCGTGGCACTTTCCTGCGAAACCCGCGATCCCGACGAAAGACCACCCCCATGCCAGTTGCTCAATCCCACCCCGCCTGCGTGCGGGAGTTTCGCCAGGTCCTGCTGTGGCCCCTGCGCCTGATGCCGGTGCGCGGCTCCGAGGGCCAGCACGCCAAGCCCTGGCAGTTGCTGGCGGACATGGGCGAGGCGGCCTCGCCCTGGCGCGAGGTGGTGGACGAATTCACGGGCGACAGCAGCCGTTTTCACGAACGCCACTACAACGAGTTCGTGACCTTTTTGCCCTATGTGCAGCGCTTCCTGTATGGCGAAGGGCGCAGCCGGGAAGGCAGCCGTGCCACCGGCTCGCCGATGCGGGTGTTCCGGCGCAGCGACGTCAGCGCCGTGCGGGCGGTGCTGCGCCCCGGCGATGCGCCGATCACGCTCGACATCGTGCATGTGGACCTGTACTTTTTTCTCGACCTGGACCTGGTGCTGCTCAATGTCGAGGTCAGCGCCCGCGACCTGCAGCTCGCCCAGGCGCAGGAGCTGCTGTACCGCTTCGGCCGTGGCTACCCCGCCGGCTGGGATGCAGAGGGCCATGCCCAGCACTGCCTGTACAGCGCCGAGTGGCTTGGCGCCGCCGGGCAGGTGCTGGCCGCGTCCGACGCCAACCAGCGCGACCTCTTCATGGCCCACGTCAGCAGCCACCGCGCCCCGCGCATCTCGGCCCACTGGGCCTGGCTGCTGGAGCCGCTGGTGAGCGACCATTCCGAGCGCAGCGGGCCCCTGCGCTACCGCCAGATCGAGTACTACCGCATGCCGCAGCTGGCCTTTTTGGCGCTGGACGACCCGCGCGCGCTCAGCCGCAGCGACTTCATCCGCTTCGGCCTGGTCACGGGGGCGGCCCCGCCCAGCGACGACGACACTTGCCTGCCTTATTCCGAAGAGCACCTGGCCGATTTTGAAAAGCGGTTCTGTTACGACCGCTTCTGGAGCAGCAGCGGCGCTGCCCCCAACACGCGCTACCTGTGCAGCGGCCATTCGCTCCTGGTGCTGGGCAATGCCAGCAGCCCGTTCTATGTGTGCCGCGACCGGGGCGTGCTGGCGCAGTTCAGGCACCAGCACTTCCTGCTGTTCTTGATTGCGCACTTCCAGAAGGCGGCGCTGCTGATGTTCTCGGACCGGCTGGCCGAGGCCCTGAAAGACCTGGACATTGCCGACGCCGCCAGCGTGCGCCGCTTCAAGCGCACCATCCGCGACAGCTTTGCCGGATTTCTGCGCTTCACGCACCGCTACTGGTTCCACGAAGTGTCCGAACAGGCCCAGGTGCGCGCCCTGTTCCGCATGTGTGCCAACCACCTGGGGCTGGACCCGCTGTACACCGAGGTCAAGGAGCGCATCGGCGAAATGAACCAGTACCTGGACGCCGACAGCCTGCGCCGCCAGGCCAACACGGTCGTGCGGCTCACGGTCGTCACCATCTTCGGCCTGATCGGCACCGTGACCACGGGCTTCCTGGGCATGAACCTGCTGGCCGAGGCCGACGCGCCTTTGGGCCGCAAGCTGGGCATCTTCGCCCTCGTGTTCGTGCTGACCACCGCGCTGACCATTTACACCATGGTCAAGTCCAAGCGCCTGTCGGACTTTCTCGACGTGCTCTCGGACGAACGCGCCACTGCCTGGCAGAAATTCAAGGCGCTGGGGCTGGTGTGGCGGCGTGCCGGGGGGTGAGGAGGGCGGGCAAGCGGTACGCCATGGCCGCAGCCGTTGAACGGCCGGCAGGCACAGCTGCTCTGGCGAATTTACCCGTTCACCGACGAGGGCTTGGCTGCCGGTAAGCTCGACGCGCTCGGAGATTCCAAGTCCCACGAGAGAGGCGGTTCTAGGCGATACGGCATCACCAGTCCCCCGCACAGAGTCCAGGGAGGTAGCACGCGAGCGACCAGTCGTGGGTCCTCGGCCACCATCAGGTTGGGTGGGTTCTTGAACGCGTCCATTGGCAACAATGTAGCTGCTGCGGTAGCTCTCTGCAACAAAGTCGCTTTGGCTTGTTGCGACCTCCCGCCGCGTCAGTGCAGACGTTGGGGGCGCAGTTCTGCTGCGATCTTGTGTGGGCTGCGGGTTACTCAACAACTGCCGCGCCTTGCCCACCTGGTCAAGCCCGACGAGCACGCCCCCTTGCGCCGCAGCACGCGGTCCACGCCGCCTTGGCGCAGGCGCTCCTGCAGCTGTGCAGGGTCGCCTTTGACCATCAGCGTGCCATCGCGCTGCATCTCCATGACGGGCACGGGCTGAAACGCTCCAGCATTCGCCAGCGATCCATGACCTGTGCGAGGTGCACCGGCGCCCACTGCAGCTGTTAGAGAGCTTGGTACTTGCGGCGTAGATGGGTTGTACTTTGGCAGACCAAGCAAGCTACCTTCACGGCTGCGGAGAATCGACCTTCTGCCACAGTCCTTCGAAGGGGGGGTCCGGCTCTACCAATCGCCACATCGTCGCGCAGGCCGAACATTGGTACCAACGTTCGACCAGGCCCACATAGGAGTCGGGTTGAGCGACACGTGCAGGGACTAGCGAGGGTTCCCCGTTCAAGACGGTGATAAATTCGTCAAAGTCATCCCAGCCGTCAAAACGACCCACTTGGCGGATTTCGCATTGGCACATTGCATCTTTATTCATCTGAGCTTTCCTCCATCGATTTTCCAAACTTCTTGAGGGCCGCCTTCAATGAGTATCTGGCTGCCGCCTCCAACCCACTGCCCGCCCTGACTTCCTACTTCCCCGGCGTGCACTCTGGTACCTGCAGGAACCTTGATGGTGGTGAAGTCGGTGGCTTGTGAACGAAAGCCGGTTCCGCGCAAGACACTCCATTCGGGCAGCAAGGCGGAGTCAATCCTGGTCTGCAGAGATCCAACTGGTTTGTCCAATGACCAGAAGCCTCCAAACTCCCTCGATTGCCCTGGAGTCCAGGCACGATACAGCACCAGGTCTTCGAGAAGGTCCATGGTCGCATAGCGCCCTCCTGAAAAGGTCGCGGCAACAGAGTCCAGGGTGCTTCCAAGGCTGTCTGGGTGAAGTGCATCGGCACGCAACACCACAAGGCCAGGGACCTGCGTGACGATCCTCTCAAAATTGGCCCCGGCGCTGTTTGCCAAGGTCGCCAAG
>NZ_JAXHOB010000010.1:0-56977 GCF_034519795.1 Acidovorax sp.
CTTGCACAGGTACATGCCCTTGAGGATCTGCTCTTCCGTGCCGGGCTGCAGGCCGGGCATGGGGTAGTTCTCGTTGAGCAGCGTGATGTAGTAGAAGACGTTTTCCTGGCGCTCGACCATGCGCTTCAAGCCGTGGTGCATGATCACGCCGACTTCGTGGGCGAAGGTCGGGTCGTAGCTCACGCAGTTGGGGATGGTGCCGGCCAGGATGTGGCTGTGGCCGTCTTCGTGCTGCAGGCCTTCGCCGTTGAGCGTGGTGCGGCCCGAGGTGCCGCCCAAGAGGAAGCCGCGGGCCTGCATGTCGCCCGCCGCCCAGGCCAGGTCGCCGATGCGCTGGAAGCCGAACATCGAGTAGTACACGTAGAACGGGATCATGATCCGGTTGTTCGTGCTGTAGCTGGTGGCGGCAGCGATCCAGCTGGCCATGCCGCCGGCTTCGTTGATGCCTTCCTGCAGGATCTGGCCGGCCTTGTCTTCGCGGTAGTACATCACCTGGTCGCGGTCGACCGGGGTGTAGAGCTGGCCCTTGGGGTTGTAGATGCCGATCTGGCGGAACAGGCCTTCCATGCCGAAGGTGCGGGCCTCGTCCACCAGGATGGGCACCACACGCGGGCCCAGGGCCTGGTCGCGCAGCAACTGCGTGATGAAGCGCACGTAGGCCTGGGTGGTGGAGATCTCGCGGCCTTCGGCCGTGGGTTCGAGCACCGCCTTGAAGGTGTCGAGCGAGGGCACGGTGAAGCTCTCTTCGGCCTTGGGCAGGCGCTTGGGCAGGTAGCCGCCCAGGGCCTTGCGGCGCTCCTGAAGGTACTGCATTTCCGGCGTGTCGTCGGCCGGCTTGTAGTACGGGATGTCGGCCAGCTGGCTGTCCGGGATCGGGATGCTGAAGCGGTCGCGGATGTACTTGATGTCCTCGTCCGAGAGCTTCTTGGTCTGGTGCACGGTGTTCTTGCCTTCACCGGCCTTGCCCATGCCATAGCCCTTGACGGTCTTGACCAGCAGCACGGTGGGCTGGTTCTTGTGCGCGTTGGCGGCATGGAAGGCGGCGTACACCTTGGCGGGCTCGTGGCCACCGCGGCGCAGCTCGAAGATCTCCTCGTCGGTCATGTGCTCGACGAGCTTGAGCGTCTCGGGGTAGCGGCCGAAGAAGTTCTTGCGCACGAAGGCACCATCGTTGGCCTTCATGGCCTGGTAGTCGCCGTCCAGCGTCTCCATCATCAGCTGCTTGAGCTTGCCGGTCTTGTCGCGCGCCAGCAGGGTGTCCCAGCCATTGCCCCACAAGAGCTTGATGACGTTCCAGCCGCTGCCGCGGAACTCGCTTTCGAGCTCCTGCACGATCTTGCCGTTGCCGCGCACCGGGCCGTCCAGGCGCTGCAGGTTGCAGTTGATCACGAAGACCAGGTTGTCGAGGTTTTCACGCGCAGCCAGGCCGATGGCGCCCAGCGATTCGGGTTCGTCCATCTCACCGTCGCCGCAGAACACCCAGACCTTGCGGTTTTCGGTGTTGGCAATGCCACGGGCGTGCAGGTACTTGAGGAAGCGCGCCTGGTAGATGGCCATCAGCGGGCCCAGACCCATGGACACCGTGGGGAACTGCCAGAACTCGGGCATCAGCTTGGGGTGCGGGTAGCTGGAGAGGCCCTTGCCGTCCACTTCCTGGCGGAAGCTGTCGAGCTGCTCTTCGGTCAGCCGGCCTTCAAGGTAGGCGCGGGCGTAGATGCCGGGCGAGCTGTGGCCCTGGATGTACAGCAGGTCGCCACCGTGGTTTTCGCTGGCGGCATGCCAGAAATGGTTGAAGCCGGCGCCGAACATACTGGCCACCGATGCGAACGAGCCGATGTGGCCGCCCAGGTCGCCGCCGTCGGCGGGGTTCAGGCGGTTGGCGCGCACGACCATGGCCATGGCGTTCCAGCGCATGTAGGCGCGCAGGCGCTTTTCAATGGCGATGTTGCCGGGGCAGTGGGCTTCCTGGTCGGCCTCGATGGTGTTCACGTAGCCGGTGTTGGCCGAGAACGGCATGTCGATGCTGCTCTGGCGCGCGTGCTCCAGAAGCTGCTCCAGCAGGAAATGGGCGCGCTCGGGGCCCTCCTTGTCGATCACGGCGGACAGCGCATCCATCCATTCACGGGTTTCCTGCTGATCGACGTCGGTACCGAGGCCGAAACCGGCCTCTTGATCGGGCTGAGCTGACATGCTTTGTCTCCTGTAGGTGTGGCAGCAATTTAGAACACTGCCCCTAGTTTCGCACAACTTTTCTTGAATTTCAAATGGTGCCCATTGATATCATATTATGAGAATTTGCTGCGAACGCACAAGAACGAGCGTTCGCAAACGGCCACGGCCTGCCTGCAAAACCCGCCGCAAGGGATCGTGGACAGGTTTGTCCCTGCTGTCCGTTACCAGGTGTGCGCCTCCTCTACACTTGAGGGGCATGCACCCCACCGACCCAGCTCCCCCCACCACGGTTTCGCCCATTGCGGCCCCTGCGCGCTGGTGGCGCAAGTGGTGGCGCAGCCTCTCGCCCACCCGGCAGGACCGGTTTGCTGCGCTGGCGCCGTTGGCGGCCGTGCTGATGTTCCTGGCGGCCATCGTGGCGGCCTTCTGGTACCTGCGCGCCGAAGAGGCCGAGCGCGAGCAGGAAGCCCTGCGCCGCGATGTGGAATACGCCCAGCAGCGCGTGCGCCTGCGCCTGCTGGAGCGCCAGGAGCAGCTCATGCGCATTGCGCGCGACCTGTCCAACCAGGAGCTCGAACGCTCCGAGTTCGTGAGCCGGGCCGAGACCCTGATCAGCCAGTACCCCGAGCTGCAGGCCATCACCTGGATCGACGAGCGCCGCCGCATCCGCGCCAGCCACGCCGCGCCCACCCTGGCCAGCAGCGAGCTGCGCATCGCTGGCGAGGTGCTCAAGGCCGGCGACACGGCCGACACCTATGGCCTGGCGCGCGACCTGCAGCAGCCCGTGTACGCCCAGCCGGCCGCCACGGCGGGCGACATCACGCCCCTCTTGCAGCTGCAGGTGCCGCTGAACAACCAGGGCAAGTTCAGTGGCGTGGTGCTGGGCGAATACTCCATCGACAGCCTGCTGCGCTACGGCACGCCCACCGAGGTGCTGGCGCGCTACGCCGTGACCCTGCTCGACAGCAAGAACCAGGTGCTGGCAGGTACGCCCCTGGGCCCGCGCAACCCGGCCACCCAGCTGCTGCCCTGGAGCCCGCGCGCCAACGAGTACGAGGTGCCCGTCTCCCCCGTGGGCAACGGGCTGGTGCTGCGCGCCCAGGCCTACCGCACCTCGCTGGGCGTGGTGGGCAGCGGCCTGTTCTGGCTGGTTGGCACGCTCAGCGCCATGACGGCCTGGATGCTGATCGCCACCTGGCGCCACACGCGCCGGCGCATGCAGGCCCAGCAGGCCCTGGTGGCCGAGACCAATTTCCGCCGGGCGATGGAGAACTCCATCCTCACCGGCATGCGCGCGCTCGACATGGAAGGCCGCATCACCTACGTGAACGCCGCCTTCTGCCAGATGACGGGCTGGAGCGAGGCCGAGCTGGTGGGCCTGAAGGCCCCCTTCCCCTACTGGCCCGACTCGGACCACGAGGCCCTGCACGCCAAGCTGCGCGACGAGCTCAGCGGCAAGACCATCGTCGGCGGCTTCCAGGTGCGCGTGCGGCGCAAGAGCGGCACGCTGTTCGATGCACGCCTGTACGTGTCGCCGCTGATCGATGCCCATGGCCACCAGACCGGCTGGATGACGTCGATGACCGACATCACCGAGCCCAACCGGGTGCGCGAGCAGCTCTCGGCGTCGCACGAGCGCTTCACCATCGTGCTCGAATCGCTCGATGCCTCGGTGTCCGTGGCGCCGCTGGGCAGCGAGGAGTTGCTGTTCGCCAACAAGCTGTACCGCCAGTGGTTCGGCTCGCAGACCGGCGGCCACCTGCAACTGGTGGCCCAGGCCGGCGTGGTGCCCGTGGCGGGCAGCACGCCATCGGGCGTGGACGACGAGGACGGGCTGATGGGCCTGCCCACCGACACCCTGACCAGCGCGCGCACCGAAAACGCCGAGATCTTCCTGCCCGACCTGGGCAAGTGGCTGGAGGTGCGCTCGCGCTACCTGAACTGGGTGGACGGGCGCCTGGCGCAGATGGTGATCGCCACCGACATCACGCCGCGCCGCCAGGCCGAGGAACAGGCCTCGCGCCAGGCCGAGCGCGCCCAGTCCGTGAGCCGCCTGATCACCATGGGCGAGATGGCATCCAGCGTGGCGCACGAGCTGAACCAGCCGCTCACGGCCATCAACAACTATTGCAGCGGCATGGTCTCGCGCATCCAGAGCGGCCAGCTCACCGAGGAAGCCCTGCTCACGGCCCTGCAGAAGACCGCCCACCAGGCGCAGCGCGCCGGGCAGATCATCCAGCGCATCCGCTCCTTCGTGAAGAAGAGCGAGCCCAACCGCGCCCTGGCCGATGTGCATTCGATGGTGACCGAGGCCGTGGAGCTGGCCGACATCGAGCTGCGCCGCCACCATGTGCGCCTGACGCTGTACATCGCCGCGCGCCTGCCGCCCGTGATGGCCGACACCATCCTGATCGAGCAGGTGCTGGTGAACCTGATGAAGAACGGCGCCGAGGCCATCCAGCAGGCCAACCGCCCCACGGCCGGCCGCAGCGTGGAACTGCGCGTGGTGCCCAAGACCATCGAGGACCGCGGCGTGGTCGAGTTTTCGGTGCTGGACACGGGCAAGGGCCTGGCGCCCGAAGTGCTCGAACGCCTGTTCGAAGCCTTCTTCTCCACCAAGCAGGAAGGCATGGGCATGGGCCTCAATCTGTGCCGCAGCATCGTCGAGTCGCACCAGGGCCGGATGCATGCAGAGAACATCTACAATGGTTCCGAGGTCACGGGCTGCAGGTTCTCCTTCTGGTTGCCGCTTGCCAAGCCTGCCGATGACACTACAAATTCTGTAGCAAACGCACATACTCCAAGGACAATTGCATGAGCTTGATTCCGAAAAAAGGCACCGTATACGTCGTGGATGATGACGAAGCGGTCCGAGACTCCCTGCAGTGGCTGCTGGAAGGCAAGGACTACCGGGTGCGCTGCTTTGATTCGGCCGAGACCTTTCTGTCGCGCTACGACCCGCGCGAAGTGGCCTGCCTGATCGTGGACATCCGCATGGGCGGCATGACCGGCCTGGAGCTGCAGGACCGCCTGATCGAGCGCAAATCGCCGCTGCCCATCGTGTTCATCACCGGCCACGGCGACGTGCCCATGGCCGTGAACACCATGAAGAAGGGTGCGCTCGATTTCATCCAGAAGCCCTTCGACGAGGAAGAGCTGGTCGGCCTGGTCGAGCGCATGCTGGACCATGCCCGCGAGGCGTTTGCCGGCTACCAGCAGGCCGCCAGCCGCGATGCCCTGCTCTCCAAGCTCACCAGCCGCGAGGCGCAGGTGCTCGAGCGCATCGTCGCCGGCCGCCTGAACAAGCAGATCGCCGACGACCTGGGCATCAGCATCAAGACGGTGGAGGCACACCGCGCCAACATCATGGAAAAGCTCAACGCCAATACCGTGGCCGACCTGCTCAAGATCGCCCTCGGCCAAAATGCCCCCAAGGGCTGACACGGATTTGCCTGCAAGCGGCTAACGTCGTTGGTGAGCCTTGCCGTGCCATAGCACTGTCTGCGGCTCCCCGCCTAGTTATCCGCTTGCATGCAAATCCGTAGAAGACATTGTTCCAACAGGCCAACAGAGCCTGGCACTTAGACCCCATCAGAGCGCCTGTTGCTCTTTTTGACCGTATTCCAGCCATGACAGCCCACATCATCGACGGCACCGCCCTCTCCCGCCAACTGCGCAGCGAAGTCGCCCAGCGCGCCGCTGCCCTCACCGCGCGCGGCCACCAGCCCGGCCTGGCCGTGATCCTGGTGGGCGAAGACCCGGCCTCGGCCGTCTATGTGCGCAACAAGGTCAAGGCCTGCGAGGACAGCGGCGTGCGCTCGGTCTTCGAGAAGTACGAGGCCACGCTGAGCGAGGCCGAGCTGATGGCGCGCATCGCCGCGCTGAATGCCGACCCAAGCGTTCACGGCATCCTGGTGCAAATGCCCCTGCCCAAGCACATCGACCCGCACAAGGTGATCGAGGCGATTTCCACCGCCAAGGATGTGGATGGCTATTCGGTGCTGTCGGCCGGCGAGCTGATGGCGGGGCTGGAGGGCTTTCGCCCCTGCACGCCCTACGGCAGCATGAAGCTGATCGAATCCACCGGCCAGTCGCTCAAGGGCAAGCATGCCGTGGTGATCGGGCGCAGCAACACCGTGGGCAAGCCCATGGCCCTGCTGCTGCTGCAGGCCAACGCCACCGTGACCGTGACGCACAGCGGCACGCCCGACCTGGGTTACCACACGCGCCAGGCCGATGTGGTGGTGGCGGCCGTGGGCCGCGCCAACACGCTCACGGCCGACATGGTCAAGCCGGGTGCCATCGTGATCGACGTGGGCATCAACCGCAACGCCGAAGGCAAGCTCTGCGGCGACGTGGACTTCGAGGGTGTCAAGGAAGTGGCTGGCTGGATCACCCCCGTGCCTGGCGGGGTTGGCCCGATGACCATTACCATGCTGCTGGTGAACACCATCGAGGCAGCCGAGCGCACGGCTGCCCGTTGACAAACCCTTGAACCTACGCCCCGAGGCGCCATCTACACCGCATGAGCAACGCCCTTCTCGAATTCTCCGGCCTTCCCCAGTTTGACCGCATCACGCCCGAGGACGTCGCGCCTGCGGTCGACGTGCTGCTCGAGCGTGCCAACGTGGCGCTGGAGACGGTGACCGCCCCCGACTTTCCCGCCCGCTGGGACGCCATCGCCCAGGTGCTGGACGTGGCCACCGAGCAACTGGGCACGGCCTGGGGCGCGGTGAGCCACCTCAACAGCGTGGCCGACACGCCCGAGCTGCGTGCCGCCTACAACGCCGCCCTGCCCCGCGTGACCGAATTCTGGACCCGCCTGGGTGCCGACGAGCGCCTTTACGCCAAGTACAAGGCCATCGACCCCGCCACGCTGAGCGCCGAGCAGCGCCAGGCGCACAAGAATGCCGTGCGCAACTTCGTGTTGAGCGGCGCGGAACTGGTCGGCACCGCCAAGGAGCGCTTTGCCCAGATCCAGGAGCGCCAGGCCGAGCTGAGCCAGAAGTTCAGCGAGAACGCGCTGGACGCGACCGACGCCTTTGCCTATTACGCCACCGACGCCGAGGTCGATGGCATCCCTGCCGACGTGCTGCAGGCCGCGCGCGATGCCGCCCAGGCCGAGGGCAAGGACGGCTACAAGCTCACGCTCAAGATGCCGTGCTACCTGCCGGTGATGCAGTTCGCCCACCAGAGCGCCCTGCGCGAGAAGATCTACCGCGCCTATGTGACCCGTGCCTCCGACCAGGCCGAAGGCGATGCCCGCAAGTACGACAACACCGCGCTGATCAGCGAGATCCTGGCACTGCGCAAGGAAGAAGCGCAACTGCTGGGCTACGCCAACTTCGGCGAAGTCTCGGTGGTGGCCAAGATGGCCGATTCGCCTGCCGAAGTGGTCGCCTTCCTGCGCGACCTGGCGCACCGCGCCCGGCCTTATGCCGAGAAGGACGTGGCCGACCTGCGTGCCTTTGCCTCGACCAGCCTCGGGCTGACCGCACCCCAGGCCTGGGACTGGCCCTACGTGGCCGAGAAGCTCAAGGAAGCGCGCTACGCCTTCAGCGAGCAGGAGGTCAAGCAATACTTCACGGCGCCCAAGGTGCTGGCCGGCCTGTTCAAGATCATCGAAACGCTGTTCGAGGTGGCGATCCGCCGCGACAGCGCGCCGGTGTGGCACCCGGCCGTGGAGTTCTACCGCATCGAGCGCGGCGACACGCTGGTTGGCCAGTTCTACCTGGACCAGCCGGCGCGCACCGGCAAGCGCGGCGGCGCCTGGATGGACGACGTGCGCACCCGCTGGCTGCGCCCCGACACCGGCGTGCTGCAGACCCCGGTGGCGCACCTGGTGTGCAATTTCGCCAGCGGCGTGGACGGCAAGCCGCCCCTGCTCACGCACGACGACGTGATCACCCTGTTCCACGAGTTCGGCCACGGCCTGCACCACATGCTGACCCAGGTGAACGAGCGCGACGTCTCGGGCATCGGCGGCGTGGAGTGGGATGCGGTGGAGCTGCCCAGCCAGTTCATGGAGAACTTCTGCTGGGAGTGGGACGTGCTCAAGCACATGACGGCCCATGTGGACACGGGCGAGCCGCTGCCGCGCGCGCTGTTCGACAAGATGATCGCCGCGAAGAATTTCCAGAGCGGCATGCAGACGCTGCGCCAGATCGAGTTCTCGCTGTTCGACATGCTGCTGCACACCGAGCACGACCCGGCCCGGGACATCATGCCCCTGCTGGACCAGGTGCGTGCCGAAGTGGCCGTGCTGCAGCCGCCGGCGTTCAGCCGCACCGCGCACACCTTCAGCCACATCTTCGCGGGCGGTTATGCTGCGGGCTACTACAGCTACAAGTGGGCCGAGGTGCTGAGCGCCGACGCCTATGCCGCTTTTGAAGAAACGGTGGGCAGCGATGGCGAGCCGAGCGCCGAGACCGGCCGCCGCTACCGCGAGGCCATTCTGGAGGCCGGCGGCAGCCGCCCGGCGATGGAGTCGTTCAAGGCCTTTCGGGGCCGCGAGCCACGCCTGGACGCCTTGATGCGCCACCAGGGCATGGCCGAGCCGGCCACGGCCTGAGTTTCCCCACAACACACGGATTCCGAGGAGTAAGACGATGCGCAAGAACCTGCTGTCCCTGCCGATGCTGGCCCCGGTGCTGGTCCTGCTTGCCTGCGCGGGAGCCCAGGCGCAAACGGTGTACCGCATCGTCGGGCCCGATGGCAAGGTCACCTTCTCGGACCGCGCACCCGACAATGCGAGCAAGGCCACGGCCACCACCACCAACCCCGCGACGGGTGCCGTGGGGAGCACGAGCGGCCTGCCGCTGGAACTGTCGCGGATCGCCCAGCGTTTTCCCGTGACGCTGTACACCGGCAGCGATTGCGCGCCCTGCCTCAGTGCACGCAGCCTGCTGGTGAACCGCGGTGTGCCCTTCACCGAGCGCACCGTGAGCACCAACGAGGACCTTGAGGCACTGCGCAAGCTCAGCGGAGACACCTCGCTGCCCTACGGCACCATCGGTGGCCAGCGCATGGTCGGCTTCCAGGACACCGAATGGACGCAGTACCTGGATGTCGCCGGCTATCCCAAGACATCGCAATTGTCGGCCAGCTACCGACGCCCTGCACCCACGCCACTGACGGCCGCCGCCCCTGCGGCAGCCCCTGCAGCCGCCGCCTCGGAGTCGCCTGCTGCTACGGCATCGCCACGCGCACGCCCGGCGCCGTCCACCGAGGGTCCGTCGCCCACCAACCCCCAAGGCATCCGGTTCTGAGCAGCCACACTCCGATATGACAATGGGCCGCAACTGCGGCCCATTTTGTATGCGGCGCCCACAGCGCCGCACTTGCTCAATAACTCAGCGTCTTCACACCCTGCGCAGTGCCCAGCAGGCACACCGACGCCTTCTGGTGCGCGAACACGCCCACCGTGACCACGCCAGGCCACTGGTTGACGTCGGACTCGAAAGCCAGCGGGTCGGTGATGGTCAGACCGGTGACGTCCAGGATGTGCTGGCCGTTGTCGGTCACCAGGGGCTGGCCGTCCTTTTGGCGGACAGAGGCCGTGCCACCCAGTGCGGCAAAGCGGCGTGCAATGTTCTGCGCCGCCATCGGGATCACCTCCACCGGCAGCGGGAAATTGCCCAGTGCAGGCACCAGCTTGGATTCGTCGGCAATGCAGACGAAACGCCCGGCCAGTGCGGCCACGATCTTCTCGCGCGTGAGCGCTGCGCCGCCGCCCTTGACCATGTGGCCCTGGCCGTCGATCTCGTCGGCACCGTCGATGTAGACCGACAGGGCCTCGACCTCGTTGGCATCGAACACGGGAATGCCCAGCGCCTTCAGGCGTTCGGTGCTGGCCACCGAGCTCGACACGGCGCCCTTGATGCGGTCCTTCATGCTGGCCAGCGCGTCGATGAACTTGTTGACGGTGGAGCCCGTGCCCACCCCCACTATCTCGCCAGGCACCACGTATTGCAGGGCAGCCTGGCCTACGAGGGCCTTGAGTTCGTCTTGGGTCAGGGGGGTGGAGGTCGTCATGGGGGAAAATCGGAGGTTGTTGCGCAATTATCCCCTGTCATCCCCCCATGTCCCTGATCCCCTACGCCCTTACCCGCCCTTTCCTCTTCGGCCTGGATGCCGAAGCCGCCCATGAACTCACCATGGACATGCTGGCCCGCGGGCAACGCACGCCGTTGCAGTGGGCCTGGTGCAACACCCGGGTGGACGATTCCATCGAGCTGGCAGGGCTCACCTTTCCCAACCGCGTGGGCATGGCCGCCGGGCTGGACAAGAACGCCCGCGTGATCGACGCGCTGGGCGCCATGGGCTTCGGCTTCGTGGAGGTGGGCACCGTGACGCCCAAGGGCCAGCCCGGCAACCCCAAGCCGCGCATGTTCCGCCTGCCCGAGAAGCGCGCCCTCATCAACCGCCTGGGCTTCAACAACGAGGGGCTGGACGCCTTTTTGCGCAACGTGCAGCAATCGCGCTTTCGCGAGCACAAAGGCCGCGGCCCGCGCATGCTGCTGGGCCTGAACATCGGCAAGAACGCCAGCACCCCCATCGAGAATGCGACCAGCGACTATCTCGCCTGCCTGGATGGCGTGTACCCCCACGCCGACTACGTGACGGTGAACATCAGCTCGCCCAATACCCAGAACCTGCGCGCGCTGCAAAGCGACGAGGCGCTGGACGGGCTGCTGGGTGCGATCGCCGAACGCCGCGAAGCACTCGCCAGGCAGACCGGCAAGCGCACGCCCATCTTCGTGAAGATCGCACCCGACCTGAGCGAAGAGCAGGTATCCGTGATCGCCGCCACGCTGCAGCGCCATGGCATGGACGGCGTGATCGCCACCAACACCACCATTGCCCGTGATGCCGTCAAGGGCCTGCGCCATGCCGAAGAGACAGGCGGCCTGAGCGGCGCACCGGTGCTAGAAGCCAGCAACGCCGTGATCCGCCAGTTGCGCGCCGCACTGGGCAGCCAGTTCCCCATCATCGGCGTGGGCGGCGTGATGAGCGCCGACGATGCGGTGAGCAAGATCCGCGCGGGCGCGGACGTGGTGCAGATCTACACCGGGCTGATCTACGAGGGCCCGGCGCTCGTCACCCGGGCGGCGCAGGCCATCAAGGCCATGCGCTGAGGCGCCGGGGCAGGCTCTGAGGCAGGCAATTCCACCAAATGGTAAAAAATCGGGGGCATCCCAAAGCAGGTACGCCAAGACCATGGCATAGTCGGCGTGATACCAAATGTGTCATCCGATGGCCATCCAATCCATTTCGACCGTGCATGTGGCCTTTGTGGCATGACGGTGATGCCCCGCATTTCCATCCATGAATGTTCTTGTCATTGACGATCACTCCCTGTTTCGAGAGGGACTTCGCCTGCTGCTCGCCGAGCTCGGTTTCGGCATCGACACCCAGATCGCTGGCAGCTGCGAAGAGGGGCTCGAAAAACTGCGGGCGCGGCCCGCAGACATCGTGCTGCTGGACTGGCACATGGAAGGCCTCTCCGGAGCCGATGCCATGGTGGCCATCCGTGAACTGGTGCCCCAGGCACGCCAGATCGTGCTGTCGGGTGAAAAGAGTGCGACCCTGGTGCGCACGGCCATCGACAATGGCGCGGTGGGCTTCATCGCCAAGGACTCCGAGCCGGAAACGCTGATGCTCGCCCTGAACACCATCGCCTCGGGCGGGATCTACCTGCCCGCCACCCTGCTCTCCGGCCCCGGGAGGACGCTGGCGGCCTCGGACAAGCACCTGCCCAGCGACCTCACCCAGGCGTTTCCCGAGCTGACCCAGCGCCAGGGGGATGTGCTGGCGGCCATCCTGCGCGGCCTGCCCAACAAGGTGATTGCGCGCGAGCTCAATATCAGCGACCAGACGGTGAAATCGCACCTGAGCGTCATCTTTCGCCAGCTCAACGTCCAGAGCCGCACCGAAGCGGTCTACGTCTGCGCACGGCAGGGCGTACGCATCGCGTGAAATAAGCTGCCCAACACAATGGGCAGCTGAAACGGCACCGCGCCTGCTGCGCGGGGCATGGGCCCATGCCGGACCGGTGTCACGAAAGGCCGATGGTCCCGGACCTGTCGGCAACAGGGTCCAAGGCTGGCACATGGCGGTCGGTGGCGGGCTCGCCGAGCTCCGCCAGCCAGTTGACCAGCAGCGAGGGCAACACCGGCTTTTGCCACATCGCGATGTTGCCCAGGCGGGCGACCTCGTGGAGGTCGATGCCGGGGTCTCCCGTGATGATCGCCACCGGCAGCGCGGGCCAGCGCGAGCGCAGGCGCTGCGCCACGTCCAGGCCCGTGGCATCGCCAGAGAGCCGGTAGTCGGCGACCAGCGCATGCGGCGGCGCGGCGGCCGCGTCGATCGCGGAATCGGGGGGCATGCCCTCCCATTGCGTGACCTTGCATCCCCATGACTCGAGCGCCTGGGTAGTCGCCATCCGGACCAGGGCATGGTCTTCGACGAGCCAGACATCCACGGCCCTGGTCAACACCGGCTGGGCCGGTGCAGCGAGGGCCCCCACGCCCGTGCCCTCGAAAATCGGCGCCTGCGGCAGGGTGAGCGTGAAGGTGGTTCCCTGGCCCGGGTTCGAATGCATGCCCATTTCCAGCCCGAGCAGGGTCGCCAGGCGGCGCACGATGGCCAGACCCAGGCCACTGCCCTGCCCCGGGTCGCGCGAGGGATTGCCGACCTGAAAATACTCCTCGAAGACGCGGGCCTGCGCTTCATGGGCAATGCCGATACCGGTATCGCGCACCCGCAGTTCCACCACGCTTTCCTGCGCGAGCACGGAAACCACGACGCCGCCGTCGTTGGTGTATTTCACCGCGTTGTCCACCAGGTTGCGCAGGATGCGCTCCAAAAGGAAGGCATCGCTCAGCACCCACGCCTCATCGTCGCCTTCGGTCTCGATGAACACCCCTTTGGCTGCGCACCGGGGCTGGAACTCGCGCGCAAGGTCCTTCACCATGGCAGCGATGTTCAGGGCCTGCATCTGCGGCACGATGCTGCCAGTTTCGAGCTTGGAGAGATCGAGCAGCCCCGAGAACAGCTTGTCCAGCGAGCCTGCGGCATCACGGATGTGGGCGATCAGCTGCGCAGTCTGGGGCGTTTCATGGCGATGCAGCAGGGATGAAAAGACCAGCAGGGCGTGCAGGGGCTGGCGCAGATCATGGCTTGCGGCGGCAAGAAAGCGCGACTTGGCGGCATTCGCCTCCTCCGCCACCTGCTTTCCCTCTCCCAACTGGCGCAGAAGATCCGCGTTCTCGAAGCGGATCTGCAGCGAATCGCGGAATGCCTGCGCCGTCTGGCGCGACGAGACCGCGACCACCAGTCCCACGCCGAACAGGGCCAGGGCCAACGGCAGGCCGTTCGTGCCGCCCTGGGTCAGCCAGAACACCGCAGCGAAGGCGAGGTTGATCCACGCCCCGGCGATGAAGGTCGCCGGATGCGTCGATGCATTCACCAGCGCGCCGCCCAGGTAGATGAGTTGCAGCACGGTGGCAAACGTCGCGATGCCCCCCGTGGTGCCATAGCCGATCCACCAGACGGTCGTCCCCATCAGGGCCTGGTTGGCCACGGTGATCCACCAGTGATCGGTCTGTTGCCGGGCCAGCGCGGCTGCGTCGGCGGTATCGAGCACTGCCAGCGCTCGGGCACTGAGCACGGCATTGATCTGGGCCATGAGCAGCACGGGAAACATCCAGGCCAGCACACGCCAGGCCGGCGTGGAGAAGCCAAAGCAGATCGCCGCCACGATGGCTGCCACCACGACCATGGTGCGCGCGCTGACCGACTGCTGCGCACGCAGCCGCAGGGACTCGCGCGCCATCGCTACATCCAATGGGTGATTGGCATCAACGGGAAAGGGCGGTAGAAAATGCATGTAAACAATTGTTACTCAAAACCGAGCTCCACGGAAAGGCACCATGGCGATCCATTCTCGCTGGTCAGAGTCGATCGAGGCGATGCTGCAGGCCCATCCCGCCCCCCACTGCGACGTTCTTGTTGTGGGTTCAGGCTATGGAGGCAGTTTCGCAGCGCGCGAACTGGCCGGCCCGGGCGTGCAAACCTGGGTCGTCGAGCGCGGCAGGGAATATGCCCTGGGCGAGTTTCCCGAGGACATCGGCCATCTGCCCGGCCACCTGCGGGTGCAGCGCGGGGCCAGTGGAAAGGCCCTGGGCAACGCCCAGGCGCTCCTCAACGTGCAGAACTTCGACGAAGTAGCGGTGCTCACCGGCAGCGGCCTGGGCGGTGGCTCACTGATCAACGCCGGCGTGGCCTTCAAACCAGCGGCCAGCACGTTCGACCAGGAACACTGGCCCAGCGTGTACCGGCACGGCGGTGCACGGCACACCGCCCTGGTGCATGCGCTCGACGAAGTCGTTGCGGCGCTCGAGGCCGCCCCCCTGGAGCGCGCGGCGGAGCTGCCCAAGTTCCAGGCGCTTTCGCGCCTTGCGGGTGCGCTGCAGGCCGGTCGCGCCCAGCCGGTCGATTTGACCATCTCCAGCACCAAAAAGACCAACGCCCACGGGGTGGAGATGGAGGCCTGCGTGCGCTGCGGGAACTGCTTCACCGGCTGCAACATCGGCGCCAAGGGCTCGCTGGCCACCAACCTCATTCCGGCTGCGCACAGCCGGGGCGCGCGCTTCTTCGTGGGCGCAACTGCCTTGCGGGTGGAGCCTCTCGCGGCGTCCGCACTGAGCGCGAACGGGCGCAGCCTGCGCTGGCGCGTGCACATGCGGTGCACTGCGGGGGGGCGCAACACATCGCCCACCGAGTTCACCATCGACGCGCACACCGTCATCCTCAGCGCGGGCAGCCTGGGCAGCACCGAACTGCTGCTGCGCTCCTTTGCGTTGCCGCGCTCGGGAACCCTCGGCTGCGCCTTTTCCACCAATGGCGACGTGGTGGCCATGGGCTGGCGCCAGGACCAGGTGGTCAATGCCGTCTCGGCCCCGCAAGCCGGCAGCACGGCCCCCAGCCGTGACGTCGGCCCGACGATCTGCGCCACGCTGCGCGTGCCACTGGAGGTGGATGGTGTGCAGCAGGAGATCCTGGTCCAGGATGGCGCCATCCCCTCCGCGCTCGCCCAGGCCACCAGCACCCTGGGCCACACGCTGGCGACCCTGCACCGCTATGTGCGCGACGTGGATGCGCGGTTTCCCGGCACCGCCGACCCCCTGGCACTTCCCCCCGGTGCGGCGCGGCACGCGCAATTGCTGCTGGCCATGGGCCAGGATGCATCGAACGGAAGGATCTCGCTGCGCCCAAGCTCCGACGCCAGCCCCGGGGCCCCGGACACCCTGGAACTCGATGTGCGCTGGCCCAGCACTGGCAAGACCGCGACCGCAGGTCGCGCCGCGTACTACCAGGCCGTGCACCGCGCCCTTCACCGGGCACATGCGGCCGGCGGTTTCGATGGGGGCGATTACCTGCCCAATCCCTTGTGGCACCCGGCGCCCGATGGCTTTTCGGACATCATCGCGGGCGGCCAGCCGGAAAAATCGGTCACCGTGCACCCGCTGGGCGGCTGCCCCATGGGCGACGACGGAGCGCAGGGGGTGGTCGACTGGCGCGGCGCGGTGTTCAAGGGCCCGGGGCGCGAGGTGCATGCGGGCCTGCACGTGCTGGACGGAGCCATCGTGCCACGCGCGCTGGGCGTCAATCCCTTCGTCACGATTTCCGCCCTGTCACTACTAGCCGCCCGGGACATCGCCAGCGAACTGGCACGGCCGGACCTGGGCAGCACGGCACCTGGGGCACTTGCGGCACCTCGCCCCGCGCCGCAAGCACAGCCCCGCGTGGCGGATGCCGCGCCGACCGGCGCCGACGGCGCAGTGCGGTTTCGCATCCACGAGCACCTGCTCGGCGGCACCGAGCCAGGCCACCTGCCCGACTGGGTTCGGCCGCTCCTGTCCCGGCACGACCCCGCGCTGACTCCCGCAGCGGCCATGCAGCCGCGCGCGTTCATCGCGGCCGTCGAGGTCGCGGTGGACCTGCAGCAATGGCTGGCCGACCCGTCGACCCGGTGGGATGCCACGTTGGCGATCTACGCCAACCCCCTTCCCGGCTGGCCATCGATCCACTCCGACGCCTTGAAGGGCGAACCCCTGCTGCGCGGCTCGGGACAGGTGTCCTTGCTGGCGCTCGATCGCGCCAGCCGGCTGCGCAGGATCTGGCGCTGGGTGCTCGCAGTCGCCGCATACCGCAAGCGCAGGCCTGGCGGAATCATGCAGAACTTCACCTCCGGCTGGCGCAAGAAGGCGCTGGCGTTCATCCGCGCGGGCTGGCTGCATACCGACTACCGCACGCTCGATTACCGCTTCACCCTGGCGCAACCGGGCCATGCGCCGGGCGAAGCCCTGGAGATCATCGCCCAGGGCCGCAAGCTGCTGGCCTACCGCGATGGCGCGCGCACCCTGTGGGAAGCGCTCACGCTGCTGGACCTCGAACTGCGGCACAAGGACAGCGCCCCCTGGAAGATCGCGCTGCGCGTCGATCTTGCGGACCTGGTGAGCCGGTTGCGGCTGCAGATCCGCGAGGCATCGAGCACGCCGGCCTCCATCGTCGCGCTGGCATCGTTCGCCTCGGTGTGGCTGCGCGCGGTGATGCAGACGCACTTCTGGTCGCTGCGCGGCCTGGACTACGGCAAGTACACGCGCCCCGCCCTGCCAGCGCATCCGCCCTTGGAAACCGCGGAGGGCATCGCAGTCTGGCCAGAGACCGAGGTGCTCAAAGCGCCACGCCGCCATGGAGCACCGGAACAGATCGACCTGCAGCTGACGGTCTACCGCCCAGCCCGCAGCGCGCGCCATGTCCTCTTCATCCATGGGCTGGCCCACGGCAGCGGCGTGTACGCGACGGACACCGTGGACACCAACATGGCCGGCCACTTCCTGCGCGAGGGCTATACCGTCTGGCTGCTGGACAACCGCATGTCCAACCGCCTGGGCCATGCGCGCGATGCGCACACCATGGACGACATTGCGCACAACGACATTCCCGCCGCCATCGACCGCGTCTATGCGCAGGCGGGTAGCCAGGCCATCGACGTCTTTGCGCACTGCGTGGGCGCGGGCGCCTTCGCCATGGCGGCGCTGCAGGCGCGCTTTGACACTGCCAAGGTGCGCGCGGCCATCATCCATGCCGTGCACCCCTGGGTGGTGCCGTCCGTGTCCAACCGGTTCTCGGGGGCGCTGGCCGCGCTCTACCGCAACCTGCTGACGGGCCGCGAGCTGATCGACCCCCTCCTTCCGGCCAACCCCGGCCCGGCCGACGAACTGCTGGACCGCTTCGCGGCGACCCTGGCCTGGTCGGACGAGGAACGCAGCCTGCACGAAGCGCACCGCGAATCGCCGGGCGCAGGCTGCGCCATCTGCAACCGCATGACCGCCTTCTACGGGCGCGAATGGGTGCATGCCAACCTGGACCCGCGCACGCACGCGCGGTTGGGCGAGCTCGTGGGCGTGGCCGGCGTCGAGGTGTTCCGCCAGCTGTACTTCATCGTGCTGCGCGAGCGGCTGACCAACCGCGAGGGCGAGAACTGCTACCTGCTGGAAGGCAACTTCCTCAGGAACTGGCACTTTCCCACGCTGTTCGTGCATGGCCTCGACAACCAGGTGTTCGATCCGCGCGGAGCGGCGCGCAGTTGGAACCGGCTGCGCCGGGTCTTCGCGCACCAGCGTGGGCGGGTGGTGCGCACCTTCATCCGCCAAGGCTACGGGCACATGGATTTCCTGTTCGGAAAGAACGCCCACCAGGACATCTATCCCCACCTCACCCGCTTTCTCGGCAATCCCGCCGCGTTCGAGGACATCGCCGACGGCTGCCACATCGACCCCGACCTGCCGCGCCCGGACAGCCAGTCCAGCGACACCGACCTGGCCGACCGGGACTTCATCGCGCCCATCCGGCCACTGACTGGCCCCATGCTGCAGACCGAGTGGCACGGGCAAGGGGCAACACGCCGGCGCCGGCTGGTGATCTGGGTGGAACAGTACTTCGACACCACCAGCACGCCGATGCCGCCCGAGGTCCGCATCGGCGGCGCGCTGTGCGCTGCGGTCGAGGTGACGGCATTCCCCGGCGTGCTGGCGCCCGAAGCCCCGTCGGCCCAGACCAGCCCCCCACCCACCGGCCAGGGCTACTACTGGACCTGCGTACTCGAGGAAAGCCAGACGCTGCGTTTTGCCGATCTGCCGCCGATCAGCCTGATACTGCGCTGCCGTCCCCAGGAGTCGGGCACGGCCCGGCCGATGGAGGCTGATGGCCCGCTGCCGGGCCCGGCACCCAACGCATCGCTGCCCGTCGTTCTCGACCTGGCGGTGCTGCCCTGGTGGCAGCAATGGACCGCCGACGAGCAGGCGCGCCCCAGCGTGAGCTTCCTCGCCAGCTCCTGCCGCTGGCCCGGCATGGCCTTCGAGCGCCGCGCGATCGATGCGCTGGCCGGCGACATGGAGCAGCACATCGACCATGCCACCGCCCCCGTGCAGGCCCTGCTGCTGCTGGGCGACCAGATCTATGCCGATGCCACGGCCAATATCGCCGAGACCACGGAACGCGATGAACGCGGCGCCCAGCGCTACCGCGAGAGCTGGGGCAGCGCCGCAACGCGCCAGCTGTTTTCACGCCTGCCCGTCTGGCTGGTGGTGGACGACCATGAGTTCGACGACAACCTCGATGGGGCGGCCCATGCCACGGCAGACTCCCTGCACGGGCAGCGTTTCTTCAGCGGCTTCCTGGCGGCTGCGGCCTACCAGTCGCGCTTTCACCGCAGGCAGGAGCAGCCCAGGCTGTCCATGACCCCGCAGGGATGGAAGGTGGAGCACGGCCTGTGGCACACCTTCGAGGTGGGAGGGATCCCCGCATTCGCCGCCGATACGCGCACCGAGCGCACACCGCGCACGCTGCGCAACTGGAGGGAAGTGCCCATCATGGACGAAGCACAGATGCAGGCCATCGAAGCCTGGCTGCTGGCCCACCCCAAGGGGCCCAAGCTGCTGTGCAGCGGCAGCGTGTTCGCACTGCCGGAAAACCGCTTCGTTGCCGAGCCGGCGACCTGCATCGCGGCGGACAACTGGCTGGGCTACCCGGCCAGCTGGCGCAGGCTGGTGCGGTTCATTGTCGACAACGACATCGAGGGGCTCATCTTTGTGGCCGGGGACTACCACCTGAGCGCCTTGGTCGAGCTTGAACTCAGCAGCCAGGGCAAATCAGCGAAGGCGCTCAATCTCGTGTGCTCGGCATGGAACGCCAGCCTGCCCTTCGCCAACGCCCAACCGTCCGATTTCACCTTCGACGAACCGGTGCGCGCACCAGGCAGCGATGCAGATGCAGCCGTGGCGTCGACTGCGCGCTTCGCGTCTGCCGCCCTGCGGCAGTTCTCCAAGATCACGGTCACCCAGGACCCTGGGGATCGCGCTGCGGCAACGGTTGCCATGGATATCTACGAAGCCGGCAATGTCCTCACCAAGGAACTGCGGACACGGCTCCAGTTCGCACACGCGCCCCAGGCTTAGTGCGGCCAAGCGCCGCACGTGGGCCGCACGTACAACCCGCCCCCTTCCAGGCCAGGGGCTGGGGCCCCTCAGGTCCGTCGCGCGAGGAAGGGACGCAACCGGGTAATGAGCGGCATGGCCAGCCCCACCCAACGGACCAGGCGGCGCGGCCCAGCCACCAGGGCCACGCCCGCCAGGGCAGCCACCGCCACCGGGTGCTGTTTGGCAAACGCCGCAGCGCGCACTGCAAACGGCTCGTCCGGCGATGCCTGCTGGGCCGACTGGGCCAGCGCCAGCGACTGGGCCCGGGCAAGGCGCCGCGCACGGATGCGCTCGCGTTGCTTGGCAATGCGATCGAGCACGCGCTGTTGCTCGGCCGTGGCCTCGGGAACAAATGCGGGGGTCGATGCTTGGTTGTCGGCAGCCATCACAGGCGCTCCTTGATGTCGCGCCAATCCTGGGCCAGTTCCTTGCGGGTCAGTGCAAAGCCGTTGCCGGCCCGCTTGGCCACGGAAACGAGGCTGAGCAGCGTGCCACCCCAGCCCAGCAACCAGGCACCCGCCACGAGCCAGCCCACCAGCACGCGGTGTTCGGTATCCCAGAAATGCACCAGCACCGCCATGGACAGCATGATGAGCGCCACCACCGTGAGCCCGCCGAGCAGGATGGTCAGCACCAGCAGTTGCTGCAGGCGCTGCTTCTGGTCCCGCCATTCCAGGCGGGCCAGGTCCATCCGGTCTTCGGCTGCAATGGCCCCTTCTATGACATTCGCGCGCCAGCGCGCCAGCAGCGCATCCAGGCCCAGAAGAGCAAGCCAGTTCATCAGTGTCCTTGGGTTCTACGGAATAAAAGCAAGCGGTGCGGTCAGCGATTCAGGGCACAGGCCCTTCAGCGGCGGGCCAGCAGAAAGCCGACCAGTGCGCCGACGGCCAGCGCTGCGCTGGCCACGCGCCAGGGTTCGTCATGCGCATAGCGGTCGGCGGCCAGGGCAGCGTCCTTGGCCTGGCGGGCGGCGTCCTGGGCAGCGCGCACCGCAGCTTCGCGGGCAGTGTGCAGGCCGTCATCCAGCTTCTGGCGCAGGAGCTTGATGTCAGGCACGGAATCGAGGTCCTTGCTGGCCAGCAGGCCACGCAGGTCGGTCACGAGTTTTTCCAGGTCGGCCTGGGTCGTGGAGAGGGATTCGGAAACGCTCATACAGCAAACCTTTCTGCTTAGACATTGAAAAACACACCCCATGGGTTGCCTGTGGCTCCCACTCATGCAGCGCTCATTGTCATCTTAGCGGACACACCGCCAAAAACCTTGTAGGACTTGGACGCAATGGCTTACGACTGGCATGGAGTTGACACGCATCACAGCGCTGCCACCTGCGCGCCGATGGCCAGGGCGCTGGTCAACCCCGGTGACTCGATGCCGAACAGGTTCACCAGACCCGGCACACCATGCACCGCCGGCCCCTGCACCACGAAGTCGGCCGCAGGCCCGCCCGGCGCGCTGATCTTGGGGCGCATGCCGGCATAGCCCGGATCCAGCGCACCATCCTTCAGGCGCAGGCGCTGGTGCCGGTGCCGATGGCATCGGCCGCCTCCAGCACCATCACCTCGCGCCCCTGCAAGGCCAGCGCACGGGCCACCGCCAGGCCCACCACGCCGGCGCCCACCACCACGCAGTCAACCGCTTCACTCACCGCGCAGCCGCCTGGTCGAAGCCGTCGAGCACGTTCACGGCGTTGTTGCCCAGCTCCGCCGCCGCATAGCCGCCTTCCAGCACGAACACCGTGGGCAGCCCCAGCGCGGCCAGGCGCTCGCCCAGGCGCGTGAAGTCCGAGGTCTTGAGCGCGAACTTCGAAATCGGGTCGTCCTCGAAAGCATCGAGCCCGAGCGAGACCACCAGCGTGTCCGCCCGGTACTGCGCGATGCGCACGCAGGCCTGCTCCAGTGCGGCGAACCACCCATCCGCCGTGGTGCCTGCGGGCAGCGGCAGGTTGAGGTTGAAGCCTGTGCCCTCGCCTGCGCCGGTTTCGTCGGCATGGCCCAGGTAGAACGGGTACTCGGTGCGTGGATCGCCATGCAGGCTGATGAACAGCACATCGGCCCGGTTATAGAAGATGCTCTGCGTGCCATTGCCGTGGTGGTAGTCCACGTCCAGCAGCGCCACGCGCCCAGACCCGTGGTTGCGCAGCCACTGGGCCGCCACGGCGGCGTTGTTGACAAAGCAGTAGCCGCCCATGAAGTCGGGCCCTGCATGGTGGCCCGGCGGGCGCGTGCAGCAGAACGCGGCCCGTGCGCCCTGGGCCACGCGGGCTGCGGCGCTGGCCACCGCGTCGGCCCCGGCCTTCACGGCCTCCCAGGTGCCCTCGGCCATGGGCGTGCCGTTGTCCATGGAGTACAGCCCCAGTTTCGCCACGAAGTTGTCCGGCTCCACATCGCTGCGCAGGCTGCGCACCGGCCACACCGAGGGAAAGGGCTGCACTGCGGCGTTGGCCGGATCGAGCGCCAGCCACTGCTGCCAGGCCGTCTGCAGAAAGGCCAGGTAGCGCGGCGCATGGACCTGGGCCAGCACCGGCGTGCTGTCCACGTCGGGCACCAGCAGCCCATGGCCGCGCTCGATCAGCGCGTCTTCAACGTACTGGGCGCGCACCGGTTTTTCAAAGCACGGCACGCGCTCGCCACGGTAGAACTCATGGACCGGCGCGTGCCGGTGGTGCAAGGGGTTGTGGAAGGCAATCATGCGGCGTGGACGGGGGAGGCGGGGAAATGGTTCACGCCGGCTTTCATCGGTGCATCGCACCCGGGCCGGCAGGGCTCACCACTTTAGCGCGTCCCGCACCGCGCCACGGGCAGTTCCTGCACCAGACAGCGGCAGGAACAGGAGCGGCAGGCAGGCCCCGCCGCCCACCCGCAGGACCGGCGAAGCAGCCCGCCACAGGACGCGCAACCCGTTGCCACTGCGGGCAAAGGCCCATCCGTCCTCCGCCCACGCATGGCAGGACTCCATGCGTTCGGGCTCACCCACCGCTCCTGGCACAGCACTTGCATCTCACCTTGTATCCAAGATTGAATTCTTCAAAATGGTGCAAGCAACAAACTCCCTGGTGGCCGACTTCCTCCCTGTAGCGGACAGTTCGCCGCCCCCCGCCCTGGCCGAGCAGGCCTGGCTGGTGCGCTGCGAGCCCGCCATTGCAGGCCAGCCTGGCGGCCCGCTCAGCGGCCTGCGCTTTGCCGTCAAGGACAACATCGACGTGGCGGGCCACCCCACCTCGGCCGCCTGCCCTGCCTTTGCCTACACGGCCACGGCCCATGCCGCCGTGGTGCAAAGGCTGCTCGATGCCGGTGCGACTCTGGTGGGCAAGACCAACCTGGACCAGTTCGCCTGCGGGCTCAACGGCACGCGCTCGCCGCACGGCGCCGTTCCCAATGCGCTGGACCCGGCCTATGTGTCGGGCGGCTCCAGCTCGGGCTCGGCCTATGTGGTGGCCACCGGGCAGGTGGATTTCGCGCTGGGCACCGACACCGCCGGCTCGGGCCGCGTGCCGGCCGGGCTGAACAACATCGTGGGCATCAAGCCAACCAAGGGCCTGGTGAGCGCCCGCGGCGTGGTGCCGGCGGCGCAAAGCGCCGACTGTGTCTCCATCTTCGCGCGCACGGTGGACATCGCGGCCCGGGTGCTGCAGGCGGCACAGGGCCATGACGCGCACGACCCCTATGGGCGGCAGCTCACCCTGGCCGCCGAGCCCTTGCCCGCGAGCTTCCGTTTCGGCGTGCCCGATGTGCTCGCGTTCTTTGGCGATGCAGCGGCCGAGGCCGCATTCGCCGAGGCGGTGTCCCGGCTGAAGACACTGGGCGGCACGCCGGTGGCCATCCCCTACGCGCCACTGGCCCAGGCTGCGGCCCTGCTTTACGAAAGCGCCCTGGTCGCCGAGCGCTATGCCGCCGTGCGCGGCTTCTTCGACGCACATGAAGACCAGGTGGTGGAGCCGGTGCGCAGCATCCTGGCCAGTGGGCGCAGCTACAGCGCGGCCGACCTGTGCGATGCACAGACAAGGCTGCGCGCCCTGGGCCAGCAGGTGGCCCCCATGTGGCAGGGCCCCGAGGCCATCGACGTGCTGCTGGTGCCCACGGCCCCCACGCACTACACCATTGCCGCCATGCAGGCCGACCCGGTGGTGCTCAACCGCAACCTGGGGGCCTACACCAACTTCGTCAACCTGTTGGACTATGCCGCCATCTCGGTGCCCAGCAGCCTGCGCGCCGATGGCCTGCCCTTCGGCATCACCCTCATCGGCCCCTGTGGCAGCGACTGGCAGTTGGCCGACCTGGGCCAACGCTACCACCACGCCACCGGCCTGCCCCAGGCCGCCGGCAGCACGCCCTTGCCCGCGCCCCAACCCATCGCCGGGCTGAAGGCGCCCGCCACAGTCAGGGTCGCGGTGGTCGGTGCCCACCTGAGCGGCATGCCGCTCAACGGCCAGCTCACCGAGCGCGGCGCCACGCTGGAGCTGGCGACCGAGACGGCCCCCGACTACCAGCTCTACGCCCTGCCCGGCACCGTGCCGCCCAAACCCGGCCTGCTGCGCGTGGCGCCGGGCCAGGGCACGCGCATCGCCGTCGAGGTGTGGCGCATGCCCGCCGCGCACTACGGCAGCTTCGTCGCGCTGATCCCGCAGCCGCTGGGCATCGGCACGCTCACCCTGGCCGACGGCAGCAGCGTGCAGGGCTTCATCTGCGAGCCGCTGGCGCTGGCCGGTGCGCGCGACATCAGCAGCTTTGGCGGCTGGCGGGCGTACATCGCATCCCTCCGGGCCGACAACTGACCCATGCCCATTCCATCCCCTCACCTTTCAACCTTGCTGCAGGAGCCTGCCATGACATCCCACAGTTCCACCCCTTCCACCGGCACCTCCGCCGGTACGTCGCGCCGCCGCGTCCTCACGGCTTCGGCCGCCACGCTGGGCATGCTCGCAGCCCCTGCCTTGGTGCGCGCCCAGGCCGGCCCCAAGATCCGCATCGGCTTCTGGCCCGTGGCGGCCGGGCTGCCCTTCTTCGCGGCGGTGGAGAAAGGCTACTTCAAGGAAGCCGGGCTGGAGGTGGAGCCGCTCAAGTTCGCCGGCGCCCAGCAGGTGATGGAGGCCATGCTGTCGGGGCGCTCCGACGGCAGCTCCAACGGCACCGGCTCGGCCAACCTGGCCATCGGCGAGATCGCCCAGCCCGGCCTGTTCAAGATCTTCGCGACGAACCCGAGCAACGCCAAGTTCGTGCTCGACCAGTTCATCACCGGCAAGGACAGCGCCATCAAGACCATGGCCGACCTCAAGGGCAAGAAGATCGCCTCGGGCCCCGGCATCCAGAACATGACCTTGTGCAAGACCATGCTCGAGCGTGCCGGTGCCACCGGCGCCACCGTGACCGAGCTGCCCATCGGCCAGCACATCGCCTCCATCGTCGCCGGCCAGGTGGACGCCTGCTACACACTGGAGCCCACGGGCACCATCGGCCGCATGAACGGCACCACGCGCATCATCGAATCGGGCGTGGTCGCCAAATACATCCTGGGCGACGCGATGGCGCCCTGGCATGGCGGCGCGGCCAGCCTGACCAGCGAATTCATCAAGAAGAACCCCGAGGTGGCGAAGAAATTCATCGCCGCCTACGCCCGCGGCATCGAGCTGGTGCGCACCAAGCCCGAGGAGGCCCGGCAGTTCATGAAGGGCTACACCGCCATCGAAGGCGCGCTCACGGCCGAGGTGCCACTGGCCTCGTACATGCTGCACAACGAGTTCAAGCCCAGCGACCTGGCGTACTTCCAGAAGTTCTACGACCTGTTCACCGAAAAAGGCATCTTCGAGAAGAAGGTCGTGGTCGACAGCCTGATCTACAAGGCCTGAGGGGGCGCGCCATGGCCGAAACCACCTCCACCACCGCCGGCGCCTGGTCGCCGCCCGCGGGCAAGCCGGCATCCGCCGCGCCCAGGAAACCCGCCTGGGACAAGCTGCTGCCCTTCGTCGGCCCCCTGGCCTTGTTCATCCTCTGGGACCTGGTGGTGCGGCTGGGCTTCATCAAGCCCATCCTGCTGCCGCCGCCCGGAGCCACCGTGCTCACCCTGGTCACCGGCCTGGCCGGCGGACCGCTGCTGCTCGACTTTGCCGTGACCGTCTGGCGCACGGTGCAGGCCTTTTTGATCGCGGCCGTGATCGGCGTGCCGCTCGGTGTGCTGCTGGGCAGCAACGAGCGCGCCTACCGCAGCGTGGAGTTTCTGATCGACTTCTTCCGCTCCACGCCTTCGTCGGCATTGATCCCGCTGTTCCTGTTGATCTTCGGCGTGTCGGACGTGAACAAGGTGGCCATCGCCGCGTTCGGCGCCTTCCTGATCGTGATCTTCAACAGCGCCTACGGCGTGATCAATGCCCGCAAGCAGCGCGTGATGGCGGCGCGGGTCATGGGGGCGTCGCGCTGGCAGATCTTCAAGGACGTGCTGATCTGGGAGAGCCTGCAGCCCACCTTCGTCGGCCTGCGCTCGGCCGTGTCGATGGCGCTGGTCATCGTGATCGTGGCCGAGATGTTCATCGGCTCCGACAACGGGCTGGGCCACCGCATCATCGACGCGCAGCAGGTGCTCAACGTCAAGAGCATGTACGCCGCCATCCTGGCTGCAGGCGCCCTGGGCTATGCCCTCAACATCCTGTTCCTCGTCGCCGAACGCAGGATCGTTCACTGGAGCGGCCGATGAACACCGTCGTCAATGGCGCCGTGTATGCCGATGTACCCCAGCGTGTCTTCACGCCCGGCCCGGCAGGCACGCACATCACCATCCGCGGCCTGACCAAGTACTTCGCTGGCTGGCCGCTGTACGAGGACTTCGACCTCGATATCCCCAAGCACAAGATCGTCTCGGTGTTCGGCCCCAACGGCTGCGGCAAGAGCACGCTGATCAACATGATCGCCGGCCTCGTGCCCATCGACAGCGGCGAGATCCTGTTCGACGGCAAGAGCCTCAAGGACACCAAGATCGGCTACGTCTTCCAGAACTACCGCGAAGCGATGTTCCCGTGGATGCGCACCATCGACAACATCGCCTACCCGCTCAAGCTCGAAGGCAAGAGCAAGGCCGAGGTGGACCGCCGCATGGCCGAGCTGGTGGCCTCGTTCGACGTGAAGTTCGATCTGAACCGCTACCCCTACGAGCTCTCGGGCGGGCAGCAGCAGACCGCCTCCATCATGCGCGCGCTGGCACCCAACCCGGAGGTGCTGTTCCTCGACGAGCCGTTCTCGGCGCTCGACTTCGAGATGACGCTGTTCATCCGCGAGAAGCTGCAGGAGGTGTTCATGCAGACCGGCACCACCATGCTGCTGGTCTCGCACGACCTCGAAGAAGCCGTCTACCTGGCCGACGAGGTGCTGCTGCTGACCAAGCGCCCCACCCGCGTGGCCGAAATCCTGCACTACGCGGACGCGCGCCCGCGCACGCTGGCCACGCTCAGCGAGCCGAGCTTCGTGGCGATGAAGAAGCTCAGCCTGGAGATCTTCCAGCGCGAGGTGCGCCGATGAACGCCGCCGAACTCGAGCGCTACACGGACGCCGCTGCCCAGGCCGTCGGCCTGCCCATCGCGGCCGAGCACCGAGCGGCCGTGCTCGGCTACCTGGCGCTGGCCAGCGGCTTTGCCGACACCGTCAACGCCGTGCCGCTGGACGCGACGGACGAGCCCGCCATGGCCTTCGTTCCGGTGCTGCCGGCCGGGGGAGGCCGCCCATGACGGCGCCCTGGTGGCAACAGGATGCAGCCGGCATGGCACAGGCCGTGGCGGCGCGCGACGTGGCGGCCACGGCACTGGTGACGGCCTGCCTGGACCGCATCGAGCACACCGATGCCCGCGTCAACGCCTTCACCGCGGTACTGCGGGCACGGGCCCTGGCGCGTGCCGCCCGCATCGATGCCGGGCTGGCTGCGGGGACGCAGGTCGCCCTGCCCCTGCTGGGCGTGCCCTTTGCCGTGAAGAACCTGTTCGACGTGGCGGGCCTCACCACGCTGGCCGGCTCGAAGCTCGAGCGTGAGCGCCCTCCCCCCCGGGCCGATGCCCTGCTGGTGCAGCGCCTGGAGGCTGCGGGCGCCATTCTGGTGGGTGCGCTCAACATGGACGAGTACGCCTACGGTTTCACCACCGAGAACAGCCACGAAGGCGCCTGCCACAACCCGCACGACCTGGCCCGCATCGCCGGCGGCTCTTCGGGCGGCTCCGGTGCGGCCGTGGCTGCGGGCCAGGTGCCCATCACGCTCGGGTCGGACACCAATGGCTCGATCCGCGTGCCGTCTTCGCTGTGCGGCGTGTTCGGCCTCAAGCCCACCTTCGGGCGGCTGCCGCGCACGGGCAGTTTCCCCTTCATCTCCAGCCTGGACCACCTGGGCCCCATGGCGCGCAGCGTGCGCGACCTGGCGCTGGCCTATGACGCCATGCAGGGCCCCGAGGCTGCAACTGCGCACACCGATGCCGGCTGCGCGCAGCGGCCTGCCGAGCCGGTGGCCCGCGACCTGGGCCAGGGCGTCGCCGGCCTGCGCATCGGCGTGCTGGGCGGATACTTTGCCGACAACGCCCTGCCTGAGGCGCGCGCCGCCGTGGCCCGGGTGGCACAGGCGCTGGGCGCCGAAGTTGAGCCGGTGGAGTTGCCGCTGGTGGAGGCGGGGCGCGCAGCGGCCTTCCTCATCACCAATGCGGAGGCCGGAGCCCTGCACCTCGACAACCTGCGCACGCGCGCAGCCGACTTCGAGCCCCTGTCGCGCGACCGCTTCCTGGCCGGCGCGCTGATCCCTGCCGCCTGGGTGGCACGCGCCCAGCGCGTGCGCAGCCGATATGCCCATGCCGCCGCCCAGGTGCTTTCGCGCTACGACCTGCTGCTGGCCCCCGCCACGCCCTGCGCGGCCACACCCATCGGCACCGAACGCCTCGACCTGAACGGGCGCGACCTGCCGCTGCGCCCCAACATGGGCCTGCTGACCCAGCCCCTCTCGTGCATCGGCCTGCCCGTGTGCTCCGTGCCGGTCTGGGGCGCCCACCCGACCTTGCCCATCGGCGTGCAGCTCATCGCCGCGCCCTGGCGCGAAGACCGCGTGCTGCGCGCCGCCGCCGTGCTGGAGGCTGCAGGCATCTGCCAGGCCCCTGTCGCCTCCCTGTGAAAACCACCTGCCCATGGCCTACACCATCAACCAGCCCGACGTGCTTGCCGAAGTGCAGGCCGTATTCGCCCGCTACGAGGACGCACTGGTGAACAACCACGTCGAGGTGCTCGACGAGCTGTTCTGGGACAGCCCCCACACCCTGCGCTACGGCGCCACCGAAAACCTGTACGGCTACGCGCAGATCCAGGCGTTTCGCGCCGGGCGCCCCGCACAGGGCCTGCAGCGGCGCCTGCTCAAGACGGTGATCACCACCTATGGCCGCGACTTCGCCACCGCCAACGTCGAGTTCCAGCGCGAGGGCAGCAGCCGCACCGGCCGCCAGAGCCAGACCTGGCTGCGCACCGAAACCGGCTGGCGCGTGGTGGCAGCCCACGTAAGCCTGCTGGATTGACCCCAGCTCTGTTCTCTCTTGAAACCCACCCCTGCCGAAAGGACCGCCATGAAACACGAGAAACCCATGTCCCGCCTTGCCCACCTGAACCGCCGCGAATCCCTCCAAGCCCTTGCGGCGCTGGGCGCTGCCGGCAGCCTGGGAGGCTGGGCAATACAAGCCAACGCGCAGGCCCCGCTCACCGTGGGCGTGATCTACGTCGGTCCGCGCGACGACTATGGCTACAACCAGGCCCATGCCCAGGCTGCGGCCGAACTCAAGAAGATGCCCGGCGTGAAAGTGGTGGAAGAGGAGAACGTGCCCGAGACCGCCGCCGTGCAGAAGACCATGACCGGCATGATCGCGCAGGACGGCGCCAAGCTGCTCTTCCCCACCTCGTTCGGCTACTTCGACCCGCACCTGCTGGCGCTGGCCGCCAAGTACCCCGACGTGCGCTTTTCGCACTGCGGCGGCATGTGGACGGAGGGCAAGCACCCCAAGAATGCGGGCAGCTTCTTCGGCTACATCGACGAGTGCCAGTTCCTCAACGGCGTGGTGGCCGGCCACATGAGCAAGAGCGGCAAGATCGCCTTCATTGCCGCCAAGCCGATTCCGCAGGTGCTGCGCAACATCAATGCCTTCACGCTGGGCGCGCGCTCGGTCAAGCCGGGCATCACCTGCAGCGTGATCTTCACGGGCGAGTGGTCCATGGCCGTCAAGGAGGCCGAGGCCACCAACAGCCTGGCCGACCAGGGCTGCGACGTGTTCACCATGCACGTGGACGGGCCCAAGGTCATCGTCGAGACCGCTGCCAAGCGCGGCAAGATGGTCTGCGGCTACCACGCCAGCCAGGCCAAGCTGGCGCCCCAGGCCTACCTGACGGGGGCCGAGTGGAACTGGCTCACGGCCTATACCACCATCATCGAGGCGGCCCGCACCGGCAAGCCGCACCCCAACTTCCTGCGCGGGGGCTTGAAGGAAGGCTTCGTGAAGATGTCCGCCTACGGTCCGGCTGTGAGCGATGCGGCCAAAAAACAGGCAGACGACACCAAGGCCAAGATGATCGCGGGCGGCTTCGACATCTTCAAGGGCCCGCTCAAGAACAACAAGGGCAAGGAGGTCATCGCCAGCGGCAAGTCGTTCAAGCAGACCGACCTGGAACTGGAAAAGATGGACTACCTGGTCGAAGGCGTCCTCGGCTCTTTCTAGGCAAGGGACTGCCATGCACTCGGCCGCCAAGGACGTTCTCTTGCCCGTCGCCGCCATCGCGCTGGCGCTGCTGCTGTTCGGCGGCTTTGTCGCCTTCGCGGGGGTGAACCCACTGGACATGTGGCTCACGCTGTTCAAGGGGGCGTTCGGCGACTGGTTCTCGTGGCAGAACACCCTGCAGCGCTCTGCGCCGCTGATGCTCACGGCCCTGTGCGTCGCCCTGCCCGCGCGGGCGGGGCTGACCATCATCGGCGGCGAGGGCGCGCTGGTGCTCGGCGGCCTGGCCGCTGCGGCGCTGCCCATGGCCGTGGCCCTGCCCGGCAATGCGGCGGGCACGGTGCTGGCCTGTGCCGCAGGCGCCATCGCCGGTGCCCTGTGGATCGTGCTCGCGGGCTGGCTGCGCCAATACCGCGGCATCAACGAGACCATCAGCAGTTTGCTGCTGTCGTACGTGGCGATCGGCCTGTTCAAGCATTTCGTCGAGGGGGCTCTGCGCGACCCGGCCAGCCTGAACAAGCCGGCCACGCCCAGCCTCGACCCGGGCCTGCTGATCGGCGGCATCGCCGGCTCGGACGTGCACTGGGGCCTGGTGCTGGGTGTGCTGGCCTGCGTGGCGCTGGGCCTGTGGCTGCACTTCACGGCCTCGGGCTTTTCGATCCGCGTGGTGGGCGGCAACCCGCGCGCCGCGCAGCTCGTGGGCCTGCCGGCCACCAGGCTGATCCTGGTGGCCTGCGCCCTCGGCGGCGCGGCGGCGGGCCTGGCCGGTGCCGTGGAGGTGGCGGCCGTGCACACCAACGCCAATGGCGCGTTGATCGCGGGCTACGGCTACGCGGGCATCCTCGTGGCCTTCATCGCGCGGCACAACCCGATCGCCATCATCCCGGTGGCCATCCTGTTCGGCGGCTTTGGCGCGGCCGGCAGCCTGCTGCAGCGCCGCCTGGGCCTGCCCGATGCCTCGGTGATGGTGCTGCAGGGCATTGCCTTCGTGCTGATCCTGGCCAGCGAGGCGCTGCGCGACGTGGACTGGCGGGCCCTGTGGGCCCAGCGGCGCAGCCGGCCCGCCGAGGCGACGACTCCAACCGCCCACGTGGAGCCCATATGACAATAGACCAATGGATTGCCCTGGTGGCCGGTATCGTGGGCGGGGCCCTGCGCGTGGGTGTGCCCTTCCTGTTCGTGAGTCTGGGCGAATGCCTGACCGAAAAGTCGGGCCGCATCAACCTCGGGCTGGAGGGCGTGCTGGTGCTCTCGGCCATGACCGCCTTCGGCGGCGCCTACCTCACCGGCTCACCGTGGCTGGGTGTGCTGGCCGGTGCCAGCGCAGGCGCCTTGCTGGCCACACTGCACGGCGTGCTGTGCTCGCTGCCGCGCGTGAACGACGTGGCCACCGGCATCGCGTTGATGCTGCTGGGCACGGGCCTGGCCTTCTACCTGGGCAAGCCGCTGATCCAGCCACAGGCCCCGCAGATTCCGGCGCTGGCGCTGGGCGGCTGGAGCGACTCGCCGGTGGTGCAGTCGGCCCTGCAGGTCAACGCCCTGCTGCCGCTGGGCATCGTGCTGGCCGTGGTCCTCTGGTGGGCCTTTGCGCGCACGCGCTGGGGCCTGCTGGTGCGGCTGGCCGGCGACTCGGCCAACGCCACGCGCGCGCTCGGCTATTCGGTGTCCGGCATCCGCATCGCGGCCACGGCGGCGGGCGGCTTCATCGCCGGGCTGGGCGGCGCCTCGCTCACCCTGTTCTACCCGGGCAGCTGGAACGAGGGCATCTCCAGCGGCCAGGGCCTGATCGCCGTGGCGCTGGTGATCTTCGCACGCTGGAACCCGCTGCGTTGCATGGTCGCCGCCATGCTCTTCGGCGGTGCCGGCGCCATCGGCCCGGCGCTGCAGTCGGTGGGCGTGGGCTGGGGCTACCACCTGTTCAACACCGTGCCCTATGTGCTGACCCTGCTGATCCTGGTTGTGACCTGCAAGCCCGGCAGCGTGGCCGCTGGCAGCCCGGGCGAACTCTCTTCCAGCAAATAACCCTCCGAAGGAACCGCCCGCGTGACCACCCCCACCACCCGCCATGTCCAGGCCAACCCCTATGCCTGGCCTTACAACGGCGACCTGCGCCCGGACAACACCGCGCTGGTCGTGATCGACATGCAGACCGACTTCTGCGGCATCGGCGGCTATGTGGACGTGATGGGCTACGACATCGGCCTTACACGCGCGCCCATCGCCCCCCTGCAGAGGCTGCTTCCGGCCCTGCGCGCGCAGGGCTTTCGCGTCATCCACACGCGCGAAGGGCACCGGCCTGATCTCGCCGACCTGCCGGCGAACAAGCGCTGGCGCTCGCGCCAGATTGGCAAGGACGGTCTGGGCATCGGCGACTTCGGGCCGTGCGGGCGCATCCTGGTGCGCGGCGAGCCGGGCTGGGAGCTGATCCCGGAACTCGCGCCACTGCCTGGCGAGGTGGTGATCGACAAGCCCGGCAAGGGCTCGTTCTACGCCACCGACCTGGACATGGTGCTCGGCCTCGGTGGCGTGCAGAACCTCATCCTCGCGGGCATCACCACCGATGTCTGCGTACACACCACCATGCGCGAGGCCAATGACCGCGGCTACGAATGCCTGCTGCTGTCCGACTGCACGGCCGCCACCGACCCGGCCAACCACCAGGCCGCATTGAACATGGTGACCATGCAGGGCGGCGTGTTCGGCGCACATGCCCCATCCGAAGCACTGCTGGCGGCCCTGCATTGACCTGGAGAAGAACCGCCATGTCCGACCCGCAACCCGACCACCCCATCGGTGCCTTGCCCCCCGGCACTGGCGCCCTCGCGCTGGAGACCTGGAACCTGACCAAGCGCTTTGGCAGCTTCACCGCCATGGACCGCGTGAACATGCGCGTGGAGCCCGGCAGCGTACACGCGCTGCTGGGCGAGAACGGCGCCGGCAAGAGCACGCTGGTCAAATGCGTGGCGGGTTTCCAGAGGGCCGAGGAAGGCGCCATCCTGCTGGACGGGCGCGAGCAGTCCATCGCCAACCCCATCGTCGCGCGCAGCCTGGGCATCGGCATGGTCTACCAGCACTTCACGCTGGCGCCGGGCATGACGGTGGCCGAGAACCTGCTGCTGGCCGGCGGCCAGACCCCGGCCCTGATCGACTGGCGCGCCCAGCGCGCCGAACTGCATGCCTTTCTGGCCACCACGCCGTTCCAGCTGGACCTGGATGCACGGCCGTCGGAGCTGGCCGCCGGTGAAAAGCAGAAGCTCGAATTGCTCAAGCAGCTGTACCTGCGCCCGCGCCTGTTGATCCTGGACGAACCCACCTCGGTGCTGACCCCGCAGGAGGCCGACGAGGTGCTGGGCCATGTGCGCGCCATTGCGCGCAGCGGCCAGTGCAGCGTGGTCATCATCACCCACAAGTTCCGCGAGGTGATGGCCTATGCCGATGCGGTGACGGTGCTGCGCCGCGGCCAGGCCGTGCACCACGGCCGCGTGACCGACACCGGCCCGCAGGCGCTGGCCCAGGCCATGATGGGAGACAGCGCCGCGCCACAGGACGCTCCCGTGCCAAGGGCGGCGTCGGCAGCGAATGAACCCGTGCCGCCCGGCGAGGTGGCGCTGCAGGTGGAAGGCCTGCAGGCCCCGGGTGACCGTGGCACGCTGGCACTGCACGGGTTGAGCCTGGCCGTGCGCAAGGGCGAGGTGCTGGGCGTGGCCGGCGTTTCGGGCAACGGCCAGCGCGAGCTGGTCGAGGCGCTGGTGGGCCAGCGCCAGCGCCTGGCGGGCCGGGTGCAGGTGATGGGCCGGGAGTACACGGCCACCCGCGCGCAGAACCGGGAGCTCAAGGTGCGCAGCCTGCCCGAAGAGCCGCTGCGCAATGCCTGCGTGGGCGACCTCTCGGTGGCCGAGAACATGGCCCTGCGCGACTTCGACCAGCCGCCGCTGTCCACGGGCGGCATGCTGCGCTTTTCGACCTGGCGCAGCCGGGCGCGCGAGTGGATCGCCGGCTACGGCGTCAAGACCCAGGGTGAAGGCGCGCCCATCCGCAGCCTGTCGGGCGGCAACGTGCAGCGCGCGGTGCTGGCGCGCGAGCTGGCGGGCGAGATCAACGTGCTGATCGCGGCCAACCCGGTGTTCGGCCTGGATTTTGCCGCCGTGGCCGAGATCCACAGCCGCATCCTCGGTGTGCGCGAGCGCGGCGGTGCCGTGCTGCTGATCAGCGAAGACCTGGACGAGCTGCTGGAGCTGGCAGACCGCATCGTCGTCATGAGCGAAGGCCGCATCGTCCACGAAACACCGGCCGCCATCGCCGAGCGCCATGTGCTGGGCGCCTACATGGGCGGCGGGCACGATCACACCGCACACGAGGGGGCCACCGCATGAGCCTGACAACCATCCACGCGAACCCTTTCGACTACTCCTTCGCGCTGGCACACACCGCGCTGGTCATCATCGACATGCAGCGCGACTTCATCGAGCCCGGCGGCTTCGGCGAGACCCTGGGCAACGACGTGTCCCTGCTCGAAGCCATCGTGCCGGCCTGCCAGGCCGTGCTGAGCGCCTGGCGCGCCGCCGGCGGCCTGGTGGTGCACACGCGCGAATCGCACCGACCGGACCTGTCCGACTGCCCGCCCGCCAAGCGCCTGCGCGGCAATCCGCAGCTGCGCATCGGTGACGCGGGGCCCATGGGCCGCATCCTGGTCGCGGGCGAGCCGGGCAACCAGATCATTCCAGCCCTTGCGCCGGTGGACGGCGAGATCGTGGTCGACAAGCCCGGCAAGGGCATGTTCTACGCCACCGGGCTGCACGAAACCCTGCAGGCGCGCGGCATCACCCACCTGGTCTTCATGGGCGTGACCACCGAGGTCTGCGTGCAGACCAGCATGCGCGAGGCCAATGACCGCGGCTATGATGGCCTGCTGCTCGAAGACTGCACCGAGAGTTACTTCCCCCATTTCAAGGCGGCCGCCATCGAGATGCTGCGCGCCCAGGGCGCCATCGTCGGCTGGACCGCCCCATCGGCCGCGCTGCTGTCGGCATTGGCCGACGCGTTGCTGACCCCGTAATTGCTAAAGTCGCCTTGTGCAGACACCCCGCCCCGCCTCCCCTCCTTCCAAGACGAAACCGGTGCGCAGCTCGCGCGCCGACGATGTGTACGCCCAGCTCAAGCGCGACGTGGGCGAGTTCAAGCTGGTGCCGGGTGACCGCTTCACCGAGAACGAGATCTGCGAACGCCTGGGCGTCTCGCGCACGCCCGTGCGCCAGGCCCTGGTGCGCCTGCAGCAAGAGGGCTATGTCGAGGTGCTGTTTCGCAGCGGCTGGCGCGTGCTGCCCTTCGACTTCGACCAGTTCGAACAGCTCTACGACCTGCGCATGGTGCTGGAGACGACCGCCGTGCACCGCCTGTGCGACGAAGGCACGGGGGCGCTCAAGTCCATCCAGGTCGACCACCGGTTGCTCGACGAACTCAACAACGTCTGGCTCGTGCCGCCGGACCAGCGCAGCACCGATACCCTGCAGGTGGCGGCCTGGGACGAGGCCTTCCACTGCGCTTTGGTGCGCGCCGCCGGCAATGCCGAGATGACGCGCGTGCACCGCGACGTGACCGAGCGCATCCGCATCATCCGCCGGCTCGACTTCACGCAGCAGGCGCGCATCGATGCCACCTACGACGAGCACGCCACCATCCTCAAGGCCATCCGCGCGCACCGCGGCGACCAAGCCGCCATGCTGCTGCGCGCCCACATCCAGACCAGCCAGGCCGAGGTACGCAAGATCACCCTGCACCAGGTCCACATGGCACGGCTGGGGCCAAACGCCGGGTAAGTGACCCCATCCATGGGCTTGGGGGGACCAAGAAGACGCGCAAGCAGGGGTTGCGGTCCCAGATGAATCGAGTGGTTCCCTGGGCTGCATTGATCGATCTCATTGCCCTGTACTACCCAAAGGGCAAGAATGGCCGACGGCCCTTTGCCCTGGTGATCACGCTGCGCATGCACTGATTGCAGCCATGGTTCAGCTTGTCGGATCTGCCCCATCCCCAAACCACCGCTCGGGTCAATCTGGGCTTCACGCCTGTCTGCTACAGGACTCCGCTGATCGGCCTGTATTGGGCCAAAGGTTCAACATCGCGCCCAACAACGCTACATTGATCTGATCGCTGTTGCAAGGATCAGGGAAGATGAAGCACCACTTCAGTGGCCGTACGGGGGCCCGGTTCGCCTGCCACTGGCTGGGTCGTGCCATGGCAGGCTTGTGGCTCACGCTGGCCAACGCGCTGCCGGCTTTCGCCTCGCCAGTGGACCCTGCCGTCAGCCAGAGCTACCTCAGCGGCTGGATGGGTGGCATCCACTATTGCAGAGCGGGCCTGTGCGTCAAACTGGGCCGGCGCGACATGCCACAGGCCGACCGCGCCAGCTTCCGCCCGCTGTCCGAAAGCTATGCCGTCGACCGCCAACGTGTGTATTACGAAGGGCGTGAAATCCAGGGATCCGACCCCGCCACGCTGCGGGTGATGGGCCCAGATCATGCGGCGGACCTGCAGTCGCTCTACATCAAGGGCTTTCGCGTGCGGGAAGCCGATGCCGCCACAGCGCGCTATCTGCCCCGCCACTATGTGCTGGACCAGCACAAGGTCTGGTATGGCGAGTTCGAGTCTGGTCAGCCGAACTATGTGCTCAGGGAACTGAAGGGCACCGACCCTAAGCGCTTCCAGTTACCCGACCCTGGCAATGACACGCTGGCCACCGACGGCCAGCGGCTGTTTCGGGGTGCGCAGGCGCTGCCGTTGACACTTGGCCCGGATTTCCGCCTGCTGGAGAGCCAAAGTCTGCTGGCCTTCGTCTCGGATGCCCAACTGCATGTGTTGGCCTACGGGCTGCAGTGGCCCGACGCAAGCGCCATCCGCGAGGCAGGCACCGCTCAGCGCAGCGCCTGGCTGAGCCTGCCTGGGCCACCCTCGCTGCAGGGAGGTGGTGCTTGGCGCCTGCTCAACGGGCGTTGGCTGATCGCCGAGCAGGATCGGCGCTGGCGCCTGTTGCGCGAGGGCGTGAAGCGCCTCACCACCTTCGATGAGAGCCGCTGGTACGCGGTGGCCGATGGAGTGCTCTGGTACGCACCTCCACGCTGGGAAGTGCCTGCGTTTGAGGTCGGCCCGGCGGCAGCCGACCTGCGTTTGCTTAGCCCCTACTACGTGGTCAACAACGGCCTCGTTATCTATCATGGACGTCCTGTCCAGGGCGCTGACCCAGCCAGCTTTGAGATCGCCCCCAAAGGCATGTTCCGCTTCAGCGTCGATGCCGTGGACAGCCAGTGGCTGTACGGCATGGGCGAGCGGGTGGATACGAACGACGAGGCCGGGCGCCAACGGCATCGCATGCCCCGGTGACGCCTTAGCGACATCACACGAAACCACCAAGTGGACCTTTCCTGATGAAAAAAAGCGAGGGAGTGATGCAAGGCAGCGAATCTGTACACACGGACATCAAGACCCTGTATCAGGACTTCAAGAAGCGCCGCCTGATTCCGCCGTTTCGCAACGCCGGGTTCCGCATCGAGACACCGGGCCGGTATGTGAGAGACGTGGGCGATGTGCACCAGGCGGTGTACCTCAACGCACAGGGCAACCACCGAAACGATCCCAACAGGAAATTCACGTTCGACATCGCCATCGGCGACACGCTCATCCACGACGACGGCCCCTACACCGGGTTCACCTGCCGATTCGGTTACCTCAAATGCGCCAGCGATGCGTGGTTTTACCTTTATCCCCACAATGAGCAGTCCCTGGGCGATCTGGTTGCGCTGGAGCTGGAGCGCTACGCCATCCCCTTGCTCGACTGGGCCACGAACCAGCAGCGCGTCGAACACCTCAAGGCGCTTACAGCCCAGGGCCACAGCCAGCTGACGCCCCAACTGCGAGCACTCGTGCCTGGCTTTGGCAGGGACTTCGCAGCAGAATTCCAGACGCTCTGGACAGGGCACGTCGTTCCCCTCCTTTGCGCGGTCGACTTTACCGAACAAGACGGCGTTCTTGTCAGAAGCCTGGGCAGCGGCATTACACAGGCGTTCTCCTGGCGCTACATGACAAACGACACCCAGAGCTTTCTGGATCTCGAAGGCATCCTGGCCGTCCATGTGCCCACGCCTGAGCATCCCGAACCGATCGCGCCCATGCGGCCTCCCGTGTGGTGGCTGGTATCGAGCACCTATGTGGTCAGCGGACACTCCAGCCACTTCCGGCGTTACCAGTTGGCCGAGCACACCCCTGGTCAGATGGGCGCCTTGCTCCGAAGCGACCTGGAGCAGCATCTGCAGCCCTGGTTCGATCGCCACATCACGGCCAGCGACATCAGCCTCACCCGACGGGATGTCGATGCCTACCTGCAACAACGCACAAGCCCCGTCCAAATACCGCCAACGAATCTGGGCAAGCTGAGACTTCAAGCCGTTGCGCCCCCCGTTTGACTTGCCCCTCTCCTACCAATCATTCCGCCATACATCGTGACGCATCACATCATGCTTCAGAAAAAGGAGCCCGGCTGTCCGCTTGGAGTGTTCGACGCCATACTTCTCGACCGGTTTCGCGAGAACGGAAAAGACACCAACTACGGCTACCTGCCCTGGTACAGCAGCCCTGGCAGCCAGCCATTTCCAGACGGGCTTTGCCTGATCACCACATTCAAACGGTTCAGCTTCGATATCCGCTCGGACAGCTCGTTCTTTTATGTCGTCAGCAGCCGCTTCGTTGAAGCCTTCACCGAAGCGGGCGGTGTCTTCGAGGATTGCAAGCAGGTCGAGGTGCGCTCGCAGCGTGGCGCCCTGCTTGCCTTGCAGTACCACGTTTGCAGATTCACGTCCCATGATGTCGACGAGGTGTCTCGGCCTGACTTGATGGAATGCTCGCAAGATGAATTCCTCCCGCATCCCAAGCGCCTGGAGATCCGCGACGATTTCAAAGCCCCGGTGTTCAAGGTCAAGAAGCTGAGCGCGCGGGTCAACCTCCCTTTCTGCAGCGAAGCATTTCGCAAGATCGCCCAACGCATGCAATTGCGCGGCATCCAGTTTGAAAACGCCCACGGATTCAACTGGCCGGCGGCCATGCCGTTTGCACAAGAGTTTCTGGCGGTTGCCAGCGGCAAGTTACCGATCCGACTGCCTTTGTAGGCGGGTGACGCAGATCCGCCACCGCATGAAGCAGCGATTTCAACAACAGCAGACGGACGGCCAGTCAAATGACGGGATGCCAGAGAGCCAGCAGCGCGTGCATCGCCGGCGCACCACCCGACTGGAGCGGGCGGGATGGTGGGTGCTCGCCTTGTATGGCCTGACCCTCGTGCTGCACATCGTGCCTTGGTATCACCCCGGCTTTCGACCGCCTGTGCAACTGGCCAACGGAGCGCTGCTGGTCGCGGGTGCGCTGGCCATCGTGCTGGTGCTGGTCCCGGCCTATGCGCGCCGCCAACAATGGGGGTGGCTGCTGGCCAGCCTGTCTGCCGGGCTCGCGCTTTTCATGGGCACCGGCCAGGCACACGCTTGGCGCCTGGCATGGACCGACCACTTGCTCCAGACCCGCCACTGCAATGACTCCACGCAGGCCAGCGGCACCCGCGTGCTCGGCGGCCTGGTGCGCACGGGCGGCCTGGGCGCCGGGGGTGGCGCCGAGTACGTCAACAGCACGCATTGCCTCTTCGTGGTCTGCCGGGAAGAATTTTTTCCATGCCTTCGACCATCACCAGCACAGGACGTGCGCCATCCTTAGCGCCCACACGCCTACGCCCGACCTGCATCGCCTATTTCGTGTCAACCCTGCCGTTAAACAGCCAATATGGACACGCTTTCAGAAACGCCCGTCGATCAATTCGTCCCGCCTCGCCAACTGCCGATCTGCCTGGCAGACCGCCGCTCCTGGATCTTCCTGCTGCTCGATCCACAAGGGCACCAGGTCGGCCCAGCGGAGGGCTTTCTGAGCGTGCGAGGCTTCCATGCGCCGCCCGTGAACGGCGTGCGGACCAGTGCAGCACAGGCACTGGATGGCCGCTGGGGATTCATTGATGAAGCCGGGGCCTGGCGGGTGCCGCCCCTGTTCGAAGACACCCGCAATGCTGCCAGCAACGGCGTGGCACGCTTTCGCCAGAACGGCCTCTGGGGCTACATGCTCCCCACCGGCAAGGTGCTCACAGAACCCCATTTCGAGCAATGCAGGCCCTACCACAACGGCGTGGCGGCGGTCAAACCGGTCGAGGGCGGTTGGCGCTTCATCGACGAGGCGGGAGCGTTCACCGGCGACGAGGAACACGACGACCTGCGTGATCTGGGCGAAGCCGGCCTGGCCTGGGCCGCGCGGTACGAGTTCCGATCCAAAGAGGGTCGACGGCTGATCGGCTTCGTGGACCGGCAAGGTCGCTGGGTGATCGAGCCCACGTTCGGCTATGCGGAATCTTTCGGGCCTCATGGAGTGGCGCCAGCCCAGCGCAGCCGCAATGCCTATGGCCTCATCGACACCAAGGGCCATTGGGTGCTGGAGCCCGAATACAACCGGGACATGGATCCTTTTGACGAGGACGGCCTGGCCAGCTTTCAGATCACCGGGGGCGACTATGAGCGTGGCTTCATGAACACCCGAGGCGAGATCTGCATCGCGCCCGGGCGCTACATGGAGCGCCACCGCAGCGGCGGCTTCGCGCGGTCGAACTACCAGTACTACCGTGCAGACGGTTCCCGGCTCAAATACAACGCCCAGTTGTGCATGGGCGATGATTTCCGCCCGCTGGGCGGCTTTGCCGTGGTGCGATTGGACCGCATGAAAGCCCATGGCGACCAGCCTGGCCAGGAAAGGAACTGGGCGCTGCTGCATGCCGATGGCCAGGTGGTGCCCATGCCATCGTCATTGCGTGAACCCCTTACCGGGGCCGACGGCTGGCTGCTGCCCGAATGCCTGAACACCCCATGGGTGCCCTTCATCGACCAGCAGGGCCATGTTGTCTGGGTGGACGGCATGTTTTGCGAACAGGCCCGCCTGGCCACGGCATCTGGCGGTGCCAGCCTGCACACGGCGGCGGGCGAGGTCTGGTCCGGCCACCATGAAGCGCTGGGTCCGGTGAAACCGTTCTTCTCGCCCTACGCCGAACAGGTGCTCGTGGACGTGGCGAGCATGGCGGATCTGCTGCCGCTGGTGGAGCAGCTGTGCACGAAAGTAGAAGAGCGCCTGCACCGCACGGCCGCCAGCGAGGCGCTGGAGCCTGTGCGTGACCACCCGGACGCCGACGAGATGGATGAAGACGATGATGACGACTGGGACGACAACGGTGACGAAAGTGGTGACGACGAAGACGCTGCCCTGGTCGGCCTTGACTGGCGCACCACCCGTACTGAGGCGCGACAGACGGCCCGCCTGCTACGGGCCGAGCGCCGCTTGAGCCGCCACTACCTGGACGAAAGCCATGGCGGCCACTATCACTTCCTCTACGGCGAATGGGGTGACCTCAGCCACGCGTTGTACGAGCAGTTCCTGCAGATCCTGACCGAACGCTTCGGGCCACCCAACGTGCTGCCTGAATGGGCTGGCTGGCAGGAAAGCCACAAGCCCTGGCTGGGCTGGGCCATTCCTCTCCAACAGCCCTTGCCGGGCGACGACGGTCGCTGGCCTGAGTACCGGCAACTCTGGATCTGCCTGCAACAGAGCAGCGACACGGGCGACGGCGACGGCTGGGACGAAAACTGGCTGCTCGTGGCTCCGAGCGTCGATGCGCTCGCGCTGGCCTTGCGTGCCCGCGCTGGACCGCCCGGCGCGCCGACGGCACCTGATGAAGCTGCGGCCGTCCGCCTTGTGTCCAACCATCCCCATGCCCTGCAGGCGCTGCCCAGGGAACACCTGAGCGAAGCGGTGATTGACGCGGCGCTGGACGCCAACATCGAAGTCATCAAACAGGTGCCCAAACATCTGATGAACAGCGAACGCTATGCGCGTGCCGTGCGCGAGCACCAGTTGGAGATCAGGCAGGTACCGCTGGAGATGCTCGACGAAGCCATCTGCATGGCCAATCTGAGCTACAGAAGCATGAGCCTGGGCGAAATTCCAGAGCCCTGGCGCACAGAGGCTGTGTGCCTGGAGGCGCTTCGACAGACGCCCTACGCCATCGAACACGTCCCCGAATCCATCCGGCGGGCTCTCCAGGGCCGTGGCATGGACCTTCAGAAGCCCTGAAAAATGACCCGCCAGCAGAAAGGCCATTGCGCATGAATGACGCCCCCACCCGAGACTGGCCCTGGCAGGCCGCCCTGTGCACCCCCGGCCGAAAGCGCCACACGGTGTTGCTGTTCGATGCTCAAGGTCGCACCGTTGGCCCGAAGCAAGGCCTGATCGCGGCGCGGGCCTACTCCACCAGCGGCGCAGGCGGTCCTGCGCTGTTGCCGGCGCGGGCGTTGGAAGGCGGCTGGGGCTTCATCGACACCGATGGCGAATGGGCCGTGCCGCCCCACTTCGAGGACACACGCAATGCCGCACCCAATGGGCTTGCACGCTTCAAGCAGGGCGGCCTCTGGGGCTACATGCGCTTGACGGGCGAGGTGCTGATCGCCCCCCGCTTCGAAGACTGCCGCCCGTTCCGCAACGGGGTGGCTGCGGTCAAATTGTCGGCCAAGGAATGGCGCTTCATCGACGAACAGGGCCGTTTCACCAGCGAGCGCGGCCACCACGAGCTGGGTGACCTGGGCGAAGCTGGCCTGGCACGCGCCATGCGCTGGAACATCACCGGCAATACCCGCAAAGTGGGATTCGTGGACCGCGAAGGCGAATGGCTCATCAAGCCCGAGTTCGGCTTTGCGCAAGCCTTTGACCGCCATGGTGTCACCGCAGCCACACCCGACCACGACAAGGGGTACGGGTTGATCGACACCAGCGGTCAATGGGTATTGCCGCCTGATAGGAACCGGCATATCGAGTCCTTCGACGAAGAGGGCTTTGCCAGCTTCCAGATCACCAAGGGGAACTTCGAACGCGGTTTTCTGGGCCTGCAGGGCCAGGTGCTGATCGAGGCTAAGCACAACCTGGAGCCGTCTCGCGTCTGCGGGCTGGCCCGGCAAGGCAATACCTTCTGGCAGGCCGACGGTACAAAGCTGGCCACGCAGGGCCTGCGCATGGCCACCGACTTCCGCCCCATCGGACGCGTTGCGTTGGTGAGGCAGAGGCACGAGCCGGCTCAGGACGGCGCACCGGCACAGGCGGGCAACTGGGCTTTGCTGCACACCGACGGACGCGTGGTGCCCATGCCCGATCACCTGCGCGAACCCCTCACCGACCCCGGCGGCTGGCTGCCGGCAGAACGCGGCGACACGCCTTGGGTGCCCTTCATCGACCGCAACGGTGGGCTGGTTTGGGTGGACGGCGAGTTCCACGAAATGGCCCGGGCGTCACTGACCCCGGGGCGCGGCAGCTTGCACACATCAGCAGGCGAAGTGTGGTCGGCCACAGACGCCGCTCTGGGCCCCGTGCAGCCCTTCTTCGATCCGCCCACGCAAGCCGTGCTGCAGGGCCTGGAAGACACCTCCGCCGTGTGGCCTTTGCTGGAGCACCTGCGGCGCGAAGTGGAAGAGCGCCTGCACCAGGTGGCCCAGGGACTGACTCCCGAGCGCTCTGCCAGCAACACCGAAGACGACGACGATGACTGGGATGAAGAGGACGAAGACAGCGACGAGGATGACGACGCAGACGAGAACGGTGGCCGTCGGGATTCGCAGCGAACGCTGGCTGCGCAGCGCGCTGAGGCCCGCCGACTTTCCAGACTGGTGCGCGTGGAGCAGCGGCTGGCCCGCCACTACATCAGCGAAGGACACAACGGCCCCTATGAATTCCTGTGCGATGAATGGAGCAAGGCGAGCAAGGCCTTGCGCGAAGTCCTGCGGCGCCACCTGGGCGATCGACTGGGGGTGGCCGACCCCAGGCCTGAATGGGCCGGCGCAGCGGATAGCCACTTCCACTCGCCCGGCTGGGCCATTCCCTTGAACCAACCATTGCCCGGCGACGACGGCAGCCTGCCCGAAAACCGCCAGCTGTGGGCCTGCCTGTGCGACCTGGATGATGCCGGCGACGGTGACGCCTGGTGGGAAACCTGGCTGGTGGTCGCCCCCAGCGTGGACGCCCTGGCCCTCGCACTGCGGGCGCGGCGCGGCGAACCCGCCGTGCCATCCATGCGCGACGAAGCCGCCACGCTGGCGTTGCTGGCCAGCGACCCCTATGAGCTGCAGCACATTCCCCGCGAGCGCCTGACCGACGCCATGATCGACACGGCCCTGCAGGCCAATGCCAACACCGTTGCATACGTGCCCCGGCGCCTCATGACGCCCGACCGGTACACGCTGGCGGTGCGCGAAGACAAGCTGGACCCCTCCGAAGTGCCGCCCGACATGCTCACCGAAGCCTGCTGCCTGGCCTATGTGAGCCACAGCGGCTGGGGGCTGCCCCGCGTGCCAGAGGCCTTTCGCACCACGGCTGTCTACCTGCAGGCCATCCAGAGAACCCCTGCCGTCCAGCGGGAGGCGCCCCCTGCCGTGCTGGATGAACTGCGGGCAGCCGGGCACGAGATCCCGGACCCCGACGAACAGTGGCGCAAGCTCAGAAAGAGTATCGACGCAACATTGGAAAACATGAACACCCGCATGGCCGACCCCTTCATGCAGATGCTGCTGGAAAAACCGCAGACGCCATGGCAGCGGGTGCGCCACAGCCTGCGCATGGGAGGCTGGGTGCTGCGCACTTCCATGAAGGCGCGCACCGATGAACCCGCCACGCACAAGGGCCTGACCGGCTGGCTGGAAAGCCGACCGGTGCTGACCGTGATGGGCAATGCCGTGCTGGGCATTCTGGCGCTGGGTGGCCACATCTGGGTCACGGTCAAAGCCATTGAACTCGAAGGCTGGATTGCGGGCGTGGCCACCGCCTTGCTGATGGGCCTGTCCGAGGCCTACTGGGCCTGGCGCTTCTTCTTTGTTGAGCCCACCCAAGCGGGCCTGGGTCTGGTCGCCCTCGCCGTGATCGCCTACGGCCTCATCTGGGTGCCCACCTACCGGCGCATTGGCCAAGTCTATGCACGCCAAATTGAGAGCAAAAAGGAGGATCAGACATGAATTCACGACGCCAACCAACCCGGTTCAGCACCCGTGCCTGGGCTCAGCGCACCGCCATCGCAGGCATGGCATGTGCCAGTCTGCTGTGGGGCACATCGGCACTGGCCCAACCCGTGCCACACGCACCCACAGCACCACTTGCCCAGCCAGCCAATCCGGCAGATATCGCTGCCTTGGTGCGGCGCGAGAACTGGCCCACGCGCCTGGCCATGCTGCGCCGTGCTACCGAGCAGCAACTGGAGATCGCAATGAGCAGCCCGGCCTGGGCCGACATGGGTGAGCAGAGGACGGCGCTTCTGGCCGATATTCAGGCCTACATGGCCGAGCGCTTCGCCTGGCCAGGCGAACTGCAAGACTTGATTCTCAAGGCTTACCAGGAAGACGCCAGCCAGAACGACGTGCGAGCGCTGCTGGACTTTTACGGGTCGCCCGATGGGCAATGGCTGGTTCGGCGCTTTCAGAATGCACTGGACAAGGTCGAGCAGAAGCTTCAGCTGGACGCGCGCACCCTCATCACCCATTGGATCGACGGCCTCTCGACCGCACCCGCCGCGGCCCCTTACGAGCCCAAGCCTGCCACCATTTGGCGACCAGAGAGCACCCACGCCACCCAGTGCGCCCACGCACTGAACACGCTGGTCAAGCCGGACTGGTCGAGGCAACTAGACGGCATCAAGATCGCGGCCATCGGGCGTATTTCCAGGTTGATCAACTCGTTGCCCGACGGTGAGGCGCGGCGCACTGCCTTCCTGAGCCGCCTGAAACACGAAATCACCTACGAGGCCTTTGAACCTACCTTGGTAGCGGCCCTGTGCGCCGAACTCAGCGAGCCTGAGCTCGTCCGTGGGCTGGCGATTGAGCAGTCCCCAGCCCGACAAGCACTCAAGCCCATTGAATCCCGATTGGCCCAGTCCTTCGGCCCGCGCATACTGGCCTGGCAAGAGAAAACCCTGATGCCAGGCATCGGCAAGCGCATGCAGGACGCCCGCCGGGCTGCGGTGGGGCAGTCACCCGCACGCTGAGCAATCCGTAGCGCCGCATCCCTGGCACCTGTATGGCCCGGCGGTCCCATCGGTTTCGAAGCTGGGGTCAACCTGTACACCTACCTGTGCGGCGGCGGCATCTGTGGCGCTACACCGATCCCACCGGTGAGTCCAATCCCTGATTGCTGATCAACTAGGGCCTGTTCACGCGCCGCAACGAAAAAACCCTTGCAAGCCATAAGCCTGCAAGGGTTTCGAATTGGTGGGAGATGCAAGTTTCGAACTTGCGACCCCTGCAGTGTGAATGCAGTGCTCTACCCCTGAGCTAATCTCCCGCAGCGCCATCCTTCGTGCGAAGGACTTTGCCGTGGCCTGTCTGCGAGCGTGGGTGGTGGGAGATGCAAGTTTCGAACTTGCGACCCCTGCAGTGTGAATGCAGTGCTCTACCCCTGAGCTAATCTCCCGTTGTCGCTGCGACAGCCTTCGATTATGGCACAACTTTTCAGGCGTTTTCGAATTTTCGCCAGATTGTCTTGCCGCCGCTCGCCTTGTCGATCTGCGTGAGCACCTCGGCGTGCGACGCCACCTCCTGCTCGCTGGCGGGCAGCACGGGCAGCACCAGGCCGCGCAGGTCGATCGCGGCCACGCTGATGCCGCCGGCGCTGTCGTCCGTGTCGTCGATCACCAGCAGCGCATCCTGCCCGCGCGTCATGTTGATGTAGACGTCGGCCAGCAACTCGGCATCGAGCAAGGCGCCGTGCAGCGTGCGGCCCGAGTTGTCCACCTCCAGCCGGTCGCACAGGGCGTCGAGCGAGTTGCGCTTGCCGGGGAACATTTCCTTGGCCATGGCCAGGGTGTCGGTCACGCTTCCGACGTAGGTCTTGAGCGGCGGACGGCCCGTGAGCTCAAGCTCCTTGTTCAGGAAGCCCACGTCGAAGGCCGCGTTGTGGATGATGACTTCGGCGTCCTTGAGGTACTCGAGGATGTCCGGCGCCAGCTCGGCGAACTTGGGCTTGTCGCGCAGGAACTCGTTGCTGATGCCGTGGACCTTGAGCGCGTCCTCATGGCTGTCGCGCCCCGGGTTGAAGTAGAAATGCAGGTTGTTGCCGGTGAGCTTGCGGTTGAGCAGCTCCACGCAACCGAGTTCGATGATGCGGTCGCCACCTTCGGCCGAGAGGCCGGTGGTTTCGGTATCGAGAACGATCTGCCGTGTCATGTCAGTGATTCTCTTTCGCGTGGTTGATCGTGTACTTGGGGATTTCCACGGTCACATCGGTTTGCGCCAGGATGGCCTGGCAGGACAGGCGCGATTGGGGCTCCAGGCCCCAGGCGCGGTCCAGCAGGTCTTCCTCTTCCTCTTCGGCATCGTTGAGCGAGGACAGGCCCTGGCGCACGATGACGTGGCAGGTGGTGCAGGCGCAGCTCATGTCGCAGGCGTGCTCGATGTCGATGTGGTTGTCCAGCATGGCCTCGCAGATCGAGGTGCCGGCGGGCGCGGTGATTTCGGCGCCAGCGGGACAGTATTCCGGGTGGGGCAGGATTCGGATGACGGGCATGGGGGCGTCTTGTTCTTGTGGGGTGAAAAAGGGGCGGTCAGAAGGACTGCACGTTGCGGCCGGCCAGGGCCTGCTGGATGCCGCGGTTCATGCGCTGCGCGGCAAAGGCCTCGGTGCCCTTGGCCAGAGCCTCGGTAGCGGCCTCGATCACGGCGGCATCCTCGGCTTCGCGCTGGCCGCGCAGGGCCTGCATCAAGGCGTCGATCTCGGCGCGCTCTGCCGCCGAGAGCACATCGCCGTCGGCGTCGAGTGCGCTCTGGGTGGCCAGCAGCATGCGGTCGGCGTCCACACGGGCCTCGACCACGGCACGGGCACGCATGTCCTGCGCGGCGGTGGCAAAGCCGTCCTGCAGCATGCGGGCGATCTCGTCGTCCGACAGGCCGTAGGAGGGCTTCACGTCGATGCGCGCCTCCACCCCGCTGCCCTGCTCCTTGGCGCTCACGCTCAAGAGGCCGTCGGCATCGACGGTGAAGGTCACGCGGATGCGCGCGGCGCCGGCCGCCATGGGTGGAATGCCGCGCAGCTCGAAGCGCGCGAGGCTGCGGCAGTCCTGCACCAGGTCGCGCTCACCCTGCAGCACGTGGATGGCCAGGGCGGTCTGGCCGTCCTTGTAGGTGGTGAAATCCTGCGCCTTGGCGGTGGGAATCGTCTCGTTGCGCGCCACGATGCGCTCGACCAGGCCGCCCATGGTCTCGATGCCCAGCGACAGCGGGATCACGTCGAGCAGCAGCAGGTCGCCCGACGTGTTGTTGCCGGCCAGCTGGTTGGCCTGGATGGAGGCACCCAGGGCCACCACCTCGTCGGGGTTCAGGTTGGTCAGCGGCGTGGTGCCGAAGAAGTCGGCCACGGCCTGCTGCACCTGCGGCATGCGGGTGGAGCCGCCGACCATGACCACGCCCTGCACGTCCTCGCGCGTGAGCTGCGCATCGCGCAGCGCACGGCGCACGGCCACCATGGAGCGCGCCGTGAGCGGCGCCGTGGCGGCCTCGAAGTCCGCGCGCGACACGGCGTGCTGCACGCCCTGGCCCGCCAACTGCGCGGTGAAGGTGGCGCTGTCGGCGGCGCTCAGCGCCTCCTTGCAGGCGCGGGCCGCCATGCGGGCCGCGACCTTGTCGCCGGGCGAGTCGACGGTGCGGCCCAGTTGCTGCAGCACCCAGTCTGCCAGGGCGGCGTCGTAGTCGTCCCCGCCCAGGGCGGAATCACCGCCGGTGGCAATGACCTCGAACACGCCCTGCGTGAGGCGCAGGATGGAGATGTCGAAGGTGCCGCCCCCCAGGTCGTACACGGCGTAGACGCCCTCGCTGGCATTGTCCAGCCCATAGGCGATGGCGGCGGCCGTGGGCTCGTTGATCAGGCGCAGCAGGTGGATGCCGGCCAGTTGGGCCGCGTCCTTGGTGGCCTGGCGCTGGGCGTCGTCGAAGTACGCGGGCACGGTGATCACGGCACCGTACAGGTCGTCGTTGAAGGTGTCTTCGGCGCGGTAGCGCAGCGTGGCCAGGATCTCGGCGCTCACCTCCACGGGCGACTTAACGCCCCCCACGGTGGCCAGGCTCACCATGCCCAGGGCGCTGTCGGCCGGGGGCACGAAGTCGTAGGGCAGCTTGGCGGCATCGGCCACGTCGGCCAGGCCCCGGCCCATGAAGCGCTTGACCGAGGCAATGGTGTTGCGCGGGTCCTCCACCTGCGCGGCCACGGCGTCGTGCCCGATCTGGCGGCCACCCGCCTCCAGGTAGCGCACCACCGAGGGCAGCAGCACCCGGCCCTGGTCGTCGGGCAGGCATTCGGCCACACCGTTGCGCACGGCAGCCACCAGGGAATGCGTGGTCCCGAGGTCGATGCCCACGGCAATGCGCCGCTGGTGCGGGTCGGGAGACTGGCCGGGTTCGGAGATCTGCAAAAGCGCCATGGAGTGATTCTTGTCGTCGTGTTCTACGTTGTCTGCAAGCCCGCCGCGCGGCCCGCAGGAAAGGGGCAAGCCCCGCTAGCCTCTATTGTCCCAGTTGATCCCGGCGGCGCTCGATGTCGTCGCCAAATCGCGCAATGAACATGAGGGCTCTGACCTCGCGCGCCGCAGCGGCGGCATCGCCCTGCTCGTCCAGCAACTGGCCGCAGCGGGCCAGCGCCGCGCGCCGCGCCTGCTGCACCTCGTCGTCCAGCGCATCGATGGCGGCCTCGCCCTGAGCGTCTTCGAGCGCCTCGCGCCACTCCATCTGCTGCATCAGAAAGGCCGCCGGCATGGCCGTGTTGTCCTCGGCGCGGATCGGCGCATCGCGCAATTCGCAGAGGTAGGCGGCGCGGCGCAGCGGGTCTTTGAGGCGCTGGTAGGCCTCGTTGATGCGCACCGACCACTGCATGGCCACGCGCTGGGCCGCAGCGCCCTGGGCGGCGAACTTGTCGGGGTGGGCTTCGCGCTGCAGCTCCTTCCAGCGCGCATCGATGGCGCTGCGCTCCTGCGCAAAGCGCTGCGCCAGGCCGAACAGCTCGAAATCGTCGGATTGCAGGTTCATGGAGGGGAAAGGATCAAGAAAAAACCGCCAGCACAGAGGTGCGATGGCGGTTTGGCTGGGCAGTCGGCGCCGGCACCAGGGCCGGCACAGCAAGCGACTAGACGCGGAAGCTCTCGCCGCAACCGCAGCGGTCGCGCTCGTTGGGGTTGTTGAACTTGAAGCCTTCGTTCAGGCCCTCGCGCACGAAGTCGAGCTCGGTGCCGTCGATGTAGGCCAGGCTCTTGGGGTCGATCAGCAGCTTCACGCCATGGTTTTCGAACACCACGTCTTCAGGCGCGCTGTCGTCCACGTACTCAAGCTGGTAGGCCAGGCCCGAACAGCCCGTGGTCTTGACGCCCAAGCGCACGCCCAGCCCCTTGCCCCGGCGGGACAGGTAGCGGGTCACGTGCCGCGCAGCGGCTTCGGTCAGCGTGATGGCCATGGTCGATCAGGCGGTCGCAGCCGCGGCGTGCTTGGTCTTGTAGTCGAGCACGGCGGCCTTGATGGCGTCTTCCGCGAGGATGGAGCAGTGGATCTTGACGGGCGGCAGGGCCAGCTCTTCGGCGATCACGCTGTTCTTCAGGGCCGCTGCTTCGTCCAGCGTCTTGCCCTTGACCCATTCGGTCACGAGCGAGGACGAGGCGATGGCCGAGCCGCAGCCATAGGTCTTGAAGCGTGCGTCTTCGATCACGCCGGTTTCGGGGTTCACCTTGATCTGCAGCTTCATCACGTCGCCGCAGGCGGGTGCGCCCACCATGCCGGTGCCCACCGAATCGTCACCCTTGTCGAACGAACCCACGTTGCGGGGGTTCTCGTAATGGTCAACCACTTTGTCTGAATAAGCCATGATGTCTACCTCTTCAATTCGTCAAAATGCCATGAATCCGGTCAGTGCGCAGCCCACTGGATGGTGCTGATGTCGACGCCATCCTGGTACATCTCCCACAGCGGGCTGAGCTCGCGCAGGCGGGCGACGTTCTCGCGGATGGTGGAGATCGCGTAGTCGATCTCTTCCTCGGTCGTGAAGCGGCCGATGGTCATGCGCAGGCTGCTGTGGGCCAGCTCGTCGCTGCGGCCCAGGGCGCGCAGCACGTAGCTGGGCTCCAGGCTGGCCGAGGTGCAGGCCGACCCGGAGGACACGGCCAGGCCCTTGATGCCCATGATGAGCGACTCGCCTTCGACGTAGTTGAAGCTCATGTTCAGGTTCTGCGGCACACGGCGCTCCATGCTGCCGTTGATGAACACCTGCTCGATGTCCTTCAAGCCATTGAGCAGGCGCTGCTGCAGTGCATGGGCCTTGGCGTTGGATTCGGCCATTTCTTCCTTGGCGATGCGAAACGCCTCGCCCATGCCCACGATCTGGTGCGTGGGCAAGGTGCCCGAGCGCATGCCGCGCTCATGGCCACCACCGTGCATCTGCGCCTCCAGGCGCACGCGGGGCTTGCGGCGCACGTACAGGGCGCCCACGCCCTTGGGGCCGTAGGTCTTGTGCGCGGTCATGCTCATCAGGTCGATGGGCAGGGTGTTCATGTCGATCTCGACGCGGCCCGTGGCCTGCGCGGCATCGACGTGCAGCAGCACGCCCTTTTCTCGGCACAGTGCACCGATGGCCGGAATGTCCTGGATCACGCCGATCTCGTTGTTCACGAACAGGATGCTCACGAGCACCGTGTCAGGGCGGATGGCGGCCTTCAGGGCCTCCAGGTCCACCAGGCCGTCTTCCTGGACGTCGAGGTAGGTGGCTTCAAAGCCCTGGCGTTCGAGCTCGCGCACCGTGTCCAGCACAGCCTTGTGCTCGGTCTTGAGCGTGATCAGGTGCTTGCCCTTGCCCTTGTAGAACTGGGCCGCGCCCTTCAGGGCCAGGTTGATCGATTCCGTGGCGCCGCTGGTCCAGACGATCTCGCGCGGGTCGGCGTTGATCAGCTCGGCCACCTGCACACGCGCCTTCTCGACCGCCTCTTCCGCTTCCCAGCCCCAGGCATGGCTGCGCGATGCCGGGTTGCCGAAGTGCTCGCGCAACCAGGGGATCATGGCGTCCACGACGCGGGGGTCCACCGGGGTGGTTGCGCCGTAGTCGAGGTAGATGGGGAAGTGTGGAGTCATGGCGTGGCTGGCTCAGGAGGAATGCTGGCTTGCAAACAACGAAGCGCTGTTAGTTACAAAGACAAGAAACGTTCAGGGCGGTGCCGACCCCAGGGCCGGCATGGTCGATCTGGAGGTCAGGACTTGGCGAACACGTTGCCCAGCGCGAACACCGAATTCGGGGCGTTCACACGGATCGGCTTGACCACGGGGGTCGTCGAGATGGCGCGGCGCACGACCGGCTTGTCCTCGATCTGCACGCCCTTGGCCAGTTGCTCTTCCACCAGCTTTTGCAGCGTGACGGAATCGAGGAACTCGACCATGCGCTGGTTCAGCGAGGCCCACAGCTCGTGCGTCATGCAGCGGCCGGCTTCGCCCAGGCAGTTTTCCTTGCCGCCGCACTGGGTGGCGTCAATGGGTTCGTCCACGGATACGATGATGTCGGCCACCGTGATGTCGCCCGCCTTGCGGGCCAGGGTGTAGCCGCCGCCGGGGCCACGGGTGGATTCCACCAGTTCGTGGCGGCGCAGCTTGCCGAACAGCTGTTCCAGGTAGGACAGCGAAATCTGCTGGCGCTGGCTGATGGCAGCCAGGGTGACGGGTCCGTTGTTCTGGCGCAGGGCCAGGTCAATCATGGCGGTGACCGCAAAACGGCCTTTGGTAGTGAGACGCATCGCAAGCTCCTTGTGCTAAGGCTTGTTCGTTATAGAAACTGCCGACTGCAGGCTGTTGGCCTGCAACGACACCGTCTCCGCCCCTTACTCCACCCGGGTTTTCCCGGTGCAGAGCCCTTCATCTTGTGGGCTTTTGTTCTTGAGTAGTTTGTAGGAGTATAGCACAAATCCCTATCGAATCAGTCGGGATAAGAAACTGCCGGGTCACTATTTCCCCATACGCGTTTTTACTGACCGCCCAATTCGCCAGGAGTGCACTTCCCCGCCTTCATGTCGGGGTGCAAACTCCTTTTCACAAGGCCACGGAATCATTGCCATGCGCACCGAAGGCCTGGTCTTTGAGGCGCGTGAGCTGGTCGCGCACGCGGGCCGCCTGCTCGAACTCGAGGTTGCGCGCGTGCTCCAGCATGAGCTTTTCGAGCCGCTTGATCTCGCGCGCCACGTCCTTCTCGGACATGTCTTCCACCTTGGCGCGCTGCATCGTTTCCTGCTCCAGGCGCTCGGCGTCCTTGCCCGCTTTCTCGCTGTACACCCCGTCAATCAGGTCTCTTACCCTCTTGACAATGCTGCGCGGCGTGATTCCGTGGGCCTCGTTGTGTGCGATCTGTTTGATGCGCCGGCGTTCCGTCTCGCCCATGGCTTTTTTCATGGAGTCGGTGATGCGGTCCGCGTAGAGGATGGCGTGGCCATTCAGGTTGCGCGCCGCGCGGCCGATGGTCTGGATCAGGCTGCGCTCGGCCCGCAGGAAACCCTCCTTGTCGGCATCGAGGATGGCCACCAGCGATACCTCGGGGATGTCGAGCCCCTCGCGCAGCAGGTTGATGCCCACCAGCACGTCGAAGGCGCCCAGACGCAGGTCGCGGATGATCTCGACCCGCTCCACCGTGTCCACGTCGCTGTGCAGGTAGCGCACCTTGACGCCGTTGTCCGTGAGGTAGTCGGTCAGCTGCTCGGCCATGCGCTTGGTCAGCGTGGTGATGAGCACGCGCTCGTTCTTCTCGGCGCGGATGCGGATCTCCTGCAGCACATCATCCACCTGATGGGTGGCGGGGCGCACCTCCACGACCGGGTCCACCAGGCCTGTGGGGCGCACCACCTGGTCCACCACCTGCCCTGCGTGGGTCTTTTCGTAGTCGGCCGGGGTGGCCGAGACGAACACCACCTGGCGCATGCGCTGCTCGAACTCCTCGAACTTCAGCGGCCGGTTGTCCAGCGCCGAGGGCAGGCGAAAGCCATACTCCACCAGCGTGGTCTTGCGCGAGCGGTCGCCGCTGTACATGGCGTTGAGCTGGCCGATCATCTGGTGGCTCTCGTCCAGGAACATCAGCGCGTTCTTGGGCATGTAGTCGGTCAGCGTGCTCGGCGGGTCGCCCGGCGCCGCGCCCGACAGGTGGCGCGTGTAGTTCTCGATGCCCTTGCAGTGCCCTACCTCGCTGAGCATCTCCAGATCGAAGCGGGTGCGCTGCTCCAGGCGCTGGGCCTCCACCAGCTTGCCGTCGGCAAGCAGTTGCTTCAAGCGCTCGGCCAGCTCGATCTTGATGGTCTCGACGGCCGCCAGCACCTTGTCGCGCGGCGTCACATAGTGGCTGCTGGGGTAGACCGTGAAGCGCGGGATCTTCTGCTTGACGCGGCCGGTGAGCGGGTCGAACAGCTGCAGGCTCTCGATCTCGTCGTCGAACAGCTCGATGCGGATGGCCAGCTCCGAGTGCTCGGCAGGAAAGACGTCGATGGTGTCGCCGCGCACGCGGAACTTGCCGCGCGAGAAATCGGCCTCGTTGCGCTGGTACTGCATGCGGATGAGCTGGGCGATCACGTCGCGCTGGCCCAGCTTGTCGCCGGTGCGCAAGGTCATCACCATGCGGTGGTAGCTCTCGGGCTCGCCGATGCCGTAGATGGCCGAGACGGTGGCCACGATGACCACGTCGGTGCGCTCCATCAGGCTCTTGGTGCACGACAGGCGCATCTGCTCGATGTGCTCGTTGATCGCGCTGTCCTTTTCGATGAACAGGTCGCGCTGGGGCACATAGGCCTCGGGCTGGTAGTAGTCGTAGTAGCTCACGAAGTACTCCACGGCGTTCTTCGGAAAGAACTCGCGGAACTCGCTGTACAGCTGCGCGGCCAGGGTCTTGTTGGGCGCGAACACGATGGCCGGGCGGCCCATGCGGGCGATCACGTTGGCCATGGTGAAGGTCTTGCCCGAGCCCGTCACCCCGAGCAGGGTCTGAAAGGCCTCGCCATCGTTGAGCCCCTCGACGAGCTTGGCGATGGCCTCGGGCTGGTCGCCCGCAGGGGGATACGGTTGGAACAGCTCGAACGGCGAATCGGGGAAGCGCACGAACTCGCCGTCTTGCTGATCCGGTATGACTTCTGATATTTCCAGCATGGGGTGCGTCAACGGTTGGGGTGGTCAGGCCGTTAAAATCGGCGGAACCTGGCACGTTACACCACGCCCGGATTCTTCGCTACTGACAACCTTTCAAGGATTTTCATGTCTCTGTTCACCGCCGTCGAAATGGCACCCCGCGACCCGATCCTGGGCCTCAACGAGCAATTTGCTGCCGACACCAACCCCAACAAGGTCAACCTGGGTGTGGGCGTGTATTTCGACGACAACGGCAAGCTGCCCCTGCTGCAATGCGTGCAGGCCGCTGAAAAGACCATGATGTCGACCCCCACGGCGCGCGGCTACCTGCCCATCGACGGCATCGTGGCCTATGACAATGCCGTCAAGGGCCTGGTCTTCGGCGCGGACAGCGAGCCCGTGACCTCCGGCCGCGTGGCCACCGTGCAGGCCATCGGCGGCACCGGCGGCCTGAAGATCGGCGCTGACTTCCTGAAGAAGGTCAGCCCGAACGCCAAGGTGCTGATCTCCGACCCGAGCTGGGAAAACCACCGTGCGCTGTTCACCAACGCCGGCTTCGAGGTCGACAGCTACGCCTACTACGATGCCGAAAAGCGCGGCGTGAACTTCGAAGGCTTCCTGGCCAGCCTGAACGCCGCCGTGGCCGGCACCATCGTCGTGCTGCACGCCTGCTGCCACAACCCCACCGGCTACGACATCACCGCCGAGCAGTGGGACCAGGTCATCGCCGTCGTCAAGGCGAAGAACCTCACCCCCTTCCTGGACATGGCCTACCAGGGCTTTGGCCATGGCATCGCCGAAGACGGCGCCGTGATCGGCAAGTTCGTGGCCGCCGGCCTGAACTTCTTCGTCTCCACCTCGTTCAGCAAGAGCTTCAGCCTGTACGGCGAGCGCGTGGGCGGCCTGTCGGTGCTCTGCGCCAACAAGGAAGAAGCCAGCCGCGTGCTGAGCCAGCTCAAGATCGTGATCCGCACGAACTACTCCAACCCACCCATCCACGGCGGCGCCGTGGTGGCCGCCGTGCTGGGCAGCCCTGAACTGCGCGCCCTGTGGGAGCAGGAGCTGGCCGAAATGCGCGTGCGCATCAAGGCCATGCGCCAGAAGCTGGTCGACGGCCTGAAGGCCGCCGGCGTGAAGCAGGACATGTCCTTCATCACCACCCAGATCGGCATGTTCAGCTACTCGGGCCTCTCCAAGGACCAGATGGTGCGCCTGCGCACCGAGTTCGGCGTGTACGGCACCGACACCGGCCGCATGTGCGTTGCTGCCCTGAACAGCAAGAACATCGACTACGTCTGCCA
>NZ_JAXHOB010000025.1:0-16670 GCF_034519795.1 Acidovorax sp.
GGCACCCGTTCGGGCCGGCGACCGGTGGTTGTACCCACCGGCCCGGGGAATACACTGGAAACCACCTCCCATGCAGCTGTCCTTCGCCTTCCACCCGCGGCTGATCGATGCCCTGCGCGGCTACAACCGCAGCCGCTGCCTGGCCGACGTGGGTGCGGGCATCACCGTGGGCATCGTGGCCCTGCCCCTGGCCATGGCCTTTGCGATTGCCAGCGGCCTGCCACCGGGGGCGGGGCTGTGGACGGCCATCATCGCCGGCTTCCTGATCTCGGCGCTGGGCGGCACCAATGCGCAGATCGGCGGACCGGCAGGGGCCTTCATCGTCATCGTCTACGGCATCGTCGAGCGCCATGGCGTGGCCAACCTGCTGATTTCCACCGCCTGCGCTGGCGTGCTGCTGGTGCTGCTGGGCCTGTTCCGCCTGGGCACGCTGGTGCGCTTCGTGCCGGTGAGCATCGTCATCGGCTTCACCAACGGCATCGCCGTGCTGATCGCGCTCTCGCAGGTCAAGGACTGGCTGGGCCTGTCCATCGCGCGCATGCCGGGCGACTTCTTCTCGCAGATGGGCACGGTGGCGCAGCACATCGGCAGCTTCAACCCCTATGCCTTCGGTCTGGGCGCCGTCTGCCTGGTGGGGCTGTTCGTCTGGCCGCGCCTGTTCATGAGCGGCTCGCCGGTGATCAAACTCATGGACGGCTACCGCGTGCGCAGCTTCGCGCGCGTGCCCGCGCCGGTAGTGGCCCTGGTCACGCTGAGTCTGCTGGCCTGGGGCCTGGAATTCCCGGTGGAGACCATCGGCTCGCGCTTTGGCGGCATTCCGCAGGGCCTGCCGGCCTTCGTGCTGCCCGACTTCTCGTGGGAGACGGTGCGCCTCTTGGTCACACCCACGCTCACCATCGCCCTGCTGGGCGCCATCGAATCGCTGCTGTGCGCCCGGGTGGCCGACCAGTTGGCCACCGACCCCCACCACCGCAAGCACGACCCCAACCAGGAACTCATGGCCCAGGGCCTGGCCAACCTGGTCGTGCCCTTCTTCGGCGGCATGCCGGCCACGGGCACCATCGCCCGCACGGTGACCAACATCCGCTCGGGTGCCACCTCGCCCATCGCCGGTATCGTGCATGCGGCCACGCTGGCGGTCATCGTGCTTGCGGCGGCCCCCCTGGCGCTGCACATTCCACTGGCCGTGCTGGCGGGCATCCTGCTGTTCGTGGCCTGGAACATGGGCGAGTGGCACGAGTTTGTGCGCCTGCGCCACTTCAGCAACCACTACCGGCTGCTGATGCTGGGCACCTTCTTCCTCACCGTGGTGTTCGACCTCACGGTGGCGGTGGAGGTGGGCCTGTTCATGGCCTGCGCGCTGTTCGTGCGGCGCATGAGCGGGCTGTTCAGGGCCGAGCTGCAGCCGCCTGCCACGGCAACGCCGGGGCGGGCCACCCAGACCTGGCGCCTGCACGGCGCACTGTTCTTCGGCGCGGCCGCCAAGGTCGACCCCATCGTGCAGGCGGTGGAGGCCGGCCCCGCCGGCATGGACGTAGTGCTGGACGCGAGCGAGCTCGTGGCGCTCGACACCACCGGCCTCGATGCGCTCGGCCAGGTGCTCAAGGCGGTGGCGCAACGCGGCGGCCACCTGCAGATCGTGCACCTGCACGAGCAGCCGCGCTCGCTGATGGAGCGCTCGGGCTTTGCCGACCGCCTGGCCGCACAGGGCGGCACGGGCGTGAACGTGTAAGCGCCGTTATTTGCCGCCCTTGAACTCCGGGGCATCCAGGTCGGGCCCGGTCTCGGTGCGCAGCACCTTCGCGCCCGGCCCCTGGACCACGGTGAACACCTGCGGCTCGTTGCGCGCGTTGGCAAAGCGCCACTGCACGTGGATCTCGTCCTTGAGCGGGTACGGCGACACCTTGGCGGCCTTGCCCAGCAGGCGGCGCACGGCGTCCATGCCCATGCCGGGCTGCACCCGGGCGAAGTTCTCGGGCGTGAGCACCTGGTGCACGGCGATCAGCTTGCCGTCGGCCCCGATGGCGATCATGTAGTTGACCTGGCCGGCCGGCTGGCGGTTGTACTCGAAGGTGCGGCTGCCGTCGGCCTCGTTCCAGGTGTTCTCGGGCACGCCGAAGCGGTCGCGCACGTCCGCCTCGGTGGACACGCCGGGCTGCAGTTCGCTGATGCGCTGGGGGTCGCAACCGGCGGCAGCGAGCAGTGCCAGGGTGGTGATCGCGGCTGCCGCGGCACGAAAAAATGGGGGCATGGGGTCATCCCGGTAAAATCAAGGAAAAGAGGTTACCAGTCCATGTCCATTTTCCGCCGCCCCGATTACCAATCCGACACCACGCAGTTCATCAACCAGCTCAAGGCGAGCCGGCCCGAGCTGGACGCCCAGCAGGTGGCAGGCCGCGCCCTGCTGTGGGACAAGCAGGTGGACCGCAAGATCTGGGGCGAGTACCGCGAAGGCCAGGTCGAGCAAAAGCCCTACGTCTACCAGACCAACGCGGACTGAGCGAGTTGCTCGCATGAAAACGGCTTCCATCGCTTTTCCAAACAGCGTTTGAAGCTCTCTATTTCATAGCAATTGATGAGCAGCAGCGCGAGCGAAGCCGATGCCGCGGTCCAGGACCAGGGCATGCCCGACGTGGTGGACCAGGTTGCCCTGGCGCGCCTGTATGGCGAGCCGCTGTTCGCCCTGCCCAATGACCTGTACATCCCGCCGGATGCACTCGAAGTCTTCCTCGAAGCCTTCGAAGGGCCGCTGGATTTGCTGCTGTACCTGATCAGAAAGCAGAACTTCAACATCCTGGACATCCCCATGGTGGGGGTGACCAAGCAGTACCTGGCGTATGTGGACGAGATCCGCAGCCGCAACCTGGAGCTGGCCGCCGAGTACCTGCTGATGGCGGCGATGCTGATCGAGATCAAGTCGCGCATGCTGCTGCCGCCCAAGAAGCAGGCCGAGGGCGAGGAGCCCGTCGACCCCCGGGCCGAGCTGGTGCGCCGCCTGCTCGAATACGAGCAGATGAAGATGGCCGGCATGCGCCTGTCGCAGCTGCCGCAGTACGGGCGCGACTTCCTCAAGGCCCAGGTCTATATCGAGCAAAGCCTGCAGCCGCGCTTTCCCGACGTGCACGTGGTGGAGCTGCAGGAGGCCTGGCGCGACATCATGAAACGCGCCAAGCTGGTGCAGCACCACAAGATCACGCGCGAGGAACTCTCGGTGCGCGAGTACATGAGCATGGTGCTCAAGACGCTGCAGGGCCGCCGCTTCGTGGAGTTCGAAGAGCTTTTCGAGCCCGAGCGCGGCAGCACCGTGCTGGTGGTGACCTTCATCGCGCTGCTGGAGCTGGCCAAGGAGACGCTGATCGAGATCACCCAGGCCGAGGCGTTTGCCCCCATCTACGTGCGCCTGGCCTACACGCCCGCCTGACGACGACCGCCGCCTGATTCCTGGCCATGGCGGGCGGCCATGGTCTCACCTCACCCATTCCTGCAAGCCATGGCATCTCACGACTTCGACGTTCTCATCGTAGGCAGCGGCCTCGCCGGGCTTTCGGCCGCGCTGCACCTGGCGCCCACGCACCGCGTGGCGGTGGTCACCAAGCGCCAGCTGCACGATGGTGCCAGTGCCTGGGCCCAGGGCGGTATTGCCGCCGTGCTGGCCGACGGGGACAGCTTTGGCGCGCATGTGGACGACACCCTGGTGGCCGGGGCCGGCCTGTGCGACCTGGCCGCCACCCGCTTCGTGGTGGAGAACGCGCCCGATGCCATTGCCTGGCTGCAGCAGTTGGGTGTGCCGTTTTCGCTGGAAGACGGCGCCCTGCACCTCACGCGCGAGGGCGGGCACAGTGCGCGGCGCATCGTGCATGCCACCGACGCCACCGGTGCCGCCGTGCAGCGCACGCTGATCGACGTGGTGCGCGCCACGCCGGGCATCACGCTGTTCGAGCAGCACACGCTGGTGGACCTGATCACGGCACGCAAGCTGGGTGCCAAGGGCTCCGACCGGTGCCTCGGCCTGTACGCGCTGGACGAAGCCACCGACGAGGTCCTCACCTTCCGCGCGCCGCAGACCATCCTGGCCACGGGCGGGGCCGGCAAGGTCTACCTGTACACCACCAACCCCGACACGGCCACGGGCGACGGCATCGCGGCCGCCTGGCGCGCGGGCTGCCGCGTGGCGAACCTGGAGTTCATCCAGTTCCACCCGACCTGCCTGTACCACCCGCACGCCAAGTCGTTTTTGATCACCGAGGCCGTGCGCGGCGAGGGTGGCCTGCTCAAGCTGCCTGCATCGGCCGGCGGCACGCGCTTCATGCCGCAGCACGACGAGCGCGCCGAACTGGCGCCGCGCGACGTGGTGGCCCGCGCCATCGACTACGAGATGAAAAAGCGCGGCCTCGATTGCGTGCACCTGGATATCTCGCACCAGAGCCCGGAATTTTTGCAGGAGCATTTCCCCAACATCCTGGCGCGCTGTGCTGAGCTGGGGATCGACATCACCAAGGAGCCCATCCCCGTGGTGCCGGCCGCGCACTACACCTGCGGCGGCGTGCTCACCGACCTGGCAGGCCGCACCGACCTGCCGGGCCTCTTCGCCATCGGCGAGACGGCGTGCACGGGCCTGCACGGCGCCAACCGGCTGGCCAGCAACTCGCTGGTGGAGTGCATGGTGTTCGCGCGCGCGGCCGCCCAGGCCATCGCCGCAGCGCCTGCGGCTACTCTGCCCGAGCTGCCCCGGTGGGACGACAGCCGCGTGACCGATGCCGACGAATGCGTGGTCATCTCGCACAACTGGGACGAGCTGCGCCGCTTCATGTGGGACTACGTGGGCATCGTGCGCACCAACAAGCGCCTGGACCGCGCGGCCCATCGCATCGCGCTGCTGCAGGGCGAGATCCACGAGTTCTACTCGCACTTCCACGTCACGCGCGACCTGCTGGAGCTGCGCAACCTGGTGCAGGTGGCCGAGCTCATCGTGCGCAGCGCGCAAATGCGCCGCGAGAGCCGGGGCCTGCATTTCAGCCGCGACTACCCCGAGCTGGCCGCCCCCGCCGCGCCCACCATCCTCGTGCCCCCAGTGGCCTGACAAGGTATGACCTACAGCGTCAAGGAAATTTTCTACACCCTGCAAGGCGAAGGCGGGCAGGCAGGCATGCCCGCCGTGTTCTGCCGCTTTGCGGGCTGCAACCTCTGGAGTGGCCGCGAGGCCGACCGCGCCAGCGCCATCTGCCGCTTCTGCGATACCGACTTCGTGGGCACCGACGGCACCCTGGGTGGCAAGTTCGCCACGGCCGATGCCCTGGCCGAGCGCATTGCGGCCCAGTGGCCGGCCCACGATGCCGATCACCGCCTGGTGGTGCTCACGGGTGGCGAGCCCCTGCTGCAGGTCGATGCGGCCCTGATCGAGGCCCTGCACGCACGGCAGTTCCGCATTGCCGTGGAGACCAATGGCACGGTGGCCGCACCGCCGGGCATCGACTGGCTGTGCGTGAGCCCCAAGGCCGGCGCGACCTGGGTGCAGCAGCAGGGCCAGGAGCTCAAGCTCGTCTGGCCCCAGGCCGGCATGGACCTGGCGGCCATCGCCGCCACCGGGCAGTTCACCCAGCGCTTCCTGCAGCCCATGGACGGGCCCGACCAGGCCGCCCACATCGCCCTGTGCATCGCCACCTGCATGGAGCAGCCCGCCTGGCGGCTGAGCCTGCAGACCCACAAGATCAGCGGCATCCGCTAGTCCCCCGCTTTGTTTGCCATGCAGTTCACGATTTCCCAGCGCTTCTTCTTCGACGCGGCCCACACCCTGCGCCGTGAGATCGAGGCCGAAGGCAGCCGCCGTATCCACGGCCACACATACCATGCCGAGGTCTGCCTGAGCGGCCCGCGCGACCCCGCCACCGGCATGGTGCTGGACCTGGGCCAGCTGCGCCGCGCTCTGGAGGTGGTGCGCGAGCAGCTTGACCACCACATGCTCGACGAAGTGCCCGGGCTGGGCATTCCCACGCTCGAAAACCTGTGCCTGTTCATCGCGCAGGCCCTGCCGGCCGAGCTGCGCCCGCGCGTGAGCCGCGTGCGCGTGTGGCGCGAGGCGCTGGGCGACAGCTGCGCGCTCGACTTCGCTGCGCACTGAGCCCCCTGCCTGCCTGGCAGGCCCCGCCACACCTCCCTGACTTCAACCCGAGGAAGCCCGATGTTCCGCACCCTGCTCAAATCCAAGATCCACCGCGTCGCCGTGACCCAGTGCGAGCTGCACTACGAAGGCTCGTGCGCCATCGACGAAGACCTGCTCGATGCCGCCAACATCGCCGAGAACGAGCAGATCCACATCTGGAACATCAACAATGGCGAGCGCTTCGTCACCTATGCCATCAAGGGCCAGCGCGGCAGCGGCATGATTTCGGTCAACGGCTCGGCCGCGCGCCGCGCATCCGAGGGCGACCTCATCATCATTGCCGCCTTTGCCCAGGTGCACGAGGAGCAGGTGGCTGGCCACGTGCCGCAATTGGTGTTCGTGGACGAGCGCAACCGCCAGACCGCGCTGCGCCATGCGGTGCCCACGCAGGCCGTGTGAGCATGGCCACGGCACCGATGACACCGGCAACCGGCGACAACCTGGTCGCCCGCAGCCTGGCCCATGTCTGGCATCCCTGCACGCAGATGAAGCGGCACGAGGCCCAGCCGCCCGTGGCCATCGCGCGCGCGCAAGGCCCCTGGCTCTGCGGCACCGATGGCCGGCGCTACCTCGATGGCATCAGCTCCTGGTGGGTCAACCTGTTCGGCCACAGCCACCCGCACATCAAGGCAGCCCTGGCCGACCAGATGGAGCGCCTCGACCATGTGATGCTGGCCGGCTTCACCCACGCCCCGGTGGTCGAGCTGTCGGAGCGCCTCTCCGCCCTCACGGGCCTGGGCCACGCGTTCTACGGCAGCGATGGCGCGGCCGCCACCGAGATCGCGCTCAAGATGAGCGCCCACTACTGGCGCAACACGGGCCGCCCGGGCAAGAGCCGCTTCGTGGGCCTGGCCGGGGGCTACCACGGCGAGACCGTGGGGGCCCTGGCCGTGACCGACATCGCGCTGTTCCGCGAAGCCTATGCCCCGCTGGTGCGTCTGGCCGCCACCGTGCCCAGCCCCGATGCGCGCCAGGCCGCGCCCGGCGAGACCCCCCAGGACGTGGCCCGGCGCAGCGCCGCCGCGCTCGAAGCCTGGCTGGCCGAGCACCATACCGACACCGCGGCGCTGATCGTGGAACCCCTTGTGCAGTGCGCGGCCGGCATGGCCATGCACGACCCCGAATACCTGCGCCTGGCGCGCGCGCTGTGCGACTGCTACGAGGTGCACCTGGTGGTGGACGAGATCGCCACGGGCTTTGGCCGCACGGGAACGATGTTCGCGCACCAGCAGGCGGGCATACGGCCCGACTTCATCTGCCTGTCCAAGGGCCTCACGGGTGGCACCCTGCCGCTGTCGGCGGTGCTGACCACGGACACGGTGTACCAGGCCTTCTATGCGGACGAGGTGGCGCGCGGCTTTTTGCATTCGCACTCGTACACCGGCAACCCGCTGGCCTGCCGCGCAGCCCTGGCCACGCTGGAGCTGTTCGATCAGTTGGATGCGCTCACGGCCAATGGGGTGCTGGCACAGCGCATCGACGCGGCTTGCACACCCCTCACCCAGCACCCGCGCGTGCGCCATGCACGGCGCCTGGGCATGGTCTGGGCCTGGGACATCGCCACCACCCTGCCCGACTTTTCGCGCCGCTACCACCAGCACGCCATGGCGCGCGGGCTGGTGCTGCGCCCCATCGGCAACACGCTGTATGCCATGCCACCCTATGTGCTCGACGGCGAGGCGGTGGACTGCCTGGCCAGCGGCGCGCTCGACGCGCTGAACGCCACCCTGCAAGAGGAAACCTGTTGATGATTGGATGCTTTGTGACCGGCACCGACACCGGCGTGGGCAAGACGCTGGTGTCCGCCGGCCTGCTGCATGCGCTGGCGCGGCACCACCGCCGCGTGGTCGGCATGAAGCCGGTGGCGGCCGGCGTCGTGCCCTGGGGCGGCGACTGGGCCAGCGAGGACGCGATTGCTTTGCGCGCGGCGTCGACCGTGGCGGTGCCGGCCGCGCTGGACAACCCGGTGCTGCTGCCCGACCCGCTCTCGCCGCACATCGCGGCGGCGCGCGCCGGCGTGCAGATCGACATCGCCGCCATCGTGCGCAGCTACCAGGCCCTGGCGGCGCTGGCCGATGCCGTGGTGGTGGAGGGCGCTGGCGGCTTTCACGTGCCGCTGTCGGACACCACGACCGGTGCCGACCTGGCGCAGGCCCTCGCCCTGCCCGTGGTGCTGGTGGTGGGGCTGCGCCTGGGCTGCCTGAACCATGCGCTGCTGACGGCCGAGGCGATCCGCGCGCGCGGCCTCACGCTGGCCGGCTGGGTGGCCAACCGCGTGGACCCCGCGATGAGCGCCGTGGACGAGAACATCGCCTACCTGCGCGCACGGCTGGCTACCCCCCTGTTGGCCGAGGTGCCGCACCAGTCCGCGCTCAAGGCACGCAGCCTGGCCTTCGCGCTGCCGGAGCACTGGCGATGAGCATGCCACTTGCCTCCTGGCTCGACGAGATTCCGGCGCGCCTGGCCGACATCGATCGCGCCCACCTGCTGCGCCGCCGCCGCGTAGTGCAGCCCGCGGGCGGCGCCCGCCTGCTGGTGGACGGGCAGCCCATGCTGGCCTTTTGCAGCAACGACTACCTGGGCCTGGCCGCTCACCCGGCACTGGCCGAGGCTGCGCGCGAGGCCACCCACCGCTTCGGCGTGGGCTCGGGTGGCTCGCCCCTGGTCAGCGGGCACAGCGCCGCCAACGCGGCGCTGGAGCAGGAGCTGGCGGCCTTCGTGCAACTGCCGCGCGCCCTGTACTTCTATGCCGGCTATGCCACCAACACCGGCATCATCCCGGCGCTGGTGGGTGAGGGCGATGCGCTGTTCTCCGACGCGCTCAACCACGCCTGCCTGATCGATGGCGCGCGCCTGTCGCGTGCCACCATTCACCGCTACCCGCATGCCAACCTTGCGGCGCTGGAAGCAGCCCTGGCCGCCAGCCCCGCGCGGCGCAGGCTGGTGGTCAGCGACGCCGTGTTCAGCATGGACGGCGACCTCATCGACATCCCGGCCCTGCTGGCACTGTGCGAGCGCTTCGATGCCCTGCTGCTGCTCGACGATGCCCATGGTTTCGGCGTGCTCGGGCCACAGGGGCGCGGCAGCCTGGCGCAGGCCGGCCTCACGGGTGCTACGGCATCGCGCCGCGTGCTCTACATGGCCACGCTGGGCAAGGCCGCCGGGGTGGCCGGCGCCTTCGTGGCAGGGGACGCCGCGCTCATCGAATGGCTGCTGCAGAAGACGCGCACCTACATCTTCGCCACCGCCGCCCCGCCGCTGCTGGCCAGCGCCTTGGGCAAGAGCCTGGAGCTGATCGCGGCGGCCGATGACCGGCGCCAGCAGCTCGGCGTGCGCATCGCGCAGCTGCGCAGCGGGCTGGCCGCCCTGCCGGCGGCGCTGGGCTGGCACCTGCTGCCATCGCACACCGCCGTGCAGGCGCTGGTGATCGGCAGCAATGAAGCCGCGCTGGCAGTGATGGAAAGCCTGCGCGCAGAGGGCCTGTGGGTGCCCGCGATCCGCCCGCCGACGGTGCCAGTGGGGACGGCGAGGTTGCGCATTGCGCTGTCTGCGGTGCACACCGCAGACGATGTCGATCAGTTGCTGCGTGCACTGCACCGGCACGCAGCACAGGCGCCTGCATGAGCCCGCGCAGCCACAGGCTGCACGGAACTGCCTGTCAGGTCAGATGCTTTCCTTGACCACGCGGCCATGCAGCGGCTGCAGGGGGCGCGCATTGGCGCTGTAGACCTTGCGGAAGGCCTTGATCTGCTGCGCGCTGAGCTTGACGTGCTCCTTGAGCACCATCCACTGCACGCCTTCCGAGCACGGCGGAGTGGTCAGCGAGCCTTCGAAGCTGTAGTAACCGTGCTTTTCCGGCAGCAGGGCGGCGGGGTGCAGCGCCAGGCCATCGACCGTGACCTGCTCGCCCACGCGCGGCAGGTGCGCGAAGATGGGTTCCCAGGCCTGGTTCTTCTTGTTGCCCGGCTGGATCAACACGGCCACCACGCCCAGGCCACCGTCCTCAGCCTTGTGCACGAAGTGGGCCACCATGGCGGCGCGCTTGCCGCCCACGGCTTCCTCGCTGGGGGTGTGGAAATGGAACTGCAGCAGCTCCAGCGTCCGGCCACCCACCACCAGCTTGCTGCCGGCCGGCACGTTGACCTGCACCGTATGGCCGTTGTTGACCAGGGTGGGGGCACCCGATGCGTACTGGAAGTCCAGCGCCGGCAGCGCCTCCTTCACTGTCTTGCGGATGTCGACAGGGCTCTGGGCCGTGCCGCGCGCGCAGGCCTCGAAGCCCTGTTCGAGCGCGCCCCAATGGGCTGCGCCATGCTTGCCCTTGTACTCCCAATGCGCGTGCGGGCCCTGGGCATTGGCCAGGGTGGCACACAGCGCCAGGCAGGCAAAGGTCACGCGTCGGATCAATTTCTGTTGTGTCATGGTTATATTGAAAACGAGGGTGGTAAATACCGCTGCTGCCCCAAGCAAAAACATGCGCGCACGCGCATCCGGCATCGTTCAGGGGTGGCGGGGCAGGCAGTCGGACGAAGTGGGTCAACAATGCGAAAAGGCGTGCGCAGCCAGCCTGGGGACCATCCCAGACTGCCGCGATTCTGTACAGCAATGCCCGGTTGGCGGCCTCTGGAGGCGAGAGCCCCTTGCCCCATGTCAACCATACGCCAGCGCTCCGGCCCACACGCCCCCGGTGCCAGCCCGGCCTCGGCTTGCCACACAATCCGCAGCATGCCCCAACTCCTGCTGGTGGACGACCACCCCCTGTTCTGCGTCGGCTTTGCCCATGCGCTGGCCCATGCCTGGCCGGGCGCGCGGGTGGACACGGCCTGCACGCTGGAGGAAGGTCTGCGGGCTGCCGCAGGCCAGCCGGGGCTGGACATCGTGCTGCTCGACCAGCGCCTGGGGGCCCACACGGGGCTGCAGGGCCTGGTGCTCTTTGCACGGCAGTTCCCCCTGGTGGCGCGGGTGCTGATCTCGGGGGACGAAGACCCGGCGCTGCAGGCGGCGGCGCGTGGTGCAGGCGCCAGCGGCTTTCTCGGCAAGTCGCAGTCCGTTCAGGCCATGGCCGCTGCCCTGGGCGCCATTGCAGCAGGTGGCATGGCATTCGACACGCAGCCTGCGGCGGTGGCAGGCGATGTGGCGGGCGGGTTGGCTGGCCCCACGGCCCGGCAGATGGAGGTGCTGCTGCTGGTGGCCCAGGGCCAGCCCAACAAGCGCATCGCCCAGGTGCTGGGCATCGCCGAGCGCACCGTCAAGCTGCACGTCACGGCGCTGCTCGGTGCGCTGCAGGCGCGCAACCGCACGCACCTGGTGGCGGCGGCGCGCGAGAGAGGGCTGCTGTAGATGGCTGCGCCAGCCAGCGCACCGCCGGACGCACAGGCCCTGGACACCCTGCACCGGGGAGCGCCCCTGTCGGCACTGGTGGGGGTGGTGGAAGCCTTCTTCCTGAGCGTGCTGTTCTGGCGCGATGTTCCGGCCACCGCAATCGCCCTATGGCTGGCGGCGTTTGCAGCCGTGCGTGGCCTGCGCATCGCCCTGGGAATGGCCTACCGGCGCAGCCCCGCCGCACCCGGCACGCGCGCCGCCTTCTGGGCGCGCTGGGTGGTGGTGAGCGCCCTGGCGCAGGCCCTGGCCTGGGGCGCAGGCAGCTGGGTACTGCTGGCGCCGGCCAACCTGGTGGCCGAGATGGCCCTGCACATCGGCCTGGCCGCCGTGGTGCTGGGCAGCGTGGCCCACCTGGCGCACCATCTGCCCGCACTGGCGGCCTATGCGGCGGGTGTGTTCGGCCCGCTGGCCGCGCGCGACCTGCTCGTGGGGGAGCCGCTGCACACCCTGCTGGCGCTGGCCTCGGTGCTGATGGCACTGTACGTCTGGCACGCCGGCCGGGCCCAGGCGCGCACCATCGCGCAGGCCGCAGAGCAGCAGCGCGAGCGACAGGCGCTGATTGCCGCGCTGCAGCGCGAGAACCAGGCCACCCGGCTGGCACGCCAGGAGGCCGAGGCGGCCCACGCCTCCAAGGCGCAGTTCCTCGCCGCCGTGGGCCATGACCTGCGCCAACCGCTCAATGCCATGCAGCTGCTGGCATACACGCTGCAGCAGCCCGCATCGCGTGAGCGGGTGGACTACCTCGCGGCAACCCTCATGGAATGCGCCGAGAGCATGGGCTCGCTGGTGGAGGGGCTGCTGGAGCTGTCGCGGCTGGACGCCCGCTCCATCACGCCCCGCCCGACGCGCTTTGCGCTGCAGGCGCTGTTCGGCGAAATGGCGGGCACCTTCGGTGTGCAGGCCCAGGCCAAGGGCCTGGCGCTCACGGTGGAGCCCACCACGGCCCATGTGGAGGGCGACCGCGCGCTGCTGGCGCGCGTGCTCTCCAACCTGGTCGCCAACGCCATCCGCTACACCCCGGCAGGCTTTGTGCGGCTGGGCGCCCGCGAGCAAGGCGCCACGGTGGAGGTCTGCGTCGAGGACTCAGGCGTGGGCATCGATGCCGCCGAGCTGCCGCGCATCTTTGACGAGCACTACCAGATCGGCAATCCGGAGCGCGACCGCAGCCAGGGGCTGGGCCTGGGGCTGGCAACCGCCCGACGCCTGTGCGACTTGCTGGGGCTGGAACTCAGCGTGCAATCGCAGCCGGGCCAGGGCAGCCGCTTCGCCCTGTGCCTGCCGCTGACCGCCCCGGGGCCCGTTGCGGCGGGCACCGCCGTCACCACCATGGGGGATGAAAAGGCGACTGCGCAGCCAGGGCCACCGGCGCAGCGGGTGATGGTGCTGGAAGACGATGCCGGCTCGCGGCTCGCGCTGACCGAGGTCCTGCAGGACTGGGGCTGCGAAGTCATTGCGGCGGCCAGCCTGCAGGAGGCGATGCAGCCACCGCATGCACGGCCCGATGCCCTGGTGGTGGACTGGCACCTGCCGCACGGCGTACAGGGCCCCGAGGCGGTCGCGGCCCTGCGCAGCGCCTTCGGCCATTCCCTGCCGGCCCTGCTGGTCACCGCCGAGGCGACGCCCGAGCTGCAGGCACGCGCCGCCGCCGCCGGCCTGCCGCTGCTGCCCAAGCCGATTGCGCCCATGAAGCTGCGCGCCTTTCTGCAAAGCACCCCGGCCGCGTGAACCCGCCAGTGTGGCCGGGGCCGCCACCGCACCTGCCCTTTGGTGCTATTGGCAGCGACAGCGCGGATTCATAAGCTCGGGCGATCCACTTCCTGACGGACCCCACAGCTTTCGACATGCCCGCATCCCTCACCATCGCATCGGCCACCCTGGCGGCACTGGCCCTGCTGCTCACCGCCCTGTCCCTGCAGGTCTCGCGCCTGCGCATGCGCCACCGCCAGACCTGGGGCGACGGCGGGCACAAGGACCTGGCCGTGGCGGTGCGCACGCACGGCAACACGCTGGAGCAGTCGCTGCTGTTCGGCCTGCTCGTGCTGGCGCTGGCACAGTCAGGCGGCACGGTGGCCACAGCACTGGCAGCCGTCTGCTGCACCTTTGTCCTGGCCCGCATCGTCTACTGCACAGCCGCTTTCGGCCGCCGCCTGCCCTGGCGCCAGGCGGCGCATGCGCTCACGCTGCTGTGCCAGCTGGCGGCCACCCTGCTCCTGGTGCGTGCAGCATGGACCAGCTGACCCCCGCCCTGCAGCGCTGGCACGACCATGGCCAGTTCGCCACCGTGCGCGGCCAGCGCCTCTTCGTTGCCGAGGCCGGCCAGGGCAGCACCTTGCTGCTGGTGCATGGCTACCCCACGAGCTCCTACGACTGGCACGGCGTGTGGAACGCCCTGGCAGCACACTACCGCGTGATCGCGCCCGACCTGCTGGGCATGGGCTTTTCGGACAAGCCGGAGGCGCACGCCTACCGCATACAAGACCATGCCGATCTGCTCGATGCCCTGCTCGCGCAGCGGGGCGTGCACCGCTGCCATATCGTCGCCCACGACCTGGGCGTGAGCATTGCGCAGGAGATGCTGGCGCGCCGGGTGGAGCGGCCAGAGGCGGGGTGCCGCATCGAATCGCTGCTGTTGCTCAATGGCGGCGTGTGCCCCGAAGCCTATGCGCCGCGCCCCATACAGCACCTGCTGTCTTCCCCCCTGGGGCGGTGGATCGGCCCGCACATTCCGCGGCGCGCGTTCGAGCGCACGGTGGCGGGCCTGTTCGGCGCGCGCACGCAGCCCACGGCCGGGCTGCTCGATGATTTCTGGGCCCTGCTCAACCACGGCAACGGGCGACGCATCTCGCACCAGGTGGGGCGCTTCTACATCGAGCGCATGGCCCTGCGCGATCGCCTGGTGGCGCCGCTGGTGGCCGGGGCGGTGCCGGTGCGCCTCGTCAACGGCAGCGCCGACCCCAACTCGGGCGCCCACATGGCACAGCGCTACCGCGAGGTGGTGCCGCAGGCGGACGTGGTGGCGCTCGACGGCATCGGCCACTGGCCGCAGATCGAGGCCCCGATGGCCATGCTGCGGGCGCTGCACGGCTTCGTGCAGTCCATCGACGCCCCGGCGCAGGCCGCGCAGGCCAATGCCGGCACCAACCCGATAAGCCGATAAACTGGTGGGCCCTGCGCCGCGCACACCCGCGGCGTCTTCGCCCACCGCACCGGCCCTCTGCCGGGTGCACCGATCTTTCGTGGAACCGCCATGCCCCATCTCATCGTCGAGTACTCCGGCAACCTGCCGCACTACCCCGAGGCCGAAGCGCTGACCGCGCTCAATGCCGCGCTGTGCGCCCACCCCCAGGTGCTGGACGAGCTGGACCTCAAGACCCGCTTCGTGGTGGCCGACAGTTTCGAAATCGGCACCGCCCCGGCCCAACGCGCCTTCGTGCACGCGCAGCTGCGCGTGCTCTCGGGCCGCACGCCCGAGGCCAAGAAGGAGCTGTCGGACCTGATCGCCGGCGTGCTGCGCGAACTCACCCCCAAGCCGCAGGGCGTGCAGGTGCAGTTGAGCGTGGAGATCGTGGACATGGACCGCGGCTCGTACGCCAAGGAAAAGCTGTAAGAATCTGCCAGGCAGGCAGTCCCCAATGACAAAGCCGCCCCGGGCACTGCCCTGGGCGGCTTTGTCATTGCTGTAACGCAGGAAAGTCCGTGCTGCGCCCCCCTCGCATCCCCACCAGGTGGAAGGCGCACAGCACGGCCTCAAGGCCAGGGCACCCGCTGCAACAGATGCCCCGGCCCGTCCGCCATCAGAACGTGTGGCGCACGCCGAACTCGTAGCCGGTCACGTCGTTGCCGGCACCGATCGTCGGGCTGCCCAGCGACGACGACGACACGGCCAGGCCGCGCGTGGCAGCGCCATCGTTGCTGATGCGTGCGACGGTGGCGTACAGCTGGGTGCGCTTGGACAGGTTGTGGCCATAGCCGAGGGCGAACTTCTGCGAGTCGGCATTGTTCACGTCCTTGCGCTTGAAGTTGGTGTACGACACGCGCAGCTCACCCACGCCCAGGGGCACGGTGGCGCCCAGGCCGAGCATGTCCACGCGGCGGCCGTTGCCACGCTCGGTGGCGAACAAGGCCATGGGCTTGACCACGCCGAAGCTGTAGGACACGCCCACGTTGCTGGACTTGTAGTCCACAGCGTTGGCGGTGGCGGCACCGCCGCGCGTCTCGCCGAAGGCCACGGCCACGTTCAGGGGGCCGTTGGCGTAGCCGGCGCGCACGGCCAGCGAGTTGCCCATGCGGTCATTGACCTGGCTGGACAGTTGCTCGCCCAGCGCGTACTGCAGCTGGCCGTAGAAGCCGCCCAGTTCGGGCAACAGGTAGTTCAGGCCGTTGCTGGTGCGCTTGGGAGCGCTGCCTTCGGGCGTGCCGGCGGCCGAAGTGGCGCTGCCGACCAGGTTGGCACCGTTGATGCCGCCCACGCCGGAATCGCCGAAGGGATCGAAGGTTTCGATGTTCAGGTAGGCGGGCGACTTGTCGCGGCCCAGGCGCACTTCACCGAAGCCGCCGGCAATGCTCACCGTGGAGCGGCGGTCGAAGCGAAAGCCCGCTGCGGTGCCGTTGTCGGTGTTCAGGCCGCCTTCGAGCCAGAACCCGGCCTTGAGGCCGCCGCCCAGGTCTTCCACGCCGCGAAAGCCCAGGCGGCTGCTGGACTGGCCGCCGCTGGACAGGCCGGTGACGCTGTTGGTGTTGCTGGACATGCGCACCACCGAGGCGTCGACCACGCCAAAGAGGGTGACGCTGGACTGGGCATGGGCGCCAGCGGCAAAGGTCAGGGCCGCGAGGGCAAGGAGCTTGAGTTTCATGGAGTTCATCACTTCTTCGAAATGGGCAGATCACCGGGAGCAAGGGCGTGTCGCAAGGCGCGACCTGTCTCCGGTCGGCATCCCGTGGTGGGGCGCTGGGACCATTAGAAAAAGGCTGTGTGACAGTACTGGGGTAAACCCTTGCACGCCCATCGGAGAAATAAGCATGCATAGCGATACCCGCGCAGCCTGGTGTATACGCACAGGCAGGCGCGCGCAGCCCAGGCCTGGTGCTCAGGCCCGCAATTGGGCGGGCAGCCAGCCGCGCAGGCTGT
>NZ_JAXHOB010000001.1:0-378814 GCF_034519795.1 Acidovorax sp.
TGCGCCGCTGCCCACCCCGGCTGCGGAACCCCGGGGTGGCCTGTACCACCGCATCGAACGACTGCAGGGCCGCCTGGGCCCACTCTGTTGAAGACATAAGGTGAGAGTGTGGCATATGGTTGGGCATACAGTACTTGTGGGGTCTGTAGCGCGTTTGGGATGCGGGCCTACACCAAGGCCCCGGGTGCCTGCCTACCATGGACCGCGCTACCCACCGCGCCTCGGCGCCCAGGAGAACCCCATGAACACCACCGCAACGACCCAGAAAAACGAACCCTCGGTGGACACCACCAAGCGCCAGATCGCCAGCACCCCGACCAGCGGCGATGCCGATGCGCAGAACGCCGCGCAGGAAGAAAATCCCAAGCTGCCCCACGAGCGTGACCAGTCGGTGGACATGACCCACGGCAAGCCCGACGCTCAGGTGCAGCAGGCCTACCGCGATGTGCAGCGTGGCCTGCAGGACACGGACCGCGGCCCCCCGGCCGACAAGGCCTACCAGAAGCAGAAATAGCGCAGCGCGGCGGCTGCTGCGCCGCCAGGCCGGTGCATCGGCGCAACACCGGTGAATCGCCCGCCGCTGGCGGTGCGTTGCGGCGTGGCAATCAATGGTTGCCAGCGCAACCCATTCCCCTATACTGAAAAACACTGAAACGGCACCCCCGCGCGAAAGCCGGGTCCGCAAAGTCACCGGCCTACCGGCCCCCGGAAAAACCATTCCCGGGCCCACGGCGGCGGGACTGCCATGTTGAAACCAGGTTGCTCAGGGGAGTTGCCGTCTCAGTTGTTGCCAACCACACAACCGAGAGGCCGCCCCAGCGATGCAACACCGCCCAGGTCCCGCACTCGCCGTTTCTGCTCCTGATCTTCCTGCTTCGAGCGCGGGCCGGGCCATCCATGGCCGCCTTCACAGGCGCCATCCTGCTGCACAGGGGGTTTGACGGTATGGGCGACGGGTTGGTCATCGGTACCCAGGATATCGCGCAGAAAGACCAACTGGTCTTGCGCGCACTGGTGCGCCTGCTCGAAGGCGGGGTGAACATCCGTGCGCGCTTCAGCGAGCAACTGACCGAGTGCAATGTGGTCTTCGTTCCCGGCGACTGGCCCTACCGCTTCCATGCCCCGTGCATCACGGTGCGCGTGCTCGACCCCGACGACACCGCGGTGGCGCTGGGGCAGACGGCCGACCTCACGGTGGCCACGCCACTGCGCATGACCAACGTCATCGCCGTGCTGCAATCGGCCACCCAGCGGGTGCACGGCGTCTCGCAGTTCGACCCCGTCAAGGGCCAGCGCGCCCTGTTCGAGTTGCTGGGCGAGCGCACCCGCACGGCCGAGCGCCGTCGCGCCGTGGTGCCCATCAGTGCGGGCCAGCAGATCGTGTTCGACTTCGTGCAGCAGCTGGTGCATACCTCCATGCCCATGGAGGTGCTGCTCTCGGGCGCATACACCCTGGGCGAGCCGCACCGCGTCAGCCCGGTCGAGGAGGAACTCATCCGCTCGGTGCCTGCCCACAGCCTGCGCAACCTGCTGTGGAACCTGGCGATGCGGCTGGCACAGTCGGGTGCCAGCGCCCCGCTGCGCACCGGCCACTACCGGCTCTTGCGCTGGCCCGATGCGATCGGACTCACGGCCGCAGGCCATCCCCGCCTGGCGGCGCTGTTGACCAGCCGGGCACTGAGCTACGAACAGGTCTGCACGAGCAGCGGCGTGCCCGAGGCCACCGTGCGCTGGTTCCTCGAAGCCTGCCTGGCGCTGGGCCTGGCGGTGGACGAAGGCAACGCCGCCCCGGCCGCTTCGGTGAAGAAGCCCCCCCAACCACCGGCCGCAGCCATCCCGCCGGGCTGGCTCGGCAACCTGCGTGAACGGCTCAAGCTATGGTGATGCCCTCCCCCGCTCCCGCCGTGTCTGCGGGCACTTCGCGCGATCTCAAGATCGTCTTCACGGGGCCCATGGGCGCCGGCAAGACCACCGCGATCCGCGCCATCAGCGATGGCGAGGTGCTCTCCACCGACGTGCCCATCAGCGGCGGCGCCGAGCTCTCCATGCCCGGCAAGACCATGACGACCGTGGGGCTCGACTACGGCGAATGCCGCCTGGGCGACCAGTGGGTGCTCAAGCTTTTCGGCACGCCCGGGCAGGAGCGCTTTCGCTTCATGTGGGACATCCTGGGCGCCGGCGCCTTCGGCCTGATCGTGCTGGCCGACAACTCGCAGCCCGACCCCGTGGGCGAGGTCGCGCGCTACCTCAAGGCCTTTGCGCCCCATGTGCCGGCGCGGCGCACCGTGGTCGGCGTGGGCCGGCTCGACACGCACCCCTCGCCCGGCATCGCCGACTACTGCGAGCTGCTGGGTGCCCTCGGATACAACCCCCCGGTGCTGGAGGTGGACGTGCGGCGCGATGCCGACGTGCGCCTCCTGCTGTCGGTCCTGGTGAGCATGGCGGAGATCGAACATGAGTAGCAACATCAGCGGCACCCCGGGCCTGGTGCCTGTCGCCACGTCCTTGCGCCTGGTCACCATCGCGCAGCTGGCCGGGCTGCTGGGTGAGCTGCAGCGCAGCACCCCCGGCATCCTGAGCGCCACGCTGGCCAGCGCCGACGGCTTCACGGTGGCCTCCACGCTCTCGGACAGCCAGGACGCCGACAAGCTCTCGGCCATGTCCGGCTCGCTCAGCGCGCTGGCCGGCGCCATGACGCGCGAAGCCGGGCACAGCGCGCCCGAGCGGCTGATCCTCGAATCGGGCAGCGGCCACATCGTCTCGATGAATGTGCCCGTGCCCTCGGGCGACCTGGTGCTCACCGTGGTCACCAACGAATCCTCGCTGCTGGGCAAGCTGCTGTGGAGCTGCCGCAATACCGCCGACCAAGTGCTTGCCGCCTGCGCCGCGGCGCCGCAGCCGGGCTGATCCCTCTTTTTGCCGTTCCCGTTCCCTTGTTCCACCACCACCGGAGACCCCACCATGGCATTCACCCCCAAAGAACTCCTGAACCAGCTGATGCAGACCGAGGGTGCCCTGTGCGCCGCGCTGGTGGACTACAACAGCGGCATGTTGCTCGAATCCGTGGGCAGCGGCCTGGACCTGGAGCTGGCCGCCGCGGGCAACACCGAGGTCGTGCGCGCCAAGATGAAGACCATGAAGTCGCTGGGCATGCAGGGCGCCATTGAGGACATCCTGATCACGCTGACCCAGCAGTACCACATCATCCGCCCCGTGGAAAAGCACGACGGCCTGTTCATCTACTACGTGCTCGACCGCAGCCGCGCCAACCTGGCCATGGCCCGCCGCAAGGTGCTCGAAGCCGAGGCGCAGACCGCCATCTGACCGGGTCAGGGAGCCCCAAACCAAAGGGGTACCTGCGGGAGGGCGTCTTCCAGCGAGCCCAGCACCGCCAGGCAGGCTTGCTCCACCTCGGGCGCAGGCTGTAGCAAATCGGGCACCACCACCAGACCCATGCCTGCGGCCAGCGCGGCGCAGGCACCGTTGTGGCTGTCCTCGAAGGCCAGGCACTGTGCCGGCGCCACGCCCAGGCGCTGGGCGGCCAGCAGGTACAGCGCCGGGTCGGGTTTGCCGCGCAGCACCTCGTTGCCGCCGGCCACGGCCGCGAAGTGCGGCAGCACGCCCACGCGCGCCAGGCGCTGCGCGATCTCGTCGGTGCGCGACGATGAGGCCACCGCACACGGAATGCCCGCGGCCTGCAAGTGCGCGAGCAGCGCTGCCGCACCGGGCTTGAGCGGGAACAGCAGCTCCTTGCCCTCCCCTTCCTCCAGCGCGGCCCGTACCGCCACCATGGCCTGCTCGAACGGCGCCACCCCGCCCAGGTGCGCCTGCAGGATGGCGTGCGAATCCTGCGCGGCCTTGCCCACCACCTGCAGATAGTCGCTCTCGCGCAGCACCACGCCCAGCGCCAGGGCCGCCCCGGTCCAGGCGCGCAGGGTGGCGCGCTCGGAATCGATGAGCAGGCCGTCCATGTCGAAGATGGCGGCCGTGAAGGGTGGCTGGGGCATGCCGGTCAGCCCCGCTGCTGCAGTGCCTTTTCGATGCGGTTGCGCTGCACGGTGGTCTTGGGCACCTTGAAGGGGAACCAGCTGCGCACGTCCTCTTCGAGGCCGATGCCGTGCATGTAGTTGTAGATCGCCTTCTTGAGCGCGCCGCCCAGCGCGTCGTGGTCCACGCCCGTGGGGTCGTGAAAGCCGATGTCGTTCTTCGCAAAGCTCACCGGCGGCAGGGGCTCCAGCGTCACGCCGTACTCCTCGGGCGCCTTGCCCACGGGCGAGTGCACGGTGCAGGCAAAGCGGTGGAAGAAGCCGCTCTGGATGCAGCCGTTGGCGAACAGCTGGCGCACGTACTCGAGAGCATCCACCGTGTCCTGCACGGTCTGCGTCGGAAAGCCGTACATCAGGTAGGCATGCACCAGAATGCCCGCGTCGGTGAAGGCCCGCGTCACGCGCGCCACCTGGTCCACCGAGACGCCCTTCTTCATCAGGTCCAGCAACCGGTCCGACGCCACTTCGAGCCCGCCCGAGACGGCGATGCAGCCGCTGTCGGCCAGCAACTCGGCCAGTTCGGGCGTGAAGGTTTTCTCGAAGCGGATGTTGCCCCACCACGAGATGCCCGCATTGCGCTCGATCAGCTCGGTGGCCAGGGTCTTGAGCGCCTTGGGCGGCGCGGCCTCGTCCACGAAGTGAAAGCCCGTCTGCCTCGTCTCGCGCACGATGGCTTCGATGCGGTCGGCCAGCACGCTGGCCGAGGCGCCCTCGTAGCGGCTGATGTAGTCCAGGCTCACGTCGCAGAAGCTGCACTTCTTCCAGTAGCAGCCGTGCGCCACGGTAAGCTTGTTCCAGCGCCCGTCGCTCCACAGCCGGTGCATGGGGTTGAGCATGTCCAGCAGAGACAGATACTTGTCCAGCGGCAGCCCGTCCCAGGTGGGCGTACCCACCTCGGCAAAGGCGATGTCCGCCTCCTGCATGTTGATGTAGCGCACCGCGCCGCTCTCGGCATCGCGCACGAAGGTGCGAACCAGGCGCTGGCGCCCGCGCTGGCCCTGTATGTGCTCCAGCAGCGCCAGCAGCGGGCGCTCGCCCGCGTCCAGCGACACGTAGTCGAAATAATCGAACACGCGCGGCTCGGTCAGGTCGCGCAGCTCGGTGTTCACGAAGCCGCCGCCCAGCACGGTAACGATGTGCGGGTGCGCCGCCTTGATCGCCTGCGCGATGCGAAAGGCCGCGTACACCGCCCCGGGGAAGGGCACCGACAGCAGCACCACCGAGGGCGCATGGCGCTCCACGGCGGCCAGCGCCAGCGTGCGCAGGGTCTCGTCCACCAGGTTCAGGGGTTGTGCCAGCGCGGCGGCCAGCGGGTCGAACGTGGGCTGGCTGCCGGCCAGCGACTCGGCATAGCGCACGAACTCGAAGCGCGGGTCCACCGCGTCGCGCAGCACGTCGGCCAGGTCGTTCAGGTACAGCGTGGCCAGGTGCTTGGCCCGGTCGTGCAGGCCCAGGGCGCCGAAGGCCCAGCCCAGCGGGTCGCCGCCCTCGTCGTCAATGTACACGTCGAGCGTGGCGAAGCGCGGCCCCTCGGGCAGGAAGTTGCGCCCCACGATGCGGTGCGCCAGCGTGGTGTCGCGCCCCTGCAAAAAGGCAATGGTCGGTGCGATGGTCGCCAGGTAGCGGTCGCGCTGCGCCGCGAAGGCCTGCACGGCGGGGCTGTGCTTCTTGGCGGGCAGCGCAGCCACTTTCTCCGCCACGGCGCGCAGGCCCTCGGGCGACAGCAGTTGCAGCACCAGCGCCAGCGCCAGATCCTCCTGCACCGCCGTGATGCCGCGCGAGCGCAGAAAGCCCGTCAGGTAGGCCGTCGACGGGTAGGGCGTGTTCAGCTGCGTCATCGGCGGGATGACGGACAGGACGCGGAGCGGTGGGGCAGACATGGTGGGGGCGGACAGGGCGATGCAGTGCCGCCTCGTGGGGAATCGTGGAAGTGCCCGATTATCCGGCTACCTGCTTTTCCCCGCCCCGCTCAGGCCACTGGAGGCGCCACGGCGTAGAACCCCAGGAACATGTCCACCGCGTCCTCCAGCACCTGCTGGCGCAGCGCCGGGGCCAGCGGCGGCTGGCCCATGGCCAGCTGGGGCCAGAAGGCGAAGGACTTGACCATGCCGTGCAACTGGTGCGCGGCGTAGTTCGCGTCCACCCCGGCGCGCAGGCGGCCGTGCAGCTGGGCGGCGCGCAGCCACTGCGGCAGGCCCTCTTCCTTTTCGGACAGGCGGTCCACCAGCGCGCGGGCGCGCTCGGGCGTGTGCATCAGCTCGGCCATGGCCACGCGCGACAGGTCGATGAAGCTCGCGTCGTCCAGCATCTGCATCTTCTGCTCCAGCACGGCCAGCAGCTGCGCGCGCAGCGGGCGCCCCGCGTCGTAGCGGATCTCGGCCTGTGCATGGCTGCGCTCCCACATCTGGGCCAGGATGGCCTCGAACAGCTCATCCTTGCTCGGGAAGTGGTTGTACACCGTGCGCTTGGAGACATCGGCCGCTGCGGCCACCCGGTCCATGCTCGTGCCGGCAAAACCGTTCTCGCGGAACTCCGCAATGGCGGCCTGCACGATGGCCTCGCGCTTGCGGTCGGTCAGGCGGGTCGGGGCGGCAGGGGGGACTATCGGGTGCATAGGAGAAATTTTACACCCGGGAGTTTACTTTTTTGAAAACAACACTACACTGTGCAGTGCACTTTTGAGAAAAGGCAGTCCCCATGTTCCGCCGCGTACCCCGAATCCTCCTCATCCTCACCGCAATCATTGCCATGGCCTACAGCATCCTCTCCTGTGCCAACCTGCCCTCGGCCTCGTATGAGCAATCGCCCCAGTACGTGGAAGGCAAGTTCCGCAACGTTGCCCCGCGCCAGGCGCCCGGCTTCTTCAAGACCGTGGCCATCTTCTGGCGCTTTGCCACCGACAAGCCCGCCAACACCGTGCCCGCCAAGCCCATCGAGGTCAAGCCGCTGACCCAGGCCGACGTGCTGGCCGCGCCCGACCAGAGCCTGTGGCGCCTGGGCCATTCGACCATGCTGCTCAAGCTCGACGGCAAGTTCTGGCTCACGGACCCGGTGTTCTCCGAGCGCGCCTCGCCCTTCCAGTTCCTCGGGCCCAAGCGCTTTCACGCGCCGCCGCTCACCATCGACGAGCTGCCGCCCATCACCGGCGTGGTGCTCTCGCACGACCACTACGACCACCTCGATTTCGACGCCATCCAGAAGCTGGCGCCCAAGGTCGAGCATTTCCTCACCCCCCTGGGCGTGGGCGACCGCCTCATCGCCTGGGGCGTGCCCGCCGCCAAGGTGCAGCAGTTCGACTGGTGGCAGGGCACCAGCGTGGGCGGCGTGAAGTTCGTCGCCACCCCGGCCCAGCACTTCTCGGGCCGCAGCCTGTCGGACGGCAACCGCACGCTGTGGGCCTCCTGGGTCATCATGGCCGGCGACACGCGCATCTTCTTCAGCGGCGACACGGGCTATTTCGACGGCTTCAAGGCCATCGGCGAGCGCTATGGCCCGTTCGACCTGACGATGGTCGAGACCGGCGCCTACGACGCCCAGTGGCCCGACGTGCACATGCAGCCCGAAGAAAGCCTGCAGGCCCACCGCGACGTGAAGGGGCGCCACATGATGCCCATCCACAACGGCACCTTCGACCTGGCCCTGCACCCCTGGCACGAGCCCTTCGAGCGCATCACCACGCTGGCCGCTGCGAGCCAGGTGCCCCTGGTGGCGCCGGTGATGGGCGAGCGGCTGGACATCCGCAACCCCGCCCTGTCGCAAGGCTGGTGGAAAAGCGCGGAGTGAGCCGGGTGGTCAGGTGCGCGGCAGGCGCCGGGCGAGCTGGCCCACAATCCGCGCCGCAGCCGTGACCTCGACCACGCCGAAGCCCGCGTAGCCGAACAGCCAGCCGCGCCGCTCGGACTCCATCGCATAGCGCGACAGCGGCGCCAGCATCACCCCCGCCGCCTGGGCCTGGCGGCACAGGGTCTCGTCATCGCTGCCCGGCGCGCGCTCCAGCAGCAGGTGCATGCCCCGGTCGCTGGCGGCCAGTTGCAGCGCGCCATCGCTGGCATCGGCCAGCGCATCGCGCAGGGCCTGCTGGCGCGCCTGGTACAGCTCGCGCATCTGGCGCAGGTGGCGCAGCAGGTGGCCCTCGGCAATGAACTGCGCCAGCACCGCCTGCGCATCGCCGGGCGCGTGCCGGTCGGTGATGGCGCGCGCCATGGCAAAGGGCTGCACCAGCGCCGGCGGCGCCACGATGAAGCCCAGGCGCAGCCCCGGGTGCAGCGTCTTGGAGAAGGTGCCCACGTACAGCACCCGCTCCGACCCCGGCAGGCTGCACAGCGCCGGCACGCGCTGCGCGCCGTACTGGAACTCGCCGTCATAATCGTCCTCCACCACCCAGGCATCGTGCGTGCGCGCCCACTGCAGCAGCGCCTGGCGCCGCGCCAGGCCCATGCGCACGCCTGTGGGGTACTGGTGCGTGGGCGTCACCACCGCCATGTGGGCGCCGGGCCAGCGCTCGGTGGCCTCGGCGATGCAGGCGCCCTCACCGTCCATGGCCATGGGCCGGGCCCGCACGCCATGGCCCAGCAGCGCAGCGCGGATACCGGGGTAGCCCGGGTCCTCCACCAGCACCTCGTCATCCACGTCCAGCAGCAGCCGCGCGATCAGGTCGATGGCCTGCTGCGAACCCGAGCACACCACCACCTGGCCCGCATCGCAGCGGATGCCGCGCGAGGCCCACAGCCACTGCGCCACCGCCTCGCGCAGCTGCGGGTCGCCGGCCGGGTCCAGGTACTGCGCGCGCGCCGCGCGCTGGCCGGGTCCGGCCTGGCGTGCCAGCCGGTCCCACACGGCATACGGAAAGGTGTCCACCTCGGGCGCCCCCATGCGAAACGCCCGCGCCATTGCCACCGGCGGGTTCCAGCGCGCCGCCGTGTCGGCGATCAGCTGGCCCCGGCGCGACAGGCCCCGGGGTGGTGCCACCAGTTGCTGCGTGCGGGTGGCGCCCCCGGCCGCCTGCGAGACATAGGTGCCATCGCCCACACGCGCCTCCACATAGCCCTCGGCCTGCAGGCGCTGCACTGCCCACAGCACCGTGTTGCGCGACACGCCCAGCGCTGCGGCATGCTCGCGCGAGGGCGGCAGCCGCGTGCCCGCACGCAGGCTGCCCTGCTCGATGGCGCCGCGCAGGCGCTCGTAGACCTGCTGGCGCAGCGTGGTGCTGAGTGTCGGATTGGCTCTGGCAACCGGCATGAATTGGCCCTTTGGTTGCAGTGATGGCAACCTAAACTGAGGAACCATTGTAGGCACCACCCACGAAAGCAATTCCACCATGGCAGAGCACTTCGCCACCATCACCTGGCAACGCGACAGCGACGATTTCCTCGACAAGCGCTACCACCGCGCCCACACCTGGCAGTTCGACGGCGGCGCCACCGTGGCCGCATCGTCCTCGCCCCATGTCGTGCCCCTGCCCTATTCGGATGCGGCTGCGGTCGACCCCGAGGAGGCCTACGTCGCATCGCTGTCGAGCTGCCACATGCTGTGGTTCATGGACTTCGCCAGCCGCGCGGGCTATCGGCTGGACAGCTACAGCGATGCGGCCGTGGGCACCATGGCCAAGAACGAGGCGGGCCTGCTCGTCGTCACCCATGTGCAGCTCAAACCGGTCACCCGCTTCGGTGCGGCCCACGCACCCAGCGCCGAGCAGCTTGACGACTTGCACCACAAGGCCCATGCCTCGTGCTTCCTGGCCAACTCGGTCAAGACGCAGATCGACTGCGCGCCCGTGCTGCAACTGAGCGAAGGGGGCTGACCCATGGCCAATGCCAACCGCCAGTTCCGCGTGGCCGATGCCGCCGTGCTGCAGTCCCTGGTGCGTGCCCAGCCCCTGGCCACGCTGGTCATCACGCACGAAGGCGCATTGCACGCCAACCATGTGCCGCTGTACCTGGACCCCACGCGCGGCGAACACGGCACGCTGGTCGGCCACGTGGCGCGCGCCAACAGCGTGTGGCCGCTGCTGCCGCAGACGGCGGTGGCCATCTTCCACGGGCCGCAGGCCTACATCTCGCCCACCTGGTACCCCTCCAAGGCCATCGACGGCAAGCAGGTGCCCACCTGGAACTACGCCACGGTGCATGCCCACGGCACGCTCACCGCGCTCAAGGACGACCCCGCCACCCTGCGCGCCATCCTGCACACGCTGAGCGAGGCGCACGAAGCGCACCGCGCTGAGCCCTGGCGCCTGGACGACGCACCGCCTGCCTACATCGAGCAGATGATGCGCGCCATCGTCGGCATCGAGCTCGCGGTGGAACGCTGGGAGGGCGTGTGGAAGGTCAGCCAGAACCGCACCGACACCGACCGTGCCGGCGTGGTGGCTGGCCTCACGGCCGAAGGCACGCCTGCGGCGCTGGAGATGGCGGCGCTGGTGCAGCAGGGCGCGCCAGCCTGATCCCCCTTCAAGCGTCGAGCATCTCCACGCGCAGCGACGTTACCGGCCCGGCCACCGCCGGGTGCGCCGCCAGCGCATGCACGGCCAGGTCCACCGTGGCCTGGGCCACCGCATCGGTCAGCACCAGCACCTGGGCGCCGCTGCCGGGGGTCAGCGCCTTCTCGGCCGCCAGTGCCACCTGTGCCACCGGCACCTGCTGCGCCGCCAGCCAGGCGCCCACCGCCTCGATCTGCTGGGCCGCACGCACGGGCACACGCAGGTAGTGGCGCGTGTGCACGGCGGCGCGCGGCAGCACGGCCAGTTTGTCGTTGACCGCATGCGTGTGGAACCCCAGGTGCGGCACGCGCTGCGCCGCGTTCGTGCCATCGAGCCGGGCCACGTCCACCAGGTCGGCGATCACGGCCGATGCCGTCTGCTCCGACCCCGCGCCCGCGCCGTAGTACATGGTCACGCCGGCCGCATCGCCCTTGACCAGGATGCCGTTCATCGACCCGTTGACGTGCGCCAGCAGGTGCGTGGCCGGCACCAGTGCAGGCTGCACGCGCAGTTCCACGCCATCCGACCGTTCTCGCGCCACGCCCAGCAGCTTGATGCGGTAGCCCAGCTGTTCGGCACAGGCCACGTCCAACCCCTGCAGCGCGGTGATGCCCTCCACCTGCGCATCGGCAAAGCGCACCGGCATGCCGAAGGCATTGGCCGCCAGCAGCGTGATCTTGTGCGCCGCATCCACGCCCTCGATGTCGAAGGCCGGGTCGGCCTCGGCATAGCCCAGGGCCTGCGCCTGCTCCAGCGCCTCTGCAAACCCCAGGCCTTCGTCGCGCATCTTGCTCAGGATGAAATTGGTGGTGCCGTTGATGATGCCCGCCACCCACTCAATGTGGTTGGCCGTGAGGCCCTCGCGCAGCGCCTTGATGATGGGGATGCTGACGGCCACCGCGCCCTCGTAGGCCAGCGCCACGCCGTGCCGGCGCGCGGCGGCAAACAGCTCGTTGCCATGCACCGCCAGCAGTGCCTTGTTGGCCGTCACCACGTGCTTGCCCGCCGCCATGGCGGCCAGCAGCCACTCGCGCGCCGGGCCAGTGCCGCCCGCGGCCTCCACCACCACGTCCACCTCGGGGTGGGTGGCGACCTGCATCGGGTCGTTGGTCAGCGCCACGCCCGTGCCCACCACGCCGGCGGCGCGCGCCAGATTGCGCGCGGCCACCACCACCACCTCGATGCCGCGCCCCGCGCGCCCGGCAATGGTGGCCTGGTTGCGTGCCAGCACGCGAAAGGTGCCCGCGCCCACGTTGCCAATGCCGATCAGGCCCACGCGCAGCGGGCGGGTGGCTGCAGGCATGGCCATCGTGCTGGCAATGCGGTCGTGCTGCTGGGGCGCTAGGGACTGGACGGGATCGCGGTACATAGGACTTCCTTCTCCGGGTTGCTGGCTGCCAGGCAGCCAAAAAACAAACGAACAAACAAAACAAAAAACCCAGCTGCCAGAGCTGGGTTTCATTCGTTCATTCCGGGGAGGAGGGAGAGAGCGATCACCAGGTGGCTGCCGAAACGGCCACCTGCGCGTGCTCAGGTGGCCGCGGGGGTAATGGTGGTAATCATTCGTGCACCCATCGGCCGCGTGAACGCAGGCAGCATCATGCCCATGCCCATGGGGGCAGCGGCAGCACGTGCGGTGTGGATGGAGGTGTACGACATGGCTGCCAGTGTAGCGGATTGGGCGTGGGGGGCGTCAAGGGGGGTGTGGCGCACGCACTGTGCCATACCGCTACGCCCCGCGTTCCGCCTCGGGCCACAGCTTCGGAAAGTAAAAGCGCAGCGCATGCTGCGGTACGCCGAAGCGCAGCTTGCCGTGCGGCGAATCGGTCTCCAGCAGGCCGCGCTGCAGCAATGCGCCGATCTGCGTGGTGGCCATGCGTTCGCCCAGCCCCAGCATCGCCTTGAAGTCCCGGCGCTCCAGGGCCCCCTGCGTCACGAACAGGTAGTGCAATGCGCGCAAGGACTCGGTGCGAACCCCCTGTTTGACCACATGCTCCTCGAAGCCCAGGCAGGCCGCGATGCGGTCCTGCATGTCCTGTGGCGCCAGCAGGCCGGTCATCAGCTGCACCTGTTCCGCGCACTGGGCCAGCACATAGCCGATCCACGCCTCCAGGCCGCGGGCATCGGTGGCCGCAGCCAGGTGGGCGCGGTAGGCATCCTGGCTGCGCGCGAACCCGCGCAGAGGCGACCACAGGCCGTTGGTCAGGCCCAGGTGCCCCAGCACCAGATGGGTGTGCAGCCTGGCCACGCGGCCACTGCCCTCGCGGAACGGCTGTATCCCCAGCAGGCGCTGGTGCGACGCGGCCATGGCCAGCACCGGCATGCCACCGCCCCCGTGGACGCCGCCGTAGACATTTCCCCACTGCTCCAGCAACGCTCGTACTTTTGCGGGCCCGGATTGCAGCGCACCGGGCCGCAGCGTGGCGCCGCCTTTCAAGGCCCGGTCCGCCTCGGGCAGGCGCGCATACACATCCTGGTGGATATCGCACACCATCTGGGGCGACCACACCGTTTTGGCATCCCACCCGGGCCACCGCATTTCCAGCTGGGCCTCGGTGGCCATGTGCGCCAGCGCCAAGCGCTGGCGCACGGCATTTTCCGGATCGGCGGCCCGCTCGCCGCGCAGGGCCTGCTCGATCTCCAGCGGCTGCATTTTCAGACCCTCGAACTTTTGCGCGTAGTACGCGTTCATCGCCCTCAGCAATCCGCGCAGCCCGCCCAGGGCCCCGGGCTGGCACAGGCCCGACAGCCGGTCGGCCCCGCGGACCAGGCCATGCGCCTGCTCCAGCAAGGGGCCCAATCGGCGCGTTGCTGGCAGCAGGGGTTGCATCTGTGAAGGGTGGGTGTACTGCGAAAAATATTGCGACTTCAAAAGCATCGCCAAGTCTATGACTTGAAAAGACTTTCTTCAGGAAATGCGACCCATTTTGCGCATCTTGTTGCGGTATTTTTTTCGCAGTTCACTGCGCAGATTGTGGTAGCGATCCAGGGTGGATTCGCACCATGCGTATCGCGTCGAAAGGGCAGCGCACCGCACACAGCGCGCAGCCCGTGCAGCCCGCCTCGTCGTGCAGCGTGGAGCGCTTGGGCCCCCACGGCTGCGGCCCCTGTACCTGAAGAGACAGCACATGCGGCGGGCACACGCCAATGCACCAGCCGCAGCCGGTGCAGCGGTCGGTATCGATGGCGGGCAGGGCCTTGCGTGGGGTGGGGCTCATGCGGGCAGTGTGCGCCCGCAACGCGCGTCCCACAAGGCACGCGGTACAGTGCGGCCCATGACAGCTGACACCACCATCACCCGCCACCTCCTCATCACCGGCCATGTGCAGGGGGTCGGCTACCGCTGGTCCATGACCCAGGCAGCCAAGCGCCTGGGCGTGCAGGGCTGGGTGCGCAACCGCAGCGATGGCCGGGTGGAGGCCTGCGCCTGGGGCAGTCCGCAGGCGGTGCAGGCCCTCGTCGACTGGGCGCACCAGGGGCCGGCGCAGGCACAGGTGGAGCGCGTGGTGGTGGGCAATGTGCCCGATGGCGGCGAAGCGCCGCAGGGCTTCACGCAGCGCGAAACGGTCTAGAACAACGCTTGTGTTGTGCCCTGCTCTGCCTTTGGCAGCGCGATCCCCAACTGCTTGATCAGCTCCATGGCCCCGGCCGGCGCCCGCTCCTTCGCGCCGTTGATGAAATACACGAACACATCGCGCGGGCGCTCGCCGCCGGTCCAGCTGCGCACGCCCTGGGCCCACTGTGCAATCGCCTCGGGCGTGTAGCCGGTGGGCACGTCGGCCTGGCTGCGCATCAGCCGCAGGTAGGCAAAATCGGCCGCGCCATCGGCAATGGCCGGGAATTTTTCCGAATCGGTATGCACCGGCACACAGCCGTACCGGCGCGCCAGTGCGATGAAGGCCGGCGTGGCAAAGCTATCGTGCCGCACGTCCAGCACATGGCGCAGCTTGCGGCCATCCACGGCCTTGGGCAGCAGGGCCAGAAAGGCCTCGAAATCCCCCGGATCGAACTGTTTGGTGGGCATGAACTGCCAGACGATGGGCCCGAGCTTGTCCTTGAGCTCGGAGATGCCGCTGTCGACAAAGCGGCTGATCGAATCGCCCGCCTCCGCCAGCACGCGCCGGTGGGTCGCAAAGCGGTTGGCCTTGAGCGAGAACATGAAGCCATCCGGCGTGTCGCCATGCCACTTGGCAAAGGTCGGCGGCTTGAAGGTGCTGTAGTAGGTGCCGTTGACCTCGATGGCCGTGAGCTGGCGGCTGGCGTAGTGCAGCTCCTTGGCGTTCGACAGGCCAGCCGGGTAGAAGTTGTCGCGCCAGGGCTCGAAGGTCCAGCCGCCGATGCCGATGCGGATGTGTTGATGGCTGCTGCTGCTGTTGGCGATTGCTTCCACGGCGTTCCCTGTCTTGACGAGTCCACGGAGCGGTCACTGTACCAGCGCCTGGTGCCGGGCAGTTCAATGCGTGCGTCCAGCCCCTCGCCGCCATCCTCGCGCGGCCCCAGCACCAGGCGCCCGCCCAGCGCCTGCGCCAGCTCGTTCGCAATGGCCAGGCCCAGGCCCGTGCCGCCGGTGCCGCGGTTGCGCGAATCCTCCAGCCGCACATAGGGCTGCAGCACGGTGGCCAGGTCCGCTTGCGGTATGCCCGGCCCGCGGTCCAGCACGCGCACGCACCAGGGGCCCTGTGTTCCGGCTTCCACCGCCAGCTCGGCACTGCCCGCGAACTTGAGCGCGTTGTCCACCAGGTTGCACAGCAGCCGGCGCAGCGCCTGTGGGCGCGTGTCGCAGATGCCGTCCACCGCGTGCAGCACGCGCACCGGCATGCCCGCGTCGGCGTAGTCCATGGCCAGGCTTTCCACCAGCGCGCGCAGGTCCACGCGCTGCAGCGGCTCGCGCACGGCCTGGGGCGAGCGCGCGTAGGCAATGCCCTCCTCCACCAGCGACTGCATCTCCGCCAGGTCGGCGTGCAGCCGCTCGCGCAGGGCCGCATCGTCCAGCAGGTCGGCGCGCAACCGCAGGCGCGTGATGGGGGTTTGCAAATCGTGCGACACCGCCGCCAGGATCTGCATGCGCTCCTGCAGGTGCGCCTGTATGCGCTGCTGCATGCGGTTGAAGGCCGCGGCGGCGCGCACCACCTCGCGCGGGCCGTCCTCGGCCAGGGGGTTGGCCGGCTGCGCGGGGCCCAGCGCGTCGGCGGCGTCGGCCAGGGTGTTCAGCGGGCGCGTGGCCGCGCGCACGGCCCAGGCGCACAGGCCCACCAGCACCACCAGCTGCAGCGCCAGGGCCGCCAGCACCCAGCGCGACACCTGCAGCCGGGGCTCGTCCATGTCCACCGCCAGCGGCGTGCCGTCGGCCAGGCGCAGCTGCAGCCGCAGCTCGGTGCCGGGCACTCCGGGGTCCACCACCTGCACCGTGCGCCCCGGCGGCAGCGCGGCGGCCACGGCGCCCGCCACCATCACGGCCAGCGCCGACTGGCTGGCAGGCACCGGCAGCGGCTCGGCCAGCACGAAGCGGTAGTTGCGCCGCGCCAGGCGCGTGAGCCATTGGGGGCGCTCATCGGCGGGCAGGCGCTCCAGCACTGCTGCCGAGCTGGCCACGTCGCTCGCCAGGTAGCCCACCATGGCATTGCGCATGCTCATGCTGCGCTCGGTCACTGCCAGCATGAAGGTCAGCGCATGCGCCAGCGCCAGGCCCAGCGCCAGCACCAGCAGGATGCGCCCGAACAGCGAGCCCGGCCACCAGCGCCTCATGCCGTTCCCGATCCCGCCCGCGCGGTTTGCACTGCGGCGCAGAACACATAGCCTTCGTTGCGCACCGTCTTGATGTAGCGCGAGCCACGCACCCCGTCGCCCAGGCGCTGGCGCACGCGGCTCACCAGCAGGTCGATGGAGCGGTCGAACACCTCGGCATCGCGCCCCTGCGTCAGCTGCAGCAGCTGGTCGCGCGTGAGCACGCGTTGCGGGTGGTCCAGCAGCACGCGCAGCAGCCGGTACTCCGCACCCGACAGGGCCACCACGGCGCCGCTGGCGTCGAGCAGGTGGCGCGCCGTGGTGTCCAGCCGCCAGTCGCCAAAGGCCAGCTCGCGCGCCGGCTCGGTGACTGCCAGGTTGGGCGGCAGCATGCGCGTGCGCCGCAGCACCGCGTGGATGCGCGCCAGCAGCTCGCGCGCGGCAAAAGGCTTGGTCACATAGTCGTCGGCGCCCAGCTCCAGGCCCAGGATGCGGTCGGCCTCGTCGCTGCGCGCCGTCAGCATGATGATGGGCAGCACCGGTGCACCCGGGCTGCGCAGCTCGCGGCACAGGGTGATGCCGTCGGTGCCGGGCAGCATCAGGTCCAGCACCAGGAGGTCGATGCGGGTGCTGGCCAGCACCGCGCGCATCTGCCGCCCGTCGGCCGCCACGCTCACCTGCAGGCCCTGCTTGCGCAGGTACTGGGCCGCCAGCTCGCGGATGCCGGCATCGTCGTCGACGATCAGTACGTGGTCTTCAGGCGGATGCGGGTGCTGCTGCATGGGCTCGATTCTCCGGGCAATGCGGGCGCGTCTGCACAGGGTTTGTATCCCAACTTGTCCGCCCGCAGCGGCGACACCTGCGCACACCAAAAGCCCCCGGCAAGACAAACGCCCGATACCTGCGCTGGCTTCAATGCAGTCTTCATGAACCAACCAGCGCCCCGCCCGGGGTGCATGCCGCCATGTACCACCTCAGCCGCCTCACCCTTTGCGTCGCCCTCGCATCGGCCGCCCTGCTCACCCTGGCACCGCCCAGCCACGCGCAGCCTGCGTTGCCGCCGCCCGACGCCACCGACCCCGTGGCGCTCAAGTTGATGCAGGGCTTTCCGCCCGCGCCCGACAAGCAGGTGCGGCTGGGCACCATCCTCAAGTACCCCAACGCCCGCTGGGCCCTGCACCACCTGCGCGAGCTGGGCCCCACCGCCCACATAGCGCGCGGCCCGGGCCCCGCAAGCGAACTGCAGGCCACGCCGCGCGAACTCGAGGGCCTGCCCTTCCTCGACGACAAGGGCGCCAAGACCACCCTGGCCAACTGGCAAAAGGCCACCTACACCGACGGCCTGCTGGTCATCCACCAGGGCCGCGTGGTGTACGAGCGCCACTACGTCGGCAACCAGCCACACGTGCCCCATGTGCTGTGGTCCATGAGCAAGTCGCTCACCGGCCTGCTGGCCACCGAGCTGATCCACGAAGGCCTCATCGACCCTTCCGCCCTCGTCACCCGCTACCTGCCCGAGCTGGCCAGCAGCGCCTGGGCCGACGCCACCGTGCAGCAGACGCTGGACATGACCACCGGCGTCAAGTACGCCGAGGACTTTGCCGATCCCCAATCGGGCATCTTCCAGTACCTCATTGCGGCCGGCCTGGTGCCCGCGCCCGCCAGCTACCCCGGTGCCAGGGCCATGCTCGACTACCTGCCCACCGTGCAGAAGGAGGGCGAGCACGGCAAGGGCTTCAACTACAAGTCGGTGGACACCGAGGTCATCGGCTGGATCCTGCAGCGCGTAACCGGCAAGAGCTTTTCCACCCTGCTGTCCGAGCGCCTCTGGACCCCGCTGGGTGCCGAGCAGGACGGCTATGTGTGGGCCGACCCCACGGGCGCGCAGTCCACCAGCGTGGGCATCAACGCCACGCTGCGCGACCTGGGCCGCCTGGGCGAAATGCTGCGCCGCAACGGCCACTTCAACAGCAAGCAGATCCTCTCCACCGCCACCGTGGCCGAGCTGCGCAAGGGCGCCGACCCCGAGAAGTTCAAGGCCGCCGGCCAGACCATGCGCGCCGGCTATTCGTACCACAACCACTGGTGGCTGCCGCACGACGTGGACGGCAGCTACGAGGCCAAGGGCCTGATGGGCCAGCACATCCACATCAACCCGGCCGCCCAGCTGGTGGTGGTCAAGCTCTCGTCGCACCCCATTCCCAACACCGCCTTCACGCACAACTATGACCGTCTGGCGTTTGCGGCGCTGGCTGGCGCCTTGCGCTGAGTCGGGCCAGAACGAAAAAGGCCGGGCGCCATCGGCAGCCCGGCCCTCTTCGGTCAGCGGCAGCGCCGCCCAGCGTGCGCTGGCTACTGCACCAGCGTTGCCGTCAGCGTGATCTCCGGCACCGCGGCCAGTGCCTTCGACAGCGGGCAGTTGGCCTTGGCATCGGCCGCCAGCTTCTGGAAGGCCGCCTCGTCCAAGCCCGGCGCCTTGGCCTTGAGCGTGAGGGCGATGCGGTCGATGACGAAGCCATCGCCCTCCTTGGTCAGCCGCACCGCTGCCGTGGTGTCGATCACCTCGGTGGCGATGCCCGCCTTTTCGGCCGCAAAGGCAAACGCCATGGTGAAGCACGAGGCATGCGCCGCCCCCACGATCTCCTCGGGGTTGGTGCCCTTGCGGTCATCGCCAAAGCGGCTGCCAAAGCCATAGGGGTGCTTGTCGAGCGCACCGGTCTCGGTGCTCACCTGGCCCTGGCCGGTCTTGCCCGCACCTTCCCAGTGAACGCTGGCTTTCTTTTCAGACATGGTTTGGCTCCTGTAAATGCAAAGGGTCTATCGGACCATGTCCGGGCCGATCGGCTGGTCGGATGCGGCGGGCAAAGCGGGTGCGCAATGTCCTACAGGGAAGCACCAGCGCGCAATGAGAGAAGGGCCCCTGCGGGCCCTTCGATGGAAGGATGGTGGCCTGCCCTGGCCTATCAGGGCGCGCTCAGCACCTGCTGGCGCTTGGTCTCGTACTCGCCCGAGGTGATCAGGTTGGCATCGCGCATCTGCTTGAGCCACTGCAGGCGCGATTCCTTCTTGCTGGCGGGCATGGGCGCGGCGGCGGCAGCGGTTGCAGCTGCAGGCGCGGGCTGGGCAGGGCTCACCACGGGCACGGTGGCGGCGGTGGGCACGCTTTGCGCTGCGGGGGCGGCTCGTGCTGCCACTGCTGCTGGTGCTGGCGGGGCAACACGGCCCACCGGCTTGGAGTCGGGCACGAACGGCATCGACACCGTGTTGGTTGCCGGGGCCGCGCCAGACCTTGGCGCGGGCGCAGTAGACGCTGGCACGAGGGCCGGTGCGGAGGCAGGTGCCGGCACGGGTGTCGCTACCAGCGCCGGTGCGGGTGCAACGGCCGTCGGTACGCCGCCCGTCGGGGCGAATGCAATGCCCGGCTTCACCGCGATCATCTTGGAGGCCAGCACCCCCTGGCGACCCCTGGCCTCGTCCGTCTGGGTGAGGTTGCTGCGTGCCTGGAACAGGCCCATCTTCACCTCTTGCCACACAAAGTAGTTCTTGGCCGCCTGCACGTCGATGCTGATGGTGGCCTGGTTCTCGGCCATCGACTCGATGGTGTACCTGCCCGGTGCCACGTTCAGGTAGAAGAAGCTCTTGGGCCCCGTGTAACCCAGGTTCTGGTTGTTGAGGTTCACCGGCATGGAGATCGCACCGCCGAACAGCTCGTCGCGGTAGATGTACAGCGAAGCCGTTTCGGCCTGTGGTGCGAACTGCTTGGCCTTGGCCTCTTGGTCCACGGAGGCCCGGGGCACCTGCGCGCAGCCCACCAAGGCCAGCGCGGCAATGAACAAGGCAAGCGCGCGAAAGTATCTCGTCAGAAAACGCATGATGGATGTTGGATTCGTTGTTGGGTGGTACTGCGCTCCCCACGCAGGCGGGCGAACCCGCCCGCGCACTCTAGCACCCGGTTGCAAACGCTTACAGCGGGGTGCAGCAACTTAGGTGCGGGTACCCATGGGCTGTGCGGTGGGCGCAACACCCCCCTTTTGGCGATTGATCAGCCAGCCTGCATGTGCGATAGCCACCGCCCCGGCGCCATGCCCACCTGCCCCTTGAAGCGCCGCGTCAGGTGGCTCTGGTCGGCAAAGCCGCAGGCCGCCGCCACATCGGCCACCGCGCCACCCTGCCGCAGGGCGGCCTGGGCCTGGCGAATACGCACCATGTTCAGGTAGGCGTGCGGCGCCATGCCAAAGGTGGCGGTGAAGGCGCGCGTCAGGTGCGCGCGCGACAGGCCGGCCTGCGTGGCCAGGGCCTGCACCGTCACGTCGTCGGCAAAGTGCGCGTCCAGGTACTCGCGCACCAGGGCCATGCGGGCGCGGCCTGTGTCAACGCCGGTGGTCGCCCAGGGCCGGCGCAACTCGCCATGCCGGCCCAGCAGCGCCACCATGGCTTCGGCCGTGCGCTCCTCGCCGTGCAGCGACTCCTGCCGCTCGGCCACCGCCGCCACGGCCTGCTGCAGCAGCAGCGCGCCCTGCGGGTCGTGCACCAGCGGCGCCTTGAAGTAGCGGGTGGCCATGCTGCTGCGGTCGTGCCCGCCACCGCCCGCCGCGCCACGGTCGCCCATCCACGCATGCACCAGCGCGGCATCCACATACAGCATGGAATAGCCGAACCCCGCCTCCGTGCCCCGGCTGCCGTCGTGCGGCTCATCGGGGTTGAACAGGATCACATCGCCCGCCAGGCTGGCATGGCGCGCGCCCCGGCAGGCAAAGGTCTGCACGCCCGAGCGCGTGACGCCAATCGAATACGTTTCGTGGCTGTGCCGCTCGAACCGGTGCTGCGTGAAATGCGCGTTGAGCAGCGTAACCCCGCCCGAGGCCAGCGGCCGCATCTCGGCCCAGTCGCGCGGGCTGGGCGACGCGGGAGATGAAGAGGAGGAAGAGGAGGAGCTTGGGTCCCCGGCATGCATGCAACAAATGTACAAGACCGCCCCGCGCCCGGTGGAGACACTTCAGGCAACCCGCCCATCCACGCGGTAATGCCAACAAACAAAGCCACCCCATGCCTGACACCACCCACACCCCCACCGCCGTCCCTGCCATCGACCTGGCCCACAAGCTCACCCAGTTCACCGACCACTGGGCCCCGCGCACCGTGGCCGAGTTCAACGGCCACGACATCATGGTCGCCAAGATCGAGGGCGAGTACCAGTGGCACAGCCACCCCGACACCGACGATTTCTTCCTCGTGCTGCAAGGCACCGTAGAGATCGACCTGCCCGGCGGCGCCCTGGTCACCCTGCACCCTGGCCAGCTCTACGTGGTGCCCAAGGGCGTGCAGCACCGCCCGCGCGCCAGTGCCGAGGCGCATATTTTGCTGATCGAATCCACCGGCACGCCCAACAGTGGCGATGCCGCCACGGCAGCGCCGCGCAGGGTGTTGTAAGCCTTGTCTCGTGCGGCCTGGCGCTGCTGCTACTACTGTCAGTCACCAAGCCCTGGCGAGCCCGCAGCCCCAAGCCATGCAGCCAGGCTGATGCGGCCTTGGCCTGCGTCGGGGGCAGTCCCTGTCGCCGCATTGGGCCGTTGACCTACGCCACGGCAACGGGGCCGCATGGATCATGAAAGTCCACCCCACCAAGAGCGGCTGTCGGCCGCTCCAATCAAGGAGACGACCATGACCCATCCCCAAAACATGACCACCCCCGACCTGAACCCCGATCCCATCACCGGCGCACCCGGTGCCCACCCCGTCGGCACCGGCATCGGCGCTGCGGGCGGTGCAGTCACCGGCGCGGCAGTCGGCTCCGTCGGCGGACCCATCGGCACTGCCGTGGGTGCAGTGGTTGGCGCTGTCGTTGGCGGCCTTGCCGGCAGGGGCGCGGCAGAAGCCGTCAACCCCACGGCCGAAGACGCCTATTGGCGCGACGCCCATGCCAAGGAGCCCTACTACTCCGACGCCTACACCTACGACGACTACGCACCCGCCTACCGCACGGGCTACCAGAGCGTGATCGACGGCCACGGCAGCTGGCAAGACGCCCGCGCCGACCTGCACCAGCGCTGGGAATCAGACCGAGCCACCAGCCGCCTGGATTGGAAGGAGGCCGAGCCCGCAGCCAAGGCCGCCTGGGAGCGCGCCGATCGCATTTGGAAGCAAACCAAGCAAGAGTAAGCACGGCTTTGCCCTCGACCGCCTGGCGTCGTTGGGACGCCTTGCACAGCGTGTGATGGCCTGAAAGGCAGGCTGGTCAGCCGATCACATCGACGACCTTGCCCGTCGAATCCTTGATGGTCGTCTTCTCCACCCGCCACTCCACCCCAGGCCGCAGCGGCAGCACATACCGGCCCTCGCGCGGCTGCAACGTTTGGGCAAACTGCTGCACGGTGGCATCGGTCAGGCGCAGCACCACGGCGCCCTCCCCTTCGCCCTGCCACTCCACCGCGTTCTGGCCATCGGTACCCGCAGGCTCCAGCAGCAACTGCCATTCATGCCCCGCCACGCGCAGCGTGCGGCCAAACGGCAGGCGCAGCGGCAGCAGGGCCACCAGCTCGTCCACCTGGCGGGCGCCCAGGGTCACCTGCGTCAGCGGCTTGCGCAGCAGGCGCTTTACCTGCTTGAGGCCCAGCACATCGGTGAACAAGAATCCGCTCGACGAGCCATCTCGCCGCAAGCCTTCATCCACCTGCTGCTTCACCGCCGGGTGGGCCAGCAGCGATGCGCGGCCCAGGTCCGTCACCCATAGCGGCATGTGCGGCAGCAGCGCATCGAGCAGATTGCGCGTGCGCCACTGCTTGGCCGCGCGCTCCTCGTCCAGCGTCAGGCCCACCACCTGCAAAAAGGCGACAGACCCATTGGGCGTGGCCAGCGGCTCGGCCAGGTCCGGGTCGGTGGCAAAGCCCATGGAGCAGATCTGCGTGGCCTGCCCCAGCGCAATGGGGCCGTTGGCGGTCATCCAATCCCCATCCCGAAACACATTGCCGCTCTGGAACACATAGCGCGCCAGGTTCTGCAGAAAGCCCAGGGCCCACATTGGGGGCTCGGCATCGGCCGCTGCCTCGGGCGCAATCGCCAGTCGGAAGGTCAGCTCGAACCCATAGCCGCTTACCTCGGGCTCATGAGACTCCTTGGCATACAGCTCGCTGAACCCATAGGTGACAAAGTGCCAGTGCGGCACCGGGTCCGTGCGCCGCCATGCGCTGATGCCGTCCAGCGGGTCTGGCCCGCCCAGCATGTACTTGATGACCGTGCCAAAGTGCTTGGGCTCCTGGCCGGGGTAGAGTTGGTCCAGGCGGGTGGAGATGGCGTCCCAGCCGGGAGAAGCGTCGTCGGTATCGTTGGTGGTAGTAGTCGGCATGTCTTGGGCAACGCAGGGAAGAGCGCATTGTGGGCGCGGAGGTTAGCTGCAAAGATTCAACGCGAGCACCGGTTACACACCCCTCCCGATGCCGGCAATTTCGCATGCGAATCACGTGAGACCGCCTGTTAGACTGACCCGATCAGTTACAAATTCGTCGGGGTTTAGTGCATGCTGAAGCTGGAAGAAATCGTTAAAGATGCTCAGATCAATGGCCTGATTCCCAACGAAGTGGTTAAGGTCGTCAATGTCGAGGAAATTGGCCCCAACGCACGCCTCGTTGCCTACCGCAACGCGCAAGGCAAGCTCGATGAACAAACCATATTCCGTCACGATGAGCACCGCCTGTCTATGGCTGTGGCGGGCAAGGCATGGGCATTCGATGCTGCTCCCGCAGCATTTAAGCTTGCGTTGGAGGCCTACCGTATAAGCCTCGCGCATCTGTTTGATCCGTTAATGGCCGTCCACACTTCTAATGTGGAGCCTTTGCCGCACCAGATCTCCGCCGTATACGAGGCCATGCTCCCACGCCAGCCATTGCGTTTTGTATTGGCTGACGACCCTGGCGCGGGCAAGACAGTGATGGCGGGTCTGCTGATTCGTGAGATGACCTTGCGTGCCGATGCACGGCGCGTCCTTATCGTCTCGCCTGGCTCCCTAACGGAGCAGTGGCAGGACGAACTGCGCGAAAAAATTTGGCCTCGACTTCGAGGCTCTTCAGTCGCGAAAAGCAGGAGCAATGCCACAGCCGCAACTATTTTGCCGAGCAAGACCGCCTGATTGTCCGCCTAGACCAACTCTCGCGTAGCGAGGAATACCAGCAGTTGTTGGCGCAGACCGAGTGGGATCTCATCGTTGTGGATGAGGCCCACAAGATGTCGGCCAACTACTTCGGCAATAAGGTCAACGAAACCGCTCGCTTTAAGCTGGGAAAATTTTTGGGCGGCATTACGCGCCACTACCTGCTGATGACTGCGACGCCGCATAACGGCAAGGAAGAGGACTTTCAACTCTTTATGTCGCTGCTCGATGGTGACCGCTTCTATGGCAAGTTTCGCGAAGGTGCCCATAAGGTGGACATCTCCGACATGATGCGCCGCATGGTCAAGGAGGAACTGCTGCGCTTTGATGGCAAGCCCTTATTTCCTGAGCGTTGTGCCTACACGGTCAACTACACGTTGTCGAATGCGGAAGTATTGCTCTACGACCAAGTCACTGACTACGTGCGCAACGAAATGGACCGTGCTGATCGACTTGAAGGCAAGCGCAAGGGCACCGTCGGCTTTGCGCTTACCCAGCTGCAGCGACGCCTAGCCTCCAGCCCGCAGGCCATCTATGTGTCGCTGTCGCGTCGACGGAAAAAGCTGGAGGCGCGCCTTGAGGAACTGCAACTCGAAGCCCGCGCCGATGTACTGCGAGAAAATCTTGGCGAATATGTTGTCAAGCGCCAAATGGACTTGCCCGACGATCTGGATGATGCTGCAGAGGAGCTCAGCGCTGAAGAATACGAAGTGGTGGCTGACCAAGTGGTGGACCAGGCTACGGCAGCCGAGACCATTCCCGAACTCCAAGCCGAAATCCTGATCCTGCGGGACCTTGAAAACGCGGCGGCATCCGTCGTGCAATCGCGCAACGACCGCAAATGGGAAGAGTTTTCTCGCCTATTGCAAGACGAGCCCGAAATGCGCACAGCAGATGGTCGTCGCCGCAAGATCATCGTCTTTACCGAGCACAGGGACACGCTCAACTATCTGCTACTGCGCATTCGCGACACGCTGGGCAGTGAACAAGCAGTGGTCACCATCCACGGTAGCGTCAACCGTGACGAAAGACGCAAGGTGCAAGAGGCGTTCCGCAACGACCCAGACGTGCTGGTGCTGTTGGCCACCGATGCGGCAGGCGAAGGCGTGAACCTGCAAAACGCCAACCTCATGGTCAACTATGACTTGCCCTGGAACCCTAATCGCATGGAGCAGCGATTTGGGCGCATCCACCGCATTGGCCAGCGCGAGGTGTGCCACCTGTGGAATCTAGTGGCCGATCAAACCCGTGAAGGTGAAGTGTTCAAATGCTTGCTTGAAAAATTGGCGGTGGAACGAGAAGCGCTGGGCGGCCGGGTATTCAACGTACTGGGTGAGGCCTTCGACAATATCTCACTCAAAGACCTACTGATAGACGCCATCCGCTATGGCGAAAAGCCCGAAACCCGCGCTCGCATGGAGCAGGTCATCGGCCAGGCGCTCGACACCCAGCATCTCAAAGACCTTATGTCTCGCAATGCGCTGGTTGAAAACCACATGAGCTTGGAAGACCTTTATGCTATTCGAGAGGAAATGGACAAAGCGGAAGCTCGCAAACTCCAACCGCACTTTATCAGCGCCTTTTTCCGCGAAGCCTTTCGCGTTGTAGGCGGCGAACTGCGTGACCGCGAGTCGGGCCGCTACGAAGTGCGCCACGTTCCGGCTGATGTTATCGAGCGCGACCGCGTCATCGGCCACACCCGCACGCCCGTGGTGAAGAAGTACGAACGCATCTGCTTTGATCGGGAGCACCGCACCGTCTATGGCAAACCTACAGCCGACTTGGTGCACCCCGGCCACCCCCTCATGGCAGCAGTGACCGATCTGGTGCTGTCCAGCCATCGCAGTTTGCTCAAACGGGGGGCCATTTTGGTGGACCCGAACGATGACAGCGTTGAACCGCGCGTGCTGTTCATGCTCGACCACAGTGTTCGCGAAACCCCAACGCCCAGCGACGGCACGCCGCGCGACGTGTCGCGCCGTTTGCAGTTTGTGGAAATGACTGCGGATGGGCAAGCCGCTCCCGCGCCGTTTGCCCGCCACCTTGACTTGGTGCCCATAGCCCCTTTGGAGGCAGCTCAGGTAGCCGACGTGTTACAGGCCGACTGGGTCACTCAGCACATCGAAGCCCGCGCTTTAGCCTATGCCGTGGAACACCTCGTTCCTGAACACACTCAAGAAATCGCCAGCCGCCGTGAGCGACAAGCTGACAAGCAGCTCGCCGCCGTTCGCGAGCGCTTGGTCAAAGAGATTCAATACTGGTCAGACCGCGCGATTCGGCTGGACATGGACGTGCGCGCAGGCAAGCAACCTCGCCTTCAACCTGAAAACGCCCGCCGCCGTGCCGAAGAGTTGAGTGCACGTCTCAAGCAGCGCACTGCCGAACTTCAAGCCATGCGCCATGTGGCATCAGGCACTCCCAATGTCATAGGCGGTGCGCTCATCATTCCCGCAGGCTTGCTCGCCCAGCGCAGCGGTGTGCCTGATTTCAGCGCAGACGCTGCAGCCCGTGCCCGCGTCGAGCGCGTTGCCATGCAAGCAGTCCTTGGCGCCGAACATGCGCTGGGTCACCGCACCAAAGACGTATCCGCAGAAAAATGCGGGTGGGACATCACTGCCTACATCGAGCAAGCGCAGGGGTTGGCGTTGGAGCGCCATATCGAAGTCAAGGGCCGGGCCAAAGGGCAAGACACCATCACAGTCACCAGCAACGAAATCCGCCATGGGCTCAACCAGAAAGACAAGTTCGTTCTGGCTGTGGTAGTGGTCAATGGAGAAAGTGCCGAGTCGGTGAACTACATTCCCATGCCTTTCACCCAAGAGCCTGACTGGGCCGAGGCCAGCAAGAACCTTGACTTGGGGTTGTTGCTAGGAAGAGCGATGGAGCCCAAGGTGTTCCATGGATAAGCAAGGTCACCAGAAAAGAGCTGTGCCCCAGACATTGCGCTCTGGGGAGCCAGGCTGGAAGTGCAATCCTGAGAGGCTTTTGCCTCGTATTATCCGTAGGTGCACAACCATAGGTCCAGAAACAGCGCTACATGTCCTCCATTCGCTCTCCCAAAAAACTAATTGAAGTCGCACTGCCATTGGACGACATCAACGTAGCTAGCGCACGCGAAAAATCCATCCGTCACGGCCACCCCAGCACCCTGCACCTGTGGTGGGCGCGCCGCCCGCTGGCCGCAGCGCGTGCGGTGATCTTCGCGCAGATGGTCAACGACCCCGGTGGCGAGCGCGGCTACTACGCGGGCAAGACGCGCGCGCAGGCAGATGCCGAGCGTGAAGAACTGTTCCAGATCATGCGCGAACTGGTGTTGTGGGAGAACACCAACAACGAAGAAGTGCTGGGCCGCGCCCGCGCCGCCGTTGCCAAGAGCTGGCGCGAAACTTGTGCGCTTAACCCCGGCAAGCCTGGCTTTGACCCCGAAGTGCTGCCAGCCTTCCACGACCCTTTTGCTGGTGGCGGAGCGCTGCCGCTGGAAGCGCAGCGCCTGGGACTGGAAAGCTACGCCAGCGACCTTAACCCTGTGGCCGTCACTATCAACAAGGCCATGATTGAGATACCGCCCAAGTTCGCGGGCCGCTCCCCGGTGGGCCAGGATTGAGGCCGGAGCGCGGCACCAAGAAGGGCACGCGCAATGCCTTTGAAGACTGGTCTGGCGCGCGTGGTTTGGCCGAAGACGTGCGTCGCTATGGCGCATGGATGCGCGAGCAGGCGCAACAACGCATCGGGCACCTGTACCCCCGCTTTCGAGTTGCTCCTGAGTTGATAGCTGCTAATGCAGGTGAAATAAGCAATGGTGGCCAAAACGACCATAAAAATGCGGGCCTAGCCAGCTTGCAGCCGGGACAAGAACTGACGGTGATCGCCTGGCTGTGGGCGCGCACGGTGAAAAGCCCCAACCCGGCGTTCAGCCATGTGGATGTGCCGCTGGCCAGCACCTTCATTTTGAGCAGCAAGGCGGGCAAAGAGACCTATGTGCAGCCGGTTATCGAGGGTGATTGCTACCGCTTTGAGGTGCTCACCGGCACGCCGCCGGAAGGGGCCAAAGCCGGAACGACGGCTGGCAAACGTGCTGCATTCATTTGCCTACTTTCTGGCTCACCAATTGACTATAAATACATCCGCGCGGAAGGCAGCGCTGGGACGGATGGGACAAAGGCTGATGGCCATCGTGGCGGAGGGCGCAAGAGGGCGTGTGTATCTAGCCCCGACCAGCGAACACATTGGAATTGCCGAAAGTGCCCAGCCCGTATGGTCACCCGAAATGGATTTGCCGAACAACCCGCGCGACTTCAAAACGCCCAACTACGGATTGACCAAGTTCGGCGACCTATTCACCCCACGCCAACTGGTGGCGCTGACCACGTTTTCCGACCTGGTGCCCGAAGCCACCACCCGCATCCGCGCCGATGCCCTGACCGCAGGCATGGCCGACGATGGCCGAGGTCTGGATGCTGGGGGCAATGGAGCCACGGCGTATGCGGAGGCGGTTTCGCTGTTCATGGCCTTTGCAATCAGTCGATCCGCAGACCGTGGTTCTTCAATTTGCTCATGGGACAGTAGCCCTAAGATGGAAGCCTTGCGCAATACGTTTGGCCGACAAGCGGTGCCCATGACGTGGGACTTTGCAGAAGGCAATCCGTTTTCTGATTCCAGTGGAAATTGGACTTTCAACGTTGAATGGGGTGCAAAAGCGATAGGCTCGTTTCCAGCCAGTGCGGCGGGCACAGCCACCCAATCCGACGCCCAGTCTCAAACCATCAGCGCGAACAAAGTCATTTCCACCGACCCGCCGTATTACGACAACATCGGCTATGCCGACCTGTCCGACTTCTTCTATGTCTGGCTGCGTCGCAGTTTGCGCCCCATATTTCCCAATCTCTACGCCACGTTGGCCGTGCCCAAGGCCGAAGAGCTGATTGCCACGCCCTACCGCCACGGTAGCAAGCAGGCCGCCGAGGTCTTTTTTCTCGACGGCATGACCGCAGCCATGCATAACCTGGCCGCGCAGGCGCACCCAGCGTTTCCGGTCACTATTTACTACGCCTTCAAGCAAAGCGACACCTCTGAGGTGACGGCACCCACAGCACCGGCTGGGAAACTTTTCTCCAAGCGGTTTTGCGCGCAGGCTTCGCCCTCACCGGCACCTGGCCCATGCGCACCGAATTGAGCAACCGCATGATCGGCTCGGGCGCCAACGCCCTGGCGTCCAGCATCGTGTTGGTGTGTCGTCAACGCGATGCCAGTGCCGAAACGATCAGCCGCCGCGAGTTCCAGCGCCAGTTGCGTGAGCACCTGCCCGAAGCGCTGGAAACCATGATTGGCGGCACCAGCGGCCAAAGCCCGATTGCTCCGGTGGATTTGGCACAGGCGGCCATTGGCCCCGGCATGGCGATTTACAGCCAATACGCGGGCGTGCTGAACCAGGACGGCACACCCATGCGCGTGCACGACGCGCTGGTGCTCATCAACCGCGAAATCACCGAGTACCTGACGCCCGACGCGGGTAGCTTTGATGCTGACACGTTGTTTGCCAACGGCTGGTTTGAGCAATATGGCTGGGCCGAAGGCCCATTTGGGGAAGCCAACGTGCTCGCACAGGCCAAGGGCACCAGCGTCGCCGGCGTGACCCAGACGGGCGTGGTGCAAAGCGGCGCAGGCAAGGTGCGCCTGTTGCGCTGGACCGAATACGAAGCAGGCTGGGACCCGCGCGGCGATGACCCGTGCCCCGGTGTGGGAGGCCACGCACCACTTGATCCGCGCCCTGAACACCCAGGGCGAAAGCGCTGCCGGCGCCCTGCTGGCCGCCATGCCCGACAAGGCGAGCCGAGCCGGTGCGCCAACTGGCATACCACCTGTATACCCTGTGCGAGCGCAAGAAGTGGGCGGAGGAAGCGCGGGCGTACAACGAGCTGATTACCGCCTGGCATGCGGTGGTGCAAGCCAGCCGCGAGGAAGGGCCGCGCGGGGAGCAGTTGGGGTTTGATGCCTGAAGATGCTGTAAGGAACAAAAATGCTCAAAACACTCAAGGTCAACAACTTCACTGTGTTTGACAACGTGGAGTTCGAGTTCTCGCCTGGGCTCAATGTGATCGTAGGTGAGAACGGTGCGGGCAAGACACATGTGCTCAAGCTGGGGTATCTGTTTTCGCGGGCTTGGCCAGATTTAACCAGCGAGCGCTTGGCTGTGAATAATGATCGAGTTGAATCATATTTAGAGAAGCGTTTGGCAGATCTCTTTCAGGTAAATGATCTTTCCGCATTATTGAAATTTCGCTCGAAGGGCGGGGCGAGCATTGAAGCACATATGTCGTGGCTTGTGTCCTCCACTAAGATTCCAATGCCATGGAAGGTTGAAATTCAGCAGCGTGGTCATAAAACTAAGCTTTCAGTCTTAGAGTTCACCCTGGATGTGATGTACGCGAGAGAGCGGGGGGCTTCGTTCCCTCATCAGGTATTAGTGCCAAGTAAAGAAATTGTCTCTTTATTCAATGGATTTATCGGTATTTACGATAAATATAAAAACTTCCCCCTGGATGTCAGCTATCGCGACTTAGTCGCCGCCATGTCCACCCTAGAACTGCGCGATAGCCCTTCCTTGATGTCGAATGCCGTGCAACGAATGCAGGGCCTGCTGGACGGAGAATTAAAGCTGGAGAAGGGCGAATTGGTATTTGAGCGAAGGGATGGCTCCCTGATGGGCATTCCTCTCATGGCCGAGGGCTATCGCAAGTTGGCCATGCTGATCTATTTACTACGCTATGGTGTGATAGAGCGGGGCGCCACCCTGTTCTGGGACGAGCCGGAATCCAATCTGAATCCAGCTGCGTTGAAGTTGTTGGCAGAGGCTTTGTATACACTGGCAAATTCGGACGTGCAGGTCGTAGTGGCCACACATAGCCTATTTCTGTTGCGCGAGTTTGAAATTTTGCAAACGCGTTCTTTGCATGATCGAAGTAGCGCGTTGCCGTGCAGGTATTTTGGCCTGGGCCGCCAGGAGAATAATGGTTCCGTTACAGTCAGTCAAGGGGCGGATGTTGCAGATATTAACCCCTTGATATTGCTGGATGAAAATCTTCTTCAATCTGATCGGTATATGGCTGCGGAGAGCTTGCATGACCGTGATTGAAAACTTTATTCAAGAAGACCGACTGATATTTAAATTTCCCGCACAGGCTATGTCCAGTAAATACGATAATTGGTCACATTATAGAAATCAATTTAATAGTGCGTTTGGTGGCACCAAAGCTGTTGACATGGTTTATGCGGCGGAAGATATCGCATGGCTCATCGAAGTAAAGGACTATCGTGTCAATTCACGCACCAAGGCTATTGATCTGGCCGATGAAGTAGCTTTGAAGGTGCGCGACACGTTAGCGGGATTGGTGTCAGCACGTCTCCACGCCAATGACGCCGACGAAAAGCGCGTAGCGGAAGCACTGCTGCGCAAGCGTCACTTGCGGGTTGTGCTACACCTGGAGAATCCTCGCAGTCTTTCACGGCTGCAGCCAAATTTGATCGAACCAGTCACGGTGTTGCAAAAGCTAAAGCAGTTGATCCGCTCGGTTGATCCGCATCCTTACGTTGTGAACCAGGATTCCATCAAGCCCGGCATGAACTGGACGGTACAGGGATAAGAGAATGACCATCAAACCCTGGCGCGAAGTCGCCCACCCCCACAAGGACGTGCTGGAAGGCACGTTCAAGCAAAGTGAATTCGCTGCTGACATCTCGCAAGTCCACGCAGGCACGGCGGAGCCCGAATACCAGGACGCCGAAAAGTTCTTTGCCCGTACCTTCATCACCGAGGGCATGCGGCTGCTGCTGCAAAGCGTGGCAGAGCGGCTGTCGGGCCGGGGGGGCGATCCGGTCATCCAGTTGCAGACGGCCTTTGGCGGCGGCAAGACGCACACACTGCTGGCGGTGTACCACCTGGCCAGCCGCCAGTGCCCCACGGAGCGGCTGGCAGGCATTCCGCCAATTCTGGATGCGGCGGGCATTGCCTCGCTGCCGCAGGCGCGGGTGGCGGTGATCGATGGCATCAAGTTCTCGCCCAGCCTGCCGCGCAGCCATGCTGGCACCACGGTGAACACGCTGTGGGGCGACCTGGCGGTGCAACTGCAGGGGGCCGAGGGCTATGCGTTGCTGGCCGATGCCGATCAGGCGGGCACCTCCCCCGGCAAAGACGTGCTGACGACGCTGTTGCAACGCGCAGCGCCGTGCGTGGTGCTGCTGGATGAGCTGGTGGCTTATGTGCGGCAGTTGGAGCCGGGCAAGAGCTACCCTGGCGGCACGTTTGACAGCAATATCACCTTCATTCAGGCGCTGACAGAGGCGATGAAGAGCGTGCCCAACGCCATCTTGCTGGCATCGCTACCGCAATCTGAGACCGAGTCGGCGGGTACTCAGGGCCAGCGCGCGCTGGATGTGCTGGAGAAGTATTTTGGCCGTGTAGAGTCGGTGTGGAAGCCAGTGGCAGCAGAAGAGGCATTCGAGATTGTGCGTAGGCGCCTGTTCGACACTGTTGGCGACCCGACCCAGGTGCGTGCCACGGCTCGGGCGTATGGTGAGTTGTATCGGCAGAACCCTACCAAGTTTCCTGCCGAGACACAGGAGGCGCGCTACGAGGAGCGGATTGCACATGCCTACCCGATTCATCCGGAGATATTTGACCGGTTGTACGAGGATTGGTCCACGCTGGACAAGTTTCAGCGCACGCGCGGGGTGTTGCAATACATGGCAATCGTCATCCACCGGCTGTGGAATAGCAATGACAAAGACCCGATCATCATGCCGGGCTCGCTGCCGCTAGACGACGCGGTGGTGCGCAACAAGAGCATCCACTACCTGCCCAACGGCTGGGAGCCGGTGATTGAACGCGAAATAGATGGCCCGCGTTCTGCTGCGGCCGACATAGACGGGCATGACACCCGCTTTGGCAGCGTGCAGGCCGCACGGCGTGTGGCGCGCACCATCTTCTTGGGCAGTGCGCCATCGAACGCAGCGCAGACCGTGCGTGGCATTCGGGTGGATGGCATCTTGCTTGGCGCCATGCAGCCGGGGCAGTCGGTGGGCACATATGAGGATGTCATCAAGCGCCTGCGTGACCGGCTGCACTACCTGTACGGCGAAAAAGACAGCTATTGGTTTGACACGCGCCCCAACTTGCGACGCGAAATGGAAAGCCGCAAGGCCAACCTGAAAGACGTGGACGACGTGCTGCCGCTGCTGCGCGACCGCGTGGGTCGGGTGTTTTCCAAGGGCAACCACTTTGCGGGCATCCATTTTTTCACACCGTCTGCCGATGTGCCCGACGACTTTGGCCTGGGGCCACGACTGGTGGTGTTGCCGCCCAATGCAGGTTACCGCAAGCAAGATGAATCATTGGCCTTGCTGGCTGCCACTGAAGTGCTGGAAAAAGCGGGGCGATGCGCCACGGCTCAAACGCAACCGCCTGATTTTCCTGGCGCCCGACGGTGATGCCGTACAGCGCCTGCGCGATGCTGCGCGAACCTATCTGGCATGGAAGTCCATTGTGGAAGACGTGCAGAACCGCCGCATCGATCTGGGTACGTACCAGGCCGATCAGGCCAAACGCGCCATGGATGGTGCCGAAGACGGCGTCAAGCAGATGGTGCGCGAGACCTATCGCTGGCTGATGGTGCCAACCGAGGAAATGGTGCGGGGCAAGCTGGCGTTGCGCTGGGAGGCTGTGGCCCTGTCCGCAGCGGCGCCAAGCCTGATTGACGCAATAGAAAATAAGCTCAAAGAGGAGGAGTGGCTAGTCAGCGCGTGGTCGCCCGTGCATCTGAACCGCATGCTGAACTTGTGGTACTTCAAGGATGGCGTATCCGAGGTATCGGCCTTGAAGGTCTGGCAGGATAGTTGCCAGTATTTGTACCTGCCGCGTCTGCTGAACGGTGATGTTTTCGCTCAGGCGGTTACAGCTGGCTGCGCTAGTCGCGATGGTTTTGGCTATGCCGCAGCCAAGGATGGTGATCGCTGGCTGGGCTTTGTGTTTGGCCAGTCTGCACTCGTAACGATGGACAGCGACAGCCTGCTTATCAGTCATGACGCAGCCGTTGAACACCAGCAAGGCTTGGACGCGAAGCAGCGCGAGCAAGCCGCCGCACTGGCTACTGCTGCGAGCAGTTCGTCGTCGGCTTCAACTGGAGCTGGTACTTCGCAAGGGGAGCCTCACGCCGGACGAGAGGATTCTTCTGGGTCAACAAATGCCGCTGCAGTGCAGCCCAAGCGCTTTTTCGGTATCGGGAAAGTTGATGCTACGACTGCGACCATGGACTTCTCCACCATTGTGAATGAGGTGATTCAGCACTTCGCTGCAAAGACGGGTGTTGAAGTAACTATCACGGTGGAGATAGAGGCGCGCAGTGCGCAAGGATTTGATCCGGCACTGCAGCGTACAGTAAAGGAAAACTGCGCTGTGCTAGGAATTCGACCAGAGTTTCTGTAGACGGCTTCTGGGGCAGGCAATCACTCAGTAGGTTTGCCTCCCCATAAGCTTCGCCTGCTAGGAAGTCGTGCTGCGCATTTTGGCGCGCCAAGAAGATGGTCCTTCATGCGCACCTTAGCGGTTGTGCGCGGAGTTGCCGTAGACGCTTGGCGTGCACTCTCAATCTGATGTTGGCGCGGCCTATTGCTCGCTGTACTTGCGATTGCTACCCCGCGCCTGATCCGCAGGGTATTTCTGCTCGTTGATCTCCACCTTGGCATTCGCCGCCTCGATCAGATCCACATCCAGCGCCGTAGCCATCTGCACCAGGTACAGCAGCACATCCGCCATCTCATGCGCAACGGCCTGCTTCTTGTCCGTTGGCAGGTGGCGGCTCTGCTCCTCGGTCAGCCACTGAAAGTGCTCCAGCAGTTCGCCGGCCTCCACGATAAGGGCCGAGGCTAAATTCTTGGGCGAATGGAACTGGCCCCAGTCGCGCTGCTGCGCGAAGTCCTGCAGGCGCAGGGCCAGTTGCTGGAGTGATTTGGGGTCCTGGGATTGGGATACGTTGGGTGACACGTTTGACTGCAGCGGCATTGGCTGATCAGATCAATGGCTTGGTGGCAGGGAGTTCGCGTGAGCGCGCGATGTCCAACTCGGCATCGCCGGTGCCTGGCAAGGCAAGAAGGTCCGCGATGGTTTGGCGGCCACTGCTCAGGGCCTGGTACATCCCATAGCCCATGAGCACATGGGTGGTACGGCCTTGGTCTGTAATGAAAACAGGCCCATTGTTTGCGGCCAGCAATGCCTTGCTCGCGGCCTGGTCGAATTCCTGGCTGGGTACGACAGTAATCGTCATGCCTGCGCCTCCTTTATGACCCAAGCTGCAGATGGTGGTGCGGGCGGTAAGGGCAAGGCCCTACCTGCCCATCACACGTCGATGTTGCCAGCCCGCAGCGCGTTCGTCTCGATGAAGTCCCGCCGCGGCTCCACCTCGTCGCCCATGAGCATGGTGAACACGCGATCCGCCTCGATGGCGTCGTCGATCTGCACGCGCAGCAGGCGGCGCACGGTGGGGTCCATCGTCGTTTCCCACAGCTGCTCGGGGTTCATCTCGCCCAGGCCCTTGTAGCGCTGGCGGCTGGTGCTGCGCTCGGCTTCGCTGATGAGCCACTTCATGGCCTGGCGGAAGTCACCGACCTTTTCTTCCTTCTGCTTTTCGCCCTCGCCGCGCATGGCCTTGGCGCCTTCGCCCAGCAGGCCGCGGAAGGTCTCGGCAGCTTCGGCCAGGGCCTGGTAGTCGGCGCCGTGCACAAAGTCCTGCGTGATCACGCTGCTCTTGATGTTGCCGTGGTGGCGGCGGCTGATGCGCAGGATGGGCTTGTCGGTGCGGGCGTCGAATTCGCCGGCCACTTCGGCGGGCGCGCCGGTGGTGTTCAGCTCGCGCAGCTTGGCCTGCAGGGCCACGGCGCTGGCCTCGGCCTCGGCCACGGTGTCGAGCTTCAGGCTCACGCTGTCGGCAATGGCGCGCAGGGCTTCGGTGTCCATGAAGTTGCCCAGGCGGTTGATCACGCTCTCGGCCACCTGGTGCTTGCGCGCCAGTTCGCCCAGGGTCTCGCCGGCCAGCAGCTGCGGGTTGGCACCGCCGGTGCTCACGCTGGCGTGGTTCAGCGCAATGCGCAGCAAGAAGCCGTCGAGCGCGGGCGCGTCCTTCAGGTACAGCTCTTCCTTGCCGGCCTTCACCTTGTACAGCGGTGGCTGGGCAATGTAGATGTGGCCGCGTTCCACCAGCTCGGGCATCTGGCGGTAGAAGAAGGTGAGCAGCAGGGTGCGGATGTGGGCGCCGTCAACGTCCGCATCGGTCATGATGATGATGCGGTGGTAGCGCAGCTTGGCCACGTCGAAGTCATCGCCGCCGGTGGTGCCGCCGGCCTTGCCGATGCCGGTGCCCAGGGCGGTGATCAGCGTCAAAATTTCGTTGCTGGTCAGCAGCTTTTCGTAGCGGGCCTTTTCCACGTTCAGGATCTTGCCGCGCAGCGGCAAGATGGCCTGGAACTTGCGGTCGCGCCCCTGCTTGGCAGAGCCACCGGCGGAGTCACCCTCCACGATGTAGATCTCGCACAGGGCCGGGTCTTTTTCCTGGCAGTCGGCCAGCTTGCCGGGCAGGCCCATGCCGTCGAGCACGCCCTTGCGGCGGGTCATTTCGCGGGCCTTGCGGGCGGCTTCGCGGGCGCGGGCGGCCTCCACGATCTTGCCGCAGATGATCTTGGCGTCGGCCGGGCGCTCCTGCAGGTAGTCGGTGAGCAGCTTGCCCACGATGTCTTCCACGGGGGCGCGCACTTCGCTCGATACCAGCTTGTCCTTGGTCTGGCTGCTGAACTTGGGCTCGGGCACCTTCACGCTCAGCACGCAGCACAGGCCTTCACGCATGTCGTCGCCGGTGACTTCGACCTTGGCCTTTTTGGCAAATTCGTGCTCTTCGATGTACTTGTTGATGACGCGGGTCATCGCGGCGCGCAGGCCGGTCAGGTGGGTGCCGCCGTCCCGCTGGGGGATGTTGTTGGTGAAGCACAGCACCTGCTCGCTGTAGGCGCTGTTCCACTGCATGGCCACTTCCACGCCGATGTGCGTGCCGGGGATGCCGCCGTAGGTTTCGGCCGGGCGCTCGCCTGCGGCGTAGAACGAGTTGGGGTGCAGTACCGTCTTGCCCTTGTTGATGAACTCGACAAAACCGCGCACGCCGCCGGCGCCCGAGAAGTCGTCTTCCTTGCCGGTGCGCTCGTCCTTGAGGCGAATGCGCACGCCGTTGTTCAGGAAGGACAGTTCACGCAGGCGCTTGGCCAGGATCTCGTAGTGGTAGTCGTTGTTCTCTTTGAAGATCTCGGTGTCGGGCAGAAAGTGCACCTCGGTGCCGCGCTTTTCGGTCTCGCCGGTCACCTTCATGGGGCTCACTTCGAAGCCGTCCACGGTGTCGAGCAGGCGGTCTTGCACAAAGCCGCGCGCAAACTCGATCTGGTGTACCTTGCCTTCGCGGCGCACGGTCAGGCGCAGCCATTTGGAGAGGGCGTTCACGCAGCTCACGCCCACGCCGTGCAGGCCGCCCGATACCTTGTAGCTGTTCTGGTTGAACTTGCCGCCGGCGTGCAGTTCGGTCAGCGCGATTTCGGCGGCGCTGCGCTTGGGCTCGTGCTTGTCGTCCATCTTCACCCCGGTTGGGATGCCGCGGCCGTTGTCGGTCACGCTGATGGAGTTGTCGGAATGAATTGTGACGACGATGTCGTCACAATGTCCGGCCAGGGCCTCGTCGATGGAGTTGTCCACGACCTCGAACACCAGGTGGTGCAGGCCGGTGCCGTCGCTCGTGTCGCCGATGTACATGCCGGGGCGCTTGCGCACGGCCTCCAGGCCTTCGAGGATGGTGATGGAGCCTTCGCCGTAGCTTTCGCTGGCGCCGGCCTGGTTGGTGTCGATCTTGTGCGGAACGGGCTCACCAGTGCCGGTAGGTTCTTCTGGCTCGGGCAGGTTGTTGTCAGCGGTCATGGTGGCCTTGGGGTCCGGGGAAGCCGGGGTGGGCTTCCGATATCTGTCAATAAGGTTCAAATAGTGCTCTGATTCCCATCAGATGGGGTCAGTTAGCTATCAATTCAATAGCTCGCGAGGGTGCCCGCCGGGGTGCAGCGGGCACGGCGCAGGGCTAGATGCGCATCGGCATCACCACGTACTTGAAGCTTTCGTTGTCGGGGATGGTCAAGAGCGCAGAGCTGTTGCCGTCCGAGAGCTCCACCTTCACCATGTCCTGGCCCATGTTGGCCAGGGCGTCGATCAGGTAGGTCACGTTGAAGCCGATCTCGATGGTGTCGCCACCGTAGTCGATGTCGAGCTCGTCCACGGCCTCTTCCTGCTCGGCGTTGTTGGACGCCACGCGCAGGGTGCCGGGCTCCAGGTTCAGGCGCACGCCCTTGAACTTGTCGCTGGTCATGATGGCCGTGCGTTGCAGGCTGGCCAGCAGCGGGGCGCGGCCCAGGGTGATGCTGTTCTTGTGGTTCTTGGGGATGACGCGGTTGTAGTCAGGGAACTTGCCCTCGACCAGCTTGGTCACGAACTCCATGCCGCCAAAGGTGAACTTGGCCTGGTTGTTGGCAAACTGCATCTCGATGTGGGGCTGGTTCTCGCCGCCGGCGTCGGACAGCAGGCGCTGCAGTTCGATCACGGTCTTGCGCGGCAGGATGACTTCCTGCTTGGGCACTTCCACATCGAGCGTGGCGCTGGCAAACGCCAGGCGGTGGCCGTCGGTGGCCACCAGGCTCAGCTGCTTGCCCTCGGCCACGAAGAGGATGCCGTTCAGGTAGTAGCGAATGTCCTGCACCGCCATGGCAAACGACACCTGGCCCAGCAGGTCCTTGAGCGTCTTTTGCGGCACGGCGAACACGGGGCCGAAGGCGGCAGATTCCTGCACCAGCGGGAAGTCCTCGGCCGGCAGGCTTTGCAGGGTGAAGCGGCTCTTGCCACCCTTCAAGATCAGCTTGGACTGGGAGGATTCGAGGCTCACCGTCTGGTCGCTGGGCATGGTGCGCAGGATGTCGATGAGCTTGCGCGCACCCACGGTGGTGGTGAAGTCGCCCGTGTCGCCACCCAGCTCTGCGGTGGTGCGGATCTGGATCTCGAGGTCGCTGGTCGTCAGCTGCAGCGCGTTGCCGGTCTTGCGGATCAACACGTTGGCCAGGATGGGCAAGGTGTGGCGGCGCTCCACGATGCCAGCCACCGATTGCAGAACCGCGAGTACCTTGTCTTGTGTTGCCTTCAGGACGATCATGTCATCAACCCCTTGCTTGTGGATCTTTTTTGGAACGGTGCGGGCAGCGGCACGGGTTGTGCCCCCCAGCTGCCCATAACCCCCCCATTTTGCCTTGTAAGGACGTGTTTGCCGTGGCACCAGAGCGCCGAACAAGTTCTTACATCAAAGGCCGAGGGGGAACGCACGGTGGCTTAGCCCTTCAACGTCTGTTCCAGCACGTGCAGCTGCTGGTTCAGCTCGGTGAGCTGCTGGCGCTCGCCGGAAATCTTGCGCACGGCGTGCAGCACGGTGGTGTGGTCGCGGCCGCCGAAGAGCTCGCCGATCTCGGGCAGGCTCTTTTGCGTCAGCTCCTTGGCCAGGTACATCGCAATCTGGCGCGGGCGGGCAATGCTGGCCGGGCGCTTCTTGCTGTACATGTCGGCCACCTTGATCTTGTAGTAGTCGGCAACGGTCTTCTGGATGTTCTCGACCGAGATCTGGCGGTTCTGGATGGACAGCAGGTCGCGCAGCGCCTCGCGGGCCAGCTGGATGGAAATCTCTTTCTGGTTGAAGCGCGAGTACGCCAGGATCTTGCGCAGTGCGCCTTCGAGCTCGCGCACGTTGGAGCGCACGTTCTTGGCCACGAAGAAGGCGACTTCCTCGGGCATCTCGGTGCCTTCCACGCGGGCCTTGTTGATCAAGATGGCCACGCGCATCTCGAGTTCGGGCGGCTCGATGGCGACCGTGAGGCCCGAGTCGAAGCGCGAGACCAGCCGCTCGTGGATGTTGGCCAGGCCCTTGGGGTAGGTGTCGCTGGTCATCACGATGTGGCTCTTCTTGGCCAGCAGGGCTTCGAAGGCGTTGAAGAATTCTTCCTGCGTGCGGTCTTTGTTGGCAAAGAACTGCACGTCGTCGATGAGCAGCAGGTCGAGCGAGTGGTAGCGTTCCTTGAACTCGTCGAAGGTGCGGCGCTGGTAGGCCTTAACCACATCCGACACGAACTGCTCGGCATGGATGTAGAGAACTTTGGCGTCGGTCTTGTCGGCCAGCAGACGGTTGCCCACAGCGTGCACCAGGTGGGTCTTGCCCAGGCCCACGCCGCCGTAGATGAACAGCGGGTTGTACAGGTGGCCGGGCATGCCCGCCACGTGCATGGCGGCCGAGCGGGCCATGCGGTTGGCCGTGCCCTCGACCAGGGTTTCGAAGGTGAGGCCGGCGTTCAGGCGGTTGCGGAAGGCGCCAGCCGATTCGTCGGGGGGGCTGCTGGCGCTGTTGCCGTTGCCAGAGCTGTTGTTGTGGCTGCTGCCCTGCCCCTGGCCTTGCTGGTCGTTGTGCGAAACCGGGGTCTGCGTGCCCGACGCATTGGGGCGCACGTAGGTACGGGTAACGGCTTCACGCTGAGCAAGCGCTAACTCCAGTGTGACGGGCTGGCCGTACAGGTCTTCGAGCAGCAGCGAGATGCGCTTGGCGTACTGGGCACGGATCCAGTCGAGCTTGAAGCGGTTGGCGACGAACAGGGTCACCTTGGAGAAGTCTTCAGCCACCTGCGCCACCAGGGGCTTGATCCAGGTGTTGAACTGCTGCTCTGGCAGGTCTTGCGCCAGTTGTTCTAGGCAGGCCTGCCACAGGCTCTGGCCTGCGTCGGCCCCGGGGTTGGATGCGGAGCTGCTGGAAGGTTCCTCGGTCATTTATCGGTGATTCTTTTTGTGGATAGGAGGAACGGTGCTGGGCCGGGCATTGTAGCTTGTCAAGGAGTTATCCACAATTTGAAAAGCCGGTTTCTCCCATGGGATCGGGCCCCTGCGGTGGGCCCGGAAATGGCATTTTGAACCCCTGATTCCAGCGCGCCACAGGGTCTTCCCTGTCGCAGGCATTGCCAGCGGGCCACAAGCCTGCGATAATTTTGGGTTTCCCTGAATGTGTTCAGGGCGATTAGACCGGGCGTGCCGTTATTTCTGCGCAGCAGTCCGGAACTGAACCTCAAGGAATAGAGCACCATGAAACGTACTTACCAGCCCTCCAAGACCCGCCGCGCCCGCACCCACGGTTTCCTCGTCCGCATGAAGACCCGCGGTGGCCGCGCCGTCATCAACGCACGCCGCGCCAAGGGCCGCAAGCGCCTGGCCGTCTAAGGCCGGCGCGGTCCTGGGCCTGCACCCCGGTTTGCACCGTCAGGTACCAAACGGGGGCGCTTGAAGCATGCAACGGCTGAAAACCCGTCCGCAGTTCCAGGCCGCCATGGCGGGGGGCACTGTTTCCCGTACCGCCCATTTTGCGCTGCACCGCCTGGTGCTGGGCGCCGACGGCACTGCCACGACTGGCGGTGCCGTTGTTGCGTCTGGCGCCAGCGCCCCGGCAGCCCCGGCGCAGCCAGCTGCATCGGCATCCCCCGCAGGGCCCGGCGTTTCGCCGCAGGCCCTGTTTGCCATGGCCGACGAGGTCTGGCTGGGGGCCATGGTGCCCAAGCGCTGGGCGCGCCGCGCGGTTACGCGCAACACCATCAAGCGGCAGATCTACACCGTGGGCGCCACCTTCGAGGCGCGCCTGCCCCAGGCTGCCCATGTGGTGCGCCTGCGCAGCACCTTCGACCGCAAGCAGTTCATCAGCGCCACGTCCGACCAGCTCAAAGAGGCGGTGCGGGCCGAGTTGCTGCAGCTGTTCGGTTACGCTGCCAGGCGTTCGGGCACGGGCACGGGCCAGGGCGGCGAAGGCAAGGGCGGTAGCAGAAGCGACAAAAGCCCCAGCGCGCCGCGGGTGTCGGCGGTTGCGCCATGATGCGTGCGCTGCTCATCGGGGTGGTCAAGGGCTACCGCCTGTTTTTGAGCCCCTGGCTGGGCTCGGCCTGCCGCTTCGAGCCGACCTGCTCCGTCTATTCGCTGCAGGCGCTGGAGCAGCATGGCGCTGCGGCCGGCAGTTATCTCACGGTGCGCAGGCTGGTACGCTGCCACCCCTGGTGTGACGGGGGCCATGACCCGGTCCCGCAGGAGCTGCCGCGCAGCATGCGGCTTTTCTCGCGGTTCACTCCGCCATCGTCCACCACTCCAACATCCTCACCAAAGAAGTCTTCATGAACGACATTCGCCGCACCATACTGTGGGTGATTTTTGGCTTTTCCATGGTTCTGCTGTGGGACAAGTGGCAATTGCACAATGGCAACAAGGCCACCTTCTTCCCCACCGCCGCCCCCGTGGTCGCGCCTGCACCTGCGGGCACTGCCTCGGCTTCGGCCGGCGCTGCGAGCGTGCCTTCCGCGACCGGCACCCCTGTGGCCTCCGCCGCGAGCCAGGGCGCAGCGGCCGTGCCTGGTCAGCCAGCCCCCACGGCAGCGCCTGCCACGCGTGAGCGCGTGCAGGTGACGACCGACGTCTACCGCCTCACCTTCGACAGCGAAGGCGGCTCGCTGACGCATGCCGAACTGCTCAAGCACGCCGACATCGGCGACAAGAGCGGCAAGAACTTCCTGCTGCTGGACGAAAGCGCGAACCGCGTGTACGTGGCGCAGACCGGCCTGATCGGCGGCGCCTTCCCCACCCACAAGACGCTGATGACGGCCGTGGCCGGCCCGCGCGAGCTCAAGGACGGGCAGGACGAGCTGTCCATCCGCTTCGAGTCGCCCGAGCAGGGCGGCGTGAAGCTGGTCAAGACCTGGACCGTGAAGCGCGGCCAGTACGACATCGCCGTCAAGCACGAAGTGGTGAACACCGGCACGGCCCCCGTGTCGCCCGAGCTGTACCTGCAGCTGGTGCGCGACGGCAACAAGCCGCCAGGCGAGTCGTCGTTCTACTCCACCTTCACCGGCCCTGCGGTCTACACCGAGGCCAAGAAGTACCAGAAGGTCGAGTTCAAGGACGTCGAGGCTGGCAAGGTCGATATCCAGAAGGACTCCACCAACGGCTACGTGGCCATGGTGCAGCATTACTTCGCCACGGCCTGGCTGCTGGCCGATGGCGTGCCGCGCAACCTGTTCATGCGCAAGGTGGACACCAACCTGTACTCGGTGGGCATGATCACCCAGCTGGGCGCCATCGCCCCCGGCGCCAGCAAGACGCTGGACGCGCGCCTGTTCGCCGGCCCCCAGGTCGAGAAGACCCTGGAAACCCTGAGCCCCGGCCTGGAGCTGGTCAAGGACTATGGCTGGCTGACCATCCTGTCCAAGCCGCTGTACTGGCTGCTGGACCAGCTGCACAAGATCCTGGGCAACTGGGGCTGGGCCATCGTGGCCCTGGTGCTGCTGCTCAAGATCGCCTTCTACTGGCTCAACGCCAAGGCCTATTCGAGCATGGCCAAGATGAAGGCCATCAACCCCAAGATCATGGAGATGCGCGAGCGCCTGAAGGACAAGCCGCAGCAGATGCAGCAGGAGATGATGCGCATCTACCGCGAGGAGAAGGTCAACCCCATGGGTGGCTGCTTCCCCATCATGATCCAGATCCCGGTGTTCATCGCCCTGTACTGGGTGCTGCTGTCGAGCGTGGAAATGCGCAACGCACCCTGGGTGCTGTGGATCCACGACCTGTCGGCACCGGACCCGTTCTTCATTTTGCCGCTGCTGATGACCGTCAGCTCGCTGCTGCAGACGGCCCTGAACCCCGCGCCACCGGACCCGCTGCAGGCCAAGATGATGTGGTTCATGCCGCTGATCTTCAGCGTGATGTTCTTCTTCTTCCCGGCCGGCCTGGTGCTGTACTGGCTGACGAACAACATTTTGTCGATCGCGCAACAGTGGCTCATCAACACCCGCATGGGCGTGCCACCGCAGTTCAACCTGCCCAAGTTCAAGTGATCACCGCCTGATCGCTGACTGACCCCGAAAGGCCGCGCAAGCGGCCTTTTTCAATCCATACCGCTAAAGTCACCCCATGCTTGCCCGCCACTCCGACCCCATCGTTGCCATTGCCACTGCCCCGGGGCGCGGCGCCGTGGGCATCGTGCGCGTGTCCGGCAAGGGCATTGCGCCGCTGGTGCAGGCCCTGTGCGGGCGCGACCTGCGCCCGCGCGAGGCGCACTACCTGCCGTTTCGCGATGCCGATGGCCAGGCTATCGACCGGGGGCTGGCGCTGTACTTTCCGGCGCCGCATTCGTACACCGGTGAAGACGTGCTGGAGCTGCAGGCCCATGGTGGCCCCGTGGTGCTGCAGCTGCTGGTGGCGCGCTGCCTGGAGGCCGCAGCCGCCGTGCAGGCCGAGGGGGGCCCCGCCGTGCTGGCCGGCCTGCGCGTGGCCGAGCCCGGGGAGTTCACCGAGCGCGCCTTTCTCAACGACAAGATCGACCTGGCCCAGGCCGAGGCGATCGCCGACCTGATCGACGCCTCCACCTCGGCGGCGGCGCGCAGTGCGAGCCGCTCGCTCACGGGCGCTTTCTCGAACGAGATCCACGCGCTGCGCGATGCGCTGGTCCACCTGCGCATGCTGGTGGAGGCGACGCTGGACTTCCCCGAGGAGGACATCGACTTCTTGAAGCAGGCCGATGCCCAGGGCCAGCTCGACCGGCTGCAGCAGACCCTGGCGCGTGTGCGCCAGCGCGCGCAGCAGGGCGCGCTGCTGCGCGAGGGCATCAAGGTGGTGATCGCCGGCCAGCCCAACGCGGGCAAGAGCTCGCTGCTCAACGCGCTGGCCGGGGCGGAGCTGGCCATCGTGACCCCGATTGCCGGCACCACGCGCGACAAGGTGCAGCAGACCATCCAGATCGAGGGCGTGCCGCTGCACGTGATCGATACCGCCGGCCTGCGCGACAGTGAGGACGAGGTGGAGCGAATCGGCATCGCCCGCGCCTGGGACGAGATCGCCGGGGCCGATGCGGTGCTGTTCCTGCACGACCTGTCGCGTGCGCACACGGCCGCCTATGCCGAGAGCGATGCCGCCATCGGAGCCGACATGGAGCAGCGCCTGCCGGCCTCGGTGCCGGTGATCGACGTGTGGAACAAGATCGACTGCGTGGACGAGGCCACGGCCACTTTGCCGCACGGCCCAGGGCGTTCGGTGCAGCTGTCGGCCCGCACGGGCGCGGGGCTGGATGTGCTGCGCCGCACGCTGCTCACGGTGGCCGGCTGGCAGTCGGCGCCCGAGGGCGTGTACATCGCCCGCGCCCGCCATGTGCAGGCGCTGCAGGCCGTGGCCGCGCACCTGGACGAAGCGCACATGCAGTTACAGGCACGGGCCCCGGCCCTTGACATCCTGGCCGAGGAATTGCGCCTGGCGCAAAACGCGCTCGGGGCCATTACCGGCGAGTTCACTTCCGATGACCTGCTGGGCGTGATTTTTTCGAGCTTTTGCATCGGCAAGTAGCGCGCTGCGGCGTTCTGCACGCTTTCTTTTGTTGTAAACGGACGTAAACAGCGCTTGTGCGCAACCTGTAACAGGGTTACTTTAAGGACAACCATGAACGTCCTATCCCCCGCTGCCACCAAAGCCGATCTGCAGGGCCTGATCGATGCCATCGCCCAGGCCAGTGCCGACGACAGCATGACCAACCCGCTCACGCCGGCGCAGTGGGACATCGTCGCCTCCTACCTGCTGCCCTGCATCCTGCCCACGGGGCATGTGCTGTTCACCCAGGGCACGACCGACCGCACCCTGTATTTCGTGGAAAGTGGCAGCCTGAGCGTGCACTTCCAGGACGAGAAGGAGCGCTTGCGCCTGGCCATCGTGGGCCCGGGCTCGGTGCTCGGCGAGGGGGCGTTCTTTTCGCACCGGGCGCGCAGCGCCACGGTGCAGGCCACCGGGCCTTGCAAGCTGTGGAGCCTGACGGCCATCCGTTTCACCGAGTTGACCAACCGGCAGCCCGCGATTGCCCTGGGTCTGGCCATGGCGGCTGGTTCGGTACTGGCCAAGCGCCTGGGCAATCGCCGCCGGCGCGTTGCGGCGACCTGACACCCCTGTCAGCCGGCAGCCCTTTCGGGACCGGTGGCTTCGTTGGCGGTGCAGGGCTCGCGGTACACTTGAATCGGACAACCCACTGCAGGCGCACCCCGAGGAAAGCAAGCCATGTCACTGTTCAGCTGGTTCAGCCGCAAACCGGCACCGCCCAAGCCGCGGCCCAATGCGGGCTCGGAGCCTTCGGGCCTGCTCAACGCCGACGCCACGGTGCCGCTGTCTGCCGGCCGCCAGGGCAAGCCCCTGCTCGATGCCGTGCCGCCCGAGCACGCCGCCAACCGCAAGAACGAGCGCATGGAGCGCCGCGAGCTGCTCTACACCGTGGTGCGCGATGCCATGGTGCGTGCCGGCGTGCTGTCGGCCAGCTACAAGTTCAAGGTGCTCTCGCTGGACCAGCGGGGCCGCCAGTTCCTGGTGATGATGGACTTGGCGCGCGAGTACGGTGGCGAGACCGTGCGCCTGTCCGAGATCGAGGCGCTGATCGCCCAGACCGCCAAGACGCGCTACGACATCCTGGTGACCGCCGTGTACTGGCGCATCAATGACCATGTGGCGGTGGGCATTCCGCAAAAGGGCATTGCCCCGCTGGGTGCCGCCCTGCCCGTGGGCACGCAGGCTCCGGCTGCGGCCGCCGCCGTGCGCCGCCCGCTGCCACCGGTATCGGCCCCTGCCCCGCTGTCGGCCACGCCATCCGCCCCCCTTTCGCGCCCTGCTCCGCTGCGCGCAGCCGCTCCCGTGGCCACCTCCCCGGCCCCGCTGACGGGCACGGCCGCACCGCGCTCGCCCACGCCAGTGGACTACGAAGCCACCCGCCCGGTGCCGCGCTTCGAGCCCATCGAGGCCGACGAAGTGGCCGCCTTCAAGCGCGCCCTGGCCGACGCTGCGGGCACCAACCCTGCGCCTGTCACCCCGGCACGCCCCGGCGGTGCCCCGGTGCGCTCGGGCCCCATCCGCCCCCGGCCGCCCAATGCGACGGGCTTCGAGGACACGGAAATGCCCGGCGCCGAAGAGCGCGGCCCGGACCTGAGCAGCACGCAGTACGGTGAGCTGCGCTGAGGATCTTTTGCACAGCGGAAAAACAAAGGCGGCCTTCGAGGCCGCCTTTTTCATTTGCGAGGATGGATCGCTCAGGCTTTGACGTCGAGCAGCGAGCCCATCATCTGGTCCTGGGTCTTCACCACCTGCAGGTTGGCCTTGAAGGCGTAGGTGGCCGAGATCTGCTCGACGGCTTCCTTCTCCAGAGCCACGCCCTCCTCCTGGCTGCGGCGCACGGAACCGGTCACACCGGCACCGCCGGGTGTGGCTTCCTGCTCGACCACCTGGCGCTGGTAGCGCGGGGTGTTCATGTTGGCCACGTTGTTGGCCGAGGCATCCAGGCGCAACTGGGCGGCCTGCATGCCGGAAGCGCCGATCGAGGAAATGGAGGCCATGGTGGAGTGCTCGCGGTGGCGAAGGATGGCCAGATTATCCCGCGCTACCGGATTTCACGCGAGACCACCCATCCTGCCGGAATGGTCACTGGCCCCAGAAGCGGTCCTCTTGCGCCGGGTCGCTGGAGAAAAGAAAGACCTCGGCAATCTTGCCATCCGCGATGCGCAGCAGGTCCACGCCGGCCTGGTCCAGGCGGGCGCCCTCGCGCTCGCCGCCAAAGCGGATGCTGACGGCGACCCAGTCGCCGTTCTCCATGTAGTGGCTGGCCTCGGTGATGGCAAAGCTCCCCTGGGACACTTCCATCATGCCCCCGATCATCGCCCCCACGGCGGCCAGTCCCCGGTGCGTGCCCGAGAAACGGTTGGCGCCGGGCTGGTGCCAGACGACGGAGGGCGACACGGTGGCGGCCAGCAGGGCCTGGTCGCCGGTCTGGGCGGCTCGGATGTAGTCTTTGGCGATATCGATGGCGGACATGGGGCTCTTTGCAGGTGTTGAAGATAGGCAATTATTGGACTGGGGGTGCGGGAAAGCACGGCATCCCCAAGCCAAAGAAAGACACTTATCGGACAAAATGCGAGCAGCACCGCAACCCAGGGAAAGTGATGGCCCCGAAGAAAACATGGAGCGCCGCCGACATCGAACGCTTCGACTACCGCCCGCCCGGGGCCTACGGGCTGGACCTGGAGATCTTCCCGATGTCCGACCTGCGCCAGCGCGGCCCCGAGGGCGAGGTCCTGCGCACCCACCGCTACGCCTTCCACATGCTGGTGCTGGTCACCCGGGGACATTGCACCCAGGTGATCGACTTCGAGCCCGTGCCCTGCGCCCCCGGATCGCTGCTGGCCATCCGGCCCGGCCAGGCCCACCACTTCGGGCTGGCAGAGGATTGGGACGGGTGGGTCATGCTGCTGCGCCCGGAATTCCTGCTCGCGGCTGGTGCTGCGCCGGCCAGCGACCTGCGCCTGGTGGTCGGGCTGGAGCGGTTTCCCGTGCACCTGGCCCTGGGCGATGGGGAGGCCCGCACGGTGGCGGATGCCATCGTGCAGATGCGCGCGGACGCGGCGGCCGATGCGCCGGCGCAGGACCTGCACGCGCTGCTGCGCTACCAGCTGTATGCCCTGCTCGCGCGGCTGGCCATCGCCCACGGCCAGAGTGCCGCCCGGGAGCCCGCGAACGACCGCGCGATGCAGCGCTTCGAGCGCTTTCGGCAATTGCTGGAGCAGCGCTTTGCCCAGTGGCACCAGGTCGCGGACTACGCCGGCCCGCTGGGGTGCACGCAAAAGAGCCTGGCGCGCGCCACCAGCGCTGCGGCCGGCACCAGCGCCAAGGCCTTCATCGCCGCGCGCATCTGCCTGGAGGCCAAGCGCCTGCTGCTGCACACCGGCGTGCCCGTGGCGCACATCGCCGAGCGCCTGGGCTTCGACGAGGCGACCCATTTCAGCAAGTTCTTCCGGCGGGAGGCGGGTTGTACCCCGGCGGAGTTTCGCCGGCAGCAATTGCCTGCGCTCGGCGGTTGAGCTGTCAGCCCACCCCGTGGGCCTGCGCCAGGCACTGCTGGAAGGCCTGGGCCGCGCGCGAGGGCTCGGGCGAGCGCCGCAGCAGGCCCACGAACTGGCAGCTATAGCGCAGCAGCGTGGGCTGCACGGCCTGCATCAGGCCGCGCCGCTCGTAGACCTCGGCATAGTGGTCGGGCAGAAAACCGAGGTAGCGGCCCGAGAGGATGAGCGTGGCGATCGACTCCTGGTCGAAGCCCGTGGCGGTGCGCGACAGGCGCGCCTGGTGGCTCAGCTCCATGTTGGGCGAGTGGTAGCCCAGGCCGGCGAAGGGCTGGTGGCGCAGCGCCTCCCAGTCGAGCGAGGGATCATGCACCCCGAACAGCGGGTGGCCCGCACCGCAGTACAGCAGCATGGTCTCGGTGAACAGGTCCGTGTACAGCAGGCTCTGCGAGGCGCGGTGCGCCGGGATAATGCCGACCTGGTAGGTGCCGTCGATCACCCCGCGCTCGATGGCGTTGATGGTGCCCACGTGCATCTGCAGATGCACATCGGGCGCCTGCCCGGCAAAGGCGGCGATGGCCTGGCCGATGCGCGCGGCGGGGTTGGTGGCGGTCTTGTCGAACACGGCCACCGCGAGCTGCCCGCCCATGCGCGCATGGATGTCGTCCACCGCATTGCGAAAGCCCTGCACCGAGGCCAGCAGGCGCAGGGTTTCGTCGTAGACGCGCTGGCCCTCGGGCGTGAGGGCGAAGCCCGCCCGGCCGCGCCGGCACAGGGTCAGGCCCAGGCGGGTCTCCAGGTCCTTGACGTGGCGGCTCACGGTGCTGGTGCCGATGTTCAGCTCCAGCTCGGCGGCCGACATGCCCCCGCATTCGGCCACGGCCTTGAACACCTGCAAGAGGCGCAGGTCCATGTCGCTGAGCTGGCCGAGCACGGCGCGGTTTTTGGTGGTGGTCATCGGGAAGGGTCTTTACTTGCATAAATCCGCAAGTAAACATTGATATTGCTCTCTTTGCGAGATTAACACCGGGGACAACAATCCGCACCGAGACCTGCTTTTTTGCCCGGCCTGCTCCCGCTTTGGCGGCCGTTTTTTGCACTGGAGATTCCCATGAGCTTCGTCAACATCGAAAAACCCGCTTCCGACGCTGGCGGTGACCGCCTGGACGCCGCCTGGCTCGACGCGCACTGGATGCCGTACACCGCCAACCGCCAGTTCAAGGCGGCTCCGCGCATGATCGTGGAAGGCAGCGGCGCCTACTACACCGATTCGGACGGCCGCAAGATCTTCGACGGCCTGTCGGGCCTGTGGTGCACGGGCCTGGGCCATGGGCGCCGCGAGATCGCCGATGCCATTGGCAAGCAGGCCATGAAGCTCGACTACGCGCCGGCCTTCCAGTTCGGCCACCCGCTCTCGTTCGAGCTGGCCAACCGCATCAAGGCCATCACGCCCGACGGCCTCGATTACGTGTTCTTCACCGGCTCGGGCTCGGAAGCGGCCGACACCTCGCTGAAGATGGCGCGCGCCTACTGGCGTGCCAAGGGCCAGGCCAGCAAGACGCGCCTGATCGGCCGCGAAAAGGGCTACCACGGCGTGAACTTCGGCGGCATCTCGGTGGGCGGCATCGCGGCCAACCGCAAGCTCTTCGGCCAGGGCGTCGAAGCCGACCACCTGCCCCACACCCAGCCGGTCGCCGGCTCCTTCCACAAGGGCATGCCGCCCACCGGCAAGGAACTGGCCGACCGCCTGCTGGACGTGATCGCGCTGCACGACGCCTCGAACATCGCGGCCGTGATCGTCGAGCCCTTCTCGGGCTCGGCCGGCGTGGTGATCCCGCCCGTGGGCTACCTGCAGCGCCTGCGCGAGATCTGCACGCAGAACAACATCCTGCTGATTTTTGACGAAGTCATCACCGCCTTCGGCCGCTCGGGTGCCTGGACCGGCGCCGAGGCCTTCGGCGTGACGCCCGACATCCTGAACTTCGCCAAGCAGGTGACCAACGGCGCCCAGCCCCTGGGCGGCGTGGTGGCCAGCAAGGACATCTACGACACCTTCATGGCGGCGGGCGGCCCCGAGTACATGCTCGAGTTCCCGCACGGCTACACCTACTCGGCCCACCCCGTGGCCTGCGCCGCCGGCATCGCCGCGCTGGACCTGCTGCAGAGCGAAGACGCCATCGGCCGCGTGAACGCGCTGAGCCCGCACTTCGAGCAGGCCGTGCACAGCCTCAAGGGCAGCAAGCATGTGCTCGACATCCGCAACTACGGCCTGGCCGCGGGCATCACCATCGCCCCGCTGCCCGGCGAGCCGGCACGCCGCCCCTACGAGATCGCGATGAACTGCTGGAAGAAGGGCTTTTACGTGCGCTACGGTGGCGACACCATCCAGCTGGCACCGCCCTTCATCAGCGAGAAGGCCGAGATCGACCGCCTCGTCAATGCCCTGGGCGACGCACTCGCGGAAACCGCCTGAGATCCATTTTTTAGCCATTCCTTTGCCATGAACCACGACAAGAGCGTCACCACCACCATCGGCCACCTGATCGACGGCCAGATCGTTGCCGACACCGAGCGCACGCAGCCGGTCTTCAACCCCGCCACGGGCCAGTCCACCACCAATGTCGCGCTGGCCAGCAAGGCCACGGTGGAGCGCGCCATCGCCTCGGCCGAGGCGGCCTTCCCGGCCTGGCGCAACACGCCGCCGCTCAAGCGCGCCCGCGTGATGGGCAAGCTCAAGGTGCTGCTCGAAGAGAACGCCGACAAGATCGCCGCCATGATCACGGCCGAGCACGGCAAGGTGCTCAGCGACGCACACGGCGAGCTGCAGCGCGGCATCGAGAACGTGGAGTACGCCAGCTACGCGCCCGAGCTGCTCAAGGGCGAGCACAGCCGCAATGTCGGCCCCGGCATCGACTCGTGGAGCGAGTTCCAGGCGCTGGGTGTGGCGGCGGGCATCACGCCCTTCAACTTTCCGGCCATGGTGCCGCTGTGGATGTGGCCCATGGCCGTGGCCTGCGGCAACACCTTCGTGCTCAAGCCCTCCGAGCGTGACCCGAGCAGCACGCTGTTTATCGCCCAGCTGGCGCTGGAAGCCGGCCTGCCGCCGGGCGTGCTCAACGTCGTCAACGGTGACAAGCTGGCCGTGGACACGCTGCTGCAGGACGCGCGCATCAAGGCCGTGAGCTTTGTCGGCTCCACCCCCATCGCCGAGTACATCTATGCCGAAGGCTGCAAGAACGGCAAGCGCGTGCAGGCCCTGGGCGGCGCCAAGAACCACGCCATCGTGATGCCCGACGCCGACATCGGCAACGCCGTAAGCGCCCTCATGGGCGCCGCCTACGGCAGCTGCGGCGAGCGCTGCATGGCCATCCCCCTGGTGGTGGCCGTGGGCGACGAGGCCGGTGATGCGGTGGTGGCGGGCCTCAAGACCGAGATCGCCAAGATGAAGGTCGGCCCCGGCACCGACAACGGCAACGACATGGGCCCGCTGGTGACCAAGCCCCACTTCGAGAAGGTCAAGGCCTATGTCGACAGCGGCGTGGCCGAAGGCGCCACGCTGGTGGTCGACGGCCGCAGCGTGACCGTGCCCGGCCATGAGGAAGGCTACTTCCTGGGAGCCTGCCTGTTCGACAACGTCAAGCCCGGCATGAAGATCTACCAGGAGGAGATCTTCGGCCCCGTGCTCGGCGTGGTGCGCGTGAAGACGCTGCAGGAAGCCATGAAGCTCATCGACGAGCACGAGTACGGCAACGGCACCTGCATCTTCACGCGCGACGGCGAGGCTGCGCGCTACTTCACCGACCACATCCAGGTCGGCATGGTGGGCGTGAACGTGCCCCTGCCCGTGCCCGTGGCCTACCACTCGTTCGGCGGCTGGAAGCGCAGCCTGTTCGGCGACCTGCACGCCTACGGCCCCGATGCCGTGCGCTTTTACACCAAGCGCAAGACCATCACCCAGCGCTGGCCTTCGGCCGGCGTGCGCGAAGGCGCGGTGTTCAGCTTCCCGAGCAGCCGCTGATTCGACGGCGTCCCACAAGACAAACGGCCCTGCGGGGCCGTTTTTTCATGGGGGTGTGGTTTAGCAGGCGGCGCGGCAGCGCTTGCCGTCGGTCCAGGTCGCGCCTTCGAGCTGGGCCGCGTCCAGGTCTACGTTGACCATCTTCGCGCCCGAAAGATTGGCGCCGCGCAGGTCGGCCTGCTCCAGGCTCACGTTGACCAACTCGGCGCCGCGCAGGTCGGCGCCCGAGAGATTGGCGCGCGACAGGTCCACATTGGTGAACTTGCGGCCGGCCAGCTGGGCGCCCGCGAAGTTGCGGCCCGAGAGGTCGCTGTTCACGTAGTCCTGGTTCTTGCCGCCTTTGCCGACGGGAGCGGGCTTGGCATTGGCGGAGTTGGTCACCGTGGTCGACGTGCCCTGCACCACCACGCGACCGCTGCCGCCGCCGATGGTGGTCTCCACGCGGGCGTTGCCATCGGTGGCGGTGATGATTTGCTGGCCGTTGACGACCACCGAGGCGTTGTTGTCCCCGGCGATCACCGTTCCGGAGCCATTGGAGGCGAGGTTGCGCTGGGCATGGGCCAGGGGCAGGCAGGCGGTGACGGCCGTGAGGGCGATCAGGGTGCTGGCAAGGGGGTGCTTCTTCATCTCTGGATTTCCTTGGTCATTCGTCAATCGGTAGGCCCTCGGCCGGAGCGCGGGCTGGACTGTAAGGGGGGACGGCGGGCTCGTCGGTAACAGGCGGTGTCCAACGTAAGCTGGTGAGATTCCACAGCGCGTCCTCGCTGCGCCGGGGACGGTCGGACAGCATGTCCCGGCCCTCCTTGCCGGCGTCCGTGCGGGCATTGATGCGCGTGGCCAGCTCCTCCATCCAGGCCGCATCCACGCCGCGCGCCGAGTTGTCGCGTGAAGAGCGGCTGAAGGCCAGTGCCAGGAATTCGCGGGCGCTGCGCGAGCCGCCGTCGGCTGCGCGTCGGTACAGCTGGATGGCTTGGGCGAAATCACGCTGCACGCCGCCCCTGCCTTGGTGGTACAGCTGGGCCAGCTGCAGCGTGGCATCGGCGTTGCCGTCGTCCGACAGGGTGCGCAGCCGGGCCAGCGTGGCCGAATCGCTGGAGCGGTTCTGGCGCTCCAGGCGCAGGTAGTTGGCGCGGGCCGCGCCGTAGCCCTGGGCCGCCGCGAGCACGTACATCTCGCGTGCCCGCTCCGGGCTGCCGTCGAGCTCCCAGGCCACGGCCAGGTCGTTCATGGCCAGAGGGTCGCCGTCCTGGGCGGCCTGCTCCAGCAGGCGGCGCGCATCGCGCAGCTTGCGCGGGCCGGTGATCTGGCCTTCAAGCAGCGACTCGATGTAGGTGGCGCGCACCAGGCCTGCAGCGCGGGCCTTGTGCAGCCACTCGCGGGCCACCGACAGGTCGCGCTGGCCGCCGGCATTGTCCACGCCCAGCAGGTAGCCGTAGCCGGCCATGCCGCGCACGTCGCCGGCATCGGCGGCGCGGCCCCACCAGCGCCGTGCGGTAGCCGCAGCCTGGGGCAGGCCAGGGTTGGCGTGGTAGTACATGCCCACCTGCACCATGGCATCGGCATCGCCGGCGTTGGCCGCCTCGATCAGGCTGTTGAGCACCTGCTCGGTATTGGCCGAAGGCAGGCGCAGCGAGCCGCCCGGCGTCGGGGGCGTGCGGCTTGCGTCGCCCTGGGCGGCCGAAACCGGCTGCGAGGGCAGCTGGATCACGGCCTGCGCGGCGCCGGCGGCTGTCGCGCAGCAGGCGGCCAGGGACCAGCGCAGGGCCGTTCGGCGGGCCCGGTCTGCGGGCGCGCCATGGGGTTGCCGTGGTGCGGTGTTCATTTGCGTGGCCGGTTGGCGGTGTTGCCGCGGATGGGCTCTGCGACCGGGGTCTGCACGTTCCAGTCGAGCGAGGTGCTCATCACGCCGACGCCGGCCTGCTCGAATGCACCCTGCACCTGGGCCAGGCTGGTCACGCTCTTGATAGGCTCCAGGTTGGCACGGGTCAGGGCCACCGGCACCTGGCCCTTGAGCGGCTGGGCCGTCATGGCGCAGAACATGTTCTCGGTGCCGCCGCGCGCCGTCTCGATCAGGAAGGAGTTGGGTTTGCTGATGTCGGGGATCAGCACGCTGGTGCGGCCCTGCACCGTGGCTGACGGCTGCATCGGGTTGGGGTAGACTTGGCTGATGGAGCCGCCCGCGTCCTGGTAGTAGCAATAGAGGTAGCCAGTGCGCGGCGGCACCACCCGCACCACGATGGATTCGCCGACCTTGAGGTCGCGGTCCTTGCGGCCGACCATGGTCAGCGCGATGCTGCGCGGGTCGGGCTCGTTGGCCGGCAGGCCGCTGGGGCGCACCACCAGCTTGTCGTCTGCGTACTCGGGCCGGCGCAGCTTGCCTTCGGCCGACATGCCCACGAAGCTGCGCATCAGCCGGGTGTAGGTCTCGAAGTTGACCACGCCCACGGGGGTGAGGTCCTGCGACGCCTGGTACTGGGTGACGGCCTTGCGGAAGGCCGCAGAGTCCGTGCCGTCGGCCGTGCCGTTCCAGATGCCATGGGTCTGCAGCACGCGCTGCGCCAGGGTCCAGCGCTCGGCCACGCTGGCCTCGTCGAACCAGGCGCGCATCTGGCGCAGGAACTCGGGGTGGTTCTGCTCGTAGTCAATGCAGTCCCAGTAGGGCACCTTGGCCCACTTGCCCACCAGCTCGATGGCGGCCAGGTCCACCAGCAGACGGATGGCGGCGCCGGCGCCCTGGTTGTTGTCGGCCGCCACCTCGTACTGCACGCCCACGCGGTAGATGTGCCGGGGCAGGCCGGTGGCCTTGGCGCCGATCTCCACCGCCTTGCCGCCGGTGGCCACGATGAGTTCGTTGGCCGATTCGATGCCCGAGTACAGCGTGCGCGTGTTCATGTCACCGAGGTGCAGGTCCAGGCCCACCGCGCTGCCCAGCACGTCCCAGCTGTAGCCGGTGTCGGTAGCGGCGGTGGAGATGCCCAGGCTCTGGCGCTTGGAGACCACGGTCTTGTCGCCGAAGCTGATGGCGCCCGAGATGTAGATCTGCGGCTTGCGCAGCTCCATTTGGTTGTTGTTGAGCAGCAGGCTGGTGAGGGTCTGCACCGTGTCCTGGCGCAGCGCGTCCACCTCGTAGTCGACCACGCGAAAGGCCTGGCTGGTGCGCGACATGCGCGACAGGGCGGTGATCAGCATCTCCTTGGTGCCCGTGCTGAACAGGCCCGACGGGTCGGGGATGGACTTCACGGCGATAAGCGTGGTGGGGGTGTTCTCGGCAGCCAGCATGCGGTCCATGCAGGCCAGGCCTTCGCGCAGCACGGAGCCCGATTTGCTCGGCGAGATCAAGGGGGCCTGCTCCACGGTGCCCTGCTCGATGATGTTCACGCGGTCGCTCACGCTGGGCTGGATCGCGCAGCCAGACATCAGGAGCGCCAGGGCTGACAGGGCCAGAAGGTGGCGTGGGCGGCGCGGGTGGTGGGTGCTGTTGTTGTTCTTCATGCTGGAAACCGGTGGTGATGGCGTGGTGGTGGTTACTTGCAGAGATTGATCACGGGGCCTTGCACCACGATGACCTGATCGTTGTTGGAGGTACCGAAACGGTTGCCGATGCCGCTGTCGCCCTCGGACACCTTGGGCGCGCCGATGTTGGTGGCGCAGCTGCTGCCGCTGGGGCCGGTGACGAGCTTGCGGTCCACCGTGGCCAGCGTGTCCTCGGCATCGATGCGGGTGCGCGAGAGCACGTTGGTGACCTTGGTGCGCGAGGCAGGATCGAGCCCGCTGCGCCCTGCCGGGGGCTTCTGGACGGGCGTCTGGGCCAGAACGGATGGCGACGATGCGGCGGCGCAGGCCGAGACCAGGCACAGCGCGGCAAGGCGGTGGGATTTCATGGGTGCTTCTCCTCTTAAGAACCTGTCCAAAGCCCTTTGCCATCGCATTGGTGCGATCGGCCCAAAAGGCTTTGGACAGGTACAGGTTCCCAGGGCGCGCAGCAGCGCTACTGCGCGCCTTGTTCATCTGTCATGGCGGATCGGTCGGTGATCCGCAGAAGGGCTTACTTGCCGTCGTTGGAGGCGAGGTTCTGCTCGGCCTTGGAAGCGCCGAAGGCCATGTTGGCGACGGCGCCGTTCTTCACGGAGACTTCCTGGGTGTTGTTGCCGCCGATCTTGACGTTGCCCTTGTTGGACGCCAGGTTCTGCTTGGCGGTGGAAGCACCGAAGGCCATGTTGGCGACGGCGCCGTTCTGCACGGTCACTTTCTGGTTGTTATTGCCGCCGATTTTCACTTCTGCATGCGCAGCGCCAGCGACGAGGACCAGAGCGGAAATAGCCAGTGCGAAAGTCTTTTGCATAATGAACTCCATTGATGAGGATAAAAGAAAGGCGCCAGATCGATAATGGCTGCCACTGGAAAATCCGGTTGATATTCAATAATCTACCGGAGGTTTTGGTGGGAATCACCTCCCGCCAATATTCACGACACTTTTCACTCCCTTGCCAGCGGCCTGATTGACGACAGGGCCCTGGACCGATATGACCTGGCTGCCCGAGCCGGCACCGGGTCCCGTGCGGGAGGCGATATTCAGCTCGCTGTGGGCGCCGAAGGTCGCGGCATTCAGCACGGCCCCGCGCACCACCACCTGCTGCGAATTGCCGCTGATGACCTGGGCACCCTGGGTGGACGAGATATTCATCACCGCAGTGCCGCCCGTGGCGGCCACGTTCGCGGCGCCGCCGCTCAATTCGACTGTCTGTTGATTGCCAGCGCTGTGGGCAAAGGCGGGGGCCAGTGCCACTGCTGCGATCCAGGGAGAAATCAGATGCATCATTCCAGGTTCCAATTCACTCAATATTCGGCTTGCCGGTAATCGCATTCAGTTCGCTGCATGCTTTGCTCCGGCAGGGTGTTGGCGATTTGTTGGACGAAGATTGGCAAGGAACTTTTTGATCTTTTCATGTCCAAGGGCAGTTTCAAGCCCGTCCGTGACAAATTCATTAAATTCGCGCGGTTTTCGCAGAAGCCCCCCTAACGGCGGGAAAACTCTCGAAATCAGCCTATACGCCCCATTTGCGTTGAAACATATGCAACAAAAGGAAAGAGAAATGCAGAATCTATAAGATCGGAAAAACGCCCGGATACAATTCACAAAATCACATACATATGTGACAACTGCATATCGCCGGTTTCGGAGCGCTTTCGTGAACGGGCTGTTCCCCTGATCTGTCGCGAAAATCTTTGCGTCAACCTTCGTCGGCGATCTGCGGAGGGGGCGCGGCGCTCCGCAGGCCGCTTCGGCGATGGGGGCGCGGCACTGTCCGGCCGACAAGGACAACAGGTCAGCGGGTTGGGATGGCCGGCTCTGCGTGGTGGGCGAAAGCACCCCGACCCTCCTTCGCGGTTCACCGGTCCGGTGGGGGCATGGCGCCTTTGCACGGTCGCATGCATGCATCGCAATCTGGCAATTTCTTCGTTGACCGTACGCACGCCACCGCCCTAGCATCCGGCGCCTCTCACCCGCTTTTTTGAAGGAGCCTTCATGGATGCATTTATGGGCATGATCGTGCCGGTCGCGTTCAACTACGCGCCGCGCGGCTGGATGTTCTGCAATGGCCAGACAGTGCCCATTGCCCAGAATTCCGCGCTGTTTTCGCTGCTGGGGACGATGTATGGCGGCGATGGCCAGACCACCTTTGGCCTGCCGGATCTGCGGGGGAGGGTTCCGGTCGGTTCTCAGGGTGCCGGTCCGGGCATTGCCAACGTGGTCCAGGGAGAAATGGCGGGAAGCAACAATGTCACCGTGCTTGCGACCGGCGCGGCGACGGTGACCTTGGCCACCGCCAATCTGCCTGCCCACACCCACACCGCCAGCATTGATCCTACGGCCATCAAGACCACGTTGGAGGCGTCCACCGGCACCACCGGAACCAGCACTTCCCCGGCCAATGGCTCCTTCCTGAGTGCGTCACCCGGCGGTCCCGGCAGTGCTTCCATCTACTGCCCCACGGTGACCGGGCCGGTCAACCTGGGTGGCGTCAGCACAGCGGCCGCGGCGGGCGCTGTGACCGTGGGTTCTACGGGAAGCGGCCAGCCACTGCAGGCACCCGTGCAGACGAATGCCACCGTGTCCATCATGCAGCCCTACCTGGGTCTCAACTACATCATCTGCGCGCAAGGCATCTTCCCGTCCCGCAACTGAGGACGGTCGGCGCCAGGTCCGGCATTCAGCCCGGGCTGCGCGCCAGCCGCCATTGCTCCAGTTGCTGGTAGCACCGGGTCGCCTCGTCCAGGCGCTCGGGGGTTGGCGGGCTCGGTGCGGCGCGCGCGGGCGCAGGGTCTCCCTGGAACCGGTTGCCCGAATGCTTGGAGTGAAAGCCTGCGCGGGCCTGCAGCGTGGCCAGTTCAGTGGGCGTGCACTCCATCCCCAGGGTGTCCAGCAGCGGGTTCCAAATCACGTCGGGAAGCTGCCCATAGTCCATCAGCAGCAGGTTCGAGGCGGCCGCCATCTCCAGCCCGCAGCGGTACAGGCTTTCGAGCACCCGGACCGCATGGCCGTCCAGGTCTCCGGGCGCCAGTTCCTGGGCGCCAGGCCGCTGCACCAGGGCCGCCAGCCGCGACAGATCGATCAAGCCCGGCACCATCTGCCGGCCGCGCTGTCGGCGGTGGGATGCGAGCACTTCCCCGGGCTCGCGGTACAGGAACACGGTGGGAGTGCCCGGAAAGGCCGCCTGCACGAAGGGAATCCAGGGCAGGTGCCAGCAGTCGAACTTGATGACCAGGTGCCGCTCGGCCGGATGGCGCTTTTGCCCCAGGGCCGCCACCAGCCGCCTCAGCGTGTGCGCGCCGCCGCTGTGCTCCGGGTGCCGGTGGTGCAGCCGGAAGAAGGCGTCGAGGGCCGGGGGCTCCGACATCACGATGCACTGAGGCAAGGTGGCCAGGGCCTGCGTGAGCAGCGTGGAGCCGCAGCGCGAGACGTGGAAGATGAAGGCCGCCGGCGGCACGTTCTCGGGCAGATCTTCCAGCGCGGACAGGGGGGTGGTGCACACCTTGCGGTCCTGCACGGCCTGCCAGGCCAGGCTGTCTTCAAAGAAGGGGGCCGTGAACCGCTGGTCACCTAGAAAGCGCCACCAGACCGAGGCCGGGTCGTGCTGCAGGCTCACCGGGAACCAGCCGTGCAGCGACTGCCGCTCGGCCGGGCCGACCTCACGGCCGCGCAGCAGTGCCTGTTCTGCGAGCATGGGTTTCCTGCAATCGGGTGGCGAGTTGGACACCGGCGGCATGGCCGCTGGCGCGCAGCCCGGCAATCACCTGCAGCACGTTGCCGTCATGGATGTTGGCATCGCCATAGGGCGGGCTTTCGCGCAGGACCCCGCCAGCTGCCTGGAACAGCTGCGTGAGCCACGGATTGGTCACGCAGTCGATCATGAGGTGGATGCGGGCTTGCGGGCTGCGGTTTTCAGCGCCATGCAGGCAGGCGGCGTTGAGGTACCAGGCATGGCCTGCCGAGAAATGGACTTCTTCCCCATCGATGCGAAAGGTGGCCAGCGGGGAGGTCTGCACGGGAATGTGCAGGCGGGTCAGGCCGTCCTCCAGGGCGCCGCCTTCGTCACGGTGCTCGTGGATCACCCCTGCGGCTTCCAGGCCCATCAGGCGCACGGAGGTCTTCTCGCACTGGAAATGGTCGATGGCCTGCCGGAAGTAAGGACAGCGGGCGAGGATGGGGGTGTCCTCGAAGCGGCCGCCATGCACCGGCATGATGTGGTCCGTGCGGCCGTCGACGGAACGCAGCGGGACGCAGCCCCAGCCCTTTTCGTAGGCCGAGGTGTTGAAGTGGCCGATCCAGTCCGCAGGGGCGATGCGCCGCAGATCTTCCTGCAACCGGGCCCGGTCGAAGGCAATGGGCAGCTTCAGGTAGCGGGTGGGCTCCATGGCGGCAGTCATGCGGGCGCCCTCTGCCAGACCATCTGCGCGAGCAGATCGTCCTCGGAGGCGGTGGCGAATCCCCGCTTGCGGTACAGGCTTTGCGCTGCATGGTTGGTATGTGCCACGGCCAGGCACAGCGGCAGCCCCCGTGCCACGGCATGGGCCTGCAAGGCAGCCAGCACGGCGCTTGCGGCGCCGCTGCGGCGGGCTTGTGGGGTGATGGCGATGTCCACCAGGCGCAAGGCCTGCGGGCCCGTGTCCACCACCACCACGCGGCCGATGGGCAGGCCCGAGCGCAGCAGCAGGAGCTGGCGGGCCTGGGGAAACCGGAGGCGGAACCCGGCTTCCTGCGCGGTCTGCTGCATGGCGACCAGCTGCTGCAGCAGCGCGGGGTCCGGCAGGGCCTGCTGCAGGTCTTCGCGGGTGGAGAGGTACAGCGCCTGCAGGAAGGCAGCGTCCGCCTCGGTCCTGTCCCTCAGGGCAAATGGTTCTGGCAATGGATACACAGTGGATCACCGGCGGTACGATGTTTGGTCGGATCGTGGAAACCTGCCCATTCTGGCAAGGGAATGGGCGGTGTCCAAATTTTGAATCACTCTCCTGCGAAGCAACCGATGAATACCACTTTTGAACCTGTCAGCGCCGTGGTGGGCAGCCGCTTCGTCGCGCATACCGAGCATGGCCCGGTGGAACTGGTCCTGACAGAGGCCACGGAGCGCGAACGCGGCCATCTGCCCGAGCAGTTTCGCACCCCATTCTCCCTGCTGTTCCATGGCCCCGACGAGCCCAGGCTGTCGCAGGACACCTACACCCTGGACCATCCGGAGCTGGGGCGCGTGCAGTGGATGCTGGTGCCGGTCATGCCCGATACCAGGGCGCCGAACGTGCCGCGCTATGAGGCGCTGTTTGGCTAGGAGCCAGGGCCATGGCGCGCGGCCTTGTCCCAACGGCGTGCAGGGATTTGGGGTGATCCTGCGCCCGTGGGGGACAGCCGCTTTCCAACCTGGAGCGCAAAGCTGTCTCACCCAACTAAGCAGATTCGCTTACTAGGGTTTTTACCGAACGCGGCCTACAATCCCTTCCCCCGGAACGTGTAAGCATGTTCCTACAAGAGCTGACTGACGCCCTGCGCACACCCCAAGCTGGAGACAATTGAATGCCCGAGAACACCACGGCCGAGAACAACAACAACCATCCCGACAAACGCGCCCAGTTGCGCCGCGCCGCTCTCGAGTACCACGAGTTTCCCAAGCCGGGCAAGATCGCGATCGCTGCCACCAAGCAGATGATCAACCAGCACGACCTCGCGCTGGCCTATTCGCCCGGCGTGGCCGCCCCCTGCGAGGAGATCGTCAAGGACCCCAACGCGGCCTTCAAGTACACCGCGCGCGGCAACCTGGTCGGCGTGGTGACCAACGGCACGGCCGTGCTGGGCCTGGGGGATATCGGCCCACTGGCGGGCAAGCCGGTCATGGAAGGCAAGGGCGTGCTGTTCAAGAAGTTCTCGGGCATCGACGTGTTCGACATCGAGATCAACGAGAAGGACCCTGAGAAGCTGGTCGAGATCATCGCCAGCCTGGAGCCCACCTTCGGCGGCATCAACCTCGAAGACATCAAGGCGCCCGACTGCTTCTACATCGAGCGCAAGCTGCGCGAGCGCATGAAGATCCCGGTCTTCCACGACGACCAGCATGGCACGGCCATCGTGGTTGGCGCCGCCATCCTCAACGGCCTGAAGGTGGCCGGCAAGAACCCCGAGGACGTCAAACTCGTGACCTCGGGCGCCGGCGCGGCCGCCCTGGCCTGCCTGGGCCTGCTGGTCAAGCTGGGCATCCGGCGCGAAAACATCTGGGTCACCGACCTGGCCGGCGTGGTCTACGAAGGCCGCACCGAGCTCATGGACGAGGACAAGATCCAGTTCGTGCAGAAGACCTCGGCACGCACGCTCAGCGAAGTGATCGAGAACGCCGACGTGTTCCTGGGCCTGTCGGCCGGCGGTGTGCTCAAGCAGGACATGGTGCGCAAGATGGCGCCGCGTCCGCTGATCTTCGCGCTGGCCAACCCCAACCCCGAGATCCAGCCTGAGGACGTGAAGGCCGTGCGCGACGACGCCATCATGGCCACCGGCCGTACGGACTACCCCAACCAGGTCAACAACGTCCTGTGCTTCCCCTACATCTTCCGCGGGGCGCTCGACAGCGGTGCCACCACCATCACGCTGGAGATGGAGATCGCGGCAGTGCATGCCATCGCCCAGCTGGCCCAGGCCGAGCAGAGCGAGGTCGTGGCCGCTGCCTACGTGGGTGAGCAACTGGCCTTCGGCCCCGAGTACCTGATCCCCAAGCCCTTCGATCCGCGGCTGATGATGATGATCGCCCCGGCCGTGGCCCAGGCCGCCGCCGACAGTGGCGTGGCCCTGCGCCCCATCGCCGACATGGACGCCTACCGCGACCAGCTGCAAAGCTTCGTCTACGCCTCGGGCACCATGATGAAGCCCATCTTCGCCGCCGCCAAGGCCGCCAGCAAGAAGCGCGTGGCCTATGCCGAAGGCGAGGAAGAGCGCGTGCTGCGCGCCGCCCAGATCGTGGTGGACGAGCGCATTGCGCGCCCCACGCTGATCGGCCGCCCCGCCGTGATCGCCGAGCGCATCCAGAAGTTCGGCCTGCGCCTGCGTGAAGGCGTGGACTACGACATCGTCAACGTGGAACAGGACCACCGCTACCGCGACTTCTGGCAAACCTACCACCGCATGACCGAGCGCAAGGGCGTGACGGTGCAGATCGCCAAGATCGAGATGCGCCGCCGCCTGGCGCTGATCGGCGCCATGCTGCTGCACAAGGGCGAGGTCGACGGCCTGATCGTGGGCACCTGGGGCCACACCGCCCTGCACCTGAACTACATCGACCAGGTGATCGGCAAGCGTGCCGGCGTGGCCACCTATGCCTGCATGAACGGCCTGTTGCTGCCCGACCGCCAGGTGTTCCTGGTGGACACGCACGTCAACTACGACCCCACGGCCGAGCAATTGGCCGAGATCACCGTGATGGCGGCCGAGGAGATGATGCGCTTTGGCATCAAGCCGCGCGCGGCCCTGCTCTCGCATTCCAACTTCGGCAGCAGCAACCAGCCCAGCGCGGTGAAGATGCGCCAGACCCTGGAACTGCTGCGCGTGCAGGCCCCCTGGCTGGAGGTGGACGGCGAGATGCACGGCGACGTGGCCCTGGACGGCAAGGCCCGCGCGGCCATCATGCCGCACAGCGATCTCATTGGCGACGCCAATCTGCTCGTGCTGCCCAATATTGACGCCGCCAATATTTCCTACAACCTGCTCAAGACGGCAGCCGGCGGCAACATCGCCATCGGCCCCGTGCTGCTGGGTGCTGCGCAGCCGGTGCACATCCTGACGGCGAGCGCCACGGTGCGCCGCATCGTCAACATGACAGCCCTCACCGTGGCCGATGCCAACGCTTCTCGATAAGTGATCCGTTGATAGCAAGCACTAACTTTTATTGCTTGCAATCTCCTTGAGCGCCTGCCCAATCTTTGTGCAGGCGCTTGCTTTTTGGGGGCCATTGAGTCACACTACGGGCTCGAAATTTCGGGTTAACCCGTAGTTTCTGAAAGGTGTTGTTGATGCTGAAGGCTGTAGCCACCCGGGCGCGCAAAGCAGGGTTTTTGTGTGTGGTGGGTGTTGCGTTTGTTCTTTCCCCGCTGGTGGGGCAGGCCCGCCAATCCCCCTCTACCCACGGTTCCACCACCCCTATCGCACTGGCCGAGTTGCCGCCCCAGGGGCGTGCAACGTATGCGCTGATCCGTGAAGGAGGCCCGTTTCCGTACGACAAGGACGGATCGGTTTTCGGCAATCGAGAGCGGCTGTTGCCCGCCCACAAGCGCGGCTACTACCGTGAGTACACCGTCAGAACACCAGGTTCGCGCGACCGGGGAGCCCGGCGTATCGTGTGTGGCGGCAAGCCCCGGGTACCGGACGCTTGCTACTACACCAGCGACCACTACGCCAGTTTTCGCGAAATCATCGAAAAATGACGCCCGACGCACCACGCGACGGCCGGTTTTCCGGCTGTGAATGGTGCGCGCTCTTGAATCCCCCAACCGGCAGTCGGCCCCCGTGGACTGGCGGATACCCGAAGTTTTTGGACTTTATAAAGAAAGAGTAGCGGAGATGCAGACGCCACTTCGTAAAGACCTGGAAACGCCACTTCGTGGCGTGCGCACCAACATCGTGCAGTCCATCCGCGCATTCCGCGTGCAGGACCTGCAGGATGCAGCCACTTCCCTGGGCCAACATTTCCTGTACGCCAATCTGGCCCATGCACAGTCCAAGCAGGACGTGCTGGACCTGATCGCGGGACAGTTCACCTTCCCGTCGCACTTCGGCAAGAATTTCGACGCGCTGTACGACTGCATGACGGATCCCTTGCACAAATCGGGCCCGCAGCCCGGCTTCATCGTGGTGCTCGAACAGATCCCGGCCACGGGCAAGTTCGACAAGGAAGCGCGCGAGCAGCTCCTGGACATCTTCCGCGACGCCGCCGACTACTGGAGCGACCGCAAGATCCCGTTCCGCTGTTTCTATTCTTTTCTGTAGCCCGTTCTGCATCCACCAGCCAAGCAGAACGGGCGAACGAGGCTACCGAAGCACAGACCAAGGTCCAGGGCATCGAGATCCCCGCCGACCCCGCCGAAAAGATGCCCACTGACAAGTTGGTGGACGTATCTCCCCTGGCGTTGCGCATGAGCAGCCCCTTCAACGCGGGCTACTGGCTCAGCGCTGCATGATTCTGCCGCCGTAGGCGGCAGTTCCCCTGCACTCCCCCTACGCCTGCAAGGCAGGCTGGGGTGCGGTGTCTCCAAAATCAGGTGCTCTGGCCCATCGCTGCAGCCAGGGCCACGTACTCGTCTACAGGCACCTCTTCTGCGCGGCGCTGTACGTCGAACACGCCCGGGTAAGCCTTGGCTTCGAGCCAGCGGCCCAGGGTGTGGCGCAGCAGCTTGCGGCGCTGGCTGAAGGCCACCTGCACCAGCTCTTCGAGCAGGCGCTCGTTCAGCGCCACCGGTGCCTCGCGGGGCACCATGCGCACCACGGCGCTGTCCACGCGCGGGGGCGGGTCGAAGCTCTCGGGCGGTACGAACAGCACGTTCTCCATCGCATAGCGCCACTGCAGCATCACCGACAGGCGCCCATAGTCGCTGGTCGAGGGCGAGGCCACCATGCGGTCGATCACTTCCTTTTGCAGCATGAAATGCTGGTCCTCGATCACCGCTACATGCGCCAGCAGGTGGAACAGGATGGGGGTGGAGATGTTGTAAGGCAGATTGCCCACCACGCGCAGCTTCAGCGCCGGCTGCTCCGCGCGCGCGCGCCAGTCCTGCGCCAGCTGCGTGAAGTCCACCTTGAGCACGTCCGACTCGATGACTTCGAGCTGCCCATGCAGGCGCAGCCGAAGCGCCAGATCGCGGTCCAGCTCGATCACCGTCAGGCGCCCGAGCCGCTCCACCAGCGGCTGCGTCAGCGCCGCCAGGCCCGGCCCGATCTCCACCATCGGCTGGCCTGCCTGCGGTGCGATCGCGTCCACGATGCCATCGATGATGCCCTTGTCGGACAGAAAATGCTGGCCGAAGCGCTTGCGGGGAATGTGTTTCATATCAACTGCAGGGTGCACGTGGCACCTATCGGCCCGCGTGGGAAAAGAAGCAAAGCGCCCAGATGCTGAGCGCGTTTCGGCGAATGATGCACCATTCGCAGATGCAGGGCTGCTGGGCCAGTGATCCCGAGATCCTGCCTAGGCGGAGTTCACCTGGTCGATCACCCACAGCGCGTGGTCCGAGGGCGGGACGGCCGCCGCGCCGGGCCGCCCCAAGCAAGGCGTGGCCCCCTTGGGGGGCAGCGAACCACACGCAGTGGGGAGCGTGGGGGTGTTCGCCTTGCGCCGGGCCGCCCCAAGCAAGGCGCGGCCCCCTCGGGGGGCAGGGAGCGACACGCAGTGCGCGACCATGGGGGCCATACTTATTGCGGTGGTTCCCGGTACTCGACATAGGCGCGGCCGCGCAACTCCTGCGCCCAGGTGGCGTAGGCTTCCTCGATCTTCTTCTCGCGCACGGCGTCGCGCACCATGTCACGCTGCTCGCGCTGCGTGAGCTTGGCCTCGCGGCGTTCCATGAGCTGGATCAGGTGCACGCCAAAGCGCGAGATCAGGGGCTCGCTGATGTCGCCGGGCTTGAGCGTGCTGAGCGCCTGTTCGAACTCGGGCACATAGCGGCCGGGGCTGGCCCAGCCCAGGTCGCCGCCCTGCTTGGCGCTGCCATCCACCGAGTTCTCGCGCGCCAGGGTCGCAAAATCGGCCTGCCCGGCCAGGATGCGGCGGCGGTAGTCGGCCAGCCGGGCGGCGGCCGCGGCTTCGCTCAGTTGCGCGCTGGGGCGCAGCAGGATGTGCCGCGCGTGGTTCTGCACTACGGTGGATGGCAGGCCGGCCACATTGCGCTCCACCACCTTCAGGATGTGAAAACCTGCGGGTGAGCGCACGGGGCCCACGATGCCGCCCACGGGCTGGCCCTGCACGGAGTTGACGAACAGCTCGGGGTAGCGGTCGGCCGGGCGCAGGCCGAGCAGGCCACCGGCGCGCTTGCCTTCGGGCGCATCGGAGAACTCGGCCGCCACGGCGGCAAAGTCGCTGCCTGCGGCACGCGCCTTGTCGGCCGCGCTCTGGGCGCGGGCCTGCAGTTGTGCCACCTGGCTGGGCGTGGCGTTCTCGGGCACCAGCACCAGCACGTGGCCGAGGTTGATCTCCATGGAGGTGGCGTCGGCGCCCGACTGCTGTTCGCGCAGGAACTGGTCGATGTCCTGGTCGCTGACCCGGACCTTGGCGTCCACATCGCGCTCGCGCAGGCGCTGTATCAGCAACTGGCTGCGCAGCTCTTCGCGAAAACGCTCCTTGCTCATGCCATCGCGGGCCAGGCGCCGGTGCATGTCGTCCAGCGTCATCCCATTTTGCTGGGCAATGCCCTGCTCGGCCTGGTTGAGGGCGAATTCCTCGACCTTCACGCCGCTTTCCTTGGCCAGCTGCATCTGGGCCTTTTCCAGGATCAGGCGCTCGAGCACCTCGCGCGCCAGCAGGTCGCGCGGGGGGCGGTTGGCGCCCTGCTGTTGCGCCAGTTGCTGCTCGGCCCGGGCCAGGCGCGCGCGCACTTCGTTGTTGGTGATGGGCTCGGAGTTGACCACTGCCACGATGAAGTCGGCCGATTGCGGGCCTTGGTTTGCAGCGGGCACGGGCAGGCTCAGGGCCGGGGCGGCGGCCGGGCGGCCGGTGTTGCCCTGGATGCGCAGGCCCTGCGCGAGTGCGCCCCCGGAGGCGAGGGCAGCCAGGCAGGCAAGTGCCAGTGCGGAAACACGGTGGTTCATGGCGGTGTCAGTCAGTCGTAGTTGCTGAAGCGGCTGGGCGAGCCAACCTGGTCGCGCAGATTTTGGTAGCGCGGCACATTCTGCTTGAAGGTGTCGAGGGGGCTGGAGCCCAGGCTGAGGCGGGAGAACCCGACGAACTCGATCTGGAACAGCAGGCGGGTGTTGGAGGTGGAGACGCTGTTCTGCAGGCGCTCCAGCACCACGCGGCCAATCCAGCAGCAGCCGTCGTATTCGAGGCCGACCACACTGTCCACCAGCTTGCGGTCCTGCATGCTGAAGTTCAGGCGGCCGATGGTGTACCAGCGGCCAGCGCCCTGGCCGCGGCCGGGGCCCAGGTCCTGGCCCTTGTCACCCCAGAGGTCGTTGAGTGGCCACTGCCAGCCGATGTCGATCTGCTCGCTGGTGCCGCGCTGAAAGCGGTAGGCGGCACTCACGGTGCGGTAGTTGCCCGGGCTGTAGCGCGCGCCGACGGTCGAACGGATGGAGCGCCGCGTCTTGGGGTTGTACTGCACCGTGGAGTCGTAGGCCCAGTTCTTCGTCCAGTTGATGCCGGCGCCCACCAGGATGTCCGACAGCCGCTCGCTCACCGGGGCGGCACCGGGCAGCGTCACCTGCTGGTCCGAGAAGCGCACGCGCTGCGCCACGCCGAAGCGCGCCGCCTCGGCGCCCGAGTCGGGGTCGATCAGGCGCGTGGTCACGCCCATGGTCAGCAGGTTGTTGTCCGCCAGCCGATCGTTGCCGCCGAACGAGTTCTCGGTGTAGATCGTGGCGAAGTTGAAGTCGTTGAGCGCGGTGTCGTACAGCGGCAGCTTGCTCTGGTCGCGGTAGGGCGTGTAGGTATAGAACGCCCGGGGCTCCAGGGTCTGCAGGAACGAGCGGCCGAAGAAGCTGGCATCGCGCTCGAACACCAGGCCGCTGTCCAGGCTGAAGGTCGGCAGCGAGCGGCTGGCCGAGCGCGAGCCATCGCTGAGCGGACCGTCGAACTGGTACTGCGTGGTGTGCAGCTGCAGGCGTGGCGTGATGAAGCCGGCGGGCGCAAGGAACGGCCGGCTGATCTGCGCCACCGCGAACGAGCGGTTGGCATCGGGCTGCTTGGTCAGGAAGCGATCGGCCTGGAAGCGTGTGGTGTCGAGCTCGACACTGGCGTCGAAGCCGCCGGGCAGCATGGTCGGCTCGTAGCGCCAGACCAGTTGCGGCATGCGGTCGTAGGGCGGCACGATGGGCGCCGAGACGTCCTGCAGCGTCTGCCACTTGAGGGCGCGAGCTCGCACCGACATGTCGCCGGCGCCCCAGGTCAGCGTGGCATCGCCGGGCAGGAGGCGCTGGCGCAGCGGCTCGGAGACGCGGCCGAAGTCGCGCCAGTAGTTGTCGTCGCTCACCCGGTTGAGGTTCAGGCTCAGGTTCAGCCCGCCCACGGGCGAGGCGATCAGGGCGTCGTGCTTGCCCGTGAAGCCCCAGCGGTCGCGGTCGCGCAGCCGGTCCGAGGGCATGTAGTCGCCGCTGATCTCGCCTTTGTAGGTCGGCTCCAGGTAGCGGAACTCGCCGCCCAGGTTGGCACCGCGCTTGGACAGCAGGGCCGCGCGCAGCGTGGCATCGCGGTTCGGCGCGATGTTCCAGTAATAGGGCTGCGAGTAGGCCACGCCGTCGCGGCTGTCCAGCCCGAAGGACGGGGGCAGCAGGCCCGACTTGCGCTTGTCCGACAGCGGGAAGGTGATGCGCGGGATCGGCAGCAGCGGAATGCCCTTGAACTCCAGCACCGCGTTCTCGGCCGTGCCCACTTCTTCCTCGCGGTCGATGCGGATGGTCTTGGCGCGCAGCACCCAGTCGGGCTGCCAGGAGGCCTCGTCGCCCTTCTGGCAGGTGGTGTAGGTGGCATCGTGGACGATGGAGCGCTGGCGGTCAATGAAGTCCACGCGTGTGGCATCACCGTGCGCCTGCGTGGCCAGGAAGCGGTAGCGCGCGTCGTTGAAGAAGCCCTCGAAGGCCTCGACCCTGAGGTCGAGCGCCGTGCCCTCGTAGATGTTGCCGGCCCGGTTGATGCGCACCGAGCCGCGCGCCTTGGCCAGGTCCTCGGGCACGTCGTAGTCCAGGCGGTCGGCGCGGATGACCGTGTCCCCCCGGCGCAACTCGGCGTTGCCCTCGATGGTGGCGTTCAGGTCCGTCTGGCCGCTGATGTGGTCGCCGGTGACGAAGATCGGCAGTTTCGGTCGCACCGCCTCGGGAATGTCTTCCTGCAGCAGCGGCGAACTGCGCAGGGCGGGCGGGGCGTCCCAGGCACTGGGCGCGGCGGGGCCGCTGTCCTGCGCCAGGGCTGCCAGCGGCAGGCCGCACCAGGCCAGCGCCACGCCATAGGCCAGTGCGCGCGGCACCGGCGGGCGCAGCCGCGCTCCGGGTGCCGTGGCGGGCCGGGTCCGGGAGGAAGGGGTCTGCACGGTGGGGGGCTTGCGGCGTGGCACGTGGGACGGTAGGGGCTGGATCAGAAGAAGGGAACCCGCTCCAGGGAACGGGTTTGTAAAATCGGATTATCCATGAGCCACCCTTTCCCCCCACCTTCCTCCCCCCCACCCGCCGGTGCGGCGGTGGCAACCCCCCCTTCCTCCACCGTCACCTGGCCCGACGCCGAACGCCACCGCGCCTTCGACGCCTGGCTGGCGCCCCTGGTGGGCGGCCACCAACTGAAGCCCGAAACGCTGCGCCCGGCGTCGGCCGACGCGAGCTTTCGGCGCTACCTGCGCATCGACACCACGCTGGGTACGAGCTGCATCGTGATGGACGCGCCGCCCGACAAGGAGAACTGCCGCCCCTTTGTGCAGGTGCAGCGCCTGCTGGCCGATGCCGGCCTGAACGTGCCGCAGATCCTGGCCTGGGACGAGGCCGGCGGCTTCATGCTGCTGTCCGACCTGGGACACCGCACGCTGATCGAGCTGCTCGACCCCGAGAAACCCCGTGACGCCTATGCCTGGTACCAGCAGGCCACCGACGTGCTGCTGCAGTGGCAACTGGCCTCGAAGCCCGGCGTGCTGCCCGCCTACGACGAGGCGCTGCTGCGCCGCGAGCTGGCGCTGTTCCCCGACTGGTATCTGGCAAAGCACCGCGGCGTCACCCTGGACGCCGGGCAGCAGGCCACGCTCTCGGGCGCATTCGACGCCATCGTGGCGCACAACCTCGCGGCCCCGCAGGTCTATGTGCACCGCGACTTCATGGCGCGCAACCTCATGGTGCCGGTGCAGGACGGGGCGCCGCTCGGCGTGCTCGATTTCCAGGACGCGGTCTACGGCCCCATCACCTACGACATCGCCAGCCTGATGCGCGACGCCTTCATCAGCTGGGAAGAGGAATTTGTCATCGACATTACCGTGCGTTACTGGGAGAGGGCGCGCAAGGCCGGCCTGCTGGGCGCGAACAGCGCCAGCGGCTTTGGCGACGACTTCGGCGAGTTCTACCGCAGCGTGGAATGGATGGGCCTTCAGCGGCACTTCAAGGTAGCCGGCATCTTCGCCCGCCTCACCCTGCGCGACGGCAAGCCCAAATACCTGGCCGACGCCCCGCGCTTCATGGCCTATATCCGTGCCACCACCCACCGCTACCGCCAGCTGGGCCCGCTGCTCAAGATGCTCGACGAGATCGAGGGCACCGAGGCGCCTATGGGCTATGCCTTTGGCAGGGTTTGATGAAGCACCCCCTGAGTCGCTTCGCGCCTTCCCCCTCTCTCATATTGCTTCGCAATCTGGGAGGGGGACGCCCCCAGCGCACGCAAGCGAAGCGCCGCCTATGCGGCTTGGCGGCCCTTGCGCGGGGGCACTGGCCTGCACCGTGCCAGTTTTATGCATTGCGGGTGGCGTGCAGCGCTACAGGCAACTGATATGCCATTGAAGAGATAACGCATATGCCTCGCTTCCACTGCCCCACCGAGCTTGCGCCCGGCGCCGAAATCGACCTGCCCCCGGGCGCCGCCCGCCATGTGCAGGTGCTGCGCCTGCAGCCCGGCGACGCCATCACCCTGTTCCACGGTAGCCAGGACGGCCCCGGTGGCGAATTCGACGCCACCGTGCTGCGCATGGGCCGCAGCGACGTGCGCGTGCAGGTCGGCGCGCACCATGCCGTCGAGCGCGAAGCCCCGCGCGCCGTGCACCTGCTGGCCGGCATCACCGCCAACGAGCGCATGGACTGGCTCGTGGAGAAGGCCGCCGAGCTCGGCGTGGCCAGCATCACCCCGCTGGTGGCCGAGCGCAGCGTGCTCAAGCTCAAGGGCGAGCGCGCCGACAAGAAGCTGGCCCACTGGCAGGCCGTGGCCGTGGCCGCCTGCGAGCAGTGCGGGCGCAACCGCGTGCCCGTGGTGCATGGTGCCGTGGACCTGGCCGCCTGGGTGTGCGCGCAGGCCCAGCCGCCGGGCAGCCCCGGTGCGGCGCAGCGCCTGCTGCTGTCGCTGCGCGCGGGCACCGTGCCGCTGCACACCGCGGCCGCGGGCGATGGCCCCTTGGTGTTTCTCTCGGGTCCGGAAGGTGGCCTGAGCGCGGCCGAGGAGGATCTGGCTCTGCAGCATGGCTTTGCGCCCGTCACCCTCGGCGCACGCGTGCTGCGGGCCGAAACCGCACCCCTGGCGGCCCTGGCCGCACTCACGGTCGCCTGACCCAGGCGCGGATGCGACACAAAAACTCCCCGCCCGGGGAGCACCGCCCGTAAAATCCCGGCCAGCGCCGCTGGCCCAGTGCGCCCAGCCCGGGCGACGTGCCCTTGGCAGGAGAGGCAGGCCACCTTGCACAAACCCACCCACTGGCGGCGGCTGGTGGGCTCCTTCCTTCCCACTGACCGTCGGCAGCGCACGATAGGCAGCATGGCCCTGCTCGCGCTTCTGCTCATGATCGGCAGCTCGGGCGTGATGCTCATGCTCGCGCATGCGGGCGTGACCGCCCACGAAGAGGCGGTCCAGTGGTGGGCCGCCATTTCGGTGGGCGGCCTCATGGTAATGACGGCCATGGTCTTCAGCGGCTGGTCGGCGCGCCTGCCCGACCCCTCGCTCACCATGGCCCAGATGGCCTGGACCATCACCAGTGGCGCCGTGGCCTACGTGCTCGCGGGGGACGCGCGCGGCGTGGTGCCCGCCGTGCTGGCCATGATCCTGTTCTTCGGCACCTTCGGCCTGACGCTGGCGCAGGTCGTTGGCATCGGCGCCTATGCCCTGCTGACCTTTGTCGTGGCGGTCGCGGCGGCAGCCCGGTTCAATGCCGGCACCTACGGCGTGGTGGACACCGCCTATGCGCTCATGGTGCTGCTCGTGCTGGGGGGCTCGATCGCGCTGAACCTGCGCATCCAGAGCATTCGCCAGAGGCTGCGCCTGCAGCGCGAGGCCCTGGCCCAGGCGCTGGCCGAGAACCGCGAGCTGGCCATGCGCGACGAACTCACGGGCCTGCTCAACCGCCGCGCCATGGTGGACCTCATGCTGCTGGAGCAGCGGCGCAGCCTGCGCAGCGGCCGCCCCCTGCTGCTGGCGCTGCTGGACATCGACCACTTCAAGCCCATCAACGACCTGCACGGCCACTCCACGGGCGACCGGGCCTTGCAGGCCTTCACCGCCGCCGTGCGCGCCAGCGTGCGCGATACCGACGTGCTTGCCCGCTGGGGCGGCGAAGAGTTCGTGCTCATGCTCTGCGACACCCGGCTCGATGATGGGCACGAGCTGCTGGAGCGCGTGCGCGCTGCGGTGGCGGGGCTGCAGGTGCTGCATGTGCCCGAGGCGGTGCACTTCACCGTGTCGGCCGGGCTGGCCCAGCACCTGCCCGACGAGACCATCGAGCACACCCTGGAGCGCGCCGACCAGGCGCTCTACACCGCCAAGGCCCTGGGCCGCAACCGGGTGGCGGTGGCGCCAGGCCCCCGGCAGGCGACAGCTGCAGCCGCTTCGGCAGGGCACGCGCGCTCGTGAGCCCCGGCGCTGGACAGCGTCGGGTTCGCTGGGGATGCACGCACGGGTACCATCGCCGCATGAGCACCTACTACGAAACCTTGCAGAACGCCAGCGCCTACCCCGAATCCTTCGGAGTGGAGTCCCCTGCAGTGCTGGGCGAGCGGCATCTGTGGCCGCGCAAGAACGGCTTTTTCATCCGCGCTGCTGCACAGATGGTGGACGAGTCCGCTTCGGTGGTCGCGGACGAGGGGCTGGAGCAAGCCCCAGTCAGCCGCGCCCCACGGCGCCGCGAACTGGTGCCCGCGCAGTGGGGCCTGGTGCCGCACTGGGTCAAATCGGCGTCCGACGGCAAGCTGCGTGCGCCCAAGCTGGCGCATGCCAAGTCCGACACGGCCTCCACCGGCACGGCGTTTCGTGACGCCTGGCTCAATGGCCAGCGCTGCATCGTGCCCATGGCCGCCTTCTACGAGGACGACTTTCGCCCCGGCAAGGCCGTTCCCACCCGCATCACGCGGGTGGATGGCAAGCCCATGGGTGTGGCGGGCCTGTGGGCACGCTGGCAGGGGCCGGATGGCGAAGTGCTGCTCAGCTACGCACTGCTCACGGTGAATGCCAACAACCATGCCCTCATGCACCGCTACCAGCAGCCCGGCAGCGAAAAGAGCATGCCCGCCATCCTCAACGAAGGCGCCTACGACGCCTGGCTCGGCGCGCGTCAGGAAAAGGCCAAGGAGTTCATGCGCCAGTACCCGGCCCAGTGGCTCACCGCCAACCCGCTGGAAAAGAAGGCCGACAAGGTGCCCAAGGGCTGGCTGGAGTGATCGGCCCACGGGCCTGTGCTGCATGAACAAGAACCTCTGGCTGCTGGCCCTGTGCCAGGGCCTTTTCCTCACCAACAACGTCGTCTTCATCGCCATCAACGGGCTCGTCGGCCTGCAACTGGCGCCCTATGGCTGGATGGCCACGCTGCCGGTGATGGGCTACGTGGTGGGCGGCGCGCTGTCGACCGCGCTGGTGGCGGCCACGCAGGCACGCTGGGGGCGCAAGGTGTCGTTCCAGATCGGCCTGGCCGTGGCCATGCTCTCCGCGGCGCTGTGCGCCTGGGCTGCTTTCAGCGCGCAGTTCTGGCTGCTGTGCGCGGCCACCGTGGTGGCCGGCTACTACAGCGCCAATGGCCAGCTGTACCGTTTTGCCGCCGCCGAACTGGCTGCGCCGGCCTACCGCGAAAAGGCGGTGTCCCTGGTGCTGGCCGGCGGCTTGCTGGGGGCCGTGGCCGGCCCCAACCTGGCCAGCGCCACGCGCACGCTGTTCGCTGTGCCGTTTGCCGGCGCCTACCTCGCGCTCATGGGCGTGGCCCTGCTGGCCATGGTTGCCATGTCGGCCATCCGCTTCGAGAAGCTGCCGGTGGTGCTGAATGCAGCGGGCCAGCCGCAGACCGGCCGGCCGCTGGCCGAGCTGATGCGCCAGCCCGCCTTCGTGGTGGCCATCCTGGGAGCCGCGCTGGGCTATGGCGTGATGAACCTGCTGATGGCGGCCACGCCGCTGGCCATGCAGGTCTGCGGCTTCGCCTTCGACCAGGCGGCACTGGTGCTCGAGTGGCATGTGATCGGCATGTTCGCGCCGGGCTTCTTCACCGGCCACCTGATCAAGCGCCTGGGGGTGCTGCCCGTGATGGGCACGGGCGTGCTGCTCAATTTCGCCTGCGTGGCCGTGGCGCTGTCGGGGGTGGAGCTGCACCACTTCGGCATTGCGCTGTTCATGCTGGGCGTGGGCTGGAATTTCCTCTTCACCGGCGCCACCACGCTGGCCATGACGGCCTACCGGCCCGAAGAGAAGGACCGCGCCCAGGCCGCCATCAACTTCTGCGTCTTCGCGACGCTGGCAGTGAGTGCCTTTTCGTCGGGCGTGCTGGTCACCACCCAGGGCTGGACGCTGCTCAACGCGGGCTCGCTGGTGCCCATCGCGGTCACGGGCGCAGGCCTGGCGTGGCTGGCAGTGCAGCAGCGCCGCAGGGCCTGAGCGTCAGGGTGCCGTGGCGGGCGCTTGCGCAGCCACGGCCTGCGTGAGCCAGCGCACGAAGGCGGCGATGGCGCGCTCCTGCGCCCGTTCGCGTGCGACGAACAGGCTGTAGCCGCGCAGGCCGCTGTCGACGAAGGGATGGGCCAGCGCCAGCTCGCCCGATTGCAGCTCGCGCTGCACGAAGTACTGCGGCACCAGGCCCACGCCCAGGTCCGCGCGCACCGCTTCCACGAGCATCGAGAACAGGTCGAAGCGGTGCCCGCCCAGGCTGTGCGCCGGTGTGTGGGCGATGCCCGCGTGGCCGAACCAGTCGTCCCAGGCCCCCAGGCGCGAACTGAGCTGCAGCAGCGGCACGGCACTGAAGTCGCCACGCGCCATGGCGCGCCGGTGGCGCGAGCCGGGTGCGCAGACGGCGACGCAGGTCTCGCGCAGCAGGGGCTGCTGCAGGGCGCCGGGCCAGGCCGCATCGTCGTATTGCACGGCCACATCGAACGGGACTTCGGCCATGTAGGTCTGCGTGGGGTAGACCTGCAGGTGCACGCTGCAGGCCGGCTCCTCGGCCAGGAACGCGGGCAGGCGCGGCAGCAGCCAGCGCTCGGCGAACACCGGCACGCAGCCCAGCTGCAGGCTGGTGCCGTCGGCGCGCTGGGCCATGGCTTCGCGCGTGTGGTTCTGCAGGCGCAGCAGGTCGCCCGTGATCTGCGCGTGGTAGCGCCGGCCCACCTCGGTCAGGTCGGTGCCGCGCGCACTGCGCCGCACCAGTTGCAGGCCGAGCTGGCCTTCAAGCTGGCGCAGCTGCTGGCTCACGGCGCTGTGCGTCAGGAACAGCTCCTGGGCGGCCTTGCCCACGCCGTGGTGGCGTGCCACGGCGTCGAAGATCAGCAGGGCGCGGGTGCTAGGGATATGGCGGTGCATGTAAGAAAAACTGACGGGTTGCCAGATTAAAGCAGAGCGCAAAGCCCCCTTGCGGCCCAACAATTGCTCGATCAACAAGGTGGCACGGCCTTGGAGCCGTCCACCCGCTGCGCATTCCGATTGTCAATTTTCCTTTCACCATGACCCCATTCTCTGTCAGCCGTTTCGCCTTCGCCGCCTTCGCCGCCAGCGCCGTGTCGCTGTCCGTCGCCACCCTGCTCGCGGGCACTGCCCATGCCCAGGCCGTCGCTCCCACCCCCACGCAACTGCGCCCCGCCGTGGACCAGGCCTACACCCAGCTCCTGGCGGCGCCGCAGATCCAGAAGCTGCTCGAGGCCGTCAAGGCCGACCATGAGCGCTCCATTGGCGATCTGAAGATGCTCACCGAGATCGAGGCGCCACCGTTCAAGGAGCAAAAGCGTGCCGAAGCCTTCCTGGGCCGCATGAAGGCGCTGGGCCTCACCAGCGCCGCCATCGATGCCGAAGGCAACGTGGTCGGGGTGCGCAAGGGCACCGGCCAGGGGCCCAAGCTGGTGATTTCGGCCCACATGGACACGGTGTTCCCGGCCGGCACCGACGTGAAGGTCAAGGAGCGCGACGGTCGCCTGTACGCGCCCGGTATCTCCGACAACACGCGCGGCCTGGCCGTGCTGCTGTCCTGGCTCAAGGTGCTCAACGACAACCGCATCGCCACCGTGGGTGACCTGGTGTTCGTGGGCAACGTGGGCGAGGAGGAACTCGGCAACCTGCGCGGCATGAAGCACCTGTTCGCCGAGCACCTGGACATCGACGGCATGGTGGCCCTGGAGCCCGCGCCCGATGGCACCGTGCTGATGCAGGGCACGGGCAGCCACCGCCATGAGGTCACGTTCAAGGGGCCGGGGGGCCACAGCTTCGCCGCCTTCGGCCAGGTGCCGAGCGCCATCCACGGCATGGGCCGGGCCATCGCCAAGATCTCCGAGATCCGCACACCGACCACGCCCAAGACCACCTTCACCGTGGGCACGGTGGGTGGCGGCACCTCGGTGAACACCATTGCGCCCGATGCGCGCATGGCCGTGGACATCCGCTCCGACGCGATGGAGCCGCTGCTGGCCACCGAAAAGCAGGTGCTGGCCGCCGTGGACGAGGCCGTGGCGGAAGAGAACAAGCGCTGGGGCGTGGGCACGCTGAGCGCGTCCAGCAAGCTGATCGGCGACCGCCCTGGGGGCCGTACGGCGGTGGACACGGTCCTGGTCGAGGCCGCCGTGCGCTCCAACAACGCGTTCGGCCACAAGACGGTGCTCAGCGGCGCCAGCACCGACGCCAACGTGCCCATGTCCCTGGGCATCCCGGCCATCGTGATCGGCGGCGGCGGCAAGACCGGCGGCTTCCATGCCCTGTCGGAATGGATCGACCTGACCGACGCCTGGAAGGGTGCGCAGAACTCGCTGGTCACCGTGCTCGGCCTGGTCGGCGTGCAGGGCATCAGCCAGCCCTTGCTCGAAAAGCGCCCCGCGCGCAGCAAATGAGGCCGCAGGGGCGCCGGTCTCCTATCGACCGGCCACCCGCAGTAGAACAATTCACCATTGTTGACACCAAGGCCGGCCCTGGCCTGCGTACCATCGCCGGGTGGCGGGCCGCTTCGGCCCTGCCCTGACCTTTTTCAGGAGATCACCATGGGTTTGCTCGATTCAGTGCTGGGCGCTGTCATTCAGAACGCGTCGCAGGGCCATGGCGGTGCATCGGCCGCGCAAGGTGGTGGCGGCCTCGCGGGCGTGGTGGCGCTGGCCGCGCAGAACCCGCAGCTCATCCAGGCGGTGCTGTCCCTGGTGGGCAATGACGGCCCGGTCGGCGGCCTGCCGGGCCTGGTGGCCAGATTCCAGCAGGCAGGGCTGGGCGACATCATCGCCTCATGGCTGGGCAGCGGGGCCAACCAGGCCATCTCGGGCGACCAGCTCTCGCGCGTGCTCGGTTCCGGCCCGCTGTCGCAGGTGGCGTCGCAATTGGGCGTGGGCCAGACGGATGCCGCCAACCAGCTGGCGCAGGTGCTGCCCGGCCTGCTCGACCAACTCACGCCGCAGGGCCACGCGCCCCAGGGCGGCCTGGGCCAGAGCCGCGACCTGTTCGGCATGCTGGGCGGCCTGCTCAGCAAGTAAGCCCGCCGCAGGCCTTGGCGGATCGGGATCAGGCGACGGAAGCGATCCGGTCCCGGGCCTGGGGGCGGTCGGCGCGTGCCGGGCAGCGCATGTCCAGCCACTGGCGCAGGGTGTCGAACACGGGGGCGGCCAGGTCGGAGCGTTCGTTGAACAGCTCGTGGTACAGCGGCTCGAAGCAGCGCGACTGCACCCGGGCGCTGGGCGCCGCGGCCGCGAACGCGCGGCTGCCGGCGGGGTTCACCAGTTTGTCGCTGCCGGCCCACATCAGCAGGGTCGGCACTTTCCACTGGGCTGCTGCCGCCACGGTGGCCGGGCCGCCATCGGCAATGAAGCGTGCCAGGCGCGCGCTGATGCGGTCATGGCACAGCGGGTCTGCCAGGTAGGCGCTGGGCACGGCGCTGTCGTGCGACAGGTACTGCGCATCGAGGCCGTTGCCCACGCGCAGGTTGGGGGCCAGGCGCGGCAGGGTGGCCAGCAGCAGCTTCTGCACCGCGCCCAGGCCGGGGTCCAGCGCAGGTGACGACAGCACCAGCGCATCCACAGGCCGCACGCCGAGCGCAACGAAGCGCGAGGCCACCAGCCCGCCCATGCTGTGGCCCAGCAGCACCAGGGGCAGCCCCTCGGGGGTGCGTGCGCGCAGGGCGTCCACCATGTCGGCCAGGTCGTCGAGCAGCCTGCTGTCGGAGGTGAGGCCGCCGCGCGGCCCGCTCGATTCGCCATGGCCGTACTGGTCGTAGCCCCGCACGGCAAAACCCCAGCCACCGAGCCGCCGCGCCAGCGCGTCGTAGCGGCCCACATGCTCTCCCAGGCCATGTATCAGCAGCACGGTGCCGCGCTGGGCCTGGCCCGGCGCCAGCGGCCAGTCCTGGACGGCCAGGTTCTCACCATCGCTGGCGGTGAAGGTGGTCAGGGTGGAGGCAACGGGTTCGGTCATCGGACAAGGCGGCAGAATTGAGCGGCGTAGCGCAAGGGCGGTCAGGAAGGGGTCACGCAGGCGGCCATCTGCCGCATGCAGGCATCGTGACGGGGCCGTGCAGCGCCGTCAATGGATTTCATGCAAGGCCAGGCCCTGGCAGGTCCGGGCCATGGCGAGTACCCAACGGTTCAGGGCCGGTTAACAGGCCCTAGTTCAGCGAGATCCAGAGATCGTCCCAGTCGGTGGGCTGGAAACTGCCCTCGCGCCGCAGCACCTGCTGGTGCTGGCGGTTGAGCACGTAGTGCGTGGGCCGGCGCGTGATGGCGCCGAAGCTGTCCTGGTGGCCCGGGGCATTGCGCCAGGCAATGGGAAAGCGCTGCTCGGCCGGCACGGACACCTTGAGCAGGTCGATGTACTGCATGAAATCCGCGCTCTTGTCGTCCAGATTCACGCCCAGCAGAACGAAGTCGCGCTGGCGGTTGTTGGTGTAGAACTCGCGCATCAGGCGCAGCTCGTTCACGCACAGGGCGCAGCCGGCGGTGAAAAAACTCACCAGGCAGACCTTGCCCTTGAAGTCGGAGAGCATGACCGGCTTGCCATCGCTGCCGGTGCCGGACAGCTGGTGCTGCGCACCCTTTGCCGGTGCGGGAGGGGGCGCAGGCTGGGCCCAGGCACCGACCTGGGTGGATGCCAGGGCCGAGGTGGCGAAGGTCTGCAGAAAAGCGCGTTTGTCCATCATCAGGGCCTGCAACAGGGAAGCGGTGAACCGGCGCCCCGCCAAGGCAGGGCACCAGAGGAAGGGTCAGGCCGGGGTGGCTGGCGCGGTCTGCTCGGCGGCCATGGCCGCGATCACGTGGGCCACCGAGGCCGTGAGGCGCTTGGCATAGGGCACATGCAGGAACTCGTTGGGGCCGTGGGCATTGCTCTTGGGGCCGAGCACGCCGCAGACCATCATCTGTGCCTGGGGGAAGCCTTCGCTGAGCATGTTCATCAGCGGGATGGTGCCGCCCTGCCCGATGTAGCCGCAGGGCGCACCGAAGTGCGCCTGGGATGCCTCGTTGAGCGCCTGCTCGAACCAGGGCGTGGTGGCCGGGGCGTTCCAGCCCGTGGCGCCGCCGCCATGGTCGAAGGTGACCCGGGCCTGGTAGGGCGCGTTGTCCTCCAGCAGTGCCTTGAGCTCCTGCACGGCCTGGGCCGCGTCCACCAGCGGGGGCAGGCGCAGGCTGAGCTTGAAGGCGGTGTAGGGGCGCAGCACGTTGCCGGCATCCTGCAGGGCCGGGAAGCCTTCGGCGCCGGTCACGCTGAGCGTGGGTGTCCAGGTGCGGTTGAGCAGGGCCTGCAGCGGGTCGGTGGTGGTGGGCAGCGCAAAGGCGGTGGAGCCGCCGCAGTCGTAGTGCGCCCAGGGGAAGCGCCTGTATACCTCCTCGCCCAGGATGGCGGCGGTGGCTCGGGCCTGGGCCAGGCGGTCGGCCGGCACCTCGCAGTGGAAACTGGCGGGCAGCAGGCGGCCGGTGGCGCTGTCTTCCAGGCGGTCGAGCACCTGGCGCATGATGCGGAACGACGATGGCACCAGGCCCGAGGCGTCGCCCGAGTGGATGCCTTCGGTCAGCACCTCTACCTTGAGCGTACCGCTGGCCATGCCGCGCAGGCTGGTGGTGAGCCACAGCTGGTCGTAGTTGCCGGCGCCCGAGTCCATGCAGACCACCAGCGCCACGTCGCCCATGCGGGGCTTGAGGGCGTTGATGTAGGGCAGCAGGTCGCCCGAGCCGCTTTCCTCGCAGGTCTCGATCAGGCCCACGATGCGCGGGTGCGGCACGTTCTGGCGCTTGAGCTCCTGCACGGCGGCAATGCTGGCGTACACCGCATAGCCGTCGTCGGCACCGCCGCGGCCATAGAGCTTGCCGTCCTCGTACTTGGGCGTCCAGGGGCCCAGGTCATTGCGCCAGCCCGAGAACTCGGGCTGCTTGTCCAGATGGCCGTACATCAGCACGGTCTGGGTCGAGGCCGGCGCGGTGGCGTCGATCTCGAAGAACAGCACGGGGGTGCGGCCTGCAAGGCGCACGATCTCCAGGCGCAGGCCGGCCACCTTCTGCGCCTCCACCCAGGTGGCGGCGTTGCGCACCACGGTGTCGAGCAGGCCCAGCTCGGCCCAGTCGGGGGCGAAACCGGGGGATTTGGCGGGGATGGCGATGTAGTCGGTGAGCTGGCGCAGGATGTCGGTGTCCCACGCCTGGCTCACCCGCTCAAGCGCCAGTGCGGGTTGCAGGGCGTGGGGGGGGACGCGGGCGTTCATGGTGGTGTTCCTCTGGCGGGATGAAACCGCCATTCCAACACAATGCGCGCGCCCGCGCCATGGCCCGGCAACGGCCCCTGTCCCGGGATGGAATGGGCCGCGTCCCTGTCAGTACCCGGAGTATCCCGACGCGGGAAGGGTCTCGGGGTTGCTGTCCAGGGAGGACGGCGCCGAGGGCGGGTGCAGTGCGACGGCGGCCTCCACCCGGTTGCGTCCGAGCTCCTTGGCCCGGTACAGGGCCCGGTCGGCGGCCGAGATCAGCATGTCCCAGCTATCGCCCGGCTCCAGCCGGCCGCCGAAGACGCCGATGCTCACCGTCACGGTGATCTCCTTGCCCTCATGCCGGTAGCGTGCGCCAGAGACCGATTCGCACAGCTGGCGCGCCAACTGGTGGGCGCCGATCAGGTCGGTGTCGGGCAGCACCACGAGGAATTCCTCGCCTCCGTAGCGGCTCACCAGGTCCTGGGAGCGTATGCGGTCGCGCAGCATGCTCACCACGTGGCACAGCACCTGGTCGCCCACGGGGTGGCCGTAGTGGTCGTTGACGCGCTTGAAGTGGTCGATGTCCACCATCATCACCGCGATGGATTCGCGCGTGCGCACCGCGCGCGCCACGTCACGGTCCAGCGCCGAAATCGCTGCGCGCCGGTTGGCCACGCCGGTCAAGGGGTCCAGCGCGGCCAGGCGGCGGTTGTCCTCGTCCGCCCGGTCCCGGGCCATGAAGATGAAGCCCATGGTGGCCACCATCAGCTCGATGAAGGTGGTGCTGAAGGTCAGCGTCTGCACGCCGCTGGACTGCATGATGCCGGTGGCCGGCTGGTCGCTGCCGCCGACTGCGACCACGCGCACCAGGAACACCAGCGCCTGCAGGGCCAGCACGGCCATGACCAGCCAGGCGCCCCGGCCGGGCGTGGACCCACGGCGCGAGAACAGGATCCACAGGGCCCACAGGTTCAGCCCCCCCAGCAGCAGCCCTGCCACCACCACGCGCGCAGCGTAGTCGTCGATGAACCAGGCCATGCCGGCGGCCATGAGCACCGGCGCGACCGCCATGGTGGGCCACGGCAGTGGCCGGCCCTGGAATTGCAGCAGGGCCGCCGCCAGGCAGGTGAACATGCAGCTGAGCAGCACATTGCCCAGCACGATGGACAGCAGGCCATGGATGTGGCCGCGCGATGCGAACAGGGCATAGGCCATGGCATTGAGCAGCAGGCCCAGGGCCCACAGCTCCACCCCTTCGCGGCGCTTGCCCCAGGTCATGACCGCCATGGCCAAGGCGGCTGCCAGCGATGACAGGATGATCATCACCAGCATGGTGGGCACGTCGGCAGTGAAGGGAACCATGGCGCTCAGTCGGGGACGGGCGGCACAAGCCGCAGAGAGAGCAGGATAAACGATGGCGCCGGCCAGTCCCGTCAGACAAAGTGCCACTGGGGGCGTGCCGCAACACGCCCCGGGGCTATGGCAGGGCGGGCACCTCCGCTGCCGACAGGCCCAGCGCCGGCGTGCCCGAGAGCTTGAACACCTGGATGGCGCCGGCCAGCCGGGTGGCCTGCTCGCGCAGGCTGTGGGCAGCGGCGGCCGATTCCTCGACCAGGGCGGCGTTCTGCTGCGTCATCTGGTCGAGCTGGTTCACGGCGGTGTTGACCTGGCCGATGCCGTCCGACTGCTCGCCCGACGCGGCCGTGATCTCGCCGATGATGTGGCCCACGCGCTGCACCGAGCCGACGATCTCGTCCATGGTGGTGCCCGCGTTGTGCACCAGGCGCGCGCCGGATTCGACGCGCTCCACCGAGGCGTTGATCAGCTGCTTGATCTCCTTGGCCGCATCCGCACTGCGCCCGGCCAGGCTGCGCACCTCGCTGGCCACCACGGCAAAGCCCCGGCCCTGCTCACCCGCGCGGGCGGCTTCGACGGCGGCGTTGAGCGCCAGGATGTTGGTCTGGAAGGCAATCGAGTCGATCACGCCGATGATGTCGGCGATCTTGCGCGAACTCTGGTTGATCTCGCCCATGGTGGTCACCACCTCGCCCACCACCTGCCCGCCGCGTGCGGCCACCTCGGCGGCGCTGCTGGCCAACTGGTTGGCCTGGCGCGCCGCGTCGGCCGACTGGCGCACCGTGGCGGTGAGCTGGTCCATGCTCTGGGCCGTCTGCGCCAGGCTGCTGGCCGTGGCCTCGGTGCGGGCCGACAGGTCCTGGTTGCCGCTGGCGATCTCGGCGCTGGCCGTGCCGATGCTGTCCACGGCGGTGCGCACCTGCTGCAGCATCTGCGTGTAGCGCTGGCGCATGCCCTCGACCTCCTGCACCAGCGCACCGATCTCGTCGCGCCGCGTGGTGCGAAAGGCCTGGGTCAGGTCGCCCTGGGCCACCAGGGTGATGGCCTGGGTCAGGTCGCGCAGGGGGCGGCTCACGCCGCGGCGCAGCATCAGGAACAGGCCCACGGCCAGCAGCGCCACGGCCACCGCCATCAGCGCCCACACGGCCAGGGTCACGCGGCGCTGGCCGGCCATGGCCTCGCCGTAGGGCACCTCGGCCACCACCCACCAGCCGCCGGCGGTCTTGCGCACCAGGGCGAAGGGGTCCTCTGCACCCAGCCCCAGCAGCGACACGGCCTCGCGCACGAAGCCGTCCTGCGAGGCGGCCAGCGCCTCCAGAAACGGGCCGGCCTGGGGGTAGGCTTCCAGCACGCGCTTGCCGCCAGCGCTCGGGTGGTAGACGAAATTCGCCTTGTCGAGCCCGGCGCCAGGGTTCACCACGTAGGTGCCGCCATGCTCGAAGAAGCGCGTCTGCGCGACCTGTTTTTGCAGCATGGTGTGGAACACGCTGATGTCGTTGCCGATGAACAGCACCGCCGTGGTCTTGCCCGCGCCGTCCTTGGTGGGCAGGTAGTGGCCCATGTAAGGTTTGCCATTGACCACCGTGACGCCGGTGTAGGGCTCGCCCTTGCTCACCGCAGCATAGGCCGGGTCGGTGCGCGCCAGCGGCGTGCCCTGCTGGCGCTCGCCCTTGTCGTTTTTGACCGAGGTGGTGATGCGCATGAAATCCTCGCCCTTGCGCGCGAACACGGTGGCGATGCCGCCGGTCTCGTTGGCGAACTTGTCCACCGAGCCATAGTCCTCGTTGACCAGCGCGCCATAGCTGCGCAGCTCGCCCGTGGCTTCGTCCAGGTGCATGGCCGCGTCGAAATAGCGCTGGAAGCCCTTCATCGTCAGCTGCACCAGCTCGCGGTTGGTGTTGTCGGCCGCGTCCAGCGACTGGGCCACGCTCTGCGCGGTGTCGCCCACGCTGGCGATCAACTGGGCACGGGTGTTGCGCTCGGTCAGCACGGCGATGGCCAGGCCCACGAGCACCATGACCAGCGCCACCAGGGCAATGGCCATGAGCGTGACCTGGCGCGCGACGGAACGGTTGTTGGCAAGGGGGGCTGACACGGGGCTTGTCTCCTGAAAGTGAATGTGCACTGCCGGCTGCGCCGGTCTGCATTCACTCTACGCCCGAGTGACTGTTACATTTATTCACGCATTCCCTTACGCAAAGCTGCGTACCGCCATGGCCAAAGCCGCAGGTCAATGGCCCGACTGGGTGCGCTCCAGCCACCCCAGGCCTTCGGAGGTACCGGCGGCCGGGCGGTACTCGCAGCCCACCCAGCCGGCATAGCCCAGGCTGTCGATCAGATCGAACAGATAGGGGTAGTGCAGCTCCCCCCGGTCGGGCTCCTGGCGCTCGGGCACGCCCGCCACCTGCAGGTGCGACACGCGCCCCGTGGGCAGGTAGCGGCGCAGTTTGCTGGCCACGTCGCCCTCCACGATCTGGCAGTGGTACAGGTCCATCTGCACCTTGAGGTTGTCCATCTGCGCGGCGTCGAGCAGCTCATGCGCGTGGTCCTGGCGGTTCAGGAAGTAGCGCGGCATGTCGCGCAGGTTGATCGGCTCGATCAGGATCTCGCGCCCGCTCTGCGCCGCCTCGGCCGCGGCCCAGCGCAGGTTGTCCACGCACAGGCTCTTGAGCGATTCGCGCTCCAACCCGGCCGGCACCATGCCCGAGAGCACATGGATGCGCGGGCAGTCCAGCACGTCGGCATATTCCAGCGCCTCCTGCACGCCGCGGCGGAACTCCGCTTCGCGCCCGGGCAGCGCGGCCGTGCCGCGCGCCTGCTGCTCCCAGGCCGTGGCCATGCTGGCGCGCTCGCTGCCGCTGGGCGGCGCGTTGAACAGCACCATCGCCAGGCCGTTGTCGGCCAGCCGCGCTGCCAGATCGGCCGGGTCGAAGGCATAGGGGAACTGGCATTCCACCGCAGCGAAGCCGTCGCGCGCGGCGGCGGCAAAGCGCGCGAGGAAGGGCAGCTCGGTGTACATCAGGCTCAGGTTGGCGGCGAACTGGGGCATGGTGGTGGGCAAAAGGTGGAAGGCCAGGACTGCGTAGGCTACTATTTTGCGGTGGAGCCACCCCTCCACCGCCCACCCCCTTCAGGAACCGCCCCCATGCGCATCGGAAAACTTGCCCAACGCACCGGCACCACGCCCAAGGCCATCCGCCTGTACGAGGCGCGCGGCCTGCTGGGCACGGTGGCGCGCGACGGCAGCTACCGCCACTACGGCGAGGCCGACGTGGCCCGCGTGCAGCTGATCCGCCAGGCCCAGGGCCTGGGGTTCAGCCTGGCGCAGCTCGAGGGCCTGCCCGATCTGCACAGCAGTGCCGGCTGGGCGCGCATGGCCGGTCTGCTGGCACAGCGGCGCGCGGCGCTGGCCCAGGAGATGGCGCGCCTGGCGGTGCTCGACGGGCAACTGGCCGCACTGGAGGCCGAGCTGTACGCCTGCGATGCCATGGCGGCCCCCGCCACGCCGCAGGCCTGCGGCGCACCGGATGCGCCCCTGGGCCCATTGCGCCAACTGGTGCCCCTGGGCCACGCCACCGCTTGAAGCCGCTTTTTCCGGAGTGCTTGATCCCGCCGCTTGACTCTGTCCCGTGGGGCAAGGTGAGCATGGGGAACTCAACCACTTTTCGGGAGTTCTCGTGGCGCAACGCATTCTGGTCATCCTAGGCCACCCTGCCCTCGACAGCCTGTGCGCAGGCATGGCGACCGCCTACACCGAGGGCGCGCAGGCCGCTGGCGCCGAGGTGCGGCGGCTGGACCTGTCCACCCTGCACTTCGATCCCCTGCTGCATGCCGGCCACTACGGCGGGCAGTCGCTGGAGCCCGACCTGCTGGCCGCGCAGGCCGACATCACCTGGGCCGAGCACCTGGTCTGGGTCTACCCCATCTGGTGGGGCGCCATGCCGGCGCTGATGAAGGGTTTCATCGACCGTGTCTTCCTGCCCGGCTATGCCTTCAAGTACCGCCAGGGCTCCTCGCTGTGGGACAAGCTGCTGGCCGGCCGCTCGGCCGAGCTGCTGGTGGCCATGGATTCGCCGCCCTGGTACTTCCGCTGGGTGACGCGCATGCCGGGCCACCACCAGATGAAGAAGGCCACCCTGGAGTTCTGCGGCATCCGGCCGGTGCAGGTGCACAGTTTCGGCCCGGTGCGCACGGCCGGTGCGAAGCGCCTGGGCACCTGGGTCGGGCAGGCGCGTGCGCTGGGCGCGCGGCACGGCGGGCGGGCCCCGGCTGCGGCGACGGCCTCCTGATTACTTCTTGCCGAACGCCTGCACGGCGGCGCGGCCCACGGCCGAGTCGTCGGTGAAGAAGCCGTCCACCCCCGCGCGCAGGTAGGCCGTGATCTCGGCGTTGCTGTCGCCGCGCGCCGTGGCATCGCTGGCCGGGGCCTGGCGCAGGCTGGTGGGCAAAAAGCTGTTCTCGGGCCGCAGCGTCCAGATGTGCACCGACAGGCCGGCCGCGCGGGCGTTGGCCACGAGCGCGGTGGGCTCGCCGAGCACACCGTCCTTCACCGGCACCACCAGGGTCTTGAAGGGGCCGACGGCGTTGGCGTAGGTCGCTACCTGCTTGAGCCCTTCGGCCGTGACCAGGTCGGCATAGCTGCGCGTGTTGGCGGCGCCCTGGGCCACGAAGTCGTAGGGCCGGCCCGAGGGCGCGACCAGTTGCACCAGGCGCACCGTGCTCAGCTTGCGCAGGGCCTGCAGGTTGGCCACCTCGAAAGACTGCACGAACACCGGCGCGTCCTTGTGGTTCCAGCCGTTCTTTTCCAGCACGGCGAGCAGGGGGGCCTCCAGCGGCATGCCGATGGACTGGAAATAGGTGGGGTGCTTGGTCTCGGGGTAGATGCCGATGGTGCGGCCGAGCTTGGCGCTCTGGGCCCGGGCCAGGTCGATCACCTCCTGCAGTGTGGGGATCTCGAACTGGCCGTTGTAGGCCACGTTGGCCGGGCGCTGCGCCGGGATGCGCTCGCGCGCGCGCAGGGTCTTGAGCTCGGCGAGGGTGAAGTCCTCGGTGAACCAGCCGGTGATGGCCCGGCCGTCGATGCTGCGCGTGGCCTTGCGCGCCGCGAACTCGGGGCGCTCCACCACGTCGGTGGTGGCCTCTTTCACCGAGCCGTCGGGGTTGAGGATGGCGATGGCGTTCTCGTGCCGGGCCACCAGCACCCCGTCCTTGGTGATCACCAGGTCGGGCTCGATGATGTCGGCACCGTCGTCGATGGCTTTCTGGTAGGCGGCCAGCGTGTGCTCCGGGCGCAGGGCCGAAGCACCGCGGTGCGCGATCACCGTGGGGGTGGGTGGCCAGGCGGTCTGGGCGGCCGCACCCAGGGCCAGGGTGGCCAGGGCAGCGGCGAGGACGGTCTTCAGGGGAGCGAGGCGCATGGTGTTCTCCGGGACGGTTATCTCCAGCCTTCCACCATAAACCGGTTGCGTGACGTGCGCATGGCGCACGCCTGCGAACGCTCAGGCGTGTTCGAAGTGGAACACCGCCGTGCCGGCCATCACGTTGGGCAGAAAGCGCACTTCCCTGCCGTCCTGCAGGCCGAAGGACTCGAGCACGCGCAGCTCGTTCTTGTGCGCCAGCACCTCGAAATCCTTGTAGGTGCCCACGCGGATGTTGGGCGTGTCGTACCACTGGTAGGGCAGGCGCCGCGTGACCGGCATGCGCCCGCGCAGGATGGACAGGCGGTTGGGCCAGTGCGCAAAGTTGGGAAAGGCGACGATGCCGGTGCGGCCCACGCGGGCGGTCTCGCGCAGCATCACCTCGGCGTTGCGCAGGTGCTGCAGGGTGTCGATCTGCAGCACCACGTCGAAGCTGTTGTCGCCGAACATGGCCAAGCCTTCGTCGAGGTTGAGCTGGATCACGTCCACCCCGCGGCGCACGCAGGCCAGCACGTTGGCGTCGGCGATCTCGATGCCGTAGCCGCTGCAGCCGCGCTCGCGCTGCAGGTAGGACAGCATGGCGCCATCGCCGCACCCGAGGTCGAGCACGCGCGAGCCGGTGGGGACCAGGCGCGCCAGCGCCTGCATGGTGGCTTTCTCGGTCATGCCTGGTGCTCCTGGGCGATGCTGTCGAAATACGAGCGCATGGTGTCCATGTAGCGCGGGTCGTCGAGCAGGAAGGCGTCGTGCCCGTGCGGCGCGTCGATCTCGGCGTAGCTCACGCGGCGGCGGTTATCGAGCAGGGCCTTGACGATCTCGCGGCTGCGCTGGGGCGAAAAGCGCCAGTCGGTGGTGAAGCTGATGAGCAAAAACTTCGCCGTGGCGCGGGCCAGCGCCTGGGTCAGGCTGCCGCCGTACTGCAGTGCCGGGTCGAAGTAGTCGAGCGCGCGCGTGATCAAGAGGTAGGTGTTGGCGTCGAAGTACTCGCTGAACTTGTCGCCCTGGTAGCGCAGGTAGCTCTCGATCTGGAACTCGATGTCCTGTGTGGAGTATTTGGGCGTCAGGCCCTCGCGCAGCTGGCGCCCGAACTTCTCGTTCATCACGTCGTCGCTCAGGTAGGTGATGTGGCCGATCATGCGCGCGATGCGCAGGCCGCGCTGGGGAATGACACCGTGGCGGTAGAAGTGGCCGCCGTGGAAGTCCGGGTCGGTGACGATGGCGCGGCGCGCCACCTCGTTGAAGGCGATGTTCTCGGCCGTGAGGTTGGGGGCGCTGGCCACCACCACCGCATGGCGCATGCGCTCGGGGTACTGCAGCGTCCAGGCCAGCGCCTGCATGCCGCCCAGGCTGCCGCCGAGCACGGCGGCCAGTTGGGTGACGCCCAGGCGGTCGAGCAGGCGGGCCTGGGCGCTGACCCAGTCCTCCACCGTCACCACCGGGAAATCGGCGCCGTAGACCTCGCCCGTGTCGGGGTGGGTGTGCATGGGGCCCGTGGAGCCGAAGCACGAGCCCAGGTTGTTCACGCCGATCACGAAGAAGCGGTTGGTGTCCACCGGCTTGCCCGGGCCAATCATGTTGTCCCACCAGCCCTCGCTGCGCGGCTGGCCTTCGTAGACGCCGGCCACGTGGTGCGAGGCGTTCAGGGCGTGGCAGACCAGCACGGCGTTGGAACGCTCGGCATTGAGCGTGCCGTAGGTCTCGTAGGCCAGCACGTAGTCGCGGATGGAGGCGCCACTCTGCAGTGGCAGCGCTTCCTCGAAATGCATGGACTGGGGTGTGGCAATGAACGACATAAACAAAAAACCCGGCATCGCTAAAAACGAGGCCGGGGTTTGGGTGTCGGTCGGGTCTTTAGCAGAATTTATAAAGCGCCCGCAAGCTATGGCAAATCGGCGCAGGCACGACTATACCAAAGCCGGGCGACGGCCGCACGACCTCAGAGGCTGGGAGTTTTGGCGTGCAAGGCGGGCATGGATGAAAGACTCTCAGCCTCTCAGGCGGAGGCCAGCGGCGCAAACAGCGCGATGCCGCCGAGCACCAGGAAGATCCCGGCCGACACCAGGTGCACCGCACGGATCGGCACGCGCCGTGTGATGCGCTCGCCCAGCCACACCACGGGCGCGTTGGCCAGCATCATGCCGAGCGTGGTGCCCGCCACCACCCACAGGTAGGCGTTGTACTGGGCCGCCAGCATCACGGTGGCGATCTGCGTCTTGTCACCCATCTCGGCCAGGAAGAAGGCGATCAGCGTGGTGCCGAAGACGCCCCAGCGCGGGGTGCCCCCGGTCTCTTCCTCATCGAGCTTGTCGGGGATCAGCATCCACAGGGCCATGGCGATGAACGAGGCGCCCAGGATCCAGCGCAGCAGTTGCGGGCCCAGCACCGTGGTGACCCAGGCGCCCACGGCGCCAGCCAGGCCGTGGTTGGCCAGCGTGGCGACCAGGATGCCCAGAACGATGGGCCAGGGTTTGCGGAAACGGGCGGCGAGTACCAGCGCCAGCAGTTGGGTCTTGTCGCCCATCTCGGCGAGGGCGACGAGGGCGGTCGAAACGAAAAAGGCTTCCATGGGGTGGGGTCAATCCGGCCGGATTGTGATGAGACGCGCATTGACTGCACCCCGACTCCGGCCATTGGATCGGCATGCAGTCAATGGTCTCGCCCAGCTCAAGAACCGCATGCGCCATAGGTTTCAAGGAACCCAAGTGTGTTGACGCATGCCCCCGGCGCATGGCGCGACCGGACGGGCTACTCCCCAAAGACCCGACAATTGTATATGAATCTAAGGTGAAACCCTGCCCGCCCCCGGCGGATGAAAAAGCAGGCCCCCAACGCATTTGCTGAAATAAAACCCCACAAGCGACAAAAGTGATTAATAATGACTTCGCTTTTCTGCTCAGCAGCAAGGCAGTTAGGTTAGCGGTGAATGGTCAGTTTCGCGTCTTTGAAGTCGTCACAGGTTTGTTGATTGCGTCGGGCTCCATCGCGTTTTCATGTTTTTTCAGGAGTCCTTCATGGGCAACAAACTTTACGTGGGCAACCTGCCCTACAGCTTCCGCGACGAAGACCTGCAGCAAACCTTCAGCCAGTACGGCTCGGTTGGCAGCGCCAAGGTCATGATGGAGCGCGACACCGGCCGCTCCAAGGGTTTCGGCTTTGTCGAAATGGGCAGCGATGCCGAAGCACAAGCCGCCATCCAAGGCGTGCATGGCACCAACTTCGGTGGCCGTGACCTCGTGGTCAACGAAGCCCGCCCCATGGAGCCCCGCGCTCCCCGTAGCGGTGGCTTCGGTGGCGGCGGTGGTGGTGGCGGCGGCTACGGTGGTGGCGGCGGCGGCGGTTACGGCGGCGGTGGTGGTCGTAGCGGCGGCGGCGGTGGTGGTTACGGCGGTGGCCGTAGCAGCTACTAAGCAGCGCACATCCGTCCCGGCAGGCCTGGCTTGCTGACGACAAAAACAAGGAGCCTTCGGGCTCCTTTTTTCATGCCTGCGTGCGGCGTGTACCCGCCCGTTTCTGCCATCGCTGTGGCATTTGTCACCATGCCACCACACCGTAGCCCCCCAGACCATAAGGCTTGCTTTTTTGGGAAATTTGTGGCGCATAATGGCTTGGCGGGTTTTGCCCGTCTCAAGTTTGCGGTGATCCGTCAGTTTCGCGCTGAGAGCGTCATTGAGATTAGCTGGCTGCGGTATCGGGACTCCATCGCTTTATCCATGTGTTTTTGAGGAGTCCCTCGATGGGCAACAAACTGTACGTTGGCAATTTGCCGTACTCGGTGCGCGACAGCGATCTGGAGCAGGCCTTTGGCCAATTTGGCGCAGTGACCAGTGCCAAGGTGATGATGGAGCGCGACACCGGCCGCTCCAAGGGTTTCGGCTTCGTCGAGATGGGCAGTGACCCGGAAGCGCAAGCCGCCATCAACGGCATGAACGGCCAGCCCCTGGGTGGCCGCAGCATCGTCGTGAATGAAGCACGTCCCATGGAACCCCGCCCACCGCGCAGCGGCGGCTTTGGCGGCGGCGGTGGTGGCGGTTATGGCGGCGGTGGTGGTGGCCGCAGCGGCGGCGGTGGCGGCTACGGTGGTGGCGGCGGCTACGGTGGTGGCCGTGGTGACGGCGGTGGCGGTTACGGCGGCGGTGGCCGTGGTGATGGCGGCGGTGGTGGCTACGGCGGAGGCGGCGGTCGCAGCGAAGGCGGCTTTCGCAGCCCCTACGGCTCCGGCTCGCGCAACGGCGGCGGCGGTGGCCGCAGCGGTGGTGGCGGCGGCTACGGCGGTGGCGGCAACAGCGGCTACTGATCCCTGCGCTCTCCCAGCAACAAAGCCCTTTCGGGGGCTTTTTTCATTTCTGGACGCGCTTTGCATGGCCGCACGGCCCAGGCCGACGACTGCCGCGCCAGCGACTCAGCAACTTGTCACTCGTCCACTCGCCGCTTGCGCGGCCGGCCCGCCAGTGCCTTGTCGAACACAGCGTTGGGCAGCAGGCGCATGAGCTTGGCCACCACGCCCATCTGCCAGGGGATCACGCGGTAGCTGGCGCCCGCGGTGATGGCGCGGAAGGCGCGTTCGGCAAAATCCTCGGCCTTCATGAGGAAGGGCATGCCGTAGCGGTTGTGCTGGGTCAGCGGTGTGTCGATGTAGCCTGGCGAGATGGTCACCACGCGCACGCCGTGGGGCCGCATCTCGCCGCGCAGGCTCTCGCAGTAGCTGATGACCGCCGCCTTGCTGCCGCAGTAGGCGCCGTGCCCGGGCAGCCCGCGGATGCCGGCCACGCTGCCGATGCCCACGAAGGTGCCGCTTTGGCGCTGCACCATGGCGTCGACGAAGGGGTGGAAGGTGGCGGCCATGCCGATGTTGTTGGTGGCGAAGGTGCGGGCCATGACGTCGATGTCGCCGCGCACCGCCGTGTCCATGCCGACGCTGATGCCGGCGTTGGCGATCACCACATCGGGCGCGCCCTGGCGCACCAGGCAGTCGCGCCCGGCGGCGACGATGCTGTCCACCACCGAGACGTCGGCGCCGTAGATCTCGTAGTCTGCGGGAGCTATGCCTTGCGCGATCACCCAGGCCTTGACCTCCTCGGTGCGGCGCGCCACCAGCGCCAGGCGGTAGCCGGCCTGGTGAAAGCGCAGGGCCAGGGCCTGGCCGATGCCGCTGGAGGCGCCGGTGATGAAGGCCAGTGGGGGTCGCTGCTGCAGGGTCATGGGGGCCTTGGGGGGTGGGTTGGAACGCGCCGGCCGGCGCTGATGGCTCTGTTACCTGGCGGTGCCGGGCATGAGCACGCCCTTGACCCGGCCGCGCAGCTGCAGCACCTGGTCGAGGTGGTCGTAGTCCATGCCGTCGGCCGTGAAGCGGTCGTTGCCCCGGGTCAGGACCACCGGCTGGTCCGAGCGCACGCGCTCGGTCTGGGTGTAGGCATGCAGGAACTCGCTGCGGAACTCCATGCGTGGCTGGGCGGCTACGCCGGGGCGGGCCGGCAGCGGCTCGCGCGTGACGATGGCGTTGCCGAAGAGCTGCACTTCGCTGCCGTCGGCATTGCTCAGCGCCCGGTTGGCCGTGGCCAGGGTCAGGCGCCCGTCCAGTGCCACCGAGCGCATGCGCGCGCGGTCGATCTCCAGCGTGTCCGTGTCCGGGAAATGGCGCGCCAGGTCGCCCTGCACCTCGCTTTGCAGCCGGCCCTTGGCATCGAAGCTCTTGACCGAAAACGCCTTCATCGCATAGTCGGGCTGGTTGCTGCGGACCTTCTCGGTGGTGGGGGCCAGGGGCATGGGCGCATTGCGCACCAGCCACCAGGTGCCCAGGGCCAGCAGGCCCATGATCAGCACCGGCAGGTACAAGGTGATGCGCTCCCAGCTCTGGCGCAGCATCTGGCGCCGGCTCATGGGCGGCCTCCGGCGCGCAGCCCGGTGGCTGCAGCGGGCAAGAAGAAAAGCGGGGCGGTGTTCATGCGGTGTAGTCTGCCAGCAGGCGCGCATAGTGGCCGGTGGCCACCAGCAGCAGGTCGCACAGTTCTCGGGCAGCGCCATCGCCGCCGCGGGCGGCGGTCACGTAGTGCGCGTTCTGGCGCACCTCGATCTGGGCATTGGCCGGTGCGCAGGCGAAGGCGCTGCGGCGCATCACCGGCAGGTCGGGCCAGTCGTCGCCCATGGCGGCCGCCTGCGCCCAGGACAGGCCCAGGCCGGCCAGGATGCCCTCGGCCGCGGGGCGCTTGTCCTCGGTGCCGAAGACCGCATGCTCCACCCCCAGGGCTTTGAGGCGCACGCGCAGCGGGGCCGAGTCGCGCCCGGTGATCACGGCCGGGGTGATGCCCGCCTTCTGCAGCAGCTTGAGACCGTGGCCGTCCAGCGTGTTGAAGCGCTTGATGGTTTCACCCGCGTCGGTGAACAGCAGGCTGCCGTCGGTGAGCACGCCGTCCACGTCGAAGAAGGCCACGCGCACGCCCTGGGCGCACAGCAACAGCTCGGGTGCGAAGTTCAGGGCCGGCTGTTGCATGGAAAGGGGGTTGGCCATGGCTCAGATCACCTTGGCGCGCATCAGGTCGCCGATGTGCACCACGCCGACGAGCGCACCGGTGGCGTCCACGACCAGCACGCTGGTGATGCTGTGGGCCTCCATGAGTTCGGCGGCGTCCACGGCCAGGGCATCGGGGGCAATGCGCCGTGGCGAAGGGTGCATGACCTCGGCAGCGCTGGCGGTGCGCAGGTCGGCACCGGCCTCGATGCGCCGGCGCAGGTCGCCGTCGGTGAAGATGCCCAGGATCTGGCCGGCCGGGTCGACGATGGCCGAGGCGCCCAGGCCCTTGGCGCTCATCTCGCGCATCAGCTCGCTGAACGAGGCCTCGGGCACCACGCGCGGCACATCGGCGCCCGAGCGCATGACGTCGCTCACATGGGTCAGCAGCTTGCGGCCCAGGGCACCACCGGGGTGCGAGCGCGCGAAATCTTCGGGCCGAAAGCCCCGAGCATCGAGCAGCGCCACGGCCAGCGCGTCGCCCATGGCCAGCTGGGCCGTGGTGCTCGCGGTGGGGGCCAGGTTCAGCGGGCAGGCCTCGCGGTCCACGCTGCAGTCGAGCACCAGGTCGGCATGGCGCGCCAGGGTGGAGTCCAGGCCACCGGTCAGGGCCAGGAGCGGAACCCCCAGGCGCTTGAGCACCGGCAGGATGGCCGTGAGCTCGCCGCTCTCGCCGCTGTTGGAGATGGCCAGCACCATGTCGTTCTCGGTCACCATGCCCAGGTCGCCATGGCTGGCCTCGCCCGGGTGCACGAAAAAGGCCGGGGTACCGGTGGAGGCCAGGGTGGCGGCGATCTTGCGGCCGACATGGCCGCTCTTGCCCATGCCCATCACGACCACACGGCCGCGGATGGACAGCGCCATCTGCACGGCCTGGGCAAAGCGTGCATCCACGCGGGCGGCCAGGGCGTTCAGGGCGGCGGCTTCGATGTCGAAGGTCTCGCGGGCCAGGCGCAGGGCCTGTTCGGCATCGAAGGGGGGGAGCACGGGGGAAGCGGCGGTCATGCGCGAGATTCTATCGACCGGCCTGCCTGGGCTCGGATAGCATCAACCTATGTCCTCACTCGCCCTCACCCTGCTCTACCTTCTGGCCGCAGTGCTGGGCGTGGTGGTCTGCCGCAGCCTGAAGTTGCCGCCCATGCTGGGCTACCTTGCTGCCGGCGTGCTGATCGGTCCCCATGCACTGGCGCTGGCGCAGAACTCCGAGGGGGTGCGCCACCTGGGCGAATTCGGCGTGGTGTTCCTGATGTTCGCCATCGGGCTGGAGTTCAGCCTGCCCAAGCTGCGCGCCATGCGCCGCCAGGTGTTCGGCCTGGGGCTGATGCAGGTGGTGGTGACCATGACCCTGGTCACCGGCGGATCGCTCATCCTTTCGCGGGTGCTGGGCGGGGTGTGGGACATGGGCTGGCAGACGGCGCTGGCCCTGTCGGGCGTGATGGTCATGAGCAGCACGGCCATCGTGGTCAAGCTCATGTCCGAGCGCGCCGAGCTCGAAAGCGAGCATGGCCGCAATGTCATGGGCATCCTGCTGTTCCAGGATCTGGCGGTGGTGCCGCTGTTGGTGCTGATTCCGGCGCTGGGCTCCACGCCCGACCAATTGCTGGGGTCGCTGGGCTGGGCCTTGATCAAGGCCACCGTGCTGGTGGGCCTGCTGCTCACCGGCGGCCAGCGCGTGATGCGCTGGTGGCTGACCCTGGTGGCGCGCCGCAAGAGCGAGGAGCTGTTCATGCTCAACCTGCTCTTGATCACCCTGGGCCTGGCCTGGCTGACCGAGCTGGCGGGCCTGAGCCTGGCGCTCGGGGCCTTCATTGCCGGCGTGCTGGTCTCCGAGACCGAGTACAGCCACCAGGTGGGCACTGACATCCGCCCCTTCCATGACGTACTGCTCGGGCTGTTCTTCATCACCATCGGCATGATGCTGGACTGGCACATCCTGGTGGACCGCTGGGGCCTGGTGCTGACGCTGGTGGTGGTGCCGCTGTCGCTCAAGCTCGCGGTCATCCTGGTGCTGGCGCGGGCCATGGGGGCCACCACCGGCGTTTCGATGCGCACGGGGCTGTACCTGGCGCAGGCCGGCGAGTTCGGCTTCGTGCTGCTGACACTCACCCAGAACAACGGGCTGGTGCAGCCCGCGCTCATGAACCCCATCCTGGCCGCCATGGTGCTGTCCATGCTGGCCACGCCCTTCCTCATCATGTACAGCAACCGCATCGTGATGAAGCTGGTGGCCAGCGACTGGCTGCAGCAGTCGCTGCAGATGACGACCATTGCGCGCAAATCCATCAATTCGAGCAAGCACGTGATCATTTGCGGCTACGGGCGCTGCGGCCAGAACCTGGCACGCATGCTGGAGCAGGAGGGCATTCCCTACATGGCGCTCGACCTGGACCCGGACCGCGTGCGCCAGGCCGCTGCGGCCGGCGACTCGGTGGTCTACGGCGATGCCACGCGCCTGCAGGCCCTCATGGCCGCCGGCCTGGTGCGTGCCAGTGCCGTGGCCGTGACCTACATCGACGTGCCTGCTGCGCTCAAGGTGCTGGCCAACACCCGCTCCCATGCACCGCAGGTGCCGGTGGTGGTGCGCACCCAGGACGACCTGCACCTGGACAAGCTGCAGGAGGCCGGCGCCACCGAGGTCGTGCCCGAGGCCATCGAGGGCTCGCTGATGCTGGCCAGCCACGCGCTGGCCCTGGTCGGCGTGCCCATGCGCCGCGTGCTGCGCCTGGTGCAGGATCAGCGCGATGCGCGCTACAACCTGCTGCGCGGCTACTTCCACGGGGCCGACGACGACACCGTCAACGAGCGCGACCAGGAGCGCCTGGCCACCGTTACCCTGCCCTCGGGCGCCAAGACCCTGGGCCAGGCGCTGGGCGAGCTGGCCCTGCCGGCCATGGGCGTGCGCGTGGTCAACCTGCGCCGCTCCAACGGCCATGTGAGTGCAGCGGTCGACGGCGCAGCGCTGGCGGAAGGCGACACGCTGGTGCTGTCGGGCCACCCTGCGGCGCTGAGCCTTGCCGAAGCCAAGCTGCTCAACGGCTGACCGGCCGGATCAGCCGGGCTGCAATGCCTGCGCCGGGCCCGGGCGCCCGAACAGGTAGCCCTGGAACTGCTGGCAGCCGTTGCGCAGCAGGAAGTCGTGCTGGCCTTCGGTCTCCACGCCTTCGGCCACCACGTCCAGGCCCAGGCTGTGGGCCAGCGCGACGATGGTGCAGGCGATGGCCGCGTCGTTGGGGTCGGTGAGCACGTCGCGCACGAAGCTCTGGTCGATCTTGAGCTGGTCCAGCGGCAGGCGCTTGAGGTAGGCGAGCGAGGAGTAGCCGGTGCCGAAGTCGTCGAGCGAAAAGCCCACCCCCAGGTTGCGCAGCACCTGCATCTTCACGATGCTCTCTTCCACATCCGTGAGCAGCAGGCTTTCGGTCAGCTCCAGCTTGAGCCGCCCGGGGTCGGCGCCCGTGGTGTACAGCGCCTGCAGCACCTGGGGCACGAATTCGGTGTGGCGGAACTCCTGCGCGCTCACGTTCACGGCCACCGTCCAGGCCTGCGTGGCGGGCTCCCGGTTCCAGCGCGCCAGCTGCTCGCAGGCCAAGTGCAGCACGCGCTGGCCCAGGGGCAGGATCAGGCCGGTCTGCTCGGCCAGCGGAATGAACTGCCCGGGCGGCACCATGCCGCGCTGCGGGTGCTGCCAGCGCACCAGCGCTTCGGCGCCCAGGGTCTGGCCGGTGGCGTTGACCACGGGCTGGTAGTGCAGCAGGAACTCGTTGCGCTGGATGCCCTGGCGGATGTCGCCCTCCAGCGCCGAGCGTGCCGTGGCTGCCGCCTGCATGGCGGGGTCGAAGAAGCACAGCGTGTTGCGCCCCTGGGCTTTGGCCTGGTACATCGCCAGGTCGGCCCGCTTGAGCAGCTCGTTGACGGGCTGCTGCCGGTCGCGGAACAGCGCGATGCCGATGCTGGGCGTGCTGTGCAGCTCGCTGCCATCCATGTCGTAGGGCTCGTTGAGGGCCTGCAGCACCTTCTGGGCCACGGCCTCCGACTCCACGGCGGCGCCGGTCTCCTCGCTGCTCAGGCCCTGCAGCACCACGACGAATTCGTCGCCTCCCAGGCGCGCCACGGTGTCGGTGGCGCGCACGCTGTCACGCAGGCGCATGCCCACCTGCACCAGCAGGCGGTCGCCCCACTCGTGGCCCATGGTGTCGTTGATGCCCTTGAAGTTGTCCAGGTCCAGGAACAGCAGCGCGCCATGCTGGCCATCGCGCTCGCAGGCCGTCGCCACGCGCTCCAGGCGGTCCAGCAGCAGGCGCCGGTTGGGCAGCCGGGTCAGTTCGTCGTAGAAGGCCAGGCGCTGGATCTCGGCCTCGGCGCGCTTGCGCTCCGTGATGTCGCGCGCCAGGCCGCGGTAGCCGGTGAATTCGCCCTCGGCGTTGAAGATCGGCTCGCCACTGATGGAGACCCACAGCGGCTCCCCTTGCGCCGACATGCGCTGGATCTCGAAATTGCGGAACACCTGGCGCTGCGCGAGCTGCTCGCGGTGCGCGCGCCACTGGCCCTCGTCCGCCTGGGTGTTGGGCAGCTCCCAGCGCGTGAGGCCGAACAGCTGATCGTCGGGCAGGTCCATCTTGTTCTGCGGGCTGCCCTCGATGCGCACGAAGCGGAACTCGGCATCCTGCTCCCAATACCAGTCGGAGGACAGCTGGGTGAGGCTGCGCCAGCGCGCCTCGCTCTCGCGCAGGGCCTCCAGTGCGCCCAGGTAGTCGGTCACGTCGGTGAAGGTGCGCACGCGTCCCCCGTCCTCCAGTGGGCGCGTGCGCACCTCGATGAAGCGGCCCGTGACCGTGCGCCGGACGTAGCTGTCCGGCATGGTCAGCTTGCCGCCATGCGCTGCGTACTCGGCGCCCACATAGTCCCGGGCCTTGGATTCGATCAGCTGGAAACCGGTGCCGAAATCCCCGCGCTCGGTCTGGAAGCGCACCACCTCCTCCACCCGGGGCTCGCCCGCGAGCAGTTCCTCGGGCAGGTCCAGGAGTTCCAGGTAGCGCTGGTTGTAGACGCGGATGCGGCCCTCGCCATCGACCTTGGTGATGCCCTGCGACACACTGGCCAGCGTGCTCTGCAGCGCACGGGTCTTTTCGGCCAACAGGTCGCTGGTGCGCGCCAGCTCTTCCTCCACCTGCCGGCGTGCCAGTTCGGCGCGGCGCGCCAGCTCCAGCTGGCCCACGGTGCTCAGCAGCGGCTGCAAAAACTGCACGTCGGCCGCCGTGTAGCCCTCGGGCCGGTTGGCCAGCCCCACCACCGCGACCAGCTCGCCCGAGGCCAGGATAGGCAGGCCCAGGTAGGACACCACGGGCGCATGCCCAGGCGGCATGCCGGCGCTGCGGGGGTCGCCTTGCGCGTTGTGGATGATCACCGGCTTTTCGGTCTGCATCGCCTGGCCGGGCAGGGAATCGAGGTCATCGAAGACCCGGCCCTCCTCCGCGTCCCGGGTGTAGCGCGCGCGCGTGGCCTCGTCCCACGCCACATCGGTCATGGAATGCATGCGCAGAAAGGGCTTGCCCTCGGCCGTGCGCTGCACCTGCCCGACCAGCCCGAACCGGCTCCCGGTCAGCTCCATGAGCTCGTGCAGCAGCGCATCGAAGGCGGCGCGCGGCGCCGAGCTGGCAATGAACACCGCCTGTGCGCGCGAAATCGCCTGCAGCAGCCGGTGCTGGCGCGCCAGCATGGCCTCGGCGGCGCGCCGGGCGCGCACGCTGCTGCTGCGTTCGAGCACGGCCTCGATCTGCGCGGGCAGTGCCAGCAGGTAGTTGCAGTCGGGGTCGCGGATGGTGAAGTCGGCAAAGCCATGGCGCATGGCGTGCGCCGCCTGCGCGTCGGCACCGGCGTCGACGATGATCAAGGCCGGTATGCGGCCCATGCGTTCGAGCACGTCGTAGGCCGAGCCGTCTTCGAAATGCTGGCAGACCAGCAGGATGTCAGGGGTGTGGTTCTGCAGCCACGCCTGCGCCTGCGCCAGCGAGGGCGCCACCTCGACCCGCCAGCCCAGCCAGGGGTCTACCAAGGCCTCGACCAACGCCCGTGCGTGCTCCCGGTCGTCTTCGATCAACAGGACGGAGATGGGCATGGCCGATCTGGCTTAATTTCAAGGCGAGGAGGTCAGCCTGCATGGCGCAGGTGTAACGATGGCCCATTATGGGTCAGCATTTACAGCTTGCGGACGGGGTTCGCCATGGGGCGGGTGTTTACACTCGCAGCCTTTGTGCCATCCGCCTCCCACCCCATGCAGCCCCTCAGCGTCAACCAGTACCTGCGCCAGCACATCCGCACCGTCCCCGACTGGCCGGCACCCGGCGTGCAGTTCCGCGACATCACGCCGCTGCTGCAGGACCCCAAGGTCTTTCGCGTGCTGATCGATGCCTTCGTGCACCGTTACATGGACAAGGCCCTGCGCCCCGACGTGGTGGCCGGGCTCGATGCGCGCGGCTTCATCCTGGGCGCCGTGGTGGCCTACGAGCTCAACGTGGGCTTCGTGCCGATCCGCAAGAAGGGCAAGCTGCCCTTCACCACGGTGGAGGAGACCTACGAACTCGAATACGGCAGCGCCACGGTGGAGCTGCACACCGACGCCGTCAAACCCGGCGACCGGGTGCTGCTGATCGACGACCTCATCGCCACCGGCGGCACCATGATGGCCGGCCGGCGCCTGCTGGAAAAGCTGGGCGCCACGGTGACCGAGGGCGCCGCCATCGTCGACCTGCCCGAGTTGGGTGGGTCGCAGCGCCTCAAGGACTCAGGCCTGCCGTTGTACACCCTGGTCGATTTCGCGGGGCATTGAGCCGCCGCGGCGGCGGTCACTGCGCGTTCGCATAGGCCGCGAGGGCCTGCTGCAGCCATTGGGCAAAGTGCCTGCGCATGGCCGTCAGGCTGCTGCAGGGACGGCATCTGTGGCATTGGCCGCGCGGCGGCGTGCCGCACGGTCCCAGGCCTTCTCATGGAAGAAGAAGGCCACGGCCTGCACTGTGGGTTCGAGCAGGCTCAGCGTGAGCGAGGCCCAGAGGTTGCCCGTGACCGCATAGGCCACCATGGCCGCCACGCTGATGTGGATCAGGTAGTAGCTGCCGGTCTTCTTGAGCATGGTCTGGTTCTGGCGGGCGAGTTGGCGAATGCGGGCCATCGTGGATTCCTTTTCGTTCAGCGCCTGCGCAAGGGCGGGGCAGGCATGGAGAAATGGTAGGCATTCTCAATAGCAATTGCCAATTGAACGCAGCTAAGTGCGTCATTGAAACTATCAAGCGCGGGGCCGCGAAAGTCTGCGGCCTTCCGCGTTAATTCCGTCACGCAGTGGGGACACAAAATGCCCTTGGCGGCGCCAACCCCGTTGCTATGATGGACATCTTTTCAACTGCGGCAACGCACTAGGGAGCAGACATGGCCCTCATGGACTTCATCAAGAAACAGTTCATCGACGTCCTCCAGTGGACCGAGGACGGCGACGGCACGCTGGCCTGGCGCTTCCCCATGAGCGGCATGGAAATCCAGAACGGCGGCACGCTGGTGGTGCGCGAGTCGCAGATGGCGGTCTTCGTCAATGAAGGCAAGGTGGCCGACGTCTTCGGCCCCGGCACCTACAAGCTCACCACGCAGACGCTGCCGGTGCTGACCTACCTGAAGAACTGGGACAAGCTCTTCGAGTCGCCCTTCAAGAGCGATGTCTACTTCTTCAGCACGCGCCAGCAGATCGACCAGAAGTGGGGCACGCCCCAGCCGATCACCATCCGCGACAAGGACTTCGGCGCGGTGCGCCTGCGCGCCTTCGGCAACTACGCCTTCCGCATTGCCGACCCGAAGCTGTTCCACACCGAGATCTCGGGCACGCGCGAGTCCTATCCCGTGGGCGACCTCGAAGGCCAACTGCGCGGCCTGGTGCTGCAGAACATCAGCAACGCCATTGCCGGCAGCGGCCTGCCCTTCCTGGACCTGGCGGCCAACCAGGTCATGTTCGCCGATGCGCTGACCAAGGAGCTCGCGCCGATCTTCGCCAAGCTCGGCCTCCTGATCGAGAACCTCACGGTGCAGAACGTCTCGCTGCCCGAAGAGCTGCAGAAGATCCTCGACCAGAAGATCGGCATGGGCATGGTCGGCAACGACATGGCCAAGTTCATGCAGTACCAGACCGCGCAGGCCATCCCCAAGTTCGCCGAGAACAGTGGCGGCGGCAGCGGCATCGCGGGCGATGCCATGGGCCTGGGGGCCGGCGTGGCGCTGGGCCAGGTGATGGCGCAGAACCTGCAGCAAGGCCTGCAGGGTGGCGGCAATGCGGCACCGGCTGCCGCAGCGGCGGCGGCCGTGTCCTCCGGCGTCAAGCCCGAGGACGTGATGGCCACGATCGAGAAGCTGGGCGAACTCAAGTCCAAGGGCATCCTCACGCAGGAAGAGTTCGACGCCAAGAAGTCCGAACTGCTCAAGAAGCTGATCTGAGGCCGGCGCAACCTACCTTTGCTACCGGCGCCTGGGGTGCGGGCGGCAGCGGGCTGACGGGCCCCTGCACTGCCGCACCCGGCCGCCATTGGCACCGCCCGAATGGCCACTGACCCTACACAGCGTTCCTACCGTGCGCCCTGCCCGGGCTGCGGCGCGCCGGTTGAATTCCGCAGCGCGCAGTCCACCCACGCCGTCTGCGGCTACTGCCAGAGCACCGTGGTGCGCAGCGGCGACGTGCTGCAGCGCGTGGGCAAGATGGCCGAGCTGTTCGACGACCACAGCCCGTTGCAGCTCATGGCCAGCGGGCGCATCGAACTCGATGGCAAGGACATCCCCTTCACCCTGATCGGCCGGCTGCAGTACAAGACCGAGGCCGGCGTCTGGACGGAATGGGCCGCCTTCCTGCAGGACGGCACCCTGGCCAGCCTGGGCGAGGACAACGGCGCCTATGTGTTCACGCGGCCCATGGAGGCCGGGCGCGAGCTGCCCGAGGCCGCCCGCTTTCGCATCGGCGCCACCACCGCCATTGGCGGCAAGTCGTACTCCGTCGCCTTCAGCGGCAGCGCCTCGCTGATCTCGGCCCAGGGCGAACTGCCCAAGCTGCCGCCGCTGGGCCAGCCCTTCGACATGGTCGAGCTGCGCAGCGCCGATGGCGAGGTGCTCAGCATCGACTACGGCCACACGCCGCCGCACCTGGAGCGCGGCCGCGCTGTGCTGCTCGAAGACCTCAAGCTCACCGGCCTCAAGGACGAATCGGCCAAGGACGAGAAGGGCCGCCAGTTCAACTGCCCGCACTGCGGTGCGCCGGTGCAGGTGCAGCTGTCGACCACCAAGAGCATCACCTGCGGATCGTGCGCGAGCATCATTTCGCTGGACAGCGGCGTGGGCGGTGAGCTGCAATCGACCGAGCAGGACGAGCCCGTGCGTCCCATCATCCCGCTGGGCAGCAAGGGCCAGCTGCAGGGCGTGCACTGGCAGGTGGTGGGCTTTCAGCACCGCATGGGCGTAGAGCCGGGCGACGACGAGCACTTCGGCTGGAGCGAGTACCTGCTGTACAACCAGAAGCGCGGCTTCGCCTTCCTGGTGGACGCCGAAGACGGCTGGAGCATGGTGCGCCCGACCACCGGCGCCCCGCAGATGGCCGCCAGCGGCCGCAGCGCGAGCTACATGGGCACCACCTACCAGCTCAAGTACAGCTACGAGGCCGAAACCACCTACGTGCTCGGCGAGTTCTACTGGCAGGTCACGCGCGGCCAGAAAACATCGAACCGCGACTTCGCCAGCGCCAAGGGCCTGCTGTCGATGGAGCAGACACCCAATGAGTTGACCTGGTCCTCGGGCGACAAGCTGGCCAGCGACACCGTGGCCAAGGCCTTCAAGCTCGAAGACCAGAAGGATGTGCTGCAGCGCGACGACCCGGGGCCCTTCGTGGCCAAATCGGGCCTGGGCTGCGGCACCATCATCATCATCGCGATCGTCATCATCATCCTGCTGATCCTGCTGAGCAACTGTTCCGGGTCATCCGGCAGCGGCTACCGCAGTTCGGGCGGCTCGTTCGGCGGCTATTCCAGCGGCGGCGGGCACAAGTAATTTATCAAGGAGCTTCCACCATGATGGGAATCGAATGGCTCAAGCCCGCGGCGTTCCTCGGGTCCATCCTGTACGCGCTGATCGGCGTCCTGATCTTCTGGCTGTGCTTTGTCATCGTCGACAAGATCACACCGTACGACCTGTGGCGCGAGATCGTCGAGAAGCAGAACCGGGCGCTGGGCATGGTGGTGGCCGCCATGTGCCTGGGCATCAGCATCATCGTCGCTGCCGCCATCCATTGAGGGCAGGGGGTGGCGGATTCCAACGGGCTTTCACGGGCCCTGCTCGCGTTTGTCCCTTGGTGTGTAAAAAATTGAATAAGAATAATTATCGTTTGTATTAAAATGTGTACTTCGTGTGAGCGGTAGCGGCCGGAGGGGGCTGCACGTTCGAATATCTGGAGTACCCATGGCACACAAGCACCCTGCGGGCAGCAACAAGGCTGCCCGTTTTCATTGGACCGCCACCGCAGCAGCCAGCCTGCTGGCCCTACTGGGCACGGCGCCGCAGGCCTGGGGCCAGGCCGATGCCGCACTGCCTGCCGTGCAGGTCACGGGCTCGCAGTACGACGCCGACGATGTGCGCCCCGAGGGCGTGACCACGGCCACCAAGACCTATATGGCGCCGCGGGACATCCCGCAGACCATCGACACCTTGGAGGTCAACAAGTACAAGAGCTACGGCATCAACGACCTGGCGGTGATGCTCGACGGCGTGCCCGGCGTGAACACCAAGTACGACATGCGCGGCGAGGGCGTGGTGATCCGCGGCTTCAACGCCGACTCGGGCGACATCTACCGCGACGGCGTGCGCGAGTCCGGCCAGGTGCGGCGCAGCACCGCCAATGTGGAGCGCATCGAGATCTTGAAGGGCCCGGCCTCGGTGCTCTACGGCCGCAGCAGCGGCGGCGGCATCGTCAACCTGGTGAGCAAGCAGGCCCGCTTCGATGCCAAGAGCAGCGTCACCTTGCGCGGTGGTTCGTGGGACAACTACGGCGGCACGCTGGACATCAACAAGGTCATCAACCACCACGTCGCCGTGCGCCTGACGGCCGACCGCGAGCAGGCCGACAGCTTCCGCAGCGGCATCCGCAACAGGAACGAGATGGTCTCGCCCAGCATCGTGGTGGACACCCGCACCGGCCTGCGCTGGAGTGGCCAGTACACCTACGACAACATCTGGCGCGTGCCCGACCGCGGGCCGGTCTACGACCAGCTGCCGCCCGGTGTCTCCATCCGCAAGGGCTTTGCCCACCCGGGCGACCATGTGGAAGACCGCCTGCGCGTGCTGCGCTCGGACCTGTCCTACGACTTCAACAGCGCCTGGAGCGTGCGCTGGGTGGCCAGCAAGCGCGAGGCCAGCCAGGACTTTGACCACTACTTCGCCGGCACCTACTGCAACACGGCGGGCCAGACCTCCGCAGGGGCGGCCTGCACCTGGCGCGGCCAGGTGCGGCCGAACTACGCCTGGCAGCAGACGGCCAACGAGACCCTGTCCAACACCGTGGACCTCACGGGCAAGTTCCGCACCGGCGGCATCCAGCACGAAGTGCTGGCCGGTGTCGAAGTGAGCGAGGAAAAGCGCCACCCGCGCATCGGCCAGCCGGCGTCCACCTTCAGCTACGACCCGCTGCTGCCCATCGCCTGGGGCGCCAAGCCGGCGCAGGGCAACCCGACCCAGCACAACCTGCACAAGGCCGAGGGCCAGGCCCTGTACCTGCAGGACCTCATCAGCCTCACGCCCGAGTGGAAGCTGCTCGCCGGCCTGCGCTATGACCGCTTCGACTTCAACAGCACCAATCTGCTGACCAATGTGGGCCGTGGCTACGACGGTGATTCGGTGAGCCCGCGCCTGGGCGTGGTCTGGCAGCCGGTGCGCGCGCACAGCCTGTACGCCTCGTGGAACAAGAGCTACTCGCCCTACGGCGGGCGCGGCATGATCAGCGTGGACGTCTCGCCCACCGCCGTGTACGACGAAGAGCCTCAGCACTCGCGCCAGGTCGAGGTGGGCGTCAAGAGCGACTGGCTGAACGGCGCGCTCTCGACCCAGCTGTCGGTGTACCAGCTCGAACACGCCAACATCCGCTACCGCCCCGACGCGACCAACGACCCCTTCACCTGGGCCGTGCGCGGCAAGGAGCGCTCGCGCGGCATCGAGTTCAGCGCGGCGGGCCGCGTGGCCTCGTCGTGGTACGTGCGCGGCGGCGTGGGCGTGACCAGCGCCAAGGTGACGGAGGACAAGCTGCAGCCGGCCCTGGTGGGCAAGTACCTGGTCGACACCGCCCTGCGCAACGGCAATGTCTTCGTGCGCTACGCGCCGCAAGGCCCGTGGTACGCGGAAATCGGCGCCACGCACACCAGCGCACGCTGGCTCAATGCCGCCAACACATCAATCCTGCCCGGCTACACGCGCTGGGATGCGTTGGTCGGCTGGCGCCAGGGCGTGTGGACCGCCACGGCCGCCATCTCCAACCTGCTGGACAGGGAATACTGGCGCGGCAACGCCATGCCGGGTGCTCCGCGCAGCCTGCTGGTCAGCGTGAACTACCAGTTTTGACGCAACCCGCCATTTGTCTGCCATGGAAGAGGGGCAATGCGCCCCCGTGCAGACTGGCTGTGTGATGGCACCTGCACCCCGCTCCAAACCCCGACGCCCCGGCGGGTGGGGCTGGGTGGCGGGGGCTGTTGCTGTCGTGGTGCTGGCCGTCTGCACCTTCTGGAGCTACCCACTGCCTGGTGCACCGAAAGCCCACACCGCATCCAGGCAGGGCCTCGCGGCCGGCGCCGCAGCGCCCCGGGCCACGGATTTCCCGTGGGATTCCCAACTGGGCGCCGCCAGTGCACCCTCAACAGCTTCAAAACCGCCGGGTGTCCAGCGGCCGCCAAGCCGCTTCAGCATGATGTCGGCCGCCTTCATGCCCCCCGCACGTCCCGTGTGGGAGATGCTGCGCAACTATCCCGGCCCCTCGGTGGCGGGCATCGACGCCGATGTGGACATGCTGGTTGCACTCAGCTACTGCGAGTACAGCGGTGACCTGCCAAGGCTGCTGTGGGAGGGCCGGTCCCAGGGCACTGCATCGGCGGCCCAGCTGAAGGAGCTCGATACCCGGCATGCACAGGCCACTGCGCTGTGTGCGCGGTTGTCGGACAGCGACTATGCGTTGCGCACCGAGATCCTGCGTCTGCACGCGCGGGCCGGCAATGTGGACGCGCAGCTGCACTTCCAGTACGTGGGGCCCACCGGCCGCCATGGGCCCGAAGGCTTCGCGGGCGTGCCCCAGAGCGACGCCCAACTGGCGGCCTGGTACCAGGAGGTACTGGGCTATGCGAAGCAGGCCCTCGTGGAAGAGCCCCTGCCGGCCGTGAGCACCCTGGCGTGGCTCTACGACGCGGGCCCCAGCGTCCCGCCTGCCCCTGCGTATGCAGTCCACGACCCCGCGGAAGGCCATGCCTACCGCATCCTGCTGGCCCGCATGGTGCGCCACCCGCACGCCATGGCCGACTTCATGCAACGCGAGGTGGCCCGCCTGCCGCCCGATCAGGTGGCCCGGGGGCAGGCGCGCGCCGAAGCCATCGCCCAGGGCCTGGCTGCGCAACTCACGGCCCAGGGCAAGGACCTGCCCCGGGGCCTGCTGGGCCCGGCGGCGGTGCCGGCTACCGCAACGCCGCACCAGCCGCCGGTGCCCTCGCCGTTCGCAGCACAATAGCGGCTTGTCCTCGAACCCTACCACCACCTCCCTCCCCCCCGTGCCCGCACCGGGCGTGCGCCCCATCGATGTCGCGCTGCTGGCCAGCGTGTTCGTCGTGGCCGCCTGTGGCCTGCTCTACGAACTGGCGGCCGGTGCCCTCGCCTCCTATGTGCTGGGCGACTCGGTGCTGCAGTTCTCCACCATCATCGGCACCTACCTGTTCGCCATGGGCGTGGGCTCGTGGCTGTCGCGCTATTTCGAGCGGCAGCTGCCGGCGCACTTTCTGCGCGTCGAACTGCTGGTGGCGCTGATCGGCGGCGTGCTGCCGGCCACGCTGTTCCTGGCCAACGCCTACGCGCCCGGGGCCTTTCGCCTGCTGCTGTATGGCATGGTGTTCATGGTCGGCACGCTGGCGGGGCTGGAGATTCCGCTGGTCATGCGCATCCTCAAGCGCAACGTGGCGCTCAAGGACCTGGTCTCGCAGGTGCTGACCTTCGACTACCTGGGCGCGCTGGCCGTGTCCATGGCCTTCCCGCTGCTGCTGGTGCCGCAGCTGGGGCTCATCCGCACAGGTCTGTTGTTCGGGCTCATGAATGCCTTCGTTGCACTGTGGGCCGTCTGGCTGTTCCGCCATGAGCTGCGCCGCCTGCGCGCGCATGCCTTTGCCTGCCTGGCCGTGATCGCGCTGCTGCTGGCCGGGCTGGTCGGTGCGGACCACATCACCAGCTTTGCGGAGGACAAGTTCTACCAGGACCGCATCGTCATCAGCAGCGCCTCGCCTTACCAGCGCATCGTCGTCACCAATGGCAAGCTGGGCCACCGCCTGTACCTCAACGGCAACCTGCAGTTCGCCGAGCGCGACGAGTACCGCTACCACGAGGCCCTGGTGCACCCCGCGATGGCGGCGCACGGCGCGCCCCGGCGCGTGGCGGTGCTCGGCGGCGGCGACGGCATGGCCGTGCGCGAGGTCCTCAAGTACCCCTCGGTCGAATCCGTCACCCTGGTGGAGCTGGACCCGGCCATGACGCGCCTGTTCAGCGAAGACCCGACGCTCGCCCGGCTCAACGGCGACGCGCTGCGCTCGCCCAAGGTGCAGGTGGTCAATACCGATGCCTTCCGGTGGCTGCAGCACTGCAAGGCCCACGGCTGCGACGCGGCGGAAGACGTCTTCGACGTGATCGTGGTGGACTTCCCCGACCCGACCAATTTTTCCATCGGCAAGCTCTACACCAACAGCTTCTACGCGCTGCTGGACAAGCGCCTGGCGGCCAGCGGCTACGCCGTGGTGCAGACCACCTCGCCCCTGGTGGCGCGCCAGAGCTACTGGACGGTGGTGCAGACGATGGAGTCGGTGGGTCTGAAGACGGCGCCCTACCACGCGCACGTGCCGAGCTTCGGCGAATGGGGCTTCGTGGTGGCCAGCCGCCGCCCCTGGCGCATGCCCGAAGCGTTGCCGGCGGACCTGCGCTTCCTGAGCATGGGCACGCTGCCCCTGCTGTTCGACTTTCCGCTCGACATGGCGCGCCTGCCGGCCGAGGTGAACCGCCTGTCCAACCAGGCCCTGGTGCACACCTACGAGCGGGAATGGGGCAAGGTGGTCGGGCATTAGTCTCCCCCTTGAGTCGCTGCGCGCCTTCCCCCTGAGGGGGACGCCCCCAGCGCGGCGGGGCGGCCCTTGCGCGGGGGCGCTGGCCTGGGCCGCGCCAGTTGTGGGGACCTGGGGTTAGGGGCCTGCGCTGTTGCATCCATGCCGCGCGGATGTAACAAACCCGGGAGTTGGGGGGGTTACAGGGCACGTGGGTCAATCGCTCACGGGCTTCCCGGCAGAATGGAAACCAACGCTTACATTCTTCCGTCCGATGTTCGAGAGATTCTTCGTTGTCGGCGCAGAGCGGGATCTACAGAACCTTTGGGGGCACGACCCCTGGCTGGTGGCCCTGTCGGTCGCGCTGGCGATCGCCTCTTCCCTCATGGCGCTGCATCTGGCAGCGCTGGCCTTGCGCGCGCCCGACCGCTTGCGCCGCAACCTCACGGTGGCTTCCGGGGCGGTGGCGCTGGGCGGGGGCGTCTGGTCCATGCATTTCGTGGGCATGCTGGCGTTCGACCTGTGCGCCAATGGCCATTTCGAGCCCTGGGTCACGGCGCTGTCGTTTCTTCCCAGCCTGGTGGCCTCGTGGATCGCGTTGCACGTGCTCACCCAGGAGCAGCCCACCCGCCGCGCCATCACCTGGGGTGGTGCCCTGGTGGGCGCGGGAATCGGCGTCATGCACTACGCCGGCATGTCGGCATCCGATGCGGCGCCACTGATCCGCTACGACGTGGGCGGCTTCCTGGCCTCCCTCGTGTTCGCGGTGGGCATGGCCATCCTGGCGCTGTGGCTGCGCTTCGGCATGCAGCGCGCCTGGACGGGCCGACCCTGGCTGAGCACGCTGCTGGGCGGCCTGGTGCTGGGCCTGGCGATCGCCGGCATGCACTACATCAGCATCGCGGCCGTGCGCGTGTCCGGCAATGTGCCGGACCTGGGGTCGGTGCCAGAACAGGCCTGGTACATGGCACTGGCCATCGCCCTGATGGCCGTGCTGGTGGGCTTGGTGGTCACCACCGTCAACATCGGCCTGCGCGTCCGCTGGCTGCTGCGCAGGTCCGAGCAGAGCGAATCGCGCCTGCGTTCCGTGGTGGAGACGGCGATGGACGCCATCATCATGGCCGATGCGGATGGCACCATCCGCTCCTTCAATGGCGCCGCGCGGCGCATGCTCGGCTGGACCGCCGAGGAAGCCGTGGGCCGGCCCGTGCGCATGCTCGTGGACCCCGCCTATGCCGACACGCCGCACAGCTACCTGCCGCGCGACCTGTCCCGGGGCCAGGCGCGCCAGGTGGGCAAGGACAAGGACATCCACGTGGTGCACAAGGATGGCACCCTGGTGCCGGTGCGGCTGGTGGTCGGCCGCGTGGACCTGCCCGGCCCGCCCGTGCTGGTGGGCTTCCTGACCGATCTGACCGAGCGCCGGGCCATGGAACAGGAGCGCCAGCGCGGCGAGGAGCAGCTGCGCTCGCTGGTGCGCAACATCCCGGGCGTGGCGTTTCGTTGCCGCTACGACGCCGACTGGTCCATGCTGTTCATCAGCGACGCGGTCGAAGCCCTCACGGGCTGGCCGGCCGAGGACTTTCTGCAGCGCCGCGTCTCCTTTGGCCGCATCGTCCACGAGGACGATGCCGCGCGCATCGGTGAGCAGGTGGCGCGCGCCCTGGCTGCGGGTGGGTCGTATGTGCTGGAGTACCGGTTGCACACGCGTGATGGGGGCGTCCGCTGGGTGTCCGAAACGGGCCGGGGTGTCGCGGGGCCGGGAGGTGAAGTCGAGTGGATCGATGGCGTGATCACCGACATGACGGCCTCCAAGGCGCAGAACGCCGAGTTCGTGGGCACGGTCACCGCCATCGGCCGCTCGCAGGCGGTGATCGAGTTCGATCTCACGGGCCGGGTGCTCACCGCCAACCGGAATTTCCTGGACCTCATGGGCTACACGCTCGCCGAAATCGAGGGCCAGCACCACCGCATCTTCTGCACGCCGGAGTACGCCGGCAGCCAGGCCTACCAGGCCTTCTGGGCGCGCCTGGGCCAGGGCGAGTTCAATGCGGGGGAGTACCTGCGCCTGGGCCGGGGTGGGCGCGAGGTCTGGATCCAGGCCACCTACAACCCCATCTTCGACGCGCAGGGGCGGGCCTTCAAGATCGTCAAGTTCGCCACCGACCTCACCGTGCGCCGGCGCATGGAGACCGACCTGCGCACGGCCAAGGAGCAGGCCGAGCATGCGGCGGCGGCGCGCAGCACCTTCCTGGCGAACATGAGCCACGAGATCCGCACGCCCATGAACGCCATCATCGGCTTCACCGAGGCGCTGCTCGACACCCCGCTCGAAAGCACCCAGCGCCGCCACCTGGGCACGGTGCACCATGCGGCGCGCTCCATGCTGCGCTTGCTCAACGACATCCTGGACACCGCCAAGCTCGAAAAAGGCGCGGTGGAACTGGAAGTGGCCGACTTCAGCCTGCGCGAGCTGTGCGAGCAGATCCTGGCCTCGCTGCGCATCAACGCCGCCAAGAAGGGGCTGGAGGTCGTGCTCGACTATCCCGAAGGCGTGCCCACGCATTGGCAGGGCGATGCCTTTCGCATCCAGCAGGTGCTGCTCAACCTGATGGGCAACGCCATCAAGTTCACGCACAAGGGCCGCGTCACGCTGCGCGTGGCCGGCGCCGATGCGCAGCTCGTGCTGCAGGTGGTGGACACCGGCATCGGCATCGACGCCGCCGGCCTGCAGCGCATCTTCGACCCCTTTGCGCAGGCCGATGCCTCGACCACGCGCCGCTACGGTGGCACGGGCCTGGGCACGACCATCGCCCGCCAACTGGCCGAACTGATGGGCGGCAGCATCGCGGTGGCCAGCCAGGTGGGCCAGGGCAGCACCTTCACCGTGCGCCTGCCGCTGCGCACCGGTCAGGCGCCAGTGGATACCGGCCCCTCGACGACCCGCGACTGGCTGCGCGCGCCCCTGCCCACGCTGCGCGTGCTGGCCGTGGACGACGTGCCCGCCAACCTGGAGCTGCTGCAGATCACGCTGCAGCGCGGCGGCCACAAGCTCACGGCCGTGGCCAGCGGCGCCCTGGCGCTGGAGGCCTTCGCGCAGGAGCGCTTCGACGTGGTGCTCATGGACCTGCAGATGCCCGACATGGACGGCCTGGAGGCCACGCGGCACCTGCGCAGCTTCGAGCAGGCGCGCCGGCGCAAGCCGACCCCCATCGTGGCCCTCTCGGCCAGCGTGCTCGAACAGGACCGCCGCAACGCCCGTGCCGCCGGCATGGATGGCTTTGCCAGCAAGCCGGTGGAGCCCGTGCGGCTCATGGCCGAAATCGCGCGCGTGATCGGCGTGCGCGAAGACGGCGGCGATCCGGTGTTCGCCGTGGCCAGCATCTTCGGTGCCCTGCCCCCTGGCGAGGGACGGCAGGCCGTGGCGCCCGCCCGGCAACCGGCGACGGCCCCTGTGGCACCGGCCATCGAATGGGACCGGGGGGTGCGGCTGTGGACGCAGGCGCGCTACCTGCGCGAGGCCATCGAGCGCTTCATGCAGGAGAGCGGCGTGGCGCTGGCCGGCTTGCTGTCCGCGCACCAGGCGGACGACTGGGACAGCCTGGCGGCGCGCGCCCACCGCCTGCGCGGTGCGGCCGGCAACCTGGCGCTGCCTGCGGTGCAGCAGTTTGCCGGCCAGATCGAGCAGGCCGCCCGCGAGCGCGATGCCGGTGCGGTGCAGGTGGCCCTGCTGGCCTTGGCCACGGCACTCGATGCCGTGGGCGGTGCCCTGCTCAGCCCGCAGGCGCCCGACGCGCAGCGCCAGGGTTCGGCGCCGGCACCGGCGCCCCTGCAGCAGGCCCAGCGCGAGCGCGTGCTGGCGGCCATTGCGGCCCTCGCCGCTGCCCTGGCGCAGGGGGAGCTGGCCGATGCGCCGCTGGCGGTGCTCGAGGGCGAGTTGCCCGCGGTCACGCTCAACAGCCTGCACGAGGCGCTCGACCGCTTCGACTTCGACGAGGCGCGCGCCTGCCTGCAGGCTCTGCAGCGCCATCTGCAGGCGCCGCTGCATCCGGGGGAAATGCATGCCTGAAAATCGGAACCCTCGCCCCCGGCACCCGAAGGAAGCCCCATGACGGCCGCCCCCGAAGACCATCGCCCGCGCCTGCTGCTGGTGGATGACGAACCCACCAACCTGCAGGTACTGCGCCACATCCTGCAGGAGGACTTTCGCCTGCTGTTCGCCACCGATGGTGCGCGCGCGCTGCAGATCGCCGCGCAGCAGCGGCCCGACCTGGTGCTGCTCGACGTGATGATGCCGCAGATGGACGGTTACGGCGTGTGCCAGGCCCTCAAGGCCGACCGCGCCACCGCGAACATCCCGGTGATCTTCGTCACCGCGCTCACCGAAGCGCAGGACGAGGCGCGCGGTTTCGACGTGGGCGGCGTGGACTACATCACCAAGCCCGTGAGCGCCCCGGTGGTGCGCGCCCGCGTGCGCACCCACCTGTCGCTGGTGCGCACCGAGGAACTGCGCGAGACGCGGCTGCAGATCGTGCAGCGCCTGGGCCGCGCGGCCGAGTACAAGGACAACGAGACGGGCATGCACGTCATCCGCATGAGCCACTTCGCCCATGTGCTGGCGCTGGCGCTGGGCCACTCGCCGGCCTGGGCCGAGGACCTGCTCAACGCCGCGCCCATGCACGACGTGGGCAAGATCGGCATCCCCGATGCTGTGCTGCGCAAGCCCGGCCCGCTCGATGCCGGCGAGTGGGAGACCATGCGCCGCCATCCGCAGATCGGTGCCGAAATCATCGGCGAGCACACCGGCGGCCTGCTGCGCCTGGCCCACTCCATCGCGCTCACGCACCACGAGAAGTGGGACGGCAGTGGCTACCCGCAGGGCCTGGCAGGCGAGGCGATTCCGGTGGAGTCGCGCATCGTCGCCCTGGCCGATGTGTTCGACGCGCTCACGGCGCGCCGACCCTACAAGGAGCCCTGGAGCATCGAGAACACCCTGGCCCACCTGCGCGCCCAGGCGGGCAAGCACTTTGATCCGGGCATGGTGGAGGTGTTCATCGCGCAACTGCCGCAGCTGCAGGAGATCCAGGCGCGCTGGAAGGACTGACCCCCCGTTGCTGGGGACTGGCTTGCGGGTGACGTAGAGTACGGCTCCATGTCCCTTGCGCCCCCCTCCCTCCCGCCATCTCCGCGACGCAGGCAACTGTTGCAGGCTGGCGCCCTGTTCGCCGCAGGCGGACTGTTGCAGGGCTGCGACAAGGCGCCGCGCACGCTCGAAGGCGGCTTTGCCGGCATCGACATGGAGCGCGGCCATGCGCTGCGCGACATGCTGCACAGGGGCACCCTGCCCGGGCCTTCCGTGGTGCGGCGCGCGCAGGTCATCATCGCCGGCGGCGGCGTGGCCGGCCTGGCGGCGGCGCGCGCGCTGCGCCTGGCCGGGGTGGAGGACTTCGCGCTGCTGGAGCTCGAAGACCAGGCCGGCGGCAACAGCCGCGGCGGCATGGTCGGCGGCATCGCCTGCCCCCTGGGCGCGCACTACCTGCCCGTGCCCGGCGACGATGCCAGCGAGGTGCAGGACCTGCTGGAGGAACTGGGACTGCGCCAGCGCGTGGCCGGCCGCTGGCGCTACGACGAGCGCCACCTGTGCCACAGCCCGCAGGAGCGGCTGTACTTCGAGGGCGAATGGCAGGAGGGCCTGCTGCCGGTGCACGGCGTGGGCGAAGCCACGCTGGCCCAGTACCGCCGATTTTCGGAGCGGGTGGATGCGCTGTCCAAGGCGGCGCGCTTCACCATGCCCATGCTCAAGGCCTTCGACGGCAAGCGGGCGCTGTCGCCCACGCACCAGGCGCTCGACGCCCTCTCCTTCGACGCCTGGCTCACGCAGGAGGGGCTCGATGATGCGCACCTGCGCTGGTATCTGGGCTACTGCTGCCGCGACGACTATGGCGCGGGCACGGCGCGCGTGTCGGCCTGGGCCGGCATCCACTACTTCGCCAGCCGCCATGGCTTCCATGCGCCAGGCGACGCGGGCAGCGACGACCGCGAGGGCGTGCTCACCTGGCCCGAGGGCAATGGCTGGCTCACGCAGCGCCTGGCGGTACCGCTGCGCGAAGGCGGGCAGCTGGCCACGGGCAGCAGCGTGCTGCGCATCACCGAGGGGCGCCATGGCGTGCAGGTGGATGCGCTCAACCATGCCTCGGGCAATGTCGAGCGCTGGCAGGCGCCGCGCTGCGTGGTGGCGCTGCCGGTGTTCCTGGCCGCGCGCGTGGTGCGCAACCCGCCGGCGTTCCTCACCGAGACGGCGCAGCGCTTGTCCTGGGCGCCCTGGCTGGTGGCCAACATCCACATCGATGCGCCGCTGGCCGACCGCGCAGGCGCCGCACCCGCCTGGGACAACGTACTCTATGCCGATGCCAACCCCGGCGGCCTGGGCTACGTGGACGCGGGCCACCAGCGCCTGGACCCGCGCCCCGGGCCCACGGTGCTCACCTACTACCAGGCCCTGGGCGATGTGCCCGATGGCCGCCAGCAACTGGCCACCCAGCCCTGGTCGCACTGGGCGCAGGCGGCCCTGCAGTCGCTGGCCGGCCCGCACCCCGACCTGGCCCAGCGCGCCACGCGCATGGACATTACGCGCTACGGCCATGCCATGTCCATCCCCACGCCGGGGCTGCTGGGCTGGCTGCACCAGCCGGGCCGCTACCGGGCGCCCGACAGGCGCGTGCGCCTGGCGGGCGGCGAGCGCGTGGCCGTGCTGCCCACGCCGGCCACGGCGCGCCTGGCGTTCGCGCACAGCGACTGGTCGGGCTATTCGGTGTTCGAAGAGGCCTTCACGCGCGGCCATGCGGCCGGGCTGGTGGCCGCCGGCTGAGCGGCGCTGGCATGGCAGGCGCGGCGCGCGAAGTGGAGGTGCACATCAGCGTGCCGCGCCAGCAGCTCGATCTGTATGGGGGCGATGCCCTGGTGCGCCGCTACGCCGTTTCCACGGCGCTGCACGGCGTGGGTGAGTCGCATGGCAGCGGCTGCACGCCGCGCGGCCTGCACCGCGTGCGTGCCAAGGTGGGCGCGGGCTGCGCCGCCGCCACCGTGTTCGTGGGGCGCCGGCCCACGGGCGAGCTGTATTCGCCCGAGCTTGCGGCGCAGCACCCGGGGCGCGACTGGATCCTGTGCCGCATCCTGTGGCTCACGGGTTGCGAGCCGGGTTTCAACCGGGGTGGCGCGGTGGATACGTTGCGCCGCTTCATCTACATCCACGGCTGCCCCGATGGCACGCCCCTGGGCATGCCCGCCTCGCATGGCTGCGTGCGCATGGCCAATGCCGATGTGATGGACCTGTTCGGGCGGGTGGCGGTGGGGACGCCGGTGCACATCGCGGCATAGCGCTGCGCCGCTCCCAGGGGCCGGGTGTCACGCGCCCGTCACGTGCGCCGGGCATCGTCGCCGGTTTACATTTCCTGCCGTCTGCGACCATGTCCCGACTCTCCTCCATTGCCGCCAGCGCCCTGCTCGCCTGCGCTGCCGCTGCTTCCCTCACCGCCCAGGCCCAGCAAGCCTACCCCGCCACGCTCGCAGGCCATGCAGTGATGCCCGCCATGAGCCTGGTGCCCGCGCCCAAGGATGCACCGCAGGACCTGCAGGTCAGTGGCAAGTTCACCACGGGCAAGCGCGTGGAGGCACTGGGTTCGGTCGAAGGCCTGTCGGGCGGCCGCCCCACCGGCATCTCGCTGCCTTTCGCCGGCCAGCCGCTGCAGGGCCACTCGGGCATCAAGCGCATGGCCGATGGTTCGTTCTGGATCCTCACCGACAACGGCGCTGGCGCCAAGGCCAATTCGCCCGACTTCATGCTGCACCTGAGCCACTACCAGGTGGACTTCAAGGCCGGCCAGTTCAAGCGCCTGGCCACGGTGTTCCTGCACGACCCGGACAAGAAGGTGCCGTTTCGCATCACCCACGAAGGCACGGACAAGCGCTACCTCACGGGTGCGGATTTCGATCCCGAGAGCTTCCAGTTCGCCGGTGGCGCGCTGTGGATCGGCGAGGAGTTCGGGCCCTACCTGGTCAAGGCCGACCTGACGGGCCGCGTGCTCGCGGTGTTCGAGACACAGGTGGACGGCAAGCCCGTGCGCTCGCCCGACCACCCGGCCATCACCACGGCCGGCGCGCCCGACGCCAAGGCCCCGGCCTTCGAGGTCAGGCGCTCCAAAGGCTATGAAGGCATGGCCTCGTCCAAGGACGGCAGCAAGCTTTACGCCCTGCTCGAAGGCCCGCTGTGGAACGAGGCCGGCAAGGCCTACGAAGCCGTGGACGGCAAGCAGTACCTGCGCGTGCTGGAGTTCGACGTGAAGACCGAGCAATGGACCGGCCGCCACTGGAAGTACGTGCTCGAAGCCAACCACCACGCCATCGGCGACTTCAACATGATCGACGCCACCACCGGCCTGATCATCGAGCGCGACAACGGCGAAGGCACGGCCGACAAGGCCTGCCCCGAAGGCGTCAAGCGCGCGGACTGCTTCCACGACCTGGCCAAGTTCAAGCGCGTCTACAAGATCGAGCTGACCGACGCCAACGTCGGCGGCCCGCTGCGCAAGGTGGGCTACATCGACCTGATGGCCATCCAGGACCCCAGGCGCCTGGCGAAGAAGCCGCTGAACAACGGTGTGCTCACCTTCCCGTTCTTCACCATCGAGAACGTGGACGTGGTGGATGGCACGCACATCGTGGTCGGCAACGACAACAATCTGCCCTTCAGCTCCAGCCGCGAGCCGAACAAGGCCGACGACAACGAGCTGGTGCTGCTCGAAGCGGGTGAGCTGCTGCGCGCGAAGTAAGCGCTGCGCTCGCTGCACAAAGGGCTGCCCTGTGGCAGCCCTTTTTCATGGCGGGCAGCGCGGCGCGGGGTCGGGTGGCAAAATCGGCGGCCCCACCCCGAAAGCCGCGCCACCATGTTCACAGGCATCGTTCAAGCCACGGCAGGCATTGCCGCCATCCATGACCGCGCAGGCCTGCGCACCTTCACGCTCGATTTTCCCGAGGGCTTCTGCCAGGACCTGGCCATTGGTGCCAGTGTGTCCACCGATGGCGTGTGCCTCACGGTGACCGAGATCCTCTCGCCGACACAGGCCAATTTCGACGTGATGCAGCAGAGCCTGAACATCACCACGCTGGGCAGCTACGGCCAGGGCGACCGCGTGAACGTGGAGCGCGCAGCCAAGGACGGTGCCGAGATCGGCGGCCACCCGCTGTCGGGCCACATCGATTTTTCGGGCACGCTGGACAGCGTGCGCGAGTTCGACAACAACCTGGTGTGGCGCGTGGCCGTACCGCCCGAGTTTCGCAGGTACGTCTTCGCCAAGGGCTACATCGCCATCCATGGCGCCAGCCTCACGGTGGCCGAGGTGAACCGCGCCGAGGGCTGGTTCGAGGTCTGGCTGATCCCCGAAACGCGCCGTGCCACGGTGTTCGAGGGCAAGAAGGCCGGCGACCGCCTGAACATCGAGATCGAGCGCAGCACCCAGGTGGTGGTGGACACCGTGCGCGAGGCCGTGCAGGAAAGCCTGGGCCGGCTGCAGCCCGTTCTCGAAGCCCTGCTCAAGGAAAAAGGCCTGTCGCTGGAAGACTTCGTGCAACCCCCAGCGCTGAAGAACCCTTGACCCCCGTGGTTCCCCGCGCTCTGCTGCCACGCGACCTGCCCGGCCTGCTGCAGGTGCAGCTGGCCTGCTATGGCGCGGGCTTCGTCGAAAGCGCCGAGGTCTTCGCGCGCCGGCTCGCCAGCCCGGCCAACTGCTCGCTGGTGCTCGAGCGCGCGGGCCAGGTCTGCGCCTACCTGGCGGCCTACCGCTCGGTGCAGGGCAAGGTCACGCCACTGCACGGCGACTTCGAGGGCCCGGCCGGTGCACCCGACACCCTGTACCTGCACGACATGGCGGTGCTGCCGTCCTGCGCGGGCCAGGGCCTGGCGCAGGCGCTGCTCACGCCCCTGTGGGCCCAGGGCGCCGCCTGGGGCCTGCGCCATACGGCCCTGGTCTCGGTGCAGGGCTCGCAGGGCTACTGGGAGCGCCACGGCTATGCCGTGCAGCCGCTGGCCGATGCGCTGCAGCGCGAGCGGCTGGCGAGCTACGGCGGGGGGGCCGTCTACATGGTGCGAGCGCTCGTGCCTTAGCCAGCGCTGCGGCCTGCTGCCGGCGGTGCCGCGCCCCAGAGCCCTGCGTGGGCCACCGGGCCTGTTTGAACGGCGCCACGGGCCGGGCATCCGTCGCAGGCCGTGGTCATAATGGCTGGCATGCCGAACCGCTGGAAACCCAATGTCACCGTGGCCGCCGTGATCGAACGCGATGGCCGCTTCCTGCTGGTGGAGGAAGAAACCACCGATGGCCTCAAGCTGAACAACCCGGCCGGCCACCTGGACCCCGGTGAGTCCCCCGCAGGCGCCTGTGCGCGCGAGGTGCTTGAGGAAACGGCGTTCGATTTCGAGCCCACGCACCTGATCGGCGTCTACCTCAACCGCTTCACCAAGACGCGCACGGGCGACGACCTGACCTACCTGCGGTTCGCCTTTGCCGGCACGCTGGGCACGCACCACGCCTGGCGCACGCTCGACGAAGGCATCGTGCGCACGGTGTGGATGACGGCTGACGAGATCCGCGCCTGCCCCGAGCGCCATCGCAGCCCACTGCTGCTGCAGTGCCTGGCCGATTACCTGGCCGGCCAGCGCTACCCGGTGTCGCTGGTGCACACCGATATCTCGGTGACCCAGACCTCGGGCTGACGCGCCGCAAATATTTGTGGGGCCGCATGTAACCCGCGGCGTGGATGGAGCGAAGTAACAGGCAGATCGCACGGCGCCGTGCGGTCTGAAAACCCCCTGTTTCGATCCTCCCTCACCTTTATGGAGCCTTCCACCATGCTGTCCACCTCGAATTCCTCCGCTGCTTCTGTCGCCCTGGCCGCTGCGCTGCTGGCGTTGTCGTCCGGTGCCTTCGCCGCTGACGCCCCCAAGGGCTCCAAGGGCGCGGCCATCGCCGCCAACGACAAGGTGCACTGCTACAACGTGCACGACTGCAAGGGCAACAGCGATTGCTCCACCGCCGAGCACAGCTGCAAGGGCCAGAACGCCTGCAAGGGCCACGGCTTCAAGGCCAAGACGGCCGCGCAATGCCTGAGCGAGAAGGGGACCATCGGCGATATCAAGGGCTGAGGCCCCTGGCGGTTGCGCCACGGCGCAGCCGCTTGCGCACCATGGCACACGACCCCATCGCCGCGCGCGGCACCGGCTTCGGCCTGGGCCTGCGCACCGCCCACTACGCTGATTTCCTCGCGCATCCCCAGCCGCTCGACTGGCTGGAGATCATCACCGACAACTACCTCATCGACGGCGGCAAGCCACTGGCGGTGCTCGACACGCTGCGCCGCGACTACCCCATGGCCATGCACGGCGTGGCCATGTCCATCGGTGCGGCGCAGGGCGTGGACCTGGCCTACCTGCGCCAGGTCAAGGCGCTGGCCGAGCGCATCGAGCCGCTGTGGGTGTCCGACCACCTGTGCTGGATCGGCCCCACCCCTGACCAGCAGCTGCACGACCTGTACCCGCTGCCCTACACCGATGCCTCGGCGCGCCACGTGATCGCGCAGGTCCGCCGCGCGCAGGACGTGCTGGGCCGCCGGCTGGTGCTGGAGAACGTCTCCAGCTACATCCGCTACGCGGGCGACAGCGCGAGCGAGTGGCAGTTTCTGGCCCACATCGCGCAGGAGGCCGACTGCCTGCTGCTGGTGGACGTGAACAACATCTATGTGAGCAGCGTGAACCACGGCTTCGACCCGCTCGCCTACCTTGATGCGCTGCCCGCGCAGCGCGTGCAGCAGATCCACCTGGCCGGCCATGCCGACCAGGGCGACCACATCATCGACACGCACGACCACCCCGTGGCCCAGCCCGTGTGGGACCTGTATTCGCGGGCCTGCGAGCGCTTCGGTGCCGTGGCGACCATGGTCGAGCGCGACGACCGCATTCCGCCGCTGGCCGAGCTGCTGGGCGAAATGGACGTGGCGCGGTCCATCGCTGCGGCGCACGTGACACCGGCCGGTATCGCAGGACCGGCCGCAGCGCCCTGGCCGCGTGGCCCGCTGTCCTTTGCCCCGCCCCTGCAGGTGCTGCAGCAGGACCTGGCCGGCCGCATCCTGGCCGAGCCACTGCAGGCCCTGGATGCGGAGGCCCCGGTCACGGGCCGCCTGGGCATCTACCACCATGCCTACCGCGCGCGGCTGTCCGAGGTGCTGGCCGACACCTACGCCAAGACTTGGCTCTACCTGGGCTCGGACACCTTCGACGGGCACGCACGCGACCATGCCGTGGCGCACCCGCCCACGGCGCGCAGCCTCAACCGCTATGGCGAGGGCTTTGTCGACACCCTGCGCGCGCTCTACCCGGACAACCCCGAACTGCATGAACTGGCCCAGCTCGACTGGGACCTGCGCACGCGCTTCGACGGGGCCGACGTGCCGGCGCTGGACGCGGCCACGGCTGCTTGCGCCGGCCCCTGGCTGGCGCGCGCCGGGGTGCTGCACCCCAGCGCATTGCTGCGCACGCTGGGCACCAATGCCGTCGCGCTGTGGAATGCCATCCACGCCGACGAAGACGTGCCCGAAGCGATGGCATTGCCAGCGCCTGTGACTTTGCTGGTGTGGCGCAAGGGCCACCAGCCGCACTTTCGCACGCTGGGTGCCCAGGAGGCGGTCTTCTTCCACCTGCTGCAAGCGGGTGCCTCGGTGGAGCAGGCCTGTGACCGCTTGCATGCGCTGGGGGCGATGCCCGGCACGGAGCTGCTCGCACAGTGGCTGGCAGGCCTGTTGCAGGAGGGCCTGGTGGGCCTGGATGCGGCACGCGGCAGCCACGGCGCCGAGGCGCTCGTTGAGGAGCGCGCGAGCGCAGGCTGAGACTCCCTGGCCGGTGCCAGGTCACACCCCTTTGGGCAGCAGCGCGGCCAGCGCCTCGCGCATCCAGCGCGCAATCAGCTGCTGGCGCTCGCGCGGCATGCGGTCCAGGGTCGATGCGACGCTGATGGCGGCCACGGGCGCGCCCTCGGCGTTGCGCACGGCCATGCCCGCGGCCAGCACGCCCTGGGTGGCGTGGTTGCCCACCACCGACCAACCGCGCTCGCGCGTGGCGCGCACCAGGATCGCGAGGCGCTCGGGCGTCATGCCGCCATAGTGCGGCAAGGCCTGTGCATTGGCCTCTATGCAGGTGGCCACCTCCTCGTCGGGCAGCGCCGCCAGCAGTGCCAGGCCGGCCGCGCCCACGCCCAGCGGTTGGCGCGTGCCCACCTGGATCACCAGGATCTGCACCGGGTGCGTGCCCACATGGCGCGCGATGCAGTGCGATGCGGCACCTTCGCGCACGATGGCGAAGGCCGCGTCGCCGCAGGCCCGGCTCACGCGTTCGAGCACGGGCGCCAGGCGCATGGCCATGTTGGGCAGCGCGGCGGGCGCGGCCAGGGCGGCCATGCGGGGTCCGGCCACGTAGCGGAAGCGCCCGCGCGGGGCCACATGCCCGCCCTCCAGCAGCGTGGCCAGCAGGCGGTAGACGGTGGCGCGCTCCAGCCCCGCGGCGCGGCACAGGTCGACCACGCGCAGGCCTTCGCGGCCGCTGGCGAGCACGGCGTCGAGTACCTGCAGGCCGCGGCGCAGCGTGCGGCTGCCGGGGTCCTCTTCGGCTTGTGGCGAGCGCGTGGCGGTGGATAGAACGTCCGGCAGGTGGACGTTTCGATTCGCAGGTCGGGAGGGCATGGGAAAGAATTTGTCCGTCGATGCAACCAGCATGCAGTGTGCCGCAGAGCCACGCCGCCGGGACGCGAAGACGGGATTTTCACAAGACACCAGGAGACAAGACATGACCTCGCACACCCCTGCCACCACCGCGCCGCGCCGGCGCCTTCTGGCCTTGGCCGCCGCTGCCATCGCCTGCACCGCCACCCTGCCCCTGCAGGCACAGACCACCGGCTGGCCGAGCAAGCCCGTCAAGCTGGTCGTGGGCTATGCAGCCGGCGGCGCCACCGACGTGATTGCGCGCCTGGTGGCCGTCAAGCTCGGCGACCAGCTCGGCCAGCCCGTGGTGGTGGACAACCGCGCGGGCGCCAACAGCAATGTGGGCGCCGAGAGCGTGGCGCGCGCCCCGGCCGACGGCTACACGCTCTACGTCTACACCATCGCCAACACCATCAACGCCTCGCTGTACCCCAAGCTCGGCTACGACCCGGTCAAGGACTTCGAGCCCATCGGCATGATCGCCAAGATCCCCAACATCCTGGTGGTCAACCCCAAGCTGCCGGTAAAGAACCTGGCCGAGTACGTGCGCTACGCCAAGGAGTCCAAGGACGGCATCACCTTCGCGTCCTCGGGCAGTGGCTCGTCCATCCACCTCTCGGGCGAGATGTTCAAGATGCAGTCCCAGCTCAAGATGCTGCACGTGCCCTACCGCGGCAGCGCCCCCGCCGTCACCGACCTGCTCGGCGGCCAGGTGGACTCGATGTTCGACAACACGCCCTCGGCCCTGCCGCATGTGCAGGCCGGCAAGCTGCGTGCCATTGCCATCACCAGCGCCCAGCGCTCGCCGCTGCTGCCCGACGTGCCCACGCTGGCCGAGTCGGGCTACGCCGGCTTCGACGTGCAGTCGTGGTTTGCCCTGGCCGCGCCTGCGGGCACGCCGCGCCCCGTGGTCGAGCAGCTCAACACCGCCCTCAACAAGGTGCTGGCCCTGCCCGAGGTGCGCAACCGCCTGCAGGAGCTGGCCGCTACGCCCGACTCCGGCACGCCCGACAAGATGCGCAGCTTTGCCGCCGCCGAGATCAAGCGCTGGCGAGAGGTCGTCAAGGCCTCCGGCGCCACCGCGGAGTAGGCGACGGGAAAAGCCCTCCTGGCGTCGTTGTTCCGTCTGACCGTACTGCCCGCGACGGAACGCCTAGCCAGGACCGCTTCGCTGGGCTTTGCCCGCCGCTTGTGACGCCTTTCATCGAATCGCAACCCTGGAATACCTGCCCTCCATGTTCCCCATCGATTTCTTCTGGCGCGCCGCCCAGCGCTGGCCCGACCGCATCGCCATCGACGCGCCCGAGGGTGCCATCCGCTACGACGCCCTGGCCGCGCGCGTGGCGGCGCTGGCGGCCGGTTTCACCGCGCTCGACCCGGCGCCGCAAAGCCGCGTCGGCATCTGCGCCGGCAACAGCGCCGACCACATCGCCGCGCTGCTGGCCGTGCTGGCCTGCGGCAAGGTCTGGGTGCCGCTCAACCCCAAGAGCACCCGGCACGAAATCCGCCGCATCATCGACGCGACCGAGCCCTCCATCCTGGTGCTCGATGCGGCCTGCGCCGACCTGCTCGACGGCGCGCCCGGGGCCCGCGTGCCGACCGCGGGGCTGGCGGACCTGGCCGCCGTGCACGCCGGTGCGCCGCGCCCCGTGATCGACCTGCCCGCCGATGCCACGCAGGCCATCAAGTTCACGGGCGGTACCACCGGCGCGCCCAAGGGCGTGATGCAGCCCTACCGCGCGTGGATGGCCAACATCGCCAACCAGATCCACGCCTGGGGCTTCGACGAGCACGAGCGCTATATCGTCGCGGCGCCCATCACGCACGGCACCTCCACCTACCTGCTGCCCATCCTGGCGCAGGGTGGCTGCCATGTGGTGCTGGGCGGCGCGGGCGCCGAGGCGGTGCGCACGGCCTTCCGCGAGCGCGGCGGCACGGTGTGCTTCATGCCGCCCACGCTGGTCTACATGCTGATGGCGCTGCCCGGCGCCTCGCGCGCCGACTTTCCGCGCCTGCGCCGGTTGATCTATGGCGGCGCGCCCATGCCGCCCGAGAAGATCCGCCAGGTGCGCGACTTTTTCGGCCCGGTGCTGGGCACCACCTACGGCCAGACCGAGGCGCCGCAGATCCTCACCGTGATGCGGCCCGAGGACTTCGAGGACCCACACAACTGGGCGGCCGTCGGCCGCACCACCTGGTTCAGCGACGTGGCCATCATGGCGCCCGATGGCCGCCTGCTGCCTGCGGGCGAGGTCGGCGAGGTGGTGGCGCGCGGTGACCTGCTGATGAGCGGTTACTGGCGCCTGCCCGAAAAGACTGCCGAGACCCTGGTGGACGGCTGGCTGCACACCGGCGACCGCGGGCTCATCGACGGGCGCGGCTACCTCTACCTCAAGGACCGGCTCAAGGACATGGTGATCACCGGCGGCTTCAACGTCTACCCGGTGGACGTGGAGAACGCCCTGGGCCAGCACCCGGCGGTGCACGAATGCGCCGTGTTCGGCCTGCCCGACGACAAGTGGGGCGAGACCGTGCAGGCCGCCGTGCAGCTGCGCCCCGGCGAGCAGGCCAGCGAGGCCGAGCTGATCGCCTTCGTGCGCGAACGACTGGGCCCGGTGCAGACGCCCAAGCACATCCATTTCCACGAGAGCCTGCCGCGTTCGCCCGTGGGCAAGGTACTCAAGTCCGCTGTGCGCGATGCCGCGTTGGCCGCAACCGCCTGAAGGAACCCACTCCATGACCGCTCCATCCGCTAAGACCCCCGTCACCCGCCTGTGCACCCACACCCTCACCAGCCTGCATTACCGTGATGCGAACCTGGTGGAGGACCTGATGGGCAAGAAAACCTTCACCGAGGTGATGCTGATGCAGATCCTGGGCCGCGCGCCGCGTGGCGTGGACCTGCGCATCACCGACGTGGTGCTCATCGTGCTCATGGAGCACGGCCTCACGCCCAGCGCCATCGCCACACGGCTGATCTACATGAGCGCGCCCGAGAACCTGCAGGGCGCTGTCTCGGCCGGCCTGCTGGCCGTGGGCAGCTCCTTCGTGGGCACCATGGAGAACTGCGCCGGCCTGCTTGACCGCATCTCCGCCGCGGCCGACCCCGAAGCCGAGGCAGCGGCCATTGCGCGCCACTACAAGGGCCTCAAGACCCCCGTGCCCGGCTTTGGCCACCACCTGCACAAGCCGGTGGATCCGCGCGCTTACAAGCTGCTGGAGATGGGCCGCGCCGAGGCGGATCTCCAGGGCGACAGGATCCGCGCGCTGGAGACTCTGTCCAAGGCGGTGAACGAGGTGGCGGGCCGGCCCATCACCATCAACGCCACGGGCGCCGTCGCCGCGCTGCTTGGCGAGATCGGCGTGCCTGCCTCCGTGATGCGCGGCTTTGCCGTGATCTCACGCGCGGCCGGCCTGGTGGCGCACATCGTCGAGGAGCAGCACAGCCCCTCGGGCCGCTTCATCTGGGACACCATCGAGCACGCGATTCCCTTCGTCGGCGGCGCGGGCCAGGAAGGCCAGGCATGAGCGCCCATGAAGGCACGGTGCTCGTCACCGGCGCGAGCCGCGGCATCGGCCGCGCCGTGGCCACGCGGTTGATGGCCGACGGCCTGCATGTCGTGAACTTCGACATCGCTGCGCCCGAGGCCATTTCGGAGCGGGAGACCTTCGTGCAGGTGGACCTGGCCGACGAGGCCGCCCTGCGCGACGCGCTGGCGCGCACCGTGGCCGCGCGGCCCATCACCCGCCTGGTGAACAACGCGGGCATCGTGCGCCCGGCCGGCATCGACACCGCCACCAGTGCCGACCTGCAGGCGGTGATGGCCGTCAACCTGGCGGCCGCCATCGCCTGCGTGCAGGCGCTGCTACCCGCCATGCGCGCGGCGCGCTTTGGCCGCATCGTCAATATCTCGAGCCGCGCTGCGCTGGGAAAGGGCGAGCGCATTGCCTACGCGGCGAGCAAGGCAGCAGTGCACGGCTTCACGCGCACCCTGGCGCTGGAGTTGGGCGCCGACGGCATCACCGCCAATGCCATCGGCCCCGGGCCGATTGCCACCGAACTCTTCGAGCGCGTGAACCCGCCCGGCGCGCCGGCCACGCAGCGCATCCTGGACACCATCCCCGTGCGCCGCATGGGCCAGCCCGAGGAGGTGGCACACCTGGTGGCCTCGCTGCTCGACGCGCGCGCGGGTTTCACCACCGGCCAGGTGGTCTACGTGTGCGGCGGCATGACCGTGGGGCTGGCACCATGAACGCGCCCAAGAATGTTCCACCTGCCCTGCTGCTGGACCTGTCGGGCCGCGTGGTCTTCGTGGCCGGCGGCGGATCGGTCGGCCCGGGCTGGAGCATCGGCCGGGCCGCCTGCGTGACCTATGCGCGCCTGGGCGCCTGCGTCTGCGTGGCCGACCGCGACGCGGCCTCGGCCGAGGAGACCACGGCACTGATCCAGGCCGAGGGCGGTACGGCCGCCACCTTCGTGGGCGACGTGGCGGAGGCAGCGGACGTGAAGCGCCTGTTCGCCGAGGCGCGCGAGCGCTTCGGCGGCGCCATCGATGTGCTGCACCACAACGTGGGCATCGGCAAGACCGGCGGCCCGCTGGAGACCAGCGCCGAAGATTTCGAGCGCATCCACGGCGTGAACGTGGGCAGCCTGCTGCTCGCCTGCCAGGAGGTGCTGCCCGGCATGGTGGAGCGCGGGCGCGGTTCCATCATCACCATCTCGTCCATCGCAGGCATGCGCTACCTGGGCTACCCGCACCTGGCCTATGGCGTGACCAAGGCCGCGGTCACGCATTTCACGCGCATGGTGGCGCAGCAGTACGCGGGCCAGGGCGTGCGCGCCAACACCGTGGTGCCGGGCCTGATCGACACGCCGCGCATCGCGACCACGGTGGCCAGGATGTTCTCGGACACCAGCCTCGACGAAGCCCGCGCCGCGCGCGCCCGCCAGGTGCCCATGGGCCGCATGGGCACGGCCTGGGACGTGGCGCATGCGTGCGCGTTCCTGGCCAGCGATGCCTCGGCCTATGTGACCGGTACCGAGCTGGTGGTGGATGGCGGCATCACGGGCAAGTTCGTGTAGGGCCTGGCTCAAAAGCTGTGCATGACCCCGGCGGAAGCGCCGGTCGCCGTGCGCTGGTTGGTGGCGCCCTGGAAGCCGTTGCGCCAGCGCGTGTGGTCCAGCTCCGCATACACCCGCGTGCGACGCGACAGCTTGTACTCGGCGAAGGCCACCAGGCGGCCATAGCCGTCGTCGGCTGCGGCGGTGCGCGTGCGGTCCACTTTGTAATAGGCGGCGGTCAGGTCCAGCAGCGGCACGGCCGTCCAGGTGGGGCCGGCCGAGAGCACGCGCTGTTCCGTGTAGGTGGCCGCACCGGTCTGCGCCTTGCTGCGCCCGGCATTGGCCGCCAGGCGCAGGCTGCCCCACTGGTACGCAGCGCCCAGCGTGGCGGCATCGAGCGGGCGCAGGTTGGCGTCCTTGAAGGTCTGCCATGCGCCGGACACGGTGAAGCCGCCGCCCGCATACGCCAGGCCCAGGCCGTGCGAGGACAGGGCCGAACTTTGCGATGCCACCTCGCCCACCCCCAGCATGGCGCGCGCCGTGAGGCCGCCAAAGCGGCCCGTGAGCTTGATGGAGTTGTCCAGCCGGTAGGAGCCGGTGCTGGCACCCGCGCTGCCGTACTCGGTGCCCAGGCCATGCTGGCTCAGCGCGGTGACGCCGATGTTCGGGTTGAAGCTGGCGAAGCGCATGGAGAGCGGGTCCACGGGCGAGATCGCATCGGCCAGCAGCGTGGTCTGGCGGCCGAGCGCCACGGTGGCCCAGCCCGCCTGCAGGCCCACCCACGAGGCGCGGTCGAAGTATTTGGCGCTGTTGGCGGGCGCGCCGGTATCGGCATTGAGCCCGCTTTCCAGGTGGAACAGCGCACGCGCGCCGCCGCCCAGGTCCTCGCTGCCGCGCACGCCCCAGCGGCTGGTGGTGTGGATGCCGCTGCCCAGGCTGTGCTGCGAGCCCGGCGCGGGGGCGTTGGCAGCCGTGAGCCCGCTCGCGTGGCGCAAGCCCAGGTCCACCACGCCATAGAGCGTGAGGGCGGAGGACGGGTTGGATGCTGCGGTCTGGGCGAAAGCCGGCGCACAGGCCAGCAGGGCGCAGATGGCGCCGCTTGTCTTCTTCATGCTGTCTCCTCGGATGGAATGTTCTTGTGGGCGGGATCAATCCGCCGTCAACTGGGCCTTCTGCACCACGCCGCGCCACTTGGCCAGTTCCTGGCGCACGGTCTGGGCCAGGGCCTCGGGCGTGCTGCTGTCCACCACGGCGCCCTGCTCTTCGATGCGCCGGGCCACGTCCTTGTCAGCCAGGGCGGTGTTGAGCGCCTTGTTGAGCTGGTCCACCACCGCCTTCGGTGTCTTGCCGGGGGCGAACAGCGCGTACCACTGCGTGATCTCCACACCCTTGATGCCGGCCTCTTCCAGCGTGGGCACGTCGGGCATCAGCGAGGAGCGTTTGGGCCCGGCCAGCGCCAGCGCGCGCAGCTTGCCGTTCTTCACATGCGAAGAGGCCGAGAACAGGCTGGGGAACATCACCTGCGTCTGGTTGGCCATGGTGTCGTTCATCGCGGGGGCCGATCCCCGATAGGGCACATGCGCCATCTGCGCGCCGCTTTCGAGCTTGAACATCTCGGCCGAGAAGTGCGGCGCCGTGCCGTTACCGGCCGACGCGTAGTTGTACGAGGTGGGGCTCGCCTTGGTCAGCGCCACGAACTCGGCCACCGTCTTCGCCGGCACCTTGGGGTTGATGACCATCAGCGTGGGCGAATAGCAGACCATGCCGATGGGCTCGAACTGGGTCACAGGGTCGTAGCGCAGCTTCTGCAGCGCGGGGCTCATGCCGTGCGTGCCGATGTAGCCGAACAGGAGGGTGTGGCCGTCGGGCGTGGCCCGCGCCACGAACTCTGCGGCAATGGCGCCGTTGGCGCCGGCCTTGTTCTCCACGATCACCGACTGGCCCAGCAACTGGGACATCTTTTGCGCCACCACGCGCGCCATGCCGTCGTTGCCGCCGCCGGCGGCCGTGGGCACGACCAGGGTGATGGAGCGCTCGGGAAAGGCGGCGTGTGCCGCCAGCGGTGCCCCTGCCAGCGTGGCGAGGGCCAGAGCCATGGCCAGCGTGTGGCGGCGCGATGGAGATGGGAGTTTGCGAGGGTTCATGGTCTTGTCTCCGTTCATGTCGTTGTGGATGGGTAGCAAGGGAAATCAGTGGTGTTCGGCAGGCTGCTGCGCCACGAACAGCGTGCCCTCCAGGATCTTTCGGGCGGTGCGCACCAGGGCCGCCTGCACCAGCGTGCAATGGCCGTCCACCAGGGCGAGCTCGACCTCCACGTGGATGCGGCCGGCCGGGTGCAGCACCTCCACGCGGCGCGTGCCGGCGCTGGGCGCGCTGCGCGCATCGCTGGCCACGGTGCCGGGCAGCACCAGGGCCGCGGCCACGCCGATGGCCCCGGTCACGGCGTGCGAGCGGTGGCAGCGCCGGGGCGTGAAGTAGCGCGAGACGATGCTGCCGGGCGCCGGCCCGTCGGAGACGATCACCGGTTTGGGCAGCACGCTGCCCGAGACATCGCCCATGCCCATGCGCAGCCCGGCCTCGCAGCGCAGGGCTTCGAGCCGGGCGAGCAGGGCGCTGTCGGCATCGAGCTCGGCGGCGCTCTCGTCGCCGCGCAGGCCCAGGTCGGCCGCGCGCACCAGCACCATCACCTGGGCAGCGTCGATGCAGGTGACTTGCAGGCCGTGAATGGTGTCGATGCGCTGCCCGGTCGGGAAGATCTGGCCGGTGACGGCGCCCCAGGCATCGAGGAAGTTCATCAGCACCGGCGCGGCCGTGCCCTGCACGCCGTCGATGTGCACGTCGCCCTCGTAGTGCACGCGGCCGCCGCGGGTCTGCACCTGCACGTCGATGCGCGAGCGGGTGTTCACGTTGTAGACGCGCACCCGTGTCACGTCGCTGGTGCGGCTGGCCGGCACCAGGCCCTGCTCGATCGCGAAGGGCCCCACGCCGGCCAGCATGTTGCCGCAGTTGGGGCGGGTGTCCACGCGGGCCTCATCCACGCTGACTTGAGCGAACAGGTAGTCCACGTCGCAACCGGCCTGCGCCGAGCGCGAGACGATGGCCACCTTGCTGGTCAGCGAGTTGCCGCCGCCCAGGCCGTCGATCTGCAGTTCGTGCGGCGAACCCAGGGCCGCGATCAGCGTGCGGTCACGCTCCGCCGGGTCTTGCGGCAGCCAGTCGGCCAGGAAGAAGGGGCCTCGGGAGGTGCCGCCACGCATCAGAACGCAAGGAAGGTTGTAGCTCATGGGTCTGCATGGTGCGGCGCCGCGGATTGTTTGTGAATTGCATTGTTGGCAACGATTGATGCATGCCATGCAATAGATGCCGGGCGCTTGTACGTGATCAAATAGCGCCTGTGAATTGCATTGTTGCGAAGCATTGATGCACCGTACGCAATGCACACCACGCACATTCCTGGGGCTATCCACTGGGCTTTCGCCATGCACACCAAATTCGATCTCGCCGACATCCAGGCCTTTGCCGCCGTGGCCGAGCTGCAGAGCTTTCGCGCCGCAGCCGAGTCCATCCACCTGTCGCAGCCGGCCTTCAGCCGCCGCATCGACAAGCTCGAAGAGGCGCTGGGCGTGCGCCTGCTCGACCGCACCACGCGCCGCGTGACGCTCACCGCCGTGGGCCGCGACTTCGCACGCAAGACGCGGCTGTGGCTCGACGACCTCGACGGCATGCTCATGGGCCTGGGCGACGTGGCGGCGCGGCGCATGGGCGAGGTGACCATTGCCTGCGTGCCCTCGGCCGTGTATTACTTTTTGCCGCAGGTGGTCAAGCGCTACCACGAGCGCTTTCCGAAGATCCGCGTCAAGGTGCACGACGCCAGCGCCAACGAGGTGCTGGTGGCCGTGGCCCAGGGCGATGCCGACTTCGGCCTCAATTTCATCGGCAGCCAGGAGGCCGAGATCGAGTTCAAGCCGGTGCTGGCCGAGCGCTTCGTCGCCGCCTGCCGGCGCGACCATGTGCTGGCGCGGCGCAAGAAGGTGACCTGGGCAGAGCTGGGCCAGCACGACTTCATGTCGGTGGGCAAGACCTCGGGCAACCGCCTGCTGATGGACCTGGCGCTGGCCAATGTGCCCGACCGCCCGCAGTGCCTGTACGAGGCCAAGCACGTGACCACCCTGCTCGGCCTGGTCGAGGCCGGGCTGGGCGTGGCGGCCGTGCCGCGCCTGGCCATGCCGGGCAAGGACCACCCCACGCTGGTCAGCATTCCCCTGGTGGACCCGGTGGTCACGCGGCAGATGGGGCTCATCAAGCGCCGCGGGCGCTCCCTGTCACCGGCCGCCCAGCAGCTGTATGACCTGCTGGTGGCTACGCGTTCTTCGCGCCCGCGCAGCGTGCCCGCAGCATAAAAAATACAATCTGGGCAATGACAGCACCAACCAAGCACCGCGTCGTCGTCGGCCTCTCAGGCGGCGTGGACTCGGCCGTCACCGCCCACCTGCTCAAAGAGCAGGGCCATGAGGTGGTCGGCATCTTCATGAAGAACTGGGAAGACGACGACGACAGCGAGTTCTGCTCGTCCAACATCGACTTCGTGGACGCGGCCGCCGTGGCCGACGTGATCGGCATCGAGATCGAGCATGTGAACTTCGCTGCCGACTACAAGGACCGGGTGTTCGCCGAGTTCCTGCGCGAATACCAGGCCGGCCGCACGCCCAACCCCGACGTGCTCTGCAACGCCGAGATCAAGTTCAAGGCCTTCCTGGACCACGCCATGCGCCTGGGCGCCGAGAAGATCGCCACGGGGCATTACGCGCGCGTGCGCCAGAATGCCACCACTGGCCTGTTCGAATTGCTCAAGGGCCTGGACCCGTCCAAGGACCAGAGCTACTTTCTGCACCGCCTGAACCAGGCCCAGCTGTCCAAGACCCTGTTCCCCGTGGGCGAGCTGCACAAGACCGAGGTGCGCCGCATCGCCGAGGAGATCGGCCTGCCCAACGCCAAGAAGAAGGATTCCACCGGCATCTGCTTCATCGGCGAGCGGCCGTTCCGCGAGTTTTTGAACCGCTACATCAGCCATGCGCCCGGCCCCATCCAGGACGACCGGGGCCGTACCCTGGGCAAGCACGTGGGCCTCTCCTTCTACACCCTGGGCCAGCGCCAGGGACTGGGCATCGGTGGCATCAAGGAAAAGGGTGCCCAGCGCGGCGGCGGCGAGCACGAGCCCTGGTTCGTGGCGCGCAAGGACCTGGCCAAGAACACGCTGCGCGTGGTGCAGGGACATGACCACCCCTGGCTGCTGTCGCACGCGCTGACCGCGCAAGACGTGAGCTGGACGGCGGGCCATGCGCCCGCACCGGGCGCCTACGGTTCCAAGACGCGCTATCGCCAGCCGGATGCGCCCTGCACGGTCGTGTCGGCCGATGGCGCAAGCCTGAGCCTGCAGTTCCCCGACGCCCAGTGGGCCGTCACACCCGGCCAGTCGGCCGTGCTTTACGACGGTGACGTGTGCCTCGGCGGCGGCGTCATCGCCAGCGCCACGGAGTAACTAGCGGATCCAGCCCTGCAGCCCATCGCGCTGCAGGCTGGCTTCGAGCAATGCCTGCAGGCGCAGGCCGGCGTGCAAGTCCTCCTCGGTGGTTTCGTAGTGCATGCCGGCGAGGGTCGCGGCGGTGGCCTCGTCCGTGCCGTGCAACTGTGCCACCTGGGTGGCCAGGTCCGCCGTTTCCTGCGGGCGCAGGCCGGTGAAGGCCTGGCGCAGGTCCGGCAGGTGGGCCACGAAGGCCGCGTCGTCCCACTGGCGCACCAGCGTGTCCAGCCCCTGTAGCAGCGCCGGCAGGCGCAGCAGCAGCTCGGGCGCGGCGGTCATCATGCCGCTCAGGAACTGCACCGCCTCCTGCGGCTGGGCGCCGGGGCCGAAGCGCTGGCGCACCACAGCGTCCAGCGCCGCATCGTCCCAGTGGCCGTCCAGGTAGAGCAGCGCGGTGGCGGCGCCGGCCACGCCCGGTGCAACGCCGGCGCCGGTGGCGAAGCGCTGCAGGTGCTCCACGAGCAGGCTGGCATCGATGGCGCTGGCGTCTTCTTCTCCGTCCAGGCTGGCGAGCAGGCGCCCGAGCTCGCGCAGCGAGAGCAGCAGGCGCACTGCCTGCTCCTGCCCATCTGCGGCCATCTGCGCCAGCGGCGGCAGCAGGTACAGGGCGGCGGGCCATACGCGCTGCAGCAGGCCTGCCAACTGCGGGTTCTGCTGCACACCCAGTGGCTCGCGCGCACGCCACAGCGTGACCAGGCGGTGCCCGCATTCCACCACCGAGCCGAGCGAGGCGTCCTCGTCGAGGTGGGCCGAAAGCATGGCCAGCAGCTGCGGCAGCCGCGCGTGCAAGCCCACCAGGCAGGCACGCTGCAGCAGGGCCACGGCGGCACTGGCGCTGCGCCCGCGGCCCTGCTCCGACAGGGCGGTCTCCTCGCGCATGAGGCGCGCCAGGCACACCGCCTCCACGCTCGCGCCGTCGCTGGCCAGCGCGATCAGGCGTGCCTCGACCAGGGGCGACCAGGCGGCGCGCCATTCCTCGAACAGCATGTTCAGCCGGCTGCCGGCGATGAAGTCGGGCCCGGCCACCCACTGCGCCAGGCCCGCATCGAGGTAGGCCATGGCGTGGAAAAAGCGGCTGCGCACGCGGTGCGAGGGCTTGCGGTACAGGTCCAGCCGCACGCCACGCGAGGCACTGTCGTCCAGGCGCACACCGGCCGCCCGGGCCAGGCGGCGCGCATCCTCGATCAGCGGCGGCGAGCCTGCCGAGGGCGGCACGTCGCCGATGCGCGTGCCACCGAGAAAGGCGCGCAGGTCGGCCGTGAAGCCGCGCGTGCCCTCGTCCATAGCGCCCTTGACGAAGCACGAACGGATCGCATCCAGCAGGTCCTGCCGGCCCGGCCCGGCATTGCCACGCAGTTCGGCCAGGCGCACGGCCTGCAGCGCGGCGGCCTGCACCAGTGCGGTGGAGACGGCGTCGGCCTGGTCCTGCGCACGGGTCTGCTGGGCAAAGCGGGTCAGCAGGTCCAGCGCCACCACGGTGAGGGGGTGTACCGCCGTGGCTGCCGGAGCATCGCGCTGTGCCCGGGCTTCCAATGCCTCCCACATCTGCTGGTAGTAGCCCGGCGAGGGCATGCCGGCGCCATAGCCGTTGAGCGCATCGAGCTGTTCGAAGCTGTAGCGGATCAGCCAGGCATCGGGCTCGGTGGCCTTGTTCTTCTTGGCTGTGGCCTTGGCGGGCGCCGCCATGGGCGGGGCCGACTTCCAGCTGCGCAGCAGCTCGGCGGTGTGAAAGCCCCCGGTCACCACCACGATGGGGCCGCTCACCGCGCTGCGCCAGCGGCGGATGTGCGCCGCCATGTGGCGCTCGCGCGGCAGGCTCAGCTCGGCCTCCAGCACCTCGGGCTCGTAGTCCTGCCGGGCCATGGCGCACCAGCTGAACACGTCGGCAAACAGGGTGCGCCAGTCGGCCAGCGCCTCGGGCGTGCGCAGCTCGAACAGCCGGTCCCACAGGTCATGGTGGTCCACGCAGCCGAGCTGGCGCGCCATGGCGTTCAGGTAGCGGCTGTGGGCGAAGTGGCGTTCCTCCATCTGGCTGCGCGCGGTGTCGGGGGCGGTATCGTCCTCTTCGCCGTCCTTGCCGCCGTAGCGGCGTTCCCAGGCCTTGTGGCGCCAGGGCAGGTCGATCAGCGCGATCTGCGCACCCAGGGCCGCACCCTCGCGCACGGCGATCCATTCGGGGCTGTAGTCGCACAGGGGGTAGAAGGAGCTGCTGGTCACGGTGCGCGACCCGGCCGGCTCGGGTTCCGCGTCGGAACCTTCCTCGCCGGGCGCAGGCGGCTCGGCCCGGGCTTCGCGCGTGGCCTGGCACAGCCAGGCCACTGGGGTGCGGGTCAGCGGGTCCTGCAGCAAGGGCAGCAGGGGGTCGAGGTCGTCCGGGCCCTCGATCAGCACGGCCGCCGGGCGCACCTCGCGCAGCAGGTGGCGCAGTGCCCAGGCGCAGGCGGGGCTGTGGTGGCGCACGGGCACGAAGAAGATGCCCTCGTCACCGAGCAGCTGCGGCAGCAAGGCCGCGATCTCTGGTGGCAGGCCCGCAGGCTGGTCTGCGCCCACTGAGTCCACTACTGCCACAGCGACCGCGCCGCGTCGTGAAATGTCTTCCACTGCGGGTCGCGCCGCGCGCGCTCGCGCACCACGGTGTCGAAGTAGTGGCGCACGCGCTTGGCATCGTCGGCACTGTCCTTGAGCACCACGCCCTGCAGCTGGCCGGCGATCTCGCGCGGGGTCAGCTCGCCATCGTTGAAATGGCGCGCCTGCAGGGCAGCCGCATACGCCACGTTCACCGCCTCGGCGGTGGACATCACGGCATCCAGGCCCTTGATGGCCGTGCCCTCCTGCGTCTGGCCCGCGCGCAGCTCCTGGAAGGTGGTGACCAGTAGCGACACCACGTCGCGCGGCACGTTCACCGGGGCCTCTTCGCCGGCCAGCTCGCGCGCGAGCTGGGCCATCACCAGGTCCACCTCGAACTGGTGGTCGCGGATCGGGCGCACGGTCTCGAAGTTGAAGCGCCGCTTGAGCGCGGACGACATCTCGTGCACGCCCCGGTCGCGCAGGTTGGCCGTGGCGATGATGTTGAAACCGCGCTGGGCGAAGAGGCGCGCGTCGTCCCCGAGCTCGGGGATCATGAGCTGCTTGTCGCTCATCAGCGAGATCAGCACGTCCTGGATCTCGGGCGGGCAGCGCGTGATTTCCTCGAAGCGCACCAGCTTGCCCGCGCGCATGGCCTGGTACAGGGGCGAGGGCACCAGTGCGCGCTGGCTCGGGCCCTCGGCCAGCAGCAGGGCGTAGTTCCAGCTGTACTTGATGTGGTCCTCGGTGGTGCCGGCCGTGCCCTGCACCGTGAGGCCCGAGTCGCCGCTGATGGCCGCCGAGAGCAGTTCCGACAGCAGCGACTTGGCCGTGCCCGGCTCGCCCACCAGCATCAGCCCCTGGTGGCCCATGAGCGTGACGATGGCGCGGTCCACCAGCGGGTCGTCGCCAAAGAACTTCTGCGTCACCTGCAGCTTGGCATCGCCCAGGATGAACTGGCGCACCGCACGCGGCGAGAGCTTCCAGCCCGGCGGCCGGGCATGGCTGTCGGCCGCGGCCAGGCGGGCCAGTTCGTCGGCCCAGCGTTGCTCGGGCGCCAGGCGCACGGATTGGTTCGCGGAAGGTGGGGTGGTGCTCATGGTGTCGGTGGAGTGGGCGGCGGTGAGCGCGCTCAGGGAGACGGGCTGCGCGCCCTTCGCAGCTATTTTGAACCAGCTTCAGGCATGCTCCGTAACGATAGTGCCATCGGGTGATGAACGCGCGTCGATCGCATGCTTACAATTTGCCCCTAGCCAGATGTTTCCTTGGGTTCACAAGGGGTCCAGCCATCAACCCCTTTGAAAGGCAACGACCATGGCGACCCACCCCACGACCTTCCTTGCAGCGCTAGCCGCTGCCGCATTGCTGTCGGCCTGTGCCAGCAGCCCCGCCAGTGCCCCGGCAGCCCCCGGCCAGCCGGCGCGCCCCGCAGGCGGCCACGGCCTGCAGGCCTTCCTGGGCAGCTACGACACGAACCGCGACGGCCAGGTCACGCGCGCCGAGTTCGACGCGGTGCGCCTGCAGCGCTTTCGCGCTGCCGACACCAACGGCGACGGCGTGCTGACCGAGGCCGAGTACGTGGCCGAGTTCGAAGGCCGCCTCAAGCGCCAGTACTTCGATGACGGCAAGCAGCCCGACAAGGCTTATGAGAACGGCATCAAGCAGGCGCATGTGCGCTTTTCCATCGTCAACCGTGCGCGCGACGGCCGCTTCACACCGGCGGAAGATGCCGCCATTGCGGACAGGACCTTCAAGGGGCTGGACACCGACGGCGACGGCACCGTCTCCCGCAACGATCCGCCGCGCGCGGCACCCGCCAATGGCGATTGAGGTGGCAGCGATTTCCGCAGCTGCAAACGCAAACACCGGGGCACGCCCCGGTGTTTTTTTGAGGGGGGCCCATCCCGAGAGATGAAGCACCCCCCTGTTTCATATCAGTCGTCGTTCGTTGCCAGGCTGATCAGGATGCGCAGCACGTACCAGAGCATCAGCGCGATCGACGCGAACAGGTGCAGCGCGGCGCCGGCGGGGCGGTCGGTGGGGTAGTCGTGGATGATGCGCGAGGTGTCGTACAGCACGCAGGCGCCAGCGAACAGCACCATGATGCCGGAGAACCAGATACCGAGCTTGAAGCCGAAGATCGCGCCGGCCACGATGGTGCCCAGGGCCACCAGGCCGCCCACCTTGAGGATGCCGCCCAGGAACGAGAAGTCCGACTTGCTGGTGAAGGCCGTCCAGGTCAGCGCTGCCACCATCAGCAGCGTGATGAAGCCTGCCACGCCGATGGCGCCGGGCGCCACGATCTGGGCGATGCCGAACAGGGGCGCGAAGATCAGGCCTTCGGCCAGCACGTAGATGCCGAGGCCCATGAGCTGGGTCTGGGGCTTCTCGGCGTTGTCGGCCAGGTACGAGGCCAGCCAGCCCACCAGCATGAAGGCACCCATCACGCCCAGCCAGATGAACTTGTTGCCACTGGCCATCAGCATCTTGGCCGTGGTGGTGGAAAAGCCGCTCATCATCAGCACGGTCGACAGCACGACGAAGGCCAGGATGGCCGCGCCCAGGTGCTTGTAGGTGGAGACGATGAACTCGCGGCGCTCCATGGGGGAGCCGGACGGGTCTTCAGGGGTCAGGACATTGGTATTCACAAGGTTGCTCCTCGGTTGTGGTTGCTGCTTCTCACACAGGAAGCGGCCTTGCGGGCCGCCTCCTGCCTCTCTCTGACAATGTATGGGGGGTGGTGCCTCAGGCGGCAGCCAGTTCGTCGGCGCGGCGCAGCTTGCGGTTGGACCACACGCCGCCAGCGCCCAGCAGCGTCAGCACGACGGCCAGCACCCAGATGCCGGCGCCGCTGAAGGATTGGGCCGTGGACGCGGCCTCGGCCTGCATGCGCTTGCGGGTGTCGTCATAGCCGATCACGGCCTTGCCGCCGGTGACGACCTCATAGACGATGTCGCTGTCGCTGCTGTCGTACAGCGCGGTGATCTTCTCGTCGATGATGCCGCCCACGATGTCCTTGGGCGTGCTGTGCGCGATGCGCAGCTTGCGCTCCTCGCCACCGGCATCAGGCTTGACGGTGATTTCGTAGTACTGCTTGGTGGAGCGGCGCTTGCGCTTGACCGTGACCTCGCTGGCGCCGGTGACCGTGCCGGCCACCGTCTGCAACTGCTCGCGCGCCGTGTAGGCATGGTCGCCATCGGCCTTCCACTGGCTCCAGATGGCCAGGCCGGCCAGGCCCGGGCCCGCCAGCAGAATGAGCCACGCATAGCCCGTGATGAAAATCAGTATTTTTCGGACAAAACCCGGCATGAAAATTCCTCCCTCGATCATTCACATCCAATGAAATCCCGCACAGCTCATGGGCTGTTGTGCGGTGCAAGGGCCGGATCATCGCGGGAGTCTTCGCGCCAAGATGTCGCAAATTGTGAGAACCGAGAGACCTCACCGGAAAAACGTGAATTCGTTCCGGTTTTCGTCGTGCGATTCAAACAGTTACGGCTTGAAATCCCACTGCAGGCCCTCTTCAGGGGCCCGCAGACAGGCTACCAAGGCATCTTCTTTTCCCAGTCCGCATCGAAGCCGGTGCAGGCCTGGGCGACGGCCAGGTAGTCGGCATAGGCCTCGGCGAGCAGCACGGGCGGCACGCTGGCCAGGGGCAGGGTGTTGTCGCCCCAGCTGCGTGCCTTGCTGTTCTCGAAGCTGAGCGTCTTGAGGGCCGCAGCCACGTTTTCCTCGGGCAGGGTGTTGCCCGAGAACTCGATGGCCACGCGCACGCCCACGCTCGAGAAGTCCTTGGTGTACTCGTAGAAGAAGCCCCCGTCCTCGGCCTGGGCGCGCTGGTACCCGAGCTTGGTGAAGGCGCCGCGCAGGGTGAAGCTGTCGCTGACCCAGCCCTGGCGGTCCTTGATCTCGCTCACGGCCAGGCCCTTGTCGTCGGTGAAGGACAGGGTGGGCGACTGGCGCGACATCTGCGGGAACAGGGGCGCTGTCTTGTAGTCCTTGAAGTGCTTCGTCCACGCGGCGGCCGTGGCAGCATCGACCAGCGAGGCATGGGCCAGCCGCACCTGCGCGCCATCGCCGAGCTCCACCTCGTCGTCCTCGGTGTCGATCAGGCTGCCGTCTTCGGTCGGGCGAAAGCTTTGCAGCACCGCGCCCTCGGCGTCCACCTCCAGCCACACCAGGCGCTGCACCAGGCGCCCCGCCACGGGGTGGCGCTGCAGGTACTCGCGCCACTCGGCCACGGGCCACTGGCGGCCGGTGCACATGGCCTCGAACAGGCGGGCGGTCTGCAGGTCGATCACCTGCTTGAGTTCCTTCTTGCTCGTGGAGAGCAGCGCCTTGGTCTCCTTGGTCTGTGCCGGGTCGTCGTTCTGGCGCGGCTCGGGCAGGGTCTTGATGGCCTTGCCTTCGGGGTTGCGCAGCTCGGGCTTCATCGCCGCGTCGAGCACCATGGTGAAGACGCGCTCGCCATAGGGCAGCGCCAGCGTGCCGGTGTCGTCCAGCCCTGCCGTGGGGATGGTGCGGTCGGCCAGCTGGTCCTGCGTCCAGCCATTGCGGTCGGCGATCTCCTGCACCAGGGCGCGGGCCTTGGTCTGCACCGAGGCCGTGCGGTAGCGGCGCGACAGGCCCAGCATCAGTTGGATCACCACCGGGTCGTTGCCCGGGGCCACGCCTTCGAGCATGGCCTCGATCTGCGAGCGGCGCTGGTAGTGGTCGCGCATGTACTGCTGCAGCAGGGTCACGATCTCGTGGCCCGGTGCAAAGGCCGCCAGCGCCAGGATGCCCTTCTCGCCGATGGCGCTGCCCAGGTACTCGGCCATCTTCTCGCGCTTGCATTCCTCGAACACCTGGTCCTGGGACTTCGCGTAGTTGGCCTCGTAGTACTGGCGGTACTCGGGCTTGGCGTTCTGGTAGCCCTTCTGGTAGGACTGGTAGCGCTGCGGCGCATGGGCCTGGGCGTAGGCAATGCCTTCTTCCAGCGGCGGGTGGCGCGTGTCCTGCGCGATGAACTGGCGCAGCACGCTGCTGCCCAGCGCCTGGCGGCTGGCGGCATCGAGCAGGCCCATGTAGCGCGTGAGCAGGGCGTTGCCACCGGGCTCCTTGAGCTTGCAGGCCAGCACCACCCACCAGCGCAGGATCTCGGACTCCACGGCCGTGCCATCGGCCCAGCGCGCGGTCGGCAGTGCATCCAGCGCGAACCAGGCCAGGCCAGCGGGGGGCTTGGCCTTGAGGCCCTTCTTCGCCTCGGCCAGCAGGATGGTGGGAGCCAGGCGCGGCGAGATGTCTTCGCCCAGGCCTTCCAGTGCCGTGAGGAAGGCAGCGCGCACCGTCTCGCGGCTCTCCTTTTCGAGCGCCTTGGTGAGGGCGGGAATGGCGTCGGCGTATTTCAGCCCGGCCAGCCAGTTTGCGGCCTCGATGCGCACCTCGCTCTTGGTGTGGGTGAGCGACTCCACCACCTGGCGGCCGATGCTCGGCAGGCTGGACAAGGCCTTCTGGGCCATGGGGCGGTGGGTCTTGCCCTCGCCCAGGGCCAGCTCCATCACGCGCGGCAGCCAACGGGCGGGAATGGTCGGAAAGGTGGCCAGCGTGCGCAAGGCCGGCCCGAGCTCCAGCGTGCTCGCATACCGGTCCCCATGGTTCTGCTGCGCCGCCAGGCCCAGGGCCTGGTCGATGAACTCGGGGTGCTCGGCGAAGAAGGGCCACACGCGTTCGGGTGGCAGCAGGTCGGTGGCGCTGGGCGTGTTCCAGTAGTCGAACAGGGCCGTGCGCGCCACTTCGATCAGCGGGGTTCCCGAGCGCTGCAGCAGGTCGGCCAGGGCGCGCAGGTCCACGCTGCCTTGCGGCTGGCCGCCCAGCCATTTGTGGAAGCCGTCGTCGAACCAGAAGCTGCGGTTGTAGCGCGACACGCCCAGCCAGCGGATCAGGTGCGAGGGCCCGAAGGACGGCAGCGCAAACAGGCGGTTGCCATGCGTCACGGCCTGCGCCACCTCGCTGTTGCGCAGCTTCTCCATCTGCTTCTTGTCGAGCTGACCGTTGAGCAGCGCCAGCGCCTGGCGCATGTCGTCCTCGGTCAGCTTGGCCAGGTTGGCATAGCTCTTCTGGCGCCAGTTGTACTTGTGCTTCTGGGTCTTGTTTTCCTCGGCCTCTTCTTCGGCGGCGCGGCGCGCACGTTCGATCACCTCGGTGCGGTTGGCCAGCAGCAGGGCCAGCGCATCCTCGCCCAGCGGGCTGTCGGCAAACGGCGTCCAGGGCGGGGGCTCGGGCAGGTCCTGCTCCTGGGCGCCGCCAGCGGCATCGATGCGGTTGAGCGCCGCGCGGATGGCCTGCTGCACGGGCTTGCTGGCCTCGCTGGCCAGCGCGGCTTCGAGCAGGCCGCGCGTGGCCTCGGCAGGCAGGCGTGCGAGCAGCTCGGCCGCCTGGGTGCGCTGGCTGGTGTCGCCGTCGCTGAGCAGTGCGGCCAGCAGGCGCAGGCGTTCGGCCTCGGCGATTCCCTCCAGGTGGGGCATGGCTTCGGCGCGCACGGTCTTGCTGCCATCAGCGGCCAGGGCCACCAGCAGCGGGGCGAAGGCGGCGCGCAGTTCCTTGTCCGGCCCGATGCGCGAAGCCAGCTGCACGCGGCCCGATGCCGAGAGCTGCTGCGGCAGGGCCTGCGCGGCTTCGGGGCGCGCGCGCATGAAATCGGCCACGGCCGGGTTCTTGACCAGATGGTCCAGGCGGTCCTGGTAGTAGCTGTCCAGCCCCTTGCGCTCGAACACCAGCTGCAGCGCCAGCGCCTCGTCCAGCCCTTCCTCGGCCAGCAGGCGCGCGACGAGGTCGACCGTCCAGGCCGCACGCTCCTTGGCCGGCTCGTGCTTGTTGCTGTTGCCGTCCTTGAAGCTGGCATGCACTGCATCGTTGACCAGGTACTGCAGCCAGTCGGGCACGGGCGCACCGGGGTGCTCCAGCGACTTGCCGGCATCGGCCGCGGCCAGCAGCTTGCCCAGGCGCACCAGCAGGGCCGGCGGCGGCAGGTCTGCCGGCATGCTGGCGTAGAAGCCCGAGCGGCCCGCCAGGCTCTTCTTGCCCGCCGCCTCCAGGGGCTTGTCGTTCCACAGGTTGAAGCCCCAGCGCAGGCGGCCGGGCGAGCCGAGCAACTGGCCAGGCTCCAGCGCATGGGGAGCCTGCAGCTCCAGCAACACGGATTCATGGGTGCCGTCGGCCACGAAGGCCAGGGCCTTGTCTGCCAGGCCCGGGGCCGCCTTGTCCAGCGGCTCCATGGCCTGGCGCAGCAGGTTGCTCTGCGCGGTCGTCAGCCCATTGCCACCCTGGCCCGAGCGGCCCGTCACCGCGCCCACGATCTTGTCCAGCAGTCCCATGCGTCATCCCCTGTGGTCTGAATAGAGCCCCGCATTTTGTCAGCGGGCCATGGCGCTACCGTGGCGCCGGGCCGCGCCAGCGTGCAATTTGCCCGCTTTCAAGGTAATGGCTTGTAACGCCAGGCCAGTGCGCCGCGATGCAGCTATGCCTCGATGGACGGTAGCCCGTCGAGTTCCACCGTGCGCTGGCACAGCTGCTGCAGGCGCAGGGTGCCGGCCGGCTGCGGTGTGGCCAGGTGGTGTTGCAGGGCCGAAGCCACGGTGTGCAAGCCGACCGAGGCGATGCCCGCCAGCGCGGCGGCCAGGCGCTCCGATTGGGTTTCGGTGAGCGGCATGCGCCCGGTGGCGGCCTGGGTCTCCAGCACGTCGAGCACCGGGCCCAGCAGGCGCCGGGCGCGCGTGGGCTGGGTGGCCGCGGGTGCGGCCTGGTCCTTGCGCCATTGCACCAGGCGCAGGATGCGCTGGGCCAGCGGCGTGGGGCGTGCGGCCTCGTTGGCGTAGTCGAGCGACACGGCGTGCACCTGGCCCTTGGCGTCGCTGCTGAGCAGCGACAGCGGCACCAGCAAGGTGGTGGAAGAGGTGCGTTCCACGCGCACCAGCACGGCGTGCACCGGGGCGCTGCGCGCGGCCAGCCGGTCGAGGTTGTCCACGCGCTGCATGCTGGCGTCGCCCACAGGCACGGTCAGGTGCAGCCACAGGCCGTCGGCATCCTGCACGGGCCACAGCAGCTGCTGGTGTGCCTCGTCGAGGATGGGGGCGCGCGTGGCGGCGGGGCGCAGCAGCACCAGCTCGGCGCCATCGCCCGAGAGACCCGTGGCCACGCTCAGCTGCGCCGTGAGCTCGGCCCAGCGACCACAGCCCAGGGTGGCCAAGCGCGCATCGCCGGCCTGCCAGGGCGCCAGCGCCTGCGCCCGGGCCGTGCCGGCCAGGGCCAGCCGGTCATCATCGGCCAGGCGGGGGTTGTCGAGCTGCAGTGGGGCCTGGCACAAAGACTGTGCGGCGCCCACACCGGGCCACACGGCGTGGACGCTCCAGGCGCTGTGGCGCGTGAAGCCGGTGTCGCTGCCATCGGGGCGCGCCAGCACGGCCTGCAGCAGCCGCTGGCCGGTCAGGTCCCAGAAGGCCAGGGTCAGGCCGCGGGCCCCGCCCAGGGTCTGCCACCAATGGGCGCCCAGGGGCAGCAGCGTGAGCGCCGTGGTCTCGTCGAAGCTGCGGCGCAGCTTGCCTCGCAGGGCGGCGGTGCGTTCCTCCGCAGCGGGCCCTTCGGCCGGCGCGCGCAGGGCATCGCACAGCGCCTGGATGCTGGACATCAGCGCCAGCGCGTCGCGTTCCTGCATGCGGTGGTCGCGCCGCACCAGGCCGTCCACCATGCCGCCCAGGTTGCGCAGCAGCGCGGCCAGGCGCGGCAGGCCTTCGCCGCGTGCCGACATGTTGAGCGCCAGCAGCCGTGCCGAGGCCTGCTCGCTCACGTGCGACAGGCCTCCGGTCAGCAGCTCGTGCAGCATGGCTTCCACCTGGGCGAGGAAGGCGCGCTCGCGTTCGCCCAGCGTGGCCGTGGGCTGCGCTGCGGCCGCGGCAGGCGCCATTCCCTCGGGCCAGGGCAGCGGCTCGCCCAGCGCCTCGCGCAGGGCCGCCAGCGCGATCAGGTGCACGGCCTTGCGCTCGCGCGCGGGCACTTCGGACACCATGCCCTCGTAGCCCGCGCCCGCCACATAGCGGCAGGTGGCGGCGAGTTCGGGCAGGTCGATCACCAAGGTACCACCCTGCACGCGCCACTCGATGCCGCAGGGCAGCGCCTGCACGGCGCGGCGCACGGCGGCCACGCCAGCTTGCTTGAACAGCGCGGGGGCTTGCAGTGCGCGCACCTCGGCCAATGGGTCGGCGCTGGGCCCCGGCGCAGGCAGCGGTGTCGCATCCGCCTGGGCATCAGGGGTTGCTGGGGCTCCAGCGGTGGCGGCACCGTGCTCCAGGGCTCGCAGCCACAGCGCCGCGCCCAGGATGTGCTTGCAGATGCCGGGCGCCGGGCAGTCGCACTGCGCCTTCTGCGGGCCCCGGGCGTCGAGCTGCACGCGCTGGCCATCGGCCTCGACCACGCCGCCATCGGCGCCCTGCTCGGCCCATTGCACCTTGCCTGCCTCCACGTCCTTGGCAGCGCGGCGCAGCAGGCCCGCGTTGGCCAGGGCCGTGAGGGTGTCGTCGTCGTAGGCTCGGTAGCCCTCGAACCAGTCGGCCATCGTCACTCCATCACTTCCGCTAGCCATTGGGCGAAGTGCGTGGGCGTGAGTGCCGCCACGTGCATGCCCTTGTTGGCCAGGCGCTGGGCCATCTGGCGGTCGTAGACCGGGTTGGCACCCTCGTCGAGCGCGGCCAGGCCGAGCAGCTTCACGCGCGCCTCGGCCATGCGCGCCACGGCCGACAGCAGCGGGCCGGGCGCGGCGCCTTCCTCGAAGTCGCTGATCAGCGTGAACACCGTGCGCTGCGGGTTGCCGATCAGCGACTCGCAATAGTGCACGGCGCGCCCGATGTCGGTGCCGCCACCGAGCTGCACCGTGAGCAGCACCTCCACCGGGTCGTGCGCCAGGTGCGTGAGGTCCACCACGGCGGTGTCGAACACCACCAGCTTCACGCGCACGGCGGGCAGCGAGCTCATGATGCCGGCGATCACGGCGCTGTAGATCACCGAGTCCATCATCGATCCGCTCTGGTCCACGCACAGCACCACGTCCCAGGGCAGATTGCGCTTGACGCGCGCATTGAACAGCGGGCGCTGGATGACCAACTGGCGCCGCTCGGCGCTGTAGTTCTTGAGGTTGGCCGCGATGGTGGCGCGGGCATCGAAGTTCTGCGCGTTCTTGAGCAGCGAGCGCCGCTGGCGGTTGCGCCGTCCCACCAGGGCGTTGACGAAGTCGTTCTTCAGGCGCCGGGTGATCTCGTCCACCGTCTTCTGGATCACCTCGCGCACGGCATCGCGCATGCCGCCCGACAGGCGCCCGCGCATGCCCAGCAGCGCCTTGGCCAGGCCCGGCGTGGGGTCCATGGAGCGCAGCACCGCTGGGTCCTTGAGCAGGTCGGTGAGCTGGTAGCGGTCGATGGCCTGGGTCTGCATGCGCTCGAACACCTCCTGCGGGAACAGCGTGCGCGAGCGGTTGAGCCAGTCGATGGCGCGCAACTGGCTCGGGTCGAGCGAGCCGGCTCCGCCGCCCGCAGGGCGAGCCAGGCCCCGGCCGTCGTACTCGCGGCCGTAGAGGTATTCGAGGGCCTGGTCGAGCTTCCAGTCGCCCGCATCGAACCGCGCATGCGACAGCGGCTGCGCGGCATAGCGGCCCAGGATCAGGCGCCAGCGGCGCAGGGCCTCGTCGGGGCGGTCGCCAGAATCAGGGCTTTCCATGGAGGCCTGTGCGGGCGCAAAAAAGGCCCGCGACACGGGCGGGCCTGGATGGGTTGAGCGAATGCAGGGGTGCGGCGCGCAGGGGCTGCACCAGCCCGGCAATCATGCGCAACACGCCCATTCGGTGCTCAGAATGGGATGTCGTCGTCCATGTCGTCAAAGCCCGAGGCCGCGCGCGGGGCCGGCGCAGGTGCCGGACGTGCGGCAGGCGCTGGCGGGCGCTGCTGCGCGGGAGGCGCGGCGCGGCGTTGCTGCTGCGGTGGCGCGTCGTAGCCGCCACCGCCCTGGTCGCCGCCGTAGCCGCCGCCATCGTCATAGCCGCCGCCCTGCTGGCCACCACCACCCTGGCCGCCGCCGCCCATGCCCTGGCGGCTGCCCAGCATCTGCATCTGGTCGGCGCGGATTTCGGTGCTGTACTTCTCCACACCCGCCTGGTCGGTCCACTTGCGCGTGCGCAGGCTGCCTTCCACGTAGACCTGCGAGCCCTTGCGCAGGTACTGGCCGGCGATCTCGGCCAAGCGGCCGTTGAAGACCACGCGGTGCCACTCGGTGGCCTCCTTCATTTCACCGCTTTGCTTGTCTTTCCACTTGTCGGTGGTGGCAATCGTCACGTTCGCCACCTGGTCGCCACTGGGGAAGGTGCGCATTTCAGGGTCGCGGCCGAGGTTGCCGACGATGATGACTTTGTTCACGGATGCCATGGTGCTGCTCTACCTACTTGATGTTTGGGGGGCGTTGGTGTGCTCTCCGGTCCGTGGAGAGACTGCGCGCCGAACGCGCCATTGTGCCGCAAGCCGGGGTGGCCGGGGCGGGCGGAAATCTGTTACAGGAACGCTCAGTGCCCCTGCCCGCGCCCCGTGGGGCGCAGCGGCCACGTCAGCACCAGCCACAGGGCCGTGAGCACGGCGGTGGTGGCGAACAGGCCGGGGGCCCCGGCCCATTTGACCAGGGCTCCGCCCAGCGCGCCGCCGGCAAACAGCCCCAGCGATTGCAGGGTGTTGTAGCTGCCCAGGGCCGCGCCGCGCAAGGCCGCAGGCGCCATGCGCGAGACCAGGCTGGGCTGGCTGGCCTCCAGCGCGTTGAAGCCGCAGAAGAACACGAACAGCAGCGGCCCCAGCACCCACAGCGTGGGCGTGGCGCCGCTGGCCGCCAGGCCGCCAAGGCCCAGCTGCACCACCAGCACCAGGGCGATGGAGCCCAGCAGCGCCGCGCGCAGGTGCCCGGCGCGCTCCAGCGCGAACAGCCCGCCCATGGCCACGAAGGACAGCACCACGGCCGGCAGGTAGGCCTGCCAGTGGTGGTCCTTGGGCAGGCCGGCCTGCACCAGCATGGCGGGCACGGCCACCCACATGGACAGTTGCACCGTGTGCAGCACGAAAACGCCCAGGTTCAGGCGCAGCAGGTCGGGGTGGGCCCAGACATCGGCCAGGCGGCCCCGGGGGGCATTTTTGTGCTCCGTGGGCTCGGGGGGAACCAGCCACAGCACCACCGCCACGCCGGCCAGCGCCAGCGCGCAGGTCAGGCCGAACAGGCCCGACAGGCCGATGTGGGCCGTGAGCAGCGGTGCGGCCACCAGGGCCACGGCGAACATCAGGCCGATGCTGCCGCCCACCAGGGCCATGGCCTTGGTGCGCACCGCATCGCGGGTCTGGTCGGCCAGCAGGGCCGTGACGGCGGCCGACACGGCGCCCGCACCCTGCAGCGCCCGGCCCAGCAGCAGCCCGGTGAGCGAGTCTGCCAGCGCCGCCAGCAGGCTGCCGCCGGCGAACACCAGCAGGCCCAGCACGATCACGCGCTTGCGCCCGAAACGGTCCGATGCCATGCCCAGCGGCAGTTGCAGCAGCGCCTGCGTGAGCCCGTAGATGCCCATGGCCAGCCCCACCAGGGCCGGGTCATCCCCCCCGGGGTACTTGCGCGCCTCCAGCGCGAACACCGGCAGCACCAGGAACAGGCCCAGCATGCGCAGCGCGAAGATCAGCGCCAGGCTGACGCTTGCGCGGCGCTCCAGCGGCGTCATGGCATGCGCAGCTGCTGGCGGCAGGGGGGCTGAGGAAGAGGGGGCGGCACTCGGGGCCGGGGAAGGCATGAACAAGGAAGGGGGCTCGGTGGAGGGCTGGCGCAAACCCCGATTCTCGCCCATCCCTTCGCCCATTGACTTTGATCAAGAACAAACGGCCGTCGGCTGGCGCTGGCATGGGGTCGGCACTGGCGCCAAATACCCCAATGAGAACGATTGCCATTTCTTCCGGATCTGCATCTCCGTGGCGACAGGCCGGCTGCCGCCGCCGTTTCCGGTTGCATCGGCAACGGCCTGCGCTTTGGCAGCAGCATGGCGGCTGCGCGGGGGATCGCGGTGGCCTATCATGGTGGGTTGTCCTGCATTGAGCCCGCCCCCGTGAAAAACGACCCTGTTGCCGCCGCCGACGACCGATCTTCCGACGGCGCCTACCTGGCCCGCGTGCTGCGGGAGCAGCGCATCAGCATCCGCGGGGCGCGCACGCACAACCTCAAGAACATCGACCTCGACATCCCGCGCAACCAGCTGGTGGTGATCACCGGGCTGTCGGGCTCGGGCAAATCGAGCCTGGCCTTCGATACGCTGTATGCCGAAGGCCAGCGCCGCTATGTGGAAAGCCTGTCGGCCTATGCGCGCCAGTTCCTCGGGCGGCTGGACAAGCCCGACGTCGACCTGATCGAGGGCCTGTCGCCCGCCATCAGCATCGAGCAGAAGGCCACCAGCCACAACCCGCGCTCCACCGTGGGCACGGTGACCGAGATCCACGACTACCTGCGCCTGCTCTACGCACGCGCCGGCACGCCCTTCTGCCCTGACCACGGCCTGCCGCTGGCGGCCCAGACCGTGAGCCAGATGGTGGACGCCGTGCTGGCCCTGCCCGAGGACACGCGCCTGATGCTGCTGGCCCCCGTGGCACGCGAGAAGAAGGGCGAGTTCACCGAGGTCTTCGCGCAGATGCAGGCGCTGGGCTACATCCGCTTCCGCGTGGACGGCACGATCTACGAATACGAGAGCCTGCCAGCCCTCAAGAAGACCGAGAAGCACAGCATCGACGTGGTGATCGACCGCCTCAAGGTGCGCCCCGAGATGCAGCAGCGGCTGGCCGAGAGCATCGAGGCCGTGCTGCGCGTGGGCGGCAACGAGGGCAATGGCCGCGTGCTCGCGCTCGAGATGGATTCGGGCCAGGAGCACCTGTTCAGCTCCAAGTTCTCGTGCCCGGTGTGCAGCTACTCGCTGGCCGAGCTGGAGCCGCGCCTGTTCTCCTTCAACTCGCCCATGGGCGCCTGCCCGGCCTGCGACGGCATCGGCCAGCGCGAGGTGTTCGACCCCCTGCGCGTGGTGGCCTTCCCCACGCTGAGCCTGGCCAGCGGCGCCATCAAGGGCTGGGACCGGCGCAACGGCTACTACTTCGCCATGCTCGAAAGCCTGGGCCGGCACTACGGCTTCGATGTCGAGTCACCCTTCGAGTCGCTGCCCGCCAAGGTGCAGAACGCGGTGCTGCACGGCTCGGGCGAGGAAGAGATCGCCTTCAGCTACATCATGGACAGCGGCCCCTCCAAGGGCAAGGTGCTGAGCCGCAAGCACAGCTTCGAAGGCATTCTGCCCAACATGGCGCGCCGCTACCGCGAGACCGATTCGGTGGTGGTGCGCGAGGACCTGGCGCGCTACCGCAGCACCCAGCCCTGCCCCGAATGCCATGGCACGCGCCTGCGCCGCGAAGCCCGCCATGTGAAGGTGGGCGAGGGCGAGCAGGCGCGCGCCATCTTCGAGGTGAGCCATGCCACGCTCAATGACGCGCATGGCTGGTTCCGCTCCCTGTCGCTCACGGGGTCCAAGGCCGAGATCGCCGACAAGGTGGTGCGCGAGATCACCACGCGGCTGCAGTTCCTCAACGACGTGGGCCTGAACTACCTGAGCCTGGACCGCAGCGCCGAGACGCTGTCGGGCGGCGAGGCGCAGCGCATCCGCCTGGCCAGCCAGATCGGCTCGGGCCTCACGGGCGTGATGTACGTGCTCGACGAGCCCAGCATCGGCCTGCACCAGCGCGACAACGACCGCCTCATCGCCACCCTGCAGCACCTGCGCGACATCGGCAACAGCGTGATCGTGGTCGAGCACGACGAGGACATGATGCGCGCCGCCGACCATGTGATCGACATGGGCCCGGGCGCCGGTGTGCATGGCGGCCGCGTGATGGCCCAGGGCAGCTACGACACGGTGCGCAGCCACCCCGAATCGCTCACCGGCAAGTACCTGTCGGGCACGCTGGCCATCGCCGTGCCCAAGCGCCGCACACCCTGGTTGCCGGTGGTCGAGGCCGCCGCGCAGGCCCTTGCGCCGGCCAAGGGCAAGTCGCGCTTTCCCGAAACCGAGGCCAGCAAGCGCCGCGCCGAGCGCATGGCCGCCCACCATGCGCGCCAGGGCGCCGTGCAGGCCCTGCGCGTGGCGGGCGCCACGGGCAACAACCTTCAAAACGTGACGGTGGACTTCCCCGTGGGCCTGCTGACCTGCGTGACCGGCGTTTCGGGCTCGGGCAAGAGCACCCTGGTCAACGACACGCTGTACGCGGCCGTGGCGCGCCAGATCTACCGCGCCCACGAAGAGCCGGCCGCGCACGATGAGATCGTGGGCATCGAGTACTTCGACAAGGTCATCAACGTCGACCAGTCGCCCATCGGCCGCACGCCGCGCAGCAACCCGGCTACCTACACGGGCCTGTTCACGCCCATCCGCGAGCTCATGGCGGAAGTCAACACCGCCAAGGAACGGGGTTACGGCCCGGGGCGCTTCTCCTTCAACGTGGCCGGCGGCCGCTGCGAGGCCTGCCAGGGCGATGGCGTGGTCAAGGTGGAGATGCACTTTCTGCCCGACGTCTACGTGCCCTGCGATGTCTGCCACGGCCAGCGCTACAACCGCGAGACGCTGGAGGTGCTCTGGAAGGGCCGCAACATCGCACAGATCCTGGAGCTCACGGTGGAGGATGCCTTCGCCTTCTTCAAGGACGTACCGGCCCTGGCGCGCAAGCTGCAGACCCTGCTCGACGTGGGCCTGTCCTACATCCGCCTGGGCCAGGCGGCGACCACGCTCTCGGGCGGCGAGGCGCAGCGCGTGAAGCTGGCGCAGGAACTGTCCAAGCGCGACACCGGCCGCACGCTCTACATCCTGGACGAGCCCACCACCGGCCTGCACTTCGCCGACATCGACCTCTTGCTCAAGGTGCTGCACCAGCTGCGCGACGCGGGCAACACCATTGTCATCATCGAGCACAACCTGGACGTCATCAAGACCGCCGACTGGCTCATCGACATGGGGCCCGAGGGCGGTGCCGGCGGCGGCACCGTGGTGGGCGTGGGCACGCCCGAGGACCTGGCGGCCAACCCGGCCAGCCACACGGGCAAGTACCTCGCGCGCTATCTGGCCTAACGCAGGCGTTGTGCAACCACGGGATCGAGTGATCCCATGAATGCCTCCACGGCCCGCGTGTAGTCGCTCTCCAGGCCCAGGTTGGCATTGATTTCGCCGTGCGTGAGGTCCTGCGGCAGCACCTCGGCGCGGCCGCCCAGGGCCTGCACATGGGCTGCCATGCCCTGCGCCTGCAGGCAGGGGCGGTCGGGCCGGCTGGTGGAGCACACGAACTGGTACGGCGGTTGAACCCCGGTCACGGCATGGTAGGGCGAGATCGCAAACCAGAAGGCCGGGTCGCTGCCCAGCACCTCGTCGTAGAACGGGTAGTGGGGCAGCGACATCACGACCGGTGCGTTGAGCAGCGCACTGTCGAGCGACACCGTGCCCAGCCAGGGTGCGATCCCCAACCGGCCCAGAAGCGCCGCATGGGCGTTCACGAACGACACCAGGTGGGCGCCCGCCGAATGGCCCATGAGGATGAACTTCGCAGGATCGGCGCCCCACTGCGCGGCCTGCTTCTGCGCCGTGTCGAGCGCCACGGCAACGTCGATGGCCTCCTGCAGCACGTTGACCGCCGGGTGCAGCCGGTAGTTGACCGAGATCAAGACGAAGCCGCGCGGCACCCAGCGCGCCGCCTTTTCCTGCACCACGCCGGACATGGCCTTGTCGCCCCTGCGCCAGCCACCGCCATGCACCATGAAGAGGACCGGGGCCGGGCCTTCCACGCTGCTGCGCGGGGTGCTGGGCAGGTAGATGTCCATGCGCTGCAGCGGGTCGGGGCCGTAAGGTATGTCGGCGATGCGTTGCACGCCGGCCGGCAGGGTGGTGAGGGCGCCGCCACCCGCCTCGTCGAAAAAGCCGGCGGGGTCGTTGGGCTGCGCGTGGGCCGGCGCCACGGCGGTGAGCGCGGCCAAGGCCAGGCCCAGGCCAGATAGGGCCCACAGGGTCCGGCGGGCCCAGGTGCGAAGGCGGGGAGCGAGGGGGGTGGTCATGCGGGTGTTCTCCTGCAATGGCAGTGAAAATGGGCGGGGCTGGGGGCTACTGCAGCGTGCCCTTGCGGCTGGGCAGGCGCGCGGCGATGGCGGCCATGATTTCGGCCTCGGTCACAAAGCCCTTGCGCTGGGTGTCGATCTGGTCGAAGGCGCCGTACACGCGCGGCATGCCGGCCTGGGCCTCGGCGCGGGTGAGCTGGCCGTTGCCGTCCTTGTCGGCGGCCACGAAGCGCTGGTGCATCTGCTGGGCACGCTGGGCGGACGGTGCCGCCTGGGCACAGGCGCCGGCCACCAGGCCGGTGGCGAGCAGGCAGGCCGTGGTCAGCGTGCGGGTGGAGTGAGGGCAAGAGGTCATGGGTCGGCTCCTGGGGCGATGGGTTGCGGATGCCCTGACTGTGGCGCCCAGGTGTGAGCCATTTGTGGCGTGGGCGGGCCGATGTATGACAAAGCATGACGAAGTGGCCTGCGGCAGGGCCTTGCGCCCTACCATTGCCGCATCCTGAGTTGCACGCCCTTCCTTATGACCGACGCCCTGGCCCGTATCCTGGTGGCCGATGACGAGCCCGACCTGCGCGCCCTGCTGCAGCGCTACCTGGGCGACCAGGGCTATGCCGTGCGCACGGTCGACGGGGCCGGTCCGCTCGATGCGCTGCTGGCGCGCGAGCGCTTCGATGTGCTGGTGCTCGACGTGATGATGCCGGGCGAGGACGGCCTGTCCATCTGCAGGCGCCTGCGTGCCCAGGGCGAGACCATCCCCATCCTCATGCTCACCGCGCGCGGCGACCCGGTGGACCGCATCATCGGCCTGGAGATGGGTGCCGACGACTACCTGCCCAAGCCCTTCAACCCGCGCGAGCTGCTGGCGCGCGTGCAGGCCATGGTGCGGCGCCAGCGCATGCTGGGCGCCCACGCCGGCCCGCTGCAGGCCGGCGGCAGCATCCGCTTTGGCGATTTCACGCTGTGGGTGGATGAGCGCCGGTTGACCCGCGATGGGCAGGATCTGCCCCTGACCAGCGGCGAGTTCGCCCTGCTGCAGGCCCTGGCCCGGCAGCCGCGCCGCCCGCTCGGGCGCGACCGGCTGATGGCCCTGGCCTACGGGCCCGACCACGAGGCCACGGACCGCAGCATCGACGTGCAGGTGATGCGCCTGCGCAAGCTCATCGAGGCCGACCCGGCGCAGCCGCGCCACATCCGCACCGTCTGGGGCGTGGGCTACGTCTTCATGCCGGACGGCGCGGCGCCTGCAGGAGGTGCCGCATGAGCGCGCACGCCCCGGGCAGCGGCTGGTGGCCGCGCAGCCTGTTGGGTCGCAACCTGCTGCTCATCACGGCGCTGGTGGTGGCAAGCCAGCTGTGCGCCGTGGTCCTGGTGCGCCAGATGATTTTGCAGCCGCGCGTGGCCCAGGTGGCCGACGGCGTGGCGCGCAACGTGGCCGCCCTGCGCGCCGGGATGGACGTTCTGCCGCCAGCGCAACGCGCGGCCTTCGTCGAGGCCTTCAACCGCCAGACGGCCCTGGCTGCGCTGGAATCCGACGACCCGCCGCCCCCGCGCCGGCGCGCCCTGCTGTCGCCGCTGGAACAGCGCTTCGTGCAGGCGGTCGCCCGGCGCTTGGACCAGGCCGAGGCGGCCGCTGCCGGTGGGCCGCGCTGGCGCCGCGATGGCGCGGGAACCCTGGCGCTGCGTGTGGCGCATGGTGGCACCGACTACTGGCTGAATCTGCCCAGCGTGTTTCCCACGCGCGAGTTCACGGGCGCGTGGCTCATGGCCACTGTGGCTGGCGTGCTGCTCGCCCTGCTCGGCGCCTGGTGGCTGCAGCGCCACCTGAACCGGCCGCTGGCCCGCGTGGTCGCTGCCGCGCAGCACCTGGCACAGGGCCAGGCGCCCGCCCCCCTGCCCGAGGATGGGCCCCAGGAGATCGCCACCGTGGCGCGCAGCTTCAACCAGATGGCGCACAGCCTGGCCGAAGCCGACCGCGAGCGCGCGCTGATGCTGGCCGGCGTGTCGCACGACCTGCGCACCCCGCTGACCAAGCTGCGCCTGGGGGTGGAGATCGCGCAGGCGCATGTGGACGCACCGCTGGCCGCCAGCATGGCGCGATCCATCGAGGAGATGGATGCCATCGTCGGCCAGTTCCTCGACTTTGCGCGCCTGGGCGACGCCGAGGCTGCGGTAGTGGCCTCGCTCGATGAACTGGCCCGGGCCGTGGCCGAGGCGCAGGCCGACCATGGCCGCGCGCTGCAACTGGAAGCGGGCCCAACGCCCGCCGTTCTCGTGCATGCGCAGGCGCTGCGGCGGGCGGTGGACAATCTGGTCGAGAACGCCTGGCGCCATGGCGCTGCGCCCGTGGTGCTGCGCACGGGCGCCACTGCGGCTGGCGCGTGGATCGAGGTGGCGGACCATGGCCCGGGCATCCCTCCCGCCGAGCGGGAGCGCATGCGCCAGCCTTTCGTGCGCGGCGGCGGGAATGCCCGCACAGGCACCCCAGGGGCCGGGCTGGGCCTGGCCATTGCCGAGCGTGTGGCGCGCGCGCATGCAGGCGCACTGGAGCTGCACAGCGCACCGGGCGCCGGCCTGCGCGCGCGGCTGGTGCTGCCGCGCGCTGCGTAGATCAGCGCAATCGTGGTGCGGACGCCGGTGCCGCATCGCCTGTGCGGAATACCGACACCACCTGCACCAGTTCTTCGGCCTGGCCTTGCAGGCTGCTGGCTGCTGCCGCCATCTCCTCGACCAGGGCCGCGTTCTGCTGCGTGGCCTGGTCCATCTGCGTCACGGCCTCGCCCACCTGGGCCACGCCCAGCGACTGTTCGTGGCTGGCGGCGCTGATCTCGCCCATGATGTCGTTCACCCGCCCGATGGCGGCCACCACCTCGTGCATGGTGCTGCCGGCGCGCACCACCAACTGGTTGCCCTGCTCCACGCGCTCCACCGAGGCGTTGATCAACTGCTTGATCTCCTTGGCCGCGTCCGCGCTGCGCCCGGCCAGGCTGCGCACCTCGCTGGCCACCACGGCAAAGCCCCGGCCCTGCTCACCCGCGCGGGCGGCTTCGACGGCGGCGTTGAGCGCCAGGATGTTGGTCTGGAAGGCAATCGAGTCGATCACGCCGATGATGTCGGCGATCTTCTGCGATGAGGCGCTGATGCCCTGCATGGTCTGCACCACCTCGGTGACCACCTCGCCGCTCTGCACTGCAATGGTGCGCGCATTGCCAGCCAGTGCACTGGCTTGGCGCGCGCTGTCCGCATTCTGGCGCACCGTCGAGCTGAGCTCTTCCATCGAGGCAGCGGTTTCCTCCAGGGCGCTGGCCTGGCTCTCGGTGCGCGCCGAGAGATCGTTGTTGCCCTGTGCGATCTGGGCGCTGGCTGTGGCCACGCCTTCGGAGCCGCCGCGCACCTGGCTCACCACATCGGTCAACTGGCGGCGCATCTGCACCAGGGCGGCCATGAGCTGGCCGACCTCGTCCGTGCCGTGGGCCAAGGCGCTACCGCGCAGGTCGCCCTGGGCCACGGCGTTGGACAGTTGTACCGCCTGCGCCAGCGGCACGGTGACCGAGCGCATGAAGGTGCGCGCCAATGCCACCGCCACCGCCAGGGCCACGGCCAGCAGGCCGAGCTGCCACAGCAACTGGCGCTGCAGGCCCGAGACCCGCCCCTGCAGGGCGCCGTTGAGAAGCTCCATGGCCTGGGCATTGAGCGCGTACAGCGCGTCGATGGTGCGGGTGAACTCGTCGAAGTAGTCCGAAGCCGGGGCCGAGAGCTCGGCCGCGCCGATCACCTCCCTGTCGGCGCGCTGCAATGCCTGCTGGACCTGGGTGTGCACCGCCTGCGCGGGGCCGCCGAGTGCCTGGCGGAAGGCCGGGTTGTGGAGCATGGCGCGCTCCAGGCTGCGCAGCGTATCGCCCTGCAGCTCCAGCACGCGCTGCTGCAGTGCCACCAGCCCGCCCTTGCCCTCGGGCGCCAGGGCCTTGCCGCTCAGCGCGGCGGAACCCTGGGCGCGCATCACGCCGAGTTTTTCACCGAGCATGGGCACATGCACCAACGAGGCCTGGACGAGGGCGTTCGTGTCCTGCCCGGGGTCGAGCGCCAGGCCGTAGTGGTGAAGCAAGGTCTCGCTCAGGCGCATCACCCCGGCGATCAGCTGGGTGTGCTGGGCCGTGCTCTGGGCCGGCTGCAGGCCGCGCGCCGCGACCGCCTGCTCCAGGGTCTGCCAGGTCTGGCGCAATTGTTTCAAGGTGGCTTCGTCGGCCGCCGGCACGCCCGCCTCGGCGAAGCGGGTGGCCACATCGGCCAGGGCTTTCTCCACGGCCTCGCGCGCTGCAGGCCGGCGCGCTGCCAGGGCCTCGTTGCCGCCGAGCATGCTGGCCGAAAGGCCCCGGTGCACCTGCATGCCCTGCACCACCTTGTTGAGGGCCAGCAGCGGTGGCGCACCGCGCGCCTCCTGGCGCGCTGCGGCCATGCCCTGCAGGGCATCGCGCACGTGCATGAAGGTGGGCAGGGCCGTCATCGCCAGCGCGATCAGCCCGAGGATCAGGAACTTCTGGGGCAAGTTCAGACGGTTCAGGGAGGCCATGGCGAAAAGCGGCAGCCGTTGCATGCGCGGGGTTGCGGCCCCGGCGTGGCGCCGGGTCGGGGCTGGGAGGGAACGCCTGACCTTCAGCAAACGACATGCCAGCTGCGCCCCGCAGCACCGCAGGTCGCTCCAACGGGCCCGTTCGGTGGCCGGCGGTGCCTTCCTGCAGGGCGCCAGCCGGGAAATGGGCTATACCAGCGGTACCTGTTGAGGAGACCATTGCATGCATTCCATCACCCTGCGTTTCCTGGCGTCGCACAGCGCACCTTCCGCGTCAGGCCGCATCCATGGCGGCACGGTGCTGCGCTGGATGGACGAGGCCGGCTTTGCCTGCGCCTGCGCCTGGGCCGGGGGCAACTGTGTGACCGCCTTGATGGGAAATGCCAGCTTCGAGCGGCCCATCCACCCCGGCGACCTGGTCGAGGTGCAGGCCCGCCTGGCCCACACGGGCGAGACCAGCATGAACATGCTGATCGAGGTGCGCAGCGGCGGCATCCAGGAGAAGGAGTTGCGCGAAGTCACCCACTGCGTGGCGGTCTATGCCGCGCTGGACGAGGACAGCCGGCCTCGCGCGGTGGACAAGTTCACGCCCGAGACCCCGGGCGACATGGCCCTGGCCGAGCGCGTGAACGCGCAGGTGGAGGCCGCCCGCCAGCCTTTCGCGCCAGTCCATTGAGAGTTGGCTGGCGTCGTTGCTGGGCACCCCACTTCACACGCCCCGTGGCGGGCGCGTGCCTGGCCGAGGTCGCACAGCGCCACACTGGGCAGTTCGTGCACAAACGGTGAAGCGGCTGCCCCCGAAGTTGTTCTCGATTGTGCAGAATCGGGGCATGCAGCGCTTTGTCCCTCCTCCCCGCGACCTGCAGCCCTGGCTGGAAGGCGCCGTGGCCGTGGACAGCCCGGCTGAACTGCACGGCTCGCAGTTCCCTGCCATGGTGGGCAGCATGCTGGTCGTCCGACTCGAAGGCGAGGTGCTGCGTGGCGGCATGGCGCTGCCTGCGGCGGCGTGGATCAGCGCCAGCACGGTGGCCACGGCCTATGCGCACCGGGGCCGGGTGCGCGCCGTGGGGCTCATGCTGCGGCCCGAGGCGGTTGCGTCGCTCCTGGCCCCCGGGCGGGGCATCGTGAACGGGGCGCGACCGATGGCGGCCATGGCCGGCACGTCCTGGGCCTTGGCCGAGCAGGCCATCCGCGCAGCGCCCGATGACGATGCCCGCATCGGTGCGCTGTGGCAGTTCATGCGCCAGGAGCGCGCCGCGCAAGCGCAGTGCGAAGAGCGCCTCGCGCATGCCAGGGCCTTGCTGGACCACGCATGCGCGAACGCTCAGGGCACTGCGCCCCGCGTCGGCTGGGGGCTGCGCCAGTTCGAGCGGCGCTTTGTTGCAGAGTGGGGCATGACGCCCAAGCAGTTCCAGGTCATCGCCCGGTTCAGCGCCACGCTGCAGCACGCGATGGAGGCGCCGACGGAGCCCGGCGCGCACCTCGCGGCCGACCAGGGGTACTACGACCAGTCGCACATGGCGCGCGACATGCGCAGGCTGGCAGGCCAGCCCCTCCAGGGACTGGTGAAGGAGGCGGCCCGGCGCTCGCCCAGCGCCCACTGGCCCTTGCAGGTCGGCGCGCAGGTGCGTCAGGCTGTGGATTCGCCGCGCAGGCGCTGAGCCAGGTACAGGGGCAGCGCGAACGCCAGGCCGATGCCGAAGCAGGCCAGCACATAGGCCCAGCGCCAGGCCCCCAGGCGCCGATCGCTGGCCACCCAGGCCGAGAACGCCACGGCCGCGAGGTACACGTCCACGGTGATGCCGGTGGTCAGCGCGTTGGCGGCGGCATCGCGCCAGTACACCCCGGGCGCGACGCTGCCCCCGCCCTGGAAATACACCAGGTTGAAGTACCAGGGGACTGCCATGCCGGCGATGGCCAGGCCGAAAAGAAAAACGCGCAGGTGTTTTGGCTGCATATGTCAGGGGGGCCCGCACAGTGGCGGGCGTTGGATGGATCAAGGACCCCTGAGACTAGGCTTGCAAGCCTTCTGGCGATAGGAAAAATACGACATGGGGCCGGCACGGCGCGTGCAGGCCCCGCGCTCACGGCGCGCGTGGCAGCGAGGTGACCGCGCCGCGGTCCACCTTCTGCTCCTGGCTGTCCGGCGGACAGGCTTCGTCGGTGTAGACCGTGCGGCCACCCTGGATGCACTTGCGCAGCTGGGGCGCAGGGGCTGATGCCGCTCCACGTGCGCCCGTGGCGCCCTGCGCGCCCTTCTTCTCGGGCGGCAGGGAATTCTCCCCAGGGGGTCAGTTGCTCCCAGGTCTTCCCGAGCCAGGGCCGGGCTCTGAGCATGGGGCGTCAGCGGCTGGGATTTTTTTGGCGTGCAAGGCGGGCATGGACGAAGACTTTCAGCCTTTCAGCCCGGGACGGGCGGCGCAGTGCGCCCGATGCGCTGTGAGACCTGCAGCGCGCACTGGCGCAGCGGCGTGGCCACCGAGCCATCCCAACTGCTGTCGAAACTGGCCGAAGGGCCCATGGCCAGGATGCCCAGCACCAGGTGGCCGGCCGAGTCGAACACCGGTGCGCACAGCGCGTCGATGCCGGGAATCGGCTGCCCCAGCGAGCGCGACAGGCCGTGCCTGCGCGTCTCGGCCAGGGCGGCATCGAGTTCCGCGTGGGCGGGTTCGCCCTTGGCGTCCTTGCGCGTGCCCAGGCGCTGCAGTTCATCGTTCAGGATGCGTTCCACCACCTTGGGCGGCATGTAGGCCGCGAACAGCCGGCCCGTGGCCGTATTGGTCAGCGACATCACGGTGCCCGTGCGCAGGTTCACGTGCAGAGGCTCGATGGGCTCCTCCAGCCGCACGATGGTGGGCCCCAGGTTGCCCCAGACGGCCACCGCAATGCTTTGGCCCGAGTCATTGGCCAGCGCCTCGATGAGTTGCGAGGCCTCCTTGACCGGGTCCATGCGCTGTAGGCGCGTCAGGCCCAGCTGCAGCGCCAGCGGCCCCAGTTCGTAGTGCCCGGCCTCGGTCTGGGTGACGAAGCCCACCTTCAGAAAACTCACCATGTACGGATGCGCCTTGCCAGCGGTCATGCCGCTGGCCTTGGCCAGGTCCTTGAGCGCCAGCGGGCGCACATGCAGGGCGAGTTGCAACAGCAGGGCACTCCCGATCTCGATCGATTGGATGCCACGGCGACTTTTTTCCATGATGGGGAGTTCCAGACGGGGGGTGGCCAGTGTATCCATAAGGGTTTTCCATGATATAGGCAGATTCATCCGATTGAATCGCATGATTTGATATTAACGGATCAATTGACAATAGTCATATGCTCGATAGAATCCGCCAAAACACTTCTAACGTTGGAGTCAAGGCATGACGCAGGACAGCATCTCGGTGGATGTATTGGTGGTGGGCACGGGCGCCTCGGGCATGGCAACGGCCATCACGGCGGCATCGCAGGGCCTGAAGGTGCTGGTGGTGGAAAAAGAAGCGCGTTTCGGGGGCACCACTGCGCGTTCGGGTGGCTGGCTGTGGATCCCGGGCACAAGCCTGGCCAAGGAGCAGGGCATCCATGAACCGGACGGCGCCGCCCGCGCCTACCTGCAGCACGAGGCCACCACCCACTTCGACGCGGCGCGCGTCGACGCCTTCCTGGAGTACGGCCCCAAGGCCATCGACTTCTTCACGCAGAACACCTGTGTGCAATTCGATATGCCCGCCGTGTTCCCCGACTACCACGCCGAGGCCACGGGCGGTCAGCCCGGTGGGCGGTCCATGGTCACGCGCCCGTTCGATGGGCGAGAACTCGGCCCGCGCATCAAGCACCTGGCGCCGCCCCTGCCCGAACTCACGGTGTTCGGCATGATGCTGGGCTCGGGCCCCGAGATCAAACATTTCATGCGCGCCTTCAAGTCGCCCACCTCGTTCGCCTACGTGACGCGGCGCCTGAGCAAGCACGCCATGGACGTCATCGGCAACGGCCGCGGCATGACGCTGACCAACGGCAACGCCCTGGCCGGCCGTCTGGCCAAGGCCGCGATGGATCTGGACATCCCGGTATGGCTGTCCTCCCCGGTCACGAAACTGGTGGTGGAATACGACGGCGTCAGCGGCGCGTTGGTGCAGCACGAAGGCAAGACCGTGAAGGTGACTGCCACGCGCGGCGTGGTGCTGGCCTGTGGCGGGTTCCCGCACGACGTGGAGCGGCGCAAGCAGCTCTTTCCCCACGCGCCCACCGGCAAGGAGCACTACTCGCCTTCGCCCGCATCCAACACCGGCGACGGCCTCAAGCTCGCCGAGGCCGTGGGCGGCTATGTGGACGGCACCATCCCCCATGCGGCGGCCTGGGTGCCCGCATCGGTCACCACACGCTCCGATGGCAGCAAGGGCGTGATGCCGCACTTCATCGACCGCGCCAAGCCCGGCGTGATCGCCGTGACGCCCAAGGGCGTGCGCTTTGCCAACGAGGGCAATTCGTACCACGACTTTGTGCAGGCCATGGTCGCTGCCTGCCAGGGCGAGCAGGAAGTCTCCGCCTGGCTGCTGTGCGACCACAAGGCGCTGCGCGCCTACGGGCTGGGCTGTGTGGCCCCCGCCCCGCTGCCCATCGGGCGCCACCTGCGCAGCGGCTACCTGCAAAGCGGCAAAACCGTGGCCGAGCTGGCCGCACGCATCGGCGTGGAGCCGTCGGTGCTGGAGACCACCGTCAGTGCATTCAACGACACCGCGCGCCGTGGCGAAGACCCGGCGTTCGGCAAGGGCAGCAAAGCCTACAACCGCTACCAGGGCGATGCGTTGGTCACGCCCAACCCCTGCCTGGCCCCGTTGGAGAACGGGCCTTACTACGCGATCAGGCTCGTGATCGGTGACATCGGCACCTTTGCCGGCCTGCAGACCGACGACCGTACGCGCGTGCTCAACACCGCAGGCCAGCCGATCAAGGGCCTGTACGCCGTGGGCAATGACGCGGCCAGCATCATGGGCGGCAACTACCCCGGTGCCGGCATCACCCTGGGCCCGGCGCTCACCTTCGGCTATGTGGCCGGGATGGAACTGGCGCAGGCCCTGATGCCGGTGCACGACCCCATGATGCTGCAGGACCGCGCCGCCGTGCCCCTGGCCCGCACGGCCTGAGCGCCCACCCAAGACAACAGAGAAGAAGGAGCAGACAGATGGTGTATCCAGAAGCAGTGGCCCCGCGCCTGCTGAACGGCCGGTTGGCGCTGGTCACGGGCGCTGGCCAGGGCAATGGCCGCGCGATCGCGCTGGGCCTGGCCCAGGCCGGCGCACGCGTGGTGGTGACCGACATGAACACGGCGGCCGTGGAGGAAACGGCCCGCCTGGTGCAGGCCGAAGGCGGCGACGCCTTCGCCTACAAGCTGGACGTGACCGATCCCGAGGGCTGTCAGGCCCTGGCCGCGCAGGTGGGCCGCGACGTAGGGGCCATCGGCATCCTGGTGAACAACGCCGGCATCATCATCCGCGAGGGCACCGGCAGCGAACGCGCCGCCGCCAACTGGAAGAAGACCATCGACGTGAACGTGAACGGCACCTTCAACGTGAGCCTGGCCTGGCTGCCGGCCATCCAGTCCACCCGGGGCTCCATCATCAACATCGCCTCCATCGCCGCCTATGCTGGCCAGGGCGGCAGCCTGGGCTACTCGCCCTCCAAGGGTGCGATCAAGATGTTCACGCAGTCGCTCGCGGCCGAACAAGCCCCCAAGGGCGTGCGCGTGAATGCGCTGGCGCCCGGCGTCATTGCCACGCCCATGACGGCGGCCACGCGTGACAACCCCGAGCGGCTCGAATCGTTCATGACCCGCATCCCCATGGGCCGCGTGGGGGAGACCGAGGACCTCGTCGGCCCGGTGATCTTCCTCGCGTCCGACATGTCGCGCTACGTCACAGGCATCACGCTGCCCGTGGACGGCGGATTTCTCGCCGTCTGACCGAGTTCCCCCTGGCCCGGCCCGGGAAAGGGTGCGAGGCAGATTTCAACCATAAAGATGGAGACAACACCATGCAACTCAAACGCCTTTGCGCAGGCCTTCTGGCCGCAGCCGCCATCACCGCGATCTCGACCGGCGTGTCCGCCCAGGAGATCAAGCTCGGCTACAACGGCGACCTTTCCGCCTCGCCCTCGGCCCAGAGCGGCCAGGCCGCCGTGATCGGCATGGAAGCGGCCATCGCCGACATCAACGCCGCTGGCGGCGTGCTGGGCCGCAAGCTCACGCTGGTGACGCGCGATGATGTCTCGGCACCGCCCAAGTCCATCCAGAACATGAGCGAGCTGATCGACAACGAGAAGGTGGTCGCCGTGTTCGGCCCCACCAATTCGGGCAACGCCATGGCCTGGAAGCACATCGCCAACCAGAAGAAGATTCCCGTGCTGGGCAACGTGGGCTCGGGCACCGACATCACCAAGCCCATGAGCCCGGGCGCCGACAACTACATGTTCCGCGTCTCCATGGTGGACCGCGAGCAGGTCGCTGCCCTCATGGCCTACGTCAAGAAGAACGCTGCCACCTCCAAGGTGGTGGGCCTGATGGCCGAGACCACCGGCTACGGCCAGGGTGGCTTGAAGGACATGCAGGAGATCGCCGAGGTGCAGGGCATCAAGCCCGCTGCCACCGAGCGTTTCGGCGTCGGCGACACCGACATGACTTCGCAGCTGAGCAAGATGAAGGCCGCAGGCGTGGACACGGTGGTCGTCTGGGCCCAGGGCACGCCGATTGCCCAATTGGTGCGCAGCATGGAGAAGATCAACTACTTCCCGCTCACGCTGACTTCCTGGGCCGCTGACAACATCACCTTCTACGACGCGGCCGGCAAGGCGCTGGCCGAAAAGCCGCTGTTCATGCGCACCGTGAGCGAGACGCGCACCCCTGCCCAGCAAAAGCTGTTCGACCGCATCGGCGCCAAGCTCAAGGCGCCCGGCTCGTTCTCGTTCGCGCTGCACGGCTACGACTCGGTGCTGCTGTACGCCGAGGCCGTCAAGCAGGCCAAGACCACCGAAGGCTCGGCCGTGCGCCTGGCGCTCGAAGACCTCAAGACCCCGGTGCAGGGCGTGCTCAAGGCCTACGACAAGCCCTTCACCAAGACCAACCACGACGCGCTGACCGCCAAGGACTTGGTCTGGATCCGCTGGAAGGACGGCAAGCTGCTGCCCTACACCGATGCGCTGATCGGCTCGCTGGCGCCGGCCGACTTCAAGCAGTAAGCCGGTCTCACGGCCTTCATCGGAACGACGCACGACGACGACAACAACGACCGGGCGCGGTGGACACGGGCTGTCCGCACGCCGCGCCCGGCCGGGGGAACAGAACATGACAGAAGCGCTCTTGCAGGCGATCATCAGCGGGCTGGCGGTAGGCGGTGCCTACGCGCTCGTAGCGCTGGGGTTCAGCATCACATTCACGACCACCAAGACCCTCAATTTCTCGCATGGGGAATTCGTCTCGGCGGGCGCCTTCATCGGCATGAGCGCGCTCTTCCTGGTGCTGGGCAAGCCGGTGAGCTCCACCACCTTCGGCGATGCCATTCCGGGGGCCGGCGCGCAGATGCTGGCCCTGGTGGCGGCCCTGGGTGCCATGGGCCTGCTGGGCTGGCTGCTGTACGCCATCGGCGTGCGGCCGTTCGCCGGCCGGCCCGGCATGGCCTGGGTGATGAGCACACTGGGGTTCGGCGTCATCCTGCAGAGCATCGGCCTGGCCATCTGGGGGCCCAAGCCTGTGGTGGTGCCGGCGCCTGTGGGGGATGCGGTGATCCGTTTCATGGGCGTGGGCGTGCGCCCGCAGGAGCTGCTCACGCTGGGCGTGACCGTGGCCATCATGCTGGTGTTCGACCGCGTGATGAACCACACCATGGTCGGCAAGGCCATGCGCGCCGTGGCCGCCAATGGCAGCGTGGCCAGTCTGATGGGCATCAACACCAATGCGGTGATGATCGGCGCCTTTGTCATCAGCTCTGCGCTGGCCGGGTTGTCGGGCTTTCTGCTCGCGCCCATTGCCCAGGCCTCGCTGTTCATGGGGCTCACCGTGGGGCTCAAGGGTTTCTCGGGCGCCATGATCGGCGGGCTGAGCAACCCGCGCGGCTGCGTGATCGGCGGCTTCGTGCTCGGCGTGTTCGAGTCCATGGTCAACCTGTGGCAGGCGCAGTGGCGCGAGGTGGCGGTGTTCGCCCTGGTGATCCTGGTGCTGGCGTTCCGTCCCACGGGCCTGTTCGGCAAGAAGATGGTGGAGAAGGTATGAAGCAGGGCCGTCACTTCGTCGCTGTCGCCCTGATGGCCGCGGCGCTGATCGGCGCCACGGCGCTGTTCAACAACGACTACTACCTGCGCATCGTGTTCATGATGTGCGTGTACTACCTGTGCGCCGCCGGCATGAACGTGCTGGTGGGCTACGCCGGTCAGAAATCCCTGGGCCAGGCCGGCCTGTTCGCAGCCGGCGCCTATGCCGCAGCACTGCTCACCACGCGCACGGAAATGAGCCCCTGGCTGGCGCTGGTGCTTGCTGCCGGCATCTCGGGGCTGTGCGGCGTGCTGATCGCACTGCCCTCGCTGCGCGTCAAGGGGCCCTATCTGGCCATGGTCACGCTGGCCTTCGGCATCGTGGTGGAAAAGCTCGTCGGCGAGTGGACGGACGTGTTCGGCGGGGCCCAGGGCATCTACGGCATCAAGCCGCTGACCTGGAACGGCCAGCCCTTCACCCCGGTGCAATGGGCGTGGTTCGGCATCGTGCTGTGCGCCGTGGCCCACCTGTTGCTGCGCAACCTGATCTGCAGCCGCTTTGGCCGTGCCCTGCTGTCGCTGCAGGCCGACGAGATCGCCTCGTCCTCGGTCGGCGTGCGCGTGTACCGTGCCAAGGTCATCGCCTTCGTGGTCGCGGCCGTCACCTGCGGCATCGCCGGTGCCCTGGTGGCGCAGCAGAACCAGTACATCAACTCCGATTTCATTACCTTCCACCTGTCGATCTTCATCCTGCTCTTGGTGCTGTTCGGCGGCGCGGGCTCCATGTACGGCCCGCTCGTGGGCACGGTGATCCTCACGCTGGTGGATGCACTGCTCGCGCGTTGGCCCTCGGCGCAGCATTTTCTCTACGGCTTCCTGCTGCTGTTCGCGCTGTACGTGATGCCCGGCGGCATCATGGGCCTGTTGTCCCAATGGTTCCAGAAGTCGAAGAAGGCGGGGCTCGTGACCGGTGGCAGTGCCGCGCCTATGCGCATCGGCCCCGACGGCAGCGGCGAGCTGCTGGTGGTACAGGGTGTGAGCAAGTCCTACGGCGGCGTGAAGCCCGCACAGGACGTGTCGTTTGGCCTTCAGCGTGGCCACATCCACGCACTGATCGGGCCCAACGGCGCGGGCAAGAGCACCATGATCAACATGCTCACTGGCGTGGTCGATCCCGACCAGGGCTCCATCCGTTTCCTGGGCCAGGAGATCGTGGGCCGCCAAGTGCACACCATCTGCTGCCTGGGCATGGGCCGCACATTCCAGAACCTGCGCCTGTTCGCCGACCTGTCGGTGCTCGACAACGTGATGCTGGGGCGGCACAGCCGCATGAGCAACGGTTTCTTCTCCTCGCTGTTGTCGCTGCCGCTAGCGCGCCGCCAGGAGGTGGCCACGCGCGAGCGCGCCATCCAACTGCTCGACCTGGTGGGCCTGTCGCACCTGGCGCACCAGCCCGCAGGCAGCCTGCCCTACGGCCTGCAGCGGCGCGTGGAACTGGCGCGCGCACTGGCCACCGAGCCGCAGCTGCTGCTGCTCGACGAGCCTGCCGCCGGCCTGAATCCGCAGGAGACGGCTGAGCTGGGCCAACTGTTGGTGCGCATTGGAAAGTGCGGCGTGAGCATCCTGATGGTGGAGCACCACATGGACCTGGTGATGTCGATCTCGGACCATGTGATCGTGCTCGACTACGGCATCAAGATCGCCGAGGGCAAGCCCGCCGAGGTGCAGGCCAACCCGCGTGTCATCGCCGCATACCTGGGCGTTGACGACGACGCCGTGGCCGCCACCTGAACCGAGAACATGAGCATGTTGAAAATCGAATCCGTCAAGGTGTCCTACGGCGCCATCGAGGCGGTCAAGGGCGTGAGCCTGGAAGTGCGCCAGGGCGAGGTGGTGACCATCATCGGTGCCAATGGCGCGGGCAAGAGCACGCTGCTCAAGAGCATCTGCGGCCTGGAGCCGGTGGGCGAGGGCCGCATCCTCGTGGACGGCAAGGACTGCACCCTGGTGCCGGCGCACCAGCGCGTGGGCCTGGGCGTGGCCATGTCGCCCGAGGGGCGCGGCGTGTTCGCCGACCAGACGGTGCGCGAGAACCTGATGCTCGGCGCCTACTCGCGCAGGGCCGAGGGCGCTGCGGCGCTGGAGGCCTCGATCCAGCGCGAGTTCGTGCGCTTTCCGCGCCTCAGGGAGCGTGAGCACCAACTGGCCGGAACGCTCTCGGGCGGCGAGCAGCAGATGCTGGCGATTGCCCGCGCACTCATGAGCGGGCCGCGCCTGCTGCTGCTCGACGAGCCTTCGCTGGGCCTGGCGCCCCTGATCATCAAGGACATCTTCGACGCCATCCGCCAGCTGCGCGATGCTGGCCTGACCATCCTGCTCGTGGAGCAAATGGCCAAGCAGGCCCTGGGCGTGGCCGACCGCGCCTACGTGCTCGAAACGGGCCTTATCACGCTCGAAGGCTCAGGCGTGGCGCTGCTCAACAACCCCAAGGTCAAGGCCGCCTACCTGGGCACGCACTGACCTGTACCCCTCACCCCAGACAACCAAGGACACCCATGACCACCAAGACCTTCGCCTCCGCCGCCGACCTGGAAGTCAAGAAGGTGAGCTTCGACAAGCTGTCCGAGCACGCCTACGCCTACACCGCCGAGGGCGACCCCAACACCGGCATCATCATCGGCGACGATGCCGTGATGGTCATCGACACCCAGGCCACCCCCGTCATGGCGCAGGACGTGATCCGCCGCATCCGCGAAGTGACCGACAAGCCCATCAAGTACGTGCTGCTGTCCCACTACCACGCGGTGCGCGTGCTCGGTGCCAGCGCCTACGGGGCCGAGCACATCATTGCCAGCGAAGACACGCGCGACCTGATCGTCGAGCGCGGCCAGTTCGACAAGGACAGCGAGATCGGCCGCTTCCCGCGCCTGTTCCAGAACGTGGAAAGCGTGCCCGACGGTCTGACCTGGCCGACCATGACCTTCAACAAGAAGATGACACTGTGGCTGGGCGCGCTCGAAGTGCAGATCCTGCAGCTGGGCCGCGGCCACACCAAGGGCGACACCGTGGCCTGGCTGCCGCAGGAAAAGATCCTCTTCTCGGGCGACCTGGTGGAGTTCGGTGCCACGCCGTATGCGGGTGACGCTTACTTCAAGGACTGGCCGCAGACCCTGGACAACCTGGCGGCCTTGAAGCCCGAGAAGCTGGTGCCAGGCCGGGGCGCCGCCCTGCAGACCCCGGCGCAGGTGCAGGAAGGCCTGGCCGGCACGCGCGCCTTCATCAGCGACCTGTACGAGAGCGTCAAGGCCAGCGCTGCCAAGGGCGAAGACCTGCGCAAGGTCTACGAAGCCACCTTCGCCAAACTGCAACCCCAATACGGCCACTGGGTGATCTTCAACCACTGCATGCCATTCGACGTGACGCGGGCGTACGACGAAGCCACGCAGTACCCAGACCCGCGCATCTGGACCGCCGAGCGCGACGTGCAGATGTGGAAATCACTCGAAGGCTGAGCGCCCATTCCTGGCCGCGCCGTGCGCGCGTGGTCGGCATCCATGGCAACGCCCGTGCATCGCACGGGTGACGTCCTTATGTTGGCGCCTGCAGGAGTCCTGAACCCATGCCCGTGAACGACCGCCAGTCCCTGGCCGTGCAGGCCGTCCTGATCGGTGCGATGGCTTTGTGGGGCCTGAACCTCACGTCCGTGAAATGGTTGACCGCCTGGTTCGAGCCCACCATGCTGGCCTGTGTGCGCATGCTGGTGGCTTGCATCGCGCTCACCGCCATCGTCGTGGTCAAGCGCTGCGCGCGCATGCGGTTCACTGTACGCCAGTGGGCGGCGATGGGACTGTGCGCCGTGTTCATGGTGTATGCCAACCAGGTGTTGTTCGCCCAGGGCCTGCAGCGCTCCACGGCGACCAATGCGGCGCTGGTGATGGCGCTGAGTCCCCTGGCCTCGGCCCTGCTGGCTGCGCTGTTGTTCCGCGAGCCGCTCACGCTGCAGCGCGGCTGCGGCGTGCTGCTTGGCTTTGCCGGCGTGGCGGCGGTGGTGCTCAGCCACCCGGGGTCGGGCCTGTCCAGCGCGGGCGTGGGCGACCTGCTCATCATCTGCTCGGTGGTGAGCTTTGCTGCCGGCGGGGCACTGGTGCAGCGCCTCGCACGCCAGATCCATCCGCTCACCCTCTGCTGGATTACCTACTGCATCGGCACCGTGCTGCTGGTGGTGCACTTGGCGCTGGGCCCCTCGGACGTGACGGTGGCCACGCTGTTCCCGGGCTGGTGGCCGTGGGTGCTGGTGCTGTTCTCGGGCATCTTCGCCACGGCGCTGTGCAACGTCATCTGGAACCAGGCCATCGCCACCATCGGCGTGGCGCGTACTGCCGTCTTCCTGTACTGGGTGCCGGTGTTCGGCGTGCTTTTTGCCGCCCTGCTGCTGGGCGAGCAGCTCACGCTGTGGCATCTCGTGGGATTTGCTGCCGTGATGGGTGGTACCTGGCTGGGCACGCGCCGGCCCGTGGCCGTGGCGCCCGCCGTGCCCTGAATCTTCTCTCTGACCATGACCAACTCGCAACCTCCCCTGCTGTTCCAGCCCCTGGCCCTGCGCGGGCTCACCCTGCGCAACCGCACCGTCATCTCTCCCATGTGCCAGCACGCCGCCGATGGCGGTCATGCCACCCCCTGGCACCTGGTGCATCTGGGCAAGTTCGCCCTGGGCGGCGCAGGCCTGATCCTGACCGAAAGCACGGCCGTGGACCCGCGTGGGCGCATCGGTACCGCTGACCTCGGGCTCTGGAAGGATAGCCATGTTGACGCGCTCAAGTCCGTGGTCGATTTCGTGCATGCCAATGGCAGTGCCATCGGCGTGCAGCTCGCGCATGCAGGCCGAAAGGCGGGCAGCCAGCCCCTGTGGGAAGGCGGTGCCGCCCTGGCTGAGGCGACCATGGCCGCCGATACCGAGCCTTGGCAGCGCCTGGGCCCGAGCGCCTTGCCCGCCGGGCCGGGGTGGTCCGCGCCTACCGCGCTCGATGCCGCCGGTATCGAAGAGGCGGTGCAGCGATTTTCCGACGCCGCCGTGCGCGCCGACGCAGCCGGCGTGGACGTAGTTGAACTGCACTTCGGCCATGGCTACCTGGTGGCCAGCTTTCTCTCCCCCCATTCCAACCGCCGCAGCGACGAATGGGGCGGCAGTTTGCAGGGGCGCATGCGCCTGGCCCTCACCATCGCACGCCGGGTGCGTGCCGTGTGGCCGGCCCGCAAGCCGCTGTTCGCCCGCCTCTCGGTCGTGGACGGCAGCGGCGAGGGCGGCTGGGACGTGGAGGATTCCATCGTGCTGGCGCGTGAACTCGCACAGTGCGGCGTCGATGTGATCGACTGCTCCTCCGGCGGCCTGACCGAGGAGACACGTGCCCTGCCCGTGCCACGCGGCCTGGGTTTTCAGGTGCCGTTTTCCGAGCGCATCCGCGCCGAGGCTCAGGTGAAGACCCAGGCCGTGGGGATGATCGTCGATGCCGCGCACGCCGAGGACATCCTGGACCGCGGCCAGGCCGATCTCATTGCCCTGGGCCGCGAGGCTTTGCGCGACCCCTACTGGCCCCACCACGCCGCCTCCGCCCTGGGGGCCGACCCGGGCTACGAACGCTGGCCCGTGCGCCACGGTGTCTGGCTGGCCAAGCGGGCGCCGGGCCTGGCGCGTGCGCGTGCCGATCAGGCGGACGGTACGTCCTTCACCAGTGACAACCACAAGGAGACACGATGAGCAGCAACCACATCCCCAGCCGTGTGAGGATGGGCCTGATCAGAAAGCAGCCAGACTGGAGCACCGAGCGCTTCGACGCCTACTGGCGCGACCACCATGGCGCACTGGCGGCGCGCGTGCCCGGCTTGCGGGCCTACTGGCAAAACCTGGTGACCGACCGGCTGCAGCGCGGCATCGACTACGCGCGCGGCCCGTGGGATTTTGACGGTTTCTCGCAGCTGTGGCTCGACGGGGAGCAGCGGTCAGAGGCTGCCTTCGGGCAAGGCAACCTGGCCGCCGAGCTGGTCGCCGACGAACAGCATTTCCTGTCGGGCCTTCACATCGTGACTACCGAGCAGACCGAGGTCATCGCCCTGCCCTCCGACCCTGCGGCCCGCGCCCGGCTGCTCAAGCGCATCTCCACCCTGCGCCGCCGCGCCGATATCTCGGAGGACGATTTCAGGCGCGAATGGCGCGTGCACGCCGACCTGTTGCGCACCATACCCGGCGTGAGCGGCTACCGCCAGAACGTGGTGACCGAACGCGAGCGCGTGAAGGGCCAGCCCTGCGGCTATGGCGATCTGCCCATCGACGGCATCGTGGAGCTGTGGTTCGAAAGTCCCGAGGTACTGGCCGCTGCATTTGCGTCACCTGAGGGCCAGCGCACCATGGCCCATGCCAGGACCTTCCTGGCGGAGATCACGGCCTTTCTGGTGACCGAACGCCGCATGGTCTGACGGGCTGGTCGTTACGGTGAGCGCGGGAAGGATGTGACCTCGCCATTCACCTTGTGCTCCTGGCCGCCGGGCGCGCAAGGCTGGTCGGTGTAGACCGTGCGCCCCTCCTGGATGCACTTGCGCAGCTGGGGCGCAGGGGCTGATGCCGTTCCACGTGCGCCCGTGGCGCCCTGCGCGCCCTTCTTCTCAGGCGGCAGGGAGTCGTCCCCGGGGCGCATCAGCCTGCCCCACGCCTTCTCGACCCAGGGAATGGCCTGGGGCAGCCATTGGTCGGCTTTCCACCAGGCCACGGCCGCGCCCGCCACCAGCGCCACGACGGCGATGGTCCAGGCGGTGCGTTCGCGGGCGCTGCGCATGCTTCTGCGTCAGCCCAGGTGCTGGCCCAGGATGCCGGCCAGCTCGAACATGCCTGCACTGTCCTTGCCGAACACCGCGCGCAGCTTGTCGTCGGCGACGATGGTGCGCTTGTCCTTGGGGTCCTGCAGGTTGTTCGCCTTGATGTACTCCCAGAGCTTTTTCACGGCCTCGGGCCGGGCCACCGGCTCGTTGCCGATCACGGCAGCCAGCGCGGCGCTGGGGGCGGCGCCGACGGCGGCCTTGCGCGGCGCCTTGGCGGCGGCGGTCTTGGTGGCTGCGGCCTTCTTGGCAGGTGCCTTCTTCGCGGCGGCCGCCTTGGCCGGGGCCTTGGCGGCGGCGCCGGCCGTCTTGCCGGCAAACGCACCGGCGGCTGGCTTGCGCGGCGGGAACTTGCTCGGCGCGAACTCGAAGTTCACCTTGCCGGCCTCCTTGTCCCAGGCCAGGAAGGCCTTGAACGCGCGGCGCGTGCGCATCGAGACGAACTTGTCCAGCAGATCGGTCTTGCCCGTCTCCAGCAGCTTGTGCATCTGCTCGCGCTCCACGGGTTGCTGCAGGATGATCTTGCCGCTCTTGAAGGTGCAGCTCGGCGTGGGCTGGGCGGCGGTGGGCACGGCCTTGCTGCACACGTAGTTGGCGCCGTGCTCGTGCACGCCAGCGCTGCAGATCGGGCAGGGGCCCAGGGACGCATCGGCAAACTCCACCAGCTCGCCCGATTCCTCGGCGTTCTTGTCGTCGCCGAAGTCGAACTCAAGCTTGTAGTTGTGCGCCTCGTCGTCGTACTTGATGACGATCTCGGAGGTGAAGGGCCAGCCCGCCTTGGAGCGAAAGCCCTCCAGCGGCCCGATCTTCTTGTCGCGCAGCAGGGCTTCGGCCTCGGCGGTCTCGAAGGTGCGGCCCGCAGGCGACTTGCCGAAGCTGAAGCCGCAAGGCTCGGTGCCTGGCTTGCCGACGCAGGCGAAGCGGCGGTAGTTTTCCTTCACCACGCCGCCGCAGTTGGGACAGGGCGTGGCCAGCGTGGCGTAGTCACCGGGAATGGTGTCGCGGTCGTATTCCTTGGCCTTCTTGACCATGCGCTCGGTCATGGCGGCGATGTCGGCCATGAAGGATTCGCGGCTCAGTTGCCCTTTTTCCATCTGCGAGAGCTTGAATTCCCACTCGCCCGTGAGGTCGGCGCGGCACAACTCTTCGACTTCCAGCCCGCGCAGCAGCGTCATGAGCTGGAACGCCTTGGCCGTGGGGATCATCTCGCGGCCTTCGCGCAGCATGTATTTTTCGGTCAGCAGGCCTTCGATGATGGCCGCGCGCGTGGCGGGCGTGCCCAGGCCCTTTTCCTGCATGGCCTCGCGCAGCTCGTCGTCGTCGATCTGCTTGCCGGCGCTTTCCATCGCGCCCAGCAGCGTGGCTTCGGAGTAGCGTGCCGGCGGCTTGGTCTTGAGGCCCTTGGGGTCCACCTGCTCGGTCTGCACGGTCTCGCCGGGCTTCACGGGCACCAGGTTCTGGCCCTTGTCGCCGTCCTTGCCGCCTTCGACCTCATCGGCCGCTTCCTTGCCGTAGATGGCCAGCCAGCCGGGGCGCACCAGCACCTTGCCCTCGGTCTTGAAGCTGTGGCCCACGGCCGTGCTGATGCGCGTCGTCACCGTGTACTCGGCACTCGGGAAGAACACCGCCATGAAGCGGCGCACCACCAGGTCGTACAGCTTCTGCTCGGCCTCCGACAGGCCGCTCGGTGCCTGCAGCGTGGGGATGATGGCAAAGTGATCGCTCACCTTGCTGTTGTCGAAGATGCGCTTGGACGGGCGCACGTAGTTGTTGGTCAGCGCCGTGCGCGCATGCGGCGCCAGGTGGCGCATGCTGCTGTCGGCCAGCATCTCGAAGGTCTGGCGCGCCACGGGCAGGTAGTCCTCGGGCAGCGCGCGCGAATCGGTACGCGGGTAGGTCAACGCCTTGTGGCGCTCGTACAGGCTTTGCGCCAGCGCCAGCGTGGTCTTGGCTGAGTAGCCGAACTTGCCGTTGGCCTCGCGCTGCAGGCTGGTCAGGTCGAACAGCAGGGGCGATGCCTGGGTCGTGGGCTTGCTCTCCTCGGTCACCGTGGCCGGCTTGCCGCGCACGGCGTCGGCAATGGCCTGGGCCTCGCGCTGCGACCAGACGCGGTCGGCGCGCATTTCCACGTCCTCGTTTTTCTTCCACTTCGGGTCGAACCACTTGGCCGGGTATTCGCCCGCCTCGGCGGCGAAGCTGGCGTGGATTTCCCAGTAGTCGCGGCTCACGAACTTGCGGATCTTCTCCTCGCGCTCCACCACCAGCGACAGCGTGGGCGTCTGCACCCGGCCCACGGTGGTCAAAAAGAAGCCGCCGTCGCGCGAGTTGAAGGCCGTCATGGCCCGCGTGCCGTTGATGCCCACCAGCCAGTCGGCCTCGCTGCGGCTGCGGGCCGCATGCGCCAGGCCCGCCATCTGCTGCTCGCTGCGCAGGGCGTCGAAGCCGTCGCGGATCGCCTGGGGCGTCATGGACTGCAGCCACAGGCGCTTGACGGGCTTGCCCAGGGGCTTGGCGCCACCGGCGTACTGCTCGATCAGGCGAAAGATCAGCTCCCCCTCGCGGCCCGCGTCACAGGCGTTGATGAGCTGCGTCACGTCCTTGCGCTTGGCCTGCTTGACCACCGCGTTCAGGCGCGTCTTGGTCTTGTCCACGGGCTTGAGGTCAAAGTACGGCGGGATCACCGGCAGGTGGGCAAAGCTCCACTTGCCGCGTTTCACGTCGAATTCCTCGGGCGCCTGGATCTCCACCAGGTGGCCCACGGCGCTGGTGACTACATAGCGGTCGTTCTCGAAGTGGTCGTCGTGCTTTTCGAACTTGCCCGCCACCGGGGTCAGTGCGCGCACGATGTCCTGCGCCACCGAGGGTTTTTCTGCAATTACCAGGGTCTTGGTCATTTTTTGGTTTCTCGCCAGTCTGGCTGTCCGGCATTCGGCCGGTCGCTTCTACAATTCGTTGCCTCACGCGTACACGCGCACGCGCATGTGTGCATATTCAAGTTAACAGAGTTTTTGCCATGCCCCGCACCGCATCGCCTGCCGCCCCTTCCAGCCCACCGGGCCGCCGCATCCAGACCAGGCGCTCGGGTGTGCATGGCAATGGCGTGTTTGCCGTGCAGGATATTGCAGAGGGCGAAGTCCTTGTCGAGTACACGGGCGAGGTCATCGGCTGGGAGGAAGCCCAGGACCGGCACCCCCACGATCCCCTGCAGCCCAACCATACCTTCTACTTCCATGTGGATGAAGACCGCGTGATCGACGCCAAGTTCGGTGGCAACTCCTCGCGCTGGATCAACCACAGCTGCAACCCCAACTGCTACGCGGATGAGCGCGATGGCCGCATCTTCATCACCGCGCTGCGCAACATCGCCGCTGGTGAAGAGCTCAACTACGACTACGGCCTGATCATCGACGAACCCTACACCAAGAAGCTCAAGGCCGAGTATCCCTGCTGGTGCGGCAGCGACAACTGCCGGGGCACCCTGCTGGCGCCCAAGCGCGGCTGGCGCCCCCCGATGCCGCCCGAGCCGGCCGCGCCCCCGCGTAAAAAAGGTAACAAAAAGAGCGATGGCGCCGTGAAGGCCTCCAAGACCGCACGGGATTCCCGCTCATGACCGCGCTCGCCATGCACTGGCCCGCCGAAGCCCTCTGGGAAGCCGTGGTGCCCCAGTTGCCCGGCTTTTCCATCGAGGTGCTGCCCAGCATCGACTCCACCAACACCGAACTCATGCGCCGTGCGCGCGCCGGCCTGTGCGACCCCACCCTGCTCGTGGCCGAGCAGCAGACTGCAGGGCGCGGGCGCCTGGGACGCGCCTGGCAGAGCGACGTGGGCGCCTCGCTCATGATGAGCCTGGGGCTGCCCCTGGCACCGGCCGACTGGTCGGGCCTGTCCCTGGCCGTGGGGGTGAGCGTGGCCGAGAGCCTGCAGCCGGTGCTGCCGCCTGCCGGTGAAGGCCAGCCGCCCCGCGTCGGCCTCAAGTGGCCCAATGACCTGTGGACCACCGGCGACCGCAAGCTCGGCGGCATCCTGGTCGAGACCGCCAGCTTTGTCGCGCCGCAGGACGCCAGCCCGGATGCGCCGCGCGCTGGCGCCGCCCCCCGCTATGTGGTGGTGGGCATCGGCATCAACGTGTCGCCGCGCAGTGGCGAGGGCATGAGCATGCCCCCGGCCAGCCTGCAGGAGGTGCAACCCGGCCTCACGGCTCCCGAGGCCTTGCTGCGCATCGTGCCGCCCCTGGTGGCCATGCTGCAGGCCTTCGAGGGCTACGGCTTTTCGCCCATGCAGGCCCGCTTCGCGCAGCGCGACATCCTGCAAGGCCGGGCCGTCACCCTGAGCGACGGGCAGGCGGGCACGGCCCACGGGGTGGGCGAAGACGGCGCACTGCTGGTGCAGACCGCCAGTGGCATGCAGGCCATCACGAGTTCGGAAATCAGCGTGCGGCCCAGCCCCGCGCTGCCGTCATGAGGCAAGGAACTGCATGCTGCGCCTGCTCATCCTGATCCTGTTGCTGGCCAATGGCGGCTACTACGCCTGGTCGCAAGGGCATCTGCGCGAATGGGGCTTTGCGCCCGTGCAGGAGGGCGAGCCCCAGCGCCTGGGTCAGCAACTGCGTCCCGAGACCTTGCAGATCCTGCGGGCCCGGCCGACCAACCCGGCTCCGCCGCCCCCCGTGGCCGAAGCCGCGCCGGCCCCCTCGGCCACTGAGTGCCTGCAGGCCGGCGTGTTCGACGAACGCCAGGCCGATGCCCTGCGCACCGCCGCTGGCGGCCTGCCGCAGGGCAGCTGGGCGCTGGAGTCCACGCCCCTGCCGGCCCGCTGGATGGTCTACATGGGCCGCTTCGAAGACCAGGAGGCCCTGGACAAGAAGCGCGCCGAGCTGCGTGCCCGCAAGGTGGATTTCGACCGCCCCGGCGGCACGCTGGAGATCGGCCTGTCCCTGGGCCGCTTTGCCACCGAGGAGGCGGCCAAGCGCGAGCTGGCGGCCCTGGGCGAGAAGGGCGTGCGCACCGCCCGCGTGGTCCAGGAACGCCCCGAAACCACGGGCTTCACCCTGCGCCTGCCCGCCGTGACCGACGCGCTGCGCCCGCAACTCGACATGCTGCGCAGCGCGCTGGCCGGCAAGGCGCTGCGCAGCTGCAGCTGAGCTGCCGGCGCCTGCGGGCCCTGCACGCGGTGGCGTCCGATGCCGTCCCTTTTTTCTTGCGAACCCGATCCCATGACCGAAGAAGCCTCCTCCATCCAGTGTGGCGAGCACGGCGAAGCCACGCCCACCTATGTCTGCGGGCACCTGCACCGCAGCCCCGCGCAGCGCTGGTTCTGTGACGCACCCGAAGCCGACTACCCCTTCCCCGACGCCTGGTGCGCCGATTGCAATGCCGAGCTGATGAAGGAAGGCGGCGAGTGGAACGAGCGCAACGAGGGCTGCCTGGACCTCAAGATCCTCTGCCACCACTGCTACCAGGGCGCCATGGCCCAGAGCGTCGGCGCCATGGCCGAGCCGCAGCAGCACGCCTGGGAGGACGCCGTGGTCGATGCCCACCATGCGCTGGTCGACAAGCAGCAGGCGCTCGAATCGGACCACGGCATCTCGCGCTTCGAACGCTGGGACTACGACCAGGCACAGGGCACGCTGACCTTCTCGCACGCGGGGGCTCCCCGGGTCGTGGCGGACATCGAGTTCATCGGCTCGGTCTCCAAGGCCAGCGGCACCTGGCTCTGGGCCTGGGCCAATTTCAGCAACCACGCCAAGGTATCGACCCGCATCCCGGCCGTGCGCGAATGGGGCGAGGTGCACGGCTTTCTGCCGCTGACCGTGCCGCGCTGGAATGCGGACGTGACGGACGGCTGGGAGCTTTCGGGCGTGGCCGCGCAGGTGCTCGGCGCGCGCGGGGTGTACCGTGCGCCCACCGACAAGGGCTACCTCTTCATGGCGCTGATGTCGGTGCGGGCGGTGGGGTAGTGTCCTGTCCCGCAAACAAATGCCAATAAAACCGCTTCTTTCACGCCAGGGTTGTGTTGCAAATCCTCGCGATAGCTACGGCCATCGCTGCGGTTTGCGCCTTGCCCTGGCGCGAAATCCATCGGTTTCATTTTTGGCATCTATTTGCGGGACAGAACACTAGCCCTGGGATGGCGCCTGTGCCATCCAGGGCCTTCAGTCCAGCACGATGCGCGCGAAGCGGCTCACGCGCCGCATCTTGTCGACTTCCTTGCGGATCTGCGCGCCGAATTCGTCGGGCAGGCTGCCCGAGCCGAACAGCCCCTGGTCCGCCAGCTGGGTCTTGACGCCGGGTTCCTGCAGCACCGCAGCCACGGCATCGCGCCACTGCCGCGCCATGGCGGCGGGCATGCCTGCCGGAGCGACCAGGCCGAACCAGGACGGGTCGTTGCTGGAAAACAGGCTCAGCTCGGCATAGGTGGGAACGCCCGGCAGCACTGCCAGCCGTTCCTTCCACGACACGGCCAGGGCCCTCAGCCGGCCGGCCTGGATGTGCGGTAGCGACGAGGCCACCTGGTCGAAATACACCGGCACCTTGCCCGCGACCACGTCCGCCAGCGCCGGTGCCGCGCCCCGGTAGGGCACATGGGTCATGAAGGTGTTGGTGGTGCTCTTGAGCAGCTCGCCCCACATGTGGCCGATGGTGCCGTTGCCGGGCGAGGCGTAGGCCACCTTGCCCGGCTGCGCCTTCACGTAGCGGATGAACTGCGCGAAATCCCGCGCCGGCAGGTCGGGGTGCACCACCAGCACGCCGGGGGCCTTCACGATTTCGGTGATGGGCGTGAAGGCGTCGATGGTGTAGGGCAGGTGGCGGTAGACCGCCGGGTTGACGCCGTGCGTGGACAGCGTGGCGATGCCCAGGGTCAGCCCATCGGGCGCGGCGGCCGCGACCTCGGCCATGCAGTTGGCGCCGCCTGCGCCGGGGCGGTTCTCCACGGTGATGCTGCGCTGCAGCCGCTGCGACAGCGGGCCGGCGATGGCGCGTGCCGTGATGTCGGTGGCACCGCCGGCTGCAAACGGAACCAGCAGCCGCGCCGGGCGCGCATCTGCCGTGGATTGGGCCCACGCTTGGCCTGCTGCCCATGGCAGGGGAACGGCCCCGGCCAACAGAGTGCGTCGTTTCATCGGGGGCCTTGTCGGTAGTGAAAGGCCCATTCTGGAGAGTTCGTGCCGCCGTGGATAACGACGTTTGGCACTCAGCATAGTCCTGGCAGGAATGTCCCCGCCTTGCCGCGCCTACAGCGGGATGGCCCGCGTCTCCCCGTGCCGCATCAGCCACACGCGCTCGGCGGGCACGCCGCGCTCGGCCAAGGCGGCGGCCAGGTCGCGCGGCGGGTGGTCGAAGGCCTCCTGGGTGAGGGCAAAGGTGCCCCAGTGCACGCCCATGGCCTGGCGCGCCTGCACGTCCAGCATCAGCTGCACGGCGTCGGCCGGGTTCACGTGCATGGGCTTCATGAAGTCGCGCGGCAGGTAGGCGCCGATCGGCAGGGCCAGGAAATCGACGGCGCCAATGCGCTCGCGGATGGCCTTGAAGTCGCCGCTGTAGCCCGTGTCGCCCGGAAACAGGAAGCGCCAGGGCGCAGCCGCTGCACCCGGCCGGGTCCATTCGAGCAGGTAGCCACCCCAGAGCGAGGCATTGGTGTCGTTCAGGCTGCGGCGGCTCCAGTGCTGGGCGGGCGTGAAGTGCACCTGCACGCCGGGCGCCAGCTCCACGGACTGCCACCAGTCGAGTTCGGTCGTGTTGTCCATACCGCGCCGTACGAACCAGTCCTTGAGCCCGAGGGGCACGATGAAGCGCGGCGACTGTCCGGCCGCGCGCAGGCGTCTCAAAGTGGCGCTGCACAGGTGGTCGTAGTGGTTGTGCGAGACCAGCACCGCGTCGATGCGTGGCAACTGCTCGGGCGTGAGCGGCGGCGGTACGCGCCGCGGCGCGCCGAATCGGCCCAGCGGGCCGGCATGGCTGGCCAGCGTGGGATCGATCAGCACATTCAGCCCCGCCACCTGCAGCAGCAGGGAGACATGGCCCAGCCAGGTGACCACCGGCGCCTCGTGGCGCTGCGCCAGCAGCGCATGGTCCACGGGCTGGGTCCAGTCGCGTACGAAGCGCGCATAACCTCCGGTGGGCGCGCTGCGCGGCTTGAAGTCGCCGCGCAGCGAGCGCCAGGCCATCTCGTACCAGGGGAAGTTGCCGATCACGACCTCTGCATCGGTGTTGCGAAAGCGGCGCGGGGGCGAAGCGGGAGGGGGCATGGGGCATCCGGCAGAACGGGATTTCCATGATGCCTGAAACCGGTGCTCCCGGTCGCCGCCGCGGGCCAAGGCCCCAGGCTCAGGGGGGCGCGTGCTCGGTGGCCGCAAAGCGCACGCTGAAGCGCGCCCCCGGCGGCTGCATACCCGGATGGGCGTCTTCGAGCTGCACCTCGGCATCGTGCTTGCGTGCGATCTCCAGCACGATGGGCAGGCCCAGGCCCGAGCCGTCGGCGTCGCTGCCCAGCGCGCGGTAGAAAGGCTGGAAGACCAGGTCGCGCTCGGACTCGGGCACGCCCGGGCCCGAATCCTCCACTTGCAGCAGCAGCACGCGGCCAAAGGTGTCGGCCAGCACGCGCGCGGTGACCACGCCGGGCCGCTCCGGTGCCGACGGGGTGTAGTTGAGCGCGTTGTCCACCAGGTTGCGCACCAGCTCCTTGAGCAGCGTGGGGTTGCCGTCCACCCACACGCCGGGCGAGCCGGGCTCGGCGCCGTCGTAGCCCAGGTCGATGTACTTTTCGAGCGCGCGCGGTACCGAATCGCGCACCACCTCGATGGCCAGACGCGCCAGGTCGCAGGGCTGGCGCGCAAAGCCCACGCCGCTGCCCTCGGCGCGCGCCAGGGCCAGCAGCTGGTTGACGGTGTGCGTGGCCCGGATGCTGGAGCGGCCGATCTGCTGCAGCGAGCGCTTGAGTTCCTCGGTGCTGGTGCCCTCGCGCTGGGCCAGGTCGGCCTGCATGCGCAGGCCCGCCAGCGGCGTCTTGAGCTGGTGCGCGGCATCGGCCAGAAAGCGCTTTTGCGTGGCCAGCGAGTCGTGCAGGCGCGTGAGCAGGTCGTTCACCGAGGAGACCAGCGGCGCTACCTCCAGCGGCACGGTGCGGTCGTCCAGCGGCGACAGGTCGTCGGGGTTGCGCGCGCGGATGCGCTGCTCCAGCTGGTTCAGCGGCTGGATGCCGCGCGCCAGCGCCAGCCACACCAGCAGCACGGCCAGCGGCAGGATCACGAACTGCGGCAGCATCACGCCCTTGATGATCTCGGTGGCCAGCACGCTGCGCTTCTCGCGCGTCTCGGCCACCTGTACCAGGGCCAGCGGGCTGTCCTTCAGGGGCAGGCGCACCCAGATGTAGGCCACGCGGATGTCGATGCCGCGCAGCTCGGCATCGCGCAGCCGCACCTCGCCGGGCATGGGCACTTCGTCGGAGGGGGGCGCTGGCAATTCGCGCTCGCCCGAGAGGAATTCGCCGCCCACGCCCTTGACCTGGTAGTACACCACGTCGGAATCGTCGGCGCGCAGGATTTCGCTGGCCGGCTGGGGCAGGTTGAACTGCACCGTGCCCTTCTGCACGCCCACGAGTTGGGCCAGGGCATGGGCGTTGTACTCCAGCGCCCGGTCGAAGGGCTTGTTGGCCAGGCCCTGGGCCACCAGCCAGGTCAGCGCCAGGCTCACGGGCCACAGCAGCAGCAGCGGGGTGAGCATCCAGTCCAGGATCTCGCCGAACAGGGAGCGCTGCTCGCGCTGGAAGATTTTCAAGGTGTAAGGTGTGGAGCTGGAAGTGCCGGGGGAAGGGTCAGCCTGGGATTTTTTCCAGACAGTAGCCCAGTCCACGCACCGTGGCAATGCGGATCGGGCCGCGCTCGATCTTCTTGCGCAGGCGGTGGATATACACCTCGATGGCGTTGTTGCTCACCTCCTCGCCCCACTCGCACAGGCGCTCGACCAGTTGCTCCTTGCTCACCAGGCGGCCCGCGCGCTGCAGCAGCACTTCGAGCAGGCCGAGCTCGCGCGCCGACAGCTCGACCATCTTGCCGTCGATGGTTGCCACCCGGCCCGCCTGGTCGTAGACCAGCGGGCCGTGCTTGATGGCGCTGCTGGTGCCGCCCATGCCGCGGCGCGTCAGGGCGCGCACGCGGGCTTCGAGTTCCTGCAGGCTGAAGGGCTTGGCCATGTAGTCGTCGGCACCGAAATCCAGGCCCTTGACGCGTTCTTCCACGCTGTCGGCTGCGGTGAGGATGAGCACCGGCAGCGCCGAGCCGCGGCTGCGCAGCTTCTTGAGCACTTCCAGGCCATGCATGCGCGGCAGGCCCAGGTCCAGGATCAAGAGGTCGAACTCGTTGTTGGTCAAGAGCGCGGCATCGGCCTCGCTGCCGCTGGCCACGTGGTCGACCACGGCGCCGGAGCTGCGCAAGGTGCGCAGCAGGCCATCGGCCAGCACCTGGTCGTCTTCGGCAATGAGGATGCGCATGCGGGTTGTCTCCTGGTGGGCGGCTTCGGTCTGCTGCCGGGCCTTTCCCTGGATTCTAGGCGCGCGCCGCCGACAGGGCGCAGCGGCCCGCTGGTGCCCGGTCAGGCCCGCGGGTCGTGTGCCAGCAGCTTGTCCACCAGCGCGCGCAGGTCGGTGCGCAGCCGGGCCATGCCTTGCGGGTGCTGGGCCAGGGTGGTCTCGTCCATGTACAGCCTGCGGTTGATCTCCAGCTGGATGCTGTGGCGGTGCGCGGCCGGGTCGCTGTAGCGGCGTACCAGTTCCACGCCCTTGTAGGGGTGGTTGTATTCCACGCTGTAGCCGCGCTCGCGCAGGTGCGCGCAGACCAGGGCCGAGAGGGCCGGGTCGGCGGTCGTGCCATCGCGGTCGCCGACCACGAAGTCGGCATGCACCAGGCCCGGGAAGTCGGTGGCGTGGCTCGCGGCCACGGCGGGCATGGAGTGGCAGTTGATGTGGATGCTGTAGCCGTGGCGGGCGTGCGCGGCGGCGATGGCCTGCTGCACGGCGCCGTGGTAGGGCCGCCAGCAGCGGTCGATGCGTGCGCGCACCTCGTCCACGCCCAGCAGCCGGTTGTAGATGGGTTCGCCTTCGTCGGTGAACTTCCAGATCAGGCCCTTGCCCAGGCGCACCTTGGAGAGCACGCGCGGGTCGGTGGAGATGGGGTCGGTCCACTCGCCGTCGAGCAGCGTGGTGTCCAGTTCGGTGGTGTCGCGGTTGGCATCGAGGTAGATGCGCGGGAAATGGGCTTCCACCCAGGCCACGCCCAGCGCGGGGGCGAAGTCGTAGATCTTCTCGACGTGGGTGTCTTCGGCGCGGCGCAGCGTGGGCAGGTCGCAGGCGGAGCCGAAGTCGTCGGGGTAGCGGGTGCCGCTGTGCGGCGAGTCGAGCACCAGCGCGCTGGTGCCGGGCAGGTAGGTGAAGGTTGCCGCAGGCGCCAGCGGGGTGCCGGGGGAACCGGTGGCACCGGGCTGGGCCTGCTGGAATCGTCGGTTGATCAGTTTCAAAGCGGCATGCATAGGCAGAGTGTGCGCAATAAGGGGCGGCCGGCCTAGCCGCCCGGACCGGTTGGAGACTATGGTTATCCCTGAAAGGGCTTGCGCAGCTCCACCGGCTGCGGCCTTTGCCGGCCCCCTTGTTCAGCGGACCGGTGGGGTGTGTGTCAGTCGAGCGCGATCTTGGCGTAGGCCGCCACGCGCTTCATCTTCTCGATCTCGCGCACCAACTGGGCCGAGAACTCCTTGGGCGTGGTGCCCGAGGGGTACAGGCCCTGGCCGGCCAGGCGCTCGCGCACGGTCGGCTCCTGCAATGCCTGCGCCACGGCCTGCTGGATGCGGTCCACGGCAGCGGCGGGCGTGCCGGCAGGGGCCACCAGGCCGAACCACGAGGGATCGTTGCTGTTGGCAAAGCCCAGCTGGGCATAGGTGGGGACGTCCGGCAGCACGTCCAGCCGCGTGGGCCACGAGACGGCCAGCGCCTTGAGCTTGCCGGCCTTGATGTGCGGCAGCGAGGAGGCCACCTGGTCGAAGTACACCGCCACCTGGCCGGCCAGCACGTCGTTGATGGCCGGGCCTGCACCACGGTAGGGGATGTGCACCATGGAGGTGCCCGTGCTGCTCTTGAACAGCTCGCCCCACATGTGGCCGATGGTGCCGTTGCCGGGCGTCGCGAACGACACCTTGCCGGGGTTGGCCTTGAGGTACTTCACCAGGTCGGCGAAGTCCTTGACCGGCAGTGCAGTCGGGTTCACCACGACCACGCCGGGGGCCTTGACGATCTCGGTCACGCCCACAAAGTCCTTGATCGGGTTGTAGGGCAGCTTGCTGTAGACGGCGGGATTCACACCGTGGGTGGACAGGGTGGCCACGCCCAGCGTGAGGCCGTCCGCCGGGGCGCGTGCCACCTCGGCCATGCCGATGGAGCCGCCTGCGCCGGCGCGGTTGTCCAGCACCACGGGCTGCTTGAGGATGCGCGCCAGCGACTCCTGCAGTGCGCGCACGGTGATGTCGGTGGCACCCCCGGGCGGGAAGGGCACGACGATGCGCAGAGGCTTGGCATCTTGCGCAAAAGACATTCCAGGAACGAAAGATGCGGCAGCCAGGGTGGTGAGCAGGTGACGGCGTTTCATGGGTGGATTTCCTATGGAGGGGGTTTGAGATTAAATGATCCGGTACCCTCTACCAAGCAATGGATGTGCCTGATAACATTCCGATATGGAATGATTTGAGAACTTACGATGTCCTCCCTCAGACGCCTTTCGCCACCCCTGCACCTGCTGCGGGCCTTTTCCACCGTGACCCGGTTCGGCGGCGTCTCGCGCGCGGCCGAAGCCCTGCACCTGACGCAGAGCGCGGTGAGCAAGCAGGTCAAGGAGCTGGAGGGCTGGGTGGGCGTGCCGCTGTTCGAGCGCAGCCGCAAGCGCCTGGCGCTCACGCCTGCGGGCGAGCGCTACGAGAAGGCCGTGCGTGCCGTGCTGGCGCAACTGGAGGCGGCCACGCTGGAGCTCATCACCAGCGACGACGGCGGGGGCGCGCTGCACCTGTCGAGCCTGCCGACCTTCGCGGCCAAATGGCTCATTCCGCGGCTGCCGCAGTTCCAGCAGCAGCACCCGCAGGTCACGCTGCACTTCGTGCCCTATGTGCACAGCTACAACTTCGAGCGCCCCGAGCTCGACTGCGCCATCCTCTTCGGCGACGGCCACTGGCCCGGCGCGCATGCCCACTACCTCACGGGCCAGGACGTGGCGCTGATCGCACCGCGCACCCGTGTGGCGGACTGGGCCATCGACCACCCGCGCGACGTGGCGCGCCACACCTTGCTGCGCCACGTCACGGTGCCCGAGGCCTGGCTGCGCTGGAGCGAAACGCATGGCGTGCAGGGGCTCAACCCGCTGGCGGGGCCGCAGTTCGACCAGTTCCAGTCGATGATCCGCGCGGTGATGGCCGGCATGGGCCTGGCGCTGGTGCCACGCTGCCTGGTGCAGGACGAGATCACCAGCGGCCTGGTGCGCGAACCCCTGCCCGGCTGCGGCTACCAGAGCGAGGTCGGCTACTGGTTCTGCTATCCCGAGGGGCGCAACCAGTTGCAGACCCTGCAGCAGTTCCGACAGTGGCTGCTGGCCTGCGCAGAGCCCGCATCCGCTGCCGCGCTGCCGCCTGCATAGGCACCTGGGCTTTCCCACTCGTCAACCATGGTTGACAGGCGCTGCGTTGTCAACTAAAGTTGACAACATGCAGGCTCCCTCCCCCCTTCCCTCGCCCGAAGACCCCGAGGCCGCGCTGGCCGCCGTGGTGGCCTTGCGGCTGGTGGCCGACCGGCTGGAGGCGGGGGCGGTGGCTGCCGCGCTCGCGCAGGGCTGGTCCTGGGCGCAGATCGCACAGGCCCTGGGTGTCAGCAAGCAGGCCGCGCACAAGCGGCTGTCCGCCCATGTTCCCAGATCCTGAGACAAGGAGTTTCACCATGTTCCGCCAACTGCAGCACCGTTTCCAGAGCATGCGCACCCTGAGCCGGCTGTGCACGGGTGCCGAGGCCCATGCTCGCTCGCGTGGCCAGGCGGTGCCGGGCGCCGAGCATTTCCTGCTCGCTGCCATCGACCTGCCCGATGGCTCGGCGCGGCGGGCGTTCGAGAGTGTTGGGGCCGACCCGGCGGCGGTGGGCGAGGCCATCGAGCGGCAATACCGCGACGCCCTGCAATCCGTGGGGGTGCAGGCCCCGTTGCCGCCAGCGGCCGTGCTGCAGGCTCCTGCGGCGGCCGGGCTGTACCGCGCCCAGCCCTCGGGCCAGGAACTGGTGCAGGCGCTCGCCCGATCGAGCAAGGAGCAGGCAGGCCCCTTGCTGGGGGCGCACGTGGTGGCCGTTGTTGCCAGCATGCCGCAGGGCGTGGCAGCGCGCACGCTGCGCGCCCTGGGGGTCGATGCCGCCAGGCTGGTGGCGGCCGCACGGTCCCAGGTGCCGTCGGCCAGTTGAACGCGGCTCACGGCGCCTGTGTGCCGGCGGCATCACCGCCCGCATAGGCCTCCAGCCCGATGGCCACCACCGTGGCCACGTCCTTGCCCACCTCGGCACGGAACTCCGCCTCGGCCTGGGCCACCGCATCGCGAAAGGCCTGCAGCCACGCCAGGCCCGTGGGCGTGAAGCACACGCGCCGCGCGCGGGCGTCCAGCGGGTCCGCCGTGCGCAGGACTAGGCCCCAGGCCTCGCACTGGTCCACCAGGGTGGCCATGGCCTGCTTGCTCATGCCGGCGCGCTGGGCCAGGTCGGTCAGGCGGTCGCCCTGCAACGCCAGGTGGCGCGTGATGTGTACGTGCGCCGCGCTCACCTGGTCGCGTGCGGCCAGGTTGGACAGGGCCAGCGGCACCTCCACGTTGTGCGCCATGAGCTGCAGCACCCGGGCGTCGAAGCGGCGCATGGCGTGGCCGAGCAGGCGGCCCAGGTGGGTCTGGCGCCAGCCATCCTCGGCGGGGGTGGGCGGCGGTGCCGTGGGCAAGAAATCAGGCATGCGATATTGTCAGGCAAACTGACTAAATAGTCGATTGCGGGCGTTCACTGCCTCGCATAAACTACTGTTCAAGCATCCAGCCTGTAGTTAACTGCAGACGAAGTGCAAACACCCAACCCGTTGTTTCTCAAGGAGTTTTCCCATGGACGTCGCAGTCAAAGGCACCAACCCCGCCCTTCCCGTCAACACCGAAAAGGCCAAGGCGCTGGCGGCCGCGCTCGCCCAGATCGAGAAGCAATTCGGCAAGGGCACCATCATGCGCCTGGGCGAAGGCGAGGTGATCGAGGACATCCAGGTTGTCTCCACCGGCTCGCTGGGCCTGGACATCGCCCTGGGCGTGGGCGGCCTGCCGCGCGGCCGCGTGATCGAGATCTATGGCCCGGAATCCTCGGGCAAGACCACGCTCACCCTGCAGGTGATTGCCGAGATGCAGAAGCTGGGCGGCACCTGTGCCTTCGTCGACGCCGAGCACGCGCTGGACGTGCAGTACGCCCAGAAGCTCGGTGTGCAGCTGTCCGACATGCTGATCAGCCAGCCCGACACGGGTGAGCAGGCCTTGGAGATCGTGGACAGCCTGGTGCGCTCGGGCGCCGTGGACCTGATCGTCATCGACTCGGTCGCCGCGCTCACGCCCAAGGCCGAAATCGAAGGCGAGATGGGCGATGCCCTGCCCGGTCTGCAGGCCCGGCTGATGAGCCAGGCGCTGCGCAAGCTCACGGCCACCATCAAGAAGACCAACTGCACGGTCATCTTCATCAACCAGATCCGCATGAAGATCGGTGTGATGTTCGGCAGCCCCGAAACCACCACGGGCGGCAATGCGCTCAAGTTCTACGCCTCGGTGCGCCTCGATATCCGCCGCACCGGCACCATCAAGAAGGGCGATGAAGCCATCGGCAATGAGACCAAGGTCAAGGTGGTCAAGAACAAGGTGAGCCCGCCCTTCAAGACGGCCGAGTTCGACATCCTCTTCGGCGAGGGCATCAGCCGCGAAGGCGAGATCATCGACATGGGCGTGACCGCCAAGATCGTCGAGAAGTCGGGCGCCTGGTACGCCTACAACGGCGAGAAGATCGGCCAGGGCCGTGACAACGCGCGCGAGTTCCTGCGTGAGAACCCCGACCTCGCCCGCGAGATCGAGAACAAGGTGCGCGAAGGGCTGGGCATTGCGCTGCTGCCCGACGGGCTGCAAGCGGCTGCCCCGGCAGGCGATTCGGACGAGTGATGCGGCGGCGCATTGGGCGCCAGCGCATCACACCCGGGCGGCCATTGCGCAGTGTTGCGGCAATGGCCGCTGTGCATTGGACCATTGCCTGGCGGCCTGCCAACCAAACCCATGGGCTTTGACACCGTTTCCCTGAAGGGCCGCGCGCTGCGGCTGCTGGGCCAGCGCGAGCACTCGCGCGCCGAGCTGCTGCGCAAGCTGCGCCCGCATGTGCAGGAGGGCGAGGACCTCGAGGCCGTGCTGAACGAGCTGGAGGCCAGGGACTTCATCAGCGAAGAGCGTGTGGTGGCCTCGGTGGTGCACCAGCGCGCGGCTCGCATGGGGGCGGCGCGCATCCGCCAGGAGCTGCAGGCCAAGGGCATCGGCGGCGAGGCCGTGCAGCAGGCACTGGCGCAACTGCAGGACACGGAACTGGACCGCGCCCGCGAGGTGTGGCGCCGCCGCTTCGGCGAGCCTGCGGCCGACCCGCAGGGGCGTGCTAGGCAGGTGCGTTTTCTGATGGCGCGGGGCTTCTCGGGCGACGTGGTGCGCCGCGTGGTGCGCGGCGCGGGGGATGATGAAGTTTAGATGCCCAGCATCAGCTTGAGGTTCTGCACCGCCGCCCCGCTGGCACCCTTGCCCAGGTTGTCCAGGCGTGCCACCAGCACCGCGTGGCGGTAGGTCTCGTTGGCGAACACGCGCAACTCGAGCTTGTTGGTGTTGTTGAGCGCCAGGGCATCGAGCTTGCTGTCAGCGGTGGCCGGCAGCACGCTGACCCATTGCTCCGGGGTGTTGCTCTTGGCATAGTGCGCCGCCAGGGCGTCGTGAAGGTCGCTGGCCTTGGGGGCGCCAGGCAGGGTGTCGAGGTGCAGGGGCAGTTGCACCAGCATGCCCTGTTCGAAATTGCCCACCGACGGCACGAAGATGGGCCGGCGCGTGATGCCGGTGTAGCGCATGATCTCGGGCAGGTGCTTGTGCGCCAGGCCCAGGGCATACAGCTCGAACAGCGGGGCCTCGCCTTTCTGGTATGCCTCGATCATGGTGCGTCCGCCGCCCGAATAGCCGCTGACCGAGGGCAGCGCCAGCGGGAAGTCGGCCGGCACCAGGCCGGCGTCGACCAGAGGGCGCAGCAGCGCGATGGCGCCCGTGGCATAGCAGCCGGGGTTGGCCACGCGCGTGGCGGCGGCCACGGCCTCGGGCTGGCCGGCGCTCAGCTCGGGAAAGCCGAACACCCAGCCGGGTGCGGTGCGGTGCGCGGTGCTGGCATCAATGATCTTGATCTTGCGGCCGGTGGATTGCTCGATGCCGTCCACCATGGCCACGGTCTCGCGCGCGGCGTCGTCGTGCAGGCACAGCACGACCAGATCCACGCCGGCGATCAGGTCGCGCTTGGCGGCGGGGTCCTTGCGCAGTTCGGGCGCGATGCTGACCAGTTCGACCTCGGGCATGGCCTGCAGGCGCTCGCGGATCTGCAGGCCCGTGGTGCCGGCTTCGCCATCAATAAAGACTCTGGACATGGGATGCTCCTGCTGGTCTGGCAGCGTGGACTGCCGGGGGTAAGAATGGATGGACGTCAACGCTGTACGTGTTAGGCACAAGGGATGGTGCGTCGCAGCATGATACAGTCGCCGGTTGCCATGTCCCAAGCCCGCGGCCAGACAACTGTTCATGGTAAACGGGTAACTACCACCCTTCCCTGAGAGAGACCTCATGAAGATTCACGAATACCAAGGCAAGGAAATCTTGCGCAATTTTGGTGTGCCCGTTCCGCGTGGCATTCCCGCGTTCACGGTGCAAGAAGCCGTCGAAGCAGCCCAGAAACTGGGCGGCCCCGTGTGGGTCGTCAAGGCCCAGATCCACGCCGGTGGCCGTGGCAAGGGCGGCGGCGTCAAGGTCGCCAAATCCATCGAGGACGTCAAGCGCATTTCTGGCGAAATCCTGGGCATGCAGCTCAAGACGCACCAGACCGGCCCTGAAGGCCAGAAGGTCCGCCGCCTGTACATCGAAGACGGCGCCGACATCAAGAACGAACTGTACGTCTCGCTGGTCACCGACCGCGGCACGCAGAAGGTCGCGCTGATCGCTTCGAGCGAAGGCGGCATGGACATCGAGGAAGTGGCCCACTCCACGCCCGAGAAGATCATCACCGAGATGATCGATCCCCTGACCGGCATCACCCCCGAGCAGAGCAAGAAGGTTGCCGCCGCCATTGGCCTGACCGGCGCTTCCGTCGACCAGGCCGTGGACATCTTCGCGAAGATCTACAAGTGCTACATGGAAACCGACGCGTCGCTGGTGGAAATCAATCCGCTGAACTGCGACTCCAAGGGCGACCTGATGGCCCTGGATGCGAAGTTCAACTTCGACGCCAACGCCCTGTTCCGCCACCCCGAGATCGTGGCCTTCCGTGACCTGGACGAAGAAGATCCAGCCGAAGTGGAGGCCTCCAAGTTCGACCTGGCCTACATCAGCCTGGACGGCAACATCGGCTGCCTGGTCAACGGCGCCGGCCTGGCCATGGCCACCATGGACACCATCAAGCTGTTCGGCGGCGAGCCGGCCAACTTCCTGGACGTGGGCGGCGGTGCGACCCCCGAGAAGGTGACCGAAGCCTTCAAGATCATGCTCAAGAACCCCAAGGTCGAAGGCATCCTGGTCAACATCTTCGGCGGCATCATGAAGTGCGACACCATCGCCACCGGCGTGATCACGGCCTGCAAGGCCGTGAACCTGAACGTGCCGCTGGTCGTGCGCATGAAGGGCACCAACGAAGAGCTGGGCAAGAAGATGCTGGCCGAGTCCGGCCTGCCCATCATCGCCGCAGACACCATGGCCGAAGCTGCGACCAAGATCGTTGCTGCCGTCAAGTAAGCCCGGAGAACACACATGTCGATCTACATCAACAAAGACACCAAGGTCATCACCCAGGGCATCACGGGCAAGACCGGCCAGTTCCACACTGAAAAGTGCCAGGAATACGCGAACGGCAAGAACGCCTTCGTGGCGGGCGTGAACCCCAAGAAGGCCGGCGAGTCGATCTTCAACATCCCGATCTACGCCTCCGTCAAGGAAGCCGCGACGCAGACCGGCGCCACCGTGTCGGTGATCTACGTGCCGCCCGCAGGCGCTGCTGCCGCCATCTGGGAAGCCGTCGAGGCCGACCTGGACCTGGCCATCTGCATCACCGAAGGCATTCCAGTGCGCGACATGCTCGAAGTGCGCAACAAGATGAAGGCCAAGGAAGCCGCCGGTGGCAAGCGCACGCTGCTGCTGGGCCCCAACTGCCCCGGCCTGATCACGCCCGACGAGATCAAGATCGGCATCATGCCCGGCCACATCCACCGCAAGGGCCGTATCGGCGTGGTCAGCCGCTCCGGCACGCTGACCTACGAAGCCGTGGCCATGCTGACCGAAGTGGGCCTGGGCCAGTCGAGCGCCGTGGGCATTGGTGGCGACCCCATCAATGGCTTGAAGCACATCGACGTGATGAAGGCTTTCAACGACGACCCGGACACCGACGCCGTGATCATGATCGGCGAAATCGGCGGACCCGATGAAGCCGAAGCCGCCCAGTGGTGCAAGGCCAACATGAAGAAGCCTATCGTCGGCTTCATCGCGGGCGTGACGGCGCCTCCCGGCAAGCGCATGGGCCATGCCGGCGCGCTGATCTCCGGTGGTGCCGACACGGCCGACGCCAAGCTGGCCATCATGGAAGAGTCCGGCTTCATCATCACGCGCAACCCTTCGGAACTGGGCAAGCTGCTCAAGGCCCAGCTGAAGTAAGCACGCCTGCCTGTCGTCCGTAAGCACAATTACGGACGCACCGGGCGATAGCGCCCCCTACACTGGCCGCTCCAAAAAAGAGAAGCGCCCGGAACCGGAACACCGGCTCCGGGCGCTTCTTGCATTCATAACAGTGGAGTCATGGCTATGGAATTTCTGCAATCGGCCGATTTCTGGATCGGCCTGGTCAAGATCGTCTGGATCAACATCATCCTCTCGGGTGACAACGCGGTGGTGATCGCCCTGGCGGCACGCTCGCTGCCCCCGGAGCAGCAGCGCAAGGCGGTGTTCTGGGGCTCGGGCGCGGCGGTGGTGCTGCGCGTGTTGCTCACGGTGGTGGCGGCCAAGCTGCTGGCACTGTCCTTTCTGCAGGTCGTGGGCGGCTGCCTGCTGCTGTGGATCGGCTTTCAGCTGCTGAGCGACAGCGACGAGGACGAGGGCGAATCCAGGACCTATGGCAGCCTGATGGCCGCTGTGCGCACCATCCTCGTGGCCGACCTCGTCATGAGCCTGGACAACGTGATCGCCGTGGCCGCCGCAGCCCAGGGCAGCACCACGCTGCTCATCCTGGGCCTGGCCATCAGCATTCCGCTGGTGGTGTTCGGCAGCACGATGATGATCAAGCTGATGGAGCGCTTCCCGGTGATCGTGGTGCTGGGCGCGGCCCTCATCGGCTGGGTGGCGGGCGAGACCATTGCTGGCGATACCGCACTGCAGGGCCTGGTGGCCGCGCATCCTTCGCTGCACTATGTGGCTGCGGCATTGGGTGCCATCCTGGTGGTGGGCGGTGGCAAACTCTGGCAACGCCGCGCCAGCCGCGCCGCGGTATCGACCTGACAAAAATGGCACCTGCAGCGCCAGGCGTTGCGTGCCAGCGACAAGAACGGCAGGCTAGGGCCGCGACCATGGGGTCTGGGGCGCGCCAAGGGCCGGCCGGGGCCGGGCTTGGAAATTGCTTCTAAAGGTATCTCATTACCTCCGTGGATCGATAGCAAGTGGGCAGAACAACATCGGCACAGCAGCTCGTTTGGTGGCGTACCGATGGCTTTGTCTGCGCACTGGTGGCCGCCATCGTGGTGGCCGGTGCCAGCGCGATGGGCTGGGTGCACCGGCTGGACATGGCCATCTACGACGCGGCCGTTGGCAGTGCATCGGCCGAGCCTGCGGCCGATCTGGCCGTGGTCGGCATCGATGAGCGCAGCTTCAAGGCCCTGGGCCCCTGGCCCTGGCAGCCCGAGGTGCACGCACGCTTCGTGGACCAACTCACGGCTGCCGGTGCCCGGGCCATCGCCTACACCATGCCGCTGCCGGAAACGCCGGCACGCCCCTTGCCAGCCTCCATCCCCGCCGCGCCTGGCGAGCCAACGGCCGCTGGCGTGTCGGGCGCTGAAATCGCCGCGCCGACAGGCGATGCCCGGCTGGCCCTGAGCCTGCAGCGTGCAGGCAATGTGGTGCTGGTGTCGCAGTACGCGGCCACCGGCCCTGCGGCACCGCTGCCCTCGTACGTGCGCCGCAGCGTGCTGCCCGATCCGGGCGAGCATGCCGTGCCGGCAGCCTCCGGGCGGCATCCCTCCGCCACCCTGGGGGCAGCGGCATCCGCGATTGGCCACCTGCAGTTGGCGCCCGACCCGGATGGCGTGCTGCGCCACATGCCCCTGTTGCTGGCCCATGACAATGCGGCCGTGCCATCGGTCGCGCTGCTGACGGCGCTGCGCAGCCTGCAGCTGGGACAGGCCGATCTGCGCCTGCAGGCCAGCGCGCCCTGGTTGCGCCTGGGCAGCCTGGGCATTGCCACGGACAGCACCTCGGTGCTGCGCCCCCTGTTCCGTGCCCAGGACGGTGGGCAGCCGGTGTTTGCCCGGACGGCCTTCGCGCAGGTGCTCACTGCGGCGCCAGGCGCCTCCGGCTTCCAGGGCAAGACGGTGCTGGTGGGTTTCACGTCGGCCGCGCAGGCGGCGCCCATGGCAACTCCGGGGGGCCAGTCGCTGTACCCGGTGGAGGTGCTGGCACAGATGGTGTCCGCCATCCGGCAGGGCCATGCCGTGACCGCCCCGGACTGGGCGGCGCCGGTGGCCTGGCTGGCCATTGCGGCCGCCGTGCTCTACCTGGCGTTGGCACTGCCACAGGTGAGCGCCCTGGCCGGCCTGGCCGTGAGCGTGGCCTTGCTGCTGGCCTTGGTCGGTGCCCAGTGGCTGGCGCTGGAGCATGCGCTGCTGTCGTTCTCGCTGCTGGGCGCCGCGCTGGCGGTGGCCGTGGGGCAACTCACCATGCTGGCGCTGAAGTTGCGCGGCCAGGGCGGTGCTTCGCGCGCGAAGTCGGCCGAAGCGGCCGAGTCCAAGCGCATGCTGGGCCTGGCGCTGCACGGCCAGGGCAAGCTGGAGCAGGCGTTCGAGCACTTTCGCCGCCTGCCCATGACCGAGGCCCTCAAGGACAACCTGTACCACCTGGCCCAGGATTTCGAGCGCAAGCGCAACTACGCCATGGCCAAGCTGGTGTACGAGCGCATCCTGCGCCACGACCGCCAGTACAAGGATGCCAAGCTGCGCTACCGCAAGATGCGCGCCCGGGCCAAGTCCGCCTCGGGCCAGCCCGACACGGCGCCGCCCAGTTCGGCTCCGATGCCCATGCCCAGCGTGTCCGCCAAGCCGCGCCTGCCAGGCGATGCGACCATCGGCCTGCCCATGCTGGGGCGCTACGAGATCACCAAGGAGATTGGCAAGGGCTCCATGGGCGTGGTCTACCTTGGGCGCGATCCCAAGATCGGCCGCATGGTGGCCATCAAGACGCTGGCCCTGGGGCAGGAGTTCGAGGGCGATGGGCTGATCGACGCCCGTGCGCGCTTCTTTCGCGAGGCCGAGACGGCCGGGCGGCTGCAGCATCCCTATATAGTGACCATCTTCGATGCGGGCGAGGAGCATGACCTGGCCTACATCTCCATGGAGTTTCTCAAGGGCACCGACCTGTCGCCCTTCTGCAAGGAGGGCAACCTGCTGCCAGTGCCGCTGGCCCTGTCGGTGGCGGCCCGCGTGGCCGAGGCCTTGGACTATGCCCATGCCAACCAGGTGGTGCACCGTGACATCAAGCCGGCCAACGTCATGTTCGATGCGGCAACCGATGCGGTCAAGGTGACGGACTTCGGCATTGCGCGCCTCACCGACTCGAACAAGACCCGTACGGGCCTGGTGCTGGGCACGCCGAGTTTCATGTCGCCCGAACAGCTCGCGGGCAAGAAGGTGGATGGGCGCTCGGACCTGTATTCGCTCGGGGTGACCCTGTTCCAGATGCTCACCGGCTCGCTGCCCTTGCGCGGGGCCTCCATGCCCGAGCTGATGCACAAGATCGCCAGCGTTCCCGCGCCCGACGTGCGCACGCTGCGGCCCGAGCTGCCGGCCGAAGTGGCCGAGGTGGTGGCGCTGTCGATGATGAAGCGCCCCGAGGCCCGTTACCAGACGGGGCGCCAGTTTGCGGCCGAGATACGGCGTGCGCTGGCGGCGCTGGCGGGCACGGAATCCGGCCCAAACCAGCGGACAGTCGTCTATGATGCGGCTCGCAAGGCAACAGGGCACGACATGGCGGATTTTCAGGAAACGGTGATGGAATATCCTGTAGATGGGGGTTCCCCGCTGCCGCCAGCCAGCGCCCGGTGAGGCCTGTGCCGCTCAATCCATGAATTACGATTTCTTTGCGCGCACCGATCGGGGGCGGGTGCGCAGCAACAATGAAGACGCCGTCGCGATCGACCGGGATGCCCAACTGGCCATCCTGGCCGATGGCATGGGAGGCTACAACGCAGGCGAAGTGGCCAGCGGCATGGCCACGACCTTCATCCGCACAGAAATGGCCCGCTGGCTGGCCCAGGCCGGCAGCACCCCCCAGGCGACGGATGTGCGCCGCGCGCTCGAAATCTGCGTGGAAAATGCCAACCACGCCATTCTCGGGGCGTCGCTGTCGAACCCCCAGTACGCCGGCATGGGCACCACGCTGGTGGCGGGCATCTTCCAGGGCTCGCGGCTGATCCTGGGGCATATCGGCGATTCGCGCTGCTACCGCCTGCGCGGCGGGGTGCTGCAGCAGATCACCCGCGACCACTCCTGGCTGCAGGAGCAGGTGGATGCCGGCATCCTCACGCCGCACCAGGCGGCGATCTCCTCCAACCGCAACCTGGTCACCCGGGCCCTGGGCGTGGAGCCGAACGTGCTCATGGAAGTCAATGAGTTCCAGGTGGCACCCCACGACCTGTTCCTGATGTGCTCGGACGGGCTCACGGACATGGTGTCCGATGCCGATCTGGCGGAGATGGTGCGTGCAGCCCTCCCGCTGGAGGAAAAAACCACATTGCTTATTGATACCGCCAATGCACACGGCGGTCGTGATAACGTTAGCGTACTGCTGGTACAGGCCGGCGCGGGGGGCAAGAAGCGCAGCCTGATGTCCCGCCTGCTGGGCGCTGCCTGACGGTGCCGGCCCATAACAAATCTCAAATCAGGAGTGGATCATGCCCAGAATGATCGTTTCGATCGACGGCGTCGTCATCAAGGAAGTTCAGTTGACCAAGGACCGCACCTCCCTTGGACGCAGGCCATACAACGATATCGTGATCGACAACCTGGCGGTGAGTGGCGAGCACGCGATCTTCCACATGGTCGGGAATGACGTGGAGATCGAGGACCTTGGCAGCACCAACGGCACCTATGTGAATGCCAAGGCCGTCAAGCGCCAGGAGCTGCGCAATGGCGATACGGTGGAAGTGGGCAAGTACAAGATCCGCTTTCTGCACGAGGCCGAGGGCGAGAACTTCGAGAAGACCATGATCTTCAAGCCGGGCATGGTGCCACCGCTGGGCGCCGTATCGCGTCCGGCCGGGCTGCCGGGTGCCCCGCCACCCGCACCGATCACGGCGGTGATCAAGGTCATGTCCGGCGCCGCCGCCGGGCGCGAGGTCTCGCTGCTCAAGGTGGTGACCACCATCGGCAAGCCGGGCGTGGCCGTGGCCTCCATCACCAAGCGCCACCACGGGTTCGTGCTGGCGCACGTGGAAGGTCCGGACATGCCGCTGCTCAACGGCTCGGCCATCGGGCTGTCGCCGGTGCCGCTCAAGCACGGCGACAAGCTGGAGCTGGCCGGCACCGAAATGCAGTTCGAGCAGACCTGACGGGCGCGCTGTGCCGTTTGCCTGGCTCGGCCCCTTGTCCGCCCAGCGCCGGGCACCACCGAGCTGAGGCATTCTGATGCGGCCACGGCCTGGCTCCTGGTTGGCGCGCCGCTGGCGCCGCATCGCCGTCACGCTGTTGCCACTGCTGTTCGCCCTGCTTCACGTGGGCGGAGTCCTGCACCTGCAGGTGCTGGAGCGGCTGGAAAACATCATCTACGACACCCGCCTGCGCGCCACCATGCCGGGCACCATGGACGAGCGCGTCACCATCGTCGACATCGACGAGCGCAGCCTGGAGCGCATCGGGCAGTGGCCCTGGGGCCGGGACAAGATGGCCCGCTTCGCACGCGAACTGCTCGAGCGCCAACAGGTGTCCGTGCTCGGCTTCGACGTGATCTTTGCCGAGCCCGACGGCAGTTCGGGGCTGGCCAGCCTGCAGCGCCTGGCGCAGGGTCCGCTGAATGGAAATCCCGGGTTTGCCGAACAGCTGGCGCGGCTGGCGCCAGAGCTGGACTACGACGCCTTGTTTGCCCAGTCGCTGCAGGGCCGGCCGGTGGTGCTGGGCTACTATTTCACGAGCGACCGGGACGGGCAGGCCCGTGGCGTCTTGCCCGAACCTGCGCTGCCCCTGGATCGGCTGCGTGGCAAGCCCCTGAGGGCTACGTCCTGGCAGGGCCATGGCAGCAATATCGGTGTGCTGGCACAGGCGGCGCCTGCGGCGGGCTTCTTCAATTCGATCACCGATCCCGATGGGGTCGTGCGCTCCCTGCCTCTGCTGGCCGAGTTCCGGGGCCGCTACTACGAGTCGCTGGCCTTGGCGATGCTGCGCGTGGCGACGGGTGTGAGGGACGTGGAGCCCATCTATGCGTCGTCTGAATTGGACCACGACGTGTTGCAGGGCATCCTGCTGCGCCAAGGCCAGAGCCGGATCCGTTTGCCGGTCGATCCCAACCTGGCGACGCTGGTGCCCTACCGCGGCCCAGGTGACGTTGCAGGTGGTTCGTTTCGCTACATCTCCGCCAGTGACGTGCTGGAAGGGCGATTGCCGCAGGGCAGCCTGAAGGGCCAGTTGGTGCTGGTGGGGTCCACGGCGCCAGGCCTGGTCGATCTGCGTGTAACGCCCGTAGGGCGCACCTACCCCGGTGTGGAGACGCACGCCAATCTGCTGTCCGCCTTCCTGGACGGCGCGAACGTGCTCCAGCCGGACTACGCCCCCGATTTCGATGTCCTGCAACTGGTGGCCACGGGGCTGTTACTGGCATTTTCATTGCCCCTGCTGACAGCGGGCTGGGCGGTTCTGCTCAGCGCCGGGGTGGTCGCGGGGCTGGTGGGGTTGAATCTCTGGCTGTACCAGTCGCATGGCCTGGTGATGCCCCTGGCGACGGCCCTGGTGCTGGCGCTGTCCGCTTTCACGCTGAACATGGTCTACGGGTACTTTGTGGAGAGCCGCTCCAAGCGGGAGCTTGCTGCCTTGTTCGGCACCTACGTGCCCCCGGAACTGGTGGACGAGATGCTCAAGGAGCCCGAGCGCTACACCATGGATGCCGCCAACCAGGAGCTGACGGTGATGTTCTGCGACATGCGTGGCTTCACGGCGCTCTCCGAACGCATGGAGCCACTTCAACTGCAGGCCCTGCTCAATGGCGTGTTCAGCCGCCTGACCCAGATCATCCGGGGCCGCCGCCAGGGCACCATCGACAAGTACATGGGCGATTGTGTGATGGCCTTCTGGGGCGCACCCGTGGCCACCCCCGGGCACGCCCAGTTGGCCGTGGCAGCGGCGCTGGACATGACCCGGGCGATCGCCCAGCTCAACGAAGAGCACCGCAGCAAGGGCCTGCCGGAGATCGGGGTGGGCATCGGCCTGAACACCGGCACCATGTGCGTGGGCGACATGGGTTCGGACATCCGGCGCAGCTACACGGTGATCGGCGATGCGGTGAATCTGGGCTCCCGGCTGGAGGGCCTGTCCAAGACCTACGGCGTGACCATGGTGGTCAGCGACACGACGCGTGCCATGGCCCCCGGTTTCATATGGCAGGAACTGGACCGCGTGCGCGTCAAGGGCAAGGCCCAGGCCGTCACCATCTACACGCCCGTGGGCACGGCGGCGGAGCCGCTGCCGCCCGAGCGGGAGCAGCAACTGGCCCTGTGGCACCGGTTCCTCGCCACCTACCGGGCCCAGGAATGGGATGCTTGTGCCCTGCTTTTGCGGAATTTGCACGCATCGGAACCTGCAAACATCCTGTATTCGCTGTACTCGGGCCGCATTCAGGCCCTGCGGGTGTTACCCTTTCAGCCGGATTGGGACGGTGCCACCCAATTCGACACCAAGTAGGACAATGGCCGCAACCTGCACCGACAACCCAAGAGACGACAGCAAACAGGACTGCATGACATGAAGGTTCGCGTACTGGGGTGCTCCGGGGCCATTGCCAAAGACTGCCGGACCACCTCGTTCCTGGTCAACGACAACATCCTCATCGATGCCGGCACGGGGGTGGGCGATCTGGCGCTGGACGAAATGCGCCGCATCGACCATGTGTTCCTCACGCACTCCCACCTGGACCATGTCGCGGCGCTGCCGCTGATGCTCGATGCCGTGTCGTCCATGCGCAGCAGCCCCGTGCAGGTCCATGCGCTGCCCGGCACCATCGCCGCATTGCAGGCCCATGTGTTCAACAACGTCATCTGGCCCGACTTCAGCAGCATCCCCACGTCCGACCAGCCCTTTCTGCAGTACCAGACCATTTCGGTGGGCGAGCGCCTGAATGTCGAGGGGGTTCACCTGGAGGTTCTGCCCGCCGTGCACACGGTGCCCGCCGTGGGCTACGCGGTGGCCGGAACCACCGGCTGGTGGGTATTCAGCGGCGACACCGGCCGCAACCCGGGCTTCTGGGCCCGCGTCAACGCCCTGCCCGTCGCCATGCTGGTCATCGAAACCGCCTTCAGCAACCGCGAAACGTCCCTGGCCCAGCGTAGCCTGCACCTGTCGCCCCACACCCTGGCCCAGGAACTGGCGCAACTGACCCCCGGCAAGCGCTGCCCCATCTACATCACCCACACCAAGCCCTCGGAGACCGAGCTCATCATGGAGGAGATCCGCCGCTTCGACGAAAGCGCAGGGCCACTGGGCGCCGCGCCCCATGACATTTATTGGCTCAAGGCCGGGGACGAGTTCGTGTTCTGACCACTGTGTTGCAGGTGGTGACGTTTGTGGTGTGACAAGAATGTCGCGCAAAGGCCCGGATAGCGGTCTGGGAAACACTTCGGTGACAAATGACCCATTTGGGGGAGGGTTCAGGCACGATACAGCAGGGCTGGCAGGGTGGCACAGAACCTGCTTCTGCTGAGCCAGCCTGGAGAATTTTTCTGCAGGTTTTGAATTGCAATTGACCTCCGAGGAGTGATTTATGAAGCGTTTTGCACAAAAGGGTTTTACCCTGATCGAATTGATGATCGTTGTGGCGATCATTGGTATTCTGGCTGCCGTGGCATTGCCTGCCTACCAAGACTATACGGTGCGCGCGAAGGTTTCGGAAGCCGTTATCGCTGCGTCGTCAGCCAAGTCGCTGATGTCTGAAGCATTCCAAACGGACGGTATTACTGGTCTGACGGCAGCAGCCACTGCATATGCAGCGGTTAGCTCTTCGCAGAAGCAATCCAAGTATGTTGACGATGTGGTCATCGCAACGGCTTCCCCATGGAACATCACCGTATCGATTGCCGCTACTGCGGGCAATGGTATCCCCACGGGCCTGAATGCCAAGGTTCTGAATTTCTCGCCCAACGTCCAAAAGGCCACTCCTTCGGCTACCGCACAAGGCGCCATTGACTGGGCCTGCACGAGTACCACCGGGGAGGGAGGAGAAGGGGGGGAAGGGAGGGAGGGGGAGAGAGAGGGGGAAGGAGGGGGAAGGGGAGAGGGAAAGAAAAGGGTGCTTCTGCAAGCTGCAGATACCCTCTGGTACCTGTGGCTTGAAACTGACTGCTGCCCCCCACCGGCAACCTGCTTGCAAAGTACGCTCCATCTGAATGCCGTTAATAAGTTAACGAATTCGAAGAATACGCCCGCTTTGCGGGCGTTTTTTATTCAAGACATGAGTAGATGCTTAGGCCAAATTCGAGTTCCGAAATGAATGATCATGTTGTAGGTGTGACCTCAATTGCTCCGCCGCGCTTCGGTTTGTCGGTACCTCTTGCCCATTTTTTTCTGTCTTTGCTCGTGGCAGCCTCGGTGGCATTCCTGGTATTTTTTATATGGTTTCCAGGGGGAATATAAAGAAATTGCCGGAGGGCTGAGGATATTCTGGATCATTGTTGCCGTTGACTGCGTGTCAGGGCCGTTTTTGACTTGGCTTGTCTATTCAAAAAGCAAGACACGTTTGGCCATAGCGTTTGATCTTTCCATCATTGTAATTTTACAAATCGGGGCACTTGTCTATGGATTGAATACACTTGGTCAAGCAAGGCCCTTGGCACTAGTGTATGAGGTGGATCGTTTTCGCTTGATCAGCTTCGCGGACATCTACGAACCGGAGGCTGAGAAAATACCTGAGTGGCTTAAGGTATGGGGGGTGTCCGATGTGCGTACCATGGGAATACGAAAGGCAGGGTTCACTTGAGGAGAAAATCGCCAGTGTCGATGCGTCTCTCCAAGGGGTAGAGCCTAGTCAACGCCCCAGTTGGTGGCAGGAGTATTCCTTGAGCGTTCCACAGGTTTTGGCGAAATCAAAATCTATTGCGGATCTGAAGGCTAAATATCCAACTCGGCAAGAAATCATTTCAGTGGCAATTGAGTCTGCACTTGGCAAAAGAAGTGTTGGTGAAACTGGTGATCCAAATGAGCTGCGCTGGCTTCCTTTAGTTAGCCGATCCAGCATGAATTGGGTGGTAATTTTGGATCCTGTTACCGCGCGCATAAGGGCATTTGCCCCTCTGGACGGTTTTTAGGGGGCGGTTGATATCTGAGTGGGCCATACAACTCAAGGGCACCTCTCAAAACCCTGCCCGCCGCATTTGGCGCCCCATACAAATCAATGACTTACAACACCGAAATGTGAATTTTCGGGGGTTTTGAGAGGTCCCCTCAACCAGAGCTACTCCATTTTCTTTCGGTGGTGGAAGTGCTGGCCTTCAGAGCTTCCGTTGTGCGGCGATAGAGTCCTTCGCTACGTGGTCGGTTCGCGAAATGCTGGATGGGCTTGGCCCCCCGAGTTCGACACCAAATCGCGGTTTGAGTCGATTTCTCGACGCTGGCTTCATTTGAATCAATCACTTAGAAGCGGGTTTTCTGATTTTCTGTAGTGGCAATCTCTGCTGTTAAGCGTGTTGGCAGCCATTGGCGTAGCCGCTACACTCTCGCCATGTTCATCAAGCTCACCCGCGCTGGCGGCCACACCTACGCTCAGTTGGTGGAGTCGTTTCGTGATGAGAACGGCAAGCCGCGCCAGCGTACCGTTGCCACACTGGGTCGCGTTGACGAGAACGGCGGCCAAGTCGATGCCCTGCTCAATGGGCTGCTGCGCTCCAAGGGTCGTCCTGCCGCGACGGGGGCTACACCGCAGTTGCGCTTCGAATCAGCACTGGCGCTGGGCGATGTATGGGCGCTTCACGAGTTGTGGCACGAACTGGGCTTTGATGGCTTGGCGGCAGTGTTCCGACGCGCTCGCTTCACCACGCCGGTCGAGCTGGCGCTACGCGTGATGGTCTTCAACCGGCTGTGCGACCCGGACTCCAAGCTGGGTGTGCTGCGCTGGCTGCAGACGGTGAGCATGCCCGGCGTCGATCCTGAGGCGCTGACCCACCAGCAACTGCTGCGCAGCATGGATGCCTTGATGGATCACCAAGCGGCGGTGGACGATTGCATCGCCGGGCTGCTGCGTCCGCTCATCGATGACGAACTGTCGGTGGTGTTCTACGACCTGACCACGATTCGCGCCGAGGGCCTGAGCCAACAAGACGCCGACGTGCGCCACTTCGGCATGTCCAAGGAGGGCGTGATCGCGCGCCAGTTCATGCTGGGCGTGGTGCAGACGGCCGACGGCATGCCGATCTATCACGAGGTCTTCGACGGCAACACGGCCGAGGCCCCCACGCTGGAGCCCACACTCAAGAAGGTGCTGGCGCGCTACCCGCACATCAAGCGTTTGGTGGTGGTGGCAGACCGCGGCCTGCTCTCCTTGGACAATCTTGAAGCGTTGAGCAAGTTGCCGCTGGGGGGCCGGCCGCAGGCGCTGGAATTCATCCTGGCGGTGCCCGGGCGCCGCTACGGCGAGTTCGCAGAGCTCCTGGCGCCTTTGAGCGAGCGGTGCGCTGGCGCGACCGAGCAGGTCGTGCAGGAAGTGCAGTGGCAAGGCCATCGCTTGGTGGTGGCGCACGATCCCCTGCAAGGGCTGGAGCAGACGGCTCAGCGCCAAGTGCGCATTGACGCCTTGCTGCAGCGTGCTGAGCAGCTCGCGGGCAAGCAGGACGCGCAGGACGCGCAGGACGCGGGCAAGGTGCAGCGCGGACGCAAGCTCTCGGATTCAGGCGCCAAGGCCCGCTTCTTCCACGAGGTCAGCGATGCCCATCTGGCGCGCATCATCAAGGTCGACCTGAAGTCCGATCTGTTCACCTACGAAGTCGACCAAGTCGCTCTGGCGCGTGCCCAGGCGATGGACGGCAAGCTGGTGCTGGTCACCAACGTCAAAGACATGACGCCGCTCGAAGTGCTCACGCGCTACAAGAGCCTGGCGGATATTGAGCGGGGATTCCGGGTGCTGAAGTCCGAGATCGAGATCGCCCCGGTCTTCCACCGCCTGCCCGAGCGCATCAAGGCGCACGCGAGCATCTGCTTCACGGCGTTGATTCTGTACCGCGTCATGCGCTCGCGGCTAAAGCTTGCAGGCAGCTTGCTCTCACCGGAAGCCGCCCTGTCTGAGCTGCGACGCATTCAGCGCCACACCGTCCAAATTGATGACGCCCAACCGATACAGGGACTCTCCACCATCACCTGCGGCCAGACCGAAGTGCTGGCCGCACTCAAGATCAAGAAACCAGCCAACGACGCTCAAATGACCCTGCTGTAGTGGCAGGCCGAAAGGCTCGCTCTATACAGATCAACGGCTTACAGCATTTGGTGTCGAACTCGGGAGGTCCAGCTTGATGGCGCTGCGCGCTTGCGCTTTGGGTTTGCTCATGCGGTGATTGTCGCGTTGGCTGGGGTGGCATCAGGCGGGGAGGTTTTTAGAGGTTCCCTCAAATGACCCTGCTGTAGTGGCAGGCCGAAAGGCTCGCTCTATACAGATCAACGGCTTACAGCATTTGGTGTCGAACTCGGGGCAGCATGGCCTCGATGGCAAACGGTGGCCGTCCTCGCCGGCCTTCTGGCATGTAGGGGGCGATCAAGGAGACAAGATCACCCCAAGGAACAACGCGTTCCATCTCGCCTAGGAACTCGCGCTTGCGCGTGCGTTTGCTCGATGATCCCAATTCCAAGCTTTGCTGCTTCATGCGGGTATCGTCTCAGCTGACGGGGTTGATGACAAGCACAGGCTACACGGATTTATGCAGACGTTCCTTAGCAGGCTGAAGAAATACCTCCCGGCCAGCATTTCCCAAAAATCTTCGACCTCTTAGAACGCGCTACAAGCGACTTTTCTGACGCTGGCAAGGGGTAAGGCACCCTCGAAACGGCAAAATTTCCGATCCGAAAACAGTATTTCTTCAGCCTGTTAGGCCACAGAATAGTGGATAGTAGTATTTGCAGTCTATGCAATCAATCAGTCGGCCAAGATACCGCAGGCTACATAGTGGTGGGCAGCCGGCTTGCTGTGAGCATGCTCATGGCAAATGGTGCTTGGAGTTCGCCTGGTCAAGATGGCAATGGAACAATGGTTTAGGCATTGCTTCAAAAGCGCTAATTAATATTAGGACCACAAGGGCGCGCTGTGAAGTCCTTGTGAAAATTACTGAGGCACAGATACTTGACTTCATATTTGACCAGGCAGTCACCAAAGCCCCCAATCAGCACTCAGCGCTGAGGGATCGAATAGATTTGTTACTCCGGGAAAAATCTGATCAGGTGGGGCTGAAGTCCCCACCCTTCAGTTGAGTCTTTATTTTTGACTGCTTGAGTATTCTGATTTCACCATCGCCTCGAGTATTTTCTTTTGAAACTCATATTCCTCTTTTAACGGGGTGCTGCCATAAGTCTGAATGCTTTTTTCAGAAGCTCCTTCCAGTTTTTTGCATGAGCCAATGCCAACATTATGTTGGAGAGTGCGATGGAATCAAAATCCCGACTCAGATAAGATTCTGTTGTTTTGGATTGGAGCCAATTTTCGCCAGAGATCTTCATTTCTGCGTAGTCACGGCGCGCTCGGGCATCCAGCAATGAAAAAACGCGATTGAAATCGGGTGGTAGATCGGTGCACTTCAGCCATTGAGGCTTTTTCCATCCATCCTTCACCTGTGAGGCAGGCAGAAACGGAATACTGCGCTCTGCAACTTCCTTGATGCTGCTCGACAGCATGGCGAGTTGTTCCCGGGATGGTGGACTAGCACATGCGGCGGCTGTCGCCTTCAGTAGCACAACAGATGGGAAGGATGAGGTGCCATTCCCTCGCAAATCAGCATCCATGGCGCGAGCTCTCCATGTGGAGATTTCTGCTGGAAACAGACGCACTTCTGTCTTCGGAATACTGGTGGGTAGCGGCTCTCGCACGCTCAACGACTCCAAAAGAAGGGCATTAAGGAATGGCAGGGTCATGGTTGTTTCTGCAACCGATCCTCGAAAGCGGCTTTGGGGTGCTTCGAGACCCAATACAGGATGGTAGTCCGAGCTCGCAGTAGGAGCATCGTGTAGCCTGCTCAAGGCGCGCAGTGTTTTTGCATCCGCAACCTTTCGAAAGGTAAGATGCTCTGTAGCCGTCACTCCGAGCTTGGCTAGTTCCGACAGAAGCACATCGCTATTCTGAAGGTGTGAAAAATTCAGCGGGGGAAGTGGTCCCTTTGGACTGGCGATGATCAATAAGTCTGAGCTATTGCTGATCCATGCAGAATAGTCCTCGAACTCAGGTGTGAGCCCCTTAAGTATAGATCCAACTAAAGCATCGTTGATTTCATACAGTTGCACCCACTGTACAAACAGCCCCCCGCTGTTGAGATGCTTGGGTACGAATTGATAGAACTCTTTAGAGAAAAGAGCGCCAACACCGCTGATCCAAGGATTTGAAGGTTCGGAAATGATCAGGTCATATTTTGATTTCTGACCTGCGAAGTAAGCCTTGGCGTCGTCAATGATAATTTTCGATCGAGGATCGTTGTAAGCTCTTTCAACGCGCGGGCCAAATGCGCGCGCGCCTTTAACCATTGACTCTTCAATTTCAATGGTATCCACTTGCGTTAGGCGGGTGTCGCCCAGCAAGGTATGAGTCGTCAATCCAGAGCCAAAACCGATCACGCCTGCCTTCTTGGGGGCGTCAAGCATTGCTAGCGGGAGCGCTGCGGCGAGTACCATTGTCGGTTCATCATCTGTTGCCGCACGCCCTTCCTGCATCATAAGGGCGGCGTCGGGCTTTCCATTTGTGGCAATGCTAACGCTGCCGTTGGGCGCTGCAGTGACCGAAATGCTGGATGTCTTTCCATCCTCATAAAATACAATCTTACTTCCCGCTTCTATCAGCGATTTGCCATGCCGGAAAACACCAGAAGCAAGCTGCATTGGGTCAAACGGAATTCTAATGGCGGCTATGAGCGCTATTGCCGAAAACCCGGCAGCAACAGTAAACCACAACACCCGGGGTTTGGTATCCGCTTGCCAGCGAAGTAGGAAAAGTCCTATCGCCAAATCTAGCAAGGCAGCGATACACAGGCTTAGCTTCAGTCCGACAGCTGGAATGAGGAAATGGGTGGCAGCGAAAACGCCAAGAATGGCACCCAAAGTATTCCACGCATAGACTTGGCCAATGGATCGTTCCCCATGTCCCTTCCGCAAGAGGGCGACGGTAAATAGTGGAAGAGTTGTACCTGCAAAAAAAGCAGCAGGTAGCATGATAAGCATTGAAATAGCAGCGGTGCCTGCATTGAACAATACATAGCCGCCTTCGGTCTTCCCCAATGCTCCAATTAGCCAGCCAACCCAGTCGAATGCATTGGCATAAACCGCCAACGAAGCAAGTGCGGCGACACCCATGCCGATTTGCATGCAGCCAACTACCCTCAGCGGTGCTTCACTATCGTCTGCTTGCTTTCGAACCCAGAGGCCACCCAGACCAATACCCGCAATGAAAGAAGCCAACATCAATTCAAATGATTGCATGGTGCTTCCAACCGCTAGGCTTAGCATGCGGACCCATACTATTTCATAGATGAATGAAGCGGCTCCTGAAAGAGCCGTGCTTAGCAGTACTACCCGCAGTATCGAATTTTCGTGAGTGCTCCTTACTGACGGAGCATCATTTTTGTTGAGTACCAGCTTTTGATCGGGAATTGAAGGCTCGGGCTCGCGAGCAAGCCACCAAGCCAAACCAGCGACGACAAAATTCAACAAAGCTGCAGCCAGCATGGCGCCCGGCAGGCCCACCCATGGAAGCAGCACGAAAACAGCTGTCAATGCGCCCAGGGCCGCACCAATGCTGTTCGTAAAATACAGGCCACCTAGCACGGTACCGTCGCGCCCAGGGAAGCGCCGGATCAGGCCGCCACTCATCAAGGGAAAAGTCATCCCCAACAGAATCGTTTGGGGAAGTATCAGCAGGGCAGCGATGACCCACCGGGCAAGATCAACGGACCAAGACGTTCCTAAGATAGGAAGAAGCCATTCGTAGCTTGCCTTGGCAATGTTGATGAAGATCCAATGGAAAAGTAGGCCAAACACACCGATGACCGCTTCGATGATCGCGTAGCCTCTGACCAGATTGCGCCACTTGTGTCCTGCATTGGAGATCCACGCGGCACCTGCCGCCATTCCGCCCATGAAGATGGCCAGTACGAGAGCTTGTGCGTATGCTGCATGCCCCAGCAACAACCCCAGGTAGTGTGACCAAATTGACTGGTAGATCAGACCAGCGAATCCTGATAAGACAAAAATGGCCAGAAGCCCAAGACGATAGTTGTTACGGGAAAGGCTCATCAATCAAAGCTCCAGTGCGGAATCCCAAAAAGTGAAAAAGACTGCAAGAAAGGTGCCGCACAGTCAGATGGGGAACGCCAAGTATCCTATGCAGCACGCTCATCTGCCGATAAGTTGGTTGGTGGTGCGTTCGCACTAGCTGACTTAGACCGGAAGAGCCAGGGCGCCACGGCGGTCAAAGAGCATGCACTGCCTTTGCTCAGGGCGACATCACTTCGATGATGAAGGCAATTCCAGTCACTTGCAGGTTGGAATGATCTTTGCTTATCGGCTGGTAACTACCTGTACAAACCATGCGACAAGTTCTTCACAGAGGCTTCACCCTCATCGAATTGATGATTGTGGTCGCAATCATTGGCATCCTGGCTGCAGTCGCTCTTCCAGCCTACCAAGACTACACCATACGGGCGAAGGTGGCGGAGGCCGTCATCGCCGGTGCGATAGGAAAAGAACTACTGAGTGAAGCTTTTACGGCGAATGGCACTGCAGGCTTGGATTCCGCTGCCGCGACCTACAATGCTTATCCGTTAAGTCAAAAAACCAGCAAATACGTCAGTGACATCCAAATCCCTGGAGCGAAATCTCCTTGGTCCGTGACAATTACTCTGGCGGCTAACGCCGGCAATGGAATACCCACTGGTTTGAATGGGCAAACCATCCTGATGTCGCCCAATGTCCAAGGGGCCATTCCAACGGATGCAGCTCAGGGTGCGGTCGACTGGGCATGCACCAGTCTAAGTGCGGACAATGCGGCGGCACGGGGGTTGAAAAATCGCCCTTTGGGTACTCTGATGGCCAAATATGCGCCCTCCGAATGCCGGTAATTTGACTGCGACTCCACTTTAAATGCGCTGGCTGTCCCCTTTGCCGCCCCGTTTCTGAACCACCCGTATGTCGGTAACCAGCATTCCCCGATCCACCGCCTTGCACATGTCATAAATCGTCAGCAGGGCAATCTGCACCGCAGTCAGCGCCTCCATCTCTACCCCCGTCTGGCCCACGGTCTCCACCGTCGCCGTGCAGGCGATCCCGATCGCACCGGGATGCCGCACACCAGCCACCTCAAACTCCACCGCCACCCGCGTCAACGCAAGCGGATGGCACAGCGGAATCAGATCGCTGGTCTTCTTCGCCGCCTGGATGCCCGCAATCCGCGCGATACCCAGCACATCGCCCTTCTTAGCGGTGCCTGCTTCGATGATCGCCAGCGTCGCGGGCTGCATCTCGATGCGGCCGGTGGCGACAGCGATGCGGTGGGTGGCAGGTTTGGCGCCCACGTCCACCATGTGGGCCTGGCCCTGGGCGTCGAAATGGGTGAGGGTTGGCGTGGTGGTTGGGTCGGGCTTGGACATGGAGATCTGGTCGCTGGGGGCTGCTATGGAATGGGTGGCAGGCAATTTCTTGGTAACCAGTTGAATCGCCGGGGAAACACTGGAGCGCCAGGGCATCATACGGTCCATGCGGAAAATCCCAAGCAGGGCAGCCCTCCCCGACGTACTTGAGCGTGCGCGCGTGCGCGCGTTGCTGGCACCCGTGGTGCTCGCACTGGCCAGTGCGGCCGTTCTTCTTCCTGTGCGCTCGGCCCATGCCCAACTCCCCACCCTGGGCGATGGCAGCGAGCTCACTACCAGCGGCGAGCGGCGCCTGGGCGACCGCATCATCCGCGAGTTGTACCGCGACCCCGACTACATCGACGATGCCGTGCTGTCCGAGTATGTCCAGAGCCTGTGGCTGCCGCTGATGGACGCCGCGCGCAAGCGGGGTGAACTGTCGCCGGAGCTGGACGAGCGCTTTGCCTGGGAGATTCTGCTCGGGCGCGACCGCACGGTGAATGCCTTTGCGCTGCCGGGCGGCTACCTGGGCGTGCACCTGGGCCTCATCGGCGTGGTGACTTCGCGCGACGAGCTGGCCTCGGTGCTCGCCCATGAGCTCAGCCACGTCACGCAGCGCCATATCTCGCGGCTGATCGCGCAGCAGAGCAAGCAGACGCCCCTGCTGCTGGGCGCCATGATCCTCGGGGCGCTGGCGGCCAGCAAGAACCCGGGTGCCGCGCAGGCCATGGTGGTGGGTGGCCAGGCGCTGGCCATGCAGAACCAGCTCAACTTTTCGCGCGACATGGAGCGCGAGGCCGACCGCATCGGCTATGGCCTCATGGAGCCCGCAGGCTTCGCTCCCCAGGGCTTTGTCAGCATGTTCGACAAGCTGCAGCAGGCCAACCGCATCAACGACAACGGCTCCTGGCCTTACCTGCGCAGCCACCCGCTGACCACGCAGCGCATGGCCGACATGCAGTCGCGCCTGCCGCCCGGCAAGGCGTATCAGCAGCCCGTGCCCGCCTCCACGCAGGAGCATGCCATGGCCTCTGCGCGGGCGCGGGTGCTTTCCAACCCCGGGGTGGACACCCTGCGCCAGTGGATCGCCGAGCCGGGCAGCACCGGCTTTTCCAGCCAGAGCGCGCCGCGCAAGGCCGCCATCCTCTATGCCTCGGCCCTGGGCAGCAGCCAGTTGCGCGATGCCAAGGCGGCACGCACGACCTGGGCACTGCTGGAGACGCAGGTCCGTGGCGATGCGGCGGCCCAGCGTCTGGCGCAGTTGCTCAAGGCAGAAATCGAACTGGCCGCCGGCGATGCCGACGCTGCCCTGGCCGCGCTGCCGGCCGGGGCCAGCGAGCACCGGCCGGAGCTGCTGCTGCGCACCCGCGCACTGCTCAAGGCCGGGCGCTCGGGCGAGGTGGCCGGTGCGCTGCAGACCTGGATCGCCAACCACCCGCGGGATGCCACCGCATGGCAACTGCTGGCCACGGTGTGGCAGGCCAACGGCCAGCCGCTGCGCGCTGTCCGCGCCGAGGCCGAGGCGCACGCCACGCGCTACGACTATGCTGCGGCGGTGGACCGTTTCAAGGCCGGACAGGACCTGGCCCGGCGCAGCGGCGCGGCGGCGGACCACTTCGAGGCGTCGATCATCGACACCCGGCTCAAGGCCGTGGAATCACTTCTTCGTGAACAGGCCGCCGAGCGCTGACTCGATGACCACGCCCAAGAGCGAATAGATCAGCGAGCCGATCAGCGCGGCGGCAAAGCCGGTGACCTGGAAGCCGTCGAGTACGCTGGCCGCGGCCCAGAACATGAGCGCATTGATGACAAAAAGGAACAGCCCGACCGTCACGATGGTCACGGGCAAGGTCAGCACCACCAGGATGGGGCGCAGCACCACGTTGAACAGGCCGATCACGAAGGCCGCGATCAGCGCCGACGGAAAGCTCTGCACCACCACACCGCTGTAGACATAGGCCACGAACAGCAGCGATGCAGCGCTGAGCAGCCATTTCAGAAGAAGTCGGATCATGCCCCACAGGATAGCATCGGCCTGTGGCAAAAGGAGGGGCGTCGACGGGCCGGAACGGTCCCGGCCCCCGGGCCTTGCAGGCGGCTTACTCGGTGCCCAGCACCATCAGCAAGCCCACGCTGGCAAACAGGCTGCTCAGCGTGCCTGGCAGCGACCAGCGTCCGCCTGCCGGCACCACGGCGCCGGTGTCGGGGGCAGCCACATCCAGCTTGGGGCGGCGCGCGTCCACCACCTGTGCCTTGGTGCTGCCCATGTCGGCCTGCAGCTTGTCTGTCAGCTCGGGCAGCGGACCCTTGGCCAGCACCGTGGTGACGTGGTCGGGGCGGGCCCTGAGGCTGGGCACCACCTGGGCGAACAGCTTGTCGGCCCATTTGGCACGCCAGTTCTCGCGCGCGCTGTGGCTGACCCACTTGCTGATGCGATGGGTCATGCGTGGCGCGCACGCCACCAGTACCCAGTGCGTATTGCCAGCCGACCCGCGCGCAAACAGGGGCGCGAGGATCTGCTGCGCATGGGCTGCGTCGTCCACGTACACGATGACTTTGTCCATATGCGTAAGCTCCCTGGTCCGGGACTGCCGCCCAAGGCGCTCGGCGAGCGCCCCGCGGTCAGCCCATGGGGTCATTGAAGTCCGCTCAACCGTGTTCCACGGGGGGGGCGGCGGCAGCAGCAGCAGCGCGGCGCGCCAGGATCATCTTGCCAAGCGCCAGCACCAGCAGGGCACCTGCCACGCTCGCACCATACCTGATCATGTCGGTCTGCGGGATCTTGAGCATCCATTGCCACTTGTCAGGATTGGAGAAGACCGGGTCGGTCACCAGCATGCCGCCGGCGATCCAGCCCAGCAGCATCCCGCCCAGCGTGATGATGAACGGGAAACGCTCCATCAGCTTGATGACCAACTGGCTGCCCCAGACGATGATCGGAATCGAGATCAACAGGCCCAGCACCACCAGCAGGAACTGGTGCTCGCCCGCGTTCTGCGCGGCGCCGGCGATGGCGATCACGTTGTCCACGCTCATCACCAGATCGGCCACGATGATGGTCTTGATGGCGGCCAGCAGCCTGTCGCTGCCTGCCACATCGCCGTGCCCGTCCTCATCGGGGGCCAGCAGCTTGACGCCGATCCACACCAGCAGGATGGCACCCACGAACTTGAGGAACGGCAGTGCCAGCAGGGTCATCGCGAAGGCGATCAGGATCACGCGCAGGATGATGGCCCCTGCCGTGCCCCAGATGATGCCCTGGGTGCGCTGGGCCGGGGGCAGCTTGCGGCAGGCCAGGGCAATGACCACCGCATTGTCGCCACCCAGCAGGATGTCGATGATGATGATCTGTCCCAGCGCGAGCCAGAATTCGGGCGAAGCCAAAAAGTCCATAAATTCCTCAATATCAGTGGGCAAAAGGAGGGCTTGGCGCCAATGTAGCGCCAAGTCCATCCTGGGGATAGAGGGCCTGCGGTCGGAGGATCAAGGGCTCGCCCGCGTTGCGCGGGTGGTTCGAGAATCGGGAAGGCAGCCTTGATCAGCCCACAGAAGGGCCCATCAAAGGTCTTGCTCGATCCCGCGCCTTGCGTGCGCGCTGGACCCGGGCTGCCGGAAGCGATGCTTCGTACTGACGACAGGCCGATGCCACGCGCGCTGTACATGCGTGGCGGGAGCTACTCCCCTTCGAAGCCGCAATTGGACCATCGCCGGGCCCTGAACGCAAGCCCTGCAGACGGTGGACGGCAAGCATCCGCGACAACCAGCACATCCGCCCTGCATGTCGGCGTGCCATTTTTTGCCTTTACGGTGTGACAGAAGCGTGACTATCATGGGCTTCGCCGTGCACCTGCGCCATTCCGCATGCTGCATCCCCCCTGCTCTTCCCTGGATCGAGGATCGACATCCCATGACCATCTCCACCACCGGGCGCCGCTGGCAGCTCGCCCTGCTCAGTGCCACTGCCGTGGCTGCACTGCTTGCCTGCGGAGGCAACGACGACACCCCCCTCGCCGAGCCGGTGGAGCAGTACGTGCCGCCCGAGCCGCCCTCGGGCTACACGCCCAAGACCATCGCCTATGCCAACAAGGACATGGTCGCTGCGGCCAATCCGCTGGCCGTGCAGACCGGCACTGCCATCCTGGCCAAGGGCGGCAGCGCCATCGATGCGGCCATTGCCGTGCAGATGGTGCTCAACCTGGTGGAGCCGCAGTCGTCGGGCATCGGCGGCGGCGCCTTCATGCTGCATTTCGACAAGGGTGCCAACCGGCTGCTGGCCTACGACGGCCGCGAGACCGCGCCCATGGCCGCCACGCCCAACCTGTTCATCGGCGCCAACGGCAACCCGCTGGCCTTCCTGACGGCGGTGGACGGTGGCCTGTCGGTCGGCACGCCCGGTGTTTTGCGCATGCTCGAAGCCGCGCACAAGGCGCACGGCAAACTGCCCTGGAAGGACCTGTTCGATCCCGCCATCAAGCTCAGCGAAGACGGCTTTGCCATCTCCCCGCGCATGAGCGTCTCCATCGCCGGCTCGGCCGCCCGTATCAAAGCCCAGGGTGAGCCGGGCGCCAGTTACTTCCTCAAGGCCGACGGCTCTGCCAAGGACGCAGGCACGCTGCTCAAGAACCCCGAACTGGCAGCCACCCTGCGCACCATCGCCGCTGGCGGCGCCGATGCGTTCTACCAAGGCGCCATCGCCGCCGACATCGTGGCCAAGGTCACGGGCCACCCCACCAACCCCGGCAAGCTGGCGCTGTCCGACCTGAACAACTACACCGCCAAGGTGCGCGAGCCCGTGTGCGGCGTGTACCGCACCAAGTACCGCGTCTGCGGCATGCCCGCGCCCAGCTCGGGCGGCCTCGCCGTGCTGCAGACCCTGGGCATGCTCGAAAGCTTCGACCTGGCAGCGATGAAGCCCAACACGCTCGATTCGGTGCACGTCGTCTCCGAGGCCTACCGTCTGGCCTATGCCGACCGCGCCCTGTATGTGGCCGACCCCGACTTCGTTGCCGTGCCCCAGGCCGGCATGATCAATGCCGACTACCTCAAGGGCCGGGCGCGGCTGATCGACATGCAGCGCAGCATCGGCACGCCGGTGGCCGGCACGCCCCCCGGCGTGGTCGCCGCACGCGGTGCCGACAGCTCGCTGAACCTGCCCTCCACCACCCATCTGTCGATCGTGGACGCTTCGGGCAACGCCGTGTCGATGACCACCACCATCGAAAACGGCTTCGGCAGCCTGCAGATGGTGCGCGGCTTCCTCTTGAACAACCAGCTCACCGACTTCTCGTTCACCGCCACCGACGCTGCCGGCAAAGCCATCGCCAACAGCGTGCAGCCCGGCAAGCGGCCGCGCAGCTCCATGGCGCCGACCATCATCTTCAATGCCGCCACCGGCGACTTCGAAGGGGCCATCGGCTCGCCCGGCGGCAGCGCCATCATCCAGTACACCGCCAAGAGCATTCTGGGCATGACCGACTGGGGACTGAACGTGCAGCAGGCCATCAACCTGCCCAACTTCGGCGCGCAGACCAATGCCACCACCTCCATCGAGAAGGGCTCGGTCATCGACACGGCGGCCATCCGCGATGGCCTCAGGGCCCGTGGCCATACCGTGGCGCAGACCGACACCTTTGCCAGCGGCCTGCACGGCGTGACGTTCAACGGCTTGCGCGCCAATGGCAGCGCCGGCTTGCTCTCGCGCAACCCCGCAGCGGGCACGTACGCTGGGGGGGCCGATCCGCGGCGCGAGGGCATTGCCCTGGGCAACAACTGAGTAACCCGCTTGCCCGCATGCCGGGCAATGCCGGTTATCCTCCGGGCCCCCGCCGGGCAGAAGCTGGCGGGGGCCCTTTTTTCGCCATGCCCTCTTCCCGCATCCATATCACCGACATCGAGGCCGCCATCAACCACTGGCGCGAACGCTCGCCCTCGCCCGACGGCTTCACGCTGGCGCCTGCCACCCGTGCCCTGGCCAGGGTGTATGCGCTGATGGTCTACCGGCACGCGGACGAGATCGATGAAGCGGATTTCCCGGAGGATGCATTGGTGGCGTGGCAGGGCTGGTACGAGACCACGCCCGACACCCCCTGCATCGCCATCTGCTCCACCAGCCAGGGCGACGACCAGTGCAAGGGCTGCGGCCGCAGCTTCGACGAGGTGCAGCACTGGCTCGCCTACACGCCTGCCGAAAAGCGCAGCGTGTGGCGCCGCATCACGCTGGAGCACTCTGCCTGGCGCTTCAACCGCTATTCCGAACGGGCCGCAGAAGGGCCCTCCGCAGGACCACGGCAGGTCTCGGTGGCACAAGCCTGAGCTCCAGGTCGCTGCACCACTGTACGTCGCGCGGCCAAACCGGTATGGTGGGGCCATGCTGCGACTGACCCAGGCCCCCAACATCGCGATTGCCACGCTCTGGGCCGACATCCTGTGCGAGGCCGGCATGACCGCCTCGGTGCAGCGGCAGTACCTGGGCGCTGCCGCCGGCCACCTGCCGCCCGACCAGTGCCTGCCCGAGATCTGGCTCGAATACGACGAGCACGCCAGCCGCGCGCGCACTCTGCTCCGTGACCTGCAGAACCTGCCGCAGCGCCACTGGGTCTGCCGCTGCGGTGAAACTGTGGAGGGTGGCTTCGAGCAGTGCTGGCACTGCGGGGCCCTCATGCCGCTGGATTGACCGGATCCTTGCCGCGAGGCGCAGCTGGCGGCCGTCCGTGCTTCAGTCGCGCTGGTGGCAGTGGTGGTGGCTTACTTCCAGCGCACCGGTTCCACGACCACGCTGCCCAGGTTGCTGCTCAGGGTCAGCGCGTTTTCCTGGACCGTGGCCTGCAGCTGCATGCTGCGCTCGGCCAGGGCCGCCAGGGCCTGCGATGCCTCGGTGGGAATGCGCCAGACCTGCAGTTTTTCCAGGCGCGAGAGCTTGGTCTCGATGCCCTTCCACCAGATCTCGGCCGCATGGTTGAAGCAGTACACCACCACGCTGTCGGCCTTGCTGCAGGCCTTGGTCAGCGGCTTGTCCTCGGGCTGGCCGACCTCGATCCAGACGCGCTTCCTGCCCGTGAAATCGGTCAGCGATGCGTCCGGATCGTCCGGGTCCGAGAGCCCCGCGCCGAAGGCCAGTGTGCCGTCGCCATTGCAGATGTCGTTGAGGTCGTGCGCATGGATGGCCAGCGCCGCCAGGCGCACCATCATGCGTTCGTCGGTCTCGCTCGGGTGCCGCGCCAGCGTCAGCGCGTGGTCTGCGTAGTAGCCGTGGTCGATGTCGGCGATCTGCAGATTCGCCTTGAAGATGGTGGATTTGATGGCCATGACGCCTCACTGAGCTATGGACCACTGCCTACGCCTGCGCGCAGGCAACAGAGGCCGTGAAAAAAGGAAATCACCCGCGCCCCAGGGCGCAGGTGATTTTCGTCGAGAGCGTGCCGGGTCCGCGTCGATGCCCAGCCCCGGATTCACAGGGCTTGCGGGAGAAACCGCTCAGGCCCTGCGGGCCAGGGCGGCGGCCTTGCCGGTGTAGCTGCCCGGCGTCATCGCCAGCAACCGGTCCTTCTCGGCCTGCGGGATCTCCAGCGATTGGATCAGGCCGTGCAGCGCCTCGGCCGTCACGGTCTTGCCGCGCGTGACCTCCTTGAGCTTTTCGTACGCGCCCTGCACGCCAAAGCGGCGCATCACCGTCTGGATCGGCTCGGCCAGCACTTCCCAGGAGGCGTCCAGGTCATCGGCCAGGGCTTCCTCGTTGAGCTCCAGCTTGTTCAGGCCGGTCAGCAGCGAGGCATAGGCCAGGGCGGCATAGCCCAGGGCCACGCCCATGTTGCGCAGCACCGTGCTGTCGGTCAGGTCGCGCTGCCAGCGGCTGACGGGCAGCTTTTCCGACAGGTGGCGCAGTAGCGCGTTGGCCAGGCCCAGGTTGCCCTCAGCGTTCTCGAAGTCGATCGGGTTGACCTTGTGCGGCATGGTGCTGGAGCCGATCTCGCCGGCCTTCAGGCGCTGCTTGAAGTAGCCCAGGCTCACATAGCCCCAGATGTCGCGCGACAGGTCCACCAGGATGGTGTTGGCACGCGCCACGGCATCGAACAGCTCGGCCATGTAGTCGTGCGGCTCGATCTGGATGCTGTAGGGCTGGAAGGTCAGGCCCAGGCCCAGGGGCTCGGGCGTCTCGATGACCTTCTTGCTGAACGCTTCCCAGTCGAAATCGGGCCAGGCGGACATGTGGGCGTTGTAGTTGCCCACGGCGCCGTTCATCTTGCCCAGGATCTTCACGCCGGCGATACGCTCGCAGGCGGCCTGCAGGCGCACCACCACGTTGGCCATTTCCTTGCCCACCGTGGTGGGGCTGGCGGTCTGGCCGTGCGTGCGGCTGAGCATGGGCACGTCGGCGTAGGCATGCGCCATCTCGCGCAACTTGAGCACCACGCGGTCCAGACCCGGCAGCACGACCTGGTCACGGCCCGAGCGCAGTTGCAGCGCGTGGCTGGTGTTGTTGATGTCTTCGCTGGTGCAGGCAAAGTGCACGAACTCGGCGGCCTTTTCCAGCTCGGGGCGCGCCTCGAACTTGCTCTTGATCCAGTACTCCACGGCCTTCACGTCGTGGTTGGTGGTCTTCTCGATGTCCTTGATGGCAGCCGAATCGGCCTCCGAGAAGTTCTTCACCAGGCCCAGCAGGTAGGCGCGCGCGCCCGTGGTCAGCGGCTTGAATTCGGCAAATCCGGCGTCCGACAGCGCGATGAACCACGCCACTTCCACCTGCACGCGCCGGTGCATGTAGCCGTGCTCGCTCATGATCGGGCGCAGGGCGGCGAGTTTGTTGGAATAGCGGCCGTCGAGCGGCGACAGGGCGGTGATGGTGGACAGGCTCATGGGGCCAGATTGTAGGCTGCACGCACGGGGAAACCCCCATCCGGCCGGTGCACCCGGTGGTCCGGTGCGCCGCAGACAAGCTGTTGCAAATCTGCACCAGGGCGCTGCGGCCCTGGTGACACGCCGCTACAGGAGTTCCTGCGCTCCCCGGTATCCCCCATGCGGGGGGCTTGCGGGGCAGGCGCCATGGGTCTCAGCCGATAGAATCGCTCGTGTAACGTCAGCATATCCCGCGCACTGGAAACCACCCCATGAAATTGATCGGAGCCTCCGCCAGCCCTTATGTACGCAAGGTGCGCGTCGTCATGGCCGAAAAGAAGCTCGACTACCAGTTCGTGCAGGAAAACGTCTGGGCTGACGACACGGCCATCGCCACGTCCAACCCCTTGGGCAAGGTGCCTTGCCTAGTGATGGAGGGCGGCGAAGCCGTGTTCGACTCGCGCGTGATCGTCGAATACCTGGACACCCTCTCTCCCGTGGGCAAGCTCATCCCCAGCCAGGGCCGCGAGCGTGCCGAGGTCAAGACCTGGGAAGCCCTGGCCGATGGCCTGATGGACGCGGCCATCCTCGCGCGCCTGGAAGCCACCTGGGCCCACCGCAAGGACAGCGAGCGCAGCCAGGCCTGGATCGACCGGCAGATGCGCAAGGTCAACGACAGCCTCAAGTCCATGAGCCAGGGCCTGGGCGACAAACCCTACTGCAGCGGCATCCACCTGAGCCTGTCGGACATCGCCGTGGGTTGCGCACTGGGCTGGCTGGAGTTCCGCTTCCCCGACGTGGCCTGGCGCAGCGAATACCCCAACCTGGGCAAGCTGCTGGACAAGCTCATGCAGCGCCCGAGCTTCGCCGACACCAAGCCTTCCTGATCGCGCCGCAGGGGGCCAAGCCCTGCCCTTGCCGTATGCTTGGCGCATATGGACGAAACGGTTCAAAACCCCCCGCCCTCCGCCGGTGACAGCCGCCCGGCGCGGCAGCGCGCTGCGCGTGCGGCTGCGGCCACGCCCGGCGCCGAGCGTGTGCGCGTGAACGACCCGGACCGCACCATGGCCAACATCCTGCAGGTGGCCACGGCAGAGTTTGCGGACAAGGGCCTGGCTGGCGCCCGCATCGACGAGATCGCGGCGCTCACCAGTACCAGCAAGCGCATGATCTACTACTATTTTGGTAGCAAGGAGGGCCTGTACCTGCGGGTGCTTGAAGAAGCCTACCGCCGCATCCGGCAGATCGAATCGGACCTGCACCTGGAAGACCTGGCGCCCGAGGAAGCCCTGCGCACGCTGGTGGGCTTTACCTTTGACTACCAGCTGGCCAACCCCGACTTCATCCGCCTGGTGATGAACGAGAACATGCACCGTGGCGAGTACATCAGCCGCTCCACGACCATCCAGGAGCTCAATATCCCGGTCATCCATGCGGTGCACAAGGTCTACCAGCGCGGCGTGGCCGCCGGGGTCTTTCGCCCCGACGTGGACCCGGTCGACCTGCACATGTCGATCTCGGCACTGTGCTTCTTCAACGTCTCCAACCGGCACACCTTCGGCGCCATCTTCAAGCGCACGCTCGATGCGCCCGCCGCCATGGTCGAGCGGCGTGACTCCATCGTCGAGATGATCGTGCGCTTCCTGCGTCCCTGAGAGGCTGGGAATCTTTCGTCCATGCCCGCTTTGCACGCCAAAACACCCCGGCTCGTCGTTGCAAATGCTCGCCATAGCCCGAGCTATGGCTGTGCTTTGCGCCTAGGAGGCTGTCGGACTTGGAGCGTCGAAAGCGAAAATCGGCCCCAGCGAGGACAGTTTTTGCCGGATTTGCAGCCCCATAGCCGGGCTATGGGGCAAAAAGGCGGTGAAAGATGGATCGCTGCGGCCGATTTGCAGCCGACGATTTCCAAGTCCGACAGCCTCCTCGATCCGAGGCGTTTTGGCGCGCCCCTCGGTCACGGCCAAAAAATTCCCAACCTCTGAGTGTCTCTGTCGCAGCACAGGCACCCGGGAGATGCCGGGCTCAGGGTTTGTACCCAGATTAAATACTAACCAGTTCGTACAAAATTCACCTCACAACGACCGGAGACTCGCGATGCTGGAATGGACCGACCGCCTGCTGGGGCGATACACCCGCCTGCTCGACATGCTGGCAGGCCTGTGCCTGGCCCTGATGGTGGTGCTGGTCTTCGGCAACGTGGTGGCGCGCTATGCGCTCAACTCGGGCATTACCATCTCCGAAGAGCTCTCGCGCTGGCTGTTCGTGTGGCTCACCTTCATGGGTTCCATCGTGGCACTGCGCGAGCACGGCCACCTGGGCACCGACATGCTGGTTTCGCGCCTGCCGCCCGCCAGCAAGCGCGCCTGCCTGGCGCTGGCGCAGGTGGCGATGATCTTCGTTTCCTGGCTGCTGCTGTCGGGCAGCTGGGCGCAGATGCTCATCAACTGGGAGACCGAGGCCCCCGTCACCGGTGCCTCGGTGGCCATCTTCTATGCCAGCGGCGTGCTCATGGGTGCCTCGGGCATCGCCATCCTGCTGCGCGACCTGCTGCGCACGCTGTTCACCCCGCTGTCCGAACAGAACCTGGTCATGGTGCAGGAGAGCGAGGAACTGTCCGCGCTGGTCCAGCGCAACGCGGGCGATGCGCCTGCAGCTGCCAAGCGCCCCTGATCCTCCGCGCCGCCCTCAGGACACCCTCCCCATGACCGTTGCCATCTTCCTCGGCTCCCTGTTGTTCGCCATGGCGATCGGCATTCCCATCGCCTACGCGCTGCTGCTCAGCGGCGCTGCGCTGATGTGGCACCTGGACCTGTTCGACGCGCAGATCCTGGCGCAGAACGTCATCAATGGTGCCGACAGCTTTCCCCTGCTGGCCGTGCCTTTCTTCATGCTGGCGGGCGAGATCATGAATGTCGGCGGCCTGTCGCGGCGCATCGTCAAGCTGGCGCTGGCGCTGGTGGGCCACATGCCTGGCGGCCTGGGCTACGTGACCATCATGGCCGCCGTGCTACTGGCCGCCGTCTCGGGCTCGGCTGTCGCCGACGCCGCAGCCCTCGCCTCGCTGCTGCTGCCGATGATGGTGGCTGCCGGGCACGACAAGGCCCGCTCTGCCGGCCTGATCGCATCGGCCGGCATCATCGCCCCGGTCATTCCGCCGTCCATTGGCCTCGTGATCTTCGGCGTGGCCGCCAACGTGTCCATCAGCAAGCTGTTCCTCGCGGGCATCGTGCCAGGCCTGCTGCTGGGCCTGTCGCTCGCGCTCACCTGGTGGTGGCTGGTGCGCAACGAGAAAGTGCAGCCCCCGCCCAGAGCCTCACGCGCCGAACTGCTCAAGGCGCTGCGCGAAGCCGTCTGGGCCCTGGGCCTGCCGCTCATCATCCTCGTGGGCTTGCGCATGGGCGTGTTCACCCCGACCGAGGCGGCCGTGGTCGCGGCCGTGTATGCCCTGCTGGTAGCGATGTTCGTCTACCGCGAGATCGGCGTGCGCCAGTTGGCAGGCATCTTCCAGTCCTCGGCCCGCACCAGCGCCATCGTGATGTTTCTGGTGGCAGCCGCCATGGTCTCGGCCTGGCTGATCACAGTGGCCGACCTGCCCACCAAGGTCATCGGCATGCTGGAGCCCTTCATGGGCAACCCGACGCTGCTGCTGGTGGCCATCATGGTGCTGGTGATGGTGGTGGGCACGGCGATGGACATGACGCCCACCATCCTCATCCTGACCCCGGTGCTGATGCCGGTGGTCAAGGCCGCCGGCATCGACCCCGTGTACTTTGGCGTGCTGTTCATCATCAACAACGCCATCGGGCTGATCACGCCGCCGGTGGGCACGGTGCTCAACGTCGTGGCCGGGGTGGGGCGCATCTCCATGGACCAGGTCACGCGGGGTGTGCTGCCCTTCATGCTGGCCCAACTCTTCGTGATGTTCCTGCTGGTGGTGTTCCCCTCCATCGTCATGGTGCCGTTGCGTTGGCTCACCGGCTGAAACTTTCACCGTCGTCGTTCCGTTCCGCTACCCACTACATCAAGGAGACTTTCATCATGACCCTCGTGAAGACACTGCTGGCCACGGCCCTGGTCGCTGCATCGCTGCTGTCCGGCGCCCACGCGCAGGAGCGCACCATCAAGTTCGCCTTCCAGAACCAGAAAGAGCACCCGCAGGCCCAGGGCGCACAGAAGTTCGCCGACCTTGTGGCCGCCAAGACCAATGGCCGCATCGCGGTCAAGCTCTTCCCCGGCGGCACGCTGGGTGGTGACCTGCAGACCGTGTCGGCGCTGCAGGGCGGCACGGTGGAGATGACGGTGCTCAACGCCGGCATCCTCTCGGCCCAGGCCAAGGAATTCGGCATCTACGACTTCCCCTTCCTGTTCGCCTCGCCGCAGGAAGCCGATGCCGTGACCGACGGCCCCTTCGGCAAGAAGCTGCTCGACAAGCTCGTGGCCAAGAACCTGGTGGGCCTGGGCTACTGGGAACTGGGTTTTCGCAACCTCACCAACAGCAAGAAGCCCATCACCAAGGCCGAGGACATCGCGGGCCTCAAGATCCGCGTGATCCAGTCGCCGATCTACATCGACATGTTCAACGCACTGGGCGCCAACGCCGTGCCCATGCCCTTCCCCGAGCTCTACACCGCCATGGAGCAAAAGGCGGTGGACGGCCAGGAGAACCCGTTCTCGACCATCCTCTCGTCCAAGTTCGCCGAGGTGCAAAAGCACCTCACGATCACGCGCCACATGTACAACCCCCAGGCCGTCATCGTCAGCAAGAAGTTCTGGGACAGCCTGAACCCTGCGGACCAGAAGGCCGTGACCGAAGCCATGGCCGAGGCCACCACCTTCCAGCGCAGTGTCTCGCGCTCCCAGGCCGACGTGGCGCTGGAGGAGCTCAAGAAGGCGGGCATGCAGGTCACCGAGTTCTCGCCCGCCGAGGTCGACAAGCTGCGCGCCAAGGTCAAGCCCGTGGTCGAAAAGCACAGCGACAAGGTCGGCGCCGAGACGGTGCAGGAGGTCTACGCCACGCTGGCCAAGCTGCGCGGCAGCAAGTAACCGAACCCGCACTGCCGTGGCGGCATCCGCCTCGGCAGTGCACCCAGGCACGCATCCCATCAGCTTTCCGCTCCTCGATACCCCGGTCACCTCTCTCATGCCCACCATGTCTTCCACGAGCCCCCGCAAGGTACTGATCGGGCTGATCGGTGCAGGCATCCAACAATCGCTGTCGCCCGCGCTGCACGAAGAGGAAGCACGGCACCATGGCATGCGCCTGCACTACCAACTGATCGATCTGGACCGGTCCGCCTCCTCGCCCGAACAACTGCCCACCTTGCTCTCGGCCGCCCGCATCATGGGCTATGCCGGCTGCAATGTGACCTATCCCTGCAAGCAGGCCGTGATCGCCCACCTGGACGGCCTGTCCGAAGAGGCCCGGGCCATGGGCGCCGTGAACACCGTGGTGGTGCAGGATGGCCGGCTGGTGGGGCACAACACCGATGGCTCCGGCTGGGCCTGGGGTTTCCAGCGTGCATTGCCAGAGGCCGATCTGGCCCATGTGGTGCTGCTGGGCGCGGGCGGTGCCGGTGCCGCCATTGCCCATGCCGTGCTGCGGCTGGGTGCACAGCGCCTGGCCATCGTGGATGCGCAGCCCGAACGCGCTGCGCAACTGGCGGCCGATGTCAACGCACTCTACGGCGCGAGGGCCCAGGCCAGTGACATTGCCACTGCCATGGCCCAGGCCACGGGGCTGATCCATGCAACGCCCACGGGCATGGACAAGCTGCCGGGCCTGTCGCTGGATGTGGGCCTGTTGCGCCCTGCGATGTGGGTGTCCGAGGTGGTGTACTTCCCGCTGGAGACCGCCCTGGTCCAGGCCGCGCGCGCCCTGGGCTGCCGCGTTTCGGACGGCGGCGGCATGGCCGTGGGCCAGGCGGTCGGGGCGTTCGAACTGTTCACCGGCGTGGCGCCCGATCCTGCGCGCATGGATGCGCATTTCCGCCAACTGGTCACCAGGCGCTGACCTGGTGCATCTCCGAAGGAGTTCAGCCGATGAACACACCAATGACGGCCGACCGTGAATCCCTGGGCACCCTGCCCAACCCCCTGGGCCTGCAGGGTGTGGAGTTCATCGAATACGCCACGGCCCGCCCGCAGGCCCTGGGCCAGGCGCTGGAGCGCATGGGCTTCAAGCCCGTGGCGCGCCACCGCTCGCGCGAGGTGCTGCTGTACCGCCAGGGCGGCATGAACATCATCGTCAACGCCCACCAGGGCGAGGCCGCAGTTGCCCACCTTCCCGCGCCGGGCGACGCTCCGGTGCTGTCCGCCATCGCTTTTCGCGTCGGCAATGCTGCGGCCGCCTACCGGCGCGTGCTGGAGCTCGGCGCCTGGGCCGTGCACACCGAGGTCGAGGTCATGGAGCTCAACATCCCGGCCATCCACGGCGTGGGCACCAGCCGCATCTACTTCGTCGACCGGCACCGCGAGTTCTCGATCTACGACGTCGATTTCGTGCCGATTCCAACGGTGGAGCCGCGCCCTCCCGCACAGCACGGCCTGCACCTGTTCGGCCTGGTGCAGTACATCGGCCTCGATCGGCTGGCCGACTGGACCGCCTTCTATGGCGAGCTGTTCGGCTTTGCCGAGCTGCCGCCCGAGCAGAACTTCGGCGTGCTCACGCAAGGGCGCATCCTCGCCAGCCCCTGCGGCACCCTGTACTGGCAGCTCATCGAGCCGCTGATCGATGCGCTCGATGCCGACCCTGGCGAGCTGCTGCAGCGCGTGGCCTTCGGCACCGGCGACGTGCTGGCCACGGTGGCGGCGTTGCGTGCACAGGGGGTGGATTTCGTCGAGTCGCCCACGGGCGTGCACAGCGAGGTGCGCGGGGCGCTGACCCGCGCCGAGGCCGGGGGGGCCAGCTTCGAGCTGGTGCTCGATCCGCGATGAAAACGGGTCTCCCCATGCGCGCCCAGGCCATGCAACGCAACGTCGCCGATTTCGGCATGGACACCATCAGCCTCGCCGGTCCGCTGGAGGCCAAGCTGGCCGCCGTGAAGGCTGCGGGCTTTGGCCAGATCATGCTGGCCGCACGCGACCTGGTCGGCCACCCGCAGGGCATCGACGCCGCCGTGCAGGCCGTGCGCAGCAGCGGCCTGCGCGTCACGGGCTTCCAGGTGCTGCGCGATTTCGAGGGGCTGTCGGGCCACCTGCACAGCTACAAGGTGGGCATCGCCCAGCAGATGATCCTCATGGCGCGCGCGCTGGGCACCCGGGTGCTGCTGGCCTGCAGCTCCACCTCGCTGCATGCCACGGACGACCCGGAGGTGATCGCCCGCGACCTGCGCAAGCTGGCCATGCTGGCGCTGCCGCACGGTATCCGCATCGCATTCGAGGGTCTGTCCTGGGGCCGGCACATCAACGAGGTGCACCAGGCCTGGGCCGCAGTACAGCTGGCCGACTGCCCCAACCTCGGCCTGGCCATCGACTCCTACCACCAGTTCGCCACCAGCACGCCGCTCGAAGCCCTGGAGGGCGTGGACCCCGAGCGCATCTACCTGGTGCAGCTGTCGGACTTCATGTGGCAGGAGACGCGCACGGTGCAGGAGCGCATCGACACGGCGCGGCACTTTCGCGTGTTCCCGGGCGAAGGCGTGCACAGCCAGGCACTGGTCGAGCTGGTGCGCAAGCTCGACGGCATGGGTTACCGGGGCGACTACAGCTTCGAGGTCTTCAACGACGACTACCAGCAACTGCCTTTGCCCTATGTGGCCGGCCGGGCCTGGAACAGTGCCGTGTGGCTGGCCGAAGGGGTGCTGCAGCGCGCCGTGCCCCTGCCCGGCCACTTGCGCCTGCGGGACCGCGCGTGACCGGCTTCAGCTGTTGGCGCGTTGCTTGAGCCAGCGCATCAGTCCACCCACCACGGGCAGCTTTTCGTACAGCTCCTCGGCCGCGTCCCAGTAGTCGCGGTGCAGCGTGACCAGGCCCTGGTCGTCGAACACCAGGTGCGAGGCGCCGCGCACCGTCTGCGCCACGCCCTTGTGGAAATTGCGGAAGGCGAACAGGAACTCCCAGGTCAGGAAGCACTGCGGCCCCTGCACCACGCGGCCGGTGACCACGAAGCGCGGCTGCTCCAGCGCCACGAACATGTGCTCGAAGATGTGCCGGATGGCGGGCAGGCCCTGTACCTCGTTGAACGGGTCCTTGAAGCGCGCATCGGCCGCATACAGGCGGCCCAGTGCCGCCACGTCGGCCGGAGCCAGGGTCTCGAAGAAGGCGATCAGGCGGGTGACGGCGTCTTCGGTGGATGGGGGGGTGTCTGGCGGCGGCATGGGGCTCAAAGTCCGGTGAACTTGCGGATGGCCGGAAAATACCACCCATACGGCAGCACGCGCAGCATCTTCATCACGCGCGTGAAGCGCTTGGGGAAGTGGATGTCGAACGCGCCCTGCCCCCAGCCCTTGAGGATGGCCGTGGCCGCCTCTTCGGGCGTGATCAGCGCCGGCATGCGAAAGTCGTTGCCCTCGGTGAGCGGCGTCGCCACGAAGCCCGGGTTGACCACGCTCACACCCATGCCCAGGCCATGCAGATCCAGGTACAGCGCCTCGGCCAGGTTGATCAGTGCCGCCTTGGTCGGGCCGTAGGCCAGGCTCTTGGGCAGCCCGCGAAAGCCCGCCACACTGCTGACCAGGCTCACATGCCCGGGGCGGCCCGAGTGCGCAGCGGCCAGCATGTCCGGCAGCACGGCGGCCAGCAGGTGCAGCACGCCCGTGTAGTTCACCTGTTCGTGGCGCAGCATCACGGGCAGGTCGAACTCCGTGGCACGCATGTGGTGGTAGGTGCCTGCGCAGTAGCACACCAGGTCCAGCGGTCCACCCGCCAGCACCTGGGCTGCGGCCGCCTTCACGGCGTCGGGTACGGCGGTGTCCAGTGGCAGCGCGACGCTGCCGGGGTGCTGCACGGCGAACGCATTGAGCGCCGCTTCGCTGCGGGCCGAGACGATGACCTCGGCCCCGCGCGCATGCAGGGCCGAGGCCGTGGCCCGGCCGATGCCGCTGGAGGCGCCCACCAGCCAGGCCCGGCGGCCCTGCCAGTCGCGCAGGCGGGGGTTGAGGCTCATGGCAGGCGCTTGGTGAATGACAGCGTGATCTCGCCCAGACGCACGCCGAACTTGCTCATGGTGGCGCGGTTGAGCATCACGCGCTCGTCCATGAGGTACATCCAGTCGTCCAGGTCCACGTGGTAGACGGTGCCGTCCACGGGCAGGGCCAGGGTGTAGTTCCAGCGGAAGGCGTTGCCGCGCACCTGGCCCACGGCCTGGCCGATCACGTCGCCGGCCGTGCCGGTGTAGCGTCCATCGGCTTCGCGCGTGAGGCGCCAGATGCGCCGTTCCGTGCTGCCGTCCGAGTAGGTGAAGGCTTCGTCGAGCACGCCCTGGTTGCCCGTCCACTGGCAGTGCATGACCACGGTGAAGCGTTTGACCACCTTGCCGCTGCGGTCCTGGAACATGCCGTGCGCGTCGATCACGCCATTGAAATACTGCGCCAGGTCGAGCACCGGCTTTTCGGCCGCGTAGTCGACCAGGTTCTGGCCCGCGCAACCGGACAGCGCCACGGGGGCGGCCACGGCTGCGGCCGAAAGGAGTAGCAAGCGTCGCTGCATCATGGTTCGCCTTGGAGGGATGGAAGGGCTGCGGCGACAGGCCGCCGCAGGATCAACAGGTACAGCGCTGCTGCGGCCACCAGCTTCAGGGCGCAGGGCAGCACGGCGTAGGCCAGGGTGAGGGTGTGCAGGCTTTCGGCACTGCGCGTGCCGGGGGTGTAGCCCAGCCCGTCGAGCAGGGGCAGGACCAGGCCCGCAGCCAGCGCCAGGTTGAGCTTGGTGGCAAAGTTCCACCAGCCGAAGTAGGCGCCTTCGTGCTGGCCGCTGTCGCCTTCGGCCGCCACCACGCCGGCCAGCAGGGCGCTGGGCAGGGCGAGGTCCGTGCCCAGGGCCACGCCCGAGAGCGCGCACACCACGAGGAAGGGCAGGCTGTCGCCCGCGCCGAGCGCAGCCGTCCAGGCAAACGCCGCAACGGCCAGCAGCATGCCCGCCAGCCAGGTGCGGGCCAGGCCCCAGCGCGCCACGGCCCGCAGCCACAGCGGGATCGACAGCGCCGCGCAAAGGAAATACGCGGCCAGGAACATCGGCTCCTGGCCTGGCGGCGCCTGCAGCCGGTCCTGGATGAAGAACAGCACCAGCGTGGCAGGTATGGCGCTGGCGATGCCGCTCAGCACGAACACTGCGAGCAGGCGCCGGAATGCGGGGCGCGTCCAGGGCCGCCACAGGTCCGCACGGTCCGTGGTGTGGGACGCAGCCGGCGCAGGCCGGGGTGCGCGCAGCCACGCGAGCCAGCCCAGCACCAGGGCGGCCGCAAACACGCCCAGCATCACCGGCAGGCCCAACAATGCCGGCAGCAGCGAGGCGAGCACCACGCCGGCCAGGGCGGCGCCTTCGCGCCAGGCGACGATGCGGCTGCGCTGCAGCTCGTCGCCGCCCAGGCGCGCCCCCCAGGACTGGTGGGCAATGCCGAGCTGGCTGTAGGCCAGGTAGCTGACCAGCAAGCAGGCCAGCGCCCAGGCGGCGAGCGCGCCCTGGCCTTGCACCCGGGGGAAGAACAGTGCGGTGAGTCCGACGGCCAGCACCACGGCCGATACCGCCCCGGTGGACAGAACCGCCAGGGGGGAGCGCTCGAACAAGCGGTCGGCCCAGCGGCCGAGCAGCGGGTCCGACACGGCATCGAACAGCCGCGCGGCCAGCAGCACGCCGCCCAGCGTGGCCAGGGGCATGCCGAACTCGCGCGCGTAGTGGTTGGGCAGCAGCACGTACAGCGGCAGCGCCACGAACGCCAGCGGCAGCCCGAGCAGGCCATAGGCCAGCCCCTGGCGCCAGGACAGCGCTGCAGCGGCGGTCACGGCGTCCCCGCAGCAGAGGAGGCACCGATCAGCGTCTGGCGCAATGCCGGCTCGGAGGTGCGGGGCGACAGCCAGATGCCGAAGAACAGGCGCGAAAATTCGGGGTCCTTGACCTCGCCCAGCACCTGCCCACCCATCTGGAACACCGCGCCTGCCCCGGGCTGGTAGATCCCGGTGAGCTGGTCGCCGGCCTTCACGTCGGGCAGGGCGGCTTGCAGAGCCTGCTGCCAGCGTGTGGCCTGGGCGGGGGTGAAGCGGCCCACGCGCCGCATCTCCTGGATCGAGCGTTCGGCAATCGCTTCGGCCGTGAAATCACGCTGGTACGTGAGCTGGAGCACCAGGGGCTGTGCGGTGTAGTCGCTGGCGTCAAAGCCGGGGCTCACCCACAGCTGGGCGCTGTAGATTTCGAAGCCCAGGAAGCGTAGCGTACCCTGGCCCGCCTGGCGCAGGCCGCTGAGCGGCCCCGTGGGCGGGGCCTGGGCCAGCGCCAGGCCGGGACAGAGCAAGGCCAGGGCCAGGGTGAGCGCGGGGGCGTGCTTCATGGCCATGCTCAGTCGCGCACCAGGGTGTACTGCACGAGGTTGATGTTGGCCATGGCGAAGGCCGCTTCGCAATAGGCCAGGTAGAACTCCCAGATGTGCAGGAAGCGCTGGTCGAAGCCGAGCTGCAGGATCTGCGCACGCTGGGCCAGGAAGCGCTCGCGCCAGCGCCTGAGGGTCTCGGCGTAGTCCTGGCCGAACGCGAACTCGTCCACCACGCGCAGGCCGGCGGCCTCGGCCTCGCGGCGGAACTCGCGCGGGCAGGGCAGGCAGCCACCCGGAAAGATGTACTGCTGGATGAAGTCGGTGGAACTGATGTAGCGCTCGAACAGGCCATCGTCGATCACGATGCTCTGGATGCAGGCCTTGCCGCCGGGCTTGAGCAGGCGCCGCACGGCCTGGAAATAGGTCGGCCAGTATTCGCGGCCCACGGCCTCGATCATCTCGATGGAGCAGACGGCGTCGTAGGGGCCGTCGGCGATGTCGCGGTAGTCCTGCAGGCGCAGGTCGGCCCGGTCGGCGACGCCGCCCGCGTCCATGCGCCGGCGCGCGAATTCCAGCTGCTCGGTCGACAGCGTCACGCCGGTCAGCGAGGCGCCGAACTCGGTGGTGGCCATCTCGGCCAGAGCGCCCCAGCCGCAGCCGATCTCGAGCACCCGGTCGCCCGCTTGCACGCCCGCCATGCGCAGGGCGCGGCGCACCTTGGCATGCTGGGCGGTGCGCATGTCGCCGCCGGCATCGCCCTCGAACCAGGCCGACGAGTAGTTCATCGTGTCGTCCAGCCACAGCGTGTAGAAGGCATTGCCCAGGTCGTAGTGGGCGTGGATGTTCTTCTGGCTGTTGGCGCGCGTGTTGCGGTTGAGCAGGTGCTTGATGCGGTACAGCAGCCGGCCGGCCCAGGTGCCGTAGATCACGCCCTCCACCTGCTGGCGGTTGGCGATGAAGACCCGCAGCAGATCCGTGAGGTTCGGCGTGGTCCAGTCGCCCGCGATGTAGCTCTCGGCAAAGCCGATGTCTCCGGACTTGAGCGCCGCCTTGCAGACGTTCCAGTTGCGCAGCGTGATGGCTGCGGCCGGCCCATCGCCCTGGTGGCTGCCGAAGTGCTGCAGCGTGCCGTCGGGCAGTTGCACCGTGAGGCTGCCGTGCTGCAGGCGCTGCATCAGGCGCAGGGCCGTGCGGGCGGCAGCGGGGGTGCCCCGTGGCAGGGTGGGTGCGAGGGTGGTGCTGTTCATGGCGGGCCGGATGGAAGAGGGGTTGTGGTGTGTTGCGTGCCGGGGCTCAACGGGTCACGATGGAGGCGGGCGCTTCGGGCTTGCGGTGAAAGCGCACCCGCTTGGCCCACAGCCTGAGGGCCTGCCAGTGGATGCGCCCGATCAGCGCCAGCGTCATCGCCGGGTAGCCCCACAGCGCGTGGCGCAGCGATTCGCGCGTGATGGGCGCGAGGGTGCCGCACACGCTGGTCTGCAGCAGCGGGCCCTGGGCGTCGTCATGGTCGATGCGCACCACGGTGCGCTCCTGCCCGCCCTGCTCGGTGCGCAGGAAGCGAAAGCGGTAGCCGCCGCTGATGTCGCAGAACGGCGAGACATGGAACACCTTGCGCGCGTGCTGCTCGGCCCCGTAGCGCGGCGCATCCAGCAGGTAGCAGTGGCGCTCGCCAAAGGTGTTGTTGACCTCGACCACGATGGCGCGCAGGCTGCCGTCCGGGCGGTGGCAGTACCAGAAGCTCACGGGCTTGAAGGTGTAGCCCAGCACGCGCGGATAGCAGTGCAGCCAGACCTCGCCCGTGGCGTCCGCGATGCCCTCGGCGAGCAGCAGTTCGTCCACCCAGGCGAGTGCCCCGCCCTGCGCGGGGCCGCGGCCATCGCCATGGTCTGTGTCGTGGAAGCTGATGGCTGCGCGCCGGTTCACGGCCAGCAGGCCCGGCGCCTGTGTGCGCAGTGTGCGCAGAGGCAGCATCAGGAAGAAGGTGGGGTAGGCAAAGGCATGCCGCGCGGGGCGCAGCCGCGTGTGGCGCACCTGGCCGAAGCCCAGCAGCGGCTCGGCGGCGCGTGGGGCCGCCGTCATGCCGCCTCCGCCAGGGGCGCCGGCATGCGTGCCAGCAGGTGCTCGGCCACGGCCAGGCCGGACTTCAGCCCGTCTTCATGGAAGCCATAGCCCGTCCAGGCACCGCAGAACCAGGTGCGCTCGCGGCCCTGGAGCTGCGCGACACCCTTTTGTGCACGGATGGCCGCCAGGTCGAAGACCGGGTGGGCGTAGTCGTAGCTGCCGATCACTTTGCCGGGGGCGATCTCGCCCACCGGGTTGAGCGAGACGACGACCGGCTGCGTGAACGGCACGGGCTGCAGCTGGTTGATCAGGTAGTGCAGGCACACGCGGGCCGATTCACGGCTGCGGTCCGGGGCGCGCTCGTAGTTCCAGGCGGCCCAGGCGGCGCGGCGTTCGGGCAGCACCGAGGTGTCGGTGTGCAGCACGGCGCGGTTGGCCTGGTAGCGGATGGCACCGAGCACGGCGCGCTCCTGCAGCGTGGGCTGCGCCAGCAGCGCCAGCGACTGGTCCGAATGGGTGGCCAGCACCACCTGGTCGAAGCGCTCGGTGTTGCCGGTGGTCACCACGCGCACGCCCGCAGCATCGCGTTCAATGCGGTGCACGGGGGTGGCCAGGCGCTTGTCCTCGATGCCTGCCACGATCTTGTCCACATAGTGGCGCGCGCCGCCCGCCACTGTCCACCACTGGGGGCGGTTGCTCACCTGGATCAGGCCGTGGTTGTGGCAAAACCGGATCATGGTGGCCACCGGGAACTGCAGCATCTGGTCCGTCGGGCAGCTCCAGATGCAGCCCAGCATGGGCAGGAAATACCAGTCGCGGAAGGCATCGCCGAAGCGGTGTTCCTTGAGAAAGTCACCCAGGGGCTGCATGAGCGCGGCATCGGCCTGGGCCTCGGCCAGGCGCGTGCACAGCCGGTTGAAGCGCAGCAGGTCGTAGAGCATGCCCAGGAAGCGCGGGTTCACGAGGTTACTGCGCTGGGCGAACACGGTGGACAGGTCCGTGCCGCTCCACTCGAGCGTGCGCCCGCCGCCCAGTGCCTGTGGCACCTGCACGGAAAACGACATGTCGGACCGAGCGGTCTCCACGCCCAGCTCGGCCAGCAGGCGGATCAGGTTCGGGTAGGTGCGCTCGTTGAAGACCAGGAAACCCGTGTCGACGCCGCAGTGCACGGCGTCGCCTTCGGGGCCCGGCAGGGCCACGTCCACCGTGTGGGTGTGGCCGCCAAAATAGCTGCCGGCTTCGTAGAGGGTGATGTCGGCCTGCCCGCGCAGCCGGTGGGCCGCTGCCAGGCCGGAGATGCCGGAGCCGACGATGGCGATCTTCATGGCCGGCTCCCTCTGGCCGGCAGGCTGAATAAAAAAGTTGCGAAGCGTCCCGAAACGAATAAGAGAGGGAGGGAGGAGAAGCGCTCCAGGAGAACAGTCGGAACCCGTGGGACCGAAAGGCTTCGCAACGTTAAAACGGTCTGACGCTCAACACGTCCTTGCTTTCGGTAGAGTAAGGGCGTTCCGCAGAAGTTCCAGGGCTTGTGCGGCATTTTTTTGAAGAAATGTAAAGAAAACATGCGTTTCACCGGGCTGGTGGGAGCGCCAACTGTTGTTCGACCGCACGGACCAGGCTTTTGCTGTCCGGTGCCGTGAGGCTGGTGTAGCTGTCCACGAGCTTGCCGTCGCGGCCCAGCAGGTATTTGTGGAAGTTCCAGCGCGGTGGGCCGGACATCTGGGCCAACTGGCGGAACAGGGGTGAGGCCTCGGCGCCGGTCACCACGCTCTTGGCGAACATCGGGAACTTCACGCCGAAGGTGTTTTCGCAGAAATCCGCGATCTGCTGGTTGCTGCCGCTTTCCTGCGAGAAGTCGTTGCTGGGAAAGCCCAGCACCACCAGCCCCTTGTCCTTGTAGCGGGCATAGAGGTCTTCCAGGCCCTTGTACTGCCCCGTGAAACCACAGAAGCTGGCGGTGTTGACCACCAATACGACCTTGCCGCTGTACTGGCACAGCGATTGCGGCTTCTCGTCCTGCAGCCGCAGGTAGGTGTGCTGCAGCGTGGCCGGGCAGGACTCTGGTGGCGCAGCGAAGGCCGACGGCACTGCGCCGAGCCACAGCAGGGCCGCCACCGGGGCCAGGGCCAAAAGGCGCGAAAACTGGATCATGAGCGAACCTCCCGTGTTGCTGAGGGCCAATTTAACCAATGAATCATATTTTGTCCACATAAGTTTTTATTTGTACTGATTGGTTGCGGTTGGCTGCAGTGCGCCGGATCACCCCCAAACGGGGCGAATGCTCAGATACAGGGGGAGTACGCAGCCGAAGGCGTGGCGGATGCGCGAGTGCGACCGCAGGGTGTCGGAAACCCTGGGGAAAAAAGGGAGGCGTCCACGGTCCCGTGGACGCCGGGTGCTCAAACCAGCGGCAGCAACCGGTTGAGCGAGAGCTTGACGCGCACGTCCTTGTGCGCCACCACGCCGACGATCTTCCACTGGGGCTGGGAGGTGTCGCGGGGGATCAGCTCACCGGTGGGCATGCCCAGCCGGTTGGTGACCACGGCCACGCGCGGCGTGGTGCCGCTGGCGCCACGGCGCAGCACCACCGCCACCTCCTGGCTGGCGAGCTTCACGAAGGCGCCCGGCGGGTAGATGCCCAGGGCCTTGACCAGGGCGGCACCGGCCTCGTCGACCTTCTGTTCCTCGTCGTAGTAGCTGGCCTGCATGGCGGCGGTCACCGGCATGGGCGAGCGGGCGGCGCGCGGCGCCAGCCGGGCACCGAAGACGTCGGCCCGCTGGATCAGCCGGGCCATCTGCAGGCCGGGGCTCTTCTGGCCGAACGCGCCTGGGGTGCGGTGGTGGTGGTGGCGCACGGCCTCCAGCCAGAGCTCGCTGTGCACGCCCAGTTCGCGCAGCAGGGCTTCGGAGCGGGCCGCGTGGTCTTCCACGGCGGTGATCTGGACCGAGGTCAGGGGCTGGGTCTGCTGGGCCAGCTGATCCTGCAATTCGGTCATGGCGATGTTCATGGACAGGGCCGCCTGGCCCACCACCTGGACCTGGGCCGGGGGCCAGCGCAGCATCTCCCGGGCCACCACCATGCAGACGCAGGCCACCAGCATGGCGTGGGTGCCGCTGTACATGCGCGTCTCCTGCGCCGACAGGTAGATCAGCGCCAGCAGCGTGGCGTCGGGTGCCTGCTCGCAGTTGCGCGCCAGCTCCGCATGCAGGGGCTGGAAGCGGTCCGGAAAATCAGCCGCATGGGGGGAGCGCAGCAGCCGGGTCGCGCGCTCCTGCAGGGCGGGCCAGTCCACCACATAGGGGGGGGCATCGCGCTCGCGCGGGGAGGCCTGGGCACCGGCGGTCATCTTGATGGAGGCCAGTTGCCCGAGGTTGGTGTCCTGGCGCAGCATGCGCTGCAGCTGGGCGACGTAGGCGCGGTAGCTCTCACCGGATTCTTCCACGTCCACGCACAGCTGCCGGCCCCGGGCGAGCATGGTGCCCAGTTCATCCTGCGAGTGCACCACGAAGCCCTTCTGGGCCAGCAGCGCGCCGTCGGCACCCCGCAAGGCGAATGGCAGGGGGTGGCCGAGTGGGATGGAGTCGACGTTGATGCTGACGAGGTTCATAGCGGTACGCCATTATCCCGCCATGCCGGCACCGTTAAAGGGCGCAAACCCGGGTGGTTGGCGCCCTTTTTGCACGGATGCGGGGTCGGCCTTCGGCCCCGCCGTCAAGGAATCGCCGGCGCTTCCTGCGGCCTGGGCGCCGCTGCCTTGGGCGGCAGGCCGCGCAGGCGCCGCAGCATGCGGCCGAACCACTGGCCCACATCGTCCACGCCGGTGAACACGGCCGGGATCACCAGCAGGCTCAGGAAGGTCGAGGTGATCAGCCCGCCGATCACCGCCACGGCCATCGGCGAGCGGAAGCTCGCATCCGCCGCGCCGAAGCCCACGGCGATCGGCAGCATGCCCGCGCCCATGGCCAGGGTGGTCATGATGATGGGCCGTGCGCGCTTGTGGCAGGCGTCGATCAGCGCCTCGAAGCGCGTCATGCCATGCTCGCGCCGCGCCAGGATGGCGTACTCCACCAGCAGGATGGAGTTCTTGGTGGCAATGCCCATGAGCATGATGAGCCCGATCAGCGAGGGCATCGAGAAGCTCTTCTGCGCGATCAAGAGGCCCACGAAGGCCCCGCCCAGCGACAGCGGCAGCGCCGCCAGGATGGTCACGGGGTGCAGAAAGTCCTTGAACAGCAGCACCAGCACGATGTAGATGCACAGCACGCCGGTGAGCATGGCCAGGCCGAAGCTGGCGAACAGCTCGCCCATCACCTCGGCGTCGCCGATGGTGACCTGGCGCACGCCGGGCGGCAGGTTCTTGATGGACGGCAGCGCATCCACGGCCTTGGTCACGTCGCCCAGCGGCAGGCCCGAGAGCTCGATCTCGAAGTTCACGTTGCGCGCGCGGTCGTAGCGGTCCACCACGGCCGGGCCGCCGCTGAACTCCAGCGTGGCCACCTGGCCGAGCATCACCGGGCCCTTGGCACCGGGCACGGCCAGGCGTTCGAGCAGCGACAGATCCTTGCGCGCATCGTCCTGCAGCTTGACGACGATGGGCACCTGGCGCGAGGCCAGGTTGAGCTTGGGCAGCGACACGTCGTAGTCGCCCACGGTGGCGATGCGCAAGGTCTCGGCGATGGCGCTGCTGGTCACGCCCAGGTCGGCGGCGCGCGCGAAGTCGGGGCGCACGGCGATTTCCGAGCGGATCAGGCTGGCGGTGGAGGACACGCTGCCCAGGCCGGGGATGGTGCGCAGGTCCTTCTCGACGGCGAGGGCCGCGGTCTGCAGCGCCTGCGGGTCGTCGCCCGTGAGCACCAGCACGTACTTCTCGCCCGAGCCGCCCAGGCCCACCTTGCTGCGCACGCCGGGCAGGCTTTCCAGCGCGGCGCGGATCTGGTTCTCGATGCCCTGCTTGCGCGGCCGGTCACCCCGGTCGGCCAGCAGGATGGTGAGCGTGGCCTTGCGCGTCTCGGCATTGGCGCTGCCCATGAAGGGATCGGAGCCCGCCGAGCCGCCGCCGATGGTGGTGTAGACGCTCTTGACGTGGTTCACCGCCGCCACGCGCTGGCGCGCGTCCTCGGCCACCACGCGGGTCTGGGCCAGCGTGGCGCCGGGCGGCAGCTCCAGGTAGACCTGGGTCTGGGAGTTGTCGTCCGGCGGGATGAAGCCCGTGGGCAAGAGCGGTATCAGCGCCAGCGAGCCGATGAAGAAGGCCCCCGTGGCGATGAAGGTGATCCAGCGGTGCCGGATGCACCAGGCCGCCCAGCGCAGGTACCAGCCCATCCAGCGCGGGTCCTTGTGCTCGCCCACGATGGGCTTCAAGATATAGGCGGCCATCATCGGGGTCAGCACCCGCGCCACCACCAGGCTGGCGAACACCGCCAGCGCCGCCGTCCAGCCGAACTGCTTGAAGAACTTGCCGGCGATGCCGCTCATGAAGGCCGTGGGCAGAAACACCGCGATCAGCGTGAAGGTGGTGGCCACCACGGCCAGGCCGATCTCGTCGGCCGCCTCCATGGCCGCCTGGTAGGGCGTCTTGCCCATGCGCAGGTGGCGCACGATGTTCTCCACTTCCACGATGGCATCGTCCACCAGGATGCCGACCACCAGCGACAGCGCCAGCAGCGTGATCACGTTGATGGAAAAGCCCAGCAGGTACATGCCGATGAAGGCCGGGATCACCGACAGCGGCAGCGCCACGGCCGAGACGAAGGTCGCGCGCCAGTCGCGCAGGAACAGCCAGACCACCAGCACCGCCAGCAGCGCACCTTCGTACAGCAGGTGCATGGAGCCGTCGTATTCCTCCTGCACGGGCGTCACGAAGTTGAAGGCCTCGGTGATCTCCAGGTCCGGGTGCTGGGCGCGCATCTCGGTCAGGGCCGCCTGCACGGCGCCGCCCACTTCGACCTCGCTGGCGCCCTTGCTGCGCGCCACCTCGAAGCCGACCACGGGCTTGCCGTTGAGCAGGGCCATGGCGCGCGGATCGGCAAAGGTGTCGGACACCGTGGCCAACTGGTCCAGGCGCACATGGCGGCCGTCGGACAGGGACAGCGTGAGGCCCGCGAGCTCCTGGGCCGACTGCACGGTGGCCAGGGTGCGCACGGGCTGCTCGCTGCCGCCCAGGTCGGTGCGCCCGCCCGCGCTTTCGGTCTGCACCAGGCGCAGCTGGCGCGACACGTCGGCCGCGGTGGCGCCCAGCGCCTGCAGCTTGATGGGGTCGAGCGCCACATGCACCTGGCGGTCGACACCGCCCACGCGGTTCACCGCACCCACGCCGCGCACGGCCAGCAGCTTCTTGGCGATGTCGTTGTCGACGAACCAGGACAGGGCCTCGTCGTCCATGCGGCGCGAGGCGATGGTGAAGGCCAGCACCGGCTGGGCGGCCAAGTCCATCTTGGTCACGATGGGGTCGCGCACGTCGCCGGGCAGGTCGCCGCGCACGCGCGCCACGGCCGAGCGCACGTCATCGAGCGCCTCCTGCGTGGGTTTCTCCAGGCGGAACTCGGCCGTGATGGTGGCGCCGCCGTCCTGCACCTTGGTGTAGATGTGCTTGAGGTCCTGCAGCGTGGCGATCGAGCCTTCGATCTTGCGCGCCACATCGTTTTCGAGCTGCGCGGGTGAGGCGCCGGGCAGCGACACGGTCACCGAGATGGTGGGCAGGTCGATGTCGGGGAAGTTCTGCACCTTCATGCCGTTGAACGACAGCAGGCCGCCGAAGGTCAGCAGCACGAACAGCATCAGCGCCGGTATGGGGTTCTTGATCGACCAGGTAGACACATTCATGGTGAATGCTCCTCGCTCTTCTTACTTGGCGGCCGAAGCCGGGGCGGCCGCGGTGGGCACGGTCGCGCTGCCCTGCACCCCGACCGGCGCGGTGTTGGACACGCGTACCAGATCGCCATCGTTGAGGAAGCCGGCACCGCGCACGGCAATGGCGGTGGTCGGCTCCAGGCCCGAGAGCACTTCCACCCGGTCGGCCACGCGCCGACCGGTCTGGATCTTGCGCTGCTGCACGCGCTGGTCGCTGCCCAGCGCGAACACGTACGAGAAACCATCACGCACCACCAGGGCTTCCTGTGGCACGGTCAGGGCATCGCTGCTGCCCAGGGCAAACTCGCCGCGCGCGAACATGCCGGGCAGGATGGCCGAGAGCGAGGTCTTGGCATCGGTCGGCGTGTCCATCGCCGTGGCGGGCAGGTCCACATAGACCAGGGCATTGCGGGTCTGGGGGTCGACCGTCGGGCCGACCATGCGCACCGTGCCCTGCACGGTGGTGCCGCTGGCGGCCGTCACGCTGACCTTGGAGCCGGGCTGGATGCGTGCCAGCTCGGTCGAGGTGACTTCGGCGCGCCACTCCAGGCGGCCCTTGCGCACCATGCGGAACAGCTCGGTGCCGGCGCCCACGACCGCACCCACGGTGGCGCTGCGGGCCGAGATGATGCCGCTGTCGGGCGCCACCACCTGGGTGTATTTCAGGCGCAACTGTTGCGCATTGAGCTGGGCCTGGGCCGCTTCCACGCGTGCCTGGGCGGTCTTCTCGGCCGTGGTGTACTGCTGGATCTGCTGCTGGCTCAAGGCGCCCGAGGCCTGCAGCGAGCGCGCGCGCTCGGCATTGGCAGCGGCCTCGGCGGCCGTGGCCTGGGCTTCGAGCACGCTGGCGCGGCCCTGGGCCACCTCGGCCTGGGTGGTCTCGGCCGAGAAGGTGGCCAGCACCTGGCCGCGCTTGACCACGTCGCCCACGTTCACGCGCACGTCGGTCAGGCGCAGGCCATTGCTTTCGGCGCCGATGATGGCCTCCTGCCAGGCGGCGACATTGCCGTTGGCGGCCAGGCGCAGGGGCACGGCGATGCGCTGGGGCTGGGCGGTCGTGACCGTGAGCGCAGGGCGCGGCTGGTTCGCCTTGGGCTCGTCGGCCGCGCGCGATGCGCCCGAGAACACCAGGGCGCCGGTGGCAGCCAGGACGCAGGCAGCAACGATGGCCAGCGTGGAAGCGGAGAGTTTGAACTGGTTCATGAAAGGGGTCCGTTCATGCGGAAGGTGTCAGGGAAATAAGGGGTGCCGAGGTCAGCGGGTGCCGGCCTGGGCGGTCTCGGCCAGGTCGGGGGCCGTGCTGTCCCAGCCGCCGCCGGCTGCGCGGTACAGCGCTATCCAGGCGGACTGGCGCTCGTGCTGCAGGGCCAGCAGCGCGTTCTGTGCGGCCAGCGCCGTGCGGCGTGCGTCCTCCAGCTCCACCAGGCTGGCCAGGCCGCCGCGCCAGCGCGCGTCGGTGGCCTCGAACGAGATGCGGTAGCCGTCGGCTGCGGCGCGGGCGCTGGTGTTGCGCTCGGTCGTGCTCTGCAGGCGCACAAGGGCCTGCTCCACCTCGCTTACGGCCTGGCGGATGCGGGCGCGGTACAGCGCCACCGATTCGTCGTAGCGCGCGCGGGCCGCATCGACCTGAGCGGCGCGGCGCCCGCCATCGAACAGGGGCAGGCTCAGCGCCAGCGGGCCCAGGGTCCAGGCGTCCACATCGGTCGTGCTGCCGCCCGTGCGGACCCAGGCCTTGCCGATATTGCCGCTGAGCGACAGGCGCGGGTAGCGCTGGGCCTGGGCGTTGCCGACCTCGGCACTGGCGGCGGCGACCTCGCGCTCGGCGTTGTAGACATCGGGGCGCTGGGAGATCACCTGCGCTGGCAGGGCCGCAATGGCGAACAGGCTGTCGGGCGCGGGGACCACGGGCGTGGCCGTGATCAGCTGGCGCAGCGCCGCCTCGTCCTGGCCCGTGAGGGCCACCAGGGTCTTGAACTCCACGTCGCACTGCATGCGCTGCTGCGATGCGCGGGCCGTGGCCTCGGCGGCGCTGGCGCGCGCCAGGGCGGCGGTGGCCGGGGCGGTGAAGCCGGCGCGCTCGCTCAGGTCCGACAGGCGCGAGGTCTCGCCGCGCGAGCGCGCGTCGCGCTCGGCCACATCGAGCTGCTGCAGGCAGGTGCGCAGGCTGCTGGTCTGCAGCGCCACCTCGGCCGCCACGCTCACGCGCGCCTCGTGCCACAGGGCCTGGGCGCCGGCCAGGCGTGCGCTGGCCGCGTCGCGCGTGGCGGCGTTGGCGCCGAACAGGTCCACTTCCCAGGCGGCCTGCAGGCCGGCCTGGCTGGTGGTGGCCAGGCCACCGATCTGTGCGTTGGCGCCGCGGCTGCTCGTTGCCTGGGCATCGAGCGTGGGCAGCAGGGCCGCGCGCGCCGTGGTCTGCGTGGCGCGCGCCTGCAGCAGGCGCGAGCGGGCCTGTGCCACGTTGGGGCTGATGCCCTGCGCGGCCTCGATCAGCGGCACCAGGGCCGGATCATTCCACTGGCGCCACCACTGTGCCAGGTCGGCCATCTGGCCGCCGTGCGGCAGCGGCGCTGCCCAGCCCGCAGGCGCCTGCACCGCGACCGCCTGGGGCGGCCGTGCGGTGCTGCAGGCGCCCAGCAGCAGCACGCCGCACACGCCCAGGGTTCGAACAAACCATGTCATTCCTCTTCCTCCTTGTTGTTGTGTCCGCGCTTGTCGCGCAGTGCCTGGCGGCGTGCCACTTCGCCCTGGATCATGGACATGGCATAGCCGGTCAGGCGTTCGGCCCAGGCGTCCGCGGTGGCGGGGCCTGCGAGTTGGGGGGCGATGGCCTCGATGGCGTCGCGCTGGGTCCACAGCAGCATGACCAGGCCGCCGATCGAGAAGGCCAGGCGATGCATGTCGTCGTCGATGGCGGGCACGCCCATGTGCTGGCACAGCAGTCGCGCCAGCGCCATGTGCGGGGCCTTGCATTCGCGCTCGATCAGCTCGGGCCAGACGTGGGTGGGCTCCAGCAGTTCGCGCACATGCAGGCGGGTGGCTTGCCGGACCAGGTCGTCGTGCTTGAGCGGCTCCAGCAGCCCTGTGAAGTAGTGCTGCAGGGCCTGTTGCAGGCTGAGCCCGGGCGCGGCAAACACCTCGATCAGGTCGCTGCCGCTGCCAAAGGGCTCGTAGAACGTGGCCGTGTACAGCTGCGCCTTGTCACCGAAATGGTAGCCAATGGCGGCCACGTTGGTGCCCGCCGCGACGGCAATGGCACGCACCGAGGTGCGGGCAAAGCCATGCTCGGAAAACAGCCGCAGCGCGGCCTGCAGCAGGCGGGCGCGCGTGTCGTCGCCATCGCTGCGTGCGGCACGGGCAGGGCGCGCTGCGCGCTTGGCAGCGGGCTCGGAAATGGGCGGGGCAGGGTGCATGGCGGTGGATTAAACCACCATACTTCAAACAAGTGTTTAAATTAGCGTGACAATCGGCAACAGGCCGCCGCCGGCCAGGAACGGTCGATCAGCGCCCGCTGCCGAACACTGCCGCCCACAGCGCCAGCACCGCGTCGCGCTCGGCCTGCAGGGCCGGGGGCGTGACCTGGGTCGGGGCCTCGTCCAGGCGTGCCCGGTGCTGCACACGGCGCAGTTCGCGGTAGGCGTCTGCGGCCGCGTGGCCTACGCCGGCCGGCAGCAGGCCGACCTGCTCGGCGCGCTGCAGCAGGGCGATGTTGCCCACGTTGGCCACCAGCTCGGGGTGCGCCGCCGATTGCGAGAGCACCAGGTACTGCACGGCGAATTCGGCGTCCACCATGCCGCCTGCGCTGTGCTTGACGTCGAACTGCCCGTCGCGCGTGGGGTGGGCCTGGCGCACCTTCTCGCGCATGGCCACGATCTCATCGCGCAGCGCGAGCGGGTCGCGCGCCGAGGTGATCACGGCCGTGCGCACGGCGTCGAAGCGGGCTTGCAGTGCGGGGCTGCCCATCACGAAGCGGGCGCGCGTCATGGCCTGGTGCTCCCAGGTCCAGGCGGTGTTGCTGCCGCGCCGCTCCTGGTAGTTGGCATAGGCCTCGAAGCGCGTGACCAGCAGGCCCGAGCTACCGTTGGGCCGCAGCGCGGTGTCGATCTCGTACAGGTCGCCCTCGCCGGTCTTCACCGTGAGCCAGTTGATCAGCTTGCGCACGAACGCGGCATACACCTCGGGGGCGCGCTCGTCGTCGTCGTCGAAGACGAACACGATATCCAGGTCGCTGCCGTAGCCCAGCTCCTTGCCGCCGAGCTTGCCGTAGCCGATCACCGCGAATTGCGGCTCCTCGCGGTGGCGCGTCTTGAGGCGGCTCCAGCACCACTGGGCGGTGACGCGCAGCACGCTGTCGGCCAAGGCGCTCAGGTCGTCGGCCACCTGCTCGACGGTGATGCGGTGTTCCACGTCACGCGCCAGCGTGCGGAAGGTCTCGGCATGCTGGGCGCGGCGCAGCAGGTTCAGCAGGGTCTCGTCGTCGTCCTCGCCGGTGGAGGTGATCGAGGCCAGGCGCATGGCCAGCTCGCGCTCGAAATCGGCCACCGAGAAACGCTCGGCCAGCAGGGCGTCGCCCACCAGTTCGTCGATCACGCCCGGGTGCTGCAGCAGGTAGCGCGCCGGCCAGCGCGCGGCGCCCAGCAGGTGCAGCATCTGTTCGTGCACCGAGGGGCGCTCCAGCAGCAGGGCCAGGTAGCTGTCGCGGCGCAGCAGGGGTTCGAGCCAGTTGGCCATGCGCACGGCGGCCTCTTCGGTCACCCGGCCCTCGGTGAGCCACTGGGCCGTGCGCTGCACCAGGCGGAACAGGCGCGCGCGGGTTTCATCGCGCAGGCCCTGCACGCGCGGGTGGTTGCGCCATTCGGCCACGCGCTCGCGGAAACCGGGGGGTAGCTGTTCCAGCAGCCCCTCCAGCTCGGGTGGCGGGGGCGCGGCCGCGCGCGGGCCGCCGCAGCCGCCCTTGCTGCACTGCTTCTTGCCGTTGCCGCCCAGCAGGGTGTCGAACTCCTGCGCCACCAGTTCGCGGTGGGCGTCGAGCTCGTGCAGAAAGGCGCAGCAGTCGGGGTAGCCCATGGTGCGGGCGATCCAGGCCAGGTCGTCGTCGCGCGTGGGCAGCACATGGGTCTGCTGGTCGTCAAGGTACTGGATGCGGTGCTCCACCCGGCGCAGGAAGACATAGGCCCGTGCCAGGGCGTCGGCGGTCTGCTGCGGCATCAGGCCGGCATGGGCCAGGCGTTGCAGGGCATCGAGCGTGGGGCGGCGGCGCAGCTCGGGGAACTGGCCGCCGCGCACCACCTGCAAGAGCTGCACCGTGAATTCGATCTCGCGGATGCCGCCGCGCGAGAGCTTGACGTCGTTGGCGCGCTCGGGGTGGCCTGCGCTGCGCTTGGCCGCGTGGTCGCGGATCTGGCTGTGCAGCAGGCGCAACGCGTCGAACACGCTGTAATCCAGGTAGCGGCGGAATACGAAGGGCAGCACCACGCCGCGCAGCGCCTGCACCTCGGTGCTGGCAATGCAGTCGCGCGGTGCCACCACCCGGCTCTTGAGCCAGGCAAAGCGCTCCCATTCGCGGCCCTGTACCTGCAGGTATTCCTCCAGCGCCGCCAGGGAGACGGCCGCAGGGCCCGAGTTGCCGTTGGGGCGGAGGGCCAGGTCCACGCGGAACACGAAGCCATGTTCCGTGGTATCGCCCACCAGGCTGTAGATGGCCTTGACCGCACGCGCAAAGTACTCGTGGTTGGAGATCCGGCCGCGGCCGTCCGGCGTGCCGGCGGTCTCGCCATCGTGCTCGTAGACGTAGATAAGGTCGATGTCGCTCGATACATTGAGTTCGCGCGCGCCGAGCTTGCCCATGCCGATGATCCACAGCTGCACGGCCTGGCCTTCGGGTCCCTGGGGCGCGCCGTGGCGCGCATCGAGCTCCTGGCGGGCCTGCCGGCAGGCCCGGTCCAGGGCCAGTTCGGCCAGCTCGGTGACGGCGCAGGTGATGTCGGACAGCGGTGCCTGGCCATCACAGTCGAGCTGGATCAGGCGTTCCATGACCAACTGCCGCAGCACGCGCAGGGCCGTGCCGGTGTCGTTGCCGCGTGCCAGCAGGGCGTCGCAGACCGCCTCCATCGCGGCGCGCCGGGGTGCCCCGCCGGGCAGCAGGGTCAAATCGCTGCCGTAGCGCCGGTGCAGGCGCTGCAGGAAGCGCGAATGCCCGGCCAGCGGCTCGCCGTCCTGGAAGGGGTCGTTACAGGGCATGGGCATGGTGGCTGCCATGGGATGGGCGGGTGCCGCTGCCGGCTGCCGGCGTGGGGCCGCATGCTGCCGCACACACAAGGACACTGGTTCTCATTGAACCCACAAGGAAACCGCGGGTCATAATTCCTGCCACATTAATCCCACCATGATCGATCCCACCCCGCACCCCTCACGCCTGCTCAAGACAGTGGCAGGCTTTGCACGGTGGTCACTGGGGTTGCTGCTCGCCTTCTGGCTGCTGCTGACCATCGCCTGGGGGGCCCTTCATGGCTGGATTGTGCCGCGAATCGGCGAGTTCCGCCCAGAGCTGGAGGCCCATGCCGCACGGGCGCTAGGGGTTCCCGTGCGCATCGGCGCCCTGAGCGCCCGTTCCGAGGGGCTGATCCCCTCCGTGGAGCTGGTGGATGTGGCGCTGCTGGACAGCGCCGGCCGCGAGGCCCTGCGCCTGCCGCGCGTGGTGGTGGCCCTGTCGCCGCGCTCGCTGCTGAACTTCGGCTTCGAGCAGCTCTATATAGAGAAGCCGGATCTGGACATCCGCCGCGCCAGCGATGGCCGGATCACCGTGGCCGGCCTGGCCATGAAGGACAGCGGCGGCGACAGCAGCAGCGCGGCCGACTGGTTCTTCTCCCAGGGCGAGGTGCTCATCAAGGGCGGCACCCTGCGCTGGACCGACGAGATGCGCGACGCGCCGCAACTGGCGCTCACCGAGGTCAACCTGGTGGTGCGCAACGGCAACTGGAGCCACCGCATGCGTGTGGACGCCACGCCGCCGCCCGACTGGGGCGACCGCTTCACCCTGGTCGGCCTGTTCCGCGCGCCGCTGCTGCGTGTGCGCGACGGCAACTGGCAGCACTGGAACGGCCAGGTCTACGCCGACTTCGCGCGGGTGGATGTGTCCCGGCTGCGCCACCATGCCGACCTGGGGGTGGACGTGGCCCAGGGGCGCGGGGCCCTCAGGGCCTGGGCCGATGTGAAGAGCGGCCAGATCGTGGGCGGCACGGCCGACCTGGCATTGGCCGACGTGAACGCCACCCTGGGCCCGCAGCTGGAGCCGCTGGCGCTGCCCTCCATCGCCGGGCGCCTGGGGGGGCGACAACTCAAGGGGGGCTTCGAGTTCTCCACGCAAGGCCTGCAGTTCACCACCGACGACGGCCTGCGCTGGCCCGGGGGCAACGTGAAGCTGGTGTACACCGATGCCACGGCCAAGGCGCCCGCACAGGGCGATTTCCGCGCCGACCGGCTCGAGCTGGCGGCCCTGGCGCAGATCGCCAGCCGCCTGCCCCTGGGCGCCACGGCCCACGATGCCGTGCGCCAGTACGCACCCAAGGGGCTGGTGGACGAGATCCAGGCCACCTGGAAGGGGTCGCTCGATGCACTGCAGCAGTACCAGGTGCGCGGCCGCATCCAGGGCCTGGCGCTGGCAGGGGAGTTGAACAACGGGGCCGCCCAGAGTCTGGGACTGCGCGGCGCCACGGTGGACCTGGACATGACGCAGGCCGGCGGCAAGGCCCAGCTCGCCATCGAATCCGGCGCCCTGCTGTTGCCCGGTGTGTTCGAAGACCCGTTGCTGCCGCTGGACCGCCTGAGTGCCGAGCTGCGCTGGCAACTGGAGGGTGAGCGCATCGCGGTGCAGGCCAGCGATGTGAAGTTCGCCAATGCCGATGCGCAGGGCGAGGCGCGGGCGGCCTGGCACACCTCCGATCCGGCGAAAGGGCCGAGCCGGTCGCGCTTTCCCGGCGTGCTGGACCTGTCGGGCAAGCTCACGCGGGCCGATGGCACGCGCGTGTACCGCTACCTGCCGCTGTCCGTCGGCGAGGATGCCCGCCGCTATGTGCGCGACGCGGTGGTCGCTGGTACGGCCAGCGGGGTCGATTTCAAGGTGCGGGGCGATCTGCACGACATGCCGTTCAACGACCCGCGCCAGGGCGAGTTCCGCATCGCCGCGCGCGTCAAGGACGTGACCTATGCCTTCGTGCCACCCCAGCTGCACCCGAGCGACCCCCTGCGCTGGCCGGCGCTGACGCAGCTGCAGGGCGAGTTGATCTTCGAACGCTCGTCCATGCAGGTGCGCGGCGCCAGTGGCAGCTTTGCGGGCACGCCCGGGGTGCGCGTCTCGCGCGTGGATGCCTCCATCCCCGATCTGTCGCACACCGTGGTGGGCGTGAATGCCGATGCGCGCGGGCCGCTGTCCGAACTGCTCAGCGTGGTGAACAACTCGCCGCTCTCGCGCATGACGGGCAATGCCCTGGCGCAGGCCAGCGGCACGGGCAATGCCGACTTTCAGCTCAAGCTGACCCTGCCCATCAGCAACATCGACAAGTCCCGGGTGCAGGGCAGCGTCACTTTGGCGGGCAACGACGTGCGCATCACCCCCGACACGCCGATGCTCGGCCGTGCGCGCGGCGCAGTGCAGTTCAGCGAGACGGGGTTTTCGCTCGTCGGCGTGCAGGCCCGGGCCCTGGGTGGGGAGGTGCGCCTGGAAGGCGGCATGCGCGCCCTGGCCGCCAATGCCCCGGCCACGGAGGCGGCCATCCAGCTGCGTGCCCAGGGCACGGCCACGGCCGAGGGGCTGCAGCAGGCGCCGCAGATGGGGCTGCTGTCGCAACTGGCCGGCCGGGCCACGGGCAGCGCGCCCTACACGCTGGCCCTGGCCTTTCGCCGCGGCGTGCCCGAGGTGCAGGTGACGACCAGCCTGCAAGGCATGGCGCTGGCCTTGCCGGCACCACTGGGCAAGACGGCCGAGGCCAGCCTGCCGCTGCGCTACGACAACTCGCTGGCGCGCGAATCGCTGACCGGCACCGTCACCGCCGCAGCCACCCCGCCGCCGCTGCGCGACCAGATCACGGTGGACCTGGGCGCCCTGGGCTCGGCCACCTACCACCGCGACGTGGGCGGCGCCCAGCCGCGCGTGCTGCGCGGCGCCATCGGCGTGGGGCTGGCACCGGGGGAGTCGGCGCCCATGCCGGCCGAGGGGGTGGCGGCCAACCTCCAGTTGGCCAGACTGGACATCGATGCCTGGGAGAATCTGCTGAGCCCGCCGCCCCCGGCCGGCAGCCCGGCCGCACCGTCGACGCCGGGCGGCGCGCTGGCCAGGACCACGCAGGACTACCTGCCCACCACGGTGGCGCTGCGCGCCCGGGAGCTGTCGGCCCAGGGGCGCACCTTGCACAACGTGGTGGCGGGCGGCCAGCGCGAGGGCCCCGTCTGGAAGGGCAACATCGATGCGAGCGAGCTCAGCGGCTTCGTGGAGTTCCGCGAAGGCGGTGGCGGCGACTCCGGCAACGGGCGGCTGTATGCCCGCCTGTCACGCCTGAACATGCCGCAGAGCGACGCCAACCAGGTCGAGGCGCTGCTGGAGGAACAGCCGGGCTCGCTGCCCGCGCTGGACATCGTGGTCGACGATTTCGAGCTGCGTGGCCGCAAGCTCGGCCGGGTGGAGATCGAGGCCCAGAACCGCGGCAGCGACACCACGCCACGCGAATGGCGCCTGTCCAAGTTCAACATCACGTCCCCCGAAGGCAGCCTGACGGCCAGCGGCAACTGGGCCCTGCTCAACCAGGCGCGGATGGCGGGGAGTGGCGCCGGCGAGCGGCGCACGGTGCTCAATTTCCGGCTCGACATCCGCGATTCGGGCGACCTGCTGGCGCGCTTTGCCATGCCGGGCGTGCTGCGGCGCGGCAAGGGCCGCATGGAAGGCCAGGTGGCCTGGGTGGGCGCGCCCTTCAGTCCCGACTACCGCTCGATGACGGGGCTGATCAATGTGAACATTGAGGCCGGCCAGTTCCTCAAGGCCGATCCGGGCCTGGCCAAGCTGCTCAGCGTGCTCAGCCTGCAGTCGCTGCCGCGGCGCCTGTCGCTCGACTTCCGCGACGTGTTCAGCGAAGGCTTCGCCTTCGACTTCGTGCGCGGCGATCTGCGCATCGAGCAGGGCGTGGCCACCACCAACAACCTGCAGATGAAGGGCGTGAACGCTGCGGTGCTCATGGAGGGCAGCGCCGACATCGACCGCGAGACGCAGGACCTGCGCGTCGTGGTGGTGCCCGAGATCAATGCCATGACGGCCTCGCTGGTGGCTACGGCCATCAACCCGGTGATCGGCCTGGGCAGCTTCCTGGCCCAGGTGTTCCTGCGCGGCCCGCTCATCGAGGCGGCGACGCAGGAGTTCCGCATCGATGGCTCCTGGTCCGATCCGCGCGTGGTGCGCGTGCCCCGGCGCACGCGCCTGTCGGGCAATGCAGCGGACACCGGCCCGCCACCCCCTGCCCCCCGAACCGGAGAGTCCTCATGAAAGTCGCTGCCCTGCAGATGGTTTCCGGCACCCACCTGGATGACAACCTCGCCGCCGCCCGGACCCTGCTGGAGCAGGCGGCGCGGGGCGGCGCCGAGCTGGCCGTGCTGCCCGAATACTTCTGCATCATGGGCCGGCAGGACACGGACAAGCTGGCGCTCAAGGAGTCGCATGGCGAGGGGCCCATCCAGGACTTTCTGGCACGGGCGGCGCGCGAGCTCGGCCTGTGGGTGGTGGGCGGAACCCTGCCGCTGCGTGGCAACGATGCCGTGCGCGTGCGCAACACCACGCTGGCCTTCAACCCCGAAGGCGCCTGCGTCGCGCGCTACGACAAGATCCACCTGTTCCACTTCGACAACGGCCAGGACCAGTTCCACGAGAGCCGGGTGATCGAGCCCGGCGACGAGGTCGTGCAGTTCGACCTGCGCTCGCGCGAGGGCGAGCTGTGGCGCGTGGGCCTGAGCGTGTGCTACGACCTGCGCTTTCCCGAGCTGTACCGCGCCCATGCCCAGGCCGGTGCCGACCTGCTGCTGGTGCCCAGTGCCTTCACCCACACCACCGGCCAGGCGCACTGGGAGGTGCTGCTGCGCGCCCGCGCCATCGAGAACCTGGCCTACGTGCTGGCCCCGGCCCAGGGCGGTGTGCACGAGAACGGCCGGCGCACCTGGGGCCACAGCATGCTGGTGGATCCCTGGGGCAGCATTGCCGCCGTGCGTGAAGAAGGTGTCGGCGTCGCCGTGGGCACGCTGGCCAAGGCCCGCCTGCGCGAGGTGCGCAGCCAGCTGCCTGCCCTGGGCCACCGCGTGCTGTGAGCAAGCCGCGCCGAACCCTGTGGCAGCGCTGGCGCGGTGCCTGGCGCCGCTGGTCGCTGTGGACGCTGCTGGTGGCGCTGGTGGTGGCCATGCTGGTCACCGTGGTCTGGCTGGCCGGGCGCTACGAGGCCAGCCAGGTGCAAAGCCGGCTCGAGCGCGACACGGCCGATGCCGTCTCGGACGTGCGCGTGGCCCTCACGCGCAACCTGCAGAGCCTGCAGGCCCTGCATGCCGACGACCCAGGCATCCTGGCCTGGGAGGTGAATGCCTCCGAGCTGCTGCGCGGCCACCGCGAGCTGGTGCGCCTGGAGTGGCGTGACACCGGCATGCGGCTGCGCTCGCAGGTGCAGACACCCTACCGCCCCGTGTACTGGGACCGGGGTACACGCGAGAGCGCGCACTCGGACGCCTCGCTGGCCTGCGCCAATGCGCGCCGGCTGAGCGGGCCGGCGTACTCCAGCAGCTACTTCCAGCCGCATGGCGACGGGCTGGGCTCGGAGATGATGGAGCTGTGCCTGCCCATCACTTCGGGCGGGCGCGCCACCGGCTTCCTGGTGGCCACCTATGCGCTCAACGCCATGCTCGAAGACCTGGTGGGGCACGGCCTGACGCGCAGCCAGGAGGCCTCCTTCACGGAAGCCGATGGCACGCGCCTGGCGGTACTGGGCGCGGCGCGCCGTGGCTCGCGCATGTTCACTGCCACGCACCTGCTGGACCTGCCCGGCGCCACCCTGGTGCTGCGCATGGACACCTGGCACAGTGCCCCGAGCCTGTTCCCGAACGTGCTCACGGCGCTGGTTACGGCCATGTCCATCGCGCTGGTCACGGTGATGGTGGTGCTGGTGCGCGACAACCGCCGTCGCCTGCGCGCCGAGCGCGACCTGGGGGATGCGCTGGCGTTTCGCAAGGCCATGGAGGACTCGCTGGTCACGGGACTGCGTGCACGTGACCTGGAAGGCCGCATCACCTACGTCAACCCGGCGTTCTGCGACATGGTGGGCTTCACGCCGCAGGAACTGCTCGGCCTGAGCGCATCGGCGCCTTACTGGCCCCCGGAGCGCGTGGAGGAGTACCAGCAGCGCCAGGCCATCCGCTTTGCCGGCTACATGCCGCCGCGCGAAGGCTTCGAGTCGGAGTTCATGCGCAAGGATGGCACGCGCTTTCCGGTGCTGATCATCGAGGCGCCGCTGATCAATGCCCAGGGGCTGCACACCGGGTGGATGAGCGCCTTTCTGGACATGAGCGAGCAGCGCCGCATCGAGGAACTCTCGCGCGCCTCGCAGGAGCGCCTGCAGGCCACCGCGCGCCTGGCCACCGTGGGCGAGATGGCTTCGCTGCTCAGCCACGAACTCAACCAGCCGCTGGCCGCGATATCGAGCTATGCCACGGGCTCGATGAACCTGCTGGAGGCGCCCGCAGGCGCGGGCGAGCTGCTGCCGACGCCCGAGAGCCTGCAGGATGTGCGCATGGCCATGCAGCAGATCGGGCGGCAGGCCGAGCGTGCGGGCAAGGTGATCAAGAGCGTGCACGACTTCGTGCGCCGCCGCGACCAGGCGCGCGAGGCCGTCACGGCGCAGCAACTGCTCGACGCCATCATGCCGCTGGTGAGCCTGCAGGCGCGCAAGATCGGCGTGCGCGTGCACACCCTGGTGGAGCCGGACCTGCCCGCTGCCCTGTGCGACCGCACCATGGTCGAGCAGGTGCTGCTCAACCTGGCACGCAATGCCATGCAGGCCATGGATGTGCTGGGCATCTCCAAACGGGTGCTGGAGATCCGTGCGCGCCGCGCCGCATCGAACGCGCACCAGGCCTGGATCGAATTTTGCGTGGCCGACCTGGGCGCCGGCATCGAGCCCGAGGTGGCCGAGCGCCTGTTCACCCCCTTCTTCACCACGCGGGCCGAGGGCATGGGGCTGGGCCTGAGCCTGTGCCGCACGGTCATCGAGCAGCATGGCGGTTTCCTCGGTTTTGCGGCCAACGAACCGCGTGGTACGGTATTCACCTTCACGCTGCCCGTGCACCAACCTCCTGCCTCTTCTTCTACCGCCTCCTGATGGAACCCGTCTCCAATGCCACCGTGTACATCGTCGATGACGATGCGGGCGTGCGCGAAGCGCTGGCCTGGCTGCTGCGCTCGCGCCGCCTGCCCAGCGAGTCCTTCGACAGCGCCGAAGCCTTCGATGCCGCGCTGCAATCGCGCCCGGCGCAGCGCCATCCGTGCTGCCTGCTGCTGGACGTGCGCATGCCCGGCATGAGCGGCCTGGCGCTGTTCGATCTGTTGATCGTGCGCGGCGACCTGGCGACCATGCCGGTGATCTTTCTCACTGGCCATGCCGATGTGCCCACGGCCGTCGATGCGGTCAAGCGCGGCGCCTTCGACTTCTGCGAAAAGCCGTTTTCCGACAATGTGCTGGTAGACCGCATCGAGCAGGCGCTGGCACAGTCGGCCGACCACCTGGCCGCGCTGCGCGAGCGCAGCGACCTGCAGGTGCGCCTGGCCGACCTGACCGAGCGCGAGCGCGACGTGATGGACCTGGTGGTGGCAGGCTTGCCCAACAAGCTCATTGCCGACCAGCTCGACATCAGCGTGCGCACGGTGGAAGTGCACCGCGCGCGGGTGTTCGACAAGATGCAGGTCAAGTCTGCAGTGGAGTTGGCCAACCTGCTGCGCCTGGGGCATTGATCCCCGCGTTCAGTCCTTGGGTGTCGGCGCGCTGGCGTCCTTGCCTTCCTCCGCTTCCGGGGCCTTGAGTTCGCCCCCGCGGCGCCCCGAGAACATGGTCCACCAGACGATGGCCACCAGCACCACCAGCGCGAGCAGCGCTTCAAGCAAAATCAGCCCCATGAAATTGACACTCCTGCGCCTTGTGATGACGGCGCTGATTGTAGGAACGCTGGCCGCCTGTGCCTCCCGGCCTGCCCCCACAAGCCCCTCTTCGCCTGGGGCCATCCTGCCCCCACCCGTGCCTGGCGCCGTGTTCGTGCCCGGAGACAATGGCCCGCTGCCGCCCGCCATGGCCCAGCCCAAGAGCCGCTGGATCCCGGTGCGCTGGGCTGAACTGCCCGGCTTTGCCAACGACGCGCTGCACGAGGCCTGGAACGCCTGGATCAAGAGCTGCGAGCGCCCGGCCCCGCAGTTCATGCTGCTGTGCGGCGAGGTGCGCCAGCTGAGCATCGCCACCCCCGAGGAGCAGCGCGCCTGGATGGTGGCGCGCCTGCAGCCCTACCGCGTGGAGTCGCCCGAGGGCAACCCCGAGGGCCTGCTCACCGCGTACTACGAACCCATGATCGACGCGGCGCGCCAGCCCGGCAACGGCTTCAATGTGCCGGTGTATCGGCTGCCGGCAGGGCATGGTGCGCGCAAGCCCTGGTACACGCGCCAGCAGATCGACACCCTGCCCGAGGCGCAGGCCGCGCTGCAGGGGCGTGCCATCGCCTGGCTGCGCGATCCGGTGGAATCGATGGTGCTGCACATCCAGGGCTCGGGCCGCCTGCGCGTGGCCGAGCCCGATGGCTCGGTGACCCTGGTGCGCGTGGCCTATGCCGGCACCAACGACCAGCCCTACCAGAGCGTGGGCCGCTGGCTGCTGGACCAGGGCGCCACGCGCGATGCCACCTGGCCGGGCATCCGCGCCTGGCTGGCGCAGAACCCGCAGCGCACCAACGAGCTGCTGTGGGCCAATCCGCGCTACGTGTTCTTCCGCGAAGAGACGCTCGACGGCATGGAGGCCGGCTTCGGCCCCAAGGGCGCGCAGGGCGTGGCGCTCACGCCGGGCCGCTCGATCGCGGTGGACCGCCAGAGCATTCCCTACGGCACGCCGGTGTGGCTGGCCTCCACCGGGCCGCAGGTGCAACTGAGCCGCCTGGTGCTGGCGCAGGACACGGGCAGCGCCATCCTGGGCGCCGTGCGGGCCGACTACTTCACGGGCTGGGGGCAGGAGGCGGGCGACATCGCCGGGCGGCTCAAGCAGGGGCTGCGCCTGTGGGTGCTCTGGCCGAAATGACTCCCCCTGAGTCGCCTTCGGCGCCTTCCCCCTGAGGGGGACGCCCCGGGCGCGGCGAGGCGGCCCTTGCGCGGGGGCACTGACTTTTCGCGCGCCAGTGTTGACGGTTGCGGGCGGGGCTCAGCGCTCCACCACGAAGCGCGAGACCACGGGTGGGGCGTCGCCGAGGTGGAAGGCCAGCTTGCGCTCGCGCAGCGCCACGTCGGAGGCGGTGACGCGGTCGAAGCGGCGCAGGTGCTCGGTCCAGGATTCGTCCTCGATCTGCTCCACGTAGCGCGCCGGGTCGGCGATGTCGTGCTGCAGCTGCCATGAAAGCGCGCCCTGGCGCAGGCGGCTGCGGCGGCTTTCCTGCATCAGCGCGCGGAAGTCGGTGGCGCGCGCGGGGTCGATGAAGTACTCGATGGTGACCACCACATGCCCGCGTTCGGGCGGGGTGGGCGCCACTGGGGCCTTGAAGGCCTGGGACGGGCTCAGGTCCTCCTCGATGCTGCGGTCGGCCACCAGGCGTTGCACCAGCACCATGGCCAGCGTGCCCGTGACGGCGGCCAGCCCGAGGCTGGTGTGCACGCTGGTGACCGTGGCCACCTGGCCCCACACGGCCGCGCCCAGGGCGGTCGAGCCCATGATGGCCATCTGGTAGATAGACATGCCGCGCGCCCGCACCCAGTTGGGCAGCGCCAGCTGGGCCGACACGCTGAGCGAGTTGGCCGTGGTGATCCAGGCCATGCCGCCCACGAGCATCGCGGGCACGGCTACGTAGACATTGGGGGCCACGGCCATCACGGCGGTGGCCGCCGCCTGCAGCAGGGTGCCGCGCAGCACCAGCACATCGCGCGGCATGGCCTGGCGCAGGCGCGGCAGGAACATGGCGGCCACGATGGCGCCCGCCCCCATGGATGCCAGCAGCAGCGTGAAGGTGCCGGCGCCGCCGCCCTCCAGGCCCTTGGCCAGCAAGGGCAGCATGGCCAGCAGGGCGGTGGCGTGCAGGAAGAAGATGGAGATGCGCCAGAGCACGGCACGCATGCGCGGCGACTGGCGCACGAACTGCAGGCCCACGCGCATGGCGCTGGGCAGCCGTTCGCGGCCGAGGGGGCTGGGCACGTGGTCGCGCTTCCAGCGCATGATCACCAGGCCCGAGCCCAGCGACAACACGGCGTTGAGCACGAAGACCCAGGCGCTGCCGGCGCTGGCGATGATGGCGCCGGCCACCAGCGGGCCGATGATGCGCGAGGCGTTCATGGCGATGCCATTGAGGGCCAGGGCCGCAGGCAGGTGGGCGCGGCTGACCAGTTCGGGCACGATGGCAGAGAACACGGGCCAGCGCATCGCCAGCCCGATGCCGTTGGCAAAGGTCAGCGCCAGCAGCAGCGGCGCCGTCATGCCGCCGGCCAGCACGGCCACGCACAGCACCATCGCCACGGCCGCCACCCAGAACTGGGTGGCCATGAAGTAGCGCCGCCGGTCCAGGATGTCGGCCAGTGCGCCACTGGGCAGGCCCAGCAGGAAGACGGGGAGGGTGGAGGCGGACTGCACCAGCGCCACCAGGATGGGCGAGGTGGTGAGCGAGGTCATCAGCCAGGCGGCTGCCACGTCGTTCATCCACATGCAGGTATTGGCCGCCACCCAGGTCAGCCAGAGCATGCGAAACACCGGCACCGAAAGCGGCGCCAGGGTGGACAGCGAGGCCCGCTGCTCGGCGGTCGGCCCGGGCTGGGCGGCAGCGCTTTCTTCGGTTCCCTGCGCGGTGCCGGCCCTCGCGCTGGTGGGGGCGGGTTCGGGTGCGACGCTGCGCGTGCTTTCGTGGGACGGCAATGGTGGCATGCACCCCTATTGTGCGCTGGACACGCGCCGGGTGCCGGCGGGTCGTCCGACAACCCAGGCCCGCGCTCGGGCATGGGTGGCTGCGTCAGCCCCGAGGGCGGGCCAGATGCGTGAGCGGCAAGGCGCCGCTGGCCTTGACCTCGCCCAGCGAAAAGCTGGTGTGCATGTCTTTCACGTTGGGCAGGTTCAGCAGCACGTTGCGCGCGAACTGCGAAAAGCTCTCCAGGTCGCGCGCCACGACCTGCAGTTCGAAGGTGCCGGTGCCACTGATGTAGTGGCAGGCCACGACCTCAGGGATCTGGGCGATCGCATCCTCCATCTCGCGCGTGAGGTTGCCGGTGCTGCGGTCGGCATCGAGCCGCACGAAGGCCAGCACCCCCAGCCCGATCTTGTTGCGGTCGATCTCGGCGCGGTAGCCCTTGATGAAGCCTTCTTCCTCCAGCGCGCGCACGCGGCGCCAGCAGGGCGCGGCCGACAGGCCCACGCGCTGGGCCAGCTCGGCATTGGTCAGCCGGGCATCGGTCTGCAGCTCGTTGAGGATGGCAATGTCGAATTTGTCGAGAGTGTTCACGAAATGGCCATGTGGAGAAAGATTCTTTCTCAGAATAGCCCAAACGCGGCACACAACGCAAAGACTTATCAGCGGAGCAGGCATACACTTATCTCACATTGGAGGCGCTGCACTAAACGTGCGGCGCGGCCGTGAACACCGCCTTCACAAGAGGCGTACCCCACAAAAAAGCCATTGGAGACATAGCCATGAACGCCCCACTGCCCGAGCACATCCGCAAGGCCCTCGAGACGGTCACCTTGGATGACAAATACGCCTTAGATAGCGGGCGTGCTTTCATGAGCGGGGTGCAGGCCCTGGTTCGCCTGCCCATGCTGCAGCGCCAGCGCGATGCGATGGCAGGGCTCAACACGGCCGGCTTCATCAGCGGCTACCGGGGCTCCCCCCTGGGCACCTACGACCAGTCCCTGTGGGCCGCCAAGAAGCACCTGGCGGCGAACAACATCGTCTTCCAGCCCGGCGTGAACGAGGAACTCGGCGCCACGGCCGTCTGGGGCACGCAGCAGCTGGACCTGTACCCGCAGAGCAAGAAGTTCGACGGTGTCTTCGGCATCTGGTACGGCAAGGGCCCGGGCGTGGACCGCTGCTCGGACGTGTTCAAGCACGCCAACATGGCCGGCACGGCCAAGCACGGCGGCGTGATCGCGATTGCCGGTGACGACCACATCAGCAAGAGCAGCACGGCCGCGCACCAGAGCGACCACATCTTCAAGGCCTGCGGCACGCCGGTGTTCTTCCCCAGCAGCGTGCAGGAAATCCTGGACATGGGCCTGCACGCCTTTGCCATGAGCCGGTTCTCGGGCGTGTGGTCGGGCATGAAGACCATCCAGGAAGTGGTGGAGTCGTCGAGCAGCATCTCGGTGGACCCGGACCGCGTGAAGATCGTGGTGCCCGAGGACTTCGTGATGCCGCCCGGCGGCCTGCACATCCGCTGGCCCGACGCGCCGCTGGAGCAGGAAGCGCGCCTCATGGACTACAAGTGGTACGCGGCCCTGGCCTATGTGCGCGCCAACAAGCTCAACTACAACGTCATCGAAGGCCCGAACGACCGCTTCGGCATCATCGCCAGCGGCAAGGCCTACAACGACACACGCCAGGCCCTGGTGGACCTGGGCCTCGATGACGCCACCTGCCGCCAGCTCGGCATCCGCGTGCACAAGGTCAACGTGGTCTGGCCGCTCGAAGCCACCATCACGCGCGACTTCGCCCAGGGCCTGCAGGAGATCCTGGTGGTCGAGGAAAAGCGCCAGGTCATCGAATACCAGCTCAAGGAAGAGCTGTACAACTGGCGCTCGGACGTGCGCCCCAACGTGCTGGGCAAGTTCGACGAGCCCGAGGGTGACGCGACGGGCGGCGAATGGTCCATGCCCAACCCGAGCCAGAACTGGCTGCTGCGCGCCAAGGCCGACCTGACGCCGGCCATCATCGCCAAGGCCATTGCCAAGCGCCTGAAGAAACTGGGCGTGTCGAGCGACATCATCGCGCGCATGGATTCGCGCATCGCCGTCATCGAGGCGAGCGAGCGCGCGATGACCGAACTCAAGGTGGACACGGGCGAGCGCGCTCCCTGGTTCTGCAGCGGCTGCCCGCACAACACCAGCACCCGCGTGCCCGAGGGCTCACGCGCCGTGGCCGGCATCGGCTGCCATTACATGGCCAACTGGATGCCCGACCGCAACACCTCCACCTTCACGCAGATGGGCGGCGAAGGCGTGACCTGGGTGGGCCAGGCACCGTTCACCACCGACCAGCACGTGTTCGCCAACCTGGGCGATGGCACCTACTTCCACAGCGGGCTGCTGGCCATTCGCCAGAGCATTGCCGCAGGCACCAGCATCACCTACAAGGTGCTCTACAACGACGCCGTGGCCATGACCGGCGGCCAGCAGGTGGGCGAGCGGCCCGAGGGCCACTCGGTGCTGCAGATCATGAACAGCCTCAAGTCCGAGGGCGTGGTCAAGCTCATCATCGTCACCGATGAGCCGCAGAAGTACGACGGCGTGGCCCTCGCGGAGGGCGTGACGGTGCACCACCGTGACGAACTCGACACGCTGCAGCGCCAGTTCCGCGAGATCAAGGGCTGCACGGTCATCATCTACGACCAGACCTGCGCCACCGAAAAGCGCCGCCGCAGGAAGCGCGGCACCCTGGCCACCCCCGACAAGACCGTGGTCATCAACGACCTGGTGTGCGAGGGCTGCGGCGACTGCTCGACCAAGTCCAACTGCCTGAGCGTGGAGCCGGTGGAGACGGAGTTCGGCCGCAAGCGCCGCATCAACCAGAGCACCTGCAACAAGGACTACTCCTGCGTGAATGGCTTCTGCCCGAGCTTCGTCACGGTGGAGGGCGGCAAGCTCAAGAAGCCGAAGAAGGAAAAGAAGGGCGACCTGGCCAGCCTGCCAGCCATCCCGGATCCCGTCCTGCCCGTGGCCGAAGCGGCCTGGGGCATCGTGGTCGGCGGCGTGGGCGGCACGGGCGTGATCACCATCGGCTCGCTGCTGGGCATGGCCGCGCACCTGGACGGCAAGGGCGTCATCACCCAGGACGCCGGTGGCCTGGCCCAGAAGGGCGGCGCCACCTGGAGCCACATCCAGATCGCCAACCGCCCCGAGGCCATCTACACCACCAAGGTCGACACCGCCAAGGCCGACCTGGTGATCGGCTGCGATTCCATCGTCGCGGCGCACAAGTACACCCTGGCCGTGATGCAGCCGGGCCGCACCTTCGTGGCGCTCAACACCCATGGCACGCCCACGGCGGCCTTCGTGACCAACCCCAACTGGCAGTTCCCCGGTGCCAACTGCGACAGCGCCATTGCGGCCGCCGTGGGCGCTGGCGGTGTGGGCAGCTTCGATGCCGAGCAGGTGGCCACCCAACTGCTGGGCGACAGCATCTACACCAACCCGCTGATGCTGGGCTATGCCTGGCAGAAGGGCCGCGTGCCGCTGACGTTCGCCTCGCTGATGCGCGCCATGGAACTCAACGGCGTGCAGGTGGACAACAACAAGGCTGCGTTCGAATGGGGCCGCCGCTGCGCCCATGACCTCCAGGCCGTGCAGTCGCTGTTCCAGGCCGCGCAGGTGATCGAGTTCGTCAAGAAGCCGTCCATCACCGAGATGTTGTCCAGGCGCGTGGACTTCCTCACGGGCTACCAGAACGCCGCCTACGCCTCCGAGTACACGGCCTTTGTGGAGAAGGTGCGGGCCGCCGAGGGCAAGCTGGGTGCCGGCACCCGCCTGTCGGAGGCCGTGGCCCGCTACCTGTTCAAGCTCATGGCCTACAAGGACGAGTACGAGGTGGCGCGCCTGCACACCGACAAGGCCTTCACGGACAAGATCGCGAACATGTTCGAAGGCGACTACAAGCTGGTGCACCACCTGGCACCGCCCCTGACGGCGAAGAAGAACGACCGCGGCGAACTGGTCAAGCAGCCCTTCGGCCCGTGGATGCGCAGCGCCTTCGGTGTGCTGGCCAAGCTCAAGGGTCTGCGCGGTACGGCGTTCGATGTGTTCGGCAAGACCGAGGAGCGCCGCATGGAGCGTGCGCTGATCGTGGAATACCGCACCTGCATCGACGAACTGCTGCAGGGCCTCAGCGCCGACAACCTGGCGCTGGCCGTGGAGATTGCGCGCATCCCTGAAGAGATCCGCGGTTACGGCCATGTGAAGGAGCGCCACCTGGCTGCGGCCCGTCCCAAGTGGGACGGCCTGATGGCCCAATGGCGCCAGGGGGGAGCGGTGCGGGCCGAGCGCCAGGCCGCTTGAAGTTGGGCGGCCTGGCCGCATCTTTCTCGCAGAGCCCGCGCTTGCGCGGGCTTTTTGCTATCAGGAATGTAGCTTCAACCCCAGTGCTGGCTTGCCAAAAGTGGCATTGTGCTGGAGCTTGCGGCAGCGGTGCCCGGCAGGGCGGTGGCAGGCAACAAACACCCGCTGCCGGCTTGGGTCATACCCCTTGGGGGCGTGGCAAGGGGCCGCATACAATGTCCTGTTGCGCCCAGCGCGCGCCTTGGCGCTCGCTGCAGGCGGTTTTCAGTGTGTTTTGACCATCCGTTGTGGAGTTTCGTCCGTGTTTATTTCTTCCGCTTTTGCCCAGACCGCTCCCGCCGCCGCTGCGGGCGGTGGTGACATGATGTCCTCGCTCACCGGCATGCTGCCGCTGGTGTTGATGTTCGTGGTGCTGTACTTCGTCATGATCCGCCCCCAGATGAAGAAGCAGAAGGAGCACCGCGCCATGATCGACGCCATTGCCAAGGGCGATGAAGTGGCGACGGCCGGTGGCATCGTGGGCAAGGTCACGCGCCTGTCCGAAGGCTTCCTGCACATCGAGATCGCCAGCGGTGTGGAAGTGCAACTGCAGCGCAGCGCCGTGGTGCAGGTCCTGCCCAAGGGCTCGGTCAAGTAAGGCCTTCAAGCCCCCTGTATCCGGGGTGTTCCGGCCTGCAAGGGCGGCGCCCCCTGAAGCTTTCCAAGAGGCAAGAGCGCGATCATGAACCGATATCCGGTGTGGAAGTACGCGATCCTGGTGATCGTGCTGCTGGTGGGGACCCTGTACACCCTGCCCAATTTCTTCGGCGAGGCGCCTGCGGTGCAGGTGTCGTCCGCCAAACCCTCTGCCGTGAAGGTGGATACCTCCGTGCTGGAGCGCGTGCAAGAGGCGCTCAAGGCGGCCAACATCACGCCGGTGTCGGTGAGCCTGGAAGGCAATTCCGTGCGGGCGCAGCTCGATTCGGTGGAGACCCAGGGCAAAGCGAAGGACGCGATCCAGAAGGCCCTGGTTCCCAATGAGTCCGACGTCTCCTACGTGGTGGCGCTGAACATGTTCTCGCTGTCCCCCAAGTGGCTGACCACGATCCATGCCATGCCCATGTACCTGGGCCTGGACCTGCGCGGTGGCGTGCACTTCATGCTGCAGGTGGACATGCAGGCCGCGTTGACCAAGAAGGCCGAGTCGTATGCCGGCGACCTGCGCACCCTGCTGCGCGACAAGAGCATCCGCCACGGCGGCATCAGCCGCGATGGCCAGACCGTCGAAGTGCGCCTGCGCGACGAAGCCACGCTCACGGCGGCGCGCAACCTCATCAGCGACCAGTTCCCCGACCTGGCGAGCACCAGCGTGCCGGACGGCAGCGAATTCAAGCTGCGCGCCACCATCAAGCCCGAGGCCACGCGCCGTGTGCAGGAGCAGGCGCTCAAGCAGAACATGGTCACGTTGCACAACCGGATCAACGAACTGGGTGTGGCCGAGCCCGTGATCCAGCAGCAGGGGCTGGACCGCATCGTGGTGCAACTGCCCGGCGTGCAGGACACGGCCAAGGCCAAGGACATTCTGGGCCGAACCGCCACGCTGGAAGTGCGCATGGTCGACGAGGGCACCGAGGCCCGCGCCGCCGAATCGGGCCGGGGCCCGGTGCCGTTCGGCTCCGAGCGCTACCCCGAGCGCAACGGCCAGCCCGTGGTGGTCAAGAAGCAGGTCATTCTGACCGGCGAAAACCTGACCGATGCCCAGCCTGGTTTCGACGGCCAGACCCAGGAGCCCACCGTGAACCTCACGCTGGACGCCAAGGGCTCGCGCATCTTCCGCGACATCACGCGCGAGAACATCGGCAAGCGCATGGCCATCGTGCTCTTCGAAAAGGGCAAGGGCGAAGTGGTGACGGCCCCCGTGATCCGCAGCGAAATCGGCGGCGGCCGGGTGCAGATCTCGGGCCGCATGACCACGGCCGAAGCCAACGACACGGCGCTGCTGCTGCGCGCCGGTTCGCTGGCCGCGCCCATGGAGATCATCGAGGAATACACCATCGGCCCGAGCCTGGGCGCCGACAACATCGAGCGCGGCATCAACAGCGTGGTCTGGGGCCTGGCAGCCATCGCGGCCTTCATGTGTTTTTACTACCTGCTGTTCGGTGTCTTCTCCAGCATTGCGCTGGGGGTCAACGTGCTGCTGCTGATGGCCGTGTTGTCCATGCTGCAGGCCACGCTCACGCTGCCCGGCATTGCGGCCATGGCGCTGGCCATTGGCGTGGCCATCGACTCCAACGTGCTGATCAATGAGCGCATCCGCGAGGAGCTGCGCGCCGGCATGTCGCCGCAGGCAGCGATCAATACGGGGTATGAGCGCGCCTGGGAGACGATTCTCGATTCCAACGTGACCACCCTGATCGCCGGCCTGGCCCTGCTCGCCTTCGGCTCCGGCCCGGTGCGCGGCTTTGCCGTGGTGCACTGCATCGGCATCCTGACCAGCATGTTCTCGGCCGTGTTCTTCTCGCGCGGCCTGGTGAACCTGTGGTACGGGCGCCAGAAGAAGCTCAAGAGCGTATCGATCGGCCAGATCTGGAAGCCGGACGCCGATACCGCTGTGGCCAAAACGAACTAAGGGGAAACGGCCATGGAATTCTTCCGCATCAAAAAAGACATCCCCTTCATGAAGCACGCGTTGATCTTCAACGCGATCTCCTTCATCACTTTCGCGCTGGCCGTGTTCTTCCTGCTCACGCGCGGGCTGCACCTGTCGGTGGAGTTCACCGGCGGCACGGTCATGGAAGTGGCCTACAGCCAGCCGGCCGAGCTCGCCAAGGTGCGCGAGACGGTGTCGGCGCTGGGCTACCCGGACGTGCAGGTGCAGACCTTCGGCTCCGCCCGCGATGTGATGATCCGCCTGCCCGTGCAAAAGGGTGTGACGTCCGCGCAACAGAGCGAGGGCGTTCTGGCGGCCCTCAAGGCAGCCGATGCCGAGGTGACGCTGCGCCGCACCGAATTCGTCGGCCCGCAGGTCGGCGAGGAACTCGTGCACGGCGGGCTCATGGCGCTCGGGATGGTGGTGGTGGGCATCATGATCTACCTGGCCTTGCGCTTCGAGTGGAAGTTCGGGGTGGCGGCCATCATCGCCAACCTGCACGATGTGGTGATCATCCTGGGGTTCTTCGCGTTCTTCCAGTGGGAGTTCTCGCTGTCGGTGCTGGCGGCCGTGCTGGCCGTGCTCGGCTATTCGGTCAACGAATCGGTCGTGATCTTCGACCGGATCCGCGAGGCCTTCCGCAAGTACCGCAAGATGACGACGCACGAGGTGATCGACCACGCCATCACCAGCACCATGAGCCGCACCATCATCACCCACGCCTCCACCGAGGCGATGGTGCTGTCGATGTTCTTCTTCGGCGGTCCGAGCCTTCATTACTTTGCACTCGCGCTGACCATTGGTATCCTGTTCGGTATCTACTCGTCGGTGTTCGTGGCTGCGGCAATCGCCATGTGGCTGGGCGTCAAGCGCGAAGACCTGATCAAGACCACTACCAAAAAGGACGGCGACCCCAACGATCCCAACGCTGGGGCCACCGTCTGAACCGCTAACATTGGCGCATGCAAAACTCCCCGGCCCCCTCACCGCAGCGCCGCCTGGCACGCCTGGCGCGCCAGCGGTTCGTCGAGGGGATCTGCGCAGGGCTGGCGGAGGTCGACAAGACCATCGCTGACTTCCTGGGCGTGTTGATCGCGCAGACCGGTACGGCGCGCGAGATGCAGTCCCGGCGCGACACCTGGATGCTCTACCAGCAGCACCATGCCAAGTGGGTATCGGCCACCAGCCATGCATGGCAGGAGGCGTTGGCGCCCCACACCAGCGCGCGGTCGGGCCTGACCGCGGCGGGCGGTGGCAACAACCTGTCGTTCGAGCTGCTCAGCGACGACGTGGTGGAAAACAAGATCGTGGCCTCGCGCATGGCGCTGACCGTGGCCGAGCAGGCGGGCCAGCATTTCGATGCACTGCGCCAGCGCACCCAGTCGCTGGAGGGGCAGGAGATCGACAGCAGCGACATCCTGCGCCCCGAAACCATCTGCCTGCTGCTGGTGCAGCAGTGGGTGGAGGCCGGGCTGCCACGCACCGACCTGCTCACCGTGGTGGACCCCTTGCAGCGCGAACTGGCGAATGTGCTGCAAAAGCAGTACCAGGCCGTGAATGCCTTCTATGTGGAGCAGGGCGTGGCCGTGCCCTCCGACCTGCGCTCGCGCGTGAAGCGCACCGGGGGCGGTGGCGGCGCAGGCGGCGGCGATTCCGGTGCCGGTGGCCTGGCATCGCAGGCGCTGGCCCAGTCGCGCGAGGCGATAGCGGCCGGCCGCCAGGCGGCTGCGGCAGGCATGTACCCGCAACAGATGCATCCCCAGCACATGCAGGCCCGCATGCCGCAAGGCCAGGGCTACCCCATGCCCCCTGGCGGCATGGGCATGGGCTTTGCGACCGGCATGACGCCGCTGATCCGCGCGCGCCAGCGCGCGCAGGGCGTCATGGGCCAGTTGCGCCGGCTGCTCACGCAGCCGGCCACGGGCTTCGACATGGTCAAGGCGCCTCCGGCTTCGGCGGCCCTGGCGCATGCCTTGTCGGCCCAGCGCGTGCAGGCGGACACCTACTACAGCGGTGTCGCCACGCTGATGGAAGACTACAGCCCGGCGGCCGTGGTGCAGCTGGCCGGTGCCGTGCGCGAGCGCTCCACCGAGTTCAAGAACAAGGCCTCCACTGCCGGCGAAAAAGCCATCATCGAGGTGGTGGCCCTGATGTTCCAGAGCATCCTGGCCGAAGACCGCATCCCGCCCGCCGTGCGCGTGTGGTTCGCGCGCCTGCAGGTGCCGGTGCTGCGCGTGGCGCTGGCCGAGCCCGAGTTCTTCAGCAACCTGGACCACCCCGCGCGCCAGTTGATCGACCGCATGGGCGCCTGCGTGATGGGCTTCGACTCCACCAGCATCAACGGCAGCGCCCTGGAGGCCGAAATCCGCCGGGTGGTGCAGGTGATCGAGCAGTACCCGGAAACCGGCCGCCGCGTGTTCCAGCTGGTCTACGACGAGTTCGAGAAATTCCTGTCCAAGTTCCTCACCGAGAAGCAGGCCACCTCGCGCCTGGTCAGTGTGGCCCAGCAGGTGGAGCAGAAGGAAACCCTGGCCATCCAGTACACCATCGAGCTGCGCACCATGCTCAAGGACATGCCGGTGCGCGACGAGATCCGCGAGTTCCTGTTCAAGACCTGGGCCGAGGTGCTGGCCCTGTCAGCCGTGCGCGATGGCGCCCAGCATGCCGACACCATCACCCTGAAACGCACGGCCGCCGACCTGGTCTGGGCCGCCAGCGCCAAGCCCAACCGCAGCGACCGCGCGCAGGTGATCCAGAACCTGCCCGGGCTGCTGCAGCGCCTGCGCCAGGGCCTGGCGCTGATGGGCATCCACGATGCGCCGCAGGACGCGCTGATCAAGACGCTGACCGACACGCTGGCCGATGCCTTCCTGTCCAAGACCGCATCGATCCCGCAGGCGCACATCGACGCCATGGCCAAGCGCCTGGCCAACCTCGAGGATTTCATCAACGACGCCACGCTGGGCGACATGCCGCTCAATGCCGACAACATCGAGATGATGCTGGGCATCGATGCCTCGTCGATCCACGTGGTGGCCGACAACGGCGCCCCCGTGGACGAAGGCATGGTCGTCTGGGCGCAGGAGCTCAAGCCCGGCACCTGGTACACGCTCGACCACAACGGCTCGTCGGCCCAGGTCCAGTACGCCTGGCAGAGCCAGCGCAAGCAGCTGCACCTGTTCGCTGCGGTGGACGGCAGCAGCTACCTGATCCAGCTGCGGCGCCTGGCCGCCTACCTGCAGGCGGGCCTGCTCGTGGCGCAGGACGAGGAAGGCATCACCACCCGCGCCACGCGCGACGCGCTGGCCAAGCTCGACGCCAATCCGGAACGCCTGCTGGGCTGATCAGTCTGCCCCGCCGCTTCGGCGCTGGGGTCAGGCGGTGCCCATGCGCTGAAACAAGCCGCCCGGCAAGCGGGCCACATCGCCCGACAGCTCCAGTTCCAGCAGTTGCACCTGCAGGCCTGCCGCATCCATGCCGGTGCGGGCCAGCAGGGCATCCAGGCCCATGGGGTCATAGCCCAGGGCCTGCAGCAGGGGACTGTCCTGCCGCGACTGCCCGCGGCCCAGGCCTGGCGGGCCCGAAGCGGTCGCCGGGGCGGTGGCCGCAGCGGGCAGGCTCAATTCCTCCAGCACGTCCTGGGCGGACTCCACCAGCTTGGCGCCCTGGCGGATGAGTGCGTGGCAGCCGCGCGACTGGGGCGAGTGGATGGAGCCCGGGATGGCGAACACCTCGCGGCCCTGCTCCGCCGCCAGCCGGGCGGTGATCAGCGAGCCCGAGGCGAGGGCCGCCTCGACCACCAGCGTGCCCTGCGAAAGCCCGGAAATGATGCGGTTGCGCTTGGGGAAGTTGGGTGCCAGCGGTGGTGTGCCCAGTGGGTACTCGCTCACCAGCAGTCCCTGCCGGGCGATGTGGTGTGCCAGCGCCCGGTTGGCTGCCGGGTAGACCCGGTCCAGGCCGGTCCCCACCACGGCGATGGTCGCTGGCTGGTCTTCGTCCAGGCCGGCGCTCTCCAGTGCCCCTCCATGGGCCGCCGCATCCACCCCCAGCGCCAGGCCGGAGACGATGGTGAGGCCGGCACCGTGCAAGGCCTTGGCGAATTGCCAGGCATGTTCCGCGCCCTGGGCTGTCGGATTGCGGCTGCCCACCACGGCCAGGCAAGGCCGTTCGCCCAGTGGCTGCTCGGACGACAGGCGTGCCGCAGGACCCATCAGGTACAGCACCAGCGGGGGATCGTCGGTGTTCAGCAGGGTGCGGGGATAGCCGGCGTCGCCCAGTGTGAGCAGCGTCCGCGATGCAGCCCCGGGCTCGGGCGCATCCTGCAGCCATTCCCAGGTGGTTTCCACCAGGTCGGCCAGGGTGGGCGGGATGGCGCGCAAGGCCTTGGCCTGGGCCGGGGTCACGCACTCCATCAGAGCCGCTTCCGACTGTTCGAAGATGGCTTGCGGCAGGCCGAAGCGGGCCAGCAGAAGGCGCGCTGCGGCATTGCCCACGCCGCGCGACAGCGTCAGCCTGAGCCAGGCCTGCAACTCATCGTGGTCCATGGGCATGGCCTGGATGGCTTCACGGGTGCGGCGCCCTCCTCCCGTGTACCGGGCGATCGCACCCGGGTGGGGAGGGAGGGGTGTGCCGTTCAGCTCAATCCTGCGGGCTGACCAGCCGGTCGCCCACGCGCACGCCGGTGCGGATCTCCAGGATCAGCGCGTACGACACCCGGTCGAAGGTGCGGAACACCATGGCCAGGCCGTTGCTTTCGCTGGGCAGCTTGATCATCGGGAGCTTGGGGTCGGTCTTGTCCTTGATCACGTCGCCCTTGGTCACCAGGCGCATCACATGGCCGGCCTCGATGCCATTGCGGGTACCCAGGTTGATGGCCACCACCTGGTTCTGACCAGCCGCGCCTGCCGAGGTACCGGAGGCCGAGCTGCCGTAGATGGAAATCACGCGGGCCTCGGTGCCGCTCTGGGGAGCACGGGGCACGTAGCTGATGAATTCGCGCGCAGGTGCGGGCAGCAACCGGTCGCCAGCGCGGATCTCTTCCTTGGCACCCGTCAGGTCCACCGTGGCAGGCACGTAGTCGGTCTGGATGCCGCCCTTGCCGTCGGAGGACTTCTCGAAGTTCTCGCCGCGCACCAGTTCGGCCTTGCCCAGGTACTGCGCCTCGTAGCCCAGCACTTCACCCGTCATGGGATCCTTGAGGGCGACCGCATCGCGGAATACGCGGAACTGGCGCGGCTCGCCCGGCTCCCTGGTCAGGGGCGTGGCGGCATCGCCGCGCACGTAAGCGCGGTCACCGCTGGCCATCAGCACGCGCTCTTCCTGGGTGGCAATCACGCGGGGTGCGCGCTGCAGCACGCTGGCGTCGACCACCATCGGCTCCACGAGGAAGGGTTCGATCAGGTGCGGCTTGAGGGTCGGCAGTGCCGTGCTGGACAGGCTGTCGCTGCGCGTGCTGGGAGACACGCGGACGGTGCCGGACGAGCCGGAGCTGCCGGGGGCCGTGGTGCGCAGGCGGGCGTAGCCGCCGTCCTTGTCCAGGTACAGCGTCTGGCCCGGGAAGATCAGGTGCGGGTTGGGCAGGGCCTGCAGGTTCATGCCCCACAGCTCGGGCCAGCGCCAGGCGCTCTTGAGGTACAGGCCGGAAATGCCCCACAGCGTGTCGCCACGCTTGACCACGTACACATCGGGTGCATCGGGTGCCAGGTCGGCCACGGGAATGCCGCGCTGTGACACTTCCTGCGCCGTGGCGCGCTGCTGGCCGGAAATGGGGTGATTTTGCGCCTGGGCCGGTGCGACGAGTAAAGCGCCTGCGGCCACGGTCAGGGCGCCCAGGGCGGTTAGCCGCGCGCTGGTGAATGCCGTCATGTGGATCCTTTTCTGATGCATTGTGAAACGCCCCCTCACTGGCGTCCTGGCTGTGTTGCACATGCAAGCAGCCGGACGAATACGTTACAAACCTTCTTAGATTCTCTGCTCAAGCCCTTGATTCGGCAACGATTATTGAGTTGAGTATCTGCAGCATGGGGCAAAAGTGGCGAAAATAGCGACATCTATTACCCGATTCCATGGCAATTCTCCCCATTCTCTGTTACCCGGACCCCCGGCTTCACAAGGTCGCCCGGCCGGTCGAGGCCGTGGATGCCCGCCTGAAGACCCTGGTCTCCGACATGCTGGCCACCATGTACGACGCCAACGGCATCGGCCTGGCAGCCACCCAGGTCGATGTGCATGAGCGCCTGATCGTGATCGACGTTTCCGAAGGGCGCAACGAGCCCATGGTGCTCATCAACCCCGAAATCGTCTGGGCCAGTGCCGAAAAGCACGTCAACGACGAGGGCTGCCTCTCGGTGCCCGGCATCTACGACGGGGTCGAGCGCCACGATGCCGTGCACGTGAAGGCCCTCGATGCCGAGGGCCAGTCGCGCACCATCGAGGCCGAAGGCCTGCTGGCGGTCTGCATCCAGCACGAGATGGACCACCTGCTGGGCAAGGTCTTCGTCGAATACCTGTCGCCCCTCAAGCGCAACCGCATCAAGACCAAGATGGTCAAGCAGCAGCGGGAGACCCGCTGATGCGTCCACCCCGCCTCCTGCGCTGCGCCGCTGCGCTGGCGCTGGTGGCGGGCCTGGCCGCTTGTGCCGTGCCCTCGCGCGAGCCTCTGGGCACGCCGCGCGCCCAGGTCGTGGCGCACCTGGGGCCACCTACCGCTGTGCACGCCCTGCCGCAGGGCGAGCGCTTGCTGTATTCCCAGCTGCCCGCCGGCACCGAGGTCTACAACCTCGATTTCGACGCCGCTGGCCGCCTGGTGCGCACCGAGCAGGTCCTGACCCAGATCCGGCTGGAGAGCATCCCGCAGGACCAATGGACCCGGGCCGACCTGCAGCGCACCTTTGGCCCGCCGCTGCGCGTGGAGCGCGTGACCTTCTGGAACGGCGACATCTGGACCTACCGCTTCAAGCAGGGGTCGGATCCGCGCTTCGCCCACGTGCACCTCGATCCTGTCGGCGTGGTGCGCCGCATCGGCTTCACCGACGACATCCCCAATACCGACAAAGGACGAGACTGATCGTCTGTGTTGCAGAAAGCCCCATGAACGTCATTTTTGCCGGCACGCCCGAGTTCGCCCGCGTGGCCCTGGAGCGCTTGCTGAAGGCCGGCTTCACCGTCCCCCTGGTCCTGACCCAGCCTGACCGCCCTGCCGGTCGGGGCATGAAGCTGCAGGCCTCCCCCGTCAAGCAGTGCGCCCTGGACCATGGCATTGCCGTGGCGCAGCCCAGGAGCCTGCGCCTGGATGGCAAGTACCCCGAAGATGCGGCAGCAGCGCGCGAGGCCCTTCTGGCCGCCCGGGCCGACGCCATGGTGGTGGCTGCCTACGGCCTGATCCTGCCGCAGTGGGTGCTGGACCTGCCGCGCCTGGGCTGCCTGAACATCCATGCCAGCCTGCTGCCGCGCTGGCGTGGTGCGGCGCCCATCCACCGCGCCATCGAGGCCGGGGATGCCGAGACCGGCGTCACCATCATGCAGATGGATGCCGGGCTGGACACGGGTGACATGCTGCTCACCGAACGCACGGCCATTTCCGCCACCGACACCACCGCTGCGCTGCATGACCGGCTCGCGGACCTGGGTGGACGGATGATCGTGGAAGCGCTGGAGATGGCCGCCTGCGGTGGCCTGACCCCTGTGGTGCAGCCTGCCGAGGGGGTGACCTATGCGCACAAGATCGAAAAGGCCGAGAGCAGCGTCGACTGGTCGCTGCCGGCCCAGGCCATCGGCCAGCGCATCCGTGCCTTCGATCCCTTTCCCGGTGCCAGCACCCTGCTGGGGGCAGAAACGATCAAGCTGTGGGGTGCGTCGCCCGAGGCGATGGATGCACCCGCAGGTGCCGTGCCCGGGCAGGTCCTGGCCGCCGATGCCTCCGGTGTCATTGTGGCCTGCGGTATGGGCTGCCTGCGCCTGACCACCCTGCAGCGCGCAGGCGGCAAGCGCCTGGCGACCGCCGATTTCCTGCGTGGCTTCGACGAGCTGCAACCCGGTACGGTGCTGGGGGCTGCGGCGGCGCCCAGCGCCAGCGGTGCGCCATGAGCACCCTGGCGCAGAAAGTCTCGCGCACCGTCCGCGACCCCCATTTCCGCCTGGCCGCCGTGGACATGGCGGGCACCTCCCTGGGCATTGCGGCCTGGGGCCTGGTCACCGGCGTGGCCATGGTCAAGAGTGGCATGTCCGTGTCGCTGGCGCTGTTCATGTCGCTGGTGGTCTATGCCGGCAGCGCCCAACTGGCCGTGATCCCGCTGCTCACCGTGGGCGCGCCGCTGTGGGTGATCTGGCTCACCGCCTCGTGCGTCAACCTGCGCTTCGTCATCTTCAGCAGCATGTGGCGCAGCTATTTTGCCCACCGGCCCCTGCGCGAGCGCCTGGCCATCGGCTACTTCAGCGGCGACGTGATCTACGTGGCCTTCATGAAGCGCTTCCCAGAACCCAGGCCCCAGCCCGAGCAGATGCCTTACTTCTGGGGGGCGGCCACCACCAACTGGATCGCCTGGCAGGTGCCATCGATCGCCGGCATCCTGCTGGCCAATGCCGTGCCGCTGTCCTGGGGCCTGGGCTTTGCCGGCGTGCTGGCGCTGCTGGGTGTGCTGCTGTCTCTGCTGTTCGACCGGGCCACCTGGCTGGCCACGGGCGTGGCGGCCACGGCCGCCGTGGCCGCGTTCGCCTTGCCGCTCAAGCTCAACATCCTGGTGGCCATTGCGGCTGCCGTGGCCGTGGGCCTGATGATGGAAGCGGTCGACCGGCGCCGCAAGGACCGCCACCCCGAGATGCTGCTGGTGCCCGCCAACAGCGTGATGCCACCCGAGGAGCGCCAGCACATGAAGGATGGTGACGTGGTGCCCCTGCGCGAGGAGCGCCACCCATGAGCGGCCACTGGATCGAGACCACCATCGCCATCCTCGGGCTGGCCATCATCACCGTGGTGTCGCGCGCCTTCTTCATGATCCCCGAGCGCGAGCTGCCCCTGCCCGACTGGCTCAAGCGCGGCCTCAAGTACGCGCCGCTGGCCGCGCTCACGGCAGTGATCGCGCCCGAGATCCTCATGACCCAGGGGGAATTGCTCGACACCTTACAGGACGCACGCCTGCCAGCCGTGCTGCTGGCGAGTGCCTACTACTTCTGGAAGCGCGGCATCCTGGGCACCATCGTGGTGGGCATGGCCGTGTACCTGCCGCTGCACATCGGCTGGGGCTGGTAAGCCGCCCTGGAGAGGGCAAGGGCGGGGCCCTTTAAAATGGCGGCCCTCAGTGCCCCATCCAGGAACCCTTCTTTCATGAACATCCTTCGCTTCTCCGATCTGTGCGCCCAGGGCAAGGCCCAAGGCCAGCGCGTCTTCATCCGTGCCGACCTGAACGTGCCGCAGGACGACAGTGGCGCCATCACCGAAGACACGCGCATCCGCGCCTCCATCCCCTGCATCCAGATGGCCCTGGACGCAGGCGCTGCCGTGATGGTCACCAGCCACCTGGGCCGCCCCACCGAAGGCGAGTTCAAGCCCGGGGACACCCTGGCTCCCGTGGCCGTGCGCCTGGGCGAACTGCTGGGCCGCGAGGTGCCCCTGGTCTCCAACTGGGTCGACGGCGTCAGCGTGGCCCCGGGCCAGATCGTGCTGCTGGAGAACTGCCGCCTGAACGTGGGCGAGAAGAAGAACCAGGAAGCGCTGGCGCGCAAGATGGCCGCCCTGTGCGACATCTTCGTCAACGATGCCTTCGGCACCGCCCACCGCGCCGAGGGCACGACCTACGGCATCGCCCAGTTTGCGCCCGTCGCCTGCGCCGGCCCCTTGCTGTCGGCCGAGATCGACGCACTGACCAAGGCCCTGGCCCAGCCGCAGCGCCCGCTGGTGGCCATCGTCGCCGGCTCCAAGGTATCGAGCAAGCTCACCATCCTGAAGAGCCTGGCCGACAAGGTCGACCAGCTCATCGTGGGCGGCGGCATCGCCAACACCTTCATGCTGGCCGCCGGCCTGCCCATCGGCAAGAGCCTGGCCGAGCCCGATCTGGTGGACGAGGCGCGCGCCGTGATGGCCGCCATGAAGGCCCGCGGTGCCGACGTGCCGATCCCCACCGACGTGGTCACGGCCACGGCCTTCTCCGCCGACGCCCCGGCCACCGTCAAGGCGGCCGCTGACGTCGGCGCCGATGACCTGATCCTGGACATCGGACCCGAAACGGCGGCCCGCCTGGCCGGCCAGCTCAAGTCGGCCGGCTCCATCGTCTGGAACGGGCCGGTCGGCGTGTTCGAATTCGCCGCCTTTGAAAATGGCACGCGCGCGATTGCGGCCGCCATTGCCGAATCGCCTGCATTCAGCATTGCCGGCGGTGGAGATACTCTGGCGGCCATCGCCAAATACGGCATCGAGAAACAGGTCGGCTATATCTCCACCGGCGGGGGCGCGTTTCTGGAAGTGCTGGAGGGCAAAACGCTGCCGGCTTTCGAGATATTGGAAAAACGTGCGGTTGCAAAATAACCATTTTGGTTACATTTTGCCCCTCTGAAATAGGGCCGTTTCGACGGCCTTTTTTACGTCCGTGCGGGTTCCCTCCGTAGGTGGCAGTGGCCGGCCCACGGCTTTCGTGTCCCGGCCCGCCTAAAATCGCGTCCCATGACCTTTCTAGACATGCTGCGCGACGCGTCCGCACAGAACAACTCCATGCTGTGCGTGGGCCTGGACCCCGAGCCCACCCGTTTCCCTGCAGCGCTCCAGGGCGATCCGCGCAAGATCTACGATTTCTGTGCCGCCATCGTCGATGCCACGGCCGACCTGGCCTGCGCCTTCAAGCCCCAGATCGCCTACTTCGCCGCGCACAGCGCCGAAGTTCAGCTCGAACGCCTGATGCAGCACATGCGCGCCAACGCGCCGCATGTCCCGGTCATTCTGGACGCCAAGCGCGGCGACATCGGTTCCACGGCCGAGCAGTACGCCAAGGAGGCGTTCGAGCGCTATGGCGCCGACGCCGTCACGCTCTCGCCCTTCATGGGCTTCGATTCCATCGAACCCTACCTCGCCTACCACGGCAAGGGCGCCTTCCTGCTGTGCCGCACCTCCAATCCCGGGGGCGACGACCTGCAGATCCAGCGCCTGTCCAGCGTCGAGGGCGAGCCCTTGCTGTACGAGCACGTGGCGCGACTGGCCCAGGGGCCCTGGAACCGCAACGGCCAGCTCGGGCTGGTGGTGGGCGCCACCTACCCGCAGGAGATCGAGCGCGTGCGCTCCATCGCACCCACACTGCCGCTGCTGATCCCGGGCGTCGGTGCCCAGGGCGGTGATGCCGTGGCCACCGTGCGCGCCGGTCTGCGCGAGGGCGGGCCGATCATCGTCAACTCGTCGCGCTCCATCCTCTATGCCTCGGGCGGTGAGGACTTTGCCGCTGCGGCGCGCGCCGAAGCGCAACGCACCCGGGCGGTGCTGGAAGCCGCACGGGGCTGACGCCTTCCCCCACCCGTCCGGCAAGCCCCGATGCAACTGAAGTGGCTGGAGGACTTCATCGTGCTCGCGCAGGAGCGCAGCTTCACACGCGCGGCCGAGCTGCGGCATGTCACCCACCCGGCCTTCGGGCGGCGCATCCGGGCGCTGGAAGAATGGGCCGGTACGCCCCTGGTGGAAAAGGGCGGTGGCCCGGTGACGCTCACGGCCGCCGGCAAGCGCTTTCTGGAGACGGCGGGCCAGATGGCGCGCAGCCTGGCCCAGTCGCACGAAGAAATGCAGAGCATGGCCGGGCGCACCGCGCGCACCGTGACCATCGTCACGGGCCGCACCCTGGCGCGCACCCTGCTGGCCGACTGGCTGGTGCGGTTGCCGCGCGCACTGCACGCCAGCGAGCTGTGCATCCGCACCGGCTCCCTGGCCGAGACGGTGGCCCAGCTCGAGCGCAGCGAGGCCGACTTCTCTCTGGTTTACCACCACACCGCGCTGGCCGTGCGGCTCGATGCCCGGCAGTTCAGCCACGTGACGGTGGCCAGCGACCGGCTGGTGCCCGTGTCGCGCGCCACCACCCAGGGCCAGCCGCAGCACCGCTTCGACCCGGAAGGTCCTGCGGCGGCCTACCTGGCCTATGCGCCCCAGCTCGCGCTGGGCCGGCTGGTGGAGGACCACCTGGCCAACCACCCCCATGCGCCGCGCCTGCAGCGCGTGGTGGAATGCGATTCGCCCGATGCCCTGTACGAGTACACCCTGCGCGGGGTGGGGGTGGCCTGGCTGCCATGGTCGCTGGTGCATGCCGACTGCAAGGCCCAGCGCCTGGCGCTGGCAGGCGATGCGCGCATGGAGGTGCGCTTCGATGTGCGCCTGTACCGCCCCAAGCGCCGCCTGACGCCCCTGGCCGAAGCGTTCTGGCAGGGGTTTGCACAGCGCTGAGCCCGGTCCAAGGTCGGCCAAATCGGCACAACCTGGTGCCATTTCGGCACCGATAGGGCCCCCGCGCGTTCTCACAATGGCTGACACACCCAGCCCAGACCCCACCCCGATGAGGAGTTCCATTGTGAAAAACACCGCCCGCTTCGCTCGCCGCACCGCACTGCTGTGCGCCCTGGCCTCCTGTTTTGCCGCCGTGCCCGCCCTGGCGCAGGACGCCTACCCCTCCAAGCCCATCACCATCGTCGTGGGCTATCCGCCAGGCGGCAGCACCGACCTCACGGGGCGCGCCGTGGCGCAGGAGCTGGGCCTGAAGCTTGGCGTGCCGGTCGTGATCGAGAACATCGGCGGTGCGGGCGGCGCCATCGGTGCCCAGAAGGTGGCCAATGCCGCGCCCGACGGCTACACGCTGCTCGTGGGTGCCAGCAACGAAATCGCGATCAACAAGCTCGTGACCAAGAAGGTCAAGTACGACGTCAAGGACTTCACGGCCATCGGCCTCGTGGCCTCGCAGCCTCTGGTGCTGGTGGCGTCGCCCGGCGCGGGCGTGAAGAACCTGGCCGAATTCACGCAGAAGGTCGCCAAGAGCCCTGGCAAGTACAGCTACGGCAGCTCGGGCGTGGGCACCTCGCTGCACCTGGCCGGCGAGATGGTCAAGGAGCAGGGCAAGCTGTTCATGACACACATCCCCTACCGCGGCGTGGCACCGCTCACCAACGACCTGCTGGGCAACAACCTCGAATTCGGGGTCTTCGTGCTCTCCAGCGGCCTGCCGCACATCAAGAGCGGCAAGGTCGTGGCCCTGGGCACCACCGAGGCCAAGCGTTCGTCCACCACCCCTGACATCCCGGCCCTGGCCGAATCGCCGCAGTTCAAGAACGTGGACATCGGCGTGTGGTTCGCGCTGCTGGGCCCGGCCAACCTGCCCAAGCCGGTGTTCGACAAGATCAAGAAGGCGCTCAACGACACGCTGCAGTCACCCGACTTCCGCAAGAAGATGGAGGCCAGCGGCTCCACCGTGGCCGCCACCACGGTGAACATGGACCAGTACCTGGCGGCCGAGGTGGCCAAGTACAAGAAGATCGTCGAGTTCGCCAAGATCGAGGAATGACGGGCATGACCACTGCAGTGACGATATCCCCGCAGCCCCTGGTCTTTGCGCTGCCCGCGCCCGACATCAGCGCCTCGCGCGCGGGCAACACCGGTACCGAAGGCGTCTGGCACTTCGACTCGGGCCAGAGCGGCCGCCACGTGATGGTCAGCGCGCTGGTGCATGGCAACGAGCTGTGCGGTGCCTGGGCGCTCAAGGGCCTGCTGGAGGCGGGGCTGCGCCCCGCACGCGGCAAGCTCACGCTGGCGTTCTGCAACCTCACGGCCTTCGACCGCTTCGACGCTCTGAGCCACGATGCCTCGCGCTTTACCGACGAAGACCTCAACCGCCAATGGCTCGACGAGCGCATCGACGCCGGCGACACCATCGAGCGCCTCCGCGCTGCGGCCCTGCGGCCCTTCGTGGCCCAGGCCGACTGGCTGCTGGACATCCACTCCATGCACGAGCCCTCGGCGCCGCTGCTGCTCACCGGCATCCAGCCGCGCAACCTGCAACTGGCGCGCGCCATGCGCTCGCCCGAGCACATCGTGGTCGATGCCGGGCACAAGGACGGCGTGCGCATGCGCGACTACGGGCGTTTCGGCCTGGCGGATGGCGATGGCGTGGGCCAGGGCGGCGACACCCGCTCCCTGCTCATCGAATGCGGCTTCCATGGCGACCCGGCGAGCCGCGCCGTGGCGCAGGACCAGTGCGTGCGCTTTCTCGAACAGTCGGGTGTGCTCGATGCCGATGCGCTGGCACATCAGTTGCCCGGCTGGCGCCTGCCCGACGCCCCGCGCCAGTGGGCGCTCGAAGTCACCGGGCCGGTGGTGGCCACCAGCAGCGCCTTCCGCTTCGTGGAGCCTTACACGGGCCTGGAGGTGATCGAGAAGGCCGGTACGGTGATTGGCGACAACGATGGGGTGCCCGTCACCACGCCGTACGACGACTGCGTGCTGGTGATGCCCTCGGTGCGCCAGGCACGCGCAGGCGTGACGGTGGTGCGCTACGCCACACGGCGCGCGCTTTAACGGCGGTCTTCCCAGGCCGTGGTCCAGAGCCGCAGGGCTACTGCCTGCGCGACAGGCAAGGGGCCGGTGTGTCGGATAAGCTCGGACACATCCCCCTGCCCTTTCTGTACGACCTGCGATGCAACAAGACCCCGCCCGTTCCCTGCCCATGGCCGGCGCCACCAACTTCCGCGACCTGGGCGGCTACGCCGGGCAGGACGGCCGGGCCGTGAAATGGCGCCGCATCTTCCGCTCCGACCACCTGGCCGGCCTGACCCCTGCGGACCAGGCGCTGCTGGCCGAACTGGGCGTGACCCGCGCCATCGACTTTCGCGGCAAGGCCGAGGGCGCGGCGTACGCCTATGCCATCCCCGGCGTGGCCTACCACCCGCTGGTCATCGAGCCCACGGTGGTTCAGCGCGCGCTGGAGCTGCAGGCCACCGGCCGCGCCCTCACTGCGCAGGACGCAGTGGTCCTCATGCAGGACACCTACCGCGGCTTCGTGCACGAGAACGCACCGCGCTTTGCCGAGCTGTTCCGCCTGTTGCTGGCCAGCGATGCGCCCACGGTGTTCCACTGCACCGCCGGCAAGGACCGCACCGGCTTTGCTGCGGCGCTGATCCTGCTGGCCCTGGGCGTGCCGCGCCAGACAGTGATGCTGGACTACCTGCTCACCAACAACCTCTACCGCCGCCCCGCCGGCATGGGCAGCCACGCACCCGAAGAGGTGCTGACCGTGCTGTGGCGCGTGCAGGAGGAGTTTCTTGACGCGGCGCTGCACATGGTGGACCAGGACTATGGCGGCGTGCAGGCCTACCTGGTGGACGTGCTCGGGGTGGATGCGGCGGCGCAACGGCAACTGGTGGGGCAGTATTTGCAGCCTGCCGCGTGAGGGCCATCGGCCGCGCGGGAATCGGTTACACGTGGATACTTGATTCGCTGTCGCAGCCACTGCAGCGGTGGCATAGTCCACGCCTTTTCCCCCATCGACCGACTTTCGAAAGATCCCCCGAATGAACCTACGCAAGCAATGGCTGCGCGCATGCTTGGTCGCCGCCCTGTCGTGTGCAGCCCTTCCCCAGGTCGCCGTGGCGGCAGAACTCGATGCGCAGCGCCAGGCCATGATGGTCTCGATGTTCAAGGACGATGCGGTGCTGACCGAGCAGATGCACCGCGAGTTCTGGGCCGGGCTCAAGGACACCGACAGCGAAAGCGCCAAGGCATCCATGGACCGGCTGAGCGCCGCGCTGAAAAACTCCATCGAGTTCGAGCGTGCCACCGTGGTCAGCTACAAGGCGAGCATCAAGCAGCGCAAGCCCGTGATTGACCCGAGCTACGAGCTGGCCCTCAAGGTACGCCTGGAGATGATCCGCGCCCGCAACATGCCGGCCGATGCGGTTCTGGCCAAGGACAAGGCATTCCGCGAATCGCTGGTGCCGGTGTCCAAGGGCAAGAGCTTCGATGTGCAAGGCACCAAGATCGTGATGAATGAGCAGGTCATCGACAAGGCGCTCAAGAGCATCGAGGCCTCGTACGCGCGCCTGGAGCGTCTGCTCAATCCCGTGTGGACCCCCGCGCCAGCGAAGTAACGCGGCCAGGGTCGCCGCGACCATGGGCACACGGGCCGTGGGCGATACTCCCGCCCTGGGCGGTCCATCCGCAGAACAAGGAATGTGAGTGACATCTGCAAGCAGTGCGGGCCGGAGCGCCAGTGCCGATGGCTTCGACGCGGCCTACTACGAGCGCTTCTATTTCAACAAGAAGACCAGCGTGGTGGACCCGGCGCATACTGCGCGGCTCGGCGCCTTCGTCTGCAGCTACCTGCAGTACCTGCGCGTGCCGGTGAAACGTGTGCTGGATGTGGGCTGCGGCATCGGCCTGTGGCGCGATGTGATCGCCCGGCATTTCCCACAGGCGACTTTTCACGGCGTGGAATTCAGCGGGTACCTGTGCGGCCGCTTCGGCTGGGAGCAGGGCTCGGTGGTCGATTACAAGGCGCGCACGCCGTACGACCTGGTGATCTGCCAGGGCGTGCTGCCCTACCTCAATGAAGCTGACGTGCAGACGGCGCTGCGCAACCTGGCCCGGCTCAGCCGCGGCGCCCTGTACGTGGAGGCCGTCACGCGTGAAGACTGGGAGCAGGACATCGTGGACGAGACGCTGACCGACCCGCGCATGTACCGCCACCCCGCGCAGCTGTACCGCCGCACGCTGGCCGAAGGCTTCACCGAGCTGGGCGGCGGCGTGTGGCTGAGCCCCAAGACCGAACTGCCGCTGTTTGCGCTCGAACACGCGGGCGGCCAGTGACGGCTGCCCCCATGCCCGTGCCGGCGCTGCCCCATGCCGTATCGCGCCTGCGTGCTGCGCGGCTGGCGCGCGCCGCCAAGCCCTTCCTGGCCCGGGGCGGACCGCGCGGCGAGCGCTGCCCGGGCTGCCGCCTGGTGCCCAGCCATTGCCTGTGCGCGCTGCGCCCCTTGCTCACTCCGCAGGCAGGCGTGTGCCTGCTGATGGCCGACATCGAACCGCTCAAGCCCAGCAACACCGGCTGGCTGATTGCCGACGTGGTGGCCGACACCTGGGCCTTCGGCTGGGCGCGCACCGAAGTGGACCCGGCCCTGCTCGCCCTGCTGGCCGATCCGCAATGGCAACCCTGTGTGGTGTTCCCTGGCGAGTTCGTGGCGCCGGAGCGCGTCGTGATGGCCGTGGACAGTGCCCAAGGCGGCAAGCGCCCGCTGTTCATCCTGCTCGATGCCACCTGGCCTGAGGCGCGCAAGATGTTCCGCAAGAGCCCCTATCTGGACCGCTTCCCGGTGCTCAGCCTGGCGCCCGAGCAGCTCTCGCGCTACCGGCTGCGCCGCTCCACGCGCGAAGACCATTTCTGCACGTCCGAGGTCGGTGCCCTGTGCCTGGAGCTCGCGGGTGAGACCCACGCCGCGCAGACGCTCGAAGCCTACCTCGACGTGTTCACCAACCACTACCTGCAGTCCAAGCACCAGTTGCCCGTGGACCCGGGCGACGAGGTGCACCAGCGCCTGGACGCGCTGCGCCCAGGGCGCACAATGCGCCCATGAAAGCACCTCCCCGCCTGCAGTCCCTCATCGAGGAAGGCCTGATCGACACCGTGGTCCGCCAGCTCATGAGCGGCAAGGAGGCCATGGTCTTCGTGGTGCGCAGCGGCGACGACACGCGCTGCGCCAAAATCTACAAGGAGGCCAACAACCGCAGCTTCCGCCAGGCGGTCGACTACACCGAGAACCGCAAGGTCAAGAACTCGCGCTCGGCCCGCGCCATGGCCAAGGGCAGCAAGTTCGGCCGCCAGGAGCAGGAGGCCGCCTGGCAGAGCGCCGAGGTGGATGCCCTGTACCGCCTGGCCGCCGCCGGGGTGCGCGTGCCCCAGCCCTACAACTTCCACGAAGGCGTGCTGCTGATGGAGCTGGTGACCGACGCGCACGGCGATGCCGCGCCGCGCCTGAACGATGTGGCCTTCACGCCCGAACAGGCGCGCGCCCACCACGCCACGCTGGTCGCCGAGGTCGTGCGCATGTTGTGTGCCGGTGTGGTGCATGGCGACCTGTCGGAGTTCAACATCCTGCTGGCGCACCTGCCCGGGGCCGATGGCGCAGAGGGCGAAGGAGGAACAGAGGGCCCGGTCATCATCGATCTGCCGCAGGCCGTGGATGCCGCCGGCAACAACCATGCGCCGCGCATGCTGATGCGCGACGTGGCCAACCTGCGCGACTTCTTCGGCCAGTTCGCTCCCGAGCTGCTGGCCACCCAGTACGGCCCCGAGATCTGGAGCCTGTACCAGAGCGGGCTGCTGACCAACGACACGCCGCTCACGGGCATCTACGCGCCCGAGCACGCCGATGTGGACATGCAGGGCGTGCTGCGTGAGATCGACGACGCCCGCGCCGAAGAGGCGGCACGCCGCCTGCGCATGGCAGCCGGCTGACCGCGGGGCCGCGGCAGGGCACAATCGGCGCCCCCTGCCTTTTGCCTGCCTTTCTCCAGCCCTGCCGCCATGCCTGTCCTCATCCGCAACTTCCGCCCGGGCGATGCGCCTGCATTGCGTGCCCTGTTCCACGCGTCAGTGCACGGCCTGACCGGGGCGCAATATTCCCCACAGCAACGCGCTGCCTGGGCGCCGCCTGTGTACGACATGGCGCAGTGGAGGGCGCGGCTGCAGGCCAACCAGCCCTTCGTGGCTGAAATGGCATCGGATACCGGCACGGAAATCGCCGGCTTCTCCGACTTGCAGGCCAGCGGTTACATCGACCATTTCTTTGTCGCGCCCGCCCATGCCGGCCAGGGCGTGGCCGGGGCGCTGATGGCGCACATCCATGCCCAGGCCGCGCTGCGTGGAACAGGGCGCCTGTGGGCCGATGTGAGCCTCACGGCCGAGCCCTTCTTCGCAAAATGCGGCTTTGCCGTCGAAGCCCGCCAGCAGGTCGAGCGCCACGGCGTGGTGCTCGCCAATGCCCGCATGGCCAAGCTGCTTCTGCCCGGCGGCGCAGGGGTGGGACAATAGCGGGGTGGCCCGGTACAGGCGCCCCTTCGACACGACCCCACCATCCCAGAACGGCAAGGCCTTTCCCATGACCAAACAACACGAACGGCAGACCGAACTCAAACCCATGGAGCTGTGCGAGCCCTGCAAGGGCATCCAGCGCAACTGGCGCCGCGCCCCCGGCCACGCCGAGCTGGTGCAGCGCAGCAACCGCAAGGAAGACCGCGAGCACGGCCAAGTCACCTTCACCCGCTACCAGTGCGACCGCTGCGGCACCGCCTGGGAATACGAGAACGACAAGACCAACCTGCATGCAGGCTGGTCGGTGGTGGGCCGCTGACCACTGCTGCCTTCATGCCTGCGGGCCCCGCTCGCCGGGCAGCGCGGCCAGCAGCACCGCGGCCACCACGCAGCCCAGGCCCAGCCACTGCCAGGCACGGATAGCTTCCCCGAGAAACACCACCGACAGCAACAGCGCCGACACCGGCAGCCACACGGTGGCCAGCGATGCGCGCACGCCGCTGGCGGTGAAGTACCCGATGCCGTGCATGCTCGGCGCCCTGCTGCTCATACGGATTTGCCTTCGACCGTACAACGTCGTTGGTTCGCCTTCCGCGGCCCGCCACTCACCCGAGGAGCCACTGCATGCACCGCCGATTCTTTCTTGCTGCCGCGGCGCACCGCTGGGCGCTGGCCAGCCTTGCGCTGGTAGCCGCCCGCAGCGCCCGGTCCCAGCCGGCCTACACCGTCTCGGCCGAGCAGCTGCAGGAGGCGGTGGCTCAGCGCTTTCCGCTGCGTTATCCCGTGGCGGGCCTGGTGGATGTGGACGTGCAGGCCCCGCGCCTGTCGCTGCTGCCCGAGAGCAACCGCCTGAGCGCCGCATTCGCGCTGAAGGCCGCAGGCCCCGCACTGCGGCGCAGCCATGGCGGCACGCTGGAGGTGGAGTTCGCCCTGCGCTACGAAGCCATTGACCGCAGCCTGCGTGCGCACCAGTTGCGCGTGGGGCGGCTGGATTTCCCCAGCTTGCGGCCGGAGGTGGTGGCCATGCTCAACAGCTATGGCCCTGCCCTGGCCGAGCAGTCGCTGCGCGAAGTGGTGCTGCACCGGCTGCGCCCGCAGGACCTGGGCGTGCTCGACGGCCTGGGGATGCAGCCTGGGGCCATTAGCGTCACGCCCAGAGGCTTGTCCATCGCGTTCGTGAACAAGCCGGTGCCGTAACCGCCCAGCGCTTGCCTCCCTGCGCAAAGCAGCGCCTGCCAGCAGCAGCTTGGCGCCTGACCCTCGCGGGAGGTCAATCCCCCCGCACCCGCTGCGCAAACCCGCGCTGGCTGAACTGCTCGATGATGAATTCGACGAACACCCGCGTGCGCGCGGGCAGCAGCTTGCGGTCGGGGTAGTACAGCGAGGTCGGTCCTGCGTCCGACCACCAGCCCGGCAGCAGCCGCACCAGGTCACCGCTGGCCAGCCAGGGCTGGGCGAACGGCATGGGCAGCAGCGCCACGCCCAGGCCCATCAGGGCGGCCTGGCACATGGCCTCGGGGTCGTCGAAGACGATGCGCGGGCGCAGTTCGGCCGCTGCCGCATCGCCCGCCTTGTTGCGCAGCGTGGTGACGGGGATGCGCCCGGTCTGGATCGAGCGGCGCGCAATGCCGTCCCACTGCGCCAGATCGGAGGGGTGGCGCGGCGCCTTGCGGCCCTGCAGCTGGGCAGGCGATGCCACGGCCACGATGTGGATGGCGCCCAGCGTGCGCGCCACCATGCCGGGGTTCAGGTTGAGCCCGCCGCCGATGCCCGCGTCGAAGCCCTCGCCGACCAGGTCCACCTGCCGGTTCTCGAAGCGCCAATCGGGCTGGATGTCCGGGTAGCGCGCGAGAAACTCCCCCAGCAGCGGCACCAGGTAGGCGCGGCCGAAGGCCTGGCCCATGCTGACCTTGAGCGTGCCCGCCGGCTGGCGGTCGGCCTCGGCCGCGTGCTCCACGGCGTCTGCCAGGGTGGCCAGGGGCGTGCTGATCTGTTGCTGCAGGCGCTGGCCGCCCTCGGTGAGCACCAGGCGCCGCGTGCTGCGCTGGAAGAGGCGCACGCCCAGGCTGGCCTCCAGACGCGCGACGTTCTTGCTCACGGCCGCAGGGGTCAGTCCCATGAGCCGCGCGGCGGCCGAGAAGCTGCCGGACTCGGCGGATTTGACGAAGGATTCGAGGTGGCTGAGTGGTTGCATCCGGCATATTTTCAACTGGCAGTTGAAATTGGTACAGCCGATTCATGGCTACCGCGCATGCAATGGTTTGCCGACACTGCAGGTGTTGCCAGTGCATTCACTGGTCCACCCACTGGAGCAAACCATGACCACCACTTCTTCATCTTCCCCCGTATCGACCGCTGGCATCCTGGCCGGCAAGGCCGCCTTCGTTACCGGCGGCTCGCGCGGCATCGGTGCCGCCATCGTGCGCCGCCTGGCGCGCGACGGCGCTGCCGTGGCCTTCACCTACACCAGCAACGAGGCACCGGCCAATGCCCTGGCCGCCGAGATCGGGGCCGCTGGCGGCCGCGCCCTGGCGCTGCGCGCCGACAGCGCCGATGCCCAGGCCATCACGGCCGCCATCGACGGTGCCGCGCGCGAACTGGGCCGCCTGGACATCCTCGTGAACAACGCGGGTGTGGCGGTGATGGGCGATATCGGCAGCTTTCCGCTGCAAGACCTGGACCGCACCCTCGCCGTCAACGTGCGCGGTGTGTTCGTCGCCACCCAGGCCGCCGTGCGCCACATGGGCCAGGGCGGCGCCTACGGCCGCGTGATCACCATCGGCAGCACCAATTCCGAGCGCCTGCCCTGGGCCGGCTTCAGCGTCTACGGCATGAGCAAGGCCGCCATCGTGGGGCTCACCAAGGGCCTGGCGCGCGACCTGGGTCCGCGCGGCATCACCGTGAACAATGTGCAGCCCGGCCCGGTGAACACCGACATGAACCCCGCCGATGGCCCCATGGCCAAGGACATGCACGGCATGATGGCGGTCAACCGCCATGCCGACCCGGCCGAGATCGCTGGCATGGTGGCCTACCTGGCCGGGCCCGAATCGGGCATGGTGACGGGTGCCAGCCTGCTCATCGACGGCGGGTTCGCCGCCTGACCTCATACGGATTTGCCTTCAACCGTATACCGTCGTTGGTTCACCTTGCCGTGCTACAGCACTGTCTGCGGCTCCCGCCTCGTTGTACGGCCGAATGCAAATCCGTATCAGGCGGGCAACTGCGAAACCACCTCGTCCAGCGCCACATGCCCCTGGAACCCGCCGCTGCCGGTGGCGGGCTGCTGCCGCTCGATGGCATCGGCGAACGCCACGCCCGGGTCGGTGCGCAGCTTTGCCAGGTGGGCCGCCAGGTGCGGGTAGGCATCGACCTGCAGCACGCCGTGGTATTCGGCCCAGCGCGCCACGGCCACCAGGTAGGCATCGGCCACGGTCTTCTTGCTGCCGCCGTCCATCCACTCGCGCTGTGCGAGCAATTCGTCGAGGTGCGCGCAGCCCTTGGCCACCTGCGGGCGGCCGAGCTCGCGCAGCACCTCCTGGCGTGGCGGGTCGGTGGCCATTTCGTAGGCGGCCCACAGCGGCGCGAAGGCGGCGAAGAAATCCGTGGCCAGGTAGGCCAGCGTCTGGTTGAGCCGGTCGTACGCCGGGCTGCCCTGCGGGTAGCCGAGTCGGTGGCCGCTCTGTGCTGCCAGGTGCAGCAGGATGGCCACGCTTTCGGCGACCACGCTGCCATCGGCCGCCACGTAGGCAGGGGTCAGGTTCAAGGGGTTGATGCGCGCATAGGCCGCAGGCCATGGGTGTTCGAGCATCTCGATGCGAGACAGCGCATAAGGCGCGCCCAGCCATTCGAGCGCGATGACGCTGGCCAGTGAGCAGCCTTGGGGAACGCCGTAGAAAAGGGTCGGGGTCATTGCAGATCCTGGGGTTGAGGGAAGGAGCACCAAAGATACGGGTGTGGCCTTTGCCTCGGTAGTCCGTCAAAAGTAGACTCATCGTTCCTATATGTGAACGATGGCCGCGCCGTTTGGCGGCGAGGATGCTGCATGCTCAATCTCAATGACCTGCAATGGTTTGTGCGCGTGGTGGACCACGGCGGCTTTGCGGCCGCCGCGCGCGCGCTCGAAGTGCCCAAGTCCACGCTGAGCAAGCGCGTGGCACTGCTGGAGGCCTCGCTCGGGGTGCGCCTCATCCAGCGCAGTTCGCGCGTGTTCGTGGTGACCGACACCGGCCAGGCCTTCTACCGCCACGCGGCGGCCATGCTGATCGAGGCCGAGGCGGCCGAGAATGTGGTGCGCGGGCTGCAGGCCGAGCCGGCGGGGATCGTGCGCATCACGGCCTCGGTCACCACGGCGCAACTGGTGCTGGCAGGGTTGCTGCCCGCATTGGCGGCGCGCCACCCCCGGTTGCAGGTGATGCTGCATGCCACCGACCGTTTCGTGGACCTGGTGCAGGAGGGCTTCGACATCGGGGTGCGCGACCATTCGTCGCCGCTGCCTGACTCGGAGCTGGTGCAGCGGCGCGTGGGCTATGAGCCGTTCTACGCGGTGGCCTCGCCGGCCTACCTTGACGCGCACGGTGGCGCACCCCTCCACCCGCGCGATCTGGCTGCGCACGATGCCCTGCTGCTCTCGCCTGCGCCATCGGCCCAGATGTGGAATTTCCAGCGCGGTGGCGAATCCTTCGCTGTGCGGCCGGTGCCGCGTTTCTTCGCCGACGAGCCCTGGACTTTGCTGCAGGCGGCCCTGGCGGGCGTGGGCATCGGCTGCCTGCCACGCGGCCTGTGCCAACCCGACATCGAGGCCGGCCGCCTGGTGCGGCTGCTGGCGGATTGTCGCTATGGCGCGGGCATGACCACCACCTTGCTGATCTCGCACCGGCGCGGGCAACTGCCCTCGGTGCGCGCAGCCGTGGACTTCCTGGCCGAAGGCATGGCGCGCTACCGGGGCCTGGAAGGATAGGCTCTATAGTGGCCCACCATTCCACCTTGGGACCATGCCGTGCACCACACCCCCCGCTTTCCGCGCAACGCCCGCACCACCGCAGTGGCCCTGACCCTTCTGGTGGCCGCCTTCACCACTGGTGCCGTCACCCCGGCCGAGTCCGGCTATGTGGGCGAATACCGGGGCGGTTCGGTGGACACCGTGGCCCAGCTCGCGCTGCTGGACGACAACACCTACTGCTACGCCTTCACGGGTGGTGCGCTGGACCTGGTGGCCGCTGGCCGCTGGAAGGCCGAGGGCAACGGTATCCGGCTGCAGCAGGTGCGGCAGGAGCAGACCCTGTTCCCCGCATTCGCCCGCCAGGTGGATGCGCAGGGCGCCATGGTGGAGTTCGACTTCCATGGCTACACCTTGTCCAATGCCCGCGCGCCGGTGTTCGCCGTGTCGGCGGACGACAAGGTGCCCGCCACGCTGCGCCCCTTGTTCACGGAGGGCAACAGCAACTGGTCCGAAAGCTACAAGCTGCCCGCCATGCCGGCCGAGTCGGTGCGCTATTTCTACCTGGGTGACGTCGTGGAAGAGAGCCCCGGGAAGTCGCCGGTGGTGAAGTTGGTGCAGTACCGGCTGGAGAGCGGCAACTCCGTGCGCGTAGGTTTCGACGAACTGCAGGCCATGCCCCTCATGGACCAGCGGGCCGAGCTCAAGGGCCAGATGCTGTTCCTGTCCGGCAGCCGCCTGGGCCAGCGCCGGCCCTTGAACCCCGAGGTGCTCAAGGCGGTGCGCAGTGGCTGCATCGATCCCGCATTGAAGCCCGGTGTTCCACGTCCGCTCAAGCCCGGCCAGAACAAGGGCCTGGAACCTGTGAAGACCTTCACTGTCAGCCCGTCAGCCGTTCAGGGCAAGCCCTTCTTCGAAGCCAAGGCCAACTGACAGGCCGGCTGCTCAGAGGCTGGGATTTTTTTTGGCGAGGGTGGGCCTGGACGAAAGATTCTCAGCCTCTCAGGCCGACAGTGCTCCGACGGGCGCGCGCGGCGCGGTCTCGATCTGCGCCTTGGCCAGGCGCAGCGCCTTGCGCATGTAGCCGCGCCACAGCACGCTGGCCAGCAGCCAGAGCACCGGTGCGGCCCACTTCGAGCGTGCGTGGAAGGCATGGCGCCAGCGCACCGTGGTCTGCGTGCCGCCGGCCTGCGGGTCGAACCACCAGGCGCCGTCCGCCCCCGTCGCCAGCCAGCGCAGCACCCCAGTGAAGCCGCTGACCGTATAGGCGAAGTACTGGGCCGGGCGGTAGTGCTTGAGCCCCTCCTGCGCGCTGCTGCCGTCGGACATGGCCACCGTGCGCGTCTGACCCGGCGCATCCCAGGCACCCGTCTGGTCGCGCGTGCCCGTCACCGCCGGCAGTGGGCCGTAGCCGGTGAACAATGTCGTGGGATCAATGGGCGCGATGTGACCGAACGCCTGCGCGGGCGAGGCCTTGATGTGCGTCTGGACCGTGGTGGCAAAGGTGGTCATGGGCGTTGTCCGGTTCGTGCCTGGGGTGAGTGAACCGACTGTATTGTGGAAGCCCGAAACGATAAATACCGTTTTTCACAACGGACTGTTTGCCAAACCGTGAACAATTGCCCTTTCTCGCCGGGCAAAAGCGGTGTGCAGGTCGCGGCTCAGGGGGCTGTTGGCCTGCGCCGGCGCGGCTTTCTGGCGGCATCCGCCAGTTCCTGGGCGCTCAGGCCGAACACCGGGTTGTCCGCCAGCATCTCCACCGCCAGGTCGATGAAGGCGCGCACCCGTGCCGGCTGCGCCGCACGGCTGCCGTAGTACACGTACAGGCCCAGGTGCTGCGGGATGAAATCGGTGAGCACCGGCACCAGCTGCCCGCTGCGCACCAGCGGCGCGGCCGTCACACCCACCAGCTGGCCGATGGCGTGGCCACCGAGCACGGCGCGCGCCTCCAGCTCGATGTCGTTGGCGCAGAAGGCGGGTGGAATGGCGTGGGCGACGATGTCCTCGCCCACGCGGAACTCCCAGGGCATGGGCTTGCCCGTGGTCGGGTGGCGAAAGCCGCTGCACCGGTGCTGCGCCAGATCTTCGATGCGCTGGGGCGTGCCATGGCGCGCCAGGTAGGCCGGCGTGGCGCACACCACCAGCTGCAGCCACAGCAGGCGCCGGGCGATCACCCCGCCCTCGGGCGGGTAGCCCGAGCGAAAACCCACGTCCACCCGGTCCTCCACCCAGTTGCCGATGCGGTCGTCGAGCTGCACGTCGGGTTCCACCAGCGGGTAGCGGCGCACGAATTCGTCGACCACCGGCCAGATCACCTCCAGCATCATGGAGCGCGGGGCGGTGACGCGCAGCGGCCCGGCGATCTCCTCGCGCCCGCGCCGGGCGCCGTGCACGGCCCGCTGCAGCGTGGCCAGCCCGGGCTGCGCGGCGTCGAGAAACTGGCGCCCCTCCTCGGTCAGGCTCAGGCTGCGGGTGGTGCGGTGGAACAGGCGCACGCCCAGGTGCGATTCGAGCTGCCCCAGCGCCAGGCTGGCCGCCTGCGGCGTGATGCCCTGGGCCGAAGCCGCCTGGCGCAGGCTGCCCAGCTCGGCCGCCTTGGCAAAGGTGGCGATGGCGCGCAATTCGTTGATGGCCATTGATTGACAAGTGTTACTTGTGAATGAAGTCAATGATTATGGGCTAGTACGATGGCAATGGCGTGCCTACAGTTCATCCCCATGGCAGCACGTCAGGTCTGCCAGAGCCCCGTTACCAACCCCTTTCCCAAGGACTTCTGCCATGACCGCTCACACGTCTTCCTCTTCTTCCTTTCCCCGCATCTGGCTGATCACCGGCGCCTCGCGCGGCATCGGCGCCCGCATTGCCGAGGCTGCACTGGCCCAGGGCGATGCCGTGGTGGCCACCTCGCGCAGCGCCGACTCCGTCACAGAGCGCCTGGGTGCCAGCGATGCGCTGCTGCCCCTGGCGCTCGATGTGACCGACGAGGCGCAGGCCCGCCACGTCGTCGGCGCTGCGCTGGAGCGCTTCGGCCGCATCGACGTGCTGGTCAACAACGCGGGCTACGGTCTGCTGGGGGCGGTGGAAGAGGCCACGGCCGACGAGGTGCGCCGCCTGTACGAGACCAATGTGTTCGGCCTGCTGAACGTGACGCGCGCCGTGCTGCCCGCCATGCGCGCGCGCCGCGCCGGCCATGTGATCAACATATCGTCGCTGGGCGGGGTGCGCTCTTCAGCAGGCTTCGGCGTGTACTGCTCGACCAAGTTCGCCGTGGAAGGCCTCACCGAGGCGCTGCACGCCGAACTGGCGCCGCTGGGCGTCCATGCCACGGTGGTGGAGCCGGGCTACTTTCGCACCGAGTTCCTCGACACGGCTTCGCTGTCGGTGTCCCCGCTGGTGCTGGAGGACTACGCAGAGAGCGCGGGCGCGGTCCGCGAGGCGGCCCGCCGCATCAACCTGAACCAGCCCGGCGACCCCGTGCGCCTGGCCCAGGCCGTGGTGCAGCTGGTGGCCAGCCCCACGCCTCCGCTGCGCCTGCCGCTGGGCACCGACACATTGCAGACCATTGCCGACAAGCACGCCTTCGTGGAGAAGGAGACGGCCGCCTGGCGTGACCTGGCAGCCTCCACGGACTTCCCGGTGCAAGCCGCAGCCTGAACCCCTACATAGTTACTTGCCGTCGGCAGCGTGTGGAACTGGCGCGGCCAAGGCAAGTGCCCCCGTGCAAGGGCCGCCCCGCCGCACCGGGGGCTTCCCCCTCCCGCCGTCCAGGAACAGGGCGGTGGCCGTGGGGCTGGGGGCGCCGGCATTCACGGTGATGTTGCTGCCGTGCAGCTCATTGGCGAGGATCAGGGTCATGGGCTGGCTGGCCGAGGTGACGCAGAACACGCGCTGACCCTGCCAGCGTGCCAGTGGTTCAGGCCGGGGGACGCGAGAACTCCATGGTCCAGTTCGTCTCCCAGGTCTGCCCGCCATCGTCGGAGAAGGCCTGTTCCCAGCGCGGCGCGTGGGTCTCCAGGTTTTTGCTCCACCGGAACTGCACGCGCACCGGGCGGCCCTCGAAGGTGTCATCGCCGACGAACAGGCCCTGATCGGTGCCTGCGAAGCCTCCCATCACAGGTGGTTTCAACAGGCCGGTGGCCGTGTCCAGACCACCCGTCACGTTGTCGAGCCAGTAGATGCTCCAGCGCCGCGCCTCGGGGTTGAACAGGCGCAGTGCCATGCCGACGTAGCCGGCGTTCCAGGCCTCGGGGATGAAGTCGTCGCAGTTGCCGATGCCGACCGACAAGGGGCGGGCAGTGCCCGTGGCCTCGAAGGTCTCCCAGTCGGTGCAATCTGCGAGCCGTTGCACGAGGCGGGTGTTGCGGATGCGCCAGGGGCCCATCAGGAAGTCGAAATCGTGGGCATCGCCCGTGGGTGGGGTGATCGGCATGGGGTGTCTCCGGGATGGGTGTGCGTCATGCGTGCAGGGCCGAACGCGCCGTGGGCTGCAGCCGGTGGGCTTCGGGAGCACGCGCCAGCCAGGGCGCCAGGCCCGGGGCCACCTCGCGTTGCCAGGCTCCGCCCTGCGCAAAGGCGTCCAGCGCGCCGGCATCGTCGAACAGCGCCAGGCCCAGCAGCACGGGCTCGCCCTCGCGCACCGGCAGGCGCGCAAAGGTATTGGGGCTTGCTTCGCTGGCATACCAGGCCGTACGGCGCGCACCACCGGTGCGCAGCGTGGGGTCCATGCGCTCGCGGCAATAGTCCAGCAGTGCGGGTGTTGCCGGCTCCTTGAGGTAGAACACGGTGGCATCGAGCAGGCCCGGGGCCGAGCCGCTGGCGCCGGGCGCGGCACGGTCGGACGACAGTTCTGCTGCGGCGCCTGACCATGCGGGGCGCAGCAGCAGCACGTTGTCCGAATCGACCATGGTGGCGTTGGCTGCATGGCAGTGCGCGGCCCACACCGGGCCGCTGTAGAACGCTTCGAGCGCCCGCTGGCGCGCGGCCATGTCGGCAAAGCCGCGCAGCCAGGCGAAGAGGTCCGGCTGGTTGAGGTCGCGGAACTGGCCGATCACGCGCATGCCTTCGCGCTCCTGGCTTTCGAGGAACTCGCGGTCGAACAGGTCGATCAGCACGTCGCGCTGGCCGGGGTGCAGGGTGTACTGGCGCAGCTCGACGATGGTGCAGTCGGAAATCGAGGGGGTGGCGGGCATGCGGGGTTTCCTTGGGTCAAGCGAAAAGAGAGAAGCCCGCAGTCTGCGGCGCAATACCTGCCAAGGCATGGCAGGTATTCGCTGCATACTGCACACCGTCGCTTTTACCTGTGCCACCCATGCGTGCCAGCCGCCTGTTGTCCATCCAGATGCTGCTCGAAACCCGGGGCCGCATGAGCGCGCAGGCGCTGGCCGATGCGCTGGAGATCTCGGTGCGCACGCTGTACCGCGACGTGGACCAGCTCACGGCGGCGGGCGTGCCCATCTTTGCCGAGCGCGGGCGCCATGGCGGCTTTGCGCTGCTGCCGGGCTGGAAGACCACGCTGACGGGGCTCACACCGTCCGAGGCGCAGGCCGTGTTCCTGGGCGGCCTGCCCGGCCCGGCCGGCGACCTGGGCCTGGGCGATGAGGTGCAGGGTGCGCGACTGAAGCTGCTGGCCGCGCTGCCGGCCCCGTGGCGCGAGGATGCGCAGCGCGTGAGCGATCGCCTGCACCTCGACCCGGTGGACTGGTACCGCGAGAGCGAGCCCACGCCCCACCTGGCCACCGTCGCTGCCGCCGTCTGGGGCGGCCAGCAACTGGCCTTGTGCTACGAGAGCTGGGCCGATACGGTGGAGCGCACGGTGGCCCCGCTGGGCCTGGTGCTCAAGGCGGGTGTCTGGTACCTGGTGGCACTGCCCGTGGGCAAGGTCTCGGCGGACGGCGGGCCGCGCACCTACCGCGTGTCCAACATCCGCGCGGCCACGGCGCTGGGCACGCCTGTGCGGCGACCGGCGCGCTTCGATCTGCCGGCGTATTGGCGCGAGTCCATCCGCCGTTTCGAATCGGGCCTGTACACCGGCGAGGCCGAACTGTTGGCCACACCTGCAGGCCTCAAGGGCCTGAGTGCGCTCAGCAGTGCCGTGGCCCGCGCGGTGGCTGCGGCCCCGCCTTCTCGGCGCAAGGACGGGCGGGTGGCGCTCACGATTCCCATCGAATCGGTGGCCCACGCCTGCGGCCAGTTGATGCGCCAATCGCCCGAGGTCGAGGTGCTGCGCCCGGCCGCACTGCGGCGCGCCCTGGTGGAGCGCATCGAAGCCACGGCGCGGCTCTATGGCCTGCGCTGAGCCGCGCTACAAACCGCGTTCCACCATGTCCAGCAGCCGCTGGCCCAGCAGCTGCAGCATGTCGGCGGGTGTGCCGCGCAAGGGCCCGTCGATGCTCAGCAGCGCCATGCCGTGCACGGTGGACCAGGCCAGGTACTCGGCGCCGGGCCGGCGCTCGGGCGGCAGTGCGCCTGCGGTCACCAGGTCGTCGAGGGCGGCCGACAGGTGTTCGAAGGGGTTCAGGCCGGTCAGGCCGCCCATGGCGGGGTCGGGGTTCTGCTCCACGCTGAACTGCCCGCCGAACGCAGTGCGGAACAGCCCTGTCTCGGCATGGGCGAAGCGCATGTAGCCGGCGCCCACGGCGCGCACTCGGGCATGGGCCTGCTCGGTGGGCGTGCCGCCGGTGGGCACCCCGGCCATCTCGGCCTCCATGGCCTGGGCCACCGCAGCCACGGCGGCGGCGCGCACTGCAGCCAGCAGGTCCTGCCGGTTGGCGAAATGGCGGTAGGCGGCATTGGGCGCCACGCCCGCGCGGCGCGTGGCCTCGCGCAGCACCACGGCATCGGGCCCGCCCTGGCGCGCCAGCTCGATGCCTGCGTCCAGCAGTGCGCGGCGCAGGTCTCCATGGCGGTAGGTACTGCGCGGCGAGGAAGGGCCGCCTGGCAGGGCGCTGTTGCGGGTGGTTACGGACATGGGGATTTCAATGTGGACACTGTCCATTATCTTTGGTATTGTTTGTGAACGGTGTCCACAATGCGCGGATGTCCGTTTTTTTTGACCCACTTAAGGAGATCCGCCATGAAGGTCGAACCGTATCTTTTCTTTGAAGGCCGCTGCGAAGAGGCGCTGGAGTTCTATCGCACGGCCCTGGGCGCCGAGGTGACCATGCTGATGCGTTACAAGGACAACCCCGAGCCCGCTGCCGGTGCCGGCTGCTCGGTCGACGGCAGTGCCGGCGCAGGGCCCCAGCCCGAGATGGTCATGCATGCCTCGTTCAATGTGGGCGACACCCAGCTCATGGCCTCCGACGGCATGGGTTCGGGCAAGGCCAGCTTCCAGGGCATCTCGCTGTCGCTGGCACCCGAGACGGAAACCGAGGCCAAGCGCCTGTTCGAAGCGCTGGCCGCAGGTGGCCAGGTGCAGATGCCCCTGGGAAAGACCTTCTTCTCGCCCGCCTTTGGCATGGTCGCCGACCGCTTCGGCGTATCGTGGATGCTGGTGGTACCGCAGTGACGGGCGCCCCCACACCAGGAGCCGGACCTATGCGTTACCAGGGAAGCTGCCACTGCGGCAAGGTGGCGTTCGAGGTGGAAGGCAGCATCGACAGCGCCCTGGCCTGCAACTGCACCATGTGCCGCCGGCGCGGCTCGCTGCTGTGGTTCGTGCCGCACGGGCAACTGCGCCTGACCACGCCAGCGGCGGACCTGGCCAGCTACACCTTCCACCAGCACGTCATCCAGCACCGCTTTGGCCCGGCCTGCTGTATCCACACCTTTGGTGAAGGCACGCACCCCGCAGGCCACAAGATGGCGGCCGTGAACCTGCGCACGCTCGACGGCGTGGACCTCGACGCCATCCCCGTGCACCACCATGACGGTCTGGCAATGTAACCCCCCGTTCCTCGAAGGAGACTTGGCATGATGAATCCCGAACCCCAGGCACAGCACCGCTGGCTGCAGCAACTGCTCGGCGACTGGACCTGCGAATCCACCTGCGACGCCGGCCCCGGCGAGCCGCCCATGACCACCACCGGCACCGAACACGTGCGCCAGCTCGGCGATCTGTGGGTGCTGGGCGAAGGCACGGGCACCCTGCCCGGCGGCGGCAACGCGCGCATGCTGATCACGCTGGGCTACGATCCCGAGAAGGCGGTCTTCATCGGCACCTGGATCGGCTCGATGATGACCCACATGTGGGTCTACCGCGGCACGCTCGATGCCACCGAAAAGGTGCTCCCGCTCGAGACCGAAGGCCCGAGTTTCGCAGGCGACGGCGGCACCGCGAAATACCGCGACACCATCACCCTCCTCGGCCCCGACGAGCGCACGCTGACCTCCTCTACACAGCAGCCCGATGGCAGCTGGAAGGAGTTCATGAAGGCGACCTACCGCCGCAAGACCTCCTGAGCCTGCACCCGACATGGCGTGGCGGCGGGCTGGCGCTGCGGTGCCCGCCGAGGGCGCGCAAACGGTGTTCGCGTGCCGTGAGGGCGCTGTCAGCGGGCTGGCGCGCTTGTCTCTAGAATCGCTGCGGTCGCCCGCCGATTGTCCTGCGGCATGCACCGCACCGTTCCACCGGTGGCACTTCTGTGGCGCTGCAATGGCCCCATCTGTTGCGGGCATGCCGCTCACGATCACGACGGCGCACCACCGAAGGAGGCCCCATGTCGAACAACCAATCCACGCCCATCCTGCACAGCCAGCCGCTCGGCCCGCTGTGGCCCACGCTCGACCCGTTCCTGTTCTGCGCCCACCACGACGATGCCTACCCCGCCGGCAACGCGGCCTTCGGACCGGCCGTGCCGGTGGACGACCGCCAGATCGGCAGCGACTTCAGCCGCAAGGACGGCTGGAGCATGTACCACGGCGAGACCGTGCCCGGGTTTCCCGGCCACCCGCACCGCGGCTTCGAAACGGTGACGCTGGTGCGCAAGGGGCTCATCGACCATTCCGACTCGCTCGGCGCGGCTGCGCGTTTCGGCGGCGGCGATGTGCAGTGGGTCACTGCCGGCAAGGGCATCGTGCACTCCGAGATGTTTCCGCTGCTCAGCGCCACCGAGCCCAATCCGCTGGAGCTGTTCCAGATCTGGCTGAACCTGCCTGCGCGCCACAAGATGGTGGAGCCGCACTTCACCATGCTCTGGAACGAGCGCATCCCGCGCCTGGTGCACCACGACGAGGCCGGCCGCACGACCACTGCCACCGTGGTGGCCGGCGCCCTGCCCGCCGCGCCGGCACCGCTGGCGCCGCCACCCGAGTCCTGGGCCTCGCAGCCCGGCTCCGATGTGGCCATCTGGACGCTGCGCCTGGACCCCGGTGCCCAGTGGCCCATGCCGGCTGCGCAGGGCGAGGGCACGCGCCGCATGCTCTACTTCTTCGTGGGCGATGGCCTGCGCGTGGGCCCGCAGGACGTGGCTGAGCATGCCGCGCTGGAGCTCGATGCGCGCCAGGATTGGCTGCTGACCAACACCGGCGCCACCGTGGCCGAATGCCTGGTGCTGCAGGGCCGCCCCATCGGCGAGCCCGTGGCGCAGTACGGCCCCTTCGTGATGAACACGCAGCAGGAGATCATGCAGGCCATGCAGGACTACCGCCGCACCCAGTTCGGCGGCTGGCCCTGGCCCGACAGCGACCCGGTGCACGGCACCGAGGCACGGCGCTTTGCGCGCTACCCCGGCCAGGCCGAGGACGAGGTGCCTGCCGCGGTGTGAGGCATTGCCACCCCAGCCGGGCAGAGGGTGGCGGGGTCGTGGACAATCCGGCATTCCGATCCGCAGGGCGGCGGCCCTGCCGCCCCCTGCTTTTCCTTGCATGAAAGCGCGCCATCCATGAACATCGCCAAAGACACCGCCGTCACCATCGCCTACAAGGTCACCACCCTTGAGGGCAAGCCCCTCGATGCGGGCAACCTGTCCTACCTGCACGGCGGATACGAGAACATCTTCCCCAAGGTCGAAGCCGCCCTCGAAGGCCAGTCCGCGGGTTACAGCACCACGCTGGATCTGGCCGTGGAAGACGCCTTCGGCGTGCGCGACGAAGGCCTGGTGCGTACCATCCCCAAGTCCGAATTCCCGCCGGGCGTGAAGGTCGGCGGCCAGCTGCAGGGCGTGGGCAGCGATGGACAGCCCGCCGTGTTCAATGTGGTCAAGATCAAGGGCCCCGAAGTGCACCTGGATGGCAACCACCCGCTGGCCGGCCAGGCGCTGCGTTTCTCGTGCAAGGTGGCGAGCGTGCGCGCCGCCAGCGCCGAGGAGATCGCCCACCGCCACGTGCACGGCGACCACGGCCATCACCATTGAGCCCTGCGATGGCAGCGCTGCAGGCGGTTGCCCATTCGGAAAGGGCCTTTTCCATCCCCGGCTTCCTGTCGGTTGGCGAGTGCGATGAACTCATCGTGCTGGCCGAGCGCGAGGGCTTCGAGGCCGCTGGCGTGCGCACGGCAGGTGGTCCCAAGCCCATGCCCCTGGTGCGCAACAACGACCGGGTGCTGGTCGAGTCCGCCGTCTGGGTGGCCCTCCTGTGGCAGCGGCTGCAGGGCGTGGCCTTGCCGCTGCTCGATGGAGAAGCGGCGCAAGGCCTGCCCAAGGAACTGCGTTTTTACCGCTATGCCCCGGGCCAGCGCTTCAAGATGCACAAGGACGGGCCCTGGACCGAATCCGGCATGACCAGCCGGCTCACACTGCTGGTCTACCTCAACGCGGGCTTTGCGGGCGGGGACACCGATTTCAGGGACTTCGTGGTGCCGCCTGCCACCGGTGCGGCGCTGCTCTTCATCCACGACACCTGGCACGAAGGCCAGGCCGTCACCGAGGGCACGAAGTACGTGCTGCGCTCGGACGTGCTCTACGCGCCGGGCTGACCTGCCAGGCGTTCACCCGCCCTGCGCGCCCTTTTCCAGGCTGAAGCCCTCGTCGAGCCAGCCCGTCACCCCGCCGATCATCAGCTTCACCGGCCGGCCCAGCCGCGCCAGCCGCACGGCGCCGCGGTGCGCGCCGTTGCAGTGCGGGCCCGCGCAATAGACGACGAACAGCGTGCCGGGCGCATAGGCGGCCATCTTCGATTCGATGATCTTGGCGTGGGGCAGGCTCATGGCGCCGGGCACATGGCCGGCCTCGTACAGCGCATGGCTGCGCACGTCGAGCAGCACGAAGTCCTGCAGGCCACGGTCCATCGCGTCGTGCACGTCCCAGCAGTCGGCCTCGAAGGTGAAGGCGGATTCGAAGTGCACGAGCGCTGCGGCACTGGGGGCGGCGGGAACGGCGGCGACGGCGCTGGGGGAAGAGGTCATGGCAACAGGCTCCTGGGTGGCGTTTCAGAGGGCTCCAGTGTCGCCATGGGGCCCTTCCACGGCCAGTGGCCGCCATGACAATCTTCGGTAACATCGCGCCATGCCCCACCTGGTTGCCATCCTCGCCTACGACCGCCTGTGCACCTTCGAATTCGGCTGCGCGGTCGAGCTGTTCGCGCTGGAGCGGCCCGAGCTGGAGGCGGTGGACTGGTACCGCTACGCCGTGTGCGCGGTGGAGCCCGGCCCGCTGCGCGCCATGGGCGGTGTGCAGGTGCAGGCGCCGCATGGCCTGGCCATGCTGTCGCGCGCCGACACCATCGTGGTGCCCGGCTGGCGCGATGCGGCCGAGCGCCCGCCCGAGGCGCTGCTGCGCGCCCTGCAGCGCGCCTGGCGGCGCGGTGCGCGCATCTGCTCCATCTGCTCGGGCGTGTTCGTGCTCGCGCATGCGGGGCTGCTCGCGGGCCGGCGTGCCACCACGCACTGGCGCCATGCCGAGCGCCTGGCCCACGAGTTCCCCGACATCACGGTGGACGTCTCGGCGCTCTACGTGGACGAGGGGCAGGCCATCACCTCGGCGGGCTCCGCCGCAGGGCTGGACATGCTGCTGCACCTGGTGCGGCGCGACCATGGCGCGCGCGTGGCGAACACGGTGGCGCAGCGGCTGGTGATGTCGCCGCACCGCGACGGCGGGCAGGCGCAGTTCGTGCCGCGGCCCATGCCCAGCGCCGAGGTGAGCAGCATCGCCCGCCTGCTCGACTGGCTGCGCGAGAACGCGCGCCAGGCGCACACGGTGGATTCCATGGCGGCGTTTGCGCAGATGAGCCGGCGCACGCTGCAGCGCCGCTTCAAGGAGAGCACGGGCCTGTCGCCGCAGGACTGGCTGGTGCGCGAGCGTGTGGCCATCGCCAAGGAACTGCTCGAAACCCACCCGGCCATGCCCATCGACGCGGTGGCCGACCTCGCGGGCCTGGGCTCGCCCGAATCGCTGCGCCGGCATTTCCGCCTGCACCGCTTGCCGGCGCCCTCGCGCTACCGGCAGGCCTTTTCAGGCCTTGCGGGTGAGGCCGCGTCCCTGCAGCACGGGCTCGGCTGACAGCCGCTCGCGTGCGAACTCCACGAAGGCCCGCACCTTGGCCGGTGCGCGCCGCCCCGCAGGGTAGACGATGTGTACCGGCACCGGTGGGGGTTCGTGCGCGGCCAGCACCACGCGCAACCGGCCCGCGCGCACGCCCTGCGCCGCCTGGTAGGCCAGGCAGCGCGTGAGGCCCAGGCCCGACTCGGCCGCAGCGATGTCCACCTCGTTGCTGTTGCTGATCCAGCTGAAATGCGGCTGGCCGACCACGCCCTCCTTGAACTTCCAGGGCGAGACGCTGTTGTTGTCGAACGAGAAACCGATGGCGCGGTGCGCCGCCAGCTCATCGGGGTGGCGCGGCTCGCCATGCTGCGCCAGGTAGGCGGGCGAGGCCACCACCAGCCGGCGCAGTGCCCCCACCTGCACGGCGGTGAGGCCCGAGTCCGGCAGGTGGGCGATGCGGATCGCGACGTCCATGCCCTCTTCGAGCAGATGCACCAGCCGGTTCACGAACAGCGTGCGCACTTGCACGCGCGGCTGGGCGTGCAGAAAGGCCTGCACGATGGGCGCCACATGCCGCATGCCGAACATCTGCGGCGCGGTGATGGCCAGCAGCCCCTGGGGCTCGGCCTGCGCCCCGCTGGCAGCCTGCTCGGCCTCCTGCAGGTCGGTGAGGATTGGGCGGCAGTCGACCAGGAAGCGCTCGCCCGCCTCGGTCAGCCGCACCGTGCGCGTGCTGCGCTGGAACAGCAGCACCGACAGGCGCGCCTCCAGCGCCGCAATGGCGCGCGTGACGGCCGTGGCCGACACCCCCAGGCGCCGCGCCGCCGCCGCAAAGCCCCCGGCATCGGCCACGGCGATGAAGCAGCGCAGGGTGTCCAGATGGTCCATTGTTGCGATATCCGCAATTTTGATTGCCGCAATATGGCTATTCACAGCGGATTTGGCAATGGATATCGTCGAGTCTTCTGTGCATTCCACCTCTGACAAGGACATTTCTCCATGGCCCCCTCCGCACCCCTCACGCTCTACCGCATGCCCATCTCGGGCCACAGCCACCGGGTCGAGCTCATGCTGTCCATGCTCGGCTTGCCCCATGCGCTGGTCCATGTGGATGTGATCGCCGGCGAGCACCGCCAGGCTGCCCACCTGGCGCGCAACCCGCTGGGCCAGATCCCGGTGCTGGTCGATGGCGACCTGGTGCTGTCCGACAGCAACGCCATCCTGGTCTACCTGGTGCAGCGCTATGCACCCGGCAGCCACTGGATGCCGCAGGACCCGGTGGGCCAGGCCGGCCTGCAGCGCTGGTTCAGCCTGGCGGCCGGCATGCTGGCGCCCGGGGCATCGAGCGCACGCTTCGCGGCCATCACGGGCCGCGAGCCCAGCGAGGCGGCGCTCGCCATCGGCCGCCGGCTGTTCGACTTCATGGAGCCCGCGCTCGAAGGCCGCGACTGGCTGCTGGGCGGTGCCCGCCCTACGCTGGCCGACATCGCCATGGTGAGCTACACCTCGCAGGCGCCGATCGGCGGGCTGTCTCTCGCCGCCTATCCGCGCATCGCCGCCTGGGTGGCGCGCATGGAAGCCCTGCCGGGCTATGTGCCGCTGGCCGACCGCCTGCCCGCCCCTGGCGTTGTGGTGCCGGCATGAGCGCCGCGCCCGCCGCCGCCTTCCACGTGGGCGAGCAGGCCCTGCAGGAGCGCGTGGGCGTGCGCGAGCGCATGGCCGCCGTAGGGCCCGTGGTGCTGCGCGACCACATGCCCGACCAGCACCGCGAGTTGTTCGAGAAGCTGCCCACCTTGCTGCTGGGCGCGCTTGATGCCGAGGGCCAGCCCTGGGCGACCATGGTGGCCGGTCCACCCGGTTTCGTGCACACCCCCGATGCCGGGTCCATGCACCTGGACGTGGCGCCCGATGCCGCTGACCCGGTACTGGCCCGGCTGGTGCCCGGTGCGCCGGTGGGCGTGCTCGGGCTGGAGCCGCACACGCGCAGGCGCAATCGCATGAATGGGCGCGTGGCTGCGTTCGGTGCCCACGGACTGGAGGTCAGTGTGGCGCAGAGCTTTGGCAACTGCCCCAAGTACATCCAGGCGCGCGCTCCGGGTTTGCGCGCGGTGGTGACACCTCCGGCACCGGCCGAGGTGTTGGGGGTGGGGCTCGATGCCGCCGCGCTGGGCCTGATCGCGCGCAGCGACACGATGTTCATCGCCAGCGCCTCGGCCGCACAGCCGGGCACACGGCGCAACGAAGGCGTGGATGTGTCGCACCGCGGCGGCGAGCCGGGCTTCGTGCATGCCCAGGCCACTGCGGACGGACTGGTGCTCACCCTGCCCGACTACCCCGGCAACCTGTTCTTCAACACCCTGGGCAACCTCGCGCTGCACCCGCAGGCCGGGCTGCTGTGGTTGGACTACGAGGACGGCGGCCTGCTGCATGTGGCGGCCCGCGCCGAGCTGCTCTGGGACGAGGCCTCGCGTGTGCGCTGGCCCGGCGCGCAGCGCGTGCTGCGGCTGCAGGTGCTGGGCGGCATCTGGCGCGCGAATGCCTTGCCCTGGCGCTGGACGGCGGCCGAGCCCGCACCGCAGTTCAGCGCGATGCGTGCGCGTGCGATGGAATGAGTGGCGCGATGGCCTTGCGCGGCGTGGTGGCCTCGGCCTCCACCATGCGCGCGTTGCGCTCGTGGGCACCCCGGCTCAGTTCGGTGATCAACGCGGCCTCCGGCAGGTTGTGCCAGTAGCGCTGCGGCATCTCCTTGCGCATCATGTCGGTCTTCAGGCGCGCGGGGTTGAAGATGTGGCGGTAGTAGGTGAGCCACAGGGCCTCGCCGGCGTCGGGCGGTGGCGCATCGCTGCGCTGGCCGCCGGGGCCGGTGTGCAGCGCCTTGCCGTCCCAGCGCACGCTGGCATCGGGCGTGAGGATGGCCCAGTGCATCTGCGTGAAGCGCCGTACGAAGAAGCCGGCGTTGGCCTCGGTGATGAAGTGGTCGGGCTCGAACCAGGCCACCTGCACGGTGCGGCCCTCCCCGTCGGTCACCGGGCGAAAGCGCACGAAGGCGTGCATCTTGTGCATGTCGCGCGCCACGGCGCGCACCATGTGGTGGGCCTGCATGCGGTCGGCGTCGAGCGGGTCGTGGCGCAGCGCGCGCTCGTGCGCCAGGCGCCACAGCAGCCGGTACATGAGGGCAAAGCGCGCCGGGTTGCGGTGCAGCACCAGGCGTTCGCACAGGCGCAGAAAATCCTCGGGAACCCGCGGCGCTGAGCCTCCTGCCTGGCGTGGCAGCGCATCCAGGGGCAGGCCCGATGGTGCGGGCGCGGCGAACAGGTCCTGCGCCGCGCCTTGCGTGGTGAACCATTCCACCTCCTGCGACGGCACGCCGGCCTGCACCAGCATGCGTGCCGCCCGGCGAAAGCCCGGCCAGTCGGTGGCGTGTGCGAGGGTGATGGTGTGCTGGCCCATGGCGTATGCCCTTCAGTCGAACAGCCCGCGCTGTGCGGGGGGCGGGGCCATGCGTGCCGCCAGGTCGGCCGCATCCAGCGCACGGCCCGGACGGTAGTCCGCAGCCTCCACGAAAGGCAGCACCTTCTTGAGCGGTACGCGCAGCCGCGCCAGGTCGGCGTGGCGCAGCCGGCGCACGCGGCGCGCGGCCAGCAAGCGGTCCACCGTCTGCACGCCGAAGCCGGGCACGCGCAGCATCAGCTCGCGCGGCGCGGTGTTCAGGTTCACGGGGAAGCGCTCGCGGTGCGCAATCGCCCAGGCGAGCTTGGGGTCCATGTCCAGCGCCAGCATGCCGTCCTGGCCTGCGGGCACGATCTCGCCATGCGCGAAGCCATAAAAACGCATCAGCCAGTCGGCCTGGTACAGCCGGTGCTCGCGCACGGTGGGCGGCGCGATCAGCGGCAGCGCGCGCGCTGCATCGGGGATGGGACTGAAGGCCGAGTAGTACACGCGCCGCAGCCGGTGCACGCCGTACAGGCCTGCGCTGGTGGCCAGGATGGTGCGGTCATCGGTGGCGTCGGCGCCGACGATCATCTGCGTGCTCTGGCCGCCCGGCGCAAAGTGCGGGGCCGGGGCCCGGCGGGCGCGCGCCGAGGCGGGCATGGACACCGCCTTGGTGGCCGCCTGCTCCTTTCGCGCCTGCCGCGCGTCCTCGATGTGCACCGCCATGCGCGCCATCGAGCGTGCGATGGCTGCGCCGTCCTTCTGCGGAGCGAGCGCGGCAAGGCCCTCGGGCGTGGGCAGCTCCACGTTGATGCTCAGCCGGTCGGCATGGCGGCCGGCGCGCTCCATGAGTTCGGGCGAGGCATCGGGGATGGTCTTGAGGTGGATGTAGCCACGGAAATCATGCTCCTCGCGCAGCACGCGCGCCACTTCCACCACCTGCTCCATGGTGTAGTCGGGGCTCTGGATGATGCCGCTGGAGAGAAACAGCCCCTCGATGCAGTTGCGCCGGTAAAAATCGAGTGTGAGGTCCACCACCTCCTGCACGGTGAAGCGGGCGCGCGGCACATTGCTGCTGACCCGGTTCACGCAGTACAGGCAGTCGTACTGGCAGAAGTTGGTGAGCAAAATCTTGAGCAGCGAGATGCAGCGCCCGTCGGGCGCATAGCTGTGGCAGATGCCCATGCCCTCGGTCGAACCCATGCCGCGCCCGCCCACCGAATCGCGCGGCGCGGCGCCGCTCGACGCGCAGGAGGCGTCGTATTTGGCGGCGTCGGCCAATATGGCCAGTTTGGATTGCAAGATCACTGTATGAATTTACAGTGATCTGAGGGTTTTGACCAGCGCAGGGTTATTGGGTCGGCTGTAGCGGGCGGTCAGCCGGCCAGCGCAAAGCGGGGTCGCCCGGGGCCGCAGAGGTATCAGAAAGGGGCGGGCGGCACGTCCGCCGCAGCACCGCCCGGCGCGCCAACGCTGCGCCGGGGAATGAGCTGCGCGTCGAGCAAGGCTTCGATGCGGGCGAAGATCTCATGGCGCGAGAACGGCTTCTTCATGAAATCGTCTGCGCCGATCCGATTGGCATAGAACTGTTCGGTGGCGTGCTCGTTGCCGCTGATCATGATCACCGGGATGTGCTGCGAAGCAGGCGTCCTGCGAATGGCGCGCAGTGCATTGAACCCGTTCATGCCCGGGAGGATGATGTCGAGAAAGATCAGTTCGGGCGGTTCCTCGGCGATCAGCGCCAGGCCCTGCTCGGCATCCAGTGCCTCGCGGGTTTCATAGCCCGCCGACACCAGCGTCTTGCGCAGGACGGCGACCACGGTCGGCGAGTCGTCGATGATCAGCACCCTGGTGCCTTTTCGCGCATTGACACGCCGGTGCTTGCGCCGCTCCAGGGGCTCTGCGGCACGTGCAGGGGGTGCGTCGGGACGGTCCGTCGTCTTGCGCATGCCGCCCAGAAGGCGGTCGAAGATACTCATGGTGCAGGCTCGCTTCTCGCGGGATGGGGGCTTAACAAGCACCAAGTATCCAGGATGTTGGGCGGTGGCAGAAGAGGCGGGCGCAGCGCAAGCCTCGCCCTGGGGAGGAAATCAGCGGTTTCGGCTGCTTTTCAGCGCCTGGTGGCGATGGGCCGGTGTTGCCGCGCCACGCGTGCAAGGCACCGCCTCGCGGCCGTCACTCCCCGGCCTTCTGCCGGTCCTTGCGCAACGCCCGCTGCAGCAGCCGGGTGGCACGGTCACGCAGGGGTGAAACACGGTGCTCCATGGGGGCCTGCGCCTTGGCCTTGGCGCAGGCGGCGAGAAAATCCTCGAGGATGGCGGTGTCGTCCAGCGTGTCCGAGCCCACCTTGTGGAATTCGGGGTGCCATTGCGTTGCAGCAATGTAGCCGCGCCCGGGCGCAGGTTTGAGGCGGATGGCTTCGGGCACGCCATCCGGTTCGCTCAGGGCCTCGACCTCGAAGTCCGGTGCCACCCGCTTGATGCCCTGGTGGTGGATGCTGTTGACCCGTGCGCGCGGGCTGTCGGGGTACAGCTGGGCAAGGCGTGAGCCGGGCACGATGTGGATGTCGTGGAAATGCTGGTCGTAGGTGGTGGCGTTGCGGTGCTGCTGCGCGCCGGGGTGCTGGAACTCGATGTCCTGGTACAGCGCGCCGCCGAAGGCCACGTTGATCAACTGCAGGCCCCGGCAAACGCCGAAGATGGGCTTGCGCACTTCGGCGAACGCCTTGACCACGGCCAGGTCGTACAGGTCGCGCACGCGGTCGCCGACCCATTCCTCGCGCAGGGGCTCCTCGCCGTAGTTGCCCGGCCAGACGTCCGCACCGCCGTGCATCACCACGCCATCGAGCCAGTCGGCATAGTGGGCCAGTGTGACGTCGCCGCGCGCGGTTTCGCCCGTGGGGCAGGGCACCATCACCACCATGGCCCCGGCCGACATGAGCCAGTGCGCGATGGATTGCTCGACATACTGCAGGGTCTTGTTGGTGAACAGGGAGCGGGCGGGGTCGGCATGCTGAAAACAGGCGGACAGGCCGATCTTGAGGCGGGGAGAGGCGGACATGGGTGGGGGCTCCATAGGCATGCGCACGGAAGGCTGTGCATGCAAGGCAATAGGTATTTACGTTGTAGCACCCGCTCCCGGCGCCGTCTGTAGGAAAGGGCCGTGCACGCCTGTGGCTGCGCCACACGGTGCTATGAAATGTGGCTTTCTTCATGAAATGGCGGTCTGCCGCCGGTACGCGGTGTGCTGCGGCCCGCGCCCGCTCCCGATAATTTCGGTAACCGGGTGTGGCCGGCTGCGGCCAGCGAGTCCGTGGCCGCACTTGCGCCGCCCGCCCCGCCCGACAAGACAACAAGGCACCTCCATGCGCCATTCCACGATGCACCTTTCCGCGCTGGCCGCGCTTATGGCCCTGGCCTGGCCCTGCAGCCATGCCGCCGTACCCCCGGGCGCAGCGGCCGAGATCGTGGGCCTGCAGGGACCGGGTGATCAGCGCGCAGCCAGCGTGCAGGACTGGAAGCCCGCGCGCCAGGCCCAGGCATTGGCCGCGGGTGACTTCGTGCGCACGCGCGAAGCCGCGCGCATGGCCCTGCTGTTCGCCGACGATACCCAACTGCGCCTGCACCAGAACACGGTGCTGCAGGTCAAGGCCGTGGCCACGCCCGCGCAGCCCATGACCACGCTGATGCTGAGCGCCGGCCGGGCCTGGACGCAGACGCGCCGCGCCGACGGCAGCCGCCTGACGCTGGAAACGCCGGCCGCCACGGCCGCGATCCGCGGCACGGACTGGGACATCGAGGTCGCCGGCGATGGCCGCACGCTGATCACCGTGCTCTCGGGCACGGTGGAGTTCGGCAATGCACAGGGGCAGGTGTCGGTGGCGGCCAACGAGGCCGCCTACGCCGAGGTCGGCCAGGCACCGGTGAAAATGGTGCTGAGCCAGCCGCGCGACCGCATCCAGTGGGTGAATGCGCTGCGCGCCGACCCGCTGCCTTCGCTCGCGGCGCAGGGCAGTACCGATGGTGGCATGCCTGCCGCGCTGGACCCGGTGCGGCGCGCGCTGGCTGCCCGCGATGCGGTCGCTGCAGCCGCCGCATTGGCCCAGATGCGCAGCCAGGTGCCCGCAGGCTGGGCCGCCGCGATGGAGTCTGCCGTGGCGCTGCAGGCGGGCGACCTGCAGGCCGCCCGCGCCCAGCTTGCGCAGCAGGTCGACGGCGCGGGCCAGCCCGTGCTGGCCGCCTGGCTCATGCAGTCGGACCTGCAGCTGCTCGACGGTGACGGGCCCGCCGCCGTGAACACCCTGCGCATGGCGCTGGCACGGCACTGGCCCGAGCACCCGGCCCTGGTGGCCCAACTGGCACGCGTGCAATTGCTCACCGACCGTGTGGACGAAGCGCAGGCCGCGCTGGCAGGTGCCGGCACGGGCGACGGGGGCCTGGCGCTGGTGCGCGCCGAGCTGGCCCGTCGCCAGGGCGATGGGCCGGCGGCCATCGCGGCCTACACCGAGGCCACGGCGCGCATGCCCGGCGATGCACGGGCCTGGCAGGGTCTGGGCAGCGCCCATGTGGAGCGCGAGGAGACCGGCCCGGCACGCAGGGCACTGGGCCAGGCGCTGGCGCTCGATGCGCAGGCGCCGGGGGCGCAGGGTGAGCGGGGCACGCTGGCGACCTTCGTCAACCAGTTCACCGAAGCAGGGCTGGCGTTCGAGACCGCCCTGCACGACAACCCTGCCGACTATGTCGCGCTCACCGGCCAGGGGCTGATGCACCTCAAGCAAGGCCGGCCGCAGGCCGCGCTCGACGATTTCCTGCGCGCCGGCGTGATGGAGCCGCGCTATGCGCGCGCCAAGGTCTGGACGGCGGTGGCCTACTACCAGCTCGGGCGCACGCCCGATGCGCTGGCCACGCTGCGCCAGGCCAGCAGCCTCGACGACAAGGATCCCTTGCCCTACCTGCTGCTGGCGCAGATCCAGACGGACCTGTTCCAGCCGGGGGATGCCGTCGACTCCGCGCGCGCGGCCCTGCAGCGCATGCCCTACCTCAAGTCGCTCAACCAGGTGGCCAATGACCAGAAGGGCAGCGCCAACCTGGGCGCCTCGCTGGCCTTCTTCGGCATGGAGGACTGGGCGCTGGAGCTGGCGCAAAAGAGCTTCTCGCCCTACTGGGGCGGCAGCCATCTGTTCCTGGCGGACCGTTACCGCGGCGAATTCAACAAGAACTCGGCGCTGTTCCAGGGCTTTCTGACCGACCCCATGGCCTTCGGCGCCAGCCAGCTGCACTCGTCACTGCTGCAGCGGCCAGGCAGCCATGGGGCGATGGGCATGATGCTGGACCGCGAGTTCTACCGCATGCGCGCGCCCTCGCTCACGCTCAATGGCATGGACAACAGCCAGGTGCCGGTGTCCTGGTTCTTCAAGGCGCAGAACGCCCGCAGCAAGCGCTTTCCGATCGACGTGGGGGTCTTCAACGTACCGGCGTTTCACGACTCCACGGGAGGCGCCGACGTGGGGGCCGACGTGCTGACGCTGGGCCTGGGCATGCAGCCCACCGAGCGCCTGAACCTGTTCGTGTATGCCAACCAGTTCGACGTGTCGCTGCAGGGGCGCAACCGGCTCGACCTCTGGGGCGATGGGTCCGAGGTGCTGCAGACCACGGGAAGCAGCCGGGTGCGTCTGGGGATGGCGGGGCTGTCCTACCGCTGGAGCCCGGTGCAGCAGACCTGGCTCAAGCTGGGGCGCAGCACGGAGCACACGCGCTCCGAGAACTACCCCACCCTGTTCCTGTTCCAGCCGCTGGCCGCCCTCATGGGCCTCAAGGCCTCACCCGACAAGGCATTCACCGATCTGCAGCTGCGCCACACGGTGGACCCGGAGCCCGGCCAGCGCCTGAGCGTGACGCTGGAGCATGTGGCGGAAAAGCAGTCCAGCGTGGTGAGCGGCTACGGCCCCCTGATCCTGCGGGACAGCGCCGTGGCCCCCGACATCATGGTGTTTGCCGGCGTCAACGAGATCGACCGGCGCTACACCGGCCTGACCCTGGCCGGCAGCCAGCAGTTCACGCCGGGCCTGCTGCTCGATGGTGCACTGGGCCTGCAGCAGATCCGCCACCGGGTGCGCGGTGGCAATGCGGTGGGCCTGCTGGTGCGGGACGTCAGCGAATCGAGTCAGGCGCGCCGTGCGGACACGGAGCGGGTGGCCACCCCGCGCGTGGGCCTGGTGTTCAGCCCGGCGGCGGGCAGCACGCTGCGCATGGCCTACCAGGACTGGCTGCGCCCGCTGAGTGCGTCCACCCTCACCAGCGTCGAGACCGCCGGCATTCCGGTCGAAGACCGGCTGGTGGAGGCCGGTGGGCGCCATCGGCGCACGGTGGCACAGCTGGGCATGGAGATCGACGAGCGCACTTTCGTGAGCCTGCGCGCCGACCACCTGCGCGTGCGCAACCCCGGGGTGCTGGGCGTGGACCTGCGCACGCCCAGCATGCCCTTCCTGGAGGAGATGCGCAACGCGCAGATGGTCAATCTGTCGACCACCGACGTGCTCGAAGGCACCCCGGGATTCGAGGAGGGCAGCCTGCAGGCCCTGGGCGCCGGCGTGAACCGCATGTTCAGCCGCCAATGGTCGGGCTACGCCAAGTACCTGTTCCAGCGCAGCAGCAGCCAGTACCTGGACAGCACCAGCAACAGCCTGGTGCGTGACCTGCGCATCCCCTACATCCCGCGCCACACGGCGGTGGTCGGCGCCACCTGGGCCAGCGCGCAGCGCGTGTACCTGAGCGCCCGGGCGGTCTACCGGTCCGAGCGCTTCGAGGACAAGCAGAACCTCACACGCCGTCCTGCGGGCTGGAACCTGGACATCGCGGGTTACTGGGAAACGCAGGACAAGCACTGGGTGGTGGGCGCAGGGGTGCTGAACCTGTTCGGAGACCGTTCCGACCGCCAGTCCGTGCGGTACGTGATCGATGCGCGCTACCGTTTTTAGGCGCGCATGGCGCGAAGCGGCCCTGGCGCTTGCCGCCAGCGCGCTGGTGCTGCTGCTCGCCTGGGCTGCCACGTTCACGCGGCCCTGGCACGCACTGGAGTTCAAGACCTTCGATGTGCTCACGGCGCTTTCAGCGCCCCAGCGGGGCACCTATCCCGTGGTGATCCTCGCGATCGATGAGCCCAGCTTCCAGGAGCTGCAGCAGCACTGGCCCTTTCCGCGCAGCCTGCACGCACGCCTGATCGAGCGCGTGCATGCCGATGGTGCCGCGGCGATCGGCATGGACGTGGTGTTCGCCGACCCGACCAGCGAAGAGGAGGATGCCGCGCTGGAACGTGCGGTGGCCACGGCCGCGCCGGTGGTGCTGGCCTCGGCGCGCGAGAAGATCGACAGCGGCAATGCCACGCTGTGGACCGATGTGCCGCCGCTGCAGCGCTTGCTGGCCGCCGGCGGCCGGGCGGGCAGCGCGCTGGTGCAGCCCGACGACGACTTCGTGGTGCGCCGCGCCTTCGGCGAGTCCGACAGCCTGGCCATGCAGCTGGCGCGCCGGGTGGCAGGCGCTGGAGCCAACGGCCTGCAGCCCGCCGAGTGGCTGGCCTACCGGGGCCCGCGCGGCACCTTCGACACGCGCTCGTACTACCAGGCGCTGGAGCCCGGGCTGCTGCCGCCTGGCTTTTTCAAGGACAAGATCGTGCTGGTCGGGCGGTCTGCGCTGAGCGCTTCGGAGCTTGAAAATGCGCGCGCGGACCTGTTCAATTCGCCTTTCGGTTCTGTCGGAGGCGACCGCCTTTTTCCCGGCGTGGAACTGCAGGCCACGCAGGTGGACAACCTGCTCGCGGGCGATGGCCTGCGCAGCGCACCGGGGCACTGGACAGCGCTGTTGGTGCTGTTGATGGTCCCTCTGGTGATCCTGGCGGGGCGGCGTCTGCACACAGGCTGGGCGCTTGTGTTGATGGTGGCCCTGGTGGCCGCCATGGGGCTCGCCTCGTGGCTGTTGTTCGCCTACGCACGGCTGTGGTGGCCGCCGTTGATGCCCATCGTCGCGGCCCTGGGGGTGAGCAGCGCTACGGCGCTGGTCATCTACGCCACGGTGCGCCAGAGGGCCCTTCAGACCCGCGCCATGTTTGCGCAGTACGTGCCGCCTGCGGTGGTGGCACGCCTGGTGGCCGAGCCCGAACTCATGCGCCTGGGCGGCGAGGTGCGCGAGGTGACGGTCATGTTCACCGACCTGGCCAACTTCACCACCCTGTCGGAGCAGCTGAGCGCCGAGCAGACGGTGGAACTGCTCTCGGGCTACTTCGACGCCATGACGCCCATCATCCACGCCAGCGGCGGCACGGTGGACAAGTTCATCGGCGACGCCGTGATGGCCTTCTGGGGCGCGCCGCTCGACGATGCGCAGCACGCCGAGCATGCGGTGCGTGCTGCGCTGGAGATGCAGCAGGCCATGGAGCCGCTGGTGGCCGCCCTGCGCGCGCGCGGCCTGCCGCCGCTGCAGATGCGCATCGGCCTGCACACCGGTCGGGTGGTGGTGGGCAACGTGGGCTCGCAGCAGCGCTTTTCGTACACGGTGATCGGTGATGCGGTGAACCTTGCGGCGCGCCTGGAGGGTGCGAACAAGGCCTTCGGCACAGGCATCCTGCTGTCGCAGGCCACGGCGCGGCAACTGCCGGCCACCCTGCCGGTGCGCGTGCTCGACGAGGTCATCGTCAAGGGCCGGGCCGAGCCGGTGCGCGTCTTCACGCTGTGCGCCGACAGCGAGGTCTGCGCGTTGTCTGTCGCAGCCCTGGATGCCTTCCACGGGGGCGATGCGGTCACGGCCGCGGCTCACCTCGACCAGTTGCTGCAGCGTTGCCCTGGCGACCCGGCTGCCCTGCGCCTGCAGACCCGCGTGGCCGAAGCGGCGACCCTGCCCGCAGGCGTGCCCTGGCCCACCGCCGTTGCGCTGGACAAGTTGTAAGAACCTGTGTTTCACAGGTTCTTACGCGGCCGATTCGCGCTGTGGCGGCTTTGGAGCCACCATGAGGCCATGGCTGCGGTCCTGCACCGCCGCCTTTCTCTCGCAACCACCCAAGGAGCCCAGCATGCAAGTACAAGTCAACACCGACGACCACATCAACGGCAGCGAATCCCTGGCCCAATGGGTGACCGATGAAGCCAAGAGCCGGCTGGCGCGCTTTCAGGACCATGTGACGCGGCTGGAGGTGTTCCTGTCCGATGTCGATGCCGGCAAGTCCGGAGCCAAGGACAAGCGCTGCCGCATCGAGGCGCGCGTGACCGGTCGCCAGCCCGTGACCGTGACGGACGAGGCCGACAAGATGGCCAACGCCTTCATCGGCGCCACCGACAAGCTGGCGCGCGCGCTCGACACGGACCTGGGCCGCGCCAAGGACCGCCATGGCCGCGACACCATCCGCACGGCCGAGGCGGAATAGGCCGCAGCCTCTCAGAGATCGAGCACCAGCAGCCTGCCTTTTGCACGTGAGCAGCAGGGCATGCACTGCTCGTTCGACGCCTTTTCCTCGTCGGTCAGGTACATGTCGCGGTGGTCCACCTCGCCTTCGAGCACACGCGTGAGGCAGGTGCCGCACACGCCTTGCTCGCACGAGGTCATGATGTCCACGCCCTGGGGGCGCAGCGCATCGACGATGGAGATACCGGCCGGTATGGTGTAGGTGCTGCCGGTGCTGGCAATGCGCACCTCGAACGCGCCGTCGCCCGAGGTGTCCTGTGCCGGCGCACCGAAGTATTCGAGGTGGATGCGCTCGGCCGGCCAGCCCAGGTTCCTGGCGGTGTTCACCACATGGTCGATGAACCCGGCGGGGCCGCAGACGTACAGGCGCGCATCGGGCGCGATGTCGGCCAGCACGGCCATGAGGTCGAGCTTCTGCTCGGGCCCGCCTTCGTCGGTGTGCACCTGCACGTGGGGCGCCATGGCCGATGCCGCAATCTCCTGGGTGAACGCCGTGCGTGCCAATGAACGCGTGCAGTAGTGCAGCGTGAAGTCGGCGCCGGTGTGGGCCAGGCGTTCGGCCATGCACAGAAGCGGCGTCACGCCGATGCCGCCGGCCAACAGCAGCGTACGCTGGGCGGGGTGCAGTTCGAAATGGTTGCGTGGCGTGCTGATGGTGAGCACATCACCCTCGTGCACTGCATCGTGCATGCCCACCGAGCCGCCGCGCGAAGCCGCGTCGCGCAGCACCGCGATGCGGTAGCGGTGCTGCTCGCTGGCGCTGTTGCACAGCGAGTACTGGCGTGTGATCCCCCCCGGCACATGCACGTCGATGTGCGATCCCGCGCTGAAGGCCGGCAGCGGCGCGCCGTCGGTGCGGGCCAGCTCGAAGCTGGCAATGCCTTCGGCCTCGGCCTGCTTGCGCACCACGCGCACCTGCAGGGTTTCCTGCGCGGTCGTCATGCGGTCTGCTCCGCCGCCAGGGTTCGCTCGATCACCTTGCGCGACTGCACGCCGCCTGCGTCGATGTTGAGCATGAGCAGTTTGCGCTCGGGGTGGCGCAGCAGGTTCAGCTGCTGCAGTTCCAGCATCTCGCGGTCCTCGGAGAAGATCTTGCCCTGGCCTTCGCGGATCTGCGCGGTGAGGGCCGGGTCGTCGGGCTTGAAGTGGCGCGCCATGCCCCAGAAGTAGTGGATCGAGGTCTCGGTCTCGGGCGTGATGAAGTCCACGACGATGCTCGATGCCTTCTTGTCGGCAGGGGCCTCGTAGCCACCGTGGCCGGCGAGCGCCACGCCCACCTCGATCAGCACGTGGCTCGGCGGCGTGAAGTGGCAGATCTGCCAGCGGTCCACGGGCTGGTCGTCGGGCAGGCCGTTCATGCGCAGCGCCATCTGCCAGAACGGGGGCGCCTGGATGCCTTCCATGAAGCGGCTGGTGATGACCTCGTCGCCCTCGACCCGGGTCTTGCACGGCACCTCGTCGATCTCTTTCTGGCCGATGCTGTTGGAATGCACATAGGTCTCGTGCGTCAGGTCCATCAGGTTGTCGACCATCAGCCGGTAGTCGCAGGCGATGTGGTACAGCCCGCCGCCGTAGGCCCACTCTGGGCTCTCGGCCCATGCGAGGTGGTGGATCTTCGCCGGGTCGGCCTGCGCGGCATCGCCGGGCCAGACCCAGATGAAGCCGTAGCGCTCCACCACCGGAAAGCTGCGCGTGCGCGGAAAGCCCTGCACCCGCTGGCCCGGCATCGAAACGGCCTTGCCATCGCAGCCCACGCGCAGGCCGTGGTAGCCGCACATCAATTGGCCATCGCAGACCTTGCCCAGCGACAGCGGCGCGCCGCGGTGCGGGCAGAAGTCGTCGAGCGCCGCGACCTGGTCGGGTGCCGGGCGGTAGAAGACCATCTTCTCGCCGCAGATGGTGCGGCCCAGGGGCTTGTCGGCAATCTCGTCGGGGGTGCAGGCGACGTACCAGGCGTTCTTGGGAAACATGGTGCTTGTCTCTCTCCGTGGGGGAAGGATGTCTCGCGCCGCAGGCTTGGTATACAGGCAGCCTGCGGATCGCTGTATTCGTGGGTGGATTGTGCGAAAAAGCCGGATTTCTGTATACATAAAAAAGCCATAAATCAGTTATCGCTCATTGGCATATCCCGTAAGTTGTTGTTTTGTATGGAGTGAGGCGGATTCGGGATGGAGGTTTGCCGGATTTATGTATACATTCGGCTTTGCGCCCGAACTCCTGCCCCTGCACCGACCATGAACCATCCCGAACCCCTGGCCCTGGCCGCCCTTGGCGATGCGGCCGAAGCCGGCGCCTCGCAGTCGGTCAAGGCCCAGTTGCGGCTGCGCGAGATGATCCTGGCCGGCGAGCTGGCCGGTGGCGCGCGCATTGCCGAGCTGCCACTGGTGGAGATGCTCGGGGTCTCGCGCACACCCATCCGGGCTGCGCTGATGCGGCTGGAGCAGGAGGGCTTGCTGCACCGCCTGCCGGGCGGCGGCTATGCGGTGCGCACCTTTTCGGAGACCGACGTGGCTGATGCCATCGAGCTGCGCGGCACCATGGAAGGGCTGGCCGCGCGGCTGGCGGCCGAGCGCGGCGTGGACGCGGGCGTGATGGCCGAAAGCGTGCAGTGCCTGGACGAGATCGACGCCGTGCTGGCGCCGCGCTCGCTCGACGATGAGGGCTTTTCGGCCTATGTGGCGCTCAATGCGCGCTTTCACCACCTGCTCAGCCGCATGGTGGGCAGCGAAGTCATCGTGCGCGAGCTCGACCGGGTCAAGGGCCTGCCGTTCGCCTCGCCCTCGGCCTTCGTGGTGGTGCAGGCGCATTCGCCCGCCGCGCGCGACATGCTGGTGGTGGCGCAGGACCAGCACCGCCAGGTGCTGGACGCCATCGAGCGGCGCGAGGGCGCGCGGGCCGAGGCCATCATGCGCGAGCACTCGCGCATCACGCGGCGCAACCTGCTCGCAGCCGTGCAGGCATCACAGGGTCAGGGTTTGCCCGGGGTGCAGCTCATCAGGGAAGGCGCCTGACCTATAACTGTTGCAAGTTATCACAATCGGCGATATCTAAAAGTCCGAAATCCCGCTTGTGCGTTGTCCTGCGCGGTACCAGACTCCGGCCAGCACACGCTGTATACAACGACATTCCACAGGAGACAAAGCACCATGCACAAACGCCACCTTCTGCGCGCCTCGGCCGCTGCCGCCCTGACCCTGGCCGGCGGCCTCACGGCCCTGCCGGCTGCGGCCCAGGACAACGTCTTCAAGATCGGCCTGGTCCTGCCCATGACGGGCCAGCAGGCGACCACGGGCCGCCAGATCGAGGCTGCGGCGCGCCTGTTCATGGCGCAAAACGGCGATACGGTCGGCGGCAAGAAGGTGCAGCTCATCGTCAAGGACGACACCAGCCTGCCCGACGTGACGCGCCGCCTGGCCCAGGAGCTGGTGGTGAACGACAAGGTCAACGTGCTTGCCGGCATGGGCATCACGCCTTCGGCCATGGCCACGGCGCCGCTGGCCACGCAGGCCAAGACCCCGCTGGTGGTGATGGCTGCGGCCACGTCGAGCATCACCGAAGCATCGCCCTATGTGGTGCGCACCAGCTTCACCTTGCCCCAGGTGTCCGTGGCCCTGGCCGACTGGGCGCCCAAGAACGGCATCAAGAAGGTCGTGACCCTGGTCAGCGACTACGGCCCGGGCATCGATGCCGAGAAATTCTTCAACCAGCGCCTGACTTTCAACGGCGGCCAGGTGACCGAGGCTTTGCGCGTGCCGCTGCGCAACCCCGACTTCGCCCCTTTCCTGCAGAAGGTGCGCGATGCCAAGCCCGATGCGCTGTTCGTCTTCGTGCCCTCGGGCGCGGGCGCTGCGGTGATGAAGCAGTTCCTGGAGCGCGGCATGGACAAGGCCGGCATCAAGCTCATCGCCACCGGCGATGTGACCGATGACGACCAGCTCAACGACATGGGCGACGGCGCCCTGGGCGTGGTCACCTCGCACCACTACTCGGCCGCACACCCCTCGCCGCTGAACAAGAAGTTCGTCGAGGCCTTCGAGAAGGCCAACAAGGGCTTGCGCCCCAACTTCATGGCCGTGGGCGGCTACGACGGCATGCGCGTGATCTACGAAGCGCTCAAGACCACCAAGGGCGCAGGCGGCGGCGACGCCCTGCTGGCCGCGATGAAGGGCCAGGTCTTCGAGAGCCCACGCGGCCCGGTGTTCATCGACGCGCAGACCCGCGACATCGTGCAGAACGTGTACCTGCGGAAGGTCGAGCGCGTCAACGGCCAGCTCTACAACGTGGAGTTCGACGTGATCAAGGACGTGAAAGACCCGGGCAAGACGAAATAGGTAACCCCCTGAGTCGCTTCGCGCCATCCCCTTGCAGGGGGACGCCACCCCTGGTCTGGCGAAGCCAGTTCCACGGTGGCGCTGGCTTGCGGCGTGCCAGTTTCGTAAACCACGGGCGATTTGGCGAGCGGGGTGAGTCTGCCCATGGCCGTTTCCTGACTGAAGTGTGATTGCATGCTGACCATTCTTTTCGACGGCGTTGCCTACGGCATGCTGCTGTTCATCCTGGCGGTGGGGCTGGCCGTGACCATGGGGCTGATGAACTTCATCAACCTGGCGCACGGGGCCTTCGCCATGGCGGGCGGCTACATCACGGTGCTGCTGATGCAACGCCTGGACGTGCCCTTTCTGTGGTGCCTGCCGCTGGCTTTCGTGGGCACGGCGCTGCTGGGGGCGGTGCTCGAACGCACGCTGTACCGCCCGCTCTACCACAAGGCCCACCTGGACCAGGTGCTGTTCTCCATCGGCCTGGTGTTCATGGCCGTGGCCACGGTGGACTATTTCGTGGGCTCCACGGGCCAGATCATCCAGCTGCCGGCCTGGCTCAAGGGCCGCACCGAGATCGGCAGCGGCGCCTTCATGCTGGGCATGGGGCACTACCGGCTGTTCATCATCGCGGTGTGCGCGGCCCTGACCGTGGGCCTGCAGTACGTGCTCACGCGCACGCGCTTTGGCAGCCGGCTGCGCGCCTCGGTGGACGACCAGCGCGTGGCCGCCGGCATGGGCATCAACGTGAACATCGTGTTCCTGTCCACCTTTGCCTTCGGTTCGGGCCTGGCCGGTCTGGGCGGTGCGCTCGGGGCCGAGGTGCTCGGGCTCGACCCGAGCTTTCCGCTCAAGTTCATGATCTATTTCCTGATCGTGGTGGCGGTGGGCGGCACCTCGTCCATCACCGGGCCGCTGCTGGCCGCGCTGCTGCTCGGCATTGCCGACGTGGCAGGCAAGTACTACATCCCCAAGCTTGGCGCCTTCATCGTCTACAGCCTCATGATCCTGATCCTGATTTGGCGGCCCCAGGGCCTGTTCGTGCGCAAGGGGGGCAAATAGCATGGACGCCACCCGCAATGTGCTGCTGCACAGCCGCCGCATGCGGCCCTGGGAGCCCGTGCTGTGGCTGCTGGCCTTTGCCGCGCCTGCAGCCCTGCCCAGCCATGCACTGATCATCAACGAGATCGCCATCGTGGCGCTGTTCGCGATTTCGCTGGACCTGATCCTGGGCTATTCCGGTATCGTCTCGCTCGGCCACGCCGCCTTCTTCGGCATGGGCGGCTATGCGGCGGCCCTGTTCGCCAAGCACGTGATGCCCGACCCGCTGGTCGGTCTGGCGGTGGGCATCGCTGCCGCCACGGTGCTGGGCGCGGTGGCCTCGTTCACCGTCATGCGCGGCACCGACCTCACGCGCCTCATGGTCACGCTGGGCGTGGGCCTGATCATGCTGGAGCTGGCCAACAAGCTCGACTGGCTGACCGGCGGTGCCGACGGGCTGCAAGGCGTTGTGATGGGTCCGGTGCTCGGCAGGTTCGAGTTCGACCTGTTCGGGCGCACGGCGGCCTGGTACTCGATGAGCGTGCTGCTGGTGCTGTTCCTGCTGGCGCGGCGTGTCGTGCAGTCGCCCTTCGGCGCCACGCTCAAGGCCATCCGCGACAACCGGCTGCGCGCCATGGCCATCGGCATCCCGGTGACCACCAAGCTGGCGCAGGTCTACACGCTGGCGGCCGCGCTGGCGGGGGCGGCGGGCGCACTGCTCACGCAGACCACGGGTTTTGCCTCGCTGGACCTGTTCGAGTTCCACCGCTCGGCGGATGTGATGCTGATCCTGGTGATCGGCGGCGTGGGCTGGCTCTATGGCGGCGTGGTCGGCGCCATCGGCTTCAAGCTGCTGCAGGACATGATCTCGGCCGTGACGCCGCAGTACTGGACCTTCTGGATCGGCCTGTTCCTGGTGGTGCTGGTGCTGGTGGGGCGCGAGCGCCTGATCCGCCCCTGGACCTGGTTCGGAGGGCGCAAGGCATGAACACCACCACCGTCAACGACGCACCGGTGGTGCTGGCCGCGCAGGGCCTGGTCAAGCGCTTCGGCGGCATCACCGCGACCAACAATGTCACGCTGAACCTGCGCCAGGGCGCGCGCCATGCGCTGATCGGCCCCAACGGTGCCGGCAAGACCACGCTCATCAACCTGCTCACCGGTGTGCTGGAGCCTACCGAGGGCTCCATCGTGCTCGAAGGCCAGGACATCACGCGCCTGGCACCGCACCAGCGCGTGCAGCGCGGCATGGTGCGCACCTTTCAGATCAACCAGTTGTTCGACTCGCTCACGCCGATGGAGACGCTGGCGCTCACGGTTTCGCAGCAGTGCGGCCTTGGCGGCAAGTGGTGGCAGCCACTGGGTGCGCAGCGCGCGGTGAACGAGCGTTGCGAGCAGTTGCTGGAGCAATTCCACCTGACGGCAGTGATGGCCGAGCCGACGAAGGTGCTGGCCTACGGCAAGCGCCGCCTGCTGGAGATCGCCATTGCCCTGGCCTGCGAACCGCGCGTGCTGCTGCTCGACGAGCCCGTGGCCGGTGTGCCCGCAGGCGAGCGCGAAGAACTGCTGCAGACCGTGGCGGCGCTGCCCGCCGACGTCTCGGTGCTGTTGATCGAACACGATATGGACCTGGTTTTCAGCTTTGCCAAGCGCATGACGGTGCTCGTCAACGGCACCGTGCTCACCGAGGGCGACCCCGACACCATCGCCAACGACCCGCAGGTCAAGGCCGTGTACCTGGGGCATGGGGAGCAATCGAGCGACGCCGGGCCGCCCCAAGGCGCGAGGGCCCCCATGGGGGGCAGCGAACCACGCGCAGCGGGGAGCGTGGGGGCGGGAGACTTGCATGTCTGAGCAGCTGTTGCGCATCGAGGGCCTGAGCGCAGGCTACGGCGAAGCTGTCGTTTTGCAGGGTGTTTCCCTGTCGCTGGCCGAGGGCGAGACCCTGGCCCTGCTGGGCCGCAATGGCACCGGCAAGACCACGCTGATCAACACCCTGGCAGGCGCCACGCGCCAGCATGCGGGCACGGTGGCGCTCGGCCCGGTGGCCTTGCACCGCCTGCCGTCGCACGAACGCGCGGCCGCCGGCATCGGCTGGGTGCCGCAGGAGCGCAACATCTTCAAGTCGCTCACCGTGCACGAGAACCTGACCGCCGTGGCACGGCCCGGCCGCAAGGGCGCCACGGCAGCGCCGTGGACCCCCGACAAGGTGTATGCCATGTTCCCGCGCCTGGCCGAACGCAAGACCAACCTGGGCACGCAGCTGTCCGGCGGCGAGCAGCAGATGCTGGCCGTGGGCCGCGCGCTGGTGCTCAACCCGCGCCTGCTGTTGCTCGACGAGCCGCTGGAGGGCCTGGCGCCCATCATTGTCGAGGAGCTGCTGCGCGCCATCCGCCGCATCACGCGCGAGGAGGGGCTCTCGGCCATCATCGTGGAGCAGCACCCGCAGGCGATCCTGGCGATCTCGGACCACGCCGCCGTGCTTGACCGGGGTACGGTGGTGCACACCGGCACTGCGGCGGATCTGCGCGCGCAGCCCGAACTGCTCGACCGGCTGCTGGGAGTGGCCCGGTGAGGCCACGGACAGGAACCGACCATGACCATCCAGCACATCGGCCTGATCGGCTATGGCGAAGTCGGCAAGACCTTTGCGCTGGGGCTGCAGCCGCAGCCCGGCGTCACCGGTGTCGGCGCATGGGACCTGAAGTTCGCCCAGGCTGCCACGCGTGAGGTCGAGCTCGCGCATGCCGCGCAGCACGGCGTTGTCGTCCACGACTCGGCGGCTGCACTGTGCGCGGCGAGCGACCTGGTGATTTCCGCCGTCACCGCATCGCGCACGCTGGAGGTGGCGCAGGAAGTGGCCGCCAGCATCCGGCCCGGCACGCTGTTCCTGGACCTCAACTCCGCCTCGCCCGGCACCAAGCAGCAGGCAGCCGCGCTGGTCGAGGCGCGCGGCGCGCACTATGTGGAGGCGGGCGTCATGACCTCGGTGCCGCCTTATGGCATCCGCGTGCCCATGCTGCTCGGTGGTGGCAAGGCCGCTGCGCTGGCCGCCGTGCTGCAGGTCTGGGGCATGGACGCCACGCCGGTCAGCGAACAGCTGGGCGTGGCCAGCGCCATCAAGATGTGCCGCAGCGTGATGATCAAGGGGCTCGAAGCCCTGGTGATCGAAAGCTATGCCACGGCCCGCCAGTACGGTGTGGAGGCGCATGTGCTGCCCACGCTGGCCGAGACCTTTCCCTCCATCGACTGGGAAAAGCAAGGCAGCTATTTCTTCAGCCGCGTGGTGCAGCACGGCCAGCGCCGGTCCGAAGAGATGCACGAGGCTGCCCGCACCGTGCGCGAGGCCGGCGTGGAGCCGCTGATGGCCAGTGCCATTGCGCACAAGCAGGCGGCGGTGGCGGCCATGGCGCGCGAGGGCGTGTTCGCGGGCCTGCCCAAGGATGCACCGTGGCAGGACTATGCCGACCGGCTGCTGGCGCACCTGGATGCTGCACCGAAGAGGGATCAGGGCGCCTTGTAGATCGCCTGCAGCGTGCTGCGGATCAGCTCTGCCATGGCCTGCTGGGTCAGCGTGGCCGGGCGCTGCGAACTCACGGCCATCGACAGCTTGCTGCGCAGCCGGGGCTCGCCCGCCTGGCCGATGGGCCGGGTGCCGAACACCTCGGGCTTGCCGGAGGTGGTGACCGCATTCATGGGCAGCACGGCGCTGCCCGCGCCATCGGCCACCAGGTCCAGGATGGCGGCGACGCCGTCGATCTCCAGGCTGATCTGCGGGCGCAGGCCCAGGGCCGCCAGCTCCGACTCCACGAGCATGCGGATGGAGTTGGGCCGGGTGGGGATCACCAGCGCAAAGCGCGTGAGTTCCTCCAGTGCCACGGGCTGCCGTGCCTGGGCATCGATGTCGGCGTCGCTCTGGACCACGGAGCGGCGCTGCACGAGGAACAGGTCTTCCTCCAGCAGCGGCGTGATCTCGATGCCTGGCGAGGCGGGCGTGTTGTAGAGCAGGGCGATGTCCAGCAGCCCGGTGGTCAGCGATTCGCGCATGGCTACCGTCAGGCCTTCGCTGATGGCCAGGGCGGCATCGGGCATCTGCACGCGGAAGGCGCGCGTGAGCGGTACCGTGAGCACCTTGGCCATGGTCGGCGGCAGGCCGATGGCCACGCGCCCGGCCAGCGCCCCGCGCACGCGACCGAGTTCTTCGCGCGCGCGCTCCACCTGGTGCAGGATGCCGCGCCCGTGCTCCAGCAGCAGCTTGCCGGCCTCGGTCGGTATGGCCCCGCGGCCATTGCGCACCAGCAGGTTCTGGCGCAGCTCCACCTCCAGCAGGCGCACCTGGCGGCTCAGGGCCGGCTGGGCGATGTCCAGCACCACCGAGGCGCGGGTGAAACTGCCCAGTTCGGCCACGCGCACAAAGTACTCGATCTGCTTTAGGTCCATGGGGGTGTGCTCTCTGCTATTTGCAATAGCTCCAATTCGACAATAGAAGAATGATATATCTGGTAGTGTCCCTGCCGGCTTTGTATCGGGGCCTGCACTGCCCACAATCGCGGCATGTATACAGCGCCTGCCATCCTCCCATGAGTGCCCCCACCCTTCGTGGAATTTCGTCCATGGCCACGCGCCAGGTGCTGGCCGAGTTGCTGGTGGCCTACGAGCAGCAGACCGGCCAGCGCGCGGTCATCGAAGCCGTGGGCGGGGTGGACGCCGCCAGGCGCGTGCAGGCTGGCGAGGCCTTCGACGTGGTGGTGCTGGCCTCCGACGCCATCGACAAGCTCATCGCCGCCGGTGCCATCGATGCCGCGAGCAAGACCGACTGGGTGCGCTCCGGCGTGGCCGTGGCCGTGCGCGCCGGGGCTCCGCTGCCCGACATCGCCTCCGAAGACGCGGTGCGCAGCGCCGTGCTGGCCGCGCGCAGCATCAGCTACTCCACCGGCCCGAGCGGCGTGGCGCTGGCCAGGCTGTTCGCGCGCTGGGGCATTGCCGACGAGGTGGCGGGCCGCATGGTGCAGGCCCCTCCCGGCGTGCCCGTGGGCTCGCTCGTGGCACGCGGCGATGTGGAGCTGGGTTTCCAGCAGCTGAGCGAGTTGCTGAACGTGGAGGGCATCACCGTCGTGGGCCCGCTGCCGCCCGCGATCCAGATCACCACCATTTTCTCGTCGGGCGTGGGCGTCGCCAGCCAGCAGCCCGCAGCGGCCAAGGCGCTGCTCGACTTTCTGGCATCGCCCGCAGCGGCGCAGGCCAAGCAACGCCAGGGCATGGAACCCGCCTGACACCACCTACAAGATCCTAGGAGCACAAAGCAATGAGCCTCATCATCGACTGCCATGGCCACTACACCACGGCACCCAAGGCGCTGGAAAACTGGCGCAACCAGCAGATCGCCGGCATCCAGGACCCGGCCGCCATGCCCAAGGTGGCGGACCTGTCGATCAGCGACGACGAGCTGCGCGAGTCCATCGAGAGCAACCAGCTGCGCCTGATGAAGGAGCGCGGCAGCGACATCACGCTGTTCTCGCCGCGCGCGAGCTTCATGGCCCACCACATCGGCGACTTCAACGTCTCCAGCACCTGGGCGGCCATCTGCAACGAGCTGTGCCACCGTGTCTCCACCCTGTTCCCCGAGCACTTCGTGCCCGTGGCCATGCTGCCGCAAAGCCCCGGCGTGGACCCCGCCACCTGCATTCCCGAGCTGGAAAAGTGCGTCAAGGAATACGGCGCCGTGGGCATCAACCTGAACCCCGATCCTTCGGGTGGCCACTGGACCAGTCCGCCGCTGACCGACCGCCACTGGTACCCCATCTACGAAAAGATGGTGGAGTACGACCTGCCCGCCATGATCCACGTGAGCACCAGCTGCAACGCCTGCTTTCACACCACGGGCGCGCACTACCTGAACGCCGACACCACGGCCTTCATGCAGTGCATCCAGGGCGACCTGTTCAAGGACTTCCCCACGCTCAAGTTCCTGATTCCACACGGCGGCGGTGCCGTGCCCTACCACTGGGGGCGCTTCCGTGGCCTGGCGCAGGAGATGAAGAAGCCGCTGCTCGAAGACCACCTGCTCAACAACATCTTCTTCGACACCTGCGTGTACCACCAGCCCGGCATCGACCTGCTGAACACCGTGATCCCGGTGAAGAACGTGCTCTTCGCCTCGGAAATGATCGGCGCGGTGCGCGGCATCGACCCCACCACCGGAAACTACTACGACGACACCAAGCGCTATATCGAGGCCAGCAAGATCCTGAGCGGCGAAGACAAGCACCAGATCTACGAAGGCAACGTGCGCCGCGTGTTCTCCCGACTCGATTCACGCCTGAAGGCAAAGGGGCTCTGACATGTATGAACTAGGCGTTGTCTACCGCAACATCACCCGCGCCGACCGCAGCGCCGCCGACGGCCTGGCCGCGCTGGGCTCGGCCACCGTGCACGAGGCCATGGGCCGCGTGGGCCTGCTCAAGCCCTACATGCGGCCCATCTATGCCGGCCAACAGGTCTCGGGTACGGCGGTCACGGTGCTGCTGCAGCCCGGCGACAACTGGATGATGCACGTGGCGGCCGAGCAGATCCAGCCCGGCGACGTGGTGGTGGCGGCCGTCACCTCCGAATGCACCGACGGCTATTTCGGCGACCTGCTGGCCACCTCGTTCCAGTCGCGCGGCGCGCGCGCGCTCATCATCGACGCTGGCGTGCGCGATGTGAAGACGCTGCAGGAGATGAACTTCCCGGTGTGGAGCCGCGCCATTTCGAGCAAGGGCACCATCAAGGCCACGCTGGGCTCGGTGAACATCCCCGTGGTCTGCGCCGGCATGTGGGTCACGCCGGGCGACGTGATCGTGGCCGACGACGATGGCGTGGTCTGCGTGCCTGCCGCACGCGCCGTCGAAACGCTCGAAGCCGCGCAAAAGCGCGAGAGCTTCGAGGGCGAAAAGCGCGCCAAGCTCGCCTCGGGCGTGCTCGGCCTGGACATGTACAACATGCGTCCCGGGCTCGAGAAAGCCGGGCTCAGGTACATCGACTGAGCGCCACCACGCGATAACCGCTCCAGTGACGTCTGCCGCGCGGCGGATGTCGCACCGCTGCGCACGGCGCGGCACCTATTTTGATATTGACGATACCTACCATGCGCCTTCTTTCTTCCTCCCTCTCCCGCCGCGCCGCCCTGGCACTGGGCCTGGCCGCCGCCGGCATGGCGCCGCAGTTCGCGGCCGCCCAGCAGTTTCCCACCAAGGCGGTGCGCATCATCACGCCCTTCCCGGTGGGCGGCGGCCCGGACGGCGTAGCCCGCATCGTGGCCGAAAAGCTCGGCCGTGCCTGGAACCAGCCCGTGGTGGTCGAGAACCGCCCCGGCGGCAACGGCTTCATCGCCATCGATGCGTTCAAGCGTGGCGCCAAGGACGGGCATGACCTGCTGGTGCTCGACAACGTGCACCTGGCCGCCTACCCCAGCCTGTTCAAGAAGCTGCCCTACGACGTCGCCAAGGATTTCGACACCCTGCTGCCACTGTTCAAGACCCACTTCTTCTTCACCGTGGGCACGGGCAGCAAGTACAAGACCGTGGCCGACATCGTGGCCGATGCCAAGGCCCACCCGGGCAAGCTCAACTACGGCTCCTGGTCCGTGGGCAACCCCGTGCACCTGGGATCGGAGCTGTTCGAGAGCGCCACCGGCACGCAGATGGAGCACGTGATCTTCAAGGAGACCACGCAGCTGTACACCTCGGTGGCCACGGGCGAGATCGATTTCGCACTGGGCAGCGCCGCCACGGCGGGCCCGCTGTACCGGGCCGGCAAGCTGCGCCTGCTGGCGTTTGCAGGCCCCAAGCGCTCGGCCGAGTTCCCCGACGTGCCTACCGTCGCCGAAGCCGGTGGCCCCAAAGACTTCGCCGTCACGGGCTGGAACGCCATTGCCGTGCCGCCTGGCCTGCCCGCTGCCGTCGCCGACAAGATCAAGCGCGACATCGAGCAGGCGCTGACGGGCGCCGACGTGGCCGAGAAGTTCAAGACCTTCGGCTACGAGCAGTTCCCCACCACGCGTGCGCAGTTCTCGCAGTTCGTCAAGGACGAGAGCCAGCGCTTTGGCGACGTGATCAAGAAGGCCAACGTCTCGCTGGACTGAGCACCAAGGAGTACACCGCATGAGTGAATTCACCAAGACCCCTGGCTGGCTCGACTGGTACGCCGGCCCGAGCAAGCCGCGCTTCCAGGTGCCTGCGGGCGCTGTCGACGCCCATTGCCATGTGTTCGGCCCTGGCGCCGAATTTCCCTACGCGCCGGAGCGCAAGTACACGCCCTGCGATGCGAGCAAGCAGCAGCTGTATGCGCTGCGCGACCACCTGGGTTTCGCGCGCAACGTGGTGGTGCAGGCCACCTGCCATGGTGCGGACAACCGCGCCATGGTCGATGCGCTGGTGCACTCGGGCGGCAAGGCGCGTGGCGTGGCCACCGTGCGCCGCTCGGTGAGCGACGAGGAGCTGCAGGCCATGCACGACGCCGGCGTGCGCGGCGTGCGCTTCAACTTCGTCAAGCGCCTGGTGGATTTCACGCCCAAGGACGAGCTGATGGAGATCGCCGCGCGCATCCACAAGCTGGGCTGGCACGTGGTGATCTACTTCGAGGCGGTGGACCTGCCCGAGCTGTGGGATTTCTTCACGGCCTTGCCGACCACCATCGTGGTGGACCACATGGGCCGTCCTGACGTGTCCAAGCCCGTGGACGGGCCCGAGTTCGAGCTGTTCCTGAAGTTCATGCGCCAGCACCCCAACGTGTGGAGCAAGGTCAGCTGCCCCGAGCGCCTGAGCGTGACCGGCCCCAAGGCCCTCGATGGCGAGCAGGCGGCCTACCGCGACGTGGTGCCGTTCGCACGCCGCGTGGTCGAGGAATTCCCCGAGCGCGTGCTCTGGGGCACCGACTGGCCGCACCCCAACCTCAAGGACCACATGCCCGACGACGGCCTGCTGGTCGACTTCATCCCGCACATTGCGGCGACGCCCGAGCTGCAGCGCAAGCTGCTGGTGGACAATCCCATGCGGCTGTACTGGCCGGAAGAAGCAAAAGGCTGACGCCATGTCCCTCGACAAACCCTACCTGGACGTGCCCGGCACGACCATCTTCGACGCCGAGCAAAGCCGCAAGGGCTACTGGCTCAACCAGTTCTGCATGAGCCTCATGAAGGCCGACAACCGCGCCCGCTTCAAGGCCGACGAGCGCGCCTACCTCGACGGGTGGGCGATGTCCGAGGAGCAGAAGCAGGCCGTGCTGGCGCGCGACCTCAACTGGTGCATCCGCCTGGGCGGCAACATCTACTTCCTGGCCAAGATCGGCGCTACCGATGGCAAGAGCTTCCAGCAGATGGCGGGTTCCATGACCGGCATGACGGAAGAGGAATACCGCAACATGATGATCGGCGGCGGCCGCTCGGCCCAGGGCAACCGCGTGGTCGGCGAAGACGGCGATGCCCAGGCGCACCGCCAGCCGCAGGGTGCTGCGGGAAAGAAAGGAACCTGAATATGGCGCGTATCACCGCCTCCGTCTTCACCTCGCATGTGCCCGCCATTGGCGCCGCGCTCGACCTGGGCAAGACGCAAGAGGACTACTGGAAGCCGCTGTTCGCCGGCTACGACTTCTCCAAGCAGTGGATGAAGGACAACCAACCCGACGTCGTCTTTCTGGTCTACAACGACCACGCCACGGCCTTCAGCCTGGAGATGATTCCCACCTTCGCCATCGGCACGGCGGCCGAGTACCTGCCGGCCGACGAAGGCTGGGGCCCGCGCCCGGTGCCCAAGGTCATCGGCCACCCCGACCTGGCCTCGCACATTGCGCAGTCGGTGATCCAGCAGGACTTCGATTTGACCATCGTCAACCGCATGGACGTGGACCACGGCCTCACGGTGCCGCTGTCGCTGATGTGCGGCCAGCCCGACCCGGTGGCCGGCGCCTGGCCCTGCCCGGTGATCCCGTTCGCGGTGAACGTGGTGCAGTACCCCGTGCCCAGCGGCCGGCGCTGCTACAACCTGGGCCAGGCGATCCGCAAGGCCGTCGAGAGCTACGACGAAGACCTGAACGTGCACATCTGGGGCACGGGCGGCATGAGCCACCAGCTGCAGGGCCCGCGCGCCGGCCTGATCAACAAGGACTTCGACAACGCCTTCCTCGACAAGCTCATCAGCGACCCCGAGGCCGCCGCCAGCATCCCGCACATCGACTACGTGCGCGAGGCCGGCAGCGAGGGCATCGAGCTCGTGATGTGGCTCATCGCGCGCGGCGCCATGGCCGACGTGGCCGGCGGCAAGCCACCCAAGCTCGCGCACCGCTTCTACCATGTGCCTGCGTCCAACACGGCCGTGGGCCACCTGATCCTGGAGAACTCCTGACATGACTGCAAACAACAAGACCATCAAGGTCGCCCTGGCGGGCGCCGGTGCCTTCGGCATCAAGCACCTGGACGGCATCCAGAACATCGACGGCGTGGAAGTCGTCTCGCTGATCAGCCGCGACCTGGACAAGACGAAGGAAGTCGCCGCCAAGTACGGCATCGGCCACGTCACCACCGACCTGGCCGACAGCCTGGCCCTGCCCGAGGTGGACGCCGTGATCCTGTGCACGCCCACGCAGATGCATGCCGAGCAGAGCATCGCCTGCATGAAGGCTGGCAAGCACGTGCAGGTCGAGATCCCGCTGGCCGACAGCCTCAAGGGTGCGCAGGACGTTGTGGCGTTGCAGAAGGAGACGGGCCTGGTAGCCATGTGCGGCCACACGCGCCGCTTCAACCCCAGCCACCAGTACGTGCACAAGAAGATCCAGGCGGGCGAGTTCAACATCCAGCAGATGGATGTGCAGACCTACTTCTTTCGCCGCACCAACATGAACGCGCTGGGCCAGCCGCGCAGCTGGACGGACCACCTGCTGTGGCACCACGCCGCCCACACCGTGGACCTGTTCGCCTACCAGGCGGGCAGCCCCATCGTGAAGGCGAATGCCGTGCAGGGCCCCATCCACCCCACGCTGGGCATTGCCATGGACATGAGCATCCAGCTCAAGGCGGCCAACGGCGCGATCTGCACGCTGTCGCTGTCGTTCAACAACGACGGGCCGCTGGGCACCTTCTTCCGCTACATCGGCGACACGGGCACCTACATCGCGCGCTACGACGACCTGGTCAACGGCAAGGAAGAGAAGATCGACGTGAGCCAGGTGGATGTGTCGATGAACGGCATCGAGCTGCAGGACCGCGAGTTCTTTGCCGCCATCCGCGAAGGCCGGGAGCCCAACTCCAGCGTGGCCAGCGTGCTGGCCTGCTACCAGGTGCTGCACGACCTGGAGCAGCAGCTTCAGTAAGAGAGGCTGACAAAACTCTTCTGGCGTCGTTGCCGCGTCTTGTCGTATTGCTCGTACTGCCTGCAATACATCTGACGTATAGCGCCTGGCCAGAACCGCTTCGCTGAGTTTTGTTATCCGCTCTAAGACCATCCCGATCAACCAATCAATCCGCCCGCAGACGGAACGCTGTGGGCGTTTTTCATGGAGCAATGACCACCATGCAGACACGCAAACTCGGCCCCTTTGAAGTCAGCGCCATCGGCCTGGGGTGCATGAACCTGAGCCACGCCTACGGCGCCCCCGTCTCGCCCGAGCAGGGCGAGCGCGTGCTGCTGGCTGCGCTGGACGCGGGCGTGACCCTGTTCGACACCGCGACGCTCTACGGCTTCGGCGCCAACGAAACCTTGGTCGGCCGCGTGATGAAACCGCACCGCCAGCGCTTCACCCTGGCCAGCAAGTGCGGCATGCAGGGCGTGGACGTGGCCGGAGACGGCAAGCTGGTGCGCGTGATCGACGGGCGCCCCGCCACCCTGCGCCAGACCTGCGAAGACAGCCTGCGCCGCCTGCAGACCGACGTGATCGACCTGTACTACCTGCACCGCTGGGACAGGCAGGTGCCCATCGAGGACAGCGTGGGTGCGCTCGCCGACCTGGTACGCGCGGGCAAGATCCGCAGCATCGGCCTGTCCGAGGTGTCGGCGGCCACGCTGCGGCGCGCGCATGCGGTGCACCCCATCGCGGCGCTGCAGACGGAGTATTCGCTGTGGACGCGCAACCCCGAAATCGCGGTGCTCGACGCATGCCGTGAGCTCGGCGTGGCCTTCGTCGCCTTCAGCCCTGTGGCGCGTGGCTACCTGTGCGGCGACCTGAAAGATGTGTCCACCCTGGACGCCAAGGACATCCGGCGCGCCATGCCGCGCTTTGCGCCCGAAGCCTACGCGGCCAACCTGGCGCTGCTGGACCGCTACTTTGCGATAGCCCGCCAGGTCGGCTGCAGCCCGGCGCAACTGGCGCTGGCCTGGCTGCTGCACCAGGGCGAACACATCATCCCCATCCCGGGCACGACCAGCGTGGCGCATCTGCACGACGACCTGGGTGCCGCCAGCGTGCAACTCGATGCGGCGACCATGGCCGCACTCGACAGTGTCATCGGCCAGCACAACGTCGTGGGCCCCCGCTACAGTGCCCAGAGCGCCAGCGAGGTGGATACCGAGACGTTTGCCTGAAACAATGCAGTGCCCTGCACCACTGCAGGGCGGATCGCATCAGCGGCGCGTCTGGGCGTCGGTGTGAAGGCTGACCTGGGCGGTGCCGGAGTTGGCGGTGCGGATGTTGGCCGCCAGCATGCGCGCGCGTGCCGCATTGGTGGCGGCCTCGGCCTGCAACGCCGCCATGTAGGCGATGTGGTTGGTTTCTGCCTCGTCGCTGGTCTTGCTCCAGATGCGGTTGGCCTGGGCCAGGGCGTCGGTGGCCTGCTTCAGTTCCAGGGCCGCGTGCCGGGCGACAGCCGGGTCGGCGCTGGCGGCGCTGACCGCCGTGCGGGCCCTTTCGAGGGCCATGGACGGGGCGGTGGCGCAAGCGGACAGAAACCCTGCGGCCATCGCGCTGATGGCGAGAACGGTAGTGCTGCGGAGCATGGGATGCATGGTGGCTGTTTCCTTCAAGACGCTGAAAGGCGTGGTCTGCATCGGCTCCATATGTAACAGATGCATGTGACCCGCCCGTGGCAGAAATTGAACAGCAAAAGCTGTGCCGCCCCGCATGGGGCTTACCCTGGTGGGTTATTGGTGTTACCAGCACGCGGTGCCTGCACCATTCCCATGCACCATGGGCAACGCGCGAAATGTTACATATAGGTGACCGCTCACTTAGATGAATCCACCTTCTGGTCGGGGCGGTCCAGCAGTGGGCATGAAAAAGACCGCACGGTAGGAACGGTGCGGTCCGGGTGAAGGCCGAAGCGGCGGCGGGCCACTTCAGAAGCGGGCGTCAGCGGCCCTTGAGGTTGCCCTTGTCGTCGGCGATCACGATCTCCACGCGGCGGTTCATGGCCCGGCCCTCGGGTGAGGCGTTGTCCGCCACCGGGTAGACCTTGCCGTAGCCACGCGCCGTGATGCGGCCTGTGTCCACGCCCCGCGCCACCAGCGCATCGCGCACGGCACCGGCACGGCGTGCCGACAGTTCCTGGTTGTACACGTCCGAGCCCACGCTGTCGGTGTAGCCCTCGATCAGCAGCTTGCGCTCGGGAAACTGCTTGAGGAAGTCGGCCAGCTTGTCCAGTCGAGGCCCGGCTTGCGCAGACAACTCGGCCTTGTTGAAGGCGAACAGCACGTCACCCAGGGTGACCAGCAGGCCGCGCTCGGTCTGCTGCGCTTCCATCTCGCGCAACTGGGCTTCGAGCATGCGCACGCGGTCCTGGGCGGCGCTGGCCTGGGCCAGGGCGGCATTGGCCTGCGCCTGCTGTTGGGCAGCGCGTTGTTCGGCGCTCAGGGCCTGGGCCTGGGCGATTTGGGCGTTGCGGGTCTGGGCATCGGCACGCAGGCGCGCTTCGTCGGCTTCGCGGGTGCGGGCCTGCAGGCGGATGCGGTCGGCTTCGGAGTTGGCGCTCTGGATGCTGGCGTCCAGCATGCGGGCCCGCGCGGCATTGGTGGCGATCTCGGCGCGCTGGGTGGCGATGTAGGCCAGGTGGTTGGTCTCGGACTCGTCGCGCTCGTCTGCCCAGAAGCGGTCAGCGCGCGCCAGCGCATCGCTGGCCTGCTTGAGTTCCAGGGGGGCATACTGGGCCACTGCGGGATCGGTACCCGCTCGGCTGACCGCCGTGCGGGCCTGTTCCAAGGCGGCGGAGGGGGCGGTGCTGGCGCACGCGGCCAGCAGGCCCGCAGCGATCAGGCTGGTGGCCAGGGCAGTGGTACGGCGAAGAATGGGGTGCATGGTGGGTATTCCTTCAAGATTCGGGGTCACGGGGCGTGACGGCTGGCGCAGTGGGGGCTGGGGCGATCAGCGGGTGGGCGCGGCGCGGCGGTTGATTTCCTCCTGCAGCGCGCGGATGCCGTCCTGCACTTGGGCCAGGCTGCCGGCATTGCGCTCGGCGTCGGCGCGGGTCTCTGCCACACGGGCATCCACTTCGGCCTCGGCCGCCAGGCGGCGGGCGGCGGTGTAGTCCTGCGCGCCCATGGCCTTCTCGGCGGCCATGAGCTTGTCGCGGGCACGCTGCAGTTCGACGGGTGCGGTCGCGGTCACGCTGGGCGCGGCGGACACGCGGGTCAGCGTGGTGCGGCTCACGGCCATCTGTTCCGTGGGCGGCGGCGTGGAGGAGCAGGCGGCCAGGGCGCCCAGGGCGAGGACGGCAATGGCAAGACGGATGGGTGCGGATGAAGGCATGGTGTTCTGAACTCCTGTGAAGGGGGGGATGGGATCTGCCCTCCCCGATGCCGGCATGCCGGGCGAGAGGGCGACCAGGAGACGCTGCTGGTTCAGATGCATTGTTCGTGCAGGGACCTTCAAGCCGCGTAGTCCCTGCCTCAGTTCGCCTGTGGGCCAGGTCTTACATCGGCTTACGTGTCGAGCCGATGCCCGGTCCGCGCAGGCGCAGGAGGTCACCAAGGTCGGTCGGGGCAGGTTCTGGCGAAAGATCCCCTGGCTGCGCGCGGTCTCCACGCCACGCCTTGTGCAATGCCTTGCGAGGCGCCACGACCGTTGTAGAGGCAGGCCTGGTCCGGATGGCGCTTGAGCAGGGCGCGGGTCTGGTGGCAGCGCTTCTCGGAGTCGTCAGGCCTTTCGCGCAGGCCGACTACCGCGAGCTGTGGGAACAGCTCTTCGAGCACATGCAGGAAGCCGGCCACCAGCGCCACCTTGACATCGCGCGCGCCAATGAAACGGCCGATTAGGTAGCCTGCGGTGCGGCCCCGCGGCGCGGTTGTCCATGCCCACGTAGCCCACGCGCTGCGAGTTGCCCCAGTTCCGAGATCTCCGTGACCGCGGGCACGCCGCGATTCGGCCAGCGAGATGGGGCGGGAAGGCCTCTTCGAGCGGGCGCTGCACTGTGGCGCTTGAGGCCGCAGGCACCATTGAAAAAGGCCGGCCACCCCTGTGGGCGGCCGGCCTTTGTCAGTAGCGAGGGCGGCTTACTTGGCCACCACGCGCACCATTTCCAGGCACTTGTTCGAGTAGCCCCATTCGTTGTCGTACCAGCTGACGATCTTCACGAAGGTGCCATCGAGCGCGATGCCGGCGTCGGCATCGAAGATGGAGGTGCGGGTATCGCCGCGGAAGTCGGTAGCCACCACCTTGTCTTCGGTGTAGCCCAGCACGCCCTTGAGCGCGCCTTCGGACTGGGCCTTCATCTCGGCCTTGATCTCTTCGTAGGTGGCGGCGTTTTCCAGTTCCACGGTCAGGTCGACCACGGAGACGTCGCTGGTGGGCACGCGGAAGGACATGCCGGTGAGCTTCTTGTTGAGCGAGGGAATCACCACGCCCACGGCCTTGGCAGCGCCGGTGCTCGATGGGATGATGTTTTCCAGGATGCCGCGGCCGCCGCGCCAGTCCTTGTTGGAGGGGCCGTCCACCGTCTTCTGCGTGGCGGTGGCCGCATGCACCGTGGTCATCAGGCCGCGCTTGATGCCCCACTTGTCGTTGAGCACCTTGGCCACGGGGGCCAGGCAGTTGGTGGTGCACGACGCGTTGGAGACGATGGCCTCGCCCTTGTAGCTCGTGTGGTTCACGCCGTACACGAACATGGGGGTGTCGTCCTTCGAAGGCGCCGACAGGATGACCTTCTTCGCGCCGGCATCCAGGTGCTTTTGGGCCGTGACCTTGTCCAGGAACAGGCCGGTGGATTCGATCACCACGTCCGCGCCGACCTCGTTCCACTTGAGGTTGGCGGGGTCGCGCTCTTGCGTCAGGCGGATCTTCTTGCCGTTGACGATCAGGGTATTGCCCTCTACCGACACCTCGCCCTTGAAGCGGCCATGCACCGAGTCGTACTGCAGCATGTACGCCAGGTACTCGGGCTCCAGCAGGTCATTGATCGCAACGACTTCGATGTCGCTGAAATTCTGGATGGCGGAGCGCAGCACGTTGCGGCCGATGCGGCCAAAGCCGTTGATGCCAATCTTGATCGTCATTTCCAAGGTTCTCCAAACGTTAAGGAATCAGGGTTGACATTGCGCCGCCTGTGCGAATGTCGAGAGGTATCCCAGGCGCTGCACCGAAGGTGTGGGCTGCGTCTGGTAGAAGTAGACACTGGGCTGGTCGAAGGTGGGCACGGCCGTGTCGGCCCCCAGGCACATCGTGCCGTTGGCGTAGCAGCGCAGGTGGAAGGGCGACACGGTGGCCGTACCGGTGGGCGTGGTCAGCAGCTGCGGGAAGCTCTTCTCGGCCCAGTCGAGCACGCAGTCCAGAGGCTTGGAGACGCCCGTGCCATGCATGATGCGCGTCGTGCCGGGCGCACCGTTGCTCAGGGGGATGACCAACTCGGATATCCGCGCACCAGGCTCTTTGGGAGAGAAGCTCACGAGCGTCGAGCAACCCTGGCCCGGTTGCAGAACGGCGTTGCTGCAGCCGTCCGAGCCCGCAGGGATCAGGAAGTCCGTGGGCGAGATGACGGGGCAACCGATGCCCGCGCAGGTCGAGACCCCGGCGCCGCTGGAGATCACTTTGCCCAGTTGCACCGCAGAGCCTCCTCGGTTGAACACGGAGAAATACTGTGTCGCGAACTCGGCATTGAGCGGGATCTTGCCGAAGTTATGGTCTGCCGCCGGATCGGTGATCTCCAACTGGGCGTGGGCCGAAAGACAGGCCAGCGAGAGCAGGGCGGCAGTGGCCAGGGTCTTGCGGGTGAACAGGGTCGGGGTCATGGCAGCTCCTTGGAAGGAAAGTCAATGAAGACGCCAAGCGTGCCGGTCACATGTAACGGCGTCAAGCATGCAAAGAGGCCGCAACGTGCTGTAAGTCACGCGAAACCTCTGCATATTTGCACAATGTTACGTTCCTGCTCCGCCGTGTCCTGTCAGCGGCCGCCCTTGAGCACGGTCTGCACGGTGGCAGCCACGTTCTCTTCGGTGAAGCCGAAGTGCTTGAACAGCACCGGTGCCGGTGCCGATTCGCCGTAGGTGTCCAGGCCCACCACGGCGGCGCAGCCGTACTTCCACCAGCCGTCGGTGACACCCATTTCCACCGCCACGCGGGGGATGCCGGCGGGCAGCACAGACTTCTTGTACTTGGCCTCTTCGCGGTCGAAGGTGGTGGTGCTGGGCATGGAGACCACGCGCACGGCGATCTTGCGGTCGGCCAGCAGGCGTTGCGCCTTCAGGGCCAATTGCACTTCGGAGCCGGTGGCGATGATCACGGCCACGGCCTTCTTCTTGAGGCCCACGTCGGCGGGCTCGCTGAGCACGTAGGCGCCGCGGCTGATGTCGCCCAAGTCGCGCTTGGGTGCATAAGGCAGGTTCTGGCGCGACAGCAGCAGAGCGGTCGGCTTGTCCTTGTTGGTCAGCGCGACGCTCCAGGCCACGGCGGTTTCGGCCGTATCGGCGGGACGCCACACGTCCAGGTTGGGGATCAGGCGCAGGCTGGCGGCGTGCTCCACCGACTGGTGGGTCGGGCCGTCTTCACCGAGGCCGATGGAGTCGTGCGTGAACACGTGGATCACGCGCTGCTTCATCAGCGCGGCCATGCGGATGGCGTTGCGGCTGTAGTCGCTGAAGGTCAGGAAGGTGCCGCCGTAGGGGATGAAGCCACCATGCAGCGCGATGCCGTTCATGATCGCGGCCATGCCGAATTCGCGCACGCCGTAGTTGATGTGGCGCCCGCCGATCTTCTGGCCTTCGGCCACTTCGGTCTGCACCACGTTGCCCTGCATGTCGAAGCGCAGGTTGGGCGTGCTCTTGGTGTTGGTGAGGTTGGAGCCGGTCAGGTCGGCGCTGCCGCCCAGCAGTTCGGGCAGGGCAGCGGTGAAGGCCTCCAGTGCCAACTGGCTGGCCTTGCGGCTGGCCACGGTCTCACCCTTGGTGTGGGCGGCGACCACGGTGTCCACAGCCACCTGGGCGAAATTGGCGGGCAACTGGCCCTGCATGCGGCGCGTGAGCTCGGCGGCCAGCTCAGGGAAGGCGGTGGTGTAGGCGGCAAAGCGCTCGTTCCAGCTGGCTTCTGCGGCCTGGCCGGTGTCCTTGGCATTCCAGGCGCCGTACACGTCTTCGGGGATCGTGAAAGGCTCGTGGCTCCAGCCCAGGGCTTCACGCGTCAGCGCGATTTCCTCGGCGCCCAGGGGTTCGCCGTGGGCCTTGGCAGTGTTGGCGCGGTTCGGGCTCCCCTTGCCGATATGCGTCTTGCAGACGATCAGCGTGGGGCGCTCGGTCTGCTTCTTGGCGTCGGCGATGGCCGTGGCCACCTTCTCGGCATCGTGGCCGTCGATGGGGCCGATCACGTTCCAGCCGCTGGCCACGAAGCGCAGCGGCGTGTTGTCGGCGAACCAGGGGGCCACCTGGCCGTCGATGCTGATGCCGTTGTCGTCGTACAGGGCGATCAGCTTGTTGAGCTTCCAGGCGCCGGCCAGCGACACCGCTTCATGGCTGATGCCTTCCATCAGGCAGCCATCGCCCAGGAAGACGTAGGTGTTGTGGTCCACGACGGCATGGCCATCACGGTTGAACTCGGAGGCCAGCAGCTTCTCGGCCAGCGCGAAGCCCACGGCATTGGTGATGCCCTGGCCCAGCGGGCCAGTGGTGGTTTCCACGCCGGGGGTGATGCCCACTTCGGGATGGCCGGCTGTCTTGCTGTGCAACTGGCGGAAGTTCCTGAGCTCGCCGATCGGCAGGTCGTAGCCCGTGAGGTGCAGCAGCGCGTACAGCAGCATGGAGCCATGGCCGTTGCTCAGCACGAAACGGTCGCGATCGAACCACTGGGGGTTGGTCGGGTTGTGCTTGAGGTGGCGACCCCACAGGGCCACAGCCATGTCGGCCATGCCCATCGGGGCGCCGGGGTGGCCGGAGTTGGCTTGTTGAACGGCGTCCATGGCCAGCGCGCGGATCGCGTTTGCCATTGGTTGGTTTTGCAGGGTGTTGGCCATGGAAAGAGCGGCTCCGGGTGGGGGGAGGTTCAGGGGAAACCCGCTATTTTACCGGTGCCCGCCCGAGCGCCTGTTTCCATGGCGGTAAACACGTTCCTGCGCCCGGGCCGGCAGCCGATGCACTACAGTGCGGCTGATGCAAGGACTGCACCTCACCGCTGATCTCCATGGTTGCCGCTGCGCCTGCGAATGGCTGCTGGATCCCGCCGCCCTGGGCCGCGCCTGCACGGACGCCGTGCGCGCTGCGGGCCTGCAGCCCGTGGGCCAACTGTTCCATGGTTTCCCGGCCACCGCCCAGGGGCCCGGTGGGGTCACGGCCACGGTGCTGCTGGCCGAGTCGCACCTGTGCGTGCACACCTGGCCCGAGCAGCGCGCCGTGACGCTCGACGTCTATGTCTGCAACTTCGGCGCCGACCATTCGGGCCGGGCGCGCGCGCTCATGGATGCGTTGCTGGCGCTGTTCGAGCCCACCCGCGTGCAGCGCCATGCGCTGCAGCGTGGGGCCGTCTCCCATGGGGTGGCAGCATGAGCGCGGCCGCCCAGGTACCCGCCCTGCTGCTGGCCGCCGGCCGTGGCGAGCGCATGCGGCCACTGACCGACTCCACGCCCAAGCCCCTCTTGCCGGTGCAAGGCCAGCCGCTGCTGATGTGGCACCTGCAGGCGTTGGCCGAGGCCGGCGTGGGCGAGGTGGTGATCAACACCGCTTGGCTGGGCGAGCAGATCGAAGCCCACTGCGGCACCACCTTCGGCACGCACCATTCGCGCCGGGGCAACCACCGCATCGAGATCGCCTATTCGCGCGAGGGCCGTGATTTCGGCGGCGCGCTGGAGACGGCAGGCGGCATCGCGCGCGCGCTGCCGCTGGTGGAGTCCGATGTTTTCTGGCTCGCGGCCGGGGACGTGTATGTGCCGGACTTCGTGTTCGATGCCCGGGCGGTGCAGGCCTTCAAAGCCAGCCGGCAACTGGCCCACCTGTGGCTGGTGCCCAACCCGGAGCACCACCCGCGCGGCGATTTCGGTTTGTCGCCCGAAGGCCTGGCGCTGAACCTGCCGGCCGATGACCCGGCGCCGCGCTATACCTACAGCACCATCGCGCTGCTGCATGCCGAGCTGTTCTTCACGCCATGGTGCGACATCCCCGTGGGCAACCCGGGCGGGGTGAAGGCGCCGCTGGCGCCGCTGTTGCGGCGGGCCATGGACGCGGGCCGCGTGGGCGCCTCGCTCTACACGGGACGCTGGACCGACGTGGGCACCCCCGAACGACTGGCTGAACTCAACCGCTGAACACGGGGGTCACTGGCCCGCGCCGCTGGCTGCCGCATGTGCGGGCTGCACGGCAATGGCCGGGCCGTTCTCGCAGGCGCGCAGCAGCCATTCGCTGGGCCGAAAGCGCGCGTCGGGGCCATCGGGCGCGGGCTTGCCGACTTCCGCCTGCACATCGTAGGCAATGGGGGGCACCTGGAACACCGCCATCTGCCCCTTGCGGCAGGCCAAGGCGGGCACCAGCTTGTGCTCCACCCAGCCCTGGGTGTTGCTGTCGAAGCGGTAGACGGGGCCCAGCGTCTGGTCCTGCGCCAGTTCCAGGCGCAGCGGCGTGGTCTGCAGCGCGCTGACCCAGGCGCCGGCAATCTCCACGGGCTGCGCAAAGCGCACGGCTTCCAGTCCATGCAGCGCAACCGGCTTGCCCGGCTCGCCCTTGTCGAAGGGGTCGCTGCGGTTGATGAGGCTACCGGCCGGGATGAGCAGTTCACCGTACTGGAAATCCGCGGGCAGCACGAAGCGCTCCCGGCTGGCGCGCACCAGGGCACCGTCCTGCCGCGCCTGCTCTGTGCGAACGGACAGGTACCACTTCAGGACGATCAGCGCATGGCACAGCACGGCCACGGCGCAGAGGACCTGCAGCGCGCGCCGGGTGAGCATCCATTTCTGTGGAATGTCCACGAAGCGTACGTAGGCGGCATACACCAGCAAGGCCCCCGTCAGTGCCAGTCCCAGCACAGGGAGCAGCAGCGTGAAGATGAAGTTCAACAGGGAGCCGAGCAGGAGAAGCATGGTGCCCGAGTCTGCCACGCCCGTGGCCAGGGCGGCCGGGGCGGCAGGGCCCTGCGTGGCGCACAAGCCACGCAGGCTGGCGGTGGGGCCCGCCAGGCCGTGCTATGCCGCGTGGGGCCGGAGGCTCACTCTGCGGCGTGGCCGGCAGGCGCCTGCGCGGCCTGCGGCGGGCTGCCCAGCATGCCGGCCAGGCTGTGCGCCAGGCCGGTGATGCCTTCGTTGGACAGGCCAGCGTCCTTCATCACTGCGTCGACGATGGGCTTGGCGATCTGGTACTGCAGGGCCGAGTTCATGACCTGCTCGGGGAAGGTGCCCTGGGACCCGCTGCCGCCCTGCTGCCCCGTGCCCTGGCCTCCCGCGCCGCCGGGCAGGCCGCCGACCTGCACGATGCGGATCGAGTCGATCTTCTCCATCGGGCGCACGGCCTGCTGGATGATCAGCGGCAGTTGCTGCAGCAGCAGGGTTCGCACCTGCAGGTCCACCTGGGCGGCCGACAGCGTGTTGAGCGCTTCGTTCAATGCGCGCTTGCCCTCGGCCTCGGCCAGGGCCGCCGCCTGGCGTGCGCGGGCTTCGATGGTGATGGCCTCGGCGCGGTCCAGGGCCGCTTCCTTCTCGGCCGATGCCGAGACCTTGACCGAGATGGCGCTCTGCTCGGCGTCCTTCGATGCCTCGATCAGCTGGATGTTCTTGTCGCGCTCGGCCACGGCCACCTGGCGCGCGGTGTTCACGGCTTCCTCGGCCTTCACGGCCTCGGCGCGCGCCAGGTTGGCGGCGGCATCGGCGTCCGACTGCTCGCGCGACTTGTTGGCGATCGCGATCTGCGTGTCCTGGCGCGCGATCTCCACCTGCTTGCGCTGCTCGGCGCGCTTGGTCTCGGTGTGGCGCTCCAGTTCGATCTCGCGCGTCTGGATCACCAGGTTTTTCTCGATCTCGGCGGCCTTGATCTCGCGCTCGGCCTCGATGCGCTTTTGACTCACCTGGCGCTCGGCCTCGATCTTGGAGGCCTCGGCCTCGCGGCTGCGCTCGGCCTGCTGCGTGGCGATCAGCGCGGACTGCTCGGCGCGGGTGTTCTCGATCTCGCGCTTTTGCGACAGCGAGGCGAACTCCTGGTCCTTCTCGATGGTGAGCTTCTGGCGCGTGGCCTCCAGGTCCTTGGTGCGCACCTGCACTTCGGTGTCCTGCTCCACGTCGTTGCGCTGCTTGCGGCGGGCTTCGGTCTGCTCCGTCAGGCGCGTCAGGCCCTCGGCGTCGAAGGCGTTGTTGGGGTTGAAGAACTGCTTGTCGGTCTGGTCCAGGCTGGTCAGCGACACGGACTCGAGCTCCAGCCCGTTCTTCTCCAGGTCTTCGGCCACGGCGTTCTGCACCGCCTGCACGAAATCCCGGCGCTTGTCCTGCAGCTCCTGGATGGTCATGGTGGCGGCCGTGGCGCGCAGCGAATCCACGAACTTGTCTTCCACCAGCGCCTTGAGCTCCTCAGGGCTCATGGTGCGCGCGCCCAGGGTCTGGGCGGCGATGCTCACGGCCTCTTCGGTCTGCTTGACGCGCACGAAGAAGGCCGCCGTCACGTCCACGCGCATGCGGTCCTTGGTGATCAGGCTTTCCTTGGCGCGGCGCACCACTTCGAGCTTCAGGGTGTTCATGTTCACCAGCACGCGCTCGTGAAACACCGGCAGCAGGATGGCGCCGCCATCCATGATGACCTTCTGGCCACCCAGGCCGGTGCGCACGAAGGCGGTCTCCTTGGTGGAGCGCTTGTACAGGCGCGCAAGGACGATGCCGATGGTCAGCAGCGCCAGCAGGGCAATGGCGGCGATTACGCCCAGTTCGAACAGGTTGGTCATTTCTCGGTGGCTCCCTCGGTTGGTGTTGGTATGGTGATGGGAATCTGCGGCTACATCAAGCCCGGATGCGGGTTGGCAATGCAGCGGTAGAAGGCCCCGGCCTTGCGCACGATGAGGATCTGCGCGCCTTCGTCGAAGACCTCGTCGTCCACGTCGGGCTCCACCATCAGGTAGTGGGTGCGGCCGTGGGCGTCGCGCACCCGCGCCTGCGCGGCCAGGCCCCGGCGCGCGGCCCCGGCCGAGACAATGCCGGCCCGCCCGATCAGCGACATCTCGCTCACGGCCGAGGTTTCATCGCGCGGGATGATGTGGGCGATCAGCGCGCCCAGGCTGCGCACCGTGGCCATGCCGGGTGCCACGGCCACCAGGCCCGCCAGCCACACGGGCAGGTAGCCGCCCAGCAGGCCGTGGGCCACCTTCTGCAGGCTGTAGCCGAAGATGGCATAGCCCGTGAGGAACAGCACCAGCAGCACCAGCGAGGGCACCTTGCCGATGTACAGCCAGCCCAGCACCCGGTCCAGCCCGGTATCGCCGTCGATATCGGGCAGCAGGTCATCGAGCCAGTTGCTCGGGCTCAGCGAGACCAGCATGCCCAGGCCCTCGATCAGCGCGATGCCGACGATGAGCGCAAAGGCCACGCCGAAGGGCCAGGTCTCCGGGGCGGTGAACAGCGAGGTGATCACGGCTGGCCCGTCTTCAGGCGCGCCATGCGCTCGGCGATCTTGTGCTCGCGCACCAGCTCATCGAGCTCCTTGAGCTTGGCGGCCTGGTCCAGTGTGTGGCTGCGGTCGGTGCCCGACAGGCCGGTCTGGCGTGCGTACAGGCGGTCGAAGGCGCCGGTGACGGCGTCCATGCGGCTGGCGGCGCTGCCCGGGGGGGCTGCTGGGGCTTGCGCTGCACTGGCGCGGCTTTGGCGAAAGCCTTCGAGCGCGTCGGCCATCTCGCGCTGCTTGGCCAGCAGGGCGGCCACGTAGCCTGTGAGTTCGCTCTCCTGCCGGGCGAAGTCGGCCAGCGTGGTCTCCAGCACCGGGATCTGCGCCTCGATGTCGAGCTGGCGCGCCACCGCGGCGCGCGCCAGGTCTTCGCGGCCGGCGGCCAGGGCCTGGTCGATCTGCTCGGCGAGCTTGCCGTGCTGCCCGTTGAGGTGGGCATGCTGCTGCTGGGCCAGGTGCCGGTTGGCACTGGTGCGGCCCAGCTCGTGGCGCACCTCGCCGATCACGGTGTCGGCCTCGCGCAGCGACTGCTCCATCACCGCCAGCGGGGCATGGTTCTCCAGGTGGTCCACCAGCGCATGCACGCTGCCGGCAATGATGCGGCCGACACGTGTCTTGAGCGAATCTGCCATCTCAGGCTCCTTTCGAGAGAGGGGAGCGAATGGTCTGGGCCAGCTCCAGGGTTGCGGCGGCATGGCGCTGCACGACGGCCGGATCGTACGCGCTGGCCTGCGCGGTGGTTGCCTGGCGCAGCAGCATCTCACTGAGCGCAAAGCCCCGGCGTACCAGCAGGTCTTCGAGCCGCGCGGCCTCCTGCTCCGAGGCGGGGGCGTTGCTCACGACGATGGCCAGGCAGGTCGTGACATGGTCGAGCATGGCGTTGAGCACGTCCGAATGCCGGCCCGTCTGGCCCTCGGTGCGCACCAGCGATTCGCGCAGCCGGCCCGTGATGTCGCGCGCCCAGGCATGGGCGGCCACGTAGTCCAGCGCACCGTCATGGTGGCGCTTGAGCTGGCCCAGCAGCACGCGCAGCTTGTCGCTGTTGGTGGTTGCGCCCTCGACCTGCAGCTGGGCCAGCCAGAGGTAGAGATCGCTCGGTATGCGTGCGGAGAGGGGCTCCATCGTGGTGGAGGTGGTGACCATGGCGTCCATCCGAAGTGGGGTTGGATGCAATGGTATTCATGTGAATGCGTTTGTCAACAAATCCAGGGTTCGTTGGGTTTTTGGAATTGTTTGCAAGGCGGATGGCCTGTGGCCGCGAGGGGACGTGGATTCGCGATAAAAATGGCGAATGAATTCACTGTCCTCGCATTCCATCTACGCCCAGCGCCGCGCGCGCCTCGCTGCCCAGTTGGGTGCCGGGGGCATCGCCATCGTTCCCACGGCACCCGAGTACCCGCGCAATCGCGATACCGATTTCCTGTACCGCCACGACAGCTACTTCTACTACCTGACCGGCTTTACCGAGGCCGGTGCCTGCCTGGTGCTCACGGCCGAAGGGCACAGCACGCTGTTCTGCCGCCCCAAGGACCTGGAGCGCGAGATCTGGGACGGCTACCGCCTGGGCCCGGAGGCGGCGCCCGGTGTGCTGGCCGTGGATGCGGCCCATTCGAGCAGTGTGCTCGATGCGCAGCTGCCGCGCCTGCTGGAAAACCGCCAGGCCGTGTGGTACCCCTATGCCACGCACAGCGGCCTGGCCGCGCGCGTGGAAGGCTGGCTCAACGCCGTGCGCGCCCGGGTGCGCTACGGCGCCCAGTGCCCCGCCGTGCAGCAGGACCTGTGTGGGCCGCTCGACGAGATGCGCCTCATCAAGGACGCGCACGAGCAGGACATCATGCGCCGCGCAAGCGACATCAGCGCCCGCGCCCACATCCGCGCCATGCAGCGCTCGGCCCGCATGCTGCGCGCCGGCGAGGACGTGCGCGAGTACCACCTCGACGCCGAGCTGCTGCACGCCTTCCGCGATGGCGGCTCGCAGTACCCGGCCTACGGCTCCATCGTGGCGGCCGGGGCCAACGCCTGCGTGCTGCACTACCGGGCCGATGCCGCGCCGGTGCGTGACGGCGAGCTGGTGCTGATCGACGCGGGCTGCGAGCTTGACGGTTATGCCAGCGACATCACGCGCACCTTCCCCGCCAATGGCCGCTTCACCGGGCCGCAGCGCGCGCTGTACGACCTGGTGCTGGCCAGCCAGGTGGCGGCCGTGGACGCCACCCGCGCCGGTGCCCGCTTCAACGATCCGCACGATGCCACGATCGCCGTGCTGGCGCAGGGCCTGCTGGACCTCGGCCTGCTCGACGCCAACAAGGTCGGCAGCGTGCAGGACGTGATCGACAAGCGTGCCTACTTCCCGTTCTACATGCACCGCACCAGCCACTGGCTGGGCATGGACGTGCACGACTGCGGCAGCTACGTGGAGCCCGGTGAGGCCGACCGGACCACCGAGCGCAAGGATCCGCTCTCGGGGGAAATCATCCTCAACCGCCCGAGCCGCGTGCTGCAGCCCGGCATGGTGCTGACCATCGAGCCGGGCCTGTACGTGCGCGCCGCCGAGGGCGTGCCCGCGCAGTTCCACGGCATCGGCATCCGCATCGAGGACGACGCCATTGTCACCGCCACCGGTTGTGAGCTGATCACGCGTGGCGTGCCGGTGGATGCGGACGAGATCGAGGCGCTGATGCGCTGATTCGCGGCTGACGAGGCTGGCACCCGCGCCAGGAACCGCCGCGGCTACACGCTGGCAACGAGGTGGTCGATGAAAGCCCGCATGCGCAGCGGCATGTGGCGCGTCGCTGGGTAGAGGATCGAAAACGGCCGGGAGCGGCCGCCCAGGTCCTGCAGCACCTCCACCAGGGTGCCCTGCCGCAGGTCGTTCTCCACGATGAAGCGGTAGGTCTGCAGCAGCCCCGCGCCATGGCGTGCCAGGGTGGCCACGCCCAGCAGATCATCGGAACAGGTGAGGCTGCCAGCGGTGCCGACCTCGACGTCCTGCCCGTCCTGGCGAAAGACCCAGGGAACCGCCTGCCCGGTACTGGGCAGCAAGAACTGGATGCACTCATGGGACGCCAGATCGGCCAGGCTCCGGGGCCGACCCGCAGACTGCAGGTAACCCGGGGTGGCGACCACGACCAGTTCCGCATCCATCAGCTTTCTTGCGACCAGGCCTGAATCGGCCTGGGCCCGTGCCCGCACCGCCAGATCGAAGCCATCGGCCGTGAAGTCCACATTGCGGTTGCTCAACTGCACCTCGACCTGCACCTTGGGGTAGCGCGCGCGAAAACCCACCAGCGCCGGCAGCACGCGGCAGTGTCCCAGCGTGGTGGGCACGCTGATGCGCAGCTTGCCGGCGGGCTCGGCTTGCGTGCCGGTCAGCTCTCGCTCGGCCTCGCTGAGGCGGTTGAGTGCCTGGCGGCACTGGTCGAAGTAGGTCCGGCCGCCATCGGTCAGGCGGATCTTGCGCGTGCTGCGCACGAAAAGCCGCACCTGCAGGCGCTCCTCCAGCCGCGCAATGGAGCGGCTCACCGCCGCCGGGGTCAGCCCCGCCTCCCGGGCGGCGGCCGTGAAGCTCTGGGCCTCGGCAGCTAGGCAGAAGAGTTCGATGCTTCCGAGCATCACATCGCCAAATTCGCGGGCCATACATTACTCCATGTAATGAATGAAGTGATTGTGGGCCTGTTTATCGATTCGTATGTATTCCATAACCTGGGGCTTCCTCTTTTTGTTGGCAAGGAAGCCCCATGAACCCTCCCATCTCCATCGTTTTCCACAGTGGCTACGGCCATACCCGCGAGGTCGCGAAAGCGGTCGCTGCGGGCAGCGGCGGCATGCTGCTGGCCATCGACGACCAGGGCGAACTCTCCCCAGAAGGCTGGGCGCAGCTCGATGCCTCGCGCGCCATCGTGTTTGGCTCGCCAACCTACATGGCCAACGTGAGCTGGCAGTTCAAGCGCTTCGTGGACGCCAGTTCCGCCGTCTGGGCCCGCCAGGGGTGGCGGGACAAGCTGGCCGCCGGCTTCACCAACAGTGCCGGGATCAACGGGGACAAGCTCAGCACTCTTTACACCCTGTTTTCGCTGTCACAGCAGCACGGCATGCTCTGGGCGGGCACGGCCATGGCGCCCAGCAACACCAAGGCTGCGCTGCGTGATGACCTGAACTACCTGGCCTCCTTCGCCGGCCTGATGACCGCCACGCCCTCCGACGCAACGCCTGACGAGATGGTCGCCGGCGACCTGGTGACCGCCCGGGCGTTCGGCGAGCGCATTGCGCAAGTTGCCGGCCGCATCGACTGAAAGGATTGGCAATGCCTTACGTCCACATCCAGGTCACCCGCGAAGGCGTGACGCGCGAACAGAAGGCCGAGCTCATCGCCGGCGTCACCGAGCTGCTGGTGCGCGTGCTGCACAAGAATCCCGCGACCACGCATGTGGTGATTGACGAGGTCGACCTCGACAACTGGGGCGTGGGCGGCTTGCCCGTGGCCGAGTTCCGAAAGCGCAAGCCATGAGCGCCGCCTCCGATTTCAGCGGCGTCACCGCTGCGCTGCACACCTACTTCGACGGCCTGCACCACAGCGATACCGGCCGGCTGGCGCAGGTTTTTCATCCGCAGGCGATCTACTGCTGCGCCACCGAGGGGGCATTGCTGCACCGGAGCATGGCGGAGTACTTTCCCTTCGTGGACCAGCGCCCGTCACCTGCCAGCCGTGGGCAGGCCCGGCGCGACCGTATCCTGTCCATCGAGTTCGCAGGCCCGGTCACGGCCTTTGCGCGGGTGGAGTGCGCGATTGCGCCGCGCTTCTTCACCGATTTCCTGACGCTGGTGCAGCTCGATGGGCGCTGGCAGATTGTGAGCAAGGTGTTCCACTTCGACGTGGTTGAGTGAAAGCGCTGCATCACCAATGCAAAAAGGCCGGAACCCTCCAGGGGGCTCCGGCCTTTTTGCATGGTGGCAGGATGCTGCTGCGGGGGCAGCAACCCACCCGGCGCGAATTACATCGCGCTGATTTCGCCCGAAGGGATCTGGCCAGTGCGCACGGCTTCGGCCGCAGCGGCACGCACCGCAGCACGGTCAGCCGTCGATTGGTAGGTCACGACGCGCGAGCCTGCTGGCTCGATGCTGCGCGTCTGTGCCACGGTAGCAGCTTCAGCAGCCACTTCGGCGCGGGTGCGGTTCGTGTCGAACTTCAGGGCGAACTGCGAGCCGTCGGCTTCGTCGGCGTGGGCACCGAAAGCGGAGAAAGCAGCCACAGCGGCGATGGAGAGGAAACGTGCCGTCTTGTTCATGGTGATCTCGATTCTTTGTTGGGTTTGACAGGGGGTCAGGTCAGTTCGATTCGGGGCGGCTTACAGAGCGCCGATTTCGCCGGAAGAGATCTGGCCGGTGCGCACCGCGTCAGCAGCCTGGGCACGCACGGCAGCGCGGTCAGCAGTCGACTTGTAGGTCACCACACGCGAACCAGCAGGCTCGATGCTGCGGGTTTGGGCCACGGTAGCGGCCTCAGCGGCCACTTCGGCGCGGGTGCGGTTGGTTTCGAACTTCGTGGCGAATTGCGAAGCATCGGCTTCGTCGGCCTGGGCACCGAAAGAAGCGAAAGCGGCAACAGCGGCGATGGAGAGGAAGCGTGCGGTCGTGTTCATGATGAAATCCTTGGAAGAAAAAAGTGACTCAAAAAACCGGGACAAAACCATTTCGAACCGGGTTCGGTGAGTCGCCTTGCGGGTTCGGCTCATCGATGGGTTGAACTGTACGCCGCAGGTGATCAAAGAAAAACCATCCAGTCGCGAACTGACTGTTCCAGTTTTGGAAACAGTCGTGCGTGTTTTCTGTGGTCGCTGCATCCAGGCGGGTGCCCAGGCGATGGCCCGGCCGGGCTGCTGGTAATCGGCATGTAACCGCTTTCGTGTGAAAATTGAAATTCGATTACATAACCGACGAAAGAGACAAGCCCATGCAAACCCGCCGCGCCACCAAGATCGTTGCCACCCTGGGCCCCGCTTCGAGCGACCCGCAACTGTTGGAGGCGATGATCCGCGCGGGCGTCAATGTGGTGCGCCTGAACTTCAGCCATGGCAAGGCGCAGGACCACATCGACCGGGCCACCACCGTGCGCGCCGCTGCCCAGCGTGCGGGGCGCGAGGTGGCCATCATGGCCGACCTGCAGGGTCCCAAGATCCGCGTCGGCAAGTTTGCCGAGGGCAAGGTGCAACTGGTGTCGGGTGCCCCGTTCGTGCTCGATGCCTCGCGCACCGAGCCCGGTGACAACGATGGCGTGGGGCTCGACTACAAGGAGCTGCCGCGCGACGTGAAGGCCGGCGACGTGCTGCTGCTCAACGACGGGCTGATCGTGCTCACCGTGGATGCCGTGCGCGGCGAAGAGGTGCACACCACCGTCAAGATCGGCGGCGAGCTGTCCAACAACAAGGGCATCAACAAGCAGGGCGGCGGTCTCACGGCGCCCGCGCTCACGGCCAAGGACATGGAGGACATCCGCACCGCGATGAGCTTCCAGGCCGACTACGTGGCTGTGAGCTTTCCCAAGAACGCGACCGACATGGAGATGGCGCGCCAGCTGTGCAACGTGGCGGCGTCCGAGTTCCGCCACAAGCCGGGCCTGATCGCCAAGATCGAGCGCGCCGAAGCCATCCCGCACCTGGAGGCCATCCTGCGCGTGAGCGACGGCATCATGGTCGCGCGCGGCGACCTGGCTGTGGAAGTGGGCAATGCGGCCGTGCCAGCGCTGCAAAAGAAGATGATCCGCATGGCGCGCGACCTGGACAAGGTCGTGATCACCGCCACGCAGATGATGGAGAGCATGATCACCAACCCCGTGCCCACGCGCGCCGAGGTCAGCGACGTGGCCAACGCCGTGCTCGATGGCACCGATGCCGTGATGCTCAGCGCCGAAACTGCGGCTGGCAAGTACCCGCTGGAAACGGTGATGGAGATGGCCACCATCTGTGCCGCCGCCGAGGCCGCCGAGGACCACCCGCTGGACGCCGACTTCACCGGTCAGACCTTTGGCCGCATCGACCAGTCCATCGCCATGGGCGCGCTGTTCACGGCCCACCACCTGGGCGCCAAGGCCATCGTGGCCATGACCGACAGCGGCGCCACGGCGCTGTGGATGAGCCGCCACCGCATCCACATCCCGATCTACGCGCTCACGCCCAAGGTGGCCACGCAGCGCAAGATGGCCATGTACCGCAATGTGCGCCCGCTGCTGATGGACACCAGCGCCGACCGCGACACCGCGCTGGAGCAGGCCGAAGGCCACCTCAAGACGCGCAACATCGTGCAAAAGGGCGACGTCTACGCCATCACCTGTGGCGAGCCCATGGGGGCGCCGGGCGGCACCAACATGCTCAAGATCTGCCGCGCCAGCTGAGCGGCCCGCCGGGCCTTGTCAGGAGGCCGCCGGTGCGGTGTGCGCGGCCGGCTGCCCGAAGCGCCCGCGCAGCAGGCTGGCCCCGATGTCGCACATCCACGCCGCCGCCCAGCACAGCCAGCCCGACCACAGGGTGTGGCTCATGAAATGCGCGCCTCGGGCCTGCTGGGCCAGGCCCAGCAGCAGCCCGGATGCCAGCGAGGCGGCCAGGCAAATGCGTGCGGCCTTGGGCTGCGCACGCAGCAGCGCGAAGTAGCCGCCGACAAAGGCGAATCCGGCCGAGGCGTGGCCTGCCGGAAAACACCGCCCACCGCCGCCATCCACCAGTCCCCACGCCCAGTGCGAGGTGTAGCGCGCCACGCCACCGAACTCGGTCATGTCCCAGGGGCAACTGGTGTTGCTCAGGTTCTTGGCGATGCTGACCGCCGCCAGGGCCAGCAGCGTGCTCACGGCCCATTGCAGGCGCTCGCCCGTGTCCAGCCTGCGCAGCACGCCCAGCGGCCACCACACGCCCAGCGCCAGGAGGAGCACCAGCAGCCAACCCAGGCGGCGCGCCCCCTCATGCGCCACGTGCACGAAGAACCACTGTTCACGCAGCGGAAAGCCCGATGCACTGCCGAACAGGCGGGCGAGCAGTGGGTCCTGGCCCAGCGCATCCCACAGCGCGATCAGCGCCAGGGCCGCCAGGGTCCAGAGTGCCCGGTGGCGTTGGCGGTGGGAAGGCTGCGGGTGGAGAGCGGGCGGCAAAGGCATGGCGCGACGATAGAAGCGGGCTCTTAAGGCCGTCTTAAAGTCCGCAGGCACAATCCGCGCATGCGAATCCTTGTCGTGGAAGACGATGCCGGCATTGCCAGCGGCCTGCGTACCAACCTGCAGCAGCGTGGCTATGCCGTGGACCTGTGTGATCGCGTGGCCGGTGCCTGGGCGGCCCTGCGCGCCGAGCGCTTCGACGCCGTGCTGCTGGACCTGGGCTTGCGCGACGGCGATGGCAGCGAGGTGCTGCGCCGCCTGCGCACCAGCCCGGCTGCCACGGCCGGCGCACAGGCCGCAGTGGCGCTGCCGGACCCGGCCACACCGGTGCTGATCCTCACGGCGCGCGACCATGTCACCGAACGTATTGCGGGCCTGGACCAGGGGGCTGACGACTACCTGGTCAAGCCCTTCAACGTGGACGAACTCGAAGCCCGGTTGCGCGCCATGCTGCGCCGTGCCACGGGCCGGGCCACGCCCACGCTGCGCCATGCCGACATCGAACTCGACCCCGGAGCGCGCACGGTGCACCAGGCCGGGCAACTGGTGGAGATGTCGCCGCGCGAGTTCTCGGTGCTCTGGGTGCTGATGGATGCGCGCGGGCGCGTGCTGTCACGCCCGCAGATCGAGGAGCGCCTCTACAGCTGGGACATGGCCATCGAGAGCAATGCCATCGAGGTCTACATCCACCACCTGCGCCGCAAGCTGGGGAGCAGCTGCATCCAGACCATGCGTGGCGTGGGCTACTTCATGCCGCAGGGAAATACATGAAGGCCCTGGGTCGGCGCCTGCTGCGAGGGGCGGGGCGTCCCTCGCTCACGCGGCAACTGCTGCTGTGGTCGCTCGGGGCCCTCATTTCGGTATGGGCCAGTTTCGTGTACCTGGGATACCAGACAGGCATCCACGAGGCCGATGAGCTCACCGACGGCCATCTGGCCGGCGTGGCCGCGCTGCTGCTGAACCTGCAGGTGGCGGGCGAGGTCGATGCCGCCAACACCACCCAGCGCGCTGCCATGCCGTGGCTCAAGGCGCACGATTACCAGCAATCCATCAGCGTGGTGCAATGGGACGCCCGGGGTCGGCTGCTGACCCACATCGGAAGTGCGCCGCTGCCGCCCTTCAGTGCCGCCGAAGGATTCTCCAACCTCTCCCTCGGTCCGAATGCCACGGCATGGCGCAGCTTCGGCCAATGGTCGTCGGACCGCAGCCGCAAGATCTCGGTGCTGCTGGACCTGCGCGAGCGCGACGACCTGGCCGAGGACATCGCCGAGCAGATGGTGGAGCCGGGCCTGTGGCTGCTGCCCGTGGTCGCACTGGCACTGGGTCTGGCGCTGTGGCGTGGATTGCGGCCCTTGTACGACCTGTCCAGCGATGTGGCCAGGCTCGATCCTGCCAATGCCGGGCGGCTGACGGCGCGCCATGCCTGGAGCGAGTTCGAGTCGGTGGTGGCCTCCATCAACACCTTGCTCGAACGCCAGCAGGCCATGCTGGCGCGCGAGCGCCGCCTGGCCAATGAGGTGGCGCACGAGCTGCGCACGCCGCTGTCGTCCATCGCGCTGCAGGCCAGTGCGCTGGGCAAGGGGCTCGACGCGGATGGCCAGGCCCAGGCGGTGGCACGCATCGGACAGGACGCGCTGCGCGCAGGCCATGTGCTCAGCCAACTGCTGGCCCTGGCACGCGCCAGTCGGGCCGAGCTGCACGACGCCAAGGCGCCGCTGGACCTGGTGGACATCAGCCGGGCCGTGTGCGCGGACTACGCCCAGGCCGCCTGGCAGCGGGGCGACGAGATCGCGCTGGCAGGGCCCGAAACGATGGCCGTGCTGGGGCACCCCGTGCTGCTGGACCTGGCGCTGCGCAACCTGATGGAAAACGCCCTCAAGCACACCCCCGAGGGAACGCACATCGCCGTGCAGATGGGCTGGACCGATGCCGGTGCCGCGTGGCTCCAGGTCTGCGACGACGGGGCCCGCAATGCGGGTGCGGAACGCACCGTGGCGCCTGCCGACAGCCTGCACCTGGGCCACGAGATCGTGCGCCGGGTGGCCGAGGTGCATGGCGCCACTTTTGGCGCCATGTCCGCGCCTGCGCCCTTTACCACCTGCTACCGGCTGGAATTTCCTACAACCTCTGCGGCGGCGGGCGGGTAAAATCGCAGGTTACCAAGCGGTTACCAACCGCGCACTGCCTGCCCCCAAGGCCCCAGGCGCCCCTCAACCTGAACGGACCCCACGACCATGCCTCTCGTCTCGATGCGCGAACTGCTCGACCACGCCGCCGCCCACAGCTATGGCATCCCTGCCTTCAACGTCAACAACCTGGAACAGGTCCAGGCCGTGATGGCGGCCGCCGACGAAGTGGGCGCACCGGTGATCCTGCAGGCCAGCGCAGGCGCGCGCAAGTACGCCGGCGAGCCCTTCATCAAGCACCTGATCCAGGCCGCCGTCGAAGCCTTCCCGCACATTCCCCTGGTGATGCACCAGGACCACGGCACCTCGCCCAAGATCTGCCAGGGCGCCATCGACCTGGGCTTCGGCTCGGTGATGATGGACGGTTCGCTGATGGAAGATGGCAAGACCCCCTCGTCCTTCGAATACAACATGGAAGTCACCCGCAAGGTCGTCGACATGGCGCACAAGGTCGGCGTCACCGTCGAAGGCGAGCTGGGCTGCCTGGGCAACCTGGAAACCGGTGAAGCCGGCGAGGAAGACGGTATCGGTGCGGAGGGCAAGCTCGACCACAGCCAGATGCTCACCGACCCCGAGGAAGCCGCTGTGTTCGTCAAGGCCACCCAGCTCGACGCCCTGGCCATCGCCATCGGCACCAGCCATGGCGCCTACAAGTTCAGCCGCAAGCCCACGGGCGACATCCTGGCCATCAGCCGTGTCAAGGAAATCCACAAGCGCATCCCCAACACCCACCTGGTGATGCATGGATCTTCTTCGGTGCCCGCCGAGCTGCTGGCCATCATCAACCAGTACGGCGGCAAGATGAAGGAGACCTACGGCGTGCCCGTCGAGGAGATCCAGGAAGCCATCAAGTACGGCGTGCGCAAGATCAACATCGACACCGACATCCGCCTGGCCATGACCGGCGCGGTGCGCAAGTTCCTGGCCGAGAACCCCGACAAGTTCGACGCGCGCGAATGGCTCAAGCCCGCCCGCGAAGCCGCCAAGCAGGTCTGCAAGGCGCGCTACCTCGAATTCGGTTGCGAAGGCCAGGGCAGCAAGATCAAGGGCCTGAGCCTGCAGCAGGTGGCCCAGCAGTACGCCGCCGGTACGCTGGCCCAGGTCGTGCACTGACCCGGTCCCGCCCCCGCAAAGCCCGCCAGCCCTGCGCTCGCGGGCTTTTTTCTGGCCCGAAGTGTCTCCTTTGCGATGGGGAGTTCCCTCTACATCAGGCGAAAGCGGCAGGCAGCAAAGTTTCTTCATGTAAGCTCATGGTCAGCAAGTAAGTAATTCCACTGACCTTACCCCCTGAGCAAGGAGACGACATGCTGATTGGTGTGCCTGCAGAGTCCATGGCCGGAGAGACCCGGGTCGCGGTGACGCCCGAGACGGTCAAGAAACTCAAGGCCCAGGGCCATACCCTGCGCATCGAGGCCGGTGCCGGCATCGCCGCCAGCGTCACCGACGCCGCCTACGAGGCTGCCGGTGGTGAGATCACCGATGCCGCAGGTGCCTGGGGCGCCGACCTGCTGCTCAAGGTGCGCTGCCCCTCCGAAGCCGAGACGCCACGCCTGCGCGCAGGCAGCACGCTGGTCGGCATGCTCAACCCCTTCGATGCCGCCGGCCTGCAGCGCCTGGCCACAGCTGGCGTGACGGCCTATGCGCTCGAAGCCGCGCCGCGCACCACGCGCGCCCAGAGCATGGACGTGCTGTCTTCCCAGGCCAACATCGCCGGCTACAAGGCCGTCATGATCGCGGCCGACCGCTATCAGCGCTTCTTCCCCATGCTGATGACGGCGGCCGGCACCGTGAAGGCCGCACGCGTGGTGATCCTGGGCGTGGGCGTGGCGGGCCTGCAGGCCATTGCCACGGCCAAGCGCCTGGGCGCCGTGATCGAGGCGTCGGACGTGCGCCCCAGCGTCAAGGAGCAGGTCGAGTCGCTGGGCGGCAAGTTCATCGACGTGCCCTACGAGACCCAGGAAGAAAAGGACGCCGCCGAGGGCGTGGGCGGCTATGCCCGCCCCATGCCGCAAAGCTGGCTGGAGCGCCAGAAGGCCGAGGTGGCCAAGCGCGTGGCGCAGGCCGACGTGGTCATCACCACCGCCCTGATCCCCGGCCGCGCCGCCCCCGTGCTGGTGACCGAGGAGATGGTCCAATCCATGAAGGCCGGCTCGGTGATCGTCGACATCGCCGCGCCCCAAGGGGGCAATTGCCCGCTCACCGAGCCTGGCAAGACGGTGGTCAAGCACGGCGTGACGCTGGTGGGCGAGACCAATCTGCCGGCCCTGGTGGCGGCCGATGCCTCGTCGCTGTACGCACGCAATGTGCTCGACTTCCTCAAGCTCATCATCAACAAGGAAGGTGCCCTGCACATGGACCTGCAGGACGACATCGTGGCCGCCTGCCTGATGGCCCACGAAGGCACGGTGAAGCGCGCATGAGGGCGCTGCTGCCCCGCCTGCTGGCCGCTGCGGCGGCGCTGGCGGTTCTCGCCGCCTGCGCACCGATGCCTGCCGGCCCGGCCGAGTTCAGCGCCGGGCGCACGCGCGTGGTGCTGCCATCTTCCGCCTGGGAGGACCTGGGAAGTTTCGACGAGACCCTGTTGGTCCTGCCACCACCTGCCAATGTTCCCCTGCAGACCCGCGCCGTGGCGCTGCGCGGCACCCGCAACGAGGTGCTGGCGGTGATGCTGGTGCAGTCCCACCAGCGCAGCGACCCGCGCGACCGCGCGCTGTGGACGGCCTCCTGTGCGCAGGAGCAGGGCCTGTGGGTGAAGGATGCCGCTGCCGACAGCCCGGTGCGCGTGGATTGCCTGCGCTTCAAGCGCTGGGCCCACACCAGCGACCGCTTCATGGACAAGGCCCACCCGGGCCTGGTGCGCTGGATCGGTGAGCGCGGCGTGGCGCTCACGCAGCCCTACTCGCATGTGAACTACCGCTATGCCACCGAGGGCGGCGCCTACATCGAGGTGAATGCCCTGGTCGACCTGCGCCTGCTGAAGCTGCCCGCAGGCAATACGCCCGACTACCTGCGCGCTGGCTTGCCTGCCGAGGTCTGGAGCCAGCAGATGGCCCGGGCGGCGCGCGTGAGCGTCGGCATGCTCGATGGATTCCTGGCCGTGCCGCCGTTCCCCGCTGCACTGCCGCAATAAATAAAAAAGCCAAGGGAGGTACGGAACATGGGGACCATTTTGCAAATCCTGGGCCTGGTCATCACTTTCACCATGGCCATGGAGGCGCTGCGGCGCTTCGGCATCGACGTGGGCTGGCTCAACCCGCTGACCTTCTTCCACCGGCGCGCCTGGCGCAAGAAAGTCACGACACCACCGCTCTACGCGCTCGACCACCCGGTGGACGTGGTCGCCGTGCTGGCCCTGGCCACGGTGCAGACCACGGGCGCCATCACCGTGCCGCAAAAGACCGGCGTGCAGGCGCTGCTGCGCGAGCACCTGGCGCTGACCGATGGCGATGCCGGCAGCCTCTGGGTGGCCAGCGCGCACCTGCTGCGCAACCGTGCCCTGGCGCTCTCCGAGCTGCCCGAGGTGCTGGCGCGCAGCGCCGACAAGTTCACCGATTACCACGTGCAAACGCTCAAGACCGTGATGCGATCGGCAGCTCTGATCGAGCCGCCGATCAACGCGGCCCAGCAGCAGCTGATCGACGCTGTGGATGCCTATTTCGCCAAGAAGAATGCCGCCAAAGGCCCCTGGTCTGCCGGAACCTAACGCCAATTGAAGAAGGACACCTTTCCATGGATGCCGTCTCTCCCACCCTCATCAACCTCATCATCTTCGTGCTGGCCATCTACGTGGGCTACCACGTGGTCTGGACGGTGACGCCCGCGCTGCACACGCCCCTGATGGCCGTGACCAACGCCATCTCGGCCATCGTCATCGTGGGCGCCATGCTGGCCGCTGCGCTCACCGAGACCACGCTGGGCAAGAGCATGGGCGTGCTGGCCGTGGCACTGGCTGCGGTCAACGTGTTCGGCGGCTTCCTCGTGACGCGCCGCATGCTCGAGATGTTCAAGAAGAAGGAAAAGAAAGCCGCCCCCAAGGCTGAAGGAGGCCAGGCATGAGCATGAACCTCGTCACGCTGCTGTACCTGGTGGCCAGCGTCTGCTTCATCCAGGCGCTCAAGGGGCTGTCGCACCCCACGACCTCGATCCGCGGCAATGTCTTCGGCATGACGGGCATGGCGATTGCCGTGCTCACCACCGCCGCACTCATCGTCGAGCTGTCGGGCGGCAAGGCGCAGGGCATGGTCTACGTGCTCGGGGCCCTGGTGGTCGGCGGCGCGGCCGGCGCCATCATGGCCAACCGGGTCGAGATGACCAAGATGCCCGAGCTCGTGGCCTTCATGCACAGCATGATCGGCCTGGCAGCGGTGTGCATCGCCGTCGCCGTGGTGGCCGAGCCCTGGGCCTTTGCCATCGTGCCCAAGGACGCGCCCATCCCCGGCGGCAACCGCATCGAGCTGGCGCTCGGGGCTTTCATCGGTGCCGTCACCTTCAGCGGCTCGGTGATCGCCTTCGGCAAGCTCTCGGGCAAGTACAAGTTCCGCCTGTTCCAGGGCGCGCCCGTGCAGTTTGCGGGTCAGCACAAGCTCAACCTGGTGCTGGGCCTGGCCGTGCTGTTCTTCTGCTTCGGCTTCTGGCATTCGCAAAGCTGGATCGACATCGTGCTGGTGATCGCGCTCGGCTTCATCCTCGGCGTGCTGATCATCATCCCCATCGGCGGCGCCGACATGCCGGTGGTGGTGTCCATGCTCAACAGCTATTCGGGCTGGGCGGCGGCGGGCATCGGTTTCTCGCTCAACAACTCGATGCTGATCATCGCCGGCTCGCTGGTGGGCAGCTCGGGCGCGATCCTGAGCTACATCATGTGCAAGGCCATGAACCGCTCGTTCTTCAACGTGATCCTGGGCGGCTTCGGCGGTGACGCCGCCACGGCGGCCGGCGGCGCCCAGGAGCAGCGCCCGGTCAAGAGCGGCAGCGCCGACGATGCGGCCTTCGTGCTCGGCAATGCCGAGACCGTGGTCATCGTGCCCGGCTATGGCCTGGCCGTGGCGCGCGCGCAGCATGCGGTCAAGGAGCTGGCCGCCAAGCTCACCGAGAAGGGCGTGACGGTGAAGTACGCCATCCACCCGGTCGCAGGCCGCATGCCCGGCCACATGAACGTGCTGCTGGCCGAGGCCGAGGTGCCCTACGACCAGGTGTTCGAGATGGAGGATATCAATGGCGAGTTCGGCCAGGCCGATGTCGCCATCATCCTCGGCGCCAACGACGTGGTGAACCCCGCCGCACACACCAAGGGCAGCCCCATCTACGGCATGCCCATCCTGGAGGCCTACAAGGCCAAGACCGTGATCGTCAACAAGCGCTCCATGGCGGCAGGCTATGCCGGCCTGGACAACGAGCTGTTCTACATGGACAAGACCATGATGGTTTTCGGCGATGCCAAGAAGGTCGTCGAGGACATCGGCAAGGCCATTGAGTAATCCTTCCCCGCGGCGAGAGACCCTTTGGGTGCTACGGCAAAAGCCCTGCGGCCTAGGGGAAACTAACCACCCACGGAACCCGCACCGGCAGAGACAATGCCGGGGTTCCATTGCAATGAGAAGTTTGGAGAGACACGCACCATGACCGACCGCCCCTGGCTGGCCGCCTATCCGCAAGGCGTCCCCGCCGATATCGATACCTCGCAGTACCCCTCGCTCGTTGCGCTGATGGACGAAGCGTTCAGCAAGTACGCCAGCCGCGTGGCCTACAGCTTCATGGGCAAGGACGTGAGCTACGCCCAGACCGACTCGCTGAGCAGTGCCTTTGCGGCCTACCTGCAGGGCCTGGGCCTGGTCAAGGGCGACCGCGTCGCCATCATGATGCCCAACGTGCCGCAGTACCCCGTGACGGTGGCGGCCATCCTGCGCGCCGGCTTCGTGGTGGTCAACGTGAACCCGCTGTACACCCCACGCGAGCTGGAACACCAGCTCAAGGACTCGGGCGCCAAGGCCATCGTCATCATCGAGAACTTTGCCAGCACGCTGCAGCAGTGCATCGCCAACACGCCCGTCAAGCACGTGGTGCTGGCGGCCATGGGCGACCAGTTGGGCCTGCTCAAGGGCACGCTGGTGAACTACGTGGTGCGCAACGTCAAGAAGATGGTGCCCACCTATGACCTGCCCGGCGCCGTGCGCTTCAACGATGCGGTGGCCCGTGGCACGCGCGGCAGCTTCAAGAAACCCGACATCCGCCCCGACGACATCGCCCTCCTGCAGTACACCGGTGGCACCACCGGCGTGAGCAAGGGTGCCGTGCTGCTGCACCGCAACGTGCTCGCCAACGTGCTGCAGTCCGAGGCCTGGAACGCGCCCGTGATGGCCAAGGTGCCCTCGGGCGAGCAGCCCACCAGCGTCTGCGCGCTGCCGCTGTACCATATCTTCGCGTTCACCGTGAACATGATGCTGTCCATGCGCACGGGCGGCAAGACCATCCTGATCCCCAACCCGCGCGACCTGCCTGCCGTGCTCAAGGAGCTGTCCAAGCACACCTTCCACAGCTTCCCGGCCGTGAACACGCTGTTCAACGGCCTGGCCAACCACCCCGACTTCAACACCGTCAACTGGAAGAACCTGAAGGTCTCGGTGGGCGGCGGCATGGCGGTGCAGGGTGCCGTGGCCAAGCTCTGGCTGGAGAAGACCGGTTGCCCCATCTGCGAAGGCTATGGCCTCTCGGAAACCAGCCCCTCGGCCAGCTGCAACCCCGTGACGGCCAAGGAATACACCGGCACCATCGGCGTGCCGATCCCCGGCACGTCGATGAAACTGCTGGACGACGAAGGCCACGAAGTCACCACGCTGGGCCAGCCCGGCGAGATCGCCATCAAGGGCCCGCAGGTCATGGCCGGCTACTGGCAGCGCCCCGACGAGACGGCCAAGGTCATGACCGATGACGGCTACTTCAAGTCCGGCGACATCGGCATCATGGATGAGCGCGGCTACTTCAAGATCGTGGACCGCAAGAAGGACATGGTGCTGGTCAGCGGCTTCAACGTCTACCCCAACGAGGTCGAGGAAGTGGTTGCCAACTGCCCCGGTGTGCTCGAATGCGCGGTGGTCGGCGTGCCCGACGAGAAGACCGGCGAGGCCGTCAAGCTGGTCATCGTGAAGAAGGACCCGGGGCTCACCGAGGCCCAGGTCAAGGAGTACTGCAAGGCCAACCTCACGGGCTACAAGCAGCCACGCGTGATCGAGTTCCGCACCGAGCTGCCCAAGACCCCCGTGGGCAAGATCCTGCGCCGCGAGCTGCGCGACAAGAAGTGAGCAACCACCTTCGGGCACCACGATCCGGTGTCTGGAGCGACTGGTTCGAAGAGGGCCTCCGGCTGGAATAATCGCAGACCTGCGTACCCGGCCGCAGGCTCTTTTTCTTTTTGCCCGAAGTTCCATGACCACTGCCATCCTCAGCGCCCTGCCCGAAGAGCAGGCCAGCCTCGTTGCCCGGCTCGAGCGCGCCCAGCGCCTCACGCACGCCGGCCGCTCCTTCTGGCGCGGCGAGCTGTGTGAGCGGCCCGTGGTGCTGGCGCTCTCGGGCATCGGCAAGGTGGCGGCAGCGACCACGGCCACGGCGCTCATCGAGCATTTCGGCGTGGCGCGCATCGTCTTCACCGGCGTAGCCGGCGGCCTGGGCGATGGGGTGAACGTGGGCGACGTGGTGGTGGCAGAGACCTTTGTGCAGCACGACATGGACGCATCGCCGCTGTTCCCGCGCTGGGAGCTGCCCGGCTACGCGCGCACGCGCCTGGACTGCGATCTCCACCTGTCCACCCTGCTGCGCGACGCGGCCCGCGATTGCCTGTCCGGCGCCGCCCGCCTGCCGGGTCTGGACGATGGAGCCCACCGCGTGCACCACGGCCTCGTCGCCAGCGGCGACCGGTTCGTCGCGAGTGCCCAGGAAGCCCGGCAACTGCGCGAAGCCCTGGGTCTGGCCGGCCACAACGCACTCGCCGTCGAAATGGAAGGCGCAGCCGTGGCCCAGGTCTGCCTGGACTACGGCATTCCCTTCGCCGCCATCCGCACCATCTCCGACCGCGCCGACGACACCGCCCACGTCGACTTCGCCCACTTCGTCCAGACCGTCGCCAGCCGCTACGCCGAGCACATGGTGCGGGTGCTCATGCAAACGCTGTGACCCGACAGCACAAGGGTGCGCAGCGCCCGAAGTGCAACTGCCAGCGCCACCGTGGATCCGGCTTTGCCGGTCCAGGGGTGGCGTCCCCCCTCAGGGGGGAAGGCGCGCAGCGCCACAGGGGGGAGCCTATTTCAACCAGCCGCGTTTGCGAAAGTACCACATGGGCCCCAGCGCGCTGGCCAGCATCAGCCCCAGCGCATAGGGGTAGCCCAGCGACCAGTCGAGCTCGGGCATGAACTTGAAGTTCATGCCATACACGCTGGCGATCAGCGTGGGCGGCAGCAGGGCCACGCTGGCCACCGAGAAGATCTTGATGATCTTGTTCTGGTTGATGTTGATGAAACCGACCGTGGCGTCCATCAGGAAGTTGATCTTGTCGAACAGGAAGGCCGTGTGGTTGTCCAGCGACTCGATGTCGCGCAGGATCTGGCGCGCCTCCTCGAACTGCTCGGAGTTGAGCATCTTGCTGCGCATCATGAAGCTCACCGCGCGGCGCGTGTCCATCACGTTGCGGCGGATGCGGCCGTTCAAGTCTTCCTGGCGCGCGATGGCGGCCAGCACCTCGCCGGCGCGGGTGTCGGTCACATCGCCGGCCAGCACCTGCTTGCTCACCGCTTCGAGTTCGTCGTAGATGTTCTCCAGCGTGTCGGCCGAGTACTCGGCATCCGCGTCGAACAGCTTGAGCAGCACCTCCTTGGCGTCCTCGATGAGGCCCGGCGCACGCCGCGCGCGCATGCGCAGCAGGCGAAAGACGGGCACGTCCTCGTCGTGGATGGAGAACAGCACGCCCCGGCTCTTGAGGTTGGCGTTGTGCTGGTTCAGGATGAAGGCCACGCGCACCGAGCGCGGGTTCTCGTCGTCGTCGATCAAAAAGTCGCTGCGGATGTGCAGCTCGCCGTTGTCTTCCTCGTAGAAGCGGGCGGACTCCTCGATGTCCTCGTCCATCGCATCCTCGGGGATGGACAGGCCATAGTGCTGCTTGATCCAGCGCTTCTCTTCGAGCGTGGGGGCTTCCAGGTCCACCCAGATCGGCTGGAACCTGGCGAGCTCTTCCAGGGATTCGATCTCTTCCTGGAACAGCCGGCCATTGGCAAGCGTAAAGATGTTGAGCATGGGCTCACTCCCTTGGTAATTGGCGTCTGCGGTGGGGGGTCAGGGGTTGCTTTCAACCCCACGGCAGGCCGGGGAGCTGAAAGCTACCAACTCGGGTAGGTTTCCAAGGAGCGTTCTCCGTCAAAAGTGCAAGCGGCGGATTATCGCATTGGGCCGCAGGCGTGTCTGTGACAGCACCGGGCCTGGTTGCGCCTCAGGCTGCTGGGGTGGTTGCGCGCACGGTGGCCAGCGCCCGGCACAGATCGGCCCAGGCGGCGGCCTTGTTGTCCTGCGAGCGCAGCAGGAAAGCCGGGTCGTAGGTGACCACGGCCGGGCAGCCCGCCAGCGTGTGCGGCCCCGCGCGCAGGCGGCCCAGGGGCTCGGTGCTGGCCAGAGCGGCCCGGGCGGCCACATGGCCCAGCACCAGCACCATGGCCGGTTGCAGCACGGTGACGGCTTCGGACAACTGCCCGGCCACGTCGGCATCACCGCCGTGGCCGCCAGGCGCAATGCGCTGCAGCGCCGCAAGGAACACCCGCGGGTGGCGGTGCAGCTGCATGGCGCGCAGCATGTTGTCCAGCAGCTTGCCGGCATCACCCGACAGTGGCTCGGCGGGCTGGGGGATTTCGGCCACGATGAGCCAGCCGCCGCCCAGGCCTGCCGGCGTGCGCGCCGGGTCTGCCGTGGGATACAGCGCCTGGGGTGTGTGGAGCGAGAGGCCGGTGGCCGCTGCTACAGCGGCCTGGGGCACCGGTGTGCTGGCTGCGGTTGCGCGTGGCGCTGCCGGTGCGGGGGCGTGCGCCTGCGCTGGCTGCGGTGCGGCGGGCGCCGGCGACTGCGGGGCCGGCCGTAGCGCCGTGGCCACTGCTCCGTCGTGGGCGGGCACGGCCCGGGCGGCCGGCGCAGCCACGGAGGCAACGGCGGGCGGGGCCGCAGTGGCTTCACCGGGGGCCCACACGGTCACCCCCATCTCCTGCAGCATGGCGCGCTGGCGCGCATCGAGGGAAAGGCTCATGGGGTGGTTCTCACAATGGCAGGCTCATGACCACCGCGTCTTCGCGCAGGCCATGGTGGGCCGGGTAGTAGCGCTTGCGCTCACCCACGCGGCGAAAGCCATGGGTTTCATAGATCTGCTGGGCGCGCTGGTTGCTCACACGCACCTCCAGCCACAGCCACTGGGCACCCTTGCCGCGCGACCACAGGGCCAGCGCGTCCAGCAGCACGCGGGCCCAGCCCTGGCGCTGGAACTCGGGCGTGACGGTGAGGTTCAGCAGGTGCACTTCGTCCACCCCCATCATGGCCACGAAGTAGCCCAGCAACTGGTCGCCGCCCATCAGCAACTGGCACTCGTAGCGCGAGGCCATGGCGTCGATGAAGTTGCCCCGCGTCCAGGGGTGGGTGTAGGCGCGCTGCTCCACCTCCAGCACGGCGTCGAGCTGGGACAGCGTGAGGGCTTGCAGTCGCGCCTCGGGGGCATCCGCAGACGGGGTGGGTACGGCGCTCATGGCGAAAGTCGTTGGTTCAGGGGTTGGTCGTAGCGGCCGCCTGGGCAGCGCGCAACGCGTCCCGCTCGGCCGTGGTTTTCGCCACTTTATCGCGGATGTAGCGCGGCAGGGCATCGCTGGCGGGCACGGCCTCCCCTGCGGCCAGCAGGGCCGGCGCCAGGCGCAGCAGCGCGGTGGCCGTGGGCAGGGCCCGCACATGCTTGGCCAGGGGCGCCAGGCGCTCTCCATAGGGGGCCTGCGCATTGCCGGCCACGCTCCAGCCGGCTGGCACTTGCACGGCATCGGGCGCGCCCAGGCCGAAGTCGGCATCGGCCAGCCAGCGGCTCTCGGTGGGCCGCCATTCGCAGCGGGCGCTGTAGACCTCGTCCATGCGCGCGTCGAGCACGGCCACCACCTGCGTGCAGCCATGCTGGTGGCGGGCCTCTTCGGCCACGGCCAGCAAGGTGTCCACCGGCAGCACGGGCACGCCCGCACCGCCGCGGGCGCCGAAGGCCAGTCCCTGGGCCACGGCGCAGGCGGTGCGCAGACCGGTGAAGGAGCCTGGGCCCCGGCCGAAGACGATGGCGTCCAGCGTGGCGAACGACAGGCCGGCCTCTGCCAGCAGGCGGTTGATGGCCGGGATCAGCGTGGACGAGGCCAGTGCGCCGCCAGGGCCCGTGTGCTCGCGCACCGCGTCCCCGTGCTGCACTGCAATGGACAGGGTATCGGTGCTGGTATCGAAGGCAAGCAGGTTCATGGCGGTGGCAGGCGGGGAAATCAGGCTGCGGATTTTGGGGCGGCGGTCGGCACAGAGGCGGGCGCGGGGCTCTTGCGCAGCACGCCCAGCAGGATACCCGTGGTCACGAGCGCCAGGCCCGCGCCCAGGTTCCAGTGCATGGGTTCGTCCAGGAGCAGCACCGCGCCGATGGCCGACAGCCCGGGCACCAGCGCCGTGATCATGGTGCTGCGCACGGGGCCGTAGTGCTGGATCATGCGCGTGAACGCAATCCCCGAGATGACCACCGAGCCGCCGCCCTGGAAGATCAGCTGGAAGAGGATTTCGCTCCACGGCGCCAACCCCAGGTGGCTGGTGACCGCGCCCAGCGCCAGCAGCACCGCGTACACGGGTGCGTACACCAGCAGCGCGAAGGCGGTGATGGCGATGGTGGCCTGCACCGCATCGACGGCCAGGCGCCGCGCCTGCACGCTGTAGGCGGCCCAGCTCGCGGCCGCCAGCATGAAGAGCACGTCGCCCTTCCACACATCGCCGCCCGCAAAGCCGGCCAGCAGGCTGCGCCCGCCCACCAGCAGGTCGCCGGCCACGATGAGCGCCAGGCCCATGGCGCGCAAGGGCGTGATGCGGTCGTGCAGCACGAGCACGGCCAGCAGCGCCGTCCACAGCGGCAGGCTGCCGGGCATGAGCACGGCGGCATGGGTGGCCGGGGCGTGGAAAAAGCCGGCGTAGGCCAGCACGGCGTACAGCACCCCGCCGAAGACGCCCAGCAGGGCCGTGGTGGACAGCGGCAGCGGCGAGATGCCGCCCAGGCTGGAGGCGGGGGCACTGGCGCCCAGCAGCGCACGGCGCCGGCGCACCAGCCACCAGCCCCAGGGCAGCAGCACCACGCTGGCGCCGACGATGCGCAGCAGCGTGATGTCCAGGGGCGTGAGGCTGCGCTGGGCCGAGGCGCGGGCGATCACGATGAAGCTGGTCCAGAGGGTGACGGTCACCAGGGCCGCCAGCAGGCCCATGGCGCGGGGAGAAAAGCGCATCCGGGGATTATCGGCGCGCCGGGCAGGCCGTGCCGGTGGGGGGCGATAGACTCCCCGTCCATGCTGTCCGTACGCCCGTTGACCTGCCTGCCCCTGCCATTCTTTGCGCCAGCGTGGCGCCTTGCCGCCCCGTTGGCGCTGCTGTGGGGCCTGGCGCTTCCCGGTGCCCAGGCCCAGGTGCCCAGCCCTTCGCCGCTGCCGCCCGAGGTGGAGGCCGCGCTCTCCCGTGCCCGCCTGCCACGCGAGGCGCTCTCGGTGCTGGTGGTCGATGCCCAGGGCGGCCCGCGCCAGGCCGCGCGCCTAGCGCACCGCGCCCAGGTGCCGATGAACCCGGCCTCGGTGATGAAGCTGGTCACCACCTACGCGGCGCTCGATCAGTTGGGCCCGGCCTATGCCTGGAACACTCCCGTCTACGTGCAGGGCACGGTGCAGGACGGCAGCCTGCGCGGCAACGTCTACATCCAGGGCCAGGGCGATCCCAAGCTGGTGATGGAGCGGCTGTGGCTGCTGCTGCGCCGCCTGCAGGGCCAGGGCATCCAGGTCATCGTGGGTGACATCGTGCTCGACCGCACGGCCTTCGACGTGCCCGAGCAGGACCCCGGCAGCTTCGACAATGAGCCCCTGCGGCCCTACAACGCCTCGCCCGATGCGCTGCTGGTGAACTACAAGTCCCAGGTCATGACCTTCGTGCCCGATGCCGCCGCCGGTCTGGCGCGCATCCAGTACGACCCCCCGATGGCCGGCGTGCAGCGCCAGACTTCCGTGGCGCTGGCCGCGCCTGGGGCGGACTGCGGCGACTGGCGCGGCGCCTTGAAGGCGGAATTGGCCGACCCCGCGCGCATCGCCTTCCAGGGCGTGTTCCCGGCCAGTTGCGGTGAGCGCGTGTGGCCGATTGCGCCGTCGGACCCGCGCGGCTTTGCGGCGCGCGCGCTGGAGGGCATGTGGCGCGAGCTGGGCGGCAAGCTCACGGGCAGCGTGCGCGACGGCAAGGTGCCGGCTGGCCTGAAGCCCGCCTTCGTGGCCTCCTCGCCCGCGCTGGCCGAGGTGGTGCGCGACGTGAACAAGTACAGCAACAACGTCATGGCACAGCAGGTGTTTCTCACGCTGGCCCTGGGGACGAAGGGGACGCCGGCCACCTTCGACGGGGCGCGCGAGGCCCTGCGCCGCTGGTGGCAACTGCGCTTTGGCGATACCGACCAACCTGTGGCCGACAACGGCGCGGGCCTGTCCCGCGATGCGCGCATCACGGCCCAGGGCCTGGCGCGCATGCTCCAATCGGCCTGGGCTTCGCCAGTGATGCCCGAGCTGGTGTCCTCCCTGCCCATCGCTGGCGTGGATGGCACCCTGCGCCGCAGCCAGGCCCGGGGCGCGGCCCACCTCAAGACCGGCAGCCTGCGCGATGTGATGGCCATTGCCGGCTATGTGCACGGCGCCAGCGGACGGCGCTACGTGCTGGTGGCCATGGTCAACCATGCCAATGCCGGTGCCGCCCGCCCGGTGCTCGATGCGCTGACCGACTGGGCCGCGCGCGACCAGTAGGCGACGGCTTGGGGCACGAACCCGTGTCGCCCAGGCGTCCGCAGGTCCTCGTATTCCCTAATGGCGGCTCTGGCGCTGGTGCGCGCACGATGCGGCGTTACGATCAACCGACCAAACCACATACCTATAGACCGGAGGATGCGCCCATGAAGTATTTTCGCCTGACCTGTGTCGCCGCGGTAGCGGCCCTGCTTGCCGCCTGCGGTGGCTCCGACGACCACGGACGCGGGGACCTGGTGGAGATCCCCACCGTCCTGACCACGCTCACCGCCGACCAGATCGACGCGGGCACCACGTCCAGCGGCTTGCGTGCCATTGCCGGCAAGGCACGCTGCGATGTGAAGGTGGTGGCGATCAACTACTACACGGCAGGCGTCAAGGCCGGCGAGCTCACCAACGCCTCGGGCGTGATGCTGGTGCCCGCGGGCAGTTGCAGCACGGAAAAGACCGCCCTGCTGGCCTACGCCAAGGGCACCGACGTGCAAAAGCCGCGCACCCTGGCCAACCCACAGGACAGCGAGACCTTCCTGCTGGCCGCGATGTACGCCTCGCAGGGCTATGCCGTGGTGGCCACCGACTACCTTGGGTTTGCCAAGTCGGGCTACAGCTACCACCCCTACCTGCATGCCGATTCGGAAGCCACCTCGGTGATCGACTCGGTGCGCGCTGCGCGCAAGGCCGCCGCTTCGGTGGGGGGCAACCTGTCGGGCCGCATTCTGTTCACCGGGTACTCGCAGGGGGGGCATGCGTCCATGGCCGCCCACCGTGCCGCCGAGCGTGACTACGGCAACGAGTTCGACGTGGCGGCTGGTGCCCACCTGGCAGGACCCTACAACCTGTCGGGTTCGCTGCGCATCCCCGATGCGATCGCGGGCGTGCAGTTCTTCGTGCCCTACCTCGTGACGGCCTGGCAGAAGGTCTACGGCAACATCTACAGCGACGTGAAGCTGGCCTTCAAGGCGCCGTACTCGAACTACATCGAGACCCTGCTGCCCAACCCGACGATGAACTACACCACGCTGGTGACCTCGGGCACCTTGCCGGCCGGCACACCCAACCAGGCGCGCGATGCGCTGTTCCAGCCGGCCTTCATTGCCAGCAGCCAGACGAATGCGAACGATCCACTCTATCTGGCAGCGCAGAAGAACGACCTTCTGGGCTGGACGCCCAAGTCGCGCGTGCTGCTGTGCGGTGGCTCGGGCGATCCCACGGTGCCACCTGCCGTGCACCAGCGCGTGATGGCCGCCGATTTCGCCGCACGCGGCGTGACCAACGTGATCTCGGTGGATGTGGACGGTGCCATCCAGACCGCCTTCGGCCCCGGTGGCGCAGCGCCTACCGACCCGACTTCCGCGGCCTTTGCCACCTACTATGGTGCCTACCACGGCACCTATGAGCCACCGTTCTGCCACGCCCAGGCGCGTGCTGCGTTCGACATCATCGTGAAGTAAGCGAGCCGCTGCGCCAACGGCCAAAGCCGACCTCCGGGTCCAATGCCAGTCAGTTAACCCTGACTGGCATTTTTTTTCGTTGGGAATTTGGGAGCACGATTTTTGACAACCCTGGGGAAGCTGCGCTGTGGGTATCCATCAAGCAGGTGGCGCGGATCTGCGGCCAGGGCGAGGGGCCATGCTGGTTGCTGCTGCTGCCCAGTTGCGCGCGATTCTCGGGCGTGTCCGGGGCTGACCAGACCACACCATCCACGGCCAGCACGCGCAGGGGCTGCTTTGCATTCGCCACTGGGCGACTCCAGGCTTGGGTCAGCAAAGAGAACAGCTCAGCCAGGGGGGCCTCTCCCAAGCGCTGGCGGACCTGCACGCTGGCTCTCGGCGCGGGAAGTGCTTGCCCATCCAGGCTCAAGTCCAACTGCTGCACTACCTGCCAGAGTGGCCGATCGCGAAACAGTGCCAGTCCGATCACCAGCCACACGGCGTGCTCGGCAGGCAGCTTGCGTCGCCTGATCGAGGCTTTGCCGCTGGCTGCCAGCGCCTGCTCGATCCAGGCGGGGTCTATCAACGCGCTGAGCTCGTCAAGCCGATCTGGAACTCGGGGCAAGGTATCGCGCAGTGCGCGCCGAAGCAGGCTCATCAAGCAAAAAAGGGAACGTGTTGAACACGTTACCTTTTTACTGCATCAGTTGGCCTGGGGGCTTAACGGCCTGGGTGCTTAACTGACTGGCATTGACCCCATGGGTCGGCCTTTTTTGTGGGCCAGGCCCGGCAGAAACCCGCTTACCAGCGCGCGCGCAGGCGGTCGTAGGCGTAGTTGCCGAACTGGCGGTGGGCGTTGGGCGTCAGGTAGACGCTGTCGGCGAACACGTAGGCATCCTGGTTGGCACCCGTGAGGAGGGTCGAGGTCGTGCACAGGGCCGAGTTGACCTGGCCGGCGCCGATGCCGATGCCGTTGGTGGTGTCCAGCGAGGTGCACACGGGCGTGGTGGCGTTGTTGAAACCGTAGTTGGCAGGGGTGCCGACATACAGGTTCACATAGTAGGCCGAGTCCACGTAGAGTACATTGGCACCGAGGTCGACAATGCTCACCAGCAGGCCTTCGTTGAAACGGCTGCTGGCATCGCTGAGCAGGGCTTCGCGGTTGATGGTCTTGGCCCAGGGCGTCTTGCCCAGGTCATAGGTGCCGGTGACGACCACGTTCTTGGCGCCCGCGGCGACCAGGCGGCGCACCTGGGTGGCCAGGTCCTGCCCAGCCTTGCGCGCAGCAGCCACCATGTCGGTGGTGCTCTGGGTGCCGGCCGTCACGGCGGCCATGCCGGCGATCACATCGCTCGGGCCCCCGTTGATGACGATCAGGTCGTTCGTGGCAACGCCGCCGGCGGCCAGGAAGGCGTCGATCTGCTCCGTTACCGTGGGCGTGGTCGCCACGCCGGCGGCATCGGGCTTGATCGCCACGCGCGCGTTGCCCACGGCGTAGCTGCGGCCGCCAGCAGCGGACGATGCGGCCAGGGTCTTGCCGTAACGCGATGCGATCTGCAGCGTCCAGTTGTTCACGCTGCCATCGTTGACCGAGTAGCGCGTTCCCTTCTGGCCGATGTCGTTGTAAGCGTCGCCAAAGGCCACCAGGCGTTCAGGGTTGAAAGCCGACTCCGTCGTGCTCGAACCGCAGGCCGCAAGCAGTGTGGCCGACGCGCATGCGGCCACCAGTACGGTGCGGCGCATCCAATTTGCTGCCATGTATTTCTCCAGAAAATGGGGGGTTAGTTTAACGACGCCATGTCAAGCCATGTAAAGCATTGTCACAGTGCGGCCATATTGGTACTCAGGCTGCCGCAGCGCGCTGCAGGCGGTCGCGCACGCCCTCCCATTCCGGGGTGGGAGGCGGAGCTTCGATCCAGATCAGCTTGACCCCGGCATCGTCGAAGCTGCGCAGCACGGCAAACAGCTGCTGGGCCGTGGCAGACGCATCATCGGGCATGCGGCGCATGAGCAGCCTGGACGAGCGCGTGCGCAGCGCCGCGCGGGCATAGATGGCCATGTGGGCGGCATCGGCGCCGAGCAGGTCCAGGCCTGTCTGCAGGGCCTTGGCATCCATCAGCCGCACCTTGGCGTTGGGGGCGTAGTGGGCTTCCAGCGTGCCCGAGGCGCGCGGCGTGTGCTCGGGCAGGTCTTCCTTGGACAGCGGAGCGATGCCGCAGGCGCGGGTGATCTGCGCGCGCGCGATGGCCCCCGGGCGCAGCAGCACCGGCGTGCCACGCGTGCAGTCGACGATGGTCGACTCGATCCCCACCCCGCAGGGGCCGCCGTCGAGCACCAGCAAGTCCTCCCCCAGCTCGTCGGCGACATGCCGGGCGGTGGTGGGGCTCACGCGGCCGAAGCGGTTGGCGCTGGGCGCTGCCACGCCCCATACGGGCGGGCCACCAAGTTCGCCACCATCGCCGGGGGCCGCACACGCGGCCAGCAAGGCATGTGCCACGGGATGGGCCGGGCAACGCAGGCCCACGCTGTCCTGGCCACCGGTGGCGGCCGTTGCCACGCCGGGGCGGCGCGGCAGGATGATGGTCAGCGGCCCGGGCCAGAATGCGTCGACCAGGGCCTGCGCAAAGGCCGGCACCTCGCTGGCGAAATGGGCAATGCCCGAGGCATCTGCCACATGCACGATCAGCGGGTGGTCGCTGGGCCGGCCCTTGGCCGCAAAGATCTGGGCCACGGCGGCATCGCTGCTGGCATCTGCCGCGAGGCCATACACCGTTTCGGTGGGCAGGCCCAGCAGGGCGCCACTGCGCACCGCACGGGCGGCAGCGGCGATGGATTCGGGCTGGGTGCCGTCAAGAATCATGGCATGCGGTCCGGGGCCGGTTCAGAACGCCGCAATGCCCAGCAGGGCAGCCGCCTTGAGGGCGGTGGCGCGTGCCGCATCGGCGCTGTCGGCCGTGATGTTCAGGTGCCCCATCTTGCGTCCGGGCTTGGCGTCGCGCTTGCCGTACAGGTGCAGATGGGTGCCGGGCAGGGCCAGGATTTCAGCCCAGGGTGGGGTCTGCCCGCTGCCGTCGGCGGCGAACCACAGGTCGCCCAGCAGGTTGAGCATGACGGCCGGGCTGTGCTGGCGCGGCTGTGTGAGTGGCAGGCCGGCCATGGTGCGCACCTGCAGTTCGAACTGCGAGACATCGCAGGCGTTCTGGCTGTAGTGGCCGCTGTTGTGCGGGCGCGGGGCGATCTCGTTGACCACCAGGCTGCCGTCCTGCAGCACGAAGAACTCCACACACAGCACGCCCACGTACGACAGGCCGGTGGCAATCGAGATGGCACCCGCAATGGCCTGGCGCGCCAAGGTATCGGGCAGGTTGCCGGCATGCACCTCGGTCACGGCCAGAATGCCGTCGCGGTGCAGGTTGCGCTGCACCGGCAGGTGAACGCAGGCGCCATCGGCCCCGCGCGCGACGATGACCGAGCATTCGAGCGCCAGCGGCAGCATCTTTTCGAGCACGCAGGCCACCTGGCCCACCGAATCCCAGGCGGCCGCGAGTTCGGCGGCGGTCCTCACCCGCACCTGGCCCTTGCCGTCGTAGCCCATGCGGGCGGTCTTGAGGATCCCGGGCAAGAGGTCGGCTTGGACGGCCGCCAGTTGCGCGGCCGTCTCGATCACCGCATAGGGGGCGCAGGGCACGCCGCAGCGCACGAAATGGGCTTTTTCCTGCGCGCGGTCCTGCGCCACAGCCACGGCACCCGCAGCGGGCGACACCGGGCGCAGCGCGCCCAGGGCCGCGAGGGCGGTGGCGGGCACGTTCTCGAACTCGGTGGTCACGGCATCGGCCACGCGGGCCAGCTCAGCCAGGCCGGCGGCGTCCTCGTAGCCGGTCTGGATATGGTGGTGGCTCACCAGCCCGGCGGGACTGGTCGGATCGGCGTCGAGCACAGCCGTGAAATAGCCCATGGCCTGGGCCGTGTGCACGAACATGCGGCCCAACTGGCCACCGCCGAGCACGCCGAGCGTGGCGCCCGGCAGGAGAGGTGCAGTCAGTGTGCTCATGCAGCAGCCGGTGGCAAGGCCATGTTGCGGGCGACCTCGGTCTGCTCGGCGCGGAAGGCTTCCAGGCGCTGGCGCAGCTCCGGGTTTTCGCTGGCCAGCAAGGCCACTGCGAACAGGGCGGCATTGGCGGCACCAGCCGTGCCGATGGCGAAGGTCGCCACGGGGATGCCCTTGGGCATCTGCACGATGCTGTGCAGCGAGTCCACGCCCTGCAGGTGGCGGCTGGCCACGGGCACGCCCAGCACGGGCACGGTGGTCTTGGCGGCGATCATACCGGGCAGGTGCGCTGCGCCGCCCGCACCGGCGATGATGGCCTTGAGGCCCCGGCCGACAGCGGCTTCGGCATAGGCGAACATGTCATCGGGCATGCGGTGCGCCGACACCACGCGTGCCTCGTGGGAAATGCCGAATTGCTCAAGAATCTGCACTGCATGCTGCATGGTCTCCCAGTCGCTGCTGGAGCCCATGACCACGCCGATCTGGATGGGTTTCATGGTGTGTGTGGGGGCGCTGCGGCGGACTCCGGTCTGCCGCAGTGCTGTAGGTGGAACCCCCGATTTTACGATTTGCGATGGCCCCCCTGCCACGGGGTTGTTTCAATGCGCCAAAATAGCGCCAACTTGCTTCACCGGCCCTGGGCCCCCGACCATGATTGATGTCACCGTAGAAAATTTTGAAGCCGAGGTGATTGCCGCCTCGATGGACGTGCCCGTGCTGGTGGATTTCTGGGCGCCCTGGTGTGGCCCCTGCAAGTCGCTCGGTCCGGTGCTGGAGAAGCTGGAGACCGAGTACGACGGCCGCTTCAAGCTGGCCAAGATCGATTCCGACCAGGAGCAGCAGCTCGCCGGCATGTTCGGCATCCGCAGCATTCCCACCTGCGTGCTGCTCATGAACGGCCAGCCCGTGGACGGTTTCATGGGCGCCCTGCCCGAAGGCCAGGTGCGCGAATTCCTCGACAAGCATGTGCCCACGGCCGAGGTCCTGGAAGCCGAGGAGCAGGAGGAAGAAGCCCTGGACGCCCTGGCCGAAGGCGATACCGGCACCGCGCTGGAGAAGCTGCAGCACGCCGTGGCCACCGACCCGGGCAATGACGACGCACGCTTCGACTACGTCAAGCTGCTGCTGCAACTGGGCCGCGACGACGACGCCAAGGTGGCCTTCGCCCCGGTGATCGCCAAGGCCCCGAATTCGCGCAAGATCGCCGCGCTCAAGGTCTGGATGGACGCCATCGATACCGTGGCGACCACCGAGGGCGCGGGCGACACGGCTGCGTTCGACGCGAAGATCGCGGCCAACAAGCGCGACTTCGACGCCCGCCTGGCGCAGGCGCGCTGGCTCATCACCGAGCAGCGCTGGACGGATGCCATGGACGAGCTGCTCGAGATCCTCATGCGCGACAAGGCCTGGGGTGAAGAGGTGGCGCGCAAGACCTATGTCGCCATCCTGGAGATCATCGAGCAGCCCAAGGCCAAGGTAGCCGACGGCCAGATCCCGCCCGATGACCCGGTGGTGGCCACGTACCGCCGCCGCCTGTCGAGCGTCGTGCTCAGCTGACGGGCACCCTGCAACGCAAAAGGCTCCCTCGGGAGCCTTTTCGTTGCGGGGACCGGGAAATCAGCCGATCAACCGTTCCAGCGCCTCGCGGTACTTGGCTGCGGTCTTCTCGATCACCTCGCGCGGCAGGCGCGGCGAGGGCGGGGTCTTGTCCCAGGGCTTGCCGTTGACCTGGGCCTGCTCCAGCCAGTCGCGCACGAACTGCTTGTCGTAGCTCGGCGGGTTCTGGCCGGCGGCCAGCGCGGCTTCGTAGCCTTCCACGGGCCAGTAGCGCGAGCTGTCGGGCGTGAGCACTTCGTCCATCAACACCAGGGTGCCGTCGGGCGCCAGGCCGAACTCGAATTTCGTGTCGGCAATGATCATGCCCTTGGTGAGCGCGATCTCGGCGGCGGCCTGGTAGATGGCGATGCTCAGGTCGCGGATCTGCGTGGCCAGGGGCAGGCCGATCATCTCCACCGTGCGCTCGAAGGTGATGTTCTCGTCGTGCTCGCCGGCTGCGGCCTTGGCGGCCGGCGTGTAGATGGGCGCCGGCAGCTTGGCCGCATTGGTCAGGCCCTCGGGCAGCGGCACGCCACAGACCGAGCGCGATTCCTGGTATTCCTTCCAGCCGCTGCCGGCCAGGTAGCCGCGCACCACGGCCTCGACCGGGATGGGCTTGAGGCGCTGCACCAGCATCGACCGGCCGCGGATCTGCTCGGCTTCTGCGGGCGTCACCACGCTCTCGGGGGCGTCGCCCGTCAGGTGGTTGGGGCAGATATGGCCGAGCTTGTCGAACCAGAACAGCGCCATCTGCGTGAGCAACTCGCCCTTGCCGGGGATGGGTTCGCCCATGATCACGTCGAAGGCCGAGAGGCGGTCGCTGGCCACCATCAGGATGCGGTCGTCGCCCACGGCGTAGTTGTCGCGCACCTTGCCGCGCGCCAGCAGCGGCAGCGAGGTCAGGGCGGAGGTGTGCAGGGCGTTGGAGCTGGGCTGGGTCATGGTGTCGGTGTGGGGCAGTCGGTGTCCGCTGCAGGCAGGCCTTGGGGAAAAGGGGGAGGGCGCGCACCCGCGCGGCCACATTCTGTGCAATCTGCGATTTTACGCGCCGGGGCGGGCGGTCCGGTCGGGCAGGGGCTTGTGGCGCATCCCGAGGGGCGGCACACTGCCGGGCTTGCTTTCACCATGCCCTTGCCGGCAACCCCCTGTGCCCACTTCCCATCCCCTCACTCCCCGCCGCGAACTGTGGCTGCTGTTGACACTGGCGGGCGTGCAGTTCACCCACATCCTGGATTTCATGATCATGATGCCGCTGGGCCCACAGCTCACGCGGATTTTCTCCATCAGCGACGCGCAGTTCGGCCTGCTGGTGTCGGCGTACACGCTCTCGGCCGGCGTCTCGGGGCTGCTGGCCTCCACCTACATCGACCGCTTTGGCCGCAAGCGGCTGCTGCTGGCGCTGTACGCGCTGTTCGGCCTGGCCACGCTGGCCTGCGGCCTGGCGCCCACCTATGCCACGCTGATGGTGGCGCGGGTGCTGGCCGGCATGTTCGGCGGCGTGCTCTCGGCCCTGTGCCAGACCATCGTGGCCGATGTCATCCCCTTCGAACGGCGCGGGCGCGCCATGGGTATCGTCATGACCTCGTTCTCGGTGTCCACGGTGGCCGGGGTGCCGCTGGGGCTGGTGTTCGCCGAGTACGGAGGCTGGCACATGCCGTTCTTCGCCATCGCCGCCATGTGCCTGCTGCTGCTGGTGTTTGCCGCGCGTGCGCTGCCCACGATGAACGCCCACCTGGCCGCAGGCCAGCAGCGCACGGCGCTGGGCGGCATTGCCGAGGTGCTCCGGGACGCCAACCACCGGCAGGCCTTCCTGTTCTCGGGCCTGCTGATGTTCACCGGTTTCACGGTGATCCCCTACATCACCATCTACATGCAGGCCAATGCCGGCGTGCGCACCGACCAGGTGCCGCTGATCTACCTGTGCGGCGGGGTGGTGACCCTGTTCACCGCGCGCCTGTTCGGGCGCCTGACGGATGCGCGCGGCAAGGTGGCCACCTTCCGCTGGCTGGCGCTGGCGGTCGGGCCCTGCCTGCTGGGCATCACGCTGGTGCATGGGGTGCCGCTGTGGACCGTGCTGATCGTGTCCACGCTGATGTTCGCCTTCATGAGCGGGCGCATGATTCCCGGCATGGCCATCATCACCTCGGCCGCCAATCCGCAACTGCGCGGCACCTTCATGACGCTCAATGCGTCGGTGCAGTCGGCGGCCATGGGGGTGGCGTCACTGGTGGGAGGGGTGCTGATCAGCCGCGATGCACAGGGCCTGGTGCAGGGCTACTGGATGGCGGCCGTGGTGGGCATCGTTGCCAGCGTGCTGTCCATCGTGGTGGTGGGGCGGCTGGTGCTGCATGGCGCAGCGCCGGCGACTGCAGCAAAGGCCTGAATCGCGTGGCGAAAGAGGTGGGGCTCCCCGCCAACTCAGCCATTGTGCGCCCTTTTCGGGCCGCTGGCACCTCGTCGGGCATAACCCAGCGGGCAGGGGCGGTAAGGGATTGCATTTCGATGACAGCAGGGGCATAGTGAACCCGTCAATGGATG
>NZ_JAXHOB010000028.1:0-24631 GCF_034519795.1 Acidovorax sp.
CAGAAGTAAGAGCGGCTAACAAAACTCTTCTGGCGTCGTTGCTGCGCCTTGTCGTACCAACGTACTGCCTGCGGCGCAGCGCCTAGCCAGAACCGCTTCGCTGAGTTTTGTTATCCGCTCTAAGCCCAGCCGGCGCCGATGCCCCAGGAGGCGCTCGGGCTGGGGCACAATCGCCGGCGTGCATCCGGCAACACAGGCAGCCCCATCCGGGGCTGCACTGCATTTCACCACCAAGAGGCCCCCGCTCCAGGGCGGCCCACCGGCGGCACGTACCCAGAGGGAACCCACCAACATGAAAGCCTTGATCCTTGCGCTGCTGACTGCAGCGACTTCCGTAGCGCATGCGCAAACGCTCGACGTCTTCGAATCCCACGGCAACATGCACTACGCCATGGTGCCTACCGACAAGGCCCGGGACACCCAGTACATGGAAAGAATGGCCTACAAGTTCTGCCAGGACCAGAACAAGGGCAGCTGCCGGGTGATGATCTGGTCCGACAGCCTGGACAAGCCCACCGGCAACCCCTTTCATACCCGGTACGATGAGAACAAACTTGCCGAATACATGCGCAACTATGGCGGCATTGCCGATGGCATCCGGTTCAACTGCAAGCTGGTGACCACCGCCAGCCGCTGCTATCAGCAGTGAGCCATGGCACACCAGGAAAGGACAACACCATGAAGGCACTGACTCTTGCGCTGCTGACCGCGGCCACCGCCGCTGCTGCGCACGCGCAAACGCTCGACGTCTTCGAGACCCACGGAAACACGTACTACGCCATGGTGCCCACCGACAAGGCGCAGGACACCGACTACATCGGACGGGCAGCCTACAAGTTTTGCGCGGACCAGAACAAGGGCACCTGCCACATCAAGATCTGGTCCGACAGCCTGGACAAACCCACGGGCCAGCCCCACCACACCCGCTACAACGACAACCAGCTCGCCGACTACACCCAGGGGCCCAGCGGCGCCGCCGGAACGCTCTTCAACTGCAAGCTGGTGAAGAACGCCAGCCGCTGCTATCAGCGCTGAGGCCGTCGAGAGCCTCACCCCTGCCCCGGCGCATCGCGCCGGTTGGTGAAGCTGGCATTGCCCAGCCCCGTGCCCACGGTGAGGATGGCCCAGCGCTCCACGTCGTTGGTGAAGGGCATCTCGGACAGGCCCTGCACCACCGCATCGTTGTGCAGGCAGACCTGGGTGCGGCCATCGCCAATGTGCGGCAAGCGCTCGCACAGGTCGCGCGGCAGGTGAAAGCGCGTGCTCTCCCAGTTGCCCGGCAGGTTCTGAGTGCCACCGGCCAGCGAACCATCCTCCACGATCAGCCCGGGGCAGGCCACGCCGATGTAGGGGGCCAGGCGGATCTCCTTCTTCTCTGCATAGGCGATCAGGTCTTCGAGGATGGTGGCGATGCCTTCCACCAGCTCGTCGCGCTTGGGCTCGTCGTCGGCATGGGCCCATTTCTCGCGGCGCACCACCTCGGCCTGTGACATGTCGGGCGCGCGGTGCAGGTGGGTCTGCACGATGCCGCAGCGCACGTTGGTGCCGCCGATGTCCACCGCCAGGATGGCGTCGTAGCTTTGCAGCAGGGCCGGCGGCGCCAGGTGCACCCAGCCGATCAGCCCCCCCTCGTCCGCATGGTGGTGCAGGGTGCGCAGTTCCACGGGCACCTTCTCGGCCTTGAGGATCTTGCCCGCGCGCGCGATGGAGCGGCTGCCCACCTCGCTCTGGTGGAAGCCCCCGCCGATGATGATGCGCTCCACGCCCTTCCAGCTCTTGTGCTTGAGAAAGCGCTGCACCACATGCGCCAGCTGCAGCGCATAGTCTTCCGACGCGGCTGCTATGGCCTGGGCGGCAATGCCGTCCTTCTCCAGCATGGCGTCGAGCTGGTGCTTGCTCAGCTCGCGCGTGGACTTGCGCCCCATCGGGTCCTTGCCGTCCATGGACGTGAACAGCTTGCGCCAGGCGTCGAGCATGTGGCGAAACGCCGTGCGGCTGGCCACGTCGCCCACGAAGCCATCGCCATCGCGCAGCTCCAGGCTGTAGCCCTCGATCACGACCGACGCCAGCCGCATGTCGCCATGCGGGCCGACGATGCCCAGCTCGCGCTGGGCCTTGGCGTCTTTTTCCTCCTGTGCCGCGCTGGGCTTGTCGGCCGTGGCTTTCTGGGCCTTGGTGCCCTTGTCCTGGTCTTTGTCCTTGGAAGCCATTCGTTCCCTCATGCAATGGGGCCCGCACGCGGGGCCGTGCCTGCATGGTGCCCCAGGCGGGGGCGCCTGGGCGTCAGCCAATGCCTTGTCGTTCCCCCAACCACGACCGGGTCTTGCCCGGATGCCCGGCAGGGGGCGTGCCCCGCATACGCGCTGCTTTTGCCTCGACAGAAGGCCCGCTGCCCCATGCCGCATGTAGTAGCCGGCTAACACCCGCCGCACGCCCCGCAGTCCAACAATGGACTCCCCTGACCTTTGAGGAGACACACAATGGCGGCGAAAAAGATACTCATGCTGTGCGGCGACTACTGCGAGGACTACGAGACCATGGTGCCCTTCCAGGCCCTGCTGGCCGTGGGCCACACGGTGCATGCGGTGTGCCCGGACAAGAAGTCCGGCGAACACATCAAGACGGCGATCCATGACTTCGAAGGGGCGCAGACCTACAGCGAAAAGCCGGGCCACAACTTCACGCTCAACGCCACCTTCGCCGGCCTGGACGTGGCCAGCTACGATGCCCTGGTGATCCCCGGCGGCCGTGGACCCGAGTACCTGCGCACCTACCCTGCCGTGGTGTCGGCGGTGAAGCATTTCTTCGACACCAACAAGCCGGTGGCCGCCGTGTGCCATGGCGCCCAGTTACTGGCCGGTGCCGGCGTGCTCAAGGGACGCACCTGCTCGGCCTACCCAGCCTGCCGGGCCGAGGTGGAGATCGCGGGCGGCACGTACGCAGACATCGCCATCGATACCGCCGTGACCGAGGGCAATCTGGTGTCGGCGCCGGCATGGCCGGCGCACCCGGCCTGGATCGCGCAGTTCCTGGCGCTGCTGGGCACACGCATCAGTTTGTAAGCACCGTTTGACGCCAGGGCAACGGCCTCCGATGATGGTGGCCGTTTCTGAAAGGCCGGAACCATGTGCCAGGTATTCATCAGCGCCGACCCCACCCTGTACGAAAGCCGCGCCCGTTCGGTGCGGCTGCACGGGGTGGCCACCAGCATCCGGCTGGAAAACCTGTTCTGGCAGGTGCTCGGCGAGATCGCCCGGCGCGACGGCATGGGCGTGCCCCAGTTGTGCACCAAACTGTACGACGAGTTGGTGGCCGAGCGCGGCGAGGTGGACAACTTCGCGTCCTTCCTGCGGGTGTGCTGCGGCCGCTACATGGCCTTGCAGCTGTCGGGCGGCATACCGCAGGATGCGTCCATTCCCATCCACAGCCTCAATGCCCGGCAGGTACTGGCCACCGAGGGGCGGCGCACGGTGCTGGCGCAGGCAGCGTGAATCGGCCCGGCGGCTGTGCCCCTATAATTCGGCGCACTGCGGGTGTAGCTCAATGGCAGAGCTGTTGCTTCCCAAGCAACTGACGAGGGTTCGATTCCCTTCACCCGCTCCAGTTCTGCCGGACGTCCGTCCCCCTCCCCCTGGTTCCTTTTCCCCGAGCCACGCAGTCAGCGTGCCGCGCCGAGGCGTGCCTGCGACTGGGCGTGCAGGGCCGGCACCGGGTGCGCGCCGCTGCTCCCCAGCTGGAACTGCGCCACGGCGCCCACCATCTGCTCGGCCTGGCTGCGCAGGCTGCTGGCGGCGGCCGCCATCTCCTCCACCAGGGCGGCGTTCTGCTGCGTGGCCTGGTCGAGCTGGGTGACGGCCTCGCCCACCTGGCCCACGCCGGCGGTCTGCTCGCTGCTGGCGGCGCTGATCTCGGCCACCATGCTGGCCACGCGCCCGATGGACTGCACCACCTCCTGCATGGTGGAGCCGGCCTGGTCGGCCAGCACCGAGCCTTGCTGCACCATGCTGCTGCTGGCGACGATCAGCTCCTTGATGGCCTTGGCTTCGGCTGCCGTGCGCTGCGCCAGGTTGCGCACTTCAGCGGCCACCACCGCAAATCCCCGGCCCTGCTCACCCGCGCGGGCGGCTTCGACGGCGGCGTTGAGCGCCAGGATGTTGGTCTGGAAGGCGATGCCATCGATCACGCCGATGATGTCGGCAATCTTCTGGCTGCTGGTGTTGATGCCGTGCATGGTGCTGACCACCTGGGCCACCACCTTGCCGCCGTCGGTCGCGACCTGGCTGGCCCGCACGGCCAGCTGGTTGGCCTGGGCGGCGCCGTCCGCGTTGTGGCGGATGGTGGCGCCCAGCTCTTCCATGCTGGCCGAGGTCTGCTCCAGCGAGCTGGCCTGGCTTTCGGTGCGGGCCGACAGGTCCTGGTTGCCATGGGCGATCTGGGAGCTTGCGGCCGATACGCTCTCGGCGCTGGCGCGCACCGTGCCCAGGCTCTCCAGCAAGCGCACGCGAAAGCCCTCCATGGCCTGCGCCAGCGTGCCGATCTCGTCGCGGGACCGGATGCTGACACTGTGTGTCAGGTCGCCCTGCGCGAGGTAGCCCAGCGCGGTGCTCAGCTGCTGCACCGGTGCGCCCACCAGGCGCCGCGTGGCCAGCACCAGCACCACGGCCAGCAGCACCAGCGCCACCAGCACGCCCAGCCACAGCCAGGTCAATGCGCTGCGTGCGTCGCCCATGAGCTCGGACACCGGCGCTTCGGCCACGATGGCCCAGTTCCAGGGTTTGTAGCGCTCCACGGCGACAAAACGGCGCGCCGTGGCTTCGCCAGAGGGGCGCGGTGACCAGGTGGCCTCGAAATCGCTGGCCTGCTCGGAGCTGGTGAGCGCCGCCAGCCAGGCTTTGCCCTGGTCGACCTTCTCGTCGACGACCAGTGCCGGGCCAGAGCCACCCAGGCCGGCGATGCGGCCGCGCGCCGGGCCTGAAGAGACGTCGACCGCGTAGACGGCACCCGTGTCGAACAGCTTCTGCCCCGCCATCAGCTTGCCCAGCCCGTCCAGAATGGGCGCGATGTCAGAGCCGATGAACATGATGCCGATGGTGCGGTTGCCCTCGCGAATCGGCTCGTAGACGGTCATGTAATCGCGGCCGAACAGGTTGGCACGGCCGATGTAGGGCTTGCCTTCGGCCATGAGGGCATAGGCGGGGTGCTTGCGGTCCAGCAGGGTCTTGAAGGCGCGCTCGCCGTCCTGCTTCTTGAGCGAGGTCGTGACACGGATGAAATCGTCACCCGTGCGGGCAAAGATGGTGGCGACCGCCCCCTTGGCATCTGCGGAAAAACGGTCCACCACCTCAAAGTCGCCATTGACCGGCACCCCCTGAAAGCTCAGAACGGCTTCGGGCTTGCCGTCCGCACCCGGCTGCTCGGCCAGGCTGAAGGCCCCCGGGAAGTTGGCCTTGAGCAGTCCGAAGTCGCGCAGCGCCAATTGCTGCGCCGACTCGTCCATGGTCTTCACCAGGGTGCTGACCTGGGATGCATATTGGCGCGCATCGCCACGCGACGCGGCGCCGAAACTGCTCCACACCATGCTGCTCACGAGGGCCATGGTGGTCAGCAGCACCACCAGCAGGCTGGCAAGTGCCACGAAGGACAGCTTGAAAGCGATGGATCGGGAGGCAAAAGATGTCATGGGCAAACCCTCAGAAAATCAAATGTCAATAGGTGTTTTTATCTATCCAAATGTAATCGTCGACGAGCATACGCTGGCATTGGCCCGGCATGGCCTGGGGCCATCTGTCTGCATCTTGCCTCTTTGTGACGCATAAATGCCAGCCCCGCAAGCGTGCAAACAGCAATGCGCAGCATGGATACACTGCAGCAAGCGCATGCAGCCGGCATTCAACCTGCCTGACCTGGCAATGCTGCGGCGCGACGGGGGGGGGGGTGATGGAGCAGGGCAAAGGCGCCAACGTGCTGGGCGGCCGCTTGAACGCCCCTGCACTACTTCCTGAAGGCGCTGCGCGGCTGACCGCGCGCTTCACCTGGGCCAGTTCAGTCAGCGCTTTGCGTACTGCTGCGCCCCGAACAGCACCTCGCGCGATTGCGCATCGTGTGCGGGCTTGCGCAGGTCGGCCAGCACGGCGATGCCGCGCTGCACCGCCGGGCGGCTGCCCACGGCGGCAAACCAGCGCTCGAGGTGCGGGTGGTCCAACAGGGTGATGCCCTGCTTTTCCCAGTTGCGCAGCCAGGGCCAGACGGCCATGTCGGCAATGGAGTAGTCCTCGCCACCGAGCCAGGGGCTGGCGGCCAGCCGCCGCTCGATCACACCGTAGAGGCGCCGGGCCTCGTTGGTGTAGCGGTCGATGGCATAGGGGATCTTCTCGGGCGCATAGAGCCTGAAATGGTGGTTCTGCCCGAGCATGGGGCCCACGCCGCCCATCTGGAACATGAGCCACTGCAGCACCTCGTAGCGGCCCCGGTCGTCGGGCGGCAAAAAGCGCCCGGTCTTGCCTGCGAGGTACAGCAGGATGGCCCCTGACTCGAACAGCGTGATGGCCTGGCCGTCCGGCCCTTCGGGGTCGCGGATCGCGGGGATCTTGTTGTTGGGGCTGATGGCCAGGAAGTCGGGGCGAAACTGCTCGCCCGCGCCGATGTTCACGGGGTGGGCTCGGTACGCCAGGCCGCACTCCTCCAGCAGGATGTGGACCTTGTGGCCGTTGGGCGTGGCCCAGGAATAGACGTCGATCATCGATCACTCCACCTTCACGTTGGCGTTCTTCACGCGTTCGAGCTGGGTCTTGCCGGCCTCGGCCGCCCAGGCGTTGAATGCTGCCGGCGTGGCAAACGGCGCGGCCTCGTTGCCGGTGGTCAGCAGCTTCTCCTGCACCTGCGGGTCGGCCAGCACCTTGCTGGATGCGGCGACCAGCCGGGCCTGCACATCAGGGGGCAACTTCGCCGGGCCGAACAGGCCGAACCAGAACGAGAACTCGAAACCGGGCAGCCCCTGCGAATCGAGCGTGGGCACGCCGGGCGCCACGGCAGAGGGCTGTTGCATGGTCACGCCCAGCATCTTCACCACGCCCTGGCGGCCCAGGGGCAGCACCGAGGCTGCCGTGCCGAACGACAGGTCCACCTCGCCCGTGGCGACGGCCTGCAGCGCCGGTGCGCCGCCCTTGAAGGGGATGTGCACCATGGTGGCCTCGATGGCCCTCTCGAAGGTCAGCGCCGCCAGGTGCGGCGAACCGCCGATGCCCGATGAGGAATAGTTGAGCTGGCCCGGCCGCGCCTTGGCCGTGGCCACCAGGTCCTTGAGCTGGGTGATGCCGCTCTTGGGGCTGACTGCCAGCACCAGGGGCGAGACGGTGAGGCGGTTGATGGGCGTGAAGTCTGCCGGGGTGTAGCGCACGTTGTACAGATGCTGGTCGATGCCATAGAGCGTGCCCGTGGCCAGGCCGATGGTGTAGCCATCGGCTGGCGCGCGCGACAGCAGGGTGGACGCCAGCGTGCTGCCCGCTCCGGGCTTGTTGTCCACGACGATGGCCTGCCCCAGCTCCTTGCCCATGGCCTCGGCGACGATGCGCGCGATGCCGTCGCCTGCACCCGAGGGCGAGTAGCCCACGATGAGGCGGATGGGCTTGGCGGGGTAGTCGCTGGCCATGGCCGGGGCCGACAGGCCGAGCAGCAGGGCCGATGCGATGCAGTGCAGTTTCATGGCGGTCTGTCTCCTGTGCCTGGCGTCACTTGCCAGTGAATTGGGGTGGGCGCTTTTGCGCCCAGGCCGCCTGGCCCTCGCGCAGGTCTGCCGACTGGTAGGCGCGCAGGATGTCAGTGTTGAGCTCTTCCACGTCCAGCGTGCCCCGGGCCATGCGGTTGAGGTGGCGCTTCATGCCCACCAGGGCCAGCGGCGCCATGCTGGCGCAGTCGCGCGCCAGATCGGCCACCTCCTGCTCCAGCTGCGCCGCCTCCACCAGCTGCGTGAGGTAGCCGATGCGCAGCATCTGCGCCGCGCCGATCTTGCGCGCGGTGAGGAACAGCAGCTTGGCATTGTCCAGGCCCAGGCGGCTGACATAGCGCTCCATGCCCGAGCGGTAGTAGTGCAGGCCCAGCCGCGCGGCGGGCATGAACAGGTCGATGCCCTCGGCGCCCACGCGGAAGTCGCAGGCCAGTGCCAGGTCGGTGGCCCCGCCGTAGACGCCGCCGTGCAGCACGGCGATGGTCACGGGCCGCGCCATCTCCAGCGCATCGACCATGCCGGCAAAATCGATCTTGCGCGGCGCGCCGATGCTGCCGATGTCGTAGCCGCTGCAGAAGTACTTGCCGGTGCTGCGCAGTTGCAGCACCAGGATGTCGGGTCGCTGGTTGACTTGTTCGATCAGCGCGGCCAGGTGCTCCAGGTCATCGGCCGTGAGCCGGTTGGCCTGTTCGGGCCGGCGCAGGGTGATGGTGGCGACCGCGCCGTCGGTGGTGAGTTCGGGAAGTGCGTTCATCGGAATGTCATCGGCCGTGGAATTGGGGGGTGCGCTTGGCCAGGAAGGCGCGGCGGCCCTCCCGGTAGTCTTCGCTGTCAAAGCAGCGCAGCACCAGGGCGGCCACCGCATCGGCGCCTTCGGCCGCATCGGAATAGTGCTCGAACGCCTGCAGCGCCTGTTTGGCCGCATGCACGGTCAGAGGCGCATTGGCGGCGATCTGTGCGGCATAGGCGGCCACGCGCTCGCCAAGCAGTTCGGCATCCACCACGAAGTTGACCAGGCCCACGCGCAGCGCTTCGTCGGCCTCCAGAAAGCGCGCGCTGAAGAGGATGTCCTTCGCGGTGGCTGGCCCCACCAGGCGCGCCAGCGCGGCCACGCCCCGGTAGTCGTAGCCCAGGCCCAGCCGGGCGGCAGGGATGGCAAAGCGCGAGGACGAGGCCGCAAAGCGCACGTCGGCTGCGAGCGCAATGGCCAGGCCGCCGCCCACGCAGTAGCCGTCAATCATCGCAATCAGCGGCTTGCTCAGCGCCGCCAGGCCCGCATGGCCGCGCGCGGCGATGGCGTCGTAGGTCTGCTTCTGTGCCGCGTCGGCCCGGTGCTGCTCGAACTCCGAGATATCGGCACCCGAGACAAAGGCCTTGCCGCCCGCCCCTTTCATGACCACGGCACGCACGGCCGGGTCGCGCTCGAAGGCCTCGGCAGCGATGCCCAGGCCCTGCCACATGTCCAGCGACATGGCGTTGCGCCGCTCGGGGTGGTTGAAGGTGATCCAGCCCACGCCACCCAGCACCTCGGCCAGGATGCGCGGGGTTCCCAGGTCCATCGTGCTCATGCTACGGCCCCTTCGCTGCGCAGGGCTTTGATCGACTCATCGGTGTAACCCAGCTCGCGCAGCACGTCGTCGGTGTGCTCGCCGGCATCGGGCGCGGCGCGGTGGAAGGCCTCGGCATGCGCGCAAGCCGACAGGTTGATGGGCGAGCGCAGCAGTTGCAGCGCGCCCATCTCGGCGTGCAGCGCGGGCCGCGTCATGCGCAGGTGCCTCGCCTGCGCGTCCTCGAAGGCCTGGCCGATGTCGTACACCGGCCCGCAGGGCACGCCGGCCTGGTTCAGGCGCTCCACGAGTTCGGCCACGCCGAACTGGCGGGTGATCGCGCTGATGGCCTCCTCCAGCTCGCGCCGGTGGGCCAGGCGCGAGGGCTGGTCCTTGTAGCGCTCGTCCTGCGCCAGGTGTGGTGCCTGCAGAAAGTCGCACAGCTTGGTCCACATCGCGGCACCCGGGCCGCAGATGTTGACCTGGCCATCGCGCGCCTCGAAGGTGCCCATGGGCACCAGCGTGGGGTGCGAGTTGCCCTCCTGGCGCGCCACATGTCCGTCCACCGTGTAGCGCGCGCCCTGGAAGTCGAGCTTGTTGAGCATGGCTTCGAGCAGCGAGGTGTGCACCCACTGGCCCTGGCCCGTGCGCTCGCGGTGCAGCAGCGCCAGCAGGATGCCCTGGCCGAGGAACATGCCCGCCGTGGTGTCCGAGATGGCGATGCCGGTGCGGTAGGGGCCACGCCCGGGCTCCCCGGTGACGGAGCTCAGCCCGCACATGCCCTGCACGATCTGGTCGAGCCCTGGCCGCTCGGCATAGGGGCCGGTCTGCCCGAAGCCCGAGATGCTGGCCAGGATGATGCGCGGGTTCACGGCGCACAGGGCCTCGTAGGTCAGGCCCAGGCGCTCCTTGACGGAGGAGCGGAAGTTCTCCACCACCACGTCGCTGCGCTCCACCAGTTGGCGCAGCACGCGCATGCCTTCGGCGGTCTTGAGGTTGACGCTCAGGCTGCGCTTGTTGCGGTGCAGGTTCTGCTCGTCGGAGCCGCGGCGCGGCCCCAGCGTGGGCTTGCGGTCGGGCGGGTCGATGCGCACCACGTCGGCACCCCAGTCGGCCAGCAGGCGCACGGCCACAGGGCCGGCACGCGCGATGGTGAGGTCGAGCACACGGTAGCCCGACAGCGGCAAGGCGGTATTGGCAGGCTTGGCTTGCATGGGCAATTCGTTTCTCGAAGACATCACTGCACCGCCGCCACGGCGTGGGGGTCTACGTACACCATCGACTGCTGCCCGATCTCCAGCACCAGGGACGGCGCCGCGTGGACCTTCAGCGGCGCGCCGCCCGCGCTGGGCTGCACCAGGTAGTGCCAGTACTCGCCCAGGTAGGTGCGGCCCACGACCGACACGGCACCGAGCGGTACGGCACCATCGGGCCCGGAGCCCAGGTACAGCGACTGCGGGCGGATGGAGGCCTGCAGGCTGGCGCGGTCGCCCTCCAGTCCGGCCTGCAGGGGAATGCCGTCGGGCAGGCCGTCCAGGCGCATGCGCCCGCCCTGCACTGCCCCCTGCACCAGGTTGGTCTTGCCGATGAAGCCCGCGACGAAGGGTGTCTGCGGCCGGTTGTAGAGATTCCAGGGCGTGTCGATCTGCTCCAGGCGGCCCTGGTGCAGCACGGCGATGCGGTCGGAGATGGCCATGGCCTCGGTCTGGTCGTGCGTGACGTAGACCGTGGTGAAGCGGAACTCGTCGTGCAGGCGGCGGATCTCGGCGGCCATCTCCTCGCGCAGGTTGGCATCGAGGTTGGACAGCGGCTCGTCGAGCAGCAGCACCTCGGGCCGCACGATCATGGCCCGGGCCAGGGCCACGCGCTGCTGCTGGCCGCCCGACAGCTCGGCCGGGTAGCGCTGCGCGTAGGGGCCGAGCTTTACCACGTCGAGCATCTCCTTGACGCGCTGCGCGATTTCGGCAGCAGGTGTCTTGCGCACCTGCAGGCCGAAGCCCACGTTCTCGGCCACGGTCATGTTGGGCCAGATGGCATAGCTCTGGAAGATCATGGACATGCCCCGGTGCTCGGGCGCCACCGAGCGCGTGGGCGACGATATCTCGCGCCCGTCCACCAGGATGGCGCCCGCGCTCGGTTCGATGAAACCGGCGATCATGCGCAAGGTGGTGGTCTTGCCGCAGCCCGAGGGGCCGAGCAGGGTGACGAGTTCGCCGCGCCGCAGCTGCAGCGAGACGCCATCCACCACAGACGCGCTGCCGTAGTTCTTGCGCAGGTCTTTGAGTTCGAGTTTGGACATATTTTTGTTTCCTCAGTTCATCAGCCCCGGCGCAGCATGAAGTCGCGCCCGGCGAGCTTCATGCCGATGGCCACGACCACGGTGACGATGACCACCAGCACCACGCCCATGGCGGCCAGCGTCTCGTAGTTGCCCTGCTCGCTCAGATCCAGCGTGAGCACCGAGACCACGCGCGAGCCCGGCCCGGTGAGGAACACCGCCGTGGACAGCTCCTTGGTACAGATCACGAACACGAGCACGAATGCACCCAGCAGCGTCTTCTTGAGCAGCGGCGCCACCACCCGGGTGAGCACCGTGATGCGGCTGCCGCCCAGGATGCGCACGGCCTCTTCCAGTTCGGGGTTGAGGGCGCGCACCCCCGCCGAGCTGGCCGCCACCGCGATGGGCAAAAAGCGCGTGGTGAAGGCGATCACGATCAGCACCCCCATGCCGTACAGCGAGAACGGCGGGCCGGCATACGCGGCATAGAGACCGATGGCCAGGATGAGCCCCGGCACGGCCACGGGCGCCAGCGCCAGGAACTGCACCAACACCGGGAAGGGCGTGATGCGCCGCTGCGTGGCATAGGCGATGCAGATGCCCATGCCCACGCACACCAGTGCCGTGGCGCCGGAATACAGCACCGTGTTGACGATGGCAGAGCGCACCGTGAGTTGCTCGAAGAAGATGCCGTAGAAGTTGTCCCAGGTGAGGTTATCGAGCGCCAGGCCCTTGCCCCAGGCCTTGGACACCGATGCCAGCAGGAGGATGGCCAGCGGCATCACCACCGAGAGCAGGGCCACCAGCCCCGAGTACGCCAGCAGCAGCCACTTCCACCAGCCGATGTCGAAAGGCCGCCGCTCGCCGCCCTTGCCCGACACCGAGACATAGCCGCGCCGCGCCAGCAGCCTGCGCTGCAGCATGAGCATCACGATGGTGAGCAGCAGGATGGGCATGGAGAACGCCGCCGCCTGCTCCACCTGCAGCGGGTACTGGAAGAACGAGACGATCTGCGTGGTGGCCAGGTTGATGCGCGCGGGGATGGCGATCAGCGCCGGCGTGCCATACAGGGCAATCGCCTCCAGAAAGATCAGGATGGCCGCGCCGATGATGGACGGCAGCACCAGCGGCAAGGTCACCCGCGCCATGGTCTGGAACTTGCCGGCCCCGTGGATGCTCGCGGCATCCTCCAGCTCGGTGGACACCAGGTCGAGCGCCGACTTGGTGAACACATAGATCAGCGGGTAGGTGTAGAGCGCGATGACGAAGGCCAGGCCCCAGAAACTGAAGATGTTGAACGGCCCCTTCAGCACGCCGGTCAGCTCCACGACCAGGCGGTTGAGCCAGCCGGCATTGGGGCCAGCGAGAAGGATCCAGGCGATGGCGCCCAGGAAGTTGGGCATGACGAACGCCGCCAGCACGCTCAGGTGCGTGAAGCCGCGGCCGGGCATGTTGGTGCGCGAGACGGCCAGCGCCAGCGGCACGCCCAGGGCCAGAGCGATGGCCGTGACGGCCACCCCGAGGTACAGCGAGTTGAGCAGTGCCTGCAGATGGCGGCCGCGGCCAAGTGCCTGCACGTAGCTCTGCAGTGACCATTGGCCGTCTGCGGTGTGGAAGCTGTCCCACACCAGGCGCAGGATGGGGTTGGCCACCAGCAGGACCAGCACCACGATGAGGGCGCCGAACAGCCAGACCGAGGGATCGCCCAGGCGGCCGGCGGCACGGCGCACGGCGGGTGGATGCAGGGCCATGGCGTCAGACACCGAAGGCCTCCCGCCAGGCATCGATCACCTTGGGAATCTGCGCGACCATCTGCGGGGGCGTGGGCGCCAGCAGCGGATTGGCATCGCCCAGGCCGATCACGCCGGGCGCGGGCTTGGCGTTGGCGCGCAGCGGCACGCTGAACTCCTCGACCGAGATGCGTTCGGTGTCTTCGCTGCCAAGCATCCACTCCATGAACAGCCTGGACGCATTGGGCCGGCGCGTGTTGGCCAGGATGCCCGTGGGCGAGAGGATCAGCACCGGCCCCTCCTTGGGCGCCAGCGTGGCCACCGGGTTGCCCTTGGCGGCCGACCGTGCGGCCAGGCTCATGGGCCCGGCGGAGACCGATGACTCGCCGGAGATCACCGCCGTCACCGCGTCGATGGTCGAGCGGCTCACGTGCGCCTTGTTGGCGGCCAGCTTCTTGAAGAAGTCGTCGCCGTAGAGCTTGCGCATCTCGATGCACCAGGCGCCTGCCGCGCCGCTGTAGGCGGGGTGCGCCACCAGGGCAGCGCCGCTCCACTTGGGGTCGAGCAGGTCGGCCCAACTCTTGGGGGCCGCGGCGGCCGATACCTTCTGGGTGTTGTAGACCAGGCCCATCATGAAGCAGCTCGACGCGTGGAAGTAGCCGTCCGGGTCCATGTTCTGCACGCGCTTGTCCTGGCGGGCGACGGCGGCCGGCAGGAACTTGAGCAGCAGGTTGCGGCCCTTGAGGTCCACGTAGTGCGCCAGGTCCGTGGAGGTGAACACGTCGCAGTTGGGCGTGCCGGCCTTGAGGTCCTGGTTGAGCCGCTGGTAGGCCACCTGCGCCGTGGTGCGCACCACGTTGACCTTGATCCCCGGGTAGCGGGCAGTGAAGGTGCGGCCCATCTTCTCGGCGACCTCGGAGGTCTGGGGCACCGTGTACCAGGTGAGCTCGCCCTCCTTGCGGGCGGCATCGTGCAGGGCTGCCAGGGCTGGGGCCTGTGCCCGGACTATCGCGGGAAAGGCCAGCGCGCTGGCCGCCATCACACCGAACTCTCGTCTGCGCAAGAACATGGGTTGTCTCCTGATCGTTGATGACCGATCGGTGTCGGCCTTTTTTCAGTATGCACAGAGCATTTATAAAAATACAATAATGGTTTGTATGTATTTTTTACAAACGATTCAAAAGTTCTAATGGCGCTGCCATGACAAAAAGCCCCTCCATCCATTTCCACCGCCACGGCGAGGCCGACGTGCTTGAAGCCGTGGAAGTCGACGTTCCCGCACCCGCCTCGGGCGAGGTCCAGATCCGCCAGACGGCCATCGGCCTGAACTTTGCGGACATCTACCAGCGCCGCGGCGGCCACGGCCCGCACTCGGCCACGCCCTTCCCCATCACCCCTGGTGCCCAGGGCGCGGGCGTGGTGCAGGCGGTGGGCCCGGGGGTGACCGCCTTCACGGCGGGCCAGGCAGTGGCCTATTTGCACCCGGGGGCCTACCAGGTCACGCGCAACGTGCCGGCACACCGCGTGGTGGCGCTGCCGGACTGGATACCCGAGGACATTGCGGGCGCCAACCTGCTGCGCGGCCTGACGGCCGAATACCTGCTGCGGCGGCTGTATGTGGTGCGGCCCGGCGAGGCGGTGCTGGTGCATGCGGCCGCAGGCGGCATGGGGCTCATCCTGTCGCAATGGGCCCGCGCGCTGGGCGCCACGGTGATCGGTACCGTGGGCTCCGCCGCCAAGGCCGAGGTGGCGCTGGCGCATGGCTGCCACCACGTGATCGACTACCGCCGCGAGGATTTCGTGGCCCGCACCCTGGAGCTGACCGGCGGCGTGGGGGTGGGCGTGGTGTACGACGCGGTGGGCAAGGATGTGTTCCTGCCCTCGCTGCAGTGCCTGCGCCCGCGCGGCCTGGCGGTCAACTACGGCACGGCCTCGGGCGACGTGGAGGCCTTCGACCTGCAGATCCTGCATGCGAAATCGCTCAGCGTGTGCCGCCCCACCCTGCGAAGCTTCGTGGCCGACCCGGCCGAGCTGCGCGCGTCGGCCGAGGCCTTCTTCGACGCCGTGCGCGACGGCCATGTGCGGCTGGGCATAGGCCAGCGCTATCCGTTGGTAGAAGTGCAGCGGGCGCACCGCGACCTGGAAAGCCGCGCCACCACCGGCGCACCCGTTCTCATCCCCTGACGCACTGGACCCTTCCCATGAGACTCTTCCATGCCTGGCTGTCGAGCGCCTCGCGCCGCGTGCGCCTGTGCCTTGCCGAAAAGAACATCCCCTACGACAGCGTGGCCGTGGACCTGAGCCGGCAGGAGCAGCACGCGCCCGAGTTCCTGGCGATGAACCCCGACGGGGTGGTGCCAGCCCTCGAAATATCGCCCGGCCGCTTCCTGCACGAAAGCTCGACCCTCTGCGAGTACCTCGACGACATCGCCCCCGAGCCCCCGCTGCGGCCCGCGGACCCCTACGCGCTGGCGCAGATGCGCAATTTCGTGCGCTGGACCGACGAGAAGTCGCTGCCCCATCTGCTGATCCTGAACTGGAGCCTGATGCTGCAATCCACCGCGCAGCAGTGGAGCGACCAGGAGCTGCAGGACAAGCTGGCACGCATCCCCACCGCCGAGCGGCGCGAGGCCTGGGTGCGCATTGCCCGCAAGCCCTACACCGAGGAGGAAAAGGCCGAGGCCCTGCGCAAGCTGCTGCTGCTGGTGGACCGCATGGAAGGCATGCTGGCACCCTCTTCGCCGTGGCTGATGGGCGCAAATTACTCGCTGGCGGACATTGCGGCTGCGCCCTTCATTGCGCGCATTGCGGAGATCGAGCCCGCAGCGCTGGCCGAAGCCACCCACCCGCGCGTACACCGCTGGTGGCAGGCCATGCAGCAGCGCCCGGCGTTTGCCGCAGCGCGCCTGCAATTGTTCGGCGAGGTGCTGCAGGAGCGGCAGCGCGCAACCACCCCAAGCCGCTGAGCCAGGACAAGATGCGGCCGCCCGCGCATTATCATTCGGCCACTACGAACATGGCCACCACTACCACGACACCGCCCCGCGTCAACCTCAGCGACAAGATCCGCGAGGCCCTGGAGGAAGAGATCATCTCCGGCAAGCTGTATGCCGGCTGCAGCATCGACGAGCAGGAGCTGATGGAGCGCTTCGAGGTCTCGCGCACCCCGGCGCGCGAGGCCATCCAGCAACTGGCCACCGCCGGCCTGGTGGAGATGGTGCCGCGCCACGGCGCCGTGGTCGCCACGCTCTCGCTCACCGAGTACGTGGCCATGCTGGAGATGCTCACCGAGCTCGAAGGCCTGGCCGCGCGCCTGTCGGCACGGCGCATGCCGGCGGCCTTGCGGCGGGACCTGCAAGCCTCGTTCCAGGCCTGCGAGACCGCGGCCGCCAAAGACGACTCCGTGGCCTACGAAGAGGCCAACCGCTGGTTTCACCAGACCATCTACGACGGCAGCCTCAACGAGGTGCTGGCGCGCCAGCTGCGCCAGATGCGGCTGCGCATGCGGCACCCGCAGCGCTCGCTGTTCGACCGGCCCAACCGGGTGCGCAACTCGCTGGCCGAGCACCAGGACATCATGAAGGCCATCCTCGACGGCGACGAGGATGCGGCCGACCGCCACATGGGCCGGCACATCTCGAGCGGCGGCAATGTCTACGTGGATGCCGTGGCCCGGGGCAGCGTGCCGCGCGGCTGATCAATTCAACGGATTGAGCCGCAGCTGGCTTGTGAATTGCCGGCCTTCGCCCGTGAGCGGATCGGTGAATGCCAGCGAGCGTGCCAGCAGCTGCAGCGGGCGCGAGTAGTCGCCCTCGGGCGGATCGTTGACCACCGGGTAGAACGGGTCGTTGCGCAACGGCAGCCCCAGCGCCGCCATGTGCACGCGCAACTGGTGGCGCTTGCCGGTGATGGGCGACAGGCGGTACAGCGCCCAGTCGCCCTGCCTCTGCAGCACCTCCATATGGGTGTGGCTGTTGGGCTCGCCCGGCACCTCGTGCATGCGAAAGAACTGGGGGCTCTCCTCCATGCGGCTTCGGTGCTCACGCGGAAATTCGACCTCCCCGCGCCAGGGTGCCACGGCCTCGTAGTGCTTGGTGATGGTGCGGTCACGGAACAGCGCCTGGTAGGCGCCGCGCGTGCGCTGCTGCACCGAGAACAGCACCAGCCCGGCCGTGTCGCGGTCGATGCGGTGCAGGGGTGACAGCTCGGGCAGGCCCAGGCGGCGCTTGAGGCGCACCAGCAGCGTGTGCTGCAGGTAGCGGCCCGAGGGCGTAACGGGCATGAAGTGCGGCTTGTCGGCCACGAGCAGGTGCTCGTCCTGGTGGAGCACGGTTTCGGTGAATGGCACCTCGGGCTCGTCGGCCAGATGGCGGTAGTAGTACACGCGCAGCCCGCCCTCGAAGGGGCGGGCGGGTGCGACCGGTGCACCGCGCTCGTCCACCACATCGCCCGCCTGCATGCGGGCCTGCCATTCGGCACGGTCCACCGCAGGCAGGCGCTCGGCCAGGAAGTCGAGCATGCTGCCCTGCCCATGGGTGGGCAGCACCACGCAACTGGCGCCCACGCCGTCGCGCATGGGTGGGGCGAAAGGACGCAGGAGGCTGTGCATGGTGGCGCATTCTAAAAGGCCTCGCCTTCGTTCCCGCCCGCTACAGCCGCCAGCGACGCCGTCCAGGCTGAGGCCAGCAGCAGCAAGGCGCCCATGGCCCGCGCCGCCAGCGCCGCGCCAGGGCTGTAGGACAAGGGCTGCAGTTGGTTACACGGGCGACCTGGCAGGGCGGTTGCGGGCTAGCATCGGCCCAACCGCACCCAACAGGCCGCTGGCCTGCAGCAAGTGCTCCGATCTTCGCGCTTTTGGATGACACCTGCCCCCCCATGCCCGCCACGCCATCGACCGACATGCCCACCCCGCCCCCGGCGGCCACCCACCCTGCCCGCAAGCCCTTGCACCGGGCGGTGAAGGGGGTGCTTGTGCTGGCGGGTCTGCTCGTGGGCCTTGCGGTCCTGATCGGCGTGGTGCTGTCGCTGATGGACTGGAATCGCTACAAGCCCTGGGTCAACGAGAAGGTCAGCGAGGCCACGGGCCGGCGCTTCGAGATCGAAGGCGACCTGTCGGCCGCCTGGCGCTGGCCGCAGCCGCTGGAAGAAGGCTGGCGCCGCTGGGTGCCGGGCGTGACGGTCAAGGCCGAGCGCCTGGTGATGGACAACCCGGCAGGGTTCGAGCCCCCGTTCAGCGGCGATGACAAAAATAAAGGCAAGGACAAGGGGCCTGGCACCGCTGCGGCACGGGCCCCTGCCAGTGCTGCGTCGGCGGGATCGGCTTCGGCATCCACAGCGCCGACCACGGCCACCCTGCCCGGCACCGAGACCATGGCCCGCATCGGCAGCGTCAGCGCTTCCGTCAGCCTGCTGCCGCTGCTCTCGCGCCACCTGGCCATCGACACCGTGGCCCTCACCGACCCGGAGATCGCCCTGGCCCGCACCAAGGACGGCAGCAACAACTGGACCTTCAAGCACAAGGACGAGGACGACCCCAAGAGCCGCTGGAGCTTCGACGTGGGCCGGCTGGTGGTCAACCAGGGGCTGCTGGCCTATGCCGATGCCCAGAAGGACGTGGACCTGCAGGCGCGGGTGAACACCACGGAGCCGGTGGATCCGGCCCAGGCAGGCAGCGCGAAGGCGGCCAGGGCATCCATTCTTCCCGCGTCGGCGGCGGCTTCCTCGGCCGAGGCTGCGGCTTCGCGCGATGTGGTGGCCAGCCAGAGCAGCGCAAGCGGCGGCACGTCCGTCCCCTATGGTCTGCAATTCAAGCTGCAGGGCCGCATTGCCAAGGCACAGGTTGAGGGCAGCGGCCGCGCTGGCCAGGTGATCAGCCTGCGCGACAAGGTGGTCGACTACCCGCTGCAGATCGAGGCCACCGCAGGCAGCGCGGCGCTGTCGGCAGAGGGCATTCTGGCCAACCCCGGGGCCCTGTCGGGCATGGACTTCGACGTGATGCTCAAGGCCGACAGCATGGCCGACCTGTACGAGGTGACGGGGCTGGTGCTGCCCAGCACCCCGCCCTTCAAGACGCGCGGGCGCCTGACCGGCAGCCTGGAACCCGAACGCGCCGTGTGGAGCTACAGCGACTTTCGGGGCAAGGTGGGCGAGAGCGACCTGCAGGGCGACCTGAAATACACCTCGGGCAAGCCGCGCCCCAAACTCACGGGCAGGATCACATCCAGCCAGTTGCGCCTGGCCGACCTGGGACCGGCGCTGGGCACTGCCAAGGCCAGCAACACCCACCGTGGCAAGACCGATGGCAAGGTGCTGCCGGACGCCAACTTTGCGGCCGAGCGCTGGAGTGCCATGGACATGGACATCGCGTTCAAGGGAGAGCACATCATCCGATCCGAAAGCCTGCCGCTGGAAGACCTGAGCCTGCGGGCGGTTATGGACAACGCGCAACTCAGGCTTGCGCCGCTGACCTTTGGCGTGGCCAAGGGCAAGATCGAATCGGAGGTCGTCATCGATGGCCGCACGCCCCCCCTCAAGGCACAGATACGCGGCAAGGTGGAGGGGCTCCAGCTCTCGGCCCTCTTTCCCAAGGTGGAGCTCATGAAAAAGAGCTTTGGCCGCATGGATGGCGCCGTGGCCCTGCACAGCAGCGGCAACAACGTGGCCGACCTCCTGGGCAAGGGCACGGGCGAGGCGCGCCTGTATGTGCGCGAGGGCACGCTGAGCAAGCAGATGCTGGACCTGGCATCCCTGAACGTGGGCAGCATCGTCGTGGGCAAGCTGTTCGGCGACGACAAGGAGGTGCGCCTGCGCTGCGCGGTGGCCGACTTCACCGTGGTCGATGGCCTGGCGCAGACGCGCGTGGTGAAAATGAGCACCGACGATGCAGTGATCGAGGCCACCGGCACCATTGACCTGGGCACGGAAGCGATGAACCTGCGCATCAAGCCCGAGTCGCTGGAGTGGAAGTTCTTCTCGCTGCGCACCCCGCTGTACGTCAGGGGTACCTTTAGCAACCCGGATGTCGGCGTGGAACCGGGGCCCCTGCTGCTGCGCGCAGGCGCTGCGGTGGTAGCGGCGGTGGCGGCACCGGTGGCCCTGGCGTTGCTGCCGGTCACCGTGCCGGCCGCCGATGACGACACCTACTGCAAGCCGCTGCTGGACCTGGCCAAGGAGCCTGTGAAGCCGGGTGCCCAGGGCGCTGCAGGCACGACATCGCAGCCCGCGCGGGATGCCGCCAGCCGGCAGCGGCCAGCGCGCTGAGTCGGCCTGCGGTTTCTGGGCAGGCGCAGTGCGGGAATAATCCTCCCTTTTTCTCATCGGCGCGCTGCATGGCCGATGCGGTGCGCCCCCTGCATGAAGACTCTCCAATCCGTGGGCCTGGCCCTGCTCGGGCTGTTGCTCATTGGCCTGATCGCCCCTGAACGCATCCGCATCCCCGTGGCCGGAGCCACCACGAAGGACTGGAATGCCCAGTCGTTCTGGTTCGAGCCCTGGGGCACGTCGGGCGTGCACAAGGGCATCGACATCTTCGGCAAGGCGGGGGCGCCCGTGCTCAGCACCACGGATGGCATCGTGCTCTTCACGGGCGAGATCGCCAAGGGCGGCAAGGTGGTGCTGGTGCTCGGGCCGCGCTGGCGCCTGCATTACTTTGCCCACCTGGACCGCATCGGCACCCATGCGCTGGCCCCGGTGGCCTCGGGCAGCCCCATCGGCACCGTGGGCGCCAGCGGCAATGCCCAAGGCAAGCCGCCGCATCTGCACTATTCCATCGTGCGGCTGCTGCCTGCGCCGTGGAAGATCGACGGGGCGACCCAGGGTTACAAGAAGGCCTTCTTCATGGACCCAGGCGCGTACCTGAAAGCGCAGTAGCCGCAACGCTCATACGGATTGCATTTGATCGTATAGCCAGTGTCCCGAGTTAGAAATTCGTTGAATAAATCTGCCGACAATCCCCGCCATGCGTCGTTGCAAATGCTCGCCATGCGCCCGGCATGTCTGCGCTTTGCGCCTAGCTTGGCAGCGATTTCGGCAGATTTATTTCTTCAACGAACTTCCAACTCGGGACACTAGGCGGGAAGCTGCAGACAGTGCCATAGCACGGCAAGGCGAACCAACAACGCTAGACGGTCAAAGGCGAATCCGTATCAATGGAAGTCCCGGCTGCCATCGAGTGCCCCGGCCATGCGGCCCAGCAGCGGCGTCAGGTCCTTGAAGCGCTGCGCCACCAGGTGGCGCACCACGAAGGCTTCGCCTGCGACGTCTTTCCCTTTTTCTTCGTCCTCCCCATGCCGGCTGCACTGCCACACCCCCTGCACGGCCAGCAGGCGTGAGCGCAGGATGGCGTCGCGCCACCGCTCCACCATGGCGGGCCAGACGATGACGTTGACGGGGCCGGTTTCGTCCTCCAGCGTGACGAACATGGTGCCCTTGGCCGAGCCGGGCCGCTGGCGCACGGTGACGATGCCGCAGGCGCGCACCAGCCGGCCATCGGGCACATTGCGCAGTTGCAGCGCCGTGAGCAGGCGCCAGCGCGCAAGCCGGCTGCGCAGCAGCGACAGCGGGTGGCGGCGCAAGGTGAGGCCCGTGGCGGCGTAGTCGAACAGGATTTCTTCGCCCTCAGGCGCCTCGGGCAGTTGCAGCGGGGCTTCGTGCACGGGCACGTCGCGCAGCAGGGCCGGTGCGGTGTGCTGGGCGCTGGCGTCCCACATCTGCTGGCGCCGGTGGCCCGAAAGGCGGGCCAGTGCGTCGGCCGCGGCCAGCACCTGCATGTCCTGGTGGTTCAGGCGGGCACGCAGGGCCAGGTCTTCGGTGCTGGCAAAGGGGCCGCCCTGCACACGGGCCTCGACCAAGCGTTCTGCCGCAGCTGTCTCCAGGCTGCTCACCAGGCGCAGGCCCAGGCGCACTGCGGGCTGGGGCAGCGGTGGTGCGGGCAGGCCCTTGGCCGGTTGCAGCATTTCGGGCGTGCCCTCCAGCGTGCACTCCCAGTCGCTGCAGGTCACGTCGATGGGCAGCACGCGCACACCATGGCGCCGCGCGTCCTGCACCAGCTGCGAGGCGGTGTAAAAGCCCATGGGCAGCGAATTGAGCAGCGCCGCCAGGAAGCAGGCGGGCTCATGGCATTTGAGCCAGCTGCTGCTGTAGGCCAGCAGGGCAAAGCTGAAGGCATGGCTTTCGGGGAAGCCATACTCGCCGAAACCCAGCATCTGCTTGAAGACACGCTCGGCGAAATCACGCGGGTAGCCGTTGTCCACCATGCCATCAATGAGCCGCTTCTCGAAACGGTGCACGCCGCCTGTGCGCTTCCACGCGGCCATGGAGCGGCGCAGGGCATCGGCCTCCGATGCGGAAAATTTGGCGGCGATCATCGCGATCTGCATCACCTGTTCCTGGAAGATGGGAATGCCCAGCGTGCGCTTGAGTGCTTCTTCAAGCTCCTTTTTCTCAAGCACCAACGGCTCGCCTTTGCGTTGCCGCTCACGCGCCTGCAGATAGGGGTGCACCATGCCGCCCTGGATGGGCCCCGGCCGCACGATGGCGACTTCCACCACCAGGTCGTAGAAGACGCGTGGCCGCAGGCGCGGCAGCATGCTCATCTGGGCGCGGCTTTCGATCTGGAACACGCCCACGGTGTCGGCGGCGCAGATCATGTCGTAGGTGGCAGGGTCTTCGGCCGGCACCTGGGCCAGCGACCAGCGCTCGCCGCGCAGACCCGCACGCAGGTCCAGGCAGCGGCGCAGGGCGCTGAGCATGCCCAGGGCCAGCACGTCCACCTTCATCAGGTGCATCTCATCGAGGTCGTCCTTGTCCCACTGGATGATGGAACGATTTTCCATGGCGGCGTTTTCCACCGGCACGATGCGCGTGAGCAGCCCCTGCGTGAGCACGAAGCCGCCCACATGCTGGCTCAGGTGGCGCGGAAAGCCCTTGAGCTGTGCCGACAGCTGCAGCCACAGCTCGGCCGTGTGCAGGCCCAGGTGCTCGCCCATGGCCTGCGCCATCTCCTGCAGACGGTGCGCTGCGAATTCCTCATCGAACCAGTGGTGGTCCTTGGCGAAGGCATCGACCAGTTGCGCAGGCACGCCCAGGGCCTTGCCCACGTCGCGCAGCACGCTGCGCGTGCGGTAGCTGGTGACCACGGCGGCAATGGCGGCACGGTTGCGGCCGTACTTGGTGTAGACGTACTGGATGACCTCCTCGCGCCGGTTGTGCTCGAAGTCGACGTCGATGTCGGGCGGCTCCTTGCGCTCCTTGCTGATGAAGCGCTCGAACAGCAGCTTGGTGCGCTCGGGGTCCACCTCGGTGATGCCCAGGCAGTAGCAGACGGCCGAATTGGCGGCCGAGCCCCGGCCCTGGCACAGGATGCCCTCGCCGCGCGCAAAGCGCACGATGTCGTGCACGGTCAGGAAGTACATCTCGTACTGGCAATCGGCGATCAGCGCGAGCTCGCGCAGTACCTGTGCCACCACCTTCTCGGGCACGCCCTGCGGGTAGCGGCCGCGCGCGCCCTCCCAGGTCAGCCAGGCCAGGCCCTCCGCAGGCGTCATGCCCTCGGGCACGGCTTCCAGCGGGTACTGGTACTTGATCTCGTCCAGGCTGAAGGTGCAGCGCGCCGCAATCTCCAGCGTGGCCGCCAGCAGCCCGGGCGGGTAGATGCCGGCCAGGCGCACGCGCTGGCGCAGGTGGCGCTCGGCATTGGGCTGCAGGGCAAAGCCGCATTCGGCCACGGTACAGCCCTGGCGCACGGCGGTGATCACGTCCTGCAGCGGCTTGTGCGAGCGCAGGTGCATGTGCACGTCGCCCGCCGCCACCAGGGGCACGCCGGTGTGGCGCGACACCTGCTGCAAGGTGGCCAGCCACAGGTCGTCGTCGGGCCCGAGCAGCAGCTCCACCCCGAGCCAGAAGCGCTGGCCGAAATGGGCCTGCGCCTGTTCCACACAGGCCAGCAGTGCAGCGGTGTCCAGCGCATGCTGCACACTGCGGGCGGGGATGAGCAGCAACTCGCAGTCCTGCAGCTGTGCCACCTCGGACACCGGCCCCAGCTCATAGGTCCCCTTGGGCGCGGTGCGCCGCGCGGCGCTGATGAATTCGCACAGGTTGCCCCAGCCCTCGATGTTGCGCGGCAGCGCCACCAGCCGAAAGCCCGGGTAGGCGAACTCGCTGCCCGGGATGAACTGCAGGCCCAGTTCCTTGGCCGGGCCGTGGGCCCGCACCACGCCGGCCACCGAGCATTCGTCGGTCAGCGCCAGGGCCCGGTAGCCCAGCTCGGCCGCGCGCGCCACCAGGTCCTGGGGCTGCGAGGCGCCGCGCTGGAAGCTGAAGTTGGAGATGCAGTGCAGCTCGGCATAGTCCGGCA
>NZ_JAXHOB010000021.1:0-12090 GCF_034519795.1 Acidovorax sp.
CGGTTCCCCCCGACCTGGGCACGGGCACCATGGCCGAGCGCCGCGCCCTGCTGGCCAGCCAGCACGATGTCTGGCGCGCCGCCACCGTGCTGGAGCCGCGCGGCAGCGACGTGATGGTGGGCGCGTTGCTGTGCGCACCGCAGGACCCGGCCAACGCGGCCGGCCTGATCTTCTTCAACAACACCGGCTACCTCGGCATGTGCGGCCACGGCACCATCGGCCTGGTGGCCTCGCTGGCCTACCTGGGGCGCTTGCAGCCGGGCGAGCACGGCATCGAGACGCCCGTGGGCACGGTGATGACCACGCTGCACGGGGATGGCTCGGTCAGCGTGCGCAACGTGCCGGCCTACCGGCTGCACCAGGGGCTGTCGCTCACGGTGCCGGGCATCGGCACCGTCACGGGCGACGTGGCCTGGGGCGGCAACTGGTTCTTTCTGATGAGCGCGCATGGCCAGCGCGTTACCAGCGACAACCTGCGAGCGCTGACCGCCTACACCAGCGCCGTGCCGCTCGGCGCTCAAGGACCCGGGCATCACGCGGCGGCAACGGCGGCGAGATCGACCACATCGAACTCTTTGCCGACGACGAGGTGGCCGACAGCCGCAACTTCGTGCTCTGCCCCGGCGGTGCCTACGACCGCTCGCCCTGCGGCACCGGCACCAGCGCCAAGCTGGCCTGCCTGGCGGCCGACGGCAAGCTGCAGCCCGGCCAGGTGTGGCGCCAGGCGAGCATCATCGGCAGCAGCTTCGAGGCGCGCTACGAACCCGACACCCAGGCCGGCAGAATCATCCCTACGCTGCGCGGCACGGCCCACATGAGCGCCGAGGCCACCTTGCTGATCGCGCAGGACGACCCCTTTGCCTGGGGCATCCGCCTCTAAGCCACCAGCCACCCCGTGCGAGCTGCGGACGTGATCGTGGTCGGCGCCGGCATGATGGGGGCGGCCTGCGCCCACCTGAACTGGCCGACGCCGGCCTGTCGGTGCGCGTGCTCGATGCGCCGCCGCGGCGGCGCCACGCGGGCCGGCATGGGCCATCTGGTGGTGATGGACGACAACGCGGCCGAGCTGGCGCTGAGCCAGGCCTCGCTCGACCAGTGGCACGCCTGGGGTCCGCGCATGAATGCCGACCTGCCCGGCTGCGCATATGCCAACTGCGGCACGCTCTGGATCGCGGCCAATGCCGAGGAAATGGCCGGCGCCGAGGCCAAGGCCGCCGGCCTGCGCGCGCACGGCATCGCCTGCGAGCTGCTGGACGCCCCATCCCTGGCAAAACTGGAACCCGCGCTGCGGCCAGGCCTGCACGGCGCCCTCAAGGTCGGCGGCGACAGCGTGGTCTATGCCCCCAACGCCGCGCAGTGGCTGCTGGCGCACGCGGCACGGCCCATCGCCGTCGAGCATGCCCAGGTGGCGCGCATCGATGGCCGGCGCGTGCACCTGTCCGATGGCAGCGTGCGCGAGGGCGGCGCGGTGCTGCTGGCCGCGGGCATCCACGCCACGGACCTGTGCCCCGGCCTGCCGATACGCCCCAAGAAGGGGCACCTGGCCATCACCGACCGCTACCCCGGCACGGTGCGCCACCAACTGGTGGAGCTGGGCTACATCACCAACGCCCACCAGAGCGACGGCACCTCGGTGGCCTTCAACCTGCAGCCGCGGCCCACGGGGCAACTGCTCATCGGCTCGTCGCGCCAGTTCGACACCACCGACCCGGCCATCGACAACGCCGTGCTGGCGCGCATGCTGCGCCGTGCGCTCGACTATGTGCCGGGCTTGGCCGAGCTCAACGCCATCCGCACCTGGACCGGTTTTCGCGCGGCCACGCCCGATGGCCTGCCGATCATCGGCCACCACCCGCACCACAGCGACCTGTGGCTGGCCGTGGGGCATGAAGGCCTGGGCGTGACCACGGCGCCGGCCACGGCCCAGTTGCTGGCCGCACAGATCACCGGTGCCGTGCTGCCGCTCGACCCGGCACCCTATTCGCCTGATCGTTTTGCCGGGAGCCTGATCGCATGAGCACCGCCACGGTACAGATCCACGCCGATGGCGTGCGCCTGCAGGTCGTCCCGGGCACCAGCGTGGCCGCGGCCCTGGCCCAGGTGCCGCCGGGCCGCACGCGCAGCTCCGTCACCGGCCAGCCGCGCGCGCCGCTGTGCGGCATGGGTGTGTGCCACGAATGCCGGGTGCGCATCGACGGCCGCACGCACCTGGCCTGCCAGACCCTGTGCACCGAGGGCATGCAGGTCCACACCGATACCGGCGGGCCGTGCCCATGAACGCACTCAACCGTTCGCAGGCGCACGCGCACTGCGACCTCCTCATCATCGGCGCCGGCCCCGCCGGCATGGCCGCGGCACTGGCTGCGGCGCCGAGCGGCGCGGCCATCACCGTCGTGGACGACAACCCCGCAGCCGGCGGCCAGATCTGGCGCGACGGACCCGGTGCCACGCTGCCGCCATTGGCCCGCCAGCACCGCGAGGCGCTGGCGCGGCACGCGAACATCCGGCTTTTGTGCGGCACGCGCGTGGTGGGCCTGGGCGAGCGGCAACGGGCCGACCACGCTCCGGCCCTGCTGCTCGAAGACGCCGACCGGGGCTGGACCCAGCACAGCCACCGCATCGTGCTGTGCAACGGTGCGCGCGAACTGCTGCTGCCGTTTCCGGGCTGGACGCTGCCGGGCGTGACCGGCGCGGGCGCACTGCAGGCCCTGGTCAAGGCCGGGCTGCCCGTCAAAGGCCAGCGCATCGTGGTCGCAGGCACCGGCCCGCTGCTGCTGGCCGCGGCGGCCACCGCCACCCAGGCCGGTGCGCGGGTGGTGCGGGTGGCCGAGCAGGCCGGCTGGCGCGCACTCGCAGGCTTTGCCGCGCAGCTGCCGGGCTGGCCCGCCAAGGCCGTGCAGGCATTCACCCTGCTGCACCCGCAACTGCGTGCGGGCAGCCATGTGCTCGAAGCCGTCGGTGAAGGCCAGGTGCAGTCCGTGCGCCTGCGCGCGGGGCGTGGCGAAGAAACCATTGCCTGCGAACGCCTGGCGTGCGGCTTTGGCCTGGTGCCCAACACGCACCTGGGACAGCTGCTGGGCTGCGCCCTGGGCGGCCCTTTGAGTGGCGGCCTGGGCCTGCAGGTGGACGCCCAGATGCGCACCAGCGTGGCAGGGGTCTATGCCGCTGGCGAGTGCACCGGCTTTGGCGGCAGCGAGCGTGCACTGGCCCAGGGCGCCATCGCCGGCCATGCCGCTGCAGGCAACGCCACCGCGGTGCACACACTGCACACCACACTGCGCCGCTGGGAAGGCTTTGCCCAGGCGCTGCAGCAGTCCTTCGCACTGAACGAATCACTCAAGACCCTGGCCCGGCCCGACACCCTGGTGTGCCGCTGCGAGGACGTGTCCCATGCCGAACTGGCAGACCGCACCGGCTGGGTCGACGCCAAGCTGCACACGCGCTGCGGCATGGGCGCCTGCCAGGGGCGCATCTGCAGCGCCGCCACACAGCACCTGTTCGGCTGGACGCCGGCGCCGCCGCGCCATCTGCTGGCGCCGGCGCGCATCGCCACGCTGGCGGCGGCTGGCGACGACGCCCCCTCCGGCTGAGCCCCCGCTGCAGGAAGCACCCGATCAGGGCGTTCGCGCCTTCGGGCACGGGCACTCATCTTGCTTCTACATATATTAAGAAGATATTTATTTTGGTGCCGCCGATCCCTCCTCCTCCATAGCCACTCCAACAGAGCCACCCCCATGCCCTCCGCTTCCACCTCAGCCACCCCTCCCGTGGCGCCACCACGCGCCCCCATCCGCTGGTTGCTGGATTTGTCCAGTTGGCTGCTGCGCATGGAGCGCCACCTGCTCACCGCCCTCATGACCCTGCTGGTGGCGCTGATCCTACTCAACGTGGTGACGCGCTACAGCGGCATGCCCATCTACTGGATCGACGAGGCGGCGGTGTACACGGTGGTCTGGCTGACCTTCGTGGGGGCGTCGGTCATGACGCGGCTGCGCATGGACTTTGCCGTGACCATGCTCACCGACCAATTGGGTGCACGCGCCGCGAAGGCCATCAAGGGCGTGGCCACAGCATGTGTGCTGCTGTTCGGCGCGGCCATGCTGTGGATGTGCTGGCAGTGGATGGACCCGGTCGGCATCGCGCGCTACGGCTTCGACGCCAAGGAGTACGCGGCCGAGAGCTTCAATTTTCTCTACACCGAGCGCACGCAGACGCTCAACTGGCCCACCTGGGTGCTGCAGCTGATCCTGCCGATCTTCTCGGCCACCTTCAGCCTGCATGCGCTGGCCAACCTGCTCGAAGACATGGGGTGTGCCGAGCGGCGCACGCACCCGGGCTTCGACGTGGTCAGCGCCGACGCGGTGAACTGAAGACTCCCGAAGGCCCCTCCATGATCACCTCCCTCTTCTTCCTGGTTGCGCTGCTGGTGGGCGTGCCCATCGGCGTGTGCCTGTGCCTGTCGGGCATCGTCTACATCTTCGCCACCGGCGGCACGGTGCTGTTCCAGTCGTTTCCCATGCAGATGTTCGCGGGGGTGGACAGCTATGGGCTCATCGCCATTCCGCTGTTCATCCTGATCGGCGAGATCATGAACAGCGGCGGCATCACGCGCCGGCTGGTGGACCTGTCCATGGCCTTCATCGGCTCGGTCAAGGGCGGTCTGGCCTACGTCAACATCCTGGCCAACATGCTGGTGTCGTCCATCATCGGTTCGGCCACCGCGCAGGTGGCCATCATGTCGCAGGTGATGGTGCCCGAGATGGAAAAGCAGGGCTACGACAAGACCTTTGCGGCCGGCCTCACGGTGTATGGCGGCATGCTCGGGCCCATCATCCCGCCCTCGGTGATGTTCGTGGTGTTCAGCGTGCTGGCCCAGGTGGCCGTGGGCGACATGCTGATCGCCGGCATCATCCCCGGCGTGCTGCTCACGCTGCTGTTCTTCGCCGTGATCGCCCTCATGGGCTTCATCTACGACTACCCGCGCAGCGAACGGCGCACCCTGGCCCAGCGCGCCCGCACCATCGTGCTGGCCAGCCCCACGCTGCTGATCCCGATCGTGATCGTCGGCTCCATCCTGGGCGGGCTGGCCAACCCCACCGAGGCGGCTGCCGTGGGCGCGCTGTCCTCGGCCCTGGTGGGCCGCTACGTGACCAAGGAATTTCGGCTCAACGCCATGCCGGCCATCCTGCTGCGCTCGGCCATCTACTCGGCCGTGGTGCTGTTCCTGGTGGCGGCGGCCGCCGTGTTCTCGTGGCTGCTGATCTACGGCAAGGTGCCGCAGATGGTGGCCGCCTGGATCCAGACCGTGGCGCACGACCCCATCACCTTCCTGCTGCTGACCAATGTGATTCTGCTGGTCATCGGCACGGTGATCGATGGCATTCCCGGGCTGATCATGACCGTGCCCATCCTGCTGCCGATTGCCACCGAGGTCTACCACATCGATCCGCGCCACTTCGGTGTGGTGGTGGTGATCAACCTGGTGCTGGGCCTGATGACGCCGCCCGTGGGCCTGAGCTTCTTCGTCGCCTCGGCGGTCACCGGGGCCAGGCCCGGAAAGATGTTCCTCGTCACGCTGCCGTTCTTCCTCATCAGTTGCGTGGCGCTGGTGCTGCTGTCGCTGTTTCCGAGCCTGTCGCTGGCGCTGCTCGAATAGCGCCGCCCCCTTTTTCATCCCGTTCCCGTCCGTCCCCTTCCCCGACCCAGGAGAGTCCACCATGACCACCACCCGCCGCCAGTTCGTACAGCGCCACGCCGTGGCCGCTGCCGCCACCCTTGCCGCCCCGCTCGTGTTCGCACAGGGCGCAGGCGCCAAGGAATTCCGCCTGGGCCTGATCACCCCCGCAGGCCACTCGTGGAACCGCGCCGCGCTGCAGTTCGGCGAGGCGCTCAAGAAGGAGACCGATGGCCGCCTGAGCCTGACCGTCTTCCACTCGGGCCAGCTCGGCAACGAGGCCGCCATGATGCAGCAGCTGCAGTCCGGCGCCCTCGACATGGGCTGGATCCAGGCGGCCGAACTGGGCTCGCGCGTGTCCAGCATCGCCGCCATCAATGCGCCCTACCTGGTGCGCTCCACGCCCGCCGTGGCCAAGCTGGTCAAGCACCCGGCCGCCACCAAGCTCCTGGAAGTGCTGCCGCGCGAGACCGGCACCATCGGCCTGGGCTGGGGCATCACCGGCATGCGCGCGGTGTTCTCCACCAAGGACATCTCCGTGCCCACCGACCTCAAGGGCATGAAGCTGCGCATCAACCCCACGCCGGTGTACCGCGACTTCTACCAGATGCTGGGCGCCGCGCCCACGCCCATTCCGACCCCCCAGGTGTTCGACGCCATGAGCAACGGCCAGGTGGATGGGCTGGAGGCAGACATCGAATTCTCGTGGAACCAGCGCTTCGACAAGGTCGCAAAGACCCTGCTGCAGATGAACGCGCTGTTCATGCCCTTCGCTCCACTGGTGTCGGGCCGCATCTGGCAGGGGCTCGATGCCAAGGACAAGGAGCTGATCCGCAAGCTCACCGCCCAGTCGCTGGACGCGCAGATCAACGACATCGTGACCACCGAGGCGGGCCTGATCGAGAAATTCAAGGGCACCTCCATCGCCTTCAAGACCGCATCCTCGTTCAACCCCGAGGCCACCATCCAGGAGTTCGACAAGCTGTGGCTACCCAAGGCGCCGCAGATCGCCGAACTGCGCAAGGCCGGTGCCAGCCTGTGATTTAAGATGGGGCAGACCCCATGGTCCCCAGCCCGGGGGCCATGCCCTACCAGCCCACTTTCCGTCGATGACACCCAGCAGCAGCCCACCCCTCCGCAAAGACACCGGCCCCAAGCGGCGCGCGGCGGACGTGGCCTATGACGCCATCGAGGCCATGATCTCCACCCTGCAGCTGCAGCCCGGCAGCCCGGTGGTGGAGGCGGAAATTGCAGAGAGCACCGGCCTGGGACGCACGCCGGTGCGCGAGGCGCTGCTGCGCATGGTGTCCATCGGCCTCATCGTGCAGCAGCCGCGCCGCGGTCTGCAGGTCTCCAACATCGACCTGGCGGACCACCTGGACGTGATCCAGACGCGCCGCGTGCTGGAGCGGCTGATCGCCTCGTGCGCGGCACGCCGAGCCACTGCGCCGCAGCGCCAGTCCATCGTGCGCTGCGCCGAAGAGATGGTGCGCGCTGCCGAGCGCGGCGAGCTCGATGGCTACATGCTGGCCGACCATGGGCTCGACCAGATCGTGCACCTGGCGTGCCAGAACCAGTCGGCCGTGAAGTCCGTGGCGCCGCTCATCGTGCAGTGCCGCCGCTTCTGGTACGCCTACCAGCACGAGGGCGACGTGACCGAGGGCGCGCGCGCCCACATGCACCTGGCGCAGGGCATCGCCAGCGGCGACGAAGCCCATGCCGTGGCCGGCGCCAACCAGCTCATGGACTACCTGGAGCAGTTCGCGCGGCGCATCATCGACAGGTAATTGCTCCCCCTGAGTCGCTTCGCGCCTTCCCCCTGAGGGGGACGCCCCCAGCGCGGCGGGGCGGCCCTTGCGCGGGGGCGCTGGCTGGGCCGCGCCAGTTGCGTCCCACCTGGCTCTCCATCGAGTTCAGGCCGCAGCGCGCCAGGCCTACTGCGCGCCCTGGTGCCCCAGCGCGATGCGCTGCTCCAGAAAGCGCCACAGGCGCTCGTCCGCGCAGAACGCCACATTGAAGCGCAGCCAGCCCGTGGGCCGCGGCTCCACCAGGAACAGCGCGCCGGGCCCGAGCATGATGCCTTCGCCGGTTGCGTCCTGTGTGAGCAGGGCGCTGTCGGGCAGGTCGGGGTGGCGGGCCCAGAGGTACATGCCGGCCTCGGGTTCGTGGAACAGTTCGAAGCCCAGAGCCTCCAGCCGCTGCCCCACGCTGCGGTGGGCCTCGGCCAGGCGCTCGCGCAGCGACTTGAGGTGCTTGCGCCAGCGGCCATCGGTCACCACGCCGAAGGTGATGCGCTCGGTGATGTCCGACGAGGTCAGGCCCGAGACCATCTTGAGTTGCACCAGTTCGTCCACCAGATCGCGCCGCGCCGCGAGGTAGCCCGTGCGCAGGTTGGGCGAGATGGTCTTGGAGAAGCTGCCCAGGTAGACCACGCGGTGGAGCTGGTCCAGGCTGGCCAGCGAGGGGCGCACGCCCGCCTCCATGTCGGCGTAGATATCGTTCTCCACCAGCATGAAGCCGTGCTGTTCGGCCAGCTGCAACAGGCGGTGCAGGTGCGCCATGGACGCGACCGAGCAGGTGGGGCTCTGCAGCCGCGGCTGGGTGAAGAAGGCCGTGGGGCGGTGCTGGGCCAGCAAGGCCTCCAGCGCCACCAGGTCGTAACCGGTGGCGGTGCGCGGCACGCCCACGGCATGGGCCCCGGCAAAGCGCAGGATGAAGTGCAGGTTGGGGTAGCCTGGGTCGTCCACCAGCACCACGTCGCCGGGCTTGACCAGGCGGCGCACCACGAGGTCGAGCGCCTGGCTGGAGCCCTGGGTGAGCATGATGCGCTCGGCATCGGCGGTGATGTCGCGCTCGGCCATGGCCTCGGCCACCACCGTGCGCAGGTCCAGCAGACCGTGCGGCAGGCCATAGCCATCGAGTTCCGTGCCTTCGGACGACAGTTGGCGCATGCTGCGGCGCACCGCGTCGCCGAACAGCCAGTCCTGCGGCAGCCAGCCGCAGCCGGGCTTCATGGGCAGGTTGCGGTTCTCGAAGATCTGCTGCAGGTACCAGCGCGCATCGAAGGTCGGGGCCGGCCGCTCCGGCGCCGCCAGGCCCGGCGCCATCGCCTCGCGCCGCTTCACGAAGAAGCCGGCGTTGGCACGCGAGACCAGCCAGCCCTGGGCCACCAGCCGGTCGTAGGCCTCCACCACGGTGAACACGCTCACGCCATGGCTGGCGGCAAAGCTGCGGATGGAGGGCAGCTTGCTGCCGGGCTTGAGCGACTGCGCGGTGATCAGGTCCCTGAGCCCGTCGACGATCTGGCTGACCAGGGGTGTCGGCAGGTCCGGGTGGAGTGTGAGCATCGATGGAAACAGGAACAGAAGATGTGCCAGAGCAGGTGTACTGGATTCTAGACCTGCACAGTGCACATGAATCAGCATGCCGGTGTACATGGACGGTGTGCAGCCCGGCTTCCAGAATGGCGCCATTCTTCACCACGCCTGAACGCCAAGCCCATGCAGCACGACCGCCACTTCACCAATGCCGCCCTCCTCGCCCGCCGCCATGCCGCCGTGGCGCGCGGTGTGGGCCAGGCCCACGAGATCTTCGTCCAGAAGGCCCTGAACGCTGAACTGTGGGACGTGGAAGGCCGCCGCTACATCGACTTTGCCGGCGGTATCGCCGTGTTGAACACCGGCCACCTGCATGCCGGCGTGATCGCCGCCGTGAAGGCCCAGCTCGATCTGTACACCCACACCTGCTTCCAGGTGGTGGCCTATGAGCCCTATGTGGAAGTGGCGGAGCGCCTGAACACCCTGGCCCCCGGCGCTTTCGCCAAGAAGACGCTGCTGCTGACCACCGGCGCCGAAGCGGTGGAGAACGCCGTGAAGATCGCCCGCGCCCACACCGGCCGCCCGGGCGTGATCGCCTTCACCGGTGGCTACCACGGCCGCACGAACATGACGCTGGGCCTCACGGGCAAGGTGGCGCCGTACAAGATCGGCTTCGGCCCCTTCCCGGGCGAGGTGTACCACGCGCTGTTCCCCAATGCGCTGCACGGTATCAGCGTGGAACAGGCGCTGCATTCGGTGGAACTGCTGTTCAAGAACGACATCGAGCCCGAGCGCGTGGCGGCCTTCATCGTCGAGCCCGTGCAGGGCGAAGGTGGCTTCTACATCGCGCCTGGCGAATTCATCAGCGGCCTGAAGGCCTTGGCCGACCGCTACGGCATCTTGCTGATCGCCGACGAGGTGCAGACCGGCGCGGGCCGCACCGGCACCTGGTTCGCCTGCGAGCAGTGGCCCGTGGCACCCGACCTGATCACCACCGCCAAGTCGCTGGCGGGCGGCTTTCCGCTGGCGGGCGTGGTGGGCCGCGCCGAGGTGATGGATGCGCCCGCTCCCGGCGGCCTGGGCGGCACCTATGCCGGCAGCCCCGTGGCCTGCGCTGCGGCGCTGGCCGTGATCGATGCCTTCGAGAAGGAAAGCCTTCTCGCGCGCAGCCAGGACATGGGCGCACTGCTGGTGCGCGCGCTCAAGGATATGGCAACCAAGGTGCCCGCCATCGGCGACGTGCGTGGCCTGGGCGCCATGGTGGCCATCGAACTGTTCGAAGGCGGCGACCTGCAGCGCCCGGACGCGGCCCTCACGAAGAAGGTGGTGGCCGAGGCCGCGCGCCGCGGGCTGATCCTGCTGTCCTGCGGCACCAACGGCAACGTCATCCGCATCCTGGTGCCGCTCACGGCCTCCAACGCGCTGCTGGGGGAAGGCCTGGCCATTCTCGCGGACAGCTTTGCGGCCGTGGCCTGAACGCATACCGCGGATGCTGTCAGGGACGTGACTGCGCTGCCTGCAGCGCGGTCACCCCGCGTGTATATTCATTTTTGGCCGTTGGCGCCCCGGGCATGCGCTGCACAGCGGCAGCCCTGGCGCCCCCACTACAAACCGACGAGACACCACACCATGGACATGAAGACTTCGCCCCTTTCCCTGCTCAAGGACCCGAGCCTGCTCAAGACCGACGGCCTCGTCAACGGCCAGTGGGTGGCGGGCAACAGCCGCTTCGACGTGAACGACCCGGCCACGGGCCTGAAACTCGCGAGCGTGGCCAACCTGGGACCTGCGGACGCCGAGGCTGCCATTGCCGCCGCCAACGCCGCCTGGCCCGCCTGGAAGGCCAAGACCGCCAAGGAGCGCAGCATCATCCTGCGCAAGTGGTATGACCTGCTGATGGCCCACCAGGACGACCTGGGCCGCATCATGACGGCCGAGCAGGGCAAACCCCTGCCCGAGGCCAAGGGCGAGGTGGCCTACGGCGCCAGCTTCGTGGAGTGGTTTGCCGAAGAGGCCAAGCGCATCAACGGCGAGACCCTGCCCCAGTTCGACAACAGCCGCCGGCTGATGGTCCTGAAGCAGCCCATCGGCGTGTGCGCGGCCATCACGCCGTGGAACTTCCCGCTGGCCATGATCACGCGCAAGGTGGCGCCCGCACTGGCCGCTGGCTGCCCGGTGGTGATCAAGCCGGCCGAGCTCACGCCGCTGACCGCACTGGCCGCTGCCGAGCTGGCCCTCCGCGCAGGCATCCCCGCAGGCGTGTTCAACATCCTGCCGGCCGACAGCGACAACTCCATTGCCATCGGCAAGGTGCTGTGCGCGAGCGACGTGGTGCGCCACATCAGCTTCACCGGCAGCACCGAAGTGGGCCGCATCCTGATGGCGCAGTCGGCGCCCACCGTGAAGAAGATGTCGCTGGAGCTGGGCGGCAACGCGCCCTTCCTGGTGTTCGACGACGCCGACATCGACAGCGCCGTGGAAGGCGCCTTTGCCAGCAAGTACCGCAATGCCGGCCAGACCTGCGTGTGCACCAACCGCTTTTACGTGCAGGAAGGCGTGTACGACGCGTTCGTCGCCAAGTTCGCGGCCAAGGTGAAGACGGCCAAGGTGGGCAATGGTTTCGAGGACGGCGTGAACCAGGGCCCGCTGATCGAGGAAGCGGCGCTGGTCAAGGTGCAGCGCCATGTGGACGACGCCGTGGCCAAGGGCGGTACCGTGGTGGCCGGCGGCAAGCGCCTGGCCGGCCAGTTCTTCGAGCCCACCGTGATTGCCAACGCCACACCCGACATGCTGTGCGCGCGCGAGGAGACCTTCGGCCCCTTCGCCCCGGTCTTCAAGTTCAAGACCGAGCAGGAAGCGGTGGACGCCGCCAACGCCACCGAATTCGGCCTGGCCAGCTACTTCTACACCCGCGACGTGGGCCGCATCTTCCGCGTGGCCGAGGCGCTGGAATACGGCATGGTGGGCATCAACGTGGGCATTCTGGCCACCGAGCATGTGCCCTTCGGCGGCGTCAAGCAATCGGGCCTGGGCCGCGAGGGATCGCACCACGGCATCGACGACTATGTGGAGATCAAGTACCTCTGCCTGGGCGACATC
>NZ_JAXHOB010000017.1:0-7985 GCF_034519795.1 Acidovorax sp.
AGGGCGTTGCGGCCTGCGCCTGCACCAGTTGGTCAACGGCCTCGACCAGCCCGAAGCGGTTGAGCAGGCCCGTCAGGCTGTCGCGCGTGGCGCGTTCACGCAGTTGATGCTCGTGCTGCTCGGCGTGCAGGGCCACGGCCAGCCGCTGGCCCAGTGCGGCCAGCTCGCGCCCGGCGCGCCCCTCGGGTGCCGGCAGGCGCGCCAGGCGCAGCCACACCCGCTGGTTGCTGGTGTGCGCAACGGGCAGGTCGTGCCAGGGCCCTTCGCCCCCCGCCGGGTCGGCCCCCTCCCCTGCATGCGGCAGGCCCGCGTCGCGCGGCGCACCTGTCTCGCGCTGCGCCAGCGTTCCATCGGCCGCCAGGGACAGCACCAGCGGCCGGGGCGCGCCGGCTGGCCACTGCACCACGCCCACCGGCGCGCCACCCGCCTGGGCATTCAGGTGCGCGAGCATCAGGCGCACCACCTCGGCAAACGGGCGTTGCCCGATGATGGCCTGGTCCATCTGCGCGAGCACGTGCACCAGCGCAAGGTCGCGCCCCACCTCTTCGGTCATGGCGTTGAAGGAGTCGGCCAGGTCGGTGAATTCATTGCGCCTGCCGGCAATCTGCACCCTGCGCGTGAAGTCGCCCTCCAGCACGGCGCGCGTGCCCGAGGTGAGCGCATCCAGCGGGCGGGTCAGCCTGCGCAGCACCACCGAGCTGCTCACCAGTGCGAGCAAAAATGCGATGGCGGCCACGTTGCCCACCAAGGCCGCCACGCCAATGGGCAGGTAGCGCCGCACGTCTGGCTGCAAGGTGGTGGTAATGGTCCAGGCCGGCGCATCGAAATAGGGCGTGAAGAAGATTTCGCGCTGCGTGCGCACCTCGTTGGCGGCCTGCGCCTCTACCCCCTGGCAGAAGGGTGCAGACAACTGCGGACCCGAAAAGCAGATGCGATGCGTGCCCGACTGCGCGTTCTCCCACAGGTAGTCTGCAGTGAACCGGCCGCGCACCACCGCGCCTGCAAAGGGCACGATCAGTTCCACGGTGGGCGCCACCCCGGGCTGTGGGGCGCCAACCACGCGCAATGCGCTGCGGCCCTGCGGCATCGGCGCAAGCTCCGAAGGGAAAAGCCGGTCCACACTGGCAAAGACGCTCTCGAGCCGCTGATCCAGTGGCACGGGCCCGGGGCCCTGGCCGGAGGGCAGACCGTGCACATTCAGCAGGCTTTCTGCGGCGCGCAGCCGGTCGACGAGGTTGATGCCCACTGCCTTGGCCAGCTCACCACTGAGCTGCGCTGCAGACTGCTGCACAACGTACTCCGTGAGCTGGTAGGCCAGCAGCGACATCGCCCCCACCGGCACCGCCACCAGCACGAAGAAGGTGGCCAGCAGTTGGCGCCCGACACGGCTGTGCAGAATGGCATGGGCCGGACTCAGGCGCATTCAGTAATCCTCGGCGACGCCGATGAAGCTCCCGTTGTTGGCGCGGATGATGTCATCGCGGCTGGCCTTGGCGGTCAACGGCGTCTGGCTCTTGCCGTCGGGCCCCATGCTGTACAGGTCATAGTCGCTGTTGAGCGGGTGCAGCGACTTGTCCTTGCGCTTTTGGCCGACCGTGGCGCCGTCCATCGACAGGTAGCGATAGGGGTTGCCCCAGGGGTCCAGCCGGGTAAAGGGCAGATCGGCCAGGCTTGCCGGGAACACGTGCTTGAAGTTGACGTACCGGTCCAGCATGGCGCTGATTTCCAGGATGTCTTTTTTGGCAGCGGCGACCTTGGCGCGTTCGATGTACGCCTTGTAGCTGGGCATGGCCACTGCCGAAAGCAGCCCGATCAGCGTGACGGTGATCAGCAGCTCCAGCAGCGTCACCCCCAGCGCATGCAGGGCCCTTCGATGGGTGCTGAGCAGCCTCATGACCCGGCACCTTCGCAAAATGCGGTGCCCGGCACAGGAAACAGGGCACCAGCGCAGCCCGTGCGCGGCACGCACGGACGCGCCAGGACGCCTATCTCGCTAACATTTTGTTTCATGGTGCATGATATTCCACGCCCTGTTCCGGAAGGCGTAGGACGGATTCTACGAAGCGCTTACCCAGGCACGAACAGCAGTTGCCCACCCTGCGCCGGCCGGTAGGCAAAGCGCCCTGTCTGCACCACCTTGCCGCCCACGCGCGCGGCCCAGGTGTAGTCGCCCACGCGGGTGCCGGCGTTGCCGAAGTCGCTGGGGTAGTGCACGGTGCCGGCCCGCTCGCCCCCGCCCTGGGGCTCGGCCGTGGCGGTGGCCGTCTGGCCGCCGGGCATGGTAACGGTGAACTCCACCAGCGCCTGCCGCGCCGCCATCTTGTCGCTCACGCTCAGCCCGATGGCGGGACGCGCGCTGTACAGCACGGTGGTCTGGGCCAGGGCGGGGTGCCGGCGGCGAGCAGCAGCGCCGCAGTGAGCACGCCAGCGCGAAGGTGGGGGTGAATGGTCGCCATGGAATGCTCCTTCGTTCAGGGTTGCGTGCGGACCTGGGGCTGCGCGATCAATCGCCACACGCCACCGTGCGCAGATGGGGCACGGTGGCTGGCTCCCACGGCGCGCGGCCTATCACCGTGACGCCACCCCAGCCGTACTCGACGCGCTCGCCACCGGCCACTGTGCCAAACGCGCTGATGCGCCCCTTGCCCACGTCGAAGCCCCAGGCCTGCTGCAGGCGGTCAATGCCCAGCCGCGTGCAGCCCCGGCCGGCTTCGGGTAGGACAACGGCGCCTCGGGGCGGCGCCGGCCTGTCAAGAGCGCAGACCCATACCCAGGTGCAGCCGACCCCCTGGCTGCCGTGATGGACGGCTACGCGCTGGCCAGGCACTTGCAGCGGTGCCCGATGGCGCAGCGATGGGGGTGGGCAGGCGCTATGCGGTTCGTTCCAATGCCTGAGCAGAGCCAGGCCGCGCGTGGCGGTGTTGCTGCGTACAGCACCATCACTTGCTCTCGGCAGCTTCATGCCGCCATGCGGGTAAACGGGCGCCGCAGTCGCTGCAAAAGCGTGCGGTGGGGGCATGACCTTCGCTCAGGCATTCATGGCAGGTCCGTGTCGTGGGTGCATGGCCCTGCCGCTGCAGCGTGAATTCAGCGCTGACAATACCCGTCGGCACAGCCAACGTGCCCCAGCCAAGCAGCATCATGACCGAGGCGATGATGCGCCCCAAGTCGGTGTGCGGGGTGATATCGCCGAAGCCAACGGTCGTCATGGTCGTAATGGCCCAATAGATACCCACAGGGATGCTGGTGAAACCGTGCGCCGGGCCCTCCGCGACGTACATCAAGGTGCCCATCACCACCACTACCAGCATCACGAACGACATGAAGACCAGTATCTTGCGCCGCGACGCGGCCAACGCCTGGCCCAGCGCACCGTACTCGGCCACGTATTCAGTGAGCTTCAAGATGCGGAAAATTCGCAGCAGGCGAAGCACGCGCACATCGATCAGCGCGTAGAGACCTGGCACCAGAATGGCCAGATAGGTGGGCAGCAGCGCCAGTAGATCGATGATGCCAAAGAAGCTGCGCGAGTAGCGCGCCGGCCTGCGCACACAGGCCAACCGGGCGATGTATTCGGCAGTGAACACGGCGGTGAAGAACCACTCCAGCGCCCGAAACAGGTCAGCGTACTGGTTGTGCAACCCCGCCATGCTGTCCATGATGACGACTGCTACGCTGGCCAGGATCAGGGCGATCAGGACCAGATCGAACAGCCGTCCCGCACGGGTGTCCGCTTCGAAAATCACCGTGTACATCTGCAGCCGAAACCCGCTCGCCGGACGACCAAAGGCCGCCTCCTCGGGAGTTGGCCGCACCTGGGGGCTGGGCATATCCTTCATCCTGGTCATCTTAGTTGCTACTCCCACGCCGGGGTGTTTGGCGTGCAAGGCGGGCATGGACGAAGATTCTCGGCCTCTCAGACCTGTTCTCAGCCCGCCCCCCGTGATTCCTGCACCAGCCACGCCGTAGGGGATTGGCCCAGGCGTTGCGTGAAAGCGCGCGCGAGCGCGCTGGCATTGGCATAGCCGACCTCGGGCGCGACCTGCTTGACCGACATGCCCTGGCGCAGCAGCGAGCGCGCCAGCCCGATACGCCAGCTACCCAGGTATTCAGCGGGCGGTGTGCCCAGCGCGGCGCCGAACCGGGCCGCAAAACGCGCGCGCGACATGCCGGCCAGCAGCGCCATCGTGTCCAACGTCCAGGGGCGTTCAGGTTCGGCATGCAAGGCATTGAGCACGCGCGCCAACCGCACATCGGCCAGCCCGGCGAGCACGCCGACGTCGACCAGGCGCTGCGCCATCGCATGCCGCAGCAGTTGGATCACCAGCACCTCGACCAGCCTGTCCACCACCGCCAGGTGTCCGCAGCGCTGCGCCTGCGCCTCGACGACCAGCGACTGCTGCACCAGCACCAGCGCTGCCCCGCCCGCCTGCAGTTGCGCCAGCGGCACGTGCAGCACATCCGGCAGGCCGCGCAGCAGCGGGTTTTCATCGCTCGGACCGAAATCGATGGCCGCGCTGACGAGTTCAGGCACAGCACCCCGCGCCGGCACCAGTTGGTGCCCCAGCGGGCGCGGCAGCAGCAGCACGCTGGGCTCGCTCACCACCAGGCGCGCGCCTGCGGCCGTTGCCATCTCCATCTGGCCCTCGCAAAGCAGGTGCAGATGGCTGCCACGCTGGCTTGCGCTCAGGTCCAGCACGCCCGGCAATGCCCCACGGTGCACCACGCGGGCGTGCAGCTGAAAACGGGCCAGCAGGGTCGAGAGGCGATCAGACATGAGACGAATGGTATCTCATTAGAGACGCATTGATTCCATACGTCTCACCCTGGCTGCTACAGTGACCCGGTGCTTTGAAATGCCAAGGACCTCACTGTGCTGATACCACGCCAACCCGTACCCGCCCTGTCCGTGCCCACGCTGGCACACGGCGACTTCACACTCGCAGCAGACGCACCACAGAACTTCACCCTGGTCGTCTTCTACCGGGGTCTGCACTGCCCGATATGCCTGCGCTACCTGCTGGAGCTGAGCCGTCTGCTGCCAGAATTTGAACAGCGCGGGGTGAAGGTGGTCGCGGTGTCCAGCGACACCGCCGAGCGCGCGCAGGCCATGGCGGACAAGCTGCGCGCGCCCGGCCTGCGCGTAGGCCACAGCCTGCCGCTGGCGGTGGCCCGTGCCTGGGGGCTGTACATCAGCGCCTCGCGCGGCATGACGTCCATTGGCTTGGAGGAGCCGGCGCTGTTCTCCGAACCCGGCGTGTTCCTGGTGCGCCCGGACGGCACGCTGTACTACGGTGCCGTGCAGACCATGCCGTTTGCGCGGCCCCACTTTGATGAGCTGCGCGATGCGCTGGACTTCGCGCTGGCGAAGAACTACCCGGCTCGGGGCGAATACACCGCAGCCTTCTGAGGCCCATCGACAAACAAACAAGCAAGCAAGCAAGGCCCCCATGCAATACGACGCAGTAGCCTTCGACACGGGCGGCACGGTGCTGGACTGGCACGGATCGCTGGTCGATGAACTGGCCCGGGTGCCAGCCTGGCAGGGCCTAGCCTTTGACCGCCACGCATTCGCCAATGCATGGCGGCGCAGCACCATGCAGGGCATTGTTGGCCAGGTGCAGCCGGCGTTCCACATGGACGACGTGCACCTGCGGGCGCTGGACGAGGCCGTGCTGGCCTTCGGGCTCCCGGCCCTGGATGCGCCAGGCCGCACACACCTGTGGCGCGCCTGGCACCGCCTGCGCGCCTGGCCCGACTTTGCGCCGGCGCTGGCGTCGCTGCGTGCGCGCGTGCCGGTGGTCTCGTTCACGATGCTGCCGACGGCCCTGGTCATCGACGTGTCGCGTCGCAACGGCTTCACCTGGGACGCCATCGTCTCGTGCGAGATGATCGGCGTCTACAAGCCGCACCGCGAAGCCTACGCCACGGCGGCGCGCTGGCTGAACCTGGCCCCCGAGCGCATCCTGATGGTGGCCTGCCACAACTTCGACCTCAACGCGGCGCATGCGGCAGGCCTGCGCACTGCCTTCGTCGCCCGCCCAGATGAGTGGGGGCCAGCAGGCCCGCCCGACCCCCACCCCAACATGGCCTACGACCACACCGTCGATGGCTTCGCTGCCCTGTGCGAGCAGGTTCTTTCCACCCCCTGAGACACACCCCCATGATCAAGCTCTACTACCACCCATCACCGAACCCCGCCAAGGTCGCCCTGTTCCTGGAGGAGGCAGCCCTGCCCTACGAGATGGTGCCGGTGGACACCCGCCGTGGCGAGCAGCATACGCCGGCGTTTCTTGCCATCAATCCCAATGGCAAGACACCCGCACTGGTCGATGGCGACGCGGTCGTCTTCGACAGCAACGCCATTTTGCTGTACCTGGCGGAGAAGACCGGCCTCTTCCTGCCCGAGAACACACCAGCGGCGCGCGCAGCAATGCACTCGTGGCTGATGTTCGTGGCCACCGGCATCGGGCCCTATTCGGGGCAGTCGGTGCACTTCAGGCACGTGGCACCCGAGCCCAAGACCTATGCGCTCAACCGCTACGACTTCGAGGCATGGCGGCACTGGACGCTCATCAACGAGCGCCTGGCCACCCGCACCTGGATGCTGGGCGAGGAGTACACGCTGGTCGACATGGCCGTCTGGGGCTGGGCCCGCGCCGTGCCCTATGTGCTGGGCACCGACCCGTGGGACAAGCTGCCCCATGTCAAGCGCCTGCTCGACACCGTGAACGCCCGGCCCGCTGCCCAGCGCGCCGAAGCGCTGAAGACCCGGCACGCCTTCAAGACCGAACTCGACGATGAAGCGCGGCGCGCCATGTTTCCGCAGAACGCCCGCCTGTCCGCAGCACCGGGTGCCTGACATGCTGGACCTGCACTACTGGACGACGCCGAACGGCCACAAGGTCACGATGTTTCTGGAGGAGGCCGCACTGCCCTACCGCATCTTGCCGGTCCACATCGGCCGTGGCGAGCAGTTCGCGCCCGAGTTCCTGCGCATCGCGCCGAACAACCGCATCCCGGCCATCGTCGACCATGCACCGGCCGACGGCGGGGCACCACTGTCGCTGTTCGAGTCGGGCGCCATCCTGCAGTACCTGGCGGACAAGACGCAACGCTTCATTCCGCAGGACCTTCGCGGGCGCAACCTGGTGCTGCAATGGCTGTATTGGCAGATGGGGGGCCTGGGGCCCATGGCCGGGCAGAACCACCACTTCGTGCAGTACGCGCCCGAGCCGTTGCCCTATGCCATCGAGCGCTACGTGAAGGAGACCTCGCGCCTGTACGGCGTGCTGAACAAGCACCTGGGTGACGGGCGCACCTTCATCGCAGGCGATGGCTACTCCATTGCCGACATGGCATGCTACCCGTGGATCCTGCCCCACGAACGCCAGCGCCAGGTGCTGTCGGATTTTCCGCACCTGCAAGCATGGTTCGAGCGCGTGCGCAAGCGGCCGGCCACAGTGCGCGCCTACCAGAAGGCCAACGAGATCAACACGGCCCCGGTGGTCGACGCGGCATCGCGCGGCCTGCTGTTCGGGCAGGATGCGGGCGTGGTGCGCTAGGCGCGTGCGCGGCAGAAGGCACCGAAGCGAAACGCCCGAAAACCGAGGATCGCTGGGCAGCACCGCCCTGGCGCGAAATGCATCGGCTTTGTTGGGGGCATCTGTTGACGGGACACCAGATCAACAGGGCACGGCTGCGGAACACGCCGCCGCAGCCCAGGCCTCGGGCATCGCCCATCGCAGCTTCTGCAACACCTGCGCCAGCATCTTGGTGCCCTGCCCCTGCAAAGACTTCTGCTGGCGGCCGATGTGAACCCAATACAGAACACGGGCTTTGAGCACGCGCTACCATGGAGCCGAACGCCGACTTGCACAGGCTTGGGGCACCCTGCAGACCATAGCGGACGGTTATCGCCGGATTGCCGAGGCCGGTCCCGACGCGTCACTGGTCACGAGAGTTTTTACCGATTCAAGAACCGC
>NZ_JAXHOB010000023.1:0-12895 GCF_034519795.1 Acidovorax sp.
AGGGCATTGCCGCAGCAGCCGTGCCACAGCCGGCGAGCCAACTGCGCTTCGCCTGATCGCGCGGGCCCCTATCGCCCGCCCGTTTCGCCAGCCCCTTTTTTCCCGCCCAGCAGGCCCTGCGATCCCATCGCCGGACCTGTTTTTTTGCCTGCGCGCCGCCGGTGGTGTGCACGCTCCAGGGGCAGGCCAACAGGCATGCACTGGCCCAGGTATTGCTAGTTGTATCCCAACAAACCGATGGCAACCACACAGGATCACACCATGGCAGCCTACCCCCTCTCCGCCCGCAGCAACCACGCCAACCTGCCCGCCCCCACCACCCCCGCGCCGCGCGATGGCGAGATGTCGCTGGTCAACCTGGCGGCACGCCAGCGCATGCTGTCGCAGCGCATGGTGCTGCAGACCGTGCTGGCCACGCGCGGCAGCGACCTGCATCTGAAGGCGGCACGCAGCTCGCTCGCGCTGTTCAGCGAAAGCCACGCCAGGCTGGTGGACACGCCGCGCCACCTCGATGCGGCGATGGGCGAGCGCATCCGCACCACCTACCAGGGCCCTGTCGGCGTGGGCCCCACCATCGATGCCTTCATGCAGCAGGTGGAGCGCACGCTGGAGCTGGCCGAGCGGCAGAGCCCCCGTGTGGAAGAAGCCCTGGCGCGCCTGGTCGAGATCACCGATGGCGCACTCGATGCGCTGAACACGGCCACCACGGCCTTCGACCAGCTGGGCAAGGCCAAGTCCGAGACGCTGATGAAGGAGCTGGCGGGCATCGTCGCCTCGATACAGACCGTGGCGCGCGAGGCCAAGGTGGTGAGCTTCAATGCCCAGGTGATGGCTGCGCGCGCCGGCCAGCATGGCCGCGAGTTCGCGGTGGTGGCCAACGTGCTCTCGGGCATCACCAACGAGATCGACGGGCTGTCGCTGCAGGCCGTGTCGCTGGCCGGGCGCAACCGCTGAACGATCAGACGTTGGTGAAGCCGCCCGCTGGCGCGGGATGGGGAATCGACCAGCCGAAGTAGACCTCCACCTCCACGATGCGCTCGCCGCGCACCGTGACGACCTCGGTGTTGCGAAAGCGCCCGCCGCCCTGGCGCGTGCCCTCGTAGGTGACGAACACGACATGGCCCTGCTGCACCAGGTGGATGAACTGGAAACCGCTGATGCCCTCGCTGTTGGGCCAGCAGCGCGCGAAATAGGTCGCCCGGTCGATGCGGTTGTCGAGCGGGCTCGAGAAATGGAAATCCTCGTCGATCAGTGCCTCAAGGGCCTCGCGGTCCTTGCGGACATAGGCCTCGTAGCTGGCGCGCACGATGGCGGTGGCATCGGTCATGGTGGGGCGGCCTTTGCAAAGCAAGCAGCCTACGCCCACCCGCGCCGGGGCCTGTTAAAACATGTTCACGCGGCCAGAGGGGCCGGCACGGGTGCCGAGCGGGCCTGCTCGAAGCGAGCCGCCAGTTCCTTGCGCAGCGTCTTGCGCATCACGGCGGCATCCCAGCGGCGGCGCTCTTCGGTGGTGGAGGGCGACAACGCAGGCACCGGCACGGGCTTGCGCGCCTCGTCCACCGCCACCATGGTGAAAAAGCAGCTGTTCACATGCCGCACCACCTGCGAGCGGATGTCCTCGGCCACCACCTTGATGCCGATCTCCATCGACGAGGAGCCGGTGTAGTTGACGCTGGCCAGGAAGGTCACGAGCTCGCCCACGTGGATGGGCTGCAGGAACATCACCTGGTCCACGCTGAGCGTGACCACATAGCAGGCCGAATAGCGGCTGGCGCAGGAGTAGGCCACCTGGTCGAGCAGCTTGAGGATGGCGCCGCCGTGGACGTTGCCGGAAAAATTGGCCATGTCCGGGGACATGAGCACGGTCATGCTCAGCTGGTGCGAGGGGATGTTCATGGGCCCCGATTTTACGTGCGATGGCGGTTACACAAGGATGCACAAGGCCCCGCTACACTCGCGTCACATAAAGCCAACACCAGCCTGGGCACCACGCCACGGCCAGGCGCAGAGGGGTAAGAACATGCTCGAAATCGACAAGCTCAATGAATTCACCGAAAGCCATGGTGCGCTGCGCACCGGCCGCGGGCTGGTATCGGGGGTGATCGCGCTCACGCTGGCCATCCTGTGCTTTCTGGGCGTGCTGGCCTTCCACTTCCCCGAGTACCTGACCACGCCGCAACTGCGCAAGAGCTACGACGTGAACGTGATCCGCTACATCATGCTCGCGGCCATGGCCGTGGCGGGCGGCATCTCGCTGGTCAACATCCTGTTCAACCGCTCGCGCTGGCTGGCCACCTTCGCCTTCGCCATCGTGGCGCTGGCCGCCTTTCTGGGCGGCCACAAGGTGGAGGTGGATCCGAACTTCCCCGACAACACGCCCTACATCGGCCTCGATTGGTTCATCCTCGACCTGCTGGGCAGCTCGCTGATCTTCATCTTCATCGAGAAGCTGTTCGCGCTGCGCAAGGACCAGCCGATCTTCCGCGAAGAATGGCAGACCGACTTCCACCACTTCATCGTGAACCACATGGTGGTGGGCTTCGTGCTGCTGGCGACCAACCTCATCGTGCACAAGTTCTTCGGCTGGGCCGCGAGCGACGGCATCCGCGGCTGGGTGCAGGGCCTGAACTTCTGGGTGGCGCTGTTCCTCATCGTGCTGGTGGCCGACCTGGTGCAGTACTGGACGCACCGCGCCTACCACGAGGTGCCCGTGCTGTGGCGCCTGCACGCCGTGCACCACAGCGTGAAAAGCATGGACTGGATGGCCGGCTCGCGCCAGCACATCCTGGAGCTGTTGATCACGCGCACGCTGGTGCTGGCACCGATCTACGTGCTGGGCTTTTCCAAGGAAGTGATCGACGCCTACATCGTCGTCGTGGGCTTCCAGGCCGTGTTCAACCATGCCAACGTGAGCGTGCGCCTGGGGCCGCTGCGCTACGTGCTGGTCACGCCCAACTTCCACCACTGGCACCACAGCCAGGACCAGGAGGCGCTGGACAAGAACTATGCGGCGCACTTCGCCTTCCTCGACTACCTGTTCGGCACCGCCGTGAAGAGCACCAGGCTGTGGCCCGAGAAGTACGGCGTGCTCGGCGACTACGTGCCTAACGGCTTCGTCAAGCAGTTCAAGTTTCCGTTCACCTGGAAGGGCTGAGCGAGCTGCCGCAGAAGGCCCCTGCGCTTACAAATGAGGCGCAAACGCAACGCGCCTGCCCCGTGAAACACGGTTTTTGGCCACCACAATCAAGAATGATTGTCATTTAAAAGTTACAATTGGAGCCATAAACCAGCCACGCCGTGCGCCCCTCGTTGTTGCAGCGCTGCCAGCCAGTTACCTGCTTTCAACAACCGGAGCCTGTTCAATGCCTTTTTGAAGCCGCACAAGTCCCTTTTCGGGATGGGATGCAAGGCGCGGTGCGCAGCCGATAGCCCGTGCTATCGGCAAGCGCCGCAACGCCGCAGACCGCCCGAAAAGGCTCTTGCCCGAAGGGTTGGAGTGAAATCGGGCGATTGCACTCCAACGCGGCTGCAAGAAGACATTGAACAGGCTCCAAGGAGTGCTCCATGTCTGTTTCCCGTAGGCAGCCCGTCTGCCGTCTGCACCCACTGGCTCTGGCCACCATCGCCACGGTCCTGGCCGGCGCGGCCCAGGCCCAGGACGCCGCCCCTGCGGCCTCCACCGACCAGATCACCGCCCCCAAGGCGCTGGACAGCGTCACCGTGTCGGGCTCGCGCGAAAGCGCCTCCACCCGGCTGCAGCTGACGGCGCGCGAGACGCCGCAGTCCACCACCACGGTGACGCGCGAGCAGATCGAGCGCCAGTCGCTGACCAGCATCGATTCGGTGCTGCGCAACGTGAACGGCGTGGCCGTGAGCTTCTACGACACGCAGCGCCCGCTGTACTACGCACGCGGCTTTCAGATCACCGACTTCCAGATCGATGGCCTGCCCTCGTACAGCAGCAGCACCAACCAGGAGTTCGACACCGCGCTGTACGAGCGCGTGGAAGTCGTGCGCGGCGCCAACGGCATCCTGACCGGCGTGGGCGTGCCCTCGGCCACGATCAACATGATACGCAAGCGCCCGCAGCGCCAGTTCGCGGCCTCGGTCGCGCTGACCGCCGGCTCGTGGAACCTGTACCGCGGCGAGCTCGACATCAACGCCCCGCTGAACAGCGACGGCAGCGTGCGCAGCCGCCTGGTGGTCGCGCCACAGAAGAAGGACAGCTTCCGCGACCGCTACTCCGAAGACAAGACTGCCCTGCTCGCCGCCATCGAGGCCGACCTGGGCCGCTCCACCGTGGTGGCCCTGGGCTACCAGCGGCAGTCCAACGACCCCAAGGCGCCGATCTGGGGCACCATCCCGCGCTTCGCCACCGATGGCTCGCCCATCGACCTGCCGATCTCCACCAGCTTCTCGCCGCCATGGACGCGCTGGGAGCGCACCTCGGGCACGGTGTACGCCACGCTGGAACACCAGCTCAATGACGACTGGAGCGTGAAGGCCGCCTTGAACCACACCGAGGGCGACACCTTCAGCCTGCGCACCTACGGCTACGGGAGGACCACCTCGCTGGCGCCCTTCATCAACCCCACCACGGGCGCCGGCGCCACGCTGTATGCGGCCGTGGGCGGCGGCAGCGAAAAGCAGGACACGGTGGATGCCTACCTGTCGGGCAAGCTCGATCTCGGCGGCCGCAAGCACGACCTGATGGTGGGCGTGAGCTCCACGCGCATCGCCACGCGCACCGACGGCTACAGCTCGGTGGCCAACTGGAGCTACGTGGTCCCGAACATCTACACCTGGGACGGCAGTGCGCCCGAGCCCGTGGTCTCCAAGACCGGTGCCTGGCGCACGCAGATCACACAGCAGACGGGCCTGTTCGCCTCGGCGCGCTGGCGCCTGGCCGAGCCGCTGTCGCTGCTGACGGGCCTGCGCCTGACCGACTGGCACCGCCACACCGATGGCTACGGCACCACCGGCACCTACACCGGCAAGAGCGCCGTGCAGGACGAGAACCGCAAGCTCACCCCTTACATCGGCGCGGTGTACGACATCACGCCCACGCTGTCGGCCTATGCCAGCTACACGCGCATCTTCAACCCGCAGAACTACAAGGACCGCAACAACAACCCGTTGTCGCCGGTCATCGGCAGCAATGCCGAAGCCGGCCTCAAGGCCGAGTTGCTGGACCGCCGCATCCAGGCGCACTTCGCGGTGTTCCAGACCAAGCAGGACAACTATGGCGTGCGCGATGGCGCCATCACCACGCCGCTGCCCGATGGCACGCTGCCCTACGTGGCGGTCAATGGCACCAAGTCGACCGGCTTCGAGCTGGAGTTCTCGGGCATGGCCACCAGGCAATGGCGCGTGAGCGCAGGCCTGACGCGCGCCAGGGTCACGCGCGCCCCCACCGACCTGATCTACGCCAACCTGCCCGACTACCTGCTGCAGCTGGGCACGGACTACCAGCTGTCGGGCGCGCTCGCTCCCCTGTCGGTGGGCGGCAACCTGACCTGGCAGAGCGCGGTCGAAGGCTTCAACATCCCGCACCCCACCGGTACCGTGACGGTCAAGCAGTCGCCCACGGCCGTGCTCAACCTGCGTGCCTCGTGGCAGTTCAACCCCAAGCTCAGCGCCACCCTGGCCGTCAACAACGTGACGAACAAGAAGTACTGGGCCAACCTGGACTATGGCAACTACAGCGACCCACGCAACGTCAGCCTGACGCTGCGCGCTGCATTTTGATTCGGTACATCCCCCTGAGGCGCTGCGCGCCTTCACCCCTTCTCTCGAATGGCTGCGCCATTCGGGAAGGGGGACACCGCCAGCGCGGCGGGGCGGCCCTTGCGCGGTGGTCCTGGCTTTTAGGCAGCGCGCTCTCAACGGGCCGCGGGAAACTGAGCCATACCGCCGCAAGATGCGGCAGTCCAGACCGACTGCGGCATCCCGTTGCTTGATGGCTGCACTGCGATGAACCCACCTTCCGCCCACCCCGCCGGCCGCTGGTACACCAGCCACCATGCGTGGCTGGTGGCCTGGCTGCAGCGCAAGATGGGGTGCCCGCACGGTGCCGCCGATCTGGCGCAGGACACCTTCGTGCGCGTGCTCGCCGCGCGCGAAATCGAGCAGGTGGCCGAGCCGCGCGCCTTTCTGACCACGCTGGCCAAGCGGGTGCTGTTCAGCCACTGGCGCCGGCGCGAGCTGGAGCAGGCCTATCTGCAGGCGCTGGCTGAGTCGCCGCAGGCCACGGCTCCGTCGCCGGAGGAGCTGGCGGTGCTACACGAGGCCCTGCAGGCCATCGACCAGCGCCTGAACGGCCTGCCTGCCAAGGTCAAGCAGGCCTTTCTGCTGCACCGGCTCGATGGGCTGACGCATGTGCAGATCGCCCGCGAGATGGGCATCTCGGTGGCCAGTGTGGAGCGCTACATGAAGCAGGCCTACCTGCACTGCTGCCGGCAGGATACCGGCGTCGGCCAGCCATGAGCAGCACCCTTTCTGGAGTGGACCAGGACGCCCTTGCCGCCGCCGTGGACTGGCAGGTGCGGCTGACCTCCGGCAGCGCCGGCGCAGGCGAGCACGCAGATTTTGCGCGCTGGCTGTCGACCGATGCGCGCCACCAGGCCGCATGGCAACGTGTACAGGGCGTGCTTGCAGAGCCCGTGGGGCAGATCCACCACATCGACCAGCGCCACCCGGGCCAGTTGCCGGCCGTGCGCCGCAGCCTGACCGCAGCGGCAGCGCCGGCCTCGCGCCAGCGCAGGGGCATTGTGGGCGGATCGGCCCTGATGCTGCTCGCCAGCGTGGGCGCCGGGACCCTCGCCCACCGCAGCCAGCCGCTGGGCGGGCTGCTGGCCGACCTGCACACCGGTACCGGCGAGACACGCCACACCCTGCTGCCCGATGGCAGCGGACTGGACCTGAACGCCCGCAGCGCGGCCGATGTGCACTTTGACCACGGCCGCCGCCTGGTGCGGCTGCGCGCAGGCGAGCTGCTGGTGCAGGTGGCCCGCGATGCCCTTGCCGATCCGGCTGCAGGCCTGCCGGCGCGCCCCTTCGTCGTGCAAACCCGGCATGGCACGGCGCAGGCCCTGGGCACCCGCTACCTGGTGCGCCAGGAAGCGGATCGCAGCCTGGTGGTGGTGCTGGAGCACAGCGTGGCCCTGCAGACCGGCGATGGCGCGCAGCGCACGCTGCGCGAAGGCCAGGCGGCCTGGATGGATGGCCAGCGCATCGAGATGGCGCAGCAGCGCATGGCCCACCGGGCCAGTTGGGCCGAAGGCGTGCTGGATGTGCGCGACGAGCCGCTGGGCGATGTGGTCGCTGCCCTGCGCCCCTGGCGCAAGGGGTTGGTGCGCATCAGCCCGGCGGCTGCCCGGCTCCGGGTCTTTGGCGTTTTCCACCTGAACGACACCGGGCAGGCGCTGCAGGCCCTGGTGGACACCCAGCCCATCACCGTCACCCACTACGGGCCGATGCTGACCTTGATCGACCTGCAGTAGCAAACCGCCTGCCGCCAATTTATTGCTCGCCAGGTGAGGGGTTTTGCGGGGTTCGTTCGACAAGCAGACAGCAGCCCTTGTCCAACGTTCAGTACAGGAACACCCTCCCATGCCCAGCCCCTCCTTTCGCCCCCGCCTGCTCGTGGCGGCCTTGACCGCTGCCTTCTGCGGCGCCAGCTTTGCGCAAACCCTGCCCACCCCCGGCGACACGCTGGTGGCCCAGGCCGGTGCCGTGCAGAACTGGGACCTGCCCGCCGGCCCCCTGGACGACACCCTGGCCCGCATCGCCCGCCAGGGCGGCAGGATCCTCACCGCCGACCCCGCGCTGCTGCGCGACAAGACCGCTCCTGCCGTGCGCGGCAGCTTTGCGGTGGAAGAAGCCGCGCAGCGTGCGCTCGCCGGGTCGGGCCTGGCGCTGGTGCGCCTGGGCAGCGACACCTTGACCGTGCGCCCTGCAGCGCCGCCGGCACCGGTACCGGTACCGGCGGCCCAGGCACCCGCCGCGGCGGAGCGCAGCCTGGCGACCGTGACGGTCGAGGGCTCGCGCGACCCCAACCAGCTGTACCAGCCCTTTGCAGGCGGCCAGGTCGCCAAGGGCGCACGCCTGGGAGCCCTGGGCAACACCGCCCTGCTCGATGCGCCCTTCGCCATCAGCGGCTACACCGAGCAGGCCGCGCGCGACGCGCAGGCGCGGCGCCTGATCGACGTGCTGGCTGCGGACCCGGCCGTGCGCACCACCAACTCCGAGAGCAACGCCGTGGACGTGTTCTTCCTGCGCGGCCTGCCCATGCTGAGCCAGGACATCTCGTTCAACGAGACCTTCGCGGTGGTGGACACGCGGCGCATCGCGGTGGAGCAATTCGAGCGCATCGAAGTGCTCAAGGGCCCGAGCGCGCTGCTCAACGGCATCGGCCCGAACAGCACCACCACGGGCGGCACCATCAACCTCGTGCCCAAGCGCGGCACCGATGTGCCGCTGACCCGGCTGACCCTGTCCGCCTCCTCCCACGGCCAGGCCGGCGCACACCTGGACGCGGGGCGCCGCTTCGGCCCCGACAACCAGTGGGGCGTGCGCGTCAACGCCGCCACGCGCGGCGGTGGCTCCACCGGCGTGCCGAATGAAAAGGTGGGCATCGACCACCTGTCGGCCGCGCTGGATTTCGCGGGCGAGAAGCTGCGCGCCAGCCTGGACGTGGCACAGAACCAGCGCCAGTTCGACGGGTTTCCGCAGTTCCACCGCTTCAACGAAGGCTTTGCCCTGCCCGCCCCGCCCTCGACGGCGCAGGCCATCAGCCAGCCCTGGGACCGCAGCGACACCCGGAGCTCTTCGGTGGTCTCGCGGGTGGAGTACGACATCACCCCCGACTCCACCGTGTTCGGCGTGCTCGGCGGGGTGGACTACGAGGAATCGAACGTCAACGCCGGCAGCACGCGCATCACCACGGCCAGCGGCAACTTCACCGCCCAGCCCAGCATCTTCCAGACCAACTCGGCCCTGCGTTCGGGCGAACTGGGCTGGCGCATGCGCTTTGCCACCGGCCCGGTCAAGCACCGGGTGGTGGTCGGCTATTCGCGCTTCACGGGCGACGGCTCCAGTCTGAGCCAGACCATGGGCAGTGCGTTCACCAGCAACCTCTACAACCCGGTCTTCATCGCCCAGCCCGCGCTGCCCACGGGCGGGCGCCTGGCGCGCTACCAGGACACCGCCTCCGACAGCCTGGCCGTGGTGGACTCCATGCACCTGCTGGACGAGCGCCTGCACCTGATCGCCGGCGTGCGCTACCAGAAGCTGGACATCGGTGAATTCGCCGGCGGCGTGGAGCAGCGCCGCTACGAGCAGACGGCCACCGCCCCGTCGCTGGCCGCCAGCTACAAGCTGGCGCCGACCTTCTCGGTGTATGCCAACTATGCCGAAGGCCTGTCGCAAGGGCCCGTGGCGGGTGGCAGCACCGCCAATGCAGGCAAGGTGTTCCCCCCGTTCAAGGGCAAGCAGATCGAAGCCGGCGTGAAGTACGACGGCGGCTCCTTCGGTGCCAGCGCGTCCCTGTTCCAGATCCGCCAGCCGGTGTCCTTCGTCAACGGGGCCAACTTCCTCGTGGTCGATGGCGAGCAGCGCAACCGCGGCCTGGAGCTGTCACTCTACGGCGAAGTGGCCAGGAACCTGCGCCTGAACGCCGGCCTGGCGCTGTCCGATGCCGTGCAGTCGAAAACCTTGAACGGCGCCAACGATGGCAAGAAGGCCATCGGCATCCCCGACCACACGCTGGTGCTGCAGGGCGAGTGGGACATCGCCGCCCTGCCGGGCCTGACCGCGACCGGTCGCCTCACCAGGGTGTCGCGCCAGATCGCCAGCGCCAACAACGCGCAGAGCATCCCGGGCTTTGACAGCTACGACCTGGGCCTGCGCTACAGCACCCGCCTCGCCGGGCGTCCCACGGTGTTCCGCCTGACCGTGGAAAACGTGGCGGACTCCTCCCATTGGCTCGCGGTGCGTACCGGCTTCCTGACGCGCAGCACGCCAAGGACCGCGCTGTTCTCGGTCAGCACGGAGTTTTGACGCAGCTGCGCGCCCTGGCTTCTTTGTGCACGGCCACGCTTGCAAGCCCGCTGGCGACAGAGGTCCGAACATGTTGTTCCAGGAGCACGCCGCTGTCGCTCAGGCCTACGGGGCGCCAAGCTCTTCTTCCAGCACTTTCAGTTGCTTGCGCAGGTCCTCGCTGCGGGCCTCGCACGCGGCTTTGCCCTGGCCGGCTGCGGCCGCCCGCTCCTGCGCGAACTGGGTGCCCGATGCCAGGGTGCTGCGCAGCGGGCCTGCGGTGGCCACGGCCTCCAGGGGTTGCGCTGCACATTCCTTCTGGTTGCGCTCCAGGGCCATGCGCGCCTGGGGAACGCCCTGGTTCTGCAGGTAGTTCTTGCGCTGCCAGGTGGGGCCGAACGCCCCCTCCCTGGCGGTGGAGGGCGGGGGCGGGATCGGCGTGGCACCCTCCAGGGCGGGGCGCACCTCGATCTTCTCGCCCTGGCCCGGGCAGGACGCGTCCTGGAAGGACACCTTGCCATCGGCATCCGTGCACTTGTTGATGGCCCAGGCCGGGGCCAGAAAGCCCAGCGCCAGGGTGCCGACGGCGTAGCGGATCATGGTCATGGGAGCAGTCCTCGCGGGATGGATGGCCCATGTTAGTCCCCCTACAATCCGCGGCATCCATGACCATCCCTTTCTTTGACGCCATCATCATCGGCGCCGGCGCAGCCGGCCTGTTCTGCGCGGGCCAGGCGGGCCAGCGCGGCCTCAAGGTCCTGCTGATCGACCATGCCGAGAAGGTGGCCGAAAAGATCCGCATCTCGGGCGGTGGGCGCTGCAACTTCACCAACCGCGACCTCGATCCAGCCGCGCCGCACAAGCATTTCGTGGGGCAGAACCCGCAGTTCTGCCGCTCGGCCCTGTCGCGCTACACGCCGCAGGATTTCATCGCGCTGGTGGACAAGCACGGCATCCCCCACCACGAAAAGCACAAGGGACAGCTGTTTGCCGACCGCTCGGCCGAGGACCTCATCGCCATGCTGCTGGCCGAGTGCGCCGAGGGCGGCGTCACGCACTGGCAGCCCTGCGGCGCCAAGAAGATCGCCTTTGACGCCGGCGGCACCGATGGCCAGGGCAGCTACCTGGTGGACACCGACCGCGGCCCCGTGCAGGCACGCAGCCTGGTGGTGGCCACCGGCGGGCTGTCGATCCCCAAGATCGGCGCCACCGACTTTGGCTACCGGCTGGCGCGGCAGTTCGACGTTCCGCTCATCGAGCAGCGCCCGGGCCTGGTGCCGATGACCTTCGACGGGGACGCCTGGGCGCCCTATGCGCAGCTCTCGGGCCTGGCGCTGCCGGTGCAGATCAGCACCGGTGCCAAGAAGGCGCGCATGGTGTTCGACGAAGACCTGCTGTTCACGCACCGCGGCCTGTCGGGCCCGGCGGTGCTGCAGATATCGAGCTACTGGCAGGAGGGCACGCCCCTGGCCATCGACCTCGCGCCCACGGTGGACCTGCCCGCTGCACTGGCGCAGGCCAAGCTGCGCTCGCGCAAGCTCATCGCCAATGAGTTGGCCACCCTGGTGCCGAGCCGTTTGGCCGACGCCTGGGCCCAGCGCGAGGCAGACTGGCAGCGCCCCATCGCCGAAGCGTCCGACAAGGCGCTGGCGCGCCTGGCCGAACAACTGGCGCGCTGGGAACTCACCCCCACCGGCACCGAGGGCTACAAGAAGGCCGAAGTGACGCTGGGCGGCGTGGACACGCGCGTGCTCTCGCAGCAGACCATGGAATGCAAGACCCAGCCGGGCCTGTACTTCATCGGCGAGGTGGTGGACGTCACGGGCTGGCTGGGCGGCTACAACTTCCAGTGGGCCTGGGCCAGTGCCCATGCCTGTGCTGGAGCGCTGCCCGCCAGCACAGCTCACTGATCGGCCACTTGGCCCCAGCGCGCATGGCCTAGCCAGTTGCGCAGCGCCACGGCACCGCCGGGGGTGATCTCCAGCGCCCGGGTATCGCTGCGGCGCAGCAGCCAGCCCTGGTCCAGGCAGTGGCTGCAGATCACGGCACCCAGGCGGCCGGCCACATGCATGCGCCGTTCACTCCAATCCAGGCAGGGGCGGCAATGGGGCCGCTTGCCGCCTGCGCCGGGGTCCGCCGCCGCATCGATGCCCAGGCGCTGCAGCACCGGCGCCGCCCGCGCCGTGACATGGCCGCCCGCATCGCCGTCGAAGGCCAGGGCGCCCTCGTCCAGCAGGTGCTCGGTAATGGCCACGCCCAGGCGGCCGGCAATGTGGTCGTAGCAGGTGCGCGCGGTGCGCAGGGCGGCATCGCGCGGGCCCACCACCACGCGCCTGGGCTCCGGGGCCGGCTGCTGCACGGCCAGCTGCATCAGGCCTTCGAGCACGCGCGCCACGTCGGCCGAGGCCAGGCGGTGGTAGCGGTGGCGGCCCTGGCGTTCCAGCCGCAGCAGGCCGGCCTCGACCAGCAAGGCCAGGTGCCGGCTGGCCGTCTGGGCGGTGATGTGGCCGGCATCGGCCAGCTCGCGCGCGGTGAGCGCGCGCCCGTCCATCAGCGCCACCAGCATGGCCGTGCGCGCGGGCTCCCCCACGAGGCCGGCGATGTGGGCGATCTGGTTGGTGTTCATGCCCACAGTGTGCACCGCGTGAGGTCGGGAACACTTCGCATGCCGACGAAGTGAGTCCACCTGCCGAAGGCCCCGGAGAATCGCTCAGGGAATGCTGACCAGCTCGCCGAAGCGCGAATCGCCCAGCGCCGGGCGGCTGGCGTGCTGCTGCACCCACTCCTGCAATTGCGCCACGGGCAGCGGCCGGGTGAAGTGAAAGCCCTGCAGCTCCTCGCAGTCGAGCGCATCGAG
>NZ_JAXHOB010000030.1:0-296779 GCF_034519795.1 Acidovorax sp.
CAGTTGCAGGCCGATGGCCGGCGCGTCATCGCCCTGTCGCGCGATGCGCGGCAGGCGCAAGCCCTGCTCGGCCAAGGCGTGTGGGTGGTGGAGCATCTGGACCAGATCCCCAGCGAGACGCGCATCCATGCCGTGGTCCACCTTGCAGGCGCGCGGGTCGTGGGCCGGCCCTGGTCGGCGGCGCGGCGGCGTGTGTTGCTGGACAGCCGCGTGCAGGTGGGGGCGGCCCTGGTGCAACTGATGCAGCGGCTGCACCAGGTGCCCGAGGTGCTGGTCAGCGCATCGGCGGTGGGTTACTACGGTGCGGCCAACAACCTGGCAGGACCAGCGCTGGCCGAAGATGGGCCGCCGCGGCCCGGAGAATTCCAGTCCGAACTTTGCGTAGCCATCGAGCACGAGGCCCGGCGCGCCGAGGCCCTGGGGGTGCGCGTGGTACGGCTGCGCCTGGGCGTGGTGCTGGGCCGGGGCGATGGGGCCTACCCCATGCTGGCCCTGGCGGCCCGGTTGGGCATGGGCTCCGTGCTCGGCTCCGGCCGGCAACCGGCCCCGTGGATCCACCTCGCCGATGCGCTGGGTCTGATCCGCTTTGCCCTCACGCACCCGGCGCTGCAGGGTGCCGTCAACGCCGTGGCGCCGGACACCCCATCGCAGGAGGGCTTCAGCCGCGCCCTCGCGCAGTCCTTCGGCCGCAGGGTCTACCTGCGCATGCCCGGCGCGCCGCTGCGCTGGCTCATGGGCGAAATGGCCACGCTGCTGCTGGACGGGCAGAACCTGGTGCCCCGGGCCGCGCTGCAGGCTGGCTACCGCTACGAGCACCCGACCCTGGCCGGGGCGCTGCGCGACCTGGCCGTTTGAAGGCGAACTCAGAGGTTGGGAATTTTTTGGCCGCGTCCGAAGTGCGCGCCACAACGCCTCGGATCTAGGCGCAAAGCACAGCCATAGCTCGGGCTATGGCGAGCATTTGCTTTCGACGAGCCGGGGTGTTTTGGCGTGCAAGGCGGGCGTGGACGAAAGATTCTCAGCCTCTCAGGCGCGGGCTGCGCGGGCGCGGCCGCGCTGGTTCGACACCACCACGTTGTCCTTGGCCAGGGCCTGGCCATCGCGCACGGCCGCCACCCAGCCCTCGGTGCTGGCCACCGCTGCGAAATTGCTCTGGAAGACGACGCTGAAGACCCGGTGGATCTCCTCGGCGCTGGCGTAGCCGGCCGCGTTCTCGTAAGGCAGTGCGCCCGTGGCGTCGGACAGGAACTCCACCGCCAGCCCGCGGTGCATGGCCTCGAAGACGGTGGACGCATCGCAGTTGTGCGTCATGTAGCCGGTGACACTGAGCGTATCGATGCCGTTATCGGCGATCCATTGCGCCAGGTCGGTGCCCGTGAATGCGCTGGGCGTGGCCTTGGTGACCAGGTGGTCGCGGTGGCGGCACGCCACCTCGGGGTGCAGTTGGCCGTTGTGCGCATCGGCCTGGAACACCGGCGCGCCCTTGGGGGCGTGGTGCTGCACCACCACCACCTTGATCCCGGCGGCATGCGCGGCATCCATGGCGCGCAGGACGTTGGGCAGGCTTTGCGCCACGGGCGGGTACTCGATGGGCAGCAGGCCACCTTCGAAGTACTCGTTCTGGACATCGATGACGATCAGGGCGCGGCGGGGTGCGGTGGACATGGTCGGTGTTTCCATTGGGGTTGCGATGGAGTGGATCTTAGGCAGCGGCGCGCTTTGCCGATAGCGGCCCGAACGCCAATCATCGATAGAATCGGGCCATGATCGCCCCCCAGCCCGAAACTGTCGCCGTGCTCGCCTTCGACGGCATCAGCCCCTTCCACCTGTCGGTGCCCTGCCTGGTCTTCGGCGAGGACCGCGACGAGGACCGCAGCCACCGCTTCGCGCTCTCGGTCTGCGCCGCAACGCCCGGCGCACTGCGCACCAACGCGGGCTTTGCGATCCACGTCGCGCACGGGCTCGAGATACTGCGCCGGGCGCAGATCATCGTCGTGCCCTCGTGGTTCGACGACACGCGCGCGGCACCGCCGGAGCTGCTGGACGCGCTGCGCCGCGCGCACCGCCGCGGCGCCACCATCGTCGGCCTGTGCCTGGGGGCCTTCGTGCTGGCCGAGGCGGGTTTGCTCGAAGGCCGCACGGCCACGACCCACTGGTACCTGGCCGGGCGCTTTGCCGAGCGCTACCCCCACGTGGTGCTGCAGCCCGAGGTGCTGTACGTGGACCACGGCGATGTGCTCACATCCGCCGGCACGGCCGCCGGCATCGACTGCTGCCTGCACCTGCTGCGCGTGCGCCACGGTGCGGACGCGGCCAACCGCGCAGCCCGCCGCATGGTCGTGGCCCCGCACCGCCAGGGCGGCCAGGCGCAGTACATCGAGACCCCCGTGCGCGCCGCGCCCGAGCGCGACCGCCTGGGCCCCGTGGTCGACTGGATGCTGCAGAACCTGCAGCAGCCGCACGACCTGGATGCCCTGGCCCAGCGCGCCCTCATGAGCCGCCGGAGCTTCACGCGCAACTTCCGCGAGGCCATGGGCACCACCGTGGGCCAGTGGCTGATGCACCAGCGCCTGGCACTGGCCCAGCGCCTGCTGGAGACCACCGAGGAATCCATCGACGCGGTGGCCGACCAGGCGGGCTTCGGCACCCCGGCCTCGCTGCGCCAGCATTTCGCAGCGGCGCTCAGGGTTTCGCCGCTGGCCTACCGCAGGCAGTTCCGCACGACCTGAGAGGCTGAGAGTCTTTCGTCCATGCCCGCCTTGCACGCCAAAACACCCCGGATCGTCGAAAGCAAATGCTCGCCATAGCCCGAGCTATGGCTGTGCTTTGCGCCTAGATCCAGTGCGTTTTGACGCGCCATTCGGATACGGCCAAAAACTCCCAGCCTCTGAGGCCGCACGCTTCACCATGCGCTATGCGAGCGCCTGGGGAGCTTGAGGCTCAGGACCACGGACACCAGGATGATGGCACCCATGATCGCCAGCGACCAGTGCGTGGGCATGTGGAACCAGGGCGTGGCCAGCATCTTGCCGCCGATGCAGACCAGCACCAGCGCCAGCCCGTACTTGAGCAGGTGAAAGCGCTCGGCCATGTCGGCCAGCAGGAAGTACAGGGCTCTGAGGCCCATCACGGCGAAGATGTTGGAGGTGAAGACGATGAACGGATCGGTGGTCACGGCGAAGATGGCCGGGATGCTGTCCACCGCGAAGACCAGGTCGCTGGCCTCGATCATCACCAGCACCAGGAACATCGGCGTGGCATGGCGCACCCCGCCGATGCGCACGAAGAAGGCCTGGCCGTGAAACCCCGGCGTGATGCGCATGTGGCCGCGCAGCCAGCGCAGCAAGGCGTTGTTGTCCAGGTCGGGCCTGTGCTCGGCCAGCACCAGCATCTTGATGCCGGTGACCACGAGGAACAGGCCGAAGACGTAGAGCACCCAGGTGAACTCCGACACCAGCCACACGCCCCCCAGGACCATGGCTGCGCGCATGGCGATCGCGCCCAGCACGCCGTACAGCAGCACGCGGCGCTGCAGCTCTGGCGGCACGGCGAAGTAGCCGAAGATCATCACGAACACGAACATGTTGTCCACCGACAGGGCCTGCTCGATCAGGTAGCCGGTGAAGAACTCCAGCGCCTTGCGGTTGGCGACCTCGCGACCGGCCACGCCGTCCAGGTACCACCACAGCAGCGCGCCGAAGCTGCTGGCCAGGGCCACCCAGGCGGAGGCCCAGCCTGCCGCCTCCCGGGAGGACACGCGGTGGGCCTTGTTGCCGCCGAGCACGAACAGGTCCAGGGCCAGCATGGCCAGCACGAAGGCGATGAAGCCGGCCCACATCGGGCCGGTGGCCAGGGATTCGATGCCGACGCTGCCGCTGTTCATCGCCAGGTCTCGCAGGGGGTGCGGGGGTGCCTCGCCGGTCTGGATGCGGGTGCATGCCAGGCCGGCAGCGCTGCTGCCTCAGCTGGCGGCCATCCACAGCACGAGGATGCCCGCGCCCACGCCCGCCGGGATGCCGAAGCGCTCCAGCTTCGACGCGGGCTCGCCGGCGATCACCTCCACGGGCACGCTGGTGCGCTCGATCACCTGGTTGGTGATCGAGTTCTCGACCATGCGCACCAGCGAGCTCTTGCGCGCCGTGCTCATGACGATGCAGTCGCAGCCGAGTCGGCGCGCAGCCTCCACGATGCAGTCGGCCTTGTCGCCGACCTCGATGTGCACGGTGTAGGGGATGCCGGCGCCGTCCAGCGCCTGGCGCACCGGCGCCAGCGCCCGCTCGGCCTGCTCCTGGTGGAACTCCGTGCGGTCGCTCTTGCTGCTGAAATCGCAGACATGCTGGGAGAACGGCGGCTGCACGTTGAGGACATGGATCGCCAGATCCCGGTTCTTCTCAAACTCGCCGATCACATGGCGCAGGCCATGCAGCGAGTTGGCGGAACCATCCGATGGAACAAGGACTCTCAACATGGCTGTCTCCTTCCGATTGGTCGGTGTGATGGCCCGCCCCAGCGCCACCGTGCGGCCTAGGGGCCGCCCCGCAGTCTGCGTGCCTGGCCCCACGATAGCCTTGCGGCAGCTTTGTGAAAGCAGAGAATTGGGAAGCGACAGTTCTGAAAAACCGGACAGTGCATGGGCCCCGAATTCAGCTACCGGCACCTCTACTACTTCTGGGTCGTCGCCAAGGAAGGGGGCGTTGCGCGCGCCGCCGAACGCCTGGGCATGGCCGTGCAGACCGTGAGCACGCAGGTGCGCGAGCTCGAACGCGCACTCGGCTACGCCCTGCTCAAGCCCGCGGGGCGCGGGGTGGCGCTCACCGACGCGGGCCTGGCCGCCATGCGCCAGGCCGAGCAGATCTTCCAGCTCGGCGAGCAGTTGCCGGCCGCCGTGCGCGACGCGGCGGGCGCCCCCACGGTGCGCCTGGTGGTGGGCATCTCCGATCAGTTGCCCAAGCTCGCGGTGCGCAGCCTGATGCAGCCGGTGATGCAGGCGCCGCACCTCAAGCTGCTGTGCCTGGTGGACGAGTTCGAGGACCTGCTCGGCGACCTGGCGCTGCACCGGCTCGACGTGGTGCTGGCCGACCGCCCCGCGCCGCCCAACCCCAGCCTCAAGGTCTACAGCCACCCGCTCACCTCCTCGGCCCTTGCCTGGTATGCGCCGCCCGCGCTGTATGCCGCGGCCCGGCGCGGCTTTCCGCAGTCCCTGGCCCAGGTGCCCGTGCTGCTGCCCACCCCCCATGCCGCCGTGCGCACCCGGCTCGACCAGTGGTTTGACCGCATGGCCATCCGGCCGAACCTGACCGGGGAATTCGAGGACAGTGCACTGCTCAAGACCTTCGGCGCCGCGGGCATGGGCGTGTTCCCGATGGCCGGCCTGGTGGACGACGACCTGACGGCGCACTACGGCGTGCGGCGGGTGGGCGCCTGCGAGGGCGTGGAGGAGCACTTCTTTGCGATGGCAGCGCACAGGAAGGTGCTGCACCCGCTGGTGGAGCGGTTGCTGCCGACCAGCCGTTAACGGACCGCCCTGCTCAGGGGCGGTTTGCGCCTTGCCATGGCGCCAATCCATCGGTTGTATCGGTATCACCTGTTTGCGGGATAGCACACTATGATCGCGCGCAACAAAATGATTCAGGGAGGACTGTTTCCGATGCTGTCAAAGCCGATTCTGGTAGCGGCCGGGCTGTATGCCATGGCCATTCTCGCGAGCCTGAGCACCCTGGGGGGCGTGGGCGCATCCGGCGGCTATGCCGCAGGGCTGCTGCTCATCCCCATGCTCGTCTTGCTGCTGCCACCGATCCGCCAACGGATCCTGGCGCGCACCCCCCTCTTCCCTTCCCCCGGCTGGAGCGTGGGCATCGTGCTGGTGCTGATGTTCCTGCAGATGAGCAGCTTCGGCAGCGCTACCGAGGAAAAGCGGCTGCAGGACGAGGCCACGAAGCAGCAGGAGGCCTCTGCGCGCATTGCAGCGGTGAAGAAGGAGCGCGAGGCCGAGTACGCCGCCAACAAGTCGAAGATCATCGCCGAGGTGGAACGCCAGCTCGCGGCAGGCCAGGCGCGCGAAGCCCACGCCACCATCACCAAGTTCATGGGGGTGACGCGCGACCCCGACCTGGGGCGCCTGCAGTCGCGCGCCGAGGTGCAGGTGATGAAGCTGGAGCTGGAGAATGCGAACACCCTCTCCAACGACCGGCTGGTGCAGATCTACCGCACGCTGATCAAGGAAGAGCCCGGCAGCCGCCTGCTCTACCAGGGCAAGCTCGAGACGATAGAGACGCAGCAGGCAGCCGAGAAGAAGTTCCAGGAAGAGGTGGCGCGCTCCGCCGCCGTGAAGGCCAAGTACGAGGCCCAGTTCAGCCCGTGGAACGGCGCGCACCGCAACGTGGAGACGGCAGTCAAGGCGGCCATGCGCAACCCCAAGAGCTACGAGCATGTCGAAACCCGCTACAAGGTGACGGATGGGGGAATGACCGTGTTCACGAAATACCGTGGCACCAACGCCTTCAATGCCGTCGTCACCAACACCGCCGTCGCCACGGTGGATGCCGAGGGCACCGTGCTCAGCTTGAAGAACCAGTGACCCCGGAGGCCGCCGTACACCGGCGGCGCTAGGCCATGCCCACGGGGCTGCGCTCAATCGAAGTGAGGACTCACAACACGAGTGCGATTGTCGGTCCGGTGCCTCCACCATCGCCAGGGCCCATGGCGGCCCCAGGTCCAGGGCACCCTCACCACCCCGTAAAGCGGCGGGTGTCGCAATCCACGACATGCCCTTGGGCAGGACTCCTACATCCGACCCAAAGCAAGCCCCATAGACTGGTTTCCAGACAGGCGGGGCTGCGGGTACGCAACCCGGCAGGCGCAATCCCCCGGAAATCGCCCCCTGCAAACACCCAGGCCCGGCATGGGAACTTCGGCCTTAGCACTCACTCCAAGAGAGTGCTAATATCATGCCTTAGAGGAAAGGATTCCCGGAATGAACATTCAATCTGGAACCGCTGCGACGACTTTGGCGCCTGCCAACCCGTGGGCGCTGGTGCCCCCGCTTGGCAACCTGGACGCCTATATTTCGGCCGTCAACTGCCTGCCCCTGCTCACCCACGAGGAAGAGCAGACCTATGCACGCGCGCTCAAGGACAACAACGACCTGGACGCCGCCGGCCGGCTGGTGATGTCGCACCTGCGCCTGGTGGTTTCCATTTCGCGCCAGTACCTGGGCTATGGCCTGCCGCACGGCGACCTGATCCAGGAAGGCAATGTGGGCCTGATGAAGGCCGTCAAGCGCTTCGACCCCGACCAGGGCGTGCGCCTGGTGAGCTACGCCATGCACTGGATCAAGGCCGAGATCCACGAGTACATCCTCAAGAACTGGCGCATGGTCAAGGTGGCGACCACCAAGGCCCAGCGCAAGCTGTTCTTCAATCTGCGGTCCATGAAGCAGGGTTTCAAGGCCGACGCGGCCGCCGCCGATGCCGCCACGCACCGCGAGACGCTGTCGGACAGCGAGATCGATTCGGTCGCGCAGCAGCTGAACGTCAAGCGCGAGGAAGTCATCGAGATGGAAACCCGCATGTCGGGTGGCGACGTGCTGCTCGACCCGGCGCCCTCGGATGACGGCGAGCAGGCTTTCGGCCCGATTGCCTACCTGGCCGACGCCGCGCACGAACCCACGGCCATGATTGAGTCGCGCCAGCGCGACTACCTGGCCACCGATGGCATTGCCGCCGCACTGTCCGACCTGGACGAGCGCAGCCGCCGCATCGTGGAAGAGCGCTGGCTCAAGGTGAACGACGATGGTTCGGGCGGCATGACGCTGCACGAGCTGGCGGCCGTGTACGGCGTGAGCGCCGAGCGCATCCGCCAGATCGAGGTTGCCGCCATGAAGAAAATGAAGAAGGCGCTGGCGGAATACGCCTGAGCAGCGCCACGCTTTGGCACAGGGGCCGCGTTAACATCGCTGCTTCGCGGCTGAAGCTCCTCCACCAAAAGGGCCCCGTCGGGGCCCTTTTGCTTTGGCGTTGCAGCCGGTGCAGATAACTTTCAAGGAGATGCTCTTGTCACGCCCTGTTGTTCCCCGCCGTGCCACCCTGGCCCTCGCGCTCGCAGCCCTGTCCTCGCCCTGGGCCATCGCCCAACAGACCCCGCAGAAAGCGCCGGCCGCCAAACCCGCGGGCGCAGCGCCTGCCGCAGCGGCAGCCCCTCTGGCCTGGCCGACCAAGCCGGTGCGCATCATCGTCGGTTTTCCGGCCGGCTCCTCGCCCGACCTCACGGCGCGCACCATTGCCGAGCCCCTGTCCAAGGCGCTGGGCCAGCCGGTGATCGTGGAGAACAAGGTGGGTGCGGGCGGCAACATCGGCGCCGACGCCGTGGCCAAGGCGCGTGACGACCACACCATCGGCCTGATGATCAACGGCAACATGACCATCGCCAAGATGCTCAACCCCGCCGTGCCCTACGACCCCCTCAAGGACCTGGCGCCGCTGAGCCTGATCGGCACCTCGCCCCTGGTGCTGACGGCGCCCGTGAGCCAGCCGGGCGTGCCGGCGACGGCCGATGCGCGCGAATTCTTCGTGGCCGCACGCAACGGCGGCGACAAGTGGAGCTACGGCACCCCGGGCGTGGGCACGGTGGGCCACATCGGCACCGAGCTGCTCAAGTCGCGCAGCAACATCAACCCCGTGCACGTGCCCTACCCCGGCTACCCCCAGGTGGCCACGGCCATGCTCGGCGGCCAGCTGCAGATGGCCCTGATGCCCCCGGCCCTGGCCCAGGCCCAGGTCAAGGCTGGCAAGCTGCGCGCCATCGGCGTCACCTCCTCGGGCCGCAGCCCGCTGGTGCCCGACGTGCCCAGCCTGGCAGAGGCCGGCATCACCAACTTCAACCTGGAGATCTGGAACGCCTTTGCCGCACCCGCCACCATGCCCAAGCCCATCCAGGCCAAGGTGGCGGCCCTGGTCAGCGAGATCGCGCGCAGCCCCGAGGTGCGCAGCAAGCTGTTCCAGCAGGGCTGGCAGGTGGTGGGCACCTCGCCCGAAGGCCTGGCCAACCGCATCAAGGCGGACACCAACCTGCTGGGTGGGGTGATCGCGATGCGCGGCATCAAGGCCGAATAAGTCCACCCGCCCCCGAAGCCCTCCCCGCCTGCCAAGGCGACGGAGGGCTTTTTTGCGGGTGTGCTCAGGCGGCGCTCAGCAACGCGCGCACGTCCTCGGTCAGCGCCTGCGCCCCGCTGCCATAGCGGTTGTAGATGCGCAGGCGGCCGGCCGGGTCATAGACGTAGCTGCCGGCCGAGTGGTCCATGGTGTAGCTGGTGGGGGTCTTGCCTTCGACCTTCTTGTAGTAGATCTTGAAGTCCTTGGCCACGGCAGCCAGTTGCTCGGGGGTGCCGCGCAGCGCGAGGAAGCTCGGGTCGAAGTTGGCCATGTAGGCCTTGAGCACCTCGGGGGTGTCACGCTCGGGGTCGACGGTGACGAACAGGCCCTGCAGCCGATCACCGTCCTTGCCCAGGGCCTTCTTCACCTCGGCCAGCTCGGCCATGGCGGTGGGGCAGACGTCGGGGCACTGGGTGAAGCCGAAGAACACCACCACCACCTTGCCGGCAAAGTCCTTCATGCTGCGCGCCTGGCCGTTGTGGTCGGTCAGCGGCAGGTCGCGGGCGTAGTCGGCGCCGGTCACGTCCACGCCGCGGAACTGCAGTGCCTGCCCCTTCTTGTCGAAGCAGGCGGTGAGCAACGCGCCGCCGGCAAGTGCTGCGCTGCCCAGGGCGATGGCTTTCAAGGCGTTTCGTTTCTGCATGGTGTGGGGCTTCAGAGCACGTAGTGGTCCACCAGCAGTGCAGCGAACAGCACGCTCAGGTGGATGAGGGAAAAGCGGAAGGTCTTGCGCGCCAGCTCGTCGGAGTACTTGCGCCACAGCGCAAAGCCGTAGCCGCAGAAGCCCGCGGAGAGCAGCACGGCGGCGATCAGGTAGATCCACGAGCTCATGCCGTAGACGAAGGGCATGAGACAGCCGGCGAACAGGATCAGCGTGTAGAGAAACACCTGCAGCCGCGTGAATTCGTTGCCGTGCGTCACGGGCAGCATGGGCAGGCCGGACTTGCGGTAGTCCTCCACGCGGTACAGCGCCAGCGCCCAGAAGTGCGGCGGCGTCCACAAAAAGATGATGAGAAACAGGATGAGCGCCTCGGGGCCCACATCGCCGGTCATGGACGACCAGCCCAGCACCGGCGGCATGGCGCCCGAGGCGCCGCCGATCACGATGTTCTGCGGTGTCAGGGGCTTCAGGATCACGGTGTAGACGACCGCATAGCCGACGAAGGTGGCGAAGGTGAGCCACATGGTCAGCGGGTTGACGGCGAAGTACAGCAGGGCCGAGCCGGCGGCGCACAGCACGGCCGAGAACAGCAGGGTCTGCGTATTGGACAGCTCGCCCTTGGCAGTGGGGCGCCAGGCGGTGCGCTTCATCTTGGCGTCGATGCCCTGCTCCACGATGCAGTTGAAGGCGGCGGCGGCACCGGCCACCAGCCACACGCCCAGGCAGGCGATGGCCATGCGCCCGAACTGCGCGCCGGTGGGCAGGCCGGGCACGGCCAGGACCATGCCGATGAGCGCGCAGAACACGATGAGCTGCACCACGCGCGGCTTGGTCAGGGCATAGAACTGCGCCACACGCGATGGCGGCGAGACAACGGCGGCGGGGGCGACACTCATGCGGACACTCTTCTCGATGCGCGCGAAGGCGCTGGGTTTTCGTCTTCTTGCGGTGCGGTGGCCGCGCGGCTGGCTGCCAGCGCCCAGGTCAGCACCACCACCATGGCGGCAGCGCCGCCGGTGTGCAGCACGGCGGCCAGCAGCGGCCAGCCGAGCACCACGTTGGACAGGCCGGTGGCCAACTGTGCCAGCGCCAGCGCCAGCAGCCAGCGCGCCTGCACCGGCAGCACGGCAGCCTTGCGCAGGCGCCAGACCAGCGCCAGCAGCGCGGCCAGCACCAGGTAGGCCATCAGCCGGTGCACGTAGTGGATGGCCGTCAGGCCGGCAAAGCTGATGTGGCTGCCATCCTGCAGCAGGCCCAGTTGGCGCCAGACCTGGAAGCCCTGGGCAAAGTCCATGGCCGGCCACCAGCTGCCCTGGCAGGTGGGGAAGCTGGTGCATGCCAGCACGGCGTAGTTGGTGCTCACCCAGCCGCCCAGCACGATCTGCACGGCCACGAGCACAGTGGTCCACAGCAGGCCCTGGCGCAGCGCGGGGGCAATGCGCTCGGCCACCTTGCCCTGCGCCCAGTGGGCTTGTCGCACGGCCTGCACGCACAGCAGGGCCAGCAGCACCAGGCCGCCGATGAGGTGCAGCGTGACGATGGCCGGAAACAGCTTCATGGTGACCGTGAGCGCCCCGAACGCGCCCTGCAGGCACACCCAGAACAGCGTGAAGGTGGGCCACCAGGGGCTGATGGGTGGCTCGGCAACGCCCTGGCGCCTTGCCTGGCGGCGCTGCACCCAGGAGGACACGGTGATCACGATGATGAGCACGCCCACGCCCGTGGCCAGGTAGCGGTGCACCATCTCCACCCAGGCCTTGCCGTGGGTGACCGGGCCCGTGGGCATGGCGTCCTGCGCGGCCGCGATCTCGGCGCGCGCGCCCACGGGGCTGGCGCTGCCATAGCAGCCCGGCCAGTCGGGGCAGCCCAGGCCCGAGTCGGTGAGCCGCGTGAAGGCGCCGAACAGCACCAGGTCGAAGGTGAGGAACAGCGTGAGCACGGTGAGCGCCTGCAGCCGGCGCAGGGGCGTGCTGTTGCGGTTGCGCAGCCACACCCAGACCAGCGGGCCGAGCGCGATCAGCACGCCCAGCAGCATCAGCCGGGCCAGCGGCGCCAGATCGTACAGGGGCTGGGCGTCGCTCATGGCTTGGCGGGCCGGCCGGCCTCGTCCCACGAGGACGAAGCGCGCAGCAGGCGGTCGAGGTCGCGCTTGGCTTTGGCCGCGCCACTGCTGTCCATGGCGGCCGGAAAGCGCATCATCCAGTTGCCCATGGGGTCGACCACGTACAGGTGGTCCGGCAACGCCTGGCCCTGGGCCGGGGCCAGCCAGGCGGCCACGCCCTCGGGGGGCAGGCGCAGCACGGTGGCCTGCTGCAGGGCCGGGGCCAGCAGCGGCGGCGGCAGGGCGGCGTCGTTGACGAGCCAGACCCACTCCACGCGGTCCTTCTCGCGGCCCAGGGTTTCGCGCAGCTGGCGCTGCAGGTACAGGTGCTTCTGGCAGGGCTCGTTGCAGTCGCCGCCGGCCACGCTCACCAGCAGCCACTGGCCCTTGAGTGAGGCCAGGGATGCCGGCTTGCCGTCCAGCGCGGTACCCACCAGCTCGGGCATGGGGCGCTGGGGGTTGATGAGCTCGCCGTAGACGCGGCGGCCCTCGGGCCGGATCACGTAGTAGGTGAAGTACGAGGCGATCACCGGGGCGGCGCAGATCAGCAGCACGCCGAACATCTTGAGCCGGCCATGGCGCGTGCGCTGGCTGCTGGCGACGGCATCACCCGCCTCGGGCAGGCTGTGCACGGTGAGCCCCAGCGGGTGGGCCCCGCCGTTGCTGCGGTGCTGCTCAGGTGCCTGGCTGGCGGCGTGGGCGAATGAAGCGTCGGACGATTTGGAACCAGACATAGAGAAGTGCAATCAGGCCGCAGAGCCCGAACCATTGAAATGCGTAACCGTAGTGTTTGTCGACGCCCGCGCCGATGGCGGGCCAGTCGCGCGACAGCCCCTCACCGGCATCCCCGGTCTGCAGGACCGTGAGGGGCGCCAGCGCCAGGCCCGTCTCTGCCCCGAAGGCAGCCAGGTCGAGATTTTGCCGGATGCGGGAAGACCCCTTGGCACTATCGCCGCCCTCGAACTCGTACAAGCGCGAGGGCGGCAGCGCCACGCGGCCCGTGACCTGCACCGTGCCCTCGGCCGTCTGCACCGGCGGCAGCTGCATGCGGTCCTGGAAATTGCGCGGCGCCCAGCCGCGCTGCACCAGCACCACCGCCGCGGAATCGGCCAGTTGCAGGGGCGTGAGCACGAAGAAGCCGGGCCGGCCCTGCATCTGCCGGTTGTCCAGGTACACCGTGTGCTGGGGCAGCCACCGACCCTGCAGCGCGACGGAGCGGTGCACCAGCGCCTGCTGCGCATCGGGCGTGGCCGGGGCCAGCAGCGCGCGGCCGTCGATGGCCGGCTGGCGCATGCGCTCGTCGATGCGTGCCTGCAGCGCAAGCTTCTCGGCGGCGCGCGCGAGCTGCCAGCGCCCGAGCGAGGCCGTGGCCAGCATGCCGGCCAGGGCCGCGATCAGGATCAGCCAGAAAAGCGGGCCCAGGGCGCGTCGCGTGTTGGTCACAGGATAATGTGCTCCATGAAATACCTCGTTGTGCTGGCCTTCATCGCCATCCTGGCCAGCCTGGCCTCGGCCCTGTTCTTCATGATGCGCGGCGGCAAGGATGCCGGCGCCGACAAGGCCAAGGGCCACCGCATGGCGTGGGCGCTGGCCATCCGGGTGGGGCTGTCCATCGCGCTGTTCCTGTGCATTCTCGTCGCCTGGCAACTGGGCTACATCCAGCCCACCGGCCTGCCTGCCAGCACACGCTGAGAGCCCGCCATGGCTTGAACAAAAAAAGCGCCTCGCGGCGCTTTTTTCGTGGGGGCCGGACCTTACATCCAGTAGACCAGCACGTACAGGCCGAGCCAGACCACGTCCACGAAGTGCCAGTACCAGGCGGCGCCTTCGAAGCCGAAGTGCTTGTCGGGGGTGAAATGGCCCTTTTGCAGGCGCAGGGTGATGAACAGCAGCATCAGCATGCCCAGGAACACGTGGAAGCCGTGGAAACCGGTGAGCATGAAGAAGGTGGAGCCGAACACGCCCGAGCTGAGCTTGAGGTTCAGGTCGGTGTACAGGTGGTAGTACTCGTAGCCCTGCACGCACAGGAACACGAAGCCCAGCAGCACGGTGGCCCACATGAAGGCGATGGTCTTGCCACGGTGGTTTTCGCGCAGCGCGTGGTGGGCGATGGTCAGCGTGACGCCCGAGGTCAGCAGCAGCGCGGTGTTGATGGTGGGCAGCCAGAAGGGGCCCACGGTCTGGAAGGGCTCGACGATGCCGGCAGGCGAGGCCGTGGCGCCAGCAGCGATGCTGGGCCACACGGCCTTGAAGTCGGGCCACAGCAGCGCGTTGTCCAGGCTGCCCAGGGCCGGCACCGAGTGCGCGCGTGCCCACCACAGGGCCGAGAAGAAGGCGCCGAAGAACATCACCTCCGAGAAGATGAACCAGCTCATGCTCCAGCGGTACGACAGGTCGATCTTGTGGCCGTACAGGCCGCCTTCGCTTTCGCGGATGGCGTCGCCGAACCACTGGTAGAGCACGAACAGCCACCAGACCATGCCCAGCGCCAGGGAGTACTTGCCCCAGTCGTGGCCATTGATCCACTGGCCTGCGCCCAGGATCACGAAGAACAGGCCGGCAGCCGCCATCGCCGGGTGGCGCGACTCGGCGGGCACGTAGTAGTACGGTGTCGTTCCGTGGCTTGATGCACTCATTTCAGCTCCTGAATCTCAAAATCTTTTGTTATCGGTACTCGTGGGGGCGCTCGGTATGCCGCCGTCACACAATGAAATTCACCAGGGCGATCAGCCCGATCACCAGCAGGAACACCGCGACCAGCCCGACCACGATGATGTGCACCGGGTTGAGCTTCTCGACGTCCTGCGCGTACTCGCTGCCCTTGCGCAGGCCGATGAACGACCAGGCCACGGCGCGGATGGTGCGCAGCAGCGAGCCCTTGCGCTGCACGGGCGACGATGGCGCCACGGGAGCGGGGTGCGGCAGGGGCTTGTCGCTCATGATCCGGCTCCCTGCACGGCGGCGGGGTGCTGCAGCGCGGGCGCGGCTGCCGTGGACTCGGGTGCCGCGGGCGTCTTGCCGCCCACCTCGAAGAAGGTGTAGGACAGCGTGATCGTCGTGACGTCCTTGGACAGGCGCGGGTCGATCACGAAGGCCACGGGCCATTGCTTCTTCTCGCCGGGCTCCAGAATGTACTGGTTGAAGCAGAAGCACTCGAGCTTGTTGAAGTGCGCGGCCGCCTGGCGCGGTGCGTAGCTGGGGATGGCCTGGGCGGCCATGCGGCGGTTCTGCACGTTCTGGAACTCGTACATCACCGTCGTCAGCTCGCCGGGGTGCACCTGCACCGAACGCTGGGCGGGCTTGAAGTCCCAGGGGCCGCGCGCATTCGCGTCGAACTCGACGGTGATGGTGCGGCTCTTGTCCACCTGCGTGTTGGCGGGCACCTTCACGTCCTTGCCGGCCACGCCGTTGCCGGGCACCTGGCGCTCGGACAGCGACAGGATGTTGATGCCCGTCATCTCGCAGATGTGCTTGTAGATCGGGATCAGCAGGTAGCCGAAGGCGAACATGCCGGCCGCGATCACGACCAGCTTGCCGACCATCTTGGCGTTTTCGCGGCGCAGGTTCATGGCGTGGGTCCAGGGCCTTCGTCTTCAGCGGGAGGACAGGAGGACCATCTTGACCATGAACCCGATGAAGAAGGCGGCAGCGATCGACGCCAGGATCAAGCCCAGACGCAGGTTGCTCTTCTTCTGTTCGGGGGTCGCGGGCATGGTGCTTCAGCCGATCACGCGGGTTGCCGTGGCATCCAGCTTGGGTGGGGTCTCGAAGGTGTGGAACGGTGCGGGCGATGGCACTTCCCATTCCAGGCCCTCGGCGCCGTCCCATGGCTTGGCGGGGGCTTTCTCGCCCTTGCCCATCATGGCGGGCAGCACCACGGCCAGGAAGAAGTACACCTGCATCAGGCCGAAGCCGAAGGCGCCCACCGAGGCGATGGCATTGAAGTCGGCGAACTGCATGGGGTAGTCGGCATAGCGGCGGGGCATGCCGGCCAGACCCAGGAAGTGCATCGGGAAGAAGGTGATGTTGAAGGTGATCAGCGAGCCCCAGAAGTGGATCTGGCCGCGCGTCTCGGAGTACATCACGCCCGTCCACTTGGGCAGCCAGTAGTAGACGCCTGCGAACATAGAGAACAGCGAGCCGGCCACCAGCACGTAGTGGAAGTGGGCCACCACGTAGTAGGTGTCCTGCAGCTGGATGTCGATCGGGGCCATGGCCAGGATCAGGCCGGTGAAGCCACCCATGGTGAACACGAAGATGAAGCCCACGGCGAACAGCATGGGGGTCTCGAAGGTCATGGAGCCGCGCCACATGGTGGCGATCCAGTTGAAGATCTTCACGGCCGTGGGCACCGAGATCAGCATGGTGGCGTACATGAAGAACAGCTGGCCGGTCACGGGCATGCCGGTCGTGAACATGTGGTGCGCCCACACGATGAACGACAGGATGGCGATGGACGAGGTGGCATACACCATGGAGGCGTAGCCGAACAGCTTCTTGCGCGCGAAGGCGGGCACGATCTGGCTGACGATGCCGAAGGCCGGCAAGATCATGATGTACACCTCGGGGTGGCCGAAGAACCAGAAGATGTGCTGGTACATCACCGGGTCGCCGCCGCCGGCGGGGTTGAAGAAGCTGGTGCCGAAGTGGCGGTCCGTCAGCGTCATGGTGATGGCGCCGGCCAGCACGGGCATCACGGCGATCAGCAGGTAGGCGGTGATGAGCCAGGTCCAGGCGAACATGGGCATCTTCATCAGCGTCATGCCGGGGGCGCGCATGTTCAGGATGGTCACGATGATGTTGATCGAGCCCATGATGGACGATGCGCCCAGGATGTGCATGGCGAAGATGCCGGCGTCCATCGAGGGGCCCATCTGCAGCGTCAGCGGGGCGTACAGCGTCCAGCCGGCCGCAGGGGCGCCGCCGGGCATGAAGAACGAGCCCACCAGCATGGCCGCGGCAGGAATCATCAGCCAGAAGCTGAAGTTGTTCATGCGTGCGAAGGCCATGTCGGAGGCGCCGATCTGCAGCGGGATCATCCAGTTCGCAAAGCCCACGAAGGCCGGCATGATGGCGCCGAACACCATGATCAGGCCGTGCATGGTGGTGAGCTGGTTGAACAGCTCGGGGTTCACCAGTTGCAGGCCGGGCTGGAACAGCTCGGCGCGGATCAGGAGGGCCAGCACGCCGCCGACCATGAGCATGGTGAAGGCGAACAGCAGGTACAGGGTACCGATGTCCTTGTGGTTGGTGGCGTACACCCAGCGGCGCCAGCCGGTGGGGCCATGGTGGCCGTGGTCGTCGTGTGCGTGGTCGCCACCGTGCCCGTGGTTGTCGAGAACTGCGCTCATTGTGAATTCCTCAATACGTTGGGGCGGTGATTACTTGCCACGCTGGGCGACGACTTCGGCTGGCTGCACCAGCTGGCCGGTCTTGTTGGACCAGGCGTTCTTGGTGTAGCTGGCCACGGCCGCGAGGTCCGTGTCGCTCAGCTGCGCCCACGCTGGCATGGCGCCGTTGGCCGCACCCTTGAGCAGGATCTGCAGCTGCTTGGCATGGTCGGCATCGAGCACCACGGCCGAGCCGTCCAGCGGCTTGATCGGGCCGGCGCCCTTGCCGTTGGCCTGGTGGCAGGCGGCGCAGTTGGCGGCATAGACCTTCTCGCCGCGCTTGGTGATGTCTTCCAGCGTCCAGACCTTGGTCGGGTCGTCGAGCTTGGCGGCAGCCTTCTTGCGCTGCTCGGCCACCCAGGCGGTGTAGTCCTCGGCGGAGACCACCTTCACGTGGATGGGCATGTAGGCGTGTTCCTTGCCGCACAGCTCGGCGCACTGGCCGTAGAAGTCGCCGATCTTCTCGGCACGGAACCAGGTGTCGCGCACGAAGCCGGGGATCGCGTCCTGCTTGATGCCGAAGGCCGGCACCATGAAGGCGTGGATCACGTCGTTGGCGGTGGTGATGATGCGGATCTTCTTGTTGACCGGCACGACCATCGGGTTGTCCACCTTGAGCAGGTAGTCGGCGGGCGCATCGGCGACCTTGCCGCTGTCGGACATCACGCGGTGGCTGCTGTCCAGCGTGGAGATGAAGGCCAGGCCCTCGCCCTCGCCGGTGATGTAGTCGTAGCCCCACTTCCACTGGTAGCCCGTGGTCTTGATGGTGAGGTCGGCGTTGGTCGTGTCCTTCTGCGCCACCAGCACCTTGGTGGCGGGCAGGGCCATGAGGATCACGATGATGAAGGGCACGATGGTCCAGACCACTTCGACGGTCACGGACTCATGGAAATTGGCGGCCTTGGCGCCCTTGGACTGGCGATGCTTCCAGATGGAATAGAACATCACGGAGAACACGGCCACGAAGATCACCGTGCAGATGATGAGCATCATCCAATGCAGGAAATGCTGCTCCTCTGCGATCTTGGTGACCGGAGGATGCAGATTGAGCTGGTTGACTGCAGGACCGCCAGGCAGGTCTTGAACGGCATGGGCCATGCCACCTACCCATGTACCGGCAATCAGCAGCAGAGAAGCCAGCTTATTGGAAATGCTCTTCATAGTTCTCACTTACTTCTAAGCCTCAAATTAACCAATCCCTGCTGGCGCGCCTGCGTGGGGTCAGGCTGCGCGCAAGGCCATGCGGATCTCCGATGCCAGGGCCGGCCGAAGCTCGGGGCGCACATAGCGCCCCACTTCCACCGATCGGCCCTGTGCAGACAAGGTGATCAGCGACCGGTCGCCGGTCTTGGGCTCTACGCGAACCCAGCTCCGGTCGAATTCGGCGCGCTCGAGCTTGCCTGCTGTCTCCAACTCCACCACCAGGCGCGAGCCCTGCAGTGAAATCCTCTCGCCATCGGCCGCATGACGTCCGTACATGGCGAATGCCAAACCTACAACTGCCATCTCCAGCCATGCGAAGGGCATGACCAGACGGGCTCCGAGCATCCAGAAGAACGTGGCGATGCCCAGTGAAACCGAACACAGCGACAGGTACATCCAGCCCATCTGCGCGGGGGTGACCGAGCAGTTGCGGGCCAGGCGCCAATCGATGCGCTGACCCGAGACAGTGGCAAAACGAAAAACCAAGCCTGTCACCGGAGGTGCCCACAAGACTGCCGGCTGCAGACCACACCAGCAAAGACACTGGCGCAGCATGCGCAGCCCGCCACGTTGCGCGGGAAGATGCCCGAAATCCCAATAACCCTGAATTGTAGCGTGCCTTGTTCCATGTCATTGACAGGCCGCTACCCGGTACTTCTACCGGTACCGGTGGCCAGCATGGCCCGCATGTCCTGCAGCGAAACGGCGCTGCTGGCGCTCATTTTCAGGCGCGGCGCGGGCTTGAAGGCGTGGCCGTAGATGATCTCGAAAGTGAGGGCCAGTTGCCCGTCCTGGGCCGGGTCGGCCAGGTGCTGCACCAGCGCCGCGTGCAGGCGCTCACGCCAGCCGCGCCCGCGCAAGGCGCCGAAGCGGCCAGGGTGCAGGTTGCAGCCGAGCTCGCGCAGCTCCTGCAGCAGGCGCTCGGGCGTGGCGAAGGTGAGCGTGATGCGCTCCATGTCCATCACCGGCTCGGCAAAGCCGGCATGCACCAGCATGTCGCCCCAGTCGTGCATGTCGGTGAAGGCATGGCCGGCCGGCGGCCAGCCCATGGCGGCGTACACGCGGTGCAGCTCGCGCGCGGTGTCGGGCCCCAGGCACGAGAACATCAGGTAGCCGTCGGTCGCCAGCGCGCGGTGCCACTGGCCGATGAGGGCCTGCGGGTCGGCCGCCATGTGCAGCGCCATGTTGGCCCAGAGCATCTGCACGCTGGCATCGGCCGGCAGGCCGAACTGCGGCGCCGGCCCGCTCCAGCGCGCCGGGCTCCACCAGGGCCGCGCCAGGGCCTGCTCGGCCAGCGGCACGCAGTGCGCGGCGGTCTCGGCCACCTGGCAGGCGGCCTTGGAGTAGCGTGCGCTCACCAGCGCATGGCCCTGCAGGCCGCCGCGCACGGGGTCCCAGTGGCACCAGGACGCGGGGGCCTGGCGTATCCACTGCAGGCGGTCCTCCATGCGGCGGGCCACCTCTTCATGGAGCCAGGGGGCGGCGGCAGGCGCGGCAGCATGCCAGCGGGCCGCGGCAAGGGGGTCGATGGTGGGGGGGCGCTCTGTGGGCATGTCGTAGGAACCGGGGGGACCCCCACGCAAAACCGGGGGCCCAACGAGTATATTGACTCATGCAGTTCAAGGCGCACACAGGGCTTTCGGGCATCGGCCGCAGGCTCAGGGCGCTGGCCGGCGCCCTGCCCAACCGGTTTGCGCTGGCCGGCAACCTGCCCAGCCAGTGTGCGGTGTGCCATGCCTGGCCGTCCACGCGCATCTGCCCGGCCTGCGCAGCCCGCTTTGCCCAGGCCGTGGCGCGCTGCAACCGCTGCGCCATCAGGGTGCCCGATGGGGTGCCGGTGTGCGGCGCCTGTCTGCGCGCTCCGCCGCTTGTCGAGCGCAGCCTGGCCGCCGTGGACTATGCCTACCCCTGGGCCGGCCTGCTGGCCGATTTCAAGTTCCGCGGCGACCCCGGCTGGGCCGCCACACTGGCCGCGCTGATGTACCGCACCCCGGGGCTCGCACCCGCGCTCGATGGGGCCGACCTGGTGCTGCCCATACCGCTGTCGGCCGAGCGGCTGCGCGAGCGCGGCTTCAACCAGGCCCTGCTGCTGGCGCGGCAGTTGGCGCCCACCAAGGCACGCCCTGCCGTGCTGCTGCGGCTGCACGCGGGCGACGCCCATGCAGGCCAGGCACACCAGGCGCAGTTGACGCGTGCCGAGCGGCTGCGCAACCTGCGCGGCGCCTTTGCCGTGGAGCCCGCGCAGGCCGCGGGCCTGCGGGGCCGGCACATCGTGCTGGTCGACGATGTGATGACCACCGGCGCCACCCTGCATGCCGCCGCCACGGCCTTGCGCGAGGCGGGCGTGGCATCCATCTGCGCTGTGGTGTTGGCCCGCACGGAACCGCACGGCGGCACCGCCGCAAGCCACCCATGATTTGTTACAAAACCCGGCCGCAAAGGGCATGGTTCGCAGCAAAATACCGCCCATGTTCCATATCGTCCTGGTCGAGCCCGAGATTCCGCCCAACACCGGCAATGTGATCCGGCTGGCGGCCAACACAGGCTGCACGCTGCACCTCATCGAGCCGCTGGGTTTTTCCATGGAAGACCGGCTGATGCGCCGCGCCGGCCTGGACTACCACGAGTACACCGCCGTGCTGCGCCATGCGGGCTGGACGGCCTTCCTGCGCGACGCGCAGCCCGACCCCGCGCGCATGTTCGCGATGACCACGCATGGCTCGCAGGACCTGTTCGACAACTGTTTTCTGCCCGGCGACTGGCTGGTGTTCGGCGCCGAGACGCGCGGTCTGCCGCCCGAGCTGCGCGAGACCTTTCCGCCTGCGCAACGCCTGCGCCTGCCGATGATCGAGGGGCAGCGCAGCCTGAACCTGTCGAACGCGGTGGCGGTGTCGGTGTTCGAGGCCTGGCGCCAGAACAGCTTTGGCGCCGCTGGCGCTGCAGCCGCCCCCTCTCCCAGCGAACTGGCGCAGCTTCAGCCGGGGTGATACCTTTGGTCCGCAATGGCCTGGGGGCCCTGCTCGGACATGAAATCCAGAAACACCTTGGTGCGCGCCGGCAGCATGCGGCCCGAGGGCAGCGCCGCATACACCGTGTAGCGTGACACGATCCACTCGGGCAGCACATGCACCAGCTCACCGCTCGCCAGTTGCTCCTCGATCAGCAGGCGCGCGGTCACCGCCACGCCCGCACCATCGATGGCCGCGCGCAGCAGCACGCCATTGCTGTCCGACTGCAGCACCGGCGGTGCATCCACCTCCTGCGGCGGCGCATCGCCCGTGGCCGGGTACAGGCGCAGCTTGCGCCCGCCGCCCATGTCGGAGCGCGCGGGCGCACCCGTGTCGCGCAGGTACTCGTGCTGCAGCAGGTCCATGGGCACCTGGGGCACGCCCTTGCGCGCCAGGTATTCGGGCGACGCCACGACGATGGCCTCGCCGTGCATGAGCGCGCGGGCCACGATGTTGGCATCGAAGTCCTCGCCCGCCACCATGATGGTCACGTCGAACTCGTCGATGCGGCGCAGGGCCAGCGCATCCACGCTGATGTCCAGCATCAGCTTGGGGTAGCGCGCATGCCACAGCGCCGCCAGCGGCGCGAGGAAATTGGTGGTGAGCACCGGCGGCGCCACGATGCGGATGGTGCCGCGCAAATCGCGCGTGCTGGCCACGGCCTCGGCCTCGGCATCGTCGATCTCATTGAGGATGCTGCGCACCCGCTGCAGGTAGACCTCGCCGGCATCGGTGAGCGCCACCTTGCGCGTGGTGCGCTGCAGCAAGCGCGTGCCCAGGTGCTGCTCCAGCTCGGCCACCATGCGGGTGACCACGGGGGGCGACATGTCGAGCGCGCGCGCGGCGGCGGCAAAGCCGCCCTCGTCGACCACGCGGTCGAAGACTTTCATGGCTTGCAGGCGGTCCATGGGTCAGTCCTTCCACTCTGTGCAAACCGACCCGGAACCCCGCGCGCAGCCACACACGGCGCACGAAACTGGCCAGACGCAGGCCAGCAGCCGCCGCGCAAGGGCCGCCCCGCCGCGCTGGCGGCGTCCCCCTGCAAGGGGGAAGGCGCGAAGCGACTCAGGGGGTGTTAAGGTCTTGCGCCGTAGTTGCGCGCCAAAGACTCGGCCACGCACACGGGCTTGTCGCTGCCCTCGCGTTCCACGGTCACCAGCCAGGTCATCTGCATGCCATCGGGCGCCAGCGGCTCGGCAGCTTGCAGTGTCAGGCGTGCCCGCACGCGGCTGCCCACCGGCACCGGCGAGGTAAAGCGCACCTTGTTCAGGCCATAGTTCACGCCCATGCGCGCGCCCTCGATGGCAATGCCCGACTCGAAGAAGCGCGGAATCAGCGACAGCGTGAGAAACCCATGCGCAATCGGCGCGCCGAAGGGGCCGGCCTTGGCACGCTCGGGGTCCACATGGATCCACTGGTGGTCGCCCGTGGCCTCGGCGAACAGGTTGACCTGTTCCTGCGTGATGGTGATCCAGTCGGTCACCGCGACCTCCTGGCCCACGCAGGCGCTGACTTCGGAGTAGGAGCGGAAGATTTTCATGGCACCAATGTAGCGCTGCGCCACGATGCCCCATGTCGGCCGGGCGACAGCTCATGCGTCCAGCCAGGTGCAGATGCCCTGCCACTGCTCCAGGTCGCGCGCCACGCGGCCCGGCGCCACGTCGAACAGCGTGAGCCCGTGCGCCGCCAGGTGGATGTAGTTCTGCGTGTCGCGCAGGTAGCCCAGCACCGGAAAGCCGAGGTTGTCCACGAACTGGTGCAACTGGTCGGCCGCGCGCGTGCGCGCATCGACGCGCATGCCCACGATGCCCACCTGCACGCCGCCCGCGCGCTTGTGCTCGGCCAGCTGGTCCAGGAATTCGCGCGTGGCGAAGATGTCGAACACGCTGGGCTGCAGCGGCACGATGATCTTGTCGGCCACCTTGAGCACGTCGGTCAGCCGCCAGCCGTGCAGGCCGGCCGGGGTGTCGAGCACCGCATGCGTCGTGCCCTTGGGCGGCTTGCTGATCACGTCGGAGCTCGCGTCCCACACCGCGATGGGACGCGCGGCTGGCGGGCGCAGGCCCAGCCACAGGCGCGCGGATTGCTGGCGGTCGGTGTCGCCCAACAGCACGGGGTGGCCCTGGCTGGCAAAGTAGCCCGCCACATTGGTCGACAGCGTGGACTTGCCCACGCCCCCCTTCGGGTTGGCAACGACGATCACTGGCATCACGAAACTCCTTGCGTTGGGTCTGGCAATGAAATCGGCTGGAAAGAAGTGCGCACCGGGGTGCGGCTTTGCGCGATGCTACCCAATTGATAGCATTGCGCAATCCAGTCATGCATGGGAGCCGCCGCGCTTGACGAAGAACAGGCCCGCACCCACCGCCATCAGCAGCCCACCGAACACCCGATTCTGCATGCGCAGGGCGCGGGCGCTGCGCATCAGGCGGCGCATGGCGCTGGCGCCGGCGGCGTAGCCGTGCATCACGGTCACGTCCACGGCCACCGTGGTGGCGGCCATCACCAAGAGCTGCGTCCACAGCGGACGCGTGTCGGTCATGAACTGCGGCAGCACGGCCACCATGAAGATGATGCCCTTGGGGTTGGTGGCATTGGTCAAAAAGCCCGTGAGGCAGCGCTTTTGCCAGGTGCCGGCGGGCACCTCCTCGTCACCCCGCAGCGGCGAGGCCTCGCCCGCACGCCACTGGCAAAAGCCCACATAGATCAGGTAGCAGGCGCCCAGCACCTTGACCACGCTGAAGGCCAGCTCCGACGCCAGCAGCAGCGAGCCCACGCCCGCCCCCGCCACCAGCAGAATCAGCAGCAGCCCGAGCTGCAGGCCCAGGATGGTGGCGCCCGTCTTGCGCACACCGAACGACAGGCCATGGCTCATGGACAGCACGGCGCCCGAACCGGGGGACACCGCGATCAGGCACGAGGCCGCGAAAAAAGCCAACCAGGTCTGGAAATCCATGGAGCAAGCACCACACAAGAAAGCAAGGGCGCGTATCTTATCAACCATGGTCGACCTGTACGGCATGCGGGCCTATCGCGCTACCAAAAACAGAGCGCAGCACAGGGGTGACAGAATGTGAAGGCCGGGGACACGCACATCCTCTACACAACAAACCACCCCCGGCCCGACCCGCTCCATGGAACACGCACCCACCTGGCTCACCTACGGTTTTCTCTACCTCACGGCCGCCGTGCTGGCCGTGCCCATCGCCAAGGCCCTGGGCCTGGGCGCCATCATCGGCTACCTGGCGGCCGGCATCGCCATCGGGCCCTGGGGCCTGGCCCTGGTGAGCAATGTGCAGGACATCCTGCACTTTGCCGAGTTCGGCGTGGTGCTCATGCTGTTTCTGGTCGGGCTGGAGCTGCAGCCCAGCCGGCTGTGGGCGCTGCGCCGCCCGATCTTCGGCATGGGCAGCGCCCAGGTGCTGGGCTGCGCGGCCTTGCTCTTCGTGCTGGCCAGCCTGGTGGGCCTGCCCTGGCGCGTGGCCCTGGTGGGCGCGCTGGGGCTGGCGCTGTCGTCCACGGCCATCGCCCTGCAGACCCTGGCCGAGCGCAACCTGATGCGCACCAGCAGCGGGCAGGCGGGCTTCTCGATCTTGCTGTTCCAGGACGTGGCGGCCATCCCCATCCTGGCGCTGCTGCCGCTGCTGGGCGCGGCGGCCGGTGCAGATGCAAACAGCCACTCGCCGCGCGAGGTCGCGCTGGAGGTGGCCAAGATCGTCGGCGTGATCGCCGCCATCATCCTCGGCGGCCGCCTGCTGCTGCGGCCCGTGCTGCGCTGGATCGCCAAGAGCAAGACGCCCGAGGTCTTCACCGCCGCCGCGCTGCTGCTGGTGGTGGGCATTGCCATGCTGATGGTGATGGTCGGGCTGTCGATGGCGCTGGGCGCCTTTCTGGCCGGCGTGCTGCTGGCCGACAGCGAGTACCGGCGCGAGCTGGAGACCGACATCGAGCCCTTCAAGGGCCTGCTGCTGGGCCTGTTCTTCATTGCCGTGGGCATGAGCATCGATTTTGGCGTGCTCATGCGCTCGCCCTGGCTCATGGCCGGAATCCTGTTCGGCTTTCTGGCCTGCAAGGCAGTGGTGATCTATGCGCTGGCGCGCGCCGTGAACATCCCCTACCAGGAGCGCCCCGTGTTCACGCTGCTGCTGGCCCAGGGCGGCGAATTCGCCTTCGTGGTGTTCCAGTCCGCGGCCGGCGCCCAGGTGTTCCCGGCCGAGACGGCCTCGCTGCTGATCGGCGCGGTGGCGCTGTCGATGCTGCTGAGCCCATTGCTGCTGGTGGTGCTGGACCGCGTGCTGCTGCGCCGCTATGCCAATCTCAAGGCACCTGCCGCCGAAGAGATCTCGGAGCCCCAGGACGCGCCCATCGTGATCGCCGGCTTCGGCCGCTACGGCCAGATCGTGGCGCGCGTGATGCTGATGCAGGGCATACGCACCACCGTGCTCGACCACAGCGTGGAGATGCTGGAGGTGGCGCGCACCTTCGGCTACCGCGTGCACTACGGCGACGCCACCCGGCTCGACCTGCTGCGCATCGCCGGTGCCGGGCAGGCGCGCATCCTGGTGATCGCGGTGGACGACCCCGAGCAGTCCGTCAAGATCGCCGCGCTGGCGCGCAAGCACTTCCCGCACCTCACGGTGGTGGCCCGCGCGCGTGACCTCACGCACTGGAACAAGCTGCGCGACGAGGGCGTGACCCTGGTGCAGCGCGAGCTGTTCGAATCGAGCATGCACAGCGCCCGCACCGTGCTCGAACTCATGGGCCTGCCGCCCGACCAGGCCGCCGAGATGACCCGGCGCTTCAGGGAACACAACATCGCCCTGTCCGACCGCATGTACCCGCACCACCGCGACCGCGCCAAGATGATCGCCGTGGCGCGTGAGGGGCGCAGCCAGTTGGCGGAGCAGATGGCGCGGGAGCGGCAGGAGGCTGCGGCGGCGGGGGAGGACGGGGCGTATCCCGGGTATGCAACACCGGATGGCGAGGAAGAAGAACAAAGCAGAGAACCGGCGCGCCAGGACGGGTCACAGGCGGGCTGATCCACCGGCGCGGATCGGGGCGGGCCGCGCCGCTTCGAGAGCCCATGGCGCCGCTCAGCACGCACCGAGCGCCCGGTGGTGCGCGGCATCCCCGTGCAGCCAACGCGCAAATGTCCTGCACGCATCTTCGCAAACGCGATTCATTCGCATTACAATTCACACCCTCACGCAAGCCAAGTGTCCCGTCAGGACGCAAGCCAGCGCCCGCTGCTCCTGTCCCGGACCCTTTCCATGCACATCCTGCCCCAACGCGCTGCGCTGCGCCTGCGCACGCCTGCCCTCTCGCCCGCCCGCACCGCCGGCCTGTTCGCCCTGACGCCGCTGGCACTGTGCCTGGCGCAATCCGCCTTTGCCCAAGCCACTGACGCTTCAGCCACCACCGCCCCGCAGCTGCAGGAGGTGCGCATCAACGCCAGCACCGAAAAGGACATGGGCTTTGCCCCGGTGGAGGCGCAGACGGCCGGCAAGGCGCCGATGCGGCGGCTGGAGACGCCGCAGTCAGTGAGCGTGGTGACGCGCGAGCAGATGGAGTCGCGCCAGATCACCAATGTGCAGCAGGCGCTGCAGACCGTGGCGGGGGTGAGCCCCGTGAACTTTGGCCGCCGGGGGTTTGATGACCTGAACATCCGCGGTTTTCGCTCCACCGAATCGATCCTGGTCGATGGCCTGGTGCAAAGCCCCGGCATGTGGGCCAAGCTGCAGCCCTATGGCTACGAGCGCTTCGAGGTGCTCAAGGGCTCGGCGTCCGTGCTCTACGGCCAGGTGCAGCCCGGCGGCATCGTCAACGCGGTGAGCAAGCGCCCCAAAAAGGAAGCGCTCAATGAAGTGGGCATCGAGGTCGGCAGCTTCGGCCAGCGCACGCTGCAGGCCGATGTGAACCGGCCACTGTCCGAATCGGGCAAGACGGCGCTGCGCATCAACGCCCAGGTGTCCAACGCCGACGACCCGACGCAGTTCGTCTACCGCAAGGACCGCTGGTTCGCGCCGTCCCTGTCCATCGACCTGGGGGCGCAGACCGACCTGGTTCTGTTCGCCACCTACAGCCGCAGCGAGTGGATGCGCCAACAGGGCATCACGCCCTATGGCACGCTGCTGCCCAACCGCAACGGCACGCTGCCGCGCACGCTGTTCACCGGTGATCCCGCGTTTGGCGTGTACAACGTGGAGAGCACCACGCTGGGCTACGCGCTGGAGCATCAGGTCTCGCCCGCGATGGCCTTTCGCCAGAACGTGCGCTACGAGACCGAGAAGGGCACGGGCAACTTCGTCTCGAACCAGGCGCTGCAGGCCAACCAGCGGCTGCAGAACCGCAGCGCCTCGCGCCAGTACATGGATTACGACCTGCTGGCCACCGACACCTCGCTGCTCACGCGCTTCGATGCGCTGGGCGCCAAGCACCAGCTGGTGACGGGCCTGGACGTGCGCAGCGGCCACAGCCTGCTGGCCAGCCGCACCTGCTCCATTGCCGCGCTGGACCTGTTCGCGCCGGCCTACGGCGTGCAGGCCAACTGCCCGGCGGCGCTGACAAGCGACGCGCCCGGCAAGCTCACCGTGGCGGGCCTGTATGCGCAGGACCAGATCAAGTTCGGCCAGGGCTGGACGGCCCTGGTAGGCCTGCGCCGCGACTGGTCCACCAACGACATCGACAACCGCCGCACACGCGTGCAGACGCAGCAAAAGGACAGCGCCACCACGCTGTCGGCCGGCCTGGTGTACGAGTTCAAGTCCGGCTGGGCCGCCTACGGAAGCTACGGCGAGTCCTTCCTGCCCACCTCGGGCCTGGCCTTCAACGGCACGCCCTTCGTGCCCGAGACCGGCAAGCAGTGGGAGGCGGGCCTGAAGTACGAGGCCCCGGGCGGCCAGCTCACGGGTGCGCTGGCCCTCTTCGACCTGGTGCGCGAGAACGTGACCACAGCCGACCCGGTGAACACCGGATTCAGCGTGCAGACCGGCCAGCAGCGTGCGCGCGGCCTGGAGGTGGAGCTGGGTGCCGACCTGAAGAACGGCTGGAAGCTGACCAGCGCCTACACCTACACGCAGACCAAGGTCACGCGCGACAACAACGCCGCCATCGTGGGCCTGCCGCTCAACCTCACGCCGCGCCACACGCTCACGGCCTGGGCCACCTACCGGCTGCCGCAGTACCAGCGTGTGACGCTGGGCCTGGGCGGGCGCTATGTGAGCGAGCAGATCGGCTCGTACCCCTTCACCTTGCCCTCGTATGTGGTGGCGGATGCCTCCATCAGCTACGCGGGCAAAAACTACCGACTGACGGCCGGGGTGAAGAACCTGTTCAACAAGGCGTATTACGACGGCGCGATCAACGCCAACGTGGTCTCGCCCGCGCTGCCGCGCAACTTCAGCCTGGGGCTGACGTACTTCTTCTGACCCGGCCTTTGCACCGCCAGCCACCACCATGCCCAGCCAGCGCACGCTCAACCGCCTGTTCGTCCTGCACTCCTGGGCGGGCATCGTCACGGGCCTGTTGATGTTCATCGTCTGTTTCTCGGGCGCGGTGGTGGTGTTCAAGAACGAGATCGACCTGTGGGCCAACCCCTCGCTGGCCGGGCTGCCGCGCACCGAGCCGCCCGCACCGCTGGCCACCGTGCTGGCGCAGTTGCAGGCACGCTACCCGGGCGCCACGGTGGAGACCATTGCCCTGCCCGACGCCACCAACCCCAGCTACTTCGCCCACGTGCGCGAGCGCGGCGCGTCCGCCAGCCAGCGCACCAAGGTGGCCCTGCGCTCGGACACGGGCGCCGTGGTGGGCCCGGTGGACAGCCAACTCGGCCAGTACCTGCGCATGCTGCATGTGTTCTTGTTTTTCGGGCCGCGCTGGATCGTGGGCTTTCTCGGCGCGGCCATGCTGGTGCTGATCGCCACCGGCATCGTCATCCACCGCAAGATATTGGCCGAGCTGTTCACCCAGCGCTGGGGCCGCAGCTTTCGCGTGGTGATGTCGGACCTGCACAAGTCCGCCGGCATCTGGGGGCTGGGCTTTCACATCCTGATCGCGGCCACCGGTGCCTGGCTGGGCCTGGCGCCGTTGTTCGAGCAGGGGACCAAGTACGTGATGGCCAGCGGCGCGCCCACAATCACCGCCGCACGCAAGCCACCGCAGGCCGAGCCGGCCGCCATGCAGTCGCTCGACACCCTGTACCTCAGCGCGCAACAGGCCGTGCCGGGGCTTCAGGCACGCTATGTGTCGCTGCGCCGCTGGGGCACCACGGCCGCAGAGGCCAGCTTCACCGGCACCCTGTATGGCCACCTGGCCAGCACGGCGCGGGTGGACATGAACGCCGGCACAGGCGCGCCGAAGAAGGTGCTGGACCCGCGCACGGCCGGCTTCTGGTCGCTGGTCAACGGGCTCATGGAGCCGCTGCACTTTGGCGACTTCGGCGGGCTGGCATTGAAGTGGCTGTATTTCATTTTGGGCATGACGCCGGCGTTTTTGTCGATATCGGGCACGCTGATCTGGCTCGACTCGCGCCAGCAGCGGCGGCGTGAAGCACAGCAACAGGCCGGCGTGCAGGGCGGGCTGCAGGCATGACGAAGCCGGCCGCCCCCAACGCGTCCTTCGTGGTGCGCTGCTTCCTCGCGCTGCACGCCACCGTGCCCGCCGCCGTGCTGGTGGCCGTGCTCGTGCACCTGTGGCCGCCCGCCGGCCTGCCGCCGCTGGCGCAGCGGCCGGTGTGGGCGGTGTGGACGCTGATCGGCACCTGGCTCATCACATCGCTGCTGGCCGCCTGTGCACTGCGCCACCTGGCGCTGTGGCGCGTTTCGCTGGGCAGCGCCGGCGGGCTGCTGGTGCTGGCCGGCGCAGCGGGCCTGGTGCTCGGTACGCCGCTGCAATGGCCCATGCTGGCCAGCCTGGTGGCGCTGGGTGTTGTGCTGGCGGGCCTGGCCGCCTTCATTGGCCCGGCGCGGGTGCAGGCGAATCGCCGCCGTGACAGCAATGGCAGAGGCACCCACCACCACCACCACACCACCCGCTGGCGCTGGCCCTCGATGCCTTCCACGCAGACCCTCTCGTTCTGGCTTGCGGGCCTGCTGGCCATCGAGTCGTTTCGCGTCGCCCACGTCGTGGCGGCCGAGCCCGCGCGCTCGGCCGGCATGCTGGGCCTGCTGATCGCCTTCTTCCTGGTGCTGCCGGCCGCCACGCTGCAGGCCTGGTGGCCGCGCGCCGCCGCGCTGCTGGCAGCGCTGGCCGCAGCGGCTCTGGCGGGGCTGGCCTGGCGCTCTGGCACCGCGCAATGGGCCACGGCGGTGTGGGCTGGCGCCGCAGCCCTGTGCCTGGCCATGGGGCTTGCGGTGCTGCACCGCCAATGGAAGCACCGCGCAGCCTCCATGCGCGGCGCAGCGCCTGTGCAGCGCGCGGAGCCTGTGGCATGAGTGATACCCTGGCCCTGGCCTGCGCGGCCGCCGCCTGCCTGCTGGCCCTGGTGCACTGGGCCCGCGCCAACTCCACGCGTGCATGGGGCGATGCCCTTGCCAGCTCGTCAGCCCAGCGCAAGGCCTGGGGCCTGGCGCTGCTCACGCTGGCGCTGCAGACCACCGCCGCCACCGTGGCCGCCGGTCTGGCCGCAGGCATCGGCATCACGCTCGCCTCGTGGATGGTGCTGGGCTGGGGCCTGGTGCTGGCCATGAACCAGTGGCCACAGGCCAGCCTGCGCTGGGCGCGGCGCATCGGCCTTGCAGGCTGGGTCGGCTGCGCGCTGGGCCTGCTGGTGCACGCACTGGCGTAGCCCCCGGAACAGGCCGTGCGCGGCACAATCGCGCCCATGGACCTGCTCGACGCCCCCTGGATTCACACGCTGCGCTTTTTCATTGAAGTGGCGGCGACCATCGCCTTCGCGCTGTCGGGCATCATCGCGGCGGCGCGCAAGCGCATGGACGTGGTGGGCGTGTGCGTGGTGGCCTTTGTCGCGGCCTTCGGCGGCGGCACGCTGCGCGACCTGCTGCTGGACCAGCGGCCCTTCTTCTGGATACGCCACACCGGCTTCATCTGGGGCCTGCTGGCGCTGTGCGTGTGCGCCATGCTGTTCATGCGCCAGCGCCATTTCCAACCCACCGAGCGCGCCATGCTGCTGCCCGACGCCATCGGCCTGGGCCTGTTCGCCGCCGTGGGCGTGGACATCGCCACCGCCATCGGCATGCCGCCCATCATCGCCGTGATGATGGGCGTGACCACCGGCGTATTCGGCGGCGTGCTGCGCGACGTGCTGTGCAACGAGGTGCCCCAGGCCTTCAGCGACCACCGGCCCTACGCCCTGTGCGCGTTTGCTGGCGGCTGGATCGACGTGGCCCTGCGCCAGATGGATGCGCCGGGCTGGGCGCCGCTGCTGGCCTGCGTGGTGGCCACGGCCGGGCTGCGCGGGCTGGCGCTGTGGCGCAATTGGGAGCTGCCGGCGTGGCGGGTTTGATTCAGTGGCTGCATGCGTATTTCGGTGCTCCTGGCCATCCGGTTCGACACCGTGGACAGCGACCTCCGCAAGGGGTTGGGCAAGCATCGTTGTACGGATTCATGGTTGAGGCGGTGGGCTAGACCTTCGCTGTCGGCCAGAATCAGACATGCTAGACGCCTCCTAAACTTGAGACCGTAGTATCGACTGCTTCAAAACTCTCGCTCCTCGGTGATGCGAGCACGTTCAATGCGATTCGAAAGGTAGTCGATCCACTCACCGATCCATTCACGCACAGCAGGTGAGGCCGCCTGGATCCAGATACGAGCCTTGTCGCGTTGCTTGGCGTAGTAGGCCGAATCCGGGCCCCAGCGTGTGCCACTCTCAAAGTGTCCCATAAGGCCGCGCGCTTCCTTGCTCCGCGCGCCAATGAAATCGATAAAGCCCGTGCCAGTTCGCCGCCCGCGCCTGGCTCCAGGGACTTGGGAATCGCCTGCATGATCAGTTCGGAGCGCGAAGGTTTCTCGGAAACCCAACGGAGAATCTGTTCAGGATCAAAGGCATCAATCGGAAGAAGTTCACGGGCCGCGCCTTCAGGCGAATCTTCTGTACGATAGTTTTCGCCTAGCCAATTTGCGATCGTCCAACTTGCCACACTGGTGTCGAGCGCATAACCGACCAGCGGCCAACTATCCTTGGGATGCGCCTTGCTGATCTCGGCGACCGTCTCGAAAACGCCACTGTAGGAGTCAATGCTGTACGAGTCGCAGTGAGCGGTCAAAATCCCCGCCAACAACTCAAGATCGCGCTCGGGATGGCGCGTCCTAAACGCTGTAGCCAAGGTCTTCCAGTAGTAGGAAGTCATCTGGTCGTCGTGCCGCTCAAAGACCTTGGGATTCATCAGCAGTGACCACAGAAGTTCAGATGAGCAGTCGATTTGTTTGCTTGCAAAGCGTGAAGAGGCAATTTCCACAGCCACCCGCGCTGCTTCGGGCTCGCCACTCTTCTCAAGGCGAGAGCAGATCGATTGGACCTGATCAGAGGTAAGGTCGGTTTCACCGAAATTCCAGCCGACGCTCTGGAAATAGGATGCATGGACTGAGCCAGCAGCAAATAGGTCCAGCAACCGCTCAGTGACTTTCGGAGACATACCACTGAATACGACGGCGCGGATTTTCCATTTGCCCGGTTTCTCATCTGCGAGCAACCGCAATGCGCGATCTTCCCATCGCGCACGGTCAGAATTCTTGATTTTCTCCAGGTAACCACTCAGGAAGAAGTTGCCGACGTCCTCTTTCAGCGCTTCCGCGCAAGTGAAGATTTCATCGTCGAGGTTGACTACCTCAGAGGACATAGACGCAACAAATCGCCCAAATGAACTGGCGCGTCGACCTGGAGACCGCATGACCGTCTCCAGGCTCTCGCGCCTAATTGCCGGTGAGCCGACGAACTCCCTGCCGAGTGCCTCCACGCGCTTGGTGGGCACATCCGACTCAATGTACTTGCCTGACGAACTGATGCTGAAGTTCTCCTCATGGATGTCGTAGGTGACAAATCGATCAAAGCGGGTTGAGAACGAACCTGTCCCGGTCACATCCAGGATCGTGCTCAACGCCTCGGTGACATTCGGCGGAGTCCCGTTGTAAGGGTGTTTGACTCGGTGGATAAGCATTTTGGTCAGCGCCTGGCGGTTGCCACCGGGAAAATTCAGCTGTTCACGCAGGATGGAGATTGCCCAGTCTGAAGCCTCCTTGGATCGAAGGAGGTCATCAGCACCTTCGATGATGGCCTCAGAAAGTGCGGCTTGCCACTCCAGATCTTTTTGCTTGGAGGAGGCAAGCAACCCGCGTAAAGCCACATTTCTTGGATCAAAAAGGTCACTCCACAACTTCGGCTCCCAAAAACCGATCTCGGGAGCAAGCCCTTGGTATTCAACACCGATGACGCGCGTTCTCGATTTATCGGTCAAGAAGGTTTTGAGAAGTTCCAGCCCGAGACGGCGGTTGAAGTCGTCCGCATCGTTAACTAGTTCCTGCGCAAAGGCAAGGCGGTCAAGCGGGGCGGCCTGGGTGGGGCCACCTCTTAACAGGCTGAAGAAATACTCCCCAGATTCCAAGCCCGTCCTGCCCCACGGCCGCAGGTTGGTTCGCCTTTTTCACATCCCGGGATTAGCGTGCCCAATTGAGCGTTTTATTGCACTTCAGAGACCGCTTTGGCCTTCGTTTGCCCTCAATGCGCCCCCTGCAGGCGCACCTGTCCCAATTGCTCCAAAGTGCGCATGCGCACCAGGTTGTATCCCGCCATCGTCAGCACGAACATCTGGTCCACGCGCTCAAGGCCTCGCACCATCACCTGCCTCATGCCGCCCACGGTCTTGGCCCAGCCAAAGCCTTGCTCGATGAGCTTTCTCTTTTGCTGCGATACCGCGTAGCCTTCGCTTTGCGCAATCGCATCGGGCACAGCCGAGTTTCTGCCTGACTTGTTTTGCGCCACATGGGGAATGACGTTCATGGCCTGGCAGGCCTCAATGAATTCGCGTGCGTCATAGCCTTTGTCCGCTCCCAGCGTGATGGTTCGCGTGGGATCGGCCTGCGCCTGTCGGGCGTCGTTGACCATGGCCTTGGCCGCTTCGCGCTCTGCGTAGCCATCGGCCAGCGTGACCACTGCATTGGCCACCAGGCCGTGGCGGTTGTCGTTCAGGGTGTGGCCCATGTAGCGCAGCTCGCTGGCGGTTTTGCCTTTGCGGTACAGCCGGGCATCGGCGTCCGTTGTGGATTCATGGGTGTCGTTGCTGCGCCGCTGGCCCTTGAAGTTGCCGCCATTGCCATTGGCATCTGCACCAGGGTCACCATCTCCACCGCCGCCCGCGTCATCGTCGTCCTTGCGCACAAAGCTCTTGTGGCCCGCCCAGGCCTGGATGAGCGTGCCGTCCACGCTGAAGTGCTCGCCCGAGAGCCAGTGCTTCTTGTCGGCGATCTTGAGCACTTCGTTGAAGAACTCAATCACGGCGTCGTGTTCGATCAGCCGCTCGCGGTTCTTGGTGAACACGCTGGGCACCCAGACCTCATCGTCCATGGACAGGCCGATGAACCAGCGAAACAAGAGGTTGTACTGCACCTGCTCCATCAACTGGCGCTCCGAGCGCACGCTGTACAGCACCTGCAGCAGCATGGCGCGCAGCAGCTTCTCGGGGGCGATGCTGGGGCGCCCGCCCTTGATGTCTGCTTCGTACATGCGCGAGAACAGGGCATCCATCTTGGCCAAGGCGGTGTTGACCATCTTGCGAACGGGGCGCAGAGGGTGCGAGGCTGGCACGAAGTCGTCGAGCTTGCGGACAGAGAACAGGCTCTCGGTGAAGGTGTCGGCGCCGCGCATGGGATCTGGCAATGTGGGAGGGATTGGTGAGCTTACCGGGTTGGGCTGCTGGGCTGGCTGGGTGGGAGGTATTTCTTCAGCCTGCTAGACGCGCCGCCTCGCACCAAAGAAGACGTCCGAATACTTCCGTCGCCTCCTGGATCTTCAATTTGCTGAGGCGCTCGATGTCCGGCGTGAAAATGCTTGTTTCCATCCACTCCTCCTTAGTTTTGGGCAAATCGTCTAAAGTTGCGACATGACCGCGTTTTGTCGAGTAATGCTAACTCGGGGCCTGAGTGAGAAGGAGAGGCAATGCCCGCGAATAAGCCGGGCCTGGGCGCGGGAACAGCCTGGTCGGCCCGGTGCGCATCACGCCCTGCCCTCGTTCGTGGCCCGCTGGCTGGTGCCGCGGCTGACAGGCTTTCGGGCATTGCACCCGGGCATCGACCTGCACATCACCAGCGAGGTGGCGGTGCACGACTTTGCGCGCGATGGCTTCGACCTGGCCATCCGCCTCGGGCTGGGGCGCTGGCCCGGGCTGCAGGCCGACCTCATCTCGCGCGAGCGCCTGTCGCCCGTATGCAGCCCGGCCCTGCTGGCGCAGGCTCCGCTGGCCACCGTGGGCGATCTGCAGGCGCATACGCTGCTGCACGACCAGCCGGGCGACCTGTGGCCGCGCTGGCTGGCCCTGGCCGGCGCCAGCCGCAGCGAGGCCGAGGCCATCGTGCGCGCGGGCCCTGGGTTCAGCGATTCGGCCCTGGTGCTGCAGGCCGCCGCCGAGGGCCATGGCGTGGCGCTGGGCCGCATGTTCCTGGCCTCGGCCGACATCACGGCGGGGCGGCTGGTCAAGCCCTTTGCCCTGGACCTGCCCAATGACTACAGCTACTGGCTGGCCTACCCCCCGGCGGCGGGCGGGCAGCCGCGCCTGGCGGCCTTCAGGGACTGGGTGCTGGCAGAAACATCAGATTGGCGCATCACCTGAACGGGTGGGCATGCCACGGCCCGGCATGCGCGTCGTTGTAACAAATAGAAACGATGCATCGGCCTCAGTGATAATGATTTTCCGATTGTCCCCCCCGTCCCTGGACACCCCCAAAGCCTCCCATGCTCTGCGCCGTTGTTCTATGTATCGCAGCCCTGGCTGGGGGCCAGCAACCACCAGCGCAACCGCAGCAGCGGCCCGTCTCCTCGGACGGCTGGTTCACGCTGAGCGGTGATCGCGCCGACGCCGGCAAGAACCTGATCGAGATCCTGCCCGAGCCCATCGGGGTGGACCAGCGCGTGGTGCTCGACCTGCGCGTATCGCGCGACCAGCAGCGCACCTCGTTCCGGGGCCAGAAATACCGCTCGTACTACGCCAAGGTCGTGGTCGACTGCCCCTCGCGCAAGGCCTGGTACCTCTGGCTCTCGTACTATGCACAGCCCGAGTGGGCCGGCCCCAGCGTCGGGCGCGAGGAGTACAAGGAAGGCGAGGCGCCGGTGCTGTTCAAGGACATGTCCAGCGAGTGGTCGCGGCGCATGATTTCGGCGGCGTGCAAGGTGCGCAATCTGTAGAGTTACCCCATCGCCCGCACCACAAACTCAACGAAGCGCGCCAGCTTGGGCAACTGCCGCCGGTCCGGCGCGTAGACGAGGTGCACCGGGCGTGCTGCCGGCACGCAGCGGGTGAGCACCGGCACCAGCCGGCCCTCGCGGATTTCCTCGGCCAGCAGCACCTCGGGCTGCATGATGAGGCCCAGGCCGCGCAGGGCCGCCTGGCGCAGGCCGTCGCCCTGGTTGCAGGTGAAGCGCGCCAGCTCGGGCCACTGGAAGGCCTTGCCGCCATCGTCGTACAGCGTCCATTCCACGCGCCGCTGCCAGACCGAGTGGCTCAGGCACTGGTGCTGCGCCAGGTCGGCCACGCGCTCGGGGCGGCCGTGGCGCGCCAGGTAGCCGGGCGTGGCGGCAATCACCATGCGGTAGGGTTGGAGCGGCCGGGCCACCAGGCCTTCGTCAGCAATGGCGCCGATGCGCACGGCCGCGTCGAAGCCCTCGCCCGCCATGTCCACCACGCTGTCGGTCAGTTGCAGCTCCACGCGCACCTGCGGGTGGGCGAGCAGAAAGTCGGCCACCAGCGGCGCAATCACCTGGTTGCCCAGCGTGAAGGGCGCGCTCACGCGCAGCAGGCCCTGGGGCACGGCGCGGTTGCGCTCCACCGCCGACTCGGCCCAGCGCACCTGTTCGAGCACGCGGCGGCAGTCCTCGTAAAAGGCGGCGCCCACCTCGGTCAGGCTGTTCTGACGCGTGTTGCGCTGGAACAGGCGCGCCCCCAGGTGCTCCTCCAGCTGGCGGATGTGCTTGCCCACCATCACCGCCGAAATGTCCTGCTGGCGCGCGGCGGCGGCAAAGCTGCCGGCCTCGACCACGGCCACCATGACTTCCATGTTGCGCAGCTTGTCCATGGTGATTGCAAACCCTAGGTTAGTTCAAGAAGAACTTCACTGTACTTTATGCGTCGATTGATTCACAAAACAATCCAGGCTTCTTCAACGCATTCGGGCGCACCCCGAAAAAGGAACAAGCCATGTCCACCAGCAAGATTCTTCTCATCGGCGCCAGCGGCACCATCGGCCAGGCCGTTCTGGCCAATCTGGCGACACGCCACGAGGTCATCACCGTGGGCCGCACCAGCGGCACGCACCGTGCCGATTTCTCGCAGCCAGGGTCGGTGGCGGCCTTGTTCAAGGCGGTCGGCAAGGTCGATGCCATCGTCAGCACCGCCGGCAACCTGCACTTCGGCCCGCTGACCGAGATGACGCCCGAGCAGTTCAACCTGGGCCTGCAGGACAAGCTGCTGGGCCAGGTGCAGCTGGCGCTGCTGGGCCAGCATTACCTGAACGACGGCGGCTCGATCACGCTGACCAGCGGCATCGTGGGCATCGAGCCCATCCGCAACGGCGCCAATGCCACGGCGGTGAACGCGGCAATCGACGGCTTCGTGGCGGCTGCCGCCATCGAGCTGCCGCGCGGGCTGCGCATCAACGCCGTGAGCCCCACCATCCTGACCGAATCGGTGGGCAGCTACGGGCCGTTCTTCCCGGGCTTCGAGACCGTGCCCGCCGCGCGTGCCGCCCTGGCCTACCAGCGCAGCGTGGAAGGCGGGCAGACCGGGCGGGTGTACGCGTGCGCTGAAAGGCTGAGCACGCGGCGTGTGCAAAGCCCCGCTGGCCGGCGCCTGCCAGCGAGGGCTTTTTGTCGATCAGTCGAGGCTGGCGCCCGACTCCTGCACGACCTTGCCCCACTTCACGCTTTCCGTCTTGATGAAGGCGGCAAACTGCTCGGGCGTTTCGCTGACCGTCTCGGCGCCTTGGTCGTTGATCCTCTTCTTGACCTCGGCCTGGTTGAGCACCTTGACCAGGGCGGTGTTGAGCTTGGCCAGCACTGGTGCGGGCGTGCCGGCGGGGGCGAACATGCCGAACCACGAGGTGGCCTCGTAGCCGGGCACGCCGGCTTCGGCGATGGTGGGCACGTTGGGCAGCTCGGGCGAACGCTTGGCGGTGGTCACGGCGATGGGCACGAGCTTGCCCGAGCGCACGTGCTGGATGGCCGAGGGCATGTTGTCGAACATGATGCCGATCTGGTTGCCCAGCAGGTCGGTCACGGCGGGGGCGCTGCCCTTGTAGGGCACGTGCACCATGTCCACCTTGGCCAGCGACTTGAACAGCTCGCCCGACAGGTGGATGGAGCTGCCGTTGCCCGACGAGCCGAAGTTGAGCTTGCCGGGGTTGGCCTTGGCGTAGGCAATCAGTTCCTTCACGCTCTTGTAGGGCTGGGCCGGGTTGGCCACCAGCAGGTTGGGCACATTGGCCACGCGCGTGAGGGGCGCGAAGTCCTTGACCGGGTCGAAGGGCATCTTCTTGTACAGGCTGGCGTTGATGGCGTGCGTGCCCACCGTGCCCATGAACAGGGTGTAGCCGTCGGCCGGCGCCTTGGCCGCCAGCGCGCCGCCGATGTTGCCGCCCGCGCCTGCGCGGTTGTCCACGACGACCGGCTGGCCCAGCTCGCTGGTCAGGGCCTGACCGATGATGCGCGCCAGAATGTCGGTGGTGCCGCCCGCCGCGAACGGCACGACGATGGTCACAGGCTTGCTGGGGTAGGCGGCTTGCGCCAGGGCGCCGGCAGGGATCGCAGCGCCGACTGCGGCGGTGGCCAATGCAGCCAGCAGGGTGCGGCGGGTGGAGGGAAAGCGGATGGGGTTCATGTCATCTCCTGAACACGGTTAGAAACGGGGAAGCGAGAAAGGCGAGGCCGCTGGCACTGCAGGGCCTCGGGGGGAAAAATGCGGTGGCGTCAGACGCCCGCGACGCCCACGGTCATGCCGCCGCAGACATAGAGCACCTGGCCCGTGACAAAGCCGCTGCGCGCATCGAGCAGGTAGGACACGGCGTGCGCCACGTCGTCCGGCGTGCCCACGCGCTTGACGGGCACGGATTCGATGATGGCGCGCGTGCGCGGCGCGTCGGGTGGGTTGGCGCGGTCGAACAGTTCAGTGCGGATAGGGCCGGGGCCGATGGCGTTGGCCGTGACGCCGTGGCGGCCCAGCTCCAGCGCCCACACGCGCGTCATGCCGATCAGGCCGGCCTTGGTGGCCGAGTACGCGGTGCGCAATTCTTTGCCCAGCGCGGCGCGCGAGGACATGTTGACGATGCGCCCGAAGCCCGCCTCCTTCATGCCGGGCAGCAAGGCCTGCATGCACTGCAGGCTGCAGCGCAGGTTCAGCGCCACGGCCAGGTCGAACTCGTCCAGCGTCTGGTGCTCGGCATCGGCCGGCACCACCACGCCCACGTTGTTCACCAGCCGCGTGATGGGACCGCCGGCCAGCGCCTGCTGCAGCGCGCGCGCCGTGTCGGCCGTGTTGGACAGGTCGGCCTGGATACCGCCGGGCACATGGTCGACCACGCGGTCGATGACCACGGGCTCGTAGCCATCGGCCCGACAGCGCTCGGCCGTGGCCGCGCCGATGCCGGCACCACCGCCGGTGATGAGGACGCGCTCGCGCTGGGTGCTGGGGTGGGTCATGGGGATGCTTCCTTCACAGATTCAAGGGGTGGCCAGGGTTGCGCCCAGCCAGCGGGCGCCACACGCGCCAACCGGCGCAGTGGCGGGGGCGGCGTGTTCCGGTGCTCAGGCCACGAAGGCGGCCAGCGCGGCGTCGAATTCGGCCGGGGCTTCCAGGTTGGACAGGTGCGATGTCGGCAGTTGCACCAGCTGCGCGCCGGGGATCGCGGCCTGCATGGCCTGGGCGTCGGCCACCGTGGTCACGGGGTCGGCCGCGCCGGCGATCAGCAGGGTGGGCACGGCGATGCGGGCGATGCTGCTGCGCAGGTCAGCCTGGGCCAGGGCCTCGCAGCAGGCGGCATAGCCCTCGGGGGCGATGCCGGCGATCCAGCCCTGCGCCTGGCGCACCAGCGCGGGCTGCGCTGCCACGAAGGCATCGGTGAACCAGCGGCCGGGCGACGATGCGGCCAGCTCGGCCATGGCAGCAGCCCCCTTCTCGCGCACCAGGGCGGCGCGCGTGCGCCAGCCCTCTTCGGTGCCGATCTTGGCGGCGCTGTTGGCCACCACCAAGTGGTTCAGCCGGTGGCCGGCATGCACGCCCAGCCACAGCCCGGTGAAGCCGCCCATGGAGATGCCGCAGAAGCTGGCGCGCTCGACCTGCAGGGCGTCGAGCAGGGCCAGCACGTCGCCGCCCAGTTGCTCGAAGCGGTAGGGGCCGGGCAGCACCACGCTGCCGCCGTGGCCGCGCGTGTCGTAGCGCACCACGCGGTGGCTGGTGGCAAGGCGCGCGGCCTGCGCGTCCCACATCTCCAGGGTGGTGCCCAGGGAGTTGGAGAGCACCAGCACGGGCGCGCCCTCGGGGCCGTCGATGGCGACGCGAAACGCCCCGGCGGGGGTCTGCAACAAGGAGGTGGGCGTGGGCACGGCCTGGGCTCCCGGGGTCAGACGCGTTCGAGGATGATGGCAATACCCTGGCCCACGCCGATGCACATGGTGCACAGCGCGTACTGGCCGGCGTGCTCGTGCAGGCGGTTGACGGCGGTGGTGACCAGGCGCGCACCGCTGGCACCCAGCGGATGGCCCAGGGCAATGGCGCCGCCCCAGGCGTTCACACGCGCATCGTCGTCCTTCAAACCCAGGGCGCGCAGCACGGCCAGGCCCTGTGCGGCAAAGGCTTCGTTGAGCTCGATCACGTCCATGTGGTCGATGGTCAGGCCGGTCTGCGCCAGCACCTTCAGGGTGGCGGGCGTGGGGCCAAAGCCCATGATGCGCGGCGCCACGCCGGCCGTGGCCATGCCCACCACGCGGGCGCGGGGCTTGAGGCCATACTTGCCGGCGCTGGCCTCATCGGCCAGCAGCAGGGCGCAGGCGCCGTCGTTCACGCCGCTGGCGTTGCCGGCGGTCACCGTGCCGTCAGGCCGCACCACGCCCTTGAGCTTGGCCAGCGCTTCCAGGCTGGTTTCGCGCGGGTGCTCGTCGGTGTCGACCACGATGGCATCGCCCTTTTTCTGGGGGATGGTCACGGGCGTGATCTCGCGCGCCAGGTGGCCGGCCTTTTGCGCGGCCACGGCGTTGAGCTGGCTGGCCAGGGCCATGCGGTCCTGCGCCTCGCGCTCGATGCCGAACTCGGTGGCCACGTTCTCGGCCGTCTCGGGCATGGAGTCCACGCCGTACTTTTCCTTCATCAGCTTGTTGATGAAGCGCCAGCCGATGGTGGTGTCGTACACCGCGTTGTTGCGGCTGAAGGCCGTCTCGGCCTTGGGCATCACGAAGGGGGCGCGGCTCATGCTCTCCACGCCGCCGGCGATCATCAGGCCCGCCTCGCCGGCCTTGATGGCGCGCGCGGCCGAGCCCACGGCGTCCAGCCCCGAACCGCACAGGCGGTTGATGGTGGCGCCGGGCACCTCGATGGGCAGGCCCGCCAGCAGGCTGGACATGTGCGCCACGTTGCGGTTGTCTTCGCCGGCCTGGTTGGCGCAGCCGTACAGCACGTCGGTCACCGCCGCCCAGTCCACGCCGGGGTTGCGCGCCATCAGCGCCTTGAGGGGGATGGCACCCAGGTCATCGGTGCGCACGCTGGACAGCGCGCCGCCGTAGCGGCCGAAGGGGGTGCGAATCGCGTCGCAGATGAAGGCTTGCTGGCTCATGGTCTTGTCTCCTGAGATGGTTGTGATGAAAGCGGTGATGGACGAAAGGGGTCAGGCAGCTGCGAGCAGTGGCAAGCCCACCAGGCGTTCGAGCTCGGCGTGCGAGAGCCCGTCCACCGTGTCGATGACCTGCAGGCCCGCTGGCGTGCAGGCCAGTGTGCACAGATCGGTGTAGATGCGCTTGACGCAGGCGACACCGGTGAGCGGGTAGCTGCACTGCGCCACCACCTTGCTGGCGCCCTGCTTGGTCAGCAGGTCCATCATCACCCAGGTCTGTTTGGCGCCGATGGCCAGGTCCATGGCGCCACCCACGGCGGGGATGGCGCCGGGCTCGCCCGTGCTCCAGTTGGCCAGGTCGCCCGTGGCCGAGACCTGGAAGGCCCCCAGCACGCAGATATCGAGGTGCCCGCCGCGCATCATGGCAAAGCTGTCGGCATGGTGAAAATACGCGCCGCCGGGCAGCAAGGTCACGGGCTGCTTGCCGGCGTTGATGAGGTCATAGTCCTCGCTGCCCGCAGCCGGCGCCGGGCCCATGCCCAGGATGCCGTTCTCGCTTTGCAGGATGACCTCGCGGCCCGCGGGGATGTGGTTGGCGACCAGGGTCGGCTGGCCGATGCCCAGGTTCACGTAGGCGCCGTCGTGGATGTCCTGCGCCACGCGGCGGGCCAGGTCGTCCTTGCTTCGTTTTTGGTAGCTGGTGGTGGTCATATTGGGCACTTCATCCGCGGTTGTCGTTGCAGTTGTCCGAGGCGTGTGCGGCACCTGCCGCACGTTGAAACTGGCGCGCTCCATGCCAGCGCCCCCGCGCAAGGGCCGCCCCGCCGCGCTGGGGGCGTCCCCCTGGGGGGATGGCGCGAAGCGACTCAGGGGGGCTTCTCATTTTTTGATGCCGCCGGCTTGCGTGGCAACCCGGTCGATGCGCACCACGTGCGTGACGTGGATGCCCGGTGTGACGATGGCCTCCGGGTCCAGCGCGCCAAGTTCGACGACTTCATGCACCGTGGCGATGGTGGTCTTGGCGGCCGTGGCCATCACCGGGCCAAAGTTGCGTGCAGACATGCGGTAGGTGAGGTTGCCCCAGCGGTCACCCTTTTCGGCCTTGATCAGCGCCACGTCGCCGTGGATGGGGTACTCCAGCACGTAGTGCTTGCCGTTGATCTCGCGCGTCTCCTTGCCTGCGGCCAGCTCGGTGCCATGGGCCGTGGGGCAGAAGAAGGCGCCGATACCGGCCCCGGCGGCGCGCAGGCGCTCGGCCAGGTTGCCCTGGGGCACCAGTTCGAGTTCGAGCTTGCCGCTGCGGTACAGCTCATCGAACACATAGCTGTCCACCTGGCGTGGAAAGCTGCAGATGATCTTGCGTACCTGGCCGGCCTTGAGCAGCGCGGCCAGCCCGTGGTCGGCATTGCCCGCGTTGTTGTTGACCACGGTGAGGTCGCGCGCGCCCTGGGCGATGAGCCCGTCGATCAGCTCGCCGGGGATGCCGGCCGTGCCGAAGCCACCGATCAGCACCGTGGCGCCGTCCTTCACGCCGGCCAGCGTCTGGGCCACCGACTCTGCAATCTTGTTGATCATCGATCTGCTTTCCTGAGAATGGAGGGAAGCTGCGGCGGGTTTGTCTCGCACCTGCAACTTCTTCTTGATTTTGTTCGCCTAAAGAACAAATGTTCGCTAAAAGAATTATAGTCACACCGTCCATGAACACCCAAACTGCGCCCGCCAAAGACCCCAAGCCCAGCGACAGCTACGTGCAATCCTTTGCGCGCGGGCTGGAGGTGATTCGCTCGTTCAGCGCCAGCGCGCCGCAGCAGACGCTGAGCGAGGTGGCTGCGCAAACCGGCCTCACGCGCGCCGGGGCCCGCCGCATCCTGCTCACGCTGCAAACGCTCGGTTATGTGGAGACCGATGGCCGGCAGTTCCGCCTCACGCCCCGCATCCTGGATCTGGGGTTTGCCTACCTGTCGTCGCTGCCCATCTGGAACCTGGCCGAGCCGGTGATGGAAGACCTGGTGGAAGAGGTGCGCGAGTCGTCCTCGGCCGCCGTGCTCGACGGCCTCGATATCGTCTACGTGCTGCGCGTGCCCACGCACAAGATCATGCGCACCAACCTGGGCGTGGGCTCGCGCCTGCCCGCATGCTGGACATCGATGGGCCGTATGCTGCTGGCCGCCCTGCCCGACGAGGAGCTGCAGGCAAGGCTCGAAGCCCACCCCCTGCAGCGCTGGACCGAGCACACCGCTACCGACGTGCCCACCCTGCTCACCCGCATCCGCCAGGCGCGCCAGCAGGGCTGGTGCCTGGTGAACCAGGAGCTGGAGGAGGGCCTGATCTCGATTGCCGCGCCGCTCACCAACCGCACCGGCCAGACGGTGGCCGCGCTCAACATCAGCGGCCAGGCCAACCGCACGAGTGCCGAGGTGATGCAGGAGGCGATGCTGCCGGCATTGCTCAAGGCGGCGCGCACCATATCACGCATGATGGGTGCGCCTCGGACCTGACATTCAGGGGGCTGACAGAAACGCTGCCCCACCGGAGAGGTAAAAGACAAAAGGGCAAGCCATGAGCAGCAGTGCTCCTGGCTCGCCCTTAGCTTGGGGAGTGATCGCGTTCAGCGGCCGCCGCGCCGAAACCCCAGCACCAGCACCACCGCGCCCAGCGCCATGGCGCCCACGCTCAGCCACTGAGGCACGTTGACGGACTCTTTCTCCTGCACCTTGAGCTCCAGCGGGCCGAGCTTGGCCTGGGTGGTTTCCTTGGTGAAGCTGAAGCCGCCCGTGAAGAAGCCGGCCAGGCCGACGACGAGCAGCAGGGCCCCGATGATGCGCATTGCGTTGTTGTTCATGGCAGTTTCCTTGGATGGTGGTGGCTTGAGTTGTTCTGAGATGTACCGTGCGGTGACAAGCTGTGTCTCCCGCGGCTCCAATGTAGGTGCGAGCCCGGGGCAACTGCGTAGGACAGATTCGCCCCGCCCTGTGCAGCAAATTCGCCAGCCAGGACACCGATACCGCGCCGGGCGCCCTGGGCCGCATACCCCCGCGCCCCACCCCGGCACGCCGTGCGTGCTACGCTGCGGCCCCAATATGTTCAACCCGTCCCAAGCCGACGTGCGCCGCTTTCTCTGCGGCGTGCACGCCAAGTCCCAGAGCGGCGCCCCCATGGAGGCCATCGAGACGCTGGCCAGCCTGTGGATCGCCGAGCACCCCGAGTACCACGCCGATTTCTCCGATGCCGAGGCCGCCGTGGCCCGCAACTACGACGAGACGCCGGACCGCACCAACCCCTTCCTGCACCTGTCGATGCACCTGTCGATCAGCGAGCAGTGCAGCATCGACCAACCGCGTGGCATCCGCCAGGCGGTGGAGCTGCTGGCCAAGCGCCTCGATTCGCTGCACGACGCCCACCACGCCACCATGGAGTGCCTGGGCCAGATGCTGTGGGAGAGCCAGCGCTCTGGCCGCCCGCCCGATGGCGATGCCTATATCGCCGCCGTGCAACGCAGAGCCACCCGAGACTGAGACTGAATCGCCCATCAAAAAAGCCCGCAGCTGCGGGCTTCTTGCTTTGAGGGCTGGCCCGGCAAAGGGCCTGCACATCAACGGAAGGGCGATTGGCGCACCGTGTGCAGGTCGCCTTCCAGGCTGCCCAGGTAACCGGCCAGTGCCTTCAGTTCGTTGTTGGTGAACTGCTTGGCCACGCCGGCCATGATGGCGTTGTTGCGGCCCAGGTTGGGGTTCTTCTCGGCCTTGTACGACTTGAGCGCCACGAACAAGTAGTCGGCGTGCTGGCCCGCGATATGGGGGTACGAGGGGTCGATGGGCTTGGCGAAGTTGTCGCCGTGGCAGGACACGCAGGCGCCCTTCTTGAGCAGCTCGGCCACCTGCACGCTGGGTTCGCGCTTGGGCTTGGCGGGCAGCTCGGCGGCGCCGGCCTTGCCGTGCTGTGCGTAGTAGGCCGACACGTCGGCGATGTCCTGGTCGGTCAGCGAGTCGGCAATGCCGCGCATGGTGGGGTGCTTGCGGTCGCCCTTGCGGTAGGCGTCGAGCGCTGCGGAGATGTAGGCACCGCTTTGGCCCGAGATCATGGGCACCTTGTGGATTTCAGGAAAGCTGGCCTGGTAGCCCACAATGCCATGGCAGCCGATGCACATGGCGATCTTCTTTTCCCCCGCTTTCACATCGCCCTTGACTTCCTGAGCGTGGGAGAAGGCGGTCACGGAAGCGACAGCCAGGGCAAATATCGTGGTCAACGTCTTGTTCATTTTGCGCGCACAATCTCGTGGAAGTTCAGCCTGAGGGCTCTGCTTAACCGGGCAATTATAGCCAGCGCCTGTCAAGCCCATTCATCAACGATCCGGTGTTTTCCCTGCCATGAAATTCCAAGGTTCCCAGAACTACGTTGCGACCCAAGACCTGATGCTGGCCGTGAACGCTGCCATCACCCTGCAACGCCCGCTGCTCATCAAGGGCGAGCCGGGCACCGGCAAGACCATGCTGGCCGAGGAAGTGGCCCAGGCGCTGGGCATGCCGCTGCTGCAATGGCACATCAAGTCCACCACCAAGGCGCAGCAGGGCCTGTACGAGTACGACGCGGTGAGCCGCCTGCGCGACAGCCAGCTCAACGATGGCGACAGCAGCCAGCGCGTGAAGGACATCCGCAACTACATCATCCAGGGCGTGCTGTGGCAGGCCTTCACGGCCGACCGGCCTGTGGCGCTGTTGATCGACGAGATCGACAAGGCCGACATCGAATTCCCGAACGACCTGCTGCGCGAAATCGACCGCATGGAGTTCTACTGCTACGAGACGCGCGAGCTCATCAAGGCCAAGCACCGCCCGCTGGTGTTCATCACCTCCAACAACGAAAAAGAGCTGCCTGACGCCTTTTTGCGCCGCTGCTTCTTTCACTTCATCAAGTTCCCTGAAGCCGACACCATGCGCCAGATCGTGGCGGTGCACTTCCCCACGCTCAAGGCCGACCTGCTCAGCGTGGCGATGAAGACCTTCTACGACGTGCGCAACCTGCCCGGCCTGAAGAAGAAGCCCTCCACCAGCGAACTGCTCGACTGGCTCAAGCTGCTGGTGGCCGAAGACATCCCGCTCTCCGCCCTGCAAAGCGCCGACAACAAGGTGGCCGTGCCCCCGCTGGTGGGCGCGCTGCTCAAGAACGAGCAGGACGTGAGCCTGTTCGAAAAGCTCGTGTTCATGAACCAGAGGAACCGCTGAGGAACTGCTGCCCCCCCACGCTGCGCCCCCCTGGGGCGACCCGGCGGCGGGCCGTACCGCAGATCTCCACACGAACCACTCACCCACCCATGACCCAAGCCAACACCCCCTCGCTGATGGACGGCGTAGCCGACGCCATCGGCTTTCTCGGCGGCGCGCTGGCCGGCTTTTGGCTGGGCCAGTGGATGGGCCTGGACATCTTTGCGCCCGGCTACGGCGCCACCACGCTGGGCGGCATTGCCCTGGTGAGCGTGGGCGGCGGCCTGGGCCTGCACGCCGCACGGCGCTGGCAGCTGCAGCGCCGGCAAACGCAGGCAGCTGCTGCAGCAGCACAACCCCCCAAGGAATAAGCCGCATGTCGACGTTGTTCGTGCAACCCGTCACCCTGCGCGACCAGGGCCTGCGCCTGGAGCCCCTGGCCCTGGGCCATGAAGCCGGCCTGCAAGCCGCCGCGGCCGACGGCCAGCTGTGGACGCTGCGCGTGACCTCGGTGCCCGAGCCGCAGGACACGCGCGCCTACATCGAAACCGCCCTGGCCACGCGCGACCGCTTTGCCTTTGCCGTGGTCGACGAGGCCAGCGGCACCGTGCTGGGCAGCACCAGCTACCACGACATACTGCCCGCCGTGAAGCGCGTGGAGATCGGCTACACCTGGTACCGCCAGAGCGTGCAGCGCAGCCACGTCAACACCACCTGCAAGCTCTTGATGATGGGCCACGCCTTCGACACGCTGGGCTGCAACGTGGTGGGCTGGCGCACCGACAACTACAACTTCGCATCGCAGCGCGCCATCGAACGCCTGGGCGCGCACAAGGACGGCGTGCTGCGCGGACACGCCATGCGCCGCGACGGCACCATCCGCGACACGGTGATGTACAGCATGCGCGCCGGCGAGTGGCCCGAGGCCCGCGCCCAACTCATCTACCTGCGCGCGCGCCGCGAAACCGCGGCCTGACACCGCCTGACGAAGACCCCTGCCTGACCGAGGAGGCACCCCACCATGCTCATCGATTTTTTCTACACCCTGCGCGCGGCCAAGCTGCCCGTGTCGGTCAAGGAATACCTCACCCTGCTGGAGGCGCTGGAGGCCGGCGTGGTGGGCCCCCGCTCCGACGACTCGTGGAGCCTGGACGATTTTTACAACCTCTCGCGCCTGACCCTGGTCAAGGACGAGAAGCACTACGACAAGTTCGACCGTGCCTTCGGCGCCTACTTCAAGGGCGTGGAGATGCTGGCCGACTTCACCAAGGAGATTCCGGCCGACTGGCTGCGCAAGATCCTGGAGAACGAGCTGACGCCCGAGCAAAAGGCCGCCATCGAGAAGATGGGCTGGGACGAGCTGATGGAGACGCTGAAAAAGCGCCTCGAAGAGCAAAAAGAGCGCCACGAGGGCGGCAGCAAGTGGATCGGCACCGGCGGCACCAGCCCCTTTGGCCACGGCGGCTACAACCCCCAGGGCGTGCGCATTGGCGGCGCCGGCAAGAACAAGAGCGCCGTGAAGGTGTGGGAGCAGCGCGCCTACAAGGACTATGACGACCAGCAGGAGCTGGGCACGCGCAACATCAAGGTCGCGCTGCGCCGCCTGCGCAAGTTTGCGCGCGAAGGCAACGAGCTGGAGCTGGACCTGCCCGACACCATTCGCAGCACCGCGGCCAACGCCGGCTACCTCGACATCAAGATGGTGCCCGAGCGCCACAACAACGTGAAGGTGCTGCTGCTCATGGACGTGGGCGGCACCATGGACGAACACATCCAGCGCGTGGAAGAACTCTTCAGCGCCGTGAAGACCGAGTTCAAGCACCTGGAGTTCTATTACTTCCACAACTGCGTGTACGACTTCATGTGGAAGAACAACCGCCGCCGCTTTGCCGAGAAGTTCCCCACCTGGGACATCATTCGCAAGTACAACAAGGACTACAAACTCATCTTCGTGGGCGACGCCACCATGAGCCCCTATGAGATTTTGCAGCCCGGCGGCAGCGTGGAATACAACAACGAAGAACCCGGCGCCGAGTGGATCCAGCGCCTCACGCACGCCTTCCCCAAGTTCGCCTGGATCAACCCCGAGCCCCAGGGCGTGTGGCAGTACCGCCAGAGCATCAGCATCGTGCAGCAGCTGATCGGGAATCGGATGTTTCCGTTGTCGCTCAAGGGGCTGGAGGAGACGATGCGGTTGTTGTCGAAGTGAGGGGTGGGGTGCAGCAAGACGTACCGTTGGTCATAAGAAGGACAAGAGCCAGGGAAGTTCTGGGCTGGATGGGTTGGTTGGTGGCCCCCCTCGTGGGCGGCATCCAGTGCGTTCCCTTTGCGCTGGTGATGCTCTTGGTCGTCTACGGGGTACAACCCAGCCTGGTGGAGATTCCCCCCAAGGACCAGCTCACCCGGGTGGACGGGCGGCTTCTGGCGCGCTACGACACGTGGCCAAGCAAGAGGTCGCAGTATGCAACCAGGGTGCGCAGCGCGGACGGGGTGGTGCACCGGTGCAGTTGCGCCCTGGGCTGGTCGTCCACATCCAACTGCCTTGACGAGAACGATGTCCGATTGAACGACCAGCACGCAGAGCACCTGCGCAGCCAACAGGTGTCGCTGCTGATGGGGCCGGCATCGACGGGTGGCGGCGGCCTGTGCTACGAGCTGACCAACGCGGAGAAGACCTGGTTCGGCTACGAAGAAAAAGCCCGCAAATACGCGGCCATCCAGAGCGGCTGGGGACCGGCCCTGTCATGGGTGCTGCTGGTTCTGCTCGGGGGATTCATCGCCATCCGAGGGATATTTGTCCGAAGGCAAAGGCCTCACGATGGCATGCCCCATGGCACCCCATGGGCAGCCCACCACTCCAAGGAATGAAAGCATGCGGGAGACAAGATGGCTGGCGTGGTTCTTCCTGGCTGTCGGGGGCAGCGTGTTCCTTTTCAGCGCCTGGGGCGCCGTCACCATGGCCGCACCACCGCCCACGCAGTCGTTGGTGCGGGGCGCCATGGCGCAGGCACTGGGGGCCGCATTGGGCACGCCCGCCGGCCTTGTCGTGTACCACCTCATCTGGGCAGCGCTGGGTGCTTGCATGGCCTGGGTGGCCGTGAAGCTGCTCAGGTAGCGCCGCAACGGAGTCAGGCGTGCTGCAGCCGCGAACTGAGGGTGCCTTCGTTTGTCTCTATTACTGATCATCGAGCGTGAGATCGACGGCGCCACCGTGGCATCAACACATCCGCTGTTGACGGAAGAATACTGCTTTGGGCCGTTCGCGCCTGCCGCCATCAGGGAATGGTGCGATGGTGAAAACCAGGACCAAACGGCCATCGGCCCCCAGTGCGGCGTCGATGCCGCAGTGGGCTTCAACGGGCCGCTGGACAAGGCGTGGCTGCAAGCCACCCATGCCAGGGCATTCGATCCGGGTTGAGGCTTCACCTTCCGCAGCCAGCCAAGCCTTGCACCACAAGGCATGCCGTCCGACACCTTTCCCAGATTTCATCGTGACAATGGCCCATAGAAGCCAGCCCCTGGTGCACCCCTCCCCTACCTCTTCAAGGAATGATTGACCGCGCATGGACGGCACTGAATGGATCACCGAAGCCCTCGCCCACCCCCTGGCCTGGGCCACCGCGCGCGCCCAGGCCCTGAACGCAAGGGACTGGCTGGTGCTCGCAGGCATCCTCGTCTTCCAGCGCCTGTGCGTACACATCGGCATGTGGTCGTACTGCCTGGCGGTGCTGCCAGGCACGGCCTTGCACGAGGCCATGCACTGGACCGTGGCGGCGCTGCTGGGCGCCCGGCCCACAATGCCCAACCTGGTGCCGGTGCGCACGGCCATGGGCTGGCGCCTGGGGTCGGTGTGGTTTCAGGCGGGGTACTTGCGCTCGTTGCCCATCGCGCTGGCACCGGTTGCGCTGGCGCCCTTGAGCTTCTGGTGGGCCACCACCTTCATGCCCGGAGCCGGGTCGGGGCTCATCTACGGGCTGCATGCCTGGCTGGCCGCATCGGCATTCGGGGCCAGTGTGCCGTCCACGCAGGACTGGTCGGTGGCCGCGCCGGCCTTGCTGGTGGGCGCGGTGGTGGCCGTGACCTTGTGGGTGGTGTTCTGATCGAGCGGCCTGCCTGCCTGCCTGCCTGCCTGCCTGCCTGCCTGCCTGCCTGCCTGCCAATCATTGATCGCTCTCGCTAAGGGCTGCGGGTACCATGCCCGCCATGTCGAGCCAGCCTGAACCCCTCAAAGCCAACCCCCTCGGTGCGGGTGTCTTCACCATCGATGGCTTCCTGTCGCCCCAGGAGTGCGCCCAGTACATCGCGGACAGCGAGGGCCTGGGGTACGAAGAGGCAGCGATCCGCACGGACGATGGCGAGCTGCTGTACAAGGATGCGCGCAACAACGACCGCGTGATCTTCGAGCGGCGTGAGCTGGCGACGAAGCTGTTCGAGCGGGCGCGCCCGCTGCTGCCGGCGGAGCTCAAGGGCTTGCTGCTGAGCGGGCTCAACGAGCGGTTTCGCTACTACCGCTACGAGAAGGACCAGAAGTTCACCTGGCACCAGGACGGTACGGTGCGCGTGGGGACGGACCAGGAGAGCCTGCTCACCTTCATGGTGTACCTGAACGCCGATTTCGAGGGCGGCAGCACCGACTTTGGCTGGGAGCGCGTGCAGCCCGCGCAGGGCACGGCGCTGGTGTTTCCGCACCGGCTGCGGCACCAGGGATCGGTGGTGACGGGTGGGGTGAAGTACGTGCTGCGCACGGACGTGATGTACCGCGACCCACAGGCCTGACCCAGTTGCCCCTGGTGGCCCGCGCACGGCGGCCCCTACCCGAGCCAGACACACCCCGATACGCTGCGGGAATCTGTCTTACAAGGAAACGCGCTTTTTGCGGCGATAGTGTGGCATCGCTGGCAGGCCCCCTGGCACACCGATCGCACCCCTGGTGCCCCTGTGTCTGCCGTGTCTGCCGTGTCTGCACCGTGCCGTACCATGACATCGTCCATCCCAACCGAAGCTGTTTGCCGTGTCCCGTAGCCCCCTCTCGCACACTGCCCTTTTTTCAACGCCGGCCCGATGGTCGGCGTTGCTGCTTTTCAGTGCCGCCTCGTCGTTGCTGCTGCAGGGCTGCAGCCTGCTGCCCGGGCGCGGGGGTGAGGAGGCGCCGCGCGATGCGGCGTCGAGCCCCATCGAGGCGGACTCGGACGGCAGCCCCTCGTTTGCGGTGGAGGTGCGCGGGCCGGACTCGGTGCGCGAGACGCTGGAGCGGCACCTGGAGCTGCAGCGCTTTCGCCAGTTGCCCGACCTGCAGGCCAGCGAGCTGCAGCGCCTGCTGGGCGCGGCCGATGCCAATGCGCGCGAGCTGCTGGGCACGCTGGGCTACTTTGCGCCCACCATCACGGTGGAGCTGACCGAGACGCCCGACGCGAAACTGGCACCGCGCACGGTGGTGATCACGGTGGACCCAGGGCCGCAGACGCACATTGCCAAGGCCGACATCACCTTTGCCGAAGCGGTGAGCAACGCGCAGGACGGCGAGGGCCGCGCGCGCCAGCTGCGGCGCGTGCAGAACGGCTGGGGGTTGCCGCCGGGCAAGGCCTTCACCCAGTCGGCGTGGGACGGCGCCAAGAACGATGGCCTGCGCCAGCTGCAGGTGCGCCGCTACCCCACGGCGCGCATCACCAACAGCCGTGCCGAGGTGGATGCCGACAAGCACGAGGCCAACCTGAGCGTGGCCTATGACACGGGGCCGCTGTACCGCTTTGGCCCGCTGCGCGTGGATGGCAACCAGCGCTACGACCCCGATGGCGCGCGCCGCCTGGCGCGCCTGCCCACGGGCGCCATTTACGACGAGACGGAGCTGCTGGACGCGCAACTGCGCCTGGCCAGCAGCGGGTATTACGACGCGGTGTTTTTGACGCTGGACACCGAGGGCACCGACCCGCTGGCCGTGCCGGTGGTGGCCCAGGTGCGCGAGGCGCAGTTGCAGAAGGTGGTGTTTGGTGCCGGCCTGTCGACCGACAGCGGGCCGCGCCTGACCATCGACCACATCCACAACCAGATGCCCTTGCTGGGCTGGCGCGCGGTGAGCAAGCTCTCGCTCGACCGCAAGAACAAGCTGCTCAGCACCGAGTGGACCGACCTGCCCGGCGAGAACGGCTGGCGCTGGTTTGCGGGCGGCCAGGTGCAGCGCGAGGACACGGGTGACTACGAAACCAACAGCGCCCGGCTGCGCGGCGGCCGCAGCAAGAGCACCAAGAACATCGACCGCAATTACTTTCTGCAGTACGACTATGCCAAGAGCCAGGGGCTGAACGCCCCGCCCTCGGGCACGGCGCTGAGCATCAACTACGGCTGGACGGGCCGCTACTTCAACAACAACACCGCCCCCACGCGCGGCCACGGCATTGCGGCCGAGCTGGGCGTAGGCACCACGCTCACGCCCGAGCGCGACCCCTTTGTGCGCACACTGCTGCGCTGGCAGACCTTCATCCCGGCGGGCCGGGTGGTAGCCGACGACGGCGCATCGCGCGCGGCGCGGCTGGCGGTGCGGGCCGAGGGCGGCGCGGTGTTTGCGCGCGAGGGCGCGCAGTTGCCGGTGACGCAATTGTTTTTGACCGGTGGCGACACCACGGTGCGCGGCTATGGCTACCGCAAGATCGGTGCGCGCACCGACAACGACCAGCTCTACGGCGGGCGCTACATGGCCGTGGGCAGCCTGGAGTGGCAGCGCCCCATCGTCTACAAGGGCAGCATGACGGACTGGGAGAGCACCCTGTTCGTGGATGCCGGTGCCGTGGCCGACAAGGTGGGCGACCTGGACCCGCGCGTGGGCGTGGGTGCCGGCGTGCGCTGGCGCAGCCCCGTGGGCCCGCTGCAGGCCGACCTGGCCTATGGCGTGCAGGCCAAGGAGCTGCGGTTGCACCTGCGGCTGGGCTTCAGCTTCTGACCGGACCGTTCTCTTTTCTTACCCCTTACCGCCCGCCTGATCCTCTGACCGATTGATTGATGTCCGCACGCAACCCGCCCTCCTCTGCCACAGCCAACCGTTCGCCCGATTTCAGCGCCGGGTCGTCGGCCCCGCCGCCACCGCCGCGCCGGCGCCGCAGTTGGCTGCGGCTGCTGGCCTGGCTGGTGCTGGGCCTGCTGGCGCTGGTGCTGGCCGTGGGCGGGGGCGCGTGGTGGTGGGCGGGCAGCAACACATCGCTGGCCCTGGCGCTGGCACGCGCCGCGCAGTATTTGCCGGCGGACCAGAAGCTGGAGAGCCGCGACGTGAGCGGCTCGCTGCGCGCGGGCGGCAACATCGGCTGGCTGCGCTGGAGCAGCCCGGCCATGGTGGTGGAGGTGGACGGCGCGCGCATCGGCTGGCAACTGGCCCCGCTGCTCAGCCGCAAGGTGGAGCTGGGCGAGGTGCATGCCACGCGCGTGCGCATCACCCCCCAGGCCACGGCGCCCAGCAGCAATGAGCCCCTGAAACCGCTCACGCAGCTGGTGCTGCCGGTGCAGGTGAGCGTGCCCTTCAAGGTGGACAGCCTGGAGTGGGCGGGCTCGCCCGAGCAGCAGATCAGCCTGGCCGGCCAACCCCCGCAGCAGGAAGGGCGGGCCGGCCGGCCCGCCGTGCAAGCCCAGAACCTGGCCGGCGACTACCGCTACGACGGCACCGAGCACCACCTGAAGATCGACAACGTGGAGCTGGCCCAGGGCCGCTACAGCGCGCGCGTGAAGCTGCAGGCCCAGGCGCCCATGGCCATCGACGCCACGGTGGACGGCACGGTGCAGACCACGCCCCCGGGCGGCGGCAACCCGCTGCAGGTGGGCGCGCACGCCACGCTGCAGGGCACGCTGGCTACGGCGGCGGCGCAGCTGGAGCTGGCCGCGCGGCTGCAGCCAGTGGCGGTGGCGACCCAGGTCGCGGCCTCGTCGGCATCGGCACCCGCCGCTGCACCGCGCAAGAACGCGCCCGCGACTGCCGCCAAGGCAAGTGCACCTACTGCCCCCGCCGAGCCCATGCAGGCCGATGTGCAGGCCACCATCCTCCCCTGGGAGCCCCAGCCGCTCAAGCAGGCTGCCGCCACCCTCAAGGCGTTGGACCTGGCGGCCCTGTGGCCGCAGGCGCCGCGCACGCTGCTGCATGGCACGGTGAAGGTAGACCCGGTAGCGGCTACGGCTGCTGCCCTTGGCGCCCCTGCCGCACCCTCGGCCTCGGCATCCAGCCCCCCCTCGCCCGCTGCGCCCCCATCGCTTGCCGGTGTGGGCTGGAACATCGAGGCCGACCTGCGCAACGACCTGCCCGGCCCGTGGGACACCAGGCACCTGCCCCTGGCCGCGCTGCAGGCCCGCGCGGGCTTTGACGGCGCGCGCTGGGATGTGCCTGCGGCCACCGCTACCATCGGCACGGGCAAGGCGGCTGGCACCATTGCGCTGAAGGGTCAGTTCACCCCTGCCACCGGCGCGGCCGAGGGCCAGGCCGAGCTGCGCAACCTGCGGCCTGACGCGCTGCACACCGCGCTGGCGGCGGCACCGCTGGGCGGGCGCATCACGGCCCAGGGCCAGGCCGACCAGGCCGTGCGCTTTACGGCAGACATCCGCGCCACGGGCACGGCCCCTGCGCAAGCCCCCGTGCAGGCTGCGGGCAAGAAAGGCGCCCCGCTGCTGCGCATCAACGTCTTCACCGCGCGAGGCCAGTACCTGGCGCAGACGGGTGGCGGCACGGTGCAGTTGGACCGCCTGCTGCTCGACGTCCTGCAGGCCAAGGTCGAGGCCACGCAGCTGCGCGTGGCCATTGGCGAACAATCGGCCCAGGGCCAGCTGCGCGCCACGGTGCCGGGCGCCACGGCCAGCGCCAATGGCCAGATCGCACCCGCCAAGGGCGCGGGCGAGCTGCAGGTGCAACTGAGCGATGCCGAGCGCACGCAGGCCTGGCTGGCCAGCCTGCCGGGCCTGGGTGATGCCATGAAGGGCGCCACGGCCAAGGGCCAGGCGCAGATCAATGCGCGCTGGACCGGGGGCTGGCAGACCGCCCAGCGCCAGATGGAGGCGCTGGCTGCCGGCAAGGCCCTGCCCGCAGGCGGCAAGGACGCCGCCAGCAACTTCACCCTGCAGGCCCGTGTGAATGCGCCGCAGCTCGACGTGGCGCTGCCACCGGGCAAGGGCGCTACAGGGGTTGCGAGCCCCATGTCCGCGATCCAGCTGCGCGGGGTGAATGCCGAGCTGGCGGGCTCGCTCGCCCAGGCCACGTTGGCGCTGGATGGCGAGGCCCGCACCGGCACGCAGCGCGCCACAGTACGCACGCGCCTGTCGGGCGGCATGGGCGGCGCCAATGAATGGCAGGCCCAGGTGACCGAGCTGCGCCTGCAGGCGCAGGACACGCAACTGCCCGGCCCCTGGGCCGTGCAGCTGGCCGAGCCGGTGACCGTGAAGCTGCGCATGGGTGCGGCCACGCCGGCCCCCGCAGCGCCTGCGGCATCGGGCACCGCCCCGGCCGCCACCAGCGCCACCCTGTCGGTGCAGGCAACGGCCGGCCAAGCGCGCATCACCGGGCCGGTGGCGGGCACCGCCACGCTGCGCTGGCAGCCCATCACCTACGCCGGCGGCGGTGGCAGCCCGCTGCGCCTGCAAACGCAGGGCAGCCTGCAGGGCCTGCCCATGGCCTGGGTGGATGCCTTTGGCGGCGGCAGCGATGCCGCCGGCAAGCCCGCCCAGCCCCTGCTGGCCCGCCTGGGCCTGGCGGGCAACATCGTGTTCGACGGGCAGTGGAACGTGGACACCACCAATGCATTGCGCGCCAGCGCCAGCCTGCGCCGCGCCTCGGGCGACCTGCGCATTCTGGCTGGCGACAGCACGGCCGCCATCACCACTGTGCAGAGCAGCGGCCAGGGCACCGGCGCGGGCAGCCCCAAGGCCACCGTGACCGAAGAGCCTGGCAGCGGCAGCAATGCCGGTGTGCGCCAGGCCGAGCTGAGCCTGGAGGCCGAGGGCGATGCCCTGCGCGCCAAACTGGTGTGGGCCAGCGACCGTGCTGGCGAGGTGGACGCCACGGCCAGCACCCGCCTGACCCTGGGCAGCACCCTGGCCCAGACCACGCTGGCGCCCGACGCGCCGCTGGCCGGCACCGTGCGCGCCCGCCTGCCCGACGTGGGCGTGTGGTCGGCCCTGGCGCCGCCGGGCTGGCGCGTGCGCGGCACGCTCGATGCCAACGCCACCCTGTCGGGCACGCGCGCCGCGCCGCGCTGGGCGGGCACGCTGGGTGCCGACGAGCTGGCCGTGCGTTCCGTGCTCGACGGGGTGGACCTGCAAGGCGGGCACCTGCGCGCCGCGCTCAACGGCAACCAGCTCGATATCACCGAGTTTCGCTTGAAGGGCGGCAGCGGCAGCAAGGCGCGCATCCCCGGCTACAGCGGCAACCGCACGGCTGCCCCGCAAGACGGCGGCAGCCTCACCGGCACCGGCCGCGTGACCTGGGGCGATGCGGCAGCCAACAACAACAGTGGCATGTCGGGCCTGGGCATGAGTTTTCAGGCCGAGGCCAAGGCCCTGCAGGTGCTGGGCCGGGCCGACCGGCAGGTCAGCGTGTCGGGCAAGGTGCAGGCGCAACTGCAGCAGGGCCAGTTCAGCGTGCGCGGGCAGTTGACCACCGACCGCGCCACCATCATCCTGCCCGACGAGACCGCGCCCAGCCTGGGCAGCGACGTGGTGGTGCGGTCCGCCGCCAAGGACCGCGAGGCCCAGGCCAAGGCCCAGGCAGTGGCCAAGGCCACGCAGGCCGCCGCGCAGCCCGCCACCGGCACCACGCCCACCACGGCCAAGCCGCCCGACATCGCCATCACCCTGAACCTGGGGCGCGACTTTGCGCTGCAGGGCCAGGGCATCACCACGCGCCTGACGGGCGAGCTGGACATCCGCAGCAGCGCCGTGCCCGGCGCGCCCCCGCGCGTGATCGGCGAGGTGCGCACCGAGCAGGGCCGCTACCGCGCCTGGGGCCAGGTGCTGGACGTAGAGACGGGGCTCATCCGCTTCAATGGCCCGTACAACAACCCCTCGCTCGACATCCTGGCGCTGCGCCCCAACATCAGCGTGCGCGCGGGCGTGCAGGTCAGCGGCTCGGCCCTGGCCCCGCGTGTGCGCCTGTACTCCGACCCGGACCTGCCCGACGCCGAAAAACTCTCGTGGGTGGTTCTGGGCCGCGACGCCGCTGCGGGCGGCGCCGAAGCCGCCGTGCTGCAACAGGCCGCCCTGGCCCTGCTGGGCCGCAAGGGCGGCGGCGGCACCGCCAATGTGGCCAGCCGCCTGGGCCTGGACGAAATCGGCTTCAAGGGCCCCGGCACCGGCGACGACGCCACCGGCGCGGCCCTGACCTTTGGCAAGCGTTTGTCCACCGACCTGTACGTGACGTACGAGCGCAGCCTGTCGGGCACCCTGGGCACGCTGTACATCTTTTATGACCTGTCGCGCCGCCTGACCCTGCGCGGGCAGACGGGGGCGCAGAGCGCGGTGGATATCATCTATACGCTGAAGTACGACTGATGGATGGCCCTGGAATCCGGCATTGCCGGAAGCAGTCCGCGCAGCCCCTACAATGCGCGGCTGCGTCCTCCTCGTAGTTCAATGGATAGAACGAGTGCCTCCTAAGCGCTAGATACAGGTTCGATTCCTGTCGAGGGGACCACCCGCCTAGCGGAAAGTCCAGAGCATCATCGAGAGTCTGTGCAAAGAAAAAGCCCGCGCTGAGGCGGGCTCTCACCCCTTTCTACTTCTTCGACTGCAATTTCGACACGAAGATTGCAGCCTTATGAACGCTGAAGTCTTCGGATGATCCATCTGTCCTTCTGACATAGAAACAATTCGTATTGCCTTCATGCTCTCGATCTTCGTCGAGGAAAAAAGACGCAACACCGCAACCCCGCTTCGAGCCGCTCACATCGTAGATTTCAAGCAGCGCAAGGAGATCATCATGGTCCTTTCCGATTGGCACGGCCTGCCCCTTGCGGTAACGACCAAGCATTTCGGAGAAGTGGGCTCGGGCTTCCGTTTGCGTGTTCCAGTGGCGTCCGCTTTTGGTGAGAGTGACTGACTTTGCCATAGCTCACACCTCACGCTTTCCGCTTGTAACGCGATTTATTCGCGGGAGGCTGGCCTTTGGGTGCTGCACTGCCTAGAAGCAAAATCTTGTCCAAAGCAGCCAAGGCATCAGGATCGCGAGTTTTGAAGTACTCGGCACTTTTCTGAGGCAACCACACCTCAGCCATCAGCGTTCTGAAGGCTCCAAGGTACGCGACTTCATACAGATTAGCTTCGACTTCACGCCCATCAGGGAAGGTATGGGTGTACTTTGGCAAATTAGTCGTATCGATGCCATGCGCCTCGCGTAGGTGCTTGCACAGCATCCGTGCTTGGGAGATGTCTGGCATCATGCTCTCAGGTAGCCGATAGCCATTGGCTTCAAGTGGGCCAACAAGAAAATTCGTCATCTCTTGCAGTGCTGAGAAGTAGCCAGCAGGAATCTTATGGAGATTCAGCATGTGCCGCTCGAGGTGATACGGCAACTTCGCCTGCGGCCCCTTTCCTGACATCCAGTCGAACACCCACTTGGACACTTGGACAGCAAACTGAGGGGAGAGCCATTGGGCAAGATGAATGGCAACCTGGGGATGGATCCATGTGCCCTGCGCAACGTTTGAGCCCCTAAGTACCTGAATCAATTGAGATATCGGAATTCCGATATCCAGTTCAAGGGCCTCCAGAAACGCCTTTGTCCCATCGTTCTCGCGGTAGTGACCAAACAACTTTCCAGCAGCCTTACACATGGCCGTGGCATTGATATACCCGTCAATGGCTCGCTGCTCCACAACGGAGTTCTGAACTTGATGGGTGATAAGTGATAGTGAAAATTGGTGAGGTTTAGACATAGGTACTTCGATAAGCGCCTACGCGTCAGAAGCCTTTATTGACGGCTTCGTCAATAAAGGCTAGAATCACCGACGCGCAAACGGATAGTTGATTGCTTGATGTCTTGCCGGACTGCAATCAACGCGGAGCCAAATCAAAGATCATTCTTTACAGGGTGATCTTTTTTTTGGTTTTGAACTATCGGAAGCTGGCTATGCGTCAGATGATCAGCCTCAAATGTAGCAGACGCATTTCGACTTAAAGCGGCAGAAGTCGATGGATAACGCTGTGCAAAAGTTTGTTGATAAGTGCAAAAAGTTGTTTTAAATCAACAACTTCAAAGTAAATCAGTTACATCGCTTATTTTTTAAGCGCTTGTTGATAATTTCTCTATTTTTTTCAAGTCCATAGTTATTTGCTATAATGGCTTGAATCCAAGATTGGAAGCCCAACCTTGCTGGATATTTTCCGCTTGCAAGTCAGCGGACACGTCTATCTTCCATAGTTACGGGCTAGTGACTCAGAGCGGGGGAAAATTTCCACCTTGATTTTTTAATTTGCCAGTGCTGCTGACGCACTCCTGCTTGGTCGCGCTGCCGTCATCGCCGTCCCCATCGACGCCGACATCACCAGGCCAATCGCCAGCCACTGGTTGAACGTCAGGTACTCGCCCAGCAGCACCAGGGCCAGCAGTGCCGCCACGGCGGGCTCCATGCTGATCATGATGCCGAAGGCCTCCTTGGGCAGGCGCTTCAAGGCCATCATCTCCAGCGAAATGGGGATGGCGCTGGACACGGCCGCCACACCCACGCCCACCAGCAGCACGTAGGGCGACAGCAGCGCGGTGCCGGCATGCACCACGCCCACGGGCACCACCACCACGGCCGCGGCCAAGAGGCCCAGCGACACCGAATGCCCGGCATGCAAATGCCCCACGCGCTTGCCGAACACGATGTACAGCGCCCAGAAGGCGGCCGCCGCCAACGCATAGGCCACGCCCACGGGGTCGAGCGTGCTGCCGTTCACGCCCAGGGGCAGCAGCATGCCCAGGCCTACCACGGCCAGGGCCACCCAGACGAAGTCGATGGCGCGGCGCGAGGACAGCACGGCCATGAGCAGCGGGCCCGAGAACTCAATGGCCACCGCCAGCCCGAAGGGAAGCGTGCGCAGCGACATGTAGAACGTGAGGTTGGTGGCGCCCAGCATGGCACCGTAGAGCACGATGGCGCGCAGGTCCTTGCGCGACAGCTGCCAACGCCAGGGCCGCCACAACAGCAAGAGCAGCAGCGCCGAAAAACCCACGCGCACGGCCGTGGTGCCCTGGGCGCCTACCAGGGGGAACAGGTAATGCTTGGCCCACGAGGTGCCGATACCCAGGGCCGTGACGGCGCCGAGCACGGCGAGAAAGGGAACAAAACGCTGGTAGCGGATCAACAGGGAGGACATGGCTGAAAATATAGTGCGACCATGGTTTGTTTTTGACTCGAATTTCCGCCCCGCTACGCAACTTTCGCTCACCCCTATTCCGTCGCCAAGGTCCGACCCATGCCCTCTACCCCTGCCCTCGATGCCTTCGACCTGGCCATCCTCGACATCCTGCAGCGCGACAACACAACGCCCCAGCGCACCATCGCGCAGGCCGTGCACCTGTCGGCGCCCGCTGTGCAGCGGCGCATCCAGCGGCTCGCGCAGACCGGCGTGATCCGCGCCAACGTGGCCGTGATCGACCCTGAGAAGGTGGGCCTGCCCCTGACCATCATGGTCGAAGTGCACCTGGAAAACGAGCGCCCCGACCGCACCGCCCCGCTGCGCGCGCGCATCGCCACCGAGGCGGCCGTGCAGCAGTGCTACTGCGTGACGGGCGAGGCGGACTACCTGCTGGTGGTGACGGTGGCATCCATGGCCGACTACGAGGCGCTGACGCGGCGGCTTTTCGAGGGCGATGACAACGTGCGGCGGTTTCGCACCTCGGTGTCGCTGGGGTGTTTGAAGGCGGGGTTGCAGGTGCCGCTGGCGACCGGCGAAGGCAGCGGGCCTTGAGAGGCACCGGCACCGCTGCGGCGCGTGCCTGCACGGCCGGCCCCGCGCCACACAAGGTCCTGGCTTCTATGGTCGCTACTTGCTATTTATTGGCCAGGTACGCCGCCACCAGCGCATTGGCATGCCCATGCCCCATGCCGTGGTCGGTCTTGAGCAGGGCGACGTACTCCATGTGCTTGAGCGCGCCCGCCGCGCGCAGCACGTCCATCCAGTGGCTGATGGGCTTGCCGTACTTGGCTTCGATGGACGGGAAGTACGAGGCGGGGCCTTTGACGGGGCCGGTGCTGGTGCTTGGCTCTGGCATGGATGGGTCCTTGGTTGATGGGCTTGGGGGCCGGCGGGGCGCGAGGTACTCGGCACCCCTGTTCCTGCCTGCTGCTATTGCCAAGACGAGTGAAGGGCTCGGGTATCGACAATCCTTGCCAAAGAATTTCGGATGCTTGGCTGCTGTCGGCCGCTCGCCGCCATCGTAGCTTTGGTGGGCAGCCGTGCGGCGACACGCGAGACTGTCCTACGGCTGTCAGCGAGTTCAAGCAATCCCCGGTATGCTGGTTACCGCCGACGATTTCCCATCTGCATCACCGATGGGAACAACACATGAAAACGCCAAGCCTGCTCTGGTCCGCGCTCATTGGGGCGGTTGCCAGCGCCCGCTCGATGACACCGATGGCCACGCTGTCGGCAGCGAGGCTGCTGGGCCACTCCACGCCTGGCAAGCTCGCGCTGCTGGACCGCCCCTTGTTCAAATACGGCGCGCTCGCGATGGGGGCTGGGGAGCTGGCGGGCGACAAGATGAAGACGGCCCCTGACAGGACGGTGGCCCTGGGCCTGCTGGCGCGGGTCATGAGCGCCGGCATTGCCGGCGCGGCACTGGCCCCGCGCGGCCGTGAGCAAGCCGGTGCGCTGGCGGCAGTGGCCACCGCAGTGCCTTTGGCCTACATCACCCTGGATGCCAGAAAGAGCGCCATGAAACACATCGGCCAGACGAAGAGCGGCCTGATCGAGGACGCGCTGATCATCGCTGGTGGTATCGCCATCGTGGCCCTGGCAGTCAGGCCCGGAAGCCGCCTGTGAACGCGCGCACGCGGCGTCAGGGCACGGTGTAGTTCGAGCAGTCGGGCACGGGGGCGCAAGCCACGCAAGTACGGGCTTGCGATGGGGCAAGCACCGTGGCTGCAAGGCGCACGGGTTTGCGCAGGGTCAAAAGGCTTGCTCCTGGCATCCCCTGTCTCACCCCAACCCCACCGCCCTCTTCATCTCCACCCCCGTCAACCGTAACCGCGGCCCGCTGAGCAGCTCGCACATTCGTCCACTGAGCGGCGCCTGCGCGCCATGCTGCGCGGCCAGCCGCACCACGGCGCCGCAGATGGCGTCGATCTCGGTCACGCGGCCGGCTTCGAGGTCGTCCCACATGGAGGAGCGGGCGGTCGCGTCGATCTGCAGCATGCGCCTGGCCAAGCGGGTGAACAGCCAGTTGGGCAGGCGCATCACCCTGGGCAGCATGCGCGGCGATACGGCGGTGACCTGGGCGGGGGTGATGCCGGCGCGTGCCATCACGCCCAGGGCCTCGGACTGCAGGGCGGCGAAGACTTGGCGGCAGTCGCGGTCGAGCAGTTCGTCGCGCAGGGGCAGATTGGACAGGGCGTTGACCGGGTTGTTCAGGTTGAGCAGCAGCTTGCCCCACTGCACGGCACGGATGTCGCCCGGCAGCACGGTGGCCAGGCCGGCGGCGTTGAAGACTGCGGCCACGGGCTCGGTGGCGGCATCGCGCTGCAGCTGGATGGCGCCGGCCGTGGCGCGGTGCACCTGGGCGCCGCGCAGCACCACGTTGTAGGGCACCATGCCGGCCAGGGCCTTGAGGGCGGGGGCCTGGGCCGCAATGCGGGCCACGTTGTCGACGCCGTTCTGCAGCGAGATGACGGGCGTGCCGGGCGCGCACGCGGCGGCCAGCTCGCGCGCGGCGCTTTCGGTGGCGCCGCTTTTCACGCAGAGCAGCACCACCGTATCTGGGCCCGGCGCAGCCTCTGCCAGCGTGCCGGCCAAGCGCAGCTGCGCGGCGGGCACATGGGCGCGGTAGCCTTCGAGGTCGGTAACGGTGAGGCCTTCGCGCGCCAGGGGCTCCATGGCGTGCGGGCGGCCGACCAGGCAGACGCTTTGCCCCTGCGCGGCGAGGCGCCCTCCCACGTAGCAGCCAATGGCGCCTGCGCCCAAGACGATGAAGTTCATACGATGCAGCCCCTGTGATGTTGAGGCGCATTGTGCAGCGGGCACCAGGGGCTGGCGCAAAGTCGACCGGGCCGGCCGCTGCCCCGCATGGCTCTGCCTTCATCCACAGCGCTGCTTGACTCAAGACCTGGTGACAGGCAACACCAGGCTCCCATCATTGAGGAATCTGGATACTGCAACCGTCTTTTCAAAAGGGCACCCCATGATTGATTTCACATCACAGGAATGGCTTCGCCAATTCAAAGCGATGACCCCGCCAGAGCAAATCCTGAAGATTGCAAAACTGATCCACACCATCACCATGCTGGCCCGCGACACCTACGATATGGACAGCGATTTCGGGGTTGCAAAGCCTGCAACATTGCGTGGCACCAATGAGCTCGTCCAGCGGTTGTCTTCGCTTGCGGTGGGCATTGGATCGGGCAACGAGCGTGATCTGGATTCCTTCATCGATGGAACTTTCTGGGCGCTGGAGAATGGATTGACCCGCCTGAAAATCCCTAAAAAGCTTCTCTGACAAGGCGCATACAGCGCCGTTGCTGTTGCGGTTGCTTGTCGTGCTGCTACACGCTCAGCCCACGCTAGCGGCAACCGCCGCCGCAAACCGCACCGTGACCCGCAGCCCGCCCAGCCGAGGCGACGCATCCAGCGCCACGCTGGCCCCGTGGGCCTGGGCGATGGCCTGCACGATGGCCAGGCCCAGGCCGCTGCCGGGGGCGCTGTCAGCCGTCTCGCGCACGAAGCGCTGCATCACGCGCTCGCGGTGCTCGGGGGCGATGCCAGGGCCGCTGTCTTCGACCACCAGGTCCACGGCGTTATCGGCCGTGCGTTGGATCTGCAGGTCCACCTGGCCGCCTGGGGGCGTGTATTTCACGGCGTTGTCGAGCAGGTTGCGCACCAGCATGCGCAGGGCCTCGGGGCGGCCGGGCACGGGGGCGGGGTCGGATTCGAGCAGGCCCATGTCCATGTCGCGGGCCTGCGCTGCAGGGGCCACGTCGGCCAGGGCGAGCTGGGCCACGGCGCGCAGGTCCACGGCCTCGGTGGGGGTGGGGCCGGCGGCGCTGGCCTCCTGCCGGGCCAGGGTGAGCAACTGCTCGACCAAGCGCGTGGCGCGGTCGATGCCGGCGGACAGGCGCTCCACCGCGACGGCGCGGGCGCCATCGTCGCTGGCGCGCTGCAGGCCCTGCAGCTGCAGGCGCAGCGCGGCCAGGGGCGAGCGCAGCTCGTGCGCGGCATCGGCCACGAAGTGCTGCTGCGCGGCGAAGGCGCTCTGCACGCGTTCGAACAGCAGGTTGAGTTCGGTCACCAGGGGCTGCACCTCGTCGGGCAGCTGTGCATCGCTCACGGGCGACAGGTCGTCGGCCTGGCGCCGTGCCAGTTGGCGGCGCACGCGCTCCACGGGGGCCAGCGACCGGCTCACGCCCCACCACACGGCCAGCACCAGCAGCGGCGCCATCACCGCCAGCGGCGCCAGCGTGCGCAGCGCCAGGGTGCGCGCCATGCCGCTGCGCACGGCCATGTTCTGCGCCACCTGGATGACCTGCGAGCGCGTCTGCAGCGAGAACACCCGGTAGGTGCCGCCGCGCGCCTGCACGTTGGCAAAGCCCAGCACCGCAATCTGCGGCAGCGCCGCGCCCACGGCTGACTCGAAGATGCGCAGGCCTTCGTTGGTCCACACCTGCACGATGAATTCGTGGTTCTCGTCCTCGCCCGACAGGCCCTGGCCCAGCTCGCGCGCACCGGGCGGCAGGCCCGCGCGCAGGGCCAACGCGGTCTGCTGCATGTGGTAGTCGAACAGGGCATCGGCCTCGTCAAGCGCGCTGCGGTAGGCCAGCACGCCCTGCACGGCGCCCGCGAGCAGGATGGCGGCGAGCAGGAAGATAAGCAACTGCGCGCGCAGCGAGCGCGGCAGCAAGGACTGCAGCGCGGCGCGCCAGGACTTGGGCTGCGTTGTCGTCATGCTTTCGGAACCAAATAGCCCACCCCGCGCACGTTGAGCAGAATGTCGGGCCCGAGCTTCTTGCGCAGGCCGTGGATATACACCTCCACCGCGTTGCTGCTGACCTCGTCGCCCCAGCCGTAGAGCTTGTCTTCGAGCTGCTGGCGCGACAGCACCAGGCCTGGGCGCGCGAGCAAGGGCTCCAGCACCGCCCATTCGCGGCCCGACAGCACGACGGGCACGCCGTTGACGCTGGCCTCGCGCGTGCTGGGGTTGATGCTCACGCCCTTGTGCTCGTACACCGGCTCGGCCCGGCCCGAGGCGCGGCGCAGCAGCGCGCGGATGCGGGCCAGCAGTTCATCGAGGTCATAGGGCTTGAGCACATAGTCGTCGGCCCCGGCGTCAAGCCCCTCGATGCGCTGGGCCACGGCGTCGCGCGCGGTGGCCACCAGCACGGGCGTGCGGTCCTTGCGCGTGCGCAGGTCGCGCAGCAGGGCGATGCCATCGCGCTTGGGCAGGCCCAGGTCCAGCATTACCAGGTCATAGGCGTTGGCGCGCAGGGCCGTGTCGGCGGCATCGCCATCGCGCACCCAGTCCACGGCGTAGTGCTCGGCGCGCAGCAGGTCCTGCACGGCTTCGCCGATCATGGGGTCGTCTTCTACGAGGAGCAGGCGCATGGTGGGGCAAGCATAGCGAATGAATGACAAGGGGCTGCCGAAGCAGCCCCTTTCACGCGGGAACGATCAGCCCAAACGGACCGGCACGAAGATCTTGTCTCCGTTGCGCTCGATCAGGAGAGCGACCGACTTGCCCGCCTTGGCCATGGCCGCGCGCACCTGCTCGATGTCCTTGGCCGGCGCGCCGTTGATGGACAGCAGCACGTCGCCGGGCTGCACGCCGGCGGCAGCGGCGGGGCCGCGGGCCTGCTCGATCACCAGGCCCTCCTTCACGCCCACCTCGCGGCGCTCATCGGGGTCCAGCGGGCGCAGCGACAGGCCCAGTTGGCCCTTGCCCGTGGCCTCGTCGGCCTTGGCCACGGCCTTGCCCTTGTCGCTGGCATCGCCCAGGGTCGCGGTCAGCTCCAGCGGCTTGCCCTGGCGCCACACCGACAGGCGCGCCTTCTGCCCCGGCTGGGCCTGGCCCACCCAGGCCGGCAGGTCGCCCGAAGCCACGATGGGCTGGCCATCCACCTGGCGGATCACGTCGCCCGCCTGCAGGCCGGCCTTGTCGGCCGGGCTGTCCTTGGTGACGCTGGCCACCAGCGCGCCCTCGGGCTTGTCGAGCTGGAAGGACTCGGCAAACGCCTGGTTCACCTCCTGCACCGCCACACCGAGCTTGGCATGGCGCACCTTGCCGGAGGCCACGATCTGCTGCTTGATCTTGTCGGCCAGCTCGATCGGGATGGCGAACGACACGCCCTGGTAACCCCCCGAGCGGCTGTAGATCTGCGAGTTGATGCCCACCACCTCGCCGCGCCCGTTGAACAGCGGCCCGCCCGAGTTGCCGGGGTTCACGGCCACGTCGGTCTGGATGAAGGGCACCAGGCTGTCATCGGGCAGCGAGCGGCCCTTGGCGCTGACCACGCCGGCCGTCACGCTGTTCTCGAAGCCGAAGGGCGAACCGATGGCCAGCACCCATTCGCCTACCTGCAGGTCACGCGTGCTGCCCAGGCGCACCGTGGGCAGGTTCTTGGCCTCGATCTTGAGCACGGCCACATCGGTCTTGGGGTCCGAGCCCAGCACCTTGGCGCGGAACTCGCGCCGGTCGGTGAGCTTCACGGTCACGTCGCTTGCGCCCTTGACCACGTGGGCATTGGTCAGCACCAGCCCGTCGGCGCTGACGATGAAGCCCGAGCCCTGGCCGTGCGTGGGCACATTGGGCTGCGCGCCGCCGCCCGCACCGGGCACGCCGAAGCGGCGGAAGAATTCGTAGAACGGGTCATCGGGGTCGATGCCGGGCACCTGGCGCTGTTGGCGCGCCGTGGGGCGCTCGTCGTCGTCATCGCCACCGGCCTGGGCGCCGCGGGTGGTGCCCGTCACGCTGATGTTGACCACGGCCGGCCCGTTCTGCGCGGTGATCTGCGCAAAGCTGGGCAGGGCCGTGCCGGCAGGCAAGGCGGCCTGCGCCACCAGGGGCGCGGGCGCTGGTGCCGAGGCCCGCGCCTGGTGCCCGCTGATGAGCCCGACGCTCGCGGCGCCCAGGGCCCCTGCGGCCACCAGCGCGGCGATCAGGCGGCGGGGTGTGGATGCGACAAAGCTGGAGGTGTTCATGGTGATCTGCCTTTCCTAGCAAGAGATTTGCTGTGATGGAAGGCAGTGTCAGCACCGACACTTAGGCGAAACTTAGGCGGGCAGCACGGCCTTCGCCGCCCCACGGTTCAAAGAAACCGATACACGATGGCCCCATGCTCCACCTCGCCCGGCGCCAGCCAGCGCATGGGGAAAGCCGGATGATTGGGTGCATCGGGGTACTCCATGGGCTCCAGGCAGATGCCGTCGCCGGGCTGCCAGAACCAGCCATTCGGGTCCTTGTCGCCGCCCCGCCCCCGGTCGCGCGCCGGGTCGGCCTTGAGGCCGTGGCCTGCGTACACCTGCACGCCGGGCGCCGTGCTCCACACCTGCATGCTGCGGCCGCTCACCGGCTCGCGCAGGCGGGCCGCCAGGCGCAGGCCGGGGCTGGTGGCCGGCAAGGCGAACGGTGCGCGGGCCGAGACGCCGCTGTCGAGCACCAGGTAGTGGTCCAGCCCGCCGGCCAGGGCCAACTGGTCGCTGTGCTGTGCGATGGCCTCGCCCACCGTGCGCAGCCCGCGAAAATCGAACGCCGTGCCCTGCACCTCCTCGACCTGGCCCAGCGGGCACACGTCCAGCGCCAGCGGCACATAGCGGCTGGCCGGCACCTGCAACTGGTGGCGGTGCGTGCTGCCGTGGCCCGCCAGGTTGAAGAAGGCATGGCCCGTGATGTTGACGATGGTGGGCGCATCGGCCGCCTCGGCTGTCCAGGCCATCTGCAGCGCGTTGTCGGGCGTGACGGCAATGCGCACGGTGAGGCGCACCGTTCCGGGCACGCCATCGTCCTCGGTGCGGAATACATGGCTCAGCGTGATGGCGTCGGCCTGCACTTCGTCCACCGCAAATACCTGGAAGCGGCTGCCGCGCGGCCCGCCATGGTGGTGGTGCGGGCCGCTGTTGGTGGGCAATTGCAGCGTCAGGGTGCCGCCGGGCAGCGCCAGTTGCCCCTGGCGCAGCCGCCCAGCCCAGCGGCCGATGAGGGCGCCCATGGAGAGCTGCCCATCCAGGTAGCCCTGGAGACTGTCGTAGCCCAGCGCGACATCCACCAGACCGCCCTGCCCGTCCGGCACGGCGACCTGCACCAGCCGCGCGCCGTAGTTGCTGACGGCGACCTGCAGCCCGCCCTCGCCCCGCAGGGTGAACAGGTCGGTGCGCAGGCCGTGCAGGGTCTGCTGGAATGCTTCGCGGTGGAGGGGGTGGGCCATGCGCCGAGTTTATGCGGGCGGTGGGTCGCGCCGTTGATTGCTTGCCCTCCTCGAACGGTGTTCAGGACTCACACAAACTCAATCCCCTTGCCCCCCAACCCCACCAGGTCGATGCGCACTGCATTCGCCTCCATGTTGCCCACCAGCACGGCCGCGTTGCTGGCCGACAGGCCCTGGTCGAGCAGGGCCACCAGGGGCTGGAGCTCGGCGCTGGTGGCGGGGCGGCCGGCCACGTTGGTGAACAGCAGTTGCACCACCTGGGTGGGCGTGGTGGCGCCCAGGGCGGTGAGGCCGATGGCGGCCAGGGCCTCGGGGGTGGTACCGGCGTCGAGCGCGCGGATGGCCTCGCCCACCAGGGCCTTGTTGGCCACGGCAGCGGGGCCGCCCAGGGCGCCGAGCAGCTTGGCGGCCTGGCCGGCGTTGCCGTTCAGGTCCAGGGCCAGGTGGGTATCGGCGAGCGTGATGCGCTCGACGTTGGTGAGGTCCAGCATGGCGCCGTCGGTCAGGCGTTGCAGGGTGAAGCTGCCATCGGCGTGCTGCTGCACGTGGGTTTGCGCCAGGGTGGCGGGGACGAGCACGGTGTCGATGCCGGCGCCGCCGTCCACCTGCCGGGCCAGGCCCAGCGTGGGGGCGATGGTGTTGTGGGCGGCGTTGCCGTTGACGATGACATCGCGCACGGCATCGACCGGCACGATGCCGGCAGTGTCCATGCCGTCGAGCAGTTGTGCAACCGTCTTGCCGGCTGCCTGGGCGGGAAAGAGCTGGGCGAACGCGGTGGCCACCTGTTCGGCACTCCAGCCTGCAAGGGTCTGGATGATGGCGCCCTCGCCCTGCGTGAGGTCGCGGCCCAGCCAGGTCTGAAAGAGGTGGGCGGCGGCGCGCTCGGCCGCGCTGTGGGCCAGGGTGAGGATGGGGCCGCTGTCGAAGCGCACCTGCTCGACATCGATCAGCCAGTCCGAGACGCCGGTGGCGGTGTGGGTGAGCCGCATGCCCCCACCACTGTCCAGGGTGAGGGTGTAGTCGGTGCGCGTGCCCTGCTGGAGGGCCACGTCAAAGCCGGTGCCGCCGTTCAGGCGGTCGCTGCCGGTGCCACCGGAGAGAATGTCGTTGCCGGCGCCGCCGAACACGGTGTCGTCGCCGGCATCGCCGTAGACCTGATCGTCGCCGGCCTCGCTGCCGACCACGTCGTTGCCGGCACCGCCGTGCAGGGTGTCGTTGCCCGGGCCGAGCACGATCCACTGGGCGGCGCTGTCGCCGCTGGCCGTGTTCTGGCCCGCGCCGCCGGTGGCGCGCACGGCGCCGACGATGGCGACGAACTCGACGTTGTCCACCTGGATGACGGTGCCGCTGGGCAGGCTGCGCGCATCGACGACGATGGCCTGGTTGCCCGGGCCGCCGGAGATGACCAGGGGCACGCCGGGGTTGAAGCCCGGTCCCGTGGTGGGGGTGATGGTCTGCACCGTGAGCGGTGTGCCGCTGCCCAGCGCGGCCAAAAAGGCCTGGGCCTGGCTGGCCAGGTCAGAGCCCGCGCCGGCCAGCGCCTCGATGCGCTGGGCCAGCCCGGCCTGGGCGGCGGCGCCGGTGGCAGGGCCTTCGGCGGTGAGCCCCATGCCGGCGGGCACGCCCACCTGCAGCAAGCTCTGGCCTGCGGGGTCCTGAACCAGGGGGATGTCGGCCAGGGCGGTGGCCGAGCCGGGGGTGTCGGTGCGGGTGGGCGCCACCACGGGTACGGTGGTGGTGCTGCCGCCGCCCGGGCCCGGGGTGGTGGTGACGGGCACGCCGTCCACGGTGGCGGCTGGCGGGGTGGGGTCGTCAACCGGCGCGGGTGCAGGCGCAGGGGCGCCAGCCGTGGTGAAGTTCAGGCCTTCGGCGCTGGTGATGCCCGCGAAGAAGTTGCTTGCGCTGTCGCGCACCACGCCGAACTCGGTCAGCAGGTAGTAGCCGGTACTGTAGGCCAGGTCGTCGTGCGGGTTGACGGTGAGGTTGCTGCCGCTGACGACCACGGTGCCGCCCAGGCTGCCTTCGCCGGAAACCACGTCGAACTGCTCGACCAGGGAGCCGTCGCTGGTCTTGCGCAGGGACACCAGGCCCTCGGCTGCGGTGACGTTCTCGGCAAAGGTGAGCACCAGGTTGTTGCTGGTGCTGATGCCCGTGGCGTTGTCCAGCGGGGTGCTGGCGGCAAGCAGGGGGGCCTGGGTGTCCACCCGCACGCCGGTGGTGGGCGGCAGGTGCCCGGCCAGAGACAGCGCGGCGTTGTTGCCCGCCGCATCGCGCACCGTGCTGCTGCCCAGCGCGATGGCGCCGATGGCAATGCCGTCGCCATCGGTGTCGCCCGCCTGCACCACGTAGCTGTAGGTGATGGAGTTGCCTGTCTTGGACGCATACATGGCGCTGCGCACCGTGCTGCCGATGGTCAGGGCCAGGGTGCTGTCGGAGCCCGCCACCGTGATGTTGTCGTCGAAAGTGACGGTGAAGCTCAGCGTCTGCCCGGACCGGTAGCTGGCATTGCCGGGAACGGCGATGTTGCCGGTGACACTGGGCGCCACCGCATCAACGAGCACGCTGCTGGTGGCGCCCACGCTATTGAGCGTAAGCACCGCGTTGTTGCTGTCTGCATCGCGGATGGTGCTGGTGCCCAGCGCGAGCGCGCCGATGGTGATGCCGTCGGCGTCGGCATCGCCGGCCTGCACCGTGTAGCGGTAGGTGACGGTGTTGCCCGTCTGGGACAGGTAGGTAGCGGTGCGCGCCGTGCTGCCGATGGTCAGGCCCAGGGTGCTGTCGGTGCCGGTGACGGTGATGCCCTCGCTGAAGCTGACCGTGAAGTCGAGGTTCTGGCCCGCCGCATGGGTTGTGCTGGCGGGCACGGCCACGCTGGTGACCGTGGGCGCCGTGCTGTCCACCAGGATGCCTGCGGTCGAAGGCAGGTGGCCTGCCAGTGACAGCGCAGCGTCGTTGCCCGCCGCATCGCGAATGGTGCTGGTGCCCAGCGCGAGTATGCCGACGGCAATGCCGTCCGCATCCACTTCGCCGGGCTGCACGGTGTAGCGGTAGGTCACGGTGCTGCCCGAACTCGACAGGAAGTCCGCACTGCGCACCGTGCTGCCGACGGTCAGGCTCAGGCTACTGTCGGTGCCGATGACGGCGATGGCCTCGTCAAAGCCCACCGTGAAGTCGAGGTTCTGGCCTGCCGCGTAGGTGGCGTTGGCCGGCACGGCGACGCTGGTGACGGCGGGGGGCGTGGTGTCCGGCACCAGCAGGCCGGAGAACAGGGCCATATCGGACAAGGGGTTGCTGCCGGCCTCGACCTGGCCATGCTGGCGCTCCAGCACCCAGTTGCCGCCCAGCGCTGCCGATCCTGTCAAATCCTCGGACGCCGCCACATCGGCGCCGGTCAACTCGGCCAGTCGGCTGACAAAGGCGGCGCCCACGTCGCCCGCTCCCACCAAGCAACCGTACAGCAGGATGTCGCCATCCGGCCCCAGGCGGCTGCCGATGGCGGCCCAGGTGGCTGCATGTTCGCGCAGGCCTGCCTCGTCCAGTACCTGGCTGCCCAGGTGCAGCCGCCCCTCGGCCCCGTGGCCCAGGATGTGGATGGCACCCACGCTGCCCTCTCCCTGGCCCTGCAGGTGCCCGGCCATCTGTGCCAGGCCGTCGCGCGCGGCATCCAGCACTACCACCTGCACGCCCTCGCGGGCGCCTGCGGCCAGGGCCTGCCAGTCAGGCACATCATCGAAGATGAAAACGATCTCGGGCTGCAAAGCGCTGGCGCTGGCGGACATGGATGAGGGCTCCCTGATGGTGGACTCGGTTCAGTGTGGATGGGCGGATGAACGGACGGATTGCCGCAAAGGGCACTCGGCGCATCCCGCCTGGCGCAGTCGCAGCGCCGCTCACACTATGTTACAACGCAGCCCGTGACCTACTCGCGGGCCGGCCGTGAAGTCCGACGACCTGCCTGGGCCTTTGGGTCCTGGGCCCTCGCTCGGCTCAAAGCGTCTCGCAGCCCTGTGCGGCGAAGGAGCCCCGTGCAAAGCTGTCGACGCCCTCCAGGTCCCATCCGGCCACGGCCATGAACGCTTTGAGGCAGCCCCACCCTCACTTGCCCGCCCCACCCTGCCCCGCATCCCGCGTCACCAGCCAGATGCCCGCACACACCAGCACCAGCGCCACCAGGTTCTTCCACTCCCAAAGCGCCTCCCCCAGAAACACGGCCGACAGGGCGGCGCCGAAGATGGGCACGGTGAAGTTGAACACTGTGACCTGGCTCACGCGGTTGTGCTTGAGCAGCAGGCTCCACAGCGAGAAGGCGGCCGAGGACAGCAGGGCCAGGTAGACCAGCAAGGTGGTGGATGCAGGGGTGAAGCCGGTGAGCGACCCGCCCGCGCCCCAGCCCATGGCCAACAGGGCCGCGCCGCCGATGGCCAGTTGCCAGCCGGTCATGGCGACCGAGTCCATGCGCTGCGAGAGCTGCTTGCCGTAGATGCTGGCGGCGGCCAGCACCAGGGCGGCGAGCACGACGAAGCCTTCGCCGAGCAGGGTGAAATCGAGGTCGAGCGTACCGCGCCCCAGGTTGACCACCATCACGCCGGCAAAGCCCACCAGGCAGCCCCAGAGCTTGGCATGGCTCAGGCGGTCGTTGTGGTAGACCCAGTGCGCCAGCAGCACGCTGAAGAAAGTGCCGGTGGCGTTCATGATGGAGGCCTTGACGCCCGTGGTGTGTGCCACGCCCACGTAGAAGAACACGTACTGCAGCGCGGTCTGCGCCAGGCCCAGCACCACCAGTTGGCGCGCCGAGCCGGGGCCCAAGGCCCACACCTTGCGGCCGCTGGCCAGGGCCCAGGCCAGCAGCACCAGGCCGGCTCCCACGAAGCGCCAGCCGGCAAAGACGAGCTGGGTGGGCACGTCGCTCTGGGCGATGCCGAACCAGGCGTAGCCGGTCTTGATGGCGGGGTAGGAGCTGCCCCAGAGCAGGCAGCACAGCAGTGCCACGGCGACGAGGACCTTGCGGTCGGAAAATCGGGAAGGTCCCACGGAACGGCTTTCAAGGACGACAGCCCTTGCATGCAAGGGCTGTCGGGGTTCGTTTTCGGGCGAAAGGGGGCGCCATGCGGCGCGCACGTCACCCGGCGAGAGAGCCGCGCAGGGGCAGTGCCACCACCCAGTTGGGGTTCTGGCCCACGGCATGCCGGGCGCGCACGGTCAACGCGCCGCTGTGCGGGTCGATCGCATGCACGCTGACCTGGTGGCTGGTCTGGCCGGCGGCCAGCAGGTGGCGGCCGTCGGGCGTGATGGCAAAGCCGCGCGGGGTCTCTTCGGTGGCCCAGTGGCCGATGGGCGTGAGCAGGCCGGTGTGCGCGTCCACGGCGTGGCCCGCCAGGGTGTGGCTGTTGCGCTCGCTGCTGTAGAGCCAGCGCCCGTCGGGGCTCAGGTGCAGGTCGGCCCCCCAGGCAGATGCGACGCCGCCGGGCAGGGTGGGCAGGGTTTGCAGCAAGGCCAGGGCGCCGGTTGCCGGATCGAACGACAGCACATGCACGCAGGCATCGAGTTCGCCCAGCACATACACCCGGTCGCCGCGCTGGTTGAAGCACAGGTGCCGCGGCCCGGTACCTGCCGGCATGGCGAACACGGGCTCGTCCATCGCCTTCAGCCGGCCGGTGAGCGCATCGAAGCCGTAGCGGTGCAGTTGCCCCCCGCCCAGCGAGGTGGCCAGCACGAACCGGTTGCTGGGGTCGGCCAGCACGCAGTGCGCGTGGCGGCCCGTGGGGTAGGTCGTGGCCGCCGTGCCCGCCAGACCGTTCGCGCCCAGTTCCTGCACGGCCACCATGTCGGCGCCGTAGGAGGCGCTGAACAGCCAGCGCCCGCTGCGGTCGGTGTTCAGGCTGGCCATGCTGGCGGGCAAGGCGGCTTCGCCCACGGTGTGCAGGCGGCCGGCAGCGGCGTCCAGCGCCAGCGTGATGACCGCCAGCGGGTCGCTGCGGCGCGCCACATGCAGATGGCGCTGGTCGGGGCAGAGGGCCATGGGCATGAGCTGCCCGCCGGGTGCCAGTACCTGCGCCGTCTGCAGCTGCCCGTCGGCGGACAGGCGCAGCACATGCAGTTCGCCGCTGTCGGCGCAGGAGACGATGGCCAGCGTGTCGGTGCTCACAGCCATCTCACAGCCCCATCACGCGGGGCAGCCACAGCGACAGTGCGGGCACGTAGGTGACCATCAGCAGCACCACGAACAGCGCCACGAAGAACGGCATCATCGCCCGCGACACCACGCCCAGCGGCAGCTTGGCCACCGCCGCTCCGGTGAACAGCACCGTGCCCACCGGCGGGGTGATGAGGCCGATGCCCAGGTTGACCATCATGATCATGCCGAAGTGCACCGGGTCCACCCCCAGCAGCTTGACCACGGGCAGCAGGATGGGGGTAAGGATCAGGATGAGTGGCGACATGTCCATCAGGCAGCCCAGCAGCAGCAGCATGATGTTGATCATCGCCAGGATGACGTACTTGTTGTCCGACAGGCTGGTCAGGAAGGCCGTGACCTTCATGGGGATCATCATCATCGTCATCAGGTAGCCGAAGGCCGCCGCGAAGCCGATCAGTATCATCACCACCGTCACGGTCTTGACCGTGCGGTGGACCAGCTTGGGCAGGTCGCGCCATTTGTAGTCGCGGTAGATGAACATGGTCACGAAGAACGCCCAGACCACCGCGATCGAAGCCGATTCGTTGGCCGTGAAGATGCCCGACAGGATGCCGCCGAGAATGATGACCATGGTCATCAGTCCCCACAGGGCCTCGACGCAGATCTTCAGGGCCTGGCGCAGTGGAATCACTTCCCCCTTGGGATACCCCTCTTTGTGGGCCATGAACAGGCACATTCCCGCCAGCGTGAGCCCCAGCAGCAGGCCGGGGAGAACCCCCGCCATGAACAGGGCCGCAATCGACACCGAGCCCCCAGCCGCCAGCGAGTACAGCACGGCGTTGTGGCTGGGCGGTATCAGGATGGCCTGCACCGACCCGCTGACCGTGACGGCCGTGGCGAACGGACGCGGGTAGCCCCTCTTTTCCATCTCTGGAATCAGCACCGAACCGATGGAGGCCGTGTCCGCCACGGAAGAACCGGAGATGGCGCCAAAGAAGGTGGACGCCAGGATGTTCACCAGCGACAGCCCACCGCGGACGAAGCCCACCAGCACGCCGGCAAACGCCACCAGGCGGCGCGCCATGCCGCCTTCGGCCATGATGGCGCCGGCCAGCACGAAGAACGGAATGGCCAGCAGCGAGAACTTGTTGACGCCCGAGGCGAGCTGGATCATCACCGCGTCCAGCGGCAGGTCGATCCACAGGGCTCCGGCCAGTGCCGACAGGCCCAGCGAGTAGGCAATCGGCACGCCGATCATCATCAGCACGAAGAACGTGCCCAGCAATACCAGGGTGTCCATGTCAGGCGCCTTCCGCGAGTTCTTCGTAGCGCACGATGCGGCGATGGGTCTGCGGGCCGAAGAAGCATTTCTCGACCACGAAGACGAAGGTGATGGCCGCCCCCAGGGGCAGCGGCGAATAGGTGGCCCCCACGGGCAGCCACGGCAGTTCGCTGATGCCCTGGCCCCAGGTCTCGATGCACAGGCGGGTGCCGTACCAGGTGACGAAGCCGCAGATGACCAGCATGAGCAGGTCCACCGCCCAGCCCAGCACCCATTGCGCGGACGCGGGCAGCTTCTCGGTCAGCATGTTGACCGCGATGTGGCCGCCGGCGCGGTAGGCCGCCGCCGCGCCGATGAAGGTGAACACCATCATCAGCAGGATGGCGATGGGCTCGGGCCACTGCGACCCCGTCCCCATCACATAGCGGCTGAAGACGCCCCAGGGAATGATCAGCGACATGAAGAAGATGGCCGCGCCAGCGGCCCAGATGGTCGCCAGGTACAACCGGTCCATCCAACGCAGAATAGGGTGATCCATACCGTGCACAAGGGTTGTAAAACAGAAAGCGCGCAGGCACCCCACCAGGGCAGGTGCCTGCGCAAAAACACGGGTCCGGTTACTTCACCGCCTCGATGCGCTTCATCAGGTCCGCATAGTTGGCGCCGTACTTGGCGCGCACGGGTGCCGTGGCGTCATAGAAGGCCTTGTTGTCCACGGTGAGAAACTCCACGCCGGCCGCCTTGAGCTTGCCGGAGTAGTCGGCCACGCTCTTGTCCCACAGGGCGCGCTGCTCCAGCTGGGCTTCGCGGCCGAATTTCTTGAGCAGGGCCTGGTCGTCCTTGGACAGCTTGTCCCAGGTGGCTTTGGACACCACCAGCAGCTCGGGAATGATCAGGTGGTTGGTCTGGGTGTAGTACTTGGCGCCGGTGCTGTAGTGGTTGCTGGTGAAGAAGCTGGGGGCGTTGTTCTCGGCGCCGTCCACGACACCGGTCTGCAGGGCCGTGAAGACTTCGCCATAGCCCATGGAGATGCCGTTGCCGCCCATGGCGTTCATGGTGTCCACGAACAGCGGGTTGCCCATCATGCGGATCTTCTGGCCCTTGAGATCGGCAGGCGTGCGCACGGGCTTCTTGGTGTAGAGGCTGCGCGAGCCGCCGTCCATCCAGCCGATGGCCACGAGCTTGGCGGGCGACGCGCTGATCTTGGCCAGCAGTTCGTCGCCGATGGCCCCGTCGATCACGGCGCGCATGTGGTCCTGGCTGCGGAACACGAAGGGCATGTTGAAAACGTTCACCTCGGGCACCACCGTGCCCACGGGGCCGAGCGAGGTGCGCAGGATGTTGATGGCGCCCACCTGGGTCTGCTCGATCATTTCCTTCTCTCCACCCAGCACGCCGCCCGGGAAGGTCTGGATCTTCAGCCGCCCCTGGGTCGCGGCTTCGAGCTTCTTGCCCATGTTTTCCACCGCCACCACGTTCGGGTAGCCCGCAGGATGCACGTCGGCCGCCTTGAGCACCATGGACTGGGCCTGTGCCATGTGGGGAAGCAAAGCCAGCGTGGCCACGGCAGCGGCGCAGGCAGTCAGCAAGGAACGGCGAAAGGTCATGGGTTGTCTCCGGTATCGGGGTTTTTCGAAGGGGAAGGGAAAAGGGGGGCTGCGCTGCGGGCGTCCCTGTGCACCATGCGGCCCGTCACTCGAACGGGCCGGTGCGCACGAAGGGGCCGCCCTGGTAGATGACGGCCGGATCGCTCATGTCGGGCGTGGGGTCGGCGGCTTCCACCTTGGCGCGGAAGGGCTCGGAACTGTCCTTTGGTCGGTAGCCGATGTGGCGCGCCAGCGTGTTGTCCCACCAGGTGGTGGTGTTGTCGCCCATGCCGTAGATGGTGCTGTGGCCCACCACGGGGGCCGTGAGGCTGGCGACCACCAGGCGCTCCAGGTCGTCGTAGCTCATCCAGGTGGCGAGCATGCGGCGGTTGCGCGGCTCGGGAAAGGAGGAGCCGATGCGCAGGCACACGGTCTCGATGCCGTAGCGGTCGAAGTAAAAGCGCGAGAGGTCTTCGCCGAAGGCCTTGGACAGGCCGTACAGGCCATCGGGCCGGGCCGGGTCCTTGAGGCCCACGACCTCGTCCTGGCGGTAGAAGCCGGTGACGTGGTTGCTGCTGGCGAACACCACGCGCTTGACGCCCTGCTTGCGCGCGGCTTCGTACAGGTTGTACACACCGACGATGTTGGCAGGCAGGATGGCGTCCCAGGGTTGTTCGGTGGACACGCCGCCCAGGTGCACCACGGCGTCCACGCCGGCCAGCAGATCATGGATGGCGGCGGCGTCTTCCAGCCTGGCGGGGCGCACCTCCTCGCCGGCGGACTCGGCACCCAGGTCGGCGATGTCGGACAGGCGCAGGCTGGTGCAATAGGCCTTCAGGCGGGTGCGCAGCTCACGGCCCAGGCCACCGGCGGCACCGGTGAGCAGCAGGCGGTTGAATCGGATCGGTGTCGGGTGACAAGGCATGGAAATCGGGGAGGTTCTTGGTACAGTGGCGTATGCTGGCTTGCACGTCATCAGTTGTCGTACAACGCGAATGCAATGTACTCCCAAGCGCCCCACGACCACATAGGGATAACACCGAGAAATGAACACCGCCATCGCCCTTCGCCGCAAGCCCCGCACCCTGGCCCTGGAGCTGGTTGAATCCCTGGGCGACCGCATCCGCGACGGGCGTCTGGCGCTGGGCGACAAGCTGCCCACGGAGGCGGCGATCATGGCGGAGTTCGAGGTCAGCCGCACCGTGGTGCGCGAGGCGATTTCCAAGCTGCAGGCCTCGGGCCTGGTGGAAACGCGCCACGGCATCGGCACCTTCGTGCTGGGCCTGGGGCAGGCGCCGGGCTTCAAGATCACGCCCGACCAGTTCAGCACGCTGCGCGACGTGATCGCGGTGCTGGAGCTGCGCATCGGCGTGGAAACCGAGGCCGCGGCGCTGGCCGCGCAGCGCCGCACCGACGCCAACATCGCCGCCATGCGCGTGGCGCTGGACGCCGTGACCAAGGCCGTGGACGAAGGGCGCGACGCAGTGGCGTCAGACTTCCAGTTCCACCTGGAGATTGCGCGCGCCACGCAGAACAGCCATTTCGCGGAGCTGATGGGCACGCTGGGCAGCATGATCATTCCGCGTGCGCGTCTCGAAGCCGGCGACAGCCAGAGCGACCTGCGCCAGTACCTGCGGCGCGTGAACGGCGAGCACGAAAGCATCTACGACGCCATCGTCGGCCAGGACCCCGATGGGGCGCGCGCGGCCATGCGCACCCACCTGGCCAACAGCCGCGAGCGGCGCCGCCGCGCCCAGGCCGAGGCGGGCTGAGCCCATGGCCGCACGCCCGCTTGCGGGCCTGGCCCGTCGGTAGTAACCCTGGGCTGGTACCCGCAGAAATGTTGTACGATGACATACAACTGTTAAGAGACTTGGGCGGCAGCATAGACAACGCCCTGGCGCTGGGTTGCGCCCCCTCCAGGCACGACACAGGTGCTCTGCCGCCATGACGCCATCGACCGCATACCCCCTGCAAGGCTTGCGCGCACTGGCAATGTCGGGTTATTGTTTAGTGTTCACTACATTCATGCAACGGTATTTTCGGTGCCCAGCGCGGGGCACTCGCAGGGCGGGCCAAGGCCTTGGGCGCCCTCTTTTTTCGGCTTCTTTCCTTTCAACCACCCACCTCATCACACTTCCATGCATGCAAACCTGATTGGCGGAACCTGGACCGAAGGCGTCCGCGGCTACCGCAACACCAACCCCTCGGACACCCGCGACGTGATCGGCGACTATGCCGTGGCCAGCCGCGAGCAGGCGCTGGAGGCCGTGTCGGCAGCGCACGCGGCCTTCCCGGCGTGGAGCCTGTCCACCCCGCAGCAGCGCTTTGACGTGCTGGACGCCGTGGGCAACGAGATCATCGCGCGCAAGGCCGAGCTGGGTGACCTGCTGGCCCGCGAAGAGGGCAAGACCCTGCCCGAGGCGGTTGGCGAAGTGGGCCGTGCGGCCGCCATCTTCAAGTTCTTTGCCGGCGAGGCGCTGCGCCCCGGCGGCGAAGTGATGCCCTCGGTGCGCCCGGGCGTGGGCATCGAGATCACGCGCGAGCCCCTGGGCGTGATCGGCATCATCACGCCGTGGAACTTCCCCATCGCCATCCCGGCCTGGAAGATCGCCCCGGCCCTGGCCTACGGCAACTGCGTGGTGTTCAAGCCCGCCGAGGTGGTGCCCGGCTCAGCCTGGGCGCTGGCCGACATCCTGCACCGCGCGGGCCTGCCGGCCGGCGTGTTCAACCTGGTGATGGGCCGCGGCTCGGACGTGGGCCAGGTGCTGCTCGAAGACGAGCGCATTGCGGGCGTGAGCTTCACCGGATCGGTGGGCACGGGCCAGCGCGTGGCGGCGGCCTGCGTGCCGCGCGGCGCCAAGGTGCAGCTGGAGATGGGCGGCAAGAACCCCTTCGTGGTGCTCGACGACGCCGACCTGGCCGTGGCCGTGGGCGCTGCGGTGAACAGCGGCTTCTTCTCCACCGGCCAGCGCTGCACGGCCAGCAGCCGCGTGATCGTGACCGATGGCATCCACGACCGCTTCGTGGCCGCCATGGTCGAGAAGATGAAGACCCTGAAGGTGGACGACGCGCGCAAGGCCGGCACCGACATCGGCCCCGTGGTCGACGACCGCCAGCTGGCGCAGGACCTGGAGTACATAGCCATCGGCCAGCAGGAAGGCGCCAAGCTCGCCTACGGCGGCGAGGCCCTGGAGAAGAACGCCGATGGCGCGCCCGGCTTCTACCTGCGCCCGGCCCTGTTCACCGAGACCACGCCCGGCATGCGCATCAACCGCGAAGAGATCTTCGGCCCGGTGGTGAGCGTGCAGCGCGTGAAGAACTACGAGGAAGCGCTGGCCCTGGCCAACGACACCCCGTTCGGCCTGGCCAGTGGCATCGCCACCACCAGCCTCAAGCACGCCACGCACTTCAAGCGCCACGCCCAGGCCGGCATGGTGATGGTGAACCTGCCCACCGCCGGTGTGGACTACCACGTGCCGTTTGGCGGCCGCAAGAGCAGCAGCTACGGCCCGCGCGAGCAGGGGCGCTACGCCGCCGAGTTCTACACCACGGTGAAGACGGCCTACACGCAAGCGTGATCCAGGCTTGACGCAAAGCAATCGGGCGCCCTGTGCGCCCGATTCGCTTTGCGGCGCCGGCAGGCATAATCTCGGCCCATGCACGCCCTTCGAACCTTTGCCGCCCTGCGCCTTCTGGTGCTGGCCTGGTTCATGGCGTCCATGGGCGTGGCCATCGCCTCGCCGCTGGTGAACCCGCAGCCCATCGAGGTGATCTGCTCGGGCGCCGGCACCATCAAGCTGCTGGTGCAGACCGACGATGGCACCGTGGAGATGGGCAGCATGGGCATGGACTGCCCGCTGTGCACCATCGCCGGCGCGCCTCCTGCGGTTCCGCCCGCCTTCGTTCCCTTGCCGCAACCGCTGGCGCACGCCGTGCAGCCCGTGGAGGCGGCGCGCATCGCCGCCATCACCGCGGCGCCGCTGCCCGCGCGCGGCCCCCCCACCACTCTCTGACCCGACCGCCGCTCGCGCAGGCCCCTGGACGCCAGGGCTGCGTGGCCTTCCTGTCCGTGATGTTTCGGGCAGTGCGCGCCTGCAGGCCCAGCCTGCGCTCAGCGCCGCGCTGCCTGCCAGAGAGTTGAGCCATGTCCCGTTCCCCTTCGCCTGCTTGCACGCCGGCCTTCTTCGCCCCATCGCCGCTGCATGCGGCCATCCTCGCCCTGGTGCCGCTGTGCGCGGCCGCCCAGGCGCAACCCGCCCCCACCTTGCAGGCCGTCGAGGTGACCGACGCCGCGCCGCAGCCCAATGGCCGGCTGCAGCTCGACACGCCGGTGGGCACCGGCAGCCGCCTGGGGCTGACACCGCGCGAGACGCCGGCATCGGTCACGCTGGTGGACCGCGCCACCATCGACGCGCGCGGCGCGCAGGACACGCAGGAGATCCTGCGCGCCGTTCCCGGCGTCACCACGCACAACGCGCCGGGCTCCATGGCCGCCAGCTACCGCGGCTTCACCGGCAATTCGGTGAGCCAGATGTTCAATGGCATCACCGTGCAGTACGGCAGTGCCACGCGCGCGGTGGACAGCTGGATCTACGACCGGGTCGAGGCCGTGGGCGGGGCATCGGGCTTTCTCTACGGCTCGGGCGCGGTGGGCGGCTCGCTCAACTACATCACCAAGACACCCGAGCGCAGCAACTTCGGCGAGGCGCAGTTGCGCCTGGGCGCGAACGACCTCAAGGAGGTGTCGGTGGGCCTGAACCAGCGCCTGTCCGGCGCAGACGACACCACCGGCCCCGCGAACTTTGCCCGCATCGACCTGAACCACCGCGATGCGGGCAACTGGGTCGAGGGTGTGCACTCGCGCTCCACCCAACTGGCCACCTCGCTGCTGACGGACCTGGGCGGCGGCATCACGCACCTGCTGGCCTACGAGTACCAGAAGGACAGTGTGGACCGCCCCTACTGGGGCACGCCCGTGCTCAATCCCAACCTGGGCGCACTGCGCGTGGACCCGGCCACGCGCTTCAAGAACTACAACAGTGCCGATGGCATCTACCAGCAGCGCGTGCAGTGGCTGCGCTCGGTGGCGCAGTGGCGGGTGTCGGACGCGCTGCAGCTGCGCAACACCGTGTATGCCTACGATGCGCTACGCGACTACCGCAACGTGGAGACCTACCGCTTCAACGCCGCCAACACCCAGGTGGCGCGCACCTCGCCCCTGCTGCAGCGCCACGACCACGAGGTGGTGGGCGACCGCATCGAGGCCACCTGGCAAGGCACGCTGGCCGGCCACAAGAGCGACTGGGCCTTGGGCCTGGATGCCAGCGTGAACCGGCAGACGCGCTTTCCCAACAGCCTGAGCAGCACCGTGAGCACGGTGAACCCCTACCAGTTCAGCACCGAGCGCTTCTTCGACATCCCGGGCATGGCGCCGGGCTTCAACCCCGACCGCGACAACAAGACCACCACCACCGCGCTGTACCTGGAAAACCGCACCGCCCTGGCCCCCAGCGTGCACCTGGTCACGGGCCTGCGGCACGAGCGCATCAAGCTCGACCTGACCAACCGCCGCACCGTCACGGCCACCAGCCCGGCCAGCTTCAGTCGCAGCTACCGCCCCACCACCGGCCGCCTGGGCGTGGTATGGGACTTCGCGCCCGGCGCCAACCTGTACGCCCAGGCATCGACCGCTGCCGACCCGCCATCGGGCTCGCTGGCCACCGCATCGTTTGCCGACGTCGCCAACAACAGCGCGCTGACCACCGGCCGCCAGGCCGAGGTAGGCAGCAAGTTCGATTTCTGGGATGGCAAGGGCACGGCCACGGCGGCGGCCTTCCAGATCACGCGCAAGAACATCGCCTCGCAGGACCCGAACAACCCCACGCTGACCGTGCTGGTGGGCGAGCAGTCGGCCCGGGGCATCGAGTTGGCGGTGGGTGTGCGCCCGACCCGCCAGTGGCAGGTACAGGCCAACCTCAGCCGCACCCGGGCGCGCTACGAGAGCTATGCGCAAGGCGGCGTGTCGCTGGCCGGCAGAACGCCCGTCAACACGCCAGAGACCGTGGCCAACCTCTGGGTGTCCTACGCCCTCACCCCGGCCCTCACGGCCAGTGCCGGCGTGCGCCATGTGGGCAAGGTGTACGCCGATGCGGCCAACACGCAGTACTGGCCCGCGTACACCCTGCTGGACCTGGGCCTGGCGTGGAAGCTGAACCGCTCCACCACGCTCACGGGCCGCATCCGCAACGCCACCGACCGCATCCACGCGGTGGAGTCGCGCAGCACGCAGGTCTACCTGGGCGCCGCGCGCACGGCGGACGTCAGCCTGCACGTCGCGTTCTGAGCAGGAGCCACCCATGCTGCCGCACGCCAAGCGCTGGCTCTACCTCGTGCACCGCTGGGCGGGGGTGGTGCTGTGCGCCTTTTTCGCCATGTGGTTCGTCTCGGGCGTGGTGATGATGTACGTGGGCTACCCCAAGCTCACGGCCGCCGAGCGCCTGGAGCACCTGCCCCCGCTGCGCACGGCAGCCATCGCACTGGAGCCCGCCGATGCGCTGCGCGCTGCGGGCATGGCCGGCAAGCCGCTGGCCGACCTGCGCCTGGCCGTGGCCAGCGGCGGGCGCGCGGTCTACCTGGTGCAGCCCGAGGGCGCGCCCAGGCGCCGACCGGCCACTGTTGTCGATGCTGCCAGCGGCGAGCTGCTGCGCACGGTGGATGCAGCGTGGGCTACCGCATCGGCCCAGGCGTTTTCCGGCGGGGCGGGCAGCGCGCGCTACCTGGACCGCATCGACGAGGACGCCTTCACCCACTCGCGCGCGCTCGACGCGCACCGCCCGCTGTACCGCCTGGCGCTGGGCGACGCGGCGGGCACGGAGGTCTACGTCTCGGGCACCACGGGCGAGGTGGTGCGCGACGCCACGCGAATGGAACGCGGCTGGAACTACGCGGGCGCCTGGATCCACTGGCTCTACCCGTTTCGCGGCAATGCCTTCGACGCCTGGTGGGCCGACATCGTGAACTGGCTGTCCATCGCCGGCATCGTGCTGACCATCACCGGCACCGTGGTGGGCATCATGCGCTGGCGCTTCACACGGCGCTACAAGAGCGGCTCGCGCTCGCCCTACCGGGGCCTGGTGATGCGCTGGCACCATGTCTTCGGCCTGCTGTTCGCAGCGGTCACGCTGACCTGGATCTTCAGCGGCCTGATGTCCATGAACCCGTGGAAGGTTTTCGACAGCTGTGCCCCGGCTTTGCGCACACAGGCCATGCACGGCGGCCCGCTGGTGCTGCCCGCGCAGCCCTCCAGCGTGCAGGCCCTGCTGGCGGCGGCATCGCCCCACACGCGCGAGCTGCGCTGGGTGCGCCATGCCGGCCACACCCTGGTGCTGGCGGCCAGCCCCACGGGCGCGCCTGCCGTGCGCGACGCGGCCACGGCGCAGCCCCACACCCCGGACCCCGCCGAACTGCAGGCCGCCGCAGCCCGCCTGCTGCCCGACCCCGTGGCCCGCACCGAGCTGCTGCGCGATTACGACCTGCACTACTACAGCCGCGCCGCCCACACCATGACCGGCGGCGGCGACAAGCCTTTGCCCGTGCTGCGCGTGGTGTTTGCCGACGCCCACGCCACCTGGGTGCACATCGACCCGCACACCGGCGCCGTGCTGGACAAGAGCGACACCCATCGCCGCGCCAGCCGCTGGCTGTTCGCGCTGCTGCACAGCTGGGACTGGGGCCCACTGCTGGCGCGCCGCCCGCTGTGGGATGGGGTGCTGATCGTGCTGAGCCTGGGTGGGGCGGTGCTGAGCCTCACGGGCGTGGTCGTGGGCTGGCGGCGGCTGGTGCGGCCGTGGCGGGGCGCGGCGCTGGCGTCCAGGCCCGTTGCAAAACAAATGTGAAACCTTTTGTTTCACACGGATACACTGCATAACACCTGGGTGGCGCACAGCAAGCAGCTTGCCGCACGCACCCCAGGCCCACGCCGTTTCAACACCAAAAACCACCTGGCAGAGGTCTCCCACCCATGCAATCGATCCGTACCGCACTCACCGGCGCCCTTCTCATCCTGGCAGCGGGCACGTCCGCCCTGGCCGCCACCGACTACAACAAGCCCCCCGCGGGCGACGCCCAGTACCGGCAATGCCTGGGCTATGCCGCCAAGCTGTACGAGGGCGGCGACGAAAAGAGCCCCATCAAGGGCCAGACCAAGGCCCAGGCTTGGTGCACCTGCATGTGGAACGAGACGCCTGACGACTTCAAGGGCAACCTCGTGACCTTTGGTGAAACACGCAAGGGCAAGGAGACCAACAAGATCTGCGAGAAGCACTCGGACTGGAGCGAATAAGCGCGCCAGCGCCCCGCCTCACCCGGATGCCCACACCCGGCCTGCCGCCTTCGGGCGGCTTTTTCATGGGCGGGGTCAGGCGGACTCGTCTTCCTCGCGCTCGCGCCCCGGCAGCACCAGGTTCAGCACCACGGCCACCAGCGCGCCCACGGTGATGCCCGAGCCGAAGACCTCGCGCACGAAGGCCGGCATGCGCACCAGCAGGTCGGGCCGCACCGTGACGGCCAGGCCGCAGCCCAGCGAGACGGCGATGATGAGGCTGTTGCGGCGCGAGGGCGCGCTGCTGGCCAGCATGCGGATGCCAGCCGAGACGATCATCGCGAACATCATGAGCCCGGCGCCGCCGAGCACGGGCTGCGGAATGGTCACCACCAGCGCGCCCAGCACCGGGAACAGCCCGGCCAGCAGCAGCATGACGCCCGTGAGCATCACCACATGGCGGCTGGCCACCCCCGTGAGCGAGACCACGCCCACGTTCTGCGCAAAGGTGGACAGCGGCGGGCTGGACATCACCGCAGCGAAGGCCGAGCCCACGCCGTCGCACAGGATGCCGCTGGCCAGGCGCTTGTTGGGGATGGGCGTCTGCGTGGCGGCGCCCAGGGCCATGAAGGTGCCCGTGGTCTCGACGATGGTGACCAAAAAGGCGATGGACATGGCGACGATGCCCGCGACCGGAAAGGACATGCCGAAGTGCAGCGGCTGCGGTATGGCGAACACCGGCGCCTCGCGCACCTGGGTGAAGTCGATGAGCCCCAGCGCCAGGCACAGCACGTACCCGCTGGCGATGCCCAGCACCACGGCGCTGGCCGAGACGATGCCCTTGCCCCACTGCACAAAGGCTATGACCAGTGCGAGCACGAAGCCGGCAATCGCCAGGTGGCCCACGGCGCCATAGTCGCTGGCGCCCACGCCGCCGGCCGCCCAGTCCACCGCCACGGGTGTGAGCGACAGGCCGATCATGGTGACCACCACACTGGTCACGGTGTGCGGAAAGAAGCGGCGGATCACGGGCATGAAAAAACTGCCGATGATCATCACCAGCGAGCCCACGAGCGATGAGCCCAGGATGCCCGCCACGCCATGCTCCAGCCCCACGCTGATGCCCGCGCCGACGAAGGCGAAGCTGGTGCCCATGACACAGGGCAGGCGTATCCCGACCGGCCCCACGCCCCGGCACTGGATGATGGTGACGATGCCCGAACCCAGCAGCGCGGCATTCACCAGGGCCACGATCTGGTCGGCTGGCAGCTTGAGTGCACCGCCGATCACCAGCGGCACGGCGATGATGCCGCCCAGCGCCGCCAGCAGGTGCTGTAGCGACAGCAGCATCGCCGTGGCAAACATCGGTGGGCGGTCTTCCACCCTGTAAAGCAGTTGTTCCATTGTCTTGTCTCCTTGTCCGTTGGCCTTTGCAAAGGCACTTGTCGTCATGTGAGGAATGCGGTCACTGGTTGGCGCGTTGCCGTGGCTCCTTGCGTGCGGTGGTGGGCGGCGTGCGCCCAGGGCGAACCCGGCCCGCCCGCGAAGGGGCAGCCCGGTGGTGGACGGTTGGATGAGGAAAGGAAATCAGTGGCCTGCTGCGGCCCGCTCGAACAGCGTCTTTGCCAGGGCGTTGTGCCGCCCCAGCACCACCGGCAGGTCGGCCGTGAGCAGGCGGCCGCCTTCGATCACCACGCGGCCGTTGATGACGCTGGTGTCGGCGCTGGCCGGCGTGCAGAACACCAGGGCCGCCACCGGGTCGTGGCCCGCACCCGCATAGCCGACGGCGGACATGTCGAAGGCCACGAAGTCGGCCGACATGCCGGGTGCCAGCGCGCCGATGTCGTCGCGGTTGAGCACGCGGGCGCCGCCCAGGGTCGCGATCTCCAGCGCCTCGCGCGCGCCCATGGCGGCCGGGCCGTGGCCCACGCGCTGCAGCAGCAGGGCCTGGCGCGCCTCGCCGAGCATGTGGGCGCCATCGTTGGATGCGCTGCCATCCACCCCCAGGCCCACGGGCACGCCGGCATCGCGCATGCTGCGCACGGGCGCAATGCCCGAGGCCAGGCGCATGTTGGAGCAGGGGCAGTGCGCCACACCCGTGCCGGTGCGCGCGAACAGGGCGATGCCCTCGGGGTCGAGCTTGACGCAGTGCGCATGCCACACGTCGCGGCCGACCCAGCCCAGGCTCTCGGCGTACTGCGCGGGGGTGAGGCCGAATTGCTCGCGCGAGAAGGCCACGTCGTTGTCGTTCTCGGCCAGGTGGGTGTGCAGCGACACGCCGTGGGCACGCGCCAACAGGGCCGATTCGCGCATCAGCTCGCGCGTCACCGAGAACGGTGAGCACGGCGCCAGCACCACGCGCAGCATGGCGTGGCGCGAGGCGTCGTGGTACTGCTGTATCAAGCGCAGGCTGTCGCGCAGGATGGCCCCTTCCTCCTCCACCACCGCATCGGGCGGCAGCCCGCCCTTGCTGCGCCCCAGGCTCATGGAACCGCGCGCGGCGTGGAAGCGCATGCCCATCTGCTGCGCGGCGGCGATGGCATCGTCCAGGCGCGCGCCGTTGGGGTACAGGTACAGATGGTCGCTGGTGGTGGTGCAGCCCGAGAGCATGAGCTCGGCCATGGCCGTCTGGGTGGACACATGCACCATCTCGGGCGTGAGGTGCGACCACAGCATGTAGAGGTTGGTCAGCCAGGAGAACAGCTCGGCATCCTGCGCCGCCGGCACGGCGCGCGTGAGGCTCTGGTACATGTGGTGGTGGGTGTTGACCAGGCCGGGCAACACCACGCGCCCGCGCATGTCAAGCACCCGGGCCGTGCCCTCGTCGGCCATGCGGCGGTATTGCAGCGGCAGCTCGGCCGTGGGGCCCACCCACTTCACGGCGGGGCCATCGGCCACCAGGGCGCCATCACGGATCTCGCGGCGTTGCGCGTCCATGGTGACGAGGACATCGGCGTTCAAGGCTATCAGGGTGGTCATGGGGCGGCTTCTCTTTGTTCGCAGGTTTGATGGCACCAGTCTAGGAACGGCAATGCATCTGCGATAGCGCCGAATTGCGCCTGGGGTGTCCACAAAATGTGGACACATGAATCCTGCGGGTTCAGCGTGCGCTGGCAAAGAGCCGCGCCAGCGCGTCGCCGATGTTGGCCGCCATCAGCTCGGCTGCGGGGCTGAGCTGACCCTTGGCGCGCGCCGCCAGCACCAGGGTCTGGCGCGCGAGGTGGGCGTCGCGCAGCGGCACGAAGACCAGGGCGTTGCGGGCGCGCTCTTCCATCAGGTCCAGCGGGTTGAGCAGGGCGATGCCCTCGCCCAGCACCACCAGGCGCAGGATCAGCGCCATCGAGGTCGATTCGGCCACGGACGTGACCTTGATGGCGTTGCGCTCGAAGGCCTCGTCGAGCAGGGTGCGGATGGTCAGTTGCGGCGCCGGCAGGATCAGCGCATGGCCGATGCAGTCGCTGAGCAGCACGGACGACTGGCGCGCCAGCGCGTGCTTGGGCGGCACCACGGCGCCGATCGGCCACTCGCTGGCCGACAGGGTGCGCAGCGCGGCTTTGAGCGACAGGTCGTAGCCCAGGCCCAGCTCGGCATCGCCGCGCTCCACGGCGGCCGGTATCTCGGCGATCGGCAGGTCGATGATGCGCACCGCGATGCCCGGGTAGCGCTGGCGGAAATCGTGCACCAGCGAGGGCAGCAGCGAGCCGGCCAGGCCCGCCGTGGTGGCCACCGTGATCTCGCCGCGGCGCTCGTCCTTGAACTCGGCAATGCGCTCGCGCAGCGCGGCATGCTCACGCAGCGTGTTGCGCACGTGGGCCAGTACCATCTCGCCCAGCGGCGTCAGGCGCAGCCGGTTGTGGATGCGGTCGAACAGCGGCGCACCCAGCTCCGCCTCCAGGTCGAGGATCTGCCGGTTGACCGCCGTGGGCGCCACGTGCAGGTGCTGGGCCGCCTTGCGGATGGAACCGCGGCGGACCACTTCGTCGAGGTAGCGGAGAACGCGGGCGTGCATGCGCGCAGGTTACCCGGTTTGGCGGGGGCGCTGCAGCGCAGCCCCTAGCGCTTGCTGGAGCGCAAGGTTCGGCTGAGCAATATCACCGGCACCAGCCCCACGGCCACCAGGGCCAGCGAGGGCAGCGCGGCCTCGCCCAGGCGCTCGTCGCGCGCGAGCTGGTAGGCCACCACGGCCAGGGTGTCGCTGTTGAAGGGGCGCAGCACCATGGTGGCGGGCAGCTCCTTCATCACGTCCACGAAGACCAGCAGCGCGGCGGCGGCGGTGGAGCGCTTGAGCAGGGGCCAGTGCACGCGCGCCAGCAGGCCGGCGCTGCCGGTGCCCAGCATGCGCGCCGAGTCGTCCAGGCTTTGCGGAATGCGCGCATAGCCGCTTTGCATGGACTGCAGCGCCACCGCGCAAAAGCGCACCAGGTAGGCCCAGACGATGCCCACGGCCGTGGCCGTGACCAGGGCACCCACGCCCCACTGCGGCACGGCGGCCTGCAGCCAGCCCACGGGCAGCAGCAGGCCCACGACGATGACGGCGCCGGGCACGGCATAACCCAGGCTGACCAGCTGCACCACGCCGCGCGTCACCGCGTCGGCACTGCGGCGCACCGCAAAGGCCAGCGCCAGTGCCACGATGACGGCCAGCACGGCGGTGATGGCGCCCAGGCGCACGCTGTTGCCGGCCCATTCGAGGAAGCGCGCCCAGGGCAGCACCGACCAGTCGGCCGCCAGCGGCCGCAGCATGAAGACCACGGGCGCGACGAAGCCCATGAGCACTGGCACCGTGCACACGGCCCAGGCCAGCAGGCGGCGCCCGCCGCGCAGCGCCAGGGGCTGGGCCTCGGCCGAGCCGGCGCGGCCCAGGCCGCCCGCAAAGCGCATGCGCTTTTGCGCCCGCTGCTCCAGGTGCAGCAGGGCCATCACCACCACCAGCAGCATGGTGGCCAGCTGGGCGGCGGCGAGCCGGTTGTCCATGGACAGCCAGGCCTTGTAGATGCCGGTGGTGAAGGTCTGGATGCCGAAGTAGCTGGCCACGCCGAAGTCGGCCAGTGTCTCCATCAGCACCAGGGCCACGCCGGCGGCCACCGCCGGGCGCGCCAGCGGCAGAGCCACGGCGCGGATGCGCCGGGGCAGCGGCGCGCCGAGCAGGCGCGCCGCCTCCATCAGGTGCGCGGCGCGCTCGCCCAGCGCCGTGCGGGCCAGCAGGTAGACATAGGGGTAGAGCGAGAAGATGAACACCCAGACCGCGCCGCCCAGGCTGCGCACCTCGGGCAGCAGCCGGCCTTCAAGCCCGAAGGTGGCGCGCAGCCCCACCTGCAGGGGGCCGCTGAACTGCAGGAAGTCGGTGTACGCATAGGCTGTGACATAGGCCGGCATGGCCAGGGGCAGCAGCAGCAGCCACTCGAAGGTGCGCCGGCCCGGGAAGTCGAACAGCGTCACCGCCGCCGCAGCCACCGTGCCCACGATGGCCGCGCCCAGCGCCACCAGCAGGCTCAGCCACAGCGTGGTCCACACATAGCCGGGCAGCACGGTGGAGGCCATCTCGCGCAGGATGGGGCCGGCCAGCGCATCGGTCTGCCCGAACGGCAGCCACGAAGCCAGCACCGCCAGCACGGGCAGCACAAGGATGCCGGCGAGCAGGACCAGGGGAAGGGTGTGGAGGAAGCGAAACGGTGTGCGGCGCAAGGCAAAAGGGCTCGGCAAAGGGGTCTGGGCATGCCGGCCCCGCGCCCGGGGCCGCAGGGAAGTTCGGAAATGCAAATGCGAATTTTAAGCATTCGAGCCCATCCACCTAAAATGGGGCCATGTTCCTAGAGGTCTCCCAACTTGAAGTGCGCTATGCTGGCCGCCCCCGCGCCGCCGTGCAGAACGTGTCCCTGGGCCTGCGCGCGGGCGATATCGGCGTGCTGATCGGCCCCTCGGGCTGCGGCAAGACGACCCTGCTGCGCGCCGTGGCCGGGCTCGAACCGGTGTCGGGCGGGCAGATCAGCCTGACGCAGAAGGTGGTCAGCAGTGCCAGCGTGAGCGTGCCGCCCGAGCAGCGGCGCATCGGCATGGTGTTCCAGGACTATGCGCTGTTCCCGCACCTGTCGGTGGGGCGCAATGTGGGATTTGGCATCCACCACCTGCCGCGCAGCGAGCAGGCGGCGCGCGTGGCCGAGGTGCTCACCCTGGTGGGGCTTTCGGGCAGCGAGCAGCGCTTTCCGCACGAGCTCTCGGGCGGGCAGCAGCAGCGCGTGGCGCTCGCCCGCGCCCTGGCGCCGCGCCCGCAGCTGATGCTGCTGGACGAGCCGTTCTCGAACCTCGACGTGGACCTGCGCGAGCGCTTGGCGCACGAGGTGCGCGGCATCTTGAAGGCGGCGGGCGCCACGGCCCTCTTCGTCACGCACGACCAGTTGGAGGCCTTTGCCATCGGCGACGTGATCGGCGTGATGCACGAGGGCCAGTTGCACCAATGGGACGACGCCTACACCCTCTACCACCGCCCGGCCACGCGCTTCGTGGCGGACTTCATCGGCCATGGCGTGTTCGCCCCCGCCACGCTGGTGCAGCGCGGCGACAACGTGGTAGCGCTGACGCCGGTGGGCGAACTCACCGACCTGGCCGAATGCCCCCTGCCCGCCAGCTACCCCGGCGGCGAATGCGATGTGCTGCTGCGCGCCGACGACATCGTGCACGACGACGCAGCCCCGGTGCAGGCGCAGATCGTGCGCAAGTCGTTTCGCGGCTCGGAGTTCCTGTACACCCTGCGCCTGGCGAGCGGACAGACCGTGGTGGCGCATGTGCCCAGCCACCACAACCACGCCGTGGGCGAGTGGATCGGCATCCGCGCCGAAGCGGACCATGTGGTGACCTTCCCGCGCGAGACCCAGGCCGGAATCGAGGCCCCGGCGGCCTGAGCCGCTGGGTCGAAAGCGAAGCGTCACGGCGCCGTCATGCAAGGCGGCAAGAATCGGTTGCAATTCGTAGCATCACCATCGGTTCTTCCCGCATGTCCTTTCTCGACAGGTGCCCGGCCACAGGGGGCGGCGCCTCCCCTGCCCCCCTCCACCCTTTCGGAGCCGCCACACCATGAACGGCCCCGATTTCGAACGCTTCCAGGCCAACGCGCAGGATTGCGGCGTGCTGTTCTACTACGCGGGCGAGTTCACGCCCGCCGTGGTGGCTGCGGCGGCCGACTCGCTCAAGCAGCGCCTGGCCACCGAGGACGCCTCGGGCCCGGCCAAGCGCAAGCTGTTCTCCACCTTCGTGGAGATGGCGCACAACATCCTGCACTATGCGGTGCCGCCCGACGATGATGCGTTGGAAACGGCAGCGGCCGATGCGCCTGCAGCGCCCGCCCCCAAGGGCGCCATCGGCGTGGGCAAGGACCTGCCTGCCGACGTGCAGGCAAGCGAAGCCCCTGCACAGTACTGGATCGTCTGCAGCAACGCTGTGGATGCAGCCCATGTGCCGCGCCTGACCGACAAGCTCGACGCCCTGCGCGCCATGAGCCTCGAAGAGATCAAGCAAAGCTACCGGGAGCAACTGCGCAACCCCGACCACAGCGCCACCGACACGCTGAGCAAGGGCGCCGGCCTGGGCCTGTTGACCATTGCGCGCGATGCCAGTGCGCCGCTGGAATACAGCTTTGCGCCCAGCCCCGATAACGAAGGCCGCACGGCGCTGTTCCACGTCAAAGCCCGGATTTGAGCGCGTCCGGCACGTCCTAATCGAGAAACCGCCCCGCGTGTTCGGGCGCGGGGAGCATGCAGGTCTCCGACCGCCCCCAGATGCGGTAGCGGTTGCGCGCCACCAGCCGGTACAGCGCATCGCGCAGCAGGGCCGGCACCAGCCAGCCCACCCACGCCAGCCGCCAGGGCCAGCCCAGCGCGTGCAGGATGCGCAGGATGGCGGCGGTGTGCTGCCAGGTACGGCCACCGTCGTCCTTGTCCTCGACCACCAGCAGGGTCTGCAGGCCATCGACCTGAAGGCCCGCCTCGTGCAGCAGGCGCAGGCCCTCTTGCCCCTGGATGGAGGCAAAGCGGATACGGCCCGCGCGGTCATGGCGCAGCAGAAACTGCACCCAGCCATTGCACAGCAGGCACTTGGCGTCAAAGACGACGATCACGGGATTCGGGCGTCAGAGACGACAATCATGGGATTCGGGCGTCGGCAGGCACCTGCAGGTGCCCCCGGTAGCCCACCACCCGGCCGATCCAGGGCACGCTGGCCTGCACCTCGAAGTGCAGTTGGTCATCGCCCTGCCCCATCTCGCGCGCCACGATGGCGGGCTGCAGCCAGCGCGGGCAGGGAATGCCCATGAAACGCATGCGCACCAGGCGCATCTCCAGCCGGCCGCCCTCCACCGCCGCCAGGCCGAACAGCAGCCGCGCCGCGCCCATGTGCTCCTCGACAAAGCCCGGTGCCTCGCGCAGGGTGGAGCGCATGGTGCGCGTGGGGAAGATGCGCGTCCAGACCTCGGCGCCGGGGGTGGCATCGAGCTCGAAGCGGATCACGCCCTGCCCCGCCTGCTGCGGCGCCCCGAGCCCCCAGGCCAGCACGCGGCCGAGCAGCGATGCCGGGGCCTGCACCTGCACCTGGCCGTGCAGCACCTGCGCCCCCGCCAGGCGGTGAAAGCGCGCCACCGGGGAGGAGAGCCGGTCAAAATCCACCCCCATCACGCGCTGGTACAACGTGGCGGGTGTGGCAGCGGGGGATGCGGTGGAGGTCATGGAGCAGTGCGTCGGCAGGGACTGAAAAGAGCCAGCGTGCGGCCAGTCTACCCGGGACGTTGCAGCGGGCCAAAAAAAGCGGGCCGTGGCCCGCGCGAACCCCAGGTGAACGATCTCAGCCCTTTGGTTTGCGCTGCAGCGCTTCCAGGGCGTTCAGGTCCACCTGCGAAAGCATGCCGCGCAGGTCCTGTACGCCCACACCGTCGCCTTCGATGCCGACCACCAGGCCGTTCTTGAGCACGGTCTTGAACTCTGCGCGGCTACCGTCCTTCTGGTAGCTCTGGTGCAGGGTGCGGCCGTTTTCCTGCCAGGTCTTCTCGGCGCTGCTCTGGTCTTCCTTCTCGCCCTGGCCCATGCCCATGGCCAGGGCCGCCATCTGGCCCAGGCCGCCGATGTCGATGATCTCGATGCGCACACGCTTGTCGCCGCTGCCGTAGGAGGCGCTGGCCTGGCTGGTGGGCAGGCCCAGGGCCGCGCCGTCCTGCACGTCGAAACCGGTGCGCGGCAGGCCGGCCAGTTGCTCGGGCAGTGCGGCCTTGAGCGACTGGGCCGCCACGGCCTGGCCGCCACCCATCATGCTGGCGGCTGCCGCCACGGCGCCGCTGTTGGCTGCGGCAATGGCGGCGGGGTCCTGGCTCTTCTGGGCTTTTTCCATCTGGCGCGCGGCCTCTTCCATCTTCTTGCTGGCCGCTTCGAGGCCGGCGGTGTCGATGGTGACCTTGCCGCCGGGCGTGTTCACCGAGATGGCGGGGGCATCGGATCCGCTGAACATGGCGCCGGTGCTGGGCATGAAGATCGAGCTGACGGCCGCCATGATGACGCCGACCACGATGCCCGCGACGATCACCACGGCCGTGTAGGCGATGGACTTGTCGGGGTTGCTGCGCATGAGCACCGGCAGGCCCAGGTAGACCAGGTAGATGGAGTACAGCGCCGCGACGACGCCCAGCATGGCCAGGGCCGGCAACAGGCTGAAGATGCCGCCCAGGATCGCCGCCGTGCTGCCGTAGACCGCCACCTTGAGCGCCTGGATGGAATTCTTCTGACCGCCGAAGGTGGGCGCCAGCGCATCGATGATGAGGCCCAGCACGAACACGCCGACCAGGCTGAGCACGTACGAGACCACCATGTTGATCAGACCCGACAGGATGGGCACCCGCACATTGAAGCCAAAGCCGCCAAAGCCGATCAGCGACATGCCGATGAAGCCACAGACCGCAGGGATGATCGCCAGGATCATCAGGTACTGGGTGTACAGCCCCGCCACATCGGCCGGCTCGGCATCGATGGTGGCCCAGGTCTCCTTGGGTTTGAGAAGAATGCTCTTGACGCGTTCGATCAGGTTCATGGTCGTGCCCTCCCGGCAGTGTGAATGGACGCCTGCGTCCTTGCATGGGATGCAGGCTGGCTTGTCAACTGGTGCGGACGATAAGGCAATTGCGTGGATTTGCAGCCCCCACCCCGGCCCCCTTGCGCCGCAAATGTGGAATATGCACGGTTTCGGGCGGGCAGGCTACCCCGGCGGTCGTGCGTGGGGCAGCGACCGAGGGCCGAAGGGTAGGAATTGCTGGGGGAGAAAACGCCCCGGCAGAGCGCGGCGAGCGCGCTCAGAGGCTGGGAATTTTTTGGCCGGGTCCGAGGGGCGCGCCAAAACGCCTCGGATCCACGCGCAAAGCACAGCCACAGCGTGGGGCTATGGCGAGCATTTGCGTTCGACGAGCCGGGGGGCTTTGGCGTGCAAGGCGGGCATGGACCAAAGATTCTCAGCCTCTCACCCCTGCACGGGCGGCGCTGGAACCGGCTCGCGCGGTGTCTCGGAGGGTGATTGCGAAGGCGGAGGCTCGGGCGTCTGGGCCGGGGTCTGGCTGGGCGGGGGCGCAGGGGTCTGCTGCGGCGTGGTGCTGGTCGATGGCGGTGCCGGGGGCTGGTACGGCGATGATGCCGGCGGAGCGGCAGGCCGCAGGCCCGGCACGATGGCAGGCGTGTTGACGCCCTGGGCCACGGCGGCCATCGAACTCAACACCAACACGGTCCAGACGCCCATTTGCTGGATGAATCGCATAGCTGTCTCCATGGAACGAGCCACCAGTGTCATGCACACCGGCGCCGGACAAAGTCGGACAACGTCCCATTCGCCTCGGGGACTTCGGCCCACATGCGCTGCCGATGCCCCTGCGAAGGCAGCGCGGTCCATCTCCCACGGGAGCGCAGCCGCTCAGCTGCGACGCAGGCGGTCCACCGTGGCTTGCAGGTCCTGCGTAAACACCCGCCGATCCCGCCCCGCAGGCAGTTCCGGCTCACCATAGTGCACCACGGCCTCGATGGCCGGGGCGCTCAGGGTGCGCCAGATGGAGCCGACCAGTGTTTCATCGCCGATGTAGCTGGGGGCGAAGCTCAGTTCGCCAGTGGTGCGGTCGACGAAGCGCAGGCCCACGGGCTGCACGGGGGCGTTGGCCACCACCGCGGCCTGGATGAGGTTGGCGTGGAAGGGCAGGATGTCGCGGCCGTCGCCGGTGGTGCCTTCGGGGAACACGGCGAGCACCTCGCCGCGCTCCAGCGACTCCTGCATGGTGCGCACCATGCGCAGGGCGTCGCGGCGCGAGGCGCGTTCGATGTACAGGGTGCCGGCGGCGGTGGCCAGGCCGCCGATGAGGGGCCAGGCCTTGACGTCGGACTTGGAGACGAAGCGGCAGTGCCGTGCCGCGTGCATCACCGGGATGTCGAGCCACGAGATGTGGTTGGCCACCAGCATGACCGGGCCGGTAATGGGCGGCTGGCCCTGCAGGCGCAGCGAGATGCCGGCCTTGGCCAAGAGCTCCATGGACCAGGCCTGCACGCGGGCGTGCTGCTGGTCGGGCGAGAGCGACGGAAAGCGCAGCGCCACGATGGCCATGCCTTTGAGGATATGGCCCAGCATGCGCACGAGGCGCCAGACGGCGCGCAGGGCCTTCATGGCAGGTTCACTGGCCCGCTCGCTCAGCCGCCGCGGTCGAAGGCGACCTGCCCGCCGACCAGGGTGGTTCGCACGCGGCCCGGCAGTTCGTAGCCGAGGAAGGGGGTGTGCTTGCCCTGGCTGCGCAGCGCGTCGCCCTGTACCGTCCAGGCGGCGGCGGGGTCGAAGATGCACAGGTCGCCCACGCCGCCTTCGGCGATCTTGCCGACGCTGGCCTGCAGGGTGCCCAGGGCGCTGCCCAGCACGCGCGCAGGCTCGCTGGTGACGACCGCCAGGGCGCGCTGCAGCGGCACGCCACTGTCCTGCGACCACTTGAAGGCCAGGCTCAAGAGCAGCTCCAGGCCGGTGGCGCCGGGCTCGGCCTCGGCGAACGGCAGGGTCTTGGCGTCCTCGTCCACGGGGGTGTGGTCGGACACCAGCACGTCGATGGTGCCGTCGGCCAGCGCGGCGTTCAAGGCATCGCGGTCGCGCTGCTGGCGCAGCGGGGGCGACAGGCGGGCGCGGCTGTCGAAGAAGCCGATGTCCACGTCGGTCAGGTGCAGCGAGTTGATGCTCACGTCGGCCGTGACCTTGAGGCCCTCGGCCTTGGCGCGGCGCACCAGCTCCACGCCGGCGGCGCTGCTGATGCGGCACAGGTGCACGTGCGCGCCGGTGCTGCGCTGCAGCTCGAAGATGGTGTGCAGGGCAATCGTCTCGGCCGCCACGGGCACGCCCGAGAGGCCCAGGCGCGTGGCCAGGGGGCCGCTGGCGGCCACGCCCTTGCCCAGGTGCAGCTCTTGCGGGCGCAGCCACACGGTGTAGCCGAAGGTGGCGGCGTACTGCAGCGCGCGCTGCGTGACCTGGGTGCTGGCCAGCGGCACCTCGGCCTGGCTGAAGCCGACGCAGCCGGACTCGGTGAGTTCGGCCATCTCGGTCAGCACCTCGCCAGCCAGGTTGCGGGTGAGCGCGCCCAGGGGGAACAGGCGGCTCTGGTGCAGCTTTTCGGCGCGGAACTTGAGCATCTCCACCAGGCCGGGCTCGTCGAGCACAGGGTCGGTGTCGGGCGGGCAGACCAGGCTGGTCACGCCGCCGGCCACGGCGGCGGCCATTTCGGATTCGAGCATGCCTTCGTGCTCGTGGCCGGGCTCGCGCAGGCGCGCGGCCAGATCCACCAGGCCGGGCAGCACGTAGCAGCCGGCGGCGTCGATCACGCGGTTGGGGGCAAAGTCGGGCGGCACGCGATTGATGCCGACGATGCGGCCCGCCGCCAGGGCGATGCTGCAGGTCTGGTCAAAACCGGATGCGGGGTCGATCACCCGGCCGTTCTGGATCAGTATCTTCATGCTTCATTTCCTGCAACGATGGACATGACGGCCATGCGCACTGCAATGCCGAAGGTCACCTGCGGCAGGATCACGCTTTGCTGGCCGTCGACAACGGCGGAATCGATCTCCACGCCGCGGTTGATCGGGCCGGGGTGCATGACGATGGCGTCGGGCTTGGCCAGCTGCAGCTTTTCCTGCGTGAGGCCGAAGCTCTTGAAATACTCCTGGCTCGATGGCAGCAGCGCGCCGCTCATGCGCTCGTTCTGCAGGCGCAGGGTGATCACCACGTCAGCGTCCTTGATGCCCTCTTCGAGGGTGTGGCAGACGCGCACACCCATCTGCGCCATGTCGGACGGCACCAGGGTGCGCGGGCCCACCACGCGCACTTCGGCGCAGCCCAGGGTGGTCAGGCCGTGGATGTCGGAGCGTGCCACGCGCGAGTGCAGCACGTCGCCGACGATGGCCACCGTGAGGTTGCTGAAGTCCTTCTTGTAGTGGCGGATGGTGTACATGTCCAGCAGCCCCTGCGTGGGGTGGGCATGCCGGCCGTCGCCCGCGTTGATCACGTGCACGTGGGGGGCTACGTGCTGGGCGATGAGGTAGGGAGCGCCCGATTCGCTGTGCCGCACCACGAACAGGTCGGCCGCCATGGCCGAGAGGTTGGCGATGGTGTCGAGCAGCGACTCGCCCTTGCTGGCCGAGCTGCGTGCGATGTCGAGGTTGATCACGTCGGCCGACAGGCGCTTGGCCGCGATCTCGAAGGTGGTGCGGGTGCGCGTGCTGTTCTCGAAGAACAGGTTGAACACGCTCTTGCCGCGCAGCAGGGGCACCTTCTTGACCTCGCGGTCGCTGACGCTCACGAAGTTGGCGGCGGTATCGAGGATGTGCGTGACGATGTCGCGCGGCAGGCCTTCGATGGACAGCAGGTGGACCAGCTCGCCGTGGCCATTGAGTTGGGGGTTGCGCTTGTGCAGCACGGTCAGGCCTCCCGGGCTTGTTGGACTTGGAACTGGAAAGCGCCCTGCTCGTCGCGCGCCAGGGCCAGCGATTGGGTGGCCGGCAGCGCCACGCGGGCGGCGGCAAACTCGGCATGCACCGGCAGCTCGCGCCCGCCGCGGTCCACCAGCACGGCCAGGCGCACGCTGGCGGGGCGGCCATAGTCGAACAGCTCGTTGAGCACGGCGCGGATGGTGCGGCCGGTGTACAGCACGTCGTCGAGCACGATGATGTCGGCGCCGTTGACGTCGAAGGGCAGCGAGGTCTGCGCGCCGGCCGCCAGGCCGCGCTGGGCAAAATCGTCGCGGTGCATCACCGACGAGAGCACGCCGGGCGCGCCTTCGAGGCCCAGGTCCTTCTGCAGGCGCTCGGCCAGCCAGGCGCCGCCCGAGGCGATGCCCGCCAGGTGCGTGCCGCCAGGGTGCACCATGCTGCGCACGCCGCGCAGCAGCTCGCGGTACAGGGCCTCGGCGTCGAGCACCAGGCTGCCGCCGGACGCGCCGGAGGGGGAGTTCGTCGTCGTCATGGAAGATTCCTCAAAAACTGTTCCAGGATGATGCAGGCCGAGGCGGCATCGGCATCCTTGGCGCCACCGGCAATCGCCTCGGTGGTGCTGTAGCGCTCGTCGACCTCGAACACCTGCAAGCCGAAGCGGCCGCGCAGCTGGCGCCCGAACTTGAGGGCGCGTTCGGTGTTCTGGTGGCTGGCGCCGTCGGGGTGGAAGGGCACGCCGATCACCAGGGCGTCGGGCTGCCACTCCTTGATGCGCTGGGCCACCTGCACGAAGCGGGCGTCGCCCTCGGCCTTGATGGTCTCTTGCGGGCTGGCGCTGCGCAGCAGGCGGTTGCCGGTGGCCACGCCCGTGCGCTTCTGGCCAAAATCGAAAGCAAGAAAGGTCTGGAAATGCGCAGGAACGGCCGGCTGAACGGACAGGCCGCTCATGCGTGCCCCGCCTCGGGCGAGAGCATCCAGGCCTGCAGGCCCAACAGGGCCAGTGCGCGGTCGTAACGCTCGGTCACGGGGGTGTCGAAGATCACCGACAGGTCGGCCGCCACGGTGAGCCAGGCGTTTTCGGCCAGTTCCGATTCGAGCTGGCCCTCGCCCCAGGAGGAATAACCCAGGGTGATGAGCACGCGGCGCGGGCCGGCGCCGGTGGACAGGGCTTCGAGCACGTCCTTGGAGGTGGTCATCTCCAGGCCGCCAGGGATGGTCATGGTGGAGGCGTAGGCCGACTCGTCGGTCTCTGCCTTGTCCATGAGCATGGGCTCGTGCAGCACGAAGCCGCGCTCGGTCTGCACCGGGCCGCCCGAGAAGACGGGCGCGGTGCGCAGGTCCTCGCGTCGCAGGGACAGGTCGACCTTGTCGAACAGGCCCTTGAGGGTGATGTCGGTGGGCTTGTTGATGATGAGCCCTAAAGCGCCACGCTCGCTGTGCTCGCACAGGTAGACCACACTGCGCGCGAAAGACTCATCCTCCAGACCGGGCATCGCGATCAAAAAGTGATGCGTCAGGTTGATGGGCGCAGAATCGATAGACATATGTGCCAATTTTAACGGTGAACATGGAGCCCTCTTATTCCACCGGTCTCGTATGGTTCCGGCGCGACCTGCGCGCCAGCGACCACGCGGCCCTGTACCACGCCCTGACCACCTGCCAGAAGGTGCACTGCGCCTTCGTTTTCGACACCGAAATCCTCGATCCGCTGCCCAGAAAGGACCGGCGCGTGGAGTTCATCCACGGGTCGCTGGTCGAACTCAACGAGCGCCTGCGCGCCCTGTCGGGCCATGCAGGCGGCGGGCTGATCGTGCTGCATGCGGTGGCCAGCGATGCGATTCCCACACTGGCCGAGGAATTGGGGGTGGACGCGGTGTTCACCAACCACGACGACGAGCCCCAGGCCCTGGCGCGCGACCAGCGGGTGCGCACGCGGCTGGCCACGGCCCGCCGCGCGTTTCACACCTACAAGGACCACACGGTCTTCGAACGCGACGAGGTGCTGACCCAGACGGGCAAGCCCTACAGCGTGTTCACGCCGTACAAGAACGCCTGGCTCAGGAAGGTCGATGCCTTCTACCTGAAAAGCTACCCCGTGGAGCGCCATGCGCGTCGCCTGGCGCCCCGCCCCCAGGCGCACGCCCATGCCGTGCCGGCACTCCAGGCCCTGGGCTTCGAGCCCGCGGGTCTGGCGCTGCCTGCCGGCGAAAGCGGGGCGCAGGCGCTGTTCGAGGATTTCTGCCAGCGCATCGGCCGCTATGAGGATGCGCGCAATTTTCCGGCCGTGAAGGGGCCGAGCTACCTGAGCGTGCACCTGCGCTTTGGCACCATCTCGCCGCGCCTGCTGGCACGCACGGCCCATGCGCTGATGGTGCAGGGCAACCAGGGCGCCGCGACCTGGCTCAGCGAGCTGATCTGGCGCGACTTCTACCACCAGATCCTGGCGCACCATCCGCAGGTGGTGGAGAACAGCTTCAAGCCCGCCTACGACGCCATCGTGTGGGAGAGCGGCCCCGAGGCGAAGGAACTGTTCGCCGCCTGGTGCGAGGGCCGCACCGGCTACCCGCTGGTGGATGCGGCCATGGCACAGATCAACCAGACGGGCTACATGCACAACCGCCTGCGCATGGTGGTGGCGAGCTTTCTGGTGAAGGACCTGGGCATCGACTGGCGCTGGGGCGAGGCTTACTTTGCCACGCACCTCAACGACTTCGACCTGGCGGCCAACAACGGCGGCTGGCAGTGGGCCAGTTCGAGCGGCTGCGATGCGCAGCCGTATTTCCGCATCTTCAACCCCGTGAGCCAGAGCGAGAAATTCGATGCCAAGGGCCAGTTCATACGCAGGTACCTGCCGCAACTGGCCGGCCTGCCCGATGCGGCCCTGCACGCCCCGTGGGCAGCAAAGCCGCTGGAGCTGCAGGCAGCCGGGGTGGTGCTGGGCAGCACCTACCCACACCCCATCGTGGACCACGATGCGGCGCGCCAGCGCACGCTGGAAAGGTATGCCGTGGTGAAGACGGCGGAGTGATGGCGCTGCCACCCCGATGGAGTGGCGCCTGTCAGAACCGCGAAATCGGGTCGCGCGGTTTTTCGGCCATCTGCATGCCGCCATCGTCGATGGCCAGGCCGTTGCCGGACGCCAGGCGCAGGCGCAGGGTCACGTCGGTGCGGTTGTCGGCATTGGCCACGGCCTCGGCCGGGGTGATGGTGCCGGCCTCCACCAGGGCCAGCAGCGACTGGTCGAAGCTGCCCATGCCCTGCTCGCTGCCGCGGATGATGGCGGTCTTGAGTTCGTCGACCTGGCCCTTCTGGATCAGGTCGGCCACGAAGGGGGTGAGCAGCATGACCTCGGTGGCGGGCACCAGGGTGCCCTTGACGCTCTTGATCAGGCGCTGCGCGACGACGGCCTTCAGGCTCAGCGACAGGTCCATCAGCAGCTGCTGGTGGGCCGTCTCGGGGAAGAAGTTCAGGATGCGCTGCACCGACTGGCTGGCATTGTGCGCGTGCAGGGTGGACACGCACAGGTGGCCCGACTGCGCGTAGTGCAGCGCATGCTGCATGGTGGCGCGGTCGCGGATCTCGCCGATCAGGATCACGCTGGGCGCCTCGCGCATGGCGCGGCGCAGGGCCTCGTCGTAGGACAGGGTGTCCAGGCCCACCTCGCGCTGGGTCACCAGGGATTTCTTGTGGTTGTGCAGGTACTCGATCGGGTCCTCGATGGTGAGGATGTGCCCGTTGGCGTGCTCGTTGCGGTGGTCCAGCATGGCCGCGAGCGTGGTGGTCTTGCCCGAACCGGCCGCGCCCACGGTGAGGATCAGGCCGCCGTTCAGGAACGCCAGCTGCTTGAGCACCGGCGGCAGGCCCAGTTGGTCGAGCTGCGGAATGTTGGACACCACGTGCCGCACCACGATGCCGACCTGGCCGCGCTGCATGTGGATGTTGAAGCGAAAGCGCTCTCCATCGGGCGTGGTGTACGAAAGGTCGCACTCCATGGTGGCCTCGAACTCCTCGCGCTGCGCCTTGCGCATCACCGAGTAGGCCATCATGCGGATGTCGTCCGGCCCCATCACCTGGCGCGAGATGGGCACGTACAGCCCTTGGCGCTTGACCGTGGGCGAAGCGCCCGCAAGCAGGAACAGGTCGGACGCGCCTTCGCGCGCCACCAAGGCCAGGCAGGCCAGCAACCGGCTGTCGCCGGCAATTGAACTCGACTCCATCGGCACCTCTGGTCAGGCAGACAGACAGACACGAAAAAGCCGCAGACCCCCACAAACACCAACGCCTGCACCGGTGAGGGATGCAGGCGTCGGGTGGTTTGTCAGGCCTCTGCGGCAGCGGCGATGCGGGCGTAGTGCTGGATCAGGCTGAGCAGCTCTTCGTCCGAGTAAGGTTTGCCCAGGTAGTGGTTCACCCCGAGCTCCATCGCATGCTCGCGGTGCTTCTCGGCGATCCGCGAGGTGATCATGATGATGGGCAGGTCGCGCAGGGCGCCATCGGCGCGGATGTTGCGCGCCAGGTCGAACCCGTCCATGCGGGGCATTTCGATGTCCGACAGCACCACCGTCGGGCGTTCTTCCTGCAGCCGCTCCAGCGCCTGCAGGCCATCCGCCGCCAGGGCCACGCGGTAGCCTTCGCGCTGCAGCAGGCGCTGCGTGACGCGGCGCACGGTGATGGAATCGTCCACCACCAGGATCAGCGGCACCTGGCTGATGCCCGATGGCAGCGGCGCAACGCCTGCACCACCCGCCTCGACCCGGTCGGTGACCATGGGCAGGTTTTCGCTGGCGGCACGCACCTGGTCGCCGTACACGGTGGACAGGGCCACCGGGTTGTAGATCAGCACCACGGCACCCGAGGCCAGCACGGACATGCCGGCCAGGCCAGGCAGGCGCGACAGCTGCGGCCCGAGGTTCTTCACCACCACTTCCTGGTTGCCCAGCACTTCGTCCACGTGCATGGCGATGCGCTGCGAGGCGCTGCGGAAGACCACCACGGGGCGGGTCTTGCCGACCGATTCGTGGCTGCGGGCCGAGGCCTGCAGCAGCGCACCGGCCCAGAAGAAGGGCAGTTGCTCCAGGCCATCGTCGAAATGGCCGGCCTTGTAGGCTTCCTGCAGGTCGGCCACCGAGGTGCGGCGCACGATTTCCACCAGGTTGGCGGGCACGCCGATGGAGAGGTCGCCGGCGCGCAGCATCACCACCTGCGTCACGGCCGTGGTCAGCGGCAGCACCATGCGGAAGGCGGCACCCTTGCCGGTGTCGGTCGTGGTCTCGATACGACCACCCAGGGCGTTGATCTCGGAACGCACCACGTCCATGCCGATGCCCCGACCGGCCAGGCCGGTGACTTCGCTGGCGGTACTGAAACCGGGCGTGAAGATCAGGTTGGCGGCGTCGGCATCGCTGAGCTCCAGGCCCGGCTCGATGAGCCCCTGGGCGATGGCCTTTTCGCGGATGCGCGGCAGGTTCAGGCCGGCGCCGTCGTCGCGGAACTCCACCGACACGTCGTTGCCTTCGTGGTGCAGGTCCACCGTGATGGTGCCCGAGGCCGGCTTGCCCGCAGCCACGCGGGCTTCAGGGTTCTCGATGCCGTGGGCCACGCAGTTGCGCAGCAAGTGCTCGAAGGCGGGGGTCATGCGGTCCAGCACGCCGCGGTCCATTTCAATGGAGCCGCCGGTGATATCGAGCTTGATCTGCTTGCCGGTTTCCTTGGAGGCCTGGCGCACCACGGCGTACAGGCGCTCGGCGATGCCTTCGAACTCCACCATGCGGGTGCGCAGCAGGTCGCGCTGCAGTTCGCGCGCCTGGCGGCCCTGGGCGATCAGGTCGTCTTCGGCACCTTCCATGGTGCGCTGCAGGTTGCGCTGCACGGTGGCCACGTCGTTGACCGACTCGGCCATCATGCGCGTCAGTTCTTGCACACGGGTGAAGCGGTCGAACTCCAGCGGGTCGAAGCCGGCAGCCGAGTCCTTGGACAGGGCCAGGCGCGACTGCATCTGCGATTCGGCCTGCACCTCGATGTCGCGCAGTTGCAGGCGCAGGCGGTCCAGGTTGCCCGACAGGTCGGTGAGCGAGGAACGGAACTGGCCCAGGCGCACGTCCAGGCGCGAGCGGCTGATCATCACCTCCCCGGCCTGGTTGACCAGGCGGTCGAGCAGTTGGGCACGCACGCGCACCGACTGGTTGGCCGCCACGCGCAGCGGGGCCAGTTGCGACGGGCCGGCCAGGCGGGCGGCAGGCGCCACGGTGGCAGCGGCTGGCCGTGGTTCCGGCGTACCGGCTGCAGCGGGCGCGGTGGCGACGACGGGTGCTGCAGCGGCTGGCGCGGGCGCCGCCACAGGCAGTGCCACGACGGCATCGGCCGGGCCTTGGGTGCCGATGGCGCTCAAGGCGGCGAAATTGGCCTGCAGACCGTCGAAGTTGGCTTGCAGCGGCTCGATCTCGGCGCTGGTGACGGTTTCCACATCGAGCTGCTCGATGGCGGATTCCAGGCGGTGGGCCATTTCGCCCAGGCGCATGGCACCGGCCAGGCGCGAGCTGCCCTTGAGCGTGTGCAGGGCGCGCAGCACTTCGCTGCGGGCACCCAGGTTGTCGGGGCGCGAGGCCCACTGGCGCAGGGCGCCACCGAGCTGGGGCAGCAGTTCCTGGGCCTCTTCCTCGAAGATCGGGAAGAGGTCGGGATCGATCACGTCGATGGCGTCGATGTCGTCATCGATGTCGGACGACAGTTCCACCGCACGGGCGATGGCATCGTCCACGTCCTGGTCATGGTCGTGCGCCACCGGCGACAGCGCGGGTGCCACATGGCCGGTGGGAACCACCACCGGGGCCACGACAGCCTCCGGCTCCGGCTCCGGCTCCGGTTCGGGCTCGGGCTCGGGTTCTGCCACCGCCTCGACTTCGGGCTCGTCCTCGATCGGCGACAGGGTGTTGTCGACCTCGGTCTGCAGGATCTGGCGCAGCGCTTCCAGCACGTCCTGGCTGGGCTCCTTGAGGAAGCCGGCGGCGAACTGGTGCAGCAGGCGGCGGATGTCTTCCGCCGAGTCCATGAAGACCTGGGCCTGCTCCTTGGTGCCGCGGGACTGCAACTGCACGTGCTGCAGCGCATGTTCGAGCACGCGCGACAGTTCGGACAGCGCGGTGAAGCCCACCGTGGCGGAGCTGCCCGCAAGCGAGTGCGCCAGGGCGACCGCCGTGTCCGGCAGAGGCTCGTGCAGCTCCAGCGACCATTCCTGCAGACAGGTGACGAGGCGGCGCGACCATTCGTCGGCTTCGTTCAGGTAGACGTTGTACAGCGGAATGCCGATGCGCAGCGTCTCGATGACCTTGACGGCCTCATCGAACGAGGCCTCTTCGACCACGGGCGCGGCAGCGACCGCAGGCGCCACGGGGCTTGCCGCGACCTCCGGCAACACTTCGGGCAGAACCTCCGGGAGCACTTCCGGCAAGGCTTCGGGCTTCACGGGCTCGGCCGCAGCGGCGGGAGCCTGCTGCGCGGGCTCGGGGGCAAAGGCCAGCAGGGCGTCGGGCTCGGGCTGTGCGGGAGCAGGGGCGCCGGCATCCAGCAACTGGTCGTCGAGCGCGAATTCGAACGGCGTGTCGGACACGGCCTGCACCACCGGCTCGGGCACGGGGGCCGGCGCGGGCTCGGCGGTATCGAGCAGCGGCAGATCGAAGTCCACCGCAGTGGCGGCGACCGGCTCGGCCACGGCGAGGGGCTCGATGGCCGGCGGCGTTTCGGGGCTGTCGGGCACCTGGGCGATGGCTTCGGCAAACACCGCGAAGTCGATCTCTTCGGTGACCGTGGAGCTGGTGTCGGGGACTTCCTTGGGCGCTTCGAATGCGACGATCTCGGGCTCGAGGGCGTCTTCGGGGACCTCGGTGGACACGAAGTCGGCGTGGACGATTTCCTCGTCTTCCTGCGGCAGTGCTTCGGGCACGGGCTCGGCCAGGGCGGGCACATCGATCAGTTCCGGCACGGGCGCGAAGTCCTCCACCGGCTGGGGCACGGCTTCGGGCAGCGCGGCGGGTGCTTCGGCCACGGTGGTGTCGGCAGGCACCTCGATCAGGGCGGGCACCTCGGCAGCGGCCGGTTCGGCGGCACCCGAGGTCAGGGGCAGCAGGGTGCCGTCCTGGCGCATGGCTTCCGCAGCCTTGCGGAAGGCCTCGGGTTGCCAGTGCGTCGGGCTGCCGGAGGCCAGGCTGTCGGCCCAGTCGCCAAAGGCGTGCAGGGTGTCGGTGGACAGCTGCAGCAGCGAGGGCTGCATCGGCTTTTGTTCGGCCAGCCAGGCATTGAGCACCTGCTCCATCGACCAGGCGGCTTCGCCGAAGTCGTTGAGGCCGACCATGCGCGAGCTGCCCTTCAAGGTGTGGAAAGCACGGCGCAGCGTGGTCTGCTCGCTCAGTTCACCCGGCTCGTTGCGCAGGGTGGCGATGGCTGCCAGGCCGGTGGTGACGACTTCGCGCGCTTCCTCCAGGAAGATTTCGAGCAGTTCGTCTTCGACGTCCACCGGTGGGCGCACCACGGGGGCCGGCAAGGCGGCGGCTGGTGCCGGGGCGGGCACGGGTGCCGCAGGGGGTACAGGCGCAGCACCCAGGTGACCAAAGCCGATGTCGGGGGCCAGTTGCTCGACCGGCGCGGGGGCTGGCTCAGGCTCGGCAAACTCGCCGGGCAGGGGCGAGAAATCGGTGGGAGCGCTTTCGGGCTCTTCGACCGGGAAGCGGGGCACGACGTCGGGCAGCGGAATCGCCGCACGCTCTTCGAGCTTGGCGGGCGTGGCTTCAGGGGTGCTGTCCGTGGCGCGCGAGCGCGTGCGCACCGTGAGGATGCGCAGCTCGCCCAGCTCCTCGTCGTAGACGAAGAGCTTGCGTGCCATGGCGCGCTGGTAGCTCAGCATGTCGATCAGGAAGCCCAGGGCCCCCATGCTGCTGCCCAGCTTCTCGAAGGCGGGTTGGCGCTCTTCCTCGGGGATGTCGTTGATCAGCAGGCGGTCGACGGTGTCGCGCATGCGCACCACGGCCAGTGAGGCCTGGTCCAGGCCCAGCACGGACAGCACGCCGCGCATCTGCGCCAGGTGCCCGGGCACCGGGGCCAGCACCGTCGCATCCTCGGGGTTGCGGAAGAACAGGTCCAGCGACTTTTCGGCCTCGGCCAGGGTGGCGCGCAGTTCGTCCACCACGCTGCCCATGGTCTGGTTGTCGCTGACACGGCGGTACAGCTCTTCCATCCAGCCTTCCAGGGGCTCGGGCTCGGCACCGGCGCCCACGGCTTGGAGCCGCTCGGACAGGCGGGAAGCGCGTTCGGCCATCTGCTCCTCGGCCGCGTCGAGTTCTTCGAACGCGGCCTGCAGGTACAGCACGGAGGTGGCCACTTCCATGGCCAGCGCGGCCGATGGCGGCTCGCCGGACCTGGTGGTGGCGTCCATCACGTGCGTGAGCGCCGTGGCCAGCTTCTCGCTGCCAGGGCTGAGCTTGCGCAGCGAATCGCAGACCAGGCTGAACTGGTCGGCGGCGGGCTTGATCTTGTTGCGGTCACCGCCGGCCAGGGCCGACCAGGTTTCGGTGGCGGCGGCAATGCGCTTTCGTGCCTGGGCCAGCACGGCGGGGTCGAAACGGCCAAAGCGCGCGGTGTCGTAGTCCACCGGCTTGAAGCGATCCAGGCTGAAGGCGTGGCGCACCGTCATCAGCGCGGGGAACTTGGCGGCCGCGCCTTCGGGCACGGTGGCCTGGGAGCAGAAGAACAGCAGGTCCTGCACCAGGCGGTCGGCGATGGTGTTGTCGCCCTTGGCCAGGGTGGCGTACTGCATGAGCACGCGCGAGGCCACGCGCTTCACATACACGTCCGCTGGCAGCAGGCCGCCGGCAAAGGATTCGAAGAAGGCGGCGCAGATCTTCCAGAACGCGCGCGATTGTCGGTCCTGCTGGGCGGCGACAAAGCCCAGGCAGGTTTCATACATGGCACGGGCGGCCTTGAGGTCGCCCGTCTTGACGATGCGCAGCACGGCCGCGTCGAGTTGCCCGCGCGCCTGGGGGCCATACGGCAGGGGTTCTGCGGCGATGGTGACTTCGGGCTCACGAAAGCGCCGCTCCACCGGCCACAGGTCGGCCGGGTGCACGCGCTCGGCACCGGCCAGGGCCTGCGCGTCGCGGTACTGGGGAAACAGCGCAACGGGCGAGACGGACTTGCCGGCGAGCACGCTTTCCAGGTATTCGATCAGGCCGAAGCTGGCCTTCTCGATGGTGCTGGTGGCGTCGTCGGTGCACAGTTCGGGGCGCTGCACGAAGCGCTGCACCGCAGCCTCCATGGCACGCAGCACGAGCGCTGGCGGGCCCATGCCCACCATTTCGAGGGCACCGCTGGCCTGGTGCAACTGCTGCCTGGCGATGCGCAGGGCACCGGCGTCGAGCGCGGCCAGGTCGGATTCGCTCGCGGTTTCCACGTCACGCACGAAGCGGCGCATCGACTTGACGGCACCGCCCAGGGATTTGCGCAGTTCGTCGAGCACCCAAGCCAAAGGACCCAGGTCCTGATCTCCCTGGGTCCAGTCTGCGGCCGGTGCATTTTTGACATCAATAGATGGCATGGGTTCGTCCCCGGCTGCAATGAGCCAGCTGGTTGATGACTACGGATCGCCTCAGGCGATCTTGAAACGGGCGACAGACTGGCGCAGTTCTTCGGCCATGTGCGACAGTTCGCGCACCTGCTGAGCCGTGGTGCGGGTACCTTCTCCGGTCTGTTCCGTCACGGCGAAAATGTGCTGAATGTTGTCGGCCACTTCGTTGGCCAGAACGGCTTCACGGGAGGTCGAGGACGAGATCTGTTCGATCAGGTCGGCCAGGCGGCGCGACACGCGGTCGATTTCGGTCAGTGCGGTACCGGCGCTGTCGGACAGTCGGGCCCCTTCCACCACACCCTGCGTGGAGCGCTCCATAGCGGCCACGGCATCCTGGGTGTCGGTCTGAATGGCCTTCACCAGCGCCGAGATCTGGCGCGTGGCATCTGCGGAGCGTTCAGCGAGGCGCTGCACTTCTTCGGCCACCACCGAGAAGCCGCGGCCGGCTTCACCGGCGGATGCGGCCTGGATGGCGGCGTTCAGGGCCAGCACGTTCGTCTGCTCGGTAATGTCGGAAATCAGCTCGGTGATTTCACCGATCTCCTGCGACGATTCGCCCAGGCGCTTGATGCGCTTGGAGGTGTCCTGGATCTGGTCACGGATGGAGTTCATACCGCCGATGGCGTTCTGCACGGCCTGCAGACCGGAGTCGGCGGCTTGCAGCGATTGGCGGGCCACCGTGGCGGACTCTTGCGCCTGGGTGGACACTTCGTTGATTCGGGTCGCCATGTCGAGAACGGAGCGGCCGGTTTCGCGAATTTCGCGCAGCTGTTCGGTCGAGGCGGCGAGCAGTTCGGTCGAGGTGGAATCCACCTGGGCCGTCGTCTGCGCCACGCGGGTCGCCGTGTTCTGCACGCTGCCCACCAGTTGGCGCAGTTCTTCCACCGTGTAGTTCACCGAGTCGGCGATGGCGCCGGTGATGTCCTCGGTCACGGTGGCTTCCTGGGTCAGATCGCCTTCAGCGACCGACTGCAGTTCGTTCATCAAACGCAAAATGGCGGCCTGGTTGGCGTCGTTGACGCGCTTGGCTTCCTGCTCCTGGCGCTTGGCGTCCTTTTGCTGCGATTCGGCAGCCGTCTGGCGGCCACGGCTGTCCAGCAGCTGCACGCGCGAAATGCCGATACCGCACAGCAGCACGAACAGGCCGGCGAGGGCCAGGGCGCCGATCTGCCCGGCACCCAGGCCGGTCTGGGCAGACAGTTTGCTCTGCAGGTTTTCCAGTTGGCGGCGCAGCGGTTCGCTGTCGGCAATGATGGCGGACTGTGCTTCACGGGCAGACACCAGGCCCTGCAGGTTGCCCAGGATGGCGCTGGCCTGCGTGCGGGTCTGCTCGTACAGCTTCACGAGGGCATCGAGTTGCTCGCGCGTCTGTGCGTCCTTGGTGGCGCCAAGGCGCAGTTCGGGGCTGCCGTCGAGCAGGCCCTGGGCGATTTCCTTGAACGAGTTCAAGTCCTTGCCCAGCAGGAACACGGCCTCGGGGCTCACGCCTTCCATGGTCTGGAATTCGTTGGCGGACTTGCCGATGCGCTGCGTCAGCATCACGAGCTGGCCGGCGGCCGAGATTTCGGAGGCGGGGGCGTTCTGCTGCAGCTTGAGCGAGGACACCGTTTCGGCGATTTCCAGCAGGTCGGACGACTGGCGGTTGATGGTGCGCAGAGCGTCACCCACCTGGGTCAGGATCTTTTGCTGGCCCATCACCACGCCGGCGTTGCGCTCGGCGCGCTCCATCAGCGGCGTCACGGCGTCCAGGTCGGGCTTGAAGGGTTCGCCCAGCGATTGCACGTTGAGTTCGTTGTCGCCAGCGGTCAGGGCGCGCACGTTGCGCGCCAGCACGCCCGAGCTTTCCACCACGTCGGGGAAGGCCTGGGGGCTGCCCACCAGGGCCTGCGACACCGACTTGGCCAGGCGCTGCGACTGCATCAGGGACTGGCCCGTCGCTGCCAGTTGCTGTGCGGAGCGGTCTGCCTGCTGCAGCACCCAGAAAGCGATCGCACCCAGCACCACCACGCCAATGGCCAGCAAGGCCAGCAGGCGGCGCTGGTGGCCGGCCGCCGTGGAGGTGCCGAGCACCGGCAGGGAGATCAGGTCTTCGTCGCCATCGGCCTCGGTGAGCTCGGGGGCGTAGCCGCCGGGATCGCCTTGCACGCTGTTCATCGCGTCGCTCTGGTATTCACGCATCGCCGCTGCTTCGAGCGAACCGGTGCCCAGCACGTCCTGGCCGTCATCGGCCGCAGCGTTGCCCGCCGCGCCGGGTTTCCGGTTGAACAGTTTTCCAAATTGATTGACGACGGACATGGTGCAGCCTTACAGAAAAACTCAAGCACTGATGCTCAGGAAAGCGGGATGTTGGGACAGGATCTGCAGATTGAGCTCCTGCCAGCGCGCGCCACCTGCATCGATGTAGGTGGTGCCGAAGAATGCGGGAGACTCCGGCGCAGGAGGCTCGGACGACACGAAGGATTCCGTGCCGCGCAGACCGGCCAGGCGGTCCACCAGCAGCGCCGCGTTCACTTCGAGCACGGCGTTGAAGGCCAGCAGGCTGGACTCGGACAGTGCCTGCTCGGTGCGCGTGACCGTGGTGCCGAGCATGCCGGCGAGATCGGCCACGCCGACCAGTCCGCCGCGCAGGTTGGCGACACCGAGGAACCAGCTTTGCGTGTACGGCACGGGCTGGACGGTGACCCAGGGGAAAATCTCGCCCGACTGGGCGAGAGGCAGAAGGTAATTCTGTCCTGCTGTCTCGACAGCCAGCCAGGACGATACGGACAAGCCTTCCGTCCTGGCGGCCTGAAGGCGGCTGGCCAGTCGGACTTGTAGCTCGCGGAGGGCTTCGCGGTTGGCCATGAACGCGCCGCTGCCTCAGTTCAGCGCGTCAATCTTGGCCTGCAGCTCGGCGGGATCCACCGGCTTGGTGATGTAGCCGCGCGCACCCTGGCGCATCCCCCAGACCCGGTCGGTCTCCTGGTTCTTGCTGGTGCACATGATGATCGGCACGTCGGCGTACAGCGGATCACGGGTGATGGCACGCGTGAGCTGAAAGCCGTTCTGGCCGGGCATCACCACGTCCATGAGGATCAGGTCGGGCTTGTCCTCGGCCAGGCGGCGGAAGGCTTCTTCGGCATTTTCGGCCGTGCGCACCTGCATGCCTTTTTTCTGCAGCAGGTCGGTCAGAAACATCAACTCGGTCTTCGAATCGTCGACGACCAGAACTTTCTGGATGGGCATTACATCGCTCCTTGTTGGGCATTGCCAAATTGCTGCACGGCCTGCAGCAACTGGTCTTTGGTAAACGGTTTGGTGAGATATTCCTGGCAGCCGACCATGCGCCCGCGCGCCTTGTCGAATACGCCGTCCTTGGAGGACAGCATCACCACCGGGGTATCTGCGAAACGGGCGTTGCGCTTGATGATCGCGCAGGTCTGGTACCCGTCGAGCTTGGGCATGAGAATGTCACAGAAAATCAGCTGCGGCTGGTAATCGTTCACTTTCGCCAAAGCATCAAAGCCGTCGTCTGCCAACAAGACTTCGTGCCCCCCCTGCTTGAGAAAAATCTCGGCGCTTCGGCGGATGGTATTGCTGTCATCCACCACGAGCACTTTGAAAGATGCGCCTGTTGTAGTCAATTGCTAATGCTCCCGATGGAAAAATAAACAGCGCGGCCCGAGCCGCGCATCAAATCTGAACCATCTCGAAATCTTCCTTGCGGGCGCCACACTCAGGACAGGTCCAATTCATGGGGACTTGCTCCCACGGCGTGTTGGGGGCAATGCCGTGCTCGGGCGCACCCTCTGCCTCGTCATAAATCCACCCGCAGATCAAACACATCCAAGTTTTAGAGTCGATCACAGCTTAAAGGGCCTTCACATAGAATGCAACGATTGTATCTAGTCATCTCCCCGGGCTGCGGCTTCCTTGCCACCCCCTATGCTGCCACTGGCCCATGACATCTTCCGCCCTTCCCCCTCCCGACACCGAACACACCGACGACGAATCCGGTGACGAAGCGAGCCCGGCCTGTGTGCTCGTTTTCAACGCCAGCGACCCCAGCGGCGCGGGCGGCCTGACGGCCGACATCACCACCATCGCTTCCGTCGGCGGCCACCCCATCGCGGTGGTCACAGGAGCCTACGCGCGTGATACGGCGCAGATATTCGACCATTTCAGCTTCGACGACGAGGCCGTTTCCGAGCAGGCCCGGGCGGTGCTCGAAGACATGCCCGTGCAGGCCATCAAGGTGGGTTTCGTGGGCAGCCCCGAGAACATCAGCGCCATCGCCGAAATAACCACAGACTATGATGAAGTCCCGGTGATAGCGTACATGCCCAACCTGTCCTGGTGGACGGAAGAGCAGATCGACGAGTACCTGGATGCCTTCCGCGAGCTGTTGTTGCCGCAGACCTCAGTGTTGGTAGGAAACCACAGTACGCTGTGGCGCTGGCTGTTGCCGGACTGGAAGAGCGACCGCAGCCCCACCGCGCGCGACATTGCCCGGGCCGCCTCGGAGATGGGCGTGCCCTACACCCTGGTCACCGGCATCCCCCTGCCCGAGCAGTTCGTCGAGAACGTGCTGGCTTCGCCCCAGACGGTGCTGGGCAGCGGCAAGTTCGAGCTGTTCGACGCCACCTTCTCGGGCGCGGGCGACACCCTCTCGGCCGCACTCACGGCCCTGGTGGCCAGCGGCAACGACCTGGGCGAAGCCACCAGCGAGGCGCTGGGCTACCTGGACCGCTGCCTGGACGCCGGTTTTCGCCCCGGAATGGGGCACATCGTGCCCGACCGCATGTTCTGGGCCCAGCCCGATGACGAGGACGGGGACGATGACGCACCGATTGACGACACAGCAGCCATCGAAGGCTTCGTGATGCCCCCCCATGACACCAAGCACTGACCTCAACATCCCCCTGTTCGAACGCGCCAAGGCGCTCATCCCCGGCGGCGTGAACTCGCCCGTGCGGGCCTTCAAGGCCGTGGGCGGCACGCCGCGCTTCGTCAAGCGCGCCCAGGGCGCCTACTTCTGGGACGCCAACGACCAGCGCTTCATCGACTACATCGGCTCCTGGGGGCCGATGATCCTGGGCCACGGCCATCCCGCCGTGCTCGAAGCGGTGCAGAAGGCGGCGCTCGAAGGCTTCAGCTTCGGCGCCCCGACCGAGCGCGAGGTGGAGCTGGCCGAGGAAATCATCGGCCTGGTGCCCTCGATGGAGATGATCCGCCTGGTCAGCTCGGGCACCGAAGCGGGCATGAGCGCCATCCGCCTGGCGCGCGGCGCCACGGGCCGCAGCAAGATCATCAAGTTCAACGGCTGCTACCACGGCCATGCCGACGCCCTGCTCGTCAAGGCCGGCTCGGGCCTGGCCACCTTCGGCAACGCCACCAGCGCGGGCGTACCGCCCGAAGTGGTGCAGCACACCCTGGTGCTCGAATACAACGACATCGCCCAGCTCGAAGAGGCCTTTGCCCTGCATGGCAAGGAACTGGCCTGCCTGATGATCGAACCGATCGCCGGCAACATGAACTTCGTGCGCGCGAGTGTCCCCTTCATGCAGCGCTGCCGCGAGCTGTGCACCGAATACGGCGCGCTGCTGGTGCTGGACGAGGTGATGACCGGTTTCCGCGTCGGTCTGACCAGCGCCCAGGGCGTGTACGCAAAGGACATCCCCGGCTTCAAGCCCGACATCACCGTACTGGGCAAGGTGATCGGCGGCGGCATGCCGCTGGCCGCCTTCGGCGGGCCGCGCGCCATCATGGAGCACCTGGCGCCCATCGGCGCGGTGTACCAGGCCGGCACCCTGTCGGGCAACCCGGTGGCCACGGCCTGCGGCCTGGCCACGCTGCGCGAGATCAGCAAGCCCGGCTTCTTCGACGCGCTGTCGGCCCGCACCCAGTCGCTGGTGGATGGCCTCAAGGCTGCTGCCGCTGCCGAAGGCGTGCCCTTCAGCGCCGACTGCGAAGGCGGCATGTTCGGCTTTTTCTTGCTGCCCACCCTGCCCCAGAGCTACCCCGAGGTGCTCAAGACCGATGGCGCGCGCTTCAACCAGCTGTTCCATGGGCTGCTGGACCGCAGTATCTATATAGCACCGGCGCTGTACGAGGCCGGCTTCGTGAGCGCAGCCCACAGCGAAGAAGACATCGCCGCCACGGTGGCCGCTGCGCGCGAAGTCTTCAAGAGCCTCGCACGCTGAGGTTACAAGAGGCCGCGCAACTCGCGCGCGGCTTCTTGCAGCAGGGGCAACATCTCACGCTGCAAGCTGCCCTCGTCCAGTTGCTTGGGCGAGGCCACCACATTGAGTGCCGCCACGGTCTGGCCCTGCAGGTTGCGCAGCGGCACAGCCAGGGCATGCACGCCCAGCTCGTGCTCCTCCACCGCCAGGCACCAGTCGTCGCGCCGAGCACGGGCGATGGCCTGGCGCAGCGGCCCCACCTGCGTGAGGGTGTGCGGCGTGAGCCGCTGCAGCGTGGCGCCCTTGAGCCAGGCCGTGAGCGCCGCCGCCGGCAGCGCCGCCAGCAGCACCCGCCCGGTGGATGTGGGGTGTGCCGGCAGCCGCGCCCCCAGGTGCAGGCCATAGGCCAGCACGCGCGAGGGTGCGCCATACACCCCGCTGCGCGCCACGATCACGACCTCATTGCCGTCGAGCACCACGGCCGAGAAGGACTGCTGCGTCTGCGCAGCCAGCCGATTCAGCGTGGGCTGCAGCACGCGCGGCAGGCGGGCCGATGCCAGGTAGCTGCCCGAAAAACGCAACACCTTGGGCGCCAGCCAGAAGTAGCTGCCATCGCTCTCCAGGTAGCCCAGGTGGGCCAGTGTGAGCAGATGCCGGCGCGCTGCCGCCCGCGTGAGCCCCGTGCGCTGCGCCGCCAGCGAGGCATTGAGGCGCTGGCGCTCGGTGTCGAAGCTCTCGAGCACGGCCATGCCCTTGGCCATGCCCTCGATGAAGTCGGCCTTGGCGATGGGGTTGGCAGTGGTGTTCATGGGGTGGGTGCCCTGGAGCGTGTCCGGGCATGCAGTGATTGCGCGATGATCGCACAAAGCCTCTGCACATCGCACGCAACCGGCCAGGCGGCACCCCGCGTTGACCTGCATCAACCTACGCTTGGGCCATGCCTTCGAGCCGGTGCTCAGGGCCTTCACTTCACCCAGCTTTGCGAGGTTTCCCCATGCGTACCCAGGTTGCCATCATCGGTGCCGGCCCGGCCGGCCTGCTGCTCGGCCAGTTGCTGCACACATCCGGCATCGACGCCGTCATCATCGAGCAGCGCAGTGCCGACTACGTGCTCGGCCGCATCCGCGCCGGCGTGCTCGAACAGGTCACCATGGACCTGCTGGAAAAAGCCGGCGTGAGTGCCCGTGCCCACGCCCAGGGCCTGCCGCACGACGGCATCGAGTTGCTGTTCAAGGGCGAGCGCCACCGCATCGACCTGCATGCGCTCAGCGGCGGCAGCCGCGTCACGGTGTACGGCCAGACCGAGGTCACGCACGACCTGATGGACGCGCGCGCCGCCGCAGGCCTGAGCACCGTGTACGAGGCCGGCAACGTCCGCGTGCACGACTTCGATGGCGGCAAGCCCCGCGTCACCTATGAGAAAGACGGCCAGACGCATGAGGTCCGCTGCGACTTCATCGCTGGCTGCGACGGCTACCACGGCGTGTGCCGCGCCAGCGTGCCCCCCGATGCGCTCAAGACCTACGAGCGCGTCTACCCGTTTGGCTGGCTCGGTGTGCTGGCCGATGTGCCGCCCGTTTCGCACGAACTGATCTACGCCAACACCGAGCGCGGCTTTGCGCTGTGCAGCATGCGCAGCACCACGCGCAGCCGCTATTACCTGCAAGTGCCCGACACCGACAAGGTCGAGAACTGGAGCATCGACCAGTTCTGGGCCGAGCTGGGCAACCGTCTGGACCCCGAGGCCCGCAAGAACCTGGTGACCGGCCCGGCGCTGGAGATGAGCATCGCGCCGCTGCGCAGCTTCGTGGCCGAGCCCATGCGCTTTGGCCGCCTGTTCCTGGCGGGCGACGCGGCCCACATCGTGCCCCCCACTGGCGCCAAGGGCCTGAATCTGGCGGCCAGCGACGTGGGCTACCTGTGGAATGCCTTCGCCGACCACTATGGCGACAAGTCGGATGCCGGCATCGACACCTACTCCGACCGCTGCCTGCGCCGCGTGTGGCGCGCCGAGCGCTTCTCGTGGTGGTTCACCTCGCTGATGCACCGGTTTCCGGACACCGGCGAGTTCGGCCAGAAGATGCAGGAGGCCGAGCTCGACTACCTGATCCACTCGCGTGCCGCATCGACCGCGCTGGCAGAGAACTACGTGGGGCTGCCGATGGATTTCGGGGCGCAGGCAACAACGGCGGCACACGGGCGCTGACGACGGGGGGCCGTTCATCGGTCCGTCACACCGCCATGCGAGCCTTGGCGGATACACAACGGACCGCTCCACCATGAACCGCCTTCCCCGCACCCCACGCCCGCTGACCAACCTGCTGCAGGGCAACGCCCCCGAGAACGATGCCCCGGCCGACCCGGCCCATGGCAGCCGCCGCAGCTTCGTGCGCCAGCTGGCGCTCGGTGCCGCCGCACTGGGCACCCTGCCCTTGGCGGCCTGCGGCGGCAGCGACGAGGCGCCCGAGGTGCGCTTTGCACATGGCGTGGCCAGCGGCGACCCGCTGAGCGACCGCGTCATCCTGTGGACGCGCGTCACGCCGCCCGCCAACCACAGCGCCGACATCCCCGTGCGCTGGGAAGTGGCCAGCGACCCCGCCTTTGCCACCCTGGTGGCGCAGGGCACGGCGTCCGCCACCGCGGCCCGCGACTTCACCGTGAAGGTGGATGCCACGGGGCTGAGGCCGGCCACCGCCTACTACTACCGCTTCACGGCCTATGCCGCCGCCTCGGCCACGGCGCGCACGCGCACCCTGCCGACCGGCAGCGTGTCCCAGGTGCGCCTGGCCGTGTTCTCCTGCGCCAACTACCCTGCCGGGTACTTCAACGTGTATGCAGAGGCGGCGCGCCGCAACGACCTGGACGCCACCGTGCACCTGGGCGACTACGTGTACGAATATGCCCGGGGCGGCTACGCATCGGCCAACGCCGAGCAGTTGGGCCGCCTGTCCCAGCCTGCGGGCGAAATCCTGTCGCTGGCCGACTACCGCACGCGCCACGCCCAGTACAAGAGCGATACCGACCTGCAGGCCCTGCATGCCGCCGCCCCCATGATCGCGGTGTGGGACGACCACGAGATCACCAACGACACCTGGGCCAGCGGGGCCGAGAACCACCAGAGCGCGACCGAAGGCAGCTTTGCCGCGCGCAAGGCCGTGGCCCTGCAGGCCTACCACGAGTGGATGCCCACCCGCAACGCGCAGCCCGAGCTGATCTACCGCAGCTTTGCCTTCGGCGACCTGGTGGCGTTGCACATGCTCGATACGCGCGTGATCGGGCGCGACGAACAGGCCGACTACACCCGCTTCTTCACGGCCAGCGGCTTCGATGCCGCAGGTTTCACCGCTGCCGTGGGCGCCCCCACGCGCCAGCTCCTGGGCAGCACGCAGACCCAGTGGCTGCAGCAGCAGATGGCGGCATCGTCCGCCACCTGGCAGGTGCTGGGCCAGCAGGTGCTGATGGGCCGCATGAACATCCCCGCCCCCATCCTCATCGACACCCTGCAACCCGGAGCCGGCGTGGGCGTGTCCCAGTACGCGGCGATGGTGGCCAAGGCGCAGGCGGCACCCGCCACGCTGACCGCCACCGAAAAGGGCGTGCTGGCCCAGCCTTCGATCCCGTACAACCTCGATGCCTGGGACGGCTACCAGGCCGCACGCGAAACCGTGCTGGGCATAGCGCGCGGCCTGAACAAGAACCTGGTGGTGCTGTCGGGCGACACGCACAACGCCTGGGCCAACGAGCTGGCCGACATGGGGGGCAATGCCGTGGGGGTGGAGTTCGCCACCTCGTCCGTCACATCCCCCGGCTTCGAAGACTACCTGCCCAAGGAAAACCCCGCCGTGCTGGCGGGCGCCCTGCAGCAACTGATCCAGCCGCTCAAGTACTGCGACACCTCGCGCCGCGGCTACATGCTGCTCACCGTCACGCCCACCGAGTGCCGCGCCGACTGGGTCTACGTGAACACCATCACCAGCCGCAGCTACACCGCCAGCACCGACAAGTCGCTCAAGGTGCTGGCCGGCGCCACCGGGCGCGGGCGCATCGTGCCGGTATGACGTGAAACGCCCCCTGAGTCGCTTCGCGCCTTCCCCCTCTCTCATATTGCTTCGCAATCTGGGAGGGGGACGCCCCCAGCGCAAGGGCTGGATACGCCGCCTTCGCGGCGGGGCGGCCCTTGCGCGGGGGCACTGGCCTTGGCCGCGCCAGTTTCATGCGTCGAGGGCGGTGCGCAGCGCAACGAACAACTGATATCGCCTGCGGGCGGGCCCAAAGAGGCAAGGCGGCCTGGGCCGCCTTTTTTTCCCGTGTGCAAGGAGCGATGCGAAGGCATCGCCACAGGCTCAATGGCGGAAATGGCGCACGCCAGAAAACACCATGGACACGCCGCGCTCGTTCGCAGCGTCGATGACTTCGTTGTCGCGCATGGAGCCGCCGGGCTGGATCACGCAGGTGGCACCGGCATCGACCACGACATCCAGGCCGTCGCGGAAGGGGAAGAAGGCGTCGCTGGCCACCACGGTGCCCTGCAGGGACAGGTTGGCGTGGCCGGCCTTGATGCTGGCGATGCGGGCCGAGTCGAGGCGGCTCATCTGGCCGGCGCCCACGCCCATGGTCATGCCGCCCTTGCAGAAGACGATGGCATTGCTCTTGACGTACTTGGCCACCTTCCAGGCGAACAGCAGGTCTTCCATCTCTTCGAGCGTGGGTTGCTTCTTCGTCACGACCTTGAGGTCGATCAGCGACAGCTCATGGTTGTCGGCGGTCTGCAGCAGCAGGCCCGAGCCGATGCGCTTGGCATCCATGGCGTTGCGGCCGCGCTGCCAGTCGGTCGTACCGCCATGCGCGGGCAGCGCGATCTTGAGCAGGCGCACATTGGCCTTGGCCTTGAACACTTCCAGGGCCTCGGCCGTGAAATCGGGGGCCATGAGCACCTCGACGAACTGCTTGGAGATCTGCTGCGCGGCCTTGCCGTCCACCGGGCGGTTGAAGGCGATGATGCCGCCGAAGGCGCTGGTGGGGTCGGTCTGGAAGGCCTTGCCATAGCTGTCCAGGGCGTCCAGGCCCACGGCCACGCCGCAGGGGTTGGCATGCTTGACGATGACGCAGGCCGGGATCTCGAAGCTTTTGACGCATTCCCACGCGGCATCGGCATCGGCGATGTTGTTGTACGACAGCTCCTTGCCCTGCAGTTGCACACCGGTAACCAGCGAGCCGGGTGCGGGGTACAGATCGCGGTACAGCGCGGCCTGCTGGTGGGCGTTCTCGCCGTAGCGCAGGTCCTGCACCTTGGTGAAGATGCCGTTGCTCTGGCCGGCGAACTGGGCGCGCGCGGGCACGTAGGTTTCGGACAGCTTCTCTTCCTCGAAGCGGACGGAGGAAAGGTAGTCGCTGATCGCGCCGTCGTACTGGGCGATGCGGTTGAACGCGGCCACCGACAGCGCGAAGCGCAGCTTGTCCGAGAGCTTGCCCGATGCCTTGAGTTCTTCGAGCACGGCGGGGTACTGCGAGGCGTCGGTCAGCACGCCCACGTCCTTCCAGTTCTTGGCAGCGCTGCGCACCATGGCGGGGCCGCCGATGTCGATGTTCTCGATGGCATCGGCCAGCGTGCAGCCGGCCTTGGCCACGGTGGACTCGAAGGGGTAGAGGTTGACCACCAGCAGATCGATGGTGTCGATGCCATGTGCCTTGAGCGCGGCCATGTGCTCGGGCAACTCGCGGCGCGCCAGCAGGCCGCCGTGCACCTTGGGGTGCAGGGTCTTCACGCGGCCGTCCAGCATCTCGGGGAACTGCGTGACCTCGGCCACCTCGGTCACGGGCAGGCCCTGGTCGGCCAGGAGCTTGGCCGTGCCGCCGGTGGACAGCAGCTTGATGCCCAGCGCATGCAGCGCCTGGGCAAATTCAACGATGCCGGTTTTGTCGGAGACGGAAAGAAGTGCGTTCATGGCGGGTCGGTGGAGTAGTGTGGATTCGGACGGGTGGGTGCGGCTCGGGGCCGCCGCACCGGATGGGTGGTACCGGAGAGCGCGGGTGATCGGCGCCCTAAAGCAGCTTGTGCTCCACCAGCTTCTTGCGCAGGGTGTTGCGGTTCAGGCCCAGCCATTCGGCGGCCCGCGACTGGTTGTTGTCGGCTTGCTGCATCACGACTTCCAGCAGCGGGCGCTCGACCACGCGCACCAGCATGTCGTACATGCCATCGGGCGTCTCGCCCCCCAGGTCGCGAAAGTAGCCCTGCAGGCTCTCGCGCACGCACTCTTCAATATGTTTCTTGCTCATGCAGCCAATCCCTCTTGTTCTTCGCTGGGGTCCGCGTCGGCAGCCAGTGTGCTGGCAGCGGGAAAGCGGTCCATCTGCTGCGCCAGGGCATCCAGATAGTCCGCCACCGCCTGCCACTGGGCCGCGCAGTCCTCTATGGTGTTGATGTGTTGCCGAAAGGCTTCGCCGCCCGGCATGCTGCGCAGGTACCACGCAATGTGCTTGCGCGCGCTGCGCACCCCGGTCAGCTCGCCATACAGGCGGTAGTGGTCGTGCAGATGCTCGAGCAGCAGGCGCCGCACCTCGGCCACCAGCGGTGGTGCCAGGTGTTCGCCGGTAGCAAGGAAATGCCCGATCTCGCGGAAGATCCACGGCCGCCCTTGCGCCGCGCGGCCGATCATGATGGCATCGGCCCCGGTCGCGGCCAGCACCTCGCGCGCTTTCTCGGGTGAGGTGATGTCGCCATTGGCCACCACCGGCACGCGCACCGCCGCCTTCACGGCGGCGATGGTGTCGTACTCGGCCTGGCCCTTGTAGCCCTGCTCGCGCGTGCGCCCGTGCACCGTGAGCATCTGGATCCCCACGGCCTCGAACTGGCGCGCCAGCGCCACGGCATTCTTGTGCTCCTGGCACCAGCCGGTGCGCATCTTGAGCGTGACGGGCACCTTGTGCGGCGCACAGGCCTCGACCACCGCCTGCGCGATGGACACGGCCAGCGCCTCGTCCTGCATCAGGGCGGAACCCGCCCACTTGTTGCACACCTTCTTGGCCGGGCAGCCCATGTTGATGTCGATGATCTGCGCGCCGCGCTCCACGTTGTAGACCGCGGCCTCGGCCATCATCTGCGCCTCGGTGCCGGCGATCTGCACCGCAATGGGCCCAGGCTCCCCTTCGTGGTTGGCCCGGCGCGAGGTCTTGAGGCTGTTCCACAGGTCCTTGCGCGAGGTCACCATTTCGCTCACGGCGTAGCCCGCCCCCAGCGCCTTGCACAGTTGGCGGAATGGCCGGTCCGTGACGCCCGCCATGGGGGCGACGAACAGCTGGTTCGCCAAAGGAATGTGGCCGATGTGCATGGAAGGATGGGGAGTGCGCGAACGTCGCGATTGCCGAAAAAGGAGGCAGGATTGTACCTGCTTAAAATTTCAGCAAATGAAATCTGCGCGACTTTTGGTGCGCACTTGTGCTGCAGTGCAGCATGGACCTCCTCTGCCCGGGGCAGGCACTGTCAGCGGGCGGCGAGATCGGTATCGCCGGCCTGTGCGGGCAGGCCGCGCTGGGCATAGTGCCACCAGGCGTCAGGCAGGTTGTCGAACTGGTGGCGCGCCATCAGCGCGCGCAGCCACTGGCGGTTGTGATGCACGTCGGGCGAGAAGTTCTGCGTGGCAGTTGCCAGCACCCCGGAGGGCGTGCCCATGTCCACCTCGCCACCATCGGCCAGGGGGCCGCGCACGGCCTTGCTGGCGCGCAGGCCGTCGACCACGACCACCTGCACCACCCAGGCACCGGTCGCTGTATTGCACTGTGCCTTGAGTGCCATGCCCTGGGCCTTGAGGCCGTCTTCCACCGAGCGCAGGGCTGCAGGCTGGCCGCTGGCACCACAGCCGCGCTCCTGCACCAGGCTGGCCGCGCCGGGCAGCGCCTGCTGGGGCACGGCCGCCTGCGGGCTCTGCACACAGGCCGCCAGCAGTGCAGCCGCCGCCAGCGACAGCCAGGGGCTGCGGTGGGGTGCGGTGGTGGGGGTGCGGGGAATGGTGTGCATGGGGCCTCCTGCTTGAGCGGTAGCGTTGATGAACGATACAAACACCCCCTGCCAGGGGCCATGCGCAGATGGCGCGCACCGGCGTAGGACAGAACCTTCACCCGGTTTTTCGTGCGTGCTGCGCCCCTAAACTCCGGTGCATGGAAATATGGATGCACCAGCTGATGCAATGGCTGGCCCTGCCGCAGTTCGGCCTGAGCACCGTCTTCGTCGTTTCGTTCATCTCGGCGACGCTGCTGCCGCTGGGCTCCGAGCCGGCGGTGTTCGGCCTCATCAAGCTGAACCCGGAGATGTACTGGCCCGCCATTCTGGTGGCGACGGTGGGCAATACCCTGGGCGGCGGGGTCAGCTGGTGGATGGGCCTGGGGGCCCACAAGGCCGTGGACCGGGCCCGCGGCCATGCGACCAACGTGCGCGCGCTGGCCTGGCTGGAACGTTTCGGCGCGCGCGCCTGCCTGCTCAGTTGGCTGCCCGTGGTGGGCGACCCGCTGTGCGCCGTGGCCGGCTGGCTCAAGCTGCCTTTCTGGCCCTGCCTGGCCTATATGGCAGTGGGCAAGTTCATGCGTTACCTGGTGATGACCACCGTGCTGCTGCACTTCATGCCAGGGCAACTGGGCACCTGAGCGATCAGGGTGCGGGGGTCCCCAGGAAGTCTCTTTCGGAGCCCATGGGCGTGATGGACGAGTCGCCCTTGGAAACGGGTTCCTCCACCACCACCTGGTTGCGCCCGCCTTCCTTGGCCATGTACATGGCGGTGTCGGCGCGCGAGAAGAATTCGAGCACCGACTCGCCCAGGATGTACTGCGTGACGCCGATGGACACCGACACCCGGCTCTTGAGCGCGCCCGTCCAGGCGTGCGACTCGACGTGCGCGCGGATGCGCTCGCAGGTGTTGAGCGCCGGCAGCAGCGAGGTGCCCGGGAAGATCAGCAGAAACTCCTCGCCACCGTAGCGCCCGAAGATATCGCCGGCACGCACGTTGTCCTGCGCCACGCGCGAGAAAGTGCGCAGCACCTCGTCGCCGCCCAGGTGGCCGAGTTCGTCGTTGATGCGCTTGAAATGGTCCAGGTCGATCACCGCCAGGCACAGCGGGATGCCGCTTTCATCGGCGAGCTGCTTTTGCTCTTCGAGCGCGGCCACCGTGTAGCGCCGGTTGAAGCAGCCCACCAGCGTGTCGCGCTGGGCGTCTTCCTGGATGTTGCGGATCTTGCGGCTGGCGCGGTGCAGCACGCGGTGCAGCTTCTGCACCTTGCCGATCAGCAGGATGAAGGCCGGCAGTGCCAGCGCCAGCGCCAGCCAGTGCGCCAGCTCCAGCCGCAGCAGTGCCGGGTTGCCTTGCTCGGCGTAGTGCACGGCAATGACCAGGGCGTAGCCCGCCATCAGCATGCCGGCCAGGGCCATGAGCGCGCGGCCCGACACCCGGTACATGGCATAGGCGACGACGATGAAGGCGAACGGCGCCATCAGGATCTGCAGGATGGGGTCGAGGTAGCAGATCAGCAGCAGACCCGCGCAGGCCACCATGGAAATCGGCAGCTTGAGCTGCTTTTCCTTGGCGCGGTGGTGCAGCCCCAGCGCAAACGCCAGGGCAAAGCCCGGGACGCACACGGCCACCAGCGCCAGCGCGACGAACACGGTGCGCGCCTGCACCAGGTCCATGGCATGAAAGCCCAGCAGGGCCAGGAAGTACAGCGCGATCAGGCCGCTGGCCACCCACCAGCGCCGTGCGGCGGCGCTGTCGCGCGGCTGGCCCGAGAGGTCCATTTCGCGGCGCGAGTGGTGGCGCTGCGCGGCGGCCGTCTCGTCGCTGGAGTCATCGAACTCCAGGATGGCATCCGTCAGCGGAAAGGCGTCCGTGTTGGCAAACAGCGGCTTCTTGCGCCCGAAGAGCGTCGTGAAAGGGGAGGTGGCGCCCATGGTGGTCTGTGCACTTGGTTGGAAACGTTCGTTTTTTCAGTCAATGGACAGCCAGCAGGGCCTTGCCGCACACCCATGGCGCACGCACCCCAGTCGAGGGCCCCGATCACGGGACCCGGTATTTTAGGTACAGCCTATCGCCATCACCCCCGTGTTTTCCAGTAGCCACCGCATCAGCGGCCTGCCGCTACACCTGCGGCCCCTGACCGCAGCTGCCACCAGCCCTCCAGGCTGTAGACGAGCAATGCCGCCCAGATAAGCACGAAACCTGCCAGCCGCGCCGGCTGCAGGGGCTCATGGAACAGCCAGACACCCAGGCCGAACTGCAGGCTCGGCGAAATGTACTGAAGAATGCCCAGCGTGGCCAGGGGCAGGCGGCGCGCACCGGCGGCGAACAGCAGCAGCGGAATGGCCGTGAGCGGCCCCGCCAGCGCCAGCCAGCCGATGGCGGCAGCATCGCCCTGCACCAGCACGCCCTGCCCCTGCCAGGCCCACCAGGCCATGGCGCCAAAAGCCAGGGGCGCGAGCATCAGCGTCTCCAGCGCCAGGCCTTCGAGCGCGCCCAACGGGGCCAGCTTGCGCAGCAGGCCATAAATTCCGAAAGTGAGTGCCAACACCAATGCAATCCACGGCAGCCGGCCCGTTTGCACCGTAAGCCACAGCACACCGGCGGCCGCCACGGCCACCGCCGCCCACTGCCCGCGCCGGGGCCGCTCGTGCAGAAAGAAAAAGCCCATGGCCACGTTGACCAGCGGCAGGATGAAGTAGCCCAGGCTGGCATCGACCACATGCTGGTTCTGCACCGCCCACACATAGGTCAGCCAGTTGGAAGAGAGCAGCAGTGCCGACAGCCCGAAGGCCAGCACCACCCGGGGCTGGCGCAGCAGCGCCTGCAGCCAGGCCCACTGCCGGCGCAGGCCCAGCACCACCAGCAGGAACAGGAGCGCCCAGGCGGTGCGGTGCACCACCACTTCGAGCGCCGGCACCTCGGCCACCTGGCGGAAGTACACAGGCAGCAGGCCCCAGGCGACATAGGCCAGGCTGGCGTAGAGGATTCCGGTGTTCATGGGGGGATCAGGGATGACAACTGGCCGCGAGCGCATAAAAAATCCCTGCAAGCCCAGGGCACTGCAGGGATGCGGGGCAGGAACCAGGGGCGCCCGCCGGGGAATCTGCCAGGGGTCAGAGGCTGGGAGTTTTTTGGCCGTGTCCGAAAGGCGCGTCAAAACGCCCTGGATCTAGGCGCAAAGCACAGCCATAGCTCGGGCTATGGCGAGCATTTGCAACGACGAGCCGGGGTGTTTTGGCGTGCAAGGCGGGCATGGACGAAAGACTCTCAGCCTCTCAGACGTTGAACAGGAAGTTCAGCACGTCGCCGTCCTTGACGACATATTCCTTGCCTTCGGCGCGCATCTTGCCCGCATCCTTGGCACCCTGCTCACCCTTGAGCGCGATGTAGTCGTCGAAGGCGATGGTCTGCGCGCGGATGAAGCCGCGCTCGAAGTCGCCATGGATCACGCCGGCCGCCTGGGGCGCCGTGTCGCCGATGTGGATGGTCCATGCGCGCACTTCCTTCACGCCGGCGGTGAAGTAGGTCTGCAGGCCCAGCAGCTTGAAGGCGCCGCGGATCAGGCGGGCCAGGCCCGGCTCGGTCTGGCCCATCTCGGCCAGGAACATGTCGCGGTCCTCGTCGCTCATCTCGGCCATCTCGGCTTCCATCTTGGCGCAGATGGCCACCACGGGGGCGTTCTGGCTGGCCGCGTATTCCTTGAGGCGGTCCAGGAAGGGGTTGTTCTCGAAACCGTCCTCGCTCACGTTGCCCACGAACATCGCGGGCTTGGCCGTGATCAGGCACAGCGACTTGAGCAGGGGCTGCTCTTCCTTGGTGATCTCGACCGAGCGGGCGGGCTTGCCTTCGTTGAGGGCGGCCTGGATGCGCGTGAGCAGCGCCACCAGCTTGGCGGCGTCCTTGTCGTTGCCCGACTTGGCGGCCTTGCTGTAGCGGTTCAGGGCCTTGTCCACGGTGCCCAGGTCGGCCAGGCACAGCTCGGTCTGGATGACCTCGATGTCCGAGATCGGGTCCACGCGGCCGGCCACGTGGATCACGTTGTCGTCCTCGAAGCAGCGCACCACGTTGACGATGGCGTCGGTTTCGCGGATGTGGGCCAGGAACTGGTTACCGAGGCCCTCACCCTGGCTGGCACCCGCCACCAGGCCGGCAATGTCCACGAACTCGACGATGGCCGGCACGATGCGCTCGGGCGAAATGATCTGGGCCAGCTGGGCCAGGCGCGGATCGGGCACCTCGACCACGCCCACGTTGGGTTCGATGGTGCAGAACGGGTAGTTCTCGGCGGCGATGCCGGCCTTGGTCAGCGCGTTGAAGAGGGTGGACTTGCCGACGTTGGGCAGGCCCACGATGCCGCATTGGAGGCTCATGGCAGGGCTTTCTGGAATTCGGGAGACAAACCCCGATTTTACGGGCCTGCCGCGCACCCCACCTCCAGCACCCAGGACAAGCCCTCAATCGAAGCGCAGATCGGCCGCCACGCGCTGGCCCACGCGCAGCATCTGGCCCGCGCCCTGGCGCACGATGGCGTTCATGCCGAAGGTGATGGCGCCATCCAGGCGCTTGTCCTGGCGGTAGGCGCGCAGGGTGTCGCCCACCGCTGGCGTGCTCTCGGCCGTGGCGGGGTCGATGTCGGGGATGGGGCAGCGCGCGCAGGGCTTGACGGGCACGAGCTGCAGCTCGCCGCCCTCGGCGTCGATGCGGATCTGGTCCACGCGGTCCTCGTCGTGCGCCTCCACGCCGGCAAGCACCACGTTGGGGCGAAAGCGCTCGATGCCCACGGGCGCGTGGCCGGCGGCGGCCAGGCGTTCGTTGAGGCTGTCCATCGAGGCCTCGCTGGCCACCAGCACCGGAAAGCCGTCGGCGAACTGGTTGGGCGCCTCCACCCCGCCGGTCCAGTCCATGCTGGACAGGCGGCGCACCTCAGGGTCGAAGCGCACCAGGCGGCAGGGGGTACCCAGGAAGTCGGTGAACCACTGGGCGGCCACGGGGCCCATGTCCCAGGCGGGCACACTGTCGCGCCACACCGTCACGGTCATGGGCTCTTCCACCACATCGATGCCCACATGCAGCGCCAGCATGCCGGGGGCGCGCAGCACCATCTCCTCGGTCTTGAGCTGGGGGCGGATCAGCGCCATGCGCGGCAGCTCGCGCTGGGTGATGAACTGGCCCTGGGGGTCGACGACCATCCAGGCGCGGTCCAGGTCCAGGCCGGTCTCGGTGAGCAGGGCCTCGCGCACCTCGATGCCGGCGCAGGACTTGATGGGGTAGACGAACAGGCGGGCGATGGTGCCGGACAGGTCGGATTCGGTGCTGAAGCTCACGCGGCGGCGCTCCTGGTGAAGAACGGACAGGGAAAGGCCCCAATTCTGCACTGCCCCTGCAGGCAGCGCCCCCGCTCCTACAATGGCCTGCATGGCGCATACCTTTGATATCTGTATTCGTGGCGCGGGCATCGTGGGCCGCACCCTGGCCCTGCTGCTGGCGCGCGAGCGGCTGCGCGTGGCCCTGGTGGCCGGCCCGGCCCCGGCGACAGGCGCCACCTCGGACGTGCGGGCCTATGCGCTCAACAGCGCTTCGCGCAACCTGCTGGAGGGCCTGCGCAGTTGGCCCGACGCAACACATGCCACGCCGGTCACCACCATGCAGGTGGCGGGCGACCAGGGCGGCGCCGTGCGCTTTGACGCGCAGGCCCAGGGTGTGGACGCCCTGGCCTGGATCGTGGACGTGCCGGCCCTGGAGACCCGCCTGGCCGAGGCCGTGCGCTACCAGCCCCAGGTCGAGACGCTCAGCGAGCCGGTGGACGCCGCGCTGACCGTGGTCTGCGAAGGCCGCGCCAGCCAGACGCGTGCCGAGTTTGGGGTGGAATTCGAGGTCACCCCCTATGAACAGCACGCCATTGCCACGCGCCTGACCTGCGAGCTGCCGCACGGCCAGGTGGCGCGCCAGTGGTTTTTGCCCGATGGCATCCTGGCCTTTCTGCCCCTGGGCGGACCCGAAGGGAACTCTGTGGCGGTCGTGTGGTCTGTTCAGAAGGAACGGGTGCCGGGTTTGCTGGCGCTGGCCCCCGAGGAATTCACAGAGCGGCTGGAAACGGCGAGCCAGCGGACGCTGGGCCGCCTGCAACTGGCGGGCGAGCGCGCCTGCTGGCCGCTGCAGCAGGCGCGTGCCGAGCGCTGGTGCGGTGCCCTGCCCCCCAAGGGCAAGCAACTGCGCAGTTTTGTGCTGGCCGGCGATGCGGCGCACAACGTGCACCCGCTGGCAGGCCAGGGGCTGAACCTGGGCCTGGCCGATGCCCAGGCACTGGCCGGGCTGCTGCACGGGCGGGACTACTGGCGCAGCGTGGCCGACCCCAAGCTGCTGCGCCGCTACGAGAGGGAGCGCAAGGCTGCGCTGCTGCCGATGGGGCTGGCCACCGACGGGCTGCAGCAGCTGTTCGCGCGCCAGGATGGCCCCTGGCAGGCGCTGCGCAACTGGGGCATGAAGGGCTTCGAGCGCAGCGGGCCGATCAAGAATTTCGTGGCCCGCCAGGCCATGGGGATGCATTGACCCACCCACCGACAACCAGGGCCTGCACTCATCCGCAGGCCCGCCACACCGAATCCTAGCGAACGAGAACACCATGAAACTGATTTCCACCGTACTGGCTGGCGCCGCGCTGGCCTTGCTCGGCCTGTCGTCGGCCGTGGCCCAGGAGGCGGCCATCCGCAAGGCCCTGGCCGAGCGCATTCCGCAGATGAAGCAGATCGACGAGGTCAGCCCCACGGCCATGCAGGGGCTGTACGAGGTGCGCATCGGCACCGACGTGTTCTACACCGATGCCAAGGGCAACTACCTGATCCAGGGCGAGCTGATCGACACCAAGGCGCGCCGCAACCTGACGGAAGACCGCATCGCCAAGATCACGGCCGTGGACTTCTCGGCCCTGCCGATCAAGGACGCCTTCACCATCGTGCGCGGCGACGGCAAGCGCAAGGTGGCGGTGTTCGAGGACCCCAACTGCGGCTACTGCAAGCGCTTCGAGCGCGACATGCAGAAGGTGGACAACGTGACGGTGTACCTGTTCCTGTACCCCATCCTGAGCCCCGATTCGGCCGAGAAGTCGCGCAACATCTGGTGCGCCAAGGACAAGGTCGCCGCCTGGCAGGACATGATGGTGCGCGACAAGAACCCGGCGCCCGCAAGCTGCGACACCAATGCGCTGCAGCGCAACCTTGCGTTCGGCAAGAAGCACAAGATCACCGGCACGCCGACCCTGATCTTTGCCGACGGCATCCGCGTGCCGGGCGCCATCGGCGCGCAGGATGTGGAAAAGCGCCTGGCGGAAGCCGCCGAGACCCCCACGACGAACTGACCGTCACCGACAGGACGCACCGGGACACCGTGCCCGGCAGCCCCTGATTTCGAACCGAGCGGGTCAGGCCCCTCCCCGAGGTGCCCCGGCCCCGCGCCACGCAAAGCACCGCCCATGGCCACCCAGCGCACCGAAGACACGTCCCACGCCCCCGTTCATTACCGCATCGAACCGGCAGACCTCAACGCCCACCTGTTCTCGGTCACCCTCACGGTCGCGGCGCCCGCCGAGCGCCAGGAACTGTCGCTGCCGGTGTGGATCCCCGGCAGCTACCTGGTGCGCGAGTTCTCGAAGAACCTGCAGCAGCTGCAGGCGCGCCAGGGCCGGCGCATGGTGCCACTGGCCCAGCTCGAAAAGAACCGCTGGCAGGTGGAGTGCCGCCCCGGCCAGCCCCTGGTGCTGACCTACCAGGTCTGCGCCTACGACAACTCGGTGCGCACCGCCTGGCTGGACGCGGCGCGCGGCTTCTTCAACGGCACCAGCCTGTGCCTGCGCGTACAGGGCCAGGAAGACGGCGAGCACACGCTGGAGGTGGCCAGCACGGCCGCCACCGCGCACTGGTCCGTCGCCACGGGGCTCACGGCCCGGGCCACCGACAAGGCGGGCTTTGGCACCTATGGCGCCGCGCACTACGACGAACTCGTGGACTGCCCGGTGGAGATGGGCACCTTCTGGAGCGGCCGCTTCACGGCCGGCGGGGTGGCGCACCGCTTCGTGGTGGCGGGGGCGGCGCCCTCGTTCGACGGCAAGCGCCTGCTGGCCGATACGCAGAAGATCTGCGAGACGGCCATGGCCTTCTGGCATGGCGACAAGGGCAAGGCCCCGTTCAAGAGCTACCTGTTCATGCTCAACGCCGTGGGCGACAGCTATGGCGGGCTGGAGCACACCAACTCCACCGCGCTGATCTGCGGCCGCCGCGACCTGCCGCGCCAGGGCGAGGCGCGCGCCAGCGACGGCTACACCACACTGCTGGGCCTGATCAGCCACGAGTATTTCCACACCTGGAACGTCAAGCGCCTGCGCCCGGCGGAACTCGCCCGCTACGACTACGGCCAGGAGAACTACACCCAGTTGCTGTGGTTCTTCGAGGGCTTCACGAGCTACTACGACGACCTGCTGCTGCGCCGTGCAGGCCTGATCGACGATGCGGCCTACCTGCGGCTGATCACCAAGACCGTCAACCAGGTGCTGCAGACGCCTGGGCGCCACGTGCAGACGGTGGCCCAGGCCAGCTTCGATGCCTGGGTCAAGTACTACCGCCAGGACGAGAACACGCCCAACTCCACGGTGAGCTACTACACCAAGGGATCGCTGGTCGGCCTGTGCCTGGACCTGGCCCTGCGGCGCGAGGGCAAGACCACGCTGGACGAGGTGATGCGCGCGCTGTGGCAGCGCACCGAGGGCGGCCCGATGACCGAGGCCGACCTGCGCGCGGTGCTCCAGGAGCTGGCGCACCGGCCGTTCGATGCCGAGATCAATGCCTGGGTGCACAGCACGGGCGAGCTGCCCCTGGCCGAGCTGCTGGCCGCCCATGGCGTGCTGCTCAAGGCCGAGCGCCCGCAGCTGGCGCAGCGGCTGGGCCTGCGCGTGGCCGAAAACCACAGCGTGCAGGTCAAGACCGTGCTGCGCGGCGGCGCGGCCGAAAAGGCCGGGATCGCCGCAGGCGACGAGTGGCTGGGCGTGCTGGTGGACGGACAGGGCTGGCGCGTGCAAAAGCTCGACGATGTGGCCTTCTATGCGGGCACCGGGCACAAGCTGGTGGCCGTGGTGGCGCGCGATGGCCGGCTGCTGCAGCTGCCGCTGGCGCTGCCGGCCGATGCGGCCGAGCGCAAGGGCGTGCCCCCCGACACCATCAGCCTGGGCATCTCCAACAGCGCCTCCGTAGGCCACTGGCTGGCCTGAGGCCCCGCTTGGGTATAGTCCTCCGGCACAGAGCAACTGACACACCAACAACCACAGGAGATCCGATTCCATGGCCTACGAAACCATTGAAGTGCGCACCGAAGCCGAGAAGGTCGGCATCGTCACCCTCAACCGCCCCAAGCAGCTCAACGCGCTCAACGACCAGTTGATGGACGAGCTGGGCCAGGCCCTCAAGGCCTTCGATGCCGACGAGAAGATCGGCTGCGTGATCGTGACCGGCAGCGAGCGCGCGTTCGCCGCGGGTGCCGACATCGGTGCCATGGCCAAGTACAGCTTTGCCGACACCTACAAGGGCGACTACATCACGCGCAACTGGGAGACCATCCGCTCCATCCGCAAGCCGGTGATCGCGGCCGTGAGCGGCTTCGCCCTGGGCGGTGGCTGCGAGCTGGCGATGATGTGCGACTTCATCATCGCCGCCGACAACGCCAAGTTCGGCCAGCCCGAGATCAAGCTCGGCGTGATCCCCGGCGCCGGCGGCACGCAGCGCCTGCCGCGCGCGGTGGGCAAGTCCAAGGCCATGGACATGGCCCTCACCGGCCGCATGATGGATGCCACCGAGGCCGAACGTGCCGGCCTGGTCAGCCGCGTCGTGCCCTACGACAAGCTGGCCGACGAGGCGCTGGGCGCCGCGCTCATCATCGCGGGCTTCTCGCAGATCGCCGTGATGGCCGCCAAGGAATCGGTGAACCGCGCCTTCGAAGGCAGCCTGTCGGACGGCGTGATGTTCGAGCGCCGCCTGTTCCACGCCCTGTTCTCCACCCAGGACCAGAAGGAAGGCATGGACGCTTTCGTGAACAAACGCGCCGCGAACTTTACACACCAATAATTTTTGTTCTATAATTTCGGTCTGCGGTGGTATAGCTCAGTTGGTTAGAGCGCAGCATTCATAATGCTGATGTCGGTGGTTCAAGTCCACCTACCACCACCACATTCAAAAACCCGCTGCGCCCTGGCGCTGCGGGTTTTTTCTTGGGCCGGCGTTGTTTCGGCGCATGGTGTGTACGGTAAGGGCTTGTTCCGAAAGGCCTTTGCCAGTGCACCGGCCGGTAAAATCGCCTTCCCCACCTTGCTTCACAGCCTCTGGATACACACCATGAACCGCTGCACCCCTGCCCCGATTTCACAAGCCCGCAAAGGCCGATCCCCGTTGCGCGCCCTGGCCGCCGCCGGCCTGGCCGCGCTGCTGTGCGCCGCGGCCCCGGTACAGGCCCAGCAGGTGCCGGGCGGCATGGGCGAAATGCGCAATTTCCCCGACGCCTCGCTGCGCGGCAACCTGACCGTGCTGGCCGGCTCCGAGGCCAAGCTCAATGGCAACGCCATCCGCATGGCGCCGGGCATGCGCCTGTTCAGCCCGCAGAACACGCTGGTGATGCTGCACACGGTGCAGGGCCAGACTTTCAAGGTCAACTACCTGATCGAGAACAGCACCGGCATGCTGCTGTCCGCCTGGATCCTGACCCAGGGCGAGGCGGCCCAGCCACGCAAAGGTCCTGGGGACACGACCCAGTTCAACTTCCGCACCGACTCGGACCCGGTCAAGAAGTAAGCCCGGTCCCGGTGGGCCACGCGCGCGCCCACCACCCCCACCAGAGCGGCCGCCCCACGCGTGCCGCCGCATCCCCATTCGGACACGAGAATTGACTGCCATGGCCAAAAAAGTCTTCATCAAAACCTTCGGCTGCCAGATGAACGAGTACGACTCGGACAAGATGGCCGACGTGCTGCATGCCGCGCAGGGCTACGAGCCCACGCAGAATGTGGACGAGGCCGACCTGATCCTGTTCAACACCTGTTCGGTGCGCGAGAAGGCGCAGGAAAAAGTGTTCAGCGACCTGGGCCGCATCAAGCACCTGAAGGCGCGCGGCGTGAAGATCGGCGTGGGCGGCTGCGTGGCCAGCCAGGAAGGTGCCGAGATCATCAAGCGCGCGCCCTATGTGGACGTGGTGTTCGGCCCCCAGACCCTGCACCGCCTGCCCGAGCTGCTGAACCAGCGCGAGCGGCTGGACCGCCCGCAGGTGGACATCAGCTTTCCCGAGATCGAGAAGTTCGACCACCTGCCGCCGGCCCGGGTCGAGGGCGCCAGCGCCTTCGTCTCCATCATGGAAGGCTGCAGCAAGTACTGCAGCTACTGCGTGGTGCCCTACACGCGCGGTGAAGAGGTCAGCCGCCCATTCGACGACGTACTGGTGGAAGTCGCCGGCCTGGCCGACCAGGGCGTCAAGGAGATCACCCTGCTGGGCCAGAACGTGAACGCCTACCTGGGCAAGATGGGCGGCACGGCCGAGATCGCCGACTTCGCTCTGCTGCTGGAGTACGTGGCCGAGATCCCCGGCATCGAACGCATTCGCTACACCACCAGCCACCCCAACGAGTTCACGCCGCGCCTGATCGCGGCCTACGCCAGCATCCCCAAGCTGGCCAACCACCTGCACCTGCCGGTGCAACACGGCAGCGACCGCATCCTGATGGCCATGAAGCGCGGCTACACGGCCATGGAATACAAGAGCACGGTGCGCAAGCTGCGCGCCATCCGCCCCGACCTGGCGATGAGCAGCGATTTCATCGTCGGCTTCCCCGGCGAGACCGAGGAAGACTTCGGCAAGATGATGAAGCTGATCGACGACATCCACTTCGACAACAGCTTCAGCTTCATCTTCAGCCCGCGCCCCGGCACGCCCGCCGCCGGCCTGCACGACGACACGCCGCACGAGGTGAAGCTGCGCCGCCTGCAGCACCTGCAGTCGGTGATCAATGCCAACATCAAGTCCATCAGCGAAAGCCGCGTGGGCTCGGTGCAGCGCATCCTGGTGGAAGGCGCCTCCAAGCGCGACGCCACCGAACTCATGGGCCGCACCGAGTGCAACCGCGTGGTCAACTTCGTGGGCCAGCCGCGCCTGGTGGGCCAGATGGTGGACGTGACCATCACCGAGGCCAAGGCCTACACCTTGCGCGGCGAAGTGGTCGTGCAAGAAACAGCCACGGCCTGAGCTGCGCCCATTCCACTCTCCATGGCCGAATCGAGTGCTTCACGCGTGAGTGAGCCGGGCCGCAACCGCCTGCATGGCCTGTCGTTCCAGCAACTGCTGCTGCTGGCCTTTCTGCTGATTGCCGGTCTGCTCGGCGCCAGTTCGCTCGGCGCCCTGTACTCGCTGGAGCAGCTCATGGTGCAAAGCCGCGAGGGTGCCGTGCAGGCCACGCGCCTGAGCGCCGCTGCGCAGGCCCTGGGACAGCGCGGCCAGACCATGGAACGGGCGGCACGGCAATCGCTGGTGCTGGGCGATGCACAACTGCGCCGGGGTTTCGACGACATCGCGCGCGAGGCCCAGCAGACCCTGCAGCAACTGCAAGAAGGCGGCCTGCCGGTCAGGCACGTGGCCCAGTGGCGCGCGCACCTGGCCACGGTGCAGTCGCTGATGGCGGCGCCGGCTGCGGTGTCGCTGGAGAACGAGCGCGCCGCTGCCGAAGAGTTCGCTGCGCTCGACACGCTGCACAACGCCATCGTGCAATCGGTGCAGGAGCTCAACGCCGAGCGCAACAGCGCCCTGCAGGCCAAGGTCGATGCCAGCCGCCGCGAGGTCACGCACCAGGTGGTGGGCGTGATCGTGCTGGCGCTGGTGCTGGCCCTGGCCTTCGGCATCTGGCTGGCGCGCCCATTCAAGCGGCTCGAAGGAGCCATCCGCCTGCTGGGCGAGAACGACCTGGAGCAGCCCATCCAGATCAATGGCCCGGCCGACGTGCGCCGCGTGGGCCTGCAGCTCGAATGGCTGCGCCTGCGCCTGTTGGAGCTCGACTCGGACAAGGCGCGCTTTCTGCGCCATGTCTCGCACGAGCTCAAGACCCCGCTGGCCTCCATGCGCGAGGGCGTGGCCCTGCTGCAGGACGGCGTGACGGGCGAGCTCAACCCCGGGCAGCAGGAGGTCGCGCAGATCCTGCACCACAACACCCTGGTGCTGCAAAACGAGATCGAGGCGCTGCTGCGCTTCAACGCCGCCGCCTTCGAGGCCCGCCAGCTGCACCGGCGCGACACCGACCTGATCGCGCTGCTGGAGACCCAGGTGGAGTCGCAGCGGCTGCAGTGGCAGGCCCGCGGCCTGCGCGTGCTGGTGCAGGGCGCACCCGTGTCGCTGGCGCTCGACGGCGACAAGATCGCCTCGGCCATCGGCAACCTGCTGTCCAATGCCATCCGCTTCTCGCCCAAGCAGGGCACGGTGCGCCTTGCGGTGTCCCGGGTGCCGGGCCGGGTGCGCATCGACGTCATCGACCAGGGTCCCGGCGTGGCCCCCGCCGACCGGCCCCATGTCTTCGAGCCCTTCTACCGCGGCGCCCGCCAGCCCGAAGATGCCGTGCGCGGCACCGGGGTGGGCCTGTCCATCGTTCAGGAATACATCGGCGCCCATGGCGGCCGGGTGGAACTGGTGGAAGATGGCGACCCATCCTTCTTTCGCATCGAATTGCCCCATGCTTCCTAGCCTGTCACCCACCCGTGCTGCGCGGCGCCAGATCGGCGCACTGGTACTGGCGCCCACAGCGCTGCTGGCCGCCTGCATCAGCACTCCACCCGTGGGCAGCGCACCGCCTGCCCCTGTGGCCGTGGTGGTGCCCGCCCCCCTGACGGTGGCACCACCGCCGGCCGAGCCCCCTCGGGAAGCCCCCTCGCAGGCCAGCGCGCCAGTACCCGAAGCATCCCAATCCCAGGTCGCCCAGGCGCTGGCCTATGCCGACCGCGTGCAGCGCATGCCCCCCGCTGAGCTGACCCGCGAAATCGCCCGGCTGGGCGAAGCCGAGGAGACGCTGGCCGCCAGACCCCTGCACCTGGCGCTGGCGCTGGCCCAGACACGCCAGCCCGTGGACACGGCCCGCGCCCTGGCGCAGGTGCAGCGCCTGCTGGGCCACAACGACCCCGCGATGCAGCCCCTGCAACCCCTGGCGCGCCTGCTGGAAGCACGGCTGCTGCAGCAGCGCCGGCTGGAAGAGCAGTTGGAGCGGCAGTCGCAGCAGCTGCGCGACGCCCAGCGCCGCAACGAGCAGCTCAACGAGCGCCTGGAAGCCGTGCGCGCCATCGAGCGCAGCATGACGGCCCGCCCCCCCGCGCCGGCCGCCAGCGAGAGCCGCTGAACCATGCCCGCATCGCCCAAGACATCCGGCACCCGCGCCAGCGGCCAGCAACGCATCCTGGTGGTGGATGACGATGCCGACATGCTGCGCCTGCTCTCGCTGCGCCTGAAGGGCGCGGGCTACGAGGTGATCGCCGTGGGCTCGGCCGAAGCCGCCCTGGCCCAGCTCGAGATGGCGCGGCCGCAGCTGGTGCTCAGCGACGTGCGCCTGCCCGGCAAGGACGGGCTGGCCCTGTTCGACGAGGTGCGCGAGCGCCACCCCTCGCTGCCGGTGATTCTGCTGACCGCGCACGGCACCATTCCCGACGCGGTGGAGGCCACCTCGCGCGGCGTGTTCACCTACCTCACCAAACCCTACGACGGCAAGGACCTGCTCGCGAAGATTGGGGAGGCCCTGGCGCTGAGCGCCCCGGTGGTGGCCCAGGCGCATGCCAACGAGGCCTGGCGCGCCGACATCGTGAGCCGCTCCAGCCGCATGACCGAGCTGCTGGCCGAGGCCTACATGGTCGCCCAGTCGGACGCCAGCGTGCTGCTGCTGGGCGACAGCGGCGCCGGCAAGGAGCTGCTGGCCCAGGCCATCCACCGGGCCAGCCCGCGCGCGGCCAAGCCCTTTGTGGCGGTCAACTGCGGGGCCATTCCCGAGGCCCTGCTCGAATCCGAGCTGTTCGGCCACGTCAAGGGCGCCTTCACCGATGCCACCAGCAACCACAAGGGCCTGTTCCAGGCCGCCGAGGGCGGCACCCTGCTGCTCGACGAGATCGGCGACATGCCGCCGGCCCTGCAGGTCAAGCTTTTGCGCGTGCTGCAGGAGCGCGCCGTGCGGCCAGTGGGATCGAGCCAGTCCACGCCCATCGACGTGCGCATCATCTCGGCCACCCACCGCGACCTGGAGGCCGCCATGGCCACGGCCCAGTTCCGCGAGGACCTGTACTACCGCCTCAACGTGGTGACGCTGGCGCTGCCCACGCTGGCCGAGCGGCGCGAGGACATCTCGCTGCTGGCCAACCACTTCCTGGACCGGCTGGCGCGCAAGTACGACAAGCGCCTGTCGGGCTTTGCGCCCGAGGCGCTCAAGGCCCTGACCACGGCCGCCTGGCCCGGCAATGTACGCCAGCTGTTCAACGTGGTGGAGCAGGTGTGCGCCCTGTCCACCACACCGCTGGTGCCGCTGACCCTGGTGCAGCGCGCGCTGCGCATCCCCTCGGCCCCGGTGCTGAGCTTTGCCGACGCGCGCCAGCGCTTCGAGCGCGAGTACCTGGTGGGCCTGCTCAAGATGACCGATGGCAACGTGGCCGACGCCGCGCGCCTGGCCCAGCGCAACCGCACGGAGTTCTACCGGCTGCTGCAAAAGCATGCGCTGACCCCCGGCCATTTCAAGAACGACGCCACGCCGGACGAGGGCCTGGGCGACGACGTCGCCGATGAGCGACAGGAGTAAGTCCTTGATTTGAAAGGGATTGGCCCTGAGCGGCCATGCCCCTGTCGCCATCCGGCGACAAAAACCGGCCCTTTGCGGCCGTTTTGCTGCACTGCACATCTGCTTACAGGCACTAGCGCGCCTAAGCTGTTGATGCACAAGCGTTTTTTCAAGCTGGCACAGGGTTTGCCCTATATGCCGGCATGGACGCTGTATTTCCTTCTTTCTCACGCCCCCTGCGCTGCTGTGCTGCTGCCGCGATGGCGCTGTCCGCCTTGTTGGCAGCCAGCGTGGCGCAGGCGCAGGCGTTCGACTTCGAGAGCCTGACGAAGCTGGCACGCGAGCGCGCCGACAAGCCCTTCGTTGCGGCCAGCGACAAGCTGCCCGCCGGCCTGGCCCAGCTCAACTACGACCAGGTGCGCGACATCCGCTACAAGCCCGAGCGCGCCCTGTGGCGCGCCGAGAAGCTGCCGTTCGAGGCGATGTTCTTCCACCTGGGCCTGTACCAGACCCAGCCGGTGCGCCTGCATGAGGTGACGCCCTCGGGCACGCGCGACATCCCCTACAGCCGCGCCGATTTCGACTACGGCAAGAACACCGTGCAGCCCCAGGCCTGGGGCGACCTGGGCTTTGCGGGCTTTCGCCTGCACAACCACCTGAACTCGGCGGAGTACAAGGACGAGCTGGCCGTGTTCCAGGGCGCCAGCTACTTCCGCGCACTCGGTGCGGGCCAGCAGTACGGCCTGTCGGCGCGCGGCCTGGCCATCGACACCGTGGGTGGCACGGGCGAAGAGTTCCCGCGCTTCACGGACTTCTGGCTCGTCCGGCCCGATGCGAAGAGCACGCAGACCACGGTGTTCGCCCTGCTCGATTCGCCGCGCGCCACCGGGGCCTACCGCTTCGACATCACGCCCGGCCCGCAGACCGTGACCACCGTGCGTGCCCGGGTCTTCGTGCGCGGCAACGCCGCCAAGCCCATCGGCACCCTGGGCGTGGCGCCGCTGACCAGCATGTTCTTCTTTGGCGAGAACCAGCCGCGCAAGCAGGACTTCCGCCCCGAGGTGCACGACTCCGACGGTCTGATGGTCGCCACGGGCGAAGGCGAATGGCTGTGGCGCCCGCTGCAGAACCCGGGCAACACCCTGGTGACCTCGTTCGCGACCACCAACCCCAAGGGCTTCGGCCTGATGCAGCGCGACCGCCAATGGGCCAGCTACGAGGACGTGGAAGCCCGATACGAGCGCCGTCCCAGCGCCTGGGTGCGCCCCTTGCACGACTGGGGTCCGGGCCGGGTGGAACTGGTGCAGAACAACACGCCCGATGAAACGCACGACAACATCGTTGCGTACTGGGTGCCTGCCAACTTGCCAGCCCCCGGCACGCCGCTGGAGTTCTCGTACGAACTCGGCTGGCAGGGCGACGAACAGCAGCGCCCTCCGGGCAGCTGGGTCACGCAGTCGCGCCGCGGCATGGGCTTTACCCAGCAAAGCGCGCAGGAGCTGCGCCAGCAGGTGCAGTACGTGGTCGATTTCAACGGCCCGGCGCTGGCCGCCCTGCCTGCCGATGCGGCCGTGAAGGCCGTCGTCACCTCCGACGCCAACGGCAAGGTTCTCGAAAACGCGGCCTACCGCAACCCTGCCACCGGGCAGTGGCGCATGACCGTGCGCGTACAGCGCCAGCAGGCCGATCGCCCGATCGAACTGCGCGCCTTCCTTCAACACGACAACCACGCTGTGAGCGAAACATGGACGCACATCATTCTTCCCGAGTAAGCCCGTCAGAGCCCCTCGCCTCTGAAGACCATGGTGCCCTTCGCACGCAGCGCAGCACGCTGCGCGAGGAGCGCCACCCCAACTCCGTCACCGCGCCGCCGCTCCACCGCGGCTCCATGGTGCCGCTGCCCTGGCGCGGCTTCTGGAACAGCATCGGCACTGCGCTGCTGCTGCGCCTGACCGGCCGCCCCGGCGCCGCCGCACCGGCCACCCCGGCCGGCATGCAGCACGAGGCCTGGCAGGGCGCCGCCCAGCGCCGCCGCTGGACCTTTGCGCTGCTCACGGTGCTGAGCACGACGCTGGCCACCACCTTGTTCGCCGGTGTGCAGCCCGACTACGACAACGCCTGGCTGGGCTATGGCCAGATGGCGCTGTTCGCGCTGCTCTCGGCCTGGGTGGTCACCGGCTTCATGACCGGGATGATGGGTTTCTGGGTCATGCTGCGCGGCGATCGCCATGCACTGTCGGCCAAGAGCGTGGCATCCGCCCAACTCTCGCCCGAGGCGCGCACGGCCATCATCATGCCGATCTGCAACGAGGACGTGGCCACGGTGTTCGCCGGCCTGCGTGCCACCTGCGAGTCGGTTGCGGCCACGGGCCACGGCGCCACCTTCGACGTGTTCGTGCTGTCCGACAGCTACGACAAGGACATCGCCCGGGCCGAGCGCGCTGCATGGGAAGACCTGCGCAGCGCCCTGGCCGAGCACGGCCAGCAGCCCCAGGTGCAGGTGTACTACCGCCTGCGCACGCGCCGCAGCCACCGCAAGGCCGGCAACGTGGCCGACTTCTGCCGCCGCTGGGGCAAGGACTACCGCTACATGGTGGTGCTCGACGCCGACAGCGTGATGAGCGGCGATTGCATCGTCTCCATGGCCAAGCTGATGGAAGCCAACCCCAGCGCCGGCATCATCCAGACCGCTACGCAGGCCATCGGCCACGTCACGCTGCACGCCCGTGCGCAGCAGTTCGCCTCGCGCGTCACCGGCCGCCTGTTCACCCTGGGCATGCAGTACTGGCAGCTGGGCGAGTCGCACTACTGGGGCCACAACGCCATCATCCGCATGGAACCCTTCATGCAGCACTGCGCGCTGGCCCCCATCGCGGGCAAGGGCGGCCTGTCGGGCGGCATCATGTCGCACGACTTCGTCGAGGCCGCGCTGATGCGCCGCGCCGGCTACCACGTGTGGCTGGTGTCCGACCTGATCGGCAGCTACGAGCAGCAACCGCCGGACCTGCTGGCCGAGCTGCAGCGTGACCGCCGCTGGTGCCAGGGCAACCTGCAGAACGCCCGCCTGATGGCCGAGCCCGGCATCCATGCCGTGCACCGCTCGATGTTCGTGACCGGCGCCATGGCCTACCTGTCGGCCCCGCTGTGGCTGGCCTTCCTGACGCTGGGCACGGCTCTGTGGCTGTCGGGTGCGCCCGTGGTGGCCAACTGGCACATCCTGCCGGCCGAACTGCTCGGCCTGTGGGGCTGGACGGTGTCCATGCTGTTCCTGCCGCGCATTCTGGGCGTGACTGCGGTCTTCATGCGCAAGGAGCAGGGGCAGTACGGTGGCGGCTGGAGCCTCGTCAAAAGCGCCGTGGTCGAGAGCGTGCTGGCCATTTTGCAGGCGCCCGTGCGCATGCTGGCCCACTCGCTGTTCGTGCTGCTGGCCATCACCGGCCTGGAGCTGCAGTGGAAGTCGCCCCCCCGCGAAGCCAATGCCGTGCCCTGGGGCCAGGCCACGCGCCAGCTCGCCCCCATGACCGCCGTGATCGCCCTCCTGGCCCTGGGCGTGGCCTTCGTCGATGGCAGCGCCCTGCTGTGGCTGATGCCCGTGGGCCTGCCGCTGGCGCTGGCCATTCCGCTGGCGGTGCTGACCAGCCAGATCGCCCTGGGCAAGGCGATGCGCGCCCAGCGCCTGCTGCTGATCCCCGAGGAGTCGTGGTCGCCCCCCGTGCTGCGCCGCGCCTGGCTGCATGCCAGCCGCCTGGCACGGCCGGCGCTGCGGGCCGCAGCATGATCAAAGTGTGACATATGCCACACAAACAGGAAGCCGGTGCATGCACCGGCTTTTTGTCGTTTGCTACCCATTCAATAGCATGCGATTGCCGATGGCCATGGATGACAACGCAATCACCGGCATGGCCACTCACCCAAACAGGCGCTGGACTCGCCATGGCACTCCCTTACGATACGCACGCTTCGGAACCACCTGCGCGCCGCGCCCGGTGGCTCCCGATTCCTGCCTACCGTGGAAACACCATCGATGCCATCGCCTCTTGCCTCCCACGCCGCCACGCGGCGCTTCTTGCACGCCAGCGCACTGGCCCTGGCCCTCGCAGCCGCCGGCTGTGCCGCACCCCCTGTCCAGGTGGCCGAGACCCCCGCGCCCGCGCCCCAGGCCGCCCCCGAGCCGCCCCCCCCTGTCGAGCCGCCAGGCCGCATCATCTTTGCCGGCTTTGCCATGCACTCGCAATCCAAGGCCTTCCGCAACGATGTGCAGCTGGCCGAGAAGCTGGTCAGCGAGCTCGACCCCAATGCCCTGATGCTGCGGCTGGCGAACCCGGCCAAGGACCAGAGCGCCGACTGGCCGCAGGCCACGGCCGAGAACTTTGCGCTGGTGATGGCCAAGACGGCCGAGGTCGCGCGCCCGCGTGACCGCTTGCTGCTGTTCATCTCCACCCACGCCAACCCGGGCCTGCTCAGCGTCAACGTGGGCGGCAAGAACCAGCAGCCCATCACACCCAGGATCCTCAGCGACGCCCTGGCCCCACTGGCCAAGGTGCCCACCCTGGTGGTGCTGTCCGCCTGCTACAGCGGTGCGTTCATCGAGCCGCTGAAGGCCCCGAACCGCGTGGTGCTGACCGCGACCGATGTGCGCAACACCTCGTTCAAGTGCCAGTACACCGGCAACAACACCCCGTTCGCCGAGGCCCTGTTCGGCCAGGCGGGTGCCGAGAACCTGTCGATCACCGACTGGATGGGCGCAGCCCAGAAATCCATCGCCGCGCAGGAAAAGCGCCGCAAGCTGCCCGCGTCCAAGCCCCTGGCCTTCGTCGGCGACGAAGCCAAGGCCTGGGCCGGCCAACCGCTCAAGGACTGGCTGCAGGCGCCGTAAGCGCCGTAAGCGCCGTAAGCGCCCTCAGGCTGCCATGCCGGGCACACCACCCGGCCCTCCCGCCCCCTTCTTTTCGCCCCACACCATGCTGACTGCCACCGCCCCGACCCTGCACACCCCCCCGCTGTCCGGCCCCTTGCTGGATGCCTACCTGGACGAAGCCGAGGCCCTGTTCGAGGCCAGTGACGAAGAGGAAAGCGGGGCAGACGGCCAGGGCGAGAGCCAGGAAGCCGCCCATGCCCGGCGCATGCAGGCCCTGGCCGACATGCTGGGACTGCAGCCTCTGCAGCCCGGTTCGCTGGACGTGCTGCACCGCGTGCACCAACTGTGGATGCAGGCCGGCCAGCCGGCACAGGCCTTGCAGGCCATCGACAGCCATGCCGCCGCCCTGGTCGACGACCTGCCCGCCGCCGAGCGCCACCAAGCCCAGGTGCACGCCGGCTTTGCCCGCACCCAGGCGCTGCGCGCCCTGCCCGAACAGGCTGCGCTGCTGCACCAGGCGCTCGACGGCATGGCGCGCCTGCTGGCCCAGCCGCCGCTGGACCAGCAGTCCGACCGGGCCTGGGAGCACCTGGCGGGCCAGGCCGAGCGCAGCCAGGATTACGGGGTGTGGCGCCGCTGTGCCCAGGCCCGCTATGCGCTGCAGGTGGTGCAGCCCGAGCGCACGGCCTACCGCGCCTGGGACGAAGCCGTGCTGGCCACGCGCCTGGCCGAAGTGGCGGCCGCCGAGGGCGATGCCTCTCAGGCACGGGCGCTGGTGCAGCAGGCTATGGACCAGCTGCGCAATGCCGCGCCCGGGCAGGACGTGGACCACGAGGACTGGCTGAAGCTGGGCGAGCAGTTCGTGGTGCTGGATCCGACGAGCATCGACACCATCGTGCAGCAGATCCCGGCGCGCATGCCGGCCGAGCTGTCCCGGCCGCTGCAGCGCGACGTCTCCGTGCGCCGCGCCCGCCTGCAGGCCCGGGCCCTGCAGCGCCAGGGCCGCCTCGACGAGGCCCTGGCCAAGGCCAGGCAGGGCCGCTTCGGTCTGACCGGCGACCAGGAAGACGGCTTCAGCATCTTCGTGCTCGACCTGCTGATCGAAGCCGGCCGGCTGGACGACGCGGCACAACTGGCCTTCGAGAGCGCCAGCAGCCAGCGCCCCGGCTCGACACAGCATGCCTGCACGGTCGCCCTCGCGCAGATGAAGGCGCATCTGGCCCGGGGCGCCACGCCCCACCCCGGCTGGCACCTGGCACTGGCCAGCGCCGCCATGAACGACGCCGGGTGGGTGGAAGACACCGAGGACCCCGAGGCCTTCATCGATCACCACCTCGCGCAGGTGCGCCGCGCCGTGCCAGAGCATCCGGCGCTGGCCTGCCTGGACGGGCTGCGCCTGTTTGCCGACGGCGACCACGCGCGTGCCCTGCCGCTGCTGGAGACGGCAGCGCGCGAGCCCGCCATGGCCGCGCCCGACCTGCTGCAGGCGCTGTGGGTCAGCCGGGTCAAGGTGCATGGCGTCGCCAAGGCGCTACAACAGCCGTTTGCGGCCTCGCCCGCCGCCGGCTGGTGCTACAACCTCGGCGTATGGCTGGACTTCCACCTGCAGCAGGCCTGCGGCGCCAGCGACGACGGGGACTGGCCCGAGCAGGAGATCGATGCCCTCAAGGCGCGCTACTACGAGGCGGCCGTGGTGCATTTCGATGCCTTCTTCGCCACCGGCGAAGGCTGGTTCCGCGACGGCGATGTGCACGTCTACTCCATGCTGTGCAACAACCTGGCCATCTACTACCGCTGGAACCTCAAGGAGTACGACAAGGCCATCGAACTGCACCACAAGGGCCTGGCCACCAGCCCCTTCGCGGAGCACCACAACGGCCTCGTGTCCTGCTACTCGGCATCGGAACGCAAGGCCGAACTCATCGCGGCGGCCGACCAGCTGTGGCACTACGCGCTGGACCATGGCTACGGGCGCCACGATCCCACGGGCTACTTCAAGAGCGTGTGCCGCGCACTCTACGAGCTGGACCGCGACAACGAGATCGACATCTGGCTGCAGCGCCTGGATGAATGGTGGAACGGCCTGGACCGCGACGAACAGGCCGAGAACGAAGACGACTACCTCGGGACCCTGCTGGTCATGCTGCGCAATCTGGCCTGGTCGCAGCCGGCCGACGCACTGGCGCGGCTCACGCGCGTGATGCCGCGCGTGCAGGCCAATGCGCTGCCCGGCGTGCGGCGCCTTGCCGGCAACGTGTACGAGAACACCAAGCACTACGAACAGGCCATGGCGCTCTACCAGGAGTCGCTCAAGATGGTGCGCCCGGGCGACGAGAGCGATGCCGAGCAGGCCGGCTACGCACGCGACGACATCGCCAGCTGCAAGAAGGCCATGACCGTCGGCAAGCCCTGGTGGAAGCTCTGGTAATGGCGCCTGGCGCCGCCGCACGCGGCACCTATGGCGCGCGCGACGTGGTCAACGCGCCGGCCATCCGCAGCGCCATCGAGCGGCGCAGCCAGGAGCGCGGCGACCCCGAGGAGGTGCGCGCCTGGCTGGCCAACCACTTCTACCGGCATGTGGTGGGCAACCTGCAGGCCCCGGCGCCGGTGCTGCAGGCCGTCACGCAGCGCGGGCAGGCGCAGGCCCTGCTCAGGCCGGCGCCCGTGCCGGACTGGGCGCTGGCCCGGCTGGGCGACGCCCCGGCGCGCCATGCACCCGGGCCGGAAACCCCGCTGTGGTGGATCGACCCCGAGGCCGAGGCGGTGCTGGCGCTGGAGGCCCGGCTCGTCGAGTTCCTGATGTCGCGCGACGGCACGGCGCTGCAAGGCAAGCTGCAGCGCGTGACCGCCCCGCAGGCGCTGGCCCTGTGGGCCGAAGAACATGCGGCCTACGAGGCCAAGGCCGCCGCCGGCTGGCGCGAGCACCAGAGCGAGGCCGTGGCGCTGGCATGGCAGGGCGAGCAGGGCCATTTCATCGAGTTCCGGCCGGACAGCGCGCACCTGCGCGCGGAGATGGCCTATGAAAGCCAGATGATGCGCCACTGCCTGGGCCAGTTCGCCAGCCGGCGCAGCCTGGCCGGCGGCTACGGTGAGCATTACGCCAAGGCCTGCGAAGAGGGGCGCATGCGCCTGTTTTCCTACCGCACGGCCAGCCACGTGCCGCACATCACCATCAGCGCCCATGTGCGCGAAGACGGCCGCCTGGCCATCGACCAGATCAAGGGCAAGCAGAACCGCCCGCCCATCGAGCGCTACCAGGGCGAGGTGCTGGCGCTGCTCAACCAGCTGGCCACCTGCGAGGACGCGCCGCCCGATGCGCTGCAGATGGGCATCGTGCGCACCTCGCAGGGCTGGTGCGCCGTGCGCGACGTGGCGCTGGAGGCGGACCAGCTGCGCCTGGTGCAGGCCCGGCCCGCACTGGTGCGCGAGCTGCCCACCCCATCGCCGCTGGTGCAGTGGCTGGTGGCGGCGCGCGACCCGGCACTGCTGCAGGGCCTGCCGCTGGCGGCCTCCGTGGCGGCGGCACTGGACGCAGCGGGCGCGCCGGCCACGCAGCGCGCGCCATGATCGCCTGGCTGGTGTTCGCGCTGGGGTTGTGCCTCATGGCCTGGCTCGCCTGGCGGCTGCTGCTGTGGGTGCTGGGGCCGTTCCTGCGCTGGTACGGGCGCCCGCGCCTGCGCCGGCAGTACGTGCTGGACGCGCACTGGAGCTGGACGCTGGCCCTGGCCGACCCCATGGCCTTCGCGCGCATCCAGGGCGGCTTCGCCGATGCGCGCATGCCGCGCCTGGCCGAGCCGTTGCAGCAATCCCTGCGTCCGGCCCTGCTGCACCTGCTGGGCCTGCGCAGCGACATGTCGGACGAGCAGGTCCGCGCCGCCCTGCCCGGGCACCTGCGCGAGCGCTGGTTCCGCATGGGCCTGGATGCCTTGCGCCCCGACGATGCGCCACGCGACGCCATGGCCCTGGCCTGTGCGCGCGTGGCCTTCGCCACCCGCACTGCGGCCCTGCTGGGCTGGCTGGACGAGGCCACGCAGTGGCAGATCCTGCACCACAACGCGCAGCGCGCGGCCGACTGCTTTCAGGGCTGGCAGGATTTCGGCACTGCTTGCGCGCGCGGCCGCCGCCAATGGGTGGCCCATTCGCGCGCCGACAGCCTCGGAGTGGCGTTCACCGAAGACGACGTGGCGCAATGGGTGGCCAACCGGGACCACCCCTGGCACTGGCTGCCCTGGCCGTTGCCACCGCCGCCCACCAAAGGGCCGTAGAAATTTCTTCCGGCGCCGATGGAATGGCGCGCCCTTGCCCCGCCTCTTGTACAGGGAGACCCGCGACCGAGGTGGTCATCGGGCTCCCACACAGGGCCAAGGATTCCATGAACAACGAGCGACGAGACCTGCTGAAGGCCGCATTGGCCGGCGCAGCCAGCAGCGCATTGCCTGCGGCGATGGCACAGGGCGGCACGGCCGCCAGCGGCGGCATCGACCCGCGCGACCGCGTTTTCATCACCAATGAGGACTCCAACACGCTGGTGGTGATCGATCCGCGCAGCAACACGGTCGAAACCACCATCAACCTGACGTCCTTCGACGAGGATCCCAGGCCCCCCTTCCGCTACGTCAGCGCCGGCGTCGCTGCACCGCATGCCGCCATGATCCACAAGCCGCTGTACCACGGCTGCATCGATGCGCACGGCGCCGTGCCCTCCCCCGATGGCAGGCTGCTGGCCACCAGCGGGCGGGGTTCGAGCAACATCTACCTGATCGATGCCGTCGAGAAGCGCGTGATCGGCAACACCCCCAACCCGGCCGCCGGCCCCACGACCAGTGCAGAGCGCCTGTCCAGCGGCCTGTTGCTGGGCCGCGAGCCGCACGAGCCGACCTTTACCCGCAATGGCCGCGAGCTGTGGGTCACGCTGCGCGGGGAGAACCGCATCGCCATCATCGACGTGGCGCGGGCCGTGCGGCAGCTGCAGGGAGCGGACACCTCGGCCGTGCGGCACTACCTGCCGACGCTGGACGGCCCCTCGCAGGTGTGGTTCAACCGCGAAGGCACCCTGGCCTTCGTGGCCAGCCAGAAGGTGGCGCGCCTGGACATCTTCCAGGTCCAGCCCGGCGCTGACGGACACTCCCGGCCCGAGCGCCTGACCACGCTGGATGTGAGCGCGCAGGACAGGCCGGGCTTCACCCCGTTCATGAAGACCACGCCCGACGGGGCCGAGGTCTGGTTCTCGCACAAGCTGGCCGACGCCGTTTCATGCCGCTCCACGCGCGGCAGCTTCGACCTCATGGACAGTGTGCCGCTGGGTGCCGGCGCCCGCCCCAACCACGTGGAGTTCGTGGCCAATGCCCGGGGCAGCGTGGTCTATGCCAGCATGGCGCGCATCGACGACGCAGGGCCCGGCGGCGTGGCATCGAGCCAGATCGCCATCATCGACCGCAGCGCGGGCCGTGGGCAGCGCAAGATAGTGGGCTCATTCTTCACGCGGGGACGGGAAGCCCACGGCCTGTGGGCCAATCCCGAGAACACCTTGCTCTACGTCGCCCATGAGCAGGACGAACTGCCCGGCTCCCCCCACGCCGGCCAGACCGTGTGCAGCGCCTTCGACGTGGGCGACCCGTTCAAACCGGTGTTCATCGCCCAGATTCCGCTGGGCCACCTGGCGCTGCCCTCGGGCCCGCTGCGCAACAAGAAGAGCATCAACCTCGTCTATGTGCGGCCAGGCACCCTGGGGCAGACGGCATGAAACGCCTGCATGCGTTCGCCCTGTGGACGGCGGTTGTCGGACTGGCGGCATTTGCCGCCGGCGCGGCCACCACCGCCCCCCATGTCCACCTGCCCCTGCTGTCCTCCCTGTGCAGCACCTTCCAGCGCGAGATGGACCAGGGCATGGCGCGCATGATGGACAGCATGCACGCGATCGGCCACACCGGCAATGTGGACGCCGACTTCCTGGGCATGATGATTCCGCACCATGCCGGCGCGGTGGACATGGCACGCCTGGTGCTGCAGCATGGGTCGGACCCGGCCACCCGCCAGTTGGCCGAGGAGATCATCGCCGGCCAGACGGTGGAGATCCAGAGCATGGAGCGGCGCCTGGCCCTGCTGCAGCAGGCGGGGGGAGCGGGCGAAGAGTTCCCGGCGCTGGGCGGTACCCGCGGCCCCTGAAGCAGCGCCTGCCATGTTCCTGACGCCCCGCTCTGCCGAGGACCGCTACAACCAGTGGGTGCACGCGCACTACCGCTTCCTGATGCGCAGCGCCTGGGCACTGACCGGTTCGCGCGCCGTTGCCGAAGACGTGGTGCAGGAATGCTTCGCACTGGCCTGGGAGCACCGCACGCAGCTGCGCGAAGAAGCCCTGGCGCGCGCCTGGCTGTTCCGTATCATGCGGCGCTGTGCCCTGCGCCAGCGGGCTCCGGACACGGAACCACTGGATATCGACGGCGAATGGTCCCACGACCATGCCGCAGACGACCCCGGCAACGACGACCGGCTGGATGTCGTCAAGGCGCTCGGGCGCCTGGCGCCTATCCACCGAGAGGTTCTGGTGCTCTACTATTTTGACGACATGCCCACCCCCCAGATGGCCCAGGCGCTCGACGTGGCGCCCGGGACGGTGCTGTCCCGGCTGGCCCGGGCCCGCGATGCGCTCAAGGCGGCCATGCAGCCGCCGCCGGGCACGGCGGGGGCCAAGGTCACGCCCCTGAGAAAGGTCCGAAATGCCTGAACGCGGCCTGCCTCCCGACAGCGATTTCGATCTGCGCACCCGTGCCGCGCTGGACCGGGCGTTCGAGCCTGGCGCGCCCCCTGCGTCGCTCCTGCGCAAGGCGCCGCCCCTGTGGACGCGGCGCGGCTTCCAGCGGGGGGCGCTGGCCCTGCTGCTCACAGGGGGAGGCGCCGGCGTCGCCATGGCCCAGCGCCCGCCCTCCCTGGTGCGCCACGCCATCGACCATGAGTACCTGGAACGCTCGCTGCGCGGCAGCCTCATGGAGCCGGCACAGATGCTGGAGCGCATCGGCCTGCGGGGCGCCAGGGAACTGCCCGGCTTCGTGCAGTTGCTGCGGCCCTGCGACCTGGACGGCCACCTCGCCTACCACCTGACCACGTTCTTTGAAAAAAGCGGCATGGTGACCCTGTTCGCCTTCGACCAGCCGGTGGACCTGCGCGATGGCGAAGGCTGGTGGAACAATATCTTCTGGCAGGTGCTGCGCTCTCAGGACCAGCAGCCCCTGGTCCTGCTGGCCCGGCAGAAGAAGACCCTGGCCATGGCCGAGGCGGCCCTGCACGGGGGAACGGCCGTCGCGCCAGGTTGACTGCGGCACACCAGGCCCACAGCCCGCCAGCCCCAAGAAAAAACACCCTGGAGCGGCCATGCCGCTCCAGGGTGTTTTCAGATCCGCCGATACGCAGGGGCGCTCAGAACGGCATCTTGGGCATGCCACCGCCGCCCAGGCCCTTCATGCCGCCCATCTTCTTCATCATCTTCATCAGGCCGCCGCCCTTCATCTTCTTCATCATGTCCTGCATCTGCTCGAATTCCTTGAGCAGGCGGTTCACCTCCTGGACATGCACGCCCGCGCCGCCCGCGATGCGCTTCTTGCGCGTGGCCTTGATGAGCTCGGGCTTGCGGCGCTCCAGCGGGGTCATGCTCTGGATGATGCCCTCCTTGCGCTTGATGTCCTTCTCGGCCTTGTCCATGTCCACGGCGCCGGCCTTGGCGGTGAACTGGGCCGGCAGCTTGTCCATGAGGCTGGACAGGCCGCCCATCTGCTTCATCTGCTGCAGTTGCGAGAGGAAGTCGTTGAGGTCGAATCCATCCCCGCTCTTGACCTTGGCGGCGAGCTTTTGCGCGGCCTCGATGTCCACGCCCGCCGTGACCTGCTCCACCAGGGCCACGATATCGCCCATGCCCAGGATGCGGCCTGCATGGCGCTCGGCGTCGAAGACCTCCAGGCCGTCGAGCTTTTCGGAGACACCGGCGAACTTGATCGGCGCACCGGTGATCTGGCGCACCGACAGCGCGGCACCGCCGCGCGAGTCGCCGTCGAGCTTGGTCAGCACGATGCCGGTGAGCGGCAGCGCCTCCTTGAAGGCTTTGGCCGTGTTGATCGCGTCCTGGCCCTGCATGGCATCGACCACGAACAGGGTTTCAACCGGGTTCAGCGCGGCGTGCAGGTCCTTGATTTCCTTCATCAGCACTTCGTCGATGGCCAGGCGGCCGGCCGTGTCGACCAGCAGCACGTCGAAGTAGTGCTTCTTGGCGTAGTCGAGCGCAGCCAGGCCGATGTCGAGCGGCTTCTGGTCGGGCGTGCTCGGGAACCACTCGGCGCCGGCCTGCTTCGTCACCGTCTTGAGCTGCTCGATGGCGGCGGGGCGGTAGACGTCGCCCGAGACGGTGAGCACCTTCTTCTTGCGTTTTTCGATCAGGTGCTTGGCCAGCTTGGCCGTGGTCGTGGTCTTGCCGGCGCCCTGCAGGCCGGCCATCAGGATCACGGCCGGCGGCTGGGCCGCCAGGTTGATGTCGGAAATGCCCTCGCCCATGGTGGCGGCGAGTTCGCGGTTGACGATGGAGACCAGGGTCTGGCCCGGCTTGAGCGAGCCCAGCACTTCCTGGCCCAGGGCCTTTTCCTTGACGCGGGCAATGAAATCACGCACGACGGGCAGGGCCACGTCGGCTTCGAGCAAGGCCATGCGCACCTCGCGCAGCATGTCCTGCACGTTGGATTCGGTGATGCGGGCCTGGCCGCGCATCTCCTTGACGAGGCGCGTGAGTTTGTCGGTAAGGGCGGAGGCCATAGGGATTGTTCCGGGTTTGCCTGCAGTACGAGTGCATGCAGGCCGCCAGGGCGCGGGCGGCAAGGCGAAAGACAACTAAACTGTAAGCCATGATTTTACCCAGTGCTTCTCCCCTTGGCTGGCTGCTCGCGCTTGCCGCAGCGGCGGCCTATGCCATGCCGGCTGCCGCAGCGTCGCGCCTGGGGGCTGCGGGCATGCGCAACGCCCTGCTGGTCGCATGGTTGCTGCATGGCGCCACGCTGGTGCTGGGGCTGTGGGGCGAGGCGCCGCGCTTCGGCTTCGCGCCGGCCCTGTCGATGACGGCCTGGCTGGTGCTCACGGTGTACGCGGTCGAAAAGCAGCTGTTTCCGCAGATGCAGGCGCGCTGGGTGTTGGCGGCGCTGGGCGCCGTGGCCATCGTGCTGGCCCTGGTGTTCCCGGGCCAGCCGCTGCATGTGTCGGCGTCGGCCTGGCTGCCGCTGCACCTGGCGCTGGGCATTGCCTGCTACGGCCTGTTCGGCGCTGCCGTGGTGCATGCCTGGCTGATGACACGGGCCGAGCGCCACATCCGCCAGGCCGAAGATCCGCACAGCGGCATTCCGCTGCTCACGCTGGAGCGCCTGACCTTCCGCTTCGTGGCGGCCGGCTTCGTGCTGCTCACCGCCACGCTGCTGGCCGGCTGGCTGTTCGGCGATGCGCTCTATGGCCGCGCCTGGCGCTGGGACCACAAGGCGATCTTCTCGCTGATGGCCTGGATCACGTTTGCCACGCTGCTGCTGGGCCGTGCACGCTTTGGCTGGCGCGGCCGCACCGCCGTGGGCGTGCTCTATGCCGGGGCCGGCCTGCTGCTGCTGGCCTACGTGGGTTCGCGCTTCGTGCTCGAAGTCATCCTGGGCCGCAGCGCATGAAGTACCTCGTTCTGCTGGTGGTGCTGGTGGTGGCCATCGGCATCTGGCGCAGCAACCGCGCCGCACCCAAGCCCCCCCAGCCCGGCAAGGCCCGCCCCCCCGCACTGCCCCAGGACATGGTGGCCTGCGCGCACTGCGGCGTGCATGTGCCGCGTGCCGAAGCCCAGATCCAGGGGGACAGCGCCTACTGCAGCCTGGAGCACCTGCGCCTTGGCCAGCCCTGAGCCGACGACCATGGCCGACAGCCTGCCGGGCAACAACCTCCTGGTGACGGTGGATGCGCCCTTCCTGCGCCTGTGGAAGGGTTTCCTGACTGCCCGGGTGATGGTCGCCATCGCCCTGGTCCTGCTGCAGACCCTGGGGCAGGCTGTCAACCAGACGCTGGATCCCGCCACGCTGGCGGTCGCCGTGGCCTACCTCGTCGCCACCCTGCTGATGCGCATCCTGGCGCGCCACCGGCCACCGCCACCGGGCACGGGCATGCACTGGCTGCCGTCCATCGGTGTCGACCTGGCGGTGGTGTGCGCGCTGCAGCTGCTGCATTCGGGCGCCCTGAACTACACCCCGCTGTTCGGCCTGCCGATCCTGATGGCGGCCGTGCTGGGCACGCTCACGCTGGCACTGGGCACCACGGCGGGCGTGACCCTGCTGCTGCTGGGCCTGGCGTGGCTGGGCTCGCGCAGCGGTGTCGACGACCCGCAGCGCTACCTGCAGAGCGCCCTGACGGGCACGGGCTACTTCATCGTCTCCTACCTGGTGCACCAGCTTGCCACGCGCCTGGCACGCGAGCAGGAAGTGGCCCTGCAAAGCCAGATGATGGCGCGCGTGCAGACGCAGGTGAGTGCCCTGGTGATCCAGAACCTCACCGACGGCGTGCTCGTGGTGGACGAGAACGACACCGTGCGCACGGCCAACCCGGCGGCCCTGCAATTGCTCGGCCAGCCGCCACTGCCGCCCCTGCCCTTTTCGCTGACGCATGCGGCCGCCTGGGATCCGCTGGTGAAGCTGGCACGCCGCACCTTTCGCCAGGAGCAGCCCCAGACCGCCGATGCGGACCTGCTGCACCCCGGCGAGAGCCCGACCGGACTGCATGTGCGCACCTGGCTGACCTCTTCGCGCACACCGGCCCGCGAGGCCGGCAGCGAGCGGCTGTGCGTGATGTTCCTGCACGACCTGCGCGAGATGCAGGCGCGCCTGCGCACCGAGAAGCTGGCCGCCATGGGCCGCATGTCGGCTGCCGTTGCGCACGAGATCCGCAACCCCCTGGCGGCCATCGTCCAGGCCAATGCCCTGCTGGAAGAAGACCTGACGGACCCTGGCCAGAAACGCCTGGCGCACATGGTGCAGCAGAACGCGGACCGCCTGGCGCGCATTGCCGAGGAGGTGCTGGACATCGCCCGCGTGCAGCACCAGATCAGCCATTCGCCCGCCTCGACCCTGCAACTGGACACGGCCGTGGCGCAGGTCTGGAACGATTGGCAAGGCCAGGACCCGACCCAGCGGCGCGGGCTGGTGGCCCTGGCGGCGGGCGACGCGCAGGTGGAGTTCGACCCCGAGCACCTGCGCCGCGTGCTGGTGAACCTGCTGGACAACGCCCTGCGCTACATGGGCCCCGAGCTGGACTCGCTGTGCATCACCACGCGCACCAGCATCACCGGCCAGATCAGCCTGCAGGTCTGGAGCGATGGCGCACCCATGGACAAATCGGTGGAGCGCCACCTGTTCGAGCCGTTCTTTTCGTCCGAGAGCCGCTCCAGCGGGCTGGGCCTGTACATCTGCCGCGAGCTGTGCCAGCGCCATGGCGCCTCCATCGGCTACCAGCGGGTCGTGCGCCTGACCCAACGCGGCGAGACCGGTGGCAATGCCTTTACAGTCGGCTTTCGGCGCACGACGCGCCCGTCCGAGCCCGCCTCCCTGTTCGACACCATCGTGGTCTGAAAGCCTTCTCTCCTCCCATGAACGCCCCTGCTGCCTCCATCCTTGTCGTGGACGACGAGCCCGACCTGCGCACGCTCTACGAACTGACGCTGCTGCGCGAAGGCTACCGCGTGGAGACAGCCGCCAGCGTGCAGGAGGCGCGCGAACAGCTCAAGGCGCACCGCTTCGACGCCGTGATCACCGACATGCGCCTGCCCGACGGCTTTGGCATGGAGCTGCTGCAAGACCTGCGCGACCAGCAGCGCAAGGAGCGCTGCGTGGTCATGACGGCCTATGGCTCGGCCGAAAACGCCGTGGAAGCCTTGCGCTCGGGGGCCTTCGACTACCTGACCAAGCCGGTGGATCTGAAACAGTTCCGCTCCGTGGTGGCCTCTGCCATCCAGGGCACGGGCGGCGTGCCCGCACCCCGCGCGGCGCGCACCCCGGGCGGGCGCCAGAGCGGTGCGGTCGATGCCCAGGCCTCGTCGTCGGCGCTGGACCGGCTGGTGGGCGAATCGGCCGCCATGCGCAACGTCAAGCAGCGCGTGGCCAAGGTCGCGCGCGGCATGGCGCCGGTGCTGATCCACGGCGAGTCGGGCACCGGCAAGGAGCTCGTCGCCCAGGCGCTGCACGCCAGCAGCCAGCGCGCAGACGGCCCCTGGGTGGCCGTGAACTGCGGCGCCATCCCCGAGAACCTGCTCGAGGCCGAGTTCTTCGGCGCGCGCAAGGGCTCCTACACCGGCGCCAGCCAGGACCGGGACGGCTACTTCCAGGCGGCACGCGGGGGCACCCTGTTCCTCGACGAGATCGGCGACCTGCCGCTGGCCATGCAGTCGAAGCTGCTGCGCGCCATCCAGGAACGCAACGTGCGCGCCCTGGGCTCCACGCAGGAAGAAACCGTGGACGTGCGCATCGTCAGCGCCACGCACCGTGACCTGGCGGCCGACGTGCAGACCGGCCGCTTCCGCCAGGACCTTTATTACCGCCTGAATGTGATCGAGGTCGTGATCCCGCCGCTGCGCGAGCGGCGCGAGGACCTGCCCGCCCTGTGCCGGGCGCTGCTGGCGCGCATCGCGCAGGAGTCGGGCATGCCCGTGCCAGCACTGACCGAGCACGCGATCCAGGCGATTGCCGCCCACCCTCTCACCGGCAACGTGCGCGAGCTAGAAAACCTGCTGCACCGGGCCGTGGCCCTGAGCGAGGGGGACGAGTTGCACGTGGACGGCGTGGCACCGCCTGCGGGTGGCTTTCCTGCCGTCGGCAGCGCAAGCCCAGCCCCCGCACAGACTTCAGACGCCGCAGCGCTCACCCCCAACGCCGTGCCGGACACGCTGCAGGCGGATGAGGCATCGTCGCCTCGGCCTGCCCTGGGCGCAGCGCCCGGCGCCAGCACGCCCCTGCCCAGCGACCTGCAGGCCTGGCTGGACCAGCAGGAGCGCGACATCCTGGTGCGCGCACTGCGCGAGGCGGGGTTCAACCGCACGGCCACGGCGGCACGTCTGGGCATCAGCCTGCGCCAGATCCGCTACCGCATTGCGCGCCTGAACATCGCCGTGCCCAATGACCAGGATGCCCATGACGACATCGGCTGAGGTGCCGGGCGCCGCCGGGTCCCCCTGGGACCAGGGCTGGCACCGGTCGGCCGTGCGCCAGCCCTCGCCCAACTTCGGCCCGCGCCCGCCGGCAGCGCAGATCGACCTGATCGTGGTGCACTCCATCAGCCTGCCCCCGGGCCAGTACGGGGGCCCGGGCGTGCGCCAGCTGTTCACCAACACGCTCGACTGGGACGCACACCCGTACTACCAGGGCATCCGCGGCCTCACGGTGTCCGCGCACTTTGTCATTGATCGCACCGGGGTGCTCTGGCAGTTCGTGGACTGCGACCAGCGCGCCTGGCATGCGGGGCCCTCGGCCTACCGGGGCCGCGCGCAATGCAACGACGATTCCATCGGCATCGAGCTCGAAGGCCTGGAGGGCGAGCGCTTCGAGGCCGCCCAGTACGCCACGCTGGCCTGGCTGTGCCGTGACATCGCGCTGCGCTATCCCATCGCCCACCTGGCCGGCCACGAGCACATCGCCCCGGGGCGCAAGCACGACCCGGGTGCGGGCTTCGACTGGCCTGGCGTACAACAGGCGCTGGGATGGCCGGCGGAGCGCTTTCCCGCCGAGACCCGGCCGGCAGACGGCAACGGCGCCTGAGCCCCGCACCGGCCAGCGGTCCAGGCGATGTCGCGACGGCACATCAGGCCGCATTTTTTCAAAAATAATTTTTTGTGCAGATGCACAAGGCAGGCACGCCAATCTGCACGCGGCCCGCCGCGCAAAATCGACCCGCATCGCGCGCCACTGCGTGGTTTTTGCGTGCATCCATCGGGCACATCGCGCGTGCAGGACAGGCGCCCATAGGCCGCTCCAGCGTGGGGAAACATGCTGTTTCGGGTTTTCGCATCCCCGGGAGCGGTACACTACCGGTAGCGTATTGAACGCAACTGACACACCATATATAGTGTGCGACAGGCCAAAAACTGGCGCACCACTTCTCCCCCGCGGCGGCACTGCCACCCGCCTGCACATTCCAGACAGCACCCAAAAAGAGGACATCCATGCACGCTGCTTTGAACACGCCTTCATCCACCACCCGCCCCGCATCCCAGGATGCGCACGAGGCATCCTCCGCTGTGCCAGAGGGAGCGAACACGTACTCCCACTACCAGATCATCCGCCGCAATGGCGCCGTGGTCCCGTTCGAGCCGCAGAAGATTGCCGTGGCGATGATGAAGGCGTTTCTGGCAGTGCACGGCACCCAGGGGGCGGCCTCGGCCAGCGTGCGCGAAGTGGTGGACACGCTGACCCAGAACGTTGCCCGCGCCCTGGCGCGCTCGCGCCCCGGCGGCGGCACCTTCCATATTGAAGACGTGCAGGACCAGGTGGAACTGGTGCTGATGCGCGGCGGCCACCACGAAGTGGCCCGCGCCTACGTGCTGTACCGCGAAAGCCGCACCCAGGAGCGCGCCCGCCACGTCGAGCAGGAGGCACAGGCTGCCCCCGCCCCCGCACTGCACGTGCTGGACGGCGACAAGCGCGTGGTGCTGGACCTGGTGCGCCTGCAGGGCCTGATCGAGTCGGCCTGCGTGAACCTGGGCGCCGACGTGTCGGCCCAGCCCATCGTGGCCGAGACCATGCGCAACCTGTACGACGGCGTCCCCATGGACGAGGTCTACAAGGCCTCCATCCTGGCGGCCCGCACGCTGATCGAGAAGGACCCCGACTACACCTACGCCACCGCACGCCTGTTGCTGCACACCATCGTGCGCGAAGTGCTGGGCCGTGAAGTCGCCCAGGCCGACATGGGCCAGAGCTACGTGGACTACTTCCCGCAGTTCATCCAGAAGGGTGTGGACAACGAACTGCTGGACCCGCGCCTGCTGACCTTCGATCTGGCCCGCCTGGGCGCCGCCCTGAACGCCGACCGCGACCTGCAGTTCGACTACCTGGGCCTGCAGACCCTGTACGACCGCTACTTCCTGCATGTGCGCAAGACCCGCATCGAGCTGCCCCAGTGCTTCTTCATGCGCGTGGCCATGGGCCTGTCGCTCAACGAAGCCGACCGCGAAGCCCGCGCCATCGAGTTCTACGAGATCCTTTCGAGCTTCGACTTCATGTCCAGCACGCCCACGCTGTTCAACAGCGGCACGCTGCGCTCGCAGCTGTCCTCGTGCTACCTGACCACAGTGCCCGACCACCTGGAAGGCATCTACGACTCCATCAAGGAAAACGCCCTGCTGTCCAAGTTTGCCGGCGGCCTGGGCAACGACTGGACGCGCGTGCGCGCCCTGGGCTCGCACATCAAGGGCACGAACGGCGAATCGCAGGGCGTGGTGCCCTTCCTCAAGGTGGTCAACGACACCGCCGTGGCCGTGAACCAGGGCGGCAAGCGCAAGGGCGCGGTCTGCACCTACCTGGAAACCTGGCACCTGGACATCGAGGAGTTCCTGGAGCTGCGCAAGAACACCGGCGATGACCGCCGCCGCACGCACGACATGAACACGGCCAACTGGATCCCCGACCTGTTCATGCGCCGCGTGATGGAAAAGGGCACCTGGACCCTGTTCTCGCCCTCCGACGTGCCCGACCTGCACGACCTGTTCGGCACCGCCTTCGAGAAGGCCTACGTGGCCTACGAACAGAAGGCCGCGCGCGGCGAGATCAAGCCCTCCAAGACGGTGCAGGCCACCGACATGTGGCGCAAGATGCTGACCATGCTGTTCGAGACCGGCCATCCCTGGATCACCTTCAAGGATGCCTGCAACGTGCGCTCGCCCCAGCAGCACGCCGGCGTGGTGCACTCGTCCAACCTGTGCACCGAGATCACGCTGAACACCAGCGACACCGAGACCGCCGTCTGCAACCTGGGCTCCGTGAACCTGCTGCAGCACTTGAAGGACGGCCAGATCGACCACGCCAAGCTGCGCAAGACCATCACCGTGGCCATGCGCATGCTGGACAACGTGATCGACATCAACTACTACGCGGTCACCAAGGCGCGCGACTCCAACCTGCGCCACCGCCCCGTGGGCCTGGGCCTGATGGCCTTCCAGGACAGCCTGTACGAGCTGCGCATTCCCTACGCCTCGCAGGCGGCCGTGGAGTTCGCCGACCGGTCGATGGAAGCCATCTGCTACTACGCCTACTGGGCCTCGACCGAGCTGGCCCGCGAACGCGGCCAGTACGAGAGCTACAAGGGCTCGCTGTGGGACCAGGGCATCCTGCCCCTGGACACGCTGGACATGCTGGCCACGGCACGCGGCGGCTACGTCGAAGTGGACCGCTCGGCCACGCTCGACTGGGATGCCCTGCGCAAGAAGATCAGCGAGGACGGCATGCGCAACTCCAATTGCGTCGCCATCGCCCCCACGGCCACGATTTCCAACATCATCGGCGTGGACGCGTCGATCGAGCCCTCGTTCGGCAACCTGTCGGTCAAGTCCAACCTGTCGGGCGAGTTCACCGTGATCAACGGCGGCCTGGTGCGCGACCTCAAGCGCCTGGGCCTGTGGGACGACGTGATGATCATGGACCTCAAGCACTTCAAGGGTTCGCTGCACCCCATCGACCGCGTGCCGGCCGACATCAAGGCGCTGTACTCCACGGCCTTCGAAGTCGACTCGCAATGGCTGGTGGAAGCCGCATCGCGCCGCCAGAAGTGGATCGACCAGGCGCAGAGCCTGAACATCTACATGGCCGGTGCATCGGGCAAAAAGCTCGACGACACCTACAAGCTGGCATGGTTGCGCGGCCTCAAGACCACCTACTACCTGCGCACGCAAAGCGCCACGCACGTGGAGATGAGCACCGTGAACACGCGCCAGCTCAACTCCGTGTCCTCGGGCAGCGATGCAGGCTCTGCACAGGCCGCGCCGGCCAAGCCGAGCGCGATGGAAGCGGCCGCTGCAGCCGCTGCCGCGCAGGCCGCCGCACTGCCTGCCACCGACGTCAAGTTCTGCGCCATCGATGATCCAACCTGCGAGGCCTGCCAGTAAGGCCTCATGAAGCGGCGCGCATGCGGACCCATGCACGCCGCTTCGGTGCTGTGAAGCAACAAAACGTTGCTGCACAACGCTGCGGTGCTTTCCTTTTTGCAGCACTGCTTTCATAATCCGAACACTGGAAAATCTATGTTGTCCTGGGACGAAGAAGTCAAGCCCTCATCGCAAAATCAACTGGACGGTGGACTGCACAAAAGCCACCCGGCGGAACAGCCGCCTGTGTCTTTCCAGACCCCCTCGCTTCAGGAAGTGCATGCGTCGATGACAGCATCCGCTGCACCGCAAGCCACCCCTGCCGCAGCACCCGCGCACCGCCGCGTGAACGCCGCCGACAAGCGCATCATCAACGGCCAGACCGACGTCAACCAGCTGGTGCCGTTCAAGTACAAGTGGGCCTGGGAAAAGTACCTCGCCACCTGCGCCAACCACTGGATGCCGCAAGAGGTGAACATGACGCGCGACATCGCGTTGTGGAAGGACCCCAACGGCCTGACCGAAGACGAGCGCCGCATCATCAAGCGCAACCTCGGCTTCTTCGTGACCGCCGACTCGCTGGCCGCCAACAACATCGTGCTGGGCACCTACCGCCACATCACCGCGCCCGAGTGCCGCCAGTTCCTGCTGCGCCAGGCGTTCGAGGAAGCGATCCACACGCACGCCTACCAGTACATCGTGGAGTCGCTCGGCCTGGATGAAGGCGAGATCTTCAACGCCTACCTGGAAGTGCCCTCGATCCGCGACAAGGACCAGTTCCTGATCCCCTTCATCGAGGCGATCATGGACCCCAACTTCCACACCGGCACCTTCGAGACCGACCAGACCCTGCTCAAGTCGCTGATCGTCTTCGCCTGCCTGATGGAAGGCCTGTTCTTCTATGTCGGCTTCACGCAGATCCTGGCGCTGGGCCGCCAGAACAAGATGACCGGTGCAGCCGAGCAGTACCAGTACATCCTGCGCGACGAGTCGATGCACTGCAACTTCGGCATCGACCTGATCAACCAGCTCAAGCTGGAGAACCCGCACCTGTGGACCGCGGAGTTCAAGGCCGAGATCAAGGCCCTGTTCATGCAGGCCGTGGAGCTCGAGTACCGCTATGCCGAAGACACCATGCCGCGTGGCGTGCTGGGCATGAACGCGTCGATGTTCAAGGGCTACCTGCGCTACATCGCGAACCGCCGCGCCACCCAGATCGGCCTGGAGACGCTGTTCCCCAACGAAGAAAATCCCTTCCCCTGGATGAGCGAGATGATCGACCTGAAGAAGGAGCGCAACTTCTTCGAGACGCGCGTCATCGAGTACCAGTCGGGTGGCGCATTGTCCTGGGACTAGCCTCGCAGGTGCACGCACGCCATGGATCCCCACACCACGCCCTGCACGGACAACGCCCAAGCGCGTTGCCGTGCAGGGCGTTCCCGTGTTCATGGAGATGGGGCACGCCCCATCTCCATGGATCGCTTCATGTCCACTGTAGACACGAAGTGCTCTTTGCAAATTGACTCAAGGAGAACATGATGGCAACTGCGAAAAAACCCGCTGCAAAGAAGGCAGCTCCCGCGAAGAAGGCTGTAGCTGCAAAGCCAGCGGCCAAGAAGGCCGCTCCTGCCAAGAAGGCAGCAGCACCCGCCAAGAAGGCCGCTCCTGCCAAGAAGGCAGCAGCACCAGCCAAGAAGGCCGCTCCCGCCAAGAAGGCAGCAGCACCCGCCAAGAAGGCCGCTCCCGCCAAGAAGGCAGCAGCACCAGCCAAGAAGGCCGCTCCCGCCAAGAAGGCAGCAGCACCCGCCAAGAAGGCCGCTCCTGCCAAGAAGGCAGCAGCACCAGCCAAGAAGGCCGCTCCCGCCAAGAAGGCAGCAGCACCCACCAAGAAGGCCGCTCCTGCCAAGAAGGCAGCTGCACCCGCCAAGAAGGCTGCCGCTCCTGCCAAGAAGGCAGCTGCGCCCAGCAAGAAGGCTGCCGCTCCTGCCAAGAAGGCCGTAGCCGCCAAGAAGGCCGCCCCTGCACCCGCCAAGAAGGCAGCTCCTGCCAAGAAAGCGGCCAAGGCCCCAGCCCCTGCGCCAGCTGCAGCAGCAGCTCCCGCAGCGCAGACCACGCTGAACCCCCAGGCAGCATGGCCCTTCCCTACGGGCACCAAGCCGTAAGTCTTTGCCTTACGCGCTGCGCGCTCAACCCGGTGCTTCGGCACCGGGTTTTTTTATGCCCGGACGCACAGTGCCGGGTGCCACGCCGGCGCCGCGCGTGGCACCGCGCGGCACCCCGATCGGCTCACACAGGCTGGAAGTCGAGCGTGTAGCTTTGCGGGCCGCGCTGCGCGATCTTGAGGGCACCGACGCGGTTGCCCAGCTCCGCACACTTCACCAGCGGCCAGCCACGCTCCAGGCCGAAGAGCAGCGCACCGCGCCAGGCATCGCCGCAGCCCGTGGGGTCCACGACGGCGGCCGGCACCACGGCAGGCACCAGCGTCTTATCGCCCTTGACCCAGACCTCGCAACCCTCGCCACCCAGAGTCACCACCAGGCCATCGACGCGCTGCGAGATCTCGGCCAGGCTCCAGCCCGTGCGCTCGCTGAGCATCTTGCCCTCGTAGTCGTTGACCGTGACCCAGGTGGCCTGCTCGATGAAGCGCGAGAGTTCGGCACCGTTGAACATGGGCAGGCCCTGGCCCGGATCGAAAACGAAGGGAACACCGGCCGCCACCAGTTGCGCAGCGTGCTCGATCATGGCGTCGCGGCCATCGGGCGCGATGATGGCCAGGTGGATGCCCGCGCCGGACTCGATGCGGTTGGCATGGGCCTGCATCATGGCGCCGGGGTGGAAGGCAGTGATCTGGTTGTTGTCGCGGTCGGTCATGATCATGGCCTGCGCGGTGTGCACATCCTGGACCTGGCCCACGAAGCGACGGCTGATGCCCAGGTCGTCCAGGCGCTGCAGGTAGTCCGCACCATCGCTACCCACCATGGCCATGGGCACGGGCTCGCCACCCAGCAGCTGGAGGCTGTAGGCGATGTTGCCGGCACAGCCGCCGAAGTCGCGGCGCAGTGAGGGCACGAGGAACGACACATTGAGGATGTGCAGTTGCTCGGGCAGGATCTGTTCGGCAAAGCGACCCTCGAAGGTCATGATGGTGTCGAATGCCAGGGAACCACAGATAAGGGCAGCCATAGGTGGGAAGAAAGTGAAGGGTTGGAAAGAGAGGCCCGCGATCCCGGTGGAATCAGGGGTAGAAAGTCAGCAGCCGGTAGCCCGACACCCGTGAGGCACCCGTGGTCACTACCACCGACAGAGAGGTGCTCCACTCGCCGCGCGCAGGCAGTTCGACGGGCGCCGCGAGATCGGCCGGCAGCAGCACCCGCCGCAGGACGGGCTGGTCCTGGGCATCGGTGAGGGTCAGCTCCACTGCGGGCATTTCCAGCGGTATCGTGGCGCGGCTCTTGACGGTGAGCGACAGCAGGTAGCCCTCGCCACGCGCCTTGTTGAAGGAGGAGCCGTCGATCACCACATCGGCAATCTGGCGCTGGGGCGCCAGCGTACAGCCCAGATGTGCGCACAGCTGCTGCAGCCAAGGGCGCGCCCTGCTGTCCATCGCGGCGATGCGGTTGCGCTCGTGCACGGCGACCTGTACGGCCAGCACCCCGAGCAGCAGCACGAGCGCCAGCGCCAGCAGGGTGCGCACGAGCGGCCGGCGCCAGAAGGCCTTGCGGCGCGCGGCGCGCACGAAGCTCACCTCTTGCGCATCGGAAGCATGGCCGGCCGGCAGCTCGTCCTCGTCGGCATCCAGCGCTGTCGCCGCCGCAGACCCACGTCCACCGCTGGAGGCATTCGCCCGCGGGGGTGCCGATGCCGGAAAGACCGGATCGGGCATGAGCTCGAAGTCCGCATCGGGAAACGGCGTGATGGAATCGGAAAACCCGCTGGTGGGCGCTGGAGATGGCGCAGCCCCCGGCCTGCGCCAGGGTGCGGGCTCGGGTACGGGGGCGACCACCGGCGCGGGCGCAGGCACCACGGCCGCCGGGCCGAACAGCGGCACGCCGTCATCATGGTCGTCGTCCTCGTCCAGCAGCACGGACCCACGCCGGGCCGCTGCGCTGGACAGGTCCAGGGGCGGATAGGGATCCTGCTCGCCCAGGTCCTCCGACAGGGACATGATTTCCGTGTCCGGGCCATCGTCGTCGCGGGCATCGCGGCCGCCGCGGCCTTCGCCCTCGGCCCTGGGCAGGGAGTCGGAAAAATCCGCCGTGGGCAGCTCGTAGCCGGCAGGCAGCGCCATACCCTCGGCGGCCGGGTCCAGCACGCCCTTGGGCAGCGCGGGGCCGGCCACCGGGGCCAGGTCGGCCAGCAGCGACGCGGCCAGCCCGGGCATCACCTGGCTCTCCTCGCGTGGCTGCGGGGGCACGAATGCCGCGGGCGGAGGGACGGCTGCTGCCGGCGGCGCTGCGGGTGTCGGGCGGGGTGTCGCCAGCGGCGGCGCGGGCGCTCGCCAGCCAAAGGGCTGCAAGGGCTCCAGGCTCAGATCATCGGCACCGAGCGCCGTGGAAGCTGCGCGCGTCGCCGACAGGAACGCCGGAACGGTGGGCGCAGGGATATCGAAAACCTCGCCAGCCGTGCCGCCGGAGGCGCCCGCCGCCGCAGCCGGCGGTGCCGCCAGGGGCGCTGCCGTCGCAGGGCCTGGTACGGGCGCCGGTGGCTGGAGCACGCGGCCCGCGGGCTTGTTCTGAGGCGGGTCGAAGACCCCCCAGGCGCCACGCGCCTCGGGCGGCCGTGCCACGACGGTGGGTGGCGGCCGCGTATCGGTGAGCGACACATCGGGCAGCATCGGCGGAGGCGGCGCGGCCACCAGGTGCGCCGCCGCATCGAACACTTCCTTGCACTGCCCGCAACGCACCCAGCCTTCGGAAATGCGCAACTGGTCGGCGACCACCTTGAATTGGGTCGCGCAGGCCGGGCAGCGTGTGATCTGGCTCATCTGCGATGGATTGTAGGGTGGGACGTATGCAGTCCCGCGCCTGGCATCAGCGCGATGCCGTCATGAGGATCCAGCCGTCCTCGGTGTCCGCCACCTCGAGCTTCACCCAGGGTGCGTAGGCTTCCTTGAGCTCCTCGGCCTGGCGCGCCAGGATGCCCGCCAGCACCAGGTGGCCGCCGGGCGCCACGTGGTTGCACAGCAGGGGCGCGAGCACGCGCAGCGGCGTGGCCAGGATATTGGCCAGAACGGTCTGGTACGGGCCGCTGGCCTTGTCGGGCAGGCCGGCACGCAGCTGCACGCCGTTGGCCGCCGCGTTCAGCACGGTCGATTCGACGGCCGCCGTGTCGATGTCCACCGCATCGATGTCGGTGGCACCGAACTTGGCCGTGCCGATGGCCAGAATGCCCGAGCCGCAGCCGTAGTCGAGCACGCGGCCGAAGGCGGCAGCACCCTCGCCGGCAGCACCCTGGCGGGCGATCCAGCGCAGGCACATGCGGGTGGTGGGGTGGGTGCCCGTACCGAAGGCCAGGCCCGGGTCCAGGCGGATGCTGCGCACGGCCTGCGCCGGCAGCTCGTGCCAGGTGGGCACGATCCAGAAGTCGGGCGTGATGTCCACGGGGGTGAACTGCGACTGCGTGAGCCGCACCCAGTCCTGGTCGGCCACCTCGGCCACACCCAGCACCTGGCAACCCTCGAAGAAATCCTGCACGGACAGCAGTTGCTGCGCCTCGCTGGCGGCCTCGCGCGTGGGGAACAGGGCCACGACGCGGCTGCGCTGCCAGCCGTCCTTGGGCGGCGGCATGCCGGGCTCGCCGAACAGGGCCTGCTCGGCGTCGGTCTGCGCGTCGGCGTCCTCGACCGAGACGCTCAGCGCATCCAGCGCGTCCAGCGCGTCACTGACCGGCTCGATCCGGTCTTCAGGGCACATCAGCATCAGCTCGAACATGGGCGCAGGCCTCTCAGAAAAAATGAAATGCCGGCCCCCGTTGCCAGGGGCCAGCATGTGGATCCACCAACGGACAGCCCGCTCAGCGTTTGTGCTGCGAGAGCCACTCTTCCAGGTAGTGGATGTTGGTGCCGCCGGCCATGAACTTGGCGTCCACCATCAGCTCGCGGTGCAGCGGCACGTTGGTGTTGATGCCTTCGATCACCGTCTCCGACAGCGCGGTGCGCATGCGCGCCAGCGCCTGTTCGCGCGTATCGGCGTGCACGATGATCTTGCCGATCATCGAGTCGTAGTTCGGCGGCACGAAGTAGTTGGTGTAGGCATGCGAGTCCACGCGCACACCGGGCCCGCCGGGCGGATGCCAGGTGGTGATGCGCCCTGGCGAGGGGGTGAACTTGTAGGCATCCTCGGCATTGATGCGGCACTCGATGGCATGGCCCCTGATCTCGATCTGGCGCTGGGTGAAGGGCAGCTTCTCGCCCGCGGCGACCATGATCTGCGTGCGCACGATGTCCACGCCCGTGATCCACTCGGTCACCGGATGCTCCACCTGCACGCGGGTGTTCATCTCGATGAAGTAGAACTCGCCGTTTTCGTAGAGGAACTCGAAGGTGCCCGCACCGCGGTAGCCGATCTTCTTGCAGGCGGCCACGCAGCGCTCGCCGATCTTCTCGATCAGCTTGCGCGGGATGCCCGGCGCCGGCGCTTCCTCGATCACCTTCTGGTGGCGCCGCTGCATGGAGCAGTCGCGCTCGCCCAGGTAGACCGCATTGCGGTGCTTGTCGGCGAGGATCTGGATCTCGATGTGGCGCGGGTTCTGGAGGAACTTCTCCATGTACACCGCAGGATTGCCGAACGCAGCGCCGGCCTCGGCCTTGGTCATCTGCACGGCATTGACCAGTGCGGCCTCGGTGTGCACCACGCGCATGCCGCGGCCACCGCCGCCGCCAGCGGCCTTGATGATCACGGGATAGCCCACGGCCTTGGCGATGCGGCGGATCTGCACCGGGTCTTCGGGCAGCTCGCCTTCGGAACCCGGCACGCAGGGTACGCCGGCACGGATCATGGCCTGTTTGGCCGAGACCTTGTCGCCCATGATGCGGATCGACTCGGGCGTGGGGCCGATGAACTGGAAGCCGCTCTTTTCCACGCGCTCGGCGAAGTCGGCGTTCTCGGACAGGAAGCCATAGCCGGGATGGATGGCCTCGGCGTCGGTCACTTCGGCGGCCGAGATGATGGCCGGCATGTTGAGGTAGGACAGCGGCGAGGGCGCGGGGCCGATGCACACCGCCTCTTCGGCCAGCTTGACGTACTTGGCGTCGCGGTCGGCCTCGGAGTAGACCATCACGGCCTTCACGCCCAGTTCATGGCAGGCGCGCTGGATCCGCAAGGCGATCTCACCCCGATTGGCAACAAGGATCTTCTTGAACATGCAAGCCTTACTCGATCACGAACAGCGGTTGTCCGTATTCCACGGCCTGGCCGTTCTCGCCCAGGATGCGGGTGACCGTGCCCGACTTGTCGGCCTCGATCTCGTTGAGGATCTTCATGGCCTCGATGATGCAGATGGTCTCGCCTTCCTTGACCTGGCTGCCGATCTCGACAAAGGCCTTGGCGCCGGGGCTGGACGAACGGTAGAAGGTGCCGACCATGGGCGACTTGACCACATGGCCTGCGGGCGCGACCGGGGCGGGCGCAGGCAGCTCGGCCACGGGGGCGGCTGCAGCCTGTGCAGGGGCGGGAGCCTGCTGCATGGGCGCTGGTACATACTGCTGGACCACGGCGCTGCCGCTCTTGACGATACGGACCTTGCCCTCGGCTTCCGTGATTTCGAGTTCGGACACATTCGACTCGGACACGAGATCGATGAGGGTTTTGAGTTTTCGCAGATCCATGAAAGCTCCAACGGCTAAAAACTGAACAGGGCGCGAATTTACTCCAAATTCGGCCTATACCCGTCTTTGGGTCACAATTTTGATGAACGCCAGAGCGTCAAAAGGCCCTTCAGGCCGGGAATAAAGGGCGCAGAAGGCCCACCCTGCCTAGCGCAGGGCCGCCCACTGCTGCAGATCCTGCGCGGTGACCTGGCCCATTTTACGGTGCAGCACCCGGCCCTCTGCGCCCAGCACCACCGTGAAAGGCAAGCCCCCGGTGAGGTTTCCGAGCGAGCGCCCCAGGTCCGTGCCCTGCAAGCCGGCCAGCCCGACGGGGAATTCGAGCGGCAGCTTGGTCAGGAACTTGCGCACCGAAGACGGCTGATCGATGGCCAGAGCCACCACCTGCCAGCCTTTGGGCGCATGTTCGCGGTAAAAGGCGTTGAGCATGGGCAGCTCTTCGACACAGGGCGCACACCAGGTCGCCCAGAAGTTGATGAGCAGCGGTTTGCCCAAAAAGCGCTGCAGCGGCAGGGTAGCGCCGTCCGGCGTCTCGAATTCCAGGGCCCACAGGACTTTTTCGGCCCCGCTTTCGATGGCATGGGGCTGGAACTTCCACCACGCCACGCCTGCCCCGCCCACGGCGGCCGCGCCGGCCACGCCCGCATACAGCCAGCGGCGGCGGGCAGGATCGGTGGGGGTGTCAGAAAGGGTGGCGGGCGAAGTCTCGGGAGCGGGGGTCGTCATGGAGCAGGGGTTTCCGTGTCTTGGAGCAGGCGGCGCACGGCCGTGATGTCACCGCGGGGCGAACGCCCCTTGGCATCGGGCCGCAGCGCACCGCGCAGGTCGTCAAGGTCATAGATCAGCAGGTGGACTCCGATCATCTCGCCCAGTTCAGGCGATTTGCTGCCTAGACTAAGCGCCTCGACCGACTCGCCATGGAAACCGGACACCGTGCGCGGCTCGTAGTCCACATGGTGGTCGATGAGCGCAATTTCAGCGGATTTGGAATCATCGCAGAACAACTGCAGGTAAATGTCGGACAGGCGCGTGGCCGTGCCGTGCCACACGGCCCCGCCCAGGTGGGGGCGAAAGGCCGCCATGCGCTCCATCCAGACCAGGGCCAGCTGGCGCAGTGCGCTCAGCTCGCGCGGCTGGGTGTCGGCGCAGAACAGGGCGATGTACTCGCGCACGGCCTCCTCCACCTGGTCGTTGCCGGGCAGCGCCGTGCGGGCGGGCAGGCCCATCTCGCGCAGCGCGCGGCGCTTGGCAGGGCCCCACTCCATCCCTTCCTCGACGACGATGCGGGCGGTGGTATTGGCGATTTCGGCACTCAGAGGTGTGTTCATGGCGCAAACCAGGCAGTGGAGGCTCCATTGTGGCGCGAACGCGCCTTCGGGGTCTGGCGGATGCCCCCACAGCACCGCCGCCCACAGGGCCATGGCGCGCACAGGACTATCAATTTCATAGCTCCCCGGGCAGGCCGCCCCTGCGGAATGGGCCACCTGGTTTGAAAAGTAGAATCGTCGCCCATGCATATACACATACTGGGCATCTGCGGCACCTTCATGGGTGGCCTCGCGGCCCTGGCCCGCGAAGCGGGGCACCGGGTCACAGGCTGCGACGCGGGCGTCTACCCGCCCATGAGCGACCAGTTGCGCGCCCTCGGGATCGACCTGATCGAGGGCTTCGGCCCGGAGCAGATCGATCTCAAGCCCGACATGTTCGTGGTCGGCAATGTGGTCAGCCGGGTGCGGCTGGCCGATGGCAGCCCCAAGTTCCCGCTGATGGAAGCCATTCTGGACGCCGGCCTGCCCTACACCAGCGGCCCCCAGTGGCTGGCCGAGCATGTGCTGCAGGGCCGCCATGTGCTGGCCGTGGCCGGCACGCACGGCAAGACCACCACCACCTCGATGCTGGCCTGGATTCTCGCGAGCGCAGGCCAGCAGCCCGGTTTTTTGATCGGCGGCGTGCCGCTGAACTTCGGCGTGTCGGCGCGCCTGGGCGCCGCAGCGCGCCCCCATGCAGGCGAGGGCCCGCTGGGCAGCCCCCCCCTGTTCGTGATCGAGGCCGACGAATACGACACAGCCTTCTTCGACAAGCGCAGCAAGTTCGTGCACTACCGGCCGCGCACGGCGGTGCTGAACAACCTGGAGTTCGACCACGCCGACATCTTCGACGACCTGGCCGCCATCGAGCGCCAGTTCCACCACCTGGTGCGCACCGTGCCGCCCTCGGGCCGCGTGGTGGTCAACGGGCTGGAAGAAAGCCTGGCGCGCGTGCTGCATGCCGGCTGCTGGAGCAGCGTGAGCAGCTTCGGCACGGCCGTGGCTGATTTTTCTGCCGCGGGCGAGCCCCAGGCGTTCGATGTGGTGCAGCAGGGCCACACGGTGGCGCGGGTGGAGTGGGCCCTCACGGGCGTGCACAACCAGCTCAATGCCTTGGCGGCCATTGCCGCAGCGCACCACGTAGGCGTCGCGCCCGAGCAGGCGGCACGGGCACTGGGCAGCTTTCAGAACGTCAAGCGCCGCATGGAGTTGCGCGGCACGGTGAACGGCATCACGGTGTACGACGACTTCGCCCACCACCCAACCGCGCTGCGCACCACGCTCGATGGCCTGCGCCGCAGCCTGGGCCCGAGCGCGCGCATCCTGGCGGTGTTCGAGCCGCGCAGCAACACCATGAAGCTCGGTGCCATGAAGAGCCAACTGCCCTGGGCGCTGGAATCCGCCGACCTGGCCTTCTGCCACACGGCGGGACTCGACTGGGACGCCGCCGAGGCCCTGTCCCCCCTGGGCGCGGGCCCCGGCCAGCGCGCGCAGACCGCGCCCGACATCGACACGCTGGTGGCCCAGGTCAGCGCCGCAGCGCAGCCCGGGGACCACATCGTGTGCATGAGCAACGGCGGTTTTGGCGGTGTGCACGCGCGCCTGCTGCAGGCGCTGGCCCGATAGGTTGTCCCAATCTCAGAGTTTGTCCGTAAACTATATATATTGGCAGTCACAGACACCTTTGCAAAAGACAATGATGGCGGCCGCAAGGCGATTGAGCGCGTTCAAGCTTCTCGTGGCGCACCAGCAGCTTGCGGAATCGGCTGTGACAGACCTCGACAACCAAGCGCCGGGCCATTGTGCCCGGCGCTCGTTTCTTGGCATTGGCCTCGCTGGGCGACCTGCAGGATGTAGCCGTGACCTTCTATCGCGCGAAGATGTTCGGCCCCACGATACCCAAAATGACTGCCGCATGGCACATGCTACGCAACGCTAACGAGTGGAAGGAACCGGGGGGCTTCTTTGACCACGCCGACTCCACCAAGACTGCCAACCGTCTCGTCCGCAGTCTCCAGAACATCGGCTACCAAGTCATCATTAGTCCTGCTTGAGCTGTTGGCTCACTTCAGGGGGTGCCTATTTACCCACACCGCGCTTGAGCTCCTTGAGCAATAGCAATACTTGATTGGACGCATGGCGGCAGCTGCTGTTGAGCAGTTGCACCGCCTGCTGCTGCTCGCCCGCCTGGAACAGCATGACCACGGCAGCGGCCTGCTGGTGGAAGTACTTGTGCCGCGCGACCAGCATGCTGAACGCGGGGTAGTGGCCCAGCCGCACCCGGCCGGTGCCGTTGAGCCAGCGGCCCAGGTCGCAGCGGTCGTCCTGGCAGATGCGTTCGGGGCGCATGACCTCGTTGGAGCGGCCGTTGACCATGTCCTGCAACTGCAGGCGCCAGCCCTCATGGCTGGCAATGGCCGCGTCGATATCGATCTCGGTCATGAGCATGGTGGCGTACTCGGCGTCCAGCACGAGTTCGCTGCCGTTGTCTTCCATGGCCCAGGTCGTGTCTGGACTGGCAGGGTCCTGCTCCCGCATCTTGAACAGTCGGCTGAAAAAACCCATGTGCGATCCCGTCCTAGTGTGCCGGCGGACCTCCTCTGGGCCAGGGACGCCACGCCATTTGAAACATTCTGTGTAACGTTTTGCCTTTTGGCTACCAAAAAATGGCATACCCCTGTCGGTGTGTGCACTGCAGCCCTGCTGCCATCCTCGGCTCTCGGCACCAGCGCGAGCGCCGCTGGCCGGGTCGGCCCACAATGCAGGGATGACTGAACCTGTTTCCCCCCGCACCGCCCTGTCCATGCTGGACCTGGTGGCCGTCCGCGACGGCGGCACCGTGGCCGAGGCCCTGCAGATCGCCCTGCGCACCGCGCAACATGCCGAAAAACTCGGTTTCGCCCGCTACTGGCTGGCCGAGCACCACAACATGGCCGGTATCGCCAGCTCGGCCACGGCCGTGCTGGTCGGGCATATCGCAGGTGGTACCTCGTGCATCCGCGTGGGCTCGGGCGGGGTGATGCTGCCCAACCACGCGCCGCTGGTGGTGGCCGAGGCCTTCGGCACCCTGGCCGAACTCTACCCCGGCCGCATCGACCTGGGCCTGGGCCGGGCCCCCGGCACCGACCCGGCGACCATGCGCGCCCTGCGCCGCAGCCGCGTGGAGACGGCCGACGATTTTCCGCAGGATGTGGCCGAGCTGCACCGCCTGCTTTCTCCGGCCGAACCCGGCCAGCGCTTGGTGGCCACCCCCGGTGCCGGCACCAACGTGCCGATCTGGCTGCTGGGTTCGAGCCTGTTTTCGGCGCAGTTGGCTGCCGAGCGCGGCCTGCCCTACGCATTTGCCTCGCACTTCGCGCCGCGCCTGCTGCACCAGGCCATCGACCTGTACCGCAACCTGTACCGCCCTTCGGCCGCCTGGCCCAAGCCCTACCTGGCCATCGGCGTGCCGCTGATTGCCGCGCCGACCGACGAGGAGGCCGAGTTCCTGGCCAGCAGCACCTACCAGCGCGTGCTGGGCATCCTCACCGGCGACCGGCGCCTGCTGCTGCCGCCCGTGGAGAACTTCGCGGCGCGCCTGCAGCCACAAGAGCGCGCCGCCATCGGCGACTTCCTGGCGGCAGCGGTGATCGGCGGGCCCGAGACGGTGCAGGCCGGCTTGGCCGACCTGGTGCGCGAGACCGGGGCCAACGAGCTGATGCTGGTGAGCGACGTCTACGACCCCGCATTGCGGCTGCGTTCGCTGGAGATCGCGGCGCAGGCCCATGCGGCCCTGGGGAGCGCCGTGGCGGCCTGAGAACCGGCCTGGGTAGGCGACTTGTAACCCTCGGGGGTGGTGCGTCACGGTAGCGAGTGCCGGTTGCCGCTACCATCGGGCTGATGACGGTGCATTTGTGCACTTCGCAACCGCCCACCCACCACCTGCTGCATGCCCGCTTTTTCCTTTGAAGCCCTGGACGCCCAGGGCCAGACCCGCAAAGGCCTGATGGAGGCCGACACCGCCAAGTCCGCCCGCACCCAGTTGCGTGCGCAGGCCCTGGTGCCAATTGCAGTGGAACAGGTCCAGACCGGGCACGCCCGGGACGGTGCTGCCCAGGGCTGGAACCGCAGCCTGTTCACGCGCCCTGTGTTCAACGCCACCGGCCTGGCCATCTGGACCCGGCAGATCGCCGGGCTGGTGAGTTCGGGCCTGCCGCTGGAGCGCGCCCTAAGCGCCCTCTCGGACGAGGCCGACGACGACCGCCAGCGCCACTTGGTGGCCGCCCTGCGCGCTGAGGTGAATGCCGGTGCCACTTTCGCCCGTGCGCTGGGCCAGCACCCGCGCGAGTTTTCCGACATCTATTGCGCCGTGATCGGTGCCGGCGAGCACAGCGGCAACCTGGGCCTGGTGCTCGAACGCCTGGCCGACGATCTCGAAGACCGCCAGGCGCTCAAGGCCAAGCTGGTGGGTGCCGCGCTCTACCCGGCCATCGTGACCCTGGTGGCGATTGCCATCGTGATGTTCCTGCTGGGCTATGTGGTGCCCCAGGTGGCCAGCGTGTTCGCGGGTTCCAAGCGCGCCCTGCCTTTCATCACCACGGTGATGCTGGGCATCAGCGCCCTGGTGCGCAACTATGGACTGGCGATGTTCGGTGTACTGATCGTCGGGGCCCTGGGCCTGCGCTGGTCGCTGAAGTCCGAGAGCGTGCGCGAGCGCTTCGACGCCGCCTGGCTCAACCTGCCCCTGGTGGGCAAGCTGGCGCGCGGCTACAACGCGGCGCGCTTTGCCAGCACGCTGGCCATGCTGGCCAGCGCTGGCGTGCCCATCCTGCGCGCCCTGCAGGCCGCAGCCGAAACTCTGAACAACCGCGCCCTGCGCGCCGACGCACTCGATGCCCTGGTGCTGGTGCGCGAAGGTGCGCCCCTGGCATCGGCCCTGGCGCAGAAGAAGCGCTTTCCGGGCCTGCTGTCGATGTTTGCGCGCCTGGGCGAGCAGACGGGCCAGCTGCCGGTGATGCTGCAGCGTGCCGCCACACAGTTGTCGGTGGAGGTGCAGCGCCGCGCGATGCAGCTGGCGACCATCCTGGAGCCGCTGCTGATCGTGGCCATGGGCCTGGTGGTGATGGCCATCGTGCTGGCCGTGATGCTGCCCATCATCCAGCTCAACCAGTTCGTCAAGTAGACACGCCATGGCTGTAACCCTGGACGACAAACTGGTGGTCGCGATCTCCTCGCGGGCGCTGTTCAATTTCGAGGAAGAGAACCGCGTCTTCGACGACACGGATGACCGCGCCTACGTGGAGATGCAGCGCCAGCGCATCGACATTCCGGCGGCGCCCGGGGTGGCCTTTTCGCTGGTGCGCAAGCTGCTGGCCTTCAATACCACCGAGCACCAGCGGGTGGAGGTGGTGCTGCTCTCGCGCAACGACCCGGTGAGCGGCATGCGCGTGTTCCGCTCCTGCCTGGCCCACGGGCTGCCCATGGTGCAGCGCGGCGTGTTCACCCAGGGGCGCGACCCGTTTCGCTACCTGCGCCCGCTGGGGGCGCACCTGTTCCTCTCGGCCAACGAGGCCGACGTGCGCCAGGCGCTGCACCTGGGCTACCCGGCGGCACGCGTGCTGACCGAGTCGGTGCGCGCCGGCGACTCCAACCCGAACGAGGTGCGCATCGCCTTCGACGGCGACGCCGTGCTGTTCTCGGACGAGGCCGAGCGCGTCTACCAGGCCGAGGGCCTGGCCGCCTTTCAGCGGCACGAGAGCGACAAGGCGGCGCAGCCGCTGCCCGACGGCCCCTTCAAGCCTCTGCTGGCGGCCCTGCACCGGCTGCAGCACGCGGGCGGCACGGGCATGCGCATCCGCACCGCGCTGGTCACGGCGCGCAGCGCGCCCGCCCACGAGCGCGCCATCCGAACGCTGATGGACTGGGACATCGCCGTCGATGAGGCGATGTTCCTCGGCGGCCTGCAGAAGGGGGAGTTTCTGCGCGAGTTCGAGCCCGACTTCTTCTTCGACGACCAGACCGGCCATGTCACCTCGGCCTCGCTGCATGTGCCCGCGGGCCATGTGAACAGCGGGGTGTCCAACCCCGTCACGCTGCTGGCGGACTGAAGGGCCTGCCCCCAGCGGCATGCAAAGTTGTGCAATGGTGTGCAACTTGCCGCGAAAGAAGGCCTCTGACCGGTTGCAATGAACGCCGTGCCACCGCATCTGTGCGAGCATGGTCCCGCAACCGGAACAGAGAACAGAACGCATGAAGATGAACCTATTGGCATGGGGCGCAGCCGCCCTGCTGGGCAGCAGCATGGCCCTGGCCCAGGCACCGGTGGCGCCGCCACCGGCCCACACCGAAGGCCTGTCCAAGGGCGAAGCCAAGGCCATCCGCGAGTTCAAGATGCTGGATTTCAATGGCGACGACAAGCTCAGCCGGACCGAAGTAAAGCTGTTCCCGCGCCTGTCCAATGCGTTTGACGAGGCCGATACCGACCGCGATGGTTTTGTTTCGTACGAAGAGGTGCGCGCTTTTGCGGCCAAGTACCGCGCCGAACGGGATCGCGCCAAACAACAGGCGCCTGCCGCTCCCGCTCCTGCAGCCAGCGCTCCTTGACCCAGTCGCTACCTTTTCGGTAGCAAAATACCCAGCTGCCCCTGGCGCCGTCGCTGCGCCTCAGCCTGCCAACCGGTTCACAACCCTGCCGTGCGCTTGACCTTGGGGTCCGAGTAGGTCAGCGGTTCGTTCTTGACCTGCTGCGCCAGGCGCTCCTGCAGTGTCACCTTGTTGATGTCCTGCGCCATCTCCACGGCGCTGCCGCTGGCGCGCCACATCGACTGGATGAATTCGAGCAACTGCTTGTAGATGGGCTCCGGCGGCGGCTCGGGCGGCTCTTCCACCGTGTCCTTCTTCTTCACCTCGGTCCAGTCACGGTTCGGCGTGTCGGGGGCCGAGGGCTTGTCCGGCTCGCGCACGATGGCCCCCTCCCCCAGCCGGTCCATGGACTCGACGGGCAGCGGTGCGTTGACAGGGCGTATCGGCGGCGCCCCCGAGGCGCCGGTGGAATACAAATCGGCGCCCGCAGGACGCCAGGTCGGCGATCGATCGACAGGTGGCATTTGCATGGCAGGCCCCAGGTTATGGATGGAATGGACAGAGGCACTTCCGGACTCTTCGTACATTCATAACGGCAAACAAAAGGGGAAATTGAGGTCTTTTTTTGCCTTTAAGCCCAAAAATAAGGGTTTACCCCTAGTTTTTAACCGTTCTTCAGGCGAAAAAAAAGCCCGCCGCCTGCAAAAAGCAGGTGGCGGGCTGGCGCAACGGGCTTCAGAGAAAGCGCTCGAGAAAGCGGCGCGACTGGCGGTCCAGCAGTGTCGTGTCGGGCACCTTGAACTGCACGCCCTCACCCGCAGCAATGAGCAACCGTGTGCGCCCGCCGAGCCGGCGGATGTCTTCCTCGGCCTTGAGCACCAGGCGCGCGGGGCCGCGGTCGGTTTCCACATCCCAGGTGCTGGGGGTCGAAAAACTGGATACGGCGACTATTCTTTCGATAGTGGGCACGAACTCCCGCACCGCCAGTTCCTCTTCGACCAGGGCACGCCCGGCCGGGGGCAACTGGTCGAACCGGTCCAGCCACACCAGCTCGTGGCCGTCGCTGCCCACCAGGGACAGGCCTTCGGCCGGGGCGGCGATGGGAAAGGCACGCACGGGCACCACGCCTTCGTGCACGCTGCCGCCGGGCTGGGTGAGCACCAGGCGCCCATGGGCATTGCGGTGCAGCTGCAGCGGGTGGGTCGGGGAAGGGGTCGTCAGATCGGTCATGGCGGTGTCGTTGTCCGTCGAAGGGCGGCGCTCAGGCGCTGCCCGCAGGGTGGGCCGGGTGCAGCAGGCTGCTGTCGATGATCACTCCGGCGGCCTGGGCATCCTCTTCGGCTCGGCGGGCCTGGGCTTCATACAGGCGCCAGTAGGCGCCCTGCTTTTCCATGAGCTCGTCGTGCGGCCCCACTTCCACCACCTCGCCGCGGTCCATCACCACCAGGCGGTCGGCCTTGCGCAGGGTGGACAGGCGGTGGGCGATGGCGATCGTGGTGCGACCCTGCACCAGGTTGTCCAGGGCCTTCTGGATTTCCTTCTCGGTCTCGGTGTCCACGGCCGAGGTGGCCTCGTCCAGAATCAGGATGCGCGGGTCGATCAAGAGCGCACGCGCGATGCTGATGCGCTGGCGCTCGCCGCCCGACAGGCCCTGGCCGCGCTCGCCCACCAGCGAGTCGTAACCATGGGGCAGGCGCAGGATGAATTCGTGCGCATGGGCCGCTCGGGCCGCGGCCACGATCTCCTCGCGCGTGGCCTCGGGCTTGCCGTAGGCGATGTTCTCGGCAATGGTGCCGAAGAACAGGAAGGGCTCCTGCAGCACCAGGCCGATGTGGCGCCGGTAGTCGGCCACGGCGAAGCGGCGGATGTCCACGCCATCGACCTGGATGGAGCCGTCGCTCACGTCATAGAAGCGGCTGATCAGGTTCACCAGGGTGCTCTTGCCGGAGCCGCTATGGCCCACCAGACCGATCATCTCGCCGGGGCGGATATCCAGGTCCAGCCCCTTGATGACGGCGCGGCTGCCGTAGCGAAAGCCCACGTTGCGCATGGCGATGGCGCCCTGCACCTTGTCCACCTTGACCGGCTGGGCCGGGTCGGGCACGTTGCTCACGTGGTCCAGGATGTCGAAGATGCGCTTGGCGCCGGCGGCGGCCTTCTGCGTGACCGAGACGATGCGGCTCATGGAGTCGAGCCGGCTGTAGAAGCGCCCGATGTAGGCGATGAAGGCGGTGAGCACCCCCACCGTGATCTGGTTGCGCGAGACCAGCCAGATGCCGAAGCCCCAGACCACGAGCAGGCCGATTTCGGTGAGCAGCGAGACCGTGGGGGTGAACAGCGACCAGGTCTTGTTGAGCTTGTCGTTGACCTCCAGGTTGTGCTGGTTGGCGTCGCGAAAGCGCTGGGCCTCGCGCTTTTCCTGGGCGAAGGCCTTGACCACGCGGATGCCGGGGATGGTGTCGGCCAGCACATTGGTCACCTCGGACCAGACGCGGTCGATCTTCTCGAAGCCGGTGCGCAGGCGATCGCGCACGGTGTGGATCATCCAGGCGATGAAGGGCAACGGCACCAGGGTGACCAGGGCCAGCCAGGGGTTGATGGAGAACAGGATGGCCGCCGTCATCATGATCATGAGCACGTCGGTCACGAAATCCAGGGCGTGCAACGACAGGAAGACGTTGATGCGGTCGGTCTCCGAGCCGATGCGCGCCATCAGGTCGCCGGTGCGCTTGCCGCCGAAGTAGTCGAGCGACAGGCGCAGCAGGTGCTCGTAGGTGGTAGTGCGCAGGTCGGCGCCGATGCGCTCGGACACCAGCGCCAGGATGTAGGTGCGCGCCCAGGACAGGCCCCAGGCCGCCAGGGCCGACGCCAGCAGCCCGCTGAGGTAGAGCAGGACCAGGCTGGGCTCGATCTGCTGCCCGTTCTGGAACGGGATCAGGATGTCGTCCATCAGCGGGATGGTCAGGTAGGGCGGCACCAGCGTGGCTGCCGTGGAGGCCAGGGTGAGCGCAAAACCGGCGGCCAGTTGCTTGCGGTAGGGCCGGGCGAAGCGCCACAGGCGCAGCAGCACCCAGGTGGAGGTCTGGGGCGGCTGGGCGCGTGCGCAGGCGGGGCACTCCTCGGTATCGGGTGGCAGCGGGGCGTGGCACTGCGGGCAGGTGGCCTCGTCCGTGTGCGCGGCACCGGCAGCCTGCTCGAAGCGCTGCACCAAGCGCAGCGCCTGGGCATGCTGGCCCAGGGTGAAGCGCCACAGCGCCAGGCGCGCATCGGCGTCGTGCAGCTCCAGGGAGCCGATGCCCCCGTGGTCCTGCATGCGCAACGCCAGGCCCGGGGCCCGCGGCCACGCGCGCCAGGCGTTGGCCCCGGGCTCGCAAGCCAGCAGACGCTCGGAAGTCACCACCACCCAGCCCGTGGCAAAGCGCAGTTCGCCACTCAGGTCAACCTGCAACGTGGCCAGCACGTTCTCTTGGGAAGCGAGCATGGCCCGCAGATCGGCCCCCTGGGGGCCGGAAAAGACACCGGAGGCGTCCACAGAATGGTGATGTTGCATGTTGGATTGGTATTTGCGCCCCTGGCAGCCAGCGGTCACCGATTGCGCCACAGCGCGAATTCTCCCCGATACTGCACGCAAGGACGCCAAGGCATCCACCTGTAACGTCTGCGACTGCCCCTTGGCTGACAGCGGCTGCTGCCATCCGGGTGGAGCACAATGTTTCCCCATATTCTCGTTGTCCTCCCCCGCACAGCCCCGAAAGGCCGGAACCCCCCTACCCGCTGCAACCCATGGCGAAATTCAACGATATCCAACTGCTTCGCATCAATTACCTGCGTGGACCCAACATCTGGACCTACCGGCCCGTGCTGGAAGTCTGGCTGGACCTGGGTGTGCTGGAAGACCATCCCTCTCACACCCTGCCCGGCCTGAACGAGCGCCTGACGACCTGGCTGCCGGCCCTCATCGAGCACCACTGCGGCGTGGGCGAGCGCGGCGGCTTCCTGCAGCGCCTGGAGGAAGGCACCTGGTGCGGCCATGTGCTGGAGCACATCGTGATCGAGCTGCTCAACCTGGCCGGCATGCCCACGGGCTTCGGCCAGACGCGCAGCACCTCGCAGCGTGGCGTGTACCGCATGGTGTTCCGGGCGCGTGATGAGCAGGTGGCCCGCGTGGCGCTGGCCCAAGGCCACCGCCTGCTGATGTCGGCCATCAACGATGAACCCTTCGACGTGGCCGCCGCCGTGGCGCGCGTGCGCACCGAGGTGGACGACCAGTACCTGGGCCCCAGCACGGCCTGCATCGTCACCGCAGCCACCGACCGCAGCATCCCCCACATCCGCCTGAACGATGGCAACCTGGTGCAATTGGGCTACGGCGCCAGCCAGCGCCGCATCTGGACGGCCGAGACCGAGTTCACCAGCGCCATCGCCGAAGGCATCGCCAGCGACAAGGACCTGACCAAGGGCCTGCTCAAGGCCTGCGGCGTGCCCATCCCCGAGGGCCAGGTGGTCAACAGCCCCGAGGAGGCCTGGGAAGCGGCGCAGGACATCGGCCTGCCCGTGGTGGTCAAGCCTTCGGACGGCAACCACGGCCGCGGCGTGACGCTGGACCTGCGCAAGAAGGAAGACATCGAGGCGGCCTACCACGTGGCCTACCCCGAAGGCAGCGACGTGATGGTCGAGAGCTTCATCCCCGGCGACGAGCACCGCCTGCTGGTGGTGGGCGGCAAGGTGGTGGCCGCCGCGCGCGGCGAAGTGGTCAGCATCACCGGCAATGGCCGATCCACGGTCAAGGAGCTGATCGACACCCAGCTCAACTCCGACCCGCGCCGCGGCTACGAAGAGGAATACCCGCTCGAGATCATCGACCTGGCCACCGACACCAAGGTGCAGCTGGAGCTCAAGCGCCAGGAGCTGGAGGCCGACTCCGTGCCTGCTGCGGGCCGGACCATCGTGGTGCAACGCAACGGCAACGTGGCCGTGGACTGCACGGACGACGTGCACCCCGAGGTCGCCTACATCGCCCAGCTCGCCGCCAAGGTGGTGGGCCTCGATATCGCGGGCATCGACATGGTGGCGCTCGACATCTCCAAGCCCCTGCACACGCAGGGCGGCGCCATCGTCGAAGTCAACGCCGGCCCCGGCCTGCTGATGCACCTGAAACCCGCCGTGGGCGCACCCCGCCCCGTGGGCCAGGCCATCGTGGAGCACCTGTTCCCGGCCGAGGACCATGCCGAAGGCACGGCCGGCCGCATCCCCGTGGTGGGAGTCGCCGGCACGCGCAACACCGCCACCATCGCTCGCCTCGTGGCCTGGCTGCTGCACCTGGGCGGCCGCCACACGGGTGTGGCCTGCCGCGACGGCCTGTTCCTGGACCGCCGCCATGTGGACACCACCGACAGCGCCCACTGGGAAGCCGCCCACCGCCTGCTCATGAACCAGATGGTGCAGGCCGCCGTGATCGAGAACGACGCCCGCACCATCCTGCGCGACGGCCTGGCCTACGACCGCTGCAAGGTGGGCGTGGTCACCGACATGGACGGCGTGGCCGCCCTGGCCGAATTCGACGTGCACGAGCAGGACCAGATGACCAAGGTGATGCGCACCCAGGTGGACGTGGTGCTCGCCGACGGCGCCGCCGTGCTCAACGCCGCCGAAGAACAGGTGGTGGACCTGGCCCGCCTGTGCGACGGCGACGTGGTGCTGTATGCGCAGGACCACGCGCTGCCCGCGATCACCGAGCACCGCGCCAAGGACAACGGCCGCGCCGTGGTGGTGAAGAACGGCCGCGTGGTGCTGGCCACCGGCAGCGCCGAGCATGTGCTGGGCACGCTGGCCGAGCTGACCTTCGGCCGCAGCGCCGTGGTGCCCGACACCGAGGCCCTGCTGGCCGCCGTGGGCGCCGCCTGGGCCCTGGACATCGCGCCCGACCTGATCGGCGCGGGCATCAAGACCTTCGAGCCGGACCTGCCGCCCCCACCGGGTCTGCGCACCTGAGCCGACCGAACAGACCGACTGACCGAATTGCAGCGATGACACCGGGGCCCGCCCGCCCCGACGGACACTGAGAAAGAGAATTTCCATGGATGTATCCCGCACCCGGGCCTTGCGTGGCCCCAACCTCTGGAGCCGCCACATGGCCATCGAGGCCGTGGTGGCCTGCGCCGAGAGCGAGCGCGCCATCCGCCAGATGGACGGCTTCGAAGCGCGACTGCGCGCCCTGTTCCCCGCCATCGGTGCGCTGCACCTCGAAGGCGGCGACAGCGACATCTCGCTGGCCCACGTGCTGCAGATCGCGGCCCTGGCCCTGCAGGCCCAGGCCGGCTGCCCCGTGACCTTTGCGCGCACCACGGCCACCACCGATGCCGGCGTGTACCAGGTGGTGGTGGAGTACAGCGAGGAGGCCGTGGGCCGCCAGGCCTTCGAGGACGCACAGCAACTGATCCAGGCCGCACTCGGCCAGGGCACGTTCGACGCCGACAAGACCGTGGCCGCCCTGCGCGAACTCGACGAGGACGAGCGCCTGGGCCCGAGCACCGGCTCCATCGTGGACGCGGCCGTGGCACGCGGCATTCCCTACCGGCGCCTCACGCGCGGCAGCCTGGTGCAGTTCGGCTGGGGTTCCAAGCAGCGCCGCATCCAGGCTGCCGAGATCGACTCCACCAGCGCCGTGGCCGAATCCATCGGCCAGGACAAGGACCTGACCAAGCGCCTGCTGCATGCCGCCGGCGTGCCCGTACCCCTGGGCAAGCCCGTGGAAAGCCTGGACGAGGCCTGGGAAGTGGCCCAGAAGGTCGGCCTGCCCGTCGTCGTCAAGCCGCAGGACGGCAACCAGGGCAAGGGCGTCACGGTGAACATCACCGACCGCGCCCAGCTCGATGCGGCCTACCGCAATGCCGCCGAGTACGGCACGGTGATGGTCGAGCGCTTCCTGCCGGGCCACGATTTTCGCCTGCTGGTGGTGGGCGACCAGCTCGTGGCCGCCGCGCGCCGCGAGCCGCCCCAGGTGCTGGGCGACGGCCAGCACACGGTGCGTGAGCTGGTCGAGCAGGTCAACCTGGACCCCCGCCGCGGCGAAGGCCATGCCACCTCGCTGACCAAGATTCGCCTGGACGAGATCGCCGTGGCGCGCCTGGCGGCCCAGGACCTGACGCCCGAGTCCGTGCCACCCAAGGGCCAGCGCGTGATCCTGCGCAACAACGCCAACCTGTCCACCGGCGGCACGGCCACCGACGTGACCGACGACGTGCACCCCGAGGTGGCGGCCCGGGCGATTGCCGCCGCGCAGATGGTCGGCCTGCACATCTGCGGCGTGGACATGGTCGCCGAGACCGTGCTGCGCCCGCTGGAAGAGCAAGGCGGCGGCTTCGTGGAAGTGAATGCCGCGCCCGGCCTGCGCATGCACCTGACGCCCTCGTACGGCAAGCCGCGCAACGTGGGCCAGGCCATGGTGGACCGCCTGTACGCCCATGGCGACGATGGCCGCATCCCGACGGTGGCCGTCACGGGTACCAACGGCAAGACCACCACGGCGCGCCTGATCGCCCACCTGTTCACGGCCCAGGGCCTGCGCGTGGGCATGACCAACACCGATGGCGTCTACGTCAACGGCCGCCAGATCGACAGCGGCGACTGCAGCGGCCCCAAGAGCGCGCGCAACGTGCTGCTGCACCCCGAGGTGGATGCGGCGGTGTTCGAAACCGCGCGCGGCGGCATCCTGCGCGAGGGCCTGGGCTTCGACCGCTGCCAGGTGGCCGTGGTCACCAACATCGGCGCGGGCGACCACCTGGGCCTGAACTACATCACCACGGTAGAAGACCTGGCCGTGCTCAAGCGCGTGATCGTGCAGAACGTGGCCACCGACGGCTATGGCGTGCTCAACGCGGCCGACCCCATCGTGGCGGCCATGGCGCCGGCCTGCCCGGGCAAGATCATCTTCTTCGCGGCCGACCGCCACCACCCCGTGATGGCCACGCACCGCGCCCAGGGCAACCGCACGGTGTACGTGGACGGCGATTCCATCGTCGCCTCCGAAGGATCGTGGCGCGAAACCATCCACCTGCGCGACGTGCCCATCACGCGCAACGGCCGCATCGGTTTCCAGGTGGAGAACGTCATGGCCTCGGTGGCCGCCGCCTGGGGCGCGGGCCTGCCGTGGCAGACCATCCGCCGCGGCCTGTCGGGCTTCGTCAACGACAGCGACAACGCACCGGGCCGCTTCAACATCATGGACCACAACGGCGCCACGGTGATCGCCGACTACGGCCACAACCCCGACGCCATGCGCGCCCTGGTGGCTGCGGTGGACGCCCTGCCCGGCAAGCGCCGCAGCGTGGTCATCAGCGGTGCCGGCGACCGGCGCGACGAGGACATCCGCGAGCAGACCGTGATCCTGGGCGCCGCCTTCGACGACGTGATCCTGTACCAGGACGCAGCCCAGCGCGGCCGGGGCGACGGCGAGGTGATGGCGCTGTTGCGCGAAGGTCTGGTCGGCGCGGCACGCACCACGCATGTGGAAGAGATCCGCGGCGAGTTCATCGCCATCGACACGGCCCTTTCCCGCCTGCAGCCCGGCGACCTGTGCCTGGTGCTGGTCGACCAGGTCGAAGAAGCCCTGGCCCACCTGGCCAAGCGCTGCGCCGACGCCGGGGCCACCGCATGATGCGCGCGACCTCCCTGCGCATGGCGGCTCTGGCCGCCCTCACGCTGCTGGCAGGCGCCGCCGTGGCGGCCCCCGACAAGATCGGCACGGTGGACACGGCCTTCAAGCTGCTCGGCCGCGACCACGACATCATCGTCGAGGCCTACGACGACCCGGCCGTGGCGGGCGTGACCTGCTATGTCTCGCGCGCCCGCACGGGCGGCATCAAGGGATCGCTGGGTCTGGCGGAGGACCGCTCGGAAGCCTCGATCGCCTGCCGCCAGACCGGGCCGGTGAGTTTTCCGGCGCCGCTGCGCAAGCAGGAAGAGGTGTTCAGCGAGCGCCTGTCCATCCTGTTCAAGCGCCTGCGCGTGGTGCGCATGGTGGACCCGGCGCGCAACACGCTGGTCTACCTGACCTATTCCGAAAAGCTGGTCGACGGCTCGCCGCAGAACAGCGTGACGGCCGTGCCGGTGGACCGGGCGATGCCCATCCCGCTGAAATGACAAAGGGCGCCGCGGCGCCCTTTTTTATGCCTTGCCAGATGCGATCTGCCGCAGCGCTTGCTCGAAGACTTCGGGCGGCTGACCGCCCGAGATCAGGTGGCGGTCGTTGATGATGATGGCCGGCACCGAGTGGATGCCCTGCTGCAGGTAGAACTGCTCGCGCTCGCGCACCTCGTCGGCATACCGGTCCGACGCCAGGATGGCACGGGCCTCGGCCTCGTCCAGGCCCACCCCGGCGGCCACGCGGGCCAGCACCTCGTGGTCGCCCGGGCTCTGGCCATCGGTGAAGTAGGCCTTGAACAGCGCGTTTTTCAATGCGGGCTGCTTGTCGCCCTCTTCCTCGGCCCAGTGCAGCAGGCGGTGGGCGTCGAAGGTGTTGTAGATGCGGCTGCGCTGCGCCATGTTGAAGGTGAAGCCCAGGGCCGCGCCGCGCGCGGCGATGGCGTCGCGGTTCTTCTGGCTCTGCTCGGGCGTGGCGCCGTACTTCTCGTGCAGGTGCTCGGCGATGTCCTGGCCCTCGGGCGCCATCTGGGGATTGAGCTCGAAGGGCTGGAAATGCAGGTCCAGCGCGACCTCGCCCTTGAGGCGCTCGGCCGCCTGCTCCAGCGACCGGAGGCCGATGATGCACCAGGGGCAGGAAACGTCGGAGACGAAGTCGATCTTGAGGGCTGTGGTCATGCGGTCACCAGGACGTCAAATGGGATGGCCAACATCCTAGGACGATTGGCGCGCCCTTGCAGCGGTACGGCCATTGACCATCCCGCAAGCCCCCACCGGCGCGATGGAAAAGCACTTGTTTGCCACACTGCACACCTGTCCCGCCACCCATGGCTTCCTCAGGAGCCACGCCACCATGCAACTCGACCAGCAACAAGCCATTCTCACCATCGCCCTGTTCGCCGCCTTCGCCGACGGCCACAAGGGCGACAGCGAGCGCGAGGAGATCCGGCGCATCGCCCAGTCGCTGGCACACGACGCACCGGCCATCGACCTGCCGCGCCTGGTCCAGGACGTGCTGCTGCAACGCACCAGCGCCCAGGCCGCTGCCACCGCGCTGGCCGAGCCGGGGCTGCGCCAACTGGCCTACGAAATGGCGGTCTGCGTCTGCGATGTGGACGGGCGCCAGACCGAGGCCGAGCGCGCCTTCCTGGCGCAGCTCAAGGACTGGCTGCAGCTGGGTGACGGCGACACCGCAGCCTTCGAGCAGCAGGCCGATGCCCTCGTGGAAGTGGCCGAGCGCGCGGCCCCCATCGCGCGCGGCCTGGCGCCCGTGGCTGTGGGCACGGCTGCCGCAGCGGCCCTGCCCGTGCGCGGCGCTGCGGCACAGGTCTCCGACGCCGAGCTGGACAAGAGCATCCTGAACTACGCGCTGCTGTGCGGCGCGCTGGAGCTGCTGCCCCAGTCCTGGGCGTCGATGGCCATCATCCCCATGCAGGTCAAGATGGTCTACGCCGTCGGCAAGGCCCATGGCGTGGAGCTGGACCAGGGCCACATCAAGGACTTCATCGCCGCGGCCGGCGTGGGCATGGCCTCGCAGTACATCGAGCAGTTCGGCCGCAAGCTGCTCGGCGGCCTGCTGGGCAAGGTGGCGGGCCGCACCATCGGCGGCATCGGCCAGGCGGCCACGGGCATGGCCTTTTCGTTCGCCACCACCTACGCCCTGGGCCAGGTGGCCAAACGCTACTACGCAGGCGGCCGCGTGATGAGCACGGCCGTGCTGCGCGAGAGCTTCCAGAGCATGCTCGGCCCGGCCAAGGACCTGCAGGCCCAGTACCTGCCGCAGATCCGCGAAAAGGCCGCCACGCTCGACGCGGCCAAGGTCATGTCCATGGTGCGCGGCGGCGCCTGATAGAAATAGCGACAACCCCCTGAGTCGCTTCGCGCCTTCCCCCTTCTCTCGAATGGCTGCACCATTCGGGAAGGGGGACACCACCAGCGCGGCGGGGCGGCCCTTGCGCGGTGGTCCTGGCCTTGACCGCGCGCTTTCAACTATCAAAGCCCAAATCAGCGGCCCGGATCATGGGCCACTTCCCTCTTTTACAGGGGCCATGGCCCATGCCAGAATCGGGCATGCCCCTGACACTGGACCCTGCCAACGCCATCGCACCCATGTCGCTGGACTCTCCGTCGGACAACGCCATGACCGCGCTGTACCGGGTGGCTCTGGGCCCGGTGAATGCCGAGCACTACCTGCCGATCTTTGCGCGCTTCGACGATGCAGGGCGCACGACCACCACCTGGAACTGGCCGGCCGCGCTGTTCACGCTGAGCTGGCTGGTGTTTCGCCAGCTCTGGGGCGTCGCCTTGGTCTACGTGGCCGCGGCCGAGGGCCTGGCGCTCTTGGTGTTCGGCCTGGGCCGGCAGTTCCTGCACTGGCCCCAACCAGTGGAATGGGGCATCCTGGCCGCCATCGCGCTGTTCAGTTGCGCGCTGCCGGGCCTGTTCGCCAACGCCGTGCTGCACACCGAGGTCCGCAAGCGCATCGCGCGGGCCCTTTCTGTGTCGCGCACGGTACCGGAGGCCGCCGCGCTGCTGGAGCGGCAGGCCAGCTCGCGCCAGCGGCTGAGCGCAGTGATCATCGGGCACGTGGTCGTGGTGGCCACGGCCTTGCTGGCCTACCTGCTTTTCCCTCCCGGTGCCGCGCCGGAACAGGGCGGCACGGCGGCCACGAATACCCCGCCCCCTGCAGTCCCGGCGCCCAACCCCACGTCTGGGCTGGCAGCCGTGTCGGTAGCGCGTGCGGCATCGACTGCAGCCTCGGGGGTGGCATCGGATACGGTATCTGCCCCCCGCGCTGCAGCGCCCACTTCGGCAGAAGTCCCTCCCACCCCGGCGGCGGTGGTGCCAGCCCCCGCCGTCGCAACGCCCCCTTCCGCCCCGCCCATTGCGGCCGCCCCCCCCAAGCCGGCCCCGGCGAAGACACCGGCACCGGTGTCGGCAGCCAGTCCGGCCGGCAGCCCTGCCAAGGCTCCGCTGGCCTCCGCAAAGCCGGCACCGGCGGCCTCGAAGGTGGCCACGCCTGTTGCGACGCCAGCGCCCCCCAAGGCCACGGCCCCTGTGGCAACGGCTGCCAGCAAGCCATCCCGGCCGGTGCCGGCAACCAAAGAAAGACCTGTGGCCACGGCGGCATCGTCGCCCGCTTCATTGGCCAGTGGCGCGGAGCCGCCCATGGTGGGCAGTGCACCGGGCTTCTATATCAACGTAGGCCTGTTCGCCGAAGAGGCCAATGCGCGCAAGACCCAGTCGCGCCTGCTCAACGAAGGCCTGCCGGCCTTCCGCCAGCCGCTGGAAAGCGCCAAGGGCACCCGCATCCGCGTGCGCGTGGGCCCCTTCGACTCCAAGGCCGAGGCCGACACGGCGGCACAGACCATCCAGCGCATGGGGCTGGAGGCCGTGGTGTTCAAGAAGTAGCCACCGGCTCCCGCCCACAAGCGGGCAAGCCGCCAGGCGTGGCCCCGCGTCCTACGCGCAAGCTTTCAGGCCGCCGACATCCAGGCCCGGTTTCGGCACGTACTCTGCCGTATCGACCTGTGTCTTCTGCAAAGCCTCTCCATGCCCATCCCTTCGCCGAGCACTGCGCACCAGCCCCCCTGTCACGGCCTGCGGCCCCGCTGGTGGACGCTTGCCGCCGTGGCGGCGGGCGCCCTGCTGCTCACGGGCTGCGCGCCCTGGCGCCTCGTGGCCGCCTCGGACCTGGCCAAGGCATCGCGCCCCTACACCGCCCAGCCAGCCCAGCCCGAGCGGCGCATCCTCGTGGTCGGCGACAGCACGGCCGTGGGGACCGGTGCCGCCCGCCCCGAGGACAGCCTGGCGGGGCGCATCGGCACCGCCCATCCGCGCTGGCAGATCGACAACCTGGCGGCCAACGGTGCCAAGTTCGAGGACGTACAAGCGCAACTGGAGCGTGCCGGCTCGGGCTACGACCTGGTGCTGGTGCTGGCCGGTGGCAACGATGTGATCCGCCTGACGTCGGAGCAGGAGCTGCATGCCCACATGGAGCAGGTGATCCGCACGGCCAAGGCGCGCGGCAAGCAGGTGGTGCTGATGCCCTGCGGCAATGTGGGCCACGCGCCCCTGTTCGTGCCACCGGTTTCGTGGTTCATGGAGAGCCGCTCCAGGCGCCTGCATGCTACCGCGCAGACGGTGGCGCTGGACAGCGGTGTGCGCTACATCCGCCTGCTCAAGCCGCGCGCGCAGGACCCCTTCGTGCAGCGCGCCGACGAACTCAACGCCGCCGACGGCCTGCACCCGAGCAGCGCGGGCTACCAGCAGTGGTACGAGGAACTGGTGCGGCAGGAAGGCCTGGCCAGCCTGACGGGTGGCTAGTACGTCTCCAGGTGCAGGCGCCCTTCGCGCGCCAGGGTGGCTGCCAGGGCCTCCCAGTCCAGGCCCGCGTCAGCCGCCACATCGCGCAGGGCCAGCAGCACGCCCTCTTCCATGCTCTTCAAGCCACAGACGTAGAAGTGGCTGTTGCCGTCCTTGAGCAGTTCTGCCAGGTCGGCCGCGCGCTCGCGCATCCGGTCCTGCACATAGCGCCGGGGCTGGCCCGGGGTGCGCGAAAACGCCAGGTTGATGTCGATGAAGTCCTTGGGCAGGCTTTGCAGCGGGCCGAAGTACGGCAGCTCCTGCTGCGTGCGCGCGCCGAAGAACAGCATGAGCTTGCCGCCCTCGAACTTGCCGCTCTTGCGCAGGCGGCGGCGCCACTCGGTCATGGCGCGCATGGGGGCGCTGCCGGTGCCGGTGCAGATCATCACCACATGCGACTTCGGGTGGTTGGGCATCAGGAAGGAGTGGCCGAACGGGCCCACCACCTCCACCGTGTCGCCCACCTTGAGGTCGCAGACGTAGTTCGAGGCCACGCCGCGCACGGGGGTGCCGTCGTGGTCGGAGGTGACACGCTTCACGGTCAACGCCAGGTTGTTGTAGCCCGGCCGCTCGCCGTTGCGCGCGCTGGCGACCGAATACTGGCGCGCATGGTGGCGCTTGCCCAGGGCATCGGTGCCAGGCGGCACGATGCCGATGGACTGCCCCTCCAGCACCGGGAAGGGCAGGCTGCCGAAGTCGAGCACCACATGGTGCGTCTCGCTCTCGAAGCCCGCCTCGGTGCAGTTGAAGTTGCCGACCACGGTGGCCGTGGTCGGCGCCTTGGGCGGGTAGAGGTTGGTGTAGGCGTGCGCGGCCGACCACGGCGGCACCGTGGCGCCCCGGTGCAGGGGCGGCTGGGGCTGCACGCCGGGTTCGGCGCTGGCTACTGCGACCACTGGTGAGGCCGGTGCATCCGCAGCTTCGGCACCGCCCCCGGCGCTCGCCAGCTCCTCGGGCGTGAGCTCGGCGGGCAGCGACTCCCAGGTCAACTGCTCCTCGATCGAATAGGCACGCACCAAGGGCATGGTGCGCCAGTTGTCGATGGAACCCGTGGGGCACGGTGATATGCAGGCCATGCAGCCATTGCAGACATCGGCGCGCACCACGTAGTTGTTGTCGTCGTGCGTGATCGCGTTGACGGGGCAGGTCGCCTCGCAGGTGTTGCAGCGGATGCAGATTTCCGGGTCGATCAGGTGCTGCTTGATGACCCCGGCTTCAACGGCCATGTCCATATCGTTCTCCTGTGTCACCCCCCACCAGGGGGTTGGGATGGGGCGTGCGGTCTTCGTGGGGCCTGCCCTCATCCCTGCCTTCGTTCATACGCCGAGGGCGGTTCTTTGTCCATCAGCCGAAACGCACGTACTCGAAATCGACCGGCTGGCGGTTGATACCCATCACCGGCGGCGCGATCCAGCCGGCGAACTGGCCGGGCTCGACCACGCGGCCCATGAGCGAAGCGACGAAGGCGAAGTCCTCGGGGCTGGGCAGCCACTCGTCCTTCTTGGCGGCCCATTCCATCTCGTTCACCACGCGGCCCTCGGGCGACATCTTGATGCCCGCGAGCGCGCCGATCTGGCGGTTGAAGGCCTTGTGCGGCACCACCAGGCGGGTGGGGATGCCGGCCTTTTCCAGCACCTTGTTCCAGCGGCCGACGCCGGCGACCGAGTCCTTGATGAAGTCGTCGCGCAGCACCTCGTTCAGGGCGTTGAGCATCGGCACGTCCTTCTCGACGAGCTGGCCGTCCTTGACCTCCAGCACCTTGTAGGTCTGGCCCTTGAGCACGTGGTCATCGGTGCGCTTGCCTTCCTCGTAGCGGCCCTTGAGGCCCGAGCTGTAGAAGATGGCAGCGTTGCTGGACTGGTCGGCACCGAACAGGTCGATGGTCACGCTGTAGTGGAAGTTCAGGTAGCGCTGCACGGTACCGAGGTCGATGGCGCCGGCGGCACGCACCTTCTGCGGATCGTCGGTCTTGAGCTCGTTCATGACCTGGGCGGTGCGGGCCAGCACGCGCGAGACGCCGCTCTCGCCCACGAACATGTGGTGCGCCTCTTCGGTCAGCATGAACTTGGTGGTGCGCGCCAGCGGGTCGAACGCGCTCTCCGCCAGGGCCGAGAGCTGGAACTTGCCGTCGCGGTCCGTGAAATAGGTGAACATGAAGAACGCCAGCCAGTCCGGTGTGGCCTCGTTGAAGGCCCCCAGGATGCGCGGGTTGTTTTCATCGCCCGAGGTGCGCTGCAGCAGGGCCTCGGCCTCTTCGCGGCCATCGCGGCCGAAGTGCTTGTGCAGCAGGTAGACCATGGCCCAGAGGTGGCGGCCCTCTTCCACATTGATCTGGAACAGGTTGCGCAGGTCGTACATGCTGGGCGCCGTGAGGCCCAGGTGGCGCTGCTGCTCGACCGAGGCCGGCTCGGTGTCGCCCTGCGTGACGATGATGCGGCGCAGGTTGGCGCGGTGCTCGCCGGGCACGTCCTGCCAGGCCTTCTCGCCCTTGTGGTCGCCGAAGTGGATCTCGCGGTTGGCATCGCCCGGGTTCAGGAAGATGCCCCAGCGGTAGTCGCGCATCTTCACGTGGCCGAACTGGGCCCAGCCCTGCGGGTCCACGCTCACCGCCGTGCGCAGGTAGACCTCGTGGTTGGTCGAGCCATCGGGGCCCACGTCGTCCCACCAGTTGATGAAGTTGGGCTGCCAGCCTTCGAGCGCACGCTGCAGCGTGCGGTCCTCGCCGAGATTGACGTTGTTGGGGATCTTCTCGCTGTAGTTGATGCTGCTCATGGTTGTTCCTTGGGTGGTTCAGCAGAGGGGTCAAACACGGTTCAGGTCGAAGCCGGCTTTTTCGCCGGTGCCGTAGACCTTGAGCGCACCCTTGTCGCCCACGGCGTTGGGGCGGTTGAAGATCCAGTTCTGCCAGGCGGTGAGCCGGCCGAAGATGCGCGTGGCCATGTTCTCCTTGCTGGCAAAGCGCAGGTTGGCCTCCAGCCCGGTCAGGGCGTCGGGCGACATGGCGGCGCGCTCCTCGATGGCCATGCGCAGCTCGTCGTCCCAGTCGATGTCGTCGGGAGCGGCGGTGACCAGGCCCAGGGCCAGGGCTTCGTCGGCGTCGAGCGGCTTGCCGGCCGCAGCACGCGCTGCGTCGAGCGGCGCGGCCTCTTCATAGAAGCGGCGCTGCAGGCGGCTCTGGTCGTTGACCATGGGGAAGAAGCCGAAGTTGAATTCGTTGAGCGTGAGCCGGGGTGCGCGGTCGGCATCGTCGGGCAGGGCCAGCATGTAGCTGCGGTCGGCCGCGAAGGCCAACTCGGCCAGCGTGCCGGCAAAGCAGGAGTCCTCCTGCACCACCGCGAACAGGGTGCGCGAGGACACATCGAGGCGTGCCAGCGCGCGGCGCAGCGCGCCGATGGTCTCGCGCACCAGCCAGTGGTCCTGGTGCGCCAGCATCACCGCGTCGGAGGCGAGCACGGCCCGGGCGTCGCCCTCGGTCTTGAGCAGCCAGGTACCGATGTCGAGTTCGTTGGTGCGCAGGTTGAGGATGGCGTCGTCGAGTTCGCGCGCCAGGGCCAGCGGCCACCATGCGGTGCCGGCCGCTTCGATGGAGGCGATGTCGGCGGGCTGCGCGCCGGTGGGTGCCTTCACGGTGAGCGTGGCGGTGCGCCTGGCGCGGTCGATCTGCACCTGCACATGCGAGTAGCCCAGGCTGTCGGCACCATCCTCGCGCTCCAGCCGGGTCAGGGCGACGCCCTTGGCGCCGGCCGGGCGGTCGCTGCCGGCCGCCAGTTCGGTGGCACGTGCCTGCACCGCCGCAGCGAACTGGGCCGGCTTGGCCACCGCATCCACCAGGCGCCATTCCACCGCACGCTGGCCGCGCACGCCTTCGACGCTGGTGCAGAAGATGTCGGCCAGGTCGTGGCGCACATGGCGCTTGTCGGTCACACGCGTCAGGCCACCGGTGCCGGGCAGCACGCCCAGCAGCGGCACCTCGGGCAGCGAGACGGCCGACGAGCGGTCGTCCACCAGCAGGATCTCGTCGCAGGCCAGGGCCAGTTCGTAGCCGCCGCCGGCGCAGGCGCCGTTGACGGCGGCCAGGAATTTGAGGCCCGAGTGCTTCGACGAGTCCTCGATGCCATTGCGCGTCTCGTTGGTGAACTTGCAGAAGTTCACCTTCCAGGCGTGGCTGGAGACACCCAGCATGAAGATGTTGGCGCCCGAGCAGAAGATGCGGTCCTTGCCGCTGGTGACCACTACCGTGCGCACCCCGGGGTGCTCGAAGCGCACGCGGTTGAGCGCATCGTTGAGCTCGATGTCCACGCCCAGGTCATAGCTGTTGAGCTTGAGCTTGTAGCCGGGGCGGATGCCACCGTCTTCGGCGATGTTGAGCGACAGGCGGGCGATGGCCCCGTCGACGCTGAGCGACCAGTGGCGGTACTGGCCCGGTTCGGTGCGGTAGTCGACGCGCGCCGGGGCGCTGGTGGTGGTGGCAGTCATGGATGTCTCCTGTGGGGCCGGTAGTATCGGCTGCAAACCTCAGAACAAGAAAAATAATGCAGCTTTTGATTTCAATGACATGCATCATGCTGCATGTTTACGGACGCGTCAATGCCTAGGCTGCTTTTTTCGTTGCGAAAGAGGGGGCGACCGCACCCCGCGAGCGGCGGGGTCGGAGGCTCAGGCGGCGCTTATCGACTGCCTGGCGGCGGAGCGCAGGCCCTGGAAGGCCTGGGCCAGGCTCTTGCCACTGGTGTCCACCGACAGGTCGGCCTTGGAATAGAAGGCGGCACGGCCGCTCAGGATGCGCCGCAGGTCGTCCATGGCTTCCTTGCTGGCGGCCATGGGGCGGGTGTCCCCCTGGGCCGCAACCCGGCCCATGTGCTCTTCGGGTGCGGCCTGCAGCCACACCGTGGTGCAGTGCGCCAGCAGCTCGTTGAAGGTGGCGGGGTCGGAGACGATGCCGCCCGGGGTGGCAATCACCACCTCGCTGTAGATCTGGATGGTTTCCTCCAGCGCGCGGCGCTCGTAGCGGCGGTAGGCATTGGTGCCATAGAGGTCGTGGATCTCGCGCACGCTGCAGCCGGCGAGCTTCTCGATCTCGCGGCTCAGCTCCACGAAGGGCAGCTCCAGGTCGTCTGCCAGCATCTGGCCCAGCGTGGACTTGCCCGCGCCGCGCAGACCCACCAGGGCGATGCGGCTGTGCCGGGCGGGGTCGACCGAGGCCGTGCCCAGCAGCTCACCCAGCGCCAGGCGCACACGGCGCAGGTCGGCCTCGCTGCGGTTTTCGAGCAGCTCGCGGATCAGCAGCCACTCGGGCGAGCTGGTCGTGACATCGCCCACCAGCTCGGCCAGCGAGCAGTGCAGCGCCCCCGCCACCTGCTGCAGCACCAGGATGGAGGCATTGCCCGTGCCGTATTCGAGGTTGGCCAGGTGGCGCTCGGACACGTCGGCCGCAATGGCCACGGCCTTGCGCGTGAGCCCGCGCTGCGCGCGCAGGTTGCGCACGCGCTCGCCCAGCGCCGTCAGCAGCGGGTTGCGGGCTTCGCCGCCCGGCGCCGCAGCGCCGTTGCCGTCGATGGGCGCAGTGGCCAGCACTGCGTCGTCTTGCTCATTCATGCGCGTCCTTGTTCACACCACCGATTGTCTGCGGTCCGGCAGCCCGATAAATATGCACTATAGTGCTTGACTGAGATCATCCCGAGGTTTATCGTCCAGGTGCACGCAAGATACTGCACGTCGCAGGATCCTGCAAGGCAATCATTTTCCATGGCAAGCGGCGCACAGACGTCCTGCCCCAGCCCGCCTTTCCCATGAAAGCCCGCCACCATGATGACGCCCGCCACCGCCCCCTCCAGCAAGAATGCCTTCCATGCCCTGCTGGCCGACCTGACCGCGCAGCTCGAAGGCCGCCCGCTCGATGCGGCGCTGGACCAGTGGCTCAACGCCACGCACGGTGCCGCCAGCCCCACCTATGCGCAACTGCGCGACGCCTGCCTCACCGGCGTGGCCGAGGGCTGGCTGTGCGAGCGCGAGGGCGGTGGCATCCGGTACGGCCGCGTGTTCAAGGCCGAGGACGCGCTGCACCGCTTTTCGGTGGACGTGGTCGACATGCAGGACCTGGCGGGCCCGCACCACACGCACCCCAACGGCGAGATCGACCTGATCATGCCCATCGAGGGCAGCAGCGCCACCTTCGATGGCCGGCCCGCAGGCTGGTGCGTCTACGGCCCCGGCACCGCCCACCGCCCTACCGTGGCCCAGGGCCGCGCCCTGGTGCTCTACCTGCTGCCCGAAGGCCAGATCCAGTTCACGCGCACCTGAAATCCGCTCGCCCCCTCTTCTTCCATATATCCATGACTGAACTTCTCTCCAACTACGCTGCCGGCCGTTGGCAAGCAGGCACCGGCAACGGCACGCCGCTGTTCGACCCCGTGCTCGGCAACGAACTGGTGCGCGTGGACGCCACCGGGCTCGACCTGGCCGAGGCATTCACCTTTGCGCGCCAGCAAGGGGGCGCTGCCCTGCGCGCGCTGACCTACCGCGAGCGCGCGGCGCTGCTGGCCGCCATCGTCAAGGTGCTGCTCGCCCACCGCGATGCCTACTACGAGATCGCCACGGCCAATGCCGGCACGGTGAAGAACGACTCGGGCGTGGACATCGACGGCGCCATCTTCACGCTGGGCCAGTACGCCAAATGGGGCGACGCCCTGGGCGATGCCCGCGCGCTGCGCGACGGCGATGCGGCCCGGCTGGGCAAGGACCCGGTCTTCCAGTCGCAGCACCTGTCGGTGCCCACACAGGGCGTGGCGCTGTTCATCAATGCCTTCAACTTCCCGTCCTGGGGCCTGTGGGAAAAGGCCGCACCGGCCCTGCTCTCGGGCGTGCCGGTCATCGTCAAGCCGGCCACGGCCACGGCCTGGCTCACCCAGCGCATGGTCAAGGATGTGGTGGATGCAGGGGTGCTGCCCGCGGGCGCGCTGTCGGTCATCGCCGGCAGTTCGGCCGGGCTGATGGACCAGCTGCAGCCCTTCGACGTGGTGTCGTTCACCGGCTCGGCCGAGACGGCGGGCGTGATCCGCTCCCACCCGGCCGTGGCGCAGCGCTCGGTGCGCGCCAACATCGAGGCCGACAGCCTCAACAGCGCCATGCTGCTGCCGGGCGAGGCCCCGGGCAGTGAGGCCTTCAACCTGCTCGTGCGCGAGGTGGTGCGCGAGATGACGGTGAAGTCGGGCCAGAAGTGCACCGCCATCCGCCGCATCCTGGTGCCGGCCGAGGTGTACGAGGCCGCGGCCGAAGCCATAGGCGCCAGGCTCGCCGGCATCAGCGTGGGCAACCCGCGCAACGAGGGCGTGCGCATGGGCTCGCTGGTGAGCCGCGCGCAGTTGGCGGCGGTGCGCGAAGGCCTGGCGGCGCTGCAGGCGCAGACGACCGTGCTGCACGACGGGCGCGACCGGCCTCTGGTGGATGCCGACCCGGCCGTGGCCGCCTGCATCGGCCCGGTGCTGTTGGGTGCGCGCGATGCCGACGCCGCACAACGGGTGCACGACGTGGAGGTCTTCGGCCCCGTGGCCACGCTGCTGCCCTACCGCGACAGCGCGCACGCCATCGCGCTGGCGCACCGGGGCCAGGGTTCGCTGGTCACTTCGCTCTATGGCAGCGACGAGGCCGCGCTGGCGCAAACGGCCCTGGCCGTGGCCGCCAGCCATGGCCGCGTGCACGTGGTCACGCCCGACGTGGCACAGGCGCACAGCGGCCACGGCAACGTGATGCCGATGTCGCAGCATGGCGGGCCAGGCCGGGCGGGCGGTGGCGCCGAACTGGGCGGCCTGCGCGCGCTCGACTTCTACCACCAGCGCACAGCGGTGCAGGCCAGCCCCGGCGTGCTGGCAGCGCTGGGACTCTGACACCACAACCGACGCGACAAGAAAAAAGGCGCACCCGACCCGAGAGGGCCAAAGGAGACAACACCATGGGCCTGCCCCCACGATTCAATTTTGCCGAGCACCTGTTCGGCCTCAACCGGGGCCGTGCACAGCGCACGGCCTACATCGACGACCGGGGCAGCCTGGCCTACGGTGCGCTCGAAGACCGCGCGCGGCGCCTGGCGTCGGCCCTTGCCAGCGCCGGCGTGCGGCGCGAGGAGCGCGTGCTGTTGCTCATGCTCGACAGCAGCGACTGGCCCGTGGCCTTTCTCGGTTGCCTGTACGCCGGCGTGGTGCCGGTGGCGGTGAACACGCTGCTCACGGCCGACGACTACGCCTACATGCTGGACCACAGCCGCGCGCAGGCGGCCATCGTCTCGGGCGCACTGCTGGCGGTGCTGCAGGACGCCATGGGCCGCGCGCCGCACGAGGTGCGCACGCTGCTCGTCTCCCAGCCCACCGGGCCGCTGCCAGAAGGTGCCCTGGATTTCGAGGACACCCTGGCGCAGGCAACGCCGCTCGCAGCCCCGGTGAACACCGCAGCGGACGACCCGGGCTTCTGGCTCTACTCCTCGGGCTCCACCGGAAAGCCCAAGGGCACGGTGCACACCCATGCCAACCTGTGGTGGACGGCCGAGCTCTATGGCAAGCCGGTGCTCGGCCTGACCGAGGACGACGTGTGCTTCTCGGCCGCCAAGATGTATTTCGCCTACGGCCTGGGCAACGCGCTGACCTTCCCGCTCTCGGTAGGTGCCACCGTGGTGCTGATGGCCGAGCGGCCCACGCCCGACGCCACCTTCCGCCGCTGGACGCAGCACCGGCCCACGGTGTTCTTCGGCGCGCCCACGGGCTTCGCGGGCATGCTGGCCTCGCCCGCGCTGCCGGCGCGCGAGGCCGTGGCGCTGCGCATGTGTTCGTCGGCCGGCGAGGCCCTGCCGGGCGAGATAGCCCAGCGCTTCAAGGCGCACTTCGGCTGCGAGATCATCGACGGCATCGGCTCCACCGAGATGCTGCACATCTTCATCTCCAACCGGCCCGGCGACGTGCGCTACGGCACCACCGGCAAACCGGTGGAGGGCTACGAGGTGGAGCTGCGCGGCGAGGACGGCCGCCCGGTGCCCGATGGCGAGGTGGGCGACCTCTATATCTGCGGCCCGAGCGCGGCGCTGATGTACTGGGCCAACCGCGAGAAGTCGCGCGAGACCTTCCAGGGCGGCTGGACCAAGAGCGGCGACAAGTACACGCGCGACACCGACGGCTACTACACCTATGCCGGCCGCAGCGACGACATGCTCAAGGTCAGCGGCATCTATGTCTCGCCCTTCGAGGTGGAGGCCACGCTGATGCAGCACCCCGCCGTGCTCGAATCGGCCGTGATCGGCGTGCAGGACGGCGAAGGCCTGACCAAGACCAAGGCCTACGTGGTGCTCAAGCCGGGCCAGCAGGCCGACGCCCAGGCGCTGCAGGCCTTCGTGAAGGAGCGCCTGGCGGCCTACAAGTACCCGCGCTTCATCGAGTTCATCGACGAGTTGCCCAAGACCGCCACTGGCAAGATCCAGCGATTTCGCCTGCGCGAGAAGGAGGCCCGCGCGTGACGCAAGCCACCACAGCCTTTGCCACCATCACCTGGCGTGGTCGCACGGTGCAAATCGAGCACCAGTGGATCGCGCCCGAGCGCAGCGGCGCACCGCTGATCGTGTTCCTGCACGAAGGCCTGGGCTCGGTGGCGATGTGGAAGGACTTTCCCGAGCGCCTGTGCAACGCGGCGGGCGTGCGCGGCCTGGTGTTCTCGCGCCCGGCCTACGGCCGCTCGACCCCGCGCGAAGCCGACGAGACCTGGGACGTGGACTTCATGCACCGCCAGGCGCACGAGGTGCTGCCTGCCTTCTTCGAGGCCTTGGGACTGACCGAGGCGCCCTGGCTGCTTGGCCACAGCGACGGTGGCTCGATCGCGCTGCTCTACGCGGCGCGCTTTCCCGCAGCCGTGCGCGGCCTGGTGCTGATGGCGCCGCACATCTTCGTCGAGGATGTGACCATCGCCAACATCGAGATCGCCCGGGATGCCTACCGCAGCACCGACCTGCCTGCCAGGCTCAGCCGCTACCACGACGATGCCGACTCGGCCTTCTGGGGCTGGAACCGCATCTGGCTGCACCCGCCCTTTCGGCGGTGGAACATCGAAGCGGAGATCGGCGCGATTCGGGCACCGGTCCTGGCCATCCAGGGCGTGGATGACGAGTACGGGACGCTCACGCAGATCCGCGGCATCGCGCGCCGGGTGCCGGGCACAGAGCTGCTCGAATTGCCCGCCTGCGGACACTCGCCGCACCGCGACCGACCCGACGCCGTGATCGCCGCAGCCACGGACTTCATCGCGCAGACGAGCAGCTATTCCACGTAGCGCCTGAGTCCCGGCAGGTCGAGCACGGTGATGCCGCCGTACTCGATCTGCAAAATGCCCGACTCCTGCAGGCGCTTGAGCGCTGCATTGCAGCGCTGGCGCGAGACGCCCGTGAGGTTGGCGATCTCCTCCTGCGAGATCTGCAGGTGCCGGTCCATGCCGGGGTAGAGGAACGGGTGGAACAGGCCTGCCAGCGCGCGGGCCACCTGGCTGTCGGTGTCGAGCAAGTGGTGGGCCGTGAAGGTGCCCAGGAACCAGTGCATGCGCTCGTTGATCTGGCGCAGCAGGAAGTGGTCGAAGCTGCGCTCTGTGGCGTGCAGCCACGCAAAGGTCTCCACCGGCAACACCGCCACCCGGCTGGGCCGCAGGGCGATGATGTCGGCCGTGCGCGGCAGGGCGCGCAGCAGCGTGCCCTCGCCGAACCAGCTGCCGGCCGACAGGCCGCCCAGCGTCACGGCGCGGCCATCGGGCGAGGTAACGGACCACTTGAGCAGCCCCTCGATGGCGCCGTACCAGTGCAGGGGCACATCGCCGCGGCGGCACAGTGCGCCGCCTGCGGGCACCTCCACCTCGCGCACGTCGTCGAGCACGCGCTGCTGCGCGGGCGCATCGAGCAGCGGGAACCAGGCCGACGCGGCCAGCAGGCTGGTGGTGGAAGGCCGTGTCGCAGGGGGTGACAAAGTGGGGTTCTCCCGGAAGAAGACGCTGGCCCCGCGTATACCCTGCCCTCAAATGTCATCGCGATGACTGAGTGGAAAGGTGCCCAGAAAAACAATGCGGAGCACCCCGCAATTCTCCACCAGGACCCCGATGAGCAAGCGCAAAGTCATAGTCACCATTGCCCCCACGGGCGGCATGGCCCACAAGTCGCAGAACCCCCACCTGCCCACCCAGCCGGCCGAGATCGCCGACGACGTGGAGCGCTGCTGGAACGCCGGCGCCAGCGTGGTCGCCATCCACGCGCGCCGACCCGACGACGGCGCCACCTGCAACCCCGAGGTGTACCGCGACATCAACAGCCGCATCCGCGCCAAGGGCTGCGACATCGTGCTCAACAACTCCACGGGTGGCGGCGTGCATGGCGACATGGTCAAGCCCCTGCCCGGCGGCCGCTGGGAGATTGCGTGGGAGGAGCGCATCAAGGGCATGGACGCGGGTGCCGAGATGTGCACGCTGGACGCGACCACGCTGAACCTGAGCTTCGATGGCCGCGAAATCCTGATGGACACGCCACTGAGCCGGGGCCGTGAACTGGCCGCCGGCATGAAGGCGCGCGGCATCAAGCCCGAGTGGGAGGTGTTCAGCCCCACGCACATCCTGCAGGACACCACGACGCTGATCGAGGAGGGGCACGACGAAGGTCCGCACTTCATCAACCTGGTGATGAACGTGCACCGCGCCTTCCAGAACGCCATGCCCTACTCGCCGCGCTTTCTGCAGATGATGGTGGACACGCTGCCCAGGAACAGTTTGTTCTGCGTGAGCGGCATCGGTCCCTCGCAGCTCGAAGCCAACATCGCTGCCCTGCTGCTGGGCGGGCATGCGCGCGTGGGGCTGGAGGACAACCTGTACTTTCGCCACGGCGAGTTGGCCACCAACCTGCAGCTCACCGAACGCATCGTGCGCATCATCCGCGAGCTGGACATGGAGCCCGCCACGCCGGCCGAAGCGCGCGCGCTGATGGGCCTGCCGCGCGTGGGCGGCCCGCGCCCCGCGTTTGCCCCAGCTTGACCGCAACGATTCCCGCTCCACCATAACCCGACTTTCCCACCCCATCGAGGAGACAGAGATGAGCAACATGATGACGACGACGAACACCCGCCGCCAGTTCCTGGGCCACATGGGCGCCGCAGCCGCGCTGGGCACACTGTCGCCCCTGGCGGCGCTGGCGCAGACCATCGAGCAGGTCAAGATCTTCTACGGCTTTCCGGCCGGCAGTTCGGGCGACAGCGTGGCCCGCCGCGTGGGCGAGAAGCTCGCGGGGTCGGCCTACACGCGCAACTCGGCCGTGGTGGAAAACAAGCCCGGCGCCGGCGGGCGCATCGCGCTGGAGTCGCTCAAGGGTGCCGCTGCCGACGGCAGCGTGCTCACGCTGTCGCCGTTCTCGTGCACCTCGATCTACCCGCACATCTACAGCAAGCTCAGCTACGACCCGGTCAAGGACTTCGTGCCGGTGTCCATCGCCGCCATCATGCACCATGGCCTGGCCGTGGGGCCGCTGGTGCCGGCCTCGGTGAAGAACGTGAAGGACTTCCTCGCCTGGGCCAAGGCCAACCCCGGCCAGGCCAACTACGGCTCGCCCGCCGCAGGCTCCACGCCGCACTTCATCGGCGCACTGCTGGGCCTGAACAACGGCGTGGACTTGAAGCACGTGCCCTACCGCGGCTCCATCCCCGGCGTCACGGACGTGGTGGGCGGGCAGATCGCCTCGATGGTGACGCCGAGCGGTGACTTCATCCCCAACCACAAGGCAGGCAAGCTGCGGCTGATCGCCACCTCGGGCAAGGCACGCTCGCCGTTCTCGCCCGAAGTCGCGACCTTTGCCGAACAGGGCTTTCCCGAACTGACCACCGAGGAATGGTTCGGTTTCTACGCGCCGGCCAGGACGCCGGCCGCCGTGGTGGCCGCCGCCAATGCCGCGATCAACGCGGCGATCAAGGAGAAGGCCGTCGTCGACAGCCTGGCCGTGGTCGGGCTGATTGCACAGGGCTCCACCGCAGCAGAAATGGCGGCCTCCCAGCAGGCCGAGTTCGAGCGCTGGGGCCCGCTGGTGAAAAAGATCGGCTTCACGGCTGAATCCTGAAAGGAGCCCCGCGCATGGATTCGACCGTGAAGCGCGTCGCCGTGGTGGCCACCGGCGTCATCGGCGCCAGCTGGGCCGCCTACTTTCTGGCGCGCGGGCTGGACGTGGACGCCACCGACCCCTCGCCCGGTGCCGAAGAGCGCCTGCGCGAGGCCGTGGCCGCGCACTGGCCCACGCTGGAGCGCCAGGGGCTGGCGCCGGGCACCAGCCTGGCACGCCTGGCCTTCCACGCCCGGCTGGAGGATGCGGTGGCCACAGCCGACTTCGTGCAGGAGAGCGGGCCCGAGCGCGCCGACTTCAAGGCCGAGCTGTTCCGCCAGATCGACGCCGCCGCGCCAGCGCATGCCATCCTGGCGTCGAGCTCCTCAGGCCTGTCGGTCACGGCCATGCAGGCGTTGTGCGCGCGGCCCGGGCTCGTGGTGCTGGGCCACCCGTTCAACCCGCCGCACATGATCCCGCTGGTGGAGGTGGGCGGTGGGGAAAAGACCGTGCCCGAGGCCATCGAGCGCGCGATGGCCTTCTACACCGCCATCGGCAAGCGCCCCATCCACGTGCGCCGTGAGATCAAGGGCCACATCGCCAACCGGTTGCAGGCCGCGCTGTGGCGCGAGGCCTTCCACCTGGTGAACGAGGGCGTGGCCACGGTCGCCGACATCGACACCGCCATCGCCCAGGGACCCGGCCTGCGCTGGGCGCTGATGGGGCCGTTCATGAACCTGCACCTGTCGGGCGGCGCAGGCGGCGTGGCCTATGTCCTGGCCCACCTGGGCGGACCCATCGAAAGCTGGTGGCAGGACCTGGGTGCGCCCGCGATGACCGAGGCCTTGAAGCAGCAGGTGGTACAGGGCGTGGCCGCGGAGCTGGGCGAGCGCAGCACCGAGGACCTGGCGCGCACGCGCGATGCCCTGCTGCTGGACCTGCTGCGGGCCAAGCAATCCTCCGGCCACCTGGACTGAACACAAGAACCACACCAGAGACAACACGATGCACCCCGATTTCGTCGATGACCCCGCCGAACTGGCACCACCCCGCACCGTGCTCACGCACCTGGCCGACGGCGCCTTCACCCTGCAATCGCCCGAGCCGCTGGGGCCCTATGCCCGCTGCGTGGGCGAGTGGCTGGAGCACTGGGCACGCGAGACGCCCGATGCCCTGGCGCTGGCCGAGCGCGACGACAGCGGCGAGGACTGGCGCCGCCTGACCTATGCCCAGCTGCGCCAGGCCGTGGGTGCGGTGGCCCAGTCGCTGCTGGACATGGCCCTGCCTGCGGGGCGGCCCATCGCCATCCTCTCGGACAACGCCGTGGACCATGCCGTGCTGATGCTGGCCGCCATGCACATCGGCCGCACGGCGTGCTCGCTGTCGAGCGCCTACGCGCGCTCGCGCGACCCGGGGCGGCTGCACAGCATGCTGGCGGCGCTGCAGCCGTGCCTGGTCTATGCCTCGGATGCCCACGCCTATGCGCCGGCCCTGGCGGGCTACGCCGGCAACGCGGTGCGGGTCTTCAGCCGCCATGCGCAGGAATGCCCCGGCGCCCTGGCTTTTGCGCAGTTGCTCGCAGCCCGGGAAACACCGGCCGTGGCGCAGGCCTTCGAGGCCATCGCGCCCGACGACCACGCCAAGTACCTGCTGACCTCGGGCTCCACCGGCCGGCCCAAGGTGGTGATCAATACGCACCGCATGCTCTGCGCCAACCAGCAGATGGTGGCGCAGACCTGGCGCTTTCTCGGCCACGAAAAGCCGGTGCTGGTGGACTGGCTGCCCTGGAGCCACACCTTCGGCGGCAACCACAACCTGAACATGGTGCTATGCCACGGCGGCGCGCTCTACATCGACGAGGGCCGGCCCGCGCCCGGCCTGATCGAGAAGACCGTGCGCAACCTGCGCGAGGTGCGGCCCACCTTGCTCTTCAACGTGCCGCGCGGCTTCGACATGCTGCTGCCCGCGCTGGAGGCCGACCCGGCCCTGGCCGCCGAGGTGCTCTCGCGCCTGCGCCTGGCCTTCTATGCGGCAGCGGCGCTCGCCCCCTCCACCTGGCAACGGCTCGAAGCCGTGGCCGCGCGCGCCCGGCCCGCGCAGCCGCTGTGGCTCACCACCTCCTGGGGTGCGACCGAGACGTCCCCGGCCATCACCACGGCGCACTGGCGCCTGCAGGGCGCGGGCTGCATCGGTGCACCGCTGCCCGGGCTCACGCTCAAGCTGGTGCCCAACGGCGGCAAGCTGGAGATGCGGGTCAAGGGCGTGTCGGTGTTCCCGGGCTACCGCAACGCGCCGCACGAGACGGCGGCAGCCTTCGACGAAGACGGTTTCTACCGCATCGGCGATGCGGGCACCCTGGCCGACGCCGAACGGCCCGAGCGCGGCGTGGTCTTCAACGGGCGCGTGGCCGAGGACTTCAAGCTCTCCACCGGCAGCTGGGTCTCGGTGGGCACGCTGCGGGTGGAGCTGGTCTCGCAGCTCGCGCCGCTGGTGCAGGACATCGTGCTCACCGGGCACGACCGCGACGAAGTGGGCATGCTGGTCTTTCCGTCGGCCGCCGGCGCGGCCGATGGCCCAAGGCTCACGCAGGCGCTGCGCGCCGTGATGCAGGCCCGGCGCGATGCGGGCGCGGGCTCGTCGCAATGCCCCACGCGGGCATTGGTGCTGCGCACGCCGCCCGATGCCGACGTCGGCGAGATCACCGACAAGGGCTACATCAACCAGGGTGCGGTGCTGGCCCAGCGCGAAGACGAGGTGCACGCCCTGCACGCGACACCGCCGCGTGCGGACGTGATCGTCAGCGCATGAGCATGGCCAGCAGCACCAGCGCGAGCAGTGCCAGATAGACCTTGGCGTGCAGCCCGTCGGGCAGGCGTCCCACGAAGCGCCCACCGAGCCGGATGCCCAGCCACGAGCCGGCGACCAGCACCGCGAAGGCCCGCAGGTCCACAAAGCCCGCGTGCCACGCACCGAGCGGCGCCGCCTGCCCCCAGGCCAGCAGCACATAGGTCGCGGTGCCGGCCAGTGCCACCGGCAGCGACAGCGGGTTGGCCGCGGCCGTGGCCTGCACCATGGGCGCGCCACGCCGGCGCATGAGCGGCACCGTCATCACGCTGCCGCCCACCCCCAGGAAGGCGGCCACCGCACCGATGGCCAGCCCGAGCAAGGCCGTGAGCGGACCGGAAGGCTGCGGCTTGGAAGCTCCTGCACCATCTGCCACGCGCGGCCGGATGAAGCCCGGGCGCAGCAGCCCGTCGAGGATGGTGAGCGCCAGGTAGGCCACGAAGGCCCAGCGCACCCAGTCGCTGCGGATCAGGGTGGCAGCGGCGGCCCCTGCCACCGAGCCCACGGCGATGCAGGCCAGCAGCGGCCGCACCTGCGCCCAATCCACATTGCCCGCCCGGTGGTGGCGCCGCGTGGCCAGGCCCGCGCCGACGATCATCACGCAGGTGGAGGTGGCCACCGCCACCTGCATGGCCGACTGGCCGGCGGCGCTGTCCGCCCCGTGCAGGTGCACCAGCGTGCGGTACAGCACGGGCACGACGACGAACCCACCACCGAAGCCGAAGAGCACGGTGGTGACGCCGGCCAGTGTGCCGAACACGGCAAGGACAAGGTAGAACTCCATGCGCACATCCCATTGCTGCAAGACAGGAGGCGAGCTTAGGCCGCAGTGGCCTGGCCGGCTTTCGTCGGCAGGCCAATAATGTTTGCATTTCAGCCAAAGCACCCGGAGCATGCGCAACACGCCCCTGCACACCGTCGACGCCGTGGACCGCCCGGTCCTGGCCATCGCCACCGACTACCCCGCTGGCACCCTGCTCGACACGCACAGCCACCGGCGCGCGCAGTTCCTGTACGGCGCCACAGGCATCATGGAAGTCGGCACGGACGATGGCGCCTGGGTCGTGCCGACCAGCAGCGGCGTGTGGATACCGGCCGGCAAGCCGCACCGCGTGCGCATGGTGGGCGTGAGCACGTGCAGCCTCTACATCGAGCCGCGCGCCGCTCCGCGGCATGCGCAGCAATGCGAGGTGCTGCAGGTCTCGCCGCTGCTGCGCCAGCTGCTGCTGGAATCGGCCGGGCTGCCGGCCGACTACGCGCAGCGCGGGCGCGATGGGGCCCTGGTGCAACTGGTTCTGCACGAGCTGCAGCGTGCGCCGACCCTGCCCTTCTTCGCGCCCATGCCGCACGATGCGGCGCTGGCAGCACTGTGCGCCGGCTTTCTGCACCAGCCGCATGTGCATGCATCTCCCGCCGACTGGGCACGGCAGTTGCACAAGAGCGAGCGCAACTTCACCCGCTTCTTTCGGCTGCAGACCGGCATGTCGTTCGGCGCGTGGCGCCAGCAGGCCTGCCTGCTCGCCGCGCTGTCGCGCCTGTCGCGCGGTGACGCCGTGACCACTGTGGCGCTGGACCTCGGCTACGAGAGCCCCGGCGCTTTTTCCACCATGTTCAGGAAGCGCCTGGGGCGCCCTCCCTCGGAGTTCCTGGTGGCGTGATGGCGCGCAAAACGCCCGCGCAAGCGTTGTAAAAATCACGCCACGCAAAGGCCGCTGAGGTTCTGCGGTCTTGTCCTATAGCATTCGTGCGCGCAGTGCTTCTAAAATCGCGCACCTCCTTGCTCCAGCGGGGGGGCCCATTGCAACTATCGAAAACAAAGAATCATCATCATGGCAACTGCAAAGAAAACCACCGCTGTCGCAAAGGCAGCCCCCGCAGCGAAGAAGGCTGCAGCACCCGTGGCCAAGAAGGTCGCAGCACCTGTCGCCAAGAAGGCAGCGCCTGCTGCCAAGAAGGCCGCAGCCCCTGCAGCGAAGAAGGCCGCACCCGCCGCCGCAGCAACGCCTGCAGCGCTCAAGCCGATCAAGACCGCCTTCAACAAGACGACCCTGGTGGCCCACCTGGCCGAGCAATCGGGCGTGGAACCCAAGGCCACCAAGGCCGTGCTGGCAGCGCTCGAAGCCGCCATCCTGGGCTCCGTGCACAAGAAGGGTTCCGGCGAGTTCACGCTGCCTGGCGTGCTGAAGATCGGCCTGCAGCAAGTGCCCGCCAAGAAGAAGCGCTTTGGCAAGGACCCCTTCACCGGCGCCGAGCGCTGGTTCCCGGCCAAGCCCGCGGCTGTGAAGATCAAGACCCGCGCGCTCAAGAAGCTCAAGGACGCGACGGCCTGATCGGCCCTTCCTGGAGCAGTCTTTCCAGGTTTCGGATCGGAAGCCCAGGCGATGCAGATGCACCGCCTGGGCTTTTTTCATTTCACTTCCCCGCCTCTTTCGATCACACTTGGCGCTGCTGCCGGAGCACGTCCAGCACATGCTGCGTGGCCTTCTCGAGCGCGCCGGCGCGGCAGGCCAGGCCCAGGGGCCGCCACAGCGCCGGGCGCAGGGCCAGCATGCGGATGCGCGGGTCGGGCGGCGTAGCCACCGCAGCCTCGTGCGGCAGCAGCGTGGCGCCATAGCCGGCAGCCACCAGGCTCTTGATGGCATCGTTGTAGTTGAGCTCTATGCGCGCCGTGGGCTGCTCGCCGGCCAGCGCAAACCACTCGCCGGTCAGGCGCGACAGGCTGGTGCCCTCGTCGTTGAGGATCAGCGGCTGGCCCGCCAGCCAGTGTGGCGTGGCGCGCGTGGGCGCCGGCCATTTCGCCGGCACGAAGGCCATGACCGGGTCACGCCGCCAGGGCTCCACCAGCACCCCCTGCACCGTGGTCGACTGGGGCAGCGCCACCAGGCCCACATCGAGCGTGCCGCCGGCCAGCCGGGCCATGGTGTCGTGCGAGGTGAGCACCGCCACCTGCACGTCGATGTCCGGGTGCTGCTGGCCCAGCACTTCCAGCGCCTGCGGCAGCAGGTGGGCGATGGCTCCGGTGGAGGCTCCCAGCCGCACGCGGCCGGCCAGGCCCTGCACCTGGCGCTGCACCATGGCCAGGGTTTCATCGGCATCGGCCAGCAGGCGCCGAGCACGCTCGACCAGGGCCTCGCCCACGCCGGTGGCACGCACTTCACCGCGCTTGCGCAGCAGCAGCGGCGCGCCCACCTGCGCCTCCAGGTCGGCCATGTGCAGGCTCACCGTGGGGGCCGCCAGGTGCAGCACGCGCGCGGCTTCGGCAAACGATCCCAGGTCGGCGATGGTGACGAGGGTGCGCAATCGGTCCAGGTTCAGTTCACGCATGTCGTTCAGAAATCCTGATGCTGGTGGTTGTGAAATTCAACTTTTCAAATTCTATGCAGCCGCCGAAGATTGCGCATCCCCCATTTGGCACACCACCAGGAGCAACCCGCATGAGCCGCAACACACCGCTTGTCTTCATCGATGGCGACCAGGGCACGACCGGCCTGCAGATCCACGAGCGACTGCATGGCCGCACCGACCTCACCCTGCTGACCCTGCCCGAGCAGGACCGCAAGCACCCTGCACGGCGCGCCGAGGCCATCAATGCCTGCGACATCGCCGTGCTGTGCCTGCCCGACGGACCAGCGCGCGAGGCTGCGGCCTCCATCACCAACCCGGCCGTGCGCGTGATCGACGCGAGCTCCGCCCACCGCACCGATGCCGGCTGGGTCTATGGTTTTCCCGAGATGGATGGCGGCCAAGCCGAGCGCATTGCCGATGCCCGGCGCGTGACCAACCCGGGCTGCTACCCCACGGGCGCCATCGCCCTGCTGCGCCCGCTGGTTCAGGCCGGCCTGGTACCGGCGGACCACCCCTTGGCGATACACGCCGTGTCGGGCTACTCCGGCGGTGGGCGCTCGCGCGTGCAGGAGCACGAGGCACCGGGCGCCAAGGCGCCCGCCTTCCAGGTCTACGGCCTGCGCCTGGCGCACAAGCACACGCCAGAAATCGAACGGTATGCGGGCCTGTCGGCGCGGCCCATTTTCCTGCCGGCCTATGGCGCCTTCCGCCAGGGCATCGTGCTGACCATCCCCCTGCAGCTGCGCAGCCTGCCCGCAGGCACCAGCGCCGAGAAGATCCACCAGGCCCTGGCGCAGCACTATGCCGGCCAGCGCCATGTGGAGGTGGCGGGGCTGGCCGAGGCCGAATCCACCGAGCACCTGGACCCCGAGGCGCTGAACGGCAGCAACCAGCTGCGCCTGTCCGTGTTTGCCAACGCACAGCACGGGCAGGTGCTGCTCGCCGCCGTGTTCGACAACCTGGGCAAGGGCGCCTCGGGCGCGGCCGTGCAGAACCTGGACCTGATGCTGGAACGCATGGCAAAGGGCTGACGGGCTTCGCCCACTGTTCGGCGGCGCTCATCCGTCGTGCAGAAATGGTGGATGGTGTGGCGCCCGATGCCTGGGCAGACGCGCACGCCCCATCCAAGCCCATAGGCAACATCCACATCGACACGCTGCCGGGCCTGGTGCGCCTGTTCGCCCGCGTGCACGGCCGGGCATTGACCCGGCTGCCGGGACCGGTATGCCGGGCACGCAGGAAACCTGCGCGCAACCCGCTCCACAATGGCCGGGAAGGCGCCTCCATCGGGGACGGCGCAGCCCCACCCTGCCCCACCTTGTACGCCACACACCATGAGCACCCCCTACCAGTCCGGCTTTGGAAATGAATTCGCCACCGAGGCGCTTGCGGGCGCGCTGCCCGTGGGCCGCAACTCGCCACAGCGCTGCCCCTACGGCCTGTATGCCGAGCAACTGAGCGGCACCGCCTTCACGGCGCTGCGCGCGGACAACCGCCGCTCCTGGCTGTACCGCATCCGCCCATCGGCCATGCACACGCCGTTCGAGCGCATCGAGGATGGGCGCATCGTGAGCGCCTTCGACGCCGTGCCCACGCCCCCCAACCAGCTGCGCTGGAGCCCGCAGCCCATGCCCACCGAGCCCACCGACTTCGTGCAGGGCATCGTCACCATGGCCGGCAATGGCGACCCACACGCCCAGAACGGTGCGGCCATGCACCTGTACGCGGCCAACCGGTCGATGGAGCGGCGGGTGTTCTACAACGCCGACGGCGAGATGCTCATCGTGCCGCAGCTAGGCCGCCAGCGCTTCGTGACGGAGCTGGGCGTGATCGACGCCGAGCCGCAGGAGATCGTGGTGATACCGCGCGGCGTGCGCTTTCGCGTGGAACTGCCGGACGGCGAAGCGCGCGGCTACATCTGCGAGAACTACGGCGCCAACTTCCGCCTGCCGGACCTGGGACCCATCGGCTCCAACGGCCTGGCCAACCCGCGCGACTTCCTCACGCCGCATGCAGCCTACGAGGACATCGACGCGCCGCACGAGCTGGTGGCCAAGTTCATGGGCCACCTGTGGTCGGCGCAGATGGAGCACTCGCCCATCGACGTGGTGGCCTGGCATGGCAACTACGCGCCCTACAAGTACGACCTCAGGCGCTTCAACGCCATCGGCTCGATCAGCTACGACCACCCGGACCCGTCGATCTTCCTGGTGCTGCACAGCGCCTCTGACACGCCGGGCGTGAGCAACATCGACTTCGTGGTGTTCCCGCCGCGCACCCTGGTGATGCAGGACACCTTCCGTCCGCCCTGGTTCCACCGCAACATCGCCAGCGAGTTCATGGGCCTGGTGCATGGCGTCTACGACGCCAAGGCCGAAGGCTTCGTGCCCGGAGGCGCCAGCCTGCACAACAGCATGACCGGCCACGGCCCCGACGCGGAGACCTTCGAGAAGGCCAGCCACGCCGACCTGTCGGCACCGCACGCCATCAAGGACACCATGGCCTTCATGTTCGAGACGCGCTGCGTGCAGCGCCCCACCGCGCAGGCGCTGCAGTCGGCGCAGCTGCAGGACGACTACTACCGCTGCTGGCAGGGGCTGCGCAAGCACTTCAACCCCGACCAGCCCTGAGAGGCTGAGAGTTTTTTCGTCCATGCCCGCCTTGCACGCCAAAACACCCTGGCTCGTCGTTGCAAAGCTCGCCATAGCTCGAGCCATGGCTGCGCTTTGCGCCTGGACCCAGAGCGTTGTGACGCGCCTTTCGGGCACGGTCAAAGAACTCTCAGCCTCTGAGCCCCGGCGGCTGGCTGCCGCCTCCCTCTCCCACCTGAACCCTGCGCCATCTCCGCGCGCGCAGGTGCGGCCGGGCCGCCTGCTGCCTTGACGGCCGGGCTGCTGCCGCGCACCAGCCTGGGCGACACCACACCATGGGTCCATGACCCGTCAAACCGCCGGCCTTGCCTGCCCTGCATAGTCCGAGTGCAGGTCGAACACCAGCGTGCGCAGCCACTGGTTGGCCGGGTCCTTGTGGTACTTGGCGTGCCAAAAGAGATTGATGGCGATGCGCGGCAGCCTGACTGGGTGGGGCAGGTGCGTGAGGCCGAACGGATCGGCCATGCGCTCGGCCAGCCGCTCCGGCACGGTGGCGATGAGGTCCGTGGACTGCAGGATGTGGCCGATGGCCACGAAGTGCGGCACCTTGAGCTTCACGCGCCTCTGGGGCGAATGCTTGTCCAGGATCTCATCGACCTGGCCGTGGCCCGTTCCCGCCGAGACGATGGCCACATGCTCCGCCGCAAAGAATTCCGCCAGGCGCAGCCTGCGCTGGTCCAGCCGATGGCCCCGGCGCATCAGGCAGACATAGTCCTGCTCGAACAGCCTGCGCTGGAAGAACCCGGCCTTGAGCTGCGGCAAGAGCCCGATGGCCAGGTCCACCTGGCCAGCCTCCATCGCGTCCTTGAGGTTGACCGCAGTGTTGCGCACCGTGCTGATCGCCACGCCCGGCGCCAGCTCGCCGATGCGCTGCATGAGCCGGGGCAGGAAGTAGATCTCCCCGATGTCGGTCATGCCCACCGTGAAGCTGCGTTGGCTGCTGGCGGGATCGAAGGCGTTGCGCGCGTTGACCGCGCCATGGATCATGCCCAGCGCATAGCCCACCGACTCGGCCAGTTGCTCGGCAAACGGCGTGGGCTGCATGCCATTGGCCGTGCGCAGGAACAGGGGGTCGTCGAACTGCCGGCGCAGGCGCGCCAGAGCATTGCTCACGGCCGGCTGGCCCAGGCCCAGGTTCTCGGCCACCTTGGAGACCTTGCGCTCGGCCAGCAACTGGTTGAAGACCACCAGCAAATTGAGATCGATGTCCTTGAGCTCCATGGCCTGCCCCGATGAATATTGACTTCAATGATATTCAACATTCACACCATCGCGTTGACTGATTTTTGGGTGGCCCGGATCATCGCGGCCATGGCTCCCACCGGGAGCACCGCGATCCCGAACGAAGAAGAGACAACGCACGATGGAAATCCACGTCCGCCCGCTGCGGCGCACCCTGCACGTCGCTGCCGGCGTGAACCTGCTCGATGCCCTGCGCGCCAACGACGTGCCCGTGTCGTACAGCTGCATGGCCGGGCGCTGCGGCACCTGCCGCTGCAAGGTGGTGGCGGGCGGGGTGCTCGAATCGGGCCGTGAAGCGCAGCGGCCGCTGGGCGCGGAAGACGGCTACGTACTGGCCTGCCAGACCTTCGTGACCGAGCCCTGCACGGTGGAGATTGCCGAGCCCGACGAGGTGGTCGTGCACACCGCGCGAACGATCAAGGCCACGGTCGTCGCCATCGAGGATGCGGCCCACGACATCAAGCGCCTGCGCCTGCAGCCTGCCAAGCCGCTTGACTTCTCGCCGGGCCAGTATGCGCAGCTGCAGTTCACACACGCGCATGTGCGCCCCTACTCGATGGCGGGTCTGGCCGGGGATGGCGAACTGGAGTTCCACGTGCGGCTGGTGCCCGAGGGGCGCGTCACCGCCTACATTGCCCGGGACATGAAGGTGGGCGACGCGGTGCGCGTGAGCGGCCCCCTGGGCTCGGCCTACCTGCGGCGCCAGCACACCGGCCCCATGCTCTGCGTGGCGGGTGGCACGGGCCTGGCGCCCATCCTGTCCATCTTGCGTGGCGCGCTCGCGGCCGGCATGCACAACCCGGTGCACCTGTACTTCGGCGTGCGCTCCGAGCGCGACCTCTACGGGCAGGCATGGCTGGCGGATCTGCAGCGCCGGCACCCCGCGCTCACGGTGCACACGGTGCTGGCCTGCGGGCGGGCGCCGGGCTGCCGCGCCGGGCTCGTCACGCACGCCATCGCCCAGGACTGGCAGGACCTGGCCGGCTTTCGCGCCTACCTGTGCGGCGCACCACCCATGGTGGAAGCCACCTCGCTGCTGGTGCGCGGCTTGGGCGTGTTGCCCGGCCAAGTCCATGCGGACGCCTTCTACGCCAGCGGCACCTGACTGCACACCGAGAGCCCCGAAATGAACCACCTCGCCACCCACTCCGCCGAGACCCTGGCCGCGCGCAAGGCGTACTACGACCGCATCGGCGCCGACAGCATGACGCCGCTGTGGGAAGTGCTCGGTGCCCTGGTGCCGCCCGAGCCCCGCTCCCCCGCCGTTCCCCACCGGTGGTCGTACGCAGACGTGCGCGCCCAGGTGATGGAAGCGGGCACGCTGATCAGCGCAGCCGAAGCCGAGCGGCGCGTTCTCATCCTGGAAAACCCCGGCCTGCGCGGGCAGTCGTGCATCACGCAGTCGCTGTATGCGGGTCTGCAGCTGATACTGCCCGGCGAAGTGGCCCCCGCGCACCGCCACACCCAGTCGGCCCTGCGCCTGGTGCTGGACGGCGAAGGCGCCTACACCGCCGTCAATGGCGAGCGGGTGACCATGCGCCGTGGCGACTTCATCATCACGCCCGCCTGGACCTGGCATGAGCATGGCAACCTGGGCAGCGAGCCCGTGGTCTGGCTCGATGGGTTGGACATCCCGCTGGTGCGATTTCTCGATGCAGGCTTTGCCGAAAAAGCCGGGGAGCGCTCGCAAGGCGTGGAGCGCCCCGAAGGCGATGCGCTGGCACGCTACGGCAACAACATGCAGCCCATGGACGAGGAGCAGCGCGCGGGCGACCCGACCCGCCTGTTCATTTATCCCTTTGCGCAGACGCGTGCGGCGCTGCTCGCCATATCCCACGGCATGCCCGATGCCCACCTGGGCTTCAAGCAGCGCTTCGTGAACCCTGCCACCGGCGGCTCGCCCATGCCCACCATGGGTACTTTCGCCCAGCGCCTTCCCGCCGGCTTCTCAACCCGCCCCTACCGCTGCACCGATGGCACGGTGCATGTCTGCCTGGAAGGCGGTGGCGAGGCCGAGATCAACGGACAGACCCATGGCTTCGAGGAGCGCGATGTGTTCGTCGTGCCATCCTGGCACACGCTGCGCTTGCGCGCCCGTGCCGACAGCATTCTCTTTTCCTACTCCGACCGCCCTGTGCAGAAGGCCCTGGGCCTGTGGCGCGAAGAACGCCTCTGATCGCCACATCCTTTCAGGACCCACCATGCCCTACGCCGTTGCTGCCCCTGCCATGCCCACCCTCACCGTCGCGGGCCGCGAAGAACGCTTTCCCGTCCACCGCATCTTCTGCGTGGGGCGCAACTACGCGGCCCATGCGCGCGAGATGGGCAAGGACCCGGACCGCGAGGCCCCGTTCTTCTTCATGAAGCCCGCCAACGCCGCCGTGGACGCCGCGCACCCCCAGGCCATTCCCTACCCGCCGCGCACGGCCAATTTCCACCACGAGATCGAACTGGTGCTGGCCATCGGCACGGGCGGCGCCAACATTCCGGTGGACAAAGCGCTGGAGCATGTCTACGGCTATGCCGTGGGCCTGGACATGACGCGGCGCGACCTGCAGCTGGAGGCGCGCGACAAGGGCCGGCCCTGGGAATTCGGCAAGTCGTTCGCCCGCTCGGCGCCCTTCGGCGCCATCCACCGCGCCCAGGACATCGGCCACCCCGCCGCAGGCGCGATCTCGCTCACCGTCAACGGGCAGCCGCGCCAGCATTCGGACATCGCCCTGCTCATCTGGTCGGTCGCCGAGTGCCTGACCACCCTCTCGCAGTACGAGACGCTGGAGCCCGGAGACCTGGTCATGACCGGCACGCCCGAGGGCGTGAACGCCGTGGTGACCGGCGACGTGATGCACGGGACCATCGCCGGCCTGGGTGAGATTCTGGTCACGGTGTCCTGAGCTCCCATCCACAGGACCAGCAAAAGAACGAGGAGACCGGCATGAGCGAACCCACCACCATCTTTCCCACCGGGGTGCACTGGGAGGGCACCGGTACGAGCCGCGTGCCCTTCAAGGTCTACACCGACGACGCGCTGCACCGCAAGGAGCTCGAACGCTTCTTCTACCAGAAGCACTGGTGCTATGTGGGCCTCGAAGCCGAGATCCCGAACGCCGGCGACTTCAAGCGCACGGTGATCGGCGAGCGCTCGGTGGTCATGGTGCGCGATGCCGAGGGCGGCATCAACGTGATCGAGAACGTCTGCGCGCACCGCGGCATGCAGTTCTGCCGCGAGCGCTCGGGCAACCGCAAGGAGCTGGTCTGCCCCTACCACCAGTGGAACTACAGCTTGAAGGGCGAGCTGCAGGGCGTGCCTTTTCGCCGCGGTGTCAAGCAGGACGGCAAGGTCCACGGCGGCATGCCGGCCGATTTCAATCCCGCAGAGCACGGGCTCAACAAGCTGAAGGTCGCCACGCGCGGCGGCGTGGTGTTCGCCTCGTTCGACCATGGTGTGGAATCGTTCGAGGACTTTCTCGGCCCCGAGATCCTGGCCTACTTCGACCGGCTGTTCGATGGCCGCCAACTCACCCTGCTGGGCTACAACCGCCAGCGCATCCCGGGCAACTGGAAGCTGATGCAGGAGAACATCAAGGACCCCTACCACCCCGGGCTGCTGCACACCTGGTTCGTGACCTTCGGGCTCTGGCGCGCGGACAACAAGAGCGAACTCACCATGGACTCCCGCCACCGCCATGCGGCCATGGTGTCCACGCGCGGCCAGGCGGGCAAGGCCGGCCAAGTCACGCAGGTGTCGAGCTTCAAGGAAAGCATGCAGCTCGAAGACCCGCGCTTTCTGGACATCGTGCCCGAGCCCTGGTGGGGCGGGCCCACCGCGGTGATGATGACCTTGTTCCCGAGCGTGATCCTGCAGCAGCAGGTCAACAGCGTCTCCACGCGCCACATCCAGCCCGCAGGCCATGGCGCCTTCGACTTCGTGTGGACGCATTTCGGCTTCGCGGACGATACCGAGGAGATGACGCAGCGCCGGCTGCGCCAGGCCAATCTGTTCGGGCCGGCGGGCTTTGTCTCGGCCGACGATGGCGAGGTGATCGAGTTCTCGCAGCAGGGCTTTGCGCAAAAGCCTTTTCACCGCGCGCTGGCCGAACTGGGCGGGCGCGAGGTGGGCAACACCGACCACATGGTGACCGAGACCTTGATCCGCGGCATGTACCAATACTGGCGTGAGGTCATGGAGGACGACGACGCACCCCAGGACAAGGCAGGTGGCTGAGATGGACTTCGCCACCTACTACGCCCTGACCCAGCTTTACGCCGACTACGCCAGCGCCGTGGATTCAGGCGACTGGGACCTGTGGCCCGGCTTCTTCACCGACGACTGCAGCTACCGCCTGCAGCCGCGCGAGAACCACGAGCGCGGGTTTCCGCTGGCCACGCTGTCGTTCGAGAGCAAGGGCATGCTGCGGGACAGGGTCTACGGCATCAAGGAGACCCTGTTCCACGACCCCTACTACCAGCGCCACATCATCGGTGCGCCGGTGGTGCGCCAGCTCGACGGCGAGCGCATCCACTGCGAGGCCAACTACGCCGTGCTGCGCACCAAGCTGTCGCAGATGTCCACGGTGTTCAACGCGGGCCGCTACATCGACGAGGTGGTGCGCACGCCCGATGGCCTCAAGTTCGCGAAGAAGCTCGTCGTCTACGACAGCGAAATGATCCCCAACTCGATCATCTACCCGATCTAGAAAGTCCAAGCCATGAACGACACCACCACCCCGCAATGGACCGATGCGGCCGCGTTCGACGATGTGCCGCAGGACGACGTGATCGGCCTGGCCGTGGCAGGCCGCGACATCGCGCTCTACGGCGTGGATGGCACCGTCTACGCCACCGACAACCTGTGCACCCACGGCCACGCCCGGCTGTGCGACGGGTTTCTGGAAGGCCACGAGATCGAGTGCCCGCTGCACCAGGGCCGGTTCGACGTGCGCAGCGGCGCGCCCACCTGCCAGCCCGTGACCAATGCGGTGCGCAGCTACCCGGTGCGCATCGAGGGTGGCCGTGTGTATCTCGCACTGGGCTGAGCTGGCGCCTACTATCATTCCCCCATGGACCGCATTCTCTACACCTACTTCCGCAGCTCGGCCGCCTACCGGGTGCGCATCGCGCTCAATCTCAAGGGCCTCACGGCCACCCAGATCCCCGTGCACCTGGTGCGCGATGGCGGCGAGCACCTCAAACCCGAATACAAGGCCATCAACCCGCAGGGCCTGGTGCCCGTGTTCGGCGAGGATGGCATGCGCGTGAGCCAGTCACTGGCCATTCTTGAGTACCTGGAAGAAAAGTACCCCGGCACGCCGCTGCTGCCCAGCGCCCTGGCCGACCGCGCCTACGTGCGGCAACTGGCGCTGGTGATCGCCTGCGAGATCCACCCTATCAACAACCTGCGCGTGCTCAAGTACCTGACGGGCACCCTGGGCGTGGCCGACGCGGCCAAGAGCGACTGGATCAAGCACTGGATCGCCCAGGGCTTCGAAGCGCTGGAGGCCGAGATCACCGCCACCGGCAACACCGGCGGCTTCTGCTTTGGTAACACGCCCACCCTGGCCGACTGCTGCCTGGTGCCGCAGATCTTCAACGCGCGGCGCTTCGAGGTGGACCTGTCGCCCTACCCCACGCTGGTGGCCATCGACGAGCGCTGCGCTGCGCTGCCGGCGTTCCAGCAGGCGCACCCCTCTGCACAGGCCGACGCGCAATAAAGGGTTCAGCGCGGCGCGTTGGCCTCCAGCCAGGCCCGCAGGCGCCGCACGCCTTCGACCAGGCGCGCCGGGTCCTTGGAGGCAAAGCACCAGCGCAGCCAGCCCTGCGCCTCGGCGCCAAAGGCATTGCCCGGTGCCAGGCCCAGGCCGGCCTCGGTCACCAGGCGCTTGGCCAGCGTGAGCGAATCGTTGAAGCCTTCGATCTGGAAGAAGGCGTACATGCCGCCACGCGCCGCCGTCACCTTAACGCCGGGCACGTCGGCCAACAAGGGCACCAGCGTGTCGCGGCAGGCCTTCAGGTGCGCCACCACGCGCGGCGTGATCTCCTCGCTGTGCTCCAGCGCCGCCAGGGCCGCGCGTTGGGTGAACACGCTGGCGCACGAGGTGTTGAACTCGATGACCTTGGCGATGCCATCCACCAGCGCGGGCGGCAGCACCAGCCAGCCCAGGCGCCAGCCGGTCATGAGAAAACTCTTGGAAAAGCTGTGCGCCACCACCAGGCGGTCGTCGGCGCTGGCAATGTCCAGAAAGCTCGGTGCACAGCGGTTCTCGGTGGGTTCGTAGTACAGGCGCTCGTAGACCTCGTCGGCCAGGATCCAGGTGCCCGTGCTGCGGCAATGGTCCAGTATGCGCTGCTGCTCGGCGCGCGTGAGCGTCCAGCCCGTGGGGTTGTTGGGGGCGTTGACGATGAGCAGACGGGTGTCTGCGGTCACGGCGCGGCACAGGGCCTCGATGTCGAGCGTCCACTGCCCGTCCACCGCCGTGAGTGGCAAGGTGCGCACACGCGCGCCCAAAATCACCGGCTGCGCCACCAGGTTGGGCCACACGGGCGTGACCACCACCACCTCGTCGCCCGCATCCACCAGGGTCTGCACGGCCAGCATCAGCGCGCTGACGCCGCCCGAGGTGATGGCGATGCGGCCCACATCCACCGCCGGGTGCAGGGCGCTGGTGTAGGCCGCCACGGCCTCGCGCAGCGCGGGCAGGCCCAGGTTGTGGCTGTAGAAGGTCTCGCCGCGCTGCAGCGATGCGATGGCGGCGTTGCGCACCACCTCGGGCGTGACCTCGTCGCTCTCGCCGAACCAGAAGGCCAGCACATCGTCGCGCCCCAGGCCGGCGTTGGCGACCTCGCGGATCATGGAGGGTTCGAGGGTCTGGATGGTCTCGCGCATGGTCGGAAAACGGCGGTGGCCCGCAGCAAATCGGTGAAGGGACTGCAAGCGTAGCGCTTTTTCCAGGGCCCTTCAGGGCGATTGATCGCCGCCCTGCATTTCCCACCAGTGTTCGCCCATCTGCCGCTGCAGCCACTCGATGAAGCTCACCACCTTGGCCGGCACCATGCGCGGCGAGGGGTAGACGGCATGGATCTCCTGCGGCGGCAGGGTCCAGCCGGGCAGCAGCGACACGACCGCACCGCCTGCCAGCGAGCCATGCGCCACATAGGTCGGCAGCGCCGCGATGCCCATGCCCCCGCGCGCGGCTGCGAGCAGGGCCGAGAGGTTGTTGGAGCGCAGCGGCCCCGCCACCGGCACCGTGAGCGCTGCGCCCGAGCCATTGCCCAGGTGCCAGCGCGCATCGCCTTGCGCGGTGCTGTAGACCAGCGCATCGTGGCGCGCAAGGTCGGCCGGCTCCGCGGGCGTGCCGCGCTGCGCCAGGTAGTCGCCGGACGCCACCAGCACCCAGGGGTTGAGCCCCAGGTAGCGCGCGCCCAGTGTCGAATCGGCCAGACGCCCCATGCGGATGGCGACGTCGATGCCCTGCTCCACCAGGTTCACGTAGCGGTCCTCGAAGACCAGCTCGATCTGCAGGCGCGGGTTCTCGCGCATGAAGCGCATGACCAGCGGCACCAGCACGCGCCGCCCGAAGGCCACCGAGGTGCTGATGCGCAGCCCGCCCTGCACCTGGGACTGCAGCAGCGCGGCCACGGTCTCGGCCTCTTCGACGTGGTGGGTGATGAGCTTGCACTTGTCGTAGTACAGGCGGCCGATCTCGGTGGGCGACACGCCGCGCGTGCTGCGGTGCAGCAGGCGCGAGCCCAGCTGCTTTTCGAGCTGGGCCACAAGCTTGGTGGCCGAGGGCTGGCCCACGCCCATCTCGGCTGCGGCCTTGCTGAACGAGCCCAGGTCGACCACGCGCACGAACAGTTTGACTCCGAGAAGGCGATCCATGGAAACGATTATCGGCAGCGCCCGGCGGCCGATTGCATTCCAAAAGGGAATAACGCTAATGCCCTGGATGCGGGTTCCGGGCTTCGGCCAATCCGGGGAGCATCCAGTCCATCAGTTTTCAAACCCCTTGACAGGAGACCCCGATGGCAACAATGAAGGCCGCCATGGCCGCCGTGTTGGTGATGGAGAAAGAGGGCATCACGCAGCTGTTCGGCGTGCCCGGCGCAGCGATCAACCCGTTCTATGCCGCAGTGCGCGAACGCCAGTCGCTCACCCACATCCTGGCCCGCCACGTGGAGGCCGCCTCGCACATGGCCGAGGGCTATACCAGGGCCCGGGCCGGCAACATCGGCGTGTGCGTGGGCACCAGCGGGCCGGCGGGCACCGACATGATCACAGGGCTGTACTCGGCCATCGCCGACAGCATTCCCATCCTGTGCATCACCGGCCAGGCGCCGCGTGCCCGGCTGTACAAGGAGGATTTCCAGGCGGTGGATATCGAGTCCATCTCCAAGCCGGTGACCAAGTGGAGCGTGACGGTGCGCGAGCCGGCCCTGGTGCCGCGCGCCTTCCAGCAGGCCTTCCACCTGATGCGCTCGGGCCGGCCCGGGCCGGTGCTGATCGACCTGCCCTTCGACGTGCAGATGGCCGAGATCGAGTTCGACATCGACACCTACGAGCCGCTGCCGGTCTACAAGCCCGCCGCCACCCGCCGGCAGGTGGAGAAGGCGCTGGACATGCTCGAAGCCGCCGAGCGCCCGCTCATCGTGGCCGGCGGCGGCATCATCAACGCCGATGCCTCGGACCTGCTGGTGGAGTTTGCCGAGCTGACCGGCGTGCCCGTGATCCCCACACTGATGGGCTGGGGCAGCCTGCCCGACGACCACCCACTGATGGCCGGCATGTGCGGCCTGCAGACCAGCCACCGCTATGGCAATGCCACCTTGCTGGCCAGCGACTTCGTGATGGGCATCGGCAACCGCTGGGCCAACCGGCACACCGGCTCGCCCGAGGTGTACTGCAAGGGCCGCACGTTCGTGCACATCGACATCGAGCCCACGCAGATCGGCAGGGTCTTCAACCCCGACTTCGGCATCGTGAGCGATGCGCGCGCCGCGCTGCAACTGCTGGTGCAGGTGGCGCGCGAGCGCAAGGACGCCCGGGGCCTGCCCGACCGCCGCGACTGGGCCGGCCGCTGCGCCGAGCGCAAGGCGCTGATGCACCGCAAGTCGCATTTCACCGAGACCCCCATCAAGCCCATGCGCGTGTACGAGGAGATGAACGCCGTGCTGCCGCGCGACACCATCTACGTGAGCACCATCGGCCTGAGCCAGATCGCGGGCGCGCAGTTCCTCAAGGTCTACGGCCCGCGCCAGTGGATCAACTGCGGCCAGGCCGGGCCGCTGGGCTGGACCATTCCCGCCGCGCTGGGCGTGGTGGCGGCCGATCCGACGCGCACAGTGGTGGGCCTCTCTGGCGACTACGACTTCCAGTTCCTGATGGAAGAGCTGGCCGTGGGCGCGCAGTTCAACCTGCCCTATGTGCAGGTGCTGGTCAACAACAGCTACCTGGGCCTGATCCGCCAGGCGCAGCGCGGCTTCGACATGGACTACTGCGTGCAGTTGGCCTTCGAGAACCAGAACGTGGCCCCGGGCGAGGGCGACCTGCGCAGCTACGGCGTGGACCACCAGGCCGTGGTGCAGGGCCTGGGCTGCCGCTCGCTGCGCGTGACCGACCCCGAGAAGATCGCCGGAGCCCTCACCGAGGCCCTGGCCCTGGCGCGCGAGCACCGGGTGCCAGTGGTCGTGGAAGTGATCCTGGAGAAGGTCACCAACATCGCCATGGGCACCGAGATCGACAGGGTCAACGAGTTCGAGGCCATCGACTGCCGCCACCCCGGCGGGCGGGCCGGCCTGGAACTCGCCGGCCTGCTGGATTGAACATTCAACGAGAGACGACATGCCCCAATTTGCCGCCAACCTGACCATGCTCTTCACCGAGCTGCCCTTCATCGACCGCTTCGGTGCCGCTGCGCGCGCGGGCTTCACCGCCGTCGAATTCCTCTTCCCCTACGCCTGGCCGGCCGAGGAGATCCGGGCCCAGCTCGACGCCCACGGCCTGCAGCTGGTGTTGCACAACCTGCCCGCAGGCGACTGGGCCGCGGGCGAGCGCGGCATCGCCTGCCTGCCAGGGCGCGAGGCCGAGTTCCGCGCCGGCGTGGCCCAGGCCATCGCCTATGCCCAGGCCCTGGGCGTGGCGCAGCTCAATTGCCTGGCCGGCAAGGCGCCCGAAGGCGTTCCGCCCGAGCTGCTGCGCCGCACGCTGGTGGAAAACCTGCGCTTTGCCGCGCAGGCGCTGCGCCAGGCCGGGCTGCGCCTGCTGGTCGAGCCCATCAACACCCATGACATTCCGGGCTTCTTCGTGAATACCACGGCCCAGGCGCTCAGCCTGCTGGAAGAGGTGGACGCAGGCAACGCCTTCGTGCAATACGACATCTACCACGCCCAGCGCATGGAGGGCGAGCTGGCCGCCACTTTAGCCAAGCACCTGGCGCGCATCGGCCACATCCAACTGGCCGACAACCCGGGCCGCAACGAGCCGGGCACCGGGGAGATCAATTACCCCTGGCTGTTCAAGCACATCGACGCCATCGGCTACGCGGGCTGGATCGGCTGCGAATACAAGCCCGCCACCACCACCGAATCCGGCCTGGGCTGGCGCACGGCCCTGACCCAAGCATGATTTTCAAGGACATCTTCCAATGACCACCACTTCCCTCAAGATCGGTTTCATCGGCCTGGGCACCATGGGCACGCCCATGGCGCAGCACCTGATCCAGGCTGGGCACCAGCTCTTCGTGCACACCCGCGGGCGCGTGCCGCCGGCCATTGCCGAGAGCCGGGCCACCCAGTGCGTCACGGCGCGCGGCGTGGCCGAACGCGCCGACATCATTTTCACCATGGTGCCCGACACCCCGCATGTCGAGGACGCGCTGTTCAGCGAGAGCGGCGTGGCCGCCGGCCTCAGCAAGGGCAAGACCGTGGTGGACATGAGCTCGATCTCGCCCATCGCCACCAAGGACTTCGCGCAGCGCATCAACGCTCTGGGCTGCGACTACCTCGACGCGCCGGTCTCGGGCGGCGAGGTGGGGGCGAAGAACGCCACGTTGTCCATCATGGTCGGCGGGCCGGACTCGGCGTTCGCGCGCGTCAAGCCGCTGTTCGAGTTAATGGGCAAGAACATCACCCTGGTGGGCGGCAACGGCGACGGGCAGACCGCCAAGGTGGCCAACCAGATCATCGTGGCGCTGAACATCGAGGCCGTGGCGGAGGCCCTGGTTTTCGCCGCCAAGGCCGGTGCCGACCCGGCGCGGGTGCGCCAGGCGCTGATGGGCGGCTTCGCCTCGTCGAAGATCCTCGAAGTGCATGGCGAGCGCATGCTGCGCCGCACGTTCGAGCCCGGCTTTCGCATCGAGCTGCACCAGAAGGACCTGAACCTGGCCCTGGCCAGCGCGCGCGCCCTGGGCGTGGCCCTGCCCAACACCGCCACCGCGCAGGAGCTGTTCAACAGCTGCGTGGCGCAGGGCGGTGCGGCCTGGGACCATTCGGCCCTGGTGCGCGCACTGGAGACCCTGGCGCATTTCGAGATCGGCCAGGCGCCGGCCCGCTGATGGCAGTACAGCCACCCTCAACGCCGCAGCAGCGCCTGCTGCGCCGCATGTTCGATGCGGCCATCGCCAGCGCCCAGCCGGCGCTGTGCGTGCCGCCGCATCTGCCTTCCCCATCGTCCCTGGGCACGGGCCGCCTGGTCGTGATCGGCGCAGGCAAGGCCTCGGCCGCGATGGCGCGGGCGGTGGAGGACCATTGGCACGGGCCACTATCGGGCCTGGTGGTCACGCGCTACGGCCATGCCGTTCCCTGTCAGCGCATCGAGATCGTGGAAGCCGCCCACCCCGTACCCGACGCGGCCGGTATGGCGGCTGCACAGCGCATGCTCGAACTTGTCGCGGGGCTGTGCGAGGACGATCTGGTGTTGTGCCTCATCTCGGGCGGCGGCTCGGCCCTGCTGCCCTTGCCGCTGCCGGGCATCACCCTGGCCATGAAGCAGCAGGTGAACCGCGCCCTGCTGCAGTCGGGCGCCACCATCGCCGAGATGAACTGCCTGCGCCGCCACCTTTCGGCCATCAAGGGCGGGCGGCTGGCGCTGGCCTGCCACCCGGCGCGCGTGCTCACGCTGCTGCTGTCGGACGTGCCCGGTGACGCGCCCACCGACATCGCCTCAGGCCCCACCGTGGGCGACGTCACGACCTGTGCCGATGCGCTGGACATCGTGCGCCGCCACGGCATCGTGCTGCCACCCGCCGTGCGCGAGGTGCTGGAATCGGGCCAGGGCGAATCGCCCAGGCCGGGCCACCCCCACCTGGCCCGCAGCGAGGTGCGCATGGTCGCCACGCCACAGATGGCGCTGAAGGCTGCTGCCGAGGTGGCGCGCCAGGCCGGGTACACCCCGTACATCCTGGGCGATGCGCTGGAGGGCGAGGCGCGCGACATGGGCCGGGTGCTGGGCGGCATGGCGCTGCAGGTGGCGGAGCGCCAGCAGCCGTTTGCCGCGCCCTGCGTGCTGCTCTCGGGCGGCGAGACCACGGTGACGGTACGCGGCGACGGGCGCGGCGGGCGCAATGTGGAATGCCTGCTGTCCATGGCGCTGGCGCTGCAGGGGCATCCGCGCATCCACGCCCTCGCGGGCGATACCGACGGCGTGGACGGCCAGGAGGAGATCGCGGGCGCGCAGCTCACGCCCACCACGCTGCAGCGCGCGCTGGCCCTGGGGATCCGGCCCGCCGACGCGCTGGCGCGCAACGACGGCCATGGATTTTTCGGCGCGCTCGGCGACGCGGTGGTGACCGGGCCCACGCTGACCAATGTGAACGACTTTCGCGCCATCGTGATCGATGCGCCATGAAAGCGCGGGTACCAGGCGGCGCGGGAATGTCCGATTCTGATACCCGGTTGTCCACCGCGCGCATGGAGCCGAACACGCGCAAGGCCTAAGATTCGGCGATGCCCCGCCGAATCACTCCCCTGCCCCGCCCCCTCTGTTCAGCCTGTCCAAGGTCCGCCGCATGAGCGCGCCCGCCGCCCTGCGCCCGCGCGACCTGGTGCTCGCGCTGCTCGTGATCCTTGTCTGGGGTGTCAACTTCGCCGTGATCAAGGTCGGCCTGGTCGGCGTGCCGCCGCTGCTGCTGGGGGCGCTGCGCTTCATGCTCGCGGCCTTTCCGGCGCTGCTGTTCTTCAAGGCGCCCAAGGTGCCGCTGCGGCTGTACCTGGCCTTCGGGCTGACCATGTCGGTGGGGCAGTTCGCCTTTTTGTTCAGCGCCATCCACGTGGGCATGCCCTCGGGCCTGGCCTCGCTGGTGCTGCAGTCGCAATCGTTCTTCACGCTGGTGCTCACGGCCCTGTGGCTGCGCGAGCGCTGGCAGGGCAACCAGCTGGCCGGCCTGCTGCTGGCGGCCGGGGGGCTGGTGCTGATCGGCAGCGCGCATGGCGCCTCGATGCCGCTGCTGGGCTTTCTGCTCACGGTGGCCGCCGCCGCCATGTGGGCCTGCGGCAACATCGTGAGCCGCGCCGTGGGCCGGCACGGGCCCATGAACCAGTTGGCCTTCGTGGTCTGGGCCAGCCTGGTGCCACCGCTGCCGCTGCTGGCGCTCTCGCTCCTGATCGAGGGGCCTGCCGCCATCTCTGCGGCGCTGCAAGGCTTCGGCCTGGCGTCCTTCGCCTCGGTGGCCTACCTGGCCTGGGCGGCCACGCTGTTCGGCTATGGGGTGTGGACCTTCCTGCTCTCGCGCTATCCCATCAACCGCGTGGCGCCCTTCACGCTGCTGGTGCCGCTGGTGGGGCTGACCACCGGCTGGCTGGCCTTTGGCGAGACACTGCAGCCGGTGCATTTCATCGGCGGAGCCTTGCTCATGGTCGGCCTGTTCGTGAATCTTTTCGGGGCCCCGCTGCTGGCACGCCTGCGGCTGCAGTGGAAAGCCTGATGCCGGCACGCCCGTAACGCAGGGCGCCGTCACCGTGAGGGGGCGACGCCCTTGACGCCTGGCGCTTAAAGATATACATTAAATCAATGTTTACGCGGCGCGGTAGACAGCAAGCCATCCAGGACCCCGGCCATCCGATCCCAGCGCCTTTACTGGAATGCACCCATGACCACCGACACCCACGGCACCCAAGCCCCCCACACCGACCACAGCCTCGATGCGCACCACCCCGCCGCCGGCTTCTCCGACCGCGTGGCCCTGTCCATCACCCTGGCGCTGCGCTTTTTTGCCGATACCTTCTTTGCCAAGCGCTATGGCAACCGCGCCATCGTCCTCGAGACGGTGGCGGCCGTCCCCGGCATGGTGGGCGGCATGCTCGTGCACCTGCGCTGCCTGCGCTGGATGGTGGACGACGAAGGCTGGATCCGCACCCTGCTCGACGAAGCCGAGAACGAGCGCATGCACCTCATGACCTTCATCGAGATCGCCCGGCCCAACTGGTTCGAGCGTGCGGTGATCCTGTTCACCCAGGCCGTTTTCTTCGTGTGCTTCTTCGCGCTGTACCTGGTCTCTTCGCGCACGGCACACCGCCTGGTAGGCTACTTCGAAGAGCAGGCCGTGGTCAGCTACACGCTGTACCTGGCAGAGATCGACGCAGGCCGGGTCGAGAACGTGCCGGCACCCGCCATCGCCATCGGCTACTGGAAGCTGCCCGCCGGTGCCCGCCTGCGCGACGTGGTGCTGGCCGTGCGTGCCGACGAGGCGGGCCACCGCGACGTGAACCACGGCTTTGCCGATGCGTTGGCCGGCTCGGCCGCCGCACAACACGCCAGCTGAGACAATCCAGCGCAACGCCCTCCTGCCCAGCCCCATGCGCCTGACCCTGTTCACCGACTACTCCCTGCGCGTTCTGCTGGTACTGGCCTCGCGCACCGAGGCCCTGGTCACCATTGCCGACATCACCGAGGCCTTCGGCATCTCGCAGGCCCACCTGATGAAGGTCACCCATGCGCTGGGCAAGACGGGCTGGGTGGACACGGTGCGCGGCCGCAACGGCGGCATGCGCCTGGCGGTGGACCCGCGCAGGCTCTCGCTTGGCGAGGTGGTGCGCCGGCTGGAGGCCGACTTCGCACTGGTCGAATGCATGGGCGAGGACAACCACTGCGTGCTGACCGGTGGCTGCGGCCTGGAGGTGGCCCTGAAGCTGGCCACCGAGGTCTTCCTGCGCGAGCTGGACCGATACTCGATCGCCGACCTGGTCAACACCAGCCCGGCGCTGGCGCAACTGGCGCTGTGGCAGCCCGTCACCTGGAACACGCTGCCCCAGCGCCCAGCGGCGGTCGACCGGCACCCCGCCTGATTCCAAGACCCTCGAACCAGACAAGATGCACCCCAGCTTCCCGTTGATGTAGTTCAACATCACGGGTTGAAGCACCGGGGTCTGCCCGTTGTGCGCATGAGAACCTGCGCATTGCCGCCCAACTTGACCTGGGCCACTGCGTGTTACCTCCTTGTTGCAAGCCAGTGACCTACTCCGTGCGACAGTCCCAACAGAGTCATGACGGAGCTATCAACCTTGGCTAGAACGTCTGCTTGATCAGGTCGGCCACACGCGCCGCATCCTCTTCAAGAGCGAAGTGCCCGCTGTCCAACAATTCCACGCGAACGTCTTTGATGTCGCGCCGGAACGCTTCAGCCCCCGGGACGCCGAAGAACGGGTCGCCGCGTCCCCATGCGACCAGCGTCTTGGGCTGGTGCGCACGAAAGTAGGCCTGCCACACGTCGAACAAAGGCACGTTGTGACGGTAGTCATTGAACAGTGCCAGTTGACGCTCGGCACTCCCAGGGCGGTCCAGCAGCGCCTGATCCAGCGTCCATGCGTCGGGATTCAACGCTTCGGGCTGGCGAGCACCGGCGGTGTACTGCATCTTCGTGGTCTCGGCCAACAACATCTGCCGTGCCCCAGTCTCATCACCCTTCTCCCACAGCGGCATGAACACGCCAGCGACCGCCGGAGTCAGTCCTTCCATGTAGGCATTGGCGTTCTGGATCACGATCCCGCGCACATGCTCCGGCTTGCCCGTGGCCAAGCGCAGCCCGATGGGACCGCCGTAATCCTGCATGTAGTAGATCGCGTCCGTCACGCCGATGTGGTCAAGCAACGCCCGCACGTGCGCAGTCAGCTTGTCGAAGCTGTACTCGAACTGGTCGACCGCTGGCGCGGCGGAATGGCCGAAGCCGATGTAGTCGGGCGCAATGACACGGAAGCGATCCGCCAGCAGCGGGATGAGGTCACGAAACATGTGCGACGACGACGGGAAGCCATGCAGCAGCACGATCACTGGATGGGCGGGGCTGCCTGCTGCGCGGTAGAAGGTGCTCAGCCCGTCAATCTCTACCTGACGGTGCTCAACGCTGGCGGGGGAGCTTGCGGAGGTTGTGTTCATCATGATCCTTTGGAGTGGGTTAGTGGAATCACGCAGCAAGACGCAGCGGTTGGACGGATGGGAAGTCGACTTCGGTCTGTGCTACTTCGTTGACGTAGTTGGTGAAGGTGTTCAAAGCGACTGCCAGCAGGATGTCCAGCACCTGCGCGTCGCTGTAGCCGGCACTGAGCACCGCGTGGATCTGGTCGTTGCTGACACGACCGCGTTGGCGGACCACGGCGGCAGCAAAGCGCACAGCCGCGTCGGCCTTCGGGTCGTTGGACGCGCCGTTGCGGTTGGCCGCAATTTCGGCGTCGTCGACGCTTGGCCAACTTGCGGCCCAGGAATGAGTGGGCTGCCAGGCAGTAGCCGCAGCCGTTGAGTTCCGCCACGGCCAATGCGATGCGTTCACGCGTGGCGGCATCCAGGCCGCCCTGCGCGGACGCGGCACTCAGTTGCAGGTAGCCGGTCAGCGCGGCAGGACTGTTGGCGACGACGCGAAACATGTTCGGGACGAGGCCCAGTTGCTTCTCCACGGCCTTGAGCGAGGTTTGAGCGGCAGCCGGCGCGGCGTCGATTGTGGCGGGGGTGTTGAGACGGGACATGAGGTGCTCCAGGGGGTTGGGATGTACGCGGTGTTGGCGTGGAATGAATTCTCTTTTGCACGATCACGTTTGATAATCAGATAAATTCACGAATCACCTTCTCACAAACTGGAACAATATGGACAGATTCGACGCCGTCACAGCCTTCGTGGCCGTGGCGCGCAGCGGCGGCTTCTCTGCCGCGAGTCGTGCTTTGGGCACGCCGGTCGCCAATGTCAGCCGCAAGGTCGCCTTGCTCGAAGAAACCCTGGGGGTACGACTTTTCGTTCGGACTACGCGGCACGTGGCGTTGACCGAAGGCGGGCAGCGATACTTCCTGGCCTGCAGCCGTGTCCTTGACGCCCTGCGCGACGCTGACGAGGAAGTGACTGGCGAATACCGTCAGCCCAAGGGCGATCTGACCATCACCGCGCCACTGGGCTTCGGCCAGCAACACCTACAGCCGGTGGTACATGAGTTTCTGCGTGCATACGCGCAGGTCAATGTCCACATGCAACTGACCGACCGTGTCTTGCCGCTCGTGGAAGAGCATGTGGACTGCGCGGTGCGCATCGGCGCGCTGGCCGACAGCAGTTTGGTGGCGCGCGAAGTGGGGACCATCAGAATCGTCGTCTGCGCGGCTCCAGGCTATTTGGAGACGCGCGGCACGCCCCTGGACCTGGAGGCTTTGACCGACCACGACTGCATCAGCTGGACCGGCCTGGGGCCCTACAAGACCTGGGCGCTGACAGTGCGCGATGGCGACAAGTCGACGGAGCAGCAGGTGCCGGTCAACGTGCGAAGCTCGACGACCACGCCGGAGTCGGCATTGCAAGCCTCGATCGCCGGGCTCGGCCTGGTGCAGGCCACCAGCTACCAGGTCGCACCACACGTCGCGGCGGGGCGACTCGTGCCGGTGCTGGTCGCCCATGACAGCGATACGTACCCCGTGAGCCTCGTCTATCCGAGCAAGCGCCTGATTCCGCTGAAGCTGCAGGCATTTCTGGACTTCGCAACGCCCCGCCTGACGCAGCGCCTTGCTGAAGTGGATGGGGTGATGGGTCGCCGCTGAAGGTGAGGCCCCGCAGCTCTTCGCCATCTTCCATGGAGCGTGACTTCACACACACCGAACCAGCAACCGGCCCCCGGCAAAGCCGGGGGCTTTGAGGATGTGAATCGCTCCAAGCGGCTCGACGGGATCGCTATGCCCAATGTGCAGTGACGGCTCACAGCCTCGGGCGATTGCGGAAGACCAACCGGTCGCGCACCTGCCCGGTCCACCTGCATGGCAACTGAGCGACCCAGAGCCGATGCCTGCTGGCAGCAACTTGGGCGGAGAAAGCCGAACCGGGTGTCCAGCAGCGACCGAAACACGCACCAGAGGCAGACACGGGTTTGGAGCGGCTAACAAAACTCTTCCGGCGTCGTTGCTGCGTCTTGTCGTACTGCTCGTACTGCCTGCGACGCAGCGCCCAGCCAGAACCGCTTCGCTTCCGGCGGCAGCGACCAAGGCGCCCTCACTCCACCGTGACGCTCTTGGCCAGGTTGCGTGGCTTGTCCACGTCGGTGCCGCGCGCGCAGGCCGTGTGGTAGGCCAGCAGCTGCAGCGGCACCACGTGCAGCAGCGGGCTCAGCGGGCCGTAGTGCTCGGGCATGCGGATCACGTGGATGCCTTCGCTGCTCTCGATGCGGGTGTCGGCATCGGCCAGCACGTAGAGCACGCCGGCGCGGGCGCGCACTTCCTGCATGTTGCTCTTGAGCTTTTCCAGCAGCGCATCGTTGGGCGCCACGGTGACCACGGGCATGGCGCTGGTGACCAGGGCCAGGGGGCCGTGCTTGAGCTCGCCGGCGGGGTAGGCCTCGGCGTGGATGTAGCTGATCTCCTTGAGCTTCAAGGCACCTTCGAGCGCGATGGGGTAATGCAGCCCACGACCCAGGAACAGCGCGTTTTCCATGCGAGCGAAGTCCTCGGCCCAGCTGATGACCTGGGGTTCGAGCGCGAGCACGGCCTGCAGCGCCACGGGCAGGTGGCGCATGGCCTTGAGGTGCGCGGCCTCCTGCTCGGCCGTGAGGCGGCCCTTGGACTGGGCCAGCGCCAGCGTGAGCAAAAACAGCCCTGCCAGCTGGGTGGTGAAGGCCTTGGTGCTGGCCACGCCGATCTCCACGCCGGCGCGCGTGATGTAGGCCAGCTTGCACTCGCGCACCATGGCGCTGGTGGCCACGTTGCAGATGGTCAGCGTGTGCTGCATGCCCAGGCTTTGCGCGTGGCGCAGGGCGGCCAGGGTATCGGCCGTTTCACCGGACTGGGTGATGGTGACCACCAGGCTGCGCGGGTTGGGCACGCTGGTGCGGTAGCGGTACTCGCTGGCCACTTCGACCTGGGTGGGGATGCCGGCGATCTCTTCGAGCCAGTACTTGGCGGCGCAACCGCTGTAGTAGCTGGTGCCGCAGGCCAGGATGAGGACGCTGTCGATCTCCTTGAACACGCGCCAGGCGGCCGTGCCGTCGGCGCCGTCGAACAGCTCGGGAACGATGCCCTCCAGGCCTTCGAGGGTGTCGGCAATGGCGCGCGGCTGCTCGAAGATTTCTTTTTGCATGTAGTGGCGGTAAGGGCCGAGCTCGGCCGCACCGCTGTGCGCCTGCACCGTGCGCACCGGGCGCTGCGCAGGGGTGAGCGCCTCGCGGCCCTTGCCCATGATCCAGTAGCGGCCCAGTTGCAGGTCCACCAGGTCGCCCTCTTCGAGGTAGACGATCTGGTCGGTCACCCCGGCCAGGGCCATGGCGTCGCTGGCCAGAAAGTGCTCGCCGGCCACCGAGCTGCCGGTGCCCGAGCCCACGCCCAGGATCAGCGGTGAGCCTGCCCGCGCGCCCACCACGCGGTGCGGCTCGTCCTTGTGCATCACCGCAATCGCATAGGCGCCATGCAGCTGGGCCACGGCGGCCTGCACGGCCTCGCACAGATCGCCGCTGTAGTGGCTGTCCACCAGGTGGGCGATGACCTCGGTATCGGTCTGGCTGGCGAACACATAGCCACGCGCCTGCAGGGCGGCGCGCAGCTCCTCGTGGTTCTCGATGATGCCGTTGTGCACCAGCGCCACGCGGCCGGGCGTGCCGGCGGCATCGCCCGTGCCGTGGCTGAAATGCGGGTGGGCATTGTGCACCGCCGGCGCGCCGTGCGTGGCCCAGCGCGTGTGGGCAATGCCGGTGGCGCCGTCGACATGGTCGGTCTGCACCTGCTCCAGCAGCTCGGCCACGCGGGCCGTGCTGCGGGCACGCTGCAAACCGGCCGGGCGCGTGGCGTCCAGGCTCGATGCGTGCACGGCTACGCCGCACGAGTCATAGCCCCGGTATTCGAGCCGTTGCAGGCCCTGCACGAGGATGGGAACGATGTTGCGCGTGGAAACCGCGCCGACGATGCCGCACATGGATTGCTGCTCCTGTTGGATAAGTGCTGCAATGGTAGGCAGCGCCCATTGGAATAAGTGATTGATATTTGAATAGAAATGAACTTCAATTTCATCATAATCAGCGAATGAAATAAAATTCCAAAACAATGGCAACTTCGGAATCAATCACACTGGATCACATCGATCTGCAGCTGCTGAACCTGCTGCAGACCGATGCGGGCCAGAGCAATCAGGCGCTTGCCGAGCGGGTGCATGTCTCGCCGCCCACCTGCCTGCGCCGGGTCAAGCGGCTGCACGAGGTGGGCCTGATCGAGCGGCAGGTGGCCCTGCTGCAGCCCGAGCGCCTGGCCGCCGTGCAGGGCCATGGCCTGGCCTGCATCGTCGAGGTGTCGCTGGACCGGCAGGATGCGCAGGCGCTCGACGCCTTCGAGGCCCGCGCGGTGGCGCACCCCGCCGTGCAGCAGTGCTGGCGCGTGTCGCCCGGCCCGGACTTCATCCTGGTGGCGCACACGCGCGACATGCCGGGCTACCTGGCGCTGTCGCAGCAGTTGTTCACGGGCGATGCCAACGTGCGCAACGTGAAGGCTTTCTTCAGCACCAAGCGCGCCAAGTTCAGCACGGCCATCCCGGTGCACGGGGCATGAGCCTTTCCACGGCACCCTCGCCATCGACCCAGCGCGCTGGCGGGACATGCCATTTGCCGCTGGCCTCTACCGCCGGGTAAAGGTAAGCTCTCTGCGCCTTCCTCTTCTCGCGGCACCATCCGCCAGCGCCTGCATTGCCCTCCATGGCCACCTACGAACAACAGATGCCTCGGCGCGTGTACCCGCTGCGCGTGCTCGGCATGGGCCTGGGCGGCGTGGTGGTGGCGGTGGTGCTGTGGCAGCGCCAGGCATCCCTGCTCGCCTGGCTGGGCATGGTGCTGCCGTGCTTCGTCTGGCCGCACGTGGCGTACCAGCTCGCACGGCGCAGCGCCGACCCCTACCGCGCCGAGATCCGCAACCTGCTCGCCGACTCGGCCCTGGCAGCGGCCCTGGTGCCGCTGATGCACTTCAGCCTGCTGCCCAGCGTGCTGCTGTGCACGCTGACCCTGGTGGACAAGATCACCACCGGCATCCGCGGCCTGTGGGCGCGGTCGATTCCGGCCATGCTCGCAGGTGGAGCAGCCAGCGCCCTGCTCACGGGACTGCACTGGTCACCTGAGAGCCCCCTGCCCATCATCCTCGCGTGCCTGCCGGTGATGGCCATGCACACCATCTCGGTCAGCGTGGTGAGCTACCGCCTGATCCGCAAGGTGTCGCAGCAGAACCTGCTGCTCGACGAATTGCGCCGCGTGGACACGCTGACCGGCCTGTACGGCCGCGGCCACTGGCAGGAGCAGGCCGAGGCCGCGCTGCGCCGCCACCATGCCAGCCGCGAGCCGGCCTGCATGCTGATGATGGACATCGACAGCTTCAAGCAGATCAACGACCAGCACGGCCACACGGTGGGCGACGAGGTGATCCGCGCGGTGGCCCATGTGGTGCGCGGCCATGTGCGCGCCACGGACTGCGCGGGCCGCTATGGAGGCGATGAGTTCGCCATCTTGCTGACCGGCATGGCCGTGGAGGAAGCCGTCGCCGTGGCCGAGCGCATCCGCGCGCAGACCGAGGCCATCCGCCTGCGCGACATGCCAGCGCTGCGCATGACCGCCAGCATCGGCGTGGCGGCGGCAGACCCTCGCCACGCCACCTTGCGCGCCTGGATGGACGCGGCCGATGCCGCGCTGTACGTGGCCAAGAATGCGGGGCGCAACCGCGTCACCGGCAGCCGGGACGGCACGGGCAGCGCCACCGAGGGCGCGCTGGCCGCCTCAGAGCCCTGAGGGCGAAGCAGGCCACTCCAGGCGAACCTGGCAGCCCGCGCCCGGCGTTGCATCGGCCGTGAGCTGCGCGCCATGGCGCTGCGCAATCACCCGGCACAGGGCCAGACCGGTGCCCACACCCTCGAACTCCGTCTCGCGGTGCAGGCGCTGGAACACGCCGAACAGCGATCCCGCGCGCGCGGGGTCGAAGCCCACGCCGTTGTCGCGCACGGTCACCGCCACGCGGCCATCGGCCAGCGGTTCGGCACCCATGCGGATCTGCGCTTGGTCCTGGCCACGCGTGAATTTGAGTGCATTGCCCAACACCTGCACCAGCAATTCCTGCAACAGGCTGGCATCGGCCTGCAGCACGGGCAGGCCAGCGTCCAGATGCCACTGCACCGTGCGCCCTGCCTCGGCCGCCGCCAGCGTGGCACGGGCCTGGGCCACTGCATCGGCCAGCGCGATGGCCTCACAGCGCAGCGGCGCACGCCCGGCGCGCACCAGGGCCAGAAGGCCGTCCATCATGAGCCCCATGCGCCGCGCCGACTGGTCCATGGTGGCCAGAAAGCCCAGCGCCTCCTGCAATTCGGGCGCCTGCACCACACCGGCCGGCAGGTCGCCGAGCACCTCGCGCACCAGCGTGCCGTACGAGGTCACATGGCGCAGCGGCGCGCGCAGGTCGTGCGAGACGGCACGCAGGAACTCCTCCTGCGCGGCAGCCATGTCGGCCACCTGCTGGCGGCTGCGCGCCAGTTCGGCGCGCAGTTCTTCGAGGGTCTGGCGGGTGTCGTCGTCGCTCATGGCGCGGGCCTCCTGCTCAGCTCATGGCTTGGGTTGCTTCGCGGGGCGCTGCCAGTTGGCAATGGCGACCTGCTTGCCGCGGGCCACGCCCAAAGACCCGGGCGGTACGTCCTTGGAAATGGTCGAGCCGCCGCCCACCGTGGCACCGGCACCGATGGTGACGGGTGCCACCAGCACGCAGTTGCTGCCGATGTGCACGTCGGCCTCGATCACCGTGCGGTGCTTGTTGGCACCGTCGTAGTTGGCGGTGATGGCGCCGGCGCCATAGTTCACGCGCTCGCCCACCGTGGCATCGCCCAGGTAGGCCAGGTGGTTGGCCTTGGCGCCGTCGGCCAGGGTGGAGTTCTTCACCTCCACGAAGTTGCCGATGTGCACCTCGCGGCCCAGTTGGGCGCCCGGGCGCAGGCGCGCGAAGGGACCGATCAGCGCGCCTTCGCCCACCGTCGCGCCCAGCTTTTCACCATCGATGTGCGTAAAGGGGTGGATCACCGCGCCAGCGGCGATGCGCGCATTGGCAATGCAGCAGTTGGCGCCGATCTGCACGCCCTCGCCCAGCTCCACGCGGCCGGTGAAGAGGCAGTTGGCGTCGATCTCGACGTCCTGCCCGCACACCAATTCGCCGCGCACGCCGGTGCGCACGTCGTCGCGCAGGTCGAAGCGGGCCGGGTCGGCCAGGCGCACGCCCTGCTCCAGCAGGGCCCGCGCCTGGCGCTGCTGGTGGGCGCGCTCGAGCTCTGCCAGCTGCAGGGGGCTGTTCACACCGGCGACCTGCAGGGCATCGGTGATCCTGTGGGCCACCACGGGCACGCCATCGGCCACGGCCATGGCGACGATGTCGGTCAGGTAGTACTCGCCCTGGGCGTTGTCATTGGTCAGGCGCGCCAGCCAGGGGGCCAGCAGCCGCGCGGGCACGGCCATGATGCCGCTGTAGACCTCGGCGATGGCGCGCTGCGCCTCGCTTGCATCCTTGTGCTCGACGATGCCCTGCACTGCGCCCGCCGCGTTGCGCACGATGCGGCCGTAACCCGTGGGGTCGGGCAGCGTGACGGTCAGCAGCGCCAGCTGATCGCTGCCACCGGCGGCCACCAGGGCACGCAGGGTATCGGCCTGGGTGAGCGGCACATCGCCCGAGAGCACCACCACCGTGCCGTCCGCGCGCAGGTGCGGCACGGCCTGCTGCACGGCATGGCCGGTGCCCAGTTGCGGCTCCTGCCGCACGAAGGCCAGCTCCAAACCGATCGCTCCGGCCTGGCGGGTGGCGGCCTCCACCTCGGCGGCCCCATGGCCGGTGATCACGGTGGCACTGCGCGCCTGCAGGCGGACCGCCTGGTCCAGCACATGCTGCAGCAGCGGGCGCCCGCCCAGGCGCTGCAGCACCTTGGGGATACGGCTTTTCATGCGCGTGCCCTTGCCGGCCGCCATGATGAGGATGTCGAGTTGCGTCATGGAAATGGAAAATTGGGGCTGCGCACCCGGTGGCGCGCAGGCACCGGGATTATCGGCTGCGCCGCACCGGGGCTTGGGCCTTACAACAGAGGCAGCAGGCGCGGCTGCTTGTCGTAGTACTCGGCGATGCTTTCCAGTGCGCGGGTATTGAGCAGCCGCAGCCGCCCATTCCGGAGCTCGTGCAGGCCCAGCAGGGCCAGCCGGCGCAGGGTCTTGTTGGTGTGCACCAGCGACAGGCCCAGCGCATCGGCAATGTGCTGCTGGTTGAGCGGGAAGGCCACGCTGCCATCGGCATCCACCAGGCCCACGCGCTCGAGCCGCCGGTACAGGTGCATGAGCAGCATGGCCACGCGCTCGGTGGCATTGCGCCGCCCGGCGGTCAGCAGGCCGTCGTCCACATGGCCCTCCTCGTGGGCGGCCAGCCAGGTGACGTCGTAACCCAGCCGCGGATGCTCGGCGAATACGGCCCACAGGCTGTCGTTCTGGAACACGCACAGCGTGCAGTCCGTGAGCGCCTCGACCCCGTGCGCCGACAGGTCGCCGAATTCCTGCTGCAAGCCCACCAGATCGCCCGGCAGGAGGAAGTTCAGGATCTGGCGGCGCCCATCGCTCAGCGTCTTGTAGCGAAACGCCCAGCCCGAGTACAGGGTGAACAGGCGGGCGTTGGCCTGGCTTTCGTGGACCAGCGCACCGCCGGACTGCACCGCCAGTGTGGCCGAGCGAAAGCCTTCGATGAAATCCAGCACCTGGGGCTCCACCGGGGTGAAGGCTCCCGTCCTGCGCAAACGGCATTCGTGGCAGTGCGGCGGGCACGCATCGGGCGGCGGGGTGGTATTCATCGTGGCGCCATTCTAGGGAGCCGGTGGCCATTTGACGCGCCTGTCCACAGGCATTTTTGTGCGTCGATCTTGGCCCCGCACCATGGTTCCTGCGGCCTTTGGGGCGCGCGCAATCCTGCTATGTCTTTTGACATTGCGCGCCTGTCAGCGCCGTCCTACATTGCGCCGCACCTATGACGCCCGCCCACAGCCTTTATGAAGCCCTGTACGTGAGTACCCTGGCACCCGATCAACCCCCGAGCGTTGTCGCCGAGATCGCCGGCCGCGCCCGTGTGAAGAATGCCAGCCTGGGCATCACCGGCCTGCTGGTCTTCGACGGCATGCGCTTTTGCCAGCAGTTGGAGGGCACGCAAAAGGAGGTGCTCAAGCTCACCGAGCGCATCCGCAACGACCCGCGCCACACCGGCGTGGAGGTGCTGCACCATGGGCTGCTGGCCGAGCGGCGCTTTCGCCAGTTCAGCCTGGCCTTCACCTCGGTGGACGATCCCGATGCGCTGGCACGCATGGAGCAACTCGACGGCGAGGCGGCCCTGGCAGCCTTTGAAGTCCTGCGCGGGGACCTGGAGCCATAGCCCTGAATTCGCCATAGTGCGCCAGGATAGGCAACGACCAGGTCGGGGGCGGGTGCCAAGTCTTTCATTGCAACAGCGAACAGCGGCTTTCACCCAGGAACGCAGGGCAAAAACGAACAGCCCATACTTCTCGCGAAGAGCGGGGCCCTACAGCACCGACAGCTTTCACCACCAGCAAAAAAAGCTGCGGCGCCCGGCACACCGGGCGGCAGCAGCTCTTTTCTTGCATGCCAGTCACCACGACGTGCGTGGTGATGGGTACACCTCAGGCGCAGCAGGGCGTCCCGTCCACCGATGGCACGGAGGTCATGCCCAACGCAGCACGCTTCCACCAGGCAGGTGCCGAACGCGAGGCCAGCGCGGTCCAGCGGTATTGCAGGCGCTGGTTGCCCAGCGTCTCCACCACGGCATGCTGGCCCGCAGCCACCCACAGCGTCTGGCCAGCCTGCAGGAAGACATCGCCTGCACAGTCGCGGCTGGCGCCGTGCGGCCCATCGTCCAGGGTCACCCAGGCCTGGCCTTCGGCCACGCGCAGCGCCATGGCCGTGCGCGGCTTGAGGCTGGCGGCCGTGCCGGGCTGGAGCGTGAAGATGTCCTTGGCCGCAACGCGGCGGAAGGCGCTGGAAGCTTGCAATGGCAGAACATTCGATGCGGTCATGGTTTTCTCCTGGTAAACCCTATAGGCCTCTATGGTGCACCTGTGCTTGCAGTGCGTCCAATGAATTGCAAGGCCCTCATTGATTCAAGTTCGGCATCAATGCAAAAAATGGCCGGATACCGGTGACGGCCCCATCGCTTTCAGGCGTGCATGCGCACTCGCTGGGGTGCTATCCGATGCAGAGCAAACCGCACCAGGCCGGCGACCAGCCGACCGCTGGCACCCAGGGTCGCGGCCACCGCCGCACCCACGGCACGCCCGCCCTGGCCGAGCGCACAGACCAGGTCACGCAGCGGTTGCGCCACGCCCAGTTCCCAATCCACCGCCGCATCGGCCACCAGGGTGGCGACGGGCGCACGGTCCCAGCAGAAGGCCACCGCACTGGGCGCCCCGCCACGCAGGTACCACGACTCCATCACCACCCGCTGGCCAGCTTCGATGACCAGCTCCTGCCCCTGGAGCAGCACGATGTCCTCGGTGGCCTGGTCGGGTTGGCCGGGCCTTGCGCCCACCGACAACCACACCCGGCCCTGCGAGATTTCCAGCACACTGCGCTCACGCGGGTTCAGCGTGATGGCGCGGCCCGCGTCCAGCTTCCAGCTTCCGGCCAACACGCGGCCGGCCGTGGGGGCAATGGCGGATTGTTGCGATTCCAGAACGGTACGGGACGGCATGGTGGGCTCCTTGGTGCTTGAAAAAACGTTGTAGAGCCTGGATGATCCGCCTTGAGCGGCCTGCGGTCCAATGAAAACGCAGTACGCTATTGATGCCATCAGCGCATGAATTAATTTGAACGGACACCATGCCCAACGCCGAGCCCACACCCGCCCTCTCGCGCACCCGCCCTGTTTCCGTGGGCCACTGGCGTGCCTTCCTGGCGGTGGCCAGGCACCTGAACTTCCGCGCGGCAGCCGATGAAATGGCGCTCACCCAATCGGCCGTGAGCCGCCAGATCCAGTCGCTGGAGGACGAGGTGGGTGTGCCCCTGTTCCTGCGCCACACGCGTGCGGTGGAGCTCACGAGTGCCGGCGCGCAGTTGCAGCGCGCCATCGCACCGGCGCTGGACCGCATGGATGCATCCGTGCGCCTGGTGCGCCAGACCGCAGGGCGGCGCAGCGTGGCCATCACCACCTGGGCCAGCTTTGCATCGATGTGGCTGATTCCGCGCATGGAAGAGTTCCAGCGCGACAACCCGGGCATCGACATCCGCATCGACGCCACCGACGTGCCCGTGGACCTGGAAACCTCGGACGTGGACCTGGCCCTGCGCTACAGCCTGCCCAGCAGCATGCCCCGCGGCGCCGTGCGCCTGTGCGGCGAGCAACTGGCCATCGTCGCCAGCCCCTGGCTCATCAAGAGCAGCCCGCCCGTGCGCACACCGGCCGACGTGGCCCAATTCACGCTGATCGAGGCCGGCGATGCGCACCGCAGCCAGCACCTGGAATGGCTCAGCTGGCAGCGCTGGTTCGAGAACCAGGGCCAGCCCAAGCTGCAGCCGCAGCGCTGGCTGTACTTCAACTACGCCCACCAGATCGTGCAGGCCGCCCTGAGCGGCCAGGGCCTGGCGCTGGCACGCATGCCGCTGATCGCCGATGCACTGGCCGCAGGCGACCTGGTGGAGCTGCTGCCCAACCACCGGCTCGACTCCCCGCTGGCCTACTGGCTGCTGGTGGGGCCGCGCAGCGGGCACCGCCCGGAGATCAAGGCCTTCTGCGCCTGGCTGGAGATCCAGGCCAAGGCCACGCGCGAAGCGGTGGGCGACGTGCCCGACCCGGACACCGTCGACGACTTTGACTGAGAGGCTGAGAGAGTCAGCCGAGTACGACGCGCGCGAACTTGCGCTTGCCCACCTGCACCACATAGGTGCCCGCTTCGAGCTTGAGGCCCTTGTCGCTGATGACGGTGCCGTCCACGCGCACGCCGCCGCCATCGATCAGGCGGCCGGCTTCGCTGCTGGAAGGGGCCAGGTTGGCGCCCTTGAGCAACGCACCGATGCCCAGCGGGGCGCCGGACAGGCTGACGTCCGGGATCTCATCGGGCACGCCGCCCTTGCTGCGGTTGTGGAAGTCCTGCTCGGCCGCCTCGGCCGCCGCCGCGCTGTGAAAGCGCGTGGTGATCTCCTTGGCCAGCATGACCTTGGCGTCCTTGGGGTTGCGCCCGCCCGCCACTTCGGCCTTGAGCGCCGCGATCTGTTCGAGCGACAAAAAGGACAGCAGGGTGTACCAGTCCCACATCAGCGTGTCGGAGATCGACAGCACCTTGGCGAACATGGTGTTGGGCTCTTCGGCGATGCCGATGTAGTTGTTCTTGGACTTGGACATCTTGTCCACGCCGTCCAGGCCCACCAGCAGCGGCATGGTGAGCACGCACTGCGGCTCCTGGCCATATTCCTGCTGCAGGTGCCGACCCATGAGCAGGTTGAACTTCTGGTCCGTGCCACCGAGCTCGAGGTCGCTCTTCAAGGCCACGGAGTCGTAGCCCTGCATCAGCGGGTACAGGAACTCGTGCACCGAAATGGACTGGCCGGTGGTGAAGCGCTTGTGGAAGTCGTCGCGCTCCATCATGCGTGCCACGGTGTACTTGGCGGCCAGCTGGATCATGCCGCTGGCACCCAGGGGCTCGCTCCACTCGCTGTTGTAGCGGATCTCGGTGCGGGCCGGGTCCAGCACCAGGCTGGCCTGGCGGTAGTAGGTTTCTGCGTTGGCCTTGATCTGCTCGGGCGTGAGCGGCGGGCGCGTGCTGTTGCGGCCCGAGGGGTCGCCGATCAGGCTGGTGAAATCCCCGATCAGGAAGATCACCTGGTGGCCCAGATCTTGCAATTGCCGCATCTTGTTGAGCACCACGGTGTGGCCGATGTGGATGTCCGGGGCTGTGGGATCCAGGCCCAGCTTGATGCGCAAGGGCGTGCCCGTGGCCTCCGAGCGCGCCAGTTTCTTGACCCATTCGTCCTGGGGCAGCAGCTCTTGCACACCGCGCAGCGAGATTTCAAGCGCCCGTCCTACACCATCGGAAACCGGCATCGTTGTAACAGCAGATTGATTCATAAGGGTTTTTTGGGATGTCTATACAGCGCGCACCGCTATACTCCAGCCCACATTGCAGAGGCGGATTCTAATGGGCCCGCTGTTTCGACCCGCCCTGGGCCCTGTCGAATCGCTGCAAACAGACAGTCTGTGCGCCTTGCCTTGCCCCGCATTCACGCCGGGGAAGTGCCAGGAGATCACTCTCACACTGGGGATAGACCTTTGATTCACGGCTTGACCACCGCCAGCGCGGCTTTGCTAGACCGACTGTCCCAGAGCATCCAACAACACCCCAAACGCGTCACCGCCGCCGTTGCAGCATTGCTGCTCACGGGCGGCGGCGGCGCTTTTGCGGTCGCATCGTTTGCTCCCGATCCCGCCGACATGCCGGTGCGCATGGTGAACTACCCGGTGGAGTCGCTGGCCGAGAACCTGGTGCTGGGCCAGTTCGATGCGCCCGGCTTCTCGCTGTTCCGCTCCGAACAGGTGCGCAGCAGCGACACCCCTGAATCGCTGCTGCAGCGCATGGGCGTGGCCGACCCGGCCGCCGCCGCCTTCCTGCGCGGCGACAACATGGTGCGCCAGAACATGCTGGGCCGCACCGGCCGTTTCGTGTCGGCCGAGACCACCGATGACCACCGCCTGGTGCGCCTGACCGCCCGCTGGGTGCCCGACGACAGCGGCAACTTCCGCCGCCTGATCGTGGAGCGCACGGGCGAGAAATTCAGCTCGCGCATCGAGACCGCCAAGCTGACGACCAGCAGCCGCCTGGCCGGTGGCGTGATCAACAGCTCGCTGTTCGCAGCGACCGACGCCTCCAACATCCCCGACGCCGTGGCCGTGCAGATGGCCGAGCTGTTCTCGGGCAACATCGACTTTCGCCGCTCGCTGCGCAAGGGCGACCGTTTCTCGGTGGTCTACGAAACCCTCGAAGCCGACGGCGAGCCACTGAGCAGCGGCCGCGTGCTGAGCGCCGAATTCGTCAACAACACAAAGACCCACCAGGCCATCTGGTTCCAGGAAGCCGGCGCATCCAAGGGCGCCTACTACACGCTGGACGGCGAAAGCATGCGCCGCGCCTACCTGACCTCCCCCGTGGAGTTCTCCCGCGTGACCAGCGGCTTCAAGATGCGCATGCACCCCATCCTGAAGACCTGGCGCGCTCACCTGGGTACCGACTTCGCAGCCCCCACGGGCACGCCGGTGCGCACCGTGGGTGACGGCGTGGTGGAGTTCTCCGGCGTGCAGAACGGTTTCGGCAACGTGGTCTTCGTCAAGCACCGCAACCAGCATGTCACCGTGTACGCCCACCTGAGCCGCATCGACGTGCGCCAGGGCCAGTCGGTGGAACAGGGCCAGACCCTGGGTGCCGTGGGTTCCACGGGCTGGGCCACCGGCCCGCACCTGCACTTCGAATTCCGCGTCAATGGCCAGCACCAGGATCCTCAGACCATCGTGGCCGCGAGCGAAGCCGCAGCACCGGTGTCCAAGGCCGCTCGCCCGGCCTTCGAGCGCCTGGCCTCCGCCATGCGCATCCAGCTGTCCGCAGCCGCCCTGATCGAACAGGCCAGCGCGGAATAAACCCTCGGCCATGTCCGAGCTGTACATCGGCCTGATGTCAGGCACCTCGCTCGACGGCATCGACGGGGTGCTGGCGGATTTCACCGATGGCCGCATGGCGGTGACCCACCATGCCAGCGCGCCTTTCGCGCCCGCGCTGCGCGCGGAACTTCTGGCCCTCAACACCCCCGGCAGCGATGAGCTGCACCGCGCCGCCCTGGCGGGCAATGCCCTGGCCCGCGCCTATGCCGGCGTGGTGCAGACCTTGCTGGAGAGCAGCGGGCTGGCGTCCCAGTCCATTCGCGCCATCGGCGCCCACGGCCAGACCGTGCGCCACCGCCCGCAGGAGTTCGATGGCACCGGCTACACGCTGCAGCTGAACAACCCCTCGCTGCTGACCGAGCATACCGGCATCGCCGTGGTGGCAGACTTTCGCAGCCGCGACCTGGCTGCGGGCGGCCAGGGCGCGCCCCTGGTGCCCGCATTCCACCAGGGCGTGTTCGGCCGCCAGGGCGAGACCGTGCTGGTGCTCAACATCGGCGGCATCTCCAACCTGAGCGTGCTGGGTGCCGACGGCCAGGTCCGGGGCTTCGATTGCGGCCCCGGCAATGCGCTGATGGACCACTGGTGCCAGTTGCACACCGGCCAGGCGTTCGACGCCGCAGGTGCCTGGGCTGCCAGCGGCCAGGTGCTGCCCGAGTTGCTGGCCCTGTTGCGCCAGGAGCCCTTCCTGCACAAGCCCCCACCCAAGAGCACGGGGCGTGACCTGTTCAACCCCGCCTGGCTGGCCAACCGCCTGGAGGCCTTCCAGGGCGCCCCCCTCCAGGACGTGCAGGCCACGCTCACGGAGTTCACAGCGCTGGCATGCGCCGACGATGCCAGGCGCCATGCTGCGGGCGCCAGGACCCTGGCGGTCTGCGGTGGCGGCGCGCTCAATGCCCATCTGATGGCACGGCTGCAGGCCGCCTGCCCTGCCCTGCAGGTGATCGCCACCGATGCCCTGGGCCTGCCCGCCCTGCAGGTGGAGGCGGCGGCTTTCGCGTGGCTGGCGCGCCAGGCCATGCTGGGCCAGCCAGGCAACCTGCCCGGTGTCACCGGCGCTGCCGGGGGCCGCGTGCTGGGTGCCATCCACCCGGCCTGAGCCACCCAGTCAGCCGTGGTCGGCGGCGTCGGCCGTGGCCGCTGCCTTGCTGCTGGCCCGGTCCTCGGGCGAAAGCTGCCAGAAGATGCCGGCCGAAGCCACCGTCATCAGCCCCATGCAGGCAAACGTGGCCTGGAAGGCCGAGAGCGTGTGCGCTGCGCCTGGCGGCTGGAAGAAGGCGGTGAACGCCGCCAGCACCGCGCCCGCAGCCGCCACGCCCATGCCCATGGCGACCATCTGCACCATGGACAACAGGCTGTTGCCGCTGCTCGCATTGGCATGGCCCAGGTCCTTGAGGGTCACCGTGTTCATGGCCGTGAACTGCAGGGAGTTCACGGCCCCGAAGACCGCCAGTTGCAGCACACGTGCCCACAGCGGCTGGGATGGATCGGCCAGGCCAAAGCTGGCCATGGTCAGGCCCACCAGCAGGGTGTTGCCCACCAGCACCTGCCGGTAGCCGAAGCGGGTGATCAGCGGCGTGGTGAAACGCTTCATGGACATGCCGGCAATCGCCACGGGCAGCATCATCATGCCGGCCTGCAGGGGCGAATAGCCCATGGTGACCTGCAGCAGCAACGGGATCAGGAAGGGCATGCAGGAACTGCCCAGGCGCGAGAACAGGTTGCCCAGCAGGCCGATGCGCAGCGTGTCGACGGAAAACAGCTGCGGCGAGAACAGCGGGTCGGCACGCCGGGCCGCGTGCAGCCAGTAGGCCACCAGGCTGGCCAGTCCGAAGACCATGAGCACCAGCACACTGGCCTGGCGCAGCCCCATGCTCGCCAGGCCGTCCAGCGCCAGCGAGAGCGACACCATGCCGAAGGCCAGCATCAGATACCCCGCCAGGTCGAAACGGGGCACGAAGGTCACTGGTTCGCCAGGCATGAAGCGCAGCGTGGCGATGCAACCCACCAGCCCCACCGGTACGTTGATCAGGAAGATCCAGTGCCAGGAGGCTGCCTCCACCAGCCAGCCCCCCAGCGTGGGGCCGATCAGCGGGCCGATGAGCCCCGGGATGGCCACGAAGCTCATGGCCTGCAGGAACTGCTCGCGCGGGAAGGTGCGCAGCACCACCAGCCGGCCCACGGGCATCAGCAGCGCCCCGCCCAGGCCCTGCACCACGCGCGCCGTCACCAGTTGGGCAAGGTTCTGGGCCATCGCGCAGCACACCGAGCCCAGCACGAACAGCACGATGGCCGAAAGGAAGACGCGGCGCGAACCGAAACGGTCGGCCAACCAACCCGAAGCCGGGATCAACATGGCCATGGCCAGCGAGTAGGCCACCACCACCGACTGCATCTGCAGCGGGCTTTCGCCCAGGCTGCGCGCCATGGCCGGCAGCGCGGTGTTGACGATGGTGGCGTCCAGCGTCTGCATGAAGAAGCCGATGGCCACCAGCCACAGGAGGACCTTGCGGGATTGTTCTTGCTGCATGCGCTGCCAGACTATGGAGAAATCGGGAGCCCCAAATGAAAAGCCGCCCGAAGGCGGCTTGCGCTATCAACCGGGGCCGTGGACACGGCCCGGCTTCTTCAGGCCGAGAAGCTGGAGCCGCAGCCGCAGGTGGTGGTGGCGTTCGGGTTCTTGATCACGAACTGGGCGCCTTGCAGGTCTTCCTTGTAGTCGATCTCGGCACCGACCAGGTACTGGTAGCTCATGGCGTCGATCAGCAGCGAGACGCCATTCTTGGTCATGGTGGTGTCGTCGTCGTTCGTGATTTCGTCGAACGTGAAGCCGTACTGGAAGCCCGAGCAGCCGCCGCCCTGCACGAAGACGCGCAGCTTGAGGTCCGGATTGCCTTCTTCCGCGATCAGGTCCGCCACCTTCGCTGCCGCACTGTCGGTGAACAGGATGGGGGCGGGCATTTCGGTCTGGATGTTCTCGGCAACTGCGCTCATGGGGGGCTCCGTTATCAGGTTTGGAACCAATACTACTGCAAAGCAGTCGGGGATTCAGGGGCTGCCGCCTTTGACGGCAACTGCAGTGGGGGCTTTTCATCGGCCACCACCGCCAGCGGGCACATCTGGCCGGTGATCATGGCGCCCTGGTGCATCTCCAGCGCCTTGTAGTGCACGTTGCCGGTGATGCGCGCCTTGGGCTGCAGTTCCAGCAACTCCGCCGCATGCACCGGGCCCGTCACCGAGCCGTTGACGATCACGTGGTCGGCATGCACCGCCCCCTCGACCCGGGCCGACTCGGAGATCACCAGGATGCTGGGCTGCTCGGTGCCGGAGCGGATGTCACCCACCACCTCGCCATCGACACGCATCCCCTCGCCGAACAGCACATTGCCGTCGATGCGGGTGCCATGGGCCACCAGACTTTTGATCGGGGGCTGCTTCTTTCGGGAAAACATGGGCAAAACTCCTGGGTCAGGGACGGCGGTCCGCGCGCGCCAGGGGCGCCGGCAAGCGGTCCATCCGCGTCAAAAAAGAAAGGCAGGGCCCTGGCTTGCTGCCCGCAGCGCGCACAAGGTGGCGGCGGGCTGCGGCTACTCAGCCGCCAGGGCCATGGTCTGGGAGGTGCGCAGGTTGCTGCCGTCCAGCACCCGCGCGGTCACGGTTTTTACCACGGCATCGGGCGGCAGGGTCAACATCCCCTCCAGCCGCCGGTACTGGCGCAGCTGCAGGGCTGCGCTCTGGGGGAATGCCTGGGTCCAGGGCTTGCCGTCCTGCGTGCCGGCCAGCACCAGTTCCAGCTTGCCATTGAACTCGGGGGCATTGCGCGCGGCCTGGATCACCAGCACCTGCCAGCGCAACTGCATGCCCCCCACGATTTCGGCATGCAGACCGCGGATGGCCACGCCTTCCGTCGAGCCCGCCGGTATGAGCCGCTCGAAGAATCCGAGGTCTTCACGCAGCGTGCGGTTCTCGGCCTCGAGCTGCCGCACCTGGGCCATCAGGGTCTGCAGCGTGGCCCGGTCGGCCGTGAGAAGGCTCTCGGCCGTCTGCGAGACGGCATGCTGGCGCTGGGTTTCCTCCACCAGCCGAGCCACCTCGCCGCGCAGCCGCACCAGCTCCTCGCGCGCACCGGATTCGAGCCCCGCAATGGATTTGCCGAACTCGAACGCCCACAGCGCCACGGCGGCACACAGCCCGAAGACCACCGCCAGCAGCAGCCAGCGCACCGGCCAGGGCATGGCACTGCGAATGGCCACGCGCGGGGCACTGATGGTCAATCGGCGGCGAAGAAGTCGCAAACGCATGGAAAGGCGGGAATCCGGTACTCAAAAACAAAGAGCGCACCATAAACGAAAAAACCGCCCGAAGGCGGTTTTTTTGCAAGGCAGCCCAGGCTTAACGCTTGGAGAACTGCTTGGCGCGGCGTGCGGAGTGCAGACCGACCTTCTTGCGTTCCACTTCGCGGGCGTCGCGCGTCACGAAGCCGGCTTGGCTCAGTGCGGGCTTGAGCGTCGCGTCGTAGTCGATCAGGGCGCGGGTGATGCCGTGGCGGGCAGCGCCGGCCTGGCCGGATTCACCGCCACCGTGCACATTGATCTGGATGTCGAAGGTTTCGACATGGTTGGTCAGTGCGAGCGGTTGCTTGGCGATCATGATCGAGGTTTCGCGGCCGAAGTAGGACTGGATGTCCTTGCCGTTCACCGTGATCTTGCCAGTGCCTTTTTTCAGAAACACGCGGGCGACGCTGGACTTGCGACGGCCGGTGCCATTGTTCCATTCACCAATCATCTCAAGGCTCCTTAGATTTCCAGCGCCTTGGGCTGCTGGGCGGTGTGGGGATGCTCTGCACCGCCATACACCTTGAGTTTCTTGATCATCGCGTAGCCAAGGGGACCCTTGGGCAGCATGCCCTTGACAGCCTTCTCCAGCGCGCGGCCGGGGTGCTTGGCTTGCATGTCGCGGAAGTTCGTGGCCGTGATACCGCCGGGGTAACCCGAGTGGCGGTAGTACACCTTGTCCAGGGACTTGGTGCCGGTGACCTTGAGCTGGGCGGCGTTGATGATGACGATGAAGTCACCGGTATCGACGTGAGGCGTGTAAATGGCCTTGTGTTTGCCGCGCAAACGGAGAGCAACTTCGCTGGCTACTCGTCCGAGGACCTTGTCGGTCGCGTCAATCACAAACCACTCGTGCACGACCTCAGCGGGCTTGGCGCTGAAAGTAGTAGTCATGAGTTTCTCTTCGAAAGAGGGTTTGGCGGGTCCTTTTCCACGGTCGGTGCTTCTCTGAAGGAAGCCTCTTAGGTGGCACTTGATCTTCGCCGCGGGACCACAAAAGCGCTGCGAAGCCCTCGATTATACGAATTACCGGGCATCGGGCGCAAGCCATGCCGGGTAAAAACCTCGCATGTCCCCCCCGCACGCCGGGCGCATCGCGTCAGGGGGACTGGCGACGGCGTGCCTCTTCGGCCTCGTAGCGGCGCTTGTTCTCCACGCAAATGGCGGATCCCATCTGGGACGGCTTCTGGCATTCGTTGTGGATGCACATCGGGCGCGCCAGGAAGCTGGCGTCGGCACATGCCTCCTGGGGCGATGGCACGCGCACCGGCGCAGGACGGGGGCGCTCCACCGGTGGTGGCGGTGGTGGCGGTGGCGGTGGTGGCTCCTCCTGGACCACGACGGGGGCGGGCGGCGGCTCGGAGGCCACGACGCGCTTCGGTCTCGGCGCCGGCTTGGCAAGCACCGGAGCCGACGCGGCGTCGGCGATGGTCCCCGGCGTGGCCTCCGAAGACGCGCTGGCCACCACCTCGGCAGGCTCCGATGCCGGCACCACCACGGCCACTGCCTCGGACGCCACGGACGCTGGCTCGGCCATCTCGGTGATGATGTCGTCTGCAGGCGTGGCCTTACGGCCATTGCCTTGCGACCACCAGACCCCGGCAGCCGCCACGGCCAGCCCGGACACGCCGAGCACCATCCACACCGGCAAGCGCCGCGAGGGTTGCTCGGCACGCGCCGACAGCGCAGCGGCGGCCCGCTCGGATTCGGTGAGGGCCGCGCGCACCCGGCCGGCGGCACCGCTGGACTCACCGCGGCCATGGCGCGCCGCCTTGCGGTCATGGTCGGCAGTCACCAGGACCTCTGTGTCCGCAGGGTCCATGAAGACGGTGTCGGCCACGCCCCTCTGCACCGTATCGGGGTACCCGTCGGCAGCAGCGTCCCCGCCCGCGGCCTCCAGCGCCTTGTTCGTCTGGACGGCTATTTCGGCCACGATGGCGGGGGCTGCCGTCACATCCACCGTCGGAACCAGCAGGCCCGGGCCGGGTTGGTCGGCAGGCTCCACCCAGATGTCACCCAGATCGGCGCGGAAGTCGAAATGCTCCACGCCCTCCGGCGCGGCAGTCATCTCCATCAATTGCAGGAAGGCGTCGATGCTCTGGGGCCGGTCTTCCGGCTTGAGCGACAGCGCCTGCGAAACTGCGGAAACGAATGCCGGCGAATACTCGACGCCCAATTGCTTCTTGACGGTCTTGGCCACGCGCGAGAACGGCACCATGCGGTCCTTGATGGAGCGCAGCGTGGCCGGCAGCGGCGTGTCGTTGCACAGGCAGCCATGCATTACCGCTGCCAGCGAGTACAGGTCGCTCCAGGGCCCTTGGCGCAGGTCGTCGTCCCCTTCGGAATACTGCTCGATGGGCGCGTAGTTCACCTTGAGCACGGCCGTGTGCTTGTGGTCCTTGTCGTTGATCGCGTGGCGCGCGGCGCCCAGGTCCAGCAGCACGGGCGGGCCGCTGTCCTGCAGAAAGATGTTGTCGGGCGAGATGTCGCGGTGCAGGGTCTTGCCGTCGTGCAGCACGCGCAAGGCCCCGAGCACCGACCACAGCAGCTTGCGCAGCCACTCCTCGGTGGGCGGCGTGCGCATCTGGGCGCGCGCCTGCTTGAAGGTCATGCCCGAGTACAGGGGCATGACCATGTAGGCAGTGTTGTTGGCCTCCCAGAAGCGGAACACCTTGACCAGCGAGGGGTGGTCGAACTGCGCCAGCAGGCGGGCTTCGCCCACGAACGATTCGAGGCCGGCGTGGAAGGTCTGCTGGTCGGACGATGAGCGCACCCACAGCGACTGGCCCTGGGCACGCCCGGCCAGTGCCGAGGGCATGTATTCCTTGATGGCCACGGCACGGTGCAGCGAATGGTCGAAGGCCTTGTAGACCATGCCGAAACCGCCCACGCCCAGCAGCGCCAGGATCTCGAACTCGGCCAGCCGCGTTCCAGGCGGCAGCGCGTCCACATGGCTGACGGCACTGGCAGGAGCAGGAACAGAGGTTTCGGTCATTGTGCGAAAAAGCTGGGCGGAGTGGCCGGGGGGACGGCGGTCGGAAAACTGCTGCGAGGGGCCGTCCCGCGGCACCAGCGATCATGATGCATGACCGCCGGCGGCAATGAAACAAAAAGCCACTTACCTGCCAAAAACGTCACACAGGAGCCTCCCAGCACGCAATTCTGCCCTGTCCTGCATTGTCCGTGCCACCTGTGGCGGCTGAAAGCCCTGATTGACGGGTGGGGTGCCGTCTGATCGGGCCGCAGCCTCCGAAATATCGGGCCGGGGGCCGACACTCGTTACCATTGGGGCATGTTCAGTTACCGCCACGCCTTCCATGCAGGCAACCACGCCGATGTGCTCAAGCACACGGTGCTGATTGCTGCCCTGCAACACCTTGTCGAGAAAGACGCGGCCCTGACCGTGCTGGACACCCATGCGGGTGCAGGCCTGTACCGGCTCGATGGCGACTACGCCAACACCAGCGCCGAATCGGCCGACGGCATCGCCCGGCTGGTCGCACCCGGGGCGCCTGCGCTCCAACCCGCGCTGCAGGCCTATGTGGACCTGGTGCGCGCCTTCAACCAGGGCGCGGCCACGCGCGTCTACCCGGGCTCGCCGTTCATCATCCAGCGCCTGCTGCGCGACCATGACAAGCTCAAGCTGTTCGAGCTGCACCCGACCGACCTGCGCGCGCTGGCCGGCAACGTGGCCCAACTCGAAGCCGGCCGCCAGGTGGCGGTGCTGCACGAGGACGGATTCGAGGGCATCAAGAAATTCCTGCCCCCGCCAGCCCGGCGCGCGCTGGTGCTGTGCGACCCGAGCTACGAGATGAAAAGCGACTACGGCAAGGTGCTCGATATGGCGGCGGATTCGCTCAAGCGCTTCGCCACCGGCACCTATGCCTTCTGGTACCCGATCATCCCGCGCCCCGAGGCCCATGACCTGCCGCGCCGCCTGAAGACCCTGGCCACCAAGGCGGGGAAAAGCTGGCTGCATGCCACGCTGACCGTCAAGTCCAGCAAGATGACCGAAACCGCCGCCGGCGATGTCAAGCGCCCTGGCCTGCCGGCCAGCGGCATGTTCCTGATCAACCCGCCCTTCACGCTCAAGGCCGCGCTCAAGGATGCGCTGCCCCAGATGACCGAACTGCTGGCACAGGACCGGAACGCCACCCACACACTCGAGTCCGGCGGGTAGAAGGCACGCCCCAGCGCGCCGCGACAAGGCTCAGGGAGACCGCAGCAGGCGCGGCGAGGCGCCAGGGGTGCGGCGACCGGTGGCCGCTGGCGCTGCCTGGGCCGCAGGCAGCGAAAAGCGTTGCGGCAGGTTGTCCAAGGGAACGGATGGGCAGGTGACGGCATCGCCGCCCACCGGGAAGACATCCACGGCCTTGAGCCCCAGGGCATGAACCCCCAGGGCCATTGCGGCGCCGCGGCTCAGGTCGACGATGCGGTTGGCCACGTGGGGGCCACGGTCATTGACCCGCACCACCACGCCCTTGCCCGTTTCCCGGTTCCGCACGCAGATGCGGGTGCCGAAGGCCAGGGTGCGGTGCGCCGCCGTCATGGCATTCATGTCGAACAGTTCGCCGCTGGCCGTGCGCCGCCGATGAAAGCGCTGCCCGTACCAGGAGGCCAGCCCCGTCTCCAGGGGACCCTCGTCCACCTCCACCGGGGCGCCGTCGTCTTCGCCATCGTCCATTTCCACCCCATCCGCCGGCACGCCGGGGTAGGACGGCCCCTGCGTCCCCACCAGCCCCGCCGGAAATGGAAGGGCCTCGACAGGGTCGACCGCTGCCTTCAGGCCACTGCCCGTGGCGCCATCCAGGCGCAGCCCGGCTTCCTCGCCCCATGCGGCGGGCCCCCACAGCAGGCAGCCCAGCAGCGCACAGGCGATTGCTCGCGCAAGATCAGCGCTTGCAGCGCGCAAGAAACGCCTCTTCAAAACGCTTGAGGTCCGCGCGCTCGCCTTCCGTGAGGTCGGTGCGGGCACGCTTGTTGTTCAGGATGCGCTGCGATTCGGCGCACTGCTGGGCCTGGCGGGCATCCATTTCACGGGCCGACTGGGCTGCCATCTGGGCGGACCTTTCTTCCTCGCGGCGCTGCCGGTCCCCGGCGCGCCGCTCCTGGTAGAAGCGATCGGAAGCGTCCCGCTCCTCCTGCGCGCAGTCGCGGCGGTATTCATTGCGCATGCCTTGCACCACGTCGGGCGCGATCTTGCGCGTATAGGCGTTGCGGATGTTTTCGTCCAGCGCGCGGCAGCGCCCGCTCATGTAGCTGTAGTGGTCCGGCACATCGGGCGCCGTACGCACCACCGTGGAGCGCGAAGACTGGCTGTAGGAGTACGACGGCTGCGCAGGGCCGGCTTCAACGGTCCGGGTGGTGCTGCCCGCCAGGCAGGGACGGGTCAGGGAGTAGTTGTTCCCATTGGCATCGCGGCAGTGGTAGCGCGTCTGCGCCCCCGCGCTCGACGCCCCAAGCCCTCCCAGCAGGACCAGCATCACGGCAAATACAACCTTCATGGCGCACCAGAAAAATGAAACAAAGGGTGTGAATATTAGCGTTGGACGCCGGTTACAGCACCAGGCGGCGGCAAATTTCGAGCGTCGCAGCGCTCTGGTTCATGGTGTAGAAGTGCAGCGCCGGCACGCCCGCACTGCGCAGCCGGTCGCACAGATCCGTCACCACATCGAGGCCGAAGGCCTTGATGCTTGCGCTATCGTCCCCGAAAGCCTGCAGGCGCAGGCGGATCCAGCGCGGGATCTCGGCGCCGCAGGCATCCGAAAAACGCATGAGCTGGGTGGAGCTGGTGATCGGCATGATGCCGGGCACCACCGGAATGCTGGCGCCCCGTCCTTGCACATCGTCCACGAAGCGGAAATAGGAATCGGCGTTGTAGAAGTACTGGGTGATGGCCGCGTCCGCGCCCGCCTGCACCTTGGCCAGGTAGGCCTTGAGATCGGCTTCGGGGGAGCGCGCCTGGGGATGCACCTCGGGATAGGCGGCCACTTCGATGTGAAAGTCGCGCCCGGTCTCGGCCCGGATGAAGGCCACCAGGTCGCTGGCGTACTGGAACTCGCCGCCCGCGCCGTAGCCGCTGGGCAGGTCACCGCGCAGCGCCACCAGGCGCTTGACGCCCATGGCCCTGAGCTGAGCCAATTCCTCGCGCACCGATTCGCGCGTGGCGCCGATGCACGAGAAATGCGAGGCTGCGGGCACGCCTTCGGCCAGGATCTCGCGCACCGTGCCGAAAGTGCCTTCCTGTGTGGAGCCGCCCGCACCGTAGGTGACGGAGCAGAACTCGGGGCTCAGCGCATACAGGTGCTGGCGCTCGGCCCGCAGCTTGTCGGCACCCGCGGGCGTCTTGGGTGGAAAGAATTCGAGGCTCACCGGAAAGCCGGTGGCCTGCGCCTTGGCTGCACTCATGCGGCCCTCCTCGCAAAAACAAAGAATTCGCGGTTGCCGTCGCCACCGCTGATGGGGCTGTCCAGCCAGGCCTGCACCGTGAGGCCCAGGCCGGCGCAGCAGTCACGGATGCGCTGCTCGACCACTGCGTACAGGGATTCGTCGCGCACGATGCCGCCCTTGCCCACCTGGCCGGGCTGCAGCTCGAACTGCGGCTTGACCAGCATCAGCAACTGCCCATCCGGCGCCAGCAGCGGCACCAGCGCGGGCAGGACGAGTGTCAGCGAGATGAAGGACAGGTCGCCTGTGACCAGATCGAACATGGGCGTGATGTCCACCTGTTCCAACCCGGCCCTGCGGCGGCGCACCGTGCGCACGGTGCCTTCGGCCCGCGCGCGCGCCTTGGCGGCGCGCTCGGCCTTGAAGGCTTCCACGTCCTGCTCCCTGGCATCGTCGCTGTCGTCGTAGCCGTCGTCCACCTCGCCACCGTTGCGCATCCAGGCATAGGGCGCCACCGGCTGGGTGTCGTTGTCGTCGATATCGGTTTCCACCTGCTCGGACAAGGCTTCCTCGCAGGCTTCCTTAAGCGTCTCGGCCGTCATGGCGCGGGCATTGAGCCCTTCCACCGCCACCACGCGCAGGTCATTGCGCAGCTGCTCATGCAACTGGCCGTGCCCCACATCCACGCCGATCACCTGGGCTGCGCCTTGCTGCAGCAGGCAGTCGGTGAAGCCACCGCTGCTCTGGCCCACGTCCAGGCAGCGCAGCCCCTTCGCGGACAGCTTCGTGGCCGCAAGCGCGCCCTCGAGCTTGAGGCCGCCGCGCGAGATGTACTTCGCCTCGGCGTCGTCGAGCAGCCGCACCTCGGCCACCGACGGGATGTCGTCACCGTTCTTGGCCACCTTCTGCCAGGGCGCCAGCGGCGACAGGCGCCATTCGACCCCGGCCGCGATCAGGCGCTGCGCCTGCGACCGCGTGGTCGCGTGGCCGAACTCCACCAAAAAAACATCTGCGCGCATGCGTCACTCTCTCACCCGAGGGCAATGGATTTCAGGGCCTAGGAGGGCTGTCGGACTTGGAGCGTCGAAAGCAAAAATCGGCCCCAGCGAGGACAGTTTTTGCCGGATTTGCAGCCCCATAGCCAGGCCAAGGGGCAAAAAGACGGTGAAAAACGGGCCGCTGCGGCCGATTTGCAGCCGACGATTTCCAAGTCCGACAGGCTCCTAGAGGGCACGAAGGCATTCACCGCCACCGGCACCCTGCCCTCTCGGGCAAGGGCGGCCGGCGACGGCAGCCGATCAGTAGCGGTAGGTGTCGGGCTTGTAAGGGCCTTGCTTGGACACGCCGATGTAGGCGGCCTGCTCGTCGGACAGCTCGGTCAGCATGGCGCCGACCTTCTTCAGGTGCAGGCGTGCGACCTTTTCGTCGAGGTGCTTGGGCAGCACATAGACCTGGCCGTTCTCGTAGCGGTCCTTGTGCATGAACAGCTCGATCTGGGCGATGGTCTGGTTGGCGAACGAGCTGGACATCACGAAGCTCGGGTGGCCCGTGCCGCAGCCCAGGTTCACCAGGCGGCCCTTGGCCAGCAGGATGATGCGCTTGCCGTCCGGGAAGATCACGTGGTCCACCTGGGGCTTGATCTCTTCCCACTCGTACTGCTCCAGCGACGCGACCTGGATCTCGTTGTCGAAGTGGCCGATGTTGCAGACGATGGCCTGGTCCTTCATGGCCTTCATGTGATCGTGGGTGATCACGTCCTTGTTGCCGGTGGTGGTGACGAAGATGTCGGCCTTGTCGGCGGCATATTCCATGGTCACGACCTTGTAGCCTTCCATCGCGGCCTGCAGGGCGTTGATGGGGTCGATCTCGGTCACCCAGACCTGGGCCGACAGCGCGCGCAGGGCCTGGGCGCTGCCCTTGCCCACGTCGCCGTAGCCGGCCACGCAGGCCACTTTGCCGGCGATCATCACGTCGGTGGCGCGCTTGATGCCGTCCACCAGCGACTCGCGGCAACCGTACAGGTTGTCGAACTTGCTCTTGGTCACCGAGTCATTGACGTTGATCGCGCGGAACAGCAAGCTGCCCTTGGCCGACATTTCCTTCAGGCGGTGCACGCCCGTAGTGGTCTCTTCGGTCACGCCGATGATCTGGGCGCTCTTGCGGGTGTACCAGGTCGGGTCCACGGCCAGCTTGGCCTTGATGGAGGCGTACAGGCAGGTTTCCTCTTCGCTGGTGGGGTTGTCCAGCAGCGATGCGTCCTTTTCGGCGCGCTGGCCCAGGTGCATCAGCAAGGTGGCGTCGCCGCCGTCGTCCAGGATCAGGTTGGGGCCTTCGCCTTCGCTGCCGGCGGGGCCGAAGTCGAAGATGCGGTGGGTGTAGTCCCAGTATTCGGCCAGGGTTTCACCCTTGATGGCGAACACCGGCGTGCCGGTGGCGGCGATGGCGGCGGCGGCGTGGTCCTGCGTGGAGAAGATGTTGCACGAAGCCCAGCGCACGTCGGCGCCCAGGGCCTGCAGCGTCTCGATCAGCACGGCGGTCTGGATCGTCATGTGCAGGCTGCCGGTGATGCGGGCACCCTTCAAGGCCTGCTGGGCGGCGAATTCCTCGCGGATGGCCATCAGGCCGGGCATCTCCGTTTCGGCGATGCGGATTTCCTTGCGGCCCCAGGCGGCCAGGCCGATGTCGGCAATGATGCAGTCGGTGTTGACCGGGGCGTTGACGCGTGCGTTCATGATGGTGTGCTCCAAAGCATGTTTGAAAAACCACTTGCCGCGCGGGGATGAGACGGAAGGCTCACCACACGATAAGTGGATGAGCGTCGTTGCTAGATGACTCCGAGCCTCACGCCCCGCCAGTGCTGGGGACGCTGCAACGCTCCTCGGATGCGCGCATTATAAGTAAAAGGCCCGGGCCCAGGCGCTTACAGAACGACGACGTGGCCCAATTGCGGGTCGATGCGACCGGCATGCAGGTCTTCAACCAGTGCCTGCGCCGCCGCAAATCCCTGGTGCTCCCGCACCTGCATCCAGGGCCGGCGGGCATCGCTGATGCGGTCGATGAAGGCGCGCTGCGCGGCGTTGAACTTCTGGTTCACCACCTCGGGGCCCCAGTCGGCATTGCGCTTTCGGATCTGCACCGGCGCGAAATAGAACACCGGCGCCGGCCCAGGCAAGGCGGTGTCGCGCAGGAAATTCGTGTTCTGGGCCGATCCCGCGTAGCAGTCGTAGACCAGCGCATCACCGAAGTGCCGGTGCACCCGTGCGCGCAGGTCCTCGTCGCCCGAGAAATCCACGTACAGCGTGGGCACGCTGGCGTCCAGTGTCTCCAGTTCGCCGTAGGCCACGCTGCCCTGGTAGCAGCCCAGCCCCTGCACGAAGGCACTGTTGCGCGCCGAGGTGAGCCCCACCTGCTCGATGCCCTCCTGCCCTCCCAGGCAGAACGCTGTGCCATAGGCCGTCTTGCTCGATGCGCTGGAGAAGAGCAGGCGCCGCGCGCCGAAGAAGCCGTTGTCCTGCAGGAAGTCCGCCAGCATGAACGAAGTGATGAACAGCGGCCGCACCAGCATCTGGCAGTTCTCGTCGGCGGCGCGGTAGGCCGGATCGGCGCTGGTGCGCGTGTACTGGTTGTAGGCCGATGTCAGGCCCTGGCGGTGCTCCGCACCGTCGTAGAAGCCCCGCGCCGTCACGCGCACGGGCTGCATCCGCAGATGGCTGGCGATCGGCCAGTAGCCGTAGAAGCGCTCGCCCACGGCCACGCCCTCCACGTCGGAAGCCACCACCTCGGCAAAGCCCCAGACCGGCATGTGGCCCCAGCCCGCCTCGCCGGTGGGAAAGAATTCCCAGTACTGCATGGCATCGCCGAAGGCGGCATAGGTGATGTTGTTCGTCGTGACGGCCACACGGTCCACGCGCAGCAGGGCCTCGCCGGGCTGCAGCGGCGCCAGGGTCAACTGATCGGTGCGGGTGTGATTCAATGCGTTCTTGTCGGTCAACAGGCGGGTCTGCATGGTCATGGTGTGTCTCTGGGTCGGTGGTGAAAATGCGCTGCGATCACTGTATGGCGCCGGGCCCCGCAGCGGGTTCGGAAACCGATGAAGACCCCGCCCGCCAGCCCCGCAGCGGCTGCCAGGCCATTGAAAAGGCCACGCCAGGCCCGCGCCCGCTTCACCGTGCAGGCCATCTACGACGCCTTTGTTCGGATTTGGCAGCGCGATGGCTGGGACAGGCTCACCACGCGCAACGTGGCGCTGGAAACCGGCATCGCCGTGGGCACGCTGTACGACTATTTCCCCAACAAGACGGCCCTGCTCTCGGGCTATGTGCGCCACTGCCTCGAAACCCTGCTCGCAGCCATCGACCGCGAGGCCGTGCAGCCCACCGGCCTGCCCTGGGAGCAACGCATCCACCACCTGGTGCGCCTGGTCTGCGGCGTGGATGCGCCCGAGCTGCCGACCTTCCACCCCGACATGCTGGCGCTGGAAGGCGCCATGGCCGAACCGCACCACCACCGCCGCGCGCACGAGGAGCTGGTCGCCGCCTGGGGCCGGGTGCTGGCCGCCTGTACCGACCTGCCCCAGCCATTGGCGCCGGAGCTTGCACAGGCACTGCACCTGTCGGCCTGGGGCGCAAGACGCTATGTGCTGCTGCTCCAGCTGGATCCGGCGGCCATGCGGCAATGGGCCGATGGCGTGGAGCAGTTGTGCTGCGCGGCCATCCTGCAGGCGGCGAATCCGCCGCGCTGAACCTGTCACCTGCGCGGCTGCTGCGCTTGGCGTGGCACTCCACACTGGCGCCCTCACCGAAGAAGGAGCACCCATGGACCCGAAGGACAAGGTCATCATCGTCACCGGCGGCGCCAGCGGCATCGGCCGCAGCATCGCGCGGCGTTTTGCACAGGAGGGCGCCCTTGCCGTGGTCGTGGCCGACCTGCACCTGGAGGCGGCCCAGGCCGTGGCCGACGAGATCGGTGGCCTGGCGGTGCGCTGCGACGTTGCGCGCGAGGCCGACATCCAGGCCCTGGTGGCCGCCACGCGCGAGCGCTACGGCCGCGTGGACGCCTACATCTCGAACGCCGGCATCCTGGGCCGTCCGGGCGGCATCGAGCTCGAAGACCCGCTGTGGGACGCGATGTGGAACATCCACGGCATGGCCCATGTCTGGGCGGCGCGCGCCGTGGTGCCCGAGATGGTGGAGCGCGGCGAGGGCTTCTTCCTCGTCACGGCCTCGGCCGCCGGGCTGCTGACCATCGTCGAGTCCGCCCCCTATGCCGTCACCAAGCATGCGGCCGTAGCCTTTGCCGAGTGGCTGCGCATCGCCTATGGCCGCAAGGGCGTGGGCGTCGCCTGCCTGTGCCCGCAGTCGGTGCAGACCGCCATGGTCACGGGCGATGGCGGCTCGGCCTCGCACGACGGCATCCTGCCGCCCGAGCAGGTGGCGAGCGACGTGCTGGCCGCCATGCAGGACGGGCGCTTCCTGGTGCTGCCCCACCCCGAGGTGGCGCAGTACTTTCGCAACAAGGGCCAGGACTACGAGCGCTGGCTGGGCGGCATGCAGAAGATGTATGCGCGCCACGCGCAGGCGCAGACAGGCGGTTGAGGCACTTGCGAAGACGGGGAAGCGCTCGCCCGGTAAAATCGGCGGATCCGGGCGCGTGAGCGCCTGCCGCGCCGACTGCCGCAGGCCTCTGCCGCAGCGAGCTGCCCACCCCCTTCCCTGGAATTCCCTGTGTCCTACGCCCCCGAAACCCGGCGCCGCCGCACCTTTGCCATCATTTCCCACCCCGACGCGGGCAAGACCACGCTGACCGAAAAGCTGCTGCTGTTCTCGGGCGCCATCCAGATCGCCGGTGCCGTCAAGGGCCGCAAGGCCAGCCGCCACGCTACCTCCGACTGGATGGAGATCGAAAAGCAGCGCGGCATCTCGGTGGCCTCCTCGGTCATGCAGATGCTGTACCGCGATCACGTGATCAACCTGCTCGACACGCCCGGCCACAAGGACTTCTCGGAGGACACCTACCGCGTGCTCACCGCCGTGGACTCGGCGCTGATGGTGATCGACGCGGCCAACGGTGTGGAAGCGCAGACGCGCCGCCTGATCGAGGTCTGCCGCCAGCGCGATACGCCCATCATCACCTTCGTGAACAAGATGGACCGCGAAGTGCGCGACCCGCTGGACATCATGGACGAAGTGGAGCGCGAGCTGGGCATGCCCTGCTGCCCCATGACCTGGCCGGTGGGCCAGGGCAAGGCCTTCGGCGGCATCATCAACCTGCGCACCAAGACCATGACGGTGTTCGAATCCGGCAGCGAGCGCCGCCCGCAGGATTTCGAGGCCATCCCGCTGTCGGACGAAACCACGCTGCGCACGCGCTTCGGCGCCGAGTTCGATGCAGCGCTCGAAAGCATGGAACTCGCCGTGGGCGCATCGCCCGCCTGGGACCACGAGGCCTTCCTGGCTGGCAAGCTGACGCCCGTGTTCTTCGGCTCCGGGGTGAACAACTTCGGGGTGATGGAGGTGCTCGACGCCCTGGTGGACATGGCGCCGCCCCCCGGCCCGCGCGTAAGCACGCTGCAGGTCAACAAGCAGCCCGTGGTCAAGACCATCCAGCCCGAGGACGAGGGCTTTGCCGGCGTGGTCTTCAAGGTGCAGGCCAACATGGACGCCAACCACCGCGACCGCATCGCCTTCGTGCGCGTGGCCTCGGGCAAATACGTACCCGGCATGAAGCTCAAGGTGCAGCGCACCGCCAAGGAACTGCGCCCCACCTCGGTCGTGACCTTCATGTCCCAGCGCCGCGAGGCGGTCGAAGAGGCCTATGCGGGCGACATCATCGGCTTCACCACGCATGGCGGCGTGCAGCTCGGTGACACCATCACCGATGGCGCCAACCTGCAGTTCACCGGCCTGCCGTTCTTCGCGCCCGAGCTGTTCATGACCGTGATCCTCAAGAACCCGCTGCGCACCAAGCAGCTCCAGCAGGGCCTGGCCCAGCTGGGCGAGGAAGGCGCCATCCAGGTCTTCAAGCCCGACGTGGGCGGCCCCATGCTGCTGGGCGCCGTGGGCCAGCTGCAGTTCGAAGTGGTGCAGCACCGCCTGCGCGCCGAATACGACGCTGACGTGCGCCTGGAAGGTTGCCAGTACACCGGAGCCCGCTGGATCACCGCCGACAGCCCGGCCGACCTGCGCGCCTTCACCGACGCCTACCCCATGCGCCTGTCGCACGACGCGGCCAATGCGCTGGCCTACCTGTGCACCTCGCCCTACGACGTGCGGCTGGCGCAGGAGCGCTTTCCCAAGATCCACTTCCACCCGCTGCGCGAACACGCCGGGCTGAGCCTGGGCAGCGCGGGCTGAGCCCCTTTCTCCCAACCATCTCGCGGCCATCGTCCCTCCATGCGGCACGCCCAGCCCCCGATAGCACGGCCGGCGCTCCGTGGACGGGCGGCAGGCCTGCTGTTGCGTCGGTTCATGCTCCTGGTCGCACTGGGGCTGGGCTGCACCATCGCCGTGGCAGACCCGCTCCGCAGCGGCGCCAGGCAGCCCGCCGCACCACGCGCGGAAATCCCGCTCGTTCAGGACATCCTGAACATGCCGGTCGGCGACCCGCCCGTCGAGTCCATGCACTGGCCCCAGGCGCTGGAGGCATTGAACCGTCCCCGCGAGGCTGCCGCCCTGCGCCAGGCCCTGCTGCTGCGCTGGCTGGCCAGCCTGCAACCGGCAGGCAACTTCGCCCCGGCGACCGAAACCCTGGGCCAGGCCATCGGGTCCGTCGGTTCACCAGACAGCACGGCCCGCGCCCGTGATGCCAGGGCCTGGTGGAACGCCCTGCTCGCCCGCCAGCTGCGCATCGCACTGCCCGAGGCCAGCGTGCCCTTGCCTGACGAGATCGGCAGCCTGCGGGAGCGCCTGGTGAGCCTGCGCCCCGGCGTCTGGGCATTGCGCGACAACGCCAGAGCACCCACCGCCAGCCCGACCTCAGGCGTGGCACCAGCACCCGGCGTCTTCGCCCTGGTGGAACTGCGCAACACGGGCAGCAGGGCGCTGGCCCTGGGCCCGTTCGAACTCGAGCTGCTGCCGGGGCCGGCGGCGACCCAAGCCGCCCCACCCGCCTGGTCGATGGCCTGCGAGACCCCCCGCTACCAGGCCAAAGCCCCCCTGGTGCCCGACCAGGCCCAGCCCTACCTGTGCCGCGGTCCGGCGCTGCAAGCTGCCGCAGGGGACGCGGGCGCGGTGCTCCTCGCCGCCCAGCAACAGGGGCGGCTGCGCATCCGGTCCGACGCGCTCGACCGGGAATCCGAGCGGCAAGCGATCGTTACCGCGCTCGCGCAGCCCCGGCAGGACGCGCTGCGCAGCTTCCTGGCCGCCAATGCGTCGTGCGAGCAACGCGGAACCTGCGCCGCGCAAGCCCGCGAGACCCGGGCGCGCGCGGCCAAGGCAGCCACCGCCAACCAGGCCCGCGAGCGCGAGCGCTGGGCCGCCCTGCAATGGTGGGGGGCCCTCCTCGCCGGTGCGGCGGTGTATGTCGCCATGGCCCGCTACATCAGCGTAGCGGCCGCCTCGGTCGCCCTGTTCATTGCGCTGGCCATCCCGGCCTACCAGGTCTTCCAATCGGCGCGGACCATGAACACGGCGGACAATTGGGGCGGTTTTGTCGTGATCCCGATGATGGGCCTGGCCATCCTGGTCCCCATCGTGCTGCCGCCTGTGGCGGCCTGGATCTACCGCACCGCTGCCAACCGCCAGGACCGCCGCCGGACCCTTCTGTCGATCGGCTACTTCGTGGTCACGGTCCTCGCCATCGCCTTGATCGACCGCATCCTGGACCTGCTGTTCTGACCGGGCTACGCCGGTCCCATTTTTTGCTTCCGCCTTCATGCATCCCCTGACCCACTGGCACATTGCAGCCACCCCTCCTCTGCTCGGTGTCTTCACCGACATCGACGACACCCTGACCACCGACGGCGCCATCACACCCGATGCGCTGGAGGCGCTGGGCGCGCTGCGCGCCGCAGGCCTGCACGTCATCCCCATCACCGGCCGCCCCGTGGGCTGGAGCGAGCCCTTTGCGCTGAGCTGGCCTGTCGACGCCATCGTGGCCGAGAACGGTGCCGTGGCGCTGCGCCGCGTGGAGGGCCCTGCGGGTCCGACACTCGCCAAGAGTTACCAGCAAGACGGCCCCACCCGCACGGCCAACTATGCGCGCATGCAGGAGGTCCTGGCACAGGTGGAGCGCGAGGTGCCGGGGGCCGGCCGCGCCACGGACTCCCCTGGCCGCGAGACCGACATTGCCATCGACCACAGCGAGTTCACCCAGCTGCCGCAGGGCGCCATCGACGCGGCCGTGCAGCGCATGCGCGCGGCCGGCATGAACGCGACGGTGAGCAGCATCCACATCAATGGCTGGTTTGGCGCACACAACAAGCTCGAAGGGGCCCGCTGGATCGTGCGCGAGCTGTTCGGCCGCGACCTCGATGCCGAGATCGACCGCTGGGTCTACGTGGGTGATTCGACCAACGACCAGCTCATGTTCCAGCACTTCGCGCACAGCGTGGGCGTGGCCAACATTGCGCGCTTCGTGCCGCAACTGGCGCACCTGCCACGCTATGTGACCGAGGGCGAGCGGGGTGCCGGCTTTGCCGAGGTGGCGCAACGCATCCTCGCAGGGATGGCGGCCACCGCCTGACAGGCCAGGCCGCTGCGCACATGTCCCGGCGCAACACCTTCGCCCTGGTATGGCTCGCCATGGGGGTGGGCGCCTTGGGCCTCTACCTGCTCACGACGCAGTACACGCCGGCCCGCTTTTCCGTGCGCGCGGGCGGCCAGGAGGTGCACGACCGCAGCACCGGCCTGACCTGGCGCCGCTGCGCCGAGGGCATGCAGTGGACCGGCGCAAACTGCACAGGCGCGCCCCAGGCCTTTACCCAGATCGAAGCGGGGGAACACGCCGCGCAACAGGCGGGCTGGCGCCTGCCCACGGTGCGCGAACTGCACACGCTGGTGGACGGGGCGCGCAGCCACCCCGCCATCGACACCGAGGCGTTTCCCGACACGCCCCCCACCTGGTTCTGGAGCGCGAGCCAGGCCAACAGCCGCATCACGCACGCCTGGCTGGTGCACTTCGGCGAAGGCCGGGCCAACATGGCGCTCAAGCTGAACCACATGCCGGCACGCCTCTTGCGACGCTGAAGATCTACAGGGTTTTGCTCAGCGTGACGATCACGCGCGATTGGTTGACGGGGCCGAAGTAGTCCTTCTTGTTGGCGCCGACCACGGCAGCACCCAGGGACAGGCCCGAACCGAAGTCATAGGCACCGCCGACGCTGTAGTCGATGTAGTTGGGAGCAGCGATGTCGCCGCCAAAGCGCGTGTAGCCCACGGCCGCCTTGAGCATGACCTTGGGCATCACTTCCTGCGCGAACGCCAGGTTCAGGTAGCCGGTGTTGCGGCCCTGGAAGCCGGTGCCGGCATAGGCGAAGTAGTCCTTGGACAGCGTGTGCGAGTACTTGGCCGTCACGGGGCCGAAGGTGGCGGCGCCATAGACTTCGGTGGTGTTGCCGTTGCTGTTGCCGGGGTAGATGTAGGTCAGAAGGCCCACGTCCAGGTCGGCGCCGCCGGCCTTGAACTTGTAGCCGCCATAGATGTCGGATTCGATGGAGTTGCGGGGCAGCCAGTCGACGCTGGAGTTCCAGTTGCCGACATAGAAACCGGACTCGCCGAAGGCGTAGTCGAAGCCACCCTGGATCGCGGGCTTGACGGCCCGGGCCTTGGAGACATCCTGGTCCTGGCCACGGAACTTGTAGTTGGAGGTCAGGCTGACGTTGGCGGTGAGCTGGGCACTGGCCAGCAGGGGAAACGCGGTCAGCAGGGCAACAGCGAAAGGGGTGCGGGGAAATTTCATGGCTTGCAATCAAACGCAGATGGACAGGGGCATGAGCGTAGGCAGTCATCCATAAAGACCGCATAAAAACTTCAGCACCTGGCGTAAAGCTTTTGCCAGAAATGCGGCCCAAGCGCCCGCGCGCATGCAGGGGCACGCGATGGAATGGCAAGATCATTGCCATCCCCCCTGCGCCCGGAGGTCTGCGTGCTGATCAACTGCGTTGTCTACGAAAACGGAACCAAGCTTGCCGACATTCCCGTCGGCGAGATCGGCGAGCACATCGCCTTGCCCAATTGCTTCGTCTGGGTGGCCCTCCACGATGCTACCGAGCAGGAACTGGCCGAGCTGCAGCAGGCCTTCCACCTGCACCCGCTGGCCATCGAGGACGCCCAGCATGGCCACCAGCGGCCCAAGGTGGAGGAGTACGGCGACTCGCTCTTCGTGGTGCTGCACCTGCTGGAGATCGATGGCCTGAACGCCACGCCGCCGCGCATCGGCGAGCTCAATGTCTTCGTGGGCAGAAACTACGTGATCTCGGTGCGCAACCGCAGCGAGCAAGGTTTTGTCGGCGTGCGCCAGCGCTGCGAGCGCGAACCCGAACTGCTGACCACCGGGCCCGGCTTCGTGCTCTACGCGCTGATGGATGCGGTGGTGGACCGCTACTTTCCCGTCATCGACGCGCTCGAAGTCGAGCTGGAGACCATCGAGCAGCAAATCTTCTCGTCCCAGGGCCAGGCACGTGGCAGCGTACAGCGCCTGTACGCGCTCAAGCAGCGCCTCACCGTGCTCAAGCACGTGGTGGCGCCGCTGCTGGAAAGCGCGGGCAGGCTGCACGGCGGGCGCGTGCCGCAGCTGTGCAGCGCCTCGCAGGATTATTTCCGCGACGTGGTGGACCACCTGGGCCGCATCAACGCCTCCATCGACTCGATCCGCGACTCCATCGGCACGGCCATCCACGTCAACCTGTCGATGGTGACCATCGAGGACGGCGAGGTCGTCAAACGCCTGGCGGCCTGGGCCAGCCTGTTCGCGGTGTGCACGGCCTTCGCCGGCATCTGGGGCATGAACTTCGAGCACATGCCCGAGCTCAAGTGGCGCTATGGCTATGCCGCTGCGCTGGCCGCAATCGGCAGCGCCTGCGGCTACCTGTACTACCGGTTTCGAAAGGCCGGTTGGCTGTGAAGGGCAACATCCCCTATCGGAATGTCCGAAAAGACTTGACCACGACAACCCCCTGAGTCGCTTCGCACCTTCACCCCTCTCTCGACTCGCTGCGCGAGTAGGGAGGGGGACGCCCCCGGTGCGGCGGGGCGGCCCTTGCACGGGGGCGCTGGCCTTGGGCGTGCCAGCTTCATGCGCTGCGAGTAGTGCAATGCATCGTGTCGTTGGTACGCATTGCTCGGGTGCGGCGCAGCCTTACGAGGGCTTGGCCAGCCCCAGCTTCTCGACCAGCGCCTTCTCGCGCGCGAAGGTTTCCTGCGCAAACTTCTGGTAGGCCGAGGTGCTCATGTACATGGGCACCATGTCGTAGCGGGCCAGGGCCGTGCGGTAGCTTTCCTGCTCCATGGCCTTCTTGAAGGCGTCGTGCAGGCGCTTGACCACGGCATCCGGCGTGCCCTTGGGCGCGCCAATGCCGAACGGCGAGTTCTGCACCAGGTTGAGCCCCAGCTCCTTGAGCGTGGGCGCGTCGGGGAACTTGGCCAGGCGCTCGGCCCCCCAGGTGTTGAGCACGCGCAGCTTGCCCGCCTCCACCTGCGGCGCAAAGCCCGTGGAATCGGCCGCCGCCATGATCTGCCCGCCCAGGATGGACTGCATCAGATCGGCACTGCCCTTGTAAGGCACATGCAGCAGTTCCAGTCCCAGTTGCTGGGCAATGAGTTCCATGGTCAGGTGCGGGCTGGTCATGGTGCCGGTGGAGCCGTAGCTGAGCTTGCCGGGATTGGCCTTGGCCCAGGCGACGAAGTGCGTCCAGCTCTTGAGCTGCGAATCGGCGGGCACCACCAGGCCGAAGGCGTAACCCGTCACGTTGAGGACGTAGGAGATGTCCTTGACCGGGTCCCAGTTGATCTTGGTGGTGTAAGGCAGGCGGAACACGCCCAGCGGAATCTGCGCGACGGTGTAGCCATCGGGCGCCGCGCTTTGCAATTGCTGCGCGGGCAGCGTGCCACCGGCGCCGGGCTTGTTCTCCACGATCACGGGCTGGCCCAGGATCTTGCCGGCGCTGTCGGCCAGCGAGCGCATGGTGATGTCGGTGGGCCCGCCTGCAGGGAAGGCGATCACGAGCTTGATCGGCCTGTTCGGAAAGCTCTGGGCACGGGCCAGCAAAGAAGCGGGCGCGGCCACTGCGGCGGCACCCCACTGGATGATCTTGCGGCGGCGTTGCATGGTGGAATCCTTGGAAGACATAGATCCCTGCATTGGACTGCAGTCCCGACTGTATGGGCATGCAGGAAACCCCCTAGCTGGTGTCGCGCATGTGGCACTCCATCCTGCAGTCCCGGTCACGCCTTGTGGGTAAACAGCAGGATGCAGGTCTCGGCAATGCCGATGTCCGGCGTGAGGCGGATGCGGCACTGCGCCACGTCGAAGGCCTCCAGCCACGGGAGTGCGGTTGCTCACGGCGATCAACGAAGTATCAACGCGACAATTTTCAGCACCTTTTGATCCGTTGGATGACCATTGCGTAGCGCCGACTACCGGGAGGATTCCCGAACTGCTCCGTGCGCCGCATGCTGGCGCGCAGGTGACACCTTCGCGCACCGCGCGGTCTAGGATAAACGGCGCCGCTGGATCGGCGGCCCCAACCGCAACGACCGCAGGAGACACGACACCATGGCCACTGCTTTTTCCACCCTGATATCGGGCTACAGCTTTCTGGAGGCGCCGCGCTGGCGCGACGGCCGCCTGTGGCTGTCGGACTTCTACACCCACCAGGTCCTTGCCACCGACATGGCCGGCCAGGTGGAGAAGATCACCGAGGTACCCGGACAGCCCTCCGGCCTGGGCTGGCTGCCGGATGGGCGCCTGCTGGTGGTCTCCATGCGCGACCGCCAACTGATGCGCCTGGAGCCGGATGGCACGCTGGTGCAGCACGCGGACCTGTCGGGCATTGCCACGGCCAACACCAACGACATGGTGGTGGACCCCCAGGGTAATGCCTATGTGGGCAATTTCGGCTTCGATCTGATGAGCGGTGCCGCAGTCAGCACCGCGCGCCTGGCGCGGGTGGCGCCCGATGGCACCGTGAGCGCGGTGGCCGAGGGCCTGTTCTTCCCCAATGGCGCCATGATCACGCCCGACGGCGGCACCCTGATCGTGGCGGAAACGCTGGGCAACCGGCTCTCGGCCTTCACGATTGCGGCCGACGGCAGCCTGGGCCCGCGCCGCGACTGGGCCACGTTTGCCCCGGCACCCGAGGGCCAGGACCTGGCCGCCGTGATGGGGCAACTCAAGGTGGCACCCGACGGCGCCACGCTCGATGCCGAGGGTGCCGTCTGGGCGGCGGACGCCCTGGGCCACCGCGTGCTGCGCGTGGCCGAAGGTGGCAAGGTGCTGGCCGAGATCTCCACCGGCGGCATGGGCGTCTACGCCTGCACGCTGGGCGGGCCGGACGGCAAGACCCTGTTCCTGTGCACAGCCCCCGACTTTGCCGAGCATGCGCGCAAGGCTGCGCGCGAAGCCGCGATCTGGACCACCAGGGTGGACGTCCCCGGAGCAGGCTGGTAGCGCCCGGGGCCTGTTCAGCGCGGCGGAAGCTGTGCGTCCAGTTGCGCGTCACAGCCCACCCCCGCAGCAATCGAGCGCCGGGCCCAGGTCGCCATGGCGCGCACCAGCCAGGGGTGCGTGAAGCCGGTCACCCCGCCGGGGTCGGCCAGCATGCCGCACAGATAGCGGCCCTCGCCATCGCTCCAGCGCAACGCGGCGCACGCCCCGGTGCGCCGGCGCGACACCAGCACGCCCAGAGGACAGGGCTCCGCCAGGCAGCACAGGCCGCAGCCGTTGCAGGGCGCGCCCTGCGCCGGCTTGGGCGGCGCCTCGGGTTGCAGCCACACCACCTGGGGCGGCGAAGGGGGCAAGGGCGACATGGATGGTGAAGGTGAAACCACTCCATTGTGACGGCGCCGCAGCAAAAAAGAGACCCCGCCCATCACCAGGATGGACGGGGCCAATGACCGGTGGGAGGGGACTCGCCGGCCGAGGGGGAAACAGGTGGGAGGAAGAGCGGTGCGCCCCCCAGGAGGGGACGTCAGCAGCCCAGGGGACGGTTGGGACGCATGGGAATCACGCCGCTGACCCGCAGGGTGTTGCCGGACTCGTCGGTGGCCGTGAGCGTCTTGCTGGTCAGGCGCACCTGGTTGCTGTCACGCGCGACCACCGTGTCCACCGTGTCGCCGTTGCTGTATTCCTTGCCGGCGAAGGTCACGAAGATCTGGTGCAGGCCGGTGGCATCGGGGCGGTAGCGCACATCGCCAAAGGCCGTTTCGCTGGAGCCGACCTTGTTCGCGCCATCGAAACGGAAGGTGCACAGCTCGGGTACGGAACCAATGGGGTTCTTCTTGTCGACCTCGGTGAGGTTGAGCGCCCCGTTGCCGTACACCCCGTTGAGCCCAGGCAGGGTGGCATTGGTCACCGTGAGCACGCCCGGCTCGTTGCTGGGCGTGGGGTCGTCGCTGTTGCCCCCACCGCAGGCGACGAGCAACGCGCTGGCGGCGGCAATGGCGGAACAGGTCTTGAGCAGGGAGTTCATGGCGATGGGCTTCTTCGTATGGGGGTAAGCCGCATCGTAGGAGCCGGCTCCCGCCGGTGGCGTGCGCCAACACCCCTGCTGTGCGTAGGACCGACGCCTACAGGACCGCGGCGCACGCGCCATGCGTAAAAAGCCCGATTCCCAGGGAGAAGCGGGCCGAAGAACCGGTCGGAAATTGAGGACCGGCCGAGGGGGAAAACGGCGAATGCCGGTGCGCGCAGGAGCTGCGTGCGCCCCGGGGTCAGCAATTGGCATTGCGGGTGGCGTGCAGGGGAATGATGGCCGTCAGCTTGAGGGTGTCGGTCGATCCATCGGTGGCGCCCATGGTCTTGCTGGTGAAGCGCACCAGATTGCCACTGCGGTCCACCAGGGTGTCCACGGAGTCCAGGCTGGCGTATTCCTTGCCGTTGAAGGTGAGAAACGCGAAATACAGGCCGGTGGCCGAAGGACGGTAGGTGATCTTGCCGGATGCGGTAGGAACTGCCTGGGCAGCCGCATCAAGGGTCGCGCCGGTCAGCGAGACCGGTGCGCTCAGGTTGCCCACCACAGCGGCTGGCGTGGTGGACGCGCCGACGATGGACACAGGCGTGGTCGTCGCGCCGACCGTTGCGGTGTCTGCCGTGCCCGTGGTGGTGCCGGCAGTGGCAGTAGCGTCCACCTTGTCGGCCCCCATGAACTTGTAGGCGCATGTGGCGGGCTTGCCGCCCATGGCTTCCTGGTAGTACACCTCGGTCAGCGTGAGCTGACCATTCCCGTAGACGCCGTTGAGGCTGGGGATGGTTGCATCGGTCACGGTCAGAACACCAGGCTCGGTGCTGGGATCGGGGTCGGCAACGAAGGCCACTTCGCTGGCACTGGTGGTGCTGAAACTGCCGCTACCACCGCCACCGCCACCACCGCCGCAGGCGGTGAGCAGTACCGATACGAGGGCCAGTGCAGTCAGGGTTGGGGTGTGTGAGGTCATGGCAGTAGGCGGGTAGTTAGGGGTGGATCAGGGCTTTTGGGCTTGGCGCCTTCTCGCCGTAACCCATGAAACGAAGAGTAGGTTTTTCCCCTCTTCCGCCACGTGCGCCGAGTTCCGCGCCTCCCGTAGGACTCTGCCCAACGCCCACGTGGGCCATGCCCCTTGCCGCCTGTCCCCGCCCGGGCCCCGCTGTCGAGACCCGCTCCCTGTCCCCCCAACCCCTTCAGCGCGCCAGCACCGGCGCCAGCGCCACGCCGGTGTGCGTGCCCAGTTGCACCACCGTTTCCGGTGCTGCGGCGGCCACGATGCGCCCTCCTTCCTTGCCCCCTTCGGGCCCCAGGTCGATGATCCAGTCGGCCTCGGCGATCACGTCCAGGTCGTGCTCGATCACCACCACGCTGTGCCCGCCATCGACCAGGCGGTGCAGCACGCGGATCAGCTTGTCCACGTCGGCCATGTGCAGGCCCACGGTGGGTTCGTCGAGCACGTAGAGCGTGTGCGGTGCCTTCTGGCCCCGGCGGCCCACCTCGTCGCGCACCTTGGTCAGCTCGGTCACGAGCTTGATGCGCTGCGCCTCGCCACCCGACAGCGTGGGCGAGGGCTGGCCCAGCGTGAGGTAGCCCAGGCCCACGTCCTTGAGCAGTTGCAGCGGGTGCGCAATGCTGGGCATGGCGGCGAAGAAGTCCACGGCTTCGTCGACCTCCATCTGCAGCACGTCGCCGATGCTCTTGCCGCGCCAGGTCACGGCCAGCGTCTCGGGGTTGAAACGCGCGCCGTGGCAGGCCTCGCAAGGCACCTTCACGTCGGGCAGAAAGCTCATGGCGATGGTGCGTATGCCCTGGCCTTCGCAGGTCGGGCAGCGGCCCTCGCCGGTGTTGAAGCTGAAGCGCCCGGCGGCATAGCCGCGTGCCTTGGCCTCCAGCGTCTCGGCAAACAGCTTGCGGATGGTGTCCCAGAAGCCGATGTAGGTCGCAGGGCAGGAGCGCGGCGTCTTGCCGATGGGGGTCTGGTCCACTTCCAGCACCCGGTCCACCGACTCGAAGCCCGCCAGGCCGGTGCAACCCACCAGGGCCGGGGCCTTGCCGGCGTCCATGGCATCGCGCCCGGCCTTGGTGGAACGTTGCTGCACCCAGGCCTGCACATTGGTCAGCAGCACGTCGCGCGCCAGCGTGGACTTGCCCGAGCCGCTCACGCCCGTCACAGCCACCAGGCGGTGCAGCGGCACGGTGGCCGTCACGTTCTGCAGGTTGTGCAGGTGCGCGCCATGCACGGTGAGCCAGCGGATGGCGGCGCGCGCCTTGGCATCGTCAAGTGCCTGTGCCGTGAGCGCTGCGGCCTGCGCGGCGCGTTTCTTGACCGCTGCGCTCTGCCGCCCCTTGGGGGCGTCCACGGGCTCGCCCAAGGCAGCGTCGGCTGCGCTCAGCTCGCTCGGCAGCATGCTGCGGCGCAACTGCAGCGGGTGCTTCATGGCATGCAGCAGGTAGCGGCCGGTCTGCGAATCTGCGGCGGCAGTGATGTCGGCCACGCTGCCCTGCGCCACCAGGCGCCCGCCGCGCTTGCCGGCGCTCGGGCCGATGTCGATGATGTGGTCGGCACGGCGGATGGTGTCCTCGTCGTGCTCCACCACCACCAGGGTGTTGCCCTTGTCGCCGAGCTTGTGCAGGGCGTTGAGCAAAATCTGGTTGTCGCGCGCATGCAGGCCGATGGTGGGCTCGTCGAGCACATAGCACACGCCCTGCAGGTTGCTGCCCAGCTGCGCCGCCAGGCGGATGCGCTGTGCCTCGCCGCCCGAGAGCGTGGGTGCGCCGCGGTCCAGCGTGAGGTAACCGAGGCCCACCTCTTCGAGGAATTCGAGCCGGCTCTTGATCTCGGGCACCAGGTCGCGCGCGATGTCGCCTTCGCGCCGGGTCATGCCGCCCTCGATCTGCAGGGTCTCGACCCAGCGGCGCACATCGGTGACCGACAGGGCGGCGATGTCGGTGATGCCGATGCCCGCAAAGCGCACGGCGCGCGCCGTGGCGTTCAGGCGCGTGCCCAGGCAGCCGGGGCAGGCGGTGTCGGCCAGGTCCTCGACCTCGGGCTCGGCAAAGGTCTGCTCGCGGCCTTTTTCCTTGTCGTCCTGCACCGAGTCGTCGAACACCTTGCGCTGGTCTTTGGTCAGCTTGACGCCGGTGCCCACGCAGTCGGGGCACCAGCCATGCTTGCTGTTGTAGCTGAACAGGCGCGGATCGAGCTCGGCATACGAGGTGGCACACACCGGGCAGGCGCGCTTGGTCGAGAAGGCCTGCAGCGTGCCGATGGCTGCCGTGGGCGTGCCCGCGAGCATGGCCTCGCGCAGGCCTTCGAGGCTGCTGAGCACATGCACCACGCCCTTGCCGTGGGTGAGCGCCTGCGCGAGCGATTCGCGCAGCAACGCCTCGTTGTCAGCCGACACATCGATGCTGGCCACCGGCAGCTCGATGGTGTGCTCCTTGAAGCGGTCGATGCGCGGAAAGCCCGTGGTCGGCAAAAAGTTGCCATCCACCCGCAGGTGCGTGAAGCCGCGCGGGCGCGCCCAGTCGGCCAGTTCGGTGTAGACGCCCTTGCGGTTCATCACCAGCGGCGCCAGAAGGCCGATGTGCTGACCGCGGAAGTTGCGCAACAGCTGCGCGGCAATGCTTTCGGGCGTCTGCGGCTGCACGGCGGCGCCGTCCTTCACGCAGTGCTGCGTGCCGAGCTTGACGTACAAAAGGCGCAAAAAGTGCCAGACCTCGGTGGTGGTTCCCACCGTGGACTTGCGCCCCCCGCGCGACAGGCGCTGCTCGATGGCCACCGTGGGCGGGATGCCGTAGACCGCGTCCACCTCGGGTCGGCCCGCGGGCTGCACGATGCTGCGCGCATAGGCGTTGAGCGATTCGAGGTAGCGGCGCTGCCCTTCGTTGAACAAAATGTCGAACGCCAGCGTGGACTTGCCTGAGCCGCTGACCCCGGTCACCACGTTGAAACGGCCGCGCGGGATGTCCACGCTCAGGTTCTTGAGGTTGTGCTCCTTGGCGTTGATGATCTCGATGGCGTTCTTGGCGGTATTGGCCTGGCCGGCATGGGCCAGGCGCTGCTGCTTGCGCAGCACCGCCGCCTTCTCGTGCACCGAGTGGCCGCCTGCGCCCAGCGTCAGCTCATAGTCGCGCAGCGCCTGCCCGGTATGGGACGTGGCGTGCTGGCGCACGTCCTCGGGCGTGCCCTCGGCCACCAGCAGGCCGCCGCCGTCGCCGCCCTCGGGGCCCAGGTCGATGAGCCAGTCGCTGGCGCGGATCACGTCCAGGTTGTGCTCGATCACGATCAGCGAATGGCCGGCGTCGATGAGCTTGCGCAGCGCGCGCATGAGCTTGGCGATGTCGTCGAAGTGCAGGCCCGTGGTGGGCTCGTCGAACAGGAACAGCGTGCCCTTGCGCGCAATGGCCTGGCGCGACTTGGCGGCCGTGCGCGCCGCCTCGGCCAGAAAGCCCGCGAGCTTGAGGCGCTGCGCCTCGCCACCCGAGAGCGTGGGCACAGGCTGGCCCAGGGCCACATATTCGAGCCCCACGTCCACGATGGGCTGCAGTGCGCGGATCACGTCGCGGTCGCTGGCGAAGAGCTCGGCCGCCTCGGCCACCGTGAGGGCCAGCACGTCGGCCACGTTGAGCGCGCGGCCACCACGCTCGATGGTGATCTCCAGGATCTCGGGGCGGTAGCGCTTGCCATCGCAATCGGGGCAGCGCAGGTACACGTCGGACAGGAACTGCATCTCCACATGCTCGAAGCCCGAGCCGCCGCAGGTCGGGCAGCGCCCGTCGCCGCTGTTGAAGCTGAACTTGGCCGCCGTGTAGCTGCGCTGCCTGGACAAGGGTGCCACGGCGAACAGCTCGCGGATGCTGTCCCAGGCGCCGACATAGCTCACGGGGTTGGAGCGGGCCGTCTTGCCGATGGGGGACTGGTCCACGAAGACCACGTCCGACAGGTGGTCGGCGCCCAGCATGCGCTCGTGCGCGCCCGGCGAATCGGTGGCCTTGCCGAAGTGGCGCAGCAGCGCGGGGGCCAGCACGTCCTGGACCAGGCTGGACTTGCCCGAGCCGCTGACACCGGTGACGGTGACCAGGCGCTGCAGCGGGAACTCCACCGACACGTCACGCAGGTTGTGCTCGCGTGCGCCTTCGAGGACCAGGCGCGGCGTGGCCTCGGTCACCATGCGCTTGAAGCCGAAGCCCACGTGCTTGCGCCCGCTGAGGTAGGCGCCGGTAAGGGTGTCGGCCTGGCGCAGGTCGGCCGTGCTGCCGTCGAAGACGATCTGCCCGCCCAGGCGGCCGGGGCCGGGGCCCATGTCGATCATGCGGTCGGCCGCGAGCATCACGGCCGGGTCGTGCTCCACCACCACCAGGGTGTTGCCTGCGTCGCGCAGGCGCAGCATGGCCTCGGTGATGCGGTGCATGTCGCGCTGGTGCAGGCCGATGCTGGGCTCGTCGAGCACGAACAGGGTGTTGACCAGCGAGGTGCCGAGCGCCGTGGTCAGGTTGATGCGCTGCACCTCGCCGCCGCTCAGGGTGCGGCTTTGCCGGTCCAGCGTGAGGTAGCCGATGCCCACGTCGCACAGGTATTTGAGGCGCGTGGTGATCTCCTCGAACAGCAGCTTCAGGGCCTGGGCATCGCCTTCGTTGCCCTGCCCGCCCGCGGCCACGAAGTCGATGCGGTCGAAGAAGCGCCGCAGCCGGTCGATGGGCAGCAGCATCAGGTCGTGCAGGCACAGGCCCGGCAGGGCTTCGAGCTGCGCGCGGCTCCATTGCACACCCTCGGGCATGAAGCGCCGGCCGGGTTCGAGCACCGCGTCGGCCGCGTCCTTGCTGCCGATGCGCCACTGCAGGCTCTCGGTCTTCAGGCGCGCACCGGCGCAGGTGGGGCATGGCGTGTAGCTGCGGTACTTGGACAGCAGCACCCGGATGTGCATCTTGTAGGCCTTGCTCTCCAGGTACTCGAAGAAGCGCTTGATGCCGTACCACTGCTTGCTCCACTGCCCGTCCTTGTAGCCGGGCGTGCCGCCGATGACCCACTTCTTCTGGTCCTCGGTGAGCTTGTTCCACGGTGTGTCGCGCGGGATGCCGGCGCTCTCGGCATGGCGCATCAGGTCGTCCTGGGCTTCTTTCCACGCCGGGGTCTGGATGGTCTTGATGGCTCCCGCGCGCAAGGTGAGCTTGTCGTTGGGGATGACGAGGCCATAGTCCACCCCGATCACGCGGCCAAAGCCGCGGCAGGTCTCGCACGCGCCCACGGCGGAGTTGAACGAGAACATCGACGGGATCGGGTCGCTGTAGCGCAGGTCGCTGTCGGGGCAATGCAGGCCGGTGGAAAAGCGCCACAGTTCGGGCTCGGCCTCGGGCGCATCGGCCAGGCGGTAGACATTGAGCCGCCCGGTGCCGCGCTTCAAGGCCACCTCGATGGCCTCTATCACACGCGCCTTCTCGGCATTGCCCAGGCGAAAGCGGTCGGCCACCACATCGAGCAGCTTGCGCGGGCCGGTGGGCGTGGCCAGCTCGCGCTCGGCCTGCACCTTGGTGAAGCCGCTGGCCGACAGCCACTGCTCGACCTGCTCGGCCGAAGTGTTGGCGGGCAGCTCGACCGGGAAGGTGAGCACGATGCGCGGGTCACCGCCTGCGGCGCAGCGGCGCTGCAGCTCGGCGTAGATGGTCTCGGGGCTGTCGTGGCGCACCGGCTGCGCGGTTTCGCGGTCGAACAGCTGGCCGGCGCGCGCGAACAACAGCTTCAGGTGGTCGTTGAGCTCGGTCATCGTGCCCACGGTGGAGCGTGAGCTGCGCACCGGGTTGGTCTGGTCGATGGCGATGGCCGGCGGCACGCCTTCGACCTTGTCCACGGCCGGCTTGTCCATGCGGTCCAGGAACTGGCGCGCATAGGCGCTGAAGGTCTCCACATAGCGCCGCTGCCCTTCGGCATACAGGGTGTCGAAGACCAGGCTGGATTTGCCCGAGCCACTCGGGCCCGTGACCACCGTGAGCTCACCGGTGCGGATGTCCAGATCCAGGTTCTTGAGGTTGTGCTGGCGTGCGCCGCGGATACGGATCAGTCCCTGGGTCATGGAAGCAGTCTTTCGAGGTGAGGCGGGACATTCTAGGCACCGCCGCGCGCCCCGTCCGGCCGCACTCCAATAGCCCCTGAGAGCGCATCTGCTGACAAGTCCTGTCACAGCGTCGGGTTATGCCGGATCGCAAACAGAGAACATCTGTTTAGAGTGACCGGATAAATCAAGGAGACAACCATGAACAACACATGGAAACAATGGGGGACCGCAGCCCTTCTCGCGGCGGCGCTGTGCGGCACGGGCCATGCGCAGATCCTGATCGGGCAGACGGCAGGCTACTCGGGCCAGGTGGCGGCGGGCGTGAAAGAAACCTCGGATGGCGCAAAGCTGTTCATCGATGCCGTCAACGCCAAGGGGGGTATCAACGGGCAGAAGATCGAGCTCCTCTCGATGGACGACAAGTTCGACCCCAAGCTGGCAGCCGAGAACGCCCGCGTGCTGATCGAGGACAAGAACGTGCTGGCCATGTTCCTCACGCGCGGCACGCCCCATACCGAGGCCATGATTCCGCTGCTGGACAAACACGGCGTGGCGCTGGTCGGCCCGTCCACCGGGGCCATGGTGCTGCACCAGCCGGTGCGCAAGAACATCTTCAACGTGCGTGCCACCTACCAGCGCGAGGCCGAGAAGGCCATGGGCCACCTGGCCTCCATGGGCATCACCCGCATCGCGGTGGTGTACGCCGACGACAGCTTTGGCGCCGATGGCGTGGCGGGTGCCCAGAAGGGCCTGGCCGCCAGCAAGCTGACCGCCGTGGTGCTGGAAAAATTCGACCGCGCCAAGCCGGACTTTGCCCCCATTGCCGCCAAGGTCGCCAAGGCCCAGGCGCAGGCCGTGCTGATGATCGCCTCGGGCTCGGCCGTGGTGGATGCCGGCAATGCCCTGCGTGCAGCGGGCTCGGGTGCGCAGATCGTGACCCTGTCCAACAACGCCTCGGGTGGTTTCATCAAGAGCCTGGGCGCCAATGCGCGCGGCGTGATCGTGACCCAGGTCTACCCCAACGAACGCGCCGTGACCTACGGCATGGTCAAGGAGGCGCAGGAACTGGCCAAGGCCAAGGGCCAAAACGAAATCAGCCCGGCCATGCTGGAAGGCTTTGCAGCCGCCAAGGTGCTGGTCGAGGGCCTCAAGCGCGCCGGGCCCAAACCCACGCGCGAAAAGATCCAGGTGGCTCTCGAGAGCATGAAGAAGTTCGATCTCGGGGGGCTGGAGCTGAGCTACGCGCCCGATGACCACACCGGCCTGGACTTTGCCGACCTGTCCATCATCGGCACGGACGGCCGGTTCCGCCGCTGAAGCCGCAGCCGTTCAGACAGCGCTCGGGGCGCTTGCAGACCTACTTGTTGGACAGGAAAGAACTGCAGCGCGGAGGTCTACCGCCCGGGTTTTTCCAATCTCGCCACCGCAGGAGCCGACCGGCGGTTCAGACCTCGAAACCCTGTCAGGGTCATCGCTGCATCACCGTCGTGCAGCGAACACTCGGACACCGCCGCACTACACCGCGCTGCGGCGTCTACAACACGGCAAACAATTTTTCCCGGAGTTCGGGCAGCCTCTTCTTGCCAATGGAGTTGGTCTCCATGGCCTGTACCCACGGCCCATAGACCCGTCGCAGATCATCGCTGGATTGGCAGGCGTGTATCGCCTCGATCAAAGAGATGCGATTGTGGTGCCCGAAAATCGTGTTGACCGTGTTGGTCATGAAGTTGCGCGCCATTTCCACATCCTTGGCGGTCCGCGTCTGCGCCGATGGCAAATCGGCCAGTTCCCCGAGGCCCCCCGCCGCCTGTGTCGACGACTCAACGGACCTGGAAGCGGAGCCGGCTACGAGTGCTACGCAGTCGAGCTTGAGCAATTCATCCAATAAGCTGAGGATGTCGGTCCCCGCAACAAAGGCCCCCAACTCCTTGCCCGTCCGGTTCCCGTCCACCAGGATCAACACGCGCCGCGCCAATGCCCCCAGGCCCAGTGACCGGGTCTGAATCTCCTGCAGGCCCTGCGGTGTCTTGGTCAGCTTTGCCGTCAGCAAGTGGGTCAGTTCATCAGCCATGGCTTTGGGAGGACCTGTGTATTGATGTGTATTGGACAACCCATCAGAAGCCTGAATCGCAATCCTGGATCCGTCGAGGGAACCGGATCCAAGGATATACGGACTTGGAGATCGGCACGCATCCCAAGGCGCATCGGTCTATGCATGCCAAATGTTCTGAGTTGGACATTCGTTGAAGAAAAAATCTGCCGAATTCGACGTCACGCAAGCGCAGCTGAGCCGGATGCCCGGCGAGCATTTGGAACACCGAATGGCGTGGACTGTCGGTAGATTTATTCAATGGATTTCTACTCGGCACACCAGACCTTCATACAAGCAGGAGTTTTAATGGGCAGTGGTCACCTGCCAATGGTGTTTTCACCAAGGACACCCCGCTCAGCAGGACTATCCGCACATTCGGACGGGTCTTTTTGAGAACGCCCAGCGGGCAGCGCAGGCAGTCCCGCCAAACCTTGCGCAGCGAAGGCTTGCCCGATTGAAAAGATCCTGACCTCGGACACAAGCCTCAGGCCCCCATCAACACCGCCGCATACCAGCCTCCCCGGTATCAGGACTTCCCGCAATCGTGTGCGTGCGCCGCTCTCGCGAGTGGCCAGGCTGCGGACGGGCTCACGTCAGTGTTTTCCCTTGAGTCGTAAACCTTGAGTCAGCTTCACCACTTTCATCAGTTCGCTGTAAGGAAGCGTCGCCACAGTCGTTTCCGCAGCACCGAGGCCTCGCCCACGGAATGCGCAGGGGCAGCAAAAAAAAGCTGTGTTTCTTTACTCACACACGAGGGGATTTCATGAAGGAAGACAAAAGCAGTCATGCCTACTGGAAAGCCACGCTCGGCCTGCTCACCAAGATTCTCGTCATCTGGTTTGTAGTGTCGTTTGGCGCGGGGATCTTGTTCGTTGACTTGTTCAACAAGATCAGTCTGGGCGGCTATCCGCTGGGTTTCTGGTTCGCCCAGCAGGGCTCCATCTACATCTTCATTGCGCTGATTTTTTACTACGCCAAGAAGATGGGTGACATCGACCGTCGGTTTGACGTGCATGAAGACTGAGGACTGACATCATGGATCTTCAAACAACCATCTACGTCTTTGTCGGCCTGAGCTTTTCGCTCTACATCGGCATCGCCATCTGGGCCCGTGCGGGCTCGACCAGTGAGTTCTACGCTGCCGGCGGCAGCGTCCACCCCGTTACCAATGGCATGGCCACAGCGGCCGACTGGATGAGTGCCGCATCATTCATTTCCATGGCGGGGCTGATTGCCAACATGGGTTACGGCGGTGCGCTGTTCATCATGGGCTGGACGGGCGGCTACGTACTGCTGGCCATGCTGCTTGCGCCGTATCTTCGCAAGTTCGGAAAGTTCACGGTGCCGCAGTTCATCGGCGACCGCTTCTACTCCAAACACGCGAGCACCGTGGCTGTGCTGTGCCTGCTGGTGGCATCGCTCACCTACATCATTGGTCAGATGACGGGTGTGGGCATTGCTTTCTCTCGCTTCCTCGGCGTGTCTAGCGACGTTGGCATCTACGTCGGCATGGCCATTGTGTTTGCCTATGCGGTGTTCGGCGGCATGAAAGGCATCACTTATACACAGGTTGCACAGTACATCGTGCTGATCCTGGCGTATACCGTGCCAGCCGTGTTTATCTCGCTGCAACTGACAGGCAATGCGTTTCCCCAGCTTGGGCTGGGTGGTACTTACAGCGGAACCGACATGACTTTGTTGGCCAAGCTCGATTCCGTGGTGACTGATCTTGGTTTCGGCAAGTACACCACGCAATTGCCAGGCAGCACACTGAACATGTTCATGTACACGCTGTCGCTGATGATCGGTACCGCAGGTCTGCCCCACGTCATCATGCGATTCTTTACCGTGCCTTCGGTGAAGGACGCACGTAGCTCCGCCGGCTGGGCACTGGTGTTCATTGCCATCCTGTACACCACGGCGCCTGCCGTGGGTGCCATGGCCAAGTTGAACCTGCATGCCACTGTGAACACTGCCGTGAAGGCCGGTGGCGACCTGTATGCCCCTGAAGCTTCCATCAAGAACGATGACCGTCCTGACTGGATGAAGCGTTGGGAAAAGACGGGTCTGCTGAAGTGGGAAGACAAGAACGGCGACGGCCGCATCCAGTACTACAACGACAAGACTTCCAACGCCACCGCCAAGGGCAAGGCTGAAGCTGCCGGCTGGAAGGGCAATGAACTGTCCGTCAATGCCGACATCATCGTGCTGGCCAATCCTGAAATCGCGCTGCTGCCCAACTGGGTGATCGCGCTGGTGGCGGCAGGCGGCTTGGCTGCGGCGCTGTCCACTGCTGCTGGTCTGCTGATGGCCATTTCGTCGGCGGTGTCCCATGACCTGATCAAGGGGGTATTCAACCCCAACATCAGCGAAAAGAACGAGTTGCTGGCGGGCAAGGTCTCCATGGCCGTTGCGATTCTGGTGGCCGGGTATCTGGGCTTGAATCCGCCAGGGTTTGCGGCCGGCACGGTGGCACTGGCCTTTGGTATTGCAGCCAGTTCCCTGTTCCCTGCCATCATGATGGGTATTTTCAGCAAGAAGATGAACAAGGAAGGCGCCATGGCCGGCATGCTGGCAGGGCTGTTCTTCACGCTGTTCTACGTGTTTGCGCACAAGGGCATCTTCTTCATCAAGGGCACGGAATACCTGGGCCTGATTGGCGGCGCCAACAGTCTCATGGGCATCACTCCAGAAGCCATTGGCGCGGTGGGTGCAATGGTGAACTTCGGTGTGGCATTCCTGGTGGACAAGTTCACCAAGGAGCCACCGCCACACATCCAGGCCATGGTCGAAGCGGTGCGTGTGCCGCGCGGCTCCAAGCTGGTGGATGGCGCACACTGAGTGCAGGTGGCAAGGCACACGCCTTGCCACCGTGTAAACCACACTGTTGGCTGCGGCGCAGCGCTGTGACAATATGGGCCCTGCCGGCTGCGCTGGCAGGGCCTTTTTACTGAGTTTTCTGGTTGGTACCGCAGTGAGCGGCATCACCACGAGGGGAGCCTTGCATGGTTTTCGATGTCAGCGTCGCTTTGACGTGGATTTTGTATCTGGCGCTGTTCCCGATGGCGTTCTTCTGGTTCCGCCGGGCGTGGCGCATTGTGGTCAAGCGCGACTTTTCCGAGGTGGCGTTGAAGGGCGGCATGCCGCCGCCGACCCCAGAAAAATACGCGCCATTCGAGATGATCATCAACCTTGTCGCGGGCACGGTCGCCACGGTGGTCATCATCAGCGTGGGACTGGGCCAGTTGGACTACAACACCTGGACGGCCATTGCGGGCAGCACGATCTGGTGCAAGTTCTTTCTCAGCTTTGCGCTGTCGCGCCAGGCACATTCTGGCGTTCGCAAGCCCAAAACGGCGCCCAAAGCCTGACTTCGTCGATCAGCAAGTAAGACCGAGGTAAGTGCCAGGCGCACAATTCGGTCCAGGGAGGCGTTGAGACTTCTCGCCAGGAGATCGCTGTGCACAAAGAACTCGGCTCGCAACGCCTGGTTGCACTTTTTGTCGGGGGCTGGGTGTTGTTCAGTTTTCCGCTGCTGGGACTGTGGGACCGTGAGGCCTCGGTCTGGGGCATTCCCGTGTTCCCGGCTGTGCTGTTTCTGCTGTGGCTGGCGCTGATCGTCGCGCTTGCCTGGCTGGTTGACCGGCCGTCGCTGCGCGACGAGGACATGCCATCGACCGCACCGCCCCCCCCACCGCCTGGCTGAGCCATGCTATCGCCTGCACTGGTCATCTCTGCCTCGCTGGGCTATTTGCTGATCCTGTTTGCCGTGGCCTATTGGGCCGACTGGCGGGGGAGGCAGGGCCGTTCCGTCATTGCAAACCCCTGGGTGTATGCACTTTCGCTGGCGGTTTACTGCACGGCCTGGACCTACTTCGGCAGTGTGGGCCGGGCGGCGACGGGTGGGGTCTGGTTCTTGCCCATCTACCTGGGCCCCACGCTGGCCATGGTGCTGGGGTGGCTGGTGGTGCGCAAGATGATCCGTATCGCCAAGACCTATCGCATCACGTCCATTGCCGACTTCGTTGCCAGCCGATACGGCAAAAGCCAGTTGCTGGCCGGGCTGATCACGGTGATTGCCGTGGTGGGTATCGTTCCCTACATTGCCTTGCAGCTCAAAGCCGTGTCCGCAGGATATGCGTTGCTGACGGCTGGTGGCATGGGCGGTACTGCGCAGGCCCCCGTGCACTGGAGCCAGGACAGCGCGCTGTATGTGGCTCTGGTGCTGGCGGGGTTCGCCATGGTGTTTGGTGCACGGCACCTGGACACCACCGAGCGGCATGAAGGCATGGTGGCGGCCATCGCGTTCGAGTCGGTAGTCAAACTCGCGGCTTTTCTGTCCGTGGGCCTGTTTGTGGTCTATGGCTTGTTTGACGGCCTGCCCGATCTCTTCGCGCAAGCCCAGGCAGTTCCGTCACTGCAGCAGTTGCTTCGCCTGGAGCAGGGCGGGCAGTTTGTATGGGCACAGTGGTTTGCGCTCACGTTGCTGTCGATGCTGTCGGTCGTTTTTTTGCCCCGGCAGTTCCAGGTAATGGTCGTTGAGAACGTGCGCGAGTCCCATCTGCGCCGGGCGGTGTGGGTGTTTCCGCTGTACCTGCTGCTCATCAACCTGCTGGTATTGCCTATTGCAATGGGGGGTCTCCTGTACTTTGGCGGGGGCGCGATGAATGCCGAGAATTTTGTGCTTTCCCTGCCGCTGGCGGCCGGGCAGCATGCACTGGCCTTGTTCGTGTTCATCGGCGGGCTGTCGGCCGCCACCGGCATGGTGATTGTGGAGACGATTGCGGTGTCCACCATGGTCAGCAACGAACTGGTGCTCCCCCTGCTGCTGCGCTGGAGGCATCTGCGCAGCGGTGCGGGGCAAGACCTCTCACGCCTGCTGCTGGGCATCCGGCGTGCAGCCATTTTGGGAGTGCTGGTGCTGGGCTATGTGTACTTCCATCTGGCTGGCGAGGCGTATGCGCTGGTCAGCATCGGGCTCATCAGCTTTGCCGCCGTGGCTCAGTTCGCGCCGCCAATGCTGGGTGGCATGTATTGGAAGGGCGGGACCCGGCGGGGCGCACTGGCGGGTCTGCTGGTCGGCTTTGCCATGTGGGCGTATACGCTGATGCTGCCCTCCATTGCCAAGTCGGGCTGGCTGGATGCAGGCTTTCTGACCCACGGCCCTTGGGGGCTTGAATGGTTGCGCCCCGAGCAATTGTTGGGACTCAGTGGCTTTGACGGACTAACCCACTCCATGTTCTGGAGCCTGCTGGCCAACGGGGTGACCTACGTGGGCTTGTCACTATGGCGTGCTCCGTCGGGACACGAGGCAAGCCAAGCGCTGTTGTTTGTGGATGTATTCCAGCGCACGGCAATGTCCAGCCCCGTGTTCTGGCGCGGCCGCGCCCGCACGCCCGACCTGCTGCGGCTGTGCGAGCGGCTTTTGGGCACCGAGAAGGCCCGGGCGCTGTTTGCCGGCTACGCGCGCCAAGTGGGCGTGCGGCAGGCTGACGCCATCCGGCCCAATGCGCAGTTTGTGCAGTTTGTGGAAACCCATCTGGCCGGGGCGGTGGGCAGCGCATCTGCCCGGGTGCTGGTGGCTTCGGTGGCCGAGGAGGAAACCCTCTCTCCCGACGACGTGCTGCGCATTTTGGATGAAACCTCGCAGATCCGCGCGTATTCGCGGGCGCTGGAGGACAAGTCCCGATCATTGGAGCAAGCCACTGCCGAGCTGCGCGAGGCCAACAACCAGCTGCAAAGCCTGGACCGCCTGAAGGACGACTTCATGTCATCCGTCACGCACGAACTGCGCACGCCGCTGACCTCCATTCGCGCGCTGGCTGAACTCATGCGCGATGACACGGACATGCCCACCGCCCAGCGCCAGCAGTTCATCGGCATCATCGTGGCCGAAACCGAACGCCTTACGCGGCTGGTCAACCAAGTGCTGGACATGGCCAAGATCGAAGCGGGACACGCCGATTGGCACGTGGCCGCTGTGGATGTGCGCGCGCTCGTTGAGCAGGCGGTGGCCACCACGGTCGAGATGTTTCGCGAACGCGCCGCGCAGGTGCGTGTGTCGTTGCCCCTCGAGCTGCCTCCAGGGGCCTGCGCGGCAGAAGAGTCATTGGCCACAAGGCCCGAAGGACAGGTCGCGTCGCGCACCACCTGCGGCGCCCAAGGGCCCCACCTGGGTTTGTCGGCACCAGCCAGCGATCCTCGGTTCTCGGACGCTTCGCTTCGGTGCCTTCTGCCGCGCACACTCTTGGTGGAGGCCGACCCGGACCGGCTTATGCAGGTGCTGCTGAACCTCCTGTCGAACGCCGCCAAGTTTGTACCGCAGCCTGGCGGTGAAGTGGTGGTGGTTCTGGAGGCCGATGCGCGGGGCGTCACTGTCTCGGTACAAGACAACGGGCCGGGCGTGGATCCTGCGCAGGCCCCGTTGGTGTTCGACCGCTTTCACCAGGGGGGCGATGCGGCCCACCGCCCTCAGGGCACGGGCCTGGGTCTGCCCATCAGTCGCCAGATCATTGAGCACTTTGGAGGGCGCCTGTGGCTGGAGACCTCCGACCGACAAGACCCATCGCTTCAGCCGACACCTGCCACGGGAGCGTGTTTTCGCTTCTGGCTTCCGCTGTCCCTCCCCGCTGCCGACAACCCGACCCCATCATGACTGCCAAGATCCTCATTGCCGACGACGAACCCAACATCGTGATCTCGCTCGAATACCTGCTGCAGCGCGAGGGCTACACCGTGGTCGTTGCGCGCGATGGCAACGAGGCGCTCGCCAGCATTGCGCGCGAGCGTCCTGATCTGGTGCTGCTGGACGTGATGATGCCCCACAAGTCCGGCTTTGAGGTGTGCCAGGCGGTGCGTTCCGATGCGGCGTTGCTGGCCACCAAGATCCTCATGCTCACCGCCAAGGGCCGCGAAACTGATGTGGCCAAAGGGCTGGCGCTGGGCGCCAATGCCTACATGACCAAGCCGTTCTCGACGCGCGAGTTGGTGCAGAAGGTGGCACAGCTGCTGGGCAAGCCAGGAGAAGAATCGGAATGAAAAGAATCGACCCTCGGCTGCTGCTGGCGGTGGGTACGGCCGCTCTCATGACGGTCGCCTGGCTGCTGCTGATGGGTGTCGTGGTGTGGTCCACACTGGAGCCTTCCGAGCGCACCGTCGTGGATGCCGTGCTGGCCCCCCGCCTGGCTTTGCTGGTATTGGGCTGGCTGACGGGACTGGTGGTGGTGGGCGCTGCCCTGCAAATGCTCTACCGCCGTTATGTGGGAGCGCCTGCACGCCTGCTGGAAGAGATGCACGTGGTGCTGGCCGCAGCCACACCGCAGCGGCTCAAACCCCAAGGAACCGCCGAGATGCAGGCCATGGCTGTTGCCGTGAATGAGCTGGCCGCTCAGCGCGATGGCCTGCGGGCCGACATGGATGCGCAGGTAGGCCTGGCCAGCCACAGCGTGCAACAAGAGAAAAATCGGTTGGCCGCGCTGATGGCTGAACTCAACCAGAGCGTGGTGGTGTGCAACCGGGACGGCCGAATCCTGTTGTACAACGAACACGCGCGCCAGCAGTTTCGCGCTTTGTCGCAAGGGACCGCCACTGCGGCCGGGGCCGAGTTGATCGGCATTGGCCGCTCGGTGTATGCCGCGCTTGACCGCCAGGTGCTGGCCCATGCACTGGAACGCATCCAGCAGGCCACGGCGCGCGGCACAGCCCGCCCGTCTGCACAGTTTGTGACCACGGCAGGGGGCGGGCAACTGCTGCGCGTACAGGTGGCGCCCGTCCGCGACGCTGATGCCGATGTGGAAAAATGCCCGCCGGATGCAGGGCAAAGGGGCGGAGCCGTTGCAGCGACACGCATGGACGGCTTTGTGCTGATGCTGGAGGACGTGACCCAGAGCGTGCAGGAGGAATCCGAGCGCGACCAATTGCTGCATGGTCTGACCGAAGGCAGCCGCGCCTCTCTGGCCAACATCCAGGCGGCGGTGGACATGCTGGGCTACGCTGACCTGGAGATCGCCATGCGCGACCGCTTTCTGGCGATAGCGCGGGACGAAGTCGGCACCATGGGCCGTCGCGTCAATGACCTGGCCCAGCGTGCCACCCAGCGGCTCAAAGCCCGCTGGCCGCTGGAGGACATGCTGGGCGCAGAGCTCGTGGACGCAGCGCAACGACAGATTTCCGCCGTGTGCAGGCGCACCGTGACGCTGGACGAGGTGGATGCTGACCTGTGGCTCAAGGTGGACAGCTACACCCTGCTGCAGGCGCTGACGTACCTGGCCCATCGGCTGGTGGATGAGTTCGAGGTGCGCTTTGTGCAGTTGCGATTGCAACCCACGGGCGTCCACGCCCAACTGGACCTGGTGTGGAGCGGGCAGGCCATGAGCAACGAGACTGTGATGAGCTGGGAGATGGACGCCATGCGCTTTGGCACCGAGCGCACGCCGTTGACGGTGCGCGATGTGATCGAGCGCCACGGCGGTGAAATGTGGTTTGAGCGAGACCGCGCGCGCCACCTGGCGTTCTTCCGATTTCTGCTGCCCCTGGCCAGCGGGCAGGAGCCGGCGCAGCTCGCCCTGGGTGACAACAGCTACAGCCGCCCCGAGTACTACGACTTCGACCTGTTCCAGATGGACGAGCAGCGCAGCGCGCTGGACGACCGTCCACTGAGCGAACTGGCCTATACCGTGTTTGACACCGAGACTACCGGCCTGAACCCTGCGGGAGGCGACGCCATCATCCAATTGGGGGCAGCGCGCATCGTCAACGGGAAACTGTTGCGCCAGGAGACCTTCGAGCAGTTGGTGGACCCCGGGCGGCGCATTCCTGAAGCATCGATTCCGATCCACGGCATCTCGCAGGACATGGTCATGGGCAAGCCCCGCATTGGCCAGGTGCTGCCGGTCTTCCACGCGTACGCACAAGACACCGTGCTGGTGGCCCACAACGCGGCGTTCGACATGCGCTTTCTGCAGCTGCAGGAGGCCGCTACGGGTATCACGTTTCATCAGCCAGTACTGGACACCTTGCTGCTGTCAGCCGTGGTACATCCACACCAGGAATCGCACCGGCTCGAAGCCATTGCCGAGCGCTTCAACATCACGGTGCTGGGGAGGCACACGGCGTTGGGGGATGCACTGGTCACGGCGGAGATCTGGCTGCGATTGATTCCGCTGCTGCAGGAGCGGGGGATTCACACCCTGCGACAGGCGCGGGAGGCGGCACAGAAGACATACCACGCACGGCTGAAGTATTGATACGGTATTGCTCTTGCGCGCCTCACTGGCCGGGGAGCTGCCGGCAGCGCTGAAAGGCACCCCACCGGCGCTGTTCGGTTGAAGGCCAGTCCGTGAATGAACATTTACACCCCGTCCGTTCAGGCCCAGCTCCTAAGGCCGGGACGCGGCCAGTGTGCACAGCCCTTTGAATTCTTCAGGGCAACCCAAGCACAACGCGGCTGGACGGCATGGTGCGTGACGCATAAGGCCATTTCAGCCAATGTGGTGGTCAGGGACCGTCAGCACAAAGCCCTGTGGCTGGAGGCAGCACGGACCCGGTCGGCGTAGCGAAAGTCTCAACCGGTGTGCTCAATACCGCCCCGTCTGATACCGCTGCCCCAGCACTCCCTGCAGCGTCTGCACCACCAAAAAAGCCTCCTTGAGGTGGCTACGTTCGAAGTTGGACAGCTCCTCCAGCGCCAGAAAATTGTCGGGTAGCTGGCCCTGTGCCATCTGCCGAGCCTGGTGGGCAATGCGCAGTTTGGACAGGAACTCCAGCGCATCGCGCAGGTCGCGTGCGCTTTGGGAACTGACCTCACCCGCCACCGACGCCACCTCCAGCCGGTCGTGGGTATTGACTGCGGCAACCCCCCCGGCCAGTGCATACACCCGTGCCAGATCCACGATGGGCACGATACCGCTGTGCTTGAGGTCGATCGCACCCGCATTCTCGCCGCCCCGGATGCGCGCGATGGAGCCAAACAGGCCCAGGGGTGGGCGATGCTTGAGCGCATTGCCCACCATGTGTGCAAGGAACAGGCTGTTGCCACGCGTGCGCTGCAGCACTTCGCTGCGCAGGGATTCCAGCAACTCGGCCTTGCCGTGGATGGCGCGCAAGTCGAAGAAAACGCAGGTCAGCATCAGCGCCATGGGCTCGGGTGTGTCCACCCACTGGCGAAAGTACTGCGCCCAACGCTGTCGCGGCTGTCGCCATCTGTCGGTCATGGCCATCATCTCGCCGGGGCAGTGGATATAGCCACACGCAGCCAGCCCATCGCAGACGAAGCGCGAAAAAGCACTGAAATACGCGCCATGCAGGCCCTCGTCATAGCGGTCATCCAGCACCAGGCAGTTGTCCTGGTCGGACTTGGCGGTCTGCTCGCTGCGGGCCTGCGAGCCTGCGGCCACCCACACGTAGTCCACCGGTGGCGGGCCCATTTGCGCCTCGGCCATTTGAATCAGCCGGGTGGTCAACGCGTCCGTGATGGTGGTGACGATATGCCCTGTGCTGTAAGCGCTGGCATCCGCCGCCGCCAGATGCTGCTGCAAAAGTTTGACCTTCGCACTGATGCGCACCAGCCCCTCCAGCGCCGTCTGCTTGTACACATCTCCCGCCAGATACACGGCGGAGGAACTGTGCTGCTCCGTCAGATCGGTAGCGGTAATCATGCCGGCAATCCGGTTGCCCTCCATCACCGGGACATGGTGAACGTTGTGGCGGGCCATCAGCAGCAAGGCTTCAAACGCAGGGCTTTGCGCCTGCAGTGTCATGGGAGCCAGCGTGGCAATATCGGACATCGGGCGATCCGTGTCCAGTCCTTGCGCCACCACCCGGTTACGCAGATCCCGGTCGGTTACCAGCCCGAACAAATGGCCTTGCTCCACCAACAACACTGACGACACGCGCAACTCGCGCATTTGCTGCGCCCCAGCACGTATGCTGGTATGGGGCGGCAACGCAATGGGCTCACGCTTGATCAGCGCACGCACGGGCGTATTGAGCAGTGTCAACACGCTTTGGGAGTCACGCACTGCCGTGGCAAGAGAGGCCGACGCAGGCAGCGACGGAAAATGGTACCCCAGCGCCGCATTGTCCCGGCACAGCGCCTGGAGCTCAGCAGGTGCCAGCCATGCCACCAGACCATCGGCCGCGCCCGTGGCCTGCCAAGTGTTCAGGTGCTGCGATGGTGTCGCGCCAGAACCGAACATCTCACCGGGCTGCAAGTGGACAACGATGTCGAGATCCTGATCAGCCAGATCCACTTGACCCGCAACCACCAGCCCGAGGCGCGCGTGCAAACGCCCTTGCGGCAGCAGTGAATCACCCTTCTCCATGGTCTCCAGCTGCCATTGCAGCGCAAGCGTCTTCGCGTCCAGTTGACCCCAGATTCGATGACTCGCGAGCATGGACTGCAGGAGTGGGAGAGCATCATGGAATGATTTCATGGACTGCCTTCGCAAGCGACAACGGCGTTCATTGTTGCAGTCCTACCGCCAGTACGGGGGCAGGGTTGATACCGGCTGTGGATATCGACCAGCCCGTCAGTGCCCCGAACTACCCACACGGCGCCGCCCCCGCGCCTTCCCGCTGAGGCAGCAGACGCTAGGGCAGCACACAGATTCTCGGCTGCGGCGGGACAAGCCCTCACCCTAGTGTCGCGAGTTAGAAATTCGTTGAGTCAATCTACCGACAATCCCTGCCATGCGTCGTTGCAAATGCTCGCCATGCGCCCGGCATGTCTGCGCTTTGCGCCTAGCTTGGCAGCGATTTCGGCAGATTTCTTTCTTCAACGAACTTCCAACTCAAGACACTAGTCGCGCGCGTAGATGTCGACGTCCTTGGTTTCGCGCAGCAAAAAGGTCCCCAGCATCGCCGTGACGGCGGCAACCACGACCGGGTACCAGAGCCCACTGTAGACGTTGCCGGTCTGCGCCACGATGGCAAATGACATGGGTGGCAGCAGGCCGCCAAACCAGCCGTTCCCGATGTGGTAGGGCAAACTCATCGAGGTGTAGCGGATGCGGGTGGGAAACATCTCCACCAACATCGCCGCGATGGGGCCATAGACCATCGCCACCAACACCATCAGATAGCTGATGATGGCCACCACCGCAAGCGTGTGAATGCGCGCCGGGTCTGCCTGCGTGGGATAGCCGTTGTCGGCGAGCGCATGACCCAAAGCCTGACGAAACACAGCAGTGTTGCGGCGTGCTTCGTCTACAGGCATCCCTTGCACAGACGAACTGACAATCTCGGTGGCGCCGATGCGAATCAGCGCCCTCTCGGGCGGGCCGGTAGGGTCTGTGCTGTAGCTGACCGAATGTGCCGCCAGCATCTGCTTGGCCAGGTCGCAAGGAGTGGTGAACCGCGCCACGCCCGTGGGGTTGAACTGGAACGAGCAGTTGGTCGGGTCTGCCACCAACACCACGCGGTTGCGCGCCTGCGCTTCGGCCAGTGCGGGATTGGCCGCCCAGGCCAGCGCCTGAAATGCGGGGAAATACGTCGCAGCCGCCAGCGCGCAACCCAGCATGATGATGGGCTTGCGCCCCACCCGGTCCGACATCGCGCCAAACACGATGAAAAACGGCAAACCGATGAGCAGCGCCGCAGCCACCATCAGTTGCGCCGTGACCGTATCCACCTTGAGCTGCTGCGTGAGAAAGAACAGCGCATAGAACTGCCCGGTGTACCACACCACCGCCTGCCCGGCAGTCAATCCCACCAGGGCCAACAGCACCACGCGCAGATTCTTCCAGCGGCCAAACGATTCCGACACCGGTGCCGGCGACGTGCGCCCCTGCGCCTTCAAACGCCGAAACGCGGGCGACTCATCCAGCGACAACCGGATCCACACCGACACACCCAGCAGCACGATGGATACCAAAAAGGGGATGCGCCAGCCCCATTCGGCAAACGCAGCCTCCCCCAGCATCATGCGCGTACCCAGAATGACCAACAGCGACATGAACAACCCCAGCGTGGCCGTCGTCTGAATCCATGCGGTGTAGGCGCCCAGGCGCCCCCTTGGCGCATGCTCGGCCACATAGATGGCAGCCCCTCCGTATTCCCCCCCCATCGCCAGTCCCTGCAGCAACCGCAGTCCGACAAGGATGACCGGTGCCGCCACGCCGATGCTGCCATACGTTGGCAAAATACCCACGATAAAGGTAGACAGGCCCATGATGAGGATGGTCACCAGAAAGGTGTATTTGCGCCCGATCATGTCACCCAGCCGCCCAAAGAGCAGCGCCCCAAAAGGCCGCACGATGAAACCCGCCACAAAGGCCAGGAGCGCAAAGACAAACGCCGAAGCCGCATCCAGCGGACTGAAGAACTGTCGCGCAATGATGGTCGCCAACGTGCCGTAGAGATAGAAGTCGTACCACTCGAACACCGTGCCGAGAGACGACGCGAAAACGACTTTTCTCTCCTCCCGCGTCATGGCGCGGGAGGCGGCGACGTCAGCCATGGGTGTGTGTCTCCAGGTAGGGCTTGTTGTTCTCGGCTCATAGAACCTGCGTGTTGCCCACGCCGCAAGCCCAGTCAGCACCCACCCATTCTTGAAGCTATCACTGACCCCGCACTGACAACCGTACCGCGATGGGCTTGCCGGCTACCCAATCGGCCGGCCCAAAGCCGCCAGCGCAGTAGCGCTGTCAGCCTGCCTTGACTGCGAGGCCCGATGGCACCTGGGGCACGGCCTCCCATCCATCGCCCGCA
>NZ_JAXHOB010000026.1:0-104720 GCF_034519795.1 Acidovorax sp.
TGGCCTTCATGTTCTTGATCATGAGTTCCATGGACTCGATCTCGTCCATGTTGTACATGAACTGGCGCAGGATGCGGGTCTTCTGCAGGATCTCGGGCACCAGGAGCAGCTCTTCGCGGCGCGTGCCGCTCTTGTTGAGCTCGATGGCGGGGAACACGCGCTTTTCATACAGGCGGCGGTTCAGGTGGATTTCGCAGTTGCCGGTGCCCTTGAATTCTTCAAAGATCACTTCGTCCATGCGGCTACCGGTGTCGACCAGCGCCGTGGCGATGATGGTCAGCGAGCCACCTTCCTCGACCTTGCGCGCGGCGCCGAAGAAGCGCTTGGGGCGCTGCAGCGCGGCCGCGTCCACACCACCCGACAGCACCTTGCCGCTGGAGGGCACGACGTTGTTGTAGGCGCGGGCCAGGCGAGTGATGGAGTCAAGCAGGATCACCACGTCCTTCTTGAGCTCGACCAGGCGCTTGGCGCGCTCGATCACCATCTCGGCCACATGCACGTGGCGTGCGGCGGGCTCGTCGAAGGTGGAGGCGATGATTTCGCCCTTGACCGTGCGCTGCATTTCGGTCACTTCTTCAGGGCGCTCGTCCACCAGCAGCACCATCAGGTGCACGTCGGGGTTGTTGGCCGTGATGGCGTGGGCGATGTGCTGCATCATCACCGTCTTGCCGCTCTTGGGCGGGGCGACGATCAGGGCGCGTTGGCCACGGCCGATGGGCGCGATGATGTCGATGATGCGGCCGGTGATGTTCTCTTCGCTCTTGACGTCGCGCTCCAGGCGCATCTGCTCCTTGGGGAACAGCGGCGTCAGGTTCTCGAACATCACCTTGTGCTTGTTCTGCTCCGGCGGGCCGTCGTTGACCTTGTCGAGCTTGGTCAGGGCAAAGTAGCGCTCGCCGTCCTTCGGGGTGCGCACTTCGCCTTCGATCATGTCGCCCGTGTGCAGGTTGAAGCGGCGCACCTGGCTGGGGGAGATGTAGATGTCGTCCGTGCTGGCGGTGAAGCTCGTGTCCGGGCTGCGCAGGAAGCCGAAGCCGTCGGGCAGGATTTCCAGCACCCCGTCCGCAAACACCTGCTCTCCTGCCTTGGCGCGCTTCTTGATGATGGCAAACATCAGCTCCTGCTTGCGCATCCGGCCCGTGTTTTCGATTTCGAGTTCTTCGGCCTGCTTCAGGACTTCAGACACGTGCAGTGCCTTGAGTTCGTTTAAGTGCATGGAATGACTCCTTGGCGGAGTAGGTAGGTGTCTCGGGGGAGGTGGGCTGTTCGCCGGTGGTCTGCTGATGGCAGTCCCGGCGCGCCTGAGGATCTCTCGAACCGGCTGCCAATGCGTGCAAGCCGGTGATCTGCTGGAATTATGACAGGAAAAAATACGGGAAGGCCGGGCCGCCGCCCTCGGGCATGTGAAGAGATGCAAGCGGCGCTGAAGAAGGGGCTCTGCCGGCACCCCGGCCCGGGGTGTCGGCGAACGCTGGCTTTACGCCAGTTGCTGGTCGACGAAAGCCGTCAACTGCTCCTTGCGCATGGAGCCGATCTTGGTGGCCGACAGCTGGCCGTCCTTGAAGAACATCAGCGTGGGGATGCCGCGGATGCCGAACTTGGCAGGCGTCTCGCGGTTCTCGTCGATGTTCAGCTTGGCGACCTGCAGCTTGCCCTCATAGGCCTTGGCCAGGTCGTCGAGGTGGGGGGCGATGTCCTTGCAGGGGCCGCACCATTCGGCCCAGTAGTCCACCAGCACGGGGGTGGTGGACTGCAGTACGTCGGCTTCAAAGCTGGCGTCGGTGAGGTGCTTGATGAGTTCGCTGGCCATGGCGTATTCCTTGTATCTGGGCGGGTTGGGACCGGGGTACGTATAAAGTTGGGTCATTGTGACAGAAACCAATCCCACGTTCACCGGTGTGGCCGGGCCCTCCGATGCTATGACTGTCATAGCTAAAACCGATCAGGCCGCCCCGTGCTGGGGCCGGGTGCTGGGCGAAGTGGCCCGGCATCTGGCCGCGTGCGGCGCGCATCCGGCCCGCTCTGTGGTGCTGGTGCCGTATGCGCAGCTCATGCCCTGGGGCCAGCGCCTGTGGGCGCGCCGGCAGCCCGACAGCTTCGTGCCGCGCTTCGAGACCACGCGCAACTGGGCCCACCAGTTGGCGGTCTTCGTGCCAGAAGGCCAGGATCTGGCCAGCGATGTGGCGCGCGACACGCTCACCGCGCGCATGCTGCTGGACCAGGCCGGCCTGTCGGCCCAGTGCGATGTACTGGCCACGCCGCTGCAGGAGGCCGCCGCCCAACTGGCCCTGGCCGTGGCGGCCGTGCCGCCCGCACAGCGCGATGCCTGGGGCGCGCAGGCGCGCAGCCTGCTGCCGGTGGCGGATGAAGGCAGCGCCCTGCGCTTCGAGGCCGTGGTGGCGCGCATTGCGCTCGAATGGGCGCTGGCCTCGCGCTACGCCACCGATGTGCTGTTCGAGCCCGGCGTGCGGGCCGCCACCGATGCGCTGGTGGTGCTCGAAGGCTTCCAGGCCGAGCCCATGGCCGCCGCGCTGCTGGCCCACTGGGGCGAGCGGGCACTGGTATTGCCGCTGTATGCCCCCGGCGAGGATGGCGGGGCGCAGGGACAGATCGCCCTGCATGCGGCCACCGATGCCGAGGACGAGGCGCAACGCGCTGCCGCCTGCGTGCTGGCCCACCTGGCCGCAGGCCGCACGCCCGTGGTGCTGGCCGCCACCGACCGGGCACTGACCCGCCGCGTGCGCGCCCACCTGGGCAGCAGCGGCGTGGACGTGCGCGACGAAAGCGGCTGGACCCTGTCGACCACGCGCGCGGCCGCGCAGGTGATGGCGGGGCTGAAGGCCTGCGCCTGGGATGCCGATGCCGACGCCGTGCTTGCCTGGCTCAAGCAGGTGCCGGCATGGCAGGCCGCCACGCTCAACCAGCTGGAGAAAGCGCTGCGCAAGGCATCGCTGGCACGCTGGGATGCCGTGACCGCGCGCGACTGGAGCGCCCACCCGGCGCTGGCCGCCGCCGTGGCGCAGACCGAGACCTGGCGCGCCGGACTGCGTGCGGCGCGCCCGCTGGTGCAGTGGCTTGCGGCCCTGCGCGGCCTGCTCGAAGCCACGGGCCAGTGGGCCGTGCTTGAGGCCGATGAAGCGGGCGAGCGCGTGCTCGCCGTGCTGCGCCTGCCCGAAGGCTTGCAGGCCGAGCTCGAAGCCTGGGAGGGGGTAGGCCGGCGCATGGCGCTGGCCGAGTTCACGCGCTGGGCCGACGAGGTGCTGGAGGCCGCGCGTTTTGTGCCGCCACCGCCGCCCGGCGCGCCGGTCGTGATCCTGCCGCTGCCGCAACTGCTGGCGCGGACCTTTGCGGCCCTGGTGCTGCCGGGCTGCGACGAAAAGCGCCTGCAGCCCGCGCCCGAGCCGCCCGGCGAATGGACGCAGGCCCAGCGCGAGGCCTGGGGCCTGCCCACCCGCGAATCGCTGGAGGCCGCACAGCGCCTGGCCTGGCGCAGTGCGCTGCAGACCCCCGTGGTGGACGTGCTGTGGCGCACGGGTGACGAGGGCGGAGAACCCCTGCTGGCCAGCGCCCTGGTGCTGGCGCTGCACCTCGACGGCGCGGCGCATGCGGGCGAGGACCTGCGCCTTGTGCGCAGCGTGGCCAGCGCACCCACGGCCCGGCCGCTGCCCAGCGGCCAGGCACTGCCGGTGCACAGGCTCTCTTCCACCGCGTATTCGGACCTGCGCCACTGCCCCTACCGCTTCTTTGCGCTGCGCCAACTGGGCCTGCAGGAGGCCGAGGAATTGGGCAGCGAGGTGGACAAGCGCGATTTCGGCAACTGGCTGCACGAGGTGCTGCAGCATTTCCACGAAGGGCTGCTGGAAGCCCCGCTCGACGCGGGGCCAGCGCGCATGCGCCGGCTCGACGAATCGGCCCAGGCCGTCACGGCGCGCCAGGGCCTCACGGGGGGCGACTTTCTGCCATTTGCCGCGGGTTGGCCCCAGGTGCGCGATGGCTACCTGCGCTGGCTGGCGCAGCACGAGCAGCAGGGCGCCGCCTTTCGCCAGGCCGAACTGCGCACAACGCAGCCCCTGGGCAGCATGGAGCTGGTGGGCACCATCGACCGCATCGATGCCGTGTCGGGCACCGGCGAAGTGAGCACCCTGGTGATCGACTACAAGACCGAGAGCGACTCCGTCACGCGCCAGCGCATCGGCGCCGGGGCCGAAGACACACAACTGGCCTTCTACGCCGCGCTGCTGAGCCACGACACCCTGCGCGCGGCCTACGTCAACGTGGGCGAGCGCGGCGAGACGCAGATGCACGAGCAGGAGGAGGTGGTGGCCCTGCGCGACCTGCTGGTGGAGGGCATACAGCACGACTTCGAACGCATCGCCGCAGGCGACCCCATGCCCGCGCTGGGCGAGGGCATGGTCTGCGAATACTGCGCGGCGCGCGGCCTGTGCCGCAAGGACTTCTGGGCATGACGAACGCTGCGTACGAGCACAACGGCCAGGGCGTATCACGCGAGGCCTTCTATGCCATTGCCTGCGACCCGGCGCGCAGCGTGGCGGTCGAGGCCTGCGCGGGTGCTGGCAAGACTTGGATGCTGGTCTCGCGCATGCTGCGCGCGCTGCTCGACGGTGCTGCGCCGCACGAGATCCTGGCCATCACCTTCACCAAGAAGGCCGCGGGCGAAATGCGCCAGCGCCTGCAGGAATGGCTGGAGCAGTTCGCCGATGCACCGCTGGACCAGCTCACGGGGGAGCTCGTGGCGCGTGGCATCCACCCCGAGCGGGCGCTGGAACAGCGCGAGGCCTTGCGCGGCCTGTACCGGCAGATCCTGGGCAGCGGCCGCCCGGTGCAGATCCGCACCTTCCACAGCTGGTTTGCAGCGCTGCTGGGCACGGCGCCGCTGGCACTGCTGCAGGCCCAGGGCCTGCCGGCCAATTTCGAGCTGCTGGAGGACGATGCCGAGGCCGTGCGCGAGGTGTGGCAGCCCTTTCTGCATGCGGTGGACGGCCACGCCGGCCTGCGCGCCGACTATGAGGCGGCGGTGTTCCGCCACGGCCGCTCGCAGACGCACAAGGCGCTCGCAGCGGCGCTGTCCAAGCGCGTGGAGTTCGACCTGGCCGACGAGGCCGGCGTGGTCGATGCCTCGGTGCCGCCATTTTCCGAACACTGTCCCGAACTGGCCGGTCTGGACAGCCCCGCCGATGCGCTGCGCGGTGACCTGGTGCGCCGCCGCTGGCTCGACCGGGCCCAGGCCCTGGGGGTGGAGTCGGCCAAGACGCCGCAGAAGGCGGCGGACGCCATCGTCGACGCCTTTGCCTGCGACGACCTGGACCTGCGCCTGGACCTGCTGCGCAAGGCCCTGTTCGTGGCCAAGGAAGACCGGCTGTCGAAAAACCTGGAGAAGTTCGCCGCCGCGCAGGAGGCCGAGCCCGAGTTGCAGCGCCTGCTGCTGGCGCGCCGCCAGCACGACGCCTGGCTGCACCAGCAGCGCATGGCACGCCTGGCGCGCTGCCTCATCGCGCAGTTCGCTGCCGTCAAGAACCAGCATGGCTGGGTGGACATGAACGACGTGGAGCGCACGGCCCTGGTGATGCTGGCCGACCCGGTGCTCAGCGGCTGGGTGCAGGAGCGGCTCGATGCGCGCGTGCGCCACCTGCTGGTCGATGAATTCCAGGACACCAACCCGCTGCAGTGGCAGGCCTTGCATGCCTGGCTGTCGGGCTACGCGGGCTCGGGTGGCGGTGCCACGGCGCCCAGCGTGTTCATCGTGGGCGACCCCAAGCAGAGCATCTACCGCTTTCGCCGGGCCGAGCCGCAGGTGTTCCTGGCGGCGCAGGCCTTCGTGCGCAACGGCCTCGGTGGTGACCTGCTCAGTTGCGACCACACGCGCCGCAACGCCACGGGCGTGATCGCCGCCGTGAACGATGCCCTGGGCACGGCGCAGGCGCAGGGCGAGACCAGCGGCTTTCGCGACCACACGACCGAATCGACCGATCCCGGCGAACTGCTGCGCCTGCCGGCCATCGAGCCTCTGGAAACCAGTGGCTCTGCGGGCGGCGGCCTGCTGGCCTGGCGCGACAGCCTGACCGAGCCACGCCATGAGGCCGAGGAAACCCAGCGCATGCGCGAGTGCGATCAGGCCGCCCGCTGGGTCGCGCAGCAGATCGCCCAGGGCGTGCCGCCCAGGGAGGTGCTGGTGCTGGCGCGCAAGCGCGACCGCCTGGCCTCCATGCAGGACGCGCTGCGCGCCCTGCACCTGCCCTGCGTGCAACCCGAGAAGGCCGACCTGTTCGACGCCCCCGAGGTGCAGGACCTGGTGGCCCTGCTCGATGCCCTGGTCTCCACCGGGCACGACCTGTCGCTGGCGCGCGCGCTCAGGTCGCCGCTGTTCGGCCTGGGCGATGAGGCCCTGGTGGCCCTGGCCCTGCTGCGCCGCCAGCCCGAGCATGCCGGCCTGAGCTGGTTCGAGCTGCTGCAGCGGCCCGAACTGGTGGCTGCCACGCCGGCTGCTGCCGCCGGCCCCGTGCTCGCGCAGTACAAGGCCTGGGTCGACACCTTGCCCCCGCACGATGCGCTGCATGCCATCTATGCCGAGGGCGACGTGCTGGCCCGCTTTGCGGCGGCGGCACCGCCCACCCAGCGCGCGGCGGTGCAGGCCAACCTGCGCGCCCTGCTGGCGGCCGCGCTGCAGCACGATGGCGGGCGCTACCTCACGCCCTATGCCTTCGTGCGCGCCATGAAAAAAGGCGGCGTGCGTGCGCCCGGCCGGGTGGATGCGCAGGCCATCCGCCTGCTCACCGTGCACGGTGCCAAGGGGCTGGAGGCCGAGTGCGTGCTGCTGCTCGACACCGACACCCGGCCGCAGAAGGCCGAGACCATGGGCGTGCTGGTGGACTGGCCCGGCGAGCAGGCGGTGCCCACGGGCTTCGTCTTCCTGGCCAGCGAATCGAGCCCGCCGCCCAGCGCGGTCGATGCCCTGGCCGTGGAGCAGCAGGCGCGCCAGCGCGAGGAGCTCAACATGCTCTACGTGGCCATGACGCGGGCCAAGCACTGCCTGGCCCTGTCGTCGGTGCAGCCCACGGCGTCCGCCCCTGGCAGTTGGTGGAACCGCCTGGCCCTGCTGGTGCAGGAAGTCGTGGTGCCGGGCGACGACGGCGCCGGAGTCCTGGTGGCCGAAGCCGGCGCGGCAGAGGTCTTCACGGTGGCCGGCTTGCCCGTGCTGCCAGCGGAGCTGGGCCAGGGCCGCAAGGGCGAGTCAGGGGCGGGCCTGGTCGAAGGCTTCGGGGGCTCGAACGGGAGCGATGGCCCGGCCGAGCGGCAGGCGCGCGAGTCCACGCCTGAATCCCGCCTGGGCGAGGCCATGCACCAGTTGCTGGAGCAGGCCGGCGTGGCCGGCATGGTGCTGGCCGATCTGCGCACCCGTGGCTGGCCACCCGCGCGCCTGGCCTGCCTGGCGCAGGACCATGAGATCACCGCCGCCGCAGCCGCGCGTGCGGCGCAACTGGCCCAGCGCATTTTGGCGGGCGAGGGCGCCTGGGCCTGGGACCCGGCCGAAATGGACAGCGCCATGAACGAGGCGCCCCTGAACCACCAGGGCCAGAGCCTGCGGCTCGACCGGCTGGTGCACCGGCCGGCGGCGGCCCCGGGCGCTGGCCCTGCGCCGGGCTGGTGGGTGCTCGACTACAAGAGCGCTGCCCAGCCAGAGCGCCAACCCGGCCTGATGGCCCAGCTGCAGCGCTACCGCGAGGCGGTGCGCGCGCTGATGCCCGGCGAGCCGGTGCATGCGGCCTTCCTGACCGGTGACGGGCGCATGGTCGTGGTGCCTGCGGATTCCGGTGCGGCGGGCGGGGAGGGCGCCATGGGGCATACTCTCGCCCCCGCAGCGCCTGCGCCCGCCAGGCCCCGCCGGGCGCCGCCCGCCGTGGATGATTCCCCCCAGGGCTCGCTGTTCTGAGCCCTGCCGTTTTCCTGATTTCCGAAAGCCCACCACCATGAATGCAAGCACCTCCACCGCCCAGGACGCGGCCCCCCCGGGCCTGGCCTGTGATGTCGCCATCGTGGGCGGCGGCCCGGCCGGCCTGATGGCAGCCGAGGTGCTCGCGCAGGCGGGCGTGGCCGTGCATGTGTTCGATGCCATGCCCTCGGTGGGTCGCAAGTTCCTGTTGGCCGGCAAGGGCGGGCTCAACCTCACGCATTCCGAGCCGCACGAGACCTTTGCCACCCGCTTTGTGGGCCGCGAGAAGCAGGTCGAGCCGCTGATCACCGCCTTCGGTGGGCCGGCGGTGCGCGACTGGGCGCAGGCCCTGGGCGTGGAAACCTTCGTCGGCACCTCGGGCCGCGTGTTCCCGGCCGACATGAAGGCCGCGCCGCTGCTGCGCGCCTGGCTGCAGCGCCTGCGCAGCCAGGGCGTGCAGTTCCACATGCGCCACCGCTGGCTGGGCTGGGCCGCCGGGGTGCAGGGCGGTGCGCTGCGCTTTGCCACGCCTGCGGGCGAGGTGGCCGTGAACGCGCGTGCGACGCTGCTGGCACTGGGCGGCGGCAGCTGGGCCCGCCTGGGCTCCGACGGTGCCTGGGTGCCCCTGCTGGCTGCACGCGGCGTGGCCGTGGCGCCGCTGCGCCCGGCCAACTGCGGTTTCGACGTGGTGCGTGGCGATGTGCCCGCTGGCGAGACGCGGCGTGATTTCTTCCGTGAACTGATTGGCCGGGCGCCCACGCCTGCCGTGGGCTGGACCCCGCACTTCACCGAGCGCTTTGGCGGCCAGCCGTTCAAGACCGTGGCCATCAGCTTCACCGACAGCGAAGGGCGCAGCTTCAGCCGCCGAGGTGAGTTCGTGGCCACGGCCACGGGCGTGGAGGGCAGCCTGGTCTACGCCGTCTCGCAGCTGCTGCGCGAGGAGATCGAGGCCCATGGCCACGCCACCTTCCACCTCGACCTGCTGCCCGACCACACGCCCGAGCGCGTGCTGGTGGAGGTGCGCCACCCGCGCGGTTCGCGCTCGCTGTCCAGCCACCTCAAGAGCCGCCTGGGCCTGGATGGCATCAAGGCTGGCATCCTGTACGAGCACCTGGGCAAGGACGGCATGGCCGACCCCGTGGCACTGGCCCATGCCATCAAGGCCCTGCCCGTGACGGTGGTGGCTGCTCGGCCGCTGGATGAAGCCATCAGCACGGCCGGTGGTGTGCGCTTCGAGGCGCTGGACGCCAAGCTCATGGCGACCGCCGCGCCGGGCGTGTTCTGCGCGGGCGAGATGCTCGACTGGGAGGCCCCGACCGGCGGCTACCTGCTCACCGCGAGCATGGCCAGTGGCAAGGTGGCGGGCGAGGGCGTGTTGCGCTGGCTGGGCCAGGTCAGCGAGGGACCCTCTGCATGAACCTCGCGGATCGGTGGTAGTGCGGATCGGGATGGGCCGCAAGGCGTCTACTTGCAGCCAATAGCAGGGCTATTGGCAAGAGAAGCAACGCAGCGGACCGCCCGAGTCCGCGCTGCCAACGGCCGCAGGGATTTGTGCGGAGGGTCCCTAGAACTTGGCCCGGTAGTACAGCATCGGTCCGCCCTTGCGGGCGCGCAGCACCAGGCGTGAGCCGCTTTGCAGTTGCACGCCGACGGCGCCGAACTCCGGTGTCAGTCCGCCGGTCTTGGAGGTTGCCCACTGCACTTCCAGGCGCGTGCCGTACGAGGGCTGCTGCGCCTGCCGGATCATGCCCAGGGCGTCCGGGGTCTGCGCCCACTGCGGCGAGCGGGCCCAGGCGGAGATGTCGAGCTGGCGCCCGCTTTCCAGCCGGGACCTCCAGCGCACGCCCAGGTCCAGGCTGGCGGGGGCGGCGGCCTCCGCAGCCAGCGGCGCGGCGCCCGCCGCAGGCGCGCTCAGGCCCAGGGACAGGCCGAAGCGGGTGGGCGAAGCCGGCGTGAGCCAGCGCGTGATGTCCAGGTGCTGGGTGCTGAGGGTGTTGCTGCCTGCTCCCCCCGCCATGGCGGGGCCGCGCACAGTGCTGTCACCCATTTCGGGCAGCACGGCGCTGTGGACCTCGTAGGCCAGGGACGAGCGCGCGGACTCTTCCTTCAGGTGGGCCATGGCCTCCTCGCCGAAAAACGGGGTATCTGCTGCCGCCAGCCCCGGCCCGAGCAGCACCAGACCCAGGGTGCACACCGGGCGGCTCCATCGAGGTACCGCAAGGCCTGCCACCATGGCAGGGCGATGGAAAGGCGCCGTTGTGCGGAGGCGGGCTTGGGACACTTGCACGGTCATGGCGGTAGACATGGCAGCACCCGAAAAGGCGGATAAGCGACGTGACAAAGTGTGCGCCTGTGCCGCGCTGCAGGGAAGTGCCGAACGCCGCAAAACTGTGTCGGACAGCACCGACACGGGCAGAAATACCGCTGGAATGGGGTGGGGGATGGATTGTGCGAAGCGCGCACGCGGCGCCTGCCGATCCAAGGGCTGCGCGCAGGTGCGGCAGCAGGAAGAAGTTGACGAGCCTTACCCCCGGCACTGACTCCACAGTTAGGGCTGCTTGGTTCCCCACCTGACCCGGTTGGCCGCTTTGCCATGCGGGGAGGCCCGTCACCCGCCATTGTAGCGGGTGTGCGGGAGGCGGCCCGCTTCGATGGCCGGTTTGCCCTTGCAAGCATGGGCTTTTTTGAAGGGAACGGTGCGCCTACCCCAAACGGAACACGCTGACCAACTGTTCGAGCTTGGCGGCCTGCACGTTCAGCGACTCGGCGGCCGACGCCGCTTCTTCGACCAGGGCGGCGTTCTGCTGCGTGACCTGGTCCATGTTGGAGATGGCAACATTCACCTGGTCGATGCCCGACGACTGCTCCTGGCTCGCAGCGGCAATCTCGCTGATGATCTGCGTGACCTGCTGCACGCTCTTGACCACCTCGGTCATGGTGCTGCCGGCCTCGTCCACCAGGCGGGTGCTTTCTCCCACCTTGGTGACCGAGGCGTCGATCAGCTGCTTGATTTCCTTGGCCGCTTCGGCGCTGCGCTGTGCCAGGCCACGCACCTCGCTGGCCACCACGGCAAAGCCCCGGCCCTGCTCGCCCGCGCGCGCGGCCTCCACGGCGGCATTGAGCGCGAGGATGTTGGTCTGGAAGGCAATGCCATCGATCACGCCGATGATGTCCACGATCTTCTTGGACGAGGTGTTCACCTCGCCCATGGTGCTGACCACCTGGTTCACCACGGCACCGCCGCGCACGGCCACCTGCGATGCAGTGTTCGCCAACTGGCTGGCATGGCGTGCGTTGTCGGCGTTCTGGCGCACCGTGCTGGTCAGCTCCTCCATGGAGGCGGCGGTCTGCTGCAGCGAGCTGGCCTGCTGCTCGGTGCGTGCCGACAGGTCGTTGTTGCCCGCCGCGATCTCGGTCGATGCGGTGGCGATGGACTGCGTGCCCGAACGCACCTCGCTCACGATGTTGGCGATGCTGGTGCGCATGTCCTGCATGCCGTGCAGCAGGCTGGAGCTGTCGCCCGGCTTCAGGGCGATGTCCATCGACAGGTCGCCCTGCGCCATCCGCTCGGTGATGCGGGCCGCATAGTCGGGCTCGCCACCGAGCTGGCGCAGGATGCCGCGCGAGATCAGCATGCCCACGCCCAGCAGCAGGCCGGCCAGCGCCAGCGCGCCCAGGCCGAACTTGATGATGCGCTCGTTGACGGTCGAATTCACCGTGTCCACGTACACCCCCGAGCCGACCACCCAGCCCCAGGGCGCGAAACCCTTGACATAGGAGGCCTTGAGCACCGGGTCGGTATTGCCCGGCTTGGGCCACAGGTAGAGCACGAACCCGGCTTCGCGGGCTTTGACCACGTTCACGAACTCCACGAACAGGCGCATGCCCGTGGGGTCCTTGTTGTCCGACAGGTCCTTGCCATCGAGTTCGGGACGGATCGGATGCATCACCATCACCGGCTGCATGTCGTTGATCCAGAAATATTCGTTGCCGCTGTAGCGCATGGCGCGCAGGCTGTCCTTGGCCATCTGCTGGGCCTGGGCTTCGGGCAGCTTGCCGGCCTTGGCCTGCGCGTGGAAATGGACGATGAGGCTGTGCGCCGACTCGACGTTCTGGCGCACGCTGCTCTTGCGCTCCTCCATGATGAGGCTGCGCTCCGAGCCGAGCAGGATGGCGGTGATGAGCGCGATGCCCGCGAGCGCACAGGCAATCAGAAGGCCCATGCGCCTGGCGATGCCCATGGGTCGCCGCTGGGAGGTATCCACCATATACAGCCACCTTCCGTCGTGCGTTGGTGGCAGGCCAGCACGCTGGCTGCCTGCCTGCCTTGAAGCGCAAATGCGTTCCTGGTCCATGCTAGGCAGTGTGTTGCAGGATGTACAGAGGAACTGCCCGCAGTGTTTTCCCGGGTTGCCAGCGGCGGGTTTTGGGGGGTGAAAGCGGTTGCAAGTGGCGGCGAGCGCCGCGCAGGGGCATGCGCAGACCCCCTTAGAATCAGGCCATGTCCTATCTCGTGCTCGCCCGCAAGTACCGTCCCCGCAATTTCACGGAAATGGTGGGGCAGGAGCATGTCGTGCAGGCGCTCACGAATGCGCTCACCCAGCAGCGCCTGCACCATGCCTACCTGTTCACAGGGACGCGGGGGGTGGGCAAGACCACGGTCTCGCGCATCCTGGCCAAGTCGCTCAACTGCCAGGGGCCCGACGGCAGCGGCGGCATCACCGCCACGCCCTGCGGCGTGTGCCAGGCCTGCACCGACATCGACAGCGGCCGCTTCGTCGACTACACCGAGCTCGACGCCGCCTCCAACCGCGGCGTGGACGAGGTGCAGAGCCTGCTCGAGCAGGCCGTTTACAAGCCGGTGCAGGGGCGCTTCAAGGTCTTCATGATCGACGAAGTCCACATGCTCACCAACACGGCCTTCAACGCCATGCTCAAGACGCTGGAGGAGCCCCCCGAGTACCTCAAGTTCGTGCTGGCCACGACAGACCCGCAAAAGGTGCCGGTCACCGTGCTCAGCCGCTGCCTGCAGTTCAACCTGCGCCCCATGGCGCCCGAGACGGTGCTCGGCCACCTGACCCAGGTGCTGGCGGCCGAGAACGTGCCCGCCGAACCCCAGGCGCTGCGCCTGCTCTCGCGCGCCGCGCGCGGCTCCATGCGCGATGCGCTTTCGCTCACCGACCAGGCGATCGCCTTCGGCAGCGGCCACGTGCAGGAAGCCGGCGTGCGCCAGATGCTGGGCGCGGTGGACCGCTCCTATGTGTTCCGCCTGATCGAGGCCCTGGCGCTGGGTGACGGCAAGACGGTGGTGGAAACTGCCGATGCGCTGCGCATGAATGGCCTCTCGGCCGCCTCCACGCTGGAGGAGATGAGCGCCGTGCTGCAGCGCATGGCCGTCTTCCAGGCCGTGCCGCAGATGGTGGGCGCCGTCGATGCCGACGACCCCGAGGCCGCCGAGACCGCACGCCTGTCGGCCGCCATGCCGGCCGACGAGACGCAGCTGCTGTACAGCATGTGCCTGCACGGCCGTGGCGAGCTGGGCCTGGCGCCCGATGAATACGCGGCCCTGACCATGGTGCTGTTGCGCCTGCTGGCGTTCAAACCCCCGGCCGGCAACGGCCCGGCGGAAAAAAAAACTCTGACGCGGCCTGAGCCGGCGGCTTCGGCCCCTGTTCGCGCCCCGGCTGCGGCCCCTTTGCCGGCCGCTCCGGCCCCGGTTGCGGCGGCCGTGCAGCCAGCGGTCGCTGTGTCTGCGGCACCCGCGGCCACGCCGGTGGCCCCGCAGCCAGCGGCTGCCAGGCCCGCTGCACCGGATGTCCCAGCGCCCGCACCCGTGGCCGCAGCGCCCCGCCAGGCCACCACGGCCCTGCCGGTGCGCTCGCTGGACGACTTCGACCGGCAGCACGGCGGTGGTTCCGGTGATGAAGAGGCTGCAGGCGAGGCCGCAGACCTGTCCTCCCCCGCATCATCCTCCCCATCCGCTGCAGCCACGGCCGTGGCCGAGCGCCCGGCCGCCGATGTGATGTCGATCCCCGTGCGCAGCATGTCCGCCGAGCCCGGCGCGCGCCTGCAGCCCACGGCGCATTCACCCTCGGCGGCATCGCTGCCGGCCTCGGCCCGCTATACGCCCACCGAAGAGGGCGAGGTCTGGTACGCCACCGTGCAGCAGATGGTGGCCGCCGAGGTGATCACCGCGCTGGTGCGCGAACTGGCGCTGCAGTCGCAACTGGTGGCGCGCGACGGGTCCCACTGGCTGCTGCGCGTGGAGCGCGAGTCGCTCAACCAGCCGACGGCGCGCGAGCGCCTGCGCACTGCGCTGGAGGCGGCCGGCCATGCCACCCAGATCACCGTCGAGGTGGGCGTGGTGATCGACAGCCCCGCGCGCCGCAACGCCGCCGCTGCCGCCGAGCGCCAGCGCGTGGCCGAAGAGATCGTGATGAACGACCCCTATGTGCAGACGCTGCTGCGCGACCATGGCGCGAAAATCGTGCCGGGCAGCATCAAGCCTGCATGAGGCGTTTGCAGCAACCGATACCGATAGATCGATAGACAGACAGACAACCTCCAACCTCCAACCCAAGGACCACCACCATGTTCAACAAAGGACAACTCGCCGGCCTGATGAAGCAAGCCCAGGCCATGCAGGACAATCTGAAGAAGGCCCAGGACGAACTGGCCTTCATCGAGGTGGAAGGCGAATCCGGCGCCGGCCTCGTCAAGGTGCTCATGACGTGCAAGCACGATGTCAAGCGCATCACCATCGACCCCAGCCTGCTGGCCGAGGACAAGGACATGCTCGAAGACCTGGTGGCCGCAGCGTTCAATGCGGCCGTGCGCAAGGCGGAAGAGACTTCCAGCGAGAAGATGGGCAAGTTGACCGCAGGAATGCCAGGCCTCCCCCCCGGCATGAAACTCCCTTTTTGAGGGCTGGCTACCGAGCGGCCTTGAGGGCTGTGGTGGGCTGGCTACCGAGCGGGCAATCTGCGTCGTTGGGCGGTGCTCGCCATCCTCACGTACTTCAAGTACGTTCCGGTGGCTCCGCTCCGTCCGCCTAGCAGCTTATCCCGCTCGCTACGCCCTTGAGGGCGGGGTGTGAAGGCAGGGGCGGCGCATCGTTCGCTTTGCTCACTGGCGCCTGGCAGACTTCGGTTTTTTTACGGGCACTTGCTGCTTACACTGGCCTATGGCTTCTTCTTCTACCAACTCCCTTGACGTTTTGATCCAGGCGCTCAAGCGGCTGCCGGGGGTGGGGGTGAAGTCCGCCTCGCGCATGGCGTTCCATCTGCTGCAACATGACCGCGAAGGGGCGCAGGCCTTGTCGCGGGCGCTGCAGGATGCGGCGCTGACGGTGCACCATTGCAGCCGCTGCCACACCTTCACCGAGGCGGAGGTGTGCAGCACCTGCCTGGACCCGGAGCGCGATGCCACGCGGCTGTGCGTGGTGGAGACGCCGGCGGACCAGTCTGCGCTGGAGCGCACCGGGGCCTTCAAGGGGCTGTACTTCGTGCTCATGGGGCGGCTCAGCCCGCTCGATGGCATCGGCCCCAAGGAGATCGGGCTGCACAAGCTCATGGACCGGGCCAGCGACGGCACGGTGCAGGAGGTGATCCTGGCGACCAATTTCAATGCCGAGGGCGAGGCGACCGCGCATGTGATCAGCGAGGCGCTCAAGGCCCGGGGCCTGCACGTCACGCGGCTGGCGCGCGGCGTACCGGTGGGCAGCGAGCTGGAGTACGTGGACCTGGGCACCATTGCGCACGCGCTGGTCGACCGCCGCTGACCTGGCGCGCGTGCAAGCCCGCTTAGAATTCCCGAATACTATCAATTCAATAGCTTTCCAGGCAGGACTGGCAGGCAATACCAAGAAAGTGCAATTCCAATGAACTCCATGCACATGGCCCGTTTCACGGCGGCCTACTGGTGTGTGCTGGTGGCTGCGCTGCTGCCCATGGTGTGCTCCTACCTGGCCAAGAGCGGAGGGCTGGGGAAATCGCGCGGGCAGGGCGGTTTCGACAACAGCGACCCACGGGCCTGGCTGGCCCGGCAGACGGGTTGGCAGGCACGCGCCAATGCAGCGCAGGCCAACAGCTTCGAGGCGCTGCCGTTCTTCATCGGTGCGGTGGTCATTGCGCACCAGCTCGGAGCAGGCCAGACGCTGCTGGACCTGGCAGCCCTGCTGTGGGTGTTTCTGCGCATTTTTTACATCCTGATGTATGTGGCGGACATGCCCACCGTGCGCAGTGCGCTGTGGTCGGGCGCCTTGCTCGTCAACATCGGCATCCTGTTCATGGGATACCGCTGATCCAAAGGCCAGGTGGGCGTTCTTCGCCCTGGACCGGGCTCTCGCGGCAAGCATTTTTGGCCCCTTGCGGGCCCCGTACCACTGTCACCTACGTATTAGTCCTCAGGGGTAGTCCCTGATGCCTGCCGGGCTATGCTGAGGCACGATTGTTGCAGTGCAACAATGGCTTTTTCGCCTTTCTTTCTTCCATGCCCAGTCCCTTGCTCAGCCGCCGCGCATTTGCTGCCGTATCCGCCCTCTCGGCGGCTGCGGTGTTTGCGCCTGCCGTGCTGTCGCAGCAGGCGGCTGCGCCGGGGCTGGGCCGCGTCACGGTGGCGGTCGGCGGGCAAAACGTGCTCTACCACCTGCCGCTGGCGCTGGCCGACCTGCTGGGCTATTTCGAGAGCGAAGGGCTGCAGGTCGTGGTCTCCGACTTCGCCGGTGGCGCCATGGCGCTGCAGGCCGTTCTGAAGGGCGCAGCGGATGTGGGATCGGGCGCCTACGAGTACACCATCCGCCAGCAGGTGCGCGGCACCTACCTGCGCGCCATGGCGCTGCATGGCCGCGCGCCGCAGATCGCCATGGGCATCTCGCGCAAGGCGCTGCCGCGCTATGAAGGGCTCGCTGACCTCGCAGGCCGGCGCATCGGCGTCTCGGCCCTGGGATCGTCCACGCACCTCATGGCCATCCACCTGCTGGCGCGCGCGGGCATGCGCGAGCGCGACGTGAATTTTGTCGGCGTGGGATCGGGTGCAACCGCCGTGGCGGCGCTGCGCACGGGCCAGGTGCAGGCGCTGTGCCACGCCGATCCCATCATGACCCTGCTCGAGCAGAAGATGGACGTGCACATCGTCGGGGACATGCGCACCCTGAAGGGGTCGCAGGAACTGTTTGGCGGCAACATGCCGGCCGGTTGCCTGTATGCACCCCAGGCCTTCGTGCAAAAGCAGGCCGCGCAGGTGCAGGCTCTCACCAACGGCATCGTGCACGCGCTCAAGTGGCTGCAGACGGCCGCGCCGGCCGACCTGATCAAGGTGGTGCCGCCAGGCTACCTGCTGGGCGACCGCGGCCTGTACCTGGCCGCCTTCAGCCGCGTGCGCGAGACCTTCTCGCCCAACGGCCTGATGCCCGAAGACGGGCCTGCCACCGCGCTGCGCGTGCTGGGGCGCACCGGGGTCGAAGTGGCCGACGTGAAGGTTGACCTGGAACGCACCTACAGCAATGAATGGGTGCGCAAGGCGCGGCTGAAGTACAACGTCTGATACGGATTCGCCTTCAACCGTCTAACGTCGTTGGTTCGCCTTGTCGTGCTACAGCACTGCCTGCGGCTTCCTGCCTGGTTATACGGTCGAATGCAAATCCGTATGAAGCGGCCTGCGTTCGCCGCACACGCCGATTGCGCTTTTGGGACGGGAAGATGGCTTACATTGGCCGGCATCCGGTTTGCCGTAGTCTCGGCACACCAACTTTCTACCCACCAAGGATTTCCCCATGGCATTCTCCCTCAGCATCGGCCCGCTTGTCTCCCTGATCGCGGGCATCCTCATCCTCATCATGCCGCGCCTGCTCAGCACCATCGTGGCGATCTACCTCATCGTGATGGGTGTTCTGGGGCTCATGGGCATGCACTCGTTGAAGTTTTGAGTGCAGTTGCTGATAAAACTTCCCTGGCGTCGTTGCCTCGTCTTGCCGTACTTTCAGTACTGTCTGCGACGAGGCGCCTACCAGGAAAGTTTTTCAGCAACTCTTGAGAGCGGGGTCTGCCACTTCTGGCAAAGCCCCACCCCGCGCAGCTCAGCGCTTCTTGACTTTTGAAGGGGTGCCACCGCGCTTGGCAGGTGCCTTGGCGGTTTGCTTTCCCCGTGTCTGCACGACCGAGCGCACGTTCGCTGAGCGCACCCGTGTCGACGCTGCGGCTCGCACCGGCAGGTAGACCACGACCTGCTGGCCCAGCTTGAAGGCCGCATTGGCCTTCACATCGTTCCAGTCTGCCACGCTCGACGCACTGAGCCTGTAGCGCCGCGCCACAGAGGCCACGGTTTCGCCCTTGCGGGCGCGTACCGTGGTGCGGCGCGTCACCACTTCTGGCGCCAGGGCCAGCTGGCCGTTGTCCGCCAGGTGCGATGACACATCCTCGCGCGTGGTCACCGTGCGCGGCACCATCAGTGCCGAGCCGGCCTTGATCAGCATGCGCGGCGGGATGTTGTTCATGGCGCGCAGGTCGGCCTCGCTCATGCCGGTGCGCTGGGCCGCGTCGGCCACCGTCATGGTGGTGGGCACGGACCACACCGTCCAGCTCGCATACTGGCCTTCGCGGCGCGCCTCCAAGTTGCGCTGGAAGACCTTGGCGTTGTCCCAGGGCAGCAGGATCTGCGGCGTGCCGGCAGCCAGGATCACGGGGCGCTTGTACGAGGGGTTGAGCGCGCGAAAGTCCTCCTCGCGAATGCCCGACAGGCTGGCCACCAGCGCCACGTCGATGTCGTGGGTAATGTCCACCTTCTGGAAGTAGGGGTGGTTCTCGATCAGCGGCAGTTCGGTCTGGAACGCATCGGGATTGGCCACGATGTTCTTGACCGCCTGCAGCTTGGGCACGTACAGCCGGGTTTCGGCAGGCATGTTCAGGTCGGTGTAGCTGGTGCCCAGGCCCGCCTTCTTGTTGCGCGCAATCGCGCGGCCCACGCTGCCCTCGCCCCAGTTGTAGGCGGCCAGCGCCAGGTGCCAGTCGCCGAACATGCCGTAAAGCTTTTGCAGGTAGTCGAGCGCTGCACGGGTCGATGCCAGCACGTCGCGCCGGTCATCGCGAAAGGCGTTCTGCTTCAGGTCGAAATAACTGCCCGTGGCCGGCATGAACTGCCACATGCCGGCGGCCTTGGCGCTCGACACGGCCTGGGGGTTGAACGCACTCTCGATGTAGGGCAGCAGCGCCAGCTCGGTCGGCATGCCGCGGCGCTCCAGCTCTTCAACGATATGGAACAGGTACTTGCTCGAGCGCTCGGTCATGCGCTGGATGTAGTCGGGCCGCGTGGCATACCACTGCTCACGGTCCTGCACCAGCTCGTGCTCCAGGTCAGGCATGGCAAAGCCGCGGCGTATGCGGTCCCACAGATCGGCCGGGGTCGAAAGCGAAGCCACCCCCCCGGCATTGATCGCATCGGCCGCCGTGATGGGCTGCAAAGGTCCGTTGGGAAACAGCGGGGTGTGGGGCGCCGGGCGTGCCGGTGTGTTGCTGGTGGGGGGCGTGGAGGCGTCGGGCGTGCCTGACGCCGTGGTCGTATCGGTCCCAGTGGTGGCGCAGCCAGTCAGCCAGAGCATGCCGGCCAGGCACGCGATGTGCACAATTTTCATCGAAACTCGTTTTTCCATTGGCGCAGGGCCGCCAGTACGGCCACCGCGTCGTGTTGATCTGCCTGGGGTTCAAACCGCTGTGCCGACTGGCACACCTCGGTTTCGCGCACGCGCAGGAAGGGGTTGATACCGCGCTCTTGCGCAATGCTGGAGGGCAGGGTGGGCAGGCCACGCGCCCGCTGTGCCTCGCACCAGCCGAGGTAGTGGACCAGATCCTGGTTGCCGGGTTCCACAGCACGCGCAAATTGGAGGTTCGAGAGTGTGTATTCGTGCGCACAACACACCCTGGTGTTGCCAGGCAGGGCCGCCAGTTGGTCGAGCGAATCGAGCATCTGCGCCGGCGTGCCCTCGAACAGCCGCCCGCACCCGCCCGAGAACAGCGTGTCGCCGCAGAACAGCACCGGCGTGCCCGCCATGTCCGCGCAGTGGTAGGCGATGTGCCCCGCCGTGTGGCCCGGCACGTCCAGCACCGTGAAGTGCAGGCCGGCCACGTCTACCGTGTCGCCAGCGGCCAGGCGCACCAGCGGCCCGGGGATCTTCTCGCGCGCCGGGCCGTAGACGGTGGCGCCGGTGGCCTCGCGCAGCACATCCACCCCGCCCACGTGATCGTTGTGGTGGTGCGTGACTAGAATGGCCTGCAATCGCAGACCCAGGTCGTGCAAAGCCTTCTGTACCGGTGCGGGATCTCCCGGGTCGACCACAATGGCCTGGCGCGCGTCGTGCAGCATCCAGATGTAGTTGTCGGCAAAGGCGGGCAGCGGTAGCAGGTTCATGAGCGATCAAATTATAGGTTTGCACCATTGGTTCGATTCCCCGCCCGGCCGTTACCTGCTGGCCTGGGAGCAAGCCCGCCTGGATGAGGCGGTGGCGGACCTCTTCGGCTACCACGCCGTGCAGCTGGGCATGCCCCTGCTGGACGGTCTTCGCACCAACCGCATGCCGCACCAATGGCTGGCCCTGGGGCAGGAGGCCGTGGGCGAAGCGGGGCTGGCCGCCGAAGCCGGCTTGCGCGAGGATGGTACGCCACGCCAGGCCATTGCCCTGCTGGCCGAGCCCGTGGCCCTGCCGTTCGCCGAGGCCAGCCTCGACCTGGTGGTGATGCCCCATACCCTGGAACTGAGCATAGACCCCCACGCCGCCCTGCGCGAGGTGGCGCGCGTGCTGGTGCCCGAAGGGCGCGTGGTCATCAGCGGCCTCAACCCCATGAGCCTGTGGGGCCTGCGCCAGCGGCGTGCACGGCTGTACCGCCGCCTGGGCCACGGCACACTGTACCTGCCCGATGTGGGCGAGTTCATCGGCTACCGCCGCCTGCGCGACTGGCTGCGCTTGTTGAGCTTCGAGGTCGAATCGGCCCGGTTCGGCTGTTATTGTCCTGCGGTGCGCAGCAGCCAGTGGATAGAGCGCTTTGGCTGGCTGGACCCGCTGGGTGAGAAGTGGTGGCCGATTTTCGGGGCCGGGTACTTCCTGGTGGCCGTCAAGCGCGTGCATGGCATGCGCCTGCTGGAGCCCGGCTGGCGCACCACCCGCCAGCGCAAAGCTGCCACCGTGCCCGTGGCGCACCGCACCCCCTCGCCGCCGGGCCCCGCACACCGGCGCTGAACGCTGCGCCTTAGACTCCACGGTCATTAGAAGAAAGAACAGGAATCCATTTTGAACGAGGTCGTGATTTACACCGATGGTGCCTGCAAGGGCAACCCCGGCCCCGGCGGGTGGGGCGTGCTGCTGCGCGCAGGCACGTCGGAGAAGGAGTTGTTCGGCGGCGAGCTGGGCACCACCAACAACCGCATGGAGCTGCTGGCCGTGATCGAGGCGCTGGCCGCCCTGAAACGCCCCTGCGCCGTCACCCTGTACCTGGACAGCGAGTACGTGCGCAAGGGCATCACCGAGTGGATCCACGGCTGGAAGGCGCGCGGCTGGCGCACCGCCAGCAAGGCCCCGGTGAAGAACGTGGAGCTGTGGCAGCGCCTGGACGCCCTGGTCGCCAACGGCGGCCACCGCATCGACTGGCGCTGGGTCAAGGGCCACTCGGGCGATCCTGGCAACGAGCGTGCCGACCAGTTGGCCAACAAGGGCGTGGACAAGGCGCTGGGCCGCGGCTGAAACAACGCCAGGGTGGCGGCGGAGTATCCCCAATTTCCCACCCCTGAAATAGCCGGACGCTGCGGGTTTTGATACGCGCTGATACATTGGCAGATTGCCCGTTCCCCGGGCTTCACCGATTTCACTGCGGCGGATCCATGGCGTCCAAAACCCGTTACATCGTTGTTGCTGTCGTCGGCATCGCTGCCGCCTCGGGGGCTGCGTGGTGGCTTCAGCGACCCGCTGTGCCGCCCAAGGCGGAAGCTGCATCCGCGCCCGCAGGGGGAAACACCGCCCCGACCAGCGCGCGGGGGCCGGGCGGGCCAGGCGGCGCAGGCCGGGTGGTGGCCGTGGAGGCCACGCCCGTGCGCCAGATGGCGCTGCGCGACGATGCCGAGGCCGTCGGCAGCCTGCGCTCGCGCCGCAGCGTGGTGCTGCGCCCCGAAGTCAGCGGGCGCATCACCCAGCTCAATTTCACCGATGGCCAGCGCGTGCGCCAGGGCCAGGTGCTGGTGCAGTTCGACGACCAGTTGCCCCGCGCCCAGGTGCAGCAGGCCCAGGCCGAACTGTCCATCGCCCAGGCCAACCACAAGCGCAACCAGGAGCTGGTGGCCCAGGGCTTCATCAGCCAGCGCTCGGTCGACGAGAGCGCGGCCAACCTCGAAGTCGCCCAGGCCAGGCTCGCGCTGGCCCAAGCCACCGCCTCGCGGCTGCGCATCCTGGCGCCGTTCGATGGCATTGCCGGCATCCGCGGCGTGAACGTGGGCGACTACCTCAAGGACGGTGCCGACATCGTCAACGTGGAAGACCTGGACGTGGTGTACGTGGACTTTCGCCTGCCCGAGCGCCTGCAGGCCAAGGTGCGCACCGGCCAGACGGCGCGCGTGGCCTTCGATGCGCTGCCCGGCGTGCGCTACGCCGCCGTCATCCAGGCCATCAACCCGCAGATCGACGCCGACGGCCGTGCCGTGGCCGTGCGCGGCTGCATCGACAACCGCCGCCTGCAGCTGCGCCCCGGCATGTTCGCGCGCGTCACCACCGTCTTCTCCGAACGTGCCAACGCCCGCGTGATCCCCGAGGAGGCCATCGTGCCCGAGGGGAGCAACGCTTTCGTCTACAAGGTGATCGAAGGCAAGGAGCCCGGCACCCGCGTGAGCCAGCGCAGCGCCGTGAAGCTGGGCGCGCGTGCCCCCGGCCTGGTGGAGGTGGTGGACGGCCTGGCCGCCGACGACCTGGTCGTCACCGCCGGCCAGCAGCGCATCCAGCGCGACGGGACCGCTGTGCGCGTGGTGGTGCTGGGCCAGCCCGAGGCGCCCGGCAAGGCCCAGGGCGCCGCCGGACCTGCGCGGGCAGCGTCGGGTACGGTGGCTGCGGCCGATGTGCCCGCGCCTGCGCCGGCCCCGGTCGCACCTGCCCCAGCCCCTGTGGACGCACTGGTGGAACCGCTGCCCGGCCCCAACCCCTGCCAGGTGGCAGGCTCCGCCTCGGGCCGCCCGGCCCCTGCCGCAGCGCGCCAGCCCGGCTGAGCAGCCTGGCGCCCCTTCATCCACCGCACCCTGCTGGGCCACTGCCATGCAACTCGCTGAACTGTCGATCCGCCGGCCGGTGTTTGCCACCGTGCTGTCGCTCCTGGTGCTGCTGATCGGCGCCGTGAGCTTCACGCGCCTGTCGGTGCGCGAATACCCCAAGATCGATGAGCCTGTGGTCACCGTCAGCGTGCGCTACGCGGGGGCCTCGGCCGAGGTGATCGAATCTCAGGTCACCAAGCCGCTCGAAGACTCGATCGCCGGCATCGACGCGGTGGACGTGATCACCTCCATCAGCCGCGCCGAGCAAAGCCAGATCAGCGTGCGCTTTCGCCTGGAGAAAGACGCCGACAACGCCGCCGCCGAGGTGCGCGACCGCACGGCCCGCGTGCGCAACCGCCTGCCCGATGCCGTGGACGAGCCGGTGATCGCCAAGGTCGAGGCCGACGCCTCGCCCGTGATGTGGCTGGCCTTCAGCAGCGACACGCGCACGCCGCTGGAGATCAACGACCTGCTCAACCGCATCGTCAAGCCGCGCCTGCAGACCGTGACCGGCGTGGCCGACGTGCCCATCTACGGCGAGCGCCGCTACGCCATGCGCGTCTGGCTCGACCCCGAGCGCCTGGCCGGCTACCGCCTGACCACGCAGGACGTGGAAGACGCCATCCGCCGCAACAACCTGGAACTGCCCGCCGGCCGCATCGAGTCGCAGCAGCGCGAGTTCAGCGTCACCTCGCAGACCGACCTGGCCAGCCCCACGCAGTTCGCGAACGTGGTGATCCGCACCGTCAACGGCTTTCCAGTGCGCATCCGCGACGTGGCGCGGGTCGAGGAGGGCGCCGCCAGCGACCGCAGCCGCGTGCGCCTGAACGGGCGCGACGCGATCTCGATGGGCGTGATCCGCCAGGCCACGGCCAACCCGCTGGAGCTGTCTGCCGGCGTGCGCGCCATGCTGCCCACGCTCAAGGCCGACCTGCCGCCCGACATCGCCATCGACATCGCCAACGACAACTCGCTGTTCATCGACCGCTCCGTCAAAAGCGTCTACACCACCATTGCCGAGGCCGTGGTGCTGGTGGCGCTGGTGATCTTCGTCTTCCTGCGCACGGCGCGCGCCTCCATCATCCCCATCGTCACCATCCCGGTGAGCCTGGTGGGCAGCTTTGCGCTGATGTCGCTGGCGGGCTTTTCGATCAACACCCTCACCCTTCTGGCCCTGGTGCTGGCCATCGGCCTGGTGGTGGACGACGCCATCGTGATGCTGGAGAACATCTACCGGCACATCGAAGAGGGGCTGGACCCGTTCTCGGCCGCCATCAAGGGCGCGCGCGAGATCGGCTTTGCCATCGTCGCCATGACGCTCACCCTGGTCGCGGTGTACGCGCCGCTGGCCTTCACGCCGGGCCGCACGGGGCGGCTGTTCGTCGAGTTCGCGCTGGCGCTGGCCGGCGCCGTGGTGGTCTCGGGCTTCGTGGCGCTCACGCTCTCGCCCATGATGTGCTCGCTGCTGCTCAGGCACAACCCAAAGCCCAACTGGTTCGACCGCTCCATGGAGCGCTGGCTCACATCCCTGTCGGACGCCTATGGCCGCCTGCTGCGCTGGATCGTCACCGCGCGCTGGGGCGGCAAGGGCGGCGGTGTGCGCAGCGTACTGTTCCAGGCGCGCTGGCTGGTGCTGGTCGTCATGGCGGCCAGCGGTGCCGCGCTGGTACTGGTCTACCCCAGCATGCGCCAGGAGCTCTCGCCACTCGAAGACCGGGGCACCATCCTCGTCAGCGTATCCGCGCCCGATGGCGCCACGCTCGACTACACCAACCGCTACGCGCTGGAGCTCGAAAAGGTGGGCCGCGACTACCCCGAGTTCGACCGCATTTTCGCCAACATCGGCAACCCCACGGTGGCCCAGGGCAGCGTGATCTACCGCACGGTGGACTGGGAGGAGCGCTCGCGCAGCACCCTCAACATGGTGCGCGAGCTGCAGCCCAAGGTGGCCAGCCTGCCCGGGGTCAATGCCTTCTTGATCACGCCGCCATCGCTGGGCCAGGGGTTTCGCGCGCGCCCGCTCACCTACGTGATCCAGACCTCGGACAGCTACGAGAACCTCAACGCCGTGGCCAACGCCATGATGGCCGAGATCGCCAGGAACCCCGGCATCATCTCCCCCGACGTGGACCTGCGCCTGAACAAGCCCGAGCTGCGCATCGAAGTCAACCGCGACCGCGCCGCCGACCTGGGCGTGAGCGTCGACGTGGTCGCCAAGGCGGTGGAAACCATGCTCGGCGGGCGCACCGTCACGCGCTACAAGCGCGACGCAGAGCAGTACGACGTGATCGTGCAGACCCAGGCCAGTGGCCGCACCACGCCCGAGAACATCGACAGCATCTACGTGCGCGGCCGCAACGACGCGATGATTCCGCTCTCCAGCCTGGTCAACGTCAAGGAAAGCGTGAGCCCGCGCGAGCTCAACCACTTCGGCCAGCGCCGCTCGGCCACCATCACCGCCAACCTGACGCCCGAGTATTCGCTGGGCGAGGCCCTGACCTTCATGGACGCCACGGCCGCCAAGGTGCTCAAGCCCGGCTACACCACCGACCTCAACGGCACCTCGCGCGAGTTCCGCAGCTCGCAGGGCGCGCTGGGCATCGTCTTCGTGCTGGCTCTGGTGTTCATCTTCCTGGTGCTGGCCGCGCAGTTCGAGAGCTTCATTGACCCGCTGGTGATCATGGTCTCGGTGCCCCTGTCCATGATCGGTGCGTTGCTGGCCCTCAAGTGGAGCGGGGGCTCGCTCAACGTGTACTCGCAGATCGGGCTCATCACCCTGGTGGGGCTGATCACCAAGCACGGGATTTTGATCGTGGAGTTCACCAACCAGCTGCGCGAGCAGGGCCTGGAGATGGTGGACGCGCTCGTCAAGGCCTCGGCCCAGCGCCTGCGCCCCATCCTCATGACCACGGGCGCCATGGTGCTCGGCGCCATCCCCCTGGCCCTGGCCTCGGGCGCCGGTGCCGAAACGCGCTCGCAGATCGGCTGGGTGATCGTGGGCGGCATGTCGCTGGGCACGCTGCTCACCATCTTCGTCGTGCCCACCATGTACACGCTGTTTGCGCGCAAGGCCGTGCCCGGTGCCAACACCGCCGTGGCTGCGGAGGAACCCGCCGAGCCGCTGCACCCGCCGCACGATTACGTGGCGAAGTAGGCCGGGCCTTGGCCCGCTACGCCAGTGGCCGCTCCAGCGCGATGCCGTGCAGCCGCAGCTTGGCATACAGCGTGGGTTTGGCAATGCCCAGGGCCTGCGCCGCACGGGTCACGTTGAAGCGGTGGGCCTTGAGCGCGTGCACGATGGCCTCGCGCTCCGCCGCGCGCAGGCTGCGCACCTCGGTGCCGGGGGCTGATGAATCCGCAGGGGTCTGCGCGCTGTGCGACGCCGGCACCAGGCCCAGCACCGCAGCATCCAGCGTGCCGCCCTCGCTCAGGTTCACCAGCCGCTCCATCGCGTTCTCCAGCTCGCGCACGTTGCCCGGCCAGGGGTGCTGCAGCAGCGCGGCCAGCACGGTGGGTGGCAATTCATGCACCGGCTTGCCCAGCGCCGCGCCATAGCGCGCCAGGAAGTGCGTGGCCAGCAGCGCCACGTCGGCCGGGCGCTCGCGCAGCGGGGGCAGGGTCAGCGCGATCACGTGGCAGCGGTAGTACAGGTCTTCGCGGAACTCCTTGCGCGCCACCATGGCATGCAAGTCGCGGTTGCTGGCGGTGATGACCCGCGCATCCACCCGCACGGCGCGCGTGCTGCCCAGGCGCACCACTTCGCGCTCCTGCAAAACACGCAGGAGCTTGGCCTGCACATCGAGCGGCAGCTCCGACACCTCGTCCAGAAAAACCGTGCCGCCGCTGGCCGCCTCGAACTTGCCCGGCCGCCCCTCGCGCTGCGCCCCGGTGAAGGCGCCGGGCGCATGGCCGAACAATTCGCTTTCGATCAGGTCGCGCGGCAGGGCCGCGCAGTTCACGGCGATGAAGGGGCCCTCGCGCCGCGCACTCGCGTTGTGAATCGCCTGGGCCAGCACCTCCTTGCCCGTGCCACTCTCGCCGCACAGCAGCACATTGGCCTGGCCGGCTGCCGCCTTGCGTGCCGCGGCGATGGTGGTCCGCAGCGCCGGGCTCTGCCCGATCATGGTGTCGAAGGTATGGCGCGCCTGGCTGCCCGCCAGCCGGTCGGCCAGCCGGTGTACGCCGCTGATCTCGCGAAAGGTGTTCACCACCGACAGCACGCGCCCGTCCGCCGCCTTCACGGGCACCGCCGTGTCCAGCACATGCAGCTGAAAGCGTGGGGTGGCGATCACGCGCTCGCGGTCGGTGTAGCCCTCGCCCGTCAGGAACACCTGCTCCACCATGGTGTCGAAGTCCAGCAGCGAGCCCAGCGTGCGCCCCTGCGCCAGGTGGCGCGGCAGCCGCAGTTGGCGCGCCGCCTCGGCATTGAGGTGGCGCACCACGCCGCCGGGCTCCAGCACCATCAGGCCGTAGGGCACATGGTTCACCAGGGTCTGCAGTTCCTCGATGAGCTGGCCCTGGCGTTCCAGCAGATCGTTGGGGCTGGTGGCGGCAGGGACGGGGGCAGGCGGTCGCTTGGTGGGCATGGCGTTGCAATATGAAACGTTCAACTATTGAACGGTCGTTGCAAATCATATCGCTCGCAGCCACGTCGATGCGAGGCGCTTGCAGGCAAACCCAGGCTGCAGCGTGTGGCACGGAGCTTGCCCTGTGAGCAGGGCCTTCCTATCCTGCAACAGCCATGCTCAACGCCCCTTCCTCCGCTACCCACGATCCCTTCGCCCCCTCGCTTGGCGCCGAGCTGCGCCGCGCAGCTGCCGAGGTGCCACACCAGCCTTTCATCCGCATGGCGGCGGGCGAGTGGACCTACCGCCAGATCGACGAGGAGAGCGACCGCCTGGCCGCCGGCCTGCATGCCCAGGGCGTGCGCGCGGGCCACCACGTCAGCCTCATGCTGCCCAACTGCATCGAGATGGCCGTGCTGTGGTTCGCGCTGGCCAAGCTGGGCGCTGTGGCTGCGCCGGTGAACACCTCGTTTCGCGGCACGGTGCTGGCCGATGCGGTCAACCTGGTGGAAAGCCGCCTGGCCGTGGTGCATGCCACGCTGCATGCGCAGTGGGCCGAAGTGCAGGGCCAACTGGCCACGGCCACTCAGGTCCTTGTGGTGGGTGCCGAAGCGGCAGGCTGCGCACCCTATGCCCTGCTGCGCAGCGTGGAGCCCACGGAGCACACCCTGCCGCGCCCCGAAGTCGTTTGCGATGCACTGTGCCTGCTGCTCTACACCTCCGGCACCACCGGCCGATCCAAGGCGACCATGATTGGGCATCGCTTCGTGCTCGCGCAGGCGCAGCTGTTCATACAGGGGCTGGAGCTGCGGCCGGACGACGTGCTGTATTGCCCGTACCCGATGTTCCACCTCGACGCCACCGTCATGACCATCGTGCCCGCACTGCTGCTGCGCGGCGTGGCCGCCATCGGCGAGCGTTTCAGCGTCTCGCGCTACTGGGACGAGGTGCGCGCCCTGCAGGCCACCGTGTTCGACTTCATGGGCGCCACGGTCACCATGCTGTGGAAGCAGCCCCCCACCCCGCGCGACCGCGAGCACCGCGCCCGCCTGGGCTGGGGCGTGCCCCTGCCAGCCTTTGCACCGCAGTTCGAAGAGCGCTTTGGCTGCCGCCTGGTGGAGCTGTACGGCTCCACCGAGGCCGGCGGCGTCATGTACCAGCCGCTGCACGTACCGCGGCGCATGGGCTCGTGCGGCAAGGTGGACCCTGCTTTCCGAGCACGGCTGGCGGACCCGCAGGGCTTCGAAGTGCCCGTGGGGCAGCCCGGCGAACTGCTGCTGCGCCCCGAGCAACCCGGCCTGCTCATGCAGGGCTACTACGGCATGCCTGAGGCCACGCTCGCTGCCTTCAAGGACCTGTGGTTCCACACCGGCGACCTGCTGCGCCAGGACGAAGAGGGGTACATGTACTTCGTCGGCCGCACCAAGGACATCGTGCGCCGCCGCGGCGAGAACATCTCCGCCGCCGAGGTCGAGATGGGCATCGAGACCCACCCCGACGTGCTCGAATGCGCCGTGTTCGGCGTGCCCAGCGACATGACCGAAGAAGAGGTCATGGCCTGCGTGGTGCTGCGCCCTGGTGCAAGCCTGGCCCCCGCCGCGCTGGCCGCGCATTGCAGCCTGCACATGGCCCGCTTCATGGTGCCGCGCTATCTGCGCCTGCTGCCCGCCCTGCCCAAGACCCCCACCGACAAGGTCGAGAAATTCCGACTGCAGGCCGCAGGCATTGCGCCAGGCACATGGGACCGCGAAGCAGACTCCGTACGCTTACCTCATCCTTGACCCCATCAACGTTCCCCAAGCGGCTCACAAAGCTCAGCGAAGCGGTTCTGGCTAGGCGCTGCGTCGCAGACAGTACTGAAAGTACGGCAAGACGCAGCAACAACGCCAGAAGAGCTTTGTGAGTCGCCACCACCGAAGAGAGAAAGAGAGACCAACCATGAGCTTTGCCACCCATACCATCGAGGGCGCCGTCAGCGTCGTCACCCTGCAGCGCCCCGAGCGCCTCAACGCCATCAGCGGCACCCTGCTGGTGGACCTGCACGCCGCACTGCAGGCCGCGCAGAACGAGGCCGCCACGCAGTGCATCGTCTTCACCGGCGCCGGCCGCGCCTTCTGCGCGGGCGACGACCTCAAGGAATTTGCCGAGCAGTCCGAAAGCCCCGCCGCCATCGCCGAGCACTGCGAGCGCATCCAGCAGATCACGCGAGACATCATGTTCGGCCCCAAGCTCGTCATCGGCGCCGTGCACGGCTACGCGGTAGGTGGCGGCTTCGAATGGGTGCTCAACTGCGACATGGTGGTCGCCGCCGACACGCTGGTCTGCTTCTTCCCCGAAATGGCGCTGGGCCACTTCGTCACCGGCGGCGTCACCCACCTGCTGCCCCAGATACTGGGCCACCAGCGCACCATGGAGTTGATCGTGCTGGGCGAGCGCCAGAGCGCTGCGGACCTCAAGGCCCTGGGCCTCGTCAACCGTGTGGTGCCGGCCGACCAGATGCTGCCCACCGCCATGGCCCTGGCCGCCGAGGTGGCCACCCGTTCGGCCGGCGCCACCGCGCGGCTCAAGCGCGTGCTGACTTCAGGCCTGGGGCCGAAGATCGAAGACGCGCTGGTGGCAGAGGGGAAGGCAGCGAATGCGTGCTTTGCGGACCCGGATACGGCGCAGCGGATCGCGGTGTTTGCGAAGGGACGGTTGTGACCATGCGCAGGCACCGGTGAACCGCGCTGTCAGTCCAGCATCGGCACCAGATCCGGATCCCCCTTGGCCATCGCGCGCTGGTACGCCGGCCGCGCGCCAATGCGCTGCAGGTACGCGCGGATGTTCGGGTACGGCGCAAGGTCCAGCGGCTGGAACAGCCGCATGGTGGTGAGCGAGAACACGCTCATCACATCGGCAGCCGTGAACTCCTGGCCCGCAAGGTAGGGTGCTTCGCCCAGGCGAGCCTCCACCAGCGCCAGCACCCGGTCCAGGCGCACCTGCGCGTTCTGCTGCACTGGGTGGTCCGCCGGCAACTGGGCGCGGTTGACCACCATCATGCGGCCCAGCACGGGCATCAGGTTGCCGTTGGAGAAGTGGAACCAGTACAGGAACGCTGCGTAGTCCGCATGGTCCGGCGAGAGCTTGAGGCGCCCGCCGCCGTGCCTGGCAATGATGTACTCGACGATGGCGGCCGACTCGGCCAGCAGCAGGTCGCCGTCTTCGATGACCGGCGCGGCGCCCAGCGGGTGCAGCGCCTTGAGTTCGGGCGGCGAGAGGCGCGTGACGGCGTCGCGCGTGTAGTGCACCAGTTCGTAGGGCAGGCCCAGCTCTTCGCAGAGCCAGACGATGCGTTCGGACTGGGAGTGGCCGAGGTGGTGGATCTTGAGCATAGGTAGTGGTTGGTTGAGGGTTTGAGAAAAGGGATCAGTGGGCCCCGCGCTCATGGCCGCGCACGGCCGTGGGGGCAAAGCCGAAGCGCTGGCGAAACCGCACCGCAAAGCGCGAGGGTGATTCGTAGCCCACCGACAGCGCGATGGACGACACCGGCTGCGTGGTGGCCTGCAGCAGCGTGAGCGCGGTGGCCATGCGCGCGTCCACGAGCAGTTGGGTGAGCGATGCGCCCTCGGCGACCAGGCGGCGGCGCAGCGTGGCTTCGGACACGGCCAGTTCGCTGGCGATGCGGCCGGCGGTCCAGTCGGCGTCAAGCCGCCCCGCGATCAGCGCGCGCACCTTGACCGATACGCCGGGGTTCACCGGCGGGGCGTGCACGGCGATGCCGTGCTGCTCCAGCAGCCAATGCAGTACCTCCAGCACCCGCTGGCGCGCGACGGAGGCGGGCAGGGCTTGGTCGGGCGCCAGGGATTGGGCGGCGCGCTCGAACGCGCTGGCCAGCGTTGGTGCCACCTGGGGCACCCGGCGCACCGATGCGCTCGCTGTGCCGGAGCGTTCGGCCTGCGCAGCACGGGCCAGGTAGTAGGGGTCTTCGAACAGGGCGGTGTCGAACACCAGCCAGCGGGCCTCGTAGTGGTCCACACCGCTGGGCACGGCGTTGGTGAAGTCCACTGTCTGCTGGCCGTCGATGACGATGGCCTGGCCGGGCATGGCGCGGGCCGTGGCGCCGCGCTCGGCGCGCACGGTCTTGGTGCCCTGGTCGACCAGGATCAGCGCGGGCTGGTCCATGCGCATGCGCAGTATCTCCAGCCCGCGCCCCTGCAGCACATGGGCCGCCATGCCCACGCCGGGCAGGGCGTGGATGCTGCGGGCCGTGGCTGCGCGGTCGGGTGCAGCGGGGCGTGCGTTGCGCATGGGGCTGTGGTTCATCGAATACCGCGCTCAGCGTGATCCCGTGGCGGTGAAGCTGGTCTTGCCCACCGTGTGGGCCCCGGCCATGAAGGCCAGCAGGGCGGGCGTGGCCGTGGGCGGCAGGTTGTCGCGCGGGCCGCCCCTGGCGCTGGCGAGCTGTGCGCGGGCCACGCGGCCATCGGCCATGTCGGGTCTGTGTACAGTGAATGGGGTGGTGGTGTTGAAAGGCATGTCGATTCCCGGTGGTTGGTGTGCGCAAAGTCTAGGTTCCGGGATGCTTTCAAAGGGTGCGGCGCCAATCGCATTCTGTGCCAATCCGATCAAGCGGGTGTCCTACAGTGGGAGTCTTGCGGGCAGGGCCTGGACACGCCACACTGGCCGCTTTTCCCACACCGGAGACCTGCATGCCCGCCGCCAAGAACACCGTCTGCATCTGGTACGACAGCGAGGCCGAGGCCGCTGCCAACTTCTACGCCCAGACCTTCCCGGACAGCCGGGTGACGGCAGTGCACCAGGCACCCTCGGACTTCCCGGGCGGCGGCAAGAAGGGCAATGTGCTGACGGTGGAATTCACCGTCGCCGGCATCCCCTGCATCGGCCTCAACGGCGGCCCGCAGTTCAAGCACAGCGAGGCCTTCTCGTTCCAGATCGCCACCGACGACCAGGCCGAGACCGACCGCCTGTGGAACGCCATCGTCGGCAACGGCGGGCAGGAGAGCCAGTGCGGCTGGTGCAAGGACCAGTGGGGCATCAACTGGCAGATCACCCCGCGCGTGCTGACCGACGCCATGGCCCAGGGCGGCGAGGTGGCCAAGCGTGCGTTCCAGGCCATGATGCCCATGAGGAAGATTGACGTAGCCAAGATCGAAGCCGCAGTGCGCGGCGCCTAGCGGCTACGCCGCGTCCACCGATGTGGAGCGCCGCTCGATCAGGCGGAACCCCAGGTCCACGATGGGCTGTGCCACGGTTTCGCCCTTGCAGCGCGCCATGATGAGCTGCGCGGCCAGGCGGCCGATCTCGGGGCCATCCACATGCACGGTGCTGATCGACGGCAGCATGTGCGCGCCGAACTCGGCGTTGCCGAAGCCCACCACGGCCAGGTCCTCAGGCACGCGCAGGCCGCGCGCCTGGGCTTCCACCAGCACGCCGTGGGCCAGGGTGTCGGAGCTGCAGCACACGGCCTGCAGGCCCGGTTCCTTGTCCAGCAACTCGGCCAGCGCGCGGCGGCCCAGGGCCAGGCTGCTGGGGGCGGGCACCACGGCGGTGGGGACGTCGGTGCGGCCCAGCGTGGCCAGAAAGCCTTCGCGGCGCAGCATGGCGCGGTGGTCGCTGCCGGTGGCGACGCCCACCGTGGTCCACCCGCGCGAGAGAAAATAGCCGGCCACCGCACCACCCACCTTGAGGTGCGAAAAACCGATCACCATGTCCACCGGCCGGTCACTCAGGTCCCAGGTTTCCACCACGGGGATGCCGGATCGCCTGAGCCGGTCGCGGGCCTTTTGCGACTGCACCAGGCCGGTCATCACGATGCCGTCGGGCTGGCGGCTGATCATGGTGTTGAGCACGGCCTCCTCGCGCTCGGCGTCGTAGTTGGTCTGCCCCACGATGACCTGGTAGCCGCCTGCGGCCAGCGCCGAGGTGAGGGTCTGCACGGTGGGCAAGAACTGCGACACCGACAGCGCCGGCACGATGGCCGCGACCATGCGGCTGCGCTTGGACTTGAGGCCCCCCGCGAGCAGATTGGGGAGGTAGCCCGTGGCCTCCACGGCTTCGCGCACCTTGGCAATGGTCTTGTCCGACACCACGCCCGGATTGCCCAGCGCGCGCGACGCGGTGATGAGCGACACGCCTGCGACCTTGGCCACATCGTGCAGGGTGACGGGCTTGTGGGGGGAGGGGGTGTTCATGGGGGCGGGCGATGGCAGGGGTGCGGTGGGTGGGCCATACCCTACCAAAAATCAGGGGAGGCCCATGCATTGACCAGGTGGCGCGTGGCGCGGCGACGACGGGTGGGCTCTCTGGTGCGCGGCAGGTGGGCCGTGCAGGCGGTGGTTTGCGGCCCTGGCAGGTCTGCCTTCTGCGGGCAAACCCTGGTCTGAATCGGGTTGACGCCTCAAAATGACAACGATATCATTTGTGCTCGGTTGTGGCAATGCGCTGATGGCCGGTTCGGAAAGACTATGTACACCATCGCCCGACCATGCCGCGCTGACCGCAAAATGACAACGTTGTCATTTGGCTTTGCCATCAGGCCGTTTCACCCAGGGCCGCTGCACGTACGCGGGCAGGCCATCGGGACCATTTCCATAAAGAAGGAGACAACGCATGAAGAAGACCCTCACCGCCCTGTGCATCGGCCTGGCGGCCCTGGCATCGCACGCCCAGACCTGGCCCGACAAGGCCGTCACCCTGGTGGTGCCTTTCCCACCCGGTGGCTCTACCGACCAGGTGGCGCGCGCCGTCGGCCCGCTGCTCACCAACAAGCTCAAGCAGTCCTTCCTGGTGGAGAACAAGGCCGGAGCCACGGGCACCATCGGCGCCACCTTCGTCAAGCGCGCACCTGCCGATGGGTACACCTTCCTGGTCACCTCGCTCGGGCCCCTGGTCATCACGCCGCACCTGCTCAAGGGCATGCAGTACGACGCGCTCAAGGACTTCGACCTGATCACCGTGGCCGTGCAGTCGCCCAATGTGCTCGTCGTGCCCACCAACTCGCCGCTCAAGTCGGTGGCCGACGTGGTCGCCCACCTCAAGGCCAACCCCGGCAAGATGACCTTTGCCTCGGCGGGCAACGGCTCCAGCGACCACCTGACGGCCGAGCTGTTCTGGCAGCAAACGGGCACCACCGCCATCCATGTGCCCTACAAGGGTGGCGCGCCCGCGCACACCGACATCATGGGCGGGCAGGTGGATGCCTCGTTCCAGAACGTCAACTCGGTGGTGCAGTACATCAAGGGCGGCAAGATGCGCGCCCTGGCCGTCACCAGCACCGCGCGATCGCCCGTGCTGCCCGATGTGCCCACCCTGACGGAAGCCGGCGTGAAGAACGTCGAGGTCACCTCCTGGCAGGCCATCGTGGCCCCCAAGGGCCTGCCACCCGCCGTGCGCGAAAGGGCCCACGCCGCGTTTGCCGAGGCGCTCAACGACCCCAAGGTCCGGGACCAGTTTGTCGGCATCGGCTTCGAGATGGTGGTCAACACGCCGGCCCAGTTCGCCGAGTTCCAGAAGAAGGAATACGCGCGCTGGAAGACGGTGATCGAGACCGGAAAGATCTCCATCGACTGATGCTTCGCGACCCCAAGGCGAAGTCTTCGGGTCGCGATTTTCTTGTTGCTTCGTAGCCCCAGCCCATGACTACCTCCACCCCCTCCACCGCCAGCGACTCCATCGCCTGGGTCCGCGTTTCCTCGTGCTACCTGCCGCTGGCCAACCCGATCAGCGATGCCAAGGTGCTCACCGGCCGCCAGAAGCCGATGACCGAAATCGCGATGCTGTTCGCCGAGATCGAGACCCGGGACGGCCACAAGGGCCTGGGGCTGAGCTATTCCAAGCGCGCGGGCGGACCGGGGCAGTTTGCCCACGCCAAGGAGATTGCGCCCGCGCTGATAGGCGAGGACCCGAGCGACATCTCGCGCCTGTGGACCAAGCTGTGCTGGGCCGGCGCCTCGGTGGGGCGCAGCGGCATGTCCACCCAGGCCATCGGTGCCTTCGACGTGGCGCTGTACGACCTCAAGGCGCGCCGTGCGGGGCTGTCACTGTCCAAGCTGCTGGGCTCGCAGCGCGACTCGGTGCAGTGCTACAACACCTCGGGCGGTTTTCTGCACACACCCATCGACCAACTGGTGGTGAACGCGGGCGCCTCCATCGAGCGCGGCATCGGCGGCATCAAGCTCAAGGTGGGCCAGCCCGACCGGGCGCTGGACATCACGCGCGTGGAAGCCGTGCGCAAGCACCTGGGCGAGCAGGTGCCGCTGATGGTGGACGCCAACCAGCAGTGGGACCGCCCCACGGCCCAGCGCATGTGCCGCATCTTCGAGGAGTTCAACCTGGTGTGGATCGAGGAGCCGCTCGACGCCTACGATTTCGAGGGCCACGCCGCCCTGGCTGCGACCTTTGACACGCCCATCGCTACCGGCGAGATGCTGACCAGTGCCGCCGAACACGGCGAGCTGATCCGCCACCGCGCGGCCGACTACCTGATGCCCGATGCCCCGCGCGTGGGCGGCATCACGCCCTTTCTCAAGATCGCGTCGCAGGCCGAGCATGCCGGCCTGAGCCTGGGCCCGCATTTCGCGATGGAGCTGCATGTACACCTGGCAGCCGTGTACGCCACCGAGCCCTGGGTGGAGCATTTCGACTGGCTGGAGCCGTTGTTCAACGAACGCCTGGAGATCAAGGAAGGCCGCATGCTCGTGCCCACGCGCCCCGGCCTGGGCCTGAGCCTGAGCGACCAGGCGCGCGCCTGGACGCGCGAGACGGCAGAGGCGGGACATCGCCCTTGATGCACCTGCGGTAGATTGAGAAAAATAGCACAGAGAACCCCCATGACCGATAGCACCGCTTCCACCACGAGCACGGCGCGGCCGCCCCTGCACATCAAGATGGACGAGCGCGACAACGTCGCCATCGTCGCCAACGACGGGGGGCTGCCCGCGGGCACCGTATTCCCCTCGGGCCTGACCCTGGTGGACAAGGTGCCGCAGGCGCACAAGGTGGCGCTGGTGGACATTGCCGAAGGTGGCGAGGTGCGCCGCTACAACGTGCCCATCGGCTATGCGCTCAAACCAATCCCCGCAGGCAGCTGGGTGCACGAGCGCCTGCTGCGCATGCCCGAGGCGCGCGAGCTCGAAGGCCTGCCCATCGCCACGGTCAAGCCCGAGCCGCAGCCGCCCCTCACGGGCTATACCTTCGAGGGTTACCGCAACCCCGATGGCTCGGTGGGCACGCGCAACATCCTGGCCATCACGCAGACCGTGCAGTGCGTGGCCGGCGTGACCGACTTTGCCGTGCAGCGCATCAAGGCCGAGCTGCTGCCGCGCTTTCCGAACGTGGACGACGTGGTGGCGCTAGAGCACACCTACGGCTGCGGCGTGGCCATCGACGCGCCCGACGCGGTGATCCCCATCCGCACGCTGCGCAATATCTCGCTCAACCCCAACTTCGGTGGCGAGGTGATGGTGGTGAGCCTGGGCTGCGAGAAGCTGCAGCCCGAGCGTCTGCTGCCGCCCGGCAGCATTCCCCTGGTGGACGAGCGCAACGTGGCCGACACGGGCACGAGCGCCGAAACGCCGCTCGATGTGGTGTGCCTGCAGGACGATGCGCACGTGGGCTTCATGTCCATGGTCGATTCGATCCTGCGCCAGGCCGAGCTGCACCTGGAGCGCCTGAACGCGCGCCGGCGCGAGACCGTGCCCGCCAGCGAACTGGTGGTGGGCGTGCAGTGCGGTGGCAGCGACGCGTTCTCGGGCGTCACGGCCAACCCGGCCGTGGGTTACTGCACCGACCTGCTGGTGCGCGCGGGCGCCACGGTGATGTTCTCGGAAACGACCGAGGTGCGCGACGGCATCGACCAGCTCACCTCGCGTGCCTCCACCCCCGAGGTGGCCGAGGCCATGATCCGCGAGATGGCCTGGTACGACGCCTACCTGCAGCGCGGCCGCGTGGACCGCAGCGCCAACACCACGCCGGGCAACAAGAAGGGCGGCCTGTCCAACATTGTGGAGAAGGCCATGGGCTCCATCGTCAAGTCGGGCAGCTCGCCCATTTCGGGCGTCATCGCCCCGGGTGAGAAGCTCAAGCAGCGCGGCCTGATCTACGCGGCCACTCCCGCCAGCGATTTCATCTGCGGCACCTTGCAGTTGGCTGCGGGCATGAACCTGCATGTGTTCACCACCGGCCGTGGCACGCCCTACGGCCTGGCCCAGGTGCCGGTCATCAAGGTGGCCACGCGCGACGACCTGGCGCGCCGCTGGCACGACCTGATGGACATCAACGCCGGAACGATTGCCACCGGCGAGAAGACGATTGCCGACGTGGGCTGGGAGATGTTCCAGCTGATGCTCGACGTGGCCAGCGGCCGCAAGAAGACCTGGGCCGAGCAGTGGAAGCTGCACAACGCGCTGGTGTTGTTCAACCCGGCACCGGTGACCTGAAGGCCTTGCCTCACACTATCGTTTTTGTTCCCACCAGGAGTCCTCGCGTGTCCTCTCTCCCCGCCCAGAAAGTCGCTCTCGTCACCGGCGCTGGCAGCGGCATCGGCCGTGCCGTTGCCCTGCAACTCGCCAAGGATGGTTTCCATGTCGTGGCCACCGGCCGCCGTACCGAATTGCTCGATGCCCTGGTGGCCGAGGTGCAGGCTGCGGGCGGCAAGGCCCTGGCCGTCACCTCCGACGTGCGCGACCCCGCGAGCGTGGATGCGCTGTTTCAGACCGTCGAGAAGGAATGCGGCCGCCTGGATGTGCTGTTCAACAACGCCGGCATCGGCGCGCCTGCCGTGCCCATGGACGAGCTGCCGGTGGAGAAGTGGCTGGACGTGGTGAACACCAACATCACCGGCGTCTTCCTGTGCGCGCGGGCGGCCTTCGGTCTCATGCGCCGCCAGTCGCCGCAGGGCGGGCGCATCATCAACAACGGCTCGATCTCGGCCCACACGCCGCGGCCCTTCAGCAGCCCCTACACGGCCAGCAAGCATGCCGTGCTGGGCCTCACCAAGTGCCTGGCACTCGACGGGCGGGCCTACAACATCGTCGGCTGCCAGATCGACATCGGCAATGCGCTCACCGACCTGGCCGCCCGCATGGGCAAGGGCGAAGGCGTGCGCCAGGCCAACGGCACCATGTCCACCGAGCCGCTGATGGACGTCAAGCATGTGGCCGAGGCCGTGAGCTACATGGCCGGCCTGCCGCTCTCCGCCAATGTGCTCAACATGACGGTCATGGCATCGAACATGCCCTTTGCCGGAAGAGGCTGAGCCTTTATTCGGTAGCCGGCTTGGTCTTCGATGCCGCCTTGGCCTTGCTCTGGGCCAGGGCGCGGCTTTCCTTCTTGAGCCCGGTCGACACCGGGCACACGCTCTGCATGAAGCCCGTGAGGGTGTGGGCCAGGTTGTCGCGCTGCAGGCTGTAGAAGACGAACTGGCCGCGCTTTTCCGAGGTGACGAGGCCAGCGTTCTCCAGCACCTTGAGGTGCTGCGAGAGCGAGGGCTTGCTCATCTCGAAGCGCGTGGCGATCTCGCCCGCCGACAGCTCGGTCTCGGACAGGTAGGCCAGGATCTTGCGCCGGGGGGTGGACGCAAGCGCTTCGAAGATTTTTTCCATCGGCACATTCTAGCGAAATGGTCTCGTGATTTATTTAATTAAATATTTAGGTATTTAACTAAATATTGACATGATGGATGCCAAGGAGCACGACCATGAGCGACCCCGCAAACCGCACCGCCACCGTCTACTACAACAGTGCCTGCCCCGTGTGCGATGCCGGCATCTGCGCCATGCGGGAGCGGCTGGCAAGCGATGGGGGTGTGCAGTGGGTGGACGTGCACCAGCACCCCGAGGTGCTCGATGAACTGGGCCTGGACCTCGAAGCCGTGCGCGAGCGCCTGCACGTGGCCGACGGGCAGGGGCGCATGCAGGTGGGCGCCGATGCCCTGGCCGCCGCCCTGCGGCGCGTGCCGCGCTGGGGCTGGCTGGCCGCACCGCTGCGCTGCGCTGGTGGGGCGTGCGCCGCATCGCCGATGCTTTCTACAACGCCTTTGCCCGGCGGCTCTACCGTTGGAACCGAGCCCGGGGCCATTGGTAAGCCAGTCGATCTTCCCCACTTCCAAAGGAGCAACACCATGGTCCACACCAATTTCGACGCCGCCGAGCTCGCCAAATTCCAGCAACTGACCGACCGCTGGTGGGATCCCGAGTCGGAATTCCGTCCGCTGCACGAGATCAACCCACTGCGCCTGAAGTGGATCGACGATGCGGTCCCGCTCGCCGGCAAGCGGGTGCTCGACGTGGGCTGCGGCGGCGGCATCCTGGCCGAGTCCATGGCCCGGCGCGGGGCGGATGTGCTGGGCATCGACCTGGCGGACAAGCCCCTCAAGGTGGCCACGGTGCATGCCCGCAAGACCGGCGCCAGCAGCGTGGCCTACCGTGCCATCTCGGCCGAGGAACTGGCGGCAGAGCAGCCAGGCAGCTTCGACGTGGTGACCTGCATGGAGATGCTGGAGCACGTGCCCGACCCGCGCCTGGTGATCGAGGCCTGTGCGCGGCTGGTCAAGCCCGGTGGCTGGGTGTTCTTTTCCACGATCAACCGCACGCCGTTTGCGTGGCTGATCGCGGTGTTCGGCGCCGAGCGGGTGCTGCGCCTGCTGCCGGTGGGCACGCACGACTGGCGCAAGCTCATCCGCCCGCACGAGCTGGTGGCCGATGCGAAGGCGGCAGGCCTCACGCTCCAGGACTCGCGCGGGCTGGGCTACAACCCCTTCACCCGGGCCTTCAGGCTGCACCGCGCGCTGCGCGTGGGCTACCTGCTGGCGACGAAGAAGGGGGAAGGTGGAACGGCGTCAGTTCGCAACGGCCTGCAGTGCCTGCTGCACATCGGCTGCCTGCTGCGGGCGCACCAGGCGCTCCACTTCCTTGCCATCCTTGAGGAAGACCAGGGTGGGCCAGAGCTTCACGCCGAAGGTGCGCCCCAGGCGCTGACCAGGGCCGTCCTCGACCTTGACGTGGGCCACATCGGCACGGTCCTTCAAGGCCCCTTCGATCAGGGGCTGGGCGCGCTGGCAATGGCCGCACCAGGGCGTGCTGAACTCGACGACGGTGGCACCGGCCAACTGGTCCACGTCGTCGCGCGAAGGGGGTTGCACAAGGTGTTTGGCGGTGTAAGGCATGGTGTATCTCGTTCGAATGGGGGGTGTTCAGTACAGCGTAGACCGTGCTGCCGCAGGCGGTCGGCAGTCCACGCCGCACCTGCGTGTCAGATCACGCCGTCAAAGACCATGACGTCTACCGGTTCACCGACGGCCACGTCACCCTGGCCATGGTGCAGCACGATGAGGCCGTTGGCCTGCACCATGGAGCTGAGCACGCCCGAGCCCTGGTTGCCCGTGGTGCAGACCTGCAGGCTGCCGTCGGGGGCAGTGCTCACGGTGCCGCGCTGGAATTCGGTGCGGCCGGGCTTCTTGCGCAGGGCCTCGGTGCTGATGGCGCGCATGAGGGGGGCGGGGGCATGGGTGCTGCCCATCATGCGCAGCAGGGCGGGGCGCACAAAGGCCAGGAAGGTGACCATCACCGCCACGGGGTTGCCGGGCAGGCCGAACAGCACGGCGCTGCGGCCATCGGGCGCATCACTGGCCAAACGCCCGACGGCCATGGGGCGGCCCGGGCGCATGGCGATGCGCCAGAAGGCCACATCGCCCAGTTGTTTCATCATGGTGCGCGTGTGGTCGGCCTCGCCCACGCTCACGCCGCCGCTGGTGATGATGGCATCGGCCTGCTGCGCCGCCTGGCGAAAGGCCGCCTCCAGCAGGGCGGGCTCGTCGCGCACCACACCGAGGTCGATCACCTCCACGCCCAGGCGGGTGAGCAGACCGAACACGGTGTAGCGGTTGCTGTCGTACACCGCGCCTTCGCGCGGGGCCTCGCCCAGGCTCAGGATCTCGTCGCCGGTGGAAAAATAGGCCACGCGCAGGCGGCGGTGCACCGTGACGGTGGGCAGGCCCAGGCTGGCCACCAGGCCCAGCGCGGCCGGCGTGAGCAGTTCGCCCTGCGCGAGCGCAACGCTGCCTTGCATCAGGTCCTCGCCCTTGAAGCGGCGGTTGTCGCCCGTGCGCAGCACGTCGGCGGCGATGGTGATGCGGCCGTCCGCCCCGGTGGTGGTGAATTCCTGCGGCACCACGGTGTCCAGCCCCGCCGGCATGATGGCCCCGGTCATGATCTTCACGCATTCGCCTGCGGCCACGGTGCCCGCCCAGGCCTTGCCGGCCAGGGCCGTGCCCACGGGCCGCAGCGTGAGCGGCTGGCCCGGCACCAGCTGGGCGCCGGCCAGCGCGTAGCCGTCCATGGCCGAATTGTCGTGCGGCGGCACGCTCACGGGCGAGACGACATCGCTGGCCAGCACGCGGCCCAGCGCATCGAAGAGGGGCAGGGTCTCGGTGCCCTGCACCGGCTGCACCAGGCGCGCGAGAAAGGCGTTGGCATCGGCAACGCTCAGGGCCTTGGGGTCGTAGCCCTGCAGTTCGGCGGCAATCTGGGCAAGGGTCTTCATGGGCGGTCGGATGGTGTGCCGGCCTCCAGCGCGTGCAGCTCGGCCAGGGTGTTGGCGTTGAAGAAGGCCTGCGGGTCGTCGCCCGGGGCGTTGAAGGGCACGATGGCGCAGGCATGCTGGCCGGTCCACGCATCGATCTTGCGGCCGCCGGCCTGGGTGAAGGCCACCAGGCTCTCCAGCAGGTCCACGCGCAGCAGGCAGAACACGGGCTGGGGGCGCACCGCCACCTGGCCGCTGCCGTCGTCTTCGGGGGCGGCAGCCATGGCGATGTCGGCACCCGCTTCGTCGGCCGCTGCGGCCAGGCGGGCGGCCAGGTCCAGCGGGAACAGGGGGGTGTCGCAGGGCACGGTGAGCATCCACGGGGTTTCGCAGCGCTCCAGCCCGGTCAGGAAGCCGGCCAGCGGGCCGGCATAGTCGGCCAGCGCGTCGGGCCAGACCGGGGCGCCAAACGATTCGTAGGCTGCCAGGTTGCGGTTGGCGTTGACCATGGAGGCCCCGGTCTGCATCTGCAGCCGCATCAGCGTGTGCAGCGCCAGCGGCATGCCGCGAAAGCCCTGCAGGCCCTTGTCGACCCCACCCATGCGGGAGCCGCGGCCCCCGGCCAGCACGAGGCCGGTGATGTCCTGGATCTCGATCATTGGAAGGTGTTGCCGCGTTGAAGAAAAAAATGAAAGGGCAGCCGTGGCTGCGCCGTCAGCCGCCGATGTAGCTCATCTCCACCCGGCGCGGCCCTGGCGTGGCATCCGCAGGCAGGCTGCTGCGCAGCTCGGAGTAGCGGTCGCTGCGGCCCTGCCAGATGGGCGCGATGGCCGAGGCGATGGTCTCGTCGCTCGCGCCGCCGCGCAGCAAGCTGCGCAGGTCATGGCCCTGGGTGGCGAAGAGGCACAGGTACAGCTGGCCTTCGGTGGACAGGCGGGCGCGGTTGCAGTCGTGGCAGAAGGCCTGGGTCACGCTGCTGATCACGCCGACCTCGCCCAGGGCCGGGTCGTGCCGGCCGCTGGCGTCGGCATAGCCCCAGCGCTCGGCGGTCTCGCCCGGGCTGGCGGGATCGAGCGGCACCAGCGGCAGGTGGGCGCGCAGGCGCTCGATGAGTTCGGCCGAGGGCAGCACCTCGTCCATGCGCCAGCCGTTGGTGGCGCCCACATCCATGTACTCGATGAAGCGCAGCGTGGTCCCCGTGCCGCGAAAATGCCGCGCCATGGGCAGGATCTCGTGGTCGTTGGTGCCGCGCTTGACCACCATGTTGACCTTGATGTGCGACAGGCCTGCCGCATGCGCGGCCTCGATGCCCGCCAGCACGTCGGCCACCGGAAAATCCACATCGTTCATGCGCCGGAACACCGTGTCGTCCAGGCCGTCGAGGCTCACGGTCACGCGGTTCAGGCCGGCGTCCTTGAGCGCCTGCGCCTTGCGCACCAGCAGCGATCCGTTGGTGGTGAGCGTGAGGTCGGGGGCGGTGCCGTCCACCGTGCGCAACGCGGCCAGTTGTTCCACCAGGGCTTCCAGGTTCTTGCGCAGCAAGGGCTCGCCCCCTGTGAGGCGGATCTTGCGCACGCCATGGGCGAGAAAGAGCTTGGCCAGCCGCGTGATCTCCTCGAAGCTGAGCAGCGCACTGTGCGGCAGGTAGGGGTAGTCCTTGTCGAACACCTCCTTGGGCATGCAGTAGCTGCAGCGGAAGTTGCAGCGGTCCGTCACGCTGATGCGCAGGTCGCGCAAGGGGCGACCGCGCGTGTCCACCAGATGGCCCGTGGGCGCCTGGCTATGCAGCGGCACCACCGCCCGGAGGGCGGCGCTGCGCTGGTCCACCAGGGGGATCACACGTTCGGCCATGGGGGCATTTTGCCGCAGTTGCGGCATTGGGGATGCGGCCTCCCAACTTGCCCTTATGGGGGCTTAGACGCAGCGGCCGCCGTCTACCTCTATGCACACGCCATTGATGAACGAAGCCTCGTCGCTCGCCAGGTAGAGCGCGGCGTTGGCCACGTCGAGTGCGGTGGAAAAACGCCCCAGCGGGATGGTGGCCAGGAATTTGGCGCGGCGCGCGTCGTCCACCGGGCCGCCTGCGAACTCGGCAGCCAGGCCGGTGTCGGGGTTGAACACGGGGTTGATGCAGTTCACGCGGATGTTGTCGGGGCCGAGCTCGGCCGCCATGGACTTGCTGGTGATGATCACGGCGCCCTTGGAGCCGTTGTACCAGGTCAGGCCCGGGCGCGGGCGCAGGCCGGCGGTGGAGGCGATGTTGATGATGCTGCCACCGCCCACCTTGCGCAGCGCCGGCACGGCGTGGATGGCCGAGAGGTAGATGCTCTTCATGTTGATGGCATAGACCTTGTCGAACTCTTCCTCGCTCACCTCCAGCATGGGGCGGTTGCGGTGCGTCCAGCCGGCGTTGTTGACCATCACGTCGAGCTGGCCATACAGGCGCACGGCCTCATCCACCAGGGCCTTGACCTGGGCGGAGTTCGTCACGTCGGCCTTGAAGAAGGCGGCCGTGCCGCCGGCCGCGGTGATCTCGGCCACCACGCGCTGGCCGCCGGCTTCGTTGATGTCGTTGACGATGAGCTTGGCGCCCTCGGCCGCCAGGCGCTTGGCGATGCCCTCGCCAATGCCGTTGCCGGCGCCGGTGACGATGACGGACTTGTTCTGTGCACGCATGGGGTGTCTCCCTGTCTTTGGAAAAAAAGTATGGCGGTAAAAAGCGCTGGGCCGGCCGTGGTCAGCGCTCGTCGGGCGATGCCGTCGTCTCGGGCTTGCTGAGCGCGATGGGCACGCGGCCGTAGAACTGCGGAAAGTGCTCCTTCACGCCGTTGCCGTCGAAGGCCCAGCCGGTGCACTGGTTCAGGTGGCGCGGCGGGTCGCCATTGGCGGGCGGCGCGAACACGGCAGTGACGGACTGGAAGGCGGCGGTGGCCAGGTTGAACAGCAGCTCGCGCAGGTGGGTGCAACTGGCCACGCCGCCCAGGTGCTTCTGGATGGCCTGGCGCCAGCCGCGGGTCATGCTGCAGCCCACCATCTGCTGCAGCGCGGCCTGGGCCAGCGGGCAGTCCTTGAGCGGGTGGGCGTCCATGGCCACGTCGATGGCCTGCACCACGAGCTGGCGGTCCACCGTGACGCGCAGCAGCATGTGGTGGATGGGCTCGCCCGCGCGGCGCATGCCCTCGCCACGGTGCACGGGGGCGTCGTAGGCCTTGCTGTCGTGCAGCTCGCCTTCGATGTCCCACAGGCCGTCGTCGCGTTCATAGCCCTGGTAGGTCACGCGCCGGACATGCCGGGCGGTGCGGGGGGCGGGGGGGCTCAGGGGCATGGAAAGAGGTCTTGCGCAAATCGGTGCCCGCCAGGTCGGCGAGCGCTGCAATCAACCGTGCTTGATCGCCACGGTCTTGAGGGTGGTGAAGCCGTACAGCGCCTCGAAGCCCTTTTCGCGCCCGTAGCCGCTGGACTTCACGCCGCCGAAGGGCAGCTCCACGCCGCCGCCGGCGCCGTAGTTGTTGATGAACACCTGGCCGCTGTGCACGCGCTTGGCCATGCGGAACTGGCGCGAGCCATCGCGCGTCCAGATGCCGGCCACCAGGCCGAACTGCGTGGCATTGGCCAGCTCCACCGCATGGTCCTCGTCCTGGAAGGCCATGGCCGACAGCACGGGGCCGAAGACTTCTTCCTGTGCCAGGCGGTGCTGCACCGGCACGTCGCGCAGCAGCGTGGGGGCCTGGTAGAAGCCGCCTTCGGGCGACTCGTCCACCACCACGCCCTGGGCCACCATGGGGATGCCGGCCACCTGCGCGTCGGACAGAAAGTCCCACACCCGCTGCTGCTGGGTCTGGCGGATCAGCGGGCCCACATCCAGGTCCATGGCCGCAGGGCCTACGCGCAGGCCTTCAAAGGCCTTGCCCAGGCGGGCGAGCAGCGGTTCGTAGATCAGCGAGTCGATCAGCACGCGCGAGCCGGCGCTGCAGGTCTGGCCCGCGTTCTGCACGATGGCGTTGATCACCACGGGCACGGCGGCATCCAGGTCGGCATCGGCAAAGATGATCTGCGGGCTCTTGCCACCGAGCTCCAGCGTCACCGGGCAGTGGCGCTCGGCCGCCACCTGCTGGATCAGCGTGCCGATCTTGGGGCTGCCGGTGAAGCTGATGTGGTCGATGCCCGGGTGGCGCGCCAGCGCGTCGCCCACCTCGTGGCCGTAGCCGGTGACGATGTTCAAGGCCCCCGAGGGGAAGCCCACCTCGGCCGCCAGTTGCGCCACGCGGATCAGCGACAGGCAGGCGTCCTCGGCCGGCTTGACCACGCAGACGTTGCCGGCGGCCAGGGCGCCGCCCACGCTGCGGCCGAAGATCTGCATCGGGTAGTTCCAGGGGATCACATGGCCGGTCACGCCATGCGGCTCGCGCCAGGTGAGCACGCTGTAGCCGTCCAGGTAGGGCAGGGTCTCGCCGTGCAGCTTGTCGCAGGCACCGGCGTAGAACTCGAAGTAGCGCGCCAGCGCCAGCGTGTCGGCGCGCGCCTGCTTGGTGGGCTTGCCGCAGTCGCGCTGCTCCAGGGCCGTGAGCTCGTCGGCATGCTCAAGCACCTTGGCCGACAGGCGCTGCAGCAGGCGGCCCCGGTCGGCCGGTGCCATGCGCTGCCACACCGCGTTGTAGCACTGGCGCGCCGCATGCACGGCCGCGTCGATGTCGTCGGCGTTGCTGCGCTGGATTTCGTCGAAGGGCTGGCCGTCCGACGGGTCGATCACGGCAATGGTGCGGCCCGACGAGGAAGGAACCGAGGCGTTGGCGATGTAGTTCAGTTGCATGGCAGCATTTTGCCCGGAAATACAAAGTGTTCTTAGTATTTTGCTCCCCAACGCACTTGGGTGATAACCCGCATGCGCCGGGTGCTATTGATTCAGTAGCAGGTGGCGCGCAGGGCCGCCAGGTCCAGGATCTCCACCTCGCCGCGGTGCACGCGCACCAGGGCGCGGCCCTCCAGCTCCTTGAGGATCTGGTTGGTGGTCTGGCGCGAAATGGCCAGCATCAGCGACAGCTGCTCCTGCGAAATGCCGATCACCCGGCGCGACTGGCCCTCGGCCGTCCACTGGCCATAGCCCTCGGCCATCATCACCAGGCGGCGCGCCAGGCGCTGGCCGGCGGGCAGCAGGGCCAGCTCTTCCATGGCCACGAAGGCGGTGCGCAGCTTGTCGGTGAGCAACAGGGCCAGTGCATGCCAGTGCTGGGGATGGCCGGTGAGCCAGGCCTGCAGCGGCTCGTGCGGTATCTGCAGCAGGGTGCTGGCCTCGGCCGCATGGGCATCGTGCGTGCGGGCCGAGTTGTCGAACACCGAGATCTCGCCGAACCAGTGCGGCGGCTCCAGCCGCGTGAGCAGGGCGGCGCGCGCCTCGTCGGCCCGCCCACCGGTGCCCGAGATGCTGATGGCGCCGCGCACCACGGCATACAGCCCGCAGGGCGCATCGCCGCGCAGGAAGAGCACCTCGCCCGGCGCCAGCTGGCGCAGGTGGGCCATGCCCAGCAGCGGCTGGGCGAAGTCGGGCGGCAGGTGGGCGAACCAGCGGCCGGTCTGGAGCACGGGAAGGTAGGCGGCGGGGTCGGTCATGCAGTCAGGGAAGGCTGGGTTTGTGTCGGCTCCCCGACAGACGGGGGGCGGGCGCCGCACGAGTATGGATGCTGCTCACAACAACAACCAGGAGACACCCATGAAAACCCTGATCGACCACCTGGCCCAGTATGCGGAGTACCACCGCGATCCGCGCAACATCCACACCCATTTCGTGGGCGTGCCGATGATCATGTTCGCCGTGGTGATCCTGCTCTCGCGTCCCACCTGGCTGCTGGGCGGGGTGCCCGTGGGGCCGGCCCTGGTGGCGGCCATCGCGGCCAGTGTCTTCTACTTCCGGCTCGATTCGCGCTTCGGCCTGGTGATGGCCACCTTGCTGGCCGCCATGCTGGCCGGCGGCCAGTGGCTGGCGGTGCAAAGCACCATGCTGTGGCTGGCCACGGGCCTGGGCCTGTTCGCCGTGGGCTGGGTGATCCAGTTCGTGGGCCACTACTACGAGGGCCGCAAGCCCGCCTTCGTGGACGACCTCACGGGTCTGATCATAGGACCGCTGTTCGTGGTGGCCGAGCTGGGCTTTCTGATGGGCCTGCGCAAGGACGTGCAGCACGCCATCGAGCAGCGCAGCGGGCCGGTGCGCCTGCGCACGGGGCCGGCTGCCACAGCCTGAGCTTCGGCTCCTCGCCTTTTCATCGTCTTTCGGCCCACGGCACCGCATGGCGGTGGCGTGGGCTTTGCCACAGGAGCGCGGCCAGCCCCTGGCCGCGGTTGCGCACCATGAGTTTCATTTCCATCCTGCCCACGCTGCTGTTCGTTGCGCTGGGCCTCGTCATGTTCGGCCTGGGCCTGTCGCTCACCGTGGCGGACTTCCGGCGCCTGCTGCAGCACCCGCGCGCCGTGGTGCTGGCCCTGGTGCTGCAGGCGCTGGTGCTGCCGGCAGCCTGCTACGGCCTTATCGTGCTGCTGGGCGTGCCGCCGCTCTATGCCGTGGGGCTGATGCTGCTGGCAGCATCGCCGGGCGGCGTGTCGGCCAACCTGTTCAGCCATCTGTTCGGCGGCAACGTGGCGATGAACATCTCGCTCACCGCCATCAACACGCTGCTGTCCATCGTGAGCCTGCCGCTCATCACCAACTGGGCCATCGCCACCTTTGCGAAGACGGGCCAGGTGGTGCCGCTGCAGTTCGGCAAGGTGCTGGAGGTGATCGTGATCGTCCTCATCCCCGTGGTGGTGGGCATGTGGGTGCACCGGCGCGCACCGGCCTTCAGCGCGCGCATGGAAAAGCCCATGAAGATCTTCAGCGCCGTGGTACTCGCGGCCTTCGCGCTGATCGCCATTGCCAAGGAATGGGCGGCACTGTCGGCCTCGTTTGCCGACATCGGCCCGGCCGTGCTGCTGTTCAATGCCCTGAGCCTGTGTGCGGGCTATTTTCTGCCGCGCGCCCTGGGCATGGACAAGTCCATGGCCACGGCCATCGGCTTCGAGATCGGCATCCACAACTCCACACTGGCGATCTTCATCGCGCTGTCGGTGCTGAACAACTTCCAGCTCGCGCTGCCGGCGGCCATCTACTCGGTCAGCATGTACATCATGGCGCCGCTGTTCGGCATGCTGGTGCTGAGGAGGCCAAGGCGGAACGCCACGGGCTCATAGCCTGCTTTCCACGCTGTTGCGCATGGCGGCCTGCGCCACGGCGTCCAGGGCGACATCCACCACGGGCTGCTGGCTGAGCACCTGCAGGCTGCCTTGCTGGATGCACCGGTCGAGCAGCCGCAGGGTCATCGACTGGGTACGCCCGGACGCATTGGTGAAGAGGAAGAAGGTGCCCTGCGAGCCGACCCAGGACAGCTGGGTGCGCTCCCACTGGCCGGCCACCAGCAGGTTCACCCAACTGCCGACAGCCAGTGCAGGCCGGGTGGGTCCATCCACCGGGGTGGGCTCGGGCGGGGGCTCCAGGGTCCCGGGCTGGGAAGGCTGCAAGTCGTCCATGAAGCCCGAATCCTGGGCTTCCGATGGCGCAAGCCACGGCTCCTCGTCCATGAGCGGGCTTGCCTGTTCCGCAGGCTCCGTTTCGGCGGGCGAAGCGGCAGGCTTGGGCCCGCCCTGGAAGGCTTGCTGGTGCAATTGCATCAACTGCTCGAAGACGGCTTCGGTCCTGTCAGCGGGGTAGTCGATCAATGCGAGGCCTTCGCGCAGGCGAGGCAGCAGTTGGGGGATCAGGCGCGCGAGTTCACCGGTGTTCGTGCGGGTCAGTTCGGGCTGCGCGCTCCAGACCAGTGCGCCCACCAGCTCCTGGTAGCGGCCCGGGTCGGCACTGCCGGTGCTGTCGGTCAGGCGCGCCTGGGCCATGACCTGGGCCCAGGGGCCGAGCAGGAAGTGGGTAATCTCGCCGGGAATGCTGACGATCTGCGGCAGCAACCGGATCTCGCCGGACAACCTGGCCGCCAGCAGGTGGCGCTGCTCCGCATGCTGCAGCGCCTCGATGGCGCGCTGGCGCTCCTGTTCGCGCGCCTGCTCGCTGTCGGCCCATTGCGCATGCAACTGCTGGCGGACCTGCTCGAAATCGTCGGCCCCTTCGATGGTGGCCGTGGCCAGCGGGCCGGCAATGTCCATGAGGGAGCGCATGAAGCGCTTGAAGCCCGGCGCCTCGGGCCCGTTGAAGGCCATGGCGTGGTCGGTGATGTCCTGCAGCAGGCGGCGCGCAGGGTGCTCCTTGTTGCTGAAGAACCGGGGGTCGGCCAGCGCCAGCTGCATCAGGGCGGGCTCCAGGGCACGCACGAACTGGTGCACGGGCCACGGCAGCCGGCTGTCGCGCGCGATGTTGTCCACCATCAGCGCGACCACCTCCATGCCCAGTGCGTCTCCCAGCCCCGCGGCGCGCCTCTGCCCTGGGCCGTCGCCCGGCTGGGCGCGCTGGCTGCCCAGGCGCTCCATCATCTGGCCGACCTGGTTCATCTCCTGCAGCGCCTCGAAGGCGGCGGGCACGGTCATGGCGAAATCCGTGGCGGGCGGGTCGATCTGGGGAAGCTGGGCGGGGCTCTCGAACTCGCGTGCAAAACGTTCGGCGAACGGTTCATTGTCCGGCGCGGCCGCCGGGTCCTGCGCCGGCGCGGGCTGCTCGCTGAACTCGCCGAGCAGCAGGCGCCGCAGCCGGTCGAGCGTGAGCAGCGGGTCCCCGGAGCCTGCCGGTACCGGCATGTCCGTTTCGGCGCCGAAGCCGGGAGAGGTTTCGCCATTGCTTGGGGCAACGTACACATACTGGCCGTCGGCCTGGCGCATGGCGTAGCCCACGGGCTGCACGCCGCCTTGCTTGAGCAGCTCGATCTGCGCCAGGTAGAGCCCCTTGAGCTCGGTGCCCAGCGCTTTGGCCATGTGCGCCATCCAGTCGTTGCGCACCTGCGCGGTGGCCTGCATTTGCGACACCACGGCCTGCAGTGCCTGCAGGAAGACTTCGGGGCGCAGGGGGTTGTGTTCGGGCTGCACCCTTTGCAGCCCCTGGGCTGCGCACACCAGTGCGTCGAGGTCGGCCAGCGGCCCTTCCACTGCCGTGGCCAGGACCTGCTTGGCGCGGGCGCGCTCGACGCTTTCGGTGATCTGCGACTCGTCCATCAGTTCGAGCTCGTCGAAATGGATGCTGAACAGGGAGCGCGAGGGCTTTTCCTCTGCCTGCGCCGCAGTCTGCTGTTCGAGCGCCTTGCGCAGCGCGCCAGGGTAGCGCTCGCCCATCACCGAGGTGAGCCGCATCAGCTGCTGCTGCGCTTCAAGCATTCCCTGGTGCTCGCCCGGCGTACGGGCCTGGTCCTGGCGCAGTTGCAGGGACATGCGCGTGGCCTCGGCAACGCGCTCCATCAACTGCCTGGCGTCCGCCAGCACGCTCTGGACGATGCGCTGGTAGTGCGAGGCGTTGCCATCGCGGGGAGCAGGGGCAGGCGGTGCGGGGTGTTTCAAGGCCATCTTCTCTGGGAGTACCGGAATGCCTGTGATGGTACGCGGGGTTGCAGCCCGGGTGATGAAGTTCCTCAGGCAGATGGGCCGGGTACTGGCCGGGGCCTTGTCCAAGCCAGCAGCGACACCGTGCACCCTGCAGACAGCGCCACCAGCGCACACAGCTGGGGCAAGGCCGCCGCGAGGGGCGCGCCCAGCTGGTTCAGGCGCAGCGAGGCCTGCACGCCCGCGGTGCTGGGCAGCAGCCAGCGCAGCCATTGCAGCGGCTCGGGCAGCGCCTCCACGGGCCAGGAGAAGCCGGCCACGAAGGCGATCGGCAAGGTGGTGAACAGCAGCACCTGCAGTGCGCGCTCGCGGTTGCCCACCCACAGGCCGATCAGCGCGCCCAGGGCCGCGATGGCGGGCACATAGCAGGCCAGCAGCGCCAGCGCACCCAGCGGGTTGCCGCCGCGCGGGTAGTCGTGCAGCAGGAAGATCCAGCCGAAGTAGAACAGGCCACTGATCCAGCCCAGCGTGCACAGCGCCAGCAGCCGGCCCAGCCAGGTACGGGTGCGCGCCCGGTGCTGGCCGGCCTCCACCCAGGTGCCGGTGAGCAGGGCCGCGCCCATGAGCAGCGTCTGCTGCAGGATCAGCAGGGCCACGGCGGGCACGACGAAGCTGCCGTAGCCTTCGGTGGGGTTGAACAGCGCCACCATCTGCAGCTGCACCGGGTTGCGGCTGGCCGCTGCCTGCTGCGCGCTCTGGCCCGCGGCCTGCAGCTTGCGGATCTCGATGCCGGCGGACACGGTGCCCACGGCCTCGGCAAAGCCGTACTGCACGGCCTTGTTGAGCAGCGCATAAGCGCCGTTGCCCTCCACGCGGACCAGGGCCTCCTCGCCGCGCACCACGCTGCGCTTGAGGTGGGCGGGTATCAACGCATAGCCTTCCACCTCGCCGCGCCACAGTGCCTCCTGTGCCTCGCGCTCGCTGGCGGTCACCAGGCGCACCTCGATGCGTGGGTCAGCCTCGGCAAAGCGCGTGATCTGGCGCGACAGGCTGCTGCGGTCCATGTCGACCACGGCCACAGGCACGCGGGTCAGCACCTCGTCGGCATAGAACCAGGGGTAGAAGAAGCCGTAGAGCACGGGCGCGGCCACGAGCAGCAGCAGCACGCCCTTGTCGCGGCCGATGGTGGCCAGGGCCTGGAGCCAGGCGCTCCAGAGGGTCGAGGGCCCGTCAGAGGTTTCGTGCCGTTGGTCCATCACCGTCCTCCCCAGCTCTCCGGCTTGTTGCGTGCCAGCTGCAAGGCCAGCGTGCAGATCGCCAGCAGCACGGCGGTGGCCGCCATCAGCGCGACCACGGTGGAGACACTGGAGCGCAGCGGCGCGCCCATCTGCAACTGCTCGATCTGCAGGCGGATGTAGTGCGTGTAGGGCATGGCCTCGGCCCAGGCGCGCGCGCTGGCCGGCATGCCCGCCAGCGGAAAGGCCACGCCGCTGAACGCAAACGCGGGTGCCGCGAAGAAGCCGGTGCCCGACAGCGCCGTGCGCAGCGAGCGCGTGCTGCCTGCCAGCGCCGCACCGGCGGCCAGCGACACGGCCATCAGCAGCGCCAGCCCGGCCGCCACCCAGGCCAGGTTGCCCGGCGGGTGCCAGCCGCGCCCCCAGGTGATGCCCGCCAGCGCCAGAAGTGCCACCAGCGTCAGCGAGGCCCAGGGCAGGGCGAGCTTGCCCACCAGGGCCGCACCCGTGCGCAGCACACTACCGCCCGCGCCCAGCCATTCGCCCAGCGTGCGGTCGCGCAGTTCGCGGCCCACGGCCCAGGCGCCGGCCGTCATGGCCAGGATGTGCAGCAGCGCCGGGATCAGCGCCGCGCCCAAAAACTGTTCGTAGTTGGTGGACACGTTGAACAGCGCCACGAGTTGTGTGTGGATGGGCTCCATGCCCACGCGCGCGGCTTGGGCCGGCTCGCCGCGCTGGTTGCGCGCGGCCATCTCGATGCCGGCCGACAGCGTGCCCACCACAGCGCGCACATCGCGTTGCAGCACGCCCGAATGCGTGCCCAGCTGCGCGTTGTGCAGCAGCGTGACCTGGGCCGTGCGGCCCTCCTTCACGGTGCGTGCGAAGTCGCGCGGAATGGTGACGACGGCATACACCTCCACGCTGCGCAGGGCTCGCTCGGCCTCGGCCGTGTTGGCGTAGTGCTGCACCACCTGCAGGCCGGGTGTGGCGTCGAGCATGCGCACCACCTGGCGCGACAGCGCCGAGTGGTCGCCGTCCAGCACGCCCACGGGCAGGTGGCGCGGCAGGCCGGCCGAGAAGATCCAGCCCATGAGCAGCACGGCCAACAGCGGCACCCAGGTGACCATGGCCAGGTCCCAGGGGCTCTGGAGCAGGCGCTGCGCCTCGCGGCGAAAGCTGTGGGCCAGGGTGCTCATGGTGGGGTGGCGGTCAGGGTGCGGTGGTGGGGCGTTGCGAGCCGGCTCATTGCACCAGCACCGTCATGCCAGGGCGGGCGCCTTCGATGGGAGAGGCCGGGCGGGCGCGCACTTCGAAGGTGCGCACGTCGAAGCCCTGGCCGGCGCGCGTGGCGCGCCAGGTGGCGAAGTCGGGCAGGGCGGCCGTGTGGTAGACCTTGAAACGCACGGGCTTGCCGGCGCTACCGAGGGCGGGCAGCGTGGCCTCGAACTCCTGGCTGATGGCAAAGCGCTGCAGGCGGTCTTCGCGCACATTCAGCACCACCCACTGGTCGGCCAGGTCCACCACCGTGACCACGGCCACGCCCTGGGGCGAGAGCTCGCCGCTGCGCGCCAGCACCTTGGCCACTTCGCCGGCCACGGGGCTCTTGAGCTCCGTCTCGGCCTGGGCGGCCTTGACCTCGGCCACCACGCCGGCCACCTGGCGCGCCTGGGCGTTGGCGGCGGACCGGTCCTCGGGCCGGGCACCGGCACGGGCCAGCTCGTACTGGGCCTTCGCGGCCAGGGCCTGGTCGCGCGCGGCCTTGTGGTTGGCCTCGGCCTCGTCGCGCTTTTGTGCGGCCACCAGGCCTTCGCGGGCCAGGCCGTCCACCCGGCGGTAGGAGGACTCGGCCAGGTCGGCCGCCGTCACGGCGCGCTGCCATGCCAGGCGTGCCATCTCCACCTCCTGCGGGCGGGCGCCGTGCGCGGCCTTGTCGGCCACGGCCTGGGCCGCTTCCTGCGCGGCGGTGGCTTGCGCCAGCTTGGCCTGCACCTCGGGGCTGTCCATGCGGATCAGCGGGGCGCCCACGGCGATCTGGTCGCCTTCCTTGACCAGGATCTGCGCGATGCGCGCCGTTACCTTGGGGGCGATGTCGGCCTCGCGGGCTTCCATTTGGCCCTGGAACACCTCGGGGGCCGGCTGGGAGGCCTTCCACAGGCCGAAACCGACGAAACCGCCCACGGCCACCAGGGCCAGGGCGCCCAGCACCGCAGCCTTCTTGCTGCCCTTGCCACTGCTGTTTGCGTTGTTCTTGTTGGTATCGCTCATGTTCATTCCACCTTCACATCGGCACGTGCCATGTATTTGCCAAATTCATCGGACAGGCCGCAGCTTTCGAGCAGCTCGGCCAGGGCCTTCACGTAGTCGTGGGCGGCCTGGGCCTGTTCGGTCTGTGCCTTGGCCTGGTTGACCTGGGCGTCGATCAGGTCCAGCGTGGTGCTGGTACCTGCGCGCAGGCCCGAGGTGCGCAGGCGCAGCACCTCGTCGGCCACCTCCAGCCCGGGCTGCAGCCCGAAATAGGCGCGCCGCGCCTGCTCCAGCGCCTGCCAGCGCTTTTCCACCAGCAGGGCGATGTCGTTCTGCGCCTGGGCACCGCTGCGCTCGGCCTGTTCGATCTGGCGCGAGGACGAGGCGGCCAGCGCATCGCGGTCGATGGAGTCCCACAGCGTGAAGCGCACACCGATGCCGGCCACCCAGTCGGCGTCGCGGCCGCTCTTGAGCTGGCGCTGGCCGAAGGCGAACACCTGCGGCTTGCGCAAAGCCTCCTGCGCCGCATGCAGTTGCTCGGCCTGGCCCTTCCTGGCGGCCACCTTGGCCAGGCCCGGGTGGCGCTGCAGGGCGGCATCGACGAAATGGGGCAGGGGCTCCACCGGCTGGCCGAGCACGAAGAGCGGGCTGGTGGGCGTTACGCGCTCGGTGGCCTTCACTGTGCGGGTCAGGGCGGTGGCGGCCAGGTCGGCGTCGTCGCGGGCCTTGCGTGCGTTTCGGCGCGCCTCCTCCAGCGCAGCACGGGCCTGCAGGCGCTCCACGCGGGCGATCACGCCGGCGTCCAGCATCTTCTGCGCGGCGGCATCGTGCTGCTCGATGGTGGCCAGCGCCGATTCACGCAGCCGGGCCGCCTGCTCGGCGAGCTGGGCGCCGAAATAGCGCTGCACCAGCACCGTGGTGACCTCGTGGCCGGTCTTGTCGGCATCGGCCTGCGCCTCGGCGGCCTGTGCCTCCACCAGGCCGCGCGCGGCGTCACCGGCACCGCCCATGTACAGCGGCCAGATGCCCGAGACCGAGGTGCTGGTATCGGTCTTGTGGCGGTTCAGCGTGTAGCTGGCCGGCAGGTGCGGCAACTGGGCCAGCGAGCCTGCCAGCTGCGGTGGCAACTGCTGCAGCACGCCGGGCAGGGCCTGGTTCACGGGGTTGAGGTCCAGGTCCAGGTTGGCGTTGTAGGCGTACGCGGCACCGCTGAGCGAGACCACCGGGCCGCCCAGGCGCGCCAGGGCCTGGCGGCGCAGCTGGGCGCTTTCCACCGCGTTGCGCGATGCGGCGAGCTGGTCGGAGCGTGCCGTGAGCTGCTCCAGTGCGGCCTGGAAGGCCATGGACTCAGCCTGGGCCGGAAGCTGCATGGCGAGTGCGGCCAGCAGGGCGGCGGCCTGCAGTGAAGAAATACGCAGGCAAGGGCGGGGCTGGCCGGCCGCCGCGTGCGGCCGGTGGACGGGGCTCTGGGTCATGGTGGGAGGGGTTAGCGCGCGCCTACGGGGGTATAGGCATCGCGGTGGTCGGCCAGCCAGCGCTCGGAGAGGTCGCTGCCCTGCTGGCTGGGGTGGAAGTCGCGCCGCAGGTATGCGCGCCAGGGGCGCCAGGTCTCACGCACCAGGCCGCCCTGGCCGAACAGGGTACGTGCCGCGCTGGCCCAGGTGCGCCACTGCCATAGCGTGCCGTCGCGGCGCAGGTTGCCCACGGTCTGGCGCAGCACGTCGCCCAGGAAGACCAGGGTGATGCGCCGGAACCAGGTGATGCGCCAGGCATGGTCGCCATCCAGCGCCTGGTAGATGTCGAAGGCCGTGCTCTTGTGCTCGGCCTCTTCGGCGCAGTGCCACTGCCACATCGTGGCCAGGCGGGGATCGGCCCCGGCCAGGACTTCTGGATGGGCCAGCAGCCACTCGGCCAGCAGGGCGGTGAAGTGCTCATTGGCCGCAGTCACCGCCAGCGGATGGCGTGGGTCGGCGCCCTCGAAGAGCTTCATGCGCTCGGCCGCGCGCGGGGCCCAGGTGTTGACCAGGCCCTGCGTGTCGAGGTGGCCGTTGAACAGCGCGTGGATGCGCCGGTGCGTGGCCTCCTGCCCGATGAAGCCGCGCACCTCGTCGGCGTACTGCGCCTGCCGGTCGGCGGGCAGGGCCTTGTGGCCATTGCGCACCGCGTCGATGAAAAACTGCTCGCCCACGGGGAAGCTCATGGACAGCGCATTGAAGAGCGCCGTGCGAAAGGCATCGCCGCCGCACCAGTGGCGCGCAAAAGGCGCTTCCAGGTCGATGAGCAGACGGCGGACGACGAGTTCGGTCATGGCGGGCTCCAAGGTGTGAAAAGATATGGTACTGCTTGGTACCAAGTGCATATGATGCGAGCCGGGTGTGGTACTGTCAAGTACCTTTTTCGATCTTTCCCGGGACCTTACGCCACCATGCCCGAATCTTCGACCACCGCCAGCCCGTCCCCCGTGCACCGCTCCCGCCTGCTGGAGGGCATGGCGCGCGCCGTGGCCGCGCGCGGCTATGCCGACACCACCATCGCCGATATCGTGCGCGAGGCCAGCGTCTCGCGCCGCACCTTCTACGAGAACTTCGCCGACAAGGCCGAATGCCTGATCGCGCTGTACGAGGTCGCCAGCGGCAACGCCATCACGGTGCTGCGCAACGCCATCGACCCGCACAGCGACTGGCAGGCCCAGGTGGAGCAGGCCATGGGCGCCTACTTCGGCGTGCTCGAGCGCAACCCGGTGCTGCTGCGCACGCTGTTCGTGGAGATGCTGGGCCTGGGCGCGCCGGGCCTGGCAGCACGCCGCCGCGCCAACCAGCAACTGGCCGACCTGATGCTCGACGTGGTGAACAACCGCCCGGGCGAGCGCCTGCGCAAGGCCCCGCTCCAGCCCATGATGGCCATGGCCGTGGTGGGCGGCATCAACGAGATGGTGCTGCAGTCCATCGAGCAGGGCGGCGCGGGCGACCTGCAGGAATTGGTGGAGCCCGCCGCGATGCTGCTGCGCGCGGCGATCTCGGCGGAGTTCTGACTCAGCCTCTCAGATCTCGTTCGCTATTTCGATCAGGTTCTCGTCCGGATCGTAGATGTAGACCGAGCGCAGCCGGTGCCGCGCACCGGTGGCACCCACGGGCCCCTGCACCACGGCCACGCCTTCGGCGGCCAGGTGCAGCAGCACTTCGTCGAGCGGCGTGTGCGTGAGAAAGCACAGGTCGCCCGAGCCCGCCGTGGCATGGCGCACGTTCGGGTCCACCACCGTGCCCACCTCGTGCAGGTTGATCTTCTGGTCGCCGAAATGCAGGGCGTAGCGCCCCGGCTTGAACTCGCGCGCCACCATGCCCAGCACGCGCTCGTAGAAGGAAATGGTGGCCGGGATGCTGGCGACGGTCAGGACCACATGGTCCAGCGATTGCACGGTGATGGGCATGGCAAAGGGGGCGAGGGCGGTCTCAAAAAGAAAAGGCCCGCCGAAGCGGGCCGTGGCTGCATGGCGGATGCCGCAGCGTATCAGCTCCCGTGGAACCGCACCACCAGCGGCACGATCAGCAGCGCCACGATGTTGATGATCTTGATCAGCGGGTTGATGGCCGGGCCGGCCGTGTCCTTGTAGGGGTCGCCCACGGTGTCGCCGGTCACGGCGGCCTTGTGCGCCTCGCTGCCCTTGCCGCCATGGTGGCCGTCCTCGATGTACTTCTTGGCATTGTCCCAGGCGCCGCCGCCCGTGCACATGGAGATGGCGACGAACAGCCCGGTGACGATGGTGCCCATGAGCAGGCCGCCGAGCGCCTTGGGCCCCAGGAGCAGGCCGACCACGATGGGCACCACCACGGGCAGCAGGCTGGGGATCACCATCTCCTTGATGGCGGCGGTGGTCAGCATGTCCACGGCCTTGCCGTACTCGGGCTTGCCGGTGCCGTCCATGATGCCGGGGATGGTGCTGAACTGGCGGCGCACCTCCACCACCACCGCGCCGGCCGCGCGGCCCACGGCCTCCATGGCCATGGCGCCGAACAGGTAGGGGATCAGCCCGCCGATGAACAGGCCGACGATGACCATCGGGTCCGACAGGTCGAAGCTGATGGCCTTGCCATAGCTCTCCAGCTTGTGCGTGTAGTCGGCAAACAGCACCAGCGCCGCCAGGCCCGCCGAGCCGATGGCATAGCCCTTGGTCACGGCTTTGGTGGTGTTGCCCACGGCGTCCAGGGGGTCGGTGACGTCGCGCACGCTGCTGGGCAGCTCGGCCATCTCGGCAATGCCGCCGGCGTTGTCGGTGATGGGGCCATAGGCGTCCAGCGCCACCACGATGCCCGCCATGCTCAGCATGGACGTGGCCGCCACGGCGATCCCGTAGAGCCCGGCGAGCTGGTAGGACGCCAGGATCGCCAGGCACACGAAGAGCACCGGCCAGGCCGTGGAGCGCATCGAGACCCCCAGGCCGGCGATGATGTTGGTGCCATGGCCCGTGGTGGAGGCCTGTGCGATGTGCTGCACGGGCGAGTACTGCGTGCCGGTGTAGAACTCGGTGATCCAGACCAGCGCGGCCGTGAGCACCAGCCCCGTGGCGCAGGCGCCGAACAGGCGCATCTGGCTGCCGCTGGCACGGATGGCGTTGTCCGGCATGATCCACACGGTGACGAAGTAGAACGCGATCAGCGACAGAATGCCCGCGATCGCCAGGCCCTTGTACAGGGCGGGCATCACGTTCTTCATGCCCGGCGAGGCCTTCACGAAGAAGCAGCCGATGATCGACGCCACGATGGACACGGCGCCCAGCGCCAGCGGGTACACGGCGGCGTTGACCGGCGCGGCCACCACCATCAGCGCGCCAAGCACCATGGTGGCGATCAGCGTCACGGCGTAGGTCTCGAACAGGTCGGCCGCCATGCCGGCGCAGTCGCCCACGTTGTCGCCCACGTTGTCGGCGATCACGGCCGGGTTGCGCGGGTCGTCTTCAGGGATGCCGGCCTCCACCTTGCCCACCAGGTCGGCGCCCACGTCGGCGCCCTTGGTGAAGATGCCGCCGCCCAGGCGCGCGAAGATCGAGATCAGCGAGGAGCCGAAGGCAAAGCCGATCAGCGGGTTGAGTGCTTCGGCCAGCATGGGGCCCGCAGTGATGCCCCGCGACAGCGCCCAGTAAAAGCCCGTGACGCCCAGCAGGCCCAGGCCCACCACCAGCATGCCGGTGATGGCACCGCCGCGAAAGGCCACGTCGAGCGCGGGGCCGATGCCCTGCGTGGCGGCCTGTGCGGTGCGCACGTTGGCGCGCACCGAGACGTTCATGCCGATGAAGCCGCAGGCGCCGGAGAGGAAGGCGCCCAGGACGAAGCCGAGCGCGGAGGTCAGGTCCAGAAAGGCACCGATGAGAATCGCCAGCACCACGCCGACGATGGCAATGGTCTTGTACTGGCGTGCCAGGTAGGCGGCTGCACCGGCCTGGATGGCGGCAGCAATCTCCTGCATGCGCGCGTTGCCCGCATCCTTGGCAAGAATCCACCCACGGGCCCACACGCCGTAGGCCACCGCAATCAATCCGCAAACCACTGCCAGTATCAGAGGGGACGTCAGCGCTGAGTTGTCAGCCATGCATTTCTCCTTGGTTTTTTCAGTTGCACGGAAGGAAACACAACGCAGGTCGGTGGTGCTTCCGCTGCGTTGCTTCCTCGTGCTCCTGGGGGACGAACCTGCTCAAAATCGGGAGCAGGTTCTCAAGGAGTCGATTGGCCAACAGGCCCAATTTACAGGCAAACGCCGGTTTGCAAGCGGGCAGAAAGGGGCATGCGCCTAAAATCAGGGTTAATCCCGACGCTCTGGGTCCCTATTGGTCCTGACCGGGCTCGCGGGTTATCGTTTCAAACCACACTCCACAGACATGTCCCTGAACCACGTACCTCCTGGCAAGAACGCCCCCGACTCCTTCAACGTCGTCATCGAGATCCCGATGAACGCCGACCCGATCAAGTACGAAGTGGACAAGGAATCGGGCGCGATCTTCGTGGACCGCTTCATGACCACGGCCATGCACTACCCCACCAACTACGGCTATGTGCCGCAGACGCTGTCGGGCGATGGCGACCCGGTGGACGTGCTGGTGATCACCCCCTACCCGCTGTTCCCCGGCGTGGTCGTGCCCTGCCGCCCCATCGGCATCCTGATGATGGAAGACGAAGCCGGCGTCGACGGCAAGGTGCTGGCCGTGCCCACCGACAAGGTGTTGCCCATCTACACCCACTGGCAGAAAGTGGAAGACGTGAACCCGATGCGCCTGAAGGCCATCAGCCACTTCTTCGAGCACTACAAGGACCTGGAAGCCGGCAAGTGGGTCAAGGTGCTGGGCTGGGAAGGCCTGGACGCCGCCAAGAAGGAAATCATGGACGGCATCGCCAACTTCAAGGCCAAGAACAGCGCGGCCTGAGCGCCTGGACCGGCTGCCTCGCCGGCAGCCCGCTGACCGAAAAGCATGCATGCCCGCGCGGGCTGCATGCTTTTTTTCATGGAAACCCCGCACTGTGCACTGCCCCCGCCATTGCTAGACTGGGCAAAGCCAGGGTGTCGGTGCGCAATCCTGCGCCCGCCCTGGCACGAATGGCCGTGGCCAAGGGGTGATATGAAGATTTCCGACGCGCGTATCGGGCTCAAGCTGGGGGTCGGGTTCTTTGCCCTGGTGCTGCTCACGGCCTTGCTGGGAGCGGTCTCGCTGGTCCAGCTCTCACGCATCCACCACAACGCGCAGCAGATCGCCAGCAACCTGCTGCCCAGCGTGGGCTACACGGGCGAGCTCAGGGTGCTGATGAACCGCATGCGGCGCTCCGAAGCCGGCATGATCACTGCCCGCAGCACGGCCGAAGTCCAGGCCTTCGCCGAGCAGATGAGCGCGCGTGCCAAAGACCTGGAGCGCGTGGAAGCCCAGTACGAACCGCTGGTCGGTGCCGGCGAGGAGCGCGAGACCTTCCAGGCCTTTCGCACGCGCAAGGCCGCTTACTACAAGCACCAGGCCCACCTGGTGGAGGTCGCCAAGGGGGTGGATTTCAGCTCCAGTGAAACCATGGAACTGAGCTCCGACGCCTTGTCCGGGCTGTTTGCGGGTGAATCCGAGACCGCCTTCGTGGCCGCTGCCGAAACCCTGGGCCAGTTGCAGAAGATCAACTCCGCGCAGGCCGACAAGGAGCAGGCCGAGGGGCAGTCGGTCTTCCAGGCGGCCCGCATCTGGGTGCTGGGCACGCTGGCGGCCTGTGTGGCGCTCGCCATCGTGCTGGGCGTGTCGATCACGCGCTCGGTCACGCGCCCCGCAGGCCAGGCCGTGAACGCTGCACGCGCCATTGCCGAAGGCGATCTCACGGCGGCCATGCCGGCCCATGGCAGGGATGAAATGGGCCAACTGCTGTCGGCGCTGGAAGACATGCGTGCCAACCTGGCCCGTGTGGTCACCGGCGTGCGCGGCAACGCCGAGAGCGTGGCCTCGGCCAGCGCGCAGATCGCCTCGGGCAACAACGACCTGTCGGCGCGCACCGAGCAGCAGGCCTCGGCGCTGGAAGAGACGGCCGCCTCGATGGAAGAGCTCGGCTCCACCGTGCGCCAGAACGCCGACAACGCGCGCCAGGCCAACCAGTTGGCCCTGAACGCCTCCACCGTGGCCGTGCAGGGCGGCGACGTGGTGGCCGAAGTGGTGGAAACCATGAAAGGCATCAACGCCAGCAGCAGCAAGATCGCCGACATCATCTCGGTCATCGACGGCATCGCCTTCCAGACCAACATCCTGGCCCTGAACGCGGCGGTGGAAGCCGCGCGTGCCGGCGAGCAAGGCCGGGGCTTTGCCGTGGTGGCCAGCGAAGTGCGCAGCCTGGCCGGGCGCAGCGCCGAAGCGGCCAAGGAAATCAAGGGCCTGATCACCGCCAGCGTGGAACGGGTGGAACAAGGCACCCTGCTGGTGGACAAGGCCGGGGCCACCATGACCGAAGTGGTGGCAGCCATTCGGCGCGTGACGGACATCATGGGCGAGATCAGCGCCGCCAGCAGCGAGCAAAGCGCCGGTGTGGGCCAGGTGGGAGAAGCCGTCACGCAGATGGACCAGGCCACGCAGCAGAACGCGGCGCTGGTGGAAGAAATGGCGGCAGCGGCCAGCAGCCTGAACAGCCAGGCGGGCGAACTGGTCAACGCGGTGGCGGTCTTCCGGCTGGCGGGCGACGGCAGCGGTGCAGGCAACTACTGCCCACCGGCACCGGCCCCGGCGGTGCGCAAGCCGGTGGGCATGCCAGCGCCGGCTGCGCGCGCGGCGGTCACGTCCAAGCCAGCGGCCAAGGCCCCAGCGGCCAGCCGGCTGGCGGCACCCAAGGGGCCCGCAGCAGCCAGCCCGGCAGCGGCAGCACCCAAGGCGTCGGCCAAGGCAGGCGGGGGTGGGGAAGATGAGTGGGAAAGTTTTTGAACGCAGGCCGGCAGGCAGTCCCTGGGCCGCCTTCTCTTTCAACCCGCCGTCGGCGGGTTTTTCATTCCTGGAGCGGTGTTGGCCGCGTTCAGCGTGGCCGGTGCGGATCCGGAAACACCAGCTGCAGCCCCGGCAGGGCAGGGCGTTTGAAGGCTTGCCAACCGACTCCCGGCCCCTGCGGCTGGGCCAGCCGGTCGGCCACCACCCACCAGGCGCTCGGGTTCAGGCCGATGCCGAAATGGCTGGCCACCACCTCGATGTTCTCGGTGTGCGGGTTGTGCGCGGCGGGCGCCTGCAGGCTGCCGCGCCAGGCCACCACGCCATCGCTGCGCGAGTAGATGCTGGTGGTGGGCACGGGCGGGGCCTCGGGCAGGTTGTAGTTCTCGGTCTCGCGCTCGATGCTGCGGCCACTGGCGAACTGGTAGATGCGCCAGGCGTTGGTGGAGGTGTGGGGGCCGGCAAAGGGCGTGCCCAGCGTTACCACGCAGCGCACCAGATCGGGCAGCTCCTTGGCCAGTTCGCGCGCATAGATGCCGCCCAGGCTCCAGCCCACCAGGCTCACCTTGGCGCCACTGCGCTGTGCGGCCTGCTGCAGTTGCTGCTTGGCGTTGTCCAGCACGCCTTCGCGTGGGCCCAGGTTCAGGCCCTGGCCCCAGCCCTGGGTGTCGTAGCTGCGCGATTCCAGGTAGCGGCGCAGTGGCGCCGTCGTGGCGTCGCCGGCCGTGAGCCCGGGAAAGACGATGACGCTGTGCCCGTCACCCTGGGGAGCGCGCTGCAGCACGGGCCAGGCGGGCAGCACGGCCCCGAATTCCCAGGGTGCGCGCAACTCCAGCGCCAGCAAGGGCAGGCCAGGGGCAGGCATGTGGTGGGGGTTCTTCTCTTTTTTGGTGAACAGCGTCATCAGGTCATTCCATGGGCGCAAGGCAACTGCCCGGCGGTGTCAGGAGGCGGTGCGGCGGCAGGGCGCCAAGCGTGCCGCGGCCCGCCATTCGGCAGCCTGGGTAACGGTAACATTTTTTTGCACCGGAACCCTCGCCGGGAGTGGAGGCAGCTCTCCAATGAGGCCGTAGACCTGCCCCGCAATCCGGGGGGCAAGCGTGTTGTCGGGGGGCCAGATTTCGTTCTCAAATGTAACTTCCGCTGCTATGCTTTCGGGAGTGCGGCAGGCTATGAGCGTGCGCATCAGCCCTTTACCGAAACGAGCAGCCCATGACCGAACCCTTTGCCGCAGCCCCTTCGCAAACCCCCGCCCACGATGCCTCGCCTGGTGGTCGTGCAAGGGAGTACCTGAGCTTTCGCCTGGGGGCGGAGGAGTACGGCATCGACATCCTTCGGGTGCAGGAGATCCGCTCGTACGAGCAGCCGACCCGCCTGGCCCATTCGCCGGATTTCATCAAGGGGGTGATCGATCTGCGCGGGCGCATCGTGCCCATCCTGGACCTGCGCGTGAAGCTGAGCTGCCCCGAGGCGAGCTATACCGACTTCACCGTGGTCATCATCCTGGACATGGGGGCCCTGCAGGTCGGGGCGGTGGTGGATGCCGTGGCCGATGTGGTCACCCTGGCCCCGGAACTCATCAAGCCCGTGCCGCAGTTCGAGCCCCAGGGCCACCTGGATCCGGCCTTCGTCACCGGCATTGCCAGCGTGGGTGAGCGCATGCTGATCCTGATGGACATCGAGGCCTTGCTCAGCAGTGGCGAAATAGGACTGGTCAAGAACGCTGCGCACGGATAACGTCAAAACACCAAAAAAACCAACCCACGAGGGAACCCATGAATCGCTTGAATATTTCCACGCGGCTGGTGGCGGCGTTCGCCACCATGGTGCTGTTGCTGATCGCCCTGGGAGGGGTCGCGCTGGCGCGCTCTGCCAGCCAGCGCGCGGCGCTCAATGACATCGTTACCATGCGCATCCCCATCACCAAGGCCATGGGCATGCTGGCCGACGGGGTGAACGTGCAGGCCATCCAGTTCCGCAACCTGGCGATCTTCTCGTCGGACACCATCGTCAAATCGTCGCGCGAGCAGATCGCCACGGCGCGCTCGACGATTGCCAAGCAACTGGAAACGCTCACCGCACTGATCCAGTCCGAAAAGGGCAAGGCAAGCCTTGCCCGCATGCAGCAGCACCGCGCCGAATTCCTCAGGCTCGGGGACCAGTACCTGGACCTGGTCGGCAAGGACCAGAAGGAAGATGCGCTGAAGCTGCTGATGGAGCAGTTGCGACCGGTTCAGCTCGAATACCAGAAAACGATCCAGGAACAGGTGGACTACCAGGCTCAGGTCACGGCCGCTGCCGGCGAGCGGGCCGAGGCCGCAGCCAGCGCCCTGCAGCGCGACGTGCTGATTGCCGGTGCGCTGGCGATCGCGCTGGCGATCTTCCTGGCCGTCACCATCATCCGCTCCATCACCCGCCCCCTGGCCCAGGCCGTGCAGGCCGCCGACCGCGTCGCCGCTGGCGACCTCAGCGGCACCATCGCCGTGCAGTCACAGGACGAGACCGGCCAACTGCTCAGCGCCCTGCAGCGCATGCAGCAAAGCCTGGTGGCCACCGTGACCACGGTGCGCAGCAACTCCGAAAGCGTGGCCTCGGCCAGCGCACAGATCGCCTCGGGCAACAACGACCTGTCGGCACGCACCGAGCAGCAGGCCTCGGCACTGGAAGAGACGGCCGCCTCGATGGAAGAACTGGGCTCCACCGTGCGCCAGAACGCAGACAACGCGCGCCAGGCCAACCAGCTGGCCCTGAACGCCTCCACCGTGGCCGTGCAGGGCGGCGACGTGGTGGCCGAAGTGGTGGAAACCATGAAAGGCATCAACGCCAGCAGCAGCAAGATCGCCGACATCATCAGCGTCATCGACGGCATCGCCTTCCAGACCAACATCCTGGCCCTGAACGCGGCGGTGGAAGCCGCGCGTGCCGGAGAGCAAGGCCGGGGCTTTGCCGTGGTGGCCAGCGAAGTGCGCAGCCTGGCCGGGCGCAGCGCCGAAGCGGCCAAGGAAATCAAGGGCCTGATCACCGCCAGCGTGGAACGGGTGGAACAAGGCACCCTGCTGGTGGACAAGGCCGGGGCCACCATGACCGAAGTGGTGGCGGCCATCCGGCGGGTCACCGACATCATGGGCGAGATCAGCGCCGCCAGCAGCGAGCAAAGCGCCGGTGTGGGCCAGGTGGGAGAAGCCGTCACGCAGATGGACCAGGCCACGCAGCAGAACGCGGCGCTGGTGGAAGAAATGGCGGCAGCGGCCAGCAGCCTGAACAGCCAGGCGGGCGAACTGGTCAACGCGGTGGCGGTGTTCCGGCTGGCGGGCGACGGCAGCGGTGCAGGCCACTACCGCGCACCGGCACCGGCGCCAGCCCCGGCGGTGCGCAAGCCGGTGGGCATGCCAGCGCCGGCTGCGCGCGCGGCGGTCACGTCCAAGCCTGCGGCCAAGGCGCCAGCGGGCAGCCGGCTGGCGGCACCCAAGGGGCCCGCAACGGCCAGCCCGGCAGCGGCAGCACCCAAGGCGCCGGCCAAGGCAGCTGGGGGCGGGGAGGAGGAGTGGGAGAATTTCTGATTTGCGTTTGTGGATGGCGCGAGGGCCTGGCAACAGCCTTGCGTACCGTGTCGAAACTTGAGAGGGCGTCGCGGGCTTTGGCTTGAATCTTGCAGAACTGTGTTTACAGTTCGTTACTTCAGGAGACAGGCCATGAATCGGTTCAAGATTTCCACCCGCCTGGCGGGGCTTCTGGCTGTGTTGTGCTGCCTTGTGCTGCTGGTCGGCGGCGCCGGTCTGCTGGGCATGGGGCAGTCCAACGCCGGGCTCAAGTCGGTGTACGACGACCGCGTGGTGCCCCTCAAGCAGATCAAGACCGTGGCCGACATGTACGCGGTCAACGTGGTCGATTCGGCGCACAAGGTGCGCGACGGCGGCATGACCGCCGCCCAGGGCCTGCAGTCGGTGACCGATGCACGCAAGGCCATCGACAGCAACTGGAGCGCCTACCTGGCCACCAGGCTGGCGCCCGAGGAAAAGACGCTGGTGGACCGCTTCAAGCCCCTGCAGGCCAAGGCCGATGCCGCCACCGACACGCTGCTGGGCCTGTTCCGTTCGGGTGATGTTCCGGCGATCACGGCCTTCGCCGCCAAGGACATGTACCCGGCCATGGACCCGCTGCAGGAGGTGCTGGGCCTGCTCATGCAGGTGCAGCTCGACCAGGCCAAGATGGAGTACGACCGGGCTGCCGCCAGCTACCAGACCATCCGGGCGGTGTCCGTGGGCGCGGTGGTGCTGGGTGTGCTGCTGGCGGTGCTGGTGGGCGGCACGATGATCCGCCAGATCTCGCGCTCGCTGGACAATGCGGTGGACATCACCGATGCCGTGTCCCGCGGCGATCTCACGGTGGCAATTCCGGTACAGGGGCGCGATGAGATCGCTCGCCTGCTCACCGGCCTGACGGCCATGCGTGACAACCTGGCCCAGGTGGTATCGGGTGTGCGCGGCAATGCGCAGGGCGTGGCCTCTGCCAGCTCCGAGATCGCCTCGGGCAACCATGACCTGTCCATCCGCACGGAGGAGCAGGCCAGTGCCCTGCAGCAGACCGCCGCGTCCATGGAGGAACTGAGCTCCACCGTCCGGCAGAACGCCGACAACGCGCGCCAGGCCAACCAGTTGGCCATGAGCGCCTCCACCGTGGCCGTGCAGGGGGGCGACGTGGTGTCCGAAGTGGTGGAGACCATGAAGGGCATCAACGACAGCAGCAAGAAGATTTCCGACATCATCGGCGTCATCGACGGCATTGCCTTCCAGACCAATATCCTGGCGCTCAACGCGGCCGTGGAAGCTGCCCGCGCCGGGGAGCAGGGTCGGGGCTTTGCCGTGGTGGCCAGCGAGGTGCGCAGCCTGGCGGGCCGCAGTGCCGAGGCGGCCAAGGAGATCAAGAGCCTGATCCATGCCAGCGTGGAGCGCGTCGAGCAGGGCACGCTGCTGGTCGACAAGGCGGGCACCACCATGACGGAGGTGGTGGCCTCCATCCGCCGCGTCACGGACATCATGGGCGAGATCAGCGCTGCCAGCACCGAGCAGAGTCAGGGCGTGTCCCAGGTGGGCGAGGCGGTCACGCAGATGGACCAGGTCACCCAGCAGAATGCCGCCCTGGTCGAGGAAATGGCCGCCGCCGCCGGCAGCCTGAGCCACCAGGCCCGGGCGCTGGTCGAGGCCGTGGAGGTGTTCAAGCTGTCGGCGGACGCGCCAGCGGCCCAGGCTGCCACTGCGCCTCGCCCGCGCCCTTCGCCCCCGGTGTCGCCGCCCGCCGCGCGCAAGCCGATCGCCGGGGGGGCACCGCGCAAGCTCGCGGCACCTGCACCCGCCGCTGCCAAACCGCCTGCCGCCGCAGCGGGGGCGAGCGCCAAGGCGGCTTCCGATGATGACTGGGAGAGCTTCTGAGAGGGCGTGCAGGTGCTGCGCCTGGGTTGAATGGTGAACGCACCAAAGTGATGCAAATTCGGCTGCGCGGAGGTAAATCGCCCTTGTTTGGTGCTTTCTGGTGATTGGCTGAACTGTTGTGGTGCACACGATGGGGCTGAAGCCCCATCGTGGTCAAGGATCAACGGCTGGTTCAGTGCCCTGGCATGGCGTCTGGCTGCTGCAGGCTATTCAGCCGCGCCACTGCATTGGCCGGCAACTGCAGTTGCGCCGCCGCCAGGTTCTGCTGCAGGTGGACGACCGACGAGGTACCGGGAATCAGCAGCACATTGGGTGAGCGCTGCAGCAGCCACGCCAGCGCCACCTGCATGGGCGTGGCGCCGAGCTCGGCCGCCACTTCCGACAGCACGCCCGACTGCAGCGGGCTGAAGCCGCCCAGCGGGAAGAAGGGCACATAGGCCGTGCCTTCGGCGGCCAGTTGCGTGAGCAGACCTTCGTCCTCGCGATGGGCCAGGTTGTACATGTTCTGCACGCAGGCGATGGGGGTGATCCTGCGGCCCTCCTGCACCTGGCGTGCCGTCACGTTGCTCAGGCCGATGTGGCGTATCAATCCCTGGTGCTGCAGCTCGGCCAGCGCAGTCAGGGGTTCCTCCAGCGAACCCTCGGCCGGGCCGTGCACGCTGAACATGGCGCGCAGGTTCACCACGTCCAGCACATCGAGGCCCAGGTTGCGCAGGTTGTCGTGCACGGCCTGCGTGAGTTCTGCGGCCAAGAACGCAGGCAGCCACGCAGCATCGTCGCCGCGCCGGGCGCCCACCTTGGTCACGATGGTCAGGCCATCGCGGTAGGGGTGCAGCGCCTCCCGGATGATCTGGTTGGTCACGTGCGGGCCGTAGAAGTCGCTGGTGTCGATGTGGTCGACGCCGCTTTCCACGGCGGCGCGCAGCACGGCCGCGGCCGTGGCGCGGTCCTTGGGCGGGCCGAACACGCCGGGGCCGGCCAGCTGCATGGCGCCGTAGCCCAGGCGCTTCACATCACGGTGGCCGAGGCGGTAGCTGCCGGCCTTGTCGATTGCTGTCATGGGAGAGTCCTTTCAATAGGGATGCATCGACTGTAGGCACGCAGCCTGTGTACGATAAGCCGGTTGAGTGCGCACGGGTTGTGCGGCACAGCGAACAATCCATCAAGGAATCCTGTCCATGGCCGAGCAGTTGGGTGATCTGGCCGCCTTTGTCGCCGTGGCACGCGGCGGTGGTTTCCGCGAGGCGGCGCGCTTGGGCGGTGTCAGCGCGTCGAGCCTGAGCGAGGCCGTGCGCCGGCTCGAAGCACGGCTGGGCGTGCGCCTGCTGCACCGCACGACGCGCAGCGTGGCGCCCACCGAGGCCGGGGCGCGCCTGCTCGAACGCCTGGGCCCGGCGCTGGGCGAGGTGGAGGCAGCGCTCGACGTGGTCAACGGCTTTCGCGACCGGCCCGCCGGCACCCTGCGCCTCAACGTGCCCGCCAGCGCGGCACGCCTGGTGCTGCCGGCCATCGTGCCACCGTTCCTCGCGGCCTACCCCGACATCCGCCTGGACGTGGTGGTGGAAGAGGGCTTCGTCGACATCCTTGCCGAAGGCTGCGACGCCGGCATCCGCTACGACGAGCGGCTGGAGCAGGACATGATCGCCATCCCCATCGGCCCGCGCTGGCAGCGCATGGCCACGGCCGCTGCACCCGCCTACCTGGCCGCACGTGGCCGGCCCGAACACCCGCGCGACCTGATGCAGCACGCCTGCCTGCGCGGCCGTTTTGCCAGCGGCGCCATGCCCACCTGGGAGTTCGAGTGCGATGGCGAGGTGGTCGTCGTAGATCCGTTCGGCCCCTTGATCGTGCGCATCTCGGGTGGCGTGGACCTGGCGGTGGAGGTGGCGCTCGCGGGCTGCGGCATCATCCACATGTTCGAAGACTGGTTGCAGCCCCATCTCGATAGCGGGGCGCTGGTGCCGGTGCTGGAGGGCTGGGCCCAGCCTTTTTCAGGGCCGTTTCTCTACTACTCCGGGCGGCGGTACCTGCCAGCGCCGCTGCGGGCGTTTGTGGATTTTGTGCGAGGGCAGTCTGCCGCTTTCGGCGAGGATTGAATTCGATGGTGAATGGCTATCCCTGCCTGAACGGACTGCGCCCCTGCAGTTCCTCCAGATAGCCTTCCACCCCCTGGCCTTCACGCTCCAGAAAACGCTCCACCGCCTCGGCGAAGGCCGGGTGCGCCAGCCAGTGGGCGCTGGTGGCCTGCACCGGCAGCAGTGCGCGTGCCATCTTGTGCTCGCCCTGGGCGCCGCCCTCGAAGCGCTGCGCGCCGTGTTCAATGCACCACTGCAGCGGCTGGTAGTAGCAGGCCTCGAAGTGCAGGCAGTCCACGCGCTCCAGCGCGCCCCAGTAACGGCCATAGGCGACGAGCCCGTCCGTGCCGTCACCATTGCCCTCGTTCCCCAGCGCGATCAGGCTGCTGGCGATGGGGTGGCCGTCCTTCTCGGCGATGAACAGCAGCCAGGCCTCGGGCATGGTCTGCGCCATGCGCGCGAAGAAGTCGCGCGTGAGGTAGGGCGGGTTGCCGTGCTCCAGGTAGGTGCGCTCGTAGCAGCGGTAGAAGAAGTCCCAATCGTCGGGGCTGATGTCGGCGCCACGCGACCAGCGGAAGGTGACGCCCGCCTCGGCCACGCGTCTGCGCTCCTGGCGGATCTTCTTGCGCTTGTCCTGGGCCAGGCTGGCGAGGAAGTCGTCGAAGCTGGCGTAGCGGGCCGGCGGTGTGTTGTTGCCATCCGGGGATGCGGGCGACGCGGGTACCGTCGGCGATTCATTCTTCCAGTGGAATTGGACCGTATGGCGCAGCATCAGGCCTTCGCCGGCGCTTGTCCTGATGTCGTCATTGCTGGCGAACAGCACATGCACCGACGACACGCCCTGGCTCTCGCACCACTGGCAGACGGCCTGCACGAGCAGGGCGCGGCTCTCTTCGTCGCGCGCCATCAGGCGGGTGCCGGGCACGGGGGTGAAGGGCACGGCGATGGTGGCCTTGGGGTAGTAGGGCACGCCATGCTGTTCGTAGGCGCTGGCCCAGGCCCAGTCGAAGACGTACTCGCCATACGAGTGGCTCTTGAGGTACAGCGGGCAGGCGGCCAGCAGCGTGTCGCCGTCCCACAGCGTCATGAAGCGCGGCGTCCAGCCCCTTTTCGGTGTGGCGCTGCCGCTCTCGTGCAGGGCCGTGAGGTACTCGTGGCGCAGAAAGGGCGTGGGGTGGCTCTGCAAAGCCAGCAGGCCGTTCCAGGCATTGGCGTCCACCTCCTGCGGAGAGGCGAGCACGCGGGCGATAATGTGCAATTGCTCAGCCATGTGTGCCCAGCGGCCTGCATTGCACTGCCGGATGGCGGTCTGCGGCGGGTTGCGGGCCTGCATTGGCGGTTGTCTTCAACCTGGCCCCAGGGGCCTTCTCCAGTTCCATGACGCTCTCCATTTGCACAGCGCAGCTCAATTTCGTGGTGGGCGACATGCCCGGCAATGCGCAAAAGATCATTGCCGCGGCGCGGGACGCCCATGCCCAGGGTGCGCAGTTGCTGCTCACGCCCGAATTGGCGATCTGCGGTTACGCGGCGGAGGACCTGTTCCTGCGCCCGGCCTTCATCGCCGCCTGCGATGATGCCGTGAAAACCGTGGCCCGTGAGACTGCGGGGTTGAAAGGCCTGGCCATCGTGCTCGGGCATCCGCAGGCGGTGCGTGCCGATGCCCCGGCCTTCAGCGCCTGTTTCAACGCCGCCAGCGTTCTGCGCGATGGCGTGGTGGAGCAGACCTATGCCAAGCGCGAGCTGCCCAACTACCAGGTGTTCGACGAGCGCCGCTACTTCGTGGCCGGGCAATCGCCCTGCGTGTTCGAGGTGGGCGGGTTGCGCGTGGGCCTGCTGGTCTGCGAGGACGCCTGGTTCGCCGCGCCCGCGCGCGATGCGGCTGCCGCCGGTGCACAGCTGCTGGCGGTGATCAATGCCTCGCCCTTTCACCTGGGCAAGAGCGCCGAACGCGAGGACACCATGCGCGAGCGCGTGCGCGAGACGGGGCTGCCCCTGGTCTACGCCCATTTGGTGGGCGGGCAGGACGAGGTGGTGTTCGAGGGCCGCTCCTTCGCCTTGGGGGCCGATGGCACCGTGGCGGCACGGGCGCCTGGTTTCGAGGAAGCGCTGTTCACTGTGCAGGTAGAGGCTGGCAACGGCACCACGCCGCCAGCATTCCAAGGCGACATCGCCCCGCTGCGCAGTGCCGAGGCCGACCTGTGGGACGCCCTGGTGATGGGCGTGCGCGACTATGTGGGCAAGAACCGCTTCCCCAGCGTGCTGCTGGGCCTGTCGGGCGGCATCGACTCGGCCTTGGTGCTGGCGATCGCCGTGGATGCGCTGGGCGCAGACAAGGTGCGTGCGGTGATGATGCCCTCGCCGTACACGGCCGACATCAGCTGGATCGACGCGCGCGACATGGCCACCCGCATGGGCGTGCGCTATGACGAGATTTCCATCCAACCCCAGTTCGAGGCCTTCAAGGCGGCGCTGGCCAGCGACTTTGCGGGCCTGGTTGAGGACACGACCGAGGAGAACCTGCAGGCGCGCATCCGCGGCACGCTGCTCATGGCCCTGTCCAACAAGTTCGGCTCCATCGTGCTGACCACGGGCAACAAGAGCGAAATGTCCACCGGCTACTGCACGCTCTATGGCGACATGGCCGGCGGTTTCGCCGTGATCAAGGACGTGGCCAAGACCACCGTGTTCGCGCTGTGCCGCTGGCGCAATGCCCACGACCCCTACGGCACGGGCGCCAGCCCGATCCCCGAGCGCATCATCACCCGCCCGCCGAGTGCCGAGCTGCGCCCCGACCAGAAGGACCAGGACAGCCTGCCGCCCTACGACGTGCTGGACGCCATCGTCTCGCGCTACATGGAGAACGACGAGCCCATCGAATCCATCATCGCCGCGGGCTTTGCGCGCGCCGACGTGGAGCGCGTGACGCGGCTCATCAAGATCAACGAATACAAGCGCCAGCAGGCGCCCGTAGGGATTCGCGTCACGCGCCGCAGCTTCGGCAAGGATTGGCGTTACCCTATCACCAATAGCTTTCGCGCTTGATGCCGTACTGACGGCCTGAGTTGAGGCCACGAGCAGCCCGTTCCCTTTTTTTCATCTCCAGGAGACCCGCCATGAAAATGATCACCGCCGTCATCAAGCCCTTCAAGCTCGAAGAAGTCCGCGAAGCCCTGGCCGAATGCGGCGTGACGGGCCTGACCGTCACCGAAGTCAAGGGCTTCGGCCGCCAGAAGGGCCACACCGAGCTGTACCGTGGCGCCGAGTACGTGGTGGACTTCCTGCCCAAGGTGAAGGTCGAGGTCGTCGTCAAGAGCGAGGACGTGGACCGCTGCGTGGATGCCATCGTCAACGTGGCGCGCACCGGCAAGATCGGTGACGGCAAGATCTTCGTGACCGCTGTGGAGCGCACGGTGCGCATCCGCACCGGCGATCTGGACGACGCTGCTGTATAGGCTCCCCCTGAGTCGCTTCGCGCCATCCCCCTGAGGGGGACGCCACCAGTGGCCTGGCAAAGCCAGTTCCACGGTGGCACTGGCGTTGCATCGCGCCAGTTTTGGCGGGCCTTTGGCCTAGATCACCGAGCGCAGCGGAATCTGGCGCGCATTGTTGCCGGCCTGCTCCACCAGCGTCTGCAGCAGGGCTGGGGTGTCGCTGCCGGCATGCAGCAGCCCCATCTGCCACTCTCCCATGAAGCCGCTGGCCACGCTGTGGTTCAAAAAGGCCAGCAGGCCGTCGTAGTAGCCGGCCACGTTGAGCAGGCCCAGGGGCTTGTCGTGGTAGCCCAGCTGGCGCCAGGTCCAGACCTCGAACAGTTCCTCGAAGGTGCCGATGCCGCCGGGCAGGGCGATGAAGGCGTCGCTGCGCTCGGCCATCATGGCCTTGCGCTCGTGCATGGTCTGCACGATGTGCAGTTCGTCGCACGCCCGGTTGGCCAGTTCCTTGTCCACCAGGGCCTGGGGGATGATGCCGACCACGCGGCCGCCGGCCCGGCGTGTGGACTCGGCCACCGTGCCCATGAGGCCGCTGCGCCCGCCGCCGTAGACCAGTTGGCCGCCGTGCGCGCCGATCCATTCGCCCACGGCCTTGGCGGCCTGGGTGTAGGCGGCGTCTTCGCCGGGGCGTGAGCCGCAGTAGACGCAGATGGAAAAAGCCGGTTCGTCAGCCATGGGTGATCCTCTGGAAGATGGCCCCCGCCCAGATGCCCACGCACAGCAGCAGGGCCAGCAGCACCGCGGCGCTGCCCATGTCCTTGGCGCGCTTGGACAGGTCGTGCCATTCCGGCCCGATGCGGTCGATGGCGGTCTCGATGCCGGTGTTGAGCAGCTCGACGATCATCACGATCACCACCGAGCCGGCCAGCAGGGCCACTTCCACCCAACTGCGGCCCAGCCACAGCGAGACGGGCAGCAGCACGATGGCGGCGATGGCTTCCTGGCGGAAGGCCTTTTCGCCCCAGCCGGCGCGCAGGCCTTCCAGGGAATAGCCGGCTGCGTGCCAGATGCGGTTCAGCCCGGTGCGGGCTTTCTGGGGATTGGCGGGGGCAGTGGGCTGGGGTGTGGACATAAGGAAAAACCGGGATTCTCGCGCAGTGTTGTGACGGTGGGCTTAAGAACCTGCTCAAAGAAGCCCGCACCGAAGGTGCCTACTTCTTGCGGTGCTCGAAATGCACCAGCCGCGTGCCAGCCAGGGCATCGTGCCAGAACTGCCGCTGTGGATGGAAGCGCGCCAGAATGGCCCACACGGCCACCCAGCCGATGACCAGCACCGTGGTCTCGGCGCCCGAGAGCGCAAAGGGCGACACGGCGGCCAGCGGCGGCAAGAACCACAGCCAGCTGAGCACGTAGCGCAGCAGGGCGCGTGGCTGGCTGATGGGGTGGCCGGCGCGGTCCACCACGCGGATGTTCCAGGTCTTCATGGCCAGAGTCTGGCCCTTGGCCCAGAACCAGGTGAAGTAGATGCCGAACACCACGAACAGAAAGGCCTGCAGCGCATGGCGGTTGTCCATGGCGTTGCGTGTCTGGCTCAAGGTGCCGAACAGGTAGCCGGCGATGAACACCACGCCGAACATCAGCATGCCTTCGTACAGCCAGCAGGCCATGCGGCGCATGAGGCTGGGGGTGGCGGCGGCAGCGCTGGCCTGGGCCGCCATGTCTGCCTGCGGCGTGCTGCTGGGGGTGGGAGATGCGGGCATTCCGGGCTGCGGGATCGGCGCGGCGGGCGCCGTCAGTTGTTGGGGTACAGGCCGGAATTGTCGGCGCTGGGCGGTGCGGCAGGGGCTGCGGGGTCGGAGCCCGCAGGTCCCAGTGGGGGCAGTGGGGCCGGTACGGCAATGGGCACGGCCACGGGCGCCGTTTCCACGACCACCGGGGTTGCCGGGCTGGAGGCCGGGGTCTCCGAGAGGGCGGGCGCTGCAGGTGGCACCGGCATGGCCAGGCGCGGGCCGTGGTTGGTCACCGGCGGAATCTTGGGGGCGTTGGGGCGCAGGGGGTTGGCCCGCGTAGCGGCCGGCACCTGCACCAGTTTGCGTGGGGATACCGGGCGCAGCGCCGTTGCCGCGCCCTGGGGCTTGGGCGGGGCCTTGGCGGCCAGCATGCTGCGCTCTTCGGCGGTCAGGGCCTGGTAGGCCTCCCACTGCGCGAGCTTGTTGTCCCGGGCCAGGCGGTTGGTGCTGGCGTAGTTCAGGCGGGCCTGGCTGCGCTGCTGTGCGCTCAGGCTGGCCCATTCGGTCATGCGGCTGTGCAATTTGGCCTGCTCTTCTTCGGGCAGCTCCGGAAAGTTCACCGCCAGCGCCAGCCAGCGGCGCTTTTGCAGCTCGCTGATCAGCGCCCAGCGTTCGGCCAGGGGGTAGAGCGCGAGTTTTTGCCGCGTGTTCAGTGTTTCCCAGCCCGGGCCGGCGGCCACTTCGGCCAGGCCTTCGGAGGGCAGGGCGGTGGCGCCGCCGGCGGGGCGCAGGGCTGTCGCCGCCACAGGGGTGGGGCGCGTGGCGGCGGAAGGCAGCAAGGTGGCAGGCGCCATGCCCACCTGTTGCACGACGACCGTCACGGCGAAAACGGCCAGCGCGCCCAGAAGCGCCAAAGCCAGCACGATGGCTGGCAGTGGTGGGGGGGCGTCGGGAAGTCCTTTATGCATGCATCGGGCAGTGGGCCAAATCAATGATTTTGCGCTGCCGTCTTGAGGAACTGGACAAATCCCGGGTCGGAGTAGGCTTCTGGAGGCAACTCATCGGTCAGCAGGGCAGCATCCACCTCGGCGATCTCGTTGGCACCAGACTCGTCCTGCACCGTGCTGATGAAGAACAGGCCCACCACCAGTGCGATCAGCGGAACGGCCGACACCAGCGCATTCCACCAGTTGCTGCCTTCGCTGCCGCCACCGCCGCCGAGGGTGGCCGTGGCGCCACCGGCCAGCACCACCGGGGCGGCCGCCCTGGCCGGTGCGCGCACGGGGGCCAGCACCTTGCGCCGGGCCAGTGCCTGCATGCGCGAGGCGCGCAGGCGCTCGGAGATGTCATAGGGCAGATCCTGCGAGCCATCCGTCAGCCGTGCCGATACGCGGCGGGCAAAACGTTCTGCTGCAGCTTCCTGGGAGGTGTTGGGGGTGGTGTTCACAGTTCTATTCCTTTGGCTTTCAGTGCCTTGCTGAGGGTTTGTATGGCACGAAAACAGTGCGTTTTCACACTGCCTTCCGAACAACCCATGGCGGCTGCCGTTTCTGATACATCCATTTCTTCCCAGTAACGCATGAGGAAGGCTTCCCGTTGACGTGCTGGCAATTCTTCTATCTCGGCCTCTATCTGGTGAAAGGTCTGTGCCCTTCGGGTCAGGTCTTCGGCACTTTCGGCCTTGTCCCCGTCGTCCGGGCCGGAGTACGCCTCCAACAGATCAAAATCCATGCCATCTTCTCCGGGCCCTTCGAAGTCGCTCATGCTCGAAAACAGTGCATTGCGCGTCTTCTGGCGCCGAAACCAGTCCAGAGTGCTGTTGGAGAGGATGCGCTGGAACAGCATGGGCAGCTCGGCCGCCGGCTTGTCCCCATAGTGTTCGGCCAGCTTGAGCATGCTGTCCTGCACGATGTCCAGGGCCGCTTCCTCATTGCGGACATGGTAGACCGAGCGCTTGAACGCGCGCTTTTCTACACTTTTGAGGAAATCGGAGAGTTCTTGTTCGGTTGCCAAGAGGGGTCAGCCCGGGAATGGGATGTTGAAAGTGCACGCCAGTGCGGCGCCCCAACAACAGATGCAGGACCCCCTCGCAGGGGAGCCCAGCCGCCGATTATCGCATCCCACGGTGTTTTTTTAGCCATGGGGCGCATTTGCGCGTGTTGCAGTGCGATAATTGGCGCTGCAATTCAAAAGGCAAACGGGTCACGGTCCGGCGCGGCAATCATCCACGCCCATGTCCTTGGCCTCAAGTTCCAAGCTGGCTTCACAAGAGTCCATGCAAGGAGCACCCAAGGTTTTTCGTCAGAGAAATTCACAAAGGTTGATCATCATGGAAATCTCCAAGGCCGAAATCACTTCGGCGGCCGCTGCAGCGCAGGGCAATCCCCCATCTTCTTCCGCTTCCGGCTCCGTGGACCTCATGGGTTCCGAGATCCTGGTCAAGTCCCTCCAGGCCGAGAACGTCCAGTACATCTGGGGCTACCCCGGCGGCGCGGTCCTGTACATCTACGACGCGCTGTACAAGCAGGAAACCATCCAGCACGTGCTGGTGCGCCACGAGCAGGCGGCCGTGCATGCTGCCGATGGCTACGCCCGCGCCACCGGTGAAGTCGGCGTCGCCCTGGTCACCTCGGGCCCCGGCCTGACCAACGCGGTCACCGGCATCGCCACGGCGTACATGGATTCGATCCCCATGGTGATCATCTCCGGACAGGTGCCCACGCCCGCCATCGGGCTCGACGCCTTCCAGGAATGCGACACCGTCGGCATCACGCGCCCCATCGTCAAGCACAACTTCCTGGTCAAGGACCCGCGCGACCTGGCCGTCACGCTCAAGAAGGCCTTCCACATCGCCCGCACCGGCCGCCCCGGCCCCGTGGTGGTCGATATCCCGAAGGACGTGTCCTTCAAGAAGGCGGCCTACACCGGCTACCCCCAGAGCGTCGAGATGCGCTCGTACAACCCCGTGCGCAAGGGCCACAGTGGCCAGATCCGCAAGGCGCTGCAACTGCTGCTGGCCGCCAAGCGCCCCTACATCTACACCGGCGGCGGCGTGCTGCTGGGCAATGCCACCAACGAGCTGCGCACGCTGGTGGACATGCTGGGCTACCCGGTCACCAACACGCTGATGGGCCTCGGTGCCTACCCCGCGTCGGACCGCAAGTTCCTGGGCATGCTGGGCATGCACGGCACCATCGAAGCCAACAACGCCATGCAGAACTGCGACGTGCTGCTGGCCGTGGGCGCGCGCTTCGACGACCGCGTGATCGGCAACCCCAAGCACTTCGCGCAGAACGACCGCAAGATCATCCACGTGGACATCGACCCGTCGAGCATCTCCAAGCGCGTGAAGGTCGACATCCCGATCGTCGGCGACGTGAAGGACGTGCTCACCGAGCTGATCTCCATGGTCCGCGAGAGCAGCACCCGCCCCGATGCCGGCGCCCTGGCCGCCTGGTGGGACACCATCGAAGGCTGGCGCAAGCGCGACTGCCTGAAGTACAGCATGGGCAGTCCCGACGTCATCAAGCCCCAGTACGTGGTGGAAACGCTGTGGAACATGACCAAGGACGTCGACACCTACATCACGTCCGACGTGGGCCAGCACCAGATGTGGGCCGCCCAGTACTACCGCTTTGATGAACCACGCCGCTGGATCAACTCCGGCGGCCTGGGCACCATGGGCGTGGGCATCCCCTACGCCATGGGCATCAAGCTGGCCAAGCCGCAGGCCGAGGTGTTCTGCATCACCGGCGAAGGCTCGGTGCAGATGAACATCCAGGAACTGTCGACCTGCCTGCAGTACAACACGCCGATCAAGATCTGCTCGCTGAACAACCGCTACCTGGGCATGGTGCGCCAGTGGCAGGAAATCGAGTACTCCGGCCGCTACAGCCACAGCTACATGGATGCGCTGCCCAACTTCGTGAAGCTGGCCGAGGCCTACGGCCACGTGGGCATGCTCATCGAGCACCCCAAGGACGTGGAGCCCGCGCTGCGCGAAGCACGCAAGCTCAAGGACCGCACGGTGTTCATGGACTTCCGTACCGACCCCACCGAGAACGTGTTCCCTATGGTGCAGGCCGGCAAGGGCATCACCGAAATGCTGCTGGGCTCCGAGGACCTGTAAACACAGGCCTTCGGCTCCCGCTGCGGCCTGCAGCAATAACGACCCTGTCGCTGCTGCAGGCCAATCTCCTGCTATCAACCTGATAGCTTCACTTCGACGAATCTATTGCCTGCCGAGTCTGCGCATTACCGTGCGCAGGGGAGGGCAGCGAAAAGAGGAATGTCTTCACCATGAAACACATCATTGCCGTTTTGCTGGAGAACGAACCCGGCGCGCTGTCGCGCGTCGTGGGCCTGTTCTCTGCCCGTGGCTACAACATCGAATCGCTCACCGTGGCGCCCACCGAGGATCCATCGCTCTCGCGCATGACGATCCAGACCACGGGCTCCGACGACGTGATCGAGCAGATCACCAAGCACCTGAACCGTCTCATCGAAGTGGTCAAGGTGGTCGACCTCACCGAAGGTGCCTACACCGAGCGCGAGCTCATGATGGTGAAGGTGCGCGCCGTGGGCAAGGAGCGCGAGGAGATGAAGCGCATGGCCGACATCTTCCGCGGCCGCATCATCGACGTGACCGAGAAGAGCTACACCATCGAGCTCACCGGCGACCAGTCCAAGAACGACGCCTTCCTGCAGGCCATCGACCGCACCGCCATCCTGGAAACCGTGCGAACCGGCGCCAGCGGTATTGGCCGAGGCGAGCGCATATTGCGCGTGTAAGACAATCGACTGTTTATTTTTCAACCCAAACAACGCATTTCAACCGGAGCGACCCATGAAAGTTTTCTACGACAAAGACTGTGACCTGAGCCTGATCAAGGGCAAGACCGTTGCCATCATCGGCTACGGCTCGCAGGGCCACGCCCACGCACAGAACCTGAACGACAGCGGCGTGAAGGTCGTGGTCGGCCTGCGCAAGGGCGGCGCCTCGTGGGACAAGGTCGGCAAGGCCGGCCTGAACGTGATGGAAGTCAACGACGCCGTCAAGGCCGCCGACGTGGTCATGATCCTGCTGCCCGACGAGCAGATCGGCGAGGTCTACACCAACAACGTGGCCCCGAACATCAAGCAAGGCGCTTCGCTGGCTTTCGCCCACGGCTTCAACGTGCACTACAACCAGGTCGTGCCCCGCGCCGACCTCGATGTGTGGATGGTCGCCCCCAAGGCCCCTGGCCACACCGTGCGCAACACCTACACCCAGGGCGGCGGCGTGCCCCACCTGGTGGCCGTGCACCAGGACAAGTCCGGCAAGGCCCGTGACCTGGCCCTGTCGTACGCCATGGCCAATGGTGGCGGCAAGGCCGGCATCATCGAGACCAACTTCAAGGAAGAAACCGAGACCGACCTGTTCGGCGAACAGGCCGTGCTGTGCGGCGGTGCCGTCGAGCTGATCAAGATGGGTTACGAAACCCTGGTCGAAGCCGGCTACGCCCCTGAAATGGCCTACTTCGAATGCCTGCACGAGCTCAAGCTCATCGTGGACCTGATCTACGAAGGCGGCATCGCCAACATGAACTACTCGATCTCGAACAACGCCGAGTACGGCGAGTACGTGACCGGCCCCGAAGTCATCAACGAGCAGTCGCGCGTGGCCATGCGCAATGCCTTGAAGCGCATCCAGAGCGGCGAGTACGCCAAGATGTTCATCCAGGAAGGCCGCCTGAACTACCCGAGCATGACGGCCCGCCGCCGCAACACCGCCGACCACAGCATCGAAGTGGTGGGTGGCAAGCTGCGCGCCATGATGCCCTGGATCGCCAAGAACAAGCTGGTCGACCAGACCCGCAACTGATCTCGCGGTTCCTGCGCCCCGTGCGCAGATCCTCAAAGGCCACTTCGGTGGCCTTTTTCGTTGCCGCTCGGGCTCTGGATGTCGCGCATGGGCCAGCGCGCGGCTGCGCGTAATGAATTGTTAACAGGCCCAGGGCCCGGGTGCCTGCCGGTGCAGCTACACTGCGCCTTCGGTTCTCTCGGAGGGGGTGCCATGCGCCCTGCGGCGCGGGTGCCGATGACTATAAATTGGGTAGCTGTTCACGCCGGCCGGTCCGGCGATGGAGATTTGTTCGATGCATGACGGCAAGGATTCCGCCGACGGTTCGGGGGTGATGGTGCGCAAGCGGCGCAAGGGCATCTACATCCTGCCCAACCTGTTCACGCTGGCAGCGTTGTTCGGGGGCTTCTATTCCATCGTGATGGCGATGAACGGGCGCTTTGACCTGGCGGCCGTGGGCGTGTTCTGCGCCATGGTGCTCGACAGCCTGGACGGCCGCGTGGCGCGCATGACCAACACGCAAAGCGCTTTCGGCGAGCAGATGGATTCGCTGTCGGACATGGTGTCCTTCGGTGCGGCCCCCGCGCTCATCGCCTACGAATGGTCGCTCAAGGGCCTGGGCCGCTGGGGCTGGATCGCCGCCTTCGTCTACTGTGCCTGCGCCGCGCTGCGCCTGGCACGCTTCAACGTGAACACGGGCGTGGTGGACAAGCGCTACTTCCAGGGCCTGCCTTCGCCCGCTGCGGCGGCACTGGTGGCCGGCTTCATCTGGCTCATGACCGAGCTCGGCGTGCAACGCGGCATGGACACCTGGCTCACCTGGAACCAGGTCACCTGGATCATGTTCGCCTTCACCCTGTATGCCGGCCTCACCATGGTGACCAACGTGCCGTTCTATAGCTTCAAGGACATCCAGATGAAAAAGAGCGTGCCCTTCGCCGTGATCGTGCTGATCGCGCTGGGCATTGCCGTCATCAACATCTCGCCGCCCATCATGCTGTTCAGCGTGTTCGTGCTGTATGGCCTGAGCGGCTACGGCGTGTATGCCTGGCGCAAGGCCAAGGGGCAGCACAGCAGCGTGATCAGCACCTCCACCGACGAGCCTGACGAGCGCGGCCTGCACAAATGACGGCAGGGCGCCGCATTGACCGCAGTTGTGCTACATTGCACTGCATGAACACGTTGGCCATTGCAATCCTACTGCTAGCTCCCCACGGGCGGAGACGGTAGGCGCACGCGCACACGTTTTCCACAAAGGCCCGTATGCACCCGCAACGGGCCTTTTGCTTTGGGCGCCAGAATTCAGCGTTGCGGACCACCCCACCATCAATACCAGGAGAACCCCATGGCCGACAAACTCATCATTTTCGACACCACCTTGCGCGACGGCGAGCAATCGCCCGGCGCCTCCATGACCAAGGACGAGAAGCTGCGCATCGCCCGCCAGCTCGAACGCCTGAAGGTGGACGTGATCGAAGCGGGTTTTGCAGCCAGCTCCAACGGCGACTTCGAGGCGGTGCAGGCGATTGCCAACGCCATCAAGGACTCGACCATCTGCTCGCTCTCGCGCGCCAACGACCGCGACATCTCGCGGGCTGCCGAAGCGCTCAAGGGCGCCAACAGCGCGCGCATCCACACCTTCATCGCCACCTCGGCGCTGCACATGGAAAAGAAGCTGCGCATGACACCCGAGCAGGTGCTCGAGCAGGCGCGCCAGTCCGTGCGCTTTGCGCGCAACCTGGTGGCCGACATCGAGTTCAGCCCCGAAGACGGCTACCGCAGCGACCCGGACTTCCTGTGCCGCGTGCTCGAAGCGGTGATTGCCGAAGGCGCCACCACCATCAACGTGCCCGACACCGTGGGCTATGCCATCCCCGAGCTGTACGGCAACTTCATCAAGACGCTGCGCGAACGCATCCCCAACAGCGACAAGGCCATCTGGTCCGTGCACTGCCACAACGACCTCGGGATGGCCGTGGCCAACTCGCTGGCCGGCGTGAAGATCGGCGGCGCCCGCCAGGTCGAATGCACCATCAACGGCCTGGGCGAGCGCGCCGGCAACTGCTCGCTCGAAGAAGTCGTCATGGCCATCAAGACGCGCCGCGACTACTTCGACCTGGACCTGAACATCGACGCCAAGCACATCGTTGCCGCCAGCCGCATGGTCAGCCAGACCACCGGCTTCGTGGTGCAGCCCAACAAGGCCGTGGTCGGTGCCAACGCCTTCGCCCACGCCAGCGGCATCCACCAGGACGGCGTGCTCAAGGCGCGCGACACCTACGAGATCATGCGCGCCGAAGACGTGGGCTGGAGCGCCAACAAGATCGTGCTGGGCAAGCTCAGCGGCCGCAACGCCTTCAAGCAGCGCCTGCAGGAGCTGGGCGTGAGCCTGGAGAGCGAGACCGAGGTCAACAGCGCCTTCACCCGCTTCAAGGAGCTGGCCGACCGCAAGAGCGAGATCTTCGACGAAGACATCCTGGCCCTGGTCAGCGACGAAAGCGTGACGGCCGAGAAGGAGCAGTACGGCTTTGTCTCGCTGTTCCAGCAGAGCGAGACCGGCGAGCACCCCCGTGCACGCATCGTCTTCACGGTGGACGGCCACGAAGTGCGCGGCGAGTCCGAAGGCAATGGCCCGGTGGACGCGTCGCTCAAGGCCATCGAGTCCCACGTCAAGAGTGGCGCCGAGATGGTGTTGTATTCCGTCAACGCCATCAGCGGCTCCACCGAGAGCCAGGGTGAGGTCACCGTGCGCCTGCAGAACAGCGGCCGGGTGGTCAACGGAGTGGGCGCTGACCCCGATATCGTGGTCGCATCGGCCAAGGCGTACCTGAGCGCACTGAACAAGTTACAAAGTAAAGCTGACAGGGTGGCCGCACAGGGATAAGTGTTGAATTTATAATTCATTCACTTTCTTGGAAAGTCGCGCAAGGTATTGATCTTGCGCGACTTTTTTTGATTCTGTACACTGGCCCACACTTCTTACCCTTTGGAGCACTTTGATGCACCATGGCCGCAGCACCGCAATGAACCGTTTTTTCCAGCTTCTGGGCTTTGTTGTTGTGAGTGCGGCGCTCGCTTCGCCCATGGCACATGCCAACGAGCGCAAGAAGGCGCCCGCCAAGAAGCAGGTGGCATCGGCCACCGCCAAGAAGTCCGCCGGCCCGCGCAAGGCCGCCGTTGCCAACAAGCCGGTGCGTGTCACCGCCAAGACCTCCAGGGCAGCCACCCGTGTGGCGTTCGTGCCCGCCAGGCAGTCGTTTGGCCAACTGGCCGGCCTGCACGAAGTCAATGACCCGCTGGACCTCAAGTCCAGCGTCGCCCTGGTGATCGACCAGGACACCCATGAAGTGCTGCTCAGCAAGAACGACCACGCCGTTCTGCCGATCGCATCGCTCACCAAGCTCATGACCGGCCTCATCATCTCCCAGGCCAAGCTGCCCATGGATGAGCCGCTGACCATCACCCAGGACGATGTGGACACCGAAAAAGGCAGCCGTTCGCGCCTGACGGTGGGCTCCACGCTGACCCGCGGCGAAATGCTGCACCTGGCCCTGATGTCGAGCGAAAACCGCGCTGCCCACGCCCTGGGCCGCACCTTCCCCGGCGGTCTGGACGTGTTCGTGGCGCAGATGAACGCCAAGGCGCGCCTCTTGGGCATGACCGACACCAAGTACGTCGAGCCCACGGGCCTGTCCAGCCGCAACCAGAGCAGCGCGCGCGACCTGGCCACGCTGGTCAACGTGGCCCATGGCGACCCGGTCATGCGCGAGCTGTCCACCTCGCCCGGCTACGAGCTGGCCCTGGGCGCGCGCACCCTGCAGTACAACAACACCAACGGCCTGGTGAAGAACCCCACCTGGGACATCGGCCTGCAAAAGACCGGCTACATCTCCGAAGCCGGGCGCTGCCTGGTGATGCAGGCCCAGTTCGCTGGCCGCAAGATCATCATGGTGTTCCTCGACTCGGCCGGCAAGTTCAGCCGCCTGGGCGACGCCGAGCGCGTGCGCCACTGGGTCGAATCCATGCCCGCCGCCATCAGCCCCGTGAAGACGGTGGTGCACGGCAACACCAACGGCTGAAGTTGCGCTGCCGGCCCGGTGGGCAGGCAGTCCATCACCCCCCAAAACAAAACCCCGGTGGCGCGAGCCCCGGGGTTTTGTTTTTGGGCGGGCCGCAGGCGTGCGGCCTGGGTCACTCGACCGGCGTGTGCAGGATCTCGCCGCTGTGCAGAGGCGAGGACAGGGACGATGTGGGCACCTTGGCGGGCACATAGCCCAGCGCCAGCGAGATTTCCTGCGCCGTGGCCTGCAGCTTGGCCATCCAGCCCTCGTCCAGCCGGTCGGCCGGGGCCGAGATGGACAGGCCCGCCACCAGCTTGGCCTGGTCGTCGTATACGCCAGCGGCCATGCAGCGCACGCCCAGCTCCAGCTCCTCGTTGTCGCGGGCAATGCCGTACTGGCGCGCCTTGGCCAGTTCGCGCTCGAGCACGGGCAACTGGGTGATGCTGTTGCGCGTGTGGCCGGCCAGCCCGGTGCGGGTGGCATAGGCGCGCACGCGCTGCGGGTCGTCCAGCGCCAGGAAGAGCTTGCCGGTGGAGGTCAGGTGCAGCGGCGCACGGCCACCGATGGCGCGCACCACCTGCATGCCCGAGCGCTCGCTGTAGGCGCGCTCCACATACACGATCTCGTCGCCCTGGCGCATGCTCAGATTCACCGGCTGCTGGATCAGTTTGTGCAGGTTGCGCATGGGGGCCAGCGCCGCATCGCGCACGCTCAGGCGCGCCTTGACCAGGTTGCCGAGCTCCAGCAGGCGCATGCCCAGCCGGTAGCTGCCCGACTCGGGCCGGTCCACGAAGCGGCCGATGGTCAGGTCGTTGAGGATGCGGTGCGTGGTGGACGGGTGCAGCCCCGTCTTCTCGCTGATTTCCTTGAGCGAGATGGCGTCCTCGCGCGAGGCGAGCACGTCGATCAGCGTGAACATGCGCTCCAGTACCTGGACGCTGGGCTTGATCGGGATACCAGGGTCGATTTTTTTCATGGGCTGCAGGAATGCGGGAATGCTGTGGAGTAAGGGATATCCACAACATCCTCTGATCGCTGCATCTTACCTTGTGAAATGCAATGGCACCATCAGGTGCCCTGGGCGGCCCCGTCCGGGGTGCCGCCTGCGGGACTGCGGTCCACGCGCAGCCACACATTGTCCTGCCGAATCTCGTGCGGCACAAAGCGCGCCTTGTAGTTCATCTTCGGGCTCGCGGCGATCCAGTAGCCCAGGTACACATAGGGCAGGCCCATGGCGCGTGCCTGCTCGATCTGCCAGACGACGTTGTAGGTGCCGTAGCTGGCGCGCGCCTCGGGCTCGTAGAAGGTGTACACGGCCGACAGGCCGTCGTTGAGCACATCGAGAATGGACACCATCTTCAGCGCGCCCGGCTCGCCGGTGGCGGCATCCACCTCGCGAAACTCCACCAGCCGCGAATTGACGCGGCTTTGCAGCAAAAACTGGGTGTACTGGTCGATGCTGTCCTGGTCCATGCCGCCGCCGGCGTGGCGCCCGTTCTGGTAGCGCAGGTACAGCTGGTAGTGCTCGGGCACGAAGCACAGGCGCAGCACGCGCGCCTGCAACTGGCCATGCTGCACGGCAGCGCGCCGCTGGCTGCGGTCCGGCCGGAACTCCTGCGCACGCACGCGCAGCGGCGTGCAGGCCTGGCAGCCGTCGCAATAGGGGCGGTAGGTGAACATGCCGCTGCGCCGAAAGCCCGTGGCCACCAGGCCCGAATACACATCGCTCTGGATCAGGTGGCTGGGCGTGGCGACCTGCGAGCGCGCCTGCCGGTCCGGCAGGTAGCTGCACGGGTAGGGCGCTGTCGCATAGAACTGCAGGGTCTGCAGCGGCAGGTCGTTGAGTTGCGTCATGCCATGGACGGGGGGTGGGGCAGCAGTTGGTTCCAGTATACGGGCTCGAAACGCCATGCGCCGCCCGCAAGGTCTTGCGCTGCGGCGATCTGGCGCAGGAACTCGCTGCGCGGTATCTCGCGCGCCCCGAGCGAGGCCAGGTGGCGCGTGTTCTGCTGGCAGTCGATCAGCGCCACGCCCTGCACGCGGCAGATCGCCACCAGCGCCGCCAGCGCGATCTTGGAGGCATCGGTCGCGTGCGCGAACATCGACTCACCGAACACCGCGCGCCCGAGCGCCACGCAGTACAGCCCGCCCACCAGTTGCCCATCGACCCAGGTCTCCACGCTGTGGGCTGAGCCCGCCGCGTGCAGCGCCTCGTAGGCGTGCACCATGTCGGGCACGATCCAGGTGCCTGCCTGCCCCTCGCGCGGGGTGGACGAGCAGGCACGTATCACCTGGCCAAAGGCCGTGTCCACGCGCACCTCGCAGTGGCTGCCCGCGGTGGCAAACTTCTGCAGCGTCTTGCGCAGCGAGCGGTGCAGCCGGAACTCGGCCACCGGCAACACCATGCGCGGGTCGGGCGCCCACCACAGGATGGGCTGGCCCTCGCTGAACCAGGGAAAGGTGCCCTGCCCATAGGCGGCCCGGAGGTGCTTCACATCCAGCGCGCCCCCGGCGGCCAGCAGGCCGGGCGCCGGGTCATCGGGGCCCCAGGCGCTCGCCGGGCTGGGAAAGGGGTCGTGGGGTTCCAGCCAGGGGAGTTGGGCGGGCATGGGGGGCAGGGGTTGCGAAGGGTGGTTTGTGGGATTGTGCGGCAACATCCGGTTCCACCGTGGCGCGGGCCTTGTGCGCGATGTCGGCTGCAGGCGACAGATTCCCGCAGCTTCGCCGTGGCATGCGCCATCCGGTGCCAGCGGCCTGCACAATGCCGCGATCACAAGACAGGAGAGGGATCCCCATGCGCCGTGGATATGGATTGGCATTGCTGCTCACCGTGCTGGCAGGCTGCCAGAAGCAGGAAGCACCCGACGCTTTCTATGAGCGCTACTACCAGAAGTCGGCCAGCGGCATTGCCACCCTGGAGGAGGAAGCGCATTTCTATTCCGCCAGGAAGCGCGCCGATGTGGAGCAAAAAATTCCCGCGATGATGAAGACGATGGGCAAGACGCGCGACGAGGTCGCCCGCGCCTATCTGGACATGTCCCAGGCGCTCGCGCGGTGCAAAAAGATCGAGCTGGCTGGGCAGAGCGTGTCTGGCACCGTGGCCGAGCTCACCTACCGGCAGACGGATGTGTGCGGCAGCACTTCCACATCGCCAGAGAGCCAAAAGGTGCGCCTGGTGAACGAGGACGGGTGGAAGCTCGACCACGTGGAAATAAGCCTGTAGACCCCCTGGCCGGTGCGGGCGCTACTTGCGCCGGTAGCCGCCCACAAAGCTCACGTTCATTCCGCCGCAGCCATCATCGTCCTTCACGGCCAGGCCGCCGCGCTGCAGTGCCAGCGTGGCCGTGCAGCCGTCGCCGTCGTATGCCAGCAGCCCGTTGACCAGGGTGCCCACGCCGCGTATCTCGCCCACGTTCACCTGCCCGTTGGCGGCGTTGGGGCCGTACCAGACGGCATCGCCTGCCAGGTAGACCTTGCCGTCCTGCAGGCCGACGATGGCCAGGCTGGCGCTGTCCTTGTCGGGCTTGCCCTGGTGGTAGCGGGTGTAGGTGCCATTCCACCTGGCGCTTGCTGCGGTGGCGGGCGCAACGCTCTGCAGCAGGGCAATGCGGCCTGCGAACTCCTGGCCCAGGCAGCGGGCGTTTTTGCACTGCGTGACCTCATAGGATTGGAGCCATTCGCGCTGCCACTGCACCAGCTGCGGCCGGGCCTTGGAGCGCGTGATCGCCTCCTTGAAGGCAGTGTTGAGCTGCTCGTCCAGCGCAGAGAGCTGTGCGTCCGAGCAGATCAGCTTCTCCATGGCCGAGCGGGCCCTGGCGCAGTCGAAACTGGCGGCACTGGCCAGCGGGGCCAGGGCTGCAATCAGGGCCGCCAGGGCAAGGCGCAACAAGGGCTGGGCAAGGGTGGTCGGCATGGCGGGGTTCCTGCTCGGTAAGATGCGCGCGCGAACAGTGCGGCAGGCAGAAATCATACGATCCCGCCAGGCCAATTGCCGCTTGACACAAGCGCATGCCAAACGCACGCTACGGCCCCGCACCAGCGGTCGATTACCAACAACCCACCATCGGAGAGAAGCATCGTGATCAACAAGCGTGATTTTGTCGCCAGCGTCGGCCTGGCAGGGGTGATGCTGCCGGCTGCCAATGCCATCGCGGCCCCCGGCAACAAAGCCGGCATTGCGCAGCCCGTTCTGCTGACGGTGAGCGGCGCCGTCGGCAAGACCAACCGCGGCGCGCTCGACCCCGTCATCGACCAGATGATGGGCAAGCACAGCATCCAGTTCAGCAAGGCCTTCGCGTTCGACGCAGCAGCGCTGCAGCGCCTGCCGTCGGTGACCATCAAGCCCACGCTCGAATACGACAGCAAGCCCCACACGCTGGAAGGCCCGCTGCTGGTCTCGGTGCTCGAAGCCGCAGGCGTGCCGCGCAACAGCAACGTGCAACTGGGCCTGCGCGCGGTGGATGGCTACAACGTCGCCATCAGCCTGGCCGACGCCGCGCAGTACCGCATGATCGTCGCCACCCGCATCGACGGCCAGCCCATGGCACTCGGCGGCCTGGGGCCGCAGTGGGCCGTGTACGACGCAGACAACGTGGCGCCCTTCAAGGACAAGCCCGTGAAGGAACGCTTCGCCCTGTGCCCCTGGGGCCTGTACCACATCGATGTGAAGGCGGCGGCGTAGGCCCGCTGGGCTTGCAAAGCCCGTTCAGTCCTTGCTTCGTGTCAGGTAGTTGAGCACCGCGTCTGCCGAGTTGCCCACGGCCGCCACGGCATCGCGCAGCTCCTGCTCGGTGCATTCCAGCGACGTGGTCCAAGTGCGGACCTCGTGATCCTGCGCCAGGCCGATGAACCGGCGGTCCGTGTCGGGGTCTTGGGGGATATCGGGCATGGTGGCCGGCGTCGATGGGGCGTCTACCGCGTCTTGTCGTCGGTCTCGCCCGTCACGCCCGTGCCCTGGCGCGATGCCGGCTTCGGGTTGGCATGCTCCTCGATGGCGCCCTGCCGGTGCCCCGATGGGTCTACCGCGTCCACCGGGCCAACCCCTGGCTGTTCGCCGCCTGGGCGGTTGGCATAGGTCTCGCCCAGCGTGCCAGACTCGTCTTTCAGCCCATACTGGTTGTGGCCGGGCTTCGGGGTCGTCGTATTGGGCATGGCTTGCTCCTGGGGTAAGAAGCCTTGATGCTAGGTGCGCGGTGCATGCCGGGGTGTAGGACCCTGTCGGCTATGCCGGTGCTCGCCGTCCTGCCAACGCTTGGGCAGTATGGGGTCAGTTGCTGCGCAGGATCACCACCGCATAGGTGCAATCGATATCCGTCTCGTTGCTGAACACGCAGTCCGCAGGCGGCCCCAGTTCCAGGCAATCACCCGCGTCCATCGCATGCCGGGTGTCGCCCTCCATGAACACCAGCGAGCCGGCCAGCACCCAGATCAATTGCCGTTTGGCGGTGTAGGCCGCAGCAGGCATGGGCACCCGCGCGCCCGCAGGCAGCACCACCTGCACCAGGTCCAGCGGCAGGTCGGAAGGGGGCGACACATGCGTGCGCACATAGCGGGTCTGCGGGTCGGTCCACACCGGCTGGTCGGCCCGGCGCAGCAACCGGCCCTCCTTGGCCTCTGCGCGGGCGATCAGCTGCGACATGCTGAGGCCGAACGCGCCCGACAGCCGTGCCAGCAGCGTCGCCGTGGGGCTCGACTCACCCCGCTCCAGCTTGTGCACCATGGCCCGCGACACGCCCGAGTGGGCTGCCAAGTCGGTCAGCGACCAGCCTCGCCCCTCGCGCTCGATGCGCACCCGGGCGCCGATGCGCTGGCTCAGGCTATCGATTGCACTATCTACTTTGGTGGACATGTGTTTCATCATGGTGGACAATAATCCACCAAAATACCTTATTCGTCCATCATAGTGGATGGCGAACCCTGCAACCCCTGACCGCCATGACCACCCTACAGATACGCGATGCCCATGCGGGCGACATCGAAGGCATCCTCGCCATCTACAACGACGCCGTGGCCAACACCACTGCCATCTGGAACGAAACCCTGGTGGACGCCGCCAACCGCGCCGCCTGGCTGGCCGACCGCCAGCGCCTGGGCTATCCCGTGCTCGTCGCCGTTGACGACCAGGGCGCCGTGGCCGGCTACGCCTCGTTCGGCGACTGGCGCGCCTTCGACGGCTACCGCCACACCGTCGAGCATTCGGTGTACGTGCACCAGAACGCCCGCGGCGCAGGCCTGGGCAAGCTGCTGATGCAGGCCCTCATCGAACGCGCCCGCGCCATCGGCAAGCACGTCATGGTTGCCGGCATCGAGGCCGGCAACACCGCATCGATCCAACTGCACCAGCGCCTGGGCTTCACCCAGGTGGGCCTGCTGCCCGAAGTGGGCACCAAGTTCGGCCAATGGCTGGACCTGGCCTTTTTGCAACTCAAGCTGGATGCGCGAACGGATCCTGATGGAGCAGTGAGGAAGGCCGTTTGACTGGCCTCTGTCCCACGACCCATACGGCTTTGCAGTCGGCCGGATAACTAGGCGGGGAGCCGCAGACAGTGCTGTAGCACGGCAAGGCTCCCCAACGACGTTAGCCGGTCGAATGAAAAGCCGTATCAGTCGTCTTCTTGGGCGCTGATTTCGGGGAAAAGGATTTCTGTGTACCCGAATTGGGTAAAGTCCCGCACCCGCATCGGGTACAGCTTGCCGATCAGGTGGTCGCACTCGTGCTGCACCACCCGGGCATGGAAGCCATCCACCGTGCGGTCGATCGGGTCGCCATACAGATCAAACCCCGTGTAGCGGATGCGCGCCCAGCGCGGCACCTTGCCCCGCAGGCCCGGCACCGACAGGCAGCCCTCCCAGTCCTCTTCTTCCTCGTCACCCAGCGGCGTGATCACCGGGTTGATCAACACCGTGGGCGGCACGATGGGGCGGCTCGGGTAGCGCGGGTTGCGGTCGTTGGAGCCAAAGATCACGAGTTGCAGGTCCACCCCGATCTGCGGCGCCGCCAGCCCCGCGCCGTTGACGGACTGCATCGTCTCCAGCATGTCGCGCACCAAGAGGTGCAGCTCGACCGTATCGAACGCGGTCACGGGCTGGGCCACGCGCAGCAGGCGCGGGTCGCCCATCTTCAGAATGGTGTGTATGGTCATGGGTGCAGCAGTGCGGTGCGGGCTAGTTCTTGCATCATCATCATCGTCGTCAAGGCCAGCCACCATCATGCCGCAAGGCCGCGCGCCCCGCAGCGCAAGGGGCGCAGCCCCACGCGGGTGGCAACCGCACACGGCAGAACTTTGCCCCCGATTGCACGGAACATCGCCGGGACTGGAAAACGCCCGAATTTTGTGTATATAATCTAAGTCTTGTTCCTCGATAGCTCAGTCGGTAGAGCGCCGGACTGTTAATCCGTAGGTCCCTGGTTCGAGCCCAGGTCGAGGAGCCAAGAATTCAGTGCCAGGACCTGCATGCGTACGCGGGGCCTTTCACTTAGTCAGCCGATGAGCAGGCTGGCTAGAGTTAGTACCAATCATTCCTCAATAGCTCAGTTGGTAGAGCGCCGGACTGTTAATCCGTAGGTCCCTGGTTCGAGCCCAGGTTGAGGAGCCATTCTATGGCAGCAAAGGCTACCCTTCGGGGTGGCCTTTTTGTTTTGGGGTTACGGATCATGCTGGTCATAGGACGCTGCGATGAGGCGCACATCAGCGGTTGATGGCTGAGGGCATCGCGGGTCGGTGTGGTTCGGCTGGTTCGGCGGGTTCTGCTTCGAGGTCGTTGCGGGGCGAGGCTCCGAGGGCTGCTCCGAGGTCTCCGACCTGTCGGCTATGGGTTGATGATGGCCGGCTTCAGTGGGTGCTAGGTGCGGGCGTCGCGGGGCTCGATGTGAGGCGGTCTTGCCGTGGCACATTGAGGTGATAGATGGCGCGCGGATCGATGTGGGACGCATTGATGGTGGCTATAACCCTCGGCGCTAGCTGGGCGCGCCCATGCACCTCGTCAGTCCCCTTCTTGTCGTGGGTCGGGTTCGGACGCGCAATTTCAAGCCGACGCTTGCGTTACATTGTCCTGATGCGAGTTTGCGATCGGCCCACGTTGCTTGGAAGCACTTCATTGAAGCCTGCACGCTGAAGTTGGCCTAGTGATCTCGCGCCTTTGCATTTGCATCGATTAGATTGCAAAAGCTGAGCGGTCCTCGTCAGCAATCCATATAGGAGCCGGCCCCGGCAACGGATTTTAGGAAGAGAAATGCGACCAATATTGATAGACCTGGATGACACGCTTGTTGATGACCAGTTATCAACTCAAATCGCATTCGGGGCATTTGTGGCGGCACATCGGGATCGACTTGGTGACCATCCTGCATCAAATTTGATGGATCGATGGCGTGCAACATTTCGACAATTCTGGAGCCAGTATGAGCAAGGTACGCTTTCGTTTCTTGAGCAAAGACGTTTGCGCATCAGGGCATTTTTTGCAGAAGATCTGACAGATGCAGAAGCGGACAGCGCTTTCGTTCCATACCTGCGCGCATATGAGGCAGCATGGAAAGTTCTTCCAGGAGTCTCGGACTTCCTTTCGCGCTCGAAGCATGTCCCTAAAGTGATCCTGACAAATGGTGATCGTGAGCAGCAACTGCAGAAAGTACTAGCTACAGGGTTGCTCCCGCATGTGATATCTGTCGTGACGCCTGAAGATTGTGGAAGCTGGAAGCCGAAGCCTGATATGTTCATCGCTGGAGCGCGGATTTTGGGTGTACCTCCTCAGGACTGCATCATGATCGGTGATGATTTCGTGCGCGATATCGAACCAGCTACCGCTCTTGGGATGCTCTGCTTTCAGGTGGAAAGGGGATCTAGCAATCAAGTGTTCAAGAACGCTCTTCTTGGAATTGATGCATCGATCACTGCTTGAAGAAGGGGGTCATCAGTTTAGATGGCGAATGTTGAGCGGTCTTTGTCAGCAATCCACACAGGTGCCCGGCCCCTGCCTGTCCAGGTAGCACCCGTCGCGGGATCACGGTATTTCGCCTCAACCTTTGTGCCCTTCGCGCTGGAAGCCTTCCTGGCCTTGGCGCCCCCGAACACATCCTCAGAAGTCAATCCGAACTCAGCGATGAGGGCCCGTGCTTCGGCGACAGCGCCTGAGACTTCTGCCTTGCGGGTCTCCTCGATGAGTCGGTCAAGTTCGGCTTTGCGTGCGATGAGTGCTTTGTAGTTGGACATGTGTCAAGTTTTAAATTGCCAAGTGGAGTTGCCATTCTCTACTTATTCCAAGTGGTTGCAAGGCGCTGGTATCGGTTTGAGACAAAAATTAGGAGCAATTTGAACGGCTTGGCGGCAGTATTCATCGCACCTTGGTAGGGTGCACACCAGAATTGGTGGCGATCAGGCAGGTCTCCAGATTGGATAGTTATGGCAGTCTGTCCAAGGCATCATAGCCCTCTTTTGTAACTCGAAATATTTCCCGCTTCGCACTCATTGGCTCGATATACCCCAAGGATTCCAGCTCTAAAAGAGCACTCGTCCAGATAGCCCTTGAGCGATCATTGCCGTCTTCGATGAGGTTATTTCCTCGAAAAAAAAAAAATTTTTCTTGAATGGCTTGACCGCCAATGTAAGAAATATTCATTATCACGGCATGTTGGTCTGCTGAGCACTCCTTCAGCATGAAGGCGGCCTCTTTTGATAGTTCTGGCACCCGAGGTAACTCAACGACTTCCTGCGCAGCGTCTCTTCGGTCACCTCGCTGAAAATAGGGGTGGCGGTTTAGATTGAGTTGGAGTTGTCGATATAGTTTTGTTCTGAAATCATTGAGGTCTGAATAAGATTCGTAGAGGCCTCGCGATTGACAAGACTTCTTGAATTGCTTCAGCTGCTCATACTGATCGGGTTCGATAATGTCAGCTATCACAGGAGCGCTCGAAAAATACAGCATTGTGGGCTTTTGCACTTTAATAATTTCTTCAATCTCCTCCACTGTGCCGCTTGCAAACTCACCCCGTAGAGGTGCCAATACGTGTCCAAAATATTCCAATAAGCAGGTCGCAGTCTGAAAGGATCTGTTTATTAATTATGGATTGTGGACGGCTCTCCCATCTCCGGTGCCGAGTGCGTCCTCCCCAGCCAACTGGAAGGAGTACAGTCTCAGATCGATCTGAGTGAACTGTGTTCCATTCTGAGAGAAGTTCTCGCACTATAGCTCTTTCCGCAGGCACATCTCCAGGGATGCGATCATGACTTTAAAAACGGTGGCGGTATAGCTCATAGGATTTATCGGGTCAAAAATTTAGTAATGATGTATTGGCCGCTTGCTGCTTGACGCAGTTCGTCAATTGGTTTCATGGAGGGCCTTGGGGATTTATATGGTGTTGTACCACGGGGTCGTTCAAAGCTACTAAAATCCGCAGCCCGGCCAAGGTGGGTCGCGAAACACGGTAATCCAGCACCACGGAAACATACGAACGAAAACAACTAGGTGCAGGGCGATAAAAACAATAGGTACGTTGCGCTCGATGTGCGTTAGTGGCCGGTAAAGCTCTGGATTTGTCCCCCTTTCCATTGCTTCCCATTCTGCCTCATAAGGGCTAATTGGGAGCCTCTTCTCAATCTGATGAATAACCTTGAACTTGGCGGTGTTTAGGTTTGAATAGGAGATAATGAGGGTCCTCCATAGCCACGACAGAGCTATTCCGCCGCACGCCAACATCCAGTTATATTCTCCAGTGTCTTTGATCGATAGATAGCCTACAAACGCCAGAATTGCTGAATTTAAGCTTAGAAAATAGGTGTTTGCTGTAGCGCGGCGCTGGCTTATGCGATCGGCCATCTCTACATAAAGTTTGTACTGATCTAGTAAATGGGTATACCATTTATCGTTATGGGGGTACGTGACCCCCTCTGCAATCTCATTGAACAGCGCGGCTCGGTCGACCTGAGGTGTTGGCATTAGCGTGCCCCTTTGACCAGTTTCTTTAAGTTTTCCCAAGTCCACGAGTAGAGCTTATCGTCAGGTTTTGCTGTCGATGGTTTAGTGCAGCCGTCTTGATAAGCAGCCAATAAAAAGTAAGGCTTCCCAATATCTTGGGCAATCAGGACTTCGTGAGCAACTCCAGACGCAGTTGGCATGGTTTTGCCGCACAGCACACAGACGACATCTACGTAAGCGAGTTTGGCCTTAATCTTTGCTTTCCAATCGCCAGTTAGGTGTTCTTTGGAAGACCAATCCGCAAATTCAAAGTCAGTGTCGGGATGCTTTGACTGTCCCACCAGCAAGTCCTTCTGACGCGCGTCGTTGTCAAAATCGAAGCTTATGAAAACACGCTTCTTACTCATGCTTGCTCCTCATCTTGATTGAGTCTCTACTTTTAGAAGTCTTGCACAAAGTGTTGTTCGGAGAAAGCGAAACTTGGTAGTAAGCCATGCACCCTAAGCACTGCCAGCAAGGGCGGGTGAACTTCTTGCCACGCCGCTCGGGTTAACCCGCACCTCTAAAATTTCTCAGTGACGCCTCATTTTGCTGAAACTCAGCGCGCCCCTCGCCCTGATACACCACTTCCCCGGTCGCGATGACCATCACCGTGCACCACTCCCCGTGGCGCAGCAGCTCGTAGTGATCGAACGGCAGCGGCAGCACGCGGTCATCCATTACCACGCCATTCTTGACGAGGACACGGAGCAGGGTAGGGTGCCCGCGGCAACTCCCAGCGTGACCCATCGGAAAGTGTTTGTCGAGTCGCAACCTGTCACAAGGCGCGAGTTCGTCCGTCTTGGATGTGATGGGTCAATTGTTGGCCATCGAAAACCACATCCAGGAAGGACTGAACATCATGAATCGCGCGAATTGGTTCGCTGTCTCCCCCGAAGGCGCAAAGGCGGTCGGCGCATTGCATCACTACGTCGTCAATGACACAGATCTGCCCAGCGCACTCATCCACCTTGTCTTTTTGCGCGTATCGCAAATGAACGGATGCGCTCACTGCATCGACATTCATACTCGTGATCTGCTCAAAGAGGGGGTGTCGATTGACAAGGCAGTACTGGTTCCAGTCTGGCATGAGGCCCAGTATTTGTTCACTGAACAAGAACGTGCAGCGTTGGCGTGGTCGGAAGAAGTCACGCGGGTAAGCGAGACTCACGCATCAGACGAAGCCTACGCCGCTGCCCTGGCCGTGTTCGGCGAAAAGGACTTGGTGGACTTGACCCTGACCATTGCAGCCATGAACGCGATCAACCGTCTTGGCGTTAGTTTCCGCCTAAAGCCTCGTGCAAGAGCCTGAAGGTCTTGTGCGGTTGACTTGAGTTGTACATGAGGGCGCGAACATGGACGCACGAAACAGTTGGCTTCGATTCCCTTAAAGCCTGAAGCGGTAGCGATGCCCATTTGGCTTTGAAGCACGGGTATCAAAACGGCGCCCGTGACACCACCACCTCAGCGCGCCCCTCGCCCTGGAACACCACCTCCCCAGTGGCAATGACCATCACCGTGCACCACTCCCCGTGGCGCAGCACCTCGTAGTGATCGAACGGCAGCGGCAGCACCCGGTCATCTATTACCACGCCATTCTTGGCGGGAACCCGGAGCAGGGTAGGGTGGCCCCGGGGGGACGTTCTCGTCAGCACCGCCGACCCACAGGAGCCTATTTGGATCGGTCGATTTCACAGTGCCACTCCTGCATGTACCAAACCTTGTCTATTCGCTCGTAGCCGATGAAGCGGATCATGCCGGCTGTGATGTAGGTCACCCGAGGTTCGTACAGCTTCGGAAAGCCTGATCCCAGGGCCTCCAGTACCTCATAGGTCTTGTCCTCGCCCACCGACTTTTCGTGCTTCAGCCACAGGTCTCCATAGCCCCGGCGCCTCACAGGGACCTGCAACTGACCTTCTTCCCGTACCAACATGACCTTCACTCGCATGGGGATGACTGTATCGGAAAATACTGTAAATATGTACAGTGTTACACCATGTGCACCCGGTACATCCCACCCCACGAGCGCGCCATTGAGCGTGACTGGCACATAGGCAACCGCAACCCCTATCGCTGGTGGGAGGAGGTGCTGCACCCCCAATACGTGGGCCCGTTCGTGAGGAGATCCCCAGGGGGTAGCGCCAGGCCCGTTGAGCTGGTCATTGGCCAATGGGGGCTCATCCCGAGCTTCGCCGCGACACCTCAAGTGGACTTCCCCACCAGCAACGCCAGGTCGGAGGAGTTGGTGTCCAAGCCGAGCTATCGCGATCCGTGGCTGCGCGGTCAAAGGTGCCTGATCCCCGCTGAGAGCTTCGATGAGCCCTGCTGGGAGTCCGGGGCCAATGTGTGGTGGCGATTCCATCGGGTTGACGGTCGGCCGTGGGCGCTGGCGGGCCTGTGGAACACGTGGGTCGATAGAGCGACGGGGCAGCCCTTCGAGAGCTATTCGATGCTTACCGTCAACGCGGATGACCACCCCGTGATGTCCCGCATGCACAAGCCCAAGTTGGACCCCACGACCCGACGACCACGGGCGCACCAGGACAAGCGCAGTGTCGTATCCATAGAGGCCCGAGACGTTGGCGCATGGCTATTCGGAACTGTCCATCAAGCACGGCGACTGCTCACACCACCCGCAGTTGAACACCTGAAAGGAGAGCCCCACCATGACCCACGCCATCAGCATCTACGCACCACACCTCAGCTGTTCGCCTGAGACATTGGAGCGGGCAAAGGCAGCCGCCCTGGCCACATTGGATCGCCTCGGGGTGGCCCTTGAGCAGGCCATGGACGCGCGCTTTGAAATGGAGTGCTGGGACGACATGGGCTGCCCCGATGACCACAACTTTGCGGATGTGGACGGCAAGCGCTTCGATGCCTTTTCCGCGGCACATAAAGCAGCCATGGAGGCCTGCGGAGTGAGGTTCGATGACGGTGTGTTTGACATCGGAATGGATGAGGTGTCCGCGACTCCCTACAGTGACAGCCAGGTACCGGCCCGCGTGTTGTCTGGCCTTTTGGCGTGATCTGCCGCTCCGTCGTCCCGATGCGTCGTGTCTGATCGTCAGGGCTTCGGGCGAACCAAAGAGTTTCCGAGCAGGTGCTGCCGGGCTTTGCGACAGACAGACCGCAATCCGGTCAATTGTTGTCGATGACCGAAAAGCTCGCCGTCTGCCGCGTGATCAAACCATTGGCCACGATGAATGTGTCCGTCCCAAACTCCACCTTCGACGCGGCAGACTCGCACGCCCATTCCACATAGGCCAGGTCTTCGTGGACCACAGCCACCTTGGTGCGCCAGGCTGCGTCGGGCAGTTCATGGATCAACTGGGCATACATCGATGCAATTGCTTCTGGGCCCTGGTAGGTGTTGCCGTTGGCGATGACCACGGCGTCGGGTGCGTAGTGGGTGGATACCTTGGCAGCGTCTTGCTCGCCCAGGGCGGTTTCGTGGCTGGCAAGAACCTGTGCGGTGGTGGTAGTAGGCATGCTGCGTTTCCTTGTATGCAGATGGGTTGGTCGATTGGGTTGAGCCCTGGCCAGGGTGGGCCTGCCAGGGCATACCTGCCCGGATCAGGCAACCGAAATCACCACTTTTCCGCGGATGGGTTGGCCATCGACTTCGCCTCGCTCCAAGGCGGTGTGGGCTTGCGGGATTTGCGCCAGCGAGAACCTGGCGCCAATGACCGGGCGGATGCGCCCGCTTTCCAGCAGCGTCTTCAATGCCTGCAGCTTGCCCCGGTTCTGGCGGGTGAAGACAAAGTGGTACTCGGCGTTCACGCCCCATGCGGCGACGAGGTTCTGGGGTGTGGCCAGGTCCACCAGGGTCACGACCCGGCCGCCGTCGGCGAGCACGTGGGGCGACTGGCTCAGGGTCAGCCCGCCGATGGTGTCGAGCACCACGTTCACGCCCTGGCGTCCAGTCAGGGCGGCGATCTCTTCGGTGTAGTTCTTGCTGGTGAAGTCGATGGCGTGGTCCGCGCCCAGTTGGCGCACGAACTCCAGGTCATGGCCCCTGCTGGTCGTGTACACGGTGGCCCCCATCGCCTTGGCCAGCTGGATCGCGATGGAGCCGACGCCGCCCGCTCCGCCGTGGATCAGCACAGACTCGGCCGGGTGCAGCTTGGCGCGTGTGACCAGTGCCTCCCAGGCGGTGCCGCCGACGAGGGTGGTCGAGGCGGCTTCCTCATGCGACAGGTTCGCCGGCTTGTGGGTCACCAGCGCTTCCGGGACCACGTTGTACTGGGCATACGAGCCCCCTTTGGGCCCAAAGATCTTGGGTGTGTAGAACACCTCGTCGCCCACTGCAAAGCCTGTCACCCCCGGGCCCACTTTTTCGACCACGCCCGATACGTCGTGGCCGATGATGGCGGGCAGGGGCACATGGTCGGGGTAGTCGCCTCGGCGAATCTGGTAGTCGAGCGGGTTGATGGCCGTGGCCATCACGCGCACCAGCAGCTCGCCGATGCCCACTTCGGGAACCGGCACATCCTGCAGCTCGAAGCTGTCGGGGCCGCCAAATTTTGTCAGAACGATTGCTTTCATTTCACTGTCCTTCAGTAACGGGTTGGGCTGGGGCAGGTGGCGTGTGACGGCCATCTGCTGCACGCTGGTGAGCGCCTGAACGGCTTCATCGGCAGCGCACAGGTCCTATTGTCATATCGATGTTTTGCGAAATGACGTTGCGTTGAAATTGCCCACGCTGCATTCAGGGCCTGCGTGTGCGCGGGGGTGTGGTGGGCGCCTTCTCTGTTAGGGCGACCGGTTTCAGAACCCTCGGCTCCGCACTGGCCTCAGCAAGCTGCTAGAGTCGTTTCCATCTTCGGCATGGCAGCCCATGGCATGCGAAGCAGCCAAGAACCCGCAGCCGAGTGATGAACGAAGAACAGCTACCCCTCATACAGATTCTGGATGTCCTGGCCAACGAGCAGCGCATGGAGATCCTGCGCAAGCTCAAGTCGCCGCGCACCAGCTTTCCGCCCCAGGACGAGGGTGATCCCGTGCAGGATGGCGTGTGCGTGTCGTCCATCCAGGCGGGCCAGGGCTTGGCTTTTTCCACCACATCCAAATACCTGGCAGACCTGGCACGCATCGGTCTGGTCACCGTCAAGCGCAGCGGCAAATGGTCCTACTACAAGCGCAACGAGAGTGCGATACGGGCGGTGGTTGCCCGGTTGAAGACCGAACTGTGAGCTTGGGGGGGCGGCTGTGGGTGGCCGCTGGGCGCTGCAACCGCTACGATTTGGTCGGCCGGCGATGCACAGGAGAACATCCATGATCCATCAAGGACTTGCAGCTTGGAGGCGGGCCGCATGGCAGGCGGGCTGCTGCATCGCCTTGGGGGGCAGCGTCTGCACAGCCGCATCCGCCGGGGTGACCGACGGCGATCTGTTCGGCCACCGCCTGGGTGCCCGCCTCGCGACAACGCCGACCACCATGGGCTACTGGAGCCAGGGGCGGGCCGTCATCATTGTCGACAAGCCCGAGATTCCGCCCGAGTTCGAGAAGCTCGAACTGCTCACCACCCCCAAGACCTACACCATCGGCAACATCTACGCGAGCAAGAGCCTGCCGGAGCGCACCGCCGCCTTCACCCTGGCCGAAAAGTACAAGGACCTGTTGCCCACGCTCTACCGCGAGCAGTGCGTGCGTGAGCGGGATGGCTTTGGCGGGGTGGTGCTGGACATGCGCTGCGGCCAGTACCAGTTGACCATCCAGATCTACTCACCGGACCGGCAGAACCCCAATGGCCTGTACACGGTGCAGATCGGTTTGACGATGGCGAAGGAGACGCGGGTCGGCTACGACTGGCAGGTGCTGCTGGACGAGGAGATGGACGCCGTGGACAAAGAGGGGCGCCAGCGCCGACTGGAGCAGGCCAAGAAGGACAGGAGCCTGCGCGGCTTTCCTTGAGAAGACCTATCCGGCGTCGCCCTGGCGGACCTTGGCGCGTGCGGGTTGGAGTGCCTTCAACGCAGCCACCGTCTCGCGCAACCCGCGGTGCAGCCGCTTGTCCTTGCGCACCACCACGGCCAGGGTTCGGGCCAGGGGCGGTGACAGGGGGCGCACTTCCACGGCACGGCCATGCGTGCCCTGCACGGCCATGCCGGGCAGCACGGCGCAGCCCAGGCCGGCGGCCACCAGCTCCTTGATAGCTTCCACGCTGCCCAGCGACATGGCGGGCTGCAGGGCCATGCCTGCCTGGGCGAACCAGGCGTCGGTGATGCGGCGGGTCTGGCCACCGGGCTCGAACAGCAGCACGGGGTGGCGGGCCAGGTCGGCGGCGGTTACCTTCTTTGGCAGGGCGGTTCCCTTGGGCGCGATGGCAACAAATGCGTCCTGCAGCACGGGTGTGATGTCGAGCATGCGGCCGCTGGCGGGCAGGGTGATCAGGCCCAGGTCCAGCGTGTTGTCTTCCACCGCCTGCACGATGTCGGCCGTATTGCCAGTGCGCACGGTGATCTCCAGGCCCGCAAAGCGCTGGCGTAGCGCGCCCAGCACCGGCGGCAGCAAGAAGATGCAGGCCGTGGCGCCCGTGCCCAGGCGCACGCGGCCTGTGGTGCCGCTGGCGTGGTGGGCCACCGCGTGCAGCGCGTCGGCCACGGCGGCATCGATGCGGGCCACGTGCACCAGCAGCTCGGCCCCTGCAGCCGTGGGGCGCAGCACGCGGCCCACGCGCTCCACCAGCGGCGTGCCCAGGCGCTTTTCGAGCTGGCGCACCTGCAGGCTCACGGCCGGTTGGGTCAGGTCCAGCCGCTGGGCGGCGGCCGAAAAGCTGCCCAGTTCGATGGCGGTGGCAAAGCCGTGCAGCTGGTCGAGGTTGATGCGTTCCATGCCAAAGAATTTCTCATACTTTGCATAAGTTGTGAAAGCTTCTTTTATGGATTGCGGCGCGCCACACTGGCGCCATGCATTCCTCTTCAACGCTCACTTCGCCACTTTCTTCCCCTGTCGCAGCGCTGCATGTGCGCGATGCGGCCGATGCCGATCTGTCCGCCATCCAGGCGATCTATGCCCACCACGTGCTCCATGGCCTGGCCTCGTTCGAGGAGGTGCCGCCCGGCGTGGACGAGCTGCGCACCCGCCTTGCAGCCGTGCGCGCCGCGGGCCTGCCCTACCTGGTGGCCGAGGTCGATGGCGTGGTGGCGGGCTATGCCTATGCCACGCTGTACCGCCCGCGCTCGGCCTACCGCCATACCGTGGAGGACTCGGTCTATGTGGCGCAGGGCATGGCGGGGCAGGGCATTGGTGCGGCGCTGATGGCCGCGCTCATCGCGCGCTGCGAGGCAGGGCCCTGGCGCCAGATGCTGGCAACCATAGGGCAGGGCGATGGCAATGCGGGCTCCATCGCGCTGCATGCGCGCATGGGTTTTGCGCGCATCGGGGCTTTGCGGTCGGTGGGGTTCAAGCACGGGCAGTGGCTCGATACGGTGCTGATGCAGCGGCCCCTGGGTGCGGGTGATGGCGCACTGCCCGCGAGCGTGGCTGGGGCCGGTGCGTGACGCTGGC
>NZ_JAXHOB010000009.1:0-496720 GCF_034519795.1 Acidovorax sp.
TGTAGGCCTCGCCACCGCGCTCGTCGATGGTCATCATGTGGTGCATGCACATCTTGCCTTCTTCGACGCAGCGGTTGAGCACCTTGTCGTACAGGCCGTCTTCCACGCTGGCAAAGCGCTGCACGGGGTCGCGCTCGCTGGGCTTGACGAGGTTCAGGTAGGTCGCCTTGTCCAGCGGCTTGCCTTCGGTCTTGGCCTTGGCCACCCACTGCTCGAAGTCGCCCTGGCTCAGGCCGTGGAACTTGAAGGTCATGCCCGAGAAGCCCGCGCCGCTGTAGTGCGAGGCGATGCCGGGGTACACGCCGGGCTTGTTGATCACGGCGTTCAGCTCGGTCTGCATGCCGGGCATGGCGTAGATCATGCCGGCCAGGTCTGCCACGTAGAACGAGTTCATCGTGGAGGTGGCGGTGAGCTTGAACAAAATGGGGCGGTCCACCGGGGCGGCCAGCTCATTGACGGTGGCGATGCCCTGCTCGGGGTAGAAGAACAGCCATTTCCAGTCCATGGCGACGACCTGCACCACCAGGGGGGTGGATTGCGCCTCCAGTGGCTTGGTGGCCGAGATGCGGTCCAGCGGGCGGTAGGGGTCGAGCTTGTGGGTGCCGATCCAGGTCAGCGCGCCCAGGGCGATGATGATCAGCAGGGGCACGGTCCAGATCACCAGCTCCAGCGTGGTGGAGTGGTGCCAGTCGGGGTCGTAGTCCTCTTCGGTGTTGGCGGTGTTGGACTGGCGGTACTTCCAGGCGAACCACAGCGTGAGGGCGATCACCGGCACGATGATGATCAGCATCAGCAAGGTGGCCTGCACGACCATGTGGCCTTGCTGCGAGGCGACGTCGCCTGCGGGGTTGAGGACGACGGCCTTGCTGCAGCCAGCGAGGCTGGTGGCTGTGGCCGCCAACGCAAGCCATGCCGGCCCGCGAAGTTGGGGAAGTTTGAACATGTGATGGGCCCAACAAAGGCGTTTAGGGGTAAACGCGAATGACAATTTGCTGCTCAATGTAATAGAGCAGCCAAATTTGTCCATTGGACATTTTGTCCAAGGTCAAGTTTTTGCCCCTTTTTGGGGCAGCCAGCGAACACACTGCAGAACCGGAAATCCCTACGGGGACAGACTATGGGCATTTGTCCTGCAGTGACCTGGGTGAAACCGCCCTTGTCGGGCAGGGCGGCAGGGTGTAAAACGTGGGTGTATCAGTTACACAACAAGGAACCCCGTTCATGAGCAGTCCCGCCTCTGCTATCTACCCAGCGAATGGCTTTGAAGAAGGCCAGGCATCTCTCTCCCGCGCGGACACCCATGAAGACGTCACCCCCAGCGAAATCGCAGTGGGTGTGATCATCGGACGCTCGTCCGAGTATTTCGACTTCTTCGTTTTCGGGATCGCCTGCGTGCTGGTGTTCCCGTCGTTCCTGTTCCCCTTCATGTCGCGCCTGGACGGCACGCTGGCCTCCTTTGCGCTGCTGGCCGTGGCCTTCGTGGTGCGGCCCATCGGCACCGCCATCTCCATGGCCATCCAGCGGCGCTGGGGGCGGGGCACCAAGCTGACCATTGCGCTCTTCTTGCTGGGCGTGTGCACGGTGGGCATGGCCTTTCTGCCGGGCTACAAGGACCTGGGCACCACGGCCATCGTGGCGCTGCTGATTTTGCGCATCGGCCAGGGGCTGGCGCTGGGTGGCTCGTGGGACGGCCTGCCGTCGCTGCTGGCGATGTCGGTGCCCAAGCACCGCCGCGGCTGGTACGCCATGATCGGCCAGCTGGGCGCGCCCGTCGGCTTTGTGCTCGCGGCCGGCCTGTTCGCGTATTTGTATGCCAACCTCACGGTGCAGGAGTTTCTGGCCTGGGGCTGGCGTTACCCGTTCTTCGTGGCCTTTGCCGTGAACGTGGTGGCCCTGTTCGCCCGCCTGCGCCTGGTGGTGGGCCAGTCGTACACCGAGCTGCTGCAGGACCGTGAGCTGCAGCCCGTGCCCGTGCACGAGGTGATGCGCGACGAGGGCGGCAACGTGCTGCTGGGTGCCTTTGCGGCGCTGGCCAGCTTTGCATTGTTCCACCTGGTCACCGTGTTCCCGCTGTCGTGGATCACGCTGTACTCGGACCAGCCCGTCACCCAGATCCTGGGCGTGCAGATCGTCGGCGCCTTCCTGGCGGCCGGGGCCATCATGGTCTCGGGCTGGCTGTCGGACCACCTGGGCCGGCGCAAGCTCTTGGGCGGCATGGCGGTGCTGATCGGTGTGTTCAGCTTCATGGCGCCGGTGCTGCTCAACAGCGGCGAGGTGGGCAGCACCATGTTCCTGCTGCTGGGCTTTGTGCTGCTGGGCCTGTCGTACGGCCAGGCATCGGGCACGGTGACGGCCAATTTCTCGCCCAAGTACCGCTACACGGGCGCCGCCCTGTCGGCCGACCTGGCCTGGATCATCGGCGCCGCGTTTGCCCCGCTGGTGGCCCTGGGCCTGTCGGCCCAGTTCGGCCTGCTGGCCGTGACGGTGTACCTGCTGTCGGGCGTGGCCTGTACCTTGGGCGCACTGAACCTGAACCGCCGCATGGAGCGCCGCGACCGGTAAGAGCGGCGAACAAAACTCTTCTGGCGTCGTTGCCGCGTCTTGTCGTACTACCCGTACTGCCTGCGACGCAACGCCTAGCCAGAACCGCTGCGCTGAGTTTTGTTCTCCGCTCTCAGGTAGTTACATAAGAGAGAGCGAGGGGCGGGCCCACGGGAGGGCGGCCCCGCTGAGAAGCGATGCAAGAACCCGGTGGCTGCTTTGGTGGCCACCGGGTTTTTTGTATTTCAGAACCTGCTTTCAGGAGTCGCGGCCGATGATCTCGAAGAACGCCCGGATCAGGCGCATGTCCCGGCGCTCGGCCAAGCAGACCACGTGGGCGTAGGTCTTGATCTGCGCGTCGCTGATGCGCACCGCGTGCAGGCCCGCGCCGGGCACGTATTCCACCTCGGACACCGCGGCCACGCCCAGGCCCTGCAGCACGGCCTCGCGGATGATCTCGCGGCTGGCCACCTCCATCACCACCGTGGGTTGCACGCCTGCGGCCTTGAGGGCCGATTCGATGGCCTTGCGCGTGGTGGAGCCCTGCTCGCGCAGGATCAGCTTTTCGCCCTGCAGCTCCGCCGTGCGGATGCTGCGCCGGCGCGCAAAGCGGTGGTTGGCGTTGCAGAAGATCACGATGGGGTGCTCGCTGTAGGGCACCGAGACGAAGCGCTTGTCCTTGAGCACCTGTGCCAGCACGCCCACGTCGGCCGAGTAGTCGAGCAGGCGGGTCAGCACGTCCTCGGAGTTGCCGGTGCCCACCGAGATGTTGATGTCCGGGTAGCGCTGGTTGAAGGCGGCCAGCATCTTCGTGACATGCGAGGGCCCCACGGCGGCCACGCGCAGGTGGCCCGAGCGCAGCTCGCCGGCATCGCGCAGCACCTGCACGGCCTCGTGCTCCAGCCCGAAGATCTGGCGCGACAGCTGCAGCAGGCGCTCGCCGATCTCCGTGGGGCGGATGCGCCGGCCGGTGCGGTGGAACAGCTCCACCTGGTACAGCTCCTCCAGTTGCTTGACCTGGGTGGTCACCGTGGGCTGGCTCACGTGCAGGGCCTGGGCGGCGCGCGTGAAGCTGCCCTCCGTGGCCACGGCATGGAAGGATCGCAACTGTGTCAGGCGCATGGCATTCGTCTCCGTGTTATCCCGGGCCAACTATAGATTGAATGAATGCAACGGTGAAAAAAGTTGAATTTGCAAGATAGTGGCGCAGCGCCGACAGTAGCGCCATGCGTCGGGCCCCGTGAGGCATGCGCACACAAGAGGTTCAAACCCAACCCTTAGGAGACATCGATGAAATTCACGCGACGATCCCTTCTGGCCAGCACATCCCTGGTGCTGGCTCCCTCGCTGCTGGGCCTGGGTGCCAGCGCCAGGGCTGCAGCCGGCACCCTGACGGTGGGCCTGATTCCTTCCGAGGATTCGCGGGCCATGATCGCCAACAGCCAGGCGATGATGGACATGCTGTCCAAATCGCTGGGCATGCCGGTCAAGCCCTTCGTGGCGGCCGACTACAACGGCGTGATCGAGGCCCTGCGCTCCAAGCGGCTCGATGTGGCCTACCTCGGCCCCTTCTCGTATGTGATGGGCACCACCGTGGCACCCATCGAGGCCTTTGCCGTGGCCGAGACCAAGAAGGCCGGCCGGGCCTTCTACCACGCGCTGATCGTGGCCCACAAGGACAGCGGCATCAAGACGGTGGCCGACCTCAAGGGCAAGACCTTTGCCTTTGTGGACCCGACGTCCACCTCGGGCCACCTGTTCCCCAAGGCCGGCCTGATGAAGGAGGGCTTCAACACCGACAAGGATTTTGGCCGGGTGGTCTTTTCGGGCTCGCACGACTCGAACGCCGTGGCGGTGCAGAACAAGAAGATCGAGGCCGTGGCGATTGCCGACCGCATCCTGGACTCGGCCATCGCCAAGGGCCTGGCCAAGCGCGAGGACCTGGTGGTGGTGTGGAAGTCGGACCCGATCCCCGAGTCGCCCACGGTGTGGCGCAAGGACCTGGACCCGGCGCTCAAGAAGCGTGTGCAGGCCGCCTTCCTGGACGTGAAGGACATCCCCTGGTCGGACCAGGGCATGCTCAACGGTTTTCATCCCACGAACGACAAGGCCTATGACGTCATCCGCGAGACGGCCAAGATCCTGAACCTCGACCTGAGGGCCATGAAATGATCAAGATCCGTGGCCTGAACAAGCGCTACGGCGACTTCGATGCGCTCTCTGGCATCGACCTGGACGTGGCGCCGGGTGAGTTCCTGGTGGTCCTGGGCCCCTCGGGCGCCGGCAAGTCGACGCTGCTGCGCTGCATCAACCGCCTGGCCGAGCCCACGAGTGGCGAGATCCACATCGACGGGCAACTGGCGCGGCCCAGCGGCGCAAGCCTGCGCGGCCTGCGCCGCCAGGTGGCGATGATCTTCCAGCACTACAACGTGGTGCCGCGCCTGTCGGTGCAGAAGAACGTGCTGACGGGCCGCATGGGGGCGGTGCCCTCGGTGCTGTCGTGGCTGCAGATCTTTCCGCGCAAGGACGTGGCGATTGCCCTGGAATGCCTGCGCCGCGTGGAGCTGCAGGACAAGGCCGAGCTGCGCACCGACACGCTTTCGGGCGGGCAAAAGCAGCGCGTGGGCATTGCCCGTGCGCTGGCCCAGCAGCCCAAGGTGATCCTGGCCGACGAGCCCGTGGCCAGCCTGGACCCCAAGACCTCACGCACGGTGCTCAACTACCTCAAGCAGGCCAGCCGCGAGCTGGGCATCACGGTGGTGTGCAACCTGCACCAGATCGACTATGCGCGCGAGTTCGGCGAACGCATCGTGGGCGTGTCGGGCGGGCGCATCGTCTATGACGGCGGGCCCGAGGGCCTGACGGACGAGGTGCTCAAGCGCATCTACCCCGGCCTGGACGAGGGCGACGCGCGCAGCCGCAGCGCCCCTGCCGTGGCAGCCGCAGCTGCGCCCGTGCTGCGCCAGCTGGAACTTGAGGAGGCAGGCGCATGAACATCGGTTCCTACACTTTTCTGGTGGCCCGGCCCAGCGGTGGCCTGGGCTGGTGGCCGCGCATCGGCATCGGCGCGCTGTTCGTCGGTGTGCTGTGGTGGGCCGCGCGCGGCGCGCAGGTCAGCTTTGGCGAGCTGGGCAAGGGCCTGCCGTGGATCGGCGACTTCATGGGGCGCATGCTGCCACCCAACTGGGCGTTTCTGGACAAGCTGATCGTCCCGGCGATCGAGACCATCCAGATCGCCGTGTGGGGCACCTTGCTGGCCGTGGTCCTGGCGGTGCCGGTGTGCTTTTTCGCGGCGCGCAACCTCACGCCGAACGTGGTGGTCTACCAGTTCACGCGCCAGCTGTTCAACATCACGCGGGGCGTCAACGAGATCATCCTGGCGCTGATCTTCGTGGCGGCCGTGGGGCTGGGGCCGTTTCCGGGCGTGCTGGCCCTGGCGGTGCACGGCGCGGGCATGCTGGGCAAGTTCTTCGCCGAGTCCATCGAGGAGATCGACCAGGGGCCGATCGAGGCGCTGCGCTCCACCGGGGCGGGGGCCCTGCAGACCATCATCTTTGCCGTGCTGCCCCAGGTGGTGACGGCCTGGATCGCCGTGGTGCTCTACCGCTTCGAGACCAACCTGCGCCAGGCCACCGTGCTGGGCATGGTGGGCGCGGGCGGCATCGGCTTCGAACTGGTGGGCAGCATGAAGCTGTTCCAGTACCAGGACACCGCCACCTGCATCGCCGTGATCATCGCGATGGTGATGGTGGCCGACGCCATCTCGACCCGGCTGCGTGCCTGGATTCAAAAAGGAGCCCGCTGATGAATGCCGCTGTGATCGACTTCGTGCAGGCCAATGGCCGGCAATACGCCCGGCCCGCCGCGCCGGTGGTGGTGGTCTGCGTGGATGGCTGCGAGCCCGACTACCTGACCCAGGCCATACAGGCTGGCGTCGCGCCCTACCTGGCGCGCATGCAGGCCCGGGGCGGCTCGCTGATCGGGGACTGCGTGGTGCCCACCTTCACCAACCCGAACAACGTGTCCATCGTGACCGGCGTGCCGCCCTCGGTGCATGGCATCTGCGGCAACTACTTCTACGACGTGGCCGCCGACCGCGAGGTCATGATGAACGACCCCGCGTACCTGCGCGCCCCGACGCTCCTGGCCGCGTTTGCCGATGCCGGTGCGCTGGTGGCGGCGGTGACGGCCAAGGACAAGCTGCGCACCCTGCTCGGCCACGGCCTCAAGGGCATCTGCTTTTCGGCCGAGAAGGCCGACAAGGCCACGCTGGCCGAGTGCGGCATCGAGAATGTGCTGGAGCTGGTGGGCAGGGCCGTACCCTCGGTGTACAGCGCTGATCTGAGCGAGTTCGTCTTTGCGGCCGGCGTGCGCCTGATGGAGACCCGCCGGCCGGACCTGATGTACCTGTCGACCACCGACTACGTGCAGCACAAGTGCGCGCCCGGCACGCCGGAGGCCAATGCCTTCTACGCAATGATGGACGGCTACCTGCAGCAGCTCGATGCGCTGGGCGCGGTCATCGGCCTCACCGCCGACCATGGCATGAGCCCCAAGACCGATGCCGCCGGCAAGCCGCGTGTGGTCTACCTGCAGCAGGAGCTGGATGCGCAGCTGGGCGCGGGCAGCACGCGGGTGATCCTGCCCATCACCGACCCCTACGTGGTGCACCACGGTGCATTGGGCTCGTTTGCCACCATCTACGTGAATGCCGGTGCCACGCTGGAGGGCGTGCGCAGTGCGCTGCTGGCCCTGCCGGGCGTGGAGGTGGTGCTGACGCGCGAGGAGGCGGCGGCCCGCTTCGAGCTGGCGGGTGACCGCATTGGCGACCTGGTGGTGGTGTCGGACCACCTCACGGTGCTGGGCACCAGCGCGGCGCGGCACGACCTGAGCGGGCTGACCGTGCCCCTGCGCTCGCACGGCGGCATCTCCGAGCAGAAGGTGCCGCTCTTGTTCAACCGGCCTTTGAAGGGCGTTGCCCCCGGCCGGCGCCTGCGCAATTTCGACGTGTTCGACCTCGCGCTGAACCACGCCTTTTCTTCCGTCTAGAGGTTCTCTTCCATGCCACATGAATACTTCAACCCCGTGCGCAGCGTCTACGGGGCCGGGGCACTGTCGTCCCTGCCCGGGCTGCTGGCCGGCCGGCGCGCGCTGCTGGTCACCTTTCCCGAGGCGCGCCAGCTCGGCCTGGTGGCGCGCATCGAGGCCCTGCTGGGCGACCAGCTGGTGGGCGTGATCGACGATGTGCGGCCCAACCCCGACGTGGCCGAGCTCGCGGCGCTGTACGACGCCTTCTGGTCCGGCGACAGCGCTGCGGCCGAGGTGATCATTGCCGTGGGCGGGGGCAGTGCCATCGATACCGCCAAGGCCTTGATGGTGGCCACGCCGAGCGGGCGCTTCGCCGAACTGGTGGCGCTGCTGGCGTCCGGCAAGGCCTTCACGCCAGCGCGGACCAAGACGCTGATCGCCGTGCCGACCACGGCTGGTACCGGCAGCGAGGTGACGCCCTGGGCCACCGTGTGGGACCGGGGCGCGCAGAAGAAATACTCGCTGCACCTGCCCGAGACCTGGCCCAGCGTGGCGCTGATCGACCCCGAGCTCATGCTGTCGCTGCCCGCCTCGGTCACGCTGCAAAGCGGGCTGGATGCGCTGTCGCACGCGCTGGAGTCGATCTGGAACGTGAATGCCAACCCGGTGTCCGACACCTTTGCGGTGGCGGCGGTGCACGAGATCCTGGACGCGCTGCCGCAGCTGATGGGGCGCCTGGATGATGCGGCGCTGCGCGGGCGCATGGCGCTGGCGGCGCTCAAGGCGGGCATGGCCTTTTCGAACACGCGCACGGCGCTGGCGCATTCCATCTCCTACGAGATGACGCTGCGTTTTGGTCTGCCGCACGGTATTGCCTGCAGCTTTCCGCTGCCCATGGTGCTGGAGCGCGCCATTGGCCAGAGCCCCGAGCGCGATGCGGTGCTGGAGCGCGCGCTGGGCGACCTGGATGCGGCGCCCGGCCGGCTGGTGCGCTTCATCGAGGCACTGGGCGTGAGGACGCGCTTTGCTGACTACGGCGTGAGCGACGACCAGGCGCTGCAGATGGTGGCGCACGCGCTGACCGGCGCACGCGGCAAGAACTTCATCGGAACCCACACGGCAGCAGCACTCAAGGAGGCGGCATGAGTTGCATCATGGAAAGCGCGGACTTTCGCGCAGAAGCCTTGCGCATCGGCGGCGCCAAGGTGCGCACGGAGCGCAACATCGACGTCGTCAACCCCTACAGCGGCGAGCGCGTGGGCACGGTGGGCATGGCCAGCGTGGAGGACGTGCGCCGGGCGATGGACATCGCCCAGGCCTATGTGCCCACGCTGTCGCGCTACGAGCGCTCGGCCATCCTGAACCGGGCGGCGGCGCTGCTGCGCGAGCGCACCGACGAGGCGTCGAGCATCATCACCGCCGAATCGGGCCTGTGCAAGAAGGACAGCACCTACGAGATCGGGCGCGTGGCCGATGTGCTGAACTTTGGCGCCAACGAAGCCTTGCGTGACGATGGGCAGGTGTTCTCGTGCGACCTCACGCCGCACGGCAAGAAGCGCAAGGTGATCACCACGCGCGAGCCGCTGCTGGGCGTGATCACGGCCATCACGCCCTTCAACCACCCCATGAACCAGGTGGCGCACAAGGTGGTGCCTGCCGTGGCCACGAACAACCGCATGGTGCTCAAGCCCTCGGAGAAGGTGCCGCTGTCGGCCTACTACTTTGCCGACCTGCTGTACGAGGCCGGCCTGCCGGTGGAGATGCTGCAGGTGGTGACCGGCGACCCGCGCGAGATTGCCGACGAGCTGCTGACCCACCGCCACGTCGATCTGGTCACCTTCACCGGCGGGGTCGCCATCGGCAAGTACATCGCGTCCAAGGCCGGCTACCGGCGCATGGTGCTGGAACTGGGCGGCAACGACCCGCTGATCGTGATGGACGATGCCGACCTGGACAAGGCCAGCGACCTGGCGGTGCAGGGCTCGTACAAGAACTCGGGCCAGCGCTGCACGGCGGTCAAGCGCATGCTGGTACACGAGAAGGTGGCGGCCGAGTTCACCGAGCGCGTGGTGGCCAAGACCCGGGCATGGCGCTACGGCGACCCCATGGACAAGGCCAACGAGATGGGCACGGTGATCGACGAGGCCGCAGCCCGCCACTTCGAGAAGGTGGTGAACGAGGCCATCGCCCAGGGCGCGCGCCTGCTGGTGGGCAATGTGCGCGAGGGGGCGCTGTACTCCCCCACGGTGCTGGACCGGGTGCGCCCGGAGATGACTGTGGTGCGCGAGGAAACCTTCGGCCCCGTGTCGCCCATCATCACCTTCAAGAACATCGACGAGGCGATCCGCATCTCCAACGGCACGGCGTTCGGCCTGTCGTCGGGCATCTGCACCAATCGCATGGACGATGTGACCCGCTTTGCCAAGGAGCTGCAGGTGGGCACCGTCAACCTCTGGGAGGTGCCGGGCTACCGCATCGAGCTGACGCCGTTCGGCGGCATCAAGGACTCGGGCCTGGGCTACAAGGAAGGGGTGCAGGAGGCGATCAAGTCGTTCACCAACTGCAAGACGTTTACCTTGCCGTGGTGAGGGGGCGGCTAATGCCCCCTGGGCTGATGCGCGACGCCAAAGCGCTCGGTCAGGGCGGAGAGCCGCTTGTCCAGGGTCCAGAGCCTGGCGCCAGGTGTCAACAATGTGGAGGCAAGAAGGGTCAGATCGACAAGACCGCAGCCCAGGCCAAAAAGCTGTTCCCTCTCCACGAACGCCACGACTTCCGGCAAGGCTGCCTCTGAGGCTGGCTGGAGACGTTTCAGGTCGGCCATGGTCTTTGCCCGTGACGGCGGGGTTCCGCAAGCGAGCTCTCCCCAAACCATGGGATGCATCAAGGCCGAATCCAACACCAGCAATTCCACCAAAGAGGCGTTGCGTTGGCGAAAGTGATCGACCCATACGGAGGTATCGACCAGCACGCGTATCACTGTGCTGAACCTTCCCTGCGCCTGGGAACATCTGCCATGTCGGGGGTGGTGCCGCCCAGGGACGCGAGCCGCTTTGCGGCTTGAACCCGGACAAAGGTCTTGATGGCCTCCCGGATCAACTCAGCCCTGTCTATTCCAGGTTCTGCAACTTCCAGTGCTTCTTCGAACAGAGCGTCGTCAATGGTCACGGTGGTTCGCATGGTTGTTCTCCGGATGCTTTTATTGATGTGATTTTGCATCAAAAATTGCATCACTACAAAATCCAGTGCTTGGCAGAGGGACCCCTGCCGCCGTCGCTGTTAGGCTCCCTGCCTGGAGCTGCTGATTTCCGCTTGCGAGGGGGCGCCCTGTGAGGCGGGATCGGCACTGCATTGCCATGAAACGAGGGGCCTGGTAGGCCGGTCGATCAGTCCTGCGGACTGAACCCGATGATCATCGAAGACGGCGGGGCACGCCCGCCTACGTCGCGCGGCAGGGTTTCGGTTCTGTCGAGGGCGCGCAGAACAGCATCGTCCCAGGCCTTGTTGCCGCTGGATTTCACCAGGCGCTTGCCGACGATGGTGCCGTCGGGCGCCAGGCGCACTTCGACCTCGGCGCGCGGGTTGCCCGAGATCGCGTCGGGGTAGACGATGTTGGGCTTGACCTTGGCGGCCACCAGGCCGCCGTAGCCGCCCGAGGGGCCAGCGTTGCGCAGGTCACTGCCGGCGGATTTTTCATTGCCCTCGGAGCCTGCCAGCCCCTGCATGCGGCGCAGGTTGGCCTCGCGCTGGGCGGCGAGTTGCTTGGCCTCGGCCTCGGCGCGCTGTTTCTTGGCTGCGGCTTCCTTCGCGTCTTCGGCCTTGCGCTTTTCTTCGGCCAGCTTCTTTTGTTTCTCTTGCTCGGCCTTCTTCTGCTCGGCGAGCAGCTTTTCCTTCTTCTCTTTTTCGAGGCGCTCTTCGCGCTCGTCTTCCTTGCGCTCACGTTCTCGCTCGCGCTTTTCGCGTTCGAGCTTCTCGGCGCGGGCTTTCTTCTCCTGCTCCAGGCGCTTTTTCTCGCGCTCGATGGCGATGTCGGCCTCGCGCGTGTCGGGCTCCGCGGCGCGCGGTGGAGGAGGCGGCGGGGGCACCGGCGCGGGCCGGGGCTCGGGCGGCGGTGGCACGGGGGGCGTTGGCGGGGTCGGGGGTGTCGGCGGTGTCGCCTCGGGCGGCGCGGCCTGTTGGGGCACGGCGGACCACAGCTCGGCCTGCACGGCGGGCTGGTCGGAGCTGGCCTTCCAGTTCACGCCCCAGGTGAGTGCGCCGATCAGCGCCAGGTGCACCAGCACCGCCAGCGAGATGGCTCGCAGGCGGGCAGGGGGTGCGGGGGGCGCAAATTGGTCGCGGTCGTCTTGGGCGTGCATGGAGAGGGTAGAGCGTGTGCGTCGTCTTCGGTTCAATCAATCAATCAATCAGGCAGGGCGGGGCACTTCGGCTTCAGCCACCCTGTTTGACGGAGAGACCGACCCGCTGCACACCCGCCTTCTGCAAGGCGTCCATGGCCTTGACCACGTTGTCGTACATAACGCCCTTGTCGGCCGTGATGATGACAGCCGTCTCCTTGGTCTGGTTTTTCTGCCAGCGCAGCGCGGCCTCGCCGATCTCGCGCTGGCTCATGCTGCGCGTGGCCTCGGGGGTCTTGAGCTGCAGCGAGCCGTCCTTGTTCACCACGATCTGGGCGACCACCTTGGGCAGGTTGCGGCCCTTGCCCACGCTGGGCACGTCGACCATGCCGGGGGTGAGCATGGGGGCCGTCACCATGAAGATGATGAGCAGCACCAGCATCACGTCGATGAACGGGACCATGTTGATCTCGTTGATGGTGCGGCGGCCGCGGCCGCGGGATGCCATGGCGGGCATGGTGTCAGTGCCCCGATGCCGAAACGGGTTGCTGCGCGCCCAGGTTGCGCTGCAGGATGTTGGAGAACTCTTCGATGAAGGTCTCCTGGTGCGTGGCCACGCGGTCGATGTCGCGCGCGAAGCGGTTGTAGGCGATGACTGCCGGTATGGCAGCAAACAGGCCGATGGCGGTGGCCACCAACGCCTCGGCAATGCCGGGGGCCACGGTGGCCAGGGTCACCTGCTCCATGCCGGCAAAGCCGGTGAAGGCGTGCATGATGCCCCACACCGTGCCGAACAGGCCCACGTAGGGCGACACCGAGCCCACGGTGGCAAGGAACGACAGGCTGGATTCGACCACGTCCATCTCGCGCTGGAAGCTGGCGCGCATGGCACGGCGCGCGCCGTCGAGCAGGGTGCCGGCATCGGCGATGCGGCGCTCGCGCAGTTTCTGGTACTCGCGCATGCCGCTGGCGAAGATGCGTTCCATGGGCCCGGCGTTCTTGGCGTTCTGGGCGGCGCTGGCGAACAGGTCGTTGAGGCTGGTGCCGGACCAGAAATCGCGCTCGAAATCGTCGTTGAGCGACTTGATGCGCTTGAGCGCGAACAGCTTGCGGAAGATGGCGGCCCAGCTGGCGACGGAGACGACCAGCAGCAGCAGCATGACGAGTTGCACCACCCAGCTGGCCTGCAGCACCAGGCTGAGGATGGACATGTTTTGGGAATTCATGGTGTTGTGGAGAGTTGTTCCAGAAGGGTGCTCGGTATTCTCGCGGGCCGCAGGGTGGCGGCGTCCACCCAGCCGATGCGGATGGTGCCTTCGCTGAGAAGCGCGGGCGGGCTGTCGGTCATTGTCGCTTGTTGCTCTGGTTTCAGGAGCGCTTGCTGCAGTATTGTCAACGATGCGCGGCCGGCCTCTTGCAGCTGGGCGGTAACAATGAGTTCATCGTCGAGCCTGGCGGGTCGCAAGTAACGTACCTGGCTGTGGGTTACGACAAACATGCCGCCGGTTTGTTCCCTCAGGTGTTGTTGGCCGATGCCGAGGGAGCGGAGCCATTCGGTGCGGGCGCGTTCGAAGAACTTGAGGTAGTTGGCGTAAAACACTATGCCGCCCGCGTCGGTGTCTTCCCAGTAGATTCGGATGGGGAATTCAAAGGGCATCGGCTTGCCTCTTGTGTTGTGGTTGCTGTGTGCTTTGGTTGAGGGCGGGAGCCGGGATGTGCGCCCGGCGGCGCAGTAACTTTCTCTTGAGTCGCCAAGAGAAAGTCACCAAAGAGAAGGCGACCCCCAGTCTGCGTCCCCCGTACGCCCTGTCGGGCGAACGGGGGCAACCTGCGATGCTCGGGCCTGGGGTGGCGTCGCGGAACTCGCTGCGTTCCCCCTTCGGGCGAACTCCGCTCGGACAACCGCGACGAGTCAGATCACGAAGTGCGTGTGTCCTTCGGCACACGCACCCACCCCAGCTCCTGCGCTTCTCGGCGCAGCCAGCAGGGGTGGGGAGCGGGGACAAAGACGGCTGCTGCTGCGCAACTGCGCCGGGTGTCGGGTACGCGCTACGCGCTGCCGACGCCGAAGCGCAGCGACGGCGCAATGGGGCCGAGCGAAGCAATGGCCCGAGTGGAGCCCGCTCCCACCCCCTTCTGACCGTGCCGAGAAGCGCAGGGCCTGGGGTGAGCGCGTGCCGAAGGACACGCGCCTCGTCATCTGGCTTGCCGCAGCTGTTTGAGCGGAGTTCGAAGAACGCAGCGAGTTCTGCGGCACACCCCAGGACCGAGCATCGCAGGCTGCCCCCTCGTACGCAGTGCGAGGGGGACACGGGCAGCGGGGTCGCCTTTCTTTTGGGTACTTTTCTTTGGCGAAGCAAAGAACAAGTACCTCGGCCGCCGGGCCGAGACCCGGCCTCCGCCTTCAAAGCAAAAGCAGAAGCAACCACTAAGCAGATCACCCCAGCAAACGACGCAACCGAGCAACAGACTCCTCCAGCTGCGCCATCGAATTCGCAGTAGAGAACCTTACAAACCGCTCCGTCTCCGCCGTCCCGAAATCCCGCCCAGGCGTCACCGCCACATGCGCCCGCTTCATCACCTCAAAGGCAAAATCCCAACTGCCACTCACCCCAAGACGCCCCGCAGCCTCGGAACAATCCGCCCAGGCATAGAACGCACCATCGGGCATCACAGGCACCGACAGCCCCATGGACTGCAAGGCGGGAATGAAGAAATCGCGCCGCGCCTTGAACTCCGCCCGCCGCCGCTCGTACTCGGCAATGCTCTCGGCCTCGAAGCAGGCCAGCGCCGCATGCTGCGACACCGTGCTCGCGCAGATGAACAGATTCTGCGCCAGGCGTTCGACCACCGGCACCATGGCCTCGGGCACCACCATCCAGCCCAAGCGCCAGCCGGTCATGTTGAAGTACTTGCTGAAGCTGTTGATGCTGACGATGTTCTCGTCGATGGCCAGCGTCGTGTGGCTGAACTCTTCCTCGTACGACAGGCCCAGGTAGATCTCGTCGATCAGCGTGATGCCGTCGTGCGCGCGCACCACGTCGTGGATGCGGCGCAGCTCATTGGGCGCGATCGAGGTGCCCGTGGGGTTGGAGGGCGATGCCAGCAGCACGCCGCGGGTCTTTTCGGTCCAGGCGGCGCGCACCTTCTCGGCGCTCAGCTGGTAGCGCTCGGCCGCAGTGGTGGGCACGAGCACGGCCTTGCCGTCTGCGGCGCTCACGAAGTGGCGGTTGCAGGGGTAGCTCGGGTCGGGCATGAGGATCTCGTCGCCCGACTCGATGAGCGCCAGGCAGGCCAGCTGCAGCGCGGCCGATGCGCCGGCCGTGACCACGATGCGCCGGGCCGGCACGTTCACGCCGAAGCGCTGCGCATACCAGGCGCTGATGCGCTCGCGCAGGGGCTCCAGGCCCAGGGCGTTGGTGTACTGGGTGGCGCCGTCGCGCACGGCGCGGGCCGCGGCCTCCTGCACCAGGGGCGGGGCGGTGAAGTCGGGCTCGCCGATGTTCAAAAAGATCATCGGCTCGCGCGTGCCGGCCACTTCGCGTGCCAGGGCCTGTGCGGCCTTGGCCACTTCCATCACGTAAAACGGTTCGATGCGCTCGGCGCGCGAGGAAAACTTCATGGGTGGGGGTCCTGGTCCTGCCGGCGGGGCAGGGGTGGCTGGCGCGGGAGAGGGTGAGGAGGAGGCGCCGCCGGGCGGCGGCCCGGGGCAGGCAGGGGCCATCAGCCCTCTGCGCTGTCGTCGGCTGCTGCGGCGGCTTCAGGAGCCGATGCTGCGGCAGGCGCCGTGGTGGCGCCCGAGGCCTTGTCGGCCGCGACTTCGGCTGCGCGCAGGCGCGGGGCCAGGCCGTTGAGCACGGCGTTCACGTACTTGTGGCCGTCGGTGCCGCCAAACTCCTTGGCCAGCTCGATGCACTCGTTGAGCACCACGCGCCACGGCACATCCAGGCAGTGCTGGAACTCGTACACGCCGATCCACATCACGGCGTGCTCGATCGGCGAGATCTCGGCCATCTTGCGGTCCAGCAGCGGGGTGATCAGTTCGTCCATCTCGGCGGCCAGCTTGATGGAGCCGTGCAGCAGCGCGTCGTAGTGCACCGAGTCGGCCTTGTGAAAGCCGGCCAGGTCGCGTGTGAAGGCGTCGATGGCCTCGGGTGCATTGCCGCCCACCAGGTGCTGGTACAGCGCCTGCAGCGCGAATTCGCGCGCGCGGCTGCGGTTGGACTTGGAGGCCGCCTTGCGCACGCCGGTGCTCTTGAGGCCGGTGCGTGCCTGCTTGGGCGGGCGCGTCGACGGGTGGCTGTTGCCGGCGGTGGTGCCGTCGTCGCTGTTGTGGTTGTTGTTGTCGCTCATGACAGGTCTTCCAGCAGGTTGGCCATCTCCACGGCGACGCGGGCGGCGTCCGTGCCTTTCTCGGTCTGGCGCGCAATCGCCTGCTCGAGGTTTTCGGTGGTGATGATGGCGTTGGCAATCGGGATCTGGTAGTCGAGCGACAGGCGCGTGACGCCCGCGCCCGATTCGTTGGCCACCAGTTCGAAGTGGTAGGTCTCGCCGCGGATGATGCACCCGAGGGCGATCAGCGCGTCGTACTCGTCGGCCTCGCACAGGGCCTGCAGGGCCACGGGCACTTCGAGCGCGCCGGGCACGAGCACGTGGGTGATGTGCTTTTCCTGCACGCCCAGGGCCAGCAGCTCGGCGCGACAGGCTGCTGCCAGGGCGTTGGTGATGCCTTCGTTGAAACGGGCCTGCACGATGCCGATGTGCAGCTTCTTGCCGTCCAGCTTGTCCGCTGTTCCTTTTTCTGCGCCAAACATAGGGATGATCCTGTTCTTTTACTCTTTGGGGATGAAGCCGGTGATTTCGAGGCCGTAACCGGCCATGCTGGGCATGCGGCGGGGCTGGCCCATGAGCTGCATCTTGTGCACGCCGCATTCGCGCAGGATCTGCGCGCCCACGCCGTAGGTGCGCAGGTCCATGCGGCCGCGCTCGGGCGCCTGGGCGGCGCGCGCCGTGCCTTCGAACTGTTCGAGCAGTTGCTCGGCGGTCTCGCCGCAATTGAGCAGCACGGCCACGCCCTTGCCCTGGGCGGCCAGGTACTGCAGGCTCGAATCGAGCCCCCAGGAGTGCATGGAGCGGTTCACTTCGAGCGCATCGAACACCGACAGCGGCTCGTGCACGCGCACGGGCACCACGTCGTCGGCGCCCCACTGGCCCTTGACCAGCGCCAGGTGCACTGCCTGGCTGGGCTTGTCGCGAAAGGCGTGCACGGTGAACTCGCCGGCGGCGGTCTGCAGCGTGCGCGTGCCGACCTTCTCGACCAGCGACTCGTTGCGGCTGCGGTATTCGATGAGGTCGGCGATGGTGCCGATCTTCAGGCCATGCTCGGCGGCGAAGAGCTGCAGGTCGGGCAGGCGGGCCATGGTGCCATCGTCCTTCATGATCTCGCAGATCACCGAGGCGGGGCTGCAGCCGGCCATCACGGCCAGGTCGCAGCCGGCTTCGGTGTGGCCGGCGCGCATCAGCACGCCGCCGTCCACCGCCTGCAGCGGGAAGATGTGGCCGGGCTGCACCAGGTCTTCGGCGCGTGCATTGGGTGCCACGGCGGCCTGCACGGTGCGCGAGCGGTCGGCGGCGGAGATGCCGGTGGTCACGCCCTCGGCCGCCTCGATGGAGACGGTGAACGCCGTGGCGTGCTTGGTGCCGTTGCGCGTGACCATGGGCGGCAGGCGCAGGCGCTCGCAGCGCTCGCGGCTCAATGTCAGGCAGATCAGGCCGCGGCCGAAGCGGGCCATGAAGTTGATGGCCTCGGGCGTCACGTGGTCGGCGGCCAGCACCAGGTCGCCTTCGTTTTCACGGTCTTCTTCATCCACCAGGATGACGATGCGGCCGGCGCGCATTTCGGCCACGATGTCCTCGACGGGCGAGATCGGCACGGGGGTGAGGGGAGAGTTCATGGAAGGCTTGGGCTTTCTGTGGGGACGTCCGGCGAGGGTGCGCAGCGCAGGTTCCCGTGGCCGGAGGTCGCCACACGGCACACACCTCCAAGAAACCGCCCAAAGAACATGCGATGCGGCGCTGCCGCACGTCTACGGGGCTTATTGCCCCGGAAGACTGGGATTTTAGTGCACCCGCGGGCTTGTGCGTGCGGATGGATGTGCGCCAGGTCAGATGGCGCTGCCCTGGAGCACCACGTCCGACTCGGGATACGCGACGCACGGCAATACACAACCTTCGGCCTTTTCCTCGGGCGACAGGCCGGGCCATTCGATGTCGTAGCGCACGCGGCCCTCCATCAACTGCCCGATGCAGGTGCGGCAGGTGCCGTTGCGGCAGGAGCTGGGCCAGTCGATGCCGCCCTGCTCGATGGAGACGAGCAGGGGCTGCTCGGGCCAGGCATCGCACTGGGCTCCATCGGGCTCGATGCGGGCGGTGAAGAAGGGGATGGCGGGCTGGGTCATGCGGTGTTGCGAGGGGCTGGGGTGCGTTGCCACACCAGGAGAAGGTTGTTGGCCGGCAGGGCGTGGCGCTCGGCCAGTTGCAGGCCGGCGGCTGCGGCTTCGCGCTCCACGTCGGCGCGGTGGCGGATGCCCCAGTCCGGGTTCTGGGCCCGCAGGGTGGCGTCGAAGCCCTGGTTGCCCGGTGAGGTGGGCACGCCGTCCTCGATGTAGGGCCCGTAGGTGACCAGCCGGCCACCGGGGGCCAGGTGGCGCGCCGCGCCCTGCATCAGCCCCGCGCAGCAGGCCCAGGGGGCGATGTGCAGCATGTTGGCGCAATACACCAGGTCAAAGGGCTGGGCGAAGGGGGCAGCGCCGTCGGGCCAGTTGCCGGCCAGCACATCCAGGCGCAGGGCGGGCCGCACGTTGGTGGCGCCGGCCTGCAGGGCCCAGCCGGCGATGGCGAAGAACAGCTCGTCCTTGAGGTCCGTGGGTTGCCAGGTCCAGCCGGGCAGGGCGGCGCCGAAGAAGGCGGCGTGCTGGCCCGTGCCGCTGGCGATCTCCAGCGCGCAGCCGGTGTCGGGCAGCAGGCCGCGCAGCAGGGCCAGGATGGGCGCCTGGTTGCGTTCGCAGGCCGGGCTGCAGGGGAGGGCGGGAGCGGTCATGGGTGTGGACAAAGTGCGGGGCGCGATGCTATCAAATTGAAAGCGCAGGGAGCTCTGCAGGGGCTTTGCCGGAGTGCCTCAATTTTCATCAATGCAGGGATATGCTTTGCAAATCAAGCACTTGGCGCGGCCATACAGGACTTGTCAAAAGTTATCCCCATGATTGTCCAGTGCGGGCAGGGATAACCGGGCACCATTTGCCTAAAAAACAGGCAGCGCATTCATTCCCTTTGTGAATCAATGACTTGGATCGCCCATACACGGCTTGCCAAAACTTATCCACATGATTGTCCAGCGCAGGCTGGGATAACCCCCGGTTTTAGGCAGACCGGCGCTGCCTCAAAAACAGGCGCTGCGTGGGTTTTCCTTGCAAATCAAGCACTTGCGTCGGCCATACAGGACTTGTCCTGGGTTATCCACACCATTGTCCAGTGCCCCCAGGGATAACCCGGAGGTGGTCGCCGTGGCAGGCTGCCCAAAAAATGGGCGCTGCAGTGGTTTCCTTTGTGAATCAATGGCTTGGCGATGCCATACAGCGCTTGTCAAGACTTATCCACATGATTGTGCAGCGTTGGCAGGGATAACTGCCACGCGCTTCAGGCCTCGATTTTCACGCCCTTCCAGAATGCCACGCGGCCGCGGATCTCGTCGGCTTCGGGCTTGGGGTCGGCATAGAACCAGGCGGCATCGGTGTTCATTTCGCCGTTGACCAGCAGCGAGAGGTAGCTGGCCTGGCCCTTCCAGGCGCACATGGTCTTGTGGTTGCTGAAGGTGACGTACTCGCGCTTGAGCGAGGCTTCGGGGAAGTAGTGGTTGCCTTCGACCACCACGGTGTCGTCGCTCTCGGCGATGGTCACGCCGTTCCAGGTTGCTTTCATGGGAAATCCTTGGGAGAGGGGGAAAGGGGCGCAAGTGCCCGGCGCCCTGGCAGGGTTGATGGCGCCAGCCGCGATTTTGCCTGCACCGGCAGTGCCTTGCACTGCCAGTCGCACGCGGTACCGCGTGGGTTGGCGATGTGGCTTAAAGTCGCTGCGGTTTCAGCTGCCTTTTCAAAACCACCACAGGAGAACATTGACCATGGGTATCGATTTCAAGGGCCGTGTGGCCATCGTCACGGGCGCCGGTGGCGGCCTGGGCCGCCAGCATGCACTGGCACTGGCGGCGCGCGGCGCCAAGGTGCTGGTCAATGACCTGGGCGGGGCGGTGGATGGCAAGGGTGGCTCGGTGGGCGCGGCGCAGGCCGTGGTGGACGAGATCACCGCCGCCGGCGGCGAGGCGATTGCCAATGGCGCCTCGGTCACCGACTATGCCGCCGTGCAGGCCATGGTGCAGCAGGCCATCGACACCTGGGGCCGGATCGACATCCTGGTGAACAACGCCGGCATCCTGCGCGACAAGTCGTTTTCCAAGATGGAGATGGACGACTTCCGCCTGGTGGTGGACGTGCACCTCATGGGCGCCGCGCACTGCTGCAAGGCCGTGTGGCCGCACATGGTGGCCCAGCAGTACGGCCGCATCGTGATGACCACGTCTTCCACCGGGCTGTACGGCAACTTCGGCCAGTCCAACTACGGCGCGGCCAAGCTGGCGCAGGTCGGGCTGATGCAGACGCTGTCCATCGAGGGTGCCAAGTACGGCATCCACGTCAACGCCCTGGCGCCCACGGCTGCCACGCGCATGACCGAGGGGCTGATGCCCCAGGAAGTGCTCGATGCCCTGAAACCCGAGGCCGTGGTGCCCGCCATGCTGGTGCTGGCCCATGAAAGCGCACCCACGCGCACCATCCTGTGCGCGGGCGCCGGCACCTTCGAGGCGGCGCACATCACGTTGACTCAGGGTATTCACCTAGGCATGGGTGCCGACACCCCCGAGCAACTGGCTGCACGCCTGTCGGAAGTGACCGAGCGCTCTGGCGAGCAAGTACCACAAAGCGGCGCAGCGCAGGGAACCAACGAGGTGAGCAAGGCCCTTGCGGCCAGGGTTTAAGGCAAGTCGATACGCACAACCGTGCGCCGTGCTAAGTTCCGGGCCGACACGAGATCGGTAATGAAGCTATGAGAACTTTGCAGGAACGACTGACCGCCTACCCCGCCGACGCCCTGGCGGGGATACGCCGCGGCATCGAGAAGGAGGGATTGCGCGTGCTGCCCAGCGGGGGGCTGGCCCTCACTCCGCACCCGGCGGCACTGGGCTCGGCGCTCACGCACCCGCTGATCACCACCGACTACAGCGAATCGCAGCTGGAGCTGATCACCGGCGCCCACAAGGGCGTGGACGATTGCCTGAGCGAGCTGGCCGAGGTGCACCAGTTCGTGCACCGCGCGCTGCACGCCCAGGGTGGCGAGCTGATGTGGGCATCGAGCATGCCCTGCGGTCTGCCCACGGACGAGACCATCCCCATCGGCCGCTACGGCAGCTCCAACGTGGGCCGCGCCAAGAGCGTCTACCGCATGGGCCTGGGCCACCGCTATGGCCGGCGCATGCAGACCATCTCGGGCATCCACTACAACTGGTCGCTGCCCGGTGTGGGCAGCGATGACTACTTCGCGCTGATCCGCAATTTCCGCCGCCACGCCTTCGTGCTGCTGTACCTGTTCGGTGCATCGCCCGCGCTGTGCCCCTGCTTCGTGCAGGGGCGCGAGCACCGGCTGCTGCCGCTGGGCGACAAGGCACAGGCCATGTACCTGCCGCACGCCACCTCGCTGCGCATGGGGCGCCTGGGCTACCAGAGCGATGCCCAGGCCACGCTGGCGGTGAGCTACAACGGCCTTGCGGGCTACGCCAACTCGCTGCACGAGGCATTGACCCGGCCCTACCCGGCGTATGAGGCCGTGGGTGTGCGCAACCCGGGCGGTGACTACAACCAGCTCGGTACCAGCCTGCTGCAGATCGAGAACGAGTTCTACGGCACCATCCGCCCCAAGCGCACGGTGCGCACGGGCGAACGCCCGCTGCATGCGCTGCGCGAGCGCGGGGTGGAGTATGTCGAGGTGCGGCTGATGGACCTTGATCCCTTCGTCACCGTGGGCATCACGGCGCAGACCATGCGCCTGCTGGACGTGTTTTTGCTGCACTGCCTGCTGTCCGACAGCCCGCCCGATACCCCCGACGAGATCGCCGAGCTGCAGCAGAACCAGCACCTCACGGCCGAGCGCGGCCGCGAGCCCGGTCTGGAACTGCGCCGCGCCGGCCAGGCCGTGCCGCTGACCACCTGGGGGGCCGAAGTGCTGGCCGAGTGCGAGCCGCTGGCCGCAGCGCTCGACGCCACGCACGGCACCACGGACTACAGCGAGGCCCTGCGCGACGCCCGGGCGCTGATGGAGGCGCCGGACCGCACGCCCTCGGCCCGCGTGCTGGCCAGCATCGTGCAGGACCACGAGAGCAATTTCGAGCGCTTTGCCTTCCAGCAATCGGCCAAGGCGCAGAACACGCTGTTGGCCCTGCCCTGGAGCGATGCGCAGCAGGCGCGCTACCTGGCGCTGGCCGGCGAGTCCATCGCCGCGCAGAAGGCCATTGAAGCCGCCGATACGCTGGCGTTCGAGCCCTGGCTCGCGCAGTACATGGCGGTGGAGGGCTTGGGCTGATCCAGGGGCGGCTGCGGATCAGTCCTGCAGCTTCTGCAGCGCCGCCTGCACCCACCCGAATCCCACGTGCTCCTGCTCCAGCCGCAGGTGGGCTTGCAGCCGGTTGTCGCGCAAGTCGTCGTACAGGGCTGCTTCGGCCTCTGTCAGGCGGGGCAGCGCGCGCTGGGTGGGCTGCTTTTCCCTGCCCCACAGCGGCGCATGGGCCTGCAAGGTGGCCTTGTCCATCAGAAATGACTGGGCATGGGGCCATTGGTGGCGCAGCTGGTCGAGTATGGCGAAGCCGTGGGTATCGATGTCGCCCCAGTAGTGCAGGGGGCAGTGGGCCAGCCATTGCGCCTGCCGCAGAACGTCAAAACCATACCCGGCGCCAAAAACCACCAGGCTGCGCGGGTGCGCAGGGAAGGCCAGGAAGTTGGTTTCGTTCTCGGTCATGAACACACGCGCGCCTGCCAGGGGCAATTGGGCGAAGGGCCCTGCGTCCAGGGTGACGTCCTGGCCCCAAGGCCCTGCAAGCAGAGTCGGGTCCAGCAGGCGCAGGCGAATGCGCAAGGGCTTTCGCAGCAGGCCGTAGCGTTCCTCGAACAGGCCGGCCCCCGAGGCACCCCGGTCGATGGCGTCCTCGGGCAGCGCCAGGTCGAGCAGATCGGCCAGCACCGCGCGGTGGGCTTCGACAAACTTGCTGTGCACGCCCGCCACATCGATCTGCCGTGCGTAGATGCCGGGGCGGGGGTGCTGTTGCAGCCACTGCACAACGTCCAGCAGGCGCTGCCAGTCGTGTGACAGCGCCAGCGCTTGCAGGGGGCGCTGTGCAAGCCATGGGAGCAACAAGGGCTGCTGCTGCCGGGTGGTTTCCACCAGGGCGTTGAAATGTGCCAGGTCGCGGCGTTTTCCCAGCCAGGCCATGGCCTCGTCCAGGCTATCCACCCAGATCTGGTCTGGAACTTCGTTGGTGCCGAAAAGGCGGTGGCGAAAGCTGCGCATCTCCACGCGGCAATGGGGCAGCGCCCTGATTTGCGCCACCCAGGCGCGCACGCTGGCAAACTGATCGGTGATGTCGCCCGAACTGGGGCCGCGCAGCGCCAGGCGGCGCGGGAAAAGCGGGGTGGGCTGCAAGGCGTCCGGCGCGGCGGGCACGACGCTGGCCAGCAGGTCGCCGCGGTCCCAGAGCCTTTGGAGCTGCGCCAGCAGATCGTCGGGGCGGCTCCAGTTCATTCACCCGCCTCCGGGCGGGAGGCCCGATATTCCTCGATGGACAGGTTGCGCAGTTGCGAGGACCGGCCGTCCGCGTTGTGCACGAAGCCCACGCTGGAGACGAAGGGCTCGATGGTGTGGATTTTCTGCAGCGGGGTGATCACCAGCAACTGCAGCTGCAACTGCGCGAACAGCTGCAGGCCGTACTGGGCGGATTCGTCCGAGCCCCGCCCGAAGGCCTCGTCGATCATGACGAAGTGGAACCGGGGCGAGCGCGCAGCGCCCCATTGCAGCCCGAACTGGTAGGCCAGGCTGGCCGCCAGGATGGTGTAGGCCAGCTTTTCCTTTTGCCCGCCGGATTTGCCGCCAGAGTCGGAGTAGTGCTCGTGCTCGCTGTCGTCCTCGCGCCAGCGCTCGCTGGCGGCAAAGACGAACCAGTTGCGCACGTCGGTGACCTTGGCGGACCAGCGCCGGTCCGCTTCGCCCGTACCCTCCCGCCCTCGCAGGCGTTCGATGATGCGCTGCACCTGCAGGAACTTGGCCTCCGAATACTGCGCATCGTCCGAGCCCGTGATGCCGCCTTCGGTGCAGGCGCGCAGGTCGTTGCGAAAATCGCGTATGTCCACGTCCGGCGCCGTCTGCGCCTCCAGGCGGATGGTGCGGCCGGGGTTGTAGTCGATCTGCGTGAGCGATGTGTTGATGCGGCCGATGCGGTCCAGAATTGTTCCCCGCTCCCTCTCCAGCATCGACAGGAACATGGCCACCTCATGGATGGTGTTCTCGTTGAGCAGGTTCTTGAACGTGGCCTCGAAGCGCGGCAGGTCATCGGCACGCAGGTTGTCCAGCATCGTGCGGTACTCGTGGCTGGCCTCGATGCTGGCGTCCACCTCCTGCGTTTCGAGGGGGTAGCTGTTCTTGTAGGCCGACATGTCGCGGATGATGCGTTCGCGCAGGCGCTTGAGCTGCAGATCCTCGGCATCGATCTTCTTTTGCAGCCAGTCGCGCAGGTCGCGCTCACGTGCGTCGCAGGACTCCAGTGTCAGGCGCTGGTCGAGCTGTGCCTGTGCGCGCAGCGCCTCCAGTTGCGTCGGCAGGTGCGCGTCGCCGGGCAGCGGGTGGTCCGCCTGCAAGGCCTGGGTCTGGCTGCGCAGGGCCTGGGCGTCGGAGCGCCGCTGCTCGGTCCTGGCGCGGGCATCGCGCTGGTGGTCCATGTCGGCCTCGATCCTTTTCAGCTCTTCGAGCACCGCATCACGTTGCTCTCCCAGATGCCGCAGCAGGTCGGAGGCCGCGCGCAGGGCCTGCTGCTCGTGCTGCAGCCTGGCGATGTCGGCCACCAGCGGCTGCCAGTCCAGATCACGAAAATCGGCATGCACATCCATTTGCGTGAGGTTGCGCATCTGCAGCTTCAGTGCCTGCTGCTCCAGCTGCCGCTGCGCAATGCGCTGGCCGACGTCGCCCAACTGGTTTTCGAGCTGCCGGGCCTGGGCCTGCAGCGCGCTGATCTTGCCCGTGTTCTCCCAGCCCAGCACGTAGCGGCTGCGGTCATCCAGGCGATGGCGGTCGTCCTTCTCATGGCGTTCGCCCCGGGACTTGATCTGCCCGGTGCGTGTCAGGGCGTGCGCTTCCCGGCGAAACTGTTCGGGCGTGGTGCAGCAGGCCACGTCGAACCGGTGTGCCAGCTCGCGCTCCAGCCAGTCGTAGAACGGCGTGTCGGGGTGGATCTGCAGCTTGTGGACCAGGGATTCGCGGTGCAATGCGGGCAGGTCGCCGCGCTGGCCCGCGCGGATGCGGTAGTACACCAGCCGCCCCTTGAGGTGGGTGGCATCGACCCATTCGGACACGGCAGCGTAATGGCTGTCCGAGACCAGCAGCGACATGCCGAAGCCGCCAAGCAGCCGCTCTGCCGCCCCTTCCCAGTCGCGCTCGGTATCGCGCACCTGCAGCAGCTCGCCTGCGAACGGCAGCGCCCGTGCTGGCAGGCCCAGGGCCTCGCACAGCTGGTGGCGCAACGCGATGTGGTGGGCCGGGATGTTGTTGCGCCGGGCCTTCAGGCTGGCGATCTCGCCGAGCAGTTGCCCGTGGGTGCGTCGCCCTTCGGCCATGGCGACTTCATCCTCGATCTGGCTGTTCTGCAGGGCTGCTTCCCGGTCCTGGGCCAGTTGCTGCATGCCGGCCAGGCTTTGCCGCTGTGCCAGAAAGTCGGCGGCGCTGCCCATGCTCAGCAGGCCCGCAGCGCGTGCCAGTTCGTTGTAGCTGTCGGCCTTGGCCTTGCGCCGTTGCGCCTGGTCCTCTTTGTCGGCGATCTCCTGGGCCAGTTGCTCCAGCCGGTCGCCGCCGTTGTCCGCCATGCTGCGGCGCAATTCGCCCTCCAGGGCCTGCTTGGCCGAGCGCTGGCCTTGCAGGCGCTGAACCCGCCCGTCATGGCTCTCCCACTCGTCATCGAGGTTGGCAATGCGCTCTTCCAGCAGCACCAGCTTTTGCTGGGCAAACCAGGGCTTGAGCGCATCGCGGCATTCCCGCAGGCCCTCGCTGTGTGCGGTCTGCGCATCGTGGCGTCCGCAATCGTCCACCAGGGGTGTGAGCAGTTCCACCTGCCTGTGCGCTTTGAGCACGGCGGCATGGGCGCGGCTCAGGTCATCGAAGTGGCCGATCAGTGCCGCAATGGGCGGTGCCATGTCGAATGGCTCCAGCATGTGGCTGCGCACGAACCCCGTCAGATTGCCCACGGACTTCATCGAGACGGTCTGGTGAAAAAGCTCCAGCGCCTGCTCGTTGTCGATGCCAAAGCGCCGGCGAAACCAGGCGCTGTAGGGCGGAAAGCTCTCGTGCAGCGTGGCGCCCCTGGCGCGCAGCTTCTTGCGCAAGGCGCCGATGTCGCTGCCAAAGTCGGAAAAATCGCTGGTGATGGACAGGGCGCTCTCGGCGCAGACGTAAAAGCGCGCCGGCTGGCCGTGCGGCTCCTTCATCCAGAACACCTGTGCCAGTGTCACCGTGTGCCCATAGGCGGCGTTGTGGAACACCCCGAGGATGACGGAATACGTGCCGGTGTCGCGCAGCGCGACCGGCTTGGCGCTGCCGCTGGCCTCGTTGCGCTCGGACTTGTAGTGGCCCAGCACGTAGGACCGCAAGGATCGCTCCTTGCCCTGCGCGCCAGCGGCCTTGTTGTAGGCGATGCGCTGCGCCGGGACCAGCAGCGTGGTGATGGCGTCCACCAGCGTCGACTTGCCGGAGCCGATGTCTCCGGTGAGCAAGGCGTTCTTGCCGCCGGGGTGCAGGCTCCAGACGTGGCCGTCGAAGGTGCCCCAGTTGAAGACCTCGAACCGCTGCAGCCGAACGCCTGGAGGCACGTCGCCGGCTTGCTCTGCGCTGTTCTGCGCGTGCAGGTCATTCATCGGCGGCCTCTGCCGTTTGCATGGGGGCGCTTGCCAGCTGCGCCTGGTAGGCGGCCAGGCGCTCGTCGAATTCACCCAGCCACTGCGCGTCCACGAAAGCCTTGAGGATGCGCCGCACTTCGTACATGGCGCTCTGGCCGCCGACGGGGCTTTTGTGGCGGCGCAGGAAGCCCAGTTCGACGACCTTGTTCAGGTGCGTGTCGATCTGGTCGATCAGGCGCGCTTCGTTGCTGTGCTGGGGCAGGAACACGCGCACCATCTCCACCAGCTCGTCGCGGGACAGAACCAGCCGGGTGTCCCCTCCCACGGCGTCGAACTCCAGCAGCTTCTTGCGCAGCAGCGCCAGCATGAGGCTGACCTGGAAGGTCAGCGGCCGGCGCGCCACCAGGCGGGGCACGGGGGCAGTGGGTTCTTCCGGCTCCGGGCGCGCCCGCAGGTAGGCAAAGCCCTCGGCCTCGTCGATGTGCAGCGCCAACCCCAGCACACCCACGTAATCGCGCACCCGCGCCTGCAGCCCCAGCAGGGCATGCCAGTAGTTGGCGTCGCCCTCCTGGTACATGACCCCCTTGAGCAGCGGGATCACCAGGGTGGAGAGGTCGTGCGTCGGCAGTGCGGGCGGGGCTTCTTCAGCGTCTTCTTGCATGCTTACCTTACAAAAATGACCCGTGGCAGGCGTGCGCGCTTGAGTCTGGGCGGGTCGCCAGAGGCAGGGCCAGGCGCGGCGCTCCAGGTGATGGTTTCGGTGCTGGTCTCATCCACGGCAGAGGCGAAGCTGCTGCTGGCCAGCTGCAGGTAGGCGATCAGTTCGGCCAGGCCGTGCTGCAGCGGGTGGGCCTGGCACAGGTCGCCCAAGGTGATCTGTCCCTGCCGCTGCAGGGCGCGGCGGATCTGCTGGGCGAGCTTCGCCTTGTCGATGACGATCTGCGAATACAGCGCGGCGTCGTCCATGTCGGCCTCCCCGGCCTGCAGTGCGATGCTGGCGATCAGTGTCTTGACGCCAGGGGCATGCAAGGGGCGTTCGAAGGGCAGGGCGATGTCGATGCCCGGGGTGTCCAGGTGCATCGCAGGGCCTTGCGGCGGTGCATCGCGCAACCGCAACGCATGCCCTTCGATGTTGCGCATCAGGTCCATGATGCGGCGATTTTCCAGCCAGGACTGGTCGTCCAGAAAGCGCCGCAGCTGCTGCGAAAGCAGGGCCACGGTGCGCTGGGTGTGCTCGCCGGCTTCCATCCAGTCGTGGTGCACACGGCGCACCCGCATGTCGGGCTGCATGGCCGCCACGGCCTCCAGCTGCAAGACCTGCTCCAGCATCGCCGACAGCTCCTGCTGGCGCTGGCTGGACATCAGAAAATCCCAGAAGGCCCGGAAACTGCGGCCCTGGTCGGAGTCGGCAATGGCGTCGCGCTCACCCAGAATGTCCTCCAGCAGCGCGCCCCGAGAGCCCCGCCAGAGGGTGATGCGCTCGCGCACCGTGCGGTCCAGCAGGCGAAAGTTCTGCTCCACCTCGCGAAAGTCCGCGAGCAGCTCGCGTGACAACTGCGTGAACTGGGCAAACCGCTCCTTGACGGCCGTGTCGCCCAGCACCGGCAGGTTGCCGGACAGCACCCGGGATATTTCCGCATCGATTGCATCGCGCTGGCGCTGCAGATCCAGCAGGCGCAGGTTCACATCGGTTTGCGTGCCGGTACTGATCTGGCGCAGCAGCTCGAACAGGGTGAGCAGCCGCGATTCCGTGCCCACAAAGCTGCGTTCGGTCAGCGTACCCAGCCAGGCAATGGCTTTCTCGCTGGCCGGCGTCATGTCGAACACCGGGGCGTCCGAGCCCACGCGGTAGAACTTGCGCAGCCAGCCCTTGTCCACGCCGGCCCAGTCGTTCAGGTACTCCATCGCTGTTCTGGGAAATGCCTGCTCCCCCAGCTGCTCGCGCAGCAGGTACAGGTCGTCTTCGAGCGCTTCGCACAGGTCCGCCTGGGCGATGGTGCGCACATTGGGGGTGATGAAGACCCGGTGCAGGAAGCTGGCCACCAGTGCCACGTGGTCTGACCGCAGCAGCCGCCAGGCCGGGTGGTTTTGCAGCAGCTGGTCTAGCTTGGCATGGTCCAGGGACATGGGGGGGGAGATTGGCCAGGCGGTGGGGCGGGGTGGGAGGGGGCGGGCGACTTTTTCAGCCGCGCCTGCCATCTTAGGGTACGGCCGGGGTGTCTTCTTTGTTGCCTCCTTCGTCTGGGGGTTGGGTGCTTGCCTCTTTTGAGTGGTCCGGTGTGTCTGGGTGTTGGTTTACGGCTTGGCTTTCGTGGTTGCTGCGTGCTGTGGTTGAGGGCGGAGGCCGGGTCTCGGCCCGGCGGCCGAGGTACTTGTTCTTTGCTTCGCCAAAGAAAAGTACCCCAAAGAAAGGCGACCCCGCTGCCCGTGTCCCCCTCGCCCGTGGCGAGGGGGCAGCCTGCGATGCTCGGTCCTGGGGTGTGCCGCAGAACTCGCTGCGTTCTTCGAACTCCGCTCAAACAGCTGCGGCAAGCCAGACAACGATGCGCGTGTCCTTCGGCACGCGCTCACCCCAGGCCCTGCGCTTCTCGGCACGGTCAGAAGGGGGTGGGAGCGGGCTCCACTCGGGCCATTGCTTCGCTCGGCCCGCTGCGCCTTCGCTGCGCTCGGCCTGGGCAGAGCGATCACGCCCAACCCGTCGGCAGCGCGCGCCGCGCGCGTCCCCGACCCCAGGCGCAGCTGCGCAGCAGCAGCCGTGTTTGACCCCGCTCCCCACCCCTTCTGGCTGCGCCGAGAAGCGCAGGAGCTGGGGTGGGCGTGTGTGCCGAAGGACACACACGCTTCGTGAACTGACTTGCCGCAGCTGTTTGAGCGGAGTTCGAAGAACGCAGCGAGTTCTGCGGCACCACCCCAGCTCCGAGCATCGCAGGTTGCCCCCGTTCGCCCGACAGGGCGTGCGGGGGACGCAGACTGGGGGTCGCCTTTTCTTGGCCCACCTTCTTTTGGCGACGCAAAAGAAGGTGGGTGCGCCGCCGGGCGCACACCCCGGCTCCCGCACTCAATCAAGGCATGCGTCAACCACGAAGACCAAGCCTCCGATCCACACTTGGGCCGCCGGGACGAGAGGCCCGCCCTCAAACCAACTGCAGCAGCGCCTCCTCGCGCCAGTAATCGGCCGCATCCAGAAACCCCTCCCACACACACCCATTGCACCCCCGCCCACAGCAGCTCGTAGGCTCGGGCGGTGGCGCGCGCAAGGTGATGCCTGCGGCGACGGCCCGCTGCTGCAACTGTGCGAACATCGCCTGGGCCGACGCAGCGTCGGTCGCGCGGGCGGGCACGCCGCTGGTGGCGGTGGTGCCGCTCACGGCTTGCGCTTGGCCCTGCGCTGCAGGTAGTTCACGATGAAGCCGCCGCCCAGCACCAGCGCGAACCAGCCCACCAGCGTGGCCTGGGCCATGAGGTCGCGCACGCTGCCCGAACGCGCCACATAGGGCGCCAGCAGGATCACCAGGCCGATGAGGGCGCAGGTGACGCCCTTGAACAGCATCTCCTTGTCGGCCTTGGCCTGGGTGGAGGTGCGTGGGGTGTTGTTGGTTGGCATGGAAATGAGGGCAAAAGCGGGCGCCGAAAAACCGCGCGGAAAGCGTTGGGGCCAACCGCGATTATCCTTCCCACCCTGATTCCCGCTCCGCACGCTCAAGAAAGTACCCCCCGCATGGCCATCCAGTGGTTCCCCGGTCACATGCACCTGACCAAGAAAGCCATCACCGAACGTGTCAAGGACATCGACGTGGTGATCGAGGTGCTGGACGCGCGCCTGCCCGGCTCCAGCGCCAACCCGCTGCTGGTGGAGCTCACGGGGCACAAGCCCACGCTCAAGGTGCTCAACAAGCAGGACGTGGCCGACCCCGCGCGCACGGCGCTGTGGCTCGACTGGTACAACGCCCAGCTCAGCACGGGCGCCGTGGCGCTCGATGCGTCGGAGGCAGCGCCCGCGCGCAAGCTCATCGACGGCTGCCACCGGCTGGCGCCCAACCGGGGCGGCATGGCCAAGCCCATGCGCGTGCTGATCTGCGGCGTGCCCAACGTGGGCAAGTCCACGCTGATCAACACCCTGACCAACAAGCGCCAGGCCAAGACCGGCGACGAGGCCGGCATCACCAAGATCGAGCAGCGCATCACGCTGGCCGACGACTTCTACCTGTGGGACACGCCCGGCATGCTGTGGCCGCGCATCATCATTCCCGAAAGCGGCTACAACCTGGCCGCCAGCGGCGCCGTGGGGCGCAATGCCTACGACGAGGAACTGGTGGCGCTGGAGCTGCTGCGCCGCCTGCAGCAGCACTACGCACCGCTGCTGGAGGCGCGCTACAAGCTCGGCCTGCCCGCGGGCGCCATGGCCACCATGCACGATGAGGAGCTGCTCGAAGCCATCGGTCGCAAGCGCGGCGCCATGCTGGGCGGCGGCCGGGTGAACCTGCAAAAGACGGCCGAGATCGTGATGACCGACTTCCGCACCGCCATCCTGGGGCGCATCACGCTGGAGACGCCCGACGAGTTCGAGGCCTGGCGCGCCGTCGGCCTGGCCGAGGACGCCAAGCGCCAGGCCAAGAAGGATGCGCGCGCCAAGTCCAAAGGCAAGGGCTCGGGCGTGCGCGAGCCGGCACCTGGCAGCGACAGCGGCGACGGCGCCGGGCCGCCACCGCCCGCCGATTGACGGGCGGTGGCGCTGGCTGCCCGGCCGGTGGCAATTGAGGACTCGATAGGCGCGGGTTATCGCGTTACCATGGCCTATCACCGGTTGCCACCGCTACCACCATGCGCGCTGTTGCCCACCTGTTGCCCTCTGATCGAGACGACTCCACCACGCAGCAGCTGGTGCGCGCCGGCTCGTGGGTGGTTGCGGTCACCGGGACCCTGATCGCCGCGCTGCTGCTGCTGGACAGCCCCCTGTCCTGGACGCACGTGTTGCTCAACCTGGGCGCGGGTGCCATGGGGGCGCTGGCCGTGGTGCTGGGCCACATGGGGCGCTGGCACCAGGCGGCGCTGGTGCTGGTCTGGGGGGTGTGGGGCGTGGTGGCGCTGGTGGCGGCCACCAATGGCGGCCTGCGCGGGCCCAACCTGCTCAATTTTCCGGTGCTGATCGTGTTTGCCGGCTGGATCCTGGGCGCACGCGCCACGCTGTGGCTCACCGGCTGCACGGGCGTGCTGCTGCTGTTCTTCCTCTGGGCCGACCTGCGCGGCTGGCTGCCGGACGCGCGCTACGGCAACCGCCTGGCCTACCTGGCCTACCTCACCGGCATCCTGGCCGTGACGGCCGCAGCCACGCTGCTGTCGCGGCGCAGCTACCTGCGCCGCGTGCAGGAGGCGCAGCACACCGCGTCGAGCCTGGCCGCCAGCGAGGCCGAGCTGCGCAAGCTGCTGCGCGCCGTGGAGCAAAGCCCCGAGAGCATTGCCATCACCGACCTGACCGGGCGCATCGAGTACGTCAACGCCGCCTTCCTGGCCCGCACGGGCTATGCACGCGACGAGGTGCTGGGCCAGCCCTCGGCCCTGGTGTCGAGCAACGGCATGGCCGCGGCCCAGCGCCTGGGCCTGCGCGATACCTTGGCGCGCGGCGAGAACTGGGCGGGCGAGCAGGTCAACCGCCGCAAGGACGGCGCGGAGATCATCGAGGCCGTGGTGGTGGCCCCCATCCGCCAGACCGACGGGCACATCAGCCACTACGTGGAGCTCAAGCAGGACATCACCGAGCGCAAGCGCGCGGCCGAGGAGATCCACCGCCTGGCGCATTTCGACGCCCTGACCAGCCTGCCCAACCGCCGGATGCTGGTGGACCGGCTGGCCACCCTGCAGTGGCGCACGGGCCGAGCCCCTGGCGCACCGGGGGCGCTGCACGCATTGGTGCTGCTGGACCTGGACCGTTTCACCACCTTCAACGACGCGCGCGGCAGCGAAATGGGCGACCGCCTGCTGTGCGCCGTGGCGCTGCGCCTGTCGGAGCTGCTGCCCGAGCAGGGCCTGCTGGTGCGCGTGGCCGGCGATGAGTTCGCCATCGTGCTGCACGACCTGGCGACCCAGGCTCCGCAGGCCAGCCGCCGCGCGCTGGCCTTTGCCGAGCAGGTGCAGGCGCAACTGCTGCAGCCGCTGCGCCTGGAGGGCTATGCCGACGAGGCGCAGCTCGGTGCCAGCGTCGGCATCACCCTGTACCCGCAGAGCCCGGCCGATTCGCCGCAGGAGGCGCTGCGCCGCGCGGGCACCGCGCTGCACCGGGCCAAGCAGGCAGGGGGTGGGCGCTCGGCCTTCTTCGAGGAGGGCATGGGCGAGGCGGTGGAGCAGCGCTTTTTGGTGGAGCGCACGCTGCGCCAGGCGATCGCGGGCGACGAGCTGCGGCTGTTTTTGCAGTCGCAGGTGGATGCGCAGGGCCAGCTCACGGGGGCCGAGGTGCTGGTGCGCTGGCAGCATCCGCGCGACGGGCTGCTGGCGCCCGGCGCCTTCATCCCCATTGCCGAAGAGTCCGACCTGATCGTGAGCCTGGGCACTTGGGTGCTGGCGCATTCGCTGGCACTGCTGGCCCTTCCGGCCATGCGCGAGCGGGGCCTGCGCCTGTCGGTCAACCTCAGCGCGCGCCAGTTCCGCCAGGCAGGGTTCATCCCCCAGCTGCGTTCGCTGCTGGCCGCCTCGGGGGCCGATCCGTCCCTGCTCACGCTGGAGGTCACCGAGGGCCTGGTGATCGACGATTTCGACGATGCCGTGGCCAAGATCCGCGAGCTGGCTGCGCTGGGCGTGGAGTTCTCGCTCGACGACTTCGGCACGGGCTACTCGTCGCTGGCCTACCTCAAGCGCCTGCCGATCCGCGAGATCAAGATCGACCGCAGCTTCGTGCACGAGGCGCCCACCAACGCCGACGATGGGGTGCTGGTCGAGGGCATCCTGTCGGTGGCCAGCCACTTCGGGCTGCGCGTGGTGGCCGAAGGGGTGGAGACGCGTGCCCAGGCCGACTTCCTGCGCCAGCGCGCGCCCGGCATCTTCTACCAGGGCTACCTGTTCGGCCGGCCCGAGCCGCAGGAGGACTGGCTGGCCAGGCTGGCTCCGGGGCCCCTCATCTGACTCAAAAAAAGAAGGCCCCCGCTGCCTGGGACAGCGGGGGCCTTCCTTCGGTACGGCAACGGGAGTCGCCGGACTTTCTTACTTGTTCTTGTCCTTGCCGCGTGGCAGCACGGCCGTCACGGGCGGCATGGGGCGGTCGGAGCCGTGGGATTCCTTGGGAATCGACGTGTCCTTCTTGGGCTTTTTCGCCATCTTGTTGCTGCGCTGTTCACCTTTGGCCATGGGTCCTCCTGTGTGGGTCTCCGGATGGGACCGCTGCGCAGCATGGTACGCCACAACCAGGGTGCCCGGGATGACGGGGGCAGGCTCTTTTTCGGGCCTGCGGGCCGCAGGAAGGTGTCACCCCCGCGCCGCTGCGACCACGGCCGTGGCCTCCACCTCGACCAGCATGCCGTCGAGCGCCAGGCGTGGCACGGGGATCAGGGTGCAGCCGGGCGTGGGCGCATCGCCCCAGACGCGGCGCGCGGCCTCGGTCCACAGGGCCAGGCGGGCCTCGGTGTGGTCCACGACCAGCAGCGTGAGCCGCACCACGTCATGCACGCTGGCGCCCGCCGCCTCCAGCACCGTGCGCATGTTGGCCAGTGCCTGCGCGAGCTGCTCGGCAAAGTCGGGCGACAGCTCGCCCGCCAGGTTCTCGCCGCCCTGGCCCGAGGCATAGACCGTGCGGCCCGCCAGGGGCGCCACCACCACATGCGTATAGCCGTTGGGTGCCGGGTCGTACACGCCCTCGGGGTTGATGTGGGCGAGCGTGGCGGTGTGGGCGGGGGACAGGCGCGAAGCGATCTGCGACATGGGTGTGGTCCTGAAAATCGTGGAAGAGGCTGGTAGTATTCAACCTCAAGTTAAGTTGAGGTCAACGGGCAATTTCAGGAGCAGGGTCATGAAGCAGCAGGGCGACGCACAGGGCGATTCCATGGCAGAGCTGGCCGCCGATCTGTCGGTGGGCGAGGTGGCGCGGCGCAGCGGGCTGGCGGTGTCGGCCCTGCATTTCTACGAAACCCGTGGCCTGATCGCCAGCGTGCGCAGCGCGGGCAACCAGCGGCGCTACCCGCGCTCGGTGCTGCGCCGGGTGGCGGTGATCAAGGTGGCCCAGCGCATGGGCGTGCCGCTGGCGGCCATTGCAGAGGCGCTGCAGGCCCTGCCCGCGGGCCGCACGCCCACGGTGGCCGACTGGCGCCGGCTTTCGGAGCGCTGGCGCGAGGACCTCGACGAGCGCATCCGCACGCTCACGTCGCTGCGCGACCAGCTCGATGGCTGCATCGGCTGCGGCTGCCTGTCGCTCAAGGTCTGCCCGCTGCGCAATGCGCAGGATGCGCTGGCCCAGGAAGGCCCCGGTCCGCATTTCTGATCGGTGCGTGCGCAGCGTTGCCGCTTACCAGCGCAGCGGTGCGTTCTCGTTGTTCCAGAAAATCCAGCGGCTCACCTCCGCATAGGGCGAGGTGCCGATGGAGTAGGGGTCCAGCCCCGTCTCCGTGCGCTGCAGCACGGCCAGGTAGCCGCCATAGCTGCCCACCAGCAGCGTGCTCCCGTCCCCCGATGCCTCGATGGCGCTGATGCTGCTGCCCACATGGTGGCGCCACAGCGTGTGGCCTTCATCGTCCATGGCGTACACATAGCCGCTGGCGTCGCCCAGGACCACCATGCCGGGCAGGGTGGCCGAGGCGTACACGCGCCACTGCGCATTGACCACCGTGCCCTCGGTGTCGCCCACCGCATCCACGGGCGTGGCGATGGTGATGCCGTTGTACAGGTGGCAGGAGTTGAACCACAGCCGCGCGCCATCGTGCGAGAAGCGGGCGTGGTGCGGGTATGAGGACTGGGTGTCGAGCGTGCGCAGCGGCCGGCCATCCTGCGCGCCGAGCAGGATGTGGGCGCTGTCCTGGTCGCCCACGGCGATGAAGCGCTCGTCGGGCGACAGGGCCATGTGCAGCATGTCCATGGCCAGCAGGCTGCCCAGGGGCTCGCCGTCGGCCGCGTCCTGGTGGTTCTTGGGCCAGGTGTAGGGGCCGCCATCGTCCTCGTCGCCGTCGCCCTCGTCGAACTCCTGCGGGTGAAGGCGCTGCACGCCCTGCGCCACGCTGACCAGGTACACCCCGGTGGGGTTGCGCAGCAGCACGCGCTGGCCGTCGTTGAAGGGAATGATCTCGTCGCAGCGCTGGCCCAATGATCCTGCCACCAGTCCCATGGACTCGGGGATGCCCTCGTTGCCGCGTGGCAGCGGCAGTTGCGCGATCTGCGCGCCGCCAAAGCCCCGGTGCGTGGTGATGTGCGTGCCATCGCTCTGCGCAAAGCAGCCGCCATCGGCCGAGCGCCCCAGGCCCTTGAGGGCCGGCAGCCGGGTCAGCGCGGCGCCCTCGATCTGCACCCAGTGCACCGACTTGCTGTAGCTGGGGCCGATGCGCGCGAGGATGCGGCCGTCCGCCAGCAGGAAGACCGGGCCGATGAACTGGCCGGCCTTGGACGCCGTGCGCACGTAGGCATCGGGGGCAAAGGCAAAGCGCTGGCGAAAGCGCTCGGCCAGCAACGCATCGGCATGCCGGTTCACCACGCGGGCCAGTTGCAGCACGGTGGGCGCGCTGGCCTTGCGCGGGTCGTCCGGCAGGTCGGCCTCGGGCGGGTCTTCATCCTCGTCACCTTCGTCCACTTCGTCTTCTTCGTCCTTTTCGTCCGCACGGGCGGTCATCGCGAACTGGTGCGCGCGGATCGCGGCCACATAGGCTTCGCCGTCGGCCTGCCATTGCCCGGAAAGCAGCATCAGCTCGGCCGGGAACACGGCCGCGTCCGGCAGGTCGTGCGCCAGCGGTGGCGTGGCCAGCAACTGCACGGCGGCCTCGATGCGGCGCTGTTCGGCCTGGTGCGCCTGCTGCTGCTCGTGCGTGCCCTGGATCCTGGCCTCCACCTGGGCGTACAGGCGCAGCAGCCGCGCGATGTGGTCCACCGCACCGCGCGGCAGCGTGGTCCGGGCCTCGCTCTGCCGCTGGGTGTACTTGAACTCCACCACTGGCGGGCCTGCGCGGGCTTCGTCGATGTCGAGCTGGTAGGCGCCGTAGGCGTCGTCCGGATCGTCGCCGGGCCGGGGTTCGCCGTTCTCCCAGCTGAGCTTGAGCGCGCGGCCGTAGGGCTCGCCCTCGTGCAGGCAGGGCTGGCGCGCACCCACCCACACGTCGCCATGCCACTCGCCGTTCTTGTCGCTGTCCCACCAGTCGTTGTACTCCTCGGTGAAGTAGGGCAGGCTGGTGAACTGCTCGATGCGCCGGGGCGTGAGCTCGGCCTGCAGCCGGTGGTAGAGCGGGTAGCCGGCGCGCGACTGGCCCACCGCACGGCGCACATAGTCGAGCACACCACGCCAGGCCCGGGTCGCGGCCGCCCGCGCCTCGGCCGGCGCCCCATCGTCCAGCACCTTCCAGCCGTCGGGCGTGCCCTCGGTGTAGCTGCGGTAGAGCAGCGTGGCCACCTCGGTGAACGGGATGGGCCGGCGCAGCACGGCAGCCGCCAGGCGTGCCAGCAGGCCGGTGCGCTGGGGCTCGTGCTCCACCGAAAGGTAGAAGTCCCAGGTCTTCCAGACGGTGATGAACACGTTGTCGTCGCGCTGGTCGCCATCGGCATCCACATGCCGGCGGCACAGCGAAAAATCGGTCTGGCCAAACCAGCCAGGCGCCTTCTTCTCCTTGTGCGTGACGATGGGTGAATTCACCACCGCCAGGATGTTGGCCACGCTGATGGCTTCGTCGGCGAAGAGGTCGCTGGCCAGCGGCATGTCGGCGGCGATCTCGGCGCTGGAGCGCAGGGGGCTCTCGCCAGTGCGCACGGCCTCTACCACGCGGTCACGGTCGAGCAAGGCGCCGATGCCGTCCGCACCGTCGTCGATGCCATCGAAGAACTCGGGCACAAACACCAGGCCTGCCACCTCGGCGGAAAACTCCGCCAGGCTGGGCACGCCGCGCGTCTCGTCGAGCAGAAACTCCACCTGCTCGCCGCCCGCCACCTGCACGTGGTACTCGTCGGTGAACAGTGCCACGCGCGCGGTGAGGCCGCCGTTCACCTGCAGGTCGCCATGGTTGTTGTGGCCCCAGAGCAGCTCGTCCACCGTGAGCGCACCTTGCACGTACAGCAGTTGCCCGCCGATCACCGCGTGCTGCACCTGCAGGCTGCCCAGCACTACCAGGTTCGCCGTGCCATCGGTGTCGCTGGCGCTCAGCGCGCCGTTGATGCGCAGGCTGCCTTCGACGAGGACCAGGCAGGGCGCGCGGCGCGGCAGGGGGGCGGCGTCGGGCTGGGCCTGCGCCAGCCGGTGCAGGCCGCCATCGGCCACGAGCGGTGTGTCCAGGTGCAGTTCGGGCCACTGCACGTCGCCAGTGATCCAGGCGGCGGTTTCACCGGCCAGTTCCTCGGGGTCGTCGCGCAGGCGCTTGGCGATCCGGCATTCGGCGGGGAGCAGGTGGGCCACATCGGCCAGGGGGGCAAAACGCAGGCTGGGCATGGTGCTTTCAGGGCGATGAACAGTCGGCGGGCATCGTACACCGCGTGCAAGCGCTGCGTTTTGGGTCGACAATGATGTGTTGTCTTATTAATTAAACGCTCCATCACAGCCATGAGTCAGAACCCGCCCCTGTTTGAAGTGCTGCCCCGCGACCTGTCCGCCTACCGCCAGGGCAACGTCGGCATCGACTACGTGCACCGCTTCGAATCGGGCAAGCCCGGCCCCCATGTGCTGGTCAACGCGCTCACGCACGGCAACGAGATCTGCGGCATGGTCGCGGCCACGCACCTGCTCGACAGCGGCGTGCGCCCGCTCATCGGCACGCTGACCATCAGCTTCGCCAACGTCGCGGCGTATGAGTCGTTCGACGAGTCGCGCCCGTTCGAGAGCCGCCAGCTGGTGCACAACCTCAACCGCGTCTGGTCGGCGGCCGAGCTCGATGGCAGCGACGACAGCCCCGAGCTGCGCCGCGCGCGCGAACTGCGCCCCGTGGTGGCTGCGGCCGACCACATCCTCGACATCCACTCCACCAGCCAGGACGTGCCGCCCTTCTGGGTCTACCCGGCCTATGAGCGCAACTCGGCGGCGGCCCTGGCCATCGGCCTGCCGCCCGTACACATGGTCATGCCCAACGGCCTGGGCTCGGGCACGCCGCTGATCCAGCATGGCCGCCACGGCCACGCCTTGGGCGATGCCGGCGTGGCCATGGTGGTCGAATGCGGCCAGCACTTTTTGAAGTCGGCCGCCGACCTGGCCACCCTGGTCGCGCAGGACTTCATCGCCCACTTCGGCCTGACCGCACCGCGCGCCGACCGCGCCGCGCCCGGCCCACAGCGCCGCTTCGAGCTGCTGGAGACCTGCATGGTGCTCACGCCGGACTTCGCGTTCTCCCGGCCGCTGGAAGGCTTCGAGACCTTCGCCAAGGGCGAACTCATCGCCACCGACGGCACCGTGGAGATCCGCGCGCTGTGCGACGACTGCACGGTGATGATGCCCACGCGCGAACCCATCGTGGGGCGCGAGGCGGTGTACCTGACGCGGCCGATCTGAGTGAGGTGGTGCGGGTCTGTATCAGCCTCGCCTTCATACGCCGGCCTTCAGCCTGGCGGAGTGTGCTGCCGTGGTGCGGCAACTTCTGCGCCGTGCCCCAGTGCCCATTGAAGGGCCTTCGGCAAGCACACCCCCTGCAGATCAAATCGGTCCACGATAGTCTGCCGCGCCCGGTCCTTCAGTGCCGCCATGGCCAGCCGGTTCTCAATAGCATCTGCAACACGTGCGGCCAACGCAGTGGGGTCGAAGAAGTCAGTGAGCAGGCCATTGTGTCCATCGCGGATCACTTCGCGCACCGGTGCCGTGTCTGACGCCACCACCAGACAGCCCATGCTCATCGCCTCCAGAAGGGACCAGGAGAGTACGAATGGGTAGGTCAGGTACACGTGCACGGTCGAGACCTGCAGCAGTTGCTTGAGCGTATCGTGCGGCACCCTGCCCACGAAATGCACACGCCCCATGTCCATATCGGCCTTTACCTCATCTAGGAACACATTCTTCCAGGATGTTCCCTGCGGTGCCGCAGGGCCATAGCTGGCCCCGTCGCCACCCACGATCACCACCCGAGCCCTGGGTCGGGATTGAAGCAACTGCGGCAGTGCCCGCATGAAGGTGTGGTACCCCCGGTAGGGCTCCAGTTGCCTTGCCACAAAGGTGATGACTTCATCTTGCACACGCAAGGTGAGGCCCGTGCGTCCCAACTGAACCCAGGCGGCAGGGTTAGGGGCGAAGCGCCGTGTATCGATGCCATCATGAATCACGGAGATCTTGCTTTGCAGTTCCTGTGGGTGCTGGGCGCGCTGGAACTCGGTGGGCGAAACGGCGGAATCCGCATTCACCAGGGCCTGCATCAAATGCAGGTTGTTGATGGCGGATTTTTGCGCGCTGGCCAGCCCGGGCTGGCTGAATTCGGGGTCGAAACCCACGTCGCCGCCTGCTGTCCCGTAGAAGTATTCGGCATAGACCAGGAGCCTGGCATTCGGGAACACCGATTTGGCATGGAACGCCTCGCCCCAACCCGAATGGGCGATGACCACTTCGGGCGCAATGCCTTGCGACTTGAGCCGCTGCAAGGCTGCGGCCACCGCGTCCGCGCGCGCGAGCCGACCCTGCAGACCTTTGGTAAATGCACCCCATGGCGCATTTTCTTTCGGCTGCTCTCCGAACGGGTAGGTGCAGTAACGCACGCCGTGCAAGACGGACGTCTCATCGCGGGTGCCCAAGGCCAGGACCTCGTGGCCCAGTGCAGCCAGGGCGGGCGCAAGATGCACGAACTGGGCAGGGAAATTCTGGTGAATGAACAGAATTTTCATGGCGGGCAGCACCGCATCAAGACACGCTTACGCAACGAGCGGCAAGCCTTGAGGTCCCTCACTGCCTGCCGGGCTTGAGGCACAGGTCGGCCTCGCTGCTCATTTCTGTGTGAGAACGGGTAGTTACATGCGTAAAACGTGCCTTTTGGCAATTTCATTTACATAAAGTTGCAATACCATGCTGCCTTAACAAAATCCATTCGCCAAAGCCTCTGGATCCCGTTATCGCAGACATTCGGCAAGGACGGTCTGCCTTCTGCCGCAATGCGCGCCAGTGCTCCTGTATTTTGGGGGCCGGCGCCTACACCCTGGGTACATCATGCAGTTTTCTTACATCGTCGGAAATTTCACCAGCGGGTATTCAAGCATCCGAATCGACGCAGGGGGCTTTGTCGTCCTTGATAACGTGGGCAATGGCACTGCTCCCATCGTTGTCCAAATCAATGGCACCACGTGGGAGGTGATCAATGCGGGCGTGAACGGCGGCACTGCGACCACTCTGCTGGATGCCTCCAACGCCGCGCTTTCGACGAACACGCATGGCGTGGGCATCGCATGGACAGGGGAAACTTCCTCGGCCCACTTCACGGGGGGCAATTTGAATGACTTTTTGCTCGGGGGCGATCAGAACGATACCTTGATTGGCGGCCTTGGCGCTGATTCCCTCTACGGCAATTCGGGGGACGACAGTCTGGTCGGCGGCGATGGTAACGACAGGTTCCGTGGCGATGCAGGCAACGATACGCTTCTTGGAGGTGAAGGCGCGGACTCCCTCAGCGGCGGTACCGAGAACGACAGCCTTGTCGGTGATGCCGGCAACGACACCCTCATCGGCGGCGCAGGTGCCGACCGCCTGGAGGCCGGTGCTGACAACGATACGCTGAGTGGCGATGCCGGCAATGATACCCTTTTGGGTGGGGACGGCGCGGACTCGCTCAGTGGCGGTAACGACAATGACAGCCTGACCGGTGACGCCGGTAACGACACCCTCACAGGCGGGGCAGGTACAGACACGCTCGATGGCGGGACTGGCGACGACATCTTCCTGGACCCGAATGGCGACACCATCACCACCTTCGAAAGCGGCGACATTGTCCGTCTGAGCGGCGGTGCGGCACAGTCCCTCACAGCGAGCCATCTTCAATACGTCAGCGGCACGAAAACGCTGACGGTTGATTTCGACAAGAACGGCACCTTCGGCGGCGGGACCGACATCACCATCGTCTTTGCCAACGCTCCGGCCTCGCAGGTCTTCGAGATCAGCAACAACAGTACGTTTGCCGAAATCAAGCTCGGCCAGGGCCCCGCCGTGACCGATGGCAGCATCACGATCTCCGGTGCGGGCGGAACGGGTGGCTCGTTCAAGATCGGTGACACCGTCACTGCCCGCTGGGACAACTCCGCTGGTGGCGACAACAATGCTGCCCCCATTTCCGGCGTGACGATGGACTTCTCGGCGTTCGGCGGCGGCAGTGCGGTTTCGGCCACCCAGAGCAGTGGCATCTGGACAGCGACCTACACCATCGCGGGCGGCGCCATCGACCTCACGAACCGCAATGTATCGGTCACCGCCACTGACAACGCCAGCAAGGCGACCACGACCGCCGACACGACCAATGCCACCGTGGACAATGAAGCGCCCACCCTGACCGATGCGAGCATCACGCTGACCGGCGGCAGTGCCAGCGGTGGCGCCTTCAAGGTGGGTGATACCGTTACTGTCCAATGGAACAACACCGCTGGCGGGGACAACAACACCGACACACTCAGCGCAGTCAGTGCTGACTTCAGTGCTTTCGGCGGCGGAGCGGCAGTTGCTGCCACCAACAGCAGCGGTACCTGGACGGCGGCGTATGTGATCCAGCCAGGGGCTTCCTTGGGCTCCAGCAAGAACGTGTCCGTCACCGCGACAGACAACGCGGGCAACACGGCGACGACCGCCGACACGAGCAATGCGTCCATCGTGGCTGCCACGATCACCAGCGCGACCTATGACGCAGCTACCGGGATACTGTCCGTGACCGGCACAGACCTGACCAACGGCGGCGCAGTCGATGTGACGAAACTGGGCATCACGGGGCAAGGCGGGAGTTACACGCTGGCCGGCACCTATGCCGTCACGGCTGGCAGTCACACGGGCTTTGTCGTCACTCTGACTGCCGCCGACAAGTTGGCCGTCAACGGCCTGCTGAACAAGAGCGGGACCAGTGCCGTCGATGCAAGCACTTTCAACCTGGCGGCTGCAGCCAACTGGATGAATGGGACCACGGCCGATCTCGGTGCGAACGCCATTACCGTCTCGAACGTCATTGCGCCCACGTTCACCAGCGCTACCTATGATGCGGCCACCGGCACCCTGGTCGTTGTTGGTGCCAACCTCGTCGCAGCCGTTGGCGCCAACAACGACGTCACCGCCAGCAAGTTCACCCTGCGGGGCGAAGGCAGTGCCAGCCACACGCTGACCGCCACGCCGAACATCGAAGCCACCAGCGCCACCAGTTTCACACTCTCGCTCAGCGCGGCCGACAGGGCTGCGGTCAGCCAGTTCCTGAACAAAAACGGCACCACTTCCACCGGCGGCACTGCTTTCAACCTCTCCGCCGCAGACGACTGGAACACCGCGATCGCCAATGCTGACATCGCAGTGGCGACTGCTGGCGTCGACGTGAGCAATGTGACTGCTCCGGCAATCACCAGCGCCACCTACGACAGCATCTCCGGCGTGCTTGTGGTGACCGGCGTTGGCCTGACCCGGCTGTCCGGAGCCGCCAACGACATTGCCCTGGACAAGCTCAAGTTCACTGGCCAGGGCGGCGCAGGAGCCGCGTACACGCTGACGAGCGGCGCCAGTGTCGAAATTACGTCTGGCACCAGTTTCACCGTGACCTTGAGCGGGGCGGACAAGACGGCTGTCAACGCGCTGCTGAACAAGGTCGGCAGCAGCGCCAACGACAGCACGTCGTACACCATCGGGGGGCTGGAGGATTGGGCTGCCGGTGCGGACCCTGGTGTCAATGTGGCCGATGAAGCCGGCAACCCCATCACCGTCACCATGCTCGTGTCGGCTCCAGATCCCGAGCCCACCACCCCGCCGGCCACGGGCCAGGGCGTGGATGGCGCCACCCTCCAGACCACCACCTCCACGGGCGCGAACGGAACAACGACAACCACCCAGAGCGTGGCACCGGTGGCCGCCAACCGCACGGAAGATCCCAATACCCCCAACGGTGCTCTGGCCGATATTCCGCTGGCTTCCGACAGCAGCGGCGCCCCCCTCGTCCTGGTCGGCCTGCCGGTTGGCGTGGGCCTGACATCCGAGTTCACAAGCGTTGGCTCCGGCAGCGCGCCGCTGCCCCTGCGTGAACAGCTCATTGCCGCATCCGTCTCCAGGCTCGGCGGAGACACCTCCCTGCAGCAGATCATCAGCGACGGCATTGACCAGTTTGTGCCCACCGTTGCTGACCCCAGCCAGATGACGGTGCGCACCATCACGCTGACCTTGGCGCCGGCGGAAGGCGGCGGCTCTTCTACGCCACCCGACCAGCCCATCGTCATCCGCGGAGCCACCGGCACCGGTGAAGGTGATGCGGCCCACCCGAATCGCGGCGAAGCTCTGGTCATCGACGCCCGCAACCTGCCTGTCGGCACGGTGCTGGACTTGGGCAATGTCGAATTCGCCATCATCATTGGCCCTGCCACCGTCACTGGGGGGGCAGGCCGCAACCATGTCATCGGCGACGGCTCACGCCAGTTCATCGTGCTGGGCCCCGAGGACGACATCGTCCACGGAGGTGCAGGCGACGACACAGTCGGCTCCAAGGGTGGGGACGACCAATTGTTCGGGGATGGCGGCAACGATCGGGTGGTTGGAGGCGTGGGCAACGACACGTTGCTGGGTGGGGATGGCAATGACATCCTGCAAGGTGGCGCATCGGATGCAGGCACCTGGGACATCAAGCTCAGCGCACAGGGACAATTGCAAGTCCGCTTCACCCCAGACAACGTCGATCTGTCCGACTCCAGCGGGTTCAGTGCTACCGGCGTGTGGTCTGCTCCTGCCGGTACGAATGGAAGCGGCCCTGTCTCGGATGCCCGGTTTGCCTGGGTATACGACGATTACGCAGTGGCCAAGGATGCTGCGCTGCTGGTCCATGCCCTGGCAGGCCGTCTGCCCACCCTGGGTGAAATGGGCACGCTGGCCGATGGCAGCCTCTCCAGCCAGCAACTCGCGGCGCTGGCACATGGGTACTTCATCAATACGAGTGACATGCAGAATGCATCCACGCAAGCACAGTTGCAGGCCGTTATCACCCAGGTTTGGGGCGGTGGAGCCGTCACTGAGGAATTGCTTCAGTTGGGCAAGGTCCATCTGTCTTCCGGTGGTAGTTGGGCGGACATCTGGTTGGCCCTGGTTCGCTACAGCCTCCATGCTGGGCAGATCACCGATGCGCAGGGCAACTTGGGCCTGATCGTTAGCCAGCGCCTTGGGGACACGGGGTGGTCTGCCAACTCCGGCAATGACAAACTTCAGGGCGGGGCTGGCAACGACGCACTGGTGGGGGGTGGTGGCAATGACGAACTAGACGGGGGCGCTGGTACCGACATGGCGGTGTGGCTGGGCGCCCTTGGTGATTTCCAGGTAGCACTCACGCCCAGCACGGTGCAGGGAGCAACTTCGGGTGCAAAGGACATGCTGATTCGCAACAAGCTGACAGGCGAAGTGGATACGGTCAGGAACGTCGAGTTGCTGCAGATCGGCCAGGCCATCTATACCGTTGCACAAGACCAGCCTGGGCTGCCCGACAACGTGTATGGTGAACTGGGCAACTTCGTGCAACCAGCGATGCCCGTGCAACTCTTAGGGGTGGCATTCCATCTGGAGTGGCTGGCGTAGGAGGACTGGCGCATGCATCGCTGCGGCAATACCCACCACTGCGACCTGCAGTCTGTGCCGTGATCCATGCAGGCCGTGGAGGAACCTCGGTACTCGGTTTGCGTCACCGCAATACGGAGAGTGCATGCCAGTGAGCGGTGAAGACCACAGCGTGAACACTGGTTTGCTGGCCCGGGTGCCGCTGGCGATCCGCAATGTCCTTGAAATCGGATGTGGTACCGGTGAGTTTGGCCGTGCCTACAAGCTGCGCAACCCGCTCGCCCGATATGTGGGCGTGGAAATTCGGGAGGCGGCGGCAGGCAAGGCTCGGGAGGCACTCGACCACGTCATTGTCGGAAACATCGAAGACCCGCTAACCATCGGCCGCATTGATGCGTTCAGGCAGGGTGAATTGTTCGATGCGCTGGTTGTCACAGGCGCGCTGGGATACCTCCTGAATCCCGGCGCTACCCTGCGCGAGTTGAGGTCGAGGGTGGCTACCGCTGGCGTGTGCACACTTTTGATTCCCAACCTCTCGCACTGGCGGCTGATGGCGCAGCAGTTCGGAGGTCGCTGGGACTGTCTTGAAGGTGATCTCCCTTCCAAGGGCGACGTCCGATTCTTCACGCGGGACACAGCCATCGAGATGCTTCGAGAGGCCGGTTGGGAGGTTCTGGATGCTGCCCCAGGCAGGCGATGGCCACAGGAGACAGATGCAGATGCAGTGCTGAAGCTGCCGATCGGCGGCAAGCCTGGCGCAGAACCTGAACAGATCCAGCGCGATTCATCCGCGTTCGAATGGAACATTCGCGCCACGAACGGTCCGTGCCAGCCCCGCCTGCATGTCGCTGCACTGGGTCTGAAAAAGCAGGCCGGAGTTACGGAGGCACGGGTCGATCACCCATTGGCAGCATTATCAACCAACCCGTTCGTCCGCGCAGTCTGGGATCATGGACAACTGTCCATTCCCAAGGGGTGGGACAAGGGAGTGCTGATCCTGCACCGCCAATTCATGACGGATCCCGGTTTTTACCGGTCAGTGTCGGGGCTTGCTGACAAAGGCTGGATTCTGGTATCTGACATGGATGATGACCCCGGCAACTGGCCTCAATTCCAGGCCAATGACCACCTTGCATTTCGGGGTGTGCATGCCGTGACCGTGAGCACTCCCGCGCTGGCCCAGGCAGTGCGGCAGTTGAACCCCAATGTGCAGGTGTTCGAGAACGCCATATTTTCGCTACCCCATGCATCGGCCGCTACCCCAAAACAAGGCAACAAGGTGCGCATATTCTTTGGCGCACTCAACCGGCGAGAGGACTGGGTGCGAGTGCAAACAAGCATTGTCAAGGCTGCGCTTCAGAGAAATTCGGCAATCCACTTTGTCGTGGTGCATGACGAGGCCGTGTTTGCCAGCATTCCCCGGAGCTGTCCAAGGAGTTTCATCCCACAGCGCCCCATGAACGGTATATGCAATTGCTGGCCACCCGCGACCTTGCGATGCTGCCTTTGAATGACACGCCGTTCAACCGCTTCAAATCGGATCTGAAATTCATCGAGTGCTGCGCAGCCGGGGTGGTGCCGATTTGCTCTTCTCTGGTGTACGCGGAGAAACAAGTGCACCATGAGATTGGCGTTTTTGCCACGACGCCAGAGGAGTGGGCGACTTCATTGCTGCGGTTGTTGTCGGACGTCAGCGAAATTGCAGCCCGCAGGGAAAAAGGACTTCAATACGTGGAGCGAAACCGCATGCACAGCCAGCACATTCACAGCAGGATGTGCTACTACGAGCACCTGATGGCCAACAGGGATGTGCTGGAACTCGGGCGAAGGGCCCGGATTGCATTGAAGAACGTCTGATGGCTTCGAGACCTTCGCCAAGGACGAGCTCATCGCCACCGACGGCACCGTGGAGATCCGCGCGCTGTGCGACGGCTGCACGGTGATGATGCCCACGCGCGAGCCCATCGTGGGGCGCGAGGCGGTGTACCTGACGCGGCCGATCTGAACCCTGGGGCGGGCAGGGAAGGGGGCGGTAGCCCGGTGCCCTTCGTGCGTGCGGGGGCGGGGTCAAGCGGGCCCGGGTGCGCCTGGGGTGCTTGCGCACTCGTCACCCAGCTCCTGTGCGCGCTTGCGCGATGCGTCGATCGCGCGCTCGAATGCGTCGCCCACGCCGTCCCGCTCCAGGGACTGCACGGCCGCCTGGGTCGTGCCCCCCTTGGACGTGACGCGCTGGCGCAGCACGGCCGGCGGCTCGTCCGAACAACGCGCCAGCTCCGACGCGCCCACGAAGGTGCCCACGGCCAGCTGGTGCGCCTGCTCGGCCGACAGGCCCATGGCCGTGCCCGCGCGGGCCATGGCCTCCAGGAAGTAAAACACGTAGGCCGGGCCCGAGCCCGAAAGCGCGGTCACGGCATCGAGCTGCTTTTCACTGTCCACCCACAGGAACTCGCCCGTGGTGGCCATGATGGCCTCCACACTGCGGCGCTCGGCCTCGGAGACGGCAGGGCGGGCATACAGCGCACTCATGCCCTTGCCCACCAGGGCCGGGGTGTTGGGCATGGTGCGCACGATGCGCTCGCTGCCCAGCCACTGCGCGATGCTGTCCGAGCGGATGCCGGCAGCCACGCTCAGGTGCAGGGCATCCTGGGTATGGGCACGGGTCTGGGCGGCGGCGTCCTTGAAGGTCTGGGGCTTGATGGCCCAGACCACGATGCGCGGGCGCCGCAGGGCGGGGCCGGCCTCGGCCTGGGCCGCGATGCCGTATTCTTGTGCAGGGCCTCGCGCGCCTGCTCCCAGGGCTCGACGACCTCGATCCGGCTGGCGGGGTGGCCCTGGCGCAACAGGCCGCCGATGATGGCGCTGGCCATGTTGCCGCCGCCCATGAAGGCGATGGGGAGGTGGGGCGAGGAGCCCGTGGCAGCGGGGAGGTTCGTGGAGGTATCGGTTTGCATGGATGGGGTTCTTTTTTGGTTTGCAGCGCTGCATGAAGCGCTGGGGGGGCGAAGATGGGGTGCCGGCCGTGCCTTACTCCATCACCCGGCCATTGCTTCGGGGTAGATGCCCAGCGAGGTGCAGCGCGAGGCCACCCGCCCGCCGGCCGGCAGGGTGAGCGTGAAATCGCCCAGGTCCAGGGTCAGGCCCTGTTCGAGGGCCCGGCGCACGTTGCCGGCAGACACAGCGCCGCCGGCGGCGGCGCAGGGCCTCGACCGCAAAGCGCAGGTTCGATGCAGCTCCTCCAGGGCGAGTAGCGATGGGCTGGCATCGCCGCGTGCGCGCCAGGCTGGCCTGGTACTGGCGCACTACGCGGCGCGGCCAGCCATTCCAGGGACTTTTGTATGGGCATAGGAGGTTAAGATCGAGGCTACCTCGGCGTGCAGGCGGTCGGTTAGCGCGCTTGCCGCCGACGACATTGAGTACCGCCACGCGGGCCGCGGGGCCGGCGGCTTCCTGGTAGGCGGCGATGAATGCGGGTGCCGCCTGCCCCGCAGGGATCAGGCACCACGGCCTGCGGTTGCGCACGCTGCACCTCGCTCACGGCGGCAGGTAGGTCGCCCAGCAGGATTTCGGTGGTGCCCTTGGCGAAGGCCTTGCGCGCACTTCCAGGCCGGCACGGCCAGAGGCTGCTCTCCAGGTAGATTAGCGCCACCTTCTCCATGCCGATGGTGGGCAGATGCGCGAGAAGCCCTCCCGACTCGTCGCCGTTGCTGGCTTTGGCGTGAATACCTGAAGGCTGCCGGGCAGTTGCTCCTGGCGCGGCAGGACGGCGCCGCTGGAGACGCCCCCACCGGCAGTATCACTTCGCATACGGGCCGCAGCGCCTGCGGGAGCTCGCGCCGACCAGGTTCACGAAGGCAGAAATGCCCTTGCCGGCCAGCGTGCGCGCATTGGCCACGGCGCGCGCCGGCTCGTAGCCATCGTCCAGGTAGCTGATGGCGACGGGGCGCCTGCGCACGCCGCCAGCGGCGTTGATCGCGGCCATGCAGGCGTCGGCGCCCTTGCGGGTACTTCTGCCCGTATTCGGCGAAGGCCCCGCTGAAGGGCGCGGTCGTGCCCAGCTGGATGGGCCCGGCCACGGCCGCGCATGCAGCACCGGCGCAAGCAGGCCCGCCGCGCAGAGCATGAGCCTCGCAGGGCGATGGAGAAGGGCGCGTTCGAGGCCGCGTTCATGGCCGTGCGCCTCGATGCCCCGTAGACGACGGCAGTGCCGGTGCCGGCAGCTCGTCGATGATGAAGCGGCGCACGGTGCGCAGCAGCGCCTGGGTCTGGCGGCGCAGCGGCGATGCGGCGGCGCCGGCCTCGTCCATCAGCAGGGCGTTGTCGCGCGCGCCGCCTGCCATCTGCGCCACGGCGGCATGTGCCTGGGCCATGCCTTCGCTTTGCGCGCGGCTGGCCTGGGCGATGGCATCTACGCCGCCCAGCACCGCTTCCTTTCGCGCCACAGCTTGGTGAATGGTGTCGCCTGCCTGGGCCACCAGCCGGCTGCCGCCTCTACCCGGGCGGCGGAGCCGCCGATCAGGGCCTCGATCTCGCGCGCCGCGTCGGCGCCGCGGCGTGCCAGGGCGCGCATTTCGGTGGCCACTACGCCGAAGCCTCGGCCTCGCTCGCCGGCATGCGCCGCCTCGACGGCCAGCGCTCAGTGCCAGTAGGTTGGTCTGGAAGGCGATGGAGTCGATCACGCCGATGACCTCGGCCATGCGGCGCGAGGTACCGTGGATGGAGCCCATGGTCTGCACGACCTGGGTCGCCACCGCGCCGCAGGCTCGCGCTACGCCGCCGGCGGACCGGGCCCGAGTGTGCGCTCGCCGCGAGTGGGCCGCATTGCGCCGTACCCCCAGGGCGATCCCGCGCAGCGCCTGGGCGGTCTGCTTCAGCGCCGCGGCCCTGGGTGGCCGTATGGCCGGCCAGGCCGGCATTGCCCTGGGCGATGCGGGGCGGGCAGCCTCGGCGATGTCGCCCGTGCCCCCGCGCACGTCGCGCACGATGTGCCGCAGGCCGGCATTCATGCCGCGCAGTGCCGCCAGCACTGGCCGGCCTCGCCCGCGCTCTGCACCTCGATGCGCTGGGTCAGGTCGCCATCGGCCATGCCTTCGGCGATGCGCACGGCCCGGGCCAGTGGCCTGGCAACGGCGCGCGCCGACAACGAAGCCCAGCACCAGCGCAAGCGCCAGGCCGCCACCGATCACTACCGCCGCGAGCGCACGGCCGTAGGCATAGGCCCGCTGGGCGCCGGCGGTATAGCGCCTTGCCGGCGGCCTGCTGCTCGCGCATCAGGGCGTCCAGCGTGGCGCGGGCCGGCTGCGGCAGCGGCATTAGCGCCTGGCCGTAGAGTTTCGTGGCCCTGGGCAGGTTCACGGCGCGCAGCGCCTACTGCGGGCCGCACCTCTTCGGCCATGAAGGGCGAGTACTCCCGTGCGAAGCGGCGGCCAGCGCGCGCTCCTGGTCGCTCGGGCGCCCCCTTCATAGTCCTCGCCAGGTACCGCGCCTCGGGCCCTGCATTAGGTCCAGGGCGGCCAGGCTGCGGCCGATGTCGCTGGGGTCGGCAATGGCCGAAATTACGGCGTAGCGGCCCATGTCCAGCGCGTGCGTCACCAGTGCCAGTTGCCGCAGCGGTGCCAGGCGGTTTTATACCAGCGCCGCAGCGCGGCATAGCTGCGCCGCAGGGCATGCGGGCCGAATGCGCCGAGCGCAACCAGCAGCACCGCCGAGCACGCCGACGACAGGCAGTTACTGGACCTTGATGGGAATGCGGGCAAGCAGCATGGAAATCCCGGCAGGCAAGAGGGATGGATGGTGGCGGCGACGAAGTGGGCGCGGCCGCCCAGGTATAGCTCGCGCACCTTTTCTTCGCGTATGAGCGCACCGGCATGGCCGCTGAAAGCCACCGCTTCATGGCGAGCACGTAGGCGCGGCCGGAGATGCGCAGCGCCTCCATCGCGCTCGGCTCCATCACGAGGATGGTCACGCGCTCCTGGTCGCGCACCTGCATGATGGCGTCGAATACCTCGTGCAGTACCTTGGGCGATAGGCCGGCCGAGGGCTCGTCGAGCACCAGGATGCCCGGGCGCGGCATGAGTGCACGCGCCAGCGCCAGGATCTGCCGCTCCCCGCTCGACATGGACGCGGCGCGGCTGTCCATCTTGCGCGCCAGCAGCAAGTAGGGGGCGGCCAGCTCGTCCATGCGCCGCGCGCAATCGGCCTTGGCCAGGTAGTGGCCGCCGACCTGCAGGTTCTCGCGGATGGTCATAGCGCTGAAGACGTTGTCCGTCTGCGGCACGAAGCCCAGGCCGCAGTGGCGGATCTTTGCGGCGCACGGGAATCTGCGAGACATCCTCGCCGCGCAGCGTGATGGCGGCTGCCGCGCGGCAGCAGGCGGAAGGCCGGCGATGGCCTTGAGAAGGGTGCTCTTGCGGCGCAGCCGTTAGGGCCCTGCAGGGTCACGATCTCGGAGCCCTGGGCCTGCAGGCTCATGCCGCGCAGGATGTCGATCTCGGCGCGAGTAGCCGGCCACCACGTTGTCGATTTCGATCATGCGGCCTCCAGAGCCGAAGGGTGGGGGCCGAGGGATGTGGTGCCCAGGTAGGCCTGCAGCACGCGTTCGTTGCGGGCCAGCTCGTCGGGGCGGCAACTGGCGACGATCTCGCCGCGGTCGAGCACCACGCAGCGCGTGCATACCTCGCGGATGAAATGCATGTCGTGCTCCACGATCACCAGGGTCATGCCGTCCGCGTTCAGGCGCTGCAGCGCGGTGACGATGTCGCGGCGCAGGTTGGGGTTAATGCCCGCTTTGGGCTCGTCGAGCAGCAGCATGCGCGGCCGCGCCATGAAGGCGCGGGTGACGATGCCCGCGAGCTTCTTCTGCCCGCCTGGAGATGGCCGATGCCGGCAGATCGCGCACGGGGGTGAGCAGCAGGTCGCCTGCGGCAGGTGCTCGGCCCGGTCGCGGGCATCGCGCTCGGCATGGCGGGCGCCGCGCGTGGCCAGTAGGCGTGTCCCACACGCCGTGGTGGGCGGTGGCGGCAGCCATGGCCACCTCCATCACCGACATGCGGGTGGGCATGGAGGGCAGCTGGGGGGTGCGCGCCATGCCGGTGCGCACGATGCGGTGCGCGGCCAGCCGCTCGATGGGCGTGCCGGCGAAGTGCACGCTGCCCGCATCGGCCGGCGTGAAGCCGGTGATGACGTTGAGCAGGGTGCTCTTGCCCGAGCCGTTGGGCCCGAGCAGGCCGACGATCTCGCCCTGTGCGATCTGGATGTTCACGTCCGAGAGGACCTGGTTGCCGCCGAACGCCTTGGCGACGCTGCGGACTTCGAGGAATGCATTCATGGGTGCGATGGTGGTCATGGCATCTTTGGCAGTTTCTCGGGGATCAGGCCCTCGTTGCGCCAGTCAGCAGGCAGGCCAGCAGGATGGCGCGCCGATCAGGCCCAGGCGCAGCGCGCCGGCCAGGTCGGAGCTGGGAAGTGGAAGTAGTCCTTGGCAAAAGGCACCAGCGCGCGTAGGCGCCCTGCACCAGCACCACGCCGCCGAGCACGCCGACGGTATTGCCCATGCCGCCGATCATCACCAGCGGTCCACAGCAAAAAGGTCTCCTTGATGCCACCATGTAGTCGGGGCCGGCGAAGCTCATGTAGTGGGCATAGAGCGAGCCCGCCAGGGCCGTGACGGCGGCGCCGGCCATGATGGCCCGCGTCTTGAGCGAGCGCAGGTCGTAGCCCATGCAGATCGCCAGCTGCGGCTCCTCGCGCGTCAGGCGCAGGGCGCGGCCGAAGCGGCCGTTGGCCAGGCGCCGCACCAGCAGCGCGAAGGCCGCGACCAGGGCCAGCACCAGGGCCAGGAAGGCCAGTGCGCTCCACGGCCGGCCGAGTCCGTCGAACAGCGAGGGGATGGCGCTGATGCCGTTGGCGCCGCCGGTCAGCCAGTCCTCGTTGGTGGCCACGGTGCGCAGGATCTCGGCGATGGCCAGGGTGGCGATGTTCTAGTAGTTCGAGCCGAGCTGGCGCCCCAGGCGGGCGATGCACCAGCCCAGCAGCATGGCCACGAGCACGCCGCAGCCGGCGCCCGCCAGCGGCGGCCAGCCGGCCTGCACCGCGATGCCGGTGGCGTAGGCGCCGATGCCGGCAAACGCGATGTGGCCGAAGTTGAGCAGGCCGGCGTAGCCCGCCTGCAGGTTCAGGCCCAGGGCCATCAGGCCGTAGATGCCGGCGATGGTGAAGGTGGAGATCAGGAAGTCAAACACGGCGCACCTCGCGGTCGAACAGGCCGTAGGGCTTGAAAAGCAGGGCCAGCAGCAGGATCAGGAACGATGCCGCGCTGATGTAGGAGACCGGCAGGAAGGCCAGCGGCTTGCCCACCAGCCAGCCGAAGTCGAGGTTGGTGACCAGGGTTTCGGTCAGGGCGATCAGCGCGGCCCCGGCCACGGCGCCCAGCGGATTGCCCAGGCCGCCCAAAATGGCGGCGGCGAACACCGGCAGCAGCAGGTCGTGGCCCAGGTTGATGTGGGCGCCGGTGGACAAGGCCAGCAGGCTGCCGCCCAGACCGGCGATGGCACCGCTGGCGAAGTTGACCAGGCGTGTGGTGCCTTCGGCATTGAGGCCCGAGGCCGCTGCGAGTGCCGGGTTGGTCGACAGCGCCCGCATGGCGCGCCCCGTGTGTAGTAGAACAGCAGCAGCGTGAACAGCACCAGCAGCACGGAGGTGGTGCCCATGGGGGCGACCTGCGTGTGCGACAGGCGCACGCCGCCGAGCACCAGGGGTTCGGTGATGGGCAGGTTGAACATGCGCGGGAAGGAGTCGGCGACGCCTTGCGCGCCGGCCACGACCAGCATGGCGACGGCAAGCGAGCCGATCATGGCGATTGCCGGCCCCGAACGCAGCAGGCGGCGGAACACCAGCAGGTGCAGCGCCAGCGTGAGCAGGCCCGTGAGACCGCAGGCGATAGCAATGGCCAGCGGCAGCGGCAGGCCCCAGGCGAAGAGGGCATAGGTGGCGTAGGCACCGAGCATGGCGTACTGCACATGCGCGATGTTGGGAAACTTGACCAGACCGTAGACCGTGCTCAGGCCCAGCGCGACGAGCGCGAGGTCCGAGGCACGCAACAGCGTGTCGAAGAGGAGTTGAAGCATGGAAACGGGTCGGTGGGCCCGGCCCCGCGCGCTGTGCGCGGTGTGCCAGGCGTCAGGGGATGCCGCGCCCGAAGGGGGCGCGGCGAGAGGCTGGCAGGGGATCAGCGCGGCACGACCTTGCCGTCGTACTTGAGCTTGGCGTAGGGCGGGTCGGTGCGCTGGCGCTCCGCGTCGAGGACGATAGGGCCGGTCACGCCGACATAGCCGCCCTTGCCCAGCTCCTTGAGTGCGGCCTGCACGGCGGCGGTGTCGGTGGATTTGGCCTTGTTCATCGCGGCGGCCGTCATGAGCACGGCGTCATAGGCATAGCCGGTGTACTGGAGTCTTCATGCCCTCCTTGTGCTTGGCGGCAAAGGCGTGGCGTAGGCCTTGCCCGCAGCGCCGTAGACCCAGGCCACCTCCATGCCGAGCTGGCCCTTGGCGATCTCGGGCGCCGTGTCGGACAGGCTCATGGAGATCAGGATGGCGTACCAGGGCTTGCTGCGCAGGCCCAGTTCCATGGCTTCGCGGTTGATCACCGCCGACTCCTGGCCGTAGGCGGTGTAGATGTAGGCATCGGGGTTGCTGCGCGACATCTGCTGCAGTTCGCGCCGGTAGGTGGATTGGCCGGCGGTGTAGAGCACTTCGGTCACGATCTTGCCGCCGAGTTTTTCGAACTCCTGCCTGAAGCCGTGCACCACGCCCTGGCCGTAGGCGTTGTTGGGCGCCACCATGGCCACGTTGCGGTAGCCCAGGTCCCACACGTCCTTGGACGAGAACTGGTTGCCCTTGTCCTCCAGGCCGATGAGGTTGAACGAGCTGGCGCCCAGGTCGCGGATCTTCACGCTGGTGCTGGCGATGTTGATGTGGGCCACGCCCTCCTTCACCAGGTACTGCGCCATGGGCAGCGTGATGCCCGACCAGTACTCACCGATCACGACGGGTACCTTGTCCACGCTGACCAGCTTGCGCGCCGCATTCAGCGCGGTGGTGGCGTTGCCGCCCGAGTCTTCCACGATGACGCTGAACTTCTTGCCGAGCACGCCGCCGTCGGCGTTCACCTTGTCCACGGCCAGGGCGACGGCGCGGCGCACGTCCTCGCCCACGGTGGCATTGGCGCCCGTGAGCGAGAGCACGGCGCCCATCTGCACGGTGTCCTGCGCCAGCGCATGCAGGGTGACGGCCAGGCTGGCGGCGAACGCCATGGGCGCTCGGAGGGTTCGAAATTTCATGGACATGGAAGCTCCGTTAGGTGGATGGGTCAGGAAATCGGCTCGCGCCGCAATGCACGGGGTGCAGGGGGGATGCCTGTGGGAGTGCCAGCCCGAACGGAGAGAAAGAGCCCTGGCGCGCCAGGGTGGCGGCGCCCGGTCTCTCAGAAAGTAGCCAAACGCTACCTTTCTGAACCCAATTCGCATTGCTTTAGATCCAACAAATCATCGATTGGATCCAATTCTATACATGAGGATCCAATATGACAATGGCGTTGCGAAGCCTTGCCCAAGTTCTGATCCAATAGCGCCATGAGATCCCGCACCACCAAGCCGCTTGCGCTGCACCAGGTCATCCGCGACGCGCTGCGCCATGACATCCTCAGCGGCAAGCTCGCGGCAGGCCACCAATTGCGGCAGGACGCGCTGGCCACGCAGTTCAACGCCAGCCGCATCCCCGTGCGCGAGGCACTGCGCCAGCTCGAGTCGGAAGGCCTGGTGGTGCACCACCTCAGCCAGGGCGCGGTGGTGGCCGGCATGAACGTGCAGCAGATCTGCGAGCTGCTGGACATCCGCGTGGCGCTCGAATGCCATGCCGCCAAACTGGCCGTGCCCAACATGGTGGAGCGCGACTTCGAGGCCATGGAGCGCATCCTGGACGACTACAGCCAAAGCGAGGTGGTGAGCGACTGGGCCGAGTACAACCGCCAGTTCCACCTGGCGCTCTCGGCCCCGGCGAACAACATGCGCCTGAAGCGGCTCTTCGAAGAGTACTGCCTGAACACCGACCGCTATACCCGCCCTGGCCATGTCCAAGGCCACGGGCAAGGACAAGCCGCAGTCCGACCACTACCAGCTGGTGGCTGCCTGCCGCGCGCGCGACGTCGGCAAGGTGGTGTCGCTGCTCGAAGAGCGCGTCGACAACACCCCGCAAGGAGTTGCTCGCCACCGCGCGCGAACAGCAGATGCAAGGCGGCGACGTCCCGGGCTTGCTGCAACTGGCCTGAAGGACAGGCAAGCCCGGCCGCCGTGGCCAGGCTGTCGTTCTCGGATCGCGGTGCTGCCCAGAGACACAGGCGCCGGGGCGTTCATCGCCATGAATCGGCCCAGGGCCTGTTGACACCCATTTCGCGACCCCGAAACGCGGCTTGACAGGCCCCCAGGCCGACCGGCCGCACCAAAGCCGCCCAACACGCGCCGAGACAGTGCGCCCGCCCACCAAACAGGTGCATGGCGCTGGCGGATCCCAGGTTCGGGAAAACACCAGGGTCGATCCCAAAATCTTCGTATATCTTTACGTACACATTGAAATATACGCTTCACCAGGGCCAAGGGCACCTGCTTCCCTGGGTTGGCACAAGCCTTGCACTGAACATATACGAAGAGATATACAGATTCACCCTCCCCGCCTCGCAGGAGGCTTCTTCCCTCCTGAAAGAAAGCGACCCATGCTCTACTACTTTGCCTACTGCACCTGGCTCAACGATCCCGAGATCCGCCGCTTCTGGCCCACTACCAAGGCCATCACCAAGGCGCATGCGCCAACCACCGCCTGCAGTTCCATGCCGCCGGCGAGCGCAGCGACCGGGGCTGGTGCCACCTCAACGGAGTGGCCGATTCCGTAGGCAACAACGCCCTGGGCGTGGTGTTCGAGCACGAACCCCACCAGCTTAACGAGGACTACGACGACTTCGAGCGCTTCTTCCTGACCGTGCATGGCGAGGACGGCAAGGCCTACGACTGCTGGACCTACCGCCTGTCCAACCCCGGCATGGCCATGCGCCGCCCAGCTTCTGCAGGGAGCACATTCCTGCCGGGTTGAAGGCCTGGAAGCTCCTGCCGACTACATCGAATCGGTGCAGGCCACGTTCGACGCGGCCGCCCCCTGCCCGCGCGCGGACCGCCCCAACCCATCGGCTATCCCGGGCAAGTCCGCCGAAAGCCGCTGACCGGCACCCGCACCCACCCGCATCCCTACACTCTCGCGCGTACTTGAAAGGACATCACCATGCATTTCCTGAAGCGACCATTCCGCAGCGGCCTGCTCTTGCTGGCGGCCGCCATTCCACTCCTGGGCATGGCCCAGGCGGCCACCCCCTCGCCGCTGAGGTGCCTGCGGAGATCAGGCGCGCGGCGTGTTGCGGGTGGGCTCGCAGCAGACGTTTCCGCCCATCGAGTTCCGTGAGCCGGGCAAGAGCGAGGTCACCGGCGCCAGCCGCGACCTGCTGGCCGAGGTGGCCCAGCGCCTGGGCCTCAAGCTCGAATACGTGCAGGCCGAATACTCGGCGCTGATCCCCGGCCTGGAGGCCGACCGCTTCGACCTGGCGTCGGGCGGCATCAGCGACACCGAAGAGCGCGAGCAGAAGGTGGAGCTTAGTGAACTACCTGTTCTCCGGGGGCAGCATCCTGGCCCTGGCAGCCAACAAGGACAAGCTCGAGACCATCGACGATTTCTGCGGCAAGGGCGTTGCCACGCTGCTGGGCAGCCGCGTGATCATGGCCCAGGTGGAGGCTGCGTCGGAGCGCTGCGTGAAGGCCGGCAAGGGCGCGATCCGCGCCGAGCAACTGCCCTCGGCGCCGGATGCGCGCATGCAGCTGGACCTGCGCCGGGTCGATGGCTACCTGGGCGACTTCCCGGCCCTGGTGTACATGGGCCAGCAGTTTCCCGACCGCTACCGCATCGTCGGCGGCAACTACATGCTCACGCAGTACATCACCTCCTGGGGCTTTGCCAAGAACCGCACCGGCCTGCGCGATGCGGTGCAAAAACCACGCAGTCCATGCTGGACGACGGCACCTACAAGAAGCTGCTCGACAAATGGGGCGTGGCAGGTGCCGCCCTGCCGGCCATCAGCGTGAACCTGCCCGCCTCCAAGCGCGGCAAATGCTTCGGCAGCCCATCCCGGGCAGTGTGCCAACAGACCCGGCGCCGCCCGCCTTTCTTCCTGCCCTGACCCGGGGCGTTCGTGTGACCCCCGCTGCCCCTGCCATCTTCAACCCTTGCCCCCGCCAGGCCGCGCCGCGTGGTGCACCGCCGCCCATGGGGACCCTGGATCTTCGCCGGCTGGTGCTGGCGGGCCTGGCGGTCCTGCTGCAGGCCGCCATCCGGGCCAAGGTGATGAACCTCACGGTCTTCATGGAATACCTGTTCAGCCGCCTGGTGCTGGAGGGCGCCATCAACTCGCTGATGCTGGGCACCACGGCGCTGCTGCTGGACGGCATCGTCGGGCTGGTGGCCGCGCTGATGCGCGTGAGCGGCAACCCCATCCTCACGGCGTTTGCGTCGACCTACATCTACCTGTTTCGCGGCACGCCCATGCTGATCCAGCTGATCTTCTGGTTCAACACCTTCCCGATCATGTTTCCGCAGCTGCACGTCGCCATCCCGTTCACCAGCTGGGTGCTGCTGGACGCGCCGATGACCTCGGTCATCACGCCCCACGTGGCGGCGCTGATCGGGCTGAGCCTGGCCGAGGGCGCCTACATGGCCGAGATCATCCGCGGCGGCTTCCTGGCCGTGGACAGCGGCCAGCGCGGTGCGAAACGTGCCATCGGCATGCCGCACGGCCTGCTCATGCGCAAGGTGGTGATTCCGCAGGCGGCGCGCATCATCGTGCCCGCTGCGAGCAGCCGGTACATCCTGCTGCTCGAAGTCCACCTCGCTGGCCTCGGCCATCAGCTACCTGGAGCTGCTGCGCATCTCCACCGACATCTATGCCGCCAACTTCCAGGTGGTGGAGCTGCTGGCTGTCGCAGGCTTCTGGTACCTGGTGATGACGGCCTTTGCCACGGCGCTGCAGACCACCCTCGAGAAATTCTTTCCCCACCGCTAGGCGCACCATGTCCCTGACGCCCCCCAACGCCATCGAACTGATGGAAGTGACCAAATTCCGAGGCACGCAATGCGTGCTGCGCAATGTCAGCGCCCAGATCCCGCGCGGCCAGGTGGTCGCCGTGCTCGGCCCCTTCGGGCGCAGGCAAGTCCACGCTGCTGCGCTGCGTGACCCACCTGGAGAGCCATCGACAGCAGAAGCAAGATCATCGTCGGTGGAAACTGGTGAAACTACACCCGCTTTTAACCCACTGCACCAAACCACCAAAGATCAGGCTACGCGCGAGCACCGGCGCGGTGCCCAGAGAACGGCCTGTTTCGCCATTTGTGCGTGCTCGACAACGTGATGGCCGGCCCGCTGCATGTGCTGCGCCAACCGCGCGCCCAGGCGCGCGGAAAGGACCTGGCGCTGCTGCACCGGGTGGGCCTGGCGGAAAAGGCCGGGCCTACCCGCACCAGCTTTCGGGCGGGCAGCAGCAGCGCGTGGCGATTGCGCGCGCCCTGGCCATGGAGCCTGCGGTGATGCTGCTCGACGAGCCCACCAGCGCGCTCGACCCCGAGCTGGCGCAGGAGGTGATCGCCGTCGTGCGCCAGCTCGCCGAAGACGAGCATCACCATGCTGATGGCCACGCACGAGATGGCACTGGCGCGCGACCTCGCCGACCGGGTGCTGTTCATGGTCAACGGCGAGATCGTCGAGGACGTGCAGCCAGCCCGGCGGTTCTTCGACGGCCCGGCCAGCGACCGGGGCCGCCAGTTCCTCTCGCACCACCTTGCCGGAGGCACTCAAAAAAAGATATCCCTGCCGGGGAGACGATTGAACGAGGAACCGCCATGAACCACAAAATACAGCACCTGCACCATGTCTGCATCGTCGTGCACGACCTGGACGCTGCGGTTGCGTACTACGAAAACCTGGGCATGGGCCCCTGGTTCGACTACCCCAAGGGCCCGCCTTACGTGGCCTTCGAGGTGCCCAGCAAGGCCGCCTCCGACGCCATGCGCTACAAGTGCCTGGACCTGGCCAACTTCCAGCTCCAGCTGTGCCAGCCGTCCTTGCTAGACTCGCCCCAGCGGCGCTTTCTGGACACGCACGGAGAAGGCGTCTACCACCTCGGTTTCGAGGTGGCGGACTGCGATGAGGCCGAAGCCCAGGCGCGCCAGGCCGGCGTTGCGCCCACCGCGCGCGGGCGCCGGGCGGACCGCTCCGGCTTCACCTACTTCGACACGCGCGCCGGTGCCGGCGTGGTTCTCGAGGTACGCAAGACAGCCTGACGCCACCAGTCACCCCCACCCATCCCTGTTGCCACCCACGCACCATGCTCGCCACAATGGGAACTCCATGACCCGCATTCAGAACGGTACGGCGCTGATCGCCCACGATGTCCACCAGCAGCTGCGCGACAGGATCCTGTCGCACGAGGTCAAACCCGGTGAACGCCTGGTGGAGGACGACATCTGCGCGCTCCTGTCCGCCGGCCGCACCCCCGTGCGCGAAGCCCTGCTGCGCCTGCAGGGCGAAGGCCTGGTCCGCCGCAGCCGCGGCTGGGTGGTGGGCACGGGCGCGCCGCTGGCGGTGCGCAGCATCTTCGAGAGCCGCATGGCCATCGAAGGCTATGCCACGCGGCTGGCGGCCGAGCGCGCATCGCCCGAGGCACTGCAGGAGCTGCGGCAGATCCTCGCGGCCATGGACCAGGCCGAGGCGGTCTCGCGCAGCGAGGTCAACCGGCTCAACCAGATCTTCCACCGCCGCGTGGTGGCGCTCTCGGCCAATGCGTACTTCGTGGAGCAGCACGAGCGCACCCAGTTCCAGTACTGGAGCCTGCGCCTGCCGGTGATCTTCGCCAAGGACCAGCTGGCCCATTCCGCCAAGGAGCACCACGAGATCCTCGAAGCGCTGGAGCAGCGCGACGGCGACCGTGCCGAGCACCTCACGCGCGAGCACATCGCCACCACGATGCGCATCGTGGCCGATGCGCTCGACGAGCGCTGAACGCATAGCCCAACCAGTAGCAGCCGCGATGACCGCCCGGCACCTGCAGGCTGGCGACAGCCATCTGTATCCCGGCGCGCGCCTGGGGGGCCGCAGTGTCCCGGACTGGGCCCACTGGCAGGCCGGCGATGCAGTGGTGGTCGAATTCGCCGACCTCACCGTGGGCGAAGGCCGGCTCGCCGTCGGGCCCCCGGGCGGCTGGCTGCTGCACCTGGCGGCGCGCAGCACCGCCAAGGGCGCGGCCATCGCGGCCCAGACCTGGTGGCTGGATCCGCACCCGCACCCCCTCGGGCCTGGCCTGCTGCGCGTGCGCCGGCCCCCTGCCTGAGCCATTTTTTCTACCCCCACCCATGTACGCCCACACCTCGGGCTGCCTGCTCCTGCTGGGGGCCATGGCTGGCTTTTCTGTCTCCGATGCGCTGGTCCAGCACGCTGGATCGGGGCTCGACGCCGCCCAGCTCGCCTGGCTGCGCTATGCGCTGCTGCTGGTCACTGCCATCCCCCTGGCAGTGCGCAACCCCCGCGCTGCTGCGCTCGGGGCGCCCGTTCGTGCAACTGGGACGGGCCTGCGGGCTGGTCGGCTCCGCCGTGCTGTTCCTGCAGGGCATCAAAACCCTGCCCATTGCCGACGCCACGGCGCTGGTGTTCGCCTCGCCGCTGTATGTGACGCTGCTGTCCTGGCTGCTGCTGCGCGAGCCCTTGGCGCTGTGGCGCAGTGCCCCGGTGCTGTGGCGCAGTGCCCCGGTGCTGCTCGGTTTCGCCGGCGTCCTGGTCGTGGCGCGGCCCGGTGGTGCGGGCTTCGACGCCGCCATGCTCTTCCCGATGCTGTCGTCCATGGCCTGGGCCGGCGCCGTCATCTGCACCCGCCTGCTCAGCGGCACCGACACCGCGTCCACCACCATGCTGTATTCTGCCGCGCTCGGGGTGCTGGCCCTGTCGCTGCCCGCCATGGACATGGACCTGCGCGCCCTGGCCCGGCAATGGCCCTGGCTGCTGGCCATGGCAGGCAGTTGGTGCATGGCGCAATGGCTGCTCATCGGGGCCTACCGCCTCGCGCCGCCATCCGCCATCGCACCGCTCTCCTACTCCCCACTGCTCTGGGCCGCCTTGCTCGGCTGGCTGGTGTTCGGCCAGGTGCCCAGCGCGCAGACACTCCTGGGCATCGCGGTGATCGTGCTGAGCGGCCTGTGGGCCACATGGATGGCGCGGCGGGCCAATCCCCGCAGCTGAAACCAAGTTCGGTAAAACGGGATGCCAGGTTCGGCTGCGCATGGTGCCAGTTTCGATGCGCAGTGCCCATACTTGGAGCCTGATGTTTCATACGGGCAACGATCCATGTTCTACGCAATCAGCTGGTTTCTCTCGTTCATGCTGCTGGCCCTGTGGTCGCTGGCCTGCTGGGGCGTGCATGCGGTGACGGTGTGGGCGGTCGGCAGCGCCGGCGCCCTGGCCGGTGGCACCGCCGCCATCGATGCAGTCCTGCTGCCCGAATGGATCAAGGTCTGGATACCGCCCCAGTTGGCCGAGGACTTCGGCGCCATGATCGCCTCCGTCGGGCCAGTGTTCCAGGCGGCGCTGGAAACGGTGCCCGCCCTGTCGGGTGCCGTCACGGTGCTGGCCGTGGTCATCTGGGGGCTGGGTGCGCTGGCGCTGTTGGCCCTGGCCGTGGGGGCGCATGTGCTGATCGCGGTGCTCAAGCGCCGCACGACGGGTTCCGGTCTGTCTGGCGTGGCGGCAGTGAGATGACGCGGGTCTGGAGTCGGCTCGTCCCAATCTGCCTACGCCGAGGGGGCGAGGATCGATAGAGAGCAACGATCTGCAGCCGCAGGTTCAGCGCTCCAACCATCGCTTTGCGATGAAGCTCGGCCACATGTCGGATGACCTGATAGGGCCTGGTGGTGGATGCCCCCATTCGGACGGGTGGTATGCCGCCTCGGGACTATCTCCGGGGTGTTTGCAGTGCTACTGCTGGACCAATTCAATCCGGTAGCCGTCTGGGTCCTGGATGAAGGCGATGTGTTCGATGTCTGTCCGGTCTGGCGACATTTCAGAGAGGGGGCCGGGTTGGCGGATGACCGTGGCGCCGGCGCGCTCAAGCAGTCTGCAAGTCGCATGAACGTTGCTGCATCCTACTGCGATGTGCCCGAAGGCATCCCCAATGGCATAAGTCCGGTCGCCCCAGTTGTGCGTCAGCTCGATGACCGCAGCGGTGCTTTCCTCCCCGTATCCGAGAAAGGCCAGAGTGAATTGCCCCTGCGGGTAGCGCTCCTTGCGCATCAGTGTCATTCCCAGCAGCCTGGTATAGAAGTCCACGGAGCGCTCCAGGTCGGAAACCCGAAGCATGGTGTGTAACAGGCGCGTGGGTAGGCCATTGAATGAAGTCTCTGCGATGTGGGTCATGCTCTGCCCTGTGCGGCTTGTGTGGATTCGTGAACTGGCTGCCCATCGTCGGATCGGCAGCCACTCGGGAGCGTTGTCAGCCTTGGGCTGCCGCAGAGCCCAGTTCTTCGTTGGTGTAGGCCTTGCCACCAATGCCCCACATGCCGTCGATGGCGTACTTCAGGTTCACCCAGATTTTCTCGCGCGGGTGCTTGCCGTCGCAGGCGTCGTAGATGATCTGCGTGGCCTCGGCCACATAGGCTTCCTGAATCTCTCTGGACGCAAAAGCGAAGGATGGCGTCAGCCACTCGACGATGGCGACAGGTGTGGGCTCCAAGCCCGCAAATGTGCTGTCGGCAGAGACGTCGGAAATGTGTCCAATCACATTGGGTGTGAAGAATTTGTTGCCGGTCAAGCCGTGCAGCTTCAAGAAAGCTTCAGAGAGCCGTGCCATCGTCGTATGTCGGCGGTCTTTCGGCAGAAGGCCTTCGGTGATGATGAGTGTGAGTGGCATTTTTTCTCCAGGAACGATTTGCTGGGTGCATGACTCCGCATGGCTCGGTCTTGCGCTGTGCACGGGACATCCGCGCTGGCGTACTGTGCGATGTCCACGGTGTTGTGGAAATCCTTTGCGCAGATCAATGCTTGTGCAGAAAATGCACAAGCATGAATGATTTGAACCTGGACGATTTCTATTTGTTTCTGCAAGTGGCGAACGCGCAGTCGTTCTCAAGAGTTGCACGTGATCGCAATGTCGCCCCCAGCCATGTCTCGCGAAGAATTGCGCACATTGAGGCCGTTTGCGGCCTGCGGCTTGCCCATCGAACTACCCACAGCCTTTCCTTGACAGAAGAAGGGGAAGTTTTTCTGGAGCACGCCCGCAGAATCCTTGATGAAGTTGGCCAGCTTCAGGACGGTATTGGCGGGCGCAGCAATAGCATTTCGGGCGTGGTGCGAATCAGCGTGAGCCAGTTGCTCTCGGAGTATGTGGTGATCCCCCGCTTGCACAAGCTGGCCGTGCTCCATCCCGGGCTGTCCCTGGAACTGCAGGTGGAAGATCGCTTGGTGGACATGGCGGACGAGTCGATAGACATCGCCATTCGCGCGGGCGCTGAACCTGCTCAGGCTGCAGTCGCCAGAACGCTGGGTACGCATGGCCGTGCCCTCTATGCATCACCAGCCTACTTGCGCAAGTGGGGCACTCCGAAGTCGATCGACGACTTGTCCGAGCACCGACTTATCTCCAATGCGGCCACCAGGTCCCACAATCGATGGGAGTTTCATCGCGACGGGACTCAGTCACCTTGGAAGTACAGGGGAATGTGCGTGTTAACAGCAGCGCATCTGTCATTTCTCTGGCTCTGTGCGGAGCCGGAATCGCGCGAATCAATGACGTGATTGGCAACGCGCTGGTTGAAGCTGGGCGGCTCCGTCCAGTCTTGGGCAAGCTCGTACGTCCGGGTAGCAGCCCTGTGTATGCTGTGATTTTGAGCACCAGGCACAGGGCCCCCAAGATACTGGCAGCGATGGCCTTTCTTGAATCCTGCTTTTCGGATTTCAGAGAGCCAGCAAGGAAATCCTGACCTATGGACCTCTTCGCCTGCGCACCAAAGATAAAGCGCAAGCTTTGGTCCATAGCAGAACTGAAGTACCGGGCGCCACCCTATCCATCCCGCAGCGAACCCGCTTCACCCATTAGCCTGTCCAGCAACCTCGCCACATGCACCGCCTCCCGCTGCGCCCCATCCGCGATCTGGTGCCGGCAACTGGTCCCATCCGCCACCACGATGGCATCGGGGTTCTTGCGCACCGCAGGCAGCAGCGCGGTCTCGGCCATCTGCATCGACACCTCGTAGTGCGATGCCTCGTAGCCAAAGCTGCCGGCCATGCCGCAGCAGGAGCTTTCGATGAGCTCGGGCCTGGCGTCGGGGATCAGGCGCAGCACCTCCAGGATGGGGGGCACGGCGCCGAAGGCCTTCTGGTGGCAGTGGCCGTGCAGCAGGATGGGTTGGCCGGCGGGCTTGAGGGATGGCGCAAAGCGCCCGGCCTTGGCCTCGCGGGCCAGGAATTCCTCGAACAGGAGGGCTTGCTGGGACACGGTCACGGCCTTGTCGCCCAGGCCCATCACCAGGGCCTCGTCGCGCAGGGTGAGCAGGCACGAGGGCTCCAGGCCCACGATGGCGATGCCGGCCTGGGCCAGGGGCAGCAGGGCGTCGATGAGTGCGCCGGCTTTCGCCTTGGCTTCGTCGACCATGCCGGTGGCCAGGTAGGTGCGGCCGCAGCAGTGGTGGCCGCCGGCTTTTTCCACGGTGTGCAGCACATAGCCGGCGGCGTGCAGCACGCGCGCGGCGGCCAGGGCGTTCTCGCTCTCGAAGGTGCCGTTGAAGGTGTCGACGAAGAGCACGGCCGTCTTGCGGCCGGCCTGGGCGGCGGCGATGGTGTCGTCCTTGCCTGCAAACAGGGAGGCATCGTGGCTGCGCCAGAAGGTGTCGCTGCGCCAGGCGGGCAGTGAGCGCCTGGCCGAAAAGCCCAGCAGCTTTTCGCCCAGCCAGGCCGCGCCGGGCACGGTGTTGCGCAGGTTGAGCAGCCAGGCGAAGTGGCTGGCGGTGCGTGCATAGCCGGGCAGGTGGGCCACCAGCCGGTCCTTGAGCGTATGGCCGTGGCGGCGCTTGTAGTGATCGAGGAACTCGACCTTCATCTTCGCCATGTCCACGCCCGTGGGGCAGTCGCGCTTGCAGCCTTTGCAGCCCACGCACAGGTCCATGGTGTCGTGCATGGCCTCGCTGGTGAAGGCGTTGGGCCCGAGCTGCCCCGACACGGCCAGGCGCAGGGTGTTGGCGCGCCCGCGCGTGAGGTGCTGCTCGTCGCGCGTCACGCGGTAGCTGGGGCACATGGTGCCGGCGTCGAACTTGCGGCAGTGGCCGTTGTTGTTGCACATCTCCACGGCCTTGGCAAAGCCGCCGGTCACGTCGCCGCCGGTGCCGGGGGCGGTGGTCACCTCGGTCACCGGGTCGGCCTGCACGTTCCAGGCCGACCAGTCGAGCACGGGGGTGAGGGGGATGCGCTTGTAGGGCCGGGGCGCCGTGGGCGGGGCAAAGCGGAACAGCGCGCCGTCGTCCATCTTGGGCGGGTCGATGATCTTGCCGGGGTTGAACAGGCCGATCGGGTCCAGGTGGTTCTTGATGGCGCGGAACGCCTCGTTGATGGCAGGGCCGAACTGCCACTCGATCCACTCGCCGCGGCACAGGCCGTCGCCATGCTCGCCGCTGAAAGCGCCCTTGTACTTGCGCACCAGGGCGCTGGCCTCTTCGGCAATGGCGCGCATCTTGGCGGCCCCGTCGGTGCGCATGTCGAGGATGGGGCGCACATGCAGCGTGCCCACCGAGGCGTGGGCGTACCAGGTGCCCCGGCTGCCGTGGCGGGCAAACACCTCGGTCAGGCCGTCGGTGTACTCGGCCAGGTGTTCGAGCGGCACCGCGCAGTCCTCGATGAAGCTCACGGGCTTGCCGTCGCCCTTGAGGCTCATCATGATGTTCAGGCCCGCCTTGCGCACCTCCCACAGGTTCTTCTGTGGGGCCTCATCGGGCATCTCGACCACGCTGCCGGGCAGGCCCAGGTCGCCCATCAGCTCCACCAGCTGGCGCAGTTGCGGCAGCAGGGCGGCCTTGTCGGTGCCCGAAAATTCCACCAGGAGGATGGCGGCTGGCTTGCCGATGAGCGCCGTCTCCACCGTGGGGCGAAACGCCGGGTTGGCCAGGGCCAGCTCGATCATGGTGCGGTCCACCAGCTCCACGGCCGTGGGGCCGAGCTTGACGATGTGCTGCGCCGAATCCATGGCCGCGTGGAAGGTGGGGAAGTTCACGATGCCCAGCACCTTGGCGCGCGGCAGCTCGCTGAGTTTCAGGGTCAGGCTGCGCGTGTAGGCCAGCGTGCCCTCGGACCCCACCAGGAGGTGCGCCAGGTTCACGCTGCCGTCGGTGGTGTAGGGCTTTTCGCTCTGGTTGTCGAAGATGTCGAGGTTGTAGCCCGCCACGCGGCGCAGCACCTTGGGCCAGTGCTCGGCGATGTCGCTGCGGTGCTGCACGGCGAGCTGGCGCACATGCTGGGCAATGGCCGTGGCGCGCGGGCCCAGCGTGGCCAGCGGGCCGAAGTCGACCAGTTCGCCGTCGCTCAGCCAGGCGCTCGCGCCCAGCACGTTGTGGACCATGTTGCCATAGGCAATGGAGCGCGAGCCGCAGGAGTTGTTGCCCGCCATGCCGCCCAGCGTGGCTTGGGCGCTGGTGGAGACGTCCACCGGGTACCACAGGCCGTGGGGCTTGAGCTGTGCGTTGAGGTGGTCGAGCACGATGCCGGGCTCCACCGTGGCCGTGCGGGCCTCGGTGTCCAGCGCCAGCAGCTTGCGGAAGTGCTTGGTGTTGTCGATCACCAGCGCCGCGCCCGTGGTCTGGCCGCACTGGCTGGTGCCGCCGCCGCGCGCCAGCACGGGCACCTTGAGGTCGCGCGCAATGTCGATGGCCACCGCGATGTCGCGCTCGGTGCGTGGCACCAGCACGCCGGCCGGCATGATCTGGTAGATGGAGGCATCGGTCGCGTAGCGCCCGCGCGAGCCGGCATCGAACAGCACCTCGCCCTCGGTCTCGCTGGACAGGCGCCGCGCCAGCGCCTCGCAGGTCTCGTTGGGGGGCAGGGTGGTACCGGCTGGCTGCAGGCTGCTGGCGGGTTCGATGCGCATAAGTGCTGAGGTCCTAGGTGGATGCTTTTCGCTGGGGCTTGGGGTAGATCTCGCCGGCGCGCAGCAGCTCCAGCACCGTATCGCGCTTGCGCAGCACGTGGGCCACCAGCACCTTGCGCATGGCATCGGCGTCGTGGGCGGCCAGGGCTTCGATCATCTGTTCGTGCTCGGCCACGGCCAGCTTCCACTTGGCTTCGTTCTGGTTGGTGCGAAAGCGCAGCGACTGCACGCGCGCGTTGATGGAGCGGTAGGTGGCCGTGAGCACCGGGTTGCGCGCCGCCGCGTTGATGGCGGTGTGGATGTTGTTGTTGATGCGGTAGTAGCCCGACAGGTCGCGCCGCGCGAAGCAGGCCATCATTTCGTAGTGCACGGCGCGCAGCTCGGCCAGTTCCTCGTCGCCGATGCGCTGCGCGGCCAGCTCGCCCGACATGCCTTCGAGCATGGCCAGCACCTCGAAGGTGTTCACCACGTCCGCCTCGGTGAGCTTCACGGCCACCGCGCCCCGGTTGGGCAGCAGGTCCACCAGGCCTTCGGCGCCCAAGAGCTTGATGGCTTCGCGCAGCGGGGTGCGCGATACGCGCAACTGCTCGCTCAGCTCGCGTTCATTGAGCTTGGCGCCGGGCGCGATCTGGCCTTCCACCAGCATGGTGCGCAGCCGCGCAGCGACCTGGTCGTGCAGTGCGAGGCGGGAGATTTCAATGATTTCAGCCATGGGTTGCTTTCTTGATTGAATTTTGCATGCAAAAAATGGCGCTATCAACGGCCAATATAAAGGGTATTCCCGCATGCGTTCATGTTTTTTGCATGCAAAACTGAAGGCAGAAAGGACGCTCCATGCTTCAACTCGACTTTCATCCCACCGGCCGCCATTTCTTGCAGATCCCGGGCCCGAGCCCGGTGCCAGACCGCATTTTGCGGGCCATGAGCCTGCCCACCATCGACCATCGGGGCCCCGAGTTCGGGGGCCTGGGCCTGAAGGTGCTCTCGGGCATCCAGAAGATCTTCCAGACCCGCCACCCGGTGGCGATCTACCCCGCTTCCGGCACCGGTGCGTGGGAGGCGGCCCTGTGCAATACCCTGAGCGCGGGCGACCATGTGCTGATGTTCGAGACCGGGCACTTCGCCTCGCTGTGGCAGAAGATGGCCACACGCCTCGGTATCTCCACCGAGTTCCTCACCTGGGAGGGCAAGGATGAGCACCTGCCCCAGGCCGGCGGCTGGCGCCGCGGCGTGCAGGCCGACCTGATCGAGGCCCGCCTTCGCAAGGACACGGAGCGCAAGATCAAGGCCGTGTGCGTGGTGCACAACGAGACCTCCACCGGCGTGACTTCCGACATCGCCTCGGTGCGCAAGGCCATCGACGCCGCAGGCCACCCGGCATTGCTGATGGTGGACAGCATCTCGGGCCTGGCCAGCGCCGACTTCCGCCACGACGAATGGGGGGTGGACGTGACCATCAGCGGATCGCAAAAGGGCCTGATGCTGCCCCCGGGCATCAGCTTCAACGCCCTGTCGCCGCGCGCGCTTGAAGCCTCGAAGACCGCCACGCTGCCGCGCGCCTTCTGGGCCTGGGACGAGATCGTGGAGATGAACAAGGACGGCTACTGGCCCTACACACCCAACACCAACCTGCTGTACGGCCTGTCCGAAGCGCTGGACATGCTGCTGGCCGAGGGCCTGCCCAACGTCTTCGCGCGCCACCAGCGCTGGGGTGCGGGCGTGCGCGCCGCCGTCAACGCCTGGGGCCTGCCCATCCAGTGCGCCGACCCGGCGGTGTACTCGCCCGTGCTCACGGGCGTCATCACGCCCGAGGGCGTGGACGCCGATGCCCTGCGCCGCCTGATCCACCAGCGCTTCGACCTCTCGCTGGGCACGGGCCTGGGCAAGCTCAAGGGCCGCATGTTCCGCATGGGCCACCTGGGCGACAGCAACGACCTCACGCTCATTGCCATGGTCGCGGGCGTGGAGATGGGCATGAAGCTCTCGGGCATTGCCCTGGCCGGCAGCGGCGTGCAGGCGAGCATGGATTACTTCGCCAGCCATGCAGCGCCTGCGGCATTGAAGAAGGCGGCGTGAACGCCGCCCGTTCCTCTTTTTCCTGATCGGGGCACCAGGCCAGCGCGCGTGCGCTGGCCTTCGCCGTGCCCGGCGCGGCCTGGAGCCGTGGAGACACCGTGTTTTTCTGCCGCCGGGTGCGTTGCGCGTGCCTGATGCGGATTTGCCTTCAAACGTATAACGTCGTTGGGTCGCCTTGCCGTGCTAAAGCACTGTCTGCGGCTCCCCGCCTAGTTCTCCGATTGAATGCAAATCCGTATGAAGCGGCGCCTTGCTGGGTTCATTCAAACCAGGCTCACAGAGCCACGAAGGAGACAAGCGATGATGAAAAGACGTTCCCTGATCCAGACCGCTGGCGCGGCGGTGGCCACGCTTGGCGCGCCGCGCCTGTTCGCGCAGGAGTGGCCGAGCGGCCCGGTGCGCATCATCGTGGGCTTTCCGCCCGGTGGCGGCACCGATGCGCTGGCGCGCGTGGTGGCGACCAAGCTGTCGACCATGTGGAAGCAGTCGGTCATCGTGGAGAACAAGGCCGGCGTTTCGGGCGTGCTGGCGGCCGAGTACGTGTCGCAGCAGCCCAGCGACGGCAGCACGCTGCTGATGGCGCACATCAACAGCCATGCCCTGGCGCCCAGCCTGCAGCCCAAGCTGCGCTACGACGTGCAGCGCGACTTCGTGCCCATCGTGATGGTGGGCGTCACGCCCAACCTGCTGATCGCGGGGCCGGGGCAGAAGGCGCTGACCGTCAAGGAGATCGTGGCCCTGTGCAAGGCCGACCCCGGCAAGGTGAGCTTCGGCTCGGCCGGCCCGGGATCGGCCCAGCATCTGGCGCTGGAGATGTTCAAGCTGCAGGCGGGCGTGGATGCGCTGCATGTGCCCTACAAGGGCAGCGCGCCCGCGCTGGCCGACCTCATGGGCAACCAGATCCAGTTCTGCTTCGAGACGATGACGGCCGCCACCCCACACGTCAAGAGCGGCAAGGTGGCCGCCGTGGCGCAGACGCGCACCAAGCGCGCCAAGGGGCACCCCGGCGTGCCGACCATGCAGGAGCAGGGCTTCAACGGCTTCGAGGCCACCACCTGGTACGGGCTGGCCGGGCCGGGCAAGCTACCATCGGGCATCGCCGACAAGATCAACCGCGATGTGAACACGGTGCTGGCCATGCCCGACGTGCAGGAGCGCCTGGACACCTATGGCGCCGAAGACGGCGGTGGATCGCGCGACAAGTTCAAGGACTTCATCGCCACCGAAATCGCCAAGTGGGGCAAGGTGGTGAAGGATGGCAACGTCAAGGTAGAAAGCTGAAAACAATGGCCGAAAACGACCCGACGCACGCAGTGGCCCAGGCGCTTGCTGCCGCATGGCAGGGCGGACAGACCACCAGCGCCCAACCCTGGGCCCTGGCCGATGCCGCTGCAGCCTATGCCGCGCAGGATGCGCTGGCGCAGGCCATGGGCTGGTTCCCGCCGGGCCCGGCGCGGCATTGGAAGTCGGGTGGCCCCAACCGCCAGGCCGTGCTCACGCATGCACCGCTGCCGCCAGCGGGCGTGCGCTGCAGCCCGGCCAGCTATGCCGACATGCTGTTCCACACCATCGGCATCGAGGCGGAGATCGCGCTGCGCCTGGGCCAGGCCGTCTCGCCCGCGCAGGCGGCAGCGCTCACGCCCGAGACGGCAGGCATGTTCGTCGACGCCATGGCCGTGTCGATCGAAATCGTGGATTCGCGTTGGGCCGAGGGCGGTGCTGCACCGGCCCTGCTTCGCTTGGCCGACCTGCAGTCGCACGGCGCGCTGGTGCTGGGCGAGTGGCTGCCCTATGTGGCGCGCGACTGGGCGGCGCAGCGTTGCGTGGCGCGCATCGGCCAGCACGAGCCCGTGGTGCGCACGGGCACCCATCCACTGGCCGACCCGGTGTGGCTGCTGCACACCTGGCTGCAGCACGCCACGCGCCAGGGCGCCACGGTGGCTGCGGGCACGGTGGTGACGACCGGCTCGTGGGTGGGCATGCTGCCGGCCCAGCGCGGTGACAAGGTGGAAGTGGAGTTCGACGGCGTGGGCAGCGCCGCAGTGCAGCTCTGACCGCCAGGCCCTGTCAGAACGAAGAGCCGGGCTGCCGGAGGAACTCCAGCTCATCCGGGGTGGAGGTGCGCCCCAGCACTGCATTGCGGTGCGGGTAGCGGCCAAAGCGCGCGATGATGTCGCGGTGCCTGACCTCGAAGGCCAGGTTGTTCTCCAGCCCCGGCTGGTCGAACAATTCCATGGCCTGGGTGTGGATCACCAGCGATTCGCTGTGCATGTAGGGCATGTAGGCAAATGCACGCTGCGCCACGGGCAGGGCCTTGTGCTGGCCGCTGGCCACCAGCTCCTGCGCCAGGGTCAGGGCCTGCGCATCCTGCGCAAACGCCAGTGCGGTATCGCGGTGGATGTTGCGCGAGAACTGGTCGAGCACGATGATCTCGGCCAGCCGCCCTTCGGGCGTGGCGCGCCAGGGCGACAGCTCGCATTGGCGTGCGGCCTGCAGCGTGGCACCGAAGCGGGTGGCGATGGTCTGGTCGAGCCCCTCGTCCTTCACGAATTGCTGCTGGGGCGTGAGTTCCTGGAACCAGAACCGGAGGATGTCTTCTTCGCGTGGCATGGGCAATGGATCTGCGGATAGGGGGCCGCCATCATAGGTGCTGGCCTGCGGTGCGGTCAGCCGAACTGGTAGGAGGCCATGGCCACCTCCATGGCATGGTCGACAAAGACCCGGTGCCCCACGTCGGCACCGGCGGCACCTGCCACCACCATCAGCGGGATCAGGTGGTCCTCCTGCGGATGCGCCAGGCGTGCGCCGGGGGCCTCTTGCCAATGCACCAGCATGTCATTGCGCTGCTGCGCGCTGGGTGCGGTGATGGCGGTGTTCAGGAAGGCTTCGAAGGCCTCGGCCACGGGCGTGGACTGCGGCCTGCCGAAGCCGCGCATGTTGTGGTACGTGAGCCCGCTGCCCATGATGAGCACGCCTTCGTCCCGCAGCGGTGCAATGGCCTGGCCCAGGCGGATGTGCTCCGCCGGGTCGTAGCTGGACTTCATCGACAGCATGACCACCGGCACATCGGCCTCGGGGTACATCAGGCTCAGGGGCACGAAGGTGCCGTGGTCGAAGCCGCGGTGGGCGTCTTCCCCCCACCCGATGCCGGCGGCACTGAGCAACTCGCCGACGCGCCCTGCAAGCGCCTTCGATCCGGGTGCCTTGTACTGGATGCGGTAGGTGTGCTCGGGAAAACCGGAGTAGTCGTACTCCATGGGCGGGTGCTCGGCGGTGGAGACGGTGAACTCCTGCGCCTCCCAGTGGCCGGTGATGACCAGCACGGCCTTGGGCTTTGCGGGCAGCAGGCCGGGCATCCGGGCGAACTCGCGCGCCGTCTTGGCGAACAGCTGCTTCATGCCATCGACCCACGGCCAGGGGCCGCCGCCGTGCGAGACGAAGAAGGTGGGAAAGGTGGGGGTGGCGGTCATGCGGCTCCTTGGCCCGGGGAGAAGTGGGGGTCCCCGGTGCGATGGATCGAATATAGGGTCCATCAAAAGGCGCACAAGCCGGTATGGCCGGGACACACTGTCCGGCAGGCAGGACAATCAAGGCCCGCTTCCCACCTTGCTTTATGGGCTGGGGCGGGGAGCGGGTTGGCTCAGTGCTTCGTCAGGCGGATCTTGCCGTCGCGCACGTACTGGTTGTACTGGTCCTTCGGTATCGCGGCCGAGCCTGCGATATCGTCCTCGACCGACCAGCTCAGCGTGGTGCTGTCGGGCGAGGTGATCAGCTCCACCGGGCCTTCGGGGATGACTATGGGGGCGCCATCGCCGGGCGTGTAGGTCACATGGCCGTGGATGGTGGCGTGCTGGGTGTGTGCTGCTTGTGTCATGGCAAATCCTCGTGCGGCAGGGCCGCTATTGGTATTTGCCCATTACAGCGCTGCGCGCGCCCGCGCATTGTGGGACCACGCGCCGTGCCGGTGCGGGGCAGGGGCTCAAGGCGGCAGTACCGCCTGCTGCGTATTGCGCTCGGTGCGCACCAGGTACAGCCCGCTGCCGATGATGATGGCCCCGCCGATCAGCGTGTAGGCACCCGGCATGGCCTGCCACAGCACCCAGTCCAGGCCCATGCCCCAGGCCAGGGCGGTGTACTCGAACGGCGCGACGACGGACGCTTGGCCGTGGCGGAAGGCCTCGGTGATCGCCAGTTGGCCGAGAAAGCCCGACACCCCCATGGCGGCCACCAGCGGCCAGTGCGATGCGTCCACCGCCTTCCACTGCGGCAAGGCCAGGGCCGTGGCGCCCAGGGCCAGCATGGCCGTGGTCCAGAACACCAGGCTGGCGCTCGAATCGGTGCGCGTGAGCAGGCGCCCGGCGATGGCCGAGATGGCGTAGCCCGTGGCCGCACCCAGCACGGCCAGCGCGCCCACGGAGAGCATGGCCTCCTGGCTCGGGCGCAGGGCCACCACCACGCCCACCAGGCCGAGCACGATGGCCACCCAGTGCGCGCCGCGCACCTTCTCGCCCAGCACCACGGTGGACAGGGCCGTGATGAGCAGCGGGGCGATGAAGAACAGCGTGTAGGCCTCGGCCAAGCCGAGCTCGCGCAGAGCAAAGGCGAACAGCGCCAGCATGGTGATGTTGATCGCGCCGCGCAGCAGGTGCAGCGGCCAGCGCACCTTGAGCAGTCCGCGCACCTCGCCGCGCCACAGCACGTACAGCGTCACCAGGGGCAATGCAGCAAGCCCGCGCATGGACGCGACCTGCATGGCCGGGTAGCTGCCCGACAGGGTCTTGAGCAGTGCGTCCATCACCGAAAAGCAGCCCACCGCCAGGCACATGGCGATGATGCCGCGCAGGTTGGCCGAGAGGGGCGCGGTGGCAGAGGTGGGCTGGCTGGACGGGGTGGCCTGGGCGCTGGGCTCAGCCACCGGCGGCTCCTGGCGGTGCAATGGCTGCAAGGGCAGCCGGGGTGGGGTAAGGCGTCATGGCGGCAATCAATCGTTGGCAATGGGGCCAGTCCCCAACGCAGTGCGGGGCTGTGCAAAAAGTGTAGCCCAGGCCTGCTGCCAGTGGGCTGCCAGCATTCCCATGCTGCGAGACGCGTGCCCTGCCGGCTGGTCAATCGGCCTTCGCTTTGTCCTTTTCTTTGCCACCGCGCTGCGAACGGCTCTGCGTCGCGTCGTGCAGCATCGGGATGGCCCAGAGCACGGCCAGGGCCAGCACGGTGCTCAGCACGGCCGTGACCTCGCGCCCCAGGCCCGCGGCCACGCCGATGGCCGCCGTGAGCCAGATGCCGGCGGCGGTGGTCAGGCCCCGCACCTGGGATTCGCCATCCGCATCGCCCTTGAGGATGGTGCCGGCGCCGAGAAAGCCGACGCCCGCGACGATGCCCTGGATCACGCGGCTGTTGTCCGCCGGGCCGATGCCGACCTGCTGCGCCACCAGCACGAACAGGGCCGCGCCCATCGCCACCAGCATGTGGGTGCGCACGCCGGCGGCCTTGCCCGCGTGCTCACGCTCCCAGCCGAGCAGGCCGCCCAGGATGCCGGCCACCGTGAGCCGCACGACGATGCGGGTGGCTTCGCCGGCGTCGGGGACGTCGGAGAATTCGGAGGCGATGGTGCTGGCGATTTGTTGCCACCAGGCTTGGGATGCGTCAGCCATGGCGGCGGCCTGGTGGGTGGGGGTTGTGGTGGTGTGTTGTGGTTATGGGGGGGCGCATGGCATCTCCGGGTGCGGTGCCCACGGCGGGCACTGGCGACAATGTGCTTGCTTGTTGCTTGGGGCGCTAGCAGCGGAAGTCGAGTTTTGGGGTAGGACGCGGCCGACGCTGTGGTGCTCTGGAGCTGTGCGTTTATGGTTGCTGCGTGCCTTGGTTGAGGGCGGAGGCCGGGATGTGCGCCCGGCGGCGCAGTAACTTTCTCTTGGCCGCCAAGAGAAAGTCACCAAAGAGAAGGCGGCCCCCAGTCTGCGTCCCCCGTACGCCCTGTCGGGCGAACGGGGGCAACCTGCGATGCTCGGGCCTGGGGTGGTGCCGATGAACTCGCTGCGTTCTTCGAACTCCGCTCAAACAGCATCGGCAAGCTAGAGCACGAAGTGCGTGTGTCCTGCGGCACACGCACCCACCCCAGGCCCTGCGCTTCTCGGCGCAGCCAGCAGGGGTGGGGAGCGGGGTCAAAGACGGCTGCTGCTGCGCAGCTGCGCCTGGGGTCGGTTACGCGCTGCGCGCTGCCGACGGGCGGCGCAGCCGCCCTGGCGAGCCGAGCGCAGCGAAGGACCACCGGGCCGAGCGAAGCAATGGCCCGAGTGGAGCCCGTTCCCACCCCCTTCTGACCGTGCCGAGAAGCGCAGGGCCTGGGGTGAGCGCGTGCCGAAGGACACGCGCCTCGTCATCTGGCTCGCCGAAGCTGTTTGACCGCAGCTGCCTCGCAGAGGCAGCGCAGGGAGTTCTTCGGCGTCACCCCAGGACCGAGCATCGCAGGCTACCCCCAGCGCCCGACAGGGCGATGGGGGACACGGGCAGCGGGGTCGCCTTTCTTTTGGGTACTTTTCTTTGGCGAAGCAAAGAACAAGTACCTCGGCCGCCGGGCCGAGACCCGGCCTCCGCCCTCAACCTATGCGCCGCAGCAACCACAGAGACCGAACACCGAAGCACAGTTCAAAGCGTTCGTTCACGGCGTGCGCCCATCCACAGTCACCCCCGGCAACACCCCCAACTCCCCCCGGTGCAAGATGGGACAATTGAGCACCACACGCGTCACCTCCAGCACTACCAGCCCCTTGTCCTCCGCATCCAGCACCTCCTCCTCCGACCGCAGCACGCGCGCCTGCGCAGGGTCGCGCCACGTGACCTTGACCAACTGCCACAGCGGGCTATAAGCCGCGCTGCGGTTGGCATGGCCCACGGGCTCCGGGGCAGAAGCGAACACGCTGGGCTGGCGAAAGTTGGTGCTGCCGTACACGCGCGACGTGGCGCCAGGGCGCCGGCTGCCGCCCGCAGCGCCGGGCATGTCGGCCAGCGCATGGGCGAGCTGGGGCACGTGGTTGGCCAGGTGCTCACGCGCCACCTCGGCGTCGGAGGCGTCGGTGGTCACGTACAGCACCTCCTTGCCGTCGAACCAGCCGCGCAGCAGCGGCAGGTGCGCCCGCTCGGCATGGGCCGGCCCAGGGTTGGTGCTGGTGTTGGCGGCGGGTGTGCCGCAGCCTGTGAGCAGCGCTGCAGCCAGCAGCAACAGGGCCGCCCCTGGGTGCAGGCGGTACGGGCGTGTGGTGGCGTTTCTGCAAAGGCGGGGCATCGCAATGGTCCTTTGGAAGTGCGGTTCACCGGGCCATTGTGGGCCAACCACCCACCACCCATCAACCGAAGGAACGCGCCGCACCCAGAGTGCCCAGCCGCGTGGTGATGGCAAAGAACTCCGCCACCGTATCGTCGATGATCTGCTGCGCCGTCTTCACCGCATCGATCAGCCCCGCCGTCTGCCCCGCCAGCGCCGGCGCCGCTTCCATGTCGCCATCAAAGTACACGCGCTGTATGCCCTCGAAGCTGTCAGCCGGCATCAGCCCGGCTGCGTGGATCGCCGCGGTGCGCTCGGACTTGAGCGCGCGGATGCAGGGGCTGGCGCGGGTGTTGAGCATCCAGGTGCCGGTGGTGCTCGCGCCCAGGATGGCGTTCTTGTAGTTGGCGTGCACCGGGCTTTCGGCACAGCTCACGAAGCGCGTGCCCATCTGCACCGCCTCTGCGCCCAGGGCAAAGGCTGCAGCCATGCCGCGCCCGTCGCAGATGCCGCCGGCGGCGACCAGCGGCACGTCCACCCGTGCGCGGATGGCCTGCAGCAGCACCAGGGTCGACACCTCCTCGGGGTTCTTGAAGCCACCGCCTTCGCCGCCCTCGACCACCAGGCCGTCGATGCCCGCATCCACGCACTTGAGCGCGGCCTCCAGCGTGGGTACGGCGTGGTAGACGGTGATGCCCGCGTCCTTGAGCGGCGCGATGAACTTGGCCGGGCTGCCGGCCGAGGTGGTGACGAACTTCACGCCCGATGCGCAGACAAAACGCAGCATCGCGTCGTCCTTGAGAAAGCGGATGGGCAGGTTCACGCCGAAGGGCAGGCCGAGGGCGCGCATCTTCGTGATCTCGGCCTGGCAGTTGGCCGTTTCGCCCGACGAGGTCTCGATGATGCCCAGCCCGCCGGCGCGCGACACGGCAGAGGCCAGCGGGGTGCGGGCGATCCAGCCCATGGGCGCCTGGATGATTGGGTAGCGCGCGCCCGTGTGGGCGAGGACGCGGTTGTTGCTGGTGGTCGGGGTGGTCATGCGTTCGGTCTCCGTTGTTCTTGGGAAAACCCATTATTCGGGGCCCGACGCATGGCGCATGTCGCCCGGGTTACGGGGCCATGGTGGACCAGGGCCTCTCTGCCAGCAGGCGCTGCCAGTCGGCGGTGGGGTCGGCCTCCTGGACCGCGCCGGTGCCCAGCCGCAAGCCGCTGTCGAACACGAGCGTCTCGCCCGTCACCGGGTGCGGCACCTGCAACTGCCAGGCATGCAGCCATAGCCGCTGCAGGCCCAGGCGCTCGGCCCACCAGCGGTTCAGGGGCCCCTTGCCGTGCGTGGCGTCGCCGATGATGGGATGGGCCAGGTGCTTGAGGTGCCGGCGGATCTGGTGGCGCCGGCCGGTGGTGGGCACGGCCTCGACCAGCGAGGCGCGGGTGCTGGCAAAGCGCGGGTCGCTGGCCTCGGGCAGGGTCAGTTGCGCCAGGGTGCGAAAGCGCGTGTGCGCGTCCTGCACCGGGGCGTCGGCCGGCGCGTCGTCGGGCTTGAGGGCGTGGTCCACCTCGACCGCAGCGGGCGCAAAGCCGCGCACCATGGCCAGGTAGCGCTTGTGTGTGGCATGGTGCTCGAAGGCCTGCGACAGGGCGCGTGCTGCATCGCTGTGCAGCGCCATCACCAGCACGCCGCAGGTGCCCTTGTCGAGCCGGTGTACGGGGTACACATGCTGGCCCAACTGGTCGCGCAGGGTCTGCATCACGAAGCGCGTCTCGCCCGCGTCGAGCCCCGTGCGGTGCACCAGCCAGCCGGCAGGCTTGTAGACGGCGACGAGGTGCTCGTCGCGCCAGAGGATGTGCAATGGGGGCATGGTGGAAAAAGCGCAGTGCGAAGGGATAAAAAAAGGCCAGCGGGGAGGGGGTGTACGCTGCTGACAGATTCTGGCAGCAAGGGGGCTAAGCTTGCACCACGCCTACAGAGAGACCAGGAAGAAAGGGAGACGCAGCCATGGACACGCAGCACCACGACAAGCACCGCTTCCAATGCCGGTGCGGCCAGGTCACCGGCGAACTGGCCGATACGCGCTCGGCCCTGCATGCCGTGTGCTACTGCCGCGACTGCCAGGCCTATGCCCATCACCTGGGCCAGGCCGGTAGCGTGCTCGGTGCGCTGGCAGGCACCGAGGTCGTGGGCACGCATGCGCGCAACGTGTCGTTCACCGGCGGCACGGACCAACTGGCCTGTGTGTCGCTGACGGGCAAGGGCCTGCTGCGATGGTACGCGCGCTGCTGCAACACGCCGCTGGCCAACACCGGGCGCGACTGGCGCATGCCCTATGTGGGCCTGGTGCACAGCTGCCTGCGCCCTCTGGGCAGCGAACCGCTGGGGCCGCCCGCATTCCAGCCTGTGCAGATGCATCTGGAGACGGCCGGTGCCAGGGGCGGCAAGCCACCGGCACTGGGTGGGTGGCGCCAGGCCAGGGCATTGCTGGGCTTCATGCCGCGCATCGCGGCATCGCGCCTGACCGGCAGCTACCGGCGCACGCCGTTCTTCGATGGTGCGGGCGTGCCGGTCGCCACGGTGCAGGTGCTGGCCCCGGCCGAGCATGCCCACGCGGTGGCGGCTGTGGAGGCCGCTGCATAGTCCCTGGCGCGCCAGATGGCTCGGCGGGCCGTGCCAGAATGCGCCCCAATAGCCGAAGGAGCACCTGCCGATGATGACCCCGCGTGCCTTTGCTGCCGCCCTGACCTTGGGAGTTGCCGCCGCCATGTCCTTTTCCGCCCTCGCTGCCGTGAACGATGGCATCGCCGCCCATGGCAAGGGGGACTACGCCACTGCGTTCAAGGAATTCAGCGCCGCAGCGAACGCCGGCGATGCCGCTGGCAAGCACATGCTGGCCAGCCTCTACTACACCGGCCAGGGCGTGGGCAAGGACCTGAAGAAGGCGGTCGCGCTGTTCACCGAGGCGGCGCAGGCGGGCTACACGCCCTCCATGGCCAACCTGGGCCTGATGTACTCCAAGGGCGATGGCGTGCCGCAGGACATGCAGCGTGCAGAGCACTACGCCACGCTGGCCGCCGAGAAGGGCGACGTGCAGGCGCAGTTCAACCTGGGCCAGTCCTACCGCAAGGGCGCCGGTGTGCCCCAGAGCCACGAGAAGGCCGCGCTGTGGTACCGCAAGGCGGCCGAGGCCGGCTCGCTGGCCGCGCAGAACGAATACGGCCTGCTCTTCGCCCAGGGCCATGGCGTGCCGCAGGACTATGTGCAGGCCTTTGCCTGGATCGACATGCCGGCCAGTGCGGGCGAGCCCCACGCCATCAAGAACCGGGCGCAGCTGCTGAGCATCCTCGATGCCAAGGGGCAGGTGGCTGCGCGCAAGCTGGCTGCCGAGTACGCAGCCAGGTACGGCAAGCCACGCTGATCTACAACCAAGGAGACCCCCTTCATGTCCGCAGGCGATTGGAAAGACATGTATGCCGCCGCCCTGGCCGGCGATCTGGCGCTGGTGCGCCACCACATCAGCGCAGGCGTGAACCCCAACTACCAGCACCCCGAGATCCTGTGCACGCCGTTGGTGGCGGCCCTGGTCCACGGGCACGATGCCATCGCGCACTACCTGCTGGACAATGGCGCAGACCCGCAGCTGCGCTCGGAATTCGACGACATGACGCCATTGCAGGCCGCCAGGCGCCATGGCCGCACGGCGTTTGTGCAGCTGCTGCAGGCGCGTGGCGCTCGCGAAGTGCGCAAGCCGTTCTGGTGGCGCTGGCTGCCGGTGTAGCGGCTCAACCTCTCATACGCCAGCCGCTTCCTTGGCACGCATCTTCGCGGCGATGTACTCGCCGTGCGTCACGTGCAGCAGCCCGGCCACCTTGCTGATGGCGTGCAACTCGTTTTCATCCAGGCGGGCATCGGCATAGGCCACCTGCCACATCGCCTCGACCAGTTCGATCTTCTGCGGCTGGGTGAAGTGGTCGTTGAGGTTGCCGGTGAAGCGCTGGTAGTCGTAGGCGGTCTTGGCCGTGTCCACGGCCAGCTCCACCAGGCGCTCGATCTCGTCGTCGGTGAGGGTGAAGCGCTCGCGCAGGGCGCGGACCATGGCATCGCGTTCCGCGGCGTCCATGGCGGCATCGGCGCGCACCACCTCCACCAGCAGCACGGCGGCGGCCAGTTGCACGGAATGCGCGCGCTCGGCCGGGGTGGCCTCGGGAGAAAAAGGGGCGGTGAAGCTGTCGAACAGTTCTTTGAGGGTCTGGAACATGTGCCGGCCTAAGAACCTGTTCAAAGTCTTTTTGGAGCCGCGCAAGTCCCTTTTCGGGATGGGATGCAAGGCGCGGTGCGCAGTTGATAGCCCCGCTATCAACAAGCGCCGCAACGCCGCAGACCGCCCGAAAAGGCACTTGCCCGAAGGGTTGGGGCGAAATCGGGCGATTGGACGCCCCGTCTGCTTGCATGGGCATGAGCCCATGCGGCGCATCCGAAGCATCCACTCATCCCGATTGCGCCCCAACGCGGCTGCAAAAAGACTTTGAACAGGTTCTGAGTAAAAGGGTTGGAGTATGCGCGAGAGGATGCTGCGTGCCATGTCCGATGGAGCCCGGTGCAATGTATTGGTTCCCGCCGTCACGCAGCCGCGCGACAATCGCAGGCAATGATGAAAAAAACGATCCTTCCCCTGCAACTGCTGGTTGCCCCCGATCTGAACGACCCTTCGCCCCTGGTGCTGTACCACGGCCGCAGCTGCCCGGACGGCTTTGGCGCCGCCCTCGCGGCCTGGCTTTACTACGGCGACAAGGCCGAGTACGTGGGCCTGGACCATGGCGACGTGCAGTCGGTGGACGACCTGCCCGCGCTCGATGGCCGCTCGGTCTACATCCTCGATTTTTCGTTCTCGGCCGAGATCCTCTCGGCCATCGACGAGCGTGCGGCGCGCCTGGTGATGCTCGACCACCACAAGAGCGCGGCCGAGAAGCTCACCGGTTTTGCCTGCCGCTGCGGCGTGGTGCACTTCGACATGGACAAGTCGGGCGCACGCCTGGCCTGGGAGTTCTTCCACCCGCACCAGCCCGTGCCGGCGCTGCTGCAGTACGTGGAGGACCGCGACATCTGGAAGTGGGAGTTCCCCGAGAGCGCGGCCTTCCTGTCGGCGCTGGACATGGAGACGCAGACCTTTGAGCGCTGGCAGGAGATCGCCCGCTTCACGCCCGAGCAATTGGAGCGCTTCATGGCGCGCGGCTCGGCCATGGACGAGAAGTACCAAAAGCTCTGCGCCGACATCGCCGAGGGCGCGCAGCCCCTGGTGTTCAACGGCATCGAGGGCCTGATGGTCAATGCGCCCGGCATGTTCCACAGCCTGGTGGGCGACATCCTCTCGGCCAAGACCGGTACCTTCGCGCTGATGTGGAGCGCAGGTGCCAAGGGCGTGAAGGCGGGGCTGCGCTCGCAGCGCAACTTCGACTGCATCGCCCTGGCCGAAAGCATGGGCGGGGGCGGCCATGCGCAGGCCTGCGGCTTCAAGATGAAGATCGAGCGCCTGCCCGAGCTGATGAGCGGGGTTCTCAACGCGTGATGCGTTCGCGGCTCACACGAGCCGCAGATCGCTGGCACGTGCGCCCGGGAACACCCGCGCCAGGGCCGCGGCGTTGAGTCCGTACATGCGGCCGAACAGGCCGCCGAGCACGGCGCGGTAGTCGTTGAGCACCGGGTGGTCGCGGTTCTGGAACAGCGTGGTGGCGCTCAGCGCCTGCTGCTCGCCCGCGATGCGCCCGCCCGCCACGCCGCCGCCCAGCACCCAGAAGACGGTGCCGTGCCCATGGTCGGTGCCGCGGTTGCCGTTTTCGCGGAAGGTGCGGCCAAACTCGCTGACCACCACCACCACGGTGTTCTTCCAGGCGGCGCCGCCCATCTCGTCGGCAAAGCCGGCCAGGCCCCGGCCCAGTTCTTCAAAGCGGTTGGCCAGCGGGCCCGTGGCGTTGCCCTGGCCGACATGGGTGTCCCAGCCGCCCACATCGACAAAACCCAGGTGGTAGCGCGTCTGCATCAGCCGCGCCATGCGCCGGGCTGTGCCCTCGAAGCCCTTGGTGCTCAGCGCATTGCGGCTGGCCGCTTCCATCTCGCCCTGCATGCTGCGCACCACCTCGCCCTGGGTGGCAAAGCCCTCGGCCACAGGGCCGGCCAGCGCGGTACTGCCGTACATCATGCCGATGAGCTGGGCCTGGCGCTCGTCCACGCCCGGCTTTCCTGCCGAGGCCGCCAGGGAGCTGTTGGGGACGTCCACCGTGCCACGCAGCACCAGCGGCAGGGTGCTGGTGAAGGCCATGGGGGCGGCCGTTGTGCCCTTGGCACCCAGTTCGGCCGCCAGCCGGTTCAAAAAGCCCGAGCCGTAGTCGCGCCGCCCAGTGAGGGGCTGGCCCAGCTCGATGCTGTCCTGCGTGTCGAAATGGCTGCGCGAGAGGTCGTCCGTGCCGGCGAAGGGCACGAAGGCCAGCTCGCGCCGCCGGTACAGCGGCAGCATCGAATCGGCCAGCACCGGGTGCAGTCCCCAGTCGCTGTTCAGCTCCAGCGCACCGCCTTCCTCCCCGGGGCGTGCAATGGCGATGTGGGGCCGGCTCTCATAGTAGAAGCTGCTGCTGGTGGGCACGAGCAGGCTGGCGCAGTCGTAGCCGCCGCGCAGAAAGACGAGCAGCAGGCGTGCATCGCCCGCGCGCGGGGCCGCTGCCACCTGGGCGGTGGCCAGGCCCAGCGCGCTTGCGCCAAGGGCCTGCAGGCAGTGGCGTCGCAGCATGGGGAGTCCTTTCAGCCGTGCATGAATTCGGGGGACGAAAGGAACAAAAGGTTCCATTCGCGCGGCGACGTGGCCTGGACCAGGGCGGCACGCGTGGCCGGCGCCAGCGTGGCACCAATCTGCCGCAGGTAGGGCGTCTGTGCGAGCGCCAGCGGCGGCGCGCGCTTGCCCTGCGCATCGGGTGGTGCCAGGGCCCCGGCACCGAGCACACGCGCCGCCTCGAAGCGCGTGCTCATCTGGCCCGAGCCCGACCAGGTCGCGGTATCCAGCGGGTAGCCGTCGGGCGTGGCGCGGCCATACAGGGGCTCGGCCAGGCGCTGCAGCCAGTTGAGCAGGGGATCGGTGCTGGCCAGCACAGGCTGTTCGCCGTGCACCAGGCGCGCACCGGCCAGCAGGTACTGCACCGGGTCGCGAAAGCGCAGGCCCAGGGAGGCCTGGAATTCGCCCGACTGGAACAGCGCGGCCAGCACGGCGGCGATGTCGCCATCGGTGCGCTCGAAGGTGCGCGCCAGGGTGTCGAGCAGCGCGGGCGGGGGCGCATCGCCCACCAGGTAGATCGCCATCTTGCGCGTGACGAAGCGGGCCGTGGCGCTGTGGCGCGCCAGGCGTTCCAGCGCCTCGTCCAGTTCGGCCAGGCCTTCTGCCTTGAGGGGCTGGCCGAGCAGGGTCTTCGCCTCCCAGTCGTGGCGCTGGGGATTGAACTCGAACAGGCCTTGGCGCACGTAGTGGCTGCGCAAGGCCGGCTTCATGCGTGGGGGCCCGTCCTCCAGCGGGCGCATGCCGATGCCCACGCCCGTGAGCACGCGCGCCAGCTCCTGCACGTCCTGCTGGCTGTAGCCGCCGCCCACGCCCAGGGTGTGCAGCTCCATCAGCTCGCGCGCATGGTTCTCGTTGATGCGGCCGACCGCGTTCTGCGCGTTGTCCAGGTAGCGCAGCATGGCCGGGTGGCGCGTGGCGGCGCCCAGCAGGTCGCGAAAGCGGCCCAGCGCGTGCGGGCGTATGGCGCGCTCCTCGTAGTCGCCCACGCTGGCACGCAGGTCGGCTTTGCCGGCGAACACGCTGAAGTGGTTCATCCAGAACCAGGTCATCTTCTCGCGCAACTGGCTGGGGGAGTACAGCGCGCGCAGCACGAAGCGCTGGCTGGCCTCGCGCTGCAGGCCGCGCATGTCCTTCTGCCAGGCCTGCAGCGCGGCCTTGCGCTCGTCCTCGGTGGGCAGGGCGCGGGCCTCGCGCTGGCGCGCCTGCATCTGCAATGCCAGGGGTTCGAATGGGGTCTTGGTGATGGCCATGGCGTCGATCTGCGCCTGGGCTTCGGCGGGCAGGGGGGCATCGGCAGGGCTGCGCAACTGGGCGGCCAGCCATGCATCCCGGCCCAGGGTGGCCAGCGCCTGTGCGCCCTGGGCCGTGCAGCCCCAGGTGATGCGGTCCACCAGGCGGGCTGGCAGGGCCTCGTCGGGCAGGTCCGCTGGCGCGGCGGTGGCGGCCCAGGCGGGCACGGCGCTGGCCGAGGCGCCCAGGGCGGTCAGCGCCAGCCATTGGCGGCGATTGATCGGGGAACGGGGGGCAAGGTCGTGCAGGAGCATGGTGCGGGCGTCCATCGGCCCCATCGGGCCGGGGCTGGAACACCATGCTGCGCCCTCTGCGGGGCCAAGGCAAGGGGCTGCGGCGGGTTTTACGCGGGCGACACAAATGCCCTGCGGTTGTGAGCAGTTGTGCGGGCCTTGCAGCGCGCGGGTTCAGTGGGCCTTGGCGGCTTCCTCGAACTTGTCCACCTTGCGCAGCTGCTTGAAGCCCAAGGTCCACGCCCCGACCACGCCCAGCGTGCACACGCCGCCCAGCACGGCGGCAGGCACCACGCCCAGCCAGGCCGCGCTGGTGCCGGCGCGGAACTCCCCGAGCTCGTTGGACGAGCCGATGAACAGCATGTTCACCGCATTCACGCGCCCGCGCATTTCGTCGGGCGTGGAGAACTGCACCAGCGCGCCGCGGATGTACACGCTCACCATGTCGGCAGCACCGGCCACCAGCAGCGCCGCGAACGACAGCCAGAACAGCGTGGACAGCGCGAACACCAGGTTGGCCGCGCCGAAGATGGCCACGGCGATGAACATGGTCTGCCCCACCTTGCGGTTGAAGGGCCGCATGCTCAGGTACAGCCCGGCGCCCACCTCGCCCACGGCCATGGCACTGCGCAGCGCGCCCAGACCGGCGGGGCCCACGTGCAGCACCTCGTGCGCGTAGATGGGCAGCAAGGCCACCACACCGCCCAGCAGCACGGCGAACAGGTCCAGTGAAATGGTGCCCAGGATGATGGGCCGCGAGCGGATGAACACGATGCCCGCGCCAAAGCGCTGCCACATGCTGCCCTGCGCCGCCGCCGGGGGCATGGCGTAGGGGACGGCCACGCGCGCCAGCAGCGCGGCACCCAGTGCAAAGCACACGAAGCACAGCGCATAGGTCAGCTCGCCGCCGCCCACCGCGTACAGCATGCCGCCCAGCAGCGGCCCGCCGATGCTGGCCGCGCGCATCAGCATGCTGTTGGCGGCGATGGCCTGGGCCAGTTGCTCGCGCGGCACGATCTGCGGCAGCAGGCTCTGCATGGCCGGGCCCGAGAAGGCGCGTGCACAGCCGAACAGCACCAGCACCGCATAGATGCCGTTGACACCCGTGGCCCCATGCCCCGACAGCCACCACAGCAGCGCGCTGCAGACGGCGCCCACGGCCCAACTGATGGCCAGGATGCGCCGGCGGTCGAAGCGGTCGATCAGATCGCCCGCCGGCAGCAGCAGGCACAGCATGGGAAGAAACTGCGCCAGCCCCACGTAGGCCAGGGCCAGCGGTTCGCGTGTGAGGTCGTACACCTGCCAGGCCACCACCACGGCCTGTACCTGGGTGGCGAACACGGCGATCAGGCGGGCGGTGAGAAAGGCCAGGAAGCCGGTGTGGCGGTAGACGCTGGGGGCGGGCTGGCCTGCCGGGTGCGGGGGGGAGGTCGGGGACGGTGGGGACACGGGAGGTGCGAAAAATGGGCAGGCGCGGGAAAAGCGGGCCGGGGAAAGCTGCGCCGGGCCGGAGCCAGGCCAGCCGATCAGGGTTTGTACCGGGGGCTTGATGCTACCGGCTTTGCACCGGGGCTGCTGAAGGCTGCCTGACCGGCGGGCACACCAATATTCCCGAAAGTTCCTGTTCCATCCGCCGATAACTGAAAAAGAAGGGGCTGGCATGGGGCCAGCCCTGGCAGCGGCAGCGCGTGCGCAGCCCTGCCTGTTAGAACGTGTTTGCGATCCTTACGGCCCCGTAAAGATCGCAAACACGTTCTTAGGTCGGTCAGGAGTTCTTCTTCGGGCATGCCATGGCGTTGAGCATCAACACCAATGTGATGTCGCTGAGTGCGCAGCGCCACCTGAGCGTGGGGCAGAGCACTCTGGCGACTTCGCTGCAGCGGCTGTCCTCGGGCCTGCGCATCAACAGCGCCCGGGACGATGCGGCAGGCCTGGCCATTTCCGAACGCTTCACCAGCCAGATCCGCGGCCTGAACCAGGCCGCGCGCAACGCCAACGACGGCATTTCCCTGCTGCAGACGGCCGAAGGCGCCATCAGCACCATCGCATCGAGCCTGCAGCGCATCCGCGAACTGGCCGTGCAGGCCGCCAATGGCAGCTACAGCGCCAGCGACCGCCAGGCCATCCAGGCCGAGGTGGCGCAATTGGCCTCCGAGATCGACCGCACCGCCAACACCGCCCAGTTCAACGGCATGAACGTGTTCGACCCCACCCGGGGCAGCCTGGTTGGGGATGCCAGCCTGCTGGCCGTGTTTGACGGCATGACCAGCGTGGGCAGTTGGCTGGAGAGCAGCGAGACGCTGATCGGCAAGCTCTACGGCATCAAGGCCGACGGCGCGGCGCTGGCGGTGAAGTACACGGGCTACACCGATGGCGCGGGCGGAGTGGCCGCATACGTGCAGGCCACGGGCTTCGATGGCCAGGGGCGCGGCACCAACCTGACCCTGCAGGTGGACATGGCCGATTTCGTGCCGCCCAATTTCCCCGACGGGGGCAATGCTCCGTACTACAACGACCGCATCATTGCCCACGAGATGGTGCACGCCGTGATGGCGCGGGCCACCAACTGGCAGGACATCACCAGCAACAACCTGTGGTTTGCCGAGGGCACGGCCGAGTTCATCCAGGGGGCGGACGAGCGCGTCAAGGGCGACATCGCCAACGTCGGGCTGCCCGCCGTGGTGGCCGCCATCAACGGGCCCTCAAACACCAGCGAGTTCTACTCGTCGAGCTATTCCGCCGTGCGCTACATGCACAGCCGCATCAAGGGCGCTGGCGGCGAGGGTGTGAAGGATGTGCTCACCTACCTGAGCGCCAACCCGGGTTCGACGCTCGACCAGGCGCTGGCCAACGCCTCGCAGGGGCAGTTTGCCAGCGCCGCCGATTTCAAGACGCAGTTCGCCGCCAACGGCGCGGCCTTCATCGGCAGCTTCGACCTGAACAATGCCGACACCGGCGCCATCGGCGGGCAGGATGTGGACGGCGGTGACGTGAAGACCGCCACCAGCACCGTGCCCAACAGCGGCAGCCGCTCGGGCACCGACGTGCTCGACGGCTTTGCCGAGTCCTTCGAAACCATCGCCACGTCCAAGGGCGGCACGACGACCCAGGTCTTCCAGATCGGGGCCAATGCCAACCAGACCCTGGAGACATCGATAGGCGCCATGGGCCTGACGTCGCTGGGGCTGCGCAGCACGCTGGACGTGACCATCTCACCGGCCCAGGCCATCGTGGCGGTGGACCGGGCGCTCGACTACGTCAACGGCCAGCGCGCCGTGATCGGCGCCCAGGCCTCGCGCCTGGAGTCGGCCATGGCCAACCTCAACAACACCAGCGAGAACCTGTCGGCCAGCCGCTCGCGCATCCTCGATGCCGACTTTGCGGTGGAGACCGCGACGCTGGCGCGCCAGCAGATATTGCAACAGGCCGGCTCGGCCATGGTGGCGCAGGCCAACCAGTTGCCGCAGGGCGTGCTGGCGCTGCTGCGTTAGGAGCTGCCGTAGGGTTTGTGGTGTCGGTGCCGGTAGTCCCACGGCGCCAGCGGGCGTTTTTGAGCCCACAGGCCTTCACTTCGGGCGCGTGCCTGGCGCTGCAGCGGTGCCAGGTGCGGGTGCTGTTCCGCATAGGGCTTGTACACCCAGGCCAGGCCTGCCGCCACCTGCGCGGTGGCCACGTCGGTGCCGCCGCAGCGCACATTGGCCACGGTGCGGCCATAGCTGTCTTCCTCGATGGGCTGCAACGTCGCCTGGCGTTTGAAGCACATCTGCGCCAGGTGCTGGCGCGCTTTCTGGCCAAAGGCCTGCTTGCGTTCGGGCGCATCGATGGCCGCGATGCGCACCGTCAACTGCTGGTAGCGTCCTGGCGTGCCGCAGCGGGCGGTGAGGGTGTCGCCATCGCTGATGGCGACCACGAGGCAGAGCAGGGCAGCAGCAGGCAGGGGCATGGGGCGGGAGGCGTCTGGCGGGGCGGTGAAAAGCCGCGCATTGTCTCCTACACTCCGTGCTGCGCGGCGCACGCAGGCTGCCTGCACAACGAACGACAACAGCACATGAGGGGGAGTTTCAGATGCGTACCGTGATTTGCGCCACCCATTCGGGCCGCGTGTGGCGATGGGTCGCCGTGGCTTTTCTGGTGCTGGCGGCGGCCCTGCCTTCCGTGCAGGCCAAGGACGAAGCCAGCGCCCATGGCAAGACCCTGGAGAAGATCTACGACCTGTCGCCCGAGACGCTGGCGAAGTTTGAGCGCTTCCAGGAAAAGCAGGCACAGAAGCCGGGTGACAAGGGCAAAGGCATCTACGCCGACACCGAGCGCTGGCGCGGCGACGAGCTGTCGCTGCCCACCAGCAAGAACCCCTTCACCATCGTCGTCAAGGTCTCTGGCGTGGCGCTGGCCGATGGCGACGCCGGCTCGCGCTGGCAGACCGGCCTGCAGTTCGATGGCCCGTCGCCCATCTCCTTTTTGCCCGAGCTGGTGCACAAGGGCGCCCGTGCGGGCCAGCCCGTGTCCATGGTGGGGGCCTCCAAGGGCGTGAGCTTCAAGGAAGACCGCATGGCCGCCCCCTCGCTGGAGTTCGAGTCGTCGCGCAACCTGCGCATCGACCGCGTGCAGGTCGAGGTCTGGTCGGGCATCCGCAAATCGACGTGGATCGAACTGCTGATGTCCTGGTCGCCCATTCTCACGGGCGTGGTGTTCCTGGGCGTGGTGCTCTGGTTCCGTCGCCGGTAGCAGGCCCTTACTCCTCGCTGGTCCACTCCACGTTCACGCCCAGGCTGCGCAGGTTCTCGACGAAGCGCGGGTGGGCGCGGCGGATGGGCGCGGCGTTGCGGATCTCCGAGCGCCCTTCGATGCTGGCCGCCACCATGAACAGGGCAATGGCCACGCGGATGATGTAGGGGCTCTCCACCAGCGCGGGGGAGAGCGGGTTGCCGCCGAAGGTGATGAGGCGGTGTGGGTCCGACGAGAAGACGTGGGCGCCGAACTTGGAGAGCTCGCCCGTCCAGCCCAGGGCGCCGTCGTAGACCTTGTTCCAGAACATGCAGTTGCCCTGCGCACGCACCCCGAGGGCGATGAAGATGGGCAGCAGGTCCACCGGGAAGTAGGGCCAGGGCGCGGCCTCGACCTTGGTCAGCACGTTGCTTGTGAACGGCGTCTGCACCTTGAGCGGGCCAGGGCAGTGCGCGCGCGACCAGCCGTCCTCGTGCGTGACCACCACGCCGAACTTGGCGAAGGTGCGGTCGATCAGCGGGAAGTTGCCCGGCGCGCTGTTGCGCACGATCACGTCGCCGCCGGTGATGGCGCCCAGCGCCAGGAAGGTGGTGATCTCGTGGAAGTCTTCATCGAAACGGAACTCGCCGCCGCCCAGCGCCGCGCCGCCCTGCACCGTGATGCGCGAGGTGCCGATGCCGTCGATGCGCGCACCCAGCATCACCATGAAGCGGCAGAACTCCTGCACGTGGGGCTCCGACGCCGCGTTGGTCAAGGTGGAGGTGCCGTTGGCGGCCACGGCGCAGAGCACGAAGTTCTCGGTGGTGGTGACGGAGGCGTAGTCGAGCCAGTGGTCCGTGGGCGTGAGCGCGCCCTGTTGGCTGCTGCGCACCAGCAGCGAGCCCTCGGCGCGTTCCACCGTGCCGCCAAAGCGCTGGAAGACTTCCACATGCGGGTCGATCTCGCGCACGCCCAGGGTGCAGCCCTTGACGTTGTCTTCGAGCCGCGCCACGCCAAAGCGGGCCAGCAGCGGCGGGATCAGCATGATGGACGAGCGCATCTCCTCGGGCAGGCGGTGCTGCGCGGGGTCGAACACCGTGTTCTGGTGGTGCAGGCTCAGCGTGCCCGTGGCCTCGTCCAGCTGCACGCTGCTGCCCAGCATGCGAAAGATGTCGAGGATCTTGCGCACGTCGGTGATGTCGGGCACCCCATGCAGGCGCAGCGGCTCGCGCGTGAGCAGGGTGGCGCACAGCACCGGCAGCACGGCGTTCTTGTTGGCGGACGGGGTGATGCGGCCACGCAGGGGCGTACCGCCGTGGACGATGAGGTTGGACATGGGGAAACCGGAAAGAAAGAGGGGGGAGGGATCTGGGCGGAAAAAGGCACGGCGGGCGCTGCGCCTGCTGGCGCTGCGCTCCGCGAAAGCCCTGCACTGTACCCGTGCCGCGCACCGGCGCGTGTATCCGCCGGTAATCTGCCGCTCGGCAGGTCGGCTTTAGATCGGCCACTCCAAAGCCAGGGGGGTCAGAACCCGAACGGTTGCCCCGGCTTCCAGGCGTCGGCCAGGCGCTTGGCCTCGGCTACTTCCACGATGCTCATGCTGGGCGCCAGGCGGCGCATGGTGCCGGCCGCCCAGAAGGCGCCGCGGTTGGGCGGGACGAGCGTGTCGTCCTGCTGCTGCTCCTTGTGTGCGCGCTGCGCCAGGTCGAGCAGCATGTGGGCGGCCACCGGCCGGCGGCCTACGTTGTCCAGGCCCGTGGAGTAGAGCAGGCCCAGGCTGTACAGGCCCGATGGGTCGCCCTGGCGCGCGGCGCGCTGGTACAGGTTTTCGGCCTGCTCGGCCTGCTGGGTCACGCCCAGGCCGCGCTCATAGCTGTAGCCCAGCTGCACGCTGGCCAGGGAATAGCCCTCGCTCGATGCCTTGGTCAGCCAGCGGATGGCCTGGTCGGGGTCCTTGGGGACGCCGCGGCCGTCGCGCAGCGTGGTGCCCAGCACCAGCATGGCGCGCAGGTCGCCCTTGTCTGCCAGGGCCTGCAGTTCCTGCACCGCTTCAGGCCCTTCGCTGCTGCGGCGGGCCTGCTTTTCCAGGTCCTTCATGCGCGCTTGCTGGTCCTGGGCGGCTTTCTGTGCCGCCACTTCCGCAGCGCGGGCATCGGCCTCGGCCTTGGCGATGCGTTCCTGCGCGCGCAGCTTGTCGTTGTGGAACTTCCAGCCCACCAGGCCCAGGCCCAGCACCACGGCCAGTGCGAGGGCAATCCAGGTCGTGGGAAGCTCGCGGGAGGGCTTTTTCCGGGCTTTCTCTTTCTTCTTGGCAGCGGCCGCGGCTTCAGCGGCAGCCGCCGCTTCCGCACGCTGCCGCGCGGCCTTGCCGACATACGGTGCCGGCGCAGGGGCCGCAGCCTCGGGTTCGCGCGGCTTGGGCGGGTCTACTTTGTCGTAGGCCACTTCGCAGCTCGGGCACTGCCAATCAGGCGCTGTGTCGCTGGGCTGGCGTGCGTATTTGCAGCGGGGGCAGGTGCGCTCCGTGAAGGTGGTCTTGGCGGCGGATTCCTTTTCGATGGGCTCCAGCGAAAACGACAGGTCGGGTTTTTGGTTCACGTATCTCTTCCTTCACCGCGCACGAAAGCGCGGCCCTCCTCGGGCATCTTGGTGCGGCCCCCTCCCATAGGGGCGCCAGCTGGCCCGTAGGCGGCTAGTGTATTTGTAGTAAATGGTTTTTTATATGTCCAGATGTGTAACGAGGGCAAAGGGATCCCCGCCAAAACCGGCAACTTGCAGCGCCATTTGTAACAATCAAGACCAATATCGTGCAGGGGGGCTTGCGGGCTATCGAAATGAGAGCAACATGGCATGATGGTGCCTTGCCCGAGAACTGCACAGTCCGGGCGCCGTGTCCCGGCGAAATGCCATCCCAGCGACGAATTTCATTTCTAGAATGGTGGGAACCGACCGCAAGTACGGCGCCTCACAGCGACAGTTGCCCGCCGTTGTCTGCAGTGCCGGGCGCCCCGCACCCTCTCCAACGCCTGCCTTTTCGGAGTGCCGCTTTTGAATCCGACGATGCCCTCGAAACCGTCTGCCCTTGTGCCTTTCGGCGCCACGCCACGCGCCCTTCGCCCGCTTGCCGCACTGCTGGCGGGCGTCGCCCTGCTGCTGGCCGGCTGCGGCACCCTGCCCAGCAGCGCGCAGGGCCCCCAGGCGCCGCAGGAGAAATTCGGCTCGCTGGCCACCTACTCGCGCTTGTTCGATGCCACGCCGGCGCAGACCTGCGAGGCATCGCGCCGGGCGCTGCTCAGCCAGGGCTACATCATCAACACCAGCTCGGCCGAGCTGGTGGAGGGCAAGAAGAACTTCCAGCCCGGCACCGAGACGCACATGCAGATGGTGATCCGCGTGGTCTGCGTGCCCGAGTCGCCCACCGGCAAGATCAGCCTGGGCTTTGTCACGGCCATCCAGGACAGTTTTGCGCTGCGCAAGACCAACAATTCGGCCAGCCTGGGCGTGGGGGCCATCGGGTCCGTGTCGCTGCCGTTCTCGTCGAGCAGCGAGTCGCTGGTGCGCGTGGGCAGCGAGACCATCACCACCGACACCTTCTACGAAAGCTTTTTCGACCTGGTCAAACGCTATCTGGTGATCGACGAGGCCGCCCAGGCCAACGAGTAGCCGGGTCGCTGCCGGGCTCTTAGGCGTACAGGCGCGCGCCGGCATCGCGGATGCGCAGCGCGGCCTCATGGCCCAGCGCATTCACCACCGGCTCCCACACGCTGGCATAGCGCGGCAGCGCGTCGGGTGCGAACGAGGTGTGCGGCCAGTCCGAGCCCCAGACCAGGCGATCCCCCATGTGCGCGGCCACGCGGGTGATGGCCGGGTGCAGCAGGCCATACGGCGCGCTGGCCTGCAGCCGGTACCAGCCCGAGAGCTTGACCCAGGCGCCCTGGCCCGCGAGCTTGGCCAGGGCTTGCCAGGCACGGTCATCAGAGGGCAGCAGGCCGTGCAGGCCGGCCAGGTGGTCGAGCACGCAGGCCACGGGCGTGCCCTGGTGCAGGTGGACGATGGTGGCCAGGTCTTCGGGGTTGGCGTACCACTGCACGTGCCAGCCCCGTTCGGCCAGGCGCGGGGCCAGGGTCTTCATGGTCTCGGGGCCGTTGCCCACGGGCGAGACGAGGTTGAAGCGCACGCCGCGCACGCCCAGGTCATGCATGCGGTCCAGCTCGGCGTCGGGCACGGTGCCGTCCAGCACCACCACGCCGCGATGGCGGCCGCTGGATTGGGCCAGCGCATCGAGCAGCACGCGGTTGTCGGTGCCGTACACGCTGGGCTGCACCAGCACCAGGTGCCCGATGCCATGGGCCGCGGCCAGTGCCTCGATGTCGGCCAGCGGTCGGTGCACGGGCTGGTAGTGGCCGGCCTGCGCGGGCGCGGCACTGTCGAACACGTGTACATGGGTGTCCCAACCCTGGGGCAGGGCAGGAGGGGAAGTGGGAGAGGTGGAAAAAGTCATTTCAGTCACACGCTACGGCGTGCCGATGGCGCATGCACGAAGCGTGCGCGCCCCTGCCGGCCGCCCAGGCAGGGGGCTTATCCCACCGAAATCTTGCGCTCGCGCACCACTTTGGCCCACTGCTCCTGCTGCGCCGCAATGAATTTGCCGGCGGTCTGCTGCGAGGCATCGGCGAACACATCGCCCCCCAACTGGCGCACGCGGCCCAGCACCTCGGGGTCGGCCAGGGCCTTGCGCACGGCGGCCACCAGCGTGGCCTTGGTGTCTGCAGCGATGCCGGCAGGGGCCAGCAGCGGGTTCCACTCCAGCACCTCGTAGCCGGGCACGCCGGCCTCGGCCATGGTGGGCACATTGGGCAGCGAACGGGCGCGCACCATGCTGGTCACGGCCAGCGGGCGCAGCTTGCCCGCCTGGATGTGGCCCAGCGACGAGGCCACGTTGGCAAAGAACAGCGGCACCTGCCCGCCCATCACGTCGGTCATGGCCGGGCCGCCGCCGCGGTAGGGTACGTGCAGCAACTGCACGCCCGCGCGCCCCTCGAACATGGCGCCCGCCAGGTGCTGGGCCGAGCCGTTGCCCGACGACGCATAGGTCAGCTCGCCCGGCTTGGCCTTGGCCAGCTGGATCACGTCCTTGACCGACTTGGCCGAGAAGCCGGGCGTGCACACCAGCACGTTGGGAAAGGTGACCAGCACCGCCAGCGGGGTGAAGGCCTTGGCGCTGTCATACGGCAGCTTGGGGAACAGCGAGGGGTTGACCGCGAACGACGAGGCATCGAGCAGCAGCGTGCTGCCGTCCGGCGTGGCGCGCGCCACCTGCGAGGCGGCCAGTTGCCCGCTGGCGCCCGGCTTGTTCTCCACCACCACGCTCTGGCCCAGCGCGTCGGCCAGGCGCGGCGCGATGATGCGCGCGATCAGGTCGGCACCGCCGCCCGCAGGGTAGGACACCACCAGCGTGACAGGCCGCCCACCGGCCACCGTGGCCGCGTGGCTGTGGGCCACCCAGGGTGCGGCCAGCGCGGCACCGGCGGCCTGCAGCAGCAGGCGGCGGGGGATATGGGAAGAGGGCGTGGATGGTGCCATGGTGGTTGCTCCTGCTGGGGTCGGGGGACGAGAGGGTCAGGTGATCGTTACGGAGTAGTGGAAGGCGTGGGCATCACCGCGCGTGGTGCGCCACTCGACGCAGCGGCCTGTCAGGTCGTAGGCGCTGCGCTCCACAGCGACGCAGGGGTGGCCGGCAGGCAGGCGCAACTGGGCGGCCTGGGCGCCGGTCATTGCGCCAAAGCCGATCTGGTCTACCGCGCGGTGCACGTGCACGCCACAGCGGCGCGCGAACATGGGGTAGAGCAGGTCGTCCCACCCAGCCAGGTCGTCGTCGGCCAGCGGTGCGAACAGGTCCAGCGGCAGCCACATCTCTTCGATAAGGCAGGGCTGGCTGGCCAGCAGACGCAGCCGCAGCAGGTGCAGCACGGGCTCACCCGGGCCAATGCCCAGGCCGCGCGCCACGGCGGTCGTTGCGGTCACGCTCTTGCGCACGAGGATGCGCGACTGCGGCACTTCGCTGCCGCCACCGCCGCCGAAGCGAAAAAACCGCAGCATGGACCCGCCCGCGATGCCCTGGCGCACGAAGGTGCCCTTGCCGTGGATGCGCTCGATCAGCCCCTGCTCCACCAGCAGCTCCAGCGCGCGGCGCATGGTGCCCAGGGCCACCTGGTGCTCGGCAGCCAGCAGGCTTTCGGCCGGCAGGGCGCTGCCCGGCGGCCACTCGCCCGCCACCACGCGCACGCGCAGGGCATTGGCCAGCGCGGCATAGCGGCGCATGCCGGAGGAGCTGTCGACCAGGGCGAGGTGCGAGGGGGATTCCATGCAAAGAACTATAGTCCTCTATAGGACTTGAAAAATCCGGGTTTACCCTTGGTGGGGACTGCCCTTGTCCGCACGGTGGGCCCGCTGTGGTCTACAGCACGGCCTGCTCGGCCCAGGCCCCCGGTGCCAGCCCGTCGAGCGTGTAGGGGCCGATGGCCGCGCGCACCAGCCGCAGCGTAGGGAAGCCCACGGCCGCCGTCATGCGCCGCACCTGGCGGTTGCGGCCTTCGCGGATGGCCAGCTCGATCCAGGCCGTAGGGATGGCCTTGCGCTCGCGGATGGGCGGTGTGCGCTCCCATACCGCAGGTGGCGGGTCCATCAAGCGGGCGCGCGCGGGCCGGGTGGGGCCGTCGTTGAGCTGCACGCCGCTGCGCAGCTGTGCGAGGGCATCTTCACCGGGCTGCCCCTCCACCTGCACCCAGTAGATCTTTTCCATCTTGAAGCGCGGGTCGGCAATGCGCGCCTGCAGTGGCCCGTCGCTGGTCAGCAGCAGCAGGCCCTCGCTGTCGGCGTCGAGCCGGCCCGCCACGTACACGCCCGGCTGGTCGATGTAGTCCTTGAGCCCCTGCCACTTGCCCTCGGCCGTGAACTGGCTCAGCACGCCATAGGGTTTGTTGAAGCGGATCAGGCGGGGTGGCATGGGGGCGGCGCGGTGGCGCAGGGAGTGCAGCGGTGGGCGGGCCGCCAAGCATAGCCGCAGCCAGGGGCCCGCTGCGCGCAGCCTGCGAAGGCCCTGGAGGGGCATTTCTGCGGCGATACACTCGCCGGCTCGCGCAGCGTGCTGCTGCATCCCCCTGGCCACCCCATTCACGCGGTGGCTGCGTTCCGGCCCGGCCTTGCTGCCTGGCACCAGTCAACTCCACCATGATCACCATCCAGCTGGACATTGCACAGACCATCGGCGTTGCCGCCGTGCTCCTGGTCCTGGGCGACTTCATCAAGAAGCACGTAGGCGTGCTGTCGCGCTACTTCATACCAGGCCCCATCATCGGCGGGCTGGTGTTCTCGCTCATCGCGCTGGTGGGTCACCTGAGCGGCAGCTTCGCGTTCGAGTTCTACGACAACATGCGCGCCTTCTTGCTGCTGGTGTTTTTCACCACCATCGGCTTTTCTGCCAGCTTCGAGTTGCTCAAGAAGGGCGGGGTGGGTGTGGCCCTGTTCCTGGCGGCGGCCGTGGGGCTGGTGCTGCTGCAGAACACCCTGGGCGCGGGCCTGGCAGCACTGCTGGGCGTGCATCCGCTCATCGGCGTGGCGGCGGGCTCCATTGCGCTCACGGGCGGGCATGGCACCTCGGCCGCGTTCGGCCCCCTGCTGGAGCAGGCCGGCGCAGCCGGTGCCCTGCCGGCCGCGATTGCTGCCGCGACCTATGGCCTGGTGGCGGGCTGCGTGATTGGCGGCCCCCTGGGCACGCTGCTCATGCGGCGCAACGGCCTGCACGCGCATGGCGCCAGCGCTGCCACCGCGCCGGCCATACCGGTGCCCGTCACGGCCAACACGGGCAGTGGTGGCGATACGGTGATGTACGCCAGCATCCTGATTGCCGTGTCCATCGGCATCGGCACGCTGCTGGTGAACTGGCTCAAGGACCTGGGCGTCACGCTGCCCTCGTACCTGGGGCCCATGCTGGTGGCGGCGCTGGTGCGCAACCTCATCGATTGGCGCAACAGCGAGCTGCCGCTGCGGCAGTTCGAGGTGGTGGGCCATGTGTCGCTGGCCTTCTTTCTGGCCATGGCGCTGATGTCGATGAAGCTGTGGGAACTGGCCGAGGTGGCGGGGCCGCTGCTGGTGATCCTGGTGGCGCAGACGGCGCTGATGTTCGCCTACGGCTACTGGGTCACCTTTCGCGTGATGGGGCGCGACTATGATGCCGCTGTCATTGCCGCCGGGCACTGCGGCTTCGGCATGGGGGCCACGCCCAATGCCATGGCGAACATGCAGGCGTTCACGGCGGTCAATGGGCCGTCGGTCAAGGCGTTCTTCGTGATTCCGCTGGTGGGTTCGCTGTTCATTGATTTCTTCAATGCGGTGGTCATTACGGCGTTCATGAATTTCTTGAAATGATGGGCCGCTGAAGCCGTTTTGCTCGATTGCTGCTTTTGCTTTGCTGAAGGTGGAGCACGGGTCTCCTTCGTCGCTTGTGGTTTGATGGTGGCTGCATGCCTTGATGGAGGGCGGGAGCCGGGTCTCGGCCCGGCGGCCGAGGTACTTGTTCTTTGCTTCGCCAAAGAAAAGTACCCAAAAGAAAGGCGACCCCGCTGCCCGTGTCCCCCTCGCCGGAGGCGAGGGGGCAGCCTGCGATGCTCGGTCCTGGGGTGTGCCGCAGAACTCGCTGCGTTCTGCGAACTCCGCTCAAACAGCTGCGGCAAGCCAGACAACGATGCGCGTGTCCTTCGGCACGCGCTCACCCCAGGCCCTGCGCTTCTCGGCACGGTCAGAAGGGGGTGGGAGCGGGCTCCATACGGGCCATTGCTTCGCTCGGCCTGTGGTCCTTCGCTGCGCTCGGCTCGCCAGGGCGGCTGCGCCGCCCGTCGGCAGCGCGCAGCGCGTAACCGACCCCAGGCGCAGCTGCGAAGCAGCAGCCGTCTTTGTCCCCGCTCCCCACCCCTGCTGGCTGCGCCGAGAAGCGCAGGAGCTGGGGTGGGCGTGTGTGCCGAAGGACACACACGCTTCGTCGTCTAGCTCGTCGCTGCTGTCTGAGCGGAGTTCGCAGAACGCAGCGAGTTCAGCGACGCCCACCCCAGATCCGAGCATCGCAGGCTGCCCCCATTCGCCCGACAGGGCGAACGGGGGACGCAGACTGGGGGTCGCCTTCTCTTTGGTGACTTTCTCTTGGCGACGCAAGAGAAAGTTACTGCGCCGCCGGGCGCACACCCCGGCCTCCGCCCTTCACCAAGGCACGCAGCACCCATCCAACAAGAACCGCAGAACCGCAGAACCCCTTGGCACGGACCCCGACCTGCAGGTCCTGCACACAGCCATGGGCCACTGCAATCAAACGCCGCCTGCACGGTGCACGCAAGGCGGCACGTCAATCGTTGCTGCCGCCCGTTACCGCCTTCACACCAGCAGCCCCCACGTCCACCGTAGCCCCAACTACCTTGGCCCCCACCTTCACCGTGGTGGCCGCCACGCTCACCGCCGCATCGGCCACAGCCACCACGGCGCAGCCTGTGCAGCACAGTGCCAAGGCGGCAGATGCCAGGGCGCGGCCTGTGCGAAGTGTGTCGTGGTCAAGTGCCATGGCGCTTGCCATCACGCCTGCGGCACGAACAGCGCCGGGTCCACCATGGTGCGGTTGAGCATCACGCCCCAGTGCAGGTGCGGCCCCGTCACGCGGCCGGTGGCGCCCACGGCGCCCAGGCGCTGGCCGGTGGCCAGCACGTCGCCCACCTTCACGTCGATGGCGCTCAGGTGGCAGACCATGGAGAGCAGGCCCAGGCCATGGTCCAGCCACACGGTGCCGCCGTTGAAGAAGTAGTCGCCCGTGTCGATCACGCGCGCCGGCAGGGGCGAGAGGATGGGCGTGCCCGTGGGCGCGGCGATGTCCATCCCGCTGTGCGGATTGCGCGCCTGGCCGTTGAACACCCGGCGCAGCCCGAACGAACTGGAGCGGCGCCCGGGCACCGGCACGCGCATGCGCAGCGAGTCGAGCGCCTGGCCCGCAGGCGACTCGGTGAAGGTGGCCATCACCCGGGCCTGGTGGTCGCGCTCGCGCTCGTAGCGCGCCTGGTCTGCGGGCGACAGGTCCACCGTGCGCGGCGACACGGTCAGGTGCTGCTCCTTGTACTTCTTGGGCGCCACGGTGTAGGGCAGTTCGCGGGCCGCGCCACCGCTGGTTGGCTGCACGGTGATGTGCGCCGGGCCCGGTGTGGCGGCCAGCGGTATGCCGACGATGGCCGTCCATTCGATGGCATCGCCCACCACCAGCAACGGCACGTCGCCCACATGCGCTACCGGCCGCTGGGCCGCAGGGCCGAGCGACAGGCGGGCCACGCCGCCCGGTACCTGCAGCGGCTGCGGCCATACCGTAGGGGCAGGCGGGGCCTTGGCGTGCAGCGTGGGCGCATGCAGGGCCCACAGGCCGCTGGCTGCGCCCAGCAATGCGGTGCGGCGGTTCAGGGAAGAGGTCTCGGCAGGAAGGATGGCGTTGCGGATGGAATGGGGCACGGAAGAACGAACCTTGGGCAAATCGATAACGGGCAGACGGCGATGCAGGCCGCCATTGTGCCGGGCCTTTGAAACGAAGTCGGCCTACATCGCCCCGCCAGGGCCCCACCCACAATCGCGCCATGAAAAAAACAGGCCGCACCCTGCGCATCGTCTTGCTCACCTTCGTGGCCACGGCCGCGCTGGTGCTTTTTGCCCTGAACTTCACGGCCGGCGAGAAGAAGGTGCAGCACCAGATACCGCGGCTGTACACCAGCGCCAGCCCGCAGTTCGAGCGCGCCATGGGCAGCCTGCTGGGCCCGGGCATCCTGGGTGGCAACGAGGTCAAGGAGCTGATCAACGGCGACCAGATCTTTCCGCCCATGCTCGCGGCCATCCGCTCGGCACAGAAGAGCGTGAACTTCGAGACCTACATCTACTGGTCCGGCGACATCGGAAAGCAGTTTGCCGACGCCCTGGCCGAGCGCGCCCGCGCGGGCGTGGCGGTGCATGTGCTGCTCGACTGGGTGGGCAGCGCCAAGATGGAGGAGAGCTACCTGGCCGAGATGAAGGAGGCCGGCGTGCTCGTCGAAAAATTCCACAAGCCGCACTGGTACAACCTGGCACGCATGAACAACCGCACCCACCGCAAGCTGCTGGTGGTGGACGGGCAGGTGGGCTTCACCGGCGGCGTGGGCATTGCGCCGGAGTGGACGGGCAATGGCCAGGACCCGGACCACTGGCGCGACTCGCACTACCAGGTGCGCGGGCCCGCCGTGGCGCAGATGCAGGCCACCTTTCTGGACAACTGGCTCAAGGTCACGGGCAAGGTGGTGCATGGGGATGCGTACTTTCCGGCCATTGCACCGCAAGGCACCCAGCGCGCGCAGATGTTCTCGAGCTCGCCGTCGAGCGGCAGCGAGAGCATGCAGCTCATGTACCACATGGCCGTCACCGCCGCCGAGCGCAGCCTGGACCTGTCGGTCGCCTACTTCGTGCCCGACGACCTCACGCGCCAGCTCATGCTCGATGCCTTGAAGCGCGGCGTGCGTGTGCGCCTCATCACGCCCGGCCCGCACACCGACACCGAGACCGTGAAGGCCGCCTCGCGCGCCACCTGGGGCCCGCTGCTCGAAGCCGGTGCCGAGATCTACGAGTACCAGCCCACCATGTACCACTGCAAGGTGATGATCGTGGACCAGCGCCTGGTGTCGGTGGGCTCCACCAATTTCGACAACCGCTCGTTTCGCCTCAACGACGAGGCCAACCTCAATGTCTACGACGCTGCGTTCGCCGAGCGCCAGACGCGCGTGTTCGAGGAGGATCTGAAGCAGTCGAAGCGCGTGACGCTGGAGGACTGGCAGAACCGGCCGCTCAAAGAGCGGTTGGCGGAGCGGGTTGCGGCGTTGCTGGAGTCGCAGCTGTAGGCATGCCGCTGCGAGACCGCGCGTTTCGCTAACAGCTCGTTACTTCATGGGAATGCGCTTCAGGCCTTCAGGAGGTTTCGCGTTTCTACAATTCCGCTCTTCTACAAGACAAAAGAGAGAGGGATTTCCATGGCACAGCGGCGAAGCATTCTGGCGGGCATATCGGCGTGGCTGGCGACTGTGTTCGCAGGGGCGCCGGGTAGTGTCTCCGCAGCCGACGGCCCCACCGCCGGCCGGGCCGGCATCCACCCCTGGATCAACGCGGGCGACAAGGTGGTGGCCGATGTGATCGTCGATGGCAAGCTGGTCGCGCAGCTGGACCACCAGGCCACGCAGCCGGGGCTCAAGAAGCCGCCCGCGCTGGTGTTTGGACTGCCCGTGGGGCTCAAGCGCATGCGGCTCAAGGGGCAAGTCACCCAGGGCGCCAAGACATCGTCCTTCGACAAGACCTGGACGGTGCGCGACATGGCGCCCTTCTCGGCCCCGCTGTACGAGCAGGGCAAGCCCTGGATCGAGCGCGTCCGGGGTCTGGCCAAGAAGCTGGAAGACACCATCTCCATCGAGCCCGGTGACGGCGGCGCCAAAAAAAAACCTGCCAAGGCCGCCTTCGCCGACCTGGAAAAGAGCCTGGGTGTGGCGCTGCCCCCGCTGGTGAAGGTGCTGGGCGATTGGCGGATCGAGATCGGTGATTCCTACTTCCTGTCGGCGGCCGACATGGGCAAGGTCACCGACCTGTTGCTGCGCGAAGGGGGCTACCAGCGCACAGGCGCCAATGGGCTCGACCGCATTCTTTCACCCGCCGTGCGTGCCCGCTACGACCGCAGCCTGGCCGTGTTCATCGAGGTGGGCGATGGGCTGGGCGTAATGGCGTGGGACCCGGTGGGCGCCACGCCCGGCGAGCCGCCCAATACCTGGGGTGACAAAGGCAACCCCGGTGCCCGGCCCGGCACACCCAATGAAGGCCTGTGGTACTGGTTGCACCAGGACCACATCGCCACGCCCGAGCTGCTGCTGGACGACGACTACCGCCCCAAAACCACCGAGGCCGCGCTGACCCACGTATTCCAGCGCTTTGCGCTGTCGGACGTGGATTCACCCGAGACCGACGACGAACTCGTGGTGGACAGCGCCAACCCGCGCGCCAACCTGCTGCAGCTGCACTTCGACGGGCCGCGCAAGCCGCGGCTGTGGCTGCGCAGCTACGACTACCACTACAGCCTGTATTGAGCGGCCAACAAAACTCTTCTGGCGTCTTTGCTGCGTCTTGTCGTACACGCCCTATCCAGAACCGCTTCGCTGAGTTTTGTTGGCCGCTCTAACTTGCGATGACGCCGTGCGGGCCCATGGCGCACAGCGCCACGGGGTGCATCAATGCGTGACGAACTCGTAGGTCACGGCTTCGCTGTCCACCATGTCGAGCACTTCGTGCAGGGCGTCGTCGTCTTCGGTGCTGCTCCACAGCTCTTCGGGGTCGGTGGCGAACAGGGGCTCGATGGCGATGTCCATGAAGCGGCCGTCCGGCAGGCTCAGCACGGGCGTGCCTTCGGAGGTTTCGACCAGCGACCAGTCCTCGGGCACGGACATTTCGACTTCGATGGTGACTTTGAGCTTTTTGGTCATGGTGTGTGTTCTCGGTTGGTGAATGCGGGCAGGGTAACCCACTTCCTTCAGGGCTACGCCGAATAAGGCTTCGTGCCTTGGTTGTGCGTTGCCTTGCAGCGGTAGCCAAGCAGGACCGCGCGGTATCCTTTTGTTGCGAACCGCCCGCGCAGACGGTGGCGGTCGCACGCAGCCGTACCCTCACCCTTTCCCCCTTCGGAGTGCCCTGAAATGATCGCCAAGAAACTACTTGCCGTGGCCGTGACCGCCGTGGTCGCCACCCTTGCCCTGAGCCAGGGCGCCCAGGCCGGCCCGCGCCTGGACAAGATCATGGAAACCAAGGTGCTGCGCGTGGGCACGCCGGGCGACTACCGCCCGTTTGCCATCAAGACCGGCGCCGGCCTGTCGGGCCACGATATCGACGTGATCGAAGCCATGGCCTAGTCCCGTGAACCATAGAAATGGCACCCCCCGTGAGCGCCACACAGGCCGCAGGCAAGGCGCCAACCGCAGCCAGGTTGGACACCTGGCGAGGATTGGCAACGCCGCATGCGGCCTGTGTGGCGCTCACCCGAAGGGCCGGGGCGAGAAGGGGCGCATGCGGGCGTTGCGCACCTTGTCCAGGCGGCGAGCCTGGACTGCGGCGCGCGCCTACGCCTGCGCCCCTTCCCGCCCCGGCGGGGGGTGTCATTTCTATGGTTCACGGGACTGAAGTTGGGTGTGAAGATCGAGTACGTGCAGACCTCCTGGCCCAAGCTGATGGCAGACCTGCAGTCCGACCAGTTCGATATCGCCGTGGGCGGCATCACGCGCAACGTGGCGCGCATCCGGTTGATCGAAATGCTGCCCGGCTACGCGCCCTTCGGCAAGGTGGCACTGGTGCGCTCGGCCGACAAGGCCAAGTACACCACCGTGGACGACCTGAACAAGCCCAATGTGCGCGTGATCAAGAACCCCGGCGGCACCAACGAGACCTTTGTGCTGCAGAACCTCAAGACCGCCCAGGTCAGCACGCACGAGAAGAACGCCGAGATCCCGGCGCTGATTGCCGAAGGCAAGGGCGATGTGATGATCACCGAGACCTACGAGGCCCTGGTCTACAGCAAGGCCGACCCGCGCCTGCATGCGGCCTTCATCGACGCACCGCTCACACCCAAGAGCTACCTGGGCTTCATGCTGCCCAAGGACGATGCGGACTACACGCGCGTGATGAATTTCGTCTGGGGCCAGATTGACAGCCGGGGTGTCCTCAAGGGCGCCGCCGACAAGTGGCTGAAGTAAGCCGCTGAACTGCTGTAGCACGGCAAGGCGGACCAAAGAAGTTAGACGGTTGAAGGCAAATCCGTATCAGAGCCTGGCTCAATGGGCATCAGGCGAGGGCAACCACCTGCGCGCGGTAGCTCTCGCTGCCCTCGGCCCAGCCCAGCAGGCGGTCGATGTTGGGGTGCTTGCCCGGAAATGCCTTGGCATCGGCCACGTGCTCGCCATACCACTCCAGCCCCAGGCGCGCCGCTGCCGGCGTGATACTGCCGCCGTACAGCGCGGCCAGCGCGGCATACACCACCAGCGAGCCGGTCTGGCCGGGCTTGTTCTCGATGGTGGCGAGCACCTCGCCATCGGCGCCCAGCAGTTGCAGGGCGGCAAGGTGGGAGGCGGAGGGCAGTTGCTGGAGGCGGGTGGCGAAGTTCATGAGGATAGACAAAGATCGAGGCGAGCATGGCCCGGCTGCGCTTGGATGGAAAAGACCGCCGATCTTAAAACCCCCGCGCCTTCCTCAGTGCTTGGTTGGTGCCTTCATGGAGTCGTCCACCGGCGTCTCGGTGTGCATCACGCACTTCCACTGGCCATCAGCATGGATCCAGGTCGAGCTGTCGTGCATCACCTGTTCCGTGCTCTGCGCCTTGTCGCCGCGCGGCGCCACGCCCTGCTTCACGCGGTAGGTCAGGATGCCCATCGCTTCGGTCGGGAACACCACCTGCATGTCGCTGAACTCAAAGGCGGTGACCACCATCGGGCCTTCCTTGGCCATCTTGCCGTACATGGCGCGGCCGAATTGGAGCGCACCGTGGCTGCTGACCATCATGGCGGGCTCGGCCAGCAGCTCGGTGGCGGCGCCGACGTTCTCGTCGACCATGGCTTGCCAGAATTGGGTTTCCAGGTCGATGAGGGTTTGGCGGGGTGCAGATGTCGTGGGCATGGGGACCTCCGTTGTTTCATGAACAAGGGGCCATGGTGCGCGGTGGCGACCTCTGCCGGCATCGGCTGAGTGCGAAGGGTGGGGTAGGGAAGGGCTGACAGTGGGCACTCCGCCATCACGCGGGGGCCTTTTGCGGGGCTTGGCGCAGGCTGACGTACTCCTCTGGGCTGATGTGCTGCACCTTGCCCCCCACCGTGATCACCATAGGGGTGTTTGCTTTGCGCGCGTCTTGTGCTGCACGCAGGCCTGCCCTGGCAAGCGCTGCCAATGCAGCCTGGGCCAGATCATCGGTGGGGGCGAGACCTTGGTCCAGCAGCAATGGCTGCCGGTGCTGGTTGTCGTACAGAAACCAGGCATCGACGATGGGCTGGTAGGTTCGGGTCAGATGGGACAGCCCCGCATCAAACCGCCGCCTAACGACCTCATCAGGAATGTTATGCCCGCCCTGCGACACCCGCAAGCGCACCCGCTCGATGGCCATCTCCGCACTGGGCAGTTGAAGGCAACGAAGTAGCCGTGGCATTCGAACTGGATCTTGCCGCCCGCGTCGGGCTGGGCTTCGAGGAACGGGTGGTCGTACATGTGCATTTCGGCCTTCACGCCGTCGACTACGCCGCGCATCAACAGAGTGGGCAGGGTAAGCCTGACAGGCGCTTATTGCTTGTCTGCCCACGGATTGAACAGCTGCACAGACAGCCCCGCAAAGTCTTTGGTATTGCGCGTTACGAGTACCAGGTCATGCGCCATCGCGGTGGCAGCAAGCAGGCTGTCGATGGCGGGCAGGGGGCGCCCTGCAGCGCCAACTAGCCTGCCCCATCGATCAGAGACGGAAGCGTCCACAGACAGTATGCGCCCCGTGAAGAAAAGCGGCAGGTCCGTTTCGAGCCAGTCGGTCAGCACCTGGCGTCGCTGCGCGTCCGAAGCACCTTCTATCCCTTTGCGTATCTCTCCCAGCGTCAATACGCTCAGGAACAGCGTGCTGGGTGGACGCTTGGTGAACCAGTCCACCACACCAGGATCCGGCGCCTTGCGCCTCAGCTCGGAAAGCACATTGGTGTCGATCAGGTAGCTCATGGGCCGCCTCAGAAGCCAGTATCACGCGTGAGGCTGGAGTCGCGTTCAAACTCCACGTCATCAGCTCCGAACAAGGGCGACCGCTGCATGAAGTCCACAAGCGTCCCCTGCGCTTGGGAAAGCCGGTCGAAGGTTTCGCGCGAAACCACCACCGCAACCGACTTGCCATGTACGGTGATGTCCTGCGGCTGGCTCTGGGCGGATTTCACCAGTTCGGACATGCGGGCCTTGGCGTCCTGCATTTGCCATGTTTGCATAGTGCTCCTGGATGTCTGACTAGACAGGTCAGATTGTAGGCCGCAAGCGGTGAAATAACAAAGGCGCCCAAGGCGCCTTTGTTCTGAGTGGGGTTTACTTACCCCAGCTGTCCTTCAACCCCACCGCCAGATTGAACACCGGCTTGCCCGGCTCGTGGTCCACCCGGTCGGCGACGAAGTAGCCGTGGCGTTCGAACTGGAACTTGTCGTCCTTGTGGGCATGGCCCAGCGAGGGCTCCACGATGGCGGTCACGGTCTTCAGGCTGTTCGGGTTCAGGCCTTCGATGAAGTCCTTGCCGCCCGCATCGGGCTGGGCTTCGAGGAAGAGGCGGTCGTACATGCGCACTTCTGCATTCACGCCGTCAGCCACGCCCACCCAGGTGATGGCGGCCTTGACCTTGACGGTGTCGGCGCCGGGGGTGCCGCTCTTGGTGTCTGGCACCACGGTGGCCAGCACTTCGGTGATGGTGCCGTCGGCATCCTTGGTGCAGCCGGTGCACTCGATGACGTAGCCGCCCTTCAGGCGCACCTTGTTGCCCGGGAACAGGCGCTTGTAGCCCTTGGGGGGCTCTTCCTCAAAATCTTCGCGTTCGATCCACACCTCTTTGCCGATGGTGAAGTGGCGCTCGGGGCTTTCCACGCCTTCGGGCGGGTGGGGCAGCGAGGGCAGGGTGCAGGACTCCAGGTGGCCGGCGCCCATGACCTCGTCCCAGTTGGTGAGCACCAGCTTGACGGGGTTGAGCACGGCCATGCCGCGGAAGGCCTTGAGCTCCAGGTCTTCGCGCAGGCAGCCTTCCAGCGTGCTGTAGTCGATCCAGCTGTCGCTCTTGGTCACGCCGATGCGATCGGCAAACACCTGCAGCGATTCGGGCGTGTAGCCGCGCCGGCGCAGGCCGACGATGGTGGGCATGCGCGGGTCGTCCCAGCCGCTCACCTTGTGGTCGTACACCAGTTGGGCCAGCTTGCGCTTGCTGGTGATCACGTAGGTAAGGTTCAGGCGCGAGAACTCGTACTGGCGCGGGGGCGGGTTGCCCAGCAGGCCGCCTTCGGTCAGGCGCTCCAGCAGCCAGTCGTAAAACGGGCGCTGGTCTTCGAACTCCAGCGTGCACAGGCTGTGGGTGATCTGCTCCAGCGCGTCCTCGATGGGGTGGGCGTACGTGTACATCGGGTAGATGCACCAGGTATCGCCGGTGTTGTGGTGCGTTGCGCGGCGGATGCGGTAGATGGCCGGGTCGCGCATGTTGATGTTGGGGCTGGCCATGTCGATCTTGGCGCGCAGCACCATGGAGCCGTCTTCGTGCTCGCCGTCGCGCATTTCGCGAAAGCGCCTCAGGTTTTCGGCCGGCGTGCGGGCGCGGAAGGGGCTGTTGACCCCCGGCTTGCCGAAGTCGCCGCGGTTGGCGCGCATTTGCTCCACGGTCTGCTCGTCCACATAGGCGTGGCCGGCCTCGACCAGGTACTCGGCCGCGCGGTACATGAAGTCGAAATAATCGCTGGCCTGGTAGGGCGCGGCGTTGGGGCTGCCGTTCCAGTCGAAGCCCAGCCATTTGACGGCATCGATGATGCTGTTGACGTACTCGGTGTCTTCTTTTTCGGGGTTGGTGTCGTCAAAGCGCAGGTGGCACACGCCGCCGTAGTCGCGCGCCAGGCCGAAGTTGATGCAGATGCTCTTGGCGTGGCCGATGTGCAGGTAGCCATTGGGCTCGGGCGGGAAGCGCGTGCGGATCTTCGCCGGGTCGGGCTGGCCCTTGGCGTGGTGGGCGGCGTCGCCCGGTGTACCACCCCATTGGCGGCTGGCGTAGGTGCCCTTGTCCAGGTCGTGTTCGATGATCTGGCGCAGGAAGTTGCTCGTCTTGGCGGTCTCAAGGGCCGCTTCGGGGGCTGCGGCAGGGGTGTTGGCGGGGGTGGACGTGGTCATTGGCCCATTTTAGGGGGAGGCCGGGCCGTCTGCTGCAGTGCAGCGCGGTCGGGGGCGCTAGGGGGCCCCTTCATGCTGCAACCAGGGCTTCCAGCCCCCGATTTGTAACGCCGCAAGTCCCCGAAATCGGTCCGTGGGAACTTGCAACCGTCTGCCGGCTCCGACACTAAAGCGTTTTGGCGTGAACTATTGCGCAGGAGTGCGCACTCACCTGTACGTAAAGAAACAATAAAGATGGAGTTTCGTGCCATCCTTTCGGACATCTGGTGCGTTGAGTACCAGTGAGGCGAATCCCAACCAAGGGGGCCGCCTCCACTACCAGGAGATTTACATGACGAAAACCCGTTCTATCCAGTCCATGGCCGCCGCCGCTGGTGTGGCCCTGGCGCTCTTTGCAGCCGCCGGCTCCGCCCAGGCCCGCAGCGATGTCAACTGGTCGATAGGCCTGAGTTCGCCAGGTGTGGTGGTGGGCGTGGGCAACGGCTACCCGGTGTACTCGGCCCCGGCCCCTGTCTACTACGCGCCGCGCCCGGTGTACTCGGCCCCCGCGCCGGTGTACTACGCGCCGCCCCCACCGGTGTACTACGCGCCACCCCCGCCCGTGTACTACTACCGCGGTGGTCACGGCCACGGCCATCGCCACCACGGCCATGGACACGGCCGCGGCCGTTGGGACCGCTGACCTGCTGCGCTTGGCGCGCCCACTGGGCCGCCAAGCCGGGTGCCGCCCCTCGCAGGGATGGCGCCGGGGCCGGTGAGACGGTGGCGGGCACCGCATAATCCCGCGTTGGCAGGAGCCGCGCCTTTGGCGGCCCCACCACGGCCTGCCTGGCGAATGATCGGCAGGCCCGTCCCAACGCCCGGAGAGCTGCTGCATGTCTGCGAACAAGAAAACCGTTTTTGTCCTGAATGGCCCCAACCTGAACCTGCTGGGCACGCGCGAACCCGCCGTGTACGGCGCGCACACCCTGGCCGATGTCGAACAGATGTGCGTTGAGGCCTGCGAGCGCCATGGTTTTGCGCTGCGCTTTCACCAGAGCAACCATGAAGGCGCGCTGGTGGACTGGATCCACGAGGCCGGCCGCCTGCACACGGCTGGCGAACTGGCCGGCGTGGTGCTCAATGCCGGCGCCTACACGCACACCAGCGTGGCACTGCACGATGCCACCAAGGGCACGGCCATCACGCTGATCGAGCTGCACATCAGCAATGTGCACGCGCGCGAGGCCTTCCGCCACCACTCCTACATCGCCGCAGCGGCCAAGGCCGTGATGTGCGGCTTTGGCGTGCGCGGCTATGCGCTGGCCATCGACGGCCTGGCGGGCATGTGATGGCCGCTGGGGACGACGAGGACCAAAATCCCGCAGCCCCTGCGCGCGAGGTCGCCCGCCTGCCTTCCCCCGAGATCGACCGACTGCGGGCACTGGCGCAGCGCCATACCACGCCCTGCGGCAACGGCGACACCGTCTGGCACAGCTGGGGCGAGGCTTCTGAGAGCCAGCCCCCGCTGGTGCTGCTGCACGGCGGCAGCGGCAGCTGGACGCACTGGGTGCGCAACATCGAGCCCCTGGTGGCCGCCGGCCGCCAGATCTGGATACCCGACCTGCCGGGCTTTGGCGACTCGGCCACCCCGCCCACGGGCGGCGATGCCGATGCACTGGTCGAGCCCATGGCCGACGGCCTGCGCGCGCTGTTCGGCCCCAGGCCGGTGGACCTGGTGGGCTTTTCGTTCGGCGGGCTCACCGCCGGGCTCACGCTGGCGGCCCACCCTGAACTGGCGCGCCAGTTGGTGGTGGTGGGCGCCCCTGCCATGGGCGTGGTGGCCGAGCGGCCCGTGCGTCTGAAAGGCTGGCGCCACCTGCCGCCCGCCGAGCAGCTCGACATGCACCGCTACAACCTCGCCGTGCTGATGCTGCGCGATGCCACCCTGGTCGAAGGCCTGGCGCTCGAAGTGCACGTGGGCAATGTGGTGCGCGACCGCATGACGCGCCGCCGCCTGGCGCGCACCGACATCCTGGCCCGCTCGCTGCCGCAGGTGACCTGCCCGGTGCACGTGATCTACGGCGAAGCCGATGCGCTGTACCAGGGCTTCATGGCCGAGCTGGAGGCTGCGTATGCCGCCGCCGTGCCGGACTTTCGTGGCATGGCCCTGGTGGCCGACGCCGGGCACTGGGTGCAGTTCGAGCGGCCCGAGGCCTTCTTGCAGGTGCTGCTGTCGGCGCTGGCTGAGGGTGCGGCGGGCGCAAGGGGCTGACATGGCCGACACCCCGCTCGACTCCAAGCCGCCGACCCTTGCCGCAGCTGCAGCATTGCCCGAGGCAGCGCCACGCCCACCGCGTCCGCCGCAGGAGGCCCCGCGCGTCAACGGCCAGGTCGCCGTGCTGCAGGTCGACGAGCGCGAGGTCGAGATCACCGCCATGCGCGCCCAGGGGGCGGGCGGGCAGAACGTCAACAAGGTCTCAAGCGCTGTGCACCTGCGCTTCGACATCGCCGCGTCTTCGTTGTCCGAAGGCGTGAAGGAGCGCCTGCTGGCCCTGCGCGATTCGCGCATCACGCAGGATGGCGTGGTCGTCATCAAGGCCCAGCAGTACCGCAGCCAGGAGCAGAACCGCAGCGATGCCATCGAGCGGCTGAATGCCTTGGTCAACACCGTGGCCGCGCCGCCGCGCGTGCGGCGTGCGACCAAGCCGACGTATGGGTCCAAGCAGCGGCGGCTGGAGGGCAAGAGCCAGCGGAGTGAGACGAAGGCGTTGCGGGGGCGCGTCAAGGACTGACCAGGATGGTAGTAAATGCTTTTCGGTACTGAGAAGACCTTTGCGATTGAGGCAATGTCCGAGCCGGATTTGGCGCCGCCATCCGCAGTTTGGGGCCGCATGCGTGTGTGGTGCCAAGGTATGCCGATTGGCGATTTCTTCGCGAAACAATGCGCGCTATACCCTTCCTACGTGAATTTCCGGCTGCTCAGGGAACGTCTCGCGTTGCTCTGGCTGGCCGAGTTTGAAGGCATGTCCGCCATCAGCCTCTGGAATCATCTGGATGGGCTGCTTTATGGCTTTCACGGAGATGTGGAACTCACCGATGTTCGAACGTTGGAGGAGTGTCGCCAAGCGTCGGAAAAATACGGTCGGTTTGACTTCCTGACGAACTGGGGAGAACAGTTTGACGACAACGGCAAGTCGTTCATTCTGTGCACGCCGGCTGGTGAGGTGAAGGTCCTCAATTGGTCGCTGGCCAAAGAAGAGGAACTGCGGGCTCGTCTTCCCGATGTGCTTCAGTCCATATCGGAGTTTATGAACTGGTTTGAGAGTGAAGCCCGACGTTTGAACGGTGGGCCAAAGGACCACTTGACGGCATAAAGGGTGAGCCAAGTGGAGCAGCCCGCCAGAGTCGTGGAGCTGCCACCGGCTTTGAGGCCTCCCTCAAAGCCTCCGATTCACCCCAAAATCGCAACAATCCGTTTGATCGCCGGGGCTTGGTCGCGGCCTTGGTAAGTCCTAAAGTACTTCTCAGACCCTAGAGAAAGTACGCCGACCATGTCCGCCACCACCCAAGCCCCTTCCCCTTCTTCTGCCATCGCCACCGTACCGGCCCTGTTCGTATCGCACGGCGCTCCGCTGTTCGCCATCGATGCCGGCACCACCGGCCCTGCGCTCACGCAGTGGGGCCAAGGGCTGCGGGCGCAGTTTCCGGGGCTGCGCGGCGTGGTGATCATGTCGCCGCACTGGATGGCGCGCAGCCCGCAGGTGATGACGGGGCCGCAGCCGGCCACCTGGCATGACTTTGGCGGTTTCCCGCAGGCGCTGTACCAGTTGCAGTACCCGGCGCCGGGCTCGCCTGCGCTGGCGCAGGAGGTGCTGGGCTTGCTGCAGGCCGCCGACGTGGCCGCGCAGGGCGATGCCGCACGCCCGTTCGACCATGGCGCCTGGGTGCCGCTGATGCATTTGTTCCCCGATGCTGACCTGCCCGTGGTGCAGGTGGCGCTGCCGGCGGGCGCGGGCCCTGCCGAGGTGTTTGCGCTGGGTGCGGCGCTGCGCGGGCTGCGCAGCCAGGGCGTGCTGGTGGTGGGCTCGGGCAGCATGACGCACAACCTGTCCGAGTTCTTTGGCGGCGTGCGCGAGCCCGCGCCCTATGTGCTCGAGTTCAGCCGCTGGATCGAGGATGCGCTGGCCCGTGGCGACATGCAGGCGCTGCTCGACTACCGCAGCCTAGCGCCGCACGCCACGCGCGCGCACCCTACGGAAGACCACTTTCTGCCCCTCTTCTTTGCGCTGGGCGCGGCCGGCGATGACCTGCAGGCGCAGTACCTGAGCCGAGAGGTGATGTACAGCATGTTGTCGATGGATGCCTTCGCGCTCCAGCCAACAGCGGCACCTGCTGCCGCTGCCCACTGACCTGACAATGGCACATTCGGTGCCGCCAGATGCGGCGCCGGCCCCTCCACCCCAACGATCCTTGTCCATGACCACACCCAACCTGCCGCTGACCTACCTGCACCGTCCCCCTGCCGCTGCCACCACCGAGCCCTGGCTGCTGGTGCTGATGCACGGCGTGGGCAGCAACGAGCAGGACCTGTTCGGCCTGGCGCCGCACGTGCCCGGGCGCTTCCATGTGCTGAGCCTGCGCGCGCCGTTTCGCATGGGGCCGGGGGCCAACGCCTGGTTCGAGTTTTCGGTGGCGCCCAATGGCGACCGCACCATCAACGAGCCGCAGGAGCTGCAAAGCCGCGCGCTGGTGGCGCAGGCGGTCGAAGCCGCTGCATCGCAGCTGGGTGTGCCGGCCAGCCGCGTGGTGGTGGGCGGGTTCAGCCAGGGCGGCATCATGTCGTTGTCGCTGCTGCTCACCCAGCCCGCGCTGCTGCAGGCTGCCATGGTGTGGCACAGCCGGCTGCTGCCCCAGGTGCTGCCAGCCGCCGCGCCGGCCGCTGCGCTGCAGGGCAAGCAGCTGTGGGTGAGCCACGGCACGCAGGACAACGTGATTCCGCTGGCGCAGGCCCATGCCATCCGCGAGCATTTCGCGCAGCTGCCTGTCACCCTGAACTACCGCGAGTTCCCCGGCATGCACGAGATCCGGCCGGCCGAGCTGGCGGCTACGGTGGACTGGTTGCAGTCGTTGTAGGACTCTCCCGCGTCTGGGCACGCTGTTGCTTGCATGCAGCGTGCCCATGACGAAAACAGGGCGTTACGTCTTGCTGGAACCTAAAGGGTTTCCAATGGTCAGGCCATGATCATCCGGGCCGCTGCGTTGGCCGCACCCCGGCCCATGACACAAGGACCCCTGCATGCCCGATCCAGTGCTCGACCACGACCGCGATTTTTCCGAACTGCGCAGCGACCATCACCCGACCCCGCCGCGCAGCACGGGCGGGGCGGCAGGCTGGGTGGCGGGCGTGCTGGTGGTGGCCCTGGTGGGGGCGGGCTACGCATGGTGGCAATGGCAGGCTAAGAACAGTGCGGTGGCCGAGCCGCCTGCCGCCGCGGCGCCGCCCGAGGCCGCTGCATCGGCACCCGTGGCTGCTGCATCGGAGCCCACGGGCCCGCAGAACCTCATTGACCCGCTGGCCCCGGCCGACGCGGCGCAGCTGCCTGAACTGGCCGAGTCCGATGCCGCAGTGGCCCAGGCGCTGACCGAACTGCTGGGCCAGCCCTCGGTGGGCTCGTTCTTGCAGCTTGACGGCTTTGTGCGCCGCGTGGTGGCCACGGTGGACAACCTGCCGCGCGCCCAGGCGCCCTCGCGCATGTGGCCGGTGCAGCTGGCGCCGCGCCGCTTCAGCGTGGAGGGTGTCCCCGGTACCCACGGCCAACTGGCCATTGCGGATGGCAATGCCGGGCGCTACAGCGCCTTCGTGGCCTTTGCCGAGGCGATCCCCGTCGACCCGGCCGTAGCGGCCTATGCGCGGCTGTACCCGCTGTTCCAGCAGGCATACGAGGAACTGGGCTACCCGGGCAAGTACTTCAACGACCGCCTGGTGGCCGTGCTCGACCACCTGCTCAAGACGCCTGAGCCCACCGGCCCGCTGCTGGTGGAGCTGACCGAGGTGAAGGGCGAGGTGCCCTCCACCCGGCCCTGGGTGCGCTACGAGTTCGTCGACCCGCAGCTGCAGGCGCTGTCGAGCGGGCAGAAGATGCTGGTGCGCATGGGGCCCGAGAACGAAAAGCGCCTGAAGGTGCGCCTGGCGGAGTTTCGCAAGCGCGTGGCGACGGGTGTGGTGCCCAAGGCTGCGGGCAAGGGCGCGCAGGCCAAGCCGCAGGCCGCCACGGCCAAACCGGCCGCAGCCGCCAAGGTGCAGTGAGTGGTCGCCTGCTGTTGAACTACTCCGCCACGCGGACCACGGTCTTTCCGAAATTGTGCCCTTGCAGCACCCGGCGCAGCGCCTCGGGCGCGTTCTCCAGCCCGTCCACGATGTCCTCGCGCAGTCGCACCTGGCCCTGGGCGATCCAGGCCGCCATCTCGCGGCGGAAGCTGTCGAAACGTTCGCCGTAGTGGTCCAGGATGATGAAGCCCTGCATGCGCACGCGCTTTTGCAGCAGCGTGGCGGTCAGGCGGGGCAGGCGGTCGGGGCCGCTGGGTGTGTTGCTTTCATCGTTGTAGTGGGCAATGAAGCCGCACACCGGCACGCGCGCGTGCAGGTTCAAGAGCGGCAGCACGGCGTCGAACACCTCGCCACCCACGTTCTCGAAGTAGACGTCGATGCCCTGCGGGCAGGCCGCTGCAAGCCGCTCGGCCAAGCCCGGCTCGCGCCGGTCCAGGCAGGCGTCGAAGCCCAGTTCCTGCACCGCATGGCGGCACTTGTCGGCACCGCTGGCAATGCCCACCACGCGCGCACCCTTGAGTTTGGCGATCTGGCCGACGATGGCGCCCACGGCGCCGGTGGCTGCGGCCACCACCACCGTCTCGCCGGGCTGGGGCTTGCCGATGTCGAGCAGGCCCACGTAGGCCGTGAAGCCCGGCATGCCCAGGCCGCCGAGCGACTGCGAGGGCTGCGCCGCATCGCCCAGCGCCAGCAGGTCGCTGCCGTCGGACAGGGCGTAGTCCTGCCAGCCGGCATTGGCCAGCACCAGATCGCCCTCGCGGAACTGGGCGTTGCGTGAGGTGACGACCCGGCTCACGGTGCCGCCGACCATGGGCGCGCCGATCTCCACGGGCGGCGCGTAGCCGGGGCCGATGGGGTCCATCAGGTTGCGCATGTACGGGTCGATGGACAGGTACAGCGTCTTCAAAAGCACTTGGCCGTCAGCAGGCTCGGGCACGGGTTGCGTCTGCAGCCCGAAGTGCTGGGGCTCAGGCAGTCCTTGCGGGCGTGCGGCGAGCGTGATGCGGCGGTTGCTCTCGGTTGCCATGGTGCTTGCTCCCTGGATCAGGCGGCGACCGCAGGCCGGGGGCCGTGTCGCAGGGTCAACAAGGTACCCAGCGTCAGTGCCCCCAGCGCAAACGCCGGCCCTCCCAGGGCACCCACATGGTCCACCATCAGCCCGCCGAAGATGGCGCCGCTGGCGATGGCGATCTGGAAGGCTGCCACCAGCAGCCCGCCCGCGCCCTCGGCCTGGTCGGGCGCGGCGCGCACGATCCAGGTCTGAAAGCCCACCGGGAAGGCGCCGAAGGCAAAGCCCCACAGCGTGACGGCCACGGCGGTGATGGCGGCCGACTGCCCGGCCACCAGCAAGGTGGCGGCCAGCACGGCGATGACGGCACCGCCGGCGACGATGGCCTGGCGCTCGCTGCGCCCGGCGATCCAGCCGCCCACGAAGTTGCCGAAGAAGCCGCCCACGCCATAGCCCAGCAGCACCGCCGTGATGGTGGCCACCGACATGTGCGTGATCTGCTCCATCAGCGGGCGGATGTAGGTAAAGCCTGCGAAGTGGCCCGAGATCACCAGCAGCACCGCCAGCAGCGCCACGCGCACCGGTGGGCGGCGCAGCAGCTCGCCCAGCACCTGGAGGTTGGGGTTGTCGCGCGGGGGCAGGGCGGGCAAGGCCACCAACTGCACGGCCAGCGTGATCAGGCTGATGCCGCCGGCCGCGATGAAGGCGCTGCGCCAGCCCCACAGGTCGCCCATCCAGGCGCCGATGGGCGCTGCGCAGACGGTGGCCACCGACACCCCGGTGAGGATGAACGACATGGCCCGCGCAAACAGCGATGCCGGCACCAGCCGCATGGCCAGCGCCGCCGACATGGACCAGAAGCCGCCCAGCGCCACGCCCAGCAGCACCCGCGCCGCCAGCAGCGTGGCCATGCTGCCGGCCAGGGCCGACATCACGTTGGACAGCACCAGCAGCAGCGTGAAGGTGATCATCACCAGCCGCCGGTCGATGCGGCGCGTGAGCAGCGGCAGCGATGGCGCGGCCACGGCCGCCACCAGTGCGGTGACGGTGACGGCCTGGCCGGCGGCGCCATCGCTCACGCGCAGGTCGCTGGCCATGGCGGTGAGCAGGCTGGCGGGCAGGAACTCGGCCGTGACCAGGCCGAAGACACCCAGGGCCATGGAGGCCACGGCGGCCCAGTGTGCCTCGGTGGGCTCGGGGGTGGAAAGGGGGGCGGGCGTGGCCTCGGCAACGACGGCACCGGTGGGCGCATCAAGGCAGGCGGAGCAGGAGGGAGAGGAGGACACGGGAAAGGCCTTCGGGTGGATGGAAAGCCATCGTAGGGATAAGATGGCGGCGTTTCCATGCCATAAAAGCCGAAATGCTTGACTTTTTATCCAGACCCTTCGACCAGGTGGCTCAAGAGCCATTTGCCGAACCGCCGGACCTGCTGACCCAAATCCTGCTCGGCCTGCGCCTGGATGGCGTGGAGTATGGCCGCTGCGTGCTGCACCCGCCGTGGGCCATTGCCTTCCCGGCGCAGCGCTCGGCGCGCTTTCACTTCGTGGGCCATGGCGGGGCCTGGCTGCGCACGCCCACGACCGACTGGCAGCGCCTGAACCCGGGCGACGCGGTGCTGCTGCCGCACGGCAGTTTCCACGTGCTGGCCAGTTCGCCCGACGTGCCGCCGGTGGACATCGATTCGCTGGCGCGCAAGGCAGTGTCAGAGAACATCTACCTGGTGGACGGGCGCGAAGCGCGCCAGCCTGCGCAGGCCGCCATCGCGCCGCCACCGCCGCCCGCGCCCGACGTGATGTTCTGCGGCGCGCTGCGCTTCAACCTCGACCCGCTGCACCCGCTGATGGCGATGATGCCCGAGGTGATGATGGCCGGCGACCTGGCGCGGCGCGACACCACGGTGCCGGTGCTGCTCGACGCCATGGAGCGCGAGGTGGCGCAGGACCGCATGGGCGCCTGCGCCATCCTGGCGCGGCTGGCCGATGCACTGGCCGCCAGCATCATCCGCGCCTGGGTGGAGTGCAGCTGCAACAACCCCACGGGCTGGATCGCCGCCGTGCGCTGCCCGCGCATCGGCAAGGTGATCGCCGCCATCCACGCCGACCCCGAGCGCGACTGGAGCGTGCCGCTGCTGGCCGACCTGATGGGCGCCTCGCGCTCGAGCTTTGCCGAGTCGTTCACGCGCACCATGGGCGAGAGCCCGGCGCGCTATGTGGCCAAGGTCAAGATGTCGCAGGCGCGCCGCTGGATCGCGCGCGACGGCATGCGCGTGGCTGTGGCGGCCAACCGCCTGGGCTACGAGTCCGAGGCCTCGTTCAGCCGGGCGTACAAGCGGATCATCGGGCACCCGCCGAGCACGGCACGGGCGGAGTGAAAAGGACACCTATCCCCTGGGCAACGGCAGCGCCGTCTTGTAGCGCACCTGCTTGAGCGCAAAGCTCGAGCGGATCTTTTCCACACCGGGGATGGGCGCCAGCCGCTCCAGGATGAAGCGCTCCAGCGCCCCGATGTCGGGCACGGCCACGCGGATCAGGTAGTCGCTGTCGCCGCTCATGAGGTAGCACTCCATCACCTCGTCGTGCTCGGCAATGCGCTGCTCGAAATCGCCCAGCGCCTCCTTGCTCTGCGTCTTCAGGCTGATGCTGATGAACACGTTGAGCCCCAGGCCCAGCGCCGCCGCGCTGGCCAGGGCCACATAGCGGCTGATGACGCCCGCGGCCTCCAGCGCCTTCACGCGCGCCAGGCAGGGCGAGGGCGACAGGTGCACGCGCCGCGCCAACTCCACGTTGGACAGGGAACCATCGGCCTGCAGCTCGGCCAGAATGCGCAAATCCAGGGTGTCCAGCTTCATGTGCTGCAGTGTAGGTCGTTTGCCGCATGAAATGCTGCACGCGAGGCTTGGGCGGGCCAAAACGGCATCCCATTCGGGGCGCTTGTGCTTACAGTGCATGCATGAACGCCCCCACCGCCCACCACCACCTGATGCAGCCCCTGGCCACCGATACCGACCCCGAGGAGACCGCCGAGTGGCGCGATGCCTTCCTGGCCCTGGTAGCGACCGAGGGGCCCGAGCGCGCGCGCTTCATGCTGCAGGAGATGGTGCGCCTGGCGCGGGCCCAGCGCGTGGGCTGGCAGCCCGACCTGAACACGCCGTATGTGAACACCGTGGCGGTGCAAGACCAACCCGTGTTCCCCGGCGACCTGGCCATCGAGGAGCGCGTGGCCTCCATCGTGCGCTGGAACGCGCTGGCCATGGTGGTGCGCGCCAACCAGGCCTATGGCGAGCTGGGCGGCCACATCGCCAGCTACGCCAGCGCGGCGGATCTGTTCGAGAGCGGGTTCAACCACTTCTTTCGCGCCCGCGAAGGTGTGGGCGAGGGGCAGCACCGGGGCGACCTGGTGTTCTTTCAGCCGCACAGCGCGCCCGGCGTGTACGCGCGCGCCTTCATGGAAGGCCGCCTGTCCGAGCAGGACCTGATGCACTACCGCCAGGAGCTCACGGCGCCGGCCGCCGGCGCGCAGGGCCTGTCGAGCTACCCGCACCCCTGGCTGATGCCGGACTTCTGGCAGTTCCCCACCGGGTCGATGGGCATCGGGCCCATCAGCAGCATTTACCACGCGCGCTTCATGCGCTACCTCACGCACCGCAATTTGCTCGACTGCTCGGCGCGCAAGGTCTGGGGCGTGTTCGGCGATGGCGAGATGGACGAGCCCGAGAGCATGAGCGCGCTGACCCTGGCCGCGCGCGAGGGGCTCGACAACCTGGTGTGGGTGGTCAACTGCAATCTGCAGCGCCTGGACGGCCCGGTGCGCGGCAACGGCCGCATCATCGACGAGCTGGAGCGCCTGTTCGCTGGAGCGGGCTGGAACGTGGTCAAGCTCGTGTGGGGCAGCGACTGGGACGGCCTGTTCGCCCGCGACCTGACGGGTGCGCTGGTGCGTACGCTCGAAGGCACGGTGGACGGCCAGATGCAGACCTTTGCCGCCAAGGACGGCCGCTTCAACCGCGACAATTTCTTCGGCCAGAACCCCGAGCTCGCGGCCCTGGCCCAGGGCATGACGGACGAGCAGATCGACCGCCTCAAGCGCGGCGGGCACGACCTGGTGAAGATCCACGCCGCGTATGCCGCCGCCGCGCGCCACCAGGGCCAGCCCACGGTGATCCTGGCGCACACCAAGAAGGGCTACGGCATGGGCACGGCCGGCCAGGGCAAGATGACCACGCACAGCCAGAAGAAGCTGGACGAGACCGACCTCATCGAGTTCCGCAACCGTTTCAACCTGCCGCTCAGCGACGCGCAGGCCACCAGCCTGGCCTTCTTCAAGCCCGCCGAGGACAGCCCCGAGATGCGCTACCTGCGCAGCCACCGCCAGGATCTGGGCGGCTACCTGCCGCGCCGCGAGACAGCGTGCGACGCGCTGCCCGTGCCGGCGATTGCCAGCTATGCCCAGTTCGCGCTGCAGGCCGATGGCAAGGAGATGAGCACCACCATGGCCTTCGTGCGCATGCTGGGCAGTTTGCTCAAGGACGCCACGCTGGGCCCGCGCATCGTGCCCATCGTGGCCGACGAGGCGCGCACCTTCGGCATGGCCAATCTGTTCAAGCAGGTCGGCATCTACAGCAGCGTGGGCCAGCGCTATGCGCCCGAGGACATCGGCTCGGTGCTGAGCTACCGCGAGGCGCTCGATGGCCAGATCCTCGAAGAAGGCATCAGCGAGGCCGGCGCCATCGCCAGCTGGACAGCGGCGGCCACCAGCTACAGCGTGCACGGCCTGGCGATGCTGCCGTTCTACATCTACTACTCGATGTTCGGCTTTCAGCGCGTGGGCGACGCCATCTGGGCCGCGGCCGACCAGCGCGCGCGCGGCTTTTTGCTGGGCGCCACCTCGGGCCGCACCACGCTGGGCGGCGAGGGCCTGCAGCACCAGGACGGCAGCAGCCACCTGGTGGCCGCGACGATACCCAACTGCAAGGCCTACGACCCGGCCTACGCGGGCGAGATGGCCGTGATCGTCGACGCCGGCATGCGCGAGATGGTGACGGAGCAGCGCGACGTTTTCTACTACGTCACGTTGATGAACGAAAACTACGCCCAGCCCGATCTGCCTGCCGATGCGGCCGAGGGCGTGCTGCGCGGCTGCTATGTGTTCCAGCGCTTCGGCGCCGACAGCGGCTCGGCGGCCCATGCCCGCCAGGTGACGCTGATGGGCTCCGGCGCCATCCTCACCGAGGTGGTGAAGGCCGCACAGCAACTGGCCGCCGAGGGCATTGCCGCCACCGTGGTCAGCGTGACCAGCTGGAGCGAACTGGCGCGCGATGGCGTGGCGTGTGAGCAGCGCTCCATCGCGGGAGAAGAGATGCCGGGTACCCCCTGGCTTGCAGCGCAACTGGCCGCCACCAGCGGACCGGTGATCGCTGCGACCGACTATGTGCGTGCCGTGCCCGAGACCGTGCGCGCCTTTGTGCCCGAAGGGCGCAAGTACCTGACCCTGGGGACCGATGGGTTTGGGCGCAGTGATACGCGGGCGGCGTTGCGGGAATTTTTTGGGGTGGATGCGGCTGCCGTGGTGCGGGCTGCCAAGTTTGCGTTGGGGGCTGCGGCAGCGCGGTGACTGGTGCGGCGCAGCCGCGAGCGCCATTGCCCATACGGCAGGAGCTTTCTACAATGGTGCACCAACCGCTGGAGGCACCATGGCAAACGTCACCTGGGACCACGATCCGCCTACTACCTGGACAGCGACGGTGAGCGGGCAAGCCGTCTGCTCCGTCAAGCGCAAGGACATTGGCGGGTGGACGGCGGGCTGGACGGATGAGCGCTTGTGGCCGGCGCCGGCCCATCTGCCCAAGGCCCAGCCGCAGCCCACGCGGTTCTTCAGCAGCCTGGAAGAGGCCAAGGTGGCGGTGGAGCAGGCGTTGTCGCCCTGAGTGCTGTTTCAGTTGTTTGGGTGCTTCGGTGACGTTGCGGTGCTAACGCGCCGCAGCCCTGCCTGAAACCCCCAATGCAGGCGTCGGCTGGTCGCCTGTAGCTACTGTGTGCCTGGATTGTGGGCGGGAGCCGGGATGTGCGCCCGGCGGCGCACCTACCTTCTTTTGCGTCGCCAAAAGAAGGTAGGCCAAGAAAAGGCGACCCCGCTGCCCGTGTCCCCCATCGCCCTGTCGGGCGCTGGGGGCAGCCTGCGATGCTCGGTCCTGGGGTGTGCCGCAGAACTCGCTGCGTTCTTCGAACTCCGCTCAAACAGCTGCGGCAAGCCAGACAACGATGCGCGTGTCCTTCGGCACGCGCTCACCCCAGGCCCTGTGCTTCTCGGCACGGTCAGAAGGGGGTGGGAGCTGGCTCCATACGGGCCATTGCTTCGCTCGGCCTGTGGTCCTCCGCTGCGCTCGGCTCGCCAGGGCGACCGCGCCAGCTGCGTCGGCAGCGCGCATCGCGCGCGTCCCCGACCCCAGGCGCAGCTGCGACAGCAGCAGCCGTCCCTGACCCCGCTCCCCACCCCTGCTGGCTGCGCCGAGAAGCGCAGGAGCTGGGGTGGGTGCGTGTGCCGAAGGACACACGCACTTCGTGCTCTAGCTTGCCGATGCTGTCTGAGCGGAGTTCGAAGAACGCAGCGAGTTCATCGGCACCACCCCAGGTCCGAGCATCGCAGGTTGCCCCCATCGCCCGACAGGGCGATGGGGGACGCAGACTGGGGGCCGCCTTCTCTTTGGTGACTTTCTCTTGGCGGCCAAGAGAAAGTTACTGCGCCGCCGGGCGCACATCCCGGCCTCCGCCCTCAACCAAGGCAAGCAGCAGCCATGACAAACAGTGCCATGAGAGGCCAACATCACCACCCCCCAAACCGCCCCCACTCCCCGACCACCACCCCACCCTCCACCGCCCGATACTCCCCATACTGCGCCCCCGTGGCACACGCATGGTTCGGCAAGATCCGCAACTGCCTGCCCACCGGAAACCGCCGCGCAATATCGCCCACGTCCGGTGACGTGGAACCACCGGCAAGCGACAAAATCCCGTGCTCCTGGTTCGCACCACTGAGCACATAGCCGTCGAGCACCGTCCCGTCCACATCGCACACCTGCCCATAGCCATAGTCGCGCGACTGCTTTTGCGTACCCCGGTCGCGGCTCATGGCCATCCAGCCGGCGTCGACGATGGCCCAGCCCTTGTCCACCTGGTGGCCGATCACGGTGGTCAGCACGCTCAGGGCGATGTCGTCGGTGCTGCACACGCCCACGTTGTGCATCACCAGGTCGAAGAACACGTACACGCCTGCGCGCACCTCGGTCACACCCGCGAGGTCCTTGGCCGACAGGGCCGTGGGCGTGGAGCCCACGCTCACCACGGCGCAGGGCAGGCCGGCTGCGCGCAGGCGCTCGGCCGCGTGCACGCAGCCAGCGCGCTCCTGCTCGGCCAGGGCCGTGAGGGCTTCGGGGGTATTCAGGTCGTAGCTGCCGCCCGCGTGCGTCATGACGCCGGCCAGGCGCATGCCGCCCGCGTGCAGGGCGCGGCCCACCTCGATCAACACCCCCTCGTCGGGGCGGATGCCCGAGCGGTGGCCGTCGGTGTCCACCTCGATCAGCACCTCGAACACCTCGCCATGCTCGCGGCCGAAGTCCACGATGGCCTGGGCTGCTGCCAGGTTGTCGGTGATGATCTTCAGGTCGCAGCCCTGGCGGCGCAGTGCCAGCACCTGGGGCAGCTTGTGCGGCACGGTGCCCACGGCGTACAGGATGTCGGTGATGCCGTGGGCGAAGAACTGCGCCGCCTCCTTGAGGGTGGAGACGGTGATGCCCTGCGCGCCGGCGGCGATCTGCGCATCGGTCACGGCCGGGCACTTGGCGGTCTTGGCGTGCGGGCGAAAGCGCACGCCCAGCGCGTTCATGCGCTGTTGCATGCGCGCGATGTTGCGCTGCATGCGCGGCAGCTCGATCAGCGCGGCGGGGGTGTCGACCTGCGCCAGGGGTGTCCTGGGTTGGTTGGCTGTTGCTTCTTGCATGGCGGGGGCTCCTTTTCTCTCGTGGCATCAGCCGGCGAGCAGGCTGCAGAAACGCTCCATGTCCACGTTGCCGCCGCTGATCAGCACGCCCACCTTCTTGCCCTTGAGCTCGGCGGCGCGTGCACGCGCCGCCGCAAAGCCCAGGCAGCCCGTGGGCTCCACCACCAGCTTCATGCGCGTGGCGAAGAAGCGCATGGCGTCCACCAGCTGCGCATCGCTCACGGTGAGGATGTCGTCCACGTCGCGGCGGATGATGGGGAAGGTGATGTTTCCCAGGTGCTGCGTCTGCGCGCCATCGGCAATGGTCTGGGGCGTGTCGATGTGCACGATGGAGCCGCTGCGAAACGACTGCTGCCCGTCGTTGCCGGCCTCGGGCTCCACGCCGTAGAGCTTGCATTTGGGCGACAGCGCGCGCGTGGACAGGGCCGAGCCCGAGAGCAAACCGCCGCCGCCCAGGCAGACGAAGAAGGCATCGAGCTCGCCCACTTCTTCGAACAGCTCCTTGGCCGCCGTGCCCTGGCCGGCGAGCACGTCGGCGTGGTCGTAGGGTGGGATCATGGTCAGGCCATCGCGCTCGGCCAGGTCGCGGGTGATCTGCTCGCGGTCTTGCGTGTAGCGGTCGTAGAACACCACGTTGGCGCCATAGCCCTGCGTGGCCGCCACCTTGGCGGCGGGGGCGTCCTGCGGCATGACGATGGTGGCCGGCATGCCCAGCTCGCGCGCGGCCAGGGCGATGCCCTGGGCGTGGTTGCCCGACGAGAACGCGATCACCCCGGCCTTGCGCTGCGTGGCGTCGAACTGGGCGAGCGCGTTGTAGGCGCCGCGGAACTTGAAGGCGCCCATGCGCTGCAGGTTCTCGCACTTGAAGAACACCTGGGCGCCCAGCTCTTCGTCGAGGATGCGCGAGGTGAGCACGGGCGTGCGGTGCGCAATGCCCGCGATGCGGCCGGCAGCGGCCACGACGTCGTCATAGGTAGGAAGGTGGGGGAGAGTGGTCATGGCAAGGGTGGGTGGTGGTGGATGGATGGGTGGATGAGGGTGAAGTGCGGCGGGCGTCACCACGGCCAGGCAACGGTGGTGCCCAGGCCCTGCGCCAGGGCCTGTGTGTGCAGCATGCGGGCGACGGTGAGGTCCTGCAGGGCCAGGCCCGTCATGTCGAACACGGTGATGTCCTGCGCGCCGCGCGCCACCTGCACCTGGCCGGTGAGCACATCGCCGAGTTCGCCGCAGGGCAGGCCTGGCGGTGCCCATTGCGCCTCGCCAATCTGGCGGGCTTGCGTGGCGTCGTCCACGAACAGGCGGGCGCGCTGCAGCAGGCCCTCGGGCAGCTCGCGCTTGCCTTGGGTGTCGGTGCCCACGGCGTTGATGTGGGTGCCCGGCTGCACGGCCGCTGCGTCGAACAGCGCGCCACCTCCGGGCGTGGCGGTGACCACTACGCCGCTCGCGGCCACGGCGGCATTGGCATCGGTGGCGAGGGCGATGTCGCAGTGCTCGGCAAAACCCGCCTCGAAACCCTCGTTGCGCTGCCCATCGTGCGCCACATAGCGCACCCGCCGCAGCGCGGGCAGCACCTGCAGCGCAAAGCGCAGCTGCACGCGCGCCTGCACGCCGGTGCCAAAGAGGCACAGCTGTTCGCTGTCCGCGCGCGCCAGGTGCTGCAGCCCCAGCGCGCCCGCCGCGCCCGTGCGCTCGGTGGTGATGGCATTGCCGTCCAGCAGGCACAGCGGCCGGCCTGTGGCCGGGTCGACCAGCATGACGGTGGCCTGGTGCGGCTCGCCGCCCCGTGCCCGGTTGGCGGGCCAGAAGCCGGCGGCCTTGAAGCCCAGCAGCCCTTGGTCGGGCACATCGCCCGACTTGATGCCGAACACGCCACCCGTGGGCAGTGCCTCGCGCACCACGGGGAACACGCGGCCCGCGCGCTGGCTGTGCAGGGTGAAGGCTTCGTGCACGGCGCGCAGCACGTCCTGCGGCTGCAGCAGGGCGCTGACCTGGTGGGTGTCGAGCAGCAGCAATTGCGCCTGCGCTCGGGTGTCTGGAGCGGTGGTGGATGTGCTCATGCTGGCAGCTCAGCGTGCATCGCCGTAGACGGTTGCGCGCGACACGCCCAGGTGCTGCGCCACCACCTCCATCGCGCGGCGCACCTCCAGGCTGCCCGACTCCTTGAGCTCGCGCAGCAGCGCGCGCCGCTCGGCCGCCTTGAGCGCGCGCGGCGCGGTCGACAGGCGCGCCGCGAACTGGTCGATGCGCAGGCGGATGGCGTCGGCGCCGGCCGGGTCCAGCGACTCTGTGAGCCCCGTGTCTCCGTCGATGGCGGTGAACTGGCCCACCACGCTCTGCAGGCTGCGAAACAGCGTGAGGTCCACGTTCAGGCACAGAGCGGCGATGTACTCGCCCGACGAGTCCTTGATGCCCACCGACGTGCTCTTGGCCTGCCGCCCGTCAGCGAACTGGTTGGCGTAGTTGGCGATCACCTGCGGGTAGTCGGGGTCGGCGATGCGCGCCAGACCCAGCTCGGTCGTCGGCTCGCCCACCGAGCGGCCCGAGAGGTTGTTGTGGATCGCCAGGATGGACTGGCCCGGGTCCAGCAGGTCATGCACCACCACTTCGCAGAAGGGCGCAAAGGTGGCGGCCAGGCCCTGGGCCACCTGCTCGATCTGGGAGAGCAGGGCCTTTTGTTCGGGGGTGCGGTGGGGGGCAGGGGAGGGCGTGCGTTTTGGCATTTGGATAATTTATCCAAAAATGGACAAATTGTCAAAACTTCGCCCAATGGACCACCGGCCGTCCGTTGCGGCGATGAACCCGGTTTTCTGCAGCGTCTTAAAGAATTCTTAATCGCGCTAAGAAGTCCTTAAAGCTGGGTCGGCACCATGCGGTTCAGCGGCGGCGAAACCCTCGCCGCACCTGTTGTTGAAAGAGTCACCACCATGCCCCATGTCCGGTTCGCTTCGGGTCTTGTCCTCCTGTCCCTGTCGCTGCTGCTGTCCGCGTGCACCAGCATCCCGCAAAGTGCCATGCCCAAGGAGCGCTTTGCGCAGCTGGGCTGCCATGAGCTGGACAACGAGCTAGCCATGGCGCAAGAGAGCAACCGGGTGGCCGGCGAGGCCAAGAGCGCCTCTTGGCAACTGGTGCTGCCGGTGGCGGTGGCGGCGCGCTATTTCAACGCCAACTCCGTGCAGATCGATTCCGAGCTGCGCATGGTGAGCCTGCGCGAGCAGCGGCGCAGCAAGGGCTGCCAGCAGGTGGCTGGTTGATGCCCCGGCAGCGCAGGGCCATGCCGGTGGCGGCGCGGGCCGCTGCGGCCGGGCTGGTCGCCCTGCTGCCCGTGCTGGCAGGCTGCGCCACCGCCGCCCAGCCCGATCCTCTGGAGCCCTGGAACCGCGGTGTCTTTCGCTTCAACGAGGCGGTGGATGGCGCGGTGCTGACCCCTCTGGCGCGCGGCTATGCCCGCGTGCTGCCGCAGGGCGTGCAGACCAGTCTGGGCCATTTCTTCAGCAACCCGCAGGACATCGGCTCGGCGGCCAACCTGGTGCTGCAGGGGCGGGCGGGGGCTGCGGCGTCGGACCTGGCGCGGGTGGCCGTGAACACCACCGTGGGTGTGCTCGGGCTGTTCGATGTGGCCACGCCCATGGGCCTGGTGCGCCATGGCGCGGACACGGGCCAGACGCTGGGCCGCTGGGGCCTGGGCGCGGGCGCCTACATCGTCTGGCCGCTGCTGGGCCCGTCCACCGTGCGCGATACGGCGGGCCTGCCGGCCGAGCTGCTGCTGGCGCCGCAAACCCTGGCCGCCAGCACGGCGGTGCGCAACGGCCTGACCTTGGCGCAGGCCACCCAGGCGCGGGCCGAGCTGCTGCCCGCCACGCAGGTGATCGACCGCATTGCGCTGGACAAGTACCTCTTTGTGCGCGATGCCTACCTGCAGCACCGCCGCGCGCTGGTGCACGGTGACGCGCCGCTGCAGGGCGATGCGCCACCGGACCCGGCCGCTGCGGGTGGCGGTGAGCGTTTCGACCTCGATCCCGGCTCCGATGCTGCGGCCACCCGCAGCGATGGCGGTGGCGGCGAACACGCGCCCTGAATTTCACTTTGTCTGCTTCGTTGTTTCAACCCTGAGGATCCCGACCATGCTCCCGTTCCCTTTCATCCCGGTCCCTGCAACCACCGGCCTGCGCTGGCGAGCCCGGCCTGCACCGGGCGCCCCCGGGCCCACTCCGAGTGCTCCGGTGAAGCGCCTGCGCGCTGCCGTGGCCGCAGCCGCCCTGGGTGTGCTGGCTTTGCCGGCAGCATGGGCGCAGGACGGCAGCACATCCGGTGGCACATCGGGCACCGGCGCTGCTTCGCAATGGGGTCTTGGCCTGGGCGTGGCGGTGGACCGGGCGCCCTACCGCGACTTCGACGACAAGGCGCAGGGGCTGCCACTCATCTACTTCGAGAACCGCTGGGTCAGCGTGCTCGGCCCCTCGCTGGACGTCAAGCTGCCGTCGGCCGGGCCGGTCTCGCTCAGGCTGCGTGCGCGCTATGCGGGTGAAGGGTACGAGGCCGAGGATTCGCCCTACCTCACCGGCATGGACGAGCGCAAGGCCAGTTTCTGGGTGGGCGGCGCCGCCATATGGCGCACCGGCGTGGCCAATGTCTCGGGCGAGTGGCTTGGCGATGCCTCGGGCCACAGCAAGGGGCAAAGGATCAAGCTGCAGGTGGACCGCCGCTTCCAGCAGGGGGCCTTCGACTTCACCCCGCGCCTGGCAGCGCACTGGGCCGACAGCAAGTATGTGGACTACTATTACGGCGTGAAATCCTCCGAAGCACTGCCCCAGCGCCGCGCCTACCAGGGCGATGCCAGCGTCAACCTGGAGCTGGGCCTGCGCGTGGGCTATGCGATGGCGCCGCAGCAGAGCATGTTCCTGGACATCAGCACCACGCGCCTGGGCAGCGGCATCACCGACAGCCCGCTGGTGGACCGCTCCAGCACCACCGGCCTGCGCCTGGGCTACCTGTACCGGTTCTGATGGTGCGGCATCTGCAATCGAGCCAAGCCACCCGGCGGTGGCCCCGCGCCCTGACGCTGGTGGCCGCCGTGGCGTGCGCGGGGTGCGCTGCGCCGCGCGGGCCCATGGTGCCGCTGGGCCAGGGCAGCTTTGCCCAGTACCGCAGCGAAACGCAGGACTGGATGGCGCAGCACCGCGCCTTCCAGAGCGACGAGCGCGACAGCGAGCTGGCGCGCAACGCGCCCATGGAATGGCGGCCGGCGCAGGCCGCGCGCAAGGGCGTGGTGCTGTTCCACGGCCTGGGCGATTCGCCTTGGTCGTTTGCCGACATCGGGCAGGCGCTGGCGGGCCAGGGCTTTCTGGTGCGCACCGCGCTGCTGCCCGGCCATGGCACGCGCCCGGCCGACCTGATCGGCGTGGACCTGGACGACTGGCGCCGCCTGGTGGCGCAGCAGGCAGCCCTGCTGGCGCAGGAGGTGCCCGAGGTCTACCTGGGCGGCTTTTCCACCGGCGCCAACCTGGCGCTGGAGTACGCGCTGGACCACCCCGAGGTCGCGGGCCTGGTGCTTTTTTCGCCGGCCCTCAAGTCGGGCGTGCCGCTGGACTGGATCGTGCCCTGGGTGGCGCGCGTGCGCACCTGGCTGCGCCAGCCCGACTCCGCCCAGCCCCAGCAGACGACCCTGCGCTACCTCAACGTGCCCACCAATGGCTTTGCGCAGTACTACCGCAGCGCCGCCGCCGTGCGCGAGAAGATCGCGCGCCAGCCCTATGCCAGGCCGGCCCTGCTGGTGCTGGCGCAGCACGACTCGGTGGTGGACGTGGAGCATGTGCTCGGCACCTTCGAGACCCGCTTCACCCATCCCGCCAGCCGCCTCATCTGGTATGGCGAGCTGCCAGCGGCGCGTGGCGGTGCCACGCCACAGCGCGAAGGCGCCGGGCAGCCCGCGCGTGTGCTGGTGCGCACCGACAGGCTGCCGCAGCAGCGCATCAGCCAGTTCTCGCACATGGGCGTGCTGTTCTCGCCCGCCAACCCGCTCTACGGCAGCGAGGGCACCCAGCGCCTGTGCTGGAACGGGCAGGACGCCGCCGACCAGGCCCGCTGCATGGCGGGCGAGCCGGTGTGGTACTCGGACTGGGGCTACCGCGAGAGCGCCAAGGTGCACGCACGGCTCACCTTCAACCCCTATTTCGACTGGCAGGCCGAGGTCATGCGGGAGGTGCTGGCCGCCGAATGATTTCGCGGGGTGTTCAGCCCGCCGCTTCACCATTGCCCTGCACCGCAGGGAACAGCACGCGCACGCAAAAGCCCCGGCCCTCCAGCCCCGCGCAGGTGCTGATGGTGGCACCGTGCAGTTGCGCGATGCCGGCCACCAGCGACAGGCCGATGCCGCTGCCCTTGACGGCACTGCCTGCCACGCGGTGAAAGCGCTGGAAGATCGCCTCGCGCTCCGAATCGGGCACGCCGGGGCCGTCGTCCGCCACCTCTAGGAATGCCTGGGGGACGCCAGTCTGGTCCACCGCCACCGGCCCGCAGGCGATGCGCACGCGCCCGCCGGGCGCCGTGTGGCGCAGGGCGTTGTCCACCAGGTTGCGCAGCAGGATGCCGATCTCGTCGATGTCGCAGGCAATGGTGCAGGGCTGCAGGTCCAGCAGCAGGTGGCGCTGCTGCTGGTGCGCCTGCATGTCGAATTCGCGGCTCACATACGCGGCCAGCTCGCTCAGGTCGGCCAGGGCCTGGTGCGTGGCACGCGCGCCTGCGTTCAGGCGCGCCAGGTCCAGCAACTGCTCCGACAGGCGCGTGCTGCGCTCGGCCACGGCCAGCAGCTTGGCCAGCGCGGCATCCTTTTCGGCCAGGGTGGTGGCGCGCACGGCCACCTGGGCCTGGGCCAGCAGCGCGGCCAAAGGCGTGCGCAGTTCGTGCGCAGCGTCGCCGATGAAGCGGCGCTCACCCTCCACCGCCTCGTCCAACTGGTGCAGCACATGGTTGAAGGCGCCCACCAGCGGCTGCAGCTCGGCCGGCAGCGCACCGCTGGGCAGGGGCGTGAGGTCGAATTTCTGGCGCTGGTGCAGCGCTGCCTCCATCGCGGCCACGGGCAGCAGGGCCCGGCGCACGGCGAACCACATGAACGAGCCTATCAACACCAGCAGCGCGGTGGCGATGGCCATTGCGATCAACGCTTTCTTGCGCAGTTCCGCGTCGATCTGGCTGTGCAGGTTGCCTACCTGCACGGTGATGCGGCCCGTGCTGTCCGATACGGAGTACACGCGCCAGCGCTGCCCCTCGACCATGGTGCTGGCAAAGCCATCGACAAAGTCGGGCCGCAGGGGCGTGCGGGGTGAGCCCGGGGTGCCCACCGCGCGGAGGTTTTGGAACACCCATACCTGGAACGCCAGGTTCTCCTGCTGCGCCAGGGCGTCGGCCCGCACCCGTTCGTCTTGCTCGACCCCACGCAGATTTTTGTGAACCGGTATGGTCTGCAGGAGCTTGTGCGCAATGCCGCGCAGGCGCTTGTCCTCGATGCTGCTCTGGCTCAGCGCAAAGTAGCTGGCCAGCACCGCCAGCGCCACCCCGCAGCACAGCACGATGGTGGCGCCCCCGGCCAGCAGCATGCGGCTGCGCAGTGACCTCGCGGTCTTCACGGACGCCATCACGCTCCCGCCTCGCCGAACAGGTAGCCGTGGCCATGCACGGTGGTGATCAGGTCGTCCCCCAGCTTGCGCCGCAGCTGGTGGATGAAAACGGCGATGGTGTTGCTCTCGACGGTGCTGGCGTGGCCGTACACCACGTCTTCGAGGTGGTCGCGCGTGACCACATGGCCCGGCCGCTCCAGCAGGGCCAGCAGCGTGCGGTACTCGTGGCTGCTCAGCGCCACGCGCTCGCCGCCGCGCAGCACCAGCCGCTTGCTGCGGTCGAGCTCGATGTCCCGGTACTTGAAGACCGGCACCACCCGCCCCTGCGTACGCCGCACCACCGCGCGCACCCTGGCCCACAGCTCATCGACCTGGAAGGGCTTGATCATGTAGTCGTCCGCCCCTGCATCGAGCCCCAGGATGCGCTCGCTCAGCTGCCCGCGCGCGGTGAGGATCAGCACCGGCGTCACGTCGTAGCGGGCGCGCATGGCCTTGAGCACGGTGAGGCCCGACTCGCGCGGCAGCCCCAGGTCCAGCAGCACCGCCCCGTAGGCATGGTCCACCAGCGCCAGCCGGGCCCCGGCCGCGTCGCTCACCCGGTCGATGCGCCAGGCGTTCTGGTGCGCGGCATCGCACACGGCTTCGGCGAGCATGTCGTCGTCTTCGACGAGGAGGAGGTGCACGGATTTTTTCCTGGTTGCGTTGCGGCGGACGGAGCCCGGGGGGCTCCCGCGCTCGCCTCGATCATCGTTCGAGGGGATTAACGACTTTTTAAGAGGCCTTGTCCCAGCCTCTTGGCCAACGACCGCCAGTGTGCCCATGTTTGCCTGCAGGCCCGGTCGCTGCAAATGCGCCGATTTGGTTTTACAGTGGGTACCCTGCCCAGGTTGGTCGGCCCGGGCGCCCCCACGCCATGCCCAAACCCCATCACAACGTCTACGTCGTGGAACTGTCCCTGGCGGTGCTGAGCGAACGCAAGTTCCGCAGGTGCAACCCGAACTACATCGAGGGCAAGCCCTGCGTGTACGTGGGCATGACCGGGCTGGACCCGGACGTGCGCTTCGACAAGCACAAGGCGGGGATCCAGGCCAACCGCTTCGTGCAGCAGTACGGGCTGCGGCTGCTGCCCGATCTGTACGAGGGCTTCAACCCCATGCGCTACCAGGACGCGGTGGACCGGGAGATCGAGGTCGGTATCGATCTGCGCTCGGCCGGGTTCGGGGTGTGGCAGGCGTGATGCGAATCAGTGCGCCACCACGGGCCTTTTGAAAAATGCATCCAGCACCGGCACCAGGCCCGGGAACTCCTGCGCGAAGCGCGCGCGGTTGACGAAGTACGCCTCGCAGGCCACGGCAAAGAATTCCGAGGGCGAGGTGGCGCCGTAGGCATCGAGCCAGGGCATCTCGGCACCGAAGCGCTCGGCCTTGATGACGGCTTCGCGGAAGTCCTTGTACGCAGGCTCCCAGGCGTTCCACCAGGCTTCGTAGGCGGCGCGGCCGGTGCGGGCGCCCATGAAGCCTGCGGGCAGGGGCGGGCAGCCGTTGGGCTCGCCGCTGCCGCGCATATCGAGCTTGTGCACGAACTCGTGCACCACCACGTTGGTGCCGCGCTCGGTGTTTTCGCGGCCGTTGGAGGCGTGCTCCCAGCTGAGCATGATGGGGCCGCGGTCCATGGCCTCGCCCAGCAGCACCTGCTCGTGTTCGTGCACCACGCCGGCCTCGTCCACGGTCTGCCGTTTGGCCACGGCCTCGCCGGGGTGCAGCACGATGCCGACGAAATCGTCGTACCACGCGAGGGCCTTGGCCGGGTCGCCCCAGTGCAGCAGGGGCAGGCAGGCCTGGGCCGCGATATCGATGGCCATGGCGTCGGTCACCTCCATGCCATGCGCGCCGTGAAAGCGCTTGTGGTGCAGAAAGAGGGCGCTCAATGCGCGCAGCTTGGACTGGTCGTGCAGCGACAGCGCGGCCAGGAAGGGGTAGCGCTGCAGTGTTTCGAGCCACAGCATGGCCGAGATGTCGGGCACGGGGGCCACGGTGGTGCGCACGCGGCGCCAGAGCCGGTTCAGGATGGGGGGCATGGTGTCAGAGCATGCCAACAAAAGCATGCACTTGGAATCAAGACCCCTCTTACCTGGGGCCGAGGGTGAGGCGTTCCAAGCCCGCGTTCGACAAACGCAGTGTTTCCAGCCGCGGGGGCAATGCAGCGGCGTCCCAGTCGCTGAGCACCACGCGGGTGAGCCCTGGCGCAAGCGTGTGCTGCGCAGGGCGGTGGGTGTGGCCGTGGACCAGGGTGCTGGCGCCCGCGGCCTGCAGCCAGGCGATGGTGGCAGCGCCATCCAGATCGGCATAGATGGTGCCCGATTGCTTCTTGGCCTCGCTCTCCTGGCGGATGCCGCGCGCCTGGGCGCGGCGCGTGGCCAGGGGCTGGGCCAGAAAGGCCTGCTGCCAGGCACTGCTGCGCGCCTGCACGCGAAAGCGCTGGTAGTCCACGTCGGCGAGGCACAGCAGGTCGCCGTGGCTCAGCACAATGCGCTGCTCGCCGAAGACCAGCACGGTGGGGTCGGCCAGGCCGGCCATGCCCGTGCGCTGCAGAAAGGCGGGGCCGGCCAGGAAGTCGCGGTTGCCGTGCATGAAGTACAGCGGCATGCGCTGCGATGCGGCGAGCAGGGCGGCGCAGCCCTCGGCCTCGAAGCTGCCGGGCTCGTCCATGGCATCGTCGCCCACCCAGACCTCGAACAGGTCGCCCAGGATGAACAGGGCATCGGCCGGGGTGGTCTGCAGGTAGTGCTGGAAGGCCTCGACCGTGGCGGGCTCGCTGGCCTGCAGGTGCAGGTCCGAAATGAAATCGACCGTGCGCCAGTGCGAGGGAGCGATCAGCTCCTCGAACCGGGGCACGGTCGTGGTCACGGGGGTGACGGCAAAAGCGCTGGCTTACAGGGCTACCGCTTTTTCGATGATCACGTCGTCTTTTGGCACGTCATCATGGAAGCCCTTGCGGCCCGTCTTCACGGCCTTGATCTTGTCCACCACGTCGGCACCGCCGACCACCTTGCCGAACACGGCGTAGCCCCAGCCCTGGGCCGAGGGGGCGGTGTGGTTCAGAAAGCCGTTGTCGGCCACGTTGATGAAGAACTGGGCGGTGGCCGAGTGCGGGTCGCTCGTGCGGGCCATGGCCACGGTGTAGTTGGCGTTCTTCAGGCCGTTGTTGGCTTCGTTCTGGATCGGGGCATCGCTGGGCTTTTGCGCCATGCCGGGTTCGAAGCCGCCGCCTTGCACCATGAAGCCGGGGATCACGCGGTGGAAGATGGTGTTGTTGTAGTGGCCCTTGTTCACGTAGGCCAGGAAGTTCTCGGCCGACTTGGGCGCCTTCTCGGCGTCGAGTTCGAGGGTGATGACACCGTAGCCGGTGATGTGCAGTTCGACTTGGGGGTTGCTCATGGCAATGCTTCTTTCTGAAAGGGGCAGGGAGGGGTTACTTCACGACCGTGGCGGAGGTGATGACGACGGGCGTGGTGGGCACATCCGCACCAGCGGTAGGCACGGCCTTGATCTTGTCGACCACTTCGGTGCCGCTGATGACCTTGCCGAACACGGCGTAGCCGTTGCCATCGGGGCTGTTGGCGGCGTTGAGGAAGTCGTTGTTCTTCACGTTGATGAAGAACTGCGCGGTGGCCGAGTTGGGGTTGGACGTGCGCGCCATGGCCACCGTGTAGATGTCGTTCTTGAGGCCGTTTCGGGCCTCCAGCGGGATTGGCGGGTTCGTGGGCTTTTGCTTCATGTCGGTGGTGAAGCCGCCGCCCTGGATCATGAAGGTGCCGATCACGCGGTGGAAGATGGTGCCGTCGTAGTGCTTGGCGTTGACGTAGGCCAGGAAGTTCTCCACCGACTTGGGCGCCTTGGCAGGGTCGAGCTGCAGCACGATGTCGCCCATGGAGGTGGCGAGCTTGACCTTGGGGGCGTCCTGCGCCTGGGCGGGGGCGATGCCGATGAGGGCTGTCAGTGCGATGCCGGCCAGCGACAGGGCCGCGTTTCTCTTGGAAATCATCCAATCACTCCTTCAAAGAATATTTGCCATTGCTGGCCCTTGCGCTTCCAGTACTGGCGCTTGACGGGGCCGGTGCGTGCGCCTTCGGCGACTTCGCCGAACGTTACCACCATGGTGTCGGTGGCGTCTGTCCAGCGCAGGTAAGACTTGTCTTTCAGCTGTATTTCTCGGCCCTTGAGGGCGCGCGTTTCGGCCTGCAGCACGCGGGTCCACTCGGCCAGCGGCTTTTGGCGGTGGCCCTGGAAGTCGCTGGCATAAAAGCTGGTCAGCCGCGCCATGTCGCCCTGCGACTTGGCGGTGCGCCAGGCGTTGAGCACGGCCTCGAAGGCATTGCGCTCGGCCTGCACGCTGTGCGCGGCCACCCACTGCAGCTGGCGGGCAATCACCACGGGGGTAGAGCGGGGCTCCACCTGGCGCAGGATGCGCTCCAGATCGGGGTTGGCCAGCACCACGCAGCCATCGGTGGCCAGCGGCGCGCGCGCGAACTGATCGGGCGGCGTGCCGTGCAGCCAGATGCCGCTGCCGGTCTTGCCGCGGCTCTGGTCCAGCGGGTTGGGGTAGTTGATGGGCAGGGCCCCGGCGCCGTAGAAGTCCTTGAGCGTGGCAGGGTCGAGCCGGCTGGTGATGAAGTACACGCCCAGGGGTGTGCGCTGGTCGCCTTCGACGAGTTTTTCGATACCGAGCTTGCCGACCGAGGCGTAGTAGTCGGCCACCAGTTGCAGGCCCTTCGCCGTGTTCTCGAACAGGTACAGGCGCGAGCGCGATGCGTCGATGGCAATGGCATGGCGCGAGCGCGATGACAGCTCCAGGAACTGGGTTGGAATGCGGTCGGCGCCCGGACGGTTCTTGTGTGCCTGCACGCGCTGCAGCGATTCGGTGCGCAGCTCGTCGAGCATGCCGCCGGCCTCGGGCGCGCGCGCGGCATCGGCCTCGGGCACGTCGCCGAGCTTGCGCACGGGGCGCACACGGGCGTTGAGCAGGTCACCGAGCGCCAGTTGGGCCAGCTGGAAGTTGGGGTAGTCGCGTGCCAGGCTCTCGGCATGGGCCAGGGCCTCGCGGCCACGGCCCTCGCCGGTGAGCCTGTAGACCTCGAGCAGGCGGGTTTCGGCCTGGCCGTCGCGCAGGTTCTCGGCGGCCTTGCCCGGCTTGGCGGCACCGGCGCCGCGCATGCGGCCTTGCGGATTCTGGGCGAAGGCGGGCATGGCCTGCGCAGCGGCAGCCAGCAACAGCACAACGGCCGCCGTACGGCAGCCCCAGCGGGACAAATCCACCATCATGTCCGTCAGTCGGTCAGCGGCTGGTTCGAAAATGCTCGCCAGCCCACAGGGTGGGCGCCGTTGCCATGTCGTGCACCACCATCAGCCGCCGGTGGATTCCCGCACGATGGCCCAGCGGCCGCCGTTTTGCACCAGGTCCAGCGTCTTGCGGCTGGTCACGTTGAGCGCGTCGGCGCTGTAGGCCTGGCGAAAGCGTGCCGTTGCCTTGTTGCCGCTCACGCTCACGGTGATGTCGGAGACCTGCACGGTGATCCTGGACTTGCCCACGATGCGCGATTCGCGCTCTTTCTCCCAGGCGGCGCGGGTCTGGCGGCCTGGCGGGTCGAAGTCCTTGTCGTAGGCGCCCAGGTAGGCCTTCATGTCCTTGGCGGCCCAGGCGGCGGCCCAGGCCTGCACGGCGGCGGTGACTTCCTGGGTGGATGCCGGCGCAGCAGCGGCGGCTGCCGGGGTGGGCGCCGCTGCAGCGGGTGCTGGCGCTGCGGCTACCGGGGCAGGGGCGGGTGTGGGCGCAGGGGCTGCGGGAGCAGGCGCCGGTGTGGTGGGCGCAGCGGCTGGCGCAGGCGCCGGAGCCGGGCGCTGCGTGGCGACCACGGCGGGTGCGGGTGTGGGGGCTGGTGCTGCAGCGGCAGGGCGGGCCTTGCCCGTGGGGTCGGCCGAGAACAGTTCGCGGATCAGCGCCAGCTTGGGCTTGACCGAGTTGGCGTTGGTCGCGTCGAGCTGCAGGGCCTTGTTGTAGGCCTGGCTGGCCAGCTTGGCGTAGATGTCGCCCAGGTTCTCGTGCGCGGTGGCGTAGCTGGGGTTGGTGCGGATGGCCATTTCCAGCGCGGTGCGGGCCTTGTCCAGCTGGTTCTGGTTGGCGTAGAGCACGGCCAGGTTGTTGTAGGGCTCGGGCAGCTCGGGGTACTCTTCGGTCAGCTTGGTGAAGGTGGCGATGGCCTCAGCGGGCTTGCCCGAGTCGGACTGGGCCACGCCGCGCAGAAAGCGCAGCTGCGGGTCGCGCGGGCTGGTGGCCAGGCGCTGATCGGCCTTGGTCAGGGCCTCGCCCGCCTTGCCTGCCTTGAGCAACTGGGTGATGTCGGCATAGTCGTCGGCCGCGTGCGCCAGGGTGGTGCCTACCAATGCCGTCAGGGCCAGCAGGCGCAGGAGTCGGGGGAGGGTGCGGCGGACGGGTTGCTTCATGAGGGGGTATGGAAGGTGATGGGCAGCGTCGGACCCTGGCGGGGCTTATACTGCGGCGGATTGTAGCTGAGGGGGTGGTCATGACGGTGCGCTGTTGCCGCTGGTGATTTCGATGGGCGTTCGCTGGCGAACGCGCCCCCCCGAGGGGCCTGTTCCCGCTGCTGCCGGGTGAACGGGCTTCATCCACACCCCCTGCCGATTTCCCCTGACTGACATCCCATGAGTTTGCGCATCTACAACACGCTTTCGCGTGAGTTGGAGAACTTTTCCCCGCTCGAACCTGGCCATGTGCGCATGTACGTGTGCGGCATGACCATCTATGACCTGTGCCATATCGGCCACGCCCGCATGATGATGGCGTTCGACGTGGTGCAGCGCTGGCTCAAGGCCAGCGGACTGCGCGTGACCTACGTGCGCAACATCACCGACATCGACGACAAGATCATCAAGCGGGCGCTGGAGCGCGGCATCACCATCCGCGCCCTGACGGACGAGATGATCGCCGCCATGCACACCGACATCGCGGCCCTGGGCATCGAGCCGCCCTCCATCGAGCCGCGCGCCACCGAATACGTGCCGCAGATGCTCGCGCTGATCGGCACCCTGGAAGGCAAGGGCCTCGCCTACCGCGCCAGCAATGGCGACGTGAACTACTCCGTGCGCAAGTTCGACGGCTACGGCAAGCTCTCGGGCAAGTCCGTCGATGAACTGCGTGCCGGCGAGCGCGTGGCCGTGCTCGATGGCAAGGAAGACCCGCTCGATTTCGTATTGTGGAAATCGTCCAAGCCTGAGGAGCCGCCCGAGGCCAAGTGGGACAGCGCATTCGGCCCGGGCCGCCCCGGCTGGCACATCGAGTGCTCGGCCATGTGCGGTGCCACGCTGGGCGAGACCTTCGACATCCACGGCGGCGGCATGGACCTGCAGTTCCCGCACCACGAGAACGAGATCGCCCAGAGCGAAGGCGCCAACGGCAAGCCCCTGGCGAAGTTCTGGGTGCACAACGGCTTTGTGCGCGTGGACAACGAGAAGATGAGCAAGTCGCTCGGCAACTTCTTCACCATCCGCGAAGTGCTGGCCCAGTACGACGCCGAGACGGTGCGCTTTTTCATCGTGCGTGCCCACTACCGCAGCGCCCTGAACTACAGCGACGCCCACCTGGACGACGCACGCCAGGCCTTGAAGCGCCTGTACACCGCGCTCAGCCTGGTGGCACCGGCCCCCGTGGCCGCCATCGACTGGACCGACCCCTACGCCGCGCGCTTCAAGGCCGCGATGGACGAGGACTTCGGCACGCCCGAAGCCATGGCTGTGTTGTTCGAGCTGGCCGGCGAGGTGAACAAGACCCGCTCGGCAGCCTTGGCAGGCTTGCTCAAGGCCCTGGGTGCTTGCCTGGGCGTGCTGCAGGGTGACCCGCAGGCCTTCCTGCAGGCCGGTGCCGGGCTGGACGAAGCCGCCATCGCCGAGCAGATCGCCGCCCGCGCCGCCGCCAAGGCCGCCAAAAACTTTGCCGAAGCGGACCGCATCCGCCAGGCGCTGCTGGCCCAGGGCATCGTGCTCAAGGATTCGGCCGCCGGCACCACCTGGGAAGCCGCCCAGTGAGCGACTGACAGATAGACAGATAGACAGATAGACAGTTGGTTAGTTGGATAGACAGTTAAAGCAATCAAGAACCGCATGCCCCCGAACGAAGAACGAATGAACGCACACGACAAGAAGAACAACCAACATGGCTGCGGTACGCAAAAAAATGGCTAAAGAAGAACTGTCGGCCCCTGAAGTCGCCGCCGCTGCTGCGGCCGTCGTGTCCGCTGCCGCAGCGTCGTCTGCGGCACCTGCCCAGTCCGTTGTCGTCTCCACGCCCGCCTACTGGGCCGAGGCCTGCAAGCACCTGATGAAGAAGGACCGCGTGATGAAGCGCCTGATCCCGCAGTTCGGCGATGCCGCACTGCAGACCCAGGGCGACGCCTTCACCACCCTGGCGCGCTCCATCGTGGGCCAGCAGATCTCGGTGAAGGCCGCCCAGACCGTGTGGGAGCGCTTTGCCAAGCTGCCGCGCAGCATGAAGCCGGCCAGCGTGCTCAAGCTCAAGGTCGACGACATGCGTGCGGCCGGCCTGTCGGCGCGCAAGGTGGACTACCTGGTGGACCTGGCCCTGCACTTCGACGGCGGCAAGCTGCACGTGAAGGACTGGGCCTCGATGGACGACGAGGCCATCATCGCCGAGCTGGTGGCCATCCGCGGCATCGGCCGCTGGACGGCCGAGATGTTCCTCATCTTCTACCTGATGCGCCCGAATGTGCTGCCCCTCGATGACGTGGGCTTGATCGGCGGCATCAGCCACAACTACTTCTCGGGCGAAACGGTGAGCCGCAGCGAAGCCCGCGAAGTCGCCGAGGCCTGGAAGCCGTGGGCCAGCGTGGCGACTTGGTATATTTGGCGGTCCATGGACCCCCAGCCAGTCGTCTCTTACTGAGCATTGGACAAGCGTCATACCAAACTCGTAACGCGTCGGTTACAGTGCGTGCCTCATTCATGGCACGCCGCCTTCCGGCGCGACCCAAGGAGAACAACGTTGGCGAAAAAGACCTTTCTGGATTTCGAGCAGCCGATTGCCGAACTCGAAACCAAAATCGAAGAACTGCGCTACGTGCAGACCGAGAGCGCCGTCGATATCTCGGAAGAGATCGACCAGCTGAGCAAGAAAAGCCAGCAGCTCACCAAGGACATCTACGCCGAGCTGTCGCCCTGGCAGATCACCAAGATCGCCCGCCACCCCGAGCGCCCCTACACGCTCGACTACGTGCGCGACATCTTCACCGACTTCGTCGAGCTGCACGGTGACCGCCACTATGCGGACGACCTGTCCATCGTGGGCGGCCTGGCGCGCTTCAACGGCCACGCCTGCATGGTGCTGGGCCACCAGAAGGGGCGCGACACCAAGGAGCGCGCGATGCGCAACTTCGGCATGAGCAAGCCCGAGGGCTACCGCAAGGCCCTGCGCCTGATGAAGACGGCCGAGAAGTTCAAGCTGCCGGTGTTCACCTTCGTCGACACGCCCGGCGCCTACCCCGGCATCGACGCCGAGGAGCGCGGCCAGTCCGAGGCCATCGGCCGCAACATCTTCGAGATGGCGCAGCTCGAAGTGCCCATCATCACCACCATCATCGGCGAAGGCGGCTCCGGCGGCGCGCTGGCGATCAGCGTGGCCGACCAGGTGGTGATGCTGCAGTACGCCATCTACTCCGTGATCAGCCCCGAGGGCTGCGCCTCCATCCTCTGGAAGACCAGCGAGAAGGCCCAGGAAGCGGCCGATGCCCTGGGCATCACCGCCCACCGCCTCAAGGCCCTGGGCCTGGTGGACAAGATCGTCAACGAACCCGTGGGCGGCGGTCACCGCGACCACAAGCAGATGGCCGCCTTCTTGAAGCGCGCCCTGGGCGATGCCTTCCGCCAGGTGGCAGACCTCAAGACCAAGGACCTGCTGGAGCGCCGCTACGAGCGCCTGCAGGGCTATGGCCGCTTCAGCGATACCAAGGCGGATGCGCGCTGAGCGCCCGGCTGCCAACGCCTCCCTCCAACGGCCCCTCGCGGGCCGTTGTTGTTTTTTGCGCCCGGTGCAGCCTGGGCGTGCCAACCCTCTGGCGCGGCAACCGTAACCGGATGTAGCATGGTTGGTCGCAGCCCGCTGGGTGGCGGGCGGATTCGAAGGGGGCAGCATGTCGTTCCTGAAGACTCTCAAAGGCCAGATCCTTCTGGTTTCTGTTGCCTGCCTGGTGGCGGGCCTGCTGGCCCTGACGGTGGCCAACTACCTCACGGCCCGATCCCAGGCCTACGCCTCGCTCACGGCGCAGTCGCAGGCCCTGGCCCACAGCCACATCGAAACCCTGCGCGACTGGGCCCGCAGCAAGGCCACGGTGGTCGAGTCGGCCGCCGCGGCGCTCGACGATGCCGACGCCGCCAAGCCGCTGCTCATGCTGGCCAAGGCAGGCAACTTCCTGACCACCTACTTCGGCTACGCCGACAAGCGCACGGTGTTCTCGGAAAAGCAGAACCTGCCGCCCGACTACGACCCCACCTCGCGCCCCTGGTACAAGCAGGCGGCGGATTCGCAGGCCGCCATCCTCACGGCGCCGTATGCCGATGCGGGTGGCGCCGGCCTGGTGGTCACCTTTGCCAAGGCGGTGCGTGAGGGCTCGGGCGTGAAGGCGGTGATGGCGGGCGACGTGTCGCTGTCGGCCGTGGTGGCCAACGTGGCCTCCATCAAGCCCACGCCGGCCAGCTATGCCTTTCTGGTGGGGGGCGATGGCAACATCATTGCCCACCCCGATGTGAAGCTGGCCTTGAAGCCCGCGACCGACATGGCTCCCTCGCTCACGGCGGCAGCCCTGGCCGACATGGCCAAGCGCGCCGACCTCAACGCCGTGGACCTGCAGGGCCGGGCCATGCTGCTCACCGTGGCGCCCGTGACCGGCACGCCCTGGCTGCTGGCGATTGCGCTGGACCGGGGCGAGGGGCTGGCTGCCATCCGCACCATGCTGCAGGTGTCCCTGGGTGCGGGCATCGTGGTGCTGCTGGTGGCCCTGGTGGTGCTGGCGGGCATCCTGTCGCGGCGCTTGCGCCAGCTGACCCTGGTGCGTGATGCCATGCACGAGATCGGCGCGGGCGATGGCGACCTTTCGCGCCGCATCGATGCGCAGGGCGAGGACGAGCTGGCGCAGATCGCTGCCAGCTTCAATAGCTTTGCGGGCAAGCTCTCGGGCGTGCTGGCGCAGATCCGCGATGCCAGCAATTCGGTGCGCGTGGCGGCCGAAGAGATCGCCACCGGCAACCACGACCTGAGCGGGCGCACCGAGCTCACCGCGTCCAGCCTGGAGGAAACCTCGGCATCGATGCAGCAGCTGACCGAAACCGTGCGCCACAACGCCGACGCTGCGCGCCAGGCCAACCAGCTGGTGGCCCAGGCCTCCAGCGTGGCCCGGCATGGTGGCTCGGTGGTGGGCAATGTGGTGAGCACCATGGACGAGATCAACGCCGCGTCGCGCAAGATCAGCGACATCATCGGCACCATCGACGGCATTGCCTTCCAGACCAACATCCTGGCCCTGAATGCCGCTGTGGAGGCGGCCCGCGCCGGCGAGCAGGGCCGGGGCTTTGCCGTGGTGGCCAGCGAGGTGCGCAGCCTGGCGCAGCGCAGCGCCGAGGCGGCCAAGGAGATCAAGCAGCTCATCAGCGCCTCGGTGGCGCAGGTGGAGAACGGCTCGCGGCTGGTGCACGATGCCGGCGCCACCATGACCGACATCGTCAACTCGGTGCAGCGCGTGACCGACATCATGGCCGAGATCACCGCCTCCACCAACGAGCAGAGCACCAGCATCAACGAGGTGGGCCAGGCCGTCTCGCACCTGGACCAGATGACGCAGCAGAACGCCGCCCTGGTGGAGCAGAGCGCGGCCGCGGCGCAAAGCCTCAAGGACCAGTCGGTGCGCCTGTCGGAAGTGGTGGGCACTTTCCGGCTGTCCAACGACGGCGGCCACGCGGCGCCGCGGCTGGCGGGGCCGCACGACTGAAGCGCGCCAGCCGCGCTGTGTGGGTGGCCGCGATAATCGGCACCCATGTGCTGTAGCCCCTCCTGTCCGCTTCCTCGCTTCTTGCAGATTGCCGGCCTGGCGTGCGGGGGCAGGGCGTGACCCAATCCTTCGACGCCGCCATGGCGGCCTTTGCGCCCGCGCTGCCCCTGGCCGTGGGGTTGAGCGGCGGGGCCGATTCGACGGCCCTGCTGCTGGCCTGCGCGCGGCGCTGGCCGGGGCAGGTGCGGGCCATCCACGTGCACCATGGCCTGCAGGCCGCCGCCGATGGTTTCGAGCGGCATTGCGTGGAGCTGTGCGCGCGCCTTGCCGTGCCCCTGGCCGTGCAGCGCATCGATGCCCGGCCGCAGCCAGGCCAGAGCCCCGAGGATGCCGCGCGCCAGGGCCGCTATGCGGCGCTGGAGGCGGCGCTGCAGACCATCCCCGCGATGGCCGGCACCGCATCGGTCGCCCTGGCCCAGCATGCCGACGACCAGGTGGAGACGCTGCTGCTGGCCCTGTCGCGCGGGGCCGGCGTGGCGGGCCTGGCGTCCATGCCCGCCCGGTGGGAGCGTGCGGGCCTGCCCTGGCACCGCCCGCTGTTGCGCGTGCCAGCGCTGGCCGTGCGCGACTGGCTGCAGGCCCAGGGGCAGGCGTGGGTGGAAGACCCCACCAACGCCGACCCGCACTACACGCGCAACCGCATCCGCGCGCAGATCCTGCCCGTGCTCGAAGCCGCATTCCCCGCGTTTCGCGACACGTTTGCGCGCTCTGCCGACAACGCCGCGCAGGCCAGTGCGCTGCTCGACGAGGTCGCCCAGGCCGACCTGGCCCTGGTGGGTGTGCCGCCGCAACTGGCCGCGCTGCAGGCCCTGGGCCGGGCGCGCCAGGCCAATGTGCTGCGCCACTGGCTGCGCAGTGCGCACCACACCACGCCCAGCGCTGCGCAACTGGCCGAATTGCTCGGCCAGGTGCAGGCCTGCACCACGCGCGGCCACCGCATCCGCATCAAGGTGGGCTCCGGCTTCGTGGTGCGCTCGGGCACCGGGCTCGATTGGTACAATCCCCAGGTTTTGGTCCCTGGGGGCTGATCCGTGTCGTCCTGATGAAACCCGCGCTGGGTTCGGCAGGAAACCACGGGCTGGTCCCTGCTTTCCCATCTGCACGAAAAACAGCGGCGCGCCAAAACAGTGTCCAACCGGCGCCGTGGCAAGTGTTTCGTCACCCCAGAAATCCAATGGCATTGATCGTTCACAAATACGGCGGCACGTCGATGGGCTCCCCCGAGCGCATCCGCAACGTCGCCAAGCGCGTGGCCAAGTGGGCCCGCGCAGGCCACCAACTGGTGGTCGTGCCCAGCGCCATGAGTGGCGAAACCAATCGCCTGCTCGCCCTGGCCAAGGAGCTTGCTCCCGCACGCGCCACCGAGGCGTACAACCGCGAGCTGGACATGCTGGCCGCCACCGGCGAGCAGGCCTCGTCTGCGCTGCTGGCGATCGCGCTGCAGGCCGAAGGCATGGGCTCGGTGAGCTATGCCGGCTGGCAGGTGCCCATCCGCACCGACAGCAGCTACACCAAGGCGCGCATCGAGTCCATCGACGACCAGCGCGTGCGCGCTGACCTGGCCAATGGCAAGGTGGTCATCGTCACGGGTTTCCAGGGCATCGACGACGACGGCAACATCACCACGCTCGGCCGTGGGGGCTCGGACACCTCCGCCGTGGCCGTGGCCGCCGCGATGAAGGCCGCCGAATGCCTGATCTACACCGACGTGGACGGCGTGTACACCACCGACCCCCGCGTCGTGCCCGAAGCGCGCCGCCTGCACACCGTCAGCTTCGAAGAGATGCTGGAGATGGCCAGCCTGGGCAGCAAGGTCCTGCAGATCCGCTCCGTGGAGTTCGCAGGCAAGTACAAGGTGCCCATGCGCGTGCTGTCGAGCTTCACGCCCTGGGACATCGACATCGACGAAGAAGCCAAGTCCGGCACGCTGATCACTTTTGAGGAAGACGAAAAAATGGAACAAGCCGTTGTATCCGGCATCGCATTCAACCGCGACGAGGCCAAGATCTCCGTGCTGGGCGTGCCCGACAAGCCAGGCATCGCCTACCAGATCCTGGGTGCCGTGGCCGATGCCAACATCGAAGTCGACGTGATCATCCAGAACCTGAGCAAGGACGGCAAGACCGACTTCAGCTTCACCGTGAACCGCGGCGACTACGCGCGCACCGTCGAGCTGCTCAAGGAAAAGGTCGTGCCCGAGCTGGGCGCGCAGGAAGTCGTGGGCGACGCCAAGATCTGCAAGGTGAGCATCGTCGGCATCGGCATGCGCAGCCACGTCGGCGTGGCCAGCAAGATGTTCCGCGTGCTGAGCGAAGAGGGCATCAACATCCAGATGATCTCCACCTCGGAAATCAAGACCTCGGTCGTGATCGACGAAAAGTACGTCGAGCTGGCCGTGCGCGCGCTGCACAAGGCCTTCGAGCTGGACCAGCCCGTCGCCTGATCGACCCATCAGCCCCCAACTCGGCTGAAGTGCCCCAAAAATGGGGCATAATAGCTGGATTGGAAACGTGACCGAGTGGCCGAAGGTGCTCCCCTGCTAAGGGAGTATGGGGTGTAGAGCCTCATCGAGGGTTCGAATCCCTCCGTTTCCGCCAAGATAAAGCCCTGCAAGTCCTTGATTTGCGGGGCTTTTTTCTTTGCTGCGCCCGGGGCTCCCCTGCGTCACACCAATTGCACACCAATATCGGGTTCGGCGGGTCCTGCAATCGAGGCGTTCACGGCCGCCAGATTCGCGCCCCGGTCGGCGCTCGGGATCCACTTCGCATAGTCGCGCATCATCACCTGCACGCTGTGCCCGTGCTGCATGGCCACCCACATGGGGTTCGCCCCGGCCATGAGGGCGAGGGTCACGCTGGTGTCCCGGCACTCCTTGGGGGCTCGGTAGCGCACGCCCACGGCGCGTAGCGTGGTGCGCCACACCCGGCCCTGCGACTGCTCATCCTGGTACGCCTCCCCGGTGTTCGGGTTCTCGAACACTTCGGCGCCCCGGATGGCGGTCCTGGCGCGCTGGCGCTGGATCACGGCGGCGGCCCGGGTGTTGAGCTCCACCGTGCGCTCCACGTTGGTCTTGGTGCGCTCCTTGTCCTGGGTCATCACCCGGGTGCGCCACACCAGCACCGTGCGCTGGCGCAGGTCCACGTCGTCCCACCGCAGCGCGATCTGTTCGGATGCCCGCAGTCCAGCGAAGAAGCTGAACTCGAAATAGTCGGCCACCTCAGCGCCATAGCGCTTGGCCAGCTCGCCCAGGATCAGGTCCACCTCGTCGGGCGCAAAGGGGTCAGGCTTGGCCTTCTGCGTCTTCTGGTTGGCAATGCCCTCGGTAGGGTCCTGCACCCGGCTGGGGGGCCTGCAGATCAGTTCGAACACCCCCCGCAGCGGGATCAGGATGTTGTTCTGCGTCTTGCGGCCGAGCCCGCGCAGCTTCTTGCCCGTCTTCAGGTCGAGGCGCGGCGTGGACAGTTCGGCCAGGTGCTCCAGCACCATCTCGTGCGTGATGCGCTCGGGCCGCAGGTGGCCGAACACCGGCAGCCAATAGGCCTTCATGTGCCGCTTGTAGATCTGGTGCGTGGAGTGCTCCAGCGTGCGGGCTGACAGCCTTTCCCAGACCGTGGCCCAGGCCGCGAAGTCGCGCGCCTCGGTGTCGCTGTCGGGCTGGTGGGCCTGGGCGTGGCGGTAGTCGGGGAAGTGATCGGCGAAGCGAAAGCTCCCGCGCTTGATCTCGTCCACCACCAGGGCGCGCACGCGCGCGGCGTGCTTGAGGTTGGCCGCGTTCGGGCGCAGGTCCAGCGAGGGCGCAACCAGCTTGCCCTGCCACACGAACCGCACCTCTATGCGGTTGCCACTGGCCCTAACACCTCCGGATGTTGCTTTGCGACCCATCGGTTAAATCCCTCCATGTCAATAAATCTGTTGTTGTCGGGGGCGAGGATCCATTCCCGGCCCTCGATCCACACGCCGCGCGCGATCTTCGTTTCCACGGCGCTGACCGTGTAGCCGGTGTCCTCGCAGAACTTGGCGATGCGAACAAAACGGGCTGCCATTACGGTGGTCCTCCTGCTGTTTGGTGGTACGGGCCGTGAGTGGGCGGCACCAGTCCGACGGGCGGGGCCAGGTAGACGAAGCCGCCGCCCAGCCGGGGGAAGCGCAGGGCCATTAGCTCATCACGAGCCAGGGCGACAGCTACGGCCTGGTCGGGGCTCAGGTTCAGCCGCACGCGCGCCGTGGTGCAGCGCCCGTGGTGGCTGATGGCGATGGAGCGCTTGCCGGGCGTGGCGCCCTTGCCGCGGTTGTTGCCCTGCAAGGCGCGCGAGCCGTCGGCGTTGATGGTGCAGCTGCCCACCTCGGGCAGGTCCTGCGCGCGGGCCAGTCCGGCGGCCACGATGGCGGCTGGCGTGCCGGTGTAGTAGGCGTGCTGGTGGCCCAGCTCAAAGGCCAGGCCCGGGGCGATGTCTATGCGGTCAGACATGGACGATTCTCCCCGCCGGGATGGTGCGTGCGGCGCGCTCTGCCTCGATGAAGCCGTCCACCATCTCTTTGCAGTAGTCGAGCAGGTAGATCACCGCGAACATCGTGGAATCGTCCAGTTCCCGGTTCACCGCGCGGGCAACGTCGGTCACGATCAGCAGCGCATCCGAGACACGGGGAAACATGCCGGTGAGCAGGTCGTCCCAATCTGCCTTGCCCGCTTCCTCTTCCTCGTCCAGTGTCGCGCCCAGGCCTTCCATGAGCGTTAGCAGCCCGTAGCCAGCTGGGCAATCGGCATGATCTACCCACTGTGAGAGCACATGGGTTGCGGCGAGCTGTCTTGCCATCACGTCATTGATCACATCGTGCCAGCTCCGATTGGTGGGATCTTCAGCCACCTCGGCTGCTGCTGATCCTGCGGCCGGTGCCGCGGCCTGCGTCGGCAGCAGGACGCCGATCACCTGGCCGCTGAAATTGTTGTGCACATCGTCCAGCAGGCCGGTGGATCTCTCGATGACCATCGAGAAAATGTCCACCTCCAGCAACTTCGCCATTGCCGCCGCACCCTGCAGGTACGCGAGTGGCTTGTACAGGGCCTCATAGGCCGCATTGGTGGTTTCGGCGTAGAGCGGCCGCACATCCAAGCTGCGCTTCACTGCATGGAGTTCGTCAAGTGCGGAATCGAGCAGCCTGCCAATAGCGGGTTCATCGGGTCCGATCTTGTCCGCGATCTCGGCCACGTCGCTGGTTACCTCGCTCATGTCGTTGAGCATGCACTGGAGCAGCGTTTCCCAGTCGGGATTCTGTGGCTTGATGGCCTCGGTCAAGCCTCGGCGCGCGGTCTTTGAAGGGGTGGCGACGGCGTTCATGCAAGCGCTCCTTCAGGAAGGTAGTCAGCACCCGAACGCATGACCTGATGCACATCCTTCAAGGTGATCTGATCGGCGTCAAAGTGCCCCATCAGGATGCTGTTCAGCGCCTTCAAGCGGGCGCCGTAGCAGCGCAGCATGGAGCCAATTTGCAGCGAGTCGTGCAGAGCGTCGCAGTCGTCGCCGGCCAGAATTACCGCATGAGCCACGGCCTCGATGTCGTAGGTACAGGCGATGACACTTCTCACCCCGAGGGCGCCCGCCTCGTTGGTAGTGGTGTCTCTGGTGATAGGCCCGCCTGAACCCTCGACGCGCCGGATCGGTGGCGAAGGCATGTGTGGCGGCGGTTCGCGCCGAGCCACCAAGCCCTCATAGGTGGTCATGGCGCGAAGGTCGGCAAGGGACCCCGGCAGGCCTGCATAGGCTTCGCTCAGTTCATCAATGAACTCGCCAGCGCGAGACGCCAGGAGCAGCAGCGTGTAGCGCTGGCCCACATCGTGGCTCTCGGCCGCAAGTAGCTGCGTCAGTGCTTCTTCCAACTGCTCATCGATACAGAGCAGCTGCCGAGCGACGGATTTTTCGCCGGTCGCATCGATGGCTACCGGGTCGCCGCAGTTCTGCGCGAGGTCAGAGAGCAGGTTGTCGGCTTCCAGGAAGTTGTTGCGCCCGGGGAAATCGCCCCAAGGCCAGTGCGACGACACCGGGATGATCATTGCATTGATCACATCGGCGACCTGGGCCACCAAGTGGTGCGCTTCGGTCATCGAGTCGCTTGGGGCGGGTGTCGGCGCAGTTGCCGGTTTTCCCCGTGCTGGGGCCTTGATTGCGCGCACGGGCGCCTCTGCAGTAACATTGCTCATGGTTCTGGTTCCTCGCAAGGGTTCTGGTTCAAGAGACCTGAAGCGCTCTCACCTGCTTCAGGACCTCGGGCAAGGGCCGGCTTTTATGCCGGCTTTTGCTTTGGTGGGGGCGGTGCCTGTTTCATGTGGATGATCCTAGCGACTCAGGCTAGCCAGGCCGGGGGTGAAAAGCGCCCGATTCGGTCGCATTTCGCGGAAAGTTGCGTTCACAGCAGCGCTTCCTGGGGCTCAGGCGCTGGGGCCGATGTTGTGGGAGGTGTGGCACGCTTCGGCTTCTTCGCTGCCGCGCGGTCGGCGATGGCGGTCAGCACCAGGGGCTGTACCAACTCCAGCACGTCTGCATGCCAGACCACCCGATACCCCGAGTGATCGTTCTTTTCGGCCTGATACGTTGCGAGCGCTCCGTACTGCTTGCCTGCATCGGTCAGCTCCCATTTGCTGCGCGGCTTGCCTCGACTGGTCCAGTGCTTCTTCGTCTGGAAGCCCAACTGCTCCAGTGCCGCATTCACCTGCTCGGACTTGGCGCCGCTGCCGATGCGCTCGACCAACTCCGTGACCGTCAAACGCGGGTTGTGGGTGGCTGTGACGTTTGTCAGCAGAGGAGTGAAGTCCAGGCCGGTGACGTTCCGCACTTCCTTGGCTGTGATGGCTTTCGCCATCCCGTCATCCACTCCCAGCAGCTTGCAGATCTTCAGTTGCTCGCGGGTGATGACCGCCGCCTCACGGTAGCGTTCCGAGGCGCGCGCGGGCTTGGTCTGCTGGGCCTTCGGCATGGAGTAGCTGCCGGTCTTGCGGATGCTGGGCAGCACTTCGCCGCTCACCCACTTCTGCATGGGCAGCGCGTCGGGCTTGTCGGAGCGGCCAAGGAAAAAGTACAAGCCGGACTCTGTGAGCGTGGCCATTTGCTGCACGCCACCAGGGGTGTTAATTGGTTTAACCCCCTTCCACTCTTCGGGAACGTGTGCGATAACGTTCGCCTGCCAGGTGTAGCCCAGACCCTCGGCCACGTCCTTTGCCACCACCTCAAAGGTTCCGCTGTCACCTTCGATCACGCGCACCGGCGCCTTGCCAAACTTGAACGGAATGATGTTGCTCACTGGGGTTGCCCTTTCTCTTGCCGCGTGCGGCTTTCTTCCAGACGCAACTCGATTTCAGCCGTGAGGCTGCGCTTTGCCACGCTGGCTTGTTGCTGAAGCCAGTCCTTGAGCGGCTGCTGCAGGCGTACCTTGAATTGGCACGCTTCAGGTTTCGACTCGGTCACTTGGCGCCTTTCTGAACCACCGTGGTCCATTGATTGCAATGTAAACCACCGTGGTCCATTCTGCAATAGGTTGATTGGGTTGTAGGGCTTTTGCACCACCGTGGTTTATCATCCTTCCTATGAGCCGTGACGATCCCCAGATGAAGATCCGCCTTCCTGAAGAGGTGAAGGCGCGCATAGATGCGGCTGCGGCCGAAGCAGGGCGTAGCCTGAATGCGGAGATCGTTGCTCGCCTCGAAAGTAGCTTCGAAGCCGCAGTTGGCTACGTGACGAAAGAGCAGTTCGAGGCGACCCTCCGCAACGCAGTGCTCAATCTGGAAGCGGAGCAATTCGTCACCGCCACCGTGAGGAAAATGCTCGCGAACAACGTCGTGCGAATGTTCGAGCAGATTCCCGTAGACCGCCGAACTGAAAGCCTCGCAAATGCTTACGACTTCGCAAAAGCTCTCGGGACTGCTGAGGGCATAGGCCTGGAAGAAGCGACAGCGAGAATCATGCAGAGGTCGCTGGATGACAAGGAGCCAAAGGCTTTGGCAAGCGCCCTTAGACGTCAGGAAACGCGCCTTCAACACCAGATCGCTGCAGACAAGGCGGCTGACGTGTCTCTTGGGTTGAAGACGGCACAACCTAAGCCCAAGGCCTGACTTCACTACGAAACTTTCGTGGTGACCGGCGGGGAGGGATGATCCAGAACTGAAGCACGTGGGTTGCATGCACCCAGTCTGCCCACCACGCCCGGCGCGCAAGGGGTGCATTCCGCCCGAACGGGGATAGATCGCCCCTTTTTTCACTGAGTACCCTCCCGGCGGGCGCGCCACAGCAGGCCGGCGGCCCAGGTGATCGCGGTAATGGGGCTCGCGCCCGCCCGGCGGCGCATTTCGGCCAGGCGGCAGAAGGTGGCAAGTTGCTTCACTGGGTTCCTCCCGTTCGTGTGATCTGAATGGGGGCGGACTGCAGGGCAGCGCCCGCGTCGATCTCCGCTTGGATTGTTCGCGCGCGCGCGGCGTGGTCATCGATGCCCTGGGCCTGCAACTGCGTGTGGCGCCTGGCGGCGTAGTGGATGCGCAGACGCTCTTTGTGATCCAGTGCCTGCAGGTCAACCTCGCAGGAAGGGCACATGCAGCGGGCACCGCTGGCCAGTAGGTCCCGGCCCTGGCGCTCTGCCTCGCGCACCTGGTCGGCGCTTACGACGTTTCGGCGGCAGTAGGCCTGCAGCTCCTGGAGGTCCAGCGGCTCCAGCTCGTGGCGCGCATCGAGACGGGCACGCCTCAAGGCCTCTTCTTTGATCCCGCTCATGCTGCGGACTCCTTCGCAGCTGCAGCAAGCATGCGGCCTTCATCGGCCCCGGCGAAGAACGCATCGCGCTCAGCACTCCCGGCGGCGTAGATGGCTGGGGAGAATGGGACGCCTTCCAGGCGATTGCGCAGGGTCTGCAACACGCCTGCTTTGTAGGCATCGCTGCGGCGCTCACGCCCGGCGAAGAAGGCGCGATCGAACACCTCGGAGGCCATCGGACCGGCCTTGCAAGGGGTGCCCGGTTGGGCGGTGGATGCTGACATTGTTCACTCCGTCAGAGCACCGCGAAATGCGGCGCGACGGGTGATTATTTAGCCTGGGCTAAGATTAAGTCAATAGCCTGGGCTAAGTTTTTGTTGAGGACTCAGGGTGATGGATGGGCAAAAATAGTTGTTGTCCGGCATGTGATGTCTTCCTATGCGCGCGACAATCGGCAAATGGAAGCGCAGCCGGTCACCATCGCCATTCAGGACGAGTCGCAGGGATATGCGATATCGCCTGATCGCGTCCCGCTGTCGCTGCTCAGAGAGTTCACCGTCGATGTCGAAGCTTTCCTGAAGGGTAGTGACAAGGAGATCGACCCGAAAGCTCTGTCGGTTGCGGTTGTGAATGGGTCGTTTGGGCTCTCGCTCGAACCCGTCATCGCGCCTAGTCTGTTCACAGACGTGAACCTCATGCGCAGGTCTTCGGACCTCTCGCTCATTGACGCAAAGCGTCGCACCATCGTTTTGAAGTGGCAGTCAGCCGCGAAGGCGATAGCCTCCCGCGCTGTGAAGATCGCTTGCGGCGCCCTGGGCAATATCACCATCGACAGCACGACCGACTTCAGGCAAATTGATCCTGAGCCGTGGGTCGATGTTGAGCGGTACATCCAGGGCGAATTGATGGATCTAGGAGGAGTGTCCAGCTCCAACGCTCACATAAGACTGCCAGACGGGAAGAACCTCACAGTGAAGACTGATCGAGGACTCATTCGCGCCGAAAAAGAGAATCTCGTTTACCGGAACGTCCACGTGAGAATTCGGGCCAAATACAACATCGTCACAGGCGAGCTGAGGGATGCTTCGCTGATCGAATTCGTTGAGTACGCTCCGGGATTCGATGAAGCAGCGTTTGAGCGATTGACCACCAACGGCCGGGAGGCTTGGAGGGATGTCGATGACCCGGCCGCGTGGGTGCGACAGATGCGGGGCGGCGAATGAAGGCCGCGCTGCTTGATACGAGCTTCCTGATTTCCTTAAGCAACCCCGATAGAGCGCAGCATCCAGTGGCGCTGCGCTATTTCAAGGAAATGCTTGTCCGCGGCACGGTGATGCATTTGTCAACCATCGTAATCGCGGAATACGAGGTTCGACAGCGCATTACGGATCTTGGGCTGCAAAACTTCATCGTTCAGCCATTCAACATCGATCACGGCATAGCAGCCGCGTCTCTTTTCATGCCGTTTCGTCAGGCACATGCTGCCGGATATGACAGGGTAGCAATCAAGGACGACACAAAATTGCTCGCCCAATGTGAACTGCTTGGCATTGGCCATTACGTGACTGGCGACAGCAAATGTTGCGCGAACATTGAGTCCTTGAAAAAAGCGCTCCCTGGACGCGCACTCCCTTTTGGTGTTTCGTGCGATTTGCCCTACGACGATGCTTGGTTCAACGCCGGGAACCAGGCCGGGCTTGGGTACTAGAGTTCTGCCCCTTCCCACACGCAGCGGCCGATCACTTCGAAGTCGTTCAGCTCGGTGTAGAGCCTGGACTTGGGGCGGAAGGAAGAGTTTTCAGCAGTGGCCAAAATGCCCACACCTGGCACGCGCTCCAGCCGCTTGATCAGCAGCTCGCCGTCATAGCGGAATGCGAAGAAGTCCCCATCGAGGTGTTCGGTGTCACCGGCATTCACCAGCACCACAGAGCGGTCTCGAATCTTGGGTTCGTTGCTGATGCCCTTGCTGTCCACCACAACAGCCTTGCCACTCTTGATCCCGAGCTTCCGCAGGAAGTCCATCCGGAACACCAGCGGCGGCTTGTCGTCGTTCTCGTAGAAGATTTCGCCGGCTCCATTGGAGAAGCGCACGTCCGCACGGCGCACAGCCACAAAATCGTCTTCAAGGGCCCGCACTACGGTCGGCGCTCCAGTGTCATTGGGGCCAACGGGGCGGGGCGCCTCCACCGGGTACTTCGGCCCCTTTCCTTCGGCCAGCCATGCCGGCGACACGGCCAATCGATAGTTCGAAACCAGCTTTTCCGCATTTTCACGGCTGATTGTGGCCACCTTTTCCGGGTTGCCGAACCAGTTGGACACGCTCGCGGGCGTCACCCCGCACAGTGAGGCGACTCCGGTCTTGAAGCCCCGAGGATGGGGCTCGGGAAACATTTCCGCCAAGCGGTTCTGCAAGGTAGTCATTTAGCCTAGCCTAACAAGTTGGCTATTAGCCTGGGCTTGCTTTGATATTTAGCCTGGGCTAAGATGCGATTCATATGAACGCTCCAGCCACCCAAATCATTCAAGCGCTCGGCGGCCCGTCCGCTGTAGCGCGCCTGTTCGGCATCGCTGCGCCAAGCGTCACGAACTGGAAGAAAACCGGCATTCCCAGGACTCGAATGATGTTCCTTGAGCTTGCGCGCCCGAAGGCACTTGAGGGCATCGATACCGTTGGTGCGACTTCGATGGTGGAGCAGGCCGGCGGGAATGAGCCAACGCATGTCTGATCAAAGCCGCCTGCGCTGGGAATCCAAGCGGCGCGCCCTGTGTGCCGCCAAGCGTGCGGCATCTGGATGCACCGCCCGCACCCCGAAGCGCACCCGGTACTCACCAGCGACCCACCGAATTTCCATCAGTGATGTCTGCACGACGTGTCGGCGGATGCCCGTGGCGACGTCGATCTGGGCTGAAACGCTGCTACGCGCCGAGCTGTGCAGCAGGCCTGGGACTGGGGTGTGTGGGGTGTTCATGCCCTGCAGTTTGCCGACCGACCCCATCCGTTCCCACACGTATAGCAACCCTGGAGCCACATTGCTATGAACCTCCGCGATTCCGCTCGCAACCTTGCCCGCCGCATGCAGGGCGGCATTGAAGCCTGGGCCCTGCGCGTGGGCAAGAACCCCGCCTCTGCGCGCCACGAGCTCGCCGGCAGCGGTGGCTACAAGCTGGGCCTTGAAGACGCCGAACTGATGACGCAGTTCGCCATCGAGCAGGGCGTGGCCGACCCGCTGCAGATCCTGAACACCTTCGCCCGGAACGTCGGCGCAATGGTGATCCCTCTGCCCGCGCTGTACCAGACCGGCGGCACTTCCATGGAGGACCTGGCCGCCGCGGCGCGTGAGTTCGCCGAGTTCGTGGCTGTGTCCGCCCAGGCCCCGGCCGATGGCCGCGTGACGGCCAACGAGCTGGCCGACGTCGACCGCGAGCTCGCAGAGTTGATCGGCTGCGCCCAGCGGGTGCGCGCAAGCCTGGCGGTCATGCACGAGGCCGGAAAGCCGAAGCCTGAACACCTGGTGCTGCCGGTGCGGGAGATGCGCACGGAGGCTCCTAGTGCGGCCATGCCCGGAGCAGTGCGCCAAGCAGTGCCAGGGGAGTGCCCGGCCTGCGTCTGAAGGCCTGCAGCCCCTCGGGGCTATGAGTTGATGCCACGGCTAGGGTAGCTCCCGAAAAGCGGTTCCACCACCCGCCTGCCGCTGGTTTCTTTGTGGTGCATGGGGTGGACATGAACGACGCGCGAATGGGCCGCTACTGGCCCGCAATTCAGGGGGGCTGCGCTGCATGAGCAGACGAGCCGACCCACCGAAGAAAGACCCTCGGGGCCAGCACATGCGGCTCTACCGAGAGGTCTTTGAATCGCACGCTTGGCAATGCCTGAGCAGCGGGGGGCGCGACGCCTATCTTGCCCTCCTGCTGCAAAAAGGCAGCACGAATAACGGCGACCTGTCCCTGCCCATCACCGTGGCGCGCAGGTACGGCATCAAGAGCGAGGCCACCCTGGCCAAGGCCCTGCGCGAGCTTTGCTCTGTAGGCCTCCTTGCCATCTCACGACGTGGTGGAAGCACGAAGGAAGGGCACCGCCAGGTGAACCTCTACCGCTTCACCGACTACGACGTCTACGAGAACCCCTCGAAGCACATAGACGCCTGCAAGGCCACGAATGAATGGAAGCTGATCACGACCCTGGGGCTGGGCCGCGAGGCCATCCGAAAGGGCGAGGAGCAAGCCGCCGCGCTGGCCCTCGAAAGAAAAAAAACCCTACTTCAAAAAATGAAGGGAACCACTTCAGAAATTGAAGGGGTCGAGCCAAAAACCACTTCAAAAAATGAAGTGTGGCCCGCCGAACCACTTCAAAAAATGAAGCCGGCTCAAGGCCCTCCAATGTCTGTAAAGCCTTATGCAGCAACGGTTTGAGGAGGGTTGCCTATAAAAGCAGCACACCCCATCCAGACTTCATTTTTTGAAGTACTAAGTACTGATTGCCATCCCAGGGCCTGAAAAAGGCCAGCACCTGATCAACCAAGGACCACCACCATGACCGGAACAACCACCGCAGTCCCACCAGTCAATTCAACCCATGCCACATGGTCGGGCGAATACCTGCCTGACCTACTGATCGAAACTGGAAGACCTAACGGGCTGCTGGAGATCGGGCAGTCCACCGGCAACGGCGAGCACTCGGCCATCGAGATCCACCCCAGCCAGGTGCGGTACATCGCTCAGAAGCTGGGCATGGTGCGCGAGCTGACTGGCGACGAGGCCGCGGCGCGCGAGGCCCTGCAGGTGCGCGTCAGGATGCTGGAGCGCGACCTGCGCCGCCTGGGCTCAGCCCTTGCACTGGCCAACGACATGGCACAGATGCTGTACCAGAACATCGTGGCGCAGAACAGCAAGGGGCACGAGGATCTGGAAGTCGAGGCGAGCCAGGCCGCGACGTTGTCGGACCTGCTGGACCTGTACTGCGAGGAATACAAGCAGGACGACGAGGACGACGGCCGGTCCATCTACCCGCCCACCACGGCCCAGCAGGACGTCGAGCGGCTGCGCAACATGAAGCCAGCACCTGCTGCCCAGGCCGCCAATCCGCAGGCCGCCCGCGCCAGCGTGAAGCCGAAGGACGGCGACCTGTTCGGTGGAGGTGCCAACTGATGGCGAACCACGAGCTGTTGGCCGCTCTGATGAAGGCGCTTCCTGAAGGCGTCAGGGGTGCAAATGCCGCACCCCTGGAAACCCAGGGCGAACCTATGGAAAACCCACGGGTAACCCTTGGGCAACCTAGCGCGAACCCAGGCGAAACCCACGGGGTTCCAAAGACCCCTGAAAACGGGGCCCTTGCTGGTGAAACTCCCCCGTTTTTCCCTGACAAGACCCCCGAATCTAGGGGGCTTGACCGGTCGCAGGGGTGCGCCATCTGCACCCCTGCGAGGGTCACGCACCGTCACGCTGCGTCACGTTCCGACAGCGTGACATCGCGTGACCCATCCCTGAAGCCTTCCTGAAAGCCTTCCGAGATGCCTTTCCTCTGCCTTCTCCTTCTGCTGCTCGCGGGGGCCTTTGTGCTTGCCCGCCACCGTGCCGCGCGTGAGCGTCGCCGAGACCACCGCCGCCAGGCACACCGCGACCAACGGGCCGAAGTCGAGCGCCGGGCCCGGCAAACCCTTTGACCCAAGGACCTCATGACCACGAGCCACATCCCCACCTTTGACGAACGCCTGACCAGCGCAGCCAGCAGCAGCGATCTTTCCGTGAACCTGGAGCGCCGCGGCGACGTGGACCTGCTGATCGCCGCCGGCAAGGCGCCCGCGCCCCTGGGCCGGCTGGTGTACCAGCTGATGACCGAATGGGACGGCACCGCCAAGCCCCCGCGCATGACACCCGACGACATTCGGCAGCTGGCCGAGAGCATGCCCCGCGTGATGATGGGCAAGAGGGGCCGCAAGGGCGGGCGCCCGGTGGAGAGCCTGGACATCCCCGGCGCCCGGGCCCTGGCCGAGCAGCACTTGGCCGTGGAGCGCCGCCGCATCCTGGGCCGCCTCAAGAGTCTTCCCGCCTTGATGGACCCTCACGCCGGGCTGCTGCCCTGGGTGGTGGCTAAGGGCATTGCACCGCCGGCCGAGAAGCTGCTGGACGTGTTGGACTGGTGGGCCGACCGGAACTGCACCGCCTGCCAGGGCACCATGTGGCAGCTTGTGCCGGGCACCAACTACCAGAGCAAGACCCCATGCAAGGCTTGCCACGGCACCGGCCGGCGCCTGATCCCTCACGGGGAGGACGGCCGGGAGATCTCGGCCCACATCGAGCAGCAGGTGGACCACGCCCGGCGCGGCGCGCGCGTAGCGCTGAAGGGGGTGCACAGGATGAAGCTGCAGGCCGCAGGGAAGGTGCCCGTGTCGCAATAGGCCGGGATGTGGTAGCATTGCGACCGTCAGCGCAGACGCCAGAAATATTGGCGTCTATCGGTGGCAGTCCAGGGGCTCATGAGCCCGACGAAGCACCACCCTGCGGAGAGTAGGGACCGGGAAAGCTCGATGGATTCGCTCGCCCTCAAGAACCCGCCTCGGCGGGTTTTGTCGTTGTGAGGTTCCTGGTTAAACCTTCAAGCCGCTGATTGCGTTCTGAACCATTCGACGACCGTACTCAAGGGCGTATTTCGAGGCGGTGCTCGCTTCAGGAAACAGGTTAAGGCGAAGCGCATTTGGCGTTGCACTCACGTCTTGCACGGAGCCCTTGTTCTCTGGCTTTCTGCTCTCGATAAGCAACTGAGGCTCCCATTTGTGCTGGTCGAGGCGAAAGGCTGCTGACGCCTTGATGCGGTAGTGGCCAACCTTCTCAGAGATTGATTCCGAATCGGGGCTCAGTTCTCCGGTGGCGAGTTTCCTCGCGATATCGGTGCCGGCCCGGTAGGCTTCCTGCTCATCCCGAAAGCGTGTGTGAAGGGTGTATCTTGGAACCAGGCGCGGGAGCAGATCGTCGCTTTCGGCTTGATGAATTCTCAGAACATAAGCAGCGAATGAGCCGCCTGTGCGTTGGATATGAAGCGTGTAGCGGTCAGGGCCAATTCGAGGAAGTTCCATTCAAAGATCCCGTTGTTTTGGTGAGGCGAAGCTAGCAAGTATTTCTGCGGTCGGATCGATCCCTGCGGCTAGCCCAAGCACTTCCCTCCGCCACCGAACTGCCTTCTCCAGCACTTCGGCGGGGGCGCCTGGATCCAGCTGCGAGAACACTGCCTGTGCAAGCTGCCGCAATTGCTCAGCCTCGTGGAACATTGAAGCGTTCAGTCGAAGGCTTTCGATAGCTTTGAGCTTGTCGTCGGCGACTTTGGCTTTGGCTGCCTGGGCATCGGCCACCTCTTTCCGAGCCTTTGCTTCTTCCTCTCGCTGAGCGCAGAGTGCTTCGTAGGCCGCCCATTGGGCAAGCTGTTGCGGTGTCTTCTTTGGTTTGGGTGAAGGCTTCGCCCTCGCTTGCTTTGCTGCAGCCATAGTCGGGTTTTGTTCGAAGTTTGGGGATCAGTCTAGCGGCCAGACCCCTGAGACCCCTTATTTTTCCTCATTGGGACGCTGGGTTTGACAGTGCAATTAATTGCATTTGCTAGGTGGCTTCTGCATCGATAAAGTCATAGGCATGCAAAACTTTAAACAACTGCTTGATAGCAAAAAGCCCGGAGAAGTTTTCTCCGTTGACCCACAAACGTTGGCACTTTCCGAAGAGCAGTTCGATGCTGTGGCTCGCGACTGGGTGCGCGAAGGGGGTGGAGATGGATTCTCCATCCAGAAGCCCCACCGAGAGAGCATGACTGGCGAACGACGCTACGACCTCATGCTGCTAAAAAAGAACGGCTGACTTCGTCCCGCTCCCGTAACCATCGCCCGCCAGGTTCGCCTCGCGGGCTTTTCTGTTTCCGCAGCGTGCCCGAGTGGCCTAAAGGTGATGCGCCAAGGCAGGCCGAAAGCCTGATGCAAGCAACAGGGACGTGTGCCGCGCGCAGGCAATACACGCTCCTACCTGGGTTCGAATCCCAGCGCTGCAACCATTTCCGCGATGTAGATCAGCCTGGTAGCGTGTCCCATTTCGAGGAGTGCCCATGCAAAACCCACCCCTGCAGACGCTCGCGCAACGGGCCGAACATCTAAAAGCGGCGGCAGAGGCCGCCTGCCGGCTCGCTGAAGAAGCGGCCGCTATTGCAGAAATGAGTGCAAATCAGGGTCAACAAGTCGTTTCAGCGCTTCATCGAATTTTTCCACCGTTGCGTCAGGGACTGCTGTGAAGAGCAGACGCCCATGAAAGTCGCGGCGTGCTTGGGCTAGGGTCGCCGCGTAGAGTGCGCGGTTCTGAGGGTTGCTGCTGTTGAATGCGTTTTGCAGACCGATCAGCACCATGCTGAAGGCGCTTGCCTGATAAGTCAGGGTATTTAGCTGCGCCATATTCGCGTCCAGCGCCTTCTGTTTTGCTGACAGGTTCTCCTCTTTGGCTTTCAAGTCACGGCTCAGCGCATCAACTGTCGAAATAAGGCTGACGACAGCTTGGCGCAGATCGTCAAACTCTTTCCGTTCTTGTGGTGTCATTTCCGCCCTCCTGGCGATGGTTGTGTGAGAACTCCATCGTAAAGCTGGGAGGGCGTTTCGTTTCCGCGATGTAGCTCAGCTGGTAGAGCGTCGGGTTCATACCCCGCTGGTCGGCCGTTCGAATCGGCCCATCGCAACCATTCCCCGACCAGAAGCGCCGACAGCCAGCGTCGGCCGCCGCAAGGCGAGGCGGTTTTCCACCGGAAGCTCGGTGCTGGAAGCGAACGGCAGGCGTCAGCAGGGCCAGACCAAGCCCCGTAGGTCCGATGACGCCAGAACACGAAGGACAGCCATGGGCCGCCTGAAGACCATCGGGCCCCGGCTGGCCACCCTGAACGCTGCTCCTGTCCGGGTGCTGCACACGAAGGCCGGCGCATCGGAGCGGGTGCGGGGCTCTGCCTGGATGGCCAGGAAAGCAGCAGTGCAGGTGCGAGACTGCTTCACCTGTGCGAACTGCGGCCTGGTGCGGGATGACCACGACGTCGACCACATCGTGCCGCTGGAGCAAGGGGGCGACCCCATGGCCATGAACAACCTGCAGCTGCTTTGCTCGGGCCCTGATCGATGCCACGCCAAGAAGACGGCCCGAGAGGCTGGACTGAGGGCGGGCAGGCTGAGCCGGTGAACGGGGCTCCACGGGGCTGATGGCTCGTGCCCCGATGCAGTGGCAAGCCAGGCAGGGTAGGGCGGGTCAAAAGTCCGGGCGGCCGGAAGCCAGGAAACCCAGCCGTATCCCACGCGCGCCGAAAAGCCCCTGTTTGAAAACCCCAGGGGCGAAATCAAAGAATCAAAGGATTGAAAAATGCCTCGTGGTGGAGCCCGACCCGGTGCTGGCCGGAAGCGGAAGCCCGCCCCAGCAACCCCTGCAGCCGGCCCCGTGGTGGACGCCCAAGGCTACAAGACCGATGCCGCGCCCGAGGGCTGGCCGTTCGGCATGGAGCCGCCAGCTGCGCCCGCGCCGCCCGAGGACCTGAGCAGCCTCATGCCCCTGGACTACCTGCTGCAGGTGATGCGCAACCCGGAGGAGGACAAGGCCCGCCGCATGACGGCCGCCACCATTGCCGCCCCCTACGTCCACCCCAAGAAAGGCGAGGTCAGCAAGAAGGCCGAGGCGGCAGATGCGGCCAAGGCCGCCGCCGGCTCCAGCAAATACGCCACGCGCCGGGGGCCGCAGCTCGCCGCAGCGGGCGGTAAGCGGGTGCCCTGATGGTCGAATGGTCGACGGCCTGCCTGGACTGGGAGCGCCGCATTGTTGAACGCGAGCCGCTGATCGCTTTCGCGCCGCTGTACCCGGACATGGCCGACGAGGCCTGGGAGATCTTCAGCGGCCTGGTGCTGGTGGATGCGGACGGCGAGCCGACCCTGGGCGACATCTGCCTGGAGTGGCTGGAAGCCTGGGTGCGCGCGATCTTCGGAGCGCGCCACCCGGAGACAGGACGGCAGCTGATCAATGAGTTCTTTCTCATGGTCAGCAAGAAGAACGGGAAGTCGAGCATTGCCGCGGGCGTGATGCTCACGGCGCTGATTCTCAACTGGCGCAAGTCGGCTGAGCTGCTGATCCTCTCGCCCACGAAGGAGATCGCGGAGAACAGCTTCAAGCCCATCCGCGACATGATCAACGCGGACCGCGAGCTGCAGGCCCTGCTGAAGGTGCAGGAGTACCAGCGGCTGATCACGCACCGGGAGACCCTGGCCACCCTCAAGGTGGTAGCCGCCGACAGCGACACCGTGAGCGGCAAGAAGGCCAGCTTCGTTTTCGTGGACGAGGTGCACGAGTTCGGCAAGAAGGCCAAGGCCAACAACATGCTGCTGGAAGCCACGGGCGGCCTGGCTTCGCGGCCCGAGGGGTTCGTGATCTGGGCGACCACGCAGAGCGAGCAGCCGCCGGCCGGGGTGTTCAAGGACAAGCTGAACTACGCGCGCAAGGTGCGCGATGGCGCAATTGTCGACCGCAAGTTCCTACCGGTGATCTACGAGTTCCCGGCCTGGATGCTGAAGGCTGGCCTGCACAAGAAGCTGGAGAACGCCTACGTGACGAACCCCAACTGGGGCACGTCGGTGGACATCGAGCGGATCACCCAGCTGCACAACCAGGCGCAGGAGCTGGGCGAGCAGCAGTTCCGCGAGTTCCTGGCCAAGCACCTGAACGTGGAGATCGGCCTGAACCTGCGCGATGACCGCTGGCCGGGCGCCGACTTCTGGGAGCAGCAGGGCGCTCGCCCCGGCCTCACGCTGCAGCAGCTGCTGAACGAGTGCGAGGTCATCGAGGTGGGCATCGACGGCGGCGGCATGGACGACCTGCTGGGCATGTCGGTGCTCGGCCGGCGGCGCGAGGTGGAAGAGGTATGGGTGCTGGAGTACACCGACCCCGAGACGCAAGAGGTGGTGCCGGCGCACCTGGCGGAAGTGCAGCGCTGGCTGCTGTGGACCCGGGCATGGGCCCACCCGTCCGTGCTGGATCGCCGCAAAGAGATTGCCCCCCGGCTGCAGGACTTTGCAAAGGAGGGCCACCTGGTGCTGGTGAACAACGTCGGCGAAGACACCGCGCAGCTCGCAAAGCTGGTTGCGCGCTGCGAGGCCTCGGGCCTGCTGGACCAGGTGGGCTGTGACCCTCTGGGCCTGGGCGGCGTGCTGGACGCGCTGGCGCAGGAGGACATCCCGCGCGAGAAGATCGTGGGCGTGCCCCAGGGTTACAAGCTGCATGGGGCAATCCTCACGACCGAGCGCAAGCTGGCAGAGGGCGTGATGTTGCACGGCGCCCAGCCGCTCATGGCCTGGTGCGTGGGCAATGCCCGGGTGGAGCGCACGAAGAACGCAGTGATCGTGACCAAGCAGGCATCCGGCACGGCAAAGATTGACCCGCTGATGAGCACGTTCAACGCCGTGACCCTGCTATCCCTCAACCCCGAAGGTGTCGCGCCCAGCCTGGACGACATCCTCGCCAACCCAATGGTTGCCTGATGGCCACAATCCTCCAATCTGTTGGTCGCTGGTTCGGCCGCGGCGGTGCGCTCACTGAGCACCGCGGCGAGCAGTACCCGATGCCGAACACCCCGGTCATCGACGGCATGCTGAACCAGGGCCCAGACGCAGCCCTGCAGCTGGATGGCGTCTGGGCTTGCCTGGACCGCCGCGCCACCACGGTGGCCAGCCTGCCGTTTTTTGTGTACGAGCAGCGCAACGGCGAGAAGGTGCTGGCGCGCACGTCGCGCCTGTACGGCATCCTGCACGACAGCCCCAATTCGCGCATGACGCCCTTTGAGTTCTGGCGCGCGATGATGCTGAACCACGACCTACGGGGCAACGCATACGCCCGGATTGACCGGGCGCTGGACGGCGAGGCGGTGGCGATGTGGCCCATGTCGGCCGACCTGGTAACCCCCATCGTGCTGGATGACGGCAGCATGGTGTACCGCTACTTCATCGACGGCAGCATTGCGTTTCTGGCCGAGGAGAACGTGCTGCACCTGAAGAACCTGGGGAACGGCACGGTGGGCCTGTCCAAGCTGGAGTTCATGCGGCCCACCACCGACGAGCAGACCAAGGCCCAGCAGTCGGCCGCCAAGGTGTTCGGCAATGGCGGAAAGCCCACGGGCGTGCTGATGATCGACGCGGCCCTGAAGCCCGCTCAGCGCGAGTCCCTGCGTTCGAACTACAGCGAGCTGGCCACCGGGAGCACATCGCGCCTGGCCGTGCTGGAAGCGAACATGAAGTACCAGCAGCTGGGGCTCAGTCCCGAGGACCAGCAGCTTTTGGAGACGCGGCAGTTTGGCGTTGAGCAGTTCTGCCGCTGGCTGGATGTGCCGCCTGTGCTGGTCTACCACTCGAACGTCACCGCATGGGGCTCGGGCATCGAGCAGATCATCGACGGCTGGCACAAGTTCAGCATTCGGCCCATCCTCGTGAGCATCGAGCAGGCGGTGCACAAGCGCGTCATGACCCCCCGCCAGCGCGCCACCATGAAGGCCGAGTTCAGCCTGGACGCTCTGCTGCGGGGCAACGCCAAGGACCGCGCCGAGATCGCCGCAAAGAAGGTGCAGAACGGCCTGGCCACCCGCAACGAAATGCGCCAGTTGGAGAACGAGCCGCCCGTGGATGGCGGCGACGTGATCACGGTGCAAGCCAACCTGCTGCCCATCAGCATGCTGGGCAAGGTTCAACCGAAAGGAGGCAGCAATGCTGATTCAGAAAACGCTATCGCTCAGTGAGGTGTCTCTGAAGATGGACGGCGACACCGGGAAGTTTTCCGGGTATGCATCGGTCTTCAACGGCGTGGACGCCGCGGGCGACACCATCCTGCGCGGCGCGTTCCTGGAAACGCTCGGCCAGGCGCAGCCGAAGATGTTCTGGAACCACAAGTGGGACATGCCCATCGGCAAATGGAACGTGGCGCGCGAGGACGACCGGGGCCTGTTCGTGGAGGGCGAGCTCACCAAGGGCCTGGGCCTGGCCAATGACGTGCACGCGGCCATGAAGCACGGCACCCTGGATGGCCTGTCCATCGGGGGCATGCTCAAGCGCGGCGACTACGACGAGACCAAGACTGGCCGCACCATCCGCAAATGGTCCCGCCTAATCGAGGTTTCCCCGGTGGTGTTCCCTGCCGACGGCATGGCGCGCATCGACACGTCGACAGTGAAATCCATGGACTTTGAAGCTCTGCTGCCCGAGTGCAAGACAGAGCGCGACATTGAACGGCTGCTGCGGGATGCGGGGCTGGGCAAGTGGGAGGCGATGGCAACCGTCTCCCGGGCGAAAGCGATCTTTACGGGGCGGGATGCCTCGGAGAGCGAAGAAGCCAAAACCGAGCGCCTGATCCTGGAACGACTCCAGCGCATGGCAGCTGCATAGCCACCACCCAACCCGCAACCATCGCCGCCCTTGAGGCGGCTTTTTCATTTCAGAAAGACTCTCATGAAGAAATCCATTTTCTCCCTCCGCGCCCTGGCCCTGATGGCCGTGGCTGCTGTCGGCTTCGGCGCCCAGGCGGCCGGCGTCGACATCCCCGCCCTCGTGGCGAGCTACCCGCACCTGGCCCTGGGCCTGGGCGGCCTGGCCATGCTCGGCGAGCTGGACGGCACTTCGATCATGAAGGCGCTGGACGGCGTGGAAGCCAAGCTCAAGGACATCGCCGAGAAGGCCGACGGCCAGGCGAAGACCATGGGCAAGGTGTCCGACGACACCAAGACCGCCCTGGAAAACATCGGCATCGAGCAGAAGGCGCTGGCCGACCGTTTGCTGCAGATGGAACAGAAGGGCACCGCCCCCAGCCAGGAGCAAAAGCTGGATGCGACCTGGGGCGCGCAGGTGGTCAAGGCCGACTCTTACGCTGCCTTCCGCGAGGGCCGCACGCAGAAGGCCCGCATCGAGGTGAAGAACACCCTCACCGGCAGCGACGCCACTGTGGCACCAGACCGCCGCCCCGGCATCATCCCCGGCGCATCGCAGATCCTGACCATCGAAACCCTGTTGGGTTCGGTGCCCACCACCAGTAACTCCATCGAGTACACGCGGGAGGACACCTTCACCAATGCGGCGGCCGAAACGGCAGAAGGTGCATCGAAGCCCGAGTCTGGCATCACCTTCTCGCTGATCACGCAAGCGGTCTCCACCGTGGCGCACTGGATCAAGATCTCGCGCCAGCTGGCCGACGACAACGCCGCCCTGGCCGCCTACGTGAACAACCGCATGATCTACGGCGTGAACCGCAAGGTGGAAACGCAGCTGGTCAGCGGCCTGGGCACCGGTGCGCTGATCTCCGGGATGATGAAGACCGGCAACTACACGCTGCACGGCTACCTGTCCGGCGCCCTGGGCAGCACGTTGCCCAAGCTGGTCCTGATCCGCAAGGTCCTGGCCGACCTGTGGACCGCCGGCTACCCTGCGGACGCCATCCTGCTGAGCCCTGCCGACTGGGCCCAGATCGAAATCGAGCTGTTCACCACCACGAGCAACACCGTGCGCGTGTCGGTGGATGCCAACGGCGTGACCCGCCTGTTCGGCGTGCCGGTGGTGCAGTCGGTGGGCGTGGCCGCAGACACGTTCCTGATCGCCAACTTCTCGCAGGCCTACACCCTCTACACCCGCCAGGGTGCCGTGGTGGAACTGTCCGAGTCCGACGGCGACAACTTCACGAAGAACCTGATCACGGTTCGCGCCGAGCGCCGCCTGGCGCTGGCCACCGAGATCCCGGCCGCCGCGCGCGGTGGTGACCTGACGCCCCCCGCGTCCTGATGAGCCTGGGCCGGGGCTGCGCGCCCTGGCCCGCTCCTGTTCCCCCAACTCCTGGAGATCATCATGGAATGGATCACCTTCACCACCTTCGGCTCGAACTCCGCGTTCGGCTCCTTCGCCCCTGGCGACCAGATGCGCGTCGGCCAGGAGATGGCCACGCACTTGGTGGATACCGTGCGCTGCGCGGTACACGGCCAATTCAAGACCCACGAGCTGCAGGCCGCCGAGCCCGGGCCCGCTGGCAAGCCCTCTGACGGCCTGAACGTCGCCGAGCTCAAGGAGGCCCTGGCCTCCAAGAGCATCGCCGTGCCCGAGGGCGTCACGAAGAAAGCCGACCTCGCCGCGCTGCTGGACGGGGCCGCTTGATGCCCACGCTGGTGGACCTGCCCACGGCCAAGCTGCACCTGCGGGTGGATGACTCGGCCGAGGATGCGCTGATCACGCTGTACCTTGAAGCGGCCCAGGCCTCGGTGGTGGAGTTTCTGAACCGGAACGTCTACGCCACCCAGGACGAACTGGACGCCGCCGCCGAGGTGCCGCCGACCGAGCCCGTGCTGGTGAACGCCGCGATCAAGGCCGCAATCCTGCTGCTGGTGGGCCACCTGTTCGCCAACCGCGAGGACGTGGTGACCGGCACCATCGCCAGCAATCTGCCAATGGGATCGCGGGTGCTGCTGCAGCCCTACCGCGTGGGCCTGGGGGTGTGACATGCGCGCAGGAGACCTCACCGACCGCATCGTGATCGAGCACCGCGGCCCAACCCGCTCGCCCTCGGGCCAGCCAGTGCCGGGCGACTGGGCGCCCTTCGTGACCCTGTGGGCCGACGTGCGGCACCTGTCTGGCACGGCCGCCATCAAGGCCGGCGCCGAGACCAGCACCGTGCAAGCCTCAATGCGGATCCGTCGGCGCACCGACGTGGACGCCAGCATGCGAGTGCAGTTCGCCGGCACGGTCTACAAGATCAAGGCGGCGCTGCCTGGCGCCGACCGCACCTTTGTGGACCTGGTTTGCGAGGTGACAAAGTGATCAGCGGATCGGCCGACTTCACGAAGCTGTTCGCCAGGATGGACACCATCAAGGTGGGCGCCGTGGAGGCAGCGCGGCCGGCGGCCCAGGCCGGCGCCCAGGTCCTACACGACGAGGTGGAGCGGCGCGCCCCCGTCGGCACGGAAGCCGAGCACTACTTCTACGGCAAGGCCGCCGCGCGTGCCGCCAAGGGCGACAAGAAGGCCAAGGCCTACCTGTTCACCCGGGGCAACCTGAAGGCCGCGGTGTACCAGTATTTCAACAAGCGGCTGTCTGGCAATGGCAGGGCGGTCTATTCCATCGCGGTGAACCGCCAGAAGGCGCCCTATGCCGACATGGTGGAGAACGGCACCAGCCGCGCCGCCGCACAACCCTACCTGCGCCCTGCCTACGATGCCGCGAGCGGGCGGGCCGTGAAGGCGGCGAAGTCCACGTGGGCCAGGCTGGTCAAGAAAGCGAGCGGCAGCAAATGACCATCGACGCACTGCTGTTCCTGACGCTGGCGCCCCTGGTGGCCGGCGATGCCGCGTACCCCGACCAGGTGCCAGAGAACACCCCGGCCCCCTACATCGTCCACCAGCAGGTCGGCGGGCAGGGGCTCATGTGGACCGAGGGCACGCTGCCCGAAAACGAAAGCTGCCGCGTGCAGGTCGCCTGCTGGGCCGCCACGCGCGACGAAGCCACCGACCTGGCCAAGGCAGCAGAGGTGGCCATCCTGGCACAGGCCGGCTGGCAGGCCGAGCCGCTTGGCGGGCGCACCAGCACCTACGACCCCGACACGGGCCTGCGCGGCTCGCGACAAGACTTTTCAATCTGGGCACCACGATGAAACCAGCAACGAAAGCCCTCCATGAAGCGCTGATCCGCCTTGCAAAGGGCGCGATCACAGCCTGGGAGCAGTGGCTGCAAAAGCAGACCTGAACCCTTCTCCTCACCCTGCCTCGCGGCAGTCCTCGCCTTCGGGCCTCGACGCCATGCGCCTCGCAGAAATCCGCCCCCTCACCGGGGCATTTTTCTACGAAAGGCCACCATGGCTCGCACTCCTACCGGCACCATTCACTCGGTTGCCACCGTCCTCGCAGCCGCCAAAACGGTTACGGGTATCACCAACGCCGCAGAGGCCACTGTCAGCGTCTTGGCGCATGGCTACGGCGTCGGCGACATCGTGCTGATCTTCAGCGGCTGGGGCCGCCTCAACGCGCGCGCCTTCAAGGTGAAGAGCGTCACCACCGATGCCTTTGTGCTGGCCAAGGCCAACACGAGCAACGTCGAACTGTTCAGCCCAGGCGGCGGCGCGGGCTCGGTGCAAAAGGTCACCACCTGGGTGGACCTGGACCGCACCATGAACCACAGCTCCAGCGGTGGCGACGCGAAGACGGTGAACGTGAAGTTCATCGAGTCCGACGTGGAAATTGTGCTGAACGACGGCTTCACGGCTGTGCAGCGCACTTTCGAAATGGACGCCGACATGATCGACACGCCGGCCTACGACGCGCTCAAGACTCTGAGCGACACCGACGCCTTCACGGTGGTGCGCCGCCGCGCCAAGTCCGGTGCTGTGTCGCTCGTGCCGGCCAAGGTTTCCTTCAACGAAGAAGAGACCCTGACCGAAGGCTCGGCCGTGACCGTCAAGGGCACGTTCAACGCCCAAAACATCAGCACGCGCTACGGCGCCTGATCCCCGGGCCTCGCGGCCCACAACCTGCACCGACGCATCCACGTTCGTTCCTTCGCAAGGGGACGGCGTGGGTGCGCACGGGCCTTTTCCACCCTTGCGAAGAAAGTCATCACCATGGCCGAAAAAGTCAAAGCTGTACCCGTCACCCGCATCAAGCGCCTTGCCGAAGGCCAGGTGCCATCGTTCACCATGCCGGTGGAGTTCAAGCGACTGGACGGCACGCCCGTGCAGGTGGATCTGCAGTGCAAGGCGCTGCGCAAAACCCATTGGTCGAAGCTGCGTGACGATGTGCAGCGCGCAGCCCTGCAGGCTGTGAAGGCCGAAACCCCGGCGCCAGCACCTGCGCCCGTGGTCGCCCCTGTGGTTGGCAAGGAGGACCAGCCGGCGGCAGATGCTGACCTGCTCGATACTGCCGCGCCGGCAGAGCCTGTCCCGGCCCCGACTCCAGCGCCATCTAGCCCGTACGATTTCATCGACCAGGCGATGGCCCGGATCAATGAAAAGGGGATGGAAGCCGGCGTGCGCAAGAACTTGGCCGACGATGCAGCGCTGATCCTCAAGTTCGCCACCGGCTGGGACCTGGAAGACGAGTTCACGGCAGACAGCCTGGTGGAGATGGAAGACCAGTTCTCGGGCTTCCTGGGCGCCGCGCTGAACGCCTACGACCGCGCGATCTACCACGGCCGCGTGGGAAACTGACGGCGGCGGCTCGGGCCCTGTACGAGCCGCCCATCACCGAGGCCGAGGCCAGGGCGGAAGAGTGGGAGCTGTCGGACTACGAGACCGAAGACCTCGAACTCTGGCCCGACAACGAGCAGGCCGTGATGCTCATGCAGCGGGTGGGCTACACGAAGTGGGAGCACGCCGGCATGTCCGGCACCCGCGTGGGCCTGCAGTGGGGCGTGATGTTCACCATGATGGACAAGCTGGGCCTGGACGACAAGGCTTGGCAGGACCTGCACGACGACCTGCAGGTGATGGAGGAATCGGCCCTGCTCACCATCCGGGAGTTCGAGCCCAAGCCCTCCAAGTCGTAAACGGCTCCACGTAGCAAGCACCTAACCCGCCTCGGCGGGTTTTTTCATTTCCAAGGCTCACGGCTCACCCCGTGGGCCTTTTGCATTTCAGGGGCGCTATGTCTGATGACCTGACGCAAGAGCTCAAGTTTGTGGCCGACCCCTCGGGGATCGAGGCCGGCGTGGAGCGGGGCAAGCGCTCCATCAAGAGCCTGGGCAAGACCGCCGAAGACGTGGGCAAAGAAGGCGGCGATAGCCTGGGCAAAGTGGGCAAGGGTGCCGAGCGCTCGGCCAAGGAGATCGAGCAGGCCACGCGCAACATGGAGGCCAACCTCCAACGCCAGATCGCCAAGTTCGAGGCTACGGGCCAGAGCGCGCGCCAGTACCAGGAAAGCCTGGCGCGCATGCGCGGCGCCAACCTAGCCAAGCTCAAGCCCCTGCTGGACCAGCTGGACGCAGCCAAGGCCAAATCCGACTCCGCTTCACGCTCCGCCGATGGGCTGGCCAAGAGCACCAACTCGCTCGGCACAGCCGCCAGCTTTGCGCGCGGCCACCTGGCGGCGATGGCGGGCAGCATCACCGCGGGCGCCATCCTGGGCTTCATCAAGAGCGTGAACGATGGTGTCGATGCCCTGAACGACATCAAGGACGCCACCGGTTCCACCATCGAGAACATCAGCGCCCTGGAAGACGTGGGCAAGCGCACGGGCGCATCGTTCGAGACCGTGGGCAGCATCCTAGTCAAGTTCAACGACGTGCTGTCGAAGGCCACGCCGAAGTCGGACATTGCCAACGCGCTAAAGGCCATCGGCCTGGAGGCCGAGGCGCTGAAGAAGCTGGACCCGGCAGAGGCGCTGCGCGTCACAGCCGTGGCCCTGTCCGGCTACGCCGACGACGCCAACAAGGCCCGCCTGATCCAGGACCTGTTCGGCAAGAGCGTGAAGGATGCCGCCCCGTTTCTGACCGACCTGGCAGAGAAGGGCGAATTGGTGGCCAAGGTCACCACGAAGCAAGCCGAAGAAGCGGAAAAATTCAACAAGGAACTGTTCGCGATGCAGGCCAACGCGGGCGACGCCGCGCGCGCGCTCACCGGTCCGCTGATCGAGGGCATCAACGCCACTGCCAAGGCTTTTCGTGAAGGTCGCGCCGCAGGTTTGGGCTTCTGGGAAATCGCATCGCAGCGCTACTGGAACAACGTGCGCGAGTTCTACGGCCAGCCGCAGGTATCGACGCAGGACGTTGTGGCGGGCAAAGCATCGGACAAGGCAGCAGCCGAGGCGCAGAAGCTGCAGGAGCTGCAGAACAAGCTGGTTGGCGTGCAGATGGCCGCCGACCGAGACCCAGGTAACGACCGGGCGCAGCGTCGCCTGGAGACCCTGAAAAAGCAGATCGAGGACACCAAGAAGGCAGCGGACGCGGCAGCCATCGCCGTCATCAATCTGATGAACCCGCCGGTGGAGTACGTGCCGCCCGAGCAGCCCAAGGAGTCCATCAAGCCGCCCAAGTCCGCAGCCGAAACCGCAGCTGAGTCAGCCGCCGCAAAGAAGGCGGCCGACGAGCGCAAGCGCGAACTGGAAGAGCGCCAGAAGTTGCTCGCCGAACTGTCGGGTCTGTCGGGTTCCTTCTTCAAGGAATGGGACACCCTGCAAAAGGCCTTCAAGGAAGGGGCCATCGGCGCCGAGGAGATGGACGTCAAGGTAGGGCAGCTGCTCGCCAAGCAGCCCTTCATGGTGGAGAGCGCGAAGAAAGAGGCCGAAGCCCTCAAGCAGCTGACGAAGGAGCGCCAGGACGCCGCCGACGCCCGCAACGCGGACTACGACGCGGGCGAAAAATTCCTGCAGCAGCAGCGCGACATGGCCAGCGAGGTGGTGAAGGGCATCGAGGAACGAGTCGCCGCGCTGGACCTGGAGGACGATGCCGCCGGCCTGGCCGCCGCTACGAACATCAGCCTGGCCGAGGCCCTGCTGCGCGTGCGCGCCGCCCGCCTGCAGGAGAAGCTGGACGGCCCGACCGGGGCCTATGAAGGGTCCGAGGACTACCTGCGCCGCAAGGCCGAGATCGACGCCCTGAACCGTGAGGCGGACGGGATCAACCGCGTCGACCGCAACGACAAGGCGCGGGACACCACGCGCAAGGCACAGGAGGATTTCAAGCGCTACATCGAAGACACCCAGCGCGGCCTCGGCGACGCCATCGAAACCGCGATCTTCGACGGCAGCAAAGCCGGCGGCGAAAAGATGCGAGAGGTGCTGCAAGAGGCACTGCTGCGCAAGCCGCTGCGGATGCTCATTGATGGGGTGATGAACCAGGTCACGGGCGGAGCGCTGCAGCTGCTGGGGATTGGCGGCGGGGGTGGCGTGGCGGGTGGCGGCGGTGGCGGCGGGCTGAGCAACCTCGCAAGCCTTGGCTCCAGCGCCTACCAGTTTTCCCAGGGCTCGGGCATGCTCTACAACGCCTATGGCGCCGCCAGCGCCTACATGGGCATTGGCAACAGTGCTGCCGCTGCGTACCTGTCGCACCCGCTGGCCGGCATCGTCACGAATGGCACGGTGTCGGGGGTGGCCACATCTACGGCTGGCACCACGCTTGGCGGGGGTGGTGCGGCAGGCGCAGGCGCTGGTGCGGGCTCATTGGCGGCCGGTGGCGTCGCCGCGCTGATCGCCCTCGCCGTGATCAACATCCTGGGCGGCATGCGCTCGGAGTCCATCGTCGGCTCCGGCTTTGCCGGCGTGCTTGGCGGTGCGAACAGCCTCACCCCGTGGGAAGAATGGCGCGAGGGGGGCACCCTGCTGGACGGGTCGAGTTTCTCCACGGGGAATCCGCTCGAAGTGCTCAAGGAACAGCAGCGCCGTCTGCAGGTCGAGCGCGATGCCGGCCGTGGTGAGACCAACTACGCCGTTTCGCTGCAGGCCACCGTGACCAGCCTGGAAGAGTCCACCAAGGGCCTCGCCACGCAGACGGAGGTGTTCAACCGCGAGGTACAGAAGGGCTACAAGGCCTACCGCAGCAACGTGGTGGACATGGCGAATTCGCTGGGCCTCGCTGGCGACAGCGTGGAGAATTTCGCCTACGAACTCGGCGCGCAAGACCTGAACCTCATGGGCCTCAAGCCCGAAGAGATCCAAGCCAAGATCGCCGAGACGTTCGGCAAGGCCGGCACCGAGATGGCCGAGCAGCTGCTGGGCAGCTGGAAAGAGGTGACCGAGACCATCGTCAACACCTGGTCCGACACCACCGACCCGCACAACGTCGCCTACACCACCGAGACCACCACCAGCACGCGCATGGAGTACCAGGCGAGCGTGTACGCCAAGGCCGGCGAGACGGCCATCCAGACGCTGGAACGGCTGTCCACCAGCTTCAACACGCTGAACGAAGCCTCGGACGCCCTGGGCTTCGGCATCCACCAGGGATCGCTGGCACTCGCAGACTTCGCGGACGACTTCATCGAGGCCTTCGGTGGGCTGGAGAAATTCAGCTCGACGACTTCTGCCTACATGCAGAACTACTACTCGGATGAGGAGCGCCGCCAGGCCCTGTTGCGCAGCGGAGCGCGCCAGGCGAACCGGCTGGGCCTCGACAACGTGACGGCCGAAACCCTGGAGCAACTGGGGCAGGACGGCATCAGAGCGTTTGTAACCGGCCTCACCGAGAGCGGAGCATCGGGCGACCAAATCCGCGACGCAATGGACCTGGCCAACTTCCTGGCACCAGCGTGGGCGAGCGTCGAGGCCCAGACCCCAGTGGTCCAAAACCTGACCACGGCAGTGGACGAGTTGACCCAGATGTACGAGAGCGCGATCAAGTCGCTCACCGGCGAACGCGACAGCCTGGCGGTCGAAAAACTCCGCGCCGAGGGCAAGGAAAAGGAGGCCGAAGCCCTGGAGCGCCAGCAGTACCTGGACAGCTTTGTGGACGAGAAGGGCCAAAAGCTCGACGCGACCCGGCTGAAAGAGATCGAGACCCTGTACGACGCCAACCGCGCAACCGAGAAGTACATCCAGGGCATCAAGGACGCGGCGCAGGCCCAACTGGACGCCCTGGACCGGCTGCGAGATCGAGCGACCGAAGCCATCGCGAACGACACCACCGCGACAGATGCGGCGTGGGCAGCCTACGAAGCCGCTGCCAACAAGGAGCGCGAGCGGCAGCAGAAGACCATCGAGGATGTGCGCGCGGTGTTCGAAGCCGCGCAGCAGGGAGCACGCGCCCTGTTCGGCGAGGTGGACGATGTGGCGAAGTTCCAAGGCCGCGAGGCTCGCGCCTTCATCGAGCAAGCCGTGGCCACGGCCCAGGCCGGCGGAGGGCTCCCGGATGCCAAGGAGCTGGCACAGGCAATCGAGGCGATCAACCGCGACTTTGCCCAGACCACGGGCAGCAAAGCCGATGCCGACTATGAGCGTCTTGTGGTGGCCAACCAGCTGCAGGACCTGGAGGAGGTGGGCGGGGACCAGCTCACCATTGAGGAGGCGCAGCTCAAGAAGCTGGACGACGACCTCGCCCAAGGGCGGGACATGATCAACGAGATGCGCGGCGTCCATACCGGCGTGAAGGATCTCCCCGGCGCGCTGGCCGCATTGATCGGTGCATACAACAAGGAAGCGCAGACCCGTGCCAACACGGCCGCGCAGGGCACGATCGGCAAGAACGGCGCCTACTTCGACAAGGCAAGCGGCACCGGAAAAACGAGCACTGGCGTGCTGTTCGACGCCTCAGACATGGCCGCGGCAGCAGCTGCGGCGATTGCGGCCAATCCGGGCGTAGGCACCTCCACCGCCATCTATGACGCGCTGGAGGGCAAGGGCTTCACCATGCCGCAGCTCAACGACATGTTCGGCATGCCACCGGGCACGCTTGAGAAAGAGGCCAAGGCGTTGGGCCTCCCCATCTTCCATGAAGGCACCGACTACGTGCCGCGCACCGGGTGGGCCCTGCTGCAGGAGGGCGAAGCTGTGATCCCTGCCAAGCACAACCCCTTCCCCACTGGCGAGCTGATGGGTGGCGGCCGGCTTGAGGGCCTGGTGTCCGAGCTGATCGCGCGCGTAAGCGCTGTCGAGTTCGCCGTGGACAAGGGCAACGGCTACGCCGGCACCACCGCGAGCGTCCTGGAAGGTGCGAAGCGCGGCAGCGCGCTGGCCATGGCGCCTTCCGTGTTCGCCACTGAAACCTGAGGAGGGACCATGTACTACATCGAGCGCATTCCGATGACGAATGCCACGTTCCTGGCGGGCTCCATCGCCGAGCCCGCCCCGGGTGAAACCGAGTGGGTCAGCGGGGCTGCCATCACCAAGGGGCAGGAGCGCATCCGTTCCGGCCTGCACCGGGTGTTCAAGGCGGCAGCCGACATTGCATCCAGCACGGTGCCGCCCGAAGAAGCGCCCACGGTGTGGCAGGACATGCGGCCCACCCGCCGGCACCTGCCGTTCGGGCCCAACATCAAGTCCAACGGCTTGCGGGTGTACCAGTCCATCGCGCTGACCAGCACCACGGAAAACCTTGAGTACCGGCTGGGGATGCGCTATGCCAACGCGATAGCGCTGTACGGCCTGCGCGGCGCGCGGTGGCGCGTGAAGGTCTTCGACAAGCCCGAGAGCAGCGGCGGCGTTCTGCAGGTGGAGCGTACCGACACCATCAAGGCGCCGGCCCTGGGGTATTGGGACTATGGGTTCGGCCAGCGCATCGAGCGCGACCGGATCCTGATCACCGGCCTGCCGATCTTCCCGAACGCCGAGATCCGCATCACGGTGGAGGGCACAGAGGACCAGATGCGCGCGCTGTCGCAATGCGAAGTCGGCAAGCTGCAGTTCCTGCCAGGCGACTGGGGCGGCGTGCTGGCAGGCCTGTCTCGCACGCCCCGCGTGATCTCCGAGAGCAAGCAGGAGACCGATGGAACCACGACCGTGGCCATCTACGGCAACACCTACGACATGCGCGGCACGGTGCTGCTCAAGGGCGTTCGGGAGGACGCGGCGCTGAGCCAACTGCGCGGCCTGCTGCTCAAGGGCGTGGCCTTCGCCCCGACCCTGGCCCAGGGGTTCAACCAGTCGCTGAACTTCGGCCTGCTCAAGTCGGCCCGCGTCACGCGCCCGGATGTGAAGCGCAGCGAGGTCGAAATCGAAATCGAGGGCCTGCCCACCTGAGGCCCCGGCACCCATCAACCACCACCAGCAAAAGCGATGTCAACACAAATACCAGTCCCCATTCCTGCAGGGCCGCCAGTGCCTGATGCGAACTCACCGGTGGCCAGCTTTGACCAGCAGTTCGAGGCCTCGCTGGCGTGGCAGAAAGACGTACTCGCACCAGGGGCCAATGCCCTGGCCGAGGCCACCTACGTGAACTCCACCGACGCAAAGAACAGCGCCGATACCGCCGCTGAAAGCGCAGAGGGTGCCGACTCTGCGCGCGACGAGGCAGTGGCCGCGGCCATCACCGCGCTCAACGCGCCCGGCACGCTGGCAACCAGCACCACCACCATGACCATCGCGCAGGGGGAGCCGTCCTTTCAGATTGAAGCCGGGAAGGATCTGCGCGCGGGCATGTTCGTGACCATCGGCGCGCCCGGTGGCCAGGTGATGTATGGGCGCATCCAGTTCTACGACAACGCCACCGGTGATATCGAGGTGTTTGTGACCTACACCGAGGGTGCGGGCACCTATTCGCAGTGGACCGTGGCCGTCAGCGGCCCACCGGCCCGCATCCCTCGCAACAAACTTTATTACTACGGAGGGGCCTGATATGCCTCAAGGAAAACTGTTCGGCTTTGACCTCGCGGCCGGCGCCACCACCACGCTCTACAACCCGGCCGGGGTCACCACCACCCTGACCCTCTCGCTGTGCAACCGCAGCGCTGGAGCAACCACTGTGCGCGTTGCGCTCGCTGTCACTGCTGCCCCTGCGGCTGGCGAGTGGATCGAGTACGACGTGTTCCTTCCACCCAGCGGCGTGTTGGAGCGCACGGCCATCGTGGTGGGGGCTGGTCAGTTCTTGGTTGCCCGCGCGAATGACGCCGGTGTGTCTGCTGTTGGCTTTGGCTTCGAGGAGTGAGCAATGGGACGTTCTATCAGCACCAATCTGGACAGCCTGGATCAGCCTGTCAGCGTGTTTGCGGGTGAGGCAATCGCGCAGGGCAACCTGGTCAAGATCACGCAGGGCGGGTACGTGCACAAGGTGCTTGAGGCCCAATCGCTGGCGGCGCAAAACAACTCCGCGCCTGCGCCCGTGACAAGCGCCAACATGACCACCAACTACGGGGACGCGACTTCCGGGGGCGCCAGCTTTCAAAACATTCTGGCCATGGCGAACGGTGGCTTTGCGCACGCATTCCCAGGCAATGGCAGCGCGGCAAGCACGGGCATGAACCTGGGCTTCTATTCGCCGCTGGCTGCTTTGGGGATGGTCACCGTGCTGGGCTCTGCCGCCACCAGCGGCTCGGCCAAGCTGGCCTTCGCTGGTGCCGACAACATCGCCGTTGCTTGGCAGGAGGCCAGCAACATCATGCTGGCCATCGTCAACCACACCACCGGGGCCATTGTTGCGGCGGCAGCGAATGTGGGCAACGCCACTACCAGCGCGATCAGCTGGGATCTGATCCGCCTGGCCTCGGGTGAGGTGGTGGTGGCCTATCCCAACGCCACGGACATGGTGTTCAAGCGGTACAGCGCATCGGGTGCGCTGCAGGGCGCGATGACGGTGGTGGAGGCTGCGGTAACGCCGTCGTGGGTTGTGCTGCTGCCGCTGGCTGCGGGCGGCTTCATCGTGCGCTATGCGCGCACTGCTGCCACCGCAGGCTTGCGCATGGCACGCTTCAATGCTGCGGGCGTGATGCAGGGGGCAGTGGTGCAGATCACCAGCGGGGCCAACTTGTACGAGGGCCCGCTGCAGTCGGCTGTTGTCGGCGCCATGCGCGGCAAGATCATCGAGCTGAGCAATGGCAACATCGTGACCAACCACCCATCGGTGCCCACGGTTGCCGCGTTCAAGCTGTACGACTCCAGCCTGAACTTGCTGGCCACGGTCAACATGGCCGCAGGCCTGAATTCCGGGTACGGTGAGCTTCCGCAGTTCGCCCCAAAGGCCGGTGGCGGCTTCTGGGCGACCCCCATGTCTCCCACGGTGGTCAATGAGTACACGAACACGGGCGTGCTGGTGCGATCCAGCGGCAACTCCACTGCACCTTTCGGCACCGCCCGAATCATTGACCGCCCGGGGAATGGGCCTCTGGTCATGTCGCACAACAACACGCCGGGGTCGGCGTCGTCCTGGACCCTGAACAGCCTCAAGCCTGACCTGTCGGCTTTGGAGGCCACGGGCACTTTGGTCTACAACAACGGCAGCAACGGCTACCAGTCTCACTGGACAGAAATGCTGACGACTGGCTACAGCATCAGCATCACGCAGGGCACGTCCCAGACCTTTGGCACGCTGAACCTGATGGCCAACACCGCCATGTCCGTGCTCGGCGTTGCCACACAGGCAGCAGCGGCAGGAGCCGCCGTCAAGGTGGCCACCGCAGGCAAGTTCACCATGACGCAGAACCTCACGTCGCCGGCATTCGACCGCCGCGCTGCGACGCCACCGGGGACCAAGGGCGCCACGTTCGGCAACTCGGCCGTGCTCAGCGGCATCAACGGATAAGGCGGTGCGAGATGTCTTGGAACCTGAAGACTGAGGCCGGGAACGTGGTGTGGAGCGGCACAGAGCCCTGCGCCTACAGCGCTGAACAGCGCGGTTGGGTCAGTGGGGGTGTCGCCTTCCCTGACCCCGGTCGCGCCCTGGTGCTGGATGACTGGCCAGCCGCAGTCGGCCTGCTGGTGGCCGAGATCGATGCCGACGTGGACGAGATCTACGGCCTGGCCATCGGCAACCGACAGGCCGAGTATGAGGAGGCCGAGCGCCAAGCCAAGGCCTATACGGAAGCGGGCTACACCGGCCCCGTGCCTCCCATGGTGCAGTGCTGGGCCGATCCCAAGGGCTGGACCGCAGAGGAGGCCGCCGACGAGATCCTGCAGCAGGCCGCGATCTGGCGCGGTGCCCAGCAGGCCATTCGCGCGCAGCGCCTGGCGCTCAAGGAACAGGCCCGTGCAGCGGAGTCGCCGGCCGCCCTGGCCGCTGTGCGCGCCGGGTGGTCCGGCGTCGTCGCCGTCGTGCGCGCCCAGCTCGGCGTGGGGGCAGGCTGATGCGCGCCGCCTTTTACAAGGGCACGCGCCCCGGCCTGCAGGGCCTGTATAGCCGCCTGGTGCGGTGGGTGGACCGCGGCCCCTACAGCCATTGCGAACTCGTCTTCAGCGACGGCATGAGCGGCAGCGCTTCATGGGTCGATGGCGGGGTGCGCCTGAAGGACATCAGCTACGACCCGGCCCGCTGGGACTTCATCGAGATCCCCGAGCACCTGGAGCCCTCGGCGCGCGCCTGGTTCGAGCAGCACAAGGGCGAAGGCTACGACCTGCTGGGCAACCTGCGGTTCGTGTTCTGGATGGTCCGCGAGTCGGCCAAGGACTGGTTCTGCAATGAGGCACAGCTGGCCGCCCTGGGCTTCCGGGAGGCATGGCGACATGGGCCCAACGGCACCGCCTCGCTACTGCTCAGCATCTACCCCCAACCCGCTCAGGCGGGTTTTTTTACGCCCGAAAGCGAGGACGCATGAAAGACCAAACCGTAGAGCAGCTTGGCGCCGCCGGCAGCAAGACCATCATGACCGGCGTGGGGCTGACCAGCTTCAGCTGGATCACCTCAAACGAATTCCTGGGGCTGCTGGGCGCGACCGTGGCCGTCGCCGGCCTGGTCATCACCTGGTACTACAAGCGCGAGAGCAACGCGCGGCAGGTGGCAGAGCACCAGCTGCGCATGGCCCGGCTGCGCAAGGGCATGGACAGCGACACCGACCTGGGCACGCTGGGGGCCGACGATGACTGACCGCGCCCGCTTCATCACAGTAGCCGGCGGCGCCCTGATCGCCGCATCGGCCGCCGTCTTCGGCATCCTGAGCACCTGGGAGCCCGACAAGCGCGACCCGGGCCTGGTGTACGCGGACAACCTGGCCAACGGCCTGCCCACTGTCTGCAAGGGCATCACGCGCCATGTGACCACCACGCCCGTGGTGGTGGGCGAGCGCTGGAGCCCAGCGAAGTGCGCGCAGGAGGAGGGCGCCGCCATCGAGGCGCTGCAGCTGCGCCTGGCCCGGTGCTTCACACGCACGCCGCCGCAAAGCGTGTTCGACATGGCGACCTCGCACGCCTGGAACAACGGGGCAGGCAACACCTGCGCCAGCCAGGCCATGGTCGCCTGGAACGCGGGCGACTGGGCCCTGGGCTGCCGGCGCTTGAGCGTGTCCGATGGCGGCAGCCTGGTGTGGAGCTATGTCCGCACGGGCCGCACGCTGCCCGATGGCAAGCCCGAGATGCGCTTCGTTCAGGGGCTGGCCAACCGGCGCGCTGCTGAGACCACCAACTGCCTGGAGGGCCTGCCGAAATGAGCCTCGAAATCCTGATCATTGCCGGCGCGCTGCACATCACGGCACCGGCCACGCCCGCGCCCGAGCAGTACCTGGCCACAGCCTACGCGCTGCCGGGCCAGCAGCTGCAATGGCGCGGGCGCGATAACTGGGTGGCGCCCCACCTCTGTTTCGAGCGCTGCGGCACCCTGGCGGGCCAGCCGAACGTGCTGCTGGCCGGCGGGCTGAGTCTGCAGGATGCGGCGGACGTGCAGCTGACCGTGTGGCGCCTCGATGCCGGCCGCTGGGTGCAGGTGATGCACTGCGCGCAGTTCTTCGGTGGGCCGTACTGTGGCCGCTGGGGCAACCCATGAACGCGGGCGCCGTCATCCTTCTGCTGAGCCTGGCCGCGAATGCCGCCCTGGGCTGGGCCTACCTGGGCCAGCGCGACGATCTGGCCAAGGCCACCGAGCAGCGCGACACCGCGCGCGGCGACGCTCTGGCCTGCAGCGATGCAACCGAGGCGCTGCGCGAGCTGGCCGCCAAGCGCGCCGCCGCCGCCGCGCCGGCCCGCGCCGCCGCCGCCACGGTCGCACGCACGCACCAGCAGCGCGCCGATTACACGCTGAGCCTGCAGCCGAGCAAGCCAGCCGACCTGTGCGCCAGCATGCAGGCTATGGGCGACGACTGGCTGCAGGGGAGGGCGCGACCATGAGGGCCGCCGTCCTGCTGCTGGGCGTACTGGCGCTGGTGGGCTGCGCGAGCCCCGCGCCCGCCGGCCGAACGCTGGTGCCCGTGCCGGTGGAGTGCCGCGAACCCGTGCCCGACCGGCCCGCAATGCCGACCGAGCTGCTGCTGCCTGGGGCCCACCCTTGGGTGCTGCTGCGCGCGGCGCTGGCCGAGATCGACCGGCGCGAGGGCTACGAGGTGCAGCTACGCGCGGCGATGGGGGCATGCACGGCGCCGGTAAATCCGTTGTAGAGCTCCGACGCTTCGGGTGCTACATTCGGCCACATTTGACCGAAGAGGGAACCATGAAACGTCTGCTGCTTTCGCTCGCGCTGTGCGCCCCCATGCTGGCATCCGCCGCCACCATCAGCCTGTCATGCATCGGCCCGGTCTCCGACGATTGCCCCATGGCGGCGGACGTGACTCTTGACCGAGAGGCGCTGTACATCGAATTCAGCGTGCCGAAGGCTGGCGGGGGCTTCGAGCTCGGCACACTGGGCTGGTGCGGCGTGGGCAGCCAAGACTGGGGCCCCGGCAAGGAGTGCTACCAGCAGGGCACTTACCGCGTGCTCAATGGTGAACTGACCAAGCGGCAGCTGGGTCAGAACCATGTGTACTTCAAGACGCGCAAGGTACTGGCGGGATGCGGTTACCCGCTCGGCGTACCGCAGTGCAATTGAGAGGCTGACCCTCAGGCCTTCGCCACATGGCGCCCGGCCTGAATGTCGGCGCGCAGCAGGTCATTCACCCGGGTTTGCCAGCCCGAGCCCGTGGCCTTCAGCGCCTCGATCACGTCGGGGTCAAACCGGATGTTCGTCGGCACCTTGGCGTTTGCCTTCACCGAGCCCTTCGGCCGCCCGCCCTTGTTCTTCGCGGCGTTCGCTGCCGCGATGCTCTCAGGGGTGTGCACAGCAGCGAACTTGCCCGCCGCCAGCTCGGCCAGCGACTCGCGCAGGCCCGGGATTGCTTGGCCAGCATCGGCCTCGGCGGCCTGGGCCATGGCCTCCAGGTCCGCCCCCTGGAGGTCCTTGTAGCTCTTGATCGTCATGGTCATTTCCTTTTCACTTCCTTGGGCAGGATGTTTGCCCGTTCTGCCTTCGTGTACACCGCCAGCAGGGCCAGCTCACCGGCTTCGAGGAAGGTGATGTAGATCACCCGGGCGCCGCCGCGCTTGCCCTTGCCTGCCACCGTCCAACGCACCTTGCGCATGCCGTTGCCGCCTTGGATCACATCGCCAGCCGTGGGGTTTGCAGCGATGTAGCTGATGAACTCCAGGCGTTCGTCTTCGCTCCACACGGAGGCGACTTGCTTCTGAAAAGGGGCGGTTTCGATTACGGTGAGCATGGGTTTATTGTATCCACAAATTACCCATGCGCAAGCATCTTTTGCGTATCTACAAAAAATAGTTCACTGATCCTTTATCCAGTGGTGCACAATCTGGCCATGACCTGGGACCAGATCACAATTGCCCTGTTCGGCGCCCTCGCGGCCTGGCTGTCGCAGACCCGTACCGACCGCCTGCGCCGGTGGGCCTGCATCTTCGGCATGCTGGGTCAGCCGGGATGGTTCTATGCCGCGTGGACGGCTCAGCAGTGGGGCATCCTGGTGCTGTGCGTTATTTACTGCGGCGCGTGGATGCATGGGATTTGGATCCACTGGATTCGGCCCGCGCCGGCCACGATGCCTTCCGATTCCGGCCTGGGCACTATTCAGATTATTCCCCGCAAATAACGGCGCTATGATGTGCGGGCCAGGGGCTCCCTCCTGGCACCTCCCTCCTAATTGCCCGCCTCGTGCGGGCTTTTTTCATTGGGGTGTGCGGTTGGCGGCCTACCTTGTTGCATGATGCGCGCACAAGAACTATTTGGGGGATGCGTATGCCACTGGACTATTTGCGCGAACTAGCCGGCGGCCCATTCCCGCTTGAGGTGACAGCCCAAACCGATATCCACAAGGTGGCCGTGCTCGTGGCCGCTGGGATGGTCATCGCCGACGTGCCCGAGGTTGGCCAGCCAGGTATGGCCGTGGTGCGCGAACTGACGGGGTTAGGCCGCGCAACCGTCAAAGTCAAAGTGCCCATCGAGAAAGCGTGACATTCACCCGGCAACTCAATTCGGTGGCAGTGCCTCCAGCCGGATGCGCGCAACGTCGAGTGCCAGTCGCAGCTCACCAGCACGGTGGGGGTCAGGTAGCCCTCCGCGCATGATCCTGTGGATCTCGGATTGCTGTTCTTCCAGTGCCCCCGCCCAAAGGGCAAGAGCCTCGGATCTGCTGCGGATTTGGGCGTAGGGGGTCATGGCTCATAGTGGCACGGTTGGGCGGCCCTCGGCGTAGTCCACGCGCGCGACTTGCGGGAGCCTGCACAATGGCGCCATGCTGCTGTCCGTGCACATCATCAAGGTCGAGCCTGGCCACTACCGCACCCACGTCATGGAAGGCCGGGAAGAGCTGGGCACCTTCGACACCATCAGCATCAGCGCGGCCATCCGCGAGGCCGCCAGCCATGCGCTGCCCGACCTGTCTGGCTACCACGTCTGGTATGAGCATGTTTGCGCGGGCACCTGCACGCCCAGCAATATGCGGATCGATCCCGAGGGTCTGGCCCAGCGGCTGATGGCGTTGCACGGTCAGTTCAAGAGCTGAGCGAGAATGATTTTTTTGGGGGGCTTCCATGGCAAAGCAATCCGCGATTTACTCATTCACCCGGGACGAACGTGTGCCGGGCGTGTGGCAAAACCGGGCATCCACGGATGCCGTTGGAGTAGTGCTCAATTGGGCAGCCAGCCCAGGGCGCACCTACCAGACCATGCTTGATCAAGATGATTGCTTCGTTGCGTTCCTGAGCTGGGATGATGCCGGCACGCAGGAAGCGGCGGACGACCTGGACGCCCGCCTTTCCAAAAAGGGACTGAAGCGCGAGGGCATCACCGAGCTGCAGGTTGACAAGCTCCGGGCGGAGTGAACCCCACACCAATATCCTCACCAATTCGAGCATGTTCCAGCATGCCAGAGCCGGCCAGAAGGTGGCGCGCTCCCTGCTGGGGCATGCTGGGATATGCTGGCTCAGAGGTTCGAATCCCTCCGTTTCCGCCAAACATGAACCCCAAGTGATTTTTGATCGCTTGGGGTTTTTTGTTGAGCGGGCGCCAGGAGTACGTAGCAAGGCCCGAACAAGGCGTTCGACAGGTCGGAATTGGCCAGAAATGGCGAGGTGGTTTGATGGGTATCGACCCCGCTGCCGATCCGCCAGGCGCGGATGCAGGGGAAGGCCCCCTACCGAAACAGCGCAAACCAGAGCAGCGGCCCCACGATCAGTGCGCTGGCACCGCTGAGGACGGCTTCGGTTTTGGGGCTGAAGCGCCCCGATGTCTGCGCGACTTGCTGAACCAGCCAGCCCACACCGCTGCTCAATGCAAGCAGGTAGGCCAGGTTCAGCGCGCCGGCAAGGCCCACGGTGCCCGGTGGCGGGTCCATTGCGGCAAAGGCAATGGGAGGGACAAGACAACAACAGATGGCAACCACGATCCAACGCATGGTTTCCTCCTTCCGGATGGCGATTCATTGTGCGATGCGGGCAGGTTTTCGGCCATCACCGATTTGGGGGAGGGTGGGCCGCGCGCCCGCACGCCCGGAGCAAGTTGGTACATTTCGCCGTGGCTTTGGACCGGTTCTTCGGCCCGTCGATGGGGCCGGCCGCGACCAGATGGCGCACGCAGAGGAAAAAAGAGGGAATGTTGAAAAACAAGTTCATGCGCTGGCTCCTGTTGCTACCGGCCGCATTCGCCGCCGCCTTCGTGGCGCAGCGCCTGACCAAGCTCATCAGCGCCTGGCAGATGGGCCACGGCATGCTCGGCACGCTGCTCATCGAGCTGGGGTCCGGCGCCATGCTGGGGGCGGTGTTCGTGTTGGCCGGGGTGGCGATGGCGCCTTCGCACCGCCGGCAGGTGGCGATGGCGCTGTTCACCATCGTGGCCATCGTCTTCGGGATCACGGTGTTCACGGCGCTCCTGTTCGAGGGGGAGCTGTGGGTCTACGCGAACGGGGCGGCCATGCTGGTGGGTGCGCTGGTGGTGGCGTACCCCCGGATTTCGGCCTCCGGCGCATCGCGCAGGGTGTAAGAGCGCCCATGCGGTCCCCAGCCTGGGCTGCAAGAAAATGCTTGCCAGCCGGGGCCAGGAGGAGCAATGTAGTGGAATTGAAGATCTCCCCCAGGTCAGCGCAGGGCCAACAAGTCAAAAAAATGGGCGGTGCCGATTGCCAGTGAAGGCTGGCGGGGAGGGGTCGGGGCAAATCACGCTGTAGGCCGGCGCTTGCCGGCAGGTTCCGCGCATGCGCGCCCACGAGGGGGAGTACTTCGCCATGAATTTCCTGCAAAGCCTGAGCATCAAGGCGCGTCTGGCCATTGGCTACGCCGTCCTCGCCTGTGCCCTCATCCTGGTGGCCGTCATGGGCATACGCGGGCAGTCGCTCACCCAGCAGAACCTGGAGGTCCAGGTCAACCATCTGGGGGCGATCAAGGGCCTGGGCAACAGCGTGCTCGATGCCGCCAACGCCAGGGCCGTGTCGGCGCGCAACCTGGTGATCGCCAGTTCCAAGCCCGATGCAGATGCCGAGCTCAAGCGGATCGGCACGGCCCATGAAGCCGTGGGCAAGGGGCTCAAGAACCTGGAAGAGGCGCTGAAGACAGCACCGCCCGAAGCGGCCGCGCCGCTGCAAAAGCTGCTGGCCCAGGTCAAGGAAACCGAGGCGGCCTATGGCCCCATTGCCCTGGAGATCACCCGCCTGGCGAGCGGCGGCGATAAGGACACGGCGATCCAGAAAATCAACGCCGAATGCCGGCCGCTGCTGACTCGGCTGGTGGGCAACCTCGACGCCTTTCTGGCAGAGACCGACGCGATCAGCCAGCGCGCCATCGAGCGTTCGGTGCGCCAGTTCGAATCCCTGCGCATGCAGCTCATCGTGCTGAGCGTGGTTGTGGTCCTCTTTGCGGTGGTGGTCGGCTACCTGACCACGCGCTCCATCGTCGGGCCGCTGGGCGAGGCCGGCGCTGCGACCCAGGAGTTTGCCCAGGGCAACCTGGCGCGTCCGCTGGTGGCCCGTGGCAACGACGAGATCGCCTCGCTCGTCGCCGCCATGGAGGACATGCGCCAGAGCCTTTCGGGCCTGGTGGCCGGCGTGCGCGAGGGGTCGATGAGCGTGTCCACCGCCAGCTCCGAGATCGCCCAGGGCAACCAGAACCTGTCCACCCGCACCGAGCAGCAGGCCAGCGCCCTGCAGCAGACGGCCGCTTCGATGGAGCAACTGGGCTCCACCGTCAGGCAGAACGCGGACAACGCGGTCAACGCCAACCGGCTGGCCCACTCCGCCTCCACCATCGCCCAGCAGGGCGGGGAGGTGGTGGCGCAGGTGGTGGAGACCATGAAAGGCATCAACGACTCCAGTCGCAAGATCAACGACATCATCAGTGTGATCGACGGCATCGCCTTCCAGACCAACATCCTGGCCCTGAATGCCGCTGTCGAGGCCGCGCGCGCGGGCGACCAGGGCCGTGGCTTTGCGGTGGTGGCCGGCGAGGTGCGCACCCTGGCCCAGCGCAGCGCCCAGGCGGCCAAGGAAATCAAGCAGCTCATCACCGAAAGCGTGGGCCGTGTGGAGCACGGCACGGCCCTGGTGGACAAGGCCGGCACCACCATGGGCGAGGTGGTGGCCAGCATCGGCAGCGTGACCCGCCTCATGGGCGAGATCAGCGCCGCGAGCTCGGAGCAGAGCTCGGGTGTGTCACAGGTCGGTGAGGCCGTGACGTTGATGGACCAGGCCACGCAGCAGAATGCGGCCCTGGTGGAAGAGATGGCGGCCGCCGCATCGAGCCTGCGCACGCAGGCCGACGACCTGGTGAAGTCGGTCTCGGTGTTCAAGATCGGCGGCAGCGGGCAACTGCTGCTGCACTGAACCAGCCCCCTGGTACCCCAAACGGCACCGGCTGGCCAGGCCCGTGCCGGGTCGCACCGCGCCGACGTCTGGCAAGTCGGCCTGCAACAGGTTCACACAGCTTTTCTGCGCGCCTTACGGTTCAATGGTGCAGGGTTGCCGGGTGTCCGTGCGGCCTGCACGGGCGGCCTGCATGAGCGGCCTTGTGCGCCCTTGTCCCGCCACGGCCTCTTTGCAGGAACCTGAATGATCAAAGCCATGCTCATCGGCGACTCGGTGCTCTACGGCGCGCAAGGCGAAGGCCTGAACCGCCCGGGAGGGCGTCTTGCCATCCCGCCGCAGCAGACGCTGAATGCTGCGCAGGCGGTCTACGACTTCTGCTACGACCATTCCAAGCCCGGCGCCAGCTTCACGCTGCTGCTCTCGAACGACCCCGCCGAGCGCATGCTGGCCGGGCTGCCCGGCGGCATTGCCCTGGCCGACCTGCTGGCCGCCACCGATGCGGGTGCCGTGCTGTTCAACCTGGGCGGCAACGACCCGGCAGACCCGGTCGCCCTGCCCGCCCAAGTCAGGCGGGTGGCGTCCATCTGCACGCTCGCCAGCAAGGCCTTCGGCTTCGTGGGCGTGGTCGATGTGAACACCACCTCCTCGTACGCCTACGAGCCCGTGGGCACGAGCTACTGGGATTCGGGCTACCTGGCCAGGGTGTCAGGCGTTGCGGCGGTGGCCGAACTGCTGCGCCAGACATGCGCCTACCAGAAGTACCCGTACGTGGACATCCGCAATGGCGTGCCCATCACCGACCGCTGGGATGGCATCACCGGCGATGTTGCGCACCCCAGCCAGGCCTACAGCATCCAGATATTCACCCACGTTGCGCGCACCATTGCGGGAATCTGATGCCGCGCGCTCCTGGCTCAGCCGCCCGCGCCATGCATCTCCTGCAGGCGGCGCTTCTCGGCGTCGCTCATGCCGAGGTATTCGCCCTGGACCTGTTCGCGGGTCTTGGCCGGTGCCGTCTTGGGCAGTGGCAGCGCCATGCCGCGCGATAGCAGGGCCAGGGTGCCGTCCTTGCGGGCGGCCTCGACCTCGCCGCGCACCTCGCTGCGCTGGCGGCCGCTGGCCTGCTGGTGGTCGGGGTGCTGGGTGTAGCCGATTTCTCCGCCGGCCGCGTGGTACACGGTCGATGCATGTGCGGGGGCAGCGATGGCCAGGGCGGCCAGCGACAGGAAGAGGGCGTTGCGTGCGGTGGTCATGGTCATGGGTTGGGTCCTTTCGGTGGGTTGCTTGGGTGGATGGATGGCCTCACTGTAGAAAGCCTGCACCGTCCAAACCCCCACGCGCAGATGACGAATTTGTAATCCGCCCACAGGCCCGGTTCTTCGACAATCCGGGCATGAAAATCCTGCTCATCGAGGACGAGGTCAAGCTTGCGCAGTACCTGCGCAAGGGGCTCACCGAGGCCGGCCACGTGGTTGATGTGGCGCACGACGGCGTCGATGGCCTGCACCTGGCGCTGGAAGGCGACTACGCGGTGCTGGTGCTCGACGTGATGCTGCCCGGCATCGACGGCCTGAGCCTGCTGGCCGCATTGCGCAAGACGCGCCAGACCCCCGTGCTCATGCTCACCGCCCGCGTTGGCGTGGACGACCGCGTGCGCGGCCTGCAAACCGGGGCGGACGACTACCTGGTCAAGCCCTTCGCCTTTTCGGAGCTGGTGGCGCGCATCGAGGCCATCACGCGGCGTGGCCCGGCCGGCGTGCCGGCAGGCCAGCCCCAGGCCCTGCTGCAGCTGGCCGACCTGGAGCTCGACCTGCTGCGCCGCAAGGCCACGCGCGCTGGCCAGCGGCTGGACCTGACGGCGCAGGAGTTCCTGCTGCTCACGCTGTTCCTGCGCCGCCAGGGCGAGGTGCTGTCGCGCACCGAGATCGCCTCCCAAGTCTGGGACATGAACTTCGACAGCGAGACGAATGTGGTCGAGGTCGCCGTGCGCAGGCTGCGCAGCAAGATGGACGTGCCGTTCCCTGCGCCCCTGTTGCACACCATCCGCGGCATGGGCTATGTGCTGGAGGAGCGCGCGCCATGAAGGTCGGCGCGCTGCCACTGCTGCCGCCGCGCTCGCTGCGCAGCCGGCTGTCGTGGTGGCTGGCGGTGCAGAGCCTGGCCGGGCTGGGCGCCGTGTGCCTGGTGGTCTACCTGGTCACGGCCGCGGGTTTCGGGGCACGGCAGGACGACGCGCTGCGGCAGAAGGAGGGAATTCTGCGGCACCTGCTGGCCAGCGAAGAGGCACACCCCGGCGCCACGGCCCAGGGCCGCCATGCGCTGGACGACTTCCTGGCAGGGCACGAGAACTTCCGCCTGCAGGTCACCACCGCCGATGGACACCGGATATACCCCAGCGCTTTGGACGCGGCCCCGTTCGCCGCTGCGCGCGAACTGCGCTTCGAGGTGGCACGCGCATCCGACGCCCCGCTGCAGGTGCTGCTGCGCATCGATGTGCAGCCCGACCAGGCGCTGCTGAACCGCCTGGCCATCACGCTCGCACTGGCTGCGCTGGCCGGCACCGTGGTGGTGTCGCTCGGCGGTTTCGTGCTGGTGCATCTGGGCCTGGCACCCGTGCGCCAGATGGCCGCTCAGACGCGCCAGCTCTCCGCCACCACGCTGCACCAGAGGCTCGACGGCACGGGCCAGCCCGCAGAATTGCGGCCGCTGGTCGAACAGTTCAATGCGCTCCTGGGCCGGCTGGAAAAGGCCTATGCGCAGATGGAGGGCTTCAACGCCGATGTGGCGCACGAGCTGTGTACGCCACTGGCCACGCTGCTGGCCAGCAACGAACTGGCCCTGCGCAAGCGGGGCAGGGACCGCAGCCCGCAAGGCGGGGGCGAAGTGGCCGAAGTGCTGTCGTCCAACCTCGAAGAGCTGCACCGCCTGACCGGTATCGTGAGCGACATGCTGTTCCTTTCGCAAGCCGATCGGGGCGCTCCTGCGCGCCGCGTGCCGGTGGCCAGCCTGGCTGCCGTGGCCGCGCAGGTGGCCGACTACCACGAGGCCGCGCTGCAGGATGCGGGGCTCACGCTGCAGGTCGTGGGCGATGCGGCCGGCGACTTCGACGTGCCGCTGCTGCACCGCGCCCTGTCCAACCTGATCGGCAATGCCACGCGCTACGCGGCTGCTGGCAGCGCGGTGCGGGTGTGCATCACGCCCCTGCCTGGCGGTGGTGTGCAACTGGTGGTGGAAAACACCGGCCCCGATGTGCATCCCCAGGTGCTGGCGCGGCTGTTCGACCGTTTCTTCCGGGCTGACGCTGCGCGCAGCCACGGCCCAACGAACCATGGTCTGGGCCTGGCCATCACGGATGCCATCGCGCGCATGCATGGTGGGCGCACCGTGGCGACCTCGGCAGGGGGCATCACGCGCATCGGGCTGGAACTGGCGCAGCGCTGAGGCTCACTCGTCGATCGACGCGCTCCAGCGGCTGCCCCAGTCGGGTGCGCTCACGCGCTCGATGTTGCGCCGGTCACGCTTGGTGGGGCGGCCTTCCTGCAGGGTGGCGGCGGGTTCGGGCGCCAGGCGGCGCTGCTCGGCTGCGGCCTCGCGCGCGGCAATGCTCTCGGCGGTTTCTTCGTACAGCAACTGCGCCACAGGCGCAGGGCCGCGCATGCCGCTCAGGGCGCGCACGGTCACGGTGCGGGCCACGGGGCCCTGGCGCAGGGCCACGGTGTCGCCGGGGCGCACGTCGCGCGCGGGCTTGGCGGCCTGGCCGTTGACGGTGACGCGGCCCTTGCCGATCTCTTCGGTGGACAGGCCGCGGGTCTTGTAAAAGCGGGCGCACCAGAGCCACTTGTCCAGGCGCATCGTCTCGGTGGGGGTCATGGGGGGGATTGTGCCGCGTCCGGCATGCCCATGCCCTGGGCCAGGGGTAGCCGCACCACGGCGTCCAGGCCCAGCACGCGGCCGGCCTGGGTGCGGTTGGTCAGCGATATCGTGCCGCCGAGCGCCTGCACTATCTCCTGGCAGATGGCCAGGCCCAGGCCGCTGCCGGTGCGCACGTCACCGGCCGAGAACGGCTGGAACAGGCGCAGCGCCAGCTCGTCGTCGATGCCGGGGCCGTGGTCGCTCACGGTCAGGGCTGCGTGGCGGCCATCGGTGCGCAGTTCCACCGACAGCTCGCTGCCTGGCGGGGCGTGGCGCACGGCGTTGTGCAGCAGGTTGCGGGTGAGCTCGCGCAGCATCCATTCGTGCGCCTGGATGGGCGCGGCGTCGGTGTGGATGCCGAAGTCCAGGTCGCGCTGGGCGATCAGGGGCGAGATGTCGAGCGCCACGCCACGCAGGATCTCGTCGAAGCGCGCCACGGGCGGTGCGCTTTGCTGGCGCAGCTGTTCCACCTTGGCCAGCGCCAGCATCTGGTTGGCCAGCTGGGTCGCGCGGTCCACGGTGTCGCGGATCTCGTGCAGCGCCTGCTCGGCCGGCATGTCGCCGCGCAGGGCCGACTGCACCTGGGTCTTGAGCACCGCCAGCGGCGTGCGCAACTGGTGCGAGGCATCGCGCACGAAGCGCTTCTGGTGGCGCAGCAGGTGGCGCAGGCGCTGCAGGAACGCGTTGGTGCCCTCGATCAGGGGCTGCAGCTCGCGCGGCGCAGCGGGCGCGGTGATGGGGCTCAGGTCGCCTTCCTGGCGGGCCTGCAGCTCCTGGCTGAGCTGGCGCACGGGCTGGGTGGCGCGCTGCACCACCAGCACCACGGTGATGCCGATCACGGCAATCAGCAGGGCCTGGCGCAGCAGGGTGTTGCGCAGGTTCTGCAGCGCCAGCGTTTCGCGCACCTCCAGCGTCTCGGCGACCTGGATCACGGCCATGCCGCGCCCGTTGGAGCTGGCCACCGGCTGCAGCAGCACGGCCACGCGCACCGGCATGCCGCGGAAGGTGTCGTCGTAGAAGTCCACCAGCGCCGCATAGGGCGGGCGCGCGGGGATGGTCCCGTTCCACCGCGGCAGTTCGTCAAAGCCCGAGATCAGGTCGCCCTGCAGGTTGGAGACGCGGTAGTACATGCGGCTCTTGTTGTCCGCCTCGAAGGCCTCCAGCGCCGAGTAGGGCACGATGGCGCGCAGCTGTGCGCCATCGTCGTAGCCCGTCACGTCCAGCTGCTCGCTGATGCTCTTGGCCGATGCCAGCAGCGTGCGGTCGTAGGCGGTGGTCAGCGAGGCCAGGGTCTGCTGGTAGCCGCTGGCGGTGTTGTAGGTGATGAACACCACCACCGGCAGCAGAATGCCCAGCAGCAGCCGGCGGCGCAGCGAGTGGGACTGCGGCGCTGGCGGCTGGCGCGGGGTGCCCGGGGGCTTCGTCACTTCAGGCATCCGTGCGCAGCAGGTAGCCCAGGCCGCGCAGCGTCATCAGCGTCAGGCCCGTGCCGGTGAGCTTCTTGCGCAGACGGTACACCACGACCTCGATGGCCTCGTACTGCACGTCGAGCTGGCCCGGGAACACCAGCTCGTACAGCCGCTCCTTGGTCACCGCGTGGCCGGGCTGGGCCAGCAGGGCGTGCATCAGCGCCAGCTCGCGCGGGGTGAACTCCATCACCTCGCCGTTCAGGTAGATGGCGCCGCTGTTGGTGTCGTAGCGGATGGCACCGATCTGCTGCACGCTGGGCGGCAGGGCGTTGCTGGCCACCGGGTCGGCGCTGCGGCGCACCAGGGCACGCAGGCGGGCTTCGAGCTCGTCGAGGTCGAAGGGCTTGGGCAGGTAGTCATCGGCCCCCGAGTTCAGGCCCATGATGCGGTCGCCCACCGTGCCGCGCGCGGTGAGGATGATCACCGGCGTGCGCAGCCCGCGCGTGCGCGCCTGCTGCAGCACCTGCAGGCCGTCCAGGCCGGGCAGCGTGAGGTCCAGCACCACCGCATCGGGCGGCTGCGCGGCCCACTGCGCCAGCGCGGCACGGCCATCGCCCACGGGCGTCACCTCCATGCCGCGGCGGCTCAGCGCCCGGTGCAGCGTGGCCTGCATGGTGGGGTCGTCTTCGACAAGAAGCAATTTCATGCGCGGGACCATATCACTCTACAAGGGGGTCCGTGCAGGAACCCTTCGGGCAAACCTCGCGGCCGCTGGTGGTGCGGATCGGGATGGGACGCAAGGCGTCTTCTCGCCGCCAATAGCTGGGCTATTGGCAAGAGAAGCAACGCAGCGGACCGCCCGAGTCCGTGCCGCCAGCGGTCGCAGGGATTTGCTCGGAGGGTTCCTGTGGCCGCCCCGCCGCACCGGGGTGCGTCCCCCTTCAGGGGGAAGGCGCGAAGCGACACAGGGGGTTTTCCCTTACTTTGTGGACAGCCGTTTGACAGGCAGGGCGCGCATCATCGACAGGTTCACCAATCATTCAAGGAGACAACGATGCGTCGCGATACCTTCCTCAAGTCCCTGGCCGCCATGGCGGCAGCCGGCGCCTTGCCGCTGACCGCCCAGGCCGCTGCAGCCATCAAGATGATGATCCCCGCCAACCCCGGCGGTGGCTGGGACACCACGGGCCGTGCCCTGGGCAAGGCCATGCAGGATGCAGGCGTGGCCAGTTCGGTCACCTATGACAACAAGGGCGGCGCAGCCGGCGCCATCGGCCTGGCGCAGTTCGCCAACGCCAGCAAGGGCGACCCCAATGCGCTCATGACCATGGGCGCCGTGATGCTGGGCGGCATCATCACCGGCAAGCCGCCGGTGGGCCTGGACAAGGTGACGCCCCTGGTGCGCCTGAGCAGCGAGTACAACGTGTTCGTGCTGCCTGCCAACTCCCCCTTCAAGACCATGAAGGACGTGGTCGACCAGCTCAAGAAGGACCCTGGCAGCGTGAAGTGGGGCGGTGGTTCGCGCGGATCCACCGAGCACATCGCGGCCGCCATGATCGCCCGCGAAGTGGGCGTGGATCCGGCCAAGATCAACTACGTGGCCTTCCGTGGGGGCGGTGAGGCCACCGCCGCCATCCTGGGCGGCAACGTCACCGTGGGCGGCAGCGGCTACAGCGAGTTTGCCGAGTACATCAACGCCGGCAAGATGCGCGCCGTGGGCGTGACCTCGGCCACGCGCCTGAAGGGCGTGAGCGTGCCCACGCTCAAGGAGCAGGGCATCAACGTCGAGATCGGCAACTGGCGCGGCGTGTACGGCGCGGCCGGCATCACCGCCGAGCAGCGCAAGAACCTGGTCGAGGCGCTGTCCAAGACCTACAAGCACAAGTCCTGGCAGGACGCGATGGAGAAGAACGGCTGGACGCCTGCATGGCTGGCCGGCGACGAGTTCTCCAACTTCGTGGATGCCGAGTTCGCCAGCCTGCGCGCCACGATGGTCAAGTCCGGCATGATCTGACGCCGGGTCCAGAGCCCGGCGAAAGCCCATCGTCGCACCCTCCGGGCGGCGCGCAATACGGTGCTGGAAACAGTCGTCTGCGCGCCGCTCTTCCTTGCGGGACAAAAACATGACACAACACTCCTCTCGCTCCACGGCCCTGCAAACCGTGGTGGGCGCAGGCACCTTGCTGCTGGGTTGCCTGCTGGCCTGGGGCGCCACCTCCATCAGCTCCGAGGCGGGCTACGGCGGCGTGGGCCCCAACTTCTTCCCATGGGTCGTGGCCATCGTGCTCGTGGTCTGCGGCGTGCTGTCCATCGTGCATGCGCGCACGGGCGGCTTTCGTGCGCTGGAAGAAGCCTCGGGCGACGGGCAGGCCCACTGGAAGGGTTTCATCTGGGTATCGGTCGGCCTGCTGCTCAATGCCATGCTCATCACCACGCTGGGCTTCATTCTGAGCTGTGCGCTGTGCTTCGTGCTCGCGGTGCGCGGCTTCAAGAGCTCCGAAGGCCGGCTCGACCTGAGCCCCAAGGCCTGGTTCAAGGACCTGCTCATCGGTGTGGCGCTGGCCGCGCCGGTGTACTGGATGTTTACCCAACTGCTGGCGATCAACCTGCCCGGCCTCACCAACACGGGATGGCTGTAAAGCCCGCGCGACACCATGGAAACCTGGAACCTCCTGCTGCAGGGCTTTGTCACTGCGGCCACCCCCATCAACCTGATGTGGGCCTTCGTCGGCTGTGTCATCGGCACGGCCGTGGGCGTGCTGCCCGGCATTGGCCCCGCCGTGGCCGTGGCCATGCTGCTGCCCATCACCGTCAAGGTCGAAGCCACCGCTTCGATGATCTTCTTTGCGGGCATCTACTACGGCGCCATGTACGGTGGCTCCACCACCTCCATCCTGCTCAACACGCCCGGTGAGGCGGGGTCCATGGTCACGGCCATGGAGGGCAACAAGATGGCCAAGAACGGCCGTGCCGGCGCCGCGCTGGCCACGGCGGCCATCGGCTCCTTCGTGGCGGGCACCATCGCCACCGTGCTGGTGACCTTCTTTGCGCCCGTCGTCGCCGAATACGCCGTGCGCCTGGGCCCGCCCGAGTACTTCATGCTCATGGTGCTGGCCTTCACCACCGTCAGCGCCGTGCTGGGCAAGAGCACGCTGCGCGGCATGGTCTCGCTGTTCGTCGGCCTGGCCATGGGCTTGATCGGCATCGACCAGCTCACCGCCCAGGCGCGCTACACCGGTGGCGTGCCCGAGCTGATGGACGGCATCGAGGTGGTGCTGATCGCCGTGGGCCTGTTCGCCGTGGGCGAGGCCCTGTACAACGTGATGTACGAGGGCAAGACCGTTGAGACGCAGAACAAGCTGACCAGCACGCACATGACCAAACAGGAGTGGCGCCGCTCCTGGCCCGCATGGCTGCGCGCCACGGCCATCGGCTTCCCCTTCGGCACCGTGCCGGCGGGCGGCAGCGAGATCCCGACCTTCCTGAGCTATGCGGCCGAGAAGAAGCTGAGCAAGCACAAGGAAGAGTTCGGCACCACCGGCGCCATCGAAGGCGTGGCCGGCCCCGAGGCGGCCAACAACGCGGCCATCACGGCCACGCTGATCCCGCTGCTCACGCTCGGTATCCCGACCTCCAACACCACCGCCATCCTGCTCGGCGCGTTCCAGAACTACGGCATCCAGCCCGGCCCGCAGCTGTTCAGCAGCAACGGCGCACTGGTCTGGGCATTGATCGCCTCGATGTACATCGGCAACGTCATGCTGCTGATCCTGAACCTGCCGCTCGTGGGCCTGTGGGTCAAGCTGCTCAAGATCCCCAAGTCCTACCTGTACGCGGGCATCCTGGTGTTTGCCACCTTGGGTGTGTACGGCATGCGCCAGAGCGCTTTCGACCTGGTGCTGCTGTATGCCATCGGCCTGCTGGGCGTGGTGATGCGCCGCTTCGACTTCCCCGCTGCCCCTGTGGTCGTGGGCATGATCCTCGGCCCCCTGGCCGAAGCGCAGATGCGCAATGCCGTCGCCATCGGCGAAGGCAAGTGGACCATCTTCCTGGAGCGCCCGGGCTCGCTCACGCTGATCTTCGTCGTGCTGGCCGTGCTGATCCTGCCGCGCGTGGCGCGCCGCTGGGCAGCGCGCAAGGCGGCGGCCGAAGGGGCCACGGCTGCGGGCTGAGGTCGAATACTGTTTTGGGTAGTTGGGGCGGCACGGCGGTTTCTGCGGTGCCGCCCTTTTTTATCCCTGGGGCGCGGTTGCAGGCCGGTTCACCTGGCTTGCAACCCCTGCGCCAGCGCCTCGAAGACCACCCGGATGCGCCTTGCCGTGCGCAGTTCGCGGTGGGTGACCAGCCAGATCGGGAAGATCACGGGCGGTACGTCGTCGAGCACGCGCACGATGCCCGGGGTCGCGCGGGCGATCTCGTCCATCATGGCGCCGATGCCCATGCCCTGGCGCACCAGCGCCCAGTGGGCCACCGTGTGGTCGGCGTAGGTGCTGAAGTTCGCCTCGACCACGGGCAGACCATGCCGCTGCAGATAGGCCAGGTACTGGCCTGAGCGGTCGGAGCCCACGAAGGGCAGGTGGGCCGCATCCTGGGCGCTGCGCGGGTGGCCATGGATCTGCACCCAGTCCTCGGACACGTAAAAGCAGGCCGATGCATCGCGGATCAGGCGGGCGATCAGCTCCGGCTGCTCGGGCTTGGCATGGCGGATGGCGATATCGGCCTCGCGGCGCAGCAGATCGCTGAACGCATTGGACGGGATCACCTCGATGATGATGCCTGGCTCCTGTTCGCGCAGGCGCCGCACCAGCGGGGGCAGCAGGTACGAGGCCACGGCATCGCTGGCCGAAACCGATACCACGCCACCCACGGCCTGCGAGCGGCCGGTGGCTGCCAGGCCCAGGGCGTCGGCGGCTGCGCCCATGGCGCGCGCGTGCTCCAGCAGGTCCAGCCCGGTCGTGGTGAGTGCCATGGCCTTGCCCACGCGCTCGAACAGGGTCACGCCCATGCGCTGCTCGATGGCCGCGACCTGTCGGCTCAGGGTGGGCTGGGTCAGGCCCAGCTTGCGCGCGGCAGCCGAGAGCGAGCCGGTTTCGGCGGTTTCCAGAAAGGCCCGCAACTGGTTCCAGTCCAATTTATCCATGCATAAATGTATATCGCTACTGCGATTTCTCGCAGTTCCCTGAGGGGCGATGCATGGATAGCATCCGTTGCTGTCCATCGCACAGACTGTGTCCACCCCATGCCGATCACCACCACCGCCGCACCCGCCGATGCATCGCCGCTACCGCAGGCCAGTGCTTCCACGGCCCGCAAGGCCTTGTTCTGGGACCGCATCGCGCCCAAGTACGCGGCCGACCCGATTGCCGACATGGCGGGCTACGAGGCCACGCTGCAGCGCGTGCAGACCCTGCTGTCGGCCGAGCAGGACGTGCTGGAGATCGGCTGTGGCACGGGCACCACCGCGCTGCGCCTGGCCCCCTTCACCCGGCGCCTGCTGGCGACCGATGTCTCTGCCGGCATGATCGCCATTGCCCAGGGCAAGCTGGCGGCCCAGCCGGTGCCGCAGCTGAGCTTCGCGTTGGCCGACGCCGACGCGCCGGGCATGGGGCAGGGCGCCTACGACGTGGTGCTGGCCTTCAGCGTGCTGCACCTGGTGAGCGATCTGGACCACACGCTGCAACTGGCGGTGCAGGCGCTGCGCCCGGGCGGCCTGCTGATCTCCAAGACGCCCTGCATCGCCGAGATGAACCCGCTCATCCCCTGGCTCGCGCTGCCGCTGATGCGTGCCATCGGCAAGGCCCCCCATGTGCTGAGCTTCGAGGCGGCGCAGCTGCATGCGGCCATGGCCCGGCAGGGCCTGGACATCGTTTCCATGGAACGGCACGGCACCCGGGGCAAGGACATCCGGCCCTTCATCGTGGCGCGCAAGCCACCGGAGTTTCCCCACTCCCCCAGCAGGCTGTTGCCCAAGCTGGGTGGCCGTGGCCCCGATAACTTCATCAACCGCAGCAATCCGTGAGAGGCTGAGAGTCTTTCATCCATGCCCGCCCTGCACGCTATGGTTTGCAGGGGCGGCGGGCAGGCCTCGGTGTACCTGGATGGTCCTGGGTACACCCTGGCCTGGCCCGCCCAGCAAACTTCGCAAGCCAGATACCGAGGACCCATCTCCTCGAATATCCCCCACCAGGTAGCTTGCTCAGACGGGTAAATCATACCATAAAATGCGAATCATTCTTATTATCGAGGATGGTGCATGCATACCCTGTCCGAAGAGTTCCTGGTGCTGTGCCGCCAACTGGGGGAAGCGCAGACGCGCTGCAGCGACGCCCTGGCCCGGCAGGCGGGCGAGCTTGAGCAGTTGAGGGCACAGGTGCTGCGCCTGCGTGCGGCCGTGGTGCTGCGCGATACGCGGCTGGCCGTGGCGCAGGACGAGCTGCAGCAGTTGCAGGCCGCGCAGCCGGGCCTCAGGCGCCGGCGCGACATGGCGCGCCACATCGCGGCGCTGGCCGAGCGCATCACCAGCCTCTCGCGCGAGTGCCTGCGCTGGCGCCTGCAGGCGGTGGCGGCGGCACAGGTGGAGCAACCGGCGCAGGCCATCCCCGAGGCCTTGGCCCCGGCATCGCCTGCCCTCGATTCGAGCCTGGCGGCCGCCGACCTCGTGATTTGCCAGACCGGCTGCATCAGCCACGACGAGTACTGGCGCGTGCAGGACCATTGCCGGCGCACCGGTAAGCCCTGCATCCTGGTGGACCAGCCGCTCGGTGCCGGCGCGGCAGAAGCGGCAAAGCCCGTGGTGGTGCTGCGCATGGCGCGCGGCATGCGCGCGGTCAGCGGCCTGCAGGCCACCGAGACTTCCGGCGCAATGGACTGATGTCCTCGGGGCGGACGGCAGGCTTGCTACCATCCGCACATGCCCCCGCTTACCGACGACGCCCCCGCACTGCCGCTGGATGCCCAGGGCATTCTCGAACTGGCGGCGCGGTCCATGTTCCAGCTGTTCTCCAGCGTCAGCCAAGGCATGTTCCTGGTGGACCTGAGCGGGCGCATCGTCTGGGTCAACGAAGGCTACCAGCGCTTTTTGCCCGATCTGGGTTTCTCGTCGGTGGACCAGTTCGTGGGCCGCATGGTGGAGGAGGTGATCCCCAACACCGGCATGCGCCGCGTGCTGGAGTCGGGCAACCCGGTGCTGATCGACCTGCTCACCAACAAGGCCGGCACCTTCGTGGTCAGCCGCATCCCGCTGCGCGACGATGCGGGCAGCGTCATCGGTGCCATCGGCATCGTGCTGTTCGACCACCCCGAGACCACGCTGCAGCCGCTGATCAGCAAGTTCGCGCTGCTGCAGCGCGATCTGGATGATGCGCGGCGCGAGCTGGCCAGCCAGCGCCGGCGCAGCCTGGCGGTGGCGGGCGACGGCGAGCGGCGCTCCAAATACACCTTTGCCAGCTTCATCGGGTCGAGCCCGGCTGCGGCCGAGGTCAAGCGCCAGGCACGGCGTGCCGCGCAGTCCAGCAGCCCGGTGCTGCTGCTGGGCGAGACGGGCACCGGCAAGGAGCTCCTGGCCCATGCCATCCACGCCGCGTCGAGCCGCGCCAGCGGCCCCTTCGTGAGCGTGAACATCGCCGCCGTGCCCGACACGCTGCTGGAGGCCGAGTTCTTCGGCGTGGCGCCGGGCGCCTACACCGGCGCATCGGCCAAGGGGCGCGACGGCAAGTTCAAGCTGGCCGATGGCGGCACGCTGTTCCTCGACGAGATCGGCGATATGCCGCAGAGCCTGCAGGCCAAGCTGCTGCGCGCGCTGCAGGAGGGCGAGATCGAGCCCCTGGGCTCCAACAAGCTGGTGCCCTTCAACGTGCGCATCCTGGCGGCCACCTCGCGCGACCTGGCGGCCCAGGTGCGCGAGGGGCGCTTTCGCGAAGACCTGTTCTACCGCCTGCATGTGCTGCCCGTGCGCGTGCCGCCGCTGCGTGCGCGGCGCAGCGACATCCCGGCGCTGGTGGAGTCGCTGGGCGACGACCTGGCGCTGCGCAACGGCACGCCGCCGCCCGAGTTGCTGCCCGCTGCCATGGCCCTGCTGGCCGGCCAGCCCTGGCGCGGCAACATCCGCGAGCTGCGCAACGTGATCGAGCAGGCCGTGATGCGCAGCGAGGGCCAGTCCATCGACGCCGCGCAGCTCGAACGCATCCTGCGCGAGGCCGGTGTGGAGCCCGCGGCGCCGGTGCAGGATACGACCGCCGTGGTGGTCGAAGCCGAGGACGCATCGCGCTACCTGCGCCCTCTGGCCGAGCAGGTGGCCGAGCTGGAGCAGCGCGCCATCGCCGCCGCCATGAAGGCCCATGGCGGCAACAAGCTGGCCACGGCGCGGCAGCTCGGCATTTCGCGCGCCACGCTCTACGGACGTCTGGAAAACCCTGAATAAATTTCAGGCAATTGTCTGAAATTCAGGCAAATTGACTGTGTGTAAATTGGACACTGCTTTCGAGGTGTCAGCAAAAGTTTCATAAAAATCAACGGTTTGTGCGCTGGCATGAACTGTGCAATGTTCAGGCATCACTACAAAGGAGACATCGCCATGCACCGTCGCACCCTGGTCGCACTCGCCACCGCCGCCGTTACCGCAGCCGCCACGCTTTCCCCACCCGCGTTCGCCCAGTCCGGCGAGATCCGCATCGCCCACATCTACAGCAAGACCGGCCCGCTCGAAGCCTATGGCAAGCAGACCCAGACCGGCCTGCTGATGGGTCTGAACTACGCCACCGGCGGCAGCATGACCGTCAACGGCAAGAAGCTCGTCGTCATCGAGAAGGACGACCAGGGCAAGCCCGACCTGGGCAAGAGCCTGCTGGCATCGGCCTACTCGGATGACAAGGCCGACATCGCCGTCGGCCCCACGTCCTCGGGCGTCGCTCTGGCCCTGCTGCCCGTGGCCGAAGAGTACAAGAAGATCCTGCTGGTCGAGCCCGCCGTGGCCGACGCCATCACCGGCGACAAGTGGAACAAGTACATCTTTCGCACCGGCCGCAACAGCAGCCAGGACGCCATCTCCAACGCCGTGGCCATCGACAAGGCCGGCGTGACCGTGGCCACGCTGGCGCAGGACTATGCCTTCGGCCGCGACGGCGTGAAGGCCTTCAAGGACGCGCTCAAGAACGCCAAGCTCGCCCATGAGGAGTACCTGCCCACGACCACCACCGACTTCACCGCCGGTGCCCAGCGCCTGATCGACAAGCTCAAGGACGTGCCCGGCCGCAAGGTCATCTTCATCATCTGGGCCGGCGCGGGCAACCCCTTCAAGATCGCCGACATGGACCTGAAGCGCTACGGCATCGAGATCGCCACGGGCGGCAACATCTTGCCGGCCATGGCTGCGTACAAGAACTTCCCGGGCATGGAAGGCGCGACCTACTACTACTTCGGCATCCCCAAGAACCCCGTGAACGAAGCCCTGGTGGCCGCACACTACAAGGAGTTCAAGACCCCGCCGGACTTCTTCACCGCCGGCGGCTTCAGCTCGGCCATGGCGCTGGTCACGGCCCTCAAGGCCACCGGTGGCGACACCAACACCAACAAGCTCATCAAGACCATGGAGGGCATGAGCTTCGAGACCCCCAAGGGCAAGATGACCTTCCGCAAGGAAGACCACCAGGCCATGCAGAGCATGTACCACTTCAAGATCAAGGTGGACCCGGCCTTCGCCTGGGGCGTGCCCGAGCTGGTGCGCGAGATCAAGCCTGAAGAAATGAACGTGCCGATTCGCAACAAGCGATAAGCGCAACCGGATACGGTTTGCGTGGCCTGGAGCGCGCGGTACGCAGGTGCCGCACTCCAGGGTTCATCCCGCAGGGGCGGCCGCCCCTTTTTTTCCAGTGAATTGATGCATGAACCCCCGGATTACACGGGGGCTGGGTCAGACTTTCTCAAAATTATTTGGAGACAAGACAACATGGCTTTCAATTTCATCCGGGCGGCCGCAGCAGGTGCTGCCATCGCGCTGTGCGCTACCGGCAGTGCGTTCGCTGCCGTCAATCTCCCCGCACTCAAGATCGACAAGACGCAGACCACGGTGTCGGGCCTGTCGGCCGGCGGCTTCATGGCCGTGCAGTTGCACGTGGCCTACTCGGCCACCTTTGCCAAGGGCGCCGGCGTGGTCGCGGGCGGGCCGTTCTATTGTGCCGAGGGCTCCATCGTCAACGCCACCGGGCGTTGCATGGCCACCCCCGCCGGCATCCCTACCAGCACGCTGGTCAACACCACCAACACCTGGGCCAGCCAGGGCCTGATCGACCCCGTGGCCAACCTGCAGGCGTCCAAGGTCTACCTGTTCTCGGGCACGCTGGACAGCGTGGTCAAAACCGGATCCATGGACGCGCTGCGCACCTACTACAACAGCTTCGTGCCAGCCGCCAACGTGGTCTACAAGAAGGACATCGCGGCCGAGCACGCCATGGTCACCGACGACTACGGCAACGGCTGCTCCACCAAGGGCGCGCCCTACATCAGCGACTGCAACTTCGACCTGGCCGGCGCCATGCTGCAGCACCTGTACGGCACGCTCAACGCGCGCAACAACGCCACGCTGCCGGCTGGCAACTACGTCGAGTTCAACCAGAGCCAGTTCATCACCAACCACGGCATGGCCACCACCGGCTGGGCCTACATACCGCAGGCCTGCCAGGCCGGCGGCAGCGCCACCTGTCGGCTGCATGTGGTGCTGCACGGCTGCAAGCAGAACGTGAGCGACGTGCAGCAGCAGTACGTGCGCAACACCGGCTACAACCGCTGGGCCGACACCAACAACATCGTGATGCTTTACCCGCAGACCAGCCTGGCGGCCACCAACAGCTGCTTTGACTGGTGGGGCTACGACAACGCCAACTACTCCAAGAAGTCCGGCCCGCAGATGGCCGCCATCAAGGCCATGGTGGACCAGGTCTCAAGCGGCGGCGGCACCACCAACCCGCCCACCAACCCCGCGCTGCCGGCCCCCACGGGCGTGAACACCTCGGGCGCCACGGCCAGCTCCATGGTGGTGGGCTGGGGTGCCGTGTCGGGTGCGGCCAGCTACAACGTGTACCGCAACGCCAACAAGGTCAACGCACTGCCGGTGAATGCCACCAGCTACACCGACACCGGCCTGGCCGCCTCCACCAGCTACAGCTGGACGGTGCGCGCTGCCGATGGCAATGGTGCCGAAGGCGCCACATCGGCCGCAGCCAGCGGCACCACCCTGGCAGCGCCTGGCGGCGGCGCCACCTGCACCACGGCCAGCAACTACGCCCACACCACGGCAGGCCGTGCCTACGTGGCCGGCGGCTACACCTTTGCGCTGGGATCCAACCAGAACATGGGCCTGTGGAACGTGTTCGTGACCAAGACCTTGAAACAGACCAGCCCCAACTACTACGTCATCGGCACCTGCTGAGATGAAGCACCCCCTGAGTCGCTTCGCGCCTTCACCCCTCTCTCGCATTGCTGCGCAATGCGGGAGGGGGACGCTCCCAGCGCGGCGGGGCGGCCCTTGCGCGGGAGCGCTGGCGTGGGCCGCGCCAGTGGCGTGGTGCCGTGGACAATGGAAAAGAAGCAAGGACTTGGCCCCCGTTCTTGGGTTGCCAGGCCCTGTAAATGAAAGACGACGACCTGTGAAAGCGACGCACTACCCATGAGCACCTTGGCCACCAAGGACTTGACCATCCGCTTCGGCGGCCATGTGGCGGTCAACGCCGTGACCTGCTCCTTCGAGCCCGGCACGCTGACCGCCATCGTGGGCCCCAACGGTGCGGGCAAGACCACGTACTTCAACCTCATCTCGGGGCAGCTGCGCGCCAGCGCGGGCAGTGTCACCCTGGGCGGGCAGGACCTCACGGGCCAGTCGGTCTCGGCGCGCACGCATGCGGGCCTGGGCCGGGCCTTCCAGCTCACCAACCTGTTCCCCAACCTCAGCGTGCTGGAAAACGTGCGCCTGGCCGTGCAGGCCACGCAGGAGGGCAAGCACCGGCGGGGGCTGAACCTGTGGAGCATCTGGAGCGACCACCGCGACCTGACGGAGCGCGCCCGCGCCATCCTGCAGGCCGTGGCCATGCTCGACCGGCAGGACACGCCCGTGGCCAGCCTGCCGCATGGCGACCAGCGCAAGCTCGAAGTGGCACTGCTGATGGCGCTGGAGCCGCAGGTCTACATGTTCGATGAACCCACGGCCGGCATGAGCCATGACGAGGCGCCCGTGATCCTGAACCTGATCCGCGAACTCAAGAAGGACAAGACCAAGATCATCCTGCTGGTGGAACACAAGATGGACGTGGTGCGCGAACTGGCCGACCGCATCATCGTGCTGACCAACGGCACCCTGGTGGCCGACGGCCTGCCCGCCGAGGTGATCGCCTCGCCCGTGGTGCAGGAAGCCTACCTGGGCGTCACCAAGGAGGCCGCAGCATGACGACCACGAACAATTTGCTCGAACTCAAGGGCGTGCACACCCACATCGGGGCGTACCACATCCTGCACGGCGTCGACCTGGCCGTGCCCAAGGGCCAGCTCACCATGCTGCTGGGCCGCAACGGCGCCGGCAAGACCACCACGCTGCGCACCATCATGGGCCTGTGGCATGCGTCGCAGGGCACGATCCATTTCGGTGGCAAGGACATCACGGCGCTCAACACCCCGCAGATCGCGGGCATGAACATCGCCTACGTGCCCGAGAACATGGGCATCTTCGCCGACCTCACGGTCAAGGAGAACATGCTGCTGGCCGCGCGCAACGCCAAGAACGCCGCGCAGATGGACAGCGCGCGGCTCGAATGGATCTTCAAGCTCTTCCCTGCGGTGGAAAAGTTCTGGAACCACCCTGCGGGCAAGCTCTCGGGCGGCCAAAAGCAGATGGTGGCCGTGAGCCGCGCCATCGTCGAGCCGCGCGACCTGCTCATCGTGGACGAGCCCAGCAAGGGCCTGGCCCCGGCCATCATCAACAACATGATCGACGCCTTCGACCAGCTCAAGAAGAGCGGCGTGACCATCCTGCTGGTCGAGCAGAACATCAATTTCGCCAAGCGGCTCGGTGACACCGTGGCCGTGATGGACAACGGCCAGGTGGTGCATGCAGGCAGCATGGCCGCACTGGCCGCGGACGAGGCATTGCAGCGATCGCTGCTGGGGTTGGCACTATGAGCACCGCAACGACGACAACGACATCCACCACCGGTGCCACCAAGGCCCTGCTGCGCGACTTCGACTGGAAGCCGCTGGCCCTGGTGCCGGCCCTGGCGCTGCTGGTGCTGCCCTTCATCGGCTCGCCCAGCACCTGGCTCACGCTCACGGTGGCGGGGCTGGCCATGGGCATGATCATCTTCATCATCGCCTCGGGCCTGACGCTGGTGTTCGGCCTGATGGACGTGCTCAACTTCGGCCACGGCGTGTTCATCGCGCTCGGTGCCTTCGTGGCCACCAGCGTGCTGGGCGCCATGGGCGACTGGACGGGCTCCGACCAGCTGTGGCGCAACATGGTGGCGGTGCTGCCCGCCATGCTGGTGGCCATGGCCGTGGCCGGCGCCGTGGGCCTGGCGTTCGAGCGCTTCATCGTGCGACCCGTGTATGGCCAGCACTTGAAGCAGATCCTCATCACCATGGGCGGCATGATCATCGGCGAAGAGCTGATCAAGGTCATCTGGGGCCCGCAGCAGATCCCGCTGCCGCTGCCCCAGGGCATGCGCGGTGCGCTGCTCATCGGCGACGCCGCCATCGAGAAGTACCGCCTGGTCGCGGTGGCCGTGGGCCTCCTGGTCTTTGCCGTGCTGGCCTGGACGCTGTCGCGCACCAAGGTCGGCCTGCTCATCCGCGCCGGCGTGCAGGACCGCGAGATGGTCGAGTCGCTCGGTTACCGCATCCGGCGCCTGTTCATCGGCGTGTTCGTCGTGGGCTCGGCCCTGGCCGGTCTGGGCGGCGTGATGTGGGGCCTGTACCAGCAGAACGTGGTGCCGCAGATGGGCGCCCAGGTCAATGTGCTGATCTTCATCGTGATCATCATCGGCGGCCTGGGGTCCACGGGCGGTGCCCTCATCGGCGCGCTGCTGGTGGGGCTGATGGCCAATTACACCGGCTTCCTGGTGCCCAAGGTGGCGCTGTTCTCCAACATCGCGTTGATGGTGGCCATCCTGCTGTGGCGCCCCCAGGGCGTCTATCCGGTCGCGAACCGTTGAAGAGGAGTCCAAAGACATGCTGAACCGACTTCTCTCCGGCGACTACCCGCGCAGCAAGGTGCTGGCGGTGATCCTCGTGGCCATCTTCCTCGGGCTGGCGTTCGCGCCCTTCCTGTTCCCTGGCGTCAAGGCCCTCTCCGTGGCGGCCAAGGTGCTGATCTTCGTGGTGCTGGTCGCCAGCTTCGACCTGCTGCTGGGCTACACCGGCATCGTGAGCTTTGCGCACACCATGTTCTTCGGCATCGGGGCCTATGGCATCGCGGTGGCCACCACGCGCATGGGGCCCACCTGGTCGGCGCTGGCCGTGGGCCTGGGTGGGGCCTTGGTGCTCTCGCTGCTGCTGTCGCTCGCGGTGGGCCTGTTCTCGCTGCGCGTGCGCGCCATCTTCTTCGCCATGATCACGCTGGCCGTGGCGGCGGCGTTCCAGACGCTGGCCTCGCAGCTGTCGGACATCACCGGCGGCGAGGACGGGCTGACCTTCAAGGTGCCCGAAATCCTGTCGCCGAGCTTCGAGCCCTTCGAAGAGCCCTTCCTGGGCGTCACGCTCGACGGGCGGCTGCTGTGCTACTACCTGCTCTTCGTGGTGGCCGTGGCGCTGGTGCTGGCGCTGCTGCGCATCGTGAACTCGCCGTTTGGCCGCGTGCTGCAGGCGATCCGCGAGAACGAGTTCCGCGCCGAGGCCATCGGCTACCGCGTGGTGGTGTACCGCACCACGTCGAGCGTGCTGTCGGCCCTGTTCGCCTGCTGCGCGGGCGCCATGCTCGCGCTCTGGCTGCGCTACAACGGGCCGGACACCTCGCTGTCGTTCGAAATCATGATGGACTGCCTGCTCATCGTCGTCATCGGCGGCATGGGCACCATCTACGGCTCGGCCATCGGCGCCGTGCTGTTCCTGGTGGCGCAAAGCTACCTGCAGGACCTGCTGCGCCTGGGCAGCGAGGCCGCCTCGGGCCTGCCCTGGCTGGCCGCGCTGCTCTCGCCCGACCGCTGGTTGCTGTGGCTGGGCGTGCTCTTCGTCTTGTCGGTGTACTACTTCCCCACCGGTGTGGTGGGGCGCCTGCGCGCGGCAGCAGCGCGCAAGGCGGCGTGAGGGCCAGACCCGCAACCTGGCCGGGGTGAAGCTGCGTTCCAGAAGTTCAGAAAAACACAACTCGGAGACAAGCGCAATGAATTGCCTGAAGAAAAAGACGACGCAAAGAACCGCGATGGTGGCCGTGTCCGCCGCAGTGCTCGCAGCCTGCGGTGGCGGTGGGGGCAGTGACAGCACGGGCGGGGCGAACACGCGGCCCGCCTACCTGGGCAGCATCAGCGAGACCCGTTACGACGGCAGCAGCAACGACCTGCTGACCGCCGGCCTGGGTGCGAGCGGCCTGGCTTCGGCCACACCGCCCGCGTATGCCGATGCGCTCAAGCCCACCGGTGCCGAACTGCGCCGTGCCGCCATCTACAACAACTACCGCGCCATGCTGGACATGACGGCCGCCGGCGGCTACGGCACGCTCTACGGCCCCAACGTCGATGCCCAGGGCCGCGTCACCACGGGCGATGGCAAGGTGCCCGGCACCGAGTACATCGCCTATGCCGACGACGGCAGTGGCCGCCAGAACGTGACCCTGATGGTGCAGGTGCCCGACAGCTTCAACCCCGCACGGCCGTGCATGATCACCGCCACAGCCTCGGGTTCGCGCGGCGTGTACGGCGGCATCTCCACGGGGGAGTGGGGCCTCAAGCGCGGCTGCGCCGTGGCCTATTCCGACAAGGGCACGGGCGCCGCCCCGCACGACCTGCAGAACGACACGGTGCCGCTGATCGACGGCATGCGCACCACGGCGGCAGCGGCCGGCAAGAGCGCGGCCTTCAACGCCAACCTCACGCCCGCGCAGCTCGCGGCCTTCAACGCCGCCACGCCCAACCGCTTCGCCTTCAAGCACGCCCACTCGGGCCAGAACGCCGAAAAGGACTGGGGCACGACCACCTTGCAGGCGGTGGAGTTCGGCTACTACGTGCTCAACGAGCGCTACGGTTCGCTCACCGTGTCGGGCCAGCGCATCAAATCGCTCACACCGGGCAACACCATCGTCATTGCGTCCAGCATTTCCAACGGCGGCGGCGCGGCCATCGCGGCAGCCGAGCTGGACACACAAGGCCTGATCAGCGGCGTCGCCGTGTCCGAGCCTGCGGTGGAGTTGCCTGCCAACCCGGGCGTCACGGTGCAGCGCGGCGGCACGCAGATTGCCGTCACGGGCCGCCCGCTGATCGACTACACCACCCAGGCCAACCTGTACCAGGCCTGCGCCTCGCTGGCGCCCTCGGTCAGCACCAGCCCATACGCGGCCGCCTTTGCCGCAGGCTTTGCCGGCGCGGCCCTGCCCATCGCACCGGGGCGCTGTGCGGCCCTGCGCGCACGCGGCCTGCTCACGGCCGACAGCACGGCGGCCCAGGCCGAAGAATCGCTGCAAAAGCTGCGCGCCTACGGCTGGGAGCCCGAGTCGAATGACCTGCACGCCTCGCTCGCGGCCTTCGAGGTCGCGCCCGCCGTGGCCGTGACCTTTGCCAACTCGCTCTCGCGTGCCAGCGTGCAGGACCACCTGTGCGGCTTCAGCTACGCAGGGGCCACGGCAGCCGGTGCGGTCGCGCCGCTGGCGCCACCCACGGCGCTCGCCGGCATGTTCGCCACCGGCAACGGCGTGCCACCGGCCGGCGGCGTGCAGCTCATCAATAACCGCGCCAAGCAGGGCCCGGCGCGCGACTTCCTGTCGGTGGCCGACAGCGGCGCTTTCGACTGGAACACCGAGGGCGCGGTGTGCCTGCGCAACCTGGTCACCGGCAGCGATGCCGCGGCCCGCAAGCTGCAGGCCGGTGTCGATGAAACGCGCCGCAATGGCAACCTGCGCGGCAAGCCGGCCATCATCGTGCACGGCCGGGCCGATGCGCTGCTGCCCGTGAGCCACACCTCGCGCCCCTACACCGCGCTCAACAAGCGCGTGGAGGGCGCGGCCAGCAAACTGAGCTATGTGGAGGTGGCCAACGCCCAGCATTTCGACAGCTTCATCGGCCTGCCCACGGTGCTGCCCGGCTACGACACGCGCTATGTGCCGCTGCATGTCTACCTGAACCGCGCGCTCGACGCCGTGTACGAGCACCTGGCCACCGGCAAGGCGCTGCCCGCCAGCCAGGTGGTGCGCACCGTGCCGCGCGGCGGCACGCCGGGCAGCGCCCCGGCCATCACCGCCGCCAACGTGCCGCCGCTGGCCGATGTGCCCACCGCAGGCAACGCCATCGCCGTGACGGCCGGAGCCATTGCCATCCCCGAATAAGAACCACGACCCACCACCACCACAAAAAAGCTGCCAGGGCGCGTTGCCGCGCCCGGTGGCACAAAGGACGGACATGAACACATGGATCACATGGGGCCGCCGCATGGGCGCGGCGCTCGCGATACTGGGGTCGGCAGGACTGATGGCGCTGCCGGCGGCGGCGCAGGTGCGCGGCGCCGAACTGGTCGTGGGCCAGGTCGCGCCGCTGTCGGGCGTGCTGGCCAGCACGGGCACGCAGATGGTGCTGGGCGGCAGGATCTATTTCGACGCCATCAACGCCCAGGGCGGCGTGCATGGCGCCACCATCCGCCAGTGGGTGGTGGACGACGGCTACAAGGTGCCCGACACCGTGCGCCTGACGCGCGAGATGCTGGCCAAACCCGAGGTGGTGGCGCTCTACGGCTTTGCCGGCACGGCCAACGTCACGCAGTTGCTGACCGACGGCGTGCTGGAGCAGGGCGGTGCCGCGCTGGTGGCGCCCTACACGGGTGGCGAGTCGCTGCGCAGCCCGTTCAACCCCTGGATCTTCCACGTGCGCGCAGGCTATGGCGACGAGGCCGAGCACATGGTGCAGCAGCTCACTACGCTCGGCATGAACCGCGTGGCCGTGATGTACCAGGACGATGGCTTCGGCAAGGCCGGCCTGGCGGGGGTGGAGGCGGCGCTGGCGCGGCGCAACCTGAAACTCGTCGTCTCGGCCGGCTACGAGCGCAACACCGACAAGGTGGACGATGCCGTCAAGGCGATCAAGGCCGCCGACGTGCATGCCGTGATCATGATCGCCGTCAACAAGCCCGCGGCCGCCTTCATCCAGCGCTACCGCGAGCAGGGTGGCGGCGCGCAGCTGTACAACATCTCGGTGGTGGACCCGACCGAGCTCGTGAAGCTCGCCGGCCTGAAGAACGCGCACGGCCTGGGCATCAGCCAGGTGGTGCCCTACCCCTTCCGTCCGCAACTGCCCGTGGTGCGCGAGTACCAGGCCCTGCTCAAGAAGTACGCGCCCGAGGCCGAGGTCAACTACACCAGCTTCGAGCAGTTTCTGGGTGCCAAGGTGCTGGTCGAGGCGCTGCGCCGCGCCGGCCCTGCGCCCACGCGCGCCAAGGTGGTCAAGGCGCTTGAATCGCTGCAGAACTACGACCTGGGCGGCGTCAGCCTGGGCTATTCGCCCACCAACCGCATCGGCTCGCGGTATGTCGAAGTCACCGTCATCGGCAGCAACGGCCGATTAATGAAGTAGGGCGGACCACCGTCCGCTCCCCCAATCCACTGACTCACAAGGTTGTCCACCATGACCCCGTTATCGCGCTATGCCACCTGCGCCGGCTATGAAATCCACTACACCGAATGGGGCGCGCCCGATGCCCCGGTGGTGGTGGCCTGGCACGGCCTGGCCCGCACCGGCCGCGACATGGACGACCTGGCCGCCCACCTGGCGCCGCGCTTTCGCGTGATCTGCCCCGACACCATCGGCCGGGGCCTGAGCCAGTGGGCGCGCGAGCCGGCCCAGGACTACCAGTTGCGCTCCTACGCCCGCATTGCGGCCGGGCTGTTCGATGCGCTGGGCATCGAGCAGGCGCACTGGGTGGGCACTTCCATGGGCGGGGCCATCGGCACGGTGTGTGCGTCCGGCCTGTTCGAGCCGGGGCTCAAGGGCCGCATCCGCAGCCTGCTGCTCAACGACAACGCGCCGCGCCTGGCCGACGATGCGCTCGGGCGCATCAAGGCCTATGCCGGCCAGCCGCCCGCGTTCGATACCGTGGCCGAGCTGGAGGCCTTCTTCCGCCAGGTCTACCAGCCCTATGGCTGGCTCAGCGACGCGCAGTGGCGCCGCCTGACCGAGACCAGCACCCGCCGCCTGCCCGACGGCCGGGTGACCCCGCATTACGACCCCGCCATGGTGCAGCAGTTCACCCACCATGCCAACGACTACCTGATCTGGGACCACTACGACGCGCTCGACATCCCAGTGCTGTGCCTGCGCGGCGAGGACTCCGACCTGGTGCTGCGCGAAACCACCATCGAGATGCTCACGCGTGGCCCCGGCGCCCGCGGCCAGGCCCGCGTGATCGAGGTGCCCGGTTGCGGCCATGCCCCGGCCCTCAACGTGCCCGAGCACTATGCGCTGGTGGAACGGTTCTTCGTGCATGGTGTGCAGGAGCCCGGGGCTGCAGAGGCTGCGCTGGTGCGCACGGCGGGTGGGCCTGCGGCCAGCGCGCTGCCGCGCTCGCAGTATCGCGAACCCACCCGGCTGCAATGGCCCTGAGAACGATGGCTTGGCCCTGGTGCATGATGGGGGTATGGGCCTCCCTTTGACATGCTGACAGACCACCTTCGTTCGTTCCCGCCGGGCTTTCGCGCCCTCGTCCTGGGTGCCTCGGGCGGCATCGGCAGTGCCTTCGTGCAGCACCTGCAGGCCGACCCGCGCTGCGCGCTGGTGGTCGGGCTGGGACGAAGCACGGTGCCACCCATCGATTTCGAGCGCGAAGCCACGGTGGCCGAGGCGGCGGCAGTGCTGGCGCCGCAGGGCCCGTTCCACCTGGTCGTCGTCGCCACCGGCGTGCTGCACGGCCCCGAGGGCATGCCCGAAAAGCGCCTAGGCCAGCTCCACTATGCGCAGATGCAGGCCTGCCTGCGCACCAACGCCATGGGCCCGGCGCTGGCCATGGCGCAGTTTGCGCCGCTGCTGGCCAGGGACCGCAGCGTGCTGGCCGTGCTGTCGGCCAAGGTGGGCAGCATCGGCGACAACCGCCTGGGCGGCTGGTACAGCTACCGCGCCTCGAAGGCGGCGCTGAACATGTTTTTGAAGACCGCCGCCATCGAAGTGCAGCGCAGCAACCCCCAGGCCGCGCTGGTGGCGCTGCACCCGGGCACGGTGGACTCGGCCCTGTCGGCCCCGTTTCGCGGCGCCGAGATCGGCCGGCCGGCGGCAGACGCGGCGGCCGACATGCTGCGGGTGATCGACGGGCTCACGCCCGAATGCACCGGGGGCTTTTACGCCTACAGCGGGCAGCCACTGCCCTGGTAGGGCCGCACCTCGGTGGGTATTTGCGGTGTTCGCCTACACAGAGTTCCGCCCAGGCAGTACACCATGCGAAGGCTGTTTGTCCTCGCTGTTACTCTGACCTGCAAAGCCGATGCGTACCCAATCCGAAACCTTCAAATTCACCCGCGCTCGCAAGGTGGCCCACGGAAGATTCGCCCACGCCAACACGGACGCCATCGGGGTACTGCAGTTCTGGACGGCGCTGGGCGCAGGGCGGTCGGGGGAAATACTGTCGCAGCCGGATGACGAGTGCCTGGTGGCACGTGTCACCTACCCGCTGCAGCAGGGCATGCTGGCCACCAGCGAATTGCACCAGTGCTGTGTGGCGCGCGGGATCACGCGCGAATCGGTCGATGAATAGCCACTGCGGGGCAGTGGTGTCAATGCCCTGGGGTCTTCACACGGCCTTCGACAAAGCCGCCCCCATCAGCCGCCAAACACATTGATCGGCGTGGGCGCCAAATGCTCCCGCAGCTTCTGTTCTGCGGTGTAGAGCGCCTCGGGGTAGCTGGACCAGTCACGGCGCACGGTCAGCACGGGCGAGCCGTCTTCCTCGAAGATGAAGACCCGCTCCGGCACATTCGAGGGCGCAGCCAGCGCCAGCGGCCGGACCAGGTAGGTCGATCCGTCGATTTGGAGGTTGGGTGGCCAGGGGAGACCGATCGCAGGCATGGTGGTGAGGGGGGCAACTGAATGAACGATGCCCCATCCTACCCACGCAAACGCCCAATCCGGCGGTTCCGGGCCCAACTAGAGAGGATGTCCTACGTGGGCCGGGGAGGGCTGCTCAGCCGCCTGCGCAGCAAGGTACAGGCCCAGGCCCAACTGGCGTTGCCGGTGCAGACCTTTCGCAACCAGGGCTTTGCGTTCGCGCAGTGATCCGTCAGCGCCTGAACCGCTCGCCGTTGAAGAACGACAGCTCCACGAAGTCCGTGCCGTTGTGGTCCTGCGGGCCGTAGCGCAGCTCGAAGCCGCCCAGATCGTAGGGGCGCATGGTGTGCAGCGCCTCGATGAGCTTTTCGCGCGATGCGGTGCGGCCTGCGCGGCGCAGGGCCTCGATCATCAGGCGCGCGCTCAGGTAGCCTTCCAGCGATGAATAGCCGGGTTGGGCGTCGGCCGCGCTGGCTTTCAGGGCGTCGCGGTAGGCCTTGACGACGGGCTTGGCCACGTTGTCGGGGTTGGGCGCCACCTGGGCCACGGTGATGCCGCGCGCCGACTCACCCAGCGCCGCCAGCAGGGGGCGCGAACCCAGGAACGAGATCGAGAACGCGGGCGCCTTCACGCGCTGGCGCAGCGACTGGTAGAACGGTATGCCCACGGCACCGACCGCCAGCGAGATGAGTGCCGTGGGCTGCCAGGCGGTGATCTCGTCCACCGTGCGCGCCACGCCGTCGGGCGTCTCGGGCAGGAGGAAGGCCTTCCAGTCCTTGTTGTTGTGCGCCTTGGCCGCTGCATCGAAGGCCGCCAGCGTGGCCTTGCCAAAGGGGTTGTCGATGTAGGCCACCGCACACTTGGTGAAGCCCGTGGAGCCCAACTGCTGCACGATCTTGTGGAGCTCCTGCGCATAGCTGGCGCGCGCATGGAACACCAGGGGGTTGAACGGCCGCAGCGCGTCCGACCCTGTGGCCGGCGCGATCACCGGCACCTTGGCCGCCATGGCGACGGGCAGCGCGCCCATCACGCTGGTGGTGCCGCCGCAGGACAGCAGGGCAAAGACCTTGTCCTCCTCCAGCAGCTTCTTCGTGTTGGCCCCCGCCCTGGCCGGGTCGCCACCATCGTCGGCGCTGGCGAACTGCAGGCGCCGCCCGTCGATGCCCCCGCGCTCGTTGACCTCCTGGAAGGCTGCGGCAATGCCCTTGTTCATCTCCACGAACGGGAAGGCCAGCGGGCCCGTGAGCGCGGCCGTCTGGCCGATGCGCCAGGGCTCGGTCTGCTGTGCCAGCGCCCAGCCGGGCAGGGCCACTGTGGTGGCTGCGGCGGCGCAGGACAGCACGCGGCGGCGTGTGGGAAGGGACGGTGGTCGCGCCAGCGGCGCAGGGTGGTGGATGGGCATGCGGCGTTGTCTCCTGTCGGTCTTGTAGGTGTGTCCCTCGACGGGGCTGCAGCGCAGCCGGCAGGCGGCAAAAACAGGCAGGCAACCAACCAGACAGCATGCAGGTGTGCGCACGGCCCCATCGACGGCGAAACCAGTATCGGGCGCCCGTTGGCCCTGCCTTTGCGGGAAAACACGGGCAGGCGGTCACAAATCGTCACATTGGAGACTGCGCCTGGGGCGGTCTGCGGTTGATCGCATCTCGAATTAGAATGATTCTTATTTTTGTGGCGTGCCACCACCGCCACCTGCATGCCGGGGCTGCCACCGGTCGCCGCCGTCCACCGTGTTCCCGCCATGCTCGAGCGCTTCTACCGCGAACTGCTTAACTTCCTGCACCGCCAGGTCGGCGACCGTGACACGGCGGCCGACCTGGCGCAGGAGAGCTATGCCCGCGTGCTGTCGGCCCAGCACACGGGCCAACCGGTGCTGGACGGCCGCGCGCTGCTGTACCGCACGGCGCGCAACCTGGTCATCGACCAGCACCGCCGTGCCGAGGTGCGGAGCCACGACAGCCTGGACCTGGTGGCGGAGGCGCAGGAGCCACCCGCACCACACCACCTGCAGCCCGAGGAGGCCCTGGCCAGCCAGCAGGCGGTGCATGGCTATGTGAAGGTGATCGAGAACCTGCCGCCGCGCTGCCGCGAGGCCTTCGTGCTGCACATCATCGACGGCCTGCCCCAGGCCGAGATCGCCGAGCGCATGGGGATTTCGGTCAGCATGGTCGAAAAGCACGTGGTGCGCGGCACGCTGGCCTGCCGGCGCCATGGGCAGGGGCAGGGGCAGGGGCAGGGGCCGGGCGCCTGAGCGTTCTGCTGCTTTTTCTTCCACGTCTTTGGCCCGCCAGCGTCTATAGTCGCGGCTTTTCCGAACATGTCCACCACCGTCCATTCCCTCGACCACGCTGCGGGCAGCCTGCCCGCAGGGCAGGGCGTGGGCGATGAGGAGGAGGCGCTGGAGCACACGGCCGCGACCTGGGCCGTGCGCCGCCATGGCGGATTGGACGAGCAGGGCCTGGCCGCGCTGCAGGCCTGGCTGGCGGCCGACCCGCGGCACGCGCCCGCGCTCGATGCCATGGCCGCCACGTTGCTCGGGGTGCGGAACATGCCGGCGCACGATGCGGCCCGGCTGCGCGCCGGCCTGCCCCGGTACGAGGCCCAGCGCAGCGGCTTCTGGCAAAGCCGTGTCCGCCCTTTCATTCCACATGCCGCTGCCGCCCTGGTCGCCGTGGCGGTGGTCGGGGCGGGCTGGTTCGGCTGGTGGCTGCAGCCCACCTTCGAGCAGGCCTATGCATCGCAGCGCGGCCAGCAATTGGTGGCCACGCTGCCCGACGCTGCGGCCGCAGGCAGCACCGTGCAGTTGGACACGGCCACGCGCCTCACCGCGCGGCTGTACCGCGACCGGCGCGAGGTGGCGCTGGCCGACGGCCAGGCCATGTTCGCCGTGCACCCGGACCCGGCCCGCCCGTTCCACGTGCTGGCCGGCGGCCTGCGCATCACGGTGCTGGGCACGCGCTTTTCGGTGCGGCACACGGCCGAAGGCGTGGGGGCGGGGCGCACCGTGGTGGCGGTGGAAGAGGGCCGTGTGCGCGTGGAGCGCCAAGCCGAAGCTGGGCAACTGGCCCCGGCCATGGTGGAGCTGACCGCCGGCCAGATGCTGGAAGGCGCGGCCGCACAGGACGCGGGCATGGGCACCGTGACCAGCGTGGCCCCCGCCGCCGTGGCCCAGTGGCGCAGCGGGCGCGTGAGCTTCGACCGCACGCCGCTGGCCCAGGCGCTGGCCGAGTTCGAGCGCTACGGCCCTACGGGCCTGGTGGTGCGCGACCCGGCCGTGGCTGCCCTGCCCGTGGGGGGCAGCTACAGCCTGCGCCAGCACCAGCGGTTTGCCGAATTCCTGCCCCACCTGCTGCCCGTGCGGCTGGTGCCGCAGCAGGGCGGCAGCACCGAAATCGTGGCGCGCTGATTTTTTCAAAGAAATTTTGCGAAGGACGTGCGGGTTCGCCCCGGTCGTGCGTCTACAGGGGGTGGCGGCGCGCTGAATGCAGCGCGCACGCCCCTTCCATTGCTGACCCAGGAGTCCCCGCCCATGCTGCGCACCGCGCCCCTTTGCCGTTTCCGTCCCTCCCCCCTGGCCCTGGCCGCAGCCTTGGCCCTGGGCCTTGCCGCAGGCCAGCCCCAGGCCGTGCATGCGCAGGCCGCTGCCGCAGCTCCGGAAGGCGCCCGCAGCTTCACCATCGCCGCCCAACCGCTGGCCCAGGCGCTCAATGAGCTGGCCCGCCAGGGCGATCTGCAACTGGGCTTTCCGGCCGGGCTGGTGGCGGGCAAGACGGCGCCGGCCGTGTCGGGCCGGCTCACGGCCCAGCAGGCGCTGGACCGGCTGCTGGCCGGCAGCGGGCTGGAAGGCTCGGTGAAGGACCGTGCCGTGCTGGTGCGCCCGGCTGCCCCGGCCCCGTCCGCAGGGCCGGCCGGCGCCGCCGTGCTGCCCACCGTCTCGGTGACCGCCACGGCGCCCGATGCGCTGCCCGGCCCCTATGCCGGCGGCCAGGTGGCCCGCGGCGGCAAGCTCGGCGTGCTGGGCAACCGCGACGTGATGGACACGCCCTTCAGCACCACCCAGTACACCGCCAAGCTGGTGGACGACCAGCAGGCGCAGACCATCGGCGACGTGCTGGTCAACGACCCCTCGGTGCGCAACACCTACGGGCGCAACGCAGGCCGCGAGGAGTTCAACATCCGCGGCTTCACGGTGTTCAACTACGACGTGTCGTACAACGGGCTGTACGGCCTGTCGCCGCGCAACGCCGCCTCGCTGATCGGCGTGGAGCGGGTGGAAGTGCTGCGCGGCCCCGGCGCGCTGCTCAACGGCATGGCGCCGGCCGGCTCGGTGGGCGGCGGCATCAACCTGGTGCCCAAGCGCGCGGGCGCCACGCCACTCAACCGCGTGACCGCCTCGTACGCCGAGGACAGCCAGTTCGGCGTGCATGCCGACATCGGCCGCCGCTACGGTGCCGAGCAGGAGTGGGGCGTGCGCCTGAATGCCGCCAAGCGCTCGGGCGATACGCCCATTGATGGCGCAAGCGAACGGGTGGACGCCCTGGCCCTGGGCCTGGACTACCAGGGCGAGCGCGTGCGCCTGGAGGCTGACCTGAACTACCAGAACCGCGTGACGCATGGGCGCAGCAGCCTTCTCTTCCCACCCGCTGCCGGCACGCCCATTGCGGCGGCACCGGGCAACAAGATCAATTTCCAGCCCAGCTGGAGCTACTGGGACGCCGAGGAACGCGCCGCCATCGTGCGCGGCGAGGTGGACATCACCCCCGGCCTGGTGGCCTACGGCGCGCTGGGCAGCATGCGCTACGAGTTCGACAGCCTGCAGACCACCTCGCAGCTGCAGAACGCGCAGGGCGCGCTCATGGCCCGGCCCTACCGGCTCAAGGAATACGTGAACACGCGCACGGCCGAGGCCGGGCTGCGCGGCAAGGCGCAGACCGGCAGCCTGCGCCATGAATGGGTGCTCAGCGCCACCGGCTACGCGCAGGACAACGGCCTGCTGCGCCAGAACGGCACGGTCTACCCGTCCAGCATCTACACCCCGGCCGCCGTGGCCATGCCCGCCATCGCCCTGGGCGGCAACCTGCCCCGCACTGGCGAGACGCGCATGAACAGCGTGGCCCTGGCCGACACCGTGTCCACCGCCGACAAGCGCTGGCAGCTGACCCTGGGCGCGCGCCACCAGGAGGTGCGCACCCGCACGCTCGACGGCGCCACCGGCGCGCAGACGGCACGCTATGGCAAGTCCGCGGTGACGCCGATGGCGGCCGTGCTGTTCAAGGCCACGGCGGGCATGTCGCTGTACGGCAACTACATCGAAGGCCTGTCGCAAGGGCCCACCGCGCCCAGCGGCACGGCCAACGCGGGCCAGATGTTCCCGCCCTCCAAGTCCAGGCAGGTGGAGCTGGGTGCCAAGTTCGACACCGGTAACTTCGTCACCACGGCCAGCCTGTTCCAGATCGACCGGCCCAGCAGCGTGCTCGACGCGTCGACCACGCCCTCGACCTTCCGCATGGACGGCGAGCAGCGCAACCGCGGCCTGGAAGTCGTGACCCAGGGCGAGGTGACCCGGGGCCTGCGCCTGCTGACCGGCGTGGCCTTCACCCAGGGCAAGCAGACCAAGACCCAGGGCGGCGCCAACGACGGTCGCACCGCGCCCGCCACGCCCAAGGTGCAGATCAACATCGGCAGCGAATGGGATACGGCCTTCCTGCCCGGCCTGACCCTGACCGCACGCGCCCTGCACACCAGCAGCCAGTACGTGGACGTGGCCAACACCCAGCAACTGCCCTCGTGGAACCGCCTGGATGTGGGTGCGCGCTACCGCTTCAATGCGGGCGGCATGCCGGTCACGCTGCGCGCCACCATCGAGAACCTGCTGGACAAGAACTACTGGCAGTCCGCCGCGCGCGAAGGCCTGACCATGGGCGCGCCCCGCACCCTGCTGCTGTCGGCCTCCATGGATTTCTGAGTGCGCGGCGGCAGCAGGCCTGAGCGCGGTGCCCATGCCCCCAGCCGCGCCGCGCGCTGGGCGGTGGCATCGCGCCTGCTGGCCGGTGGCGTGGGCGGCTACGCCCTGGCCCAGGTGCTGCCGGTGGCCGTGCTGGCCCCGGCCGGCCTGCCGCGTGCCGATGCGGTGCTGGTGGCCATGCAGCTGAGCTTTGCGGTCTATGCACTGGCGTTCATGGGCGCATTCGCCGCACGCAGCGCGAAGAGGGCGTGGGCCGGCATGGGCCTGACCCTGCTGGGCAGCGCCGTCGTCGTCTGGTGGGCGCTGTGACGCCGGTCCCCCGCAACCCCCTGCGCCCGGCCATGGCCGGGGTGCACACCTGGGCGGGCGTGCTGTTCGGTTGGCTGCTGTACTTCATGTTCGTGACCGGCACGGCCGGCTACCTCGATACCGAGATCGACCGCTGGATGCGCCCCGAGCTGCCCGCGGCGCAGTACCCCGTGGCGCCGGCACCGGCGGCCGCGCATGCCATTGCCTACCTTGAGGCCCATGCGCCGGGCGCGCGGCGCTGGAGCATCCAGCTGCCCGTGGACCGCAACGAACCCTACCTGCGTGTGGCCTGGTCGCCGCAGACGGGTGCGGCGACCGGCGCGGCGTGGCTGGATGCACAGACCGGCGCGCCCATCGCGGTGCGCGGGACCGGGGGCGGCCAGGTGCTCTACCAGATGCACTGGCGCCTGCACTACCTGCCGCAGGCGCTGGCCGACGGGGTGGTGGCCATTGCCTCCATGGTGCTGCTGCTGGCCCTGCTCACCGGCATCGTGGCGCACCGGCGCTTCTTTGCGGACTTCTTCACCCTGCGGCTGGGCAAGGGCCAGCGCTCGTGGCTGGATGCGCACAACCTGGCCAGCGTGGCCAGCCTGCCGTTCCAGCTCATGATCAGCTACTCGGGACTCATCTTTGTGATGTTCTCGTTCATGCCGCTCATCGCCAGCGCCTGGTACGGGCTGGCGCCGGGCGCGGCGGTGCGCACCTTCTACGGCGAGCTGTTCCCTCCCATGGCGAGCGCGCCCGCCTCGGGCCGGCCAGCCGCCCTGGCCCCCATCGCACAGGTGCTGGCACAGGCCCCGGCGCAATGGCATGGCGCGCCCGTGGCGGTGATCGAAGTGCAGCACCCGGGCGATGCCAACGCGCGCATCAGCGCCATCGGCAACTTCGCAGCAGGCCCAGTGCGCTCGGCCGGCATTCTGGTGTTCGATGGCGTGGGCGGCGCGTTGCTGGCCGAGCGGCCCGCCTGGCAGTCCACACCGCGCGCCGCGCGCGACCTGTGGCTGGGCCTGCACGAGGGCCTGTTCGCCGGCCCCGTGCTGCGTGCGCTGTACCTGCTGTCGGGCCTGCTGGGCTGCGTGATGATCGCCACCGGCATGGTGCTGTGGTCCGCCAAGCGCCAGGCGCGCCTGCCCACGCGCGGCCACGCGCTGGTGCAACGGTTCAACCCCGCCGCCATCCTGGGCCTGCCGGTGGCCATGGCCGCCTACCTGTGGACCAACCGCCTGCTGCCGGCTGGCATGGAGGGGCGCGCATCGACGGAGGTGCATGTGCTTTTTGCCGTCTGGCTCGGGGCCTTCATCCACGCCGCCTGCACGGTCCCGGCGCAGTCCTGGCGCACCCAGGCCTGGTGCGCCGCGCTGGGCTTTGGCGCGCTACCGCTGCTCAATGCGGCCACCAGCGAGCGGCACCTGGGCCGGTCGTTGGTGGCCGGCGACGGGGTGATGGCCGGCATGGACCTGGGGGCGCTGGCCCTGGGCCTGGCATTCGCCGCGGTGGCCCTGGCCGTCCAGCGCCGTCAGGGACCGGTGCGGTGATGCTCGCGCTGGCATGTGCCTTCATGCTGCTGGGCCTGGTTGCCCTGGCGCTGGCCATGGACCGGCATGCCGCGCACCTGCCGCAGGCTTTGGCGGGACACAGGGCGCGCCGGGCCTTGCGCATCCTGGGCTGCATGGGGCTGGCTGCGTCGCTGGCCTGCACCTGGGCGGGCATGGACGGCGCCATGGCCGCCATCACCTGGCTCGGCCTGCTGGCGCCAGGGACCTTGTGCATTGCGGTGGCGATGGCATGGGCTGGACGCAGCCGTGGCGGCAAGGGGCCGCGTGGGTAAGATCACCCGCTACCCATCCACCTAGCCTTTGCTGCGCGGCGCGGCCCTTTTGGTTGTCGAGGAGAGCGGGGGACGCAGCTCTTCGGCCAGTTCCATCAGGCGCTTGCCTGCCAGTTGGGCCAGCAGCGCCTGCTCCGCCGTGTCCATGGCCTGGGCCAGAAAGCGGTTGGTGGCGGCCTCCACGGGGCACTCGGGATTGTCGGACGCAGGGCCGAAGGCAAACGGGCGTGAGGGCTCCAGGGCGCGGTAGACGTCGGCCACCGTGAGCGTGCCGAAGTTCGCCGCCAGCGACCAGCCGCCGCCGCGGCCCCCGGTCGAGACCACATGGCCCGCCTCGCGCAGGCCTGCCATCGTGCGGCGCACGACCACGGGATTGGTGTGCAGCATCTGCGCGATGGTTTCGGACGTTGTCGTGCCGCCATGCAGGTGCATGTGCAGCAGCACGTGCATGAGTCGTGCAAGCCGGGTGTCTTGGGGCATCTTGACTTTGTGTAACTCAATGAGTTACGATTTGCTTGAGCTTGTTCGTTGAAAGGCCGGGGACCATGACCTTACCCAATTATCGAATGCTGCAGGCCAACGGCTTGCGCCTGCGGGTGGCCGAGCAGGGGCAGGGCCCGCTGGTGCTGCTGTGCCACGGCTTTCCTGAAACCGCCCATGCCTGGCGCCACCAGCTGCCGGCCCTGGCGGCGGCAGGATACCGCGCCGTTGCGCCCGACATGCGGGGTTTTGGGGGCAGCGATCGGCCGCAGGCGGTGGATGCTTACACCGTGCTCGACGCCGTGGGTGACCTCGTCGCCCTGGTCGAGCAGTTGGGAGAGCAGCAGGCCGTGCTGGTGGGCAACGACTGGGGCGCCACCATTGCCTGGCAGGCCGCACGGCTGCGGCCCGACCGCTTTCGCGCCGTGGCGGCCCTGGGCGTGCCCATGATGGGGCGCGCACCCATGGCGCCGAGCCAGCTCTTCCCCCAAAGCGCACAGGCCTGGTCCTACGTGCACTACTTTGCCCAGCAAGGTGTGGCCGAGCGCGAACTCGAAGCCGACGTGGCCACGGCGCTGCGCCGCATCTATTTCGCCGCCAGCGGCGAGGCCGGCCAGCGCAGCGACCCGGGTACGCCCAACCCTTTCGGCATGTTGCCCCGTGACGGCGGGCTGCTGGCCACGCTGCCCGAACCGGCTGCGCTGCCGGGCTGGCTCTCGCCCGAGGACTTCGAGGGTTTCGTGCAGGCATTCCAGGCCAGCGGTTTCGGCGGCGGGCTCAACTACTACCGCAACCTCGACCGCAACTGGGCGGCGGACGCTGCCTTCGACGGACTGCGCGTGGAGGTGCCGGCCTTGTACCTGGTGGGCGAGCGCGACACGGGGCTCGCAATGCCGGGCATGGCCGGCCTCATCGCGGCCATGCCGGAGCTGGTGCCCCGGCTGCGCGGCTCGCATACCATCACCGGGGCCGGCCACTGGTTGCCACAGGAAGCGCCCGCGCGCGTGAACGAGCAACTCATCGGCTTTCTGCGGTCGCTGTAAGTGTGTCTCCACACCTTTGAACGACAAGCGCGCCCGCCTGCATGCACATCACCCCCGACCTGTTCCCCGCAGCCAACCGCGCCATGGCCTCGGTGCTGCTGCTGTACTACCACCTGCTGCGCGAAGGCGGCATCACCAACGACCAGACGGTGTACCTGGACCCGGCGCACTTCGACGCCCTGGAGTACGTGGACGTGACGGTGGACGCATCCGGGGCCGGCGAGATCGATGCATCGCTGCTGCGCGAAGGTTCCGTGGTCTGCCTGCTGTGCGACCTGGACGACATGGTGTCCGAGCACGAAGACAACTACCTGCAGTGGCCCTTCACCCAGGCCATCCTGCAGGCGCACGCCCAGGGACGCCTGGCGGCCGTGCCCGAGGCGGCGCTGGTGATCGGCGAGGTGGAGCGGGGCATGGCCCACCTGGACATGGCGCGCTACCGCGCGCTGCTGCAGGGCATCTACGAGAAGTACGTGGTGGGCCGCTGGCAGGCACTGGGCCGCCTGCCGGCATAGGCCACCACCGGTTCAGTCTCTGCGCCGGCCTCTGCCCGCGCGGCCCGCACGGGTGTGCCCCGCGCTCTGGCAGGCGCGGCGGTAGGCGCGCAGGGTCTGCTCGGCTCGGCCGAGCACGGTGTCGGCCAGGTCTTCGGTTGCACCCGCCATGCCGGAGGCCTCGCCCGTGAGCAGCGCGATGCCTTCGGCCACGTGCTCTGCCGTGTAGACGTGGAACATGCCGCGCTCCACCGCGTCGAGGATGGGGCGGGCCAGCATCAGGTGGCGCCGGTTGCGCGCGGGGATGAGCACGCCCTGCGTGCCGTCCAGTCCCGCCGCGGCGCAGGCCTGGAACCAGCCTTCGATCTTTTCGTTGATGCCGCCCACGGGCAGCACCTCGCCGTGCTGGTTGAGCGCGCCGGTCACCGCGATGCCCTGGCGCAGCGGCAGGCCCGACAGGCTGGACAGCAGTGCGTACAGCTCGGCGCACGAGGCAGAGTCGCCCTCCACGCCGCTGTACTCCTGCTCGAACACGATGGAGGCATTGAGCGCGAGCGGCGCCACGTGGCTGAACAGGGCCGTGAGGTAGCCGTGCAGGATGAGCACGCCCTTGTCGTGGATGGGGCCGGACATGTGGACCTCGCGGTCGATGTTGAGCAGCCCTTCCTGCCCGGCGAAGCTGCGTGCCGTGATGCGCACCGGAAAGCCGAAGCGGTAGTCGCCGAGGTCGATCTGCGACAGGGCGTTGACCTGGCCCACCGCCGCACCGTGCAGGCTGATGAGGCATTCACCTTCGGCCAGGGTCTGGTGCAGTTCTTCCTCGGTCTGGTTGTGGCGCAGCCGCTGGGCAGCCAGGGCCGCCCGCACGTCGGCGGCCTGCACCAGGGCCGTGGCATCGGCAGGGCGGCGCATGCGGCACATGGCGGCGCTCTCGATAACCAGCGCCTCGGCCTGGGCGAAGCGGGCGCTCTGGCGGCCCTGGTCGTCGGCCTCGCGGTGGCTCTGCTCGATCAGCAGGGCCACGGCCTCGGGGCCGAAATGGGGCAGGCCGCGTTGCACACAGCACTGCGCCACGAAGATGGCGGTGGCCCGGTGCGTGGCCGGTGTGGCGATGAAGCGGTCGGCAAAGTCCACCTTCACGCGAAAGCGCCGCGCGGCTTCGGGGTCGCTGTCCTGCAGGGCGTAGTACTCGTCCACCGAGCCGATGAGCACGATCTTCACGTCCACCTCCACCGGCTCGGGCTGCAGGCCGGCCGGCGCGCCAGCGCCGCCACCATGGCCACCGGCATCATCGGTGATCTGCAGCCGGCGGCTGCGCAGGAAGCGGCGCACGCGTGGCCACAGGCCTTCCTCGGCGGCCAGGTCCTGCAGGTGCAGCAGGATGAAGCCGCCGTGCGCGCGCAGCAGGCTGCCGGCATGGATGGCCGATACATCGGCCGGCCCAGGGGCGGCATCGTCGGCATTGGCGCCATGGTCGATGCTGCCCATCAGGCTGCGCTGCTGCGGGTTGTCTTCGACGATCACGGGGGCGCCGCTGCGCCCGCCGTTGTCCACCGCCAGGTTCACGCGGCACTTTGCGAGCAAGCCGTCCAGCTCATCCTTGCGGTCGGCCTCGGCATCGGCCTCGTTGTCGCCGTAGTAGGGCTCCAGCAGGTCGATGCTGTCCAGCAGTGCGCGTTCCACCTGGTCCAGCCACTGGGCAAGGCGCGCGGCCTGGGGGGCGATCTGGCGGGCGCCGTGCAGCGTCTGCTGCACCAGCGGCTGCACCACGGCGCGGCGCAGGGCGGCCAGCGCGGCGTCGCGCTCGCGCTCCAGCGGGTGCATGGCCTGGGCGAAGCGGTCGATCTCGGCGCGCAGGGCGTCTTCGTCGCGCGCGATGGCGGTGCGGCGCTCGGGCGGCAGCACGCGCGTCTCGGCGTCGCTGAGCGGCTGGCCGCGCGGGCCCAGGGGCGTGATGGTCATTTGCCCGTTGTTGCGCACCAGGCGCAGCTGGCGCGCCAGCGCAAAGGCGTCGAGCGCGGCCAGGGCTTCGTTCTCCTGTGCCTGCCAGCGCTGCTCCACGCGCGCCGCATCGGCCAGGAAAGCCGGGTTGGCCAGGTGCTGCGGCACCTCGGCTTCCAGGCGCGTGCCCATGTCGGCCAGGGCCTGGCGCAGCAGGCGCCCCTGGCCCGCAGGCAGGCGCAGTGCGCGCGGGCGCTCCGGTGCGTCGAAGTCGTGCAGGTAGCACAGGTCGGGCGGCACGGGTCGCCGCGCGGCCTCGGCCAGCATGGCCTGGTGCAGCAGCGAGGCGCGGCCGCTGCCCACGTCGCCCAGCACGAAGAGGTGGTAGTCGGGCTGCTGCATGGCCAGGCCGAAGCGGGCGGCGGCCTCGGCGCGCTCCTGGCCGATCCAGGGCAGGGGCTGGCCGGCGAGTTCGGCGGTGCTCGAAAAGCCCAGCGTGGCGGGGGCGATGGTCAGCCGCAATTGGTGTGCAGACAGGGCGCGGGCGGATGCGGGCATGGAAAACAATTCAGGGGAGCGGTGCGGGGGAAATGGGGAAGATTGGGCGGGCGGGGCCCGTGCCGGTCAGCGACCTGCGGGGGCGGGGCCTTTGGGCGCGCCACCCGCCAGCGCGCGCTCGCGCGCATCGGCCTGCGTGGCAGCATCCTCCACCTGCGTGGGCCAGCCCGCCAGGTGCTGCTGGGCCACGCGGCTCAGCGCGGTGATCCAGTGGCTGCTGTCGTTCAGGCAGGGGATGTAGTGGAACTCCTGCCCACCGGCGTGCAGGAAGGCCTCGCGCACCTCCATGTTGATCTCTTCCAGCGTCTCCAGGCAGTCGCTGGTGAAGCCGGGGCAGACCACGTCCACCCGGCGCGTGCCGGCCTTGCCCAGGGCCTCGATGGTGGGCTGGGTGTAGGGTTCCAGCCACTTGGCCTTGCCAAAGCGCGACTGGAAGGTGAGCACATAGCGTTCGCGGCGCAGGCCCAGGCGCTCGGCCAGCAGGCGGCCGGTCTTCAGGCTCTCGCAGTGGTAGGGGTCGCCCAGCGCAAGGGTGCGTTCGGGCACGCCGTGGAAGCTCATCACCAGCTTGTCGGGCTGGCCGTTCACCTTCCAGTGCGCCTCGATGCTGCGCGCCAGTGCGTCGATGTAGCCGGGGTGGTCGTGGTAGCGGTTCACGAAGCGCAGCTCGGGCACATGGCGCGTGCGCGCGGCCCAGGTGTACACCGCGTCGAACACGCTGGCCGTGGTGGTGCCCGAATACTGGGGGTACAGCGGCAGGATGAGGATGCGCGTGGCGCCCTCGGCCTTCAGCGCGTCGAGCTGGCTGGCGATGGACGGGTTGCCATAGCGCATGGCGTGGCGCACCAGCACCTGGTGGCCGGCCTCGCCCAGCCAGCCGCGCAGCAGCGTGGCCTGTTTCGCTGTCCACACCGCCAGGGGCGAGCCCTCGGGCGTCCACACACTGGCGTACTTGGCGGCCGACTTGGCGGGGCGGGTGCGCAGGATGATGCCGTGCAGGATGGGCAACCATGCCAGCTTGGGGATCTCCACCACGCGGTGGTCCGACAGGAACTGCGCCAGGTAGCGGCGCACGGCCGGTGCCGTGGCTTCGTCGGGCGTGCCCAGGTTGCACAGCAGGATGGCGGTGCGTTCGGGCTGACCGTGGGTGAAAGGGGGTTCGGGTTGAAAACGCATGCGGCATTGTGGCCCAGGCATTCACCCGCCATCTCCTGGAGGGGGAAGGCAGCCCCGGGAAACCCCTCATGCGCAAATGAAACCGGTTTCATAGACTCCTGCCATGCCATCTGACAGGCGTTTGCCGTGAACTACCAATTCCAGTTCGAATCCGTTTTTGCCGCCTGGCCCCTGCTGCTCAAGGGCACCTGGATCACCGTGCAGCTGTCGCTCACCGCCACGGTGCTGGGGCTGGTGGTGGCCATCGCCTGTGCCTGGGGCAAGACATCCGGGCCGGCCTGGCTGCGCTTCGGGGTCAATGCCTACATCGAGCTGATCCGCAACACGCCGTTCATCGTGCAGCTGTTCTTCTTCTTCTTTGCCCTGCCGTCCATCGGCCTGCGCTGGTCGCCCTACACGGCGGCGCTGACCGCGATGGTGGTGAACCTGGGGGCCTACGCGGCAGAGATCGTGCGCGCGGGCATCGAGTCCATCCCCAAGGGGCAGATCGAGGCCGGACGGGCGCTGAACCTCAAGCCCTGGGAGATCTTCCGCTTCGTCGTGCTCAAGCCGGCGCTCAAGGCCATCTACCCGGCGCTCACCAGCCAGTTCATCCTGCTGATGCTGAGCTCGGCCGTGGTTTCGGTGATCTCCGCCGACGACCTGACCTCGGTGGCGGCCAACCTGCAGTCGCAGACCTTCCGCAGTTTCGAGATCTACATCGTCGTGGCAGCCATCTATCTGCTGCTCGCCGTGTCGTTCTCCGGGCTGTTCAAGCTGATCTATCAGCGCACGCTCAACTACCCCGACCGTCGCTGAGGACCCCGGCCATGCGCACTTTTGGAATTTCCGAGTTCTGGTTCATCGTGCAGGCCGCCCAGTGGACGCTGGCGCTGTCGGCCATGGCCTTCGTGGGCGGCTCGCTGCTGGGGCTGGTGGTGGCGCTGGCGCGCACGTCCGAGAACACCGCCGCGCGCTGGGCTGCCACCCTGTTCATCCAGGTGTTCCAGGGCACGCCGCTGCTGCTGCAACTGTTCCTGATCTTCTTCGGCGCCCCGGTGCTGGGGCTCGATATCAACCCCTGGCTGGCCGCCGGCATTGCGCTGGTGCTCAACAGCGCGGCCTTCCTGGGCGAGATCTGGCGCGGCTGCATCGAGGCCATTCCGCGCGGGCAGTGGGAGGCAGCGCAGGCCCTGAACCTCAATTACGTCTCGCGCATGCGCTTCGTGGTGCTGCCCCAGGCCTTCAAGATCGCGCTACCGCCCACGGTGGGCTATGTGGTGCAGATCATCAAGGGCACGTCGCTGGCCGCCATCATCGGCTTCACCGAGATCACGCGGGCGGGCCAGATCATCAACAACGCCACCTTCCAGCCGCTGCACGTGTTCACCACCGTGGCGGCGCTGTACTTCGTCATCTGCTGGCCGCTGTCGCTGCTGGCCGCGCGCATGGAGCGCAAGCGCGCCCGGGTGCTGGCGCGATGAATCCTTCTTTTCCCAAGCGTGCATTCCATACCAACCACACAGGAGACATGAGATGACCTTTTCGCACTATCGCCGCACCACCACCGCTGCCCTGGCCGCCCTGGGCCTTGGCGCTGCGCTCACCGCCTTCGCCCCGCTGGCGTCGGCACAGAGCGTGGCCGACATCAAGAAGAAGGGCGAGATCACCATTGGCATGCTGGTGGACTTTCCGCCCTATGGCACGACCAACGCGCAGAACCAGCCCGATGGCTACGACGCCGACGTGGCGAAGCTGCTGGCCAAGGACCTGGGTGTCAAGGTCAACATCGTGCCCGTCACCGGCCCCAACCGCATTCCCTTTCTGCTGACCAACAAGGTCGACGTGCTGGTGGCATCCCTGGCCATCACGCCCGAGCGCGCCAAGCAGGTGCAGTTCTCGCAGCCCTATGCGGCCGCCACCATCGTGCTGTACGGCAAGACCGGCAGCACCATCAAGAGCGCGGCCGACCTCAAGGGCGTGCGCGTGGGCGTGGCCCGCGCCAGCACGCAGGACGTGGCCGTCACCAAGGCCGCGCCCGAGGGCACCGAGATCCGCCGCTTCGACGACGACGCCTCGGCCATGCAGGCGCTGATCTCGGGCCAGGTGGATGCCATCGGCTGCTCGGTCACCGTGGCCGCGCAGATCGCCAAGCGCGTGCCCGCCAACACCTTCGAGAACAAGTTCAACCTGCTGCAGCAGGCCATGGGCATCGCCATGCGCCCCGGCCAGGACGAGCTGCACAAGGCCATGGACGAGTTCGTGGCGCGCAACACGGCCAATGGCGAGCTCAACAAGCTGTACCGCAAGTGGCTCGAAACCGACTTGCCCAAGCTGCAATAAAAACAAGGACAGGGAGATTTTCGCCATGACGGACGCAGTCACGACCACCCCCGGCACACCGCCGATCATCCGCATGGAGGGGGTCAACAAATGGTTCGACAGCTTTCAGGTGCTCACCGACATCGACCTGTCGGTGCGCGCCGGCGAGCGCATCGTGATCTGCGGCCCGTCGGGTTCGGGCAAGTCCACCCTGATCCGCTGCATCAACCGCCTGGAGGCGGTGCAGAAGGGCCGCATCGAGGTGGACGGCATTGACCTCACGGCCGGCGGCAAGAACGTGGACGCCGTGCGTGCCGAGGTGGGCATGGTGTTCCAGCAGTTCAACCTGTTCCCGCACCTGACCATCTTGGAAAACTGCACCCTGGCACCGATGCGCTCGCGCGGCATGGGCCGGGCCGAGGCCGAGGAGGTGGCGATGAAGTACCTCACGCGCGTGCGCATCCCCGAGCAGGCGCACAAGCACCCGAGCCAGCTGTCGGGCGGGCAGCAGCAGCGCGTGGCCATTGCGCGCGCGCTGTGCATGGCGCCCAAGGTGATGCTGTTCGACGAACCCACCTCTGCCCTGGACCCGGAGATGGTCAAGGAAGTGCTGGACACCATGATCGGCCTGGCCGAGGACGGCATGACCATGCTGTGCGTGACCCACGAGATGGGTTTTGCCCGCAGCGTGGCCGACCGCGTGATCTTCATGGCCGACGGCAAGATCCTGGAGCAGGCGCCGCCCGCCGAGTTCTTCGGTCAGCCGCAGCATGAGAAGACGCGCCAGTTCCTGGGCCAGATCCTTAGCTCCCACAACGCGCACTGAACCGCGGTGGATGACCCGCGCCGCAGCGCCCTGGGCGCGCGGGCATGACAAATGAAATGCAGCCAATGAAGGTACTTATTTCCCTCTCTTCCTTCGGCGCGGCCGAAGTGGGGCGCCACGGTCAGCTGTGGTGTACCGAACTGGCCCGCGAGGCCGGTGCCGACGGCGTCGAGGTGCGCGGCGAAATGCTGCGCGACGCCGCGGCCGAGTTGCCTGCCCTGGCGGGCCGGGCGGCCGTGTTTTCCAGTCCCGAGGGGCTGTGGGCGATGGACGGTGCGCTGGACGAAGCCGCGCTGGCCCGTGGCATGGCGGCCGCGCGCAACCTGGGCGCGCCGCGCCTGAAGATGGCCATCGGCGGCTTCGGCACGGGCTCGCACGGCTCACTGCTGCGCCTCAAGGACCTGCTGGCACAGGCGCCGGCCGAACTCGTAATCGAGAACGACCAGACCGCCACGGCCGGCACGCTGGCGGCCATGGAGGCCTTCTTCGTGGCGCAGGAGCGCGCGGGGCTGGATCTGGGCATGACCTTCGACATGGGCAACTGGCACTGGCAGGGCGAGTGCCCGCTGCAGGCCGCGCAGGCCCTGGCCCACCGCGTGCGCTATGTGCACTGCAAGGGCGTGCAGCGCCTGCCCGGCAAATGGGTGGCAGTGCCGCTGGCCGACTCCATCGCGCCCTGGCGCGCCATCCTGCGGGCGCTGCCCGCGGACGTGCCGCACGCCATCGAATACCCGCTGATCGGCGACGACCTGGTAGCGGTGACGCGCGAGCAACTGGCCGTGATCCGCGATGCACGGAGGCAGGCATGAGTGCAGAAACTGCTTTCGATGTGGCGCTGTTCGGCGAGGCCATGCTGCTGCTGGTGGCCAACGAGCCCGGGCCGCTGGAACATGCCACGGGCTTCCACAAGCGCACGGCGGGGGCCGAGACGAATGTGGCCATCGGCCTGGCGCGCCTGGGCCTGAAGGTGGGCTGGGCCAGCCGCCTGGGCACCGATTCCATGGGCCGCTCGCTGCTGGCCACCATGCAGGCCGAGGGCATCGACTGCTCGCACGTGACCTGTGATGCCACGCAGCGCACGGGCTTCCAGTTCAAGGAGCGCGTGACCGATGGCCGCGACCCGAAGGTCGAATACCACCGCAAGGGATCCGCCGCCAGCCAGATGGGCCCGGCCGATGTGGACGAACCCTGGCTGCGCAGTGCGCGCCACCTGCATGCAACGGGCGTGTTCGCGGCGATCTCTGCAACCAGCCTGCAGGCCGCACAGCGCACGCTGCAGGTGATGCGCGCCGCGGGCCGCACGATCTCGTTCGACCCCAACCTGCGGCCCACGCTGTGGTCCTCGCCCGAGGTCATGCGGCACCAGATCAACGAGCTCTCGCGCTCTGCCGACTGGGTGCTGCCGGGCATGGAGGAGGGTGTGTTCCTCACGGGCGAGACCACCCCCGAGGGCGTGGCGCGCTTTTACCGCGCACGCGGGGCCAAGCTGGTGGTCGTCAAGCTCGGCGCGCAGGGCGCGTACTTCGACAGCGACGTGGCGGGCACCGGCCAAGTGGCCGGCTTTCCCGTGGCCGAGGTGGTGGACACCGTGGGTGCGGGCGACGGCTTTGCCGTGGGTGTCATCAGCGCCCTGCTGGCCGGCCTCAGCGTGCCCGATGCAGTGCGCCGCGGCGCCTGGATCGGCGCCCGGGCGGTGCAGGTGCTGGGCGATACCGAAGGGCTGCCCACGCGCCAGGAACTGGAGCAGGCCGGCCTATGAGCCGCAAGAACGTGCTGGTGTTCCGCGACTTGCCGCCGGACCAGTTGGCCTGCCTGCAGACAGTGCATGAGGTGACCGTGGCCGACCCGCGCCAGCCAGCGCAGCGCGCCGCGTTCGACGCCGCGCTGGCCGAGGCCCATGGCCTGATTGGCGCGAGCTTTCCCATCAGCGCCGAGCTGCTGGCGCGTGCGCCGCAGCTGCAGGCCATCTCCAGCATCTCGGTGGGGGTGGACAACTACCCGCTGCAGGCTCTGCAATCGCGCGGCATCGTGCTGTGCCACACGCCGGGCGTGCTCGACGAGACCGTGGCCGATGCGGTGTTTGCGCTGCTCATGGCCACCTGCCGCCGGGTGGTGGAGCTGTCGCAGATGGTGCGCGAGGGCCGTTGGGACCGCAGCATCGGCGAAGACCTGTTCGGCCACGACGTGCATGGCAGGACGCTGGGCCTGCTGGGCTTTGGCCGCATTGGCCAGGCCGTGGCGCGCCGGGCCGCCCTGGGTTTTGGCATGCCGGTGCTGTACCACGCGCGCCGCCCGGTGGACCTGGCGCTGCAGGCGCCCGCGCTGCTGGGCCGGGCCGAGCATGTGCCCCTGGCCGACCTGCTGGCGCGCGCGGACATCGTGGTGGCCCTGCTGCCGCTGTCGGACAGCACGCGCGGCTTGGTCGATGCGCGGGCCTTTGCGTCCATGAAACCGGGCGCCATCTTCATCAACGGCGGGCGCGGCGCCACAGTGGTCGAGGACGACCTGCTGGCCGCCCTGGACCACGGCACGCTGCGCGCAGCGGGGCTCGACGTGTTTGCCACCGAGCCGCTGCCGCTGGCCTCGCCGCTGCGCACCCACCCGCGCGTGACGCCGCTGCCGCACATCGGGTCGGCCACGCATGGCACGCGCCATGCCATGGCCCGGCTGGCGACGACGAACCTGCTGCAGGCGCTGGCCGGCGAGACACCCGCTGCGGTGTACCGGACAATCGGCGCATGAGCACCAAGCCGCGCGCACCCACCGCCAAGGCGCCTGCCGCCGCCCCTGCCGATGCGGCTGGCCGTGACCGGCCCACCATTGCCGATGTGGCGGCTGCGGCCGGCGTGTCCAAGGCCACCGTGTCGCGCTTCTTCAACCACCGCGAGCGCCTGCTCAGCCCCGACATTGCGGCCCGGGTCGAGGCTGCCATCGCCCAGCTCGGCTATGTGCCCAGCCCCATGGCCCAGGCGCTCAGCCACGGGCGCTCGCGCCTGATCGGCCTGGTGGTGGCCGACATCACGAACCCCTTCTCGGTGGCCGTGCTGCGCGGGGCCGAGGAGGCGTGCCAGGAGGCCGGCTACCTGGTGATGCTGTTCAACCTGGGCAATGACCGCCAGCGCGAGCGCAGCGCCATCGACGCGCTGGCGAGCTACCAGGTGGATGGATTCATCCTCAACACCCAGGGGCAGGACGAAGGCCATGCCGAGCTGAGCTCTTTGCACGGCCGGCCCGCCGTGCTGGTGGACCGCCGGCATGCGGGCCTGGAGGCCGACTTCGTATCGCTGGACAACCCCGGCGCCATGCGCGCTGCCTGCGCGCACCTGATCGATGGGGGCTGGAGCGAGCTGCTGTACGTCACCCAGCCCCTGGCGGGCGTGAGCTCGCGCCTGGAGCGGGCGGCCGCGTTTTCTCAGTGCATCCGCGAGCGCGGGGGCGGCGTGCAGGGCGCGGTGCTGGAATTGGTCGATGCGTCGGACGAGGTGCTGGATGCCGCCCTGCGGGCGCTTCGGCAAAGAGCCGGGGGCAGGGCGCGTGGTGCTGTCGTGGCGGGCAATTCCGTGGTCACGTTGCGGGTGGCGGCCGCCATGGTGCGGCTGGGCTGGGCCTTTGGCCGCGATATCGGTTTTGCCGGCTTCGACGACCCCGAATGGGCACCCTTGATCGGGCCGGGATTGACCACGGTGGCCCAGCCCACCCATGACATCGGCCGCTGCGCGGCGCAATGCCTCATCGAGCGCATGCGGGGGCTGCAGGCGCCCGCCCGGGAGCGCCTGCTGCCCGGCAGGCTGGTGGTGCGGGGATCGTCCGTGGCCGCGGTGCGCGGGGCTGGCGATCGGTAAGGTTTTGGCCTGCTGCGCGGCGCCGCTTGCCGGATGCTGCGTTATCCTTCGCGGCGGCCGGCCTGGCCGCAGTCCGGGCTTTCGGGCCGTGAATCTTTTGGGTGGTTTGCCATGCCTGCTCTTTCCTTGGACATTTCCCGCATCCGCGCCATCAGCATCGACTTGGACGACACGCTGTGGCCCATCTGGCCCACCATCGAGCGCGCAGAAGCCGTGCTGCTGCAGTGGCTCACCGACCACGCACCCGCCACGGCCGCGCTGTTTTCCGACACGCAGGCGCTGCGTGCCATCCGCAACCAGATGGTGACGCTGCGGCCCGACCTGCTGCACGACCTGAGCGCCCTGCGCCGCGAGTCCATCCGCCTGGCGCTCACCCAGGCCGGCGATGAGCCCACCCTGGCCGAGCCCGCGTTCGACCTGTTCTTTGCCGAGCGCCAGCGCGTGGAGCTGTTCGCCGACGCGCACGACACGCTGGCCTTTCTGGCCGCGCGCTACCCCGTGGTGGCCTTGTCCAACGGCAATGCCGACGTGCACCGCATCGGCATCGGCCACTATTTCAAGGCCAGCATCAGCGCCACCGCCTTCGGCATCGCCAAGCCCGATGCGCGCATCTTCCACGCCGCCGCCAGTGCCGCGCAGGTACAGCCGCACGAGGTGCTGCACGTGGGCGACGATGCCGCGCTGGACGTGCAGGGGGCGCTGGCGGCCGGTATGCAGGCCATCTGGCTCAACACGCCGAACCACCCCTGGGCGCACGACCAGCATGGCGAGCCGCCGCATGCCACGGTGGCCAGCCTCGCGGCCATCCGCGAGTTGCTCGCTGCAATCCCCGTGCTGCTGGCGGAGCCACCCCAGCGCTGAGGCGCGCCTGCCGCCACTTGGCGCGGCATTTTCTTGTCGCAGATCAAGACGCGCCTTGCGGCTGCACGCGAGACTCGGGCCACCATGCGCCCAAAGCCCCGTCCGTACCTGCCGCCCGTGCGCACCATCGGGCCCATGCAGCCGCTGGCCTGGTTGGCACTGGCCTGGCGCGACATGGTGCGCACCGGCTGGCTCAGCTTTGCGCACGGCCTGGCGGTGGCGCTGTTCGGCGGGGCTCTGCTGGCCGTGGCGCACCACCGCTTCTGGCTGCTGGCCGGGGCGCTGTCGGGGTTTCTGGTGGTGGCACCGGTGCTGGCCACCAGCCTGTATGCGCTGAGCCGGGCGCTGGAGCGTGGCGAGCCCGCCAACCTGGCCCTGGTGCGCTGCACCTGGCTCGACTGGCAGCGCAGCCACCCCGCCAGATGGGGTGGCCACGGCTACTGGTGCCTGGTGCAGTTCGGCCTGCTGCTGGCGCTGGCGGCCACCGGCTGGGTCGTCACCTCGGCGGCGCTGATCACGCTGCTGGCGCCGGTGCCCATCCTCACGCCGCTCGACTTCATGCACCATGTGGTGCTGGCGCCCGACAGCCGCCTGTTCGCACTGTGGCTGGCGCTGGGCAGCCTGCTGGCGGCGCCCATCTTTGCCTCCAGCGTGGTGGCCATGCCGCTGCTGCTGGACCGGCGCGCCACGCTGCGCCAGGCTGTGCTCACGGGCTGGCAGGCGGTGCTGGCCAACCCCTTGCCCATGGCCCTGTGGGCGGCGCTGATCCTGGGTTTCACCTTGCTCGGCCTGGCATCGCTGCTGCTGGGGCTGATCGCCGTGCTGCCCATGCTGGGTCACGCCAGCTGGCATGCCTACCGTGACCTGGTGGATGCCTCGGGCCTGCCGGAGCGCGATGCTGCCGACACGATGGAGCAGCCATGATCTTCGGCTTCACCGAGGCGCAGATCTCGGGCTTCTTCCTCACCTACGGCATAGGCGCCTTCATCGCCTACATGCTGTTCATCATCGGCCAGCTGGCATGGGAGTCCAAGGCCGGGCGCTTCGGCACCTTCGTGCTGTTCCTGGGGCTGGGCGTGGGCTTCATCGGTTTCATCGCCAAGGTCTTGATCCAGTGGTGGCTGGAGCGGTGAGACCGTTTGCGACACAGTGGTGATGGTGCGCTTGGCGCAACTGGCTCTAACATCCGGGCCATGTCTTCATCCACGACCACCCCATTGCTCACCCGCGCCGAAACCAGCGGCTACACCGAGACCTCCACCCATGCCGATGTGATGGCCTACGTCCAGGGCTTGGCGGCCCTGGGCGACAAGCGCCTGCACATCACCGACTTCGGCAGCTCGCCCGAGGGGCGGCAACTGCCGCTGCTGGTGCTGTCGGCCCAGGGTCACCACACGCCAGAGGCCGCGCAGGCCAGCGGCCTGCCCGTGGTGCTGATCATCTGCGGCATCCATGCCGGCGAGGTGGAGGGCAAGGAGGGCGTGCTCATGCTGGTGCGCAACCTGCTGCGCGGCGACCATGGCGACGAGTTGCTCGCGCGCACCGTGCTGGTGGTGGTGCCGCTGTTCAACCCCGATGGCAATGACCGCATGAGCGCCGACCACCGGCCGCTGGACATCGCCCACCTGCGCGGGCAGGACGGCCCGGCCCTGGTGGGCACGCGCACCAACGCCGCGGGCGTGAACCTCAACCGCGACTACATGCGCCAGCAGGCCCCCGAAATGCGCCTGCTGCAGCAGCGCGTGTGCCAGCCGTGGAACCCGCACCTCACGCTGGATTGCCATGCCACCAACGGCTCCATCCACCGCTTTGCGCTGACCTACGACATCCCCCATACGGAGCACACGGGCCGCGCCGAGCCCGTGGCCTATATGCGCGATCGCATGATGCCCGCCGTGCAGGCCGCAGTGAAGCGCACCGAGGGCCTGGACACCTTCTGGTACGGCAACTTCGTGCGCGACGAGGGCGGCCAGGGCCAGGGCTGGATCACCTACACCCACCACCCGCGATTTGGCTGCAACTACCGCGGCCTGACCAACCGGCTCGACGTGCTGCTGGAGGCCTACTCGTACATCAGCTACCAGGAGCGCGTGGAGGTGACCTACGCCGTGCTGCGCGAGGCATTGGTCTATGCCGCCGCCAACGGCCAGGAGATCGTCGACCTGCTCGCTGCCTGCGCGGAGCCACCCGAGCAGGTCGCCATCCGCTATGCGCTCGAAGCCGTGCCCGATACCACCGTGGAAGTGCTCACGCGCGAGCCCTATACCCTGACAGGCGCCCCCATCAGCGTGCAGGTGCCGCACTACGCCCACTTCGTGCCCACCGCCACCGTGCAGCGTCCCTGGGCCTACGCGATGCCGCAGGCCGTGGCCGACTGGCTGCAGGGCCATGGCCTGCAGACCGCGCCCGTGGCGGCCGGTACCGTACTGGAGGTGGAAGTGCCCGTGATGCAGCAGCCTGTGGCCGAGCCCGGCCCCGCCATCCTCGAAGCCCAGGCCAGCACCCACTGGCAGGCGACCCACCAGCGCACGCAGCGCGCCCTGCCCGAAGGCTGGTGCGTGGTGCCCACCGGCCAGCGCTACGGCGCCATCGCGGTGGTGGCCTGCGAGGCCGAGAGCGACGATGGCGTGGTGGCCAATGGCATCGTGGCGGAACCGGTAGCAGGGGAAGAGCTGCCGGTGTGGCGGGTGTTGCTGGCCGTGTGATGGCGCGCCCATGCCCAGTTGTCCGGTTTGGGTCTATTTAGTCATTTGTGCTAATTATCAGTTTTGACTAAAATACGCTAAATGGACCTTTTCCACCGCCCCGCACTGGCCGAACAGATGGCCAAACAGCTGCTGGAGCCTGGCCTGCTCGACCAGGGGCTGCGCTCGGGCCTGTTCCTGTCGGGCCTGCGGCGCACCGGCAAGACGACCTTTCTGCGCCAGGACCTGATCCCCGCGCTGGAGGCCAAGGGCGCCATCGTCATCTATGTCGACCTGTGGGCCGACACCAAGGCCGACCCGGCCACCCTGGTGCACGCGGCCATCCGCCGTGCGCTGGCCGACCTGCAGGCGCCGGGCTCGGGCGTGCTGGGCCGCCTGGCGCGGCTCAAGGGCGTGGACGTGGGCGCGGCGGGCTTCAAGTTCGGCTTTCAGCTCAATGAGGTGGGGGCCAAGGGCGGGGTCACGCTGGCACAGGCGCTCACCGAAGTGATCGAACTGGCCCGCACCGACCTGGTCCTGATCGTGGACGAAGTGCAGCAGGCCCTGGCCGGCGACGATGGCGCGCAGATGCTGCTGGCCATCAAGGCCGCGCGCGATGCCATCAACCCGCGGCCGGACACCCCGGGGCATTTCCTCTTCATCGGCACCGGCTCGCACCGCGCCCAGGTGGTGGGCATGACGCTGCAGGGCAAGCACGCCTTTGCCGGCGCCACCTCGGTCGAATACCCCACGCTCGATGGTGACTACGTGGCCTATGTGCTGCAGGGCATTGCGCAGGAGGGCGCTCCCGTGCTGCCCAGCCTGCCCGTGGCGACTGCCGCCTTCAACCTGCTGGGCCGCCGGCCCGAAGAGCTGATCCGGGCATTGCGCCAATTGCAGCGCGAGGACCCCGCCGAGGCCGACCGCCTGCTGCCGGTGATCGCCTCCACCCTCAAGGGCGCGGCGGCCGATGTGGAACTGCGCAAGCTCGAAGACCTGGGTGTGCTGGCCGGCGCCATCTTCGACCGCGTGGCGCGCGTGGAGGGCGATGCGACCGGCCTCTTCACTGCCGACGCCCTGGCCGACTATGCGGCCACCGTGGGCCGCGAGGTCACGGCGGATCAGGTGCAGCGCGTGTCGGAAGAACTGCGCGACGCCAACCTCATCGTGCGCAAGGGCCATGGCACCTATGCGGTGACGGACCCGTTCGTGCAGCAGGCGTGGCGTGAGCGCAAGATGCTGGCGGGGCCCGCTGCACCGCAGCGATCTGCCGACGCCGGGTAGAGACGCGGCTCAGAGGCTGGGAATTTTTTGGCCGTGTCCGAGGGGCGCGTCACAACGCTCTGGATCTAGGCGCAAAGCACAGCCATAGCTCGGGCTATGGCGAGCATTTGCAACGACGAGCCGGGGTGTTTTGGCGTGCAAGGCGGGCATGGACGAAAGATTCTCAGCCTCTCAGTACTGCAGCTTCGGATACCAGGCCGCAGGCCGCCCCCCGGGCGTCAGGTCCAGCACCGACCACAGCGCCGCAATGTCCGGCGCATCGCGCGGGTCCTGGCCCGGGTCGGCCATCTCCTGGGTCATCTCGCTGGCCCAGAACAGGCGCACCTGGTCGCCGTCGCGCTGGAAGACCACCAGCGCCGGGTACTCGCTGCCATCGTCCATCAGGATGCCCAGGTCGTTGGCGTAGTCGTCGCCCACGGTCTGCACGAAATTGAGGTCGCGCCAGCCGCGCTCCTGCGCGAAGGCGTACTGGCGTTCCACGGGCGAGCGGCCCAGGATCTTGAGGGCCACGCGCTGCTTGATGTCGGCGGCATTGCCCTCCACCGAGCCGAGCCAGTTGGTACACATGGGGCAGGGGCGCTGGCGCTGCGGGCCGTACATCCAGAAATACGTCACCAGCGTGTCCTTGTCGCCGAACAGGTCGATGAGCCCGGCATCGAAGCCCTGCTCGTCCTTGAAGCGGTAGTCCTTGGTGATCACCGGGCCCGGAGGCAGGGCCTGGCGTTGCGCAACCAGGCGGGTCATGTGGCGGCGGAACTCGATTTCCTCGGCCAGCAGGGCCTGGCGCGCGGCCTCGTATTCGGGGGATGCGCCGGGGAAAGGGGTCTTGGCTTGTTCGGCCAGCTGGGCAGCGGGCGTGAGTTCCGGGTCACCATTTGTCGCCATGGTCGCTCTCCTCGGGCTGCTGTGGACGGACAGGCGCTCGACTGTGCCTGCATGCCGGCCCGCTGCGGGTAGGATAAATGCCCGTCCTGCATGCCTTGCGACGGGTCATGGGCCGGTATTGCCGCCAGGCGGCTACTCGCCCGCTCCGGCTACTGAAATCGTCTGCAGGCTCTTCCTCAGCTCTTTCTCCACCGACGGAAACTCGCTCTTGGTGGAATTGAAATTGAAGACCAGCATCTTGCCCCGGTGGGGGGTGACCATCATGATGTTGTAGATGTCGGTGTCGATGGCGCGCGAAGTCATCTCGAAGTAGATCCACTGCTGGCCCTGCATGTCCAGAAGCTTCTTTTCCTTCCACTCGATGCCGGGAATGATGCGGTCGAACAGGGTTTCGAACGAGGCCTTGGCCTGGGGCAGCTTGTCCTTGGGCAGGCCCTGGGGCTTGAGGTCGAAGGCGATGGTGGTGGTGCGCCGGGCGTTGCCCACCACGAAGTTGGGCGCGCGGTTGGACGGGTACTTGTTGCCGATCTCTTCCGCGGTGAGCTGGGTGAAGCCCTCGGGCGCGTTGAAGGACACGCCCGCATCGGGAATGGTGAACATGGCCGCGCTGGCGGCCGTGGCAGTGAGTGCCGAGGCCGCAGCCAGGCACAGGGTGGCGATCCAGGATGTCATGGTGGTCGGGCACATCACGAGCGATCCAGCCGGGGCCTGTTGCAGGCCCTGGCCTCCCTTCGCCGTTGAGCCGGTTTTTGTGGAGACGCCAGTATCCACACGGATGGGGGCTCTGGCGCGCGGTTGCAGACTTTTACTATTTGGTAAGTGTGCGGTACTTCACACAAATGGGTGATTGCATCGGCCGTTCTGTCAACCAATAGGCCAGAACTGGCAATCGGCTAACGCGGTCAAGTGTGCAGCGCCAGGTCCTGCCCCGATGCCGCCGGGCAGGGCGCGCCTGGTATCTGCGGCTGAAGCGCGGCATTCCGGGTTGCAGGTGGGAGGTACGCTTTTTGAGATACAAACACCCCATGTCCCAGAGTCCGTCCCAGCCGCCCATCTTCAAACCCACCTTCTTCCACGTGCCGCCCGGCCCTTTGGCGGGCCCCTTGCAGTTGTTGCCCGTCAATGCCGCCGTGGTGGCCGTGCACACGGCCACTGGCGCCCATGTGGGCTCGCTCAAAAAGGTGGGCGGGACCTGGAAGTTCAAGGCCATGGGCTACGACGCTGCCGGAGGCATGGAACCGGGCCACGGCCCGCTGACGGACCAGCACAACATGCAGTTCGACGCGCCCGATGCCGCCGAGGTGAGCGCCAGGTTGCTGGGGGCACTGGGGCGCACCTTGTAAGGGCGATGTCCGCCCGGATGGGCCGCAACCCTGAACTGCCCGTACCGCGTGGGTGCGGTGCAGAGCGTTCATAGAATACCGCGATGCCTTTCCTTTTGACCTGGCCGCTGCGGCTTGCCGCTGTACCCCTTCTTGTGCTGGCCTGTGCGGTGGCCCGCGCCCAGAATGCACCCCACCCTGCGACTGCCCCCACGGCCGTGGCTGCGACTGCCACCGCGCCCGCCATTCGCGCCACAGGCGCGGCATCGCCTGCGCCGCCGGCATCCAAGGCGATGCCGCCCGCGGCAGCGGGTGTCGAGCCGGTGGACAGCAGTGCGGCCGTATCGGCGACAGCGGCGGCGGCCGGTGCCGCTGCGGTGCCCGCTGCACCCCTGTCCCGCGATGCCCGGCGCATCTATGAGCTGTCGCGCGACAAGCTGGTGCAGATCCGCACGCTGCTGCGCAATGCCGACACCCAGGCGTCGATCGGCTCAGGCTTCTTTGTCTCTGCGGACGGCCTGATCGTCACCAACTTCCATGTGGCCAGCCAGTTGGCGCTGGAGCCCGAGCGTTACCGCGGCGTGTACGTCACGATGGAGGGGCAGGAGGGGGAGGTCGAGCTGCTGGTGTTCGACGTGCAGCGCGACCTGGCGGTGCTGCGCGCCAAGGCCCGCACCGCAGCGGCGCCGGTGCTGAGCTTTCGGCCCGCCGCAGAGGCTCTGGCACAGGGCGAGCGCATCTACTCGCTGGGCAACCCGCTGGATATCGGCTTTGCAGTCACAGAGGGCACCTACAACGGGCTGGTGCGGCGCAGCTTCTATCCGCGGATTTTCTTTGGTGGCACGCTCAACCCCGGCATGAGCGGCGGCCCCTCGGTGGACGATTCGGGGCGGGTGCTGGGCGTCAACGTGGCCAAGCGGCTCGATGGCGAGCAGGTCAGCTTCCTGATCCCCGCCGAGTTTGCCCAGGTGCTGGTGCAGCGCGCGGCCAGTGCAGAGCCCATCACGCAGCCCGCGTACGCGGAGATGACAAGGCAACTGACAGGGCACCAGCAGGTGCTGACCGAGCGGTTTCTGAAAGCCCCCTTTCGTGAGCAACGCCACGGCAACTACCGGGTGCCGGTGCCCGATGACGCGCTGGCGCGGTGCTGGGGAGCGGGGCGCGACCCGAACTTTCCGGGTTTGAACCTGGAGCGGACGCAGTGCCAGGCCGACAGCGATGTCGTGGCCGGCGACTACAGCACCGGCACCGTGCGCCTGGCCTATGAGGCCTACAACGCCCCCACCTTGGGCGCGGCGCGGTTTGCCCGGGTGTTCTCGCAAAGCTTTGCCAACGAGCGCTTCCAGACGCGTGGCAACCGCCACCAGACAGCCGTTGAATGCAGCGAGCGTTTCGTGGACTCCGGCAGCCTGCCGCTGCGGGCGGTGGTCTGCATGTCGGCCTACCGCAAGCTGCCCGGCCTGTACAACATGACCGTGCTGACAGCCTCGGTCAACCAGCCCACGCAAGGCATCCTGGGCCGCCTGGATGTGCAAGGCATCGCTTTCGACAACGGCATGAAGCTGGCCAACCGCTACCTCAAGGCGTTTCGCTGGGAGGCCGCACCATGATGCCCACCCTCGGCCTCATCGAAGCCTTTGACCGCCACGGCGCACTGCTGGCACGCGCCGCCATCACCCGCTGGCCCGTGACGGTGGGCCGGGGCCTGGACTGTGACCTGGTGCTCGATGATCCGTTCGTCGCGCCTGCGCACCTGCGCATCGACCGCCTGGAAGATGCCCCGCGCGCGGTACAGGTGGAGGTCCTGCACACCCGCAATGGCGCACGCCTGCAGCGCAAGCACTACGCCCGGGGCGAGCGCTTCGACTGGCCGGGTGGCACTCCCATCGACCTGGGCCACACCCACGTCACGCTGCGCCTGGCCGATGCCCCCATCGCCGACGAACAGGCGCTGCCCCAGTTTCCGTGGAGCACGGTGGCCACCACGGCTGCGCTCATGGTGCTGGTGCTGGCTGCGGCATTGGGGTCCGCGTGGCTGGAGGCCCGGGACGCGTCGCAGTATCTGAAGTCTGTTCCTGGCACGGTGCTTGGCCTGCTGGCCAGCCTGGGCGTCTGGTCGGGCGCATGGGCGGTGGCCAGCAAGGTGTTCGGCGGCCAGCTTCGGTTCTGGCGCCATGTGCGCATCGCCTGCACTGCCGCCCTGGCGGTGGATGCGGTGCACCTGGTGGCGAACTTTGCGGCGTTCACCTTCTCGTTGGAATCTTTTTCGCGGTTTGCCAATGTGCTGGTGGCGCTGGTGCTGGCAGGGGCGGTGTATGCCCACCTGTCAACGGTGCTGCCGCGCCGCCGCGTGGGTCTGGCCTGGACGCTGGCTGCGCTGGTGGCATTGGGATTGCCGTCGTGGCTGGGTGCGCAGTGGCTGAACAACATGCGCCTGTCGAACCGGCTGTACATGAGCAGCCTGTTCCCGCCAGGCCTGCGCGTGGCCCCCGCCGTGCCCGTAGACCAGTTCCTGAAAGACACCGAGTCGCTGCGTGGCAAGCTGGATCGCCGGCTGCGTGATGACGGTCAGGCGCAGGACGAATAAGAGCGGGTAAAAAAGAATTCAGCGAAGCGGTTCTGGCCAGGCTGCGTTGCAGGCAGTACGGGTGGGACGACAAGACGCCGCCAGCCCTGTCAACGGAACAACGGATCAACGGGGCCAGGTGCGCAGCCCCAGGTCCTGCGCCATGCGCCGGTAGTCCTGCAGGCTGCGCTGCACGAAGTTGTCCAGCGCCGCGCCGGTGAGCGCAAAGGGGTACAGGCCGTAGCGGCTGCACAGGGCGGTGTAGCCCGGTGCGGCCAGGGCCTGCTCGAAGGCGTTGGTCCATGCGCGCACGGCGGCGTCGGGGGTGCTGGCGGCCATGTACAGGCCGCGCACGGTGGGCCAGGTGAGGTCGATGCCCTGCTCGCGCGCGGTGGGCAGGCCGGCGAGCTGGCCCTGCAGGCGCTGCGGCGCCAGCACGGCCAGGATGCGCAGCGGCAGGCCCTGGGCCGCTGCCTGCATGGCTTCGGCCGCGTCGCCGGTGAAGATATCGAGGTGCCCGCCGCGCAGCGCCTTGAGCGCCTCGCCCCCACCCTCGAAGGCGACGAAGCGCATCTTCTTGTGGTCCTGCCCCGCCGCGCGCACCAGTTGCGCGGCCTTGATCCAGTCCTGGCTACCGATGGTTCCGCCCGCACCGAAGACCACGCGCGCCGAGTCGCGCTGCAGCGCCGCCGTCACCTGCGCCAGGCTTTGGTAGCGCGCATCGCGGTGCACGGCGATCACGCCGTAGTCGGTGCCCAGGGTGGCGATGAAGCGCACGGCGCCCACCGGGTGCGGGCCGAAGCGGCCCTGCGCGATGTTGAGCAGTGAGCCGCTGGAGAACGCCACCAGCGTGCCCGGCCCGCCCAGGCGCCCCGTGGCCACCTGGTCGAAGGCCACGGCGCCGATGCCGCCCGGCAGAAAGCGCGTGGGCAGCGGCGCGCGGCCCGGGCGCACGGCCTGGATGGCATCGGCCGCCAGCCCGCAGGTGAGCCCGAAGCCGCCGCCGGGCTTGGACGGGGCCACGCACTCGCCGGGCTCGGTGCTGGCATCGGAGGCCTGCGCGGTGGTGTGCGCGCCGGGGGCCATGCCGCCGAGCAGGGTTGCCAGCACATGGCGGCGCGAGGGTGCGCGGGCGTGCAGGGCGTTGGCAGGGGAGGGCTTGGAGATCGTCATGGCTTGGGCCACCAGAGTATCGCCAGCAGGCCCGGCCCGCTGGGCCGTGCTTCCAGCCGCAGCGCACCGCGGTGCCGCTCGGCGATGGAGCGCGCGATGGCCAGGCCCAGGCCCGAGCCCCCGGCCGCCGCCTGCGAGCCGCGCCGGTAGCGCTGGCCCAGCGCAGCCCGCTCCTCGGGCGCCATGCCGGGGCCGTTGTCTTCCACGTTCACGCTCCAGCCCAGCGCATCGCCCGCGGCCGACAGCGTGATGGTGCCGTGCGCGGGCGTGTAGGCAATGGCATTGGCGGCCAGGTTGGTGAGGGCCTCGCGCAGCAGGCCGCTGTCGGCCACGGCCATGAACTCCGGGGTGGGTGTGTGGATGCCGAAGTCGATCTGCTTGGCGCGTGCCGGGGGCAGCAGCTCCAGCGCCACGGTGCGCAGCAGTGCTGCCAGGTCGAAGGGCGCGAACTCGACGGCGGCCGTGTCGCTGCGGCCCAGCGCCAGCAGCTGCTGCGTGCTGCGCGTGGCACGCGCGATCTCGCCGCCGATGGCGGCCAGGGCGTCCTGCACCTGGGCGGGGTCGGGTTCGCGGCGTGCGTAGTCGATCTGCATCTGCAGCGTGGTCAGGTGCGTGCGCAGTTGGTGCGAGGCATCGTCCAGGAACTGCCGCTGCTGCGCCACCAGCGCCTGGGTACGCGCCATCTGCCCGTTGACCGCGGCCACCAGGGGGCGGATGTCGGCGGGCAGGTCGGTGTCGGCAATCGGCGTCATGTCGTCGGGGCTGCGCTCCTGCACGCCGCGCGCCAGGCGCGACAGCGGGCGCAGCGCCAGGGCCAGCGTGGCCGCGGCCCCCAGCACCATGAGGGCCAGCACCAGGCCATCGCGCAGCGCGGCGCGCTGCACGAAGCGGCGCGTGAATTCCTGGCGCGACTGCGTGCTTTCGGCCACCTGCACGAGCACAATGCCGGGTTGCCCGTCGGCCGTGGCCGGTACGGCAGTGTCGCTGGCATCGACCTTGCGCCGGTAGGCGGCCAGCCGCACCGATTCACCGAAGTACGTGGCGTCGTAGAAGCGCGGTACGCCGGGCTCCAGCGGGCCCGGGGGCAGGGGCAGGTCGGCGTTGCCCAGCTCCACCAGGCCGTCGGACGAGGCCACGCGGAAGTACACGTGGCCGCTGGCGGTGAGCTCGAAGAATTCGAGCATGGTGTAGGGGAGTTCTGCCGAGAGGCCGCCTGACGCTGTGGAGATGTTGGCGTCGATGGACTTGAGGGCGCCCAGCAATGATCGGTCGTAGGCGGCGTTGGCGGCTTCGAGGGCGTCGTGTCTGGTCATCCACAGCTCCACGCAGGTGACCAATGCGAGGACGGGGAGGAGGAGGAGGGCCAGGAGGCGCCAGAGGCTGGTGCGGCGCAGTCTGGCCCAGGGGCTGCTTGGGCCGGTGCCGGGCTGTGCTGTTTGAGCCATCTCAGTTGTCCTCTTGCGGATGGGCGGACGGCTCTGTTCGTGGGTGCCCTGTGCCTTTGCAAGGGGCGGGAGCCGGGATGTGCGCCCGGCGGCGCAGTAACTTTCTCTTGCGTCGCCAAGAGAAAGTCACCAAAGAGAAGGCGACCCCCAGTCTGCGTCCCCCGTTCGCCCTGTCGGGCGAACGGGGGCAGCCTGCGATGCTCGGATCTGGGGTGGGCGTCGCTGAACTCGCTGCGTTCTTCGAACTCCGCTCAGACAGCAGCGACGAGCTAGACCACGAAGTGCGTGTGTCCTTCGGCACACGCACCCACCCCAGCTCCTGCGCTTCTCGGCGCAGCCAGCAGGGGTGGGGAGCGGGGTCAAAGACGGCTGCTGCTGCGCAGCTGCGCCTGGGGGCGGTTACGCGCTGCGCGCTGCCGACGGGCGGCGTAGCCGCCCTGGTGAGCCGAGCGCAGCGAAGGACCACAGGCCGAGCGAAGCAATGGCCCGTAGGGAGCCCGCTCCCACCCCCTTCTGACCGTGCCGAGAAGCGCAGGGCCTGGGGTGAGCGCGTGCCGAAGGACACGCGCATCGTTGTCTGGCTCGCCGAAGCTGTTTGACCGGAGCTGCCTCGCAGAGGCAGCGCAGGGAGTTCTTCGGCGCCGCCCCAGGACCGAGCATCGCAGGCTGCCCCCTCGCCTCCGGCGAGGGGGACACGGGCAGCGGGGTCGCCTTTCTTTTGGGTACTTTTCTTTGGCGAAGCAAAGAACAAGTACCTCGGCCGCCGGGCCGAGACCCGGCCTCCGCCCTCAAGCAAGGCATGCAGCAACCATAGCCAACGAGCAGAAGCCATCACTCCTGCTCCAACGCATACCCCAACCCCCGCAAGGTCGTGATGCGTACCCCACTCCCATCCAACCTCTTGCGAAGCCGATGCACAAACACCTCGACGGCTTCGGGATGCACATCCTCCTCATCCGAAAACACCCGCTCCAGAATCTGCTGCTTGGAAAACGGCTCCCCACTGCGCTGCACCAGCACCTTGAGCACCGCCTGCTCCCGCGGCGACAAAGCCAGCGGCTCGCCATGCAGCACGAACTGCTTGCGCGCCCCGTCGAACACCAGCGGCCCGCAGGCCAGGCGCGGGTGCTCGGTGCCGCGCGCGCGTCGCACCAGGGCGTGCAGGCGGGCCTCCAGCTCGGCCAGCTCGAAAGGCTTGGCCAGGAAGTCGTCGGCCCCGGCGTTGAGCGAGCGCACACGCTCGTCGAGCGAGTCGCGGGCGGTCAGGATCAGGGCGGGCAGGCGCTGGTCGCGCGCGCGCAGGCGCTGCAGCACGGCGTGGCCGTCCAGGCCGGGCAGGCCCAGGTCCAGCACCAGGGCGTCATGGTCGCGTTGCTGCAGCGCGCGGTCGGCCAGGCGGCCGTCGGTCACCCATTCCACCTGGATGCCCGCGTGCTCCAGCGCCCGGCTCAGCCAGGTGCCCAGGGTGTGTTCGTCTTCGGCCAGGAGGATGCGCATGGTGGTGGGATGCTACCCGCGCGTCGCCATCTCAGCGCGGACCTCAGTCCGGTTTCACCTTGGCGCGCAGCAGCACCTTCTTCCAGCGCGCCTGTTCGGCCGCGATGAACTGCGCGAACTGCGCGGGCGTGTCGCCAACGGCCTCGGCGGCGTCGGCGTTCAGGCGCTCCAGCGAAGCGGGTGCCTTCACCGCCTTGGCGGTTTCGGCGGCCAGCTTGTCGAAGTGGGCCGGTGCCAGGTTGGCCGGGGCCAGCATGCCGTACCACTGCGTCATCTCGAAGCCCGGGAAGCCCTGCTCCGCCACCGTGCCCACGTCGGGCAGCTGCGGCAGGCGCTTGGCCGAGCCGGTGGCGATGCAGCGCACCTTGCCCGACTTGATGAACGGCAGGATGGCCGCCGCACCCACGGCCGATGCGTCCACGCGGCCCGAGATCAGGTCGGTCATCATCGGGCCGGTGCCGCGGTAGGGCACGTGCAGCATGAACATGTCGGCCGTCATCTTGAGGTACTCGAACGCCAGGTGGCCGGCGCTGCCATTGCCGGCCGAGCCGTAGCTCAGCTTGCCGGGCTTGGATTTGACGTAGGCCACGAACTCGCGCAGGTTCTTGGCCGGCACGTCGGGGTGTACCACGTACAGGCTGGGCACCTTGGCCAGCAGGCTCACGGGCTTGAAGTCCTTGTTCGGGTCGTAGGGCAGCTTGTCGAAGATGTAGGGGTTCACCGCCAGCGTGCCGATGTGGCCCAGGATCAGGGTGTGCTGGTCGTCCGCGCGCGCCACTTCGGACATGGCGATGTTGCCTGCCGCGCCGGGCTTGTTGTCCACGAACACGCTCTGGCCCAGGGCCTTGGAGAGTTCGGCTGCGGTGGAGCGCGCCACGATCTCCGAGCTGCCGCCCGGGGCGAAGGGCACCACGAAGCGGATGGACTTGGCGGGCCAGGCGGCCTGCGCCTGCGCCATGCCCGGCAGCAGGCCGGACAGGCCCAGGGCGCCCCCGGCTGCGAGGAACTGGCGGCGCCGGGCGTGGAGGGACAGAATCGGGTCGCAGGGGGAATGCATGGTGGTTTGTCTCCGTCAGAAAGCAAGGTGGCCCGAAAGAAAAAATGGCCTGCGCCGATGGTGGCGCGGGCGTGCTTTCGGAATGCTGTCAGTCGGGGCCCATCCTGTGTTTTCGGGGCGGTTGCCGTCTCGGGGTTTACCCGCGGCCGGTGTTCAGCGGGCCAGTGTGGCCGCCGCCGAGCCGCACAGCACGGCGCCTTCCAGCGTGGCGGGGTAGGGCCCGTCCACATAGTCACCGCAGGCCACCAGGCCGGGCGCCACCTGCATGCCGGGGCGCGCGAGGCCGGGCGTGCAGGCAAAGGTGGCGCGTTTTTCCACCACGGTCTGCAGCGGCTGCAGAGATGGCAGGCCCAACTGCCCGGCTGCCTGGCGCAGCACCTGTTCGGTGACCACCGCGCGCTCACCGGTGCTGGCACTCACCACGAAGGCCAGCACACCGTGCAGGCCGTCGAGCAGCCCACGGTCGAACACGAACTGCGCAGGCATCTCTGCCGTGTTGCGCAGCGCCAGCATGGGCTGGGCCAGGCGAGCCCCTGCGCCATGCAGATACACGGTGGTGATGGCTTCGAAGCGCAGCGCATCGGCTGCGGCACACCACTGCTGGCGCGTGGCGTCGTGCGCTGCAGGCAGGCCCGTGGCGCCGGCGATGAGGCGGCTGGCCTCCCACGGTGGGCAGGCCAGCGTGACATGCTCGTAGGGGCCGGCGAAGTCCGTGCCCTGCACTTCCCAGCGCCCATCGGCCAGCCGTGCGATGCCCTGCACGCGCTGCCCGGCATGCACCGCACCGCCGTGCTGCGCTGCCAGCCAGCGCGCCGCCGCCTCGGGGAACAGCGCGCCCAGGTTCATGCGCGGCAGCAGCAGATTCGAGCCCCCCCGGCCGCTGAACAGGCTGTCCTGCAGCACGCGCAGAAACACCTGGCCGCTGGCCTCGGCCGCTGGAGTATTGAGTGCCGATACGCACAGCGGGTCGATGAACTCGGCCATCAGCCGCGTGGGCAAGCCCGCGCACAGCTGTGCCACCGAGGTGTGTGGCGCGCAGCGGAAGCCACCCAACTGCCAGCCGCTGGCTGCGCGCAGCAGCGCGAGCCTGTCGCGCCATCGCCAGCCGCGCGCACGCGCGATGCCCAGCAAGGCGTCCAGGGGCGGCGGCAGGTCGGGCAGAGCCAAGCCCGTGCCGTCGGGGAACTGCAGCGTGAGCGGCAGGCGCAGCAGGGCGGTGCCGGCATCCACCCCCACCAGGCGCATCAGGCGCAGGCTTTCGGTGTAGGCGCCGATGAGGATGTGCTGGCCGTTGTCCAGCGTGGCCGGCGTGCCGTCGGGCAGGGTGGCCGGCACGGCGCGGGCGCGGCCGCCCACGGTGCGCGCCGCCTCCAGCACGGTGACGGCGTGGCCAGCCTGCGCATGGGCGATGGCCGCAGCCATGCCGGCCCAGCCGGCGCCGATGACCGCGATCTGCTTCATGTGGCCGCGGGCCGGGGCTTGGCAGGGGCGGCTTTGGAGGCGGCCGCCGCTGCCTTGCAGGCGGCCTGCACGTCGGCCGGCGCGGTGCGCAGCACGGCGGGGTCGGCGCAGCGTTCGCGCAATTCCTTCTGCGCCGCGCGGTGGCCGGCCGATGCGGCATGGGCGAGCAGGCGCAGCCCGGCCAGGCTGATCTCGGCGGTCGCCGACGCAGAGAGTGCCGTTGCCGGCGATGGCTGGGCCATGGCGCCGGCCTTGACCGGCACCGGCACGGGGTGGGTGGGTTGCGGCAGCGTCTTGGCCCCATGCACCTGGGGCATGCGCTCGATCACGCTGAAATCACCGGTCTTGCCGGCCTGCGCCACCATGCGCTGGTACAGGCCCATCATGGCTGCGGTGTCGCTGCCCGTCAGGCTGGCGGCGGGTTTGGCGAGGTACATGGCCACCTCGGGCGGCAGCGCGGCGTTGACGGCGCTGGCCGCATGCGCCGTGTGGCCCGCGCCTGCCGCAGCCGGGGCCACGGCGGCATCGGCCGCGCCGGCCTTGCCGCCCACGCGGGCCGCGTCATCGGCCAGCGTGGCGGCACCCGCGCCTGCGGCGGCTGCGGTGCCCGCACCGGCGGCCTTGCCGGCGGTTCCCGCGGCCCCGGCGGCCTTGCCCGCACCGCCTGCCGCCTTGCCCAGCAGGCCCCAGAAGGCATGGGCGGGCACGGTGGCGGATCCCAACGCCAGGGCGAGCAGCGCCGCGCTGGCGAAGCGGTGCCATCGGGTGCAGAGGTGGCGTGGGCTCATGGCGGTTGCGTTGCGGGACGGTGCATGCGCCTCACATGCGACCGAGGGCTTGCACCTTCCACGCCAGCCAGAACTTGCGCAGCGGCGTGAGGCGGATGCGCTGGTGCAGCACCTGGAAGTTGTCGCGCTCGATCTCGCGCAGCAGCGTGCGGTAGATGCTGGCCATCATCAGCCCGGGCTTCTGCGCGCGGCGGTCGGCGACGGGCAGCAGGGCCAGGGCCTCGTCGTAGGTGCGGTGCGCGCGCTCGGCCTGGAACTTCATCAGCGCGGTGAAGCGGTCTGAATACTGGCGCTTCAAGATCTCGTGCGCCTTCACGTCGAACTGCTGCAGCTCCGACACGGGCAGGTAGATGCGCCCCATCATCGCGTCTTCGCCCACGTCGCGGATGATGTTGGTCAGCTGGAAGGCACGGCCCAGGGTGTGGGCGTACTGCGTGGTGTGCTCGTCCGTCTGGCCGAAGATGCGTGCCGTGACCTCGCCCACGATGCCCGCCACCAAGTGGCAGTACTGGGCCAGGCCGGCAAAGTCCAGGTAGCGCGTCTGCTCCAGGTCCATCTGGCAGCCGTCGATCACGGCCTGCAGGTGGCGCTGCTCGATGCCATAGTCGGCCGTGTGCGGCATCAGCGCCTGCATCACCGGGTGGGTGGGCTGGCCGGCATAGGCCTTGGCCACCTCGGCCTGCCACCAGGCCAGCTTGGTGCGGGCCACGCCCGCATCGCTCACTTCGTCGACCACGTCGTCCACTTCACGGCAGAACGCATAGAACGCCGTGATGGCCGCGCGCCGCGGCGCCGGCAGGAACAGGAAGGCGTAGTAGAAGCTGCTGCCCGAGGCGACGGCTTTTTGTTGTACGTACTGCTGCGGTGTCATGGGGCCAGATTGTCCCATGCCATGGCGGGTGCCCGGCACAGGTGGGGTTTGTTCTTCAAAAGGCTGCTGGCCAATGGTGCAAAAGGGCAGGCAGCTATGGTTTTTGACAGGGCTGGGGCCGCCCCTGGCTGGTCATAGGCGCCGTGCGGCCCAGTCGCACCAGTCGGCCACGGCCGCATCGCCTGGGGTGGCGCGCTCCTCCAGCTGCGGCCAGCGGCGGTGGCAGGCGTTGAGCAGGCTCTGCAGCTGGAACAGCGCCTCGCGCCCCACCAGGGCCACCTCGGCCAGGCCGATGGTGTCGCCCTGCAGCTGGGCCATCAGCTCGTCCTGCTGGCGGGGGTGCGAGCCCGCCTCCACCAGCGCCTTCTGCAGCGCCATCAGCCGGGCATCGGCAAACACGAACGCGCTGCCAGGGGCCATGGCCTTGACCATGGCCGGGGGCAGGGCGTTCTTGAGTCGGTCCCAGTGCTCGAACGCTTCGGCCAGCAGCCCCGCCTGGCGGGGCGCATCGTCGCCCAGCGGCATCAGTGCCGACTCGCGCGCCACCTCCTCCTGCAGCAGCGGCAGGATGTGCACCACCAGGGCGGAGGGGAACTTGCGGTGGTTGAGCCGCAGCACCAGCGACAGGCGCTGCGCCGGCATGTCCTCGTATTTTTCGTAGAAGCCGGCCACCACCTCGGCCAGCAGCAGGATGCGGCCCATGGGCGAGATGTCGGCGCCCGCCAGCCCGCGCGGGTAGCCGCTGCCGTCCATGCGCTCGTGGTGCTCCAGCACCGCCTCCTCGGCCGCCTTGGGGTAGGCGTTGGTGTCGCGCACCATGAGCATGGCCGTGATCGGGTGCGCCACCAGGTGCTTGCGCTGCACGCCCACCGCCTTGAAATCGGGGTCGTTCCAGGCCGGGTCCATGTGCAGCACGCCCAGGTCGTGCAGCAGGGCGGCTGCGGCCAGCGTGGCGCAATCGCGCTCGGGCATGCCGGCTTTGAGGCCCAGGAACACGGCCACCATCATCATGCGCAGGCCATGCTGGTACAGCTCGGGCCGCTTGTCGCGCATCACCGTGAGCTTGCAGGCGATGGGCCCGGGCAGCGGCAGGGTGCGCAGCGGGCTCAGCAACCGCGCTGCCGAGCCGATGGCCTCGGCCAGCAGATTGACCAGAACATCCTGCGCCGCCAGCTCCTGCCCGGCGGCCACCAGGGCCTCCACCGTGACGGGGTTCTCGATGCTCAGGTGCTTGTCGATGGGCTCGCGCAGCTTGTGCTGCACCAGCCGGTCGTACAGGCGGCTGTCGATGCGCGCGCCCTTTTCCACCAGCTTGATCCCGTTGTCGGTGTAGATGGCGGCACCCGCCACCACCGTGCGCTCGTCGGCCATGTCGGTCAGCGCGCGCAGGTAGTGGGGGCTGTCGCCAGCGTCCACATCGGTGGTCAAAAGGGGATCAGTCGTCGTCATGCAATAGCTACAAATTATTACTATCGACTATAAAACGACCGGGGCCCATCGCCGGCCGGAATTGGGCCAGGTGTCAGAAAGCGACAGGGGGGCTTGATGCGGATCAAGCCCCCCTGTCATTTTGACCGAATCAGAAAGCGATCTGTTCGACACCGATATCGCTGGGCCGGCGCAGTGCTTCCTTCATGAAGATGCTCATCGGCAGCGTGCCCTGGTCCGAGCTGAACCAGCGCTTGTACAGCGTCAGCATCTCGCCGCCCTGGATCATGCGGCGCGTGACGCGGTCCACCAGCTCCTTGAACCTGGGGTCGTCGCGGCGCAGGCCGATGCTGTAGGGCTCCACCGAGAGGCGCTTTTCGAGGAACAGGTAGTCGTCCATGGACTTGCCCAGGCGCGTGAGCGGGATCCAGATGCCTGCGTCGTCGGCAAAGGCGGCGTCGGCCTCGCCCTTGGCCAGCGCGTTTACGGCGTCCAGCGTGCTGTCCACCGGCACATAGTTGAACTTGCGGTTGAAGGTGCGCTCGTTGGCCTTGAGCAGGTTTTCGTTGGTGGTCTTGCCCTGCACGGCGATCTTCTTGTTCTGCAGGTCGTCCAGCGTCTTGATGCCCGAGTTCTTGCGCACCAGAAAGGCCGAGGACGCCACGAAGATGTGGTGGCTGAAGGCGATCTCCCTTTGCCGCGCCGCCGTGTTGGCCGTGCCGCCGCACTCCGGGTCCACCACGTTGTCCTTCACATCGCTGATGCGGTTCTTGCCGTCCACCAGCAGGTACTTGAGCTTGAGGTCCGGGCGCTTCAGCTCCTTCTTGATCTCTTCGAAGATCTGCAGGCAGATGTCCACCGTGTAGCCCTGCACCTTGCCGCTCGTGGCGTCCTTGTACGAGAAGGGCAGCGACTTTTCGCGGTGGCCCAGGCGCAGCTCGCCCGCGCTGGCAATGCGCGCCAGCGTGTCTTCGGCCCAGGCGGGGGCGTTGGCCAGCAACAGCGCCGCCATCAGCGCCACAGGGCGCAGCATCGAAACAGATTTCATGGAAGGAAAAGAAGAAAAAGACCCGGGTGGATACCCGATGAAAACGAGGCGCCCGAAGGCGCGCGCCCCAACATGCCTCGTGGGCATCGCATGGGCCAGCCCAGCGGTGCGCGGATTGTGAAGGGGCTGTGGCCGGTTTGCCACTGTCTCGCCGCCCAGGCGTCGGCATTGCGCCACATGGCGGCCCGCAATGCCTGGCCCGCCGTTTTTGTGGCGGCGGGGCACCTGCACCAGCCACTGCATCGGCAAAGCACTGGGAGCGCCGGGCTACCGCATGTAACATGCTTGACTGCGCGCATTTTTTGATTGACATGTCCTCCCCCCACGCCAACCACCCCGACGCCGGGGAGGGACTCGCCGATCTGCCAACGCCGCACGAAGCCATACAGCGTACGAAAGAGGTCGCCAATGCCATTCCTGCCAAACAGCCACATCGCCGCGCCGGCGCTGGCTTTCGCCCGCCAGCCCTTGCGCTGCAGCCTGGCGGCGTTCCGCTGACCGACGGACAGGCTGGCACCGTGGACCGGGCTCAGTTCTCCCTTTCCGGGCCGGCCGCATTGGCGCAGCCTGCCGGGGAGCGGGCCGCTGCCTTCATGGCCGCGCCCGGCGCGGACACCGCGCCGGCAAATGCCACCAGCGATGCCCAGGCCCGGGACGCCCTGGCCGCGCTGGAGTCGGCACTGCCCGCCAGCCTGCATGCTGCGCAGGACTCTGCCCACGCCATCCTGTCGGCCTGGCTGTCGCTGGAGGTGCTGGCGCCCCTGGCCTATACCGACCCGGCAACGCTCGTCGGTGGCGACCGTGCATGCATCGCCAAGGTCGATGGCGAACCTTTGCCGTGGCAGCGGGGCGAGCAGTCCTACAAGCCGCCGTTCAGGCTCTTTTACCTGGTCGTGCTGGGCGAGGTCAGCATGGAAATGTGCATGACCGACCTGCTGTCCTCGTTCGGCAAGGACGAGGAGACGCGCACCTTCCAGCGGCACCGGGCGCCGATCGCCATGGCCATCGTGGACCAGGATGGCCGGCTTGCGGGCCCGGAAACCGTGTCCATCTCCAGCTTTGCCTGGGGCGTGCCGGCGGTGCTGCGCGGCAAGGCCGGCGCGCTCGCACGCTGGCCCGATGCCGAAAAGCTGCTGCGCGAGCAATTGCACCGGCGCCTGGCCCGGGTGGACCCCGAAGGCCGGCCCCTGCCGCTGGACCTGAAGGCGATCAACGACAACCATGGCTGGCTGTGCAGCACGCTGGGCCTGCGCGCCGACCATGTGCTGCCGCCCAGCTTCGTGGCGCGGCTGTACCGCCACCCCAAGCTGGAAGGGGCGCCCGACGCGCCGCCCATCAACTCGTTCTACCTCGACGACCTGGCCAAGGCGCGCGCCATGGTGGATGCCGGGGCCGCGCCCGAGACCCTGCTGCGCTACCTGTCCGTCCTGAAGCCAGCGCCCGCAAGCGACCTGCTCAAGGACAACGCCGCCATTGCCGAGCTGATCGCCCCCGCGCGCTTTCCGCCGGCGCGCTGGCCCAGCCGTGGCAGCCACCCGGTGGTGACGCTGCAGCAGGCGGCCGTGAACGCGGCGCGCGCCGAGTTTGCCGGCGACAGGCAGGGCATCCTGGCGGTGAACGGCCCGCCGGGCACCGGCAAGATCACCCTGCTGCGCGACCTGGTGGCCCACTGCGTGGAGAGCCGCGCGGCCCGGCTGGTGGAGTTCGACGATCCGAACAAGGCCTTCATCCCGACGGGCCAGCGCTTCCAGGTGGGGGATGGCGAATTCCTCCACCTGCATGGGCTGGACCCTCGGATCAAGGGCTTCGAGGTGCTCGTCGCATCGGGCAACAACAAGGCGGTGGAAAACGTCAGCCGCGAGCTGCCCTCGGCCCGCAGCATCGAGCCCGGCCCGCGGTACTTTGCCTCCACCGCCCGGGCCTTGCTGTACGGCGAGGAAAAGAACTTCCCTGCCGACCCCGCCGACCACCCCTGGGGGCTGATGGCCGCCGCACTCGGCAACAGCCGCAACCGCCGGGATTTTCGCCAGCGCTTCTGGCTGCACGAGGATTTCGGCTTTTCCACCTACCTCAAGGCAGCCCGTGGGCTGGACGTGTCGCGGCCGGAGCCCGCCGCCGAAGGCCAGCCGCCGCAGATGGTGGCGCCCCGCATCGTCGCTGCCGAACGGCCGCTCAGCGGCGATGCCGCCCTGCAGCAGTGGAAGCGGGCGCGCAAGGCATTCATCGACCTCAAGCACTCGGTCGAGGCCATCCTGGCCCGGCTGGAAGAGGCGCGGACACTGGCGCCCCGGTTGACCCGCCTGCGCGATGACATCAACCAGCTGCACGGCAGGCACAAGGCCATCGCCCACTCCCTGAGCACGGCAGCGGCTGCCTATGCCCTCGCCATCGAAGGCTCCAGCAAGGCCCGCGCCGCCATCGTCGCGGCCGAGCGCGAGCTGCAGGCCCTGCAGGCGGCCCGCCCCGGTGTCTCGGCGCGGCTGTTCGTCTCGGAGGCGTTCCGGCGCTGGATGTCGGAGGCTTCAGCGCGGGAGGGCGTCCACCGCGAGGCCGTGCGCGCCGAAGCGCAGGCGCAGGCCACGCTGGAAACCGCCGCGCAGCGGCAAAAGGGCTTTGCCGAGGAACTGGGCATGGTCAACGCCCAGCTCGAAACCGCGCAGCGCGAGGCCGAGAACCTGGGCGCCATGCTCAAGGAGGCCTACGCGCGCATCGGTGACCGCTTCGTGGACGAATCCTTCTTCGACCGCGGCCACGAGGCCTGGAACCTGGCCGTGCCCTGGCTCAACGACCAGATCCACAAGGAGCGCGAGAAGCTGTTCGTCGCCGCGCTCGAAGTGCACAAGGCCTTCGTCACCGTCGCCGCCCACAAGATGGAGCACAACCTGGGCGTGCTGATGGCGGCCCTGCAGTCGGGCACCTTCCCGGACCAGGCCCGGCGCCAGTTGCTGCCGGACCTGTGGTCCAGCCTGTTCCTGGTGGTGCCCGTGGTGGCCACCACCTTCGCGTCCATCCACCGCATGCTGGGCGACCTGCCGCCGGCCTCGTTCGGCTGGCTGCTGGTGGACGAAGCCGGGCAGGCCACGCCCCAGGGCGCGGTGGGTGCCCTCATGCGCGCCCGGCGCGCCGTCATCGTGGGCGACACGCTGCAGATCCCGCCCGTGGTCACCATCCCCGAGAACCTTGTGAACCAGATTGCCCTGCAGCAGCGCGTGGACCGCAGGCTGTGGTGCGCCCCGCAGGCATCGGTGCAGACCCTGGCTGACAGCGCCAGCGCCATCAAGGCCCACTTCGGCACGCCCGAAGGCACGCGCGCCGTGGGCCTGCCGCTGCTGGTGCGCCGGCGCTTCCAGGAGCCGATGTTCGGCGTGTCCAACGCGATTGCCTACGACAACCGCATGGTGCCGGCCATGGGGCCGGACAGCGTGGGTGAGGTCGCCGACGTGCTGGGCCTGTCTGCCTGGTTCGACCCCGACACCAGCTCCACCGCCAGCGCGCCCAAATGGAGCGCCGAAGAAGGCCAGGTGGTCATGCGCATGCTGCGCAAGCTGGCCCGCGCCGGCGTGCAGCACCCCGATATCTACGTGATCTGCCCCTTCCGCGTGGTGGCGCAGGAAATGCGCCTGCTGCTGCGCGCCGAGCCCCAGGTGTTCGAGCTCTTCGGCGTCGACGCGCGCAAATGGCTCGACGAGCGCGTGGGCACCATCCACACCTTCCAGGGCAAGGAGGCCGAGGCCGTGATCGCCGTGCTGGGTGCCCCGATGGCGGGCGAGAAGGGCGCCCGGCAGTGGGCTGGCGGTGTGCCCAATATCCTCAACGTCATGGCTTCGCGCGCGAAGTCCCGGCTGTATGTGGTGGGCTCGCGCACCGCCTGGGGCAGCGTGGGCCATTTTGCGGAACTGGCCCGGCAGGTGCCCAAGAGGCCGCTCGGGTAGGGTGCGCGAGCCGCAGCGTGCCTGCTTGGTCGCTTATTTCTCTTTCGCTGCCTCTTTGAGCGCCACCTGCACGGTATGCAGCATCTCCTCCAGAGGCGCGGCTTCCTCCCCCTCGTACGATACCGCCGCGCCGAAGTCCTGGGCCAGTGCGCAGCTGACCATCATCACGCAGGCCAGGTCCTTCATGCGCCCGCCCCAGGTCATGGTGATGCAGTAGTCGCGGCCGCCGGCAATCGCGGCTAAGCCCTCGTCGTCACCCACCACATCCTGCGCTTCGCTGTAGTGGATCTCGAACCCCGGGCCTTCTGTGCCGTGGAGCGTGAACGGCAGAAAGCCCGAGTCGTCGAAGCGGGTGAAGTCCGGGTGCAGTTGCAGGTCGAAGGCGAGCCGGTCCAGCGAGGCCTGCAGCGTGGCGCGGTCGGGGACGGACTGGCGTTGGATGAAGGCGAACTGGCTGTTGGACATGGGGCTCCTTGGGGTGATGGAACGGGAGAATCACACTGCGCAGTGGTGGATTGCCATCTTATGACGGCCGAAGACGTGCCGGCTGCCTGTCTGCGGCGGAAACTGCCGCTACCCCTGCGCCCATGAGCGCCACCCGCGTCTCCCCGCACATCCATGCCCCGTGCCCGCGCGTCTATGCCGCGCTGGTCGCGGCGGGTTGAGCGCGCGGGCTCGCCGATCAGCGGCCTATGCGGGAACGCGCGTGTAGCAGGCCCTGCGCTGCAGCATCTCGTCGGTCTGGCGTGCGGCGGCTTCCAGGTCGTAGGAGGTGTGCGGAGGTGGCGGCGGGGGCGCGGGGAAGATGGCCGCCACGACAGCGTAGAACACGGGGCACATGAAATCTCCCTGGAGCGCCCAGCGGCCATAGGGAGTGCTGGCGGCCGAATCCTGCGTCCAGTGTGCCCAGAAGACGGCAAGGGAGCCGGTGGAGGCCGTGCTCCGTACCGCGAGAGGGGTGGCCGTGTCCGGCGGGAGGAGCTGTACCGTGCCGGTGCCCGTGCAGTCGCCGTTGGCATGGGTCACCGTCCCATAGGACTGGGTGAACCGCGTGGCGTCCTGGCGCACCAGGCGCAAGAGCCCGCGTTGGCTCAGCTTGCTGCCGATCACCGTGCAGCCCTGGGACTGCCAGTCGCCCGCGAGCAGGGCCACGTCCTGCAGGGGTGGGTCGTCACTGCCGCCGCCGCAGCCGGCCAGTGCGGCGGCGACAACGGCCATCCAGGAGAAGCGCGCAAGAGAGGTGGTGGGTGAAGTGGCAGGCAGCAGTGTGGTCATGGCAAAAAGCCCGATTCTGTGGGCCCGTCCGGTCCGTGAGAACCCTACCGGAGTAGGGGCCTCGCCCTCAGCACTCGACGACGTTCACCGCCAGTCCGCCGCGCGAGGTCTCCTTGTACTTGACCTTCATGTCCGCGCCGGTCTGCATCATGGTCTTGATCACCTTGTCGAGCGAGACCACGTGCTGGCCGTCGCCGCGCAAGGCCATGCGCGCGGCGTTGATGGCCTTGATGGCGCCCATGGCGTTGCGCTCGATGCAGGGGATCTGCACCAGGCCGCCCACGGGGTCGCAGGTCATCCCGAGGTTGTGCTCCATGCCGATCTCGGCGGCGTTCTCCACCTGCTCGGGGCTGCCGCCCATCACGGCAGCCAGGGCGCCCGCGGCCATGGAGCAGGCCACACCGACCTCGCCCTGGCAGCCCACCTCGGCGCCCGACAGCGAGGCGTTTTTCTTGTAGATGATGCCGATGGCACCGGCGGTGAGGAGGAAGGTGGCGATGCCCTCCTCATCCGCGCCGGGCAGGAAGTTCACGTAGTACTGCAGCACGGCCGGGATCACACCGGCCGCGCCGTTGGTGGGGGCAGTCACCACGCGGCCACCGGCGGCGTTTTCCTCGTTGACGGCCATGGCGTAGAGGTTCACCCAGTCCATCATCGACAAGGGGTCGTGCCGGGCGGCCTCGGACTGGGTGTTCAGGCTCTTGTGCAGCTCGGCCGCGCGGCGGCGCACGTGCATGGGGCCCGGCAGGGTGCCGGTGGCCGCACAGCCGCGCTGCACGGCACCGGCCATGGTGTGCCAGATGGCCAGCAACTGGCGGCGCAACTCGGCGGCGCTGCGCCAGTGCAGCTCGTTGGCGGCCATGATCTGAGCCACCGTCAGGCCGGTGGCCTGGCACTGGGCCAACAGGTCGGCCCCGGTGCTGAAGGGGTAGGGCAGGCCGTTGCCATGCCCGGCGGCGCCGGGCCCCGATGCCGCTGCCGAGTTCAGCACGCGCTCGCCGGCCGCATCCGTCACGAAGCCGCCGCCCACCGAGTAGTACTCGCGCTCGGCGATCTTCACGCCGTTGGCATCCAGTGCATGGAAGGCCATGCCGTTGGGGTGCAGGGGCAGGCTGCGGCGGCGAAACAGCAGGTGCTCCTTTTCGACGAAGGGCACGCTGTGCTCGCCCAGCAGGGCCAGGCTGCGGCTGGCGCGGATCTGGGCGATGGCGGGGGCTATCTGGTCGGGGTCGATGTGCTCGGGCTCGTGCCCGGCCAGGCCCAGCAGCACGGCGGTGTCGGTGCCGTGGCCCACGCCCGTGGCCGACAGTGAGCCGAACAGCTCCACCACCACGCTGTGCACCGCCGCCAGGCCCACCGTGGCCTGCAGGTGGCAGGCAAACTGCCGCGCCGCGATCATGGGCCCCACGGTGTGCGAGCTGGAAGGGCCGATGCCGATCTTGAAAAGGTCGAAAACGCTGACGGACATGGGATGCTGTGCCTTCAATGGGATACCGGTGGGTTCCGTGAACAACAGCGACGGCCGCATGCCGCCGGACCATGCACAGAGAAGACAGCGATGGCGCGGGTGGCGCCATCGCTGGCCGGTCGATCATGAACAAGACAACATGCGTCTTCGCACTGCCAGCACTCTTGGCGCTGCAGTGGGGGCGAGGCTAACCGCACGGCACCGTGGCAGCACAGGCGTTATCCCTGAGCGCTTTAACCGGGCACGGGGGCAAGGCCGGTAGCTGCCGTCGATTGCTATGCCTTGCATAGCAACCTGCTTTGATTCCAGGCCGGTCTCAAACCATCACGGTGCGGCTTGATAGGGCGCCGCTGGCCCGGCTTGCCGCCCATGAATGTTTCTTACACAGCGCTGCTGTCTGCCCGGTGCGCCACCACCAGCGCCATTTCCACCAGGGGTACCGCAGCCGCCTGACCTGCCGTATCGCGTGCAGGGGGCGGTGGCCGTGCCAGCGAATGGGCGTGCACCGCCGGGGGTGCCACCTGCTGGCGGGCCAGGCCGCCGGCCATCCAGCCGCACAGCATGCGCCTGGCGTCCGCCACGTGGGCCGGTTCGCGCACGAACAGCTCGCACGAGAGGATGCGGTGTTTGTGGCTGCCGGCCTCGCGCAGCAGGCGGTCGGCGGCCGCCATTACCTGGGCCATGCCGTATTCCAGGTCCTGGGTGGCCGGGGTCATGGCGGTCATGTTCAGGCAGGCGATGCGCAGGCACAGCGAGTTGGCCGCGTGGCGCACGCCCACGCGCAGCCGGGCTGCTACACGCGGTGCCGCTGCCGCGCCGGGGCCGGCGGCGGGCGGGGCGGTGCTGCAATCGGTGGCCATGGGGGTGTGACTCCTGCGGTGCGGCGTTGTTCCGTCAATCGAGGCTGCCCAGGCGCCTGGCGCTCGCAGCCACGCCCTCGGGCAAGGCCGGCAGCAGAATGGCCGCCGCCCGGCCGGCGGCCGTGGCGGTGGTGCTGGTGCTGGTGCTGGAAGGGGTCATGGAGGGCGGCTGGAGGGCCAGTGTGGCGCCGTGGGATGTCACAGCCATGGCGGCATGGTCATGCCCTCGGCAGGCGGGAGGGCTTTGCACGGGACACGCCCGCACGGGTCGCGGTGCAGGCATGTCGCCGGCCCGGCACATGATGAACAAATCTAACCAGTTGTGTCCTTGCATGGAGCCGATGCTACGCAGTGGCGCTGCGGACGACTATCGACAATAATTTGCGCATCCATGAAATCAGCTCATGCCAAAAATAGCCCTGCCGCACCGGGTGCGGCGCGCCGCCTGCCGCCGCTGAACATGCTGCGCGCCTTCGAGGCGGCGGGCCGGCTGCTCAGCGTGACGCAGGCCGCGCACGAGCTGTCGGTGACGCAAAGCGCCGTCAGCCACCAGATCAAGGCGCTGGAGGAATGGCTGGGCGTGGCCCTGGTGCAGCGCGAGGGGCGGGGCCTGGCGCTCACGCCGCCGGGTGCGGCATACCTGCCGGGGCTGACCAGCGCGCTCGACCTGATGGCCCGGTCCACGGCCGGCATCGAGCGGCCCACGCGGCGCAACACGCTGGCGGTGAATGCCACGTCGACCTTTGCCACGCAGTGGCTGATCCCGCGCCTGGCGGCCTTCTGCGCGCAGATGCCGGGGTTGGACGTGCAGCTCGTCACCACCGTGGGGCATCTCGACTTCGAGCCGGCGGACTACGACGTGTCCATCCGCTGCTTTGCCGATGGCGAGCTGGCGGCGCTGCAGCAGCGCACGCCCTGGCGCGGCATCAGCGCGGGTGCGTTTCTTCCCGATGTGTTGACCCCCGTGTGCAGCCCTGCGCTGCTGGAGGGCGCCAAGGCCATCCAGGCGCCGCAGGACCTGGCACGGCACACGCTGCTGCACAGCCGCTCGACTCCCCTGGTGTGGCAGCAGTGGCTGCAGGAGGCGGGCACGCAGGACATCCAGCCTGCCGGCGACCTGGTGTTCGACCACGCCCACCTGAGCGTGCAGGCCGCCATCCAGGGCCTGGGCGTGGCACTGGGTAATCCGCGCTTCCTGGGCGAGGCGCTGGCCGGCGGGCTGCTGGCCATGCCTTTCCCGCAGCTGCTCTCGGGCGACAAGAAGTACTACTGGATGCTCTCGCCGCGGGCCGCGCAGGATGCGGCGTCGGTCGCGTTTTGCGGGTGGCTGGCGGTGGCGTGACCGCCTACATCACCAGCGCCCGCCCCAACATCACGCACCAGTCCCACGGGTTCAGCCTGGGGCGGGTGTGCAGGCTCGCCCCTTTCAGGGCCTGCACCTTGTCCAGGATGCGCAGGCCGCCCTGCACCACCAGGCGCAGCTCCCAGCCGGCGCGGCCAGGCAGGCGGCGTACCAGCGGGGCGCCGCGCAGCATGCTGGCACGGGCCCAGGCGGCGCAGTCCAGGATGAGGCGGGCGTTCTCGGGCGTGCTGCGCAGCTCCAGCAGTTCGGCCTGGCAGGCGCCGTGGGTGGCGCAGTCCTCGCGCGGCAGGTAGTGGCGTCCGCGCGGTATGTCCACGCTCAGGTCCTGCCAGAAGTTGGCCAGCTGCAGCGCGGTGCAGATGTCGTCGCTCTGCGCGAGGGCCTTGTCTCCATCCACGCCGTACAGGTGCAGCAACAGCCGGCCCACGGGGTTGGCCGAGCGGCGGCAGTAATCGAGCAGCTCGGTGCGGTCGGCGTAGCCGTCGGCATCGCGGGTCTTTTCCACGTCCTGGGCAAAGGCGCTGAGCAGGTCGGCCAGCAGGGGTACGGGCAGCCGGTGGCTGACCAGCACGGCCTGCAGCGGCACGAACACATCGGCCCAGCGGGGCGAGGGCGCGCGGCCCTCGGCAATGGCCGAGAGGTCGGCGTTGAATGCGGCCAGGTCGGCCAGGCGCTCGGCGGGCAGGGCATCGCCCTCGTCGGCAATGTCGTCGGCCGTGCGCGCGAAGGCGTAGATCGCGGCGATCACCGGGCGCAGGTGCGGCGGGCACAGCAATGAGGCGACCGGGAAATTCTCGTAGTGCGTGACCGGCGGGGCCACGGCCGGGGCGGCCGAAGGGGCGGCACCAGGGGCGGCGGCGGGCTGGGGGTTGGGAGATGGATTCACGGCATGGATTGTCGCTTGACAAGGCGCAGGCGTTCTCATAGATTACTAACCAGTCAGTCAGTAACTTGTTTTGTCAGTGTTTACCCTGGGCGGCTGTCGTAGCCGTAGGGGTGGCGCTGGCTGACCTTCGTGTTGCCCTTTTCATTCACCGGATTTTCCATGCGCACACCCTCCGCCTCGCGGCCCATTCACCGGCCCTCCAGGTTTTTGTTGCTGGCGGCCTCGGCCCTGGTGCTGGCCGCCTGCTCGCGGCCGGCCCCGCCGGAGGAGCCGGTGCGCTCCGTCAAGCTGATGACGGTGGGCGTGGGTGCCCTGCAGTCGCAGGTGGAATACGCTGGCGAGGTGCGTGCCCGCGTGGAATCGCGCCTGGGCTTTCGCGTGGCGGGCAAGATCGTGCAGCGCCAGGCCGAACTGGGCCAGCGCGTGAAGGCCGGCGACGTGCTCGCCCAGCTCGATCCGCGCGACTACCAGCTGGCGGCCGATTCGGCACGTGCGCAAGTGGCTGCGGCCACCACGCAGCGCGACCTGGCGGCAGCCGACTTCAAGCGCTACCAGACGCTCAAGGACCAGAACTTCATCAGCGGTGCCGAGCTGGAGCGCCGCGACGCGACCTTGAAGGCCGCGCAGGCCACGCTGGACCAGGCACGCGCTCAGCTGTCCTCGCAAGGCAACCAGGCCACCTACACGCGCCTGGTGGCCGATGTGTCGGGCGTGGTCACCGGCATCGAGGCCGAGCCGGGCCAGGTCGTCGCGGCCGGTACGCCGGTGGTGCGCATCGCGCAGGACGGCCCGCGCGACGTGGTGTTCGCCGTGCCCGAGGACAAGGTCGCGCAGATCCCGGTGGGCTCCGACGTGGCCGTGCGCGGCTGGTCGGGCGGTGCCGAGATGGCAGGCAAGGTGCGCGAGGTGGCGGCCAGTGCCGATGCGGCCACGCGCACCTTCCAGGTCAAGGTGGCCATCGAGGGCAAGGACGCTCCGGCGCTCGGCGCCACGGTGTATGCCCAGCCCAAGGCGCTGGGCCATGCGGGTGTGGTGGCCATCAAGCTGCCCACCAGTGCGCTGCGCCAGGAGGGCCAGGCCACGGCGGTGTGGGTGTACGACGCTGCCACCAGCACCGTCAAATCACAGGTGGTGCAGATCGCCACGGCCGACGGCAACGATGCCGTGGTGGCCGCGGGCCTGACCCCCGGCATGCAGGTGGTGGCCACGGGCGTGCATGTGCTCTCGCCCGGGCAGAAGGTCATGGTCTACCAGCCCAAGTCGAATGGCGCCCCGGCGGCCAAGGCCCAGACGGCTGCCGGCAACATGGCGCTGCCGGTGGCGCCCGCAGCCTCGCCCGTGGCTGCGGCCCCGGCTTCCAAGTAAGGGCCCGCCATGAGCCAGATCCAACCAAAAGAGGGGTTCAACCTCTCCAAATGGGCGCTCGACCACCCGGCGCTCACGCGCTACCTGATGGTGGTGCTGATGCTGCTGGGCTTTGCCGCCTACTTCCAGCTGGGGCAGGACGAAGACCCGCCCTTCACCTTCCGCGCCATGGTGGTGCGCACCTACTGGCCCGGCGCCACGGCGCAGCAGGTGGCCGAGCAGGTCACCGACAAGCTTGAGCGCACCTTGCAGGAGGTGCCCTACGCCGACAAGATCCGCAGCTACTCCAAGCCCGGCGAGTCGCAGATCATCTTCCAGATCAAGGACTCGTCCAAGGCCAGCGAGGTGGCCAATGTCTGGTACACCGTGCGCAAGAAGATCGGCGACATGCGCTACACGCTGCCCTCGGGCATCCAGGGGCCGTTCTTCAACGACGACTTCGGCGACGTGTATGGCGTGATCTACGCGCTCGAATCCGAGGGCTTCAGCTACGCCGAGCTCAAGAACTTTGCCGACGACGCGCGCCAGCAGTTGCTGCGCGTGCCCGACGTGGCCAAGGTCGAGCTGTTCGGTGTGCAGGACGAAAAGCTGTTCATCGAAATTTCGCAAAAGCGCCTGTCGCAACTGGGCCTGGACATGAACCAGGTGCTGGCCCAGCTGGGCCAGCAGAACGCCGTGGAAGGCGCGGGCGCCGTGCAGACCCCGCTGGACCAGGTGCAGGTGCGCGTGGCCGGCCAGTTCAATGCGGTGGAAGACCTCGCGGCCATGCCGATCCGCGGCCCCTCCGGCGCGCAGCTGCGCCTGGGCGACATCGCCGAGATCAAGCGCGGCTATGTGGACCCGGTCGCCGTGAAGGTGCGCCACCAGGGCAAGGAAGTGATCGCCCTGGGGGTCTCCATGACCAAGGGCGGCGACATCATCGACCTGGGCAAGGCGCTGCACGCCGCCACCGACCGCATCGGCTCCTCGCTGCCCGCCGGCGTGAAGCTGGTGAACGTGCAGGACCAGCCCAAGGCCGTGGCCACCTCGGTCAACGAGTTCGTGAAGGTGCTGATCGAGGCCGTGGTCATCGTGCTGGCCGTGAGCTTCGTCGCCCTGGGCTTTCACAAGCGCCCCGGCAAGAACCCGCTGTGGAAGCGCTGGTACATCGACCCGCGCCCCGGCCTGGTGGTGGGCATCACCATCCCCATGGTGCTGGCCGTGACCTTCCTGGGCATGTGGTACTGGAACATCGGGCTGCACAAGATCTCGCTGGGCTCGCTCATCATCGCCCTGGGCCTTTTGGTGGACGACGCCATCATCGCCGTGGAGATGATGGTGCTCAAGCTCGAAGAGGGCTACGACAAGGTGCGCGCCGCCACCTTCGCCTACGAGCTCACGGCCATGCCCATGCTCACGGGCACGCTGATCACGGCGGTGGGCTTTCTGCCCATCGGCATCGCCAAGTCGACTACCGGCGAGTACACCTTCGCGATCTTCGCGGTGACGGTGCTCGCGCTGGTCCTGAGCTGGATCGTCTCGGTCTACTTCGTGCCCTACCTGGGCACCCTGCTGCTCAAGGTGCCGGCCCATGTGGCCCATGCGCAGGAGCACCACGGCGTGGAGGCGGGCGGGCACGAGGTGTTCGACAGCCCGTTCTACAACTTCTTTCGCCGCCTGGTGACCTGGTGCGTGCGCCACCGCTGGATCACCATCGCCCTCACGGTGGGCACCTTTGCGCTGGGCATCGTCGGCATGGGCCAGGTGCAGCAGCAGTTCTTCCCCGATTCGAGCCGCCCCGAGATCATCGTCGACGTGTGGTTCCCCGAAGGCACGTCGTTTGCGGGCAACGAAGAGGTCACCAAGCGCGTGGAAGCGCGCCTGCTGGCCGAGCCGGGCGTGAACACCGTGAGCACCTGGGTGGGCTCGGGCGTGCCGCGCTTTTACCTGCCGCTGGACCAGGTGTTTCCGCAGAGCAACGTGTCGCAGTTCATCGTGGTGCCGCAGGACCTGAAGCTGCGCGAGAGCCTGCGCATCAAGCTGCCTGCGCTGCTGGCGCAGGAGTTCCCTGAAGTGCGCGGCCGCGTCAAGCTGCTGCCCAACGGGCCGCCCGTGCCCTACCCGGTACAGTTCCGCGTGGTCGGGCTGGACCCGCTGGTGCTGCGCGAGCGCGCCGACGAGGTCAAGGCCGCCCTGCGCGAGAACCCCCAGATGCGCGGCGTGAACGACAACTGGAACGAGTCCGTGAAGGTGCTGCGCCTGGAGGTGGACCAGGCCAAGGCGCGCGCCCTGGGCGTGACCAGCCAGTCCATCGCCCAGGCCAGCAAGACCATTCTCTCGGGCACGCAGGTCGGCCAGTTCCGCGAGGGCGACAAGCTCATCGACATCATGCTGCGCCAGCCGCTCGACGAGCGCAATGCCATCACCGACATCGCCAATGCCTACCTGCCCACGGCATCGGGCAAGTCGATCCCGCTCACGCAGATCGCCAAGCCCGTGTTCACCTGGGAGCCGGGCGTGATGTGGCGCGAGAACCGCGACTACGCCATCACCGTGCAGGGCGACGTGACCGAAGGCGTGCAGGGCGCCACCGTCACCGCGCAGCTGCTGCCCAGCCTGCGCGCCATCGAGGCCAAGTGGCGCGAGGCCGGGCAGGGCGGCTACCGCATCGAGGTGGCCGGTGCCGTGGAGGAAAGCTCCAAGGGCTCGGCCTCCATCGCGGCGGGCATCCCGATCATGCTGTTCGTCACCTTCACGCTGCTCATGCTGCAACTGCACAGCTTCAGCCGTGCGATGCTGGTGTTCCTGACCGGGCCGCTGGGCCTGGCCGGCGTGGCGGGTGCGCTGATCCTGCTCAACCGCCCCTTCGGCTTCGTGGCCCTGCTCGGCGTGATCGCGCTGATGGGCATGATCCAGCGCAACTCGGTGATCCTGATCGACCAGATCGAACAGGACCGCGCCAAGGGCATCCCGGCGTGGGACGCGATTGTGGAGTCGGCCGTGCGCCGGCTGCGCCCCATCGTGCTCACTGCGGCCGCTGCCGTGCTGGCCATGATCCCGCTGTCGCGCAGCGTGTTCTGGGGCCCGATGGCCGTGGCCATCATGGGCGGCCTGATCGTCGCCACGGTGCTGACCTTGCTGGCGCTGCCGGCGATGTATGCGGCCTGGTTCCGCGTGAAGCGGCCTGAGGACGAGCGGCTGGCCGCGGCCTGAGCCCCCGGCGCAATGCCCCTGCCGTGCGCGGGGGCAGGGTGAACCCTTGCACGCCATGGGCGGGTGGAAATCGGAGAGCCCCGCTTCTCAGGTTAAAATCTAAGGTTGACCGATTTCACACAGGCGGCGGGCATAGCTTGCCGCCTGTTTGTTTGTTGTTGAACCGCGCGGGTGGCGAAATTGGTAGACGCACCAGGTTTAGGTCCTGACGCCAGCAATGGTGTGGGGGTTCGAGTCCCCCCCCGCGCACCATCCATGTGAGACCTTGCGGAACACTGCGCAGCAGCGAGCACGATCACATTCTTAGAGTCTTAGAGGAATAGCCATGTCCGTTACTGTTGAAACCCTTGAGAAGCTCGAGCGCAAGATCACGCTGAGCGTGCCCCTGACCGCGATCCAGACCGAAGTCGACACGCGTCTGAAGCGCCTTGCGCGCACCGTGAAGATGGACGGTTTCCGTCCCGGCAAGGTGCCCATGAACGTGGTCGCCCAGCGTTACGGCTATTCCGTGCAGTACGAAGTGCTCAACGACAAGGTCGGTGAAGCCTTTGCCGTGGCTGCCAACGAAGCCAAGCTGCGCGTGGCCGGCCAGCCCCGCATCACCGAAAAAGACGGCGCCCCCGAAGGCCAGGTGACCTTCGACGCCATCTTCGAAGTGTTCCCCGAAGTCAAGATCGGAGACCTGTCTGACGCCGAAGTCGAGAAGCTGTCGGCCGATGTGACCGATTCGGCCATCGACAAGACCATCGACATCCTGCGCAAGCAGCGCCGCACCTTCGCCCAGCGCGCCCAGGGCGCTGCTGCCGAAGACGGTGACCGCGTGTCCGTGGACTTCGAAGGCAAGATCGACGGCGAGCCGTTCGACGGCGGCAAGGCCGAGGACTTCCAGTTCCTGATCGGCGAAGGCCAGATGCTCAAGGAATTCGAAGAAGCCGTGCGCGGCATGAAGACCGGCGAAAGCAAGACCTTCCCGCTGGCCTTCCCTGCCGACTACCACGGCAAGGACGTGGCCGGCAAGACGGCTGACTTCCTGGTCACGGTCAAGAAGATCGAAGCCGCCAACCTGCCCGAAGTGAACGACGCCCTGGCCAAGTCGCTGGGCATCGCCGACGGCTCGGTGGAAGGCCTGCGCGCCGACATCAAGAAGAACCTGGAGCGTGAAGTCAAGTTCCGCCTGCTGGCCCGCAACAAGCAAGCCGTGATGGACGCCCTGGTGGCCAAGGCCGAGCTGGACCTGCCCAACGCCAGCGTGCAGGCCGAAATCGCCCGCCTGCTGGAAGGCGCCCGTGCCGACCTCAAGCAGCGCGGCCTGAAGGACGCCGACAAGGCCGAGATCCCTGAAGACGTGTTCCGTCCCCAGGCCGAGCGCCGCGTGCGCCTGGGCCTGGTGGTGGCCGAGCTGGTGCGCGCCAACGAACTGCAGGCCAAGCCCGAGCAGCTCAAGGCCCACATCGACGAGCTGGCTGCCAGCTACGAGAAGCCCGAAGACGTGGTGCGCTGGTACTTCGGCGACCGTCAACGCCTGGCCGAAGTGGAAGCCGTGGTCATCGAGAACAACGTGACCGACTTCGTGCTGGGCAAGGCCAAGGTCGTTGACAAGGCCGTGTCGTTCGACGAACTCATGGGCCAGCAAGGCTAAAGCCGGTGTTCGCCGGCCGTCCTTTGCGGATGGGCCGGCGATAGCTTGCCGCAGGGGCTTGTGCTTTCATGCACAAGCCCCAATTCATTTCTGGGTACAGTACCTGCTTGCACTGGAGAAAACATGAGTTCACTGGATACACAAGCCCTGGGCATGGTCCCCATGGTCATCGAGCAGTCGGGACGCGGTGAGCGCTCCTACGACATCTATTCGCGCCTGCTCAAGGAGCGCATCATCTTCCTGGTGGGCGAGGTCAACGACCAGACCGCCAACCTGGTGGTGGCGCAGCTGCTCTTCCTGGAGAGCGAGAACCCCGACAAGGACATTTCGTTCTACATCAACTCGCCTGGCGGCAGCGTGACGGCCGGCATGGCCATCTACGACACCATGCAGTTCATCAAGCCCGATGTGTCGACCATGTGCGTGGGCTTTGCGGCCAGCATGGGCGCCTTCCTGCTGGCGGCCGGTGCCAAGGGCAAGCGTTTCTCGCTGCCCAACTCGAAGATCATGATCCACCAGGTGCTGGGCGGCGCACGCGGCCAGGCGACCGACATCGAGATCCATGCGCGCGACATCCTGCGCACCAAGGACCAGATGAACCGCATCCTGGCCGAGCGCACGGGCCAGCCGCTGGAAAAGGTCAAGAACGACACCGAGCGCGACTACTTCCTCACGGCCGACGAGGCCAAGGAATACGGCTTGGTGGACCAGGTGATCGCACAGCGCCCCTGATCCGGGCGTTGTGATCGGCCTGCGGCGTTCGTTTCCCTGAAAACGGCGGTACCCGGCGTGCCTGGTGCCTCCCTCCTGTAGCCTTGGGTGGAGTGCAGTGCATTCCCGCCCTGGAAAGCAGGCAGTTTCCCGGGGAAACAACGCCGCTTTTTATTTGGTTATCATCTCCCGACAACTTTCCGTAACAAGGCATTGCCCCCATGGCCGAGAAAAAAGGCTCCTCCAGCGAGAAAACCCTCTACTGCTCTTTCTGCGGCAAAAGCCAGCACGAAGTGAAGAAGCTGATCGCCGGACCGTCCGTCTTTATCTGCGACGAGTGCATTGACCTGTGCAACGAAATCATCCGTGACGAGCTGCCCTCGGGCGAGCTGTCCAAGGACGCCAAGAGCGACCTGCCCACGCCGCTGGAGATCAAGTCCAACCTGGACAACTACGTCATCGGCCAGGACCAGGCCAAGCGCACGCTGGCCGTCGCGGTGTACAACCACTACAAGCGCCTGCGCCACAAGGACAAGGCGCACAAGGACGATGTCGAGCTGTCCAAGAGCAACATCCTCCTGATCGGGCCCACGGGCTCGGGCAAGACGCTGCTGGCCCAGACGCTGGCGCGCATGCTGGACGTGCCCTTCGTGATGGCCGATGCCACCACCTTGACGGAAGCCGGCTATGTGGGCGAGGACGTGGAGAACATCGTCCAGAAGCTGCTGCAAAGCTGCAACTACGAAGTCGAGCGCGCGCAGCGCGGCATCGTCTACATCGACGAGATCGACAAGATTTCGCGCAAGTCGGACAACCCCTCCATCACCCGCGATGTGTCGGGCGAGGGCGTGCAGCAGGCGCTGCTCAAGCTGATCGAAGGCACCATGGCCAGCGTGCCGCCCCAGGGCGGGCGCAAGCACCCGAACCAGGACTTTCTGCAGATCGACACGACCAACATTCTGTTCATCTGCGGCGGTGCGTTCGCGGGCCTTGAGAAGGTCATCGAGAACCGCACCGAGGCGTCGGGCATCGGCTTTGGGGCATCGGTCAAGAGCAAGAAGCAGCGTTCGCTGACCGAGGTGTTCACCGAGATCGAGCCCGAGGACCTGATCAAGTTCGGCATCATTCCCGAGCTGGTGGGCCGCATGCCCGTGGTGACGGCGCTGGCCGAGCTGAGCGAGGACGCGCTGGTGCAGATCCTGACCGAGCCCAAGAACGCGCTGGTCAAGCAGTACAGCAAGCTGCTGGCCATGGAAGGCGTGGACCTGGAGATCCGCCCCGCCGCGCTCAAGGCCATCGCCCGCAAGGCACTGGCCCGCAAGACCGGTGCGCGCGGCCTGCGCTCCATCCTGGAGCAGTCGCTGATCGGCACCATGTTCGACCTGCCCAACCAGAGCAACGTCGAGAAAGTCGTGGTGGACGAGTCCACCATCGAAGAAAGCAAGCCGCCGCTTCTCGTGTACCGGGAAGCAGCCAAAAAGGCCTAGGGCCCTGAGAGCGCAAGCCCCTGCGTTCTGAGTGTTCCGAAATGTCCCAGTGGTGCATGCAGCTGACTGCATATGCCGCGCAGGGCAGCCGTAGGCGCTGCCCTTCAACCCTTCTTCCAGCGCGGCTGGGAGAAGGGGTTGAAAATCCCCACATGTGGACCATCTGCCACAGAGTTAACTGAGGATTTCCATGTCCGGACACACCCCCCTGCCAGCCACCCCCATCGACCTGCCGCTGTTGCCTTTGCGTGACGTGGTGGTGTTCCCCCACATGGTGATACCGCTCTTCGTGGGCCGCCCCAAGAGCATCAAGGCGCTGGAGCTGGCCATGGAGGCCGACCGCCGCATCATGCTGGTGGCCCAGAAGGCCGCCGCCAAGGACGAGCCCTCGGTGGCCGACATGTTCGACGTCGGCTGCGTCTCCACCATCCTGCAGATGCTCAAGCTGCCCGATGGCACCGTGAAGGTGCTGGTCGAAGGCCAGCAGCGCGCGCTGGTATCGTCCATCGAGGACGGCGAGACGCACTTCACCGCCACCGTGACGCCCGTGGAGCCCGCTGCCGAGGCCGCCAAGCCCAGCGAGATCGAGGCCCTGCGCCGCGCGGTGATGCAGCAGTTCGACCAGTACGTCAAGCTCAACAAGAAGATCCCGCCAGAGATCCTCACCAGCATCTCCAGCATCGATGACCCGGGCCGCCTGGCCGACACGATTGCCGCGCACCTGCCGCTCAAGCTCGAGAACAAGCAGATCGTGCTCGACCTGTCGGACGTGAAGGCGCGGCTGGAAAACCTGTTCGAGCAGCTCGACCGCGAGGTCGACATCCTCAACGTCGACAAGAAGATCCGTGGCCGCGTGAAGCGCCAGATGGAGAAGAACCAGCGCGACTTCTACCTCAACGAGCAGGTCAAGGCCATCCAGAAGGAACTGGGCGAAGGCGAAGAGGGCGCGGACATCGAGGAGATCGAAAAGAAGATCAAGCTCGCCAAGATGCCCGCCGAGGCGCGCAAGAAGGCCGATGCCGAGTTCAAGAAGCTCAAGCTCATGTCGCCCATGTCGGCCGAGGCCACCGTGGTGCGCAACTACATCGACGTGCTCACGGCGCTGCCGTGGAGCAAGAAGACCAAGATCAAGCACGACCTGGTGAACGCCGAAGGCGTGCTCAACGAAGACCATTTCGGCCTGGACAAGGTCAAGGACCGCATCCTTGAGTACCTTGCAGTGCAGCAGCGCGTGGACAAGGTCAAGGCCCCCATCCTTTGCCTGGTGGGCCCTCCTGGCGTGGGCAAGACCTCGCTGGGCCAGTCGATCGCCAAGGCCACCGGCCGCAAGTACGTGCGCATGGCCCTGGGCGGCATGCGCGACGAGGCCGAGATCCGCGGGCACCGCCGCACCTACATCGGCGCACTGCCGGGCAAGGTGCTGCAGAGCCTCTCGAAGGTGGGCACGCGCAATCCGCTGTTCCTGCTCGACGAGATCGACAAGCTGGGCACCGACTTCCGCGGCGACCCGTCGAGCGCGCTGCTGGAGGTGCTGGACCCCGAGCAGAACCACACCTTCGGCGACCACTACGTCGAGGTGGACTTCGACCTGTCCGATGTGATGTTCGTCGCCACCTCGAACTCGATGAACATCCCGCCGGCCCTGCTCGACCGCATGGAAGTGATCCGCCTGTCGGGTTACACCGAGGACGAGAAGACCAGCATCGCCATGAAGTACCTGCTGCCCAAGCAGCTCAAGAACAATGGCGTGAAGGACGAAGAGCTCAACATCACCGAGCCCGCCGTGCGCGACATGGTGCGCTACTACACGCGGGAAGCCGGCGTGCGCTCGCTCGAGCGCGAGCTGTCCAAGATCTGCCGCAAGGTGGTCAAGGGCCTGCAGCTCAAGAAGCTCGAGCCCCAGGTCGTCGTCACCGCCGACAACCTGCCCGACTTCCTGGGTGTGCGCAAGTACACCTACGGCCGTGCCGAGGCGCAGAACCAGGTGGGCCAGGTGGTTGGCCTGGCGTGGACCGAGGTGGGCGGCGACCTGCTGACCATCGAAGCCGCTGCCATGCCCGGCAAGGGCGTGATCACGCGCACCGGCTCGCTGGGCGACGTGATGAAGGAATCGGTCGAGGCCGCGCGCACGGTGGTGCGCAGCCGCTCGCGCATCCTGGGCATCAAGGACGAAGCCTTCGAGAAGCGCGACATCCACATCCACGTGCCCGACGGCGCCACCCCCAAGGACGGCCCGAGCGCCGGTGCCGCCATGACCACGGCCTTCGTCTCCGCGCTCACGGGCATCCCCGTGCGCGCCGACGTGGCCATGACCGGCGAGATCACCTTGCGCGGTGAAGTCACCGCCATCGGTGGCTTGAAGGAAAAGCTGCTCGCGGCCCTGCGCGGCGGCATCAAGACGGTGCTGATCCCCGAAGAGAACGTGAAGGACCTGGCCGAGATCCCGGACAACGTCAAGAGCGGCCTGGAGATCGTGCCCGTGCGCTGGATCGACAAGGTGCTGGAGATCGCCCTGGAAAGCATGCCCGTGCCCCTGACGGACGAAGAGGTGGCCGTGGCATCGGCGCCTTCGGCCGACAAGGCGGCTGCGCCCGCTGCAGATGGACTCAAGCACTGAAAGGGTGTGAACCGGCCCTGCAGTGCAAAGTCGATGGAATGCAGGGAAGGCAAAATTTTTGAAGGGATTTTCAGAGACCCCCAGAAAATGCGCTACAATTCATTCCATCGCAGCACACAACGTACTAAACGATGTACAATGTGAGGCTTCGGTAAAATGCGGGAATAGCTCAGTTGGTAGAGCGCAACCTTGCCAAGGTTGAGGTCGAGAGTTCGAGACTCTTTTCCCGCTCCATACATCGCAGGCTGCCCAGGCAGCAGGCAAGCAAAAAGGATCCTTCGGGATCCTTTTTTGTTTTGTGGCGTCGTCTGTGCTTGTCACCCTCCGGCCAGCGATGCGCCTGTTGCCGCGCGCCGACGTGATCGCGAGGCCTGCAGCATCCGCGCCGCAAGCCGGGCGGGTCTGATCAGGATGGCGGGCCAGGTTATTTGAAGGTGCTGCTCAGAATCACCCACTCGATCCCATCGCCATCGCCACCCACGTCCTCGTGCCTGGCGATGTTGATCGCAAGCTCAGGACAATCCTGGCCGTCCCCCAGCCATTTCGTGTCCCGAAAACCGAGCTTCATGGCCTTGAATTGGCGCTTGAGCTTGGCGAAGCTGGTGTTGCGGTGCAGGTCCACGCCCTGGTACTTCAGCGTGCCGGCCAGAAACTCGATGTCCTGCACCTTGCTGCCGTCGTAGCGCACGCGGATGAAGGTGGATTTGTCGGCGGTGAGGAAGTCGTCTTCGTCTGGGTAGCGGCCGGGCTTGGGTGGCACGAATCCGGCTGTGCCCATGGCCTTGCGCAGCGCTTCGCGATCCTGCCCCATGCTGACCTGCAAGCTGCCGCAGGTGATGCCCTGGCGCGGCACCAGTTGCCAGGAGGCATTGGCCTGTGTTCCCGTGGCGCTGCTGCAGTGCTCGGTGGGTTGGGACATGGCGCTGCCGGCCAGCAATGCGGTGCACCAGGCGAGTATCTTCAGAAGGCGGAGCATGGAGACGGGTTCCTCGTTGTCACGTTCATGGATGGGGCCCTGGAGGGCGAGCATACCTTCGGGCGCCGGTCGCGCCGGCCAGTGCCACGGCAAGGGCAGGCCGCTTCTTCCAGGCGCGTTCAGGACGCCCACCAGTGCGTGACCATGAAGGGCCGCGGCTGCCCGGGCACGGACACCAGAATGCTCCCGCGCCCGCACAGCGGGCCGCAGCGCTGGCCCAGGTAGCGGATGGCCACCGCCGGCACGGGCTGCGTGGTGCCCTCGGGCAGCACGGCTGCCGCGCCGCGTTCCAGGTGCGCAAGCACCACGAACTGGTCTTCGCCATCGAGCGTCTGCGTGACCGTGTGGCAGGCCGGGTTGCTGCCGCCCTTGGCGGGAGTGGCGGCCTGCAGCAGCGCCGCCGCACGCCGCCCTTCGATCAGGGCCATGCGCTCGGCCTCGGTCTTCCATTGGGCAGGCTTGGCGTTGGCCTGGCGGTTGAGTTCACTGCGGTCCAGCAGCACCGTGACGCCCTCCAGCACCACCGACAGGCAGTCCGCCGGCGCGCGCGTGCGCTGTGCCACGGTGCGGGTTTCGTCGACGTCGGTGCCTGCGGGCGGCCGCGCGGGTGGTGCGCCGTGGGTCACCGTCCATGCGCCCATGGTCAGCGCCGCAGCCAGGCAGGTAGCCCGCAGCCGTGGGCACTTGCCGGGGATGGGGTGCTGGTCGCGGAGTGCATCGCGGTGGGGTGGCGGTGTGGCGTCCTGGATCATGGTGGGGGTTCAGCGGGGCCCGCGCCGGTACGCCGAGGGCGTCAGTCCCAAGGCTTTGAGCACGGCCGTACCCATGTGCGACTGGCTCGCATAGCCCGCCGTGGCGGCCACGTCGGCCAGCGTGCCGTGCGGTGCGTGCAGCAGATGCCGCGCGCGCTGCAGCCGGCGCTCGTTCACATAGGCGTGGGGTGTCATGCCGGTCAGCTGCTTGAAGTGGCGCAGAAAGGCCAGCGGCGTGTGTTGCACCGAGGCGCTCAGTGCGGCGAGCGACAGATCTTCATCGGGGTGGCCGATCTCGTCGTCGATGCGCTCCAGCACGCGGGCGTAGAGCGGGCGCAGGTCCGCCAGACCCTGCGCCGTGCGTGCAGGTGCCCGCAAGGCATCGAGCCCCACCAGCAGCAACTGCACCCGCGCCTGCACCTGCGCTGCCGGCGCGCTGCACACCAGCAGCGCGCGCAGCGCCAGCGCCTGCTGCAGCAGGGCGGGTGGGGCTGTGCGCTGGGGCCGCGCAGGCCCGGCCTGGGCTCCATCGCTGCTTTCTGCTGCGTCCCAGCGCACCACCAGGTACTCGCCGCCGGTGGCCGACTCCGAGAACACGTCCAGGCCCGGTGGGGTGAACGACAGGGTGCCCGTCCAGGTGTCGAAGTCTTCACGCCGGTCCGTGCCGATCGCATGCACGCCCGTCTGCCGTTCCAGCGCCATGCCCAGCGAGGCGCGTTGCGGGTTGTCGCGGGCACTGTAGGGCGCGCGTGCGAGCAGTTCCACCGTCAGCCCCGCGGCGACGCTCGTGGCGCGTGAAATTCCGTGATAGACGATGGGCTGCACGGTGCGGATCATGGCAGTTTTCCAACTGGAGATCCATGTGAAGACCATAGGCCTGATCGGCGGCATGAGCTGGGAATCGACCGCCGAGTACTACCGCCTCATGAACCAGGAGGTGCGCACGCGCCTGGGGCCGCTGCGCTCGGCGCAGCTGCTCATGCACAGCGTGGACTTCGGCCCCATCGCCCAGGCCCAGCACGAAGGCCGCTGGGACGATGCCGGCGCCCTGCTGGCCGACAGCGCGCGCCGCCTGCACGCCGCAGGGGCCGATGCCATCGTGCTGTGTACCAACACCATGCACAAGCTGGCCGGCACGATTGCCGCCGCCGTGCCGCTGCCGTTTCTGCACATCGCCGACCCCGTGGGCAAGGCGGCGCGGACGCAGGGCCTGCGCAAGCTGGGCCTGCTGGCCACGGCGTTCACCATGGAGCAGCCGTTTCTCAAGGACAGGCTGGTGCAGGACTACGGCCTGGACGTCGCCACGCCCGACGCTGCCACGCGCGCCGAAGTGCACCGCGTGATCTACGAGGAACTGTGCCAGGGCATCGTGCGCGATGCGTCGCGCCTCTTCTACCAGGAGGCCATTGCGCAACTGCAGGAGGAGGGCTGCGACGCCATCGTGCTGGGTTGCACCGAGATATCGCTGCTGGTGCAGCAGGCGCACAGCCCGCTGCCGCTGCTGGACACCACGGCGCTGCATGCCCGGGCGGCGGTTGACTTTGCCCTCGGGTAGCGGTCTTGGCAAACCTGTTGGCAAATTCGGTTAGAATCTGAGGCTCACGGCGCGATAGCAAAGCGGTTATGCCCCGGATTGCAAATCCGGTTAGACCAGTTCGACTCTGGTTCGCGCCTCCAGAATTTTGAAGACCATATTGAAAAGCCCGCTATCGCATCGATAGCGGGCTTTTTTGCTATGGCTGTTTCACGGCAATCCGCCCACCGGCCTGGATGGGCTGGGTCGCTTTGTTGAAGGGGGCGCATGGCAAGCCCGTGCCCGCGCTCACAGGGGCGCGAGCGCACCCACCAGTGAGGGCGTGAAGTCCGCACCGCCATCGGGCTTGGCCCCATGGGCCCATGCCAGCAGGGCGGCGGGTGGCATGGGGCGCGCGAACAGAAAGCCCTGTAGTTCGTCGCAGTCCATGGCCAGGAGAATGTCGCGCTGTCTCTCGGTCTCCACCCCCTCGGCCACCACGCGCAGGCCCAGGGCGTGGGCCAGGCCCACCACGGCGGCCACCACGGCGCGTGCGTTGGTGCTGTGTTCCAGGTCTCCCACGAAGCTGCGGTCGATCTTGAGCTGCCGGGCGGGCAACTGGCTCAGGTGGCGCAGGCTGGAGTAGCCGGTGCCGAAGTCGTCGATGGACAGGTACACGCCGATGTCGCCCAGCCCCTCGAAGGTGCGCTGCACGGCCTTGATGTCCTCCATCGCCACCGTCTCGGTGATCTCGCACAGCAACTGCGATGCGTCCAGGCCATGGTCTTGCAGGGTCTGCCCGATGCGCTCGACCAGGCCTTTGTCGCGCAGTTGGTGCACGGACAGGTTCACCGCCACGCGCATGCGCAGGCCGTCGCGGCTCCACTCTGCGGTCTGGCGGCAGGCCTCGTCGATGACCCAGTGGCCGAGGCGGCCGATCAGGCCTATCCGCTCCGCCAGGGGGATGAACACGAGCGGGCTGACCATGCCGTGGCGCGGGTGGTTCCAGCGCAGCAGGGCCTCGACACCGCTGATCTGGCCCCGCCGCCCGTCGATCTTGGGCTGGTAGTGCAGGGACAGTTGCCCCCGCTCCAGCGCATGGCGCAGGTCGCTCTGCAGCGCCAGCTGCTCCGACACGTCGGACACCATGTGGGGTTCGAACAATGCGTAGCAGCTGCCGCCTGCGCGCTTGGCGGCGTACATCGCTGCGTCGGCATTGGCCACGAGCTTGCTGCTCTCGCTGTGGCCCGGGTGCACCACGATGCCGATGGAGCAGGAGATCTCGATGCGCCGCCCCGATGCCTCGAAGGGCTGCGACAGCGACGCCAGCACCCTCTGGGCCACGGAGATGCAGGCTTGTTCGTCGGCCACGTCGTTGAGCAGGATCAGGAACTCGTCGCCCCCCACGCGGGCCACGGTGTCGCAGTCGCGGGCCTCGTCGCGCAGGCGCGATGCCGCCTTGCGGATCACGATGTCACCCACCGCATGCCCGAATGAGTCGTTGATGGGCTTGAACCCGTCCAGGTCCACGAACAGCACGGCCATGCGTTCGACCACCCCGTCGTGGTTGCTGCGCTCCAGCCGGCGGGTGGCCTGGGCCAGGCGGTCCTCGAACAGCAGGCGGTTGGGCAGACCCGTCAACGGGTCGGCAAAGGCGCGCTGCTGGAGCTCTTCGTTTGCGGCCTGCAGGCGTGCGTTGCTCTCGTGCATGGAATGCGATGCGCCGCGCGCGGCGCGCTGCAGCCGGGAATCCAGGATGGACGTGAGCAAGGTGACCACCAGCAGTGTGCCCGCAATCATGGCCACGGCCGTCTGCAGGCCGGGGCCGCCCAGCTCACCGGCAGTCAGGCAGACCGAGCCCACCGCGAAGCTGGCGGCCGCCATGCCCAGGTAGTGCGTGCCGCAGATCGCCATGGCGAACACGAACGCCGCCGCCATCTGGTAGGCCACGCGCCGAGGCCGCTCCACCCGGCGCAGCAGCTTGAAGATGAGCAGCGCCAGCGTGGACGCGAGGAACGACACCAGCACCGACAGTGCCACCAGCGGCATGTTCCAGGTGATGCCGGGCGACATGCGCATGGCGGCCATGCCCAGGTAGTGCATGGCGGTGATGCCGCCGCCCATCGCCATGGCGCCAAGCAGGATGCGCAGGTGGTCGAGCCGCTTGCGGCTGGCCAGTTCCAGGGCTATGCCGGATGCCGCCACCGCCGCCAGCCAGGACGCGAAGGTCAGCCCCTGCGAGTAGCCGATGGGGATGGGCAGCTGCAGCGCCTGCATGCCCACGAAATGCATGGACCAGATGCCTGTTCCCATGACCAGCGAACCCGCGGCCCACCAGGCCAGACCGATGCCGCGCTGCGAGGTGCGCACCCTGCGGGCCATGTCGAAGCTCACGTAGGAGGCGAACATGGCCATGGCCAGCGACACAGCCACCAGGAAGAGGTTGTAGCTCGAAGGCATGAACGCTGTCACGAAAGCTTCCGATCCCGATCAAAGGTGCAGAAAGGGCCAGGCAGTGGGCAGGCTGGCCGAGCACGGCGCCCTCTGCGGGTGCGAGCCGTTTGGAACAGGGTTCTTGACACGGCCCGAACGACTGAAAGCGTAACTCTGCCGCATGGAAAAACCGTTAAAAAATGCAAGCTGACCATCTTCCCAGGGGTTTTCGCGCTGCGCTGTAGGTGAAAGGCCCGTCGGGTCACTGCCGTCTGTGAATGGCTGATCGACAATCACGCCATGCAATTCCAGCCCATCCTTGAAGAAATTGTCGCAACACTGCGCCCCTTGCTGGGCGCACAGGGCCAGGTGGCCAACTACATCCCGGCGCTGGCGCGGGTGCCGGCGGCCCAGTTCGGCATCGCGCTGCGCACCTGCGATGGCCAGGAGGCGCAGGCCGGCGACAGCGCCACCCCGTTCTCGATCCAGAGCATCTCCAAGCTCTTTGCCCTGACCCTGGGGATGGGCGCATTGGGCGATACCCTGTGGGACCGCATCGGCCGCGAACCCTCGGGTAACCCGTTCAACTCGCTGGTGCAGCTCGAAGCCGAGCAGGGGACGCCACGCAACCCCTTCATCAACGCCGGAGCGATTGCCGTGACCGATCGCCTGGTCAGCCAGGGCGATGCCAAGGCCGCCATGCTGGAGCTGCTGACCAGCCTGTGCGAGGAGCCGGTGCACTTCGACGAGGAGGTGGCCGCCTCCGAAGCCGGCACCGGCTTTCGCAACATCGCGCTTTGCAACTTCATGAAGAGCTTTGGCAAGATCGACAACGATGTCGCGGCCGTGCTGGATGCGTACTTCCACCACTGCGCGGTGAGCATGAGCTGCCTGCAGCTGGCGCGCGCCACCGGCTACCTGTGCCGCGACGGCCGCCACCCCTTCCGTGGCGAGCAACTGCTGACCGAGCGGCAGACGCGCCGCATCAATGCGCTGATGCTGACCTGCGGCACCTACGACGCGGCCGGAGAGTTCGCGTTCCGGATCGGCCTGCCGTGCAAGAGTGGCGTGGGCGGTGGCATCGTGGCGGTGGTGCCCGACCACCTGAGCCTGTGCGTCTGGTCGCCCGCGCTGGACGGCACCGGGAACTCGCTGCTGGGCATGCAGGCGCTGGAACTTTTCACCGCCAGGACCGGGCTGTCGGTGTTTTGATCGCGTGACTGGCCGCTACTCCGTGCAAGCAAACGAAGCGGCCAGGTTCACGTCGCCAGTGCCCTTGTACCTGGGCCACTGCGGATAGTCGCACAGGGGGCGGGTGCGTCCAGGGACGCCAGTGACATCGGTGGTGACCTGGTTGCCTGGGGCGGTGCCGCTTTCGACCCAGCGCTCCAGCGTCGTCAGCGAGTCCCAGGTGGCGTTGAACGCCGTGCTCACGGCATGCCCGAGGCCGGGCACCTCGTAGTAGCGGGCGAAGCTGCGCACGCGCTCCGCACCCATCTGGCTTTGAAGGCGGCGGTAGTAGTCCTCCGTTGCGCGGGAACTGACCAGCACATCGGCCAGGCCGTGCGCCAGCAGGAGTTTTCCGCCCTTCGCCGCGAAGGCCGAGATGTCGGTGCCGGTGTCCAACTGGCGGCTGAGCTCGCTGATGCGGGGGGCCCAGGGGCCGGGGTTCTCGGGGTCCAGCAGCAGCGAGTTGAAGCCGGGGTCGCGCGTCACCGAGTACTTGATCCACTGGTCCACCAGTACGCTGATGTAGGGGGCGGTGCGGGGCACTGGCATGGCGGGCGCAGCCGTGCCCAGCGCGAGGAAGGTGACCGTGGGCTGCACGGGGGACGGGTTGGACGTGATGCCCAGGTCTGCACCCCAGACGTTGTAGCCCGGGTAGCGCGTCTCGCCGCTGGCCAGCGGGAAGTTGAACACCGTGTCGGTGTTCATCACCTGGAGCGCGCGGATCTGCGCGTCGGACAGGCAGTGGTCGCCGGTATCGGCGCCGCCAGCGCAGCGCAGTGCTGCGCCACCCACCGTGGCCAGCGCCGGATCGAAGCGGGCGTTGCACTGCTTCTGGTGGCTGATGAGGCCGTCCTGGACGCCATCGAGTGCGTCGCAGGCCTCCATGGCCGCTTTGTAGACGAGCGCGCGCTTGGGCACATTGGGGTAGGCGCCCGGCTGGGCCAGGGCGATGTTGCTGCGGTGCCCGCCCAGCAGCGCAGCCGCGTCGTTCCATGCCGGATACCAGGCGATGGCACCGTCCCAATCGGCCGGCCAGCGCTGGATGGCGGCGAGCGCTTCGCGGCCGCCCGTGGAGCCCCCTGCAAAGTACGATTTCTGTGGGCTGGCGGCATAGCGTGCCTTGACGATGTGCAGGGCCGCGTCGCGGGTCTTCTTGAGCGCATCGCCGCCGAAATTGCGCACGGCTTCGTCGTTCAGGCCCCATGTGCCGTCCTGCGACCCGTAGGCATTGGCCTGGTGGCCCGAGTCGCTGGCAAAAGTGGCGTAGCCGCGGCCCAGCGGAGTCGGTTGGTCCAGGGGGCCGTTGGAGACATTGCCCCGGACGTTGGGAACGGAGCCGTTGAAGCCGCCGCCACCGAACATCATGGCCTTGCTGTTCCAGGCCATGGGCAGCGCGACGTTCAGGCGGATGTCGGGTGCGGCCGCATCGACAGGGCCGATGCGCGCGGTGACCAGGCAATGCGCGGCAATGGCGGCAGCGCCGCTGCCGCTGGCTTCGACGGGTGTCGCGGTCAATACGCTGCCGCCGGAGGTGGGCAGGTGGATGGCAGAGGCCGGGATGGCAAGTCCCACGAGCTTCTCGCAGGCCAGAGGGGCGGGCGCAGCGTCCGCCGAGTCGTTGCCGCCGCAGGCCGCCACCGCCACGCTGGCGATGGCCAGCACCGCCCACCGTCCGGGCGTGTTGAGCGCGTAGAACTGTCTCATGCTTGTCTCCTTGTGTTTTGAATGGAATGCCGGGAAGCGCCTCTGGCTGCTGCCCCGCAAGAGTTTCGGTGGGGCCGATGTCGCCGGCAATGTGTGCGCCAGACACCTGGTAGGCCTGGCGCATGTGCGCTGCCCACGGTGCCGCCGTCAGGAAGCGGCGTCGACCTGCGCCTGCAGGCCCGCCTTGGTCAGTTCGTGCCGGTACTGCTCCCATCCCGAAGCGGGGACCATCTCCTGGGCACGGGACTGCACCTGCTGCAGCCTGCTGCGCACCGCCTCTGCGGCACCTGCGCCGCCGCTCACATGGATGCCTTGGGTCATGGTGATGTGGGCGCTTTCGAAGCTGCCGGCGCCGGCCAGCAGGATCATGCGGGTGGGCGCATCGTCGGCCACCAGTGCGATCAGGCCCGGGCTCACCCGTTCGGGCGCCAGGCCGGTAAGGGCGTCCTGCGGCAGCACGCCATGCGTCATTCCCGTGGCGGCGCTGGGCGCCAGGCAGTTGACGCGGATGCCGTGGCGTTCTCCCTCCAGCGCAAGCGTCTGCATGAGGCCGACCAGCGCCATCTTTGCGGCCCCGTAGTTGGCCTGGCCGAAGTTGCCATAGAGCCCCGAGGACGAGGTCGTCATGACGATGCGACCGTAGTCCTGCGCCCGCATGAGCTCCCACACCGCGCGGGTGCAGTGCACGGCACCCATGAGGTGCACTTCGACCACCAGGCGAAAGTCGTCCAGCGACATCTTGGCGAACGACTTGTCGCGCAGGATGCCGGCGTTGTTCACCAGGATGTCGATTCGTCCCCAGAGCCCGGCCGCCTTCTCGACCATGGCCTGTACCTGCTCCGGCCTGGTCACGTCGGCGCCGTCGACCATGGCTTCGCCCCCGGACTGCAGGATCTCCGCCACCACCCGCTGGGCTGGGGAGCCCGGGCGCTCGGCGCCCAGGTCGTTCACGACCACCCGGGCGCCGTGGCGCGCCAGTTCCAGCGCGTGCGAGCGCCCCAGGCCACCGCCGGCTCCGGTCACGATGGCCACCTTGTTGTGCAACAGCTTGCCCATGTATCTTCCTCTCGTTTCTTTCAGATGAATCAGGTTGATTGCGGTGCGCGGCGGCTCAGATGGCCACCGCATTGGCGCCTTTGAGGCCGAGCATGGCGCGCGTCTCGGCGGGGCTGGCGATCTCCAGCGACAGCTCCTGCAGAATGCGCCGGATCTTGCGTACCTGGTCCGCGCAGGAGGTGGCCAGTTGCCCCTTGCCCAGGTACAGGCTGTCCTCCAGTCCCACCCGCACGTTGCCGCCCATGGCCGCCCCGATGGTGAGCAGCGGCATCTGGTGGCGCCCGGCGCCCAGCACCGAAAAGCGGTAGCCGTTGCGCCCGAACAGGCGGTCGGCCGTGGACTTCATCACGTACAGGTTCTCGGGATCGGGCCCGAGGCCACCCAGGATGCCGAAGATGGCCTGGATGAACAAAGGCCCCTTGACCAGCCCTTCGTCCACGAAATGGGCCAGGTTGTGCAGATGGCCCACGTCATAGCACTCGAACTCGAAGCGGGTGCCGCAGTCTTCGCCCAGCACTTTCAGGATGTGTTTGATGTCGCGGAAGGTGTTGCGAAAGATCAGGTCTTCCATGCCCTCGATGTAGGGCTTTTCCCAATCGTGGCGCCATTCGGAAATCTTGCGCGCCGCGGGATGGATGGAGAAGTTCATCGAGCCCATGTTGAGCGAGCACATCTCCGGCTGGGCGATGAGCGGATAGGCCAGCCGCTCCTGCAGCGTCATGCGGGTGCTGCCGCCGGTGGTGATGTTGATGACCGCATCGGTGGCGGCCTTGATGCGCGGCACGAACTGCGCGAACACCGCCGGGTCGGCGGTGGGGCTGCCATCGCTCGGGTTGCGCGCATGCAGGTGCAGGATGGCGGCACCGGCCTCCGCGGCCTCGATGGCCTGCCGGGCAATCTCATCGGGTGTCAGCGGCAGGTAGGGCGACATGCTGGGGGTGTGCACCGAGCCGGTCACGGCGCACGAGATGATGACTTTGTTCGGGAGGGTGTCCATGGCGTTGCTCTGGGGGCTGGTTTCTTGGAGAGGTGGCAAGGGGGATGGGAAGGGGCGGTGCGCGGATCAGACGGCCAGCCAGTCGGCCAGCAATTGCTGGTTGGATGACAGCTCTTGGGGCGTGCCTTCGAAGACGATGCGGCCATGGCCCATCACGCACACGCGCGTGGACACCTTCAGGGCGATGGCCAGCTTCTGTTCGACCAGCACGACCGAGACCCCGCGCCGGTGCATGTCGCGGATGCACTCGCCCACGGCGGTGACGATCTTGGGCGCCAGCCCCTCCGTGGGTTCGTCGACCAGCAGCACCAGCGGATTGCCCAGCAGCGAGCGGCAGATCGTCAGCATCTGCTGCTCGCCGCCCGAAAGGCTGGCGGCCTTGGTGCCGCGCCGCTCCTTCAGGCGCGGGAAGTAGTCGAACATCTGCGCGACCGTCCACTGCACCGCTCCTGGCACGGCGGGCTGCTCGCCCATGTGCAGGTTCTCGTCCACGGTCAGGTTGCCGAAGACCTCGCGTTCCTCGGGCACGTAGCCCAGGCCCGCGCGGCAGATCGTGAACGGCCGCTGGCCGGTGATCTCGCGCCCTTGCAGGGTCACGGTGCCTGCAGTGGGTGGCACCAGCCCCATCAGCGCCTTCATGGTGGTGGAGCGGCCCGAGCCGTTGCGCCCCAGCAGGCTGACCACTTCATTGCGCCGCACCTCGAACGAGACGCCGTGCAGGATGTGGCTCTTGCCATAGTGCGCGTGCAGCTGGTCCACGCTCAGCAGCGTTGCATCCGGGCTCATGCCAGCACCTCCTCGCCGAGGTAGGCTTCCTTCACGGCAGCGTTGTCCCGGATCTCGTCGGGTGTTCCCGTGGCGATCACCTGGCCGTAGACCAGCACGCTGATGCGGTCGCTGATCGAGAAGACCACCTGCATGTCATGCTCGACGATGAAGAGTGCGCGGCCTTGGGTCACCTCGCAGATCAGCTGGGCGGTGTATTCCGTCTCCTCGTTGGACATGCCCGCCATGGGCTCGTCCAGCAGGATGGCCTGGGGGTCCGAGGCCAGGGTCATGGCGATCTCCAGCGAGCGCTGTTCGGAGTACGACAGCTGCGCTGCCACCATCCGGGCGCGGGCCTGCAGCCGCACCCGCTCCAACAGGCGCTCGGTCTGCTCGCGCACGCCCACTGCGCTGTCGATGAAGCGCCAGAACGTGTACTGCAGGCCATGCGAGCGCATGACGGCCAGGCGCAGGTTCTCGAACACCGTCAGCTTGGGGAAGATGTTGGTGATCTGGAACGAGCGCGACAGGCCCAGGCGGTTGATCTCCTGGGGCGCCTTGCCCTGGATCTGCGCGCCGTTGAACATGATGGTGCCCGAGGACGGCGCGAGGTTGCCCGAGATCAGGTGGAACAGGGTGGATTTGCCCGCTCCATTGGGGCCGATGAGCGCATGCCGCTCGCGGGGCCGCAGGTCCAGGTCCACGCCCCGGATGATCTCGGTCGGGCCGAAGGACTTCGTGAGGCCGCGAAGGGAAAGGATGGAGTCGGTCATGCGGGCTCCTGTGTGCTGGTGGATGTGGACGTGGACGGTGCAGGCGTCGGTTCGGCGGGCGATGGCGCGGGGCTTTCGCCGTCCTGGCGCTCGTCCTGCAGTGCCCGCAACTGCCTGCTGGCGACCAGGGCGAGGGCACTTCCTGCGGCCAGCAGCGCGAGTGGCACCAGCCAGGTGGTCAGCGCCAGCGGCGCCCAGTCCGCGCCGAAGAGCGAAACGGCGGGCCAGGGTGCCGATGGGTCGGTGCCCAGGAGGGCGCGGTAGTCGCGCGAGAACAGGCGGCGCAGCATCTCCACCATGAAGGCCGTGGCACCGCCGAGCAGCGCAGTGGCGGCCGTGAAGAGCGCCAGCACGGGGGCGAGCCGCGAGGGACCGACCCTGCGCCACAGCAGCACCGATCCGCTCGCCAGCCCTGCCAGGCCCTGCGGCATGAACATCATCACCACCACGAACACGATGCCCTGGTAGAGCAGCCAGGACTGGGTCATGTCGGAGACCGCGTAGCCGAAGAAGGTCATCAATGCCGCCCCCAGCGCCGGCCCGAGGAAGCTGCCCACGCCGCCGATGTAGGTGTTGAGCACGGCCGCCGCCGACAGCGTGCTCTCGAACAGCACGTAGTTGGCCGCTTCGTTGTTGATGACCTGCAGGCCGCCCGCGATGCCCGAGAACATGGCCGACACCGTGAACACCAGCACGCTGAGCCGGTGCACGTCGTACCCCAGGAAGGCCAGCCGGTGGCGGTTTTCGCGCAGGCCCAGGGCCAGCCGGCCCACGGGGGTGAGGGTGTACAGGTACAGCAGCAGCAGGGAGACCAGCACCCAGGCCAGCGTCAGGTAGTACACCTCGGTGGTGGAGCCGAAGCCCAGCCCCAGGGACGGCATGCGCATGCTGGAAACGCCGGCCTCGCCGCCGAACACGCCCTTGATGTGCGGCGCGATGGAGTGCAGCAGCTCCGCGATCGCCAGGGTGATCATGGCGAAGTAGGTGCCCGTGCGCTGTGTGGAGAACCACCCCGCGACCACACCTACCGCCAGCCCCCCCAGGGCCCCCGCCAGGGGCAGCAGCGGGGTCGGGACGATGCCTGCGCCTCCGACGGCATTCATGGCATGGACCGTGGCGAACGCACCGACGCCGAAGTAGGCCGCGTGGCCGAAGGACAGCATGCCGGCCTGGCCGCACACCACGTTGTAGGCCGAGGCGAACAGCGCCGCGATCAGCATCTGGATGGCTGCGTTGAGCAGGCCGGCGGACAGCAGGTAGGGCAGGCCCGCCAGGATGGCGGCGCCCAGGCAGAGGCTGCCAAGCAGGAGATGGCGTGGGGTCATGGCATCAGGCCTTTTCACCCAGGAGACCGGAGGGGCGCACCAGCAGCACGAGCAGCATGAGCGCGAAGGGCAGGGTGGCGGCAAGGCTGGAGAGCTTGAGCGTGAGCAGCCCGCCCACGCCCTCGGCCCAGCCGCGGGCTCCGAACAACGCCAGCAAGTCGGCCAGGCTGGCATCGATGGCCACGGCGAGGGAGGTGATGACGCCGATGAGCAGCGAGGCCAGCATGGCGCCCTCGAGCGAGCCCAGGCCACCGACGACCACCACCACGAAGACCATCACGCCCAGCTCCAGGGCCATGTTGGGGTTGGTGGTGTAGAAGGCGCCCGCCACCGCACCGGCCAGGCCGGCCAGGGCCGCGCCCACGCCGAACACGCCCATGAACACCAGGGGGACGTTGTGCCCCAGCGCCTCTGCCATGCGCGGCCGGTAGATGGCCGAGCGCACGACGATGCCCACGCGGGTGCGCGTGAGCAGCAGGTAGATCACCACGAACATGGCCACCGCCACCAGCCCCATGAACACCCGGTAGGCGGGATAGCTGGCCGTGCCGATGGAGAAGGCCGCAAAGTCCAGGCCTTGCGGAAGGCGGTAGTTGACCGGGAAGTTGCCGAAGAACAGCTTGATCAGCTCGGCGATGATGAAGGACAGGCCGAAAGTGAGCAGCAGCTCATGTGCATGGCCGTGGTGGTGCACACGGCGCAGAAAGTACTTCTCCACCACCACGCCCACCAATGCGACCAGCACGGTGGCGGCGACCAGGGCCAGGGCGAACCCGAAGACATCGGTGAGGGCGTAGGCAAAGTACGCACCCAGCATGTAGAACGATGCGTGCGCGAAGTTGAGCACGCCCATCATCCCGAAGATGAGCGTGAGGCCGGCAGAGACCATGAACAGCAGCAGGCCGTAGATGGTTCCGTTCAGCAACGAAACGATGAGGGTGTCCATAGGAGTGTGGGGTGCGCGGGAAAAAGGCGGACGAGCGAAACCCGCGGCGGGCCGTGGCGCCGCCGGGACCTCGTGGGCGAAGGGGGGACAGCGGTGGAGCCCCCACCGGGGGCTCCTTGGCCGATCAGGAGGGGCGTTGCATCCTGCAGCTGGCCTGGGCCGGCGTAGCCGCTTCCTGGGCCGAGAAGAGCTTGACCGGCTTGAAGCCCATGTCGGTGTTGTCCACCTTGTACCTGGCTTCCTTGGAGACCGTGGACACGACCAGGGGCAGCAGGGCCTGGTGGTCATCCGCGCGCATGCTGATCTCGCCGTTCGGCGTGGAAATCTTCGTGGTCTCCAGCGCGCGAGCGAAGGCGTTCACGTTGAACTTGCCGCCCTCGGGCTTCACACGGCCCAGGGCATCGCCCACCATCAGCAGCCCGAACACCGTCTGCGGGTCGGTAGCCACCGGCGCGCTGCCGGTCTTGGTGCGGTAGTCGTTGACGAACTTCTCGCCCTCGGCACCGCCGGCCTCGGCATTGAAGGTGTGGGCGATGAAGTGGCCGATGGCCAGTTCGCCCGCATTGGCGATATTGCCTGGCTGGTCCAGGAAGATGGTGCCAAAGCGGGTCTTGAGGCCGGCAGCGCGCGTGGCCTTCATGAGCAGCAGCAGGTCGTTGGACCAGTTGCCCGTGATCACCGTGTCGGCCTTGGCCGCCCCGATCTTGGCCACATAGGGCGCAAAGTCCTGGATGCGGTTGACGTCGTGCAGCGTCTTCTCGACCACCTCGTAGCCGCCCGCTGCGGCATTGTCCACGGTGGCCTTCTCCATGTCCTGGCCCCAGGAGTAGTTCTGGTTGATCGCATAGACGCGGCTGCCCAGGGTGCCTGCCGACTTCATCGCCTGCACCAGTGCCTTGGTGCGCACCTGGGCGTTGCCGCTGAACCGGAAATGGTGAAAGTGGCACTTCTCGCCCGTGAGTTCGAGCGCCTCGGCCCCGACGTTCAGGTAGACGATCTCCTTGCCCGGGTTGCGCAGGTTGTGCTTGCGCACGTCCTCGGTGAGCTGCCCGCCCACGGCGGACGATGCGCCCTGCACGATGAGGTGCACGCCGTCGGAGATCGCGGTCTTGAGCTTGTCGGCCGCGCCGGTGGGGCCGCCCTGGTTGTCGTATTCCACCAGCTGGATGGGCTGGCCGTTCCAGCCGCCCTGGGCGTTGATGCGGTCCACGGCATAGCGGGCCGCCGCACGGTACATCTGGCCCGAAGCGGCCTGCGGGCCCGAGAGCGTCTCGATCACGCCGATCTTGACGTTCTGCGCGGAGGCTGCGCTGCTGGCCGCAATGCCGGCTGCGGCAATGGCGGCGGCGCCCAGGGTGTGGTGGATCATCTTCATACGGTCTCCTTTTGTTGATGTGGGTCGTACCGGCAGCAGGTGCCTTACAGGTACTCGAGATTGCCGTCCACGCTGATCGCCTGGCCGGTGATGTTGCGGGCCGCGGGTGAACTCAGGAACAGGGCGGTGGCCGCCACGTCCTGCGGCGTGACCATGCGGCGCAGCGAGATCTTGCGCAGGTACTCTTCGCGCATCGCATCCACGCTGACGCCGGTGGTCGATGCCCTCGCGGCGATCACCCCGTCCATCCGCTCGCCCTCGACCGTTCCCGGCAGGATGGCGTTGACGCGCACCCCGGCGGGGCCGAGCTCGATGGCCAGCGACTTCATCAGGCCCACCACGCCCCACTTGGTCGATGCGTAGGGCGTGCGAAAGGCATAGCCCAGCCGCCCCGCCACCGAACTCATGGCGACGATGCTCGGGCTGTTGGTCGACTGCCGCAGCAGCGGCACGGCGCGCCGCGCGAAGAGGAACTGGCTGTTCAGGTTCACCTCCACCGTGCGTTCCCACTGGCTGGCGCTGATGTCCTCGATGGGGCCCGTGGGGCCGGCGATGCCGGCGTTGTTGACCAGTACGTCCAGCCCGCCGATGCTGCCCAGCAGGTCCTCGAAGACCAACTCCACATCGCGTTCGACCGAGGCATCGGCGACGCTGGCCGTGATGTCCGGAACCGCCGTCATCAGCCGGTCGATGGCAGCGCGGTCGATATCGCAGACATGGACGCGCGCACCGGCCTCGCTGAAGGCGCGGGCGACGGCGGCACCGATGCCATTGGCGCCGGCGGTCACCAGGACGCGCAGGCCCGGTGGTGGGACCAGAGAATTCAGAATGCTCATAGGACAGGAAGCGGTTGCATTGCGGTGCTTGCCACCCCGCGCCCGCTGTTCTGGCGCATTGGTTGGCGAAGTAGGGCCGGACCTTGCTCGGGCGGTGCCCGAACTGTCCCCGAATCCAGGAAAGAGATCTATGTGGCTTGAGCACACTGCAAGCCCGTGTCCGGTGTGTGCAAATTACTCGGTGAAAACCCGCAGTGGCTGCGAAAGAGCGGTGCACCGGCTGCGCCGAGGGCCCACACTCGGGGCCCGATAGCGCCTGCCGGCGCGTGCCTGAAGCTTTGCCCTGCCTGTTGGAGAAACCGCGCATGACCCATGCCGTCGAACCCGCCGAGACCGATGCGAGCGAGCGCATCAGTGAAGAATTGATCCAGTGGCTGCACCGCGCTGGCTCCTCCGAGGAGATCGCGGCCTGCCTTGCGCGCGTGGAGGCGCTTGCCGAGGACTCGGCGCGCAAGCCCGACCTGCTGGAGCTGGTGCGCATGGCGATGGCCATCCGCAACCGCCTGGACCTGCAGCACCAGCGCGAGAGCGGGATGCTGGCGGTCATCGAGTCCGCGCGGGATCTCTCCGGCCGCCTGGACCTGCCCGAGCTGCTGGCCACGGTGGTGTCGCGGGCTCGCCGGCTGCTGGGCTCGCAGGTGGCGTGGCTGTCGGCCTACGATGCGGGACTGGACGCCTTCCACGTGCTGACGGCCGATGGCGCGCTGTCGCGCGGAACGGGCGAGATGCTGGCTGGGCGCGACCTGGGCATCGTGAGCGTCGTGGTCAAGACGCGGCTGCCCTTCACCACGGCCGACTACCTGCACGACACCCGCTTCCCCCACGACCCGCAGCTGGACGTGACGTTTCGGGAAGAGGGCATCGCCGCCGTGGTCGGCGTGCCGCTGCTGTGGGAGGACGAGGTCATCGGCCTGCTCTTCGTGGCCGACCGCTACCACCGCACGCACACCGCGCACCACATCTCCATCCTCAGCACCCTGGCGACGCACGCCGCGGTGGCCATCAAGAATGCCATGGCGTTCGAGCAGACCCATGCGGCGCTGCGCAGTGCCGAGATGGCCCATGCGCAACTGGAGCGGCATGCCCTGAGCGTGCAGTCCGCAGCCGAGGCGCATGACCAGATGACCACGCTGCTGGCCAAGGGCGCCACGCTGGCCACCATCTGCCAGTCGGTCGCGCAGATCATGCAAGGGGAGGTGCTGGTGCTCGACGAGGTCGGACAGACCATCGGTCGCGGCGCCGCCGAAGGCTACCGGGGCCAGGGTGCCAGTGCCTACCGGCCCCATGGGGAGCACAGCGAAGCGCTGGCGCGTGCGCTGGGGGACAGCCGCCGCATCGGGCGCTCGGTGGTGGCCTATGGGGCGCTGGGCGAGACCTGCCGGCTCATCACCGTGATCGGTGGCAACGATGTACTGGGCACGATGCTGCTGTTCAGCGCGGCGGCGCTCGATGAAGTGGCCATCCGCACTTACGAGCGGTGCGCGAGCATCGTGGGCATCGTGCTGCTGTCGCGCGAGCGCGCCGAGGCCTCGCAAAGCCGTGATCTGTCCAGCCTGTTGCGCAGCCTGCTGTCACCCCGCCAGGACGACCTGCACCTGCTCGGCGACCGTGCCGAGCGGTTCGGCGTGGACCTGTCGCGGCCCACATCCCTGCTGTTGCTGGAAACACGTACCCCCGAGACCGGCTATCTGGCACGGTGGCTGCGCTCCGCGCAGGTGCTGCCGGACATCCTCTTCGATGAAGTCGATGGTGTTCTGACCGTGCTGTGCGCCACCACCCGCGCAGACGATGTCCGTCGCACCATCGACAGCGCAGCCCGGCAGCATTTCGGGGCCAGCTTCCTCGGCGTGGTCTCGCGCCCCATCGCGCAGCCTTCGGAGATCCCCGCACTCCACGCGTCGCTGCGCCGTGCGCTGCCGGTGATGGCGCGCGTGGGCATGCGCGGGGCCCTCATCGGCCAGAACGAGATGGCGCTGTACTCCACGCTGTTCGAGACGCACGACCAGGCCAGCCTGCATGCCTATCTCAAGAGCACCATCGGTGCCCTCGTCGCCTATGACGACAAGCGGGGCTCGGAACTGGTGGCCACGCTGCTGGCCTATTTCGACTGCAACCAGAACGCCAAGGCGGCAGCCGAGCGGCTTGGCATCCACGTGAACACCATCCGGCAGAGGCTGGCGACCGCAGAAGGACTGGCCGGGCACTGGGGCAACGCGCTGCGGGCGCTGGAAATCCATGTGTCCCTGAGGCTATGGGTCCTCAGCGGGCGTTCCGTGGGGGATGTGCCTTCTACGGATTTGCCTTCCACCGTATGAGGTCGTTGCTCCACGATCGAATGCAAATCCGTACTGGATGCCGGCGGCCCGCATGCCCTGCGGCACGAGGGGGGATCGACCCTGCACACCGCACTGCGGTTCCGTAGTAGCATGGAAGCGCCGCAGCACCAGCGGCTTCCTCCCCTCGTGACCATCACGAGTTCAAGCCCGCCTCCATACGGGCTTTTTTCCGGGTGGAGCACGGGTGGATGGGCGGCTCAAGGTCGATCTGCAGTGCGCTCGACCTGTGCCGCGCAAGGCAGAAGCAAATTTTTTGGCGCCGAAGTTTGCAAGCCCCAAAAATGGCGCTATAATTTAAGTCTTGCTGATGCAGACTGACGGTAACGACAGAAAGCGCAGCGAAATGCGGGAATAGCTCAGTTGGTAGAGCGCAACCTTGCCAAGGTTGAGGTCGAGAGTTCGAGACTCTTTTCCCGCTCCAGATTCAAAAAGGGAAGCTTAGGCTTCCCTTTTTTCTTGGCGTTGCAATGCGGTGGTTGCGCTTGCCGTTTTGTGACCGGGTGCGACAGGGCATTGCACACCCGCACGGCCCGCGCTACGCTGCCATGCAGGTCCGTACCGTGTACGCGCCCCCGCTGGCAGGCGGCGCCCCGATGGTGAAATTGGTAGACACTGCGGACTTAAAATCCGCCGCTTTCCTGAAAAGGGGCGTGCCGGTTCGACCCCGGCTCGGGGCACCAGATAACGATCTTCAGCTATCAATTGCATAGCTGGCTTTTCCGCAATCCTTGAGTCATTTCCGCAAGCCCCCGTGCGGGCTTCGCTTGCGGCATCACCCGGCGGTGCTCCACCGTGGCTCGCGCACAATGCATGCGGGACTTACCCAGGAGTTGCGATGCCCCGCCCCCTGAACTTATTGACGATTGCCGTGTGGCTCACCCTCGGTGGGGCGGTGTGTGCACAGGCCGCGCCCGACGAGGTGCTGCTGGGCGGCCCGCAGGGCTACCCCCGTGGCAGCAGCGGACCGCAGGCGCAGCACCTGGTCGGCGCAGAGCGGCCCGAAAACCTGGTGGACTCCTTCAGCGGTGGGCTGGAAGAGCTGCTTCCCCACCGCACCGTCCCGAAGGGTGCGACGGCCGTGGTGCTGCCGCGCGCCGAGAAGCCCGAGGTGTTTTTCTACCAGCATGAGGGCCAACGCCGCAGCAGCGATGACTACCTGGCACGGCAGCGGGTCACAGGCCTGCTGGTCATCAAGGATGGCACGGCGGTGTTGGAGCGCTACCAGTATGGGCGCACGCAAGCCACGCGATTCCTGTCGGCGTCGATGGCCAAGTCCATCGTTGGCCTGCTGGTGGGCATCGCCGTGGAGGAGGGAAGGATCGCCTCGATCGACGATCTCGCCAAGCGCTATGTCCCGGCCCTGGCCGGCAATCCGTATGGCAAGACCTCCATCAAGAACCTGCTGCAGATGGCATCGGGCGCCGACTTCGCGGAACAGTACGATGGACGGGACGACCTGGCTGCACTGATCCGCGACACCATCGAGCAGCAATCCCCCGGCGCGGCAGCGGCGCTGCTGCCCTACCGTGGGCGGCGCGCACCGGCGGGCAGCATGTTCTATTACTCGTCGGCTGAGACCCAGGTGCTGGGCCTGGTGCTGCGCGGCGCCACGGGCATGCCGGTGGCCGACTACCTGGGCACGCGCATCTGGCAGCCCATGGGTGCGGAAGACGATGCCAGCTACCTCATCGACGCGGTGGGCCAGGAGGCGACCTTCGCCTTCCTGCATGCCAGGCTGCGTGACTTCGGCCGGCTGGGCCTGCTGGTGGCCAACGGGGGCCGTGCCAACGGCAGGCAACTCGTGCCGGCGGCCTGGGTGCGCCGTGCCACCGAGGCCGCCGAGCCGCATGTACAGCCGTTCATCGCCAGCTCCTACTTTGGCTATGGCTACCACTTCTGGGTGTTCCCTGGCGAGCAGCGGCGCTTTGCATTCATCGGCGTGCGCGGCCAGGTGATCTTCGTGGACCCTGCGCTGGGGCTGGTCCTGGTGCAGACCGCCGTCTGGAAAACGGCGGGGGACCGGGCCGCCCGTGCCGAGCTGCTGGCCTTGTGGCGCGGCGTCGTCGAGCACTACGGCAAGTGGTAGGGCCCGACCCTCGCAGCCCTGCGATGGCCGCAGCGCGCCACGGAGGCTACTGCTTTGTGAGCCCGAGCCTGCGGATGGTCTCCCCCCACTGGTCGTAGGTCGCGCGCGTCAGCGCGGCCAGCGCGGCGGGGCTCGATGATTCGGCCTCGTAGGCGCCCTGGCGGAAGAAGTCGCGCGTGGCCGGCATGGCCAGCACCTGGGCCAGTGCGGTGTTGAGCCGCTCGAGCACCGGCGCCGGCATGTGGGCCGGCCCGTAGAAGCCGAGCCAGCTGGCCATGTCGATACCCGTCACGCCCTGCTCGCCCATGGTGGGTACATCGGGCAGCAAGGGGCTGCGCCGGGGCGCGGCCACCGCCAGCATGCGCACCTTGCCGGTGGCGGTGTTCTGGATGGCATTGGGCGCCGCGTCGAAGTAGAACTGCACGCGGCCCGCGAGAAAGTCCTTGGCCGCGTCGGCGCCGCCCTTGTAGGGCACGTGCACGGCATCCAGCCCGGCCTGGCGCACGAAGGCCTCGCCGTAGATGTGCGACGAGGTGCCGGTGCCGAAGGAGGCGTAGCCGATCTTGCCCGGGTTGGCCTTGATGTAGTCCACCAGCTCGCGCACCGTGCGTGCAGGCACGCTCGCATGCACCGTGAGCACCAGCGGGCCGCGTGCGCCCAGCGAGATGGGCGTCAGGTCCTTGAACGGGTCGTAGCGCACGTTCGCCAGCGTCTGCGGGTTCTGCGCCACCACGGAGGAGGGCGCATACATCATGGTGTAGCCGTCGGGCGCGGCGCGGATCACCTCCTCGGTCGCCAGGATGAAGCTCGCCCCGGGCCGGTTCTCCACGATCACCGGCGTCTGCAGCACCTCGCCGAGCTTGTTGGCGACAAAGCGTGCCTGCGCGTCCGAGGCACCGCCCGCCGCCAGGCCCAGCACGATGCGGATGGTGCGGCCCTTGGCAGGGAAGGGCTCGGCAGCCAGCGAGGCCAGCGGCGGCAATGCGATGCCGAGCGTGCCGAGCGCCAAGCCGTTGACGAGGCGCCGGCGGTGAAGATGGAATGGCATGCCGCTCATTGCTTGGCCAGCCCGACTTGTTGCACCATCGCGCCCCACTGGTCGTAGGTGGTGCGCGTGATGCTGGCGAACTCCTGCGGCGTGGTGCCACCGGCCTCGTAGCCGCCGTTGCGGTAGAACTCGCGCACCTGCGGCATGGCCAGCACCTGCGTGAGCGCCGTGTTGAGCTTGTCGACCACGGCCTGCGGCATGCGTGCCGGCCCGTAAAAGCCCAGCCAGCTGGGCAGGTCGAGCCCGGCGTAGCCCTGCTCGGCGAAGGTGGGCACCTCGGCCAGCGCGGGGATGCGTGCATTGGCCGCCACGGCCAGGATCTTCACCTTGCCCGTGCCCGCCGTGATGATGGCCGACGAGGCCGAGTCGAACATGTACTGCACGCGCCCGCCGATGAGGTCTTTGGCTGCGTCCGAGCCGCCCTTGTAGGGGATGTGCACCGCGTCGATGCCGGTCTTCTTCACGAAGGCCTCGCCGTAGATGTGCGACGAGGTGCCCGCGCCAAACGATGCATAGCTGACCTTTCCGGGGTGGGCCTTCACGTAGGCGACCAGTTCCTTCACGTTGTTCACCGGCACGCTGGTGCTCAGCGACAGCACCAGCGGCCCGCGCCCGCCCATCGAGATGGCCGTGAAGTCCTTGAACGGGTCGTAGGGGACCTGGGCGAAGGTGTGCGGATTTTGCGCCATCGTGGACGAGGGTGCGTACATCAGCGTGTAGCCGTCGGCCGGCGCGCGCGCTACCTCGCTGGCCGCCAGCATGGTGCTGGCACCGGGCCGGTTGTCGACGATCACGCTGGTGCCCAGCACCTCGCCCAGCTTCTGCGCCACGATGCGCGCCTGTGCATCGGTGCCGCCGCCGGCCGTGAAGCCGACGACGATGCGGATGGGCTTGCCGCGCGCCGGAAAGTCCTGCGCCATGGCCTGCGGCGCCAGGCCGACAAGGGCCGCAGCGCCGACGGCGAGGCCGAAGGCACGGCGCGTACCGTGAAGTTGCTTCATCTTTGTCTCCTTGGTTGTTGTTTGTATTTTGATCTTTGAAATCAAAAAAAGTCTATATTGATCCGGGAAAACCCTGAATCAACGCCTTTTTGTTTTGACAAAATGGAAAATGAAATCATAATTCAACGAAATCGACCATTTGGGGCATTGATCCATGAAAACAGTCGTCCGCACCGACGAGCGCATCCTCTCCTCCGACATCTTCGACCGAGACAGCCGCACCAAGCGCCCTGACCATGGCAGCTGGGCCGAGCCTGGCAAGAACATTCCGGTCTACCACCGCTGCGGCGTGCTGGTGGTCGGCGGCGGGCCTTCCGGCACCGCCGCGGCCGCTGCGGCGGCCCGGGCCGGTGCCGATGTGGCGCTGCTCGAGCGCTACAACCACCTGGGCGGCCTGTCCACCGGCGGCCTGGTGATCTGGATCGACCGCATGACCGACTGGGAAGGCAAGCTGGTGATCCGGGGCTTTGCCGAAGAGCTGTTCGACCGCCTGCCTGCAGACGCCATCGCCGGCCCGGTGCGCGAGGACTGGGGCTCGCAGGACGCGGCCAAGGCCGCGCACTGGTCGCAGCGCACGGCCGCCTACCACGGCGTGGTCACCTGGTCGCCCACCATCGACCCCGAGCGCCTGAAGCTGCTGAGCCAGGAGATCGTGCTGGAGCGCAAGGTCAAGCTCATCTACCACTCGTGGGCTGCCATTCCCATCGTGCAGGACGGTGCCGTCAAGGGCGTGGTGTTCGAGAGCAAGGAAGGCCGCATGGCCATCATGGCCGACGTGGTGGTGGACGCCACCGGCGACGGCGACCTGTTCGCCCGGGCCGGCGCAGCCTTCGTCAACGACATCGAAGAGGCCGACGTGCACCACTGCATGAACACCTCATGGCTGTTCGGTGGCGTGGACATGAACCGCTGGATCGAGTTCAAGGCCGGCCAGCCCGAGGCCTTCTCCGGCTTCATGGCGCGCGGGCGCGAGCAGCTCGGCCTGTTCGAGCGGCCCTTCGTCTCCTGGCGCAACGACGTGGCCCTGTTCATGGGGCCGCGCCAGTCGGGCTACTCGGCCCTGGATGTGGACGACCTCACTGCGGTGGAGGTGCGCTCGCACCGCGCCATGGCCGCGCACCTCGACTACTTCCGCGCCCATGCGCCGGGGTTCGAGGATGCCTTCCTGATGCTCAGCGCGCCGCAGATCGGCGTGCGCCATGCGCGGCGCCTGACCGGTGTGGGCGCGGTGCTGCGCAGCCAGTGGCCCGACGGCGTGGCGCTGCCCGACGAGGTGGGCGTGACGCCCGCCGTATCGCCCAAGTTTCCGAACATCTCGATTCCCTATGGCGCGCTGGTGCCGCAGCAGCTCGACGGCCTGCTGGCCTGTGGGCGCCACATCTCGTGCGACCGCAATTCGCACGGCTTCATGCGCGAGATTCCGCAGTGCTGGATCACCGGCCAGGCCGCGGGCGTGGCGGCGGCCCTGGCGTCCGAAGGCGGTATCGCACCGCGCTTCGTCGACGTGGGTGCACTGCAGTCCGCGCTGCTGGCGCAGGGCGTGTACCTGCGCCCAGGGGCTGGGCAGGGCGCGCATGCGCCAGTGCCGGTGGCGGCCGAAGCCGGCGCCTGAAGGTTTTTGCCATGCGCCCGACCGACCTCCTTTCGCCAGCCTCTACATTGCAGAGTCTTGCAAAGGGTTCTTCCATGTCCACTGACAAAAACGACGCCTCCTTGTCTGCCGCCGAATCCGCCGATGCGCGCGGTGACCGTTCCGACACCGTAAGCGCGCTGGAGCGCGGCATCTCGGTGCTGCGCTGCTTCAGCGAAGAGCGCCCGGTGCTCGGCCATGCCGACGTCGCGCGCATGACCGGCATCCCGCGGCCCACCATCAACCGGCTGGTCGCCACGCTGCTCTCGCTGGGCATGCTCAAGCCCGCGCAGGCGCCCGACCGCTTCATGCTCGGGCCGGGCGTGGTGTCGCTGTCGCGCGTGTTCCTGGGCAGCCTGGATGTGCGCGCCGCGGCACGCCCGAGCATGCAGGCGATGGCGGAGGAGGTGGGTGCCTCGGTCTATCTGGCCATCCGCGACGGCATGGAGATGGTGCTGATCGAGGCCTGCCGGCCGCGCTCGTCGATGCTCTCGGCGCGGCTGGACGTGGGCTCGCGCGCGCCGCTGGCCAACTCGGCCCTGGGCCGGGCCTACCTGTCGGCCCTGCCCGAGGCGCAGCGCAACCAACTGGTCGATTCGATGCGCCTGCTGCGCGGACCCGAGTGGGACAGCATTGCGCCCGGCATGAACCGCGCCATCGGCGAAGCCCGGCGCCTGGGCTACTGCCTGTCGCTCGGCGAATTCCACCGCGAGATCAATTCGGTGTCGGTGCCCCTGATCGGGCCCGACGGCGAGGTGATGGCGCTCAACGGCGGCGGCGCGGGCTTCGTCTTCACCGAAGAACGCCTGCGCAGCGAACTGGCACCGCGCCTGCACGACATCGCGCTGACCATTGCGCGCGACATCGGGGGCCATGTGCCCACCCCTTTGCCGGGATAGCCCGGCACCCCACGACAACAAAAGAACGGAGACACAGGCCATGTACCTGAGCGATGAAGAACAAGCCATGATGGACGGCCGCGACGGGCCGGCCCTGCAGAAGGCGATGGACCTTTTGGTGCGCTACGGCGAGGCCCTGGGGGCCGAGCGCCTGGTGGAGACGCGCAACGTCTGCGCCAGCATCACCTCGACCACGCCCTTCCAGCGCGATTTCGCGCTCGCCAAGGGCGGCGGCATGGACGCGGTGTTCTCCGAATTCAGCCTGGACAGCCAGGAGACCGTGAAGATCCCCAAGTTCAAGGTCTTCACCAGCCACCTGCAGCTGGGCTTCGACCCTGGCCAGCCCGAACGCATGGGCGTGAGCGAGGCAATCGTGAACTTCTACCACCAGAGCGAGCGCCACGCGGCCGGCCTGGGCGCGCAGATCATGAACACCTGCACCCCCTACCAGGTGGGCAACATCCCGACGCGCGGCGAGCACTGTGCGTGGATGGAGTCGTCGGCGGTGGTGTACTGCAACTCGGTGCTGGGCGCGCGCACCAACACCGAAGGCCGCGAGAGCACGGGTGCGGCCATGCTCACCGGCCGCATCCCCTACTGGGGCTACCACCTGGATGAGAACCGCCACGCCACGCATGTGGTCGAGCTCGACGTCGAGGTGGAATCGGTGCAGGACTGGGGCCTGCTTGGCTACTTCATGGGCGAGCATGTGCAGGAGCGCGTGCCCGTGGTGCACCGCAAGGGCGGCATCGGCTGCGTGCCCAACCTGCCGCGGCTCAAGCACTTCGGCGCTGCGGCATCGTCCTCGGGTGGCGTGGAGATGTACCACATCGTCGGCGTCACGCCCGAAGCGCTGACCCTGGAACAGGCGCTGGGCGGCCGCAAGCCGGTGCAGGTGCTGCGCTACGGCGAGGCCGAGCGCCGCGCCACCTACGAGAAGATCAACGCCACCGGCAAGGATGCCGAAGTCCAGTACGTGATGCTGGGCTGCCCGCACTACACCATCGAGCAGATCTGGGAGGCCGCGCAGCTCATCGAAGGCCGCAGGATCCACCCCGATTGCGAGCTGTGGATCTTTACGCCGCGCGCCATCAAGTCGCTGGCCGACCGCAACGGCTACACCAAGATCATCGAGGACGCGGGCGGCATCCTCATGACCGACAGCTGCTCGGCCATGAGCCGCGCCGTGCCCAAGGGAACGAAGACCGTGGCGCTCGACTCGGCCAAGCAGGCGCACTACCTGCCCGCCATCCTGGGCGTGCAGGCCTGGTTCGGCAGCACGGCCGAATGCATCGACGCAGCCTGCACCGGCCGCTGGAACGGAGGCCAGGCATGAGCGATGCAGTCGTCACTGAAACAACCATCGTGATCCGTGGCCGCAAGGTGGTGGGCGGCGTGGCCGAAGGCGAGGCGCTGGTCACGCATGACCGCATCTCGGGCTGGGGCGGCATCGATCCGCGCACCGGCACCGTCGTCGAGACGCGGCACGAACTGCGCGGCCAGAGCTTCGCGGGCAAGGTGCTGGTGTTTCCGGGGGCCAAGGGCTCGTCGGGCTGGTCGGCCATGTTCCACATGACCCGGCTCATGAATGTGGCGCCCGCAGCCTTCCTGTTCAACGAGATGACGACCAAGATGGCGCTGGGCGCCGTGGTCACGCACGCGCCATCGATGACCGACTTCGAGCGCGACCCGCTGGCCTGCATCGCCACCGGCGATTGGGTGCGCGTGGACGCGGACCGCGGCGTGGTCGAGATCACCAAGAAAAACCTGTCCGGAGACCGCCCATGACCCGCCCCCTGCGCAGCAACTTCCCGCGCGGCTCTTACCTCTGGTCGGTGCGCAACGCGCACTGGCGCGCGCTCGGCATCCCCGAGGAGGATTGCGAGAAGCCCAAGATCGCCATCGTCAACAGCTCCTCGGAGCTGGCCGCATGCTTCAGCCACCTGGACAAGGTGGCGGCAGAGATCAAGCTTGCCATTCGTGCGGCGGGCGGCGTGCCCTTCGAGATCCGAACGGCCGCCCCCAGCGACTTCATCACCGGAGCCGGTGCGCGCGGTGCCTATATGCTCGGCGCGCGCGACCTGGTGACCAACGACATCGAGGTCGCGGTCGAAGGCGCGCAGCTCGATGGCATGGTCTGCCTGACCTCGTGCGACAAGACCGTGCCAGGCCAGCTCATGGCGGCGGCGCGGCTGAACATACCCACGCTGCTCGTGCCCTGCGGCTACCAGCAAAGCGGCGAGTACCGCGGCCGGCACATGGACATCGAAGAGGTGTTCATCGGCGCGATGCACGCGGTGACAGGCCACCTGCCGGTGGAGGAGCTGGTGGGCATGAGCCGCGAGGCGATCCGCGGGCCGGGCGTGTGCTCGGGCCTGGGCACGGCCAACTCCATGCACATCGTCTGCGAGGCGCTCGGCCTGGCCCTGCCTGGCAGCGCGCCGGTGGCCGCGCTGAGCACCAAGATGATGGACGACGTGCGCGCGGCTGGCGCGCGCATCGTGCAGATGGTGCTCGACGACCTGAAGCCGCGCGACATCCTTTCGCCCGGCGCCTTTGCCAATGCGGTGCGCGCGGTGCTGTCGGTCGGTGGCTCGCTCAACACGGCCAAGCACCTGCAGGCCGTGGCGACCGAAGGGGAGTGCGGTGTCGACGTGTACGGCCTGTTCGAAAGCCTGGGCCCGACGACGCCGGTGCTGGCCGGCGTGCGGCCCATCGGCGAGCACAGTATCGAGGCCTTCGAGGCCGCAGGCGGCTGCCGCGCGCTGATGAAGCAGCTCGCGCCCCTGCTCGACACCAGCGCCCTGACCGTGACGGGTGGCACCGTGGCCGACAACCTGCGCCACGCCGAAGTGGCGGATGCCGAGGTGATCCGCCCCATCGACCGCCCGGTGGCACCGCTGCCGGCCATCGTGCTGCTGCGCGGCAACCTGGCGCCCGAGTCGGGCCTGATCAAGACCGGCATCGTGGAGCGCAAGGTGCGCCGCTTCACCGGCCCGGCCGTGTGCTTCTGGACCTCCGACGCGGCCATTGCGGCGCTCAAGACCGGCGCCATCGTGCCCGGCCAGGTGGTGGTGATGCGCGGCGCCGGTGCCTGCGGCGGCCCGGCCATGGGCGGCGGCGCATCGCGCGTGGTCTTCGCGGTCGATGGTGCCGGCCTGGGCGACCAGGTCGCGATCCTGACCGACGGGCACCTCTCGGGCCTGGTCTGCAAGGGCCTGGTGGTGGCCGAGGTATCGCCCGAGGCCGCGCTGGGCGGGCCGCTCGGCCTGGTGCGCGACGGCGATGTGATCACCATCGACCTCGACGCGCGCCGCCTCGATATCGCGCTCAGCGATGCCGAGTTGCAGGCACGCCGCGCCGACTGGCAGGCACCGCCGCCCGCATTCGACACCGGCTGGCTGCAGCAGTACCGGCGCAACGTGAGCCCGCTGTCCAAGGGCGCGGTGCTGGTGCGCACCTAAGCCTTTTCCCCCGGCCTTCGCCAACCGGTGCGGACCTGCGTCCGCCCCCGGTGGCGCAGCCATGCGCGATTTTCGAGTGAGTTGTTCAACCCAGAGAAGAAAGAAGCAGGAGACAAAACCATGAAGACGAAACCATTGTGGATCTGTTCGGCCATTGCACTGGCCTGCGGCGCGGCGCACGCGCAATCGAGCGTCACCCTGTTCGGCGTGGTGGACCTTGGCGTGCAGTACACCAAGGGCGGCGGCAACGGCTCGGTGAGGGCGCTGTCCAACGGCGGGCTGTCGACCAGCCGCATCGGCTTTCGCGGCACCGAGGACCTGGGTGGCGGCCTGCGCGCGGGCTTCTGGCTCGAAGGCAGCCTGAACCCCGATTCCGGCACCGGCCGGGCCACCAACACCAACAACCAGACCACGGGCGCGACCGCGGCCGGGCCGCTGGCCTTCGATCGCATGTCCTTCGTGAGCCTGTCGCACGAGAGCTTTGGTGAAGTCCGGCTGGGCCGCGACTTCATTCCCACGCACTACAACAGCATCTACTTCGACCCCTTCAATGCCAACGGCGTGGCGCGGGCCGGCAACCTCACCTTTGCGGGTGTGGGCACCGGGCCGCTGCCCACCGCCATCACCGGCAGCAACACCGTGAGCTACTGGCTGCCGGGCAAGCTCGGCGGCTTCTACGGCATGGCGATGGTGGGCACGGGGGAGAACCTGTCCACCGCGGAGAACAGCGACGATGGCAACTTCGCAGGGGCGCGCCTGGGATTCGCCTCGGGTCCCTTCGACATCGCGGCGGCCGTCACGCGCTCGCACTTCAGCAGCACCGCCGCCATCGGCAACTACACGCATGCCAACATCGGCGGTACCTGGGACGTGGGCTTTGCCAAGTTCTTCGCGCTCTACAACCGCGTGGCGGTGAAGCTCGCCGGCGGTTCGCTGCGCAAGAACACGGCCGAGATCGGCGCGCACATTCCGGCGGGTGAAGTGGGTCGCATCCGGCTGAGCTATGCCTTCCTGGACGACCGCAGCGACAGCGGCCTGCGCACTGCGGGAGGCCTGGCGCGCAGCGGCGACGACGCGCGCCAGCTCGGCGCAGGCTATGTGCACAACCTCTCCAAGCGCACGGCGCTCTACGGCACCTGGGCGCGGATATCGAACAAGGGCGAGGCGCGCTATGTGGTCAGCGGCGGCGCGGCACCGGCTGGCGGGCGCAGCTCGTCGGGCTGGGAGTTCGGCGTACGGCACATCTTCTGAAAAGGAGCAGGCACATGCGACGCAGACACCTCATCACCCTGGCGGCCGGCGCGGCACTGCCGGCCATGCAGGCCTTTGGCGCCGAGACCTTTCCGGACAAGCCCCTGCGCCTGACCGTGGGCTTTGCGCCCGGCGGCGGCGCCGACGCACTCACGCGCATCATTGCCGAGGGGCTGTCCAAGCAGCTCGGCCAGCAGGTGATCGTGGACAACCGCCCCGGCGCCGACGGCGTGCTGGCGGCGCAGGCCACATCGTCCGCCAAACCGGACGGCTATACGCTGCTGATGGGCACCAACACCGCGATGGTGGCCGCGCCCACCTTGCGGCCCACGCCGCCCTACGACCCGTTCAAGGCCTTCACGCCGATCAGCTCGGCCGGCCAGTTCTCGATGTTCCTGGTGGTGCCGTCCAGCCTGCCCGTGAAGAACCTGAACGAGCTGCTGGCCCTGGTGGCGGCCAAGCCCGGGGCCTACAACTCGGCGTCGAGCAACAGTGCATCGGAACTGGCCATGCTGCAGCTGCTGGGCGAGCAGCGCAAGGTGGTCAACGCGCGCTACAAAGGCGACATGCAGGCCATGACCGACCTGCTGGGCGGGCAGATCCACATGATGTTCACCACCGGCACGCTGGCGCCCGGCTTCGTGAAGGAGGGGCGCATCCGCGCGCTGGCCACGCTGCTGCCGCAGCGCAGCGCCTTGCTGCCCGACGTGCCCACGGGCGCAGAGCTCGGGCTGGGCAAGCTCACCATCACGCCCTGGGCCGGCTTCTTCGGGCCGCCGGGGCTGCCGCAGGCCATCACCGACAAGCTGTCCAGAGAGCTGCAGAACACCCTCAAGCGGCCCGAGGTGCATGCGCAGCTGGTGCAGCAGGGCTTCGAGGGCTACGGCATGGGCCCGGCGAAGTTCGCCGAGTTCTTTCGCACGCAGTACGACGCCTTTGGCGCCACGGTGCGGCAGCACAACGTGAAGTTCGAGTAGTGCAGGCTGCGCCGCGCCAAGGAGTCCCGGCGCGGTGCAGCCGGTCTTCAGCGAGGTGTCGCAGGGCGGGCGTATGCCGCAAGGCGCCGGCTCCGGCACGCAGGCGGAGGGGCGGGGGCGGGCCTGCGGAACGGGTATGGCAACCTCCGCATGGCCCTTGGAGCGCATCGGGTCTTTGATGACCACCCGATCGCAGGGAAGGGATATCGGGTTTCTTCCCATCGATACACCCCCTTGAAGGATTTCGGCGCCTTCGGGGTGATCTTGTCCGTGGTGGCCAGAAGGCTCGTCCCCGTCACAGCGGTTTGCCGCACCACACGGGCCATATGTACACAAAGGCGCCGGCGGGCTCCAGGGCCTCGAACAGCACGCGACCGTCTTCTCTCACCATGAAGCGTTCGAAACCGCCGTACCCGCCGTAGGAGTTCTTTGCATTGACGTTCCCGCAAAGCGAAACCTGGGGCGCGTCGGAGGTGTCGGACAGGCTCAGGAACTCGCCTTTCACCCTGGCGCTTTCGGGATCTTTCAGGTTCTCGATCATGAGCTTGCGAAGTCGCTCGATCTGGCGCTTGTGGGTGGGCTGGGCTTTCCCTGCGGCGGCCTTGGCCGGGTCCGCAGCGAAGGCGCCGCAGCATCCGGCGGCAAGGGTCCAACATACCAGTGTGGCGGGCAATGTGCGCATGGGTTGGCTGGGAGGATGGGGTGATTGGCAATGGTGCGCAGAAAGATACCAAAGAACCGTGGCGAATTTCTGCCAACCCTGTGCAGAGCACCTGCGTCGAGCACATCGCCTGATGCCCTTGGCGCCATGAGAAAATAGCGCTATCGTGGGGCCGAAAGGATGCACCAAGCGCAAATCCAGGCTCCCGTTCCCCCAAAATCCAGGGCAAGCCAGTAGGCATGAGGCTTGCCGACCCCGGTTCCGGGCACCATTACGATTCGAAAAATCATGTCAAGTTACAACGCACCCTTCGAAATCCACGTCCACGGACAGGTCCAGCTGCGCGCCGATGCCAGCTTCGAACAGATCCAGGAGGCCTTGAAGCCCTTGTGGAAATACGCTGGCGCGCGTTCGCTGGCCGATGGAGCTGCCAGCGCCTACGAGGAAGAGCCCGGCATCAAGTACGACTCCCAGGAGCATCTGCTGCAGATGTGCTGGACGGTGCGCGGCGACGAGGATTTTCGCCAGTCGCTCGACGAGATGTGCATGAGCCTCAACGAACTGTCCGAACTGGGCGCCGCCATCGAGGTCACGTTCTACGACGCCGACTTCGATGAGGAAGACGAGGGCGAAGAGGGGGCCGAGTCGCGCGACGACTTCCTGATGCTCTTCGTGGGCCCCACGCCCGCGGCCATCATGCAGGTGCAGCGCGACCTGCTGGTGCAGGACGTGGTGAACATGATGGAACGCCACTTCGACGGCGCCGAGCTCGGCGGCGTGGTGGCCGAGATCGACAAGCTGTTCAGCCAGCGTTTCGACGCCCTGGTGAACTCGCTGGAGATCGGCAAGCCCCCCCGCGGCCCCGGTGGCGGCGGTTCGGGCGGCAGCGGCCATGGTGGCGGTGGCCGCCGTCCGCGGCATCTGCACTGATCGATCCTGCATCTCCCCGGCATCCACGGGCCCTTCGGGACTGCGGGGAATCTGGCGCATGACGACGATGACCGCCCCCGTGCTGCTGCCCTACCTGCAGTCCTACCCTGCGCCCCTGCAGCAGCAGGCGCGCGAGCTGCTCGCCCAGGGCCGGCTGGGTGCGGCGTTGCTCAAGAAGTACCCCGAGGCCCATGCCGTGCGCAGCGACAAGGCGCTGTACGACTATGCGCAGGCGCTCAAAAACCGCCACCTGCGCAATGCGGGCACCATCAACAAGGTGCTGTTCGACAACAAGATCCACGTGGTGCGGCACGCCCTGGGCCTGCACACCACGGTGTCGCGCGTGCAGGGCAATCGCCTGGCCACCAAGCACGAGATCCGCATCGCCGCGGTGTTCAAGCAGGGGCCGGACGAGTTTCTGCGCATGATCGTCGTGCACGAACTCGCGCACCTGCGCGAGAAGGACCACGGCAAGGCCTTCTACCAGCTGTGCCAGCACATGGAGCCGCAGTACCACCAGTATGAGTTCGACCTGCGCCTGTACCTCACGCATGTGGAGCACTCGGGCGAGCGGCTGTGGGGCGGCAGCGAGCAGGGCTGAAGGGCCGCTCGCCGGGCCCCACCTGTCACGGCGGGAGCCAGCAGTCAGCTCATTCCCACCTGCAGCGCTCCTGGGCCGGCACGGGCTCGGGTGCGGGTTTGCCGCTGTCGCGGTTGAAATCGAAACCGGTGATCACCACCAGCCGGCGGTAGCGCTGCGAACCATCGGCCATGGGCTTGGCCGGGGGCGTGCCGAAGGGGCCCGAGGCGCGCACGAGCTTGAGCATGTGCCCGTCCAGCGCGGGGTCTTGCGAGGACTGCAGCACATCGGCCTGGATCACCGCGCCGTCGTTGGCCAGGGTGACGCCCACCACGCCCTGGCCGTACAGCCGGTTTCCGTCCTTGCTCGGGAAATGGCGGGTGCCGCAGTCTTCGATGCGCCGCTTCATGCGTGCGTAGTAGGTCTTCATGGGCGCGCTCATGTTGGCGCCGGGCGATATGTACAGATCCCGCGGCGGATTGGCACGGCTTTCGATCTCTGCAATGCGGGCACGCAGCCGCTGCTTGCGCACGGTCTCCGGCATCTCTGCGAGCTGGCGCTTGAGGTCTCGCAGCATTTCGCGCTGGGCTTTTTCAAGCTCTGCGATCTGCGCGGCCTGCTCCTGTGTGGACAGTGGTGCGGGTGCGGGTGCGGGTGCGGGGGCCGGGGCAGTCTGCGCCGTCGCGCAGCAGGCTGCCAGCAGCGTTGCCAGCAGGGTCGAAAGGGCCAGAAGGGGCCGGATTTGCATGGGAAATGTCTTGCAGCGCATGGGGCGCGAGTCTAGAGGCTGTGTTGCGTGGTTTCGGTGGTTTCAGTGGTTTCCGAGGTGATCGCCACCGTATGGCAGCCGTCGGCCGGCACATCCAGCCAGCGCCGGGCTGCCGCCTGCAACTGCGGCAGGCCGCCGGTGGTGTACAGCTGCAGGTCCGGCGCAGCTGGTTGTTCCTGCGGCGCTGCCAGCAGGCCGGCGCCTTCGAGCAGCCGCCGCGTTTGGCGTGCCACGGGCTCGCCGGTCTCGATGAAGCGCACCGCCGGGCCCACCAACGTGCGCAGGTCGCGCTCGGCAAAGATGTAGTGCGTGCAGCCCAGCACCAGGGTGTCCATTTCGCCTGCGGCGGTGCCAAAGGCACCCATGGCCTCGATGTAGCGCTCGCACAGGTCCCAGGTCTCGGTGCCCTGGGGGCTGGCGGGCACGGGGCGGTCCACGCTGCGCTCGATGGCATGGGCCAGGCCATCGCAGGGCTGCACCACGAACTCGGCCTGGCCCTGCAGGCCGGCCAGCAGCTTGCCGAACTTGGCGCTGGTCAAGGTGCCGCGCGTGCCGATCACGCCCACGCGCCCGGTCTGCGTCACGGCCAGTGCCGGCTTGATGGCTGGCTCCAGCCCCACCAGCGGCAGCGCCGGGTAGCGGCTGCGCACCTCGTGGATAGCGGCCGCCGTGGCGGTGTTGCAGGCCACCACCAGTGCCTTGATGCCATGCTGCTCCAGCAGGTGGCGCGTGATGGCATGCGTGCGCGCGCCCACATAGGCATCGCCGCGCTCGCCATAGGGGGCATGCGCGCTGTCGGCCAGGTAGACGAAGCGCTCGTGCGGCAGTTCGGCGCGCAGGGCCCGCAGCACGCTCAGGCCACCCACGCCGCTGTCAAAGACGCCGATGGGCTGGGAATTCGGGGAGGTCATGGCGGGAAGGTGGCGGGGCGGGCGGTGGAAAAGAAAAGCGTGCCGAGCAATGTAACTCCACCGCACCTGCGGCGCACGGCGCGGGTATGAAAACCTGTTGTTGGGAACCAAGAAAAATCCCCCGGCGGCGCCTGGTGCGCTGCCGGGGGATCGGGGTCTTGGCCGGGCTCTTCAGCCGGCGCCGTCAGCCGGTCAGGCCGCCGCCACCTCAATACCGCGGAACTCGCCCGTGGCAATGCGTTTTTGCCACTCCGCCGGCCCGGTGATGTGCGCGCTGGTGCCCCCGGCATCCACCGCCACCGTCACCGGCATGTCCACCACGTCGAACTCGTAGATCGCTTCCATACCCAGGTCCGCAAAGCCCAGCACCTTGGCGGTCTTGATGGCCTTGCTCACCAGGTAGGCGGCACCACCCACGGCCATCAGGTAGGCGCTCTGGTGCTTCTTGATCGCCTCGATGGCCACCGGGCCGCGCTCGGACTTGCCGATCATCGCAATCAGGCCGGTCTCGGCCAGCATCATCTCGGTAAAGCCATCCATGCGCGTGGCGGTGGTCGGGCCGGCCGGGCCCACGGCCTCGTCACGCACCGGGTCCACCGGGCCCACGTAGTAGATCACGCGGTTGGTGAAGTCCACGGGCAGCTTTTCGCCCCGGGCCAGCATGTCCTTGATGCGCTTGTGCGCGGCGTCGCGGCCGGTGAGCATCTTGCCGTTGAGCAGAAGCGTGTCGCCGGGCTTCCAGCTGGCCACTTCTTCCTTGGTCAGGGTGTCGAGGTTGACCTTCCTGCTCTTGTTGTAGTCCGGTGCCCAGTTCACGTTGGGCCACAGGTCCAGCGAGGGCGGGGTCATGTACACCGGGCCCGAGCCATCCATCACGAAGTGCGCGTGGCGCGTGGCCGCGCAGTTGGGGATCATGGCCACGGGCTTGCTGGCCGCGTGCGTGGGGTACATCTTGATCTTCACGTCCAGCACCGTGGTCAGCCCGCCCAGGCCTTGCGCGCCAATGCCCAGGGCGTTGACCCGGTGGTACAGCTCCAGGCGCATCTCCTCGACCTTGTCGAGTTTGTCGCCGCGCGAGGACTTGGCCTGCAGCTCGTACATATCGAGGTCGTCCATCAGGCTTTCCTTGGCCAGCAGCACTGCCTTCTCGGCCGTGCCGCCGATGCCGATGCCGAGCATGCCCGGCGGGCACCAGCCGGCGCCCATGGTGGGCACGGTCTTGAGCACCCAGTCGATCACGCTGTCGCCGGGGTTGAGCATGATCATCTTGCTCTTGTTCTCGCTGCCGCCGCCCTTGGCCGCGACGGTGATGTCCACCGTGTTGCCGGGCACGATCTGCGCGAAGATCACCGCAGGCGTGTTGTCCTTGGTGTTCTTGCGGTCGAACTCGGGGTCGGCCACCACGCTGGCGCGCAGGGTGTTGTCGGGGTGGTTGTAGCCACGGCGCACGCCTTCGTTGATGGCGTCTTCCAGGCCGCCGGGAAAGCCTTCCCAGCGCACGTCCATGCCCACCTTCAAGAACACGTTGACGATGCCGGTGTCCTGGCAGATCGGGCGCTGGCCGGTGGCGCTCATCTTGCTGTTGGTCAGGATCTGGGCGATGGCGTCCTTGGCCGCGGCGCTCTGCTCGCGCTCGTAGGCGCGCGCCAGGTGGGCGATGTAGTCGCTGGGGTGGTAGTAGGAGATGTACTGCAGCGCAGCAGCAACGGACTCGACGAGATCGTCGTACTTGATCGTGGTGGTCATCGTGTTTCTGTCGTGGGCGGAACGGGTGCGTGTCTGTGCACACTGTGGCTGCCGCCTGGGACGGCGCCGGGGGCAATTATCCCACTGGGGTGCTTACAGCGTGCTGGCGTCGGGAATGGGAGCTCTGTGCTTCGGCCCTGCACGGATCTGTCAGGACACGCATGCGTCGCTGCGATCTGCCATGAGCTACCTGCATGTCACGTCAACGGCAGCGGCAGCAGCAGCAGCAGAGAAATCTGCTGTGCCCTGAAAAAAGCAAGCGTAGGTGCGACAAAAACCGCGAGGCGTCAGATGCAAAGGTGGGTAGGATGCCCAGCTACGACAACAACTCGGAGGGCAGATTTTGAAATTCATTCTTCTTTCAGCGCTTCTGTTGCTGTGCCAAACGGCGTCTGCGGAAACGGTGCAAGTCAAATACAACGGTGCGGTCTCCCTGGATGCGTTTGCCTGCTCGGATGTGAAAGAGGGCAGCGACGTGAAGCGCATTTGCTACGACAAGGCAGAGCGCTACATGCTCATCCAGTTGAAGTCCACCTATTACCAATACTGCTCGATTGACGCCACGACGGTACAGAACCTGCAGAGCGCAAGCTCAAAGCGCGAGTTCTTCGAGACCCGCATTCGTGGCTCGGGCTCAGACGGTCCATTCGGCTGCCGAACCCACCCAGTGCCGAAAAAGTACAAGGGCTAGTGTGAAGGGGAGCATGGCTACTCTTCGTTATGGCTTCGCCATGTACGCGAGCAGCAACTGCGCCTGCTCGTCGTCGTTGAGTGCTCGGGACAGGAACGCTTCCTGTGCGCGGATTCGGTTCAAATCGTCCTCTGCATCCTTCAAACCCCAGGTCGCCTCCGCAAGGTCGCGCTTTGCTAGTTCCGCTGCGAACTCCGCCTGCTTCCGCTCATAGTGGGCGCGAAGTGCCAAAGTGACAGCGGGGCTCATTCGTTTTCCCCCTGAACGGCCAAGCCGAACAGGATCATGCGGATGCGGGCTTTGTCTTGGGTGCTCAGCGTCAGATCGCTTTGGAAGTGTGGTTCCACGTAGTCGAGCGCTGCGTCGATGAGCTGGCTGCTTTGTTCTGGGTGATGGCGTGCGAGCCTGAGGTAGTTCAGCGCTTGCAGGGGTGAGGTTGCTTCAAAGGTCAGGTCTTCCATGTTAGTTCTCCAGGGGCTTCGTGCCCCACCCTCTATTGATCGCACGGGCTGGAAAACTGACGAATAGCAAGCGAAAAGTGATGAAAGCGATGAGCACCTGTACACCCGTAGCCAGGAACGCCTTGTCGGGGGCGTTGACCTAATCCCGTTACGCTTTCAAGCTACACCACCCGACTGTTTGGCTGCAAGCTTGGCCGCCTTCTTTGCATCCCGTTCTGCTTTGGCCTTCTCGTTCGCCCTTTGCTTCGCGAGCTGGCGCACTCCCTCCACAAGTTCTTTCGGGACGGTTACGTACTTGACCACCTCATCGATGATCTGGGGATTCAGAAAGAATGCCGAATTGCCTGCTTCCCAGTCCAGTCGCATTTTCACGCTCTTTCGCCGAGATGGACCGAAGAACAGGTTGTTCCAAATCAGGGCTTCACGCGCTGGGTGATCCTTTTTCTCCAAGATTTTTTCCAAAACGCCTGCATGGATGAGCGATCCTTTTTTGTAATTCTCTCTCGCGACGCGAATGGCATGCAGCTCACGAGCTAGCATGTTCTCTGATTTTCCGTCTTCTCCATCGATATCGTAGTCCAATGGACGGCAATACATTCGAAGTTCCCAGACTGCGCGATCAAATTGAGCGATGTCGAGCGGCTCAATGTCATACGAGAGAAGGTAATACCGATCATCTGCTCCGCTTTCTTCGAGGTTTTTAATGAACTTTAAAGTTCCGGTCGTGAGTTCGAGTTCGAATTTGCCGCGTTCTTTCATCCGATCAATGCCGGGAAGGACGGTGTGCCCCAGTTTTTGCGTATTCACGCGATTGAGTAGCAAGATGCCTTTTACATACTTCTCCAAGCAATGTAAGGCCGACCATCTGTAGGATTGGATGAGTCGTGCACGACAAGCCATCCGAGCAGTGATGTAGTCCTTGTCTGCCGTTTCGCGGAAGCTCCTGAGCGCGAAGTCGTTCACTAATACGTGCATCGGGTAGGGCATATGCAGATACTCTAAATAGTTCCGGGCTGTATGAATAGGCTGTGAGCGATTTTATTTTTTGAATTTCGAAGAGTTCTCCGTGCAGTGATTTTCTACTATTGTTACCCAAGGCTCGTACCAATACCAAGTGTTAACTAGCTGAACCCCCAGCGGTGGTTTCGATTTTTTGGCATTCAATTTTCCCCATAGATCAGAGTGGTGATGCATTTTGAATTCTGTATAGCCTTTGCCCTGCATTTTTTCGACAATTTGCTTGGGAAGGTACTTGGCTTTCTCTGTATCTTTGATAACAGCGTAGCTTTTGTTTATGTCCTTTGCCAGAGTTGAATCAGATTTGATGAACTCTACGACTTGGTCGGCTTGGCTTTGGTGATTTGCAAGTTTTTGCACGAATAAAATTCGATAGGCAAACTTTGGATCGTTGTATTCATCAAGCGTGAGTTTTTCGTCGAATTGATCTATGTAGGCTTGAATGTGAGCTGGTAGTCCCGACGCTGCCTTGAGGCCTTCAATCTGATCAGTGCTTATTGAAGAAAATTGAAGGCTGAACGCCAGATGCTTGTCTATCCCTAGTTCATCTCCAAAAAGGCGCTTGATCAGTTCGTTGTAATTCAAGCAGCATGCTTGAAATCTCGCACTTATGCGCTCATCAAGGCGTGTAGTCATCTGGTGCTCGATCTCATGGCGAAGTCCTATAAGGAATCTAAGATTTGTCGCTACAGGCTTTTCCACCGGCGAATCCTTATCATTAAGGCATCGCTCCAGTTCCCAAAATTTGAACGCTCCCTTAGTAGTTTTGTCAAATTTACGCCGCGTCCCCACAACCCTGTTGTGGCGGTACTCAATCCCGCGCTTCCTAAAGTACGCATGAAGTAAGTAGGTCCACGAGATGATCATGAGAACCACAAAGATTTCAGATTTAAAAGTAATCGCAGGGTTGTTGAAAACCTGGACGGCAGCGAGCGCCGCTTCTCTTGATTTTTTAATCAATTCGTTTGAAATGGATCCAACAGTCCTGACGCGCTGAGTTGTCATGTTTACTTTCGACTATTTGTCTTGCAAACATGGTAGACAAAACGTTACATTTGGCAAGTCAAAAATTGCGCGAGGGGACATACATGGGAATACGACGCACTTGGTCAACAGCCGCGTTTAGCCTACTTTTGTCCTGCCCCGCGCTCGCTCAAAACCCGCCAACAGACGTTGACCTCAAGACGGCCTACTGTATTGGGGTGCTGGAGCATCGCATTGCGACCATGGAAGACTTCGCAAAGCGCAACAAGGAGATTGAGAAGTATTCGGAAGAGATGCTTCGTCAGCCCCGATCAGATCTTCATAGGCTGCGAAACTATCTCCTGCCAAGAGCGCCAAAGCTTGATCTTGACGGGGTAGTAGCGGCCAAGAACCGTGGGGCTATTGATCGGCAAGCGTCTGTCCGTCAGACCGAATTTTGTCTGGACCGGTGTCCACTGGCAGCGAAGGCTGGCAGCCCGGCAGTGGACAAATGGAATCAGTGTCTCGCGAGCTGCGGTTCACAGGAACCAGCGGTTGCCCGTGAGGACTCATGCAAGAACGTGAACTGGCTACCGTTCTAAATTACCGCCCGTACTTGCCCGGGTAACGGGCTTTCAGCCATGCGGCCATGTTCTCCAGCGCCAGTTCCGCGAGGTCCATGGTGGGGGCGATCAGCCAAGTCTGCGGCCATCGGTCAAGGTAGCCGTCATCCCACTCACGCCCATCGATGAGGATCATGCCCTCGTCGCTGAGCTTGCGTAGCTGGGCGTTTGTGAGCGCAGGCAGGACGTGGCTTTTCACACCTGCTATGGAGTTGATGGTCACGTGCCAATTGTTTGAGTCCACCTTCTGGCTAATCACCAAACCTTGGGGTACCGGCCTGGACTTGATGAGTGGCACTGGCAGATAGACGCCGTGGTAGCGCAGGCGGATCACCACTGCAGGGTAGCCCGCGCGAGCGCGCAAGGCGCGGTCGGCGTCACTGCCGGGGCTTGCACGGCCGAGGGTGTAAGCGCCTGGAAGAGACATCAAGCATACTGTGAGAAATAACAGTGTATGCCTGCAGGATGGAGTCTTCAATACCCCTCGCATCTTATGGTTGTAGGCTATCTTACAAAACTATGGCACATTGTGGGTCAGCGATTGAACGAAAGGGTCACGCAAATGAACATCACTAAAACCGAAGCCCTTGTGCTTCAACACCTTGCTGAAGCTGCCGGCTCAGAGCGTTATGGCCTGCAGATGGTGAAACAGTCGGACGGTGCCTTGAAGATGGGTACCGTCTACGTGATCTTGGGCCGCTTGGAAGACAAGGGGTTTGTGGAATCGCGCCGCGAAGAGTTGGAGCAAGACTCGCCGCGTTCTGTGCCTCGTCGTCTGTACAAAATCTCTGGTCTTGGTAGCCGCACCTTCGCTGCCTATTCAGCTGCGATGGAGGCGTACCAGCAAGGCATGAACGGAGATTTTGCACATGTCTAAAGACGCCTCTTTGACCAAACACGACGCTTTTCTGTCTGAGAACTTGGCGAGGTTCACCGACGACAATGAACGCTACGAAGTAATTCAAGCAGCATTGGAGATGCAAGAAGAAAGTGCTCGCCTTGTCAAAGAAAAATCCGCGCAGGTGGATGAACTGATCGAAGGAGCAGTGATGAGTGTTACCGCTCTCAGGCATGTGCGCGTCCGTAAGCGTTCGAATTCTTCTCAGCTAGAAATTATTGAAGAGCTGGGAGCTCTTCCAGACGCTTCAAAGGAACATAGCTCTGTCGAGGTCGTAGAGCAGCTCGGGCCTCCGCCCGGCACTTCTCTCAAGAACGTGTTCGCGCTTTTCTGCCCACCCGCTTTCGTTAAGCGCGAGCTTGATGCGCTAGTCGCCGATGGTGAAGAGCTTTACCTTGAGCACCTTGAAGCAGGCAACAAGCGCAGTGCGGCCTTGGTCAAGGTTTCGATCCATTGCTGGTTGATCTGGTCGGTGTTCGGCGGCGCAATCTCCGTGGTTATGTCCGCCGTGATGGGCAAGATGAAATCCAGAGATTGATTGCTCCATCTTCCTGCCAGGGACCGCTTGCGGTCCCTTTTTCAATCCTGTGATGCGGTCGAGGTATCCTGCTTTCGTGTCAGTTGGATGGATGAACATCGCTATGAACTCGGGAGAAACAGCGAGCGATGACGGGGATCTGGATGGGCGCATCAACGCTTGGAAGCTCTGACTCACTGGCGAAGCATGGTGGCTCGCTGGAAAACCCTAGTGTCGGCAATTTTCGTAACGAGCCTCTTGAGAAGGATTGAGATGAATTTTGAGGCTCACAAGCCGCGCTTTTTTGCCTGTTAAAGAGCTATCGGTGCATCCGTTAGACCCATGCGACTGTTCAAACGCCTACACTGGCGGTGAAGAATCTTTACGAGGGGGCATAGTGGGGCCTATAACACTCTTCGACAAGTCGTTTCTACAATCACTTTCGCTGGATGAGTCTGTTTGGTTTGATCATTTCTTTCTTGCGGTTATCTGTCCTTTTTTTTACGTGGAAACACTGGCAGATCTTGCGAAGCAACCGAAGGAGGGCGCGCGTAGCCCAGAAGATGAAGTTCGAGTCATCGCGGATAAAAGTCCGGTCATGTCCGGCGCCCCATGCATCCATCACGGCCAGCTTTGCATTGCAAATCTTCTAGGCCATGAGGCGCCTCGCCTGGGACAGATTCCCGTTGCTGGTGGACGCCCGGTCCGCGGTGCGGGCGGAAAGCCCGAGTAGTTTTCGTGAATTCTCCGGAAGCCGAGGCATTCAATCGCTGGCAAAAGAAGGACTTTCAGCAGGTCGAACATGAGGCCGCTTCTGACTGGCGCTCCATGCTTACAAATCTTAATCTTCCAGAAGTAGGAAGGCGGATGCGAGCGCTGGGGATCACTCCTCAGACTTGCAGGAGCGTTAAGGATGCCTCGGGGCTTGCAAAAGGGCTTGTTCACTCTCGTCATGAACCAGAGGACCAAATCGCGTTGCTTTTCTCATTCGTAAATATCCCACATCATCTACAAGGGAACATTATTGACCGATGGTCGAAGGCTGGATTTCCTCCGCTCGCAGTGCATGCGCCTTACGCAGCCCATGTACTGATGGTTGAAATCTTCTTCCAGATTGCACTCGCGGCCAACCTCATTTCGACGGAACGAGCGTCCAACCGTGTGGACATTGCTTACCTCTTTTATCTACCGTTTTGTCACGTGTTTGTCTCCGGCGATAAGCTGCACAAGCTGTGTGCTCCTGAGTTTTTGACCAAGCAGCAAGACTTCGTTTGGGCGCCCGATCTTAAAAGCGACTTGGCGCGAATGAACCGCGAAATGTTGGCGGCGTCTGAAGTAGAGCGGGAGGCCGGTTTGCACAATCTTGCGCCACGTCCGCTTGGTGATGACAGCAATCTTACTGTTGCCCTCTGGAACAGACATGCGCCTGGCTCTCCCAAATCTAAAGAAGTCGCGCTGCCGATGTCGCCTGAAGCCGAACGGAAGCTTGTCGAGCATCTACAGTCATTTACGAAAGCTCCTACCGCTCCAGATGTGGCAAGTGTTCCATCAGATGACTTAGACAGTATCTCTATAGAGCGCCTTGTCCCAGCAAAGAAAGGTAGCTGGTGGCTTATTCCAAAAGAAATCGCCAAGTCGGAAAGTGGCAAAAGGGATTGAGGAATGCTATCCCCTGCACCGAAATTCACCCGGGTGTGAAGGCACGGCCCCAGTTATCCGATAGAGCGCAGGCATGTGAAGTCACTACGAAACTCTCCAATCATGGTGGAATAGATGGTGACTAGCCGGGGTGGTCCAGCTCTCCACTGAACTCCGGCAAAAGGTCAAGCACTTTGTGATGCCGCATCCCAACCGCCTGGTTCCCTCTATCGTCCCCATCGAACCAGCTAGTTCACCTTGAGCCATCCACAGCCACCACGCTTCATCTGGTGTCTTGCTGAGGATTGACACGCACCTGTTCACTAAGGTGTTCCTTCACCCAGGTCGTTTACAGGTTGTTCGTTTGCAAACCATCACTTGACTTCCTGGGCGCCTGACCTCCTGGCGCCCAGTGCCCTATGGCATAAGGGATGTACTACCCGCTCTCGGCACAACCGCGCTGGTGAAGGCTCGCGCCATGCTGCAGTCTTGATTGCAGGAAACCTACATCTAATCGGGAACGACTGCGCCCCATCGGTTTTAACTATTGTTTGGGTCACCGAATGTCCCGGCAACAAGAAGTTAAACGCGGGGCGATTGACGAGCCTGCAGCGCTGCTCCTTCAGGGCAGCCGGTTCCGGTGACACTACCGGGCATAACCTACCCCGCCGCCGAACTCGCGCTCCTAGCCTCCCCACTTGCCGATACCGCCCGCACGGAAGTCATACTCTGCTTCGCGCGCCTGTCTGCGGTGGACCGCCGGCAAAAGACCTCAGCCTTCGATATCGTGACGGACGCCGATGAAGCCGCCGAGGCCGCCATCCTGTCCGCGCTGAGGGCGCGGAACGCAGGCGCGTCCTTCATCGGCGAGGAGTCCGCCGGGCGCGATCCGTCGCTGCTCGCCACCATCGCCACGGCCGACCTGGCCTTCATCATCGACCCGCTGGACGGCACGAAAAACTTCGCCTCCGGGCTGCCGCTGTTCGGCGTGATGGCGGCCGTGACCGTGGCGGGCCAGGTGGTCGCTGCCGCCATCCACGACCCCGTGCGCGCGGATACGGCCTTTGCCATCAAGGGCGGTGGCGCGTGGATGGAATCGGCAGGCGGTGAGCCCATGGCGCTGCAGGTGGCGCCGCCCGTGCCGGTGGACGAGATGGAATGCGTGGTGGGCACCAATTTTTTGCCGGAGCCGCTGCGTACCCAAGTGAATTCCCGGCTGTCGCGCCTGGGCATGAGCACCTGGTTTCGCTACGCGTCGCACGAGTACCGCCTGGCAGCCGCCGGCCATGTGCACGCCCTGTTCTACAACCGGCTGATGCCCTGGGACCATGCCGCTGGCTGGCTGCTGCACCGCGAGGCGGGCGGGTATGCGGGCCACTTCGATGGCAGTGGCTACCTGGCGTCCCACACCACGGGCGGGCTGGTCTGCGCGCCTGACCGGCGCAGCTTCGACGCGGTGCGCGAGGCCTTGCTGGCATAGACCCCTCGGCAAGGGGGAGGGGGCAGGATCAGGCGGGCTCGTCCTCGGTACCGGGCTCTTCGCTGTCCTCTTCGGGGTACATGTCGGCATCGACATCCACCAGGGGATCTGCGGGCAGGTCGCCGTCCGCGTCGTCTGCGGATGCGAGGGATTCCATGTGGTCGGGCAGGATGTCGCGCGCCTCGCGGTGCAGGCCGGGCTCGACGCTGGCGCGCTCGCCGGTGCCGTAGCGGTCGGTGTCCATCTCGGGGTCGGCGCTGTAGACGCCAGCGCTGTCGCTGCCCGAGTCAGATGCATCGCTGGGGCCCATGCTGTCGTTGCCGGTGGCGCTGTGGGTGGGCGGGAGGTTGTCGGCGTCGATGCCGAGCAGGCTGCTGTTGGCCATGAAAGTCTCCGATCTGGCTGGGTGCGCACCGGTCAACGGGAGTCGGCACGGCAATGGCGGTGCGGCCACTGTGGTGCCATGGTGCGCGCGCCCTGCGCTGCGCGGTGTAAGAACATGCCGACGATTGCTACCGATGGTCACGGGGACCGATCCGCTGCGCGGAGCTTTGGTGGCGGCCGCGCTCTTACAAACTTCCGATGACGGAGGGCGTGAAGTCCACGGCGCCCACCGGTTTTTCGCCCTGCGACCAGGCGAACAGCGAATCCGCCGGCATGGGGCGGGCAAAGAAGAAGCCCTGCAGTTCGTCGCAGTCCATGGCCAGCAGGATGTCGCGTTGGCCCATGGTTTCCACGCCTTCGGCCACCACGCGCAGGCCCAGCGCGTGCGCCAGGCTCACCACGGCGCTGACCACGGCGCGGGCGTCCTCGCTGTCTTCCAGGTCGTTGACGAAGCTGCGGTCGATCTTGAGCTGCTGCGCGGGCAACTGGCGCAGGTAGTTGAGGCTGGAGTAGCCGGTGCCGAAATCATCGATGGACAAAAACACGCCAATGCGCGCCAGCCCTTCAAAGGTGCGCTGCGTGGCCTTGATGTCCTCCATGGCCACCGATTCGGTGATCTCGCACAGCAGTTGCGAGGCATCCAGCCCGTGGAACTGCAGCGCCTGCCCGATGCGCTCGGCCAGGCCGCTTTCGCGCAGCTGGTGCACCGACAGGTTGATGGCCACGCGCATGCGCATGCCGCTGCGGGCCCACTCGGCCGTCTGGCGGCAGGCCTCGTTGATGACCCAGGCGCCCAGGCGCCCGATCAGGCCAAAGCGCTCGGCCAGGGTGATGAACACCATGGGGGGCACCATGCCGTGCTTGGGGTGGCTCCAGCGCAGCAGGGCCTCCACGCCGCTGATCTGGCCGCGCGTGCCATCGATCTTGGGTTGGTAGTGCAGGGCCAGCTCGCCCCGGTCCAGCGCCTGGCGCAGGTCGTTGAGCAGCTCCAGTTGTTCCGAAGCGTCCGAGCCCATGTGGGGCTCGAACAATGCGTAGCAGCCACCGCCTGCGCGCTTGGCGGCGTACATGGCGGCATCGGCGTTGGCCACCAGCTTGGTGCGGTCGCCATGGTCGGGGTGCACGACGATGCCGATGGAGCAAGCGATCTGCACCTTTTTGCCCGACACCTCGAAGGGCCGCGACAGCGACTCCAGCACCCGGTTGGCCATGCTGACGCAGGCGGCCACGTCGGTCACGTCTTCCAGCAGGATCAGGAACTCGTCTCCACCCACCCGGGCCACCGTGTCGCTCTCGCGCGCCTCCTGGCGCAGGCGGTCCGCCGCGCTGCGCAGGATCACGTCGCCCGCCGCATGGCCGAAGGAGTCGTTGATGGGCTTGAAGCCATCGAGGTCCACGAACAGCACGGCCAGCCGGTCTTCCACGCGCAGGTGGTTGGTGCGATCCAGGCGAAGCAGGGCATGGATGAGCCGGTCCTCGAACAGCAGGCGGTTGGGCAGACCGGTGAGGGCGTCTGCAAAGGCGCGCTTTTGCAGTTCGTCGTTGGCGGCCTGCAGACGCGCATTGCTCTCCCTCAGCGACTGGGTGAGCTGTTGTGCCGTGCTCTGCAGCCGCGCATCCAGGATGGAGGTGAACAGCGTGCTCACCAGCAGCATGCCGGTGGCGATGAGCACCATCGCCGTCATGCCCGGGCCGCCGAGCTCGCCGGCGCTCAGGCACACGGCGCCCACGGCAAAGCGGGCGGCCGCCATGCCGGTGTAGTGCATGCCGCAGATGGCCACCGCCATCACGAACGACGCGGCCAACTGGTAGCCCACGCGCTGGCTGGGCCGCACGCGGCGCAGCAGCTTGAAGATGAGCAGCGCCGAGGCCGAGGCCAGCACCGCGATCAGCACCGACAGGACGACCACCCGGTAGTCCCAGACGATGCCGGGGTTCATGTCCATGGCCGCCATGCCGATGTAGTGCATGCCGCTGATGCCGGCGCCCATCACCAGGGCCCCCAGTGCGAGCTGCGTGTTGCCGAAGTGCTCGCGGCTGGCCAGCTCCAGCGCCACGCCCGACGCCGCCACGGCCGCCAGCCAGGACAGCAGGGTGGCGCCGCCGGAGAAACCGATCTCGATGGGCAGCTTGAAGGCCTGCATGCCCAGGAAGTGCATGGACCAGATGCCGGTGCCCATGACGATGGAGCCTGCGGCCCACCAGGCCAGGCCCACGCGGCGCTGTGCCGTGCGCACCCGCCGCGCCAGGTCCAGCGTGACGTAGGAGGCCAGCATGGCAATGGCAAAGGACGCTGCCACCACGAACAGGTTGTAGCTGAAAGGCATGAACGTGTTCATGGAATGGAGCAGGAGAAAAAGGCGGTTGTGGATAGGCAGGTTGCGCCAGCACCGGCGCGCCGTCAAGAGGGCGTGCCTGTGCGGGGGGGCGGAGCCTGTTCACGGTCATTCTCAGCGGCGCGCGCAGGCCGCAGCCACGCCCGGTTGCAGGCCCCAGGGGCCAACCAGGGCATGCATGCCCAGCGCAAGAAGGGGAGGGGCGGCGGGGCTGCTCCAGCTGCCGGTTGGGGGCATCTGCAGCGCCGCTGCCTGGGGTCCATGGGGGCTCGGTGCGCCCAGAACGGTACCGAAAAAGACCGTGAACAGGTTCTTTCTGGGCAAAGTGTACCAATTTGTAGCGAAAATTGTTGAGGTGTGGGCTCTAGTGTCCCGAGTTAGAAATTAGTTGAATCAATCTACCGACAATCCCCGCCATGCGTCGTTGCAAATGCTCGCCATGCTCCCAGCATGGCTGTGCTTTGCGCCTAGCCTGGCAGCGATTTCGGCAGATTGCTTTTTTCAACGAACTTCCAACTCGGGACACTAGGCTGTCACAGCAGCGCGGGCTTTCAGGCCATGTGCCACGGGGTGGGAGTGGCGGCACAATCCAATGAGGGTGCGCGTGCCATCAGGCGGTTCGATTTCCCTGACCTGGGTCATGTCTCTGGGATGGTAAATGAGAATTGTTCTGTTTTGACTTATGCTCCCGAGCGCGCCGGGTTCCCCCTGGCCGCCCTTTTTTCGGCCCGCCGCTGCCGCACCGGGCCGTGCAGACCGTTGTTTACCCTGGAGTACCGTTTTCCATGACCTCCCGTACCGAACGCGACACCTTTGGCCCCATCGAGGTGCCGGCCGACAAGCTGTGGGGCGCGCAGACGCAGCGCTCGCTGCAGAACTTCGACATCTCGGGCGAGCAGCAGCCGCGCGAGATCATCAAGGCGCTGGCCCAGGTCAAGCGCGCATCGGCCGTGGTCAACCAGGCCCTGGGCCTGCAGGATGCGAAGAAGACCGAGGCCATCGTCGCCGCCGCCGATGAAGTGATCGCGGGCAAGCACCCGGGCGAGTTCCCGCTGGTGGTGTGGCAGACGGGATCGGGCACGCAGACCAACATGAACGTCAACGAGGTGCTGGCCAACCGCGCCAGCGAGATTTTGGGCGGCGAGCGCGGCGAGGGCCGCCTGGTGCACCCCAACGACGACGTGAACCGCAGCCAGTCGAGCAACGACGTCTTCCCCACCGCCATGCACGTGGCTGCGGTGGAAGCGCTCACGCACAAGCTCCTGCCCGCCATCGGCAAGTTGCGAGCCACGCTGGCGCAAAAGGCCCAGGATTTCGACGGCATCGTCAAGATCGGCCGCACCCATTTGCAGGACGCCACCCCGCTCACGCTGGGCCAGGAGTTCTCGGGCTACGTGGCCCAGCTCGACCATGGCGAGCGCCATGTGCGCGCTGCGCTGCCCCACCTGTACGAGCTGGCCCTGGGCGGCACCGCCGTGGGCACGGGCCTGAACGCCCCCAAGGGCTATGCCGAGCAGTCGGCCGCCGAGCTGGCGCGCCTCACGGGCCTGCCCTTCGTCACTGCGCCCAACAAGTTCGAGGCCCTGGCCTCGGTCGATGGCCTGGTGCATGCCCACGGTGCCTTGAAGACCCTGGCCGCCAGCATGATGAAGATCGCCAACGATGTGCGCTGGCTGGCCAGTGGCCCGCGCAGCGGCATCGGCGAGCTCAGCATCCCCGAGAACGAGCCCGGCTCGTCCATCATGCCCGGCAAGGTCAACCCCACGCAGAGCGAGGCCGTGACCATGCTGGCCGCCCAGGTGTTCGGCAACGACGTGGCCATCAACTTCGGCGGCGCCTCGGGCAACTTCGAGCTCAACGTGTTCCGCCCCATGGTGGCGCACAACTTCCTGCAGAGCGTGCGCCTGCTGGCCGACGGCATGGTCAGCTTCAACGACCAGTGCGCCGTGGGCATCGAGCCCAACCGCGAGCGCATCACCGAGCTGGTGGACCGCTCGCTGATGCTGGTGACGGCGCTCAACACCCACATCGGCTACGACAAGGCGGCTTTCATCGCCAAGAAGGCGCACAAGGAAGGCACCAGCCTGCGCGAAGCGGCCGTGGCCTCGGGCCATGTCACGGGTGAGCAGTTCGACCAGTGGGTGGTGCCGGGCAACATGGTGGGGCGTTGAGCGTGGTCATTTGTTGGCGCGCATCACCTTGACCACGGCGGCCGCTTCTTCGTCGGCGTAGCCCGCTTCCTCGGCCTGGCGGAACAGCGTTTCCGCCAGCTCCGGCACGGCGGCGTGGATGCCGGCATCGCGCGCGTGCTGTGCGATGCGGCGCGTGGCGTCGATGGAGATGCGCAGCGGGCTTTGCGTGATGGCGAAGTCGCCGCTGTGGATCACCTGGCCCTCGTGCTGCAGGAAGGCGCCGAACGAGGGCGCGATCTGGTTCACCAGCACGCCGTAGCGCTCGACGTCGAGGCCCTCTGTCTCGGCGATGCGCGCGCCGTGGAAGAACCCGATGGTTGCGCCGTAGACATACGACAGCGTGGCGAAATCCATCGCCGAGGCGAGCGATGGGCGCTCGCCCAGGAACGTGACGCCGCCGCCGAACACCTGCAGCACAGCCAGCGCGCTGTCGAAGGCCTGCTGCGCGCCCGAGACGAACACTGGCGTCGTCGGCAGGCCCATCTGCTCCGGTGCGGCCTGGATGGCGCCGTCCAGGTAAAGGCCGCCGTGGCTGCGCACCCAGGCGTCCATGTCCAGCGCCTCCTGGGGGCTGCCGGTGGTCAGGTGGACCACCGTGCGGCCCTGGAGCGCCGCGCCCACGCCGGGCGACAGCAGGATGGCGTTGGCGGCTTCGTAGTCCTTCACGCAGACCACGATCACCTCGCTGGCGGCGATCGCCTGGGCCACGTCCTGGTGCAGGGTGGCCCCCAGGCCCACCACCTCGGCGGCGTGGGCCGGCGAGCGGTTCCATACGCTGACCCGGTGGTCTGCCTGCAGCAGCAGCGCGGCCAGCTTCTTGCCCATGGTTCCCATTCCGATCACGGTCGTTTTCATGCCAATCCCTTTCGTTCAGTAGCGCCAAACCGCGGGCGCAAAGTGCTTTCGCGGCGGCAACCCAATAATCCGCAGGAACGCTTGGCCGGTCGCGCACGAACGGCTGTTTGGAGAGCACGGATGGACGAATCAGCATGGGCAGTGGTACCCGGCCGCGCCGGCCTGCAGGTGGACCTGGTGGAAACGCCGGGCGGCGTGGTCGAGCTCAGGCCGATGGCAGATTTGCGCGTGCGCGTGCACTCGGGCGAGCCGGTGCAGGGCCAGTGCGGCGCACAGCGCTTTGTCTACACGCGCGGCGACGTGGACATCGTCGCCGCCGGGCAGTCCGACATCTGGCATGAAGACGGGCCGGGCCGCTCGGTGGTGCTGCGCTTTTCTCCGGCGCTGCTTGAGCGCACGGCGCAGGAGGTCGGCCTGCCGGCCGGCCGCGCCGCCCTGGCGCCACGCCACCAGTTCCAGGACGCGCACCTGGCGCACATCGCCTGGGCGCTGGAGGCCGAGTACCAGGCGGGATCCCCCAACGGCCGCCTGTATGCCGAGAGCCTGGGCACGGCCCTGGCGGTGCACCTGCTGGGCCGCTACACGCTGGCCAGGAAGGCGCCGCCCAGCCTGTCTGCGGCGCAGTTGCGCCGGGTGGTGGACTACATAGAAGTGCACCTCGACGAAGACCTGTCGCTGCCGGTGCTGGCCGGCGTGGCGCACAGCAGCGTGTCGCACTTCAAGACACTGTTCAAGCGCTCCCTGGGTGTGCCCGTGCACGCGTACGTGGTGCAGCGCCGGGTGGAGCGCGCCCGCGCGCTGCTGCGCCAGGGGCGGCTGCCGGCCAGCGAGGTGGCGCTGGCGGCGGGTTTTGCGCACCAGAGCCACATGGCGCGCAGCATGCGGCGGGTGCTGGGGGTGTCGCCGAGCGCGCTCGCTCGGTTTAGCGGGGAATCTGCAGCCTGAGCACCGCGCCGTCGTGCGCCGTGGGTTCCCAGCCCGGCCGCACCAGGCTCGTGACCCACAGATCGTTTGCCGCGCCGAAGGCGCACATGGTGGGTGCGCGGCAGGGTAGTGCAATGCGGGCCTGCCTGGTGCCATCGGGCGCCAGGATGTTGAGGGCGCCCGCCGACACACCGGCAGACCAGTAGCGTCCGGTGGCATCGACTTGCGCGCCATCGGGTCGGCCTTCGGCTTCGCCCAGGTCCGCAAAGGGGCGGGGCTTGCCCATCGTGCCTTCAGCCTCGTTCCACGCCGCATGCCAGACCTGGCCGCGAAAGCTGTCTGAGAAGTACAGCGTGCAGGCATCGGGGCTCCAGGCGATGCCGTTTGCCACCACCAGGCCTGCATGGAGCCGACGCACGGCGCCGCCGTCCCCCACGCAGTACAGGCCGCCGCTGGCCTGCTTGTCCGCCCGGTCGTCCATGGAGCCCACGACGAACCAGCGCCCACTGGGTGAACGCTTGCCATCGTTGAGCCGGTTGCCTGGCGGCTCGTGCGGCGCCAGCGAGCACACCGAGCGGAGCAGGTCCGTCTGCAGGTCCAGGTCCCCTATGCGCTGCTGCAAGGCCAGGCGCACAGTGCCGCCATCCCACAGCGCCAGCGCGCCCACCACCTCCGGCAGCTGCCAGCGCGTGAGCCGCTGGCGCGCTGGTTCGAGCCGCAGCACCTGCTGGCCGCGCACGTCGATCCAGTACAGCGCCTGCTCGCCGGCGTGCCATGCCGGCGACTCGCCCACGCGGTTGCCTACGGGCCAGACCTCAATGGTGCCGATGCCGGGGTGCTGCTGCACGCTGGGGGCGACGGACTCAGAGGACTGGGGTGCGTGCATTGTCGAAACCTGCCGCAGCAAAGCTGCCGCCCTGGAAGTGTTCGGCGACAGGATCGCCGGACTGCACCGCTTCGAGCGCGGCGGTGTGCGGATCGGCGGAATGGACGGGGCGGTAGCCCAGCGTCCGGGCCCGCTCGTCGGCCCACCACGAACGGCTGTTGGCCGAGGCGCCGTAGACGATCTCGTGCACGTAGTCGGCCGTGAGGCCCACCGCCACCAGCTGGGCCAGGTCTTCCGGGTGGATCCAGTGGCTCAGGGCCCGCGCGTCGGCGGGCGCAGCGCTGCAGTGGCCGATGCGCAGGCCGAAGCCGCGTACGCCGTGCTTGATGGCATACATGGCGGCCAGCGCCTCCATGAAAACCTTGCTCACGCCGTAGCGGCTGTCGGGCAACGGTGGGGCTGCGCCGTCGATCTTCTGGCTGCGCGGGTACAGGCCCACCGCGTGGTTGGAGCTGGCGTAGACGATGCGCTGCACGCCGGCTGCGTGGGCCGCCTCCCACAGGTTGACGACGCCTACGACGTTGGCCGCCAGCAGTGTGTCCCATCCGGCCTCGCGCGGGTATCCCGCGAAGTGCACGACGGCCTCGCAGCCCTGCAGGGCGTGTTGCAGGGCCTCGCGGTCCGCCAGGTCCAGCTGCAGCGCAGTCTCGCGCGAGTCCTCAGACTGCACCGCGGCAACGTCCAGCAGGCGCAGTTCGCTGCACAGGGGCAGCAGGTGCGGTCGCAGGGTGCGGCCAATGCGGCCGGCCGCCCCGGTCAAGGCGATGGTGCGCAGGGCGGTTTCAGTCATGGGCCAAAGGCCAGCGGTCGGCGTGCTTGGCTTTCCATTCTTCGTAGGCTTGGCGGCGTGCGGGGTCTGTCAGCGGGTAGGTCCCGATCAGGGCGTCGCCGGCACCGATGCGCTCTTCCACCCAGGTCTCGTAGATGGTCTGCACATAGGCTTCGCGCGCCACGGCGTCCGCGATGTGGCGGGGGACGCACACCACGCCCTCGGCATCGCCCACCAGCACGTCGCCCGGGTACACCGACACGCCGCCGCAAGCGATGGGCAGGCCGATGTCGATGGCGTGGTGGCGGATCAGGTTGGTGGGTGCCGAGGGGCGCTGGTGGAAGGCCGGGAACGGCATGGCGGCGATTTCCGGCGAGTCGCGGAAACCGCCATCGGTCACCACACCGGCCACGCCACGGCGCATCAGGCGGGTGATGAGAATGTTGCCCGACGAGGCGGCCGTGGCATCGCCCCGGCTGTCCATCACCAGCACATGGCCCGGCGGGCAGCTTTCCACCGCCACGCGCTGGGGATGGGCTGCGTCGTCGAAGGCATCGAGGCCGTCGAGGTCCTCGCGCGCGGGAATGTAGCGCAGCGTGAAGGCCAGACCTACCATGCGCGCCGTGGCCGGGTTCACGGGCCGCACCTCCTGCAGGAAGACGTTGCGCAGGCCGCGCTTGAACAGCACCGTGGTCAGGGTGGCGGTGGATACGAGCCCCAGGCGGGGCAGGGTGTTGGGAAGGAGGAGGGTGGTCATGGTTTGTCGTCTCGTCCGATGCGTGCCCGGGGGCGGCGCGCTTGCATGTAAACAGATTCGTGGTCGGTGCCGGCATTCCAGCCGCCCGTGGCCAGGCCGACGTTGCGCTGACTCGGATGCGCTGCAATGAAGTCCTCGCGCAGCCGCACATCCAGGCCTGGTTCGGTGCCAGCCTGCAGGAAGCCGCGCTCCACCAGGAGGCCGCTGTCCATGACCTGCGCGCGCCCCTCCCAGTCGGGTGCCATCCGCTCCAGAATCAGCGCATTGGGGATCGCGCTGAGCAGGTGCACCATGGCTACCTCTGCGACCGGCCCGAGCGAGCCGGAGTGGGGCGCCACGGTCACCGAAAACGCCTCGGCCATGCCGGCGAGCTTTTTCATCTGCGTGATGCCGCCAAAGCGGCCGCCATCGGGCTGCACCACGTCGAGCAGGCCCTCGGTCAAAAAGGGCTTCATGTCCTGCAGCGTGGCCAGGCGTTCGCCCCCCGCCAGCGGCAGCGCCACCTTGTCGCGCACCAGCCGCCAGCCGCGTATGTCGTCGGGGGCCACCGGCTCCTCCAGAAAGAGCAGGTGCAGAGGCTCGAGCTCCCGGCCGATGGCCACGGCATCCGCCGGCGCCAGCCAGGGCGGCCCGTGCAGGTCGCACATCAGGTCGACCTCGGGCCCGATGGCGGCCCGCACGGCGTGGGCGCGCTCCACCACCTGGGCGATGCCACCCACCTTGATGCCCGTTGCGCCCGCTGCCACGGCTGCTATTGCCGCCTCGGGCGTCGCGGCATGCACGTAGAACGGCACCTGGATGCGCGTGGCACCGCCCAGCAGTTCGTACAGCGGCACACCGAGCGCCTGGGCCTTGATGTCCCACAGTGCCATGTCGATGGCGTTGATGGCGCCCATGCCCACCACCCCGGTCTGGCCATGGCCCATGCAGGCCACGCGCATGCGCTGCCACAGCCGTTCGATGCCGCGGGCATCTTCACCGACCAGTACATGCGCCAGGTCCTGCACGGCCTCTGCCACGGCCCTGGGCCAGCCCGAGCCTTCGCCCGTGCCCACCAGGCCGTTGTCGGTCAGCACGGTCACGAACAGCCAGTTGCGCGAGGTCGCGAGCACCGACTTGCCGGTGCCCGTCCATCCCGTCTGCGGCGGGGCACCCGCCTGCATGAGGTGGCAGCGTATTTCCTTGATCTTCATGGGTTTCCTTTGGTCTCACTCAGGCTTGATGCCTGCGTCCTTGACGACGGATTGCCAGCGGGCCAGCTCGCGCATATAGAAGGCCTGGAAATCCTCGGGCTTGCCGCTGGTCACCACCTCGGAGCCGAGCTGTGCCACGCGGGCGCGAAAGCCTTCGCTGGTCGCGGCGGCGACCACCGCTTCATGCAGGCGCTTGACCACGGGTGCGGGCGTGCCGCCCTTGACGGCGATGCCCTGCCAGCTGCGGATGTGGGTGCCGCGCGGCAGCTTCAGCTCCTCGGCGCTCGGCACGTTGGGCAGGGCCGCAATGCGGCTGGCCTGCATCACCGCGACGGGCGTGGCGCGGCCGGAGTCGAGGGTGGCCTTGAGCGAGCCGGACATGAGGTCGAACATCAGGTCCACCTGGCCGGCCATCAGGTCCTGGTTGGCAGGGGCGCCCCCTTTGTAGGGGATGTGCAGCATGTCGATCTTCATCTCGCGCTTGAACAGTTCCATGGCCAGGTGCGAGGAGGTGGCCACTCCGCCCGATGCGGCCTTGGCGCCGCCTGGGGTCTTCTTGGCAAGGGCCACGGCATCAGCCGGCGTCTTGATGCCGCTTTCGGTCGAGGCGACCATCAGCACCGGCACGCTGGTGATCTGCGAAACCATCTGCAAGTCTTTCGCCGGGTCGTACTTCACGCCGCCGATCCAGGGGTTGGTGGCGAAGTGGATGGCGGCGAAGACCAGCGAGTAGCCGTCCGCCGGGCTGTTGAGCAGCGTTTGCGTGGCGATGTTGCCCGAGGCGCCGCCCTTGTTGTCCACGATGACGCGCTGGCCCAGGTTCTTGCCCATCTCTTCGGCCAGGGCCCGCGCCACCGTGTCGGCGCTGCCGCCCGGCGCAAAGCCGATGTACAGCGTGATCGGCTTGTCGGGAAATTTCTGCGCATGGGCAGGGCCGGCGGCTGCCAGCGCGCTCAGTGCAGCCAGGGTGGCCAGTGCCAGGCGGCGGGGATATCGGGTTTGCATGGTGTTGTCTCCTTGAGGTTTTTTGGGCGCAGGCAACCCCGCTCCCCGCGTGGCGGGGAGTGCAGATTGCCGTCAGTGAAAAATGGGTGGACTACGGGCTGGGCAGCATGGCAAGCAAATCCAGGCGGGACATCTCTGCGTGCTCCAGGGCGATGGCCGCCGCACGCTTGCCATCGTTGGCGCGCAGGGCCGCGATCATCTGGCCATGCTGCACCGTGACCATCTCCAGGCGCTCGTTGCCGTAGCCCTTGCTGCGCCGTACGGCGTCGACCAGCGCTGAGCGGCCTTCCAGCATCTCCACCGCCATGCGGTTGCCCGAGATGCCGTCCATGTAGCGGTGGAAATCGCGGTTGGCGATCACGCAGGCGGCGATGTCCGAACGCTCGGCCGCGCCCTGGCGCGTTTCTTCCAGTTCCACCAGCCGCTCGATGTCGGCCGGCTTGGCTGCTGCAGCTGCGTCGGCGGCCAGCATGGCCTGGATCGCTCCGCGGATCTTGTAGAGCTGGTTGATGTAGAGCGCGTCCACCGTGGGAATGACGGCGCCGCGGTTCATGCGCATGGCCACCACGCCCTCGCCCTGCAGTTGCAGCAGCGCTTCGCGCACCGGGTTCTGGCTCACCTGGTAGTGCTTGGCCAGCTCCGTCAAGGTGATGTGGGCGCCAAGCGTCCATACGCCTTCGACGATGTCGTTGCGCAACTGATCGCGCAAACGAATGTAGGTGGGGGTGTTGAGTGCGTCCATGTTGCCAGTATATACTCCATTTCAGATTTTATAAAATCTAAAATCTACAATTCAGAACATTGGGCATGCAGCCCCGTTCACAACCCGAGGAGACTTGAGACATGAAGAAAACCACCGTTGTCCGCCATGGCGTGCTGGCCTGTGCGGCCCTGGCCTGCCTGCCCGCCCTGGCCCAGTCGTCCGTGACCATCTATGGCCGCGTGGACCTGGGTGTGTTCCACCAGAACGGCGGAACCACCCCCACCAACGGCGGCATCAGCCCCGCCGGCCCAGCCGCCAACATGTGGCAGGTGCGCCAGGGCTCGGCCGGGCGCATCGGCTTTCGCGGCGTGGAAGACCTGGGTGGCGGCCTGCAGGCCGGCTTCCAGATGGAGCACCGTTTCGATGCCGACACGGGCCTGGCCCACAACCCCTTCTGGGAGGCGCGCTCCTATGTGTACGTGGGCGCGCCGAAGGCCTGGGGTACGGTGTATGCGGGGCGCGAGTACATCCCCGCCTTCTGGGTGGCGCTCAAGGCCGACCCCTGGGGCTTCGACACGGTGGCCACGCCGGGGCCGCGGCACTTGCTGGCCAACTACGGCGTGCCCGTGAGCGGCATCCGCAGCGACAACACCATCGGCCTGCGCAGCGCCACCTGGGGCGGCTTCTCGACCAACGTGGCGTGGAGTGCGGGCGAGGGCACGCGCTCCAACACCGCAGGCGCCAATGTCGAATACACCTCGGGCCCGCTGTATGTGGGCACGGCCTTCGACAGCACGACCTCCCAGCAGAAGGTGTGGATGGCCGCCGCGTCCTACGACTTCGGCATCGTGCGCCCGGCCCTGCTGTATGCGCGCTCCAAGGTCAACAACGTGAACAGCAGCAATGTCTCGCTGACGGCACGGGTGCCGGTGTCCACCCACCTGGTGAAGCTGGCCGTCTCGCGCCTGAACCCCGATGGCGTGGACAACACGAACACCAAGCTGTCGGTGGGTTACGAGCACTTCCTGAGCAAGCGCACCTCGATCCTGGCCAACGTCGGCAGCGCCAAGCAGGACAGGCTCACGCGCACCACGCTGTTCGACCTGAGCCTCAAGCACAACTTCTGATCTCCAGAGGCCTTGCACCCGGCATGCGGGCCTTGTCCCGCGGCCGGTGCTTCGCCCTGCGCCGCTCGCCTTCGCTGGTGGCGGTGACGGCTGGCCGCTGCATTGAACCCCTCCAACCCATGACTTGCACACCGCTTTCTTCGTTCGACCCTGCCGCCGATGCGGCGCATGCGGCCCCCTTCTGGGCGGTCAGCACACCGCCAACCCGGGCCCGGCTCCTGCAGGCGCTGGCCCTGGAACTCGAGCAGCACCGCGACCCCCTGGTGGCCCTGGCCCATGAGGAGACCCATCTGGGCCTCGTGCGGCTGCACGGGGAACTGGACCGCACCTGCTTTCAACTGCGCGCCTTCGCGGACTTCGTGCTGGCGGGCCGCCTGCACGCGGTGGAGCAGGACGGCGCGGTCGATGGCCCACCGCCCAGCGGCAGGCCGCAGATGGCGCGTGTCCTGGTGCCTCTGGGTCCGGTGGCCATGTTCGCGGCCAGCAATTTTCCGTTCGCGTTTTCGGTGCTCGGGGGCGATACCGCTTCGGCCCTGGCAGCCGGCTGCCCGGTCGTGGTCCGCGCGCACCCGGCGCACCTGCGGCTGTCGCGCGCCGTGTTCCACCTTGTGCAGCAGGTGCTGCACGAGCAACAACTGCCCAGCGGCCTGGTGGGGCTGGTGGATGGTGCTTCGGTGGAACACGGCGTGGCGTTGGTGCAGCACCCCGCCATCCAGGCGGTGGCGTTCACGGGCTCAACGCGCGGCGGCTTGGCCTTGCAGGGCCTGGCGGCGCAGCGGGCCGTGCCCATTCCCTTCTTCGGCGAGCTCGGTTCGGTCAATCCACTGGTGGTGCTGCCGACTGCCTTTTCGGCCCAGCCGTCAGAAGTCCTGGCAGCCCAGTTGGCGGCCTCCGTGGCGCTGGGTATGGGGCAGTTCTGCACGCGTCCCGGCGTGGTCGTTTTGGTCGACAGCGATGCGTCCCGCCATTTCATCGCCGAGCTCGCGCGGCAACTGGCGGCAGCGCCCATGCATCCGATGCTCACCCCCGCCATTGCAAAGGCCTACCTGTCTGCGGTGCAGGCGCTGCGCAGCGCGGCAGGCGTGAATGTGCTTGTCGAACCCGCGCCCGAGCGGATGGGCGCGTTGCTCGCCACCGTGAAAGCCGATGACTTCGTGGCCCAGGGAGATCTGCGCCACGAGGTCTTCGGGCCTGCGGTGCTCATCGTGGTGTGCAACGACGACAGCGCGTTGGTGCCGGTGCTCGAATCCATGGCCGGTGCGCTGGTCGCCACGCTCTGGGGGGCCGAAGGGGATTCACCGCTGGCCCGCCAACTCGTCGCTGCCGCGACCGCCCGCGCCGGGCGCGTGCTGTTCGCTGGAGTTCCCACCGGCGTTGCGGTCACGCGCGCCCAGCAGCATGGCGGTCCCTGGCCTTCGTCCACGCAACCGGCGTCTACCTCGGTGGGGCTGCACGCCTGCGAGCGCTTCTTGCGGCCCGTGGTCTACCAGAGCGCGCCTGCGTGGCTGCTTGCTGGGCTTCCCACTTGAAAGGAGCTTCACCCTACCCCTGAACACATCCCACAACAACCCATGGCTGCGCACCCGTGCGGGCCGACACAAGACAGATGAACAAAAAGGAGACAACAATGACTTGGAACTTGAAAGCCTTCGCACAGGCGCTCGCCGTCGCTGCCTGCGCCACCACCGCCGTTGCCCAGCCGGGGCCCGGCTTCGGCCTCATCGGCGAAATCAAGCCGCGCAGCACGGCGGACATGGTGGCCGCGGGCATCACCAGCCCCTTCGGTATTGGCGGAGAAACCACCGACCGGGGTTTCAGCACCTTTGACAACTGGAAGGACTACCTGGGCCCTCTGGGCGCCTCCAAGGTGCGCATCCAGTCCGGCTGGCACTTCATCGAGCCGGTGATCACCAGCCCCGCCACCTACGACTTCACCAAGCTCGACGCCATCGTCAACGGCGTGCGTGCGCAGGGCGTAAAGCCCTTCGTCTTCCTGGGCTATGGCAACGAGCAGGCGGGTTGCACCAACTGCGGCACCAAGGGGCTCGGCGGTGCACTGCCCACGGGCACCGGGCGGCAGAAGTGGCTGGACTTCGTGCGTGCCATCGTCACGCGCTACAACCAACCCACGGTCAAGGTCAGCGACTGGGAGATCTGGAACGAGCCCGACGGCCATGTGCCAGCGGCCGACTACGCCCAATTGGCGGTGCAGACCGCGCAACTGATCAAGAGCATCCAGCCGGGTGCGAAGATCACCATCGGCTCGTTCACCACCGGCGTGCTGGGCGGGGCCACGTCCGACGGTTACCTCTACGCCCAATCGGTGGTGAACTACTTTGCCGACAACAAGGGCGCGACCGTGCCCAATGCCGATGTCTCGGTGGCCTTCCATCCCTATTGGGGCTTGCCGGATTACGACTCCTATCCGTCCCAGCTCACCAAGTTCGATGCGCTGCGCACGCTGGTGGAGGGCCGCGGCTTCAAGCTGCGCCAGGGTGAAAACGGTGCGCCATCGACCGCATGCCTGTACTTTGCGCTGTGCGGCGGCGCTGCTTTCGATGAGGTGAACCAGGCCAAGTACATGCTGCGCCGCATGCTGGGTGACTTCTCGCGCGGCATCGAGACCAACATCTTCACCATCGTCGACCTGCACTACGACTCGACCAAGAACACCAAGGGGCTGCTGCGCACGGGCACCTGGCAGTACAACCCCAATCCGGCATCGGGCCCCAAGAACGGCGACCAGACCGTGCAGGGCCGCAAGATCGCCTATGGCTCCTACCAGAACGTGACGGCGATCTTCGACAACCGCTTGCAGCGCATCACCAACCACGGCTGCACGGCACCTTATGGCCACACGGTGCATGCGTACTCGCGCAACGATGCGGGCGTGGTGCGCAACATGCTGGTGGTGTGGAAGAAGACCACCGAGCTGCCAACCGCAACCGCGGGCACGGCGCCGATCACCATCAGCTGCACGGGTTTCCACTTTCCCCGCTATGCGCAGAGCAGCACGCTGCGGCCGCGGTTTGCGGACCTGCTCGATGGCAGTGTCTACGAGCTCACGGACACCAGCACCGTGGTGAACAACAACGCGGGCGCGAACAGCGTGCAGGTGAAGAACCTGCCGGTGGGTGACTACCCGGTGGTGATCGCCGACCAGGGCCTGGTGATCTTCCAGTAGGTCGGCGCCTCAGAGGCCTCAGCCCGCAGGCAGCGACTCCTGCTGCGCCAGCGCTTCGAGCTGCGCGAGGTTGTGCACCACGATGTCGCGCTGGTGGATGCCGATGATGCCCTCGCGCTCCATCCACTTGAGCTCCATGTTGATGCGCTGGCGCGAGCCGCCCAAGAGCTGGGCCAGCTCGTCCTGCACCAGCGACAGGCCGATGGCGCCGCGCGTGCCGGGCACGGCTGCGCGCTCGCCGAAGCGGCGCAGCATGTGCAGGAGTTGCTTGGCCAGCCGTGCGCGCAGGGGCAGGGTGGCCATGTCTTCCATCATCCAGTACAGGTAGCGCATGCGCCGCGCCTGCAAGGTGAGCAGCGCCTCGCCGAACGAGGGGTGCTCGCGCAGCAGCTGGCGGAACACCGCCTCGGCCACGCTGAGCACTGTGGTGGGGCCGTGGGCGTGGGCGTCGTAGGTGTTGGCGCCCTGGTGCAGCACCTCGGCCTCGCCGACCCAGATGCCCGGCTCCACATAGGCCAGCGTGACCTGCTTACCCGAGGGCGTGGTGCGCCGAAAGCGGATGGCGCCGCTGGCGCAGGTGAACCAGTCGGTTGCAAGCTTGCCCTGCTCGACGATCATCTTGCCGTGGGTGTAGCGCGTGACGCGGCCCAGGCGCAGGATGTCGTGCCGCAGCGAGGGCGTGAGCGCCGCGAACCAGCGACCGCGGTTGATGGCGTCGCGCTCCTCCAGGCTCAGGAAGGGGCGCTGCTGGGCGTTGCGGTCCGCGCCGTTGCTCAGGGATTCCAGCATGGTGATGGGGCTGCTCGTGGGGGCGATGTCGGTGGGGAGGGCAGGGGCGGCGTCAGGACACCGGGTTTGCCGCGCTGCAGCAATTTTAGCGGCGCCTCCCGGGCACCGGTGCCCGCTGCGGCACCTTGGCGACACGATTGAATGGGGGCCTCTCAGCCTGCCTTGCCGCGCGGCTTGTGCAGAAAGGCCAGCAGCCGCCGCTCCGCCGCGCTCAGGCCGCGGGGCGATGCCGCGCCGCCGATGCGCTCCCACACTGACTGCATGCTTGCCCCCGCGTCGGACACCAGGCGCGAGCCCAGCTCCAGCACCGCCGGGTGCACGTACGACTTCTTGCACACCGCCGGCGTGTTGCCGAGCTGGCGCGCCACCTCGGCCAGGACGTGCTTGGCGCTGTAGGCGGGTTCGCCGGCCTGGCCGGTACAGGCCAGGCGCGTGAGCTCCAGCGCCTGCACCGTGCCGTGCCAGGTGCGGAAGTCCTTGGCGGTGAAGCGCATGGCATCGGCGCCGGCCTGGTCGGCCCCGGTGATCTCGGCCAGGTAGTCGTTCACGTCGCCCGAGCCCACTGCATGGGGCAGGCCATCATCGCCTTCGTACTGGAACAGCTCCTGCCCGGGCAACTGCTGGCAGCGGCGCACCACGCGGGCCACGCGCGGGTCGTCCAGTGCGGCCTGCTGGGGTACGCCGCTCTTGCCCCTGAAGCTCAGGGTGAGCCTGCTGCCGTGCAGCCTGGCATGCCGTGTGCGCAGCGTGGTCAGGCCGAAGGAGTTGTTGCTGCTGGCGTATTCCTCGTTGCCCACGCGCACGAAGGTGGTGTCCAGCAGGCGCACCAGCGTGGCCAGCACCAGGGTGCGCGAGAGGGCCTTGCTGCGCGCGCCTTCCTTCAGGTCGCGCGCCACGCGCGCACGGATGCGCGGCAGCGCGCGGCCAAAGGCCTGCATGCGGTCGAACTTGTGCTCGTCGCGCTGCAGCCGCCACTCCGGGTGGTAGCGGTACTGCAGCCGGCCGCGTGCGTCCAGGCCCGTGGCCTGCAGGTGGCCGTTGGGCAGCGGGCAGATCCACACGCTGGTGTAGGCCGGGGGGATCGCCAGCCGGTTGATGCGCGCCACCTCGTCGGGGTCCACCACCCACTGCCCGTCGGGGCTGCGGTAGCGAAAGGCCTTGCCGCGCTTCACGCGCGTGAGGCCCGGCATGGCGGTGCTGACATAACGCAGGCCGCCTGGCAGGCGGGGCCGGGGGGCGGCGGTCTTTCGGGGAGATGGAGCAGGCGAAGGCATGCCCCGATCACACCGCGGCCTGCTGGGAGCGGCCGTAGGAGCCCGCTCGACACCGGCGTGGGACGGCGCCGCACCCCTCTGGGGCGGCGTGTCCGTGTTCTATTTCGCCGCGCCCGCCACGGCGTGCCGGCAGCCGAAGGACAGGTTCTCGCGCGCGATGTCGTCGCTGCCGCACTGCCATTTGCCCAGGTCGCTCTGGCCCTTGCGCTTCTTCATCGTGGGCAGGTAGACCAGGTGCTTGCCGTCCAGCGGCTCGCCCGCTCCGTCGGCAATGGTCAGTCGCACCACGCCATTGGCCGGCTCGATGGCCAGGGCCTTGAAGCCTGCCGGCAACTGCCCCGCCTGGGCCAGGCCGATGGCCGCCGCATTGGCGGGGAAGCTGCCGGTGTTGCGGTAGTGGTTCTCCACCAACTGCAGCACGGGGCGTGCAGCTTTGTCGAGTTGGCGCACCTGCTCGCGGTGCGGGTTGGCGGGCTCGTCCCCCTGGTTCCACAGGGCCACGGCCACCATGATCGCGAAGCTGAAGGCCGACAGCGCCCCCAGCACCACCATCGCCTTGAGGAACCAGCCCGGCCCGCGTTCCAGTGCCACGGCCTTCTGGATGGCGGTGTCGCTGGCGCTGCTGGAAACGACGAAGGTGCCCGTCATCGAGCCGTGCAGGCCGCGTTCGCCGAACAGCGCCGTGAGCACACGGTGCAGCAAAAAGGGCACGGCCACCGTGAGCCCCAGGGTCAGCGTGTACTTGAGGAAGTGCCGCAGCATGGAGCGCACCACGCCGGGCCGCTCGCCCGTGCGGGTGGCCACGCGCATGCCGAGCAGGCGCTTGCCCGGTGAGCCCCGGCCCATGGCGTCCATCAGCGCGGGCGAGAACAGGCCCAGCACCGCCAGTGCCAGCGCGGCCGGGTAGGCGGCGTTCGGGGCTGCGTCGAAGGCCGGTCGGGCCAACACCCAGGCCAGCACCATCGCGATGGGCAGGACCAGCATGAGGAACCCGTCGATCAGCGTGGCGCCCAGGCGCGCCAGGGTGCCGGGAAACACCTCGATCAGTTCGGCCTGGTGCGCCTGCTGTTGTGCCTGCTTGTGCGCGGGCTTGGGGGCCGGCGCGGGGGCTGGGGCTTTGGCGCCAGGGAATGGGGCGGCGGCTGCACCTGCCTGCGCGCCCGCCACCGGCAGCGGCGCCTGGCAGCTGAAGCATTGGGTGTAGGAAGCGTGGTTCTGCCAGTTGCAGCGGGGACATTGCATGGTGGTGCGGCAGGCCACAAGTCAATGGCCGGCAAAGGTGGAAGCGGCCGGATTATGCGGTGCGCGCCCTGCCGCCTGCAGCGCGCTGCGGCCACTTGTGGCCTGCACCACACACACTCACCCGAAAGAGTGAGACATTTCGCACAACGGGCTGATTTATCGGGATGCCGCCAGCGCCTGTGCGATCCAGCCGTCGAAGGTGGTCTGGTGCGCGCGGATCCAGCCGTCCGCATGGCGCGCCAGGTCGGCGGGCCGGTTCTGCCCGTCGCGCATGGCCAGGTTCTGGGCGTTGATGTCGCCCACGGGCAGCTGCATCACTTCGAACAGCCTGGCCGCCGCCGGGTTCTGGTCGGTGAACTGGCGGTTGGCCACGATGCGCTGGTGGTTGGGGACGAAGCCGTAGTTCCTGCCGTTGGGCAGCTCGGTGTCCACCCCGGCCTGTTCGCCGGGCAGCGCAGAATGCGGCACCTGCAGCCACACCACGTCCTGGCCGGGGCGCAGCACGCCGCTGACCCAGTAGGGCGTCCAGGTGTAGTACAGGATGGGCTGGCCCTGCTTGAACCGGGCAAGGGTGTCGGCAATCAGTGCCGAGTAGCTGCCCTGCACATGGGTCACCGTGCCGGTGAGGCCGTAGGCGGTGAGCTGGTGCTCGATCACGCCTTCGCAACCCCAGCCGGGCGTGCAGCCGGTGAGGTCGGCCTTGCCATCGCCATTGGTGTCGAACAGGCGGGCGAGCTGCGGGTCCTTGAGCTGGTCGATGTGGGTGATGCCGTACCGCTCGGCCGTCTTCTTGTCGATCAGGTAGCCCTGCACGGCGTTCTGCGAATAGCTGCCGGTGCGCGAGAGCTTGGCGTCGCCGCCCGCGTTTTTGTAGAAGCTGGCGTGCAGCGGGTCCCAGTGGTTGGCCATGTAGGTGGCGTCACCCTGGGCGATGGCCACGTGGGCGGTGGGGTACTCGACCTCCTTGATAGGCTGCACGGTGTAGCCCAGTTTTTCGAGCGCGCGGCCCACCAGCAGGGTCTGGAAGCTCTCTTCGGCGATGGAGCTTTGCAGGGGCTGCACGGCGATGCCCTTGCCGGGCAGGTCGACCTGTGCATGCACGCCGCCTGCCAGGGCGAAGGTGGCGAGTACGGTGGCGATGCGGTGTTTCATGGATGCCATGGGTTCGTTTCCTCGTGTCGGGTGGGAGATCAGCGCAGGGCGGGCAGGGCACCCGGGCCTTGCGGGGCCCGGCGGGGCTGCACCAGGCGCGACGCGAGGCGCAGCATCAGGCCCGCAGGGCCGGTGTGCCACCAGTGGCGCACGCCGCGGCGCGGCCGGCCCAGCGCCTGGGTGATGCGGTCCAGCGTGATGGCCAGCAGCACGATGCCCAGGCCGCCCACGGTGGCCAGGCCCATGTCGAGCCGGCCGATGCCGCGCAGCACCATCTGGCCCAGGCCGCCCACGGCGATCATCGAGGCGATGACCACCATCGACAGCGAGAGCATCAGCGCCTGGTTGATGCCGGCCAGGATGGAGGGCATGGCCAGCGGCAGCTGCACCTTGACCAGCATCTGCAGCGGCGATGCGCCGTAGGCGCGCGAGGCCTCGATCAGGTCGGGCCGCACCTGGCGCAGGCCCAGGTTGGTCAGGCGCACCAGCGGCGGCAGCGCGAAGACGATGGTGACCACCACGCCCGGCACGTTGCCGATGCCGAACAGCATCACCACCGGCACCAGGTAGACGAAGGCCGGCGTGGTCTGCATGGCGTCGAGCAGCGGGCGCAGGAGGCGCTGGGCGCGGTCGCTGCTGGCCAGCACGATGCCCAGGGGCAGGCCGATCAGCACGCAGAAGGCCAGCGAGGTGAGCACCAGCGACAGGGTGACCATGGCCTCGGGCCAGATACCGAGCAGCGCCACCAGGGCCAGCGACACCACCGTGCCCAGTGCCAGCGCGCGACCGGCGAACTGCCAGGCCAGCAGCCCTGCCAGCACCACCATGGCCGGGGCGGGCAGGCTGGTGAGCAGGCCTTCCACGCCGCTGAGCGTGCCGTCGATGGGCGCGCGCACGCTCTGGAAAAAGGGGCGAAAGTGTTCCACCACCCAGCCAAGGCCCTGGTTGATCCCGGCCTGTACGGGCACGGAGCCGTCGAACAGCTGGGTCAGCGGCAGGCCGCTCGTGGCCGACGGATCCAAGGCAGCCGCCATGTCGACCGGTGGCACGGGCGTGTTGAGCCAGTCGGTGGATGCCGCGCCGCCGTCACCGGCCTGCATGGAGGCCTGCCAGGGATCGACGAAGGGCGCAGGTTGCGGCAGGGCGGTGGCGGCATCGCCGGTCCAGGGGCTGGCGTCGGTCTGCAGTGGCAGGGATGCTTCCCGCGCCATGGCGGGGAGCGTGGTGTTCAGGGTCGTCTCGGTCATGCGGGGCTCCCGGTGGTGGCGGTGGTGGGGGTGGCGGCGGGAAGGGGCGGTGTGTCCCGGTCCAGAAAGCGCAGCAGCGTGGTCTTGCTGATGGCGCCGCGAAAGCGCCCGTCGGCCTCCACCACGGGCAGCGCGCAGGGGGCCTGCGCCACCTGGCCGAACAGCTCGGCCACCGGCGCCTGCGCGGCGATGGGCTCCACCGCGCCGAGGTAGGCATGCTGCAGCCCCAGCGGCCCGGTGTGGCCGCGCAGGGCCGCGCGCAGCGAGTCGGCCGACACGGTGCCCAGGTAGCGCCGGCTGGGGCTGAGCACGTAGGCGAAGTCGTCATCGTGCCCCTCGATGAGCTGCAGCGCCGCACGGGCGCCCCGGTCGCCGTGCTCGTTCACCACCGTGAGGCGCTTGCGCGCGATGTCGCCGGCTTTGAACACGGCGGCCGCGTCCACGCCGCGCACGAAGCTGCGCACATAGCCGTTGGCAGGGTTGCGCAGGATCTCGTCGGGCGTGCCCACCTGCACCACTTCGCCGTCTTTCATGATGGCGATGCGGTCGCCGATGCGCATGGCCTCGTCCAGGTCGTGCGAGATGAAGACGATGGTGCGCCGGCGCACCTGCTGCAGGCGCAGCAGCTCGCTTTGCATCTCGGTGCGGATGATCGGGTCCAGCGCCGAGAAGGCCTCGTCCATGAGCAGGATGGACGGGTCGCTGGCCAGTGCCCGCGCCAGGCCCACGCGCTGCTGCATGCCGCCCGACAGCTCGTCGGGGTAGCTCGCGCCCCAGCCGGCCAGGCCCACCTGTTCCAGCGCCAGCGCGGCCTGCTGCTGGCGCTCCGCACGGCCCACACCGGCCAGTTCGAGCCCGAAGGCGGCGTTGTCCAGCACCGTCAGGTGCGGCATGAGGGCGAAGGACTGGAACACCATGCTGATGTCCTTGCGGCGCAGGGCGCGCAGCTGGCGCTCGCCCAGGGCGTTGATGTCCTCGCCCTCCACCAGGATGCGGCCGGCCGTGGGCTCGATCAGGCGGTTGAGCATGCGCACCAGCGTCGATTTGCCCGAGCCCGACAGGCCCATGACGACGAAGATCTCGCCGGCCGCGATGGTGAAGCTGGCGTCGAAGACGGCGATGGAGTTGCCGGTCTGCGCCAGGATGTCTTTCCTGTCCAGGCCCTGGCGTGCCAGGTCCAGCGCGGTCTGCGGCGTGTCGCCGAAAACCTTGAACACATGCTCGATGGTGATTTGCTTGGCCATGGGGTGGGTCCTTCCTCGGTGGATGGCGGGTGGATCGACACGCCCGGCCACCTACAGGGGCCCCGGGCGCGATGGAGGGCCGGAAAAGCGAAACCCTGATGCGGCAGCCGACCCGGCGCGCAGGCGCAGGGCACAAAGGCAAGGGGTGGGCACGGCAGGTGCCCGGATCGGCCCGGATGGCACGCGAGATGTGCGCAAGGGCCTGAGAGTCGGCGCGGCACCGCAGGGGGGGGCCGAACGCTGAAAGATGCATCAGGGCCGGAATCCGGCCTTGGCGTCGGGGGCTGTCCGTCAACAGGTTACAGTCGCCCCGACTGGGGGTTCGCCCTGTGAAAAGGACGAATTACCTGCGTTGCAGGTTGTAAAACACTGGTGAATTATAAGTATTCAGTGCTTTTGTGTTGGAAATACGGGTTTTTCCGACGGTGGTATACGCGGGCGCAGTGCGCGCGCTTGCCCACGAAAAAAGCCCCGCCGGACCTGGCGCGCAGGTCCTTGCGGGGCTTCGTGGGCCGGGGCCGGTCAGTGCCGCACAGGCGGTGTGCTGTGCGCCATCAGGCGGTCCGTCGCCGCAATGGCCAGCGCGCTCAGCAGGAACACCACGTGGATGATGGTCTGCCACATCAGCACCTTCTCATCGTAGTTGGCGGCATTGATGAAGGTCTTGAGCAGGTGGATGGAGCTGATGCCGATGATGGCCGTGGCCAGCTTGACCTTGAGCACCGAGGCGTTCACATGGCTCAGCCATTCGGGCTGGTCGGGGTGGTCTTCGAGGTGCAGGCGCGAGACGAAGGTCTCGTAGCCGCCCACGATCACCATGATCAGGAGGTTGGAGATCATCACCACGTCGATCAGCGCCAGCACCACCAGCATGATGATGGTCTCATTGAGCGCCGTGACCTCGAAATCGCTCTTGTAGCCGATGCTGGAAACCAGCTGTTTGAGCGCCGCCGTGTCGCCGAAGGCGGCCTCGATCAGGTGCACCAGCTCCACCCAGAAATGGAACACATACACCGCCTGCGCCAGGATCAGGCCCAGGTACAGGGGCAATTGCAGCCAGCGGCTGGCAAAGATCAGCGAGGACAGAGGGCGCATGGGCGTGGGCTTGAGGGGAAGCTTGGGGGCGGACATAAAGGGGGTGGGGTAGGGGAGACGCGCGATTTTAGGGTGTCTGCCGGCGGTGGCCTGTGACAGGACCTGTAAGCTTCGTGCCAGTCAGTGGCTTGTAAGTGCCGCGCAGGACAGTACCGCCCAAACCGATTCCATCAGACCCAGGAGACAACAAGATGAGTGCAGCATCCACCTCTACATCGGCAATCGAGTCCGTGCTGGTCGAAAACCGCGTGTTTCCCCCGTCGGACGCCATCGTCAAGGCCGCCCGCGTCTCCGGCATGGCCGGCTATGACGCCCTGTGCGCCGAGGCCGAGCAGGACTTCGAAGGCTTCTGGGCGCGCCTGGCGCGCGAGAACGTGCAGTGGACCCGGCCCTTCACCCGCACTCTTGATGAGTCCAACGCCCCGTTCTTCAAGTGGTTCGACGACGGCGAGCTCAACGCCAGCGCCAACTGCCTGGACCGCCACATCGGCACGCCCACCGAGAACAAGGACGCGATCATCTTCGAGGCCGACGACGGCAGCGTGACCCGCGTGACCTACAAGGAGCTGCTGGCCCGCGTCAGCCAGTTCGCCAATGCGCTCAAGGCCCACGGCGTGCAAAAGGGCGACCGCGTGCTGATCTACATGCCCATGACGGTCGAGGGTGTGATCGCCATGCAGGCCTGCGCACGCATCGGCGCCACGCACAGCGTGGTGTTCGGCGGCTTCAGCGCCAAGGCGGTGCAGGAGCGCATCATCGACGCCGGTGCCGTGGCCGTGGTCACCGCCAACTACCAGATGCGCGGCGGCAAGGAACTGCCGCTCAAGGCCATCATCGACGAGGCCCTGGCCGCCGGCGGCTGCGACACCATCCGCAATGTCTTCGTCTACCAGCGCACGCCCACGGCCTGCAACATGGTGGCCGGGCGCGACAAGACCTTCGACGAAGTGCTCCAGGGCCAGAGCAGCGACTGCCCGCCCGTGGCCGTGGGGGCCGAGCATCCGCTGTTCATCCTGTACACCAGCGGCTCCACCGGCAAGCCCAAGGGGGTGCAGCACTCCACCGGCGGCTACCTGCTGTGGGCCAAGCTGACGATGGACTGGACCTTCGACCTGCGGCCCGACGACGTGTTCTGGTGCACTGCCGACATCGGCTGGATCACCGGCCACACCTACGTGGCCTACGGCCCGCTGGCGGCCGGCGCCACGCAGATCATCTTCGAGGGCATCCCCACCTTCCCCAACGCCGGGCGCTTCTGGCAGATGATCGAAAAGCACAAGTGCACCATCTTCTACACGGCCCCCACCGCGATCCGTTCGCTCATCAAGGCTGCCGAGGGCGATGCCGCCGTGCACCCCGCACGCTCGGACCTGTCGAGCCTGCGCATCCTGGGCAGCGTGGGCGAGCCCATCAACCCCGAAGCCTGGATGTGGTACCACAAGAACGTGGGCGGCGAGCGCTGCCCCATCGTGGACACCTTCTGGCAGACCGAGACCGGCGGTCACGTCATCACCCCGCTGCCCGGCGCCACGCCGCTGGTGCCCGGCAGCTGCACGCTGCCGCTGCCCGGCATCACCGCCGCCATCGTCGATGAAGTGGGCAACGACATCGCCAACGGCACGGGCGGCATCCTGGTCATCAAGCGCCCCTGGCCCAGTATGATCCGCACCATCTGGAACGACCCCGAGCGCTTCAAGAAGGCCTACTTCCCCGAAGAACTCAAGGGCTACTACCTGGCCGGCGACGGTGCCGTGCGCAGCGCCGACCGGGGCTACTTCCGCATCACCGGCCGCATCGACGACGTGCTCAACGTCTCGGGCCACCGCATGGGCACGATGGAGATCGAGTCGGCCCTGGTCTCCAAGACCGACCTGGTGGCCGAAGCCGCCGTGGTGGGCCGCCCCGACGACGTGACCGGCGAGGCCATCTGCGCCTTCGTCGTGCTCAAGCGCTCGCGCCCCACCGGCGAAGAGGCCAAGCAGATCGCCAACGAGCTGCGCGCCTGGGTCGCCAAGGAAATCGGCCCCATCGCCAAGCCCAAGGACATCCGCTTCGGCGACAACCTGCCCAAGACGCGCAGCGGCAAGATCATGCGCAGACTTCTGCGCAGCATTGCCAAGGGGGAAGCCATCACCCAAGACACTTCCACGCTTGAGAATCCGGCAATCCTGGATCAGTTGTCGCAGACCAACTGATCCACAAGGCGCCGTGCAACGGCGCCAGCGCGCAGCGCTTGCCGGGTTCGGGGACACTCATATCGCCGCAGGCGATGTGACGTGGCCACACAATCGGCAATCCTGGATCAGTTGTCGCAGACCAACTGATCCAGAAGGCGCCGTGCAACGGCGCCAGCGCGCAGCGCTTGCCGGGGTCGGGGACACGCCTATCGCCGCAGGCGATGTGGCGTGGCCTCAAGTTTCGTCGCCTCTCACGGCGTATGATCGATGCACCGTTTTTGCTGTTGCGAAGCCTTTCGGCCCCATGGGTTTCCGGCTGCCCCTTCCGAAGCGCTTTTCCTCCCTCCCTCTCTTTTTCGTTTCGGGACGCTTCGCAGCATTTTTTATCGAGGCCACCGGCCGCCGCGCGGCGGCCAGGAGGCCGCCCCCTGTAGGACAGCTTCGGCAAACCGCTGCCAGGTCGGCGTTTGCCGCCCTGCATCGGTTACAACCCGTTCAACGCGCCGCCGGCCATGAGGGCCGGCGAGCGATGCGTGCAACGAACGAACGGAGCTTTCCCATGCATATTCGATCCATCCTGGTGCTGCTGACCGTGCTGGCCATTGCCGTGCTGGCCGCCTTCAACTGGGCTGCTCTGTCCGCCCCCGTGCTGGTTTCCCTCGGCGTGATGTCTTTCGAGGCGCCCCTGGGCCTGCTGATGCTGGGCCTGACCGCCCTGCTCGCCGTGGTGTGCGTGGCCTATGTGCTGTCGCTGCAGGGCTCCGTGCTGCTGGAGACGCGCCGCCACACCAAGGAGCTGCAGGCCCAGCGCGAGCTGGCCGACAAGGCCGAGGCCTCGCGCTTCACCGAATTGCGCGCCTTTCTGGAAACCCAGCAGCAGCAAACGCACACCGCCCTGCTGGCCCGGTTGGACCACCTCGAAACCCGCCTGGCCGCACGTGCCCAGGAGTCGGACAACTCCACCGCCGCCTACGTGGGGCAACTGGAGCAGCAACTGCGCGTGCGCGGGAGCGACGTGAACCTCGTGTAGCACCACGGGCTGCTCCCCAAAGCGCAACAGCCGCCCCACTGGCACAGTGGCGCGGCTGTCGTCGCGGGCGCGTTGCGGCGGTTTACTTCACCGAGAGCACCCAGGCCGCCAGCTTCTTGGCGTCGGCTTCGTTGACCTGCGCATTGGCGGGCATGGGCACGGGGCCCCAGACGCCGCCGCCGCCCTTCATGATCTTGCCGGCCAGCTTGTCCACGGCATCCTTCTGGCCCGCGTACTTGGCCGCCACTTCCTTGTAGGAGGGGCCCACCACCTTCTTGTCCATGGCATGGCAGGCCATGCAGCTCTTGGCCGTGGCCAGCGCCAGATCGGCCATGGCGGGGCCCGCCACCGACAGTGAAAGGGCCAATGTGATCAGAGTGCGCTTCATGGTGGGGATTTTCCTGTGGGTTGGGTTACAGTTCTTTTAACGGAATTGTAGTGACTTGGGTTGACCTGGGGCTCATCGGCCGCCAAGCCCCTGCGCCCCCGTACTGATTGGAGATTGCCATGTACCTGCTCGCCATCGCCGTTATTCTGACGGCATTGAAATACCTTGAAATCGGCCCCGTCGCCAACATGGACTGGTGGTGGATCCTGGGTGTCTACGGCGCCACCATCGTCTGGTGGGCCTGGGCCGACGGCACCGGCTACACCAAGCGCAAGGCCATGGAACGCATGGCAGAGCGCAAGCAGGCGCGCATCGACAAGAACAAGGAAGCGCTGGGCATGGCGCCGCGCAAGCCGCGCTGAGGGCCGCCGGGCCTGCGGCACGCCGGGGTTCGGGCCACGCTCTGGCGGCCCGGGCGAGCGCCCGTCTCCCCATGAAAAAGCCCGTCCCCCAGGGTGACGGGCTTTTTCATGCCTGCAGCACGCACAGGCTCACCCCAACGCCCGCCCCATCTCCTCCACCAGCGCGCCAGCCGCTGCGCTCCAGGGCAGGTCGCGCGAGCGCAGCGCATAGGCCACCGTGCCCACCTCCGGTGCCAGGGGCTGCACCTGCAGGCGGGGGTGGCGCCGCGCATACCAGGCCGACCAGCTGTCCACCAGGGCCCAGCCCAGGCCCTGGGCGGCCATTTCAATGGCGGCGTGATAACTGGCGGTGGTGATGCGCGCGGCGGGCGCCACGCCATGGGCGTCGTAGGCCATGTGCAGCTGGCGGCCGATGGGGTCCGAAGGGTCCAGGTCGATCAACGGGTGGTCGGCCAGCGCCTGCAGGGGAACGGGGCCGTCGCCGGGCGGCAGGTCCAGGCCCACGCAGACCACGCGGCCGCGCGCTATGGGCAGGTCCACCGCAGCCGGGTGGTTCGAGGGTTCCAGCGCAAAGCCCAGGTCGGCCTCGCGGCGCACGATGGCGTCGGCGATCTGGCGCGAGTGCAGGGTGCGGAAGGTCAGGCGCACGTCCGGGCAGGTGCGGTTCCAGCGGCCCAGGGCCTGGGGCAGCACTTCCATCGACAGCCCCGGCACGCACAGGAGGCGCAGCACCGTGTCGGAGCCGGCGCCCAGGTTGGCCGCACTGCGGCGCACGGCATCGAGCTGGCCGAACAGCTGCTCCACCTCGGGGAACAGGCGCTGGGCCTCCAACGTGGGCGTGAGCCGGCCGCGCACGCGCTGGAACAGCGTGACGCCGATGCTCTGCTCGGCCTGCTGCAGCAGGCGCGAGGCCGCGGGCTGGGTGATGTGCAGTGTGTCGGCCGCCCCCTTGACCGTGCCGGCGCGCATCACGGCATAGAAGATCTCGATGTGGCGGATGCGGAACATGGGGCAAGGTTAACAGGCGCGCACGGGCCGGGTACCGCCGTGCCTTGCGTGCCGTCACCACCACCGGCCGCGTCACGCGTGCATGTGTTGCGCCTGCCGGGCCTGTGCAGTGCCCTCGACATCGGCTGCCAGCCACTCGGCGGAACCGAAGGCCAGCGTGAAGCCCAGGGCGCCGTGGCCGGAGTTGACGAACAGGTTGCGCACGCCACCGGCGCGGCCGATGCACGGCAGCCCGGTGGGCGTGGCGGGGCGCAGGCCGGCCCAGGGGCGCACGTCGCCCGGCGTGCCGCGCAGGCCGAACCACTGGCGCACGCTGTCCACCAGCAGGGCGATGCGGCCGTGGTCGATGCGCGTGTCCTGGCCCACCAGCTCGGCAAAGCCGGCCACGCGCAGCCGCCGCGTGGGGCCCGTGCCCAGCGGCGCGAACACGGTCTTGGTCGCCGTGTCCGTGAGGCTGGTGGCCGGCATGCGCACGATGTGCCCGGCCGCCACGTCGATGCTGTAGCCCTTGAGCGGCTGGATGGGCACGCTGGCGCCCACGCCCAGCGGGCGCAGCAGCCCGGGCGTTTGCGCCCCGGCCGCCACCACGCAGGCATCGAAGGCGATGCGCTGGCGCGTGCCGCCGTGCTCGGCGAGCAGGCCCTTGAGCTCGCTGCCCTGGCGCTCCCAGGCGAGGAAGCGGTGCTTCCACAGCGCGGTGAAGCGCGGCCCGCTGGCCAGTTCATCGGCCAGCACGGTGCAGACCTTGGCGCAGTCGGCCACTTCCTCGCTCGGGGTCCAGATGCCGCCCGCCAGCGCTGCGGCGGGGTCTAGGAGCCTGTCGGACTTGGAAATCGTCGGCTGCAAATCGGCCGCAGCGGTCCATTTTTCACCGTCTTTTTGCCCCATAGCCTGGCTATGGGGCTGCAAATCCGGCAAAAACTGTCCTCGCTGGGGCCGATTTTCGCTGTCGACGCTCCAAGTCCGACAGGCTCCTAGGGCGGGCTCGCGCGCGCAGCATTCCGCGCCCGTCAGCACCTGCTGCAGGGGCCCGTGCATGGCCTGCTGCAGCTGCACCTGGCGGCTGGCAGACTCCAGGCCCGCAGCACTGCAGTACAGCACCAGCTTGCCCTGCGTGCTGTGCTCGATGCGCGCCGCCGGGACGTTCGTGCGCCAGCGCTGGAAGGCGCTGCGGCTGTCATCCGCCAGGCGCAGCAACTGGCGCGTGGTGGCGTCGGCGCGGGCCTGGGTGCAGGCCGCCATGAACTGCAGGCACCAGCGCCAGGCAGCCGGGTCCAGCCCCGGGCGCAGGCGCAGCGGCGACGACGGCGACAGCAGCAGCGACGGCAACTGCGCGAAGATGGCGGGGGACGCCAGCGGCGCCACGTAGGCATAGCTCAGCTGGGCGCCATTCTGGGCACTTGCGCCGCTGGCCGGGCCGGGGCCCTGGTCCAGCAGCACCACCTCGTGGCCCTTGCCCACGAGGGCCCGCGCGGTGGCCAAACCGACGATGCCGCCACCGATCACTGCAATACGCATCAACGCCTGCTCCTTGGTACAGAAAGAGCCCGCATCATCGGCGTGGCCTGCGGCGCCGTCGATTGCCGGAATGCCGATGGCCCATGCCCGGAAGGCATACGCTCTCCCGTGACGGGGCTGCTACGCCACTGTGAGGGGCGTGCCAGCGCATGCCGTCGTCGCGGCCGGCGATGTTGGAAGTGAAGAGTCGCGCCCCGTGAGGGCGCGTGGATTGAAACAAGAGTCCTGCGGCGTGCTTCAAAGGCATGCCCAGCAGTGCCCGTGGAAAGAAAAAACGCCCGCAGCCTGAGAAGGCTGCGGGCGTTGTGCGTGAGGCTGGGCAGGCGCAGGGGCCGCCTGCCTGCCACCAGGGTGTCAGTACGCGTCCAGCACCGCACCCTTGCTCGCGCTCGATGCGTTGAAGGCGAACTTGGCCTGCACGCCGCGGGTGTAGCGCGGGGCGGGGGCCGTCCAGGCGGCGCGGCGCTTGGCGATTTCTTCTTCGCTCACGTTCAGCTCCAGCAGCAGCTGGCGCGCGTCGATGGTGATGCTGTCGCCTTCGTTGACGAAGGCGATGGTGCCGCCGGCAGCCGCTTCGGGCGCCACGTGGCCGACCACCATGCCCCAGGTGCCGCCGGAGAAGCGGCCGTCGGTGATCAGGCCCACGCTTTCGCCCAGGCCGGCGCCGATCAGCGCGCCGGTGGGGGCCAGCATCTCGGGCATGCCGGGGCCGCCCTTGGGGCCCAGGTAGCGCAGCACCATCACGTCGCCGGCCTTGATCTTGCCGGCCAGGATGGCTTCCAGGGCCGATTGCTCGTCGTCGAACACGCGGGCCGGGCCGGTGATGACGGGGTTCTTCAGGCCCGTGATCTTGGCCACGGCGCCTTCGGGGCTGAGGTTGCCCTTCAGGATGGCCAGGTGGCCCTGCTCGTACATGGGCTTGTCGATGTTGCGGATCACGTCCTGGTCGGCGCGGGGCACATCGGGCACGTCCTTGAGCACTTCGGCAATGGTCTTGCCGCTGATGGTGATGCAGTCGCCGTGCAGCAGGCCGGCGTTGAGCAGCACCTTCATCACTTGCGGGATGCCGCCTGCGCGGTGCAGGTCCACGGCCAGGTACTTGCCGCTGGGTTTCAGGTCGCACAGCACGGGGGTCCGCTTGCGGATGCGCTCGAAGTCGTCGATGCTCCACTCCACGCCTGCCGTGTGGGCGATGGCCAGGAAGTGCAGCACGGCGTTGGTGGAGCCGCCGGTGGCCATGATCACGGCCACGGCGTTCTCGATGGCCTTCTTGGTCACGATGTCACGGGGCTTCAAGTCCATCTTGATGGCCTCGATCAGCACCTTGGCCGATTCCTTGGCCGAGTTCATCTTCTCGTCGTGCGGGTTGGCCATGGTGGACGAGTAGGGCAGGCTGATGCCCAGCGCCTCGAAGGCGCTGGACATGGTGTTGGCGGTGTACATGCCGCCGCACGAGCCGGTGCCGGGGATGGCGCGCTTTTCGATCTCTTTCAGGTCGAAGTCGCTGAGCTTGCCGGCAGCGTTCTCGCCCACGGCCTCGAACACGCTCACGATGTTCAGGTCCTTGTCCTGGTAGCGGCCGGGCAGGATGGTGCCGCCGTAGACATAGATGGCGGGCACGTTGGCGCGCAGCATGCCCATCAGGCCGCCGGGCATGTTCTTGTCGCAGCCGCCGACCACCAGCACGCCGTCCATCCACTGGCCGCCCACGCAGGTCTCGATGCAGTCGCTGATCACCTCGCGGCTCACCAGGCTGTACTTCATGCCCTCGGTGCCCATGGCCATGCCGTCCGAGATGGTGGGCGTGCCGAACACCTGGGCGTTGCCGCCCGCTTCCTCGATGCCGGCGATGGCCGCGTCGGCCAGCTTCTGCAGGCCGCTGTTGCAGGGGGTGATGGTGCTGTGGCCGTTGGCCACGCCGACCATGGGCTTGACGAAGTCGCCTTCCTCGTAGCCCATGGCGTAGTACATGGAGCGGTTGGGCGCGCGCGACTTGCCCTGCGTGATGTTGGCGCTGCGGTGGTTGATGGGCTGGATCGGGATGGTCTTGCTGTCTGCCATGGCGTTTTCCTGGTGGGGGAGTCGTTGTTGTGGGGGAGGACAGCGCAGCGTTCCACGTGTCCCATGCTTTCGGCTTGCAAGTATGCGAGGTTTGGCGCTGCGTTTCCAATCCCTTTCATCTGCTCCATTAATATATAAAACATATGAAAGAGACATTCATCGACGTGCGCGCCTGGCGCCAGTTCGTCGCGGTGGCCGAAGAACTGCACTTTGGCCGGGCCGCGCTGCGCCTGCACATGACGCAGCCGCCGCTGACCCAGGCGATTGCGCAGATGGAGCGCTCGCTGGGCGTGATGCTGTTCGACCGCACGCGCCGCCGTGTGGCGCTGACCCCGGCGGGCGAGGCCCTGCTGCCCGACGTGCGCGACTTTCTGGAGCGCGCGCAGGCGCTGCCGGTGCGGGCGCGCGCCGCAGCGGCGGGCGAGGTGGGGCGGGTGCGGCTGGCCTTTGTCTCCACCATCGGCTTCGAGCGGCTGCCCGAGTGGGTGCGCGATTTTCGGGTGCTGTGCCCGCAGGTGGCGCTGGAGCTGGTGGAAGCCACGGGCGACGTGCAGCGCGCCCTGTTTGCGCGCGGCGAGCTCGATGGCGGGCTGGTGCTGCATTCGCCCGGCGCGGCCCCGCCGGAGCTGGCGCGCCTGGCCGTGGCCGAAGAACCCCTGGTGCTGGCGCTGCCCGCAAGCCACCCGCTGGCCGGTGCGCCGCGCCTGGACCTGGCGCAGGTGCTGGCCGAGCCGCTGGTGATCTTTCCGCGCCGCATCGTGCCTTCGCTGCACGACGCCATCTTTGCGCTGTACCACGCGGCTGGCCGGGTGCCCGTGGTGGCGCAGGAGGCGATCCAGATGCAGACCATCGTCAACCTGGTGTGGGGCGGCCTGGGCGTGGCCTGGGTGCCCGAGAGCGTGACCCAGTTCCGCCGCGAGGGCGTGGTCTACCGCGCTGCCGATGCGTTCGGGCCTGCTCCGGGCAAGGCGCGGACCAAGGCCGTGAAAGCGGTGCCCAGTCCCCTTCCGGTGTGCGAGACCAGCCTGGTCTGGCCGGCGGCGCTGAACAACCCGGCGCTGGCGCGCTTCATCGACTTCGTGCGCGAGCGCTCGAAGACCGCCTAGCCTGCCGCGGCGGGAGCCGCGCGCCCGCGCACGAACAGCAGCCCCGCCGCAACGGCCAGCAGCGGCAGCGCCACCGCGTTGATGGCCGTCCAGCCCACGCCAGTCAACAATGCGCCCGAGGCAAAGGACATCATCGCCGCCACGATGCCGTTGGCCAACTGCATCAGTGCCTGGGCCTGGCCGCGCTCCTCGGGTGCATGCGATTCGGACAGCAGCGTGGTGCCCGAGATCACCATCAGGTTCCAGCCCGTGCCCAGCAGGAAAGAGCTGGCCAAAAAATCGGTGAAGGAGATGCCCGACAGCGCCACCACCGCGCTGGCCGCCAGGCATGCGGCTCCCACCGTGGCCACGCGGCGGCTGCCGAAGCGGTCGACCAGCGTGCCCGAGAACAGCGCAGGCGCGAACATGCCGATCACATGCCACTGGATCACCTGCGCGGCGGATGCGGCCGAGAGGCCGCAGACCTCCATCGCCAGCGGCGTGGCGTTCATCACCAGGATCATCAGGCCATGGCCGATGGCCGTCATCACCACCGCCGCGCGCAGGTCGGGCCGCGCCAGCAGGGCGCGCATGGCCGCCATGCCGCCTGCGGCCGGCTTGGGGGCCACGCCCTCGCGCAGCCGCGCCATCACCGCCCAGCCCAGCGCGGCCAGTGCCGCAATGGCCAGGTAGGCGCCTGCGAGCGGTGTGGCCAGCAGGTTGCGCGACCACAGCGCCAGCGGCGGCGCGAACACCGCAGCGCACAGGCCGCCGGCCACCACGCAGGCGGCGGCCCGGCCTTTCTGCTGCGCATCCACCGCCTCCAGCGCGGCATAGGTGTAGTAGCCCGAGGATGCCTGGTAGGCGCCGATGGCCAGCGTGCCTGCGCAGAAGACGGCAAAGCTGCCCCACTGCACCCCCGCCATGCTGATGAGGCCTCCCGCCACCCCGCACAGCGCGCCGGCCTGCAGCCCGGCGCGCCGGCCATGGCGCTGCATGAACAGCGACAGCGGCTGCACCGACAGCAGGTTGCCCAGCACCAGCAAGGCCAGTGGCAGGGTGGCCAGCGCCGGCCAGGGCGCCAGCCGCGCGCCGACGATGGAGGTCAGCGTGATGCCGATGATGGAGCAGCCCCAGTACAGGGCCTGGCCGGCAAACAGCAGGCGAACGGAGGCAGTGCGCAGGAGCAGCATGGGCGGGACTTTCGGTGTGCGCTTGGTTGGCGCAGTGGGGGAAGGGGAGGGTGCTCAGTCGAGCAAGGCACCGGCACCAAAGCGCTGCGCATACGCCTGCGGGCTTACGGCACGGTGCTTGTGAAAACTGCGGCGCAGGTTCTCGGGGTGCTCGAACCCGCACAGCCGTGCCACGGTGGCCACGGATGCCTGGGCCTGCGCGAGCAGGGTGGAGGCGGCCTCGACCCGCACGCGCTCCACATAGCGGCCGGGCGTGGTGCCCAGCTCGCGCTGGAACACGCGCGTGAGCGTGCGCGGCGGCATGCAGGCCTGCCCGGCCAGGGCATCGAGCGACAGGTCGCCGCCGAGCTGGGTGGGAATCCATTCCAGCAGCGCCGCCAGCCGGGGCGCATGCCGGGTCTCGGGCGCGAGCAGCGCGCTGAACTGCGCCTGCCCGCCTGGGCGGCGCATGAACATCACCAGCCGGCGTGCCACGGCCAGGGCCATGGGGCGGCCCAGGTCTGCCTCCACCAGCGCCAGGGCCAGGTCGATGCCAGCCGTGACGCCGGCCGAGGTGAACAGGTGGCCGTACACGGGGTGGGCCGCATCGTAGGTGTGCAGGCAGTCTTCGTCCACCTGCACGGCGGGGTAGTCCTGGCGCATGCTGTCCATGCGGCACCAGTGGGTGGTGGCGCGCAGGCCATCAAGCAGGCCGGCCTGGGCCAGCAGCAGCGCGCCCGAGCAGACCGAGCCCAGGCGGCGAACCTGGGGCGCGGCACGGCGCAGCCACTGCTGCATGCCGGCGTGGCCCAACTGGTCGGCCACCCCATCGCCGCCTGCCACCAGCACGGTGTCGAGGCCTGCGGGGTCGGTATCGGCCCAGCTGCCATCGGCCAGCAGCGCAAAACCGGCCGATGTGGTGACGGGCCCCGGCACCTCGGCCAGCAGGCGCAGCGCATAGGCCGGCGGCAGACCATGGCCGGTGCGCTCGGCATTGGCCGAACCGAAGACCTGCATGGGGCCGACCACGTCCAGGCTCATCACACCGGGGTAGAGCAGGCAGGCCATGGTGCGGGTGGGCTGGGGCATGCCGCGAGTGTCGCCCTTCATGCGGGTGGCTGCAATGACAATCAGCCCACAGATCTGGCCATATGCCAGTGTGCGCCGGTGCTGTCAGGATGCGCCTGCCACCGCTGCCCAGGCCGCATTGTCAACAAGCGATAATTTGCTGGCGTTCGCTGCCGCATGGGCGCTATCCTGCAGACCGGTTGACTGGCAAGCCGAAGGCCCGCAATCTGGTTTGAACTTGTCCATTGCACGCTTTGAGGAGACTGCGAATGCCTTTCCCCTTGAGGTTTCCCCGAGAGATGGAGTGGCTCCTGAAGGCCGCGCGGCTGCTCGGCACCATCCAGGGCGACCCAGGGCGGGTGAATCTCGTCCTGGAACTTCAGCAACTGCTCATCCGGCGCATCGCCCGCTCGAAGCTCAGCCATGACCGCCTGCAGGACGCCAGGCTCCGCCTCAAGCAGCGCCTGGTGAGAGAGCGGCTGATCGGAGAGAAGGCGCGCGAGACGAAGGAGCTGGTCCTGAAAATCCAGGACCGCTGTGACGCGCTGGAACACCTGCGCTTTCTGTACCGCTGCTTTGGCGATGGCATTGCGGCGACCTACCATCCGCCCCAACGCCACCGGTATTTCTACTTTGCGCAGAGAACCCAGGCCAGGGAGCGTGCGGGATTCCTCTCCCGGCAGGAAACGTTTCGCAGGCGCTACCGGGCCCTGAGGCTCGCCACCGGCATGGGCATCCCCGTTGTCCTGGCCGATGTGACGAACATGGTGGGGCAAGGCGATATCTGCGTGTTGGCGGGCAGTGAACCGCAGCCCGTGGAGCTGCAATCGTTGGCGCAACGCGGTCGCCCAGGAAAGCTCCTGGACGATGAGCTGCGGCGGACCCTGCAGCTGCTTGCCGGCGGATTTCCGGCGGATTTCCGCAGCGCGCGCCATGCGCCACCGCCGGAAATCCACCCCGCGACAGCGCATGCGGCACACCTCAACACCTGTGTGCAGCAGGCCATGGAATCGGGCATCGCGCAGGTCTTTCCGGAAGAGGGCCTGCGTTACGTGGCGATCCGCACGGACCACTACCAGGGCAACCCGGGTTGCCTGCATGCGCTCAAGGGCATGGCATCGAAATCGCTGATGTCGATACAGGTGGCGCCCGAAATGGCCTGGGTGCCGATGCAGCCGTTCACCCTGTCAATGACCGCTGAAAATGCCGTGCTGTTCATGCAGGGGGCTTTTCAGTTGTTTGTCTGCGTCGACTTGAAGGTGCTGGTGTCCCACTTCGCATCGCTGGGGGTGCATGCCATCGCCTTGATGGACGGGGTGACGGCGCTGCAGATTTCCCACGACCCCGAGGACTTCGGGCCGGGAGCCTACCGGGTCAGCGAGGTCCTCTTCCAGCGCATCTCCTGCGAGTTCATTGCGCTGCGCAGTTTTGCCCAGGAAATGGCGGCGATGCTGGAGCCGGCAGACGCGCCTAGCCTCCAGGATGCCGGTGACCGGGATCTGCTTTTTGCGCCACCGGCACCTGAGTGGGACGAGGCGCGGCACTACTACGACGAAGAAGGTCCACTTCTACATTGAGTGGACGCCAGAACTGGCCGTTGGGACCGCACGCACGGGCGCTCGCCTTGCCTGACCCAGCGCCGGGCGGCGCGAGTTCCGTTGGGGGCTCGCTCAGGCGGAGGTCTGTGATTGCAGGTAGTTCTGCAGGCCGATCTTGTCGATCAGGCCGATCTGCTTTTCGAGCCAGTAGGCGTGGTCTTCCTCGGTGTCGCGCAGCTGGGCCAGCAGCAGGTCGCGGCTCACGTAGTCGCCCACGCTCTCGCACAGGGCCATGCCGTTTTGCAGGGCGGTGCGCACTTCGTACTCGGTGGCCAGGTCCTTGCGCAGCATCTCGGGCACGGTTTCGCCGGGGGTGAATTCCTTGGGCCGCATGTCGGGGCGGCCACCCAGGAAGAGGATGCGGCGCAGCAGCGCGTCGGCGTGCTGGGTTTCTTCCTGCATCTCGTGGTCGAGGCGGGTGTAGAGCTTGATGAAGCCCTGGTCTTCATAGATGCGCGAATGCGCGAAATACTGGTCGCGCGCGGCCAGTTCGCCGCGCAGCAGATCCTTGAAGTAGTCGATGACTTGTGGGTTTCCCTGCATGTTTTTATCCTTGAATTCTGGCAGGGAGTATCGCGCGGACGAAGGTGTTTGGGGGGAATGTCCCCCACTGTGCGCTCTGCATGCGTACCGGGATCAGACGCGTTCTCATTGAAAGGCCGAGAGGTTGCCCTGTGCCCCTTGTCAGCGCCGGATGGGGGCGCGGTACTCGATCAGCGCACGGGCCTCGCTGGCCGTGGCTGCCGCCGCCAGGCGTGGCAGCACGATCTGCGTGAGATCGTGCGCGACCAGCGCTGCAAGGTCCTGCGGGCTGTGCATTGCCAGGCGGTACCAGTGCTCCAGGCCATGGGTGAGGTAGCCCATGCGCCCGCCCGCGATCCACATGGCAGGGTCGTCGCACCAGAAGTCTGCCAGCGTTGCCGGGGCCAGGCGCTGGAACGACAGGTTGCCGGCGAACCCGAACGAATCCTTGCCGTTGCTGCGGCTGCCCTCGCAGGTCAGGTACTGGAAGACCTCGCCCAAGGGCCGCCGAAAGCTTTGCTGCCCCTTTGCCTCGAAACCTGCGGCCTTGAGCGTCGGCGCGATGGTGTGGCGCAGCAACTGCTTGAACTCGGCCTTGAAGTCGCGGGGGGTGTCCATGCGCACATGGTAGCGGCGAGAAGCCCCCTGGCCCACCCTGTAACAGGGCTTTCATGGGGGCTTGCACCGGGCCGGGCACAATACCGCCCAAATGCTGACCTACCCCCAAATCGACCCCATCGCCCTGCAAGTGGGCCCGCTGGCCATCCACTGGTATGGCCTGACCTACCTGGCCGCCTTCGGGCTGTTCATGCTGCTGGGCATCGCGCGGCTGCGGCACCAGCCGTTCGCCTCCATCACCGGGCCGGGCGCGTGGACGCGCAAGGACGTGGAGGACATCCTCTTCCTGGGCGTGGCGGGCGTGGTGATCGGCGGGCGGGTGGGCTACTGCCTGTTCTACAAGCCGGGCTATTACCTGAGCCACCCGCTGGAGATCTTCTACGTGTGGCAGGGCGGCATGGCCTTCCATGGCGGGTTGCTGGGCGTGATTGCGGCCATGCTGTGGTTCGCGCACTCGCGCAAGCGCCCCTGGCTGCAGGTGGCCGACTTCGTGGCGCCCTGCGTGCCCACGGGGCTGGCGGCAGGCCGCGTCGGCAACTTCATCAATGGCGAACTCTGGGGCCGCTTTGCCAGCCCTGACCTGCCCTGGGGCATGGTGTTCCCGCAAAGCGGCTCCATGCTGCCGCGCCACCCCTCGCAGGTCTACCAGTTTTTGCTGGAAGGGCTGCTGCTGTTCGTGCTGCTGTGGCTGTATGCCCGGCGCGAGCGCCGTGAGGGCCAGGTGGCCGCAGCCTTCCTGATCGGCTACGGGGCGTTCCGCTTCATCGCCGAATACTTCCGCGAGCCCGATGCGCACCTGGGCATCCTCTCGCTGGGCATGAGCATGGGCCAGTGGCTGTGCGTGCCCATGATCCTGGCCGGCATTGCCATGTGGGTGTGGGCGGGCAAACGCGAGCCGTCAGTGGCCTACGGAACCCGCTGAAGCCGGTCACCGCTGCGGTGGGTGCGACCGGCGCTCAGAGGCTGGGAATTTTTTGGCGTGCAAGGCGGGCATGGGCGAAAGATTCTCAGCCTCTCAGGCCAGTGGCTTGCGCATCAGCGCCATGTACTGGCCCTGGACATAGTCGTCGATGCGTGCGTACTCGGCGTAGCCCTGCTTGAGGTAAAAGCTGCGTGCCTGCCACTCGAAGGTTTCGAGCTTGGCATTCCTGGCACCCAATGCCTTGCCTTGCGCTTCGGCCATGCCCAGGATGCGTGCGCCCAGGCCCAGGCCCCGATGCTCTTGCGCCACCCACAGCACATCGGTCTGCAGCCAGTACAGGAACACATAGGAGCGGATGCCCGCGACCAGCCGGCCGTCGAGATCCCGCACATCCAGGCGCACCGGCTGCGCCTGCGGATACTCGCCCACGGTGCGGTAGTTGAATTCGCGCATGTGCTTGCCGAGCGTGCCGGCCTGCAGGTCTTCGGGCGAGGGTGGAGCGAAGGCGAAGGAGTAGGCCATGGATGCGCGGGGGAGGGCTGGAATGGGGCGGCGATTATGCCGGCAAGTCCGGCGCTGGCCCTATGGAACCCGCCTCTCCCAGCCAGGCCTGCACCTGCGCGCGGATGCCGTCCAGCACCGGGTTGGGCGCGCGCGCCACGCGCTGCACCCAGGCGATGTGCGATTGCAGCCCCTGTGTCGGTATGTCCAGCGCCACCAGCCGGCCCTGCGCCAGCAAGGGTGCGGCCGGGGCCACGATGCCCAGGTAGACCGCATCCGTGTGGCTGACCACGTCCAGCAGGTCGGCCACCGATTCACTGCCCAGCGTGATCAGTGTGTCGGGGTGCGCCTGCAGGCCCAGGCGCTGCACCAGCAGCCGTCCCATGGCCGCGCTCATGCCGGTGCAGGCCACGGCAAATTCCGTGAGGTCGGCAAATCGCACGGGCTGCCGTTGCGCCAGGGGGTGGCCGGGCCGCACCAGGACCCCGGTGGGCAGCTCGGCCAGGGTGTGCACTTCCAGGTCGGCATGGGCGCCGGGGAGGGAGCGCTGGTCCATCACCAGCGCGTCCAGCGCGCGGTCGCGCAAGGCCTGTATCTGCTGCGCCTGGGGCCCGCCGCTGAGCTGCAGGCGCATGTGGCCTGCATGCCCGGCCGCCATGTGCAGCAGGCGGCGGCCCAGCAGGGCATGGGGCGTGGCGCTCATCCCCAGGCGCACCGAGCCCGCTTCGCCGCTGACATGGTGGCGCACCACCTGGTGCAGCTCGTCGGCCTGGGCCACCACCTGGCGCGCATGCTCGAGCACGGTGCGGCCGATGGGGGTGAGGGCGTTGCGCTGGCCGCTGCGCTCGACCAGTGCCGCGCCCAGGTGCGCCTCCAGCATGGCAATGCTCCGGCTGAAGGCGGCCTGCGAGCGCCGCGTGCTGTCGGCCGCACGGGTGAAGCTGCCGCTGTCGGCCAGGGCAATGAAATGGCGCAGTTGGGCGATGGTGGTGCTCATGCGAAAAATCGAACGAAACGACTTGAATTATGCATTGGACGAACGTTTCGGTACCGGCTTAGCATGGCCCTTTGCCAGCGGCGGTGCCACCGCGCGCGCCCCTGGATCCCCAGGGCTCCCTACTGAAGAAAGCATTGGAAGACATGATCAAGAAACTCCTGCTGGGGCTGCTGGCCCTGGTGGTGCTGCTGGCTGCGGCGCTGGGCATCAACACCGCGCGCAAGGGCTCGCGCCAGCTGGAGGTGGCGCCCATCGCCCGCCTGCCGGTGGACGATGCCGCCGTGGCCGGCCGCCTGGCCGAAGCGGTCCGCCTGCGCACCGAGTCCTCGCGCGACGATGCCAACTTCAGCGCCGGCCAGTTCCTGCAGTTCCACGCCTTGCTGCAGCAGCGCTTTCCGCTGGTGCACGCCAAGCTCAAGCGCGAGGTGGTGGGCGATTTGAGCCTGCTCTACACCTGGCCCGGCAGCGATGCCAAGGCCGCCCCGGTGATGCTGATGGCGCACCAGGATGTGGTGCCCGTGGCGCCCGGCACCGAGGGCGACTGGGAGCAGCCCCCGTACTCGGGCGCCATTGAGGGCGGCTTCGTCTGGGGCCGGGGCTCCTGGGACGACAAGGGCAACCTCATGAGCCAGCTCGAAGCCGTGGAGATGCTGCTGGCCAGCGGCTTCACACCCCAGCGCACCGTCTACCTGGCCTTCGGTGCCGACGAGGAAGTGGGCGGCCTGCGCGGCGCGGCCAAGATCGCTGCGCTGCTGCAGGAGCGCAAGGTGCGCCTGGATTTCGTGATCGACGAGGGCCTCTTGATCCTGGACGGCGTGATGCCCGGCCTGGCCAAGCCGGCCGCCGTCATCGGCGTGGCCGAGAAGGGCTACATGTCGGTGGTGATGAAGATGTCGGGCACGCCCGGCCATTCGTCCATGCCGCCGCACAAGGGCAGCAGCGCCATCGCCATGATGAGCGACGCGCTCAAGCGCCTGGACGAGGAGCAGATGCCCGGCGGCATCCGCGGCGTGGCGGGCGAGCTGTTCGACACCCTGGCACCCGAGATGGGTGGGGTGAACCGGGTGGTGCTGTCCAACCTGTGGCTGTTCCGCCCCGTGGTGCAAAAGCAGCTCGAAGGGGCTTCGAGCACCAACGCCATGCTGCGCACCACCACGGCATTGACCATCGTGAATGCCGGCAACCGCGACAACGTGGTGCCCGGCCGCGCCGAGGCGACGGTCAACTTCCGCCTGCTGCCCGGCGACAGCCAGGAGCAGGTGATGGAGCACATGCGCAGCAAGATCAGTGCGCCCACGGCGCAGTACGAGCTGAGCCCGCTGCCCGGCGCGGTGGACGCCTCCAAGGTCGCACCCACCGACTCGACACAGTACCGCCTGCTCAACCAGACCATCCGCGAGATCTTTCCCGACGTGCTGGTGGCCCCGGGCCTGATGGTGGCGGGCACCGACTCGCAGCACTACGGCGCCGTCAGCGACCACATCTTCAAGTTCTCACCGGTGCGCGCCAATTCGGAAGACCTCAAGCGCTTTCACGGCACCAACGAGCGGCTGGAGATCGCCAACTATGCCGATGCGATCCGCTTCTACCACCGGCTGATCGGCCAGGTGAGCCTGGCGGGCGCCAAGCTCTGAGGCCACCCTTTCAGGGGCCTGTCAGTGGGTCCATGGCTTCGCGCGTGAGCCGGTAGCTCAGCCGGTCGGCCACGCGCACAGCGCCCAGGCTTTCGTAGAAGGCGATGCCCGCGTGGTTGCCGGCCTTCACGTTCCAGTCCATGCGGCCGCAGCCTTCGCTGGCTGCGTAACGGGCCACCCAGGCCATCAGCGCGCGGCCTGTTCCGTGGCCCCGGGCGCTGGCGCTGACGAACAACTCCTTGACCATGCACTGACGCCGGTGCGCGGGGCTCGGGTCCACCAGCGAGTGCAGGAAAACGATGGCTGCAAACCCCAGGGCCTGGCCCGCTGCGTCGCTGGCCACCACCAGATGCACAGTCGAGCCGGGCGCGAGCAGGTGGTCGCGCAGATGTGCGTGCACGGTCTCGCGCGGCGCGGTGGCAACGCCGGCATCGGCGTAGTAGGCGTTCAGTTCGCAGAGCAGGTCGGTGAGCGATGCATTCGGACTGTCTGCCAGTGCGATGTGCAGTGCCGGGACAGGGCCCATGCGGCAGTCACGTGAAGAAGCGCTGCAGCGCATCCTCGAAGGCCGGTACGTCGGCACCGACATGGCTGGCGTTGTACTCTGCCCTGAGCAGCGTCAGCCCGGGGTTGCTCTGCGCGGCCATCTGGGCATACAGCGGGTTGCCGATGAGGACGGTGTTGCCCGCGATCGCCCCGGTGAGGAACAGGGTGGTGGGCAGGGGCTTGCCGTCGAGTTGCTTTTCGAAGGCCAGGAAGCCCGCCACGTCCCCGTGGGCGCCGATGCTGGACTCGGTCGAGAGATAGTGCGAGAAGCTCGGCGCACCGGCCAGCCCCTCCAGCACCAGGGCTGCAACGACGAAATAGCCGCCGTGCGACAGGCCGGACAGCGCACGGCGCTTGGGGTCGGCGCGGTACTGGCGCTCGATGCTGGGCGCGAGTTCCTTGGTGATGAAGTTCAGGTAGCGTGTAGCGCCGGGCAACAGGAAGTCCGTGTTGCGCTGTGCCGTACCGCTGATGCCGACCAGGATGGCCTGCGTTCCGCGGCGCTGCATCACCTGCTTGAAGGAATCGAAGCGCGCGATGGCCGCGGTGGTGGAGCCGTAGGGGGCATCCCCCTCGGTCACATAGATGACCGGCAGCGCCGTGGTGCCCGTGGCGTACGACTGCGGCAGGTACACCTGGATGGCATAGGTGAAGCCGTTCGATTCGGACTTGAGCGTGGAGTTGACGACCTGGCCGACGGGTTCGACCGGCGGCTCGCTGGACGATCCACCCCCGCCGCATGCGGCGAGGGCGCTCGCTGCGGCCAGGGCGAGCAGCGCGGTGCGCCGGTCCATGGGCACAGTGGTGTGCGTTCTTCCTGGCATTCTGGAACTCCTCCTGTCGGGCCATTGTAGGGAGGGTTGCAGGAATCGGTCAGGCCCTTGTGGCCATGGACCTGTGCTTCAGAACTGCGCGCGATCCAGGTCGGCGATCAGCGTGGTCTCCACCGGCCGCCAGCCCAGGCGCTGCTGCGTGAGCGCGCTGGAGGCGGGGCTGTCCATGCCGGCACCGAGACCACGGGCAGGTTCAGGCCCCGGCCGATGGACTCGGCAATCGCCTTGAGGGCCACACCCTCCTCCCCCACCGCGTGGTATCGGGTTCCGCGCGTGCCTTGCTCCAGCGCCAGCCGGTACAGGCAGGCGGCATCGAGCACATGCACGGCGGGCCAGCGGTTGGCGCCTTCGCCCAGGTAGGCCGACACCCCTTTCTCGCGCGCCAGCGCGATCAGGTAGGTGATGAGCCCCTGCTTGAACGGGTCGTGCACTTGCGGCAGCCGCACCACGCAGGCATGCACGCCCTGCTGCGCGAGCGCCGTTGCAGCCTCTTCCGAAGCGCTGCGCGGCACACCGGCGCTGCTGGGCACGGGCGCATCCTCCTCGGTGCCCACGCCGCCTTGGTTGCCCAGCAGCGTCATGCCGGTGGTCACGAGCAGGGGCCGGTCGGTGTCCGCAAGCTCGGCGCCCAGCGCGGCGATGACCTGCCGGTCGGCCTCGCAATTGGCCGCGTAGGTCGAAAAGTCGTGGTTGAACGCCGTGTGGACCACGCCATCGGCATGGGCAACGCCGCGGCGCAGGCTGGGGAGGTCGTCAATGGAGCCGCGGTGCACCTCGGCACCCACGGCGGCCAGGCGCTCGGCGCCTTCGTCCGAGCGGGCCAGCCCCAGCACGCTGTGGCCGGCATCGATCAGCTCGTTGACGATGGCCGTTCCGACGAAACCGGTCGCGCCGGTCACGAATATTCGCATGGTGATGTCCTTCCTGTGAAAGAAGGGCAGTGTCGGCATCCTGTTTATCCGGGTAAAGTAGTGTTCTTATACTGGTATGACAAGTAACAGGATTCCACCCATGCCTGATACCCGGGACAACCCGCTGGGCGACTACCTGCGTGACCGGCGCACACGGCTCGACCCGGCCGCGCTCGGCTTTCCGCTCGCGCGCCGGCGCACGCCCGGCCTGCGCCGAGAAGAAGTCGCCCAGCGCGCCCATGTCAGCGCCACCTGGTACACCTGGCTGGAGCAGGGGCGCGGCGGGGCACCATCGGCCGACGTGCTGGCGCGCATCGCGCGCGCGCTGATGCTCACCGAGGCCGAGCGTGAATATGTCTTTCTGCTCGCCCTGGGCCGCCCGCCCGAGGTGCGCTTTCAGGATGCCGAGGGCGTCACGCCCCGGCTGCAGCGCGTGCTCGACTCGCTGGAGACCAGCCCGGCCTATGTGAAGACCTCCACCTGGGACGTGGTCGCCTGGAACCACGCCTCGACCCACGTGCTGACCGACTATGGCGCGCTGCCCGCGGGGCAGCGCAACATCCTGCGCGTGGTCTTTGGCAGCATGGCGCTGCGCCGCAAGATGCCCAATTGGGAGCGCGATTCGCGCTTCATCGTCGGAGCCTTCCGCGCCGATGTGGCGCGCGCTGGCGCCGCCGCGCGCGTGCAGCCTATGGTGGACGAGCTGTGCCAGCTCGACCCCGAGTTCCGCGCGCTCTGGCGCGACAACGGTGTGCAGAGCAGCTATGGCGAGCACCCCAAGCACGTGGTGCATCCGGTGGCCGGCCCCATCGACCTGGAGTACTCGGCCTTCGCCGTCGATGGCAGGCCCGACCTGGGCATGGTGGTCTACACCCCCGCCACGCCGCGCGATCTGGTGCGGGTGAAGGCGCTGATCGCGGGCGGCGCAAAGGGCAAGACGGCAGCAGTTGCAGGCCCTCCTGTCAGGCGCAAACGCCAGACCACCCCCGCATAGCCAGATGACCGCCATGCCCGCCGTACCTTTGAGCTTCGAGCAATTCCAGGCCCCGTCGTTTGCCGGCGGGTTCGACGAAGTGCTGGTGCGCGACGGGGCGCCGGGCCAGGTGTCAGGAATGTGCCGGGCGGGTGGCATCGACCTCGGGCTTGGCTGGAGCCACCGAGGGGTCTTTCGGCATCTATTCTGCGGTAAAGCCCACGGCCTTGACGATGGGGCCCCAGCGCTCCGTGTCGCGGCGCTGCATGTCCAGCAGTTCTGCCTGGCTGGAGGACTTGGCCTCCAGCCCCATCGCGGAAAGGCCGTCGATGACCTCCGGCTTGGCCAATGCGGCACGCAACGCTGCATTCGCACGCTGCACAATTTCCGAGGGGGTGCCGGCAGGCATGTAGAACGCGAACCATTCGTCGGTGACCACGTCCTTCAGTCCTTGCTCGGCGAAGGTCGGGGTCTGGGGCGCAAAACGGCTGCGCTTTGCGCCAGAGACCCCCAACAGGCGCACGCGCCCTCCCGCCAGATGCGGCAGAAAGTCGCCGATAGGGCCGCTGACAGAAGCGATCTGTCCGCCCGTGAGATCCAGTATTGCGGGCTGCGTGCCTCGGTACGGCAGGTGTCGCATGGAGACCTGGCCCGCACGGGCCAGCATCTCGGCGGTGAAATGCGGCGTTGATCCCGCAGCAGGCGATCCAAAATTCGCGTTCGCAGGGTTGGCTTTCACCCAGGCCAGGAACTCCGGCACGCTGGTGATGCTGGCGGGAACGGCAGGCCCCACCGCCAGTGCAAATTCGAACGTGCAGGCCATGGAGACCGGCACCAGGTCCTTGAAGGGGTCGTACTGCAGCTTCTTGTAGATGTGCGGGTAGATCGTGAGCATCGAGGCAGGCGTTTGCAGCATCACGGTGCCGTCTGCCGGGGACGCCTTGACGCTCGTGATCGCGATCTGGCCGCCTGCACCGGTCCGGTTCTCCACCATGGCAGTGCGCGCATAGAGGCCCCGCAGCCCGTCGGCCACGCGTCGACATACCGTGTCCGACGTGCCTCCCGCAGCAAAGCCCGTGATGATCTTGAGCACCTCGACCGAGGATTGGGCATGGGCCAGGCCGGCCCCCATCAAGCCGGGAATGGACAGCGCGGCGGCGCTGTGCTGCAGGAAGTCGCGACGGTTGGTCTGCATAGCTGAAGTCTCCATTTTTGTGCGCCAGGCGCGGGGTAACGCGGGCAGCGGGAGCCGCCCGCAGATCTAGGTACCAATGGATGCAGCCGCCCGCTGCACCAGCCGCGCCACGGTTCCATCGTGTCGAAATCCGGCGGCGTCCGCGCGTGCGGTATGCAGGGGCGGCAGTCGGCCAAACTGCGCTTCCAGCGCTGAATCCGGCGCATACGTCACAAATGACGCACACCCCGGATCCAGGTCATCGAGGGCGCAGACAAGATCGCGGATGCTGAGCCGAAGGGCTGGCAGGTTCCAGGTCGTGTGGCCGCCCAGGCATTCAGGCGCGCACTGCGCAGCGTGGATGAGGTTGTCGATGCATGCCTCCAGCGACAGCAACCACAAGGTGGCGTCCGGAGAGACCGGGCAGCAGTAGCGCTGTCGCTGTACCAGCGCGCGCATGAGGTCGCTGGAGAAGGCTGACAGCGCTCCCGTGGGGGTGGGTGGCCTGGCAACGATTCCCGGCAATCTGAGCGAGCGGCCTTGCACGAACCCCCGCCGCGTAGCGTCGGTCAGGAGTATTTCGGCCATCTGCTTTTGTGCCCCGTAGCTCAAGGTGGGACACAGTGGCGTATCGTCGTCGATGCGCTCAGGCAGGGGCGCACCAAAAACTGCAATCGAACTGGCGAACACGACCACCGGCCCATTGCCGTTGCGGCGCAGTGCGTTGAGCAGCGAGACGGTAGCCAGCAGGTTCACGCCGATGCCCAGGTCGTAGTTGGCTTGCGACTGACCGCTGGGGATGCTTGCCAGATGGAAAATGGCGTCGGGAGCATCCCGCGCTATCGCGTCGATGACCGCCGCATCGGCAATGCTGCCTTCCATCGGCCGCAAATGGGGCATGCTTTCGCCCAGGCGTTTCGCTTCGGGAAGCTGCAAGTCGCACAAGGTCAGCGCGGTGATCGGCTGCCCCCGCAACCGGGCAGCGGGGTCGGCCAGGCGGCGCGCCAGGGAACGGCCGATGTAGCCGTCCGCGCCTGTGATGAGAACTTTCATGCAACTGCTCCTGTTGCTTGTGGCTGCAAGAGCGACCGCAAAGCTTGAAGGTACTCCATGCCGCTCGACGCACTTGCTTGCGATTCGAATTCAAGGCCCAGCCACCCGACGCAGGGCAGGGTGCTCAGTGCGCGCAAGGTCTGCACGGTTTCGGGCCGGTTCAGATCGGGTGCCGTTCGATGGGGGGCCTCGGCAATCTGCACATGCGCAATCCAGGGGGCGCAGGCAAGCAGACACGCCAGGACGTCCAGGTTCTCCCGGGCTGCATGGAAGGTGTCGAACTGCAATCTCAGATTCGGCAGGTTCAAGTTCTCAAGCAACTGAACCACCTGTTGCGGCTGGTGGTAGGCATAGCCGGGCCTGTCAAAGCGGTTCAGGGGTTCCAGCAGCAGCACGACCCCCGCCCTGCGTGCCTGCGCTTCGGCCCAGGCCAGGTTCTCCTGCAAGGTCGCCAGCACCGACTGTTCGCATGGGCCTTCAGCCCACGGCCGGCCTGCCATCACGTGCACCCGGGCACATGCCGTGTAGTGCGCCATCTCGAGCGCGCGTTCGATCCCGGCCCGAAAATGCTCCTGCTGCCCATGCACCGCGGCAAACCCGGGCTCGCCCTGCGGTCCCTGGGGCGTGTTGATCAGCACCAGCGGCAGACCTGCTGCGCGCAATCGCTGGTCCAGCGCAGAAGGGGACAGCTCGTAGGGAAAAGGACATTCGATTCCGTCCAGGCCGTCCCGCGCGGCATGGTCGATGCGATCCACGATGGATTCGCCTGCATACAGAAAACCGATGTTGGCCGCGAGTTTCATGCCGTTCCCGCCACGCGGTAGATGTGCGACAGATCCTCCTGCGCCAGGCCTTGCTGGCGCGCATCGACAAAGCGCTGGCGCACCGCTGCGAGCACGGGCGCGTACGCGTTGACCGTGTGGGCCGCTTCCACGATGTTGTCGACATCCTTGAGCATGGTGGCCACGGAGCCGATGCTCTCGTCTGGCGGCGCAAGCATGCGCGGAACGAAGGTTTGCAGCAGCACCGAGTCTGCCCATCCGCCGGCAAGCGCCTGCGGCAATTTCCCGGCATCGATTCCGGCACGCTGCGCCAGATGCACCGCCTCGGCGATGGCGCACAAAGTGGTGGCCACCATCGTTTGGTTGCACAGCTTGGCCCACTGGCCTGCACCGGAGCTTCCCAGGTGGGTGACCTGGCGGGAGTACGCCTGCATGTAGGGCATGGCAGCGGCCAGGGCCCCGGGATCGCCACCCGCCATGATGGCGAGTGTGCCGCTGGTTGCACCGGACACGCCGCCGGAGACCGGTGCGTCCACCCAATCGATGCCCGCGGCGGCCTTCACCTGGCTGGCAAGGCGCGCGGTAGCCTCGGGGGAAATGCTGGAATGGTCCAGCACCACACGCACGGCCCCGTTTCTCAACAACCCATGGGGGCCCAGAACCAGGTCCGAAACCGCAGCCTCGTCGGTCAGGCACAGGATGACAAGCTCGCAATGCTGGGCCATGTCTGCGGGGCTCTCGGCTGCCACCGCGCCCAACTGCACCAGGGGTCTGGCCTTCTCTGGGGAGCGGTTCCAGACGCGCACCGAGTGGCCGGCCCCCAAAAGCCTGGACACCATTGCGGAGCCCATCAGCCCGAGGCCGCAGAAGCCGACGCTCGATAGCGAAGTCATGCATCCTCGCCTTCGTAGGGCCAGGCCATGCCCCCGGAGTGCGTGACCGCGCCCAACCGCGCCGGCCGCACCACCAGCGCGTACTTCTCCAGCACTCCGCCCAGCCGCTGGGCCTGCGGTGGCTTCCACCGCCCCTTGCGCGCAGCCAACTCCTCGTCGGTGACCCGAACTTCGAGCGTGCCGCTCGTGGCATCTATGTGAATCAGGTCGCCGTTCTGAACCAGGGCAATGGGCCCGCCCACCGCAGCTTCCGGGCCTACATAGCCGATGCACATGCCCCGAGTTGCGCCGGAAAAGCGCCCATCCGTCAGCAGCGCTACGGCCTCTCCCATTCCCTGGCCATACAAGGCTGCCGTGACACTCAGCATTTCTCGCATGCCGGGGCCTCCGCGAGGCCCCTCATTGCGAATCACCAGCACTTCGCCTTCCTGGTACGCGCGGCCCGATACCGCCTTCATGCAGTCTTCTTCGCTTTCGAAGACCCTCGCCGGTCCCGTGAACGTCAAGGCACGCAGGCCTGCCACCTTCAGCAGGGCGCCTTCGGGGCTGAGGTTTCCCCGCAACACGGTGACGCCTCCGGTGGGCTGCAAGGCATGTTCGGCAGACCGCACGATGGTGCCGTCTGCGTCTGGGGCTTCGGCCAGGGCCTCTTGCAGGGTGCGGCCGTCCAGGGTGGGCACGTCCCCATGCAAATGTCCTGACTTCAACAGACTCTTGAGCACAGCGGGCACTCCGCCGACCTCGTGCAGGTCACGCGCGAGGTAGGTGCCGCCTGGCTGGAGATCGGCGATCAGAGGGGTGCGCTGAAACACGGACGCCACATCCTCCAGCGTGAATTCGATCCCCGCCTCGTGCGCAATGGCGGGAATGTGCAATGCAGCATTCGTGGACCCGCCAGTCGCCGCCACGGCGGCGCAGGCATTCTCCAGGCTCTTGCGGGTGATCAGGTCGCGTGGCAGCGGCCAGCCGCGCTGCAATGTGTGCATCACCGTCTCGCCAGCCCGCTCCGCAATCGCCAGCCGCTCGCTGTAGACCGCCGGAATCATGGCCGTGCCCAGCGGCGACAGGCCCAGAGTCTCTGCGACCATGGCCATGGTATTGGCCGTGAATTGGCCCGGGCAGGAGCCGACGGTGGGGGTGCAGTGGCGCTCGATCTCGGCCAGCCCATCTGGCGAAAGGCTGCCGGTCTGCACCGCACCGACGGCTTCGATGGCCGTGAGTATGGTGGCCTGCTGGCCTCGCACCCTGCCGGGCAAAGTGGCTCCGCCGTACAGAAACACGGCAGGAACGTTGAGGCGCGCAACAGCCATCATCATCCCGGGCAAGGTCTTGTCGCATCCCGCGACAGCCACCAGGCCATCGTAGGCATGGGCCCTCACCGCCACCTCCACGCTGTCGGCAATGACCTCCCGCGATACCAGGCTCATCCGCATGCCGGCATGGTTCATGGAGGTGCCGTCGGACACCGAGATTGTCGAAAAGGAAATCGGCACACCGCCGCCTCGGGCCACGCCCAGACGCGCGCGATCCGCTTGCGGGCCGAGGGACATGGAACACGGCGTGTTTTCGCCCTGGGTGCTGACGATGCCGATGATCGACCGTGCGAATGCGGCGTCATCGAAACCGGTGGCACGCAGGAATGCCCGGTGGGGAGCACGGGCAACACCGTCGGTCACGGCGCTTGAACGGTGTTTGTGCAGGGATGGACGCGAGGTCATGGTCAAGGTGGGGTGGGGGAAGTCGTGGAGGAACGGGTCATGCGGCCCGCGAAAGGGCTTGAGGCACCTCGCTCAGGCGGTCGAATGCCCAGGCGATGTCCTGGCACATTGCAAGGCGGGCGGCAACTCCGTCCCTGCGTTCTATGGCTTTCAGGATCTTTTCATGCAGGTCCGGCCGGGGAGCCGTGTGCATGAGATTGCGCGCCGCACGCAGGTACGGGCCGGACTGCAGCCACAGACTCTCCACCATGGACAGCATGGTGGGCGAGTTCGCCGCCTGGTAGATGGTGAAATGAAAGGTCTGGTTGTTGGTCAAGCCCTCGTCCAGCTTTTCTGGTTCTTCGAGTGCATTCGCGATCTTGTCCACCAGCAACCGAAGGTGGTCAATCTGGACCCGCTCAAGCCTGGGGGTCGCCCATTCGATGAGTGCGCCCTCGACAAGCAACCGGCTGCGCCGTATGTCCTCCAGCCGCTCCATGCTGAGCAGTGGGACCTGCATGTTCCGGCTCTTGTTGCGTTCCACGGCCCGCTGCTCCGCCAGACGCTGCAGCGCCGAGCGCACGGGCATGGTGCTGGTCTGCATCGTTTGCGCCAGCTCCTCGATTCCCAGCACCTGGCCCGCCGCGAACTCCCCGCGCATGAGACGGTCTCGCAGCATTCGGTAAACCGCTTCGTTGATGGAAACCGGGGTTTTGAGGTTCATGGGGGCCCGTCGCAATGCAAAATGTGATCTTTGATCAAAGATTTTTTCGAAGGCTATCACGGAGGTGGCTTGGTCGCGCAGGGGGAAACCCTGGTGGTTTTGGCCCGGGTGCGCAAGCGGTTTGCAGCCGCCTTGTCGGGCGCGAATTTGGGCTGCACAGGAAGCGCACTGCGCGCAGTGGCGGGACCGACAGCGCAATTGCTGAGGAGGCTGCAGCAGTGCTGCTGCTGTTCCGCTTGCGCCTGTGGGCAATGCAGCAGCGCCCCGGCGGCCCCTGCCCGCTGTTGCTCCACCGCCTCACTCCCTCCAATTTCGCCCTGGCTTACCAAAATTCACGCTTTCCCTCTTGTCATTTTCCATAATTATGAGAAATTACACCCATGTGAGAGCAAAGCCTGCGTTTGCCGTCATTTGATGGCACGTTGGCGGCAAAAGCCGGGCCTCTGGTGGGGCCTTGGCAGCTGATTCACCCGGAGTTCACCCGCACCATGCGCCTGGTATCCAATTCACTGCACGATGAAGTCGCCTCGCGCCTGCGCGAGGAGATCTTTGCCGGCACGCTGGCGCCGGGCAGCTTTCTGGACGAGGCGGCGCTGTGCGAGCGGCTGGAGATTTCGCGCACGCCGCTGCGCGAGGCGCTCAAGGTGCTGGTGGCCGAGGGCCTGCTGCGCCACGAGCCGCGCCGTGGCTGCTTCGTGGCCGAGGTCACGGCCAAGGATCTGGACGAGATCTTCCCCGTGATCGCGCTGCTCGAAGGGCGTGCCGCGCACGAGGCCACGCGCCGTGCCAGCGCCGCCGACGTGGCCGCGCTGGAGGTGCTGCACCAGCGCCTGCAGGCGCATGCCGCAGCCGGGCGCATCCCCGAATACTACGCAGCCAACCACGCCATCCACGAGGCCTTCATCACGCTGGCGGACAACCGCTGGCTGGCCCAGGTGATCGGCGACCTGCGCAAGATTTTGCGCCTGGCGCGGCTGCAGCAGCTGCACGCGCCCGGCCGCCTGCAGCAGAGCCTGGCCGAGCACCTGGCGGTGTTTGCCGCCCTCAAGGCCCAGGACTGCGATGCCGCCGAGGAGGCGATGCGCACCCACCTGCTGCGCCAGCGCGATGCCCTGCGCGACGTAGCCCGCACCCAGCAATCGAGGTTGACACCATGAACATGAACACTGCCCCCGAATGGATTGCCCGCAGCGTCTCGCGCCTGCGCTCCGCCGCCCCCGCAGCCCCCGCCAGTGACAAGCCTGCCAGCGACAAGCCTGCCGCTGACAAGGCCGCGGGCGACAAGCCTGCGCGTGCGGCCGCCGACAAGGCCCATGTGACCGATGTGGTGGCCAAGGTGGCTGCGCCGCGCTCCACCCACGAGCGCCTGGCGGCCACGCTGCGCCGCGGGCAGGAGGCCCTGTCGCCGCGCGCCCTGCGCCGCCTGCTGGCTGACCTGCAGGAGGTGGTGGCCCCGCAGGTGAGCGAGCTCGAAGGCGGGCGCCGCGCCCACGGCGTGGCCCAGTGGTATGCCGATGCCGCGCCCGAGGAGCGGCGCGACATGTGGCTGCTGCTGTGCGAGCAGTTCGCCCCCGATGCCACGCGCTTCAAGTCTGCCCGCCAGCGCTACGAGGCTGCAGCTGGCACGGCCGAGGAGGGCCAGGCCGAGATCAGCCTGCGCCGCGCCCTGGTGTCGCCGCGCACACGGCTGCTGCAGCGTTTTGCGGTGGTGCCCGAGGGCATGCGCTTTCTGGTGGACATGCGCGCCGAGTTGCTGCCCCTGCTCAAGGCCGACAAGCGCCTGCTGCCGCTGGACGCGGAGCTGGAGCACCTGTTCTCGACCTGGTTCGACGTGGCCTTTCTGGAGCTGCGCCGCCTGTCGTGGGACTCGCCCGCCTCGCTGATCGAAAAGCTCATCAAGTACGAGGCCGTGCACGACATCCGCAGCTGGGCCGACGTGAAGAACCGGCTGGACAGCGACCGCCGCTGCTACGGCTTCTTTCACCCGCGCCTGCCCAACGAGCCGCTGATCTTCGTCGAGGTGGCGCTGGTGGACCGCATCTCCAGCAGCATCACGCCGCTGCTCGACGAGGCCGCTGCGCCAGCCGACCTGGCCAAGGCCACCACGGCCATCTTCTACTCCATCAGCAACACGCAGACGGGGCTGCGCGGCGTGAGTTTTGGCGATTCGCTGATCAAGCATGTGGTGGAGACGCTGGCCGAGGAATTCCCGCGCTTGCGCACCTTCGCCACGCTGTCGCCCATTCCGGGCTTTCGGGGCTGGCTGGCCAAGCATGCGGCGCCCATGCTGGAGCGCCTGGACGACAAGCGCCGCGCCGAGCTGGGCCGCGCCGTGGGCTTCGAGCCGCCACAGGCCGCGCACCTGCTCACCGCGCTCGAAAAGCCGCTGGACCTGGACGCACGCTCGCCCGTGCGACAGATGCTGCTCGAATGCGCGGCCCACTACCTTGCGCGCGAGCTGGCCGAGGGCAAGCCCGTGGACCCGGTGGCGCGCTTTCACCTGGGCAACGGCGCGCGCGTGGAGCGCCTGAACTGGGGCGGCGACCCCTCGGCCAAGGGGCTCAAGCAGTCGTACGGGCTGATGGTCAATTACCTGTATGACTTGAAGCGCATCGACAAGCACCGCAGCCTGCTGGCGCAGGGCAAGGTCCCCACGTCCGGGGACATCGACAGCCTGTGCAGAATCTGATGTGAAGAACCCGGGCGTGGCCCCGGTGCCCCGGTCCGCTGGAGTTGGCGACAATCTGGCGGAGATGGCGTGCATCGGTGACACCCGTGTAGTGAGCCGGCGCTACCATGCGCCTCTTGTGTGTTGGTAATTTCATTTCATTTTTATTTTTATAAGACAGGAGACAAGATGAAAGACAACGATCTGCAGCGCCGCGACGTGCTGCGCGGCGCCGCCGCAGCGGCCGCCGCACTGGCCTGTGGCAACAGCTGGGCCCAGGCGTCTGCATGGCCCGGCAAGCCGGTGACCGTGGTGGTGCCATTTCCCGCAGGCGGGGGCACCGATGCGTTTGCGCGCCCCCTGGCCGCGCAGTTTGCCAAGTCCACGGGCAAGGCCCTGGTCATCGACAACCGGGGCGGCGCGGGCGGCACCGTGGGTGCCAGTTATGCGGCCAAGGGCGCGCCCGATGGCTACACCCTGTTCATGGGAGCGGTGCACCACGCCATCGCCCCGTCGATGTACCCCAAGCTGGACTACGACATCGAGAAGGACTTCATCCCCCTGGCCCTGCTGGCCAACGTGCCGCAGGTGGTGGTGGTCAACCCCAAGGCCGTGCCGGTGGCCAACTTCCAGCAGTTCCTCGATTTCGTCAAGCGCAACCCCGCCAAGCTCAACTACGGTTCGGCCGGTGCCGGCACCTCGCACCACCTGGCGGGCGAGCTGTTCAAGCAGCAGACCAGTACCTTCATCACCCACATCCCCTACCGCGGCGCAGGCCCGGCCCTGCAGGATCTGATCGCGGGCAACGTGGACATGATGTTCGACGGCCTGGGCTCGTCGGCCGCGCACATCAAGGGCGGCCGCATCAAGGCGCTGATGGTCTCGGGCAGCAAGCGCAACCCGGCCTTCCCCGATGTGCCCTGCGCCGCCGAAGTGGGGCTGCCCGACTACACCGTGACCACCTGGTACGGCCTGTGGGCACCCAAGGGCACGCCGGCCGACATCCAGGCGCGCATCGTGGACGAAATCAAGCGCCTGGGCACGGCCGAAGAACTCAAGACCATCTGGGCCAGCAACGGCGCCGACTACGGCGGCCTCACCCAGCAGCAGTTCGGCGCCATGGTCAGCAGCGAAGTCAAGCGCTGGGCGACGGTGGTCAAGGCTTCGGGCGCCAAGCTGGATTGATGCGCAGCATGGCAGCCGCAGAGGTCGTTGCAGAGCGCGCTGCCGGGCAAGCAGGGCAGGCCGGCGTGGTGCAAGTCACGCTGCGCCACACCGGCCGGCTCAACGCCATGTCGCGCGCCATGTGGCAGCAACTGCGCGCGGTGTTCAAGGACATCCAGCGCAGCCACGAGGCGCGCTGCGTGCTGATCGAGGGCGAGGGCGCGGCCTTCTGCGCGGGTGGCGACATCTCGGAGTACCCGGGCTTTCGCTTCGACGCGGCGGCCCTGCGTGAATTCCACGAAGGCGATGTCTGGGGCGGGCTCTCGGCCATGCTCGACTGCGACGTGCCCATCGTCGCCCACATCACCGGCGCCTGCATGGGCGCGGGTGTGGAGATTGCCAGTTGCTGCGATGTGCGCGTGGCCCATGCCGGCGCGCGCTTTGGTGCACCGATTGCACGCCTGGGCTTCCCCATGGCCCCGCGCGAGGCCCAACTGGTGGCCGGTGCCGTGGGCGAGGTCATCGCGCGCCAGATGCTGCTGGAGGCCGCCACCTTCGGTGCCGACGAGATGTTCGCGCGCGGCTTTCTGAGCCGCGTGGTGGCCGGCGCCGAAGAGGCGCGTGCCGAGGCCCTGGCCAGTGCCTGCCGCATCGCGGCGCTGGCGCCCGGCGCCGCACGCCTGAACAAGCAGACCCTGCGTGCACTGAAAAGCGTGCAGCAGGGCCCGCAGGCCACCGACCACCCGCCCGGCCACACCCTGCCGGACCCCTATGCCTATGCCGACAGCGCCGAGCACCGCGAAGGCATCACCGCCTTTCTCGAAAAACGTCCCCCCGTGTTTTGAATGAACCGCCGCCTTGTTGCACACCCGGATGACCGCACCATGAGTTCCACCCCTCAGCAAAACCTCTTTTGCGCCCTGCGCGCCGCCTTCCCCGCCGACCTGGCCAGCACCGCCGTGGAGACCTCCACCGCCGATGGCCGGCCGCTGCTCTACAGCTGGAGCGACCTGGAGCGCGCCAGCGCGCGCATCGCCAACCTGCTGGTGTCGCTCAAGCTGCCCGAGGGCAGCCGTGTGGCCGTGCAGGTCGAGAAATCGGTCGAAGCGCTGCTGCTGTACCTGGCCACCCTGCGCGCGGGCTATGTGTTCCTGCCGCTCAACACGGCCTACCAGAGCGCGGAGATCGAATACTTCATCGGCAACGCCGAGCCTGCCGTGGTGGTCTGCACGCCCGGCAATTTCGGCTGGGTGAGCAAGATCGCCTTCACCCAGGGCACGCAGCATGTCTTCACGCTGGGCGATGACCGCACCGGCAGCCTGCTGGAGCGCGCCGCGCACCATGGCGACGAGCACACGCCGGTGCAGCGCTCGGCCGACGACCTGGCAGCCATCCTCTACACCAGCGGCACCACGGGCCGCAGCAAGGGCGCCATGCTCACGCATGGCAACCTGCAGTCCAACGCCGAGGTGCTCAAGGACTACTGGGGCTGGAAGCCTGGTGATGTGCTGATCCACGCGCTGCCCATCTTCCACGTGCACGGCCTGTTCGTGGCCATGCACGGCGCGCTGATCAACGGCAGCAAGATGATCTGGTTCAGCAAATTCGACCCCAAGGCCGTGCTTGCCGCCATGCCGCGCGCCACCGTCTTCATGGGCGTGCCCACGCTCTACGTGCGCCTGCTGGCCGAGCCGGGGCTCACCAAAGAGACCGCGAAGAACATGCGCCTCTTCGTCGCGGGCTCCGCACCGCTGCTGATCGAGACCTTCAACGAATGGCAGCAGCGCACGGGCCACACCATCCTGGAGCGCTACGGCATGAGCGAGACCATCATGCTCACCTCCAACCCCTATGCGGCCGACAAGCGCCACCAGGGCCAGACCGAGCGGCGCGGCGCCACCGTGGGCTTCCCGCTGCCCGGCGTGGGCCTGCGCGTGGTGGACGATGCGAACAAGGCGCTGCCCGTGGGCGAGATCGGTGCCATCCAGGTCAAGGGCCCCAACGTCTTCAAGGGCTACTGGCGCATGCCCGAGAAGACGGCCGAGGAGTTCACGGCCGACGGCTGGTTCAAGACCGGCGACGTGGGCAAGGTCGACGAGCGCGGCTACGTGAGCATCGTTGGCCGCAGCAAGGACCTGATCATCAGCGGCGGCTACAACGTCTACCCCGCCGAGATCGAGGGCTACATCAACGACATGCCCGGCGTGGCCGAGAGCGCCCTGGTGGGCGTGCCCCACCCGGACTTCGGCGAGGTCGGCGTGGCCGTGGTCATCGCCAAGCCGGGTGCCAAGCTCGACGGCGAGGCCATCGTGGCGCAGCTCAAGTCGCAGCTGGCCAACTTCAAGATCCCCAAGCGCTGCTTCGTGGCCGACGAACTGCCGCGCAACACCATGGGCAAGGTGCAGAAGAATTTGCTGCGGGACCAGCACAAGGGGCTGTTTGCCTGAGCGGGGCGCTCTGCCTGGCATGATCGAGAAAGGGCCTGCGGGCCCTTTTCCCGTTGGAGTACGGTCGCCCGATCAAGGCGCGGCCAGCTCCACCGGGTGCTTGCGCGCAAAGTCGATGAAGCTGCGCAGCGGCACAGGCATGTAGCGCTGCTGCGGGTAGTACAGGTAAGGCACGCCCAGGCCCGGCGCCCAGTCGGCCAGCACGCGTTCGAGCCGGCCGGCGGCCTCGTCAGCGAGCACATAGCTTTCGTGCACATAGGCCAGGCCCGCGCCGTGCAGGGCGGCGTTGAGGGCGATGTGCGCATCGTTCACCGTGAGCGGCCCGCGCGGCACCACGCTGGCGCTTTCGCCATCGCGCGCGAAGTGCCAGGTGAACAGGGTGCCGCCCGGAAAGCGCCGGCGTATGCAGCGGTGCCCCGCCAGGTCCTGCGGCGTGGCGGGGCGCCCGTGCGCGGCCAGGTAGGCGGGCGATGCCACCACGGCATAGCGCTGTGGCGGGCCGATGGGCACGGCCACCACGTCCTGCGCCAGGTCGTCGGCAAAGCGCACGCCGGCATCGAAGCCACCCTTGACGATGTCGGTCATGGCCGCGTCGGCGCTGATGTCCACGCCGATGTCCGGGTAGGCCTGCTGAAAGCGCGCCACCAGCGGCGCCAGCACGAAGTGCGCAATGGGGCCCGGCGCATTCAGGCGCAGCGTGCCGAAGGGCATCTCGCGGTAGCGGTTGAGCCGGTCCACGGCGTCGGCGATCTGCGCCAGCGCCGGCTCCAGGTGGGCGAACAGCTCCTTGCCCGCATCGCTGGGCGCCACGCTGCGCGTGGTGCGCTTGAGCAGCACCACGCCCAGTTGCTCCTCCAGCCGGCGCAGGTTCTGGCTCAGCAGCGAGGGCGTCACACCCCGCTCCAGCGCCGCGCGGCGAAAGCTGCCATGCCGGGCCACGGCGGCGAAGACTTCGAGGTCGGCCAGTGGAATGCGGTTCATTGTGTAGCCAGGGTTCATTGTTTGTGAACCATTATGGGTCTATCGCTTCGCTGTAGGCACTTTTACAGTCGACAGCAAGCCATCACCTGGATCCCGAACCATGCCCATGTCCTCCCGTTTCCCCCTGCGCGTTGCCCGCTTCGCCACCCTGGCCGGCCTGCTGGCGCTGGCACCCTTGGCATGGAGCCAGGGCGCACCCGCTGCGGCTGCGGCCACCTGGTCCACGGCGGCCCCGGCGGGTGTGGCGCGCCAGGAGCTGTACCCCGAGGTGCTGGGCGGCAAAATCTACGTCGCTGGCGGCCTGCTCAGCCCCAACACCGGCTATTCGGACCACTTCGAGGCCTACGACCCGGCCACCGACGCCTGGACGCGGCTGGCCACCTTGCCGCAGGCGCGCCACCACATGACGCTCACCGCCATCGGTGGGCAGCTTTACGGCGTGGGCGGCTTCACGGGCGGCTTTCCCGTCTGGCAGGCGCAGCCCACCATGTTCATCTACGATCCTGCGCGCAACACCTGGCGTGCCGGCACCGACCTGGCCACGCCGCGCGCGGAAGGCATTGCCGCAGCGGTGGATGGCAGGCTCTACCTCATCGGTGGGCGTGTGCGTGCCACGCCCACGGCCAGCCATTTCGACGAGCATGTGGACAGCACGCTCAACGAGGTGTTCGACCCCGCACGTGCCCAGTGGTCGGCCCGCGCCCCGGCGCCCACGGCGCGCAACAGCGCGGCCTTTGGCGTCATCGGCGGCAAGGTCTATGTGGTCGGCGGGCGCCAGTACGGCAAGCACCCCGACGGCACGGCCCGCCAGGTGAATGTTCCCACCCTGGAGGTCTACGACCCCGCCACCGACACCTGGGCCACGCGCGCGCCCATGCCGCAGGCCCAGGGTGGCCTGGCCGCCACGGTGCTGGACGGAAAGCTCTATGTGTTCGGCGGCGAGCAGTGGGTGCCCGAACAGAAGGTGTTTGCCGACAGCTGGGTTTACGACCCGGCCACCGACCGCTGGGCCGCCTTGCCGCCGCTGCCCACCCCCCGCCACGGCCTGGGCGCGGCCACGCTGGGCAAGCGCGTGCACGTCTTCGGCGGCGGCCTGCGCACGGGCGGCAATGCCGCCACGGCGGTGCACGAGGTGCTGGTGGTGGACGCAGGCAGGCCCTGAAACTCAACGGCTCATGCGGCTGCCTGGAATGCGTGCTTCAGGTACCCGGCCACATGCTTGGCCGCCATGTCCTGCACCATGGCCAGCTTGATGTGGCGCCGGCCCTTGCCAGCGCCCTCCAGCACCCCATGCGGGTCGGGCAGCGCGGCGCCTTCGCTGAACTCCAGAGACACATGCATAGGGCCTGTTGACAGTATTTTCGGGGATCGCGTTGCCCGGCCTGGGGGCTGGATGCAAGGCGCCCGCGCGAAGCAAGGTAGGAACCTTGCAAGCGCGGGCAACGCCGCAGACGGCCCCCAGGCCGGGCAACCCGAAGGGAAGGCTCTTGCCGGCGCGCCACTCGTCGTTGCGCTCCTTGCGTGTGCAAGGGCACACGCGGCGTCACGCGCCTAGATTGGCACGCCGGCAAGGGCCTTCGCGACCCCGAAAATACTGTCAACAGGCCCTAGTATACGAGAATATGCCGCAAAAGGGCCTCGCGGCACTGAACAGGATACCGCCGTACTTCACTTCCTCGGTCACGGATGCATCGATGTCCAGTACGGCCTCGCGCAGGGTTTGGACCAGGGTGTAGCGGTCCGCATCGTGGGCGCGCAGGTCTTCGAGCAGTTGGGCGACGCGGTCGGCGGCAGTGGGCATGGTGTTCTTTCGGAGGCAGGTGGTGCGTGCATGGCGCGGAGCGCCGGCCCCTCTGCCAACAGCGCCTATGCTGCCATGGCGTGTGGATCGCTTTTGTCAGCAGGCCGTCCTGGCCCACCCCGTCAATGTTTGCTGCAGAAACAAGGCCAGCACCGACAGCGCCGCCAGTGCAACGCCTTCCAGGTTCAGGCGCAGCGCAAAACCCGGCCTGTGCATGCGGGTCGACACGGTGTACAGCAGGCGGCCCCAGCCGAGGAAGGGGACGATGAACAGCCCCAGGTAGGCCTGTGCCTTCCAGCCCTGCAACTGGTAGCCCATGTGCGCCAGTGGGTCGCAGTGGCTGATGGCGCCCGTGCCCGCCCACTCTTTGTAAAAGGCCATCACCAGCATGGCGAGCATGAAGGCTGCCGGCACGGTGATCACCATCCAGAACAGAACCCAACGGCCATCGTGCGGGTTCCATGAAGGGGCATCCTCTTCGGCCTCGGTCAGGCTGCCCGGGGGACGGGGTGGGTGGCCCTTTCGGCCCCGGTTGCTTACCACTTCGTCGGCCGCATCAGCTGCCATCTCCAGCCAGCGCTGCCAGTCGCGCACCCGGGGGCTCTCGCCCAAGGTCGCCAGATACAGGCAGTCCCGGTCCACGCACAACTGCCGGTGCGCAGCGATGCGCTCGGCAGGCAGGAACCATTGGTCGGAGGCTTCGGGCAGCCGGACCACGAAGACTGTCGTGGTGTCGAATCCCTCACTGAAAAGGCCCACCGCGCTGTGCCGCAGCTCGATGGCCATCCACTCGTAGCCACGGTGCGTGCTGCGCACGATCCACTCCGGCTTGGCGTTCGCAAGCTTCACCCGCTCCCACAGCGGGTTGGCAAACGACTCAAGCAGGCCCGCAGGCGGGCGTTCCTTGACCGCCATGGTCAGAGCTTTTCCAGATCGGCGTTGTCCTGGTCCTCGCGCTGCGCGTGGACGAACACGGCAATGGCGATGAAACCGGTGAACAGCAGGTTCCACACCGTGGGTACGCCAAACACGGCGAGCCCCAGTGCAAGCAGGCCCAGCGTGATGGCCGCGCGCACGACGCCGGGGGTGTGCTTGAACACGGCGATGAGGATCAAACTCGCGATGGCCACCGCGATCGGCCAGAGGAAGATGCTGTACAGCAGAAGGACAACCAGCTCCTGGCCCGAGGCCTTGCCTGCAAGCCGGCTCCAGCCCCAGTTGACCCACTGCGTTCCCACGACGTAGGCGAGGGTGGTCCAGAGGTAGGGCAGTGGGGAGGAGCGGTCCGATGGGCGCATGCGTTGCAGTCGTGGGTGGCAGTGGTTGGTCAGGGCTTGCAGGCCGCACTATGGCAGCAAGCGCGAGCATCGGTGGCTTTTTGCGCCACCGGGTGGTTTTCTTGCGCACGGCCCGTCCACTGCTACCTGGGGTAGCGTGCCGTGATACGGCAGGGGCTTGGGGCCAGGAGCCTGGCGGCTGGCCTGGTTACTGGCGAGTGCACGGCCGCAGCCTCACCCCGCCCGCGCATACCGCCCCGGTGCCTGCCCCACATGCCGGCTGAAGGCGGTGCTGAACGTGCTGGCCGAGCCGTAGCCCACGCGCTCGGCCACCTCGGCAATCGCCAGGCCGCCCTGGCGCAGCAGGCCCTTGGCCAGCGCCATGCGCCAGGCCAGCAGGTACTCCATGGGCGGCATGCCCACGGCGCGCGCAAAGCGTTCGTAGAAGGCCGAGCGCGAGAGCGCGGCCGTCTGCGCCAGCTGCGCCATGGTCCAGGGGCGTGAGGGGTTGCCGTGCATGTGGCGCATGGCCTGGCCAATGCGCGCGTCGGCCAGGCCGCGCAGCAGGCCGGGCGGTGCGTCGTCGCCCGATGAAGTCGAGCGCAGCGCTTCGATGAGCAGCAGCTCCACCAGGCGCGACAGCACCAGGTCGCGGCCCGGGCGGTCTGCCGCCGATTCCTTGCCCACCAGCTGCACCAGCGCCTGCAGGTGCTCGACCCCACGCACATGCATCAGCGCCGGCAGCAGGGACACCAGCAGGGCTGCGTCGGGCGAGCCGAAGACGAAATAGCCGCCCAGAAGGCGCACATCGGGCGGGCCGTCCTGCTCGCCGTGGCGGACTTCGGTGGTGGGCGCGGGCGCCGTCTTCGGGTCGATGTACCGGGGCGCCGCCGGCTCGGCCCCTGACATGGTGAAGCCCGGCGTGGCCGGCAGCAGCACGAAGTCGCCGGCCGCGAGGCTGATGGCGTCCTGCCCGTCCACCGCCAGGCTGCAGCGCCCTTCCAGCACCACGCAAAAGCTCGGATGCCCGAAATCCGCATAGCGCACGGCCCAGCGGCCCGCGCCGCTGATGCCTTTGGAGAACACGGCGCGCGGCTGCAGCAGGGCGATGACTTCGGCAAGGGGGTCGTTCATGGCCGGACGATTGCTAATGAAAACAGGACGTTTCGTTGTGGATGGTCCGGCCGATGGTGCCTATCGTTGGGGCCTTGTCAAGCCCTTCCATTCAACCCCCAGGAAATCACCGTGACCCACACTGTCCTCATCACCGGCTGCTCGTCCGGCTATGGCCTCGAAACCGCGCGCCACTTCCATGCCCAGGGCTGGAACGTGATCGCCACCATGCGCAGCCCGCGCGCCGACCTGCTGCCCACCGGCGAGCGCATGCGCGTGCTGCCGCTCGACGTGACCCGTGCCGACAGCATTGCCGCCGTGCTGGCCCAGGCCGGGCCCATCGACATGCTGGTGAACAATGCCGGCATCGGGCTGTTCGGCGCCTTCGAGGCCACACCCATGGCCACCGTGCGCGAGGTGTTCGAGACCAACACCTTCGGCACCATGGCCATGGCCCATGCGGTGCTGCCGCAGATGCGTGCGCGCCGCGCGGGCACCATCGTCAACGTCACCTCCAGCGCCACCCTGGCGCCCATGCCCCTGGTGGCGGTGTACACCGCGAGCAAGACGGCCATCGAGGGCTTCACGGCATCGCTGGCGTTCGAGCTCGAAGCCTTCAACGTGCGCGTGAAGCTGGTGCAGCCGGGCTATGCGCCTTCCACCCGCTTCACCAGCAACGGCAGCGAGCGCATGCAGGGCCTGATCCCCGAGGCCTATGCGCCCTACGCAAAGAGCGTGTTCGCGTCGTTCGCGCAGATCGGCGCCGTGACGACGGAGGCCGACGTGGCCCAGGCCGTGTGGCAGGCCGCCACGGGCGGGGATGCGCAACTGCGCTTTCCTGCCGGGGCCGATGCCGTGGCGTTGGCGCAGGCACCACGCTGAAGACGCGCGCCCCTGCTGCTGTCACCAGGCGCCGTGCGGCGGGCCGGGATCCACTTCGCGAAAGCCGCACTGCCGCTACCATTCCTTGCTTGGAACATCTTCCCCACGCAAGGCGTAGGGGGCAACCGCCAACCAACGCACAGGAATTTGCACATGTCAGCAGAAAAGGTGGCCCTCATCACCGCCGGCGGCAGCGGCATGGGCGCAGCGGCGGCCCGCAAGCTGGCGGCCGATGGCTACCGCGTGGGCATCCTGTCCTCGTCGGGCAAGGGTGAGGCGCTGGCCGATGAGCTGGGCGGCCTGGGCGTGACCGGCTCCAACCAGTCCGTGGACGACCTCGCCCGGCTGGTGGACCAGGCAGTGGCGCGCTGGGGCCGCGTCGACGTGCTGGTCAACAGCGCCGGCCACGGGCCGCGTGCGCCGGTGCTGGATCTGACCGACGAGCAATGGCACACGGGCATGGACGTCTACCTGCTCAACGTGATCCGCCCGACGCGCCTGGTCGTGCCCCACATGCAAAAGCAGGGCGGGGGCAGCATCATCAACATCTCCACCGCCTGGGCCTTCGAGCCGAGCGCGATGTTCCCCACCTCGGCGGTGTTCCGCGCCGGGCTGGCGGCCTTCACCAAGCTGTTCACCGACAGCTACGCCAAGGACAACATCCGCATGAACAATGTGCTGCCCGGCTGGATCGACAGCCTGCCGGCCACGGAAGAGCGCCGCCAGACCGTGCCCCTGGGCCGCTACGGCAAGAGCGCCGAGATCGCCGCCACCATCGCCTTCCTGGCGTCGGAGGGCGGGGCGTACATCACCGGCCAGAACCTGCGCGTCGACGGTGGGCTGACGCGCTCGCTCTGACCCTGGCCCTCACCTCAGCCTTCGGGCCGGGCGGCAGCGGGCGCCTCGCGCTCCATCCTGCCGCCACCCTGGCGCACAGCCGATTTCTCTAGTCCGTTGGGAGACCCCCCGGCTCTGCCGGGGAGGCAGTAGAAGTTTGACGTATTCGTAGGTATGGATGTCCATCGCAGAAACTGCCAATCGTGAGCCGCCAAGCAAACGAAAGGAAGAACTGGATGGACAAGATAGAAAGCCTAAATCACACGAAATGGGACTGCAAGTACCACGTGGTGTTCATACCGAAATGTCGAAGAAAGACGCTGTACCTGGAGCTGCGAAAGCACCTGGGGGAGGTGTTTCGGACATTGGCGAGTCAAAAAGAGAGCCAGATAGAAGAGGGGCATCTGATGCCGGACCACGTGCACATGATGCTATCGATACCGCCGAAATACGCGGTGTCTCAGGTGGTGGGATACAACAAGGGCAAGAGCGCGATCCATCTGGCCAGGGTGTACGTAGAGCGCAGAAGGAATTTTGTAGGCCAACACTTTTGGGCGCGAGGGTACTTTGTTTCGACGGTGGGACGAGACGAAGAGGTGATCCGAAACTATATAAGGCACCAAGAGGAGGAGGACGCGAGATTGGAACAGCTTGGGTTGTGGAGGTAGCGGCCACCGGATAGGTGGCGCAAAGAGTTGGGGCCGCGTTAGCGACCCCTTTAGCCGCTTTGAGCGGCTCACATCCCGAAAGCCCCCGGCTTTGCCGGGGGATGGTTACTGCACCGGCGCCTGCAGCGGCAGGCCCAGTTCGAAGCAGTTGCTCCACTGCCCTGGCGCCGTGTGCCAGCGGCACGCGGCACCGATGGCGATGGCCCGGCTGCACACGTTGGCCAGGCCCTTGCCGACCGTGCGCTCGGGATGCGCGTCCTGCAGGGGCGGCCCGGCGAAGGGCTTGCCATCGTCGCGCACCCACACCAGCACTGCGCCGGGGCCGGGGCCGGGCTGTGTGCCCGTGGCGATTTCGATGGTGCGGGCCCCGCTGTGCTTGACGATGTTGGTCAGCACCTCCTGCAGCATGCGCAGGATGTGCAGCGCGCTCTGGGGGTCCAGCCAGGGCAGGGGCGGCACGTCCTCCACGCGCCAGTGCAGCGTGAGGCCGGCGGCCTGCAGGCGCGGCCCCAGCCGAAAGCGCAGTGCGGCCAGCAGGCCCAGCAGGTCGGCGTCGGAATGCTCCAGCGAGTCGATGGAGAGCTTGAGGTCCTCGATGCATTCGGTGAGCACGCGCGCCATGTCGGCCTCGGTCAGATGGCTCTCCTGCGCCATGCGCAGCGCGCTCAGCAGCGATGAGCCGATGCCGTCGTGCATCTCCTGCATCAGGCGGCGGCGCTCGGCGTCCAGCGTCTGCTGGCGTTCCAGCGCGCTCAGTTGCCGGTAGCTGGCGGCCAGCTCGGTCTCGCGGGCGGTAAGCCGCCGCTCCAGCTCGGTGTTGGCCAACTCCACCGCGCGGATGGCGCCAACGTATTTGCGGTAGCCGATGGCCAGGAAGGCGGCGAGGGCGCCGATGGAGGTGTAGGGCGTGAGGTACAGGTGCCCGGCGTCCAGCACATAGGTCTGCAGCAGCATGTCGTTCACGCCGGTCGGCAGGAACAGCAGCATCCACAGCGCCAGCAGGCGTCCTTCGGGCGTGCGCGCGCGCCAGGCCACGCGGCTGCCGGAGACCACGGCCACCACCAGCATGAGCAGTGCGGCGGCGTTGGCCAGCGGCAGGATGGCATCCACCTGCAGCAGCCAGGGCAGCGGCAGCGTGGCCGCCGACGTGGCCGCCTGCAGCAGCGCCAGGGCGCGCTCCATCCGGGGGCGGCGCTGCCCGTACACCCGCACGATGAACATGTAGATGAACACCATGGACCAGCCCAGTGCGTTCACCGTGAGCCAGCCGAACCAGGGCTCGGGCACCAGCAGCGGCTGGTCACCCAGGGCGAAGTGCACCATCCGCAGCCCATGGGCGAGCGATGCCGCAAAGAACAGCAGGTACGGGGTGTCGCGGCGGCGCACGCACCACACGGCCAGCGCCATCAGCCCCAGCGCCACGTACACCGCCGAGACGATGGCCAGCAGGTCCACCTGCAGCCAGGTGCGCAGGCGGTACGACCCTTGCAGTGCCTGCGCGGGGCCGATCCACGCGGTGGACACTGCGCCCCCCACGCCGGCCTGGCTGGCCATGCGCAGCAGCACGATCTGGGAAGGGTCGGTGTTGCCTGCCTGGTCTTGCGGTGGAAAGGGCACCCACAGGGGCCGGTTGAAGCTGTTCCACACCCGGCTGCCGCCGTTGCCGCTGCTGTTGTAGGCGAGCGCTCCGTTCACATACACCGCCACGTTGCCGATGGTCTGCCAGCGCGGCAGGTACAGCGTGGGCTTGTCTTGGCTGCCCGTGCCTTGCAGCGCGGGTGGCAGGGCCAGGCGGTACCACACCACTTCGGGCGGCGCGAGCAGGGACCCGCCTTGCGCAGCGACCGAGCGGGGCCGGGCATGGGGCAGTGCCACGGGCTCATGCGCTGCCTCTGGCGCGGTGGCATCCAGCACGCCGGCTGGCACGCGGGCAGGGGCATCCCAGCCAGCGCCTGGCTCCGTGAGCAACCGGGCCTGGTCCACGCGCCACGGTGTTGGCGACGCGACCGCCGGGATGGCGCCGAGCACCAGCACGGCCGACAGCAGCCACAGGCAGGCGCAGGCCAGCACCCATGGCCAGGCATGGCCGTGGCCGTGGCGCAGCGCCTCACTGCGGCAGGATGCCATGGCGCTGGGCCTCGATGATGGCCTCTGCCCGGGAGCGCACCTCCAGCTTGGCGTAGATGCGGCGCACGAAGGTCAGCACCGTGCTGTGCGATACGCCCAGGGCGGCGGCCGTCTCCTCGGCGGTGAAGCCCTTGCTCACGCGCAGCAGCACCTCGTGCTCGCGCGGCGACAGGGTGACGGCGGCCTTGGGCTGCGCTACCGGGTCCAGGGGCGCCGCCGCCGCAGGGGATGGGGTGGATGCCGGCGAGGGCCTTGCCTCCAGCCGGTGGGCGGTGCGGGCCAGTATCTTGCGCGCCACCATCGGGCTGATGGGGCTGCCGCCCGCATGCACGCTGCGGATCTCGTCCACCAGCCCGGGCTCGCTGCTGTCCTTGAGCAGGTAGCCCATGGCGCCGGCCTCGATGGAGGGCATCACATGCATCTCATCGCCAAAGATGGTGCTCACCAGCACGCTGCATTGCGGCCACTGCCGGCGCGCGGCGGTGATCACGTCCAGGCCCGAACCATCGGGCAGGCCCAGGTCCACCAGCAGCACATCCACGGCCTCGTGCGGCAGCAACGCCAGCGCCTGTTCGCGGCTCACGGCCTGCAGCACCAGCCGCATGTCGGCCTGCGCAGAGATGGCGCGCACCAGGATGGCACGGGTCTTGGCATCGTCTTCCACCAGGCCCACCCGTATCGGCGCAGAGGGGGTCGGCAAAGGGGTGGTGTGGGGGGGCATGGGCGCAATTATGGCCAGCGGCGCGGCGCTGTCTGTCATCAGTTCTGGGGACATACAAGCCCGGCGGGAAAACCTACCATCGCCACCGTGCTGCCGGCAATGCTCCTGTTTGGGTAGCGGCGAACGATTGTGCGGCGCGTTTTACAGCCATTGTGCAAGGTGCGAACTGCCATGAACCATTCCCCTCTTTGCGGCCCGCTGGCGCGTGCTCTGCTGCGTGCAGTGCGGGTGCTGCCCCTGCTTGTTCTCGCGGTCGGTGGCGCGCATGCCGCCGGTGCATGCAGGGTCGCGACCGACGGCACTGGCGATGGCAGCAACTGGGCGAGTGCGGCGTCGCTGCAGGCTGCCCTGGCCGACGCGGCCTGCACGGAGATCTGGGTGCGGCAGGGCACCTACCTGCCCACCGCAGGCAACGAGCGCAGCATCGGCTTTGCGATCAACCGACCGCTCAAGCTCTATGGCGGCTTTGCAGGCGCCGAAACGGCGCTGGCCCAGCGCAGCAGCGATGCCAGCCTGACGGTGCTGTCGGGCAACATTGGCGATCCCGCCAGCCGCACCGACAACAGCCTGCACGTGGTGGTGATCGGTGGCCTCGACGTCGCTGGCGGCAACGGCGTGTACACCAGTGCCGACACCGCCATCGACGGGCTGACCATTGCCGAGGGATACGCAAGGGATGATGCGGCGGATCCGTTTGCAGAATTCAATGGCGGCGGCCTGCACTGCAATGGCTGGGGTGCGGGCAAGCAATGTGGCGTGGTCCTCGACAATGTGGTGTTCCGCGACAACGAAGCGAAAACGCGGGGCGGTGCGATCTACCTCACGGGCAGCGGCAGCCTTGCCATCACGAAGTCCACGTTCCGTGCCAATTCGTCGCGCTACGGAGGGGCCATCCGCGTGGCCGGCAACAACAGCAACGCGACGACCATCTCGCAGTCCACGTTCGCCGCCAACACCGCCCTCAGCGACGGGGGCGCCGTCTATCTGTCCGATGACAGTTTCACCATCTCCCAGTCCACGTTCACCGGCAACACTGCGCAGTGGGGCAGCGCGGTCGTGGCAGGCAACGCCACCAGCAGTGGGCGCATCCAGCAGTCCACATTCACCGGGAATTCCGCCAGTGACCGGGCCACGGTCAACCTGACGGGCGCCGGACCAACGTCCATATCGCAATCGACTTTCAGCTCCAACAGCTCCACCTGGCCAGGCGCTGCCGTCTACCTCTGGAACGGCAGCGGCCATTCGGTTGCGTCCTCCATCTTCGGCCAGGGCAGCGCGCCTGCCCAGTCGCAGTTCTTCGCCCGTTCGGGCTCGGCCATCGCCGTCAGCAACAGCATTGTGCAAGGCGGTTGCACTGCCCGCGTGAACTGCACCGCCACCACCGACGCAGATCCTGTACTGCAGGCCATCGCCGACAACGGCGGCCCCACACAGACCATGCTGCCCGGCGCAGGCAGCCCGGCCATCGACATGGCCGGCTCATGCACCGCAGAGACCACGGACCAGCGCGGACTGGCGCGCAATGTCAACGGCCATTGCGACCTTGGTGCGGTGGAGCTCCAGCCGCCGTCCGCACCCACGGCCGTGGCGGCCACGGCTGGCATCGCCCAGGCCACCGTGCACTGGACTGCGCCTGCGAGCGACGGCGCCATCACCCGCTACACGGTAACCGCCGTGGAGGATGGCTCCAGGAGCTGCCTGTCCACCGCGGGAAGTCCCGTTGCCACCACCTGCACGGTGACGGGCCTGACCGGTGGAACGGCCTATACCTTTGCCGTGGTGGCATCGAGCGCGCAAGGCGCGGGCAGCGCATCCACCCCCAGTGCCCCGGTGACCCCCACGGCCGCCGCGGTGGCCGACCCGGGCCCCGCCGGCCCATCCACCTTGCCCATCAATACCCCTGGCACCACCACCATCACCGACCCTGCGCTGCCTGTGGTGCTGGGCCCGGATGCAGGCGGTGGCACCATCGTGCTGCCCGGCACGGGCACCACGCCCGTCACCCTGCAGGTCACCATCAACGGCCAGCCGCTGCAGGTGCAGGCCTTGCCGGGCACGCAGCTGCGCATTGCGCAGATCGATGGCCAGAGCGTGCTGGTGCTCGTGGTGCTGCAAGGCTGGGCGCAGATGACGTCCAGCGCCGTGGGCCAGCCCCTGGTGCTGGCCGGGGCGGTGCTGCTCAGCTCCGGGAGCGCGAACACGCGCGTGCAGGCACAGCCCCTGGTGGTGGCGGTTGAGGCGGGCTCGCTGGTGCCGCCAACTGGCTCCCTGCCAGAGGTGGGCCGCATGGGCCTGCAGGCCGGTGAGCGGCTGCAGGTGGATGCATCGGGCGCGGTGGTGTCCATCACGCTGGGCTCGCTCGGCGGCAGCACCGCGCAACCGGGGGATGCGATGGCCTTCGCCAACCTGCCTGCGGCGATCACGGTGGACGAGAAGGTGTTTGCGCGCCTGGGGGGCTCCATTGCCCGCCTGGGTGGCGTGAGCCTGGCGCAGGGCCTGGAGACAGCGCCCTCTGGCGTGGTGCTGGTGCGCGACGGTGCCCAGGTGTTCCAGCTGCTGCCCCTGCAGCCCGTCACCATCGACGTCCGTCAGCCCGATGGCGTGGCCTTCACCCCCCTGGGCCTGCTGCGCTGGGTGAGGGGCGGGGTGGTGGTGCAGTTCGCCCCGGCGGTGGCCGACCTCGCAGGCCTGGCCCAGGCTGTCACCGCCGCGCTGCCCGATGGAAAGTTGAAACTGGGCGCCGAAGGCGTGCTGCAACTGCGCACGGGCGGACGCACCTACGTGCTGCGGCCAGACTGGACGGGTGGCGGCGCAGCCAGCACGGGCACGCCGCAGGTCGGCCTGGACGGGCAAGGCCGCATCTACCTGCAGGCGGGCCAGGGCGCGCGCCAGTGGCTGCTGCCCTCGCTGCTGAACCACACGCAGGCCAGCGCCATCCTGAGCGCTGCCCTGCCGGGGGCCTCACTGGCTGTGCAGCCATCGTCCAGCGATGGCGCGATGACGCTGGGGTATGCCGGCCAGCAGTGGCGCCTTGTGCCGCAGGGGGTGCTGCCTGAGGGCAATGCCGCCAACGTGCCGCCTTTGGCCGGGCCCTGGTGGATGGGTTCGGACGGCTTGCTCTACCTCAGGCTCGGTGGCGTGGTGCAGGGCGTGCGCATTACGGACTAGGGGACTGAGAGGCCGAGAGGCTGCGGGGCCCAGGTCATGGCGCTGCGCACCGCGCGCAACGCCAGCGATGCCGCCAGGGGTGGCGCGAGCTACCTCAACACCAGCACCGGAATGTGCGAGTGGGTCAGCACATGCTGCGTCTCGCTCCCCATCAACAGCCGCTTGACCCCCTTGCGGCCGTGCGACGCCATCACGATCAGATCCGCCTTGTGCTTTCTGGCGGCCGCGATCACGGCCTCGGCCACCAGGTCGGATTTGTGGACCACCGCCTTCACCGTGATGCCGCGCGCGGCGCCGCGGGCCTTGACGGCATCGACCATGGCCTGGGCGGCGTCGTTCCACTGCTGCTCGATGCGCTTCACGTCGCTCATCTCCACCGGCATGCCGCCTTCGAAGTAGCTGCGCGGGTAGCGCGGCACGACCTTGAGCGCGATGACGGTGGCCGAGGTCAGCTCGGCCAGTGCGAGGCCGTGGTCCACCGCCTTGTCGGACAGCGTGGAGCCATCGGTGGCGATCAGGATGCGTTGGTACATGGTGGTCTCCTTGCTTGTAGATGGCGCAAGCGTACGGGCCATGATGTTCCTCGCCTTGATCCAGGTCAACAAGCCAACCGGGCTGCGGCGATAGGCTTGAGCCATGTCAAATGCCACCCCCAGCCCCGCAGATGCAAGCCCGCCGGTGGCCTCGCCACAGCGGCTGCACACGACACTGCTCGACGATCCGCAGGAATGGCCTTCCTTCGGCCGCCCCTGCGATGGCCACGGTGCGCCGGTGGAGTCCGCTGCAGGGGACGCACCCGCGTGGGAGTCGCATGTCGTGCTCTCGGGCATGCACTGCGCGGCCTGCGCGCTCACCATCGAAGAGGCGCTGCGCAGCGTGCGCGGCGTGCTGCAGGCCGAAGTGAGCGCCACCACGCACCGTGCGCGCGTGGTGTGGCAGCCCGCGCAGGTGCTGCCCTCTACCTGGATGGCCGCCGTGGCCCGTGCGGGCTACCAGGCGCTGCCCGCGATGGACGCGTTCGCACGCACGCAGCGCCAGCAGGAGAGCCGGCGCGCGCTGTGGCGCTGGCTGGTGGCGGGCTTTTGCATGATGCAGGTGATGATGTACGCATGGCCCGCCTATGTGGCGCAGCCGGGCGATCTGTCGCAGGAGATGGAGACGCTGCTGCGCTGGGCCTCTTGGGTCATCACGCTGCCGGTGGTGTGCTTTGCCTGCGGCCCCTTCTTTGCCAGCGCGCTGCGCGATGTGCGCTTGCGCCGCGTGGGCATGGATCTGCCCGTGGCGCTGGGCATGGCCATCACCTTTGCGGTGAGCACGGCGGGCACCTTCGACCCGGCGGGCATCTTCGGCAAGGAGGTGTACTTCGACTCGCTCACCATGTTCGTGTTCTTCTTGCTCACCGGCCGCTGGCTCGAGCTGCGCCTGCGCGACAGCACCGCCGGCGCGCTGGAGGCGGTGATGAACCGCCTGCCCGACAGCGTGGAGCGGCGCGGTGCCGACGGTGCATTCACCCGCGTGGCCACGCGCCGCCTGGCGGTGGGCGACGTGATCCGGGTGCTGCCGGGCGAGGCCTTCCCGGCCGACGGCTGCATCACCGAAGGCAGCACGCAGGCCGACGAGGCGCTGCTCACCGGCGAATCCACCCCCGTGGCGCGCCCGCTGGGCAGCGCCGTGGTGGCCGGCAGCTACAACCTGCAGGCGGCGGTGCAGGTGCGCGTGGAGGGCACGGGCAGTGCCACGCGCTTTGCGCAGATCGTGGCGCTGATGGAAAGCGCCTCGCTGCAAAAACCGCGCCTGGCGCAGCTGGCCGACCGCGTGGCGCGGCCCTTTCTCATCGCCGTGCTGCTGGCCGCCGTGATCGCCGCAGCCTGGTGGTGGCCCAGCAGCCCCAGCCACGCGCTCATGGTGGCGGTGGCGGTGCTCATCGTCACCTGCCCGTGCGCGCTGTCGCTGGCCACACCCGTGGCCATGCTGACCGCCGCCGGCACCCTGGCGCGCCATGGCCTGCTGGTGCGCAACCTGCAGGGGCTCGAAGCCCTGGCGGCGGTGGACACCCTCGTGTTCGACAAGACCGGCACGCTCACGCGCGACGGCATGGCACTGCAGGGCGTGCACACCATCGCCGGCCTGGCGCGGCAAGATGCCCTGGCAATGGCCGCCGCGCTGGCGCGCCAGTCCATGCACCCCGCGTCACGCGCCCTGTGCGCGGCGGCGGATGGCGACGCCGGTCGCTGGGCCGCCACGCAGGTGGTGGAAGAAGCGGGGCAGGGCCTTACCGCCCGCGTGATCGACACCACCGGTGCGCTGGCCCCGCGCCGCCTGCGCCTGGGCTCTGCGCGCCATGCGGGCGTGGGGGCGGGGCAGGGTGCCGACTGCGCGGCCCTGCAGGTGGTGCTGTCCGAAGAAACGGACGGGCGCGGCGCCGTCGTCGAACTGGCCCGCTTTACCCTGGCCGAAAGCCTGCGGCCCGAGGCCCGCGCCGTGGTGCAGGCGCTGCAGCGCGAAGGCGTGGCCGTGCACATGCTCTCGGGCGACCGCATGGCGTCGGTGCAGCGCGTGGCTGCGCAGGCCGGCATCGCGCAGGCGCAGGGCGACTGCTCGCCGGGCGGCAAGCTCGCCGCGCTGCAGGCGCTGCAGTCGCAGGGCCGCCAGGTCGCCATGGTGGGCGACGGGCTCAACGACGGGCCGGTGCTGGCCGGCGCCCATGTGTCCTTCGCCTTTGGCAGCGCCGTGCCGCTGGCGCGTTCGCGCGCCGACTTCGTGGTGCTGGGCGGCAGCCTGCAGTTGGTGCTGCAGGCCGTGCTGCTGGCGCGCAAGACGCTGCGCGTGGTGCGCCAGAACCTGTGCTGGGCGGCCGCCTACAACGCGCTGTGCGTGCCGCTGGCGGTGCTGGGCTACATGCCGGCCTGGCTGGCCGGGCTGGGCATGGCATTGAGCTCGCTGCTGGTGGTGCTCAATGCCTCGCGCCTGGCCCGGCTGGTGGGGGAAGAGAGGCCTGGACAGGACGCTGCTTGTGCCCTGCCCAGGACCGCGCTGGAGACCGTGTGATGGACATCCTGTACCTGCTGATTCCCCTGTCCGTGGTGCTGGTGCTGCTGATCCTGGCCGGCCTGTGGTGGGCCGTGTACCGGGGTCAGTTCGAGAGCGTGGAGCAAGAGGGCGAGCGCATTCTCCGAAATGATTGACATGCGTCAATACCCATCGGCCCCTCTTGCCGGAGACTCATTCCAACACAAAGAGGTGCCCGATGGATTCAACGCAAAACACAGCTGCCGCGCACTACCACGACACGGTCGTGCGGCAGTTTTCTATCATGGCAGTGGTCTGGGGGGTGGTGGGTATGTTGGTGGGCGTCATCATCGCCGCCCAGCTGGCCTGGCCTGAACTCAACTTCGGCATTCCGTGGCTCAGCTACGGGCGCCTGCGGCCACTGCATACCAACGCCGTCATCTTCGCCTTTGGCGGCAGCGCGCTGTTCGCCACCAGCTACTACGTGGTGCAGCGCACCTGCCAGGTGCGGCTGTTTGCCGCGCCGCTGGCGGCCTTCACCTTCTGGGGTTGGCAACTGGTCATCGTGGCGGCGGCCATCAGCCTGCCCATGGGCTACACCTCGGGCAAGGAATATGCCGAGCTCGAATGGCCCATCGACATCCTGATCACGCTGGTCTGGGTGTCCTACGCCATCGTGTTCTTCGGCACCGTGGGCATGCGCAAGGTGCGCCACATCTACGTGGCCAACTGGTTCTTCGGCGCCTTCATCCTGGCCGTGGCCATCCTGCACCTGGTCAACAGTGCCGCCGTGCCCGCCGGCTGGATGAAGAGCTACTCGGCCTATGCCGGCGTGCAGGACGCCATGGTGCAGTGGTGGTACGGCCACAACGCGGTGGGCTTCTTCCTCACCGCCGGCTTCCTGGGGATGATGTACTACTTCATCCCCAAGCAGGCTGGCCGCCCGGTGTACAGCTACCGCCTGTCCATCGTGCACTTCTGGGCACTGATCTTCACCTACATGTGGGCCGGCCCGCACCACCTGCACTACACCGCGCTGCCCGACTGGACGCAATCGGTGGGCATGGTGTTCTCGCTGATCCTGCTGGCCCCGAGCTGGGGCGGGATGATCAACGGTGTGATGACCCTGTCGGGCGCCTGGCACAAGCTGCGTGACGACCCCATCCTGCGCTTTCTGATCGTGTCGCTGTCGTTCTACGGCATGTCCACCTTCGAGGGCCCGATGATGTCCATCAAGACCGTCAACGCCCTGAGCCACTACACCGACTGGACCGTGGGCCACGTGCATTCGGGCGCCCTGGGCTGGGTGGGCCTGATCTCCATGGGCTCGCTGTACTACCTGATTCCCCGCCTGTTCGGCCGCGAGAAGATGCACTCCGTGCCAGCCATCGAGCTGCACTTCTGGATGGCCACCGTGGGCATCGTGCTGTACATCGCCGCGATGTGGATCGCCGGTGTCATGCAGGGCCTGATGTGGCGCGCCATCAACCCCGACGGCACGCTCACCTACACCTTCGTCGAAAGCGTCAAGGCCACCTACCCCTTCTATGTGGTGCGCGTGCTCGGCGGCCTGTTGTACCTGGGCGGCATGCTGGTCATGGCCTGGAACGTGTGGGCCACCGCCATCGCCGGCCGCTCGGCCAAGGTCGCCATTCCTGCAGTGCACGCTGCCCACGCCTGAGCAGCACGTACGGAGAGCTTTCATCCATGTCCGACAACAAGACCCCCGCGACCCCCCCCACCGGCTTCAGCCACGAGAAGGTGGAGACCAACAACTTTTTGATGATCGTGCTGATCCTGCTGGTGATCGCCATCGGCGGCCTGGTGGAGATCGTGCCGCTGTTCTTCCAGAAGTCCACCACCGAGGCCGTCAAGGGCGTGGAGCCCTACACCGCCACGCAGCTCATCGGGCGCGACATCTACATCCGCGAGGGCTGCTACAACTGCCACTCGCAGATGATCCGCCCCTTCCGCGCCGAGACGCTGCGCTACGGCCACTACTCGGTGGCCGGCGAGTTCGTCTACGACCACCCCTTCCAGTGGGGCAGCAAGCGCACCGGCCCCGACCTGCACCGCGTGGGCGGCAAGTACAGCGACGAGTGGCACCGCATCCACCTGAACAACCCGCGCGACGTGGTGCCCGAGTCGAACATGCCCGCCTACCCCTGGCTGGAGAAGGCGCCCGTGGACCCCGCCGACGCAGCCCCCCGCATGAAGGCGCTGCGCGCCGTGGGCGTGCCCTATACCGATGGGCAGATCGCCGACGCGGCCGCCGAGCTCAAGGGCAAGACCGAGATGGACGCCCTGGTGGCCTACCTGCAGGTCATGGGCCGCGCGCTCAAGTAAGAGCGGCTAAAAAACTCTTCTGGCGTCGTTGCTGCGTCTTGTCGTACTACCCGTACTGCCTGCGACGCAGCGCCTAGCCAGAACCGCTTCGCTGAGTTTTTTCCCCGCTCTAAGTAACACCACATTCTGGGAGATAGCAATGGACATCACCACCATGCGCATCGTTGCGACGCTCGCTTCACTTGCCTGCTTCATCGGCATCTGGGTCTGGGCCTACCTGGGCAGCAACAAGGACCGCTTCGACGAAGCGGGCCGCGTGCCCTTCGAGCACGAATGACCGTGCCTGCCCCAAGAACAACGACAACCACATGAACAAGAGAGCACCCCATGAGTGACTTCACCAGCAATTTCTGGTCGGTCTTCGTGACCGCCGTGACCCTGGGCGGCATCGTCGCCTGCGGCCTGCTGCTGTGGATGGCCGGCCGCAAGAAGGTCATGGCCACCAGCGACAACACCACCGGCCATGTCTGGGACGAAGACCTGGTCGAGATGAACAACCCCCTGCCGCGCTGGTGGGTGTGGATGTTCGTCATCACCATCGTCTTCGGCCTGGCCTACCTGGCCGCCTATCCCGGCCTGGGCACGTTTGCCGGCAAGCTCGGCTGGACGCAGCTGGGCGAGTACCAGGCCGAGATGGACAAGGCCAAGGCCGAGCTGGCCCCGCTGTACGCCCGCTTTGCCGACATGAAGCCCGAGGACATGGCGCGCGACCCGCAGGCCCATGCCATTGGCGAGCGCCTGTTCATGAACAACTGCGCGCAGTGCCACGGCTCCGATGCGCGCGGCAGCAAGGGCTTTCCCAACCTGGCCGACGCCGACTGGCTGCACGGCGGCGCGCCCGAGAAGATCCGCGAAACCATCGTGCAAGGCCGTACCGGCGTGATGCCGCCCATGGCGGCTGCCGTGGGCTCGCCCGAGGACGTGCGCAATCTCTCGCACTATGTGCTGAGCCTCTCCAAGAGCCCGCACGACTCGCTGCGCGCATCGCTGGGCAAGTCCAAGTTCAATGCCTGCGCTGCCTGCCACGGCATGGACGGCAAGGGCAACCAGGCCCTGGGCGCCCCCAACCTCACCGACGACGTGTGGCTGCACGGCTGGGGCGAAGCCGCCATCACCGCCATCGTCAACAGCGGCAAGACCAACCAGATGCCGGCCCAGGCCGAGAAGCTGACCGAGGCGCAGATCGCCGTGCTGGCCTCTTACGTGTGGAGCCTTTCGAGCAACGGCGGCGCAGCCGCAGCGCGATGAGCGCGTGACCTGAACCCAGGCGCACAGGCTTCCCCGCCACGCGGTGGGGCCTGCAGCGCACCGGCTGGTGCATCTCACCCCCACAGGTTGTGCGACCGGCCCCCTTTTCGAGAACTGCCATGAAGCCACCCAGCGGGTCTGCCCGCAAGGTCATTCCCATCACCCCGGTTGCTGCCGCCCCTGGCGGCAACACCGACACCGCGGCCGAAGTGGTCTCGCTGTACGAGGCGCAAAAGAAGATCTACCCGCGCTCCATCAGCGGCACCTTCGCCCGCTGGCGCTGGGCCATGGTGGCCCTCACGCAGCTGGTGTTCTATGTGGTGCCCTGGCTGCAGTGGGGCGAGCGGCAGATGGTGCTGTTCGACCTGGGAGCGCGGCGCTTCTACCTGTTCGGTTTCGTGCTGTACCCGCAGGATTTCATCTACCTCACCGGCCTGCTCATCATCAGCGCAATGTCGCTGTTCCTGTTCACCACGGTGGCCGGGCGTCTGTGGTGCGGCTTTGCCTGCCCGCAGACGGTGTACACCGAGATGTTCATGTGGATCGAGCACAAGGTGGAGGGCGAGCGCAGCGCGCGCCTGCGCCTGGATGCCGGTGGCTGGACCTGGGAGAAGGCCCGCAAGAAGTCCGTCAAGCAGTTTCTCTGGATCAGCGTGGCGCTGTGGACGGGTTTCACCTTCGTGGGCTATTTCGTGCCCATCCGCGCACTGGGTGCCGAGTTGCTGGCGCTGCAGGGCAGCTGGCAGATCTTCTGGGTGCTGTTCTACGGCTTTGCCACCTATGGCAATGCAGGCTACATGCGCGAGCAGGTGTGCAAGTACATGTGCCCGTATGCACGCTTTCAGAGCGCCATGTTCGACCGGGACACCCTGGTCGTCAGCTACGACCTGGCGCGCGGCGAACCGCGCGGCCCGCGCAGCAAGACCGTGGACTACAAGGCCAAGGGCCTGGGCGACTGCATCGACTGCACGCTGTGCGTGCAGGTCTGCCCCGTGGGCATCGACATCCGCAACGGCCTGCAGTACGAGTGCATCGGTTGCGGCCTGTGCGTGGATGCCTGCAATACGGTGATGGACAAGATGCACTACCCGCGCGGCCTCATCCGCTATGCCACCGAGAACGCCGTGGCCGCCCGCTGGAGCGGCGCACAGATGTTGCGGCGCGTGCTGCGGCCCCGCGTGCTCATCTACAGCGCCATCCTGCTGGCGCTGTGCGTGGGCCTCACGGCCAGCCTGGCACTGCGCACCGCCTTCAAGGTCGATGTGGTGCGCGACCGTGCCGCGCTCTCGCGCATCGTTGCGGGTGGCCAGCTCGAAAACATCTACCGCCTGCAGATCATGAACGCCACCGAGGCCGGCCAGCGCTACCGCATCGGTGCCCACGGGCTCGATGGGCTCACGGTGGCATCGGAGGCCGACGTCGAGATCGGCGCCGCCGAGTCGCGCTGGGTCGCCGTGCGCCTGCAGATCCCCTACGGCTCGGCCCCGCCCGGCTCGCACCCCGTGCAGTTCGAGATCGAGGCCCTGGGTGGCGGGGGCCATGTCACCGAGAAGTCGGTGTTCCTGGTGCCGCGCTGAGCTTTCCCGCCAGCCGCTGCCGCCCCTTTTACTTTCCTTACCCGTCAGGAGTAACCCATGCCATCCCCTTCCGTCGCCGCATCGCCCGCCGCTGCCCCTGCCGCTGCCCCCTGGTGGAAGTTCGGCCATGTCTGGCTGGTCATCTCCGGCCCGGCCATCGTCGTCGTCGCGGGCTTCGCCACCTTGTGGCTGGCCATCGCCCGCCCCGACCCCGTGGTGGCCGAGGACTACTACCGCCAGGGCATCGAGATCAACAAGACGCTGGAGGACAAGCCCAGCAGCCTGGCCCCCGCCATGAAGGCGCGCAACCATGCGGCAACGCCCGAGCATGACAGGCCGCGTTGAGCAAATCAGAACAATCCAGGTGAAGGAGACAAACCCATGAGATCGCAACGGCTGATGTGGATCGCCTGGCCCGCTTTTCTGATGGCCGGCGTGCTGGAGATGCTGGTCTTCGCCATGGTGGACCCGCAGGACATGCACTGGTTCGGCCAGCCCCTGGCTTTGTCGCGTGAAGGCGTCTACACCATCGCCTTTTTTGCGTTCTGGCTGGTGACGATGGCTTCGAGCGCGCTCACCACGCTGCTGTCCATGTCGCCCTTCGAGGTCAACCGCTGCCCGGTGCCGGTGACCGAGCGACCCGCAGATTGCGCACGGCATAGGATTGACACCCCCTGAGTCGCTTCGCGCCTTTCCCCTCTCTCGCCTCGATGCGCGAGTCGGGAGTGGGACGCCCCCAGCGCGGCGGGGCGGCCCTTGCGCGGGGGCACTGGCCTTTGCCGCGCCAGTTTTCGTCAGCGGGGGCATCGCCAGGTTGTTGGCCGATACCGAGACCCAGAGCGAGATCGTGTAAGGGAAAGCGAGCCTGGCACAGCTCTTGAATGCGGGCAGTGATGTCCCTACAGTTGCGGGCGGGCCGGCACCATCGCTGTGCCCGAGCCCCGCACACCCACCGCCATGTACCTGAGCCACGCCCGCGTCGAAATGCTGTCCCGTCTGATGGGTAGGCTGGAGGCCGCCGACCTGCCGGCGAGCGCCCCACTGCGCCTGGCTGTGGGCACCGACCTGCTGGCTCTGCTGCAGGCCGACCATTTCGCCTCGTACGCCTGGGACGACACCGCCCAGCGCTTTGGCGACCGCGCCGCCCTCCACATGGACGATGCCAACCTGCAGGCCTATGAGGCGTACTACCAGTACCGCGACCCCATCACCCACCAGTTGCGCCAGCGCCGCGAACCCACCCTGGTCACGCAGATACTGCCCCAGCACGAGCTGATGAAGACCGAATTCTTCAACGACTTCCTGGCCCGCGACGGCCTGCACCACGGCGTGAACCTCTTCGCCTGGGATGGCGGGCGCAACCTGGGTGACCTGCGCATCTGGCGCAGCCGCCAGCGCGGGCCGTTTGATCGCGACACGCTGGACCTGCTGCGGCTGGTGCAGCCGGCGTTCACTGGTGCGCTGCGGCGGCTGGGCGAGCGGCCTTCAGAAACACCGCAGGCTGTTCCCGCCTCGCCCGACCCCTGGCAGGGCCTCAACGGCCGCGCCCGCGAGATCGCCCAGGCCCTGTGCGCTGGCTGGCCCGACAAGAAGATAGCGGCGGAGCTGGGTATTGGCTATTCGACGGTGCGCACGCATGTGGATGCGTTGTTTGAGCGGTTCGGGGTGCATAACCGGACGGAGTTGGTGCGCAGGTTGATCGGGGAGCTTAAATTCCGCCAGTGAGTTTGAAATTGATTTGATATTTATGAGGGAGCTGTCAGGTGGAAAAATCAAGATCGATAAGTTATGAGGATTTGATCAGCTCTGAAATATCGAAAACAGGATATGTACTCGAGCACAAGATTGCCCAAATGCTTAACAGGCTGAAGAAATACTCCCCAGATTCCAAGCACGTCCCGCCCCGCTGGCGCATGCGGGCTCTCTTGTTTTCACATCCCGAGATTGAAGGGGTCTATCGGGCTCTTTGGCGCTTGATTTGAGCCACTTCGGCGTCCATTTGCCCTCAATACGCCCCCTGCAGACGCACCTGTCCCAATTGCTCCAAAGTGCGCATGCGCACCAGGTTGTATCCCGCCATCGTCAGCACGAACATCTGGTCCACGCGCTCAAGGCCTCGCACCATCACCTGCCTCATGCCGCCCACGGTCTTGGCCCAGCCAAAGCCTTGCTCGATGAGCTTTCTCTTTTGCTGCGATACCGCGTAGCCTTCGCTTTGCGCAATCGCATCGGGCACAGCCGAGTTTCTGCCTGACTTGTTTTGCGCCACATGGGGAATGACGTTCATGGCCTGGCAGGCCTCAATGAATTCGCGTGCGTCATAGCCTTTGTCCGCTCCCAGCGTGATGGTTCGCGTGGGATCGGCCTGCGCCTGTCGGGCGTCGTTGACCATGGCCTTGGCCGCTTCGCGCTCTGCGTAGCCATCGGCCAGCGTGACCACTGCATTGGCCACCAGGCCGTGGCGGTTGTCGTTCAGGGTGTGGCCCATGTAGCGCAGCTCGCTGGCGGTTTTGCCTTTGCGGTACAGCCGGGCATCGGCGTCCGTTGTGGATTCATGGGTGTCGTTGCTGCGCCGCTGGCCCTTGAAGTTGCCGCCATTGCCATTGGCATCTGCACCAGGGTCACCATCTCCACCGCCGCCCGCGTCATTGTCGTCCTTGCGCACAAAGCTCTTGTGGCCCGCCCAGGCCTGGATGAGCGTGCCGTCCACGCTGAAGTGCTCGCCCGAGAGCCAGTGCTTCTTGTCGGCGATCTTGAGCACTTCGTTGAAGAACTCAATCACGGCGTCGTGTTCGATCAGCCGCTCGCGGTTCTTGGTGAACACGCTGGGCACCCAGACCTCATCGTCCATGGACAGGCCGATGAACCAGCGAAACAAGAGGTTGTACTGCACCTGCTCCATCAACTGGCGTTCCGAGCGCACGCTGTACAGCACTTGCAGCAGCATGGCGCGCAGCAGCTTCTCGGGGGCGATGCTGGGGCGCCCGCCCTTGATGTCTGCTTCGTACATGCGCGAGAACAGGGCATCCATCTTGGCCAAGGCGGTGTTGACCATCTTGCGAACGGGGCGCAGGGGGTGCGACTCTGGCACGAAGTCGTCGAGCTTGCGGACAGAGAACAGGCTCTCGGTGAAAGTGTCGGCGCCGCGCATGGGGTCAGGGTCAAGCGATGTGGGAGGGGCTGGTGAGCTTACCGGGGTTGGACTGCTGGGCTGGCTGAGCGGGAGGTATTTCTTCAGCCTGTTAAAGCTAAGGGGTGGTCTGTAATTAGCGGGAAGTATTATGTTGATGACAATGAGGATGTTCCGCGAGAAATGGATCTCATCGCATATCGAGTTGCGAAAATTGACGGTGATGAGATTGAGATCTACACCGTAATGATCATAAGTTGCAAGAAAAGTGAAGAGAATTCGTGGGCACTTCTTGCGCGGAATATCAATCTCAAAGATCCAAATACGGACTATTGGCCGCTACATTGTTGGACCAACGATGTAGCGCTAGGACACCAGTTGGCCATCTCTGGTAAGCAGAAAAAATATCATGAAGGGGTAAGGGCGCAGGGCGTGATCGATGCTGCGGCAGATCCGCAGGTTGAAGTTTTCGCATTCCAGGAAATGAATAAAATCAATGGATCACCAAGAAATGACAAGGCGATATTTAATTCATTGACTTCGCTTGTGAAGGCGCAGGCTTATGAAATATCAGCATTGCCGGCCAGAAAAAAGAACAAGGCTGTTTATCAATTTAATCTGATATCTGTGGTTGGTGCGGATATGTATCGACTCATGTTTGCTGACTCTGGCGGCGGCGTGGAGAGTGTGCCTGTTGAGTCGGAGCAGTATATAGCACGATACATTGTGGCCAAGCGGGAAAGTTTTTCAAGAATACGGTTTTTAACGGCTGATGGATTTTCTGGTTCGCTTGATGACTATGGGCGGCTGCATAATGCGAATGTCAAATGGTTCGCAGGAGAGCATGCTGATTTTTATAGTGATATAGTGCTTGATGACAAGCGGATAGAAGTGTTGATGTCAAAATTTCATGACAAAATAAGATTTCCCGTGAAGTGGCGATTGGAGAGAAATTTTAAGGGGATTTCTTATGATGATAAGCCGCTTTTAAATTGGAATTCGGATTCTTCTGATTTAAGCATTGAGTATATGTTTAATGAGGATGTTTTGGATTTTATGAATGAGGATGAAGATATTGGGGGGATAGTTGCTGTGGCTCTGAAGTCGATTTATAGATATGTGGGTCCATTCAAGTTTAGGTTTGAAATTCCATTTTGATTTTCTGGTTTTGGGTGGGTGGCGGTCGTGGGGAAACGCATCTGATCTTCAAAATTGCTTTCCCCGTACTCGCTGTTAATTTTTTTGGTACCGGTAGTCCACTGGCACAAACGCATACTTGCCCTTGCCCTCATCGCGCAGATAGCCCACGCCCGGGTAGGGGATGTGCGCCGCAGCCACCATGCGCCGCTCCTTGGCCAGGCGCGCAAACTGCTGCTTGCGCTGCGCCTTGGCATCGTGCGGCACCACGTCGTAGACGATGGTCACGTCGGGCCGGGGCATCTGCACCGACTGCACATGCAGGATGTCGCCGATGAACTCCAGCGCCTCGCCGCCCTGGCCCTGCAGCACGAAGAAGCTGTGGCCGGGCGTGTGGCCCGGGGTGGGGCGTGAGCGGATGCCGGGCACCAGCTCCACCGCGCCGGTGAAGGGGCGCACCTGGCCAGCCTTGACATAGGGCGCCAGGGCCGTGGTGGCCTGCTCGAAATAGGCCTTGTCGTAGCCGCGCACGCCCTGCTGGTTGGCGGGGGCGAGGAAGAAGTCCAAATCCTGCTTGCCCACGTGGACCGTTGCGTTGGGGAAGACGCGCTGGCCCTGCGCATCGACTAGGCCGCCGCTGTGGTCGGTGTGGATGTGGGTGAGCAGCACGTCGTTGATCTGCGCGGGCTCCACGCCCGCTGCCTTGAGGCTGGCGACCAGTTGGCCGCCCGCGCCCGGGCCGAAGAAGGCGCCGGCACCGGCATCGACCAGCGCCAGCCGGTCACCCGCGTAGACCAAGTAGGCGTTGATCGACGCCTCCACCGGGTTGGCGAGGAAGCCGCAGTGCAGCGCCTTGTCGGTCTGTGCGGGCGTGGTGTTGGTGAGCAGGGCGTGCAGGTCTTGCGGCACCGAGCCATCGGACAGGGCCACTACCTGCACGCCGCCCACGCTGAAGCGGTAGAAGCCGGCCTGTTGGGTGGCGGGGGGAACGCTGGCGGGGGCGGCAGGCGCGGTGGCCTGGGCGATGGCCAGAACGGGGCCGAGCAGCGATGCGGCGACGGCCAGGGAGAGGAGGGAGCGGCGTGTTGTGGTCATGTCTTGGAATGGATGAAGTGTGCAGACGTCTGGTGAATGGCGGTGGCCTCAGGCCAGCCGGCCGTGCTGGAACAACTGGGCCTTGGCATCTGCATCGAGCTCTGCCTTGAAGGCGTGCCTGGTGGCCAGGGCCGTGGCAGCGATGGCGGCGGGCCGGGCATTGAGTTCGTCGAAGTGGCGCTTGATGTTCGGAAACTTCGCCCACGCCGCGTCGCCCAGCAGGTAGTGCAGGCCGCCGCACCAGCCCCAGAGCGACATGTCGACGATGCTGTAGGCGTCGTCGCCCAGCACATGGCGGCGCGTGGCCAGCCGTGCGTCGAACAGCGCCCAGTGGCGCTCGGCCTCGAACAGGTAGCGGTGCAGCGCATACTCCTTGGGCTCGGGCGCGTAGTGGGTGAAGTGCACGGCCTGGCCGGTGAAGGGGCCCAGGCCCGTGGCGGCCAGCATCAGCCACGACAGCATCTCGGCGCGGCCCGCTGCGCCGGGCGCGCCGAGAAAGCGCCCGGTCTTCTCGGCCAGGTGCAGCAGGATGGCCGCGCTGTCGAACACCACCGCATCACCATCGACCAGGGCCGGCACCTTGCCGTTGGGGTTGATGGCGCGGTAGGCGGCGCCGTGCTGCTCGCCCTTCGAGGTATCGACCGGCACCATCTGGTAGGGCAGGCCCAGTTCCTCCAGCAGCAGCGCGACCTTGCGGGGGTTGGGGGTGGGGTGGTAATAAAATTGGATCATCTGAGAACTCACAGTCGGTGCAGTGGAAAGGTGCGCAACGATAGGGCGCGCAGGCACCGCAGCGTGAGTCGGAATTGCCGATAGGAGGTATAGGCACCATGGATATCCGGCGTTCCGATCTGCCGCTGTTGATCTCGCTCGATGCGCTGCTCGATGAGCTCAACGTCACGCGCGCGGCGCGGCGCCTGAACATCAGCCAGCCCAGCCTGTCGGGCCAGTTGGCCAAGCTGCGCGACCTGTTCGAAGACCCGCTGCTGGTGCCCGCCGAGAACGGCCGCGGCATGGTGCCCACGCACCGCGCGCTGGAGTTGAAACCCCGCTTGAGCGAGGCACTCAACCAGCTGCGCGGCGCGGTGGAACTGGGCGACAGCTTCGACCCGGCCACCGCGCGCCGCGCCTTCGTCATTGCCGCCAACGACAGCGTGTTCAGCATCCTCGGCCTGGCGGCGCTGGGCCGCATCGTGGGCATCGGCAACCCGGACCTGCGCGTGAGCTTCGTGCCTGCGGCCGACTCCGGGCTGGTGGAGCGCATGGAGCGCGGCGAGGTGGACCTGTACCTGGGCGATGTGGGCAAGGTGCCGGGCCCGCTCAAGTCGCGCTTTCTGATGGGCGACAGGTTCGAGATGGCGCAGCGCATCGGCCACCCGCGCGGCAAGGTGGCCGCCACGCTCGACGAATACTGCGGCCTCTCGCATGTGCTGGTCTCGCAGGTGGGCCACCCGCACAGCCAGATCGACGACCTGCTCGCGGCCCTGTCACGCAGCCGGCGCGTGGCCGTCACCGTGCCCAGCTATAACCAGGTGGCCCTGGTGCTCACGCACACCGACTGCGTGGCCACCCTGCCCAGCCACCTGCTGCGCCGCTACGCGCAAATCCTGGAGATACTGCCCGCGCCGTTCGAGATACCGCCCTTCAACCTGGCCATGGCCTGGCACACCCGCGCGCAGGCCGATGCGGGGCACCGCTGGCTGCGCGAGCTGTTCGTCACGGCCGTGGCCGAGCAGGCGGGAGAAGACGCAGTCAACCTGCCTGCGCAGGATTAGAGCCTGGGCGCCGGCACGCTGCCCAGCACTTTCTCGATCTCCAGACCAATGGCCAGCAGCCTGCGGTCGCTGCCCACCGGGCCGTCGAGCTCCAGCCCCACGGGCAATCCGCCAGCGGTGAGCCCGGCCGGCACCGACAGGCCGGGTATGCCGGCATTGCTGCCGGGGTCGGTGTTGCGGATGAAGGTGGCGAAGGTGTCCGCATCCGCGCCGCCGTTGACCTTGACGGTGGACGAGCCCTTGGCCCGGTCCATGGGCACGGCCGGCAGTGGCGTGGTCGGGAACAGCAGGGCGTCGAATTGGCCCTGCGCAAAGGTGCTGGCATACAGCGCCTGCAGCTGCGGCCGGTGCACGGCCATGGCCTCGGGGTAGGCGGCGCCAAAGGCATCGGCGGTGATGGCGCCGAAGGCGCCCTGCACATCGGGGCTGGCCACCTTGGCCGCGACCTCGGCCACCGTTTTCACGGGGGCGTTGTTGGCCGCAAGGTACGCAGGCAGATCGGCCACGGGCTCGTGCAGGGCGATCTGGAATGACATCTTTTCGTTGAGCGGCAGCAACTGCGCCATGTCCACCTCCACCAGCGTGGCGCCGGCCGCGCGCAGTTGGGCCAGGGCGGCGTTCACCACCGTGGCCAGCGAGGCATCGAGCCCCGCCCACAGCGGGCGCGGCAGACCCAGACGCACGCGGGCCAGCGGCATGGCGGGCAGGCTGGCATCGCCGGTGATCACGGCGTCGAGCAGGGCCACGTCGGCCACGGTGCGGCCCATGGGGCCCACGGTGTCGCGCGTGTGGCTGATGGGCACCACAGCCAATGGGTCGTGGTAGCGCCGCTCGGCGCCGCCATTGCCCACCGAAGGGCGCAGGCCCACGATGCCGCACAGGGCGGCGGGCACGCGGGTGGATCCACCCGTGTCCGTGCCCAGGCCGGCCGCCACCATGCGCGCGGCAATGGCCGCTGCCGTGCCGCCCGACGAACCGCCGGGGATGCGCGTGGGGTCGTACGGGTTGCCCACGGCGCCCGCGAACGGCGAGAAATTGGTGCTGGTGATGCCGAAGGCCAGCTCGTGCAGATTGGCCTTGCCCAGCACGATGGCGCCTGCGTCGATGAGCTTTTGCAGCGAGGGCGCCGTGCGCGCTGGCCGAAAGCCCTGCAGCGCGGGCGTGCCGCCCGTGGTGGGCAGGCCGGCCATGTTGATGTTGTCCTTGGCCACGATCACCAGGCCTGCCAGCGGGCCGAGTGCGGCACCAGATGCCCGTGCCGCATCGATGCGCCGCGCGGCGGCCAGGGCGCCGGCTTCGTCGAGGGTGATCAGGGCATTGAGGGACCGCAACGCCTTGGCGCGCGCCACCAGTGCGGCCACGTAGTCCACGGCCAACAGCCTGCCGCCCTTGATCTGTGCGATGGCCTGCGCGGATGTCAGCTGGGTGAGGTCCGATGGCGTGGATGCCGTGCTCGCGCAGGCGGCCAGCCAGGCGGGGGCGGTGAGGGTGCCGGCCAGGGCACCGGTGCGTTGCAGAAACCGGCGGCGGGGCTCGGGCGAGGGGTGGCTCATGAAGGCGCTCCTGAAGGTCGAAACTCGGAGCCTTCAGGTTATCGGCGCATGGCCGGGCGCGGTATCCCCAGGATTGAGGAGGCGTGCCCCCAACGGGACCAGCCTTCCCTCACAGAAAAAGAACGACGCGCTCGCCAGCGGCCCGCGAGCAACAGGCCATCATGCGCTGGCTAGCCTGGCGCTCGGTCTTGGTGAGCACCTTGTCGCGGTGGTCGATGTCGCCGCTGGCCACCTGCACCTCGCAGGCGCCGCACAGGCCTTCGCCGCAGTCGCAGGGCACATCGACACCCGCGGCCTGCAGCGCCTGCAGCAGGGTCTGGTGGCGGGGCACCTCGATGGTGAGGCCCGAGTCCTTGAGCTCGGCGACGAACGCGTGCTCCTTGGTGGGGTCGAGCGCTGCGTTGTCGGTGCTGAAGTGCTCGAAGCGCAGCACGCTCTCGGGCCAGTGCTCGGCCAGGGTTTCCAGCTCGGCGATCAGGCGGTTCGGCCCGCAGGCATAGACGCGGGTGCCGCCGTCCACATGCCGCAGCATCGCGGCCAGGTCCATGCGCTGGCCTTCGGCCTTGATGTGCAGGGTGGCATGGCCCGCGTGGTCCTTCAGTACCCGGTCCAGCAGCGCCATGTTCTGGCGCGAGCGGCCTGCGTAGTGCAGTTCGTAGGGCAGGCCCAGGGCCTTGAGCCGGTCGGCCATGGCCAGGATGGGGGTGATGCCGATGCCTGCGGCCAGCAGGATGTGGTGGCTGCCCGCTTCGTCGATGCGAAACAGGTTCTTCGGCCCGGCCAGTTGCAACTCGTCCCCAGGCTGCAGGGTGTCGCAGAAGTGCCGCGAGCCACCGCGGCCGCCCTCTTCGCGCTGCACGACGATCTCGTAGCAGCCGGGGTGGGCGCCCGCGCCGCACAGCGAGTACTTGCGCCGGTGGCCCCCGGCGATCAGGTCGATGTGCGAGCCTGCCGTCCAGGCCGGCAGGGGCGTGCTGCCGGCGGCGGCAATCACGAAGCGGTACAGGCCGTCGCCCTCGGAGATCTTGTCCTTGAGCACCACGGCACGGGCAATGCCATCCTTGGGCGGCGGGCCGATCTGGAACCTGGCGAGGACTGCAGGCGCCTTGTCGGCCTGGCGCTCGGGGTTCTGCAGCGGATCCCACTGCACCCACAGCGCCGACGGGCCGCGGAACGAGGTGTTCGAGAGGAACTCGAACTGCTGCCCTTCGACGAGTGCGATGTGGGGCAGGCGGCGCACGAACTCCTCAAGAAAGATGCGCATCTGCATGCGCCCGATGTTCTTGCCCATGCACTGGTGCGCGCCGTAGCCGAAGGTCAGGTGCTCCACGGCATTCTCGCGGTGCAGGTCCACGCGGTCCGGGTCCTCGAAATGGCTGGCATCCGCGTTGGCCGATGCCTGGAACAGCAGCAGCTTGCCGCCCTGGGGGATCGCCACGCCGCCGACCTCGGTGTCGCGCGTGGCCATGCGCCGCCAGGCGATGATGGAGCCCGCCACGCGCAGGCATTCTTCCACCGCGTTGGGGATCAGCGCGGGCTGCGCGCAGATCTCCTCCCACGCATGGCGGTGCGACAGCAGGGTCATGAAGGCGTTGGCCGTGGCGTTGGACGTGGTCTCGTGCGCGGCGGCCAGGATGGCCATCATCATCGAGCGCAGGTACGACTCGGTCACGATGTCCGGGTGCGCGTGGTGCTGGCGGATCGAGTCGTACATCCAGCCCTGGCCATCGGGCTGGGCCATCATGGTGTCCAGGATGCCCTGGGCGGTCTGCCAGAAGCGACCCACGTTGTGGGCTATCTCGATTTGCTCCTGCGCCGTGGGCCGGCCCCAGGTGTTCAATGTGTGCGCCACGGCGAAGTTGCGCAACTGCTCGGCCCCTTCGTCCGGCACGCCGAGAAAGTGCAGCGCGATGGTCAGCGGAATCTCGTAGAACATGTCGGCCACCAGGTCGGCACGCCCCTTGTCCACGAAGCGGTCCATGTATTGGCGCGCCAGGTCGCGGATGGGTTGCTCGTAGTCCATCAGGCGCTCGGGCATGAAGGCGTCCATCAGCAAGCGCCGGCGCGCCATGTGGTCAGGCTCGTCCTCATTGACCATGGTGCGGTTCATCGCAAAGCCATAGCTCTTGAGGATGGCCAGCACCTCGTCGGTGGCGGGCGTGATCTTTTCGAGCGCGACCGAGGGCGAGAACAGGAGGTTGTCGCGGAACACCGCCTTCACGTCTTCGTAGCGCGTCACCACCCAGTAGCCGAGCTCGGGGCTGTAGAAGACCGGCTCCTCCTCGCGCGCCCAGCGCACCACCTCGGCCGGGTTTTGCTGGTAGCTGGGCGCGAACGGGTCGAACGCCGCCGCGCGCGCGCTCACGGGGCAGCCCGTGGGGCTTTTCTGGGCGGCGGCCATCGCCGCATGGTCGACCGGGCAGCGGGAGGCGTTGGCGGGGGCAGTCATCGTGAATCTCCTTTTGCGTAAATGTATTACGCAATGTGGCGACAATGATTCGGGTTTACCCTGGATTGCCTTGGTAGCCCATGGCGCGGCTGATGAGCCGCGCTTCCTGCAGCAAGGCGGGGCAGATGGCGCCGTCGGGCCGCAGGTCGAACCCGCCCGTGGCGCCCAGGGTGGTCAGGCAGGCGCATACATTGCCCGTGGCGTCGAAGACCGGGGCGGCAAGCGCGCTGATGCCCTTGAGCAGCGAGTCATTGGCCATGGCCCAGCCCCGCGCGCGCACCTGCTGGCGCAACTGCTCCACGGGGCGGGTGCCATCGAGCTGCGAGCGCCGCTCGGCAGAGGCCTCGGCCAGCTCCTGCTCGGCCATGTCGATCACCAGCCGGTCGCTGGAGAAACCCAGAAACACCCGGCCCGTGGCCGACCACAGCGTGGAGAGCACCGAGCCCGCGCGGATGTTCACCGTGACGGGCAGGGTGGGCTCTTCCATGCGCAGCACGGTGGCCCCCTTGTTGCCCATGACGGCCAGGAAGGCCGTGACCTCCAGCGCCTGGCGCAGCCGCTGCAGGGACGCCTCGCCCAGGCGGATGGGGTCGCACTGGCGCAGCGCCGCCAGGCCGATGGCGATCGACTCCTGGGCCAGGTAGTAGTGCTGGTTGACGGGCGACTGCTCGACAAAGCCCTGCTGGCACAGGCTGGCGAGGTAGCGGTGCACCTTGGCAGGGCTCTCGTCGACCTCGGCGGCCGTCGCGGTGAGGCTGGCGGCGCCGCCCAGGCGGGTCAGCGCCTTGAGCACGCTGAGCCCCATTTCGGCCGATTGGACGCGTTGCCGGCGGTCGGCCACCCGGGCCGTGGAAGGGGATGTGGTCATGGTGTTTTGGTCGAAAACCTAGGGTAAACGCTGCCTCTGACTATTACGCATAGCGGAGTAACATCACGCAGATATTAATCCCCTGAGGTGCAGACATGTTGAAGAATCGTCGCCTGTTGGCTGGAATGCTCGCTCTGCCGGCCTTGCTGGCGTGGGCCGCGCCGGCCAGCGCGCAAACCTACCCGGCCAAGGCCATCCGTTGGCTGGTGCCGTACCCGGCGGGCGGTGGCTCCGATTTTCTCGCGCGCACGGTGGGCCAGCAGCTCTCCACCCAGATCGGCCAGCCGGTCCTGATCGACAACAAGCCCGGTGGCAACACGGCCATCGCCGCCGTGGAGACGGGCCGCGCCGCACCCGATGGCTACACCATCCTGTCGGCCGACAACGGCACCATGGTGTTCAACCCCGCGCTGTACAGCAAGCTGACCTACAACCCCAGCAAGGACCTGCTGCCCGTGACGCTGATGGGCAAGTTCCCGATGATCCTGGTGGTCAGCCCGGGCGCCGATTTCAAGGACGCCAAGGACTTCGTCGCCAAGGCCAAGGCCAAGCCCGGCGCCATGAGCTTCGGCTCGGCCGGCGCAGGCAGCCCGCACCACCTGGCGATGGAGCTGCTCAAGGTCGATGCCGGCCTGTTCATGACCCACATCCCCTACCGCGGCGCTGCGCCGGCGCTGACGGACCTGGCCGGCGGGCAGATCCCCGCCATGATGGTCGACCTGGCCGCCGGTGGCGCCTTCATCAAGGCCGGCAAGGTGCGCCCCCTGGCCGTGGCCAGTGCCAAGCGTCTGCCGCAGCTGCCCGATGTGCCGACCTTCGCCGAACTGGGCTTCAAGAACGTCGAGGCGTCTGCCCAGGTGGGCATCGTCGCCCCCGCAGGCACGCCTGCGGATGTGGTGGCTTCGCTGCAAAAGCAGGTGGCCGCAGCCATCAACCAGCCTGCGGTCAAGCAAAAGCTGATCGACTTCGGCATCGAGCCCGTGGCCAGCACGCCGGCCCAGTATGCGGACCTGATCCGCACCGAGACGGACCGCTGGCACAAGCTGATCAAGGCGCAGCGCATCACCCTGGACTGAACCCCGCCCCTGGCAAGACCCCATGGCGCCTACTGGTTTGCAGCGGGCCTGGTGCCATCGTGCCACTCCCCGTTACAGTTGAAAACCCATCAGTTCAACTCAATACCGGAGAGTTTCATGCTGTCACGTCGCCATTTCCTGGGTGCTGGGCTTGCCGCCCCTGCCTTGTACGCTGCGGGCTCGTTCGTGCCCGTGTGGGCGCAGAATGCGCCCAACTTCGGTACGCCCACCCTGCCCAACCCCGGCTTTCGGCGCATGAAGGTGGGCGATGTGGAGGTGGTTGCGCTGGTCGATGGCATCACGCGCCGCCCGCTGGGCGAGGAGTTCGTGAAGAACGCGCCGCTGGCCGAAGTGCGCGCGCTGCTCACCTCGCAGGGCCTGCCCGCGGACTACATCGACGTGCCCTACACCCCCTTCCTGGTGGTGGCAGGCGGGCGCAAGATCTTGATCGACACGGGCCTGGGCGAGTTTGGCGGCCCCACCACCGGCAAGCTGCTGCAGAGCCTGGCCGCTGCAGGCCTGAAGGCCGATGACATCGACACCGTGCTCATCAGCCACTACCACGGCGACCACATCAACGGCATCCGCAACAAGGCGGGCGCGCTGACCTTCCCCAAGGCCAAGGTGCTGGTGCCGGCCGCCGAGCATGCCTTCTGGATGGACGATGCCCGCATGGCGGCTGCCCCGGCGGGCATGAAGGGCGCCTTCGAGAACGTGCGCCGCACCTTTGCCACCATGCCGGCCGACACGCTGGTGCAGTTTGGGGCGGGCACCGAGGTGGCACCGGGCATCCAGTCCGTGGCGGCCTACGGGCACACGCCGGGCCACACGCTGTTCGAGCTCAAGTCCGCCGGCCAGAACTTCTTTTACGTGGCCGACCTGACCAACGTGCCGGCCCTGTTCGCCCGCAACCCCGACTGGGCCGTCACCTTCGACATGGATGCCGAGGCGGCGCGCAAGGTGCGGCGCGAGGTGTTCCAGCGCATCACCGCCAGCAATGCCATGCTGGGGGGCTTCCACTTCCCGTTCCCGGCTTTCGGACGCATGGCGGCATCGGGCAATGGCTATGCCTTCCAGCCTGCTGCCTGAAGCGGCCGTTGGCCGGCGCACCGTGCTGGGCGCCGGGCTGGCGTTGACGACGCTGCAGGCCTGGGCCGCCCAGAACCCCGAGGCCGAGGCCCTGCTGCGCAAGGGCGGGGTGGTGGCGGCGTTCCGCCATGCGCTGGCGCCCGGCACCTTCGATCCACCGGGGTTTCGACTGGGCGACTGCAGCACACAGCGCAACCTCAGCGAAGAAGGCCGCGAGCAGGCGCGGCGCACCGGGGCCTGGTTCAAGGAGCGCCAGTTGCAGCCGGCCAAGCTGCTTTCGAGCCCCTGGTGCCGCTGCATCGACAGTGCTACGCTGGCCTTTGCCGCGCCCCAGGTGTGGCCGGCGCTGGGCTCGCCGCGCGGCTCGACCGAGACCACCGGTGCCGGCCACCTGCGCGAGCTGCGCCAGGCGCTGGTGGCCGCGTCGGCGCGGGGCGGTAGCTTCGAGGCCTGGTTCACCCATATGTTCGTGCTGTCCGATCTGGCCAGCACCAACACCAGCTCGGGCGAGGCGCTGATCCTGCGTGCAGACCGCAGCGGCAAGACCGAGGTGCTGGCCCGATTGCAGGTCCAGGTCTGAGGGGCTAGTTACAGGTCTGGGAATTCACGATGCGCTTCAAGGCATCGGTATCCAGGATGCGTACATGGCGCTGCTTGACCTCGACGATGCCGTCCTCGACGAACTTCGAGAAGGTGCGGCTCACCGTTTCGAGCTTGAGGCCCAGGTAGCTGCCGATCTCCTCGCGCGTCATGCGCAGCACCAGCTCGGACTGCGAGAAGCCGCGCGCGTGCAGGCGCTGCACCAGGTTGAGCAGAAAGGCGGCCAGGCGCTCCTCGGCGCGCATGCTGCCCAAGAGCAGCATGACGCCGTGCTCGCGCACGATCTCGCGGCTCATGATCTTGTGCACATGGTGCTGCAGGGCCGTGACCTCGCGCGAGAGCTCCTCGATGCGGTCGAACGGCATCACGCAGACCTCGGCGTCTTCGAGCGCCACGGCGTCGCAGGTGTGGTGGTCGTTGACGATGCCGTCCAGCCCGATGATCTCGCCCGCCATCTGAAAGCCCGTCACCTGGTCGCGCCCGTCCTCGGTGGCCACGCAGGTCTTGAAGAAGCCGGTGCGGATGGCGTACAGCGAGGTGAACACCTCGCCATTGTGGAACAGCGTGCCCCCGCGCTTGACCTTGCGCCGCACGGCCACGATCTCGTCGATGCGTTCCAGTTGCTTCTCGTCCAGGCCCACGGGCATGCACAGCTCACGCAGGTTGCAGTTGGAGCAGGCGACTTTGATGGTGAGCGGGTTCATGGTCACAGCAGCTGGGTGGGGGTGCGAACGGATCGCATCCGGTGGGAGGAGCGTGGTGGTGGCTGACATGCATCAAATTGTGGGCCCTGTGGGTCTCGCAACACTTGATATAGGTCAAGGACAGGGGCACAGGCCTGCGGCAAAGTGCATATCCAACAAGGAAACGCTCCCCATGACCGCTGTGACGCCCGAACTCCTGAGCCGCTTTGATGTGCCTGGTCCCCGTTATACCTCTTACCCCACGGCCGACCGTTTTGTAGAAGCCTTTGGCGAAGACGAGTATGTGCTGGCCCTGGCCCAGCGCAGGGCCGGCGCGCCGGGCAAGGCGCTGCCGCTGTCGCTGTATGTGCACATTCCGTTCTGCGAATCGCTGTGCTACTACTGCGCCTGCAACAAGATCATCACCAAACACCACGACCGGGGCGATGTGTACCTGCGCTACCTGGCGCGCGAGGTGGAGCTGCACACGGCCCATTGCGGCACGGGTCAGGTGGTGAGCCAGCTGCACTTGGGCGGGGGCACGCCCACCTTTCTGTCGGATGACAGGCTGCGCGAGCTGATGGCGGTGCTCAAGCGCAGCTTCACGTTCGCGCCCGGCGGCGAATACTCCATCGAGGTGGATCCGCGCACCGTGACCCCCGAGCGCCTGGCGGTGCTGGCCGAGCTCGGGTTCAACCGCCTGAGCTTTGGCGTGCAGGACTTCGATGCCGATGTGCAGAAGGCCGTGCACCGCGTGCAGCCGGCCGCGCAGGTGTTCGCGCTGGTGGAGGCGGCGCGCAGCCTGGGCTTCGAGTCGGTCAACGTGGACCTGATCTATGGCCTGCCGCGGCAGACGCCCGAATCCTTCGACCGCACGCTGGAGCAGGTCAAACAGCTGCGGCCCGACCGCATTGCGCTGTATGCCTATGCCCACCTGCCCGAGCGCTTCAAGCCGCAGCGGCGCATCGTGCCGGCCGAGCTGCCGGCGGCGCCTTCCAAGGTGGCCATGCTCTCGCGCTCGCTGCAGCAGTTCATGGACGCGGGCTATGTGTATGTGGGCATGGACCATTTCGCGCTGCCCACCGACGCGCTGGCCGTGGCCAAGCGCCAGGGGCGGCTGCACCGCAACTTCCAGGGCTACAGCACCCAGCCCGACTGCGATCTGATCGCCCTCGGGGTCTCGGCCATCGGCCGGGTGGGCGCCACCTACAGCCAGAACGCCAAGACCCTGGACGAGTACTACGACCTGCTGGACCAGGGCCGCCTGCCCGTGGTGCGCGGCCTGGCGCTGAACCGCGACGACCTGGTGCGCCGCGCCGTGATCATGGCGCTGATGTGCCAGGGCGAGCTGCTGTTCGAATCCATCGAGGCGGGCTGGCTGATCGACTTCCGGCGCACCTTCGCGGCCGAGCTGGAGCAGCTCGCGGGCCTGCAGGCGCAGGGCCTGGTGAGCGTGACCGAGGAGGGCATCACCGTCTCGGCCATGGGCTGGTTCTTCGTGCGCGGCATCGCCATGGTGTTCGACCGCTACCTGCAGGCCGACCGCAACCGCGCCAGATTCTCCCGGATCATCTGAGCATGCTGGCCACCCTGGGCTGGACTGCGCTGCTGATGGGCCTGGCCGGTGGCCCGCACTGCCTGGCCATGTGTGCGGCGCCTTGCGGGGCACTGGTGGGGCAGGGCGGGGAGCAACCCGTTCGCTGGGCCGGGCCGGGCGGTGCCGGGCTTGCCGTGGCCCCTGCCGCACCCTCCTTCTCCTGGGCGCGATCCATCGCTTTCCATGGCGGGCGGGTGGCCGGCTATGCGGGCCTGGGCGCGGCCGCTGCGACCGCGATGGACAGCCTGGCCTGGCTGACCCAGCGCACCGCCGCGCTGCAGCCGGCCTGGACCTTTTTGCACCTGGCCATCATGGCCTGGGGCCTCTTGCTCCTGGTGCAGGCGCGCCAGCCGGCCTGGGTGGAGGGCCTGGGCCGCTCGGTGTGGCAGCGCGTGCGGCCGCTCACGGCGGGGGCGGGCGGTGTGGGCGCCGCCGGGCTGCTGTGGGCGCTGATGCCCTGCGGCCTGCTGTACTCGGCCCTGCTGGTGGCGGCGCTCAGCGGTGGGCCGGTGCAGGGGGGCGCCACCATGGCGCTGTTCGCGCTGGGCAGTGGCCTGTGGCTGGTGAGCGGGCCCTGGCTGTGGTCGCGGCTGCGCAGCCGCCTGAACCAGACCCGGGCCGACTGGGGCACGCGCGTGGCCGGGGGCCTGCTGTGCGCGGCGGCCGGCTGGGCGCTGTGGATGGACCTGGTCTACAAGCCCTCGCTGTGGTGCCGGTGAGACAGCCGATCGGCCAGGCGGTTGGGAGGCCCTCGCTGTTGTTTTGCGCGTCCTACGCAGTTGCACGGATCGCGGGGCCGCCTGACCGGTGCCTGGCTCGGGCGAGCGCGGCGTTGGCGCAACGCTCCGTTCAGGGTTTCCCCAGGGGGCGTGTGCATTGCGTCACCGAATCCGGGGCGGTATCGCCATGGCTATGTCCTATGACATTGCAAGACAAGACAGGCCTTCAGAACTGGTGATAATGGTGTAACCAATGGTGGCAGCGATGTCGCCGTGCTTCCACCCGTACGCCCCGAAGTGAATTCTTCCATCCTCATCGACATCCGCCAGCTGCGCATCGGCATGTACATCCAGCTCGACCTCGGCTGGATGCACCATCCGTTTCCGGTGAGCAGTTTCCGGGTGGCGTCTGCCGAGCAGATCGCCACCTTGCGCGAACTGGGGCTGACCGAGGTGCGCTACGTTCCCAAGAAGAGCGATCCCGACCTGCGCGAGCTGGCGCTCCCCCCGGTGGGCAGCCCCGAGGAGGCGCCGCCCGCCGATGCTCCAGGCGCCGCGCGGGAGGCGACGGCCCCCGCTCCGCTGGCTGTGCCACACGACCCCGCTGTGGACGAAGCCGCCGCCCGCCGCCGCCGGCTGCTGGAGGCGCAGAACCGCGCCCTGGCCCAGTGCAACCAGCGCTTTGGCGAGGCCACGCGCCGCTATGTGGCGCTGGAAAAGGTGGTCGTGGACCACCCCGAGCGCGCCCGCACCGACGGTGAAGTGCTGGTGGCCGGCTGCGTCAGCGACCTGCTCAACAACGGCGATTCGGTGATCCGCCTGCTCTCCGAGGGCGTGGGCGAGCCCGGGGCGCTGCACCCGGTGAACGTACTGGTCGTCAGCCTGCTGCTGGGCAAGGCCCTGGGCATGACGGCCGAGGACCTGCAGGACCTGGGCGTGGCCGCCCTGATCCACGACCTGGGCAAGCTGCGCCTGCCCGATGCGTTCAAGAACGTGCAGCCGCACATGCCGGCACCCGACCGTGCCCGTTACGAGGGCCATGTGCGCGAGTCCGTGGCGCTGGCAGGCCGCATGGGCCTGGGCAAGCCGGTGCTGCTGGCCATTGCGCAGCACCATGAAATGGTGGACGGCAGCGGCTTTCCGATGCGGCTCACGGCGGCAGACCTCTCGCGCTCCGGCCAGGTGCTGGCCCTGGTCAACCACTACGACCGCCTGTGCAGCCCCGGCAGCGGCATGGGCGGGCTGACCCCGCACGAGGCGCTGTCGGTCATCTTCGCCCAGCACAAGGCGCGTTTCGACGCCGTGGTGCTGGGGGCCTTCATCCGCATGATGGGGGTGTACCCGCCGGGCTCCATCGTGCAGTTGGTCAACGACCGCTATGCCATCGTGGCCTCGGTCAACTCCTCGCGGCCGCTGCGGCCCAAGGTCATCGTGCACGACCCGCGCGTGCCCAAGGACGAGGCACCCATCCTCGACCTGGAGACGGTGCCCGAGCTCGGCATCCGCCGCAGCCTGAAGCCCGCCCAACTGCCGCGCGAGGCGCTCGACTACCTGTCGCCGCGCAAGCGCATCTGCTACTTCTTCGAGCGCGCCGTGGCCCCTGTCCCCGAAGAGGGTGGAGCGTGATCCGGCCGCTGCCGCAGGCATGGATCGACGGTTTGCTGGAGGCGGTGTGGCTCGTCGATGAGAAGAGCCTGCACATCCTGGCCGCCAACCAGGCGGCCGAGCACCTGACCGGCCTGGGCATCGCCGACATGCTGGGCACGCCCGTGACCCTGCTGGCCGCCACGCCGCAGGACCAGATCTTCTGGAGCCAGCCGGCGGCCGTGGTGGCCGACGGCATCCATTCGCACACCAGCGTGCTGCACTCCACCGGCATCCTGGTGGCCGTGGAGCGGCGCGTGACGCGCGTGCCCCGGCTCGAAGGCGGCACGGCCTTCCTCGTCACCATGGTGGACCGCAGCCACCAGCAGGCCACCGAGCGCGAGCTCGAAACCCTGCTGGCCGAGCTGCGCGCCACGCTCGATTCGGCCGCCGACGGCATGCTGGTGTGCAGCCTGGACGGGCGCGTGCGCGCCTTCAACCAGCGCCTGGCCCAGCTGTGGAACGTGCCGGCCCCGCTGCTGCTGCGCCGCGACGATGAGGCCCTTTTCGCCCACATGGCCGACCAGGTGGCCGACGTGCCGGTCTACATGGAAAGGCTGGCGGCCATCACCGCCGAGCCCATGCAGGAGAGCATCGACATCCTCGGGCTGCGCAACGGCATGAGCCTGGAGCGCCGCTCGGTGCCCCAGTTCAGCCAGGGGCGCGCCGTGGGGCGGGTGTATTCGTTTCGCGACATCACGCGCCAGCACGAGGTGCAGGCCAGCCTGCGCCTGGCGGCGCGGGTGTTCGAGTCGAGCATGGACGCGATCTTCATCGCCGACAGCCACCACCGCCTGATGCGCATGAACCCGGGCTGCGAGCGCCTGGTGGGCAAGACCGCGCGCGCCTTCGAGGGCGCGGCCGCGGCATCGCTGTTCGGCGGCGGGCCCGATGCCGACTTCATGGCCCAGGTGGAGGCCGGCTGGGCGCGCGAGGGCTTCTGGGAGGGCGAGCTGTGGCTGCCGCGCGAGAACGACGCCTACTGCGCCGTGCAGCTGTCCTGGGTGGCGCTGCGCGACGACGAGGACCGGCTGGTGCAGAGCATCGGCTTCATGCGCGACCTCACCTTGCAGCACGCCGCGCAAAAGCGCATCGAGGAGCTGGCCTACAGCGACGTGCTGACCGGCCTGCCCAACCGCCTGCTGCTGTCGCAGCGCGTGGACACGGCCATCCAGGGCGCACGCCAGAGCGACACCGGCTTCGCCATCCTGTTCCTGGACCTCGACCGTTTCAAGATCATCAACGACTCGCTGGGCCACCCCTTCGGCGACCGCGTGCTGCAACTGGTGGCCGAGCGCCTGCAGACCTGCCTGCGCCAGACCGACATGCTGTGCCGCCTGGGCGGCGACGAGTTCGTGATCTACCTGCACGGCGGCGATGCCGTGGTGGCCGAGAGCGTGGCGCGGCGCATCCTCGATGAGATGCTGCGCCCCTTCACGCTCGACAGCATGGGTTTTTCGATCCAGTGCAGCATCGGCATGGCGCTGTACCCGCAGGACGGCAGCTCGCTGGACGAGCTGATCAAGCAGGCCGACACGGCCATGTACCAGGTCAAGGAACGCGGGCGCGGCAGCTACGGCTTCTACCAGCCGCAGATGAATGCCAACCTGCTCTCGCGCATGAAGCTGGAGCACGCCATGCGCCAGGCGCTGGGCGAGCAGCGCATGGCCGTGCACTACCAGCCCCAGGTGAGCATGCGGACCGGTGCCATCACCGGTGCCGAGGCGCTGATCCGCTGGACCGACCCGGAGTTCGGACCGGTTTCGCCGGGCATGTTCATCCCGCTGGCCGAAGAGTCGGGCTACATCGTCACGCTGGGCGCCTGGGTCATGGAGCAGGCCGTGCGCGAGGCGGCGACGTGGATCCACAGCGGCCACCCCATCGTGGTGTCGGTCAACGTCTCGGCGCTCGAATTCCGCCAGCCCGATTTCGTGGAGCGGCTCACGCGCCTGCTGGCGGTGCACCAGCTGCCGCCCACGCTGCTGGAGCTGGAGCTGACCGAGACCATCCTGCTGCAGGACGCCGCCGAGATGGAGCAGCGCCTGCACGAACTGGCGGGCTTGGGCGTGAGCCTGGCCATCGACGACTTCGGCACCGGCTATTCGAGCCTGGCCTATCTCAAGAAGCTGCCCATCCACAAGCTCAAGATCGACCAGTCCTTCGTGCGCGGCCTGCCCGACGACGATGGCGACCGCGCCATCGTCAGCGCCATCATCAGCATGGGCCGCGCGATGCGCATCGAGGTGGTGGCCGAGGGGGTGGAGACCGAGGTGCAGCGCGCCGTGCTGGCACAGATGCAGTGCGACCACTACCAGGGCTTTCTGCGCGCGCCCGGTTTGCCGGCCGAGGACTTCCGGCGCCTGCTGGGCCGGCCTAGCGTGGCGCCGCCCGGTGTGCCGGCGCCACAGCCCTTGGTGGCACAGCCGGCGCCCGATCCGAAAGACTGAGCGCCATCCCCTGCGCGGCCCTGGGTCAGAGGGCGCTCAGGCCCTTGTACAGCATGTACGCGGCCAGGCAGAACAGCAGGCTGGCGAACACGCGCTTGAGCTGCTTGACCGGCAGCTTGTGCGCTGCCTTGGCGCCCAGCGGCGCGGTGAGCACGCTGCACACGGCGATCACCGCCAGGCCGGGCAGCCAGATGTAGCCCAGCGAGGCCGGCGGCAGGTTCTGCACCGTCTGCCCGCTGAGCGCATAGCCCACCACGTTGGCCAGCGCGATCGGAAACCCGAGCGCAGCGCTGGTGGCCACGGCATTGTGGATGGCCACGTTGCACCAGGTCATGAAGGGCACGCTGACGAAGCCGCCGCCGGCCCCCACCAGGCCCGAGAGAAACCCGATCACGCCGCCCGCAGCCAGTTGCCCGGCGGTGCCCGGCATCTGGCGCGTGGGCGCGGGCTTCTTGTCCAGCAGCATCTGGCTGGCCGAGAAGCTCACGAACAGCGCGAAGAAGATCGCCAGCGACGAACCCTTGAGCAGCGCGAAGATGCCCAGGCTGGCCGCAAAGCCGCCGATCACGATGCCGGGTGCCAGGCGCTGCACGATGTCCCAGCGCACGGCGCCGCGCTGGTGGTGCGCACGCACGCTGGAGACGGAGGTGAAGACGATGGTGGCCATCGAGGTGGCGATGGCCATCTTCACCGCCAGGTCGGGCGCGATGTCGCGCGCACCCAGGATGTAGGTCAGGAAGGGCACCATCAGCATGCCGCCGCCAATGCCCAAGAGCCCCGCGAGAAAGCCCGTGCACAGGCCGAGGACGCCGAGTTCAACGATCAGAAGGGGGTCGAGCATGGGGGTTTGGAGATGGAAATGGAGAAGGGGCAGGAGGGTACGGCAATACCGCAGGAATTGTAGAGCGCGGGACCTGTCGGGCTGCGGGGCGTTGCGTTACTTCGCGTTGCCCCGTTGCGCTCCGTGGCGACGCAGCAGCGCCACCTTCGCGCGTTCCTGCCGCATGAGCGCCACATCCAGTGGTGTTTCGCCGGCCTTGTTGGCCGCGTTCGGGTTGGCGCCCATCTTGAGCATTTGCGCCATCACGTCCAGCATCTCCGGGTGCTCGGTGGCGATGTGCAAGGGGCTGTTGCCGCTGCGATCACGTGCATCGATGTGGGCACCGGCCTCGATCAACAGTTTCACCATGGCCGGGCTGGCCGCTGCGTGCAGGGGCGTGATGCCTTCGCCATTGGAAGCATTCACATTGGCGCCGCGCGCGATCAGCAGGCGGGCCATGGCGGTGTGCTCCTCACCGGCCACGCCGTGCAGGGGCGTGAAGCCCCATTGGTCCCCCTGGTTCACGCTGGCAGGGTCGCGAGCCAGAAGCCGTTCCACTGCGGCGCGGTCATTGAACACGGCGGCGTCGTACAGCGTGGCATCGCGCGCGGGTGGGGCTTTGCCGGTCTGCGCCAGTGACGGCAGCGCGATCATGGCGAGCAGTGTGCAGCAGATGGCAAGGCGGGTGGAGCGGTGGGCTGGCATGGATTGGGTGGGCGATCATCGCAGGATACCGAACTGCCCGGACGCATCGCATGGGCACACGAATCGGCGCCCGAAAAAAATGGCTGCCGAATCGCTCCGGCAGCCATTTTCTGGAATAGGTGTCTGCGGCATTGCTACCGGGCCCTCATCCTGAACCGGGGGTTCAGGTGGGCGAGGGCAGCCAGGCGTTGGGTTCATCTGACGCGAGATGATCACGCTCCCCTGGCGATGTACCAAGCCCGTGCTCGTTGAGCATTGGTTCAAGGAAATATAAGACCCGGCGGCACCGCAGACACCCTCATTGTAGGGGCTCCAAAAGCCCCTGGCAGGTGTCGGCGATGTAAAGAAATCTTGGAGGTGTACGCCATTGATAGCGCACGGGCCGCCATGCGGGTTACAGCAGGCGCCCGTCGTCGCCCAGGGCCTGGTCGAGCCGCTGCACCAGGCTTTGCAGGCGTAGGGTCTCGTCCGCATCCGGGGGCAGCAGCGACTCCTGCACGCCGCTGGCGCTGCGCCGCGGTGGTGGCGCCGGCATGTCGTCGCCCATCGCCATCGGGGTGGCCATGGGCACGGGGTGGGGGTGGTCTGCGGCAGCGGCCATGTCGGCGGCCTCGCGGTCGGCGATTTCGAAAGCGAGGTTCAGTGCGGCCAGCACCGCGATGCGTTCGCGCGCACGCACCTTGCCGGCATCGCGGATGCGCGTCATGGCGGTGTCCACGCGCTCCACGGCATCGAGCAGCCGGCTCTCGTGCCCCTCGGGGCAACTGAGCAGGTAGCTTTGCTGCAGGATCTGCACCTCGATTTGCTTCATGCGGCGTCTTTCGCGGGAGGGGCCTGGGGCAGGCGCTCGAGCAGGGCATCCACGCGCGAGCGGGCTGCGCTCAGGCGGGATTTCAGGGAGTCGCGCTCCTGGGTGAGTGCTGCCACTTGCTCGGACAGCAGGGCATTGGTGCGCTGCAGTTCGGCGTGGCGCACCAGCAGCCGCTCCACGCGCTCGGCGATCTGGTCAGTGGTCGATGGTGTTGTTGCCATACAGCCGCCGATTGTAGGACGGCGGGTTGTAAACGGTCGTAAAATCACCGGGTTGGTGCTCGCGGTGTGGTTCACATGCTGCAGTTCAACGGGAAGCAGGGAGGTGGCGCCACGCATGGCGCGCCGAGCCTGCGCTGCCCCCGCAACGGTCAGCGGACGAAGCCTTCGGGCTTCTCTCTCCAGCCACATGCCACTGGGTGCCTTGAACAAGCACCTGGGAAGGCGTTGGGGAGTGTTCCGCCAGCCCGGATACCGGCCAACACGGTGGTTGCGTGCGCGCTGGATGGCCAGGCGTGCGCAACCGTATCACCCACGACGCTGGCGGGAGGCCGGCACGGGTTTGTTTGCTGACGATTTGCCCCATGAAAATCCGTACCCCCCGTGGGCGCACTGCTGCGCCTGTTTCCAGGTCCTTCGGCCTGCGCCCTGCGCTCGTGTCCCTGGCCGTGCTTGGCGCCTGCGCTGCCCAGGCCCAGCAGGCCGACGCCAACGGCACCATCCTGCTGGCGCAGAACCTGCGCGCACCCTCGCTGGCCGAGACCGTGGTGACCGCCACGCGCACGCCGCAGCCCCTGTCCGACCTGGTGGCCGACGTCACCGTGATCGACCGCCAGACCATCGAGACCAGCGGCGCCACCGGCCTGGCCGATGTGCTGGCGCGCGTGCCGGGCATCGAGATCTCGCGCAACGGCGGCCCCGGCGCCACCACGGGCGTGTTTCTGCGCGGTGCGGAGTCGCGCTTCACGGCGGTGTACATCGACGGTGTGCGCATGGATTCGCAGTCCACCGGCGGCGCCGCGTGGGAGTCGATCCCGCTGGCGCAGATCGAGCGCATCGAAGTGCTGCGTGGCCCGGCCGGCGCGGTGTATGGCTCCGACGCCATGGGCGGCGTGGTGCAGATCTTCACCCGGCGCGGTGAGCAGGGCGTGGCGCCCTACGTGGGCATCGGCATTGGCAACCAGGGCACGCGCAAGGCCGAGGCCGGCGTGAGCGGCGCCAGCGGCACCTTCGACTATGCCTTGGGCATTGCGCGCGAGCAGAGCAAGGGCTTCAACGCCCGCACCGTGGCCACGCAGAACCCCGACCGCGACGGCTACGAAAGCACCTCGGCCAGCGCCCGCGTGGGCCTGCAGCTCAACGCCACGCACCGGCTGGAGGCCACGCTGCTCGCCAACGACCTGGACAGCGGCTACGATAGCGGCCTGGGCCGGGACGACCGCAACCAGCACCAGCTGCATGCCCAGGGCCTGAACTGGCAGGCCCAGTGGACCCCTCAGTACAAGACGCGCCTGCAGATCACCGACTCGCGCGACGAGTACCAGACCACGCCGTCCTTCTACCTGACCGAGACGCGGCTGCGCGGCTACCTGTTCCAGAACGAATGGCGCCAGGGCCCGCACCTGGTGACGGCCGCGCTGGAGCGCCGCGAGGACCGCCTGGAGAACGCCCCCATCGACCGCAAGCGCTCGCAGGATGCGCTGGCACTGGGCTACGGCTATACCGCCGGTGCCCACACGCTGCAGGCCAACCTGCGCCACGACGCGGACAGCGAGTTCGGAGGCAAGGGCACGGGCAGCCTGGCCTATGGCTACACCTTTGCACCGCAGTGGCGCGCCACGGCATCGGTGGGCACGGCCTTTCGCGCGCCCACGCTGTACCACCGCTTCAGCGAATACGGCACGGGCCGCCTGAACCCCGAGAGCAGCCGCAATGCCGAGCTGGGCCTGCGCTGGGCGCAGGCATCGAGCAGCTTCTCGGTCACCGCCTACCGCAACCGCGTGCAGGACCTGATCACCTTCGGCGCCGCCGGCCCTTGCCCGTCGAAGGACGGCTGCTACCGCAACACGGCGCGCGCCGAGTACAAGGGCGTGACCTTCGCAGGCTCGTACCGCCTGGGCGGCGTGCAGCTGCGCGGCTCGCTCGATCTGCAGAACCCGCGCGACCTGTCCACCGGCAAGATGTTGGCGCGCCGCGCCAAGCGCCACGGCACCGTGGGCGCCGACACGCAACTGGCCGGCTGGACCGTGGGTGCCGAGGTGCAGGCCTCGGGCCGCCGCTACGACACCGTGGCCAACACCACGGTGCTGGGCGGCTACAGCCTGTTCAACCTGTATGCCAGCACGCGCATCGCGCGCGACTTCACGCTGACCGCGCGCCTGGACAACGCGGCCGACAAGCACTACGAGCTGGCCCGCACCTATGCCACCCCGGGCCGCACCGTCTATGTGGGCGTGAAGTGGGCGCCGCAGTAAGCGCCAGCACAACGAGAGAGAGCAGGGAAGGGAAGCAAGAAGAATGGTCACCCCGGCACGCTGTCCGGCGATATTGATCGCCGCCCCGGCATCCGGCCAGGGCAAGACCACCGTCACCGCGGCCCTGGCGCGTCTGCACGCGCGCCAGGGCCGGCGGGTGCGGGTGTTCAAGTGCGGGCCGGACTTCCTCGACCCGCACTGGCACCAGATTGCCAGCGGCGCACCCGTGCACCAGCTCGACCTGTGGATGAACGGCGAGGCCGATTGCGCGCAGCGCCTGCACGCCGCCGCGCAGGAGAGCGACCTGATCCTCATCGAAGGCGTGATGGGCCTCTTTGACGGCACGCCGAGCGCGGCCGACCTGGCGCTGCGCTTTGGCGTGCCCGTGCTCGCCGTGGTCGATGCCTCGGCCATGGCCGGTACCTTCGGCGCACTGGCCTTTGGCCTGCGCCACTACCGCGCAGGCCTGCCCTGGGCGGGTGTGCTGGCCAACCGCGTGGGCACGCCACGCCATGCCGACATGCTGCGCGATGGCCTGCAGGATGACGATGACTGGATGGGCGCGCTGATGCGCGTGGCGCCCGGCGATGTCGCCACCAAGGCATCGGCACCGCTGCTGCCCGAACGCCACCTGGGCCTGGTGGTGGCGCACGAGCTGCACGATGCCATGCAGCGCCTGGATGCCGCAGCCGATGCGCTGGCAGCCACGCCGCTCGGCCAGATGGGCCTGGACGATCTGCAGCGCTGGGCGGTGGATTTTCCGGCCCCCGCAGCGACGCCTGTGCCACCGCTGCTCGCTGGCCGCACCGTGGCCGTGGGCCGCGACGAGGCCTTCTGCTTCATCTACGCGGCCAACCTGCAGTGCCTGGCGCGGATGGGCGCCCAGGTGGTGTTCTTTTCGCCGCTGCACGACGCCGCACTGCCCGCCTGCGAAGCCGTATGGCTGCCGGGGGGTTACCCCGAGCTGCATGCCGCCACCATCGCGGCCAACACCGCCATGCAGGCCAGCCTGCGTGCCCATGTGGTTGCGGGCAAGCCGCTGTGGGCAGAATGCGGCGGCATGATGGCGCTGTTCGACTCGATCACCCTGGCCGATGGCTCCGAGCAAGCGCTGTGGGGTCTGCTGCCCGGCCGCGTGGCCATGCAAAAGCGGCTGGCCGCGCTGGGCCCGCAGCACCTCACGGTGGCGGGGCACACGCTGCGCGGCCATACCTTCCACTACTCCACGGCGCACAGCACGGCGCCCGTGGTGGGCCGCACGGCGCGCCCGCAGGCGCTGCCTGCACCCGATGCCGGCGAAGCGCTGTACCGCCAGGGCACCATCCACGCGAGCTACTTCCATGCCTGGTTCGCGTCCGCCCCCGCTGCGGTGGCGCACCTGCTGGGCGGGGAGGGCGTCCCATGAGCACCACCGACATCACCACCGAGTTCATCCTGGGTGGCCAAAAGAGCGGCAAGTCGCGCCGCGCCGAGCTGATCGCGCGCGACTGGCTGGCCCGCTCGCCCGCGCACCGTGCCGTGCTGGTCGCCACGGCCCAGCCCTGGGACGAGGAGATGCGCCAGCGCATCGCCCGCCACCAGCGCGACCGCGCAGAGCGCGTGCCCGGCCTCGCCACTCTGGAAGAAGCGCGCGACCTGGCTGGCGCATTGCGCCAGCTCGGCAGTGCCGACACGCTGGTCGTGGTCGACTGCCTGACCCTGTGGCTCACCAACTGGACCATGCCGGCGGGCGCCGAGACCATGGGCCGTGAGGACCGCGACGCCCTGGACAGCGACTGGGCGGCCCAGCGCCAGCACTTCTTCACCGCATTGCAGCAAGCACCCGGCCCCGTGGTGCTGGTGGGCAACGAAATCGGCCTGGGTGTCATCCCCCTGGGGCGCGAGGTGCGTGCCTTCGTCGATGCGCTGGGCGCCCTGAACCAGCAGGTGGCCGAGGTGTGCCCGCGCGTGACCCTGATGGCGGCCGGGCTGCCACTGGCCCTGAAAGAACCCTTGAAAGAACCGCGCTGATGACCCCAACCCCCGTGCGCCGCATCCTCTGGGTGATCGCCATCATTGTCGTGCTGGGCCTGCTCATGGCGGGCCTGGCGCAGGCGCAACCGGTTCAGGTGACCGATGACCGCGGCCGCGTGGTGGCGCTGCCGCAGCCGCCGCAGCGCGTCGTGTCGCTGCTGCCCTCGCTGACCGAAAGCGTGTGCGAGCTGGACCAGTGCCACCGCCTGGTGGGGGTGGACCGCTATTCCAACTGGCCCGAGTCGGTCGGCAAACTGCCCAAGCTGGGTGGCGGCATCGACCCGAGCATCGAGGCCATCGTGGCCGTGAAGCCCGATGTGGTGCTGCTGGCCATGAGCTCGCGCGCCAGCGAGCGCCTGGAGGCCCTGGGCCTGAAGGTCGTGGTGCTGGAGCCCAAGACCCATGCCGACGTGCGCCGCGTGCTCGGCGTGGTGGGCCAGGTGCTGGGCGTGCCCCAGGCCGAGGGCGCCGACCGGCTGTGGCGCGTGATCGATGCGGCCGTGCAGGCGGCGGCCCAGTCGCTGCCGCCCAAGGCGCGCAACACGCGCGTGTACTTCGAGGTGAGCCGCGGGCCGTATGCGGCCAGCGAGGCCTCGTTCATCGGCGAATCGCTCACGCGGCTCGGTGTGCGCAACGTGGTGCCTGCATCGCTGGGGCCGTTTCCGCGCCTGAACCCCGAGTACGTGGTGCGCGCCAACCCCGATGTGATCATGATCGGCAACCGCAGCATGCAGGCCATGGTGCCGTACCCCGGCTGGGCCAGCATGCGCGCCATCCGCGACGACCGCATCTGCGTGTTCGGCCCGGGCGACTCCGACGTGGTGGTGCGACCCGGCCCGCGCATGGCCGAGGCCGCGCGCATCATGGCGCGCTGCCTGACCGAAAAGGCACGATGACTGCTGCTGAAAAAGCCTTCCTGATCCCCTCGGCCGCCGGCCGGCGCCGCGCCGCCTGGTGTGCGCTGTGGCTGCTGCTGGCCAGCCTGGTCCTGCTGGTGCTGGGTATCGCCGTGGGCAGCACGGGGCTGGAGAGCCTGGTGCACATGGGCGACGACGCTGTGGCGCGCCAGATTGTCTGGGACATCCGCCTGCCGCGCACCCTGGGCGCCTGGTTGGCCGGTGCGCTGCTGGGCCTGGCCGGCGCGGTGGCGCAGGGCCTGTTCCGCAACCCGCTGGCCGACCCCTACCTGCTGGGCAGCGCCTCGGGCGCGGCGCTGGGCGGTGCAGTGGCCATGGCCATGTTCGGCGTGTCGCCCGTGGCCGCGCAGTGGATGGCGCGCATCGGCATCACCGGCATGGCCTTCGTCGGCGCAGCGGGTGCCGTGGTGCTCACGCTGCTGCTGGCCAAGGGCGTGCAGCACACGCTGCGCCTGCTGCTGGCGGGCGTGATCGTGGGTGTGGTGCTGGGTGCCCTGCGCGACCTGGTGGAGCTGGCCTCGCCCGACATCCTGCAGGCCATGCAGGCCTTCATCCTGGGTAGCACGGCCTTCGTCGGCTGGATCGCCTGCGCGCTGATGGGCGCGGCCTGGGCCCTGTGCGCGCTGCTGGCCTGGGTGCTGGCGCGCGCGCTCGACGGCCTCACGCTGGGCGAGTCCACCGCCGCCAGCCTGGGCCTGCCGCTCGGCCCCATGCGCGCCGGCCTGGTGGCCGCCATGGCGCTGGCCACCGGCACCGCCGTGGCGCAGACCGGGCTGATCGCCTTCGTCGGCCTGGCCGCGCCGCACCTGGTGCGCTCCATGGTGCGCGTGACGCACGAGCGGCACATTGTTCTCTCCAGCCTGATGGGCGCGGTGCTGCTGCTCGCCGCCGACATCCTCGCGCGCTGGATGCTGGCGCCGCAGGAGTTGCCTGTGGGCGTGCTCACCGCCGCGCTGGGCGGCACCTACCTGCTGTGGCTGATGCACCGGCGCACCGTGCACGGGGGCGGCCTGTGAAGGGCATTGCGCTCAGCGCCCACCAGATCACCGCGCGCGTGGGCGGTGCCGAGGTGCTGCACGGCATCGATCTGCACCTGCCCGAAGGCCGCTGGACCAGCGTCGTCGGGCCCAACGGCGCGGGCAAGTCCACCCTGCTCAAGGTGCTGGCCGGCCTGCTGCCGCGCGGCCAGGTCGATGGCCAGGTGGCGCTGCTCGGCCGCATGCTCACCCTGGTGCCAGCGCGCGAGCGCGCACGCCAGCTGTCCTGGCTGGGCCAAAACGAGGGCTCGGCCGAGGATTTGACGAGCTACGACGTGGCCATGCTCGGCCGCCTGCCGCACCAGCCCTGGCTGGCCCCGCCATCCGCCGCCGACCATGCGGCCGTGGAGCAGGCCCTGCGCACCACGCAGGCCTGGGACTGGCGCGAACGCCCCCTGTCGCAGCTGTCGGGCGGCGAGCGCCAGCGCGTACTGCTGGCCCGCGCCCTGGCCGTGCAGGCCCAGGTGCTGCTGATGGACGAGCCCCTGGCCAACCTGGACCCTCCGCACCAGACCGACTGGCTGCACACCGTGCGCGCCCTGGTGGCCGGCGGCGCTACGGTGGTCAGCGTGCTGCATGAGGTGTCGCTGGCCCTGCAGGCCGACGAGTTGGTGGTGATGGCCAAGGGCCGCATCACGCACCAGGGCGGTTGCGACGAGCCCGTCACCCACCGCGCGCTGGAGGCCGTCTTTGACAACCGCATCGCGGTGCACGCGCTGCTGGGGCAGTGGGTGGCCCTGCCGCGCTGATTACTGTTTTTGTTTTTTCTCTTTCAATTGTTTTAACCAAGGAGCCGTTCCATGCACATCGAACCCGGGCTGGTGGACACCACCAAGATATTCCTGAGCTATGCCACGGGCGCCACGGCGCTGCTGTATGCCAGCAAGCTCGCGTGGGACATGGTCAGGAAGGAGGGTCCTGTGGCCTTGCTGGCGCGCTCGGTCTTCACGATCGCGCTGGTGTTTGCGTTCTTCGAGCTGCTGCCGCACCACCCGGTGGGGGTGTCCGAGGTGCACCTGATTCTGGGCACCACCTTGCTGCTGCTGTTTGGCGCTGCGCCTGCGGCCATCGGGCTGGCGGGTGGCTTGTTGATCCAGAGCGTGTTCTTTGCGCAGCAGGATCTGCCGCAGTACGGGATGAACGTGACGACCTTGCTGGTGCCCTTGTTCGCGACGGCGGCGATTGCCAGGCGCATCGTGCCGGAGAGCATGGCGTATGTGGACATGACGTATGCGCAGGCGTTCAAGTTGTCGGTGGCGTACCAGGGGGGGATCGTGGTTTGGGTGGCGTTCTGGGCTATCTATGGGGCTGGGGTGGGCTCTGCGAATCTGGAGAGCATTGCTACGTTCGGGGCGGCTTACATGGCGGTGGTGTTGTTGGAGCCGCTGGTGGATCTGGGGGTGTTGGCGGCTGCCAAGGCGTTGCGTCGTTTCGAAGGTTCTTCTTTCGTTGAGCGGCGGTTGCACCAGGCTGTTTGAGCTTTTTGGTTGTGGTTGCTTCTGTTTCTTTGCCGAGGGCGGAGGCCGGGATGTGCGCCCGGCGGCGCACCTACTTTCTTTTGCGTCGCCAAAAGAAAGTAGGCAAAGAAAAGGCGACCCCCAGTCTGCGTCCCCCGTACGCCCTGTCGGGCGAACGGGGGCAACCTGCGATGCTCGGACCTGGGGTGGTGCCGCAGAACTCGCTGCGTTCTTCGAACTCCGCTCAAACAGCTGCGGCAAGTCAGATGACGAAGCGTGTGTGTCCTTCGGCACACACGCCCACCCAGCTCCTGCGCTTCTCGGCGCAGCCAGAAGGGGTGGGGAGCGGGGACAACAACGGCTGCTGCTTCGCAGCTACGCCGGGTGTCGGTGACGCGCCTCGCGCTGCCGACAGGCCGAAGCGCAGCGAGGCAAATGGGGCCGAGCGAAGCGATGGCCCGAGTGGGGCCCGCTCCCACCCCCTTCTGACCGTGCCGAGAAGCGCAGGGCCTGGGGTGAGCGCGTGCCGAAGGACACGCGCATCGTTGTCTAGCTTGCCGCAGCTGTTTGAGCGGAGTTCGAAGAACGCAGCGAGTTCTGCGGCACACCCCAGGACCGAGCATCGCAGGCTGCCCCCAGCGCCCGACAGGGCGATGGGGGACACGGGCAGCGGGGTCGCCTTTCTTTTGGGTACTTTTCTTTGGCGAAGCAAAGAACAAGTACCTCGGCCGCCGGGCCGAGACCCGGCTCCCGCCCGTAACACGAGCACGTAGCAACCACGACCGACCACCGGCAGAGAAATGCAAATCGAATCCCCCCCCATCCTCCGCGACACCCCCAAACCCCAAGGCGAACGCCGAGGGCTGATCCTGGTCCACACCGGCAACGGCAAAGGCAAGAGCACCGCCGCCTTCGGCCTGGCCATCCGCGCCCACGGCCGCGGCAAAAAAGTCAAGATCTACCAGTTCATGAAAGTGCCCACCGCCCGCTTCGGCGAGCACCGCCTGTTCGAACAACTGGGCATCCCCATCGAAGGCCTGGGCGACGGCTTCAGCTGGAAGAGCCGCGACCTGGACCACTCCGCGCAACTGGCGCTGGACGGCTGGGCCAAGGCCGAGGCCACCATCCGCGCGGGCGAGCACTTCCTCGTGGTGCTCGACGAGATCATGTACCCGCTGCGCTACGGCTGGATTCCGCTGGAGACCATTCTGGCCTGCCTGCGCGAACGCCCGCCCCATGTGCACGTGGTGCTCACCGGCCGCAATGCGCCGGCCGAATTGATCGAACTGGCCGATACGGTGACCGAGATGACGCTCGTCAAGCACCACTTCAAGGCCGGCGTGCCCGCGCAGCGCGGCATCGAGGACTGATCGATGGGTTCCTCCCTGTCGATGTCCATGCCCATGGCCAGGTCCCGCTCGGCGCCCGCGCTGGCCGTGCTCGGCCTGCTGGGCGGGCTGGCGGCTCCCCTGGCACAGGCACAGGCACCGCAGCAGCACCGCATCGTCACGCTCTCGCCCTCGCTCACCGAAGCCGTCTGCGCCCTGGGCCACTGTGCCGAGCTGGTGGGCACCGACCGCCATTCGAGCTGGCCCGGCAGCGTGGCCAGGCTGCCCAAGGTGGGTGGGCTGCAGGATGCGCAGATCGAGCGCATCGTGGCCCTGCGGCCCGACATGGTGCTGCTGGGCCCGCGCAGCCGGGCGGGGGACCGCCTCTCGGCCCTGGGCGTGCCGGTGCAGGTGTTCGATGCGCGCACGCATGCCGACCTCAGGCGCATGCTGGTCAGCGTGGGCCAGTCGCTCGGTGAATCGGCGCGCGCGGCCGAGCTGGTGGCGCGCATCGAGCGCGAGCTCGACGCCGCCGCGCGCCGCGTGCCGGCCCACCTGCGCGGGCGCAGTGTCTACGTGGAGGTGGGCGTGGGCCCCACCGCCGCCAGCGCGGCCAGCTTCATCGGCGAGACCGTGGCGCGGCTGGGGCTGGTGAACATCGTGCCCGGCGACATGGGCCTCTTCCCGCGCGTCAATTCCGAGATGGTGGTGCGCCGTGGGCCGGACCTGGTCATCGGCCCGCAGACCACCCTCTTCAACCTGGCCGACCGCCCCGGCTGGGCCGGCATGCAGGCGCTGCGCCAGCACCAGGTCTGCCAGCTCGACGCCGACCGCATGGACCTGCTTTCGCGCCCCGGCCCGCGCCTGGGCGAGGCGGCGCACATGCTGGTCGATTGCCTGCTCGGACTGCCACAAGTTCTGCGTTGATTCGCACCACCCCATTGACCCATTGTTCTGACTGGAAACCTCCATGCAAGTCCACAAGATTCCCGCCACCATCGTCACCGGCTTTCTGGGCAGCGGCAAGACCACGCTGCTGCGCCACCTGCTGACCCACGCGCAGGGCAAGCGTATCGCCGTCATCGTCAACGAGTTCGGCGAGCTGGGCATCGACGGCGAGCTGCTGCGCAGCTGCGGCATCGGCTGCGACGAGAACGGTGTGGAAAACGGCCAGCTGTTCGAGCTGGCCAACGGCTGCCTGTGCTGCACCGTGCAGGAAGAGTTCGCGCCCGTGATGGAGCTGCTGGCCGCGCGCCGCGACCAGATCGACCACCTGGTCATCGAGACCTCGGGCCTGGCGCTGCCCAAGCCGCTGGTGCAGGCCTTCCAGTGGCCCGCGCTGCGCAACGTGTTCACGGTCGACTCGGTGATCACGGTGGTCGATGCGCCCGCCGTGGCCGCCGGCCAGTTTGCGCAGGACCCCGTGGCCGTGGACGCCCAGCGCCGCGCCGACGAGAACCTGGACCACGAATCGCCCCTGCACGAGCTGTTCGAGGACCAGTTGGCCACCGCCGACCTGGTGGTGCTGCACAAGACCGACGGCCTGACCGCCGAGGCCCTGGCCAAGGTGGAAGACATCGTGCGCGGCGAAACCCTGCCCGGCGTGAAGTTCGTGCATGCCCAGCATGGCCGCATCGACCCCGGCGTGCTGCTGGGCCTGGGCCGTGCGGTAGAGGACGTGATCGACGCGCGCAAGACCCACCACGACGAGGAAGAGGACCACGACCACGACGAGTTCGAGTCGGTGCAGGTCACGCTCGATGTGGCCGACCGCGGCCGCCTGCTGGAGGCCTTGGTCGCCCTGGTGCAGCGCCACGAGATCTACCGCATCAAGGGCTTCGTCGCCCTGCCGGGCGCGGCCATGCGCCTGGTGGTGCAGGGCGTGGGCCAGCGCTTCGACAGCCATTTCGACCGCGCCTGGCGCGAGGGCGACCTGCGCGCCACGCGCCTGGTGGTGATCGGCGACCACCTGGACGCCGCCGCCCTGCAGGCCGAGCTGGAATCGGCGCTGGCCGAATCCGCCACCACCACCGCCTGAGGCGACCCGCATGCATCTGCTTTCCACGCGCCCCGGTGGCTACGTCGAGGACGGGGGCCAGGGCCTGGTGCGCGTGGAGCAGACGCCCGGCGACATCGTCATCCTGAGCGCGGCCGACACCACGCTGTCGCTGCTGTCCGACGCAGCGGCCAGCCTGGGGGACGATTTTCCGAGCGTGCGCCTGGCCAACCTGATGTGGCTGCGCCAGCCCGCGTCCACCGACATGTACGTGGACGACGTGCTGCGCCATGCGCGCGTGGTCGTCATCGACCACCTGGGCAGCCCCAGCGACTGGGCCTACGTGGTCGAGCAGGCGATGTCGCTGGCCGGCAAGCGCGGCCAGTGGCTGGCGCTGTTCTCGGGCGACAACGTCGAAGACCCGCAACTGCTGATGCGCAGCACTGCCAGCCCCGAAGACTGCCACCAGCTGTGGCGCTGCCTGCGCGAAGGCGGGCGCGACAACGCACTGGCTTTCTTCGCATTGATCGGCCATGCGGCCTTCGGCATCGGCCCGCGCCCGCCGCCACCCCGGCCGCTGCCGCCGGTGATGGCCTACACACCGGCTGCGGCTGCGTCCTGGGTGCCCGGTGCGCCGGTGGCGATGCTGGTGTTCTACCGTGCCCACCTGCAGTCGGGCAACACGGCGGTGTTCGACGCCATGCAGGCAGCGCTGGCGCAGGCCGGGATCAACACCCTGGCCGTGGCCGTCGATTCGCTCAAGAACCCCGAGAGCCTGGCCGCGCTGCAGGCCATGGCCGCAGAGCAGGGTGTGGGCGTGGTGCTCAATGCCACGAGCTTTGCCGTGGCCTCCATCGATGGCAGTGACGACGAGCACTCAACGGCGGTCGCCCTGGCCGGCGATGCGCCGGTGCTGCAGCTCATCACCGCTGGCTGCTCGCAAGAGCAGTGGCAGGCCGACCCGCATGGCCTGGCGCCGCGCGACCTGGCCATGCAGGTGGTGCTGCCCGAGGTGGACGGGCGCATAGGGGCCCGCGCCATCAGTTTCAAGGGCCTGGCCTGGCGCTGCGAACGCACCGAGGTCGATGTGGTGCGCTACCAGCCCGAACCCGAGCGCATTGCCTTCGTGGCCGAGCTGGCGCGCCGCTGGTGTGTGCTGCGCAGCAAGCCGCACGTGGGCAAGCGCGTGGCGCTGATCCTGGCCAACTACCCCAACGACGACGCGCGCCTGGCCAATGGCGTGGGCCTCGATACCCCGGCGTCCACCGTGCTGATTTTGCAGGCGTTGCGCGATGCCGGCTACACCACCGGCGAGCTGCCCGAGGGCGGCGATGCGCTGATCGCGCAGTTGGTGGAGGGCGTGACCAACCACCTCGATGCCAATGCCGACCGCCCTGCAGGCCAGAGCCTGGCCATGGCCGACTACCTGGCCGACTTCGGGGCGCTGCCACAGGCCAGCCAGGACGCGGTGAACGCCCTGTGGGGCCTGCCCGGCGCAGACCCCATGGTGCGCAGTGGCCGCTTCATGGTGCCGGGAATTCGCCTGGGCAACATCTTCGTGGGCATACAGCCCGCGCGTGGCCGCGACCTGGACCTGGTGGCCACCTACCACGATGCCGACCTGGTGCCCACGCACGGCTACCTGGCTTTCTACTTCTGGCTGCGCCGCGTGTTCGCGGTGGATGCAGTGGTGCACGTGGGCAAGCACGGCAACCTCGAATGGTTGCCGGGCAAGAGCGTGGCGCTGGGCGCCGCCTGCTGGCCCGACGCCATCCTGGGCCCGCTGCCGCACCTGTACCCCTTCATCGTCAACGACCCGGGCGAGGGCAGCCAGGCCAAGCGGCGCACGCAGGCCGTCATCATCGATCACCTGATGCCCGCGCTCACACGGGCCGAGACCTATGGCCCGCTGCAGCAGCTCGAGCGCGCCATGGACGAGTACTACGAAGCCCTGTCGCTCGACCCGCGCCGCGCCAGGCTGCTGCGCCAGAGCATCCTCGACCAGGTGCTGCAGCACCGCCTGCACCAGGAGCTGGGCTTTGCGCCACCGGCCGACGACGCGCAGCGCGAAGCCCTGCTCGGCCGGCTTGACGCCTACCTGTGCGAGATCAAGGAATCGCAGATCCGCGACGGCCTGCACATCCTGGGCCGCTCGCCGCGGGATCGCCAGCGCACCGATACGCTGGTGGCGCTGGCGCGCTTTCCGGGTGGTTCGGCGCCAGGGCAGGGCAGCCTGCTGGTGGCGCTGGCGCGCGACCTGGGCCTCACCGGCTTCGACCCGCTGAACCCCGAGTGGGCCGCGCCCTGGACCGGCCTGCGCCCTGAAGCTTTGCAAGTGCTGGTCGACGACCCCTGGCGCCATGTGGGCCACACACGCGAGCGGCTCGAAAAACTGGCTGCGCAGTGCGTAGAGCAGCACCTGGCGGTGGACGGCGCAGGCCGCATCGTGGGCCCGCCGATGGACGCTGCGCAGTGGCCGCAGAGTGCGCGGGTGCTGGCGCGCATGCGCGCCGTGCTGGCCCCCCGGCTCGATGCCTGCGGCCCGAACGAGATGGCCCAGTTGCTGCGCGGGCTGGCCGGCCGCTTCGTGCCGCCAGGCCCCAGCGGTGCCCCTTCGCGCGGCCGGCCCGACGTGCTGCCCACGGGCCGCAACTTCTATTCCGTGGACACGCGCGCCGTGCCCACGCCCACGGCCTATGGCATGGGCGCGCTGGCGGCGGACCGCGTGGTGGAGCGCCACCTGCAGGACCATGGCAGCTTTCCCACGGCCGTGGGCCTGTCGGTCTGGGGCACCAGCACCATGCGCACGGGCGGTGAGGACATTGGCCAGGCCTTTGCCCTGCTGGGCGTGCGCCCCCAATGGGCGCCCGGCAGCCACCGCGTGGTGGACATCGAGGTGCTGCCCATGGCCATCCGCAACCGCCCGCGCATCGACGTGACGCTGCGTGTGTCCGGGTTCTTTCGCGATGCCTTTCCGGGCGTGATCGACCTGTTCGACACGGCTGTGCGTGCCGTGGCCGCCATCCCCGAGGACGACGAGCCCGACGACGTGAACCCTATCCGCGCCCGCGTGCGGCGTGAGGCGGCTGAAGCCGAAGCGCAAGGCATGGCCACTGAGGACGCACAGCGCCGCGCCACCTGGCGTGTGTTCGGCCCGCGCCCAGGCGGCTACGGCGCCGGTCTGCAGGAGGTGATGGCCAGCGGTCGCTGGAGCACCTCCGACGACCTGGCCCAGGCCTACCTGCGCGCGGGTGCGTTCGCCTACGGCCAGGGCCAGCACGGCGAGGCGGCGCGCGCGGCCTTCGAGCAGCGCCTGGCGGCGGTGGACGCGGTGCTGCACAACCAGGACAACCGCGAGCACGACATCCTCGACTCCGACGACTACTACCAGTTCCAGGGCGGCATGGCCGCCGCCGTGCAGCACCTGGCCGGCGCGCCGGCTGCGCTATACCACGGTGATTTCAGCACGCCCGGCGCGCCGCGCATCCGCACGCTGAGCGAAGAGCTGGCGCGCGTGGTGCGCGCCCGCGCGGTGAACCCCAAGTGGATCGATGGCATCAAGCGCCACGGCTACAAGGGTGCGTTCGAGATGGCGGCCACGGTGGACTACCTGTTTGCCTTTGACGCCACCACCGGCGTGGTGGGCGACCACCAGTACGCGCTGGTGGCCGACGCCTACCTGCACGACGACGCCACGCGCGAATTTTTGCAGCAACACAACCCGCTGGCCCTGCGCGGCATCGGCGAGCGTTTGCTCGAAGCCATGCAGCGCGGCCTGTGGGCCGAGCCGGGCGAGCACCGCGAGCGCATCGAGCAGCACCTGCTGGAGCTCGAACACCGTCTCGAAACCCAGGGCGAAGGACCCTTGCCATGACCGCTTTTTCTGTGTCCCCTGTGCCTGCCACCGCGTTCCCCTTCACCGCCCTGGTCGGCCACGAGGCCCTGCAGCGCGCGCTGCTGCTGGCCGCCATCGACCCTGGCATGGGCGGCGTGCTCATCAGCGGCCCGCGCGGCACGGCCAAGTCCACCTCGGCGCGCGCGCTGGCGGCGCTGCTGCCCGATGCGCCCTTCGTCACGCTGCCCCTGGCGGCCAGCCTGGAGCAACTGGTGGGCACGCTGAACATCGAAGACGTGCTGCGCGACGGCCAGGTGCGCCTGGCCCCCGGCCTGGTGGCGCGCGCGCACGGCGGCGTGCTCTATGTGGACGAGGTCAACCTGCTGCCCGATGCGCTGGTGGATTCGCTGCTCGACGTGGCCGCGAGTGGCGTGAACACCGTGGAGCGCGACGGCGTGTCGCACCAGCATGCGGCGCGCTTCGTGCTGGTGGGCACCATGAACCCGGAGGAGGGCGAGCTGCGCCCGCAACTGCTCGACCGCTTCGGCCTGTCGGTGGCCCTGCACAACCCGGCCGACGCGGCCCAGCGCCAGGCCATCGTGCGCGCCCGCCTGGCCTTCGATGCCGACCCCGAGGCCGTGGTGGCGGTGCATGCCGCTGCACAGGCCGGGTTGGCGGCGTCGGTGGCGCGCGCCCGTGCTGCGCTGGCAAGTCTGCAGTGGACCGACGCCGTGGTGCAGCATGCCGCCCGCCTGGCCCTGGCCGCCGGGGTGGATGGCATCCGCGCCGACCTGGTGATGCTGCGCGCCGCGCGGGCACTGGCTGCGCTGGAGCAAGCCGACAGCGTGAGCATGGCGCATGTGGATGCCGTGGCCGAGCTGGCGCTGGCGCACCGCCGCACGGAGAACGCTGCAGGCGCGGCACCTCCCTCGGGCGCCACGCAACCACCGCCAACTTCCTCGTCGAAACCATCTGCGGCCGTTGGGCAGGGCCCTGCCTCGTCGCAGAACGCACCCGAGGGCGATTGGGGCGCACTGCCGCCCGAGTCCCAACCCATGGCGCGCGTGCGCAGCACCGGAGCGTGGCCGCCAAAAAAAGCCTGAGCCACCCTGGCCTGCGCTCTCCTGGTTCAACCAGGACAAGTGCAGGCTGGCGGTGGCAAGCCCCTCGCAATGCCTGGCTGCGCACGCCGCATGCCGTGGCCCGACCCGCCGACCCAGCGGGCGCGGGCATCGATTGGCTGCGCACGTTGGTGGCCAAGGGCCCGGCGCGCCTGCAGGCCGCGCATTTGCGACGCCGCCCCGCCAGTACCGTGCAGCCCTGCCTGCACCTGATCGCGCTCGATACCTCGGGCTCCATGCGCCAGGGCGGGCGCCTGGCCTGGGCCAAGGGCTATGCCGCCCGCCTGATCGAGCAGGCCGCGCGTGCGGGCGACGAGGTGGCGCTGCTGTGCTTTGGCGGCCAGGGCGTGGAATTGTTGCTGCCCCCCGGCCCCGCGCGCACCGCCGGCACGGCCCGCGTGCGCCCGCTGGGCGGCGGTGGCGGCACGCCCCTGGGGGCGGGCCTGGCCGAGGCCGAGCGCCTGCTGCGCACCACGCGGTGCCAGCGCGGCGCGGGCGCACCGTCGTGCCTGTGGCTGCTGACCGATGGCCGCACGCTGGAGCAGCCCGCCGCGCCTGCTGCGGCCACGCATGTCGTGGTCGTGGATTTCGACGATCCGCTGCGGCCCGTGGGGCGCTGCGCCACCTGGGCCGCGCGCTGGCAGGCCGAGCACCGCATGCCCGAACCCCTTTCTTCCTAGAACACGAGCTTTTCCTGATGTCCGAAACCGCATCCCCGACGCCTGTCCCCACTGACGTGATCGTCTGCACCACCTGCCGGCCAGCCGGGGCCTCGCGCGATCTGCCGGCCGACGGCGAACTGCTGTTCGAGGCCGTGCAGATGGCCCAGCTCGAAGACGACACCGGCGCCTGGGCCCAGGTGCGCGTGCGCGGCGTGGCCTGCCTGAGCAGCTGCGGGCGCGCCTGCTCGGTCGCCTTCCAGGCCCCTGGCAAGCACACCTTCGTGTTCGGCGACCTCAAGCCCGATGAAGAAACGGCGCGCCATGTGCTGGAGTGCGGCGCCATGCACGCCCGCGCCAGCGACGGCATGCTCAACCGCAACGAGCGGCCCGCGCGCCTCAAGAGTGGCATCGTGGCACGGCTGCCGCCCTTCGTGGCCTGAGGTTCCTGGCCCTGTACCATCCGCGCCACCATGTTGCATCCACGTACGATCGTATGGAAGTCCTAGCCGATCTGCTGCTCCCCGGCACGCAGTGGGATGCCCTGCGCGTGCTGATCTGGGTGCCCTTCGTGGCGCTGGCCCTCGACTGGTGGCGCGGCGAACCACCGGTGGCCATCCATCCCGTGGTGTGGATGGGCAAGACCCTGCACTGGTGCGGCGAGCGCTGGGCGCCGCTGGCGCCTGTGCCGCGCGATTTCCGGGCCTTCTGGTGCATGGCGCTGGCCTGGTGCGCGCTTGCGGGTGTAGTGATGGCCGCGGCCTGGGGTCTGCAGTGGCTGGCGCTGCGCTTTCATGACGTGATCGCCGCAGCCCTGATGGGGCTCTTGCTCAAGCCGATGCTGTCCTGGCGCATGCTGCACGACGAGGTGCTGGCCGTGGAGGCGGCGCTGGCCCGTTCGCTGCCCGAGGGGCGCGCGCAACTGGCCCGCCTGGTGAGCCGCGACGTGAGCGAGCTGAACGCCGAAGAGGTGCGCGAGTCGGCCATCGAGTCGCTGGCTGAGAACCTCAACGATTCGGTGGTGGCGCCGCTGTTCTGGTTCGTGCTGCTGGGGCTGCCCGGTGCCGCGCTGTACCGGCTGGCCAACACCGCTGATGCCATGTGGGGCTACCCCGGCATGCGGGGCGGGCGCTACTGGCAGTGGGCCGGCAAGTGGGCTGCGCGCGCGGATGACGTGCTCTCGTGGCTGCCCGCACGCATCACCGCGCTGCTGCTGGCCTTGCTGGCGCGCGGGCTGTCGCCGGCCACGCTGGCACGCCAGGCGCGTCGCACGCCATCGCCCAACAGCGGCTGGCCCATGGCGGCCATGGCGCTGGCGCTGGGCGTGCGGCTCGGCAAGCCCGGGGTGTATGTGCTCAATGCCAGTGCGCGCGACCCCGGCCCGCTCGATACCCGGCGCGCGGCCAAGCTCGGCTCGCTGGTGGCACTGTCGCTGATCCCGCTGGCAGTGGGTGCCCACCTGCTGATCACCATCGTGTCCGCATGGGTGGGTGCATGAGCGTGCAGGACATGCCACTGCACCCCCATGGCGGCCCCGACGCGCTGGGTGCGCCGGTGCACGACTTTTCCACCAACAGCAATGCCTGCGGCCCGTGCCCCGAGGCGCTGCAAGCGGTGCAGCAGGCCGATTCCACGCGCTACCCCGACCCTCACTATACGGCGCTGCGCGAAGCGCTGGCGGCCTTCCATGGCGTGGCACCGGGGCGCATCGTGCTGGCGGCCAGTTCCAGCGAGTTCATCCACCGCATCACGGCGCTGGCGGTGCAGCAGGGGGCCGTGCAGGTGGGCTTGCCGTTGCACAGCTATGGCGACTATGCCCAGGCCGCGCAGGCGCGCGGGCTCGCGCTGGTGCGTTCGGTGGACGCCGCACCCGCTCTGCAATGGGCCTGCGAGCCATCCAGCCCCCTGGGCCGGGAGGATCCGGCCCTGCGCGCATGGGCGACGGCAGCGGCCGATGGCAGCACGGCGCTGCGCGTGCTCGACTGTGCCTATGCCCCGCTGCGCCTTGGCACCGATGGCCCGGGCCCCTGGGCCGGCTCGCCCGCGCTGCCGCCCATGCCCTGCTGGCAGCTGTGGACCCCCAACAAGGCCCTGGGCCTGACGGGCGTGCGCGCCGCCTATGCCGTGGCGCCCGAGGGGTTCGACGCACAGGTGCAGGCGCTGCTGGCCCTGGCCCCTTCGTGGGCCGTGGGGGCGCATGGCGTGGCCCTGCTGCAGGCCTGGGTGCGGCCCGGCGTGCAGCGCTGGCTGGTGCACAGCCTTGCCACCCTGCGCGACTGGAAGCAGCGCCAGCTCACCCTGTGCCTGGACCTGGGCTGGGCCGTGCATGCGGGCAGCCTGGCCAACTACTTCTGTGCGCAGCCTGCCTGTGGCGATCTGCCCGGCGCGCTGGCGGCCCTGCGCGCGGCCGGCATCAAGCTGCGCGATGCCACCTCGTTCGGCCTGCCCGGCGCCGTGCGCATGGGCGTGCTGGCGCCCGTGGCGCAAGATGCCCTGCGCGCCGCATGGCCCACTGCCATGGCCGTACGATCCGGTGCACAACCCAAGGAGATCACCCCCTGATGAGAACCATCACCGTCACCCGCTATGTCACGCCGCTGCGTGAGGGCGGCTCGATGCCTGCCGTGGTCGAAGGCGACGACCTGGGGCTGTACGTGCTCAAGTTCCGTGGCGCAGGGCAGGGCGTGCGCGCCCTGCTGGCCGAGATGATCTCGGGCGGCATTGCCCAGGCGCTGGGCCTGCCGATCCCCGAGATCGTGCTCGCCGAGCTCGACACGGGGTTGGCCCAAACCGAGCCCGACCCCGAGATCCAGGACCTGGTGCGCGCCAGCGGCGGCCTCAACGTGGGGCTCGACTACCTCTCGGGTGCGCTCAACTTCGACCCCGCGGTGGACCTGGTCAGCGACGATTTCGCCTCGCGCCTGGTCTGGTTCGATGCCCTGGTGGCCAACGTAGACCGCACGGCGCGCAACACCAACCTGCTCATGTGGCACAGGAAGCCCTGGCTCATCGACCATGGTGCCTCGCTCACCTTCCACCATGCCTGGAACGGCGCGGTGGCGCAGCCGGCAAAGCCTTTCCCGCCGATTGCCGACCATGTGCTGCTGCACCAGGCCACGGCACTGGCCCAGGTGGATGGCGAGCTGGCCGCGCTGCTCACACGCGAGGTGCTCATGGGCATTTTGGCCGATGTGCCCGACGAGTTCCTGGCCATTGCCGGGGCCGAGCACGCCGAGGGGCCGCTGGCGGCCCCTGCCAGCCACCGCCAGGCCTATGTAGACCATTTCTGCGCCCGCCTGGAAGGGCGCGAGGCCTGGCTGAAAGGAGTGATCGATGCACGCGGCTGAGGTGTACGACTACGCCATCGTGCGCGTGGTGCCGCGCGTGGAGCGCGAGGAATTCATCAACGCGGGTGTCATCCTCTCGTGCCAGAAGAGCGGCTTCCTGCAGGCGGCGATTGCGCTCGACGAGGAGCGCCTGCTGGCGATGGATCCGCATGTGGACATCGACACCGTGCGCCGCCACCTGGCGGCCATCGTCGCGATCTGCGCGGGGGACGCGGGCTGCGGGCCGATTGCGCAGCTGCCGTTTCGCCAGCGCTTTCACTGGCTCACGGCCAGGCGCAGTGCCATCATCCAGACCTCGCCGGCGCACACCGGGCGCTGCACCGATGCGGCGGCGGCGCTGGAACACATCATGGACCGCATGGTGCGGCCTTTGCCTTGAGCGCTTCCGATTCCCCCCGCCTGGCGCGCTGCGTGATGGTGCTGGGCACCACCAGCGGCGCCGGCAAGAGCTGGCTGGCCACGGCGCTGTGCCGCTGGTACAGCAACCAGGGCTACAAGGTCGCGCCGTTCAAGGCGCAGAACATGAGCAACAACGCGCGCGTGGTCGCCAGCGAACATGGCAACGGCGAGATCGGCAGCGCGCAGTACTTCCAGGCGATTGCTGCGCGCACGGTGCCCGATGTGCGCATGAACCCGCTGCTGCTCAAGCCCGAGGCCGACACCCACAGCCAGGTGGTGCTGATGGGCCAGGTGAGCGCCGAGCTCACCGCGCTGCCCTGGCGCGGGCGCAGCGAGCGCGTGTGGCCGCAGATCGCCGACGGGCTCGACGCCCTGCGCGCCGAGAACGACGTGGTGGTGATCGAGGGCGCGGGCTCGCCCGCCGAGATCAACCTGCATGCCAGCGATATCGTCAACATGCGCGTGGCGCGCCACGGCGGCGCGCGCTGCCTGCTGGTGACCGACATCGACCGCGGCGGCGCCTTTGCCCACCTGTACGGCACCTGGGCCCTGCTGCCCGAGGACGAACGCGCGCTGATCCATGGCTTCGTGCTCAACCGCTTTCGCGGCGATGCCACGCTGCTCGCGCCCGCGCCGCAGATGCTGCAGGAGCTGACCGGCGTGCCCACCGTGGCCACCATCCCCATGCAGTGGCACCACGGCCTGCCCGAGGAAGACGGCGTGTTCGACGACCGCAGCACCGCCGCAGGGGCCGTGCACACCACCGTAGCCGTGATCGCCTACCCGCGCATCAGCAACCTCGACGAGTTCCAGCCGCTCAAGAACGTGCCCGGCGTGCGACTGGTGTGGGTGCGCAGCCCCGCCGGGCTGGCGGGCCTCAAGCCCACGGACTGGGTCGTGCTGCCCGGCTCCAAGGCCACTGCGGCCGACCTGGCCTGGCTGCGCGCGCAGGGGCTCGATGAGGCCATTGCGGCGCATGCGGGGCAGGGTGGCAGCGTGCTCGGCGTGTGCGGCGGCCTGCAGATGCTGGGTGAGGCACTGGTCGACACCGCCGGCATCGATGGCAACGCGCCAGGTCTCGGCCTGTTGCCGCTGGTCACCACCTTCGAGCCCGCCAAGACCGTGCAGCGCAGCACCGTGCGCTTCGGCGCGCTGCAGGGTGCCTGGTCGGCGCTCTCGGGCGTCGAGGCCAGCGGCTACGAGATCCACCACGGCCAGACCGCGCAGCACCCGGCTATGGCGGCCGGTGGCGACGTGGCGCGCGAGGTGGTGCCTGGCCTGGCCTGGCAGAACGGCGCGGGCAATGTGCTCGGCCTGTACCTGCACGGCCTGCTCGAAGACCCCGCCGCGCTGCAGGCCCTGTTCGGCCGCGAGGGCGCAGCCCCCGTGCCCACGCTCGATGCCGTGATGGAGGGCCTGGCCCGCACGGTGGATACCCATTTCGAACCCGGCGTATTGAACGCCCTGGTGGCCTGATCCCATTCCTTACCTGACGAACCCATGTCCTTCGCTATCCCCACCCTTGCTGATATCACCGACGCCCCCCTCACGGCGCGACTGCAGCACATCCTCGACTTCAAGACCAAGCCCCTGGGCTCGCTGGGCCGGCTCGAAGCGCTGGCGCTGCGCATCGGCCAGGTGCTGGGCACCGAGGCACCGCAGCTGCTGCAGCCGCAGATGCTGGTCTGCGCGGGCGACCATGGCATTGCGGCGCGCGGCGTGTCGGCCTTTCCGAGCGACGTGACCTGGCAGATGGTGGAGAACTTCCTGGCCGGCGGTGCGGCCGTGAGCGTGCTCGCGCGTCAGCATGGCCTGGCCCTCACGGTGGTGGACTGCGGCGTGGCCAAGCCGATTGCCGAGCGCGATACGCCCCCGGGTGCGCCGCGGCTGCTGGTGCGCAAGGTGGCGTCCGGCACGGCCGATGCGTCGGCGGGCCCTGCCATGACTGCGGAACAATGCGCTCAAGCGATCACCAACGGCATGGAAGTGGTGCGCGGCCTGCCGGGCAATGCGCTGCTGCTGGGCGAGATGGGCATCGCCAACACCTCGGTGGCCTCGCTGCTGCTGGCGCGCCTGGCCGGCCAGCCCCTGGCCGAGGTGACGGGCGCGGGCACCGGCCTGGACGCCGCCGGCATAGCGCGTAAGCGCACCGTGCTGCAGCAGGCGCTGGATGTGAACGCCGAAGCCACGGGCCCGATGGATGCACTGGCGGCGCTGGGCGGCTACGAGGTGGCCACCCTGGTGGGGGCCGTGCTGCAGGCGGCGGCCGAGCGCCGGGTCATCGTCGTCGATGGCTTCATCACCAGCGCCGCTGTGCTGGTGGCCAGCCGCCTGCAGCCGGCCGTGCTGCAGCGCTGCGTGTTTGCCCACCGCTCGGGCGAGCGCGGCCACAGCCTGATGCTGGCGCAGATGCAGGCCGAGCCTTTGCTCGACCTGGGCCTGCGCTTGGGCGAGGGCTCGGGTGCCGCCCTGGCCTGGCCGCTGCTGCAGTCGGCCTGCGCGGTGCTGGCGGAGATGGCGAGTTTCGAATCGGCTGGCGTAGATAACAAGAGCTGAGGCCCTCAGCGCCTGCGGTGCGTTTAGCGCCTGCGGCGCGCGGGCTTTTCGATTGGGGCCTGGTGGTGTGCGCGCAATAGGTCGATGAGCGACTGCGCGTAGGCCGGCATGCGCGCCTCCTCGCGCACCAGGATGTAGCGCTCGCGCACGCTCCAGGCGTCTTCCAGGTCGATCAGCACCAGGCCCATGGGGGCGAGGTAGCGCCGGGCGGCGCTCTCGGGCACGATGCCGATGCCCACGCCGGCACCGATCATGCGGCACATGGCGTCGAAGCTCGATAGCTGCACGCGCAGCTTCTGCGGCTGGCCCAATTGCTCGGTCACCTGGGCCAGAAAGACCTGCAGCGTGCTGGCCGGGTGCATGCCCACCATGGGCTCGTCCAGCGTTTCGGAAAAAGCCATGCGCCGGCGCCGGGCGAAGCGGTGGCCACGCGGCACCACCAGGGCCAGGCGGTCGGTGCTGAAGTGGATGGCGGTGAGGCCCAGCGTGTCCACCTGGCCCGCGACGATGCCGATGTCGGCCCGGCCGTCGAGCACGCCGCGCGGAATCTCGGCATTCGGTTTTTCCTGAAGCTCCACATTCACGCGCGGGTTGGCCGCGAGGAAGGCGGGAAGGATCTCGGGCATGAAGTCCGTCACCGCCGTGGTGTTGGCGAACACCCGCACATGGCCGCGCAGGCCACCGCTGTACTCCTGCAGGTCGGCGCGCAACTGCTCGGTCTGGCGCAGCACGCCACGTGCGTGGTGCAAGAAGGCCTCGCCCGCCGGCGTGGGGCGCATGCCGCGCGCCTGGCGGTACAGGAGCGGCATGCCCGCCTGCTGCTCCAGCGCCTTGATGCGCGCACTGGCCGCTGCCAGCGACAGGTGCCGCGCCGCTGCGGCGCGGGAGAGGGCGCCTTGCTCGGCCGTGAGCACGAACAGGCGCAGATCGGTCAGGTCGAATTGCATGGCCGCATGTTACTGCTGCGCGTGCCAGGTTTCGGTTTTGGCGAAGGCTTGGTTCTGAAATGCGTGATTGTGCGCGGGCGCCTGTGCGGCGAACATCCGCCCAGATTTCGAGAACACGCAAGGAGACAAACCGCATGAAATTCCCCAACCCCCGCGCCATCGCGCGCCGCACCGCCCTCGCTGCCCTGCTGGCCGCACCCCTGTGGGCCGCAGCACAGACAAGCTACCCCAGCCGCCCCATCGTGATGGTCGTACCCCAGGCCGCAGGCGGCACCAACGACATCGTGGGCCGCCTGGTGGGCCAGAAGCTCGGCGAGGTGCTGGGCGGCGCCACCGTCGTGGAGAACCGGCCCGGCGCGGGCGGCAACATCGGCACGCAGTTCGTCGCCAAGGCGCCCAAGGACGGCTACACCCTGCTCATGACCATCAGCAGCAGCCAGGCCATCAACCCGGCCCTCTTCAAGAATCCCGGTTTCGATCCCGTGAAGGATTTCAAACCCGTGGGCCTGATCGGTGCCGTGCCCAACGTGCTTCTGGTGAACCCATCCTTCCCCGCGCGCAACATCGCCGAGCTGGTGGCTTTGGCCAAGGCCAAGCCGGGCCACTACCAGTACGCGTCGGCCGGTAATGGCACGCTCAACCACCTGCTCGGTGAAATGCTCAACAGCATGGCCGGCATCCAGCTGCAGCATGTGCCCTACAAGGGGGTGGCCCCGGCCATCAACGATGTGCTGGGAGGGCAGTTGCCCATGGTCTTCGCCAGCATGCCGTCGGCGCTCTCGCACATCAAGGCCGGCAAGCTGCGCGCCCTGGCCGTGAGCGGCGCCACGCGCTCCCCCGTGCTGCCCGACGTGCCCACCATCGCAGAGACCGTGGCCGGCTACAACGGCACGCTGTGGATCGGGCTGTTCGCACCCGCGGGCCTGCCGGCCGACATCCAGGCCAAGCTGCAGGACGGCATGGCCACAGCCCTGGCCGCCAAGGACCTGCGCGAGCGCCTGGAGGCGCAGGGCGTGGAGATCGCGCCCAAGACCACGCCCGAGCAATTTGCCGCGCTGCTGCAGGAGGACCTGGCCAAGTGGGCCAAGGTGGTCAAGACCTCCGGCGCGACAGTCGACTGAGCACAGGAGCCAGCCAATGATCCGCCCCCTGGACCACATCACCGTGGTGTCGCTCGAGCATGCGATCGCCGCCCCGTTCTGCACCCGCCAGCTGGCCGACCTGGGCGCCCGCGTGATCAAGGTCGAGCGCCCCGGCGGCGGCGATTTTGCGCGCGACTACGACACGAGGGCAGAGGGCATGGCCTCGCACTTCGTCTGGGTCAACCGCTCCAAGGAGAGCCTCACGCTGGACCTCAAGCAGCCCGAGGCCCTGGCCGTGCTGTGGGAGCTGCTGGCCCGCGCCGATGTGCTGGTGCAGAACCTCGCCCCCGGTGCCACCGCGCGCATGGGCCTGTCGTGGGAGGCGCTGAGCGCCCACAACCCGCGCCTCGTCGTCTGCGACATCTCGGGCTACGGCAGCGATGGCCCCTACCGCGACAAGAAGGCCTATGACCTGTTGATCCAGAGCGAGGCGGGCTACCTGTCGGTGACCGGCACGCCCGAGGAGCCCTGCAAGTCGGGCAACTCCATCGCCGACATCGCGGCGGGCATGTATGCCTACACCAGTGTGCTGGCCGCGCTGATGCAGCGCGAGAAGACGGGGCAGGGCTCGCGCATCGATGTCTCCATGCTCGAATCGCTGGCCGAGTGGATGGGCTTTCCGATGTACTACGCCTACGGCGGCGCCACGCCTCCGCCGCGCAATGCCGCCTCGCATGCCACCATCTACCCCTACGGCCCCTTCCTGGCCGGCGATGGGGGCACCGTGATGCTCGGCCTGCAGAACGAGCGCGAGTGGAAGCTGTTCTGCGAGCATGTGCTGCTGCAGCCGCCGTTGGCCGCCGACCCGCGCTTTGACAGCAATGCCCGGCGCAACGCGCACCGGGCCGAGCTCCGGGCCCTGATCCTCGCCGTGTTCGGCACGCTCACGGCCGCGCAGGTCATCGAGCGGCTGGAGGAGGCGCGCATTGCCAACGCGCGCATGAACACCATGGCCGAGGTCTGGGCGCACCCGCAGCTGCAGGCGCGTGGCCGCGTGCAGCAGGTGGACACGCCCGAAGGGCCGCTCGATGCTTTGCTGCCGCCCGGCGCGCACAGCAGCTTCGACTACCGCATGGACCCGATACCCGCCGTGGGCGAGCACACCGAGGCCATCTTGCGCTCGCTGGGGCGTGGCGACGGGCAACTGGCTGCGCTGCGCGCCAGCAAGGCGATCTGATGTCAGTGCCTTCCACGCACCAGGCAATGGCCCGCGCGATGGCCTTCCTCTTCGTACCCGCCACCCGGCCCGAGCGCATCGCCAAGGCACTGGCCAGCGGCGCAGGTGCTGTGGTCGTGGACCTGGAGGACGCCGTGGCGCCTGGCGAGAAGGCGGCCGCGCGCACGGCCTTGCTGGCCGCCGTCAAGGCTCTGGAGCCAGCGCAGCGCGCGCGCCTGCTGGTGCGCACCAATGCCGCCGGCACGCCCTGGTACAGCGATGACGTGGCGGCCGTGGCCGCCTGCGTGGCCCTGGGCCTGGCCGGTGCCATGCTGGCCAAGGCCGAGTCGGCAGTGGTGCTGGCCGCCGTGGCCCAGGCGCTGGGCCCGCAAGGACTGCTGGTGCCGCTGGTCGAATCGAATGCGGGGCTTGATGCGCTGGATGCACTGGCGCAGGCACCGCAGGTGGCGCGCCTGGCGTTTGGCCACCTCGACTTGCAGGTCGATCTGGGCATGGAATGCGCTGCCGACGAGGCCGAGCTGCTGCCCGTGCGCCTGGCGCTGGTGCGCGCCTCGCGCCGTGCGGGGCTGGCCGCGCCGGTGGATGGCGTGACCACGGCCACCGACGACCTGGCGCGCTTGGCCGAGGACACGGCGCGCAGCCGGCGCCTGGGTTTTGGCGGCAAGCTGTGCATCCACCCCGCGCAGGTGGCGCCGGTGCAGGCGGCCTTTGCGCCCCAGCCGCAGGAACTGGCGTGGGCGAGAAGGGTGCTGGAGGCAGCACCCGCGCACGGCGGCGCCGTATTTCGGCTGGAAGGCCGCATGGTCGATGCGCCGGTATTGGCGCTGGCTGCGCGTGTGCTGTTGCTGGCTGGACAGCGCTGAGCAGGTTTCCCACGGCGCTGCCTTCAAGTGCGTGGCCTTTTGAAACTGGCGCGGTCAACGCCAGCGCCCCCGCGCAAGGGCCGCCCCGCCGCGCTGGGGGCGTCCCCCTGAGGGGGAAGGCGCGAAGCGACTCAGGGGGTTAGCCTACTGCAGTCTGATTGCGCCCCTGCGCCTTGGCCTGGTACAGCGCGGCATCGGCGCGTGCGAGCATGGCGTCCAGCGTGTCGCCGGGTCCGTTCCATTGCGTCAGGCCGATGCTCACCCGGCAATCGAGCGGATGGCCCACGGCCAGCGTGGCGTGGATGCGCCGGGCCACGATGAGCGCTGCGACGGCATCGGTGCCGGGCAGCAGCACCATGAACTCTTCGCCGCCATAGCGGCCCATGCGGTCGGGCGTGCGCAGCACGGCCAGGGTGCGCTGCACGAAGTGCACCAGCACCGCGTCGCCGTGCTGGTGGCCGCAGCTGTCGTTCACGGCCTTGAAGTGGTCCAGGTCCAGCATCATCAGCGAGGGGCCCCCGCCGTAGCGGCGCGCGCGCTCCAGTTCCTCTTCGCAGCGCTGCAGCAGCGCGCGCCGGTTGAGCGCCGGGGTCAGCGAGTCGTGCGTGGCCAGGTGTTCGAGCTCGGTGCGCAGCCGGTCGGTGGCCATGAGCAGCGCGCCGATGGAGAGCATGAGCACCGTGAGTGCGTAGGCGCCGATGTACAGGTTCTGGTAGAGCGATGGCTCCATGAGGTTGTCGCCCGCAAACCCTGCGAAGATGGAGCCAAGCCGTACCAGCAGCACGGCGAGGTGCAGCACCAGCACCACCTCCACCAGCCGCACCGGGAAGTTGCTGCCCCCATGGCGCAATAGAAAGCGCAACTGGGCGCCGTAGATGCACGACATCACCAGCGTGAAGAAGGAGAGCCGCACGCTGTAGTTGGGCCAGCCGTAGGACAGCCAGGTGAAGACCCCCAGGCACACGGCCAGCACCCAGCCCCAGATGCGCCAGGTGTGGGCATGGCCCAGAAAGGCGCGGGTACCCATGTAGTAGGTCATGGTGCCCAGCACCAGCAGCATGTTGGCGCCCACCAGACTCATCCAGTCGGGCAGCATGCCGCGCGCGCTGAAGAGGGCGGTGGATGCCAGCCAGAACACCGGCGCCGCCGCCCAGGAGCCGATGCCCCGGATGTGGGCCGGGTAATAGCGCCGCATGCAGGTCAGCACGATGGCCATCAGGGCGGACATGAATCCCGCCAGGGCGATCATGGAGCGAGGGTCGAGATTCGTCATCCTGCAGTGCTGCGGTGGGACGGGGGGCGCCTCGTAAAGAAATGTTTCTGCGACTGGCCAGTATAGCCAGCGACCGGGCAGCATGGGCCCTTGTCCAGTGTGCGCAGATGGTGCCGAATGGCGTATGTGGCCGTGGCGCGACGTTCGCTTTTGGTGCCGCCAGCCCCTGGTAGGCGCGGTTGCGCACGATGTCGGTGCATTTTGTATACAAATTGCGAGAAACATTGTGCGCAAAAGCTGGCACGTGGATTGCGTAGACCCTGGCATGCAAGACACCACGCCTGCCCAGCCCCCGGCCGCCATCGAGATCGTGGCGCTCACCAAGCGCTACGCCAGCGGCAAGCCCGCCGTGGACGCCATCGACCTGCGCATCGCCAGCGGCAGCTACTGCTGCCTGCTGGGCCCTTCGGGCTGCGGCAAGAGCACCACGCTGCGCATGATCGCCGGGCACGAGTCGGTGACCAGCGGCGACATATTGCTCGAAAACCGCAACATCACCGACCTGCCCGCCGCCGCGCGCGGCACGGCCATGATGTTCCAGAGCTTCGCCCTGTTCCCGCACCTTTCGGCGCTGGATAACGTGGCCTTCAGCCTCAAGATGAAGGGCGTGGCCAAGGTTGAGCGCCAGGCCAAGGCGCGGGATCTGCTGGAGCGCGTGGCCATGGGCCACCTGGCCGAGCGCAAGCCGGCCGAGCTCTCGGGCGGGCAGCAGCAGCGTGTGGCGCTGGCGCGCGCCCTGATCACCCAGCCGCGCGTGCTGCTGCTGGACGAACCCCTGTCGGCACTGGACCCCTTTTTGCGCATCCAGATGCGCGCCGAACTGCGCCGCTGGCAGAAGGAGCTGGGCCTGACCTTCATCCACGTGACCCACTCGCAGGAGGAGGCCATGGCCCTGGCCGACACCATGGTGGTGATGAACCACGGCGTGATCGAGCAGGTGGGCTCCCCGCACGAGGTCTACAACCGCCCGGCCAGCGAATTCGTGGCGCGCTTCATGGGCGGCCACAACGTGATCGACACCCCCGAGGGCAAGGTCGGCGTGCGCACCGACCACCTGCAGGTGCTGCCGCAGGGCGCGCCGCTGCCCTGGGGCGCCCAGCACATGCAGGCCGTGGTGACCGACGTGGAGTACCAGGGCACCTATGTGCTGCTGGGCCTGCAGAAGCAGGGCGTGGCCCTGTCGGCCAACGCCACGGCGGCGTATTCGGTGATGGTCTCCGAAGCCGCCTTTGCCGCGCAGCCCTACACCGTGGGGCAGGGCGTGCAATTGCACTGGACGCCCGAGCAGGCCCATCCCCTCTCCCCGCTGGCGGTACCTGTGCCCGCGCCTGTGGCGCCGGCCACTGCCCAGGCCGTGCCGGCCTGAGTTCTCCTCATTCTTTCGTTGTCCGCTGTCTGTTTCCACCCCTCCACTTTGCAAACCAAGGAGCTTTCCCATGTCCGACGACTCTCGTGCCGATTCCCCCGCTGTTGCCTCTGACACCACCGGCGTGCAGCGCCGCTCGCTGCTCAAGGGCACGGCGGGCATCCTGGCCGCCGGCGTGTTCCCGGCCGTCCACTCGCAGGAAAAGATCGTGCTGCGCTACCTGGGCACGGCGGTGAACCAGGACAAGGCGATTGCCGAGAAATTCAAGGCCGACACCGGCATCGAGATCCAGTACGTGGCCGTGACCACCGACGACGTGACCAAGCGCGCTGTGACGGCGCCCAACAGTTTCGACCTGATCGACACCGAGTACTTCTCGCTGAAAAAGATCGTGCCCACCGGCAACTTGAAGGGCATCGACACCAAGCGCATCAAGAACGCCGACAAGATCACCACGCTGTTCACCAACGGCATGGTGGCCGGCAAGGCCGTGGGCGATCAGGGCACGGCACCCAAGAAGGTGATCTACCTGGAAGGCGAGAAGTCCAAGAAGTTCGCGACCGCGCCCACGCAGTTCATGTCGCTGATCCCCACCGTGTACAACGCCGACACGCTGGGCATCCGCCCCGACCTGATCAAGCGCCCCATCAACTCCTGGGCCGAGCTGCTCAACCCCGAGTTCAAGGGCAAGACCGCGATCCTGAACATCCCCTCCATCGGCATCATGGACGCCGCCATGGTGGTCGAGGCCATGGGCATCTACAAGTACCCCGACAAGGGCAACATGACCAAGAAGGAGATCGATCTCACGATCAAGACCCTGATCGAGGCCAAGAAGCAGGGCCAGTTCCGCGCGCTGTGGAAGGACTTCAACGAGTCGGTGAACCTGATGGCCTCGGGCGAAGTGGTGATCCAGTCGATGTGGAGCCCGGCCGTGACCGCCGTGCGCACCAAGGGCATCGCCTGCAACTTCCAGCCGCTCAAGGAAGGCTATCGCGCCTGGGCCGCTGGCTTCGGCCTGCCGGCCACCCTGTCGGGTCGCAAGCTCGACGGCGCCTATGAGTTCATCAACTGGTTCCTCGATGGCTGGGCCGGCGCCTACCTGAACCGCCAGGGCTACTACAGCGCCGTGCTGGACACCGCCAAGTCCAAGATGGAAGCCTACGAGTGGGCCTACTGGATGGAAGGCAAGCCCGCCACGCAGGACATCAAGAGCCCCAATGGCGACGTGCTGGCCAAGACCGGCGCGGTGCGCGACGGCGGCAGCTACGAGTCGCGCATGGGCGGAATCGCCTGCTGGAACGCCTTGATGGACGAAAACAACTACATGGTCCAAAAGTGGAACGAGTTCGTTGCTGCATAGGAAGCACCCCCTGAGTCGCTTCGCGCCTTCCCCCTCTCTCATATTGCTTCGCAATCTGGGAGGGGGACGCCCCCGGTGCACGCAAGCGAAGCGCTGCATTCGCAGCTTGGCGGCCCTTGCACGGGGGCACTGGCCTTTGGCAGCGCCAGTTTCAAGGATTGAGACGAAACGCCGAGCAGTGGAACCCTGATACCGATTGTTTGCAAACACCATGAGCACCACCACCACACCGTCTCTGCCATCGAGCGCCGCCCCCGGGCGCGGCATTGCCGCCTGGTGGCAGGCCGCGCCGTTCACGCTGGTGTTCGCGCTGTTCTTCCTTATTCCCCTGGCGCTGATCGTGATGGTCAGCTTCTGGGACTTCAACGAGTACGAGCTGCTGCCTGGCTTCACGTTCAAGAACTACATCTCGATCTTTGCGGGCTGTAGCGATGCGTCGGAGGGCCTGTGCGTCACGCTCAAGACGTATTACTCCACGCTCAAGTTCAGTTTTCTCGTGTGGCTGATCACGCTGGTGATCGGCTTCACCGTGGCCTATTTCCTGGCCTTCCACGTGCGCTCCTCGGGCATGCAGACGCTGCTGTTCGTGCTGTGCACCATCCCGTTCTGGACCTCGAACGTGATCCGCATGATCTCGTGGGTGCCGCTGCTGGGGCGCAACGGCCTGGTGAACCAGAGCCTGATCAGCATGGGCATGGTCGATCAGCCCATCGAGTGGCTGCTGTTCTCGGACTTCTCGGTGGTGCTGGCCTTCGTGCACCTGTACACCATGTTCATGATCGTGCCCATCTTCAACAGCATGATGCGCATCGACCGCAGCCTCATCGAGGCGGCCAGCGACAGCGGCGCCAGCGGCTGGCAGACGCTGTGGAACGTGATCGTCCCGCTGTCGCGCACCGGCATCATCATCGGCTCGATCTTCGTGATCACCATCATCATGGGCGACTTCGTCACCATCGGCGTGATGGGTGGCCAGCAGATCGCCTCCATCGGCAAGATCATCCAGGTGCAGACCTCGTACCTGCAGTTTCCGCTGGCTGCGGCCAACGCCGTGATCCTGCTCGCGGTGGTGCTGATGATCATCTGGGGGCTCACGCGCCTGGTCGACATCCGCAAAGAGCTTTGAGCACCACCTGCGCCGCCGACAACCTCCACAGGACATCCGCATGAAAGCCCGCATCCGCGAATCCCGCCCCGCCAGCTTCTGGCTGCTGGCCACCGTGTTCAGCCTGTTCGTGCTGTTCATGTACGGGCCCATGTTCGTCATCTTCATCCTGAGCTTCCAGGGCCCCGAGGGTGGGCTGACCTTTCCCATGCGCGGCGTCTCGCTGCACTGGTTCCACAAGCTGGCCGAGGGCCTGGGCGTGGTGGACATCGGGGCGGCGCTGTGGCGCTCGCTCGGCCTGGGCGTGGCGGTGATGCTGTGCACGGTGGTGCTGTCGGTGCTGGCGGGCCTGGCCTTTCGCAAGCGGCTGGCGGGGGGCAACACGCTGTTCTTCATCGTCGTGGCAAGCCTGATCATGCCGTCCATCATCGTCTCGCTGGGCATCGGGCTGGAGTTCCGGCTCATCGACAACGGCATCAAGGCCGCCCTCGAATGGCTGGGCATGGAGAGCACGCTGGAGGGCTACGGAACCTCGCTGGGTTTGTTCACCTCGGCCCTGGGCGCGCACCTGACCTGGACCCTGCCGTTTGGCCTGCTCATCATGTTCGCGGTGTTTAACCGCTTCAACCCGGCCTACGAAGAGGCGGCACGCGACCTGGGCGCCACCCCCTGGCAGGGCTTTGCCCACGTGGTGCTGCCGCTGATCGCACCCTCGGTCGTGGGCATCGGCATGTTCGGCTTCACCCTGAGCTGGGACGAGATCGCCCGCACCTCGCAGGCCATCGGCGACGTGAACACGCTGCCGCTGGAGCTGCAGGGCCTGACCAGCACGGTGACCACACCGTCCATCTACGCGCTGGGTACGCTGACCACCGTGGTGTCGTTCGTGGTCATGGGCATCACGCTGGCGCTGGTCTGGGCGCTGGGTCAGCGCAAGAAAGGGCGGGCCGGCTGAGCCGCACGCCATGAGACTTCCATGCGCATCCGAGCCGACGATTCCATCATGACCGCCGCCCCCAAGCCCCGGCGCCGTGCTGCTGCGGCCACGTCCCCCGAGCCCGCCGACCTGCCTGCCGACAGTGCTGCAGCCACGGGCGGCCTGCTCAGCGACAACGACATGTACGAGCGCATGGTCTCGGCCATCCTAGACCACCGGCTGCCTCCGGGCACCAAGCTGGTGGAGGACAAGCTGGCGGCGGCCTTCGGCGTGTCGCGCACGCGCGTGCGGCCGGTGCTGGTGCGCCTGGCCAACGAGCAGGTGGTTACGCTCACGCCCAACCGCGGCGCCTCCATCGCCCAGCCCACGCCCGAGGAGGCGCTCGAAGTCTTCGAGGCCCGCCGCCTGCTGGAGCCGCGCCTGGTGGAGCTGTTCATCGCCAACGCCACCGACGAGCACATCGCCGCGCTGCGCGCCTGCATCGACGACGAAGAGGCCGCACGCGCCAGCGGCGACATGCGCCGCGCGATCCGGCTGTCGGGCGACTTCCACCTGCACATCGCGCAGGCTGCCGGGCACCAGACGCTGGGGCGCATCCTGCGCGAGCTGGTCTCGCGCACCTCGCTGATCCTCATGACCTACAGCCCCAGCCATGCGCGCGAGCGCGAAGAGGCCACGGCCTGCGGCTGCCGCGAACACCGCGCGCTGATCGACGCCATCCGCCTGCGCGACGCCAAGGAGGCCGCGCGCCGCATGCTCGACCACCTGGCACGCATCGAGTCGCAGCTGGAGTTCACCCCGCCCGCGAGCGAAGCGCCAGATCTCATGAGCCTGCTGGGAATGGCGGGCTGAACGGCATGCGCCACCTGCTGGTCATCAATCCGAACACGTCGCCCAAGGTCAGCGCACTGCTGCAGCAGCATGTGCAGGCTGCTGCGGGCTTGCATGTGGTGGTGCGCACGGCCACCGCACGCTTTGGCGCCCCCTACATCGCCTGCGAGGCCAGCTACGCCGTGGCCGCGCATGCCGCGCTCGACGCCTGGGCGCTCGATGTGTCCACACAATCCGAAGCCACTCCGGCACCCAGCGCTGTGCTGATCGGCTGCTTTGGCGACCCCGGCCTCATGGCCTTGCGCGAAAGCAGCCCCGTGCCCGTCACCGGTCTGGCCGAGGCCTCCTTCATCGAAGCTGCGCGCCACGGCCGCTACGCCATCGTCACCGGCGGCGAGCGCTGGGGCCCCATGCTGCAGCGCCTGGCGCAGGCCCTGGGCCATGCCCATGCGCTGGCCGGCATCCACACCGTGGCGCCCACCGGCGCCCAACTGGCGGCCGACCCCGTGGCCGCCCGTGCGCTGCTGGCCCAGGCCTGCCGCGACGTGGTACGCCAGATGGGCGTGCAGTCCGTCATCTTGGGCGGCGCAGGGCTGGCCGGCATGGCGGCGGCCGTGCAGTCCCAGGTAGGGGTGCCCGTGATCGACAGCGTGGTGGCGGGCGCCCACTGGGCCCTGCGGGCCAATGCCGTGCCGCCGGAGCGCAGCGTGCCGGCGTTCGATGTGGCGTGGGAGGGGGTGTCGCAGGAGATGGCGGGGTTGGGGTTGCCACGGGGCGGATAGCCCCGCAGCACATGCTCAGCCCTGCGCAGCCACCCGCTCCATGCGCGTGAGAGGCAATGCTTCGTCTTCGCTGGCGGCCCTGGGCAGCACGAAGTTGAACACCGAGCGTGTGAACGGTGCGGTGATACCCAGCGATTCGTAACCTGCTGGCGCCACATTGCGTTCCAGCTCCACGATCAGTCCGTCGCGCGTGGCGAACGCGAAGTCGTCGTCGATGTAGCTGTCACCCGGGATATTGACCTGCGTGGTCAGCGTGCGCATGCCGGGGGCGGCCACCAGAAAGTGGATATGCGCGGGCCGCTGGCCATGGCGGCCTAGCAAGGCAAACAGCTCATGCACCGGCCCCACGGGCGGGATCGCATAACCCGGTGGCAAAAAGCTGCGAAAGCGGTAGAAGCCCTTGGCATCGGTCTCGATGCGCCGGCGAAGCTCGTAGGGCTGCATGCCGGGCATGAAGTGCGAATAGCCGCCTTTCTCGTTGGCATGCCAGACGTCCACCATCGCGTGGGGAACGGGTTGGCCATCCAGGTCCAGGACCTGGCCTTCCATGATGAAGATCTCGCCCTCGGGCTCGCCCTCATCCACGCGCACCTCGACCTTGGAGGTGGGAGCGCCGGCCACGAAGAGGGGCCCTTCGATGGCACGTGGGGTGCCGCCAGCGCGGCCGGCGCGCTCGTCGGCTTCGTCGGCGCGGATGTCGATCAGCCGGTCAAAGCCCAGGCCTGCGGTGATCAGGCCCGCCTGGCCGGCAGCGCCCAGGCGGTTGAGCCAGCCCGTGGCGGCCCAGAACTCGTCGGGGGTCACATCGAGCTCGTCGATGGTCTTGAACAGGTCGGTGACGATGCGCTCGGTGAGCTGGCGCACGCGGGCGTTGCCCGGGGCGATCTGCCGGGTGTTGACCTGTTCGAGCAACTGGGATGGGGTGAATTCAGCCATGGGGTTGTCTCCTTGTGGGTGGGTGAAGGTGGGGGGTGGTGCTCACAGGCTCTTGAACAGCGGGCTGCGCCGTGCCGGGGCACTGGCGTCGGCCGCGGTGAAGAACTTCTCGGTGTAGATGTCGGGCTCGAACAGGCGGCCCTGCATCAAGGTGGCGATGCAGCCTTCGATCATGGGCGGCGGCCCGCACAGGTAAGCCTTGCTGCCGCGAAAGTCGTTGCCCAGGTGCTGCTGCAGCGCCTGGTGCACGTAGCCGGTGGCGCCGGCCCAACTGGCGTCGTCGTTGGCCGACAGCACCGGCACATAGCGGAAGTTGGCGTGCTGCGCGGCCAGCGCCTCGAACAGCTCGGCGCAGTACAGCTCCTGCCGGTTGCGGGCGCCGTGGAACAGCGTGATCGGGTAGCCGGCGCCTTCGGCCAGCAGGTCCAGCACCATGGACTTGGGGCTCGACAGGCCCGAGCCGCCCGCCAAAAAGATGGCCTGGCGCGTGGCCGACTTGCGCACGAAGAAGCGGCCGAAGGGGCCTGAGAGCTCCAGGCGGTCGCCCACCTTCACCTGCCCGTGCAGCCAGGTGGTGGCGGGGCCCCCCTCCACCTTGCGGATGTGCAGCTCGATCAGTGCGTCGCCGGGCGCGCTGGCGATCGAGAAGGCGCGCGCGCCCTGCACCCCGGGCACCTGCAGCATCACGTACTGCCCGGCCTGGAAGTCGATGGGCCGGTCTGGCTGCAGCCACAGCCCCAGGATGGTGGGCGTGAGCATCTCCCGGCGCACCACCTGCCCGAGGAAGTCCTGCAGGGGCAGGTAGCGGGCGTCGGGGTCTTCGTCCACCTCGGCCTCGATCACCAGGTCGGACTTCGGCGTGGCGCAGCAGGCCAGCACCTTGTTCTCGTCGCGCTCGAAGTCCATCAGCGCGAAGGGCGAGGCCTCGCCGTGGTCGAACTCGCCATCGAGCACCTGCACCTTGCAGGTGGCACACAGGCCGTGGCAGCAGGCGTGCGGTATCCACACGCCGGCGCGCAGGCAGGCGTCCAGCACCGTCTGGCCTTCGGCGATCTCCACAGTCTGGCCCAGCGGCTCGATCGTGATCTGGTAGCCCATGGCCTTCACCTCACGAGCCCGAGCCCGCAATGCCGGCAAGGCCCGGCGTGCGCAGCTGGATGAAGGACTTGTGCACCAGGCCGTTGTCGGCCAGCGACAAGGCCGGGTCGGGCGTGAACGGCTTGCCCGAGTCGCGCCATTCGACCTGGCTCCAGTCGATGCGCGCAAAGTCGGGGTGGCTGCCGTAGACGCCGGGCAGCACGTCGCTCACCAGGGCGCCAAAGGGCATGGCTGCGGGCAGGGGCAGGCACACGGGAGAGCAGAACATCAGGTGGTCTTCCCAGCCGATGTAGAGCAGGCGGTTGCCGTGGAAATTCGCTTCGGCATCGGCCACTTCGCCTGTGTAGCCGGGTTGCAATGCAATGACGGGCATATCGGGTTCTCCTCTTTTGATGGGGGTCAGGCCGCCTTGGCTGGCGCGGCAGGGGACTCATCTGCGGGCAGGTGGCTGCGGCCGGTCCAGCGCTCCCAGTTGGCGCGGTCGGGGCTGGTGTTGTATTCGCCGGTATCTGCGCTGGTGTCGAGGTGGTACCAAGCCAGCACCTCGGCCAGCGGGTCGAAGCCGGGCTGGGTGGGGTCAGTGCCTTCGCGAAAGCAGTTGCCCTGGTAGATCTGGTGCACAGGCAGCCAGGCCTGCTGGAACTTCTCGGGCTCGCCGTCGAACACGTCCTTGCAGCCGTCGGAGCAGAAGTGGAACTTCATGCCGTGGTAGGTCGATTCGCGCGCCGCGATCTTGGTCGGCTTGTCCATCTCGGTGAACGCCATGGGGATCTGGCAGATCTGGCACAGCATGGGCAGGCTGTTGTTCACCCAGCGCTTGCCGGCCTTCTCCTGTTCGCGCAAATGTTCGAGGCGGGGGCGGTAGTACTGGTTGAAGGTGTTGGGGTACTTGGCGGCCAGCCAGTCCATCTCTTCGTCGTTGGGGATCCAGGTGTGGATGCCCGCGGCCTGGGTGTAGTTGTAGAAGATGCCCCAGGCCTGGTGGGTGATGTGCTCCTTCTCCAGTTTGGCCACGTCTGCGTACTTGGGCACCTTCACGCCGTAGCGCGCCAGGTCCTCGAACAGAGCGCCGCCGTTCTTCTCGAAATACATCTCCCACGCCTCGGCCCAGCTCATCACGCGCTTGGGCAGCATGTAGTCCATCATCATCCCCACCAGGGTGAGCAGGCGGTAGCCGCGCCAGAACCACTTGTCCACCCACTTCTGGATGATGGGCAGGTTGTCCGGGTCCTGCTCCAGCATGAACTTGACCACCTCCAGGCCCAGCGTCATGTGGCGCGATTCGTCCGACTGGGCCGAGAAGCCGAAGGTCACGGTGGCCATGTCGCCGTTGTAGGCCGCGCCGCTCATGAAGGGCATGAACAGCAGGTTGGTGAGCACGTACTCGAACGAGAACGAGATCGCGGTGATGAACTCGAACGGCCCCGCCGTCATCGCATCGTCGAAGTAGGACTTGGGCACCGACAGGTACCACAGCCGGTCGTGCATGTGGTGAAAGTCGTGCAGCCCGTTGAAGTACTTGTTGTAGTGGCTGATGGTGTGCACCTGCGTCTGCGCGTGGCGCAGCTCGTCGATGGACTGCATCTGCGAGGCGATGCGCGCGCCCACGCCGCGCAGCGAGCGCCCGGCCATGGCGTAGCCGCGGTGCGCCGCGTACTCCAGCGGCGACACGCCCGTCAGGAACAGCTTCAGGGTGTTGACGTAGCGCGCATCGGTGATGTTGAACTGCCCGTTGTTCTGCGCGAAGGCGTCGATGATGGCGTAGAGCTTCTTCTCCTTTTCGCCCTGGAACTTCCAGTACGCGTCCATGGTCAGTCGAAACGGGTCTTCCCACTTGTCCCAGTCGTGGATCTTGATGCCCTCGAACTGGTCGAAGGGGAACACGTCGTCCATGGACTGGTAGGTGGTGTCCCAGCCCAGGCTGCGCGTCATCAGCGCGTACTTTTCCTTGATGCCCAGGCGGCGGGCGCTGCTGGCGGTGTTGTTGTTCTGGTTCATGGTGTCTCCTGAAGGTGAAGTGGGGCAGGGCAGGGGCAGGGCAGGGGCTGGGCGTCAGGCCGTCTCGCCGCGCGTGAGGCGAAAGGCATCGTCCGTCTCGTCGATGTTTCCGGACAGCGAGATCAGGTTCAGGTGCAGCTCCTGCACGTCCCAGTCGCGGCCCATGCGGTCCTGCACCGAGCTGCGGTGGATGACGATCTGCCCGGGCGCGTCGATCTTCACCATGGCCGGGAACTCGGCCACGGTGGCCAGCGGGTTGTCGGCCAGGATGGCGTCGATGATCTGGCGCGTCTCGTCGTTGGTCTGCAGGGCGATGAAGACGCTGGGGCGGTCCTGCATGGCGGTAGATGCGGCCGTGGTGGTGATGCTCATGGGGGGCTTTCGTGGGAGGGGTCAGGCGCGCAGGCCCAGCTTGGCGATGCGCGCAGCGAGGGCCTGGTCGGCCTGGGCCAGTGCGGCGGCACCCGCATCGGCGCCCAGTGCGGCACTGGCCAGCGGTGCCAGGGCGCGCAGGATCTCGGTGCGCCAGGTGCCGATCCACGCGGTGAGTTGCGCTGCGTTGGCCGGCGATTCCTCGGCAGCGGTCTTCACGGTGGCGTCCACCCAGCGGGTGGTCTCGTCGTACCAGTCGTTCATGAAGCCGGTCAGCATCGACAGGGCGTTGCCGGTGCCCGGGTTCAGGTCCGCCTCCAGGTGGCGGTAGACCAGCGGGTACAGCAGGCCGTCGAACACCAGGTTCTGCGCCACGAACACCTCGAACCAGTCCTTGGTGACGAAAAGGTTCTCCATCAGGCGGCGCACGCCCTGCCAGGCGGGGGCATGCAGCCAGTCCTCCTTGGCCTGGTCGAGGGCGGCCTCGCCGTTGGTGTCCAGCATCAACCCCACTCGCGTGAGGTACTGGGCAATCCCCAGGCGGTCCATGGTGGCGAATTGGGTGGCCTGCGTGATCGCGGCGCCCCAGCCGTAGGCGGTGATGAAGCCGTTGTTCATGTTGGCGCCCCACTCGTAGTGGCGCAGCGGCACCAGCGCGGACTGGATGCGCTGGCGCGTGGCCGCGTCGAGCTGGGTGAGCAACTGGCGCTTTTCCACGAACTCGTACTGCCTGTCGGTCGCGTCCTGCTGCTTGGCGCGGGCCATCACGTACACGCCGTAGTAGAAGTGGCGCGGGTCCTTGAAGGCGTACCAGTCCTGCATCACGATGGCCGTGCGGCGCTTGTCGTACAGCGCGCGCTCGGGTTCCCACAGCGGCCGGTAGTGGAAGTTGACCTCCGGCTGCATGTCGATGGTCGCCTCCTGGTAGCGCGACGCCGGTTTGTCCGCGCCCAGGCGGCGGGCAATGAATGAGAACGTCTGCCTGATCGGCTTGACGCTGGTGGTCTGGATGTCGACATGCATCGTGTTGTCTCCTGGTGCTGTGGTTGTGGGTGGGGATCTGTGTCAGTGGTCGATGCCGGGCGCGCCGAAGCGCCACTTCAGGCGCTCGTAGTCCAGCCGCGCGCCCTCCTCGGCATCCAGGTGGATAGCCTGGTGCTGCGCGCAGAAGGCGTGGAACTGGTCGAACAGCAGGACCAGCTCCACGGCCAGTTCGGGGTCGCCGATGGCAAACTCGAACGCGACGAAGCGCTGCTCCAGCGTGCCGGTCACCCGCACGTAGCAGGGCAGGCCGCTCATCTCGCTGGCCGATGCCGGTGGGGTCATGCCATGGGTTTGGGTCATTTGTTCACTACACCAATCGAAGAGGGGCCAGGGGCCCGGACGGTGTAACAAGGGCAATCGCTGTGCCAGCGCACGCAAGCCCTTGATTTGCATGGGATGCGCCTGCCCAGGTACCCTGGCGCAAGGGTTTTCCTGAAGCCTGAAATCGTCAATTGCTGCGCTGCAGCTTGATCAAATGGTGAAGTGCGCGCGTGCCCGCGGCTGTCCATGCGCGGCCGCCCCGGTGGGGCGCTCTGCAAGGGGATGGGTGAGGCCCAGGGCCATGCCCCGGGCCGGATCAGGCCGTGGGAACGCCTTCTTTCTTCAGCCGGTAGGCCAGTTGCGGTCGGGTGATGCCCAGGATGCGCGCCGCTTGCGACAGGTTGCCACCCGCGCGCTGCAGCGCGGTCTGCAGCAGGCGCTGCTCCAGCCGGGCCAGGTCGACGTTGCGGTCCAGTACCTCGGCGCAGATGCCGTCGATGGCGTCGGTCTGCGCACGGGTCACCGCGCCGCGCCCGTCGAGTTGCCCGCCCGAGGCCGGTGGCGCCACGCCCGACAGGTGCGATGCCTCGATGAAGCCCTTGTCGGGCGCCAGCAGCACGGCGCGTTCCATCACATTCTCCAGCTCGCGGATGTTGCCGGGCCAGGGGTGGCCCAGCACCGCGCGCATGGCCTTGTCGGTCAGGCCCAGCACCTTCTTGCGGTACAGCTCGCCGTAGCGCTCCACGAAGCGCTCCACCAGCGCCGGGATGTCGGCCGTGCGCTCGCGCAGCGGCGGTATGGTGATGGGAAAGGTGTTGAGGCGGTAGAACAGGTCGGCGCGAAAGCGCCCGGCCTGCATGGCCTGTTGCAGGTTCACGTTGGTGGCAGCGACGATGCGCGTGTCGAACGGCACGCTGTGCTCGGCGCCCAGGCGCTCCACCTCGCCGGTCTGCAGGGCGCGCAGCAGTTTCACCTGTGCGGCCAGCGGCAGGTCGCCGATCTCGTCGAGGAACAGCGTGCCGCCATGGGCCCGCTCGAAGCGGCCGGCCCGCGCCAGGTGGGCACCGGTGTAGGCGCCCTTTTCCACGCCGAAGAGTTCGGCCTCAATCAGCTCATGCGGTATGGCCGCACAGTTCACGGCGATGAACGGGCCCTTGGCGCGTGGCCCGTTCTCGTGCAGCCAGCGCGCAAAGACCTCCTTGCCCACGCCGGTTTCGCCCAGCAGCAGCACGGTGATGGCATTGTCGGCCGCACGGCTGAGCAGCTCGAAGGCCTCGCGAAAACCCGGCGACACGCCCACCAGCTTGCTGTCGAAGCGCCGGCGCGCCTGCACGCTGCGCAACTGGTCCAGGCCGATCTGGTAGTCGATCAGCTGCGCGGCAAAAGGCTGGGGCTGGAAGTAGGCCACGTAGGCATCGTCGTTCCAGCGCTCTGCCACCTGGCCGACAATGCGGCACAGCGCATCGCCCTGGCTGCGGCACTCCACCTCCTTGTAGACCACGAGCTGGCCCATGAAGGTGCTGGTGTAGCCAGAGGCGTAGCCGATCTGCGTCCAGCAGGCGGGGTCGTCGCCAAAGCCGAAGTCGCTGATGTTGACCTCGTCCTCCCAGGAGTTGGTCCACAGAAATTCGCCGTAGAAGTGGCCCTGCGCGAGGTTGATGTCGAGCTGCACCATCTCCACCGACACCACCCCTTCGATGGAGTGCAGTTGTGGGCCGAGCAGGAAGGCATCGTGCGTCTTGAGGCCGGCGCGCCGCTGCTTGACGGCCAGCTCGCCATCGCGCTGGCCCGAGGCAAATCCCATGCGTATCAGCAGGCCACGCGCGCGCTCCACACCCAGGGAGTCGAACAGCTCCTTGCGCAATGCCGCGAGCGCACGGGCATGCAGCAGCAGCATGCGCTGCTCGTCGAGCCAGATGTGGCCAGTGTCGGCGTTGAAGCGCAGCAGCGAGAGGGGATTGGCCAAGTGGGGTCTCCAGCATTCCACCCTGCAGCCAGACTGCGCCGGGGGATGGTGCGAGTATCGTGCGCCATGGCGCCGGCTAGCACCACGGGGTTTCTCCCGCAGTGCGGGCAGGCCAAGGCGCCACAACGCAAAAAGCCGCCCTCTCTCAGGGGCAGCTTTGTGCGGCGCCGGTGGGGATCAGCCCGGTGTTGCCACCCGCTCCATGCGCGTCAGCGGCAAGGCCTCGTCCTCGCTGGCGGCCTTGGGCAGCACGAAGTTGAACACCGAACGCGTGAACGGCGCGGTGATACCCAGCGATTCATAACCTGCCGGCGCCACATTGCGCTCCAGCTCCACGATCAGCCCGTCGCGCGTGGCAAAGGCAAAGTCGTCATCGATGTAGCTGTCACCGGGAATGTTCACCTGCGTGGTCAGCGTGCGCATGCCGGGCGCTGCCACCAAAAAGTGGATATGCGCGGGGCGCTGGCCATGGCGGCCCAGGGCGGCGAACAGCTCGGCCACCGGGCCGGTCGGCGGAATCGCGTAGCCCGGCGGCAGGAAGCTGCGAAAGCGGTAGAAGCCCTGGGCATCCGTCTCGATGCGCCGGCGCAGCTCGTAGGGCTGCATGCCTGGGAAGAAGTGCGAGTAGCCGCCTTTCTCGTTGGCATGCCACACGTCCACCATCGCATGGGGCACGGGCTGGCCTTCGAGGTCCAGCACCTGGCCTTCCATGATGAAGACCTCGCCCTTGGGCTCGCCTTCGTCCACGCGTACTTCCACTTGGGAGGCGGGGGCTCCAGCCACAAACAGCGGCCCCTCGATAGCGCGTGGTGTGCCACCCTCGCGGCCGGCCTTCTGGTCCGCCTCGTCGGCTCGGATGTCGAGCAGGCGGTCGAAGCCCAGGCCAGCCGTGATCAGGCCCGTCTGGCCCGCGGCACCCAGGCGCGTGAGCCAGGCGGTGGCGGCCCAGAATTCGTCGGGGGTCACGTCGAGCTCGTCGATGGTCTTGAACAGGTCGGTGACGATGCGCTCGGTGAGCTGGCGCACGCGCGGGTTGCCAGGGGCGATCTTCTTGGTGTTGACCAGTGCGAGCAACTGGGCCTGGGTGAGTTCTGCCATGTTCTTGTCTCCTCTGCGGGGTGTTCGTGGGAAGGAATGGATCAGTGGTTCAGTCGAGCTTGATGTGGCGCTCCGCGATCAGTTGGGCCCAGCGCTCGGACTCGCGCGCCAGGTGCTTGGCCAGTTCAGCGGGCGTGGAGCCCACGGGCTCGGCGCCGATGGTCTCGAAGCGGGCCACCACGTCGGGCTGCTTCATGGCATCGCGCAGGGCGGCGTTGAGCTTGTTGACGATGGGCGCGGGCGTGCCCGCAGGCATGAACACCGCGAACCAGGGCGAGACCTCGTAGCCCGGCAGGCCGGCTTCGGCCAGGGTGGGTACGTTGGGCAGGGTGGCCGAGCGCTTGGCCGTGGTGACGCCCAGGGCGCGCAGCTTGCCCGACTGGATGTGCGGCCGCGCGGAAGTAATGCTGTCAAACATGTAGTTGATCTGCCCGCCCAGCAGGTCGGCCACGGCCGGGCCGCTGCCCTTGTAGGGGATGTGCAGCATGTCGATCTGCGCCAGCGAGTTGAACACCTCGCCCGCCAGGTGGATGGAGGTGCCGTTGCCGGCCGAGCCATAGGTGAGCTTGCCCGGCGCCTTGCGCGCAGCGGCGATCACGTCGGTGGCGGTCTTCACCTCGGGCTGGGTGGCATTGGTCACCAGCACGTTGGGCACCACGGCCAGCAGGCTCACGGGCGCGAAGTCCTTGAGGGGGTCGTACGACAGCTTGCCGTACAGCGGCTTGTTGGTGGCCATGCCGATGGAGGTGATCATCAGCGTGTAGCCGTCGGCCGGCTGCTTGGCAACAAAGTCGGCGCCGATGTTGCCGCCCGCGCCGGCCTTGTTCTCGATCACGAAGGGCTGGCCCAGCGCCTGGCCGGCCTTCTCGCCCAGCGTGCGTGCAATCGCATCCATGGCGCCGCCAGGCGGGAAGGGCACGACCCAGCGGATGGGCTTGTTCGGCCAGTTGGCGGCCGGTGCCTGTGCCTGCGCGGCGGGCCATGCGGCCAGTGCCAGGGTGGCGGTGAGCAGGCCGAGCAGCTGTTGTCGTTTCATCATCATCATCATCATTTCTTGTCTCCGGGTCTTGTCTGTGTGTGGGGATGTCAGAGGGCCGAGGGATGCCGTGCCAGCGGCGTCACCGAGATCTTCATGAACGGGAACAGCGGCAGCCCTTGCAGCAACTGGTGCAGCTCGTCATTGGAGGCCACGTCGAAGACGCTGTAGTTGGCGTACTCACCCACCACACGCCAGATGTGAGGCCAGCGGCCGTCGCGCTGCAGCTCCTGCGAATAGGCCTTTTCGCGGGCCTTGATGTCGTTGGCCTGCTCGGCGGGCAGGTCGTGGGGGATGTGCACATCCATGCGGACGAGGAACAGCATGTGGGGGTCTCCTTGCTTGATTGAGTGATTGCCTAAACGGTGGCGGCCTGGCGGCCCAGGTCGATCTGGATGGGCACCTTGCCTTGGCGGGCGCGGTCGAAGCGGTCGAGCTGTGCGAGCGAGACTTCCACGCCAAAGCCCGGGCCGTCGGGCAGCTGCAAGGCAAAGTCGGCAATCGGCATCTGGGTTTCCACGATGTCGTCCACCAGCAGTTGCGGGCCGAACAGCTCGCAGCCATGGTGCTGGTTGCCGAGGGTGCAGAACACGTGGGCCGACGCGGCGCTGCCCAGCGAGGTCTCGAGCATGGTGCCGCCGTACCAGCCGATGTCCGCCGCCTCGGCCACCGCTGCCACCTTGCGCGTGCGCAGCAGGCCGCCGTGCTTGGCCACCTTGAGCGAGAACACATGGCAGGCCTGGCCGCGCGCCAGGGCCATCGCGTCCTGCGGGGTACACACGGTCTCGTCGGCCATGATCAGGGCGCCGCCGCCCAGCGCTGCGGTCAGGCCCTTGAGGGCCTCGATATTCCAGTGCGCCACGGGCTGCTCGATCAGCGTCACGCCGGCTTCCACCAGCTGCGGCAGGTAGCGGCGCGCGGTGTTGCCGTCCCAGGCCTGGTTCACGTCCACGGTCAGCGTGGCGCGGCCTTGCAGGCCGCGTGCGATCTGCGTGACATGGGCCACGTCGTCGGCCGGGGCGTTGGCGCCGATCTTCATCTTGAAGATGTGGTGGCGGCGCTGCTCCAGGCGCAGTTGGGCTTCTTCCAGGTCGCGCTCCACATGGCCGCTGGCCAGGGTCCAGGCCAAGGGCAGGCTCGCGTGCACCTTGCCGCCCAGCAGTTGCCAGGCCGGCAGGCCCAGGGTGCGAGCCACGGCGTCGATGAGTGCCATTTCGACGGCGCTCTTGGCAAAGGCATTGCCCTTGCAGGCCTTGTCCATGCGCGCCAGCGCCGCCTCGAAGCCGCCCGCACCCTGGCCCAGCAAGGCAGGGGCCAGGTACTGGGTGATGGCGTGGTGGATGCTCTCGGGCGACTCTTCGTTCCACGAGGGGCCGCCGATGGTCGCCGCCTCGCCGAAGCCGCAGGCGCCGTCGGCCAGCCACAGCTGCACGATGACCGGGCTCTGCCGGCTGATGGAGCCGAACGAGAGCTTGTGCGGGCGGATGGTGGGGATGTCCAGGATGCGCGCTTCGATGCGCTCGACGGTGAAACCACCGGGGTTGTTCATGGGGGAGGCCTTCGGTCGATAAGCAGGAAACGGTTCAAGGCGAAGGTTAGTTTCTGCTCGCCTGCAAATCCAATGATTCATTTGCAATGCATCGTTCGATATCATCGATGGATTAAAGGCTGCCAACTGAAGGGACTGCCCCATGGAAATCCGCCAGCTTCGCTATTTCCTCGACATCGCGCGCACCGAGCACCTGACGCAGTCGGCGCAGAACCTGTTCGTCACGCAGTCCACGCTGTCGCACGGCCTGCGCCAACTGGAGCAGGAATTGGGCGTGGCGCTGTTCGACCGGCTGGGCCGGGGGCTCAAGCTGTCGCAGGCAGGGGTGGCCTTTCGCACCTATGCGGCGCGCGCGCTGCAGGAGATCGAGGCCGGCCGCATGGCCCTGGCCGACATGGGGGCGCTGCAGTCGGGCTCGCTCACGGTGGGCGTGATCCCGACCTTCTTGCACACCCTGGTGCCGGCGGCGGTGGCGGCCTTCAGCAGCGCCTATCCGCGCGTGAACGTGGTCGTGCGTGACCTGCGTGCCGGGCCCATCGAGGAGCAACTGGTGCAGGGGCAGCTTGATGTGGGCATCGCCTTTTATCCCACCGAGCGCGAGGAGATCGAGACGGAGCCTTTGTTCGAGGAGCGGCTGCAGCTGGTGGTGAACCGGGCCCACCCGTTGGCGCGGCGACGTACCCTGGCGCTGAAGGACCTTGCGGGCGTACCGCTGGCCATGTTGCCGCGGGCGTTCACGACGCGGCGCCTGATTGATGAGAGCCTGCGGGCTGCCGGGGTGGTGCCTTTGGTTCGGGTGGAGATGGAGTCGGTTGAGGGCTTGCTCGATGTGTGCCGTTGGGGGGATCTGGCGAGCATTGCGCCGGAGCGGGCTGCCTTGCAGGCTTCAGACCTGCATGCTATCAATCTGCATTCGCCGGGGATGGTGCGGCATGCGGGGATTTTGTGGCGCAAGGGGGCTTCGAGGAGTCGGGCGGCGTTGGAGTTTGCTGCTTTGTTGAGGCCTTGATTCTGTTGTGTCGCTTCGCTTGGATGGTGCGTGCTTGTATTGAGGGCGGAGGCCGGGGTGTGCGCCCGGCGGCGCAGTAACTTTCTCTTGAGTCGTCAAGAGAAAGTCACCAAAGAGAAGACGACCCCCAGTCTGCGTCCCTCCGCTTCGCTGCGGGCAACCTGCGATGCTCGGGCCTGGGGTGGTGCCGATGAACTCGCTGCGTTCTTCGAACTCCGCTCAAACAGCATCGGCAAGCTAGAGGACGAAGTGCGTGTGTCCTTCGGCACACGCACCCACCCCAGGCCCTGCGCTTCTCGGCGCAGCCAGAAGGGGTGGGGAGCGGGGGGCAAAGACGGCTGCTGCTTTCGCAGCTACGCCTGGGGTCGGTTCGCGCTGCGCGCTGCCCACGATTTGGGCGCAGTCGCTCAGGCGAGCCGAGCGCAGCGAAGGGCCACGGGGCCGAGCGAAGTAAAGGCCCGAGTGGAGCCCGATCCCACCCCCTTCTGACCGTGCCGAGAAGCGCAGGGCCTGGGGTGAGCGCGTGCCGAAGGACACGCGCCTCGTCATCTGGCTCGCCGAAGCTGTTTGACCGGAGCTCCCTCGAAGAGGGAGCGCAGGGAGTTCTTCGGCGTCATCCCAGGACCGAGCATCGCAGGCTGCCCCCTCGCCCCCGGCGAGGGGGACACGGGCAGTGGGGTCGCCTTTTCTTTGCCTACTTTCTTTTGGCGAAGCAAAAGAACAGTAGGTGCGCCGCCGGGCGCACACCCCGGCCCCCGCCCTCAATCAAGGCATGGCCCAACCACCGCCAACAAGGCTCAAGGCTCAAGGCGCCGCCGTCTTCGGCTCAAAGTCGCAATACCGCGGCACCACACACTCCCAACACCGCGGCTTGCGCGCCACGCACACATACCGCCCCAGCAAAATCAGCCAGTGGTGCGAATCCACCGCATACGCATCCGGCACCCGCTTCACCAACTGCAACTCCACCGCCAACGGGTTCTTGCCCGGCGCCAGCCCCGTGCGGTTGCCCACGCGAAAGATGTGCGTATCCACCGCCATCGTGGGCTGGCCGAAGGCCACGTTGAGGACCACGTTAGCCGTCTTGCGGCCCACGCCGGGCAGGGCCTCCAGTTCCTCGCGCGTGCGCGGCACCACGCTGCCATGCTGCTCCACCAGGATGCGGCAGGTAGCCATCAGGTTCTTCGCCTTCGTGCGGTACAGGCCGATGGTCTTGATGTAGCCCTCCAGCCCTTCGAGCCCCAGGTCCAGGATGGCCTGCGGCGTGCCCGCCACCGGAAACAGCTTGCGCGTGGCCTTGTTCACGCCCACATCGGTGGCCTGGGCCGAGAGCAGCACGGCGGCCAGCAGCTCGAACGGGGTGGTGTACTCCAGCTCCGTGTTGGGCATGGGGTTGGCGGCCTTGAGGGCGGCGAAGAAGGGTTCGATCTGCTCGGTTTTCATGGTGGAGAGGGGCCGTTGTTCTTGTCGGGTGCTGCATTGTCCCGCAGTGGATTCTTCACGGCGATTTGACGGCCGCAGCGCGTTTCTTTACAACGAATTTATACCGTGCTGCCTAGACTGCAATGCATGTCCAACCCACTGCCTGCCGCCAGATCCGAAGCCGCCTGGCTCCCTGGCGCAGGCCCCCGCATGCTGCACCCCAGCCCTTCCCTGGTTTCGCTCCACCGCGTGGCGCTCGGCGCTGCGGCCCAAGGCAGTCCCGATGAAATCGTGGTCCTTCCACTGCGGTTGTCCAGCGCCGACGTGCCTGCCGTGCGGCGCGCCCTGCACCGCATCCTGGGCCCCCGGCTGGCCTGCTACCGCATCGGGATGGATGCTGCGCACCATGGCATCTGCGCCCACATCCACCTGCGCCGCAGCGAGCTGGCCACCTGCATGGGGCTGCTCATGGCGGGAATGCCACAGGCCGAGTTCGGTCGCATTGCGCGGCTGACCGGCGCAGGCACCAGCACTGGCACCCCATGCGTGCATTGAAGGCGCTGCCCCCGGCACATTCCAGCGGCCCCATTGGTCTGGGCACGCTGGAGGATGCGCCTGCACTCGATGCCCTGGAGCGTGCTGCGTTCACCGGCGACCGCATTGCCCTGGCCAGCTGGCGGCGCCTGCTGCGCAGCCCGTCGGCGCGGGTCCTGGTGGCCCGCGACGGCGGCGGCAGGGTCTTGCCCGGTGCCTGCGTGGTGCTGCTGCGTCGGGGCACCTTCGTCGCGCGCTTGTACTCGCTGGCCGTCGCACCGCAGGCGCGCAACAGTGGGCTGGCCAGCGCCTTGGTCACCGAGGCCCTGGCCCATGCACGCCGCGCGGGCTGTGCGCTGCTGCGACTGGAGAGCCGGGCCGACAATGCCGGTGCCCACCGCCTGTTCCGGCGCTTCGGCTTCGTGCCGTCGGGGCGCAAAAGCGCCTACTACGAAGACGGCATGGATGCCCTCTGTTTCCAGAAGGACCTGTTCGACGACAAGGGCCAGGGCGCGCACCCGGTGCTCCGCAGCGCGCGCCACTACGGGCAGACGCTGGACTTCACCTGCGGCCCCTGCGCGTTGCTGATCGCCATGTCGGCGCTCGATTCCACCACCGTGATGGACCAGGCTGCCGAGATACGGCTGTGGCGCGAAGCCACCACAGTGTTCATGGCGGCCGGGCATGGTGGCTGCGGTCCGTTCGGCCTGGCGTGCGCCGCGCTGCACCGCGGCTTCGAGGTGTCGGTGTATGCCGCCGCAGGCTCCTCGCTGTTCATGGACAGCGTGCGCGAGCCGCACAAGAAGCGCGTCATCCAGCGCGTGGAAGACGACTTCCAGGCCGAGCTGGTGGCGCGCGGCGTGCCCATCTTTGCGCTACCGGTGTCTGCCGAGGGGGTGATCGAGCAATTGCGCCTGGGCCACGTGCCCATCGTGCTGATCAGCTTGTGGCGGCTGCACCGCGAGAAGGCGCCGCACTGGGTGGCCATCGTCGGCTTCGACGGTGCGGTGTTCCGCGTGCTCGACCCCATGGCCCGCTCCGGCGAGAGCGACGGCGGCATGTCGGTGAGCCTGGCCGAGTTCAGAAAGATCGCCCGCTACGGGCGCCGCCGCCAGACGGCGGCTGTCATCATTGCAAGCAAGAAAGAAGTTCCCCCGTGTCCTCAGAACATGTGATCGTGGTCGAAAAGCGCTCCGACTTCCGCTGGAGCGACCCTGGCGTGAAGATCGTCACCGCCGAGGAGTTCATTGCCGAAGGCCCCCTGGCGCGCAGCCGCGTGCGCAAGGTCACCAACCTGTGCCGCAGCTACAGCTACCTGGGCATCGGCTACTACTGTTCGCTGCTGGCCGAGGCGCGCGGCGACCGGGTGACGCCGGGCGTGGAGGCCATCCTGGGCCTGGCGCGCGGCAAGGCGCGGGCGGCTTCCATCGCCGTGCTCGACCGGCTGGTCGGCCCCTTGTCCGGCATACCGCGCTCGGTCAGTACCCTCACGCTGCAGGTGTTCTTCGGGCGAACGGAAGATGCCGAGTTTGCTGCGCTGGCACGCAAGGGCTTTGAGCTGTTTGGCTGCCCGCTGCTGGAGATCGTGGTCGAGCGCTGCGATGCCCCGCAGGGCTGGCATGTGGCAGCCCTGCAGGCCCTGGACCCGCGCGACGTGGACACGCACCGCGACGAGGTCTTCACCGAGGCGCTGGGCCACTTCACGCGGCGCAGCTGGCGCCCCGTGGCGGCCGTGGCCGCGCCGCGCATGGACCTGGCCATCCTGCACGACCCCGCCGACCCGCTGCCGCCGTCGAGCGCCGCCACGCTGTGCAAACTGATCGCCGTGGGGGACAGCATGGGCATTGTGACCGAGCTGATCGAGAAGAAGGATTTCTCGCGCCTGCCGCAGTTCGATGCCCTCTTCATCCGCGAGACCACGGCCGTCAACCACCACACCTTCCAGTTCGCCAAGCGGGCGGTGGCCGAGGGCATGCCCGTCATCGACGACCCGGTCTCGATCCTGCGCTGCACCAACAAGGCCTATCTGGCCGAATTGCTGCGCGGCCACGGCATTGCCACACCGCGCACGCACATGCTCAGTCGCCGCACACTGGCGGACTTCCAGCATGGGCTGGCCTACCCGGTGGTGGTGAAAGTGCCCGACGGCTCGTTCAGCCGCAGCGTGAAAAAGGCCGACCACTTTGCGCAACTGCAGGAGATCGCGCGCGAGATGCTCAAGGAGTCGGAAATCATCCTGGTGCAGGAGTACATGTACACCGATTTCGACTGGCGCATCGGCATCCTCGCGGGCCAGCCGCTGTTTGCCGCCAAGTACTTCATGTGCGACGGGCACTGGCAGATCCTGCAGCACGGCGACAACGGCCAGTACACAGAGGGCCGCACCCAGGCCGTGCCCCTGCCCGAGGTGCCGCCCCATGTGCTGGCGGCCGCCACCAGCGCGGCACGCCTGGTCGGCGACGGCTTTTACGGCGTGGACCTCAAGTGCAATGCCAGCGGCGCCCATGTGATCGAGATCAACGACAACCCCAACCTGGATACCGGGGTGGAGGACGCCATAACCGGGGATGCCGTGTACCGCAGCCTGCTGGGCCACCTGCTCACCCGCATGGAGCAGCGCCTGCACCGGGGGCAGGGCGGTGCGGGCAGCCTGGCTGTGCCGGGGCTGCAGGCGGTAGATGGCGCAGCCGTGCAGATCACCCCGCTTCTGTCGTCGTCTGTCGCCGTCTCGGAACTGAGGTCCGCGACACGCACGGCACGTTGCGCCTGATCAGGCAGGCGCCTGCGCCCTTTTGCAAACAGGCAACTTGCGGCCCATGCGTGGCCAGGCGGGTCGGTGCGCAGGACCCAAGGAAAGCAATACGTCGGCTGAAGAATTGCCTGTGTGACTTATGAACGAGTTGGAAACATCTTTTGCACCTGAAGCCCGGGAGCTTCAACACCTGTCCAAAGCAGTCATCGCCCACGACCGTGCATCGGTCGGAGCAGGGCACCCCCAACCCCTGGCCTGCCTGGCGCGCGACAACGGCCATCTGATCGGAGGCGCAGCAGGCCGGATCGAACTGGACCGGCTGTATGTGGAATACCTCTGGGTGGATGCAGCGCACCGGCGCAAAGGCCTGGGCCACAGGCTGCTGGCCGGCATCGAGGGTGCCGCCAGAGGTGTTGGGTGCAACGAATGCCTCATTGAATCCCTGTCGCCAAGGACGGCGCTGATGTATGAACGCGCCGGATACCGGGGCTATGCCCAGATTGACAACTACATCCCGGGACTCAATTTGTACGTGCTTCTCAAGCCGTTGATCTGATGGTGCATCACGCCGTTCACGATGTACTGTTCGTCGGAGTCGTCATTGTCGCGTTCTTGCTGGCTTTTCAGCTGGGAAGAAAATTCACTGGCTGGCTGGAGCGTGCCTGCGGCGCATGCAAGCGCAAAAGCAAGGACACCCCGGTCCCGTAGGTGTCTTCAGCCCGCCTGGCCCGCCACCAACTGCCCGCGCAGGAATTCGAGGAACATGCGCACCCCCGCTGGCAGGCTGCGCCCGCCCAGCGTCTGCACCTCCACCGCGCGGGCGCCCATGCCGCGCTCGCGGATCTGCGCGGCGTGCAGCTCGCCGCGGCGCACGCGATCGCGCACCGTCACCTCGCCCGATATCGACAGTCCACCGCCGTGCAGCACGAAGTGGGTCAGCGTCTCGAAGTGGTTGCACACCAGCACCGGCTCGAACACCAGGCCGCGCTGGCTGCAGCCGATGTCGAACAGCTGGCGCACGGTGTTGTCGCGCTCGGGCAGGGCGATGGGGTGGGGGTGCATCTGCGCCAGGGTGATCGATTTGAAGCGCGCGAGTGGGTGGTCGGGTCGCATGATGGCGATGACCGGCGAGGCCTCGCGGTGCTGCACGCTGATGTCGCGCTCGGCCGCGCGGCTGTAGGTCAGGCCGATGTCCGCGTCGCCGTGCAGCACCGCCGTGGTCACCGCCGCCGGGCTGGCCACGCGCACGTGGAACTGGATGCCCGGGTACTGCGTGCGGAACTGCGCCATCACGCGCGGCAAAAACTCGATGGCAAAGCCGGCCGAGCTGCACAGCCGCACCAGCCCGGTGTGCAGGCCCTGCAGCGCCTTGATGTCGGCCACCACGCGGTCGGCCTCCAGCGCGCCGCGCCGCGCATGGGCGGCCAGCATCTCGCCGGCCGCGCTGGGTGCCATGCCGCGCGGGCGCCGGTCGAACAGGGGCACGCCCAGCAGGTCTTCCAGCGCTGCCACCTGCCGGCTCACGGCCGAGGGCGACACATTGAGCCGCGTGGCCGCCTCGCTCACCGAGCCGCTGCGCACCACCTCCAGAAAGTAGCGCAGGGCCGTGTCCTGCAGGCGGCTGGAGAGCATGGGTGACCTCATGTGGTTTGCGTAAAACGCAAGGGTAACCTCAGAAATCGGCGATTGCAGAAAAGCAGCAGCCTGCCTATGCTGACATCGAAATGACTTGTTCGAACGCCGCCGCCCCCATGCCCGACTTCTCCAGCCTGCCCGCCACGGGCATCGCCCCCAGCGGCATCGTCGCCCACACGGCCGTGGGCCTGTCGCGCGCCATCCATGCGCGCGAGGTCTCGTGCGTGCAGGTGCTCGACGCCTACCTGGCCCAGGTGGACCGCCTGAACCCCGTGGTCAACGCCCTGGTGGCCCTGGCCGACCGCAATGTGCTGCACGATCTGGCGGCCGAGCGCGACGCGCAGCTGGCGCGTGGCCAGAGCCTGGGCCCGCTGCACGGCATGCCCCAGGCGCCCAAGGACATCGCGCCCGCGGCCGGCATGGTCACCACGCGCGGCTCCCCCCTCTTCGCCGGCCAGGTCACCACCACCGATGCCGTGGTGTTCGAGCGCATGCGCGCCAGCGGTGCGCTGTTCATCGGCCGCACCAATTCGCCCGAGTTCGGCCTGGGCGGGCACACCTACAACCCGGTGTACGGCACCACGCGCAATGCCTTCGACCCGGCGCGTTCGGCCGGCGGCAGCAGCGGCGGGGCAGGGGTGGCCGTGGCCCTGCACATGCTGCCCGTGGCCGATGGTTCGGACATGATGGGTTCGCTGCGCACGCCGGCCGCGTTCAACAATGTGTATGGTCTGCGCACCTCGCCGGGCCTGGTGCCGCACGGGCCGTCGGAAGAAGTGTTCTTCCAGCAGTTCAGCGTGACCGGGCCCATGGCGCGCAACATCCCCGACTTGGCGCTGCTGCTGTCGGTGCAGGCCGGTTTTGACGAGCGCCTGCCGCTCACGCGCCGCAGCGACGACGTGGCCGCCTTCGGCCAGCCGCTGGAGCGCGACTTCAAGGGCACGCGCATCGGCTGGCTGGGCGACCTGGGCGGCTACCTGCCCACCGATGCCGGGCTGTACTCCACTTGCGAGAAGGCGCTGGGCCATTTCCGCACCGTGGGCTGCACGGTGGAGAAGGCCGTGGTCGACTTCGACCTTGCGCAGCTGTGGAATGCCTGGCTCGACCTGCGCAGCTTCAGCGTGGCGGGTGCCAATGCGGCCCTGTACCACGATGCGCCCAAGCGCGCCCAGCTCAAGCCCGAGGCGGTGTGGGAGATACAGCGCGGCCTGGCGCTCACCGCCATGCAGGTCTATGACGCAGCGCGCGTGCGCACGGCCTGGTACCAGGTGCTGCGCGGGCTGTTCACGCGCTTCGACTTTCTGGTGCTGCCTGCCGCCCAGGTGTTCCCCTTCGACGCCAGCCTGGACTGGCCGCACGAAGTGGCCGGGCGCCGCATGGACACCTACCACCGCTGGATGGAGACCGTGGTGCCTGCCACCATGGCCGGCCTGCCCGCGCTGGCGGCACCCGCAGGCTTCGGCCCCGAGGGCCTGCCGGCCGGCCTGCAGATCATCGGCCCCGCGCAGACCGACGCGGCGGTGCTGCAGATCGGCCATGCGTATGACCTGGCCAGTGGTTACTCGCGCGTGCACAGTCCGCTGCTGCGGTGATCGGTTGCCGTCGTTCCTCGCCCCCCATCCCTTCGTCCTGTTGCTCCTGGAGATGTTCCCCATGCCCCTGTCGCGTTCCCGTTTTCTGTCGTGTCTTGTGGCCGGTGCAGCCGTGCTGGCGGTGCCCGCCGTAGCATTGGCCCAGCAGGGCTACCCTGATCGTGCCATCAAGCTCATCGTGCCCTTTGCACCCGGCGGCGCCACCGACATCCTGGGGCGCCTGCTGGCCACGGCCATGGGCGAGCGCCTGGGCCAGCCCATGGTGGTGGAGAACCGGGCCGGCGCCGGCACCGTGGTGGGGGCTTCCATCGTGGCCAAGGCCCCGGCCGATGGCTACACGCTGCTGCTGGGCGCCAACACCACCTTCACGCTGAACCCCGCCATCCGCAGCAACCTGCCGTACGACCCCGTGCGCAGCTTCACGCAACTGGGCCTGGTGGCCGACATGGGCCTGCTGCTGGTGGCCCACAACGACACGCCCGGCAGCACGCTCAAGGACGTGATCGCCCAGACCCGGGCCGCGCCCGAGAAGTTCTCGTATGGCTCCTACGGCACCGGCTCGTCGGTGCACTTCGGCGGCGAGGTGCTCAAGTCCACCACCGGGGCGAAGATGCTGCACGTGCCCTTCAACGGCAGCGCGCCCAACCTCACCGCGCTGATGGGCGGGCAGGTGCAGTTCGCGGTCGATACGGTGGTGGCATCCACCCCGCTCATCAAGGCCGGCAAGATCAAGCCCATCGTCGCCCTGGGCGCACAGCGCCTGGCCCTGTTGCCCAATTTGCCCACCGTGGCAGAAAGCGGTTACCCGGGCTTCGACATGGGTTCGTGGTTCGCTTTCGTCGGCCCGGCCGGCCTGCCCGCGCCCGTGCAGGCCAAACTGGAGAAGGCCCTGGCCGACACCATGGCCTCTGCCGAGTTCAAGAAGAAGCTGGTGGATATCGGCCTCACGCCCTCCTGGTCCAATGGCGACGGCCTGCGTGCGCGCATCGAGCGTGAATTGCCGGCCATGCGGGCTGTGGCGGCCAGGGCGGATATCCGCGCAGACTGAGCGCGGCCACCTCGCACCCTGCTCAGACCGGGGCTGCCGAAAACCCGCTGAGCCGGGCCACCTCGCGCAGCGCCTGCTGCGCGGCCGGCTTGCCGCTGAGGCTGTCGGCCAGGGTTACCGTGCGTCCGCCCTGCAGTTGGGCGCACAGCGTATAGACCTCTTCACGCGGGCCATTGCCCAGGCTCTGGGTATAGGCCAGGCGGATCGAGAGCTGCTGCACCTCCTGCGCAGGGCGCTGCACGAACGAAGTGCGCAGGCCGAGCAATCTCCGCTCCATGCGAATGCCCTGCTGCGCGTGCAAATAGCTGATGCGCCGGTTGCCCACCGCGAAAAGGGCCCAGGCCACCAGCAATGCGACCACCAGGCTCGCGCCCGCGCGCAGCACGGGCGCTGCCGCCATCGCCACGGTGAGGAACAGCGGCACGCCGACCAGCAGCCCCGTGAGGATGAAGATGCGCTGCGCGCGCCACGTGCGGCCCGCAGGCTGCTCCAACAGGGCTCCGCCGCCTGGCCCGGGGCTCACGGTGCAGACACCGCCCAGCGCTGCAGCCGCCTGCGCCAGGTCACCGCCCTCGTCGACTGGCGCCCCGTCGTCACCCTGCTGCGCGGCGGCGGCCTGCATGTCCAGCCCGAAGTGGGCCTGGTATCCCTGGGCGTCGGTGTCATCGCGGACCTCGAGCCTCCAGTACACGGGCTGGCCTGTGGCTTGCCCGCCATCGGCGCTGGATCCATCTGAGACCGGCAACCCGGCGGGCGCTTGCAACTGCCACTGCAGCCGCACCCCTTCGCCCCGTGCCTGCACCTGGGCGCGTGCGCTGGTGCTCCACTCCACGCTTTCCGAGTAGTGGCGATCATCACCGATGCGCGTGTCGTGCCGGCGCCGGCACTGCAGGTGGGCGCTGTAGCGCAGGCCGCTGCGAAAAGGGATTTTCAGGTCCACATGGGCCGTGAATTGCGATCCCAGCCGCGGCGGGAACGGCGTGAGCACCAGGCGTGCATCGCCATAGCGCAAACGCCTGCGCCGGCGCAGCCAGAGCGCGCGCAGCAGGCCCAGGGTGACCAGCGGGAACACCAGCACCAGCCACGCTGCGGGCCGGCCGTTCCACGCCTGGGGAAGCGCCTGGGTGCACAGCCACACGCTGAACACGAACGATACGGCTGCAAACCCGGCCATCACCCGGCTCTCCGTCTTCTGGTCGTCGGAAATGTGGTTGCGGGCAGACGGTGGGTTCATGGTGGGCTGGTGCGCAATGGGCCTATGGTATGCCGCCAAGTGTAGGAAGCCAGGCCGGGCCGCGCATGAATTTCCCCACGCCGAGCCAGGTGTCGCGTCGCAGCGGCCGCGCGGGCGCTGGTCCTGCCAGCGGGCGCGGTTCGCACCGCCGGCCGGCATTTGGCGGCGCTTGCGCCGCGCTCCGTCGCATGGCCCTGGAGTGCCACGATGCGCTGCCCTACCGTGACTGCATGCCGCAACTTGCGCGGCGCCCGTGAACGAAGGACTGCCCATGTACACCACACTGCTCCGCACCCTGGCTGCCACCACCTTGCTGACCCTGGCGGGCCATGCCAACTCGCAGTCGGCGGGTTACCGCACGCTCACCGTTCCTGGCGATACGCCCATTCAGGTCGCGCTGTTCTACCCCACGGCAGCAACCGCCCGCGCCCTGCCCATGGGCCCCTGGCAGCCCGTGGTGGCGCCGGGCGCTCCGGCGGGTCAGGCACCGCTCAAGGGGCTGGTGCTGATTTCGCACGGCACGGGCGGCTCCGAGGTGGGGCACCACCACCTGGCCACCCGGCTGGCCAGGGATGGCTACCTGGTCGCAGCCCTGCGCCACCCCGGCGACAACTGGCAAGACCGCTCCATGATCACCTCCGGCCACTACTTCGGCGAGCGCCCGCGCCAGGTCAGCCGGGTGCTCGACGCGCTGCTGGCCAGTCCCGAATGGGGCAACCGCATCCCGGCGGAGCGAATCGGCGCCGTGGGGCATTCGGCTGGTGGCTACACCGTGCTCGCGCTGGCTGGTGCACAGGCCGAACCCGAACGCGCGGCCCAGCACTGCCGCAGCGTGCAGGACGACCCCGTCTTCTGCTCCCTGGCCAAAGGGCCGGCCAGTGGCCCGGACGCCAAGGGCCGCGTCGCGCCCCCGGCTGACGGCCAGCGCGTCTCGGTGCCCGACCGCCGCATCCGCGCCGTGGTCGCCCTGGCCCCCATGGCCGTGGTGTTCACGCCCGAGAGCCTGGCGGCCATCACCGTGCCGGTGCGCGTCATCGTGGCCGAGCGCGATGCGGTGCTGGCCGGCAAATACCACGGCGGCCATGTGGCCGCCCACCTGCCCAAGGCCCAGGCCAGCACGGCGGCGGGGGCAGGGCACTTCGCCTTCATGGCGCAGTCGTCCATGCCGCTGCCGTCCGATGCGGGCGATGCCGCCGCCAATCCTCCGGGCTTTGACCGCGTGGCCTACCAGCCGCAGCTGGAGAACCAGGTGGCGGAGTTCTTTGCGCAGCAGTGGCGCTGAGAGGCATCGCCACTACCGCAAAACGGACTGCGGTCTGCAGTCTGCGGTCTGCGCAGGCTCCGGTGGCGAACGCTGACGCCTGTTATTCTCATTCCAGTTGCCGAAGCGCATCTCCGATCTTCCCGGCCAGCGCTTTGAGGGGCGCGCTGAGTTCGGCTTCCATCTCCAGCGCGCTCTGCTGTGTGGTGACACTCATGTTGAGCACGTAGATGGAGCCGCTGGGCGTGACGATGGGGATCGCGAGGGCGACCACCTCGGGCTGCCAGGACGCAGTGCAGTAGCCTTTTTCGCCAAACAGCTGCACCGCAGTGAGTATCTCTTCGCGCAGAGCCTTCCAGCCAGATGCACGCTGCTGCCCCAGCCTGGCCATCAGCCCCCGTCGCTGCGTTTCGGAGATCGCGCACAGGTACGCACGCCCCAGGGAGGTGAGTTCGATGGGCACGCGCTGACCCGCCACCACGCTTCGCAGCGATACCTTTCTGTTGTAGCGGATGGATTCCAGGTACACCATCTCCTCGCGGTCCGCCACGGCCAGCCCCACATTGACGCGCAGTTTCTCCGCCGCCGTGCGCATCAATGGCGCCGCGATCTGCAGCACCGGCGAGCCCGATCGCATGGCGTGCGCAAAGCTCAGCACCGGGGCCGCAAGCCGATAGGCGCGCCGCGCGCCGTCGTGTTCCAGCAGACCGCACTGCACCAGGGTCTGCGCCAGTCTGCTGACGGTGGCCCGCGACAGCCCCGTGCGCTCCGCCAGCTCGCCGTTTCCCAGCAGATCAGCGCCAGGCCGAAACGCCCGCAGGAGCTCCACCCCGCGCTCCAGCGACCGGTTCAGCGTGGGTTCCTCATGGTTCTTGCGTCTTGCGGCACTGCTGGCGGGTGGGTTCATGGTAGCCATTGTGGAGGTATTTCATTTCCAACCAGTGGAATGAAGGGGATGCACTGGAGAAGGCGTTCTCTTACGCTAACCCTGTGAGTGAGGCGGCCGACGATGCCGCTCCTTGAGGTCACTTGCCGTTGGTCAAATCCCCAAAAAATGGAGACAAAGAAATGCACCACTTCCTGCTTTCTGCGCGTTTGCGCATCACATCGATCATCGCGGCTGCCGCAGTCTTGAGCAGCCTGCACGCAGCTCCAGCCAATGCTGCATTCCCCGACAAGCCGGTTCGCATCATCGTGCCATTTGCGCCGGGCGGCGGTACGGACCTGGTGGCCCGCTCCATGACCGTGGTGATGGGGCAGGAGCTGGGCCAGCCGGTGATCATCGACAACAAGCCCGGCGCTGGAACCATCATCGGAACCGATGCCGCAGCCAAGAGCGCCCCCGACGGCTACACCCTGGTGATGGCCACCGTGGCGCATGTGGTCAATCCCAGCATTCAGCCCAAGCTGCCCTACAGCCATGAAACAGCGTTTGCGCCCGTGATGCTGGTGGGCGTATCTCCCAATGTCCTGGTCGTACGGGCCAGCAGCCCCTACAAATCCGTGAAGGACGTCATCGCTGCCGCCAAGGCGGCCCCGGGCAAGCTTTCCTTTGCGTCGCAGGGGGCGGGCACATCGGCCCATCTGGCCGGTGAATTGTTCAAGAACCTCACTGCAACGAACCTGATCCATGTGCCCTATCGCGGAGCCGGGCCCGCCCTCACCGACCTGCTGGGCGGCCAGGTGGATGTGATGTTTGCCACGGCCGCAGCCGTGGGAGCCATGATCGACAAGGGGCAACTGCGGGCCTTGGCGGTGACGACTGCTGCGCGGTCCAGCTCGCAGGTCCTGTCCCAGGTCCCCACCGTCGCGGAGAGCGGTGTGCCCGGTTATGTGGCGGACAGCTGGTACGGCCTCTTTGCTCCCGCCGGCACTCCTGCAGATGTGATCGAGAAGCTCAACAGTGCGGCCAAGAAAGCGGTCAACACAGAGGCTTTCCGCAAGAAGCTGGAAGCCGAAGGTCTCATCGTCAAGGGCGGATCGCCCCAGGAGTTCGACACCTACGCCAAGGGCGAAGAGGCCCGCTGGCGCAAGGTCGTCAAGGACAACAAGATCACCAACGACTAGCATTCGAAAGCAGAAAATGACCCCAGAGCTCATTGAACTGAACGTCACCCATGGCATCGCCACGCTCACGCTGAACCGCCCCGAAAAGCGCAACGCGATGAGCGACGGCATGCGCACCGAGTTCATCGCGGCGCTGGAGCATGTCAGCGCCGAAAAATCCATACGCGCGCTGGTGCTCACCGGCAATGGCAAGGGTTTCTGTGCGGGCGGTGACATCTCCGGCATGGAGCGCCGCATGAAGGCTCCTGCCGGGGAAATCGCCTTCAACGGCTGGCACCGCCAGCAGCGCGTGCACCACACGCAGACCCTGCTGCACACCATGCCCAAGCCAACCATCGCCGCCGTCAACGGCGCAGCGTCCGGGCTGGGCGCCGACACCGCGCTGGCATGCGACTTCATCATCGCCAATGAATGGGCGAATTTCTCCTGGTCCTACATCCACCGCGGCATCGTTCCCGATGGCGGAGGCATGTACTTCCTGCCCCGCCGCGTCGGGCTGCCCAAGGCCAAGGAGCTGATCTTCACCGGCCGCAAGGTCGATGTGGACGAGGCGCTGGCCATGGGCATCGTGGACCGCAAGACCTCGGCGCAAACGCTGGTGGCCGAGGCGCAGGCCTGGGCAGCCGAGCTCAGCCAGGGCTCGGCCACCGCACTGGCGCTGGGCAAGGCGATCCTGGACCAGAGCTTCGAGATGTCAGCGCAGCAGGTGTTCGCACAAGGCAGCCAGGCTCAAGGCATCTGCTACACGAGCACCGAGCACCGCGATGCGGTGATGGCCTTTTTGGCAAAGGCTTCTGCAACGGCCAGCAAGGAGTAGCTTTCATGAACGCCATTTCCCGCCTCCTCAAGCCCCGCAGCGTGGCCATCATCGGCGCATCCGCCGATGCCGCCAAGACCGCAGGCCGCCCCGTGTCCTATCTGCTCAAGCACGGCTTTGCCGGCGACATCTACCCGGTCAACCCCAAGGTGGACCGGATCGGTGACCTGGTCTGCTACCCGGACATCGCTTCACTGCCTGCGGTGCCTGACGTCGCCATCGTCCTGCTGGGCGCTGAGCGGGCCCATCTGGCCGTGCGGGATCTCGCAGCCCTGGGCACTGCCGCAGCCATCGTCCTGGCCAGCGGCTACACCGAAACCGGCGAGGAGGGCGCACGCCGGCAGCAGCAACTGGTCGAGGCCGCGGGCGGCATGCGCATCCTGGGGCCCAACACCATCGGTCTCGTCAACCTGACCGACTCCATCGTGCTGTCGGCCACCGGTGCGCTGGAGATGGCGCATTTCCCCGTGGGCGGCATTGGCGTCGTGTCGCAAAGCGGCGGCATCCTGGGGGCACTGCTGTCGCGCGCTGCGGCGCGTGGCGTGGGCTTGTCCAAGCTGATCTCCACCAGCAACGAGGTGGACCTGGAACTGGCCGACTTCATCGACCACCTGGCCGATGACGAGGCCACCAAGGTCATCGCCCTGTATGTGGAGACCGTGCGCGACCCCGCCAAATTCCGCAGCGCCTGCCTCAAGGCCGCGCGCGCCGGCAAGCCGGTGGTGGCGTTCAAGATCGGCCGCTCCGAAGCGGGTGCAAAGGCTGCCGTCTCGCACACCGGTGCGCTGGCTGGCGCCGACCGCATGTACGACGCGCTGTTCAAGCAGGTCGGCGTGATCCGCGCGCAAAGCTTCAGCGACCTGCTGGACATTCCGGCCGCGCTGGCCACCGGCCGCAAGCTGCAGGGCAAGCGCGTCGCCATCCTGACCTCCACCGGCGGTGCCGGCACGCTGGTGTCCGACGATCTGGGCATGGCCGGCTTCGACACCCCTGCACCCGACGCGGCCACGGCCGCAGCCCTGCGCGCGCTGCAGACTGGCGACCATGCCGTGCTGGACCGCAACCCCATCGACGTGACGCTGGCCGGCCTCCAACCCGACCTGCTGCGCGGCGCCATCAAGGTGCTGCTGCAGAGCCCGAGCTACGATGCGCTGACCATCATCGTGGGCTCCTCCAGCCTGGCCATGCCCGAGCTGCTGGCCGGTGCCATAGAGGACTGCCTGCCCCATTCCGACAAGCCGGTGATCGCCTACGTCAGCCCGCATGCACCTGAAGTGGGTGCGCTGCTCACGCAGCGCGGGGTACCCGCTTTCGCCGCTGCGGAGAGCTGCACGGCGGCCCTGCGCGCCATGTTCCAGGTGGCGCAGTTGCAACCGCAGGTCGAGTCCAGCGAACCGGCTGCGGTGGTGGCGGTGCAAGATCTGCCGACCGGCGCTCTGGACGAATACCAGGCCAAGCAGCTGTTCACACGCTTCGGCGTGCCCTGTGCGGGCGAGCGCATCGTCGCCTCGCCCGCAGAGGCCGAAGCCGCAGCGCGTGAACTGGGTGGCCGCGTGGTGCTGAAGATTCTCTCGGCCGAGATCACACACAAGAGCGACGTGGGCGGTGTGGCGGTGAACCTGACGGCCGAGACCATCGGTGCGCGCCTCACGGCCATGGCGTCGGAAGTCGAGGCCCGGGCCGGTGTGCTGCCCAAGCGCTTTCTCGTCCAGGAGATGGTCGGTGGCGGCACCGAGCTGATCCTGGGCATGCACCGTGACGCGCTGGGTACGGCCATCTTGCTGGGCATGGGCGGCGTCACGGCCGAGCTGTTCAAGGACACGGGCATGCGCCTGCTGCCGCCCACCGGCGGGCTGTCGCGCGCTGATGCGCTGGCCATGGCGCAGGAGCTCAAGACCTGGCCGCTGCTGGATGGCTTTCGTGGCCGGCCGCTGGCTGACGTCGATGCACTGGTCAGCGCCATCGTGGCCTTTTCGCAGATGGCGGCCCAGCTCGGCGAGCGCCTGGTTGAAGCCGAGATCAACCCGGTGTTCGTGCTGCCCCAGGGCCAGGGCGTTCGCGCGGCCGACGGTGTGGTGGTGCTGGCCTGATGGCTGCGAAGCGGGCACGAAGTGCTTGAGAATTGTCCCCTGTCTGGAAACCTGAAATGCACGCTACAGAAATCTTTGCCCGGTATGCGACCGAGTTCCAGCGGCAACCGCTGCCCGGCGAGGTGATCCACCACGCCAAGCGCGCCGTGATCGATTGGTACGCCTCCCTGTTCCCGGGGCTGAGCACGCCGCCCGTCGCGATCCTGGAGCAGACCCTGGTGGACGACCTTGACCGGGGGCGCGCTTTTCTCGGGGGCGGGCGTGCGAGCACCGCGCGCACCGCCGCACTCATCAACGGCACAGCGGCGCATGCCGCCGAGGTGGATGACAGTTTTCGCGATGCGATGTACCACCCGGGCGCCGCCACCATTGCCGCCGCCTTGGCTGCGGGGCAGGACCTGGGCGTTTCGGGCCTCGAATTTCTGCGCGGTGTGGTGCTCGGCTACGAGGTGTCCACCCGCATCGGGGTGGTGATGGGGCGGCCCCACTACCAGTTCTGGCACAGCACCGGCACCGTCGGCAGCTTTGGTGCAGCGGCTGCGGTGGGCGGGCTCCTGCGGCTGGATGGGCCTGTGTTCGCCCATGCGCTGGCAACCGCCGCGACCTTTGCTGCCGGGCTTCAGCAGGCGTTTCGCATGGACTCGATGTCCAAGCCCCTGCACGCAGGGCGGGCGGCCGAGGCCGGCTTGCTTGCCGCGCAACTGGCCTCGCGTGGCCTGACCGGATCGCTCGATGTGCTGGACGGTGAAACCGGTCTGGGCCAGGCCATGAGCAATGGTCCCGACTGGTCCCAGGTCGGCGCAACGCTGGGGCGGGACTTTCATATCACCCGCCTGACCTTCAAGAACCATATCGGGTGCGGCCACACGTTTGCAGCCATCGATGGCGCACTGGAACTGCGGCAGCGTCACCACCTCCAGGCCGAGCAGATCAAGAGCGTGCGGGTGGCGACCTACCGTCCCGCCCTCGACATCGCCTGCTACACCCGCCCCACCACGGCGAACGAAGCGCGCTTCAGCCTGAGCTACGTCGTGGCCACTGCGCTGTCGCATGGCAGCGTTCGCCTGGCAGCCTACGAGCCAGGCCGCCTGGACGACTCCGCTACCCGCGCGCTGATGGAGCGCATAACGGTCGAGGTGGATCCGGTGCTCGATGCCGCCTTTCCTGGCCAGCGGTCTGCGCGCATCGACATCGAGACGGTGGACGGCCGCCGGCTCTCGCACTTTCAGCCCAACCGCAAGGGCGACCCGGAGCAGGCCCTCACGGACGCGGAGCTGGAAGGCAAGTTTCTGGAGCTGGCAGAACCTGTCATCGGGCAGGCGCGGTCCCAGTCGCTGCTGGTCAGGCTTTGGGCGCTGGACGCGAGCGCAACCCTTGCGCTGTGATGGCTGGCATGTCCCGGCGTTTCCCTTGGCCCGCAGCGGCCCATCCGTTCCGAAGCCACCGGCGGTAGGGCTGGGGTGGGGTCAGGGTGCGCGCCGCACTGCTACATACAGCCAGCATACGAAGACGCCGGTCGCAGGGTCCATCGCAAAGTCCTCTTCGTAGACCTCGACGGCCGGCCGCGCATCCAACTCCCAGCCCTTGGGCATCTGGGCCGGCGCGCCCATGCCGGCCCAGGCCGCACCGATCTCGGCGCCCGTGCCCTCGAAGCGCGCGCAGGCGTAGTCCCCACCCGCAAAATCCTGCACCTGCGCATCGGTCCCCGTGCGCAGGCCCACGCCGACCTGCACGCAGGCGTCGTAGCGGCACTGCTCGGGGGGTGTGCAGGCCGGGTCGTCCAGGCTGATGCCATAGAACCTGGGGCGCGGCTCGCTCAGGCGATGCTCGGCGCACCACTGGCCAAAGCGCTCCCACAGCTGTCCCAGGGCCGGGCCGTAGGGGCCGGTGTGGCGCATGCAGGCCAGGCGCATCTTCGGCAGTTGGCGGATTTCCAGGGGCATGGTGCCTTGTCTCGGTCGTTTGGAGGGGATGCGCCAGTCTACGCCGCAGGAAACCTGCGCCGCAATTGGCGACAATGGAGGGATTCGCCACTGTCACCGGGACCCCACTCCATGCAATTCGCCGACCGCCTGAACAATGTAGAAACCTCTGCCATCCGCGAGCTCTTCAAGCTGCTGGGCAAGCCCGGCATCATCAGCTTTGCCGGTGGCTTCCCCGACAGCGCCATGTTCGACGTGGAAGGCATCCGCGCGGCCAGCAACCAGGCGCTGACGGACGAACCCGGTGCCGCGCTGCAGTACGGTGCGACCGAAGGCTACCAGCCCCTGCGCGAGCAATTGGCCGCCTTCATGGCCAGCAAGGGAGCCACGGACCTGGCGCCCGAGAACCTGATTGTCACCACCGGCAGCCAGCAGGCGCTGGACCTGCTGGGCAAGACCCTCATCAGCCCCGGCGACAAGGTCATCGTCGAAGGCCCCACCTTCCTGGCCACCATCCAGTGCTTTCGCCTGTACGGCGCCGAGCTGATCAGCGCGCCCATCGATGAAAACGGCGTGAAGACCGATGAGCTCGAAAAGCTCATCGCCGAGCACAAGCCGAAATTCGTCTACCTGATCCCCACCTTCGGCAACCCCAGCGGCGTGATGTTGAGCCTGGAGCGGCGCAAGGCGGTGCTGGAGATGGCCGTCAAGCACCAGACCCTGATCGTCGAAGACGACCCCTACGGCGACCTGTACTTCGGCGAAGCCCCGCCACCGAGCCTGCTGAACCTTTCGGCCACCGTACCCGGCAGCCGCGAGCTGCTGGCGCACTGCGGCTCCATGAGCAAGGTGCTCTCGCCCGGCCTGCGCGTGGGCTGGATGATCGCCCCGGCCGAGCTGCTGGCCAAGGCCACCATGTGCAAGCAGTTCAGCGATGCGCACACCAGTACCTTCGCCCAGGCCACGGCCGCCCAGTACCTCAAGGCCGGCCGCATGCCCGCCACGCTGGCCAAGGTGCGCAAGGTGTATGCCGAGCGCGCGCAGGCCATGGGTGATGCCCTGCGCAAGGAACTGGGCGACGCCATCGAATTCGTGCAGCCCCAGGGCGGCCTGTTCGTGTGGGCGCGCCTCACGGGTGCGGGCGGCAAGGTGGCCGACGGCAACGTGCTGGCCAAGCGCGCCATCGAAAAGGGCGTGGCCTTCGTGCCCGGCACGCCGTTCTACTGCGCCAACCCCGACAACGCCACCTTGCGCCTGTCGTTCGCCACGGCCGATGTGGAGAAGATCCGCGAAGGCGTGGCGCGCCTGGGCCAGGCCTTGTGATGGAACCTGTGTCCGATCAGGGCGCAGACCAGCAGCGCATCATCGAGCGGCTGGAGAGCCTGGAGATCAAGGCTAGCTTCACCGAGGACCTGCTGGACCAGCTCAACCTGACCATCTACCGCCAGCAGGAGCTGATCGACCGGCTCACGCAGGAGGTCATCCAGCTGCGCCAGCAGGCGCCGGATGGTGGTGCGGGTGGGGCGCCGCGCAATCTGCGGGATGAGTTGCCGCCGCATTACTGAGGTTGCTGTGGTGTTGATCTGAGTTGCGTTGCGGAGCGGGGTCTACTTTGTGTTTGGTTGGTTGGGGCTTCTGTGATTTGCTGAGGGCGGAGGCCGGGTCTTGGCCCGGCGGCCGAGGTACTTGTTCTTTGCTTCGCCAAAGAAAAGTACCCCAAAGAAAGGCGACCCCGCTGCCCGTGTCCCCCTCGCCCGGGGGCGAGGGGGCAGCCTGCGATGCTCGGTCCTGGGGTGACGCCGAAGAACTCCCTGCGCTGCCTCTGCGAGGCAGCTGCGGTCAAACAGCTTCGGCGAGCCAGATGACGAGGCGCGTGTCCTTCGGCACGCGCTCACCCCAGGCCCTGCGCTTCTCGGCACGGTCAGAAGGGGGTGGAAGCGGGCTCCACACGGGCCATTGCTTCGCTCGGCCTGATGGCCCTTCGCTGCGCTCGGCTCGCCAAGGCAATCGCGCCCCAGCTGTCGGCAGCGCGCAACGCGCGCGTCCCCGACCCCAGGCGCAGCTGCGCAGCAGCAGCCGTGTGGTACCCGCTCCCCACCCCTGCTGGCTGCGCCGAGAAGCGCAGGGGCTGGGGTGGGTGCGTGTGCCGAAGGACACACGCACTTCGTGATCTGGCTTGCCGATGCTGTTTGAGCGGAGTTCGAAGAACGCAGCGAGTTCATCGGCACCACCCCAGCTCCGAGCATCGCAGGTTGCCCCCGTTCGCCCGACAGGGCGTACGGGGGACGCAGACTGGGGACCGCCTTCTCTTTGGTGACTTTCTCTTGGCGGCCAAGAGAAAGTTACTGCGCCGCCGGGCGCACACCCCGGCCTCCGCCCTCGGCAAAAGCACGCAGTAACCACAGATACAGAACGGCACTGGGGCCCACACCCATCACGCCCGCACCGCCCTCCAAGCCGCAGCCGCCAACTCACTGCGGTACACCTGCGGCGAAGGCAGACCCCCCTGGCCAGCCCGCTCCGACAACCACGCCCGGCAATA
>NZ_JAXHOB010000016.1:0-74501 GCF_034519795.1 Acidovorax sp.
GTGCTGCCCTACCTGGGCCGGCCGGTCACCGTGGTGCTCGACCCTGCGCACGGCTTCAGCGGCCGTGGTGGGCAGCTCAAAGCCATTGCCTCGGCCGAGGACCCGGATGCACCGCTGGCCTCGCGCCTGCACATCGGCCTGCCGCACAGCGCGGGACCCGCGCAGATCCGCGATGCCGTGCAGGCCTGGCTGATGCGCGATGCCAAGCGCCACTTCACCGAGCGGCTGGAGCACTTTGCGCCGCTGCTGGGCGTGCGCTGGACCAGCCTGCGCCTGTCGAGCGCGCAGACACGCTGGGGCAGCGCCAAGGCCGACGGCTCCATCCGCCTGAACTGGCGCCTGCTGCACTACCGGCCTGCCGTCATCGACTATGTGGTGGCGCACGAGCTGGCCCACCTGCGCGTGATGGACCACAGCCCGCGCTTCTGGGACACGGTGGCCACCGTGGTGCCGGATTACGCAAGCCTGCGCAACCACCTGCGCGACGAACCGGCCCCGCTCTGGGAGTGAGCCCGGACAGACAGGGTACCGCTGTGCGCGGCAAAATGGCGGAAACAACGCTCCCGTGCCCACCATGATTCCCCTGCAGCTCTTCGACCCCGCCTCCAGCACCTACACCTATGTGCTGCACGACCCCGCCACGCGCCAGGCCGCCATCATCGACCCGGTGGATGAGCAGCTCGACCGCGACCTGGCGGCACTGCAGTCCCTGGGGCTCACGCTGCGCTGGACGCTGGAGACGCACACCCATGCCGACCACATCACCAGCGCCGCGCGCCTGGCCGAGCACACGGGCGCGCAGGCGGCGGTGCCGGCGGGCTGCGACATCGGCACGGCGGTCGTGCAGCTGCAGCATGGCGACACGCTGGCTTTCGGCGGCGAAACGCTGGAGGCGCTGCACACGCCCGGCCACACGGCGGGCAGCATGTCCTACCGGTGGCGTGATCATGTGTTCACGGGCGATGCCCTGCTCATCAACGGCTGCGGCCGCACGGACTTCCAGTCGGGCGATGCGGCCGAGCTGTACCGCAGCATCACCGGCGTGCTGTTCGCACTGCCCGATGACACCACCGTCTGGCCCGGCCATGACTACCAGGGCCGCAGCCACAGCAGCATCGCTGCCGAAAAGGCCGGCAATGCGCGCGTGGCCGGCCGCAGCGAGGCCGAATTCGTCGCGCTGATGGACTCGCTCAACCTGCCGCGCCCGCGCCGCATGGACGAGGCCGTGCCCGCCAACCAGCACTCGGGCCAGCGCCAGGACGCCGATGGCGCCGCGCTGCAAGCGCCGCGCGGGGCCGAAGGCTATGCCGGCGACGTGTCACCGGCGCTGGCCTGGCAGTGGGTGCAGGACGGCCAGGCCGTGCTGGTCGACGTGCGCAGCGATGCCGAGCGCGAATGGGTGGGTCAGGTGCCCGGGGCCGTGCCCGTGGCCTGGAAGCAGTGGCCCGGCATGGCCATGAATGCCGATTTCGATGCGCAGATTCGCCTGGCCGTGCCCGAAGGCGGGCGCGTTGTGTTGTTGTGCCGCAGCGGCGTGCGCTCCGTGGCGGCGGCGAAGCGTGCGACGGAGCTGGGCATCACGGCCTACAACATCCTCGAAGGCTTCGAGGGCGACGCCGACGGCCAGGCCCACCGAGGGCGCAAGGGCGGCTGGCGCTACCGCGGCCTGCCATGGCGCCAGGGCTGAAGACAAGGCGCCATGAAAAAAGCGGGCCATATGGCCCGCTGTTCGTTGGGGAGCGCTGTGCGCTCAGAGCGGCGGAATGCGCAGCTTCTGGCCGGGGTAGATCTTGTCTGGGTGCGTAAGCATGGGCTTGTTGGCCTCGAAGATCTGGGGGTACTTGTTGGCGTCGCCGTAGAACTTCTTGGCGATGGCCGAGAGCGTGTCGCCGCGCACCACGTCGTGGTATTGCGCCTCGGGCTCGGGGTTGGTCACGTTCATCAGGTTCTCGACACTGGTGACGCTGGCCACGTTGCCGCAGCACAGGGTGACTTTTTCCTTGGCCGCCTGCGTGGGGGCATCGCCCTTGACGGTGACCTTGCCCTGGCTGCCATCGAACGCCACCTGCACGTTGGTCGCGCCCAGGTTCTGCGTACCGATGTAGGTCTCGATGGCCTTGGCGGCCTTGGCGTTGAGTTCTTCCGGCGATGGAGCGGCGGCCGTTGCGGCCTGTGCTTCCTTGCCACCGAACAGCTTTTCGCCGGCTTCCTTGATGAAACTGAAAAGACCCATGTCGTATCTCCTAAGGTTGCAGAAACAGGAAGGGCCACTGTAGCGGGAAAGTGCGACACGCTGGTGTAAGACGGGCGCGCGACACGATTTTTCACATTGACAGGCTGTCTCCGCTGCGACGGGCGCCGCGGCGGCCTTTGCCGGGTGCTCCCGGTGTACAGGGCCAAAACTCGGGATAATCCGCCACATGACTTTTTTGGCCATCGACGTCGGCAACACCCGTCTCAAATGGGCGTTGTACGACGCCCACCGCCCCGGGGCTGCGCTGTTGGCGCACGGCGCCGAGTTCCTGGACCATATCGAGAAGCTCGCCGAAGGCAGCTGGGCAGCCCTGCCGGCGCCCGAGCGCATGCTGGGCTGCGTGGTGGCGGGCGATGCCGCCAAGCGCCGCGTGCAGGAGCAGATGGAACTATGGGACGTGGGCCCTCAGTGGGTGGTGTCCTCGGGCGAGGAGGCGGGGCTGGTCAACGGTTACGACCACCCCTCGCGCCTGGGTTCGGACCGCTGGGTGGCCATGATCGGTGCGCGCCACCACGTGCTGGCCCAGGGGCCTGCGCGGCCGCTGGTGGTGGTGATGGTGGGCACGGCGGTCACCGTGGAGTGCATCGATGCGCACGGGCGCTTTCTGGGCGGGTTGATCCTGCCGGGCCACGGCATCATGCTGCGCGCACTCGAAACAGGCACCGCCGGCCTGCACGTGCCCACAGGCGACGTGCGCATGTTCCCCACCAACACCAGCGATGCACTGACCAGCGGCGGTACCTACGCCATCGCCGGTGCCGTGGAGCGCATGGTGCAGCATGTCATCCAGCACTGCGGCGAGGAGCCGGCCTGCATCATGACCGGTGGCGCGGGCTGGAAGATGGCGCCAAGCATGACCCGGCCCTTCGAGCTGGTGGACAACCTGATCTTTGACGGGCTGCTGGAAATCGCCTCGCGCCGTTTCACCAGCTGAGCGCCGGGGCGTCGCCCGGCAGCTTCAGTCTTCCAGTTCGGCGCGCGCCATCTCCACATCCAGGCGCTCCATCGCGTCGGCAGACTCGCAGGCGGCGGCCTTCTCATAGAGCTGGGTCGCCTCCTTCATCTTCTTGTCGCCTTCGAGCATCACCAGCGCATTGGCGTACTCCACCATGGCGATGGCCGAGCCGGGGTTGAGTTTGAGCGCTTCCTGGAACAGCTTGAGCCCCGTGTCCTTCTTGGCGCCATAGGTCATGCCGCCGATCAGTGAGCCCACCTTGTCGATCACCTCGGCATGGAAGGCGCCCAGCGCAATGCGGGCATCGGCGTGCTTGGGCGCCAGGGCGATGGACTTTTCGAGCGATTCCTTGACCTTTCCGCCCAAGCCCTGGGCGAGGGCCTTGGCCACGCTGATGCCCTGGCTGTAGCGGCCCAGCGCATAGGCATGCCAGTACCAGGCGTTGGGGTTGTTCGGTTCTTCACCGGCCTGTGCTTCGGCGCGCTCGGCCACCTGGGTGAACAGGTCCAGGCGGGTCTTTTCCTTCTGTTCGAGGTAGTTGGCGTAGATGGCCGTGGCCTTGTTGGCCACGGTGATGCCGGGGCCGCCTGCAGCCAGGCCCGCAGCCGTCGCCTTTTCGAAATCACCGCTGTGGAACAGTGCCCAGGCCTGCAGCACGGCCGCATCCTTGGGGCAGGGCTCGGCGTCGCCGCTGTGCAGTCGCGCCCAGTGCTTCTTCACGCTCGTGGCATCGAAGCTGTAGTCACCCGCATGGGGAAAAGGGGTCCATTTGGCCATGGTGTGTCTCCTGTGGTTCTTGGGGTCGGGTGTAGGGGTGGACAGGGTGCCCAGGCGCTCAGCCCGGCGCGGTGGCGTAGGCGCCGACGAGTTCCAGCAGGTGCGCGCGCTGTCCGCTTTCCAGGTAGGGCATCAGCAGGTTGAGCACGTGGTGGGCACCGCGCAGCAGGGCCGCCTGGGCGCTCTCGGGCTCCAGCGCGCGGCGCGGGTCGCGCACGTACTCGAAGCTCAGCCAGTAGGTCAGCACCACCACCATGCTCGTCGCGGTGGCCTCCAGCTCACGCGTGTCGATGTGCAGTGCGTCCGATCGGCCCATGCCGTCCAGCATGGCGCGCACGGCCCGGGTCTTGTTCTTGAGGATGGCCTGGAAATGCGTCTCCAGGCGCCGGTTCTTGGACAGCAGGTCGTTCAGGTCGCGGTACAGGAAGCGGTACTGCCAGATCAGCTCGAACAGCGTGTGCATGAAGAACCAGGCGTCCTCCACGTTGCGCACGCCATCGGCGGCAGCGAGCAGCTCGGTCAGCGACTGTTCGTAGCGGTCGAACAGCGCATTGATCAGCTCGTCCTTGGCCGGGTAGTGGTAGTACAGGTTGCCAGGGCTGATGCGCAGCTCGGCCGAGATCAGGGTGGTGGAGACGTTGGGTTCGCCGAACCGGTTGAACAGGTCCAGCGTGACTTCCAGAATGCGTTCTGCGGTGCGTCGCGGCGCTTTCTTCACCATGTGTGCAGGCCCTCTTCGCGTCGATTGGGATCGGTGTTGGTATGTCTCTGGGGCCTACTCTAACCGAGCCACAGATGCTGCACCGCACCAATGCTGGCATGTCCCTGGAACGCGTTGACGTTCCGGCATCGGCCACCCGCGCAGAGCGCGCGGCCGATGGTTCGAAGCCTGCCACAACGCAAAAGCGGCTGGCACGCACAAGGCGTGTCAGCCGCTTGCCGCAGCGGGCGGGCCCGCTGGCAGGAGGTTAGTTGGAAGCGGCGGGTGCCGAGGCGGAAGCAGCGGCCTTGGCGCTGGCCTTCTTGGCGGGGGCTGCAGCCTTCTTGGCGGGAGCGGCCTTGGCTGCAGGCTTGGCGGCGGCCTTGCGGGGAGCGGCTGCCTTCTTGGCGGCGGCCTTCTTCGCGGGGGCTGCTGCCTTCACGGCGGCCTTGGCAGGTGCCTTGGCCGAAGCCGCCTTGCCCGTGCCCTTGGTCAGGGCGTCCACGCGGGCGGTCAGGGCTTCCAGGTCACGCGCCGAGGGCACGCCGAGCTTGGACAGGGCCTTGGCCACGCGGTCTTCGAAGATGTTCTCGAGCTTGTCCCACTGGCCCTGGGCCTTGGAGCCGATGTCGCTGGCCATGGTGGTCACGCGGCTCGTCGCTTCGGAGATCTTCTCTTCGGCCACGGCCTGGGTCTTGCGCTGAATGGACAGGCCTTCCTTGACCAGGGACTCGAACACCTTGCCGCCTTCTTCCTGGGCCTTGGAGAAGGCACCCAGGCCCGCCAGCCAGATCTGCTGGGCCGAGTCCTTGACGGTGCTCGACAGTTGGGCATTGCTCTTCTTGTTGTCGGCGCTGAGTTTCTGCAGTTTCTTGACCATGGGGCCTCCGGTATGCGGGTGGGTGTTGGGGGTTGCCAGTGCCGGGTGGCTTTGGCGCATGGCCGAACTGTACGCCGCGCGGCAGGCCAGGTGTAGGCGCGCGCTCCTAAAAACGTAGAGCGCAGCGTCTAGGGAGTGGGGGCCGGGCTGCGCGGGTTTGTGCTGAAGCCGCCGGCCATGCGCTTGCGCAAGAATGAACAGATCTCACAGGAGTTTTTCCATGCAGTATTTCGTGACGGGAGCGACGGGGTTCATTGGCAAGCGGCTCGTGAAGAAGCTGCTGGAGCGCAAGGGGGCCGTGGTGCATTTCCTGATCCGGCAGGGGAGCGCGGACAAGGTGGCCGACCTGCGCAGCTACTGGGGCGTGTCGGCCGCCCGGGCCGTGCCGGTGTTCGGCGACCTCACGGCCAGGAAGCTTGGCGTGGCCTCCGAGGATGTGAAAAAGCTCAAGGGGCAGATCGACCATTTCTACCACCTGGCAGCGGTCTACGACCTCGGTGCCGACGAAGAGACCCAGGTGGCCGTGAACATCGAGGGCACGCGCAACACGGTCGATCTTGCCAAGGCGATCGACGCCGGGCATTTCCACCATGTCTCGTCCATCGCGGCCGCAGGCCTGTACGAGGGCGTGTTCCGCGAGGACATGTTCGAGGAGGCCGAGGGCCTGGACCACCCGTACTTCCAGACCAAGCACGAGAGCGAGAAGATCGTGCGCCAGGACTGCAAGGTGCCCTGGACGGTGTACCGCCCGGCCATGGTGGTGGGCGACAGCACGACCGGCGAGATGGACAAGATCGACGGCCCCTACTATTTCTTCAAGCTCATCCAGCGCCTGCGCCAGTTGCTGCCGCCCTGGATGCCCACCGTGGGCCTGGAGGGCGGGCGCGTGAACATCGTGCCGGTGGACTTCGTGGTCAATGCGCTCAACGTCATCAGCCACCAGCAGTCCATTGCCAAGAAATGCTTCCATCTGGTGGATCCGGTCGGCTACCGCGTGGGTGACGTGCTGGACATCTTCAGCCGCGCCGCGCATGCGCCGCGCATGAACCTGTTCATCAACGCCGCGCTGCTGGGCTTCATCCCCAAGGGCATCAAGAAGAGCCTGATGGCCATGGCGCCGGTGCGCCGCGTGCGCAATGCCGTGATGAAGGACCTGGGCCTGCCCGAGGACATGCTGACCTTCGTGAACTACCCCACGCGCTTCGACTGCCGCGAGACCCTGGCGGCGCTCAAGGGCTCGGGCGTGACCTGCCCCAACCTCAAGGACTACGCCTGGCGCCTGTGGGATTACTGGGAGCGCAACCTCGACCCAGAGCTGTTCATCGACCGCAGCCTCAAGGGCACGGTGGCCGGCAAGGTGGTGCTGGTGACGGGGGGCTCCTCGGGCATCGGCCTGGCGGCGGCGCACAAGTTTGCCGAGGCGGGCGCCACCACCGTCATCTGCGGGCGCGACCAGGACAAGCTCGACGAGGCCTGCGCCGAAGCCCGCGCCAAGGGCTACGAGTTCATCGCCTATGCCGCCGACATCGCCGACATGGCCGATTGCGACCGCTTCGTGCAGTTGCTGATCGACAAGCATGGCGGCGTGGACTTCCTGATCAACAACGCGGGCCGCTCCATCCGCCGCGCCATCGAGTCGAGCTACGACCGCTTCCACGACTACGAGCGCACCATGCAGCTCAATTACTTCGGCTGCCTGCGCGTGACCATGGGCTTTTTGCCTGGCATGGTGGCCAAGCGCAAGGGCCATGTGGTCAACATCAGCTCCATCGGCGTGCTGACGAATGCGCCGCGCTTTTCGGCGTACGTGGCCAGCAAGGCGGCCCTGGACGCCTGGACGCGCTGCGCATCGAGCGAGTTCGCTGACCAGGGCATCACCTTCACCACCATCAACATGCCGCTGGTGCGCACGCCCATGATCGCGCCCACCAAGATTTACAACAACGTGCCCACGCTGAGCCCCGAGGAGGCGGCGGACATGATCGCCCAGGCCTGTATCTTCAAGCCGGTGCGCATCGCGACCCGCCTGGGCATCACCGGCCAGCTGCTGCATGCTCTGGTGCCGCGCGTGGCGCAGATCACCATGAACACCAGCTTTCGCATGTTCCCGGATTCCACCGCCGCCAAGGGCAGCAAGGACGCCAAGCCGCAGCTGTCGGCCGAGGCGGTGGCGCTGCAGCAGATGATGCGCGGCATCCATTTCTGATGGCCTTTCAATCCGCCCCGGTGGGCCCGTGTTGAACTCTGTTACCGGGTAACCGGGCAGGGTGGGATAATCGCGGGTTCTGCCGAGCAGGCATTTCACACAGCCCACCCTATGATTCTGGTTACCGGCGGCGCGGGTTTCATCGGCGCCAACTTCGTTCTTGACTGGCTTGCTGCCTCCAGCGAACCCGTCGTCAACCTCGACAAGCTCACCTACGCGGGCAATCTGCACAACCTGGACTCCGTGCAGGGCGATGCCCGCCATGTCTTCGTGCAGGGCGATATCGGCGATTCCGCCCTGATCGCGCGACTGCTGGCCGAGCACAAGCCGCGTGCCGTGGTCAACTTCGCGGCCGAATCGCATGTGGACCGCTCCATCCACGGGCCCGAGGATTTCATCCAGACCAACATCGTCGGCTCGTTCCGCCTGCTGGAGGCCGTGCGTGCCTACTGGAGCGCGCTGCCCGACGATGAACGCGAAGCCTTCCGCTTCCTCCACGTCTCCACCGACGAGGTGTATGGATCGCTGGCACCCACCGACCCGGCCTTTGCCGAGACGCGCGGCTTCGAGCCCAACAGCCCCTACAGCGCCAGCAAGGCGGCCAGCGACCACCTGGTGCGCGCCTGGCACCACACCTACGGCCTGCCGGTGCTCACCACCAACTGCAGCAACAACTACGGGCCCTACCACTTCCCCGAGAAGCTGATTCCGCTGATGATCGTCAACGCCCTGGCCGGCAAGAGCCTGCCCGTGTATGGCGACGGCATGCAGGTGCGCGACTGGCTCTACGTGAAGGACCACTGCAGCGCCATCCGCCGCGTGCTGGAAGCCGGCACTGCCGGCGAGACCTACAACGTGGGCGGCTGGAACGAAAAGCCCAACATCGAGATCGTGAACATGGTCTGCAGCCTGCTCGACGAGCTGCGCCCACGTGCCGACGGCCAGAGCTACCGCACCCAGATCACCTACGTGAAGGACCGCCCGGGCCACGACCGCCGCTACGCCATCGACGCGCGCAAGATCGAGCGAGAGCTGGGCTGGAAGCCTGCCGAGACCTTCGACACCGGCATCCGCAAGACGGTGCAGTGGTACCTGGACCATGCCGACTGGGTGGCCAGCGTGCAGACCGGTGCCTACCGCGACTGGGTGCAGACCCAGTACGCGCAGGAGCCCGCTGCCGTGGCGGACGCCAGCGCATGAACATCCTGCTCTTCGGAAAGGGTGGCCAGGTCGGCTGGGAGCTGCAGCGCAGCCTGTCGGTGCTCGGCACCGTGACGGCGCTGGATTTCGACAGCACCGAGCACTGCGGTGACTTCGCCAACCCGGCCGGCGTGGCCGAAACCGTGCGCTCTCTGCGCCCCGACGTCATCGTCAATGCCGCCGCCCACACCGCGGTGGACAAGGCCGAGAGCGAGGTCGACTTCGCGCGCACCCTCAACGCCACCACGCCCGGCGCCATCGCGCTGGAGGCGGCGAAGCTCGGCGCCTGGCTGGTGCATTACAGCACCGACTATGTGTTCGATGGCAGCGGCAGCCGCCCCTGGGTGGAGACCGATGCGCCCGCGCCGCTGAGCGTTTACGGCCGTACCAAGCTCGAAGGCGAGCAGCTCATTGCCCAGTCCGGTGCCAGGCACCTGATCCTGCGCACCAGCTGGGTCTATGCCGCGCGAGGCGGCAATTTCGCCAAGACTATGCTGCGCCTGGCCCAGGAGCGCGAGCGCCTGACCGTGATCGACGACCAGTGGGGCGCCCCGACCGGCGCCGACCTGCTGGCCGACGTGACCGCCCATGCCATCCGCCACCTGCAGCAGCGCCCCGAAGATGCGGGCCTGTACCACCTGGTGGCGGCCGGCGAAACCAACTGGAACGAGTACGCGAAGTACGTGCTGGCGGTGGCTGCGAAGCACCCCGTGGCCGAGAAGATCATCGCCAAGGAAGTGGCTCCCGTGCCGACCAGCGCCTTTCCCACGCCCGCCGTGCGCCCCCACAACTCGCGCCTGGACACCACCAAGCTGCGCAGCACCTTTGGCCTGACCCTGCCCCATTGGCAGACCGGCGTGGCGCGCATGCTCACCGAGATTCTCTGAGAACCACCATCCATGACGGCACGCAAAGGCATCATCCTCGCCGGAGGCTCCGGAACCCGGCTGCACCCGGCCACCCTGGCCATCAGCAAGCAATTGCTGCCGGTGTACGACAAACCCATGATCTATTACCCGCTGAGCACCTTGATGCTCGCGGGCATCCGCGACATCCTGGTGATCAGCACCCCGCAGGACACGCCGCGCTTCGAGCAATTGCTCGGCGATGGCAGCCAGTGGGGCATCAACCTGCAGTACGCGGTGCAGGCGAGCCCGGATGGCCTGGCGCAGGCGTTCGTGATCGGCGAGTCCTTTCTTGGTGGTTCCCCCAGTGCCCTGGTGCTGGGCGACAACATCTTCCACGGCCACGACTTCCACGAGCTGCTGGGCAGTGCGGCCGAGCGCACCGATGGTGCCACCGTGTTCGCCTACCATGTGCATGACCCCGAGCGCTATGGCGTGGCCGAGTTCGATGCCCACGGCAAGGTGCTGTCGCTCGAAGAAAAGCCCAAGGTCCCCAAGTCGAGCTATGCGGTAACGGGCCTGTACTTCTACGACAACCAGGTGGTGGAGCTGGCCAAGGGCCTCAAGCCCTCGGCCCGCGGCGAGTACGAGATCACCGACCTGAACCGCCTGTACCTGGAGCGCGGCCAGTTGAATGTGGAGATCATGGGCCGGGGCTATGCCTGGCTCGATACCGGCACGCACGAGAGCCTGCTCGAAGCCGGACAGTTCATCGCCACGCTGGAGCACCGCCAGGGCCTCAAAATTGCGTGCCCTGAAGAGATTTCCTGGCGCAGCCAGTGGATCGACAGCGCGCAACTGGAGCGGCTGGCCCAGCCGCTGACCAAGAACGGGTACGGCCAGTACCTGATGCGTGTGCTCAAAGAAAAGATCTACTGATTTCCTGAAATTCACTCCATGCAAGCAACCCGCCTGGCCATTCCCGATGTCGTGCTGATCGAACCCAAGAAGTTCGGCGATGCGCGCGGCTTCTTCTTCGAGAGCTTCAACCAGCGTGCCTTCAACGAGGCCACCGGTACCGACCACGATTTCGTGCAGGACAACCACAGTCGCAGCGCCCGCGGCGTGCTGCGCGGCCTGCACTACCAGGTCCAGCAGCCCCAGGGCAAGCTGGTGCGCGTGGTGCGCGGTGCCGTGTTCGACGTGGCGGTGGACATCCGCAAGGGCTCGCCCACCTTCGGCCAGTGGGTCGGCGAGGAACTGAGCGAAGACAACCACCGTCAGCTGTGGGTGCCGCCGGGCTTTGCGCATGGCTTCCTGGTGCTCAGCGAGACGGCGGAGTTCCTGTACAAGACCACCGACTACTACGCGCCGGCGCATGAGCGCTGCATCATCTGGAACGACCCCTCCATCGGCATCGAGTGGCCCGACATCGGCGCCAACCCCTTGCTGTCGGCCAAGGACCAACAGGGCCTGACCCTGGAGAACGCGGAAGTCTTCGCTGCTGCCGCCCGCTGACGGCGGCCTGTGGCGCACCTGAAAAGTCCGGCATGACCCTGCATGTGCTCCTGTGCAGCCACAACGGGGCACGCTTCATTGCACAGCAGATTGCCTCGATCCGCGCCCAATCCCGCGCCGTGGACGTGATCCACGTCTTTGACCATGCGTCGCAGGACGGCACGCGCGAAGTGCTGGCGCAGCTGGCGCAGGAATCCGGTGGCGCGCCGCTGGCGCTGCACTGGATCGACAACGCCCCCGGCCCCGCACTGTCTTTTTTCAACGCCATGGCGCAACTCGCCCCCCAGGTGGGCGCAGGCGATTGCATTTTCCTGGCGGACCAGGACGATGTATGGTTGCCCGGCAAGGTGGCGGCGATGCTGGAGGCCGCCGCCGGGCTGCCGCTGCCCTGGGCGCTGTTCCATGACGTGCAGGTGGTGGACGAGGCGCTTGCGCCGCTGCAGCCCACTTTCTACACCGGCAACCCCTATGCCGTGCCCCGTGACATCGATCCCCGGCGCCTGTTGCTGGTCAACCCGGTGATCGGGCATACGCTGGTGCTCTCGGGCGACATGCTGGCCAGCGTGGCCCGCCTGCCTGAACCATCGGCCTATGTGATGCACGACTGGGCGGTGGCCCTGGTGGCGCAGCGCATGCAGCGCCTGGCCTGGGTGCCGCAGTGCCTGTCGCTGTACCGCCAGCATGGCGCCAACCTGCTGGGTGCATCGCGCCAGCGTTCGCTGGGCGCGCAACTGCAACGCGGCATGCAGCTGGCCGCACAGGTGCTGGAGCAGGCCATGGCCTGGGCGCGGGCGCAGTCGGGCGGCGTGCTGCCAGCGGCATCCCCGGCGGCCCAGTTGCCCGGCTGGCTTGCGCAGCCGTGGGCCGGGCGAAACCAGTTGCGGGTGGCGCTGCACCTGGCCTGGCACGCGCTGGTGTCGGGTCCCACGCTGCGGCGCCGGGCCATGGGGCTGTTTCTCGTGCTGCAGGCGCTGCGCCCTGCACGCCAAGGCGCCCGGCCATGACGGATTCTTCTCAGAGCCCGCTGCGCATCGCGGTCATCGGCACCGATGGCCTGCCGGCACGCTATGGCGGGTTCGAGACCTGCGTCGAGCAGCTCGCCCCCCGGCTGGCGCGCCGGGGGCATGCCACCCTGGTCTTCGGCTCCTCGGTGGGCCGCACCGCATTGGCGGTGGATGGCGAGCGCCTGGCGCACCGCTACCTGCCGCTGCGTGCCAATGGCCTGTGGTCGGTGCCCTATGACCTGCTCAACTTCCTGGTGTGCTGGCGCAAGGTGGATGCCATGCTGGTGATGGGCGTGTCGGGCGGCATCTTCCTGCCTCTGCTGCGCCGCATGGCTGGCCCGCGGCGCATCATCGTGAATGTGGACGGGCTGGAGACCCGGCGCGACAAATGGACCGGGTTCAAACGCTGGTTCCTCGAGCGCAGCGAGGCCCTGGCCGTGCGCCATGCGCACGCGGTGGTCAGCGACAACCAGGGTATTGCCGACATGGTGCAGGCCCGCTATGGCCGCGCCAGCACCGTCATCGCCTATGGCTGCGACCATGTGCTGCAGTTGCCGCCAGGGCACGCGCATGCCTTGCTCAAAGAGCGTTTTGGGCTGGCGCCTGGCGGCTACCTGCTGACGGTGGCACGCATCGAGCCCGAGAACCACATTGCCGAGATGCTCCAGGCCTTCCTGGCATCGCCCCAGCCCCTGTATGTGCTGGTCGGAAACTTCAGCGCCACGCCGCTCGGGCGCGAGTTGCTGGCGCGCTACCAGGGCGAGCCGCGGGTGCGCTTCATCGATTCCCTGTTCGAGCCCGAGGCACTGGCGGCCCTGCGCGCCGGTTGCCATATCTATCTGCACGGGCACAGCGTGGGGGGCACCAATCCCTCGCTGGTCGAGATGCTGCCGTACCAAAGGCCGCTGCTGGCTTTTGATTGCAGCTTCAATCGCCATACGCTGGACAACCAGGGGGGCTACTTTTCCGACGTGCCCGTGCTCACGCGGCAACTGCAGGTTCCGCAGGAGCAAGCGTGGCTGCCGGAGCCGGCGCTGGCGGGGCGCTACCGTTGGGAGGCGATTGCCGACGCCTACGAGGCACTGTGCTGCGGGGCGGCTGCTCCATGACGCCGCGCGTCCTGGCCTGCGTGGTGGCCTACCACCCGGATGTCCATCGCTTGCCGGCCCTGGTGACCCGCCTGCGGCCGGAGGTTGCGGATGTGCTGGTGATCGACAACGGCCAGTCCATTGATCCGAACGCGGCGCCCTGGTCCGACATGGCCGCCGTGCAGTGGCACCGGGCGCCCAGCAACCTGGGGGTGGGCGCCGCGCTCAACCTGGCACGCCAGCGGGCGCTGGACGGCGCCTACGATTTTCTGCTGACCTTCGACCAGGATTCTCTGCCTCCTGCTGGCTACGTGGCCGGCCTGCTGGATGTCTGGTTGCGCGCGGGGGACGCCGCCAGCGGCTGGGCCGCGCTCGGGCCCGCCATCCGGGACGAAGCCACGGGAAGGCCATTGCCTGTCCGGCGCGTGGATCCGCGCCTGCGCCTGGTGGTGTCTGCCGACCCCTGGTCCGTGCAGCAGACCGTGGCGGTGGACCACGTCATCACCTCCGGTTGCCTGTACCCGGCGGCAGCCCTGTCTGCCGTGGGGCCGTTCAGGGGGGGCTGGTTCGTGGACCTGGTCGATACCGAGTGGTGCTGGCGTGCCCGCCACCTGGGTCGGTCGGTGCAGCAAACCGGGGCGGTGGTGCTGCAGCACACCATCGGCAAGGCGGGTGTCACCGTGCTGGGGCGCCAGGTGCTGGCACATACCCCGCAGCGCATCTACTTCCAGGTCCGCAACACGCTCTGGCTGTTGCGTTCGCGCAGCGTGCCCAGAGGCTGGCGCCGCAGCTTGCTGGCCCCACTGGCGCGCAAGCTTCTGCTGCAGCCGCTGCTGCCCGACCAGCGGCTGGGGCGCCTGCTCGCGGCAGCCCGGGGCGCGGTGCACGGGCTGTTGCGACGTCCCGCTGAATAAGGCCGGGCGCTGAAAGAGACACCGCCGGGTGTGATCCGTGTCGCACCAATGCGCAATATTTCGGATGAGAAAGAGCGGTACGGTGCAAAAATCCGTTGCCATTGCGCGGGTAAGCGCATGATCGTGGCTGCATACGACAGAATATAGAATTGCAGACCCGCTCTGAGGGCCGCCGCGGCGGGCTTCACGCGAAAAATCCCACAGACCTGGTCTTTGCCCTGGCATCCACGGCGGTCCTTTTCGTTGGCGATGGCCCGGCCTTCATCAAAGGTGTGGCTGCCGCCAGCGAGGGCCCGGCCCTTGCCGTGCCTGCGCCTTTTTTGCGGATGCACGCCGGTTGTTTCCATGCGCCACAGACCGTCCCCACGTTCCTTTCCTGATCTGAATGCACAACATGCACCCTAGCGAGGCTGAGATCATTCCCTACCACGCCTCACCCGTGCCTCCCGCCCCGGGGGGCGTGCTCGTACTGGCGCCCCATCCCGATGACGAGGTCTTCGGTTGCGGTGGAGCCATCGCCGGGCATGTGCAGGCGGGGCACTCCGTGCACGTCGTCCTGCTCACTGCCGGTGGGCATGGCGAAGAGGGCGCCGGCCAGGGGTATGCGGACACCCGTCTGTCCGAAAGTGCCGAGGCAGCCCGCGTGCTGGGCCTGCCGCCCCCCCTGTGCTGGGGCCTGCCGGACCGCGAAATCACCTATGGCGAAGCGCTGGTGCACAGGATCATCCAGGCGATTGGCGATACCGGTGCCGACGTGGTGTATGCCCCGTCACCCTGGGAACTGCACCCCGACCACCGCGCCGCGGCGCTGTGCGCCATCGAGGCCGTGCGCCGCCTGGAGGGCGTGGGCCTGCACCTGTACGAGGTGAGCGCGCCGCTGCGGCCCAACCGGTTGCTGGACATCACCCCCATCTGGGCGCTCAAGCAGCAGGCCATGCAGGTCTTTGCCAGCCAGGAGAAGAAGCTGCCTTACGCGAGCTTCATCTCCGCGCTCAACCGCTTTCGCGCGCTCACGTTGTTCCCCGCTGCGGAATATGCCGAGGCCTTCGAGAGCTACACCTCGGCCGATTTGCGCGCTGGCGGCCCCTTGCTGATCGAGGGCGAAAAGCAGCGCCTGCTGGGCCGCGGCGTGGCCGTGCTGCCGCAGGACGTGCCGCTGGTGTCGGTCATCGTGCGCACCATGGGCCGCCCCACGCTGGCCAAAGCCCTCGGATCCGTGGCGCTGCAGACCTACCCGCACCTGAACATCGTGCTGGTGGACGCCGCTGGCGACGGCCTGCCGGGTACGCAGTGGGCCGATGGCCCCGTGCCGGCCACCCTGGTCTCCCAGGGCAAGAAGCTCAACCGCGCGCTTGCGGCCAACGCCGGCATGGCGGCGGCCACGGGCGACTACCTCATCTTCCTGGACGACGACGATTGGTTTTACCCGGACCACATCGCCAAGCTGGTACTGGCCGTGCGCCAGAGCACCACGGTCAAGGCAGTGCACACGGCGGTGGAATGCGTTGACGCGAAGAGCGAGCCCGTGGGCGAGATCTTCCAGTTCCCCTACGCCTCGGGCGAGCTGCGCTATGGCAACTTCATGCCCATCCACGCGGTGCTGTTCCACCGCAGCCTGGTGCAGGCCGGCGGCGCCGCCTTCGACGAGCGCTTCGATCTGTACGAGGACTGGGACTTCTGGCTGCAGTTGGAAGGCCGCACGCCGTTCCAGTTCGTGCCCGGTGTCTCGGCTGCCTACCGCATCCACGCCGGAGCCGGGGAGGGCGTGCAGGCCGACCGCCAGCGCGCGGCCGATGCCACGGCGCAGCTCTATGCCAAATGGCAGGTGCTGCAATCGAAACAGACGTTCGAGGAACTGGTGACGCGCTCGCTGTCGCGGCGCAGCCTGCTGTCCCAACTGACCGAGCGGGCGAAGGATGTCACGCGCCTGGCCGACGAGCGGCAGCGCCTGACCCAGGAGCTGGTGGACCAGCAGCAGCGTGCGCTGGACGCGCAGCAGGCGGCCGACAAGGCCCGCCAGGACGCGCACCACCTGGGCGAAGCGCACGAGCTGGCCTGCGCCGCACGCGACCTGGTGCAGGAAGAGCGCGACGCCACCATCGCGGAACTCCATGCTGTGATGCGTGAGCGGGATCTGGCCAACCAGCACGGCGCGAACGTGCTGGACCTGTACACCGACGCCCAGGCGCACATCGGCTCCCTGGAGGCTTCTGCCACCGCGCTGGGTGCCGAGATCGCGCTGGCGCGCAACCATGCCCACAACCTGCAGACCATGCTGGACGCCACGCAACACCAGTTGCGCCTGGTGACGGGCTCGCGCTCATGGAAGGTCACCCGGCCGCTGCGCCTGGTGGTCCGGTTGCCGCGCTACGCCAGGAGCGTCGTGGCGGCCTATTCGGTCGCCCGCGGCCGGGGTGTGGGCCTGTCGCACCTCGTCAAGCGCACGGTTTCGGTGCTGCGCACCCAGGGTGTGCAGGGCGTGCGCCAGCGTCTGCGGCGCATGCTGCATGGCTCTGGCCATGAATTGGAAGCCCTGGATACCGGAGCGCCTGTGCCGGACGCCGTGCCCGGTGCCGCACCACGCAGCTATGCCGACTGGGTGGCGAAATACGACACCATGGACCCGGTCAGGCTTTCGCGGCTGGTGGCCGAAGTGGCCGAACTGCCGCGCAAGGCCCTGGTCTCCATCATCATGCCGGTCTACAACCCCGATCCGCAGGACGTGGGTCGCGCCATTGCCTCGGTGAAGAACCAGGTCTACCCGCATTGGGAGCTGTGCATCTGCGACGATGCCTCGACCAAGGCCGGCACGCGCGAACTGCTGGAGGCTGCGGCTGCCCAGGACTCCCGCATCCGCCTGGCCTTCCACGCGCAGAACCAGCACATCTCGGTGGCCACCAACACGGCCATCGCCCTGGCCAAGGGCCAGTACATCGCCCTGCTCGACCACGACGACGAGCTCACGCCGCATGCGCTGCTGCGCGCCATGCAGGCCTTTGCGCGCAACCCGCAGGGCAAGGTGCTGTACTCCGACGAGGACAAGATCGACCAGACCGGCCGGCGCTTCGATCCCTATTTCAAGCCCGACTTCAACCTGGGCCTGCTGCGCTCGCACAACTATATGTGCCACTTCGCGGTCTATGACGCGGACTTCATGCGCCAGCTCGGCGGCCCGCGCGTGGGCTTCGAGGGCGCGCAGGACTACGATCTGGCGCTGCGTGCCATCGACAGCGTGGCGCCGCAGGCCGTGCTCCATGTGCCGCAGATCCTCTACCACTGGCGCACGGCAACCGGCAGCACAGCCTCGGGACATGGCAACAAGAGCTATGCCTTCGAGGCCGGGCGGCGCGCCCTGCAGGAGCACCTGCAGCGCCGCGGCCTGCAGGGCGAAGTGCTGGAGGCGCCCGAGGCTTCCGGCATGTACCGCGTGCGCTGGGGCATTCCGGCCCATCCGCCGCTGGTCAGCATCGTCATACCCACCCGCAATGGCGAGAAGATCCTGCGCCAGTGCCTGGACAGCCTGGTGCAGACCCGCTATCCGAACTACGAAATCATCGTCATGGACAACGGCAGCGACGAAGCGGCTTCGCTGCAGCTGCTGGCCGAGCGCACGGCGTCGGGGCAGATAAGGGTGCTGCGCGACGACGGCCCGTTCAACTTCTCGGCCATCAACAACCGGGCGGTGCACGAGGCCACGCGCGGCGAGTTCGTGCTGCTCATGAACAACGACATCGAGGCCACCCACCCCGAGTGGCTCGATGAGATGGTCGGGCCGGCCCTGGAGCCGGGCGTGGGCTGCGTGGGCGCCCGGCTGTGGTACCCCGATGGCCGCATCCAGCACGCCGGCGTGGTGCTGGTCTGCGGAGTGGCCGGCCATGCGCACAAGCTGCTGGCGCGCGGCCAGCACGGCTACATGGGCCGCGCCGTGCTGGCGCAGGACTTCGTGGCCGTGACGGCCGCCTGCCTGCTGCTGCGCAAGTCCATCTACGAAGAGGTCAGTGGCCTGGACGAGAGCCTGGCCGTGGCTTTCAACGATGTGGACTTCTGCCTGCGCGTGCGCGAGGCGGGTTACCGCAACCACTGGACGCCCTATGCCGAGCTGATCCACCACGAGTCCGTCTCGCGCGGCTACGAAGACACGCCCGAAAAGCAAAAGCGCTTCAATTCGGAAGTGAAGATCCTGCAGACCCGCTGGCCTGTCTTACTGGCCAATGACCCCTGCTACAACCCCAACCTGACCATCGACGCCGAAGACTTCTCGCTGGCCTGGCCCCCCCGGGTTTCCTGACGGCGCACGCCGCCGTCCTTGCTCCTTGACCGCTTTCTTCCTTGAACCATCGTATGAGCCGACTTGACTCTCTTTTGCCGCTGCTGGCCTGCCCGCGTTGTGGCGCCAGGCTGAACCAGCACCCGAGCCAGGTGGTGTGCGGTGGCTGCGGCACGGCCTATCCCCTGCGCAATGGGGTGCCCGTGCTGTTGCCGGAAACCATCGAGGAAGCGGGCACGGGCGAGGCGTCGGTGGACGATCCGGTGTCGCGCCACCCCTACAGCCAGGAATCGCTCAAGATCATCGAGGAGCACCGGGGCGAATGGGTGCTGGACCTGGGCGCTGGCGGCAAACTGCAACGCTGGGACAACGTGGTGCAGATCGACATCTTCCGCTACCCCATGACGGACGTGGTCGGCTCCGCCGACCGGCTGCCCTTCCGGGACAACAGCTTTGGTGCGGTGATCAGCCAGGCGGTGTTCGAACACCTGCAGTACCCGCAGGCGGCGGTGGAGGAGATCCGCCGCGTGCTCAAGCCGGGTGGGGTGGTCAAGATCGACACCGCCTTCCTCCAGCCGGAGCACGGTTACCCCCACCATTTCTACAACGCCACCGAGACCGGCCTGCGCGAGTGGTTCCGCGAGTTCGACCTGCGTTGGAGCGGCGTGGAGCCCCACCAGCATCCGCGCTGGTCGCTGAGCTGGTTCCTGGGTGTCTACCTGGACCGTCTGCCTGCCGATGCCGCCGCGCTGCTGCGTGCCACGCCGCTGGGCGAGGTGGTGGATGCTTTGCAGCGCTCCGGCACGGGGGCGGCACAGCCGCAGGATGCCGCCATCATGGATGCGCTCGCTGCGCTGCCGCAGCACCATCTGCGTACGCTGGCTGCGGGGGTGTCCATCCGTGCAGTCAACCCCCCCAAGACGCTGTCTTGTGCGTCGGAACCTGCGCTTGCGGGCGCAACATCTGTCGTGGCCACCGACCTGGATCGCAAGCTGGCTGCCGCGCGCATGGACATCGAGCATCTTCGCGCGGAACTGGGCATGGTGCGTGAACAGCAGTTGCTCGCCAACGACCAGGCACGTTACCTGGCGCAGTACTACCGGCTCCTCGCCGATGCGGGCGAAGACGCCCCCCTGGGAGCGGGGCGGCGAGCGCATGCCCTGTTCCACGCGAAGAACATGGTGCGCGCCGTGGTGCCGCCAGGCCTGTGGCGCTCCATGAGGGACGGCTGGCGCTCGTTGTCTGGCGCAGGCACGGCGCTGGGCATGCAAGCGACCCCATCCCAGCCGGTGGCCGCGCCCTTCGTCTCCGCAGTCGTGCAGCCATTCGATGTGGCAGCCCTCACCGCCACCTTCTTTTCGCTGGTGCGCCAGACCTACACGGGCTGGGAGCTCCTGCTGCTGGGGCACCCCGACCAGTCCCCTGCAGTGCGCAGGGCCATGGAGGACTTTGCCCGGCTGGACTCACGGCTGACCATCGTCCCCCGGCCAGAGACTGCCGACGCGTATGCCTGGCGCGGGCAGTACCGGCTGGTGCTGCAGGAAGGCACCACGCTTGCCTTCAACGCCTTGCAGGAAATGTTCACGCTGGCCAAGGCACGGCCCGATACCCAGGCCATCATGGCCGACTACGTTGCCGTCCTGGGACGCGATGACGTGATGCCGCCCGCGCGCTGCCTGAGCGCGCCGGTGCCTCAGGCCGATTGTTCGTTTTCCGTCCTCGCGCCTTGCGTGCTGCTGGCCGGTGACGCGTTGCGCCGAAATGGTGCGGGTACCATCATTGACTTGAACTATCGCCAGGTAGCCCATATCCCATTGGTGCTCTTTCACATGTTGCAAGAGCAGTCATCCCGTGCGCGTCACCTCCCGGTGATGCGTTGAAGATCCACACTATCTCGCTAGACCTATGAAGAACATTGCACGAAAGATCACGCTTGCCGCCGCCATGGTCGCGGCGGTTCCATGGCTTGCCGGCTGCGCCACCCAGCAGCCCGCTGCCGGTGCGGGGGCAGCCCAGGCGGCCTCCAAGCCGCTGAACATCGTGTTCGAGTCGGCAGCCCTGGAGTCGAAGATGGTGCAGATCGGTGTGCTTACCAACTTCAAACGCTATTGGCAAGCCCATGTGGACCGCAACTGGGCCGTGCGCTACGATCTGGAGCATGGGATCGACCCCAGCCGGACGGATGCCAAGTTCTATGCGGAGTACCATGCAAAAGCCTGGACCCTGAAATCCTTCAAGGTGCATGATGTGGCCCAGGAAGGCAAGAATGCCAGCGTTCAAGTGGAGCTCACGATGGTCGATCCGACCGGCAAGAAGCCAGAGACCACCTTCCGCACCTCCGATATCTGGCTGGAAGTCGACGGACAGTGGAAGCATGTCAATCTCGACGCTGTCCTGAAGTCGCGCTGATGAGGGGCCGCGGCAGCATCGCAGGGCCGGGCGACCACGTGCGCTGGGTTCCCGGGTGTCTTGCCTCCGGCCCGCTGTGCCGCAGCAGGGCAGGCCGCAGGCTTGCCGTGCCGGGCACAGGAAAAGGACAACTGGCGCTTGTTGCAGAGGTGCAACATCCTTCGCCCTAGTTGTGACACCAAACACATTTTATCTACGCCCCCCTGCGCAAACCGCAGGGCGATTGTGTAGGATGCGAATCAACAGTCCATAGAGTCCGCTTGTCTAGATTGTGTACGCGGGGCGGATTGTTGAAGTATCTGGTGTAAACTTGTAAAGCTATGAGTGTGGGCTTGCTCAGGTGCTTTTTTTAATTTTTATGGAGAAATCTGTGATGAAGAAGAAACTTCTTGCTGTAGCAATGGGCGCCATGCTCGCTGCTGGTGCTGCAAACGCTGTGACCGTGAATCACGCTGGTTTGGGTGATTTGCTGGTCGCTCCCTCGTATTTCATCGGTGGGGGATGGCAAAGTGAGTTGAAGGTTATCAACACGAGCCTGACGCAATCCGTGGTCGCCAAGGTCGTGATTCACGACAACGAGCGCTCTGAAGAACGTCTGGACTTCTTGATCTACCTGTCGCCTGGCGACGTGTGGGTCGGTACCCTGGCCAGCCAAGCCGCTGCCGCCAACGGCCAAACGACCCGCTCGGTCGTGACGTCCAGCGACGATTCGATCCTGCTGCCTAACTCCAACAACTTCGCCACCGCTGCTACCCCAGCAGTGATCGTGAGCGGTGCTGGTGAAGGCCGTGCTCCTCTGACCAACATCGGTTACATCACGATCATCGAATCGCAAGCATTCGACATCGCTCCTAACGCTCCTGGCGTGTCCAAGGCTGCCATCAAGGCCGCTTTCGACGCAGCTCCAGCTGTGGTTGCCGACACCAACACGCCTAACGTGCTGGCTGGTTTCCTGACGATCTCGAACACGATCAACGGCCAAAACGCTTCGCTGCCTACCCTGGCACTGGCTGACTACAACAACCGCATCAAGCAAAACATCGGTGTTGACTCCAGCCTGGGCGCTCCACGTTCGCAAGCTACGGTTGCTGACATCGAAGACGCACTGTGGAAGACCTCGTTCGTCGTGCCTTACGTTGTCGGTGGCAACCAGTCTTCGCTGGTCTCCTTCACGTTCCCCACGAAGCTGACGTACCGTAACGTCATCAGCGGCCAGTACCCCTTCCAAACGAAGGTTGCTATCTCTGCTGACGTGTTCGATTACAGCGAAAACCGCATCACCGGTCCAGCGTTCAACATCTCGCCTCTGCCAGCCGCATCGGTCACCAGCGTGTTCGAACACGACTGGCTGGCCTTCGGTAGCCAGATCAGCGTGGGTTCGTTCACGGCTGGCTGGGCTAACGTTCGCTACGCCAACCCAACGGTTTCCGTTGGCCAAACCTCGGCTCCTTCTGTGAACCTGGGCAAGTCGGGCGGTCCTGGCGTTGTTACCTACATCAACACGATTGGCCCAGAAGTCACGTGGCACTACGCTCCTTCTAACTAAGAAGTTGCGACTTTAGTAAAAAAGGCCGCCGGCGAGAGCTCGCGGCCTTTTTTTTTTGGGCGGATGCAATGCGGTATCTAATTGTTATTTTGTTGGCTGCCATGGGTACGTTTGCCCAGGCCGCGAATTTCGTGTCGGTGCACCAGTCTGCACTCAGAATTGCCCTGCCACCAGCGCCAGGCACTTTCACCTACCCCTTCGATAACAAGGTCGGGTTCAAGGAGCAGTACGCTCCCACCGGCGTGACGGGTTGCGCGATCGGTTTCGGCACCGGCGGCTGTGCCTTCCCTGGCGGCGGTTCGCTCTCCCTGCCTGAATTCACTGGTTTCCAGATGCAGAACCAGGAATTCAAGATCTACATTCCAGCAGGCACGCGTTCGTTCCTGTTCTCGGGCTACGCACCCCAAGGCACCCAGTCGGCCTTCGTGCTGCGCTACGGCAAGGAGCCCACCCGCGTCGCGGCCCTGAGCGGCAGCGAGTACCAGTCTGCACAGACTGGCGAGCGCATCGACTCGTCCTTCGCGCGCCTGGTTACCCAGGACGTCGACCATTTCGTCGTGCACGACGGTGGCGGTACCCTGCGCTTCGTGGGTGGCCAGCTCGACGCCAACCGCGGCAGCACCGACCAGGGCCAGTGGCTCTATGTGCGCCAGCTCAGCGGCGCCGTGCTGTTCGACTACCAGGGCGCCCTGGATGTGGACATGCCCAAGTACGCAGCCGGCTACAACGCCATCTCCTGGACCACCAGCCCCTTCCCGGACCCCGTGGACACCGCGTCGCCAACGACTCCGACGACGCCCACCACACCGACGACCCCCACGACACCTACCACGCCAACGACACCTACCACGCCCACCACGCCGACCACGGCTGGGTCTGTGACCACGAATGTGGTGTCTACCGCCGGCCAGCCTCTGAAGCTGGATATCACGCTGACGCAGACCGCTGCAGAAGTGGTTGCCAACGGAAAGACCAGCGTGTGGATCGCAGCGCGCATCCCGGCCAATGGGCTGTTCTTCACGACTGATGTCTGGTTCTTCCGCAAGGTGGACGGCTGGGCCCAGTTGGTCGTTCCCAACCCCGAGACCGTTGCGTACTCCAGCCAGATCACCAACGCGGCGACCCTGAAGTTCACCCCCACGTTGGATTTGACAGCCGAAGACCTGCGCGCGTTCAACATCGAGATCTATTTCGGTTTCAAGAACAGCAGTGGTTCCTTCGTCAACAAGGGCAAGATCTGGTAAGGCCAGCCAACACGCACTTTGTTCAGACGCAAAAAAGGCCCCTCGGGGCCTTTTTTCATTCGTGGGAACGAGGCGGTGCGCTGGTCAGATGGTTTGCCAGCCTGACTTCCCGGTCTCTTGTCACCGCTGCCGAGCGCCGCGCACAGTGCTGGGGCCCGGCGCGCGCGTCATTGCCGGGGTGCGCCGGGAACCTGGAAGGGGTTGGCCCCCTGGTTCTGCTGCATGTTGGCATTGTTGCGTGCAGCATTCAATGCCTCCGACAGGCTGTTGAACACCGTGTTGGCGGCATTCGGTGAATTGGCGGCCGGTGCTGCTGCCGGTACCGCCGCTTGCTGTGGGGCCGCCGCCTGCGCGACATTGGCGGCCGAGGGTGGAGTGCCCGACGGGGCTGCAGCTTGGGTGGCGGGATCTCCTGCCGGTGCCTGCACTACCGGCGTAGCGCCCTGAACGGGTGCCTGGCCCTGGGCCACAGGGGCCGGTGCCGAAGGGCCTGCAGCCCTGTCCGTCTTCTTGGTGAAATAGATGCTTTGCTGCCCCCCGGGTGCCGATAGCACCACATGGGTGGGGTGGACCTGTGACAGCGTGAACTCGCCCAGTGCCTGCCCTTCGCGGAAGGTCGAGAAGGGACGCCCCTCCGTGGCTGCACTGGCGAAACGTGGGCCCAGGCGCACATTGGCCATCTTGACGCTGCCTGCAATCACCACGCCGTACAGCTGCAGGTCCTGGTCGGTGACCACGGCGGGCGGTGGGGGTGGTGGCGGTGGTGGAACGGGCGGGACGCGATCCGGCCACGCCTTGCGCTGGGCATCGAAGGGGTTGGCTGCGCCCATGAGGACGGGGGTGGGGGCTGCCGGCGCCGCAGCGGCAGGCGGGGTGCTTGCCGTCGCAATTGCTGCTGCAGGACGGGCTGCAGTGCCAGGCGCAGCCCCCTGTGGAGCCTGCGCCAGTGCCTGCCCGCTGAGAGCGATGCCTGCTGCGGCCATCGCCCATGCCACGGAGCATGGCAGCGGCTTGCCCGCCGGGGTGGAAAGGAAACCAAGAGTAGGCATGTACTCACTCCCAAGAAATCGAAATGCCAGGCGAGCCTGGCGAAGAACAAACAGTGCTGCTGCGATCCGCCCGGCAGGGCGGATGGAGCAGGGAGATGTTGTGCGGCGATGGGTAGCAGGCGGCCTTGCAGCGCACCCTCCCTGTCTGTAGGCAGGATTTTCGCAGAGTGGCGGCTGCCCTTCGCGCTACAGGATGTGTCGTCCTGCGGCGTCCGGGGGGCGCCACTCAGGCCGTTGCTTGCGTTCCTGCCTCCTGGGCTTGCGCATGGGGAGGGTTGAGCCGGGCCATCACCTGGGGCCCATGGCTTCCCTGCCGGTTGCTGCGCAAGCGCACAAACACCGTGCCCGCCCCGAAATGCTCCAGCGTCTGGTAGGAGGCAAATGCCCTCGCCCCGGTTCCCAGGTGTCCAATGCAGATCTGCAGCAAAGGGTCGGGACTGAGTTCCAGCACCCAGCCGGCCTGGATTGAATCCGGTACCGCCAGTTCGATGCCCTCGGCAGTTCGTGCCGTGAGCGAAAGGGCGTCCCCCATGGGTCCGGGTGGAGTGTGCTGCAGTCGCTGGGCCTTCTGGAGCCAGCGGTCGTCGGCATAGTGCTTGGCGAAGTAGATGGCGGCGCCGGCTTCCATCAGCCCCTGCTTGTGGGGGGCGTTGCGCCATGCGTGCACGGCCCGTGCTTCTGGCGCCATGGCCATGCCCCAGCCCTGGCGGCGCAAGCGCATGCAGAGGTCGGAGTCCTCGAAGTACATGAAAAAGCGGGGATCGAACAGACCTCCGCCAGCGTCCAGGGCGCGGCGGTGCACCAGGACCGCGCCTCCCGACAGGGCCCGCTGGCGCAGTGGTGCCTGCAGGGCCTGCCAGTGGCGCAAGGCCTCCGCCCCTGTGGCGTGGCGAACCCGGTCCCGGATGCCCGGCTCCCTGCGGGCGCGTTCGGTGGCCCACGCCCGCACCGCGGTGGGCAACCAACTGGGTGGCAGACGCCATTGCAGGGCCGCGTCCAGGAATTGCCGGGGTGCGACCGCTCCCAGGGTGGCGTCACTGGCCAGCACTTCGGTCAGTGCCGCCGTGCATCCCTTGACCAAGCGCACATCGGGATTGACCAGAAAAAAGCAGTCGGCGGATGAGGCCTGCACGGCCAGGTTGCAGCCCCGGCCAAACCCCATGTTGCCTTCAGCGCGCTGGCAGTGCACGGCCGGCGGCAGCAGTGACCGCAGCAGGGCCCATTCACCGTCGTCATCGCTGTTGTCGACCACGCGCACCTCGATGCCAGGCGCATCGGCCAGCACCGACTGCACGGCCGCCGCAATCTCGGCGGCATCCCGGTAGTTCACCAGAATGGCGCAGCAACTCAGGCCCATGGGCCCTCCTTGAGGGGGGTGGCGCGCACCAGGAAGGCGTAGGTGTTCCAGCTCTCCGGGTCGGCCTTCAGGCGCGGGCTCCGGGCCCAGTGCTGGGCCCAGTCTTCGGGGGCTGGCACCTGCACGCGCTCCAGATGCTCTGCCTGGAACCCTGCGCTGGCCAACAGGTCCTGCAGGGTCTTCCAGGTGAAGAAGCGCACATGGGTCACGCAGTGGATGCCCAGCGGGCAATAGTCCCAGCGCCCTTCGATCAGGTCGGCCATGACACCCCAGTGGCCCACGTTGGGGATGGAGATGAGGACCGATCCGCCCGGTGCCAGCAGGTCGCGGGCCCGGGCAAGCCAGGCGCGCGGGTCATTGGCATGCTCCAGCACGTCCAGAAAGCTGATGCAGTCGAATGCACCCTGGCCTTGCTTCGGCAACCCGGCGAACGGCTGCGTGAGAAAGTCACCCTGCCACACATGGTCCACCTGGGTGCGCGCGGTGCGGCAAGCGTCTTCCGAATACTCGGCCAGGTGGGTCTCGCAGCCGCGCAGCTCCTTGATGGCCTGCAGGAAGCCGCCCTCACCACCGCCCACATCCAGCACACGGGCCACGCCGGCAGGCAGCAGGGGCAGCATGTCCTCGCGCCGCGCCTGGTGGTAGCTGGCAAAGTCGTGCACGAAGGCCCCAGGCACCCACCGGGCGCGGCTGCGCACCGTATCGGCACGCACGGCGGCCAAAGTGGTCAATGTCACCAGCGGTGCATGCTGGCCGGTGTCCGCAAGAAGCGGGAGTTCACGGGCTCCCAGTTGCTCCAGGTAGCGCTCCATGCCGCGCACGGTGCAGTAGTCGGGGGCCAGGGCCGGAGGAAAGCCCGGGTCGAACGCATGCACAGCCGTGGGCGCATCGTGCACATCGTCCAGGGCCCGACCCAGCCGTTCCAGCACGTCGGGGTCGAGCATGACATGGCCATGGCGCAGCAGCAGCACGCGGGCATTCCCATCCAGCAGTGCTGCGGCTGGCGTCTGGTCCAGGGCCTGGCACCAGGCCTGTGGGCTGGCCGGCGCCGGTGTCTCCAGCCACACGGCGGGCGGTGGCAGCACGCGGTGCAACTGGTCCCAGCCATGGCGGAATTCTTCCGACGACAGCGGGCTCGATGCGGTGGAGACGATGACCAGTGCGATCGGTGTCATGGCGCGTCCTGGTCCAGGGGCTGCGCCTCCGCCCCGAGCATGGACTGCGCCAGAGCGCGCACATCGCCACGCTGGTGGATGGCCACGCAGGTCGTCGTGAGGGGGAACTGCTGCTCCCACTTGGCTTCGAACGCCGCTCCGCTGCGTGCGATGCGCTGCGCCGTGGGGCGGGGCAGGGGCGGGTGCTGCGGGGTGTTGGACCAGTGTTCGCAAAAAGCATCCACGGCGGCAGCCTGCAACCCCGCAACCTGGGCCTGCAGCACCAGGTCGGTGGCGTAGAAATCCCATCCCAGCGCCGGGTCCATGCGCAGGCCGCTGTCGCTGCGCACGGCCACCAGCAGTTCGTCCAGGCTGTCCACCAGGCAGGGCAGCGGCGCCGGACCACGCAGCACCTGGCCCCGGTCCAGCACATGGCCTGCGTGAACGGCGTTCTCACCGGCACCGGCCACACCGTAGGCCCCGACGACGGACAGGCGCCCCAGTTGCTGCTCAGCCTGCGCGATGGCCTGGGCGAACAAGGTGTCCCAGCCCTCGGGCAGCACCACATCCTGGTGCACCCACACCACCCACTCCTGCGTGGGCCGGGATTCCATCACGGCGTTGAACACATGGGCTGCGGACGGTGCGTTCCAGCGCAGCACCAGCGGCTGCCGACCGGGCGCCATGCAGGGCGATGCCAACAAGCGCGCGCGCACGATGTCGAAGCTGCTTACGGCACTGACAAACAGAAAATCAGACACGGTCAACAATCCTTGGGGCGGCACCAGCCGCCATCATGCGCCCGTGGCCTCGGCGGCCACATAGGTGCGGTACAGGTCGGCAGCCCACCATTTCCAGGGATGGGCCAGCAGGTGGCGTTCGAGTGCCGTGTAGGCCTGCTGCAAGCCGCCGTTGTCGAGGGGGATGGGTTCGGTGACTTCCACGGTGAAGTGCCCGCCCGGTCCTTCCTGGCAGGTGTAGAGCGCCAGCGGCGCATGGCCCGCCCGGGCCAGGAATTGCGGGCCCGACGCCATTCGGCGTTGCGCGCCCAGAAAGTCCACCGGCTGCGACCGCTCCTGCGAGGTGGAGGGGCCATCGCAGGCAATGACCACGATCTCTCCGCGGCGCAGTGCGCTCACGAAAAAGCGCATGCTGTCCTCGAAGTGCGTCACCCGCCCCGGGGCCAGCAGCCGGTTCAGCGCCACGGCCTTGGTGGCAAAGTGCCGGCTGATGGCGGGCGGCACCATGGCATCGTCCGTGAGCTTGGTGGACATGAGGTTGACGGTGAGGCCCGCCTCGGCAAGCGCCGCCAGCCCCACATAAAGGCTGTCGAAATGCGCCGTCATGAGCACCACGCCCTGCTGGCTGTCGCGCGCCTTGAGCAGGGGCGCCAGGCCGGTGACCGTGGCTCGGATGGTGCTGCGGTCCAGCCGGGTCAGCCGCACGGCCTCGACCTCCTCGCGCGACATGCATACGAAGCGCCGCAGGGTCAGCCGGCGCGGCAGCGTGCCTTCCCTGGCCTGCATGCGCAATTGCGCCATGGCGTGCTGCGTGGCCTCGCGCACGTAGCCGTGGCCCAGCGACAAGGTGCGCCAGTCCCAGTCCATCGCGTAGTTGATGCAGCCGCGCAGTATCCACAGCGGCCGGGCAAGCCACCTTGGAAGGCGTGCCAGCAGGGGCAGTACCAGGCCGTAGTCCAGCCGCGCCACGCCCCGCGACAGCCAGCGTGGAAACTGCTTCAACGGCTCTGTGCCGGGGCTTCCGGCTTCTTCAACACGAAGATGTGGTACCCCATGTCGCCAGCCTGGGCCAGTTCACGGTAGTTGTTCAGCACCAGCGACCAGTACTTGGAGATGCGGCTGCGGCCGTTGGGCTGGCCGGCGTTGAATTCATGCACGTGCTGGTACAGCGGGCCGTACACCTGGCGGCCTATGTCCTCGGTCGACACCAGTTCGAAGCCGGCATCGCGGATGAGGCCGTGGTAGGTCTCCGCGCTCTCGAAATAGTTGCCTTGGCGAAAGCGCACACCCTCCACGCGCGCACAGGTGATGTCCGCCACCACGGCGTGGCCTCCTGGCCGCAAGGTGCGGAAGATCTCGCCAAAGAACGCGGGCTTGTTGTCGTAGTGGAACGAGGACTCGATGCACAGCCCGAAGTCGAACGCGTTGTCCTGCAGGGGCAGGGCCATGGAGTCGCCCTGCTGCGCCTGGAAGCGGTCCTGCACCCCATGGGCGCGGGCATTGGCCTGCGCTAGGGCCAGCTGGCCCTCGGCGATGTCCACCCCGGTCATGCGCGCGTGCGGCAGTTGCTTGAGCACGTTGATGCTGATCCCGCCGATGCCGCAACCCACTTCCACACCCTGGGCCCCGTCCCTGGGAATGGAGGCGATGATGCGGTGCACCAGGGACTGCTGGGCTTCGTACAGATGGTCCACGCCGTTCGACCAGTAGCCGAAGTTGAGCATCACGGTGGGTGGTGCAGCGGCCTTGCTGCCCAGGGCGATCCAGTAGTCGCGGTTCTGGGCGTAAAAATCTGAAACTTCGTGTACGCTGTGCATAAAACTCGGTAAAAAGGAATGGCGCGGGCCCGTTGCGGGGGCTCTTGTCCATCATCGTGGAAATCAGCGCAGGGCCCCACAGGGGGGCCGACAGCTGCGCGCAGGCCTCAGGGGCCAAGCTTAGCGAAAATCCGTATCCCCTCCGGTAAGCCACCAGGGGCGCTTGAGCAGATCGCCGGTGATCGCAGGGTCGCGGGCCACCGTCACGCAGTTGGTGCATGCCAGTTGCGAGCGGGCGTCTGCCAGTGCCGGCATGGCACCCAGTCGCGCCGCCAGGGGGGCGCTGAACCATCCGGTGAGCGCCGTGGCGCCGGCAGATGCCGCCAGGGCGCGGGCCGCCACCAGCACGGTTGCGGTGTGGCGCAGGGGCGCCAGCCAGTCCACGATTTCCCAGGTGGCAGCGCCCGGCCGCAGGACGACTGCGCCCAGGATGCGCCGGGTGAACCGGTGGCGCACCCACCAGGCCTGGTAAGGCCCATCGGGGTGGTTGGCGAAGCGATGGCGCCACCAGTTGGCGTCGCGCCGGGGCAAGACGAAGTCTTGCGCGTCGCTGCGCAATGCCTGCCAGAGCGTGTCCAGCCGGTCCGGCGTTTGCGGGTCCGTCCAGTCCAGCGGTGCCGTGGCCCATTGGCGAAGCCCGCCGCGGTGCTGGCCGACCGGTGGGCTGGGCCACTCCAGCGCAAGAACTTCCCCCAGCGTTTCATACAGGCCCAGCGCTTTGCCGAGGCGCGCGGCGCGCTCGTTCGGGAACCCGAAGCCGATGGCAAAGCGGGTCTGCTCGCCGATGTGCTGCTGCAAAAACGACTGGGCTGCCGTGGCGAAGGCGCCGTTGCGCGACAGCACGCCCCGCGCCTGCTCCATCACCATCACGTCGCCCAGTTGAACGGCGGCGCGCTCCTGGCCATCCCACAGCAAGGTGCGGGCCGTGCCGCCGTAGTGCGCGATCAGATGGCCTTCGAGGTTGCGCGTGCCGGTGGCACGGCCCCGGCCGTCCGCGTACTTCCAGTGCCACAGCGCATCGCTCATGGGAGCGCCGAACACCTGGGCAAACAGGGCGCGCACCTCGGGCGACTCGGCGGCCCCCAGGTCGACGGCGTGCCAGGACCTTGCGTTCATGCCGCCACCTTTGCCGTCCACTGGCGCGGCAGGCTCACCAGGCCCTGCTCCAGGCCAGTCTGCACCACGCGCAGCGTGATGGCACGCTCCACGATCTCATAGGGATGCAGGCCGCGCTCGCAGGCCAGGATCACCGAGATGCTGTAGTCGCCCTGCAGTAGGGGAAGGCGAGGCAGCGTGAGCGTGCCCACGCCCGAGCCGAAGGCGTCCCGCGACAGCTCCACGCCGTCGTTGGCGCTTCCGGCGCTGGCCACTACGGTGCCATTGGCATGGGCAATGCCGATGGCCACCGACGGGCAGGGCAGGGCCGGGTCGCTGTCGAACTGCACGCGCAGCTCCAGCGTCGTGCGGCCGGAGTGGATGGCCAGCTCGCGCCCGGCCACGCCATCGGCCAGCGCCTGGATATCGGTGATCACGGCCGTACCGTCGGGCGCCTTGCGCACCCTGGCGCCGTGGGCCACGGAGTCGGCCTCGAAGGTGTCCGCCGCCGCATTCGTGTCTGCGTCCGCGGCCGCAGGCCTGGCACCGACCTCCCTGCTGGGCGCGTCTTCCATCACCAGCGAAGTCTCGTACGCTGCCGTCACCTTGGGCGCCTCGTCCCACATGCGCATGCGCCCGCTTTCGAGCCAGAGCGCGCGCGAGCACAGGGCCTGCACGTGGTACATCGAGTGCGAGCAGAACAGAATGGTCGCACCCCGGTCCTTCATGTCCATGATGCGGTCGAAGGATTTACGCGCAAACGCGCCGTCGCCCACCGACAGCGCCTCGTCGATCACCAGGATGTCCGGGTCCACGCTGGTGGCCACGGCAAACGCCAGGCGCACGAACATGCCGCTGGAATAGGTCTTGACCGGCTGGTGGATGAACTGGCCGATGTCGGCGAACGCCAGGATGCCGTCCAGCCGCTCGTCCACCTGCGCCCGCCCCATGCCCAGGATGGCGGCATTCATGTACACGTTCTCGAGCCCGCTGAAATCGGGGCTGAAGCCAGCGCCCAGCTCCAGCAGCGCGGCCACGCGCCCGCGCACCGCCAGCGTGCCGTGGGTGGGGGTGAGCGTGCCGCACACCATCTGCAGCAGCGTGGACTTGCCGGCACCGTTGCGGCCGACCAGCCCCACCACCTCGCCGCGGCGGATGTCGAAGCTCACCTCCTGCAGTGCCCAGAAATCACGGCTGTACTGCTTGTAGCGGCCCCACAGGAGCTGCTTGAGGCGGTCGCTGGGCTGCGAAAACAGCGAAAAGCGCTTGCCAACGCCGCGCGCCTCGATCGCCAGTGCGCTATCGCCAGGAGGGGTATCAAACGACATCGGAGAACCCCGTGCGAACCTTGTGGAAGAAAGCCGCGCCTGCCGCCGCCACGGCGGTGCAGGCCGCCAGCAGCACCGCCAGGGCCTGCCAGTCGGGCCAGCGGCCATTGAGCAGCACCTCGCGCGTGCCCGTCATCACCCAGGCCAGCGGGTTGAGCAGCAGCCAGGGGCGCACCGCCTCGGGCAGGGCCTCCACCGGAAAGAAGATCGGGCTCAGGAACATCAGTGCCGCGACCACCATGCCCAGCAGTTGCGCCACATCGCGTACATAAGTACCCACTCCGGCCAGGAACCAGCCCAGGCCCAGCACCAGCGGCAGTAGTGGCAGCCAGACCAGGGGCAATGCCAAGGCCGTGATGGACAGCCCGTGGCCACTCAACACCGCCATGGCAAGCAGCAGCAGCGCCGACACCGCCAGGCCCACGGAGGCGCTGGCCGCATTCACCCAGGGCATGATCTCCAGCGGAAAGACGACCTTCTTGACCAGATGGGGCTGCTCCAGCACCAGATTGGGCGCGCGATTCACGCACTCCGCGAAGAAGCCGAACACCGCCAGACCCGCGTAGATGCGCAATGCGAAGGCCAGGTTGCCCTCGTCCACGCCATGCCAGCGCACACGCATGACATGGCGGAACACCAGGGTGTACACCCCCAGCATCAGCAAAGGCGTGAGCACCACCCACACCATGCCCAGCCACGACTGGCGATAGCGGGCATGCACTTCGCGGCGCGCCAGTTGCATCACCAGGGACAGATGGCGCCAGGGCCACAGATAGGACAGCAGGAATCTCAAGGCAGTAACCGTAAAACAAGGAAGAGCGCCAGCGGCGGCCCGGTGGAGGCGCCCATGGCAAGAGGTGTCAGGCTTTGGGGGGGTCCGCGCGTCCTTCTGCGATATCGCGCATCAGCTCGGGCTGCATCAGCTTGAGGATGTTGCCTTCACGCACCAGCACCTTGTGCAGGAACAGCACCTGGAACGCCCGTGTCACCGTCTCCCGGCTGGCATTGATCATGATGGCCAACTCCTGGTGGGTGGGGGCCTGTGCGACCTCGGCCACCCCGTCAACCGGGCGCTGCGGCAATTGTAAAAGCAATACGCAAAGGCGTTGGAAGGGGTTGGGAAGGCTCAGCAGCGTGCGCTGCGCCATCACCGTGCGCACCCGCTGTGCCAGCCGGTTCATCACGGCCTGTGCCAGCGCGGGGTGGCCCAGGATCAGCTCACGGGCAGCGGCACCATCGAGGAATGCCACCGTGGATTTCACCGCGGCAATGACGAATTCCGAAGGAGGCTTGCCATCCACCAGCGCCAGCTCGCCGAAATAGTCCCCGGGGTCCACGAAATACATGCCCACGCTGCGGCCGTCCACCGTGAAATCCACGCCCTGCAGCCGTCCTTCCACCAGAAAGCCCAGCTCGAAAGTGGGGTTTTCCTTGCCCATCACCATGGCCCGGCGGGCAAAAGAGCGCAGCCCCATGCGCGCCGACAGTGGCTCCAGGGCTTCGCGCGCCAATGGCTGCAGCAAAGGGAACTGGCTCAACAACTGAACGGAAACGGGCATAGGTAGGGGAAAACGCGGCTTGAGCCGATAATACGAAGCCGCTGAAAACGGCGCCCAACGGGCGCCTGGGGACGCAGATCCTGGCGTGGATCGTGCCACGCATCCACGGGATGCAGCCGGGCTGCGCCAAGCAGCGCATTGCGGCATTACACCACTGGCAACGCTCCCAGCATATTGCCAGCGCTTCGGCAAGTGGTGTGTGACCGTGCTCACACACTGTGAAACAGACATGAGCGAAAATAGAGACCAGAGCTGTTTCCTGGCCTGCGCCCGTTTTGGCGCCGCCAGGCATTCTCTGCTGTCCGAAAGGCACACCATGAACCACCGATTGCTCCCCATTGCCGCCTGCCTCGCCTTCCCCTTGATGGGGATGGGTGGCCTCGCGCTTGCCTCCACGCCCGGGCAACCCTTGGGCGCTGTCGTGGGTGAAGCCACGTTTGTCATCGGCGCTGCCTCCATCCTCCAGGAAGACGGCAGCAGCCGCGCGCTGGACCGTGGTGCCGCCGTGCGTGTCGGCGACCGCATCGAAACCAAGGCCGGTGGCCATGTGCACCTGCGCTTTGTGGACGGTGGGCGCCTGAGCGTGCGGCCGGCCAGCCGGCTGCACATCGAAAGCTACAGCCATTCTGCGCAGCAGCCACAGTTGGGGGCCATCAAGTTCCGCCTCGATGAAGGCGTGGTGCGCTCCATTACCGGCAGCTGGGGCGAGGCCGCGCGCGAGCGCTTTCGCCTGAACACGCCCGTGGCCGCCATCGGCGTCAAGGGCACGGACTTCGTCGTGCGCTCCGACATGGAACGCACGGCCGCATCGGTCTACACCGGCGCCATCACGCTCACTCCGCTGGCCAACAATGGCTGCGGCGCAAGCGTCGGCCCCTGCATCAGCGGCCATGAAAAGCTGCTGTCGGACGACATGAAGGGCCAGATCCTCGAGTACAGCCGGCGCGATGCCACGCCCCTGCTGGTGGCCACCGACACGGTGACGCGCAATGCCCGCGCCGGTGAAATCACCGCAGCACGCACCGAGAAGTCGCAACCCGCAGCGCTGGACGACCTGCGCTCCGAACCCACCCCCGTCAAATCGCTCACCAGCGAGCAAAAGGCGGTGGAAGTCGCCGTCTATACCCCGCCGGTGGCGCCCGTGGCGCCGCCACCGCCGCCAGAACCCCCGGTGACGGTGGCCCCCACCCCCGCCCCGGCGCCTACTCCGGCGCCGCCCCCTGTGGTGGTGGAGCCCACCGTGCCAGTGCTGCCACCCCAGGTGACGCAATTGGCGTGGTCGCGCCAGCCCTGGGGCTCGCGTGGCGAAACGGATAGCTTCGTGGTGGACTACGAAACCGCCTTGAAGTCGGGCTGGAACCGGGTGGTCGGCAACGTATCCAACGTGCTCTTCCAGTCGCCCGATGCCCAGGGCAAACTGCCCCAGGAGGGCATCGTCAACTTCCGCCTGGCCAATGCCACGGCCCAGTTCTACAAGGATTCCTTCACGCCGATCGAAGCGGTGGCGGTGCAGAGCGGGGCCTTGCAGGTGGACTTCGGTCGCTCACTGTTCCAGACCTCGCTTTACATGGCCAGCAAGAGCGCGGGCGCGCAAAGCATCCAGGCCTCGGGCAATGTGGGCGCCACCGGGCAGTTCGTTCCCACCGCATCCAATGCCAACGTCGTCGGCTCCCTGAATGCGAACGGTACCGAAGCCGCCTATGCTTTCGAGAAAAGCGTGAACCAAGGTTCGCTCAGCGGCGTAACCCTCTGGGGGCGCTGATTGACGCCACGCCAGCCGCCAGCGGACAGACGTCCGGTAGGACGACACCGGGCGCTGCTGGCAGGACTGGCAGCCGCTGCCATTGTCAGCCTGCTGTTGTCGCTGCTCTTTGGCCCTGCACTGCAGGCGGTTGAGGAGCGGGCGGGCGATTGGGTATGGCGCCTGGGTTCCCAGAAGACCGAGGAGCGCCGCGTCCTCGTCGTCGACATCGATGAAAAATCACTCGCCGAAGTCGGCCCCTGGCCCTGGCCGCGCAGCACGCAGGCCCGCCTGATCGAGCAGATCGCCCAACTGGGCGCGCGTGAGCAGATCCTGGATGTGGTCTTCACCGACCCGCGTGACGATGACGCCTCGCTGCTTGCCGCCGTGGCCGAGCACCGCCCGGTCCTGGCCCAGGTCTTCGCGCTGGGCGCATCCGGCCCTGGCACGGGCCTGCCGCAGCTCAGCGAACAGGCCGCCCCGCGCGTGGGCCAGCCCTCGGGTGCGCTCGACTGGGCCAGTTGCCCGGCGCCCTTCTCGGAGGCCCTGGGGCATCTGTCCAACTTCCCTGCGCTGGCTGCGCTGGGTGACATGCCCCAGGGGCGCACCGGCCACATCAGCCCCCGCATCGCGGACGACGGCGTGGTGCGCCACCAGCCCGCCATCATCTGCTGGCAAGGCAAGTCTTATCCCTCGCTGGCCATTGCCTCGCTGCTGCGCGCCACCTCTGAAACCAGCCTGCTGCTGCAGCGTGGCGGCTGGTGGGATGCGCCCTGGACCCTGGGCAGCGCCGGCCAGGCATTGCCCGCACTGCCCCTGGACGAGCGGGGCAACATGCGCGTCGCCTGGCGCCTGCACCCCGATAGTTTCGTGAGCATTCCTGCCGCCGACGTGCTGGCGGGCCGCGTGCCGACCGACATCATGACGGGTGCCTGGGTGCTGGTGGGGGCCAGCGCCTTCGGCATGAACGACACCATCGCCACCCCTTACAGCGGTGCCAGTGCCGGGCTGCTCGCGCACGCCCAGATCCTGAGCGCCCTGGTGGACGGCCACACCCCCTACACCCCGCGCGCCGCCTTGCCCGTGCAGGCCGCTGCCGCTGCACTGGGCGCGCTGCTGTTGTGGCTGCTGGTGCGGCTGGCCGGGCAGGGCGGCGGGGCTGCGCGCGATGCCCAGGCCCGCACGCCTTCGCCCATGCTGCGCATGCCGGTGTACCTGCTGCCTGTGGCGGCACTGGGCTATGCCCTGGCGCTGGTAATTGCCCACGCCCTGGCGCTGTGGCTGGCCGATGTGTGGGTGGGTTGGCTGTTGCCCGCACTCTTCGTGCTGCTGGCGGGGGTGTTTGCCGGCACCATCGAGCACGCCCGCAGCCGCAGCGAGCGCGATCGCCTCTACCAGCACCTGGCCAGCTACCTGCCCGCGCCCGTGGCGGCCGCACTGGCCTTGCAGCCGCCATCGAGCGCCATCCGTGCCAGCACACGCCAGGTCAGTGTGCTGCTGGCCGACATCCGCAATTTCTCGGCCTACTGCGAAGCCCGCCCCCCCGAAGAGGCAGCCGCCGTGCTGCACGCCTTCTTCTCCGCCGCCAGCCGCATCGTGCAGGCGCACGGCGGCGTCATCGAGTCCTTCCAGGGCGATGCCGTCGTTGCCGTGTGGAACGGCGCGGACGACGTGCCCCTGCCTTCGGCGGCCGACGACCAGCACGCACAGGTCCATTCACGGCAGGCGGTCGCCGCCGCCCTCGATCTGCTCACGGAATCCTTCAAGCTGCTGCCCGACCCCGCGCCCGCGGGCCTGGAGCCCCTGAGCCTGGGGCTGGGCCTGGAGACGGGCCCCGCCATGGTCGGGTCCTTTGGCCTGGCCAGCCGCCGCACCCACACCGTCATGGGCCGCACCATCACCATTGCCAGCCGCCTGGTCGACCTGACGATGGACCTTGCGCACCCCATCCTGGTGGGCGAGGGCATGGCGGCGCAGTTGGGCGGGCAGTTCTCCGTGGGCGCACGAGCAGATGGCGGCGGCTCGCTCGAAACGCAGCACCTGCAGTCCATGGGCACCTTCCTGCTCGAAGGGCTGCGCGTGCCCCACCATATATATGCCGTGCCCCTGGATGCCCTGGCGGCCGAGTACCCGCCTGCACTGGGGGACAGCCAGGCGGACCCACCCACAGCCCATGGCACAGCGTAGGCGGCACTACCACTTTTCTGCCCAGGCCTGCGCAGCATCTGCCCCTTCGGGTTCAATGCCCCGCACGGTGTGGCTGTTTGCCGTGGCCCTGTGCGCAGCCACGGCCGCGCAGGCGCAGGCGCCCCTGGCAGACAGGCAAGGCAGTGCCCTGCCTCCCCTGGCAGCCCCGTCGCAAGAGATGGCACCCGCCTTCAACGTACCGCAGGTTCCGCCGGCGGGCGCAGACCCCAGCGCCGCACAGGCCGCCGTGGCGGCCGTGTGCGTCCCGGTGCCCGATGGCACCCCTGCCGACCGCCTGACCCCTTATGTGATCACCTGCCAGCGGGTGCCCGAATGGCTGGCCCAACTGGGTGCCCTGCTCAACAAGGAAGGCCGCTACGACGAGGCCGCCGAGCACCTGGAGCGCTCGCTCATGCTCGAGCCCGACCAGATCCAGGCCGGGCTCGACTACGCCGTGGCCCTGGCCGGCGTGGGCGACCTGCTCAGTGCCACCCAGTTGCTGGGCCAATGGCTGGCCCGCCCCGACCTGCCCGACACCCTGCGCGCCAGCCTGGCCCAGGCGCAGCAGCGCTATGCCGCCGCGGGCCGTGCCAGCACCGGCTGGCAATGGCGCCGCCACGCCGGGCTGCGGCTGGGGCGCGACAGCAACCTCGCCGGCGCCCCCGGCATCACCAGCCTCACACTGACCCTGCCCACCGGCAACATCACCCTGCCGGTAGAGGAGAGCAGCCTGCCCCGCCCCGGCACCTACACCCGCGCCGATGTGCGCATGGACCTGGCGCGCCAATGGGCCGATGGCCAGCGCGTGGAGGTTGCCGCCGCCGTGCTGTCCCGCTCCAGCCCCCGGGCCCCGCAGACCGAGACCACCCAGGCCGAACTGGCCGGCGAATATTCCCGCGTGGCCGGAGAAATCGGTTCGGCAGGCAACACCACCCTGCTGCAGCACTACAGCAGTGCCGCCGCAGCCAGCCTGCACACGCGCGGTGGCACACGTTACACCAGCTTGCACCTGGGCACGGGCCTGCAACTGCAAGACAAATACATGCCCGCCAACGGTGCTGCCGGCCTGCTTGGTACATCGCAAATGTCGTCCATTTGCAACACCCGCGTGGGGGCAGAGGCGCAGGTACGCAACCTGTACAGCAACCCCGTGCTGTCGGGCCGCTATGCGGGCCTGGCGTGGCTGTGGAGCTGCAATGCCCAGCCCCAGCAGGTGCTGGCAGACAGTTCGGGCCTGGCCTTCAGTCAGTGGCAAATTGGCCTGCGCGCCGGGGTGGACATGCCCACCGACGCCACCCGCCCCGGCGGCCGCCAGCAGCAATACAGCCTGCGCGTGGCCGCCCACCTGGGGCCCCGCTGGTACCTCGATGCCGAACTGGGCCACAACCGTGACACCACCGCCTACAGCCCCATCCTGGACAACGGGCGTGTGCGCAACACCACCCGCCTGTCCATGCGGGCAGAGTACCAGCACCCCCTGCGCCAGCTGGCGCCTGGCGCCGTGGCCGTGTTCGGTTTCGAAGGCTTCAGGCAAACCGCCAACCTGCCGCTGTTCGCCATCCGCAGCAGCGGGCCCTACCTGGCCATCCGGGGGCAGTGGTAGCCTTTGGCCATTGGGCGGATGTTGGCTTGTTACAACATTGGATGCAGCAGGCAGGCCTCGCCAACTAGCGCGCGGTAGTTGTGATCCGCGTCACGCCCCGTCCGGTGGGATGCTTGCTACACTTCATCCCAAGTTGGCTAGGCATTGCTCTTGATCACTGGCATTTTTTTAAAAGTGCGTGTGATAATGCCAGAGCAAACTTGTAAAGATGGGGCTGAACTGGCACGCACGGCAGGCAAGCGTGGTGCAAGAACACAGGGTGGCCTTGCTTTAGCAACTTGTTTTCATTTCTTAACTGTGAATAGGAACGTTCCAAATGCCTAAACAAATCTTCGGCGCTGAGTCGGTTGTTACCACCCTGAACCGCGCGTTCAACGACATCTCCCCATCGAACGCCACGTTCAACAACCAAGTGGCTGCTGCTGGCACCACCACCGACAGCCAAATGGCTTTCGCGAAGCAATACGGCGCTGGCTTCGCTGGCCAAACCGCTGACGCTCTGTCGACGCTGATCCTGGGCAACCTGGGCGTGCTGCCCAACGCAGCCCTGCAAACCGCACTGAAGGACTACATCACGGCGGCTGGCGTTGCCAACATCGGTATCATCGCTCTGCAACTGGGCGACATCCTGTCGGGCCTGGAAAACGCTACCGGCGACCAAGCTGGTTTCAAGGCCGCTGCCGTGGCATGGAACAACGAAGTCACCGCTGCCTACAACTACTCGTCGAACCCAGCCAACGTCACGCCTTCGGACGCAGGTCCTGTGACCACGCCCGGCACGACGTTCACGCTGACCGCTGGCGCTGACAGCCTGTCGCCTACCAGTGCTGAAGCTGCGAAGAAGACCACGTCGGGCAACGACACGTTCCGCGGCGACGTGGCCGCCAACGTGCTGGAAACCATCGACAGCATCGACGGTGGCGCCGGTACCGACACGCTGAACGCTCTGCTGAACGCCAGCACCGCTAAGCCAGTTCTGTCCAACATCGAAATCCTGAACCTGACCACGGTGACGGCTGCTTCGACGCTGGAACTGGGCGATGCCTCCGGTCTGCAACAAGTGTGGTTCAAGGGCACTGCAACTTCCGTAGACCTGACGGTCAACGACGTTGCTCTGACCTCCACCGTTGGCCTGACCGGCACGTACAACGCCACCACCGACGCCACGTTCGTGTTCAAGGGCGCCACCGGCACCAACGACACCGCTACCGTCGCTGTGCAAGAAGCCGCGTTCACCGCTGGTGACAAGGTGACCATTGCCGCCATCGAAAACCTGAACCTGGTTGTGTCGGATCTGGCTTCGACTGCTGGCACCAATGTTTCCACGATCGGTGCCCTGGTTGTTGCCAACACCAAGAACATCGTCGCCACCGGCACGGTCGGCACGCTGACCATCGGTAACCATGCTGATGCCAACTTCACCGCACTGAAGACCTTCGACGCTTCCGGCCTGAAGGGCAACCTGGTTCTGGACCTGGCCACGGGTACCGACCCAACGACCGGCGTGACCATCCTGGCTTCCAGCGGCGGCACCAACACCATCACGATGAGCGCCACGGCCGGTCAAACCGACGTGATCAAGTTCGTGGCTGGTAACGTGTCCACCGTGAACAAGCTGACGACGGTTACCGGTTTCGACTTCGCCGCTGACAAGCTGGACGTTGCTGCCTTCGCCCTGGGCGCTGACACCACCGTCGGTTCCACCGCCGTGAATGTTGCTGGTGACATCGCTGGTTTCTTCAGCGGCACCGCACGTGTCGTGCTGAACGACACCACCGACACCGTGTACGTTGACGTGAACAAGGACGGCAACTTCAACGCTGGCACTGACCTGGCCCTGGTGCTGACCGGCGCAACTGCTGCCACCTTCACCGCTGCTGACCTGACCCTGGCTTAATTGCCAGTCAGCGTCACCCTAAGCAATTAGGGTAGGTGCCAAAACCCCGCCGCTCCCTGAGCGGTGGGGTTTTTTTTTGCCACAATGGGTTCTTCTTCGCGGGTGATATATAGCCGCAGCCGGGCTGAACATTCGGGTGGGGTGCATGGTGTTCTGCCACTGCCTTGTCGGCCCTTCCATTACTTGCCCCCAAACTGTTGATAGAGGAGTTGCGCTACATGTCAGACTGGACCGCCGGCTACGTCGCCGAAATTGGATATACCTTTGGTTATTACGCCGAGCTCAATCCGCTGCGATTGAAGCTTCTGTTTCTGAACCAGGGATTGGTAATGCCGGAGGTGGGCGCTGCCTGCGAACTAGGCTTTGGGCAGGGGCTCAGCGCCAATTTCCATGCGGCGGCCAGCGTGACGACATGGCACGGGACGGACTTCAACCCCTCCCAGGCGGGGTTTGCGCGTGACCTAGCGAATGTGGCAGGCACCGATGCAAAGCTGTACGACGAAGCCTTTGCAGAGTTTGCGGCCCGTGAGGATCTGCCCCAGTTCGACTACATCGGGCTGCACGGCATCTGGACCTGGGTGAGCAATGAAAACAGGGCCTTCATCGTTGAATTCATCCGCACGCGCCTGAAGGTGGGGGGGGTGGTCTATATCAGCTACAACACCCAGCCGGGCTGGGGGGCCTTTGCACCCATGCGCCATTTGCTGTGCCTTCATGCGCAAATTGCCGGCGCGGTGGGGCAGGGAACCATGGGGCGCGTCGATGGTGCCTTTGAGTTTGCCGACAAACTGTTGGCCACCAATCCCATCTATGCCCAGGCCAATCCGAAGGTGGCAGACCGATTCAAGACCGTGAAAGGGCAGAACCGCCACTATGTGGCGCACGAGTACTTCAATCGCGACTGGTTGCCCATGCACTTTGGCGATGTGGCCGATTGGCTGGAGACCGCCAAGCTACAATTTGCTTGTTCTGCCCATCCGATGGACCATGTGGAGGGCTTCAGCATGACAGGCGAGCAGCAAGAGTTGCTCAGGTCGATTGGCAACCCCATTCTTCGCGAAAGTACCCGGGATTTCATCACCAACCAGCAATTTCGCCGGGACTACTGGGTCAAGGGCCGCCGTACGCTCAGTGCGGTCGAGCGCATGGAAGCGCTTCTTGAGCAAAGAATGGTGCTGGTGGCTGAGCGTGCGTCTGTCGCCCTGAAGGTGCCTGGACCCGCGGGGGAGGCACAGCTGAACGAGAGTATCTACAAGCCGCTGCTGGACCTGATGGCTGACCACAAGCCGCGCACACTGGGGCAAATTCAAGCGGCCTTGAAGGAGCAAGGAATCGATTTCGGCCAGATCCTCCAGTCCGCAATCGTGCTTTCAGGGCTGGGTCACTTCGCTGCGGTGCAAAGTGATGCCGTGATCGCCAAGGTGCGCAAGCAGACTGAAAAAATCAACCTCCACCTCATGCGAAAAGCCCGGGGTGACGACGAGGTGGAGTTTCTGGCAAGCCCTGTCACGGGCGGGGGCGTGTCCGTGGCGAAGTTCCAGCAACTGTTCTTGCTGGCGCTGGCGCAGGGCAAGAAGCAGCCTGAGGAGTGGGCTGCATTTGTCTGGGCCGTGGTCAAGGCGCAAGGGCGAAGGCTGGTCAAGGATGGCCAAGCACTGGTGACCGACGAAGAGAATATCGCTGAACTGGTGGAACAGGCCAATACCTTCGTGCAAAAGCGACTGCCTATGCTAAAGGCATTGATGATTGCCTGACATACCGGCCATGTGGCAAGCCATTGCCCAGTGCCTGTGGCCGCTCGGGGTGATTGGGCGGCCGCATATATGCGCAAGGTTCCGATGCGGACTCAATCGAATGAACATGGTGCGAACGGGCTCTCTGCCCGTTCCTCACAATGGTTCAAAGAATGGAGCTACCCCATGGGACGTCATTTCACATCGGCCACCGAAACCCCGCACCAGGCGGTTTCGCTCATGGCCGAAAGCGCCATCGGCGCGGGCGACTACGCGAGACTCGGTGTGGGTGGATATGTGCGGCGAGCGGCTGATGGCGTGCCATTGGCGCTGCAAAATTCATCGAGTGGCGTGACCGCCCTGGTACCCGCCACACTGGTGGACGGCGGGAGCGGTGCATGGGGGCGCACCAGTTTCAATGGGCAATTTTTTCGCTCTGTTCTCGCGCTCGGCAGCGGACGGTTCGCAGTGGTCTTCAGCGGCAATGGCTCGCAGGCCGATACCGGCGTGAACCTGCGGCTCTACAACCCCATGCGGGTACCCGTATCGCCGCGCGTGGTGGTGGCATCCGCCACCGGGGTGGTGGGTACGCGCCTGGCGCGCGCGGGTGCCGACCACATTGCCGTGGCCTGGACGGAGGGGGCGGTACTCAAACTGGCCATCCATTCTGCAGGCAGCGGCGCGGTGGTGGCTTCCGAAACCACCGTGGCCACGCTGGCCAGCAGTGATGTCCAGGGGTGGAACCTGGCCGCCCTTTCAGGTGGTGATTTCGTGCTGGCCTATGGCAAAAGTGGTGGCAGCGACCTGGTCTTCAGGCGCTTCAATGCCGCTGGCGTGTTGCAGGGCGGCGAGACCGTGGTGGAAGCGGGTGCATCGCCGGCCTTTGTGGGGGTGCTGGCCCTCAGGGTGGGAGGCTTTGTGGTGCACCACTACCGGTACGCATCCGGCACGGCATACAAGTTCGCGCGCTTTTCCGCCGATGGCTCGCAGCAGGGTGCGCTGACCACCCTGGCAGCTGGCTCGCCCAACCGCTCCGTGAGCCCCTCCGAGCGCAACGCCATGGAGTTGACCAATGGCCATCTGGTCTTTGTCGATCCATCCAGCAATACCAGTGCGGCGGTGCGTCTGTACGATGCGGCGGGCAATTACCTTTCCACATTGGCCGTGGCCACGGGGGCTGCGGGCATGCCCAATACCGTGTGCATGTGCCCGCGCCAGTTCGGCGGTTTCTGGTTGACCGTGGGCGGGCAGTTGTATGAGTACGACAATGCCGGCATCAGCCTGCGGCAGTCACTGTTGGCACCCACACAGCCCTTCATGCTGTTCGACCGGGCGGGAACCGGGCCATTGATGGCGGTGCATACTGTGGGCAGTGGGTTCACCACACACCTCTACAGCTGGAATGCCGACCTGAGCGCGATAGAAAGCACGCTCGTGTTGAGCACCTCCAGCTCGTACCCCTTGTCCTACGCCTGGACCGAGGTGCTCTCCAGCGGCATGCTGGTCAGCGTGGCCTGCGGGCAGCCCTCGTCGGGCGCCGCGCAGCTCCATGTCACCATTCCGCAAGCGTCTTCCATTCTGGGCATTGCGCAAGAGGCGGCGCTTCCGGGCGCCATGGTGCGTGTGGCCACGGCGGGCAAGTTCGCAACCACGCAGTCGTTCACCAGCCCGGCATTCGACCGGCGCAGCGCCACGCCGCCGGGTACCCGCGGTGTCGCCATTGGCAACACGGCCATCCTGGGTGGACTCAGCGACTGAACACGCCTCACCGGGGGTTGCCGAGCGATGAGCGCCATTCGGGGGTGGGCGCCACCCCGAATGGCCATCGCGCGCGGTGCCTGAAGGCCGAGGTGGCCGGTCGCGGCAACCGAAAATCAACAGCAGGATGCTGCAAAGCGGTATCACCCAAAGGTGGGGTGATGGAAAGCATCCATTGCGCGGGCGTGTGCCAGGCTACGCGCTATGCTCTGCGCGTTTCCCTCATCTTGGAGCTGTGTGATGCCCGCGACCGTTGTCCTCTCTGCCGAACTCGAAGTCAGCATTCTGAACCGTGCGTTCAACGACCAGTCGCCTTCGAGCACGGTTTTCTACCAGCAGAAGATGGCCGCCGGTTTCACTCCGCAAAGCTGGCAGGACTATGCCTTCCAGTTCGGCGCCAACTACCAGCACCTGTCGTCGGGGGCCCTGGCGCTGAAGATCGTGACCAACATGGGGATGGGGAACGACATTGGCCTGCAAGGCGCGCTGGTCTCGTACCTCGACGCCGTGGGCAAGGAGAACGTGGGCATCGTCGCCGTGCAACTGGGCCACCTTCTGCTCGGCCTGGAAAACGCCACCGGCGACATGGCTGTCTACAACGCCCCCGCAGCAGCATGGGCCAAGGAGATCGCAGAGTCGTACATGTACTCGACCAACTCGGCCAACGGCGTCCCTTCGCCCAAGGGCACCCCTGCAGGCGCTGCAGCCTGGAGCTCGGCGGCGGAGCACCCGCAAATTGACGACGCTGCCATGGTGCAATTGGTGGGCGTGGGCGGCGACGCCGGGCCTTTGCTGGTCTGATACCAATTTGCGTTAAAAATATAGAGATCACCCATCTGAACCCGGTCATTGATTGAGTTCTGCCGGGATTCGATTCGAGTGCCACGAGGCCCTTGGTCAATGCTGCTTCGACCGCATCAAGATCTGCGAAGACATGGTTGGCAAAACAGTCCACGTGCGCAGCCTCCCCAGGTGCTCTGCCGGATTGAGTTCCGGGCTGTAGGGCGGCAGGTAGATCAGCCGCATGTTGTCTGGCACAGTCAATTCGCCCGCCAGGTGCCAGCCCGCCTGGTCCATGACCATCATGATGAATTGCTCAGCGTGGCGCTGGGCGACCTCGGCCACGTGGCTGTGGTCCAGCCAAGCAATTGAGCAATCTCATACGGATTGGCCTTCAACCGTATAACGTCGTTGGTTCGCCTTGCCGTGCTACAGCACTGTCTGCGGTTCCCTTCTAGCTATACGATCGAATGCAAATCCGTATCAGTGGCCGAACTGCCCGGCGTGGCACGGATCGGCACGCACTGGATGCGCTGGTACTGCGAATGGCTGCGGGCCTGCTTGAGCCGGGCTGCCAGGCGCGCCACGGTCGCTTTATTGTCAGTGATCAGGCTCATCATCCACGGCGCTTTGAAGTTCGTGGATTGATGTCATAAATTTATTGCACGCAATTTGGTATCGGGCCCTTTCGGGGGCGTACTGGCCTGCGGAGCGCCGGCTTTCGCTGCTGAGGAATCTGCCAGCGTCTTGCGGTGTCAGTAACTTCTGCCGCCCTTGTACATGGCATGCTGGCGGCGCTGCAGTGTGGCGGCCTCGCCCAGGCGGCCCATGGCGGCGCCGGCGTGGGCGTGGGTGATGGCCATGCCCAGGCCGTCGGCGGCATCGGTGCCGGGCAGGCCGGGCAGGCTCAGCAGGCGGCGCACCATCTCCTGCACCTGGCTCTTGGCGGCGCGGCCGTGGCCGACCACGGCTTTCTTCATCTGCAGCGCGGTGTACTCGGCCACGGGCAGGTTGCTGGCCACCAGGGCGGTGATGCAGGCGCCGCGCGCCTGGCCCAGCAGCAGGGTCGACTGCGGGTTCACGTTGACGAAGACGATCTCGACCGACGAGGTGTCGGGCTCATAGCGGGCCACCACTTCGCTGATGCCGTCGAACAGCATCTTCAGGCGCCCGGGCAGGTCGCCCAGGGCCAGCGTGGTGGTGCGGATGGTGCCGCTGGCCACGTAGCTGAGCCGGTGGCCGTCCATGTCCACCACGCCGAAGCCGGTGGTCTGCAGGCCGGGGTCGATGCCCAGGATTCTCATAGTCCGAAGTACCAGCGCACTGAGTGGAAGAATACCGGGGCGGCAAAGCACAGCGCATCCACCCGGTCGAGCAGGCCGCCCGCGCCGGTGACCGACATGCCCTGCATGCCCCAGCTGGTGATGCCGCGGTCGCGCTTGAGCGCCTTCATCACCAGGTGCCCCAGGCTGCCGGCCACGCAGGCCAGCAGGGCCATGCCCAGCGCCTGGCCGGGCTTGAAGGGGGTGATGAAAGAGAGCAGGCCGCCCACCAGGCCGCCCACGGCCACGCCGGCCAGCCAGCTCACCCACTGGAAGCTCTGGCTCACCTGCGGTGCCACCGGCTTGTGCGGAAAGCGCCGGCCCAGCAGGTGCTGCACCACCATGCAGGTCTGCACCACGAACACCAGGAAGAACACCAGGAAGGCGCCCTTGTCCTTGTAGCCCGGAAAGTCGAGCAGCAGCAGCGCCGGCACATGGCTCATGCCGTAGACGCAGACCATGATGCCCCACTGCAGCTTGGCATTGCGCTCCAGGAAGCGCTGCGGGTCGTTGGCCAGCGCGCTCACCACCGGCAGCGCCAGGAACACGTAGACCGGTATGAACACCGTGAACAGGTCGAAATGCCGGCTGCCCACGATCCAGAACTGCAGCGGCAGCACCACGAAGAAGGCCAGCACCAGGCTGCGGTGGTCGCCCCGGCGCGTGGGCGATAGCGTGATGAACTCGCGCAGCGCGAAAAAGCCCACGATGGCGAACAGCACGGTGGCCACCGTATCGCCCAGCGCCCAGCCCACCCAGAACACGGTCGCCATCGCCCACGAAGTCTTGAGCAGGCCCCAGAAGCGCTTGGCTTCGAGCGCATCAGCTTCCGCCTGCGGGTCATCGTTGGACTGCTCGCGCAGCATGCGCACATAGGCCCAGATGGTGACGATGGACAGCAGGCCGAACACCACGAGGAACAGGGCACCGATCTGCTGGGTGGCCGTCAGGTTGCGCAGGAAAGCGTTCATCTCACACCTCCCTCAAGGCGATGACCGCGCGCCGGGCGCGGTCGAGAAAAGGGCGGCGATCTTCGTCCGGCGCCAGCTCGATCGGCGCGCCGAAGGTCACCGAGCACAGGATGGGCACGGGCACCACTTCACCCTTGGGCATCACGCGCTGCACGTTGTTGATCCAGGCCGGCACCAGCACCACCTGCGGGAACATCTGCGCCAGCTTGTACAGGCCGGACTTGAAGGGCTGGGGCTCCTCGCCATGGCCGCGCGTGCCTTCGGGGAAGATCACGATGGAGTCACCGCTCTCCAGCGCCTTCACCAGCGGCGCCAGCGGATCGCCCTCGGGCAGCGCGGCGCGCAGTTCCTCGGGGGTCGGGGGCCTGGGCGGTGCCTCGGGTGCCGGGTCGGGCCCGCCGGCGGAGGCGGTTTCTGTTTCGGGCAGGGCCGGGGTACCTGGTGGGGGCTCCACAGCGGCCGGGCGTGCCGGGGTGGCCTGGCGGTCCACATACACCGCATTGAACACGGCGGTGGTGATCCATTGGCGAAACGGCGTCTTGGTCCAGTAGTCCTTGGCAGCGATCGGGCGGGTGATGCTGCGCAGCTCCTCGGGCAGCGCCGCCCAGATCAGCACCATGTCGGCATGGCTCTGGTGGTTGGCGAAGTAGATGCGCTGCTCCGCCTTGGGCGGGCAACCATACCAGCGGGCCTGGGAGCCGGTCAGGAACCGCACTATTCCCAGAAGGAGGAGACTCATCAACTTGGCAAGCATGGCGCGGATGATACGGGCGAACCCGTGCGCCCCTGCCGAGCCGGTAGCCGCCCGCCAGCCTGCTGGCGCGGCAGTTGGCCCCCGGCTGCAGCGCGACAGTATCATCCGGGCGCACGCTGCTCCATGAAAAAGCCCCAAGTCTTCACCGTCCACGATGTCGCCCGCATGGCCGGTGTGTCCGCCATGACGGTGTCGCGCGCCTTGAACCATCCCGAGCGGGTGGCACCCGCCACGCTGCTCAAGGTGCGCGAAGTGGTGCGCCAGACGGGCTTTGTGCCCAACGGCATGGCGGGTGGCCTGCGCTCCTCGCGCGCCCGGCTGGTGGCCGCGGTGCTGCCGACGCTGACGGGCCCGGTGTTCCAGGAAACCGTGCGCGCGCTGAACCAGGCCCTGGACGAGCGCGGCTACCAGCTGATGATCGGCCAGAGTGGCTACGACGCCTCGCGCGAGGATGCGCTGCTCGACGCCATCATCCGGCGCAGGCCCGATGGCATCGTGCTGACCGGCATCATGCATTCCGTAGAGGGCCGGCGCCAGCTGCTGGCCACGGGCATTCCGGTGGTCGAGACCTGGGACCTGACGCCCACCCCCATCGACATGCTGGTGGGTTTCTCCCACGAAGGCATCGGCGAGGCGGTCTGCCAATTCCTGCACCAGCGCGGCTACCGGCAGCCCTTGCTGCTCGGCGCCAACGATGACCGGGCGCGCCTGCGCATGGGCGGGTTCCGGCGCGCGGCCCGAGAGCTGGGCTTCGCGGCCGAGGTGCCTGCGGTGCTGGTGCCCGCGCCCACCACGCTGGGTTCGGGGCGCAGCGGGCTGGTGGCGGCGCTGGCCGCTCACCCCGGGACCGATGCGGTGTTCTGCAGCTCGGACATGCTGGCCCTGGGGGTGCTGATCGAGGCCCAGGCGCGCGGCCTGTCGGTGCCGCAGCAACTGGCCGTCGTGGGCCTGGGTGACCTGGAGTTCGCCGCCAGCCTGCAGCCGGCCCTGACCACGGTGCGCATCGACGGCACGCGCATCGGACGGACGGCCGCGCAGTTCATCGATGACCGCGCGGAAGGCCGCACGGTCGACCAACCGATCATCGACATCGGTTTCGAGATCGTCTCGCGCGCGAGCGCATGACACCCTGGCGCATCCCCGTGCCACCCTGTACGCACACAGCCACGAAGCGGTGCAGGAGGCGCGCAGACAGCGCCGGGCTGTGGCAATAAAACACCAGGGTTGCGCGCTGTTCTTGAAAACACCGGCGCTCGCACGTAGCATTCGCCCTCTTTCAAAAATCCTCACCCTCGAGACCGACATGCCCCGCACCTCCCGTTCCTGCTGAACGACACGCCACACGAAGCCCGCGGCCTCAAGCCCCGGGTCATGCCACTCGTGTGGGCATGCGGGCAAGCCAGCCAGTTCCCCTGTCGCACGCCGTGCGCACGGCCCCTGAACTGCCTGCCTTGATCCAGCCCTCCATGGTCACCTGCTGACCTTCTGCGTCGTCTTCGGCCCCTGTCCCAGGCCTTGCTGCCTGGTTCCCTGCCTGCCGGAGAATTCCATGACGCACACCTTTTTGCACAACCGCGATCTCGCGAAATACCCCCGTACGCCCCATCTGCAGGGCTCGCGCTACCAGCCCGGTGACAAGGGCGAACCCGTTGCGTATGCCGAGCTGCTGGGCAAAACCCTCGTGGTGGAGGAAAAGCTCGACGCCGCCAACGCCGGCCTGAGCTTCGATGCCGCAGGCCAGTTGCTGCTGCAGTCGCGCGGCCACTACCTCGACGTGGACCGACTGGGCGGCCGCGAACGCCAGTTCAACCTGTTCAAGCAATGGGCGCGGGCGCACGAAGGCCGGCTGCTCGACGTGCTGGAAGACCGCTATGTGGTGTACGGCGAGTTCATGCACGCCAAGCACTCGGTCTACTACGACGCGTTGCCGCACCTGTTCTGCGAGTTCGACATCTGGGACCGCCGCGCCCAGGCATTCCTCGACACGCCCGCGCGGCATGCCCTGCTGGCGGGTGTACCGGTGGTGTCGGTGCCCGTGCTCCATGCGGGGCTTGCGCCACGGCGTATCCAGGATTTGCAGGCCCTGGTGGCACCTTCGCTCGCACGCAGTGCCCAGTGGCGCGCCGCGTTCGAGGAGGAGGTCGCACGCCAGGGGCTTGACCTGGCACTGTGCTGGCAGCAGACCGACCGGTCCGAGCTGGCCGAGGGCCTGTACATCAAGGTGGAGGAGGGCGGTCGGACCGTGGGGCGCTTCAAGCTCGTGCGGCCGGACTTCATCCAGACCATCCTCGATTCGCAGTCGCACCACAGCGAGCGCCCGGTCATCCCCAACCGCCTGCGTGCGGGCGTGGACCTGTTCGGCCCCGAGGTCGACAAGCGCTGGCCCATGGCGGGCGGCGGGCGCCTCTGAACCCCAGCGGCGGGCAAGGCCCGCCCAGGAGAATCCCATGACGACATTTCAATGGAAAAATGTGCAGGGCCTGGTCCCTGCCGCAGGCGGCGCGCCCGATCTGGCCGCTTGCCTGGAGGCCTTTCCGCAACTGCGGCTGGCCGCGACCACGCCGCAGGACCCCGTGTTCCACGCCGAGGGCGATGTATGGACCCACACGGCCATGGTGCTGCGCTGCCTGCTGGACAGCGCGGACTACGCCGCGCTTGCGCGCGCCGACCAGGAGGTCGTGTTCCTCGCCGCACTGCTGCACGACGTGGCCAAGTGCAGCACCACGGTGGTGGACGAGGCCACGGGCCGCATCTCGCAGCCTGGTCACTCGCGCAAGGGGGCCATCGACGCGCGCATCGCGCTGTGGGATGCGGGCGCGCCGCTGGCCGCGCGCGAGGCCATCTGCCGGCTGATCGCCGTGCACCAGGTGCCGTTCTTCGCACTGGAAACCTCGCGCAAGGGCACCTCGCCCGAGTTCACCGTGCGCCAGCTGTCCTGGCAGGTGGACCTGCACCTCCTGGCCCTGTTGGCCGAGGCGGACATGCGCGGGCGCATCTGCCCTGACCCGCAGCGCACGCTCGATGCCATCGAGCTGTTCCGCGAACTGGCGCGCGAGGAGAACTGCTACGGCCAGCCGCGCACCTTTGCCGATGCGCACACGGCGCTCAGCTACTTTCGCGGGGCCAGCGTTCACCCCGACTACGCCCTGCACCAGGAGCCCGGCTCCCGGGTGGTGGTGATGTCGGGCCTGCCGGCTTCAGGCAAGGACACCTGGGTGGCCACCCACCACCCCCGGCTGCCCGTGGTGTCGTTCGACGATGCGCGCGCTCAGCTGGGCCTGCGCCATGGCAAGAACGAGGGCATGGTGGCCCACCACGCGGTGGAACAGGCCAAGGCCTTGTTGCGGGCGCACGAACCCTTCGTGTGGAACGCCACCCACCTGTCGGACCAGATGCGTGCCAAGACACTGGACCTGTGCCTGGCCTACCACGCCGAAGTGGAGATCGTGTACCTGGAGCAGCCCCGCGCAGAGGTGCTGGCACGCAACCAGCGGCGCGATACGTCGCTGACCAACAAGCGCCTGCTGGAGATGCTGTTGCGCTGGGAGGTGCCGCTGCCCACCGAGGCGCACAGGGTGCGTTACGCGGGGTAGCGACGGGACGCTGTCCTGTGCTGGGTCAGGGCAGCTCCGCGCTGTTCATCCGGGCCAGAATGGTCCGCGTTCGCCCCGCGAGGTAGGCCGACCCGGGCGTCTTCTCGAAGCGCTTGGGGGCGGGCAGCATCACGGCCAGGCGGGCCGCCTCGCCGGGTGCGAGGCGGTTGGCGCTCTTGCGAAAGTAGTGCTGGGCGGCGGCCTCGGCACCGAACACGCCCTCGCCCCATTCCACGCTGTTGAGGTAGATCTCCAGGATGCGCTCCTTGCTCAGCAGTTGCTCCAGCAGCAGCGTGAGCGCGAACTCCTGCCCCTTGCGCAGCAGGGTGCGCTCGCCCGAGAGCAGCAGGTTCTTGGCCAGTTGCTGGGTGATGGTGGAGCCGCCCCGGATCTTGGGCGCGCGCTGGGGTTTTTCAGGCGCCCGGTTCTGGGCCTTGGCGGCCTGGGCTTCGGCCTTGGCATTGCGCTCCCAGGCTTTTTCGATGGCAGCCCAGTCCACGCCGTCATGGTTGGCAAAACCGTCGTCCTCCGAGGCGATCACGGCGCGCTTCAAATGGTCGGAGATATCGCCATAGGGCATCCACTGCTGGCGCCAGCGCACCTGGCCGCTGCTGGCCAGTTGCACCCAGGCCTCGGAGCGCTGAAAGCTGGTGGATTCGGGGTTCACCACCACCATGGCCGCGATGCGCAGCACGAAGAACAGCTGCAGTGCCACGGCGGCAAACACCACCAGGCCCAGCCAGCGCAGCACGGCTTTCATGTGCGGGTTCTCTTTTCCTGGCCGGGGTTCAGTGCGGGGGCTGCAGCGCCAGTTGCGACTGCAGCTCGGCCAGCACCTGGGCCGAGGGTGGGCGCACGCCGCGCCAGAAGGCGAAGGCCTCGGCTGCCTGCTCCACCAGCATGCCCAGGCCGTCGCGCGGCACCGCCCCATGGGCGGCAGCCCAGTCCAGGAAGCCCTGGGCCGCAGGGCCATACATCATGTCGTAGGCCAGGCCGCTGGGGCGCAGCACGCTGGCCGCCACGGGCACGGCGTCACCCGCCAGGCTGCTGGCCGTGGCGTTGATGACCACGTCGAAGTCGCCGGTCACGGCATCCAGGGTGCTGGCCGCAAGCCGCGCGCCGAGCTGTGTGGCCAGGGCCTGGTGCGACTGCACCAGCGCCTGGGCCTTGGCCAGGGTGCGGTTGGCAAGGGCGATGTGGCGCGCACCAGCCTGCAGCAGCGGGCCCAGCACGCCGGCCGCCGCGCCGCCTGCGCCCACCAGCAGCACGTCGCGGCCCTGCAAGGCCACGCCGGCATTGCGCGTGATGTCGGCCACCAGGCCCAGGCCATCGGTGTTGTCGGCGTGGATGCTGCCGTCCGGGCGAAACGCCAGGGTGTTGGCCGCGCCGGCCAGTTGCACGCGCTCGCTGCACTGTGTGGCCAGCAGGGGTGCCTCGATCTTGAACGGCACGGTGACATTGCAGCCACGCCCGCCCTGGGCCGCAAATGCACGCACCCCCTGGGCAAACCCGTCGAGTGCGACCAGCCGGCGCTCGTAGGCCAGGCGCTCGCCGGTCAGTTCGGCAAAGCGGGCGTGGATGGCCGGTGAGCGGCTGTGCGCCACCGGGTTGCCCATCACGCAATACAAGTCAGTAGCTTGGCTCATCTCAGTTATCCATAGCGCTCACGCCACCCGCGACGCATGCAACTGGCGCGGCCCACGCCAGCGTCCCCGTGCAAGGGCCGCCCCGCCGCACTGGGGGCGTCCCCCTCCCGACTCGCGCAGCGAGTCGAGAGAGGGGTGAAGGCGCGAAGCGCCTCAGGGGGTGCTTCATTTCTAGCGAACGGTGGTTTCCAGCGTCTGGTCGCGGGTGAAGCGAAAGCGCGCCACCATGGCGATCTGGTCGGCCTTGGCGCGCATTTCCTGGTTGAAGGCGCCGAACGGTCCGGCGGCGCGGGCGATGGCCTCGGCGCGGCGGTCGAGCGTGGCGTTGCCCGAACCCTGGACCACCTCGGTCTCGAGCACGCGACCATCGTGGTTCACCGTGACGATCATCGTCAGCTCGCCATAGAGTTTGCGGCCAGCCTGCTCGGGAAAGTTCTCGGTGCCCTTGTCCTCGACCTTTCGGCGCAGCGCGTCGTAGTAGATGGCATAGGCCTCTTCGCGCGTGGCGGGGCTGATGTAGCGCTTCTTGGGGCGCGAGTTCTCTTCGTTGATGCGCTTTTCGATCTCGGCCAGCAGCTTGACCAGCTGGCGGCGCTTTTCGTCCTGCGCAGCCTGCTCACCGCTCTGGCTGGGCTTGCGCGGATCGGGGGGCGGCATGGTGGCCAGTTGCTTGCGCAGCTGGGTCAGGAGCTGGGTCTGCTGCTCCTGCATCGCGTCCATCTTGCGCTGGGCTTCCTCGAAATCGTCCCCCAGGGCGGTCAGCGCCGAGTAGGGCAGGGGGCTGGTGGCCCGGCCCTTTTCCGCATCGCCGCCGCCGGCCAGGTTGGCCTGGGCGATGGCTTGGGCCTTCTCGGGGCGCTCGTTGGACTTGGCATTGACCAGGATGACTTCGAGCGGCGTGTCCTCGAACACGCGGTTGAAGCCCTCCGGGTCGATGAAGCGCACGGTGATGAGCGCCGCATGCACGGCAATCGAGATGCCGAGCGCAAGCTGCAGCGTGCTGAAGGTGCGGAGGAAGGCGGGCAGTTTCACGGCGTCAGATTATCAGCGCTGGCGGGCGCTTCGGCTTCGTTCATGTCCACGGCAATGGCGATCGGGCCGGCCACGGTCTCGTCGTCCTCCTCCGCCGCCTCGTCGGCACCGGCCTCGGGTTCGTCGCTGTCCAGGCGTTCCAGCACCGTGCCATGGATGTCCAGCGTGATCTCGTCGATCTCGCCGAGCTTCACGCGCAGACGCGCACCGCGCGGCAGGTTCTGCGCGCCCAGCACCGGGAACACCAGCGGAATGTCGTCCGCCCGCACCAGGAAGCTGCCGCCCGGGCCTTCCTTGAAGACCGTGGCGGTCAGCTCGGTCAGGCCGTTCTGCTGCACGTACTTGAGCGTCCAGAAGCGCTCCATGCCGGCCTGGTAGCCGTTGTAGGCGCTGTAGGCGCCGTCGAAGCTGCTGATGATGGAGAACAGGTCGGCGTCCTTGGGCTTGAACGGCGCCGCCAGCGCCGCCGTCTTGCCGTGGCGCGCGCAGGCAATGATCTGCCACTGGTTCACGAGGTCGGTGTAGCGGCGCAGCGGCGAGGTGGCCCAGGAATAGCTTTTCACGCCGATGCCCGCATGCGGCAGCGCCTTGGTGCCCATGCGCACCTTCACGCCCGGGGCCATGCTGGCCTGGCTGCGGTAGATGCCGGGCACGCCGAGCTCGGCCATCCAGCTGCCCCAGGTGCTGTTGGCCACGATGGCGGCCTCGGCCACGATCAGGTCCAGCGGGGCACCGCGCTGGCGCGTGGTGATCTGCACCGTCTCCGAACCATTGGGCTCGCCGCGGTCATTGCCCACCAGGCGGAAGTTGTAGTCCGGCCGGTTGAAGTTCTCGGGCTTGCCGCGCACCACCTCGCGCTGCGCCTTCAGGCTCTTGGCCAGGCGGAACAGGAAGGACAGTTCGCTGCGCAACTGTGCCACGCGCTCCGGCGTGCCTTCTACCTGCACGGCAGGGTCGGTCAGCCAGGCCTCGGTCACGATGTGGTCAAGCTGGTCGTGGCGCAGGTTGGCCACCACCGGCACGCGCTCCAGGCGCGTTTCGGTGGCCAGGATCTCCAGCGTGGTCTCGTTGACCGTGACGTACAGCGACACGGCAGGGTTGGCCCGCCCTTCGTCCAGCGTGTAGATCTGCACCACTTCGTCGGGCAGCATGGTGATCTTGTAGCCCGGCATGTACACCGTGGACAGGCGGGCGCGGCCCAACTGGTCGATGGCGCTGCCCGGCTGCACGGCCAGGCCGGGCGCGGCGATGTGGATGCCCAGCACCACGGTGCCCGTGCCCAGGCCCTGCACGGAGAGCGCATCGTCGATTTCCGTGGTCTGCGAATCGTCGATGGAATAGGCCTGCACCGTGGCCAGCGGCAGGTCGTCCGGCGGCTGGGGGGCGGTCATGGCGGGGAAGCCCGTGCCCTTGGGGAAGTTCTCGAACAAAAAGCGCTTCCAGTGGAACTGGTAGGCCGAGTCGATGGCGCCGGCCTTTTGCAGCAGGTCCAGCGGGGCGGTGTGCGTAGCGCGGCTGGCGTCGACCACGGCCTTGTACTCGGGCGCGTTCTTGTCCGGCTTGAACAGGATCTTGTAGAGCTGGTCGCGGATGGGCTGCGGGCATTCGCCCCGGGCGAGGGCCGCAGCCCATTCGTCGATCTGCGCCAGCACGGCCTTTTTCTTCTCGATGGCGGCCAGCGCCTGCTGCAGGATCTCGGCCGGTGCCTTCTTGAAGCGGCCCTTGCCCGCGCGGCGGAAGTAGTGCGGCGCCTCGTACAGGCGAAACAGCGCACCGGCCTGCTGGACCAGCGTGGCGTTCTCGGAGAAATAGTCGCGCGCCAGATCGGCAAAGCCGAAATCGTCCTCGGGCGCGAATTCCCAGGCCAGGTCCAGCTCGATGGTCTCGGCCACGGCCTGCGCCTGGGCCACCAGCTCGGCCGGAGCGGGTTTTTCGAACTTCAACAGAACGTTGGCGGCCTTGACCTTGACCCGCTTGCCCGAATCGAGCTCGACTTGGGCCGAGCTCTCGGCCTCGGACAGGATACGGCCGGCCATGAACTTGCCGGCTTCTTCAAACAATGCATGCATGGGCGGCATTCTCCCATGGGGCGCGGCCCCTTCCGGCAGGCAGGGGGCAGAAGGGGTCAGGATCCGGCCGGGCCGGTGCACTCCAAAGGCGTGGCAATGGCGGGGATGTTCGTGGCGTTCGTTCCCTGGGCGGTCATCTTGTCCGGCACCTTGGCCTTGCCGCAGACCCAGGCAATGGGTACCTGGGGGAAATCCGGGACGATGGCCGGGCGCAGGGTCAGGATCTTGCCCGCGATGGCCTTGTTGGCCTTGTTGCCGTAGACGATGTTCACCGCTCCGCCGGTCACGGTGACCTTGGCCACGTGGGTGCCGACGATGCGGTCATCGGGCGGCAGGTTGGCGGCGGCATTGTCGGCGGGCATGGTCTTCTTGAGCGCGTAGTGCACGGCCACCGCCTGCTTGACGAACTCGACCATGGCCTGGCCCTCCTTCACCTGGGTGCGCAGCATTCGGTCCTGGTACGAGGGCAGGGCCATCAGGGCCAGGACGGCCACGACGGCGACGACCATCATCATCTCGATCATCGTGAAGCCCCGGAGGCGGTGCAAGAAGTTGGGGCGCTGCGGGTGGTTCATGGCGTGGGTGCAAGACCCGGTCAGGGGTGCTGCTGCAAGGGCGGAAATGAAGGCAAATATACGGTCTTGCGGCGCAGCCGGGGTTTTCGGCCGGCAGTTGCGGCCGTCCATGGGCTGGTGGTCCGGCCGGACCAGCGGGGGCGGGGCTCTATGATTCGCGGCTTCTTCCCTGTGCAAACCGACCCTCGCCCCGCCTTCCTGATGCCGATCGCTGCCATGGCCGCACCGCTGACTTTGCTGGCAGTGGCCCTGCCCTTCCTGTTTTCCATCACCAGCCCGCCGTCCACCAATGTCTGGCCGCTGCTGGCCTCGTGGTCGTGCATCGTGCTGCTGGGGGCGCTGGCATGGCTGCGGGCACTGCGCTCGCGCCGCCACCCGGACCTGTGCGATGGCGGCGCCACGGCGGCGACCCTGCTGGCCCTGGGTCTGCTGCTGGCTGCGGCAGTGGGGGGCGTGATCTGCCTCGTGCAGTACTTCGGCGGCGATGTGGGCCTGGCGCCCTGGATCAATGCCTCCACCCCCGGCCAGGCGGTGGGCAACCTGCGCCAGCGCAACCAGCAGGCCACGCTGGTGGCGCTGGGGGCCTGGGCGCTGGCCTGGTCGGTGGCGCAGTGGCATGCCCGCGCGCAGGCCGGGGTTTCCCGGCGCCTGCCGCTTCCCGAGGGCCTGGTGGGACTGGCTTTCGGCATGGCCTTGACCGTGCTGGCGTTGGCCAGCGCCGCCACGTCCTCGCGCACCGGTGCCGTGCAGTGGCTGCTCATCGTGGTGCTGCTGCTGTGGTGGCGCCGCTCCCTCGGTCGCATGGCGCTGGCCGTGGCGCTGGGCGGGGCGGTGCTGTACATCGCGGCGGCCTGGATGTTGCCGCTGGCGCTGCACAGCTTTGGCGGCGTGCAGGCCGAGGGCCTGTTCAACCGGTTCTCGGGCGACTCCCACCAGTGCACCAGCCGGCGCGTGCTCTGGTCCAACGTGCTGACCCTGATCGCGCAGAAGCCCTGGACGGGCTGGGGGTGGAACGAACTCGACTACGCGCACTACATCACCCTGTTCCCCGGGGAGCGCTTTTGCGTGCTGCTGGACAACGCCCACAACCTGCCCCTGCACCTGGCCGTGGAGCTGGGCCTGCCGGCCGCGGTGCTGCTGTGCGGCGCGGCGCTGGCCTTCATCGTGAAGGAGCGGCCCTGGAGCGAGACGGACCCGGTGCGCCAGCTGGCCTGGGGCATCCTGGCCCTCATCGGCGCGCACAGCATGCTGGAGTTTCCGCTCTGGTACGGGCCGTTCCAGCTGGCGGCCCTGCTGGCACTGGCGCTGCTGTGGCCGCGCCGCCACCCGGCCTCGCCGCCGCCCTCTGCGGCCGTGCTGGGTGCCGCGGCCATGGCCCTGGTGTCAGGTGCCCTGCTGATCGCCTGGACAGCGCACGACTACCACCGCATCAGCCAGCTCTACAAGGTGCCCGAGCGGCGCGACCCGGTGTACCGTGACATGACCCCGGCGACCACGGCGCCCACCCTGCTGTTCTCGGACCAGGTGGATTTCGCCCGGCTGCCTGCCATGGCCCTCACCCGCGCCACGGCCCAGGAGGTCTACGCGCTCTCCGGCGAACTGCTGCACTACTCCCCCGAGCCCCGGGTGATCGAGAAACGCATCGAAAGCGCGCTCATGCTCGGCCGCGACGATGAGGCCGCCTACCACCTGCGCCGCTACCGCATCGCCTACCCCAAGGACCATGCGCGCTGGCTGAACAAGGAGCCGGCGGCCTCGCGCGCGCCGAACCCTTCAAAGCCGAAGGAATGAGTCCACCAGCGGCAGGTGCACCTCGAAACCGGTGAGCGCATGGTCGCCGCCTTCGAGCAGTTGCAGCTGCGCGGCCGGGTAGCGCGCCACCATCTCGCGCCAGTCCAGCACCTCGTCGCCCTTGGCGATGATGGCCAGCTCCGGGCCTGCCGGCGGGCGGCCACGCATATCCAGTGCCTGCAGCTCGCCGATGTACTCGGGCAGGAAGAAAAAACGCTCGGCCGGGTCGTGCCAGCTGGTCTGCTCGCCGATGTGGCGCGCCAGGTCGCGCGCCGGGTCCACTGCGGGGTTGAGCACCACGCTCGGGCAGGAGAGCTGCTGCGCCACCCAACTGGCATAAAAGCCGCCCAGCGAGGAGCCCACCACGGCACTCGACCCCCGGGGCCAGTGGGCCACCGCCTTGGCCACCAGGGCCATGGCCTCGCGGGGCGAGGGCGGGAGCTGCGGGCAGCAGAAATGCACGCGGGGGTGCTGCGCCGCCACATGGGCGGCCATCTGCCGTGCCTTGGCCGACTGGGGGGAGGAGCGGAACCCGTGCAGGTACAGCAGATGGGTGGTGCGGTTCATGGAGGGGAGGGCTGAAAAAGGGTGTAACAGGCGCCGAAAGCAGGGGAATCACTGCGCTGGCACCCCTTGTACAGGCATAAGATGTTGCAAAGTGTATGCCGCAGCCTGCGACGCCCCGACAGCCCTGATTTTCCCCGACCATGACCGATCTTGCGCCGCTTTCCCCCGCCCGCCGTTCCGCCTGGGTGGTCGGAGACCGGGTGCCTGCGCCCCAGGGGCGCTTCGAGCTGCAGCAGGCGCTGGTGGCCAACGGGCAGTTCACCCAGTGGCGGGCGCTGGACCGGCGCGGGCAGCGCCCGGTCACCATCCGGCAGTGGGCGGCGGCACCGCCGCAAGCGGCGGCCGCGCTCGAGCACTGGCTGGAGGCCGCTGAAAGGGCCGGCCGCCTGGGCCATGCCTTCATCGTGCCCGTGCTGGAGGCCGACGTCCTCGCGCGCCAGCCCTACATCGTGCACGAGCAGATGCACGGCCCCACGCTGGCCGAGCACCTGGCCCGCCAGGGCCGCTGCACGCCGCACGACGCGGTGGCGCTGGTGGTCGATGTGCTCGACGCGCTGGAGGCAGTGCATGCGGCGGGCCTGGTGCACGGCCGTGTGGACCTGGACCATGTCGCCGTGGACCCGCAGCGCCACGCCCGGCTGCTGGGCCTGGGCTGGCATGCCCCGGCGTTCGGTGCCGGACAGGCCGAGGCGGCCAGTGCGGCCGACGACCTGCGCTCGGCCGCCCAGGTGCTGGTCCATCTGCTGACCGGCAGCCCCTGGGTGGGTGCTGCCGGGGCAGGGCGGGCCTTGCCCGCAGTGCTCGCCGACGCCCTGGACGAGGGCTTGCGCACCCTGCTGCAGCGCGCCATCGGCCAGGACGCAGCGACCCCCTTCGCCGGCGCGACCGAGCTGCGCGATGCCCTGCGCGCCTGGGCCACGCCCGTGAGCGCGCCGACGGCCGCCAGCAACGCCACGCTCGACTTCCTGCTGCGGCGCATGCGCCACAAGAGCGATTTTCCGGCCCTCTCCGACTCGGTGACACGCATCCAGCGCGTGGCGCATTCCGAGGACGACAGCATCAGCGACCTCACGCACGAGATCCTCAAGGACGTGGCGCTGACCCACAAGCTGCTGCGCCTGGTCAACAGCGTGCACTACGCCCACGCGGGCCGCGGCACCATCAGCACGGTCTCGCGCGCGGTCAGCCTGGTGGGATTCAATGCGGTGCGCAACATGGCCATGAGCCTGGTGCTGCTCGATCACATGCAGGACAAGGCCCATGCCGAGCAGATGCGCGAGGAATTCCTGCGCTCCATGATGGCCGGCTCGGTGGCGGCCGAGCTGTGCGGGCCGGGGCAGGGGGCCGAGGAGGCCTTCATTGGCGCCATGTTCCAGAACCTCGGGCGCATGCTGTGCAGCTTCTACTTTCCCGAAGAGGCGCAGCAGGTGCGCAGCCTCGTGGCCGGCGGCCGGTTCGAGGGCGGCGAGGAAGCTGCTGCCATGCAGGTGCTGGGCCTGGGTTTCGAGGACCTGGGCACCGGGGTGGCCCGCGTCTGGGGCCTGCCCGAGAGCCTGCAGCGCTGCATGCGCAAGCCCCTGGGCTCGCCCGCCCAGCGCCCGCCCGAGCAGGGTTTGGAGCGCCTGCGCTGGGTGGCGCTGGCCGCCAACGAAGTGGCCGACATCCTGCTGCACAGCGATCCGGCCCGGCTCGAAGAGCGCATGCAGGGCGTGGGCACGCGTTTCAGCCGCACCCTGGCCCTGTCCCCTGCCGCCATTGCCGAGGCCACCTTGCGCGCGCGCCACAAGCTGGTGTCGCTGGCCGAAACCCTGGACCTGCGCGTGCCGCAGGGCACGCCTGCCGCCCGCCTGCTCCAGCTGCCGCCTTCTGCAGACGATGGCGCAGCCGCGCCGGAGGATGCCCTGGCGCCCCATGAGCTCGGGATCGGCGAGGTGCCGCCCCTGCCCGCCGTGCTGGCCTCGCAGGCGGGGGGCTCGGTGTCGGTGGCCCAGGTCAACGAGTTGCTGTCCGCGGGCGTGCAGGACGTGACCAATGCCATGGTGGACACCTTTGCGCTCAACGACGTGCTGCGCATGATCCTGGAGACCATGTTCCGCGCACTGGGCTTTCGGCGCATGGTGTTCTGCCTGCGCGACGCCCGCACCGAGGTGCTGGTCGGGCGCTTTGGCCTGGGCGAGGGCAGCGAAGCCGCCGTGCGTGCGATGCGGGTGCCGCTCAAGGTGCCCGGTGACCTGTTCGCGGCGGTCTGTCTGCGCGCTGCCGACACGCTGATCAACGATGCCACGGACCCGCGCATCCATGCGCGCCTGCCCGAGTGGTACCGCGCGGGGCTCAATGCCCCGTCCTTCCTGCTGCTGCCGCTGCAGATCAAGGGCCAGACCTTCGCGCTGATCTATGCCGACCAGTCGGTGGCAGGCGGCATCGTGGTGGACGACAAGGCCCTGGGGCTGCTGCGCACCCTGCGCAACCAGGCCGTGATGGCCTTTCGCCAGGCGGGTTGAGCGGCCGTAGCCGGCCTGGCGCCTGGCCAGCACCCGATAATCGGGAAATGGCCGCCGTTTTTGACAAGCCCTCCTTTGCCCAGCGCTTCATTCCCCTGTTCCGTGGTTTCGATCTGCCGCTGGTGCTGATCATCCTGCTGCTGGCGGGTGCGGGCCTGCTGGCCATGTACTCCTCGGGCTACGACCATGGCACGCGCTTCATGGACCATGGGCGCAACATGCTCATCGCCTGTGCCATCCTGTTCGTGGTGGCCCAGGTGCCGCCCCAGAAGATCATGGTGTTTGCCGTACCGCTGTATGCCGCCGGGGTGGCGCTGCTGGTGGCGGTGGCCCTGTTCGGCATCACCAAGAAGGGCGCGCAGCGCTGGGTGAACCTGGGCATCGTCATCCAGCCCAGCGAAATCCTCAAGATCGCCATGCCGCTGATGCTGGCCTGGTGGTTCCAGAAGCGCGAGGGCACCCTGCGCCCGCTCGATTTCGCTGCGGCCGGGCTGCTGCTGGCGATTCCCGTGGGGCTGATCATGAAGCAGCCCGACCTGGGTACCTCGCTGCTGGTGCTGGCGGCGGGGCTGTCGGTGATTTTCTTCGCCGGCCTGCCCTGGAAGCTCGTGCTGCCGCCGGTTGTGATCGGCGGCATCGGCATCGCCATTCTGGTGGTCATGGGCGATCCGTGGTGCGCCGACGGGGTGCGCTGGCCCGTGCTGCACGACTACCAGCAGCAGCGCATCTGCACGCTGCTCGACCCCACGCGCGACCCCCTGGGCAAGGGTTTTCACATCATCCAGGGCATGATCGCCATCGGCTCGGGCGGGATGTTCGGCAAGGGCTTCATGGCCGGCACCCAGACCCACCTGGAGTTCATTCCCGAGCGCACCACCGACTTCATCTTCGCGGCGTTTTCCGAGGAGTTCGGCCTGGCGGGCAACCTGTTCCTGATCACCTGCTTCCTGCTCCTGGTCTGGCGCGGGCTGGCCATTGCCATGGGGGCCACGAGCCTGTTCGGGCGCCTGATGGCCGGCGCCGTGTCCATGATCTTCTTCACCTATTCCTTCGTGAACATGGGCATGGTCAGCGGCATCCTGCCGGTGGTGGGGGTGCCGCTGCCCTTCGTCAGCTATGGCGGCACGGCCATGGTCACCCTCGGGCTGGCCCTGGGGATTCTGATGTCGGTGGCGCGCTCGCAGCGCACGGACCCCAAGGACGCTCCGCCTGCGATGCAGGCCGCCTGAACGGGTGGATGGGGCCGGGCGAGGGGTTGGCGCCATTGCCAGGGCGGGCGCTTGGGGTTACAACTGGCGTCCAGCCTGTGTTTCGACAATCCCACGGAGGTGCTCTCATGGCGTCCAAGTTCGAGCTCAAGAAGTCCAGGAACGACAAGTTCGTCTTCAACTTGCTGGCTTCCAACGGCCAGGTGATCCTCACGAGCGAGTTGTACGAATCCCGGGCCAGTGCCTTGAACGGCATCGAGTCGGTGCGCAAGAACGCGGCCGACGACGGCCGCTATGGCCGCCTGTGCGCCAAGGACGGCTCGCCCTACTTCACCCTCAAGGCGGGCAACGGCCAGGTGATTGGCCAGAGCCAGCGCTACTCGGGCGAGAAGGCGCGCGAGGCGGGGATCGAATCGGTCAAGGCCCACGCGCCCGACGCCGTGGCCGACGACCAGAGCGCCTGACCCCGCCTGCGGGGGCGTGGGTGCCCCTGCGCCGCACGGGGCCTGCCCGCGCGCCTAAAATGCCTGCATGACCTTCAGCTCCTCTACCGCCGCGCCACAGCGTGCGTCCACCACCCAGCGCATCGACGTTGCCCGGCAACTGCTTCTGGCACCCTTCGGCCTGGATGAAAGCCACCTGGCCCGGGCGCTGGCCGAGATCCGCACCCACCAGGTGGACGATGCGGACCTGTACTTCCAGTACACGCGCAGCGAGGGCTGGAGCCTAGAGGAGGGCATCGTCAAGACCGGCTCCTTCAGCATCGACCAGGGCGTCGGCGTGCGTGCCGTGAGCGGCGAGAAGACGGCGTTCGCCTACTCCGACGACATTTCCGAGGCCTCGCTGCTCGATGCCGCGCGCACCGTGCGCACCATCGGTGCGGCGTCGCAGGCCGGCCGGGTCAAGGTGGCGGCGCAGAAGATCGCCACCAGCCGCAGCCTGTACCCGGGCGTGGACCCGATCGCCACGCTGGACAGCACGGCCAAGGTGGCCCTGCTCGAGCGCCTGGAAAAGCGCGCCCGCGCCAAGGACCCGCGCGTGGCCCAGGTCATGGCCGGTCTGGCCAGCGAGTACGACGTGGTGCTGGTGGCGCGTGCCGACGGCACTCTGGCCGCCGACGTGCGCCCTCTGGTGCGCCTGTCGGTCACGGTGATCGCCGAGCAGAACGGCCGCCGCGAAATGGGCTCGGCCGGCGGCGGTGGCCGCTTCGGCCTGGCCTATTTCGACGACGAGCAGATGGGCCAGTATGTGGACGAGGCCGTGAACGCGGCCCTGGTCAACCTCGAATCGCGCCCCGCGCCCGCAGGCGAGATGACGGTGGTGCTGGGGTCGGGCTGGCCCGGCATCCTGCTGCACGAGGCCATCGGCCACGGACTCGAGGGCGACTTCAACCGCAAGGGCTCCTCCGCCTTCAGCGGCCGGATCGGCCAGCGCGTGGCGGCCAAGGGCGTCACGGTGCTGGACGACGGCACCATCGCCGACCGCCGCGGTTCCCTCAACGTGGACGACGAGGGCAATGCCAGCCAGCGCAACGTGCTGATCGAGGACGGCATCCTGAAGGGCTACATCCAGGATTCGATGAACGCGCGCCTGATGGGCGTGGCGCCCACTGGCAACGGCCGGCGCGAGAGCTATGCCCACATCCCCATGCCACGCATGACCAACACCTACATGCTGGGCGGCGACAAGGAGCCGGCCGAAGTCATCGCCAGCATCAAGAAGGGGTTGTACGCCTCCAACTTCGGTGGCGGACAGGTGGACATCACCTCGGGCAAGTTCGTGTTTTCGGCCAGCGAGGCCTACTGGGTCGAGAACGGCAAGATCCAGTACCCCGTCAAGGGTGCGACCATCATCGGCAGCGGCCCCGAGTCGCTCAAGAAGGTGACCATGATCGGCAATGACATGCGCCTCGATAGCGGCGTGGGCACCTGCGGCAAGGAGGGCCAGAGCGTGCCCGTGGGCGTGGGCCAGCCCACGCTGCGCATCGAAGGCCTGACGGTCGGCGGCACAGCCTGATCGGAGCTGCCGCCAGGGGCGGCAGCTCCGATCAGGGCATGCGGTGTTGCGCGGCCACGCCATCGGCACCGCCCATTGCCCGCAATTGGCCGGTCTTCGCCCGCCAAATGGCGTGCCTGGGGCTTGCACTGAGCCGCGCAGGGCCAGGGCGGCGCACAATCTCGCCATGCCTGCCACGCGCCCCAGTCTGCAGCACACCCTCCAGTCGTTTGGCGACATCAGCCGGTTTCTGCGCGAGAGCGTGGCCGACGAGGATTCGCGCCAGCTGCGCGACAGCCTGAGCGGCCTGTCCAACCACATCGACGAGGCGGTGCGCACGCGCCGCACCAGCACCGATACGGCGGCCATCACGCGCCGGGTGGTGGCGCTGTCGCATTGCGCGCGCGAGCACCAGCTGTTCCTCACCGGCCTGGGCTCGGCCTGGCACGCGCTCTACGAGTTCGGCGCCTACCAGCGGGCCCTGCGCGAGCTGCGCAATGCCATCACCGCCTGGCAGCAGGCGCTGGAGCAGCGCAACACCCGCGAAAGTGCCTGTTTCGACCAGTTCGAATTGCTCGCCTGGCGCACGCTGGGCGAGGCCCTGCTGCTGGTGGACATGTACGAGCACCAGAGCGAGCCGGTGAGCGAGCTGCCCAGCGAGCCGCCGCCACCGCGCTCGGCCCTGCAGCGCGCAGCCGCCTGGCTGCGGCGCTGGAGAAGCTGAACTCCGGGCGCGCGTTTCGGCACCGGTTTCACCCGCCGCATCGCCCCGCAAGCCGCTGTGACGTTGCATCTTCGCAACGCACCGGGGTTGTTGCATTGCGGCAAGACTGTGCTACATTGATTCCCATGCAAGTTCGCAGCGCGTTTTATTTTTGGTTTTTTATCTCAGTCCCCGGCGGATGAGAGGCGAACGCGCAAGCACACACAACCTCACCATACCAACCGCCGACGCTGCAAAGCCCGGCGGTTTTTGTTTTTCTGCCCTCCCCATTTCATCCATCCATCCAGCCCACGAGGAAGACAACATGACGGCCCACGCCAACCCCACCAGCGATGCCTGGTACCGCAGCGTCGAGAAAACCAGCCAGACCGACGACGAACGTATCAAGGACATCACCGTGTTGCCTCCTCCAGAGCACCTGATCCGCTTTTTCCCCATCAGCGGCACGCCGGTGGAGACGCTGATCACCCAGACCCGCAAGAACATCCAGAACATCATGGCCGGCGAGGACGACCGCCTCTTGGTCATCATCGGGCCCTGCTCCATCCATGACCCGGCCGCCGCGCTCGAGTACGCGCGCCGCCTCAAGGTGGCGCGCGAGCAGTACAAGGACACGCTGGAGATCGTGATGCGCGTGTACTTCGAGAAGCCCCGCACCACCGTGGGCTGGAAGGGCCTGATCAACGACCCCTACCTCGATGAGAGCTACCGCATCGACGAGGGCCTGCGCATCGCGCGCCAGTTGCTGATCGACATCAACCGCCTGGGCATGCCCGCGGGCAGCGAGTTCCTGGACGTGATCTCGCCCCAGTACATCGGTGACCTGATCTCCTGGGGCGCCATCGGCGCGCGCACCACCGAAAGCCAGGTGCACCGCGAACTGGCCTCGGGCCTGTCGGCGCCCATTGGCTTCAAGAACGGCACCGACGGCAACATCCGCATCGCCACCGACGCCATCCAGTCGGCCAGCCGCGGCCACCACTTCCTGTCGGTGCACAAGAATGGCCAGGTCGCCATCGTCAACACCAACGGCAACAAGGACTGCCACGTCATCCTGCGCGGCGGCAAGGCCCCGAACTACGACGCCGAGAGCGTGGCCGCGGCCTGCAAGGACCTCGAAGCCGCCAAGCTGCCCGCCACCCTGATGGTCGACTGCAGCCATGCCAACAGCAGCAAGCAGCACCAAAAGCAGATGGACGTGGCGCGCGACGTGGCCGGCCAGATCGCCGGCGGCTCGCGCAGCGTCTTCGGGCTGATGATCGAAAGCCACCTCACGGCCGGCGCGCAGAAGTTCACGCCCGGCATGGACGACGCTGCGGCGCTGACCTATGGCCTGAGCATCACCGATGCCTGCCTGGGCTGGGACGACTCGCTGCAGTCCTTGGCGGATCTGTCGGCCGCAGTGCAAACACGCCGCGCTGCCTGAATGCCGGCCTGCGTGTAAGCTTCTGGCCATTGAGGGCCCTGTCTGCTGACCTTGGGAAGCGGCGGGGCCTTCCACCCCTGCGCTTACAAGAAAGGCACCCCATGCACAGCGAAGTCTCCGTCCGCCTGGCGGCCAACCAGGAATTCCGCTTCGACCTTGCGAACGCCCAGCCCATGACCCATGAGGAAGGGCGCCGTTGGCTGGACGACCAGTTCACCAGCCTCGATTGCGAACCCCTGCGTGCCAGCGGCAAGGTGCTGCTGGCCGACAAGGTGCTCACCGTGGCGCAGGCCGCCGGCAGCCCGCTGATGGGCGATGTGCAGTGGTCGCGCGACTTTGCGCGCGCCGCCAGTGCGGCCCTCGCCCGGCCCGTGGTGCGGGTGGATGTCCCGGCCATGGCAGTGACCTTTTAGTCGTACTTACGTTTTATTAAATAAAAACCCAGGAGTTTTGTGATATCCGCGGCCGTTGTCCTCTCTGCCGAACTCGAAGTCAGCATTCTGAACCGTGCGTTCAACGACCAGTCGCCTTCGAGCACGGTTTTCTACCAGCAGAAGATGGCCGCCGGTTTCACTCCGCAAAGCTGGCAGGACTATGCCTTCCAGTTCGGCGCCAACTACCAGCACCTGTCGTCGGGGGCCCTGGCGTTGAAGATCGTGACCAACATGGGGATGGGGAACGACATTGGCCTGCAAGGCGCGCTGGTCTCGTACCTCGACGCCGTGGGCAAGGAGAACGTGGGCATCGTCGCCGTGCAACTGGGCCACCTTTTGCTCGGCCTGGAAAACGCCACCGGCGACCTGGCCGTCTACAACGCCCCTGCCGCTGCATGGGCCAAGGAAATCGCAGAGTCGTACATGTACTCGACCAACTCGGCCAACGGCGTCCCTTCGCCCAAGGGCGCCCCTGCAGGCGCTGCAGCCTGGAGTTCGGCGGCGGAACACCCGCAAATTGACGACGCTGCCATGGTGCAATTGGTGGGCGTGAGCGATGACGCCGGGGCTTTGCTGGTCTGAGAGGCTGGCACATCGCTGCCGGGACGCGGGCGAAGGGGCGTGCACAGCCCGCCCTCGTCAAGCCCCGGCGACCGGTTGCAAGCCCAGCAGCTCCCGCGCCTCCTGCGGCGACGCCACGCTGCGCCCCGCACGGCGCGCCACCTGGGCCAGTTGCTCGATCAGCGGCCCGTTCGAGGTGGCCTTGCCGCCATCGGGCAAATAGAACGTGTCCTCCAGCCCCGTGCGCAGGTGGCCGCCCAGCTCGGCCACGCGCTGGTGCACGGGCCAGATCTCCTGGCGGCCGATCACGGTGGCCTGCCACGGTGCATCCTTGATCTTGAGTTTGAGCAAAATGGGCAGCAGGTCCGGGTCGGCCGGCATGCCCGACTCGACCCCCATCACGAAGTTGTATTCGGGCAGGCGCTCGGTGTACATGCCGGTCTGCACATACATCTCCACGCAGCGCACGATGCCCACGTCGAAGCATTCGAACTCGGGCAGGGTGCCTGTCTCCAGCATCACATCGATGAAGTCTTTCACCTTGGCCGGCTGGTTGTCGAACAGCATGGGTGGCCAGGCCCAGGTGCCGTTGCTGCGCACCTTGAGGTAGTTGAGCGAGCCGGCATTGCAGGCCGCCATCTCGGGCCGGGTGGCGCGCAGGCAGTCCAGCGGTCCCTGGTAGTGCGGGCCCACCACGCCGGTGGTCTGGTTGATGATGAGGCCCGGGCATTCCTCGCGCATGGCCTGCACGCAGTCGCGCGCCACCTCAGGGTCCCACGAGGGCAGGTGGCCCTTGCCCGCCTCTTGCTGGCGAAAGTGCACATGCACCACGGCGGCGCCGGCATCCACGGCGCGGCGGGCTTCGCGCGCCAGTTGTTCGGGCGTCACGGGCACATGGTGCTGCGTGGGGTCGGTCAGCACGCCGGTGATGGCGCAGGTGATGATGGCTTTGTCGTTGTGGTTGTTCATGGGGCGTGCTCCTCAAATGCCTAATTGCTTGGCCGCCAGGTCCTTCATGATTTCCTCGGCACCGCCGCCGATCATCATGACCTTGACCTCGCGGTAGATGCGTTCGCTCACGGTGCCGCGCATGTAGCCCATGCCACCCAAAATCTGCACGGCTTGGTCGGCGCAGAACTGCATGGTCTGCGTGGCGTGGTTCTTGAGCAGGCAGACCTGGGCCACCCACTCGGCGCCCGTGTGGCCTGCATCGGCCTGCGCGGCCACCGATTCGAGCCAGGCGGCGGTCGAGTGGATGCGCATCTGCATGTCCACCAGCTTGTGGCGTATCACCTGGTGCGCCACCAGCGGTGCGCCAAAGGTCTTGCGCTGGCGCGCCCAGGCCAAAGCCTCGTCGTAGCAGGCCTCGGCAAAGCCCAGGGCCGATGCGGCCAAGCCAAAGCGCTCGGCATTGAAGTTGCCCATGATGATCCGGAAGCCATCGCCCTCGGCCCCCAGCAGGTAGCGAGCGGGAACGCGCACGTTGTCAAAGCGCAGGTGCGCCGTGTCCGAGCACAGCCAGCCCATCTTGGCCAGTGCGCTGCGCGACAGGCCCGCACTGTCGCCGGGCACCAGCAACATCGACAGGCCGCCACTGCCCCGGCTGCCAGCCTCGCCCGTGCGCACGGCCACGGTGATCCAGTCGGCGCGCATGCCCGAGGTGATGAACACCTTCTCGCCGTTGATCACATACTCGTCGCCCTCGCGCCGCGCGGTGGTCGCCAGCTGCGCCACGTCGGATCCGCCGCCGGGTTCGGTGATAGCCAGGGCCGCAATCCGCTCGCCCGCCAGCACGGGCGGGATCACCTCGTTGCGCACCGCATAGCTGCCATGCGCCAACACGGGGGGCAATCCAATGTTGTGCGACAGCAGGCTGGCCAGCACACCGCCGCTGGTGCCGTAGCGGCACAGGGCCTGCCACAGCGGCAGGCGCAGCGCGTAGCTGGCAGGCGTGCCGCCGTACTGCTCGGGGTAGCCCAGGCCCAGCAGGCCCAGGTCTCCCGCGCGGCGGTACAGTGTGCGTGGGAATTCACCCGCCGCGTCCCAGGCGTCCACATGCGGGGCGATCTCGGTACGGGCAAAGCGCGTGACCGTGTCGGTCAGCGCGGCACGGTCCGCGCGCAGCTCATCATCCGTTGGGGCAAGCATGGTCTCAAGCCTCCTGTGGTGCAAAGCGCGCCAGCACCTGGCCTGGCGCCACCTGCTGGCCCGGTGCCACCAGCAGCTCGGCCACGGTGGCGGCGGCAGGGCAGGCCAGGCTGTGCTCCAGCTTCATGGATTCGAGCACCACCACCGTGGCGCCCGCCTGCAAGGCCTCGCCGGCAGACACGGGCACTGCCACCACGCGCCCGTTGAAGGGGGCGCGCAGCTCGTTGGCACCGCCGGCCGTGCCGGCTCGTGCGGCTGGCTCCCACGAGGCGTCTTCCACCCAGCCATCCACGCCGCCGGCTTGCCAATGCCAGCGCAGCGGCCCGACCGCTGCCGTGCGCACCGTGTGCGCCACACCATCGAGGGCGCATTGCACCCGGCCATCGGGCAAGGGGGTCATCTGAAGGGTGGTGGGCTTCCCTGCATCCCTCTGCTCCACGTGCAGGTGCCCTCGGCCCATTTCACGCACGGCCATCGGCAGCAACTCGCCCTGGTGGCGCAGCCGCATGGGGCGCGCAAAGCTGCAGGGCAGGGTGCTGGCGCAGGGTGGGAACAAGGCCGCCATGGCGCTGGGCAGCAGGGCGGCCTGTTCTTGTTGGCGCAGTGTGGCGCGCAGTGCATCGCCCTCGTGCGCGAGAAAGGGCACGCGCGCCTGGCCTGCGCGGAACTGTGGATGGCCCAGGCAGGCCGCCAGAAAAGCGCGGTTGCTCGGCAGGCCGAGCAGTGTGGTGCCGGTCAGCGCGCGCACCAGCGCATCGATGGCGTCGCCGCGCGTGGCCGCATGCACGATGAGCTTGCCCAGCATGGCGTCGTAGTGGGGCGTGACCTCGGTACCTTCCTCCAGCGCATGGTCAAAGCGCAACCCGCCCAGGAGCGCACGTTCGAAAGAGGTGGCCGACGGCGCGGCGAAGTGCAGCACGCGCCCGGTGTGTGGCGTGAAGTGGGCGTCTTCCGCGCACAGCCGCACTTCGATGGCATGGCCCTGCAAGGCCACCTGGTCCTGCCTAAGGGGCAGGGGCTCGCCGCGTGCCACGCGGATCTGCCACTCCACCAGATCCAGCCCGGTGAGTGCTTCGGTCACCGGATGCTCCACCTGCAGGCGGGTGTTCATCTCCATCAGGTAGAAATTGCCGGGCTGACCAGGGTTCTCTTCATCGAGCAGGAACTCCACGGTGCCGGCACCCACGTACCCGGCCGCCTGGGCCAGCGCCACGGCGCAGGCGCCCATGCGCTCGCGCAACGCAGCGTCCACCGCCGGGCTCGGCGATTCCTCGATGAGCTTCTGGTGGCGCCGTTGCACCGAGCAATCGCGCTCGCCCAGGTGGATGCAGTGGCCGTGCGCATCGGCAAACACCTGCACTTCCACATGCCGCGGGCTGAGCAGGGCGCGTTCGATCAGCAGGTCGCCATTGCCAAAGCCCGCCAGCGCTTCGGAGCGGGCACTGACCAATGCGGCGGTCAAATGCGATGCATCGGCCACCAGCCGCATGCCGCGCCCGCCGCCGCCGGCCACGGCCTTCACCATCAGCGGAAAGCCGATGCGTGCCGCTTCGGCCACAAAGCGCTCCTCGCTTTGGTCGCTGCCCGCATAGCCCGGCAGGCAGGGCACGCCCTGGGCCTGGGCCAGCGCCTTGGCGCCGGCCTTGCTGCCCAGTGCGCGGATGGCTGCGGGCGGCGGGCCGATCCAGGTAAGGCCAGCATCCACCACGGCCTGCGCAAACTCGGCGTTCTCGCTCAGAAAGCCATAGCCCGGGTGCACCGCATCGGCACCCGTGGCGCGTGCTGCCGCCAGCAGCTTGTCGATGCGCAGGTAGCTGTCGGCACTGGCGCTGCCGCCCAGTGCCACGGCCTGGGTGGCCTCGCGCACGTGCAGGGCCAGGGCATCGGGGTCGGAGTACACGGCCACGGTGGAGATGCCCATGGCGTGTGCGGTGTGCAGGAGGCGCCTGGCGATCTCTCCGCGATTGGCAATGAGTATTTTTTTCATGCCACAGCGCTCCAGGGCGGTGCCTTGCGGGCCGTGAAGGCGGCAAGGCCCTGCGGCGCCTCCGGTCCGCGCAAGGCGCGGGCAAACAGGTGGGCGGCATCGTCGAGCAGGGCGGGCAGCGGCAGGGCGCTTTGCACCTGCAGCAGCAGGTGTTTGGTGGCGGCAATCGCCTGGGGTGCAGTAGCCGCCAAGCGCTGGATGGTTGCCTGCACGGCTTCGTCCATCGCGCCGTCGACCACTACTTCGTCCACCAGGCCGGCCTGTTGCGCGGCCACTGAATCCCAGCGCGCACCCGACAGCAGCCAGCGCCGGGCCGCCGCAGGCCCAAGCCGCCGCACCACGAACGGCGCAATCTGCGCGGGCACCAGCCCCAGCGTGACCTCGGGTGCGCCGAACTGGGCGTCGGCATCGGCCAGCACCAGGTCGCCGCAGCAGGCCAGGCCCAGGCCGCCGCCCATGGCCGCGCCTTCCGCCGCAACCACCAGCCACTGGGGCAGGCCGCACAGCGCCTGCAGCAATGCGCCGAAGCGGCGATTCAGCGGCACCAGCGGGTCGGGCACGCCCGCATCGAGCGGCTGGCCGATGGCCTTGGCAAAGCCGCCCAGGCTGCCGCCCGCGCAGAAGTGCCCACCCGCGCCGCGCAACACCACACCACGCAGCGCGCCATCGCTCTGGGCGCGCGTGCAGGCGCCGAGCAGGGCGTCCACCATGGCATCGGTCAGCGCATTGCGGCTGGCCGGGTCGTTGAGGGTCCAGGTCTCGCAGAACAGGTCGGCACCCAGCGGCGCGCGGTCGATCAGCAGGGTATCGTGCATGCGCAGGCCTGTAATCAGTGGGCGGCAGGCCGTTTGGCAATGCCCATGGTCTTGGCCAGGATGCCCAGCATCACCTCGTCGGCCCCGCCGCCGATGGAAGCCAGGCGCCCGTCGCGGAACATGCGCGAGACCTTGTTCTCCAGGGTGAAGCCCATGCCGCCCCAGAACTGCAGGCAGGTGTCGGGCACCTCGCGGTTCAGGCGGCCAGCCTTGAGCTTGGCCATGGAGGCCAGTTCCAGCACGTCTTGCCCGCCCACGTAGAGTTCGCAGGCGCGGTAGGTCAGCGCGCGCAGCGCCTCGACCTCGGTCTTGAGCTCGGCCAGCTTGAACTGCACCCACTGCTGGTCGGCCAGCGCACCGCCAAAGAGCTTGCGCTCCTGCGCCCACTCTATCGTCCAGCCAATGCAGTTGTTCAGTGCCTCCAGCGTGCTCGAAGCGCACCACAGCCGCTCTTCCTGGAACTGCTGCATCTGGTAGATGAAGCCCTGGCCTTCGGCGCCAATGCGGTAGCGCTGTGGCACGCGCACCTCGTCGAAGTAGAGCAGGCCCGTGTCGCTGCTGTGCATGCCGATCTTGCGGATCTTCTGCGCCACCTCTACGCCCTTGGTGAGCTGGCCGCCGGGGCCGTCGCGCAGGGGCACCATCACCAGGCTCTTGTTGCGGTGCACGGGGCCTTCGCCGGTGTTGACCAGCATGCACATCCAGTCGGCCTGCAGGCTGTTGGTGATCCACATCTTCTGGCCGCTGATCACGTAGTCGTCGCCATCCTTGCGCGCC
>NZ_JAXHOB010000004.1:0-402652 GCF_034519795.1 Acidovorax sp.
GCCAAGGCCAGCAACACCCACCGTGGCAAGACCGATGGCAAGGTGCTGCCGGACGCCAACTTTGGTGGCCGAGCGCTGGAGTGCCATGGACATGGACATCGCGTTCAAGGGAGAGCACATCATCCGATCCGAAAGCCTGCCGCCGGAAGACCTGAGCCTGCGGGTAGCCAAGGCGGACAACGCGCAACCTCAGGCTTGCGCCGCTGACCTTTGGCGTGGCCAAGGGCAAGATCGAATCGGGAGGTCGTCATCGATGGCCGCACGCCCCCCTCAAGGCACAGATACGCGGCAAGGTGGAGGGGCTCCAGCTCTCGGCCCTCTTTCCCAAGGTGGAGCTCATGAAAAAGAGCTTTGGCCGCATGGATGGCGCCGTGGCCCTGCACAGCAGCGGCAACAACGTGGCCGACCTCCTGGGCAAGGGCACGGGCGAGGCGCGCCTGTATGTGCGCGAGGGCACGCTGAGCAAGCAGATGCTGGACCTGGCATCCCTGAACGTGGGCAGCATCGTCGTGGGCAAGCTGTTCGGCGACGACAAGGAGGTGCGCCTGCGCTGCGCGGTGGCCGACTTCACCGTGGTCGATGGCCTGGCGCAGACGCGCGTGGTGAAAATGAGCACCGACGATGCAGTGATCGAGGCCACCGGCACCATTGACCTGGGCACGGAAGCGATGAACCTGCGCATCAAGCCCGAGTCGCTGGAGTGGAAGTTCTTCTCGCTGCGCACCCCGCTGTACGTCAGGGGTACCTTTAGCAACCCGGATGTCGGCGTGGAACCGGGGCCCCTGCTGCTGCGCGCAGGCGCTGCGGTGGTAGCGGCGGTGGCGGCACCGGTGGCCCTGGCGTTGCTGCCGGTCACCGTGCCGGCCGCCGATGACGACACCTACTGCAAGCCGCTGCTGGACCTGGCCAAGGAGCCTGTGAAGCCGGGTGCCCAGGGCGCTGCAGGCACGACATCGCAGCCCGCGCGGGATGCCGCCAGCCGGCAGCGGCCAGCGCGCTGAGTCGGCCTGCGGTTTCTGGGCAGGCGCAGTGCGGGAATAATCCTCCCTTTTTCTCACCGGTGCGCTGCATGGCCGACGCGGTGCGCCCCCCTGCATGAAGACTCTCCAATCCGTGGGCCTGGCCCTGCTCGGGCTGTTGCTCATTGGCCTGATCGCCCCTGAACGCATCCGCATCCCCGTGGCCGGAGCCACCACGAAGGACTGGAATGCCCAGTCGTTCTGGTTCGAGCCCTGGGGCACGTCGGGCGTGCACAAGGGCATCGACATCTTCGGCAAGGCGGGGGCGCCCGTGCTCAGCACCACGGATGGCATCGTGCTCTTCACGGGCGAGATCGCCAAGGGCGGCAAGGTGGTGCTGGTGCTCGGGCCGCGCTGGCGCCTGCATTACTTTGCCCACCTGGACCGCATCGGCACCCATGCGCTGGCCCCGGTGGCCTCGGGCAGCCCCATCGGCACCGTGGGCGCCAGCGGCAATGCCCAAGGCAAGCCGCCGCATCTGCACTATTCCATCGTGCGGCTGCTGCCTGCGCCGTGGAAGATCGACGGGGCGACCCAGGGTTACAAGAAGGCCTTCTTCATGGACCCAGGCGCGTACCTGAAAGCGCAGTAGCCGCAACGCTCATACGGATTGCATTTGATCGTATAGCCAGTGTCCCGAGTTAGAAATTCGTTGAATAAATCTGCCGACAATCCCCGCCATGCGTCGTTGCAAATGCTCGCCATGCGCCCGGCATGTCTGCGCTTTGCGCCTAGCTTGGCAGCGATTTCGGCAGATTTATTTCTTCAACGAACTTCCAACTCGGGACACTAGGCGGGAAGCTGCAGACAGTGCCATAGCACGGCAAGGCGAACCAACAACGCTAGACGGTCAAAGGCGAATCCGTATCAATGGAAGTCCCGGCTGCCATCGAGTGCCCCGGCCATGCGGCCCAGCAGCGGCGTCAGGTCCTTGAAGCGCTGCGCCACCAGGTGGCGCACCACGAAGGCTTCGCCTGCGACGTCTTTCCCTTTTTCTTCGTCCTCCCCATGCCGGCTGCACTGCCACACCCCTGCACGGCCAGCAGGCGTGAGCGCAGGATGGCGTCGCGCCACCGCTCCACCATGGCGGGCCAGACGATGACGTTGACGGGGCCGGTTTCGTCCTCCAGCGTGACGAACATGGTGCCCTTGGCCGAGCCGGGCCGCTGGCGCACGGTGACGATGCCGCAGGCGCGCACCAGCCGGCCATCGGGCACATTGCGCAGTTGCAGCGCCGTGAGCAGGCGCCAGCGCGCAAGCCGGCTGCGCAGCAGCGACAGCGGGTGGCGGCGCAAGGTGAGGCCCGTGGCGGCGTAGTCGAACAGGATTTCTTCGCCCTCAGGCGCCTCGGGCAGTTGCAGCGGGGCTTCGTGCACGGGCACGTCGCGCAGCAGGGCCGGTGCGGTGTGCTGGGCGCTGGCGTCCCACATCTGCTGGCGCCGGTGGCCCGAAAGGCGGGCCAGTGCGTCGGCCGCGGCCAGCACCTGCATGTCCTGGTGGTTCAGGCGGGCACGCAGGGCCAGGTCTTCGGTGCTGGCAAAGGGGCCGCCCTGCACACGGGCCTCGACCAAGCGTTCTGCCGCAGCTGTCTCCAGGCTGCTCACCAGGCGCAGGCCCAGGCGCACTGCGGGCTGGGGCAGCGGTGGTGCGGGCAGGCCCTTGGCCGGTTGCAGCATTTCGGGCGTGCCCTCCAGCGTGCACTCCCAGTCGCTGCAGGTCACGTCGATGGGCAGCACGCGCACACCATGGCGCCGCGCGTCCTGCACCAGCTGCGAGGCGGTGTAAAAGCCCATGGGCAGCGAATTGAGCAGCGCCGCCAGGAAGCAGGCGGGCTCATGGCATTTGAGCCAGCTGCTGCTGTAGGCCAGCAGGGCAAAGCTGAAGGCATGGCTTTCGGGGAAGCCATACTCGCCGAAACCCAGCATCTGCTTGAAGACACGCTCGGCGAAATCACGCGGGTAGCCGTTGTCCACCATGCCATCAATGAGCCGCTTCTCGAAACGGTGCACGCCGCCTGTGCGCTTCCACGCGGCCATGGAGCGGCGCAGGGCATCGGCCTCCGATGCGGAAAATTTGGCGGCGATCATCGCGATCTGCATCACCTGTTCCTGGAAGATGGGAATGCCCAGCGTGCGCTTGAGTGCTTCTTCAAGCTCCTTTTTCTCAAGCACCAACGGCTCGCCTTTGCGTTGCCGCTCACGCGCCTGCAGATAGGGGTGCACCATGCCGCCCTGGATGGGCCCCGGCCGCACGATGGCGACTTCCACCACCAGGTCGTAGAAGACGCGTGGCCGCAGGCGCGGCAGCATGCTCATCTGGGCGCGGCTTTCGATCTGGAACACGCCCACGGTGTCGGCGGCGCAGATCATGTCGTAGGTGGCAGGGTCTTCGGCCGGCACCTGGGCCAGCGACCAGCGCTCGCCGCGCAGACCCGCACGCAGGTCCAGGCAGCGGCGCAGGGCGCTGAGCATGCCCAGGGCCAGCACGTCCACCTTCATCAGGTGCATCTCATCGAGGTCGTCCTTGTCCCACTGGATGATGGAACGATTTTCCATGGCCGCGTTCTCCACCGGCACGATGCGTGTGAGCAGCCCCTGCGTGAGCACGAAGCCGCCCACATGCTGGCTCAGGTGGCGCGGAAATCCCTTGAGCTGTGCCGACAGCTGCAGCCACAGCTCGGCGGTGTGCAGGCTGATGGGTTCGCCCATGGCCTGCGCCATCTCCTGCAGACGGTGCGCCGCGAATTCCTCATCGAACCAGTGGTGGTCCTTGGCGAAGGCATCGACCAGTTGCGCAGGCACGCCCAGGGCCTTGCCCACGTCGCGCAGCACGCTGCGCGTGCGGTAGCTGGTGACCACGGCGGCAATGGCGGCACGGTTGCGGCCGTACTTGGTGTAGACGTACTGGATGACCTCCTCGCGCCGGTTGTGCTCGAAGTCGACGTCGATGTCGGGCGGCTCCTTGCGCTCCTTGCTGATGAAGCGCTCGAACAGCAGCTTGGTGCGCTCGGGGTCCACCTCGGTGATGCCCAGGCAGTAGCAGACGGCCGAATTGGCGGCCGAGCCCCGGCCCTGGCACAGGATGCCCTCGCCGCGCGCAAAGCGCACGATGTCGTGCACGGTCAGGAAGTACATCTCGTACTGGCAATCGGCGATCAGCGCGAGCTCGCGCAGTACCTGTGCCACCACCTTCTCGGGCACGCCCTGCGGGTAGCGGCCGCGCGCGCCCTCCCAGGTCAGCCAGGCCAGGCCCTCCGCAGGCGTCATGCCCTCGGGCACGGCTTCCAGCGGGTACTGGTACTTGATCTCGTCCAGGCTGAAGGTGCAGCGCGCCGCAATCTCCAGCGTGGCCGCCAGCAGCCCGGGCGGGTAGATGCCGGCCAGGCGCACGCGCTGGCGCAGGTGGCGCTCGGCATTGGGCTGCAGGGCAAAGCCGCATTCGGCCACGGTACAGCCCTGGCGCACGGCGGTGATCACGTCCTGCAGCGGCTTGTGCGAGCGCAGGTGCATGTGCACGTCGCCCGCCGCCACCAGGGGCACGCCGGTGTGGCGCGACACCTGCTGCAAGGTGGCCAGCCACAGGTCGTCGTCGGGCCCGAGCAGCAGCTCCACCCCGAGCCAGAAGCGCTGGCCGAAATGGGCCTGCGCCTGTTCCACACAGGCCAGCAGTGCAGCGGTGTCCAGCGCATGCTGCACACTGCGGGCGGGGATGAGCAGCAACTCGCAGTCCTGCAGCTGTGCCACCTCGGACACCGGCCCCAGCTCATAGGTCCCCTTGGGCGCGGTGCGCCGCGCGGCGCTGATGAATTCGCACAGGTTGCCCCAGCCCTCGATGTTGCGCGGCAGCGCCACCAGCCGAAAGCCCGGGTAGGCGAACTCGCTGCCCGGGATGAACTGCAGGCCCAGTTCCTTGGCCGGGCCGTGGGCCCGCACCACGCCGGCCACCGAGCATTCGTCGGTCAGCGCCAGGGCCCGGTAGCCCAGCTCGGCCGCGCGCGCCACCAGGTCCTGGGGCTGCGAGGCGCCGCGCTGGAAGCTGAAGTTGGAGATGCAGTGCAGCTCGGCATAGTCCGGCAAGGCCAGCGGTGCGGCGGGGGCGGCCGGTGGGCGATCAGGAAGGGTGTGGGCCATGGTGCATTTCCATCACGCATACAGGCCCTGCAGGAACCAGCGGTCGCGCGACGCCCCCGCAGGCGCATGCGCCAACCGCTCGCGAAAGATCCAGATGCGGCCGGCCACAGGGCTCAGGGCCACGAAGTAGTCGCGCTGCACCAGTCCGCTGCGGCCTTGCGGACCTTGGCCGCCCTCACCCCCATCGGCGTCTTGGGCACAGGCCCCCTCCTCCCACCAGGCGGCATCGAAGCGGTGCGGCCCGGCCAGCAGGCCCAGCGGCCCCTGGTAGCACGGCCGGTGGCCCTGCATGGCCAGGCGCTGTGGCGTGCGCAGCAGCCAGGTGGGCCACAGCACGGCCTCGGGCGCATGCTCGCCCTGCAGCACCCTGGCCACGGCGCCCCCCGGGGCTGCGGCCGCCATGGGCTGCCAGCGCTGCATGCACTCGGGCCGGTGGTCTGCCTGCAGGGTGACGGACTGCACCTGGTCCGCCCCCAGGCGGGCCGACAGGCGCTCGACCAACTGGTGCCAGGCCTCGCCCTCCCCGTCCGTCCCAGACGATCCGTCGGGTGGCAGCAGGCTGGCGCTGGCATGGGGCAGGGGCGCAGTCTCCAGCGCGCGCAGCGTGATCTGGTTGGCCGGTGCGGCCAGGGGGGTGCGCGCCAGGTTTTCGGCCAGCAGGCGGCGCAGGTGGGCCAGTTCGTGCGTGGGCTGGGCGGTGCGCACGGGCAGTGCATGCCAGGGGGCGATGGGCACGCCATCGACCCGGCGCAGGTCGTGCCGCCAGGCCAGCTCCAGCGCCAGCACGCCCTGCTGGCGCGCCTGCAGCCAGGCCTGCAGGGCCGACAGCAGGCGGCTGGCGGACCACAGCAAGGCATCGGCCGAGGTGGCCAGCGCCGGCAGCTCGGCCGTCAGCTCGAAGCGCTCGGGCAGCTCCACCCAGGCGTGGTTGTGGGCGATGTGGCCGTAGGCCCGGTCCAGCGCCAGCAGCACGGCCGCGCCCAGCCGCCGGGCCACGCCATCGCGCGGCAGCGCGCGCAAGGCGCCCCAGGTGCGGCAGCCCATGCGCGCCAGGCTGGGCAGGTGCGGATGCAGCGCTGTCAGCGTGTGCAGCGGCAGGCCATCGGGCAGGTGCCGGGGCAGGGGCTGGCCTGCCAGTTGCAGACGAAGCAAGGCCAGGGCCTGCAGCGAGGTGGAGGCCTCGGCAAAAGGGGTCCAGCGCCTGGTTTGCTCCGCAGGCTCTGGGGATGGATCTGGATCGCCTGCCCCTGCGGGCGGATCGGTGCGCCAGGGCGGGCTGCGCAGCTGCAATTGCACGAGCAGCGCCTCGCGCCCGCCCCACAGGCGCTCGGTGCCCGAGACCTCCAGCAGCAGGGCCTCGCCGTCCACCCGCGCCACGCGCGGCGTGAACTGCAGCGCCCACCAATGCTCATGCGGGGCTTGCGGCAGGGGCTGGCGCGGCCCGGCTGCGGCCGGCAGTACGGCCACACCAGGGCGGGCATCGCTGTCCGTACCCGTGTCAGTGGGGGTGGGCGGCAACGGCCATGCGATCCAGTGCATGCTGCACACCTCCTGCGGCAGGCAAGCGATCCAGCCACGCCGCCCATGGCAGCACCACGGCAGGCCGCGCTGGCGGCTGTGGGGGCGCACGCCGCCCTTCGCCGCGCGCGGCCGACGCGGCCAGCACCCGGGACAGCGCTGCATTGCTGGCGGGCAGCACCACGGCCTGCTCCATGGGCGGCCCGCGGCGCTTGAGCACCTGCACCTGCATCTGCGCACCGCCCGCGCCATCGACGGCCTCGACCCACAGCCGCAGCGGCGCGGGCGATGCCTGCTGGCGCGCCCTGGCCGGGCGGAACACCCACAGCAACTGGCCCATCTGCGCGGCCGCCAGCTGCAGTCGCCTCAGCGATTCGGGCGCAGCCTGCGGCAGCCAGGCCAACACCGCCTGCACGTCGCGGCAGCGCAGGGCCTGCTCGGCCGCCCACAGCGTCTGCGCTGCAGAAGTGGTCTGCACACGGCACAGCCGCGCCGCATCCAGCCCACCCGCGCGCAGGGCCGGTGCAAAGGGCTCATGGGGCGGTGCCACCAGCACCACGGCCCCCGGCCGCGTGGCCGTGGCCTGGGCCAGGGCTGGCAGAACCAGTTGCCATACATGCAGGCCCGCCGCCGGTTGCAGCACCTCGGTCATGGCGCCCACGGGCCAGCCCCCGCCCGGCAACTGCGCATCGAGCCCCGCATGCCCCGTGGCCTGCACCCGTGCCGCAGTGGATGTGCCCAGTTGGTCGGCCAGCCACACGCCTGCCAGACGCGGTGCTGTGCTGGCAGCCAGGGAACGGAGGGGGACGGCGGACATGGGAGGGGCAAACGCGTGGGGGCATGCGCAAAAGCTCAGGCGACGGCGGAAAACCGCTGCGCACGCACCAGGGCCCTGGGCAGGGCATGCCTGTACATGGAGCCCGGGATGAAAGCCGAATACTGTGTTTTCATCCAGTTATCGTACCCGATTCCGGGTCGCGTGGTGGCTTTTCAGAGCATTCCTGCAGGTCATTGGCACCCGCCAGGGCGCTGGCCCAGGCTGCGCGGGCTTCATGGCCCACAACGGCAGAAAACTCGGGGGAAAGGATGATGCGGGGAGATCAGCGATGGCAAGCAGTTGCACCATGGCAGGGTCAGCGCGAACACACTCGCGTGCCAATGGCGACCCGGAAATGACAAAAGGCCTGCAGAATTGCTTCTGCAGGCCTTGCCAATAATGGTCGGAGCGGCGGGATTCGAACTCGCGACCCTCTGCTCCCAAAGCAGATGCGCTACCAGGCTGCGCTACGCTCCGACAGCTCGTATTCTAACCCGGGAAATTTCGGGTTCTGGCCAAATGCGCGCTTTTTTTGATTTTTTTGCAGCGACTGCACCGGACCAGGGTTCCATCGGCAGTGCTGTCATGCATCCAGGGGCGATGCAAACTGCGGAGATGGGGGAAAACTCAATCAATCAACCAACAACCAACGGGAAACAACTGCGGCGAGCCCGCAGGCACCAGCGCACGACCGCATCGCGGCCGCGTGGTGGCCAGCAATCAGCGGCTCGACGGACCTGGGCCGCGGCCGGCCAGGTGGCGGAAGGTGATGCGGCCCTTGGAAAGGTCGTAAGGCGACATTTCCAGGGAGACCTTGTCACCCGCCAGGATGCGGATGTGGTGCTTGCGCATCTTGCCGCCGGTGTAGGCAATCAGCTGGTGACCGTTGTCCAGCGTCACGCGAAAGCGCGAGTCGGGCAGCACTTCGGTCACGGAGCCTTGCATTTCAATCAGTTCTTCTTTGGCCATGTTCTCTTGTCTTTTCAAAAATCAAAAAATCTAGTGATCGGCACCTGAACGCTGGGGCATCCACCACGGCCGATGCAGCGTGGTCGGGCTCGACACACGGTGCATTGCGGGCGGTGGGAGTCGCTGCACCCGGGGCGCAGATCAGGCAGAGGGCCGGGGAGACGGCTTCATACGGATTTGCATTTGATCGTGTAGCCAAGCGGGAGCCGCAGACAGTGCCATAGCACGGCAGGCAAACCAACTATCGCTTACGGTCAAAGGCAAATCCGTATCAATGGACAGGCAGAGCGCTGTGCATAGCCTGTCGATTGTACCGCGATGTACCCCGGCTTGCCTATGGCAGGGGCGCTGCAGTGTCGCGGGACGGCACCAGGGGGGCCCTCCAGAGCCTCGTCAGGCAGCCGCATCCTGGCCTTGCACGGCGGCCGCCAGGGTGCGCACCAGGTCGGTCTGGGTGATGATGCCCACGAGGTGCCCGCCTTCGTCGACGATGGGGATGTGGTGGTGCCCGCCCTGAGAGAACAGGGGCACCAGGTCCATAGCGTGCTGGCCGACCTGGGCCACCTGCACGGGGTGCGACATGATCTCGCCCACGCTGGAAGGCTTGCCGCTGCGGCCTTTGACCAGGGCGCGCAGGCGCTGGCCCAGGCCCTCGTGCAGGTCGAGGTTGGCCAGGCGCATGAAGTCGGCCACCGTGACGATGCCAAGCACCTGCCGGCCGGCATCCACCACAGGCAGGGCCTTGATCTTTTCGCTGCGCATCAAGGCCCAGGCATCCTTGAGCGACACGCCCTGCTCCACCGCCATGGCCGGCCGGGACATGATGTCCGCGCAGCGCAGCTCGCCCAGCGTGCGCTGGAAAGCGGCGCGGCCCGCCAGCTGCAGCAGGCCTTCCAGGTCGGCGCGACTCACGTCCAGCACCTGGTTGTAGTGCGCCAGTGCCGCATCCACATCCGATGCGGCAAATGCGCCCTTGGCCACAGCGGTGCGCGCGGGGGACTGCTGCGGATGCGGGTAGCTGCGCCCGGTCAGGCTGTTGTAGACCACACCCGCCAGCAACAGCACCAGCACATTGAAGAGAACAGGAAACGCTGCCAGGTGCAGGCCATCGCCCGCCGTGAGCACCATGTACAGCGCCATGGAACCACCGGGCGGGTGCAGGCAGCGCAGCGGCACCATGAGCGCAATGGCAAGGCCCACCGCCAGCGCCCCCGCCAGCGCCGGGTCGGGCACCAGTGCAGCACACACGGCCCCCACCATCGCCGACAAGGTGCTGCCGCCCAGCACCGGCCAGGGTTGGGCCAGCGGGCTCGACGGCATGCCGAACACCAGCACGGCACTGGCGCCCAGCGCGCCCAGCATCCAGGGCCCATGGGCATGCCCGCCACCCACCCACCAGCGGCTGAGCACCGCCGTCAGGAAGATGCCCAGCACGGCACCCACGATGAAGCGCAGGCGTTCGCGGCCATCGATGCCCAGCGGGGCCGGCCAGAAATGGCGCAGCCAGCGCACGGTGCGCACGCGCGGGGACAACCGTGCCGCCGTGGGCGGGGTGGACGAAGACGTGGGATCGGGCCCGGGCGCCGGAGAGGGGGGAATGGAGGACGGGTGCGGTGCAGACATGCAGCCAGCCATTGTGCCGGGTGGCGGCTTGATGTGCACCAATTGGGTGCAAACCCGCTGCTGCCACGGTGGGTAAACGGGTGGACTATGCTCGAAACTACCTACCGCCTCCCCTCAAACGGCTGCACACGGCCTCAAAAACATGCTCTATACTGCATGTGTACCATGCCAAGTGCAGTTTACTTCACACTTGTTTTCCCCATGGATGGCCTGGAAACAATCCCCACGGAGCACGCCCGTGGGCCGCTGAAGGACGCCAGCAGCCAGCGCCGGTACGGGTAAGCCATAGGTTTTCACACAGGGGCTTGGGGTTAAATTACTTTAAGCCTAAACAAAGGAGACACTCCCCATGACCACTCGCCGCCTCGTCATCAGCCGCAGCGCAGCCCTCGTCGGCGCCGCTTCCACGGGCCTGCTGCTGCCCTCCATCGTGCGGGCCCAGAGCGGCAAGGTGCGCGTGGGCTTCATGCTGCCCTACACCGGCACCTTCGCCCAACTGGGCGTAGCCATCGAGAACGGTGTGCGCATGGCCATCGACCAGCAGGGTGGCAAGCTCGGCGGGCGCGAGATCGAGTGGTTCAAGGTGGACGACGAGTCCGAGCCCAGCAAAGGCGTGGAAAACGCCAGCAAGCTGGTGCAGCGCGACAAGGTGGATGTGCTGATCGGCACCGTGCACTCGGGCGTGCAGATGGGCATCCAGAAGGTGGCGCGCGACACCGGTGTGCTCAACCTGATCCCCAATGCCGGCGTGCATGCCGCCACCCGGGGGCTGTGCGCGCCCAACGTGTTCCGCACCTCGTTCAGCAACTCCCAGCCCACGCTGGCGCTGGGCAAGGCGATGGTGGACAAGGGCCACAAGAAGGCTGTCTGGATCACCTGGAAGTATGCTGCGGGCGAGGAAGCCTTCGAGGGCTTCAAGCAAAGCTACACCGCCGCTGGCGGCACCATCGTCAAGGAACTGGGCCTGCCCTTCCCGAACGTGGAGTTCCAGGCACTGCTGACCGAGATCGCCGCGCTCAAGCCCGATGCCGTGGCCTGCTTCTTCGCCGGTGGCGGCGCGGCCAAGTTCATCAAGGACTATGCGGCCGCCGGCCTCAAGGACAAGATTCCGCTGTATGGCTCGGGCTTCCTGACCGAAGGCGTGCTCGATGCGGCCGGCCCTGCGGCCGACGGCATCGTCACCACCATGCACTACAGCGACGCGCTGGACACGCCGCGCAACAAGCAGTTCCGCCTGGAATACGCCAAGGCCTTCCGCAGCCAGCCCGACGTCTATGCCGTGCAGGGCTATGACACCGGCCTGCTGCTGGTGCAGGGCGCCAACGCCGTCAAGGGCGACCTGGCCGCCAAGCCGGCGCTGTACAAGGCGATGGAGAGCGCCGTGATCGACAGCCCGCGGGGCAAGTGGACCATGAGCAAGGCGCACAACCCCGTGCAGGACATCTACCTGCGCGTGGTCGAGAACAAGGAAAACAAGGTGGTCGGCATTGCGGCGAAAGCCCTCTCCGACAGCGGCGCCGGTTGCCGCATGGCCTAAGCACCACCGCACACCTGGCGCAGCGGCGGGCCTCGGCCTGCCGTGCGGAGCGCTGGCCCTGCGGGTTTTGACACAATGGCAGCGCCTGCCAACGCGGCAGGCCAGTCCTTCGTGCGCCCGGACCTTGCGGCCACCCCCTTGGATCACCCTCTTCCATGACCCTCAGTACCTACCTGCTCTACCTGGCTGCCGTGGCCCTGCTGGTGCTCTCTCCCGGCCCGACCATGCTGATGTGCATGACCACCGCGCTGCAGCACGGCCCACGCCGGGCCATGGCCGCCGCAGGGGGCAGCGTCACTGCCGTGCTGGGCACCATGCTGCTGTCGGCCCTGGGCCTGGGCGCGCTGCTGGCCGCCTCCGAGACCGCCTTCTGGATCCTCAAGGCCGCAGGCGCCGCCTACCTGATCTGGCTGGGCATAAAGACCTTCCGCAGCCAGGGCAGCGTGTTCGACCAGATGCCCGAGGGCGCCACTGCGGCGCCCGCCGTGTCGGCACGCCGGCTGTTCGTGCAGGGCCTGATCGTGGGCGGCAGCAACCCCAAGGCCATCCTGTTCTTCACGGCCTTCTTCCCGCAGTTCCTGAACCCGGCGCTGTCCTTCGCGCCGCAGTTCGCCGTCCTGGCCGCCACCTTCGTGGCCTTCGAGTTCACGGTGCTCACGCTGTGCGCCCTGGGCGTGGCGCGTCTGGCCCCTGTTCTGCGCTCGGGCAACCGCATGCGCTGGTTCAACCGCATCTCGGGCGGGCTGTTCACCCTGATGGGCTCGCTGCTGCTGGCCACGCGCCGGGCGGCCTGAGACATCCCATCGCCATCTTCCGCACGCCATGGACTTCGCTACCTTCCTGATCCAGTTGCTCAACGGCGTGCAGTACGGCCTCTTGCTGTTCATGCTGGCGGCCGGCCTCACGCTGATCTTCGGGATCATGGGCGTGGTGAACCTGGCGCACGGCAGCTTCTACATGCTGGGTGCCTACCTGGCGTATTCGCTGTCGGGGTATTTCGGCAGCCTCACGCTGGCCATCCTGGGCGGTGCGGTGCTGGCCGTGGCCTTCGGGTTGGCGCTCGAATGGCTGCTGTTTCGCCACTTCTACCACCGCGACCACCTGGACCAGGTGCTGCTCACCTTCGGGCTGATCTACATCTTCGAGGAGCTGCGCTCCATCCTCTGGGGCGACGACGTGCACGGCGTCGCCATCCCGAAGCTGCTGGACTGGTCGATCCCGCTCACCGACACCCTGTCCTACCCGGTGTACCGTTTGTTCATCTCGGGCGTGTGCATCGTGCTGGCCATCGGCCTGTACCTCTTGATCTCCAAGACCCGCCTGGGCATGAAGATCCGCGCCGGCGCCTTCAACCGCGACATGGCCGAATCGCTGGGCGTGAACATCAAGCTCATCCACGCCATCGTGTTCGCGCTGGGCGTGGGCCTGGCGGCCGTGGCCGGCATGGTGGCGGCCCCCGTCTCCAGCGTCTACCCGAACATGGGCTCCTCGGTGCTCATCATGTGCTTCGTGGTGGTGGTCATCGGCGGCATCGGCTCGGTGCGCGGGGCCCTGATCTCGGCGCTGCTGGTGGGCCTGGTGGACACCTTCGGCAAGGTGCTGCTGCCCTCCGTGGCCGGCATGCTGGTCTACATGCTGATGGCAGCCGTGCTGCTGTGGAAACCCGAAGGTCTTTTCAAACAATGACAGCCGTTCCTGTGATCCTTGCCCTGCCAGCCCCCCGGAGGCCCGCATGAGCGCGCCCCGCACCAACCTGGAGGTGCTGCCGCGCAGCGTGCAGTTCGTGCTGCTGCTGGGCCTCGTCGCGCTGCTGGCCTTTCCGTTCGTGGGCAGCGACTTCTATGTGCAGATGGTCACGCGCATGATGATCATGGCCATCTTCGCGATGAGCCTGGATCTGCTGCAGGGCGTGACCGGCCTGGTCTCGCTGGGCCATGCGGCCTACTTCGGCGTGGCCGGCTATGCGCTGGCCTTTCTCACCCCGGCCGATGCGCCGGTGAGCCTGTGGTGGACGCTGCCGGCAGCGGTGGCGGGCTCGGCCCTGGTGGCGCTGTTCATCGGCTTCTTCGTGGTGCGCACGCACGGCATCTACTTCATCATGGTGACCATGGCGTTCGCGCAGATGGTGTTCTACCTGTTCTTCGACAACAAGGTGCTGGGCGGCTCGGACGGCATCTACATCAACCTGCGCCCCGATGCCTCGGTGTTCGGCTGGCCGCCGTTCGACCTGGAAGGGCGCCGCACCTTCTATTACTTCACGCTGGCGCTGGTGGTGCTGGTCTATGTGGGGCTGCGCCGCCTGCTGTGGAGCCCGCTGGGCCGGGCGCTGGCGGGCATCCGCGTCAACGAGCACCGCATGCGCGCCATGGGTTTTTCCACGCAGGGCTACAAGCTCACGGCCTTCACGGTCGCCGGCGCCCTGGCGGGCCTGGCGGGCTACCTGTGGGGGGCGCAGACAGGCTATGTGAACCCCGAGCTCATGGGCTTTCACATGAGCGCGCACGCCATCATGATGGTCATCCTGGGCGGCATGGGCAATTTCGCGGGGGCCATCGTCGGGGCCTTCGCGTTCGAGTACCTGCTGCATGTGTTCAAGGACATCACCAAGCACTGGCAACTGCTCATGGGCAGCTTCATCGTGCTGGTGGTGCTGGTGGCGCCGCGCGGGCTGCTGGGCATGCTGGTGCGCCTGCGCGCCGCCAAGGGAGGCACGGACCATGGCTGAGCACGAAGTCCTGCTGTCGGCCCGCAAGATCACCAAGCGCTTCGGCGGCCTGGCCGCCGTCAACGGCGTCTCGGTGGACCTGTGGCGCGGGCGCATCCATGCGGTGATCGGGCCCAACGGCGCGGGCAAGTCCACGCTGACCAACCTGCTCTCGGGCGACCTGCCACCCACTGCGGGCCAGATACGGCTGGGCAGCACCGAGGTGACGGGCTGGGCATCCGAGCGCATCTCGCGCCAGGGCCTGGGCCGCAGCTACCAGAAGACCAACATCTTCCTGCCCTTCACCGTGCACGAGAACGTGCGCCTGGCCGCTCAGTCGCGCGACCCGCAGCAGCCCTGGAACCCGCTGCGCTGGTGGCGCGACACACGCCAACAAGGCCCGCACAACCGCGCCAGCAGCGAGCGCGTGGACCGGGCCATCGAACTGGCGGGCCTGCAGGCGCGGCGCGATGCCGTGGCCGGCACCATGAGCCATGGCGAGCAGCGCCAACTCGAAATCGCCATGACCCTGGCCACCGAGCCCCAGGTGCTGCTGCTCGACGAGCCCCTGGCCGGCATGGGCGTGGCCGAGGCCGAGCGCATGGTGCAACTGCTGCTGCGCATCAAGCCGGGCCACGCGATGATGCTGGTGGAGCACGACATGGACGCCGTGTTCGCCCTGGCCGACCACCTGACGGTGATGGTCAACGGCGAGGCCATCGCCAGCGGCACGCCGCCCGACGTGCGCGCCGATGCCAACGTGCAGGCCGCCTACCTGGGCGAGGAGCACTGACATGGCACAACAGCAACACAACACTCCTCTCATCGAAGCCCGCGGCCTCAACACCTTCTACGGCGCCAGCCACATCCTGCACGGGGTGGATTTCACCGTGGGGCAGGCCGAGACCATCGGCCTCATGGGCCGCAACGGCATGGGCAAGAGCACCTTGCTCAAGTCGCTCATGGGCCTGGTGAAGCCGCGCTCGGGCAGCGTGGCCGTGGCCGGGCGCGACACCACGGGCCGACCGCCCTACGAGGTGGCGCGCCTGGGGATTGCCTACGTGCCCGAGGGGCGCGGCATCTTCGGCAACCTGAGCGTGGTCGAGAACCTGCAGATGGCCGCGCGCGCCGGCACGCGCGGCCAGCGCGACTGGACCTACGAGCGCGTGCTGGAGACCTTTCCGCGCCTCAAGGAGCGCCTGGGCCATGGCGGCCAGCAGCTCAGCGGCGGCGAGCAGCAGATGCTGACCATCGGCCGCGCACTGATGACGAACCCCGACGTGCTCATCCTCGACGAGGCCACCGAGGGCCTGGCCCCGCTGATCGCGCGCGAGATCTGGCGCATCTGCAGCCTCATCAAGGCCAGCGGCATCAGCAGCGTGATCGTCGACAAGAACTGGAAGCACGTCACCCAGATCACCGACCGCAACGTCATCCTGGTCAAGGGCCAGGTGGTGTTCGAAGGCAGCTCAGAGACCCTGTGCTCCCAGCCGCAACTGCTGGAGCAGCACCTGGGCGTGTAGCATCCGGCGGTCTCTGCACCGCCATGCTCGCCCATGTCCCCTGCCCTCGCCATCTTCCTCTCACTGCTTGCCGCCCTGGTGCTGCTCAACACCTGGGCCACGCGGCGCGTGCTGCGCAGCCACGAGTTCGGCAACCGCAAGGCCTTGATGGTGATGGGCATCTGGATCCTGCCCTTCCTGGGCGCATTCATGGCGCGCTACCATTTTGCGCCGCCAGCGTGTTCCGAGTCCGCTGCCCTGGACTGGCAGGACCCGGGCAGCGAACAGCCCCCCGCGCCCGAAGTCCTGCACATCGCCGGCCTGGCACCCTTCGAGGTCCAGGACCACCTGAGCACTCCCGACGACCTGCCCGTGATGGACTGGCAGGCACTCGACCAGTGGGCCGGACAGGCGGCCAGCCCCGAAGCCACCACAGCGGCCATCGCCCTGGGCCGCCGCGTCTGGCTGCTGCACCTGCGCGATGCGATCGGCCCGCACATGCACCTGCACGAGGGCCCGGACGTCTCCATCCTGTCGCCCCTGGAGCCGCCCGTGGTGCAGGCCATGGCGGACTATGTGGCGAAGACGCGCCAGCGCATCGCGCGCGTGCTCGATGGCGTGGCCCGTTTCCCCCCGGGCGAGAAGAGCGTGCTGCTGGTGCTCGAGAGCGAGGAGCTCTACTACCACTACGTGGGCCAGTTCTACCCCGATGGCGGTGAATTCGCCTTCAGCGGCGGCATGTTCATCCACAACGGCTGCCCGCACTTCGTGGTGGTGCAGGCCGACCTGTCGACCATCGAGCCCGTGATCGCGCACGAACTCACGCACAGCGCCCTGTCGTACCTGCACCTGCCCACCTGGCTCGACGAAGGCCTGGCCGTGAACACCGAGCACCGCTTGACAGGCGCGCGCCACCCTGCGCAGACGCCGCAGGCCATGCACCAGCGCCACCTGGCGTTCTGGAATGCCGAGCGCGTGCAGGAGTTCTGGTCGGGCGACTCCTTTCACCGCACCGATGATGGCAACGCCCTGTCGTACGACCTGGCCCGGATTGCGGTGGAGCAGCTGGCGCGCGACTGGCCCGCGTTCAGCCGCTTCGCGACCAGCGCCCGCCGCAGCGATGCGGGTGCCGAGGCCGCCGCCAGCGCACTGGGCATCGACCTGGGCAGCTACATCGGCGCGCTGGTGCAGGCGTCCGAGGACTGGGCACCCCGCCCCGCTGCCTGGCCAACGCAGCCTGCACAACAGGCTGCACACCTACATTTTTTGAGCGCCCGCCATCAGTAGAATGGCCCGCACCCCTTTCCAAGGATGTTCCCACAGTGTCTGACAGCTTCGCCGTTCTCCCCCAGTACCTGATGCCCAAGCAGGCCATGACCGCCCTGGCGGGAAAATTCGCCTCGGCCCAGCTCGGAGGGCTGACCACCTCGGTGATCCGTGGCTTCGTGTCCCACTACAAGGTGAACATGGCGGAGGCTGCCAATCCGGACATCGCGGCCTATGCCTCGTTCAACGACTTCTTCACCCGGGCCCTGCAGCCCGGAGCGCGGCCGCTGGCCGATGCCGACCTGATCTGCCCCGTGGACGGCGCCATCAGCCAGTTCGGACCCATCCAGAAGGACCAGATCTTCCAGGCCAAGGGCCATTCGTACTCCACCACGGCGCTGGTGGGCGGCGATTCGTCGCTGGCTGCGCGCTTTGACGATGGCTACTTCGCCACCTTGTACCTGAGCCCGCGCGACTACCACCGCATCCACATGCCCTGCGCAGGCCAGCTCACGCGCATGGTGCATGTGCCTGGCGACCTGTTCTCGGTGAACCCGACCACGGCGCGTGGTGTGCCGGGCCTGTTCGCGCGCAACGAGCGCGTGGTGTGCTTCTTCGACTCGGCCCACGGGCCCTTCGTGCTGGTGCTGGTGGGCGCGACCATCGTGGGCAGCATGGCCACCGTCTGGCATGGCCAGGTGAACCCGCCGCGTACCGGCGTGCTGCGCCACTGGGACTATCCCGCCGGCCAGGTGTCGCTGCAAAAGGGCGAGGAAATGGGCCGCTTCCTGCTCGGCTCCACCGTGGTGATGCTGTTCCCCAAGGGGCCGTTCCGCTTCAACCCCGCATGGGCGCCCGCAGGCCCCGTGCGCCTGGGCGAGGCCATGGCGCACCACCAGGCGGTGTAGGCGCTGCCTGCGGTCAGGCCCTGTCGGGCATGCGCGCGAGATGGAAGGCGGTGGGCGCCACCCGCAGCGTGTCGGGATGCACGGGGTTCTCATGCCCCACCAGGTAGACCATCATGGCATTGCGGCGCACGACGATGTGGCTCACCGTCTCGCGGCTCAACCCCAGGTGCACGAAGGCGCCAGGCTTGAACAAAGGCATGTAGTAGAAAGCCGCTGGGTCCACGGGGATGCGGCTCCTTCCGCAATGGTGGCCAGAGGGCGCACCTGCGGCCCTGCGAGGACCGCTGGGCCCATGGTAGCACCGATACCCGGCCCACGGCGGCCCGGCCGACGGTAAAGCTTGCGCGGCCTCAGAGGCTGGGAGTTTTTTGGCCGTGTCCGAATGGCGCGCCAAAACGCCCTGGATCTAGGCGCAAAGCACAGCCATAGCTCGGGCTATAGCCATAGCTCGGGCTATGGCGAGCATTGGCAACGACGAGCCGGGGTGTTTTGGCGTGCAAGGCGGGCATGGACGAAAGACTCTCAGCCTCTCAGCCTTTGGCGCGCGCCCGGGCAAAGGCCAGCGCGGCCTCCAGCATGCGTTGCAGGTGCGGCTGCACGCGAGCCGCCACCTCGGGCAGGTAGTCGAACGGCAGGGCTTCCTGCATGTAGCTGCACTGCGTCATCTCCAGCTGCACGGCATGCACGTTCTGCGCGGGCTGGCCGTAGTGGCGCGTGATGTGTCCGCCCTTGAAGCGGCCGTTGAGCACGGCGGTATAGCCCGGCGCGGCCTGCGCAATGGCCAGCAGCTCCAGCGCCAGCGCCGGGTCGCAGCTTTCGCCGTTGGCCGTGCCCAGGTTCAGGTCGGGCAGCTTGCCCTCGAAAAAGCGCGGCAGCACCGAGCGGATCGAATGCGCGTCCCACAGCACCGCCACGCCATGCGCGGCGCGGATGCGGTCGAGCTCGGCGCGCAGCTGCGCGTGGTACGGCGCCCAGAGGGCATCGCGGCGCGCCGCCACCTCGGTGTCGTCGGGCATGTCGCCGCGCGTGTAGATGGGCGTGTCGTCGAAGGTGTCGACCGGGCACAGGCCGGTGACGCTCTGGCCGGGGTAGAGGCTCGCGCCATCGGGCGGGCGGTTCAGGTCCACCACGTAGCGCGAATGCGTGGCCGCGAGGATGGATGCGCCCATGCCTTTCGCAAAATCGTACAGGCGCTCCAGGTGCCAGTCGGTGTCGGGCACCTGGCGGCATTCGTCGGTGAAGCGCGCGGCGATCGCCGGTGGCACATGGGTACCAACATGGGGCATGGAGACCAGCAGCGGCGCGGTGCCCTGGTGGAAGGTGAAGGCGGGTTGGGTGGTGATGCTCATGGCGTGGGTATCAGGGGACGCTTGTCAAAGTTCGTTCATTGTGGCGCGATGGTGGCCGCACGGGCCTGCGCAAAGGCAATGGCCGCACTCTCGTGCAAGGCATGGCGGCCGGCGGCAACCCGCTGCACGCCGCCCACCCACAACCGCTGCAGCGCACTGGTGCGGTGGCTGCCGAACACATGGGCCGAGAGCATGGATGCCACCGGCAGCCCGGCCAGCGCAATGTGCGCCGGGTCCAGCACCGCGAAATCGGCCTGCTGGCCCACGGCCAGCCCGGCCACAGGGCGGCCCGATGCCTGCGCCCCGCCCTGCACGGACGCGAGCCACATGGCCGTGCCCACCTGGGGCTGCGCGGCGCTGGCGAGCACGTTGCGCTGGCGCAGCGACAGGCGCTGGCTGTACTCCAGCATCAGCAATTCCTCGGCCGCATTCACGCAGGCGTGGCTGTCCGAGCCCACGCCCCAGGCGCCGCCATGGCCCTGCCAGCGCGGCATGTCGAAGATGCCGTCGCCCAGGTTGGCCTCGGTGGTGGGGCAGATGCCGGCCACGGCACCGGTGCGCGCCGCGTCGGCATATTCCTGCAGTGTCATGTGCGTGGCATGCACCAGGCACCAGCGCGCGTCCACGGCCGCGTGGTCCAGCAGCCACTGCACGGGGCGCTGGCCGCTCCAGGCCAGGCAGTCGTCCACCTCCTGCGTCTGCTCGGCGATGTGGATATGGACAGGGGCGTGCGCATCGATGGCGGTGAGGCCCTGCACGGCGGCGGCCAGGCTGTCGGGCGGCACGGCGCGCAACGAGTGCGGCGCCAGGCCCAGGCCCGCGCCCTGGGCCTTGGCCAGGGGAGACAGGCGCTCCAGTAGCGCGAGCATGCTGTCGGTGCTGCGGATGAAGCGCGCCTGGTCCGCACGCGGTGGCCTGGCGCCGAAGCCGCTGGTCTGGTAGAGCACCGGCAGCAGCGTGATGCCGATGCCCGCATTGCGCGCCGCGCGCAGCAGCGCCAGCGACAGCGTGGCATCGTCGGCATAGGGCCGGCCGCCCCGGTCGTGGTGCACGTAGTGGAACTCGCAGACCGAGGTGTAGCCGGCTTCGAGCATCTCCACATAGAGCCAGGTGGCAATGGCCTCCAGCGACTCGGGCGTGATCTGCGCCGCAAAGCGGTACATCAGGTTGCGCCAGCTCCAGAAGCTGTCCTGGCTTTCACCGCGGTATTCGGTGAGGCCTGCGAAGGCGCGCTGAAAGGCATGCGAATGCAGGTTGGGCATGCCCGGCACCACGGGGCCGGCAGCGCGCGGCGCCGCGCCAGCGGCACTGCCCGGTGCCACCGACTGCAGCCGGCCCGCAGCGTCCCACTGCAGCAGCACGTCGCGTGCCCAGCCACCGGGCAGCAAGGCGTGCTCGGCAAACAGCATGGTGGTGGCGCTCATGCAGCCACCTCCAGGATCGCGGCCAGCACGTCGGCGAAACGCGTGTTCTCCGCCTCCGTACCGATGGAGACACGGATGAAGCGCTCGAAGCCCGGCTCCTTCCAGGGCTTGGTGATCAGGCCCCGGGCCAGCAGGGACTCGTTCACCGGGCCATTGGGGCGGCCGATGTCCAGGAACAGGAAGTTGGTGGCCGAGGGTGCAATGCGAAGGCCCGGCAGCGCCTGCAGGCGCTGCACCAGCACGCCGCGCAGGCGCACCGTCTCGGCCACGCCCTGGCGCATGAAGGCCTCGTCGCCCCAGGCGGCCAGCGCCGCCGCCTGGGCCGCATGGTTCACGTTGAACGGGGTGCGCACCCGGTCGAGCAATTGCACCAGTACCGCGTCGCTGGCCAGGCCGTAGCCCACGCGCAGGCCCGCAAGGCCCCAGGCCTTGGAGAAGGTGCGCAGCACGGTCCAGGGCCCGGCACGGCCCTGCAACAGGGCCAGCACATCGGGGTAGCTCTGCGCATGGCAGGCGTACTCGTAGTAGGCCTCGTCCACCACCAGCAGGGTGTGCGCAGGCGTGGCTGCGAGCAGGCGCTCGAACTCCTGCGCGGTGAACATGCAGCCCACGGGGTTGGAGGGGTTGGCCAGCATGGCGATCTTGGGGCCGCGCGACAGCGCTTCGCACCAGGCGTCCACATCGAAGCCGAGTTCCGGCGTCAACGCCAGCAGCTCGACCTGCGCACCCATCATGCGCGGGTAGATCTCGTGCAGGCCGAAGGCCGGGCGTTGGGTCAGCACCCGGTCGCCCTGCGACAGAAAGGCCTGGCACAGCATCTGCAGGATGTCCTCGGACCCATTGCCCACGACGATGCGATCCGCTGCAATGCCTGTGCGTGCCCCGATGGCGGCGCGCAGCGCGGTGCAGTTCGCATCGGGGTAGGTGCCCACGCGCTCCGCCAGGTCCACCAGCGCACGCGCCACTGCGGGGCTGGCGCCATAGGGGTTCTCGTTGCTGGCCAGGCGCGCGATCTCGGTCACGCCGTAGCGCTGGCGCACCGCCTCGGACGACAGGCCCGCGTTGTAGGCGGGCAGCGGGGGCACCTCGGGGCGGGCCAGGGCCTGGATGGCAGATGCAGCAGCGTTCATAGGTCGAATACCTTGCCGGGGTTCATGAGATGGAGGGGGTCCAGCGCCTGCTTGACGGCGCGCATGGCCACCAATTCGGCCGGGGTGCGGCTGGCGTGCAGGTAGGGCTTCTTGTGCAGGCCGATGCCATGCTCGGCCGAGACGCTGCCGCCGAATGCCGCAACCTGGGCGTACACCAGCTCTTCGACAGCGCCCTCCTCCCCGTTCACGGTGGAGGCATCGGTGGACAGGTGCAGGTTGCCGTCGCCGATATGGCCGAAGAACACGCTAAGGTGACCGGGCCAGCGCGCGGACAGCGCGGAACGGCATTCCTCGGCGAAGCGGCCGATATCGGCCTGCGGCAGACTCACGTCGAAGTTGATCGGGGGGTGCATGTGCGCGGGCAACTCGGCCGTGGCCTCGCGGATCTTCCACAAGGCTTGCGCCTGGGCCTGCGATTGGGCGATGGCGGCATCGATGGCTTCACCGGCCTCCATGGCTTCGCCCAACACTTCTTCCAGCGCGTCGCGCAGGCCGGCTTCGTCCTGGCCGCCGACGTCGATGAGCGCAGCAAACGGGTGCGGCGCCTCGAAGGGCTCGCGCAGCGCCTGCCAGCGCAGCGAGGCCTCGACGAAACAGCGCCACATGAGCTCGAAGGCCGAGAGCGCGCCCGGAAAGCGCCCTTGCAGCCGGGCCAGCAGCGCCAGCGCGGCGTCGAAATCGGGCAGCGCCACCAAGGCCGTGGCCCGGGCGCGCGGCAAGGGCCGCAGGCGCAGCAGTGCGCGCGTGACCACGCCCAGCGTGCCCTCGGCGCCAATGAACCACTGCTTGAGGTCGTAGCCCGTGTTGTTCTTGAGCATGGGCCGCAGCATGGGCAGCAGCGTGCCATCGGCCAGCACCACCTCCAGCCCCAGCACCTGTTCGCGCACCATGCCGTACTGCAGCACGCCATTGCCGCCGGCATTGGTGGAGACGGCCCCGCCCACCTGGGCCGAGCCGCGCGCACCGAAGTCCACGCCGAACTGCAGGCCCACGGCGAGCGCGGCCTCCTGCACCGCCTGCACGGTGGCCCCGGCCTGCACCGTCAGCGTGGCAGAGCGTGCATCCACCGCCTCGATGGCGTTCATGCGCTCCAGCGACAGGGCCACCCCGTCCGCACAGGGCACGGCGGCACCGGCCAGCCCGGTGAGGCCGCCCTGGGGCACCACGGGCACGCGGTGGGCATGGCACAGGCGCAGCAGGACCGAGACTTCCTCGGTCCTGCGCGGGCGCACCAGCGCCAGCGGTGGCACGGGGGCCGTGCCGCTCCAGTCGGTGTGGTGGCGCGCGGGCACGGCATCGCCCACCTGCACGCGGTCGGCACCGAGCGCATTGACCAGTGCTGCCAGGAATTCACTGTGCGTGGCCATGGACTCAGGCCCCTTTCACGATGCGCCCCTGGCGCACGATGGTGCGCGCGGGCTTGTGGCCGAACCAGTAGGCCAGCTCCGCCGCATCGGCCAGCGGCCAGAGCACGAAATTGGCCGGGCGGCCCGATGCGATGAGGCCGTGCGTGTCCTGCAGGCCCAGCGCGCGCGCGGCGTGTGTGGTGATGCCGGCCAGTGCCTCGGGCACCGTCAGGCGGAACAGCGTGCAGGCCATGTTGGCCATGAGCAGCAGGCTCAGCGCGGGCGAGGTGCCGGGGTTGTGGTCGGTGGACACGGCCATGGGCACGCCGGCCTCGCGCAGCGCGTCGATGGGCGGCAGGTGCGTGTCGCGCAGCGTGTAGTAGGCGCCGGGCAGCAGCACGGCCACGGTACCAGCCTGCTTCATCGCATCGATTCCCGCTTGCGAGAGATGCTCGATGTGGTCGCACGAGAGCGCACCGTAGCGCGCGGCCAGCGCGGCCCCACCCATGTCCGAGAGCTGCTCGGCATGCAGCTTGACGGGAATGCCCAGTTGTTTCGCAGCGGCAAACACCTGCTCGGTCTCGGCCAGCGTGAAGGCGATGCGCTCGCAGAACACGTCCACCGCATCCACCAGGCCCTCGGCGGCCAGCGCGGGCAGCATCTCCTTGCAGACCAGGTCGGTGTAGTCCTGGCTGCGGCCCGCGTATTCGGGCGGCAGCGCATGCGCGCCCAGGAAGGTGGTGCGCACCGTCACGCCCAGCGCCTCGCCCAGGCGGCGCGCCACGCGCAGCTGCTTGCGCTCGTGCTCCAGCGCCAGGCCGTAGCCGGACTTGATCTCGATGGCGCAGACGCCCTCGTCCAACAGCGCCTGCAGGCGCGGCAGGGCCAGGGCGAAAAGTTCCTCCTCGCTGGCCTCGCGCGTGGCGCGCACCGACGAGACGATGCCACCACCGGCCCGGGCCACCTCTTCGTAGGTGGCGCCCGCCAGGCGCATCGCGAATTCGTTGGCACGCTGGCCGCCATAGACCAGGTGGGTATGGCAGTCCACCAGGCCGGGTGTGGCCAGGGCGCCCCGCGCGTCGAAGCGCGGCAGGGCATTCCAGGCCGCGGGCCAGGCATCCTCAGGCCCCACCCATTGCACGCTGCCGCCCTGCACCACCACGCAGGTGGTGGCACCCTGGGGCACAGGCATATCGGGTACGCACAGGTCGGGGGCCGGGCGCATGCCGATCCAGATGCCATCGGCCGAAGGATGGCTTTGAGGGGTGGGGATGGTGGTGGGTGTCATGGGCAAAAGTCAGTCGGAGGGTTCCATGTCCAGGTCGATCCAGGCCAAGGCTGGATCGGCGTCCAAAGGCTCCAGCGCATTCTCTGCGCTGCCATCGCTCCACCACAGCCCCTGGCCGGGTTCCAGCACTTGTGTTCCGCAGCGCCAGCGCCCACGCAGCACCATGCACAGGCCGGCGCGTGCGCGCCCGGCCACGCGCGCATGGCCGGTCACTTGCAGGCCGCCATGCCAGCAGCCCCGGCGCACCATGAGGTTGAAGTCGGTGGATGGGCCGCCCAGCATGTCGCAATCCACGGCGACATCGCCCTTGAAGGCCAGCGGCTGCCAGGGCTGGTCGAGGTCGTGGTCCAGTTGGCCATCGTTGGAGCGCAAGTGCACCCCGTCGCCGTCGAGCAGCATGATCTGCCGGTCCACGCCCGGGAAGGCCGAGAACGGGCCCGCCTGGGCAATCGTGGCCACGCTCACGCGCCACTCGAAGCCATCCATGCCCGCGCCCTGCGGCCAGCAGGCCAGCTCGCGGGTGCTGCCGCCACCGTTCTTCCAGGGCACGCTGGGGGTGGAGGCCAGGTCGAAGAACTGGACCATGTTCAGGCCTCCTGCCCGGGGACGGGGAACAGCAAGGCCATGGGGAGTGAAACGGTCATCGGAAAAATCACTTGTCGTCGTTGTCGGTCAATGCAGAACCAGTTGGCGCGAGATGCGCGCCGCAGCCACCACGGCCATGCGGATCAGGGCTTCTTCCTGCCCGCTGGCACGCACGATGGGTGCCATCAGCGTGATGGCCCCCACGGACTGGCGCGAGGCACCGAACAGCGGCACGCTGCAGCCCCAGACGCCGGGGTCGACCTCGCCGGCGGTCATGGCAAATCCCGCCTTGCGGATCGCATCGCACTCGCGCTGCGCGGCGTCGCGCTCGGGCGTACCGGCGCCCCACAGGCCATCGAGCACGGCAGAGCGCACGCCCTCGGGCAGGTGGGCCAGCACGCACTTGGCCGAGGCGCCTGCGCGCAGGGGCACGCTGCGCCCCTTCTCGAACGAGCAGCGCAGCGAATGCTGGCTCTCCACCATGTCCAGGCAAATGGCCTGGTCGTTCACGGCGACGATCAGGCCCACGCTTTCCTGCGATTGCTGGGCCAGCTCCACCATGTCGGGCCGTGCCTGGCGCACCAGGTGCGAGGCCAGATCGAACCCCAGCGCCAGTTGCAGGCTCAGCGGTCCGGGCGCGTAGAAGCCATCGCTTTCGAGCACGAAGCCCCAGCGCTTGAGCCGCGCGAGCTGGCGGTACAGCGTGCTGCGCGCCAGGCCCGTGCGCTCCATGAGCTCGGCCGCAGGCATGGACTTGCCCTGCTGGGCCAGCACGGCCAGTACCTGCAGCACCCGGTCGGCCGTCGGCACGGCCGCGAGACTCGATGGCGCACTCGTGGGCATGTTGTCGCTCTGCGGGGGATCAGCGCACCATGGGCAGCTTCAGGCCCTGCTTCTTGGCCGTAGCCACGGCCAGGTCGTAGCCGGCATCGGCGTGGCGCATCACGCCGCTGCCGCTGTCGTTGACCAGCACGCGCGCCAGGCGCTCGGCCGCGGCATCGGTACCGTCGGCCACGATCACCATGCCCGAATGCTGCGAGTAGCCCATGCCCACGCCACCGCCATGGTGCAGGCTGACCCAGGTGGCGCCGCCCGCGGTGTTGAGCAGCGCGTTGAGCAGCGGCCAGTCGCTCACGGCGTCGGTTCCGTCCTTCATGCTTTCGGTCTCGCGGTTGGGACTGGCCACCGAGCCGGTATCGAGGTGGTCGCGGCCGATCACGATCGGTGCCTTGAGCTCGCCGTTCTTCACCATCTCGTTAAAGGCCAGACCGGCGATGTGGCGCTCGCCCAGGCCCAGCCAGCAGATGCGCGCCGGCAGGCCCTGGAAGCTGATGCGCTCGCGCGCCATGTCCAGCCAGCGGTGGGTGTGCGTGTTGTTCGGGAACAGCTCCTTGATCTTGGCGTCGGTCTTGTAGATGTCCTCGGGGTCACCCGAGAGTGCGACCCAGCGGAACGGGCCCTTGCCCTCGCAGAACAGGGGGCGGATGTAGGCCGGCACGAAGCCCGGGAAGTCGAAGGCGTTCTTCACGCCCTCGTCGAACGCCACCTGGCGGATGTTGTTGCCGTAGTCCACCGTGGGCACGCCCATGGACTGGAAGTCGAGCATGGCCTGCACGTGCACGGCGCAGCTTTTGGCGGCAGCGGCCGTGAGGGCTGCGTGGCGCGCGGGGTCCTTCATGGCGGCCTGCCACTCGGGCACGGTCCAGCCGCTGGGCAGGTAGCCGTTGATCAGGTCGTGGGCGGAGGTCTGGTCGGTTACCAGGTCGGGCTTGATGCCGCCGGCCTGGGCGCGGCGTACCAGCTCGGGCAGCACGTCGGCGGCATTGCCCAGCAAGGCGATGGAGACGGCTTCCTTGCGCTCGGTGTGGTGCTGGATGAGCGCGATCGCGTCGTCGATGTCCTTGGCCTGCTTGTCCACGTAACGCGTGCGCAGGCGAAAGTCGATGCTGCTTTGTTGGCACTCGATGTTGAGCGACACGGCACCGGCCAGCGTGGCGGCCAGCGGCTGTGCGCCACCCATGCCGCCCAGGCCGGCCGTGAGGATCCACTTGCCCGCCAGGCTGTTGCCGTAGTGCTGGCGGCCGGCCTCGACGAAGGTCTCGAACGTGCCCTGCACGATGCCCTGGCTGCCGATGTAGATCCAGCTGCCGGCCGTCATCTGGCCGTACATGAACAGGCCCTTCTGGTCGAGCTCGTTGAAGTGCTCCCAGTTGGCCCACTTGGGCACCAGGTTGGAGTTGGCCAGCAGCACGCGCGGTGCATTGGCATGCGTCTTGAACACGCCCACGGGCTTGCCCGACTGCACGAGCAGGGTTTCGTCGTCGTTCAGGTCCTTGAGCGAGGCCAGGATCTGGTCGAAGCACTCCCAGTTGCGCGCGGCGCGGCCGATGCCGCCGTAGACCACCAGGTCCTGCGGGCGTTCGGCCACCTCGGGGTCCAGGTTGTTCTGGATCATGCGGTAGGCGGCTTCGGTGAGCCAGCTCTTGCAGGTGAGCTCGGTGCCGCGCGGCGCGCGGATCACGCGCGTGGGATCGTGGCGGGGGTCGGCGGAGGTGGCGGACAGGATGGCGTCGTTGGCGTTCATGGTGATCTCCTGGTCAACGTGGGTGCGAAGAAAACGGGTGAATGGACAAGCTCAGGCGTGGCTGGGCAGGCACTGGGTCAGCGGTGCGGGCCAGGCCGATTCGAGCGCCCACAGGCGCATGGCCTCGATGTCGGGCGCCATGTAGCGGTCCTGCTCCAGGAAGGCCACACGCTGGCGGATGGCGGCGAGTTGTGCCTCGATGAGCGCGGAACTCTTGAGCCAGGGGGCTACCGCAGCGCCCGGTGCCGGCACGCGCTCGAAGTCGATACCCTGCGCGGCAGCCATGGCCTCGATGCCGACGATGACGGCGGTGTTGCGCACCATGTCACCCAGGCGGCGCGCACCGTAGGTGGCCATGGAGACATGGTCTTCCTGGTTGGCCGAGGTGGGCAGGCTGGTCACGCTGCTCGGGTGGGCCAGGCACTGGTTCTCGGCCGCAAGCGCGGCGGCCGTGACCTGGGCGATCATGAAGCCCGAGTTCACGCCGCTGTCGCGGATCAAGAAGGCCGGCAGGCCGGACAGGCCGGTGTCCAGCAGCAGCGCCATGCGGCGCTCGGAGATGGCACCGATCTCGGAGACGGCCAGCGCGATGATGTCGGCCGCGAAGGCCACGGGTTCGGCATGGAAGTTGCCGCCCGAGATCACCTCGCCCGTGTCGGTGAAGACCAGCGGGTTGTCGGAGGCGGCATTGGCCTCGATGCGCAGCACGCGCGCGGCGTGGGTGAGGTTATCGAGGCAGGCGCCCATGACCTGGGGCACGCAGCGGATGGAGTACGGGTCCTGCACCCGGCCGCAGTTCGGGTGCGAGGGATCGATCTCGCTGCCCTCGAGCAGCCCGCGCACGGCGGCCGCCACGGCGATCTGCCCGGCCTGGCCGCGCGCCTCGTGGATGCGCGCATCGAAGGGCTTGACCGAGCCCTTGATGGCCTCGAGCGACAGCGCGCCCGACACCAGGCCTGCAGCCAGCACGCTCTCGGCCCCGAACAGGCCGGCCAGCGCCAGCGCCGTGGACACCTGCGTGCCGTTGAGCAGAGCCAGACCTTCCTTGGGACCGAGCACGAAGGGGGCCAGGCCCACGGCGGCCATGGCCTCGCGGCCACCGACCACCTTGCCGTCGACCTTGGCCTGGCCTTCGCCGATGAGCACACAGGCCATGTGGGCCAGCGGCGCCAGGTCGCCCGAGGCGCCGACCGAGCCCTTGGCCGGGATCACCGGCAACACATCGGCATTGGCCAGCGCCAGCAGCGCATCGACCAGCGCCGGGCGCACGCCCGAATGGCCGCGCGCCAGGCTCACGGCCTTGGTGGCCAGCACCATGCGCACCACCGGGTCGGGCAGCGATTCGCCCGTGCCCACGCTGTGCGACAGCACCAGGTTGCGCTGCAGCTCGGCCAGGCGGTCATGGGCGATCTTGGTGCTGGCGAGCTTGCCGAAGCCGGTGTTGATGCCGTAGACCACCTGGTCTTCGTCCACGATGCGCTGCACCGTGGCTTCGGAGGCCTGCATGCCGGCCAAGGCCGCGGGGTCCAGGGACAGGCGCACGCCACCGGCGCTCACGCGGCGCAGTTCGGCCAGGCTCACCTGCCCGGGGCGCAGCACCAGGGTGCTTGGGGATACAGAGGTTGCAGTGGTCATGGGTTAGTCCTGTATATACAAGTTGGCACAAGCGAAAAATGGAGGTTCGCAGCAGGCAAACCCCAGGAAATCTATTCAAAAACCGGGTTGCCGTCCGCCCGGAAGCGGCTCCCCAGCCGGTAGCGCGATGACGGGTGCAGGCAGCGCACCATGGTCACGGGCACACCCCGGCTCCAGGTGCGCCGCGTGAGCAGCAGGCAGGGCTGGGCCGGGTCCATCTCCAGCAGCAGGGCCTGGTCGGCCGTGGGCAGCACGGCATCGACCACATGCTCGACCTGGTCGAAGGGCACGTTGCGCACCAGGAATTCGGAGGGCTGCAGCAGCGTGAAATCCTGCTGCGCGAACTGCGGCACGACGCGCGGGTTCACGTAGCGGTCTTCGAGCTGCACGGGCAGGCCGTCCTCCAGGTGCACACAGACGGCGTGGAACACCGATTCGCCGGTGCGCATGTCGAGCGCTGCCGCCACTTCCATGGTGGCCGAGACGCGCTCCACCGTCAGCACCTTGCAGCGGTAGTCATGCCCGCGCTGGCGGATCTCGCTGGCCAGGTTGGCGATCTGCAGCAAGGTGGACTGGGGCTTGTCCTCGGCCACGAAGCTGCCCACGCCCGCCACGCGCACGATGCGGCCCTGCTCGGCCAGCTCGCGCAAGGCGCGGTTCACCGTCATGCGCGACATGCCGAACTGGGTCACCAGGTCGTTCTCGGACGGCAGGCGGTCGCCGGCCTTCCAGGAGCCGTCCTGGATCTTGCGCGCGATGTGGTCCTTGATCTGCTGGTACAGGGCCAGCGCGGACGCCTCGGGCTGCACCGCGGGTTGCGCTGCAGACCGTGGCAGTGCCTTGGGGCGCGGGGCGCGGGCGGCGGAGGCGGCTGGCATGGCGAAGGGTCGGCCCGGGTGGCTCAATGGGCGTCCGCCGCCATGGACTCGGCGCGGATCTCTTCGGTCAGGCGAGCCTTGAGGTCCATGAACTCGGGCGAGGTCTTGATCGTGTAATGGCGCGGGTGCGGCAGGTCCACGGCCAGCTCGGTCTTGATGCGGCCGGGCCGGGCGCTGAACACCGCCACGCGGTTGGCCATGAAGATGGCTTCGTCGATGTCGTGGGTCACGAACATCACGGTCTTGCGCTCGGCCTCCCAGATGCCCAAGAGCAGTTCCTGCATGAGCACGCGGGTCTGGTTGTCCAGGGCGCCGAAGGGCTCGTCCATGAGCAAAATCTTGGGGTCGTTGGCCAGCGCGCGTGCAATGGCCGTGCGCTGCTGCATGCCGCCCGAGAGCTGCTTGGGGAAATGCTGCTCGAAGCCGCGCAGCCCCACCTTGGCGATGAAGTAGGCGGCGCGCTCCTTCTGCTGCGCCTCGGGCATGCCGCGTTCGCGCAGGCCGAAGCGGATGTTCTGCTCGATGGTGAGCCAGGGGAACAGCGTGTAGCTCTGGAACACCATGCCGCGGTCGGCGCCCGGACCTTCGACGGGGCGGCCACCGAGCAGCACGCGGCCCGAGGTGGGATGGTCCAGGCCGGCCACGATGCGCAGCATGGTCGACTTGCCACAGCCCGAAGGGCCGAGAATGGTCACGAAGTCGTTCTCCTGCACGTCGAAATCGACAGGCAGCAGGGCCTGGGTGGACTGCCCCTTGGGGCTGACGAAGGTGCGCGAGACACCTTGGATGGACAGCAGCGGGCTCATCGCAGGGCGCTCCAGGCAAACAGACGGCGGTTGACGAATTTGAAGAAGGTATCCGACACCAGCCCGATGAGGCCGATGACGATGATGCCGAAGATGATCTGGCCGGTGTTGAGCAGCGCCTGGCTGTCGGTGATCATGTGGCCGATGCCCGAGGACGATCCGATCAGCTCGGCCACGATCACATAGGTCCAGGCCCAGCCCAGCACCAGGCGCAGGGTTTCTGCGATGTCGGGCGCGGCACCCGGGATCAGCACGCGGCGCACGATGCCCGTGGGGCTGGAGCCCAGCGTGTAGGCCGCCTCCACCAGGTCCTTGCGGGCATTGCCGACGATCACGGCCACCATCAGGATGATCTGGAACACCGAGCCGATGAAGATCACCAGCAGCTTCTGCATTTCGCCCAGGCCTGCCCACAGGATCAAGAGGGGAATGAAGGCCGAGGCCGGCAGGTAGCGGCAGAACGATACGAAGGGCTCCAGGAAGGCCTCGACCCCCTTGTGCGCACCCATCGCGATGCCCAGCGGCACGGCGACGATGGCTGCGAGGATGAAGCCGCCCAGCACCCGCCACACCGTCATGCCGATGTCGTGCAGGAAGCCGAACTCGGTGAACAGCAGCCAGCCCTCCTTGGCCATGGTGACGGGGCTGGCCAGGAACGTGGGCGACACGAAGCCCCCCAGCGTGAACACGGACCAGGCGGCGAAGAACAGAATGAAAAACGCCACTCCCAGGACCAGCCGCGTGCGGGTGCTCACAGGTTCTAGCGGGGCCAGGGCCCGGCGGCGAGGCCGCTCCGGCTCCAGCGAAGGTGCAACACCCATCACGCGACTCATGGTTCGATCCTTTGGTGGTTGCTTACTTGATGAAGCTGTCGTCGAACATCGCAGGGAAGTTCTCGGGCGCCTTGCGGATCACGCCGGCTTCGAGCAGGATGGCGCCGGCGTCCTTCATGAAGGAGGTCAGCTCACCCGCGAAGAACTTCTGGTTCGCCGCCTTGTCCTGCCAGCGCAGGAAGGCCGAGGACTTGGCGAAGGCCTCGCCCGTCTGCTTGACGGCCGCGCCCATGATCTCGTTGGACTTGGTCGGGTCGGCCTTGATCATCTCCAGGGCGTCGAAGTACGAATTGGCCAGCGCCTGCGCGGCCTTGGGGTTGGCCTTGAGCCACACGGGGTCGCAACCCACGGTGTCCATCACCATCGGGTATTCGATGGTCGTGGCCAGGATCTTGCCGGCGGCCGGGTTGGCACGCACGGTGGACAGGTAGGGCTCGTAGGTCATGGCGGCGTCGTTCTGGCCCGACACGAAGGCCTGGGCGGCAGGCTGGGGCTCCAGCGAGACGATCTTCACGTCCTTGAGGCTCATGCCGTTCTTGGACAGCATCCAGGCCAGGCCGAAGTACGGTGCCGTGCCCGGCGCGCTCACGCCGATGGTCTTGCCCTTGAGGTCGGCAAAGCTTTTGACATCGTTGCGCACGGCCAGGCCGTCGGCGCCGTAGGACTTGTCGAGCTGGAAGATCTGCACGATGGGCACGCCGTTGGTGTTCCAGGCGACATGGGTCTCCACCGTGGTGGCCGCGCACTGGATGGCCTTGGAGGCCAGGGCCAGGTGGCGGTCCTTCTGGGGAATCATCTTCAGCTCCACGTCCAGGCCGTTCTTCTTGAAGATGCCGGCCTTGTCCGCCAGGGTCAACGGGGCGAAGCCCGTCCAGCCGGACATGCCCAGGACTATCTTGGTTTCCTGGGCCTGGGCCGGTGCGGCCAGCCCCACCACACACGCAACCGCCGCTGCCAGCGACGCCATCTTCACAACCGTTCGGCTCATCATCAGCTCCTGTAGGGGAAAAAAGTACTTGTATGCATCCGGAGGGAAGCAGGCCTTGCTTCCTGGCACCGATGATGGAGGTTCTATCGTACCTGTCTATACAGGGTAAACGCTAGGAAACCGGACCCTCGGCCCCAAGAAACCGCCCCGCTTCCCGTCTCTTGGGAACGCCCTTCGGGACATCCCATGGTCGGGCCCGCTCGGGGCGCTGGCCGGTGCTTCACCGGCACAGCGATTTAGCAAATTGCGGGCCAGTGCCAGGCGCGCGGAATGCACCAAAAATGTGCAGCCACCCGAAGTCAGCCCAGCAGCGTGCGCGCAATGATGTTGCGCTGCACTTCGGAGGAGCCCTCGTAGATGCGCAGGATGCGCGCATCGCGCACATAGCGCTCCAGCGGCATCTCGCGCGTGTAGCCATAGCCGCCATGGATCTGCAGTGCCGCATCGGCCACGAAACCCACCATCTCCGAGGCATGCAGCTTGGCCATGGCCGACTGCAGCGTGAAGGGCTGGCCGGCCTGGCGCAGCGCCAGTGCCTGCAGGGTCAACGCCCAGGAGGCCTCCAGGCGCAGCTTCATGTCGGCCAGCATCCACTGCAGGCCCTGCTTGCCGGCAAGGGGTTCGCCGCCCACCAGGCGGTCTTTCATCCAGCGCGTGGCGTCGGCCAACGCCGCCTCGGCAATGCCCAGGGCCGTGGCCGCCACGTCCAGGCGGCTGTTGTCCAGCACCTTCATCGCCGTCTTGAAGCCCGAGCCCTCGGCGCCCAGGCGGTGGCCGGCCGGCACGTGCACGCCCTCGAACGCGACCTCGAAGGCATGGGCGCCCTGGATGCCCATGAGCTTCTCGGGCGAAGAGACTGTAATGCCAGGGGTATTGGTTTGCACCACGAAGGCGCTGACACCGCGCGCCCCGGCATCGGGGTCGGTCTTGGCGAAGACCACGAGGAACTGTGCCTCGCGGGCGTTGGAGATGAAGTGCTTGACGCCGTCGATGCGGTAGTGGTCGCCCTCGCGCACAGCCCGGGCGCGCAGGTCGGCGGGGTGCGAGCCGCCGCGCGGCTCGGTGAGCGCAAAGCCGGCCAGCCACTCGCCGCTGGCTGCGCGCGGCAGAAAGCGCTGGTGCTGCTCGGCGCTGCCGCCGATGAGCACCGCATCGGTGCCCAGGTAGTGCGCGCCGATCATCGACGAAGTGGCCGCGCAGGCACGCGCGATCTCCACCAGCGAGAGCAGCATGGCCGTGGGCGTGACGCCCGCACCGCCCAGGTGCTCGGGCAGGTTCATGCCCATCACGCCCAGGGCGGCCAGTTGGGGCACATGGCAGGTGACGGACAAGGCCCGCTCGTCGATCTCGCGGGCGCGGGGCGCCAGCACATCGGTGGCAAAACGGGCCACGGCGTCGGCAACGCCCTGGTCATCGGGGGTCACGCCCAGGCGGTTCATCGGGTTCATAAAAAGCTCCTTGCAGTGTCAATGGGAGGTGGTGGCAGCCTGCCCCGGGCCGAACAGCCCGGCCTCGCGCAGCGCCGCGAGCCGCTCGCTACCGCAGTGCAGCAGTGCGGCCATGAGCGCATCGGTGTGCTCGCCCAGCGCGGGCGCCGGTTCGGCGCGATTGGGCGCGGCGCCGCCGAACTTGACCGGCTGCGTGGGCACGCGCAGGCCCGGCAGGCGCGGGTCGTGCACCTCGCGCAGCAGGCCGCGCGCCCTGCCCTGTTCGGATTCGAGCGCCTGGGCCGTGGTCCACAGCGGGCCGCCGGGCACGCCGGCCGCCTCCAGCGCGGCCACCACCTCGGACACCGGCCGTTGCGCGGCCCAGGCTTCGATGGCCGCAGCGAGCACGGGTTCGTTGGCATGGCGCAGTTCGTCGCTGGCAAAGCGGGCATCCATGGCAAAGCCGGGTTCGCCGATGAGCTGCGCGAGCGATGCGAACAGCTTGTGATTGAGCACGGCCAGTGCGAAATGCCCGTCCTGCGCGCGGTACACCCCGAACGGTGCCGAGAACGCATGCCGGTTGCCGCTGCGCTGCGGGCTCTGGCCGGTGAAGAGATACCGCCCTACCCCCGTCACCAGGAAACTCAATGTGGCATCGAACATGGCCACGTCCACATGCTGGCCCTCGCCCGTGCGCCGCTGCTGCAGCAGCGCGGCCAGCGTGGCCCAGGAGGCGAACAGGCCGGCGATCACGTCGGACACGGCCTCGCCGACCATGGTGGGCGCGCCTTCGGGGTCGCCCGTGGATTCCATCAGGCCGCTCATGGCCTGCACGATGATGTCGTAGGCCGGCAGGTGCGCCAGCGGCCCGGTCTGGCCGAAGCCCGAAACACTCACGTAGACCAGCTTCGGATTCACGCCGCGCAAGGCCACAGGGCCGACGCCCAGGCGCTCGGCCACGCCGGGGCGGAAGTTCTCGACCACCACGTCGGCCGTGGCGGCCAGGGCGGCGACGGTTTGCGCCGCATCGGGGTGCTTGAGGTCGAGCACCAGGCTCTTCTTGTTGCGGTTGAGTGCCGTGAACAGGCTGCTCATGCCTTCGCGCATGGGGCCGATGTGGCGGTAGTCATCGCCCGTGGGCGGCTCGACCTTGATGACCTCGGCCCCCAGGTCGGCCAGCAAGGCCGTGGACAGCGGGCCCGCCAGCACGCGGCTGAAGTCGAGGATGCGCACGCCATCGAGCGGGCGGGTGGTTGGGGTCATGGCGGAAATCTCCAGGCAATGGAAAGGAAGTGCCATGTTTGCCCATTCCTGCATCAAAATAAAATATTCAATCTTGATGCAATGGATCAACTATCTTGATCAATCTCAGCCTGCGACAGCTCGAATACTTTGTGGCCGCAGCCCAGCATGGCGGCGCGGCGCGTGCCGCGCACGCGCTGAGCGTCTCGCAGCCCTCCATCTCCAAGGCCATCGCCGACCTGGAGGCGCTGTGGAGCGAAGTGCTGTTCGTGCGCCGCCATGCGCGCGGCCTGGAGCTCACGGCGGCCGGCCGGCTGCGCCAGCGCGAGGCGCAGGTGCTGCTGGACAAGGCGCGCGCGCTCGAAGGGCCGCGGCGCGAAGAAGAGGCGGGCCTGCTGCGCGTGGGTTGCCTGTCCACGCTGGCGCCGCGCTACCTGCCCGAGATCCTGGTGCGCATGCGCGAGCGGCACCCGCAGGTGGAGATCGAGGTGCATGAGGCGGACACCGAGACCCTGGTGCAGATGCTGGAACGCGGCGCGCTCGACACCGCCCTGCTCTACGACCTGGGCCTGGCGCGCGCCGTGCGGCTGGAGGCGGTCACCTCCTTCGTGCCCTATGCGCTGCTGCCGGCCGGCCATGCGCTGGCGGCGCGCAGCAGCCTTGCGCTGTCCACGCTGGCGCAGGAGCCCTTCATCCTGATCAACTTGCCGCACAGCCGCGAGTACTTTCTCTCGCTGTTCCGCCAGGCAGGCGTCACGCCGCGCATCGCGCACCAGACGCCCTCCATCGAGATGCTGCGCTCACTGGTGGCCAACGGCCTGGGCGTTTCGCTGCTCACCACGCGGCCGGTGCGCGACTGGAGCTACGACGGCAAGCGCCTGGCCTGCAGGCGCCTGCGCGGGCCGCTCGCGGCGCAGTCCGTGGTGCTGGCCACCCCGGGGCAGCAGGGCCCCGAGAACCCGCGCTCGGCACTGTTCGCACGCATTGCCAAGGCGGCTTTCGCGCAGCAACGCGACGAGATGACCGCGCCGGGAGCGGCTTCGCGTTAGCTCAGCCCTTGGTGGGCGCCACCTGCGCCGGTTCGGCCGGCAGCGTGATGCGCACCGACAGACCCGGCGAGGCATTGCGCAGCTCGAACTGCCCGCCATGCGCCTGTGCCACCAGCCGGCACAGGTACAGCCCCAGGCCCACGCCACCCGTGGCGCGCTGGCGCGCGACGTCGGGCCGGTAGAAAGCCTGGGCCATGCGCGCCAGGTGTTCGGGTGGCACGCCGGGGCCATGGTCGCGCACCTCCAGCTCGACACCCAGGGGGGTGCTGCGCAGGTGCAGCTCGGGCGGCGATGCCGTGGGCTCGCAGTGGCGCAGGCTGTTGTCCAGCAGGTTGCGCAGCACCAGGCGCAGGCGCCCGCGGTCGAGCGCCAGCACGGGCAAGGCCGGGTCGGCGATGACCACGATGTCGTCGGCGCAATCGTGCCGCACCTCCAGCTCGGCGATCACCTCGCGCGCCAGCTCGGGCAGGTTGGTCGGCTCGCGGTGCAGCGCGGCATGCCGGCCGGCCAGGCGCTCGCTCTCCAGCAGGTCGGAGATCAGGTGCGCCATCTCGCCCAGGTCGCGCATCAGCGCCTCGCGCTGCGGCCCCACGTCGGGGCCCTCGGGCAGCAGCTCGGTGTTCAGCCGTGCGCGCGTGAGCGGGCTGCGCAGCTCGTGGCTCATGGCCAGCAGCAGGGCGCGCTTGGCCTCCAGCATCTGGTGGATGTCCTCGCCCATGGTGTTGATGGTGGCCGCCAGTTGGCCCAGTTCGTCGGGCCGGTGGGCGTGGCGCACGGGAATAGGCTCGCCGAAGTCGCCTTCGCCAAAGCGCCGCGCGCCGCGGCGGATGTCGTCGAGCGGGCGCAGCAGGTGGCGCACGTAGACATACGACAGGCCGGTGAGCAGCAGCAGCACCGACAGCGTGACCCAGGCCACGCGCGGCTTTTGCTCCCAGGTCATGGCGTTCAGGCCGAATTCGATGAAATGCCCATCTGCCGTCGTGCGCTGCAGCAGGCGGTGGCCCTCGTCGCCGTCGTCCAGCCAACGCTCCTTGGGGTTGCGCGGGCCGCGGTCGCGCATCCAGTCCGGGCGCTGGATGTCGGGGTGCGATACCCAGTTGACCACCGGCCCTTCGATGCGCAGGTGGATCGGCAGGCGCTGCACGATGGCCTGCGCCCGCTCCACGCTGGGCGGGGTGCCGATCTCGCCGGTGAGGCGGTCCACGTAGTCCATGAGCAGCGGCCGCGCGGCCTCGCGCCAGCCGACCGACAAGGCCTTTTGCACCCCCCCCACGAAGGTGATGGTGGTCATGCAGGCCAGCACCAAAAACAGCAGCACCAGGCGGATGCGCAGCGAATGCCCGACAGCATCGCGCGCACGCCGGTGCCAGGGGCAGGGCTGGCCATCTTCGCCATGGCGATGGCTGTGGCGCCACCAGCCGCGCCGCGCCGCTGGCGGTCCATCCCCTGGCAGCTCTGCCGTTGCCTGCCGGCCCCAGCGCCTCATGGCGGTGCCTTTCGCAGGGCCAGCGAATAGCCGGCATTGCGCAACGTCTTGATGCAGTCCAGCGGCTCGAGCTTCTTGCGCAGGCGGCTGACCACGATGTCCACCGCCCGGGTGTAGAGCTCGGCCTCGTGCCCGCGCAGCTGGTTCAGGATGTCGTCGCGGCTGAACACGCGGCCCGGTTCGCGCGCCAGCAGATGCAAAAGGTCGAACTCGGTACCGGTCAGCTCCACCGCCACGCCCTGGCGCAGCACGCTGCGGCGGGCGGCATCGATGTGCAGGCCTTCGAATTCCAGCGGCCCATGCCCCTGCCCGTTGCCCGGCCCGTCGCTGCGCCGGCGGCGCAGCACCGTCTGCAAGCGCGCGACCAATTCGCGCGGTTCAAACGGCTTGGGCAGGTAATCGTCGGCACCCAGCTCCAGCCCCACCACCCGGTCCATCACGTCGCCGCGCGCGGTGAGCATGACGATGGGCAGATCCCCCTGCTTGCGGATGGTGCGGCACAGCTCGAAGCCATCCATCTCGGGCAGCATCACGTCGAGGATGGCGGCATCAAAGCCGCCCGCCGCGAGCTGCGCCAGCCCCTCGCTGGGCCTGAGCGCATGCGTGAGCTCCAGCTCGAAGCGCTGGAAATAGGTCGCCAGCGGGGGGCCGAGCTGTGCGTCGTCATCAATGAGCAGGATCCGGTGCATGGCCGATTCTAAGAAGGTCAGCTGTCCAGCGCGCCACCCAGCGCGCGGTGGCGCACGATGAGCTGGCGCAGGCGGTGCTTGGCACCGGTGTGCAGGGCGTCGAAGCGGTCGGCCGCGTCCAGCAGGGCGGGCAGCGTGAGGGCCGCATGCTCGGGCTGCCGCGCCAGCAGGCCCATGGCGTGCTCGCGGTCGAAGCGGGGGCCCCAGACCAGCGACATCAGCTCGTCATGGGGGTCCGGCAGGCCCGCCAGCAGGCGGGGGCCGTGCATGCGCACACGCTGGGTGAGCGTGTGGATGGGTTCCAGCGTGGGTGACATGCGGGGCTCCTTCCTGCGCTCAGCCGCGGGACATCCAGCCACCGCCACCATGGCGGCCGCGCTTGTCCATCATCTCGCGCACCTTCTGCTGCTGCGCGGGGTTCAGGCTGTCATAGAAGTCGGCCATGGCGGCGATCACCTCGGGGCTGGCGGTCTGCACGGCACGGGTCTTCTCGTCCATCAGCGCCTGGGCGCGGGCACGGTCGAAGGTGGCACCGGCGACGATGGCCTGCACCTCGGCGCGCGGGTCGGGCGTCTTGCCCTTGAACGCGACGCGCTGGGCCTGCAGGGTGTCGGCCAGGGCATTGAGCTTGACCTTCTGGGCATCGGTGAGGTCCAGCTTGCTGCTCACGCGGTTGACGACCTTGCCGCGGATTTCGGCGATCTTCTCAGGGCCCATCTCGCCGTGTCGGTGGCCGCCTGCACAAGCGGTCAGACCGCCCAGGACGATGGTGGCGCCGAAGACGCCGGCCAGGGTTTTTTGGATCCAGGGTTTCATGGTGCAGTCCTTTCATGGACGGTGTTGAACATGGGTCCTATGGTGCGCCTGGGCGGTTTTGGGGGGGTCTCGGGGCAGTTTCGGTTTATTTCAGAATGTATCTACGGGGGCCTCTCCACCTGCGCTTTCCGTGTTTGCTGCATGCCTTTGCCAAGGGCGGGAGCCGGGATGTGCGCCCGGCGGCGCACCTACCTTCTTTTGCGTCGCCAAAAGAAGGTAGGCCAAGAAAAGGCGACCCCGCTGCCCGTGTCCCCCTCGCACTTCGTACGAGGGGGCAGCCTGCGATGCTCGGTCCTGGGGTGACGCCGAAGAACTCCCTGCGCTGCCTCTGCGAGGCAGCTGCGGTCAAACAGCTTCGGCGAGCCAGATGACGAGGCGCGTGTCCTTCGGCACGCGCTCACCCCAGGCCCTGCGCTTCTCGGCACGGTCAGAAGGGGGTGGGAGCGGGCTCCATGCGGGCCATTGCTTCGCTCGGCCTGTGGTCCTTCGCTGCGCTCGGCTCGCCAGGGCGGCTGCGCCGCCCGTCGGCAGCGCGCACCGCGCGCGTCCCCGACCCCAGGCGCAGCTGCGCAGCAGCAGCCGTGTGGTACCCGCTCCCCACCCCTGCTGGCTGCGCCGAGAAGCGCAGGGGCTGGGGTGGGCGTGTGTGCCGAAGGACACACACGCTTCGTCATCTGACTTGCCGCAGCTGTTTGAGCGGAGTTCGAAGAACGCAGCGAGTTCTGCGGCACCACCCCAGTTCCGAGCATCGCAGGTTGCCCCCGTTCGCCCGACAGGGCGTACGGGGGACGCAGACTGGGGGTCGCCTTTTCTTTGCCTACTTTCTTTTGGCGACGCAAAAGACAAGTAGGTGCGCCGCCGGGCGCACATCCCGGCCTCCGCCCTTTGAACACAACAGACACCCCTACAGCCACCAGCAGCAGTGAACCCCAGTCGCGCTACGATCCACCCACTGACACCCCAGCGATCTACAGCGCGTTCGCCACGAATGAACCCACTCTCAAACCCATCCACCGCCCCCCGCTACGAAGCCGTAGACGCCCTGCGCGCAGTAGCCATGCTCTGGATGGCCGCCTTCCACTTCTGCTTCGACCTGGCCCATTTCGGCCTCTGGCCCCAGGATTTCCGCACCGACCCGGTGTGGACCACACAGCGCACCCTGATCCTGAGCCTGTTCCTCTTCTGCGCCGGCCTGGGCCAGGCCATCGCGCTGCACCAGGGGCAAAGCCTGGAGCGATTCACCCGCCGCTGGCTGCAGATCGCCGGCTGCGCCCTGCTGGTGAGCCTGGGCTCGTTCTTCATGTTCCCGCGCAGCTTCATCTACTTCGGCGTGCTGCACGGCATGGCGGTGATGCTGCTCATCGCGCGCTTCACCGCCGGGTGGGGCGCATGGCTGTGGCTGTGCGGCCTGGTGGCATTGGCCCTGCCCGTGGCGGCCACCCACCTGCTGACGGGGGCCTGGAGCGAGCTCGCACCGGCCTTCAATGCCCGCACGCTCAACTGGCTGGGGCTGGTGGCGCGCAAGCCCTTCACCGAGGACTACGTGCCCATCTTCCCCTGGCTGGGCGTGCTCTGGTGGGGGCTGGCCGCCGGACAGTGGGCCCTGCGCCGCCCCGGCGGACTGCTGCTGGTGCGACTGCCAGCCGCGCTTTCGCCCCTGGCCGTGCTGGGCCGTTGGTCGCTGAGCTTCTACATGGTGCACCAGCCGGTGCTCATTTCCATCGTGATGGGGCTGGCCTGGATCCACAAGCCCTGATCCCGGCAGGCCCCATGAAAAAACGCGGCCGAGGCCGCGTTTGTGCTGGAAGGCAGGGGATCGGTTACTCGATCTTGGCCTTGGTGCGCAGTTCTTCCTGGTACTTGGCCAGCTTTTGCTGCTGCAGCTGCTGGGCAACCTGCGGCTTCACGTCCTCGAGCTTGGGCAGCTCGGCCTGGCGCACGTCGTCCAGGCGGATGATGTGGTAGCCGAACTGGCTCTTGACGGGCGTCTGCGTCATCTTGCCCTTTTCGAGCTTGATCATGGCTTCGGTGAATTCCGACACGTAGCTCGAAGGGTTGGCCCAGTCCATGGCGCCGCCATTGGCACCGGAGCCTGGGTCCTTGGATTGCTTCTTGGCGATCTCTTCGAACTTGGCGCCCTTGTTGATGGCGGCAATGGCCGCCTTGGCGTCGGCTTCCTTCTCGATCAGGATGTGGCTGGCCTTGTATTCCTTGCCGCTGTTGGCGGCCACGAACTTGTCGTACTCGGCCTTGATTTCCTCGTCCGTCACGGGGTTGGTCTTCTGGAAGTCCAGGAACAGTTCACGGATCAGGATGGTCTGGCGCGCCATTTCCATCTGGACCTTGAAATCGCCCGAGGTTTCCAGGCCGCGCTTTTGCGCTTCCTGCATGAAGACTTCGCGGGTGATCAGTTCGTCCTTGATCTGGCCTTCGACTTCGGGCGTCACGGGGCGACCCGAGTTGGCCAGTTGCCGCTTGAACACCTCAGCGCGTTCCTTGGGGATGGCCTTGCCATTGACGATGGCGAGATTCTGGGCGGAAACGGGCAGGGCCATCGTGCCCAGCACGGCAGCGGCCACGAGGCCGGACAGGAGCTGTTTCTTCATGCGGAATCCAAAAAATGAGAAAGTAATTGCCAGCTGAAATCCGGCAGATGAGGACAATGGGGCCGGTTCAGAGGATTTCAATAGCGAGGGCGTGGACGCCCGCATCCAAAAATTCCTGCAGCGCATCATACACAAGGCGATGGCGCGCCACCCGGCTCTTGCCTGTAAGCAAAGGTGAGGCAATCCGCACCCGAAAATGGGTGCCAAAACCCGTGCCGTTGGCCCCCACATGCCCCGCGTGGTCGGCGCTTTCATCGATCACTTCGAGCGCTGTGGGCGCCAGGCGTTCGGCCAGGCGCTCGTGCATCTGCCGGGCCAGGCTGGGCACGGTGCTCGTATCGGTCGTGGCCATGGTGGTCATGCGGCGGGCTCGTCATTCTTGAGGTGGGGAGCGATGTAGATGCCCTGCGCCACCAGGAAAACCAGCGGGAAGGCATAGCCCCAGAGCTTGAACTCCACCCAGGCCTCGGTGCTGAAATTGAGCACCACGTAGGCATTGATGGCCGACATGAAGGCGCAGTAGATCACCCAGGCCACGTTCAGGCGCATCCACACGCCGTCGGGCAGCTCCATCTGGCTGCCCAGCAGCAGCTTGAGGTAGTTCTTCTTGAGGATCCACAACGCCACGGCGAGTGCGAGGGCCATGGCGCCGTAGAGCACCGTCGGTTTCCACTTGATGAAACGGTCATCCTGCAGCACCAGCGTGAGCGTGCCGAACAGCAGGATCAGCGCCAGTGTCACCTTGTGCATGGTCTGCAGCCGCCGGTCGATCAGGTAGATCAGGGCCATCTGCACCACCGTGGCCGCCATCAGCACGCCGGTGGCCACATAGATGTTGTAGAACTTGTAGGCGGCGACGAACAGGACGATGGGAAGGAAGTCGAGCAGGATTTTCATTGAATGCGAACGTCAATTCTTCATGTTTTGCGCAGCGCCCTCAGGCTGCAGAACCCGCGCTGGCCAGACCAGTGGCCGCCGCGCAAGGGCCGCCCCGCCGCGCTGGCGGCGTCCCCCTTGAGGGGGAAGGCGCGAAGCGACTCAGGGGGTGCGTCATTTCACTTGTCGTCGAAGTCAAGCGAGGCCGAATTCATGCAGTAGCGCAGGCCGGTGGGCTGGGGGCCGTCTTCGAACACATGGCCCAGGTGGGCCCCGCATTGTGCACACACCGTCTCGGTGCGCGACATGCCATGGCTGTGGTCCACGATTTCCTTTATGGCGCCGGGCACGGCTTCGGAGAAGCTGGGCCAGCCGCAGCCCGCGTCGAACTTGGTGTGCGAGTCGAACAGCTTGGCACCGCAGCAGATGCAGTGGTAGCTGCCATCGGCCCAGTGGGCCTCGTACTTGCCGGTAAAGGGCCGCTCGGTGGCGGCAAAGCGCGTTACCTGCAGGGCGCCGGGCTCGGCCCCTTTTTCCTGCAGCACGGCCTGCCATTGGGCATCGGTCTTGTGGACGGGATAGGTCATGATGAACAGCTGATCTCGATGGAAGAAGCCCATGCGGGCGGGAAGGCAGCGTAGGACTCGTGCCCGGGATGCTCCTCACATGGGCGCTCCAGCAGCCGCTGCAAGGTTTGGAGTGGGCCGAAGTCGCCAAGTTTCGCCGCGCGGATGGCTTCTTCGCACAGATGGTTGCGCAGCACGAACTTGGGGTTGGTGGCCAGCATGGCCTCAGACGCACGCTTGCGATCCGCCAGCCGGGGCTCGGCAAGGTATTTTTCCAGCCAGGTGTCCCAGGCCGTCTGGTCGGGCACCATGCCGCGCACGGGCTCGAATTCACCAGAGCCCACAGCGTGGGACAGGCGGCGCCAGAAAATGGGATAGTCCACACCGCCCTTGGCCAGCAGCACCAGCAGGCCGTCGATCAGGTCCGCATCGCCCTCGCCGGCCACCTCCCCCAGGCCCAGCTTGGCGCGCATGCGGGCCATGAACTCGGCAGGGAAAACGGTCTTGTACGACTCCAGCGCGGCCATGGCCAACTCCTGGTCGCCGATCAGCGGCAGCAGCGCCTGTGCCAGGCAGAACACATTCCAGTAGGCCACGTTGGGCTGGCGGTTGTAGGCGTAGCGGCCCTGGGTGTCGCTGTGGTTGCAGACATGGCCGGGCACGAAGGCATCGAGGAACTGGAATGGCCCGTAATCGATGGTCAGGCCCAGGATGCTCATGTTGTCGGTGTTCATCACCCCATGGCAAAAACCCACGGCCTGCCACTGCGCCATGAGCACCGCCGTGCGCTCGCTCACCGCCTGCAGCAACGCGGCATAGGGGTTGCCGCCGAATTGGGCCGATCCCCGGCACTCCGGGTAGTAGCGGTCGATCACGTAGTCGGCCAGCGCCTTGAGCTCCTCGTCCATGTCGTTGGCCGAGAAATGCTCGAAATGGCCGAAGCGGATGAAGCTCGGCGCCACGCGCGTCACCACGGCCGCCGTCTCGATCTCCTCGCGGCGCACCGATGCGGGCGACCCGGTGATGCACAGCGCACGCGTGGTCGGTACGCCCAGGCCCTGCATGGCCTCGCTGCACAGGAATTCGCGGATGCTCGAGCGCAGCACCGCCCGGCCGTCTCCCATGCGCGAATACGGCGTGCGGCCTGCGCCCTTGAGCTGGATTTCGAGCCCTGCAGCGGTCTCGCCGAGCAGAATGGCCCGGCCATCGCCCAACTGACCGGCCCAGATGCCGAACTGGTGACCGCTGTACACACTGGCCAAGGGGCGCGAGCCCGCAAGCAAGGCATTGCCCGTGAAAGCCTGCAAGGCCGCATCGCTGCGCAGCCAGGCCGCGTCCAGGCCCAGCAGGTGCGCCACGCTGGCACTCGTGCCCACCCAATGGGGGCTGGGCAAAGGCGTGGGCTGCAACCCGGTGAAAAAAGCCGGACCCAGCGCAGCAAAGCCGTGCTGCCAGGCCAGGCCGGATGCGGCAGTAGCAGCCTCGCCGTCGGAAGACATGTTCATGCACGGATTGTCTCCCAGGGGCGATGCCCCGCTGGCAGGCGGGGCATGCAGAGGGGTCTGCAGCCGCTTTGTGACCAGTCGTTTCAGTCGTTGCAATGATTGAGCCTGATCGGCAGGCAGCGTCATCCCGGCTTCACAACAATAAGAATTGACCAAATTCCTTAACCGCAAAGACTTTGTTGCTATCTTTTTGAACAATTGCAGCGGTATGAAATACGGGTAAACCCAGCCCTTCTATCCTATTTATTATTTCTAAAACTGGAACAGTTAGTTCGCGACTTAGTGGTTTTTCTTTGATCGCCTGCGGCGTACAGTTCAACCCATCGATGAGCCGAACCCGCAAGGCGACTCACCGAACCCGGTTCGAAATGGTTTTGTCCCGGTTTTTTGAGTCACTTTTTTCTTCCAAGGATTTCATCATGAACACGACCGCACGCTTCCTCTCCATCGCCGCTGTTGCCGCTTTCGCTTCTTTCGGTGCCCAGGCCGACGAAGCCGATGCTTCGCAATTCGCCACGAAGTTCGAAACCAACCGCACCCGCGCCGAAGTGGCCGCTGAGGCCGCTACCGTGGCCCAGACCCGCAGCATCGAGCCTGCTGGCTCCCGCGTGGTGACCTACAAGTCGACTGCTGACCGCGCTGCCGTGCGTGCCCAGGCTGCTGACGCTGTGCGCACCGGCCAGATTTCTTCCGGCGAAATCGGCGCGCTGTAAGCCGCCCCGGATTGAACTGACCTGACCCCCTGTCAAACCCAATAAAGAATCGAGATCACCATGAACAAGACTGCACGTTTCCTCTCCATCGCCGCTGTGGCTGCTTTCTCCGCTTTCGGTGCCCATGCCGACGAAGCCGATGGCTCGCAGTTCGCCCTGAAGTTCGACACGAACCGCACCCGCGCCGAAGTGGCTGCCGAAGCCGCTACCGTGGCACAGACGCGCAGCATCGAGCCAGCAGGCTCGCGCGTCGTGACCTACCAATCGACGGCTGACCGTGCTGCCGTGCGTGCGGCCGCTGCCGAGGCTGTGCGCCTGGGCCAGATCCCTTCGGGCGAAATCGGCGCCATGTAAAGAATGCGGGCCTTCCCATGGTGGTGGCATCTCACGGTCGTGGGTGCCGCCACCATGTGGAAGTGTTTCCCCTCTCTGCCCGGAAACGGGCACCATTGAAAAGGGCTCCTGTGCAGGAGCCCTTTTTCTTTGGGATCGGCCCCGGAGGTTCACGTCGTGGTTTGCACATGCAGCCGGCTCGACTTGCAGCGGTGCAAGGCGCTGTAGTACTCCAGACGACGGCCATTGGCACCGTAGGCGATGGACTCAATGCGCAAGAGCGGCTCGGGGCTTGCCAGTTGCAGCAGTTCGCAGGTCTCGGCGTCGGGCAGCACGGCATCGATCCAGCGCTCGGCGCGCACCAGGCGCACGCCGTACTGGCGGCGCAGCACATCGTAGAGTGAACGGTCGTCCAGGCGCATGCGGTGCAGGCCGGGCGCCAGGTCGGCAGGCACCACGGTTTCCACCAGCAGGCGCAGCTCGCCATCCACGCTGCGCAGCCGCTTCAAGGCCACCACCTGGGTGTCGTCCGTGAGGCCCAGCGCGCTGATCTCCTGCGGCGTGGGGTCGCGCAGCTGCTGCAGGAGGACCTGGGTGCGCACCGAGCGGCCCTTGCGCTCCATCTCATCGGAGAAGCCGAGCACGGTGGAGACGAAATCCTCATCGCGCTCGCGCGCCGCGACGAAGGCACCGCGGCCCTTGATCTTGTAGATCAGGTTGTTGCGCACCAGGTCGGCCAGCGCCTCGCGCACCACGATGCGCGAAATGCCGAACTGCTCGCCGAGTTCGGCCTCGGAGGGCAGCTTGGCGCCGATGGCCAGTTCGCCCTGCAGTATCTGCAGGCGCAGGGCATCGCGGAACTGCGCCCACAGGGGCGATTCGGAGTTGCGGTCGAGCAGGGGCTGGAGTTCGGTCGGTGCGTTCACGTCAGGACGGGCTCAGGGCCGGATGGATGGTCAATGGTGCATGGAAGGCCGGCGCTGCCGCATCGGTATCGGGCGCTGCCGTGGCCAGGCGCACGCCATGGCGTTCGCGCAGCGCGCTGGCGCAATTGTGCAACTCCTGCCGTTCGCGCCCGGCATCCCAGCCCAATGCCTGCCCGGCAATGCCGGCCATTTCGGCCAGCGCCGCGTCCGTGACGAGGCCACGGATGGCCAGCAGCGTGCGGCGGATCACCAGGTCGTCAAGGTGGATCACGCCGGTTTCGGTGCACAGCCAGGCCACCTCCGCCACCGAATAATCGGGGGCATGCTGCAGCGGCTCGTCACCCGCCACCTTGAAATGCTGGGCCATGCGCGAGGCCTGGGAGCCGTAGCGGCGCAGCAGCGCCTGTGCGCGGGCACGCGCCAGGCCCGCGTCCTTGGCAATGCGGTCGATGAAGCGCTCGGTCGCCTGGGCGCCCTGTGGCATGTCGGTGCCGCCGCCAATGGGCAACTGCCGGGTCGAGGCGGTGCGCCCGCGCCCCAGCAGGCGCAGCACCTCGTCGGTGGCCTCCTCGGCCAGCGCGCGGAAGGTGGTCCATTTGCCACCCACCAACCCCACCACCGGGATGTCGCGCGATGGCGAGGGTGCATCGATCACCACCGAATGGTCGCGCGAGATCTGCCCTGGCTTGTCGGCGTCCGAGCGTGCCAGCGGCCGCACGCCCACATAGGTGTAGACCACGTCACGGCGGCCGAAGGCGAGGTTGGGGAACACCTCGCCCAGCACGTCCAGCAGGTAGTCCACCTCGGCCGGCTCCGTGGCGATCTGGTCGGGGTCGTCCACCGGGATGTCGGTGGAGCCCACCAGCACCCGGTCCAGGAACGGGTAGACAATGCACACGCGCCCGTCCAGCGCCTCGAAGTAAGCCATGCGCCCGCCCAGCGCGTCGCGCAGCAGGGGGTGGTCGAGCACCAGGTGCGAGCCCTTGGTGCCCATCACGCGCGGCCCCGCGCCGCCCAACAACTCGGTGCTGCGGTCGAGCCAGGCGCCGCTGGCATTGACCACGGCATCGGCCGTCACCTGCACCACCTCGCCCGTGACTTCGTCGCGCAGCGTGAGGGTCTTGCCCGCGCAGCCCATCACGCGGCAGTGGTTGCTGGCCGCCGAGCGCGGCTGGTCGCGGCAGGCGTCGCGCAACAGCTCCAGCACCAGCCATTCGGGGTGGCTGATCCAGGCGTCGAAGAAGGTCGCCGTCCAGCGCACGGCCGCGCGGAACAGCAGGCGGTCGGCCGGCTGCACGCGGCTGATGTGGTGGTTGGGCATCACACGCTGGCGCCGGCCCAACAGGTCGTACAGGCGCAGCCCGGCGGCCACGGCGAGCAGGCCGCGCGTGCGCTGGGGCGGCGTGCGGCCCAGGAACTTGAGCGCGCTGCTCATCAGCCCGCCAAAGAAGCTCGACAGCGGCACCACGGTCTTGAGCGGCTGCACCAGGTGCGGCGCGTTGCGCAGCAACAGGTTGCGCTCGCGCGTGGCTTCGGCCACCAGCGAGAAGCTGCCGCTCTCCAGGTAACGCAGGCCGCCGTGGATCATGCGCGAGGGCGCGCTGCTGGCGCCGGCACTGAAGTCACCCTTGTCCACGATGAGGCAGTCCACGCCCTGCAGCGCAAGGTCGCGGAACACGCCCACGCCGTTGATGCCGGCACCCACGATCACGGTCGAGAAGTGGCGCCCCGCCACGGCGGCCGGGCGCACGAAAGGCAGTGGTGCGAGCGGGCTCATGGCAAGGCCTCCGCGCTCTGCGCGGCTGTGGTGGCAGGGGTGGCGGCAAGCGCTGGCCGTGGCGGGGCCGTGCCCGGCGATGTGCCCGCCAGATGGCCGAATACAGGGGACATGGTGGCTATGAGTTCGTTGAAGTAGGCATTGAAATCCGCATGGGCCCGCGCCTGGCCGGCGTCGGGTTCGACCGTGTCGCAGGGCGCGCGCAAGGGGTGGGTATCGATGCCCTGCGACATCGCCGCATAGATCGCCGCACCGCGCGCACCAGTCTCGTCGTCGGCGCAGCGCTCCACCGGGTGCCCGAGCAGACCCGCGAGCAGGCGCACCAGGCGCGTGTCGCTGGCGCCGCCACCGAGCACGGTGGAGGCCGACACCGGCAGCCCGCCGGCCGCCAGGCGCGAGGTATGGCGCGCGTGCAGCGCAGCGACCGCGTCGACCACGGCGCGCGCCATGTCGCCGCGTGTGTGGTGGCTTTGCAGGCCGACAAACCCGGCCGTGACGCCAGCGCCGCCGTTCACGAAGGGCAAGAAGCGCAGCCCCCCGGCCCCGAACGGCACCGACATCGCCAGGTCAACCACGGCCCGCGCATCGGGCAGGCCCAGCACGCCGGCCAGCCAGGCGATGTTGGCCATCGACGAAGGGCTGTTCTCCATGTACAGGCGCCGCTCGCGCGGCCCGAAATTGACGACCGCCACCACGTCGGGCCGGGGCTCCACCACCGGGCCGATGACGGCATTCACGCACCAGGTGCCCAGCACCGAGACCGCGCGGCCACGCTCTTCGGCACGGATGGCGGTCATCGACGCCAGCAGGTCGATGGCGCCCATGGCCACGGGAATGCCCGCGGGCAGGCCATGCGCCTGTGCGGCCGAGGTTTGCAACGTGCCGATCACCTCGCCGCTGTCTACCAGCGGCCCGAAGGCCTGGGGCGACAGATCGGCGATGCCCGAGGCCGCAAAGGCCAGCGGCGACCAGGTGCCCGTGGTGATCGAGAGCAGGCCCGCCGTGCTGACATCACTGGCGTCGGTGGCGATTTCGCCCGTGAGCAGAAAACCCACATAGTCCTTGGCGAACATCAGGCGCCGCAGAGCGCCGCTGCGCACCGCGCCACCGCCCAGCAGCTCGGCCGCGATCACGGTGGGCTGGCCCGGCCAGGGCTGGCAGCCGACATCGGCACGCAATTGCGGGCCATGGCTCCTTGCCAGGGACTCTGCCCGCGCGCCAGCGCGCTGGTCGGTCGAGGCCACGGCGCGGCCGCCGGCCAGTTCATTGCGGGCATCCAGTGCATACAGGCCCGCACCGTGCCCGGTGCAGCCGATGGCGCGGACATCGGCCACCCGGTTGCCAAGCTGGTGCGCCACGTCGCGCAGCACGGTGGACAGGGCCAAGCGGATCATGGATGCACCCACTTCGCAACCACCACCGGGCAAGCGGTCGTGCTGCAGGGGCATGCGGGAAAGGGCCACGGTGCGGCCGCTCGCGGCCTCCAGGGCCAGGGCTTTGAGGCTGCTCGACCCGAGGTCGATGCCAATGAGTAGTTGGGTCTTCATGTCATAACAGCTTCCGCCGAACCAGCCGGCATATCCAGTAGTGTTTCCCCTAACTATCTGGCGATTCGATCCAAGATTACATTCTACCTGTCATAACAACTGTCGTGACACCAAGCACCCCATCGCAGCCCTGGAGAAAGCAGCACACCATGCTGCACCGTTCAACAAGAGGAGACAAAAAATGAGGCGTAATTTCCTGAAGTCCGCAGCCGCCGCCGGTATCGGCCTGGCCGGCACCAGCGCATTCGCGCAGCAACCTGCTGCAGCCCTCGCCGCAGCGGGTGGCCTGCGCGGCAACCCCAGCGACGTCTACGTGATGAACGTGATGGTCTCGGGCGTGGAGTACTGGTTTCCGGTCTACGAAATGATGAAGCAGCTGGGCCGCACGCTGGGCGTGCGCACCCGCTACACCGGTACGCCGGAGTACGACGTGAACAAGCAGCTGGCCTCGTTCGAGCAGGAGCTGGCGCGCAAGCCCGCCGGCATCCTGCTGCACCCCATGAACCCCGACCCGTTCATCGAGCCCATCAACCGCGCAGCGGCCATGGGCATCCCGGTGGTCACCTTCGCGGCCGATTCGCCCAACTCCAAGCGCACTTCGTTCATCACCTCGGACAACGAGCGCGAAGGCGCGCAGGCCGCCGACGCGATCGCTGCATCGCTGGGCGGCAAGGGCGAATTCGCCGTGCTGGAGAACCCCGGCCAGGACAACCACGACCGCCGCATCGCCGCCTTCATCAACCGCATGAAGACCAAGCACCCCGGCATGAAGCTGGTGGGCCGCGCTGCCAGCAACCAGGACCCGAACAAGGCCTACCAGGCGGTGCAGAGCCTGGCGCAGGCGAACCCCAACCTGGGCGCGCTGTTCATGCCCGAAGCCAACTCGGCCCTGGGTGCGGCACAGGCCAAGGTGGAGACCAAGAAGAACATCAAGGTGATGTGCTGCGACGTGAACGCCAAGATCCTGGACATGATCAAGTCCGGCGACGTGTTCGGCGCCATCAACCCCAACCAGGGCATGCAGGGCTACATGGGCATGATGATGCTGTTCCTGGCCAAGAACCCCGGCCTCATCGACCCGATGAACGACGCCAAGCGCAACGGCACCAACCCCATGGCCGTGCCCTTCCTGGACAACGGCCTGGCCGTGGTCAGCAAGGCCAACGCCGACGACTTCTACTGGGACAAGTACCTCGCGCGCCGCGGCACCAAGGGCATCAGCGAGTGAGCAGCGACGCCATGGGTTCCACCTTGCTCGCGCTGCGCGGCATCAGCAAGCGCTTCGGCGCTTCGCATGCGCTCTCGGGCGTGGACTTCTCGCTGCAGGCGGGCGAGATCCACGCCCTGTGCGGCGAGAACGGCGCGGGCAAGTCCACGCTGATGAACATCATCGATGGCATCCACCAGCCGGACGCGGGCGAGATATCGCTCAACGGCCGCCCGGTGGCCATCGATGGTCCGGCCCAGGCCATGTGCCTGGGCATCGGCCTGGTGCACCAGGAGATCGCCCTGTGCGGCGACGCCACCGTGGCCGAGAACATCTTCATGCCGGAGATCAACGCCGGCCGGCAGGCCTTCGTGGACTACGCCGACATCAACGCGCGTGCCGCCAAGGTGCTGGCGCGGCTGGGCCAGGACATCGACCCGGCTGCGCGCGCGGACGATCTCCCCATCTCCAGCCAGCAGCTGATCGAGATCGCCAAGGCGCTCACGCTCGACTGCAAGGTGCTGATCCTGGACGAGCCGACCGCCGCGCTCACCGACAACGAGTCGGCAGCCCTGTTCAGGGTGCTGCACGACCTCAAGGACCAGGGCATCGGCATCATCTACATCAGCCACCGCATGGCCGAGATCTTTGCGCACTGCACGCGCGTGACCGTGCTGCGCGACGGGCGCAACGTGCATTCGGGCCCGCTGGCCGAGCTCGATGCCGATGGCCTGGTGCGCCGCATGGTCGGGCGCGACCTGGGCAACTACTACCCGCCCAAGCAGCAGGAGGCGGACCGCGGCGAGCATGTGCTCGAAGTGGAGCGCCTGGCCGATGGCGAGCGCGTGCACGGCGTCTCGTTCACCCTGCAGCGCGGCGAGATCCTGGGCATCGCCGGGCTCATGGGCGCGGGGCGCAGCGAACTGGCGCAGACCCTGTGCGGCCTGCGCCCCGCCACCGGCGGCAGCGTGCGCCTCAACGGCAAGCCGCTCTCCATCCGCAAGTACAGCGATGCGCTGCGCGCAGGCATCGCCTACCTCAGCGAAGACCGCAAGGCCGCAGGCGTGTACCTGGACCTGCCGATCGCGCAGAACATCGCCTCCATGGCGCTGGCGCGCGTGAGCTCGCGCTGGGGCCTGCTGCAGCGCGTGGCCGAGCACCGGCTGGCGCAGGAGCTGGGCGCGCGCCTGAAGCTCAAGTCCGACGGCGTGCAGATCGAGGTGGCCAGCCTGTCGGGCGGCAACCAGCAGAAGGTGGCCATTGCCAAGCTGCTGGCCACCAACCCGGCGGTGCTGCTGATGGACGAACCCACGCGCGGCGTGGACGTGGGCGCCAAGTCGGAGATCCACCACATCCTGCGCGACCTGGCCTGCCAGGGCGTGGGCGTGGTGGTGATCTCTTCGGAGCTGCCCGAGATCATCGGACTGTGCGACCGGGCCCTCGTCATCCGCGACGGCCGCGTCGCGGGCGAGGTGCAAGGCAAGGACATGACGGAAGAGGCCCTGCTGCGGCTGGCCTCGGGACTGGAACGACGACAAGAGGAGACGGCATGAATCACCCCGCACAACTGAACGCCGGCAGCGTGGCCGGCCTGCATCCGCCGCGCCAGGCACCGGGAGGCCCCGGCAAGCCCGGCGGCACCAAGCTCACCAGCATGCGCGAGATGGGCCTTCTGGTCATCATCCTGGTGCTCTGCGTGGGCATGAGCTTCGCCTCGCCCTACTTTCTGACCTGGGACAACATCCGCGCCATGCTGCTGTCCTTCTCCATCGAGGGCATCGTGGTGGTGGGCATGACCATCTTGCTGATCGTGGGCGGCATCGACCTGTCGGTGGGCTCGGTGGTGTGCTTTGCGATGGTGGTCACGGGCAAGCTCTTCCTGATGGGCTTCGATCCCTGGACGGCTGGGCTCATCGCGATCGCCGCCAGCGCGCTCATCGGCGCCATGATCGGTGGCTGCGTGGTGCGCATCGGGCTGAACCACTTCATCGCCTCGCTGGCCTTCATGGTCATCGTGCGCGGCCTGTGCCTGGCACTCACGCAGGGCACGCCCCAGTCGCTGTTCTCGCTGCCGGCCTCGTTCAAGTTCATCGGCCAGGGCACGGTGCTCGGCATCCCGGCGGTGATCCTGATCTTCCTGACCATCGTGGTGGTCAGCGACTTCGTGCTGCGCCGCGCCAGCCTGCTGCGCCGCGTGTTCTACACCGGCAGCAACGAGAAGGCGGCGCTGTACTCGGGCATCCGCGTGGGCCACGTGAAGTTCTGGGTCACGGTGTTGTGCGCGGCCTCGGCCGGCCTGGCCGGGGTGATCTACACCGCGCGCTTCGGCGCGGCCACGCCGACTTTCGGCGTGGGCATGGAGCTCAACGTGATTGCCGCCGCCGTGATCGGCGGCGCCAGCTTGAAGGGCGGCTCGGGCACGGTGCTCGGCGCCGTGCTGGGCCTGGCCCTGCTCTCGGTGGTGACCAGCTCGCTGATCCTGCTGGACGTATCGCCGTACTGGCAGGACGTGATCAAGGGCCTGATCCTGCTCGCGGCCGTGACCATCGACCACCTCATGAACACACGAAAGACCAAGCGATGAATGCCGTGATGATGAACGCAGCGATGAAGACCACCACCCTCGGCCCCTCGGGCATCGAGTGCTCGGCCATTGGCCTCGGGACCTGGGCCATGGGCGGCTGGATGTGGGGCGGCCAGGACAGTGCCGCCGCCGTCGAGGCGATCCATGCCTCGCTCGACGCCGGGGTGACCCTGATCGACACCGCACCGGCTTATGGCCTGGGCGCTTCCGAACGCCTCGTGGGCGCCGCGCTCAAGGGCCGCCGCCACGAGGCGGTGATCGCCACCAAGTGCGGCCTGGTGTGGCACACGCAAAAGGGCACGCACTTCTTCGACGAAGACGGCCACCCCGTGTACCGCCACCTGGGCCGCAGATCGATCTTCCATGAAGCAGAGGAAAGCCTCAAGCGTCTGCAGACCGACTACATCGACCTGTACATCACCCACTGGCAGGACAGCACCACGCCGGTCGAGGAGACCATGGACGCTCTGCTCACGCTCAAGAAGCAGGGCAAGATCCGCGCCATCGGCGTGAGCAATGTGGATGCCCCGACCCTGGCCGAGTACCTGCGCCATGGGCCCGTGGATGCTGCCCAGGAGCGCTACAGCCTGATCGACCGCGAGATCGAGCAGACCCTGCTGCCCCTGTGCGGCCGCAACAACGTGGCCATCCTGGGCTATTCCTCGCTGGCGCTGGGCCTGCTGGCCGGCCCCATCGACCCGGCGCGCGAGTTCACGGGTGATGACCAGCGCGCGAGCAACCCGCGCTTCAGCACCGGCAACCGAGCCAGGCTCAAGACCTTCTTCGACGAACTGGAGCCCCTGCGCCGGCAGTTCGGCTGCTCGTTTGGCCAGTTGATGATCGCCTGGACGCTGGCCAGCGGCAGCGTGTCGGTGGCGCTGTGCGGCGCGCGCACGCGGGCGCAGGCCACCGAGAACGCGACCGCAGGCGCGCTGGAGCTGCCCGAGGAAGCCGTGCAGCGCATCGACGATGCCGCAAGCGCCCACCTGAAGGCCCTGGCCTGACCCGTATCCACCCCCAACCCAAGGACTTCTTCGTATGTCGAAAGACAAGACCGCACGCCTGAACCGCCTGCTCACCAACGGCCGCTGCCTGGACATCGCACTCGACCACGGCGTGTGCAACGAGCCCAGCTTCCTCAATGGCCTGGAGGACATGCCGCAGGTGATGGACAAGCTCGTGGCCGCCGCGCCTGACGCCATCCAGCTCAACTACGGCCAGGCCGACCTGCTGCAGGACCGCCCCGGCCGCAACAAGCCGGCGCTGGTGATGCGCATCGACATGGGCAACCCCTACAACGCCACCGCGCACCGCGTGATGTGGGCCCTGCTGCAGAACGAACACGACCCGGTGCTGCCGGCCGTGCAGCGCGATGCCGCCTGCGTGGTGGTCAACCTGTTCATGCTGCCCAATGAACCCGACCTGTTCCGCCAGTGCGTGCAGAACATCGCGCGCGTGCGCGCCGACTGCGACCGCTACGGCATGCCGCTGATGATCGAGCCGCTGGTGATGCGCCCGCACAGCGACCAGGGCGGCTACATGGTCGATGGCGACGCCGAGAAGATCGTCACCCTGGTGCGCCTGGCGCGCGAGATGGGGGCCGACATCGTCAAGGCCGACCCGACCACCGACCCCGCCGAATTCCACCGCGTGGTGCAGGCCGCGCGCTGCCCGGTGCTGGTGCGCGGCGGCGGCCGCGAGGACCTGCAGCAGGTGTTCGCACGCTCGCGCGTGCTGCTCGACCAGGGGGCTGTGGGCATGGTCTACGGGCGCAACGTGTACCAGCACGCCAAGCCCTCGGCCGTGGTCGATGCGCTGATGGCCATGATCCACCGCGGCGCCAGCGCGGCAGCCGCCTGGGACCTCTACAGCACAGGAACGCACGCATCCTGATGCAGCGCAAGCACCACGCGCGCATGGCTGCGCACTGAAGGGCACAGAAAAAGAAAAGAGGGAACCCAGGAGAAAGCGCCCTGCGGCCGGTGGCGTCCACGCCACTGGCCGGCGTGCCTGCGCGCGCCTGCGCCGGGCTGTCGGAAAGATCGAGGAAGAAGGTTCACCAAGGACCACACACACAGGAGACGACGATGAAAATCCGGTATTACCTGATGGCACTGCTGCTGCCGTTCGCCACCTTGCTGACGCATGCGGCGATCACGGGGGTGAGTCCGATGACCACCCTCACCACCATGGCGGCTGCGGTCACGCAGGCCGCCGAAGTTCCGCTCCCGCTGCAGGGGCCGGGCCTGGGCAACCTGACCTATACCTCGGCCGAGCTGTTCAAGCCGGTCTCCATGATCACCCGCGCCTCGGGCGACGTGCCGGCCACCTACCCCGGCCGCAAGGACTACGGGCTCAACGTGGGCATCATGCTCAATGGCTATTTCCTGACCTCGTTCGCGCCCGACAGCGGCCTGGGCCCCGGCGGCTTTCTGCTGTACGACGTATCCAACCCGCGCGCCATCGCGCTCGCCAAGAAGATCTACGAGCCCGAGGGGCGCACCAAGGAGTTCCGCGAGGCCCATGCCTTCGGCACCGCGAAGATCGGCGGCAAGCAGTACGTGGTGGTGCCCAGCACCAAGGGCATCGAGTTCTGGGACTTCACCGACATCAACAACATCCAGCAGGTCAAGAAGCTGGCACTGCCCACTGTCAACGGCGGCGACTACACCAACGTGGCCTGGCAGCTGTGGTGGCAGGCCCCCTACGTCTACGTGGCCTCGGCCAACGACGGCGTCTACATCGTGGATGCGAGCGACCCGGCCAATGCCGTGATCGCCAACCGCGGTGCGGGCAAGCCCAACCCCGTGCCCACCGGCGAGCTCGGGGGCTTTCGCGTCGGGCCCATCTTCACCATGGGCAATCACATGGTGCTGACCTCAATGGACAACACCGACGGCTTTGCCAGCCTCGATATCTCCGACCCGCTCAACCCCAAGGTGCTGGACACCGTGGGCTCCAACCCCGTCTACTACGCCACCTGCTTCGACGGACGCAACCTGCACGCCTCGGCGCGCGGCGGCGGCGCAAAGATGTACAGCTACGACCTGTACGACCGCACGCAGTTCGTGGTGGAGGACAACCGGCTGGTCATCGACGAACAGCTGTACTGCGGCATGCAGGACCACTACGTGTTCCAGGGCGCGCAGTTCAAGGTGCACAAGGTGGACGTGAGCAACCCGCTCAACCATGTCGAGGTGGGCCAGGGCAGCCTGTTCGCCACCAACGATCCCGAGTACTCGCACTCCGACCACGGCCAGGTGGCGCCCATGGGCAACCTGCTGTTCATCGGCAACGACCACGGCTCGGGCAGCGGCTTCATCGTGCACCAGACGGCGCGCGACACCACGCCACCGGCCGTCAAGCAAACCTCGCCCACCAACGGCGCCAGGCAGCAGGCGCTGACCTCGCGCGTCGGCGTGGGTCTGACGGACAGCATCCTGCCCGAGAGCGTGAACGCCAGCACCTTCATCGTGCGCCCGCTCAACGGCAATGCACTGGCCGGCACCTACAGCGTGCAGCTGGGCATCATCAACTTCCACCCCACGCAACCCCTGGAGGCCGGCACCAGCTATGAGATCGTGCTCACGGCCGGCGGCGTGAAGGACTATGCGGGCAACGGCATCGCGGCCGAGTACAAGGCGGTGTTCCACACCGGCAATGCCACCGACATCAGCCTGATGAACCACTGGCCGCTATCGAGCACCCTGACCGACGAGATCGGCGCCAACAACGGCACGGCCTCGGCGGCCGACCAGTTCAGCAGCATTGGCCTGAACTTCGCGCAGCGCTCGGGCGGTGTGCCGCTCAAGAACGACAGCGTGGCCACCGCCCTGGGCGGCACGGCTTCGCTGGCGTTCTACATGAAGACCACGCAGGCCGGCTCGGCCAACGCCTGGACGGCGCCCGGCCTCTTCGGGCGCGACCAGTCGGGCGGTGCGGACGACGTATTCTGGGGCTGGATCGACAACACCGGGCGGCTGAACCTGTCGGTGGGCAACGTGGCGGCCAACAACCCCGGCACCCGCTCCACCGCAGCCGTGAACGACGGCAACTGGCACCATGTGGTGATGACGCGCGACGCGGCCTCGGGCGCGCAGACGCTGTACATCGACGGCACCAAGACCAGTTCCACCGGGCTCACGGGCACCAAGGGCCTGTCCAACAAGTTCGCGCTGCTCGGGCAGATCCAGGGCAACACCGACTTCTTTCGCGGCAGCCTGGCCGACGTGCGCGTCTATGGCCGCGTGCTCAGCGATGCCGACGTCACGCAGCTGCGCTCCCAGGCCATCATCGGCGACGCCGGCGTGAGCGGCGGGCCGCAGTTGGTGAACGGGCAACTGAGCTTCGACCCGACCCGGCTGGGCGGTGACGGCGGTGTCACCTACCGCTGGAATTTCGGCAACGGCACGCAGACCGCCTTCTCGTCCCAGGCCAACACCACCTACAGCTACAACCGCCCCGGCCACTACACGGTGACCCTGACGGTGCGCAATGCGGCGGGCCAGGAGACCTTCTACACCTACAACGTGACGGTGATCTTCCCGACGACGGCCACAGCACCCACGCACTCGAGCAACATCGTGGGCGATGCCAACAGCGTCTATGCGGTGAACCCCGACAGCGGCACGGTGGCGGCCATCGATGCGCAGGCCCTGACCAAGCGCTGGGAGACACGCGTGGGCGACGAGCCCAAGACCCTGGCGCGCGCCCCCGATGGCCGCATCTGGGTCACGGTGCAGGGCGAGGACAAGCTGGTGGCCCTGAACCCGGCCGATGGCAGCATCTCGGCCACGGTGGCCCTGCCCTACGGCAGCGGGCCCTACGGCGTGGCCTTCACGCCCAATGGCAGCAAGGGCCTCTTGACGCTGGAGAGCAAGTCCACGCTGATCGCCTTCGACCCGGCCAATGGCAGCACCACGGGCACGCTGGCGCTGGAGGGCGACCTGCGCGGCATCGCGGTGGCGGCCGACTCGCAGACGGTCTACGTCACGCGCTTCAAGTCGAAGATGACGGGCGGGCAGTTGCACAAGGTGGGCCTGAGCACCATGGGCCTGCTGTCCACCATCGCCCTGCCGGTGGACACGAGCACGGTGGACACCGAGAACAGCGCACGCGGCGTGGCCAACTACCTGAGCCAGGTGGTGGTCTCGCCCGATGGCTCGCGCGCGGTGCTGCCGGGCAAGAAGGACAACATCGTGCGCGGGCGCTTCCGCGACGGTGGCGACCTGCTGCACGACCAGACGGTGCGCTCCATCCTCTCGCAGGTGGACCTGGCGCAGGCCACGCACCTGCTGCCCGAGCAGATCGACTTCGACGACCGGGCACCGGCGCGCGCCGCCCTCTTCTCCCCGGCGGGCGACTACCTGTTCGTGGCGCAGATGGAGGGCAACAACATCGCCATCGTCGATGCCTACACCCGTGCCGTGCGCGGCGAGATCAACGCCAGCAGCGCGCCCCATGGCCTGTACCTGGACGCGGCGCGCAAGCGGCTGTTCGTGAACAACTTCCTGGCGCGCTCGGTCACCGTGCACGACGTGGCCGATGTGCTGGCCTCGCGCAGCGCGGCAGCCGTGTTCCTGCAGAACATCACCACGGTGGCGCAGGAGCCCATGGCAGCGGCTGCGCTGCGCGGCAAGCTGGTGTTCTACAACGCGGCCGACCGGCGCATGAGCAAGGACAACTACATGTCCTGCGCCAGCTGCCACGCCGACGGCGGGGACGACGGCATGGTCTGGGACTTCACCCAGCGCGGCGAGGGCCTGCGCCGCACCATCAGCCTGCAGGGCCGGCGCGGCACCGGGCACGGCAAGCTCCACTGGAGCGCCAACTTCGACGAGGTGCAGGACTTCGAGAACGACATGCGCAGCGCCTTCGGCGGCACCGGGTTCCTGAGCGACGCGGACTTTGCCGCCACCAGCGACCCGCTGGGCGCGCCCAAGGCCGGCCGCAATGCGCAGCTCGACGACCTGGCGGCCTACCTGGCCTCGCTCAACAAGTACATGCGCAGCCCGGCGCGCGCGGCCGACGGCAGCCTCACGGTGGAGGCCGCGCGCGGGCAGACCCTGTTCGCCAACGCCAACTGCGCCAGTTGCCATGCGGGCGGCACCTTCCAGGACGGCCTGCGGCACGACGTGGGCAGCATTCAGGCCTCCTCGGGCAAGGGCGCCAACCAGCCGCTGGCCGGCGTGGGCTTCGACACACCCACGCTGATCGGCAGCTGGGCCGCCAGGTCCTACCTGCACAACGGCCAGAAGGCCAGCGTGCTGGACGTGATCACCGGCGGCCACGGCAACGTGGCAGGCCTGCCCGCGGCCGACCGGCTGGCGCTGGCCGACTACGTTCGCTCGCTGGACACGGCGTCGGAGTTCACCACGCGCCTGCGCTCCAGCCACAGCACGCTGTGCGTCAACATCCGCGGGGCATCGGCTGCCAGCGGCGCTGTCGCCATCCAGTGGCCCTGCGGCACGGCGAACAACGAGACCTTCACGGTGCGCAACCTCGCGGGTGGCTACGTGCAACTGGTGGCCAAGCACAGCAACCTGTGCCTGGCACAGGACAGCGCGGCCACCAGTGGTGCGGGGGTCGTTCAACTGGCCTGCACGGTGGGCAACACGGCGCAGTGGACGCTGGCCGGCTCGACCGTGCGCAACCGCGCATCGGGCGCCTGCCTCGACGTGCCCAACAACTCGACGGCGCAGGACATTCCCCTGCTCACCTGGACCTGCAACGGCGGCAACAACCAGAACTGGAGCCAGTTGCCCTGAACACCCGCGCGAAGCGCACCCCTGGCCCGCGGCTGCACTGCAGACGCGGGCTTTTTTTTCTTGCCCGCTTATCGCACCACTGTTTCCAAAACTGGAACAGTCAGTTCGTGACTGGGTGGTTTTTCTTTGATCGCCCGCGGCGTACAGTTCAACCCATCGATGAGCCGAACCCGCAAGGCGACTCACCGAACCCGGTTCGAAATGGTTTTGTCCCGGTTTTTTTGAGTCACTTTTTTCTTCCAAGGATTTCATCATGAACACGACCGCACGCTTCCTCTCCATCGCCGCTGTTGCCGCTTTCGCTTCTTTCGGTGCCCAGGCCGACGAAGCCGATGCTTCGCAATTCGCCACCCAATTCGAAACCAGCCGCACCCGCGCCGAAGTGGCCGCTGAAGCCGCCACCGTGGCCCAGACCCGCAGCATCGAGCCTGCTGGCTCCCGCGTGGTGACCTACAAGTCCACCGCTGACCGCGCTGCCGTGCGTGCCCAGGCTGCTGACGCTGTGCGCACCGGCCAGATCTCTTCTGGCGAAATCGGCGCGCTGTAAGCCGCCCCGGATTGAACTGACCTGACCCCCTGTCAAACCCAATAAAGAATCGAGATCACCATGAACAAGACTGCACGTTTCCTCTCCATCGCCGCTGTGGCTGCTTTCTCCGCTTTCGGTGCCCATGCCGACGAAGCCGATGGATCGCAGTTCGCCCTGAAGTTCGACACGAACCGCACCCGCGCCGAAGTGGCTGCCGAAGCCGCTACCGTGGCGCAGACGCGCAGCATCGAGCCAGCAGGCTCGCGCGTCGTGACCTACCAATCGACGGCTGACCGTGCTGCGGTGCGTGCCGCCGCTGCCGAGGCTGTGCGCACTGGCCAGATCCCTTCGGGCGAGAAGATCAGCGCCCTGTAATCGAGCAGGCAAGGCAGGCTGCAGACCGCACTGCAGCATCCATGCAAAAAGGCCGGTGCCCCGCGAGGGGCACCGGCCTTTTGCCTTGGCTGGCCGCGCTCGGCTCACTGCAACACGGTCACGCCGGTCTTGGCCTGCAGGGACTCGAAGCTCACGCCAGGGGCCAGCTCGATGAGCTTGAGGCCTTCGGGCGTCACGTCCAGCACGGCCAGATCGGTGATGATGCGGTCGACCACGCCCACGCCCGTGAGGGGCAAGGTGCACTGGGGCAGGATCTTCAAGTCTTCGGTGCCGTCCTTCTTCTTCGCCACATGCTCCATGAGCACGATCACGCGCTTGACGCCGGCCACCAGGTCCATGGCGCCGCCCATGCCCTTGACCATCTTGCCCGGGATCATCCAGTTGGCCAGGTCACCCTTTTCGCTGACCTGCATGGCGCCCAGGATGGACAGGTTGATCTTGCCGCCGCGGATCATGGCGAACGACTGGTCGCTGCCGAAGATGGACGAGCCCTTGATGGTGGTCACGGTCTGCTTGCCGGCATTGATCAGATCGGCGTCCACCGCGTCTTCGGTCGGGAAGGGTCCGATGCCCAGCATGCCGTTCTCGGACTGCAGCCACACTTCCTTGTCACCCGTGAAATTGGCCACCAGCGTGGGAATGCCGATGCCCAGGTTCACGTAGAAACCGTCTTCGAGTTCTTGCGCCGCGCGTGCGGCCATCTGGTCTTGGGTCCACGGCATGGTCAGGCTCCTGCTTTCTCGGTGATGGTGCGTTTTTCGATGCGTTTCTCAGGGTGGGCGTTGTGCACGATGCGGTGCACATAGATGCCGGGCAGGTGGACCTGGTCGGGCTCCATGGCACCGGTTTCCACGATCTCTTCCACTTCGACGATGCAGACCTTGCCGGCCGTCGCGGCCGCAGGGTTGAAGTTGCGCGCCGTGAGGCGGAACTGCAGGTTGCCCGATTGGTCGGCGCGCCAGGCCTTGACCAGCGACACGTCGGGCACCAGCGAGCGCTCCATCACATAGGTTTCGCCGTCGAACTCGCGCAGTTCCTTGCCCTCGGCCACGATTGTGCCCACGCCGGTCTTGGTGAAGAAGGCCGGGATGCCCGCGCCGCCGGCGCGCAGCTTCTCGGCCAGCGTGCCCTGGGGCGTGAATTCGAGCTCCAGTTCGCCCGCCAGGTACTGGCGCTCGAACTCCTTGTTCTCGCCCACGTAGGAAGAGATCATCTTCTTGATCTGGCGCGTCTCAAGCAGCTTGCCCAGGCCGAAGCCATCGACGCCCGCATTGTTGGAGATCACGGTGAGGTTCTTCACGGCCGAATCGCGCAGTGCGTCGATCAGGGCCTCGGGGATACCGCACAGCCCGAAACCGCCGACAGCCATCAACTGGCCATCTGCAACCACGCCTTCCAGCGCCTTGGCTGCGGAGGGAAATATCTTGTTCACCACGATCTCCTTGCGAATGTTGGATACGCTACGATACTACGTACCCGAATAGGTAGTACCCCGTAAAGACTTGCACTATGGACGCCACCGATGGACGTTGATTACAAACTCGCGTTTGACATGGCCCCCGTGGGCCTGGTGCTCTCGCGCAACCGCACCATGGTGGACTGCAACCGGCAGGTCTGCGAGATGTTCGGCGCCTCGCGCGAGCTGCTGATCGGCCAGTCGTTCCAGGTACTTTATCCGAGCGCCGACGAATACGAGCGCCTGGGCGCGCACATGGAGCCCATCCTCAACGCCAAGGGCCACTACGCGGACAACCGCATCATGAAGCGCGCCAACGGCGAGGTGTTCTGGTGCCATGTGTCAGGCCGCGCCCTGAACCGCGAAGACCCCCATGCCTCGGGCATCTGGAGCTTCGAGGACCTGAGCTCGCAGCGCCCCGTGAAGGCCGAGCTGACCGGCCGCGAACGCGAAGTGGCCGCGCGGCTGCTCGAAGGCCTGACCTCCAAGGAGATCGGGCGCACACTCGACATCAGCCACCGCACGGTGGAGATCTACCGCGCGCGCCTCATGCGCAAGTACAACGCGTCCACTGCGGCCGACCTGGTGCACAAGCTGCTCGCAGGCTAGGAGCGTGCGCGGCAGAAGGCATCGAAGCGAAACGTCCGAAAACCGAGGATCGCTGGGTAGTACCGACAAGCCCAGGGTGGCCCCCTGGGCGCCCGAGGTGATACCCGGCGAGACCGGTTTGTCGGGCGTTGCAGCCGATGCTCCTTCTGCCGCGCACGCTCCTAGGCCTTACTTCTTCGGCCCGTCGACCACCTCGGCGGCCGTGCGGAATGCCTCCACCGCTGCGGGCAGGCCGCAGTAGATGCTGGCGTGCAGCAGCACCTCCTGGATCTCGGCCGCCGTGGCCCCGTTGTTGAGCGCGCCGCGCACATGGCCCTTGAGTTCGTGCTGCTTGCCCAGCGCGGTGAGAAAGGCCACCGTGACCAGGCTGCGCGTCTTCATGTCCAGCCCCGGGCGCTGCCAGACATCGCCCCAGGCATTGCGGGTGATGAACTCCTGGATCGGCTGGGTGAACTCGGTGGCGTTGCCGAAGGCATTGGCCACGAAGTCCTCGCCCATGACCTGCTTGCGCGTGGCCAGGCCTTTGTCGAAGTCCTTGGTGGATGGGGGTTGCGTCATGCGGGCACTCCAATACGGTTGGGGCCGCCATGTTAGCCGGCCCGCCCCTGCGGGCAGCACAACGCCACCGGCCCTGCCCCGCGAAGGGAAAGGACGGTGGCGTTGTCAGCTTGCTCAGGCGTCGGCGGTTGCGCCGGCAAGGTCAAAGCGGTCCAGGTTCATGACCTTGGTCCAGGCCTTCACGAAGTCCTGCACGAACACCGCCTGCGCATCGCTGCTGCCATACACCTCGGCCAGCGCACGCAGTTGCGAGTTGGAGCCGAACACCAGGTCGGCCACGGTGCCGGTCCACTTCGCAGCCCCGGTGGCCCGGTCAACCCCTTCCAGCACACCGGCCTCAGAGGCCGATTTCTGCCAGCGGGTGCGCATGTCCAGCAGGTTCACGAAGAAATCGTTGGTGAGCGCGCCGGGCTGCTGGGTGAACACGCCATGCCGGCCCTGGCCTGCATTGGCACCCAGGGCGCGCAGGCCGCCCACCAGCACCGTCATCTCGGGGCCGGTCAGCGTGAGCTGGTTGGCGCGGTCGATGAGCAGCTCGGCCACGGCTTCCTCCAGGCCGGGGCGCACATAGTTGCGAAAGCCATCGGCCAGCGGCTCCATGACCTCGAACGAGGGCACGTCGGTCTGCTCCTGCGAAGCGTCCATGCGGCCGGGCGTGAAGGGCACGCTCACCTCCTGGCCGGCGCTGCGCGCGGCGGACTCGATGGCAGCGGCGCCACCGAGCACGATGAGGTCGGCGATGGAGATCTTCTTGCCGCCGGTCTGCGCGGCATTGAAATCCTGCTGGATCGCTTCGAGCTTGCCCAGCACCTTGGCCAGTTGCGCCGGCTGGTTCACTTCCCAGTCCTTTTGCGGCGCCAGGCGGATGCGGGCCCCGTTGGCGCCGCCGCGCTTGTCGCCGCCGCGGTAGGTGGAGGCCGAGGCCCAGGCGGTGGACACCAGCTCCGCCACCGACAGGCCCGAGGCCAGGATCTTCGCCTTGAGCACCGTCACGTCCTGGTCATCCACCAGGGCATGGTCCACTTCGGGGATGGGGTCCTGCCAGATCAGCACTTCGGCCGGCACCTCGGGGCCCAGGTAGCGCACGCGCGGACCCATGTCACGGTGCGTGAGCTTGAACCAGGCGCGCGCGAACGCGTCGGCGAACTGCTCTGGGTGCTCCAGAAAGCGGCGCGAGATCTTCTCGTAAGCCGGGTCCTGGCGCAGCGAGAGGTCGGTGGTGAGCATGGTGGGCACGCGCTTCTTCGAGGGATCGTGCGCGTCGGGAATGGTCGCCTCGGCCCCCTTGGCGGTCCACTGGTGGGCGCCGGCCGGGCTCTTGGTCAGCTCCCACTCGAAGCCGAACAGGTTCTCGAAGAAGTTGTTGCTCCACTTTGTGGGCGTGGTGGTCCAGGTGACCTCCAGGCCGCTGGTGATGGCGTCGCCGCCAAAGCCGCTGCCGTGCTTGCTGATCCAGCCGAAGCCCTGGTCCTCGATGCCGCCGCCCTCGGGCTCCTTGCCCACCAGGGCGGCGTCGCCCGCGCCGTGGGTCTTGCCGAAGGTGTGGCCGCCGGCGATCAGCGCCACGGTCTCTTCGTCGTCCATGGCCATGCGGGCAAAGGTGTCGCGGATATCGCGCGCCGCGGCGATGGGGTCGGGGTTGCCGTTGGGGCCTTCGGGGTTCACATAGATCAGGCCCATCTGCACGGCGGCCAGGGGCTTGGCCAGGTCGCGCTCGCCGCTGTAGCGCTTGTCGCCACCCAGCCAGGTGGTCTCTGCGCCCCAGTAGACGTTTTCATCGGGTTCCCACACGTCGGGGCGGCCACCGCCGAAGCCGAAGGTCTTGAAGCCCATGGATTCGAGCGCCACGTTGCCGGTGAGGATCATCAGGTCGGCCCAGGAAATCTTGCGGCCGTACTTCTGCTTGATGGGCCAGAGCAGGCGGCGCGCCTTGTCCAGGTTGGCGTTGTCGGGCCAGCTGTTCAGGGGCGCAAAGCGCTGCTGCCCGGCCCCGGCGCCGCCGCGGCCGTCGGCCAGGCGGTAGGTGCCGGCGCTGTGCCAGGCCATGCGGATGAACAGCGGGCCGTAGTGGCCGAAGTCGGCCGGCCACCAGTCCTGCGAGTCGGTCATCAGCGCATGCAGGTCGGCCTTCACGGCCGCGAGGTCCAGGCTCTTGAACTCCTCGGCGTAATTGAACCCGTCGCCCATGGGGTCGACCAGCGGGGAGCTCTGGTTGAGGGGGCGCAGGTTGAGCTGGTTGGGCCACCAGTCAGCGTTGCCGCGGCCTTTGGGCGCGGCAGCCTTGGTGTGGTCGAAGGGGCACTTGGCTTCTGTCGTCATGGGTCTCTCCTTGTCAGTGGTTCAGGCACTTGGCAGAGCCCATGGTAAGAAGCAATCCATGGCGCGTAAATTGAATCGATTGAATTTCCTCGATAGTCAATATTTATCGAAATGCCACAACCATTGTCAAACAGCGTGCTAACTCAGAGACCGCGCGCCAGCGGCAGGCCCGGCGCCTCCATGCGCGCCCGCAGGATGTGCCCATGGGTCGAGTCGGTCACGAACACCGTCTGCCCGCCCTCCCCGCCAAAGGCCAGGTTGGTCGTCGAGGCGCCCGCTGGCCCGCGCAGCACCAGCTCGGGCTCGGCCCGGTGGTTGAGCACCCAGACATAGCCCAGGCCCGGGTTGGCCACGAGCAGGCGCCCCTGGGAATCCACGGCCAATCCATCGGGCCCGCTCGGGCCGTAGGAGGTGAAGAACTGCCCCACCTTGGCCACGCTGCCATCGGGCAGCAACGGCACGCGCCAGACGCAGTTGCCGCGCGTGGCGGCCAGGTAGAGCACGCGGCCATCGGGCGACAGCGCCACGCCATTGGGGCTGGGCACATTGGCCAGCAGCAGGTCGAGCTGGCCATTGGGGCGCAGGCGGTACAGGCGCCCGCTCGGGTCGTGCAGCCCGCTCTGCCCCTGGTCGGTGAAGTACAGGTTGCCCTCGGCATCGAAGACCAGGTCGTTCACGCCCTTGAAGCGCTCGCTGTTGCGGCGCTCCAGGTACGGGGCGACCCGGCCGCTCGCCACGTCCAGGCGCATGAGGCCGTTCTTGTAGTCGGTGATGAGCAGGGTGCCGGCATCGAGGAACTTCATGCCGTTGGGCTCGCCGTCGTATTCGGCCACCAGGGTCCAGGAGCCCGCAGGGTCGATGCGCAGGATGCGGCCCCAGGGGATGTCGGTCACGTACAGGTTGCCGGCAGCATCGAACACCGGGCCTTCGAGAAACGAGTCGGTGATGGCCCCCGCCCGATTGGCATCGGCCCAGGCGCTGCGCTCGCGCCGGCGCAGCGTCTCGGGCATGGCGGTGAAGAGTTCGAGGTCGCGTACTTGGGGGGCTTGCAGCAGAAACATGGGATGGCTTTCGTTGGCTCTGATCTTCACGCGGCAGGAAATCCGTACAGCCGCGCAGGGTTGTCCACCAGAATGCGGTCCATCGCGGCATCCGTGCCCGCCCAGGCCTGCAGCAGGTCCACCAGGTCGGCATCGTTCACCGTGCCCTGCGGCTCGGTGGTGTGCGGCCAGTCGCTGCCCCAGACCAGGCGCTCGGGCGCGGCCTGCACCAGCGCGCGGCCCAGGGGCAGCGTATCGGCGTAGCCCGGGCCCTGCACCGCAGAGCGCATGTAGGCGCCGGAGAGCTTGACCCAGGTGCTGCCCCTGTCGAGCAGGCGGCGCAGGCTGTCCCAGGCCTCGGACGACACACCCTGCGCCGGATCGATCCGGCCCATGTGGTCGATCACCAGCAGCACGGGCAAGGACTGCAGCACGGGTTCGAGCGCGACGATCTGTTCGGGCTGTGCGAACACCTGGATGTGCCAGCCACCGCAGTCCGCATGGCGCGCCAGCTTGCCCGCCAGGGTGGTCAGCATCTCTTCTGTGGTCATGCCCCAGGATTGGGGCGAGACGAAGTTCACACGCAGCCCCCGCACGCGCCGTGCGGCCAGGCGGCCCAGCTCCGCATTGCTGACCTGCTGGTCCACCACGGCCACGCCGCGTGCGCTGTCGCCCAGCTGGTCCAGCGCATCCAGCGTGCAGGCGTTGTCGGTGCCGTAGGTCGATGGCGTGACCACGACCGTGCGCGCGGTGCCCAGGCGATGCTGCAGTTGCCGGTAGGCGGCCACGGGTGCCTCGGGCGGTGTGCGCGGCCAGTGCGGCGACGGCGCAAAGCGCGCGTCGAAGATATGCATGTGGCTGTCGCACGCCAGGGCGGGCAATGCGCACAACGGACGGTTCAGGCCCACCGAATGCGGCACGGGCTCGAGAAGGGGTGGCAGGCCCATGGCCGGTCAATCGAGCTTGATATGGCCCTTGCGCACCACCTCGCCCCACTTGGCGTCTTCCTTCTTGAGGAAGGCGGCAAACTCGGCGGGCGTGGAGCCCACGGGCTGGGCGCCGATGTCGGCCATGCGCTGTTTGACCTCGTCTTCCTGCATCACCTCCTGCACGGCCTGGCGCAGCCTGGCGGCAATGGGCTCGGGCGTTCCCGCGGGCAGGAACATGCCGTTCCATTCAAAGGCCTCGTAGCCGGGGACCACCGTCTCGGCCACCGTGGGCACATCGGGCAGGCGCCTGGAGCGCTCGGGCGCCGACACGGCCAGTGCGCGCAGCTTGCCGCCCGCTATGTGGGGATAGGTGGCGGCCACGGTACCGAACATGAAGTCCACCTGGCCGGCCATCACATCGGTGATCGCTGGGCCGCCGCTCTTGTAGGGCACGTGCACCATGTCCAGGCCGAGCTGCTGGCGCATCAGCTCCGCGGCCAGGCGCTGCACCGTGCCGCTGCCGCCCGAGGCGAAGTTGAGCTTGCCGGGCGTGGCCTTGGCCCTGGCGACCAGGTCGTTGATGTTCTTGATCGGCGAGTCCGCCTTCACGATCAGCACGTTGGGTGCCAGCAGCACCAGCGACAGCGGCTGCAGCGCGTTGGCGGCGTACGGCATCTTGGGGAACAGGTGCGGGTTGATGGAGTACGGCGTGGCGTCGTACAGCAGGGTGTAGCCGTCGGCATTGGCCTTGGCCACGTAGCTCGCGCCGATGGTGCCGCTGGCACCGGACTTGTTGTCCACGATCACGCTGGCGCCCAGCCTGGCGCTCAGGCGCGTGGCCAGCACGCGCGCCACAGCGTCGGCTGCGCCGCCGGGCGCATAGGGCACGACGATGGTGATGGGGCGGTCGGGGTAGGCAGCATGGGCCAGGCCGGCGGCCAGGGCGCAGGCAGCGATCAGGGGTTTGAAAAAACGCAACATGTCATGTCTCCGATCATTCATTCAGCTTTGAGGTCCAGGTCCCTGGCGATCTGCGTGTAGGTGGCAACCTCGCGCTCGACCTGCGTGGCAAATGCCTTGCCGCAGGTGGAATCCGCATCCAGCCCCATGCCGCGCAGCTTCTCCACCGCAGTGGCGCTTTTCGCGAAATCCGCCGCCACGCGCTCCAGTTGCCGGGCCACGGCCTCGGGCACACCGGCAGGAGCCAGCACGCCGTACCAGGCATCGGCCGAGTAGTTGCCGCCACCGGCTTCGGCAAAGGTGGCGACATCGGGCAGCAGCGGCGAGCGCTTGGCCGATGCCACGGCCAGGGCCGCGAGCTTGCCGCTGCGGATCTGCGGCAGCACCGAGCCCAGGGTGGCGAACGAGCTGTCGAGCTGGCCGCCCATCAGGTCCGTCACCACCGGCGCAGCGCCCTTGTAGGGCACGTGGTTGAGCTGCAGGCCATTGGCCCGGGCGAACATCTCGGTGGCGAAGTGGCCTGAACTGCCCACGCCCGCTGTGCCGGCCGTGGTGCGGCCCGGCTCCTGGCGCGCACGTGCCAGATAGTCGGCCAGCGACTTCACCGGCAGGCCTGGCCCCACCACCAGCACGGTGGGGCTGGTGGCCACCGTGCACAGCGGCTTGAACGACTTCACCGCATCGAATTTCACCCGGTTGCTGTACAGCCCCGGGATCATCGTGTGGTTGGTGGCGCCGAACAGCAGCGTGTAACCATCGGCCGGTGCGCTGGCCACCGCCTGCGCGGCCAGGATGGTGTTGGCGCCCGGTTTGTTGTCGATGACGAAGGGCTGGCCCAGCGCACGGCTGGCGTGATCGGCAAAGGCCCGTGCCACCACGTCGGTGGGGCCGCCCGCCGCAAAGCCCACCACCAGCTTCACCGGCTTGGACGGATAGCCGGCGGCCTGCGCGAAGCAGGTGGCGGATGCCAGGGTGAAGGTGACCAGCAACGCCTTGCTTGCGAGCGCTGGAAGTCGTGTTTGCCTGTTCATTGCTTGTGTCTCCTCATCGTGATCCTCTGGATGTACCGCCCCGGCCCCTCACGCGGCCGCTGGGGCAGGACTGCGCGCCAGGACCTGCAGCAGGTTCTTCGCCGCGCCCACCCCCATGTTCACGTAGGCATCGCTGGTCACGCCGCCGATGTGCGGGGAGAGGGTGAAATTCGCCTCGCCCTGGAAGGGGTGGCCGGCCACCATGGGCTCCACCGCAAAGCTGTCCAGCCCCGCAGCCATCACCTGGCCGCTGCGCACGGCGGCCAGCAGCGCTGGCTCGTCGATCAGGCCGCCGCGCGCGGTGTTCACCACGATCACACCGCGCTTGCACTGCGCCAGGGTGGTGGCATTGAGCATGCCCCGGTTCTCCTCGGTCAGCGGGCAGTGCAGCGAGATGGCGTCGGACTCGCGCCAGATGGTGGCCAGGTCCACGCTCTCGATGTAGGCCGGCAGGTTCTTCGCAAACGGATCGAAGCCGAGAACGCGCATGCCCAGCGCATCGGCCATCTTCGCAAAGCGCAGGCCGATGGCGCCCAGGCCGACCACGCCCACGGTGCGGCCGCCGAGTTCCAGGCTCTTGTGCGTGGCCTTGTCCCAGTGGCCGGCGTGCATGCGCGCATCGAGCGCCACCACCGACTTGGCGCAGGCCAGCAGCAATGCCAAGGCCTGCTCGGCCACGGCCGCGGCATTGGCGCCGACGGCGGCCACCACCTCGATGCCGCGCGCCTTGGCCGCCACCTTGTCGATGGTGTCGGTGCCGCTGCCGTGCTTGGAGATGACCTTGAGCGAGGGCGCGGCATCCATCACGGCCGCGCCGACCTTGCCGTAGCGCACGATGATGGCCACGGGGTCGTGCGTGCGGCACAGGGCCACCAGGTCGTCCTTGGTGGGGGCCTTGCCGGCATAGACGATCTCGAAGTCGTCGAGCAGCGCCAGGGCCTCCCCGGCCAGGTCGGCGCCCGTCACGATGATGCTCGGGCGGCTCACAGCGATTCCCCTTCCTTGAGCACGCCAGCGGCGCGCAGGGCCGCCGGCAGCCACTTCGATGCCGTGTCGCCGCGGGCGATGGCCTCGATGCGGGCGGCCTCGTCGGCCACCTTCTTGTCGGCCAGGTCCATCATGGCGGGTGCCTTGGCGCGTTCGATCACCACCACGCCATCGGCATCGCCCACGACCAGGTCGCCCGGGTTAACGGTGGCGCCGCCGGCCGAGATCGGGTGGTTGATGCGCCCGGGCACGTACTTGGTCGGGCCGGCGGGGTTGAAGCCGGCGCTGAACACCGGAAAGCCCAGGTCCAGCAATTCGAGCTTGTCACGGATCGCACCGTCGACGACCACGCCGGCCAGGCCCCGCTTCTTGCAGGCGCTGAGCATCAGCGTGCCCATCAGGGCTGCGGTCTGGTCGCCCTTGCCGTCGATCACCAGCACGTCGCCGGGCTGGGCCAGCGCAATGGCGGCGTGGATCATGAGGTTGTCGCCCGGGCGCACCTCGACGGTGAAGGCCGGGCCTGCGACCTTCATGTCCTGGTGCACGGGCGCCACGCGGCCGTGCATGGTGCCGCGGCGGCCCGCCACATCGGCGAGGATGGCGGCCTGGAAGGTGGCGGCTTTCTGGACGACGTCGGCGCTGACGCGCTCGATGCCACGGATGATTTCGGGAAGCTGGCCCATTGTGCGATCCTTGTTGGGTTGGGGTATGCGGAGAAAAGCTGCGGTGCCGGTCTGCGACCGGGGGACTACTCGGCGGTGATGTTTCCGTCCTTGATCACCTTGGCCCACTTGGCCGAGTCGGCCTTCTGCAGGTCGCCGAGCTGGCGCGGCGTGCCGCCCACCAGGGTCACGCCGAGCTTGTCGGCCAGGGCGACGACGGCGGGATCCTTGAGCGCCTTGCCGATTTCATCGTTCAGGCGCTGCACGACGGCAGCAGGCGTCTTGGCGGGCGCGAACACCGCCTGCCATTGCTCGACGACGAAGTCCTTGAAACCCGCCTCGCCCATGGTCGGCACGGCCGGCAAGGCCTTCAGGCGCTGGGCCGAGGTGACCGCCAGGGCCCGCAGCTTGCCGGACTGCACATGCGGCAGCGCGGCAGCGGCAGGCGCAAACATGAACTGCACCTGCTCGGCCAGCGTGTCCTGCAGCGCCGGGGTGTCGCCCTTGTAAGGCACGTGGATGAAGCGCGCGCCGCTTTGCTGCTGCAGCAGCTCGCCCTGCATCTGCAAAATGGTGCCGTTGCCGCCCGAGGCGAAGGCCAGCTTGCCCGGCTGGGCCCGGGCCGCGGCCAGCAGATCGGCGACCGACTGAAACGGCTGTTTGGCACCCACCACCAGGATGTGAGGAATGGTGCCGATGGTGATCACGGGCTCGAAGCCCGCGATGGGGTCGTAGGGCAGCTTGCCCATGAGGTGCGGCGCGATGGCCTGCGGGCCGATGGAGGTGCCCAGCAGGGTGTAGCCATCGGGCGCGGCCTTGGCCACGAAGGCGGCGCCGATGGTACCCGTGGCGCCAGCTTTGTTGTCGACGATGACATTGGTGCCCAGCGATGCCGCCACGCGCAGCGCCAGGTTGCGGCCCAGCACGTCGGTGCTGCCGCCAGGCGGGTACGGCACGACCCAGGTGATGAGCTTGCCGGCGGGCCATTCGCCCTGGGCGAATGCGGGGCTGCCCGCCAGGGTGACAGCGAGGCCGGCGAGCACGCTGCGGCGCGACAAAGAAGGATGGTGCGACAGGGTCATGGCATGGGCTCCTGGTATCAATGGAAGGAATTGGGAAGTTCGGTCTGCGCGAAGCCGTAGAGCGCACTCGGGTTGTCCACCAGCACGCTGTGCAGGGTGGCTGCCCCCTGCCCTGCACCATCGATCCACTGCGCCAGGCGGTCCACCTGTCGGGCATCGTCGGGCAGGGGCTGCACGCCAGCGGTGGCGGTGGCATGGGGCCAGTCGCTGCCCCAGAGCACACGGTCGGGCACGCAGCGCAGGTAGCTGTGGGCCAGTGCGTCGAGGGCCGGGTCTTCCACCGTGTGCAGGGGGCTCACGATGTAGCCGCCGGACAGCTTGATCCAGGCCTTGCCCTCGGCGAGCAGCTCCAGCAGCAGTGCATGGGCGGCATGCGTGCCGGCCTGCGCGGGTGCGATGCGCCCGAAGTGGTCGAACACCAGGGGCACCGACAGGCGCCGCAGCACCGAAGCCAGCGAAGCCAGCAGGTCGGGCGCCATCAGCAGTTGCAGATGCCAGCCCAGCGGCGCGATGCGCGCGGCCAGCGGCTCCAGCAGGTCGGCCGTGCCCGACACGCCCAGCGAGAGGTTCAGCCGCACGCCGCGCACGCCCAGGGCGTGCAGGCGCTGCAGTTCGCCATCGCCTTCGCTGCCATCGATCACGGCCACGCCGCGTGCCTGCTCGCCCAGGGCCACCAGGCCTTCGAGCATGCAGCCGTTGTCGGTGCCGTAGGTCGATGGGGTGACCAGCACGGTGCGTGTGGTGCCGATGCGCGCCTGCAACCGGCCATAGTCCCCGGCCGAGGCATCGGGCGGCAGCAGCCGGGCCCCTGGGGCCGCAGGAAAGTGGCCGTCGTACACGTGCACATGGCAGTCGCAGGCACCGGCGGGGACGGCCACCGTTGGCTGGTCGGTGCCGGCCGAGAACGCTACAGGCGTGGCAAGGCAATCGCGGCGCATGGCGATGGTCCGGTGGGCGTGGGCTCAGAGGGGCGCGTCGGCCGGCTCAGTCGAGGCTTGCGCCCGAGTCCTTGACGATCTTTCCCCAGCGCGGCACTTCGGTGCGCAGCAACTGGGTGAACTGCTCGGAGCTACCGCCCATCACGTCGCCGCCTTCGCTGCGCAGCTTGTCGGCCACGTCGGGTTGCTGCAGGGCCTGGTTGATGGCCTTGTTGAGCTGGGCCACGATGGGTGCCGGCGTGCCGGCCGGCGCGAGGATGCCGAACCAGGTCACGGCGTCGAAGCCCTTGTAGCCCGACTCGGCCAGCGTGGGCACGTCGGGCAGTTGGCCGGCGCGCTTGGCCGAGGTGATGGCGATGACCTTGAGCTTGCCGTTGCGCACCTGGCCCAGCAGCGTGGGCACGGAGGACATGTACAGGTCGATCTGCCCGCCCACCAGGTCGGTCATGGCCTGGGCCGCGCCCTTGTAGGGGATGTGGCGCAGCTGGATGCCGGCGGCGTTCTCGGCCAGTTCACCCGACAGGTGGGCCACGGTGCCATTGCCCGAGTAGCCGAGGGTGATGGCATCGGGCTTGCCCTTGGCGGCGGCCACCACGTCGGCAAAGGTCTTGTAGGGCGAGCTCACGGGCGCGGCGATCACGATGGGCGAGGACGACACCAGCGCCACGGGCACCAGGTCCTTGAGCGGGTCGTAGGGCAGCTTGGGATACAGCGTGGGGTTGATGGCCAGGTTGCTGGTCTGGCCCATCACCAGGGTGTAGCCGTCGGGGGCCGACTTGGCCGCGGCGTCCACACCCAGGTTGCCACCCGCGCCGGGGCGGTTGTCCACGATCACGTTCCACTTGTTCTGGTCGGCGAGCTTCTGCGCCACGGTGCGCGCGATCATGTCCGTGCCGCCGCCGGGCGGGAAGGGCACGATCAGGCGGATGGGCTTGCTGGGGTAGGCGGCTTGCGCCAGCGCCGCGCCGGTGGGCACGGCTGCGGCAGCGAGGCCCAGAAAGGCGACGCACAGGGAACGCGAAAGCGAAGGGAAGGCAGGCATGGTTTTGTCTCCGTTGTGGTGGTTCGTCACGCCGGCCTGCATGGCCCGGCGCCGTGGGTACGACTTTACGCAGACGTTTCAACCCATACAATGCTGTTGCACACCATGAAACGAATTGCACCATGAGCAACCTTCCGCCCAAGCCCCTTCTTGCGGCCGCGCCCCCGGCGCCAGGCACGGCCAGCGAGGCCGGCGGCGTCATTGCCGTCACGCGCGCGCTGCAGGTGCTGGAGGCGTTTGCGCTGGGCGAATCGAGCCTGCCCCTGGCCGAGCTGAGCCGGCGCTGCGGCCTGCACAAGACGACGGTGCTGCGCCTGGCGCGCACGCTGGCGCAGTCGGGCTTCATGGTGCAACGCGAGGACGGCGACTGGCGCCTGGGCCCCGCCGCCGGCTGGCTGGGTGCGCGCTACCAGGCGGGCTTCGACGTGCAGAACGTGCTCGAGCCAGCGCTGCGCGAGCTCACCCACGCCACGGGCGAGAGCGCCGCCTTCTACGTGCGCGAGGGCCAGGTGCGCACCTGCCTCGTGCGTGTGGAGGGGCCGCAGGCACTGCGCCACCATGCACGCATGGGCGAAGGCCTGCCGCTGGACAAGGGCTCGCCGGGCCGCGTGATCCTGGCCTTCTCGGGCGAGCCGGGCAAGGACTACGAAGCCATACGGCAAAAGGGCTACCACTGGTCCATCGGCGAGCGCGAACAGGGCGTGGCCACGGTGTCGGCGCCGGTGTTCGGCATGCACTGGCGGCTGATGGGCTCGGTGTGCATCTCGGGCCCGGCCTCGCGCCTGCCGGCAGAAAAGCTCGAAGCCCTCGCGCACACCGTGATGGCCGCAGCCACCCAGTTGTCGTATGCGCTGGCGGGCAACACCGCAGCGCCCTCGCACAGTCCGGTACGCGCCACCCACTGGCATCCGTGATACTGATGGGATAAAACCCAAGGAGACCGACGTGACCCGCTACCCTGTTCCCTCGCTCGAAAGCCTGCCCGAGGACATCCGTGCCCGCATCCTCGAAGTGCAGGAAAAGGCCGGCTTCGTGCCCAATGTGTTCCTGGGATTTGCCCGCCGCCCGGCCGAGTGGCGCGCCTTTTTTGCCTACCACGATGCGCTGATGCTCAAGGAGGAAGGCAGCCTGACCAAGGGTGAGCGCGAGATGATCGTCACCACCACCAGCGCGGCCAACCAGTGCCTGTACTGCGTGGTGGCGCACGGCGCCATCCTGCGCATCTACGAGAAGAAGCCGCTCGTGGCCGACCAGGTGGCGGTGAACTACCGCAAGGCCGAGATCAGCCCACGCCAGCGCGCCATGCTCGACTTTGCGATGAAGGTCTGCGAGCGCTCGCACGCGATCGAGGACGCCGACTTCAGCGCCCTGCACGCGCACGGCTTCGACGACGAGGACATCTGGGACATCGCGGCCATCACCGCCTTCTTCGGGCTGAGCAACCGCATGGCCAGCTTTGCCGGCATGCAGCCCAACCCCGAGTTCTACCTGATGGGCCGCGTGCCCAAGGCAAAACCGGCTGGCTGAGTCGCCCCATGCAGCCGACCTGCCTACTGGCTGCCGGGCTGTATGCAGCCACCGCCCTCGCAGCCAGCGCCCAGGCCGCCTCCAGCGGCTTTGCAGCTGGCAGCGGCACCCTGGACGCACGGCCCCTGCCGGTGCAGGTTTCGCCGGGCGCGATCTCGCCCCTGTCGAGCAGCCAGCCGCCCCTGTTGCTGCAGCGCCGGGATGCCACCGGACCGGTGTACTACCTGGCGGCAGGCCTGGGCGTGCCGCGCTACGGCATTGCCGACCTGCCCGGTGCCGGTGCCTGGCGCGTGGTACCCGATGCCGACTGCGCGCGCCTGGTGCCCGTGGCGCTCGACGAGGAACCAACAACGTTGGCCGGTTGAAGGCAAAGCCGTATCAGGCGAAGTTGCCTTGCGTTGCGGTGGGACTTGTTCGCTGCACGAGCAGCGCCGTCGCAGCCTCCACGGGCATCGGTCGGGCGTACAGATAGCCCTGTACCTCGTCGCAACCATGGGTCTTGAGAAAGTCGCGCTGCTCGGCGGTTTCCACACCTTCGGCGATCACGCGCAGCCTGAGGCTCTTGGCCATGGCGATCACGGCCGAAGCGATGGCCTCGGCCTCGTCGTTGCCGTGCCTGCCCAGATCCAGCACGAAGGAGCGGTCGATCTTGAGTTTGCTCACCGGAAAGCGGCGCAGGTAGCTCAGGCTCGAATAACCTGTGCCGAAATCGTCGATGGCGATCTGTATGCCTTTGGCAACCAACTGGTGCATCAGCTCGACGGCCGCGTCGGTGTTGGCCATCAGCGTGCTTTCGGTCAGCTCCATCTCCAGCGCCCCGGGCGGAAGATCGAACTCCGAGATCACGCGGCCCACTTCGTGCAGGAAGTCGGGCGCCTGGAACTGCACCGCCGAAAGATTCACGGCAATCGGCAGGGGCGTGAGGCCCTGGCTGCGCCAGCCCGACCAGATGCGCGCCGCTTCGCGCAGCACCCAGTGGCTGATCTCGGCGATCATCCCCGAGGATTCGGCGATCGGAATGAAGCGTGCCGGAGATACCGGGCCGCGCGTCTTGTGCGTCCAGCGAAGCAAGGCCTCCATGCCCACCGGCGCCCCGTGCGCCAGGGTGAACTGGGGCTGCAGGTGCAGCTCGAGTTCGCCGACGTCGATGGCCTGGCGCAGGTCCACCGCCAGCAGCATGTCGTCGTAGGCCGAGGCATTCATCTCGGGCGCATACAGACGCCAGGTGTTGCGCCCGTGCGCCTTGGCGATGCGCATCGCAGCCTCGACGTTGTGCAACAGGTCCTCGGCAGTGCGTGCATGCTCGGGGTAGCTGGCGATGCCGATGCTGGCCGTGGGAGAGAACGGGTGCTCCTGCGGCCCCAGGCGGATGGGCGGGGCCAGCATCGCGCGCACCTGGCTGATCAGCAGGGCGTGGGTGACGGGGTTGCCCGAGAGCACGAGCATGAACTCGTCGCCGCCGTACCGGTACAGGCCCTTGAGATCGGCAGACAGCCCCTGCAGCCGCCGTGCCACCTCGACCAGGAGCACGTCGCCCTGGGCATAGCCGAAGGATTCGTTGATGCCCTTGAAACGGTCCAGGTTGACCAGCGCCAGCGACAGGCTGTTGTGCAGGGATGGGGGCTGGGCGTCGACGCCGGTGATGTGCTGCAGCAACTCCTGCTCCAGCCGGGCCCGGTTGGGCAGCCCCGTGACCGGGTCATGGATGGCCAGGTACTGTGCCTGGCTCTCGGCCTGCTTGAGGCGCGTCAGGTCCGTGAACAGGTCCACGTGCTGCTCCACCTGGCCGTCGGCACCGCGGTGCGCACAGACCAGCAGGCGCGCCGGGAAGACCGTACCGTCCTTTCGGCGGATGTTCATCTCGCCCTCCCAGAAATCCTCGGCCTTGAGGATGGCGCGCGCACGCTCGACCCCTGCAGGATCGAGCCCCGCATTGAGGATCACCGTGGGCTGCCCCCGCAGGTCTTCGAGCGTATAGCCCGTGATCTTCGTGAGGTGGGGATTGACCGAGACGACGCGCTTGTCACGATCGCCGACCACGATGGCAGCTGCGGAGCGGTTGAAGAAGCTCGCGGCCACGCGCAGCTGCGTTTCCACCTCGGTCTGGCGCGTGATGTCACGGCCTATGCCCACATAGTAGCGCCGGCCCTCCGACTCGAAGCAGCCGACGGTGCCTTCCAGCAGGAAGGTGCTGCCATCGGCGCGCAGCCGGGGGATGCGAACGTGGCGCGACTCGCCAGGCTGCATGGCCTCCAGGATGGCGGCCTGCTGCGCGGCCTGGTCCGGCGGCCGAAGGCGCTGGGCGTTCATGCCGATGAGCTGCTCGCGCGGGTAGCCATACACGTCGACCGTCGCCTGGCTCACGTCGAGGATGGTGCCGTCGTTGTCGGTCAGAAAGAAGATGTCGGTGGAGTCACGCATCACGTGCTCGTAATGCCGGCGCAGCCCGGCCTCGCGCGCGGCGTGGCGGTGGCGGTCGCCGCGGCGCCAGGCGGCGTAGAGCAGCGAGCCGAAGAGGATGAGCACCGCGACCCCGAGGACCAGGAGATTGCTGCGGTCGTGCACCGCTGCATACACCGCCTTTTCAGGCAGCAGACTGAGCACCATCCACGACGGCAGCAGGGTGTTCTCGCGCCGCGCCATCACTGCCACGCCATGGCGGTCGGGCCCCTGCACCATGGAAACACCGGGCTCTGTCAGCAGGAACTCCACCACGGACCCGGGCCCCTGAAGAGGCTGCAGCCCGGGCCCGCTGGCCGGTGCCAGGATCTGCAGGCCCCGTGCATCGCGGTGCACCAGAATGGTCTCGCCACCCCAGTTCGGCAGTTTGGCCTTGTCCAGTGTGTCCACCAGCCACTGGAGGTCCATTTCGATATAGAGCACATGGCCTGTTCCCCGGGTGCTGTCGGCAATGCTGCGCGCCAGGGCCAGGCGCAGCCCTGCACCACTCCCCGCAGGCAGTTCGATCCATCGCGGGTACGCGCCTGTTCCCGCCTGCACCACGCGACCCAGCTGCTGCGCGTCCAGTGCCGCTCCGCTGCTGAAAACCGCCTTGTCGGTGCCGACATCCACGACCGCAATGCTTCGGTAACCGTAGACGCGCCGTATGCCTTCAAGATGCTGTTGGATGAAGGGGGTGTACTCGGCGCGCTGCACGTCGCCCTGCCACCAGTGGTCGAGCGCCTTGACCAGCAGGGGATTGGAGCCGATGGCCTCGGCATCGCCCGAGCGTTCGGTGAGCCAGGTGTCCAGGGAGTGGGCCGACAGTTCGGAAATGACCCGCAAGGTCTCGGATGCGGTCCGTTCGGCCGCCCGCTTGCCCTGGAAATGCAGGGCAAACCCCAGCGCAATGGCGCCCGCCACAAAGGCCGCAAAGGCCAATGGCACCGCCCAGCCAGGCAGCCAGGCGCCAGGTTGCGCACCATTATTGCGCGCGGGACTGCTCTCTGTGGCCATGGCCGAAACCCCTCGTGACCGGGAAAAGCGGCGTGGCCAGAATGTCGCCAGCCTTCCCCCATTTCTTCAATGAACCCGTGCGGCCTCCATCAGCCGCCCGACCCCTGTGATCGGGCCATTTAGTCCGATTCGCCCAGAGGTGTCAAGCGCCGCAAAATCAGTCCTGAACGATGGCCAGCATCCAGTCCGGCAGGGCCACGGCCTTCTTCTGCGGGAAGTCGACCCAGATCGTGGTGGCACCGCCTGCGGCATAAACCACGCCCGGCCGGTCCACCCGCTCCATGGTGCCCCAGGTCTCGAAGGTGGTGCGGCCGGGGTCGCTCACATAGAGCTTGAGCAGCACCTCGGCCGGGTACTCGAGCTGCTGGTAGAAGTTGCAGAACGCATTGACGATGACCGGGCCCTGCCCTGCAGGGTCAGGGTTGCAGCCCACCGACACCAGCCAGTCGATGCGCGCTGTTTCCAGGTAGCGGAAATACACGGTGTTGTTCACGTGGCCCATGGCGTCCATGTCGCCCCAGCGCACGGGAAAGCGCATCTCGTGCACCAGTTTTTTCTTGTCGGGGATTTCAATCTTCATCGGTGTGCCTTGATGGAAGCGAGGATGCCCAAAGTGAACAGCCCCACGGCCGCCCACTGCGCGGGCGAGGGCCAGCGCCCCTCCCACGCGAACGAATATACGAGAGCGAACAGGGTCTCGCTCACGATGAGCTGCCCGCACAGGCTGGCGGACAGGCGCTGGCTGGCGATGTTCCACAAAATGGTGGCCAGCCAGCTCGAACCAAAACCGAGCGCCAGGCACACGGCCACGAAGACCCCGAACCCCGGTTGCACCGCCAGGGCGGGCAGGCTGGAGCCGCCCACCAGCCACAGCAGCAGGCCGCCCAGTCCCGTGGCCACACCCAGCCAGTTGGCCCAGTCGGTGGCGCGCACCTCGGGGTGGCGCTTGAGCCACGCCGCGTTGAGGATGGCGAAAGCCGTCCAGAACACCAATGCCACCAGCGCGATGGCAATGCCGCGCCAGTAGCTGCCGGCGCCGGGTGCCGCTGCATCCCCGTGCGGCACCTCGGCCATCAGCGCGAGTCCGGCCACGGTGAGCACCAGCCCGGGCACCAGTGCGGCCCAGCGCAGGCCCTGGGGCTTGCCCAGCAGCATGACCCAGACCGGAATGGTGCCGATGATCAGCGCCGGCATCTCGGCCCCCGCATCGCGGATCGCCCAGACCAGCAGCAGGTAGTAGCCCGTGAAGCCGAGCACGGACAGCCACAGTGCCGCCCAGGCCTGGGCAAGGGTGGGCCGGCGCGGCTGGCCCTTGAGGCCCCACAGCAGCATGCCCACGGCCACCGCACCGTAGGCCACGAAGCGACCCGCCGTCAGGTCCACCGAGGCAAACGTGCCCGCCATGTAGGGTGCCACGAACACCAGCCCCCAGAGCGCGCCTGCGGCGAGCCCGGCCAGGATTCCGGTCAGCATCGGGCCCGACGGCGTGGCCTATACCGCAAAGCCATCGTCTGCCGCGATCACGGCGCCGTTGATGAAATGGCTCTGGTCGCTGGCCAGCATGATGATCAGCGCATCGAGGTCCTCGGGGCTGCCCACGCGCTTGCGCGGCAGCATCTCGATGAGCTTTTTGCCCTGCTCGGTCTGCCAGTGGCGGTGGTTGATCTCGGTGTCGATGTAGCCCGGGCAGATGGCATTGGTGTTGATGCCGAAGCGGCCCCATTCCATGGCCATGGCCTTCGTCATCTGCACCACGGCGGCCTTGCTCATGCAGTAGGCACCGATCTGCGGCAGCACCTTGAGCCCGGCCATGGAAGCGATGTTGATGATGCGCCCGCCCGTGAAGCTGCCCGGCGCCGCCCCGCGCGAGCGCGCCAGCATGCGCTTGCCCACCTCCTGTGCGACGAAGAAGGCGCCCTTGACGTTGGTGTCGAAGATGAAGTCGTAGTCGTCAGGGGTCACGTCCTGCAGGCGCTGCGTGGTGCTCACGCCCGAGTTGTTGACCAGGATGTCGATGGAGCCCATCTCGGTCTCGGCATGGGCCACGGCGGACTTGATGGAGGCATGGTCGGTCACGTCCAGTTCGATGACATGGGCGTCGCCGCCCTCGCCTTCGATGCGGGCGCGCAGCTCCTTGAGCTTTTCGACGCGGCGGCTGGCCAGCACCACCCCGGCGCCCGCCCTGGCCAGGGTCTTGGCGAACTGGGCGCCCAGCCCGCTGGACGCTCCGGTGATGAACGCCACGCGGCCGGATAGATCGATGCTGTATGCCATTTAGAGAGCCTCCACTGCAGAAAAAAGAACGGTCGTTCGATTGTCCGAAATCCATGAATACAATCAGTCTCCAGGCAGACAGGAACCAGGGTCCTGTCCGAAGACAATCCACACGATATCAAACGCCCGACGAGAAACCCATGACGAACGAAGAAATCCTCGCCCAGTATGGTCCCCGTGAAGCAATGGAATACGACGTGGTCGTCGTGGGCGGCGGCCCCGGCGGCCTGGCCACCGCCATCCGACTCAAGCAGATGGCAGCCACCCATGGCAAGGACATCTCCGTCGTGGTGCTCGAAAAAGGCTCCGAACCCGGCGCGCACATCCTCTCGGGCGCCATCATGGACCCCAAGGCCCTGACCGAGCTGATCCCCGACTGGAAGGCCAAGGGCGCCCCGCTGAACCAGCCTGTGACCGACGATGCGATGATGTTCCTGGGCGAGAAGTCGGCCTTTCGCGTGCCCAACGTATTCCTGCCGCACAACTTCCAGAACCACGGAAACTACGTGGTGCGCCTGGGCAACGTGGTCAAGTGGCTGGGCGAGCAGGCCGAAGCCCTGGGCGTGGAGATCTTCCCGGGCTTCCCGGCCGCCGAAGTGCTCTACAACGACAACGGCTCCGTCAAGGGCGTGGCCACCGGCAACATGGGCATCGGCAAGGAAGGCGAGCCCACGGCCGACTTCCAGCTCGGGATGGAACTGCATGCCAAGTACACCATCTTCGCCGAGGGCTCGCGCGGCCACCTGGGCAAGCAGCTGATCTCGCGCTTCAAGCTCGACGCGCATTCCGACCCGCAAAGCTATGCCATCGGCATCAAGGAGCTGTGGGAAATCGACCCGGCGCGCCACCAGCCCGGCTTCGTGATGCACACCGCCGGCTGGCCCATGGAGAACGACACCTACGGTGGCGCCTTCCTGTACCACCTGGACGACAACAAGGTCACGCTGGGCTTCATCACCGGCCTGGGCTACTCCAACCCCTACCTCAGCCCGTTCGAGGAATTCCAGCGCTGGAAGACGCACGCCAACATCCGCTGGTACCTGGAGGGCGACGAGTCCAAGGGCATCAAGCCGGCCAAGCGCATCAGCTACGGCGCGCGCGCCATCACGGCCGGCGGCCTGCTGAGCCTGCCCAAGACCATCTTCCCCGGTGGCGCGCTGATCGGCTGCGACGCAGGCTACCTCAACGTGGGCCGCATCAAGGGCAGCCACGCCGCCATCAAGTCCGGCATGCTGGCCGCCGAAGCCGCCTACGACGCCGTGGTGGCCGGGCGCCAGCACGATGAACTGAGCGCCTACCCCGAGGCCTTCGAGAAGAGCTGGCTGCACACCGAGCTCAACAAGGACCGCAACTTCAAGAACTGGTTCAAGAAGGGCCTGGTCACCGCCACCATCATGAACGGCCTGGAGCAGTTCGTGCTCAAGGGCAACATCCCCTGGACGCTGCACCGCGACAAGCCCGACCACGTGCACCTCAAACCCGCGTCCGAGTGCAAGCCCATCATCTACCCCAAGCCCGATGGCAAGCTGACCTTCGACCGGCTCTCGAGCGTGTTCATCAGCAACACCAACCACGCCGAGAACCAGCCAGCGCACCTGACGCTCAAGGACGCGAGCGTGCCGGTCAACATCAACCTGGCCAAGTACGCCGGCCCCGAGGCCCGCTACTGCCCGGCCGGTGTCTACGAGTTCGTGCCCGACGTGGCCAAGGGCGGCGACGCCCAGCGCCTGCAGATCAACGCGCAGAACTGCGTGCACTGCAAGACCTGCGACATCAAGGACCCGACGCAAAACATCGTCTGGGTGACGCCCGAGGGCGGCGGCGGCCCGAACTACTCGGGCATGTGACAACGACAAAGGGCCGGCATTGCAGGCCCTTTTCCTTGCTGCCCCTGGGGCAGAGGGTCAGCGAAGCTGCAGCTCGTCCGCGCCGTACACGACCTTGATCGGCTCGATCACGACCTGCTTGGGCCCCTCTTCCACAGCCCCCGCGATCAGCGCCGGAATGCCCAGGCCTTGCGCCAGCTCCACCACGCGCGGCGCATCCTTGGCCGCCACGAACAGCGCGAAGCCGGCGCCCATGTTCAGCGTGCCATAGGCTTCATGGTCGTCGAGCTGGCATTCCTTCTGCATGAACGCCAGCACCGGGCTCACCGGCGGCACCTGCTGGATGCGGTAGGTCAGCGGCTTGGGGTGGCGCAGCAGCTTGCGCCATCCGTGGCCGGTGATGTTGGCGCAGTAGTGGGGGTAGATGCCATCGGCCGCCAGGGCTTCCGTCACCGGCGAATACAGCACGGTGGGCGCCAGCAGCGCTTCGCCGAAGGTCTGCCCGTTGCCGATGTCCGTGAGGTAACCCTGCGGCAGCCGCTCGGCCAGTTTGCGGGCCAGCGACACGCCGTTGGCATGGATGCCGCTGGAGGCCAGCAGCACGATGGCATCGCCCGCACCCAGTTGGTCGCCGACCGACAGCCGCGCCTTGGGGCTGATGATGCCGGTGCACGACGCCGCCAGGTCCACCCGGCCATCGGCCACCACCCCGGCGAGGGCCGGGGTTTCGCCACCGCCCCAGGCCACCTTGCAGGTGTCGCAGGCACGCTTCCAGCCGGCAACGAGCGCCTGCGAGCGCTCTGCGTCGCCGAACCAGTCCGAGCCCCCCGCCGCCCAGTAGGCCTGCACGACCAGGGGGGTCGCCCCCACGGTGATCAGGTCGTTGACCGCCATGGCAATCGTGTCCTGGGCAATGCCGTCGTAGTAGCTCTTGCCCGTGAGCCGGGCCATGTCGTCGGCCAGCAGGGCCTTGGTGCCCAGGCACTCGACGATGCTGGCGAGGTACATGGGACCGACATCGACCACATAGGCCGACTCCCCGCGCGAAGCAGCCACTTCGCTGAAACCATGGCTGGCCATGTGCGCCCCGGTCTGGGCCGCTGCGCGCTGTGCCGCAACCTTCAACGGGTCGATCAATTCGTAGTTGACGCCCGTCTGGTCATAGGTCAGGGGGGCAGGAGCAGGTGCAGCGGTCATGGGTTTTCAACGGAGTCTGGGCCGCCATTATCCCCCGCCAAGGACCCTCTGCATCAACCTCGCGGATCGGTGGCCATGCGGACCGGGATGGGCCGCAAGGCGTCTTCTTGCAGCCAATGGCAGGGCTATGGGCAGGAGAAGCAACGCAGCGGACCGCCAAAGGCCGCGCTGCCAACGGCCGCAGGAATTTGTGCGGAGGGTCTTCAAGCGCCCGCCCCGCCGGCCGTCAGATGGAATTGCCCCATCGCCCCCGCCAGCCGGTTGGCCTGGTCCTGGAGGCTCTGGGCCGCCGCGGCGCCTTCTTCCACCAGCGCCGCGTTCTGCTGCGTCATGTGGTCGAGCTGGTCCACGGCCTGGCTGACCTGGCCGATCTGGCTGCTCTGCTCGCTGCTGGCGGCGTTGATCTCGGACATCAGCGTGGTGACCTGCTGCACGCTGGTGACGATGTCCTGCATGGTCGAGCCCGCCGTGACCACCAGGCGCGCGCCATCGCTCACCTTGTCCACGCTGGTGGCGATCAGGGCCTTGATCTCCTTGGCGGCGTTGGCGCTGCGGCCCGCGAGGTTGCGCACCTCGCTGGCCACTACGGCAAAGCCCCGGCCCTGCTCGCCCGCCCGCGCTGCCTCGACGGCGGCATTGAGCGCGAGGATGTTGGTCTGGAAGGCAATGGAGTCGATGATGCCCACGATGTCGGCGATCTTCTTGCTGCTGGCGTTGATCTCGTCCATGGTCTTGACCACCTCGCCGACCACGTCGCCGCCCTTCTTCGCCACCTGGGCGGCAGTGTGGGCCAGGGTGTTGGCCTGGCGGGTGCTGTCGGCATTGGCGGCCACGGTCTGCGCCAGTTGCGCAATGCTGGCGGCCGTCTGCTGCAGGCTGCTGGCGGCGTGCTCGGTGCGCGCGCTCAGGTCGGTGTTGCCGGCCGCCACTTCGGAGCTGGCGACGTGGATGGACTCGCCCGAGTCGCGCACCTCGGTCACCACATAGTGCAGCGACTCGACCATCTTGTTGAGTGCCGTGAGCAACTCGCCGATCTCGTCGGTGCGGTCCGTGGCCATGCGCACCGTGAGGTCGCCCTGCGCCACCAGGGCTGCGGCGTCCGAGGCCTGGCGCAGCGGCAGCACGATGGAGCGGCGCAGCAGCCAGCCGAACAGCGCCGACAGCCCCACCACGAAGGCCACCGCCAGCGCGCTGACCCACTGGGCGCGCGAGGCGCCGGCGATCATTGCATCGGCCGCTGCGACCGAGGATTTCTCGGACTCGGCCAGCAGTTGGTCGATGGCTTTCAGGTACTGCGCCAGCGCCGCGGCGTGCACCTGCAGCTCCTTCTGGCTGATGACCTTGGACTCCAGTGCGTTCTGCACCAGGGTGTCGCGCAGGGCCGCATACTGCTGGCGCTGCGCCTGGGTCTGCTTCCACGCGGGCACCGTGCTCGCCGCCGCAGCCGAGGTGGCCAGCGCCGCGTCGATGCGCTTGCGCATGCCCTCCTCGGCCGCCAGCTGCGTGCGCATCTCGGCCACCAGGGGAAACACATCGCTCGATCCCGTGGCGCGCAGCGCGATCTGGCCGATGTGCACCGACTGGGTCTTCCACTCGCGCACCGCGCGCTCGATGGGCAACTGTTCCGCCGTGAGCAAGGTGGCCTGGCGCGTCGTGCCCTGGCCGGTGAGCCAGGTGGTGGAACCGAGAAGCGCCACCGCGCACCCCAGGATGCCGAAGGCGGCCGCCAGCTTCTGGCCCACGCTCAGCGTGCGCTTGCCGCGCGCAGATGCCGCAGCAAGGGAAGATCGCCCGTCCGGGCTGCCCTGGGGCAGGGTAGGCAGCGCAGCGGCATGGGAGGCCGTGACGGCCGGGGTGCGGGTGGCACTGGCCGTTGCGGGAAGGTAGTTCATGGCATTCTCCGTGGTGTTGGGTGTCATCCGCCCCATCGCGCGACGGGGCGGCATGCCCTTGCATTGCAAGCCCTGTGCCACAACCCGGGGGCCGCAACGCGGGCGTCAGGCGGTGTCAGTCTGCAATCGCGCACTCGCCGAAGCCGCCGCCGCCCGGCGTGGAAATCTCGAACACGTCACCCGGCTCCATGAGCGCAGCGCCGATGTGCGCCAGGTCTTCCACCTGCCCGTTGGCGCGCAGCACGCGGTTGAGCCCGGTGAGCCCGGCCTGCCCGCCGGCCATGCCGAAGGCCGGCTTCACGCGCCCGTTGGACAGGATGCTGGCCGTCATCTGCTCCAGAAAGCGCACGCGGCGCACGCCGCCATTGCCGCCGCTCCAGCGCCCCCGGCCGCCCGATCCCGCGCGGATCTCGTAGCTGTCGAGCACCACGGGGAAGCGGAACTCCAGGATCTCGGGGTCGGTCAGGCGCGAGTTGGTCATGTGCGTCTGCACCACGCTCGTGCCTGCAAAGCCGCGCACCACCCGGCCCTGCCCATCGAGCACCGCGCCCGCACCACTGCCGCCCGCGATGGTCTCGTAGTACTGGTACTGCGCATTGCCGAAGGTGAAGTTGTTCATCGTCGGCTGGCTGCCCGCCATGACGCCGAGCGCTCCGAACAAGGCGTTGGTGATGCAGGTCGAAGTCTCCACATTGCCCGCCACCACCGAGGCCGGCGGATTGGGGTTGAGCATGGAGCCCTGGGGGATGATGACCTGCAGGGGCTTCAAGCAACCAGCGTTGAGCGGGATGTCGTCGTCCACCAGGGTGCGAAAGACGTACAGCACGGCCGCCATGCACACCGCGCGCGGGGCATTGAAGTTGTTGACCTGCTGCGCGCTGGTGCCGGCAAAGTCGATCACCGCGCTGCGCTCGGCCACGTTGACCTTGACCGAGACGCTGATCTGCGCACCATTGTCCAGCGGCAGCGTGAACTGACCGTCCTTGAGGTGCGTGATCACGCGGCGCACCGACTCCTCGGCGTTGTCCTGCACATGGCGCATGTAGGCCTGCACGACATCGAGGCCGAACTGGTCCACCATCTTGGAGAGTTCCTGCACGCCCTTTTCATTGGCCGCGATCTGCGCGCGCAGGTCGGCCAGGTTCTGGTGCGGGTTGCGGCTCGGGTACGGCGTGGTGCCGCCGCCGGTGGCCAGCAGGTGGCGCACGGACTCTTCCTGCAAGACGCCCTGCGCCACCAGCTTCACGTTGTTGATCTGCACGCCCTCTTCCTCGATGCGCGTGGAGAACGGGGGCATCGACCCCGGCGTGGTGCCACCGATGTCGGCGTGGTGGCCGCGCGAGCCGACATAGAAGGTGGGCTCCTTGCCGCCCGCCACGTACACCGGCGTGATGACGGTGACGTCCGGCAGGTGGGTACCGCCGTGGTAGGGGTCGTTGAGCATGTACACGTCGCCCGGCTGCATGCTGCCGGTGTTCTCGCGGATCACGGTCTTGATGCTCTCGCCCATGGAGCCGAGGTGCACCGGCATGTGCGGGGCATTGGCGATCAGGTTGCCGGTGGCGTCGAACAGCGCACAGCTGAAGTCCAGGCGCTCCTTGATGTTCACTGAATAGGCCGTGTTCTGCAACTGCAGACCCATCTGCTCGGCGATGTTCATGAACAGGTTGTTGAACACCTCCAGCAGCACCGGGTCCACCGTGGTCCCGGCCGCGTACTGCACGCTGCGCGCCGTCACGCGGTCGAGCACCAGATGGTCCAGGTCGGTCAGGCGCGCCAGCCAGCCGGGCTCCACCACGGTGGTGGTGTTCTTCTCGGCGATGATGGCCGGGCCGGGGATCGTGTCGCCAGGTTGCAGGTCCTCGCGCACCACCAGGGCGGCGTCGTGCCACTGGCTGCCCGAGTACATGCGCACCGTCTCGCGCCGGGGGTGCACGCGCTCGGCATGCAGGGGCAGGCGCGGCTCGGCCGGCGCATCACCGGCGATCACAGCCTCGACCGACACGGCCTCGACCACCAGCGACTTGCCCACCATCAGGAAGGCGAAGCGCTGGCGATACGCGGCCTCAAAGGCCGCCTGCACAGCTGGCATGTCGCCGAACGGCACGACGAGGGCTGAATCGGTGCCCTCGTAGCGCACATGCACGTTGTAGCGCACCTGCACCGGGTGGTTGCTGACCTGCTGGCGTTCCAGCTCGGCCTGGGCAGCGGTACCCAATACATCCAGCCGCTCGGCGATCAGCGGCAGCGAGACCTCGGCCAGCGGCAGTTCCACCGCCTGCTCGCGGATCACGGTCTGGTCGGCCAGGCCCATGCCGTAGGCGCTGAGCACACCGGCCAGCGGGTGTACGAACACACGCGTCATGCCCAGGGCATCGGCCACCAGGCAGGCATGCTGGCCGCCGGCGCCGCCAAAGCATTGCAGGGTGTAGCGCGTCACGTCGTAGCCGCGCGCCACCGAGATCTTCTTGATCGCGTTGGCCATCTGCTGCACGGCGATCTGGATGAAGCCCTCGGCGACTTCCTCGGGCTGGCGCTGGGTCTGCACCGCCAGTTCCGCGAAGCGTGCGCGCACCGCCTGCGCGTCCAGCGTCTCGTTGGCCGCCGGGCCGAACACGCTGGGGAAGTAGCCCGGCTGCACCTTGCCGACCATCACGTTGGCATCGGTCACGGCCAGCGGGCCGCCGCGGCGGTAGCTCACCGGGCCGGGGTTGGCGCCCGCGCTTTCGGGGCCGACGCGAAAGCGCGCGCCGTCATAGCTCAGCACCGAGCCACCGCCAGCGGCCACGGTGTGGATGCTCATCATGGGAGCGCGCATGCGCACGCCGGCCACGTGGGTCTCGAACTCGCGCTCGAAGGCTCCCGCATAGTGGCTCACGTCGGTGGAGGTGCCCCCCATGTCAAAGCCGATCACGCGCTCCTGCCCGGCCAGGCCGGCCGTGCGCGCCATGCCCACGATGCCGCCGGCCGGGCCGGACAGGATGGCGTCCTTGCCCTGGAAGGTGTTGGCATCGGTCAGGCCGCCCGAGGACTGCATGAAGAACAGCTTGACCCCGGGCATCTCGCTGGCCACCTGCTCCACGTAGCGGCGCAGGATGGGCGAGAGGTAGGCGTCCACCACCGTGGTGTCACCCCGGCTCACGAACTTCATCATGGGGCTGGTCTCGTGCGAGGTGCTGATCTGCGTGAAGCCGACCTCCCTGGCAATGCGCTGCGCCGCCTGCTCGTGCTCCGTGTAGCGGTATCCGTGCATGAAGACGATGGCCACGCTGCGCAGGCCACGACCGTAGGCCGCCAGCAGGTCACCGCGCAGGGTGGCTTCATCGAGCAGTTGCAGCACACTGCCGTGTGCGCCCATGCGCTCACGCGCCTCGATCACCTCGGTGTAGAGCAGCTCGGGCAGCACGATGTGGCGGTCGAACAGACGCGGCCGATTCTGGTAGGCGATGCGCAGTGCATCGCGAAAGCCGCGCGTCGTGACCAACAGCGTGGGCTCGCCCTTGCGCTCGAGCAGCGCGTTGGTGGCCACCGTGGTGCCCATCTTCACGCATTCAACCAAGGCGGGCGTCACGGCATCGCCAGTTGCCAGGCCCAACAGATGGCGGATGCCGGCCACGGCCGCATCCTTGTACTGCTCGGGGTTCTCGGACAGCAGCTTGTGCGTGACCAGCGTGCCGTCGGGGCGCTTGCCGACGATGTCGGTGAAGGTGCCGCCCCGGTCGATCCAGAACTGCCAGCGGGGAATCTGTACGTGGGGTGTCATGGTGGTCATGGTGGTTCCGATGGAAGAAGAAAAAATGGGAGTGGCGGGAATCAGGCCGCGGTTGCGCAGGCTGGCGCCAGGCGCTGCAGAATTTCGCGCACAGCGGGGATGGGAGGCGCGCTGGCCAGGGCATGCGCCTGTGGGCACCAGGGCCCGCCGAGCGCCGTGGTCCAGGCCATCACGGGCAGGATGTCGGCGGGTGGCAGGGTCTGCATGGCCTCGATCACGATGCGCAGTTCCTGCGCCAGCCTGTTGCCGGGCGCAAAGCGCCAGTGGTACTGGCCGCAGCCCACGCGCACGGCGCGGCTGTCCTTCTCGGTCATGGCCACGAGCCAGTCGCAGTGGAAGTCTGCGCTGTCCGGCGCTGGCGGATCGGCCAGGCAGAAGGTGTAGACGTTCTCGAAGCTGCGGTTGAAATTGCGCACCAGGGTCTCGGCGATGGCCTCGCGGCCCTGGGCCGAGGGCGGGAAGACCATGCCGCCCTGGCGCATCTCCATCTGCAGCAGCGCACCGCCGGCAAAGGCCTGGGCGATCAGGTGCGGGCGGTTGCCATCCTTGGCCCGCAGGTATGTCTCGACGGAAAGCTGGGGGGTGTGCATGGTGCTTCTCCTGGAACGGGGTTGGGCAAGCTCAGCGCTGCGTGTAGTACGGGATGAAGATCTGGTTGGCTTCGCCCCCCACGGAGCGCACCCACTCGCGCGAGAAGCGCTCGCCCAGGCGCTTGAGTTCGGTGTCGAGCTCGGCGGAGGCACGGTCCACCTTGATGCCCTTGCGCTGCAGCTCGCCCACCGACTCGTCGGCCACGGCCTGGCTCATGGCCCAGCCACGCGCCTCGGCCTCGCCGGCGGCCTTTGTCACCGCCTGGCGCACCGCCGGCGGCAGCGCCTCGAAGGCCTGCAGGTTCACGAAAACGATGTTCTTGGGGAACCAGGCGTTGATGCCGTAGTAGTGCCGGATCTGTCCCCATACCTGGTTCTCGACCCCGGTGAGGGCCGAGGTGATCATGGAGTCGAGCTGGCCTGCGGACAGGGCCTTGCTGACCTCGACCATGGGCACGTCCACCGTGGCGGCGCCCAGCATCTCGGCGATGCGCACGGTGGCCGGGTTGTAGGTGCGCATGCGCGTGCCCTTGAAATCGGCCGACGAGCGCACGGGCGCAATCGAGAACAGCCCCTGCGGCGGCCAGGGCACGGCATACAAGGCCTTGAGCCCCTTGCGTGCGAAGTGCCCTTCGATCAGCGGGCGCTGCAGGTCCCACATGCGGCGTGCGTCGGCGTAGCTGCGCACCACGAAGGGAATCGCGTCGGCACCGGCGATCGGCATGCCCTTGACCAGGCTGGTCATGATGGTCTCACCCGCCTGGGCCTTGCCCTCCTGCACCGCCTGGGGAATGTCGGCGAGCTTGGCCAGCGTGTTGTTGGCGTGCACCTCGATGCGCAGGGCGCCCGAGGAAGCGCGCTCCACGTCCTGTGCGAACTGCACCACGTTGCGCGTGTGGAACGACTCGGCGCGGTAGCCGGTGGCCAGCTTCCACTGGGTCTGGGCGTGCGCCACCGGGGCTGCGGCGAGCGCGGCCAGCAAGATTGCTTTCATCATGATCGGCTCCAGTGACGAGGACGGGTGAGGCGCTAGGCTGGATGAAGCTGCGCGACCTACATGCGGTTGGGCAGCCACAGGACGATGCCCGGAGCGAAGTAGGTCGCCATGACCGCCGCGATCATCAGCGCGAACAGCGGCAGTGCGGTGCGGGCGATCCACATGATTTCCCGCCGCGTGAGGCCCTGTATCACGAACAGGTTGAAGCCGACGGGCGGCGTGATCTGGGCCATCTCGACCACCAGCACGATGAAGATGCCGAACCAGATCAGATCGAAGCCTGCGGCCTCCACGGTGGGCAGCAGCACCGCAATGGTCAGCACGACCATCGAGATGCCGTCCAGGAAGCAACCCAGCGCGATGAAGAACACGATCAGCAGCAGCATCAGCGAGAACGGCGCCAGGTGCAGCGAGCCGATGAACTCCGCCAGGTGCCGCGGCAGGCCGATGAAGCCCATCGCCAGCGTGAGGAAGGCAGCGCCGGCCAGGATGAGACCGATCATGCAGTACACACGGCATGCCGCCACCAGACCTTCCTTGAACAGCTTCCAGCTCAGGGAGCCCTCGATACTGGCCAGTATCAGCGCTCCGCCGACACCCAGCGCTGCGGCTTCTGTCGCCGTGGCAATGCCGCTGTAGATCGCGCCCAGAACCACGACGATCAGGGAGACCACGGGAATCAGGTGGCGCGAGGCGTACACCATCTGGAAGAAGCCCATCGGAGCATCGGGGGCGGGGACCTTGTCCTTGTTGAGCAGCCCCCAGACGACGATGTAGCCCATGAACAGCCCCCCCAGCAGCAGGCCGGGGATCACGCCGGCGAGAAAGAGCTTGGAGATGGAGACATTGGCGGCCACACCGTAGACGATCATGATGATCGACGGCGGAATCAGCAGCCCCAGCGTGCCCGCACCGGCCAGGGTACCGACGGAAATATCGTCGGGATAGCCGCGCTTCTTGAGCTCGGGCAGCGTCATCTTGCCGATGGTGGCGCAGGTGGCGGCGGACGATCCGGAGATCGCGGCAAAGATGGTGCAGCCGACCACGTTCACGTGCAGCAGGCGGCCCGGCAGGCGCTCCAGCCACGGAGCAAGCCCCTTGAACATGTCGCTGGACAGCTTGCTGCGAAACAGGATCTCGCCCATCCAGAGAAAGAGCGGCAACGCGGTCAGCGTCCAGCTGGAGGTCGAGCCCCAGATGGTCAGCATCATGCTGTCGCCCACGGGGCGGCTGGTGAAGAGTTCCATGCCGAGCAGCGCCACCGCCAGCAGCGACAGCCCGATCCACAGGCCTGATCCGAGCACTGCGAACAGCACCACGATCAGTCCGAATGCAATGATGACGTCCATGATTTTTCTACCTTGGTGGTTGTTATTCGGACCGTGCGGCCTCGGACGCTGCGATGAGGCTCTCGCCGCGGGCCCGCAGGACGAGGGCGTGGGCGAATGCGATGGCAAAGCCGATGCTGCCCACCGCCATGCTGATCTGGGGGATCCACAGCGGTGAAGCGTCTGCGGCAGGGGAGATGTCGTGCGTAACGTACGAGATCCAGACGGACCGGGTGGCATACCAGGCGACGTAGGCCGTGAGTGCCAGCGCCGCGATCAGGCAGAACCATTCGAAGAAGGCCCGGCCACGGGCCGGCAGCCGGTCGAGCATCAGCGTGACGCGGATGTGGTCACCGTTCTGCAGGGTGCCCGGCAGGGCGAAGAACAGCGCCGCGGCAATCGCATAGCCGGCATAGGCATCGAGCCCCTGTACGTCGATGAACGAGACTTGGCGCGACAGCACACCCAGCAGGACGATGAGGAATGCAGCCACCATCGACACGCAGGACAGGCCGGTGAGCAGGCGGTACAAATTTCGGACGAGCTTGTCCATGGCGATCTCCCGGAGTTCGCTGACAAATGAAGGAAAGGGGGACGAAGGGGATGGCCGGGCAGTACCCGCCGGCATCCTGGAGGCTGCCCCGGAGGAACCTCCGGCGGCAGCGGCAGGCGGATGCCCTGGCTTACTTGCGGTACGCGTCGATGATGGCCTTGCCTTCAGGGCCGGCAGACTTGATCCACTCCTCGGCCATGGTGCTGCCGATCGAGGCGAACTCCTTCTTGAGCGCGTCCGATGGTTCGGTGATGGTCATGCCCTTGGCACCCAGTTCCTTGAGGAACTCCTTGTCCAGGCGCTCGCTGGTTTCCCAACCGCGCTTCTCGGCTGCGACAGCGGCCTTCATCACGGCGTCCTGGGTGGCCTTGTCCAGGCTGTCGAAGGCCTTCTGGTTGACCACCGTGGCATTGCGCGGCTGCCATGCCGCCACGGGGTAGAAGTACTTGACCTGCTCATAGAGCTTGCTTTCGACACCGCTGGCCGAGGAAGTCAGGAAGTTGTTCACGGTGTTGGTGGCCAGCGCCTGCCCGAGTTCCGTGAGCTGGATGGTGACCGGCTGGGCCTTGAGCAGTTGCGCGATGCGCGTTGTTGCCGGACTGAAGGAACGCATCTTCGTGCCGGCCAGATCGGCAGGGCTCTGCACCGGCTTGGTGGAGTACAGCGACTGCCCAGGCCATGGCACGCTGAACAGCAGCTTCATGCCCTGCGAAGCCAGCAGCTTTTCCTGCGCAGGCTTGGCCACCTGGTACAGCTTCAGGGACTCGGCGTACGACTTCGTGAGGAAGGGGATCGAGTCCACCCCGTACAAGGGGTTTTCGTTGGCCGCGCCTGAAAGGATGAACTCGGCCGAAGGTACCTGCCCGGTCTGCACGGCGCGCTTGAGTTCGTTGGCCTTGTAGAGCGAGCCACCGGGGTGCAGCGTGATCTTGAGCTTGCCACCGGTCAGCTCATCCACCTCCTTGGCAAATTGCTGGACGTTGACCGTCTGGAAGGTGTTGGCGCTGTAGCCCGTGGGCAGGTCCCATTTGACTTGCGCCTGGGCACTGGCGGCGCAGACGGTGATGGCAGCGAGGGCAATGGCGATGCGTTTCATGGTGGAGGCTCCTTGAGGTTAAAAGCTGGCGAGCTGGTGGTTGAGAAGGTCGGAGATCAGCATGCAGCCCGGTGCGTGGGTGATGCAGAACGCCGGCTGGGCGTGCAGGATGGCGGACTGCGGCGTGACGCCGCAGGCCCAGAAGACGGGGATCTCGCCGGGCATCAGTTCCACGGCGTCGCCGTAGTCGGGCCGGGCCAGATCGGCAATGCCGATCAGGGAGGGATCACCGATGTGCACCGGTGCGCCGTGCACATTGGGAAAGCGCGAGGTCACCTGCACGGCGCGTATCACATCGGCCGCCGGCATGGGTCGCATGGTCACCACCATCGCGCCGCCGAAGGGGCCGGCCGGCTCGGTCTGCAGGCTGGTGCGGAACATGGCCACGTTCTTGCCTTCGTCGACATGGCGCAGGCGGATGCCGGCCTCGATCAGCGCCGACTCGAACGAGAACGAGCAGCCAAGGATGAAGGTCACGAGGTCGGGGCGCCAGAATGCAGCAATGTCCGTCACCTCCTCGGCCATCTCGCCATGGCGCCAGACGCGGTACAGCGGCACGTCGCTGCGGATGTCGATGCCCTGGCCCAGCGAAGGCAGCGAGAACTGGCCGGGCTCGCTCACCGCCAGCACCGGGCAGGGCTTGGGGTTGCGCTGGCAAAAGCGCAGGAAGTCGCCGGCCTGCACCTCGGGCAGGATGACCAGGTTGCCCTGCACGTGGCCGTCGGCCAGGCCGCTGGTGTGCGAGGTCCACAGGCCCTGGCGGATCACGCTGCGCACGTGCGCGGCGTTGCTGCTGCCTGCTGAACCAAAGACCTCGGGCGTGTTGTTGTGTGTGGAGTCCACCGTGGCTTCCTTGCGTTGCGAAATGTCAGATGCGTGACGATGGATGGATTGTGTTGGCGGTCCACCGCCACTGGCAAATTCAAAAAATTTCTCTCAGGTCATCGATTTTTTCGATGCACTACGCTGGAGCACACTTCACCCAACTTGGTGCTAAGTGAAAACCCTAGGGATCCGAAAGACGTGCCGTGGAGCCCTTGCGGACATGCATGGATACGGCGCAAAACGGCGCTCCACGGCGGTGGTGGAAGGGCGCGACAAGGGCATCTCGTGCCTGCGTGGCACAGGCACGGGGACTTCCATCCGGTCGCTGGATTGCACCAACAACTGGCATGGCCGGACTGCAGCGAAAACCAGGCGCCTGCCTGGCGCCCGCAAATGGGCGCCCAACTGCCACGCAGCAGCCCGACAGGCCTGCACAGGCGCAGCGCCCGGCACACTCCGTCAGCCAGGTTTCAGCTTCTGGCGCGGCCCTTGGGGCGCTCGGCCTGCAGTTCGACGAAGGCCAGCGCCGAGCGCACCACGCCTTCCACGGCCGGCGAGGACGGGTCTTCGCGGTAGCTCAGGTGGATGGGCAGCGGCCGCAGCTCGGCCTCGCAGGCCAGCGGGCGCAGGTCCGGGAAGGCCAGCAGCCGCTGCACGGCCTGGCGCGGCAGCGTGGCCACGCCGAAGCCGCCCTGCACCAGCTGCACCATGGCCGAGATGGAGGAGATGGTGTGCACGCAGCGCGGCTCCACCTGCGCCTGGCGCAGCACATCGAGCAGGCTCACATGCGGCTGCGAGCCACGCTGGAAGGTCAGGATGTCGGTCTCCGCGAAATCCGCCAGCGCATAGCGCCGCTTGCGGTGCAGCGCGCTGTTGCCCACGAAGACCATTTCCATGGGCGTGAGCGCCTGGGTGCGAATGCCCTCGGCCGAGGCGGGCAGCGCGGCGAACACCGTGTCCAGTGCGCCGCGGCGGATCTGGTCGAGCAGCACGGGGGTGGTCTCCACCGTGAGTTCGAGCTCGAGCAGCGGGTTGTCCTTGCGCAGCTGTTCGATCCACGGGATGAGCCAGGAGTGCAGCACCGATTCGATGGCACCGAGACGGATGGACACCTCCATGGGCCCACCCGACCCCATCTCGGCCTTGAGCTGGCGCTGCAGTTCGAGCATGCGCTTGGCGTAGGTGAGAAAGCGCGTGCCCGCCACCGTGAGCTTGAAACGCTTGTCGCTGCGGTCGAGCAGCAGCACGCCCAGCTCTTCCTCCAGTGCCGCCACGCGGCTGGACATGGCCGACTGCGTGAGGAACAGCTTTTCGGCCGCGCGCGTCACGCTGCGCAGGGAGGCGACCCAGTAGAAGGCTTCGACGAAACGCAGGTTCATGGTGCTTTGGTGGGTTTGCGGCGCCCGGATTGTGCGCCCGCTTTACCGCGACAGAGCAGCCAACATGCCAGCACCCTATTCAGCGAACAGCGGCAGGTCGGCCTTCTTGAGCGTGCGCAGCACGAAGCTCGAACGGCTGTGGCGGATGCCCTTGATCTTGTAGAGCTTCTCGCGCAGCAAGCGCTCGTAGTCGCGCGTGTCCTTGACCACCACACGCAGCAGGTAGTCGTAGTCGCCCGAGACCAGGTGCGCCTCGATCACCTCGGGGATGCTGGCCAGGGTTTCGCCGAACTTCTCGAGCGTATTGTCTGAATGGCTGTCCAGCGTGACCTGCACCAGCACGGTGTCCGACAGGCCCAGCGCCTGCGGATTGAGCCGCACGGTATAGCCCTGGATCACACCGGCCTCCTCCATCTTCTTGATGCGGCCCCAGCACGGCGAGGGGCTCAGGCCCACGGCCTGGCCGATTTCCTGCAGGCTGGCGCGTGCATCACCCTGCAGCACAGCGAGAATTTTTCTGTCGAGGCGGTCCATGCATTCAATTATTCATGCAATACGGCATCTGCAGCAAATTTTTCTGCAAAACTCTAATTTTTCACAAAATCCAGAAAGAACTGCTGCGCTCCGCAGCGCATACTTTGGACATCAAGGCGCTCTTACCGGAGCGCACAAACTGACAGGGCCCCGGACTGGTTACCGCCAGACCGGGGCACTTGGCAACATCACCGGAGCAGCATGGCCTCCACACGTCCTCCCGATCCCACGATCCGGGCGCATCCACGTCCTTCTGTCGCCCTCGCGACGTCGGCCAGGCCACAGGGCATTCATATGCACGCTTACCAGCACAAACCCCGATGCCCCGGGCATGTTGCGCCGCCATAATTTGGCGCAGGCGTGGAGTGGATACTCCATTGCTCGCGCGGGGACACAACACCCCGGCAGCCAGCCCAAAAATCAACAGGAGACACCATGCAACTGACCAGACTCGTCGTCGGCCTGAGCCTCGCGCTCGGCTTTGTGGCCACCGCTGCCGCGCAAACCACCATGCGCATCAGCATTTCCACGGCCCAGAACTCCCACCAGGGCGTGGCCATCGACACGTTTGCCAAGGAAGTCGAAAAGCGCACGGGCGGCCGCTACAAGGTACAGACCTTCTACAACGGCGCCCTGGGCGGAGAGCGCGAGTCGATCGAAGCCGTGCAACTGGGCACGCAGGAGCTCGCGTTCAGCTCCACCGGCCCGGTGCCCAATTTCGTGCCCGAGACCAAGATCCTGGATGTGCCCTTCCTGTTCCGCGACAAGGCCCACGCCCGCGCCGTGCTCGACGGCCCCATCGGCCAGGAGATGCTGACCAAGTTCGACGCCAAGGGCTTCAAGGCCCTGGCCTGGGCGGAAAACGGTTTCCGCCACATGACCAACAGCAAGCGCGACGTGAAGGAGCCGGGCGACCTGAAGGGCCTGAAGATGCGCACGATGGAGAACCCCGTGCACATCGCCGCCTACAAGGGCTTTGGCATCATCACCACGCCCATGGCCTTCCCCGAAGTGTTCACAGCCCTGCAGCAAGGCACCGTGGACGGCCAGGAGAACCCCCTGCCGGTGATCATCTCGGCCAAGTTCGACCAGGTGCAAAAGCACCTGACGCTCACGGGCCATGTCTACTCGCCCTGCATCTTCGTGATGAACAAGGCCTCGTTCGACAAGCTGTCGGCCGCTGACAAGCAGGCCTTCCTCGACGCCGCCAAGGAAGGCACCAAGGCCAACCGCGCCCGCGTGGACGAAGACGATGCCAAGGGCGTGGCCGACCTGCGCGCCAAGGGCATGACGGTGATCGACAACGTGGACAAGGCCAAGTTCGTCGCCACCCTGGCGCCGGTGAATGCCGAGTTCGAAAAGCAGTTCGGCAAGGCCGCGCTCGACAAGATCCGCGACGTCAAGTAATCCGCCGCGCTTCCCCCCCGGAACCAAACGCCCGTAGCACTCCAGCTACCGGGCGTTTGGTTCTTGCCTTTTGTCTCCTTTCTCTTGCTTGCGTGGCCGGCCTTGCCCCATGAAAAATGCATTTTTGACCTTTGAGCGCTGGACGACCTCCATCGCCATGCTGGCCGCCTGCGCCATGCTGGCGCTGGCCTCCTCGCTCGGCATGTTCCAGATCGTGATGCGCTTCGTGCTGGAGCAGCCCGCCGAATGGACCGAGGTGCTGATCCGCTTCAGCCTGATCTGGATGGTGTTCCTGGCCATCCCCGCCGCCTTCCGCCAGGGCGCCATGGTGAGCGTGGACGTGCTCTACCGCTGGAGCCCGCCGAAGATGCGGCGCGTGCTCGACTGGGTGGTGTCGCTCGCCGCCCTGGCGCTGATCGGCGTGATCATCTGGTGGGGTTGGGACTATTCCGTGCGCGGTGGTGTGCAGAGCATGGCCGGCCTGGAGTCGGTCTCCATGTTCTGGGCCTACCTGGCCATGCCTGTGGGCGGCCTGTTCTGCGTGGTCGGCATCATCGGCAACCTGATCGATCCCCTGCGCATGGAACTGGAGACGGCCCAATGAGCCTGGTCATGATTTCAACGATGGTGCTGTGCTTTGCACTGACCATCTCGGTAGCGGTTTCCATCGGCCTGGCGTCCATCCTGGGCATCCAGGCCTCCAACGCCAACATGCTCATTTCCGTCAAGGAGATGTTCGCCTCGATCAACAAGTTTCCGCTGGCCGCCATTCCCTTCTTCATCCTGGCGGGCAACCTGATGGAGACCGGCGGCATCTCGCGCCGCCTGGTCGAGTTCGCCAAGAGCATCGTGGGCGGCGTGCAGGGCGGCCTGCCCATGACCTGCGTGCTCACCTGCATGATCTTCGCGGCGGTGTCTGGCTCTTCGGTGGCCACCACCTTCGCCATTGGCGCCATCCTGATCCCGGCCCTCATCAAGCACGGCTACCCCACGAGCTACGCCGCAGCGCTGCAGGCCACCAGTGCCGAACTGGGCGTGATCATTCCGCCGTCCATTCCCTTGATCCTCTATGGCGTGAGCGCCGAAGTGTCCATCGGCGAGCTGTTCATCGCCGGGTTTGGCCCCGGGCTGCTGATCAGCAGTGCGCTGATGCTCTTCGTCTGGGCGTACTGCAAGTGGAAAGGCTGGGGCAAGACCGATGGCGAAGGCCGCATGCCCTTCGGCAAGGCCACGCTGCAGGCCGGCTGGGCGCTGCTGATGCCGGTGATCATCCTGGGCGGCATCTATGGCGGCGTGTTCACCCCCACCGAGGCATCGGCCGTGGCCGTGTTCTACGCCCTCATCGTGGGTGTGGTGATCTACCGCGAGATCCGCATCAACGATCTGTTCGCCATCCTGCGCAAGTCGGCCATCTCCTCGGCGGTGATCATGTTCATCATCGCCAACGCCGGGCTGTTCGCCTTCCTGATCACCCGCGCGGGGGTGCCCGATGCGATCGGCCGCTGGCTGGAGTCGGTGCTGCAGTCCCCCACCCTGTTCCTGCTGGGCGTGAACGCGGCCCTGTTCGTGATCGGCATGTTCATCGAGACCAGTGCCGCCATCATCGTGCTGGCCCCCATCCTGGCGCCTGTGGCCATGCACTTCGGCGTGGACCCCGTGCACTTCGGGCTCATCATGGTGGTGAACCTGGCACTGGGCATGATCACCCCGCCCTTCGGCGTGAACCTGTTTGCGGCCTGCACGGTGGCGCGCATCTCGCTGGACCGGATCATCAAGCACCTGCTGCCCTTCGTCGGCGTGATCCTGGTGTGCCTGATGTTCATCACCTACATTCCGGGCCTTTCGCTTACCTTGCGCGATCTGGTGTATTCAAAGTAGGTAGAATCCGCCGGGTCAGGAGAGAGCCTTCCCCAGCAATGGCGAGGGGGCCGCCGAAGGCGCAGGGACATCCCGAACGCTCAGGCAAAAGGACTGGCAACCGCCTGCAGGGATGCAGGCGTTCCCTTGCTGGAGAGAGGTGGCCGCACGATGCAACGCAGCGCGCAGGCCACCCACCGAAGGAGCAAGCCGCAGCCGCCAGCCAGGGCGGTGCGGTGAATCTCTCAGGTAAAGCGGACAGCAGGGCAAATCCCGCGACCTCGTTGAAGGCCGCGGCCCCCATTTGCCCGGAGTCCGCCCCATGCCTGCCCCCGCTACCACCCCCCTGCTCACCACGCCCCTGAACGCCCTGCACCTGGAGCTGGGCGCCCGCATGGTGCCGTTCGCCGGCTACTCCATGCCCGTGCAGTACCCCGCAGGCCTGATGGCCGAGCACCTGCACACGCGCCAGGCCGCCGGCCTGTTCGACGTGTCGCACATGGGCCAGCTCCAACTCATCGGCCCGGATGCCGCCGCCGCCTTCGAAACCCTGGTGCCCGTGGACGTGATCGACCTGCCCGTGGGCAAGCAGCGCTACGGCCTGCTGCTGACCGACGAGGGCACCATCATCGACGACCTGATGTTCTTCAACCAGGGCAAGGACACGCTGTTCGTGATCGTCAACGGTGCCTGCAAGGTGCAGGACATCGCGCATATCCAGGCGCGCATCGGCCAGCGCTGCGAAGTTGCACCCATGCCCGAGCATGCCCTGCTGGCGCTGCAGGGCCCGCAGGCCGTGACCGCCCTGGCCCGCCTGGCCCCGGGCATCGAGAAGCTGGTCTTCATGACCGGTGGCAGCTACACCATTGCCGGCTGCGACTGTTTCGTGACACGCAGCGGCTACACAGGCGAGGACGGCTTCGAGATCTCGGTGCCCGCCGCCCAGGCCGACACCCTGGCGCGCGCGCTGCTGGCCCAGCCCGAGGTCAAGCCCATCGGCCTGGGCGCGCGCAACTCGCTGCGCCTGGAAGCCGGCCTGTGCCTGTACGGCAACGACATCGACACCACCACCACCCCGCCCGAGGCGGCGCTGAACTGGGCTATCCAGAAGGTGCGCCGCACCGGCGGTGCGCGCGCGGGTGGCTTTCCCGGTGCCGACAAGGTGCTGGCGCAGATCGACAACCCCGCCAGCCTGGCGCGCAAGCGCGTGGGCCTGGTGGCGCTGGAGCGCGTGCCCGTGCGCGAGCACACCGAACTGCAGAGCCCTGATGGCCAGAAGATCGGCGAAGTCACCAGCGGCCTGTTGGGCCCTACCGTCAACGAACCCGTGGCCATGGGCTATGTCACGCCTGCGTTTGCCGCCATCGGCACCCGCGTGAACGCCATCGTGCGCGGCAAGGCGGTGCCGATGGAAGTGCGTGCCATGCCTTTCGTCCCTGCCAACTATTTCCGGGGCTGAAGCCCGCCCTGGCACGGCCCCTGCGTGGGCCGATGCCGCTTACATTGCAGATTCCTTCATTTTTCAAGAGCCACAGGAGCTTTCCCCATGACCGTCAAATTCTCCAAAGACCACGAATGGATCAACGCCGCCGACACGGCTGCCGCTGTCGTGGGCATCACCGTGCATGCCCAGGACGCCCTGGGTGACGTGGTGTTCGTGGACCTCCCCGAAGTCGGCAAGACCTTTGCCCAGGGCGAAGTCGCCGGTGTGGTCGAGTCCGTGAAGGCCGCGGCCGATGTGTACATGCCCGTCTCGGGCGAGATCGTCGAGGTCAACGAAGCGCTGCGCGCCGACCCCTCGCTGGCCAACTCCGACCCCCTGAACGCAGGCTGGTTCTTCAAGGTCAAGCTCAGCGATGCCGGCCAGTTGGACGCGCTGCTGTCCGAGACCGACTACACCGAATTCGCCAAGAACTCCTAAGCCGACGCCCCCTGCCCCGAAGAAGCCTGAGACCTGCCCCATGTTGATGCCCTCCGCCCTGCCGCTCGGCGCGCTCGAAAACGCCACCGAATTCCTGCCCCGCCATATCGGCATCGATGCGGCCGACGAAGCACACATGCTGTCGGTGATCGGCGAGGCCTCGCGCCGCGCACTCATCGAAAGCATCGTGCCGCGCTCGATTGCGCGCAGCACGGCCATGGACCTGCCGCTGCCCGTGACGGAAGCGGCGGCCCTGGCAGAGCTCAGGGCCATGGCCAGCAAGAACCAGGTGCTCAGGAGCTTCATCGGCCAGGGCTACTACGGCACGCACACGCCGGGCGTGATCCTGCGCAACGTGCTCGAAAACCCGGCCTGGTACACGGCCTACACGCCCTACCAGGCCGAGATCTCGCAGGGGCGCATGGAGGCCCTGGTCAACTTCCAGACCATGGTCTGCGACCTGACCGGCATGCCGATTGCCAACGCCTCCATGCTCGACGAGGCCACGGCCGCAGCCGAGGCCATGACCTTGGCCAAGCGCTCGGTCAAGAGCAAGAGCAACCGCTTCATCGTCGCCGGTGACGCGCACCCCCAGACCATCGAAGTCATCCAGACCCGCGCCAAACCGCTCAACATCGAGGTGGTGCTGGCGAACTCCGCCCCCGAGTGGGACACCGCTTTGGAAGGCGAGTATTTCGCCGTGCTGGCCCAGTACCCCGCCACCAGCGGCCGCATCGACGACCTGCGTGCCGACGTGGAGAAAGCCCACGCCAAGCAGGCCGCCTTCATCGCCGCCGCCGATCTGCTGGCCCTGACCCTGATCACCCCGCCCGGTGAATGGGGCGCCGACATCGTGGTCGGCACCACCCAGCGCTTTGGCATGCCCATGGGTGCCGGTGGCCCGCACGCGGCCTACATGGCCTGCCGCGATGAGTTCAAGCGCTCCCTGCCCGGCCGCCTGGTCGGCGTGAGCGTGGACGTGCACGGCAAGCCCGCCTACCGCCTGGCGCTGCAGACGCGCGAGCAGCACATCCGCCGCGAGAAGGCCACCTCCAACATCTGCACCGCCCAGGTGCTGCCGGCCGTGGTGGCCAGCATGTACGCCGTGTACCACGGCCCCGAGGGCTTGAAGCGCATCGCCCAGCGCGTGGCCAGCTACACCGCCATCCTGGCCAAGGGGCTGGAACAGCTGGGTGCCCCCGTGCGCGAACAGGCCACGTTTGACACCCTCACGCTCAAGACCGATGGCGCTACCGCCGCCATCGCAGCGCGCGCGGTGAAGATGGGCGCCAACCTGCGTGTGTACTTCGAGAACTACCTGTGCATCTCGCTCGACGAGACCACCACGCGTGCCGACATCGCACTCTTGTGGCAGGTCTTCGCCAAGGACGGCCAGGCCCTGCCCACCTTCGACGCGTTCGAGAAGGGCGTGGAGCCGCTGATCCCGGCCGAGCTGCGCCGTACCAGCGCCTACCTCACGCACCCGGTGTTCAACACCCACCACAGCGAGACCGGCATGCTGCGCTACATCCGCCAGCTGTCCGACAAGGACCTGGCGCTGGACCGCAGCATGATCCCGCTGGGCAGCTGCACCATGAAGCTCAATGCCACGAGCGAGATGATTCCCATCACCTGGCCCGAGTTCGCCCAGGTGCACCCTTTTGCCCCGGCCGAGCAGCTCGAAGGCTACCGCGAGCTCGACGAGCAGCTGCGCGCCTGGCTGTGCCAGGCCACGGGCTATGCCGGCATCAGCCTGCAGCCCAATGCAGGCTCGCAGGGCGAGTACGCGGGCCTCTTGGCCATCAAGGCCTACCATGAAGCGCAGGGTGATGGCCACCGCAACATCTGCCTGATCCCCAGCAGCGCGCACGGCACCAACCCCGCCAGCGCGCAGATGGTGGGCATGCAGGTGGTGGTGACCGCCTGTGACGCCAACGGCAACGTGGACATGGCGGACCTGCAGGCCAAGTGCGAGCAGCACAGCGCCAACCTGGCTGCCGTGATGATCACCTACCCCAGCACGCACGGCGTGTTCGAGACCCAGGTCAAGGAGCTGTGCGCCCTGGTGCACCAGCACGGCGGCCGCGTCTATGTGGACGGCGCCAACATGAACGCCCTGGTGGGCGTGGCCGCGCCCGGCGAGTTCGGCGGCGACGTGAGCCACCTGAACCTGCACAAGACCTTCTGCATCCCCCACGGCGGTGGCGGCCCGGGCGTGGGCCCCGTGTGCGTGGTGGCCGACCTCGTGCCCTACCTGCCCGGCCATGCCACGGCCGGTGTGCCCGGCGGCGTGGGCGCCGTATCGGCAGCCCCCCTGGGCAATGCCGCCGTGCTGCCCATCAGCTGGATGTACTGCCGCATGATGGGCGCCGAAGGCCTGCAGGCCGCGACCGAAACCGCCATCCTCTCGGCCAACTACATCAGTGCGCGCCTCAAGGACCACTACCCCACGCTGTACGCGAGCGCCAACGGCCATGTGGCGCACGAGTGCATCCTGGACCTGCGCCAGTTGAAGGACACCAGCGGCGTGATGGCCGAAGACGTCGCCAAGCGCCTGATCGACTACGGGTTTCACGCGCCCACGCTGAGCTTCCCTGTGCCCAACACGCTGATGGTGGAGCCCACCGAAAGCGAGACGCTGTTCGAGATTGATCGCTTCATCGACGCGATGATCGCCATCCGCGAGGAGATCCGCCAGATCGAAGCCGGCGCCTGGCCGCAGGACAACAATCCCCTCAAGAACGCGCCGCACACGGCGGAGAGCCTGCTCACCGGCGAGTGGACACGTCCGTACTCGCGTGAGACGGCGGCCTATCCTGTGGCTGCTCTGCGCAGTGCCAAATACTGGTCGCCTGTGGGGCGGGTGGACAATGTGTGGGGGGATCGCAATCTGGCGTGCAGTTGCATTCCGGTCAGCGACTACGCTTGATCTTGCGCGGCAGGGGTCTTCAGTTGCCTCCTTGCCTGTGTCGAGGGCGGAGGCCGGGATGTGCGCCCGGCGGCGCAGTAACTTTCTCTTGAGTCGCCAAGAGAAAGTCACCAAAGAGAAGGCGACCCCGCTGCCCGTGTCCCCCTCGCCAGGGGGCGAGGGGGCAGCCTGCGATGCTCGGTCCTGGGGTGACGCCGAAGAACTCCCTGCGCTGCCTCTGCGAGGCAGCTCCGGTCAAACAGCTTCGGCGAGCCAGATGACGAGGCGCGTGTCCTTCGGCACGCGCTCACCCCAGGCCCTGCGCTTCTCGGCACGGTCAGAAGGGGGTGGGAGCGGGCTCCACTCGGGCCATTGCTTCGCTCGGCCTGGGCGGGGCGATCGCGCTCAGCGCGTCGGCAGCGCGCACCGCGCGCGTCCCCGACCCCAGGCGCAGCTGCGAAGGCAGCAGCCGTGCGGTACCCGCCCCCACCCCTGCTGGCTGCGCCGAGAAGCGCAGGGGCTGGGGTGGGTGCGTGTGCCGAAGGACACACGCACTTCGTGCTCTAGCTTGCCGATGCTGTCTGAGCGGAGTTCGAAGAACGCAGCGAGTTCATCGGCACCACCCCAGTTCCGAGCATCGCAGGTTGCCCGTAGCGAAGCGCAGGGACGCAGACTGGGGGCCGCCTTCTCTTTGGTGACTTTCTCTTGGCGGCCAAGAGAAAGTTACTGCGCCGCCGGGCGCACATCCCGGCTCCCGCACCATGCAAAAGCACGGAGCAACCATGACAACAATACCGAACGAACACCCACAAGAACACGACTAAGATCGCGCCTGTCCAAAATATTCCATCCTCACAAGGAGAACCCTTTGCGCAATACCCTGTGCCTGCTGCTCGCCAGCCTCGTGATCGCCCCCGCCGCCATGGCACAACAGGCCAAGCCCGTCACCACGTCCAGCGGCCTGGTCTACGAATCGCTCAAGGACGGCACGGGCGAATCGCCCAAGGCCACGGACACCGTCAAGGTGCACTACAAGGGCATGTTCCTCGATGGCAAGGAGTTCGACAGCTCCTACAAGCGCGGCGAGCCTACGTCGTTCCCGCTCAACCGCGTGATCCCCTGCTGGACCGAAGGCGTGCAGCGCATGAAGCCCGGCGGCAAGGCCAAGCTGACCTGCCCGCCCGCCATCGCCTACGGCGCCAACGGTGCCGGCGGGGTGATTCCGCCCAACGCCACGCTGAACTTCGAGATCGAACTGATTTCCGTCGGCAAGTAAGAAGCGACCGGCGCGCGGGCCACTCATCCATTCCTTGCCCATGCTGCTGAAAGTCGGTGAACTGGCCCGGCGCACCGGCCTCACGGTGCGCACGCTGCACCACTACGACGAGATCGGGCTGCTCGCGCCCTCGGGCCGCTCCGAGGCCGGCTACCGCCTGTACAGCCAGGCCGACGTGCAGCGGCTGCATGGCATACAGACCATGCGCCAGATGGGGCTGGCGCTCAGCGACATCGGCGAGCTGCTGGCCGGCGAAGGCATGGCGCCCGAGCGCATCATTGGCCAGCAGATCCGCGCGCTGGACCAGCAGATCAGCCAGGCGACCGAGCTGCGCGCGCGCCTGGCCATGCTGCGCGATGGCCTGATGGCGGGCGCCGAGCCCGACATGGGCAACTGGCTCGAAGCGCTGGCGCTGATGACCACCTACGGCAAGTACTTCAGCTCGGCCGAGCTCAAGCAGATCTTCACCAGTTGGAGCCTGATCGAGGCCGACTGGCTGGTGGTCAAGGACCTGGTGCGCAGCGCCATGGACCGCCAGCTGCCGCCCGACAGCCCCGAAGTCCAGGCCCTGGCCTACCGCTGGATGGCGCTCATGCTGCACTGGATGGGGGGCGACATCGACCTGCTGGACCGCTGGGGCCACATGTTCCGCACCGAGCCCAGCACCCAGGGGCGCAACCATGCGCCACCGGGCGACATGATCGAATTCGTCGAGACGGCGATCAAGCTGCGCATGGCCCTGCTCGAAAAGTACGTGACCCGCGACGACCTGCGCGGCCTGGGCCACGTGCCCCATGCGCAGTGGGCCGAACTGGAGGTACAGGTGCAGCGACTGCTGGCCCAGGGCCTGCCCACGCACCACCCGGATGCCATCGCCGCCGCCCGGCGCTGGGACCGGCTGTTCGGCCAGTTGACGGGCGGCAACCCCGCGCTGCGCGAGAAACTGATCGCAGCGTCCGAGCAGGAGCCCCTGCTGCAGGCGGGCTCACCCCTGAGTGCGCCTGTGTGCGCTTACCTGAAGGCGGCGCTGCTGCTCCCTGCCGCGGCCGCACCCTTTGTCACGCAGGCTGCGGAAAAATCGCCGAAAAAAGTGCCCCAAAAGGCTTGACCCTCACGCAACGTGAGGCCCCACAGTCGGACCCGACACGCTGCCAACTGCAGCCAACGGACCGACACCATGAGCCCCCTGCCACCCCCATCGACCCCCACACCCGCTCGCTGGCGGGCACTGCTTCTTCACCCGGCAAGCCAGTGGCCGCTGTATGCGCTGGCGGGCACGGCCTGCCTGCTGGTGGCCTGCGTCCTGGCCGAAGCACTCACGCACCCTGAAGCGCTGGCGCTCGCCATTTTCCTGTTCACCGGCGTGGTGGCCGACGCCTTGCTGGCCCCCGGGGGCCCAGGCCGCTGGCTGCCCACAGCCCTGGCGCTCGCTGGGCACGCGGCGGCGCTGCTGTGGAGCCTGGCGCTCGCCAGCAGCCTGCTGCGGCTGTTGGCACCCCGGCATGCAGCACGGCAGGCGCAGCCGCTGCGACGCCAGGCACCGCCAGCGCGCTCGGCCTGACCGGGCAACCCACCCATCTCATCCCATCCACGCACGGAGCGGGTGCGGCCAGCGCCTGCCTGCGACCGATTCCAACCCATCCCATTGTTTCTCGAAGGAAGACCATGCCATCCATCCACGACAACCCGGCCCCGCCGAGGGCCGACCCGCGCACGGCGTTGTTGCGCGACCCCAACTTCCGCTGGCTGACCGCCGGCTCCGCGCTGACCATGCTGGGCGACCAGTTCACCCTGATCGCCCTGCCCTGGCTGGTGCTGCAGATGACCGGCGACACGCTGGTGCTGGGCACCGTGCTGGCCCTGATGAGCGTGCCGCGCGCACTCTTCATCCTGATCGGCGGCGCCCTGGTGGACCGCCACTCCCCCAAACAGGTGCTGATGCTCACCAAGTTCATCAACCTGGTGCTGCTGGCGCTGCTCAGCGGCCTGGTGCTCACCGGCACGCTCACGCTGTGGATGGTGTATGGGCTGTCGCTGGCGATCGGCCTGTCCACGGCCTTCAGCATCCCGGCGGGCACGTCACTGATGCCGCACGTGGTGGCGCGCGCACAGCTGCAGGCGGCCAATGGCATCAGCCTGGGCCTGCGCCAGCTCACCATGTTCCTCGGCCCGCTGCTCGCGGGCCTGCTGATCGCGCTGTTCGGTGACGGCGGCAGCAGCACGGCCGAGGCCCGGGCCAACGCCACGGGCATCGGCATCGCCTTCGCGCTCGACGCGCTGAGCTTCGGCATTTCGGCCTGGACGCTGGCCCAGGTGCGCACCCTGGCCGCAGCCACGCCGGCGGCCAGCCCCGCAGCCCCGCAGGCCGTGCTGGCCTCGGTGGCACAGGGCCTCGTGCACTTCTGGCGCGATGCCGAGCTGCGCACCTGCTTTCTCTACTGGAGTGCCATTGCGCTGTTCATCATGGGGCCCATCCACATCGCCGTGCCGGTGCTGGCCAGCAGCACGCCCGCGCTGGGTGCCGCCGCCTTCGGCACCATGCTGGGTGCCCACGGCGCGGGCACGCTGGCGGGCATGGTGGCCTCGGGCATGTTCCCCCGCCTGCGGGTGGGCAGCCTGGGGCTGACCATCCTGGTCTTCGACGCCATCATCGGCCTCCTGTTCATCCCCATGGGCATGGTCAGCGCCGTCTGGCAGGGGGCGGGGCTGATGCTGGCCATCGGCCTCCTGGGCGGCTTCATGCAGGTGCGCGTGTTCACCTGGATCCAGCAGCGCGTGCCGCCGGCGCTGATCGGGCGGGCGATGGGCCTGTTCATGTTCATCTTCATGGGCCTGGCACCCATCTCGGCAGCGGTGACGGGCTGGCTCATGAAGAGCATCACCCTGCCCCAGCTGTTTGCGGCCAGCGGCGGAGCGCTGGTGGTGCTGGTCGCCCTGGCCTTCGTGCTCACGCCGCTGCGCCGGGTCAGCGATGCACCGAGCACAGCGCGCTGAACCTGCGCCGCAACGAAAAAAACCGCCCGGCACCTGGGTGGCGGGCGGAACGTCTTGCAGACGGCGGAGGAGAGAGAGTCAGGCAACCGGGTCCGGCCTGCCCTTGCGGGCCGGCCGGACCTTTCCATCACACTTCGGTGACGAACTGTTCGCGCGGGCGGCGCACCTTCTTGAGGTTCACCAGCCAGTCGCCTTCGCTGGCGCGGTAGCCCAGCGGCAGGATGGCAACGCTGCGCAGGCCGCGGGCATTGAGGTCCAGGATCTCGTCCAGGGCCTTGGGGTCGAAGCCTTCCATGGGTGTGGAGTCCACGCCCTCGAACGCGGCGGCCATCAGCGCGGCGCTCAGGCCGATGTAGGCCTGGCGGGCGGCGTGCTGGAAGTTCACTTCGGCATCGCGCTGGGGGTACATGCCCAGCAGCATCTGGCGGTAGTTTTCCCAGCCTTCGTTCTTGAAGCCGCGCTGTTCGTTGGTCAGGTCGAACATCATGTTGATGCGCTCGGCCGTGTAGTTGTCCCAGGCGGCGAAGACCAGCAGGTGCGAGCCCTCGGTGATCTGTGCCTGGTTCCAGGCGATCGGCTGGATGCGGGCACGCACTGCGGGGTCGGTCACGACGATGATCTCGAACGGCTGCAGGCCGCTGGAGGTGGGCGCCAGGCGCGCGGCCTCCAGGATGCGTTCGACCTTGTCGGCCGGCACGCGCTTGGTGGCATCCATCTTCTTGGCGGCATAGCGCCACTGCAGCTTGTCGAGCAGCGGGTTGGCGACGGTGGTGTGTTCGGCGGTGGTCATGGCCAGTGTTCCTGAAATTTCTTGGTTGAATGGACGGCATCGCAATGCCGATGGGTGAACTGTAGGGAACGCGCAAGCGTTCGGTAAGGTCCTGCGGGGAAAAGGATTGTTCGGATTCGGTCAACAATCGCCCCATCCATGCGCGGTCTGGGGACTCCGGGGAGGCTTACACTAGTTTTCCTCCTCCATTGCGCGGTTCTGCCTTGTTGATCGCCCCTAGTCCATGAGTGAACCGGACCTGTCTTTCCTGGACCCGTCCCGGCGTTCGCCCGCGCTTGGTGCACCGGCAGACGCTGCGGCCGCTGCCACCGAAAGCACGGCAGGTGCTGCGGGCAGCCCCGCCGAGAGCCTGGTGGCCGAGCTGCGCGCCTACCAGGCCGAGCTGGAGAGCCAGAACAAGGTGCTGCGCTACAGCCAGGCGGTGGCCGAAAGTGCCTCGGAGCGTTTCGAGACCCTGTTCGCCAGCATGCCGTTGGCGCTGATGGTGATCGACGAGCACGACATGGTGGTGCAGGCCAACTCCATGGCGCACCGCTCGTTCCAGCCCACCGAACGCGACCGCCCGCTCAGCGCCCTGATGCCCTTCGTCAGCGCGGCCGACGTGGACCGCGTGCACAACGCCTTCGCGCAGGCCGAGAACCTGGGGCGCAGCGAGGTGAACGAGGTGGTCTTCGACATCGGCGAGGAACTGCGCATCAAGGGCGACCTGCACATCGCCCACATCGAGGCACCGCAGGCCGGCGGCGGCCCGCCGGTGTCGCAGTACCTGTGCGCGGTGATCGACCAGGGCCCGCTGCTCACCGAGCGCCGCGCGCTGCAGCACAGCGCCCAGGCCCTGCAGCAGCGCAACCAGCAGCTGTATGCCAGCGAGAAGCGGCTGGAGGCGGTGATCAACTCCGCGCTCGACGCCATCATCTGCGTGGACCAGCACCAGCGCATCACCGTGTTCAACCCCACGGCGGCGGCATTGTTCCAGTGCAGCGCCAGCGATGCGCTGGGCAGCCCGCTCGAGCGCTTCCTGCCCGGTGCGGCCCAGGGCCTGTCGTTCGCGCAGCTGACCACGCAGGCCATGCTGGGCGAGATGACGGCGCTCACGGCCAGCGGCAAGGAACTTGCGGTGGAGGTCAGCGTCTCGTTCGAGCGCCATGCCGAGGGCGAGACCACCACCGTGTTCGCGCGCGACCTCACCGGCCGCAAGAAGGCCGAGGCGCACCGCAGCGAGCTGGAGGCGCAGCTGCGCGAATCGCACAAGATGCAGGCCGTGGGCACCATGGCCGGCGGCATTGCGCACGACTTCAACAACATCCTCAGCGCCATCCTGGGTAACGTGGAGCTGGCCAAGGCCGACAGCGCGCCCGGATCGCCCGCCCTGGAGAGCCTGTGCGAGATCGACAAGGCCGGGCGCCGCGCGCGCGACCTGGTGCGCCAGATCCTGACCTTCAGCCGCAACGAGCCGCCGCAGCGCACGGCCGTGCCGCTGGTGGAGGTGGTGCACGATACCGAGCGCCTGCTGCGCGTGACCCTGCCCCCGGCCATCGAGCTGCACATGCAGCTGCAGCTGGACCTGCCCCCGGTGCTGGCCGACGCCACCCAGGTCGAGCAGGCCCTGCTCAATCTGTGCACCAATGCCATCCATGCCATCGGCAGCGCGCGCGGCAGCATCCATGTGGAGGCTGCCACCGTGCAGCCCGACCAGCGCCTGAGTGAGCGCCTGGGCCTGGCGGAAGGCCACTACGTGGCCCTCGCGGTGCGCGACAGCGGGCCCGGCATCGAGGCGGCCACGCTGCAGCGCATCTTCGAGCCCTTCTTCACCACCAAGCCGGTGGGCCAGGGCACGGGCCTGGGCCTGGCCGTGGTGCATGGCGTGATGCGCACGCACGAAGGCGCGGTGGACGTGAGCAGCATCCCGGGCCACGGCAGCCGCTTCACGCTGTACTTCCCGGTCGCGCCCGACAGCGCCGAGCCGGCACCAGCGCTGGTCCCGCCCCCAGCGCCCGCACCGCAGGCCACGGCACCGATCGACCAGCGCAAGCCCCACGTGATGTATGTGGACGACGACCAGGCCCTGGTCTTCCTGGTGCAGCGCCTGCTGCGTCGCCGCGGCTACGAGGTGAGCGGCTACACCGACCCGCACGAGGCTAGTGCCGCGCTGCGCGCCGACCCCCAGCGCTACGACCTGCTGGTGACCGACTACAACATGCCCGGCTTCGTCGGCACGGACCTGGTGCGCGAGGCGCGCCAGATACGCCCCGACCTGCCGGTGGCCCTGGCGTCGGGCTACGTGACCACCGAGATCGAGCAGGCCGCCATGGCCGAGGGCGCCAGCGCGCTGATCCACAAACCCAACGATGTGGAAGAACTCGTGGCCACCGTGCACCGGCTCATCCATGGCCATGGCGCCAGTTGACGGCGCACTGCCCGTGCAGGCAGTGCATGAAGACGCGGACATCCTGGTGCTGCACAAGCCCGCAGGCCTGCTGTGCGTGCCCGGCCGCGGCCCCGACAAGCAGGACTGCCTGAGCGCCCGTGCGCAGCAGCGCTGGCCCGGCGCGCTCATCGTGCACCGGCTGGACCAGGCCACCTCGGGCCTGGTGCTCATGGCGCGGCACCTCGATGCCCAGCGCCGGCTGGGCCTGGCGTTCGAGCAGCGCCAGGTGCACAAGCGCTACGTGGCGGTGGTACAAGGGCACATGGGCCCACCCGATGACCATGCCTGGCGCGAGATCGATCTGCCGATTGCCGCCGACTGGGAACGCCGCCCCCTGCGCGTGATCGATGCCGCTCTGGGCAAGCCCAGCCTCACCCGCTGGCGTGCCGAGTCGCATGATGAGTCGGCCAGCACCACGCGCGTACTGCTCGAGCCCGTGACCGGCCGCACGCACCAGTTGCGCGTGCACCTGGCCGCCGTGGGCCATGCCATCCTGGGCGATGCCCTGTACGCCGATGCCGCCACGCAGGCACGCGCCCCGCGCCTGCTGCTGCATGCGAGCGCGCTGGCACTGGCGCACCCGGCCACTGGCGAAGCGCTGAACTTCCATCGGGCGCCGGACTTCTAGCCTGCCCCAGCGGCAGTTGCCTGGCGCGCCATGGCCCACTGCACGGCCAGGATGCTGGCCAGCACCACCACCACGCCCACCAGCGAGGTGCCGCGCAGGGCCTGCCCGAGCAGCGCCCAACCCAGCAGCACGGCCGCCACAGGGCTGAGCAGGCCCAGCGACGACACCGCCACCGAGGGCAGGCGCGCCACGCCACGGAACCACAGCGCATAGGCCAGCAGCGCGCCCGCAATGCTCAGGTAGGCATAGCCGCCCACCTGCACGGCGGTGAGGGCAGGCAGCGGCGGGTCCACCGCCCAGGCCACGGGCAACAGCATGGCGCCACCTGCCAGCAACTGCCAGCCCGTGAAGGCCAGCACCGGCAAGCCACCCGACTGCCAGCGCCGCGCGAGAAAGGTGCCAAAGGCCATGCACACCGTGCCCGCCAGCGCAGCCGCCACGCCCACCATGTCCCAGGCGGCGCCGGGCGACAGCAGCAGCGCCGCCATGCCCGCCACGCCGAGCGCTCCGGCCCCCATGGCCAGCGCAGGCGGGCGCCGGTGGTCCACCGCCCAGGTCAGGCCCATCATGAGCAACGGCCCGATGGCCCCCACCACGGCCGCCACGCCACCGGGCAGCCGGTAGGCCGCCACGAACAGCAGCGCCTGGAAGACGCCGATGTTGAGCGCCGCCAGCAGCAGCAGGCGCGCCCATCCGCGCCCATCGCCCCAGGCCGGCGCCTGGCGGCACCACAGCACCAGCAGCAGGCCAGCGGGCAAGGTGCGCAGCAGCGCGGCCGTGAAGGGCCGGTCCGGCGGCAGCAGCTCGGTGGTGACGATGTAGGTGGAGCCCCAGATGGCGGGCGCCAGTGCAGTCAGGAGCACGTCGCCCCAGGCGACGCGAGGGTTGGCTTCGGTCATGGCATTTATCTTCAATTCAAGATAAATAACTCTATCATAAAATCTTGAAATCAAGACAACTGATGCAGCCATGCCCCCACCCCAACGCCCACCCGACGCCGTGGATGCCATCCTCGCCCAATGGCACCGCGAGCGCCCCGACCTGGACGTCAGCCCCATGGGCCCCATCGGCCGCATCAAGCGCTGCGCGGCGCTGCTGCAACGCCGGCTCGACGAGACCTTTGCCGAATTCGGGCTGAGCTTCTGGGAGTTCGACATGCTGGCCACGCTGCGGCGCTCGGGCGCGCCCTATTGCCTGGCACCGACCACGCTGTTCTCCACGCTGATGGTCACCTCGGGCACCATGACGCACCGCATGCAGAAACTGGAGGCCAGCGGCTTCGTGGCGCGCCTGCCCAACCCTGCGGATGCGCGCAGCATGCTGGTGCAGCTCACCCCCGCAGGGCTGGCCCTGGTCGACCGCGCGGTGGAGGCCCATGTGGCCAATGAGCACCGCATCCTGGCACCCCTCAAGGCGGCTGACCTGGCGGCGCTCGATGCCAAACTGGCCGTGCTGCTCGCAGCCCTGGAATCCCCGGGTGACAGCTGATGGCGCACAGGCGCAGTACGATGGCGGGATGTCCCAACCCCAACACCTCTTCATCCTCACTGGCGCCTCGCGCGGCATGGGCCTGGCCATGGCCGAGCAACTGCTGCAAAGCCCGGCCAACACCCTCGTCTGCCTGGCCCGCAACACCCAGGAGGCGCTGACTGCCGCCGCCAAGGCATCGGGCGCCACGCTCGAGCAGTGGCAGCAGGACCTCTCGCTGGGCGAGCAGGCCGCAGCACGCCTCAAGGTCTGGCTGGCCGCGCAGGCCCCGGGCCGCTTTGCCAGTGCCACGCTGATCAACAACGCCGGCACCATCCCGCGCATCGCCCCGCTGTCGGACAGCGATCCGGCCGATCTGGCCAACGCCCTGCGCGTGGGCCTGGAGTCGCCCATGCAGCTCACGGCCGCCTTCCTGCACGCCACCGAGGGCTGGACCGCCACGGCACGCAAGGTGCTCAACATCTCCTCGGGCCTGGGCCGCAAGGCCATGGCCTCGCAGGCCGCCTACTGCGCGGCCAAGGCCGGCATGGACCACTTCACGCGCTGCGTGGCGCTGGACGAAGCCCACAAGCCCCATGGCGCCAAGGTCTGCTCGCTGGCACCCGGCGTGATCGACACCGACATGCAGGTGCAATTGCGCGGCGCCGCCCCCGAGGCGTTCCCGGACCGCCAGAATTTCACCAACCTCAAGACCGGTGGCCAGCTCACATCGCCTGCCGACGCCGCTACCCGCGTGCTCGCCTGGCTGGACCGCGCAGACTTCGGCACCCACCCGGTCGCCGATGTAAGAGACGCTCCATAGAACCAACAGACCTCCCTCCAGAAAGGACATTCCCATGACCCGTGAAGTCGTCGTCGTCAGCGCCGTGCGCACCGCCATTGGCACCTTTGGCGGCAGCCTCAAGGACATTCCGCCCACCGAACTGGGCGCCCTCGTGGTGCGCGAATCGCTCGCGCGCGCCAACGTGGAAGGCAAGGACGTGGGCCACGTGGTGTTCGGCCATGTGGTGAACACCGAGCCCAAGGACATGTACCTCTCGCGCGTGGCCGCCATCAACGGCGGTTGCAGCGAGAACACGCCTGCCTACAACGTGAACCGCCTGTGCGGCTCGGGCCTGCAGGCCATCGTGAACGCCAGCCAGTCCATCCTCCTGGGCGACACCGACGTGGCCATCGGCGCCGGCGCCGAGAACATGAGCCGTGCCCCGTTCGCCAGCCTGAACATGCGCTGGGGCGCCCGCATGGGCGACACCAAGATGGTGGACATGATGATCGGCGCGCTGCACGACCCCTTCCACAACATCCACATGGGTGTGACGGCCGAGAACATCGCCGCCAAGTGGGGCATCAGCCGCGAAGACCAGGATCAACTGGCCGTGGAAAGCCACAACCGCGCCGAGCGCGCGACCGAGGCCGGCCTGTTCAAGGACCAGATCGTGCCCGTCACCTTGAAGAGCAAGAAGGGCGACGTGCAGTACGCCACCGACGAACACTTTCGCCCCGGCGCCACCCTGGCCGACATGGCCAAGCTCAAGCCCGTGTTCATCAAGGAAAACGGAACGGTGACGGCCGGCAATGCCTCGGGCATCAACGACGCCGCGGCCGCCCTGGTGCTGATGGAAGCCGGTGCCGCCAAGGCGCGCGGCGCCAAGCCCCTGGCGCGCCTGGTGGCCTACGCCCATGCCGGCGTGGACCCCAAGTACATGGGCATCGGCCCGGTGCCGGCCACGCAACTGGCGCTGAAAAAAGCCGGCCTCACGGTGAACGACCTGGACGTGATCGAGGCCAACGAGGCCTTTGCCGCCCAGGCCTGCGCCGTGACCAAGGAACTGGGCCTGGACCCGGCCAAGGTCAACCCCAATGGCTCGGGCATCTCGCTGGGCCACCCGATCGGCGCCACGGGCGCGCTGATCACCGTGAAGGCGCTGCACGAACTGCAGCGCGTGCAGGGCCGCTATGCGCTGGTGACCATGTGCATCGGCGGTGGCCAGGGCATTGCCGCCATTTTCGAGCGCATCTGAGCCTGCAGGTTGCCATCGCCAGTGGCGATGGCGCCACGCTGCATTGGCAAGGCAGCACCGGCACGCGATCGGCGATCATGTGCAGGTGCTGGCCCAGATCAGCAGAGTGGAGCGTGCCCCTTGCGGCGGCTCCCACCCATTGAACCGACGGAGACATCTTTCACCATGATTCGCACCCTGATTTCCTTCAGTGCGCTGGCCCTCGCCCTGGGTGCCACCGCCCACGCGCAGGCGCCCGCCCCTGCGGCTGCCTACCCCACCAAACCCATCCGCCTGATCGTGCCCTTCCCGCCCGGTGGCGGCACCGACATCCTCTCGCGCCTGGTGGCCACCAAGCTCACCGAAAGCGCCAAGTGGACCGTGGTGGCCGACAACAAGGCCGGCGCGGGCGGCACCATCGGCATCGGCGAGGCCGTGAAGGCCGCGCCCACGGGCTACGACATCGTGATGGGCCAGAAGGACAACCTGGTCATCGGCCCCTGGCTGTACAAGAACCTGCCCTGGGACCCGACCAAGGACCTGACCGCCGTGGCCCACGTGGCCTACACGCCCGTGGTCATCGCCACCAGCGCCAATTCCAAGTACAAGACCCTGGCCGACGTGGTGGCCGCCGCCAAGGCAGCCCCCGGCACCGTCACCTACGGCTCGCCCGGCAATGGCACGTCCATCCACCTGGCGGGCGACCTGTTCGAGAAGGCGGCCGGCGTGAAGCTCAGCCACATCCCCTACAAGGGATCGAACCCGGCCCTCATGGATGCGCTGGCCGGCAACGTGGACCTGCTGGTCTCATCCCTGCCTTCGGCCATGGGCCAGATCAAGTCCGGCAAGCTGCGCCCCCTGGCCGTCACTTCCGCCAAGCGCAGTTCGTCCCTGCCCGACGTGCCCACCGTGGCCGAATCGGGTTTCAAGGACTTTGACGTGAGCACCTGGTACGGCGTGTTCGCCCCCGCAGGCACCCCCGCCAGCGTGGTCACGGCCCTCAACGCCGAGATCAACAAGCTGCTGGCCACCGCCGACATGAAGGCCGCCATCCAGGCCCAGGGCGCCGAGCCCGAAGCCATGTCCGCCGCGCAGTTCGGTACCTTGATGAAAAACGATTACGCCAAATGGAAGGGCATCGTGGAGGCTTCAGGAGCGAAGATCGAATAGGTCTTGGCACTACTGCAAACAAAAATGGCTCCCTGGGGAGCCATTTTTCATGGTGCCGCACAAAGGTCGGATCAGGTCCGCACGACCAGCACCGGCACGTGCACCGCGCCCAGCACGCGCTGCGTGACGCTGCCCAGCACCAGTTTTTCAAGGCCGCGGCGGCCGTGCGAGCCCATCACGATGAGGTCGGCACCGGTGCTCAGCACGGCGCTCACGATGCCGTCGTGCACGGTGTGGCCCTCGCCCACCACCGTGGTCACCTGCACGCCAGCCGCAGTGAGGGCGTTGCGGGCGGCGTCCAGCGCCGTATTCGCCTCGGCCGTGGCGGCGCTCAGGTACTGGGCCTGGCCATAGGCGAAATCGGCCCCGACGCCGGTGAACGGATACGGGTCCACCACATACAGCGCGGTCACGGAGCTGCCGAAGGTCTTGGCCAGTTCGGCCGCCTTGGACACCGCCAGCGTGGCGATGTCGGAGCCATCGATGGGAACCAGAATGTGCTTGAACATGGTGTCTTCTCCTTGTGTTGAATGCACCTTCGGCAAAGCCCTGAACCCCCAATCCGCCGGTCCCGGGTGCCGCCTGCGATGCGATGAAGGACAGTGTGAACCCACACCATACATCGCATCTTGATGCGCATCAAACGGCGGGCGGTCGATCCAGCGATTTCCGCAGCAAGACGACGCCTTGTCCTACGCCCGCGAGCCCAACAACCAGAATGCGGCTCCTACCCCACCACGTCCGCCCCCTGGAATGCCCCGCGCCGGCAGGTGACCACCAGGGTGTCGCGGTAGCCGCCGGGGGCCACAGGCTGGATGGGGGTGGATTCGTGGATCATGCGGGCGTCGTCCAGCAGCAGCAGCGACCAGGGCTCGGTGAGCGTGAAGCGCTGGCCGCCGGGGCCGTTGGCCTCGAACACGCGGGTTTCGCCACCCTTGATGCCCTCGCGCCCCACAAGGAACACCGCCACCAGGTCCACGCCGTCGCGGTGCGCGCCCTCGGGTGTGGGCCGGCCGATGCCGCCTTCGGTGTCGATGCGGAACTGGTGCGCCTCCACGAACCAGGGCTCGGGCGCCCTGCCCTGCATGGAAAAGACCTCATCGGACACGCGGGCCAGTGCGGCCAGCAACTGCGACCACACCGGCAGCGCCACCGTGGCCGGCTCCATGGGCGCAAACCAGCGCTCCATGCCGCCGTGCAGGGCGTTGTATTCCACCGGCTGCCAGTGCGCGCGGTGCGGCACCTGCTGCGCCTGCCCATCCTGCACCATGAAGCAGGCGTGGCGCCTGCGGCGGTAGCGCCCGCCGTCCTTCAGGAAATCGTCGGGCGGCAGGGCCGCCCAGTCGGCGTTGAGTGCCAGCAAGTCAGAGAGCGGGCAACCCATCCAGGCCGCCACATCGGCGGGGGACAGCACGGCAAAGCCGGCGCTGCGCAGTTGATTCGCAGTCTCGGAGGGCGCGGTAAAAGGAGGTGAGAAAGTGACTTGTGCCATGGCCGCCGAGCATAAGGCTTAACGCAAGGGACTGCCGGGACCGGGCCACGCGCCGCAGTGCCGTGCAGCCAAGGGGTGATGCAGGTCAACCGGCGCAAGCCCGGCTGCAGGCCTGCCGCGGCTCCTCGGCGCTTTCTTTCACGGCTGCAGGGCCACCTGCTGCGCGATGCGCAGCAAGGCGCCGGCCGGCGCTGGCCGCCCGAACAGGTAGCCCTGCCAGTGCAGGCAGCCCACGCTGGCCAGCATGTCGCGCTGCTCGGTGGTTTCCACCCCTTCGGCGATCACGCCCAGGTCCAGGCTGTGCGCCAGGTTGACGATGGTGCGGGCAATGGCGGCGTCGTTGGGGTCGGTGAGCAGGTCGCGCACAAAGCTCTGGTCGATCTTGAGTTGGTCCAGCGGCAGGCGCTTGAGGTAGCTGAGCGAGGAGTAGCCCGTGCCGAAGTCGTCGAGCGAAAAGCGCACGCCCAGGGCACGCAGCGTGGTCATGCGCAGGATCATGTCTTCCACGTCGTCGAGCAGCAGCGACTCGGTGAGTTCCAGCTTCAGGCGCAGCGGATTGGCGCCCGTGCTGCGCAGGACTTCCACCACCTCTTCCACGAAGTGCGGGTGGCGGAACTGCAGCGCGCTCACGTTCACCGCCACCGTCCAGTGGGCGGTGGCGGCATCGCCCCCCCACTCCACCAGTTGCAGGCAGGCGGCCCGCAGGATCCATGCGCCCAGCGGCACGATCAGGCCGCAGGCCTCGGCCACCGGAATGAACTCGGCCGGCGACACCAGCCCGCGCTGCGGGTGCTCCCAGCGCAGCAGCGCCTCGGCCCCCACCATGCCATGGTCCCGGCTGATCTGGGGCTGGTAGTGCAGCAGGAACTGGCCCTCGCGCAAGGCCTCGCGCAGCCCGGCCTCCAGGGCGGTGCGCGCCGTGACGGCGGCCTGCGTGCGCGGGTCGAAGAAGCGCAGGGTGTTGCGCCCCGCCCCCTTGGCCTGGTACATGGCCATGTCGCCGCGCTTGAGCAGCTCGTCCACCGTGGTGTGCGGGTCGGCATACAGGGTGACGCCGATGCTGCAGGAGCTGTGGTGCGCATGGCCGCCCAGCTGGTAGCTCTGCCCCAGGGCATGCAGCACCTTGCGGCCCACGATCTCGGCCTGCGAGGCGGCCTCGTGCGGCAGGGCGCTCAGGCCCTCGAGCAGCAGCACGAACTCGTCTCCGCCCAGGCGCGCCACCGTGTCACCGTTGCGCACGCAGCCGCCCAGGCGCGCGGCCACCTGGCGCAGCAGCTCGTCGCCGATCTCATGGCCCTGGGTGTCGTTGAGGTCCTTGAAGTTGTCCATGTCCACGAAGAGCAGCGCGCCCCCGGTGCCCGTGCGTGCGCTGGCGGCCAGGCTGTGCTGCAGGCGGTCGGCCATCAGCCGGCGGTTGGGCAGGCCCGTGAGCGGGTCATAGAAGGCCAGCAGGCGGATTTCCTCCTCGGCCGCCTTGCGGCTGGAGATGTCGGTCTGCGTACCCACATAGTGCGTGATGGCACCCTGCGCCGAGCGCACGGCGGTGATGGTGATCCAGGCCGGGTACACCTCGCCGTCCTTGCGCCGGTTCCAGACCTCGCCCTGCCAGGAGCCGACCGACTGCAGGGTCTCGTGCATGGTCCGGTAGAAGGTCTGGTCATGCCGGCCGGACTGCAGCAGCGCCGGCGTCTTGCCCACCAGCTCCTCCACCGTATAGCCGGACAGCCGCGCGTAGGAGGTGTTGGCCTGCAGGATGCGCTGGTCGGGCCCGGTGACCACCATGCCCTCGAACGACTCGAACACGATGGCAGCGACCTGCAGCGACTCCTCGACCCCCTGGTGATCGGTGATGTCGGTGGATATGCCGCACAGCGCATGGATGCTGCCGTCCGCGTGGCGCAGTGGAATCTTGACCGACAGGTAGGTGCGCACCGATCCATCGTGGAAGGTATTGGTTTCCTCCACCTCGATGCGCTCGCCACGCTCCAGCACCAGCCGGTCGTTGGCCGTCAGCTGGCGCACGGTGGCCGCGTCGAAGATCGCGCTGTCGTCGCCACCGATCAGCCCATCCGCGGCATCGGGCCGCAACGCCAGCATGTGCCGGTTGGCGTATTGGTAGCGGTGCTGCGTATCCTTGATGTAGATGAAGGCCTCGACACTGTCGAGGATGGCGCCGAACCTGTGCTCGCTGGCACGCCACTGCCCGGATCCCCCGCCACCTGCGCGCCGGCGGCGCACGAAGACGGCCAGGGCTGCGAGCGCGGCCACCAGCAGCAGCGCCCCCGCGGCCCAGAGCACGGGGCGGCCGATGGCGCTGGCCGGTGGGGCGCCCGCCCAACGCCGCATGACCTGCGCATACGACGCGTCGGAACCGTCGCGCCACTGCAGGGCTCGCTTGTCGATGGCGGCCAGCAGCTCGGGGTTGCGGTCCTTGCCGGTGGCGACGTACAGACCACCGGGCTGAAGCACGATGCCCGCATCCGCCAGCCCATGTGCCGGCGCATGGGCATTGCCGAACAGGTGGTTGGAGATGGCCGCCTCGGCATTCTTGCTGCCCACGGCACTGAAGGCCTGCTCGGGCGAGTCCACATCCACGACCATGACCTGCAGCCCGTAGCGGCGCGTCAGGGCGATGACATGGTCGCGCTGCGGGGTGCCGCGCTGCACGGCCACGCGCTTGCCATCGAGGTCCAGCACCGAGCGGATCGGCGAGGAGGGAAGGCGGTACACCTCGGACCAGGTGTCCACCAGGGGCTGCGCCGTGAAATCGAACTGTGCCTCGCGCGCCTGCGCACGCGGCACATCGGGCACCAGGTCCAGGCGGCCGGCGCGCAGCTCCTCCAGGCAGGCACGCAACTCGCACGGTACATAGCGCAGGGTCCAGCGCTCGCGCTCGGCCACCAGGTTGAGCAGGTCCACGAAGATGCCTGCCGGCCGGCCGTGCTGGTTCATGAACACGGTGGGCTCGTTGGCATACACCCCCACACGCACCTCCCGCACGGGCGCAGCCGCACCGGCCCCTGCCGGCAGCAGGGCCCACAGGGCGCCCAGCAACCAGCCAGCCCATCGGCAATGCCACCGGAATATGCGTGAACTCACGATCGGGAATCCCCACAGTGGCAGAAAGCACTATGTTAACCAAAGGTTGCTAAAACATCCAAAAGTAACAAAAGCCTGAGCGCGTTGCGCGGCGCTTGGGGTAGCATGCATCAAACTCCTCGGAGACAGCCATGCCCCACGAACGCCGCCACTACGTCCGTGTCCATTTCGATGCCCCTGCGCTGCTGACCCTGGCCAGCAACGCCTTCAGCGTGCATGTGCAGGACCTGTCGCTCAAGGGAGCCCTGATTTCACTGCCTGCGCAGGCCGACGTGCACGCCGGCATGCTGTGCCAGCTCACCATCCCGCTGCACGACACGGGCAACCACATCGGCATGTCCTGCGAGGTGGCGCACCTGGAGGGGCTGCACACCGGCCTGCTGTGCCGCTCCATCGACCTGGACAGCGTGACCCACCTGCGGCGCCTGATCGAACTGCAGCTGGGCGACCCGGCGCTGCTGGAGCGCGACCTGGCCGAGCTGACCCAAAGCGCCCAATGACGGGGCAGCCCCTCCAGACGAGGGGTGCCCTGGAGCGCTTGCCCGTCAGGCCGCCTCGGCTTCCTGCAGCGCGCGCCACATGACCTTGCCGCTGCCGCTCTTGGGCAGGGCGTTCACGAACTGCACGATGCGCGGCACCTTGTAGACGGCCATGTTCTCGCGGCACCAGTCGATGATCTGCTGCTCCGTGGTGTCCTGGTGCGAGGGGCGCAGCACCACCACGGCCTTGACGGTCTCGCCCCGGTAGGCGTCGCGTGCCGAGATGATGCAGGCCTCCTGGATCGCGGGGTGGCGGAACATCAGCGCCTCCACCTCGGCCGGCCAGACCTTGAAGCCACTGGCGTTGATCATGCGCTTCAGGCGGTCGGTCAGAAAGAAGTAGCCCTCTTCGTCCACGCGCCCCAGGTCGCCCGAGCGGAAAAAGCGCTTGCCTTCGAACTCGATGAAGGCACTGGCCGTGGCATCGGGCCGCTTCCAGTAGCCCTCGAACACCTCGGGGCCGTGCATGATGATCTCACCCTGCTCGCCCACGGGCACTTCCTGCAGCGTGTCGGGGTCGATCACGCGGGCATCGGTGCCCACGAAGGGGATGCCCAGGCACTGCTGCTTGGGATGGTCGGGCGGATTCGAGTGCGAGGGCGCGGCCGTCTCCGTGAGGCCATAGCCTTCTGCATAGCGCAGCCCGTACTGCTCCAGCAGGCGCTGGGCCACAGCCTGCGGCATGGCGGCCCCGCCGCCGCCGATGTAGACCAGGCTCGACAGGTCGTAGCTCGCAAAGTTCGGGCTGTTCATCAGGTCGATGACCATGGTCGGGATGTTGGTCCAGTTGGACACCTTGTAGCGCGAGATCAGGCGCCCGGCCAGGTCGCGGTCCCAGCGCGGCATGACCACCAGCGTGGCGCCGGTGTAGATGGCCGCATGCATCACGCTCACCATGCCCGTGATATGGAACATGGGCACCACCGCCAGCGTGACGTTGTCGGCCGAGCCCGTGCCCCACAGCGCACTGGCCACGGCGTTGTGCATGATGCTCTTGTGCAGGTGCATGCAGCCCTTGGGCAGGCCGGTGGTGCCGCTGGTATAGGGCAGCAGCGCCAGGTCGGTGGGGCCCACCACCAGTGCGGGCGGCGCATCGCTGCAGGCCAGGGCATCGTTCCAGGCATGCACTGCGCCCCCATCGAGCATGGGCAGGGGGTGCTGCGTGCACAGCCAGTCCTTCCACGCCTCGGGCGGGGCATCGGGCCCGGCCACATCGGCATCGAAGGCGTCGGTGAATTGCGTCACCACCAGGTGCGCCAGGCGCTCGCCCGGGGCCAGGGCGTTGCTGGCCTTGGCCAGCTCGGGCGCGAGATCGGCCGTGGTGAGGGCCACTTTCGTATCGGGATCGGTGATGTAGTGCTTGAGCTCCTCGGCCCGGTTCATTGGGTTGACCGGCACCACCACCGCATTGGCGCGCAGGATGGCGAAGTGCGCCATCACCAGTTGCGGGCAATTCTGCATGCACAGCACCACGCGGTCGCCGCGCTGCACGCCCAGTTGCGCCAGCCGTGCGGCCAGACGCTCGGCGCCTTCCGCCAGGGCCCGGTAGCCCAACTGGCGGCCAAAGAACACCAGCGCCGCCTTGTCCGGGTAGCGGCGCGCATTGATGGCCAGGTTGTCCCACAGCGAGGTGGCGGGCAAGGTGATCGAGTGGGGCACCCGGCGGGGCCAGAAAGCGTGGTGAGGGCGTGTGGGCATGGGGGGATGGCAGGGGATGGAGGAATGCTTCAGCCCTGCAGCCTAGATGCGCCACCGCCGCGTTGCATTGGGGATGCCACTTAGGCCGGGTCGCGCAGGTGACGGCGGCATGGGCGCCCCCCCCAAAGAGATGGTGACATTGTGTTTTTCGTCACAGCGCGGCAGTCACCCCGGTGATAAATTCCGTGCTGTGCCTGCATGGCATGGGGTATACCCTGGCATCTGCAACCGCGGCCCGAGGCCGGGAACGTCTACAGCGTGGCATTGTCCAAGGGCACAGGGCAGCCAGTTGCCACCATCCAACCGCCGAGAAATTCGACACCACCATGGCCACCGTCTCCGACCTCCAAAACATCCGCTTCTCGGGCAACTACAAGGCCGATTCCCTGCTGGAGAACCCTGCCCCGTGGAATTTCTTTCCCGATGGCCGCAAGGTGCTGTACTACACCTTCGATGTGAGCACGGGCAGCGTGGCCGATCGGGATTCGGACACCACCCTGGTCTCGTTCAATGCCTCGCAGATGCAGGCCACGCGCCAGCTCATGGCGTATGCCAGCCAGGTCACGGGCATCACCTTCACCGAGGTGGGCAGTTCGTCCCAGGCAGACCTGCATTTCGCGGCGACCAACCTGCAAGGCCGCACGACGGCGGGGCTGAACTCCTCGTTCTACAGCTACAGCTTCAGCGGGTCCGAGCAGACGCTGACCTCGCTGAACGCCGAATCGGTGGTCTACCTGGACAATGTGGAGTTCGCCAGCGTCAACAACACCCTCACGGCCGGTGGCCTGGGCTACGAAGTCCTGCTGCACGAGGTGGGCCATGCCCTGGGCCTGGCGCATCCCTTCGACTCCCCACGCCCCCTGCCCACGGCCGAGGACAACACCAACAACACGGTGATGTCCTATACCGAGGCAGGCCCGTACAAGAGCACGTTCCAGGCCTATGACCTGCTGGCGCTGGACTGGATCTATGGCCGTGACGGCCTGGGCGGCACCTACGGGCTCAACTCGACCAGTGGCCCGACGCTGAGCTTCCCGACCATGCCCACGACGCCCACCACCCCGACGACCCCGACGACTCCAACCACCCCGACGGCGCCCACCGGAACCGCCGGTGCAGACACCTTCACCAGCACCGGTGCCAGCGAAACCTTCAATGGCCTGGGTGGCCTGGACACGCTGGTGGCCCGGGGCAACCGCGGCGACTACGCGCTGCAGCCCAAGAACGGTGGCGGCTGGACGCTGGGCGACGGGGTCCCCAACCGCGACGGGGTGGACACCTTGCTGCAGGTCGAGCGGATCAAGTTCGCGGATGGCCTCGTGGCGCTCGATCTGGACGGTGCCGCGGGCACGGCCGCACGCATGGTCGGTGCGCTGGTCGGCCCTGCCGGCCTGAACAACCGCAGCGTGGTGGGCATCGTGCTCAAGGCGGTGGACGCCGGCTCGACCCCCTTGCAGGTCGCGCAATTTGGCCTCAATGCGCTGCTGGGCGCCTCGGCCACGCCGGAGCAGGTAGTGAGCCTGCTGTACGCCAATCTGGTGGGCGTCGCGGCCGATGCGAATACGGTCCAGTCGCTGGCGGCCGTCATCAAGTCGGGCGCCTACACCAATGCATCGTTCGCGGTGGCTGCGGCCAACCTGGACCTGAATGCCGCGCACATCAACCTGGTCGGGCTCAGCAGCCAGGGGCTGGAATACCTCTGAAGCACGTCGGCCCGGCCCGCCCCAGACAGGACAGGGCCGCAGGCGGCGGATCATCCCATCATTGGCACTGCGCCAGGCGCGACAGCGAGGACAGGTAGTCCAGGCGCTGCAGCGGTGGCTCGGCCTGGGCATCGTAGACGTAGACGCTGGGCTGGTCGAACCGGGGCCCGTCGGTAGGGTTGTCGACGTCGGCGCCGACACAGATCGCCCCCTTGGCATAGCAGCGCAAGTGGTAAGGCGCGGCGGAGGATGTCATGGTCGGGGTGGTCAGCAGTTGGGGAAAGGCCTTCTCCGCCCAGTCGAGCACACAGTCCAGCGGTTGTGAGACACCCGTGCCACCCAGACCCCGGTAAACGTACGCCGCATTCGGCTTGAAAACGTTCAGCTGGGATCCGCGCTGCCCCGGCCCCGACGGCGTGAAGCGCACCAGGGCCGAGCACACCGCCCCCGGCTGCAGCAAGGTGTTGCTGCAGCCATCCGACTCCGCGGGAATGGTGAAATCGGTAGCGATGACCACCCCGCAACCGATCCCGGTGCAAAGCGGCGACACGGCGGCAATGGATGAGATCACCGACCCCAATTGCATGGGGGATGGGCCGCGATTGGCCACCTTCAGGGTCTGCGTGGCCGATGAGTGCACAGCCACCTTGCCAAACTGGAAGTCCCCTGCAGGTTCAATGATCTCCACCTGGGCATGGGCGGACGACAGGCACGCCAGGGAGAGCACGCCCAAGGCTGCCAGGGATTGGCGGAAAAACGGGATCAAAGTCACGGAAGCTCCTTGTGCGTGGCAATCGTTGGCAGCACCCACCATGAAAATGGGCCCGAAGATCCACGGCCAACCAAGTTACCCACAAACCCGGCACCGCGCCCCACCCAGGAGGGATGGGGTGTTGCGGGCGACCCGCACGCGGCGTTGACCGGGTGCCGGGCGGCTTCTAGATTTGCGGCCTTCCATCCCCTTGTTTTCACCCGCCATGCCCTCCTCTCCCCGCCCCGACCGCCACGCCCTTGCGCGCCTGCACCGCATGGCCAGCCTGGAGGCAGGTGGCGTGCAGCTCATCGAGCCCCTGCTGCAGGAACTGCGCCGGGTGGTGGGCTTCGACTTCGGCTGCATGCTGTACCCCGGCGCTGATGGCGAACTGATGAACTATGCGCAAGAGCCCATGCAGTCGGTGGCGCAGGACTACTTCGACGCGCGCATCCTGCGCAGCGAGCGCCAGGTGCTGGTGCGCAGCCCGCGCGACTTTGGCGAGACCGTGCGCCACGAGCACGGCCCCCGGCTGATGCGCGAGCAGATGGTGGTGTCGATGGCCGAAATGCAGCGCAGCGACTACTACGAGGCGGTGATGCGGGCCACAGGCGCCAAGGACTACATGAGCCTGGCCTTGCGCACTCCGCAGGGTGTGGGCCTGGGCGTGATCCACCTCTTTCGCGACAGCGCGGCGCCGGACTTTACGCCGCAGGACGCGGCCCTGGTGGCCCGGCTGGAGGCCCACCTGGCACGTGCGCTGCAAGACGGCGAGCGCGATGCACAGGGCAGCGAGGTGCACAGCCAGGGGGTGCTGGTCACCAACCCCCAGGGGCGGTTGATGTGGATCTCGCCCGAGGCCGAGGCGCTGATGCCCCTGGCCTTCGGCTGGGGCTGGCGCCGTGGCGCGCAGCTGCCCCCCGCGCTGCAGGAACTGCTGCGGCGGCTGAACGCACGGCGGCCCGAGGAGATGGCCCTGCCCACGCTGGAGCTGTTCACGGCACAGGGCTGGTTCTCGCTGCGTGCCACGCACCTGGCGCCCGCCCCCCAGGCGCGGCAGGACCGCCAGGCCGTGGCGCTGCACATCACGCGGCGCGTGGCGCGCGGGGTGCGGCTGCTGTCGACCCTGCAGAAGCTGGGCCTGCCGCAGCGCCAGCACGAACTGGCCTGGTGGCTGGCGCGGGGCCTGCCCGAATCACAGATCGCGCAGCGCATGGGCATCAGCCTCAACACGGCCGTGTACCACCGCCGCCAGCTCTACAACCGGCTGGGCGTCATGGGGCGCGATGAGCTGCTGGCGCAGATTGGTGGCAAAACGTGAATTAATTCACGCATGCACACCAAATGGCTCTCGTCAAAAAAAAAGCCCCCGGTGCCAGGAAGCACCGGGGGCTTTTGCATTGCACGCAGCGTGGTGGTTCAGGGCACCTGCACGGTCACGGCCGCTGACCGCGGCCCTTCGTTGCCCGCTGCATCGAGCATGGCCACCTGGTAGCTGTGGCTGCCGCTCGGTGCCGATGCATCGGTGTAGGTCGCACCGCTGGTCACGGTGGCAATGGCCGTCCCGTTGCGGTACACGCGGTAGCCCGATGCGCTGGCCGCGATGAAGGACTGCTTGATGGCCTGCATCGGCGGATTGCTTCCCTGCTGGGGCAGGTAGCCGTAGTTGATGGTCCATACCAGCGTTCCGCCCAGGCCCTGCTCATGCACCCATTTGCCCTTTTCGGCGATGGAGCGCTCGTCCTCGTAGCTCAGGTAGGTCACGGGTGCATCGCTGGCGCGCCACCAGGGCTGGCTGTAGCTGATGTAGCTTTGCTTGGCCACGTCGTCCCAGTGGTAGACGGCGCCCGGCTGGCCGAAGGCGTTGTCTTCCAGCAGGCGCCGGTAGTTGTTCACACCGTCTCCGCCGTTGGAGCCGCTCGTCGCGGCCTGGCGCGGGCCGGTGACGGGGTTGTTGTAGAACAGGCCATACAGGCCCACGCCGATGCCCAGCTTGGCACGGGGCACGCCCGCATTCAGATAGGCCTGCACGGTGGAAGCGATGGAGGTGGGGTGGCTGGGGGCTTCGCCAAACAGCGGCGAGTGGTGCCAGGACAGCCAGCCGCCACCCCAGTCGCCGGCCATGCTGTAGGTCATGAGGTTGAAGCGGTCCACTGCATGGGCCACTTCCACATGCCAGGGCAGGATCTCCTGGAAGTTGGTGTTGACCCAGAAGCCGGGCCAACTGATCTCGAACGGGCTGGCCTGGTAGCGCGGGCGCTGCTGGGCGGCAACGCGCAGTTCGCGCAGCAGTGCCAGCGCCTGGGCGCGGCCCTGGTCGGTGTCCAGGTTTTCCTCCCAGTCGATGTCGGCACCGTCGTAGCCCTTTTGTTCGGCCTTGTCGAGGATGTTCTTGATGAAGACCGCGCGGATCTGCGGGTTGGCCGTGGCGGCCATGAAGCCGGGGCCATCGAATTCACCGCCGATCATCATGATGGCCTTGGTGCCTGCCGCGTGGGCCTTGGCGATCAGGGTGTCCTCCACCTGCGTGTGCGCGGTGCCTGCGCCTTCCATCAGCTCGCCCACCCGGCCGCCGGGCAGCGATCCCTGGCCTGGCGCATAGCGGCCGAAGATGAAGTGCGTCATGGTGCTCATGTCCACGGCCTCGGGCGGGAACTGCTCCCAGAACCAGCCGGTGTAGTAGCCGTTGACCCATTTGCCGCTTTGCGTCACAGGGTTCCAGTCCAGCCGCACGCCCTGCGGCGTGGCGCGGGCCGTGACGCCGCTCACCGGCGGACGGGGGTTGGCGGCATCCACCGCGACCTGGGCCGTGGCGGTGACGCTTTGCCCTGCGCTGTTGGCGCAGCTCAAGGTGTAGGACGTGCTGGCCTGGGGCTGCACCAGCACACTGCCCTCGGCTGCGCGCGTGCCATTCCATCCACCCGATGCGGTGCAGCTGGCAGCATGGCTCGCCCGCCACGCCAGGCGGGCGCTGTCGCCCGGGGCGATGCGGGTCGGGGTGGCGCCGAAGCTGTCGATGGTGGGCAGTTGCTGCGGCGGGGCATTGCGCACCGTCACCGTGGCCGAAGCGCTCGCGGTGGCACCGGCCGCGTTGCGGCAACTCAGGCTGTAGTGGGTGCTCGTGCCGGGGCGGACGCTGGCGCTGCCGCTGGCAGGCCGCTCCCCGCTCCAGCCTCCCGATGCCGTGCAGCCCGTGGCGTTGTCCACGTTCCAGGCCAGGGTACTGCTGCCGCCCAGGTCGATGGCGCCAGGCTGCGCCACAAAGGACAGAATGTTCGGCGGCGCGGGTGGCGCCGGGTGGGTGTTCTCCATCACCAGCTGGGCCAGGCCCTCGCCGCCGGCCTCGAAATACTCCATGCGCACCATGTGCGGGCCGGCCGCCAGGGGCACGGTGGCGCTGTCCATGGTGATGCCGTGCCGCGTCCAGTTGTCGATCACGCGCTGGCCATCGACCAGCACGCGCACGCCATCGTCGGTGAACGTGATGAAGCGGGTCGCGCCCGCGGGGAACTGCAGCGTTGCGGTCCAGCGTGCAGAGAACCCGTCCACCGGCAGCCGGGCCGGATCGGGGCTGCCGGTCGGGCCCGTCCAGTAGTGGTCGATGGGCCCGGCTTCACAGCGCTGCAGCGCGGGCGCCCCGGACAGTTGGGTGTTGGGAAAATACTCGGCCAGCCACTGGCCGGGCGCGCACTGCGGCTGCGCCATGGCCTGGCTGCCGCCCAACAGCAAGAGCGAAGCGGCCAGCCAGCGCCGCAAGCAGGTTTTCAGGGCGCGGCCACGGGCCGCAGCATCAAGGGTGGACATGGAAAAATTCCTTGGTGGATCAGGGGACGGGCGCAGGCTACAGGCCCGCAGCCGCGCGCACCCCACCCTCGGCGGATAGGGTGTTGCGCCGGTGTATTGACCCTGCGCGGCACGCCCCCTAGATTCGGGGTCTTGTTCCCATCACCGCTTCACCGGACCGCAGCCGACATGCCCTCGCCCAGCTCCACCCAGCAAGCCCTTGCACGCTTGCAGCACATGACCCGCATGGAAGCGGGCGGGCCGCCCATGATCGTTCCCCTGCTGGAGACACTGCACAGCGTTCTCGGCTTCGACTCCAGTGCATACGTGTACCCCGCAGAGGGAGGCGAAATGGCCGTGCACATGGAGGTGCCGGCTGCTCAGTCGGTGGTGGCCGATTATTTTGATGCGCGCATTCTGCGCAGCGAGCGCCAGGTGCTGGTGCGCAGTTCGCGCGACTTCGCAGAAGCGGTGCGGTACGAACGCGGGCCTCAATTGCTCGAACAGCTCGTGCGCGTACCGATGCCCGAGTTGCAGCGCAGCGACTTCTACAACGTGGTGATGCGGCCCATGGGGACCGTGGACTGCATGAGCCTGGTCCTGCGCACACCCGACGGCGAAGGGATAGGCACGCTCAAGTTCTACCGCGAAGCGGCGTCGCCGGCCTTCGGGCCCGGCGACGCGGCGCTGCTGGCGCGGCTGGAGCCCTGTCTGGCGCACATCCTGCAAGACGGCGAGATGGGCAGCGGAACCAGCGAGACACACAGCCAGGGCATGCTCATCACCACCCCCCAGGGGCGGCTGCTGTGGCTGTCGCCCGAAGCCGAGACCCTGCTACCCCTGGCCTTCGGCTGGCGCTGGCGGCGCGGCGCCGGGCTGCCCCAGGAACTGCACGAACTGCTGCAGCGCATGCAGGCACAACACCTCCCGGCACTGCCCACCCGGCAGTTGCGCACTGTGCACGGCCATTTTTCGGTACGCGCAACCCCCATGAAGGCCGCCTCGGGCATGGGCCAGGCGGTGGGGATCCACATCACGCAGAGCGTGCCGCGGGAGGCACGCCTGCAAGCCTTGCTGCAGACCCTGGGGCTGTCGCAGCGCCAGCAGGAGCTCGCGTACTGGCTGGCGCTCGGGTTGCCGGAATCCCAGGTCGCGGTGCGCATGGACATCAGCGCCAACACCGTGGTCTACCACCGCCGCCAGCTCTACAACAGCCTGGGCGTGCAGGACCGGGGGGAATTGCTGGCCTGGCTGTCGGCCCGCCAGGGCGGCTGATCCACCCGCCGAAAGCACCATGCAAAAAGCGCCACAGCCTTGAGAGCTGCAGCGCCTTGCGTATCCTGGTGGGACGTGCGGGGGTCGAACCCACGACAAACGGATTAAAAGTCCGCTGCTCTACCAACTGAGCTAACGTCCCATCATTGCAACGCCTGCCGGCCCATTCCTGAACCGTAGATGCTGCAAAGCCTAAGATTATAGCTTGATTTTTGGCGCTTTTTGCGGCCCCGCTGCCAGACGGTCGATCACCCAGCCCGCAGCGCACTGGCCGAAGGTGGCCGTCACGGCCACGACCGAGCCGTAGCCATGGCAGTTGAGGGAGCCGTCGCCGCTCTCGATGGCGCACGAGGCGTCGGGCTGCGCCACGGCTTCGCGGCTGAACACGCAGGTGAGGCCGATCTTGCGGCCCTCGCGCGGGGCGCCGTGGTGCTTGCGCAACTGGTAGCGCAACTGGGCGAGCAGCGGGTCGTGCGTGGTGGCAGACAGGTCCTCGATGTCCACCTTGTGCGCCTGGCGCTTGCCGCCGGCCGCACCCACGCTGATGAAGGCCTGGCCCGTGGCGCGCGCCCACACGGCCATGGCGGTCTTGGCCTTGATCTGGTCGCAGGCGTCGATCACCGCATCCACCGGGTCGCTGCCCAGCAACTGGGGCCAGTTGCCCGGCTCCACGAACTCGTCGATGCAGCGCACGTCGCATTCGGGGTTGATCAGCGCGATGCGGTCGCGCATGGCTTCGATCTTGGCCTGCCCCACCGTGGTGGACAGGGCATGGATCTGGCGGTTGATGTTGGACTCGGACACATGGTCCAGGTCCACCAGCGTGAGGCGCGAGACGCCGCTGCGGGCCAGTGCCTCGGCAGACCAGGAGCCAACACCGCCGATGCCCACGACCACCACGTGCGAGGCGCGGATGCGCCGGGCGCCCTCCACGCCATACAGGCGCTCAAGCCCGCCGAAGCGCCGCTGCGTGACCTCGTCGGTCGCGTCATCGGCAAAGGGAACCATGGGCACGGGAGCGGTTTCGCTACCGACCAGCAGTTCCTTCACCTCGGGCGTGGGATCCTGCATGCTCACTTCATGCGGGCCAGGCGTTCCTTGGCAGCCATCGCAGCTTCGGACTGGGGATAGACCCGGACCAGGTCTTCCAGCGTCTTGCGTGCGGCGCGGGCGTCCTTGAGCTCGACCTGGCAGTTGGCGATCGACAGGGCAGCCTCGGGCGCACGCGCATGCGTGGGCGCCTCGGCCAGCAGGGCCTTGAAGTTGTTGATCGCGTCCTTGTAGTCGCGGGCGGCGTACTGGCCGTTGCCCAGCCAGAAGCGGGCCGACGGCACGTAGCCGCTGCGCGGGTACTGGCGGATCAGGTTGCCGAAGGCCTGGTTGGCCTCGGGGAACTTGCCGGCGCGGAAGATGGCCAGCGCAGCTTCGAAGTCCTTCTTCTCGGCGGCATCGGCCTGGAACTCCAGACCATCCACCGCGACCTTGACGGGCTCGAACTGCCGCAGGCGTTCGTCCACCCCCTGGGCGATGTCCTTCTGGCGGCGCTGCAACTCGGACACTTCGCGCGTCAGTTGCTCGTTCTGCCCCTGCAAACGGGCATTCTCGCTGCGCAGGGTTTCGATCTGGGTCTGCAGCTCCAGCAAGGCCCGGCGCAACTGGGCGGTGTCCTCGTTGGCGCGGCGCAACTCGTCGGCCGTGCGCTGCTGGGACTGCTGCAGGGCGTCCACGCGCTGGCGCACTTCCAGGATGGCGCGGCGCGCCTCACCGTCCTCGAAGAGGGCCGCATGCGCGCCGGGCAGCGCGGCGCAGGCCAGTGCCAGGCCTGCGGCCACGGACCGCAGGGGTGGTGATGAAAGGCTGAACCCGGGCATCAACGGTACGACAGCTCAGCGCGGCGGTTCTGGGCGTGCGCATCTTCGCTGTTGCCGGGGACGGCAGGCTTTTCCTTGCCGAAGCTCACGGCTTCGACCTGCGAATCCGGCACGCCCAGCAGGCCCAGCGAACGGCGCACGGCTTCGGCACGCTTTTGGCCGAGGGCCAGGTTGTACTCGCGGCCACCGCGGTCATCGGTGTGGCCTTCGATCATGACCTTGCGGCCCGAGTTGGCCTTGATGAAGCGCGAATGGGCTTCCAGGAGCGACTGGAACTCGGACTTGATGACGTAGCTGTCGTAGTCGAAGTAGACGATGCGGGCCACGCCCACAGGGCCTTGGGCATTGGCGCCGGAGCCGGTCAGGTCCAGGGGGGCGACGGTGCTCTGGCCGGTGCTGCCGGTGTTGGCGCCGGTGTTGCCCGAGCCCATGCCGGAACTGGCCGTCTTGTCTTCCACCGGCACGTCATCGAGCTTGACACCCGAACTGCAGCCGGCCACCAGGGCGGTCACGGTCAGGGCAAGGGTAAGGCGCTTGAGTTTGATGTTCATCCAAAATTCTCCTGGAAACTAGATAGTGAAAAGTGCTGAAAAGTTCATTGCTTCTGGAACGGGCCCCAATCGGGCTCGCGGATGTCTCCAGGCTGGCCGGCCAGGCGCGCCTTGATCTTTCCGTCCAACGTGGTGGTCATGAGCGCCTCGCGGCCCTGCTGCTGCGTGGCATACACGATGAGGCGGCTGTTGGGTGCAAAGCTGGGGTTCTCGTCGGCCGAGGTATCGGTGATGGCGGTGACGGTGCCTGAGGCCAGGTCCATGACGTGCAGTTTGAAGGCCCCACCCACGCGGGAAATGTAGGCCAACCACTTGCCATCGGGGCTGATGCTGGGCGAGATGTTGTAGGACCCGGTGAAGGTCACGCGCTCGGCACTGCCGCCGCCCGCAGGCACGCGGTAGATCTGCGGCGCACCACCCCGGTCGCTCACGAAGTAGATGCTGCGGCCGTCGGCCGAGAACATGGGTTCGGTATCGATGCCCGGGCTTTGCATCAGGCGCCTGGGCTCGCCGCCGTTGGCGTCGATCATGTAGAGTTGCGAGCCGCCATCGCGGCTCAGCGTCACGGCCAGGCTGCGGCCGTCCGGGGACCAGGCCGGTGCGCTGTTGGAGCCACGGAAGTTGGCCACCAGGCGGCGCTGGGCCGAGGCGACCTGGTGCACGTAGACCACGGGCTTGCGCGACTCGAACGACACATAGGCGATCTGACCGCCCGAGGGCGACCAGGCCGGCGAGATGATGGGCTCGGGGCTCGACAGGGCCGATTGCGCGTTCTCGCCATCGGCATCGGCCACCCACAGGCTGTAGCGGCTGCCGGTCTTGGTGACGTAGACGATGCGGGTGGAGAAGACGCCACGCTCGCCGGTGAGCTTTTCGTAGACGAAATCGGCGATGCGGTGGGCCACCAGCCGCAGATCGGCCTGGGACACGGCAAAGCTCTGGCCGCCCAGGTCCTGGCCCTTGACCACATCCCACAGCCGAAAGCGCACCTCGTAGCGGTCATCGGGTGTGCGCGTTACGCTGCCGGTGACCAGCGAATCGGCGGTCTTCTGGCGCCACAGGGCCACGTCGGGGCGCGAGGTCTCGTCGAGCACCGCACCGGCAGTGTCCACTGCGCGGAACTGCCCGCTGCGCTCCAGATCGGCCTGGACGATGGCGCCGATCTTCTGCGGCGCCTGCACCTCGCCACGGAAAGGGACGATGGCAATCGGCAACTGGGTCAGGCCCACGCCCGTGACTTCCACGCGGAACTGCGCGAGGGCGGGCAAGGAGGCAGTGGATGCAAGGGCGGCCGCCAGGATCTGGCGGCGCATGGGACGCGGCAGGGCCGCTTGGAAGAGGGTGTTGGAGTTGGTGTTGTGATCTGTGGTCATTGGCAGCCGCAGTAGCCGAACAAATGCCGGTTGGCAGCGCCAATGTTACACACTGGGGAAGACCCGCTGTGACAAACTGTGCAGGGGCCCATGGTCAAGCGCTGCACTGCAGCACCCACATGCCCGGGAGATGCCCGTTCACGGGCACGGGGGCGCCACGCATCGCCGCCTTAGAATCCGCTGCACATGCAAGCCACCGATCCGAGCGCCACGGGCCCCGCAGCGCCGCCCGCCCCCCCTGCCCCCAGCCTCACCGCCCGCCTGGCGCGGCTTTCCGTGTATTTCGGCAACCAGCGGCTGGCCTGGGGCCTGGCCATCGCGGCGACCCTGGTGGGTGCGGCCACGGAACCCCTGATCCCGGCACTGCTGCAGCCCCTGCTGGACCGCGGCTTCACCCAGGGCACCTTGCCACTGTGGGCAGTGCCCCTGGCCATCATGGGGGTGTTCCTGGTGCGCGGCCTGGCGCAGTTCGTGGGCCAGTATGCGCTGGCACGCATCGCCAACGAAGGCATGCTGCTGCTGCGCCGTGCGCTGTTCGACCGCGTGCTGGCAGCCGAGATGGGGCTGTTCTCGCGCCAGTCGGCGAGCGCCCTGTCCAACACCGTGGTGTACGAGGTGCAGACCGGCGCCACGCTGCTGGTGCAGGCCCTGCTGGGCCTGTCGCGCGATGGCTTCACGCTGATCGCCCTGCTGGGCTACCTGCTGTACCTGAACTGGCAGCTCACGCTGATCGTGGCGGTGGTGGTGCCGGGCGTGGCCTGGATCATGAAGACCCTGTCCAGGCGCCTGTACACCCTGACCAAGAGCAGCCAGCAGGCGACCGACGAGCTGGCCTACGTGGTCGAGGAGAACGTGCTGGCCCACCGCATGGTGCGCCTGCACGGCGCGCAAGAGGGCCAATCGACGCGCTTTGGGGGCTTGAGCCAGAGCCTGCGCGGCCTGGCCATCAAGTCCACCATCGCCTCGGCGGCGATGACGCCGCTCACGCAGCTGCTGGCCGCCGCCGCGCTGTCGGTGGTGATCTGCATTGCACTGTGGCAAAGCCGCGGCACCCTGGATGCCAAGGACGTGACGGTGGGCGGCTTTGTCTCGTTCATCACCGCCATGTTGATGCTCATCGCCCCCATCCGCCGCCTGGCGGACGTGGCCAACCCCATCACGCGCGGCGTGGCGGCGCTTGAGCGCGGCCTGTCCCTGCTGGGCGACACGGGGGCCGAGCAGGGCGGCAGCTACCGCACGGAGCGGGCCCAGGGCGCGCTGGAGCTGCGCGATGTGTCCGTCTCCTTCGGCCCCGACAATGCCCCGGCCCTGGACGGCGTGAGCCTTGCCGTGGCACCCGGCGAGATCGTGGCGCTGGTGGGCCCCTCGGGCGCCGGCAAGACCACGCTGGTGAACCTGCTGCCGCGCTTCATCGCCACCTCGTCGGGTGCGGTGCTGCTTGACGGCCACGCCGTGCAGGACTGGGACCTTTCGGCCCTGCGCAGCCAGATCGCCATGGTCAGCCAGGACGTGGTGATGTTCAACGACACCATCGCCGCCAATGTGGCGCTGGGCCATGCGGTGGACGATGGCAAGGTGCGGGCCTGCCTGGCGGCCGCCAACCTGGCGGACCACGTGGCATCGCTGGCCCAGGGCATCCACACCGTGGTGGGGCACAACGCCACCCAGCTCTCGGGCGGCCAGCGCCAGCGCCTGGCCATCGCGCGCGCTCTGTACAAGGACGCGCCCATCCTCATTTTGGACGAAGCTACCTCGGCGCTGGACACGGAATCGGAGCGCCTGGTGCAGGACGCGCTGAACCGGCTGATGCAGGGCCGCACCACGCTGGTGATCGCCCACCGCCTGTCCACCATCGAGCATGCGGACCGCGTGGTCGTGATGGAACAGGGCCGCATCGTGGAGCAGGGCACGCATGCCCAGCTCGTGGCCGCTGGCGGCCTGTACGCGCGCCTGCAGAGCCGCCCGGCCACCGCCGCAAGGGCTGCTGCCGCGGCGGACATGCCCGCAGCAACGGAATAACGGCCTACCGATCTTCTACCACTTGCCCGCGTTGGGCTGGCGGCGGCGGATGGCGCTGGCGATCTTCTCGGCCGCCTCCGTGCGGCTCACCCGCATCGCGAAGTCCACGGCCGTCAGGCCCAGCTGGTTCTTGAGCGTAGGATCGGCGCCCTCGTTGAGCAGCAGTTGCACGGCGTCGTTGGAGCCGTACTGCGCGGCCATCATCAGCGGCGTGGTGCCGTTGGGCGAGGTGGCGTCGATGTAGGCATGGTTCTCCAGCAGCATGCCGATGATGCGCACGTGCTCCTGCTTGATGCCCGATGCGGCATAGTGCAGCGGTGCCCAGCCTTCCTTGTTCACGTCGGCATCGCGCGCCATCAATGCCTTGACGGCGTCGACATTGCCCTTGAGCGCGGCCATCATCAGCGGGCTTTCGTCCTGCTGGTTGCGTGTCTCCACCTTCAGGCGCCGGTTGGCGATGAGGGCGGCAAACACCTTGAGCGACTCGGCCTGGATCGCCAGCGTCAGCCCCACCTGCCCCTTCGGGTCGCGGATGTTGGGGTCGAACCCGCGGCGCAGCAGGTTGTTGACGGTGTCGGCGTCGTCCCGCTCCACGGCCGAAAAGAAGTCCTCGTAGGAACCCGCCCAGGCGGTAGCGGCACCGGTGGCCAGTGCCAGGGCGCCCAACAGCGCCGTGCGGCGGCGCAGCGTGTGGCTCGTCATGCGTTCACTCCCTTGAACAAGGTCTCGAAATTGCGGCTGGTGGCCTCGGCCACCTCCTCCACGGCGATGCTGCGGGTCTGCGCCACCTGCCTGGCCACATGGGGCACATAGGCGGGGCTGTTGGTCTTGCCCCGGTAGGGCACTGGCGCCAGGTAGGGGCTGTCGGTCTCGATCAGCATGCGGTCCAGCGGCACGAAGGCCACCACATCGCGCAACTCCTGTGCGGTCTTGAAGGTGATGATGCCCGAGAAGGAGATGTAGTAGCCCAGGTCGAGCGCCGCCCGCGCCACCTGCATGGACTCGGTGAAGCAGTGGAACACGCCGCCGGCCCGGTTGCCCGCGCCGTCCTCGCCCTCTTCCCTGAGGATGGCCAGGGTGTCGTCCGACGCGCTGCGGGTATGGATCACCAGCGGCTTGGCGCAGCTGCGCGCCGCACGGATATGGGTGCGAAAGCGCTCGCGCTGCCACTCCAGGTCGGCGATGCTGCGCCCGCCCTTGCGGTCTTCCATGCCGTAGTAATCGAGGCCCGTCTCGCCGATGGCCACCACGCGCGGCAGGGCGGCGCGGTCCAGCAGGTCCTGCACCGAGGGCTCGGTCACGCCCTCGTTGTCGGGGTGCACGCCCACCGTGCTCCAGAAGTTGCCGTGCGCGAGCGCCAGCGCATGCACGTCGCCGAACTCTTCCATGGTGGTGCAGATGCACAGGGCCCGGTCCACCGAGGCCTCGGCCATGGCCTGGCGGATGGCCGGGAGCTGGTCAACCAGGCCGGGATAGGTGAGGTGGCAATGCGAATCAACGAACATGTGGTTTCAAAATGGAAAAAGCCGACCCGCCTGAGCGGGTCGGCATAGGCAGGGGGGCCGGACCTCAGATGGTCTGAGTCGGACGGTCCGAACCCAGCGAAGTTCCGAGCAGCTCCTCGATCTTGATCTTGAGCTGGCGCGACTTCTCGTCCTTGGGGAACTGGATGCCCACGCCCTGGGTGCGGTTGCCGGCGGCACGCGCCGGGGTGACCCAGGCCACGCGGCCGGCCACCGGGTAGCGCTGGGTGTCGTCGGGCAAGGTCAGCAGCACATACACATCGTCGCCGAGTTTGTAGTCGCGCTGGGTGGGCACAAAAATGCCCCCTTCGACGAAAAAGGGAATATAGGCCGCATACAGAGCCGCCTTTTCCTTGATGGCCAGCTGCATGACGCTGGGGCGGGGGGCGGTGGATGGACTGCTCATGGTGGGTGGGACGGCTTCAGTGCTTGGAGTGTAGGGTGTTTCGCGCCTGGGCGACAAGCGCCTCCAGCATCAGGCCGGCATTGAAGGGGTGGTCGGCCGTGCGCGCCGCCTTGGCCAGGGCCTTGGACCAGCGCGTGAGGGGCCCCAGCGGCGGTGGCTTGGGCAGGTCGGCCGGGGCAAAGTAGCGCGGCGCGGCGCCCACGCTGGCGGCCAGCAGGTCGTGGCAGAGCTTTTGCAGCGCGTCGATCACCTGTGCGGGCGACCAGTCGCCCAGCGCCGTGGCATCACCGCGCGCCACCGCCTGCGGCAGCAGGGCCCAGGCCTGCGGGCTGCGGCCGGAGCGGGCCAGCGCCAGCGCATCGTCGGGCCGCCCGCCTGCGGCACGCAGAAAGGCCGGCGCCGCATCGGCCGCAATGCCCTGGCCCTGGAGCCAGGCCAGCATCTCTGCCTCGGCCGGCCAGACCATGGTGTGGCCCAGGCAGCGGCTGCGGATGGTGGGCAGCAACTGGTGCGCGGCCTCGCTGGCCAGCACGAAGCGCACATCGCCCGGCGGCTCCTCCAGCGTCTTGAGCAGGGCGTTGGCCGTGATGTGGTTCATCTGCTCGGCCGGGTACACCAGCACCGCCTTGCCACGCCCGCGCGCCGAGGTGCGCTGGGAGAACTCCACCGCATCGCGCATGGCCTCCACGCGGATTTCCTTGCTGGCCTTGCGCTTCTTGTCGTCGATGTCGGCCTGGGCCTTCTCCGACAGCGGCCAGCCCAGGGCCATCATCTGCACCTCGGGCATCAGCACGCACAGGTCGGCATGGGTGCGCACTTCGATGGCGTGGCAACTGCCGCACTGGCCGCAGGCGCCATCGGCCGTGGGCCGGTCGCACAGCCAGGCGCGCACCATCTCCAGGCCCAGCGTGTACTGGCCCAGGCCCGAGGGCCCCTGCAGCAGCCAAGCATGGCCGCGCTGGGCGAGCAAGCTGCTGCGCTGCGCGGCGATCCAGGGCGCCAGCGGGAGGCTGCTGTTGGCGTCGCTCATGACATTTCTTTCGGCGTGGGCACCATGATGGACAGCCAGCCCTTGCGCACGAACACGCTGGTCAGCTGCTGCCAGACACGGTGGCGGTCCAGCGCGGCATCGAGCCGGGCAAAGCGCGCGGGCTCCACGGCGGCCCGGTCGGCATAGCCCTGGGCCACGCGGCGAAAGAACTCCACGGGCTGCGCCTCGAAGCGGTCGGGCACACGGGCGCCGGCCAGGCGCTCGGCCGCCACCTCGGGTGCCAGGTCGAACCAGACGGTCAGGTCCGGGTTGCGCAAGGTGCCTGCACCCGCGCCCGGCACCAGGCCGCCCTGGGCCATGCGCTCCAGGGTGGACAGGGTCATGAGGTCGAAACCCCGCCCTGCCCCCTGGTAGGCAAAGGTGGCGTCGGTGAAACGGTCGCACAGCACCACATCGCCCCGGGCCAGGGCCGGCTCGATCACGTTGCACAGGTGGTCGCGGCGCGCCGCGAAGATCAGCAGCGACTCGGTCAACGGGTCCATGGCGTCGTTCAGCACCATCTCGCGCAGCTTTTCGGCCAATGGCGTGCCGCCGGGCTCGCGGCTCACCGTCACCGTGCGGCCCTGCGCGCGGAATGCCGAGGCCAGCCCTTCGATGTGCGAGGACTTGCCGGCACCGTCGATGCCCTCAAAGGTGATGAAGAGGCCGGGTCGTGACATGAAAACCTTTGTCCAGAGTATGCAGGCGGGAGAGCAGGGTGCGCTGTGGCAGCCTACTGCTGCCCGCGCTGGTAGCGGTTGACGGCACGGTTGTGCTCGTCGAGCGAGGCACTGAAGTGGCTGGTGCCATCGCCCTTGGCCACGAAATACAGCGCCTTGGTGCGCTCGGGCTGCACGGCGGCCAGCAGAGAGGCCTTGCCAGGCATGGCGATGGGCGTGGGCGGCAGGCCGCCGCGGGTGTAGGTGTTCCAGGGGGTATCGGCCAGCAGGTCGCGCCGGCGCAGGTTGCCGTCGAACTTCTCGCCCAGGCCGTAGATCACCGTGGGGTCGGTCTGCAGCAGCATGCCGGTGCGCAGGCGGTTGACGAACACCCCGGCGATCTGCGCGCGGTCGCTGGCGCGGCCGGTTTCCTTCTCGACGATGCTGGCCAGGATCAGCGCCTCGTCGGCGGACTTGAGCGGGGTATCGGGCGAGCGCTGGCTCCAGGCGGCTTCGAGCTTGCGGTCCATGGCGTGCAGGGCGCGGCGCAGCACCGCCAGGTCGCTCGATCCCTTGGCGTAGGTGTAGGTGTCCGGGAAGAAGCGGCCCTCGGGTGCCACGCCGGGGCGCCCGAGCTGCGCCATCAGGGCCTCGTCGGTCAGGCCCCTGGAATCAGGCTTGATCTGGTCATCCGCAGCCAGTGCCTGGCGCACCTGGCGGAAGTTCCAGCCCTCCACCAGGGTCAAGGCGCGCAGCGCCTCCTCGCCCCGCACGAGCTTGGCCAGCAGGCCGCGCGGCGTGGTGCCGGGCGGAATCTCGTAGTTGCCCGCCTTGATCATGCGGTCCTGCCCCGAAAAGCGGAACCAGGCATAGAGCAATTGCGCGTCGGTGCGCACGCCGGCCGCCACCACATCGCGGGCCACGCCGCGCGGCGTGGTGCCGGGCTCGATGGCCAGTTCCAGCGGCTCGTTGCCCATGGGCAGGGGCTGGTGCAGCCACCAGAAGGCGGCTCCACCTGCGGCGATCACGATCACCAAGACAAAAACCAGTAAGCGTCGCACAACCCTGCTGCCTGTAGATAAAGGGAGCGGGCATCATAATTCAGCCATGACCCAGCTTCCCCTGAATGGCATTGCCCCCTTGTCGCACCTTGGCGTGATCCGCGTGGAAGGCGAAGACGCCGCCAAGTTCCTCCATGGCCAGCTCACGCAGGACTACGCCCTGCTGGGCCTGGGCGAGGCGCGCCTGTCGGCTTTTCTCTCGGCCAAGGGCCGCATGCAGGCCAGCATGGTCGGCTTCAAGCGCAGCCCTGTCGAGGTGCTGCTCGTGATCAGCCAGGACCTGCTGGCCACCACGCTCAAGCGTTTGTCGATGTTCGTGATGCGCGCCAAGGCGAAGTTGACTGATGCGTCTGCCGACTTTTCCCTGTATGGCCTGGCTGGCGATGCCGTTGTCTCACTTGCTGGTGGCACGGCCCCGGCCTGGACCAAGGCCGAGGTCGGCTCCGCCAGTGTGGTCCACCTCTACCCTGCCGCAGGCCAGCCTCGCGCCCTGTGGATAGCGCCCTCCTCCGAAGCCGCTCCGGCAGGTCCAGCGCTCGACCCTGCCCTGTGGCAGTGGAGCGAGGTGCAGAGCGGCGTGGCAACCTTGACCCAGCCATTGTTCGAAGCCTTCGTGCCGCAGATGCTCAATTACGAGTCGGTCGGTGGCGTGAACTTCAAGAAGGGATGCTACCCAGGCCAGGAGGTGGTGGCGCGCAGCCAGTTCCGCGGCACGCTCAAGCGGCGGTCTTACATCGCGCATGCCGGCAGTGCGGTGGCGGTGGGGGCGGAGGTGTTTGCTGTCGGCGATCTGGAGCAGCCTTGTGGGACGGTGGTGCAGGTGGCTGCTGCACCGGGCGGGGGGTTCGACTTGATCCTTTCGATGCAGATTTCGGCGGCTGACGGTCCACTGCAGGTCGGCGTGTCGGACGGCGTGGCCCTTGCGCTGCAGCCGTTGCCTTACGCCTTGCTTGACGATATTTGATCAGTTTATAAGGGAGGCATGCCGCATGCCTTGCTTGAGGGCGGAGGCCGGGTCTCGGCCCGGCGGCCGAGGTACTTGTTCTTTGCTTCGCCAAAGAAAAGTACCCAAAAGAAAGGCGACCCCGCTGCCCGTGTCCCCCATCGCCCTGTCGGGCGCTGGGGGCAGCCTGCGATGCTCGGTCCTGGGGTGACGCCGAAGAACTCCCTGCGCTGCCTCTGCGAGGCAGCTCCGGTCAAACAGCTTCGGCGAGCCAGATGACGAGGCGCGTGTCCTTCGGCACGCGCTCACCCCAGGCCCTGCGCTTCTCGGCACGGTCAGAAGGGGGTGGGAGCGGGCTCCACTCGGGCCATTGCTTCGCTCGGCCTCGTGGTCCTTCGCTGCGCTCGGCCTGGGCAGGGAGAATGCGCCCAACCGTCGGCAGCGCGCCTCGCGCACGTCACCGACCCCAGGCGCAGCTGCGCAGCAGCAGCCGTGTGGAGCCCGCTCCCCACCCCTGCTGGCTGCGCCGAGAAGCGCAGGAGCTGGGGTGGGCGTGTGTGCCGCAGGACACACACGCTTCGTCATCTAACTTGCCGCAGCTGTTTGAGCGGAGTTCGAAGAACGTAGCGAGTTCTGCGGCACCACCCCAGATCCGAGCATCGCAGGTTGTCCCCGTTCGCCCGACAGGGCGAACGGGGGACGCAGACTGGGGGTCGCCTTTTCTTGGCCCACCTTCTTTTGGCGACGCAAAAGAAGGTGGGTGCGCCGCCGGGCGCACATCCCGGCCTCCGCCCTCAACAAAGGCACGCCTCATCAAAGCGAAGCGACACCCAAAGCCAAATAATCAAAAGACCCGCGCCATCACAACATGCGCAATCCCCGCCTCCTCATAAGGCTCCCCCACCACAGCAAACCCCGCCCTCCGGTAAAACCCCTCCGCATTGCCCTGCGCATGCAACTGCACCTCCCGGTCCCCACGAGTACGTGAAGCATCCACCAACGCATCCAACAACTTGCGCCCCCACCGCGTCCCCCGCACCGACCGGTCCACCGCCAAGCGCCCGATACGCCCCACGCCAGGCGCCTCCTGCAGCAAACGCCCCGCCGCAATCGGCTGGCCCAGGCGGTTGTAGACCACCGCATGGCGCGCAGTGGCGTCGAGCGCATCGGCCTCGATCTCGGCAGGAATGCCCTGCTCCGTGACGAACACGGCGGTGCGCAGCCGGCCCGCATCACGGCCCAGCGCATTCCAGTCGCCGGTCCTGACCTCGGCTAGGTCCTCCCCGGCCTCGAAGGCCGTGATGATTGCGCGCAGCACATCGGGCACGGGCCGCGACTTCTGTGCCACGGGGTCGGCGAACACATAGACCAGCTCGCCCGAGACCAGCAGCCGGTCGCCACTGAAGATGCCGGCCTCGAACAGGCACGAGGAATTGCCCACGCGCGCACAGCGCATGCCCACATCCAGCGTGTCGTCCATGCGTGCGGATGCGTGGTATTCGAGGCTCGCCTTCTTCACGAACATCTCGCCGTCGAGCGCGTGCATGCTGGCCTCGTAGGGCAAGGCCAGGGCACGCCAGTATTCGGACATGGCGTTGTCGATGTACATCAGGTAGTGGCCGTTGAACACGATCTTCTGCATGTCCACTTCGGCCCAGCGCACCCTCAGGCGGTGGAAACAACGGAAATCACGGCGTTGCATGGCTTGTGTCTCACTCCAGTTGAAAAGCGTTGCGCAGCGCGCGCGCCGCGTCGGCGTGGGCCTGGCGCGCCTCGGGAATCGCGCGGCCCATCTTGATGAATTCGTGCGTCACGCCGCGGTAGATCTCCAGGTCCACCGCCACGCCTGCGGCACGCAGCTTGTCGGCATAGTCCACGCCCTCGTCCACCAGCGGGTCGCACTCGGCCAGGCCGATCCATGCGGGGGCCACGCCCTCCACATCGTCGGCATGCAGGGGTGCGAAGCGCCAGTCCTCGCGCTGCGCGCGGCTGGTCACGTACTGGCCGAAGAACCAGGTGATGGCCGGCTCGTCGAGCACCAGGCCGCTGGCAAAGCGGGTGTGCGAGGGTGTGTCCTGGTGCGCCGCGCAGCCCGGGTAGATCAGCAGCTGCAGCGCCAGCGGCAGGCCCGCATCGCGCGCCAGGATGGCATTCACGGTCGCCAGCGTGCCGCCCGCGCTGTCGCCGCCCACGGCGATGCGCGCCGGGTCGGCACCCAGGCCGGCTGCATTCGCATGCAGCCAGGCCAGCGCATCCCAGGCGTCGTGGGTGGCGGTGGGAAAGCGGTGCTCGGGCGCCAGCCGGTAATCGAGCGAGACCACCATGCACCCCGCCAGCCGCGCCAGTTCGCGGCACAGGATGTCGTGCGTGGCGATGCTGCCGATGGTGAAGCCGCCGCCGTGCGTGTAAAGCAGCACGGGCAATGGCGTCCCGGTCGAAGGCGCGTACAGCCGCGCTGGCAGCGCATGGCCGTCGCGCGCGGGGATGGTGAAGTCCTCCACCCGGGGCAACGCGGCCTTGGGGATCTCCAGCACGTCGGCACCGGCCGCATAGGCGGTGCGCGCATCCTGCGGGGTGCGGGTGTACAGCGGCGCGTGGCCCGCGCGCGCCATGCGTTCGAGCACGCTGCGCATCTGGGGGGTCAGGCGGTTGGCGTGGATGTGCAGATCGGTCAAAGGGCAAACTCGCTCAATGTCAAAACAGGCAAGGGCGAATCTACCCGAACGCCCTGCACCGTGCTGCAGCGCCCTGAAAAGCCGGCCACGCCGTTGTCACGGAAGTGACGAAAAAAGCGGCATCCATGAGGGTTTGCTTCAGGGCCATGCCGCCCCCTGGGTTGTACAGTCGACAGCCATCGTCCACGCAACAACAACTTCCCGCAACGCCATGGCCTTCATCTACTACGTCACCCAGATCCAGTTCGAGTTCGGCGCCGTGAAGCTGCTCCAGCAGGAATGCGAGCGCGTGGGCATCACACGCCCGCTGGTCGTGACGGACCCTGGGGTCAAGGCCGCCGGCGTGCTGCAAAAGGCGCTGGACGCGCTCGCGGGCCTGCCCGTGGCGGTGTTCGACCAGACCCCGGCCAACCCCACCGAGGCTGCCGTGCGCGCTGCGGTGGAGGTCTACCAGCGCGAGGGCTGCGACGGCCTGATCGCCGTGGGCGGCGGCTCGGCCATCGACTGCGCCAAGGGCATCGCCATTGCCGCCACGCACGAAGGCCCGCTCACCCACTACGCCACCATCGAAGGCGGCTCGCCGCGCATCACCGAGCGCGCCGCACCGCTGATCGCCGTGCCCACCACCAGCGGCACGGGCAGCGAGGTGGCACGCGGCGCCATCATCATCGTGGACGACCATCGCAAGCTCGGTTTCCACTCCTGGCACCTGGTGCCCAAGACCGCCATCTGCGACCCCGAGCTCACGCTGGGCCTGCCCCCCATGCTCACGGCCGCCACCGGCATGGATGCGATCGCGCACTGCATGGAGACCTTCATGTCGGCCGCATTCAACCCGCCGGCCGACGGCATTGCGCTGGACGGCCTCACGCGCGGCTGGGCCCACATCGAACCGGCCACGCGCAACGGCAGCGACCGCGATGCGCGCCTGCACATGATGAGCGCCAGCATGCAGGGCGCCATGGCCTTCCAGAAAGGGCTGGGCGCCGTGCACTCGCTCAGCCACAGCCTGGGCGGCGTGAACCCGCGCCTGCACCATGGCACGCTCAACGCCATGTTCCTGCCGGCGGTGGTCCGCTTCAACGCCGGGGCCGAGTCGGTGCAAAAGGAAAAGCGCCTGGAGCGCATGGCCCATGCCATGGGCCTGGCCGGCGCGCTCGACATTCCCGACGCCATCCGCGACATGAACGCCCGCCTGGGCCTGCCCACGGGCCTGGCGGCCATGGGCGTGACCGAAAGCATGTTCGACGACATCATCAAGGGCGCCCTGGCCGACCACTGCCACAAGACGAACCCGCGCATCGCCACGCCCGAGGAATACCGGGACATGCTCACGCAGTCGCTGTAACGCCGGGCCGTCTGGCCCCAGGCCGTGCCCGCTCCGTGGCGGCGGCGATGCGCGTGCGGCCACGCCCCCCAACAGCCTCCCCCATACGGGCGGGGTACAGACAGCGCCCGTGCAGCTAAACTGCGGCACTGCCAAACAATAATTAACAAAATAATTAACGGGCCGGCGCCACAGGGCGCCGCAGGCCGTTGCCACTGCTGAGCGAGGCGGCATGCATGGTGGAGTGCATGGCTGGCGCGCAGCCGGGCCTTCGGCATGCCACCGCACGGGTGGGCGCCGCCGAGGGCGGTGCTGCGTGCGCTCTTTCATCCATTCCATGCAATGACTGGCTGATCCATCCATGCGCGCAGAAAAATTCAGGGCCTGGCTGACGCAGGGAACCACCCCCCGCCTGTACCTCGCGATCCTGGCGATCATCGTGGCGGTCGTGGCCGTGCGCTATCAGCAGCTGGTCTCGCTGGAGGAGCAGGAAGCGCATGACCGCGCCGTGGCCGAACTCGCGCGCGTGGGCGACAGCCTGCTGCCCACCCTGGTGGCCCTGGACCCGGCCCAGCGCGAGTCCGCCGCCCGCGTGCTGCAGTCCACCCCCACGCGTTTCGGCCCGGGCGTGCAGTCGCTGCTGTGGCAGGTACCGGGCCACGCGCCCCTGCAGTGGGCCGCGCCCCCCGTGGCCATGCAGGCCCCGGCGTGGTTTGCCCACATCCTGGACATCGCCCCGCCCACGCAGCGCTTTGGCCAGAGCTTCGCCGACGGGCGCACCGGCGTGCTCACGGTCGCCGCCGACCCTGGCATCCTGGTGGACCGGGTCTGGAAGACCGTGGTGGTGCAGGCCCGCATCTCGGCGCTGAACATCTTCACCATCCTGTTCCTGCTGACCCTGATCCTGCGCGCCAACGCCCGCATGCTGCGCCGCCTGACCGAGGCCACGGACCGCTTCCGCCAGGGGCACCTGGACACGCGCATGGACATCAAGGGCACCCTGGAATCGCGCGCCGTGGCCCACACCTTCAACGACATGGCGGGCAAGGTCCAGTCGCTGGTGCACTCGCTGCGCGAGACGCAGCAACTGCAGAGCGAGCAACTGCACTTCACGCGCCAGCTCATCGACGCCCTGCCCCTGCCGGTGTTCGTGCGCGAGGCGGATGGCACTTTCGTCGATGCCAACCGGGCCTGGCAGCGGCTGTTCCAGAACGGCGACCCCGGCCTGCCGGGCCAGGGCATGTTCCCGGGCCTCACGGCGCCGCACCTGCTCTCACCCACCCAGTCGCGGCACCTGGCCATGTCCCAGGACAACGAGGTCCTGGTGCAGCCGCCCGGCCAGCTGGCACGCACCATGGCCTACTACGAAGCGCCCTTCACCAGCACGAACGGCGCCGTGGCCGGCACCGTGGGCACGCTGGTGGACATCACCGAGCGCAAGCGCGCCGAGCAGGCGCTGCGCAACGAGAAGGACCGCGCCGAGGTCACGCTGGCCTCCATCGGCGACGGCGTGATCACCACCGACCTGGCCGGCTGCATCGAGACCATCAACGAAGCCGCCCAGCTCATGACCGGCTACACCGCCGAGCAGGCCGTGGGTGAACTGCTGGACGATGTGTTCCGGCTGTACGAGGAGCCCGCGAGCCAGGCCGCCACCCGGGCCACAGGCGACACCGCTACGGCGGCCCCCACCCAGCCCGCCATGCAGGAGGTGCTGCTGCACCGCTCGGGCGAGCGCTATGCCATCGAGTACACGGCATCGGCCATCCGCCAGGGCAGCGGGCGCGCATCGGGCTGCGTGCTGGTGTTCCGCGACGTGACCGAAGCCAGCCACCTGCGCCACCAGATCTCCTGGCATGCGCGGTACGATGGCCTGACCGGCCTGCTCAACCGCGCCTCCCTGGCCGAGCGGCTCACCCACGCCCTGTTCGTGACAGGCCGCAGCCCCACCCTGCTGGCCGTGTGCATGCTGGACCTGGACCATTTCCAGGCCATCAACGACGCCCACGGCCACCGCATGGGCGACCGCCTGCTCAAGGAGGTGGCCCAGCGCCTGAACGCCTTCGCCACCGGCAGCAATGCGGCGGCGCGCCTGGGTGGTGACGAGTTCGTGCTGCTGCTCAACCACCAGACCGACGTGCCCGCCATCGAGGAGCATGTGCGCCAGCTCATGCAGCAGCTGGCCGCACCCTATGCCATCGACGACCGCCTGCTGCACACCACCGCCAGCGTCGGCGTGGCCGTGTTCCCACAGGACGACGTGAACCCCGACACCCTGCTGCGCCAGGCCGACCAGGCCATGTGCCAGGCCAAGCGCTCGGGCCGCAACCGCATGCACCTGTTCGACGTGCAGCTCGACCACGCGGTGCAGACCCAGCATTCGCAGCAGACCCGGGTGACCCAGGGGCTGCAGGCCGGCGAGATGCGCCTGCACTACCAACCCAAAGTCAACCTGCGCACCGGCGAGGTGCTGGGCATGGAAGCCCTGCTGCGCTGGCAGCACCCAGAACAGGGCCTGCTCGGCCCCCAGCATGTGCTGCCCCTGCTGCAGGATGCCGAGGTCGTGGCCGAGCTTGGCGAGTGGGTGCTGCGCGAGGCCCTGTCCCAGATGCGGCAATGGAGCCTGGCCGGCGCGCAATGGGAGGTCAGCGTGAACATCGCTGCGCAGCACTTTCACCGACCCGACTTCGTGGACCGGCTCAAGGACCTGCTGCTGACCTGCCCCGAGGTGCCGCCCTCCCGGCTGGAACTGGAAATCCTGGAATCCGCCGCGCTGCAGGACATGCAGTACATGCGCAGCATGATGCACAGCTGCCAGGCGCTCGGCGTGCGCTTCGCGCTCGACGACTTCGGCACCGGGTTTTCATCGCTGTCCTACCTCAAGCGCCTGCCGGCGGAGACCCTCAAGATCGACCAGTCCTTCGTGCAGGGCATCCTGCACGACGAGGACGACCTGACCCTGGTCAACGCCATTATCACGCTGGCCCGGGCCTTCAACCGCCAGGTGATCGCCGAGGGCGTGGAAACACCGGCCCATGGAGACAAGCTGCTGGCGCTGGGTTGCGAACGGGCCCAGGGCTTCGGCATCGCGCCGCCCATGCCCGCGCACGAGGTGCTGGCCTGGACCCGCACCTACGAGCAGGCGCGCCTGCCCCGGACTGCGGCGGCGCCAACGCCCACGCGCTGAGCGACGGCAAACCCTTTCAAAGGACCTGCACCGCGGCCATGTCGGGCCGGCGCAGCCAGCCGGCGAACTCGTCGGCCAACTGGCGGCTGGCCGCCGTGGCGGCCAGCCAGGCCTTGGCGCGGGCGGCGCTGTCGGTGCCGTAGTGGACGAAGTCGTTGCGGTCGGGCAGCTTGCCGTTGGGCAGGCTGCGCACCCATTCGGGGTTGGGCGACAGCACCACCATGGAGTCGAGCGCGCTCGTGGAGCGGTGCCGCCATTTGAGCCCCTTGTCCAGCCAGCCCGGCACCACCTGGTGCTGGAAATGCGGGTAGAGCACCAGCCCACCGCCCGCCTGCGCAGCAACCCCTGCCGCAGCCGCCAGGGGGTTGGTTGGCGCACGGTCGTAGCCCAGGTGCAGGTGGTAGTCGGTAATGCCCCCGTCCCAGTAGGCGCCGCGCGGTGCGCCCGGAATGTCGTGCACCGCCTGCAGCACGAACGGGATGGAGCAACTGGCCTGCAGCGCCGGCATGAAGTTCTGCGCCGTGAGCTGCACCTGGCGGGTACGGAAGTCGGCCGTCCCGAAGGGCAAGGCCGCCCCGGTCGAGGCCCCTTCATCGGGCGACGAGAACACCACGCGCTCCAGCCAGGCGCCCAGGGCCTTGCGGTGCATGGTGTTGCTCAGGAAGGCGCCGAGATAGCCCAGCGGCGTGCCCACCCGGTGCTCGCGTGCCAGCACATGCCGGCCACGCGAGGTGACGATGTGCAGGTGAAAGCGTGGGTGGCTCAGCACCTCCCCCACCCGCCCGCCGTAGAAGGCCTGCAGGTTCTGGCCGAAGCGCTCGCTCACGTGCGACGCCGAGGGCCGCTTCTTGCCCGGGGGCAGCTCATAGCTCTGGTGGATGTAGTCGTGCTCCAGCCGCTCGAAGGCCGCCACCGAGGCCCCCAGGCAGGCCGTGGCCATGCGCCAGGCGCCGATGGAGGCACCCACCAGGTGCACCGGCTGGCTGGAGCCGGCCAGCCATTCGCCAAACAGGAAGCGGTCCAGCGGCCCGAGGACCAGGCCCTTGGGGCCGCCGGCTGCCGCGGGGATCACGCGCACATCGCCCGCTTGCAGGCCATGCTGTTCAAGGTGCTGGCGGGCGCGCGGGCCCGCGTGGATGCGCAATGCTTTCATGCCCGGCATTGTCCCAGAGCGAACGCTCAGACCACGTAGTCGGCAGCCGCCTCGGGGCGCACGTTCCAGTCGATGGGGTCCTGCTGCAGCACCATGTCGATATCGAGCCCCAGCACCAGCCCCACCTCGCCCGGGAAGGAGACGGCCAGCTCGTTCTCGTTGAGCCCGGCCTCGCGCGCACGGGCACGCCAGGAGGCCAGGTGGATCACGCCGGCCATCGGCTCATAGGCATTGTTCTCGAACGGCGCGTCCTGGTACTGCAGGGCGTCGACCACCACTTCGGGCAGTTGCCAGCGCCGCGCCAGCCCGGCCGATACCTTGGCATAGCAGTAGCCGAAGATGCGCTGCTCCACCTTGGCACGGCGCATGTCCAGCGGCGGCACCAGGGTGTTGACCGAATGGGCCTTCTCGGGGTCGGCCAGGTGGATCACCAGCTCGCCCAGGCCATGCAGCAGGCCAGCCGTGTAGGCAGCGATCTGGTCATGGTGTACCAGGCCCGCGAGCGAGCGCGCGAGCTTGGCGGTGTTCAGGCTGTAGCGCCAGAACTGCTGCATGTTGACCCCCGGCACCGAGCGCGAAGTGGTGCCCAGGGGCGCCGAGGTGACCAGTGCACGCAATTGCGCAGTGCCCAGCAGGGCCAGGGCCTGGGGGATGCCGGCGATCTGGCGCGGCATCTGGAAGGTGGGGGAATTGGCCAGCTCCAGCAGGCGCGCGGCCAGGGCCGGGTCGGTGCCGAAGAGCTGGTTCATGCGCCGCAGGCTGGGCTCGGGCTGGGCCAGCTCGCTCATCAGCAGCGCAACGGTGCGCGGCAGGCTGGGCAGGGCCGCCGGCTGGGCCAGCAGGGCATTCAACTCCATGGGTGATCGGGCGTCTGGTGGGACAAGCGGCGATTATGGCGCTGCCCGCGCCATCAGCCCATCACCCATTTTGTCCATGCCGTCTTACCTGCACGGGCGGTTGCGGTGGCCGCATCAACGGTCAGCGGCCCTTGGCTTGCTGCAGCTTCGCAAAGGCCGATGCCATGGCCGACTGCTGCACGGGCTCGGGGCCCCGGCGCTGGGGCTGCTGGTAGCCCCGCCCGGCACCCTCGAAGCGGTTGCCGTCGCGCGGGCCGCTGCGGTCGCCGCCCTGGCGCGGCGGCGCGTCACCGAGCTTCATCGACAGGCCGATGCGCTTGCGCTCCACGTCCACCTCCATGACCTTGACCTTGACGATGTCGCCGGTCTTGACCACTTCGCGCGCGTCGTTCACGAACTTGTGCGCCAGCTGGCTCACGTGCACCAGGCCATCCTGGTGAACCCCCAGGTCGATGAAGGCGCCGAACTGGGCCACGTTGCTCACCGTACCCTCGAGGATCATGCCTTCCTTGAGGTCCTTGATGTCTTCCACGCCGTCGTTGAAGCGCGCCACCTTGAAGTCCGGGCGCGGGTCGCGGCCGGGCTTTTCGAGTTCGCCCAGGATGTCCTTGACGGTGATGACGCCGAACTTCTCGTTGGCGAACAGCTCCGGCTTCAGGGTCTTGAGCATGTCGCTGCGGCCCATGATCTCGGCCACGGGCTTGCCGGTCTTTTCCATGATCTGCTCGACCACAGGGTAGGTCTCGGGGTGCACACCGGTCATGTCCAGCGGGTTGTCGCCGCCGCGGATGCGCAGGAAGCCCGCGCTCTGCTCGAAGGTCTTGGCGCCCAGGCCCGACACGTCCATGAGCTGCTTGCGACTCTTGAAGGCGCCATTGGCCTCGCGCCAGCGCACCACCGCCTTGGCCACACTGGGCGACAGGCCCGAGACGCGGCTGAGCAACGGCACGCTGGCCGTGTTCAGGTCCACGCCCACCGAGTTCACGCAGTCTTCCACCACTGTGCCCAGGGTGCGGGCCAGTTCGCTCTGGTTCACGTCGTGCTGGTACTGGCCCACGCCAATGCTCTTGGGGTCGATCTTGACCAGTTCGGCCAGCGGGTCCTGCAGGCGGCGCGCAATGCTGGCGGCGCCGCGCAGGCTCACGTCCACGTCGGGCATCTCCTGCGAGGCGTATTCGCTGGCGGAGTAGACCGAAGCACCGGCCTCGCTCACCACCACCTTCTCGATGGCGCGCTCGGCCTTGGCGGCGAGCTTGATCAGGTCGGCCGCCAGCTTGTCGGTCTCGCGGCTGGCCGTGCCGTTGCCGATGGCGATCAGGTTCACGCCGTGCTTTTCCGCCAGCTTGGCCAGCGTGTGCAGCGAGCCTTCCCAGTCGCGGCGCGGCTCGTGCGGGAACACGGTAGCGGTTTCCACCAGCTTGCCCGTGGCGTCCACCACGGCCACCTTCACGCCGGTGCGGATGCCCGGATCCAGCCCCATCACCACGCGCGGGCCTGCAGGCGCCGCCAGCAGCAGATCACGCAGGTTGTCGGCAAACACCTTGATGGCGACCTTCTCGGCATCGTCGCGCAGGCGCGCGAACAGGTCGCGCTCGGTCGAGAGGCTCAGCTTCACGCGCCAGGTCCAGCTCACGCACTTGCGCAGCAGGTCATCGGCCGGGCGGCCGGCATGGCTCCAGCCCAGGTGCAGGGCGATCTTGCCTTCGGCCAGGCTGGGCTTGCCCGGCTCGGGCTCGACCGGCAGCACCAGCTTGCCTTCGAGGATTTCGAGCGCACGCCCGCGGAACACCGCCAGCGCGCGGTGCGAGGGCACGCGGCCAATGGGCTCGTCGTATTCGAAATAGTCGCGAAACTTGGAGACCTCGGGGTCGTTCTCGTTCTTGCCCCCCACCTTCTTGCTGCGCAACAGGCCCTCGGCCCACAGCCATTCGCGCAGCGACTGCACCAGCACGGCGTCTTCGGCCCAGCGCTCGGACAGGATGTCGCGCACGCCATCGAGCACGGCCGGCACGGTGGAGAAATCGGCGCCGGTCTTGCCATCGTCCAGCACCTCGGGCGGCTTGATGAACGCAACAGCCTCGGTCGCAGGGTCCAGCGTGGGGTCGGCAAACAGCTTGTCGGCCAGCGGCTCGATGCCGAACTCGCGCGCCATCTGGCCCTTGGTGCGGCGCTTTTGCTTGAAGGGCAGGTAGATGTCCTCCAGCTCCTGCTTGGTCGGTGCACCGGCAATGGCCACGCGCAGGGCGTCGGTCAGCTTGCCCTGCTCGTCGATGCTCTTGAGCACCGCGGCGCGGCGGTCTTCGAGCTCGCGCAGGTAGGACAGGCGCGCTTCGAGCTCGCGCAGCTGGATATCGTCGAGCCCGCCCGTCACTTCCTTGCGGTAGCGGGCGATGAAGGGCACCGTGGCGCCCCCGTCGAGCAGCTCCACCGCTGCACGCACCTGGGATTCACTGACTTTGATTTCTGCGGCCAACTGCCGGACGATCTGCTGCATGGGTGGGCAAACTCTCTGAAACTCGAAAAAATACGCGAAGCGCGGGAGTTTGCCACAGCCACTTTTGGTAACAGCCGGGGCAACGCCCTGGCTTACCCTCGGAAATGCCGGAGCTTCTTAGAATGCAGGGACCACGCCCTCCGCCCGATCCACACGCCCTCCATGAAGCCTGTCCCCTTCCCCGTCCGCACGGAGTGCCCGCCTGGCGCCTGTGTCTGCGACCGGGACGCCCTGCTCCAGGCCCCCGATGGCGACACACGCATCCTGCAGCTGACCCAGACCGAGGAAAAGAAGCTGCTCACCCGGCTCGAGGGCATCACCAGCCTGGCTGACCTGCGCCGCATGCAGGAGCGCATGGAGCAGCAGCTCGGCATCCGCATCACCGTCACACCGAGCCCCAACGAAGTGCGCACCCTGCGCGGCATCGCCATCCTGGTGCATGAGCAACGTGGCCTGTGCCGCAAGACGCGCCAGTCCATTCCGGCCGCAATCAAGAAGGGCATGGACCAGCGCCCCGAGATTGCTTACGAGTTGCTGGACGAAGGGGGCCTGTTCTCCAGCCCGTGAGGGGGCCTTCCCCCCGCCTGGCAGGGCGCAGGATGGAGCTACCATCTGCGCATCCCGCGTTCCCTTCCCCATCGTTGTTGTCCCGGAGTCCCCATGGCCGCTGCTGAATCAGGCACCGAACTCGTCAAAGTCGTCGTGCTGCTGGCCGCTGGCGTCATCGCCGTGCCTCTCTTCAAGCGCCTGGGCCTGGGCTCGGTGCTGGGCTACCTGGCGGCGGGCCTGGCCATCGGCCCGTTCGGCCTGGGCTTCTTCAGCGATGCGCAGACCATCCTGCACGTGGCCGAGCTCGGCGTGGTGATGTTCCTCTTCGTGATCGGCCTGGAGATGCAGCCCACCCGGCTGTGGAACCTCAGGCGCCAGATCTTCGGCCTGGGCCTGGCCCAGGTGCTGGTGTGCATCGCCCTGCTCACCGCCACGGGCGTGCTGGCAGGGCTGTCGGCCTCGGTGGCCTTCATCGCGGCCTCGGGCTTCGTGCTGTCGTCCACGGCCATCGTGATGCAATTGCTCGACGAGAGCGGCGACTCCTCCACGCCGCGCGGCCAGCGCATCGTCTCCATCCTGCTGCTCGAAGACCTGGCCATCGTGCCCCTGCTGGCCATCGTCGCCTTTCTCTCGCCCGCACCGACTGGAGAGGCGGTCTCGCGCTGGGTCACCGTGGGCGTGGCACTGGCGGCTGTGGTGGGCCTGGTCGCCGTCAGCCGCTGGCTGCTGAACCCGCTGTTCAGCGTGCTGGCCCGCTCCAAGGCGCGCGAGGTGATGACCGCCGCCGCCCTGCTGGTGGTGCTGGGCGCGGCGCTGGCCATGCAGTGGGGCGGCCTGTCGATGGCCATGGGCGCCTTTGCCGCAGGCGTGATGCTGTCCGAATCCACCTTCCGCCACCAGCTCGAAGCCGATGTGGAACCGTTTCGCGGCATCCTGCTGGGCCTGTTCTTCATGGGCGTGGGCATGGCACTCGACATCCCGCTGGTGCTGCAGAACTGGATGCTGTTGCTGGGCGGCGTGGTGGCCTGCATGGCCATCAAGGGCATCGGCGTGTACGCGGTGGCGCGCTTCACCAAGGCGGCCCATGGCGAGGCCCTGCAGCGCACCATGCTGATGGCCCAGGGCGGCGAGTTCGCCTTCGTGCTGTACTCCGCTGCGGCCAGCGCGGGCATTGTGGAAGCGCGCATGAACGCCGTGCTGACGGCGGCCGTCATCATCTCCATGGCGCTCACGCCGCTGGCCGTGCTCTCGCTGCGCTGGCTGATGCCGCCCGAGCCCGCGCAGGACATGGATGGCGTGGAGGCGGCCGACGGCCTCCAGGGCACGGTGCTGATCATCGGCTTCGGCCGCTTTGCGCAGATCGCCAGCCAGCTGCTGCTGGCGCGCGGGGTGGACATCGCCATCATCGAGAACGACACCGACATGATCCGCGCGGCCGCGAAATTCGGCTTCAAGGTCTACTACGGCGACGGCACGCGCCTCGATGTACTGCATGCCAGCGGCGCACACCACGCCAAGTCCATCCTGGTGTGCGTGGACGATGCCAAGACCACCACCCGCATCGTCGAACTGCTCAAGCACGAATGCCCGCTGATCCCGGTGCTGGCCCGCGCCTTCGACCGGCAGCATGCCATCGAACTCCTGCGCCTGGGCGTGGACTACCAGATGCGCGAGACCTTCGAGTCGGCCATGGGCTTCGGCATGCAGGCGCTGCAGACCCTGGGCGTGGACCCCGAGGAAGTGGCGGAGCTGGCCGAGCGCATCCGCGCCCGCGATGCCGAGCGCCTGCAACTGGAGCTGGCCGGCGACAAGGACGGCGCGCGCAATTTCTTCAACGGCGACAAATGGGTGCCCACCCCCCTCACCCAGCCCCAGCGCGAAGGCCGGGCGCTCAACGAGGAAGCGGCCGACGCCATCGAGCAGCCACTGCAGCCTGTGGCGGCCACGCCCCAGGCCTGAGAAAAGGGGAGGCATGAGCATCCAGGACGAACTGTTCGGCGGCCCCCCTGCGCCGCCACCATCCATACCGCCCCCCTCCCTTCCGGCGGGCCCTCCCCCTGCCCCGCCCCCGCGCAAGAAAGGCATCGCCGTCAGCGCGCAGCCGCAGGACGACGCCGTGCACGCACTGGCCGCCAGCCTGCCGCCCCATTTGCGGCTAGGCACCTCCACCTGGACCTACCCGGGCTGGAAGGGCCTGGTCTGGGAGGGCGAGCACTCCCCGGCACAGCTGTCCAAGAACGGCCTGCCTCTCTACGCCCAGCACCCGCTGCTGCGCACGGTGAGCATCGACCGCAGCTTCTACCGCCCGCTCACGGTGAGCCAGTACGAGCGCTATGCCAGCCAGGTGCCCGACGATTTCCGCTTCGTGGTCAAGGCCCCGAGCCTGGTGACCGATGCATTGGTGCGCAGCGAGGACGGCCGGGGCCGCGAGCCCAACCCCGCGTTCCTCAATGCCGACCTGGCACGCACCGAGTTCGTCGAACCCGCGCTGCAGGGCCTGGGCCACAAGGTCGGGGCGCTGGTGTTCCAGCTCAGCCCCCTGCCCATGGACCAGCTCGATCGCCTGCCCGAGGTGCTGCAGCGCCTGCGCGCCATGCTGCTGGCCCAGCCCAAGCTCTCCCCCACCGCGCCCGACGGCATCCTGGCCGTGGAAGTGCGCGACCCCGAATGGATCAGCTCGCACTGGATGGCGCTCGACTTCGCGGCCGTGCTGCGCGAGGCGGGCGCGACCTACTGCATCGACCTGCACCCCAAGATGCCGCCGCTGGCCGACCAATTGCACATGCTGCGCGCCCTGTGGCCCGGCCCGCTGGTCTGCCGCTGGATGCTGAACCCGGTGCACGGCCCCTATGGCTATGAAGAGGCCGAAAAACTCTACGAGCCCTTCGACAGGCTGCACCACCCCGACCTGCAGAACCGCGAGGAGCTGGCGCGCCTGATCGCTGGGGTCACCGGCGCCGGGCAGAACGCCTATGTCTGCATCAGCAACCATGCCGAGGGCTCGGCCCCGATCACCATCCGCGCCCTGGCCGAACGGGTGGCCGCGCAGCCACCGGCCCGCAAGAAGACCTGAAGGATCAGGCGCTCGCTGCGGCCACCGACTGGTCGCTGTGGCCCGCCAAGGTGATCCAGGCCAGCGCCACGCCCACCAGCGCGCCCGTGGCCATGCCAACCACCATGGGCAGCGGCTTGCCGTTGGCGAACAGGCCCACCACCCCCATGGCGGCAGCGCCCGTGAGCATCTGCAGTGTGCCGAGCAGGGCCGAGGCCGTGCCCGCAATGGCGCCGTGCTTCTCGAGCGCCAGCACCGAGGTGGTGGGGATCACCAGCCCCATCAGCGCGCTGGCCACGAAGTACAGGCCGATCAGCACTGCCAGCTCATCGCCGCCGAGCAGGTAGTAGCTCAGCATGGCCACCATGACCACGCCCGAGCCCGTGGCTGCGGCCTTGACCAGGCGCACCAGGCCGAAGCGCTCGCCCAGCGTGGCCGTGAACTGCGAGGTACCGATGAAGGCCGCTGCATTCACCGAGAACGCCAGGCTGTACTGCGTGGGCGTGAGGCCGTAGTGGTTGATGAGCACGAAGGGCGAGCCCGCCAGGTACACGAAGAAGCCCGCCATGGCGCAGCCGCCGATGAACACCAGGCCCAGGTAGTGCCAGTCGCGCAGCAGCAGCCCGTAGGCGGAGAGGGCGCCGCCCAGGCTGCTTTCCACCCGGTCGGCCGCAGGCCGGGTCTCGCCCAGGCTGGCATACACCAGCGCCAGGCCGGCCACGGCGGCTATGGCCACCACCCAGAACACGCCGCGCCAGCCGGCCAGGGCGATCACGCCGCTGCCCGCCAGCGGCGCCAGGATGGGCGAGACGCTGAACACCAGCATCAGCAGCGACATGAGCCGCGCCGCATCGGTGCCCGTGTGCAGGTCGCGCACCACGGCGCGCGGGATGGCCATGCCGGCCGCCGCGCCCAGGCCCTGCACGAAGCGCAGGGCCACCAGGGTCTCGATGTCGGTGGCCAGGGCGCAGCCCACGCTGGCCAGGGTGAACAGGGCCAGGCCGAAGTACAGCGGCGGCTTGCGCCCCACCATGTCCGACACCGGGCCGTAGAACAGCTGGCCCGCGCCCAGGGACAGGAAGAACGCCGTGAGGCTCCACTGCACGGCCCCCACGGATGCCCCCAGGCTGGCCCCGATCTCGGGCAGCGCGGGCAGATACATGTCGATGGCGAACGGCCCGATGGCCGAGAGCAGGCCCAGGATCAGGGCCATCTTGAAGAAGCGGGAAAAATGCATAGCCCGCCATTGTCGCGGGCCTCCGTAAAAACCCTTGTCGGCAGACAACGCCGTTTCAGGGTAGGCGCCGGTTCAATCCGCGGTCTGCGGCTCCACCCGGTTGCCGCCGGCCTGTCGGGCCCGTGCCAAGGCGCTGCTGGCGGCGCGCACCAGTTCGTCGGGGCGCTGGTCGCGCACCGGCACCAGCGCGGCCACGCCCGCCCCCAGGCTGAGCCGGCCCAGGGCCGAGCCCTCATGGGGCAGCGCCAGCGAGCGCACCGCGACCACGGCGCCCTGCGCCAGGCCCTGGGCCTCATCGAACGTCGCCCCGGGCAGCAGCAGGGCAAAGGCATCGGGCGCGAAGCGCGCCACCACGCCGCCCGGGCGTTCCTGCACGATCTGCGTGAGCGTGACGGCCAGGGTCTGCAGGCAGGCATCGCCCGCCAGGTGGCCGTGGCGGTCCATGAAGTGGCGCAGCGCATCCACCTCCAGCAGCACCAGCGCCAGCGGGGTGGCGGCGCGCTGGGCACGCTCCCAGGCCTGGTGCAGCAGGTGGTCGAACTGGCGCCGGTTGCCCAGGCCGGTGAGGCTGTCGGTGCGGTCCATGGCGTCGATGCGCTGCTGTGCCTCGGCCAGGGCCCGGGTGCTCTCCTGCAACTGCGCCTGCAGCACGCGGTGGTCGTTCTGCAGGCGCACCATCGCGGCAGAGCTCCCCTGCGGCAAGGGGCCCGAGGGCACCGAGGTGCCGCTGTGCACGATCTTCCACTCCGCGCCTTCCAGGCGGAACACCAGCACTAGGCGCGCCACCGGCACCTGGCCGGCCGGGGTCTCGCCCGCATCGGGGCCGCGCACATGCACCAGCGCCGTGGCCGAGACCACGTCCTCGGCCAGGTCCTGCAGGCACAGGTCCAGCACCTCGATCTGCATGTGCTGCGGCACCAGGGCGAAGTCCTGCAGGATGGCGGCCACCCACTCGCTGCGGGTGTGCACGAGGCGGTCGCTGCGGCTGGCGTAGCCGCTGAACTGGGTGCTCAGCCGCCCGATCAGGCGCTCATCGCGCGTGGAGTACAGCGCGATGTAGTCGTTGAACAGTTGGCGGATGAGGGGCTGGCGATCCGGTCGCATGCGTGCGGGTTCCTCGTCAGGGCATCCTGAAAAAACATGCGGCGCGCCGCCATGCGGGTCCGCGCGGCCCCCGGTCCATGTTCCGATTGGCGCGCGATGCACTTTAGCACCCCGCACCCAGGGCAGCCATGCATACTGCACCCACTCCCATGCGAACATTGCCCGTATGACGCACATCCCCAACACACGGACGGGCCGCACCGCATCGCTGGTGCTGGCCTGCCTCATCGCCCCCCTGCCCAGCCTGGCCCAGGCCCCGAACACCGAGCCTGCCGCCCCCCTGGCGCTTTCGGCCGATGGCAGCATGGTGATCGACACGCGCGCCAAGCTGGCCTGGCCGCGCTGCGTCGAGGGCATGCAGTGGACCGGAACCACCTGCACCGGCACGCCGCTGGAGATCGACCACGCGCAGGCCTTGGCCCATGCCAATGCCCGCTGGAAGGCCGAGGGCCTGCCCTGGCGCCTGCCGCGTGCCGCGGAACTGCGCCGGCTGGTGGACAAGTCGGGCCCCACGCCGGGGCTCAATGCCCGGCTGTTCCCCGCTGCACCATCAGGCTGGTACTGGGCCATCAACGCCAACGTCAAGGGCGGCCTGGCGGGCAACCAGTACAACTACGGCAACGTGGAAAAAGCCCAGCGCCAGGGCCAGGGCGGCGAGAGCCTGGACACCACGCGCGTGAACCAGCGCTTTGCCGTGGACCTGGCGACCGGCGACATCCGCAGCGACGCGGCCAAGTTCAGCAAACTCCACATCCGCCTGGTGCGCACGCACATCGACTGACGGCACGGCGGGCACCGCGCCGCGCCACGCCGCGCCTTCTCTTTACGCTTTTTTTACGGCACGGCCCGCAGTCTGTGCCCTGTTTTTACGCGCGCATCCCGAGACTTCTCCCATTGCCCAAATGGAGAAGCAAACCATGGATTTCGTCTGTATCGCGGCAGCCGCCGGCCTGTGGGGCCTGGTCCTGCTGCTCGTGCGCGGCTGCAGCCGCCTGGAAAACAAGCCTGCGGGAGAGCGCGCATGATCGCCGTTGAACTGCTGTATGGGCTCAGCGGCCTGATCGCGGTGCTGCTGCTCGCGTACCTGGTGTACGCCCTGATCTGCGCGGAGCAATTCTGATGACCGCCGCTGCCTGGGCCCTTCTGGGCTCCTTTCTCGCACTGCTGGCGCTCATGGCCTGGCCGCTGGGCCGCTGGGTGGCCGTGCTCGCCACCGGCACGCTCCCGGCCTGGATGCAAAAGGCCGAATCGGGCCTGTACCGCCTGGCGGGCGTGGACCCGCAGCAAGGCATGGGCTGGTCGCGCTATGCCCTGTGCCTGCTGGTGTTCAACGGCGTGGGCCTGGTCTTCGTGTATGCGGTGCAGCGCCTGCAAGGCCTGCTGCCGCTGAACCCGCAGGCTATGCCGGCGGTATCGCCCGATTCGTCGTTCAACACCGCGATCAGCTTCGTGACCAACACCAACTGGCAAGGCTACTCGGGTGAAGCCACCATGGGCTATTTCACGCAGATGGTGGCGCTGGCCGGCCAGAACTTCTTCTCGGCCGCCACCGGCATTGCCGTGGTGTTCGCGCTGATCCGCGGTTTCACCGCGCGCTCCAGCGCCGTGCTGGGCAACTTCTGGGTGGACATCACGCGCATCACCGTGTGGCTGCTGCTGCCGCTGTCGCTGGTGCTGGCCCTGTTCCTGGCCGGCAGCGGCGTGGTGCAGAACTTCAATGCCTACACCGACGTGGCCACCCTGGAAGCCACCAGCTACCAGCAGCCGGCCGTGGACGGTCAGGGTGCACCGCTGCTCGATGCCCAGGGCCAGCCCGTCCTGCAGGCGCTGACAACCCCCACCCAGACCCTGGCCATGGGTCCGGTGGCCTCGCAGGAGGCCATCAAGCTGCTGGGCACCAACGGTGGCGGCTTCTTCAACGCCAACTCGGCCCACCCGTTCGAGAACCCCACGGCCTGGACCAACCTGGCGCAGATGCTGGCCATCTTCCTGATCCCGGCCGCACTGTGCTTTGCCTTTGGCCGCAGCGTGGGCGACCAGCGCCAGGGCCTGGCGGTGCTGGCGGCCATGACCGTGCTGTTCGTGGCCGCGGTGCTGGCCATCCTGCCAGCCGAGCAGGCGGGCAACCCCCTGCTCACCCCCCTTGGCGTGGACCAGGTGGCCAGTGCGGCCCAGGCCGGCGGCAACATGGAAGGCAAGGAGACACGCTTTGGCATCACCGCCTCGGGCCTGTTCGCCGTGGTCACGACAGCCGCTTCGTGCGGTGCCGTGGTCGCCATGCATGACTCCCTCACGCCGCTGGGCGGCATGGTCCCCATGGTGCTCATGCAACTGGGTGAGGTGGTGTTCGGCGGTGTGGGCTCGGGCCTGTACGGCATGCTGGTGTTCGCCATCCTGGCGGTGTTCATCGCCGGACTGATGATCGGCCGCACGCCCGAGTACCTGGGCAAGAAGATCGAGGCGCACGAGATGAAGCTGGCCTCGCTGGCCATCCTGGCGACCCCGCTGCTGGTGCTGCTGGGCACGGCCATCGCGGTGTCCAGCACCTCCGGCACCGCCGGCATGGTGCAGGCCGGCCCGCACGGCTTCAGCGAGGTGCTGTATGCGCTGAGCTCGGCCGCCAACAACAACGGCAGCGCCTTCGCGGGCCTGTCGGCCAACACGCCGTTCTACAACGTGCTGCTGGGCGTGGCCATGTGGCTGGGCCGCTTCGCGGTGATCGTGGCGGTGCTGGCGATTGCCGGCGCCCTGGCGCGCAAGAAGCGCCTGCCGGTGACGGCCGGCACCATGCCCACGCACGGCCCGCTGTTCGTGGTGCTGCTGATCGGCACCGTGCTGCTGGTGGGCCTGCTCAACTATGTGCCGGCATTGGCCCTGGGGCCCGTGGTCGAGCACCTGATGCTGGGAGTGGCCCCATGAACGCCCCGCGCAACCCCGCCCCTTCCACCCCCATCGGTACCCCGACCATGCAAGCAACCCCTGCCCTGGCCTTGATGGACAAGGCCCTCGTGCTGCCCGCCCTGCGTGCCGCCTTCACCAAGCTCAACCCGCGCGTGCAATGGCGCAACCCGGTGATGTTCGTGGTCTACATCGGCAGCATCCTGACCACGCTGCTGTGGCTCAACGCCCTGGGTGGCCAGGGTGACCAGGGCGCCGGCTTCGTGCTCGCCGTGGCCGTGTGGCTGTGGTTCACCGTGCTCTTCGCCAACTTCGCCGAGGCCCTGGCCGAGGGCCGCAGCAAGGCCCAGGCCGCATCGCTGCGCACCTTGAAGAAGAGCAACTGGGCCAAGAAGCTCAAGGAGCCCCGCCACGGCGGCACCTGGCTGCCCGAGCAAGCCGAGAACCTGCGCAAGGGCGACGTGGTGCTGGTCGAGGCCGGCGACATGGTGCCCATGGACGGCGAGGTCATCGAAGGCGTGGCCTCGGTGGACGAATCGGCCATCACCGGCGAATCGGCCCCCGTGGTGCGCGAATCGGGCGGCGACTTCTCCTCGGTCACCGGCGGCACGCGCGTGCTGTCGGACTGGCTGGTGGTGCGCGTGGCCGTGAACCCCGGGGATTCGTTCCTGGACCGCATGATCAGCATGGTCGAGGGCGCCAAGCGCCAGAAGACGCCCAACGAGATCGCGCTCAACATCCTGCTGGTGGCGCTGACCATCGTGTTCCTGGTGGTCACGGTCACCCTGCTGCCCTACTCGCTCTACAGCGTGCAGGCCGCGCAGGCCGGCACCGTGGTGAGCCTCACGGCCCTGGTGTCGCTGCTTGTGTGCCTGATACCGACCACCATCGGCGGCCTGCTGTCGGCCGTGGGCGTGGCGGGCATGAGCCGCATGATGCAGGCCAACGTGATCGCCACCTCGGGCCGCGCCGTGGAGGCCGCCGGCGACGTGGACGTGCTGCTGCTGGACAAGACCGGCACCATCACCCACGGCAACCGCCAGGCCAGCGCCTTGCTGCCCGCACCGGGCGTCACGCAGGCCCAACTGGGCACCTGCGCCGCCCAGGCATCGGCCGCCGATGAGACGCCGGAGGGCCGCAGCATCGTGGCCCTGGTGCAGGCCGCCGACGACCCCGTGGCCGTGCCCGCGGATGGCAGCGTCACCGCCATCGCCTTCACCGCGCAGACGCGCATGAGCGGCGTGGACATCGCCCAGGCGGACGGCAGCGTGCGCCAGCTGCGCAAGGGCGCAGTGGATGCCGTGCGCCGCCATGTGGAGGCCCTGGGCGCCCCCATGCCCGCCGAGGTGCTGCGCGCCGCCGACGAGGTGGCACGCCGCGGCAGCACGCCGCTGGCCGTGGCCGACGGCAGCCGGGTGCTGGGCGTGGTGGAGCTCAAGGACATCGTCAAGACCGGCATCCGCGAGCGCTTTGCGCAGCTGCGCCGCATGGGCATCAAGACCGTGATGGTGACCGGCGACAACAAGCTCACGGCGGCGGCCATTGCTGCCGAGGCCGGTGTGGACGACTTCCTCGCCGAAGCCACGCCCGAAGCCAAGCTGGCGCTGATCCGCCAGTACCAGGCCGAAGGCCGGCTGGTGGCCATGACCGGCGACGGCACCAACGACGCCCCCGCGCTGGCCCAGGCCGACGTGGCCGTGGCCATGGGCTCGGGCACGCAGGCCGCCAAGGAGGCCGGCAACATGGTGGATCTGGACTCCAACCCGACCAAGCTCTTGGAAGTGGTGGAGACCGGCAAGGCGCTGCTCATGACGCGCGGCTCGCTGACCACCTTCTCCATCGCCAACGACGTGGCCAAGTACTTCGCCATCATCCCGGCGATCTTCGTCAGCACCTACCCGCAGCTGGCGGCCCTCAACGTCATGCAGCTGGCCAGCCCGCAATCGGCCATCCTGGCCGCCGTGATCTTCAACGCGCTGGTCATCGTGTTCCTGATCCCGCTGGCGCTCAAGGGCGTGCGCTACCGCGCCGTGGGGGCCGCAGCCCTGCTGCGCCGCAACCTGGCCATCTACGGGCTGGGCGGGCTCATCGTGCCCTTCGTCGGCATCAAGGCCATCGACCTGCTGCTCTCGGCCATGGGCCTGGTCTGAACACACTAGGACATTTCTCCATGAACAATATTCTTCGCCCCACCCTGGTCCTGTTCGCCGCGCTCACGCTGGCGACGGGCGTGATCTACCCGATGGTCGTCACCGGCATTGCGCAGACCGCCTTCCCGCACCAGGCCAATGGCAGCCTGGTCATGAAGAACGGCGCGGCCGTGGGTTCCGAACTCATCGGCCAGAACTTCACCGCCCCCGGGCATTTCTGGGGCCGGCCTTCGGCCACCGCGCCCATGCCCTACAACGCCAGTGCCTCGGGCGGCTCCAACCAGGGGCCGCTGAACCCGGCGCTCAAGGACGCCGTCAGCGCCCGCATCGCCGCCCTGCGCGAGGCCGACCCCGGCAACACCGCGCCGGTGCCCGTGGACCTGGTCACGGCATCGGCCAGCGGGCTGGACCCGCACATCAGCCCCGCCGCCGCACGCTACCAGGTGGCGCGCGTGGCCAACGCCAAGGGCGTGAGCGCCGACAAGGTGGCGGCCCTCGTGGAATCGCAGGTAGAGCTACCATGGCTGGGTTTCGTGGGCGAAGCACGCATCAACGTGCTGCAGCTGAACCTGGCGCTGGACGCTTTGCGCTGAGCCATGCCCAGCGATGACCTGCTGGCGGCCCTGTGCGCGGTGGCCGTGCTGCTGGTGCCGCTGGCGCTGGCCTGGCTGCTGGTATCGCGCCGGCCCTCGGGCAAGCGGCCGCCCACGAACACATCCCAGGAACCTTGATGGCCTTGCACAGCGACAGCCGACCCGACCCCGACGAACTGCTGGAAAGCATCCAGCGCGACGCGCAGCAGGCGCGCACCGGGCGCCTGCGCGTGTACTTTGGCGCCAATGCCGGCGTAGGCAAGACCTACGCCATGCTCAGCGCCGCCCAGCGCGCCCACCGCGCCGGCACCGATGTGCTGGCCGGCGTGGTGGAAACCCATGGCCGCAGCGAGACGGCCGAGCTGCTGCAGGGGTTGCCACGCCTGCCACCGCGCGAAGTGCCCTACCGGGACCGCACCCTGCCCGAGTTCGACCTCGATGCCGCGCTGGCACGCCAGCCCGCCGTGCTGCTGGTGGACGAACTGGCCCACTCCAACGTGGAGGGCTCGCGCCACCCCAAGCGCTGGCAGGACGTGCGCGAATTGCTGGACGCCGGCATCGACGTCTGGACCACGCTCAACGTGCAGCACCTGGAGAGCCTGAACGGTGTGGTGGGGGCCATCACCGGCATCCGCGTGCACGAGACCGTGCCCGACACTGTGCTCGACAGCGCCGACGAGGTGGTGCTGGTGGACGTGACGCCCGACGAGCTGCTGCTGCGCCTGAAGGCCGGCAAGGTCTACCTGGCCCCCCAGGCCGAGCGCGCGGCGCAGAACTTCTTTCGCAAGGGCAACCTGATCGCGCTGCGCGAGATGGCGCTGCGCCGCACGGCCGAGCATGTCGAAGACGACGTGCGCAGCTACCGCATCGAGCAGTCCATCACCCCGGCGTGGAACACCGATGGTGCCATCCTCGCCTGCATCGGCCCACAGGCGGGGGCCGAGCAGACGGTGCGCACGGCCGCGCGGCTGGCGGGCCAGCTCAACGTGCGCTGGCATGCGGCCTATGTGGAGACGCCGCGCCTGCAGCGCCTGGCCGCCGCCGAGCGCGATCGCATCCTGGCCGTGCTGCAGCTTGCGGCCGACCTGGGCGCGCAAACCGCCGTGCTCACCGGGCAGGACCTGCCTGCCGCCCTGGTGGCGCATGCCCAGGCGCTCAACTGCGCGACCCTGATCGTCGGCCGCCGCGCCGGGGTGCGGCGCCGCTGGCCCTGGCAGGCGGGCATGACCCAGAAGCTGGCCACCCTGGCGCCGGCGCTCGACGTGATGGAGGTGGGCCACACCCCCAGCACCCGGCGCATTGCGCAGACCCTGCGCCGCCTGGGAAACGAGGAGCCGGACAGCGGCCTGCAACACAGCTGGCGGCGCTATGCCTGGGCCGTGGCCGGCAGCGTGCTGGCCACGGCGCTGGCCGCGCCGCTGCATGGCTATTTCGAGTTGGCCAACATCGTCATGCTGTTCCTCATGGGGGTGGTGCTGGTCGCCGTGCGCCAGGGCCGCGGGCCGGCGGCGCTGTCGGCCGTGCTCAATGTGGCGTCGTTCGACCTGTTCTTCGTGCCGCCGCGTTTTTCGTTCGCGGTGAGTGACGTGCAGTATTTCTTCACCTTCGCCGTGATGCTGGCCGTGGGCCTGCTCATCGGGCAGCTCACGGCGGGGCTGCGCTTCCAGGCGCGCATCGCCTCCAGCCGCGAGCAGCGCGCGCAGTCGCTGTTCGAGCTCACGCGCGACCTGTCGGCCGCGCTCATGGCCTCGCAGGTGGTGGAACTGGGCCGCACTGCCACGGAACGCAACTTCGGCGGCCAGGCCGTGGTGCTGCCCACCGATGCGCGCGACCAGCTGGTGCTGCCCGACCCCGCGCCCGAAGGCTTCGATGCCTCCGTCGCGGACTGGTGCCTGCGCAATGCCCAGCCCGCCGGGCTGGCCACCACCACGCTGGCCGCGCACAGCTGGCACTACGTTCCGCTGCAGGCGCCGATGCGCGTGCGCGGCGTGCTGGCGCTCCAACCCGCCCAGCCGCGCTGGCTGCTGATCCCCGAGCAGGCCAAGCAACTGCACACCCTGGCGCGCCAGATCGCGATTGCCCTGGAGCGCGTGCACTACGTGGAAGTGGCGCAGGGTGCGGTGGTGGAGATGGAGTCCGAGCGGCTGCGCAATGCCCTGCTGGCCGCCATCTCGCACGACGTGCGCACGCCGCTGACCAGCCTGATCGGCCTGGCCGAGTCGCTGCGCGACGCCACCCCACCCCTGCCCGCGCACCAGGCCAGCGCCGCCGCGGCCATGGTGGTGCAGTCGCGCGAGCTCAACACCCTGGTCAACAACCTCCTGGAGATGGCACGCCTGCAAAGCGGTGCCGTGCACCTGCGCATGGACTGGCAGTCGACCGAAGAAGTGGTGGGCAGCGCCATCCGGGCTGCCGCCCCGGCCCTCGCCGGGCGCGAGGTGCAGGCACGCATTCCGGCCGACCTGCCGCTGGTGGAGTTCGACGCCGTGCTCATCGAGCGCGTGCTCGTGAACCTGCTGGAGAACGCGGCCAAGTACGGCGCCCCGCCCATCGGCGTGCTGGCCCATGCGGAACCCGAGGCGCTGGTGCTGAGCGTGCGCGACCAGGGCCCCGGCCTGCCGCCCGGCATGCAGGGCGATGCCGCCCTGCTGTTCGAGAAGTTCACGCGCGGCCAGGCCGAATCGGCCACGCCGGGCGTGGGCCTGGGCCTGGCGATCTGCAAGGCCATCGTGGACGCCCACCAGGGCCAGATCGAAGCCCGCAACGCCGATGGGGGTGGGGCAGAATTCACGCTGCGCCTGCCCCGCAGACCCCCTCCACCCCTGAAAGAGCCTCCCGCATGGCCAGCCTAGCCCCCGTCGCCGTCGTGATCGAAGACGAGCCCCAGATCCGCCGCTTCGTGCGCGGCGCACTCGAAGCCGAGGGCTGGCAGGTGCACGAGGCCGACACCCTGCAGCGCGGCCTGACCGAGGCCGGCACGCGCAAGCCCGACCTGCTGGTGCTGGACCTGGGCCTGCCCGATGGCGACGGCCTGGCGCTGATCCGCGACGTGCGGCAATGGTCGAGCGTGGCCATCATCGTGCTCTCGGCGCGCATCGACGAAGCCGACAAGATCGCCGCGCTGGACGCCGGTGCCGACGACTACCTGACCAAGCCCTTCGGCGTGGGCGAGCTCATGGCGCGCGTGCGCGCCAACCTGCGCCGCCCGCGCGCCACCGGCGCATCCCAGGAGGAGGACACGTCCTTCAGCTTCGGCGAGGTCAGCGTGGACCGCCAGGCCCGCCTGGTGCACCGCGCCGGTCAGGAGGTGCACCTCACGCCCATCGAGTACCGGCTGCTGTCGGTGCTGGTGGCCAATGCCGGGCGCGTGCTCACCCACCGCCAGCTGCTGCGCGAGGTGTGGGGCCCTTCGCACAGCGAGCAGAGCCACTACCTGCGCATCTACATGGGCCACCTGCGCCAGAAGCTCGAACCCGACCCGGCCCAGCCGCGCCACCTGCTGACGGAAACGGCCGTCGGATACCGATTGATGACTTGAAGATCACCCGTGGAAGAACTTGGCCGGCCAGGTCACCAGCCACGGGAAGACCACCATGAGGAACATGATGGCGAACTCGGCGATCATGAAGGGCACCACGCCCTTGGTCACGTCGTCCATCGACATCCTGCCCACCCCGGCCACCACGTTGAGCACCGTGCCCACGGGCGGGGTGACGAGGCCGATGGAGTTGTTGATGATGAACATCACGCCGAAGTAGACCGGATCGATCCCTGCGGCATGGACCACCGGCATCAGTACGGGCGTGAGGATCAGGATGGTGGGCGTCATGTCCATGGCCGTGCCCACCGCCATCACCAGCAGCATGATGGCCGCCATCAGCAATATCTTGTTGTCCATGAAGGGCTGCAGCAGGCCCACCACCTTGGACGGCAGGTCGGCCACGGTGATGAGCCACGCGCTGACCATGGCGGCGGCGATCAGGAACATCACGATGGCGCTGGTCTTGGCCGCAGCGACGAAGATGCCGTACAGGTCGCGCCAGCCGATCTCGCGGTAGATCACCGCCGAGACGAACAGTGCGTACACCGCCGCCACGACAGCCGCCTCGGTGGGTGTGAACACCCCCATGCGCAGGCCCACCAGGATGATCACCGGCAGCATCAACGCCCAGAGGGCCTTGCGCAGGGCGGTGAGGATCTCTGCGGCCGACTTGCGCGGCGGCGGCACGATCTTCTCGCGCCGCACCAGGAAGGCCCAGGTCAGCCACAGCGCGGCGCCGATCAAAATGCCCGGCACGATGGCCGCGAGGAACAGCTTGGAGATGGACACGTTGGCAGCCACCCCGAAAATCACCAGCCCGATGCTCGGCGGGATCACCGGGCCGATGACGCCGGTGGCCGCGATCAGTCCGCCGGCACGCGACTTGTCGTGCCCGGCCTTGACCATCATGGGCAGCAGCAGCGCCGTGAGCGCCGCCGCATCGGCCACGGCCGAACCCGACAGGGCCGACAGCAGGCAGCCGGCCATGATGGTCACGTAGCCCAGGCCGCCTTTCACATGGCCCACCAGGGCCAGCGCAAAGTCCACGATGCGGCGCGAGAGGCCGCCGACGTTCATGATCTCGCCGGCCAGCATGAAGAAGGGCACGGCCAGCAGCGGAAAGCTGTCGGCCCCGCCGATCAGGTTCTGCGCGAGGATCTGCGCGTCGAACAGGTCCAGGTGCCACATCAGCGCCACACCGCTGGCCAGGAGCGAGAACGCGATCGGGATGCCCATGGCCATGGCCAGCAGCAGCGATCCGACAAAGACGAAGATGGTCATCGCGCGCCCTCCTTGCCGCGCGGCGCATCGGCCGCTGCAGAGCCCAGGATCTGCTGCAACTGCACGGCTTCTTCGGACTCCTGCACCATGACCAGGTCCTCCTCGGCGATCTGGCCGCTGAGCAGTTTGTACAGGTCGATGGCCAGGATCAGCGCCGCGCACACGGCGAACACCAGGCCCGCGCTGTAGACGATGGCCATGGAGGCACCCGTGGTCGGCGCCGTCACGTCCCAGTTGATGCGCGCCTGCGCCAGGCTGCCCTGGAACAGCAGCCAGACGATGTAGAGCATGACCCCATGGCCGAGCGCCAGGCAGATCTTCTTGCCCAGCGCGGGCAGGCGCTGCACCACCATGTCCACGCCCAGATGGCCATGCTCACGCAGTGCGACGATGGCCCCGAGGAAGGTCATCCAGATGAAGAGCCAGCGCGACACTTCTTCCGAAAGGGTGATGCCGGAATTGAAGCCATAGCGCAGCACCACGTTGCCAAACACCAGCACCACCATCAGCGCCAGCAGGGCGGCAATCACCGCCTCCAGGCCGCGGCAGGCGCGATCTATCCATCTATTCATGTTGTTCTCTTGGGATGGGAGATGGCAGGCGGGAGCCATCCCGCCTGGGCCTTACTGTGCGGTGGCCTCGCGCAGGCTTTCCACCAGCGAGCGAAGCGCTGCCAGGTACGAATGCGGCCCGAAGCCCTGCACCGTGGCCTTGACGGCCGGCGAGATGATGGAGTGCGCACGCCAGGCCTCGCGCGCGGCGATGTTGGACATGTGCACCTCGATCACCGGGAAGGGCATGGCCTTGATCGCGTCGTGCAGCGGCACGCCGTGCTGCGTGAGGCCCGCGGGGTTCACGAGCGCGCCCTGCGCCGCGTCGATGTGCTCGTGCAGGAAGTCGATCAGCACCCCCTCGTGGTTGGACTGCAGGATGTCGAGTTCCACGCCGAGTTCGGTTGCGAGCTTCTGCAGGCGCTCGTTGATCTGCGCCAGCGTGGTGGTGCCGTAGATGTGGGGTTCGCGGCGCCCGAACAGGTTGAGGTTGGGGCCGTGGAGGACGAGGATTTTCATGGGGTTTCGGACCAGGTGGCTCATTTTCGGATGCGTGCCAACTCGTCGTTGTACAGCTTCACGATGGCCGGGTCGTAGGTGGCCGCGAACTTCTCGATCACGGGCTTGGCGATCTGCTGCATGCGCGCCAGCTCGGCGGGTGCGATCTCGTTGTAGGCCATGCCCTTGGCCTGCAGGTCACCCACGGCCTTCTGGGCCGCAGCGCGGCTCACCTGGCGCTGGTAGCCCCGCGACTCGTCGGCGGCGTCGTTCATCATCTTCTGCTCGGCGGGCGTGAGCTGGTCCCAGAACTTCTTGCTGACCAGCACGATGTTGGCGGCATAGACGTGGTTGGTGGCGCTCACGTACTTCTGCACCTCGAACATCTTGTTCGACAGGATCACCGCAAAGGGGTTCTCCTGGCCGTCCACGGCCTTGGCTTCGAGTGCGCCGTAGAGCTCGGCAAACGGCATGGGCACGGGGTTGGCCTTGAAGGCCTTGAAGGTTTCCAGGAACACGGGGTTGGGGATCACGCGCAGCTTGAGGCCGTCGAAGTCATCGGCCTTGGTGATGGCACGCTTGCTGTTCGTCACGTTGCGAAAGCCCAGGTCCCAGTAGCCCAGGGCCACCAGGCCCTTCTCGGGCAGCTTGGCGATCAGCGCCTGGCCCAGCGGGCCGTCGAGCAGTGCATCGGCCTGGGCGAAGTTGGCCACGGCGAAAGGAAAGTCCACCAGCCCGAATTCCTTGACGATGCCGGCCAGCGAGGTGGTGGCCGGTGCCGACATCTGCTGCACGCCGCCCTGCAGGGCCGATTGCTGCTGCATCTCGTTGCCCAGCTGCGAAGCCGGAAACTCCATGACCTTCATCCTGCCGCCGCTCTTGGCGGCCAGCAGCTCGCCAAAGCGCTTGACGCCGAAGCTCACCGGGTGGTCGGCATTGTTCAGGTGGCCGAAGCGGATCACGCGCTCCTGCTGCGCGGCGGCGGGCAGCGCCATCAAAAGGGACAGGCCGGCGGCCGCCAGGATGCAAGCAGTTTTTTTCACGGGACATCTCCATCAAAAGTCGGACCAGGGACATGCAGCCGGAAGACCGGTTGCGCCATGGGGACCGATCGTAATTAGAAAGTGGAAACTCTTTCCATAGTAGAAACCCTTTAACAAATTTTGGTACATTGCCGTCAGTACAAAGACGATCACCGAAAGAGACCCGCCATGAGCAGCATCCTCGAGCGCAGTTTCAAAGTCCTGGAGCACCTGGCCCCGCACCCCGAGGGCAAGGCCCTGTCGAGCCTGGCCTCGGAGCTCGACATGCCGCTGAGCGCCACCCACCGCCTGCTGGCCGAGCTGGTGCGCTGCGGCTATGTGCGCCAGGACCACAGCCAGGGCAACTACATGCTGACGATCAAGCTCGTGTCGCTCGGCCTGGGCTACCTGAGCGCCACGGGCGTAGTGGACATCGCCCAGCCGCTGCTGGACCGGCTGGCGGCCGAATCCGGCGAGCTGGTGCGCCTGGCGGTGGTCGATGGGGACGAACTGACCTTCGTGGCCAAGGCGCAGGGGGCCGTGCGCGGCCTGCGCTACGACCCGGACATGGGCCTGTCGGTCAACCTTTCGTGCAGCTCGGCCGGCCATGCCTGGCTGTCCACCATGAGCGATGAGGAGGCGCTGGCCCTGGTATCGCGCCAGGGCTTTGGCAAGCCGGATGACTACGGCCCCAATGCCCCGACCACGGTCAAGGAGCTGCTGGCCTATCTGCGCACCGCACGCCAGCAGGGCTTCAGCACCATCGTCGAGGTGTTTGCGCCGGCCATGACGGCCATGGCCGCGCCCATCCGCCGGGGCAATGGCACGGTGATCGGCGTGGTGACGATTGCCGGCCCGCTGGTGCGCCTGACGCCCGAGCGCATGCAGGCGCTGGGCCCTGCCCTCTTGAACACCACGCACGAGCTGGCGATGGCCAGCGGCGGGTCGGCGTTACTGAAAAAGCGCGGCTAGTTTTTCCCAGCGAACAGCGCCAAGGTATCGTGGGCAAACGCGCCCTCGATCTCCAGCATGCGCATCTTGGTGGCGGCACCACCGCCGGCCGAAAAGCCCCCGGTCTTGCCGCCTGCGGCGAGGATGCGGTGGCACGGCACCACGGGCGCAAACGGGTTATGGCCCAGCGCCTGCCCCACGGCGCGCGCGGCGCCGGGCTCGCCCAGGGCTGCAGCCATTTCGCCATAGGTCATGGTTTTGCCGGGCGGGATGCGCCGGGCCAATTCATAGACGCGGGCATTGAAGGGCGGCACGCCCTCGGTGGCCAGTGGCACATCGAGCAGGTCGTCGTGCGCGCCTGCAAGCAAAGCCGCCACACGGGCCGCCCAGGTGGCCACTTCGGGTGGCATCGCGGATTCAGGCACGCCCGGAAAGCGCCGCTGCATGCGCGTGCGGGTGTGCGCCTCGCCCTCGTCCTCGGGCAGTTGCACACCGACCAGCAGGGGGCCATTCCAGGCCAGGCCGCAGAGCCCCACCGCTGTGGCAAACAGCGCGAAGCCCTGGGCCACTGCAGGCCCGCGTTTTTCAGTCTGCACGCAAGGCGGCCTTGAGTTGCTCGCCGATCTCGGGCTTGCCCGCAAACGGATCGGTGGGGTTGCGACCCAGCATGATGTCTTCCATGCGCGTCTGCACCGAAGCGATCGCCTTGGGGTGGCTGTAGATGTAGAACTGGCCGGCGGCAGCGGCGTCGAACACCTTCTGCGCCACTTCGGCCGCCGTCACCTTGCCGCTGCCCACGGCCTTGTCGCTCATGGCCTGGCCGATGAGCTGGCTGCGCGTGGGCTTGCTTGGCGGCAGTTCGCCGGGGCGGTTGCGGTGGCTCTGGGCGATGCCGGTGGGCACGAAGAAGGGGCACAGCACACTGGCGCTGACCTGGTCGGTCACCAGGGCCAGGTCCTGGTACAGGGTTTCGGACAGGCTCACCACGGCGTGCTTGCTCACGTTGTAGATGCCCATGTTGGGCGCATCGAGCAGTCCGGCCATGCTGGCGGTGTTGACGATGTGGCCGCGCCAGGCCGGGTCTTTCTTGGCGGCGGCGAGCATCATGGGGGTGAACAGGCGCACGCCGTGCACCACGCCCCAGAGGTTAACGCCCAGCACCCATTCCCAGTCCTTGAGGGAGTTCTCCCACACCAGGCCGCCCGCGCCCACACCCGCGTTGTTGAACACCAGGTGCGGCGCGCCGAAGCGCTGCTCGACGTCCACGGCCAGTTGCTCCATCTGCGCTGCGTCGGACACATCCACCTTGCGCGCCAGCACCTGTGCACCGGCGTCCTGCGCCTCGGCCGCTGCGGCGTCGAGCGCGTCCTGCTGCACGTCCGCCAGCACCAAATTCATGCCCAGGCGCGCGCCGATGCGCGCGCATTCGAGGCCGAAGCCCGAGCCCGCGCCGGTGAGAACGGCGGTTTTGCCCTTGAAGTTATCGATCATGTGGGTTTCTCGGCCTTTCGCAATGTGTAGCCAATCCGGGGGAAGTGCACGTGCAGCAAGCCCGCACGCGGGTCGGTGCGGCGCAGGGTGTAGCGCGTGCGGGTGGCGGCGATCAGCTCGCCCTCCGTGGGTTCGGTGCCGAAACTCTCGGCGGCAATGGCCACCAGGCTGCCCAGGGCAATGCCGTGTTCGTCCTGGAACAGGTCGTCGGCCAGCGGCAGTGGGTCGAGCCCCGCAGCCACGGTGATGGCGTCTTCGGAACTGAGCTTTTCCATGCGGCCGTGGCCCAGCGCTGCCACGCGGTCCATCCATTCGAGCACGGCGGGCGTGGCGCCGAAGATGTCGGCCATCACCGGCACGCACTGGCGCGTGAACCACAGCGGGTGGTAGGCGGCGAAGTCGGCCAGGCAGGGCTCGGCGCCGAAGAGGAAGTCATGCTCCTCGGCCATGTGCGCGATGCGGCGCAGGTAGGAGCGGTAAGCCGCCGTGGCGTCGGCCGGGCGCAGGCGCTGCATGCCGGCGCTCATCTCGCGGCGGTCCTCGCCAAAGGCCTGGGCCGCGGCGGGGGGCAGGTTGGCGAACAGGGCCGACGCGCCCTTGGGCTGCAGGTTGTAGGCCATGGCGGCCCAGAACAGCGTGGTGTCGGCCCACTGCGCGAACACGCGCGCCACGCCCTTGAGGTGCGGCGGGTAGAGCACCGGTTCGGGCTGCACATGCTCCAGCACATCGCAGATCAGGGCCGAGTCGCAGTAGATGTCGGCACCGATCTGCAGGAACGGCGTCTTGCGGTAGCCGCCCGTGAGCGCCACCACGTCGGGCTTGGGCGCGATGCTGGGGATGACCACGGACTTCCAGGCCAGTTGCTTGTAGCCCAGTGCCAGACGGATCTTTTCCGAGAAAGGGGACGAGGGGTAGTGGTGCAGGATCAGGGGCGTGGTCATCAGGGGTTCTCCGGCGGTGCAATGGTTTTTGGTGAGGGTCAGGCCGGCAGCGCGCGGTCCAGCAGAGCGTCGAAATCCACGCCCGCGCCCAGGGTGCCGAAACTGTAGCCCCAGTCGCCGCCCAGGCGCGATGCGCAGAAGGCGCCGAACACGCTGGCGGGCGCACTGCGGTACAGCAATGCCGCCTGCACGGCCAGGGCCACATCCTGCGCCAGGCGCCGGGCCTCGGCCTCGGTGGTCATGGCGTCCACGCGCAGCGGCAGCGCGCTGGCCATGCGGTCCAGCGCCGGGTGGGCGCCGCGCGCGGGGGCCAGCTCGTCGGCCAGGGCGGCGGCGGTGTCGGCGCGGCGCACGGCGCGCAGCAGGTCCAGCGCCATGATGTTGCCCGCCCCCTCCCAGATGGAGTTGAGCGGCATCTCGCGGTAGATGCGGGCCATGGTGCCTTCGCCGCCCTCCTCCACGTAGCCGTTGCCGCCCAGGCATTCCATGGCCTCCTGGGCGAACGCGCTGCCGCGCTTGCAGACCCAGAACTTGGCCACGGGCGTGAGCAGGCGCGCCATCACGGCCTCGTGCGGATCGGTGTCCTTCTTGTCGAAGGCGCTGGCCAGGCGGATGGACAGGGCCGTGGCGGCCTCGCTCTCCAGCGCCAGGTCGGCCAGCACGTTGCGCATCAGCGGCTGCTCGATCAGCTTCTTGCCGAAGGCCATGCGCTGGCGCGTGTGGTGCAGTGCCAGCGACAGCGCCTGGCGCATGAGGCCGCTGGTGCCCAGCGCGCAGTCCAGGCGCGTCATGGTGCCCATCTCCAGGATCTGGGCCACGCCGCGCCCCTCTTCGCCCACGCGCCAGGCCAGGGCATCGACGAACTCGACCTCGGAGCTGGCATTGGCATGGTTGCCCAGCTTGTCCTTGAGGCGCTGAATGCGGATGGCGTTGAGAGTCCCGTTCTCGCCCTCGCCTGGCAGCACGCGCGGCAGGAAGAAGCAGGTCAGCCCGCCCGGCGCCTGGGCCAGCACCAGGAAGGCATCGCACATGGGGGCCGAGAAGAACCATTTGTGGCCCGTGAGCCGGTAGCGCGCGCCCCAGGCGTCGTTGCCATCGGCCACGGCCTGGGTGGTGTTGGCGCGCACGTCCGAGCCGCCCTGCTTCTCGGTCATGCCCATGCCCATGGTGAGCGCGGACTTCTGCGAGAACAGTGCCAGGCGCGGGTCGTAGCGGGTGCTGGCCAGGCCGGCGCTCCAGTCGGCCCACACGGCAAGGTTGCCGCGCAGCGCCGGGGTGACGGCATAGCTCATGGAGACGGGGCACAGTACCGAGGGTTCGGTCTCGGTGAAGAGCATGAAGCCCGCCGCGCGCTCCACATGCGCATGCGCGGCGCCCGCATCCGTGCGCGACCAAGGCGTGGCGTGCAGTCCGTGGCGCAGCGCGGCACCGATCAGCGCGTGGTAGCTGGGGTGGAACTCCACCGCATCGGTGCGGCGGCCCACGCGGTCGTGCGTGTGCAGCTCGGGCTTGTGGGTGTTGGCCAGGCGCGCGTGCTCCTGCATCTGTGCCGAGCCCATCTCGGCGCCCAGGGCCGTGAGCGCGCTGCGGTCCAGCGCCGGCGCGTGCAGGTCCACGGCGTCCTGCAGCGGCCGGTTGCTGGTGTACAGGTTCACATCCGAGAGCGGCGCACTCTGGTTGAAAACCGTGTGCGTGGCGGAAACCGTGGCGGACAGAGAGGTCATGGTGCACTCCACAGCATTTCGATATGGGGGATGTCGTCCTCCAGGTACTCGTCCGACACCGCCACGAAACCCAGGCTGCCATAAAAGCGCTGCAGGTGCGCCTGGGCACTGATGCGCACGCTGTGGCCCGGCCACGCCTGCCGGCAGCGCGCCAGCCCTTCCTGCATCAGCAGCCGCCCGGTGCCATCGCCACGGGCTTCCTTCGCGGTCACCACACGGCCGATGGAAGGCTCGGGGTAGTTCACCCCCGGGTCCACCACGCGCAGGCAGGCCTGCAGCGCACCGGCACCATCGTAGCCCAGCAGGTGCCAGGACTGCTTGTCGGCCCCGTCCGGGTCCTGGTAGGGCCCCTGCTCCAGGATGAAGACCTTGCAGCGCAGGGCCAGCGTGTCGTGCAGCGCATGCACGCCGAGGTCATCGAAGCGGGCCCAGGTCCAGTGCAGGTTCAAAGCCATGAGCGCATGCGCTCCTTCAGATGAGTTTCACCAGTTGCTTGCCGAAGTTCTTGCCTTTGAGCAGGCCAAGGAAGGCTTCTGGCGCGGCGGCAATGCCTTCTGCGATGGTCTCGCGCGGGCGCAGCTTGCCGGTGCCCACCAGGGTGCCCAGCTCCTTCAGGGCCTCGGGCCAGACTTCCATGTGTTCGCTGACGATGAAGCCTTCGATCTTCATGCGGTTGATCAGCATCAGCGCGGGGTTGGCCATGGGCAGGGGCTGGCCATCATAGCCGGCGATCATGCCGCACAGGGCCACGCGGCTGAAGGCGTTCATGCGCAGCATCACGGCGTCCATGATCCAGCCGCCCACGTTCTCGAAGTAACCGTCGATCCCCTTGGGGCAGGCTTCCTTCAGTGCCTTGGACATCGCCTTCACATCGCTGTGCTCCTTGTAGTCGATGCAGGCGTCGAAACCCAGTTCTTCGACCGCGTAGCGGCACTTCTCGGCACCGCCGGCAATGCCCACGGCACGGCAGCCACGGGCTTTGGCCAGCGCGGCAAAGGCGCTGCCGACTGCGCCGGTGGCGGCGCTCACTACCACCGTGTCGCTTTCCTTGGGTGCGATGATCTTGACCAAGCCGTACCAGGCCGTCACGCCGGGCATGCCCACGGCGCCCAGGTAGTGCGACAGCGGCACATGCGTGGTGTCGACCTTGCGCAGGGCGCCGGGCGTGTTGGCGTCGACCACGCTGTACTCCTGCCAGCCGCCCATGCCCACGACCTTGTCGCCCACGGCGTACTTGGGGTTACGGCTCTCGGCCACCTCGCCCACCGTGCCGCCGATCATGACCTCGCCCAGGCCTTGCGATGCCGCGTAGCTCTTGCTCTCGTTCATGCGGCCGCGCATGTAGGGGTCCAGGCTCAGGAAATGGTGGCGCACCAGCACCTGGCCGTCCTGCAGCGCGGGCGTGTCGGTGGCGACGAGCTTGAAGTTGCCGGCCACGGCCTCGCCCTGCGGGCGGTTGTCGAGAACGATCTGTCGGTTGCGGGCCATGGGGAACTCCTTGGAAAATGATGTGAGATCGAAGGCTTGGGCCTTCGCAGGAAAAGTGGCAGCGTTCAGTCGCTGGAGATGGTCTTGAGCGGCTGCCCGGTGACAGGGTCCACCGCAGGGCGGCGCACGTATTTGAAAGTGCCGGTGGCATGGCTGCACAACCGGCCTTGCGCGTCATAGACCGAGGCCTCGGTGAAGGCCAGCGAGGCCGTGCGGTGCAGCAGGCGCCCCTTGGCCACCAGCGGGCCGCGCGCGGCCTGCATGAAGCTGGTCTTCATCTCGATGGTGACCACGCCGTGGTCCGGCGTCTCGCTGCGCGCGGCCGTGGCCATGGTCACGTCCAGCAAGGTCATGGTGGCGCCGCCGTGCGTGACCTCGAAGGAGTTGAGGTGCTCGGGCGCCGCCTCGTAGTGCAGCTCCGACTCGCCCTGCTGCATGCGGTGCAGCGTGAAGCCCAAGTGGCTGACAAAAGGAATGGGAACACCGAAATTCAGCACAGGCAACTCCAGAGCGCAAAAGGAAAGGCTGCAAGCATAGCCCCGCTGGAGGAGGCTGAAACCCTGCTGCCGACCCGGATTGGCAGGCCCGTGCGCCGTCGGCGCGCAGACCTCCTTGGCCAGCCTCAGCCGCCGGTGACGATGCTCACGCCGCCGTCCACGGCCAGCCATTGGCCGGTGATGTGCTTGCCGGCGTCCGACGCGTAGAGCGCGCACAGGCCCTTGAGGTCCTCATCGTCACCCAGGCGGCCCAGCGGGGCGTGGGCGGCCAGTGCCTCCTCACCCATGGCCTTCAAGGTGCCCACCGTCATCTTGCTCGGGAAGAAGCCCGGGCAGATGGCGTTGACGCGGATACCGTACTGGCCCCATTCGGCCGCCAGCGCACGCGTGAAGTTGATCACCGCGCCCTTGGAGGTGTTGTAAGCAATGGTGTTCATGCCCTTGGGGTTGCCGCCCAGGCCGGCAATGGACGCCACGTTGATGATGCTGCCGCTGCGCCGGCCGATCATGCTGTGCTTGGCGATGTGCTGCGACAGGATGAAATAGCCGCGCACGTTGAGGTTCATCACCTTGTCCCAGGCTTCCACCGGGTGGTCTTCGGCCGGCGCGCCCCAGGCGGCACCCGCGTTGTTGAGCAGGATGTCCACATGGCCCAGGCGCGCCAGGGTCTCGTCGCCCAGGCGGCGGATGTCGGCTTCGTTGGAGCAGTCGGCGGCGATCCACTGCGCATCGATGCCGGCGGCCTTCAGCTCTGCGGCGGCCTCTTCCAGGTCGGACGCCTTGCGCGAGCTCAGCAGCACCTTGGCGCCGGCTTCGCCCAGCGCCTGCGCCAGTTGCAGGCCCAGGCCGCGGGAGCCGCCGGTCACCAGGGCGGTCTTGCCGGTCAGGTCGAACAGTTGTTGGATGGTGCGGGTGGTCATGTGGTCGTCTCCTTCGGTTGTAGTCGGTGGGGCACAGGGCATGGTCGCCAAGCGCTCGAAAAAAGGGCAGCTCAGGAATTGTGCGACGCAACCAAAGTGCGCCGTGTCGCCTTTGCGATCCGGCGGGCAGTGTGCGGACTCAGGCGTCGGGCTTCAGGCGCGAGCGCACGCCGATCAGCACCACGCCCACGGCCACCAGCACGCCGCCGACGGCGGACAGCGCCCAGCCCAGCACCTCGTCGGCGCGTGCCGTGGCAAGGCCCAGCACCAGCGTGAGCAGGCCGCCGTAGATCAAGGCCCAGATGAGCTGGTGCATGCGCTCCAGTGTCTGCGGTGCGGTCATCAAAAGGCGTCCTCAGGGAAGACCGCGCAGGTCGCGTCGCGCGTGCTGACGACCTGCAGCCAGGCGCCGATCTTGGGCAGCTCGTAGTGGAAGAAAAAGCGCATGGCCCCCATTCTGCCCACACTTGCCGGCTGCGCCAGCGCGGCATCGGCGTGCAGCGTGGCCAGGGCCACGTCCAGCCAGACCCAGGCCAGCACCGTGTGGCCGAAGGCCTGCATGTAGGGCACGGCATTGGCCAGCGCATCGGCCGGCTGGCCCGTGGACCAGGCGGCCTTGGTGGCGGCGCCCACCTGCTGCAGCGCGCTGCCCAGGGCATTGGCGTGCGCAGCCAGCGCGGGCACCTGGATGGCACGCTCGATGGTGCCGTTGATGCGCGCGGCCAGCAACGAGAGGCCCCGGCCGTTTTCCATCAGCACCTTGCGGCCCAAGAGGTCCATGGCCTGGATGCCGTGCGTGCCTTCGTGGATCATGTTCAGGCGGTTGTCGCGCCAGTACTGCTCCACCGGGAAGTCGCGCGTGTAGCCATAGCCACCGTGGATCTGGATGGCCAGGCTGTTGGCCTCCAGGCACCACTCGCTGGGCCAGCTCTTGGCGATGGGAGTGAGCACTTCCAGCAGCAGGCGTGCCTCGTCGGCAGCGGCCGAATCGCCGGTGGCCTGCTCGTCCACCAGGCGTGCGCAGAACAGGTTGAGCGCCAGCGCGCCCTCGCCGTACGACTTTTGCGCCAGCAGCATGCGCTTGACATCGGCGTGCTCGATGATGCGCACCTGCGGCTGCGCCACGTCCTTGACCACGGCAGCCGCAGCGGCGTCCTTGTCCTTGGGGCCCTGCACCGGGCGGCCCTGGGGCCGGTTCCTGGCGTAGTCGAGGCTCGCGTAGTAGCCCGCCAGGCCGAGCATGGTCGCCGCCATGCCGATGCCGATGCGTGCCTCGTTCATCATGTGGAACATGCAGTGCAGGCCCTTGCCGGCCTGGCCGACGAGGTAGCCCACGGCCCCGGCCTCGCCGTCGACCGGGTACTTGCCCTCGCCGAAGTTGAGCAGCGTGTTGGTCGTGCCGCGCCAGCCGAGCTTGTGGTTCAGGCCCGCCAGCGCCACGTCGTTGCGCACGCCGGTCAGTTGGCCGTCGGTGTCCACCAGCTTCTTGGGCACGATGAACAGCGAGATGCCCTTGGTGCCGGGCACCAGCTTGCCGTCGGGCCCGGGGATCTTGGCCAGCACCAGGTGGATGATGTTCTCGGTGAGCTCGTGCTCGCCGGCCGAGATCCACATCTTGTTGCCCTTGAGGCGATAGCGCGGGCCCAGCGGGTCGCTCTCGAAGCCCTCCCCATCGGGCACGGCGCGCGTGGCCACGTCGCTCAGGCTGGAGCCGGCCTGGGGCTCCGACAGGCACATGGTGCCCGAGAAGCGCCCCGAGAATTCGTTGAGCGCGAACACCTTCTTCTGCGCCTCGGTGCCATGCACCATCAGCAGGTTGGCGTTGCCCACCGTGAGCAGGCCCGAGCCCATGCTGATCGATGCCACGGCAAAGAAGCTGTTGGCCGCGGCCTCCACCGTGTAGGGCAGCTGCATGCCGCCGATGTCGTAGTCCTGCGCGGCGCTGAGCATGCCCGAAGCCGCGTAGGCCTTCTGCGCGTCGTGGGTGCACTGGGGCAGCGTGACCTTCTCGCCGTCGAAGTGCGGCTCCTGGGTATCCACCGTGCGGTTGAACGGCGCGTACTTCTCGCGCGCGATGCGCTCGCAGGTGTCGAGCACGGCATCGAAGGTGTCGCGCGAATGGTCGGCAAAGCGCTCGCGCTCGGGCAGGGTCTGCGCATGCAGCCACTGGTACAGAAGGAATTCGACGGTGGGGCGAAGGCTCATGTGTGAAAACCCTGGAGAAAACGCGCACACAGCGCAGGGATGGGCCACCGGACCGCACCGCCGCCGCACGGTGCGGCGGTCACATGCCTGGCGGCTGCTACTTCTTGTGGTTCAGGACGACTTCGGAAAAGCACCAGTAGTCCATGTCGTCATCGGGGTTCTGCTGGCAGTTGTTCTCGCCGATCTGCAGGCGGCGCGCGCCGGCCGGCAGGCTGGCGAACTGGATTTTCAAGGTCTTGCGCTTGCCGGGACGGATCTGGTCCATGCCGTTTTCGCACGACATCAGGCCCGTGCTGCTTTCCTGCTTGAGCACCTTGCCGCTGTCCAGGTCCTTGAGCGTGAAGGATTCCGGCTTGGCACTGGGATGGGCACAGGCCTCGACAATGTCCCGCTTGCTGCTGTTGCGCAGCACGATGGTCACCGTGGTGCGCTCGGGCGTGATGGCCACCTCCTGCAGGATGGTGTCGGGATCATCGGCCAGCGGCTGGTTGAGCCGGTAGCTCTGCGCATGGGCAACAGTGCCTGCAGTGGATACGACCAGAACGGCCAGGGCTGCGCAAACCTTCGTGAACATGGATGGATCTCTCTTGATGGAATGGTGATTGTTGTAGACCTGGGGCGGCGCGCAGCAATGGCACACCGCCTGCAGACCGGCCGCTGAAACGGCCGGTCTGCATTGTCCCCAAACCCGGTGTGAGCAAACGTAAGCGCCGTAACGCCTGCGCGCCCCCACTCACCAGGCATCCATCAGAGCACTTCGAAGATGCCCGCAGCACCCATGCCGCCGCCGATGCACATGGTCACCGCCACGCGCTTGGCACCGCGGCGCTTGCCTTCGATCAGGGCGTGGCCCGTCAGGCGCTGGCCCGACACACCGTAGGGATGGCCCACGGCGATGGCACCCCCATTGACGTTCAGGCGGTCGGCCGGAATGCCCAGCTTGTCGCGGCAGTACAGCACCTGCACGGCGAAGGCCTCGTTCAGCTCCCACAGGTCGATGTCGTTGACCGTGAGGCCCAGCTTCTTGAGCACCTTGGGCACGGCGAACACCGGGCCGATGCCCATTTCGTCGGGCTCGCAGCCGGCCACGGCAAAACCGAGGAAACGGCCCAGGGGTTTGAGGCCCTTCTTGCTGGCGTACTCTTCGCTCACCACCACGCAGGCGCCGGCGCCGTCGGAGAACTGGCTGGCATTGCCGGCCGAGATCAGGCCGCCGGGCAGCGCCGAGCGCAGGCCGCTGATCGACTCGACCGTCGTGCCTTCGCGCGTGCCTTCGTCCTTGCTCAGGGTGACCTGCTTGGTGATCAGGCCCAGGTTCTTGTCGGCCACGCCGGCCGTCACGGTGATGGGGGCGATCTCGGCATCGAACAGGCCGGCGGCCTGGGCCGCGCAGGCCTTTTGCTGGCTGGCGGCGCCGTACTCGTCCATGGCTTCACGGCCGATGTTGTAGCGCTTGGCCACCTGCTCGGCGGTCTGCAGCATGCTCCAGTAGATCTCGGGCTTGACCTTGTCCAGGGCCAGGTCGCGCAGCATGTGGAGGTTCATTTCCTGCTGCACGCAGGAGATGCTTTCCACGCCGCCGGCCACGTACACATCGGCTTCGCCGGCGATGATGCGCTGGGCCGCCAGGGCGATGGTCTGCAGGCCCGAAGAGCAGAAACGGTTGACCGTGACGCCCGATGCCGTCACCGGCAGGCCGGCGGCCAGCGCGATCTGGCGTGCGATGTTGGCGCCGGTGGCGCCTTCGGGGTTGGCACAGCCCATGATGACGTCTTCGACGTCGGCGCCGTCGATGCCGGCACGCTCGATGGCGTGCTTGACGGCATGGCCGCCCAGCGTGGCGCCGTGGGTCATGTTGAGGGCACCCTTCCAGCTCTTGGCGAGCGGGGTACGGGCGGTGGAAACGATCACTGCGGAGGTCATGGAAAAATCCTTTCAGGGGTGGAACGCACCGATGGTCGCCAGGGGCGTGCGCATCCGGTGCGGCTTCACTGCATCAATCGGTGGTTCGCTCAGGCGAACGCCTTGCCTTCGGCGGCCAGCTTGGCCAGCAGCGGCGCGGGCTTCCAGAACGCCGCATCGTCGTTGGGGTTCTTGGCAAAGCGGTCCATGGCCTGCACCACGTTGAACAGGCCCACTTCGCTGGCGTAGTGCATGGGACCGCCGCGGTAGATGGGGAAGCCATAACCCGTGAGGTAGACCATGTCGATGTCGCCGGACTTGCTGGCAATGCCGTCTTCCAGGATGTGCGCGCCTTCGTTGACCAGGGCGAACACCAGGCGCTGCACGATTTCCTCGTCGGAGATCTTGCGCGGCGTAATGCCCAGCTCCTTGCGGTGGTCTTCGATCATCTTGTTGACCAGATCGCTCGGGATCGCATCGCGCTTGCCGGCCTGGTAGTCGTACCAGCCCGCGCCGGTCTTCTGGCCGAAGCGGCCCAGCTCGCAGAGCTTGTCGGCCGTGCGGCTGTACTTCATGTCGGCGCGCTCGACGGCGCGGCGCTTGCGGATCGCCCAGCCGATGTCGTTGCCGGCCAGGTCGCCCATGCGGAACGGGCCCATGGCAAAGCCGAACTTCTCGACCGCCTTGTCCACCTGCTGGGGCGTGCAGCCCTCGTCCAGCAGGAAGCCGGCCTGGCGGCTGTACTGCTCGATCATGCGGTTGCCGATGAAGCCGTCGCACACGCCCGAGACCACCGAAGTCTTCTTGATCTTCTTGCCAATGGCCATCACGGTGGCCAGTACGTCCTTGCTGGTCTTGGCGCCACGCACCACTTCCAGCAGCTTCATCACGTTGGCGGGGCTGAAGAAGTGCATGCCCACCACGTCCTCGGGGCGCTTGGTGAAGGCGGCAATCTTGTCCACGTCCAGCGTGGAGGTGTTGGAGGCCAGGATGGCACCGGGCTTCATCACGGCGTCGAGTTGCTTGAACACGGTTTCCTTGACGCCAAGTTCCTCGAACACGGCCTCGATCACGAGGTCGGCGTCCTTGAGGTCGGCGTAGTCGAGCGTGGTCGTCAAGAGGGCCATGCGCTGCGCGTACTTGTCCTCCTTGAGCTTGCCCTTCTTGACCTGGGCTTCGTAGTTCTTCTTGATCGTGGCCACGCCGCGGTCCAGGGCTTCCTGCTTGGTCTCCAGGATCTTGACGGGGATGCCGGCGTTCAGGAAGTTCATGGAGATGCCGCCACCCATGGTGCCGGCACCGATCACGGCGACCGACTTGATCTCGCGCTTCGCCGTGTCCGAAGGCACGTCGGGGATCTTGGAGGCGGCGCGCTCGGCCATGAACAGGTGGCGCAGGGCGCGCGACTCGGGGGTCCACATCAGGTTGATGAAGACCTCGCGCTCGAACAGCATGCCGTCGGCGAACTTGCGCTTGGTGGCGGCTTCGACCGCGTCCACGCACTTGGCGGGCGCGGGGTAGTTCTTGGCCATGCCCTTGACCATGTTGCGCGCGAACTGGAAGTACGCGTCGCCCTCAGGGTGCTTGCAAGGCAGGTTGCGCACCAGCGGCAGGGGGCGCACATCGGCCACGCTCTGGGCAAAGGCCAGGGCTTCGGCGGCCAGCGCTTCGGCGGAGGCGGCCATCTTGTCGAACAGCTTCTGGCCGGGCACGGCGCCGATCATCTCGCTCTTGACGGGTTCGCCGCTGACGATGAGGTTCAGGGCCGCTTCCACGCCCAGCACGCGCGGCAGGCGCTGCGTGCCGCCGGCGCCGGGGATCAGGCCGAGCTTGACTTCGGGCAGCGCAATGGCGCAACCGGGCGCCGCAATGCGGTAGTGGCAGCCCAGGGCCAGCTCCAGCCCGCCGCCCATGGCGACGGTGTGCATGGCGGCCACGACGGGCTTGGCCGAGTTCTCGATGGCGGCGATCACCGACAGCAGATTGGGTTCCTGCAGGGACTTGTCGGTGCCGAACTCCTTGATGTCGGCGCCGCCGGAAAACGCACCACCCGCGCCGGTGACGACGATGGACGTGACCGCTGCATCGGCATTGGCGCGGCCCAGGCCCTCCACGATGCCTTGGCGGGTTGCCAGGCCCAGTCCGTTGACGGGGGGGTTGGCCAGGGTGATCACGGCAACGGAGCCGTGGACTTTGTATTCAGCGGTCATGCTGTTGTTCCTTGGAGAGTGAAAAAGAACGATCGTGCGTTTTTATTGTAGAGACTTAGCGCGGCCCTGGCGTGTCAATTTGTCCCCGGGGGGACATGGCCTTGAGCCGCCCAACCGCCTCGCCGGACAAAAAAAGAGGCGCCAGGACAATCCAGGCGCCTCCTTTGCCCCATCACTGGCTGTGGCAGGGCCCATAGCCCTTGAGCCGGGAGTGGCCAAAGCCAGCGCTCCCGCGCAAGGGCCGCCCCGCCGCGCTGGGAGCGTCCCCCTCAGGGGGGGAAGGCGCGAAGCGACTCAGGGGGGAGCTCATACCTCCAGCCACTCCTTGCGGATGTAGTTGTCGGCACGCAGGCTGTCGGGCGTGCCCTGGAAGACGATGGAGCCATGGCCCATCACCAGTGCGCGGTCCGAGATCTTCATGGCGATGGTCAGCTTCTGCTCGATCAACAGCACGGAGATACCGCGCGCCTTGATGGTCTGCAGGTACTGGCCGACCAGCTCGACGATCTTGGGCGCCAGGCCTTCGGTGGGCTCATCGATGATGATCAGGTCCGGGTCGCCCATGAGCGTGCGGCACAGCGTGAGCATCTGCTGCTCGCCGCCGGACATCACGCCCGCCTCGGTGTGCTGGCGCTCCTTGAGGCGCGGAAACAGCTCGTACATGTCGTCGAACGACCAGCGGCTGCCCTTGCCGTTGCCCTTCTGGCCGAGCAGCAGGTTCTGGTGCACGGTGAGGTTGGGGAACACGTCGCGGCTCTCGGGCACGTAGCCCAGGCCCAGGTGGGCGATCTCGTAGGCCTTCTTGCCGTTGAGGTCCTGGCCCTTGAACTGCAGCGTGCCCTCCCAGTCCACCAGGCCCATGATGGCCTTGGCGGTGGTGGATCGGCCCGATCCGTTGCGCCCGAGCAGGGCCACGATCTCGCCGGGCTGCACGTCGAAGCTCACACCATGCAGCACATGGCTCTTGCCGTAATAGGCGTGGAGGTTGTCAATTTTCAGCATAAGTAATCAGTGTCCCGCGCCCTGCTCGTCGGCGACCGCCGAACCCAGGTAGGCCTCCTGCACGCGCGCATTGGCGCGCACCTTGTCGGGGGTGTCGAAGGCGATGACCTCGCCATAGACCACCACGGCGATCTTGTCGGCCAGGCCGAACACCACGCCCATGTCGTGCTCCACGGTGAGCAGGGTGCGGCCCTCGGTCACCTCCTTGATGAGGCCGATGAAGCGCGTGGTCTCGCTCTTGCTCATGCCGGCCGTGGGCTCGTCCAGCAGGATGACGTTGGCGCCACCGGCGATGGTGATGCCGATCTCCAGGGCGCGCTGCTCGGCATAGGTCAGGTTCATGGCCAGCGTGTCGCGCTTCTTGTCGAGCTTGATCATCTCCATGAGTTCCTTGGCACGCTGGTTGGCATCGTGCAGGTTCGACAGGAAGCGCAGGAAGGTGTACTTGTAGCCCATGCTCCACAGCACGCCACAGCGCAGGTTCTCGAACACGCTCAGCTTGGGAAAGATGTTCGTGATCTGGAAGCTGCGCGACAGCCCCATGCGGTTGATCTCGTAGGGGGCCAGGCCGTTGATGCGCTGGCCATTGAGGATCACGTCGCCGCTGGTGGGGGCGAAACGGCCGCTGATGAGGTTGAACAGGGTGGACTTGCCGGCGCCGTTGGGGCCGATGATGGCCACGCGTTCGCCGGGGGCCACCACCAGGTTGGCGCCGCGGATGATCTCGGTCTTGCCGAAGCTCTTGCGCAGGTCACGCAGTTCGAGCGCGCAGGACGAGGCGGATGGGTTGGCGGTCATGGTGTTGCTCACAGCGCCTCTCCCCGCTTGATCGCATGTTCGATTTCTTCCTGGATGGTGCTCCACTGGCGCAGGAACTGGCGCCGGCACATTTCGAAGAGCGCCAGGCCGGTGACGAACACGAAGCCCGCACCGAACCAGGCCGTGAGACCCTTGGCGTCGATCATGGCGCCCATGAACTTGAGTTCGGACCCCAGGGCTGCGTTGAGCTGCAGGTGGTAGGTCATCTCCACCATGCAGGCCGCGCCCAGCACGGCCACCAGGCCGGTGCCGGCCAGGCCCAGGTAGGACACCCACAGCTGGCGCAGCTTGCCGAACTTGGCGACACGCAGGTTCATCATGATCAGGCTGGCGATGCCGCCAGGCGCATACATCACCATGAACAGGAACACCAGGCCCAGGTACAAGAGCCATGCCTTGGAGATCTCGGACAGCAGCACCGAGGCCAGCACCAGCAGCACGGCGCCGATGATGGGGCCGAAGAAGAAGGTGGCCCCGCCCAGGAAGGTGAACAGCAGGTAGCCACCCGAGCGCAGCACGTTCACGCTGTCCGCGCCGGTCACGATCTCGAAGTTGATGGTGGCCAGCCCGCCGCCAATGCCGGCGAAGAAGCCCGCGATGATGAACGCGAAGTAGCGCACGCGCTGCGTGTTGTAGCCGATGAACTCCACGCGCTCGGGGTTGTCGCGCACCGCATTCAGGATGCGGCCGAGCGGCGTGCCCGTGAAGGCGAACATGGCGGCCGTGCAGACGAAGCAGTAGGCCGCGATCAGGTAGTACACCTGCATGCCCGAACCGAAGTTCAGCCCGAAGAAGGGCTTGCCGTACACGCGGTCGGTGGTGATGCCGCCCTCGCCGCCGAAGAACTCGGGGAACATCAGTGCCATCGAGGCCACGAGCTCGCCGATGCCCAGCGTGATCATGGCGAAGGTGGTGCCTGACTTCTTGGTGGTCACGAAGCCGAGCAGGATCGCGAAGAACATGCCGGCCAGCCCGCCGACCAGCGGAATGAGCACCAGCGGGATCGGCAGCTCGCCCTTGCCCGCCATGTTCATGGCGTGGATGGCGATGAAAGAGCCCAGGCCCGTGTACACCGCATGCCCGAAGCTGAGCATGCCGCCCTGCCCCAGGAGGATGTTGTAGGACAGGCAGATGATGATCAGGTAGCCGATCTGCGAGAGCATGGTCAGGGCCAGGCTGCTGCGGAACACGTGCGGTGCCACGATCAGCATCGCGGCGAACAGCGACCAGATGACGAGGCGGCCCACGTTCCAGGGCTTGAAGCGGTAGTGCGCAACCCCCTGCGAGGCGGCGTGCGGGTTGGCGTGCGGTGCGGCGCCGGAGACGGTAGTGGTGGATGAGGTCATGGCATCAGTCCTCGCGGGTGCCCAGAAGGCCCTTGGGACGGAAGATCAGGATGAGCACCAGGAACAGGTACGGAAGAATGGGCGCCACCTGGGAGATGGTGAGCTTGAGCAGCGGGTAGCCGAAGGTCTGGTCGGTGACGGCCACACCGAGCGGGCGCAGCACGTGGATCATCGAATAGTCGAGCGCCACGGCGAAGGTCTGCACCACGCCGATGAGCAGCGAGGCCAGGAAGGCCCCCGCGAGCGAACCCATGCCACCGACCACCACCACCACGAAGATGATGGAACCGACCGACGCCGCCATGGCGGGCTCGGTGACGTAGGTATTGCCGCCGATCACGCCGGCCAGGCCGGCCAGGGCCGCGCCGCCGCCGAACACCAGCATGAACACGCGCGGCACGTTGTGGCCCAGGGCCTCGACCATCTCGGGGTACTTGAGTGCCGCCTGGATCACCAGGCCGATGCGGGTGCGCGTGAGCAGCAGCCACACGGACAGCAGCATCAGGATGGCGATCAGCATCACGAACGAGCGCGACTTGGGGAACTGCGTGCCGTACAGGCTGAACAGCGGGCCCTGCAGTTGCTCGGGCAGGCCGTAGGGCACGGTGGCACGGCCCCAGACCAGTTGCACGACTTCCAGGATCAGGTAGGACAGGCCGAAGGTCACGAGCAACTCGGGCACATGGCCGAACTTGTGCACGCGGCGCAGGCAGTAGCGCTCGAACGCGGCGCCCAGCGCGAACACGATGAGCGGGGCGATCACCAGCGCCGGCCAGAAGCCGATGACGCTGGAGATGCTGAAGGCAAAGTAGGCGCCCAGCATGTAGAAGCTGGTGTGTGCAAAGTTGAGCACACCCATCATGCTGAAAATCAGAGTGAGTCCCGAGCTCAGCATGAACAGCAGCAGCCCGTAGCTCACGCCGTTGAGCAGGGAGATCACGAAAAACTCAGGATTCATTGGAATTTTTCAGGTCAAGGGTAAAAAAAAGGCCCGAGCCAGGTCGGGCCTAGAGAACAACAGCCTCGCTTACGGACGCTTCATCTGGCACGAGGTGGGCGTGCTGGCCACATAGGGCTCGTAGTACTTCACGGGCACGAAGGTGTAGCCGGTGCTCTCCGAGTCGAGCGGGAACTTGCCGCCCGCCTTCTCCCACTTGGAGATGAACAGGCCCTGCTGCAGCTGGTGGTCGGCCTTGCGCATCTCGACTTCGCCGTTGAAGCTCTTGAATTTCATGCCTTCCATGGTCGCAGCCACCTTGACGGGGTCGGTGGACTTGGCTTTCACGAAGGCATCGGTGAGCATCGAGAACGCGTGGAACACGGAACCGGTGTACATGTCGTCGTTGAACTTCTTCTTGTAGTCCACCACGATCTTGTTGAGCTCGCCCGGCAGGTTGATGTGCGCGTAGGCCACCATGTACACACGGCCTGCGGCTGCTGCGCCCATGGCCGTGGGGCTGCCGGTGACCGAACCGTAGTAGGTGTAGAAGTTGACGTTGTTCAGGCCGGCGTCGTTGGCGGCCTTGATCAGGAGGGCCAGGTCCGAGCCCCAGTTGCCGGTGATCACGCTGTCGGCGCCCGACTGCTTGATCTTGGCGATGTAGGGCGAGAAGTCCCGCACCTGGGCCAGGGGGTGCAGGTCGTCGCCGACGAATTTCACGTCAGGGCGCTTGCGGGCCATCATTTCCTTGGCGAACTTGGAGACCTGGTGTCCGTGCGAGTAGTTCTGGTTGATCAGGTAGACCTTCTTGACTTCGGGCAGGTCCTTCATGAACGTGGTCAGCGCTTCCATCTTCATGGAGGTGTCTGCGTCCAGGCGGAAGTGCCAGTAGCTGCACTTGCTGTTGGTCAGGTCCGGGTCCACGGCGGCGTAGTTCAGGAAGACGACTTCCTTGCCGGGGTTGCGTGCGTTGTGCTTTTCCAGCGCATCCATGATCGCCAGGGCCGGGCCCGAGCCGTTGCCCTGCACCACGTAGCGCGCGCCCTGGTCCATGGCCGAGCGCAGGGCGCTGGTGGTTTCCTGCGGGCTGAGCTTGTTGTCGATGCCGATGATCTCGAATTTCACCCCGGCAGCGTTCTTCTTGTTGAACTCTTCGGAGATGAACTGGAAGCTCTTGAGCTGGTTGGTGCCCACGGCCGCCATCAGGCCCGAAAGCGGATCAAGCCAGGCGATCTTGACGGTCTCACCTTTTTGAGCGAACGCCGCGCCAGCGCTCGCCAACAGGACGGTGGCTGCTACAGCCTTCATAGCGAATTTCATGGTTCTGTCTCCTTGTAAATCGACACGACGCAGCGTACCGCGTTGCAACACGACGCCCCTCAGGGATTGCCCCTACCGGCGTCGCACACGTGACTGGAAGGCGCTCCCCCGAGCGCCGCACCAGCCTGGGGCAGCACTGGAAACCGCCCTCGCGACGCTCGCGAAGACCTGTCCAGCACGGCCCCGGGATCACAGGCCCGGGAGCCTGTAATCCTTGAGTTGCTCACGCAACTTCGTCTTGAGCATCTTGCCGGTGGCACCGATCGGAATCGCCTCCACGAACACCACGTCATCGGGGATCTGCCACTTGGCGGTCTTGCCCTCGAAAAAGGCCAGCAGTTCCTCGCGCGTGACCTCGGCCCCGGGGCGCTTGACCACGGCCACGATGGGGCGCTCGTCCCACTTGGGGTGCGGCATGCCCACGCAGGCGGCCATGGCGATGGCCGGGTGGGCCATGGCGATGTTCTCGATGTCGATGGAGCTGATCCACTCGCCGCCGGACTTGATCACGTCCTTGCTGCGGTCGGTGATCTGCATGAAGCCGTCGGCGTCGATGGTGGCCACGTCGCCGGTCGGGAACCAGCCCCGGCCCTGCGCATCCTTGACCAGCGGATGGCCGCCCTCGCCCTTGAAGTAGCTGTCCACGATCCACGGCCCCTTGACCAGCAGGTCGCCATAGGTCTTGCCATCCCAGGGCAGTTCCTCGCCATCGGCGCCGACGATCTTCATGTCCACGCCGTAGATGGCGCGGCCCTGCTTGAGCAGGATCTTCATCTGCTCTTCCTTGGGCATCGCCAGGTGCTTGTTCTTCAGGGTGCACAGCGTGCCCAGCGGGCTCATCTCGGTCATGCCCCAGGCGTGCAGCACCTCCACACCGAAGTCTTCCTTGAAGGCGTGGATCATCGCGGGCGGGCAGGCCGAGCCACCGATGACGGTGCGCTTGAGCGTGGAGAACTTCAGGCCCGCAGGCTTCATGTGGCCGAGCATCATCTGCCACACGGTGGGCACGCCGGCGGCGTAGGTGACCTTCTCGGACTCGATGAGTTCGTAGATCGACTTGCCGTCCATGGCCGGGCCAGGGAACACCAGTTTGCAGCCCGTGAGCGCGGCCGAGTACGGGATGCCCCAGGCATTGACGTGGAACATGGGCACCACGGGCAGCACCGAGTCGCGCGCCGACAGGCACATCACGTCGGGCAGCGCAGCGGCGTAGGCATGCAGCGTGGTCGAGCGGTGGCTGTAGAGCGCGGCCTTGGGGTTGCCCGTGGTGCCGCTGGTGTAGCACATGCTCGATGCAGAGTTCTCATCGAACTCGGGCCAGGCGTAGTCGGGCGAGTGCGCGCCGATCCAGGCTTCGTAGCTCGTGAGACCGGGGATGCCTGAATCTGCGGGCAGTTTGTCCGCATCGCACAGTGCCACCCATTTCTTCACCGTGGTGCACTTGGCATGCACCGCCTGCACCAGGGGCAGGAAGGTCAGGTCAAAGCACAGCACCTGGTCTTCGGCATGGTTGGCGATCCAGGCGATCTGCTCGGGGTGCAGGCGCGGGTTGATGGTGTGCAGCACGCGGCCCGAGCCGCTCACACCGAAGTACATCTCCATGTGGCGGTAGCCGTTCCAGGCCAGCGTGGCCACGCGGTCGCTGAACTGCAGGCCCAACCCGTCGAGCGCATTGGCCAGGCGGCGCGCGCGCTGGCCCAGGTCCTTGTAGGTATAGCGGTGGATGTCGCCCTCCACGCGCCGCGAGACGATTTCGGCGTCGCCATGGTGGCGTTCTGCGAACTCGATCAGCGACGAGATCAACAGGGGTTGGCTCTGCATCAGGCCCAGCATGTGTGCTCCTTGGATATTGTGGTGAAGTGGGCAATCATCGTAACGCGCGCTGGCCTGCTGCGGGCCCCCGAAGCACCCCTTTCGGCTGCGTTCCAGGCGCGTTTCCTGGCTGCGCAGTGTGCGGCTTGGGCCGCTTGGCGCCAACACCTGTCGCCCACCCGACAAAGGCCAAGGGATTACCCTGAACGGCAGGGGCTGCAGCGACAATCCGCAGCATGCTTTGCACCGCCCCGCACGCCCAGCGCTTCATCACGGCCCAGCCTTGGTTCGCCGGGCTGCCGGCGGCCATGCAGGAGCGCGTGCGCGCCGAGGTGTTCGAAGAAAGCGGCGACAAGGGCGAAGTGATGATGCCCGCCGGCAGCGCCGTGCAGGGCTGGCACGCGGTGCTCTCGGGCCTGGTGATGCTGCAGAGCCCGGCCAGCCGGGGCCGCTCCTCGGCCTTCATCGGCGTGCCCGACGGCGAATGGTTCGGCGAAGGCTCGGCCATGAAGCCCGAGCCGCGCAGGTACCACGTGGTGGCCCTGCGCCCTACCCGCCTCATGTGCCTGCCGCTGCCGGTCTTTGCCGCGCTGCGCGAGAGCAGCCTGGCCTTCAACCAGTTCCTGGTGCTGCACCTGAACATGCGGCTCGGACAGGCGATGACCATCATCGAGGCCGGGCGCACGCAGTCCACCGAACACCGTGTGGCGCTGTACCTGAGCCGCCTGTTCTGGCGCAGCACGCGCCGGCTCAACCTGACGCAGGACGAGCTGGGCCAGCTCGTGGGCCTGTCGCGCCAGACGGTCAACCGCGTGCTGCGCTCGCTCGAAGGCATGGGCATCGTGTCGCTGGATTTCGGCAAGGTGGCCATCGTGGACGACGACGCGCTGGGCGCATACCTCGCCGCCACAGCGGTTGCATGAGATGAAGCACCCCCTGAGTCGCTTCGCGCCTTCCCCCTCTCTCGACTCGCTACGCAAGTCGGGAGGGGGACGCCCCCGGTGCGGCGGGGCGGCCCTTGCACGGGGGCACTGGCTTGGGCAGCGCCAGTTTCATGCGTTGCGGGTGGCATCAACTGAAGCAGCATGAGATCCCGGGTCCTTACTGGACGCTCAGGCGCGTGGCCTTCTGGTCGGCGTCGAAGATGAACTTGCGCGGCCAGGGCTGCCACTCCTGCCCCAGGCCCGCATGGTTGGGGTTGCCGGTGTGCACGAAGGCGCGCACGCTGTCCATCATCACGCCCGAGAGCGCCAGCCGGCCCGGCTGGTTGGCCGCGCTGTTGGCCGCCTTGGCCAGCAGCGAGGGGCCGAAGTTGCCGAACACGAAGGGCAGATCGAAGCCGTGGGCCGCGCCGTACACATCGTTCCAGGGCGCGGGCTGCTGCGCCCAGTTGAACTGGTAGCTCCAGACGTTGGACTGCTGCGTGCGCAGCGTATTGAGCAGGCTGTCGCGGCTCGGGTCGATGAACACGCTGCCCAGCAGCTTCATGCGTGCGTTGTAGCCCGTGGCCGGCGCCGTGACCGGCAGGTAGGACGGATCGATGATGTCCGCCACCGTGAGCGTGGTGGGCGCATCGGGGTTGAAGGCCTGCGTCATAGCGAAGCGCTCGGCATCGCTGATCTTCATGCCCGGCTTGCCGCCCAGCAGCGCCAGGAAGGGTGCGAACAGCTTGGCCTCGTCGGCCGTGTAGCCCGAGAGCACCGGCACCTTGTGGTAGCGGCCGGCGGCCATCTCTGCGATCGGGTCTGCCGGCAGCACCACGCCATCGGGGATGGGGCCCGAGCCCGTGAGCCCGCTCCTGAGCACCGTCTGCAGCACCACACGGCCGTCCTTGCCACGCAGGTAGCTGGCGGTCTGTGCAGGTGTCCAGCCTGCCACCAGCGCCGCTGCGGCCGCAGCGTCAGGCGCCAGGCCGTCGGCCAGCGCCAGGGCCGCCAGCAGCGCCGCCGCCTGGCCCGCGTATTTGGAAGCCGGGTTGAGCGTGGGGATGGAGCCTGCAGGCAACTGGCTCGCCAGCGAGGTGCCACCGCTGATCGGCAGGGCCTTGTGGAACAGGCCCGCCGCCTGGGGCGAGGTGAGCAGCGCCAGCACGTTGCCGGCACCGGCCGATTGCCCCATCAAGGTGACGTTGCCCGCATTGCCGCCAAAGCTGGCGATGTTGCGCTGGATGAAGGACAGGGCCTGCACATTGTCGAGCAGCGCGTAGTTGCCGGTATAGGCCTGCGTGCCGGTGTGCAGTTGCGGCATCTGGAAGAAGCCCAGCACGTCGAGCCGGTAGTTGGCCGTGACCACCACGGCGTTGGCCGAGCGCGCCAGCGCTGCGCCGTCGTAGACCGGGTCGGCCGTGTAGCCCGAGATGGCGCTGCCGCCGTGCAGGAACAGCAGCACGGGCAGGTTGTCCTGTGTGGTCGCGGGGCGCCAGATGTTCAGCGTCAGGCAGTCCTCGCTGCCCACCGGCGTGCCCAGGGTCTGGCCGATGCTGTCGTCGAAGCGGTTGTTGGCCCCGGGGCCATACAGGCGACCCATCTGCAGGCAGGCATTGCCGAAGCGCGTGGCATCGCGCTCGCCGCTCCAGGCCGCAGGGGCCACGGGCGGCTGCCAGCGCAGCTCGCCCACGGGGGGTTTGGCGAAGGGAATGCCCTTCCAGGCATAGGTGCCCGTGGTGGCGCTGGCGTCCACGCCACGCACGCTGCCGTACGCAGTCTCGCGCACCTCGGGCGGGGTGCCGCCCGAACCACCGCCACAGCCGGCCACCGCCAGCACGGAAAGAACTGCTCCCAGGCATTGCACACGCCAGCGCATATCGACCATGTCTTGTCTCCTTCGGTTTTTTTGGAATGGGTCTTGCCTCTGACCCCGGTACAACCGCGAACAGGGCACAACCTCGACCGTGATTGTGGAAAGCAGCTGGCCATTCGTTACTATCGCAACCTTGCCAAAACACTGACTTCAGAGCACCACCCCGCGTAAACCCTGAGCCCCTTCAGCCCCCGACTTCCACCCGATGAATCCCCGTACAAGTTCCGCCGCCTGGGTGCGCGGCACCACCGACATGATGGCCGCCGAAGGCCTGCCCGTGGCCGAGCTGTGCAGCGAGGCCGGCATTGATCTGGCGGCGCTGCAGCAGCCCCATGCGCGCGTGGACGTGGACCGGATCAGCCAGCTGTGGGAGCTGGCCGTGGCGCGCTCCGGCAAGCTGGACCTGGGCCTGTGCCCGCAGCTCACCGCGCGCTACGGCAACGTGGATGTGGTCGGCTATGCACTCGCATCGGGCCCGAACCTGCTGGTGGGCTTTCAGCACCTCACGCGCCACATGGCGGTGATCTCGGACTGCACCGCCTTCGAGCTCACGCGCGAGACGCGCGGCTACTGGTTTTCCATCGCGCACATCGGCGGCACGCGCCCGGTGCCCCGCCAGCGGGTCGAATACGCGCTGCTCACCCTGTACACGCTGTGCGGCTGGCTCACGCGCCGCGAACTCACGCCCCTGGCGGTGGAGCTGACCACGCCGCCCCCCTCCCCCGGCAGCGAGGCGCGCTACCAAAAAGCCTTCGGCCTGCTGCCCCGGTTCGGCCAGCCGGCCAGCCGCATCCTGCTGGCCGAAGCCGATATGCTGGCCGACATCCCCACCCACAACCCCAGCCTGTGGGCCATGCATGAGCGGCTGGTGGAGAGCGAGCTCGACCACCTGGGCCATTCGCTGGCGAGCACGCGCGTGCGCGCCGAGGTGGCGCGCATCCTGCACAAGGGCGAACCGCGCCGCGACGAGATCGCCGCGCGCCTGAACATGACCGACCGCACCCTGCAGCGCCGGCTGCAGGCCGAATCGGCCACCTACCAGCAACTGCTGGACGACACGCGCTGCGAACTGGCGCGCCAGTACCTGGCCGATCCGCGCCGCAACCTCACCGAAGTGGCCGACCTGCTGGGTTTTGCCGACCAGAGCAACATGTTCCGCGCCTGCAAACGCTGGTTCGGCATGCCGCCCGGGCAGTACCGGGCGCAGCTGCATCAGGGGGGCTGAAAACGGGCCCGCCGGTCCGGGTTCAGGCGTCCTCGGGGATCAGTCCCTTGCTGTTGAACGCGATCTGGCCGTACATCAGCTCATAGACCAGCTGCTTGATCTCGATCTGGTTGAACGGATCGCCCTCCTTGAAGCTGGCCTCCCACTCGCGCGTGCCCTCGTCGTTGAGCACCACCGAGTCCGCGCGCAGGCGCACGGCAAAGATCGGCAGCCGGGTGCCGGTGACAGGGTTGAGCGTGAGAAACATGACCCGGCCCCACACCGCCTCGGCGCCATCGCTGCAGATCAGCAGATAAGGCGACGACTCGCCCGAAGGCGTGGTGATCACCACGTCCTGCCCGACATCCGCCACGAAGAAACCCACATCGGGCAGGCCGCTGGCCTGCTTGAGCGAGGCCAGGAAAGCGGTATACGCCTGCCGGATTTCATGGCAGTCGCGCGCTCTGCGCAAGGCCGTCTGGCTGTTGGAGGGCATCTTCTCTGTAAACATGGGCAATCTCCGGTAGATCACCGACCGTGGCAGGTGGGGAGACTGCGGTCAAGAAAATTAAGACCATCGCACAGGCGGCCATGGGCCGGCGCAAGGGCGTCGGAGCTTCAGCCTTTGCGCCCCGGCACCATCTGGATAGTGCCCACCCCTGCTTGGCGGCGCGGCGCGAGCCAATGCACCCACAGGCCCCGCAGCCACGCCAGGGTGAAGGCCAGCGCCAGCACCAGCACCCCCGCGTGCTGCAACTGCCATGCGGTGTAGAAGGCAAACGGCTGCGCCATCAACCCGGCCAGGCAGGCACAGCGCCGCACCGGTTCATGGGCGGACTGGGACAGCCACACGGCCACGGCGCCGAGCACTGCGATGGCCCATTGATCGAGCGCCATGCCAGCGATCTCTGCGCCCGGCATCAGGCCAGGCGCACTTCGAAGTACGCGCCATCGACCTCGCCCAGGCCCTGGTAGCCGGCTTCGCGGGCGGCGTTAGCGGCCTTCGTCCACTGGCCGGCCAGCGCCAGGTCCTCGGGGCTGGCCTCGCTGCCATCGGACTCCTGCAGCTGCACCACGGCGCGCAGCGCCTCGGCCACCACTTCGGCACCGCCCAGCTTGCGCTCCAGCACCCGCAGGTACCGGGCCTCGGCCGCCATGCGTTCCTTGGGGGGCAGTTCAGGGTAGTCGCGCAGGGCTACGGTACAGGTCGTTTCGATGGCTTCCATGGAAGGCTCCTTTGAGATACTGTGAAAATATACAGTATTTCAAAGCCAAAAGCACGTCTTGGCCACTCAGCTGTGGCAATGGCGCCGCACTGGCGCCACACCTGGGTTCAGGCCACTGCCAGCGCCGCGCGCGCCACCTGGTTGCGCCCGGCCCGCTTGGCCTGGTACAGGGCCTCGTCGGCGCTGCCATAGGCAGCGTCGAAGCTGCTGCCCCGCTCCTGCCAGCTCACGCCGAAGCTGGCGGTCACGCGGCTGCCGTCCGGCAACTGGAAATCATGGGCCGCGATGGCCCGGCGCATGCCCTCGGCCACATGGGCCGCAGATTCGAGCGAGAGGCCGGGCAACAGCGCCGTGAACTCCTCGCCGCCCACGCGCCCGATCTGGGCGATGGAAGGTGCCACGCCTTTGAGGCAGTCCACCACGCCGCAGATCACCGTGTCGCCGACCGGGTGGCCGAACGAATCGTTGACCCGCTTGAAATGGTCGATGTCGAGCACGATCAGCGCCAGGCTGTCGCTGGCCAGGTAGCGGTTGGAGCGCTCGATGATGGCCGCGCGGTTGAGCACGCCCGTGAGCGGGTCGTGCGTGGCGCGGTACTCCAGCTGGCCGGTGAGGTCCTGCAGGCGCTGGTTGAGCTGGTTCATCTCCAGCTCGGCACGGTCGCTGCGCCGCACCATGCGGCGCGTTTCGCGCAACAGGCGCTCGTAGGAGGTCAGCAGTTCGCCCAGGGCGTGGCGGTGCGATCCCGGCGGGCTGGAAGCATCGTCGAAGGCCCGGCGGGCCGCCAGCAAGGCTCGGCTTTCGGCGTCGAACAGGTCAGGTGCGTCGGACATCGAAACCCGTCACGCCGATTTCACCGCGTGGTTGACGAACTGGATGGCCGTGAAGTCGTCCTTGAGCTCCTGGCCGAACTCGAAGATCGTGTCGTCGTCTTCGTCATGGAACCAGTTGAGCACCACCTCATTGCCCGCCTCGGCCGCATCGCTGAGCAGGCCGACCAGGTTGAACAGCATCTTGGTGCTGGAACTGTTGAAGTACGCCAGGGCAATGCGGACCTGGATCTTCTGGTCGCTGCAGGCACTCAGGTACGACTCCAGCTGGCGCAGGATGTCGCCGTAGAACGCCGCAGCGTTCTCGGGATACGACTCGCCACGCAGGCCGAGCGTGTTCTCGTCGAACTTGAAGTCCACTTCCGGCGAGCTGGGGGTGGGGGGGATATAGAGGTTGTCCATCCGGGATTTCAGGGTGTAGGGCCAGCTCAGGCCCGAAAACAGAAGAAGGTCAGGTCATCGCGGCGCTGGTGGCTGCCTTGCCAGCGCTCCAGCGCCTGCTGCATGGCGGCATTCAGCTGCGCCGGGGTCTGCTCGCGCTGGGCCACGATCACCTCCTGGATGCGGCGCTTGCCGAAGGTGATGGCCTTGGGGCCGCCCACCTGGTCGATCAGGCCGTCGGTGGTCACGAACACCAGGCTGCCGGGCGCCAGGGCCACGGTGCGCGTGGTCCAGGTGTGGTCGAAGGCACTGTCCACGTAGCCCACACCCTTGCGCTCGCCGGCCACCAGCTGCACCGCGTCGGCACCGGGCGCCAGCACGAAGAGCGAGAGGTTCGCGCCGGCAAAGCGCAGTTCGCGCGTGGCGGGCTCGTACCAGAAGCAGGCGGCGTCCATGCCATCGTCCGACCCCGGCGTATCGTCCTGGCCATCCATCTGGCCGAGCATCTGCTTGATGCTGCGGTTGACGCTGGAGAGCAGTTGCGCCGGATCGCGCGGCCCGTACTGCTCGATGGCCTTGCCCAGGGTGCTCGATGCGATCAGGGTCATGAAGGCGCCGGGTACGCCGTGGCCCGTGCAGTCGGCCACCATGGCAAACCAGCCATCGGGCAGCGTGGTGAACTGGTAGAAGTCGCCGCCCACCACATCGCGCGGCTCCCACACCAGGGCCGCATCGGCCTGCGCCTGCACCAGGGCATCGCGCGAAGCGCGCAGCATGGAGCGCTGGATCACGCTGGCGTACTCGATGCTGTGCATCACCTGGCGGTTGCGCGCGGCCTGCAGTTCGGCCACCACGCGCATCAGCTGCAGGCCGTGGCCCACGCCGACGAAGGAGCCGTCGCGGGCGACGATGAAGCCGTCCGACAGCGCCTTCTCACCATACTCCACGGTCTTGAAGGTCAGCTCCTCGATGCCCATCTCGGCATCGACGATCAGCGGCGCCTTGTCCATGAAGGCGATGCAGTTCTTGCGCCCGTAGATTTCCCAGCGGTAGGGCTTGCTCATCTCGGACATGAAGATGTCACGGTTGATCAGCCCGATGGGGCGGCCCTTCTCGACCACCGGCAGGCTGATCAGGTCCTTGTGCTCGGAGAAGATCTCCATGACCTTTTCATTGGTCTCCTCGACCGCCATCCAGGGCACTTCGACGCACATGTCCCCGGCGCTGGGCTGGCGAAATCGCGGACGGCAGTCTTGCAGGTAGGCAGGGAGTTCGGACATGAAGGAGGGCCGGCGCGGCAGAAAATGTCACCAGAGCTTACAAGTCCCATATTGCGATTGCGTGACAAATGGCTCTGCTTCATCGGCCATGTCATTCACTGGGCGCCAGGCCCGGCACCAGCCGGCCATGCCCCGCCTGCCATCGGCCCGCCATGGCGTGGGCCGTGGTCGCCTGCGTGGCAGAGCGCGGGTCGCGACGCACCAGTTGCTGCAGGTACTGCGTCAGCGGCAGGGGCTTGGCGATGCCGAAGCCCTGCACATAGTCCACGCCGTAGGCGGCCAGCAGCGACCGCTGGGCAGGCGTCTCGACGAACTCGGCAATGGTCGTGAGCCCCATGGTCCGCGCCACATCGCAGGTGGCCAGCACGATGCGCTGGTCGACCCGCGAAGACAGCACATCGCGCACGAAGCTGCCGTCGATCTTCACGAAATCGAGCGGCAGCGACTTGAGGTAGTCGAAGGTCGCCAGGCCCGTGCCGAAATCATCGAGCGAGGTGCGCGCACCCATGGCGCGCAGGCTGGCCAGCAGGTCCACCGCGCGGCTGCGCTGCACGATGCCGGCGGTCTCCGTGACCTCGAAGCAGAACATCGCGGGATCGAGCCCGCTGGCGGCCAGGCACTGGTCGATGTGGGCCAGCAGCCGCGGGTCCGATACCGACGAGCCCGACAGGTTGATCGCCACCTTGCCCAGATCCCGGTGGGTGATGCCATGGGCCACCAGGGCGGCAAACACCTGCGTGATGACCCACCGGTCCACCTGGGGCATGAGCCCATAGCGTTCGGCCAGAGGCAGGAACTCCCCAGGCAGATGGGTGGCCGTGCCACCCGATGCCCAGCGCAGCAGCACCTCGACCCCCAGGTCGCCGTCATGGTCACCATGCGCCGAGCGGATGGGCTGGCAGGCCAGCCACAGGCCACTGGCTTCAGGGCTTGCGGCAGGCAGGCGCAGCGCGTCCTTGAGCGCTTCGACCTGCGAGAGCTGCCCCCTGCGGATGCGCATCAGGTGGCCGGGCGCCAGGTCACGGCCCTGGGCGTGGCCGTCGCTCAATGCGGGATCGCCGTCCACCTCGCACAGCAGCATCAGTGCCGCCAGAACATCGTCGCCCAGGGCCTGCCCCTGGTCCAGCGGCAGCAGCCCGAGCGCGGCCTGGATGCGCACACTGCGCTCGGCAAGGACATAGCGGCGCCCGTCGAGGGCGGCACGCAGCTGCAACAGCCGCGCGTTCACATCGCCCCCGGCCAAAGGCACCGCCACCACGAAGAAGCCATCGCGTGGCCGCGCGTAAGTGCAGCTGCGACCCCATTGGTTGCGCAGGTAGATCGACACGTCCTGCTCGATCTCGCGTGTGCGGCCCAGGCCGATCAGTCCCACCACATGCTCCAGGTTGTGCAGGCTGATGCCCACCAGATGGACCGGCCCCGCCGCCTGGAGGGCCTTGAGCAGGCCGCGCTCGTTGAGAAAGCCCGTCAGGCCGTCGTGGCTGGCGGCCTCGTGCAGGCTGCGCTCCATCTGCCGGCGATGCTCCATCGTCGCCGAGGCAAAGAAGCTGAGCGCCGCCAGGCAGACCATGAGCACGGCCTGGTCGAGCACGACCAGGTAAGGGCTTTGGCCGGCCATCAAAGGCGGTGCGAAAGCCAGCAGGGTCAGCGCCGAGAGCGCCGTGGTCAGGTGCACGAACAAGGGGCTGCCACGGTAGGCTGCCCAGGCCACCAGCAGAAAGACGATGTAGCGCGCCGATGGTCCCACGCCCATGCCCGCCAGGGATGGGCCCCAGTGCGCCACCGCCATCACCGCCACCAACCCGGCCACCCAGAAGGTCTGCCAGCGTGCCCAGCGCAGCGGGCCCGCCCTCCAGCCTCCATCGAGGGCATGGGCGGCCAGCTCGGTCAGCCGGCAAAACAGCAAAATGCCAAACACCTCGGACATGCCCATGACCCCCGCCACACGCAGCACGCCGCCGGGCTGCTCGCCCGGCGTGAGCAGAAACTGCCAGCTGCCCAACGCTGTGAGAACCGCCGCCCCCGGCAGCACGGTCAGCGCGTGGAAGCGGATGGCCGTGGCGACCGGGTTGCGCCCCGCCTCGCTGCGCCGGTCACGCTGCACCAGCCACCACACCAGCGACACAGCGGCCACCAGCGCCACCACGCCGATCAGCGACTGCAGCACGGGGATGCCATGCAGTGCATGCCACAAGGCCACGGCCGCCCCCAGGTACCACAGCATGCGCACCCCATACGCCAGCACCAGCCCGATGGCAATGCCATCGGCCGGCCAGATGAGGCTCATGTCCAGGTTGCCAAACGCATAGGCCTGCGAGGCCTCGGCGACCAGCATCCACAGCAGTGCGCCAGCCAGACCGCGTTGGTAGTCGAAAGGCAGCAGGCTGCTTGCTGGCACAGGTGTCGAGGGCATAGGGGTTGCAGGAGAGGGCAACCCGCAAGTTGCCCGGCGGCAATGCGGAGCAAGGACGCCGCAGCGCCCCGAACCCCACCTTCGCATGGCAATGTGACAGGAATGAGGCATGCTGTGGCTTTCGGCCCGCAGCGCCTGTCCCGGCCAGGCATGGCCAAGCCCGGGACATTCGCTGACAGGCCGCCCCGGCATCCCGCGCTACGCTGACCACGCCCTTTCCCACCACTTTCGCCATGCACCCTGTCCTTGCCCTGCACTGCCATCTGCCCGGCAGCCGCGCCCAGGCCTTGTCCACAGCGTTGGCGGCGCTGGCCACCCTGGTCGCAGGGCCCGCCATGGCACAGCCCCGCGAAGGCGGCACCATGGCCCCGGTCGAGGTGCAAGGCAACGCCCAGGCCCAGCGGCGCTTCGACAGCGCGGCCAGCCACACCAGCGTGCAGGTCGATGGCTTCACCGCGGCCACGCCGCTCGTGAACCTGTCAGAGCTGCTGGCCGGTCAGGCCGGGGTGGTCGCGCTGGAGCGGCAGAACTACGCCCAGGACCTGCAGATCGCAGTGCGCGGCTTCGGTGCGCGCTCCACCTTCGGCGTGCGCGGCGTGCGCATCCTGGTGGACGGCATTCCCGCCACCATGCCCGACGGCCAGGGCCAGGCGGCCACGGCGCAACTGCAGTCGGCCGCGCAGGTGGACGTGCTGCGCGGCCCGCTCGCCCAGCTCTATGGCAATGCGGCTGGCGGCGTGCTGCAGGTGAGCACGCGCGAACCGCGCGAGGGCGGCGCAGCGCAGGCCTCCATCGCGGCAGGCTCGTTTGGCCAGCGCCTGGCGGACGTGTCGTTCGACTTCGGCAACCGCACGCTGGGGGGGTTGCTGGACCTGTCGCGTTTCGAGACCGATGGTTGGCGCGAGCACAGCGCCGCGCGCCGCACCCACCTCAACGGCAAGCTGGTGGCACGCCCGGACGCGGACACGAAGATCACCGCCCTGCTCAACCTCTACGACCAGCCCGATGCGCAGGACCCGCTGGGCCTCACGCGCGCGCAGTTCAACGCCAGCCCGCGCTAGGCGCCCGAGGTGGCCAGCACCTTCGGCACGCGCAAGTCGGTCGCGCAGAACCAGTGGGGCCTGGTGCTGGAGCGGCAACTGGGCGCGGCCGACAGCGTGCGCGCACGCGCCTATGGCGGCACGCGCCAACTCACCCAGTACCTGTCTTTCAGCGGCGCGGCCGAAAGCAGCGCAGGGGGTGTGGTGGACCTCGACCGCGACTACCACGGCCTGGGCCTGGCCTGGACGCACAGCGCCAGAATGCCTTCGGGCCTGCCGCTCACCTGGACCCTGGGCGTGGACGCCGACCGGCTCACCGAGCAGCGCCAGGGCCGGGTCAACCAGAACGGCGAGCCGGGGGCGCTCAGGCGCAACGAGCGCGACCGGGCAGGCAACACCGACTGGTTCGCGCAGGTGGATGCATGGATCACGCCCACCTGGCGCGCCATTGCCGGCCTGCGCGCGAGCCGCGTGGACATGCGCGTGAACGACCACTTCATCACCCCCACCAACCCCGACGACAGCGGTGCCCGCACCTGGCGCCAGACCAGCCCTGTGTTGGGCGTGGTATGGAGCGCCAGCGACCAGCTCAACCTGTATGCCAACCTGGGCCGTGGCTTCGAAACCCCGACCCTGGCCGAGATGGCCTACAGCCAGGGCAACACCGGGCCCAACTTCGGCCTGGCCGCCTCGCGCAGCCGGCAGATGGAGATCGGCGCCAAGTGGCAGGCAGACGTGCACCAGGTGCAGGCGGCCTGGTTCGACGCGCGCAGCCAGGGCGAGATCGTGCCCGCCGCCACGGTGAACGGCCGCACCATCTTCCAGAACGCCGACAACGTGCGCCGACGCGGACTGGAGCTGGCCTGGAGCGCGCAGGCCGGCGCCTGGAAGCCCCGCGCGGCCTACACCTATCTGGATGCTTTCTTTGGCGATGCCTACACCGGCGCAGGGGGCGCCCGCGTGGCCGCCGGCAACCGCCTGCCCGGCACCGCGCGCCATGTGGCCCATTTGGCGCTGGACTATGCGCCCAGCGCCGCCTGGCAACTGGGCGCCACGCTGGATGTGTCTGGCAAGGTGTTCGCCAACGACGTGAACAGCGAAGCCGCAGCCGGCTTTGCGGTGGTGGGCCTGCGCGCCGGGTACACCTTCGGCCACACCGCCGCTGCCAGCCCGCGCTGGCAGGCATGGGCGCGCTTGGACAACCTGCTGGACCGGCGCTACGCCGGCTCGCTGATCGTGAACGATGGCAACGGCCGCTTTTTCGAGCCAGCCGCCGGCCGGCGCATCATGGTCGGGCTCCGGGCCCGGTTCCTGTAACCGCCAGGGAGCAGACCCTGCCCCCTACCCTGCGGGAGAAAAGACCGCAGGCGTATCTTGCCGCCCCTGGCGCCAGGTCTTCACATCGGGAAACTCGCGCGTGCAGCCCGTGCACAGCAGGCGTTCGGTGGCGCGCAGTACGCCAAGGGTGTCACGCGCCACGACACGGCGGTAGCTGGTCGCGCCGCAGAAGCCGCAGGAATTCGCAGGGGTGTATTTTGGGGATTGCATTACTGATTGCTTATACAGCAGCAACCTGCTTCCTCGTTGCATCGGGGCATTGCCACCCCGCACAAAATGCCGAAATTCAAAAAAATTGACGACACATGCGATCACAATGGCGCGCTTTTTCAACAGTTTGTCAAATTTGTCCGTTCAACGCCCATTTTCAAAGCCCGCTTGCATGTAACACCTGCAACGCCAGGGCCCCGCTTTTCGGGATCCTGGCCCACATGAACGAAAATACGCGGTTTTGCCCACCGGGGACTGCCCCCGATGCCAGCCTCTCCAACGAGGCATGGCGCAGTGGATTGGTCTTTTTCCCCGGATGTCTCTGCCCCATCGACTCGATAGTTCACGCCTCGTCGTCCTGCTTGCGCAATGGACGCAGGCGCAGCGCGCCCAGGCAAGCCACGATGTGGCCGAGCAACTGGGTCGGTGGCTGAGCGTGGTGGATGCGGTCGAGCTCAACGGCTCGCTGCGCTCCATCGAGACCCATGCTGCCCAGGCTCCGGCGCCCCAGGAACCGGCCCTGGACCCGCTGGCACTGGAGGAGCTCTTTCAGAAGACCAAGACCGACCTGATGCGCCTGGCCACGGCGCCTGCCAAACCGGCGCGGCCCGTGCGCGAGCGTGCCGACAACACGCCCGTCGAGCAGCCCGATCCGTCGGTCCAGGCCGACTTCGCCGCCCACGGGCCGCGCTACCTGGAACTGCAAAGGCAGATGGATACGCGCCTGGTGGCGCTGCGCGCCCAGGTGCGGGCCGGCCTGCTCAAGGGCTCGGCAGCGCTCAGGCAGCTGGCGGCGCTGGACGGGGTGATGGAGCAGATGCTGGGCGCACGCGAGCAGCGGCTGTGGGCCTCTCTGCCCGGCCACCTGGAACGGCGCTTCGTGCAACTGCGCAAAGGCCACCAGGCACGGCTTCAGGAGTCGGGCCAGGCCGATGACCCGCTGCGCTGGCGCAGGGCCGGCGGCTGGCTGGCCAGCTTCGAGCAGGACCTGCAGGCCCTGCTGCTGGCCGAGATGCAGGTGCGCCTGCAACCGATCATGGGGCTGCTGGAAGCAGCCCGCAACGAGAACAGAAGAACAGGGTTTCAGGAATGAACAAGAGTGTGATGGCCGGCGTGTTTGCAGCCGGCCTGGCGGTGGTGGGATGGGTGGCCTGGGGCTTCGTGGGGACCAGCCCGCTGGCGCTGGCGATGACGGCGGTGATTGCCGGTGTCTACCTGTTGGGCGCCCATGAGTTGCGGCAGTTCCGCTCGGCGAGCACCTCGCTGGCGGCTGCGCTGGCCGACGACCCGGCTCACCCGCCGACAGACCTGGGGGCCTGGCTGGAGCGCCTGCACCCGGCCCTGCGCACGCCCGTGCGCCAGCGCATCGAAGGCGAGCGCGTGGCAATGCCCGGCCCCGCCCTCACCCCCTACCTGGTGGGCCTCCTGGTCATGCTGGGCATGCTGGGCACCTTCCTGGGCATGGTGGTCACCTTCAATGGCGCCGTGTTCGCGCTGGAGGCATCGTCCAACCTCGAAGCCATCCGCGCGGCGCTGGCCGCGCCCATCAAGGGCCTGGGCCTGGCGTTCGGCACCTCGGTGGCCGGCGTGGCCACCTCGGCCATGCTGGGCCTGATGTCCGCCATGGCCCGCCGCGAGCGCCTGCAGGCACTGCGCCTGCTCGACACCCGCATCGCCACGGTGCTGCGGCCCTTCTCGGCCAGCCACCGGCGCGAGGCGATGTTTGCCGCCCTGCAGGCCCAGGCCCAGGCCATGCCGCTGATTGCCGAGCGCCTGCAGCACCTGATGGAGGGCCTGGAACGCCGCCACGGGCAGCTCAACGAGCAACTGCTCACCCAGCAGCAGGGCTTTCACCGCGAAGCTGCCGCCGCCTACACCCAGCTGGCCAGCACCGTGGGCGCGTCGCTGCAGGACAGCCTGGCCACCAGCGCCCGCCAGGCCGGCGAGACCATCCGCCCCGTGGTCGAGCAGGCCATGGCCGCCCTGGCGCAGGAGGCCGAGCGCTCGCACCAGCGCCTGCGCGAGGCCGCCGATGCACAGATGCAGGCCCTGTCCGCCCAGTGGGAAGGCACGGCGCGCCAGGTGGCCGCCACCTGGACCAGCGCACTGCACAGCCACCAAGAGACCCAGGGCCATCTGGTCGCGCAGCTTGACGGCGCACTCCAGTCCGTGACGCAAGGCTTCGAGCAGCGCACGGGCGCCCTGCTGGGTTCGCTCAAGGACACCGTGGACCAATCGCACGCCGCCCAGGCCGCCGCCGACCAGCAGCGGCTGGAAGGCTGGAACCGTGCCCTGGAAGGCACGGCCAGCGCCCTCACCGCCGAATGGCAGCGCGCGGGAGCCCAGGCCGCAGCACAGCAGCGCGAGGCGGGACAGGCCTTGGCCGGTGCAGCCGCGCAGTTCGGCCAGACCCTGCACACTGCCAGCCAGGCCTTCGACCTGCGCGCAGGGACTCTGCTGGCCTCGCTGCAGGACACGGTCGCCCAATCGCACGCGGCGCAGGTGCATGCCGACCAGCAGCGCCTGGAAGGCTGGAGCCGCTCCATGGAAGGCATGGCCGGCACGCTGGCCGCTGAATGGCAGCGCGCAGGCGCCCAGACGGTGGAGCAGCAGCGCGCCGTGGGCCAGTCCCTCGAAAGCGCGGCCGCGCAGCTCGACCGCGCACTGCAGGCGGCCACGCAGTCCTTCGAACAGCGCGCGGGTGCGCTGCTGGCGTCGCTGCAGGACACCGTGGCGCAGTCGCACACCGCCCAGGTGCAGGCGGACCAGCAGCGCCTGGAGACCTGGAGCCGCTCCATGGAAGGCATGGCCGGCACGGTAACCGCAGAGCTGCAGCGTGCAGGCGCCCAGGCCGCAGAGCAACAGCAAGGCCTGTACCGCGCCCTGGAGGAAACGGCCGCCCAGCTGACCGAGCGCCTGTCCGGCCAGGTGCAGCAGACGCTGGGCAGCAACGCGCGCCTGATGGAACAGTCCGACGCGCTGCTGCGCACCCGCGTGGAAGCCGAAGCCCGCTGGGAACAGGCCCAGGGCGAGCGCATGGACGCACTCACCAGCGTGTGGCGCACCGAGCTGGCGGCCCTGCGCGATGACGAGGCCGCGCGCGGCAAGGCCGCCGTGGACCGCCTGGACACCCTGCAGGCCGCCGTGGCCGGGCACCTGGCCACGCTGGGCTCGGCCCTCGAAGCGCCGCTCACCCGCCTGCTGCAGACGGCGTCCGACGTGCCGCAAGCAGCAGCCGAGGTGATCACCCAGCTGCGCCAGGAGATGACGCGCCTGGGCGAGCGCGACAACATCGCATTGGAAGAGCGCACCGCCATGATGGAGCAGCTCTCCGCGCTGCTGCACTCCGTGAACGAGGCCGCCGGGCAGCAACGCGCGGCCATCGAATCGATGGTGGGCTCGGCCACGCAGGTGCTGGAACAGGCCGGCCAGCAGTTCAGCGAGGCCCTGGGTACGCAGGCCGGCAAGGTCGACGAGGTGGCCGTGCACGTGGCCGCCAGTGCCGTAGAGCTGGCCAGCCTGGGCGAGTCGTTCAGCCATGGCGTGGGCCTGTTCACCGCCAGCAACGACAAGCTGGTGCAGGGCCTGCAAAGCATCGAAAGCGCCATCGGCCAGTCCCTGGGCCGCAGCGATGAGCAACTGGCCTACTACGTGGCCCAGGCGCGCGAGGTGATCGACCTGAGCATCTCTTCGCAGCAGGGCATCGTCGAAGACCTGCGCCGCCTGCATGGCCAGGCGGCCGCCGCAGCATCGGCGCAGGGAGTGGCCGCGTGACCGGCTACGACGACACCCTGGACGACGCCACCGAGCAGACCGCCCCGGTCTGGGCCGTTTTCGGCGACCTGATGGCTGGCCTGCTGGGCGCCTTCGTGCTGATCCTGGTGGGCGTGCTGGTGGTGCAGATCGACCTGGTGGCCAGCCTCAAGCAGGAGGTGGAAAAGCGCCAGATGGAAGAACAGCGCCGCATGGCGCTGGAGAAAGCCCTGGCTATCCCCCTGGCGAGCGGCCGCGTGACCGTGAGCAATGGCCGCATCGGCATCAGCGGCAGCGTGCTGTTCGGGGCAGGTTCGGCCGAGTTGCGACCCGAAGGCCGCCAGTTGCTGACAAGCCTGGTACAGCCCCTGCTGGTGTACCTGCGCGAGCGTGACGAAATGCTGATGGTGAGCGGCTTCACCGACAACACCCTGCTGCGCAGCGGCGGCAACCAGCGCTTTGCCGACAACCTGGAACTCTCGGCCCAGCGCGCGCTGACCGTGACGCGCGCCCTGGCCGAAGAGGGCATGCCCTCGTCCCAGGTGTTCGCCGCCGCCTTCGGCGCCGAGCAGCCCGTGGCCGACAACGCCGACGAAAAGGGCCGCGCGCAGAACCGCCGCGTGGAGATGGCCCCCGTGCCCAAGGCCCCCCAACCCAAGCCACCATGAGCGAGCAGCCCACGCTGGAGTCACTGAAGGCGGATGGCAGCGATGGCCATGACGCCGCGCGCTTCCAGTACCTGGAGGCCCTGGCGCGGCGCATGCAGACGCAGCCACCCGCCGTGCAGGCGCTGCTGCAGCAGCGGCTGCAGGCCGCCGTGGCCGACTACGCCGCGCGGGCCGGCACTGCGCCCGCCACACCACCCGCGCCACTCGCACCACCATTGGCCACCTGCGCCACGGAATCGCCCCTGGCCCTGCTCAACCGCGACCTGGCTGCACGCGCCCAGGCCGAGGCCGACCACGTGCGCACCAGCGAAAGCACCAGCACCTCGGAGATGAAGAGCGTGCGCCAGTTCAGCGAGGTCTGGTCCAAGATCTCCGCCGAGCAGCAGGTCACGCAGGCGCTGCACAAGGCGCCCGAGAACGCCGGCCCCCTCAACTCGCACAAGCTCATGCTGCGCTCGCTGGGCCTGATGCGCACCCTTTCGCCGGACTACCTGCGCCGGTTCATGGCACAGATGGATGCGCTGCTCTGGCTGGAGCAGACGAATGCCGACCTGGCGCGCCCGGCGCCCAGGGCCCCACGCACCAGCAAGCCCAGGCGATAGATACAGGGAGAGAGCACGCCTCGTCCGCAGCTACGATGGCAGGCATGCACCGATCGGATCAGCCTACTCCACACGACAGCGCCCCACCCCATCGCCAGGCACTGCGCGCCATCGCCGCATTCGAGGCGCTCAAGGGCTTTGCAGCGCTGGCGGCCAGCCTGGGATTCGTCGGCCTGCTGCACCACGACCTGCACCACATCGTGGCTTCGCTCATCGGCCATATTGGCCTCATGCCCGGTGACCGCTACCCGGCCCTGGTCCTCACGGACATCGACCATCTGGCGAACACCAACCTCGTGCCGCTGTTGCTGGCGGCAGCGGCCTATGTGCTGGTGCGCTTTGCCGAAGCCTATGGCCTGTGGAAGGACAGGTGGTGGGGAGAATGGCTGGGCGCGCTGTCTGGCGCGCTGTACATCCCGTTCGAGCTGTGGCACTTCGCGCACCACCCGAGCCTGGCATCGGCCGCCGTGGCGCTGGCCAACATGGCGGTCGTGGGATTCCTGGGGCAGCAGCTGTGGCGGCGCCGGCAGGGGTGAGCTTGCGTCAATCCACGCCAAATGACGCGAACTTGCAGGCAAATGGCCAAGAAAAAAGGCACTCATCCGGTCAGGATGAGCGCCTTAGGTCGATAGGTGGGCTGGCGTCAATTGAAAGTCCCTCTGCAACCCGCATGGAATATAGCCTTTCATTTTTCTGCATGGCAAATGTTCCCCCATTTGTTCCCCCGCTTTGGTTTTGCTACCCCTGGGCACTTCACTTAACCCCCCTTGGCTTGCCGGCATTCAGCGCGCGCACACGGTGCAAATTACCCGTGCGGTTTGCCCCCGGAAAGGACCCGGAGCAATCGCCCGCATGAGAACAATCTTCGCCACCACACCCCGAAACTACCGGGGACACCGGGGACACCCCGCCGAGGCGCCGATAAGTCTTTGTCAACATTGCAAAAAACTGTCCCCGGTCGAGCCGGGGACAGTAACGATCCAGCCGGGGACACCGGGGACAACCATGCGCTACGCGCTCGCGCAGGCCTCATCAGAGGAGGCCCAACCCGTCCAGTCGCCAGCCGCCCGCAGCGCCTCACTTGGCGGCCACTGTACGCCGTCAGAAAGCCCCGCAGATACCAGCGCCCCAACCCCCGCAGATTGCAGAGGCTCATCGGCTTTCGCCACACGCAACAGCGCATCATCAGCAACCGCATATTGCAGAAGCTCCACCCATGCGGCTGCTGGCAAGGTGGGACTATGGGGGGTAGGAACCAAGCGCAGCGCAGCCCTCAGCGGTCCGAGAATTTGTTCACGCTCGGCGGTGGATCCTGCGTCAACCAGCTGAGGCACGACGACCACGGCCAGGCGTTCGGCCTCTGCAATCAGCACTTCGGCCGGTGACATGGCCGGTGCAGCAGGGTCGAATTTCGCACCCTTCACCCGGCCTGGTTCGAGGTGTCGTTTTCGCCACCGCTTGGCCCGTTCAAGGCTATCGGTCGGCATGCCGCGCTTCACCAACTTGGACACGGCCGCCCCGCTGATGCCCAGGAGAGCCGCCAATTCTTTCTGTGTCATGAGTTAACCCAATCATGAAAAACAACCAAACAAGCCGGGAACAACCCCCGGAATTAACCAACTTCCACCCAAACTGACTACAAACGCAACGGGGCACGAATTACCCGCACCACAGAACGCCAGGGAGGACCCACGCACTTGCGCCACCGCCCCCCGCTTGGAATTTCTCGCGCAGAGAGGACCTCGCCCCCGCCCTCCACGGGCGGCCCCGTGGCTCGGCAATCCCTCGACCCTGATGAAAGCACCGGCCGCACCTCTTCACAGCTCCAGCTCAAAGATGGATGGCGGAATGCAGTAGCACCTCACCTTGCCGATCCCTGGCAGCTTCGTACTGATGGTGTGGCGGTCGGCTTCCTTGATGGTGAGGCATCCATGGGCAACCAGCACACGGCAAACCGCCTGGTGGTCGAACCCCTGACAGACTTCGGACTTGAACGTTTCGGACAACACGTAGTATTCGAAGCTCACCCCCTCGCCAAGCGAGGACGGCATGCGCTCCCCATACTCACGCTGGTGCTCAGCATCGCTCTTGATAGGCTGCCCCTCTGCATTCAACATGCGGCGCACCCCAGCACGCTGCAACGTCTTCGGCGTATGGTCATCAGCAGCACGGTGCCACATGGCGAAGCGGCCCTCCCCATGGGTCTCCAAGAAGCGACGGACCTGACGCAGCATGGACACCACCTCGCCATTGCCGGCGCCACCTCGGGCGCACAGCCATGCGGAGAAGCACGCTCGGGCGCCTCTCTCGCTTTCGCCCACGGGCCAGGCTGTGAGCCCCGCCTCAGTGGCCAGCTCTCCCGCAACACCCACCAACGCAAAGCGGGCGGCCACGCGCTCCACCTGGCCCGATGCGTCCTGCGGCACCAGCTCACGCGCCAGCGACTGCACCGCAGTGCGTAGGCGCTTCGGCAACGCATCGGCATGGGCGCAGGCCCAATCGAGAAACGCTCGGCCTGGTGCGCCGTGGCAGGCTTGCGCCTCGCGGGCCAGGTGACTGGAGAACGCAGCCCCGCCAGCGAAGTCGTGGAGATGCTCGAACGCCCCGAGCCCCGCACCCGCATCCGCAGGAATGTCGGCCATGCGCACCTCCTGGCCAGTGCGTGTGCGCTTCATCCCTTCGGCCATGTGGTCAGCGAGCCCCAGCTCACCAGCAGACAGAAACAGCAGGCGCCAGGACAGGCGGGCGCGTGGTGCACCGTTGCGGGTGGCGCGTGCCTTGCTCTGCTCATTGGCCAGCATGTAAGCACACTCCCCGGCTACCTTGCCCTCTACCTGCGCCAGCTCATCGAGGATCAGCAGCGAATCGCAGTGCTGCGCCGCGATGGCCTCAAGGGCGTTGTCGGTGGTGCGCCAGCGCTGCATGTAGCTCGGACCACCGTACACACTGGCGGCCAGGCGCAGGGCCGTGGTCTTGCCGCTGGAGCTGTCGCCCCGCATGTGAAAGCCCCCGCTCTCCATGCCTGCAGGGCGCAGCAGCGGGCCAGCAAAGGCGCACGCCACCGCGAACACCAGGCGGGAATTTCCCACACACAGCGCGCCGATGCGATCACGCCACGCGGCAGCGTCGTGACGCACGCGAAAGGTGTTCTCCATCTGGCTTTCCGGACTGGAACACGATGCGCTCGGCATCGTCGCCGATGGTTTCGTGGGGCAGCACGAAGGCCCGGCCATGCCAGCCGATGCGGTCGGTGCAGCTCGCAAACTCCCCCGGCTGGCGGCTCTGGATGTACTGGGTCAGCAGGTTGCGGGCGCTGGGTGATGGGGCAATGCGCAGCCCGAGATTCAGCAGCGCAGCGCGGTACTCCCCGCCATCACCAGACAGCATCCGGGCGGGCATGGCCCATTGCTTGGGCTTGCCCAGCGGGTCGGCAAAGGCCAGCAGGTAGCCCCAGCCGGCCCCGTCCTGGTCTCGGGTCAGCGCCTGCACATCCAGGCGGCTGCACACCCATTGCGGGGGCTTGGGCTGGCCTTCCCTGTCCACACCGGCATGCCACACGCCCGAATCGTTCACCGTGAAGGGATCGAAGGCGCGGCCATCGTCCGCAGCCTCGCCGGGGCCACTGCCAGGCCCCCTGGGGCTCACGACTCGCACGGGTCGAGGCCTTCCCCGCCTTCGGGCTCTGAGCGGCCTCAACGGCCTGATCTTTCTGCTCGACCTGCTCAGTCTGGTGCGTGGCAATCACGGCCTCGATGCAGGCGCCCACGGCCTGCAGCCCCGTCGCCTGGTGCATGTCGTTGAAATCGGTGCCGCCATCAGGCAGGCCCTCGGGGGAACACGGCCAGGCCGCGCACGGCCCGCGCCGCTGCGCCCGCCTTCTCCCGGCCTGGGTTGGTGCCGGTGCGTGCTTCGGTGGTGCGGTCATCATCGCCACACAGCACCAGCAGCGCAGCCGGGTTCGCCGCGCGCAGGGCCTTCGCCACGTGGGCAAGGTTGCCCGCATCGAATGCCACGGCAACCAGGCGGCCGGTGGCCTGGTGGGGCGCTGGCCGCCGTAGCGTAGCCCCTCGGCCACCAGCAGCACGGCCGCCCCGGTCGGATCACCGCACCAGTGCCACAGCCCCGACTTGCGGCCACCTTTCAGAAACAGCTTGTCGGTGCCATCGGCCGGCCGTTCGGGCGCGATGCGCTGCAGGTTCCACAAGGTGCCAGCGGCATCGCGCAGGGGCACCAGCACGCAGCCATCAGGTGCGAAGCGCAGGCCGAACGCCTGCACGCCCTTGCGGGTCAGGTAGGCGCTGGCGCCGGTATCGCTGGCTGCGTTCCACTGTGCCGACGCATCGGCGGCGGCTGCTGCATGCGCTGCCTGCTGCTGGGCTTGCTCGGCCTGCAGACGTGCCGCCTGCTCGCGCACCCGCTGCGCCAGCACTTCAGGGCTTGGAGCGGTGGCGGGCTCAGTGGCACCGGGCAGCACAAAGCCGTCCTCCTTGGCCAGGTGCAGCAGAGTGCCGATACCCACCCCCGCCGCCTCCTTGATGCTGCGCCATGTGCTGCGAGTGGCGCGCGCGTCGTGGCCATCTGCCGAAGCACTCCAGTCCTCAAAAAGCTCCTGCCCGGTTGCATCAGGGAACTCGCTTTTATTGCCATCCCTACCCGTGCCCACTCATCTCGCGGCAAGCTGGCGGGAATATGCGCCAGTGCTGCGCGAATCAGTTCCGGGGTGATGGGTGTCTTCATTTGTTCGCGGTATCCAGTTCCGTCGGGTGTCTGCGGGGCAACCACTGCCGCTCTAGAAGTCGTCCAGTGCGCTGGCGTAGCTCACGTGCAGCTCGCGATAGGTGCACGGGCGGTCGCTGCTTCCACCTGGCCATTCCGGACCACGCTCGGTTGAGGGTTGGTCAAGCGTTTTCGCCAGCGTCGTCGCACCGTCGCTCTAATCGGCGAGGTCGCTGCTCAGCTTGCTCTGTCGTTTGGTCTTTCATCGTGCGGCACTCAGTGCTGGCGTTCTCTTGCACCTCACCCGCAATGCGGTCTTGCGCCCACCCCAGCACCGCGGCCTCGGGCCAGGCAGCCATGCGTGCAGTGATGCGAACGCAGTGCGGGAACTTGCCTTCTTTCATGAGTTTGTAGATGGTGCTTTTCTTGCAGCCGGTAGTTGCCTCCACATCGGGGAGGCGCATCAGGCGGTCGCGGGGAACAACCCGCGGTTTGGCGGTGTGCACCACTTGCATGGGGAAAGTCCTTTCATGTCTGCCGGTGCATCCGTGGTGGTGCGCTCAAGGCATGGCGAGACTTTCCTGCTTGCAAACGTGGTTTGTCGCCTTGCAAATGGCTTGCATTAGGTCGCTGGCGTGCGTACAGAGGCGGGGTGTGTTGTGCAGGTAGCGCCGCCCGCAAGCGCCCTGCAAACGACGGATGGGCTATGCGGCGTTCAGGCTCTGCCAGGACCCGCCGCCCTGGCGCTTTCGCGCGGTCTTGATCGCTGACTCAACTGCCTGCCTGGAAATGGCCAGGTTTTTTGCAATCGCATCAGCCGCGCCAGTGTTGGCGCCCAGCCGCCCGTATTCAGCTCGCAGAATGTCGAGCTGATTGCCTGCAACCCAGGGGATGCTTCTCCTGGGCACTCCCGCCTCTACATTGGCGGCTTTTCGCGCCGCTCGGTATGCCACCAACGCCGCGAAATCCAACAAGGGAAAGGCCGGTTGCTCTGGCTCTACTGTGGCCACCTCGACGGGCGGCCACGCTACGCCCTTCACAGAGAGCCAGGCGCTCACGTGGGAGCTTGGCGCCTCTCCTTGCGAGTGCAGCCAGGATGCGAAGGCGCGGGGGCTCACCAGTCGCAGTGTGAGGGAGTACTCATGGCCACCTGATGAGTAGCCATAGGCCGCCCGTCACGCACATAGGCAGGGTTCCAGCGCGAGGTGTCGCCAAACGGCGGGGGCACATGGTTCACCACCTGGGTGCGAGAGCTACCTTGGACTCGGCCTCATGCTCAAGACCACCGCCCTTGCAAGCCGTCTCCAAGGCGAATTGCAAAGTAGCTGCCATTCGCCGCCCGGCCACATCACCGCGCGGATAGGGGCGCTGAACCGCCGCGAGCTGCTTGAGGGTCATTCTCTCTGGCCAGCCGGCCGCGCGGATGCTCTGCTGTGAATGCTCGGCTTGCGCTGCAAGCGTCCTGCCATCGAAGATCTACAACCATTGAGCCCCCTTATAGCAGGCGATGTTCAGCCATGCTGAATGACTTTGTGCCGGCCACAATGATGTGATCCAGCACGCGCACATCGATCAAGGCCAGGGCCTGTTTCAAAGTCTGTGTGAGCGACTCGTCCGACCTGCTGGGCTTGAGGCTTCCGCTCGAGGTGGTTGTGGGCCAACACAACCGCTGCAGCCTGGTGCTTGAGCGCCGCATGAACGATTTCACGGGGATACACGCTGGCCTGCGCAACGGTGCCCGTGAAATGGCATTCGTAGGCAATGGCCGCGTTTTGGTGGTCGAGGTAGATCACCGCAAACCGCTCGCAGGGATCACCGGCCAGGCGCAGCGTGAGGTAGTTGCACACGGTGTCGGGGCAGTCGAACACGTCGCGGGCGCCGCCCGGGCGGGGCGCCAGGAATGTCCAGCGCACGATCCACCACACGCGCGTTCCCGCGCACGCGGACCATGGCGCCAGCTCTGCACGCCATCGGCAACACCGTAGGCGGGGATTGCCCCCAGCCCGCCGTAGCTGCGCCGGCTCGCAGACTTCGATGCGGCGGAGGCTCTTGTCTTGCTTGCGGCTTCCATGTCTCAAGCCCTCCTGCGGTCAGCGAAAACAGGTGGCATAGACCATTCAAGGGGCGAGCGTCGATCCACATACCCGCCAGTCGAAGCCCCGCATTCGGCCGCCATATCGGCCAACCATCCGATGCGCTGAGCAAGGCACTGGCTAGCAAAGTCGGGCGCTTCCTCATCCTCTGCACCTTCGTTCTGCAGGGCGGATTGCCGCATGATGCCGATGCTTTGCAAGGCCCGGGCAGTGAGTGAAATTTCAAATGGAGAGCACAGGCGAGTTGAACTCGATTCCATTGCGTTTTTGCCATGGCTCAACCCCCCTCACCAACGCTTGCGGGCGCGCTGGCCGGGCCACGCAGCGCAGCCAAGACTTGTCCCGCCTTTCTTGCAGCGCCCAGCACATTGGCATGAGGCTGGCGCAGATAGTGCAATGCCATTTCAAGCGCGTTGTGCGCATCGGCATACAACTGGATGGGGTCGGGGGATCCAGGGCGAATGCCTGGTGTTTTGGCTGGCACAACGCTGCGGCCTGCCAGGGTGGTGACGAGTGTCATGGCTTCTTGCTCCTTTGCGAGACTTGAAACCACCTGCCACGTTTCTACGCGCAACAGGTGGACGGGATGTTAGAAACTTACGCGCAAAGACGTGCGCCAGGCGTTGCCGCTCTGACCATCCCGCCCGAAACCAAGCATGCGGCAAAGGCCGCACGCGCTTGAATGCGGACGTGACAAAACCTCACTATCGGGGAGGTCGCGCCGCTTTGCGAAAGGTGTTTCTACGCACCAGCCCCGGTCAGGGGGTTGAAGCAATTATTGCACGCATGCGCACTCATGACCACAACCGAAAAGCTTCAGATCAAGGGATGGCGTTCTCGCATAGAGGAAGAGGCGGTAGAGCTTCGCCAAAGCGTATCGAGCGCCCCATCCAGAACCGTTTACCACGCCGACCAGGACTCGCCCGGCTCCAACAACCTGCTAGGTCACTCGCCATGGTTTCATCGGGAGTTTGGAGTCGAAAGGGCTATCGCCTCTGCGGCGTTGAAAAAGCATCGAGCGGTGCGAATAAGGATTGCACGCAGCGAATGGTCTGACGAACAACGCGAGGCTGCAAACGCCTACTCGCGAGCCTGGAGAGCGAAGCAATCTGCGGAATGGCGCAAGATCGAGGCTTCAAAGAAACGCACCCGCAGAGCGGCAAAGCCCGAGCTTTACCGGGCCATTGATCGCAGGCACGAGGAGCGGCGCAGGGACAGACGAAACGCGAAGCGTCGAGCGGTCTACACACAGTCGCCAGGTCCACACCGCGCGAGAGCCAAAGCACGGCGGGCTGCACGCACAGCCGCGCGCATGAGTTCCAGCTATTCGCCTGCAGGGGGCTCCAAATAGGCCGCACGCAGGCGCTGCAGGTCCTGCACGTACCACCCTGCCCCCTTGTCCGTTTGGGGCAGCGTATGGGCCGCATGCAGGCGCCGCAGATCGAGCAACAAGCCCAAGTGCTGCGGCACCCACTCGGGTATCTCTACCCCCTCATTCCGCCAGCGGCTGGGGGTGTTGCGGTGCAAGCCCGTGGCCCTGCAGAACTCACTGACCTTCCAACCCAGTGCGACCAGCGCGGCGTCAAACTCATCAAGCGTCATGAATGCATCCTTTGGCGTTGTGGAGCATTGTGGCACGCTCGCCCGATAGTGTGCAAAATATAGAGATACGGCACACTATTAAACATAACGCCCGTCGTATTTACTGTGCACTGTGAACAATTTTCGCACATTTACGGGAAACCCAGCATTCATGCGGGTTTGCGGCCGATGCGCAGATGCCTATTTTTTGCGCAAGCTAGCGGCAAAAGTTATCCACATCGATACGGCGCCTGCCGCGAGGTCGGCCCCGTGCATCGCTGGCGCCGCTGGGAGTTCCGTCACCGAGTGCACACGTGTGCACGCTCGCATGCCGGTGAGGTGGTTCCAGGGGAAGGCCCTCACGCGCTCATTTCCACGAATGTGCGTGTCGGTGCGCCGGTGGCACAGAAGGGCCAAAGGGCCGGCAGCGAGGGCGCGAAGGGATGGGAATAGGGAGAAAACAGTGTTGTGTGAGTGTTTTTCTCACTATGTAAAAGTGTTCCCACTCTGTTCCCAGTCTGTTCCCACTTTGTTCCCACTCGCTACCGGCTGGTAATCCGCATGGCTGCTGGATTCATGGTGTCTGTTCCCACTGTTCCCACGGTTTTCCCGGGAATGGTGGCGAAGGAAATTTGCACGACCATCGCGCGCCCATGAAAAAAGGGCCTCGCGGCCCCTTGTGTCTGGTGCTGGTGCCGCCCGTCAGGCGGCGCGCTGCGGCATTGGCAACACGTCTGCACCCTTGCGCAGCTTGTCCAGGTAGTCCGCCCACTGCTGCACCTGGTCAAAGCGCTTCGTGAGGTACTGGGTGCGGTTGTAGCTGCGGCCGTTGGAGTCCTTCACCGCGTGGGCCAAGTTCGCCTCGATGGCCAGCGGGTCCAGATCGAGCTGGTCCACCAGCATCGTGCGGGCGCTGGCCCGAAAGCCATGCCATGACTGTTCATCGCCAAAGCCCAGGGAATACAGGGCGCTGCGCACCGAGTTATCCGACATAGGCTTGCCATGGTCGCGCTGGCCAGGGAACACGTATGCGCCGTGGCCCGTGAGTGGGTGCAGATCGCGCAGCAGCTCCACGGCCTGGGTGGGCATGGGCACGACGTGGGCAGCGCCCTGCTCTTTTTCCTTTTTGGTGCGCTTCATCTTTGCGCTAGGGATGGTCCACAGCGCCGCATCAAGATCCAGCTCGGCCCACTCCATGGCCCGCAGGTTGCCCGGCCGCTGGTACAGCAGCGGAGCCAGAAGCAGCGCCGTGCGCACGGCAGGCGTGCCCTTGTAGGCGTGCATGGCCCGCAGCAGCTCCCCGAAGCGCTTGGGCTCCACCACGGCGGGGAAGTTCGTGCCGCGATAGGGGGTGAGCCTGCTTTTCAGGCCCTCGGTGATATCGCGCTGGGTGTTGGCGGCGGTGGGGAGCCAGTAGCGCCACACCTGGCGGCACAGCATGAGGGCGCGGTCGGCGGTTTCTATCGCGCCGCGCTCCTCCACCTTCTGCAGCGCGGCCAGCAGCTCCATGGGTTCAATGCTGACCATCGAGCGCTCACCAATCCAGGGGAACAGATCCCGCTCAAGCTGGCGCTTGGTGCGCTCGGCGTGGCCGGGGCTCCACTCGGGCACTTGCTTGCCGTGCCACTCCAGGGCTACGGCCTTGAAGGTATCGCCGTCCTGCCGGGCGCCCTTGAGCTTTTCCACCTTGCGGGCCTGCACCGGGTCAATGCCAGCGGCCTTCTGGCTCTTGGCGGCATCCCGCGCCTTGCGTGCAGCCGTCAGGCCCACGGCCGGGTAACTGCCCAGCGCCATGCGGCCTTCCTTCCCGTCCTTGCGGTACTTCCAGAACCACCGCTTTGAACCCGAAGGGCTGACCTCAAGGTAGAGGCCTCCCGCGTCGGCCAGGCGCTCGCGCTTGGCGCCGGGGGAACAACTCGCGTTTTTGCAGTGAGCATCGGTCAGCATGGGGGAACAGCTCCAGGGGTGGGGGAACGGCCTCCCCCATAGGGAATCGGGGGAACAACTGGCCCGAGTCTACGACTTTCGGGATTTGTTCCCCCGTCTGTTCCCCCGCTTTGCCTCGGATGTAGATGGACTACAGCGAACGTCCATGCGCTGTAAGTCGTTGATTCACCAAAGAAAAAGGGCGTTCACTGGACTTCAGTGAACGCCCTTGGAAGTTGTAATGGTGGAGCTGGCGGGAATTGAACCCGCGTCCGCAAGCCTTCACCGGGCAGATCTACATGTTTAGCGGTCTGATTTGAGTCTCGCCACCTGTGTCGCGCAGTCGCACGCTACGCAGGCCGCCAGTACCCTTGAATCTCGCCCCAACCCAAGGTACCCGGATTGGAGCCAGCCCATGTAATTATCCTTGCAGCCGGGAGGCGCTGATTGCTCAGAACCCCCTTGCCCAGCCCATCGGCCAACTGTTGCAAGGCTCACTGGCAATTAAGCAGCGAGTGCGAAACGTTCGTCGTTTGCAGTTAGTTTGTTAAATCGAGATTTACGAGCGTGAATCAAGCTCGACATGCACCACACCGGCTCCGAACCCACGTCGAAACCAGGACAGCCCCAGACTTCCTATTTTAGGCCTGTCCCAGCAATTGCAAGAGCTCGGAGGGAGATTTAATTGCAGCGTGCGCGCCCCAGGCATGCGGGGCCTGCGCGGAGCCCAGGTAGCCGTAGGTGGCGGCCACGGTGCCCATGCCGGCGGCCAGGCCTGCGATGATGTCGCGCTCGTCGTCGCCCACATAGATGCACTGGCTGGCATCGATTTTCAAGCGGGCAGCCGCCTCCAGCAGCGGGGCGGGGTGCGGCTTGGCGTGCGGCGTGGTGTCGCCACTGACCACGGCGCCTGCGCTGGCAAACAGGGGCATGGCGCGTGTGAGCGGGTCGGTGAAGCGCATGGCCTTGTTGGTCACCACGCCCCAGGCCAGCCCCCGGGCCTGCAGCGCCTGGACCAATGCCGGCACGCCGTCGAACACATCGGTGAGCACCGTCATGCGCGCTTCGTAGTTGGCAAAGAACTCCTCGCGCAGGGCGGCAAACTCCGCATCCTCGGGCTTGAGGCCGAAGGCCTCGCCCAGCATGCCGCGCGCGCCGGCTCCGGCCATGGGGCGGTAGCGCGCCAGCGGCAGGGACTCCATGCCCCGGTCGGTGCGCATCTTGTCGGCGGCCGCGGCGAGGTCGGGGGCGCTGTCGATCAGGGTGCCGTCCAGGTCGAACAGGACGGCGCGGATGTTGTGGAAGATGGGGGTCACAGGGGAAGTCGTCACATGCAAGGGTTGTCAGGTCAAATCAAGCGGGGCGCTGTGTTGCGAACATGTAGTTCACACTCGTGTCAGCACTCAGCCAATAGCGCTTGGTGATCGGGTTGTACTCCAGTCCCCGGGTCTGCAGCACATCCAGGCCTGCAGCACGGCAGTGCGATGCCAGCTCGCTCGGGCGGATCATCTTGGCGTATTCGTGCGTGCCGCGCGGCAGCATGTTGAGCACGTACTCCGCCCCGACGATGGCCAGCATGAAGGCCTTGGCATTGCGGTGGATGGTGGAGAAGAACACCCAGCCGCCGGGCTTGACGAGTTCAGAGCAGGCCTTGACGACAGAAGCCGGGTCGGGTACGTGCTCGAGCATCTCCATGCAGGTCACCACGTCGAAGCTGGCGGGCTGCTCCAGCGCAAGGGCCTCCACGCTGATTTCGCGGTACTGCACCCCCTTGGTGCCTGCTTCGAGTGCATGCAGCTGCGCCACGCGCAGGGCCTTGGTGGCCAGGTCGATGCCGGTGACGTCGGCCCCCTTGCGCGCCATGGAGTCGGCCAGGATGCCACCGCCGCAACCCACGTCGAGCACGCGCTTGCCGCCCAGGCCGCTCAGGGCGTGGATCCAGTCCAGGCGCAGCGGGTTGATCTGGTGCAACGGGCGGAACTCGCTGTCCGGGTCCCACCAGCGGTGGGCCAGCGCGGAAAACTTGGCCAACTCGGCCGGGTCGGCATTGAGGGGAGGGGTAGTGGTCGTTTCTTCGCTCATGGTGTGCATTGTCAACGATGCTGCATCGGGCCCAATCCCCAAGGGAATGCTCTTGCTGCCCATATTTAAGAGCACGTACTGGCCACCCAGGGGTCCGCGTTTCGTACCCGTATAAAACCCAGGGAAGGTCCAGACGAAAAAAAGCCCCGTTGCCGGGGCTTTTCTGGTGCGAACCAATCGAGAGATTAGTTGGCGCGGGTGCCAACCACTTCGATTTCCACGCGGCGGTTCTTGGCGCGGCCTTCAGCGGTCTTGTTGTCAGCCACTGGTTGCTTTTCGCCCTTGCCTTCGGTGTACACGCGGTTCTTTTCGATGCCCTTGGACACCAGGTAAGCCTTGACGGCTTCGGAACGGCGGACCGACAGCTTCTGGTTGTAAGCATCGGAGCCCACGGAGTCGGTGTGACCCACGGCGATGATGACTTCCAGGTTGATGCCCTTGACCTTGGAGACCAGGTCGTCCAGCTTGGCCTTGCCCTCTGCCTTCAGCACCGACTTGTCGAAGTCGAAGAATGCGTCAGCAGCGTAGGTGACCTTGCTGGCCATCACTGGAGGAGCTGGAGGCTTGGGTGCAGCGGCGGCAGGTGCGGGAGCAGCACCAGGTGCTGGGGCGGCAGCAGGTGCTGCTGCGGGCTTGGCGATTGCGCCATCGCAGCCTGGAGCAGCGGTGGCTGGCGTCCAGTTGGCATTGCGCCAGCAGTATTCGTTGGTGCCGTTCTTCCAAACCAGTTGGCCAGAAGCGTCTCTCCAGTTGTCAACAGTTTGTGCGCCAGCGGCGGTTGCAAGCGCTGCAGAGGCAAACAACATCGCCACTTTGTTCAGTTTCTTCATGGTTCTCCTCTTGGGGAAAAAGCCGCAGCCGCGCTGCGAATCAGGACGCTTGAGGTGACCATCACCCAAAGCGTTCAAACGATTGTGCCATACGTAACTGGGCAAAAGCGCCCGCACCGCATTGGGGCCCGTAGGACAAAACCGTAATTGCGACGATATGTTGCGGGAGCGCGACACGCTTTCCCCTCTAAAATGATTCTCCTTCGCCGTCACCGCCGCCCTATGACCCAGTTTGCCAAAGAAACCCTGCCCATCAGCCTCGAAGAGGAGATGCGCAACAGCTACCTCGACTACGCGATGAGCGTGATCGTGGGCCGCGCTCTGCCCGATGCGCGCGATGGTCTGAAGCCCGTGCACCGGCGCGTGCTGTACGCCATGCACGAGATGGGCAACAACTACAACAGCAAGTACCGCAAGAGTGCTCAGGCAGTTGGCGAGACGATGGGTAAGTACCACCCCCACGGGGACTCTGCCATCTACGACACCATCGTGCGGATGGCGCAGCCGTTCAGCTTGCGCCACACGTTGATTGACGGTCAGGGCAATTTCGGTTCGGTCGATGGCGACAACGCGGCTGCAATGCGGTACACCGAAATTCGCCTTGACAAGATTGCCCACGAAATGTTGGCCGATATCGACAAGGACACTGTCGACTTCGGCCCGAACTACGACGGCAGCTTGACAGAGCCCATCGTGCTGCCCAGCAAGCTGCCCAACCTGCTGGTCAATGGGTCGTCCGGCATTGCGGTGGGCATGGCCACCAACATTCCGCCGCACAACCTCAACGAAGTGGTCGATGGCTGCCTGCACATGCTGCGCAACCCCGATGCCACGGTCGACGAGCTGATGGAGATCATCCCCGCGCCCGACTTCCCCACGGCCGGCATCATCTATGGCATCAACGGCGTGAAGGACGGCTACCGCACGGGCCGCGGCAAGGTCGTGATGCGCGCCAAGTGCCACTTCGAGGACATCGACCGCGGCCAGCGCCAGGCGATCATCGTCGACGAGCTGCCCTACCAGGTCAACAAGAAGACGCTGCAGGAGCGCATGGCCGAGCTGGTGCACGAAAAGAAGATCGAGGGCATCAGCCACATCCAGGACGAGTCCGACAAGTCGGGCATGCGCCTGGTGATCGAACTCAAGCGCGGCGAAGTGCCCGAGGTGGTGCTCAACAACCTGTACAAGCAGACGCAGCTGCAGGACACCTTCGGCATGAACATGGTGGCGCTGATCGAAGGCCAGCCCCGCCTGTGCAATCTGCGCGACCTGATCGGCGTCTTTTTGCAGCACCGCCGCGAAGTGGTCACCCGCCGCACGGTGTTCGAGTTGCGCAAGGCACGCGACCGCGGCCATGTGCTCGAAGGCCTGGCCGTGGCGCTGGCCAACATCGACGACTTCATCGCCATCATCCGCAACGCCCCCACCCCACCAGTGGCCAAGGCCGAGCTGATGGCCCGCCCCTGGGACAGCAAACTGGTGCGCGAGATGCTCACCCGCACGCGCGCCGATGGCGGCGTGGTGAGTGCCGACGACTACCGCCCCGATGGCCTGGAGGTGGAGTTCGGCATGGGCCAGGACGGCCTGTACCGCCTGTCGGAAACGCAGGCCCAGGAAATCCTGCAGATGCGCCTGCAGCGCCTCACGGGCCTGGAGCAGGACAAGATCGTGGCCGAGTACAAGGAAGTCATGTCGGTCATCGAAGACCTGCTGGACATTCTGGCCAAGCCCGAGCGCGTATCGGTCATCATCGGCGACGAACTCACCTCCATCAAGACGGAATTCGGCCAGACCAAGCTGGGCGCCCGCCGCAGCATCGTCGAGTACAGCGCGCAGGACCTGTCCACCGAAGACCTGATCACCCCCACCGACATGGTGGTGACGCTCAGCCACACCGGCTACATCAAGAGCCAGCCATTGTCCGAGTACCGCGCGCAAAAGCGCGGCGGGCGCGGCAAGCAGGCCACGGCGACCAAGGAAGACGACTGGATCGACCAGCTCTTCATCGCCAACACGCACGACTACATCCTGTGCTTCTCCAACCGCGGCCGGCTGTACTGGCTCAAGGTCTGGGAAGTGCCGGCGGGCTCGCGCGGCTCGCGCGGCCGCCCCATCGTGAACATGTTCCCGCTGCAAGAGGGCGAGAAGATCAACGTGGTGCTGGCGCTCACCGGCGACATGCGCACCTTCCCGGCCGACCGCTACGTGTTCATGTCGACCAGCATGGGCACGGTGAAGAAGACCGCGCTCGACGAGTTCAGCAACCCGCGCAAGGGCGGCATCATCGCGGTCAACCTCGATGACGGCGACTACCTGATCGGCGCCGCACTCACCGACGGCCAGCACGATGTGATGCTGTTCAGCGATGGCGGCAAGGCCGTACGCTTCGACGAGAACGACGTGCGCCCCCTGGGCCGCCAGGCCCGCGGCGTGCGCGGCATGACGCTGGAAGATGGCCAGAGCGTGATCGCCATGCTGGTGGCCGAGGACGAGACGCAAAGCGTGCTCACCGCCACCGAGAACGGCTACGGCAAGCGCACCAGCATCGTCGAATACACGCGCCATGGCCGCGGCACCAAGGGGATGATCGCGATCCAGCAAAGCGAGCGCAACGGCAAGGTCGTGGCCGCCACGCTGGTGCATGCCGATGACGAGATCATGCTGATCACCGACAAGGGCGTGCTGGTGCGCACCCGTGTTTCCGAGATCCGGGAACTGGGCCGTGCCACGCAGGGTGTGACGCTGATCGCGCTGGACGAAGGCTCCCAGCTCAGCGGCCTGCAGCGCATCGTCGAGAACGATGCCAACGTGATCGAGGGCGAAGGCGGCGCGGCGGATGCCGGCAGCGATGCCGCGCCGGACAGCGACGGCCCCTCCGAGTCCTGACGGAGCGCATGCGCGCGGCGGCCCCGGGCCCACCGGGTGCTGCGCGCCATGCACCTCCCGGGCAGCATGAAGTAATGCGGGCCAGAGCGGCACCAGGCCGCCGGCCCACCGAGACAGCCATCACCTTTCCGTTTGCTTGACATGAACCGCCCCTACAACTTCTCCGCCGGCCCCGCCGCCATCCCCGCCGAAGTGCTGCAGCAAGCCGCCTCCGAAATGCTGGACTGGCATGGCAGCGGCATGGGCGTGATGGAGATGAGCCACCGCGGCAAGGAGTTTCTGTCCATCTACCAGCAGGCCGAGGCCGACCTGCGCACCCTGCTGGCCGTGCCGGCGAACTTCAAGATCCTGTTCATGCAGGGCGGCGGCCTGGCCGAGAACGCCATCGTGCCGCTGAACCTCTCGCGCGCCGCTGCGGTGGACTTCGTGGTCACCGGCAGCTGGAGCCAGAAGTCGCAGAAGGAGGCGCGCAAGTACGCCAGCGAAGTGAACATCGCCGCCAGCAGCCAGGACAGCGACTTCACCACCCTGCCCGACCCGGCCACCTGGAACCTGAGCCGCGGCGCGAGCTACCTGCACCTGTGCAGCAACGAGACCATCAATGGCATCGAGTTCCACGAACTGCCCGACCTCCAGGCCCTGGGCTCGGATGCGCCGCTGGTCATCGACTTCTCGTCGCATGTGGCTTCACGCAGCGTGGACTGGTCGCGCGTGGGCCTGGCCTTCGGCGGCGCGCAAAAGAACCTGGGCCCGGCCGGCCTGACGCTGGTGGTGGTGCGCGAGGACCTGCTGGGCCACGCCCTGCCCGCCTGCCCGAGCGCCTTCGACTACAAGACCGTGGCGGACAACGAGTCCATGTACAACACCCCGCCCACCTGGGGCATCTACGTGGCGGGCCTGACCTTCCAGTGGCTGCTGCGCCAGCGCGAGGGCGAGCTGACCGGCGTGGCCGCCATGGAGCGGCGCAACATCGCCAAGGCTGAGCTGCTCTACAACGCGATCGACGCCTCGCAGCTGTACGTGAACAAGGTGGCCGCCAACTGCCGCTCGCGCATGAACATCCCCTTCTTCCTGCGCGACGAGTCGCGCAACGACGCCTTCCTGGCCGGCGCGCGCGAGCGCGGCCTGCTGCAGCTCAAGGGCCACAAGTCCGTGGGCGGCATGCGCGCCAGCGTCTACAACGCCATGCCATTGGCCGGTGTACAGGCGCTGGTGGACTACATGCGAGAATTTGAACAAAAGCGCGCCTGAGCCCCTCCCTCCAACTTCCGCCGGACGCCCGCCAGAAAAGCTGCCCTTTCATGACCCAACCGCAAGCCTCCCCTGATCTCGCCAGCCTGCGCGTGCAGATCGACTCCATCGACCAGCAATTGCTCACGCTGCTCAACCAGAGGGCCCTGGTGGCCGAACAGGTCGGCGAGGTCAAGAAGCGCGAGGGCACGCCGTTCTTCCGGCCCGACCGCGTGGCCCAGGTCATCGACAAGATCCAGACCGCCAACCCCGGCCCGCTCAAGGGCGCCCATGTGGCCGCCATCTGGCGCGAAATCATGTCCGCCTGCCTGGCGCTCGAGTCGCCCCAGCGCGTGGCCGTGCTCGGCCCCGAAGGCACCTTCTGCGAACAGGCGGCCATCGAGTTCTTCGGCGGCGCTGCCGACCTGATGTACTGCGCCAACTTCGACGAGGTGTTCCATGCCACGGCCGCAGGCAGCGCCCAGTACGGCGTGGTGGGCGTGGAGAACTCCACCGAGGGCGTGGTCACGCGCTCGCTCGACCTGTTCCTGCACACCCCCACGCATGTGGTCGGCGAGGTCAGCCTGCTGGTGCGCCACAACCTGCTGCGCACCAGCAATTCGCTGGACGGCATCGAGGTGGTCATGGCCCACCCCCAGGCCCTGGCCCAATGCCAGGCCTGGCTGTCCAAGCACCTGCCGCATGCCGAGCGCCGCCCGGTGTCGAGCAATGCCGAAGGTGCCCGCCTGGCCACCACCAACCCCCGCTGGGCCGCCCTGTCGAGCGAGCGCGCCGCCACCCAGTTCGGCCTGCACATCGTCTCGCACGCCATCCAGGACGACGCGTACAACCGCACGCGCTTTGCCATCATCTGCCTGCCGCACACGCTGCAGACGCCCCCGCCCTCGGGCAAGGACTGCACCAGCCTGGTGGTTTCGGTGCCCAACCGGCCGGGCGCCGTGCACGACCTGCTGGTGCCGCTCAAGGCGCACGGCGTGTCCATGACGCGCTTCGAATCGCGGCCGGCGCGCACCGGCCAGTGGGAGTACTATTTCTACATCGACCTGGACGGCCACCCCGCCCAGCCCCATGTGGCGCGCGCACTCGAAGAGCTGCGCAGCCTGTGCGCCTTCTACAAGGTGCTGGGCACCTACCCGGTCGCGCCATGAGCCCGTACATGCCCATGCGCCCCCCTGAACGCCCGGCGATCGCTTCCCGTCGCCCCCTGCCGGAATCGCACCATGTTTGAACAATTGGGACTCATCGGTTGCGGCCTCATGGGCGGCTCCTTCGCCCTGGCAATGAAAAAGGCCGGCCTGGTCAAGCGCGTGGTGGGCTACAGCAAATCGCCCTCCACCACCGACCGCGCGCGCCAGCTCGGCGTGATCGACGTGGAGGCCCCCTCGGCCCTGCTGGCCGTGGCAGGCGCCGACATCGTGCTGGTGGCCGTGCCCGTGGCCGCCACCGAGGCCACGCTCAAGGCCATCCGCCACCTGGTCACGCCCAACATGCTGATCATGGACGTGGGCTCCACCAAGGCCGACGTGGTGCAGGCCGCGCGGCGCGCACTGCGCGACCAGGTGGGCTCCTTCGTGCCCGCCCACCCCATCACCGGCCGCGAGGTCTCGGGCGTGGAACATGCCGATGCCGAGCTGTACTCCGGCCGCCAGGTGATCCTGACCCCCATCGAGAAAACGCTGACCACCCAGCTCAGCCAGGCCGAGACCGTGTGGACCGCCCTGGGCTGCCGCGTGAGCAGCATGTCGCCCGAGTCGCACGATGCGGCCTTCGCCGCCGTGAGCCACCTGCCCCACCTGCTGGCCTTTGCCATGATGAACAGCATCACCGGCCAGAATGATGGCGATGACTTCCTGTCGCTCGCGGGCCCCGGTTTCCGCGACTTCACGCGCATTGCCGCCAGCGACCCCAAGGTCTGGCGCGACATCCTGCTGTCCAACCGCGAAGAGCTGCTGGCCCAGTCGCGCCTGTTCCAGCAGACGCTGCAGAACATCGAGCAGGCAATGCAGAAAAGCGACGCCCAGGCCCTGGAAGACATGATCACCCTGGCCAGCGAGACCCGCGCGCATTGGCGCATGGGCGCGCAGCGCACGAGCAAGGGGCGTTGATGTTCAGCATCCCCTGCCTTGACCTGCCGGCCCTCGACGCCGCAGGCGGCGAAGTCCACCTGCCCGGCTCCAAGAGCATCTCCAACCGCGTGCTGCTGTTGGCGGCGCTGAGCGCGGGCACCACCACCGTGCACGACCTGCTCGCCTCGGACGATACCCGCGTCATGCTCGACGCCCTGCGCCAGATCGGCTGCACAGTGGACGAGGACGGCAGCAACCGCACCGTGCGCATCACCGGCCTGGGCGGCGGCACGCCGCGCTCGCCCGCAAAGCTGTTCATGGGCAACGCCGGCACCGCCATGCGCCCGCTGACCGCCGCGCTGTCGCTGCTGGGCGGCGAGTTCGAGCTGTCGGGTGTGCCGCGCATGCACGAGCGCCCCATCGGCGACCTGGTGGACGCGCTGCGCCAGCTCGGCTGCCGCATCGACTACCTGGGCAACGACGGCTACCCGCCCCTGCGCATTGCGCACGGCCAGGGCGTGCCGGCCCTGGCGCTGGCCGCACCCATCCGCGTGCGCGGCGATGTCTCCAGCCAGTTCCTCACCGCCCTGCTCATGGCCCTGCCCCTGGCCGCGCGCGACCAGGACATCGTGATCGACGTGGTGGGCGAGCTGATCTCCAAGCCCTACATCGCCATCACCTTGCAGTTGCTGGCGCGCTTCGGCATCGAGGTCACGCACCAGGACTGGCAGCGCTTCACCATCGCCGCGGGCAGCCAGTACCGCTCGCCCGGCGACATCCATGTGGAGGCCGACGCCTCCTCGGCCAGCTACTTCATCGCCCTGGGCGCCATCGCTGCGGGGCACGAAGGCCTGCCCGAAGGCATCCGCATCCATGGCGTGGGGCTCGACTCCATCCAGGGCGACATCCGCTTCGTCGAGGCCGCGCGCGCCATGGGCGCGCAGGTCACCGGTGGCGCCAACTGGCTGCACATCCGCCGCGGCGAGCCCGGCCAGGGCTGGCCCCTGAAGGCCATCGACCTCGACTGCAACCACATTCCCGACGCGGCCATGACCCTGGCCGTGATGGCGCTGTACGCCGAAGGCACCACCACGCTGACCAACATCGCCAGCTGGCGCGTGAAGGAAACCGACCGCATCGCCGCCATGGCGACCGAGCTGCGCAAGCTCGGCGCCACGGTGGAGGAAGGCGCCGACTTCATCCGCGTGACCCCGCCCGCGCAGCTGGCCGACTGGAAGGCCGCCAGCATCCACACCTACGACGACCACCGCGTGGCCATGTGCTTTTCGCTCGCGGCGTTCAACCCGGCAGGCCTGCCGGTGCGCATCGAAGACCCCAAGTGCGTGGCCAAGACCTTTCCCGATTATTTCGAGGCGCTGTTCTCGGTGGCGCATGCCGCCACCGAGCGCATCCCGGTGATCTGCATCGACGGCCCCACGGCCTCGGGCAAGGGCACCGTGGCGGCGGCCGTGGCCCAGCGCCTGGGCTACCGCTTCCTCGACTCGGGCGCCATGTACCGCATCACGGCCCTGGCCGCCATCCGCCAGGGCCTGGCCATCGACACGGCCCATGAAGCCCGCATTGCCGACATGGCCAAGACCCTGCCCGTGCACTTCGAGGGTGGGCGCGTGCTGCTCGGCCAGGACGACGTGACCGCCGATATCCGCACCGAAGAGGCCGGCATGAACGCCTCGCGCGTATCGTCCCTGCCCGCCGTGCGCGAGGCCCTGGTGGACCTGCAGCACAGCTTTCGGCGCCTGCCGGGCCTGGTGGCGGACGGCCGCGACATGGGCACGGTGATCTTCCCGCAGGCCCCGCTCAAGGTGTATCTGACGGCCAGCGCCGCGTGCCGCGCGGAGCGCCGGTATAAGCAGTTGATTTCAAAGGGGTTTTCGGCTAACATAGCCGACCTTCGTGCAGACCTTGAGGCGCGCGATGCGCGGGACAGTTCCCGCAGCGTCGCACCCTTGAAGCCCGCGCAGGACGCTTTGGTGCTGGACAACTCCGAATTGACGATTGATGAAGCCGTCGATCAGGTGCTTGTCTGGTGGCAGGAGCGGCAGCCTTTCGCAGCCTTGGCCGCGCAGGGCTGACTGGCAGGGCCGCAAGGCGCTGCAAGCCAGGGCGCAAGCCCTGCACGGCCCCAATGGCACCGCTCGCTCACCAGCGCACGGGCCCTGTGGATCAACCACCACCTAACCGCGGCTTTGCCGCAAAAAACCACCGCAAGCAGCTATAAAAACGGAAGCAATGGTGCTCCCGGAATCCTGTTTGTGGCAAGGAAACACATGTCAGAATCTTTTGCCGCCCTTTTTGAAGAATCCCTGCAGCGTACCGAAATGCGCCCAGGCGAAGTGATCACCGCCGAAGTCGTGCGCGTGGAACACAACTTCGTCGTGGTCAACGCCGGCCTCAAGTCCGAAGCCTACGTGCCGCTGGAAGAATTCAAGAACGACAAGGGCGAAGTCGAAGTCCAAGTGGGTGACTTCGTGTCGGTGGCCATCGGCTCCATCGAAAACGGCTACGGCGACACCATCCTGTCGCGCGACACCGCCAAGCGCCTGGCTTCGTGGATGAGCCTGGAAAAGGCCCTGGAATCCGGCGAATTCGTCACCGGCACCACCAGCGGCAAGGTCAAGGGCGGCCTGACCGTTCTGGTCAACGGCATCCGCGCATTCCTGCCCGGTTCGCTGATCGACACGCGTCCTATCAAGGACCTGACGCCTTACGAGAACAAGACCCTGGAATTCAAGGTCATCAAGCTCGACCGCAAGCGCAACAACGTGGTGCTGAGCCGCCGCGCCGTGGTGGAAGCCTCCATGGGCGAAGAGCGCGCCAAGCTGATGGAAACCCTGAAGGAAGGCTCCATCGTTCAAGGCGTGGTCAAGAACATCACCGAATACGGTGCGTTCGTGGACCTGGGCGGCATCGACGGCCTGCTGCACATCACCGACATGGCATGGCGCCGCGTGCGTCACCCATCGGAAGTGGTGACTGCTGGCCAGGAAATCACGGCCAAGATCCTCAAGTTCGACACCGAGAAGAACCGTGTCTCGCTGGGTCTCAAGCAAATGGGCGACGACCCATGGATGGGTGTGAACCGCCGCTACCCCCAAGGTACGCGCCTGTTCGGCAAGATCACGAACATTGCCGACTACGGCGCGTTCGTCGAACTCGAACCCGGCATCGAAGGCCTGGTGCACGTCTCCGAAATGGACTGGACCAACAAGAACATCGCTCCCGCCAAGCTGGTTTCGCTGGGCGACGAAGTCGAAGTCATGGTTCTGGAAATCGACGAAGACAAGCGCCGCATCAGCCTGGGCATGAAGCAGTGCAAGGCCAACCCATGGCAAGAATTCGCACAGGACACGAAGCGCGGTGACCGCGTCAAGGGTCCGATCAAGTCGATCACCGACTTCGGCGTGTTCGTGGGCCTGGCTGCCGGCATCGACGGCCTGGTGCACCTGTCCGACCTCTCGTGGAACGAACCCGGCGAAGCCGCTGTTCGCAACTACAAGAAGGGCCAGGAAGTGGAAGCCATCGTGCTGGCCGTGGACGTGGACCGCGAACGCATCTCGCTGGGCATCAAGCAGCTCGACGGCGACCCGTTCACCACGTTCGTGACCGTGAACGACAAGGGCCAGACGGTGACCGGCAAGGTCAAGACCGTGGACGCCCGTGGCGCTGAAATCGACCTCGGCGAAGACATCGTGGGCTACCTGCGCGCTTCGGAAATCTCCCGCGACCGCGTGGAAGATGCCCGCAACGTGCTCAAGGAAGGCGACGAAGTCACCGCTGTGGTGGTCAACGTGGATCGCAAGACCCGCAACATCCAGCTGTCGATCAAGCAAAAGGACATGGCCGACGAGCAAGGTGCGATGGCCAGCCTGAGCCAGCAATCGAGCCGCGAAAGCGCCGGTACGACCAGCCTGGGCGCCCTGCTGCGCGCCAAGCTGGACAACTCCGACAAGTGAGTGACGGCTTGACCTCCTGAAGGTCAGTCAGCGGGCGCCTCGTGCGCCCGCTTCTCTTTCTACCCGACTTCCCGATACCATGACCCGCTCTGACCTTGTTGAAGAACTGGCCGCCCGTTTTGGCCAGCTCACCCACCGCGATGCCGAATACGCCGTCAAGACCATTCTTGACGCCGTGGGCGACGCGCTGGTGCGCGGCCATCGCATCGAGATCCGGGGTTTCGGCAGCTTCTCGGTGAACCACCGCCCGCCGCGCATGGGCCGCAACCCGCGCAGCGGCGAAGCCGTGGCCATCCCCGAAAAGCGCGTGCCCCACTTCAAGCCAGGCAAGGCCCTGCGCGAAGCCGTTGACAAGCGCACGGCCGAGATGGAAGACGACGGTGCGCCCGCCCCGGCAGCCGCGGCCAAGGCCACGGGTACCTCGGGTTGACACGCCGGGCGAACGGATCGCCCACAGGGACGCGCATTCCCCACACGGGTGCGCACCATCCCAGGGACGGCTCCCCTGCCGCCTTAGAATCTCCCCACCACCGGGGAGCCCCATGAAATACCTCCTGTGGCTGCTCAAGGCAGCCATTTTTTTTACCCTCTTCGCTTTCGCGCTGAACAACCAGCAGGACGCCACCGTGCACTTCTTCTTCGGCACGCAATGGCGCGCGCCGCTGGTGCTGGTCGTGCTCACGGCGTTCTCCGCCGGCCTCATCGTGGGCGTGCTGGGCATGGTGCCACGCTGGTGGAAACACCGCAGCGCAGCCCGCCAGGCCCTCAAGCAGGCACCACCCGCAACCCCTGCCAAGGCCGCCGTCCCGGCCGAAGCCGCACCCGCCGAGATGCCGCCCATCCATGGAATTTGACCTCAGCTGGATTTTGCTGGGCCTGCCGCTGGCCTTCGTGCTCGGTTGGCTGGCATCGCGGTTCGACCTGCGCCAGTTGCGTGCCGAGAACCGCCGCGCACCCAAGGCCTATTTCAAGGGCCTGAACTTCCTGCTCAACGAGCAGCAGGACCAGGCCATCGACGCCTTCATCGAGGCCGTGCAGAACGACCCCGACACCTCGGAGCTGCACTTCGCCCTCGGCAACCTGTTTCGCCGCCGCGGTGAGTACGACCGCGCCGTGCGCGTGCATGAGCACCTGCTCTCGCGCGGCGACCTCAGCCGCACCGACCGCGAGCGCGCCCAGCATGCGCTGGCGCTCGATTTTCTCAAGGCCGGCCTGCTCGACCGCGCCGAGGATGCGCTCAACCGCCTGGAAGGCACGCCCTTCGAGGCCCAGGCCCGGCTGGCGCTGCTGGCCATCTACGAACGCTCGCGCGACTGGCCCCATGCCACGACCATCGCGCGCAAGATGCACGATGCCGACCAGGGCGACTTCAGCACCCGCCAGGCGCACTACCTGTGCGAGCAGGCGGCCGCGCTCAGCGGCCAGGCCGACCACGCCGGTGCCCTGGCCCTGCTGGAGCAGGCCGTGGCCGCCGCCCCGGGCGCCGCACGGGCGCGGATCGACATGGCACGCCTGCAGCACCTCATGGGCCAGCCGGCCGCCGCGCTGGCCACCTTGAAGGCGCTGGGCCAGCACAACCCCGCCGCCCTGCCCCTGGCCGCGCCGCTGATGGTCGAGGTGGCGGCCACCACGGGGCAGACCGCGCAGGCCCAGGCCCTGCTGCAGGAGCACTACGACGGCGGGCCCTCGCTCGACGTGCTGGAGAGCCTGGTCGCCATCGACACGGCCCAGGGTGCAGGCGAAGGCGCGCGCCAGCGCTATGTGGACCACCTCGACAAGGAGAAATCCCTGGTGGCGGCCGCCAAATGGCTGGCCGGCGAAAAGCTGGAGCACGAGTCCTTCCACCCGCAGGTGCAGCGCGCGCTGGACCATGCCGTCAAGCCCCTCACCCGCTACCGCTGCGCAGCCTGCGGCTTCGAGGCGCGCCAGCATTTCTGGCAATGCCCCGGCTGCCAGACCTGGGACAGTTACCCGGCTCGGCGCGTGGAAGAACTGTAGCGGTGGCACAAGCGACTTGATCCCCCTGTGCCGGCCGATATGATGATCGGCACCAACAACACACCGAGGGAGTCGCACCCATGTTCATCCAGAAGTTCCTGCTCGTCATCGCCCTGCTGTTCGCGGGCACCGCATTTGCCGCCGTGGACGTGAACAAGGCCAGCGCGGCCGAGCTCGACGGCATCAAGGGCATCGGCCCGGCCATGTCCGAGAAGATCATCAACGAGCGCAAGACCAGTGAGTTCAAGGACTGGAACGATTTCATCAACCGCGTGGGCGGCGTGGGCGAAAAGACGGCCGCCAGGTTCTCGGCCGAAGGCCTGACCGTCAACGGCAAGCGCTTCAGCGCCGCAGCCCAGGCCAAGGCCGACAAGAAAAAGAAAGAAGCAGAAGCCAAGGCGAGCAAGACGGCGTCCAAGGCCGACGACAAGCCTGCCAGCAGGAAGAAGGACAAGGCCGCAGCACCAGCCGCCGCCGCGTCCGCGCCCCAGGCCGCTGCCAGCGACGCGAAGAAGTAGGCCCCAGGGCGCATCGCCCACCCACCAGCCCGCTTCGGCGGGCTTTTTCATGGGCGCTGTCCACGCCATGCAGGGTGCTGCCTCTCCGGACCTTGCAAAGGGACTTTTGAAGCACCCCCTAAAATCGTTCGGGCATGCCCCTGATCACCCTCATCCTTCTCCCCTTCATCGGCAGTCTTCTGGCGGCCATCCTGCCCGCCAACGCCCGCAACACCGAGTCCACCCTGGCCGGGCTCATCGCCCTGTTCTGCACCGTGCAGGCCGCGCTCTACTTTCCGCAGATCGCGGGCGGCGAGGTGCTGCGCCAGGAGATCGTCTGGCTGCCGGCACTCGGCCTGAACCTGGTGCTGCGCCTGGATGGCTTCGCCTGGATGTTCTGCATGCTGGTGCTGGGCGTGGGTTCGCTGGTGGTGCTGTATGCGCGCTACTACATGTCGGCGGCCGACCCGGTGCCGCGCTTTTTCTCGTTCTTCCTGGCCTTCATGGGCGCCATGGTGGGCGTGGTGCTCTCGGGCAACATCATCCAGATCGCGCTGTTCTGGGAGCTCACCAGCCTGTTCTCCTTTTTGCTGATCGGCTACTGGCACCACCGCAAGGATGCACGGCGCGGCGCGCGCATGGCGCTCACCGTCACCGGCACGGGCGGGCTGTGCATGCTGGCCGGCATGCTGGTGCTGGGCCACATCGTGGGCAGCTACGACCTGGACCACGTGCTGGCCGCCGACGCACTGATCAAGGCGCACCCGCTGTACCTCACGGCGCTGGTGCTGATCCTGCTGGGTGCCTTCACCAAGAGCGCGCAGTTCCCCTTCCACTTCTGGCTGCCGAACGCCATGGCGGCGCCCACGCCGGTATCGGCCTACCTGCACTCTGCCACCATGGTCAAGGCCGGCGTCTTTTTGCTGGCGCGGCTGTGGCCAGCGCTGGCGGGCACGGAGCAGTGGTTCTGGCTGGTCGGCGGCGCAGGCCTGTGCACGCTGCTGGTGGGCGGCTATGCGGCCATGTTCCAGAACGACCTCAAGGGGCTGCTGGCCTACTCCACCATCTCGCACCTGGGGCTCATCACGCTGCTCTTGGGACTGAACAGCCCGCTGGCGGCCGTGGCGGCGGTGTTCCACATCATGAACCACGCGACCTTCAAGGCATCGCTGTTCATGGCGGCCGGCATCGTCGACCATGAGAGCGGCACGCGCGACATCCGCCGCCTGTCGGGCCTGGTGCGCATGATGCCCATCACCGGCACGCTGGCCATGGTGGCCAGCGCGGCCATGGCGGGCGTGCCGCTGCTCAACGGCTTTCTGTCCAAGGAGATGTTCTTCGCCGAGACGGTGTTCGTGAACACCGTGCCCTGGCTCGAAACCCTGCTGCCCGTGGCCGCCACCGTGGCTGGCATCTTCAGCGTGGCGTACTCGCTGCGCTTCACGGTCGACGTGTTCTGGGGCCCGCCCGCCACCGGCCTGCCCCATGCCCCGCACGAGCCCCCGCACTGGATGCGCGTGCCGGTCGAGCTGCTGGTGCTGGCCTGCCTGGTGGTGGGCATCTTGCCGGCCTGGTCTGTCGGCGCCGTGCTGCAGGCCGCCGCGCGCCCGGTGGTGGGCGGCGAGTTGCCGACCTACAGCCTGGCGGTCTGGCACGGCTTCAACACCCCGTTCGTGATGAGCCTGGTGGCGCTGGCCGGCGGCATTGCGCTGTACCTGCTGCTGCGCTGGCTGCGCGCGCGCGGTGCGCTCGATGCACCGCCGCTCATGCGCCACATCAACGGCAAGCAGCTGTTCGAAGGCCTGCTGGCCTGGCTGTCGCTGGCCGGGCGCAGTGGCCGGCGCCTGCTGGGCACCGGGCGCCTGCAGTGGCAGATGCTGTGGCTGGTGGCTGCGGCCCTGGTGGCCGGCACGCTGCCGCTGTGGGCGCGCGGCCTGCCGATCGGTGCGCGTGAGCAACTGCCGCTGTCGCCCGCGTTCGCGGTGCTCTGGCTGCTGGGTTCCCTGTGTGCCGTGGCGGCCGCGTGGCAGGCCAAGTACCACCGGCTGGCGGCCCTCACGCTGCTCGGTGGCGCGGGCCTGTGCACCTGCCTGACCTTCCTGTGGTTCTCGGCACCGGACCTGGCGCTCACGCAGATCGTGGTGGAGGTGGTGACCACCATCCTCATCCTGCTGGGCCTGCGCTGGCTGCCGCGGCGCGACGAGAGCCTGCGCGTGCCCACGCTGGCGCAGGAGCGCCGCACCCAGCTGCGCCGCTACCGCGACATGACCCTGGCCCTGGTCACCGGCTGCGGCATGGCGCTGCTGTCGTTCGCCATGATGAGCCGGCCCTTCCCCGAAAGCACCTCCACCTTCTTCCTGGAGCGCGCCCTCACTGATGGCGGTGGCACCAACGTGGTCAACGTGATGCTGGTGGACTTCCGCGGCTTCGACACCTTCGGCGAGATCGTGGTGCTGGGCATCGTGGCGCTCACCGTGTATGCGCTGCTGCGGCGCTTTCGCCCGGCACGCGAGGTGATGGACCTGCCGCCCCAGCAGCGTGCCGTGCCGGCCGATGTGGCCACCGACCTGGCCAACCCGCGCCAGACCACCGACACCGCCGTGGGCTACCTCATGGTGCCCGCGGTGCTGGTGCGCCTGCTGCTGCCGTTTGCGACCCTGGTGGCGGTGTACCTCTTCATGCGCGGGCACAACGAGCCGGGCGGCGGCTTCGTGGCCGGGCTGGTGTTCTCGGTGGCGCTGCTGCTGCAGTACATGGTGTCGGGCACCTCGTGGGTCGAGGCCCACCTGCCCCTGTACCCGCGCCGCTGGATCGGCACCGGCCTGCTGATCGCCCTGGCCACGGGCCTGGGGGCGCTGTTCTGGGGCTACCCCTTCCTCACCAGCCACACGGCGCACCTGCACCTGCCGGTGGTGGGTGAGGTCCACGTGGCCAGTGCCCTGTTCTTCGACATCGGCGTGTTCACGCTGGTGGTGGGCTCCACCTTGCTGATCCTCACGGCCATTGCCCACCAGTCGGTGCGCAGCCACCGCTACAACGCCCGCGCTGCCGAGGAAGCGCTGGAGGAGCAGGCGGCCGCCATGGCCGCCGCCTCGGTCGCCACCGTCCCGAACAACGCCCCCACTGCCCAAGGAGCCCTCTGATGGAACTGATTCTGGCCCTGGCCATCGGCATACTCACCGGCTCGGGCGTGTGGCTGCTGCTGCGCCCGCGTACCTTCCAGGTCATCATGGGGCTGGCGCTGCTGTCCTATGCCGTGAACCTGTTCATCTTCAGCATGGGCCGCCTCGGCCTGGCCATCAACAAGGAGCCGGTGCTGCGGGCCGGCCTGCCGCAGGACCTGGCGCATTACGCAGACCCCATGCCCCAGGCGCTCACGCTCACGGCCATCGTCATCGGCTTTGCCATGACGGCGCTGTTCCTGGTGGTGCTGCTGGCATCGCGCGGCATGTCGGGCACCGACCATGTGGACGGCACCCGCGCCCAAGACGCCCAGGAGATGCCATGATGGGCGAGCTGACCGCACACGTCACGGCGCTGCTGATGCCGCACCTGATCCTGGCGCCGATTGCGCTGCCGCTGCTCACGGCCGGGCTCATGCTGCTGCTGCGCGAAGAGCGCCAGCGCACCAAGGTGGCCATGAACGTGGTGTCCACATTCCTCGGCCTGGTCATCGCCGTGCTGCTGCTGGTGCAGGCCAAGCAGCCCGGCGTGCAGACCAGCCTGGGGGTGTACCTGCCGGGCAACTGGCCGGCGCCCTTCGGCATCGTGCTGGCGCTCGACCGCCTCTCGGCCATGATGCTGGTGCTGGCCAGCACGGTGGCGCTGGCCACGGTGCTGTTCTCGGTCGCCCGCTGGCACAAGGCGGGGGTGCACTTTCACCCGCTGTTCCAGTTCCAGCTCATGGGGCTGGCGGGTGCCTTTCTCACGGCCGACCTGTTCAACCTGTTCGTGTTCTTCGAGATCATGCTTGCCGCCTCGTACGGGCTGCTGCTGCACGGCTCGGGCCGGCCGCGCGTGTCGGCCGGGCTGCACTACATCGCCATCAACCTCGCGGCCTCGTCGCTGTTCCTGATCGGCGTGTCCATGCTCTACGGCATCACCGGTACGCTGAACATGGCCGACCTGGCGCGTGGCATCGCGGGCATCGATGCGTCCGACCGGGGGTTGCTGCATGCGGCGGCCGGCATCCTGGCCGTGGCCTTTCTCATCAAGGCCGCCGTGTGGCCGCTCAACTTCTGGCTGGTGCCGGCCTACAGCGCGGCCACCGCGCCGGTGGGCGCCCTGTTCGCGCTGATGACCAAGGTGGGCGTGTACAGCATCCTGCGGCTATGGACGCTGATGTTCAGCAGCGATGCGGGCGACTCGGCCCAGTTCGGCAGCCAGTGGATCATCGGCGCGGGGCTGGTGACCATGGCGTTCGGCGCCGTGGGCATGCTGGGCTCGCAGCGCCTGGGGCACCTGGCGGGCTATGCGGCCATCCTCTCGTCGGGCACGCTGCTGGCGGCCCTGGGCTTCGGGCAGACCCTGCTCACGGCCGGGCTGCTGTACTACCTGCTGGGCTCCACGCTGGCCGTGAGCGCCCTGTTCCTGCTAACCGACCTGATCGACCGTTGGCGCAATGACGGCTCCAACCTCGCGCCCTACGAGCAGACCGACGACGCCCCCTTCCTCACCCCCGACCTGGTGCCCGCGCAGGGCCTGAACCTGGACGACAAGGAGGAGGTGCTGATCGGCCAGGTCATCCCCGCCGCCGTGGCCTTCCTGGGCCTGGCCTTCATGGCCTGCACCCTGGTGATCGCCGGGCTGCCGCCGCTGCCCGGCTTCGTGGGCAAGTTCGCCATGATCCATGCCCTGCTCAACCCGCTGGGCCTGGGGCCGTCGGGCGGGCTCGTGCTCGGCTCCGCAGGCTGGGCGCTGCTGGCACTGATGGTGGCCACGGGCCTGCTGGCGTTGATCGCACTCACGCGGGCGGGCATACGCCATTTCTGGGCCTCGCACGACCGCGCCTCGCCCAAGCTGCTGGTGCTCGAAGGCCTGCCCATCGCCATGCTGCTCGTGGGCTGCGCGCTGCTGACCTGGCAGGCCGGTGCCGTGATGCGCTACACCCAGGCCACGGCCGATGCCCTGCACGCGCCCAGCACCTATGTGCAGGCTGTGATGTCCGCCAGGCCCATCCCCAACCCGCCCGGTACCGCGCCCGGCGCGAACGGAAGGCCGCAATGATGCGGGTCGTCAAGCGCATCCTCCCCGCGCCCCTGCTGTCCCTGGCGCTGCTCGCACTGTGGCTGCTGCTCAACCGTTCGGTCAGTGCAGGCAATCTGGTGCTGGGCGGCATCCTCGCGCTGGCCATACCGCTGCTCACGGCAGGGCTGCGCCCGCTGCCGGTGCGCATACGCGCCCCGGGCACCGTGCTGCGCCTGGCCCTCACGGTGATGGCCGACACCGTGCAATCGAACATCGCCGTCTCGCGGCTGCTGCTCTCGCCCGGCCACAGGCGCCATCCCTCGGGCTTCGTGCAGATCCCGCTGGAACTGCGCGATGCCAATGCGCTGGCGGTGCTGGCGGTCATCGTCAGCATCGCCCCCGGAACGGCCTGGGCCGAGCTTGCGGTGGACCGCAGCATGCTCATGCTGCACGTGCTGGAGGTGGGCGATGAAGCGGCGTTCATCGCCCAGATCAAGCGGCGCTACGAGCACCCCCTCATGGAGATATTCGAATCATGACCCCCATACTCGACTGGGCCCTGCCCGCCGCCCTCTTCATGCTGGTGCTGGCCATGGGTTGCGCGCTGGCCCGCCTGCTCAAGGGCCCCTCGGCGCAGGACCGGGTGCTCGCGCTCGACTGCATGTACCTCAATGGCATGCTGCTCATGCTGGTGCTGGGCCTGCTGTACGGCAGCAAGAACTACTTCGAGGCGGCGCTGCTGCTGGCGCTGTTCAGCTTCGTGGGCTCGGTGGCCATGGCCAAGTTTCTGCTGCGCGGCGAGGTGATCGAATGAACGACGTTGCAACCGCCCTGCCCCTGTGGCTGGAGATCGTCGTGGCCGCGTTGGTGCTGCTGGGCGCAGGCCTGGCGCTGCTGGGCGCCACCGGCCTGCTGCGCCTGCCGACCTTCTTCGAGCGCCTGCACGCGCCTTCCATCGCAGCGACCATGGGCTGCTGGTGCATCATGCACGCCACGGTGGTCTACTTCTCGGTGGCCGATGGCAGCCTGGCGCTGCATGCGCTGCTGATCGCCGGCTTCGTGGCCGTCACCGTGCCGGTGACCTCCATCTTCCTGATGCGCGCAGCCCTCTTCCGGGCCCGCCAGGCCGGGCAGGACGTGCCGCCCAGCCTGAGCAGCGTCACGCCCCCCGGGCGCAAGGACTCCTGAACCTCAACGGGGCTGGCCGAAGCCCCCGCCCCCTGGCGTGTGGATCTCGAACACATCGCCCGGCTGCATCTGCGCCTGGCCGATGTGGTCGAGCGCCTCCACCTTGCCATCGGCACGCACCACCTTGTTGACCCCCACGGCCCCCGGCGAGCCGCCGGCCATGCCGAAGGCGCCGTGGTGGCGGCCATTGGAGAGGATGCTGGCCGTCATGGGTTCGAGGAAGCGCACGCGGCGCACGCCACCATCGCCGCCGGCCCAGCGGCCGGCACCGCCCGAGCCCTTGCGGATCTCGTAGCCTTCGAGCCGCACCGGGAAGCGGAACTCCAGCACCTCGGGGTCGGTGAGGCGCGAATTGGTCATGTGGCACTGCACCACGCTCGTGCCGGCGAAGCCGTCCACCAGCGCACCCGATGCGTCCCACACGCCACCCGCACCGCTGCCACCCGAGATGGTCTCGTAGTACTGGTAGCGCTCGCTGCCGAAGGTGAAGTTGTTCATGGTGCACTGCCCCGCCGCCATCAGGCCCAGCGCGCCGTAGAGGGCATTGGTGATGCAGGTGGAGGTCTCCACGTTGCCTGCCACCACCGAGGCCGGTGGGTTCGGGTTGAGCATGGAGCCCGGCGGGATGATGACCTTGAGCGGCTTCAGACACCCCGCGTTCAGCGGAATGTCGTCCTGCACCAGGGTGCGGAACACGTAGAGCACCGCCGCCATGCACACCGCCGTGGGCGCGTTGAAGTTGTGCGTCTGCTGCGCGCTGGTGCCGGTGAAGTCGATCTCGGCGCTGCGGCTTGCCGCATCCACGCGCACGGCCACGGTGATCTGCGAGCCGTTGTCCAGCGGCAGGGTGAACTGGCCGTCCTTCAGGCGCGTGATCACGCGGCGCACCGATTCCTCGGCGTTGTCCTGCACATGGCGCATGTAGGCCTGCACGACATCGAGGCCGAACTCGCCCACCATGCGGCGCAGCTCCTGCTGGCCCTTTTCGTTGGCGGCGATCTGCGCGCGCAGGTCGGCCATGTTCTGCTGCGGGTTGCGCGAGGGGTACTCGCCGCTTTCCAGCAAGGCGATCATCTCCGCCTCGCGCAGCACACCGCGCTCCACGAGCTTCACGTTGTTGATCTGCACGCCTTCTTCCTCGATGCGCGTGGAGAACGGGGGCATCGATCCCGGCGTGATGCCGCCCACATCCGCATGGTGGCCGCGGCTGCCCACGTAGAAGGTGGGTTCGGCCTCCTCGCCGATGTAGACCGGCGTGATCACCGTGATGTCGGGCAGGTGCGTGCCGCCGTGGTAGGGGTCGTTGAGCACGTACACGTCACCGGGCTGCATGCGGCCCGCGTTGTCGCGGATCACGGTCTTGATGCTCTCGCCCATGGAGCCGAGGTGCACCGGCATGTGCGGCGCATTGGCGATCAGGTTGCCCGCCGTGTCGAACAGCGCGCAGCTGAAATCCAGGCGCTCCTTGATGTTCACCGAGTAGGCGGTGTTCTGCAGTTGCAGGCCCATCTGCTCGGCGATGTTCATGAACAGGTTGTTGAACACTTCGAGCAGCACCGGGTCCACCGTGGTGCCCACGGCGTGCTGCACGGCACGCGCCACGCGGCGCTCCAGCAGCAGGTGATCGAGGTCGGTCAGCTGCGCCTCCCAGCCGGGCTCGACGATGGTGGTGGCGTTCTTCTCGGCAATGATGGCCGGGCCGGGGACCACGTCGCCAGGGCGCAGGTCCTCGCGCACCACCAGGGCCGCGTCGTGCCAGGCGGGCACGCCGTCGGTGCCGCCGGTGTACATGCGCACCGTGCTGCGGCGCGGTACCGCGCGCGCCGGGTTCAGGGCGTGGCGCGGCTCCACGGGCGCATCGCCAGCCACCACGGCCTCGACCGAGACGGCTTCCACCACCAGGCCCTTGCCTTGCATGAGGAAGGCGAAACGCTGGCGGTAGGCTTGCTCGAAGCCTGACGTGATGGCCTCGATGCTGCCGAAGGGCACGATGAGGGCGCTATCGCTGCCCTCGTAGCGCACATGCACGCGCCGGTGCACCGTGGCGGTGCCGTCGCCGGCCTGCTGCTCCAGTTCGGAGCGCGCGGCCGTGGCCAGGCGCTCCAGCGTGGACTCGATGCCCGCCAGGGCCTCGGGCGCCAGCTTGCATTCCACCGCCTGCTCGCGGATCACGTTCTGGTCGGCCAGGCCCATGCCGTAGGCGCTGAGCACACCGGCCAGCGGGTGCACGAACACGCGCGTCATGCCCAGGGCATCGGCCACCAGGCAGGCATGCTGGCCGCCCGCGCCGCCAAAGCACTGCAGGGTGTAGCGCGTCACGTCGTAGCCGCGCGCCACCGAGATCTTCTTGATGGCGTTGGCCATCTGCTGCACGGCGATCTGGATGAAGCCGTGGGCCACGTCCTCGCCCGCACGGCCGGTCTGCTGCGACAGGTCGGCAAACTTCTGCGCCACGGCATCGCCATCGAGCGCCTCGTTGGCCCCATGGCCGAACACGCGCGGAAAGTGCGCCGGCTGGATCTTGCCGACCATCACGTTGGCATCGGTCACGGCCAGCGGGCCGCCGCGGCGGTAGCTGGCCGGGCCGGGGTTGGCGCCGGCACTCTCGGGGCCGACGCGAAAGCGTGCGCCGTCGAAGCCGAGGATGGAGCCGCCGCCGGCCGCCACGGTGTGGATGCTCATCATCGGCGCGCGCATGCGCACGCCGGCCACCTGGGTCTCGAACTCGCGCTCGAACTCGCCCGCGTAGTGGCTCACGTCGGTCGACGTGCCGCCCATGTCGAAGCCGATCACGCGCTGGTGCCCGGCCAGGCCGGCCGTGCGCGCCATGCCGACGATGCCGCCGGCCGGGCCCGAGAGGATGGCGTCCTTGCCCTGGAAGGCATGCGCGTCGGTCAGCCCGCCCGAGGACTGCATGAAGAACAGCGGCACGCCCGGCATCTCGCCAGCCACCTGCTCGACGTAGCGGCGCAGGATGGGCGAGAGGTAGGCGTCCACCACCGTGGTGTCGCCCCGGCTCACCAGTTTCATCATGGGGCTGGTGGCGTGCGATGCGCTCACCTGCGTGAAGCCGGCTTCGCGCGCCAGGCGGGCTGCGGCCTCCTCGTGCGCCGTGTAGCGGTAGCCGTGCATGAAGACCACGGCCGCGCTGCGCAGACCGGCGTCGTAGGCGGCCCACAGGCGCTCCTTGAGGTGCGCCTCGTCGAGCGCATCGATCACCTCGCCGTGCGCGCCCATGCGCTCCTGCGCCTCGATCACGCGGGTGTACAAGAGCTCGGGCAGCACGATGTGGCGGTCGAACAGGCGCGGGCGGTTCTGGTAGGCGATGCGCAGCGCATCGCGAAAGCCCTTGGTGGTGATCAGGAGCGTGGGTTCGCCCTTGCGCTCGAGCAGCGCATTGGTGGCCACCGTGGTGCCCATCTTCACGCACTCCACCAGCTCGGGCGTCACTGGCTCGCCGGCCTTGAGCCCCAGCAGGTGGCGGATGCCGGCCACGGCCGCGTCCTTGTACTGCTCGGGGTTCTCGGACAGCAGCTTGTGCGTGACCAGGCTGCCGTCGGGCCGCTTGCCGACCACGTCGGTGAAGGTGCCCCCGCGGTCGATCCAGAACTGCCAGCGTGCGGGGTGGGTGGAGGCGGAAGATGCCATCGTCATGCAATCGGTAGGTAAAAAGGAGGAAGCCAGGGGACGCTGCCGCCGCCCATCACAGGGAAGCCGCCGACCGCGCCGCCTGGTCGTACATGCCCGAGAGCACACGCAGCAAACGGGCCAGTTCGCCGATGTCGCGGTTCAGGGCATCGTCGGCGTGCAGCGCGTCGATCAGGCAGCGCTCGCGGATCTCGCGGTAGCGCTGCACATAGGCCCGGCCCACGTCGGTGGCTGCGTAGGTCACCTCCTTGCCGTTCTTCTGGGAGGCCACCACGCCCAGGTTCTGCAGCTTTTTCAACGCATAGTTCACCAGGTGCGTGTCTTCCACGTTCATGATGAAGCAGATGTCGGCCAGGCGCTTGTCGCGCGCCCGGTGCGTCACGTGGTGCAGCACCACCACATCGAGCGGCGTGAGGTCCTTGAGCCCCGCCGCGGACATGCAGTGCACCACCCAGCGGTGAAACGCATTGCCCGCGACGATGAGGCCGAACTCGAACTCGCTCATCTCGGCGCTCTGCGCCGATACCAGGTGCGCGGACGACACGATGGGGCCGGATTCGCCCTTGGGGCGGGCCGCAGGTTTCATGGAGGATGCTTTCGCAAAAGTCGAATCTGGCACGGGATGTGCATGGGCTGATTGTAGGCAAGTCACCAATGATTTGTTGGCATTTTGTCAACGTTCAGGCAAAACACCTATGTCGTAACGAAGTGCTTCCTATACAGTGGCATACCCCCGTTTCCTACCTTGCGGAGCTATCAATGAAGCGTCGAATCCTTCCCCTCACCGCGCTGGCCTTGGCCTGTACTCTGTCTGTTCCGGCGGCTTTTGCCCAGACCAAGTGGGACCTGGCCGCCGCCTATCCGGCCACCAACTTCCACACCGAGAACATGATGCAGTTGGCGGCCGATGTGGACAAGGCCACGGGCGGCAAGCTCAAGATCACCGTGCACGCCAATGCGGCCCTGTTCAAGGCACCTGAAATCAAGCGCGCCGTGCAAGGTGGCCAGGCGCAGATGGGCGAGATCCTGCTGGCCAATTTCCAGAACGAATGGCAGCTGTTCGGCGTCGATGGCCTGCCCTTCCTGGCCGACAGCTACGACGAATCCAAGAAGCTGTACGCCGCGCAAAAGCCCTTCCTGGAAAAGAAGCTGGCCGAGCAGGGCATGACGCTGCTGTACGCCGTGGCATGGCCACCCCAGGGCATCTACACGAAAAAGCCCCTGGCCAGCGCTGCCGACCTGAAGGCCATCAAGTGGCGCGCCTACAGCCCGGCCACGGCCCGCATCGCCGAGTTGGTGGGCGCCCAGCCCGTGACCGTGCAGGCGGCCGAGTTCTCGCAGGCACTGGCCACGGGGGTGGTCGAATCGACCATGACCTCGGGCGCCACCGGCGTGGACAGCAAGCTGTACGAACACCTCAAGTACTACTACGACACCCAGGCCTGGCTGCCCAAGAACGCCGTGCTGGTGAACAAGAAGGCCTTCGACGCGCTGGACAAGCCCACCCAGGATGCCCTGCGCAAGGCCGGGGCCGATGCCGAGACGCGCGGCTGGGCCGCCAGCGCCAAGGTCAACACGGACACCCTGGCCAAGCTCAAGGCCAATGGCATGGAAGTGCTGCCCCCGGCTGCGCAGCTCAAGTCCGACATGGCCAAGGTGGGCGACACCATGCTCAAGGAGTGGCTGGACAAGGCCGGGCCTGACGGCAAGGCCCTGATCGACGCCTACCGCAAGTAAGCACGCCGCCACATGCGCCGACTGCTTGATTTTGTGTATGACAGCGCCGCCGCCCTGGCGGCGCTTTTCATGGTTGGATTGCTGGGAATGGTGCTGCTGTCCATCGTCAGCCGCCAGCTGCATTTCCACGTTTCCGGGGCCGATGCCTATGCCGGCTACCTGATGGCCGCGTCGGGCTTTCTGGCGCTGGCGCACACGCTCAAGCGGGGCGAGCACATCCGCGTGACCTTGCTGCTCAACGCGCTCAAGGGCAAGGCCAAGAAGGCCTTCGAGATCTGGGCGCTGGCCATCGCCTGCCTGCTGGCGCTGCTGTTTGCCGCCTACAGCTGCAAGCTGGCCTGGCAGTCGCACGAGTTCCACGACATCTCCACCGGCAACGATGCCACGCCCCTGTGGATCCCGCAGATCGCCATGGCCCTGGGCACCGTGATCCTGGCCATCGCCTTCATCGACGAGCTGGTGCTCGAGATCCTGGACAGGCGCAGCCAGGCATCGCCAGGCGACGCCCTGCGAAACGAATGACACAAGGCCGCTTCCATGAGTGATATCGCCATTACCGGCCTGTTGGTTCTTTCGCTGTTCCTGATCCTGGGCAGCGGGGTCTGGATCGGACTCACCCTGTCGGGCGTGGCCTGGATCGGCATGCAACTGTTTGCCGCGCGCCCAGCGGGTGATGCGATGGCCGTGACCATCTGGGGATCGGCGTCCAGCTGGACCTTGACCGCCCTGCCCCTGTTCATCTGGATGGGCGAAATCCTGTTCCGCACCCGGCTGTCGCAGGACATGTTCAAGGGCTTGGCACCCTGGGTCCAGTCACTGCCCGGGCGGCTGCTGCACACCAACGTGGTGGGCTGCACCATCTTTGCGGCGGTCTCCGGCTCCAGCGCCGCGACCTGCGCCACCATCGGCAAGATGACGCTGCCCGAGCTCACCCGCCGAGGCTACCCCGAGAAGATGATCGTCGGCACGCTGGCCGGCGCCAGTACCCTGGGGTTGCTGATCCCGCCGTCGATCATCATGATCGTCTACGGCGTATCGGCCGAGGTCTCGATCTCGCAGCTCTTCATCGCCGGCGTGCTGCCGGGCGTGCTGCTGGCGGCGCTGTTCTCGGGCTACATCATGGTCTGGGCGCTGCGCAACCCCGAGCAGGTGCCAGCGGCGGACCGGCGCATGACGTTCATGGAAAAGATCTCGGAGTCGCGCAGCCTGATCCCCGTGGTGCTGCTGATCGCGGGCGTGCTGGGCTCGATCTACACCGGCGTCGCCACCGCCACCGAGGCTGCCGCCGTGGGCGTGGTGGGCTCGCTGGTGCTCTCCACCGTACAGGGCTCCATGGGCTGGGGTACCTTCAAGGATTCGCTCATGGGCGCCACGCGCCTGTACTGCATGATCGCGCTGATACTGGCGGGTGCCGCCTTTCTCACGCTGTCCATGGGCTACATCGGGTTGCCCCGGCACCTGGCCGAGTGGATCGCATCCCTGGGGCTGAACAAGGCGCAGTTGATCGCCGCACTGGCCGTGTTCTTCATCATCCTGGGCTGCTTCCTGGACGGCATCTCGATGGTGGTGCTGACCATGGGCGTACTCATGCCCACGGTACAGGCGGCCGGCATCGACCCGATCTGGTTCGGCATCTTCGTCGTGCTGGTGGTCGAGATGGCGCAGATCACCCCGCCAGTCGGCTTCAACCTGTTCGTGTTGCAAGGGATGACCAATCGCCAATTGCCCTGGATCGCCAAGACGGCCCTGCCGATGTTCCTGCTCATGTGCGCAGCCGTTACGCTGATCTACATCTTCCCGGGCATCGTGACCTGGTTGCCGCAGCAGATGGCGACGACACGCTGAGGCAACCACCTCAACGCCTGCTAGAGTCTCGGCCATGCTGCCTGTCATCGCCATCTGCATCGGCGCCAGCCTGGGTGCGCTGGCGCGCTGGCGGCTGGGCCTGTGGCTGAGCACCAGCACCTCGGTGCTGCCCTGGGGCACCCTGGCAGCCAACCTGGTGGGCGGCTACCTCATCGGCGTCTGCGTGGCCGTGTTCCAGGCGCTGCCGCAGCTCGATCCGGCCTGGCGCCTGGCACTGGTCACGGGCTTTCTGGGCGCGCTCACCACGTTCTCAAGCTTTTCGGCCGAGGTCGTGGCCATGCTGCTGCAGCAGCGCTACGGCTGGGCGCTGGCAACCACCGCGCTGCACCTCCTGGGCTCGCTGGGGCTGACCGTGGTCGGGCTGCAGAGCACCGCCTACCTGATCGGCAAAAGTGCCGGATGAGCACCCCATCACTGCAAGCCACCCCTCGCCGCAACCGCCTTCGGGCGGTTTTTTTTCATCCTGGATTTAAGTTTTCTGCGCGGCCCTCCGCCTTGTGAAGGTACGGGCGACAAAACGCTGCCTGTAACCTACCAAACCAGGAGTTAACTGACATGCTTAGCCTGCACACGAATTCGGCTTCCCTCTCCGCCCAGGCAGTTTCGGGCTCGACCAACAAGGCCCTGTCCACCTCGATGACGCGCCTGTCCACGGGCTTCCGTGTCAACTCGGCCATGGACGATGCCGCCGGCCTGCAGATCGCCACCCGCCTGAATGCCCAGACCCGCGGCATGGCCGTGGCCCAGCGCAACACGCAAAACGGCATCTCCATGCTGCAGACCGCTGAAGGCGCGCTGGACGAAGTCAACAACATGATGCTGCGCATGAAGGATCTGGCCACGGAAGCATCCAACGCGACCTCCAGCGCCACCGACAAGACGGCCATGGACGCCGAGTTCGACGCCCTGTCCGCCGAAATCACCAGCATCATGACCAACACCAAGTTCGGTGGCCAGGCCCTGCTGACGGGTGGTACCTTCGCCGCTGCCGCCACGTTCCAGATCGGTGCCTCGGGTGCAGAAACCTACGCCTTCGACGCCAGCGCGTCGATGACGGCCCTGGCCACGGCCATCACGGCCCTGCAGGGTGGCGACATCACCGCCGCCGGCAACGGCGTCATCGCCCTGGCGGACACCGCCTCGGCCGCGGTGGGCACGCTGCGCTCGGCCATGGGTGCCGCAGCCAACCGCCTGGACCATGTGTACAACAACCTGTCCAACATGACCCAGAACACCGAAGCCGCCAAGGGCCGCATCATGGATGTGGACTACGCTTCGGAATCGGCCAACATGACCACCAAGCAAATGCTGATGCAAGCCAGCACGAGCATGCTCAAGCAGTCGAACAGCATGTCGCAGCTGGCCCTGTCGCTGCTGCAATAAGGCGCTCTTGCAGCACCCGGGCAGACCAGGCCTTTTGGTCGGCCCGCACCAGCCAACCGCATGCGGTTGGCTTTTTTTTGGCTTTGGCACGGGCAAGGGACGCATCGCATGGCTTTGGAGCGACTGAGCAGCACCGCACCGGCGGGCGCCCCGGGTCGGGCCCTGGTGGCGCGCCCTGGCGCTGCCATTCCGGCCACTGCCACTGCGCTCCCCCGGCTCGACCCGGTGCAGCCCCTGCTGCGCCTGCGCGTCACGGCCACATTCGACGGCGGCCTGCTGGCCCGCGGTCCCGAGGGGCAGCAGCTGCAGATCCCCGCCTCGGCGCTGGCGGGCCAGCGCTGGGAGCCCGGGCAACTGCTGCTGGTGCGCGTGGTGGGCACCACGCCCCAGTTGGAGCTCGCCGTCCTGGGCCTGGCCGACGAAGGCATGGCCTCTGCACCGCCCCGCAGCGGCGGGGGTGGCGACCCGTCCCGCCCGCAAGGCCAGCCCCCGGCCGTGCAGCCCGATCAGGCCGGCATGCACCGCCTGCTGCTGGCGCCGCTGCAGGTGCCGGCCCTCGCCGCGCAGTGGCGCAGCCTGGTGCTGGCGCAGTTGCGGCAGAGCACCCCCGGGCAACCGCCCGCCGCAGCATCGCCGATGCAAGCTCTGCACGGCCTGCAGCGCGCCGACGGCATGGCCCTGGGCGGCGAGCCCCCCGCCCAGGCGCTGCAGGGCATGCTGGTATTCCACGCCCTGGTTTGGCCCGGGGTGTGGCTCACGTTCTGGCCCCTGCCTGCGCGCGCGCGCCCACCCGGCCAGCGCAAGAACACTGGCCAGCGGCTGGGCCTGGAACTCGACCTGCCCGGCCTCGGCCCGGTGCGCGTGGACCTGGAGCTGCAGGGCCAGGCCGTGGCCGTGGTGCTGTGCGCCACCGGGGCCGATGCCGTGGCGCTGCTGCACAGCCGCGCCACGCTGGCGGCCGCCTCGCTGGCCCGCTCCCACCTGCGCCTGCTGCACTGGCAGGTGCTGCAGCACCAGCCGCTGCCGCCCGTGGCCCCCTTGCCGGCTTCGGCAGCGCAGTGGGGATCGGCAGACCTGGCCCTGCCCCCCGGCCTGTTTCGGGCAGCGGCCGAGGTGCTGAACGCGCTCAGCCCACCGTTCCGATGATGCTGATGTCGCGGTTCTCGGGGATCTCGTTGTACGACAGCACGGCCAGCCCCGGGGCGAACAGCCGTGCATAGCGCGCCAGCAGCGGCCGCACCTGGGGCATGACGAGCAGCAGCGGCGGCGTGGTCTGCTGCTTCATCTGGTCGCGTGCCAGCGGCATGTGGGCCTGCAGCTGCGACAGCAGGTTCGGGTCGATGGCGAAATTGTCCAGCGCCACCTTGGCACCGCCCTGGCGTGCCTGGTTGAGCGCGCCCAGCAGCATGTTCTCAAGCTCGCCGGTGAGGTTGAAGACCTTGAGTTCAGGGCGCGGGCCGCACAGGCTCTCCACGATCTGGCGGCGCAGCGTGCAGCGCACCTCGGCCGCCATGAGGACGGGGTCCTTCGTGGTGTCCACGGTGTCGAGCAAGGTGGTGGCAATGGGCACGATGTCCTTGAGCGAAACGTTCTCGGCCAGCAGCACGCGCAGCACCTTGAGCAGTTGCGCATGCGTCATGGCCTTGGCAAGCGCATCGGCCAGCCGGGGTGCCAGCGCCGTGAGGCGCTCCATGAGCTCCACCACGTCTTCGTGGCCGAACAGCTCGGGCAGGTTCTCGCGCACCACCTTGCCCAGGTGCGTGGCGACGACGCTGGGCACGTCCACCACCTGGTAGCCCAGGCCCAGGGCATGGGCCTTGTCGTCGGGCTTGATCCAGACCACCGGCATGCCATAGGCCGGGTCCACCCCGGGCTCGCCATCCACCTCGCCGTAGAGCTGGGGCGAAGGAATGGCCATGAGCTTGTCGGCCGGCACCTCGGCGCGTGCCACGGGCGTGCCGCGCAGCTGGATCACGTACTGCGAGGGCTTGATGCTGAGGTCGTCGCGCACGGCCACGGCGGGCAGCAACAGGCCCAGGGTCTCGCTGTGCGTCTGGCGCACGCCCTTGACGCGCTTGAGCAGCGGCGCGCCCTGGGCCTTGTCGATCAGCCCCACCAGGCGGTAGCCCAGCGCCACGGCCAGCGGCTCCACCACGGGCAGGCTGCGCCAGTCGATGTCGGCGGGTGGCTCGGCGGTGGCCAGCGTCGCGCCCAGGGCCAGGGCATCGGTGGCAGGCAGAGGCCGCTGCGCGCGCCGGGACTGGCGCCAGCCCACGAAGGCCAGCACCGCCGCGAACCCCAGGAAGCTGAGCCAGGGCATGCCCGGGATCAGGCCCAGCGCCGTCATGAGCGCCGCCGCGCTGTACAGCGCCTGCGGCGAAGCCAGCAACTGGCCGCTGACCTGGCTCTCGAAGTCGCCCGAGTCGCTCACCCGCGTGACGATGATGGCCGCCGCAGCCGACAGCAGCAGCGCCGGGATCTGCGCGACCAGGCCGTCGCCGATGGTCAGCAGCGCATACTGGCGAAAGGAGTCGCCAAAGGACAGGTCGTGCATCAGCGCGCCGATGGCCACGCCCCCGATCATGTTGATGAACAGGATCAGGATGCCCGCGATGGCATCGCCGCGCACGAACTTCGAGGCACCGTCCATGGCGCCGTAGAAGTCGGCCTCCATGCCGACCTCGCGCCGGCGGGCCTGGGCTTTTTCCTGGTTGATGAGGCCGGCGTTGAGGTCGGCGTCGATGGCCATCTGCTTGCCCGGCAGCGCGTCGAGCGTGAAACGCGCCGACACCTCGGAGATGCGCTCCGAGCCCTTGGTCACGACCACGAAGTTGATGATCATCAGGATGACGAACACCACCAGGCCGACCACGAAGTTGCCGCCGATCACCACATTGCCGAAGGCCTCGATCACCTGGCCTGCCGCGTGCGTGCCCTCGTGGCCATGCAACAGCACCACGCGCGTGGAGGCGACGTTGAGCGCCAGGCGCATCAGCGTGGTGCCCAGGATGACGGTCGGGAAGGTGGAGAACTCCAGCGGCCGGCTGACCGAGACGCTGATCAGGATGACCACGATCGACAGCACGATGTTGAACGTGAACAGCACGTCCAGCAGCGCCGGCGGCAGTGGCAGGATGATCATGGCCAGCAAGGCCAGCAGCATCAGGGGCGAGGCAAAGCTGTAACGGCGCAGAAGGTCGCGCAATGCGGGCGGCAGGAAATTCATGGCGAAGCGGGGGGCGACAGATGGGGGGGCACGGCCACGTCGGTGGGCGGACGGGGCTCATGGGGACGCTGGCCGGCCTTGAAGGCCTTGAGCTGCAGCACGTAGTTGAGGACCAGGGCCACCGCCGTGTACAGCGGGATCGGAATCTGCTGGTGCACCTGGCTGGTGTGGTAGATGGCACGCGCCAGGGGCGGCATGCTCACCACTTCCACGCGGTGCTCGCGCGCCACCTCGCGGATGAAAAGCGCCATTTCGTCCACGCCCTTGGCGACCACGAAGGGGGCCTGGGCCCGGCGCTCGTCGTACTTGAGGGCCACGGCATAGTGCTCGGGGTTGACGATCACCACGTCGGCCGTGGGCACCGTCGAGCGCACGCTGCGCCGCGACAGCTGGCGCTGCAGCTGGCGGATGCGCTGCTTGACCTCGGGACGGCCTTCGTTGCTCTTGTGCTCATCTTTCTGGTCCTGCTTGCTCATGCGCTGGCCACGCAGAAAGAAGAACACCTGCACGGGCAGGTCGATCAGGCCGAACAGCACGAACACCATGGCCATGGCAAAGACCCCGGAAAGCGCCATGTCCCAGCCGTGCGCGAGGGCATCGCCCAGGGCCATGCCCTGCAGGCGCAGGTAGTCGGCTGCGGTGCGGGTGCACAGGTACCAGAGCACGGCAGACAGCAGGGTGGCCTTGAGCACCGAGGCAAGCACCCCGGCCAGATGCTTGCCGCCAAACAGCCGCCCGAGGTTGGTGAGCGGATTGAGCCGGCTGAACTTGGGCTGCAGGTTCTCCGACGAAAGCACCCAGCCCCCGGGCACCAGGGAGGCCAGCACCAGCAACAGCGGCATGAGCGCGAGCGGCGCCACGAGCTTGAGCACCAGCAGCGCCGCAGCCAGGAAGAGCATGGACCAGGCGTTGTCCAGCGCACCGTCGCCCTCGAGGTGGGCCAGGCTGTAGTGGAAGATCTGCCGGAAATCCTGCAGGTAGCCGGGCATCAGCCAGACCACCAGGTACAGGCTGGCCACGATGCCCACGGCAGTCACCAGGTCCTTGGAGCGCGCGGCCTGGCCCTGCTCGCGCGCCTTCTTGAGCTTCTGCGCCGAGGGCTTTTCGGTCTTGTCGCCGCTGGAGGACTCGGACATCAGCGCCGCTCCAGCATGCTCAGGCGCAGCATTTCGAGGACCTGGGTGGTCATGCGCAGGTAGTGTTCGGGCAGGTAGCGCACCAGCAGCGCCAGCATGACGAGGCCGAACAGCGTCACCACGGAAAAACCGAGGGCGAACAGGTTCAGGGTCGGCGCCACGCGCGCGAGAAAGCCGAAACCCAGCTGCACCACGAAGGTCGCCAGCACCACCGGCAGGGCCAGCAGCAGCGCGGCGGAGAACACCCAGGCCACGTTGAACGCCACGGTGCGCAGCGCCGGCACATGGATGCCCCCACCCACCGGCCACTGCTGGAAACTCGCACCCATCACCTGGGTGACGAGCAGGTGGCCGTCCATGGAGAAGAACACCAGCATGCCAAGCACGGACAGCAGGCTGGACACCACGTCCGAGGAAATGCCCGACAGCGGATCGTTCATGGTGGCCATCGACAGCCCCATCTGGCTCGACACCAGGTAGCCCAGCACCATGATCACCGAGGTGGTGAAATGCAGCGCCAGCCCCAGCAGCCCCCCGATGGCCGCCTGCTCGATAGTGGCCACCACCGCATGCAGCGACAGCGGATCGATCTCCACCACCGGCCTTGCCACGGGCATCAGCACCACCGCCAGCACCAGGGACAGCAGCAGGCGCAGCGTCACGGGCACGCCGCCGTCGCCCAGGATCGGCGCGGCGCTGAGCAGCGCCATGATGCGGCAGAACGGCCACCACAGGGCCAGCAGCTGGGCCAGCAGGCTGGGAAAGACGGCATCCATGGCAAGCCCGGGGTCTAGCCCACCAAGGTGGCGGCGCGCTGGAAGATCTCCACGCAGAAGTCCATCAGCAGTCCCGCCATCCAGCGGCCGCCGACGATCACCGCCAGCAGCGTGACCAGCAGGCGTGGCAGAAAGCTCAAGGTCTGCTCGTTGATCTGCGTAGCTGCCTGGAAGACCCCGACGATCAAACCCACGATCAGCCCCGGCACGACCAGCACCGCGACCAGCAGCATCACCAGGTGCAGGCTCTCGCTGACCAGATCGACCGCGATTTCAGGCGTCAGCATAGGCACCACCCACAACCCATGAAACCGGCGCGACCGAAGCCAGCGCCCCCGTGCAAGGGCCGCCCCGCCGCACCTGGGGCGCCCCCCCTCTGGGGGGATGGCGCGAAGCGACTCAAGGGGAATTTCATCAATAGGTCCGGATGCTGGTGATCAGGGTATTGACGGTCAGCGTCCAGCCATCCACCAGCACGAACAGCAGCAGCTTGAGCGGCAGCGAGATCACGAGCGGCGACAGCATCATCATGCCCATGGCCATGAGCACCGAGGCCACGACGAGGTCGACCACCATGAACGGGATGAACAGCATGCAGCCGACCTGGAAGGCGGTCTTGAGCTCGCTGAGCACGAAGGCCGCCAGCTTCACCGTGAAGGCGTGCTGCGCCGGATCGGCCACCGGCGCCTCGCCGGCCAGGCCCGAGATCTGCTGCAGCGCGCTCTTGCTGGTCTGCGAGAGCATGAAGCGCGAGAGGGGCTGCTCGGCCCGCTGGAGCGCGACCTCCAGGCCGATCTTGTCCTGGTCGTAGGGCAGGAAGGCATTCGCCCAGATATCTTCACCCACGGGCCGCATCACGAGCAGGGTCAGGATCAGGGCCACGCCCGTGACGATGCGGTTGGGCAGACCCTGCTGCAGCCCCAGGGCCTGGCGCAGCAGCGACAGGATGATCACGAAGCGCACGAAGCTGGTCATCATCAGCATCAGCACGGGCAGCAGCCCGAGCAGCGTCATGATGACCAGGACCTGCGTCTTCACGGTGAACTCGGTCTGGGCGCCCTTGGCCCCCACGCTGATCAGCGGCACCGTGTTGGCGGCCCAGGCCGTATCGCTCCAGCCCAGCGCCAGGGCGAGCAGGGCCACAGCGGCCCAGCCGGCCGTTCGTCGCAACGTCATGGTCAGGCTCTCCGGCTCAGTTCGGAGTGTCTATCGACAGCAGGTCCAGATCGGCCAGCTCGATCACGCGCAGGCCATAGTTCTCGCCCGCCACCACCACCTCGGCACGGCCGATCGGGGTGCCGTTGACCTTGATCACCAGCGGCGTTCCCGCCACGGCATCGAGCTCCACCACGCTGTCGTGCTGCAGGGCCATGACCTGGTCGAGCGTGATGTCGGCCGAGCCCACCTCCAGCGTCAGCGTGACCGGAATCTTGCGCAGCATCTGCGCGAAATCGCGGCGCGGGCGTGGCGCGGCCACGGCGGCCTCGGCCAGCGGCAGACCCTCGTCCGCAAGGTGGGGGGGAAGGTCGTCCAGCAGGGTGTCGAACCCGGGGTTGTCTTGGCTCATGGCAATAGGCAGCGTCACGCTGCGTCGTTGAATGCGGTGAGCCACAGCCCACCCTTGTGCTCTGCCACCGTGGCGGTGAACAGACGCGAATCCTTGACCAGCACATCGGCGCTCTGGAAGCTGACCGGGATCACATCGCCCGGGCGCAGGTCCATCACCTCCCCCAGCGTGATGCGCCGGCGCAGCAGGCGCGCGGACAGGCGCACGGGAATGCGCCCGGCCAGGGAATGGGTTTCGGCATGCAGGCGCTCGCGCCGCGCCTGGGTGCGGCCGGTCGTCAACTGGGCCAGCAGGCGCTCCATCCAGGCATCGTCCAGACCGACCTGCACCTCGGAGCGCAGGCCCCAGCCGGGCTCCTCCACGGTCAGCACGAGCGACCAGGCCCCCACGGCATCGCGCGACTGCGCGAGCCACTGCAGCGCCCCTTCAACCTCGGCGTCCGGCTGCGGGCCCATGGCCAGCGCCGCCAGGCCGGCCTGCACCCGCAGCACCAGGGCGGCCACGATGTCCTCGCCAAGCCGGCGCGCGAGCCGGTCCTCGGTCGCCGTGAGGGGAATGGTTGCAGGATCGGGCACTTCACCGCTGCGCACGCCATAGCGGCATTGCAGCAGGCGCAACAAGAGTTCGCGTTCCATCGCCACGCCCATGCGCCCCTGGGGCATGCCATACACCTGCCAGCGTGGCGCAGCGCTGGCAGGGCGGTGCACCATGCGCGCCTCGGCCACCGCCAGGCGCGTGCCGTAGCGCCGATTCATGCCCTGGCGCAGCAGATCCGACAGGTCTGCGCCGAACTTGCGCGCGAATGGCGCCAGCAGGTGCACCGGCCGCCCCAGGGTGCGTGCGTCCAGCACCGGATGGAGCACAGCCGAGAACTGCGCGGATTGCATCATGTCAACTCAGATCGAAAAACGTTAAACAATGCTGCACATAGGGCAACGAAGAGGGCTTTGAACCAGGCGGTTGGGCTATATTGATCTGCATCCAGGACCGCAACAGGCCGAGCGCGACACCGCGCACCCCTGACCCGCACGTACATTTGAGTGCAATTAATGCAACATTTTACAGCGCGTCACAAAAATGTCCAGTTTTAGGACCGCTTTTTAAGAAAGCGTTACTTTTTGTCGCCAATTTGCTGCATACCAAGCAAAACACCATGATCGAGCCCAAGCATTCCGATCCGCACAACCCCGCATCCGGCGACTTCACGGGCGAGGAGCAGCAGCCCGCCAGCGTCATTTCACGCCGCCTGCACGCCTTTTTCAGCGCGCAGGGCTGGCCACGCCACAAGCACTCCTCCCAATTGGCGGTCATCCTGGGCTTGTCGCGCTCGGGCGCCTTCCGCAAATTCCAGGACGGCTCCTTCTCCAGCGCCGACCTGCTGGCGCTCGCCCAGTACTTCCAGGTGGATGTCAGCACGCCGCTCAGCAGCCAGCCCAGCCAGGCCCCGCGCGAGTCTGCGGACGCCGTGGCCGCCCAGATGCAGATGGGCCCGCGCAGCCTGGCCTGCATGGCCACCCTGGGCACCGAACTCGGCCCCCACGAGCATTGCGAACTGGTGGCCACGCACGATGGCAGCGAGTGGCGCGTACAGCCCTACGCCGAGGCCGCCAGCACCGTGCCGCGGCACCGGGTGCTGCACCTGTCCATCACCCCATTGCAGCGCCCGCTGCCACGCATCGCCATCCTCGAAGACTCCGCCGACCTGGCCGCCAACCTCCAGGAGGCCTTCACGCGCTCGGGCTACCACGCGAGCACCTTCGCCTCGGCCTCGGACCTGTCCTCCGAAGCGGCCATTGCACCCTTTGACGCCTACATCGTGGACTGGTGGCTGGGCGGCCAGACCGCCGCCGACGCGCTGCGCGCCATACGCCGCGCCCAGCCTGCGGCACCGATGATCCTGACCACCGGCGCGATCGCCTCGGGCAATGCCGCCGAAGAGGAGATTGCGCGCATGGCACTGACCCTGCGCATCCAGGTGATCGAAAAGCCCTTCCGCCTGGCCCTCTTGATCTCTCAGGTGAAACAACTCCTGGGCGAAAGCAGCTAACGCCCTCCCGTCCCGCCCGTCCCGCCCGACCTCCATGCCGGCCTTCAACGCGCGGTGAGGCTCAGAGGCTGGGAGTTTTTGGGCCGTGACAGAAAGGCGCGCCACAACGCCCTGGATCCAGGCGCAAAGCACAGCCATAGCTCGGTCCACGGCGAGCATTTACAACAACGAGCCAGGGTGTTTTGGCGTGCATGGCGGGCATGGACAAAAGATTCTCAGCCTCTCAGACGAAGAACTCCATGGCCGAGCGCAGGCGCGCCACAGAGATCGGCTTGTCGAACTTCGCGGCCAGCAGCAGGTCCCCCTGCGCATCGCTCTCGTGGTAGGCCGACAGCGCCACGATCGGCGTCCCGAGGTTCAACCCCCCAGGCTGGCGCGCCGCACGGGCCACGTCGTAGCCGCTGCCGTCATGTAGGCACAGGTCCAGCACCATGCCGTCGTACTTGGTGGCTTGCAGCATCTGCATGGCACGGGCCACGCTCGCGGCACCGTCCGCCTGGGCCCCCAGGGCCTGCAGCATGGCCAGCAGCCCCTGGCGCACATCGTCGTTGTCATCGACCACCAGCACGCGCAGGCGCTGGTGCGCGGGCGCCGCCAACCGGACCTCCTGGGTGTGCTCGACCTCCACTGGAATCTGCACAATGAAGGCCGTGCCCTCGCCCACACGGCTGACCACGCGGGCCGTGCCCTGCAACAGGTCGGACATGAGCTTGACCACCGCCAACCCCAGGCCTGCGCCCTGTGGCGCCTTGCTGCCGCGCACGAAGGGCGCCCACACATCGACCGAGGCATCGAATCCCGGTCCCCGGTCCATCACGGCGATGGTGACCTGGGCGGGTGCATCCTGCACCTGCACCGAGCACAGCACCTCGCCTGGGTTGGCGTATTTCACGCTGTTGGAAATCAGGTTGGTGATGATCTGCCGCAGCCGGGCGGGGTCGGTGATGACCCGCGGGCAGGGCTCCGGATCCATGCACACCTCGAGCCGCACGCCGCGCTCGCGCGCCGCCTCCTCGTATTCGGAGACGATGATGCGCATCATCAGGTCGGGCTGGAACAGCATGGGCGACACCTTCAGGCGCCCGCCACTCAGGCGCGCAAATTCCACCGTGTCGTTCATCTGCGCCTCCAACTGCTGGGCGCTGCGGCGCAGGCGCCGAAACGCCTGATCATCTGAAGGCAGGCGCCCGCTGAGCTCGATGAGCTCGACCGAGCTGATCAGCGTCTGCAATGGGGTCAGCATCTCATGGGCCATCATGCCCAGGAACTCATTGCGCTCGGCCAGCGTCTGCTGCGCCTGCTCCAGCGCGCGGCGCGCCCTGCGCAAGCCCAGGTAGACGGAAATCCCCCAGCCGCCCGCCGCCAGGACAAACACCCCCCCTACCGTGAGCTCAAATCCATACTGCATAGCTGCATCACCGCGCAAGGCGGCCCCCACCCTTGCGCCCCGACGGGGCGAGAAGCCATGTGAAACAGATACACATGCTACTGAAAAATCAACAATCCACCTAATTTCACCATATTTTCCTATGGAAAACCCTTAAAAGCGACCACTACGGGCTACGAACATCCATGAAAGACACCCGCAGGATGGCAGTCACCGCAACAAAGTGCGCAAAAACGACGCATTTTGCATTTTTGATGATTTATACGCATCATTTGTAAAACATCACTTACAATGGAGAACAATTTGCAACCAATGCCTGGGTGACCCCAGCTGCAGACCCGCGTTGCACGGTGATTTTTGAAGGATGCCTCCCCCATGAGCCAAGCAACCGCTGCCCTGATCCAGGCCGACCTGCGCCAGATCCAGGAACAACTGAGCGCCTTGAGCGCCCCGGCCCCGATCGTGGGCGCCACGGACGAAGCCGGCGCGGCCCACGGGGCCGGTGGCTTTGCGGAACGCATGATGGCGGCCGTGCATGGCGTCAACCAGCAGGACCATGACGCCGGGGTGAAGATGGCCGAGGTGGACAGCGGCGCCAGCGACGACCTCGTGGGCGCCATGCTCGCCAGCCAGGAGGCCAGCCTGTCGTTCTCCATGTTGATGCAGGTGCGCAACAAGGTCATGGGCGCGATGGAAGACCTGGTCAAGCTGCCGCTGTAACAGCGCACCGGAGTCTTTCGCGTGAATGCCACCCTGAAATCCGGCTGGGAGCGCCTGCGCGCGGGCAGCCTGCCCCGCCTTGCGCCGGCCTTCGTGAAGAGCCTCGCCCCCCTGGTGCTGCTGGCTGCGGGCCTCACGGCCGTGGTGCTGATGTTCCTGTGGAACGCCCAATCCGGGTACAAGCCGGTGTTCGGTGCGCGCGAAAAAGTGGCCGCAGCCGACATGATGTCCGTGCTCGAGGCCGAACAGATCCCCTACCGCATCCACCCCGAAAGCGGGCAGGTCCTGGTGCCTGAGAAATCGCTGGGCAAGGTGCGCATGCTGCTGGCCGCCAAGGGCGTGACCGCCAAGCTGCCGGCCGGCCTGGAACTCATGGACCGCAACGACCCGCTGGGCGTGAGCCAGTTCGTGCAGGACGTGCGTTTTCGCCGCGGCCTGGAGGGCGAGCTGGCCCAGAGCATCGGCGCGCTCGACGCCGTGGAATCGGCCCGCGTGCACCTGTCCATCGCCAAGTCGACGTCGTTCGTGATCAGCGATGGCGCGCAAAGCTCGGCCTCGGTGATGCTCACGCTCAAGCCCGGCCACCGCCTCGGCTCGGAACAGATCGCCGCCATCGTCAACCTCGTGGCGGGCAGCGTGGCCAGCCTGGCACCCCAGCGCGTACAACTGGTGGACCAGAGCGGCAACCTGCTGTCGGCCCATGTGGACCTGAGCCAGGGACTGGATGCGCTCAACGGCGGCGAGGCCGCCGCGCGCCACCGCGACGCCACGCTGCGCAGCATCCGCGACCTGCTCGTGCCGGCGCTGGGCGAAGACAACTTCAAGGCCAGCGTGACCGCCGAAGTCGATGAGGACCGCATCGAGGAAACCCAGGAAAAGTTCGGCACCGACCCGCGCGTGACGGCCGAGGCCGTGCGCGACGAGCAGGACCGGGCCATGGCCGCCATCGGCGTGCCCGGCTCGCTGAGCAACCGCCCCGTCAACTCCGACCCGGCCGCTACCCAGCCCGCCGACCCGAACGCCAACGCCAACACGGCCCGCAAGAACGCCACCACACGCCAGTACGCCTATGACCGCAGCATCAAGCAGATCAAGCGCAGCCGCAGCCGCCTGAGCAAGCTGCATGTGTCGGTGGTGCTGAACACCGCCGTGGCCCCCAAGGGCGCCGCCGCCGGCTGGAGCGCCCCGGAATTGGCCCATATCGAGAAGATCCTGCACAACGGCCTGGGCATCAATGCCGAGCGCGGCGACCAGCTCATCGTCTCGGCCCTCGCGTTCCGCGCCCCCCCCGCGCAGCAACCCTGGTGGCAGCAGCGCGACACCGTCGTCGACTGGGGCATGCCGCTGGTCTACCTGGTCGCCGCGCTGCTGGCCTTTTTCCTGGTCGTGCGCCCGCTGGTGCGCAGCACCCAGCAACGCCTGGCCGCTCCGGCTGCGTTGGCCCTGGGCCAGGCGCCGGCCCTGACACCGGTGGTGCCGCTCGACGAGAGCGGCAGCGCGCCCCTCGCCGCCGCCAGCCCTGCCGCCGTGGCCGGTCCGGGGGCCATGCCCGTGGTCCCCCTGCTCGAGGACTACGACCTGCCGCCCCCCGGCTCGCCCGTGGATGTGATGGTGAGCCACCTGCGCGTACTGGCCGAGAAGGAGCCCGAGCGCGTGGCCGAAGTCGTGAAACAGTGGATTCAAAAACATGGCCACCCGAATTGATTCCCCGATCGCTGCCTCCGGCGAGGCCACCAGCAGCCCGCTGGAGCAGGCGGCCATCGTGCTGCTGTGCATGGGCGAGGAGCCTGCCGCCGCCGTGCTGCGCTGCCTCTCGCGCGAGGAACTGCTCGAAGTCACGCAGGTCATGTCGCGCCTGAGCGGTATCAAGGTCGAGACTGTGCGCGCCTCCATGCAGCGCTTCTTCGACGACTACCGCGAACAAAGCGGCGTGCACGGCGCCTCGCGCTCCTACCTCAAGCGCTCGCTGGACCTGGCACTGGGTGCCGACATCGCGGGCAATGTGCTCAACAGCATCTACGGCGACGCCATCCGCCCCAAGATGGCGCGCCTGCAATGGGCCTCGCCCAAATGGCTGGCCGAGCGCATCGCTCAGGAGCATGTGCGCATGCAGGCGGTGTTCCTGGCGTTCCTGCCACCGCCCCAGGCCAGCGCCGTGATCGAGTCCCTGCCCGAAGCCAGCCGCGACCACGTGCTGCTGAGCATGGCGCGGCTGCAGGAAATCGAAAGCGAATGGCTGGTCGAGCTCGAAGAGATCGTCGAGCGCTGCCTGGACGACCTGGGCACGCAAAGCGCCAGCGTCGAGGGTTCGCGCCAGGTCGCGGAGATCATCAACCGGCTCACGGGCGACAAGCGCAGCATGATCGAGCTGCTGCGCGCGCACGACCCCGAGGTGGTGTCGGCCATTGAGGTCAGCATGTACGACTTCTTCATGCTCTCGAACCAGACCGAGGCCGTGCTGATCCGCCTGCTCGACGACATTCCGCTGGAGCAGTGGGCCATCGCGCTCAAGGGCGCCGAGCCCCAGGTGCGGGACGCCATCCTGCGCGCCATGCCGCGCCGCCAGGCGCAGAGCTTCGAGGACCTGCTGCGCCGCGCCGGGCCCATGCCGCTGAGCCGCGTGGAGCAGACGCGCCGCGAGATCATGGCCCAGGTCAAGGCCCTGGCCGATGCGGGCGAGATCCAGATCCAGCTGTTCGCGGAAGCCACCGTCGAATGAAGCACCTGCGCCTGCACCGCTTCCCGCCCCTGGCACAGCTGCGGGACCGTCCCCAGGCCATGCCGGGCGGCGACGCCTCCGTGGTGGCCGATGGCTTCCAGGAAGGCATGGCCAAAGGCTACGAGGAGGGCCTGCAGTCGGGCTGGCACAGCGGCCACCAGGAGGGCCTTGTGGCCGGCCTGGAGGAAGGACGCAGCCAGGGCATGGCACAAGGCCACGAGGAAGCCAGCGCCCGGCTCGACCAGATCGGCGCGCCCCTGCAGGCGGCGCTCGAACAGGTGCAGCAGTTGCAGGCCGACTACCAGGCCGCCATGCGCAAGGAGGTTGTGGAACTGGTCGCCAAGGTGGCGCGCCAGGTCATCCGCTGCGAGCTCGCGCTGCAGCCGCAGCAGTTGCTGGCCATGGTCGATGAGACCCTGGCCACCCTGCCGCGCGTCAGTGACGAAGAGGTGCAGGTGCACCTGAACCCCGAGGAGTGCCAGCGCCTGCACGAGCTGCAGCCCGAGGGCGCCAGACGCTGGAAGCTGCGCCCCGATCCGCGGCTCGAACCCGGCGAGTGCCATGTGCATGCCGGCAGCCACGAGGCCGATGCCGGCTGCCGCCAGCGCCAGGCCGCCGTAATGGAACAGGTATCGGCCCAGTTGCTCGATGCACAGCCGCCCGCCGTGGCGCAGGCAACGCCATGATCGCCGCCGCATTGCGCAGGCTGGAACTGGGCGCCGTGCCCGTGGCCACGCCCACTGGTCGGCTCGTGGGGGCCTCGGGGCTGCTGCTCGAAAGCGCGGGCTGCGCGCTGCACACGGGCCAGCGCTGCCATATCGAAACCGCGACGGGCGGCTGGATCGACGCCCAGGTGGTGGGCTTTCGCGAGGACATCTCCTACCTCATGCCCTTCAAGAAGACCGAGGGCCTGGCCACCGGGGCCCGCGTGCTGCCGGCCCCGGAGCGATCGGACCTGATGATCGGGTCCAGCTGGCTCGGGCGCATCGTCAATGGCCTGGGCGAGCCGATCGATGGCCTGGGTCGCCTGGGGGGCGAGCATGTGCTGCCCACCCACCCTCCGCATGTGAACCCGCTGCGCAAGCGGCCTGTGGACAAGCCGCTGGACGTGGGCGTGCGCGCCATCAATGGCCTGCTCACCCTCGGCCGGGGCCAGCGCGTGGGCCTGATGGCCGGCAGCGGCGTGGGCAAGAGCGTGCTGCTGGGCCTGATCACGCGCCAGACCGTCGCCGACGTGGTGGTCGTGGGCCTGATCGGCGAACGCGGCCGCGAGGTGCGCGAGTTTATCGAGCGCTCGCTCGGCCCCGCCGGCCTGGCCCGCGCCGTGGTGGTGGTTGCACCGGCCGACGAATCCCCGCTGATGCGCCTCAAGGCCACCGAGCTGTGCCATTCGATCGCCGCGCACTACCGCGACCAGGGCCAGCATGTGCTGCTGCTCGTGGACTCGCTCACGCGCTATGCCATGGCCCGGCGCGAGGTGGCGCTGTCGCTGGGCGAGCCACCGGCCACCCGCGGCTATCCGCCCTCGGTCTTCAGCCTGCTGCCGCAGCTGGTGGAGAGCGCAGGCAATGGCGAGAACGCCCAGGGCAGCATGAGCGCCATCTACACCGTGCTGGCCGAAGGCGACGACCAGCAGGACCCGGTGGTGGACACGGCACGCGCCATCCTGGACGGGCACATCGTGCTTTCGCGCGCGCTGGCCGAGCGCGGCCACTACCCGGCCATCGACATCACGGCCTCCATCAGCCGCTGCATGGCCCTGGTCAGCACGCCGCAGCAGCAGCGCGCCGCGCGCCAATTCAAGGAAATGCTGTCGCGCTATGCCCAGGTGCGCGACATGCTGCCGCTGGGCGCCTATGTGCCGGGCGCAGACCCGGTGACCGACCGCGCCGTGGCCCTGTACCCGCGCCTGGAGGCCTTCCTGCACCAGGGCACGGCCGAGGCTGCCCCGCTGCAGGACACCCTGGCCCGCCTTGAGGAGGTGATGGCATGAAGCCAGAGCAGGCCATCGCCAGCCTGGCCCGCCTGGCCGAGCTGCGCCAGCAGGAAGTGGAGCGCCAGCAGGCCGAGGTGGCCGGCAAGCAGCGCGTGCGCGAACGCTACCAGCGCAACCTGGACCGCCTGGACACGCTGTACCGCAACGTGGGCGCCAGCGGCGCCGGCCTGGCGGCGGCGGCCCTCAACAGCGGCAACTACAAGCACAGCGTGATGCAGCTGGCCCACGCGCACCGCAATGACCTGGCGCTGCACGATGCCGACCTGGCCGTCTCGCGCCAGACCCTGGCCAGTGCCTCGCGCCGGCACGAATCCGTGAACCAGTTGCTCGAACGCCAGCGCCAGGACCTGAAGCGGGCCCAGGACGTCCAGGAACAGAAGCGCCAGGACGAGATGGCCGCCCTTATGTGGCAGCGGAGGCCCGCATGAGCACCGCCTTGCACCGCACCGATTTCATAAAGCGCGCCTTTGCGTCGCCTTCTGCCTCAGACCGCCCTTTTTCAACCGTTTTGAGAGGAATCTGACATGGCAGACATCACCCCCGGCACGATGGCGACCCAACTGGCTACGTCGTACACCGCGCGCGCCCAGAGCTTGCTGGCATCGCAGGCCAAATCCGCCCAGGCGACCAGCACGGCCCTGACCAAGCTGCAGTCGGCGCTGAGCGCCTTCAACTCGGCCCTCGGCGGCCTGGCCGGCGGCACCGGAAAGAGCCTGGTGCAGCGCACCACCACGCTCAGCAGCACGGGGTTTGCCAGCGCCACGGCCAGCGCCTCGGCACCGGCCGGCGGCTATTCGCTGTTCGTGCAGCAGGTGGCCACGCCACACCAGGTGGCGTTCGAGGACCTGCCCGCAGTGCCGGTCTCGCTGGGCGGACCGCTGGTCGTGCAGCTGCAGGACGGCACGGACTTCACCGTGGCCCTGACACAGGCCGACACCGACAACGACGGCACCATCTCGCAAACCGAAATTGCCCGCGCCATCAACCAGGCGAACGAGAACCAGGGCAAGGTGACCGCCACCACGGCCACAGTCGATGGCAATACCCAGCTGGTGCTGTCGTCCGGCAAGACCGGCGACAGCGGCCGCATCACGCTGGACACCAGCGGGCTGCCCGCCAGCGCCCTCAAGACTGCCCTGTCCACGGCCAAGGAACTCTCGCCGGCGCGCGACGCCGTCGTCTACCTGTTCGGCGACGCCACCACCGGCACCCGGCTGCAGCAGGCCTCCAACACGGTGACCGCCATCGACGGCGTCACGGTGACGCTGACCAAGGCCATGCAGGCAGGCGACAGCCCGCTCGTCGTGACGGTGGGCAACGACGACAGCGGCACCACGGCCAATGTGCAGAAGTTCGTCGACGCCTACAACGCGCTCGAGAAGACCCTCGACGACCTGACGGCCATGGGCTCGGATGGCACCACCCGGGCAGCGTTCGCCTCCGACGCCGGCCTGCGCGCCCTGCGCGACCGCATGAGCTCGGTGCTGCGCCAAAGCCATGGCGGCATGAGCCTGTCCCAGTTCGGCATCAGCACGGACCGCAGCGGCGCCATGTCGCTGGACAGCGCCAAGCTGCAAAAGACCCTGGCAGCACACCCCGAAGGTCTGGACACGCTCTTTGGCAGCGCCAGCCTGAGCGGCTCCAGTGGCGTGCTCGGCGCCTTCAACGATGTCGTCAAGAGCTGGACCGACAGCAGCAAGGGACATATCCAGCAGCGCAAGGCCTCGCTGGACACCCAGCAAAGGGGCCTCGCGGCGCGCCAGACCCGCCTGGATAACCAGTACGACATGGCCTACAAGCGCTACCTCGCGCAATTCACCCAACTGCAGAACCTGCAGTCGCTCATGAGCGACAACAGCAGCCTGCTCAGCAACCTCGGAGCGACCTAAGCCGCCCCCTCCCCCGCCATGGACTACGACGCCTACCGCAGCTACCACGCCGTCAACCTGAACGCGCAAACCGCCAATGCTTCACCCGTGCAGTTGGTGATGATCCTCATGGACGGCCTGCTCGAGGAGCTGGCGCGCGCCCGGGGCCACATCGAAGGCCGCCGCTACGAGCTCAAGGCGCGCAGCCTGGACAAGTGCGTGGACATCCTCAACGGCCTGTCCAGTGCGCTGGACTTCGACAGCGGCGGTGAAGTCGTGGCCAACCTGGGCCGGCTGTACGAGTACTGCGCCTGGCGTCTGCACAAGGCAGGCCTGGAGTTGCAGGCCGAGATGGTCGACGAAGTGGTGGGCCTGCTCACCACCATCCGCAATGGCTGGCAGAACGTGCAGGCCGCCCATGGCTGATCCGCAGCACATGCTGGAGCTGGCGCAGCGCCTGCGCGAGGGCAGTCTGGCGCGCGACTGGGATGCCCTGGCCCGCGCCAGCCGCGAGCTCACGGTCCTGCTCGCCCCGCTGTCGGCGGACCAGGCGCGCCTGCCGGCCGAGCGCCAGGCCCTGCGCGCGCTGCAGCAGGCCCACCAGCAGGCCCACGCCCAGTGCAACGCCGCCGCCGAGGAACTGCAGCGCGCCCTGGAGGAGCTGCGTGCCCACAAGGACGGCTGGATGGCCTACGCCGCCCACGGCGAGATGAACGAGTCCACGACATGAGCCTTTCCCTGCCCCAGGCCCTCCCCACCGCCCTGCCGCTGCCCTCCGCCGGCCCCATCCCGGCGCTGTTTCCCGCAGCCCCGGGAACCCCGGCGCCCGGCATACCCGCTGGCGCCGGATTCTTCCTGGCCCTGCAACAAACGGCCCTGCCCGCGCTGTGGGCCGCCACACCGCCGCAGGCCGGCGCCCCACCCGCCACCCTGGCGCTCCCCGTGACCCTGCCCGGCACCGTGGCCGAGCCCCCCCCCAGCGACCTCCTGACCGAGGCGCCCGAGGACAATCCGCCGGCCGCAGAGGTTCCGACCCCGGCGCTGCCGGCCCCGCTGTTCGCCCCCATCGCAGCCACCCCGGCCTTCCAGCCGCATGGCCTGGCCCTGCCCCATGCGGGCGCGCCACGGAACGTGGCGAGCACCACGGCCCCGGCCGCTGCGGCCCCATCCATGCCCGCCGTGGCTCTGGCGATCCCGGGTACCGCCCCCACCACGGCGCAGGATGCCCTGCCCTCGTTTGCCACCACCGTCCTGCAGGCCACCGTGCCACAGGCACAGCCCTCCTTGCCCGTGGCGGCCCTGCAGCAGGCCGCAGCGCCCCAGGTGGCGGTGCCCGCCGGCGCCCCGACTGCGGCCACGGCCACGGCAGCACCGCTTGAGAAGGCGCTGGCGGCCAGCGTCGCCACCTCGCGCGAAGCCCCCCTGGTGGCATGGAACCCGGCGACGGCCGATGGTCTGCCAGCGCCGCTGTCCACCCCCCCGGCGGTGGCGCCGGCAGGCAACGACGGCGCGCCGGCCCCGGCCCTGGTGGAAGCCCTGGGCGAGCGCATCCAGTGGCAGTTGCGGCGCGGCAGCGAGCGCGCCCAGATCCGGCTCGATCCGCCCATGCAGGGCCAACTGGAGATCACCGTGCGCCGCGATGGCGCCGGCCTGCAGATCCACCTGAGCGCCACGCACAGCGACGTGGTGCGCCAGTTGCACGCCATCAGCGACAGCCTGCGTGGCGACCTGGCCACGCGCCAGGCGGGCGACGTGACGGTCACGATCGCCCAGCACGCACCGCGCGAGCAGGACGGGCGCGGCCGCCAGGCCCAGGACAACGCCCCCGAGCCGCAAGGGCCTGGCCGGGCCCTGGCCGACGCCGAACGCGACCATGCGCCACAGGCGTTTGCACTCTCCACCTCCCAAGGCTGATTCCATGACCAAAACACGGCAACTCATTGCGTTCACCCTGGTGGGACTGGCCATGGCCGGCCTCGGCGGGGGCGGCGCCTGGTGGTGGCTCAAGAACCGCGCCCCCGCAGCCGACACGGCCCAAGCCCAGGCCAAGCCGGACTACGACAAGCAGGAATACAAGTACGTCAGCCTGGACAAGGTGATCGTGATGCTGCGCGGCCAAGCGGGAGAGCCGATGGCCCACTACCTTGCGGTGGACCTGGTCTTCAAGGCGCCGGCGGAGAAGGAGCGCACCGTGAAGGAGCACCTGCCGCTGCTGCGCAGCGTGGCGGTCTCCGCGCTGTCGACCTACCCGCTCGAGAAGGCCTCCAAGATGACCATCACGGAACTGGCGACGGACATCAATGCGGCCTACCAGGCGAGCTACGAGCGCGACCGCAAGGAAAAGCCCTTCGTCGAAGCCCTGATCGGCAAGCTGATCATCGAATAGGCCCGCCCCATGGACATGCACACGGGTTACGCCGAAGTTCACGGTGCCGCTGCCCCCCGCAGCGCCGCCGATGAACAGCGCCATCTGCTGGCCTACGCTCCGCTGGTCAAGCGGATCGTGCGCCAGTTGACGTCGCAGATCGGCGCAGCCGTGGACCGCGAGGACATGGAGCAGATCGGCCTCATGGGCCTGCTCGATGCGCTGCGCCGCTACGGCGATGCGCCCGACGAGAAGTTCGGCTCCTATGCCTCGATCCGCATCCGCGGCTCGATCCTGGACGAGCTGCGCCGCCAGGACTGGCGCCCGCGCTCCGTGCGCCAGGACAGCCACCGCATGCGCGACGCCGTGCGCGCCCTCACGCGCCGCCTGGGCCGTGCGCCCAGCGATGGCGACATCCTGGCCGAGCTGAATATCTCGGCGGCCGAGCTGCAGGAGTACCGCCTCGCGGAAAACGCCGAGATGCTCGTGAGCTTCGACGAGATCCTGCAGGAGCTGAGCCACATGCCCTCGGCCAGCCTGAGCCCCGAAGAAGCGCTGATGGACCGCCGCAGCCTGGAGCAGGCGCTGGGCACGCTCGACGAACGTGAGCAGCGCGTGGTCCAGCTGTACTACGAGTTCGACCTCAGTCTCAAGGAAATCGCCGCCGTGCTCGGCCTGACCGACGCGCGCGTGTGCCAGATCAACAAGGGCGCCCTGCGGAAGATGAAAGCCTTCCTGCAGGACGCCTGACCCCTATCCACAAAGAACCATCCCATGCAAGCCATCGTCGGCATCATCATCGTTCTCGGCTGCGTGTTCGGCGGCTTCATGCTGCACGGCGGCAGCTTCAAGGTCATCTGGCAGCCCGTGGAGCTGCTGATCATCCTGGGCGCAGGCCTGGGGGCCATCGTGCTGGGCAACCCCAAGCATGTGCTCTCGGAAATGGTGCTGCAGTTGCGCAAGGTGGTCGGCCGCAAGAAGCCCGGCGAGGAGTTCCAGCGCCAGTTGCTGCTGCTGATGTACGAGCTGCTGCAGACCGCTGCCGGCGGCCTGAAGGCCCTGGACGCCCACGTCGAGGCGCCCCACGAGAGCGCGCTGTTCCAGCGCTACCCCCTGATCCTCGAAGAGCCCAAGCTGCTGCACTTCATCGTCGACAACTTCCGCCTGATGGCCATGGGAAAGATCAACGCCCATGAGCTGGAGGGCGTGCTGGAGCAGGAGCTGGAGGCGATCTACGACGAGCTGTCGCAGCCCGCCAAGTCGCTGGGCAAGATCGCCGAGGCGATGCCGGGCTTCGGCATCCTGGCCGCAGTGCTCGGTATCGTGATGGCAATGAGCTCGGTGGCCGATGGTGCCGGCACCGCCGAGATCGCGGTGATGGTGGCTGCGGCGATGGTCGGCACCTTCATCGGCATCTTCTTTTGCTATGCGCTGTTCGACCCGCTGGCGAACATGATGAAGCAGATCGTGCACGAGGAACTGGCCGCGCTGGAATCGGTCAAGGTGGTGCTGGTGACCCATGTCTCGGGCAAGCCGCCGCTGCTGGCGATTGATGCCGGCCGCCGCCTGGTGCAGCTGAACATCAAGCCCAGCTTCGCGCTCCTGGAAAGCTGGATCGACAACATGCAAAATGCGGGCGCCGCCGACCGCATGCCCGGAGAACGCCGTGCTACCTGATGGCAACGCAAGCAAGGCCGGCAAGGGCGATGCCCACCACCCGACCGTCGTCAAGCGCGTCTCGCGCAAGGCACACGACGAGTCCCATGGGGGGGCCTGGAAGGTGGCCTTCGCCGACTTCTGCCTGGCCCTGCTGTGCCTGTTCCTGGTGCTGTGGCTGCTGGCCTCGCGCAATGCCGAGCGCAGCGAGGAGATCCTGCGCACCACGGGCGGCAAGATGTTCGATGAAGGCGCGGGCCACAAGATCCACACCTTCACCACGGCCCAGGGCAGCCTGATCCCGCGCGAGCCCGTGCCTGCGCAGGGCATGGTGCGGCAGCCGCGCCAGGCCTTCACGAATGGCGGCAATGGCCTGCAGTCCGGCGCGGCGCCGGTGCGCTACGAGACGGCGGCCGAACTGCGGCAACTGGCGGCCATCCTCATGCGCATGAGCGAGGACGCCGGACTGGCCAACAACCTGCAGGCCGTCATCACGCCCTTCGGCCTGCGCGTGATGCTGCACGACACCGACAAGCAAGGCATGTTCGAGCGTGGCAGCGTTGTGCCGACCGAGCGCTTTCGCCGCCTGCTGCGCAGGATGGGCCCGGTGTTCGCGCAGATGGAAAACCAGATCATCGTCGTGGGCCACACCGACTCCCTGCCCTACGCCGATGGCGACATGGGCGCGGTCTCGAACTGGACGCTGTCCAACAACCGGGCCATCGCCGCCCGCTACCACCTGCTGGCCGGCGGCATGCCCGCCGGCACTACGCTGCAGACCGTGGGCATGGCCGACCGGGCACCACTCAACGCCAAGGATCCCAGGGCCGACACGAACCGCCGCATCGAACTGCTGATCCTCACGACCGAGCATGCACGCCACATTGCGGCCATGTTCGGCGCCCCCGAAACTGTGGCGCCCTTGCTGCCCGGCGTGGACTCCACCGTGCCGACCCGCGAGGCCCTGACCGCGCTGCGCGACACCCTCACCGCCCGCTGACCGCCATGGAAACCAGAATCCGAGGCCCCCGCATGAAAATCACCTCTACCGGCATCACCGCATTGCCCGCTGCCGCGCCCGTGCCCGACACCACCGCCGCCGCCGCACAGGCCGCAGCCCCGCTCGATGAGCCCGAGCGCGCATCGGGCATGCTGGAAGCGGCCCAGTCCGCCCTGCGCGCCATGCCCGAGATCGACGAGGCCAAGGTCGCAGCGCTGCGCGATGCCCTGGCCCGCGGCGAGATCCGCTTCGACGCCGGCAAGCTCGCGGGACTGATCACCCGCTACCACGGAGGGCGCGAATGAGCCGCCCCGGCCTCCTGCAGCAGTTCGTGGCCGACATGGACGCCGATCTCCTGCAGTACCGCAGCCTCCATGTGCTGCTGCAGGAGCAGTTCACTGCCGCGCTGCGGCACGACAGCGCCGGCCTGCTGGAGCTGAACGAGCGCGTCCTGGCCATGGTGGCGGCGCTGGACCTGTGCCGCGAGCGCCGCAGTGCCCTGCTGGCGCAACTGCTGGCTCCGCAGACTCCGGCCACGCTGGGCGCCTTGCTGGATCGCCTGCCGCCCGCAACGCGCGGCGTGGTGCAGACGCGCGCCCAGGCACTGGAGCGGTTGATCCACGACTGCAAGGAACGCAATACCCGCAACGGCCGCCTGGTGACCGACCAGCAGGCCATCCTGCAGCGCGTGCTCCGGGGCAAGGAAGAAGACACCTATGCTCAGGCCTGACATCGCGCTGCCGCGCATCTCCATGCCCTCCGTGGAGCGGCTGCCCCTGCCAGCCCAGGGCCAGGCCGGCCCCTTCGCGACCGTGTTCCGCCAGGCCCACGCCGAGGTGCAGCGGGTGATCGACCAGGGCTGGCCCGGTGAATCCCTGCCCGCCATGCGCCCCGAAGCATGGGCCCACCGCGCGCAGGCCTCGGCGCCCGCTGGGGGCACGGCCGCGTCGACCCTGGGTACACAGCAGCAGGAATTCCTGTCCAGCATCGCCCCCTGGGCCCGGCAGGCGGCGCAGGCGCTGGGGGTGTCGGCCGATCTGGTGTCGGCCCATGCCGCGCTGGAATCGGGATGGGGCCAGCAGCCGCTGCGCGATGCTGCAGGCCAGAACACCCACAACCTGTTCGGACTCAAGGCCCAGGGCGGCTGGCAGGGCGCGCGCGCCGATGCCCTGACCACCGAGTACGAGAACGGCATGGCGCTCAAGAAGACCGAGGCGTTTCGCAGCTACCCCGACTACGCCAGCGCCTTCGGCGACTATGCGCGCCTGCTGCAGGGCAGCCCGCGCTACCGGGCCGCACTCAACACCGGCGCCGATGCCCAGGCATTCGCCCAGGGCCTGGCGCGCGGCGGCTATGCCACCGACCCAGGCTACGCGGCCAAGCTCGTGCGCCTGGCCGAACAGATTCAGTCGCGGGATTGATCGTCCATGGACCGCACCATGCTCTCCGGCTCCACCAGCCCCGCTTCGATGACGCGCGCGCGGATCACCTTGCCCGTGCCGGCATTGCGCACGCGCACGACCTGGCCGCGCCGTCCCGGCTCCATGGCCTCGCCGGGCACCTGGACCTCGATGGCGCCATTGCGCGCGACGATGCTCACGCTGTCGCCCCGCTTGAGCAGCAAGGGCTGCACCAGCCAACGCGGCGACACCACCTGGCCGGTGCGCAGCGCCCGCGTGCTGGCCTGGCCGACGGCGGCGTCGGCCGATGGCAAGGCATCGGCCATGTCGGCCAGGGTGCGCCGCTCCTGCGCCAGGTCGGCCTCGGCCATGGCCCGGTTGGCCTGCACCGGTGCGGCCGCCACGACCACGAGCGCGGACACCTCGGCCCGCACGATCCATTCGCGCTGCCAGCCCGCACTGCCCGGGCAGGTGGCCGCAAAGCGCATGCGGCTCAGGTACCGCGTCTCCACCGCCTCCACGGCCACGGCCTGGGCACACGGCGCAGCCGGGGTGGAACCGCGCTCGACCAGGCTGAGCTCGAACTGGGGAGCGACCAGCCCCTTGAGCGTGGCCTGCTCCGCCAGCCACTGGCGTGCCGCAGCCTCCACGCGCTGCGCCGGTGTTTGCAAGGGCGCGGCGGACAAGGCCAGGGGCCCCCACAGCAACGCTGCCAATGCGGCACCGGCCCAGGGGCGGCCATGAACTTTCTTGACGGACATCAGCAAAAGAGGATCAACATGGGAATTCACTTTGACAAGGCCCTGGGTGTGCACGCCGACACCCTGCGACTGCGTGCGGATCGTACCAAAATCATTGCGTCGAACCTGGCCAACGAGAGCACGCCGGGCTACCAGGCGCGCGACATCGACTTCGCCGCCTCCCTGGGCCAGCGCCAGGCCGACGCAGGGCCTCTGGCGCTCGACACGGGCGACGGCGATCTGCTCTACCGCGTGCCCAACCACCCCTCGCAGGACGGCAATACCGTCGAGCTGGGCGTGGAGCAGTCGCTGTTCTCGCAGAACGCATCCGACTTCCAGACCAGCCTGACCTTCACGAACATGAAGCTCAAGGGCCTGGCCAAGGCCATCGCGGGGCAGTAAGCCATGGCATTTCGCAGCATCGCCCAGATCGCCGGCTCGGCCATGACGGCCCAGACCGTGCGCATGAACACCATCTCCAGCAACCTGGCCAACGCCCAGTCGGCTGCGGGCACCGAGGCCGGCGTCTACCGCGCGCGCAAGCCCGTGTTCTCGGCCATCGCCCAACCCGGCCAGGACGGCCAGGTGGCCGGCGCACGCGTGCAGGTGCTCGACGTGATCGAGAGCACCGAGCCGGCGCGCAAGGCCTACGAACCGGGCAACCCGCTGGCCAACGAATCTGGCGAGGTGTTCTATTCCAACGTCAATTCCGTGGCCGAGATGACCGACATGCTGTCGGCATCGCGCGCCTTTGAAACCAATGTGGAGGTGCTGGGCCGCGTCAAGGCCATGCAGAACTCCCTGCTTCGCCTGGGAGAGGGCTGATCCATGGAAACCAACGCAAGCCCATCGGCCACCCAGGGCAACGGTGCTGGCAGCAGCAACGCCATCACCAGCGCGCTGGGCGGCAACGGCTCGGTCTCCGACCTGTTCGTCAAGCTGCTGGTGGCCCAGATCCGCAACCAGAACCCGCTGGAGCCGACCGACCCGAGCGAATTCGTGGGCCAGCTGACCCAGCTGAGCCAGATGGAGGCGCTGCAAAAGCTCACCGAGCAGGGCACGACCGCCGCCAGCCTGATGGCCAGCACGCAGATGCTGACCCTGGGCTCCCAGGTGGGCTCCTCGGTCACCGTGCAGACCGATACCCTGGCCGTCGATGGCGAGCCCATCGCGCTGGGGTTCCACCTTGACAGCAACAGCGCGCAGACCACGCTGGTGCTCACCGGCAGCGACGGCGCCAAGCACCGCATCGAGCTGGGCACGCAGAACCTGGGCGACGTGAAGTACACGCTCGACCCGAGCACGCTGGGCCTGGCGCCAGGCAAATACGGCGTGCAGGTGGAAACCAGCACGAAGGAGACCCCGGCCATCGAGGTCACCGGAGAGCTCACCAACGTGCGCCTCACGGGCAGTGGCAGCGCCATGCTGACCGTCGCCGGGGCCGCCCAGGTCCAGCCAGGCCTCATCACCGCATTCAACGGCAAGCCCGCCACCGCCACACCCTGAACCCCAAGGAAACCGCCATGAGCTTCGAAATCGCCCTGTCCGGCATCAATGCCATCAACACCTCGCTGGACACCATCAGCAACAACATCGCCAACTCCGGCACCTTCGGCTTCAAGGCCAGCCGCGCGAACTTCTCCTCGATGTACGCGGGCACCCAGCCGATTGGTGCCCAGATCGGCTCGCTGACGCAGAGCATCGACGTGGGCGGCGGCGTGCTGACCACGGGCCGCGCGATGGACGCGAGCATCCAGGGCCGCGGTTTCTTCGTGACCAAGGACAGCGCCGGCGCCCTGCTGTACACCCGCGTGGGCATCTTCTCCACCGACAAGGACGGCACGCTGATCGACGCCTCGGGCCGCAAGGTCCAGGGCTACCCCATGGTGCCGGGCACGACCACGCTGGGCGGCTTTGGCGACATCACCGTGCCCACGGGCCAGGTGCCGGCCCAGGCCAGCACGCAGATCAAGTACGTGGGCAATCTGTCTTCCGACTGGACCGTGCCCGCCGTGGCACCGTTCGCCCCCGCCGACCCGCTGTCCTACAACAGTTCCATGGTGTCCGTGGTGTACGACTCGCTGGGCGCACAGCACACCGTCACACAGTACTTCGTCAAGTCGGCCACGCCGGGCCAGGTCAACGTGCACTACACCGTGGATGGCGGCGCGCCCGGTGCACTGCCCGACCTGACCTTCGGCCCCGACGGCCAGCTCACCAGCGCAGCCTCGGCGACGGTTCCGGTCATCACCCTGATGCCCGCCGCACAGGACCTGAACATCACCATCAACTACTCCGGCACCACCCAGTACGCCGGCGACACGACCACCACGGTGAACTCCACCGATGGCTACGCCTCGGGCACGCTCACGGGCGTGGAACTGGCCAAGGACGGATCCGTCGTGGCCCAGTACAGCAACGGCCAGAAACAGAGCGTGGGCAAGATCGCGCTGGCCACCTTCCCCAACGAAAGCGCGCTCACGGCCGTGAGCGACACCAGCTGGACCACCTCGGTGGGCTCGGGCAACGCGCTGTACTTCACGCCCGGCACGGGCATGACGGGCGACCTCACCGTGGGTGCCATCGAGCAGTCCAACGTGGATATGACCTCGGAACTGGTGAGCCTGATGTCCTCGCAGCGCAACTACCAGGCCAACACCAAGGTCATCTCGACCGAGAACGAGATGATGCAGTCGCTGATGCAGGCCATCTGAGGCTGACGCGCCATGGACGCCCTGATCTACTCCGCCATGAGCGGGGCCGAGCGCACGCTGCACGCGCAGCAGGTGCACGCCAACAACCTCGCCAACGCCTCCACCAACGGCTTTCGCGCCGATCTGGAGCTGGCCAGCAGCCAATCCGTGCAAGGCTACGGCTACAGCGCCCGCCATCTGGCCGAGCTGCAGGCGAATGCCGTCTCCACGCGTTCCGGCACCGTGGTGCCGACCGGGCGCGACCTGGATGCGGCCGTCTCGGGTGAAGGCTTCTTTGCCGTGGCCCTGGGCGATGGCGAGGCCTACACACGCAACGGCGCCTTCGTGGTGGATACCAACGGTGCGCTGACGCTCAATGGCCGCCCCGTACTTGGGGACGGCGGCCCCATCGTGCTGCCGGCCCATGTGCGCGTGGCGATCTCCGAGAACGGCACGGTGTCGGTGCAGCCCGAGGGCGAAGCCGATCTGCAGCCCGTGGACCGGCTCAAGCTGGTCAAGCCCGCTGCCTCCACCCTGGCCAAGAACACCGCCGGCTTCGTGGTCAGCCGCGACGGCCAGCCGCTGCCGGCCGATGACACGGTGCGCGTGAGCGGCGCCCACCTCGAAGGCAGCAACGTCTCGGCCGTCGAGGAGATGGTCGCCTCCATGGGCCTGAGCCGCGACTTCGAGGTCCATATGCGCCTGTTCAAGGTGGCCGACGACATGGCCGCCAACGGCAACCGCCTGCTGCGCGACTAACCCCCCTACCTCTCTTCCGACAAGGAGCCTCCATGAATCCCGCCCTCTGGGTCAGCAAGACCGGTGTCCAGGCCCAGGACGCCAAACTCCAGGCCATCGCCAACAACCTCGCCAACGTCAACACCGTGGGCTTCAAGCGCGACCGCGTGGTCTTCGAGGACCTGTTCTACCAGGTCGAGAAGCAGCCCGGCGCCCAGATCGACGAGAACCGCAACTCCGCCTCGGGCATCCAGCTGGGCAGCGGCACACGCCTGGTGGGCACGCAGAAGGTGTTCACCACCGGCAATCTGCAGACCACCGGCCAGTCGCTCGACGTGGCCATCGTCGGCAACGGCTTTTTGCAGGTCGAGCTGCCCAATGGCGAGTCGGCCTACACGCGCGCAGGCCAGCTCTCGGTGAATGCCGACGGCCGCCTGGTGAACGCGCAAGGCCTCGCACTGCTCCCCGAGATCACGGTGCCCGCCAACGCCACGGGCCTTACCATCCTCGAAAACGGCACCGTGCAGGCGTCCGCGAATGGCAGCACCACGCCGACGGCGCTGGGCCAGCTCACGCTGGCGAACTTCGTCAACCCCGTGGGCCTGCTCGCCCTGGGCGACAACCTGTACCAGGAAACCGTGGCCAGCGGCGCCCCGAACGAAGGCGCACCCGGCGAGGAAGGCCGCGGCAAGCTCAAGCAAGGCGCCCTGGAAGGCTCGAACGTGCAGGTGGTCGAGGAGATGGTCGACATGATCGCCGCCCAGCGCACCTACGAGATGAACACCAAGGTGCTCTCGGCGGCCAACGAGATGATGCAGAACCTCGCCCAGGCGGCCCGCTGATGGACTCCCGTGCAGTCCTGGGCCTGATCGCCGCGCTGGCCAGCATGCTGCTGCTCGCGGGCTGCGAGACGCTGGCCACCGCCGAGCCCAAGGTCGCCCTGGAAGAACCGCTGGTCACCATGCCCGTGCTGCGGCGCGGCCAGTCGGGCGGGGTGTTCTCGCCCGAGCACAGCTCCACGCTCACGGCCGACAGCCGCGCCATCCGTGCCGGCGACGTGCTCACCGTGGTGCTGCAGGAGACCACCCAGGCCAACCGGCGCTCGGGCACCACGCAGGGCAAGAACAGCAGCGCCGCCATCGCCTCGCCGGTGCTGCTCAACCAGACGCTCAAGGGCCGGATCGGCACCGACGCCCAGCGCTCGTTCGACGCCAGCAACACGGCCACGCAGCAGAACACCTTGCAGGGCGCGATCACCGTGGTGGTGCACGAGGTCCTGCCCAACGGCCTGCTGCACATCCGTGGCGAAAAGAGCCTCACGCTCAACAACGGTGAAGAGTTCGTGCGCGTGAGCGGCTATGCGCGCGTGGCCGACATCGACACCGACAACCGCCTGTCGTCGCAGCGCATCGCGAATTCGCGCATCACCTACTCGGGCCGCGGCGCACTCGGCGACACCCAGCAGCCCGGCTGGCTCACGCGCTTCTTCAACAGCCCGCTGATGCCCTTCTGACCCCCCTGCCCACCATGACGACGATGCTCCGCCCCCTCCTCCTGCTGTCCACCCTGCTGCTGGGCCTGGCCCCCCAGGCCGCGCTGCCCGCCCAGAACCTGCGCAACCTCGTGCAGATCGAGGGGGTGCGCGAGAACCAGCTGATCGGCTACGGCATCGTCGTCGGGCTGGCAGGCTCGGGCGACAGCACCCAGGTGCGCTCGGCGGGCCAGTCCGTGACCAACATGCTCAAGCAGTTCGACGTCAAGCTGCCCGAGGGCAGCAACGCCGCCAAGACCAAGAACGTCGCCACGGTGATGGTCAGCGCCGTCTTTCCGCCCGGCTACCGCAAGGGCCAGACCATCGACGTGACCGTGTCCTCGCTGGGCGACGCCAAGAGCCTGCGCGGCGGCGTGCTGCTGCTGGCGCCGCTGCGCGCGGCCAATGGCGACACCTATGCGCTGGCCCAGGGCAATGTGGTCGTCGGCGGCCTCAGCGCCCAGGGGGCCAGCGGCTCCAGCGTCACGGTGAACACGCCCACGGCCGGTCGCATCCCGAACGGCGCCACCATCGAGCGCGAGATCGAGACCGACTTCGACACCCGCCCCACCGTGCGCCTGAGCCTGCGCCGCCCCAATTTCCAGACCGCGACCAACATCGTGGACACCATCAACCGGCGCTTCGGCGCCATCGCCACGACCACCGACGCCACCAGCGTCGAGGTGCAGGCCCCCGCCAACCCCACCCAGCGCGTGGCCTTCGTGGCCCGCCTGCAGGCCCTGAGCATCGACGTGGGCGAAGAGGTGCCCAAGGTGATCTTCAACTCCAAGACCGGCACCGTGGTCATCTCCCAGGGTGTCACGGTGCGTCCGGCCGCCGTCTCGCACGGCAGCCTCAAGGTGGTGATCAGCGAGTCGCCGCAGGTCAGCCAGCCGAACTCGCTGGGCCGCGGCGAGACCATGGTGACGCCGCAGTCGCGCGTGCAGGTGGAGCAGGGCAACGGCCGCATGTTCCGCTGGCCTCCCAGCGCCAAGCTGCAGACCATCATCGACACGATCAACAGCACCGGCGCGACGCCGGACGACATCATGGCCATCCTGCAGGCGCTGGACCAGGCGGGGGCGATCAACGGCGAACTGGTGGTGATCTGACATGGAACGTACCGACTTGCGACTCTCGCCGCTGCCGGGGCCAGCCCCGGTCGACACCATCGCGCCCGCCGCAGACGCGCAGTACCGCGCCCGGGCCGAGCAGGCCGCCGTGCGCTTCGAGGGCCTGTTCATCTCGCAGATGCTGCAGCAGATGCGCAAGAGCGCCAGCGAGATCGCGGGCGAGGACGGCCTGTTCCAGCCGCAGCGCAACGACATGCTCGACTACGCCGACACCCTGGTGGCCGACCAGCTCGCCAGCCAGCGCGCAATCGGCATCGCCAACACCCTGCTGCTGCAGCTGCTGCCGCCTTCCGCCCCCACCGCACCGGCAGCGCTTAATGTTTCGCCGCCGCCGGTCGCCCTTAGATCCTAAGACTCTCCAGGGATTGTTTTCATGAGCATGCTCACCAACGCGCTGTCGGGCGCACTCGCCGCGCGCACCGCGCTCACGGTCACCAGCCAGAACGTGGCCAATGTCATGACGGTGGGCTACACCCGCCAGGGCGTGGTGCTGACCTCGGCCCAGAGCGCGCGCTCGGGCCCGTTCGCGGCCGGCGACGGCGTGAACACGCCCGCGCTGATCCGCTTCAGCGACGACTACAAGAGCCTGCAGATGTGGCAGGCCGCTACCAACAAGGGCCAGCATGCCGCCACCCAGCCCTACCTGACCCAGCTCGAACAGGTGATGGGGGACGACAGCGCCAGCATCAACGCCGCGCTGGATGGCTTCTACAGCGCGCTCAATGCCGCCAGCGTGGAGCCCACATCGAGCCCGCTGCGCCAGCAGGTCATCAGCGCTGCCGACGCTCTGGCCAAGCGCTTCAACAACCTGAACCAGGTGCTGGCAGGCCAGCGCAGCGCCGTGAACCAGCAGCGCACGGCCACGGTCACCCAGGTGAACGCACTGGCCGCCGACATCGCCGCGCTGAACCAGAAGATCTCGGCCGCATCGGCCACCGGCGCCAGCCCCTCGGGCCTGATGGACGAGCGCGACAACAAGATCGATGCCCTGTCCGCCCTGGTCGGCCTGCAGGTGGTGAGCCAGCCCGACGGAACGCGCGACCTCGCGCTGCGCAGCGGCCAGCCGCTGGTGGCCGGCGCCATCGCGGGCACGCTGGAAGTCGAGACCGACGCCAGCGGCACGCAAAGCCTCAAGGTGGGTTTCGCCAAGGAGAGCTTTCGGGTGCGCAACGACAACCTGGGCGGCGAGCTCGGCGGCCTCAACGATTTCGAGGGCCAGGCGCTGCAACCCATGCGCGCCGCCATCTCCGACCTGGCGCGCGAGGTGGCGACCCAGTACAACGCCGTGTTCGAGAGCGGCTACGCCATGAACAGCACGGCGGCCACGCCCGTGAACGGCAAGGCCCTGTTCGTGTACGACGCTTCGAGCTCCAACGCCATGCTCACGCTCAACCCCGCGATCACGCAGCAGGACCTGGGCTTTTCGTCCAACCCCGGCCTGCAGGGCAACAGCGACAAGCTGATCGAGGCCATCAACCTCAAGAAGCAGCCGGCCACCATCACCTCCCTGGGCACGGTGCTGCTCGGCGACGTCTATACCCAGCTGGTGAGCCGCCTGGGCACGAGCAGCCAGCAAAACAGCACCGCCCTGTCGGTGGCCGAGACCGTGCGTGTCTATGCCGAAAGCAACTGGAAATCCACCAGCGGCGTCAACGAGGACGAGGAAGCCATCAACCTCGTGCAGTACCAGCAGATGTACCAGGCCAACATGAAGGTCATCGCCGTGTCCAACGAGCTGTTCGACAGCACGCTGGCCATGCTCTGAGCAGGCACCAAGGAATCGGCATGCGCATTTCGAGCACCCAGTACCACGCCACGATGAACCAGGCCTTGCAGAACGCCAATGCGCGCCTGGAACATGTGATGAAGCAGATGGCCTCGGGCCAGCGCTACCTGCTGCCATCGGACAATCCGGTGGCGAATGTGCGCCTGTCGCGCATGGTGCGCGAAGAGGCCACGCTCACGCAGTACCGCGACAACATCGCGGCCCTCAAGACGCGCCTCACGCAGAACGAAACCACGCTCGGCAGCACGGTCAAGGACATGCTGGACGCGCGCGATCTGGTGGTCTGGGCCGCCGACGGCGCCAATGCCTCGGAGGACCTGCAGGCCATGTCCAGTTCGCTGGCCGCCCTGCGCGACAGCCTGTTCTACACCGCCAATACCCAGGACCAGGAAGGCCGCTCACTGTTCTCGGGCACGCTCACGAATGCGCCGACGATCACCGACAACGGCGCCGGCACATCGCCGCGCTACCAGTTCACGGGCAACACGGCCCGGCAGGCAGTGGTGGTGGGCGAAGGCATCACCCAGGCGGCCAATGTGAGCCTGGACGAGATGGACGACCTGCTCAACCAGCTGGAAAGCGCCGTCAACACCCTGAGCGTGCCGGGCGTGAGTGCGAACGACCCCGCCACCCGCGCGGTCGTCACGGCCACCCTGCAAAGCCTGGACGACACCCTGAGCAGCGTCAACGGCAAGATCGCAGGCCTGGGCGGGGCGCAGAACATCCTGGACACGCTCGACAGCAACCACGGCAGCGTCAGCGTGGCCAATCAGCAGTCCATGATCACACTGGGCCAGCTCGACTACGGCGAGGCCGCCACGCGCCTGAGCGCCTACAGCACGGCGCTGCAGGCCACGCAGAAGTCCTACAGCAAGGTCAGCGGGCTGTCGCTGTTCGACCTGATCTGATGCAGCTCACACCGCTTTCCGCCTCCGATCGCAGCACGGCCCTGTCGTCCCGGGTGGGCGCGGCCGGCGCGGCCCAGCGCCCCGAGGCCGTCGCAGCCGGGTCCACACCCGCCACGCCGCCGGCGGCCCTGTTCACCCTGCCGCGCCCGGGCGTGGGAGTGGTCTCGCCCGAGTTCAACCAGAACGTGGCGAGCGCCCAGCAGGCCCTGTCCTTCCTGGGTGAGCTGTCGGGCCAACTGCAAAACCTGAAGGGGCAGATCAGCCGCCAGCTCACGGGCAGCGCATCCAGCCCCAGCGCGCTCGATGGCGCGCAGCGGCGCCTGGCACAGCTGTGGGACGCGCGCGCCGAGCGCAGCGGCTACCGCCTGGACAGCCAGCTCGCCTACAGCCCCGAGGCACCAGCCCGGCAGCGCTTTCGCCTGCGCGGCCTGGACGCCCGCACCCTGGCATCGGCCAGTGCGGAAACCGTGGCGCTCTCGCTCACCGGCACGCAGCGCCAGGCCATGAGCGTGCGCCTGGACCCGAACCTGGCCCCCGAGGCCCAGGCCCGGCGCCTGGACCAGGCGCTGGCCCCGGCTGGCATCCGTGCGCACCCCAGCGCCCAGGGCGACATCGACTTCAGCGTGGCCGAAACCGAGTGGCCCCGCGTGCGCGACCAACTCACCGTCAAGGGCGAGGGCAAGCGCTTCGCGACCGGCCAGTTCGTGCGTGCCCGTACCGAACCCGAGACCCCCTTGCTGGCCCCCGAGCGCTGGCAACTCGATACGCCCGAGGGCCTGCGCCAGGCCCTTCCCCAGATCCTGCGCGCCGAGCAGCAGAGCCAGCACAGCCGCAGCCTGATCGAGCGCAGCCTCGCCGCAGCCAGCCAAGCGCTCGATCGGTCCGCAGCGGCCCAGGGGGCGCCGGCCGCGCAGCGCTTTGCCGACCGCTTCACCGCGCAGACCGCAGAGCCCAACTACCCGCTGCTCGCGACACTCTCGCCAAGCCTGCAGGGCCTGCCGCGACCACGCATCGACCGGCTGCTGGCACTGGGCTGACAGCGGCACCCCGGCAGGTGCTGCGGTCATGAATCCGCGCCACAATGGGGCCTATGGAAGCAAATACCCAACTCAATGAAAGCCGCCTGGCCGATGCCTGGGCGGAGTTGCAAAACCACGCCGCCAGCGGCAACCCCCTGCACGCCGATGCCTACCGCCTCGCGTTCGCCGACCCTGAATTCCTGTTCCGCCGCGAGACCCGTGGCATCCGCTTCCAGCTGGAAATGCTCAAGCCCGACCTTGGCCAGGCCGCGCAGGGCATCGAGAGCACCGTGGTGGTCTATGGCAGCGCCCGCTTCGTTGCCCCCGACGAAGCTGCCGAGCAGTTGGCTGCGGCCGAGGCCGGTGGTGACGAGGCGGTCATTGCCAAGGCGCGGCAGGCCGTGCGCAATGCGCGCTACTACGACCTGGCGCGCCAGTTCGCCCGCCTGGTGGCCGAGCACAGCGAGCGCAATGCGCCGGCCGACCGCATCTACGTGTGCACCGGAGGTGGCCCCGGTATCATGGAAGCCGCCAACCGCGGCGCCCACGATGTGGGTGCGCTCAACGTGGGCCTGAACATCGCCCTGCCCCACGAGCAGAGCGGCAACCGCTTCATCTCGCCCTCGCTGTGCTACAAGTTCCATTACTTCGCGCTGCGCAAGATGCACTTCATGATGCGTGCCAAGGCGCTGGTGGCCTTCCCAGGCGGCTTCGGCACGCTGGACGAGCTGTTCGAGGTGCTGACCCTGGTGCAGACCGGCAAGGCCAAGCCCGTGCCCATCGTGCTCTTCGGCACCGACTACTGGAAGCGCCTGGTCAACTTCGACGTGCTGGTCGAAGAGGGCACGATCTCGCCACAGGACCTCAAGCTTTTTCACTACACCGATGACCCCCAGGAAGCCTGGGACCTGATCAAGGCGTTCTACAAGATCTGAAGTCGCTGCGCGCCCACGGGCAGCGGCGCTGCATGCCCTGCCGATCCGCAATCAGCGTATCGGTGGCGGTGGCGGGGGCAGCAGGATCACCCCTGGCGGCAGCACGAAGATGGGCGTGGTCGGCGGCGGCCGGGGCGGCGTTGTCGTGGCGCCGGGCGTGGTGCCCGTGACCGTGCCGGTGCTGGGCGGCGGTGGAGGCACGACCTCCGGTGGCGGCACCGGTACCGGCGCAGGACCCGGAGCAGGTATCGGCGGGAGCACCGGACCCGGTGGCGGGGCTGGGGGTGGGGGCGGCGGCGGGGGTACCGGAACCGGTGCTGGCGGCGGAGGCGGTGGTGGAGGTGGCGGCGGCACGGGCGCGACCGGGTCCACCACCGGCGGCGGAGGCGGCACATGCACCGGTGGTGGTGCAGGTGGTGGTGGTGGCGGCGGAATCACGAACACGCTGGTGCGGTGGCCATCGCCGCCCAACTGATCGCCCGCCATCTGCGGCAGGGGCAGCGCGGGCAAGGGCAGCAGTGCGCGCGTGTTCGTGTACACCGGCAGCGTCTGGCTGGACAGCACCAGCACCGATTCGCCGGCCTTCACCCCGACACAGCCCGCCTCGGTACAGACCTCGATCTCGTCCTGCTCGCCGGCCACCGTGAGCTGGCCCTGCGCATTGAAGCCCACCAGGAAGGCCGAACCCCGGATGCCCACCACCGCCGTGGGCGTGATGACCTTGTAGCTGCCCGGGTTGCGCTTGCCGATCAGGCCCGTGATCGCACGCATGCCGCCGCGCAGCAAGGTCACCGCAAAGGCGTCCTGTGCCACATCGCCGCTGTCGGAGTAGCGGGTCACGGTGAACTGCGAGCCCGGGTACAGCGCCACCAGGCCACCGTCGGTGAAGCGGATCTGGGCCCGCCCGGCACTGCCGGTGAGGAGCACATCGCCCGTCTCCACTTCGGCGCCCTTGGCCACGCCGCTGGTGGCATCGCCCCGGCGCAGGCTGACCTCGCCGGTGGCAAATTGCACCAGGCCGGCGGCGGCTAGGCCCGACGCCGGCCATGCGGCCACCATGGCCATGAGCAGCGCGATGCGGGACAGGCGAGGTTCGGTTTTCATGGCTGCGCCTCTTCTGTGGTCAAAACTCGCGCCGAATGGTGACGGACCAGATGCGCCGCCGGTATTCGGAGACTGGCAGGGTGGAATCGTTGTGCGTGCCGGTCCACTGCGGCGTGATGCGCCAGGCCGTGGCGGGAACCCATGACACCCCCAGCGAGGCATTCACCTGCCGGTCGCGCCGCACCACGGCAAAGAACGGGTCGGTCGCGCCATAGCGGCGCCGCTCCCAGTCCAGGTTGGCGAACAGTGCCCAGTTGCGTGCCAGCGCCAGCTGTCCACCGGCACGCACACCGACCAGCCGGTGGCCGAGGTAGTCCACACCGGCTGCATCGGGCTCTTCGCGCCCGCCGTGCACGCCCGCGTAGGCCAAGCTGCCGTCGCGGAACACATGGGCATACGAGGTGCCCAGCACCGTGCGCTGCACGTCGCGCAGCGGCTGCGTGGGGTAGTGCAGGCGCGCCGACTGCACAAAGCTGCCCCATTGGCGAAAACCGTCGAGCCGGTAGATCCACTCGCCCAGCAGCCCGCCGATGCTGCGCAGCCGCGTGCCATCGAGCGCATAGTAGGCGCCCTGCCCCTGCACGATGAACTCGTGGCGCTCCGAGCGCCAGGACACGCCGGCGCTGGCGTCGAACTGGTCGGCATCGAATGCGCCGGCGCCACCCTCGTTGCGGCGCGGCGTGCCCACCGCCGCGCCAACCAGCGACCAGCGCGCGTCCATCACGTAGCGCCCACGCACCGCCACCAGCGCCGCCAGGAAATCGGCCGACCGCGCCAGGGCCGAGGGCGCCAGCGTCCAGGCCGGCGTGCCCGGCACGGGCGATGGCAGCAGCATCGATGCCGGTCCGGCGTTCACATTGGAGTCGTGGCCCAGCGCCAGTTCGGCATAGCCCTTGAGGCTGGAGCCGCCCTCGCTCGCAGCCCGGTCGTAGGAGACCAGGAACTGGTCGATGCTGAGGGCCGCATCCACCGGAATGCCCTGTGCCCGGGCCAGGTCGGACAAGGCGAGCACGCCACGCTGGTCGCCCACGGCGTACAGCGCACGGGCCAGCGCCACCTGCGCGGCCATGTTGTCCGGCTGCACTGCCACCACGCGCTCCCAGGCCATCACGGCACGGCTGTACTGCCCTGCGGCATGGGCGGCATTGCCCATGGCGGCATCGAAGGCCGGGTCGCCCGCGCGGGCTGCCTCCTGCGCATCGAGCAGGTCGAAGGCCTCGCGTGCTGCGCCGCGCTGCACCAGAGTCTGCGCCTGGTCAATCAGCGCATCGGCCTGCGCCGCACCCAGGGGCGCCAGCCAGAGCAGGGATGAAAAGGCCAGCGGCCATGCGCCGCAGCGGGCAAGACGAAAAACACCCATGGGAAGTCTCCTCATGTGGGTTGGGCGTCTTGCCCCGGCAAAGCCGCAGTTCACCCGGCCGGCCACCACCCGAAGGCCGGGCCGGCCATGCAGCTTTTTGCAAACGATGTGAGCAGACGCTACCGAAATCTACTCCGATTTCAGCAGCACCGGCGTTTTTTTACAAAACAGCCGCCATCAATGCACGGCCTGCGGCTTGCCCATGTTCCAGGCCAGGCGTGCCCCGGCCCCCACGGCGGCACCCACCACCCAGAACACCCCGCCCACGCCGATCACGGCACCGGCGGTGCCGAACAGCATGGGCATGAGCACGCTCGATGCATTGATGGCCATCAGGCGCAGGCCCAGTGCCTCGCCATGGCGGTGCGAGGGGGTGATCTGGTGCAGCAGGCTCATCACCATGGGCTGCACCGAACCGAGTGCAAAGCCCAGCAGCACCGAACACACGCCCATGGTGAGCGCGGTGGGCATCACCGGGTACACCGCGAACAGCGCCGCCGTGGCGACCATGGCCACGGCCACCACCACGCGCTCGCGCAGGTGCTCGGCCACCAGGGGCATCAGCACGCGGATGGCGGCGGCGGCAATCGCGAATGCCCCCAGGATGGAGCCGATGACCGATGCCGACAGGCCGCGCTCGTGCCCGATCAGCGGCACCACGAAGGTGTGCACATCCCAGCACGAAGACAGTATCCAGTTGACGATGAGCAGGCGCCGGAACGGCGGCTCGTTCATCAGGTCCCAGGCGCGCTGGGGCGGTCCGCCGGCTGCGGCGATCACCGGGGGCAGCTCCACCGTGTCGCGCACCCAGAACCAGGTGGCCAGCGGCAGCAGCGCCATGAGCGCGAACGCAGCGCGGTAGCCCTGGGTGTCGCCAGCGATGACGCCGGCATGGTCGATCATGAGCCCGGCGCAGAACGGCCCGATGAAGTTGGACACCGCCGGCCCGATGGCCAGCCAGCTGAACACCTGCTTGAGCGCCGTGGCATCGTGCGCCGCGCGCCCCACATGGCGCTGCAGTGCAATCGTGGCTGCGCCCGTGGCCCCCCGGTGGCCAGCGCCGCCAGGCACAGCACGGGGAACACCGGGAACACCAGCGCAGCCGCAGAGCCCGCAGTGGCCACGGCCACGGCATAGCCCACCGGGCGCTTCAGGCCATGGCGGTCGGCGTAGCGCCCGGCCGGCAGGGCCAGGAACACCTGCGTGAGCGCGAACAGCGCCAGCAGCACGCCCACGGCGGCGGCGCTGTAGCCCTCGCGCAGGGCCAGCAGGGGGGCGGCCAGGCGCATGCCCGCCATGCAGGCATGGATGCAGATCTGGCCGGCGATCAGGCGGGCCAGCGCCGCGTTCACAGCAGATCGTCCTGGGCGTCCGCCGCCGACATCGGCGGTCGCAGCTTGGGCACGGCGCCAGCCACATCGGGTGCGGGCAGGTCCTGCACATCGCGCAGGCGCTTCTGGATGGCACGGGTGCGCACACCCACTTCTTCAAAGCGCTTGGCGGCGGAGTCGATGGATTTCTTGGTCGCCTCGACCACATCGCCGAACTTGGCGAACTCGGTCTTGACCATGCCCAGCAGGCTCCAGACCTCGGACGAGCGCTTTTCGATGGCCAGGGTCTTGAAGCCCATCTGCAGGCTGTTGAGCATGGCCGCCAGGTTGGCCGGGCCGGTGATCATCACGCGGCAGTCGTTCTGCAGCGCCTCCACCAGGCCGGGGCGGCGGATCACCTCGGCGAACAGGCCCTCGGTGGGCAGGTAGAGCACGGCGAAATCGGTGGTGTGCGGAGGCGAGACGTACTTGGCAAAGATCTTCTTGCCTTCGAGCTTGATCGAGGCCTCGAAGGCGTTGCCGGCCGAGGCGATGAGCCCCTTGTCCGCCGCGTCCTGCGCATCCATCAGGCGCTGGTACTGCTCCACCGGGTACTTGGAGTCGATGGGCAGCCACACGGGGTGCTCGTCGCTCTTGCCCGGCAGGCGGATGGCGAATTCCACTAGGTCATCGCTGCCCGGCACGGTCTTCACGTTGCGCGCGAACTGGTCGGGCGTGAGCACGTTCTCGATGATGGCCCCGAGCTGCATTTCGCCCCAGGTGCCGCGCGACTTCACGTTGGTCATCACGCGCTTCAGGTCCCCCACGCTGCCGGCCAGGGTCTGCATTTCGCCCAGGCCCTTGTGCACCTGCTCCAGGCGGTCGCTCACCAGCTTGAAGGACTCGCCCAGGCGCTGCTCCAGCGTGGCGTGCAGCTTTTCGTCCACCGTGCGGCGCATCTCTTCGAGCTTGGTGGAGTTGTCGGCCTGGATGGCGGCCAGGCGCTCGTTGAGCGCGTTGCGCAACTGCTCTGCGTTGGTCTGGCTGCCCTGCAGCATGCCGGTGAGCTGCTGCGATACGGCATCCTGCAGCACCGAGAACTGGTGGCGGATCTGGTTGCCATTGGCTTCGAGCTGGTCCTTGAGCGCGCCGGACATGGTGCCCAGCTGGCTCTGGATGTCGCCCTTGAGCGAGTCGAGCGTGGTGCGCGTGGCCTGGGTCAGCGCCTCGAAGCGCTCCTGGATGCGCTTTTCGAACAGCACAGCGCTCTCGGCCATGGCTTCGCGCGACTTGACGCTTTCGGCCGCCAGCCCGGCCGTGGTGGTGGTGAGCTCGGTGCGAAAACCCGTGAGCGTGTCCGACAGTTCCTTGCGCGCCACGGCCGAATCGGCCTGGCCCTGCGCCAGGTGGGCCAGCAGGGCCTTGCTGCTTTCCTCCAGCCGGCCCGCCACGGACTGCTGCAGCCCGTCGAAGCGCTTGGCCAATTGCCCCTCGAACACGCCGAACGCGGCCAGCAGCTCGGCCCGGCCGTTGCGCGACTCGGTCACGGCCTGGGCCAGGCGCTCGTCCACGGCGTGGCGCACGGTTTCGAGCGTGGCCTGGGTGGTCTGGGTGAAGCCGCGCATCTGCTGGGCCAGGGCCTCCATGGCCCCGTCGTTGCGCGCCACCGCCAGTTGCGTGGCCTGGGCCGTCTGCTCCAGCGCCTGCAGGCGGGCCGCCAGTTCGGGCGGTAGATCGACGCGCGGGCGGCGCAGCAGCACGAGCACCAGCAGCAACAGGACAAGGGCCAGCGCGGCCAGCAGGATGAGGGTGTCGGTAGTCAAAAAAGAAGCCTGGCTAAGAGGTTGCGCACCGATGCGGTGCGCGATGGCAGGCGGCTATTGTGAATGCAAAAACGGATCAGCGTGCGCGTGGCACGGGGGTGTTGACAGGGGTCAGCGGTGCCCCGGTCTCGAAGAAGGCGATCAGGTTGTCGGCCGCCAGGTTGGCCATGGCGCGGCGCGTGGGCACGGTGGCGCTGGCGATGTGCGGGGTGAGCACCACGTTGGGCACGGTGAGCAGGTCCGGGTGCACGCTGGGCTCGCCCTCGAAGACGTCCAGGCCCGCCGCCGCGATGCGCTGCTCGCGCAGCGCCACGGCCAGGGCAGCGTCGTCCACGATACCGCCGCGCGCAATGTTGATCAGCGTGGCCGTGGGCTTCATCAGCGCGAGTTCTGCCGCGCCGATGGTGTGGTGCGATGCCGGCGTGTAGGGCACCACCAGCACCACATGGTCGGCCGTGCGCAGCAGCTCGTCCTTGCCCACGTAGCGGGCCTTGCATTCGGCCTCCAGCGCGCCCGACAGGCGCGAGCGGTTGTGGTAGACCACGTTCATGCCGAAGCCGTGGGCACCCCTGCGTGCAATGCCCTGGCCGATGCGCCCCATGCCGATGATGCCGAGCGTGCTGCCATGGATGTCCGAGCCCGAGAACATGTCGTAGCTCCACTTGGTCCACTGTCCGGCGCGCAGGTAGTGCTCGCTCTCGGTCATGCGGCGCGCGGTGGCCATCAAGAGCGCAAAGCCGAAGTCGGCCGTGGTCTCGGTCAGCACGTCGGGCGTGTTGGTGCCCTGCACGCCCGCGGCCGCCATGGCGTCCACGTCGAAGTTGTTGTAGCCCACGGCCATGTTGGCCACGATGCGCAGGCGCGGGGTGGCGGCCAGCAGCCCCGCATCGATGCGCTGGCTGCCGGTGGTGAAGGCGCCGTCCTTGTCGGCCAGGCGCTCGGCCAGCTCGGCCGGGGTCCAGATCACGTCCTCGGGGTTGTCCTGCACCTCGAAGTGCTGGCGCAGGCGCTCGACGATGTCGGGGAAGATCGCGCGGGCGACCAGGATGCGGGGCTTGCTCATGAAAGTTCGATCTCCAGATCAGCGGAACCAGATGAAGGTCATCACAATGAACAGCGGCACCAGGATGCCGCCCGACCACAGCATGTAGCCGAAGAAGCTGGGCATCTTCACGCCCCGGTCTTCGGCAATCGCCTTGACCATCATGTTGGGCGCATTGCCGATGTAGGTGTTGGCGCCCATGAACACCGCGCCCGCCGAGATGGCGGCCAGCGTGGGGGCCAGCGTGGTCATGAGCACGGCCGGATCGCCCCCGGCGGTGTTGAAGAACACCAGGTAGGTCGGCGCGTTGTCCAGGAAGGAGCTGAGCATCCCGGTGGCCCAGAAGTACATGGCCGGGTCGGGCGAACCGTCGGGGCGCGTCACGGCCGAAACCACGGCGCCGAACGGGCCGCTGGTGCCGGCCTTGAGCATGGCGATCACCGGGATGATGGTCAGGAAGATGCCCGCGAACAGCTTGGCCACCTCCTGCATCGGGCCCCAGCCGAACTGGTTGTCCTCGTGCACCTGGGCGGGGGTCAGCTTGAACGACACCAGCGCCACAATGATCAGCCCGACATCGCGCACCAGGCCCGGCAGGCCGACCTCGGCACCGGCGATGGTCCAGGCCACCGGCGACTTCCAGAACCCGCTGACCAGCACCAGGCCCACCACCACACCGAGCAGGGCGAAGTTGAACTTGCCGTCGAAACCGATGGCCCGGCTGTCGGGCGTGGGGTCGGCCGGCAGCAGCTCTTCGCGCCGGTGGTAGAACCAGGAGTCGAGCGCGTAGAAGATGGCCAGCAGCGCGCCCACCAGGAACAGGGTTTCAGGGAAGATCTGGCGCACCGTCCAGAAGAAATCCACGCCCTTGAGGAAGCCCAGGAACAGCGGCGGGTCGCCCAGCGGGGTGAGCGAGCCCCCGGCGTTGGAGACGATGAAGATGAAGAACACCACCACATGCGCCACGTGCTTGCGGTTGTCGTTGGCGCGGATCAGCGGGCGGATCAGCAGCATCGAGGCACCCGTGGTGCCCATGAAGCTGGCCAGCACCGCGCCGATGGCCAAAATGGCCGTGTTCAGCCCCGGGCTGCCATGCAGGTTGCCGCGGATGTAGATGCCGCCGGACACCGTGTACAGCGCCGTGAGCAGGATCACGAAGGGGATGTACTCGGCCACCAGCGCATGCACCAGGCTGATGCCTGCGGCCGGGGCACCGAAAGTCACCGCAAACGGCGCCAGAAAGGCCAGGCCCCAGACGGCCGCCACCTTGCCGAAATGGTGGTGCCAGAAGCCCGGTGCCAGCAGGGGCATGAGGGCGATGGACAAGAGCAGTCCCGCAAACGGCACCCCCCACAGCACCGACAGGCTGCTGCCATCGATGTCCGCCGCCATGGCAAGGCCCGGCAGCGCCGCAAGGCCCGGGAGGGCCAGCCAGCGTGAAATCTTCATATGCATGTCTCCATTACTCGAAACGGGGGTGCGCTGCAGGCGCAATGGCGATCGATCAGGCCGAGGCGGGTATCTCGAACACCTGGCGCAGGTAGGCCAGGTACTTCTCGTCGTCGCACATGCCCTTGCCGGGCGTGTCCGACAGCTTGGCCACGGGCTGGCCGTTGCACTGCGTCATCTTGATCACCACCTGCAGCGGCTCGTGCTCGGGCGGGCTGCCCAGGTCGTTGGTCAGGTTGGTGCCGATGCCGAAGGCCAGCTGGCAGCGGCCACGGAACTGCTGGTACAGCTCGATGGTGCGCGGCACCGTGAGCGCGTCGCTGAAGATCAGCGTCTTGGTCAGCGGGTCCACGCGGTTCTTGCGGTAGTGGTCCAGCAGGCGCTCGCCCCAGGCAAACGGGTCGCCGCTGTCGTGGCGCGCCCCGTCGAACAGCTTGCAGAAATACAGGTCGAAGTCGCGCAGAAAGGCGCTCATGCCGTACACGTCGGACAGCGCGATGCCCAGGTCGCCCCGGTACTCCTTGGCCCACATCTCGAAGCCGAAGACCTGGCTGTCGCGCAGGCGCGGGCCCAGCGCCTGGCAGGCCTGCAGGTACTCGTGCGCCATGGTGCCCAGCGGCGTCACACCGAGCTTCATCGCATACAGCACATTGCTGGTGCCGGCGAACTGGCCGGGGCCCACCGGCGCGCCGGGCCGGCGGTCGCCCGTGCCCAGGCGCGCGCACAGCACGCGCAGCACTTCCTCGTGCCAGGCGCGCGAAAAGCGCCGGCGCGTGCCGTAATCGGCGATCTTGAGCTCGGACAGGCCATCGGCCTGCAACTGGGCGATCTTGGTGTCCAGCCGGCGGCGGCCTTCGGGAAAATTGGGCACCTTCTGCGTGTTGCGGAAGTACACCTCGTTGACGATGGCCAGCACCGGGATCTCGAATAGGATGGTGTGCAGCCAGGGCCCGCGGATGGTGATCTCGATCTCGCCGTTGTGCTGCGGCGTGATGGTGATGTACTTCTCGTTCAGGCGGAACAGCCCGAGAAAGTCGACGAAGTCGCTCTTGATGAAGCGCATGGAGCGCAGATAGGCCAGCTCGGCGTCCTGGAACTGCAGGCTGCACAGCGAGCGGATCTCGTCGCGGATCTCGTTGGCGTAGGGCGCCAGTTGCACGCCGGGGTTGCGGCACTTGAATCGGTACTCGACCTGCGCCCCGGGGAATTGGTGCAGCACCACCTGCATCATCGTGAACTTGTACAGGTCGGTGTCGAGCAGGCTGGTGATGATCATTGTCGAAGCGGGCCGCAGCGAATGGCCCAGGGAGCGCTGCCAGCCAACGGGCAGCAAAGCCGCACAGTGTAGGCCATCGCAACGATCATTGCAGCGCACGCCGGCAAGGGTTTGCCCCCGTGCCGCCGCGGCCTTTCACCCTGGCATCACCAGCGCCTGCAGCACCTCGCGCAATGGCTCGGGCACGGGCACGGGCCGGCGCGTCGTGCGGTCCACATACACGTGGATGAAGTGCCCGGCAGCGGCGCTTTGGGCCTCGCCGTGGGCGAACAGCCCCACCTCGTAGCGCACACTCGATCCGCCCAGCCGTGCCACGCGGATGCCGGCCTCCACCACCTGCGGAAAGGCCAGCGGCGCAAAGTAGTTGCACTGTGTCTCGATCACCAGGCCGATGGTGTTGCCCGTGTGGATGTCGAGCACGCCCTGCTCGATCAGGTAGGCATTCACGGCGGTGTCGAACCAGCTGTAGTACACGACGTTGTTCACATGGCCGTAGACGTCGTTGTCGGCCCAGCGGGTGCTGATGGAGCGGAAGGTGCGGTAGCTGCTGCGCGCCTGCGGCGCGGGGCGTGGTGCAGGAGAAATGGTCGTCATGGTCCAACGGAGAGGGGTTGCAAGAAATTCTGCCAGCGCTGCTGGTACTGCTGCGCCACGCGCCAGGTGGCGAGCTGGGCCTTGATGGTGTCGGCGATGTCCGTGCCGTAACCGCCTCCCATGGCAAAGGCCACGGGCACACGGCGCTGCCAGGCCCAGTCGAAGACGCGCCGGTCGCGCGCCTCCAGCCCGTCGTGGGTGATGTGAAGGCGCCCCAGGCGGTCGCCCACATGCGGGTCGGCCCCGGCGAGGTACAGCACCAGGCCGGGCGCAAAGCGCTGGTCCAGCGTGTCGAGCGCCTGCTCCAGCGCATGGAGGTATTCATCGTCGCCACAGCCGTCGGGCAACTCCACGTCCAGGTCGCCCGCCTCCTTGCGGAACGGAAAGTTGCGCGCGCCGTGCAGCGACAGGGTGAACACCGAGTCGTCGCCCTGGAAGATGCGCGCCGTGCCATTGCCCTGGTGCACATCGAGGTCGATCACGGCCACGCGCAGTGGCAGCGGGTTGGCGCCCATGGCAGAGGCAGCGCGCGCATGCCCGTCCTGCATCAGCCGCGCGGCCACAGCCATGTCGTTGAACACGCAAAAGCCGCTGCCCTTGTCGGCATAGGCGTGGTGCGTGCCGCCGGCCAGGTTGCCGGCGATGCCCCCGCCCGCGCCACCCGCCATGGCCACTCGGCAGGCCGCGATGGTGGCGCCCACCGAGCGGCGCGCGCGCTCGGCCATGGCCGGGCTCCAGGGAAAGCCGATCTCGCGCTGCGCCGCTGCGGGCAGGGTGCCGTGGGCAATGGCATCGATATAGCCCGGCGTATGGGCCAGGGCCAGTTCTCCATCGGTCGCGGGCGGCGCCACCTGCAGGGCCACGCCGGGCAGGTGGGTGGCCACCGCATCGCGCAGCAGGCGGTACTTGGCCATGGGAAAACGGTGGCCCTCGGGCAGCGGCAGCACGAACTGGTCTGCGTAATAGGCATGCATGACGCCATTGTGGCAACGGCGGCGGTGTTGGGGTGTCACCTCTAAATTGCTGCGGCGCAACAAAAAGCACTTGCAATCATCCACCAAGTCCCTAAAATTCAACCCATGCTGCACTGCAACATGACTCACCAGGTCAACGACAGCGCAGATTGTCTGTAAACCACCTCGGCCCCCCGGGCCTTATTTTTAGGAGATATGACATGTCGCTGACCGCTGAACAAATTCTGGCATCCCACAAGGCCAACATCGAAACCCTGTTCGGTCTGACCACCAAGGCTTTCGAAGGCGTCGAAAAGCTGGTCGAACTGAACGTGACCGCTTCGCGCGCTGCCCTGTCGGAAGCTTCCAGCCACACCCAGGCTTTCCTGGGCGTGAAGGACGCACAAGAACTGCTGGCCCTGCAAGCCGGCCTGTTCCAGCCCCTGGCTGAAAAGACCGCTGCCTACAGCCGTCACCTGTACGACATCTCTTCGGGCACCGCCGCCGAATTCGGCAAGGCTTTCGAATCGCAGGCTGCTGACGCCCAAAAGAGCTTCACCAACCTGGTCGACAGCGCTGCCAAGAACGCCCCCGCCGGTTCCGAAACCGCCGTGGCCGTGATGAAGAGCGCCGTGTCTGCTGCCAACAACGCGTTTGAATCGGTGCAAAAGGCCGTCAAGCAAGCGTCGGACGTGGCCGAAGCCAACTTCAACGCCGTAGCCAGCACCGCTGCCAACGCCGCCAAGACCGCTGCTCCCCGCAAGCGCTAAGCCATCCATTGCGTCTGGAGTGCAGACTCTAGGCGCAACGCAGGGATTACCCTGATAATTCAACCCATGGCCCGGAACGCTGTTCGGGGCCCCCAGTTGTCTCCTTGGATCCTCTCGAAACCCCCGTTTCCTGGATCCAATTCAAAGCCCGGTTACCCCCGGGCTTTTTTTTGTCCGGGTTGCTCCTCATTTTATAGCAGTCGGACGGCCTGCCATTTCACTTGCCACGGATGGATCCACGCCCGTGGAGCACGGCATCAAATCCATCCCTCCCCCTTGGGTTTATTAAGAATAATTCGCGTTTGTTTTATCATCGCACCGTCGTTACACCTCGAAAGATGCATTCCATGTCGAAGACCGTGAAAGCCCTGCTGACCGCCTGCGCACTGGCCGCTGCCGCCGGCGCCGTATCTGCCCAGGAGCAGGTGGTGAACCTGTACTCGGCGCGCCACTACTCCACGGACGAAGCGCTGTACACCGGCTTCACCAAGGCCACGGGCATCAAGATCAACCGCGTGGACGCAGACGACGCCGGCATCCTCGCGCGCCTGAAGGCCGAGGGCACCGCCTCCCCCGCCGACGTGATCCTGCTGGTGGACGCAGCCCGCCTGTACAAGGGCGAGGTCGACGGCCTGTTCCAGCCCATCCAGTCCAAGGTGCTGACCGACGCCATCCCCGCCAACCTGCGCAGCAAGCCTGCGGCCGATGGCGGCATTGCCTGGTTCGGCCTGTCCACCCGCGCCCGCGTGATCGTCTACAACAAGGTCAAGGTGCAGAAGGAAGACGTGGACACCTACGAAGAACTGGGCGACCCCAAGAACAAGGGCAAGCTGTGCATCCGCTCGGGCTCGCACCCCTACAACCTGAGCCTGTTCGGCGCCGTGACCGAGCACATGGGCGAGCAGAAGGCCGAGGCCTGGCTCAAGGGCATGGTGGCCAACCTGGCCCGCGCGCCCAAGGGCGGTGACACCGACCAGATCAAGGCCGTGGCCTCGGGTGAATGCGATATCGCCGTCACCAACAGCTACTACCTGGCGCGCATGATGCGCTCGGGCAAGCCCGAAGACGTGGCCGTGGTCAACAAGGTGGGTGTGGTGTTCCCCAACCAGCAATCCTGGGGCACGCACCTGAACATCGCCGGCGGCGCCGTGGCCAAGAACGCCAAGAACCGCGACAACGCCATCAAGTTCCTCGAATACCTGGCCAGCGCCGAAGCGCAGAACTACTTTGCCAACGGCAACAACGAGTGGCCCGCCGCCAAGGGCCTGAACATCGACAACCCGGCCCTCAAGGCCATGACCGGCAACGCGCCCTTCAAGAGCGAGACCATCCCGATCAGCGCCGTGGGCGCCAACGTGACCAAGGTGCAGCAGATGCTGGACCGCGTGGGCTTCCAATAAGAGCGGCTAACAAAACTCTTCTGGCGTCGTTGCCGCGTCTTGTCGTACTACCCGTACTGCCTGCGACGCGGCGCCTAGCCAGAACCGCTTCGCTGAGTTTTGTTATCCGCTCCAAGCCGACCATGCCGGCTCACAGCACTCTCAGAAAAGCCCGGTAGCATCCGGGCTTTTTTTGCGTTCATAATTGACGTTTACGTTAACGTCAACCTCAGGAGACAGTACATCATGGACATCAAGGGCAAGGTATTCATCGTGACCGGCGGCGCATCGGGCCTGGGCGAAGGCACGGCGCGCATGCTGGCCGCCCAGGGCGGCACCGTGGTCATTGCCGACATGCAGGCCGACAAGGGCGAAGCCGTGGCCAAGGACATCGGCGGCGCCTTCGTGAAGTGCGACGTGAGCAACGAGGCCGACGGCCAGGCCGTGGTGGCCAAGGCCGTGTCGCTGGGCAAGCTGGCCGGCCTGGTGAACTGCGCCGGCATCGCCCCGGCCGAGAAGACCGTGGGCAAGAACGGCGCGCACGCGCTGGCCGTGTTCAGCAAGACCATCACGGTGAACCTGATCGGCAGCTTCAACATGATCCGCCTGGCCGCCGAAGCCATGAGCAAGAACGAGCCCGAAGCCACCGGCGAGCGCGGCGTGCTGATCTCCACCGCCAGCGTCGCCGCCTACGACGGCCAGATCGGCCAGGCCGCCTACGCCGCATCCAAGGGCGGCGTGGTCGGCATGACCCTGCCCATCGCCCGCGACCTGGCGCGCAACGGCATCCGCAACATGACCATTGCCCCCGGCATCTTCGGCACCCCCATGCTGTTTGGCATGCCGCAGGAAGTGCAGGACGCACTGGCCGCCGGCGTGCCCTTCCCCAGCCGCCTGGGTACGCCGCAGGACTATGCCAAGCTGGTCAAGCACATCCTGGAAAACGACATGCTCAACGGCGAAGTGATCCGCCTGGACGGCGCGATCCGCCTGGCACCGAAGTAAGCTCTTTGAAGCACCCGGCAGCGCCCTGGCCTGTGCCGGGGCGTTGTCGTTTACGGAGCCCATCAAGCCCATCGCCCTTGTGGCTAGGCGTTATATAAAAGTGTTGATGCCTTTGGCATAATTCCTTAGACTCCCTCTGAGCGGTTTTGCTCAGAGGGATTTTTTCATGGCAAAGCTCACGGCGGCGGGGTACAGGTTCCCTGCCCCTGCTGACGGGGTACAGGTCAACTTCTGCAAGAACGTCAGCTGCGAGGCGTTCGGCGTCCCTGAAACGCTGCACCGCGTCAGACGGTCCAAGTTCTCTCTCCCGGCCGCGGGGGACTACATCCGAGGGGGTGAGGCCGACAGGGTTCGGATGGTTTGCGCCTTGTGCGGCAGCAAGAATCCGTTGAGAAGCAACGCCGCCATCGTCGAAGAGCGGCGACGCCTGAACCAAAGCTCGTTTGACACCGAGGCTCCGGGCTGCCCTAACGAAACCTGTGACAACCATGGCTTCCTTGTGTCTGAAGCTGGTCGGTACGCCAGGTTCGGCAAAACCAAGTCGGGCACTGCGCGTTGGCGTTGCAACGGCTGCAAGAAAACCTTCTCAGAGAAAGGTAAACCCTTGCTGCGTCAACGCATGCCACACAAAAACCGGGACGTCTTCGCGCTCCTGGTGAACAAAATGCCGTTGCGCCGGATTTGCGAGGTAACAGGGCTCGGGGCGCCGGCGGTCTACGGAAAAATCGATTTCATTGGCCGGCAGTGCCAGGCGTTTGTCGCTGACAGGGAAAAGAAGCTCTACGAGGGCATGTCCTTGCCCAAGATGTACTTGGCTGTGGACCGCCAGGTTCACAACGTGAATTGGTCCAGTCGGCGCGACCGACGCAACGTCCAGCTTAGTGCCATTGGCAGTGCGGACCTCGACAGCGGCTACATCTTCGGGTTCCACCTGAACTTCGACCCGGCACTCGACCCCGTTGAGGTTGAGCGCGACGCCTCACGCCTGGGGGACCTTGGCACGTACGAGCCTTATCGCCATTACGCGAGGGTTTGGCTGAGCGCTGATTACGAAGCCGCGGTGCTCCGTGCGGCCGCCACGCCAAAGCGGAATCGACGCCGGTTGTCTGGGAGCGAAGACGCCAAGCTGCGCGTAGATATCGCGAACGACTATGACGAAACCGGGGCGCGGGCGGACGTAGAAGTAGCCGAATCGACCACCCGGGATACTGCGCTCCCTCAGCTGGGGATGCTCATCAAGGAGCAGTACACCATGCACGGCCACTTCCAGGCGCTGGCACGCATGTTGGCTGGTGCCGAAAAGGTTCGGTTCTATCTGGACCAAGACAGTGGCATGCGGGCCGCGTTCCTTGGAGCATTCGCAGCGCGCGTCACGGACCGTAGCGCGGACGCCTGGTACGTAAGAATTCTCAAGGACGCCACTATCCATGAAAAGGAGCGGGCCGTTCAAGAAGCAAAGATGCGTCTCGCAGAGGCCAAGCGCAGGTTCCCTACCCTCACCCAAGCACACCTTCTCCGTGAGTTGATGAAAGAGGAGATGGGGCGAGTGCGGGCCGTGGGTCCCTTCCACGACCTGTGGTTATCGCACCCACTTCCAAACATGAGCGAGCCAGTCAAGGAGGTGTGCTGGCTGACCGACATGGGCGATTACGACACAGAGCACGCTGCGAACTTGTACTTGAAGGCGAGCCTTCACGCGATTGACCGCTTCTTCATGCAGACGCGCCGCCTGCTGTCGCTGGCTGAGCGCTCAATCGTTACTGCGAGCGCCGAACGAAGGGTTTGGTATGGTTACTCCGCCTACAAGCCCGAGAATCTCGCGCGGGTTCTGCAAATCTTCCGGGTCTATTACAACTATTGCAAGGTAGGCAAGGACAAAAAGACGCCGGCGATGCGCCTGGGATTGGCACGGGCGCCAATCGCGATAGAGCAAGTGCTGTATTACGACCGCCCTGACACGGGCGGCGATAGGGAGGGTCGGGAAGCGAACCGCAAAGCCGGCTCCATTGCCGACCCCTGAACCGCTGAAGAAATCTTCGGCAGAAAAACGCCCTCTGAAACATGATGTCTCAGAGGGCGAATCAAGTGCTCCCGATTAGAGCGTCAACACTTTTATGTAACGCCTAGGAGCAAGGCTCCGGGCGTTTTTTTATTGTCGATAGCCACACACGCCAGCGCCGTATTCGGCGCGCCAGCTGTTCAGCGCGGCTTGCGCGGCTGGATGCCCAGGGCTTCCTTGTGCTTGTTGATACGGTCCTGCTTGCGCTGGTCCATTTTTTCCATGGCCTTGCGCTTGGTGTAGCCCGTGGAATCGGCCCAGGCCCACCACAGCGCTGTGGCACCGAAGGGCGCCAGCACCCACCACCAGGACCAGGCCGCCACGGGGCCGATTTCAAAGTACTTCAGTGCCAGTATGAGAAGGGAAAGACCCAGCAGATACATCGCAATCTCCAGAAAACGCCATCACAGGCCTGATTGATGAGGGACAAGGGTCTGTCAACCCAAGTCACTACAATTCCATTAAAAGCACTGTAACTCAACCACAGGAATTCCCACCATGAAGCGTACCCTGATCACTCTTGCCATGACGCTGTCGGTTGCGGCCCCCGCAATGGCCGACATGGCCCTGGCGACATCGAAGAACTGCATGGCCTGCCACGCGGTGGACAAGAAACTGGTGGGCCCGTCGTACAAGGACGTGGCAGCCAAGTACGCAGGCCAGAAAGACGCCGTGGACAAGCTGGCCGCCAAGATCGTCAAGGGCGGATCTGGCGTTTGGGGCCCCGTTCCCATGCCCGCCAATGCGCAGGTCAACGACGCAGACGCCAAGAAGCTGGCTGCATGGGTGCTGACGCAGAAGTAAGCCACTGTTCAAGCCACTGCGGCTCTGGGGTGCAACGCCCCAAATCCGCAACAAAAAAGCCGCGCCACAGGATATGTGACGCAGCTTTTGTTTTGGGGGCATCGCGGGCGCAGTCTGCGCGACGCCTCCCTGAATCAGTGGGTCTGGGCCAGCTGATCGAGAATTTCAGGGTTCTGTGGCCACGTCACATCGCTGCGCGATATGAGTGTCCACAAACCCCGCAAGCGCTGCGCGCTGGCGCCGTTGCACGGCGCCTCCTGGATCAATTGGCCTTGGCCAATTGATCCAGGATTGCGGGGTTTTCCAACGTTGAGGTGTCCTGCGTGATCGCTTCGCCCTTCGCGATGCTACGCAGCAGGCGGCGCATGATCTTGCCGCTGCGGGTCTTGGGCAGGTTGTCGCCAAAGCGGATGTCCTTGGGCTTGGCAATCGGTCCGATTTCCTTGGCGACCCAGTTGCGCAGTTCGTTGGCGATCTGCTTGGCTTCTTCGCCGGTGGGGCGCGAGCGCTTGAGCACCACGAACGCGCAGATGGCCTCGCCGGTCACGTCGTCGGGGCGGCCTACCACGGCGGCTTCGGCCACCAGGTCAGTCTTGGACACCAGGGCCGATTCGATCTCCATCGTGCCCATGCGGTGGCCCGAGACGTTCAGCACGTCGTCGATGCGGCCGGTGATGCGGAAGTAGCCCCGGTCGGCACTGCGCACGGCGCCATCACCGGCCAGGTAGTAGCCCTTGAGCTCTTCGGGGAAGTAGGCCTTCTTGAAGCGCTCGGGGTCGTTCCAGATGGTGCGGATCATGCTGGGCCAGGGCTTCTTGATGACCAGGATGCCACCCGCGCCGTTGGCGACATCGTTGCCGGTTTCATCCACGATGGCGGCGGCGATGCCAGGCAAGGGCAGCGTGCAGCTGCCGGGCACCAGCGGCGTGGCGCCGGGCAGCGGGGTGATGACGTGGCCGCCGGTCTCGGTCTGCCAGAAGGTGTCCACAATGGGGCAGCGCTCGCCGCCCACGTTCTTGTGGTACCACATCCAGGCTTCGGGGTTGATGGGCTCGCCCACGCTGCCCAGGATGCGCAGGCTCGACAGGTCCGAGCGCGCGGGGTGCACCGCAGCGTCACCCTCGGCCGCCTTGATGAGCGAACGGATGGCGGTGGGTGCGGTGTAGAAGATCGTGCATTTGTGCTTTTCGATCATCTGCCAGAAGCGACCGGCGTTGGGGAAGGTAGGGATGCCTTCAAAGATGATCTGCGTGGCGCCAGCCGCCAGCGGCCCGTAGGCCACATAGGTGTGGCCCGTGATCCAGCCGATGTCGGCCGTGCACCAGAACACGTCGTCGGCCCGCAGGTCGAAGGTCCAGTCCATGGTGAGCTTGGCCCACAGCAGGTAGCCACCGGTGCTGTGCTGCACGCCCTTGGGCTTGCCGGTGGAGCCGCTGGTGTACAGGATGAACAACGGGTGCTCGGCGCCCACGGGCACGGGGGCGCATTCGGTGCTCTGCCCGGCCAGCATCTCGCCAAAGGTCTTGTCGCGCCCGGCCACCATGTTGCAGGCCGTGGCCGTGCGTTGGTAGACGAACACGTTGCGGATGGTGTCGCAGCCCCCCATGGCCAGGGCTTCGTCGATGATGGCCTTGAGCGGCAGCTCCTTGCCGCCGCGCATCTGGTAGTTGGCGGTGATCACGGCCACCGCGCCCGCGTCGATGATGCGCTCCTGCACCGCCTTGGCGCTGAAGCCGCCGAACACCACGCTGTGCGTGGCGCCGATGCGCGCGCAGGCCTGCATGGCGATCACGCCCTCGATGGTCATGGGCATGTAGATCAGCACACGGTCGCCCTTGGCCACGCCGTGGGCCTTGAGCGCGTTGGCAAACTGGCTCACACGCGCAAGCAGTTCCTTGTAGGTGATCTTGGTGACCGTGCCATCGTCTGCCTCGAAGACGATGGCGGTCTTGTTTTCGGTGGGGGTGCCGATGTGACGGTCCAGGCAGTTGGCCGATGCGTTCAGTTCGCCGTCGTCAAACCATTGGAAGAACGGGGCATTCGACGTGTCCAGCGTGCGCGTGAAGGGCTTGGTCCAGTTCACATTCTCACGCGCCAGGCGGGCCCAGAAGCCTTCGAAGTCCTTGTCGGCCTCGGCACACAGTGCGTCGTAGCCCGCCATGCCCGACACGCGGGCGGCCTTGACGACCGCATCGGACGGCGGGAACACGCGGTTCTCGACCAAAACGGATTCGATCGCGGATGTGGGCGCACTCATGGTGTTGTCTCCTGGTTTTGATGGAATTGAAATTGGGCGGTACTGTCGGGCGCAGCACTTACAGGCCACTGACTGGCGCGAAGCTTACAGAATCTACACCCTGCACCGGGCCGGGATAGCCGCTGGGGGAAAGGGCTGTCACTCCACGCCCCTAAAATCGCGCGACCCTAGACCCTCTGACTATCCCCATGTCCCAGCCCAAAAACTCCGCCTCCCCCTTGCCAATGCGCCCCCTGCCCTCGCTGATTTTTGCCAGCCGCTGGCTACAGCTCCCTCTGTACCTGGGCCTGATTCTGGCGCAGGCGGTGTATGTCTTCCACTTCTGGGTGGAGCTGGTGCACCTGATCGAAGCCGCCTTTGGCAACACGGCGGCGCTCAAGAGCCTGGTCTCCAGCATTGGCTACAAGAGCGATTTCGAGGTCACCGCGCTCAACGAGACCATCATCATGCTGGTCGTGCTGGCCCTGATCGACGTGGTCATGATCTCCAACCTGCTGATCATGGTGATTGTGGGCGGCTACGAAACCTTTGTTTCGCGCCTGCACCTGGAAGACCACCCCGACCAGCCCGAATGGCTGAGCCACGTGAACGCCTCTGTGCTCAAGGTCAAGCTGGCCACCGCCATCATCGGCATCAGCTCCATCCATCTGCTCAAGACCTTCATCAACGCGGCCAACTACGACGTCAAGGTGCTGATGTGGCAGACCATCATCCACACCGTGTTCCTGCTAAGTGCCCTGGCCATTGCGCTGACCGACCGGTTGATGTCGCACACGGCCCCTGCGGCAAGCCACCACTGAGGCCCCCGGCCACCGCAGCGCCATGCAATGCCTGCAGTGCAACTGGCAGAACCCGGCCTCGTACACCCACTGCTTCAGCTGCAACGCGCCGCTGGCTGCAGCGGGTGAGGGGCCAGGCCCGCGCGCTGCAGGGGCGGCTCCCGACAAGGCACGCCTTCGACCACATTCGCAGCCGTCCTCCGCCCCAAAGGCTCACGCGCAGGCGACCGTTTTCCCCAGCATGCTCGCACGCCTGGGGGCCACGCTGATCGATGGCCTGGCCATGGCGGCTGTACCGGCGGCCCTGCTGACCGCCTGGGCACTGGCCAGCAGCGCCCTTGAAGGCGTACCACCCGGTCCCCTGCTGGCCGCCGCGCTGGCGCTGGGCGCCCTGGGGCTGTTCCTGCCTGGGCTGATGGATGCGCTGGGCGCAGGCTCTTTCGGCAAGCGGGCGCTGGGCATGCGGGTGGTCACCCGCACGGGAGAGCGGCCGGGCGCGGCACGTTCGGCGCTCAGGCACTTCCTGAAATACTCGCTCACCCTCGGACTCACGCTGGCCGTGCCGTTTTTGCTGCACCGCCTGCTCACGGCGCTGTTTGGTGAACGCGGACTGCACAGCTCCATAACGGGCACCTTTGTGGTCGCGCGCGATGCAGACGATGCCGCCATCCGCGAGGCGATTGCCAACGCCCCGGGGCCCGGCTGGTTCCTCAAGGGGCTGGTGGTGCTGGGCGGCATGGCGGTGCTGGGCCTGGCTGTTGTGGTGGCGCTGGTGCTGTGGAGCCCCCGCAGCGAGCCCGCCAACCCCCAGCGCGATACCGTGCGCCAGCTCGACGGCGCGGCGCGGGTGGTACTGCAGCTGGTGGAGAACCACTACCGCAGCACAGGCAAGTTCCCGCCCAGCGCGGCCGCCATCGGCCTGGGGCCGTCCGGCCCGACCGAACGCCTGCCTGCGGGCTTCCAGGCCCTGAGCATCGACCCCGCCAGCGGCGTGGTACGGCTGACGATTGCCGAGGGCGTGGGCGTGGGCGGCCCAGAGGGCGCAGCACTGGCGGGCAAGCACCTGGTCTACACCCCGCTGCTGCGCACCCGCCAAAAGCAGACCGACATCCGCCAGTGGCAATGCGGCAGCGACGACATCGCGCGCAGCGACCGCCCGTTCCAGTGCCGCCACGCCTCTACCCGCGCGGCGCCATAGGGCGCCCCAGGGCGGCCGTGGCCCGGCCCGGGTCTGGTGAACTGCGCTGTTCAACGGCGCCATAGAACGGCACAGGAACCAGAAATTCGAGCAAAAACAGGGCTTACCGCGCAACAGATATGCCCAAGAAGCTATCAATACGATAGCAATTTCACCCCCATCCTCCCGCTCCCAGATTTCTCCCCAATCGGGCGGCACAGTGCAGGCCATCCCCCCACTGTTCCCACTTGCAGGAGAAATCCATGGACCACCTCCCCCATCCCCCCGCTCCCCTCGCCCTTGCCGCGCAGGCCTCTGCCAACCGCCGTTTTGCCCTGAGCGCCCTGGGCTCGCTGGGTGTGGCCACCCTGTGGGGCTGTGGCGGCGGGGGCAGTGACACGGCCGCCACGGACACCACCGATGCCTCAGGCACGGGAACCGGTACCGGTACGGGCACCGGTACAGGCACTGGGACCGGAACCGGAACGGGCACCACCACCACCTGCTCGGTGGTCCCCGAGGAAACCGCCGGGCCCTACCCCGCCGACGGCTCCACCGCCAGCAACAACACCTACAACGTGCTGGCGCTCAGCGGCATCGTGCGCTCGGACATCCGCAGCTCCATCGGCTCATCCACCCAAGTCGGGGGCGTGCCGCTCACCATCACCATCACGCTGACCAACACCCAGGCCAGCTGCGCCCCGCTGGCGGGCTACGCCATCTACCTGTGGCACTGCACGCAGGACGGCAACTACTCGGTCTACACCTCCAACAACATCGCCGACAACTACCTGCGCGGCGTGCAGGCCACCGATGCCAGCGGCACCGTCACCTTCACCACCATCGTGCCCGGCTGCTACGCAGGCCGCATGCCCCATATGCACCTGGAGGTGTACCCGAGCCTCACCGCCGCCAGCAACGCACGCAACAAGGTCAAGACCACGCAGCTGGCCTTCCCCACCGCGCTGCTCAGCAGCATTTACAGCAGCAATGCGGGCTACAGCGCCAGCGTGCGCAACCTGGCCTCCATCACCTTCGCCACCGACAACGTCTTCAGCGACGGCACCACGCTGGAGATGACCACCATGCAGGCCAACAGCGGCGGCGGCTACGCGGCCAGCATCACGATTTCGATCGCGACCTGACTCCAACCCCTCTCTTCCACAAGGCAACCCCCATGTCCCTGATTCGCAGCTCTCTCGCCCGCCTGGCCCTTCTGGCTCTGGGCGCCACCAGCGTCGCCGCCTGGGCCCAGCCGGAGCGTGGCGGCACCCCGCCCGCACCACCGCCCGAGGCCTATGCCGCCTGCAAGGGCAAGGCCGAAGGCGCGTCCGTCACGCTGACCATGCCGGACGGCAAAACCCTGGCCGGCACATGCCGCACAATGAACGGCACCCTGGTGGCCATGCCCGCAGGCGGGCCCGGTGGCCCCGGCGGCGCGGGCGGCCCGCCACCTGCCCGCTGATCGCAGACCGCCACCCCAGCCCCATGCCCCACCTGACCCTGCACCGCAAAGCCTTCATCGCCCTGGCCGCCCTGCTCGTGGCCCTGCTGCTGATTTTTGCGGGCTTCTCGCGCCTGGGCCTGCAGCGGGGCCTGGGGCCGTATGTGGCCGAGATCGAGCTGGCGCGCATGGACTGGCTGGCCGAGCGCCTGCAGGCCCACCACACGCAGGCGGGCGGATGGGACAGCCTGCGCAACCAGTCCACCTTGTGGGGCCGCCTCAGCCACCCCGGCGGCGGCCCGCGCCGCCCCGGCCCGCCGCCCTCTGGCGACCCCGGCAGTGCATACGAGTTACGGCCCGGCCCGCCCCCAGGCCAGGCAGAGTCGGCCCCTCCGCCCCCACCGCCCGACGACCTGCGCAGCCAGGGCCGGAGCGGCCCGCCGCCATCCCAGCGCCCCACCGACGACATCTACCCCCGCCTGGGCCTGCTCGACGCGCAGGAGCGCCTGGTGGTGGGCACCGCGCCCCAGCCCGGCGGCGCGCGCCTGGCGCTGCGCGGCGAGGGCGGCAAGACCATCGGCCACCTGGTGCTGGCGCCGCCCCAGGGTGTGCGCAGCGAGGCCGACCAGGCCTTCCTGGCCCAGCACCTGGGTTTTGTGGCCTGGACAGGCCTGGCCGGGCTGGCGCTGGCACTGCTGCTGTCGGGCTGGCTGGCGCGGCGCTGGCTGGGCCCGGTCGAGGCTCTGGCCGCCGGCGCACGCGGCATTGCGCAAGGCGCCCTGCACACCCGCGTGCCCGTGCACGGCAACGACGAACTGGCCCAGCTGGCTCGCACCTTCAACACCATGGCCGAACAACTGAGCAGCATCGAGGCCAGCCGCCGCCAGTGGCTGGGCGACGTGGCCCACGAGCTGCGCACCCCCCTGGCCGCCATGCGCGCCGAGATCGAGGCCGTGCAGGACGGCATCCGCCCCTTTGACGACAAGACCGCGCTGCGCCTGCACCGGCAGGTGATGCGCCTGATCCAGCTGGTGGACGACCTGCGCGCCAGCCTGGATGCGGCTGGCACCAGCGCGCCCTCGGCCCAGGTGCCCGTGCACCCGCTGTCGCTGCTGGCCGAAGCGCTGGCCTCCATGCGTCCGCGCCTGGCGCAGGCGGGCATTGGGGTGGACACCACGGGCCTGGACACGCTGGCCACACAGGTGCCTGCGCCCCTGGTGCTGGGCGACGCGCAGCAGCTGCACCAGGTGTTCTTGAACCTGCTGGAGAACAGCCTGCGCTACACGGATGCCGGTGGCCTGCTGCAAATCAGCGCCAGCGAAGTGCCCGCCACTACGCCCGGCGGCGCCCCCCGCGTGCAGGTGCAGCTCGACGACAGCGCGCCCGGCGTGCCCGCGCACGAGCTGCCGCGCATCTTTGACCGCCTGTACCGCGCCGAGACCTCGCGCAACCGCGACCACGGCGGCTCGGGCCTGGGCCTGGCGATCTGCCGCGCCATCGTGCTCGCGCATGGCGGCACGCTGACGGCCGATACATCCCCTTTGGGCGGCCTGCGCATCACGCTGACCTTGCCTCTTCTGGACAACACCGCCCCATGAGCCCCCGCATCCTCGTCGTCGAAGACGAACCCGACATCGCCGCCATCGTGGTGGACTACCTGCGCCACGCGGGCTACACGGTGGAGCACCAGGCCGAAGGCCGCGCAGCCCTCGCCAGCATCGTGGCTGCGCCGCCGGACCTCACGCTGCTCGACATCATGCTGCCCGGCATGGACGGTCTGGAGATATTGCGCCAGGCGCGGCGCCATACGCAGCACCCCATCATCATGCTCACTGCCCGCGTGGAAGAGGTGGACCGCCTGATCGGCCTGGAACTGGGCGCAGACGACTACATCTGCAAGCCGTTTTCGCCGCGCGAGGTGGTGGCCCGCGTCAAGGCCGTGCTGCGCCGCAGCGCTGCAGCGCAGGAGCCACCGACGGCCACCACCACGGTGGCGGCGCTGGTGCTGGACGAATCACACTGGCAGGCCACGCTGCACGGCACACCACTCGGGCTCACGCGGCGCGAGTTCCGCCTGCTGCAAGTGCTGGCGCGCCAGCGCGGGCGCATCTTCTCGCGCGCCCAATTGCTGGACCAGGCCTATGACGACACGCTGGATGTGAACGAACGCGCCATCGACAGCCACATCAAGAACCTGCGCAAGAAGCTCAAAGCGGCCAGTGGAGATGGCAGCGACTGGATCCGGTCGGTGTATGGCGTGGGCTTTGCGCTGGACCCGAACCACGAGGGCCCGCCAGCGACCTGATGGGTAGCAGGTTTCGACGGCCCAGGCACGATAGCTATTATTTCAATAGCTTAAAAGGCAATCAGAGCGGGCGGTAGCGGCATTTTTTGCCACAAAATCCGCCTTCGCCGCAGAGGCCGCGCAGGCTCAACGCCCCACCATCTGCCCAGGCACGACCCACTGGTCAAACTGCTCGCCCGTCACGTGGCCCGACGCGATGGCGGCGGCGCGCAGGCTGGTGCCCTCCTTGTGCGCCTTCTTGGCGATGAAGGCGGCCTTGTCGTAGCCGATGTGGGGGTTGAGCGCGGTCACCAGCATCAGCGACTGCTCCACCAGGTCGTTGATGCGCGCCTGGTTCGGCTCGATGCCGACGGCGCAGTGCTCGTTGAAGCTGGCCATGCCGTCGGCCAGCAAGCGCACGCTCTGCAGAAAGTTGTGGATCACCATCGGGCGGAACACGTTCAGCTCGAAGTTGCCCGAGGCCCCACCGATGTTGATGGCCACGTCGTTGCCCAGCACCTGCGCGCACAGCATGGTCAGCGCCTCGCACTGCGTGGGGTTGACCTTGCCCGGCATGATGGACGAGCCCGGCTCGTTCTCGGGGATGATGATCTCGCCCAGCCCGCTGCGCGGGCCGCTGGCCAGCCAGCGCACGTCGTTGGCAATCTTCATCAGGCTGGCCGCCAGGGTCTTGAGTGCGCCATGGGCATGCACCAGCGCATCGCAACTGGCCAGGGCCTCGAACTTGTTGGGGGCGGTGACCAACGGCAGGCCGGTCAGGTCGGCCAGCTCCTTGGCCACGGCCTGCGCATAACCGGCCGGGGCATTGAGCCCCGTGCCCACCGCTGTGCCACCCAAGGCCAGCTCTCCCAGGTGGGGCAGCGCGGCGCGCACATGTTGCTCGCCATGCTGCAGCTGCGCCACCCAGCCCGAAATCTCCTGGCCCAGCGTGAGGGGCGTGGCGTCCTGCAGGTGCGTGCGGCCAATCTTCACGATGCCGTCAAACGCCTTCGCCTTGGCCGCCAGCGTGGTGCGCAGGCCGTGCAGCGCAGGCAGCAGGCGGTGCATCAGCGCGTCCACCGCCGCCAGGTGCATGGCGGTGGGGAACACGTCGTTGCTCGACTGGCTCTTGTTCACCTCGTCATTGGGGTGCACCAACCGGGCCTCGCCACGCGGGCCACCCAGCAACTCGCTTGCGCGGTTGGCCAGCACCTCGTTCATGTTCATGTTGGTCTGCGTGCCCGAGCCGGTCTGCCACACCACCAGCGGAAACTCCTGCAGGTGGCCACCGCCAATCACCTCGTCCGCCGCCGCCACAATGGCCGTGGTCTTGGCCGCATCCAGCAGGCCCAGCGCGTTATTCACATAGGCGCTGGCCCGCTTGACCTGCGCCAGCGCGCGGATCAGCTCGGGCGCCATGCGCTCGCCCGAGATGGCGAAGTGGTGCAGCGAGCGCTGTGTCTGCGCGCCCCACAGCCGGTCGGCCGGGACATCGATGGGGCCGAAAGTGTCTTTTTCGGTGCGGACTGCGGTCGGGGCGGGGGGTGGAGGTTTTCACGGGTGGGCCTTGCCGCTCTGCGAGCAGATGGGGGGTGGAACGAAACACCAGACCGCAGCATACCCACCCCGGGCCACGGCGCGCCAGCACCCGCCAGCACCCCGCCAGCACCCGCCAGCACCCGCCAGCACCCGCTAGCACCCGCCACCACCCGCCATGGCCCCTGACAGGACCACGCAAGCCCGGCGGGGGATAATTCGGGGTTCGCGTTTTCCCTAAAACCCCCACCGCCATGACCACGACGACCATTCGCCAAGAAGACCTGATCGAATCCATTGCCGGCGCGCTGCAGTACATCAGCTACTACCACCCCACCGACTACATCGCCCACCTGGCCCGCGCCTACGAGCGCGAAAAGAGCCCAGCGGCCAAGGATGCGATCGCCCAGATCCTCACCAACAGCAAGATGAGCGCCACCGGCCAGCGCCCCATCTGCCAGGACACCGGCATCGTCAATGTGTTCCTGAAGGTGGGCATGGACGTGCGCTGGGAAGGCTTCACCGGCAGCCTGGACGACGCCATCAACGAAGGCGTGCGCCGTGGCTACAACCACCCCGACAACACGCTGCGCGCCTCGGTCGTTGCCGACCCCCAGTTCGCCCGCAAGAACACCAAGGACAACACCCCGGCCGTGATCTTCACCGAGATCGTGCCCGGCAACACCGTGGACGTGACGGTGGCAGCCAAGGGCGGCGGCTCGGAGAACAAGTCCAAGATGTACATGCTCAACCCCGGCGACAACGTGGTGGACTGGGTGCTCAAGACCGTGCCCACCATGGGCGCTGGCTGGTGCCCGCCCGGCATGCTGGGCATCGGCATTGGCGGCACGGCCGAGAAGGCCGTGCTCATGGCCAAGGAAAGCCTGATGGACGACCTGGACATGTACGAACTGCAGGCCAAGCAAGCCAGCGGGGCCGAACTCGACAATGTCGAAAAGTTGCGCCTGGAGCTGTTTGAAAAGGTCAACGCCCTGGGCATTGGCGCCCAAGGCCTGGGTGGCCTGACCACGGTGCTGGACGTCAAGATCAAGATGTACCCCACGCACGCGGCCAGCAAACCGATTGCGATGATCCCCAACTGCGCCGCCACGCGCCACGCGCACTTCGTGATGGACGGCTCGGGCCCCGTGTACCTCACGCCCCCGAGCCTCGACCTGTGGCCCAACGTGGACTGGGCGCCGGACTACAACAAGAGCAAGAAGGTCAACCTCGACACGCTGACCAAGGAAGAAGTCGCCAGCTGGAAGCCCGGCGACACGCTGCTGCTCAACGGCAAGATGCTGACCGGCCGCGATGCCGCGCACAAGCGCATCCAGGACATGCTGGCCAAGGGCGAGAAGCTGCCCGTGGACTTCACCAACCGCATCATTTACTACGTGGGCCCTGTAGACCCCGTGAAGGGCGAGGCCGTGGGCCCCGCAGGCCCCACCACCGCCACGCGCATGGACGGCTTCACCGAGATGATGCTGGCCCAGACCGGCCTGATCGCCATGGTGGGCAAGGCCGAGCGCGGCCCGGTCGCCATCGAGGCCATCAAGAAGCACCAGAGCGCCTACCTGATGGCCGTGGGCGGCGCCGCCTACCTGGTCTCCAAGGCCATCAAGACCGCCAAGGTCGTGGGCTTTGAAGACCTGGGCATGGAAGCCATCTACGAGTTTGACGTGGTGGACATGCCCGTGACCGTGGCCGTGGACGCCGGCGGCACCAGCGCCCACATCACCGGCCCGGCCGAGTGGCAAAAGCGCATCGCCTCGGGCGAGTTCAAGGGCATCGGTGTCGCTGCGGCCTGAGGCCTCACCCGACATCGCCCTGGCGCCAGACTCGACGCTGGCGCAAGGACAATGACTCCCCCAACCGCCTTCGGGCGGTTTTTTTTGGGGGTCCAGCCCACTCGGGCACGAAGGCTGCGTCTTTCCTACAATCCACGCTTTCGTCTAACTGCCAGAGCTTGGTTTCTCGATGCCGCAGGCCTCTTTTCCCATCGGTGTTTTTGACAGTGGCGTCGGTGGGCTGAGCGTGCTGCGCGCCCTGCTGGCCACCATGCCCCACGAGCGTTTCGTGTACCTGGCAGACAGCGCCAACGCACCCTATGGCGAGCGCGGCGATGCCTTTGTGGCCGCCCGCACCCATGCCATCACGCAGTACCTGCGCGAGCAGCACCACATCAAGGCCTTGGTGGTGGCCTGCAACACCGCCACGGCAGCCGCCATCCACGAGGTGCGCAGCAGCCACCCCACATTGCCCCTGGTGGGCCTGGAGCCAGCCATCAAGCCCGCGCTGGCGGTGACCAAGACCGGGCATGTGGGCGTGATCGGCACGCGGGGCACGCTGACCAGTGCGAAGTTCGGCAAGCTCATGGCCTCACTGAATGACCAGGCGCATTTTGTGGTGCAACCCTGTGACGGCCTGGCCCATGCCATCGAGCGCAGCGTGGCGCTGCCAGTGGCCACCCCGGGCAGCCCCGTCGATGCCACAGAGACCGGCGCGCTGTGCGTGCGTTATGTCCAGGCCATGGGCAGCTTTGGCACCGCCCCGGGGCAGATGGACACCCTGGTACTAGGCTGCACGCACTACATCTTTGTGGCCCACGAGCTGCGCGCTCTGGTGGGGCCCGGCGTGCAGTTCATCGAAACCGGCGAACCCGTTGCACGCCAGACGCGGCGCCTGCTGGAGGCCGCTGGTCTGCTGCATGTGCCCGCAGATACTCGGCCGGGCCAGCCCCCCGCACCGCCGGCAGCGTCCACGCCCCCGGTGCAACTGCTGACCACAGGCCCCGTCACCATGCTCGAGGCTGCCGCGCAGCGCTGGCTGGACCTGCCCGCGAGCTGCTGCCAGTCCGTGCAGGTGCCCTGATTCAATGTAAAAACTGGCCTCTGCGCGCGCCTATCAAGCCCGAATAGCTACCAAAATAATAGCAATTCAGGCTTGGTTTCACGGCCCTCAGGGCTGCTCCACACCCCACAGCCGGGTGCCCGCGTTTTCCACATGCGTGAGGTACAGGCGCAGGTCGAACTCGTACTGGTGGTACTGCGGCTCCATGTGGGTGCACAGCTGGTAGAAGGCTTTGTCGTGGTCCTTTTCGCGCAGGTGGGCCAGTTCGTGGACCACGATCATGCGCAGAAACTCATCGGGCGCCTGCTTGAACATCGCGGCAATGCGGATCTCATGCTTGGCCGTCAAGCGATTTCCCTGCACACGCGACACCGCCGTGTGCAAACCCAGCGCATGGCGCACCACATGGATCTTGTTGTCGAACAGCACCTTGTTGACCGTGCCCGCGTTGCGCAGGTAGCGCGCCTTCAGCTCCTGCGTGTAGTCATACAGCGCCTTGTCGCTGCGCACGGCATGGACGGCGGGGTACTTGCGCTGCAGCACCGCACCGAGCTTTCCTTGTGCCAGCAGATCGCGCGCTTGGTCCTGCAGCGAAGCAGGGTAGGAACGCAGATAAGGAAGATCAGTGCTCATGGGGATGAAGGCTGCGGCAGACGTGAGCGGCACGGCGGCATGGACTGGCACGATAAGAGCACGCCGGGGTCAACGGCTCGGAGACTCTGCCCGCTGGGCAAGAAAAATGCTCAGCAGTTCAGAGCGCCCCTGACCAGCGCGCCGCGATAGGGCGCTCCGCGCAGATCAGTGCAAATGGCGCGGGCGGCGACCACCACCGCCGCCATGGCCACTGCTGCCCGGCCCGCCCGGACCGCGCGGGGGTTTGCCGATTTCCAGCGAGTTCACCAGCGCATCAAAACGCTGGCTGAACAGCTTGTCGATCTCCGCAACCACGCCGCCCAGCTCGGCGCCATCAAAGTGGCGCTCCATCATGTTCACCACGTCCTGCACCAACAAATCACGCTGCACCTGCATGATGGCGGCGGGGGTGGGGCCGACGAACAGCATCACAAAGTCGTCGCGCGACTCGGCGCCCTGCTCTTCCTCTTCCTCGTCAAAGTCGGCGTCGTAGAACGTGACCTCGATGGCCGCCCCCTGCTCAGCCAGTTCGTTGAGGCTCATGCACATTTCGTCCAGCGACTGGCGAAAGTCTTCATCGCCCCGGACCGTCCAGCACATCTGCAGCAGGTGCTCTTGCGCATCAAACTTGATGCCCGGCTCTTCCTCATAGGCACTGGCAGCGCCATCGGCCAGCGAACGGGCTCCAGCGTATTTCCACAATGGTTTGAGCGCTTCCTGGAGCTGGTCAAAACTCACATCTGCGCGCAAGGGGACCTGTCCGTGGACGTGGATTTCAAAGGGAGCGTTGTAACTTGACATGATTGAATCCTAGAGCCTGTTCAATGTCTTTTTGGAGTCGCACAAGTCCCTGGCCGGGATGGGCTGCTAGGCGCGGTGCGCAGCCAATAGCTTGGCTATTGGCAAGCGCCGCAACGCCGCAGACCGCCCGGCAAGGCACTTGCCCGAAGGGTTGGAGTGAGATCGGGCGATTGGACGCCCCGGCTGCTTGCATGGGCATAAGCCCATACTGCGCAGCCGGAACATCCACTCATCCCGATTGCACTCCAATGCGATCTCCAAAAAGACATTGAACAGGCTCTTCGTGGTGCCCCGAGCCGGGGTCGAACCGGCACGCCCCTTTTCAGGAAAGCGGCGGATTTTAAGTCCGCAGTGTCTACCAATTTCACCATCGGGGCGCCGGCTGCTGAGCGCACACCTGCGTTGCAGCGTAACCCGGGCAGCACATGTGCGCAATGCCCTGTCGTATCCGTGGCTACACGGTTGCCGCCTGAAAACAGCACACCCTGCGCCACCAAGAAAAAAGGGAAGCCTAAGCTTCCCTTTTCAAAATTGGAGCGGGAAAAGAGTCTCGAACTCTCGACCTCAACCTTGGCAAGGTTGCGCTCTACCAACTGAGCTATTCCCGCATTTGCCCGCCTCGCCTAACGTTTCTGCCAGAGCTTATCAGCAAGCCTCGAATTATATCGCTATTTTTTGGCTTCATTCGATTGCTAGCCAAAAAATTTCCAATCACCCACCAGCCTTGTCCATCTTCATCGCAGCACAGAACCCGGAAGATTCTGAGCCACTGACGGTACAGACCGTATCTGGAGGCGCGGTCCGGAGTCGAACCGGACTAACCGGATTTGCAATCCGGGGCATAACCGCTTTGCTACCGCGCCAGGAATTCACATTCCTCTGACAAAAAAGGGAAGCATTTGCTTCCCTTTTTGGAAATTGGAGCGGGAAAAGAGTCTCGAACTCTCGACCTCAACCTTGGCAAGGTTGCGCTCTACCAACTGAGCTATTCCCGCATTTACCGAAGCCTTACATTGTACAACGTTTGCTGCGATGGAGTGAATTGTAGCGCATTTTTGGGGCTCTCCAAAGAAATTTTTGCCTCAATGTTTCAAACCATCGGCCACCGCCGACGAGGCGGCTGCTTTTTCGGCCGGAGCCGGTGCCACCACCGCCACCTCTTCGTCCGTCAAGGGCACAGGTTTGCTCTCCAGCGCCACTTCCAGCACCTTGTCGATCCAGCGCACGGGCACGATCTCCAGCCCGCTCTTCACGTTGTCGGGAATCTCCTGCAGATCCTTCACGTTCTCTTCAGGGATCAACACGGTCTTGATGCCGCCGCGCAAGGCAGCCAGCAGCTTTTCCTTGAGGCCCCCGATGGCAGTGACTTCTCCACGCAACGTGATTTCGCCAGTCATGGCCACATCTCCGCGCACAGGAATGCCCGTGAGCGCCGACACAAACGCGGTGGTCATCGCAGCGCCCGCACTCGGGCCGTCCTTGGGCGTGGCGCCGTCTGGCACGTGGATGTGAATGTCGCGCTTCTCGAACGCTTCATCCTTGATGCCCAGAATGCGCGCGCGGCTGCGCACCACCGTGCGTGCAGCCTCCACCGACTCCTTCATCACATCGCCCAGCGAGCCGGTGCGCGTGATCACGCCCTTGCCGGGCATGATGGCGGCTTCGATGGTCAGCAGGTCGCCGCCCACCTCGGTCCAGGCCAGGCCTACGACCTGCCCCACCTGGTTTTGCTGCTCGGCACGACCATAGGTGTATTTGCGCACACCCAGAAAGTCGGGCAGGTTGTCGGCCGTCACCACCACCTGGGGCGTGAGCTTCTTGAGCTGCAGGCCCTTGACCACTTTGCGGCAGATCTTGGAGAGTTCGCGCTCCAGCGAACGCACACCCGCTTCCCGGGTGTAGTACCGCACCATGTCGCGCACGGCGGGTTCCGTGATCAGCAGCTCCTCGTCCTTCACGCCATTGTTCTTGAGCTGCTTGGGCAGCAGGTACTTCATGGCGATGCTGGTCTTCTCGTCCTCGGTGTAGCCCGACAGGCGGATCACTTCCATGCGGTCGAGCAGGGCCGGCGGGATGTTCATGGAGTTGGACGTCGCCACGAACATCACGTCGGTCAGGTCAAAGTCGACCTCGACGTAATGGTCCCCGAAGGTGTGGTTCTGCTCGGGGTCCAGCACCTCCAGCAGCGCACTCGACGGGTCGCCCCGGAAGTCCGTGCCCAGCTTGTCGATCTCGTCGAGCAGGAACAGCGGATTGCGCGTGCCCACCTTGGACAGGCTCTGCAGCACCTTGCCCGGCAGCGCGCCGATGTAGGTACGGCGGTGCCCGCGGATCTCGGCCTCGTCACGCATGCCGCCCAGGGCCATGCGCACGTACTTGCGCCCGGTGGCCTTGGCAATCGACTGGCCCAGCGAGGTCTTGCCCACGCCCGGCGGGCCCACCAGGCACAGGATGGGCGCCTTCACCTTGTCCACGCGCTGCTGCACCGCAAGGTATTCAAGGATGCGGTCCTTGACCTTGTCGAGGCCGTAGTGGTCTTCGTTCAGCACGCCCTCGGCATTCACCAGGTCGTGCTTGATCTTGGTCTTCTTGCTCCAGGGCAGCGCGGTGAGCACGTCGATGTAGTTGCGCACCACAGTGGCCTCGGCCGACATGGGCGACATGAGCTTGAGCTTCTTGAGCTCGGCATCGGCCTTCTTGCGCGCTTCGGCAGGCATCTTGGCGAGCTTGATCTTTTTCTCGATCTCCTCGATGTCGGCGCCTTCGTCGCCTTCGCCCAGCTCCTTCTGGATGGCCTTGACCTGCTCGTTCAGATAGAAGTCGCGCTGGTTCTTCTCCATCTGGCGCTTCACGCGGCCGCGGATCTTCTTGTCCACGTTGAGGATGTCCACCTCGCGGTCGAGCTGCTCGAACAGGTTTTCGAGGCGCGCCTTCACATCGGACAGGTCCAGCACCACCTGCTTGTTTTCGAGCTTGAGCGGCAGGTGGGCGGCGATGGTATCGGCCAGGCGGCCGGGATCATCGATGCTGGAGATCGACGTGAGGATCTCGGGCGGGATCTTCTTGTTGAGTTTGACGTACTGGTCAAACTGTTGCATCACAGCACGGCGCAGGGCTTCGATTTCGCTGGGCTTGTTGGCTTCCGGCGTGGCTTCAACCGGCGTGACCGTGGCCATGAAATGCGTTTCGGTGTCGTCGATGGAGGTCACCTGCGCGCGCTGCTGGCCCTCGACCAGCACCTTGACGGTGCCATCAGGCAGCTTGAGCATCTGCAAGATGGTGGAGACGCAGCCGACGTCGAACATGTCGGACACCGAGGGCTCATCCTTGGCGGCAGCCTTCTGGGCGACCAGCATGATGCGGCGGTCGGCCTCCATGGCCATCTCAAGCGCCTTGATGCTCTTGGGACGGCCCACGAAAAGCGGGATCACCATGTGGGGAAACACCACCACATCGCGCAACGGCAACAGTGGCAGGTCAATGGGGGTGGCTGGCAGGGGGGTATGTCCGGACATGGAAATCCTCAAAGTGCTCTGTGGATATGGTTCCACATGTGGGGATTTTCAACCCTTGCAGGCAGCCGCACTGCCGCAAGGGTTGATGGTTCAATGGGCTGCCAGAAGGCGCCCGCGCCGGTCATTTCAGGCCTTCTTGGCCGCTTCGCGGTACACGAGCAGCGGTGGCTTGTTTTCTTCGATGGTGGACTCGTCCACCACCACCTTTTCGACGTTGCTGGTATTGGGCAGGTCGAACATGGTGTCGATCAGCGACTGCTCAAGGATGGAGCGCAGGCCCCGCGCTCCCGTCTTGCGAGCCAGGGCCTTGCGAGCGATGGCCTTGAGTGCCGCCGGGCGAATCTCCAGGTCCACGCCTTCCATCGACAGGAGCTTGCTGTACTGCTTGACCAGGGCATTCTTGGGCTCGGTCAGAATTTCGACCAGCGCATCTTCGCTCAGCTCGGCCAGCGCGGTCACCACGGGCATACGGCCCACCAGTTCGGGAATCAGGCCGAACTTGATCAGGTCCTCAGGCTCGATCTCGGTGAACACCTCGGTCAGCGCGCGCTGCTTCTTGCTCTTGACCGATGCGCCGAAGCCGATGCCCGAGGCTTCGGTGCGGTTCTCGATGACCTTCTCCAGGCCCGCAAACGCGCCGCCGCAGATGAACAGGATGTTGGTCGTGTCGATCTGCAGGAAGTCCTGGTTGGGGTGCTTGCGCCCGCCCTGGGGCGGCACGCTGGCCATGGTGCCTTCGATGAGCTTGAGCAGCGCCTGCTGCACGCCCTCGCCCGACACGTCGCGCGTGATGGAGGGGTTGTCCGACTTGCGCGAGATCTTGTCGATTTCGTCGATGTAGACAATGCCGCGCTGGGCTCGCTCGACCTCGTAGTTGCAGCTTTGCAGCAGCTTCTGGACGATGTTCTCCACGTCCTCGCCCACATAACCCGCCTCGGTCAGCGTGGTGGCATCGGCCATCACGAAGGGCACGTCCAGCATGCGCGCCAGCGTCTGGGCCAGCAGCGTCTTGCCCGACCCCGTGGGGCCGATCAAGAGGATGTTGCTCTTGGACAGCTCGACATCGTCCTTGTGGGCCTTGTCCTTGTGGCGCAGGCGCTTGTAGTGGTTGTACACCGCCACCGCCAGCGTGCGCTTGGCCACTTCCTGGCCAATCACGTAGTTGTCGAGGTTGGTCTTGATCTCTACCGGGGTGGGCAGGTCGCTGCGGCCTTCGCGGGCCAGGTCGCCAGCCGGAAGTTCATCGCGAATGATCTCGTTGCACAGGTCAATGCACTCGTCGCAGATAAAGACCGACGGGCCAGCGATCAGCTTCTTCACTTCGTGCTGGCTTTTGCCGCAGAAAGAGCAGTAAAGGGTTTTTTCGCTGGAAGAGCCTTTTTTCTCGGCCATGGGGGCAATGCCTTGTTACGTACGGAAAGTTGTCGGGATGATAACCAAATAAAAAACGGCGTCTTCCCCGGGGAAAACGCCGCTGTGTGAGCCTGTGGCGATCAGGAGCGCTTGCTGATCACCTGGTCCACCAGGCCGTATTCCTTGGCCTCGTCGGCCGACAGGAAGTAGTCACGCTCGGTGTCGCGCTGGATCTTCTCCAGCGATTGACCCGTGCGCTCGGCCAGGATGTTGTTGAGCTGCTCGCGAGTCTTGAGGATCTCGCGTGCATGGATCTCGATCTCGGTGGCCTGGCCCTGCATGCCGCCCAAGGGCTGGTGGATCATGACCTTGGAGTTGGGCAGTGCAAAACGCTTGCCCTTGGCACCCGCCGCCAGCAAGAAGGCGCCCATGCTGGCCGCCATGCCGGTGCACAGGGTCGAGACATCGGGCTTGATGAAGTTCATGGTGTCAAAAATCGCCATGCCAGCACTCACCGAGCCGCCGGGCGAGTTGATGTAGAACGAAATGTCCTTGTCGGGGTTTTCGCTCTCCAGGAACAGCAGCTGCGCCACCACCAGGTTGGCGGTCTGGTCGTTGACCGGACCCACCAGGAAAATCACGCGCTCCTTGAGCAGGCGCGAGTAGATGTCATAGGACCGCTCGCCACGGCCCGACTGCTCGATGACCATGGGGACCATGCCCAGGCCTTGTGTTTCCAATGCGCTCATGTTTTCTCCAGTCAAGCAGATACTGTACCCAGAGCATGAGCATAACTGGGGCTTGTGCACGAAAGCACAAGCCGGCCTGTGTGAACGGCCTAACAGCCAGCGGCAGATGCGGTCAGCAAGCCGCGTCGAGCCAGACGCCAATCAGCCCTGCTGGGCCATCAGTTCGTCAAACGACACGGCCTTGTCGACCACCTTGGCCTTGGCCAGCACGAATTCGGTCACGTTGTTTTCGATCACGACGGCTTCGACTTCGGCCAGGCGCTGGCGGTCGCCGAAGTACCAGCGCACCACGTCTTCGGGCTTTTCGTAGCTGGCAGCCAGCTCGTCGATGTGGGCCTTGAGCTGCTCGGGCTTGGCCTGCAGTTCGTTGGCGCGCACCAACTCGGCCACCACCAGACCCAGGCGCACGCGGCGCTCAGCCTGGGGACGGAACACGTCTTCAGGGATCTCGGCCTTGTCGGCGTCCTTGATGCCGCGTTGCTTCAGCTCGGCACGGGCGCCTTCCAGCAGGCGGGCGATTTCAGCCTGCACGCTGGCGCTTGGGCAGGTCCAGCTCGGCCTTGGCCACCAGCGCGTCCATCACGGCCTGCTTGTTGCGGGCCAGCAGGCGGAACTTGACTTCACGCTCCAGGTTCTTGTTGATGTCGGCGCGCAGGCCATCCACGGTACCGTCGGCAATGCCCAGCGACTTGGCCAGGGCCTCGTTCACTTCGGGCAGGTGGGCGGCTTCGATCTTCTTCATCGTCACCAGGAAGTCGGCGGTCTTGCCAGCCACATCCTTGCCGTGGTACTCCGCAGGGAAAGCCAGAGGGAAGGTCTTGCTTTCGCCAGACTTCATGCCACGCACGGCGTCTTCGAATTCCTTGAGCATCTGGCCTTCGCCGACCAGGAACTGGAAGTCTTCGGCCTTGCCGCCTTCAAAGGGCTCGCCGTCGATCTTGCCTTCGAAGTCGACGGTCACGCGGTCGCCGTCTTGTGCAGCGGCGTCCATGGCGCGCTGCGCGAAGCTGCGGCGCTGCTTGCGCAGGATGTCGATGGTTTTGTCGATGGCGGAGTCGGTCACTTCAGCGGACAGCTTTTCGACTTCGGCGTCCGACAGATCGGCGATCTTGACTTCGGGGAACACTTCGAAAATGGCATCGAAAGTCACCTGGCCTTCGGGAGCGCCTTCCTTTTCGGTGATGCGGGGCTGGCCAGCAACACGCAGGTTGGCTTCGTTGGCTGCCACGGCAAAGGCTTCGCCGACCTTGTCGTTGAGCACTTCGTACTGCACCGAGTAGCCGTAGCGCTGGGCCACCACGTTCATGGGCACCTTGCCGGGACGGAAACCGTCCATCTTGACCGTGCGGGCCAGGCGCTTGAGGCGCGTGTCGACTTCGGACTGGATCAGGGTGACGGGCACGCTCAGCGTAATCTTGCGCTCGAGCTTTTCAAGGGTTTCAACAGTAACGGCCATGGCTATTCCTCTTATGAATGTGGATCGTGCTGGCTGCAGCGCAGCAGCGCCGTGTTCCGCAAAGTCTCACATGGGTGGTGCGCGGGGGGGGACTCGAACCCCCACAGTATTGCTAGCGTCAGGACCTAAACCTGGTGCGTCTACCAATTTCGCCACCCGCGCGGTTCTACAACAAACAAACAGGCGGCAACCTCAGCTGCCGCCTGTGTGAAATCGGTCAACCTTCTATTTTACCCTGATGCGGGCTGGGTGGGAATCAAACCCCTCCAAGAACCTCTGGCGCGGGCCGTTTGACCCGGAACCAGGCGGCATACATCGCAGGCAGCGCCAGCAGCGTGAGCACGGTGGCCACGATCAGCCCGCCCATGATGGCCACCGCCATCGGGCCCCAGAACACGCTGCGCGACAGCGGGATCATGGCCAGCACCGCCGCAGCGGCCGTCAGCACGATGGGGCGCAGGCGGCGCACGGCCGATTCCACGATGGCATCCCAGGCAGGCACGCCCCGCGCGCGGTCCTGCTCGATCTGGTCGATCAGGATCACCGAGTTGCGCTGGATCATGCCCATGAGCGCGATCACCCCCAGCAGCGCCACGAAGCCGAACGGGCCGGTTGAGCAACAGCAGCGCCCCCGCCACACCCGCCAGACCCAGTGGCCCGGTCAGGAACACCAGCATGGCGCGGCTGAAGCTGTGCAGCTGCAGCATCAGCAGCGTGAAGGTGATGAACAGCATGACCGGCATGCCCGCCGCGATGGACGCCGAGCCCTTGGTGCTTTCCTCCACCGCGCCAGCCACCTCGATGCGGTAGCCCCCCAGCCCGCGCGCGCCAGGTTCGCCTGCGAGCTCTTGAGCTGCAGGCTGCAATTGCGCCGTCACCGTGGCGCCTTGCAGGCCTTCGAGCACATCGCACTGCACGGTGATGGCGTAGTCGCGGTTCTCGCGCCACATCACGCCAGGCTCCCAGGTGAACACGGGTTTCGCAATCTGCGTGAGCGGGATGCTTTTGCCACTGGCCGTGGGCAGATAGGCGTTGCCCAGGTCGCTGATGGCATTGCGCTCGTCCAGGGGCTGGCGCAGCACGATGTCGATCAGCTTGTCGCCCTCGCGGTACTGGCCCACGGTCATGCCGCTGAGGATGGTTTTGGCCGCCTGCGCGATGGACTGGCTGGTGACACCCAGCGCGCGGGCCTTGTCCTGGTCCACCTCCAGGCGCAGCACCTTGACCGATTCGTTCCAGTTGTCGTTCACGCCACGGGTGTTGGGGTTGGCGCGCATGACTGGCCTTCACCCCGTCAGCCAGTTCGCGCAGCACCGTCGGATCGGGGCCCACCACCCGGAACTGCACCGGATACGGCACGGGCGGCCCATTGGGCAGCAGCTTGACACGGCCACGCACCTCTGGGAACTCCTGCGCCAGCAACGCAGGCAGTTGCTTGCGCATGACTTCGCGTGTGGCCAGGTCCTGAGGCAACACGATGAGCTGCGACACGTTGGTCTGCGGAAATGTCTGGTCAAGCGGCAGGTAAAAACGCGGCACACCCGAGCCCACCCAGGTGCTGACCGCTGTCACGCCCGGCTCCTGCAGCAGGCGCTGCCTCGACGCGTTTGGCGATCGCTTCGTTCCCCGCAAAGCGGCGTGCCCTCGGGCAACCACAGGTCCACCAGAATTTCAGGGCGGCTGGAATCGGGGAAGAACTGCTGCTGCACCTTGCCCATGCCCACCATGCCCAGCGCAAACATGAGGATGGTGGCGCCGATGGTGAGCCAGCGGTGCTGCACGCACCAGTCCACCAGGCGGCGGAAGGTGCGGTAGAACGGGCTGTCGAACACCTCGTGCGGCTCGTCACGCCCTCGCCGGTGCGGGTTTGCACCTGTGCAGCAGCAGCAGCGTGCCCAGGTACGGCACAAAGTACACCGACACGATCCAGCTGAGTACCAGCGCAATCACCGTCACGGCAAAAATCGCAAAGGTGTACTCGCCCGTGGTGGACTTGGCCATGCCGATGGGCAAAAAGCCCGCGGCCGTGATCAGCGTGCCCGTCAGCATGGGCATGGCCGTGGCATCCCAGGTGAAGGTGGCCGCGCGGAACATGGTGTAGCCCTCTTCCAGCTTGCGCACCATCATCTCGACGGCAATGATGGCGTCGTCCACCAGCAGGCCCAGCGCAATGATGAGCGAGCCCAGCGAAATCTTGTGCAGCCCGATGCCCCAGTACTGCATGGCCAGGAAGGTCACGGCCAGCACCAGCGGGATGGTGATGCCCACCACCAGACCCGGCCGCACGTCCAGCGTGTAGCCGCAGCAGGCCACTGCCCGTGCGGCTTGCGGTGCAGCCCCAGGCTGAGGAAGCTGACGACCAGCACGATGACCACGGCCTCGATCAGCACGTTGACGAACTCGTTGACCGAGCGTGGTCACGGCGCTGGGCTGGTCTTGCACCTGCTCCAGACGCACCCCGGCGGGCAGCTCGCGCTCGATGCGGTCGGTGGCCACCTTCAGCGCCTTGCCCAGCGCAATGATGTCGCCACCCTTGGTCATGGAAATGCCCAGCGCAATGCTTTCCTTGCCCTGGTGGCGCACCTTGACCTGCGGCGGGTCCACATACGCCAGCCTGACTTCGGCCAGGTCAGCCAGGCGCAACTGCGCGCCCGACGGCGTGCGAATGGGCATGGCCTCGCAGCTGGTCCACCGAGCTCAAACTGGCCCCCCCACGCGCACCTGCACCATGTCCAGCGGCGACTGCACCGCCCCGGCCGCTCTCCACCGCGTTCTGCTGGCCCAGCTGGGCCAGCACCGGCGTTCATGTCCAGGCCCAGCTGCGGCCAGGCTGCTTCTGCGAAATCTCGATGAACAGTTTTTCGTCCTGCACACCGAACAGCTCGACCTTGTTGACGTCTTTCACCTTCAGCAGTTGCTGGCGCACGTCGTCAGACAGGTGCTTCAGGTCAGCGTAGCTGTAGCCGTCGCCTTGCAGCGCGTAGATGACACCGAACACGTCGCCAAACTCGTCGTTGAAGAACGGCCCCACCACGCCCTGCGGCAAGCGTGGCGCGCATGTCGCCAATCTTTTTGCGCACCGTGTACCAGGTGTTGGTCACGTCGCCCGGCAAGGTGCTGTCCTTGACCTGGAAAATGATGAGCGTTTCGCCCGGCTTGGAGTAGCTGCGGATCTTGTCGGCGTAGGGCACTTCCTGCAGCGTTTTTTCCAGCTTGTCGGTCACCTGCTCGGCAACCTGCTGCGCCGTGGCACCGGGCCAGTAGGCACGCACCACCATGGCCCGGAAGGTGAATGGCGGGTCTTCGTCCTGCCCCAGCTGAAAGTACGACGCGATGCCCAGCAGCATCAGCACCACCATCAGGTAGCGGGTCAGCGGGCTTGTGCTCAAGCGCCCAGCGCGACAGGTTGAACCCCTCGCTGGGGTTTTGTGGCTGCCTCGTGCTCATGGCTGGCCCTTGCAGTCGGCAGCGCGAGGCAGCAGTCGTGCTACCACTATTCATGAGCTGTCTGTCGCTTTACCAAACTGCGGCAGGGCCGTTTTTTGTTCTATTTTTTTTTCTGGTAAACCGTGACCGTCTGCCCTGGCGGTCAGCACGTGCACGCCCGCCACCACGATCTGCTTCGCCGCCCTTGAGCCCGGCAGCAATGACCGCTTGGTTGCCATCGGCTGTGGCCACGACCACAGGTTGTGCTTTCACGCTGTGGCTGGCAGCGTCATACAGCCACACGGCCGAGCCCCCCGCCTTTTGCCACAGCGCGCTGGTGGGCAGCTTGATGAGCACGGCGTTGCCCGCCCAGCTGCAGCGCCTGGAACGTGCACGTAGGCCGTGGCACCCAGCGGCATCGGCCTGCGTCGGCGTGGATCCAGCGCCACTTTGACCGGGAACGTGCGCGACACCGGGTCGGCACTGGCCGCCACCTCGCGCACCTGGCCCTTGACCTGGCTGTCTGCCGCCCACAACCGCGCACCGCAGCAGCGTGCCGAGCCCACGGCGATGGCCGCCAGCCTTGTGCTCGGGCACCGACAACCACCACGTCGCGCGGGCCGTCGTGGGCCATGCGCACCACCGCCGCACCCTGCGCCAGCACCTGGCCCACCTCGGCCTCAACGCCGACCACCGTACCGGCCTTGTCAGCCACCAGGGTGGTGTAGCCGCGTTGGTTGCCCTGCACCTTGCCTTGGGCCAGCGCCTGGTCCAGCGTGGCTTGTGCGGCCTTCAACGTGGCTTCGCGCCGCTCCAGCTCGGCGCCGCTGATGAAATTCTGGTCGCGCAGCGTTTGGTAGCGCTTGAGGTCCGCCGCCGCCAGGTCACGCTGCGTGGTGGCCGCCTGGACCTGCGCCTGCGCGCGCCTCGGTCGGCCAGCTGGTAGTCCTTCGGGTCCAGCTGCGCCAGCACCTGCCCTGCCTTCACATGCTGGCCCAGCTCGGCCTGGCGCTTGACGATCTTGCCCGCCACCCGAAAGCCCAGGCGCGACTCGACCCGCGCCCGCACCTCGCCCGAATACTCCAGGCTGGACTGCAGAGCGCCGACGCGCCCACCGTGAGCAGCTTGACGGAGCGCACCGGCTCCTCGGGCGGCGCGGGGCGTGAACAGGCGGCCAGCAAAGAGGCGGTGGCCAGCACCAGCAAAAACCGGGAGTGCTGTTGGAGGGGCCGCAAAGCGGAGGGTGTGCGCATGGGAAATCCGGTGAAAAAAAGGGCCACAAGGAAGAAGCGACGGAACCGCACGCGCAGCACAGGCCTTGCGACCTGCGCTGCAACGGGGTGGGGGCCAGCCTCCTTGTCCCTGAATGGAATTGCTTTTGATTACTGACTGACCGGTTAGTAATCTATGAGAAGCACCCCCACCTTGTCAAGCGACAATCCGGGGGGTGAACGACCGCCACAGCCCCCCCAACCCCTCCAGCCCATCTTCCCCGGCAGCCGAACCCGTTGCCGCTCCAGCCAGTGCATCCACCGCGCCTGCGCCCGCCACGGCCCTGGCCGCGCCCGTCACCCACTACGAAAACTTCCCCGTTGCGTCCCTGCTGTGCCCGCCCCACCTGCGCCAGCCCATCGCCGCCATCTACGCCTTTGCCCGCACGGCCGACGACATCGCCGACGAAGGCGATGCCACACCCGCCGCCCGCCTGGCCGACTTGGCCGCCTACCGCGCCGACCTGCTGCGCCGATCGGCCCAGGGCCAGCCGCGCCTCGCGCCCGCTGGGCCGGTGTGTTCCTGCCGCTGGCCAGGCATCGTGCGCCACCAGCTGCCCGTGCCGCTGCTCGAAGACCTGCTCAGCGCCTTTGCCCAGGATGTGGAAAAAACCCGCGATGCCGAAGGCTACGCCGACCGCGCCGAGCTGCTGGACTACTGCCGCCGCTCCGCCAACCCTGTGGGGCGACTGCTTCTGCACCTGTATGGCGTGGGCGACGCGCAGGCGCTGCAGCAAAGCGACGCAATCTGCACTGCGCTGCAGCTCATCAACTTCTGGCAAGACCTGTCGGTGGACATCCCCCGCCACCGCCACTACCTGCCGCGCGCGGACTGCGCTGCCCATGGCGCCTGCCAGGCCGAGCTGCTGGCCCTGCAAAGCACGCGCGAAAACGCACGCCTGATCGCCGACTGCGCCGACTGGGCCCGCGCCACCATGGAAAGCGGCGCGCCCCTGGTGCGCCGCCTGCCCGGCCGCGCGGGCTGGGAGCTGCGCCTGGTGGTGCAAGGCGGCCTGCGCATCCTCGACAAGGTCGAGGCCCTCAAGGGCGGCAGCCTGCACACCCGCCCGCGCCTGCATGCCTGGGACTGGGTGGTGATGCTGGGCCGCGCACTCGTGATGTAAGAAGAAAGATTCATGGGCCACAAGGCGCGCTGACATCTGTGCGTGCGCTGGCTATGGATTTGAGGCAAAAATGGCCTTCACCGCGCATCCATATTGCCTCAGAAGCTATTAATTTGTGAGCGTTTGACCGCCTGCGCCGGGTGTCAGGCGGCGGGCTGACCCTGGGCGGGGCAGGGATAGCGCGCATGGCGCCCTCTTTACTGCGCGCTAGTCTTGCGCCCCATGCGGCCAGCCGCCCGGGTCTTACCAGTTCCGGAACACGACAACAAAGACAACAATGTCCGCAAGCCAGTACCCGTGGCTTGCCAGGAGGGCCCACCGTTGACCGCCAGACATCTCTTCAAGACCCTGCAGTGGGGGCTCATCCTTTTCTGCCTGGTGTTTTCCATCGTCGGGGGCGTGGCCGCAGAGCGGGTGCTGGATGTGCTCGCGTGCCAACCTCACACCACCCCGGCGCTGAGCACCTGCTCATCGCTCACCAACCCCATTGCGCTGCGGCTGACCCCTTTTCTGTCGGCGGGCAGCGTCGTGGACTACCCGTTTGTGCTGCTGCGCAACTTCTGGGCGCTGCTCCTGGTGTGGGGGTTGGCGCTGTACGCCGCGCGCTGGGCAGACCGCCATCCCACCGCCGCTGCGGCCCTGCTGCCACGCCCGGGCCGCGTCAACCCGGCGGATGTGCTGCGCTGGGGCGTGGGCGGCCTGTTCTGGCTGCTGCTGGCGGATTTCATCGTGTTCATCTTTGCGCTGGGCCTGCCCATCGTGGGCAACCAGACCGCACGCACCATCCTCGAAAGCCTGGGCTGCTCGCCCGGCACCTTCGACCCCTTCTCATCCCCGTGCATGAGAGCCCCCGGCTTCTGGACGCCCCGCCTCTCCCTGTACGTCCTTCCCCTCGCAGGCACCCTGCTGGCGCCCGTGTGGCTGGTCATGGGGTTCTGGGATGTCCTGCTGGGCTGGCTGGCACTGATCGTGGCCACCTACGCCCTGAAATCGCACCTGTCGCAGCCTACCCGGCCGCCAGTCCGCCCCCACCCATCGGCCAAACCACTGCGCCGCTCCTGAGAACCTTTTCACCATGTCCGTCAGCGTTTTCGACCTCTTCAAGATCGGCATCGGCCCGTCCAGCTCCCACACCGTGGGCCCCATGATTGCGGCGCGGCAGTTTGCCTGCCATGTGCGCCACACCCTGGGCCTGGCCGCCGTGCACCACGTCACCGTGGAACTGTTCGGCTCGCTGTCGGCCACCGGCGTGGGCCACGGCACCGACAAGGCCGTGCTGCTGGGCCTGGCCGGGTTCGAGCCCGACCAGATAGACCCGGACCAGATCGCCCCCGCCATTGCCGACATCCGCACCCGGCAAACGCTGGCCCTGCTGGGCGAGCACCCGGTGCCGTTTGTCGAAAAGGAGCACCTGCTGTTTCGCCGCAAAAGCCTGCCGCTGCACCCCAACGGCATGGCGTTTCACGCGTTTGACGCGCAGGGCACCGAAATCGCCACTCGCGAGTACTACTCGGTGGGCGGCGGTTTTGTGATCGACGCGGCGGGCGAGCGTGTGCTCAACAGCGCCGCCACCGCAGGGCCTGATGCGGCGGGCCACGGCCAGGGCCTGCCCCACCCGTTTCGCACCGGGGCCGAGCTGCTGGCCCAGTGCCAGGCCACCGGCCTCACCCCTGCGCAGCTCATGGCCGCCAACGAACAACACTGGCGCAGCAGCGCCGAGGTGCGCCACCAGCTCATGGCCATCTGGAAAACCATGGCCGGGGCCGTGCAACGCGGCTGCGCCAGCACCGGCACCCTGCCCGGCCCCATGCATGTGCGCCGCCGCGCGGCCGAGCTGCACCACAAGCTGAGCAGCGCCCCCGAGGCCGCGCTGCGCGACCCGCTCTCGATGCTGGACTGGGTGAACCTCTACGCCATGGCGGTCAACGAGGAGAACGCCGCTGGCGGCCGCGTGGTGACGGCGCCCACCAACGGCGCGGCGGGCGTGATCCCGGCCGTGCTGCACTACTACGTGAACTTCTTGCCCAGTGCGAACGAGGACGGCATTGCCACCTTTTTGCTCACCGCAGGCGCCATCGGCATCCTCTACAAGGAAAACGCCTCGATCTCGGGTGCCGAGGTGGGCTGCCAGGGCGAGGTGGGCGTGGCCTGCTCCATGGCAGCAGGCGCGCTGGCTGCGGTGATGGGCGGCACCCCCGAGCAGATCGAGAACGCCGCCGAGATCGGCATGGAGCACAACCTGGGCATGACCTGCGACCCGGTGGGCGGGCTGGTGCAGATCCCCTGCATCGAACGCAACGCCATGGGCGCCATCAAGGCCATCAACGCCGCCCGCATGGCGCTGCGCGGCGACGGCCAGCATGTGGTCTCGCTCGACAAGGTCATCAAGACCATGATGCAGACCGGTGCGGACATGAAGGTCAAATACAAGGAGACATCGCGCGGCGGGCTGGCGGTGAATGTGGTGGAATGCTGACAAACCTGTCGCCAATGTGACACAACGACAGATGCCGCAGCACAATGCGCGGCGAGCAGCCTCGCGCGCTTCCTGCGACGCCTGGCATGCATGGTCCCGTCACCTTTTCCGTTTCCTATGCACCTCTTCTCTGCGCTGCGAGCCCTGCTACTGATCCTTCCCCTGTCCTGCATGTCCCCTGGCGCCTGGGCGCAAGACACCCTGACCCACATTGCCAAGACCGGCGAATTGCGACTGGGGCACCGCGAGGCATCCCACCCCTTCTCCTACAAAGACCCAGCCACTGGACAGGTGCGTGGCTACAGCGTTGATATCTGCACCAAGATTTACGAGGAGCTCAAGAAGGAGCTCAAGCGCCCCGACCTGCGCCTGACCTATGTACTGGTAGACGGCAAGAACCGCCTTGCGGACCTGAAAAACAACGTAGTGGACCTGGAATGCGGCACAACCACCAACACCCTGGAGCGGCAGAAGGAAGTCGCCTTCAGCCACCACATCTTCATCGCCACCACTGCGTTCCTCGTGCGCAAGGACTCGGGCATCAAGACGGTGGACGATCTGAATGGCAAACGCATTGCCGTAGAACGAAAAACCACCAATGATGGCGTACTGGCCACCAACGAACGCACCTACCACCGCAAATTCATCTACGTGCCGGTGGACAGCACCGCACAGGGACTGGATGCACTCACGCGCGGGGAGGCAGATGCGGTTTTTGCAGACGATGCAGGCCTGCTGGAGTCCGCACTGACCCGCTCGGCAAGGCCATGGGGGACTACCAGTTTCTGGAAAAGCGTCTTTCGGTAGAGCCCTACAGCATTGGTCTGCGCAGGCAAGACCCCCGCTTCAAGGAGCTGGTAGACCAAGTCACCCGCCGCCTGATCCAGACCGGTGAGATGGCGGCTCTCTACAAAAAGTGGTTCCACTCGGACCAAGGCACGCTCCCCATGAGCGTCTTCATGCGCGAAGCGCTCAAGCGGCCCAGCGACGTGGGCGTGGAACAGATCGCCTTTTGATGCCTTTCGGCCTGCCGCAGAACTGCCGCAGAACAGGCAGGCCAAACTGGGGAACTGCGGCCTCCACCAGCTGCCGGGTTGCATTCGCGGGCAATGTCTGCCATGGGACAATCCCGCCCCATGACCCCACAGCAATACGTACAGCAAAAAGCCGTGGCCTCGGGCAGCAGCTTCTACTACGCCTTTCTCTTCTTGCCAGCGCCGCGCCGCGCCGCCATCACGGCGTTCTATGCGTTCTGCCGCGAAGTGGACGATGTGGTGGACGAAGTGACCGACCCCGGCGTGGCGCGCACCAAGCTCGCCTGGTGGCAGGCCGAGGTGGCCAAAGCCTATGCGGGCCAGCCCACCCACCCCGTGATGCTTGCGCTGATGCCGCACGCCGCCGACTACGGCATTGAACAACGCCACCTGCAGGCCGTGATCGACGGCTGCCAGATGGACCTGGAGCAGACCCGCTACCTCGACTTTGCGGGCCTCAAGGGCTACTGCCATCTGGTGGCGGGCATCGTGGGCGAAGTTGCCGCGCGCATCTTTGGCCAGACGGATGACCCACGCACCACCGAATACGCCCACACGCTGGGCCTGGCGTTTCAGCTCACCAACATCATCCGCGACGTGGGCGAAGACGCCATGCTGGGCCGCATCTACCTGCCGGTGAACGAGCTGCAGCAGTTTGATGTGAAGGCGCACGAGATCCTCAAGCGCACCTATTCCGACCGCTTCACGGCGCTGATGCGGTTTCAGGCCGAGCGCGCGCACCGCCTGTACGACGAGGCCCTGGCCCTGCTGCCCGACGCCGACCGCCGCGCCCAAAAGCCCGGCCTGATGATGGCCAGCATCTACCGCACCCTGCTGCGCGAGATCGAGCACGACAACTTCCAGGTGCTGCACCAGCGCATCAAGCTCACGCCGCTGCGCAAGTTCTGGCTGGCGTGGAAGGTGCAGGCGCTGGGCGCGGATGTCGATGCCGTAGGCCCGCCTGCGCCCATGAACGGTCGCCGACTGAAAGTGGCGGTGCATGGGTGCAGGCTGGGCGGGCATGGCCGCCGCCATCGCCCACACGCAGGCAGGCCGCCAAGTCACCGTGTTCGAGGCCGCCCGCACCGTGGGCGGGCGCGCACGCGCGGTAGAGGCCACGCTGCCCGATGGCACCCCCGCCACACTCGACAACGGCCAGCACATCCTGATTGGCGCCTACGCCGAAAGCCTGCGCCTGATGCGGCTGGTGGGTGTCGACGTTGACACCGCCCTGCTGCGCCTGCCGCTCACGCTGCAGTTCCCCGACGGCCAGGGCCTGCAGCTGCCCGACCTGCCGCCACCGCTGGACGCGCTGCTGGGCATTGCCCGCGCCAAGGGCTGGGGCTGGCGCGACAAGCTGGCGCTGCTGCGCACGGCCACGGCCTGGCAACTGCGCGGGTTTCGCTGCGCGCCCGCCACATCGGTGGCCGCGCTGTGCGCCCCGCTCACGCCGCGGCTGATGGCGGAGTTCATCGACCCGCTGTGTGTGTCGGCCCTCAACACCCCCGCCAACCAGGCCAGCGGCCAGGTGTTTCTGCGCGTGCTGCAGGACAGCCTGTTCAGCGGGCGCGGCGGCTCCAACCTACTGCTGCCACGTGCGGACTTAGGCGCCCTCTTTCCCGAAGCCGCTGCCCGCTGGCTGCAGCAGCAAGGCGGCCAGGTCATCACCGGCCAGCGCATTCAGCGCCTGGTGCCGCTGCCCGGAGGGCGCTGGCAACCGGTCATTGCGGCCAACGGCGCAGAAGACCCCGAAGCGTTCGACCACGTCACCCTGGCCTGCCCGTCGTGGGAGGCGAGCCGCCTGGTCGAAGGCCTGGCGGGCACAGCGGGCCTGGCCAGTGCGGCCCGCTGGAGCGCCACCACCAGTGCCCTGCAGTTTGAGGCCATCACCACCGTCTATGCCCACGCCCTGGGCGCCCACCTGCCCCAGCCCATGCTGGCGCTGCGCAATACCGCTGCCCATCCGGCGCAGTTTGTGTTTGACCGGGGCCAGCTCGACGGCCAGCACGGGTTGCTGGCCTTTGTGGTGAGCGCCAGCGACGGCGACCGGGCCTTGATCGAGCAGCAGGTGCTGCAGCAGGCCGCCAAGCAGCTGGGCCTGCCCAGCCTGCAACCGGTGCAAACCGTGGTGGAGAAACGTGCCACCTTTGCCTGCACCCCCGGCCTGCAGCGGCCCGGCATGCAGGTGCTGCCGGGGCTGACGGCCTGCGGCGACTATGTGGACGGCCCCTACCCCGCCACGCTGGAAGGCGCGGTGCTCAGCGGCACGGCTGCGGCGCGGCCAGGTGAGAAAGAGGACCGCGTAAGGGGCAGGGTCGGGCTCGTAACCCGATAGGTTTTTAGGTGATTTTGTGTGATTAGGAATACCTAGATGACGAAGAATGGGAAGGGTCCAAAAAAAAAAGAGCGAAAAGAGCAAGCTATCAGTTCCAACGGGTCTGTCACTTCCAGTTTCAGCCCTGTAGGAGGAGAGAGTGGAGCGCGCCTTTGTGGCCGCCCGTGGCCCCTGTAGTGGAGTGCGCACACTGGGTGAAGGCTTCTTTAACACCCGAATGGGGTGGTCGATTGTGTGGGAGTGCTTCATCTGTGGTACCAAAGCTCATCCATCGTGGGACGTGATGGAGCACACCCATCTGCCCCTGAGGTGTGGTTCCTGGTATGTATCTGCTCACAAGAACAAGAACGCCATCAGCGCTCTGGCCCTCAAGCGCCAACTGGGGTGTCCTACAAAACGGGTGGTATGAAGAAGTGATGAGACATGGGAGGGATGAGGCTACCGCCTGAAGGGGTGTGGAGATCGACGATGCCTACCCTCGGGGGAGGTGAGGCCACATCAACGGGGGGAAGGTGCCAACAAGACAGCCTTCGTCGCCGGGGAGACCAGTGCCGATGGCCGTCCCCTGACATGCGCCTGACGCCCGGGCGGCCCCAAGAGCAAAAGGGGCGACACGGGCTTGGCGCCAGTTCGCGCAGGGTGGCGCCTGGTGTGCACTTTTTAGGGGGCAGGCCAGGCCAGATGAGGCCATGGACGGGGTGGACGCAGGGTGGAGACGCCGAGCTTCGCACTGGGTCAACACCTTCTGGGGAACCTCAAAACCAGATGGCCGGAACCTATCACCGCTGACCATGCCAAGTATGCCCAGCGCTATCTGGCCGAGTTCTGCTGGGATTTAACCGTCCTTTGATCTGCCTGCCATGCTGCCCAGAACTGCGCGAGCTGGGCTACTACACGCCCTCCCATTGCCGTACTACGCCTATCGGGAAACCTCAAGCCATTTCAGCCTCTGGCGCTTATCCATAAAGCGCTTAACAGCTATCCATTCAATAGCAAAAGCACAAGACCCGGCTTACGGATCGAAGGCTCCCCGTCAGCGCTCCAGCCACCACTGGATCACCACCTTGGCCAGGAACCCCAGAAACCCCACGCCCAGGCCCAGGAAGAGCACAAAGGTGCCAAACCGCCCCGCCTTGGACTCCCACGCCAGCTGCCCGATGATGAACAGCATGTACAGGATGAACGCCCCCACGCCATAGGTGAGGAAGAAGCCCGAGATCTGCGCCTCGGTAAAGCCGAAGATCACGGCGCTACCCCGCTCTGTGGGGCGGCGGGTTGTGTGCCGCTGCCGCATCCGCGTGGCGGCAGGCTGGACGGGTCAATCAGGTCGCGGTAGGCGTGCCAGCTGGCATGGCCCAGCATGGGCATCACGACGATCAGGCCCAGCAGCAGCGAGCCCAGGCCCAGCAAGGTAAAGCCCAGGATGATGGCCGCCCAGAACGCCATGGGCAGCGGGTTGGTCAGCACCGCCTGCCAGCTGGCCAGCACGGCTTGCAGCAGCGTGGCGCGGCGGTCCAGCAGCAGCGGCATGGCCACCACGCTGGAGGCAAATATCGGCGCCGCCATCAGGCTGCCCAGGGCCAGCCACAGCTCAAACAACCATCCGTCGTTGGCCAGCACCACATGGCGCAGAAAGTCGAGCGGCGTCTCGATCGGCACCGGGGCCAGCAGCGTGATGAGCGCCGCCGAGGTCATGACCCAGCCCGAGGCCGCCAGCGCCAGCAAGGCACCAAACTGCACCATGCACCAGTAGTCGTTGCCCCATTTGTTCACGTGGCTGTTCTGCCAGTTGAACCAGGTCTTGAGCACCACGCCCAGGTTGGCGCTTTCGCCGCGCTCCAGCGCGCGGCTCAGCGCATACAGGCTGGTGGCCAGCACCGGCGCCACCACCAGAAAGCCCGACAGCGCCCCCGCCAGCAGCCAGAACCGGTTGTGCGCCACGGCCATGATGGCCGCGCCCAGCACCGTCATGGCCAGGCCGTGGGCAAAGCTGATCCAGCCCGCCCGCGCCATGTCGCGCCAGGCCAGCACCAGCCAGGTCAGCGGCTGCGTGAGGCCAATGGTGCGAACGGCGGGTAGTTTGGGAGGTGGGGGATGGTGGAGTGCGCGGCATGAGAGGGTGAAGTGCACGCCGAGTGTGGCGTCAACCGCTGGACGGATCAAGCGCGCATGCGGCAGTTCAAGCCATGCCGCACCCAAGTCTTGACCTGGGACAAGAAACCGGGCGGGAGCGCACCCTGCTCCCGACAGGCGTCAGGCCATCAGCTTGCACAGCGCCGTGAGGCTGCCCACCGTGGCATGGGGCTGTGCGCCGTGCGGCCAGGGGTGGTTGGCGGTGTTGATCCACACCGCCTGCATGCCTGCGTTCAGCGCGCCCTGGGCATCCAGCGTGGCGTCGTCGCCAATATGCAAGACCTCGTGCGGCTGCACCTCGCTGCGTCGGCTGCAGCATGAAATATGCGCACGTCGGGCTTGGCAATACCGAAGCATCGACGCACTGATGCTGGCCCGAAAGTAGTGGCCGATGCCAATGCGGTGCACATCGGCATTGCCGTTGGACAGCGCCACCACGGGGTAGCGCGCCGACAGAAAGGCCAGCGTGTCGTGCGCATCGTCGAAAAGCTCCACACGCTGGCGTTCGGCAAAGAACAAGTCAAAGGCAGGCTCTGCCAGCGCGGGCTCGTCACCCGCCTGCGTCAGCGCAAGGCGGATGGACTCGCGCCGCATGGCGCTCAGGTCGCTTCGCAGATCAGGCCGCAACGACACCATCTGGTTGCGGATGGCCCGCAGCGCCTCGGTGTTGGAGAACAAGGCTGCCGTGGCGGGCGCGTGGTGGGTGAGCCAGTCCAGCAGCACGTTTTCGGCCCGCGTGATGGTGGGCCAGATGGGCCAGAGCGTGTCGTCCAGGTCGATGGAGATGGCGCGGATGCGGGAGATGTCCAGGGAGGGGTTCAGCACAAGGGCGCACCTGCAAAAATCAGCACGGGGAGAGGGAAGCGAAACGGGATGATGGCGCACGGGGCCCGACGCGCCCGGTGGCAGCCACAAAGCATACCGCAGCACCTCCTGCACCAACGGGCCAATGCACCCATCGACAAAGGGTCAGCCCGGCGCCTTGGGCGATGGCAGACCCTGCGATGACCCGCGCACGATTAGCCGCCCCGGCAGCAGGCTTTCGCGCACAGGGCCTTGCAGTCCTCCGAGCCGCTCCAGCAGGCACTGCGCGGCGCGGTGGCCAATGGCGTCGGTGGGCTGCGCCACCGTGGTCAGGCCGGGCCGTATCAGCGGCGCCCACTCGGGGTCGTCAAACCCTACAAACCCCAGCTCCTGCCCAAAGGTCCAGCCCACCCGCGACACGGCCGCTGCCACGCGCAGTGTCACCACCGAATTGCCAGCGACCACGGCGCAGCGCTCGCCCGGCTTTGCCTTTTGGCGCCAGCGCGCAAGGGCCTGGTCCAGCACCTCGTCGCTTTGCTCCGCCGCAAGCTCCAGCACCTCGCCGCGCACGCTGCGCCCTTGTGCAGCCAAAAAAGCGCGAAACGCCGCCGTGCGCTCGATGCGGGAGCTCACGCCCAACAGCGGCTGGGTGATGTACAGCAGGTGCTGCCACCCTTGTTCCACCAGGTGCGCGCAGGCGTCGCGCATGGCGCCTTCGTTGTCCAGCGACACAAAGTCGGCCGCCAGGCCGGTGTGGCGCCGGTCTACCAGCACGGCGGGTTTGCCGTGCAGGGTGTTCACGTCGGTTTGGCCGTCGCCCTGCCCCAGGGTGTTGAGGATGAACCCGTCCACCTGGTAGCTGGCCAGGGCGTCGATGGCGGCGCGCTCACGCTCGCGGTCGTTGCCCAGGTTGAACAGCATGACCAGGTAGCCCGCCTCCTGGCAGACCTTCTCGGCACCGCGCAGCACGGCCACCGAATACGGGTTGGTAATGTCGGCCACCACCAGGCCGATAAGCCGCGAGCGCCCGTGGCTCAGCGCCTGCGCCATGGGGCTGGGCACATAGGCCAGCTTGGCAATGGCGGCCTCCACGCGGGCGGCGATGTCGGGGCTGAGCAAGCGCTCACGGTGGTTGAAGAACCGCGACACCGTGGCCTTGGACACGCCCGCCTCTGCCGCCACATCGGCAATGGTGGGGCGGGCCCGGGGGGTGTTGGGAAGGGTGCTCATGCCTGTGCGCAGTGGTACACCGCTGCGGGGCGCTGGCCTGCCAAGGCCTGCAGCAGGTTGGTGGTGGCCAGCGCCGCCATGGCATGGCGCGTGTCGTGCGTGGCCGAGCCGATGTGGGGCAGCGGCGTGACGCGCGGGTGGGTGCGCAGGGGCGAAGCCAGCGGCAGCGGCTCCGTGGCGAACACATCCAGGCCCGCCGCGCGCAAGTGGCCGCTGTCCAGCGCGGCCAGCAGCTCGTCTTCCACCACGGTGGCGCCCCGGCCGCCGTTGATGAAAATCGCGCCGGGCTTCATGGCCGCAAAAATGGCTGCGTTGACCATGCCCCGCGTGCTGTCCGACAGCGGCAGCATGGCCACCACGAAGTCAGCGCGGGCCAGCAAGCTGGGCAGCGGCACGTGGTGGGCCTTGCCTTGCAGCTCGGGCGCCTGCGCGGCCAGGTCCACCGGCCTGCGCGCGTGGTAGAGCACCGGCATGCCGAAGCCCAGCGCTGCGCGGCGCGCGATCGCCTGGCCGATGCGGCCGAAGCCGAGCAGCCCCAGCGTCTTGCCGTGCACATCGCAGCCAAACAGATCCTCGCCAATGTTCTTCGTCCAGCGGCCTTCGCGCACAAGTTGCGACAGCTCCACCACGCGGCGGCTCGTGGCCATCAGCAGCGCAAACACGGAGTCTGCCACCGTTTCGTCGAGCACTCCGGGGGTGTGGCACAGCAGAATGCCGCGCGCCTGCAGCGCATCGAGCGCGTAGTTGTCCACGCCCACGGAAACGCTGGAGACCACCTCCAGACGCGGCGCGCGGGCCAGCAAAGCCGCATCCACGGGGAAGCTGGAGCCAATCAGCCCGTGCGCCTGCGCCAGCGCGGCATCAAAACGGGCGCGTTCTTCGGGCTTGCGCGGGTCGGCCACGGTCACGTCGTGCACGGCCTGCAGCCGCGCGAGCTGGTCGGGCGGCAGCTCGCGAAACACCAGCACCTGCTTGCGTCACGGCGCCAGGTGCACTAGCGGCTGGGATGGGGTCACAGCCCGCCTCCTGCGCTGCGCCTGGTGGGCAGCCCTTCGGTGTCGCCGAGCACCTGCACGGCACGCGCGCCAATCCATGCGCCGCGGCGCACGGCAGCCTGCACGGGCTGCCCGGCCAGCAAGGCGCTGATCACGCCCACGGCAAAACCATCGCCCGCACCCACGGTGTCCACCACCTGCGCCACCGGCACGCCGGGCACATGGCCCGTGCCTTCTGTGGCGCTGTCGTAGTAAGCACCCTCGGCACCCAGCTTGACCACCACCAGCTTGGCGCCGCGTTCCCGGTAGAAACGCGCCACGCCCTCAGGGGTGGTTTCACCGGTCAGGAAAACGCCCTCTTCCATGCCCGGCAGCACCCAGTCGGCATAGGTGGCCAGGGTGTTGATCCAGTGGCGCATGGTCTCGGGCGATGACCACAGCGTGGGCCGCAGATTGGGGTCGAACGAAATGGTGCGGCCCGCGGCACGCATCACCTCCAGCGTGCGGATGGCGGCCTGCAGGCTGGTGTCGGAAATGGCGGCGAACACGCCGGTGGCATGCAGATGGCGCGCGGACCGCAGCCAGGCTTCGTCCACATCCGCAGGGCCCATCTGGCTGGCGGCCGAGCCCTTGCGGTGGTATTCCACCTGCGGGTCGCGGCCATCGGTCACGCGCTCCTTGAACTGGAAGCCGGTGCGCTGCGTGGCATCGCACACCACGTGCGAGCAGTCAATGCCCTCGCCCTGCATGGCAGCCAGCAGCGCGCGGCCCATGGAGTCGGTGCCCAGGCGGCTGGCCCAGCCCACCTTCAGGCCCAGGCGCGCCAGGCCAATGGCCACATTGGTTTCCGCACCCGCCGTGCGTTTGTAGAAACCCGTGGCGTTCTCCAGCGGGCCGGGCTCGTTGGCGACCAGCAGCAGCATGGCCTCGCCAAACAGCGCAACGTCAAAGGTGGACTCTGTCGTGGTCATGCAAGCTCCCGCGCTGCGCGGATGAAGGCCACCTGGTCGCGCGTCACGGCCACCAGGTCGTCGCCGATCAACGGGTATTCAATGGCGTGGGGCACATCGGCGGGCAGTGCGCGCAGCACGGCGCGCCAAGGCGCCACCGACTCACCCAGCGGCACCGCCACCCACTTGCCCGGCAGGCGCTGCACGCCCTTGCAGTGCACGTAGCGCACATACGGCGCCAGGGCCTGCGCGGCCTGCAGCGGGCATTCGCCCTGCCAGTGCCAGTTGCCCATGTCAAAGGTCATGCCCAGGTCCAGGCCCGCCTGCGCCTGGGCTGTAAAAAAGGCCTGCATGGCAGGCAGCGTGCCTGCGGCAGGTGTCTGGTCGTTCTCCATGCACCAGCTCCACCTGCGGCTGCGCCACGAGCAGAACCTTTCAGGTGGCGCCAGCGATGCCGTGCGACAGCGGCGCCAAAGCCACCGATCGACATCTTCAACCGCGACGCGCCGCAGCACCTGCGCTGCGGTGGCAAGGCCACGCGCCAAGGCCGCCAGTGTCGAGATCGGCCCTGTGCGGTCCACAGGCCTTCGGGGCTGGAATACACCGCAGCCAGGCCCGCCAACGCGGGCAATTCCACAGCCGCATCACGCAGCAACTCGCCGCGCACTTCCACGCCATCGGCACCAGCCGTCTGGGCCAACATCGTGCACCAGAGTTGGCCGTGTCGCCCCACCTCCGCGGCCCCAAAGGACGAGAGAGATATCAATACATCCATGTTGTTTACGTGTTCAACTGCGACCGCCTTTGCGACATCGCGGGTCTGGCCTTAGTGCGCCTGATGTGAGGTCAGGATCTGACCCAAGAATTGGCGTGTCTTCTCGTGTTGCGGCTGGCCAAAGAACTGCTGGGGTGGGGCCTGCTCCAGAATTTTTCCGTCCGCCATAAAGATCACCCGGTCCGCCACACTGCGGGCAAAGCCCATTTCATGGGTCACGCACAGCATGGTCATACCGTCTTCGGCCAGGCCAATCATGGTGTCCAATACTTCCTTCACCATCTCAGGATCCAGCGCCGAGGTAGGCTCGTCAAACAGCATGACCTTGGGCGACATGCACAACGCGCGCGCAATCGCCACCCGCTGTTGCTGCCCGCCCGAAAGCTGGCTGGGGTGCTTGTGTGCTTGCTCGGGAATGCGCACGCGGGTCAGGTAGCGCATGGCAACTTCCTCAGCCTCTTCTTTGCCCATGCCCTTGGAGCGCATGGGAGCCAAGGTGCAATTCTCCAGAATTGTGAGGTGCGGAAACAGATTGAACTGCTGGAACACCATACCCACTTCGGCACGCACGGCATCCACATTCTTGCCACCGGCGGTGAGGTCAATCCCGTCCACCACGATGCGGCCCTTTTGCACCGTCTCCAGACGGTTGATGCAACGGATCAAGGTGGACTTTCCTGAGCCAGACGGCCCGCAGATCACAATGCGTTCGCCCTGCCGAACAGACAAATCAATGTCGGTCAGTACCTGAAAGCGGTCGTACCACTTGTTCACCCCTTCCATGCGGATGATGGGTTCCTGCGCTGCGGGGGCGCCAACGTTCGTGACTGCGTCCGTCATGGCCAGTAGTCCTTATTGCAGCTTAGGCAGATCGGTTTCCAGCCACTTGCGGTAGAGCTTGTTCAACTCACCGTTGGCGGTGTTGCGGGCCACAAATTCGTTCATGGCTTTACTCAAGTCGTCTTGGCCTGGGCGGCTGGCGATACCCATCGCCTGTTGCACCAGGTTGAATTTGTTCTCAAAGGTGTTGGCGGGCACGCGCTTGGCGATTTGGGCCGCCACGGTCACGGAGCAACCAATGGCATCGACCTGGCCGGACATCAGCGCCTGCATGGCAGAAGCGTCGTCGTCAAAGCGGCGGATCTCAGTGCCTTCGGGCGCCGCCTTGGTCACGGCGACGTCTTGGGTACTGGCGCGGGCTACACCCACGCGCACGCCCTTGAGGTCAGCACCCGACTTGATCGGGAGAGCCGTCTTGCCGTACAACACGATGGTGGCGGCGGCGTACGGCGACGAGAACTGGACTTGCTGCGCGCGCGCAGGCGTGATAGCCAACGAAGCCACCAACACATCAACCTTGTTGGTCAACAGAAAAGGAATTCTGTTAGGGCCGGTCACGGGAACCAAGTTCACTTTCACACCCAAGTCTTTCGCCAGCAGCTTGGCGACGTCGGCGTCGTAGCCGTCAGGCTGGTTTTGTGCGTTGGTCGTGCCGTAAGGAGGGAAGTCCACCAGCATGCCGATGGTGATTTCGCCCTTGCTTTTGATATCGCTTACGGTTTGCGCCGCAGCTTGGGTCGCAAAAGCGCCCAATGCCGAGGCCAAACCCAGGGCTGCCAGCGCTGAGGCGGCAGTACGTCGTTGGAAGGAAAAAGTCATGGTGTTGTCTCCTAAGGGTGAGGGAAAAGAAACGAGAAAGGGAAATCGATCTGCAACTGACTAGCGCGCCAAGGCCTTGGCGCGTTGGCGCTCCATCCGCGCTGCAGCCAATGACAGCGGCCAACAAATAGCGAAGTACAAAGCGGCCACGGTGGCAAATACATGCAAAGGCTGAAAAGTGGCGTTGTTGATGATTTGCCCGGCCCGGGTAATTTCGGTGAAACCAATGATGGCGGCCAGCGAGGTGCCCTTGATGATCTGCACCATGTAGCCCACGGTAGGCGGCAGTGCAATCTTGAAGGCCTGTGGCAACACCACATGGCGCATGCGGGCCACATAGTGCAGGTTCAACGCCAGAGCCGCCTCGATTTGCCCGCGCGGCACCGCCTGAATGCAACCGCGCCAGATTTCACCCAAAAAGGCCGCGCTGTTCAGAATGAGCGCGATACCGGCAGCCACCCAAGGGTTGATATCCAAACCCAACACGGGGGCGCCGAAGAAGATCAAGAACAGTTGCAGCAGCAACGGCGTTCCTTGGAACACCTGAATGAACGCGGTGGACGCGACGCGAGCGCCTGCATGTTCTGCCGTGCGGCCCAAGGCGACCAACAAACCCAGCAAGGAGCCGCCGACAAAGGCAATCAGTGAGAGCGCCAGCGTCCACTGGGCCGCCTGCACAATGAAAAGAAATTCGTTATAGCCAAAGGTACGCATAGGGAGCCTCAGCGGCGATCGGGGTAGTTCAGCGCGTGCTGATAAATCAGTTTGAACAGCGCAGAGAACGACAGCGCCAGCGCCAGATAGATAGCCGCTACCACGATGTAAATTTCGAAACTGCGGAAGGTTTCTGACTGCAAGTTGGCTGCTACCGAGGTCAGGTCGTCCGCTGAGATCACCGACACCACGGCCGAACTCAGCATCAGCAAGATGAACTGGCTGGTCAGCGCCGGGTAAATAGCCTTGAGCGCGGGCTTGAGGATGACAAAGCGAAAAATTTCCGAAGGCGTAAGGTTGAGCGCACGGCCGGCTTCGATCTGGCCTTTGGGGATGGACTCAATACCGGCCCGCACGATCTCGGCCGCATAAGCGCCCAGGTTCACCACCATGGCGGTCAGCGCGGCGGTATAGGGCGACCAGCGCAGGCCAATGCTGGGCAAGGCAAAGAAGAAAAAGTACAGCTGGACTAGGAACGGCGTGTTGCGGATCAGCTCGATATAGGCATTGACCAAGAACTTTACCCAGCCCGGACCCGAGGTCTTGCCCCAGGCGCAGCCAATGGCCACGACCAAGCCCAACAGGGTGGCCGTTAAGGACAGTTGCACGGTGATCCACGTTCCCTTGAGCAACAAGGGCCAGGCGGCAAACACGGCATCGAACTGGAATTGGTAGTTCACGGTTAGGTCATTTTCTCGGTTGCTGGAATTGTATGAAACCGGTTTCAGATGACTACTAGGGATTACCCGAATCAACAAACAAGAGCCGATTTAGCAAGGATCGCAGGCGCGCAAGGCGCACTAGCGCACCGACACGGAGCCGCTGTGTCCAGCCTCGATAATCCAACGGTACGCTTGGCGACAGACCCCCGATAGACTGACGCACCCGGGCGCTGGCTAGCCGGGTAATTTTTGGAAAGCAGACACGTTGAAACCGACCACCGCGGGCACCCCAGAACACACGCCCATGATGCAGCAGTACCTGGGCCTCAAGGCCCAGTACCCCGGCACGCTGCTGTTCTACCGCATGGGCGATTTTTACGAGATGTTCTATGAAGACGCCGAGAAAGCCGCGCGCCTGCTCGACATCACGCTGACCCAGCGCGGCCAGTCGGCCGGCCAACCGGTGGTCATGGCCGGTGTTCCCTTCCACGCGATGGAGGGCTACCTGGCCAAGCTGATCCGCCATGGTGAGTCGGTCGCCATCTGCGAGCAGACCGGTGAAGTGGGGGTGAACAAGGGCCCGGTGGAACGCAAAGTGGTCCGCGTGGTGACCCCCGGCACGCTGACCGATGCCGAGCTGCTCAACGAAAAGTCTGAATCCATTCTGATGGCCGTGCACCAGGGCCCGCGCAACCGCTGCGGCCTGGCCTGGCTGTCCGTCACCCAAGGCGTGGTGTTTTTGGCCGAGTGCGCCCCCGATGAGGTCATCAGTTGGATCAGCCGCGTGGCCCCCAGCGAGCTGACCTACAGCGCCGGCTGCACCACGGCGTTTGAAGACCGCCTCAAACGCCTGCGCTCCACCAGCAACGCGCTGTACCTGACCGCCCGGCCCGAATGGCAGTTTGACAGCGCGCTGGGCCAGCGCAAACTGCTGGACGCGCTGCAGGCTGCCAGCCTCAGCAGTTGGAACGCCCAAGACCTGCAACTGGCCCACGCCGCCAGCGCCGCACTGCTGGGCTACGCCGAGCACACGCAGGGCCGCGCCCTCACCCACATCCACCGCGTGCAGGTGCAGCGCAATGACGCGCTGATTGACCTGCCCAGCACCACACGTCGCAACCTGGAGCTGGTGCAGACCTTGCGCGGCGAAGACAGCCCCACGCTGTTCAGCCTCATCGACACCTGCATGACCGGCATGGGCAGCCGCATGCTCAAAAGCTGGTTGCTGGAGCCGCAGCGCGACCGCACCGAAGCACAACACCGGCTGCAAGCGATTGGCGTGCTCAAGTCGAACTTGTGGCAAACCCTGCGCGGCCAGCTCAAGGGTTGTGCCGATGTGGAGCGCATCACCGCCCGCACCGCACTGCGCCAGGTGCGCCCGCGCGAACTCGTGGCGCTGGTGGTAACGCTACAAAAAACAGAGCTGCTCGGGCAACATCTACGAGGGCTAGAGGGCTATTTGGCTCATATTTCAGAGCAATTGCAGCCACCGGGCGACGCCACCGCCCTGTTGGCCCGCGCCATAGCCCCCGAGCCCGCCGCGCTGGTGCGCGATGGCGGCGTGATTGCCAATGGCTTCGACGCCGACCTGGACGAACTGCGCGGCATCCAGACCAACTGCGATGCGTTTTTGCTGGACCTGGAGGTGCGCGAAAAAGCCCGCACTGGCATTGCCAACCTGCGTGTGCAGTTCAACAAGGTGCACGGCTTCTACATCGAGGTCACCACCGGCCAAGTCGACAAGGTGCCCGACGACTACCGCCGCCGCCAGACCCTGAAAAACGCCGAGCGCTTTATCACACCCGAACTCAAGGCCTTTGAAGACAAGGCCTTGAGCGCGCAGGAGCGCGCGCTGGCACGCGAGAAATATTTGTTCGAGCAAGTGCTGGACCAGTTGCAAAGCCATATTCCGCAGCTAACCCGCGTGGCGCGTTCACTGGCGGCGCTGGACGCGCTGTGTGCGCTAACCGAACGCGCGCTGACGCTGGACTGGTGCGCCCCGCAGTTTGTCGCCGAACCTTGCATCGACATCGAAGCTGGTCGCCACCCTGTGGTGCAGGCGCGGCTGGCAGAACTCAGCGGAGCGGTAGGCCCCTCCGGTAGCCGCAACTTCATTGCCAACGACTCCCGCTTCGGTGTCAAGCAGCGCATGCAAATCATCACCGGCCCCAACATGGGCGGTAAGTCCACTTACATGCGCCAGGTCGCCATCATCGTGCTGTTGGCCAGCATGGGCAGCTACGTACCGGCCAAGGCCTGCCGCCTGGGGCCGATTGACGCGATTCACACCCGCATCGGCGCAGCCGATGATTTGGCCAACGCCCAGTCCACCTTCATGCTGGAGATGACCGAGGCCGCGCAGATATTGCACAGCGCCACCCCGCACAGCCTGGTGCTAATGGACGAGATTGGTCGGGGCACCAGCACCTTTGACGGCCTCGCGCTGGCCAGCGCCATCGCCACCCAACTGCACGACAAGACCCAGGCCTTCACACTGTTTGCCACGCATTACTTTGAGCTCACCGAGTTTCCGGCCACGCACCATGCGGCCATGAATGTGCATGTGAGTGCGGCCGAAGCGGGGCGCGACATCGTGTTCCTGCACGCGATTGAGCCTGGCCCCGCAAGCAAAAGCTACGGCGTGCAAGTGGCGCGCCTAGCCGGCATGCCCGCCGCAGTGCTCAACCACGCCCGCCACACTTTGGATGCATTGGAAGCCCAGGCCAGCGAATCGCAAGCCCAAGTGGACCTGTTCGCCGCGCCACCTGCTACAGAAACCGAAGCTGCCAGCGCAGTAGAGACAGCACTTGCAGCCATAAACCCTGATGCCATGAGCCCGCGGGAGGCGATGGAGGCGCTGTACCAGCTGAAAGCATTGGCAGCGAAGAACACCTAAAGAAAGTCAGGGATACAACATGACGCCGCAAGAATTCATCGCCAAATGGGGCCCCGGCGGCCCTGCCCACGACCTCAACGAGCGCCAAGGCGCACAGCCCCACTTTATGGACCTGTGCCAACTGCTGGGCGTGCCCACCCCCGGCACCGATGGCGAATACCTGTTCGAGCAAGGCACCCTGCTGCTGGGCGAAGCGCGCGGCTTTGCCGACGTGTTCATGCGCAACCACTTCGCCTGGGAAAACAAAGCCCCAGGTCGCAACCTGGATGCCGCACTCAAGCAACTACTCACCTACAGCCTGGCTCTGGACAACCCACCGCTGCTGGTGGTTTGCGATAGGTTGACCATCCGCATACATACCCAGTTCAATGGCCACCCCAGCGAAGTCCATACCGTGCTTCTCGCCGAACTGGAGCAGCCTGAGAAACAAGCCTTGCTGCGCCGCTTGTGGTCCGACCCCGAGAGCTTTCGCCCCAAGAAAACCAGCCGCGACATCACCGAAGCGGCCGCCAAGAGCTTTGCCACCCTGGCCGAAGGCCTGCGCAAGCGCGGCCCCGGCACCGATGAGCATGCCGACGAAGTAGCCCACTTTTTGACGCAATGCCTGTTCTGCTTCTTTGCGGAAGACGTGGGCCTGCTCCCCGGCCGCATGTTTGAAGGCCTAGTCAATAACAAGCAACTCACCGCAGACCGACTCAGCCAAGGACTGACCAACCTGTTCACGGTGATGCGCAAAGGCGGCCTGTATGGCAACGACGACATTCCGTGGTTCAACGGTGGTCTGTTCAAAAAGGTAAAAGTGCCCACGCTGACCATCATGGAAGTGACCGAGTTGCGCAACGCCGCATCGCTCAACTGGTCGGCCATCGACGTCTCCATCTTCGGCACCCTGTTTGAACGGGGGTTGGACCCTGCCAAGCGCAGCCAATTAGGCGCTCACTACACCGACCCGGCCACCATCCTGCGCATTGTGGAGCCCGTGCTGACCCGCCCTCTGCTACAAAAATGGGAGCTGGTTGCGCAAGGAATACGGGCGCTAATGGCCAAAAGTGTCAAAAGGAACGATAAGCACCACCGCACCGCCCAAGCCCAGTTTGTGCAGTGGCTGGAGCAGCTCAGCGCCTACCGCGTGCTGGACCCGGCCTGCGGCAGTGGCAACTTCCTGTTTTTAGGCCTCAAGGCCTTGAAAGACATAGAGCACAAAAGCCACCTGGATGCCGCCAACCTTGGGCTGGACCGGCAGGCCGACTTGGTGACCGGCCCGCACAACGTGCTGGGCATCGAGCTCAACGAATACGCCGCCGAGCTGGCGCGGGTGACGGTGTGGATTGGCGAGCTGCAATGGCGCATCGAGCATGGCTACGACTTCAAAACCAACCCCGTGCTGGAGCCGCTGGACCACATTGAGTGCCGCGATGCGCTGCTGGTCTTCTCCGACTCCGGGGCAGTGGGTGGGGCGGACGCCGGGGGCTCATACGGCCCTGAAGGCGCCGCCAAATCGCCCCCAGCATCCGCCCCACCCCCTGCCCCTAACCCCGTTGCCTCTGAAGCGCCATGGCCCAAAGCCAGTGTGGTGATTGGGAACCCGCCGTTTTTGGGCGATCGCAAAATGATCCGTGAGCTGGGCGAGGCCTACACCGTGACGCTCCGAAAGGTATACGCCGATAGGGTGCCCGGTGGCGCCGACTTGGTGTGCTATTGGTTTGAAAAATCGCGCAAGGCCATCGAAGCCAATGGCTTGGGTGCTGCGGGGCTGGTGTCTACCAACTCCATACGTGGCGGAGCCAACCGCAAGGTACTGGATGCCATCGGCGAAACCACCCGCATATTTGAGGCCTGGGGCGACGAGGGCTGGGTGAACGACGGTGCAGCCGTGCGGGTGTCGTTGGTGGCGTTTGGCCACGCCGACCAACCCGCACGGCTAGACGGTGCGCCTGTGGCAGCCATTGCTGCGGATTTGAGCGCCCAAGACTCGGCAGGCAGCGGCGACCTGACCACCGCCGCCAAACTTTCGGCCAACGCGGGCGCCTCGTTCATTGGCACCCAGAAGAACGGCCCGTTTGATGTGCCACGGGACACGGCCGTTGCTTGGCTTGTGCAGCCAAACCCCCATGGCCAATCGAACGCGCAGGTGCTGCGGCCGTGGGCAAATGGCTTGAGCGTCACCCGCCGCCCAGAGAACCTATGGGTTATCGACTTCGACAAAATGTCTGAATCCGACGCGAGTCTTTTTGAGCTGCCTTTTGCTCATGCTGCACTTCACGTGAAGCCAACACGGCTAGAGCTTAGACGTGACTGGCATCGCTTGCATTGGTGGTGCCATGGCGATCCTCGCCCAGCGATGAAGTTGGCGCTTGCGGAGATTCCTCGGCAAATCGTTTCACCGCGTGTATCCAAGCACCGTGTGTTTGCTTGGTTTTGTAGCGCGGTGCTGCCCGACAGCGCCGTGGTCGCCATCGCCCGCGCCGACGACACCACCTTCGGCATCCTGCACAGCCGCTTCCACGAACTCTGGTCGCTGCGCATGGGCACATCGCTGGAAGACAGGCCGCGCTACACCCCCACCACCTGCTTCGAAACCTTCCCCTTCCCTGAGGGCCTCACGCCTGCCGACACCGCCCACCAGCGCACCGAGGTGCTGCCCGGTGGCGCTGTCATTCCAGCAGGGCTTTCTGAGTCAAATATGTCTCTAGCGCAGGCGGAATATGCGCAAGCAGCTCCTAAAAATGTAGCGACCGCTATTGCCCAAGCCGCCAAGCGCCTGAATGACTTGCGCGACAACTGGCTCAATCCGCCCGAGTGGACCGAGCGCCTTCCCGAGGTGGTGCCGCTGGGTATGACTGCCAGCCCTTACCCCGACCGCATAGTCCCCAAACCCGGCTTTGAGAAAGATCTCGCTCAACGCACGCTCACCAAACTTTACAACCAGCGCCCGGCTTGGTTGCACGCAGCCCACGAGGCGTTGGACGCAGCCGTGGCCGCTGCATACGGTTGGACTGACTACACCGCCACGATGCCCGATGAAGATATTCTGAAACGCCTGCTGGCCCTAAACTTGGCGCGCTCAAAGCCCTAAAAAGCAGAGTTAAACCAACTTTTGCACGAATTTTTGTTCAAAAAATGATTTAATAGAGAAATGCTACATAGTTTCGCCTTCTCCAATTTCCAGTCTTTCCGCGAGCGCACCGAGGTTTCCTGGCAGGTAGACCAGCGCAATGCGTCATCTGGCTGGTCTATGTACTCAGCCACCGGGGAGCGCCTGAATACGGTCATGGCGGTTATTGGCCCTAACGCCAGTGGGAAGACAGGCTTACTCAAACCCATGGCGTTCGTGCACTGGTTTGTGGCGCAATCTTTCCACACGGAACCCTCGGCGTTATTGCCATTCAGCTCCCATCCTGCCACTGCTGATGAAGCCACTGAGTTCGAGGCGGAGATCGACTTCGACGGCCAACTCTGGCGTTACACCCTGCGTGCCACACCACAACGTGTGTTGCATGAAGCTTTGTACGTAAAGCGTCAGCGAATGAGCTATGTGTTTATTCGCAATTGGGATGAAGCCCAGCAGGCCTACACCGTGAAGCAGCAGGATTTCGGGTTTGCGCCTTCAGAGGCCGTGAAAGTGCGCCCCAATGCTTCGCTGATCTCCACTGCAGCACAGTATGGTGTTCCGCTGGCATTGCGCATGGTAGAGCCCTATGTGTGCAGCAACATCCACCAATACGGGCGCGTAGTTCAAGATCGGAACCAGCTCCTTGCCGCGGCCCAGTTGTTTGCCAATCATGATGCGCACCGCGCGGCCATGACCGAGCTCTTGTCGCGCTGGGATTTGGGTTTAAATGATGTGCAATTGAGGGAATTTGAAGTCACAGGCCCTGACAACACCCAGAAAAAGCTATGGCGCCCTTACGGCTTTCACAAAATGCAGGATGGCACCAGTTTCGCACTGGACTTTGCGCAGGAATCCAGTGGCACGCAAGGTGCATTCATTTTGCTGTCGCGGCTTTTGCCCGTACTGGAGGCCGGTGGCTTGGCAGTCATTGACGAGTTCGAAAACGACTTGCACCCCCACATGTTGGAGCCGATTTTGGATCTGTTCGCCAACCCACAAACCAATCCGCACAAGGCCCAACTGCTGTTCACCTGCCATGCCATGGAGGTGCTGAACCTACTGCACAAATCGCAGGTGGTTTTGGTGGAGAAGAACGAGTTCAACGAGAGCAGCGCTTGGCGTCTAGATAGTGTGGAAGGCATTCGCAGCGACCACAACTACTATGCAAAGTACATGGCCGGCGCTTATGGTGCTGTGCCTCACCTATGAAACCCTCGCAAGGGCTGCGACGCAGTGTCGCCCGCACCGTACTTGTGGTGGGGGAAGGCCAATCTGAAGAGCTTTTTCTGAGGCATCTTTGTAGCCTGTATCAACAACGGGGCAGCGGCGTTCGTATCACCATCAAAAATGCGCGGGGCAAAGGCGCGCAACATGTGGTGGACTACGCCATCCGCCAATCACGCAACGCGGACTTCGACGAACGTGTTGCGCTGCTGGACACGGATGTGGGATGGAACGCAACGACTCAAAACATGGCACGAAAGGGCCGTATTGAAGTCCTGCAAGCGACGCCTTGCCTGGAGGCAGTCTTGTTGCAGATTCACGGGTACCCTGTAGAAAACCGGACCACGGCGCAACTGAAGCAAGCTTTTGAAGCGGCATTCGGTGCGTCTGCCTCGGCATCGAATGTCTTCGCGCAGCATTTCAATGCAAAGGAAGTTGAGGCGGCTCGTACACGCCTGCCGGTTTTGGGGCGATTACTGACACTGCTACAGACCGGGAAGTAACGACGCCCACCGATACACTCTAGCTTTACGCCTTTCAGAACAAAAAATGACCTACTGCGTCGCTCTCAAACTCAACGCCGGCCTGGTATTCCTGTCCGACTCCCGCACCAACGCCGGGCTGGACCAGATCAGCACCTTCCGCAAGATGATCGTGTACGAAAAGCCGAACGATCGTTTCATGGTGCTGCTCTCGGCCGGCAACCTCAGCATCTCGCAAAGCGTGCGGGAAATTTTGCAGGTCGAAAAGCTCAAGGACCACGAAGAAGACGAAGGCATCACCATCTGGAATGCCAAGAGCATGTTCGACGCCGCCCGCGTGCTGGGCTCGGCGATTCGCCGGGTGCAAGAGCGTGATGGCGCGGCGCTCAACGCGGCTGGCGTGGACTTCAATGTGTCAGTCATCTTTGGCGGGCAGATTCAGGGCGAGGCGATGCGCCTGTTCCAGGTGTACTCCGCTGGCAACTTCATTGAAGCCACGCTAGAAACGCCCTACTTCCAGATTGGCGAATCCAAGTACGGCAAGCCGGTGCTGGACCGCGTGATCACCCCCCACACTCCGTTGGACGAAGCCGCGAAATGCGCGTTGGTGTCTATGGATTCCACCCTCAAATCCAACCTCTCCGTGGGCTTGCCGCTGGACATGGTGGTGTACGAAGTCAATACTTTTCAGACCGACAAAGTGGTCTGTATTGACGAGCACAACCCCTACTTTCAGCTGCTGCACAACAGCTGGGGCCAAAAGCTGCGCGAGGTCTTCGATAGCTTGGAAGACCCCATGTGGAACGGCGGCGCCACCGAAGTACCGCTTCTGGTACCCAGTCAACGCAGCCAGCCGCTGAAAAAAATCACCAACCCCGACGAAAAGTTAATCTAGGCCTCTGCTCTGCGGCCACGCTGCACCGTCACCATGTCCACCATCGTTTTTTCACACGCCAACAGCTTCGGCGCCAGTACCTACAAGGTGCTATTCAAAAGCCTACGTGCGCGCGGCTTTCAGGTGAAAGCAATCGACAAATATGGCCACAGCCCTGAATACCCGGTCAGCAACAACTGGCCCCATGTGGTGCAGCAGCTGGTGGATTTCACGCAAAAAATTGTGGAGAAAAGCGGAGAACCCGTCTGGCTAGTTGGTCACTCGCTGGGCGGTTTCTTAAGCCTGATGGCCGCAGCACGCCACCCCGAGCTGGCCTGCGGCGTGGTGCTGATCGACTCGCCCATCCTGGGCGGCTGGCGCTCCAAAGCTCTGGGGCTGGCCAAAACCACCCAGTTGGTGGGCTCCATCTCGCCGGGCGCCGTCAGCCGGAAGCGGCGCAACAGCTGGCCTACGATCGACGATGCGTTGGCGCACTTTCGCCACAAGAAAGCCTTTGCCCGCTGGGACCCCGAAGTGCTACTCGACTACGTAACCCATGGCACCGTGGAACACGACGGCAAGCGTGTACTCGCCTTTGACCGTGACGTGGAAACCGCGTTCTACAACACCTTGCCCGACAACCTCGACCGGCTGCTGGCGCGCCACCCGGTCCGATGCCCGGTAACCTTCATCGGGGGCAACGCGTCGGAAGAAATGAAGCAGGTCGGCATGGCGATGACCGAAAAGGTCACCGCAGGGCGTACCATGATGCTGGACGGCACCCACCTCTTTCCGATGGAAAAGCCTCTTGCCACCGCAGCCGCCATCGAGGCCGCGCTGCGCAACATGACCCACTGAGCCGCACCTATGCCCAACTCACTGCAAGCGCAACTGGACCGATCTCACGAACAGTTCCAAGCTTTGCAGGCGAAGAACCGGTTACTGCAGGCGGAACTCGAAGAGCAGCAAACCCTGGCCAGCCAATGGCTGGCCCAGCGCACTGAAGAACTCCAGCGAGAGGCTCTGGAGCAAAAGAAGGCCGAAACCCTGCAACGGGTTTTCTACCAAATTGCCGAGCGCTCCACTGCCGGCTTGTCGTTTTATGACTTTCTGAAAGCGGTACACGGCCTGCTGGAAGAGCTGCTCTACGCCAAGAATTTCTACGTCTGCCTGTGCAAGCCCAACGGCACCCATGTCGACTTTCCCTACTATGTCGACGAAAAAGACGGCGACACCATGCAGTGCAACGACGTGCCGCGCTGCAACGGCATGACCGAATTCGTCATGCGCAGCAACGCACCGCAGCGCATTGATGGCGAGCGCATGCGCGTGCTACAACAATCTGGTGAAATCACCCAAGCCGCTGGCGACCTGACATTCACCACCTGGCTGGGCGTTCCCATGCAAATGCATGGTGCCTCGGGCGGAATGTTGGCAGTACAAGCCTACGAGCCCGGTGTGCCGGCCTACTCCGAGGCCGACGCCGACATCTTGGGATTTGTCGCCAACCACGTGAGCGCGGCGATTGAGCGCTACCAGGCCATTGAAGAAGTGCGCAAGTCGGAAGCACGCTACCGCTCGGTGATTGAGAACGTCGGTGTGGGAGTGGCCGTGGCACAAGACGGCCTTTTGGTGTTTGTGAACCCCAGCATGGTTAACATCGTGGGGCATCCAGCGGAGTTTTTGCTCAACCGCCCCCTCACAGCCGCCATCCACCCGGACGACGCCGGCAAAGTCGCAGACCGCCACCACGCCCGCTTGCGCGGCGAAAATGTAGAGTCCAACTACAACTTTCGTATCATCACCCAAACGGGCGAAGTACGCACCCTGGATCTTTCCGTCGTTTCCATTCAATGGAGCAATCGCGAAGCGACGCTGCTATTTGTGGTGGACATTACCGCCCGCGTGGAGGCCGAGAAAAACCAGCGCCATGCCTTGCAGCAGCAAACTGCGCTCAACGACATGAAGGCCCGCTTCATCACCATGGCCTCGCACGAGTTCCGCACGCCGCTGGCCACCATCCACGGCTCGGTCGAGCTGCTGCAGCACTACCAAGACCGCATGCCGGCAGACAAAAAGGCAGCCACGCTACAGCGAATCGACGATGCCGTCGCGCGCATGACCCACATGCTGGAGAACGTGCTTGTGATTGGTCGAACCGATGCCGGGCGCCTCGAATTCAGGCCCCGTGCACTGAGCGTCACTGCGTTTTGCAATAGCCTGGTAGACGAGGTGCGCAGCGCGATGGCGCGCCAGGTGGCGCATATCCGGCTGACGCTGGACTTCCCCCCTGCCGAGCATATGTACCTGCTGGACGAGGCATTGATTCGCAATATCGTTGGCAACCTGCTCTCTAACGCAATCAAATACTCGCCCAATGGCGGCGAGGTGCTTTTCTCCATCGCACCGGAAGGGGAGCAATTGGTGCTCACCGTGTCAGACCAAGGCATTGGCATTCCCAAGGCGGACCAGACGCAACTCTTTGTCAGTTTCCACCGCGCCAGCAACGTGGGCCCCATTGCAGGCACCGGGCTGGGCTTGTCGATTGTGAAAGAGGCCGTGGTCTGCCACCAGGGCAGCATCACGGTCACCAGCGATGTAGGACAGGGCAGCCGCTTTACCGTGCTGCTGCCCACACAAGCGTGTAGTCCCGAGGTTTGAAAGCAATGAACATCCTGATAGTCGAAGACGAGCCCTCGCTGCGCGAAAACCTGCAGTGGATGCTGGAGCTGGAGGGCTACCAGGTGACTGCGGCCTGCAATGGCGCCGAGGCCTTGGTGCGGGCCCGCAACGAGCGCCCCGACCTGGTGTTGACCGATGTGATGATGCCGGAGATGGACGGCTATGCTCTGGTGCGGGCCCTGCGGGAAGACGCGCAACTGGCCGCCGTGCCCATCATCATGCTGACGGCCAAGGCTGACCGGGTGGATGTGCGTTCGGCCATGAACTTGGGCGCCGACGACTACCTCACCAAGCCCTGCCGGCGCGACGAATTGCTGGAGGCGATTCAGGCCAGGCTGCTGCGCAGCAGCAACTTGGAACAAGCGGCGCAGCGCTTGCACCAAGAAGCCCGCCAGGCCATGCAGATCGACACCCTGACCTCACTGCCCGGACGCGACCTGTTCGAACAGCGGATTGAAGCCGCGCTGCAGCAGCAAAGCAGCGTGGCCCTGGTGTGTCTGGGCCTGGACGGGTTTGCCAAGATCAATGAATCACTGGGCACCAGCATCGGCGACCTGGTGCTACGCGAAGTCGGCAAACGGCTCAACATCTACAGCGCGCACTGGGAGTCGCCCACCGCGTACGACAGCGTAAGCCGGATTGGGGGCGATGAATTCGCCCTGTGCATGGGTGGGCTGGCGGGTGAAGACGCCTTGGAACTGCGCGCCTCTGAGCTGCTGCGCCGCTTGGCCGCGCCCTACCAAGTGGGTGGGCACACGCTGTTTCTCACCGCCAGCGCCGGCGCCAGCCTCTACCCCAGCCAGGCCGATAGCGCCCACGCTTTGATGCTCAACGCAGAGTCGGCGCTGCACCACGCCAAACCGTCGGGCCCCGGGAGCTACCTGATATTTGACCCCGCCATGAACCGCCAGGTGGCGCGCTCGCTGCACATCCACAACGAACTGCACCGCGCCTTAGCCCAGGGCGACCTCCAAGTCTTTTACCAACCCCAGGTTCAAATCACCACAGGCAAGTTGGTCGGGTTTGAAGCCCTGCTGCGCTGGCAACATGCCACGCTGGGCTGGATATCGCCCGCCGAGTTCATCCCAGTGGCAGAGCAAAGCGGCATCATTGTGCAAATTGGCCAGTGGGTGATGCACACCGCCGCTGCGCAAGCAGCACAGTGGCTGGCCGAAGGCCACCAAGACTTCCGCATGGCGGTGAACCTGTCGGTGCGGCAGTTTGCGGGCAAAGACCTGCCGCTGCTGGTGCAAGAAGTGTTGCGCAACACCGGCCTGCCACCGCATATGCTGGAGTTGGAAGTGACCGAGAGCATGGCCTTACAAAGCGTGGCCTCGACGCTGGGTACGCTGCACGCCTGCAAGACGCTGGGTGTGAAGCTGGCCATGGACGACTTTGGCACTGGCTACTCCAGCCTGGCCTACCTCAAGCGCTACCCGCTAGACGCGCTGAAGATTGACCAAGCCTTTGTGCGCAACATCACGCAAGACTTGGGCGACGCCGCCATCACCCGCGCCATCGTGGCGATGGCGCACAGCTTTGGCATGACGGTGATTGCCGAGGGCGTAGAAACCGTGGATCAGTTGGAGTTTTTAAAGTCTCTGGGCTGCGAAGACTTTCAGGGCTACCTGTTCAGCAAGCCGGTGCCGGCAGACGAAGCGGTGTTGTGCTTTGCGGGCTATCAGGGCTAGGCTCCAGCCCAAACCACCTGCCCGCTCCAGGCGGTAAGCAACACCACGATGCCAAAGGCAATGCGGTAGTAAGCGAAACCGACAAAGCTGTGGGTGGAAATAAATTTGAGCAACCAGCGCACGCACAGCCAGGCGCTCAAGAACGAAAACACCAAGCCCACCGCAAACATCGGCAAGTCGGCCATCGACAACAGTGCACGGTCTTTGTACAGGCTGTACACGCCCGCGCCAACCAACGTGGGAATGGCCAAGAAGAACGAAAAATCCGTCGCCGTCTTGCGTGACAGACCCAACAACATGCCGCCGATGATGGTGGCGCCACTGCGGCTGGTGCCGGGCACCATGGCCAGGCACTGCACCAGCCCCACTTTGAGCGCATCCAGAGGGCTCATGTCGTCCACATCGTGCACGGTGACTGCGTTGTCGCCCGCAGCTTGGCGCCGCTCCGCCCACAGGATGATGAAGCCACCCACGATGAAGGTGGTGGCGACCACAGCAGGCGTGAACAAGTTCGCCTTGATCGCCTTGCCAAACAACAGGCCCAGCACCACGGCGGGGAGGAAGCCGATCAGCACATTGAGGGCAAACTTTTGGGCATTGCGTTGGGTGGGCAGGGCCAACACGGTATCGCGAATTTTCTGCCAATACACCATGATCACCGCAAAGATCGCGCCGGTCTGAATGGCGATGTCAAACACCTTGGCTTTCTCGTCATCAAAGCCCAGCAAGGCGCCGGCGAGGATCAGGTGACCGGTGCTGGAAATCGGCAAGAACTCGGTCAGCCCTTCGACCACGCCCATGACAGCAGCCTTGATCAGCAATGCAATATCCAAAATACACTCCAAAATATGAACAAATAGGCCTCTAGCCCTTGTATTATCTGCGCGAACAGCTCACTTATTCATAGCGCAACGCCTGAATCGGCAACAATTGGGACGCCCGCCGCGCCGGGTAGTAGCCAAAGAACACCCCCACCACGCCCGAGAACCCCACCGCCAGCAGCACCGCCCCGGCGCTCAATGACACCTGCCAGCCGGCAAAGTGCCCCACGGCCCAGGTCGCCAGCGCGCCCAGCAACACACCCACCGCGCCGCCCAACACGCTCAGCGTCACGGCTTCAATCAAAAACTGCGCCAAGATATCGCGCCCCCGCGCGCCCACCGCCATGCGCAGGCCAATCTCCCGCGTGCGCTCGGTCACGCTGACCAACATGATGTTCATGATGCCGATACCGCCGATCACCAGACTGATGCCCGCCACCGCCGCCAGCAGCAGTGTCATGACCCGGCTGGACTCTTCCTGCGCTTGCAAAATTTCGGTCAGGTTGCGGACCGTAAAAGGATCGTCGCCCCCCTCCAATACCTTGAAGCGCTGGCGCAGCAAGTCTTTGATGTTCTCCTCCACCTGCTTCATGTCCTGACCATCGCGCACCTTCACGCTGATGGCCCCCACCCGCTTCAGGCGGCTGGTCGCGTCCCCGCCCCAAATGCGGTTGCGCAAGGTGCCCAGCGGGATCATCACCACGTCGTCCTGGTCCTGCCCCATAGAGTTTTGCCCTTTGGGGGCCAGCACACCGATCACGGTAATGGGAATATTGCGCACGCGCAGTACCTGATCCACCGGGTCTTGCTCGCCAAACAGTTCACGCGCCACCGTGGCGCCAATCCATCCCACCTTGGCAGACCCCGCCAACTCGGCCACGTCAAACGTGCGGCCGCTGGCCAGCGGCCAATCACGCGCCTCCAGGTAATCGTTGTTGACTCCAATGATGCTGCTACCCCAGTTGCTGTTGCCAAACACAAGCTGGCCTGAGGTTCGGGATGTGGGCGCTGCCACTTGCACCTCGGGGATTTCCAGTGCAATCGCCAGTGCGTCTTCTTCAGTCAGGCGCTGGCGCGTTTGCGCCCCCAGCCGCACGCCGGCCTGCGACACGCCACCGGGCAGCACCAGCATGATGTTGGAGCCTAAGCCCTTCATCTGCTCCTGTACCCGCACCGTGGCGCCTTGCCCCACCGCCACCATGGTGATCACCGCCGCCACGCCAATAATGATGCCCAGCATGGTGAGCAGGCTGCGCAAGGTGTTGGCAGACAGGGAGCGCAATGCACTACGCAGGGCAGCGAACAGATTCATTCGGTTCCACCTGCCCGAACGGGTATTTGCGTCAGGTCTTCCACCATCAGCCCGTCCTTGAACACCAGCCGGCGCCGTGCCCAAGCGGCAATATCCGCTTCGTGCGTGACCAACACCACGGTCATGCCTTGCTGGTTGAGCTCGGTGAGTAACTGCATGATGTCTTCGCTGGTGTGGGAGTCCAGCGCACCCGTGGGTTCGTCGGCCAGTATCAGTTGCGGCTGGTTCACCAGCGCGCGCGCAATCGCCACACGCTGCTGCTGCCCGCCCGACAACTCGGCCGGTGTGTGGTGCAGCCGCTCGCCCAGACCCACGCGCTCCAGCGCCCGCTGCGCGCGCGCACGCCGCTGCGCAGCAGTCACCCCGGCATAGACCATGGGCAACTCTACGTTTTCCAGTGCGCTGGTGCGCGGCAGCAGGTTGAACTGCTGGAACACAAAACCAATGCGCTGGTTGCGAATCGCCGCCAGCGCATCGGCCGAGAGCGACTGCACGGCCTCTCCCGCCAGCGTGTAACTCCCGGTACTGGGCTGATCCAGACAACCCAGGATGTTCATCAAGGTGGACTTGCCTGAGCCCGAGGCGCCCATGATGGCCACCATCTCGCCTTGCGCAATCTCCAGCGACACGCCGCGCAGCGCGTGCACCGTCTGCCCGCCCATGGCGTAACTCTTGGTCAGTTCGTGCGCAGCAATCAGCATCAAAACAGCGAGCGAGGCCCAGAACGAGCAGGCTTGGTTGAGCCCGTACTGGCGGTCCCCACAATGACTTCACTGCCTTCGACCAGCGCCGCTTGGGAGTCCCCGCCATCGACTATTTCGGTCGTGCTGCCGTCAGACACGCCGATGCGCACAGCCCATGCCTGCGGCTTGCCATCGGCCCCCACGGTGTACACACGGCCCTTGCCTGGGCCCCGGCTGCCGCCAGCGGCCTCCACCCCGTCAATCCGCATACGCAGCGCCGCGTTGGGCACCATCAGCACCTGTTCGCGCTGTACCGTCACCACCCGCACATTGGCCGTCATGCCGGGCAACAATTTTCCGCCCTCGTTGGAAAACCCAATGATCGCCACATAGGTCACCACGTTGGCCACATTGGTGGCCGCCTTGCGCACTTGGCGAATCTCGCCCTGAAAGGTCTGGCCCGGAAACGCGTCCACGGTGAAACTGGCCTTTTGCCCGGCCTGGAGCCGCCCCACATCGCTTTCGTCGATCGCCGCTTCCACCTGCATATCGGACAGATTCTTCGCGATGACAAACAACTCGGGCGATTGCAGGCTGCTGGCCACCGTCTGGCCGCGCTCAATCGCGCGCTTGATGACGATGCCGTTGACCGGCGAGGTGATGCGGGTGCGCGCTAAGTCAATGCGCGCCTGGGCCAAGGCCGCTTCGCGTTGGGCCACATTGGCTTGCGCGGTTTTGACCTGCGCCTGCGCCACACCCACTTGCGCCCGCACTGCCTTCAGTGCCTCGGTGCTGGTATTGACCAGCGCACGGGCCTTGTCGGCTTCGCTCTGGGTAATGAACTGCTTTTCCACCAAGCTTTGCTTGCGTTCCCAGTCGCGGGTGGCTTCGTCCAGATCGACTTGCGCGCGCGACACCTGGGTTTGTGCCGCAATGCCGTTGGCCTGCGCTGTCAACACGGCGGCGCGCGCAGCCTCTACATCGGCCTGGGCGCTGCGCACCCGGTACTCAAAGGTTTCCGGGTCAATCAGCGCGATCAACTGCCCGGCCTTGACCTCCGCATTGAAGTCCACCAGCACCTCGCGAATTTGCCCGCTGACCTGGGTACCCACGCTCACCTGCGCCACCGGGCTCACAGCGCCACTGGCCGCCACGGTGGCCTGCAAATTGCCGCGCGTCACAGCCGCGGTGCGGTAAGCCACGGGCGCAGGCCCACTGAGCTGCCACCAGCCTACGCCTCCCGCCACCAGCAATACCAGCACGGCCACAAACCCCAAGCTACGTCGTTTCATGGCACCGATTCTAGGAAGTCACCCAGCACCCTGCGGGTGTACCGGGTCATTCCACGCTGGTGCGATGCACCGCCTGCGCCTTAGAGACTGCATTTGGCGCCAGATTGTTCGCGTTTCGTCGCAAACACATAGGCAAGCCCTATGGCCACGGGCACATTCACACCATCGCCCCGTTTACCCACCCCATTGCGAGCTTATTGCTATGCCACCAACCCCTACGCCGACATTGCTGTCCCACCCCTTGATCGCCAGTACCCCCGTCTGGGTGTGGCCGCTTTTTCTCGTGCTGTTGGCCTTTGGCCTGCGCCAAACGCTGCGCCAGCGCGCCACGATACGCCGCGTCAGCATCGTGCCTGTCGTCCTCACTGGCCTGTCGATGTACGGCACACTGTCCGCTTGGAACAGCGATGCCCAGGCCATCGTGAGCTGGTTGCTGGCGCTGGTGGTGTCGGCCACCTGGGTGGGTCGCCGCCCCCTGCCACGTGGCACGCAGTTCGATCTGGCCCAGCAAACCTTCTCGCTGCCCGGCAGTTGGGTGCCACTGGCGCTGATGATGGGTATCTTCTTCACCAAGTACGCCCTAGGCGCCATGGGCGCACTAAACCCCACGCTGCTGAACAGCCTGCCGGTCATGCTCGTGGCCAGCGCCCTCTACGGCCTGTGCAGCGGCATCTTTTTAGGCCGGGCCGCCCGTCTGTGGCGCCTGGCTTCCCATACCGACGCGCAATGGCACCATGGCACCAGCGCGCACGCAACTGCAACCTAAGGAATACCCCCCATGAAACAACTGCTTTCGTACCTCGTTGTCACCTCCGTTTTGTGGGGTGCGGCGCAAACCGCCACCGCGCAGTCCTTTGACTCGGTGCAACTGCGCCACGCGGCTCCCGGCGTGGACGGCGGCACCGTCGGACTGGCCGCCGCGTCGACTCCCAAATACCTCGGCAGCGACGAGCGCAGCACCCAGCTCTTCCCAAGCATCAGCTACCAATGGGCCAACGGCTGGTTTGCCGGGCTGGACAACGGCATTGGTTACAACTTTTCTCGCAACCCAGCGCTTCATTACGGCCTGCGCCTGACCGCCGACCTGGGGCGCCAAAGCGGTGACCTGGTAGCGCTGCGCGGTATGGGCGATGTCGACGCCAAGCCCGAACTCGGGGGATTTGTGACCTACGCACCCGCCGAGGGGCTGGCGCTGACCGGCTCTGTGCGTTGGGGCTCCGGTCAGAACAGCAATGGCGCTGTGGTCGACCTTGGCGCGGGCTACTCCGTGGCACTTGCTCGCCAATGGCGTCTGGGCACCCAGCTCAGCGCCACCTTGGCAGACAGCCAGCACATGCAAAGTTATTTTGGCGTAGACGCCTTGCAAGCAGCGCGCAGCGGCTATGCGGTCTACACACCAGACGCTGGCCTGCGCGACGCGCGTTTGGGGCTTTCGCTCACCTACGTCATCAACCCACGCATCTTTGTCACCGCCGTGGTCTCGGGCAGCGCGTTGGGCGAGGCCGCGAAAAACAGCCCCGTCGCCCGCAGCAGCAATGCCAACACGGTCGTACTGGTTCTCAGCCATGCGTTCTGATACAAGCCTCACCGGACCCCACTACACCGCTGGGCAGTGGGTGGTCTGGTCCACACTGATGTTGCTGGCTCTGGGGGTATCGGGCTACACCCTGTGGCTGCTACTGGGCAGCGCACGACCAGACTTTGCGGCTGCACTGTTCGCCCGCCACCCGCTAGGCGCGGTGGTGCACATGGTATGCAGCCCGGTGGCGCTGGTAGCCGGGGCCCTGCAGGTCAACCGCAGCATCCGCACCCGCCACCTGGTGCTGCACCGCTGGTTGGGGCGCCTGTATGTGCTGGCGGTGCTGCTGGCCGGCAGCAGTGGCCTGGCTCTGGCCTTGGGCTCCTTTGGTGGCCCTATCACCCACTGGGGCTTTGGCCTGATGGCGGTGTTGTGGCTGGGCAGCACCGGTCTGGGTTTTATGGCTATGCGCCGCGGTGAACGCGAGCTCCACCGCGAATGGATGATCCGCAGCTACGCCATGACGCTGGCCGCCGTCACTCTGCGGATTTACGTGCCCCTCACACAGATCGCCGGCCTGCCGTTTGAAGACGCCTACCGCGCCATTGCCTGGCTATGCTGGGTGCCCAACCTGTTGCTGGCCGAGTACCTGATCCGCCGTCGGCTGCGCGCAACCGCCGTTCCGGCCCTCTAGGCATACCGTGCAACTCACTCCCGTCATCACCCTGCATTTGAGTGCAGCTCTGGCTGCACTGGCCATTGGCCCCATCGCACTCTGGGCGCGCAAAGGTACCACCCAGCGTCCCCGGCTGCACCGATGGGCCGGCTACACCTGGGCCACGCTGATGGTGGTCACGGCCGTCTCCGCTATGTTCATTCGCGATTTCAAGCTGCCCAACATCGCCGGCTACACGCCGATTCACCTGCTGGTGCCCTATACCTTGTTCGCTCTGTGTGGCGCGTTTTGGTTCTTGGCCCGCAAAAACATTCAGGGCCATCGCAAGACCATGCAGCAGCTCTACATAGGTGCCTGCGTCATCGCCGGGGCGTTTACCCTATTTCCGGACCGCTACCTGGGGCAGATGGTGTGGGGCCAGTGGCTCGCGGCATACTTGCCAGGATGAAACCCCGACAATCCAACGCGCTGGGCGACGGTCTGTGGAAGACCCTGGTGCTCAATACCACCATTGCCATCGGTATCTCCTTGTTTGGGGACTACGGGTTCTGGGGCAACTTGGTGTATTCCCATTGCATCGGTCTGTCCATAGGCGGATTCATTGACCTTGGGCGCTATCTCTTCATCCGCTCCTGGTCTTTGCACAGGCGCCGCCTGGTCGCCGTCGTGCCTGCGGGCGTTGTGCTGGGGTTTTTCTTTGGCAATTTTGTCGCTGACCTGTTGCTGGGGGGCGGTGCGATTCACTACTGGGTCGTCTCGCCCAGCAAAGCCTGGGGCATGCTGTTTATGAGTTTGGTGGCCGGCACTTTGCTGACCCACGAATTTGTCAGCCGCGAGATTTTGGCCAAAGAGCGCGAGAACGCCGAAGCAGCGCGCCGCCAGGCCAGTGAAGCGCAGCTGCGCTTGCTGGAAGCCCAGCTAGAGCCGCACATGCTGTTCAACACCTTGGCCAATTTGCGCGCCCTCATCACACTGGACCCGCCGCGCGCCCAGACCATGCTGGACCACATGATTGCCTACCTGCGCGCGACCCTGAGCGCGTCCCGGGCCGATGGGGGCAGGCCCCACACGCTAGAAGATGAGTTCGCCCGCTTGCAAGACTATTTGGAGCTGATGACGATTCGCATGGGGCCACGCCTGCAATTCACATTGGACTTGCCCGAGGCCCTACGCAGCCAACCCGTACCACCCTTGCTGCTGCAGCCCTTGGTAGAGAACAGCATCCAACACGGGCTAGAACCCAAGGTCGCAGGCGGCAGCATCCGGGTCAGCGCCGCCCGCTTGGGCGAAATGCTGGCACTGGAAGTGGCGGACACCGGCCTGGGCTACCCCGACGCACCGGACCAAGCCACCGCACCCCACACCGGCCGTGGCTTTGGCCTGCAGCAAGTACGTGACCGCTTGCAAACTGCCTTCGGCGCCCTGGGCGCTCTCAAAATAGTAGCTACTCCCGCAGAAGGTACAAGGGCTAGCATCACATTTCCCTTAAAAACATGAGCATGCCAACGGCCCTGATTGCCGAAGACGAACCTCTGCTGGCGCAGGCGCTACAGGCCGAACTGGCGCAGGCCTGGCCCGCGCTTCAGATTGTCCGCACCGTGGGCGACGGCCTGTCGGCGGTGGCCGCCGCACTGGAGCTGCAGCCCGATGTGCTGTTCTTTGACATCCGCATGCCTGGCCTGGATGGGCTGGACGCTGCGGTCGAGCTGGCCGACCGTTGGCCCTCGCCGCACGGTGCGGCCCCGGCAGAGGTGCGCCCGTTTCCGGCCCTCGTGCTGGTCACCGCTTACGACCAGTACGCCGTGCAAGCCTTTGAGGCGCAGGCGCTGGACTACCTACTCAAACCGGTACAAGCCCCGCGCTTGCAAAAGACCGTCGCCAAACTGCAGCAGGCATTGGCGCTGCGCGCGCGCCAGTCGGCCGCAGCGCAGGCCGACACGCAACTGGAAGCCACGCTGTCGCAGCTACGCGGCCTACTTGCACCGCCCCACACGACAGCGCCCGCGAGCCCCACACTTCAGGTGCTGCAAGCCAGCGTGGGCACCGCCATTCGCATGGTCCCGCTGGCGGAGGTTGTCTACTTGGAGGCCGCCGACAAGTACGTGCGCGTACTCACGCGCGACCACGAATACCTGCTGCGCACGCCGCTCAAAGACCTGCTGCCGCAACTGGACACTGCAGTTTTCTGGCAAGTACACCGCAGCACGGCGGTGCGTGCCGATTGCATCAACATGGTGACCCGCGACGACGCGGGTCGCCTGCACTTGACCTTACACCACAGAAGTGAAAAACTCTCCGTCAGTCGGCTGTACGCCCACCGCTTCAAAGCGATGTAGGCGCTGACACGACCAGGGAGGAACCATGACTTTGATCCGCACCGCCGCGCTGGCGGTGGCCGTGCTGTGTGTTGGACTAAGAACCGCCGCCGCCGCGCCGCCACTCGTCTTCGCCATTCCGCCGGAAGACCGACTCAGTGTGACCATGGCCCAGCGCGTACTGACCACAGCCTACCAAGCGCTGGGACAAGAAATTCTGTTCACCAAACTGCCCCCGCGTCGTGGCGTCCAACTGGCCAACGAAGCAGACGGTGTAGGCGTGGCCGTCACGCCAGAGCTGGCGCCCACCCTGACCCGCATTGACGTGCCAATCGCCTACGAAGAAGCTGCGGTGTACGCCACCCGGCGCGACATCGTGCCCAACGGCTATGCGTCGCTGCAGCCCTACCTGATTGGCCACATTGCCGGCATTGGCTATCTGGAAGCCAAATTCAAGGGCATGCGCACCGAGACCGCCAGCACCGTGGAAACCCTGTTTCGGAAACTGGAACAGGGCCGCACCGACGTCGCGGTCGACTCGCGCTTCAACAGCTGCGTCATCAAACAACAGGGGCTACACAACGTAGTGCTGCTGCAGCCGTCTTTGGAAAGTGCCCCGGGTTTTCATTTCCTGCACCAGCGACACGCAGACCTGATTCCGCGCATCACCGCCACACTACAACGCATGGCTGCCGACGGCAGCATCAAGAAGATTCAAGCCCAAGCCCTCAAGGAATACCGCGCCCTGTGCGACTGAGCGCAGCGGGTGTACAGTGCCGCACAAGGAGACCTTGTATGACCCTGCGCTACACCAACGTAACCGACGTATTGCCAGAGACCAAGATGCGGATCTACCCCACCAAGGTGATCAATATCATTGGCGGGCCGGGCTGCGACAAATCGTTGATTTCGTCGGCCATCATTCTCAACTTGCACCTGCACAACAAGACGGTTGAAACCATCCCCGACTTTGCCAAGTCGCTGGTCTGGCAACAAAACTTTGAAGTGCTCAAAAACCAGTATTTCATCGCGCAGCGCCAGTATGAAATGCTGAACTTGTTGGACGGCCAGGTGCAGTTTCTGATCACCGAATGCTCGCTTCCGCAGGTCCTCTACTACAACGAAAACTACGCGGCCAACATCTGCGACGTGCGCAAAACACGCGCGCAAATCTTGGAGTGGTACGGCCAGCACGACAACATCAACATCTTTGTAGAGCGCGGCGACAAAAAATACGTCCACACCGGCCGCTTCCAAAACGAAGAGCAAGCCCGGGCGGTAGATCAAGGCCTGCGCGCCCTGATGGTCCAAGAAGGACTGAGCTACACCGCACTGGCACCCAATGTCGAAACCATCAATGCATTTGTACAAACACTGCTGGCGCCCACGCACTAGCAATGTGCATGTGCAGCATTAAAGGCACTCTTACGAGGCAAACATACCCCCAAGCTCCCGCTTTTGGGAGTAATGAATTTCATATAACATTAGTTGTGTGAATGAAAGAAAACCTAAGTGTTTGCCTGATACGCAGGACAGACAACTTAGGCTAACGTTCGCCACGTGGAAATATATTCACGCTTTTTGTTTTTTTAAAATCTGGAGTTTTTATGCAGTTCAAAATGTCAAGCACTTTGACGGTACTCGCAGCAGCAGTTTTGCTGGTAGCGTGCGGAAAGAAGGAAGAAGCGGCAGCCCCGGCAGCAGCTCCAGCAGCACCCGTTGCGGCGGCACCTGCTGCAGACGCTAGCGTTGTCACCATCGCTCACGTTGGCCCTACCAGCGGCGCTATCGCCCACTTGGGTAAAGACAACGAAAACGGCGCCATCATGGCCGTTGAAGAACTCAACGCCGCTGGCGTGATGATCGACGGCAAGAAAGTCACCATCAAGCTGATGGTCGAAGACGACGCTGCTGACCCCAAGCAAGGTACTGCAGTGGCCCAAAAGCTGGCTGACGCTAAAGTTGCTGGCGTGATCGGTCACCTGAACTCCGGCACCACCATCCCTGCTTCCAAAATTTACAGCGACGCAGGCATCCCCCAAGTTTCGCCTTCTGCAACCAACCCCAAGTACACACGCCAAGGCTTCAAAACTGCCTTCCGTTTGGTGGCTGATGACACCCAACTGGGTGGCACATTGGGCAAATACGCTGTCACCACCCTGAAGGGCAAGTCCATCGCCGTGATCGATGACCGTACCGCATACGGCCAAGGCGTTGCACAAGAGTTTGCCAAGGCTGTTGAAGCCGCTGGCGGCAAAGTGGTTGCCACCGAATTCACCACCGACAAGGCTACTGACTTCAACGCCATCTTGACCACTATCAAGGGCAAGAAAGCTGACGTCGTGTTCTTCGGCGGTATGGACGCTGTTGCCGGCCCTATGCTGCGCCAGATGAAGTCCTTGGGCATCAAAGCCAAGTTCATGGGTGGCGACGGTATCTGCTCCTCCGAACTGGTGAAGCTGGCTGGCGACGCAGTGTCTGACGGCCAAGTCTACTGTGCAGAAGCCGGTGGCGTGGAGCCAGGCAGCACCTTCGAAACCGCCCAGGCTGAGTTCAAGAAGAACTTCAAGGCCAAGTTCGGTGCTGACGTTCAGGTGTACGCACCCTACGTCTACGACGGCGTGAAAGTCATGGTCGCTGCGATGGTGAAGGCCGGTTCTTCCGACCCAGCCAAGTACCTGCCTGTTTTGGCCGCAACCAAAGACTACTCCGGCGTGACTGGCAACATCTCCTTTGACGAAAAGGGCGACATCTTGAACGGCGCGTTGACCCTGAAGACCATCAAGGGCGGCAAGCTGGAAACCATGTCTGTGATCCGCTAAATCCCCCTCGTGGCGGCAACTCCGGTTGCCTCACTTGGCAAAAAGCGCACTGCTTGCAGTGCGCTTTTTTATGCCCACACCAGCTGCGCCCGCCCGCTGGCCTTGGCCTGGTACAGCGCGCGGTCTGCGGCGCGCAGGCTCTCTTGCGGGTCTGTGTTCAAGTCCAGCATCACCAGCCCGGCCGAGCAGCCGCGCAACCAGCCGCTCCATGTGCATGGCCATGCTATTGGTCTCCCGCTCGGCACTCTTCATACGCGTCGCACTTCCTTGGTGGCTATTGGGCAATGTAGCGTCGTCTGCACACACCCGCCCGTCTAGAATTACCCGCATGAGCTCCACCCCCACCGACGCACCCAAAATCAGCAACTTTTTGCGCCAGATCATCGAACACGATCTGGCCGCTGGCACCTACGCCCAGCGCCGCTGGGCCGGCTCCCCTGGCGACGCCGCCCACCACGCCGCAGGCCAGCCCGACCCGGCCAAGATCCGCACCCGCTTCCCGCCCGAGCCCAATGGCTACCTGCATGTAGGCCACGCCAAAAGCATCTGCATCAACTTTGGCCTGGCGCGCGACTACGGCGGCGTGTGCCACCTGCGCTTTGACGACACCAACCCCGAGAAAGAAGACACCGAATACGTCAACTCCATCATCGACGCGGTGAAATGGCTGGGCTTTGACTGGAACGGCGCCCCTGATGCCGCCGCCTACCAGGCCAGCGACTACTTCGGCTTTATGTACCGCGGGGCAGAATATTTGATTGAAGCGGGCTATGCCTATGTGGACGAGCAAACCGTAGAGCAAATGCGCGTCAACCGTGGCGACTTTGGCAAGCCCGGTGTGGACAGCCCCTTTCGCGCCCGCACGCCAGCCGAAAACCTGGCCAAGTTCCGCGAAATGCGTGACGGCAAGCACGAAGACGGATCGATGGTGCTGCGCGCCAAGATCGACATGGCCAGCCCCAACATCAACATGCGCGACCCGGCCATCTACCGCATCCGCCGCGCCACGCACCACAACACCGGCGACACCTGGTGCATCTACCCGATGTACACCTACGCCCACCCCATCGAAGACGCGCTGGAGCAAATCACCCACAGCCTCTGCACGCTGGAGTTTGAAGACCAGCGCCCGTTTTACGACTGGCTGCTGGAGCGGTTAGCCGAAGGCGGCCTGCTGCAAGCACCACCCCCGCGCCAATACGAGTTTGCGCGGCTCAACCTCACCTACGTCATCACCAGCAAACGCAAGCTCGCGCAACTGGTGTACGACCACAAGGTGAGCGGCTGGGACGACCCGCGCATGCCAACAATCGTCGGCCTGCGCCGCCGCGGCTACACGCCCGAGGCGATTCAAAACTTTGCCGAACGCATTGGCGTCACCAAGAGTGATAGCTGGATCGATTACTCCACGCTAGAAGGCTGCCTGCGCGAAGACCTGGAGGCCAAGGCCCACCGCGGCATGGCCGTCATCAACCCCGTCAAGCTCATCCTGACCAACTGGGACGAAGTGATGGGCGCGGGCCACCTGGAGCCCTGCACCCAGCCCGCGCTACCGCATCCACCCGAGGGAGTAGAGAGCCCAACGCGCCACTTCACCATCGGCAAAGAAGTGTGGATCGAGCGCGAAGACTTTGAAGAAGTGCCCCCCAAGGGCTACAAGCGCTTGTTCCCGGGCAACAAGGTGCGCCTGAAGGGCGGCTACGTGATCGAGTGCACCGGCTGCAACAAAGATGCGAACGGCGTCATCACCGAAGTGCTGGCCACCGTCGTGCCCGACACCAAGAGCGGCACGCCGGGCAGCGATTTGGTGAAGGTGAAAGCCGCCATCACCTGGGTCGGCGTGGCCAACGGCGTCAACGCCGAAGTCCGCATGTACGACAGGCTGTTCTTGGACGCACAGCCCGACGCAGGCGGCAAAGACTTTATTGAGAGCCTGAACCCCAACAGCCTGAAGGTCGTCACCGCGATTGTTGAGCCTTCATTGGCCAACGCGTTGCCGGACCAGAAGTTTCAGTTTGAGCGGCATGGGTACTTTGTGGCGGATCGGGTGGACCACGTGACGGGTTCCAAGCCGGTGTTTAACTTGGCGGTGGGGTTGAAGGATAGTTGGGGGAAATAATTGTCAGACCTAAATAGGTAGGGAGAAACAATGGCAAGACCACAAGTATTTATTAGTTCGACTTACTACGATCTAAAAAGCGTCCGAGACGATATCGCTCGTTTTCTAAGGGATGTTGGATATGAAAGCATTAGGCACGAAGTTGGGGGAATACCCTATGCAAAAAACGAAAAGCTGGAAAACTCTTGCTACAAAGAGGTAGAGAACTGCGATGTTCTCGTCTGCATCATTGGTGGACGTTATGGAAGCGCCTCGACAACTTCATCTGGCTCGATTACTCAAAATGAGCTTCGCTCCGCCTATGAACAAGGCAAACAAGTCTTCATATTCGTTGAGAAATCAGTTTTTTCGGAGTATCACTTTTATCAAAATAACAAGCAGTTGGAAGGGGCAAAGTACACATCCGTTAACGACAAACGAGTCTTTGAATTCATAGAAGAAGTTGCCCAACTGCCAACAGGAAATTCACTATTTCCATTCGATACTTCAAGCGAAATTGTTTCGATTCTCCGTGAACAGCTAGCAGGTCTATTTCAACGCTTTCTCTCTGAGCAAACGCTACTGCAACAACGACGCCTATTTGAAGAGCTTAAGGAAGGTCTGAATAACTCGCTGCCGAGGGTGGCAGCGAGTTATTCAGACCTTCCTTATGTCTAGTGCAGAACGAGCAACCGCCGTATGCAACTCAAATCCATCCTCCACTTCTGGTTCGAAGAGCTGACCAACAAGCAGCACTTCGTCAAAGACACCGCGCTGGACGAAGCGATGCGCAGCCGCTTTGGTGCCACGCTGGAAGCCGCAGCCCGCTGCGAGTTGTTTGCCTGGCGCGCTACGCCAGAGGGGCGGCTGGCGGAGATATTGGTGTTGGACCAGTTCTCGCGCAACATCTTCCGCGACACGCCGCGCGCGTTTGCGCAGGACGCGCTGGCGCTGGTGTTGGCGCAAGAGATGGTGGCCGGTGGGCATGACCAGCAGCTTGACGTCGCGCAGCGCGCCTTTGCCTACATGCCCTATATGCACAGCGAGTCGTTGGTAGTGCACGCAGAGGCGGTGCGGCTGTTTGCGCAGCCGGGCCTGGAGAACAACCTGAACTTTGAGCAGCGCCACAAAGCCATCATCGAACGCTTCGGCCGCTACCCGCACCGCAACGCCATCCTGGGCCGCACCTCCAGCGCGGAAGAGCTGGCTTTTCTGAGCGAGCCGGGGTCTTCGTTTTAGGTTGTCGCCCTGTGGCTGCTACGTTTTTGGTAGCTGCTTGCGCATATTGCACAGGGGCTGGAGGCCAATTTGACACAGAATCAGCAGCCCACGGTAAACTTCAACCCATGCTGCCCGAGAACCTCCCCGCCGACACCCTGCACGCCACCCGCGCTTTCGCGGCGCGGGTTGCCAGCGCGTACCCTACGCAGAGCATCATGCTGTTTGGTAGTCGGGCGCGTGGTACTGCGCATGCCGAGAGCGATGCCGATGTAGCCGTGGTGCTCAAAGGTGCGCCTGGGCACTTTGTGCAAACCAAAATGGCAATGAACGACATTGCCTACGACATCCTGCTGGACACGGGCATCCGCATCCAACCGCTGCCAGTGTGGGAATCCGAGTGGGCGCACCCCGAGAGTTATTCAAACCCCCACCTGCTGCACAACATTGCGCGTGACGGCATTGCCCTGTCATGAACGAGCTTGATTTGATGGTCAAGGCGCAGCGGGCACTCACCAGTGCGCGCACGCTGTTGGCCGATGGTGATAACGATGGTGCCTGCAACCGTGCCTACTACGCCATGTTTGATGCCGCACGGGCCGCGTTGCTGGCATGCAAAGCTCCGGTTCCGCCCGAGGTCGCTAAAACCCATAGCGGACTGATCAGCGCTTTCTCATTGCACTTGGTCAAGCCAGGAAAGTTTCCCGTGGAATTGGGTAAGTCATTCAACAAGGCAGAAGACTTGCGGCTGATTGCAGACTACAAAGGCGACCCTCTGGATGCGGACGATGCACGTTGGGTGGTTGAGCAAGCTGGCAGTTTTGTCAGCGCAATCCAAGATCTGTTTTTTTCGTAGTGATGTAGTACACGAAGAGGCGGTGCGGCTGTTTGCGCAGCCTGGCCTAGAGAACAACCTGAGCTTTGAGCTGCGCCACAAGACCATCATCGACCGCTTCGGCCGCTACCCGCTCCGCAATGCGATTCTGGGGCGCGCATCCAGCACAGAAGAACTGGCTTTCTTGAGCGAGCCGGGGTCTTCATTTTAGGTTGCCGCCCTGAAATTGCTACGTTTTTTGTAGCTGCTTGCGCATATTCTGCGGGGACTAGAGGCCGATTTGATTAAAATCTCCAATAAACCCCATTTTGGGTACAATAAACCCCAATATGGGTATCATTCAACCAAGTCCCCCACCAGCAGCCAGCCTTGCCGACGCCCTGTTTCCCAAGGTGCGCCAGCGCGTGCTGGCCGTTTTGTTTGGCACGCCAGACCGCAGCTTTTACGCCAACGAGGTGATTGCGCTGGCCCAGTCGGGCACCGGCGCGGTACAGCGGGAATTGGCGGGCCTGTCGGATGCTGGCTTGCTCACCGTCAGCAAGCAAGGTAACCAGAAGCACTACCAAGCCAACGCCAATGCACCCGTGTTTGCCGAGTTGCGTGGGTTGGTGCTCAAGACCATGGGCTTGGAAGATGTGCTGCGGGCTGCGTTGGTGCCGCTGGCGGCGCAGATTGATTTGGCCTTCGTTTATGGCTCAGTGGCCAAACAGCTAGACACTGCCCAGAGCGACATCGACGTGATGATCGTCAGCCCCGGCCTGGGCTACGCAGACGTGTTTGGCGCGCTGGAGCCTGCCACCCACACGCTGGGCCGCAAGATCAACCCCACGCTGTACACCCCCGCCGACGTGGTCAAGCGCATCCAGAGCGACAACGCTTTTGTCGTGCGCGTTTTACAGCAGCCCAAAATATGGTTGATTGGCAACGAGGAGCAACTGCATGCAACAAGCACTGGATAACCTGTGCGGACCCGGCAAGCCGCTCAAGGCGGAGCCCCCCGATGCCACCGAAATCGCTGGTTTGCTACGCACCGGCACTGCGCGCCTGCACGACGCACGCAACCCAGCTTTGGCACTGGAGAGCCGGTTTGACCTGGCCTACAACACCGCGCACGCCTTGTGCCTGGTCGCGCTGCGCCGCGCGGGCTATCGATCTGGCAACCGGCTACATCGTCTTTCTGGTGCTACCCGACACGCTGGGCTTGGGCCCCGAGGTGTGGCGCGTGCTGGACAAGTGCCACAACACCCGCAACCTCGGTGAGTACGAGGGCTTGATGGAGGTGGATGAGCGACTGGTCACCGATTTGATCGGTGCCACACAGGTCGTGGCTGACGCCATCGGGCCACTACCGCTTTAAACGCGCGCCATGCAACCCCAACCCATCCTCCACTTCTGGTTCCAAGAACTAACCGACAAGCAGCACTTCATCAAAGACCTCGCGCTGGACGAAGCGATGCGCAACCGTTTTGGCTCCACGCTGGAAGCCGCAGCGCGCTGCGAGTTGTTTGCCTGGCGCACTACGGCGGAGGGGCGGCTGGCGGAGATATTGGTGTTGGACCAGTTCTCGCGCAACATCTTCCGCAATTCTCTCCACGATGGGCCGCGCGCGTTTGCGCAGGACGCGCTGGCGCTGGTGTTGGCGCAGGAGATGGTGGCCGGTGGCACGACCAGCAAAAGGAGCTGGCCTTCCTGAGCGAGCCGGGGTCTTCGTTCTAGGTTGCAGCCCTTCTCCTGCTACGTTTTTGGTAGCTGTTTGCGCAATATCGACGGGGGCTAGAGGCCTATTTGACATATAAACTGCGACCCACGGCAAACTCCAACCCATGCGTCCCTCCGAAGCCCTTTCTCTGCACCGCACGCAAATCCGCGAGATTGCGCTGCGGCACCGCGTCAGCGGTGTGCGGGTGTTTGGCTCGGCGCTGCATGGCGACGATACGACCGACAGCGACTTGGACTTGCTGGTGGAGCCCACTGTACAAACCACGCTGATGGACATTGGCGCCATCCGATTTGAACTGAAGCAGTTGCTGGGCATGGATGTAGATGTGCTTACACCCAATGGGTTGCCCGCGAGTTTCCGGGAGCAGGTTTTGCGTGAAGCAGTGGCTGTATAAGCTGTGCGTACCCGCTGCGCATTGCGGATTACCTGCGACACATTGTCGAAGCCATAGGTAACATTCAGGACTACACCGCAGGTGCTGACCTTGCAGGGTTCATGGCCGACCGCAAGACGCAGGACGCGGTGATCCGCAACCTCGAAGTGATTGGCGAAGCCTCGGTCGCCATGGGTGCCTGGTGCAGCGCCTTGGCGGCGCTGGACTTTTACGAACGCAATGCCCGGCATCTGGACCTGCAAGCCATGTCTGCCGATGAGCAGGCCTTATCACGCGCGCATGGCACTTCGGCGGGCAACGACCATCAGTTTGAACGGCCGCACCACCAACGTGTGTGAGAGATTGACCTGGCCATGATGGGGCTGCCCCCTGCCAGCGTGGCACGCGACCTAGGCAAGGCCATGCAATTACCCAAGGCAGTGCTGTGGCAGAAGGCACGGGCTCTGCGACGCATCGTGCCTGAGGCTGCTGGCTACGCCGCAACGCCGTCCCGCACGTCACATGCCATCGTCTCCCCATCCTGCGGCACCCACAGGCGCTGAGCTACCCCCGTAGCGCGGGCAGCCGCCAGCAGGTCTTCCCGCGTGACCGGGCAGTGGCTAATGGCCTGTAGATGGTTGGCAATGACAGTGCCCTGGGCCAGGCGGGTGAGTTCCAGCACATCGTCCACGCCCATGATGATGTCGCCGCCCACATCAAACCGCGCGCCGCCCGCCGGGGCCACGCAGTAATCAGGCTGGTGCTGCTGCACAAAGCCAGCCACGGCGGGGGTGAGGATGGTGTCGCCCAGCAGGTAGAGCGAGGGCTCGCCGGGCTGGGTGATGTAGTAGCCCACGCCGTGCTCCATAAAGCGGCCCACCACGCCTTCGCCGTGCGTGCAGTGCACGGTTTGTACATTGCCCTCCCACAGCGGCACGCCATGGGCATGGTCATCACCCAGCGGCTGCACATTGAGGCCGCGCTGGCGCAGGTAGGCCGCATCGTGCGGGGTGCAGATGACAGGAGTTTGCGTGTCGCGCAGCCACTTCTTGCCAAAGGTGTCCAGATGGTCAAAGTGGCCCTTTTGGCAGTGGGTGATGAGGCAATGGGTGACCTGCTGTAGCACGGCCCCGGCCACCTCGGGCAGGGGCACGGTGGGGTTGCGTTCGCGCTTGCCGTCCAGCAGGCGCAGCGGCGGCAGCGCGCCCCGGGGGGCGAGCATGGGGTCGACCAGGATGTGGCGGTTGCCTATGTGCAGAACGATGGTGGCGTTGCGGAGCTGGGTGATGCGCATGGTGTGCCTCGATTTCAGTGTCGGTTTAGGTTGCTTGCTATGCAGTCGATTCTGAAAGCGCTATGCTCTGGCGCCTCATGTCGTTATTGCCATCTTTAATGTCAATAACGCCAAATTCATTTTTCCAAATCCATGAACACCTCACTCGTCGCCCCCAAACCGTTTCGCATTGGCATCCTGGTGTACGAGGGCTGTGTGGCCAGCGAGGTGTTTGCGCTGTTGGATGTGTTGCGCATCGCAGGCCACATTCAGAAGCAGCGGCGCAGTGTCAGCGCAGCAGCGGTGGTACCCGAAGTGCATGTGCTGGGCCTGGCGGGCCCGCTGGTGCGCGTGGCCAGTGGCGTGCCGCTGGGCGTGGAGCGGCCGCGTGGTGCGTGGGACTTGCTGGTGGTGCCCGGCCCGGACATCAGCCGCCTGGACGACTGGGCTGCCGTGCTGGCGCCGCTGGGGCCCGAGGTCGCCTTTATCCGCAAGGCATTTGCCAAAGGCACGGCGCTGGCCGGGGTGTGCGTGGGCAGCTTTGTGCTGGCGCAGGCTGGTGTGCTGGACGGGCGGCGCGCCACCACGGCTTGGGTGTGCACGGCGCAACTGGCACAGCAGTTTCCCGCCGTGCAGGTACAGGCCGACGCGGTGCTGGTGGAAGACGGCGCGGTGGTGACCACGGGCGCAGTGACCTCTGCGTTTGACCTGGCGCTGCATTTGGTCAAGCGGCTGTGGGGCGCGGGCGTGGCCAGCGCCACGGGTAATGTGGCGCTGCTGCCCCAAGTGCGCGCCAGCCAGGCGCCCTATGTAGACGCCACGCTGGTAGACCGCACGCTGCCGCCGTTTTCCCAAGGCGTGGCGCAGTGGCTGCAGACCCGGCTGGCCGAGCCGTTCAAGCTGGCCACATTGGCGCAAGCCTTTTATGTGAGCCCACGCACGCTCCTGCGCCGCGTGAAAGAACAAGCCGGCTGCACACCATTGACGCTGCTGCAGCGCGCCCGTGTAGAGCAGGCCAAACACTTGCTGCGCAGCAGCCAGCAAAGCCTGGCCCAGATCACCCAGGCCGTGGGCTACAGCGACGTACCCACGTTTTCGCGCCTGTTTGTGCAACAGGTGGGTTGCTCGCCGGCGGTGTTCAGGCGGGGGTAAGACCAGCTGGCCAAGGGATAAGCGCTGTCCAGCAAACGAGAGGGGGCAGCTTTTCTCGTAACCCGGACTGGGGAACAGCCTGGGCTTTAAGTTGCGGCACGACTTAAGGTCAATTTTTTACGTAACTTCGCCGTCAGCTCAGCACCGCTACACGCGCGGTTATAGGCCCGGTGCCAAAATAGTAAACCCCATACCCTATTTCGCACCGCTCCTTCCTTGCCCATGCTCAGCTCCCTCCAAAACCTGCTCAGCAGTTTCTTCATACCCGACGACTCCACCGTGGTGCACGGCGGGCGCAATCTGCAGTTGGCCACGGCTGTGTTGCTGTTTGACGTAATGCGCTCGGACGACAACACCAGCGACGCCGAGCGGGCCCAAGCAATGGCTGCCTTGCGCCAGCGCTTTGGCTTGAGCGACGAGGCTTTGGCAGAGTTGATGGTGCAGGCCGAACAAACCGCCACACGCGCGAACGACTATTTCAGCTTCACAAGCCTGATGAACGACGAGTTCACGCAAGACCAGAAAATCCAGGTAGTCGAGTTCATGTGGCAAGTGGCCTACGCCGACGGCGCGCTCGACGCCAACGAGCACCACATCATCAGCAAGGTGGCCGGCCTGTTGCATGTCACCCACGGCGAGTACATCGCCGCCAAGATGCGCGCCAAGTACCCATGACATTGTCAGGCCCACTCACACTCCAGGTCGTGAACGCCAATGTGCACAGCGTGCACCTGGCCAACGGCGCGCATGTGGGCAACCTCAAGCGCATCGGTGCGGTGTGGAAGTTCAAAGCCGTGGGCTACGACGACACCGGCGCAGTAGAGCCCGGCGGCGGCCCGCTGACGGACCAGCACAATATGGTGTTTACCCAGCCCGACGCCGAAACCGTGAGCGCGCGCCTGCTGGGGAACCCTTTTCAGTCAACCGAGCCACCGTTGCCAACCTGAAATAACGGCTTCACAGTACTATGTACTTTACGTTGAGGCTAAAAGGCGTAGACCGGCCCCTTGACCGTAACAACACAGGGAGAGCCGCATGCTGGATTTCATCTTTGACAACGGCTTTATGCCCCACGGATATTGTTTCTTGTGGCGCAAAGATCTGCTGTTCATGATGATTCTTGGCAATGCGCTGACCGTCGTGTCTTACAGCTTGATCCCGGTGGCCTTGGTTCAGCTCGTCAGAAAACGCAAAGACCTCAAGTTCAATGGCGTCTTCTTGTTGTTTGCCGCGTTCATTGCGTTTTGCGGAGTCACGCACGCATTCGAAATCGTCAATATCTGGAATGGCTACTACTTCTTACAAGGCGCGGCGCAGCTGATCACCGGCTTGGTATCCGCGCTCACTGCCTTCGTTTTGTGGCGCCTGATACCGACCATCTTGGCTATCCCCAGTCGCGAGGCTTTGAATACGCAAAACGAAGAGCTGCGCAAGGCTCACGAAGAATTGGCCGCGACCAATCTGCGTCTGGAACAGAAGGTCAAAGAGCGCACTGAGTCTTTGCAGCACCTGGCCAATACCGACCCGCTCACCAAAATCAAGAACCGCCGTGCAATATTGGAAACGCTGGACTACGAGATTCAGCGCTACCAACGCACGCCGCACAGCCTGTCGGTTTTGATGCTGGACATTGACCATTTCAAGACGATCAACGACACCTTTGGCCATCTGGAGGGTGACACCATGTTGCTCAAGGTGGCGCAGGTAGTTTCGGGCGCTTGCCGGCAAACCGACTCGGTAGGCCGCTATGGCGGTGAAGAGTTTTTGATCGTGTTGCCAGAGACAAACATCACGGATGCCAAAGACTTGGCCGAGCGCATTCGGCTGGCCATGAAGGACTGCCCGACCAAGACAGGGGACGCGTTGACTTGCAGTATTGGCGTTGCCACGCTCACCGAGAGCCAGGAGATTTTGGAACTCATTAAGGTGGCGGACGACCGGGTTTACGCCGCCAAAGCCCAAGGCCGAAACCGCGTGGTGTTTGAGGGCTAAGGAAGTACCCCTTCTGTAAAATGCCGCCCTTTGCCCGCCCTGATACAAGGACCAGATGCCCAAAGCCAATAACTACAAACCCTTCGTCATCGGCGTCGCAGGCGGCAGCGGCAGCGGTAAGTCCACGGTGACGCGCCAAGTGCTGGCCTCCATCGGCACTGAGATGACGGCGGTGGTGTTCCAAGACGACTACTACTGCGACCAAACGCATTTGTCGCCTGAAGTGCGGCGCAAGATCAATTACGACCACCCCGACGCGTTTGACTGGCCGCTGATGGTGCAACATGTGCAGGCGCTGCGACGCGGCGAGTCGATTGAGATGCCTACCTACGATTTCACGCAGGACAACCGCGCCAGCCAAACCATCACCGTCAAGCCCGCGCCGGTGATCGTGATTGAAGGCTTGTTTGCGCTGTTTGACGCCGACTTGCGCGCGATGATGTCGCTCAAGGTGTTTGTAGACACCGCGTCCGACGTGCGCTTTATTCGCCGCCTGCAGCGCGACATGGCCGAGCGCGGGCGCAGCGCCGAAAGCGTGATCGCGCAGTACCTCGAAACCGTGCGCCCCATGCACAAGCAGTTCATCGAGCCCACCAAACGCAACGCCGATGTGATCTTGCCGCACGGCGCCAACGGCCCCGCAGTGGACATCATCACCACCAAAGTGGTCAACGTGATCCGGGATTTGGAGCGTACCTAAGCGGCCAAAGTTACAAACCGAACACCCCGTCCCCAGCAACGCGATATGAGCGCTGTTTGTCGGTGGCCGCGAGTTGGCGCGCTGACGCCAGCAGGCATCTCGGGCAGCCATGCACTGCCACGCATCACTATGCTTTTGGAAGCTGCTCGCGCATATTCCATGCGGGCTAGCGGCATAAAACACCATAATGCTGAAAACACCCCGCCGCCACTATGCCCCGCCGCAAGCACCACCACGTTTACGTGATCGAACTCTCCCAAGATGTGCTCTTGGAGCCGCGCTTTCGAAAAAACAACCCGGGCTATGTGGACGGCAAACCCTGTGTGTACGTGGGCATGACGGGGCTGGACCCGGATGTGCGTTTTGACAAACACAAGGCAGGTATCCAGTCCAACCGCTACGCGCAGCAGTACGGCCTGCGCCTGCTGCCCGACTTGTATGAGGGTTTCAACCCCATGGGCTACCAAGATGCAGTCGATAAGGAAATCGAAGTAGGTATCGACCTGCGCTCGGCAGGGTTTGGCGTGTGGCAGGCCTGAGACGAATGCGATACTGGACCGCAAGATGACTACCCTCGTCAGCCTTCAACTCCTGCTCTACGCCCTGCTATGGCTGCTCTGCTCGGCCGGTTTGCGACTGGGGCGTGCAGCCATGCTGCACTGGATGGGCTATGCGCTGGCCAGCGCCGGGTCGATTGCACTCATCGCTTGGCGGCCCGACGGACCGGTGTGGTTGACCCACAGCGGCTCTAGCCTGGCGGTGATGCTGAGCCTGGTCTTGGCCGGGCGTGGGGTGGAGGTTTTTATGGACTTGCGGCCCAGCGACAAGCCGCTGGCGCTCATGGTGCTGGTCGCCGTACTGGGTTTGGCCTGGATCGGGCCCCACCAAACCAATGCCCGAGTGGCGCTGATGTCCAGCCTGAACACCTTGCTGCTACTTCTCTTTCTGGCGCGCATACGCTTGGCATTTCTGGCCGAGTTTGGTTTGCCCACAACAATCGCCGCAGCTATGCCACCGCTGGCGCTGGTTGGCCTGAATATCTACTTCGTGTCGCAAGCCCTCACAGGTGCCAACTTTGACATTGCGGGCGACAGCAGCGCCGCTGCGGGCGCCTGGATCACCACGCTGGTTGCCGCCGCAGCCTTCAATTACTTATTTTTGTTTTTGGTTGGTTTTCGTCTAGTGGGCACCCTGCGTCGCCAGGCCCGGCAAGACAAGCTCACCGGCCTGCACAACCGCCGCGCCATGGAAGATCGTCTGCAGATGGAGTGGGTGCGCGCCCAACGCTACACAAAGCCCTTTACGGTGATCTGCGTGGACATTGACCACTTCAAACTGATCAACGACCAATACGGCCACGCCATGGGTGACCGTGCGCTACAAATGGTGGCCCATGCGCTGCAAGCAACTGCCCGGGACACGGACCATGTGAGCCGCATCGGAGGCGAGGAATTTTTGGTTCTGATGCCAGAGGCCGACGCCCGCAGTGAAGGTGTCGCCCTGGCCGAACGGCTGCGCCAGGCAGTGGCCGCGCTACAGCTGCAGGCCTCTGCGAACACAACGATTCCGCTACGCGCCAGCTTTGGAGTCGCCCAATCGCACCCTGACGATATGGACCAAGAGCGCGTGCTGCGAAGGGCCGATCAAGCCTTGTACGACGCCAAACACGCAGGCCGCAATTGCGTGGTGCTGCACCAAGACGCGCAGCGCGCGCCTGCGACTGGCGACTAACTGGCGGCTCGCCGCAAGGTATCCACCACCGGGCGGCGCAACACGTCGCGCAGACCCCACCAGCCCGCTGCCAACGCCAGCACAGCCCCCGCCAGCGCGCCCAGCAAAGGCACCCAAAGCGACACCGTCCACGCAAACTCAAACACAAACCGCGCCAGCGCCCACCCCACAATGGCCGCCACGATAGACGCCAAGAAGCCCGCCAGCAGGCCCACGCCCGCCAGCTCGGTACGCTGCACCTGGCGCAGCAGGCTGCTGCCCGCCCCCACCGCCCGCATGATGGCGAACTCGCGCGCGCGGTCTTCGCGCGTGGCGGTCACCGCAGCAAACAACACCACCAAGCCCGCGGCCAGCGTAAAGCCAAACAAAAACTCCACCGCGCGTATCACTTGGTCCAGCACGCGCTGCACTTGATTGATGGTGCTGGTCATGTCCACGTTCGTGATGTTGGGGTAGGCGTGCACCAGGGCGTTGTCAAAACCTGGTGTGTCTGGTGCTTTAAACGCGCCCATGAAAGTGCTGGGCACATCCGGCAAAACGGCCACCGGGTACATCACAAAAAAGTTAGCCCGCATCGAACCCCAGTCCACTTTGCGCAACGAGGTAATACGCGCCTCATTCTGCAAGCCGCCAATGTCAAAGCGCAGGCTGTCGCCCAGCTTCAGACCCAATGTCTCGGCGATGCCCTCTTCCACACTGATGGCGCCGGCCTCGTCCTCGGTCCAGTTACCCGCCACGATCTCGTTGTGCGGCGGATTGTTACGCGCGTGCGAGAGGTTGAACTCGCGGTCCACCAAGCGCTTGGCGCGGTCTTCGGTGTAGTCGTCCGGCGAGACCTCTTTGCCATTGACCGCCAGCAGGCGGCCGCGAATCATCGGGTACCAGTCAAACTTGGTCACGCCCGCCGTCTTGAGCGATTGCTGGAACGCGTCCGACTGCTCAGGCATCACATTGATCACAAAGCGATTCGGCGCATCAGGCGGTGTGGCTTTGCGCCAGCTGCTGATCAGGTCAGTGCGCAGCAACACGAGCAACACCAGCGCCAGCAAGCCCACCGACAGCGCGCTCACCTGCACTACGGTGTACGCCGGGCGCGCCGAAATTTGCCGCGTGGCCAACACCAGCCAACGCGGTGCAGTGGCCTCGTTCACGCTTTTGCGCAGTAGCTTCACCGCCACCCAACTCAGCGCGGCAAACACCAAGACCGCCCCCGCAAAACCGCCCACCGCAATCAGGCCCAGCAGCAAGTCGCTGCTCACCGTCATCAGCAAGGCCGCAAAACCGGCCACGCCAATCGCCAACACGCCGAGTGACGCCGGGCGCAGGTTGCCCACATCACGCCGAATCACGCGCAGCGCGGGCACCTGGGCCAGTTGCAACACCGGCGGCAGGCCAAAGGCCATCAGCAGCGTCAACCCCATACCCAGCCCCAACAGCACCGGCATGACCGACGCAGCAGGCAAGGCAGCATCGACCAAACCGGCCAATAGCGCGACGAACAGGTAATGCACGCCAAACCCCACTACCACACCCAAGCCGCTGGCGAACAGGCCGACCAATGCGAACTCAAACGCGTAGGCACTGGCAATGGTGCGCTGCGACAGGCCCAGCACGCGCAGCATGGCGCAATCGTCCAAATGGTTTGCGGCAAAGCCGCGCGCGGCCAAGGCCACCGCAACCGCGCTCAGCAAGGCGGCCAGCAACGCCACCAAGCTCAAAAACTTTTGTGCGCGGTCCAGCGTCTGGCTCATCTCAGGCCGGCCGCTTTGCAGCGACTCGACCTGCACGCCGCGCACGCCGCCCTTCACCTCAGCGTCTGCCCACTTCACGTAGCGCTGTACGTCGGGCTCCGCCCCCGCCACCGCCATGCGGTAGCGCAGGCGGCTGGCGGGTTGGATGAGCCCCGTTGCAGCCACATCGGCGCGGGTAATCATGACGCGCGGCGAAAAGCTCATAAAGCCACCGCCGCGATCAGGTTCGATGGTGATGATCTTGCCCACGGTGAACCGGGCGTCTCCCAGCAGCAGCGGGTCACCCACTTTCAGACCCACAGCCTCTAGCAAGGCCGCTTCGACCCAGGCTTCGCCTTTGGCGGGCGTGTCACTGGTGGGCGCGTCAGGTGCCCCGGGCGCCGTGGTGACGCGCAGCTTGCCGCGCAGCGGGTAGCCCGGCTCCACCACTTTGAGTGACACCAGCTTGGCCGCACCGCCTTGGTCGTCGCTGGCGCGCGCCATGGTCGGAAAGCCCAAGGTGTGGACTACCTGCAGCTTGAGCGAGCGGGCCATCTCTTCGAACGCCGGCGGCGGCGGGTTGTCGCTGGACACCACGGCATCGCCGCCCAACAGCTGGCGCGCATCGCGCTGCAGGCCGCCTTGCAGACGGTCGGCAAAAAAACCCACCGCGGTGAGTGCGGCCACGGCCAGCGTGACGGCCACAATGAGCAAGCGCAACTCACCCGAACGCACATCACGCCACAGCGTGCGCCAGCCCAGCGCAAAAAAGGAAATATTCAAAACCAGCTCCTAGTGCGTCACGACAGCGGGCATTATTCACCCAGACGGTCTACCCCCTGTGCGCTAGGGGACTAGGCGCGCAGCCAAGCTACGGACAGTAGCGCACGGCCTGCTCGCCCCGGCACAAGCCCCACAGCGTGAGCCCCGCCGCCTGCGCCACCTGAATCGCCAGCGCAGTCGGAGCCGAAATGGTGGCCAGCGCGGGAATGTGCAGCCGCGCGCACTTGCGCACCAGCTCGTAGCTGGCGCGACTGGTCATCACCACCAAGCCCGGCTCGTGCAGACGATCCGCTCGCGCCAAGTGGCCCAGCAGCTTGTCCAGCGCGTTGTGGCGACCGACGTCTTCCAAAACATCCGTCAGCACGCCGTCGGCACGCACCCAGCCCGCCGCGTGCAGCGCGCCACAGGCCGCGTTCAGCACCTGACGCTGCGGCATGGCGGCCAGCGCGGCCAGCAACACCCCGGTCGGTAATTGGGCCAGCCAGGCTTGTGGCGCCATCGGGGGCAGCAACAGATCCAGCGCGTCCAGGCTTTCTACCCCGCACAGGCCACAGCCGGTGGCCCCCACCAAGCTACGCCGGCGCTCTTTGAGGCGCGCGAAGCAGCGCGCCGAAATTTCCATCTGCACCGCTGCGCACGGCACAGCCAGCGTTTGCACGGTCTCCACTTCCACGCCGTAGCAATCTACCGGGCTGTCCAGAATGCCTTCGCTGAGCGCAAAACCCAGCGCAAAGCTTTCCAAATCTTGCGGCGTAGCCATCATCACAGCGTGGGCAATGCCGTTGAACACGAGCGACACCGGCACCTCGGCCGCCACCTGGTCTTGCGTGGTCTCCTTGGCAGGCCAGCGCTCTACCGTGGCCGACACCAGCGGCGGCAGTGCAGCTGGCGCTGCGGGATCGCTCATGCCGCGCCACCGTGCGGCAACAGCAACACCGGCACGCATTTGGACGTGGGCGTACCCGCATGCAGCGCCACAGAGTCCAGCGGCACCAGCGAATTGGTCTCCGGGTAATACGCAGCCAGGCAGCCGCGCGGGATGTTGTAGGCCACTAACTTGAATCGCTCGGCTCGGCGCTCTTCACCATCATCCCACACGGTTTGAAAGTCGATCCAGTCCCCGTCTTTCATGCCCAGGGCACGAATGTCGTCTGCATGGATGAACACCACGCGGCGCTGGCCGTAGACGCCCCGATAGCGGTCGTCTGCACCGTAGATGGTGGTGTTGTACTGGTCGTGCGAGCGCAGGGTGGTTAGCGCGAACACGATGGCATCGCCCCGGCGCGCGCGGGCGCGCTGCAGGGGCGTGCCGCGCGGTATCTGGTGGGTGTTGAACTCGGCCTTGCTGCTGGCCGTGGCCCAGACCCGCTCGCTGGCGGTGTTGCGCAGTCGAAAGCCGCCCGGCACGGCCACGCGCTGGTTGAAATCGTAAAAATCGGGAAACACCGCCTCAATCTTGTCGCGGATACGGCGGTAGTCTTCCACCAGCCAGAGCCACGGCGTTGGGCTGCGCGCGCCCAATGTGGCCACCGCCAGCCGCGCCACAATGGCGGGCTCGGACAGCAAATGCGCAGAGGCTGGCGCGTTGATGCCCATGGAGATATGCACCATGCTCATGGAGTCTTCCACCGTCACGCCCTGCGGGCCAGCAGCTTGTTGGTCTACCTCGGTGCGGCCCAGGCAGGGCAAGATCAACGCGGCCTGGCCATGCACCAAATGACTGCGGTTGAGCTTGGTGGCGACGTGCACGGTGAGCGCACACTGGCGCAACGCCTTCCAGGTTTGCACCGTGTCGGGCGTGGCCGCCGCAAAGTTGCCACCCAGCGCAAAAAACACCTTGCCGCGCCCGTCCAACATGGCGCGAATGGACTCCACGGTGTCAAAGCCAGGCGCGCGCGGCGGAGCGAAGCCAAAGTTCTTTTCTAAGCTGTCCAACAACGCTGCGGGCGGCTTCTCCCAGATGCCCATGGTGCGGTCGCCCTGCACGTTGCTGTGACCGCGCACTGGGCACGGGCCCGCACCGGGGCGGCCAATATTGCCGCGCAGCAGCAACAGGTTGACGATCATTTGGATCGTGGCCACCGCGTTTTCGTGCTGGGTAATGCCCATGCCCCAGCAGGCGATGACACGTTTGGCTTGGCGGTACACCTCGGCTGCGGCCCGCATCTGCTCGACGCCCAAGCCAGTCTCGTCTTCCAATAAGGTCCAAGACTCCGCCCGCAAGTCGTCCAACAGCGCCTCGGCGCCGGTGGTGTGCTCCGCGATAAAGGCCAAGTCCAGCACCGGCTCACCCGCATCGTGCAGCTCCACCAGATGCTTCATCATGCCTTTGACAAACGCAAAGTCGCCGCCAATGCGCAGCTGGAAGTAGTGGGTGCTGATGGGCGAATCACCCAAGGTGGCCATTTGCAATTTGTTTTGCGGGTCGGCAAAGCGCTCCAGCCCGCGCTCGCGCAGCGGGTTCAGGCTGACAATGCGCGCGCCGCGCTGGGCGGCCTGGCGCAATTCGCCCAGCATGCGCGGGTGGTTGGTGCCGGGGTTTTGGCCGAAGATGAAGATGGCATCGGCGTGCTCAAAGTCTTCCAGCGTGACCGTGCCCTTGCCCACGCCAATGCTCTGGCGCATGCCGGTGCCGCTGGGCTCGTGGCACATATTGGAGCAGTCGGGGAAATTATTGGTGCCGTATTGCCGCACGAACAACTGGTACAAAAACGCCGCCTCGTTGCTGGCCCGCCCGGACGTGTAGAACATCGCTTGATTCGGATCGGGTAGCGCATTCAGGTGCTGGGCCACCAGTGCAAACGCGTCGTCCCAGGCAATAGGTTGGTATTTGTCAGTCGCGGCGTCGTACACCACAGGCTCGGTCAGTCGGCCTTGGTCTTCTAGGTAGAAGTCGCTCAGCGCGGCCAGCTCGGTCACCGTGTGCTGCGCAAAAAAGTCTGCCGTCACGCGGCGCGCGGTGGCCTCGGCGGCGACGGCCTTGGCGCCGTTTTCACAAAACTCAAAGCTGGAGGTGTGGTTGCGGTCCGGCCAGGCGCAGCCGGGGCAGTCAAAGCCATCCGGTTGGTTAGCCGACAACAGGGTGCGCGCGCCCTTGACCGGAATGTCTTGCCGCACCAGGGCTTGGCCCACGCTGCCCAGCGCGCGCCAGCCACCGGCCGGGCCGTCATAAGGTTCAATTTTTGCGTCACTCATGCTCGGTGTTCTTTGTCTGTTGGTGGCCTACGTCGCGAGCAGCCAGCCCGTCCAAATCATCTTGCGTATTGGCGTTGGCGAAGGCGGCGGGGCCGTAGTCCGCCTCGTCAAACAGCACAACCACCACCGTCTGCTCTGCCGCCCAAGCTCCAATTTTGCGCCCACCGTCGGCCAAGAAAGCATCCAGCCCCGCAGCTACGCTCACCTTCATCAGGCAAAACACGGGCTGCTTGGCACTTTGCCACTGCCCCGGCGCGACTTGCTGGCGGGTTTGCACCATCGCCAAATCCGCACCACTGACCTGCAAGCCCTGCAGCAAGCGCTGCGCCAAGTCCAATGGGAAACGCGGGCTGTCGCAGGGTACGGTCAGGAGCAGCGGCGTCTGGCACTGGGCCAGCCCGGCAGCCACGCCCGCCAATGGACCGGCAAAGTCGGGCAGCGAATCCGCCAACACGGGCGCGCTGCCTACATCCAGCAACTGGTCTGCCAGCGCCTGGTAGCGCGCAATGTGGCGGTTGGCGTTGACCCGCACCGCGCCCAGCGGCCCACCCTGTTGGGCGAGCAAACGCTGCAAAGCGTGCTGTGCCAGGGGTACGCCATTTAGCATTTGCAGACCTTTGTCGACCCCGCCCATTCGGCTGCCGCGCCCACCGGCCAGCAACAAGCCGGTGACATGGGACAAGGTGAGAGCAGCCGAGTTGGCAGAGGGCGTGACCATGGGCTAAGGATAGCCGCAGCGCGCTGCTATTCTTGCGCCCCATGAGCAACCCCGATGCACTCCAGACCCTGCTAAGCCGCTACTCGCTAGGCGTCAAACATTTGGTGACCCCAGCCCCCGACGACGCCGCGCTGGCGCAAATGGCCGCCGCCGCCCTGCGTGCACCCGACCATGGCGAGCTGGTGCCGTTTCGCCTCGCGGTCGTCCAAGGCGAGGCCCGCGAGCGGCTCGCCAAGCTGTTTGCTGAACACGCGCAGGCGCGCGGCAAAGACGCTGAGGGCATTGCCATGGAACGAGAACGCGCGCTGCGGGCGCCGCTCACCGTGGCGGTGATCGCCCGCATTGACCTAGGCCACACGCTGGTGCCCGCGCATGAGCAGTGGATGGCCGTGGGCGGGGCGGTAGCCAACTTTTTGAACGCGGCCCATGCGCTGGGCTTTGCCGGCAAGATGCTCAGCGGCGACAAGGCGCGCTCACCCAAACTCATCGAGGCCTTCTGCGTGCCGGGCGAAACTCTGGTGGGCTGGGTGGTGCTGGGCACACCGGCCCGCACGCCACGCGGGGATGGGCGCAAAGACAACGCCAATACGCTATCGTATTGGTAGCTGCTCGCGCATATTCCACAAGGGCTAGAGGTAGATTTGTCTTAAAAAATCAGGTGTTTTTGCTGATGGCGATGGTGGGAAACTTGCTGGAAAAGTCCTTGGCCTGCGCCGCAATCTTCACCGCCACCTGGCGCGCAATGGCCTTGTACATACCGGCCACTTCACCATCGGGATCAGCCACCACGGTAGGGCGGCCACTGTCCGCTTGCTCACGGATATGCAGCGCCAAAGGCAGAGCGCCGAGGTAGTCCATTTCGAACTCAGCGGCCATTTTTTTGCCACCGTCTTCGCCAAAAATGTGTTCGATGTGGCCACAGTGGCTGCAGACATGCACCGCCATGTTTTCCACAATGCCCAAGATGGGCACGCCCACTTTTTCAAACATCTTGATGCCCTTCTTGGCATCCAGCAGCGCAATGTCTTGCGGGGTGGTCACCACCACCGCGCCGGTGATGGGCACGCGCTGGCTCAGGGTGAGCTGGATATCGCCGGTGCCGGGCGGCATGTCCACGATCAAGTAGTCCAGATCTTTCCAGTTGGTTTGGCGCAGCAACTGCTCCAGCGCCTGGGTGGCCATGGGGCCGCGCCAGATCATGGCTTGGTCAGGCTCCACCAAAAACCCAATTGACATGACCTGCACACCGTGATTGACCATGGGCTCCATGGTCTTACCATCTTCCGACGGCGGGCGGCCTTCGATGCCCATCATCATGGGCTGGCTGGGGCCATAGATATCGGCGTCCAGCAGGCCCACGGTGGCGCCCTCGGCGGCCAAGGCCAACGCCAGGTTGGCGGCCGTCGTGCTTTTGCCCACGCCGCCCTTGCCCGAGGCCACGGCCACGATATTTTTAACCCCCGGCAGCAGTTGCACACCGCGCTGCACCGCGTGGGAGACGATCTTGGTATTGGGGGTAATCTGCACGGTTGCCACACCGGGCACGGCCATGGCGGCCTCGGTCAACAACTGCACCAGCGCAGGCCAGCGGCTCTTGGCCGGGTAGGACAACTCTAGGTCCAACCGCACGGCGTCGCCGTCGACGGCGATGTTCTTGAGGGCCTTGGCGCTGGCAAAACTTTGGTTGGTGTGGGGGTCAACGACGGCCTGCAGGGCGTCGGAAATGGCTTGTACAGTCACTGGCATGAAAACTCCTGAATCCGCCAAGTCTATCTGCGCCCCAAAGCAAGGGTTTACCCCGCGCATTTCTGGGTTTACAAGGGCGCAAGGCTTTTGATAATGGACACATGCACTCGCGCCACAAACCCCTGCCCTCCACCGGCTTGTTACTGACAGGCGGTGGCGCCCGCGCGGCCTACCAAGTGGGCGTGCTAGAGGCCATTGCCGACATCCGCATCGCCTGCGGCGCAGAGAACGAGGGCAACCCCTTTCCCATCCTCGCAGGCACCTCCGCCGGCGCCATCAACGCGGCCGCGCTGGCCTGTGGCGCCGACAACTTTGATGCCACCGTACGCCTCATCGCCCGCACCTGGCGCAACTTCCACGCCCACGAGGTCTACCGTGCGGACCACCTGAGCATGCTGCGCTCCGGTGCCAGTTGGATGACCTTGCTGTCTTTGGGCTGGATCTTGGCCAAGTTTCGGCGGCTCAAGCCCAAGTCGCTGCTGGACAACAGCCCGCTGGGCGAGTTGTTGCACAAACTGGTGCCGCTAGAACGCATTCCCTACCTGGTGCGCCGGGGCGACTTGCAGGCGCTGGCGATCACTGCTTCCAGCTACAGCTCGGGCGAGCACATCACCTTTTTCCAGGGTGACCGCCGCCTCATGCCCTGGGTACGCAGCCAACGCCGCGCCGTGCGCGACCGCATCACCCACGCCCACCTGCTGGCCTCCAGCGCCATCCCCTTTGTGTTTCCGGCCACCCAGCTGCATATCAACGGCCACACCGAATACTTTGGCGACGGCTCCATGCGCCAGAGCGCGCCGGTCGCCGCCCCTATTCATTTGGGGGCCGAACGCATCTTGGTCATCGGCGCAGGCCGCATGCACGAGACCAAGGACGAAACCCAGAAAAACACCACCACCCACTACCCCACCATTGCCCAGATTGCGGGCCACGCGCTGTCCAATATTTTCTTGGACGCGCTGGGCGTGGACGTAGAACGCGTGCAGCGCATCAACCAGACGATTAACCTAGTGCCGCCAGAGGCCCGGACCTCCAGCGCGCTGCGGCCGGTAGAGTTGTTGGTGATTGCGCCCAGCCAGCGGATCGACGCCGTAGCAGCCCGCCACATAGACAACCTCCCGCACGCCGTGCGCACCATGCTGGGCGGTGTCGGCGTGTCCTCGGCCAAGGCCGACGTGAAGGGCGCCGCGTTGGCCAGCTACCTGCTGTTTGAGAGCAGCTACACCTCGGAATTGATGTCGATTGGCTACGCGGACGCACAAGCCCAACGGGCTGAGATCTGCAAGTTCTTCAGCTGGGTGGACCCCGAGGCCGTCACGGCGCCCAGTGAACTCACCGAACCACCCCGCCAAGAGCGACGCAAAGATCCTCTACGCCTGCGTTGACAGCGACTCCAGCGAGGGGCAGCCCGGCGGCAAGTTAGGCATGCCTTCGCCGTCAGTGTGGTCCCCCAAAAAGTCCAGAAAACGCCGCACCGCCGGCACCATACCCCGGCGCGAAGGGTAGACCGCGTGAAAGATGCCGCGCGGCGGCGCCCAGCCGGGCAAGACGTGCACCAAGCTACCCGCTTCCAGCTCGCGCCGGCACATGTAGTCGGGCAGAAAGCACATGCCCGTTCCCTGTAATGCCGAGAACTTCAGCGTAAGCAAGTCGTCCGCCACATAGCGTGGCTGGTGCACCAGCGTGTGCCGAGCGCCACTGGGGCTGACCAACACCAACGTGGCCTTGCCGTCGATGCTGGACATGGACATGGTGTCCATCGCGACAAGGTCGTCGGGGGTGGTGGGTTGGCCTTGGCGCTCTAGCAGCAGCGGGCTGGCCACCAGATAGGTGCCTGTCTCGCCCAGTTTTTTCACCACCAAGCTACCGCTGTCGTCCAACGTGGGGCGCACGCGCAGCGCCACATCGATGCCCTCGTCCACCAAGTCCACCACGCGGTTGCTAATGCGCATGTCCACCTTCACCTGCGGGTGGCGCGCCAGAAACAGCGACATGATGGGCCCCAACGTGCTCTGCGCCAGCGTCACCGGGCAGGCAATGCGAATGGTGCCGCGCGGCTCGGTCTGTACCTGCTCCACCGCCTCGGCCGCTGCCTCGGCCGCGTCGCGCACCGCCAGGCAGTGGCGCAAATACACCTCGCCCACCTCGGTGAGCGATAGCTTGCGCGTGGTGCGCTGCAACAGGCGCACGCCCAGGCGGGTTTCCAGCTCGGCCACGCGGCGCGAGAGCTTGGACTTGGGCTGGCCCAGGTGCCGCCCGGCGGCGGCAAAACCGCCCCGTTCTACGACCTCCGCGAAGTACAGCATGTCGTTGGTGTCTTGCATGGCAATGCCTTTATTGTTCCAAATTCAGGACAATCTAACGCAATATTGCCGGCTTATCAAACATTAACCTCGAAATAACAATATACACACCGACACCAAACACCCATTGAAAGGCCCTGTCATGAAACTCTTGCACATTGACTCCAGCATCCTGAGCGCTAACTCCGTGTCCCGCCAACTGACCAAGGACACCGTGGCCCAATGGGTGAACACCCACCCCGACAGCACCGTGGATTACTTGGACTTGGCGGTAGACACCCCCACCCACCTGTCCGCTGAATCTTTGGGCTTTCGGATGCCCGCAGGCAGCGCCGACCTGAGCGACGTGCAAAAGCGCGAAAACGCCGTGTCGGAAGCGCTGGTGAGCCAGTTCTTGGCGGCCGACGTGATCGTGGTCGGCGCGCCGCTGTACAACTTCAGCATCCCCAGCCAGCTCAAGGCCTGGATTGACCGCGTAGCCCAAGCCGGCCGCACCTTCACCTACACCGAGGCCGGCCCCAAAGGCCTGGCCGGCGGCAAGACCGTGATCGTGGCCTCCACCCGCGGCGGCGTGTACTCCACCAGCGATTGGGGCCGCGCTGCTGAGCACCAAGAGAGCTACCTGCAAACCGTGTTCGGCTTCCTGGGCATCACCGACGTGCGCTTTGTGCGCGCCGAAGGCCTGGCCATGGGCGACGCCAAGAAGGCTGAGGCGATGCAAGAAGCAGCCAACGGCATTGCCCAGCTGGCAGCGTAATCCGCCGTTAAGCCGCACCCGCTGGCACGAACCCACTGCCGCGAAGCGTCGCCAGCGGCGGGAACAATGGCGCTGGCAAATCGGACCAGCGAAACCATTTCCAGCCAGCGCACTTGTGGGGCTCGCAGGCCACTGGGTGACCCGAAACACTTTGCGCGACGACAAAGAGAGTGACGTAATGCTTGCCTTCGGAGGCGAAAACGTCGTTGGTATACGGGGCGGGATGGACAGCTTGCAATTCCAGCCCCGTTTCCTCAAGAACTTCTCGGGCGGCACATTCCGCCACGGATTCACCAAACTCCAAGTGGCCGCCAGGCAGCGCCGTGCGATCCAATACGCTGGCCGAGCAGAACAAGGCCATCACGGACAATGATCACGCCAACGCCGACCAGTAGAGATTCATTTTTCATGTTTTCTCAGGGGCCAGTTCTGTAAGGCGCTGATGGAGATGGCTCGCCAAGTGCGCGGGGGCGTTGTCCAGAATAGCAGGCCAATGTTTCTTAGCCAACTGCCGCGTATCGCGAACCACCTTGCGCATGGCGTTGAACTGGAGAATACCCACTGACTTGGCCAATCGCTCCGCTTCGTCTTCGCTCCATGTTCTGAGACTCGCATCCATCGCCCGGTTCACACCTAACTTATCGGGCTGCGCAGGATCGAAATACGCGCTGACACACACGATGTCGTAGGCCGGCGCCAATGTGGGGTGGCGCCCATCCAGGTACATCAGCGCCCAGTTTTTGGCATGCGCGTCCGTGTTCCCCATCAAGGCATAGGCCGTCCAACGGCGGAACACTTCTTTGAGATCGTTCATGCCACTGGCCGGGGATATTTTCAACACGCCCAGCAAAGCCTGCATGGCTTGCGGCAAGTCTTTGTATTTGTTCCGCGCATCGCGCCCCACCGCTTGCGCAAGCTCTTCAAAGTGGATGCGCCCGATAGCACCATCTGGCTGGACCGCGCGGTCAAACCGGGGAACGTGCAGGTACTGAGAAAACGCCTTGGTTACATGCTCTGGCAAATCCAGCTCGGCGATCGGGCGGGACGTGGCGCCCGCCGTGGTGATGCCGACTGCGCCGGCCAGCGCATAGCAAAGGGCTTCGTTCTCGACCAAATCAGGGTATTCGGTGCTGGGCAGCTTGGCCAAGATTTCACCAGCCGTAGTACCGGTGCGAATGACATAGCGGCGACCACTGGCCACCATGGAAAATTTGGTGGCATAGCCGCCCACCGAAAAACCGTCGTCACTGGGCGACGCCACCGCATTGGCCTCCAAGGGCTCCAGGCCCTTGGTGACATGCAGGTTCAAAACCTCCGCCGGAATGTCTTGGGTTGCAGGGACGACCTCCAGAGCGCCGATCAGATCGTGCCCCGCTGCGGCCAACAGCTCAAACTCATCGTCAACCGCCACCCCACGGCGGTCAGCCAAGCGTTGGCGATTAGGCCCTTCGGGCAAGAGGTTTCCAAAATAGCTCGGCAACTTGCCGATGCGCACCAAACGCTCATCGTCGCGCGCCGTCAAGATGGCCCGCGACTCAGCGTCGTTCGCGCCCGTGTAGAGCTGCGAGAGCGTGGGCCGGTGCGGGTCTGCCACGTAATCCGCTGCAAATGACACCCGGAGGTTGTCCCCCAAGGTGGATATCCACCCCAACTCGGTAGGCTGGCGCGCCCCCGGTGTGTGCAACAGCAACTGCGCCATGGTGATGGCGTTTGTGTTTTTAGTCATCGGCGGCTTGCATGAAACGCTGCGCCACGCCAAGCGGCGCATTGACGCCGGCCGGCAAAGACAGCACCTGCCCCTCGTTGTTGATGAAGTTCGCCGTTGCTTCCAACAAATGTTGCGGGACCGGAAGCAACCCATAGCCCATGGCCTCCAGCAAGCTCACCACCGTGGACAGGCGCGGGTCTGCCGTACCTTCGGCTGCAGCAATGGTCATTCGGTTCAGCCCGGTTTTGAACGCCAAATCCGTGGCCTTGACCTTGGCCGCGCGCTTGATTGCACGCAGGTTTTCGGTGACCGATGCGTCAGATTGGATCGCTGCCCCATTTTGTATCATTTGCTTATTTTGGTTAGCATTTATATTTGTATGCTACCCAAATACAGCTCTTCTCGCAAATTAAATGCTAGTTATTCACTGCAATTTACCATAAATGCCAGTTATAACTAGCAAACAATATACTCAATCAACCGACTGGAGTACGTCTCGTAGCGCGCTACCGATGTCTGGAAACTGGTAGCGGTAGCCCCAGGCTTGCGCACGCCGGGGCTGTAGCCGTTGGCCGGCCAGCAACAGGTTGGACATATCGCCCAAAGCCAGTTTCAACGCGAACGCTGGCACAGGCAGAAACGCAGGGCGGTGCAGCGCGGCTGCCAGCGCTGCGGTGAATTCGGTGTTGCGCAGCGACTGCGGCGCGCAGGCATTCACCGGGCCGTCGCAGTTGTCGTGGTGCAACAGGTGATCAATCAAACCCACCTCGTCGGCGATATGAATCCACGGCATCCACTGCTGGCCGCTGCCCAAACGCCCGCCCAGCCCTAGGCTAAACGGAAGCCGCAATCGGGCCAACATGCCGCCTTGCGGCGAGAACACGGCGGCGGTGCGCAAGAGCACCACGCGCAAGCCCAAGGCACGGGCGCGCAGCGCCTCTTGTTCCCAGGCCGCACACAACAGGCTGCCAAAGTCTGGCTGCTGCTGCGCGCTGTCTTCGTCCAGCACCAGCTCGTGTCCATCGCCATACCAACCCACGGCCGAACCCGAAATCAGCACACGAGGTCGCTGCGGCAAGGTGGCCAGCCAGTCCACCAAACTGCGGGTCAGGTCGATTCGGCTGCGCGTCAACACCGCGCGGCGTGATGCGGTCCAACGCCGGTCGGCAATCGGTGCGCCGGCCAGATTCACGACCGCGTCCAGCAGCGCAGCGTCAGGAATGTCTTGCAGTTGCCCGACTCCCACTGCGCCGCTGCACAACGCCGCCACTCTTTGCGGTGTGCGGCTCCACACCAGCACCTCATGGCCCTGAGCCGCCCAAGTGCGGCACAGGGCGCGCCCAATGAGACCGGTGCCTCCTGTTAACAATATTCGCATCACATCCCTCCTCGTGGTCGTGCCGCCAGTCGGCTATTGCCGAGCTAACGCCGCCAGCGCCTCCTGCGCCCAGGCAATGCTACCCTCTTCGTACAGGATGCCCTTTTTCAGAATCAGGTGCTGTAGCCGCTTGGCGCGCGGCATGGTGTCGCCCAGCGCAAAATCTCGGGCCTCAATCGCGCGGTAGTGGGCCAGCTTTTCGGTGTGCTGGGCAATGCGCGCGCGCAGCTCGGCGCTTAAATCCACTTCGTCCAGCGCGGCATCGGCGCGCAGCTTCACGATGAATTCATCGCGCAGGTCGATGGGGGCTGCGGGCTCCTGCGTCCAGCGCACCAGCTCGGCGCGGCCA
>NZ_JAXHOB010000012.1:0-649458 GCF_034519795.1 Acidovorax sp.
GCAGGCGCCCGCCCTGGCTGCCGATGCACCCACCGTGCAACTGCTGGGCAGCGGCACCATCCTGCGCGAATCCTTCTTCGCCCAGGAACTGCTCGAAAAGGAATGGGGCGTGGCTGCCAGCATCTGGAGCTGCCCGAGCTTCAACGAACTGGCCCGCGACGGCCAGGACGTGGAGCGCTGGAACCTGCTGCACCCGACCGAGACGCCACGCGTCTCCTTCGTTGCCGAGCAACTGGGCAAGACCACGGGCCCCGTGGTCGCCTCCACCGACTACATGAAGAACTACGCCGACCAGATCCGCTCGTTCATCCCCGCCGGCCGTACCTACAAGGTGCTCGGCACCGACGGCTTCGGCCGCAGCGACTTCCGCAGCAAGCTGCGTGAGCACTTCGAGATCAACCGCCACTACATCGTCGTCGCGGCGCTCAAGGCGCTTTCCGAAGAAGGCAAGGTGCCCGCCACCAAGGTGGCCGAGGCCATCGCCAAGTACAACATCCAGGCCGACAAGGTCAACCCGCTCTACGCGTAAATCGAACCGGAGACAACAATGGCATTGGTAGACATTCAAGTCCCGGACATCGGTGACTTCGACGAAGTCGGCGTGATCGAATTGCTGGTCAAGCCCGGCGACACGGTCAAGGCCGAGCAGTCGCTGATCACGGTCGAGTCCGACAAGGCGTCGATGGAGATCCCGTCGAGCCACGCAGGCGTGGTCAAGGAGGTCAAGATCGCCGTGGGCGACAAGGTCAAGCAGGGCTCCGTGGTGCTCACGCTGGAAGTGGCAGGCGAAGCGGCTGCGGCTCCCGCTGCTGCCGCACCCGCACCAGCCGCCGCATCTCCCGCACCGGCCCCTGCCGCTGCGGCGCCTGCTCCGGCGGCTGCTGCCTCGGCAGCAACATCCGGCCCGGTGGAAGTGCGCGTGCCCGACATCGGCGACTTCAAGGACGTGGCCATCATCGAGATGCTGGTCAAGGTCGGCGACACGGTCAAGGTCGAGCAATCGCTGTTCACCGTCGAGTCCGACAAGGCCTCCATGGAGATCCCGTCGCCCGCCGCCGGCGTGCTCAAGGAACTCAAGGTCAAGATTGGCGACACCGTGAACATCGGCGATCTGGTGGCGATCCTCGAAGGTGCCGCCGCGCCCGCGGCATCCGCACCAGCACCCGCAGCGGCGCCTGCCGCGCAGGCACCGGCAGCCGCCGCCCCCGCCCCCGCGCCGGCATCGGCACAGGCCGCAGCTGCCCCGGCGCCTGCCGCCGCATCGGTGCCCGCCCACCAGCCCGGCGGCCCCGTGACGGGCCTGCCCCACGCATCGCCTTCCGTGCGCAAGTTCGCCCGCGAACTCGGTGTGCCGCTCGAAGAGGTCAAGGGCTCCGGCCCCAAGGGCCGCATCAGCCAGGACGACGTGCAGGCCTTCACCAAGCAGGTGATGAGCGGCGCCACCCAGACCAAGGCCCAGGCCGCCAAGGCACCTGCTGGCGGCGGTGGTGGTTCCGGCGCAGGCCTGGACCTGCTGCCCTGGCCCAAGGTCGACTTCAGCAAGTTCGGCGCTGTCGAGCGCAAGGACCTCTCGCGCATCAAGAAGATCAGCGGCGCCAACCTGCACCGCAACTGGGTGATGATCCCCCACGTCACCAACAACGACGAGGCCGACATCACCGAGCTCGAAGCCTTCCGCGTCTCCACCAACAAGGAGAACGAGAAGAGCGGCGTCAAGGTGACCATGCTGGCCTTCGTGATCAAGGCCGTGGTGGCCGCGCTCAAGAAGTTCCCCGAGTTCAACACCAGCCTGGACGGCGACACCCTGGTCTACAAGCAGTACTACAACATCGGCTTTGCGGCAGACACGCCCAATGGCCTGGTGGTGCCCGTGCTCAAGGATGCCGACAAGAAGGGCATCATGCAGATCAGCACGGAAATGGGAGACCTCGCCAAGAAGGCCCGCGACGGCAAGCTCGGCTCGGCCGACATGCAGGGCGGCTGCATGTCGATCAGCTCGCTGGGCGGCATTGGCGGCACGCACTTCACTCCCATCATCAACGCGCCCGAAGTGGCCATCCTGGGCCTGTCCAAGGGCCAGATGAAGCCGGTGTGGGACGGCAAGCAGTTCGTGCCGCGCCTGGTGCTGCCGCTGTCGCTGTCGTACGACCACCGCGTGATCGACGGTGCCAGCGCTGCGCGCTTCAATGCCTATCTGGGCCAGGTGCTGGCGGACTACCGCCGCATCCTGCTGTAACGAGGAGACCCTGGTATGGCAATCATTGATATCAAGGTTCCCGACATCGGCGACTTCGACGAAGTCGGCGTCATCGAAGTGCTGGTCAAGCCCGGCGACACCATCAAGGCCGAACAGAGCCTGATCACCGTGGAGTCCGACAAGGCCTCCATGGAGATCCCCTCCAGCCACGCTGGCGTGGTCAAGGAGCTCAAGGTCAAGATCGGCGACAAGGTTGCCCAAGGCGCCGTGGTGCTGACGCTGGAGGCAGCGGATGCCGCCTCGGCACCAGCACCCGCTGCGGCATCTGCGGCTGCGCCAACGGCGGCAGCGCCGGCTGCTGCTGCACCTGCTACCCCCGCACCCCAGGCCTCGAGCTTTGGCGGCACGGCCGACCTCGAATGCGACCTGCTCGTGCTCGGCGCCGGTCCCGGCGGCTACAGCGCCGCCTTCCGCGCGGCCGACCTCGGCCTCAAGGTCGTGCTGGTCGAGCGCTACGCCACCTTGGGTGGCGTGTGCCTGAACGTGGGCTGCATCCCATCGAAGGCCCTGCTGCATGTGGCGGCTGTCATGGACGAAGTGAGCCACATGGCCGACCTGGGCGTGAGCTTCGGCGAACCCACGCTGGACATCGACAAGCTGCGCGGCCACAAAGAGAAGGTCATCGGCAAGCTGACCGGAGGCCTGGCCGCCATGGCCAAGATGCGCAAGGTCACCACCGTGCGCGGCCTGGGCCAATTCGTCGGCGCCCACCACCTCGAAGTGGAAGAAACCAGCGGCGCCACCGGCCAGGAGAAGACGGGCAGCAAGAAGGTCATCGCCTTCAAGAACGCCATCATCGCCGCCGGCAGCCAGGCCGTGCGCCTGCCCTTCATGCCCGACGACCCGCGCGTGGTGGACTCCACCGGCGCGCTGGAGTTGAAGGAAGTGCCCAAGCGCATGCTCATTCTGGGCGGCGGCATCATCGGCCTGGAAATGGGCACGGTGTACAGCACCCTGGGTGCGCGCCTGGATGTCGTGGAAATGATGGACGGCCTGATGCAGGGCGCCGACCGCGACCTCGTCAAGGTCTGGCAGAAGATGAACGCCAAGCGCTTCGACAACATCATGCTCAAGACCAAGACGGTGGGGGCCAAGGCCACGCCCGAAGGCATCGAGGTGACGTTTGCCGCAGCGGAAGAGGGTGGCACCGCGCCAGCCCCGCAGACCTATGACCTGGTCCTCCAGGCCGTGGGCCGCACCCCCAACGGCAAGAAGATCGCCGCCGAGAAGGCCGGGGTGGCTGTCACGGACCGTGGCTTCATCAACGTCGACATCCAGATGCGCACCAACGTGCCGCACATCTTCGCCATCGGCGACATCGTGGGCCAGCCCATGCTGGCGCACAAGGCGGTGCATGAAGCGCATGTGGCAGCCGAAGTCATCGCCGGCGAGATCCAGGGCAACAAGGAGCTGGCCAGCGCTGCCTTCAACGCCCGCGTGATTCCGAGCGTCGCCTACACCGACCCCGAAGTGGCCTGGGTGGGCCTGACCGAAGACCAGGCCAAGGCCCAGGGCATCAAGGTCAGGAAGGGCCTGTTCCCCTGGACGGCATCGGGACGGGCGATTGCCAACGGCCGCGACGAGGGCTACACCAAGCTCCTGTTCGACGACAGCCCCGAGGCGCACGGCCACGGCAAGATCCTGGGCGGCGGCATCGTGGGCACCCACGCCGGCGACATGATCGGCGAGATCGCGCTGGCCATCGAGATGGGCGCGGACGCGGTGGACATCGGCAAGACCATCCACCCGCACCCCACGCTGGGCGAGAGCATCGGCATGGCGGCGGAGATTGCGCATGGCAGCTGCACGGATGTGCCGCCGCAGAAGAAGTAAGCAATAAGCAAGCCGCTCCATTCCAGCAAAGCCGCATATGCCTTCGGGCATGGGCGGCTTTTTTGTGCGCCATGAATCCGTGAACAAATCGACAGATGCAAATTTATGCGACCTCGGCTGCACAAATGTCGGGGTTGGTGAAGGTTAGGATCCGAGATGGTTCTTGCACCCCCCACCATGGCCTATCAGCAGCACTTCATCCGCCAGACCGGCACCCAGCCACCCGCCCATGTACGCATGACCGTCGATGGCAACATGGTGCACACGGCTGAACTGCAGCCCACGCAGGCGGACGCTCCCGGTGCGGTCTGGGAGCCGCTGCACACGAAGACATGCCGCAACGCCTTCGAGGCCGCCATGCATGCCAATGGCGAGGAATGGAACCGGCTGGGCGCAGGCTGGCAGTTGGCCTCCGCAGTCGGAGAACCGCAGCCCGCACATCCAACCGATCTCAGGCCGGTGAACCCGGGCAGTCTCAGTAGGCTGGCAGAGGACCGGGACTTCGACTGGAGCAGCTATTTCGAGTACGCGGTGTGCCGCATCGCCGAGGTCTGGGAGTGGGACAAGCCCCAGCGCGCAGCCGAACTGCGGGTGCGCATGACGCCGGTGCAGATGGCCCTGTGGTCCATTGCCAATGCCGATGGACAGATCTGCAATGGCGGCTTCTCGCAGTTCTTCTACAACAGCTACGGCGAATTGGCGCACGAGGCGCTCTCAGGATTCGAGTTGCTGGGCCTGGCGCAGTACGCTGACATCCTGCGCGCCGCCTATGCGGTCTTCCCCGATCAGCGTATCCCCAAGGACCGGGACGAGCGCGTCGCCATCCTCGAAGCGCTGACGCTGGACGATGATTCTGTCAGCCCCCGCCTGCAGGCCGCGAGCAACGGCATAGAACATGCCTCGGCCATCTTCAAGGGCACCGAGGACCTCTGGGACGAACTCGAGACCCGTTACTACGCGCTGATCCACCAGAAAATCGGGGTGCGAGGCTACAACGCGGCCTTCTACAAGCCGTTGTGCGAGTGCATCGAAGCACGGGCCCACGAGGTTTTCCGGTAGCCGCCCGGCGCGCCATTGCGCACAATCCGCTGATCCCGTTACATTTTCGGGGGCCTGCCGCTTCCATGAGCACCATCGTCCAGATCTTCGACCGCATCACGGCCACCGACGTACCCACCGCCCTGGCTGCGTGCCAGCGCGACCAGCGGGCCACGCCCCGGGTGGTGGCCATGTTCGACCAGTTCCTGCGCGAGGTGCAGTGCTACTACCCGCTGGCCGCTGGTGCCAACGGCGTGGCGCAGCCCCTGATCTGGACAGAGGGCCTGCCGTTCGGGCCGCTGGACCACTGGCCCCTGAACCTGGGTGTCGACGTGCAGGCGCTCGATGCCACGGTGCTCTCCACCCTGGGCCATGTGGCGGCCGACGCCGGGCTGCAGCTGTTCGAGCCGCAGGGCGGGGCGCTGTACCGGCTGGACCGCCAGGTGGTCTACGAGGACGGCACGGTCGAGCCCTTTGCCGAACGCGCCCTGCGGGTGGAGCCGCCCAGGGTGCAGGCCGCGCCCGGCAGCTTTGCCCCGGCGCGGGTCCCGCACAGCCTGGACATGCTGTGCGGCGCACTGATGGAGCGGCTTACGCCCCTGGGCTTCGAGGTCCACCCCCATCCGGTGAACTCACGCGCGCGCCTGGTGCAGCGCAGCCATGGCCCTACGGTGCAGGCATTTTTCATACAGGTGCAGCCCGAGCATGACCGACAGTACATCCATTGCGCCGTGCACTGGTGGCTGCCCAGTGTGCGCGAGGCCTGGCTGGCGCGCCTGGACGAGATCGGCGGGCCCGAACTGCGCAGCCGCATCAAGGCCTTCATCCCCGACTACGAACGCAGCCTGAACGATTTTCAGCAGATCCCCTGGCACCGCAACCCGCGCCTGGGCCAGAACGAGCTGCGCAGCGCGCACGACCTGGACGAGTTTGCCAAGGCCCTGGCCTTCTGGGCCGCCGAGCGCGCCATCCTCTGGCAGGACGCGCCCAAGGACATGGCGGCCCTGGGCAAGCTGCTGCTCTCGGTGGACCAGGTCAGCCGCGTGCTCAGGGATGGCGAAAGCGGCGTGCACGGCCTGTTCACCTTGCAGGAGCAGATGGCCCTGCTGGTGCTGGCATTGCACTGCAAGACACCCTTGCGCGACGTCTGGGTCGAAACCCTGCGCCACCGCCAGCGCGTGACGCAGCATGTGCAGTGGAAACCCGTGAGCGGCAACGATGGCAATGCCTTGTTCGACGCGATTCTCCAAAGCCTGATCGAGCGGCCCCCTGTGCTGGGCGCCTGATCCAACCCACCTTTTTGCATGACTTCCGACAACGACATTGAAACCCGCGCCTGGAATCTGGTGCACGCCTACCTGGCCGATGCCTCTCCCGCTGCCTGGCATGTGTTCGCTGCGCGCTCCAACTACGACGGCAACAAGCAGGCCCTGCGCTGGCTGCTCGACCAGCCCAAGCTGGACCGGGGCACTGCGCTGCTGATCTACTGGTACCTGGGGGCCGCCTGGCATGTGCAGTTCACCTCGGCAGAGCAGGCGCTGAGCCCCGAAACCTTCACGCTGCTGCGCCTGATCGAGGAGCGCTATGCGGCGGGCTTCTATGAGGCAGGCAACATCTGGTTCGACCCGCACACCTCCGAAGGCGGCCGGCCCGATGACTACCCCAAGGTGCCGGTGGTGCGGCCTGTGCCAGCGATCATGCTGGAGCCGGTCAACGGCAGCGAGTTCGTTGAGCTGGACCCGGCGGGCTTTGACGAAGGCGTGCCACTGAGCGTGGCGGTGGCGCTGTATGCGCTGTTCGAGGAGAGCGAAGACTGATAACGTCCTCCGGTTCAGCGTCCCGGGCCGTCGATCGTGTCGCCGTCTGCGCGGTGTGAGCCCACCCCGACACCCAGGGCCATGCCGCCCATGCCGGCCCCGCCAGAGCCACCCGCGCCACCGGCGCCTGCACCCCCTCCACGCCCACCGCCGGGCTCGGCATTGCCTGCGCCTCCCGCTCTCCTGCCCGCCGCCCCGCCGCTTGCGGCCGGGCGCAGAGGGCCCTGGTTGGGTATGGCCACCGCAGCAGGGATGGGCTCCAGGTCCAGCGCCGAGCGGATGAAATGGCGCAGGGACACGACCAACTGCGCGGTCTCGATGCTGCGCCCGGCCACCATGTCCTGCGCGGCCTTGGCGGCCAATTCCACCTGCTCCTCCGTACCGAGCAGGATCACGTCGGACAGGGCAGCCTCCACGGCGTCGCGCACGCGGCGCTGGCGCTCGGTGCTGTTCGGGGCAAGGGAGGGGAGGGCAGGCGCCTGCACCTCGGAGGCATCTTTTTCCTCAGGGCCGGCCATGGCCATCTGCACGGCGCTGTCATGCACCTGCTGGCGACGCAGGTCGCGCATGTGCGTGGGGTGCACCTGCAGCTGGCCGGTGAACGAGCCGCCCAGCGTCTTGTACGCAGCGATCAGGGTCTTGAGGCGTTCGTTGATCTGGCGGTTCTCACGCTCGCGCCGTTTCTGGATGGTCTGCATGAACACCAGGCGCGTGCCCACCATGACCAGGGTGGCCACCAGCAGGCCCATGAGCGTGGCGAGCAGGGTGGACCAGGAACTGAAGTCGAGCAGGTTGCGCATGCGGAAAGCTGAGGGCGGACGGTGCGCCATCCTAAAGGCAAGTCAGCTGCCGCCCTGTAGGCGGGGGCCCCAGCCAGCCCCAGGGATGCTTTGCGATGGGGCGCCGGCCGTCACCCCCCGTTTCTCAATCGGCAGTCAGTCCCAGGCGCTTCACCACGGGTTCCCAGCGGGCCATTTCCTGGGTCAGCGTCGCCTGTGCCTGCGCGCTGGTGGTCCCCAGGGCCGTCACGTCGCTGTTTTGCAGCTTGGCACGCACGTCCCGCAGCTTCATCACCTCCTGCGCCCGTTTCGCCAGTTCGGCGATGACGGCGGGTGGCGTGCCCTTGGGGGCCTGCAGCACCAGCCGGAAGCTCACGTCCAGGCCTGGCTGCTTCAGGGCCTGGGCCAGCGTGGGCACCTCGGGCGCCAGCGGCGATGGCGTGGCCGAGGAGACGGCCAGTGCCGTGAGCTTGCCGGCCCGCACATGCGGCAGCACGGTGGGTGTGGCAAGGAAGCCGCATTGCACTTCGCCGGCCAGCACCGCCTGCGTAGCGGGCGCGGGCCCGCGGTAGGGGATGTGCTCCATGCGTGCGTGCGCCGCATCCAGGAACATCTCGGTCGCCAGGTGGCCCGGCACACCCGGTCCGCCGGAGCCGTACATGATGCGCTCGGTCTTGCTCTTGGCCACCAGCTCGGCCACCGTCTTCACACCCACCGAAGGGTGGCACACCAGCATCTGCGAAAAGCTGCCGATGATGGAAACGTTCACCAGATCGGTCTTGGGATCGAAATCGCGGTTCTTGTAGATATGTGGGTTGACCGTGAGCACCGTGTCCGGGCTGAGGACCAGGGTGGCGCCGTCGGGTTCCGCCTTGGCTGCCGCCATGGCGGCCAGGTTGTTGCCGGCACCGGGGCGGTTGTCCACGATCACGGGTTGCTTGACCAGCTTGCCCAGTTGGTCGGCGAACAGCCGCGCCGTGATGTCCGACGGGGCGCCGGGCGGCGAGCCCACGAAGAGGCGCACGGGTCCGGCGGGCCAGGCCTGGGCCAGCGCGGCGCAGGGCGCCAGCGCAATGAGGCCGATGGCGCTGGCGCTGCGGATCGTCTTGAAAATGCCCATGGATACTCCTTGTTGAAACTCAGTACATCAGCTGGCCGCGGCGGTTCACCACGCCGATGTCCACCCACTGCGTGCCGATGTTCTGGCCGTTGGTGAAATCGAGCGGCAGGCCACCCAGGTCCATGCGCAGCTGCCGCAGCGCGGCCGTCACCTTCTCGGGCGTGGGCGATGCGCCGGCGCGCGAGATGGCCTCCACCGCGACCTGCGCGGCCACGTAGCCGGTCAGGTGCGGGTTGGACGGCTCGGATTTCGGATAGTGGGTGCGCATGGCGGCCCGGAAGTCCCGCGTCAGGCGGGTCTTGTCGGCAGAGGCATTGGGCAGCACCTGCGCCACCCCCACGCCAATCGCCGATTCCAGGGGCGTCTTCTCGATGATGGCCTCGGCCGGCACGTAGGACATGCCATAGACCGGCGTACGGTCGGAGGCTGCACGCACGTCGCGCACCAGCGCCGCGCCGCTGTTGCGCACCAGCACCATCACATAGGCCTGCGCGCCGCTTGCCTGCAGCTGTTTGGCCGTGGCCGCGAGCTGCTCCCCGACCGGCGGCACGGGCACACGGCCGACGACCTCGAGCTTGAGCTGCGCAGCCGCTTCGTCGAAGTGGCCCAGGCCGCTCTTGCCCATGGGGTTGTCCTGATGGGCGACCGACACCTTGCGGATGCCCAGCGTGGACAGGTGCTGCAGGATGTGGCGGATCTGCGCGCGGTCGCCCGCGCTCACATGGAAGATCCACGGGCTGCCGGGGGTGCGCATGGCTTCCGCGCCCGGGGTTGCGCCCACGGCCGGGATCTTCACGCGGTCGAGCACCTTGCTGGATTGCAGTGCCAGCACATTGGCCGAGCCGAACAGGTTGATGAAGGCCAGCGGCTTGTCGCGCGTGGCGATCATCTCGACCAGACGCACGGTATCCTCGGGCTTGTACTGGTCGTCCTCGTGCACGAAGCGGATCTTCTGCCCGTTGACACCGCCCTTGGCATTCACGGTGTTGAAATACGCCATGGCCCCCTCGTAGTTGCCCACGGCGGTCACGGCCAGCGGGCCCTTGGTGGGCGATACCTGGGCGATGACGATGTCCGCATGGGCGGTGGCCACCTGAAGGGCCGCGAACAGGATGAGGGTACGAATGGGCAAGGGCTGACTCCAACGGCATAGAGAACTCTGCGGAGAATTCTTAGGCCTCAGCCGATGGTTCATCTAATGAAGAAAAGAGGAGACATCCCGAATGTTGTGCAATCCCCGTGTGCCGGACGATTTCGTGAATTATCGGTTGCTGCGGCTGTTCGCACTGGCCGGCGCGCCCGTGGTGCGCCTTTGCGAGGGGCGCTACGGTGTGACGCGGCGCGAATTCCGCCTGCTGTGCCTGGTGGTCGACGGTGGCCCCGTGTCCCCGTCGCGCCTGAGCGAATTGGCTCACCTGGACCCGGCCCGCGCGTCGCGTGTCATCGCGGCACTGGCCAGGAAGCGGCTGGTGCGCCGCGAGGTGCAGGACGGCGACCGCCGTTTCGCGCTCATTGCAGCCACACGCGAAGGCGTGGCGCTGCACAAGGAACTGTTTCCGCAGATCGCCGACATCAATCGGGGGGTGGTGTCGGTGCTCGACGCAGGGCAGGTCAAGGCACTGGATCAGATCCTGTCGGTGCTCACGCGCCACGCGGAGGTGGTGAACAGCTCCATCGTGCTGGATGTGGGCGCGGACCGCCAGCGCGGGCGGCGCAGCCCCGATGACGACTTTGCATAGGACTGCAGGCAGGGCGGGGCGTCAGCCAGCCTTGCCCGCCGCCAGGCCCCGGGGCGCCACTGCAGCGGCGGAATCCGCCGGCTTGCTGCGCTTGCTGATCAGCAGCACCCCCGCCAGCACCAGCCCCGCACCCGCCATCTGCCACCAGGACAGCGGTTCGTTCAGCAGCCAGCAGCCGAAGAAGATGGTGAGCATGGGCCCCAGGTTGCCGATCAGCGCGGTGCGGGCGGCGCCGATGCGGCGGATGGCGGCCGAGGTCATGAACACCGGCAGCACGGTGGAGAAGATCGCCATGCCCAGGGCGTGCAGGTACACGGGGGCGGGCTGCGCCAGCGCCGCGACCGGTTGGGTTGCCACGAAGTGCGCCAGCGTGGCCACGGTGGAGACCAGCATGGCCAGCGCGGTGAAGCGCGCCGCGCCCAGGGTGCGGATGGCGGGCTCGCTACCCGCCTGGTAGAAGGCATACGAGACGGCCGAACCGAAGACAAAGCCCGCCCCGATGAGCACGGCCCGGGCATCGCCGGCCACATGCAGGTCGTGCGCAAAGGCCAGGCCGATGCCCGCGTACGACAGCAGCAGCGAGCCGATTTCGCGCCGCGATGCGCGCTTGCCCATGAACAGCACGCCGATCACGATGGTCAGCGTGGGGTACATGAACAGGATCAGCCGCTCCAGGCTGGCCGTGATGTACTGCAGGCCGATGAAGTCGAGAATGCTGGCACCGTAGTAACCCAGCAGGCCCAGGGCCGCGACCCGCAGCCAGTCGCGCCGGGTCAGCGGGGCCAGGCTGCGGCTGGCGCGCCAGCCGACCCAGGCGAACACCGGCAGCGAGAACGCCATGCGCAGCGCCAGCAAGGTGACCGAATCGACCGGCGTGGCCTGGGGCACGGCATAGGCCAGCTTGACGAAGATGGCCTTGAACGAGAAGCCCAGGGCCGCAAGAACGGCCAGGGCCAGGCCGATGCGTTCGGCGGGCCAGTGTTTCCAGAAAGACATGGGGTGGAGGGTTCAATGCATGCGGTTGCCGCGAACGGTATGTGTGCATGCGATAGAGGCTGTGATCAGTGGAATCATGATGCTCTTGGATGTTGCAGGGCACAATTGCTATTCCCGCAAGCATGCGTTCGTCTGTTGCGAACGGTGGCGGGCTCCCGCATGAACTACGACCTGATCGACCTGCGCCTGTTCGTCGCCATTGCCGAAGAACGCAACCTCACCCGTGGGGCTGCGCGCGCCTGTCTGGCCCCGTCATCGGCCAGCCACCGGCTGCGCCGGCTGGAGGATGCGCTCCACACCACCTTGTTCGAGCGGCAGACCCGCGGCGTGCAGCTCACCCGCGCAGGCGAGGCGCTGCTGCGCAATGCGCGCCAGGTGCTGGCCAGCCTGGAGCAGATGCATGCCAACCTCTCGCCCTTTGCCACCGGCATCCGCGGCCATGTGAGCCTGTGGGCCAACACCCATGCCACGCACACCTTTCTGCCCGACGACCTGGCCGGTTTCCTCAGGCAGCACCCGCAGGTCAGCGTGACGCTGGAAGAGCGCACCAGCGCCGAGATCGTGGTGGCCGTGGCCAGTGGCGAGATCGAGGTGGGGGTGCTGGCCGATAGCGGCCACAGCGCGGGGGTGGCGCTGGCGCCGTACCGGCAGGACCGGCTGGTGCTCATCGTGCCCCAGGGCCATGCCCTGTCGGGGCTTGCACAGTTGGGCTTTGCCGAGGTGCTGGATTACGCCTTCGTCATGCTGCATGCGGGGTCGGCCATCCACACCTTCACGATGAATGCGGCCGCCGCGTTGGGCCGGCACCTGGACGTGCGCATCCAGGTGCGCAGCTTCGAGGCCGTCTGCCGCATGGTGGGGGCCGGCGTCGGCATCGGCCTGGTGCCGCGCAGCGCGGTCAAGCTCGCAGGCCTGGCCGACCCGCCCGTGGTGGTGGCCATGGACGAGCCCTGGGCCCAGCGCGACCTGCAGATCTGCGTGCGCAAGGGGGTCGAACTCTCGGGTTTCGCCTCTGCGCTCGTGGAGCATCTGCGCAGCAGCGGCGCCCATCGGGGGCCGGGCCGGTCACCCGGCGAGTAGCAGATTCACCCCCGCGGCCTGCAGTTCCTTGCGGAGGCGGGCGGGCACTGCGGCGGGAACCACCAGGGCGGCCAGCTCGTTGAGCGCTGCCACGGTGAAGGGCGAAGCCGCGCCGAGCTTGTCTGTCGAGGCCAGCACCACGGTCTCGGCCGCGCGGCGATGCAGTGCGCGCTTGACGGCGGCCTCCTCGAAGTCGCCGGTGGTGAGGCCGCCTTCGGCATGCACGCCCGTCACGCCCATCAGGAACAGGTCGGCACGCAGGCGCTCGGCCGCCTCCACCACGCTGGCGCCCACGTTCACCATCGAGTGCCGGTACAGGCGCCCACCCAGGCTCAGCACCTCGATGTGCGTGTGCCCGGCCAACGCCGTGGCCACGGCCGGGCTGTGGGTCACCACCGTGGCTTGCAGGTCGCGGGGCAGGTGCTGCACCACCTGCAGCGAGGTGGTGCCGCCATCCAGAATGACCACCTGCCCGGGCCGCACCAGGGCCGCACCGGCACGGCCGAGCAGGCGTTTTTCGTCGGGTGCCAGCTCCTGGCGCACTTGCAGGTCGCCCACGGCGGCCGAAGCGGGCAGGGCACCGCCGTGCACGCGCTGCAGCTTGCCCTCGGCAGCCAGCTCGCGTAGGTCGCGCCGCACCGTGTCTTCGGAAATGCCCCATTCGTCGCTGAGCGCCTTGGCCACGATCTGGCCCTCGTGCGCCAGCCGCTGGAGGATGAGCTGTTTGCGTTGGGTGGTGAGCATGGTTGCATGAAATTCAATGAAAATGCATGATACTGCACGAGTGCGCTTTTGGAGAAACCCATGCCCGATCCCACGGCGGCTGACCGCCCCTTGCTTGTGCTCATCGCCGGCCCCTACCTCTCGGGCACCGATGGCGACCCCGCCCGCATCGCCGCCAACCGCGAGCGGCTGGAGGCCGCAGCCCTGCCCATCTACCAGCGCGGCCACCTGCCGATGCTGGGCGAGTGGCTGGCGCTGCCCATCATCCATGCGGCCGGTGGGCGGGAGCATGGCGATGCCGTGTTCCATGCCTACCAGTACCCGGTGGCCGAGCGCCTGCTCACGCGCTGCGATGCCGTGCTGCGTTTGCCCGGGGCATCGCGCGGTGCCGATAGGGACGTGGCCCGGGCGCAGGCCCTGGGTCTGCCGGTCTACCACCACATCGACGAACTGCCGGTGCGCGAGGCTGCAGAGGAGGCTGCGGGATGAAGCGGCCCGAGCCTACGCCCCTGCCCGGCGATGCCGAAAACGTCCGGCTGCTGGATGGCCAGGTGCTGTCGGACAGTTGGTACACCCTGCGCAAGATCCACTTCGAGCTGCGCCGCCGCGATGGCCAATGGCAGCGGCTGAGCCGCGAGGCCTATGACCGGGGCAATGGCGCGGCCCTGCTGCTGTGGGACCCGCGCCGCAGCACGGTGGTGCTGACCCGGCAATTCCGCCTGCCGGCCTTCCTGAATGGCTCACCCAATGGCCAGTTGATCGAGGCCTGCGCCGGCCTGCTCGATGGAGAAGAGCCCGAGGCCTGCATCCGCCGCGAGGCCGAGGAGGAGACCGGCTACCGCATCCGCACACCGCGCAAGCTGTTCGAGGCCTACATGAGCCCGGGCTCGGTGACCGAGAAACTGCACTTCTTCGTGGCCGAATACGGGCCAGGCGACCGCGTGCGCGCGGGCGGCGGCGTGGTGGAAGAGGGCGAGGATATCGAGGTCATCGAGATGTCCCTGGCCGAGGCCCTGGCCGCCATCGCCTCGGGCCGCATCCAGGATGGCAAGACCATCATGCTGCTGCAGCACATCGCGCTGTCGTCAGCGAAAAGCACTGGCTGACGCCCGGGTTCAGCCTTTACCTTCGAGCAGCGCGATGATCCGGTTCCAGTGGGGTTCATCCACGGGCGTGATGGACAGGCGGCTGCCTTTTTGCAGCACCCGCAGGTCGGCCAGTTCGGGGTGCTGGCGCAGCTCCGGCAGGCCGAGCAGGCGGGTCTTGCGCAGGGCCTGCACATCCAGCAGCAGCCAGCGCGGCGCATCGGGCGGCGACTTGGGGTCGTGGTAGGGCGAGTCCGGGTCGAACTGGGTGGGGTCGGCCCGTGTGCCGGACGCTACGCGGGCGATGCCGACGATGCCCGGCTCGGCGCAACTGGAGTGGTAGAACAGCACGCCGTCGCCGACCTGCATGCCGTCGCGCATGAAGTTGCGCGCCTGGTAGTTGCGCACGCCGGTCCAGGGCACCGTGGCCTGGGGGGCGGCCAGGGCGTCGTCGATGGAGCATTCCTCGGGCTCGGACTTCATGAGCCAGTGGCGGGGGGTGGCGCTGGAGGGGGATGTCATGGCACCATTCTGGCAAAGAGCGGTGTTCCAAGCCAGCCAACCCAAAACCTCCAGGGGGAAAGGCGTTGCAGCCCGGGCCGGGCGCAGCGAAACATGAGATGGCCAGACAACGACCGACGAACAAGGAAGCGGGCAGCAATGACAAGGCTGACAAGTCCGGCGGCTGGCTGCTGGCGCTTTTTGCACTGCCCTTTGCAGCCATAGGGCTGGGCACGCTGCTGCTGGGCGTGCTGCCCACGCTGTACGACTGGTCGCGCATGCAGGGCTGGCAGCCCGTGCAGGCAAGGCTGGTGGCCGCCGAGGCGATCAGCAGCCGGGGCAGCAAGTCCACCACCTATGGCGTGGAGGCCGAGTACCGCTATCGGGTGGCAGGGCAGGAATACACCTCGCACCGTGTGGCCATCAATGGGGGCAGCGACAACGTGGGGGACTTTCAGCAGAGCCTGGGCAAGCGGCTGGAGGCGGCGCACCGCAGCGGTGCCAGCGTGCAGGCCTGGGTGGACCCCGACAACCCCGCCGATGCGGTGCTCGACAGGAGCCTTCGGGCGGGGTTGCTGGCGTTCAAAATGGTGTTCGTACTGGCCTTTGGCGGTGTGGGCACCGGCCTGCTGGTGGTGGTGTGGCGCACGCGCCGTGCCAAGGTGGTACACGAGCAGATGCCGCCTGCGTCCGCTGACCGCCCTTGGGAGGCACGGCCCGAGTGGGCAGGCAACCAGATCCGCTCGCACCAGAAGGTCGAGCAGTGGGTGGCCTGGGGCCTGGCCGGTTTTTGGAACCTGATTTCCTTGCCCATGGCGGTGGCGGTGGTGCCCGACAGGCTGGCCAGGGGCGACTACCTGGTGGTCGCGGGGGCGTCGCTGTTCCCGCTCATCGGCCTGTTCCTCTTGAGCTGGGCCATCCGTGCCACGCTGAACAACCGGCGCTATGGCGATGTTCGGCTGGCGCTGGACCCGTTTCCCGGCTCCATTGGCGGGCACGTGGGCGCGACCCTGCAGGTGCCCGTCGCGCACGACCCGGGTTTGCGCTTCCTGGTCACGCTGCTCTGCCTGCAGCGGCACCGCACCAGCTCGGGCGGAAAAAGCCAGTCCAGCGAAAGAACGGTTTGGCAGACGCAGGGCCTGGCGCAGGTGCAGCAGGCCGCCCAGGGCGTGGAGCTGGCGTTCCGCTTCGATGTACCGGCGCACCTGCCCGCCACGGAGGAGCCTTCCAGCCAATACCACAGCTGGCGCCTGGACGTGCAGAGCGTTGAAGGCAGCACGGGCGAAAACAGGGCACCCGGCTTCGTGCGGCGCTTCGAGGTGCCGGTGTACATCACGGGTGAGAAGTCGGTCTGGCTCCGGCAAGATGCGGCGCAGCACCCGCAACTGGGCGAGGTGGCCAGGACGGACACGGAGGACATCTCCGATGTGGAGCAGGTGCCCGGCGGCGTGCGGCTGTACTTCCCCTATGGCCGGCGCTGGAAGCTGATGCTGGCGCTGCTCGCGTTCGGCGCCGTCTTTGCGGGCGCGGGCACCTTGCTGTGGAACAGCGAGGCACCGCTGCTGTTCAGCGCACTTTTCGGCGGCATTGGCTGGCTGGTCGTATTGAGTGCGCTCTACGGCCTGGGAAACAGCCTCACGGTACACCTGGATCGCCAGGGCCTGCACACCGAGCGGCGCCTGCTGGGGCTCCTGAGTTTCAAGAGCGAGGCGACGGCGAGCGAGATTGCGCGCCTGGAGCTCAAGGAAAGCTATTCCACCGAGAGCGGCGGCCAGAAGGACACCTATTACCGCCTGCAGGCGGTGCTGACCAGTGGCAAGAGCATCACCGTGGCCGACAGCCTGCGCGGCAAGGCGGCGGCGGGGCAATTGCTGTCCTCCCTGTGCCGCCAGACGGGCTATACCAAGGGATCAGCGCCAGGTTGAGGGGGTGTTGACCAGCCTCACCCCGCCTTGCGGAAGGTCAGGTTGATGCGAAAAGCGCCGGTCAGTGGGTGCACGGCCTCGGCCAGCGGCATCACGCCGTGGTAGCGCAGGCGCGCCGGGCCGCCCCAGACCACCACGTCGCCATGGGCCAGGGGAATGCGCTGCGGCTTGTCGGCGCGCGCATCGCCACCGAACAGGAACACGGCGGGGATGCCCAGCGAGACCGAGACGATGGGGTGCTCGTGGCTTTTCTCGTCCTTGTCCTGGTGCAGCGACAGGCGCGTACCGGGGGCGTAGCGGTTGATGAGGCAGGCGTCGGGCTCGAAACCGGCAAAGCCTGCGGCATCGGCTGCCTCGCGCGCCAGGGTGGCGAACACGGTGGGCAAGGGCGGCCAGGGCCGGCCGCTCAGCGGGTCGGCCCGGCCATAGCGGTAGCCGCTGCGGTCGGAGATCCAGCCCAGCGGGCCGCTGTTGGTCATGGCCACCGACATGCGCTGGCCGCCGGGCGTTTCGAGGTGGCGGAACGGGGCATGGGCGGTGATCGCGTCCACGGCCTGCAGCAGAGAAGGCGCCACGCCAAGTGCAAAGCCGCGCAGCAGCGCCGCCCCGGGGGCCAGGGCTTCGCGGGTGCCGGCCTGCTGCGCCAGCAGCAAGGCCTCTTCGTCGTCGCTGAACAGGTTCAGGGTCATGTGGCGTCGTGGAAGATGATGCCAGCGGTGTGCCGCATGCCCGAGCGCACGCGGCTCACGCCATGGCGCATGTTCACGCGGTAGGGCCCGCGCGTGCCGTTGACCGGGCGGTGGTGCACAGCGAACACCACGGCATCGCCCTGGCGCAGGGGCACGACCTCGGCGCGCGACTGCATGCGCGGGCGCTGCTCGGTGAGCACGAATTCGCCGCCCGTGAAGTCGCGGCCCGGCTCGGACAGCAAAATCGCCACCTGCAGCGGAAACACATGTTCACCGTACAGGTCCTGGTGCAGGCAGTTGTAGTCGCCCGCCTCGTACTGCAGCAGCAAGGGCGTGGGGCGCACCTGGCCGGCCGCGTGGCAACGGTCGATGAACTCGGCATGCGTGGCCGGGTAGCGGGTGGCGATGTCCATCACTGCATTCCAGTGGTTGGCCGTGGGGCACAGGTGCAGGTACAGCGCCTCGCGCAGCCCGGCCACCAGCGGCGGTAGCGGGTAGGCGAAGTACTGGTACTCGCCCTTGCCGAAGCCGTGGCGGGCCATCACCACGCGGCTGCGAAAGAGGCCTTCTGTGGCATACAGGCCGGCCAGGGCTTGGCACTCGCCCGGGCTGAGCAGGGCAGGGAGAATGACCGCACCCTCGGTGTTCAGGGTGTCTGACACCGTGGCCCAATCCATGGCACCGGCGCGGGCAGCCCAGTCGGTAGTCTGTTCGGGAAGGCGGGCATTCATGCGGGCTGGCCCTCGGTTTGGCCGTGCGTGGCCTGCCGCTGCTCGCGCTCCAGCAGGGCCTGCTTGCGCTCCACGCCCCAGCGGTAGCCCGACAGGGCGCCATCGTTGCGCACCACCCTGTGGCAGGGGATGGCCACGGCCAGCGCGTTGGCCGCGCAGGCCTGGGCTACGGCCCGGGCGGCCGTGGGGGCGCCGATGCGCTGGGCAATCTCGGCATAGCTGGCCGTTGCGCCGGCGGGAATGGCCTGCAGCGCCTGCCATACGCGCTGCTGGAAAGCGGTGCCCTGCACGTCCAGGGGCAGGTCCAGCCCGAGGCCTGGCGCCTCGACAAAGGCCACCACCCGCGCCACCAGCGCGTCGAAACTGCGGTCGTCGCCCACCAGATGGGCCTGGGGGAAGCGGTCCTGCAGGTCCTGCGCCAGCACCTGGGCATCGTCGCCCAGCAGGATGGCGCACACGCCGCGCGCGCTCTGCGCCACCAGGATGGCCCCCAGCGAGCACTGTGCAATCGCAAAGCGGATGGTGACCTGCCTGCCGCCTGCCTGGTAGCGCGTGGGCGTCATGCCCAGCACGCCGTCGGCCTCTTCGTAGAAGCGGCTGGTGGCGTTGTAGCCGGCATTGAAGATGGCATCGGTCACGCTGCTGCCGGCCACCGGCGTGGCCAGCTCGCTGCGCACACGCCGTGCGCGCTGGGCGGCGCCATAGGCCTTGGGCGTGAGGCCCGTGGCCTGCTTGAAGATGCGGTGAAAGTGGTGCGCGCTCAGGCCCACGCGGGCGGCCAGTTCGTCCAGCGTGGGTGGCGTCTCGGCCGCCTCGATGATGCGGCAGGCCTCGGTGACCAGCGCGGCATGGTGCGCCACGGGCGACGCCTGGGTCGGCTTGCAGCGCTTGCAGGGGCGAAAGCCGGCCTGCTCGGCCTCAAGCGTGCTGGCATGGAAGCGCACGTTCTCGGGCAACGCTGGCCGTGCGGCGCAGCTGGGGCGGCAGTAGACCCCGGTGGTCTGTACCGAATAGTAGAAGCTGCCGTCGGCCTTGGCATCACGCGTGCGCACCGCCGCCCAGCGCGGATCGGCCAGGGTGGCTGCGGCCTGGGCGGCCTTGGTGGCCTTGGCGGGGCGGGTGGGCGGCATGGTGCTGTCAGCGGTGGCGGTGGAATGCATGGGTGGCCTCGCAAAGTGGATGGAGATGGCCTGAATGTAGAAACAGCCTGCGATCCACGCACCCCGAAGCTTGCTTTTGAATTCTGCACCTTCGGCGACCGCCCCGATGCCGACTGGGTTTCAGGGATCGGGGACAAAGGGCCGCGCCCTGCGCAGCCCCGTCCCGCCCCAGCGTTTGGCGTCCTCGCCGGGTATCGCCAGCGGGTTGTTCTGCGGTTCCGACAGGGGGGCCAGCAGGGCATGCAGGTCGGCTTCGCTGAACTTGACGGCGCCCTCGGCATCGTGCCCCAGCACGCCCTGGGCCAGCGCGGCCTTACGCGCCTGCAGCTCCAGCATGCGTTCTTCGATGCTGCCTTCCACCACCAGCTTGTAGACGAACACCGGCTGGTCCTGTCCGATGCGGTGGGCGCGGGCCGTGGCCTGTTCTTCCACGGCGGGGTTCCACCAGGGGTCCATGTGGATCACGGTGTCGGCGGCCGTGAGGTTCAGGCCCACGCCGCCGGCCTTGAGGCTCACCAGCAGGATGGGCGGGCTGGTCCCGTCCTGCGCCTGGAACTGTCGCACCACGGCGCCACGCTGGCGTGGCGGGGTTTCGCCCGTGAGGCGCAGGAACGGCAGCTCCAGCGTTTGCAGTTGCGCTGCCACCAGGTTGAGCATTTCGGTGAACTGCGAGAACACCAGCACGCGGCGACCCTCGGCGACCAGCGCGGGCAGCATGTCGGCCAGCAGTTCGAGTTTCGCACGCTCCATGCCGGCAGAGGTCTTGCTTCCTTTGACCAGCCGTGGGTCGCAGCACACCTGGCGCAGCTTGAGCAGGGCGTCGAGGATGCTGATCTGCGCGCCGTCGAAGCTTTCGCGCTCCAGCACGCGGCGCACCTGCTTGTCGGCGGTTGCACGCACGGCTTCGTACAGTTCGCGCTGCCTGCCCTGCAACTGCACGCGCTGGATGACCTCGGTGCGTGGGGGCAACTCGGTGGCCACGTCCTGCTTGCGCCGGCGCAGGATGAAGGGGCGCACGCGCTGCGAGAGCAACTGCGCGCGCAAGGTCTCGCCGTTCTCCTCGATGGGTTTGCGCCAGCGCGCGTTGAAGCTGCGCACGTCGCCAAGGAAACCCGGCATGAGGAAGTCGAACTGCGCCCACAGCTCGCCCAGGTGGTTTTCGAGCGGCGTGCCGGTCAGGCACAGCAGGTGCGGGGCTTGCAGGCGGCGCAGGGCGCGCGCGCTGCGGCTGCCGGCGTTCTTGACCATCTGCGCTTCGTCCAGGATCAGGAGGTGAAAGGTCTGCGCCGCCAGCGCCTCCACGTCGCGCCAGAGCAGGGGGTAGGTGGTGAGCACCAGATCGTGCTCGGCAATCTCGGCAAACAGCCTGCCCCGGTCGGGGCCGTGCAGTGCCAGCAGGCGCAGGCCGGGCGCCATGCGCTGGGCCTCGGCTTGCCAGTTGAACAGCAGCGAGGTGGGCAGCACCACCAGGGCCGGGCGCGTGAGGCGGCCGGCCTCCTTTTCCACCAGGATATGGGCCAGGGCCTGCGCGGTCTTGCCGAGGCCCATGTCGTCGGCCAGGATGCCGCCCAGGCCCTGGGCGCGCAGGTACTGCAGCCAGGCCAGGCCTTCGAGCTGGTAAGGGCGCAACTGCACCTGCAAGCCATTGGGTGCGGCGACCGGCTCGGGCGTGCCGATGGCCTTCAGGCGCTTGGCCAACTGGGACAGGCCGATATCGCCCTGCAGCTGCCAGTCGTTGGCACTGTCCACCCGGTGGGCCTGCACCAGGCTGGCGCGCAGGGCTTCGAGCCGGCGCAGCTCCCAGGCGCCCAGGCGCAGCGGGTCCCCGTCCTGGCGCTGGTTGCGCTCGGGGTCGGTGAGCAGGTCGACCATGGCCCCCACGATGGCCTTGAGCGGGCCGGCGGGTGCGTCGATGCGCCGCCCGCCCGGTGCACGCAGCGAGATGATCTCCAGGTCGTCGATGCGTGCCAGGCGCCGCGCGATGAGCCAGCGCGCGTCGCGCTTGAGCAGATCGGCCAGCATGGGCGCCAGGTCCAGCGTCTCGCCGTCGATCTCAATGCCCAGGCTGAGCAGCCAGGCGCCTTCGCGCGCGGGCAACTGCAGCTTTTGCACCGGCCGCTCGCGCGGGCCCACCGGGCCGGCCAGTTCCTTGCCCAGCACTTCGCCGGTGTCGGGGGCGATGAGGAGCTTCCAGCGCTGCACGGGCACGCTTTCATGCGCAAAGCCCGGCCGCACCACCACGCTCCAGCCCTGGGCCTGCATGCGCGGCACCTGCTCGGCCCAGAAGTCGCCGAAGAAGGCCTCCTGTGCCAGCGTCCACAGCGGGCCCAGGTTGGCCGCCGCATCGCGGTTGCGCCACTGCAGCGAGCGGGCGTCCACGGGCAGCAGACCGAGTTCCCACACCAGGTCCATGGCGTCGGACTCTGCGGCCAGGTCGCGCTGCATGCGCACCACGGGGCCGCCGATGTCGTACAGGTCCACGAGCGGCGCCGGGCGCGAGTTGAGGATGGAGGTGGGCGCGGGCGCCTGCCAGGCAATGGCGGCCTGGGGCGTTTCTTCGAGCCGGTAGGTCCAGTCGATCTGCGCCAGCGTCACGCTGTCGCCGCGCGGGCCCATCTTGCCCTGGGGCTTGAGGCCCAGCAGCCCCTCGCCCCGTCCCAGGGTCATGAGCGTGATGCGCGGCTGGAAGTGGCCGGCGGCAATGCCGGGCGGCAGGGCGGGGCGCCTGGATGGGATCGCCTCGGCGCTGGCCTCCCCGTCTCCGCGCATCAGCCCCATCACCCTGGCGGCCTCGGCGTCGGTCAGCGGTGGCAGGGCCTTCAGGGCTGCGGCATCGGCCTGGCGCCGCAGTGCCGCCACCCAGGCAGCAATCACCGCCTGGCGGTCAAAGCGCGGTGGGACGGGTTCTGCGGAAGGGGAGGGAGGGTCACCGGGGCGTGTCACTGGGCGATGATTGTGCCCGCACTACCCGACACGATCAGGCACTACCCGACCACCGGCACGGCGTAGTGCATGACGGATGTGTCCGACCCACCCAGGTAGCCCGGCCCATAGATTTCCAGGTCTGCACCGCCGCTGTGGCGCTGTTCGGCCCCCGCCAGCCAGTTGGCGTAGATGTAGTTGACCGTGTGGTTTACGTTCTCCGGCGCGCCCCGGTGCTCGAAGGTGGCGTAGCGCGCGGCCGGTACTTCGAAGTGCACCATGCCCTCGGGGACCTCGCTGACCTGCGAGACCTCAATGGCTGCGTGGTACAGCAGCAAGTCCGAGGTGCACGCGGTCTGGCTCACCACGCCGTAGCAGACCCCGGGCACCCGGTGGGGGACTTCTGCCAGCCGGGGCATGAAGCTCGCCCACAGCGGGGGCAGCTTCTGGCCCAGGTTGTCCTTGTCGGAGTCGGCTCCGTAGAAATGCGTGGCCAGCCCCACCAGTTGCAGGGGCGGGCGCTCGCGGATGTCGGGGGCGAGCGACAGGTTGCGGTCCAGCTGGCGCAGGTAGTCTTCGTCGAACTGGATTTTCTTGACGAAGAGGCTGCGCTTGCCGAACTTGCGGTACTGGTTGGGCGTCAATGCAAAGCAGGACTTGAAGGCGCGCGTGAAGCTCTCCTGTGTGTCGTAGCCTGCCGCCAGGGCAATGTCCAGAATGCCCAGGCGCGTGTTCAGCAGTTGGTCCAGCGCCTTGGCGAAGCGCCGGGACCGGATATAGGTCTTCAGCGTCTCGTTGGTCAGGGCCTTGAAGATGCGCTGGAAGTGCCACTGGCTCAGCCCCGCCGCCCGAGCCACCTCCGACAACTCAATGTCGGCATCGAGATGCGCTTCGATAAAGTCGATGCCGCGCTGGATGCGGTGCAGGTAGAACATGCGGGGCACTGGATTCAGGGGGTGTCGTAGAAGCCGGTCATGGCCACCAGCTTACCCTGGGCGTTGTACTGGCCAAAGCTCACGCCTTCTCCCATCACTGCGCCGCTGACGTCGTGCATCTTCCACTGGGCCATGCAGACGTTGTGGTGGCTGGTGAAGCGCTCGGTCACAAAGTAGGCGCCGGGTATCTGCTGGTGAAAGCCTTGCATGGTCTGCGCCAGCGCCTCCCAGCCCGAGGCCACGCCCAGCGGGTCGGTGTAGGTGCAGTGTTCATCCAGGCTGGCGGCGAACAGGGCGTGCTTTTCAGCGGGTGTAGGGGCCTTCCATGAGGCGACGTAGGTCTCCCAGGTGGTTTGCAGTGCGCGGTCCATGTGTGCTCCTTGGGGTGAATGGAAGCTGTCGATGGTGCCCATCGCTGCCGACTGGTTTTGATATTTTGTGCTTACCGATCAGGACCTGCCACCCTGCACCGCAGGCTCTGCAGCGGATGGCCGCAGCCGGCTGCCCTGCAGGTTCATCGCAGCGGCGGCCAGCAAAATGGCGGTGGCCCCCAGCCACTGCGCGGGTTGCAGCCGGTGGCCGAAGGCAATGAAATCCACGCCGATGGCCACCACTGGGTAGATGAACGACAGCGCGCCCTGCAGGTAGGTGGGCAGCTTCTGCACCGCGCCATAGAGCAGGATGTACATCAGCCCGGTATGCACCACGCCCACGGTGACCAGCAGCAGCCAGGTGCGCGGATCCTGGGGCAGGGCAGTGAAATTGGCGAACGGCGCCAGCATGAGAACCCCCACGCAGACCTGTACCAGCGCGATCAGGTGCGGCGGTGTGCCCGTGAGCCGCTTGGCGATCACCGAGGCCACGGCCCAGAAGAAGGCGGCGCCCAGCGCCATCGCAATCCCCAGCGCATAGTGGCTGCCCGCATCGCCTGCACCCGGGCGCGCCTGCACGATGAGCAGCATGCCGCCAAAGGCCAGCGCCAGCCAGCCGAGCTTGGGCAAGGTGACGCGCTCGCCGAACAGCAGCGCACCAAAGGCCACCAGCATGAAAGGCTGGGTGTTGTAGACCGCCGTGGCAATCGAGATGGAGGCGTGTGAATACGCGCCGAACAGCAGCAGCCAGTTGGTGACAATGGCCACACCGCCGAGCGCGGCCCAGGCCGCCTGGCGCCAGCTGAGCACGCCACGCAGAATGCCCATGGCCGCGCAGACCAGGGCCAGCGTGGCCGCGCCGAAGGCGCAGCGCCAGAACACCACGTCGAGCGCGGCCTGCCCCGATTGCACGACGAACCAGCCGATCGTGCCCGAAATGGCCATCGCACCGCCCATCTCGAGCGTGCCCTGCGTCTTCTTGTCCATCACCATTCAACCCCTGTAGTCAGATGCACCGAGTGTAGAAAAATGGGGATGCCAGATGAATGGTCAAAACAAGCTGATTGTTCAGATAGTCCTCATAATCGAAGGCATGGCTTGAAATTGGAGTGATTTTCCATGGACCTGATTGATCAATCCATTCTGTCCGTGCTGCACGCGGACTCGCGCACCTCGCTCAAGCTGCTGGCCGAGCGGGTGGGCCTGTCGGCACCCAGCGTGTCCGAGCGGCTGCGCCGGCTGGAGGAGCGCGGGGTGATCCGCGCGTTCACGCTCGACATCGAGCCGCGCGCGCTGGGTTACCAGCTGCAGGCCATCGTGCGTATCAAGCCGCTGCCGGGGCAACTGGCGGCGGTGGAGCAACTGATACGCGACACGCCCGAGTTCTGCGAGTGCGACAAGGTGACGGGTGACGACTGTTTCATCGCCCGGGTCTACGTGCGCTCCATCGAGCAGCTCGACGGTGTGCTCGACCGCATCGCCGACAAAGCCCAGACCAGCACCGCCATCGTCAAGGCGCAGACCATCCGGCGCCGGCCTCCGCCCTGGAATTTCGGTGGCTGAACGCTACCGCCCCAGCACCTTGGCGAACAGCTCGTTGCGAAAGTGGATGCCCATGCGCGCGAAGGCGCGGTTGCGGTAGGTCTTGACCGTGGGCACGCCCAGGCCCAGGTCGGCGGCGATGCCCTCGTGCGTCATGCCCTGCAGCACGCGGGCGCAGACGTCGAGTTCGCGGTCTGTCAGGTCGTGCTGCAGGAGCAGCAGCCGCTCGCGCAGGGCCGGCAGGCCCTGGGGCAGGGCGAGCAGGGCAGGGAGCACGGCATGGTCCGTGTCTTCCTCCTGCGCCAGCGGCACCATGGCCTGCGGGCGCGCCAGCGCGATGTGTTTGCGCGCCAGGGCCAGCAGCACGGGTGCCACGCTCTCGAAGCCGCTGATCTGGCCATCGCGAAACGGCGGCTGGTGCTGGTGGCGGTAGAAGTTGACCGCGAACACCGAGCCATCGCTCTCGTAGTCGACCACCGAGACGCGTTCGGCCACGCCATGCGCCTCGTAGACACGGGCGCGGTGCTCGCCCTCGACCTCGGTGGCCGTCACATGGCACAGGCGGGTCAGGGGTTCGACTGGCGTGTCGTCGAACGAACGGCCCCAGGTGCGGTCCTTGCGATAGGGGCCTGACAGGTACGCCCACCAGCAGTCCTGCGTGGTGTCGGGCACGCCCCGGCTGGCCGACATGAACAGGGTGGGCTTGCAGCGCTGGCCCGTGCGGTACACCGACCACGAGGCTGCAGGCAGCACGGGCGCCAGGTCGTCCAGCAGGCCGGATGCAAAACCGGACTCGCCCAGGCGCTGCACCATGCCGGCCAGGGCCTGGCCACTGGCGGGTTGCCTGCCCGATGCGGGCGGCACGGGGGGAAGCCATTGCCTCATGGGGTGGGGGAGATCCGTGTCATAGCGCTGTCATCCTCAGGGATGACAGGCGGTGGGCACAACCGGATTTACGCTAGGTTCATAACCAATTTTGCCGCCAGTACTGCCCATGTCCGAACTGCCACCCCTGCCCGAACCCCGCCTGAAATTCTTTGCCGACCTGCGCGTGCAGGTGGGTGTGCCGCAGGAGGTGGGGCACACCGCCCATGGCCTGCGCCGGCTGATCCCCATCACCGGTGGCACGGCGACGGGCGATGGCTGGAGCGCACGGGTGCTGCCCGGCGGCGCGGACTTTCAGCTCATCGTGAACGAGCGCCTGTCCGAGCTCGATGCGCGCTACGTGCTCGAAACCGATGGCGGCGACTTCATCTACGTACAGAACCGGGCCGTGCGCTCGGGCCCGCCAGAACTGATCGCACGGCTGGTGCGCGGCGAGCCGGTGGACCCGGGGCAGATCTACTTTCGCTGCAGCCCGAGCTTCGAGACCGCTTCGCCTGCACTGGCCTGGATCGCCGAGCGCATGTTCGTGGGCTCGGGGGCGCGCTACCCGGATGCGGTGGCGATGCGCTTCTTCGAACTGGCCTGAGTTTTCCCGTTTTCCTTTCCCCGACTCCCTCACAAAAACCACTGGAGACAAGCATGAAGACTTCTTTCAAACCCGTCCGGCGCGCCTTGCTGGCTGCGGCCGTGGCCACGGGCCTGGCAGCACCGTGGGCCGCCGCCCAGGCCCAGGCCACCGGCTACCCGAACAAGCCGGTGCGCATCATCGTCGGCTTTCCGGCCGGCACCGGGCCGGACATCGTGGCACGCCTGCTGGCGCAAAAGTTGTCCGAAGCCTGGGGCAACCAGGGCGTGATCGTGGACAACAAGCCGGGCGCGGGTGGTCTGATCGCCGCCAGCGAAGCGGCCCGTGCCGCGCCCGACGGCTACACGCTGATGCTGGGCGAAACCGGGCAGCTGAGCATTGCGCCCAGCAGCTACAGCAAGCTGCCGTACTCGCCGCAGAAGGACTTCGTGGCGGTGAGCCAGGTGGTCACGTCCGACTTCGTGCTGCTGGTCAATCCGCAAAAGGTGCCCGCGCGCAACGTCAAGGATTTCGTGGAGTGGACCAAGCAGCAAAAGGGCCTGTTCCTGGCCACCTTCGGCGCGGGCACGCCGGGGCACTTCGGCGCCTTCATGTTCGGTGACGCGGTGCAGTTGAAGCCCGAGCCCGTGCACTACAAGAACACGGCCGACGCGCTGGGCGGCCTGTTCAGCGGCGATGTGCAGGGCGTGTTCGCCAGCGTGGGCCTGGCCGCCCCCAATGTGAAGGCCGGCAAGTTGGTGGCCCTGGGCAGCACTGGCGCCACGCGCACCAACGCGCTGCCCGACGTGCCCACCATCAAGGAGCAGGGCTACGCCAACCTGGAGTTCTCGTCCTGGTTCGGCATCGTGGCGCCGGCCAAGACGCCGCCCGAGATCGTGGCCAAGCTCAGCGCCGACATCGTCCGGGCTGTGCAGTCGCCCGAAGGCAAGGCCAAGATGGAAGAGGCCGGCTTTCGCGTGACGGGCACGGGGTCGCCGGAGTTCACCAAGATCATCGCGGCCGACACGGTCACCTGGGGCAAGGCCGTGGCCGCCACCGGCTTCAAAGCGGATTGAGAACAGGAGACAAACCCATGCCTTCCATTCCATCCCGGGCGCTGAACGCCCGCCGCGCCGCGTGGCCCGTCGCCGCGCTGCTGCCCTTCGCGCTGGCCGCCTGTGGCGGCAACGACGACGGGCCCATGTGGCCCCCGGCCAATGGCGCCTACTCCGCAGCGTGTACCGGCCTGGTGGCCAGTGCCAAGCTGGCCGGCACCACGCTTGCCACCAGCTATGTGCCGCCCGACAGCAAGCGCCCCGGCGGTGCCGCCACCGGCGCCTTCCTCCCAGGCCACTGCGTGGTCACGGGCAGCATCAACCCGCGGGTGGGGGTGGACGGCAAGAACTACGCGATTGGTTTCCAGCTGAGCCTGCCGGACAACTGGAATGGCCGTTTCCTGTTCTTGGGAGGCGGCGGCAACGATGGCGTTCTGCGCGATACCTCGCTGAGCTCCAGCATCTCGATTGGCACGCCCTCGCCGCTGGGGCAGGGCTTTGCCGTCGTGTCCACCGATGGCGGACACATCGGCACCACCGCCAGCTTCGGCGCGGACCCGCAGGCGCGCACCGACCATGCCTACAACTCCTACGACAAGACGGCCGTGGCCGCTAAGTCGCTGATCGCCACGCACTATGGCCGCAAGCCCGACCGTTCCTACTTCTCGGGCTGCTCGGGCGGCGGGCGCCAGGGCATGGTGTTCTCGCAGCGCTTTCCGGACTATTTCGACGCCATCACGGCCGGCGCGCCGGCCATGCGCGTATCGAGCGGTGCCACGGTGGCCGCGATGTGGAACACGATTGCCTTCAACAGCATCGCTCCGCAGGATGCCTCGGGCAACCGCATCCTGTCGCAGGCCTTCAGCAATGCCGACCTGAACCTGGTGGCCAATGCGGTCAAATCCTCATGCGACGCGGCTGACGGTGTGGTCGACGGCATGGTGAACAACACCAAGGCCTGCCAGTTCAACCCGGCCGTGCTGCAGTGCAGCGGTGCCAAGGGGGTGGACTGCCTCTCGGCCGCGCAGGTGGGCGCCCTCAGCAAGGTCTTTGCCGGCCCGCGCAACTCGGCCGGCCAGGCGCTGTACGCCGGCCAGCCCTGGGACCCGGGCCTGGCCGCACCGGGCTGGCGCGCATGGACGCTGGGCAGTTCCACCACGGCCACGCCGGATGCGCGCTACATCACGCTGATGGTGGATGCGCTCATCAACGAGTTCTTCACGCCGCCGGACCTCACGTTCAACCCGCTGGCCTTCAACTTCGATACCGATCCAGCGCGCATGGCGGCGTACTCGGCCGTGTACGACACCTATGCCGACGACAAGCTCACGGCCTACCGGCAGCGCGGCGGCAAGCTGCTGTTCATCCACGGCATGTCCGACCCGATCTTCTCGGCCAAGGACACGGTGGACTACTACGAGCGGCTGGCGGCCAACAACGGCGGCATGGCCGGCACCCAGGGCTTTGCGCGGACCTTCCTGGTACCGGGCATGAACCACTGCTCGGGCGGCCCGGCCACGGACAGCTTCGATTCGATCCAGACCATGGTGGACTGGGTGGAGAAGGGCATCGCACCCGACACCATTGCCGCCCGGGCACTGCCCACACAGGCGAACTACCCGAACCGCACGCGGCCGCTATGCCCCTATCCCCAATTCGCCAAGTACAAGGGAACGGGCAGTGTGGAGGATGCGGGCAGCTTCACCTGCTCGGTGGATTAGCCCGAGGCGACTGCCCGCGCCTATTTCCTGGGGGCGGGGAGTTGCAATTGGGCTTCTTTCGCGACGCGCACACAGTCCTGCATGTGCTGCTCGCCCAGGTAGCGCAGCGTGGCATAGCCGATGGCCGCTGACACCGCCTGACCTGCCAGGGGCACATACTTGGCCAGTTGCTTGGTGGTCAGGCGCAGGCCCACGGTCTGTGTGGCGCGTATCACCAGTTCACGCGTGATGAGCTTGCCGATCAGCACCGAGCCGACCAGGCCCACGGCCTTTTGCACCTTCTCGCGCTTTTCGGGGTCGAGCTGGTCGAGTTGCTGGGCCGACAGGCCGAACTCCGAGCTGATCTGCGGCAGCAGGCGCGAGAGCAGGGCGGCGTCCACCGCCCAGTCCAGCCCCGGCACGGGGACGGTGCTGGCAGCGGCCGCCACCAGGGCGCGCCGGTGCAGCATGCGCCGGCTGCGCTGTACGGCAGCAGCAAGGGCGGGGTCGTCAGCAGCCATTTGTCGGGCAGTGGGCATGGATCACATCCAGAAAAGGTCTACGTCCGATCTGGGGCCGCTTCGGCCCAACGCAATGGCCATCAGTGCTCAGCTCTTGCCCTTGATCAGGCTGTAGATGAACAGCAGCACCATGGCGCCCACGATGGAGGCGATCCAGCCGGCCGCGTCGCCCTGCTGGTACCAGCCCAGAGCCACGCCCACATAGCTGGCCAGGAACGAGCCCGCCACGCCCAGCAGGGCCGTCATGATCCAGCCCATGGAATCATTGCCCGGTTTGATGGCGCGGGCGATGAAGCCAACGACCAGTCCAATCAACAGCGTTCCGATCAGTGAAAACATGTTTTGTCGCTTTGTATGCAGGTGAAAGAATGGCCCGACTGTAGCTGCATGGAAGGCGCCCGTCTGTCAGACAGGATGCATCGGCCCGTGGTGCGTCTGGATTGTTGACAATCTGCCGGCGTGTAGGACCTGTCGCACACGGTAGCGCGCGCACCGCTGATGACGGTTGGCACCGGGAGTGCCTAGAGTCAAGGGCATACCCAGCAATGCCCGCAGGAGTCCCGACATGCGCAGAACCGTCCCTCCCATCTCTCCCACGTCCTTCATGGTCGCCGTCGCGCTCGTGGTCGGTGTGTTTTCCGCAACTCCGTCAAGCGCGTTGGCGCAGGGCGATGAGGCCTCCCTGCAACGTGGCGCCGTGGAAGACATGACACCCCAGCAGCGCTACAGCACCGCCATCCGCGAGGCCGGTGGCGGCATGAGGGTAAGCCTGGAGGAGTGCCGGGCGATGGCGACGGCCGAACGCCGCGCCTGCGAAGCGCAGGCACGCGCCCGCTACCAGGCCGACATGGCGGCTGCCAAGGAGTTCCTCCGCAACCCGAACGCCAGGCCGGTGAACGTGATCGGCGGTCCCATCCGCAGCACGGAGTCCACCTACGTGGTCAAGCCGTGATGCAACGCAAAAGCGCGCCGAAGCGCGCTTTGTTCAGGGATGCTGGGGTGATTTACTTCGCGGCAGGTGCGCTGGTCTCGACCGCCGAGGCCACAGGCGTCACGCGGCGCGCACCATCGAAACGGCGCTGCCAGTACGAGACACGCATGTCTTCGACCCGGATTTCCGACCCACTGCGAGGAGAGTGAATGAATTTGCCGTCACCTACGTAAATGCCGACATGGCTGAATGCGCGGCGCATGGTGTTGAAGAACACCAGGTCGCCTGGCTGCAGTTCCTTCTTGTCGATCACCGTGGTGCTGGCGGCCTGCTGGTCCGCGCGGCGGGGAAGCAAAAGCCCCACCGTCTGCTCGTAGATTGCACGGACGAAGCCGCTGCAGTCGAAGCCGGTTTCAGCACTGTTGCCGCCACGCTTGTAACGGACACCCAGAAACTGCATGGCATTGCCCACCAGGTCGGTCGCCTTGTCCGCCACCGTATGGGCCTTGTCGGCCACGGTGTGCTGCATGTCCTTGAGCTGGGATATGAGACCCTTGTCCATCAGGATCTTTTCCATGTCATCCGCTTGACCGGTGGATGGTGCAGCCTGTGCGCTGACAGCGCAAGCCATGAGGAGGGTGCAAAACCATTTGGACATGGGGGCGAAGGGTACCACGCTAAATTGCCTGTTTTGTGAGGGAAGTCACGTAGGCCTGCACAAGGGGGCTGGACTTGCCCGCGCAGCTCCCTTATACCAACGGGTTGCATGGAACCCAGGTCCACCAAGGCTGACATGTATCTGACATCAAAATGCCGCATTTCTGCGCGCACCATGGGTTTTCTTGCTCTTTTTTCCGTAGCATCCGCAGGCATGGGCCACGCCCATGCCCAGGCGACTCCCGCGCCCGCCAGGCCTGTCACCTTGGCGTCAGTGGCCACGGGCCTCGTGAACCCCTGGGCCGTGGCTTTTCTGCCGGAAGGCCGCTTTCTGGTCACCGAGCGGCCGGGTCGCATGCGGGTGGTGGAGTCCAATGGCCAGTTGGGCCCAGCCCTCGCCGGCCTGCCGAGCATTGCCACCGGGGGACAGGGCGGCCTGCTGGACGTGGTGGCGGATACCGATTTCAGCCGCAACCGGCGCATCTTCTTCTGCTATTCCGAACCCGGTGCGGCCGGCACCTCCGACAACAGCACGGCCCTGGCGCGCGCCACGCTGGCCCCTGACAACCGCTCGCTGCAGGACGTGAAGGTCCTCTTCAGCCAGAAGCCCAAGGTGGCGAGCAACCTGCACTTCGGCTGCCGCATCGTGCAGGCGGGCGATGGCAACCTGTTCCTGGCGCTGGGCGAGCGCTACCACCGCAAGGACGATGCGCAAAAGCTCGACAACCACCACGGCAAGATCGTGCGCATCACACCCGATGGCGCGGTGCCGGCCGACAACCCGTTTCGCAAGCGCGCCGGGGCCCTGCCCGAGATCTGGAGCTATGGCCACCGCAATGCCCAGGGGGCGGCGCTTGCGCCGGACGGCAAGCTGTGGATGCACGAGCACGGCCCCCAGGGCGGCGACGAGATCAACCTGCCCCAGCCTGGCCGCAACTACGGCTGGCCGGTGATCACCTACGGTGAGAACTACGGCGGCGGCAAGGTGGGCGAGGGCACGGCCAGGGCCGGCATGGAGCAGCCGCTGCACTACTGGGTGCCTTCCATCGCGCCTTCGGGCATGGCCTTCCTCACCAGCGACCGCTATGGCGCCGCCTGGCGCGGCAGCCTTTTCGTGGGCTCGCTCAAGTTCGGTACGCTGCACCGGTTCGAGGTGGCGGGCGGCAAGCTGCAGCGCGAGGAGAAGCTGCTACAGGGCAACAACGAGCGCATCCGCGACGTGCGCCAGGGGCCCGATGGCTGGCTCTACCTGCTGACCGACAGCCCGCAGGGGCGCTTGCTGCGCCTGGCACCGGCGCCCTGAAGGTCCGCCCAGGGTCGTGGGGCTGCGACAATGGAGCATTCCCATTGAATTTCCCGGTACACGCCATGCTGCTTGACGCCTCCGAATCCCAACTCGTTCTGGTGGACTACCAGGAACGCCTGATGCCCGCCATTGCCGAAGGCGCTGCCGTGCTGGCCAATGCACGCCGCCTTGCGCAGATCGCGCAGCTGCTGGAGGTGCCGGTCTGGGGCACCGAGCAGAACCCCTCGCGCCTGGGGCCCAACGACCCGGCCCTGCGCGCACTGTGCCAGAAGACCCTGGCCAAGATGCACTTCAGCGCTGCGGAGGAAGGCCTGGGCGAGTGGCTGCGCCCCCCCGCCAAGGCCCAGCAGGGCGGCAATGCACGCAGCCTGCCCAAGCACCTGCAAAAGCCCGCCCAGCAGGCGCCCGAGCGCGGCACCATCGTGATAGCGGGCTGTGAAGCCCATGTCTGCCTGCTGCAGACGGCGCTGGACCTGATCGACGACGAGTTCGAGGTCTGGGTGGTGACCGACGCCTGCGGCTCGCGCACCGACCGCAACCGCGACGCCGCCTTCGACCGCCTGGCCGGCGCGGGCGCCGAGCTGGTGACCACCGAGATGGTGGCCTTCGAATGGCTGGGCAGTTGTGAACATCCCGCGTTCAAGGATGTGCTGGCGCTGGTGAAGAAGTAAATCCGCCGCTGCTGCCAGCCGCGAGGGCCTGCGCCAGTGCGCAGTGGGTTGCACCATGGGCCGGCAACAGATGATCCATGCGCAGCGAGCAGCGCCACGTCCAGAGGCCAGGGCGGTGAAAGCCGACATGAAGCGCAAGGTGCCCTCACTGGATGCAGGCTTTCCCTTCGTGCTGGCCCCGGCATGCGGCGTCTGCTTTGTCGCGCGGCTTGCCAATAGCCCGCTATGGGCTGCGCCGCCTCCTAGCCTGGCAGCGATTTCGGCAGATTGCCTTCTTCAACGAACTTCCAACCCGGGACACTAGACTGTCGCATCGCGGCCCGCGTTCCCATCCATGAAGAACCACCTACCTACTCACCCGGCCGCCGTATTGGCCCTGGCGTTTCTGGCCACCATAGTATTGGGCACCGCGCTACTGATGCTGCCCTGGGCCAGCGCCAGCGGCGAGGGCGCGCCGTGGCTGACGGCGCTGTTCACCGCCACCTCAGCGGTGTGCGTAACGGGGTTGGTGGTGGTGGACACGGGCACATTCTGGAGCCCACTGGGCCAGGGGATGATGATGGCACTTTTCCAGCTCGGCGGCTTCGGCATGATGACCTCGGCCACGCTGATGGGCTTGCTGATCGGCGGACACATGAAGCTGCGTACGAGGCTGCTGCTGCAGTCTGAAACCCGCGCGCTCTCGTTGGGCGATGTGCGCTCGGTGGCGCGCATGGTGCTGGTGGTCACCTTGCTGGTGGAGGGAATGGTAGCGCTGTGGCTGGCGCTGCGCTTTGCCGCCACCATGAACCTGGACTGGGACGAGGCGCTGTGGCAAGGTGTCTTCCATTCCGTATCGGCCTACAACAATGCGGGTTTTTCCATCTGGCCAGACAGCGTGATGCGCCATGTGACGGACGGCTGGGTGCTGGGGCCACTGATGCTGGCTATCGTTGTGGGCGGGTTGGGTTTTCCCGTCATCACCGAGCTATGGGCCAATTGGCGCAAGCGACATGCACGCTGGTCCGTCCACACTACGCTGACAGTATGGGGCTCTGTCGCGCTGGTGCTGCTGGGCACGCTGGGACTGTGGCTGGTGGAGCACAACAACCCCAGGACGCTGGGCAATCTGGGCTTTCTGGACCAGTGGCAGGCGGCCCTGTTCACCTCGGTCTCGGCGCGAACAGCAGGCTTCAACGCGGTCGACATTGGCGCGCTGAAGCTCGAATCGCTGGTGTTGCACTGTGTGTTGATGTTCATCGGCGGCGGTAGCGCGGGCACGGCCGGTGGCGTGAAAGTGACCACAGTCTTCTTGCTGTTGCTGGTGGTGTGGAGCGAAATCCGCGGCCGTGCCGATGTGGAGCTGCGCGGGCGGCGCATCTCCACCCAGGTGCAGCGCCAAGCCTTGTCGATATTGGTGCTCAGCGGCGCGGCGGTGTCGCTGGGGCTGTTGGCCATCATTGCGCTGACAGACCACCTGCCGCTGGAAAAGCTGATGTTTGAAGTGGTGTCGGCCTTTGCCACGGTGGGCCTGTCCACCGGCATTACCGCCGAGCTGCCGCCTGCGGCGCAGGGCGTGATCATTGCGCTGATGTACGCCGGGCGCGTGGGCGTGGTCACGCTGGCGTTGGCGCTGGCAATCAACCAGGTACCCAGGTCGTACCGCTACCCAGAGGAGAAACCGATTGTTGGCTAAATCAAACTCAACGCAGGGCGACAGCGTGGTCGTCATTGGCCTGGGGCGCTTTGGTGCGAGCGTGGCGCGCGCGCTGGTGGCCGCTGGCCACGAGGTGCTGGCCATGGATGCCAGCGAGGAGGTGGTGCAGGACCTCGCGCACGAGCTGCCGCATGTGGTGCAGGTCGATTCCACCGAGCTGCATGCGCTTGTGCAGCTGTCAGTGACCGACTTTTCCCACGCGGTGGTGAGCATCGGCACCAACCTGGAGGCGAGTGTTCTGACGGTGCTGAACCTGGCGCAGATGGGCGTGAAGGACATCTGGGCCAAGGCCAACAGCCCGCAGCACGGGCGCATAGCCGAGAGGGTGGGCGCGCACCATGTGATCTATCCCGAGGCCGATATGGGACAGCGCGTGGCGCACCTGGTGACGGGCAAGATGATGGAGTTCATCGAGTTCGACGATGGCTTCGCGATTGCCAAGACCCGAGCACCGATGGAGTCGCACAACAAGACGCTGGCGGTGTCCAACGTTCGCAAGAAGCACGGCATCACGGTGGTGGGTATCAAGCGGCGACACCAGGACTTCATTTATGCCAATCCCGAATCCGAGGTCAAGCCCGGCGACCATCTGATCGTGGCAGGTCCAACGAATCTGATCGAGAGGTTCGCTGCGCTTTACTGACTTGGGTTGCTTCCTCGCTGCTGGTGTCCACCCACAAGCCACCCACGAAGCCCCTGCGGGTCGATTGACGAGAAGTTGAAACCCAGCGAGCTCGCAAGGTCATGGGCACTCGTCAGCTTCCAGCAAGTCCGTTATGAATAATTATAAATTCAGAAATGCGCCAACCTCAGCGCACAGATGAGATGCTGGAGACACACCATGACGAGTTACGCCGACTTCTACCGCCACTCCATCGAGCAGCCTGACGCCTTCTGGGCCGAGCAGGCGACCCTCATCGACTGGCAGACCCCGCCCCAGCAGATCTGCGACTACAGCAACCCGCCGTTTGCGCGCTGGTACGTGGGCGGCACCACCAACCTGTGCCACAACGCGGTGGACCGGCACCTGGCCGAGCGGGCCGACCAACCGGCCTTGATCGCCATCTCCACCGAGACCGACAGCGAGCGCAGCTACAGCTTTGTCGAGCTGCATGCCGAGGTGCAGCGCATGGCGGCCGTGCTGCGGGCGCTGGGGGTGAAGAAGGGCGACCGCGTGCTGATCTACATGCCGATGATCGCCGAGGCGGCGTTTGCCATGTTGGCCTGTGCGCGCATCGGCGCGCTGCATTCGGTGGTTTTTGGCGGCTTCGCCTCGGGCTCGCTGGCCTCGCGCATCGAGGATGCCGAGCCCGTGGCCGTGGTCAGTGCCGATGCCGGTTCGCGTGGTGGCAAGGTCGTTCCCTACAAGCCGCTGCTGGACGAGGCCATCGCCCAGTCGCGCCACAAGCCGGCTGCGGTGCTCATGGTCAACCGGGGCATGGCGCCCATGCCACTGCACCCCGGCCGCGACCACGACTGGGCGGCCCTGCGCGCGCAGCACCTGGACGCAGTGGTGCCCTGCGAATGGCTGGAATCCACCCACCCGAGCTACACCCTGTACACCAGCGGCACCACCGGCAAGCCCAAGGGCGTGCAGCGTGACACGGGCGGCTATGCGGTGGCGCTGGCGGCCAGCATGCGGCATATCTTCGACGCCAAGCCCGGCGACACCTATTTCGCCACCAGCGACATCGGCTGGGTGGTGGGCCACAGCTACATCGTCTACGCGCCGCTGATCGCGGGCATGGCCACCATCCTGTACGAGGGCCTGCCGATCCGGCCCGACGCGGGGGTGTGGTGGAGCATCGTCGAGAAGTACCGGGTCACGCACATGTTCTCGGCCCCGACGGCCGTGCGCGTGCTCAAGAAGCAGGACGCGAGCTGGCTGCGCAAGTACGACGTATCGAGCCTCAAGGCGCTGTGGCTGGCCGGCGAGCCGCTGGACGAGCCCACCGCGCAGTGGATCAGCGATGCGCTGCGCGTGCCCATCATCGACAACTACTGGCAGACCGAGACCGGCTGGCCCATCCTCACGCTGGCCAACGGCATCGAGCGGCAGACCACACGCTTCGGCAGCCCCGGCAAGGCGATGTACGGCTATGCCGTGAAGCTGATCGACGAATCCACGGGCGAGGAGCTCACAGGCGCCAACCAGAAGGGCGTGGTCGCCATCGAGGGGCCGCTGCCACCCGGCTGCATGCAGACCGTCTGGCGCGACGACGAACGCTTCGTCAACACCTACTGGAAGAGCATCCCCGGCAAGCTGATCTACAGCACCTTCGACTGGGGCATCCGCGATGCCGATGGCTACCACTTCATCCTGGGCCGCACCGACGACGTGATCAACGTCGCCGGCCACCGCCTGGGCACGCGCGAGATCGAGGAGAGCATCGCTTCGCACCCCAACATCGCCGAGGTGGCGGTGGTCGGCGTGGCCGATGCGCTCAAGGGCCAGGTGGCCATGGCCTTTGCGGTGGCGCGCGATGCCAGCGGGCTCGATGACCCGGCCGCGCGCCTCGCGCTCGAAGGCGAGGTCATGCAGCGCGTGGACCGGCAACTGGGCGCCGTGGCCCGGCCCTCGCGCGTGCATTTCGTGACCGTGCTGCCCAAGACGCGCAGTGGCAAGCTGCTGCGCCGCGCCTTGCAGGCCGTGGCCGAACGGCGCGACCCGGGCGATCTGACCACCATGGAAGACCCGGCGGCGCTGCAGCAGGTGCGGGAACTGGTGGGGCAGGGCGTGGAGCCTGCCTGAACACCTGCTCAGCGGCCGTGCCGGATCTTTCCGCCGGCACCGCGCACGCTGGCCTCGATGAGGGCCTGCAACTCGGGCGACAGGTCGGCCACGGGCAGGGTGCTGAACTGGGCCGGGGAGAACAGCAGCAGCCAGACGCGCTCGAACTGCCAGACCTCCTTCACGCTGGACCAGGGCAAGGTGGCCAGGCCCGCATCCGAGGCGAGCGTGAAGCTGTCCTGGTCCGCCCGCAGCGTGGCCTCTGGCGTGCCGCCCATGTCGCGCAGCTTGCCCATGGCATTGCGGTAGTGCACCACATAGACGGTGGCGCACACCAGCAGGCTGATGGCCACCGCTGTGCCGGTCACCCCGATCTGCCAGGACCGGTCGCCGCGCGCCACCAGCACCCCGAACCAGAGGGCCAGCGCCGCACTGACCAGCAGCGTGCGCCGGCCCGTGGAGCGGCGCCAGAAGCAGAGGACGGCGTGGCGCACCAGGTCGGGGTGGTAGTGCAGGGTGGCTTGCAGGGGCATGGCAGGTCGGGTGTGTGGTGGACAGGCGGGAGTGTGCCATCGGGTGGCCTGCTCAATGCGGCCGTTGCCGCTGCCAGCCCGCCGGTGTCTGCCACTGGGCCGCCCAGTCCACGAACTGCTCCATGGCCATGGGCCGGGCGATGCAGTAGCCCTGGGCCTGGGCGCAGCCCAGCTGCTGCAGCATCTGGCCCTGCTCGATGGTTTCCACGCCCTCGGCGATCACCCGGTAGCCGAAGGAGCGGGCCAGGCCGATCACGCCCTGCACGATGGCCAGGTCGCCCGGGTCGCCCATCATGCCGTGCACGAAGCTCTGGTCGATCTTGAGCGTGTCCATGGGCAGGCGGCGCAGGTAGGTCAGCGACGAATAGCCGGTGCCGAAGTCGTCGAGCGAGACGGTCACGCCCAGTTCGCGCAGCCGCGTCAGCGTGGCGGCCACGGCGCTGAGGTCGTAGAGGGCGGCGCTCTCGGTGATCTCGATCTCGACCTGGCGCGCATCGATGTCGGGGTGCTCGGCCAGCCTGTGGGCCATCCAGTCGGCAAAGCCGGGGTGCTGCAGGTGCAGAGCGGAGATGTTGATGCTCACGGGAAGGGCGAGGCCATGGCCGTTCAGGCGCCTGAGAAGGTCCAGGGCCGCTCCGACCACCCATTGCCCGAAGCCGATCTCCAGCTCGGTGCCCTCCAGCAGCGGCAGAAAGGCGCCGGGCGCAAGCAGCCCGCGCTCGGGGTGCTGCCAGCGGGCCAGGGCCTCGGCACCCACCACGGCGCCGCTGCGCATGTCCACCTTGGGCTGCAGGTGCAGGATGAACTGTGCGCCCGCTATGGCCTCCTGCAGGTACTTGCCCTGCTCGCGCTGCGCCACCAGGGCCCGCTCCTGTGCGGCATCGAACTGGTGGAAGCGGTTGCGCCCGGCCTGCTTGGCTGCGTACATGGCCTGGTCGGCATGGCGCAGCAGGGTGTCGGCATCGGCTTCATCGAGAGGGAACACGGTGTAGCCGATGCTGGCCGTGACGAGCACGCGCTCGGTGTCCAGCGCGTAGGGGGCGGAGATGTTCTCCATCACCCGGCCCAGCAGGCGCTCGCACTCGGCGGTGTCGGCCAGGTCGGGCAGCAGCATCACGAACTCATCCCCACCCAGGCGGGCCACGCTGTCGCCGGGCCGCAGGGCCCGCGTGAGGCGGCCCGCCACCATCACCAGCAGGCGGTCGCCTGCGCCATGGCCCAGGCGATCGTTCACGGGCTTGAAGCCATCGAGGTCCAGGTAGCCCACCCCGAGCTGGGTGCCGTGCTCGCGCGCCTGGTCCAGGCACTCCTGCAGCCTGCGCGCCAGCAGCACACGGTTGGGCAGGCCGGTCAGGGCATCGAAGTGCGCCAGCTTCTGCAGCAGCACCTCCTGCTCGCGCTGGGGCGTCACGTCGAGCGCCACGCCCAGCATGCGCAGGGGCTGGCCATCGGCGCCAAAGCTCACGATCTTGCCCAGGTTGCGCACCCAGCGCGTGCCTTCGTGGGGGGCGGGCACCTTCCAGGTGGCATCGAACGGCGTGGCCGGCCGTGCCGCGTGGCGCGCCACTTCGGCCGTGATGCGGTCGATGTCGTCCGCCGCCACCGCGCTGGTCCAGCGCACCGATGTCTGGGCGATGGGCCCCGGCGTGCGGCCCTGCATGGAGGCCCAGCGGCTGTCGCCGGTGATGGTGCCGCGCTCCATGTCCCAGTCCCACAGGCCCAGGGAGGCGGCAGAGATGGTCAGCGACAGCAGCTCTTCGCGCTCGCGCACCTGCTCTTCCTGGCGTTTGCGGTCGGTGATGTCGTGCACCGAGAACAGCCAGCAGGGCTCGCCGTCGAAATCGATGGCGCGCATGGACTGCAACACGGTCAGCCGGGTGCCCGGGCGCCCTTTGAGCGTCACCTCGTGGCTGGCCTGCGGGTCTGCCTGCTCAAAGGCCTGTATCAGCCGCTGGCGCTCTTCCTGGGTGAAGATGCCCAGCTCCACGGCCGTGCGGCCCACGGCCTCGCCGCGCGGTATGCCCAGCAAGGCTTCCCAGGCCGGGTTCACGTCCAGGTACTGCCCGTCGCTGCGGCGCGACAGGCCCATGGGGAAGGGCATGAGCTGAAAAATGCGCGAAAAGCGCTCTTCGGACTGGCGCAGGCGCTCGGTGGCGCGCTTGGCCTCGTCGATGTCCTGCATGACCCCGCGCACCCGGGTGACGCGGCCGTTCTCGACGACGGGCTCGCCCCGGGCGCGCACCCACAGCAGGTGGCCATCCGCGTGGATCACCTCCAGCTCCAGGCTCCACTCGGCACGATTGAGGATGCTGGCGCGAAAGTGGTTGCGCAGCGTCTCGCGGTAGGCGGGCGCCACCATGCGGTCGATGTAGTCGGTGGGCAGGGCCGAGCCGGGCGGCATGCCATGGATGTCGAAGCACACGTCCGACCAGTAGACCAGGCCCTGGCCGCGCACGTCCTCCCAGGCGCCCAGGCGTGCCAGCCGGCCGGCTTGCTGCAGGAGCCCGTTGAGTGCGCGCAACTCGTCGCTGGTGCGTTGGGCTTCGGTCATGTCGTGGAAAACGAAGACAAAACAGTCTTCCCCATCCACAAGCACGGACCGTGCCGACATCAACCCCGGGATGCGCGCACCGCCACGCTGCGCCACCAGGGGCAGCCGGTCCACTTTGCCATGGCGCTGGAAGGTCTCCAGCAGGCGCTTGCGCTCCTCGTCGGAGGCCCAGATCCTGAGCTCGGTCGAGGTGCGGCCCAGCACCTGCCCATGCGGGATGCCCAGCAGCTCGCAGAACGCGGGATTCACATCGATGTAGCGCCCGTCCGAGATGCGGCTGATGCCCGCTGCGTCGGGCAGCGTCTGGTAGAAGGAGGTGTACTTGGCCTCCGAGTCACGCAGCGCCTGTTGCGCTTCGCGGTGCGCGGAGATATCCACGTCCATGCCGATCAGGCGCAGCGGCTTGCCCTTGGGATCGCGCAGCGCCACCAGGCCGCGCGACATCAGCCAGCGCCAGCGACCGGCGGTATCGCGCACGCGGAACTCGGCTTCGTAGGAATCCTCCAGGCCGTCCATGGCACGGGCCAGCCGGGCGGCGTTGCGCTCCCTGTCCACCGGGTGGCGCAGGTCGTACCAGCGTTGCCACAGGTCTGGCGCAGTGCGATCGGCATCGGTGATGCCGAACAGGTCGTAGAAACTCCCTTCGCAGCGGAACTGGCGCGTGTCCACGTCCCACTCCCAGCGGCCACCATTGAGGGATTCAAGGGCCATGCGCAACTGCTGCTCGCGCTGGCCCAGGGCGTGCAGGGCCGACGTCGTGGCCGCCAGCGACTGGGCCTTGCCGATCAGCAACAGCCGGCAGGCGCCCAGCACCGCAATGCCGACACCATGGTTCCAGGGCAGGCTCGTCCACCAGTCCGCCGGGTCGGGGCCGGGCGCGAAGAGGCCGGCCACCGTCTGCACGACACCGCTGACCACGGGCAGTGTCAATGCCAGGCCCAGCACTTCGCGCCAGCTGCTGCGCCCGCTGCGCAGTGCCAGTTGCCGCCACAAGGCCCCGGTCGCCCAGGCGCCGGCCAGCACCCAGGTGCCGATGGGGGAGAGGGCGCCCTGGATCCCGAACCCTGCAAGCAGGGCCAGGCCTGCGGTGACGGCGGTGGCCCGGGCCCCAAAGCACAGTGCCACGAAGGCCGTGGCCGTCGGGTAGACCACCAGGGCAGGCCCCTGTGCCTGGAAATTGAGCAGCGCCAGCATGGCGGCCGACACCAGGCCTCCCGCCAGTCCCGCCAGCCACTCGGTGCGCCGCGAGGGGGCCAGCACCTCCATGGGCGGCAGCAGGGCCAGCGCCAGAACGGCCAGCAGCAGGAGCAGGCCGCCTGCCAGCAGGGTGTTATGCGCCATGGTGCCCGTAGCCCGGTCTGTGCGCACGCAGGCTTGCGCCCGCTACCTTGCAGGTGGCGTCAGGCTTGCACGGCAATCCCGTGGCATGTGAAGGCGTGCTGAAAACCGACGCGACAAAGACCATGCATCGAGTTTAGGGCCGTTCCGGGGCCACCCCGGCGGGGCTGCGCGTCCTGACAAGCCCGGTTGACAACAGCGTGCCGGTGACGATGAAGCGGCCCAGGATCCCAGCGCCAGCCTGACCCGGCGCAGGCGGCCGATGCGATCGCCCAGCTGCAGCCAGGCCATCAGCGCACCAAACAGGGGCGCCGTGGCATTTTCCTTGATGGGCTACCGGAATACGGCGGCAGGAGCGAGGCCCTCCAGAGCGAGGCCAGCAGCACGAACTCGCCGATCCACGCGGAGACGGGTTTCGATCCGGAATCGCTCATGCCGCCAGCGGGCGCGCGCCCTCGATGGCCAGCAGGGCGCCCTTGCGGTCCAGGCCGCCGGCGTAGCCGGTGAGGCTGCCGTCGGCGCCCAGCACCCGGTGGCAGGGCACGATCACGCTCACGGGATTGCGCCCGACTGCGGCGCCCACGGCCCGCACCGCGCGCGGGCGGCCCAGGTCCTGGCTCAAGGTGCCATAGGTGGTGGTGGCGCCGCAGGCTATGCCCAGCAGGGCGCGCCACACCTCCTGCTGGAACGGCGTGCCGCCCGACAGGTCCAGCGGCAGGTCGAAGCCGCGGCGATCACCGCGCAGGAACTGTTGCAGCTGGGCAGCGGCTTCCTGCATCAGGGAATGGCCGCTCGCTTCGGGCCAGGCGCCGGGGCCGTCCAGAAAAGCCGTGGGCTGGTGCCGCTGGCCGTCGAACCACAGGCCGACCAGGCCCTGGGGAGAGGCCGCCAGGCGCACGGGGCCGAGGGGGGACGGGGTGCGCGATTGCACGGTGGCGGGATGGAATTGCATGGGAAGGGCCGGTTCAAAGGGGTTTTTGCGCAGCAGCGCCGGGCAGGGGCAGCTCCGCCCAGGCGCGCAGCACGGCGTAGCTGCGCCAGGGGCGCCAGGCGGCAGACGCCTCGGTGGCGGCGCGGGCCGGGTTCTTATGGCCCTGCACGCCAAGGGCCTTGTGCAGTGCCACGTCGCCCGCCGGGAAGGCATCGGGCCAGCGCAGCACGCGCATGGCGATGTACTGGGCCGTCCAGTCGCCGATGCCGGGCAGGGCGCACAGCGCCGCTGTCGTGGCGGCCACATCCGCGCCGGCATGCAGGGCCAGGGCCCCGCTGTCCACCGCCTGCGCCAGCGCCACGATGGCCGCCTGGCGCTGGCGCACGATGCCCATCTGCCCGAGCACGTCGCCCTCGGCCCGCGCCAGCACGGAGGGTGGAGGAAACAGCCGGGTGAGCTCGGGCCAGGGCGTGGCGATGGGCTCGCCCAGCCGCTCCACCAGCCGCTGGCCCAGCGTGCGGGCGGCGGCCACGGTGATCTGCTGGCCCAGCACGGCGCGCACGGCCAGCTCGAAGCCATCGAAGGCACCGGGCACGCGCAGGCCATCGCCTTGGGGAAAGCGCTCGTGCAGCACGGCATTGATGGCGCCAGGCTCGGCATCCAGGTCCAGCATGGCACGCACCCGCGCGATCACCACCGGCAGCACCGGGTACAGGCTGTCGCTGGTCTGCAGCAGCACCTGGTGGCGGGCGGTGTCGAAACGGGCGCTGAGCCAGCCGGTGACCTCCATGCTCCCGGTCACGGCAGGGGGCAGGCGCACCGTGCGCCGCAGGGCCGGTGCGCCATCGCCCGCCTGCTCCACCCATTCCACCCCGAGGAAGCGGCGCCGCTCGAAGAAGGCGAGCAGTGCCGCCACGTCCAGCGGCGGGCGGTAGGCCAGGCGCAGCGTGCCCGTGCGGGTGGCGCCCTGGGGGCTGCCGTTCTTGCGCAACTGGCCCGGGTTGAGCCCATAGTGCTCGGCAAACGCCGCATTGAAGCGGCGCACGCTGCCAAATCCGCTGGACAGGGCCACCTGGGTGATGGGCAGGGGCGTGTCGGTCAACAACTGCTTGGCCGTGAGCAGGCGCCGGGTCTGCAGGTACTGCAGCGGGGAAACTCCCAGGGCCGCCTCGAAGATGCGGCGCAGGTGCCGGTCGCTCACGCCCAGGCGTTCGGCCAGCCGGGCGACGGTGGGCCCCTGGCTGCCCCGGGCCCAGCCTTCGGGCGCGTCGAGCAGGCGCACAGCCTGCTGAACCAGGATGCCCGAGGCGTCCTGCACCGACCAGGCCAGGGACTGGGGCGCCATCTCGGGCCGGCAGCGCAGGCAGGGCCGAAAGCCGGCGCTCTCGGCCTGGGCCGCCATGGCAAAGAAGCGGCAGTTCTCGCGCCGGGGCGTGCGCACCGAGCAGACCGGGCGGCAGTAGATGCCGGTGGAGGTCACGCCTGTGAAAAAGCGCCCATCGAAGCGCGCATCGCGGGTCTGCAGGGCCAGGTAGCGGCCTTCGTCATCCGCCGCTGGAGCGGCGGGCAATGGCGGGGCGAGGGGGCGGGGTGGCTGGGGCATGGGGGAATGATAGGTCCCGCCTACAGGCAGTCTGGCCGTTTTCGGACATGTGCCTCAGAGCGCCCTGGTCTACCGTTGAGGGGCATCCCCGGCGCAGCGTGGGGTGCCCCCTACAATCCAGCGCACCGTTCCAACGCTCACAGCAAAGGCCCCCCACGTGCAACCCACGCCCGCCATTTTCAAAGCCTACGACATCCGCGGCATCGTGCCGGCAACCCTGAACGAAGAAGTCGCCCTGGGACTGGGCCGTGCCTTTGGCACCGCAGCCCGTGCCGAAGGCCAGACCACCGTGGCCGTGGGCCGCGATGGCCGCCTCTCCGGACCGGCGATGTCGGCCGCACTGATCCAGGGGCTGGTGGAAGCAGGCATCGAGGTGATCGACGTGGGCATGGTCACCACCCCTCTGCTGTACTTCGCGGCCAGCACGCTGTGCAACAGCGGCATCCAGGTCACGGGCAGCCACAACCCGCGCGACTACAACGGCTTCAAGATGGTGCTCAATGGCCGCGCCATCTACGGCGAAGAGATCCAGTCCCTGCGCCGCACCATGGAGCAGGAAAGCTGGCAGCTCGCGGCCGGTGGCCGTGTGCGCCATGTGGACGTGCTGCCCGCCTACCGCGAGCGCATCACCGGTGACGTGAAGCTCGCCCGCCCGCTCAAGATCGTGGTCGACTGCGGCAACGGCATTGCCGGCGCCACGGCCCCGGACATCTTCCGCGCCCTGGGCTGCGAGGTGATCGAGCTGTTTTCCGAGGTGGACGGCAACTTCCCCAACCACCACCCCGACCCGAGCAAGCCCGAGAACCTGCGCGACCTGATCGCCGCGCTGCAGGGCAGCGATGCCGAACTGGGCCTGGCTTTCGACGGCGACGGCGACCGCCTGGGCATCGTCACGCGCGATGGCGTCAACATCTTCCCCGACCGGCAGATGATGCTGTTCGCCCAGGACGTGCTCTCGCGCGTGCCCGGCGGCAACATCCTGTTCGACGTGAAGTGCACCCAGCGCCTGGCGCCGGCCATTGCCGCTGCGGGCGGCGTGCCGGTGATGTTCAAGACCGGCCACTCGCTGATCAAGGCGCGCATGAAGGAGCTCGACTCGCCCCTGGGCGGCGAGATGAGCGGCCATATCTTCTTCAAGGAGCGCTGGTACGGCTTCGACGACGGCACCTACGCCGGCTGCCGCCTGCTCGAGATCCTGAGCCGCCATGCCGACCCGAGCGCCGTGCTCAATGCCCTGCCCACCAGCTTTTCGACGCCTGAGCTCAACGTGGCCTGCGCCGAAGGCGAACCGCACCGCCTGACGGCCGAGTTGCAGGCCCTGGCGGCCGGCAGCTTCAGCGCGCCGGCCGAGGTCAACACCATCGACGGCCTGCGCGTGGACTGGCCGGACGGCTTTGGCCTGATCCGTGCGAGCAACACCACGCCGGTGCTGGTGCTGCGCTTCGAGGGCCATACCGAGGAGGCGCTGGCGCGCATCGAGGCGGCCATGCTGGCGCTGCTGCACCGGGTCAAGCCCGACGCGAAGCTGGGCGCGGCTGCCCACTGATTTCCAGGCCCGATCCCATTTTTTGCGAACGCGTTCTCCTTGACCACCCCCATGCCTTCCTTGCTGTGCATCGCCGCAGCGCAGTCGATTTCAGCTCCCGGTGAAGTACGGGCCAATGTGCAGGGGCACCTGTCCATGGTGCACGAAGCCGCCCGCCATGGCGTGCAACTGCTGGTGTTTCCCGAGCTGTCGCTCACCGGCTATGAGCCTGCGCTGGTGGCCGGCCTGGTGCTGGATGCGCAGGACGCCGCACTCGCGCCCCTGCGCGACGCCGCCCGCGCCACCGGCATGGCACTGGTGGTGGGTGCCCCCGTGGCCCCGGTGGTGGCGGGGAACAAGCCGGCCATCGGCGCCTGGGTGTTCGGGGCCGATGGCAGCGCTGCCCTGTACCGCAAGCGCTACCTGCACCCTGGCGAAGAGCAGTTCGCCAGTGCGGGCAGCGAAGATGTCCACCTGCGCACGCTCGCAGGCCAGCCCACGGCCCTGGCCGTGTGTGCCGACACCACCCACCCCGAACACGCCCTGGCGGCACGGGAGGGCGGGGCAGCCCTGTATGCCTGCGGCTCGGTGATCTCCGAGGGCGGGTATGCCAGGGATTCCAGCCAGTTGCAGGGCTACGCGGCCGATCTGGGCCTGGCCGTGCTCATGGCCAACCATGGCGTGCCTACGGGCGGCTATGTCTGTGCTGGCCGCAGCGCCTTCTGGGCCCCCGGGGGCGAGGCCGTCGTGGCCGCACCGGGTGCGGGGGCCTGCCTGGTCATCGCCTCACGCCAGGGCCTGGCATGGCAGGGCCGCGTGGTCGACGTCGTCGCGCAATGAGGCGCAGCATGACCACCGCACGCGCCCTGTATTCCATGATGACCTGGGCGGCCCAGCCGCTGCTGCGCCGCAAGCTGCGCCGCCGCGCCGTGGCCGAGCCCGGCTATGCCGTGGCCGTGGGCGAGCGCTTTGGCCGCTACCCGCAGCCCATCGACAGCCTGGTGCTGCACAGCAGCACCGACCCGCTGGGCCAGTTCGTCTGGATCCATGCCGTGTCGCTGGGCGAGACGCGCGCAGCCGCCATCTTGCTGGCCGAGTTGCGTGCCCAGCTGCCCGGCATGCGCCTGCTGCTCACCCATGGCACCGCCACCGGCCGGGCCGAGGGTGAAAAGCTGCTGCAGGCGGGCGATGTGCAGGTGTGGCAGCCCTGGGACACCCAGGGCGCCGTGCTGCGTTTTTTGCGCCAGTTCCGCCCGGCCATCGGCATCCTGATGGAGACCGAGGTCTGGCCCAATCTGGTGGCGGCCTGCCGGCAGCGCGGCGTGCCCCTGGTGCTGGCCAATGCCCGCTTCAATGAACACTCGCTGCGCAAGGCCCGGCGCGTGTCTCCGCTGGCGCGCCCGGCCTACGCCGCGCTGACCGCGGTGTACGCGCAGACCGAGGACGACGCCGAGCGCCTGCACGCCATCGGCGCGCAGGTGCAGGGGGTGTTCGGCAACCTCAAGTTCGACGTGGTGCCCGACGCGGCGCAACTGGAGCTGGGGCGCGCCTGGCGTGTGCAGGCCATGCGACCGGTGGCCATGCTGGCCAGCAGCCGCGAAGGCGAGGAGGCACTGTGGCTGGAGGCCGTGCGCGCCTGGAGCACCTCGCGTGCGGATGCGGCACAACCGGTGCAATGGTTGCTGGTGCCCCGCCATCCGCAGCGCTTCGACGAGGTGCAGCAACTGCTCCAGAGTGCGGGCCTCACGGTGTCGCGGCGCAGCACCTGGAGCCTGCTCCCCGAGCCGGCGGATGTGTGGCTGGGCGACTCGCTGGGCGAAATGGCCCTGTACTACGGCATGGCCGACGTGGCGCTGCTGGGTGGCAGCTTTGCCCCGCTGGGCGGGCAAAACCTGATCGAGGCCGCCGCCTGCGGCTGCCCGGTTGTGCTGGGCCCGCACACCTACAATTTTGCCGAGGCGGCCGAACTGGCCTGCGCCGCCGGGGCGGCGCAGCGCGTGCCCGACCTCACGGCGGGCGTCGCGCAGGCCATGCAACTGGCGCGCGACGCGACGCAGCAGGCGGCCGCCAGCGAGCGTGCAAGCCGTTTTGCGCGCCAGCACCGGGGCGCGGCCCGGGCTACGGTGCGGGAGCTGCTGCAGCTGGTGCGCCTGCGTACGATCGGGCGGCATGAAGAAGACGCCAATGCCTGAGCCGCAGCCGCCGCGCATCCGCACGGCGGCTGCGGCCGACGCGCCGGCCATCGCCGGTTTGATGGGGCAACTGGGCTACGAGGCCAGTGAGGCGTTGATCGTCCGCAAGCTCGCGATCCTTCTGGCGAATGCCTGTGACAGCGTGCTGCTGGCCGAGGTCGATGGCTGCATGGCCGGTGTCATCAGCTTGCATGTGCTGGAGCTTTTCCATGCCGAAGGCCGGATCGGCCGCATCACCTCGCTGGTGGTCGATGCCGGGCACCGCGGCGGTGGGATCGGGGAGGCGCTGGTAGCCGCAGCCGACCGCTTTTTCACCGGGCAGGGCTGTGTCCGCGCCGAAGTGACCAGCGGCGATCACCGGACTGCAGCGCATGCCTTCTATGCGGCGCAGGGCTACGCGCCGGATGAGCGGCGCTTTCTCAAACGCTATGCCGGCTTGAGCGCCCAGGAATCTGGCTGACCTTGCCTGGGCTGCGTAAAGTAAAGGCCCCGATTGCCCTACGTCCCGACCACGCCCCCGTCGGCCTTGCGGATCACCACCGTGGCCGAGCGCGGGCGCCCGGCGGGGCGCTGGTCGGGCCAGTTGGAGAACTTGCGCGGCTGCTCGGGATCGCTGCGCTCGCTCGGGCTTTCGCCGGGGTGCTGGATGTTGATGAACATGGTCTTGCCATCGGGCGTCATCGTCGCACCCGTGATCTCGCAGCCCGAAGGGCCGACCAGGAAGCGACGCACCTCGCCCGTGCGCGGGTCGGCCGCCAGCATGGCGTTGTTGCCCATGCGCGCCAGGTCGCCCTTGCCCATGGCCGAGGTCGACATGTCGGTCTGCACCCAGAGCACGCCGCGGCCGTCGGCCCACAGGCCATCGGGGCAGGCGAACATGTCGCCTTTCACGCTGCCTTTGGCGTCCTGCCGCTCGTTGGCGGGGTCGCCCGCCAGGATGAAGTGGTCCCACTGGAAGCGGATGCCATCGAAGTCGCCGGTTTCCTTCCAGCGGATGATGTTGCCCATGCTGTTGTTGGCGCGCGGGTTGGCCGCGTCCACGCCGGGCTGGCTGGCGCCGCCGCGGTTGCTGTTGTTGGTCAGCGTGCAGTAGACGGCACCGTCCTTGCCCACGGCGATCCACTCGGGCCGGTCCATTTTGGTGGCGCCCAGCAGGTCGCTGGCCTGGCGCGTCTTGACCATCACCTCGCCCGCATCGGCAAAACCGTTGGCGGCCGTGAGCGGGCCCTGGCCATGGGTCAGCGCCAGCCACTGGCCGCTGCCATCGGCGTTGAACTTCGCGACGTACAGCGTGCCGTGGTCGAGCAGGTCGGCGTTTTCACGCGCGCCGCCCTTGCGGATCGCGTCCCGGCTCACGAATTTGTAGATGTACTCGAATCGGGCATCCTCGCCGGAGTAGACGACGGCGCGTCCGTCCTTGGTCACCGCCACGGTGGCGCCTTCATGCGCCGCACGGCCCAGCGCGGTGCGCTTGACGGGGGTGGAGCTGGGGTTGAACGGGTCGATCTCCACGATCCAGCCGAAGCGGTTGGGTTCGTTGGGGTTCTTTGTGGCATCGAAACGCGCGTCGTGCTCGGCCCAGCGGTAGCCCGCAGGCTCGCCCTTGCGCAGTCCCCAGCGGGTCTCGTGGGCGTTCGGGGTGTCGGGGCCCTTGAAATAGAAGATGAAGTTCTCTTCGCATGTCAGGTAGGTTCCCCAGGGGGTCATGCCGCTGCCGCAGTTGTTGAGCGTACCGAGCGGCCGTGTGCCGGCGGGGTCCGCTGCCGTGCGCAGCAGGGCGTGCCCGGCCGCAGGGCCGCCGAAGGCCATGGGCGTGCGCGCCGTGATGCGCCGCGCCCAGGGGGAGGGGCGCACCACGTCCCACTGGCCATCGGCTTTCTGCTCGACTTCCACCACCGAAACACCGTGCGCGGCCTGGGACTTGCGCACCTTCTCGGCCGTCCAGGTCTTCATGCCATCGGCGTGCAGCAGGCCGTCGTCGCTGTACTCGTGGTTCATCACCAAAAGCCCCTGGCGGCTGCCTTCCTGGGCGTAGAAGTGGATGCCGTCGTGGTGCATGCCGAACTGTGCCTCCTGCTCGGCGGCGGTGTTGGTGCCGTTCTCCTTGAAGGCCGGGCTATCGCCCGACAAGCCCACCGGGTCGCCCCAGGGCGCGATGGTCTGGGCGATGTAGCCTTCGGGCACGACGATGCGGTCGGCCGTGCCGATGGGAACGCTCTTGAAGCCCAGCAGCGGGCCGCTGGCGATGCCGGTACCGGTGGCACAGCCGGGCAGCGACACGGCGGCCAGCGGCGCCAGCAGGCCGCCGACGGCCGATGCCAGGCCACCGCCCAGCAAGGTGCGCCGGCGCAGTGCCGACACCTCGTGGATGCTGGGGTTGCCCGAGCGGTTGCTGTCTTCCATCGTGGCGAAGTCCTTGGCCATGAGAGTCTTTCGGTGGGGAGGGGGAGTGTTGTTTGACGGACAGGAGACAATGCCGCAGCACGGGCTCCGATGTGCTGGCCGCAAGGGAGCAATGCCACGCCAAGCGGACCTTGCGCCAGCAGCTTAGGATGCGAAGATGGCGGTTTGATGACTTGCGCACGACCCGGCCCGGGCCCGCTCACCGAGAAAAGAAAGCATGGAAGTCGAATTCAAATTCACCATTCCGGCCAGGCGCCTGGCCGCCGTGAAGGCCGCGGCCCGCCGGGGTACGTCCAGCGCGATCCGGCTGGAGGCGCGCTATTTCGATACCGCCGACAAGGCGCTGTCATCGCGCGGCATTGCCCTGCGCCTGCGCAACGAGGGCGGGCAGTGGGTGCAGACCGTCAAGGCCATGGGCGATGGGCCCCTGGACCGGGAGGAGCACAACGCCAGCGTCGATGGCGCCACTTCGCTGGCGCGCCCGGCGCTGCATGCCGGCACCAAGGCGGGTGAGCGGCTGCGCGCGGCAATGGACAGCGCGCAGGGCCCCCTGGTGGAGACCTACCGCACCGAGATCGACCGCGTCACCCGCAACCTGGCCTTTCGCGGCGGTGTCGTCGAGCTGGCCTTCGACCTCGGCCGCATCGTGGCCCATGGCGGCACGGCGCAGGAAAAGCAGGCGCCCGTGTGCGAACTGGAACTGGAGCTCAAGGAGGGGCCGGTGGCGGGCCTGGTCGAAGTGGCCACGCAGTGGGCGGCCCAGCATGGCCTGCTGCTGAACACGGTGTCCAAGGCCGAGCGCGGCGAGCGGCTCATGGCCGCGCAATGGGCAAGGCCCGCTGCCAAGGCCCGGCCCATGGCGGCCGGCAGCCGCAAAAAGCAATTTCTCAAGGGTCCGAACCTGCAGCGCGCCGCCGTGGCCAACTGCCTGGCGCAGATCCTGGCCAATGCCAGCGAGATCGTGGAAGGCTCGGCCAGCGAAGAGCATGTGCACCAGTTGCGCATCGGCATCCGCCGGCTGCGCACGGCGCTGCGCGAGCTCGATGGGCTGGCGCCGGGCCGCTTCGATCCCGCCTGGGAGCCACCGCTGGTCGATGTGTTTCGCCGCCTGGGCCAGCTGCGCGACCGGGAGCAGGCGCTGGACACCATGGGCGCCGAACTGCGCGAGGCGGGGGCGCCGAAGTCGGCAGCTCTGCCGGCGGCCCACGGTGCATCGCCCCTCGCCATCGTCGGCACGCCTGCCTTCCAGGCCGTGCTGATCGGCCTGATGGGATTCACGGCCCAGGCCCTTGCGGCCGAGGGCGACGGCGCGCTGGGCGCAGCGAAGGTGCGGCGGTATTTGCACAAGCGCCTGCAGGCGCTGCGCACCAAGGTCCACCGGGATGCGCGCCGCTTCGAATCCCTGTCGGTCGAGGAGCAGCACCGCGTGCGCAAGCGCTTGAAGCGTTTGCGCTTCCTGACCGAGTTCGTGGCACCGGCGCTCGAAGGCGGGGCGGACGATTTCCTGGCCAGCCTGCAGCCCGCCCTGTCGGCGCTGGGCCGGCTCAATGACGAGCAGGTGGCCAGCGAGCTCTACCGCAGCATGGCAGCCCAGGACCCCAAGGCCTGGTTCGGTGTGGGCTGGCTTGCGGCGCGGCGCGGGACGTCGGTCAAGGCCACGAAAAAGGCCCTCTCCCGGATGGGAGAGGGCCCGCGCTTTCGCAAGGTTTGAGCTGTGCCCGTCAGGGCGTGAGCAGGGCGTTGATGGCCTGCACGTCCTCGATGGTGAGCGTGCCGGCGGCCTGGCGCAGCTTGAGCGTGCCCAGCAGCACGTTGTAGCGCGCCTGGGCCAGGTCGCGCTTGGTCTGGAACAACTGGCTCTGGGCGTTGAGCACGTCGATGTTGATGCGCACACCGACTTGGTAGCCGAGCTTGTTGGCGTCCAGCGCGCTCTGGCTCGATGCCTCGGCGGCCTGCAGGGCCTGCACCTGGCCCTGGCCCGATTGCACGCCGAAGAAGGCGGCACGCGTGGCCTGGGCGACGTTGCGGCGTGTGGTCTCCAGGTCGGCGCTGGCCTTTTCTTCGAGGGCCAGTGTTTCCTTGACGCGGTTTTGCACCGAGAAGCCGGCGAACAGCGGCAGGTTGAGGGCAAGGCCCAGGCTGGCGTTGTTGGTGCGGCTGTTGATGCCCGGCGCGGTGATGGTGCCGGTGGGGTTGCGCTGGATGTTGTAGCCCGCCTGCAGGTCCACCGTGGGCAGGTGGCCGGTTTCGGCCTTCTTGGTTTCCAGGCGCGCGATGTCCAGGGCAATCGCGGCCTGGCGCACGCCGGGCTGCAGTTCCCGGGCGGTGTCCACCCAGGTGATCACGTTGTCGGGCTGCACGGGGGGCAGTTGCAGCGGCAGGGCCAGGGGCTTGGGCTGGGTGCCCGTGATGCCCACGAGTTGGTCCAGCGCGAGTTTCTTCACGCGCAGGTCGTTTTCGGCCGCGATTTCCTGGGCGATCACCAGGTCGTAGCGGGCCTGGGCTTCGCGCGAATCGGTCACGGTGGAGGTGCCGACCTCGAAATTGCGCTTGGCCGAGGCCAGTTGCTCGGACACGGCGGCCTTTTGCGCCTGCACGAAGGTCAGCGTGTCCTGCGCGGCCAGCACATCGAAATAGGCCTGGCTCACGCGCACCAGCAGGTCCTGGCTGGCGGCGTCGAGCTGGGCCTGGGCCACGTCCACGCCGCGCTGGGCCTGTTCCAGGTTGATGCGGTTGGCCGGGCGGTACAGGGGCTGCGAGGCATTCACGCCCAGGGTCTGGGTGGTGGCGGTGCGCTCGATGGGCGGGCGGCTCACATCGGTGTTGGCGCGCGAGACACCGGCCGACAGGCCGGCGCTGGGCAGCAGGCCGGCGCGGGCCTGGTCGGCGCGGCGGGCCGAGGCATCGAGCTGAAGCCGGGCCGACTGCCAGGCCGTGTCATAGGTGCGCGCAGACTCCAACAGCTCCGTCAGGCTCTGGGCCTGTGCGGGGGCGCACAAAGCAGCGCCCAGCGCCAGTGACAGGGGAAGTAGCCGGAACGATGTCATGGATGCCTTTCAGGAGTAGCTGCATGTCGGGGATGGGACGAAAGAGACCGGGGGCCTTCAATAGCGGGGCACGGCCGGGTCGTTCTCATGCGACCAGGCGTCGATGCCGCCACTGATGTTGGCCAGCCGCTCGAAACCCTGTTGCTCCAGGAACGCCGCCACGCGCAGGCTGCGTGCGCCGTGGTGGCACAGGCAGGCGATGGGCGTGCCCGCGTCGCGGGCGGCATCGAGTTCGGCCAGGCGGCCCGTGAGCTGCCCCATGGGGATGGCCACCAGCTCGAACCCGTCAGCGCGCACGCTGGCCGTCTGCAGTTCCCAGGGCTCGCGCACATCCAGCACCACGGGCCGGCTGCCATCGGGGGCGGTGGCGAACCAGGCGGCGAGTTGGGCGGGGCGGATGTGCTCGATCATGCAAAAAACTCCAGAGAAGGCAGGTCAGAAAGTGAAGCCGGAAGGTTCAGGAAAGCCCACCAGGCGCGGCGCGATGGTGTCCCAGGGCGAGGTGGTCTCGAAACGCTCGCCGGTGCGGCGGGTCAGGGTGAAGCGCATCACGGGCTCGCTGCCCACGATGGCGCCCAGGCGGCCACCGTCGCGCAGTTGCGCGAACAGGGCCGCAGGCACTTCGGCCACGGAGCCGCTGAGCACGATCACGTCGAAGGGGCCGTCCGTCGTACCGTTGGCGCCATCGGCCAGGCGGACTTCGGCGTTCTGCACACCGGCGCTGAGCAGGTTTTCGCGGGCCATTTCGGCCAGTTCGGGCACGATTTCGATCGACACCACCTGCTGCGCACGGGCGGCCAGCAGCGCAGTCATGTAGCCCGAGCCGGAACCGATTTCGAGCACGCGGTCGGTGGGCTTGATCGCCAGGTCCTGCAGGATGCGGGCTTCCACGCGGGGCTGCAGCATGCTGTGGCCCAGGCGCACGGCGTCTTCGGCATCGCTGCCCAGGAGCGGCACCTCGATGTCCATGAAGGCCAGGCTGCGGTAGGCGGGCGGCACGAATTCTTCGCGGCGCGCAACGGCAAGCAGGTCGAGCACGTCGGCATCGAGCACGTTCCAGGGACGGATCTGCTGCTCGATCATGTTGTAGCGGGCCTGGGCGACCGGGTCGCTGGTGTTGGCGGACGTGTTCAGTGGCATGTTCATGGAAGTTCTCCGTGGGGCGGGTGTCAGGACAAACCCTCGATTTTACGGGCCTCGGGCGCCTTCTGGCCGCGACCCATGCGCGCCAGGGCCCAGCGCGCCAGATCGTCCATGTAGCAATACACCACCGGAACCACCACCAGGGTCAGCAGCGAGGAGGTGATGACCCCCCCGATCACCGCCTGGCCCATGGGTGCGCGCTGCTCGGAACCCTCGGACAGCGCGAAGGCCAGCGGCACCATGCCGAAGATCATGGCCAGCGTGGTCATGAGGATGGGGCGCAGGCGCACGCGGGCGGCCAGCAGCAGGGCCTCGGCCCGGGGCAGGCCCGGCACGGTGGCGCCGGTATCGTCGGTATGCTCCTCGCGGGCGCGGATGGCGAAGTCCACCAGCAGGATGGCGTTCTTGGTGACGAGGCCCATGAGCATCACCACGCCGATGATGGAGAACATCGACAGCGTGGAGCGAAACATCATCAGCGCCAGCACCACGCCGATCAGCGTGAGCGGCAGCGAGGTCATGAGCGCCAGCGGCTGCAAAAAGCTCCGGAACTGGCTGGCCAGGATCATGTAGATGAAGACGATGGCCAGCACCAGCGCCGAGATGGCGTAGCCGAAGGATTCGGCCATGTTCTTGGTCGAGCCGCCGAACTGGTAGCGGTAGCCGGGCGGAAAATTCACGCTGTCGAGCGCCGTCTTGATGTCCGCCGACACCTCGCCGGCCGAGCGCTGCGAGACGTTGGCGTTGATGGCCACCTCGCGCGTCAGGTCGCGGCGGTTGATCTGGTTGGCGCCGGTCGATTCGGTCACGCTGGCCACCTGGTTCAGGCGCACGATGCGTGTCGTGCCATCGGCGGCGCTGATGGCGAAGGGCAGGCGCTCCAGGTCCTGCGGGGCAGTGCGGGCCTCGGGCGCCAGGCGCACGTTCACGTCGTAGGTCTGGTCGTCGGGCGCGCGCCAGTTGCCCACCGTGGTGCCGGCCACCAGGGTGCGCAGCGATGCCGCCATCTGCGCCACCGACAGGCCCAGGTCCGAGGCTGCGTCGCGCTTGATATCGAGGGCGATCACCGGCTTGTTGGGCTTGGCGCTGGTGTCCAGGTCCACCAGCCCGGGGATGCCGCGGATCTTCGCGGTCACGGTGGCCGTCAGGCGCTCCAGTTCCTGCAGGTCCGGGCCCTGCAGCGAGAACTCCACCTGTTTTTGCCCGCCCACGGCGTCGAGCAGGCCCACGTGCGTGACGGTGATGCCGGGCACGGTCTTCAGGCGCTCGCGCAGCACGTCGGACATGGCGTCCACGCTGCGGCTGCGGTCCTTGCGGTCCACCAGGCGCACGTAGATGTTGGCGTAGATCTTGCCCTGGGCGCTGCCGGTGTTGATGGTGGACAAGGTGTAGCGCACCTCGGGCATCTCGTGCAGGATGGCCTCCACCTGGGCCGCCTTGGCCTCGGTGGCTTCGAGCGACGAGCCCACGGGGGTGTAGAAATTGATCGAGGTCTCGGAGAAATCGGCCTTGGGCACGAACTCGGTTCCGAGCAGCGGCACCATGAAGATGCTCAGCACGAAGATGGCCAGGGCGATCGCCATGGTCGTCAGCTTGTGTACCAGGGACCAGCGCAGGATGTGCTGGTAGCCCTCGGCCAGCGCGTCGGTGGCGCGGTCGAACCAGCCCGTGACGCGGCCGATGGTCTTGTCGTAGAAGGTGACCGGCGTGGTCTTCTGGCCATGGCTGTGGATGCTCGGGTCGTGCCAGATGCTCGACAGCATGGGGTCGAGCGTGAAGCTCACGAACATCGAGATCATCACGGCGGCCACGATGGTGATGCCGAATTCGTGGAAGAACTTGCCGATGATGCCGCCCATGAAGCCGATGGGCATGAACACCGCCACGATGGACAAGGTGGTGGCCAGCACCGCCAGGCCGATTTCCTGCGTGCCGTCCATGGCCGCGTTGTAGGCGGACTTGCCCATCTGCACGTGGCGCACGATGTTCTCGCGCACCACGATGGCATCGTCGATCAACAGGCCCACGCACAGGCTCAGCGCCATCAGCGTGATCATGTTGATGGTGAAGCCGAACATGTTCATGAACAGGAAGGTGCCGATCAGCGCAATGGGCAGCGTCAGCCCGGTGATCACGGTGGAGCGCCAGGAGTTCAGGAACAGAAAGACAATCAGCACCGTGAGGATGGCACCCTCGATCAGCGTCTGGCGCACGTTGTTCACCGCCACGCGGATGGGGCGGGCGCTGTCGCCGATGGTCTCCAGCCGCACGCCGAGCGGCAACTGGTTGCGCAGCTCCACCACGGCCGCGTTCAGTCCGTCGACCACCTCGATGGTGTTCTCGCCCTGCGACTTCTGCACCGACAGGAGCAGCGTGCGCTGGCCGTTGTACAGCGCCAGGCTCTCCACTTCCTGCGCACCGTCGTTGACGCGGGCCACCTGGTCCAGGCGCACCGGGGCGCCGTTCTTGCGCGCCACGATGATGCGGCCGAAGTCCTCGGGGCGCTCCATGCGCGCGTCGATCTGCACCACGCGCTCCTGCGCCAGCGAGCGGATGGCGCCCACGGGCAGGTCCTGGTTCTCGTTGCGCACGGCACTGGCCACCTGGTCGGGCGTGACGCCGAAGGCTTCGAGCGCCTGCGGGTTCAGGTAGATGTTGATCTCGCGCTTGGTGGCGCCCACCAGGTTCACGGCGCCCACGCCGCGCACGTTCTCCAGGCGCTTTTTGAGGATCTGCTCGGCCCAGGTGGTCAGCTCCACCGCGCTGCGCGTGGGGCCGCCGGCGGAGGCATCGGGCAGCACGGCCAGCGACCACACGGCCCGGCTGGCGGGGTCGAAGCGCAGCACGCGCGGCTCCTTGACCTCGGTGCGCAGCAGGGGGCGCACGGTGGCCACCTTCTCGCGCACGTCCTCGGCGGCCTTGCGGCCGTCGATGTGCAGCTGGAACTCGATGATGACGACGGCCATGCCCTCGTAGCTGCGCGAGGTCAGGGCATTGATGCCGGCAATCGAGTTGACGCCTTCCTCGATCTTCTTGGTGACCTCGCTCTCGACGATCTCGGGCGAGGCGCCGGGGTAGTCCACCGTGACCACCACCACCGGAAAGTCGATGTTGGGGAACTGGTCGACCTTCAGGCGCTGGTACGAGAACAGGCCCAGCACCACGATGGCGAGCATCACCATGGTGGCGAACACCGGGTTCTTCAGGCTGACCTTGGTGAACCACATGGCGGGTCAGGGCGTGGCGCGCGATGCGGGAACTGCTGCCGGGGTCGCTGCCGCCGTGGTCACTGCAGTGCCCTCGCGCAGCTGGCCCATGCGGCCGGAGACCACCACCGTGCCTTCGGGGGCCCCCTCGATGGCGACCAGGGTCTGGCCGTCGACTGCGGCGCGCGCCCCGGTCTTGACCGGCAGGTAGGCCACCTTGCCACCCTGCACCGCCTGTATATAGGGCGCGGGCTTGTCGGTGCGCACGGCATCCAGCGGCACGGTCAGCACGTCGGCGCGGCCGGTGTCGAGCAGACCCTGCACGAACAGGCCCTGGCGCAGCGTGGGCGCACTGCGGTTCTGCGCAATGGCCAGGTACACCGGCACCGTGCGGCTGCCGGCCTGGGCGCTGGGGTTGATGCGGGCCACCGTGGCCACCACGGGCTCGGTGCTGCCTTCGATCTGCAACAGGGCCTTCTGGCCCACTCGCACGGCCAGCGAGTCGGCCGGGCTCAGCAGGGCTTCAAGCTCCAGGCGCGAGAGGTCGACCACCTCCAGCACACGGCCATCGATGGGCATGCGCTCGCCGGGCTGGGCCAGCCGCTGCGATACCTGGCCGGTGAGGGGGCTGCGCAGCACCGTGTCGTCGAGCGACTTTTTGGCCAGGTCGGCGGCGGCCAGCGCCGCACGGTAGGTGGATTGGGCCGCTTCCAGGCTGGCCTGCGAGGTGACGAGGGCCGTGGCCGAAATGAAGCCCTGGTTCACCAGGGCCTGGTTGTTGGTGACCGTGCGCTGGTTGATGTCCACCTGCGCCTTCGCGGCCTCGGCCTGCTGCTGCGCCTGGCGCAGGCGGGCCTGGGATTCGGTGGCATCGATGCGGGCCAGCACCTGGCCGGCGCGCACGCTGTCGCCTTCGCGCACCGTGAGGCCCTGCAGTTCACCCGCCACCCGTGCCTTGACCATGGCCGACTCGGTGGCGCGCAGCGAGCCCGACACCGGCACGCCCAGCACCAGGCTCTTGCGCACCACGCCCACCAGCTCGGTGGCGGCCAGCTGCAGGGGGGCCTCGGCGCGCTGGCTGGCCGCTTGTGCCAGCGCTTTCTGCTGCGCCTGGCGCGCGGCCATGGCGCGCCAGGCACCACCGCCCACCAGCACGACAACGGCGGCCGTGGCCAACCAGGGAATCCAGCGTTTCATGGGTCAGGCCGCAGAAGAAGAGGGAGGAGGGGAGGAGAGGGTGGGGGCGAAAGGCCCTGTGTCCGGGCGGGCGCACAGGCCGTAGAGCACATTGTCGACCTGTGCATCGATGAACTTCTCGGGTCCGAGCTCCAGCGCATCGGGCATGCAGGCGCCCATGGAATGCTTCCACAGCATCAGAAAGATCATCGGGGCCATCACCACGTGCACGGCGTAGTCCAGGTTCACGGGGCGGAATTCGCTGCGGTCGATGCCGCGACGCAGGATGCGGCGCACCAGGTCCTGGCCGGGTTGTATCACTTCCTGCTGGTAGAAGAGGGTGATTTCGGGGAAATTCTGGGATTCGCTGAACATCAGCTTGGTGATGCCCGAGGCCTTGGTGGCGCCGATGCGCTCCCACCAGACCTGGTAGCAGTGGCGCAGCAGCTCGCCCGTCGTGCCTTCGAAGGTTTCGAGCTCATGGCTCCACTCCTCGAAACGGCCCGCGATGTTCTGGCGCACCACGGCCTTGAACAGCTCTTCCTTGCTCGGGAAGTACAGGAACAGCGTGCCCTTGGACACCCCCGCACGCGCAGCCACGTCGTCCACGCGGGTGGCAGCAAAGCCTTTTTCGACAAACAGGTCGAGCGCGGCCTCCAGCAGTTCGCCGGGGCGCGCCTCCTTGCGGCGTTCACGCTTGGTACCGGCAGAAGGGGTGGTGGGGGCAGTGCTCAAGGGGCTTTCTAGTTAATGACTGACTGGTTAGTAATATAGCAAGCACATCTGCCGGCGTCAATTCAACGGAGTCTCTGCTGCGAAATAAGCCACTCCCGCACCGGTGTACGGGTAAACCCCGAGGCGAGATGCCCGTGCCTGCTTCGCGCCGAGAAATGCCTGCTGCTTGCACCCTCACCAAGGCGGTGCAAAGCACCTCGCAAGCCCCAAAAACGTGCGCACGGGTGCTCCACAAATGGGAGCGCCAACAGGGGTGCGGCGCGCGGGCGCAAATGTCCCTAAAACAGGACCAAATCGGCCCAAATGTCTCATTGACAGGACATTAGAGATATTCGACCATGAATCCATGTCGCCCAATCTCCCGCTGCCCAAGTACCACCAGATCTACCTGGTGCTGCGCGAGCAGCTGCAGGAGGGGCGCTTCGCCGCCGGCCTGCCGGGCGAGCTGGCGCTGATGCAGCAGTTTTCGGTGGCCCGCGTCACCGTGCGCCGCGCGCTGGAGCTGCTGCAGGGCGAGGGCCTGATCTCGCGCGAACCGGGCCGCGGCACCCGCCCGGTGACAGCACCCGACACCGCGCCGGGCGGCCCGGACGGCCACCCGCACAGCAACCGCGCCCAGCTCACGGGCCTGCTCGAAAACCTGGTCAGCATGGGCCTGCGCACGTCCGTGAAGGTGCTCGATGTGGAGACGGTGACCGCCTCGCGCGCCGTGGCGGGGGCGCTGCAGATCGCCGTGGGCGATTCGGTGCAGAAGGCGGTGCGGGTGCGCAGCACGCGCGAGGGCCCGCTGTCGCACATCACCACCTATGTGCCGGCCGACATCGGCCGCCAGTTCGGGCGCCGCGAACTCGCGCGCAAGCCCATCCTGGTGCTGCTGGAAGAGTCGGGCGTGAAGGTGGGCCGCGCCCACCAGACCATTTCCGCCAAGCTGGCCGACGCGGTGGTGGCCCGCCACCTCGACGTCTCGGTGGGCTCGGCCCTGCTGGCCGTGCGCCGCCTGATCCTGGACGACCAGGAGCGCCCGGTGCAATGGCTGCACGGCCTGTACCGGCCGGACCGCTACGAATACGAGATGCAGCTGTCGCGCGTGGGCAGCATCGATGCCAAGGTCTGGGTCAGCAAAGAGCTGTCGGCCCAGTTCCACTGAATGAACACAACGATCCCCTTCGACCATTCCCCAAGGAGTACGCCCATGAGCAACCGCCGCCATTTCCTATCCCAGTCGGCCGCCGCCGCATCGGCCCTGGCCTTCCCCCTGGTGGGCGGCGCGCAGGCCAAGGCGGTCAAGGTGGGGGTGCTGCACCCCGTGACGGGGGCGCTGGCCTATTCGGGCCAGCAGTGCCGTGAGGGCGCGATGATGGCCATCGAAGACATCAACAAGGCCGGCGGCATCAAATCGCTGGGCGGCGCCAGGCTCGAGGCGCTGCTCGGCGATGCGCAATCCCAGCCCCAGGCCGGTGCGGCCGAGGTGGAGAAGATGAACGAGGCCGGTGTGTCCGCCGTGGTCGGGGCCTTTGCCTCGGCCATCTGCCTGGCGACCACGCAGGCGGCCGCCAAGTACAACCTGCCGCACATCGTGGACGTGGGCGTGGCCGACCAGATCGTGGAGCGCGGGCTGAAGAACACCTTCCGCTTCGGCCCCGGCTACAAGAAATGCGCCGAAACCGCCGTGGCCAACCTGCACGTGCTCAACACGGCGGCCGGCAAGCCCGCCAAGACGGTGATGATCATCCACGAGGAGTCGCTGTTCGGCTCGGGCACGGCCCAGTTGCTGGCGCGCGAGCTGCCGGGCTACGGCTATGAGGTCAAGGAGGTCGTCAAGCACGCCAACCCGACGCGCGACTTCAACAACATCGTGCTGCGCATGAAGGCGATCAACCCCGACATCGTGATCCCCGCCAACTACTACAACGAGTACGCGCTGCTGGTGCGCACCATGCAGCAGCAAAAGGTCACCCCCAAGGCCATCTACTCGGTGCTGGGCGGCGCCGCGTCGAGCTACAAGTTCGTCAAGGAGTTTCCGGATGCGGCCAACGGCATCATCGACTGCAACCACTGGTTCAACCCCAAGGACAAGCGGGCGCAGGACCTGAAAAAGCGCGTGGAGGCCAAGGGCCTGTTCTTCAGCTACGAGCTGTTCATGACCTACACATCGATGTGGCTGCTGGCCGATGCGCTGGAGCGCGCCAAATCGGTGGACCGCGCCGCCATCATCGACGCGCTGGAAAAGAGCACCTTTGCCGACCACATCATGCCGTACGGCGCCACGAAGTTCGTGGCCGGGCAGAACCAGGGCGCTCAGCCGCTCATGACCCAGGTGCTGAACAAGGACATCAAGGTCATCATCCCGCGCGACTACCGCGAAGCGGACCCGCTCTTCCCGCTGAAGGCCTGAGAGCCCAAGACCATGCCTGAATCTCTGTTTCCGGCGCCAGAAAGCCTGGCGCCAGGCTACGCCTTTGCCTGACATGCCGCAGACACCGCACCCATGTTCGAGCTCAGCATCCTTTTTCCCTCGGTCCTCAACGGCCTGACGACCGGCGCGGTCTACGCGCTGATCGCGCTGGGCCTCACGCTGATCTACGGCGTGCTGCACATCATCAACTTCGCGCATGGCGCGTCGCTGATGCTGGCGCTGTACGCCGTCTACCTGCTCAAGCAGCACTGGGGGATCGACCCCTACTTGGCGCTGCCCATCCTCGTGCCCGGCATGTTCGTCCTGGGTTATGGGCTGCAGCGCGTGGTCATCAACCGCGCCAGCCATGGCAAGGACGAAAACATCCTGCTGGTCACGCTGGGCATCTCCATCGTCATGGAGAACCTGGCGCTGCTGTTCTTCAAGTCCGACACGCGCACCATCGAAACGGCCTACACCCTGACCACCGTGGCCATCGGCCCGGCCATGATCGCGCTGCCCAAGCTGGTGTCGTTTGCCGGGGCGCTGGTGGTCTCGGGCCTGTTGCTGTGGATCGTGGGGCGCACCGACCTGGGCCGGGCCATCCGCGCCGTGGCGCGCGAAAAGCACGGTGCCAAGCTCATGGGCATCCACGTGGACCATGTCTACGCCATGAGCTTCGGCATCGGCCTGGCCTGCCTGGGGGCGGCTGCCTGCTTCCTGCTGCCGGCCTACTACGTCAACCCGCAGGTGGGCAGCGGCTTCGTGCTGGTGGCCTTCACCATCGTCGTGCTCGGCGGCATGGGCAGCTTCACCGGCGCGCTGGTGGGCGGGCTGCTGATTGGGGTGGTGGAGTCGCTTGGCGGCCTGTTCCTCGGTGAATCATTGGGGCAGATCGGCATCTTCGCCATCTTCATTGCCGTCTTGCTGTTTCGCCCGCAGGGCCTTTTTGGAGCCAGGCAGTGAACAAGCAACTCTGGGCCATTGGCCTTTTCGCACTCGCCATCGCAGCCCTCACGGGTTGGTCCGACTCGGGCGTGCTGCTCAACTTCGTGATGATGGCGCTGTACGCCGCCTTGCTGGCACAGGCCTGGAACATCCTGGGCGGCTTCGGCGGCCAGTTCTCCTTCGGCCATGCGCTGTTCTTCGGCACGGGCGCCTATATCCAGGCCATTGCACAGATGCAGGGCGGCATCAATGCCTGGCTGGCCCTGCCCATGGCGGTGGCCGGCAGCGCGCTGGTGGGGCTTTTCGTGGGCGGGCTGTCGTTCCGCTACGGGCTCAAGGGCTCGTACTTCGCGCTGGTCACGCTGGCGTTTGCCGAGGTGTTCCGCATCCTGGCGCTGTCGGTGCCCTTCACCGGCGCGGGCGTGGGGTTGATGCTGCCGCTCAGGGAGTCGCTCTCCAACATGCAGTTCGGCTCGCGCAAGGGCTATGTGTTCCTCATCCTGGCGCTGGTCACCCTGGCGCTGCTGGTGAGCTGGTGGCTGCGCAACTCGCGCTTCGGCGCCTGGCTGCAGGCCGTGCGCGACAACGAGGACGCGGCGCGCGCCATCGGCGTCAACCCGTTCACGGTGAAGATGGGCGCCATCGCGCTGTCGGGCGGCTTCATGGGCGCGGCCGGGGCGTTCTACGTGCAGGTGTTCCAGTACATCGACCCGGGCATTGCCTACGGTTCAGTGACCTCGGTGGAGGCGCTGGTGGCGGCCATCGTGGGGGGCATCGGCACCGTCTGGGGGCCGGTGCTGGGCGCGCTGGTGCTGCATGTGCTGGCCGACCTCACGCGCAACCTGTTCGGCCAGTTGCCGGGGATCAACATGGTGATCTACGGCGTGGTGCTGGTGCTCATCGTCATGTTCCTGCCGCGCGGCATCGCGGGCCTGGGCCAGTCGGTGGTGGACCTGTGGAAACGTTCGGGAGGCCGCCATGGCCAATGAGCTTCTAAAACTCACGGGGCTGGGCAAGTCGTTCGGCGGCCTCAAGGCGGTGCAGAACGTCAGCCTCACGGTGCCCGAAGGCTCGCTGACCGCGCTGATCGGCCCCAATGGCGCCGGCAAGACCACGCTGTTCGCGCTGATGACCGGTTTCGTCAAGCCCGACGCGGGCACGGTGCAGTTCGCCGGGCGCGGCATCACCGGCCAGGCACCGCACCTCAATGCCCGCCTGGGCATGGCGCGCACCTTCCAGATCGTGCAGCCCTTTGCGGCGCAGACCGTGCGCGAGAACATCGCCGTGGGCGCCCACCTGCACGAGCCGCGCCGCGCGTCCGCCCTGGCGCAGGCCACCGAGGTGGCGGCGCGCGTGGGTCTGTCGGCGCAACTGGACAAGCCTGCATCCGACCTCACCGTGGCGGGCCGCAAGCGGCTGGAGCTGGCGCGCGCGCTGGCCACCCGGCCGCGCCTGTTGCTGCTCGACGAGGTGCTGGCCGGTCTCAACCCCCAGGAGATTGCCGAGATGATTCCCGTGGTGCGCGGCATTGCAGAGGGCGGTGTGACGGTGCTGATGATCGAGCACGTGATGCAGGCCGTGATGAACCTGGCCGAGCACGTGTGGGTGCTGGCCCAGGGCCAGCTGATCGCCGAGGGCAACCCCGCCACGGTGACGTCCGACGAGCGCGTGATCGAGGCCTACCTGGGCCATGGCACGGCGGCGCGCCTGCGCGCCGCAGCCGCGAAGGAGGCCGCATGAGCACGGCACCGCTGCTCGATATTGCCGGCCTGCGCGGCGGCTATGGCCGCGTGGAGGTGCTGCGTGGCGTGGACCTGCAGGTGAACCCCGGCGAAACCGTGGCCCTGCTGGGCAGCAACGGCGCGGGCAAGTCCACGCTCAACAACGTGGTCTGCGGCATCTACCCGGCCTGGGCCGGGCGCGTGGCCTTCGGCGGCGTGGACCTGAGCGGTGCGCACTACACGGCGGTTGTCAAGGCCGGGCTGATCCAGGTGCCCGAGGGGCGCAAGATCTTCCCCAACCTGAACGTGCTCGAAAACCTGTCGCTGGGCAGCTTTTCGCGCGCCCGCGAACGCCGCGCCGAGAACATCGACAAGGTGTTCGCCACCTTCCCGCGCCTCAAGGAGCGCACCACCCAGCTGGCCGGCACCATGAGCGGCGGCGAGCAGCAGATGCTGGCCATTGGCCGCGGCCTGATGGCCGAGCCGCGCCTTTTGATCCTGGACGAGCCATCGCTGGGCCTGTCGCCGCTGCTGGTCGAAGAGATGTTCGGCCTGATCCGCCAGCTGCGCTCCACGGGACTGGCGGTGCTGCTGGTCGAGCAGAACGTGGGCCAGTCGCTGGAGATCGCCGACCGCGCCTATGTGATGGAGAACGGGAGCATCCGGTTTTCGGGTGCCCCCGATGAACTGCTGAGCAGCGACGAACTGCGCCGGGCCTACCTGGGCCTCTGACAAGGAGACAAGCCCCATGACGATTCCACGCCGAAACCTGCTGCTGGCCCTGCCCGCGGTGCTGCCCTTGGGCCATGCGCTGGCCCAGAACGCCCCCATCCGCATCCTCGTGGGTGCGCCCGCCGGCGGCTCCACCGACACCCTGGCGCGCAACCTGGCCAGCGAGATGGGCCGCCAGCTCGGCCGCACCGTGGTGGTGGAAAACCGCCCGGGCGCGGGCGGCAACATCGCGGCCGATGCGGTGGCCAAGGCCGCGCCCGACGGCAACACACTGCTCATGAGCTTCACGAGCCACGCGATCAACGCCAGCCTCTACCCCTCGCTGCCGTTCGACCCCATCAAGGATTTCACCCCGCTGACCTGTGTGGCCACCTCGCCATCGATCCTGGTGGCCAACCCCTCAGTGCCGGCCAAGGATGTGCGCGAGCTGATCGCGCTGGCCAAGGCCCGGCCGGGCAAGTTCAACTTCGCCATCGGTGCCGTGGGCTCCTCCCTGCACCTGGCGGGCGATGCCTTCAAGATGCAGTCGGGCGCCTACATCGTCAACATTCCCTACCGCGGCACGGCGCCGGCGCTGCAGGACGTGCTGGCCGGGCAGGTGGAGCTGATGTTCGCCGCCGTAGGGAACGCCCAGGCGCAGGTGCGGGCGGGCAAGCTGCGCGCGCTTGGCGTCACCAGTGCCCGGCGCCTGCCGGCCTTTCCGGACGTGCCCGCCATCGCCGAGGTGCTGCCGGGCTACGAGTCGAGCGCCTGGTTCGGCCTCTTCGGGCCCGGGAACATGGCCCCCGAGTTGGCCAAGCGCCTGAGCGACGCAGCCCGCCAGGCCATCGCCACGCCCGAGGTGAAAAAGCGCCTGGAGACCGAAGGCGCCGTGCCCGTGGGCAACAGCCCCGAGGAGTTCGCGCGCTTCGTGCAGGCCGAGATCCCGCGCTGGGCCAAGATCGTGCGTTTTGCTGGAGCCAAGCCCGAATGAGCTCCCCGCCCAGCACCCTGGCACAGAAGCTGGTGGCCCGCGCGAGCGGGCGCACCGGCCTGGCGCCGGGGGACATCGTCAACTGCAAGGTGGACCTGGCCATGTTCCACGACTCGTCCGGTCCGCGGCGCCTCAAGCCCATGCTTGACGAGCTCGGTGCCACCATCTGGGACAAGTCGCGGGTGGTGCTGGTCATGGATCATTACCTGCCCGAGCGCGACGAGGAATCGCGCCGCATCGTGCGCATCGCGCGCGACTGGGCGCAGGAGCAGGCCTTGCCCCATGTGTACGACGGCCAGGGCATCTGCCATGTGGTGGTGCCCCAGCACGGCCACATCCGCCCCGGCATGTTCTGCGTGGGGGGCGATTCGCATTCGCCCACGGGCGGGGCCTTCGGTGCCTATATGTTCGGCATCGGCAGCACCGAGATGCTGGGCGTGGTGGTCACCGGCGAGATCTGGCTGCGCGTGCCGCACACCCTGCAGATGCACTGGAGCGGGCGCCTTGCAGCCGGCGTGACCGCCAAGGACATGATGCTGCACTTGATCGGCAGTTTCGGCATGAACGGTGGCCAGTACCAGGCGGTGGAGTTCGCTGGCCCGGCCGTGCAGACCCTGTCGATGCAGGAGCGCATGACGCTCTCGAACATGAGCGCCGAGCTGGGCGCCCAGGCCGGCCTGATCGCCCCCGACGCGACCACGCACGACTGGCTGGCCGCCCACGGCGTGCCAGAAGCCGATCTGCAAGGCCTGGATGCCTGGGCGACCGACCCCGGCGCGCCGCTCACCCGCCATGATTTCGACGCCGACACCCTGGCACCCCAGGTGGCCGCGCCGCACAGCCCCGCCAATACCGCCGCAGTGGGTCAGCATGCGGGCACGCGCATCGACGTGGCCTACATCGGTGCCTGCACGGGCGCCAAGCTCGACGACCTGCGCGCCGCCGCCAGCGTGCTGCGCGGCCAGCGCGTGGCCAGCGGTGTGCGCCTGATGGTGGCACCTGCCAGCCAGCAGGACCAGGCCGCCGCCCGGGCCGAAGGCGTGCTGCAGGTGCTGGAGGACGCGGGCGCCGAGCTGTTCCCTACCACCTGCGGCGCCTGCGCCGGCTATGGCGATAGCGTGGGCGACGGCACTACCGTGATCTCCAGCACGGCGCGCAATTTCAAGGGGCGCATGGGCTCGGCCACGGCCCAGGTGTACCTGGCGTCGCCTTATACCGTGGCCGCCTCGGCCCTGCAGGGCCGGATTGCCGACCCGCGCGAGGTGCTGGCATGAGCGCCGCACTGCACAGGGTCTGGAAGCTCGGTGCCGACATCGACACCGACGTGCTGGCCCCAGGCCACGCGATGAAGCACGGCATCGACGTGCTGGCGCGCCACTGCCTGGAATCGGTGCGCCCGGACTTCGTGGGCGGCGTACGCCAGGGCGACGTGATCGTGGCCGGGCCCAATTTCGGCATCGGCTCCTCGCGCGAACAGGCCGCCGCGGTGCTGGTGCGGCTCGGCATCGTGGCGGTCATCGCGCCATCGTTCAGCGGCCTGTACTTTCGCAACGCCTTCAACCTGGGCCTGCTGCTGCTGACCTGCCCGCAGGCGGACCAGGTGGGCGAGGGTGCGCAGATTGCCCTCGACTGGCAGGCCCCTGCGGTGATCGCCGCGGATGGCAGGCGCCTGGCGTGCGATCCGATTCCCCCGTTTCTCATGGACATGGTGCGCGCTGGCGGTCTGATGAACCAGCTGCGCACCCGATTTGGCAAGGAGGCCTTGAATGGCTGAACAGACAACCACCACCAGCAGCACGGACCCCGTGACCCTCGCGGTGCTGCGCGGCCGGCTCGAGCAGATTGCCGACGAGATGGACGCCACGCTCTACCGCAGCGCGTTCAACCCCATCATCGCCGAGGCGCACGATGCCTGCCACGGCCTGTACGATGCCACGAGCGGCGACACCCTGGTGCAGGGCAAGTCGGGCCTGCCGGTGTTCGTGGGGGCCATGGCCTTCGCGGTGCGCGCGGCCATGCGCATCGCAGCCGGGCGCGGCGGCATGGCACAGGGCGATACCTGGCTGTTCAACGACCCCTACGAGGGCGGCACGCATGCCAACGACTTCAAGCTGGTGCGGCCCTTCTTTCGCGACGGCAGGCTGTACTGCTTTCTTGCCTCGGCCGCGCACTGGCACGATGTGGGCGGCAACGTGCCAGGCAACTACAACCCCGCCGCCACCGAGTGCTGGCAGGAGGCGGTGCAGATACCGCCGGTGCGCATCGTGCGCAGTGGCGCGCTCGATGAGGACGTGCTGGCCATCCTCAAGGCCAACACCCGCCTGCCCGACAGCCTGTGGGGTGACCTCAATGGCCAGCTCTCGGCCCTGGACCTGGGCGAGCGGCGCCTGCACGACCTGCTCGACCAGTATGGCGACACCGTGGTGCTACAGGCCATGGGCGAGCTGCGCACGCGCGCCGTCAGGCTCATGCGCTCGCACATCGCGGCGCTGCCCGATGGGCGCTACAGCTTCAGCGACATGCTGGACAACGATGGCGTGAAGGACGAGGCGCTGACCATCGCCCTGGACATGACCGTGCAGGGCGACCGGCTCACGCTCGACTTCTCGCGCACCTCACCCCAGTGCGCCGGTCCAGTCAATATCTCGCGCGCCACGGCCATCGCGGCCTGCTACGTGGCGCTCAAGCACCTGTTTCCGGATGTGCCGGCCAATGCGGGTGTGCTCGACGCGGTGGACTTCGTGCTGCCCGATGGCCTGGTGATCAGCGCCGCGCGGCCGCGCCCGGTGGGCGGCTACACCGAGACCATTTTGCGCATGATCGACGTGATCTTCAGCGCCACGGCCCTGGCCGCGCCAGAACGGGCCATGGCCCAGGCCTACGGCACCATCAATGCGCTCTCGATCGCCGGGCACCGCACCGATGCCGCCCGCAAGGGCCAGCGCTGGGTGATGTTCAGTTTCTTCGGTGGCGGCCACGGCGGGCATTCGGACGGCGACGGCATGAGCCACGGCAATGCGCCGATCTCCACCGCGACCATTCCGCCGCTGGAGATCCTGGAGGCAGCGTACCCCGTGCGCTTCACCCAGTGGGCGCTGCGCCCAGGCTCGGGCGGCGACGGCCAGCACCGCGGCGGCCTGGGGGCCATCTACGAGATCGAGCTGCTGGAGCAGGACGCCGAGGTCTTCATCTTCGGCGAGCGCGGCAAGGCCGCGCCCCAGGGCATTGCCGGGGGCGGGGAGGGCGCCATGAACGTCTTCAGCTACGAGAACGCGGGCACGTGGAAGGTGCCGCCCATGCGCTCCAAGATGATCGGTATCCAACTGAAAAAGGGCGAGCGCGTGCGCCTGGAGACACCCGGTGGCGGGGGCTACGGCGTGCCGGCGGCACGGTCAGCCGCAGCGCGCCGGAGCGACGAGGCGATGGGTTATGTGGTGGCGGACAACAGCGCAGCAGCAGTGAAAGGCGCAGCATGAGCGGCAAGGCTTCCTTCGTGGTGGGGGTGGACGTGGGTGGCACCTTCACTGATCTGTTCGTGCTGGACGAGACCGATGGCAGTGCGCGCATCGTCAAGGTGCCCTCCACAAGGGGCGAGGAGGCGCGCGGCTTCATGAACGGGGTGGCCCGCGTGGCGGATTCGGCGGCGGCCATCGCCACCATCGTGCATGGCACGACGGTGGGCACCAATGCGCTGCTGGAGCGCAAGGTGGCGCGCACCGGCATCATCACCACGCGCGGCTTTCGCGACGTGCTGGAGATGCGCCGTCGTGACCGCCCGCAGACCTGGGGCCTGCGCGGCAGCTTCGAGCCCATCGTGCCGCGCGACCTGCGCCTGGAGGTGGACGAGCGCGTGCTGGCCGATGGCACGGTGCACACGCCTGTAGACCTGGGCCAGGTCAAGGCGCAGGCCCAGGCATTGCTCGATGCCGGCTGCGAGGCCGTCTGCGTGTTCTTCATCAACACCTATGCCAACCCGGCCAACGAGCAGGCAGCCGTGGCCGCCGTGCGCAGCCTCTGGCCCAACCCGCATGTGACGGCCGCCAGCGAGGTGCTGCCCGAGATCCGCGAGTTCGAGCGCTGCTCGACCGCCACGCTCAATGCCGCGCTGCAGCCGGTGGTGGGCAGCTACCTGGAGCGGCTGGAGGGTGACCTGCGCGGCCAGGGTTTCGCAGGCGAACTGCTCATCGTGCAAAGCAATGGCGGCGTGATGTCGCGCCAGACGGCCTGCGACGTGCCGGTGCGCACGGCGCTGTCGGGCCCGGCGGCCGGGGTGATCGCCTGTGCGGCCATCGCGCGGGCGGCAGGCTTCCCGGATGCCATCACGGGCGACATGGGGGGCACTTCGTTCGACGTGTCGCTGGTCGCTGGCGGCGAGGCGGCCTTGGCGGCGCAGACCGCCATTGAGTTCGGCATGGTGGTGCGCTCGCCCATGATCCAGATCGAGACCATCGGCGCGGGCGGCGGCTCCATCGCCTCGGTGGACGCCAGCGGCATGCTGCAGGTGGGTCCCGAGTCGGCCGGCAGCGTGCCGGGCCCCGCCTGCTACGGGCGCGGCAACACCCGGCCCACGGTGACGGATGCGAACGTGCTGCTGGGCCGCATCGCGGCCGACCGGCCCCTGGGCGGCGGCCTGCTGGCTGCCATGGACGCGGGCAAGTCGCGCGAGGCCATTGAAGTCCATGTGGCCCAGCCCCTGGGCCTGGATGTGATGGCGGCGGCCGAGGCCATCCTCACCGTGGCCAATGCCAAGATGGCCGGCGCCGTGCGCGTGGTGTCCATCGAGCGCGGGCATGATCCGCGCCGGTTCGCCTACATGCCGTTCGGCGGTGGCGGCGCGCTGCATGTCTGCGCCATGATGCGCGAGGTGGGCGTGGGCACGGGCATCGTACCGCGCTATCCCGGTGTTACATCCGCCCTGGGCTGTGTGATGGCCGACATGCGCCATGACGCAGTGCAGACCCTGAACAAGCCCCTGGCCGACCTGGACGTGGCCGACTTGCGCCAGCGCGTGCAGGCCCTGTCGGCTGCCTGCCAGCAGCGGCTGGACTCGGCGGGTGTGCAGTTCGTGCAGGTGCAGGAGGTCATTGCGCTGGACATGCTCTATGCCGGGCAGACGCACACCGTGCAGGTGCCGCTCGCAGCGGAGGCACTCACCCGCGAGGGTATCCAGGCGGCGTTCGAGGCTGCCTACCGCGCCGCCTTCGGCCGCGTGCTCGACGGCATCGCGGTGCGGGTGATGAACCTGCGCTATGCCCGCGTGGGTGTGCGCCCCAAGTTCGACCTCACGGTGCTGGCCCCGCAATCGGCCACGCTGAACCCCTCCCTGGGCGTGCAGCGGGTGTTCCACGCCGGCCAGTGGTGGGATGCAGCGCGCCATGCGCGGCTGGACCTGCCGGTGGGCGCCCGCATCGACGGCCCGGCCATTTTGGAACAGCCCGACACCACGGTGTGGCTGGAGCCGGGCTTCCATGCCACGGTGGACACGCTGGGCAACCTCCTGGTGCGCGCAGCATGACGGCCGCCACGCCCCTCAGTCCGCGGCGCGTGGCGCTGGTCGTGGTCGACCTGCAGAACGACTTCCTGGCGCCCGACGGTGCCTATGCGCGCGGCGGCGCGGTCAGCCCTGCGGCGCAGGCCTTGCCGGCGCGGGTTGCGCAGGTGGCCACCTCCGTCAAGGCCGGCGGCGGCCTGGTCGCGGGCAGCCAGTTCACGCTGTGGCCCGACGCCCAGGGCGAGCCCATGGTCTCGCCGCACCTCCAGGCGCTGCGGCCCTTTCTGCGGCGCGGCGACTTCGCGCCCGGCAGCCGTGGCCAGGCCCATGTGCCCGAGATCGCCCCCTGGGTGGATGTCTCGGTGTGCAAGGTGGCCTACTCGGCTTTTTTCAACACCCAGCTCGACTGGGTGCTGCGCCGCGCGGGCATCGACACCGTGGCCGTGTGCGGCATCGTCACCAACGGCGGCGTGGCCAGCACGGTGCGCGATGCCCACATGCGCGACTACCGCACCCTGGTGCTGTCGGACGGCTGCGCCGCCTTCCGCCAGGACGTGCACGACACCGCGCTGGCCGACATGGCCACCGTGGCCAAGGTGCTGAACTGCGCCGATTTCATGGCTGCGCTGGCGGCTGGCACGCCATGACGGGCACGGTGCCGACCATTCGCCGCGCCGACCGGATGCCTGCGGCCGCGCAGGGCAACCATGTGCCCGTGGCCATCGTGGGCGGCGGCGCCTGCGGCCTGACGGCCGCGCTGGTGCTGCACGACCTGGGTATCGAATGCGCCGTGCTGGAGCGCGATGCCACGCCCACGGGCTCCTCGGCCCTGTCCTCGGGCTTCATCCCGGCACCGGCCACGCGGGTGCAGAAGGAACTGGGCATTGGCGACAGCCCCGAGCGCTTTGCCGCCGACATCAGCGCCAAGGCCAAGGGCAGGGCGGCACCGCAACTGGTGCAGGCCTATGCCCGGGCCATCGGCCCTGCGCTCGATGCGCTGCAAGAGCGCCATGGACTGCAGTGGCAGGTGCTCGACGGCTTTCTGTACCCCGGCCACAGCCTGCGCCGCATGCATGCCGTGCCCGAGAAGACCGGGGTGGGCCTGATGGGCCGCCTGGCCAACGCCGCTGCGGCGGCCGATATCCCCCTGGTGACCGATGCCACTGTGCGCGAGCTGTGGGCCGACGACACCGGCCTGGTGATCGGCGTGGGCTACGAGCGGCCGGATGGCACGCTGGAGCACCTGTCGTGCGATGCGGTCCTCCTGGCCTGCAACGGCTTTGGCGGCAATGCCGCCATGGTGCGCGAGCTGCTGCCCGAGATGCGCGATGCCCTGTTCGCCGGCCACACGGGCAACGATGGCAGCGCCATCGCCTGGGGCCGTGCGCTCGGCGCGCGCCTGGCGGACCTGGGCGGCTACCAGGGCCATGGCTCCTGGGCCATCCCGCAGGGTGCACTGATCTCCTGGGCGCTGATGATGGAGGGGGGCCTGCAGGTCAACGCGCTGGGCCGGCGCTTCCACGACGAGACGCAGGGCTACTCGGAGGCCTCGGTGCATGTGCTGGCGCAACCGGGTGGCGTGGCCTGGAATGTGTTCGACGCGCCCCTCCTGGCGCTGGCGCGCGGCTTTCCGGACTTCGTGGATGCCGAGGCTGCGGGCGCCGTGAAGCATTGCGACAGCGTGCAGGCCCTCGCGGCCGTGATCGGCTGTGATGAGGCCGCTCTGGCGGCCACCATCGGGGGGCAGGGCCCGTACCCGCGTCCGGACGCCCGGCCGCTGCAGGCACCGTTCTGCGCCGTGAAGGTCACGGGCGCGCTGTTCCATACCCAGGGCGGTCTCGATATCGACGCGCAATGCCGGGTAATCGACACCACAGGCTGCCCGTTTCCCAACCTGCTGGCAGCCGGCGGCGCGGCGCGCGGCGTCTCGGGCGATGCCGTCTGGGGCTACCTCTCGGGCAATGGCCTGCTGAGCGCGGTGGCCGGTGGCTACATCGCGGCCCACACCGCCGCCCACCTGCTGGAACCCACCAAGAGCACCACCGCATGAGCACGATATCCCTGCATGAACGGCTGCAGCAGCCGCAGATCCTTCTGGCCCCCGGCGTCTACGACGCACTGAGCGCCCTGGTGGCCGAGCAGGCCGGCTTCGAGGCGCTGTACCTCTCGGGCGCCTCCATCGCCTACACGCGGCTGGGCCGTTCCGACGTGGGCCTGACCACCTACACCGAGGTGGAGGACACGCTGGCGCGCATCACCGAGCGGGTGCGAGCGCCGGTCATCGTCGATGCCGACACCGGCTTCGGCAACGCCCTGAATGTGCAGCGCACCGTGCGCGGCTTCGAGCGAGCCGGCGCCGCCATGGTGCAGATCGAGGACCAGGGCTTTCCCAAGCGCTGCGGCCACCTGGACGGCAAGAGCGTGGTGCCTGCCGCCGAAATGGTGGGCAAACTGCGCGCCGCGCTCGACGCGCGCCACCATTCCCACACCTTGGTGCTGGCACGCACCGATGCCTTGGCTGTGGAGGGCACCGAGGCGGCCTTCGACCGCGCCGAGCAGTACCTCGAATGCGGTGTGGACGCGCTCTTCATCGAAGCCCTGCGCACGCCTGAGCAGATGGACGCCGCCTGCCAGCGCTTTGCCCACCGCATCCCGCTGCTGGCCAACATGGTCGAAGGCGGCAAGACCCCGGTGCAAAGCGCGCAGGAGCTGGGGCAGCGCGGTTTTCGCATCGCCATCTTCCCGGGCGGCACGGCGCGGGCCGTCGCCCACACCCTGCAGGGCTATTACGCCAGCCTGCACACGCACCAGACCACGGCGCCGTTCAAGGAGCGCATGCTGGACTTCGACGGGCTCAATGCGCTGATCGGGACACCCGAGTTGATGGAGCAGGGCAGGAAGTACGAATAGCCCCGCCGGCACTGCGGCACCCGAGGCCGCTTACCATCCCATGGAAATCCTTCCTTGCATGGAGAACACATGGCAGACAAACTGCAAACCATCACCCTGGGCGGCGGTTGCTTCTGGTGCACCGAGGCGGTGTTCGACCGCGTGCGCGGCATCACCGACGTGGAAAGCGGCTACACCAATGGCCAGACCATCCAGCCCACCTACGAGCAGATCTGCCAGGGCGACACCGGGCATGCCGAAGTGGTGCGCCTGACCTTCGATGCCGACGAGATCAGCCTCGAAGAGATCCTGGAGATCTTCTTTCACACCCACGACCCGACCACGCTCAACCGCCAGGGCAACGACGTGGGCACCCAGTACCGCAGCGGTATCTACTACGAAGACCCGGCCCACGGCGAATTGGCCAACGCCATGGTGCGCCAGATGTCGCAGGACAAGCTGTTCGGCGCGCCCATCACCACCGAAGTGAAGCCCCTGGCCAACTACAGCACGGCCGAGGACTACCACCAGGACTACTTCGCCAAGCACCCGGGCCAGGGCTACTGTGCCTTTGTGGTGGGCCCCAAGGTGGACAAGTTCCGCAAGACCTTCCGCAAGTACCTCAAGGAGGACTGACGGTACCCGCCCCGGGCGCTACCCGCACGCGCACCACGCCGCCCAGCAGCCCACCCATGGCCCGTTGCAGCCGGGAGGCGGGGCGGCTCGACAGCAGGGTGCGCAGGATGTCCTGCGCACTGATGATTTCCGGGCGCGCAAAGCCGCAGTCCGCGAGCATGGCCTGCAGTTCAGTGTCATCCAGGAGGCAGTTCCAGGGCTCGCCCATGCGGCGAAAGCGGCGCGCCATCAGGCCCAGGGCCAGCCGCCGGCCCAGCTCCTTCGGGGCAGGGCGCCGCACATAGTCGAAAACCAGCACGCTGCCCGGCGCCATCTGCGTCCCGATGCGTTCCAGCGTGGCCCGTACGGCCGAGGGGGCCAGGTACATGCTGACGCCCAGCCAGGCAAACACGGTGCGTTCGTGCGGGTCCAGACCCTGGGCTATCAGATATTGCATGAAGTCCTGGCGCTCGAAGTCCACCGGCACATGGGTCGCGCCTGGCCTCATCCACAGGCCGGCGCAGGCGGCCAACTGCTGCTTCCAGGCCTGGGTGGCCGGGTGGTCGACCTCGAACACCCGGGCAAGCCCCTTGGGCCAGCCCCTGCGCAAGGCGAACGTGTCCAGGCCCGCGCCCAGCACCACGTACTGCGTGGCCCCGGCGGCCACCGCCTCGCGCAGGGTGTCTTCGGCGATGCGGCTGCGGGCGGCCAGGGCGCCGCGCATGGCTTCGGAAAAGCTGCCCCGGTCGCTCAGGTGCCCTCCGGGGCCATGGTCGATGGCCCATTGGCGCACCGCGACGCCCAGTTCGGGGCCCAGGATGTCGAGGGCCAGGGGGTCGGCGAACACTTCACCCCCGTCCAGCAACTGGTGCCGGGCGCGGGCAATGCCGCACAGCAAGGCCGTGCGGCTGGGCCGGGCCGAGGCCAGAAGGGGTTGCAGGGCAGAAGAGAGGGGAGGTGGGTTGTGGGCCATGGAGGCGATTCTGAAAGGCCCGCGCCCGGCCGTCTTGAACGATTTCGCCATGGGCACCCCGGGCGCTTGCCTGGCGAACCCGTTTACGATGCGAGGCGTGCGCCTGCGATTCCCGCTCCCTTTTGCCACCGTCGCCCTGCCGCCTGTTGCGCTGGCAGGTTGTATCCGTGCCTACCTCATCAAGGACACCACGGGCGGCAAGCCCCTGCAGGAGGCACCGCGTCTGAACCGCTACCCGGCATCGGTCTACTGCGGCGTGGCCTGGTTTCTACAGGGCAGCTCCGAGCGCATCGATCCCGAAGGCGGTGCACCCCAGCCCCTGGCCTCCACGCTGCTGCTGGGACCGCAGACCCGCCCCTGGGCCACGCGCAATCCCGGGCCGGTGCGCACCTTCGGGGTGGTGTTCCAGCCCCATGCCTTCCACCAGCTCACCGGCCTGCCCATCAGCGCACTGGTGGATGGCCTGCTGCCCGCCCAGGAGGTGCTGCCGGCGCCATGGCGTGCGCTGTGCGATGCCGTGAGGCAGGCGCAGGATGATGCCGCCCGGATGGCACTGATCGAAGACATGGTGGCCACCCATTGGCGCAGCGGCGATGGCGCGCAGGTTGCCGATGGTGCCGACGGTGCCCCTGGCGCCAGCTGGATGCGCGCGCTGCAGGCCCATGCAGCGGCCAGCGGGCTGGGCGGCAGCCTGCGCAGCCTGGAGCGCCACGCCCGCGCCTGGGCAGGCCAACCCGTGCGCCGCCTGGCCTGGCTGTCGCGCGCCGAATCGACCTTGCTGCAGGCACGCACCGACAGCGAGCACAGCGGCCAGGTGCCGCGCTGGCAGGACGTGGCCTCTGGCGCAGGCTATGCGGACCAGTCGCATTTGTGCCGCGAGACGCAGCGCGTCACCGGGCACAGCCCGGGCGAACTGGCGCGCGGCGTGGACACGGACGACAGCTACTGGTTCTATCGGCTCTGGTCTTGACCGGCGGCTTCGTCCGGAAATGGCCGGCAACCGGTGTGCAGCATGCATAATGCAAGTCGATTGCGTTACCAGGCCAGCGCCGGTCAGCCACTCCCTTCATGCCCACGATTCATCCCCCTCTTTCTTCTGCCGCCGCCACGCACAGCGCCTGGACCCTGCCAGCCGGCATGCGGGCCACGCGCGCCACGCGGGCGCTGGCACAGCTGTTCGAGGCGCGGCCCGATGCCGCGCTGTCCGAAGCCGAGGTGGAAGCCGCCCTGGCGGCAGCCGGTGCGCCGGTCAACAAGGTCACCGTCTACCGCATGCTCGACCGCTTTGCCACCGCCGGCCTGCTGCAGCGGCAGGTGGATGCCGCCCGCGTCACGCGCTTTGCGCTGGCGCCGCAGGGCGGGGAGGGCACAGCTCCCCGCTTCGAGTGCGGCGACTGCCACCGCCAGTTTCGCCTGGCGCAAGGCTCGGCGCGCGTGCAAAGCGCCTTGAAGCAGGTGCTGCAGGCGCTGGCCACGGCCGGACACGAAAGCCTGGCGGTGGACATTGCCGTGCGCGGCCGTTGCGCCGGGTGCGCGCACCCGGCCGAGGGGGCCGCCGCATGATCCGCACACGGGGCCTTTCGTACGCCTATGCCGCAGGCAGCGAAGCACTGCGCTTTCCCGATGTGGACCTGCGCCAGGGCGGCACCTTGCTGCTGCGCGGGCGCTCGGGCACGGGCAAGTCGACCTGGCTGGCCCTCATGGCCGGGTTGCGCTCGCCTGCGGGCGGCGACCTGTTCGTGGCCAGTACCCAGTTGGGCACACAGCGCGGCGCCGAGATCGATGCCTGGCGCGCGCGCAGCGTCGGCTTTTTGCCGCAGAAGCTGCACCTGAGCAGCGCGCTCACCGTGTCCGACAACCTGGCCCTGGTGTACTTTGCGGCCGGCCTGCCGCGCGACGATGCGGCCATCAACCGCGCACTGGCCCAGGTGGGCGTGGCCGAGCTGGCCGCGCGCCGCCCGCACCAGCTCTCGGGCGGGCAGGCGCAGCGCGTGGCGCTGGCCCGCGCCGTGCTGCTGCAGCCGCAGATCCTGCTGGCCGACGAGCCCACCGCCAGCCTCGATGACGAGGCCGCGGCCGATGCCCTGGCCCTGCTGCAGAGCAGCGCCGCAACGTGCGACGCCAGCCTGGTGATCGCCACGCACGACCAGCGCGTGGTACAGGCCCTGGCCGCCGTGCCGGGCCTGCAGCAACTCGATCTCAACGCCATGCGCGTCTCCTGATTCCATGGCCAAACTTCTTTCGCTTTCCTGGCGCTATCTCTGGGCGCGCCCGCTGGCCGCCGTGCTCAACCTGCTGGTGCTCACGCTCGGCCTGGCCGCCATCACCCTGGTGCTGCTGGTGGCCACGCAGCTCGACCGGGCCTTCGAGCGCGACCTGGACGGCATCGACCTGGTGGTGGGCGCCAAGGGCAGCCCGCTGCAGCTCATCCTGGCCGGGGTGTTCCATATCGATGTGCCCACGGGCAACATCCCGCTGCAGGAAGTGCAGGCCCTGCAGAAGAACCCGCTGGTGGCCCAGGTGATCCCGCTGAGCCTGGGCGACAGCTACCAGGGCTTTCGCATCGTGGGCACCACGCCGGACTACCTGGCGCTGTATGGCGCCACCGTTGCGCAAGGCCAGCCCTGGCAGCAGCCCATGGATGCGGTGCTGGGCGCCACGGTGGCACGCGGCATCGTGGGCGGAGCGCATGCCGGCGCGCCGCTGGTCGGTGCCACCTTCATCGGCAGCCATGGCCTGGGCGGGGGAGGGCATGCCCATGGCGAGCACCCGTACCGCGTGGCCGGCGTGCTGGCCGCCTGCGGCTGCGTGCTCGACCGGCTCATCCTGACCTCCACCGAATCCGTCTGGATGGTGCACGAGACGGCCACCGCCACCGAGCCCGAGGACCTGGCGGTGCTCAAGGAGGAGCGCGAGGTGACCGTGGCCCTGCTGCGCTACCGCACGCCCATGGCCGCCGTCACGCTGCCGCGCCAGATCAATGCCGACACGTCGATGCAAGCAGCGGCCCCGGCCATCGAGGTCACGCGCCTGCTGCGCCTGCTGGGCGTGGGGGCCGATGTGCTGCGCGCCTTTGGCGGCGTGCTGCTGGCCGTGGCCGCGCTCAGCGTGTTCATCGCCCTGTGGAATGCCGTGCGCGAGCGCCGCACCGACCTGGCCATGCTGCGCATGCTGGGCGCGCCGCCGGGCCGCGTGGCGGGCCTGGTGCTGTGCGAGGCCCTGTGGCTGGCCGTCCTGGCCTCGGCCCTGGGCCTGCTGCTGGGCCATGGCCTGGCCCAGGTGCTCGGCTGGGTGCTGCAGGCCCAGGGCCTGTTGCCCGTGAGCGGCCTGGTGTGGCTGCCCGCCGAGGCGGGTGTGCCGCTGATCGCCGTGGTCGTGGCCGCCTTTGCTGCGCTGCTGCCCGCCATGCAGGCCTACCGCACCGAAGTGGCCGACCTGCTCAGCCAACCCTGATTACCAACTGCTCCCGAAAGGATCGTCATGAAAAAACTGCTCACCGCCCTGGCCCTGGCCCCCTTGCTGCTGGCAGGCGCCCTGGCACACGCCCAGGGCGCGCACTCCGACCAGGAAACCAAGGCCGACATCCAGCGCCACCGTGCCATGGCCGCCGCGCACGAGGCTGCAGCCAAGTGCCTGGAGTCGGGCAAGGGCCACGACCAGTGCCAGAAGGAACTCCAGGTGGCCTGCAAGGGTCTTGGTATCGGCAAGTTCTGCGGCATGCGCCATGCGCATTGACCCATTGCACACGACGCCTGCACAACTGTAAGAAAATACCACCGGCCCCGTTAACAAGGACTTCTGCATGCACCACCCTCCATTGCCCCGTTCCCTGCCAGCGCGCTCTGCCGCGCTGGTGCTGGCCTGCGCCCTGGCGGGGGTGGGCAGCGCCCATGCCGAAAGCAAGCCTGCGGCCACGGCCGGCGCGCCCTACAACACGCCGGTGCTCAGTTCGCCCATGCCGGGCACGGCGCCGACGGGCTCGGGCGCGGGCTACCACAGCCCCAACAGCCCCATCGCGCCGCTGCCCCAGCGCAACGACGTGGTGCCATGGTCGGTACTCAGCGACCTGACCAAGAAGACCACCAAGGACGGCATCCTGCCCGTGTTCAACGCCCAGCAGCAGGGCATGGACAAGACGGTGCAGCGCATCCAGGGCTTCATGATGCCGCTCGATGCCAAGGCCACGCAGACGCACTTTCTGCTCACCTCCGTGCCGCTGACCTGCTCGTTCTGCATTCCCGGCGGGCCCGAAAGCATGGTCGAAGTGAAGGCCAAGACACCCGTGCGCTACTCGCTCGAGCCCGTGGTGGTCGAGGGCCGGTTCACCGTGCTGCAGAACGACCCCTACGGCCTGTACTACCGCGTGGTCGAAGCCGTGCCGGTGAAGTAACAAGACAATCCTCCCCGTGACCCCCCTGCGCACCCAGCCGACTGCCCTTGCGGCAGTTGCCCCCCGCCCCCGGCGGGGTGCGCGCGCGTGGGTGGCCCATGCGGCGCTGGTGTGGCTGGTGCTGGCCCTGGCCTGGGTGCCCACGCTCGGGCGGCTGCACCAGGTTGCGCACGCGCAGCCGCTGGCCCAGATCCATGCCGGCCATGGCACGCCGGCCGTGGTGGAGCATGCCTCCGCCCATGCACCGGACTTGCTCGGCGGCTTCCTGGCAAGCCACAGCCGGGTGGACTGCCTCTTGCTCGACCAGTTGGCGCTGGGCGATGCCTTGCACGGCACCGCCCCGGTGCTGCTGCCCCGATCACCGGCCCTTGCGCCGGTGGCTGTGCACGCCGAGCGCGTGCTGGCGCGCCATGTCGCGCTGTTCCAGGCGCGCGGACCGCCTGCCTTGCTGGGCTGAAGACCCCGCCTTGCTGTCCTTGGCGTACTGCGCAGGGACTGGCGGGTGCATTGCGCCCCCATTCCCCATGACCCCCTGACGGCAGCGGCCTGCAATCCAGGCCGCGCAGCCGTGCTTCCCTTTTTCTCCATGCCTGCCCAGCAGCATGAATGCGCGCACCCGCGCCCGGCCTTTGCCAATGAACACCATGACGACACCACAACGCCACGCCACCCCCCGCCGTCCCGCCCTGCACCCCACCTTGCATCCTGTGGCCCTGGCCGCCATGCTGGCGATCTCGGCCGGTGGCACTTTTGCCCAGACGGCGGCACCTGCCGCCCCCGATGCGCCCAGCCTGCCCTCCGTCACGGTGTCCGCCAGCGGCCTGCAGCTGGGCGCCAGCGAAATGACCACGCCCGTGAGCGTGCTCGAGGGCGACGAACTCGTGCGCCGCCGCGAGGCCACCCTGGGCGAGACGCTCAACAGCGAGCCCGGCATCACCAGCAGCCACTTCGGCGCGGGCGCGAGCCGCCCCATCATCCGCGGCATGGACGGCCCGCGCGTGAAGGTGCTGTCGGATGGTGCCGAACTGCACGATGCCTCGACCATCAGCCCCGACCATGCCGTGGTGTCCGAGCCCCTGCTGGCCACGCAGATCGAAGTGCTGCGCGGCCCCTCGGCCCTGGTGCATGGCAACGGCGCCGTGGGCGGCGTGGTCAACGTGCTCGACGGCAAGATCCCCACGGCCATTCCGCAGAAGGGCTACGAAGGGAGTGCCGAGCTGCGCGCCAACACCGGCGCACGCGAGGGGGCAGGGGCCTTCTCACTGACCGGCGGCGCCGGCAACCTCGCGATGCATGTGGAAGGCGTCTCGCGCGATGCCGGCGACTACCGCGTGGGCAAGGGCTGGGCGCCGAATGGCGAACCGGCCAGGAAGGTGCTGGGCAGCTTCAACCGCACCGACACCGGCAGCGTGGGCCTGTCCTGGGTGGGCGACCGTGGCTACCTGGGCGCCGCCTACACCCGCCAGACGGCGCGCTATGGCCTGCCGGGCCACAACCACAGCTTCGAAGGCTGCCACACCCACGGCAACCACCTGCACTGCGGCGAGCATGGCGAAGAGGACGGGCACGACCACGACCATGGCGCCGAGGCCGGCGACGTGCCGGTGGTGGACCTGCGCAGCGAGCGCTTCGATGTGCGCGGCGAGCTGCGCAACCCGTTTGCTGGTTTCTCGGCCCTGCGCCTGCGTGCCGGCGTGACGGACTACGTGCACGATGAGGTGGAGGATGGCGCCATCAGCACCACCTTCAAGAACAAGGCCTATGACACGCGCGTCGAGCTGCAGCACGAGCCGATTGCCGGCTTCAAGGGCGTGTTCGGCCTGCAGACCTCAGAGCGCAAGTTCAGCGCCGACGGGGAAGAGGCCTATGTGCAGCCCACCACCACGCGCAAGACCGGCCTGTTCGTGCTCGAGGAGTACCGCCTGGGCGACTGGCGCTTCGAAGGTGCGCTGCGCCACGACCGCCAGACGGCCGAGGCCCAGACCTCGGGCATCGAGCGCAGCCACAACGGCACCTCGGCATCGCTGGGCGCCGTGTGGCAGTTCACCCCGGGCTACCAGCTGGGCACCTCGCTGACCCGCGCCAGCCGCGCGCCATCGGCCGAAGAGCTCTACGCCAACGGCCTGCACATGGCCACCAGCACCTACGAGCGTGGCAACGCCGACCTGCGCTCCGAAACCTCGCAGAACATCGACCTGAGCCTGCGCAAGACCAGCGGCGACACCACTTTCGGCGTGAGCGTGTTCCGCAACCGCATCAGCAACTACATCTACGGGCGCACGCTCGACGAAGTGGATGGCCTGCAACTGCTGCAGTACGCCCAGGCCGACGCCACCTTCACCGGCATCGAGGGCCAGGTGCGCCAGCGCATCACGCGCAACCTGGGCGTCACTTTGTTCGGCGACACGGTGCGCGCGCGCCTGGCCGGTGGCGGCCTGCTGCCGCGCATTCCCGCCACGCGCGCCGGGGTGCGCATGGATGCCAACTGGAACGCCTGGGACGGCCAGGTCGAATGGGTGCAGGTGGCACGCCAGAACCGCGTGGCCGAGTTCGAGTCGGCCACGCCCGGCTACGGCATGCTCAACCTGGGCGTGAGCTACAGCGGCAAGTACAACGGCGAGACGCCCTGGCAGGTGTACCTCAAGGCCAACAACCTGACGGACCGCCTGGCCTACGCCCACACCTCGTTCATCAAGAACGCAGCGCCGCTCATGGGCCGCAACCTGACGCTGGGGGTCAAGGTCGCGTTCTGATGCCAGGGCCGGCCGCAGGGCCGGCCCGAAGTTCCATGGGTTTACACGAAACGTATATGTTTCGTATAATTCAGCCCATGGGTATCGTCAAAATTTCCGACCAAATGCATGAGAACCTGCGCATTGCCAGCAATGCGCTGTCTCGTTCCATCAATTCCCAGGCCGAGCACTGGATGCGCGTGGGCATGCTTGCCGAGCTGCACCCCGAGCTCAGCCACAGCCAGATCTGCCAGATGCTGATCCGCGCCGAGCAGGCGGGCGGATTCGATCTGGCCGTGCTGGCGCAGGCCCTGCCATCTGCCGACGGTGGCAGCAAGCCCAGCGTTCAGGTCAGGCGGGTGCAGTGATGGGAGCCAGGCACCCCCAGGTGATCATCAAGACGCCCGCCGAGATCGCCCAGTCGCGCATTGCCGCCCAGTTGGCGGCCCGGGTGCTGCAGATGATTGGCCCCTATGTACAGCCCGGCGTCTCCACCGAGGCGCTGGACGAGCGCTGCCGCGAATTCATCGTGAACGAGCTGCAGGCCATACCGGCCAACATCGGCTACCACGGCTTCACCAAGACGGTGTGCACCTCCGTCAACCATGTCGTCTGCCATGGCGTGCCTGCGGCCGACAAGGTGCTCAAGAAGGGCGACATCATCAACATCGACGTGGCCGTTCTCAAGGACGGCTGGTTCGGCGACACCAGCCGCATGTACTACGTGGGTGAGCCCAACCGCCTGGCGCGGCGCCTGGTGGAGACCACCTACGAGGCCATGTGTGCCGGCATCCGCCAGGTGCGCCCCGGCGCCACGCTGGGGGACGTGGGCCATGCCATCCAGAGCGTGGCCGAGCGCGAGCGCTTCAGCGTGGTGCGCGACTACTGCGGCCACGGCATCGGGCAGATCTACCACGAGGACCTGCAGGTGTTGCACTACGGCCAGCGCGGCCAGGGCATCACCCTGGAAGAGGGCATGGTCTTCACCATCGAGCCGATGATCAACGTCGGCAAGCGCGAAACCCGCGAACTGCCCGACGGCTGGACCGTGGTCACACGCGACCACTCCCTGTCGGCCCAGTGGGAGCACATGGTGGCCGTGACGGCCGATGGTTTCGAGGTGCTGACGGCCTGGCCCGAGGGCACGGGGAGCTATCCGGCGATTGCCTGAATCCGGTGGTCACTTGGATGGAGCTCAACCCACGACGCGCTGGGTGAAAGGAATGCCGTTGAACGTGTGGGTGCAGCAGCGGCAATGCGGAGCGAGGCTGGACGGGCCCAGTGCCGGATTGACAATCTGCAGGATGCCTTTCTCATCGACATACAGGCCGCTGAAATAGCTGGCTTCGCCCAGGCGCACGTACTCCTGGCGCTGGTGTGCTTCCAATGCCACCATCCAGTAGATTGGCGCGTGCTGGTCCAGCCGCGAAACGGCTTCGCGATGGACATCGTTCCACGGCATACCGACCCTGGACAGCAGAAACCTGAACAGTGGCGTGTAGTCCAACCCTCGGCGCACCTTGCCATGCATCGACAGGCGTTGCGGTGATGGTGCCAGCCCGTGGCGCTCGCCTGGCTCCCTGGCGTTGCGCCCATGCCGGTAGTCCCCGCCGAAGAGGTGGTGAACACCGCGCGCCGTCGTGTTCACACGGCGGTACAGTGGGTCTTTTGGCGGATCTCCGGTGTTTTTTCGCATGGCTTTTTGTCGCTTTTCGCATTCTCGCGCAAAGGCACTGGATGCCTCTTTCGGAGCCTTGCTGAAAGGGGCGGGGCACGCATCTACCGCGCTGCCTGCATCGCCTCGAACTGCTCCACCGGCATGGGCCGCGCAAACGCAAAGCCCTGCAGCACATCGCAGCCGGCGTCCACTAGGTAGTCGATCTGCGCCTGGGTCTCCACGCCTTCGGCCGTGACCGCCAGGCCCAGGCCGTGCGAGAGCGCGATGATGGCCTTGACGATCATGCGGCTGTGCTCCTGCTCGGGCAGGTCGCGGATGAAGCTGCGGTCGATCTTGAGCCGCTTCATCGGCAGGCGCCGCAGGTAGGCCAGCGACGAGTAGCCGGTGCCGAAGTCGTCGATGGCCAGGTGCACGCCCAGCTGGCTCAGGCGGTGCAGGGTGCTGGCGCAGGCGTCCATGTTCTCCATGAGCACGGTCTCGGTGAGCTCGATCTCCAGCAGGTGGGCCGGCAGGCCTTCCTCGCGCAGGATGTCCATCACGCGTTCCAGGAACTGCGGGTCGTTAAGCTGCCGTGCCGAGACGTTGACCGCCACGCGCAAGGGGGCCCGGCCCTGTGCCTGCCATCGCGCAGCGTCCCGGCATGCGGTGCGCACCACCCAGTAGCCAAGGTGCACGATCAGGCCGCATTCTTCCGCAACCATCACGGCCTCCAGGGGCGGGATATGGCCCAGCCTGTCATGCGACCAGCGCAGGAGCGCCTCGGCACCGATCATCTTCTGGTCCCCGGCCGAAAACACCGGCTGGTAGTGCAGGGCCAGGCCTTGTCCGTCCTCCAGCACCTGGCGCAGGGCCTTCTCGATGGCATGCCGGCGCACGGCGGCGAGGTTCATGGACGCATCGAAGCGCTCGCAGCGGTTCTTGCCGAGGTCCTTGGCGCGGTACATCGCCGTGTCGGCGCAGCTGATGAGGCTGTCCCGGTCCGGCGCGTCGCCCGGGTAGGTGGCGATGCCTGCGCTGCAGGTCACCATCACCTCCTGGTCCGACTCGACAAAGCCTTTCTCGAACACGGCAATGATGCGTTCCGCGTAGCTGCCGAGGGCCGCCTCGTCCATGTCCAGCCGCAGAATGACGGAAAACTCGTCGCCCCCCATGCGGCAGATGTCGTCGCCCGCGCGCACCACCGACTGCAGGCGCTGTGCCACCTGGCGCAGCAGGCCGTCTCCGGCGGCATGGCCGAAGGTGTCGTTCAAGGTCTTGAAATTGTCCAGGTCGATGTAGACCAGTGCCAGCTTGCTGCCCAGCGTGGCGGCGCGGTCGATTTCATGCGCCAGGCGCTCGTTGAAGAAGTGCCGGTTGCCCACGCCCGTCACCGCATCCTGGTGGGCCAGCACCTGAAGGCGGCGCTCCGCCTCGCCGACCGCCGCGCGGCTGCGCAGCACCAGCGCGGTGGCCAGCGCCATGGTGCCGCCGGCGATGAGCAGTGCGCCGCCGAAGCGGATGACCAGGTGGGTGTAGACCTCGCCCATCGACTTGCGCAGGTAGATGCTGCCCGAGCTTTTGCCCCGGAACTTCACGGGCTTGGCCATCTCCAGCAGGTACAGGCCCTGGTGTTCGAAATCCCCGTTGCCACCGCCCGGGAGCGTGCCCGGAGCCACCTGGTCGCCATCGCGCTGGTACGAGGCGAAGAGGACGCCCTGTGCATCGTAGATGCCAGCCATCAGCACCATGGGCGAGGCCTTGAGGGCGCCCAGGATCTCTTCCGCCGTATGGGCATCGCGGAACATCACGGCCGTGGAGATGTTGTCGGCCACGATGGCCGCCTCCACCCGGCTGTCGGCGAGCATGGCCTGGCGGCTGCTCCAGTAGTCGAAGGCCGTCAGGGCCAGGACCATGGTCAGCAAGGCCAGGCCGGTGGCCAGCAGCCCGGTCGCCACCACGCGCGATGACAGCTGCCCTGGGTCTGCGGTGGCCGGGCTGTCGGGATTCACCGGGCCCCCCTGGACAGGCGCAGCAGGCGTGAGCTGACCGACAGGCCGGCCTTGCCGATGGCATCGGCATTGATGTCGAAGACGATGCGGTCGCCGTCCCGGTGCAGGGTGATCATGATGTCCGCCGGGGCGGCCGCCGGATCGTCGGCGATGGTCAGCACGGCTGTTTTGCCGGGGGCGGTGCGCAGTGCGCGCAGGGCCCGGTCCGTGTCCGCGCCATGCAGCACCAGCACGCGGCAGTCGTCGATTTCGTTCGCCTCCCAGAGGCGTATGCGGATGGGGTTGTCCTTGCGCGCGGGGCGACCCTCCAGTGCCAGCAGGGTGCGTTTCAGCGGGCTGAAGGGGGACACGCAGATGGTCCATTCGGTGCCGGCGCGGCCATCGCCCTGGGGCCATTCGACGAACTGGATGAAGTTGAAGACATAGGCGGCCTTCATCTCGTTTTCGCCGATTTTCTCCTGCGCGCCGCTCCAGGGACAGCAGGCAAGCATGCACAGCCCCGCGAGGAGGATTTTGTGCAGGTGGTACACGTGCGGCATGGCCTAGAACGCGTAGGTGAGCTTGAGGCGCCAGGTTCTGCCGTCCTGCGCCAGCGAATCCCCGTGGATCTCGAAGGACGCAGGGTCGGCAAACCGCCTGTCGAACAGGTTGTACACCCCGAAAGAGACATCCGTGCCCACCAGCCGGGTGGAATAGGTGAGATTGGCGACCGCATGGGCCGGCAGGCGCGAGGCCAGGGTGCTGCGTGCGCCGATGGCGATGGCTTCCACCCCGACGCGCCCTCGCCCCGAGGGGGAAGCGTCGGCACTGCCGATGGCGCTGGACCATTGCGCCTTCAGCAGGTGGCGGGGCGAATTGGCCAGGGTTTCCCGGGTCAGGGCGTCGCGCGCCCGTTGCCAGCTGTAGGCCAGTCGCAACCGGGCATCGGGGCCCAGGCGCTGTTCGAACTCAGCCTCCATGCCGTCAACGCCGACGTTGTTGGCGTTGCTGAACATGAGCCGGTCGACCTGCGGTGCATCGCCGATCGCCAGCAGGTGCGAGACACGCGACTGGAACACCGTGAGCAGTGCGCGCGATGCGCCCGATGGCGCGTGCTCCAGCACCAGTTCCGTGGTGCGGATGCGCTCGGAGCGCAGGCTGGACGTGCCCACCACCCCGCCGGGCGTTTCCACGCGGTAGTCGCGCTCGTAGGCGTTGGGCGGCCGGTATGCCGTGCCGTACAGCAGCTTGAGGGCCGTGGCAGGCCCCACCAGGTACACCAGTCCCAGGCGCGGGTGCAGGCTTCCCTTGCTGTCCGAATGCTTGCCCCAGCGCAACCCGGCGTGCAGCACCAGGTCGGGGCGCAGGGCGACCTCGTCCTGCAGGTAGACGCCCATGACGTCGCCGCTGCTGCTCGTGTCCAGGTAGTGCGCTTCGGGCGCCAGGTCCAGATTGCGCTGCGTGATGTCCAGATCGCGCCGGTAGTCCACGCCGAAGGAGATCTTGTGCCGCTGGAACGCCGTGCTCACCCACTGCAGCTCCGAGCCCACCCAGCGGCCGCGGCCGGTATCGCGGTTGGCGGTGACGGGCGGGTAGTCGTAGACATAGTCGCCCACATACCGGTATTGGCCGCCATGGACCCTTGCCGTGAAATGCAGGGAAGGGCTCCACGGGCCCGCGTATTCCGCCGCAAGGCGGGTGCTGGAATCGGCCACGCGGGATCGCCGGTCGTTGAACACCTGCGAAAAGGCCGCCGTGGGCAGGCCCTTGAGCCGTTCGCCGTGCGACAGGGACAGGGTCACGCCGCCGCGCCGCATCTTGGCGAAGAAGCTGCTGCTGCGGTCGTAGTCCAGGCCCTGCGCGATGCCCTGGTTCTGCGCGGGGGTATCGTAGGCGGGAAAGTAAAGGTCCTCGCCCCGGGTGGTGGAGCGCGAGGCGGAGACCAGCCAGTCACTGCCCTGCGCGTCCACCGTGCCCAGCGTGAAGCGCAGCCTGGCGTGGCCGTGGCTGCCCAGTTCGGTGCTGACCTGCGCGCCCTTGGGTTGCCGGCCTTCGCGCGTGATGATGTTGAGGACGCCGAAAAAGGCATTCGCGCCATAAACGGCCGCACTGGGGCCGGGCACGAATTCCACGCGCTCGATCAGGTCGATGTCGATGGGGAAATCCGTGCCCACCGGCGCCTGGTCGTACAGGTTGTCGTTGAACCGCACGCCATCGACCAGCAGCAGCACCCGGGTGTTGTAGTCCCCCGGTGTGGAAAAGCCGCGCATGCCCAGGTAGTGGTAGGACCGGTCGTAGGACACATACAGCCCGCGCATGCTGGCCAAAATCTCGGCCAGGTTGCGGTAGCCGAAGGTCCGGATGTCCTCGGCGGTCACGACGCTGACCGCGGCCGGGGCCTCGAGTGCGCTTTGCAGGTAGCGGCTCGCGGTGCGCACCTCCATCTGCATCAACTGCTCCAGCGGCAGCTGGGCGACATCGGCCTGGGCATGCGCCCTGGGTGCCAGGCAGACGGCCATGCAGATCCCGAGGGCAAGCCGACCGCGTCCTGCACATGAAAGGGTTTTTGTCATGGCATCTCTATCGTGGACATGTCTTGCCACCTCCGCAAGCTGCACCCGGTGGCCGTAACAGATGCTTGCATCCTACTCTTCCGGTGGCGGCCGGGGCCTGGGTTTACCTTAGTTCAGGATGGCCGCCACACCGCACCCGTTTTGGAGGAAATATACGCAATGCGTTTTCAATAAATGCTCATTGCGTATAATTTCGATCCATGAACAGCCAGCAAGATTTCCTGCGCGACGCGATGCGCCGCCTCAACCTGACGCGCGACGCGTTTTCCGACCGGCTGGGCGTGCGCCGGCGGGCGCTGGACACCTGGCTGCTGCCCGCCGACTCGGGCGAGGCGCGCAGCATGCCGGAGATGGTGGAAAAGTTCGTCTCCGAAATCCTGGCACACGAGGCACACGAGGCACGCGACACGGGGGCCGGGCCGGGCAGGGCGCCTGCAGCCAAGCCCCTGGCCCAGCGCATCGCGGCCGAGGGCCGGCCGCACCTGCTCTCGGTGTCTCAGTTCGACCGGGGCAGCCTCGAAGAACTGTTCCAGGTCGCCGACCTGATGCAGCCCATCGCCCGGCGCCAGAAGGTGTCGCGTGTGCTGGAGGGCGCTGTCCTGGGCAGCCTGTTCTTCGAGGCCAGCACGCGCACGCGGGTGAGCTTTGGCGCAGCGTTCTGCCGCCTGGGCGGCACGGTGTGCGACACCACGGGCTTCACTTTCTCGTCCATGGCCAAGGGCGAGTCGATCTATGACACCAGCCGCGTGATGGCCGGCTATGTCGATGCACTGGTGGTGCGCCACCCCGAGCAAGGGGCGGTGGCCGAGTTCGCGCGCGCCACCAACATCCCCGTGATCAATGCGGGCGACGGGCCGGGCGAACACCCGAGCCAGGCCATCCTGGACCTCTACACCATCCAGCGCGAGTTCTCGCGCCTGGGCAAGCTGGTCGATGGCACGCATGTGGCCATGGTGGGTGACCTCAAGTACGGGCGCACGGTGCATTCGCTGATCCGCCTGCTGTCACTCTACAAGGGGCTCAAGTTCAGCCTGGTGGCCCCGCCATCGCTGGAAATGCCGCCCTACCTGCTGGAGCTGGTGGCACGCAACGGCCATGTGATCGAACAGACGGCTTCGCTGGAGGAGGGGCTGCGCGGTGCCGACGTGGTCTATGCCACGCGCATCCAGAAGGAGCGCTTCGTGGGCGAAGCCATCGAGGGCTACACGCCCGAGTTCCAGGTGCGCAAGTCGCTGGTCGATGCATTGTGCAAGCCCGACACCATCCTCATGCACCCGCTGCCGCGCGATGGCCGGCCGGGCGCCAACGACCTCTCCACCGACCTCAACCACGACCCGCGCCTGGCCATCTTCCGCCAGACGGACAACGGCATCCCTGTGCGCATGGCGCTGTTCGCGGTGCTGATGGGGGTGGAGAACCAGGTGGCGCGCAGCATGCGCGATGCCGGCTGGCGCTCGCCATCCCACGTGGGGCCTGATGACGCCGTGTTCGACGGGCTGGACTGAGGGAAAACCCTTGCAGGCACTACACTCGCAGGCTCTTCTCCCGCGCGCCGCTGCCCTGTGAACTCCCCCGTTTTTGCCTCCCTGATCCCCGTCGTCCTGTTCATTGCCATCGGCTTTTTGTCGGGCAACCGGGGCTGGATCAGGGCGGGGTCGGTCAAGGACCTCTCCAACCTGGTGTTCATGGTGCTCACCCCAGCGCTGCTATTCAGAACCATGAGTTCGGTGCACCTGGGCGATGTGGACTTTGCCCCCATCGCCGCCTACTTCGCGGCGGCGGGGCTGGTGTTCGGCGGCACCATGGCGCTGCTGGGCTTCACCAGCCTGGCGGCGGCGCGGGCGCTGGCCAACATGTTCAGCAACACCGTGATGATCGGCGTGCCGCTGGTGGGCCTGGTGTTCGGCGAGGCGGGCCTGGTCACGCTGTTCACGCTGATATCCCTGCACGCGCTGATCCTGCTCACCGCTGCCACCGTGGTGTTCGAGCTGGCTGCGGCGCGTGAGCGGGCCGGTACACCGGGGCACGAAGGCCGCTCCATGCTGCGCACGGTGCTCATGGCGGTGCGCAACGGCATCGTGCACCCGATTCCCCTGCCCATCATCGCCGGCCTTTTGTATGCGCAGACGGGCCTGCCGATCCCGCTGGTCATCGACAAGCCGCTGGAACTGCTGGGCCAGGCCCTGGGGCCGGTGGCGTTGCTGCTGGTGGGCGTGACGCTGGCCTTCACCAAGGTGGGCACACATTTCCGCGCGGCCATGCGCATTGCGCTGGTCAAATGCCTGGTGCACCCGGTGGCCATGGCCGCGGTGGGCTGGGCCCTGGGCCTGTCGGGCATGCCGCTGGCGGTGATGGTGGTGGCCGCCTCGCTTCCGGTGGGCGCCAATGTGTTCCTGTTCTCGCAGCGCTACGAAGTGGCGCAGGACGAGGTGACGGCCAGCGTGGCCGTGTCGACGGCCCTCGCGCTGATCACCATGCCGTTGGTGATCATTTTGGTGACTCGTTTTCTGGTTTAGGGCGCCAGTCGTTCGCGCACCCAGTCCCTGCCGTCAAGCCGGTAGCGCAGCCGGTCGTGCAGGCGGCTCTTGCGGCCCTGCCAGAACTCCCACTGCTCGGGCTTCAGGCGGTAGCCGCCCCAGTGCGGCGGGCGTGGAGGCTTGAGCAGGAACTGCGCGCCATACTTGGCGGCGTTGGCCACCAGCACGCTGCGGCCGGGGATCACCTGGCTTTGCGGGCTGGCCCAGGCGCCGATGCGCGAGTCGAGCGGGCGGCTGGCAAAGTAGGCGTCGCTTTCCTCGTCGCTCACCTTTTCCACCATGCCCTCGATGCGCACCACGCGCTCGAGCTCCACCCAGTGGAACTGCAGTGCCGCAAACGGGTTGCCCGCGATCTGGCGGCCCTTGCGGCTCTCGTAATTGGTGAACCAGACGATGCCGCGCTCGTCGTAGCCCTTGATGAGCACGATGCGCGTGCTGGGGCGCAGGTCTCCGCCCACGGTGGCCAGGGTCATGGCATTGGGCTCGGGCACCTGGGCGGAAATGGCTTCCTTGAGCCATTGATCAAACTGCTGCAGGGGTGCAGCATGCGAGGCGTCTTCGTTGAGTTCGGCGCGCTCGTAGCTCTTGCGCAGATCGGCGATGGAGGTGGTCATGGCCACGATTGTGCATCCCCACCAGATGGGCCGCGCGGTGCCGGTTGTTGCCGAATAAAAATTCGCTTATATTGGCGAGGCGATGAAACCCAAAGACGATGAAAAGCAGCGCGCCATTGCGCAGGCCACCTTCGACCTGGTGGGCCAGACGGGCCTGAGCGGGCTCACCATGGCCCAGATCGCGCGCGCCGCGGGCATTGCCACGAGCACGCTGTATGTCTACTACCCATCCAAGGACGAGCTCATCAGCCAGCTCTACCAGGACGCCAAGACCGTCACTGCCGCCCGCATCATGGACGGCGTGGGGCCTGGCTTGCCGTACCGTGCCCGCGTGCGCCGCATCTGGGGCAACCTGTTGCGCCACCGGCTGGACCAGCATGCCGAGGTGGTGTTCCAGGAGCAGTACTACAACTCGCCCTGGTTCACCGAGGGCAACCGCGAGTTCTCCACGCGCCTGATGGCCGGGTTCTTCGCGCTGATGCAGGAGGGCCAGCAGCAGGAGATCCTGAAGGCCGTGCCGGTGCCGCTGCTCACGGCCAGCCTGATCGGGTCGGTGCGCGAAACCGCCGGCTTGATACGTACCGGTGTCCTGCCCGACGACGAGGCCCTGCACCAGACCGCCTTCAGCCTGTGCTGGGATGCGCTCAAAGCATGATCCGCCGATTTGCGCTTTAATCGAATCAATATTCTCTTAAAAATGCTGCGATTTCACCAGCCCCTGCTGCGCCCCGACCGACGGCGATGGCGCCGCTGGCCTGTCGCCCTGACATACCGCCGCTTTACCGTCTGCCTGCTTTCCCTCAAAAATACCCCCACGGAGAACCCACGATGCCCACCCTGAACATCAACGGCAAAGAAACGGCAGTGGATGCCGATGAATCCACCCCCATCCTCTGGGCCCTGCGCGACACGCTGGGCATGACCGGCACCAAGTTCGGTTGCGGCGCAGCGCTGTGCGGCGCCTGCACCGTGCACCTGAACGGGGCGCCGATCCGCTCGTGCATCACGCCGATCTCGGCGGCGGCGGGCCAGAAGATCACCACCATCGAAGCCATCGCGTCCAGCGACAAGGTGGGCAAGGCCGTGCATGCCGCCTGGGTCAGGCACGACGTGGCGCAGTGCGGCTACTGCCAGAGCGGCCAGATCATGAGCGCCACGGCCTTGCTCAAGGGCAAGAAGAAACCGAGCGACGCCGACATCGACACCGCCATGGCCGGCAACGTCTGCCGCTGTGGTACGTATGTGCGCATCCGCGCCGCGATCCACGACGCCGCCCGCACGCTGGCCTGAAGGAGAGAACACCATGCATTTCGACTCCCATGCCGTACAGGCCCACATGCCCCGGCACCTTGCCGCGCTGCTCGAAAAAGCGCAAGGCACCGATGAATCCACCGGCTCCGGTTCGTCAGAAGGCCTGGCGCGCCGCACCTTCCTCAAGGTGACGGCGGCCTCGGGCTTTGCGCTGGGCGCATTCCCCCTGGCGGCCGTGGCGCAGGGCGCCGCCGCGCCGGTTGCCGGCCTCAAGCCCTTCGAGCAACCGTCGGCCTTCGTGCGCATCGAGCCCGATGGCACGGTCACCGTCACCATCAACCGCCTGGACTTCGGCCAGGGCGTGCAGACCGGCCTGCCGATGATCCTGGCCGAGGAGCTCGATGCCGACTGGTCCAAGGTGCGCAGCACGCACGGCGATGCCAACGTGGCCTATGCCGATCCGACCATGGGCCTGCATCTCACAGGCGGTTCCAACTCCATCAAGAACTCCTACACCCAGTACCGCGAACTCGGTGCCCGTACCCGTGCCATGCTGGTGTCGGCGGCTGCAGCGCAGTGGGGCGTGGACGCCTCGGCCCTGCGCACGCAGAACGGCTTCGTCGTGGGGCCGGGCGGCAAGAAGCTCGGCTATGGCGAACTGGCCGAGGCCGCCATGAAGCTGCCCGTGCCCGAGAAGGTCACCCTGAAGGACCCCAAGCAGTTCCGCCTGATCGGCAAGCCCACGGGGCGGCTCGACGCCAAGGCCAAGTCCAGCGGGCTGCAGGACTATGGCATCGACGTGCGCCTGCCCGGCATGCTGACCGCCGTGGTGGCGCGCCCGCCGGTGTTTGCGGCCAAGCTCAAGTCGCTGGACGACTCGGCCGCCAAGGCCATCAAGGGTGTGAAGGCCGTTCTGCGCGTGCCCACCGACCGGGGTGGCGAAGGCGTGGCGGTGATCGCCGATGGCTACTGGGCGGCCAAGCAGGGCCGCGATGCGCTCAAGGTGGAATGGAACACGGACGCCGTGGAACGGCCCGACACCACGGCACTGCTGGCCAGCTACCGCGAGCTGGCGGCCAAGCCCGGGCTGGTCGCCATGCAGGCCGACACGGCCCCGCTGGCGGGCGCGCCGCACAGGATCAGCGCCGAATATGTGTTCCCCTACCTGGCGCACGCGCCCATGGAGCCGCTGAACTGCACCGTGCTGCTCAATGGCGACAAGGCCGAGCTGTGGATGGGCACGCAGATGCCGGGCTTGGATGCGGTGGCGGCCGCCAAGGCCCTGGGCCTGCAACCCCAGAACCTGAAAATCCACACGCAGATGGCGGGGGGCGGCTTCGGCCGCCGGGCCATTCCCTCCAGCGACTACGTGGTCGAGGCCTGCGGCGTGGCCAAGGCCGCGCGGGGCGCGGGCCTCACCGCGCCAGTGCGCACGCTGTGGAGCCGCGAGGACGACATCAAGGGCGGCTACTATCGCCCCATGCATGTGCACCGCGCGGAAATCGGCTTCGATGCCCAGGGCAACGTCCTCGCCTGGGACCACGTGATCGTGGGCCAGTCCATCGTCAAGGGCTCGCCCTTCGAGGGCTTCATGGTCAAGAACGGCATCGACGCCACGGCCATCGAGGGCATGAAGGAGCCCTATGATGTGCCCATGAAGCTCTCGGTGCACCATCCGCAGGTCAATGTGCCCGTGCTGTGGTGGCGCAGCGTGGGTTCCACCCACACCGCCTACGCCATGGAGACGCTGATCGATGAGGTCGCCCGCACCACCAAGCAGGACCCCGTGGCCTACCGCCTGCGCCTGATGGGCGACAAGCATCCGCGCCACAAGGCTGCGCTGCAGTTGGCGGTGGCCCAGTCGGGTTACGGCAAGAAGAAGCTGCCCGCCGGCCGCGCCTGGGGTGTGGCGGTGCACGAGTCGTTCGAATCCGTGGTGGCCTATGTGGTCGAGGCCTCCGTCAAGGACGGCACGCCCAAGCTGCACCGCATCACCGCCGGGGTGCACTGCAACCTGGTGGTCAATCCCAAGAGCGTGGAGGCCCAGGTGCAGGGCGGGGCGCTGATGGGTCTGTCGATGTGCCTGCCCGGTGGCGCCATCACCCTCAAGGACGGCGTGGTCGAGCAGAGCAATTTCGGCGACTTCGCGGTGCCGCGCATCACCGACATGCCCCAGGTGGCCGTGCACATCGTGCCCAGTGCCGACCCACCCAAGGGCATGGGCGAGCCCGGCCTGCCGCCGCTGGCGCCGGCATTCGCCAACGCCATTGCGCAGCTCACCGGCAAGACGCCGCGCGAGTTGCCCTTCAAGCTGGCGTGATGATGAAGAAGGTGGTGGTAGACCCGGACCCGTTGCCGTCCCCTGTGGTGCTGGTTCTGGCCTCGGGCCGGGGCGAGCGCTTTGCGGCCTCGGGTGGGGCCGTGCACAAGCTGAGTGCATTGCTGCGTGGCGTGCCGGTGCTGGAGCACACGCTGGCTGCCGTGCGCGAGAGCGGTTTGCCCTGGCACCTGGAAGACTCGGGCCACCCGGGCATGGGGGATTCGATTGCGGCGGCGGTGCGGGCCACGGCCACTGCACCCGGCTGGCTGGTGCTGCCGGCGGATCTGCCCCTGGTGCGGCCGGAAACCCTGCGCGGCATGGTAGGCGCGCTATACGGGTGCGCGGTGGCTGTGCCGGTGCACCGTGGCGCGCGCGGCCACCCGGTGGCTTTTTCTGCGCTGTGCCTGCCTGGGCTGCTGGCCCTGTCGGGCGAGCAGGGCGCCGCCAGCGTGGTGCACGAACAGAAGGAGCAGGGCAGGCTGCGGCTGGTGGAGGTGGATGACGAAGGCACGGTGACCGATGTGGACACCGTGAAGGACCTCGCCCGGGCCGAGCAGATCCTGGCGGGCCGGCTTACTTCGCTGTGATGACCGCGCAGGCCAGGCGCGGGCCGGCGTTGCCGGTGGGCTGGGTGGTGTAGTCGTCGGGGTCGCGGTGCACAATCAGGCCCTTGCCGACGATGTCGTTGGCGGTGCTGCCCACGCGAATGGAGCGCGACTCGAAGTTGATCTTGGCCACGCCACCGGCGTCGGCCTTGAGGCTGGGCAGGTCGCCCGTGTGGTGCGCGGCGCCGCCGTGGCTGCCATGCGGCTTGCCACCGGGGTTGAAGTGGCCGCCCGTGCTCATGCCGTCGCCGCTGGAGCAGTCGCCTTTTTCATGGACGTGAAAGCCGTGCTCGGCGCCGGGCTTGAGGCCGCGCACTTCGCCCATCACCTTGACCGTCTCGCCCGTCTGGGTGAAGGTCACCATGCCGGTGGTGGTGTTGCCGCGCGTGGATTCCAGCTTGGCCACGGCCGAAGGGCCAGACGACGAAAAGGCAGCGCAGCCCGCCAGGGAGGCAACGGCAACGGCCAGCAAGGCAAAACGAAGATTCTTCATGGTGATCGGCTCCTGAAAGAAGACAGAGAGAGGGCACACTGCCCCGGGGCTGGGGGCAGCGCAAGCTGCGAATGGTTCTTCGCACCTTCAAGGTGCACCACTATGCCTGCTTTTTGTCGGTAAGCGAAAGCAATCTTCCCAAAGAGCGGTCGTGGATGCCCATGCGGCGCAGCTCGTCGTAGGTGGCCTGGGCGTAGTCGCGCGTGGTGCCGAAGCGGCCGCAGGCCTGCTCGAAGATGCGCAGGTACTCCTGGTCGGGCAGCTCGCCCGTGTGGTTGGGGCTTTTGCGCGACAGGGTGAAAGCCAGCGCCTGCACGCTGCCATGGGGCGTGTGGCAGGTGAGCCAGCGGGGGTCATACACGCCGGTCATCATCTCGCGCTGCCACAGGTTGATCAGCACCTGGCGCGCGTGCGCCTTGTCCACGCGGAACACCATGCCCCGGCAACTGCCGCCCGAGAGCATGCCGAACACCAGGCCCGGGCACTCGGGCGTGCCGCGGTTGATGCGGCTCCACATCTTGAGCGCGCGGTGCCAGCCATGCACGCGCGCAGCACGGCGCTCGGCAAAGTCGAAATCGGGGCGCCAGATCAGGGAGCCGTAGCCGAACACCCACAGGTCCCTGTGGCCACCCCACTCGTGCAGGGCCCGCTCCAGCATGGGAGCAGGATCGCGCAGCGGTGCGGGAAGACTCGTCATGCCATCACTCTACAATGAAGCAGGTGCCCCAACCTGGCGCCCGACAACATCCACCACCATAGATAGAGACACAGGGAGACTTCATGTCCGGTAGTTCCGATAACGACAGCCAAGAACGTTTTGCACTCGGTTTTTTGTTCATCCTGATCGCCTTGATCATCTCCACCGCGGTCGGCACCGTGGTGGTCAAGCGCCTGGGCGCCGCGTCTGCCAGCAAGGCAGCGCCTGCGCCCACCACCGCTCTTGCAAACAACGCGCCAGCCGCCCCGGCCGCTGACACCGCCGCTGCAGCGGCAACTGCTGCCGATGCCCCCAGCGTGCGCGTGGACAACGGCGTCGTGAAGTTCTACTTCGCCAGCGCCAAGGCCGAGCTGGCCGCAGGCGCCAACAAAGCCCTGGCCGATGTCGTCAAGGGCGTGGCCGAAGGCAAGAAGGCCGTCGTCTCGGGCTTCCACGACGCCACGGGCGACGCCGCCGCCAATGCAGAGCTGGCCAAGCAGCGCGCCTACGCGGTGCGCGACGCGCTCAAGGGCCTGGGCGTGGCCGAGGACAAGATCGAGCTCAAGAAGCCAGAGGAAACCACGGCCAGCGGCAACAATGCCGAGGCGCGGCGTGTGGAAGTGGCGTTGGCTGCAGGCTGATCACGCTGGCACGCCCCGCGCTCCAGACTGGGGCGCGATGAACGCAGAAGCCCGGCAATGCCGGGCTTTTTCGTTGGGGCCGCAGGGCGGGGGGTCAGCGCAGGCCTGTGCCACCCGTGTCGTTCTTGCGCTCGATCAGCTCGATCTTGTACCCATCGGGGTCCGTCACAAACGCGATCACCGTGGTGCCGCCCTTCACAGGCCCCGCCTCGCGCGTCACGTTGCCGCCCGCAGCCTTGATCTTCTCGCAGGCTGCATAGGCATCCGGCACGCCCAGGGCGATGTGGCCATACGCCGTGCCCAGGTCATAGCTCTCGGTGCCCCAGTTGTAGGTCAGCTCGATCTCGGCCTGGTCGGGGTTGCCGCCGTCGAAGCCGAGAAAGGCCAGCGAGTATTTGTACTCGGGGTTTTCGGACTGGCGCAGCAGCTGCATGCCCAGCACCTGGGTGTAGAAATCAATCGAGCGCTGAAGGTTGCCAACGCGGAGCATCGTGTGGAGGAATCTCATGCCCTCGATTGTGCCGGTAGATCGAAAACCAGGCAGGTGGTGGTGGCGTGGGCGTACAGGGTGCCGTCGGGGCCCACCAGGCGTGCCTCGGCCGTGGCGAGCTGGCGCCCGCAGTGGATCACGCGGCCTTCGGCGCGCACGCGCGGCACCTTGGGGGTGATGGCCTTGACCAGGTTCACGCCCAGCTCGGCCGTGGTGTAGCCGCGCCCGGGCAGCATGCGGGTGTGTACGGCGCAGCCCAGGGCCGAGTCGAGCAGGGTGGCGAACCAGCCACCGTGTACCGTGCCCATGGGGTTCAGGTGCTCCACACCCGGTGTGCCCTGGAAGATGGCCACGCCTTCGCTGACCTCCACCAGGCGAAAGTCGAGGGCGCGTGCAATGGGCGGGTAGGGCAGTTCGCCGCGCAGCATGGCCTGCATCGTCTGCAGGCCGGTGAGGCCAGCCACCTGGTCGGGCCGTGCCACGCCGGGACCCACGCCGGCGTTCATGCGGGCCATCACCTCTTGCTCCAAGGCAAGCCATTGTTCGAGTTGGTTGTGCTGGGTCATGGAGGTCTCGTTCAGTTGAAGTGTTGCATATGCAATTATTGCAGATACAATCGAATCCATGCAAGCCGAAATCACCCTTCCTTCACCCGCTGCGGCGCGTCCGCAGGGCTGTACCAACTTCAAGCTGCGCCAGTTGCTGCGCCGGGTAGGGCAGCACTACGACGCCGAGATGGCCAAGTGCGGCCTCAAGACCACGCAATACTCGCTGCTGTCGCATGTGCTCAGCCTCGGCCCCATCCGCCCCGGCGACCTGGCGGCGGAGATGAAGATGGACGCCTCCACGCTCACACGCAACCTGCGCCCGCTGGTCGATGCCGGCTGGGTGACCTTGCAGGCCGGCGCCGATGGCCGCAGCCGCCTGGTGCACATCACCGACGCGGGCCGCGACAAGCGCGCCGAAGCCCAGCGCTGCTGGAAGGTGGCGCAACTGGCACTCAACGACCTGCTGGGCCTGGAGCGCGTGGTGGCGCTGCACACCCTGGCCGATGAGTGCCTGGAACTGCTGTCCCCCATCTCGGAGCCTGACCATGGCGAATGACGCCCTTTCAGCACCTTCGGCTGCCAAGCCGGCCGTTCCTCCCATCGCCATCTGGCTGGTGCTGCTGGCCGCCGCGGGCGCTTTTGCCCTCACCATGGGCACCCGCCAGACCATGGGGCTGTTTCTCTCGGCCCTCAACACATCCACCGGCCTGGGCGTGGGCAGCATCAGCCTGGCTTTTGCCTTCGGCCAGCTGTGGTGGGGCCTGACCCAGCCGTTTGCCGGCGCGGTGGCCGACCGCATCGGCACGGGGCGGGTGATCCTGGTGGGCGTGGTACTGGTCGCACTGGGCACCTTCATCACGCCGCTGATGACGAGCACCGCCGGGCTGATCTTCGCCATCGGCGTGCTGGCTGCCGGCGGTGCCGGCATGGCCGGGCCCTCGGTGCTGATGGCGGCCACCACGCGGCTGGTGCCGCCCGAAAAGCGCGGCCTGGCCACCGGCATCGTGAACGCGGGCGGCTCGTTTGGCCAGTTCGCCATGGCGCCCATTGCCATCGGCTTCATGGCCGCCGTGGGCTGGGCCAGTGCCATGCAGTGGCTGGGCGTGCTGGTACTGCTGGCGCTGCCGGCGGTCTTCGTGCTCAAGGGCAATTCGAACGCGCTGGCGGCGCAGGCCGCTGCGGCATCGGGCGTCAAGGCGCTCACGGCGCGCCAGGCCATCGCACAGGCGCTGGCCACGCCCAGCTACCTGTACCTGGCGGCCGGCTTTCTGGTGTGCGGCTTCCATGTGGCCTTTCTGGCAACGCACTTGCCCGGGGTGGTGGCCGCCTGCGGCCTGCCCCCCGCAGTGGGCGGCTGGGCGCTGGCCATGATCGGCCTGTTCAACATCGTCGGCAGCCTGGCCATGGGCTGGGCGGTGGGCCGCTGGCGCATGAAGTCGCTGCTGTCGCTGCTGTACGCCACGCGCGGCCTGGCGGTGCTGGTCTTCCTGTTCGCCCCCAAGACCACGGCCGTGATGCTGGTCTTTGCGGCGGTGATGGGCGTGACCTTTCTGTCCACCGTGCCGCCCACGGCTGGGCTGGTGGCCAAGATGTTCGGCACGGCCAACATGGCCATGCTGTTCGGGGTGGTGATGCTCTCGCACCAGGTGGGAGGCTTCTTCGGCGCCTACCTGGGCGGCAGCGTGTTCCAGGCCACGGGCAGCTACGACTGGGTCTGGTACATCGACATCGCGCTGGCCCTGGGCGCCGCGCTGGTGAACCTGCCGATCCGCGAGGCGCCGCTCAAGCGCCTGGTCCCCGCCACCGCCTGATACCCCGATACCGTTCCCAAGAGCCTGTTGACCATGACCGATACCACCCATACCGTACCGCCCCTGTACCTGGAAGATATGAGCGTGGGCCGGCGCTTCACGAGCGGCGAGCACGCGATGGACGCCGAGCAGATCGTCAGATTCGCCCGGCAGTTCGACCCGCAGCCCTTCCATATGGACGATGCCGCTGCCAAGGGCACCCTGTTCGGCGGCCTGGCTGCCAGCGGCTGGCATACGGCGGCCATCACCATGCGCCTGCAGGTGACCACCGGCCTGCCGGTGGCCGGCGGCATCATCGGCGCCAGTGGCGACGTGGCCTGGCCCCGGCCCACGCGCCCCACCGATGTGCTGCATGTGGTGAGCGAGGTCATGGAGGTCAACCCGTCCAGATCGAAGCCCGACCGCGGCATGGTGACCGTGCGCAGCGAGACCCTGAACCAGCATGGTGACGTGCTGCAGGTCTCGACCGTGCGTATCGTCGTGCCGCGCAAGCCGGTGGCTGCGCCATGACTGCCGTTGCAACGCCGGCCGCCGCCGCGGGGGCGATGAATCCGCGCACCCGCATGCTGCTGGAGGCGCCCATTGCCCCCACCTTGCTGCGCATGGCGGCCCCGAATGTGCTGGTGATGCTGGCCCAGGCCGGCGTGGGGCTGATCGAGACCTACTTCGTCGGCAAGCTCGGCACCGATGCGCTGGCCGGCATGGCGCTGGTGTTCCCGGTGGTGATGCTGATGCAGATGATGTCGGCAGGCGCCATTGGCGGCGGCGTGGCGGCGGCCATCGCGCGGGCCCTGGGTGCGCGCCGGCGCGAGGACGCGGACGCGCTGGTGCTGCATGCGCTGGTCATCGGGCTGGTGTTTTCGCTGGTGTTCACCCTGGCCGTGGTGGGGGGCGGGCGCTGGCTCTACACCCGCATGGGCGGGGCAGGGGGCGCGCTGGAGGCGGCGCTCATCTATTCCAACTGGGTGTTTGCCGGCGCGGTGTGCGTGTGGGTGTTCAACACCCTGGCGGCCATCATCCGCGGCACGGGCAACATGGCCGTGCCGGCCTATGTCACGGTGTGGGGCGCGCTGGTGCTCATCCCCCTGTCGCCGCTGCTGATCTTTGGCTGGGGTCCGCTGCCGGGCCTGGGCATTGCGGGCGGCGCCATCGCGCTCATGGCGTACTACGTGCTGGGCAGTGCCGTGCTGGCCTGGTACCTGTGGTCGCCGCGCAGCCTGCTGCGGCCCGCGTTCAAGGGCCTGCAACTGCGCTGGCCGCTGTTTGCCGACATCCTGCGGGTGGGCCTGGTCGGGGCGGTCTCCACCGTGGCGACCAATGTGGCCATCGGTGTCACCACGGCGCTGGTGGGCAGTTTCGGCACGGCGGCCATTGCCGGCTACGGCACCGCATCGCGGCTCGAATACCTGATGGTGCCGCTGGTGTTCGGCTTTGGCGCGCCCCTGGTGGCCATGGTCGGCACCTGCATCGGCGCGGGCCAGCGCGAGCGTGCCCTGCGCGCCACCTGGATCGGCGCCGCCATGGCGTTCGGCATGACCGAGGCCATTGGCCTGTGGGCCGCGTTTTTTCCCGCCACCTGGCTGTCGCTGTTCGCCAGCGACCCGGCCATGATCGCCGCAGGCAGCCAGTACCTGCGCACGGTGGGCCCGGTGTATGGCTTCTTCGGCCTGGGCCTGGTGCTGTACTTCGCCTCGCAGGGGGCAGGCCGCCTGTTCTGGCCCGTGGCCGGCAACCTGGCGCGGCTGGTGATCGCCGTCGTGGGCGGCTGGCTGGCGCTGCGCTGGGATGGCGGCCTGGCCGGCGTGTTCGCCGCGCAGGGTGTGGCCCTGGTGGTTTACGGCATCGTGATCGGCTGGGCGATTGCCGGCGGCGCCTGGTTCGGCCGCGTGGGCTGGCCGAGCAGCCCGGCAGGGCTGCTGCGGCGTCAGACGGGCACGGTGTAGTTCAGCGTCATGCGGCCGCCGTCCACGGTGACGATCTCGCCCGTGACATAGCTTGCCGCATCGCTGGCCAGCCAGGCCACCACGTCGGCGATCTCGGCCGGGTCGCCCAGGCGCTTCATCGGCGTGCGCGACATGATCTTGGCCTTGGCCTCGTCGCTGGTGAGCACGGCCTTGGCCGCCAGTTCTGTGGCGATGGTGCCGGGCGCCACGGCGTTCACGCGCACGTTCTTGTCGGCCAGGGCCAGCGCCATCACGCGTGTGAGCTGGTTGATGCCGCCCTTGCTCACGTTGTAGCTGGAGATGCTGGGAATGGTGAGCACGCCATTGACCGAGCTCATGTTGACGATGGAGCCGCCGCCCGAGGCCACCATGGCGCGCGCCACGGCCTGGCCCACCAGGAACGAACCCTTGAGATTGACGCGCAGCACGGCGTCGAAGTCTTCTTCGGTCACTTCGAGGAAATCGGCGGCACGGAAGATGCCGGCGTTGTTCACCAGCACGTCGATGCGGCCATGGGCCTGCAGCGTGCGCTCCACCAGGGCATCCACCTGGGCCTTGTCGCCCACGTCGCAGCGCACATAGAAGGCGCCGAGATCCTTTGCCAGTGCATCGCCACGGGCGTCGTCCACGTCGGCGATCACCGTGTGGGCACCCTCGCGGGCAAAACGCCGCACGCAGGCCTCGCCGATGCCCTGGGCACCCCCGGTAACGATGCAGACACGGCCCTGGTGGCCGAAGTGGACGGTGGACGGGGCGATGGAAGAGGGCGCAGCAGGAAATGTCATGCCCCGGATGGTAGCCGCTTGCCGGCCTGGCGCTGGCCTGGGCCTATCGGCGCGGACGGTCGCGCCGCACGGATCTGGGGGTGTTGGCTGTGCTGGCCGCCTTGTGGGCCGGCTTTTTCGCACGGGGGTGCAGCAAGGGCTTGAACCGGGCGCGCTCCCTGCTGGCCCGGTGGCCACGCCACAGCCAGGCCAGCGCCAGCATCAGCACCACGGCCCAGGCGGTCACCATCCGGGGGTTGCCGGCCAACCAGGACACCACGAAATCGACATACTCCATGGCACGCAAGCTATCACAGCGCGAACCGCCGTTGCATGGGTGTAAACAATCATCAACAAACGGCCCGGCGGCCGGGTTTTGCTGAAACCCTTGGATACACTCCGACCATGAGCGACCTGACGGCCTCCGCGACCGAAGCGCCTTCCCACACCAAGGCCTTGCTGCAGCTGTGCAAGCGCCTGGAGCGGGCGTGGAGCCTGCCCGACATCTTGGACGCGGTGTCTCCGGTGGCGGAGCAGGTGCTGGGCTACCCCCATTGCTGGCTGGGCGTCTATGGGCTCAAGCCGGGGTTCGTCTCGATCCTGCTGCATTCCAGCCAGATCAACGACCCCACGCTCGCGCGGGCCATCGACACCACGGAGATCCCCATCGCAGGCGACAGCATGGTCCAGGAGATCATTGCTGCGGACCATGTGGTGGTGGTGGCCGACGCCCGCACCGACCCGCGCACCAACAAGGAGATCGTGGCGGCGCTGGACAACCGCACCATCATCAATGTGCCGCTGATCATGGCGGAGCAGCGGCTCGGCGCCGTGGGCATGGGTACCTATGGCGATGCGGAAGGCGTGCGCCCGCCCTTGCCCTGGCACATCGACTTCATGCAGGCCATGGCGGCCCATGTGGCGGTGGCCATGGACCGCGTGCGCTTCATGCAGGCCCGCAAGGAAGCCGAGGACGCGCTCTACCACGAGAAGGAGCGCCTGCAGGTCACGCTGCACTCGATTGGCGATGCGGTGATCTCCACCAATGCCCAGGGGGACCTGCTCTACATCAACCCGGCCGCCGAGGCGCTCACCGGATGGAGCCTGACCGCCGCCGTGGGCAGGCCCTATGGCGAGGTGTTCCGGCTGCTCGGGCCTGGCGGCGCCGGGGAGCCGGCGCCCGACATGATGGCCGGTGCCATTGCCGCCGCCCAGGCCCGGCGCTACCCGGAGTTGCAGCTGCACCCCCTGCACGGTGGCCGGGTGCTGGTGGAGGCGACGGCCTCGCCCATCAAGGACGCGGATGGAGAGGTGCAGGGGGCCGTGCTGGTGTTCCGCGACGTGACGGAGCAGCGCCGCCTGAGCCATGAGATCGCCTACCAGGCCATGCACGACGAGCTGACCGGGCTGGGCAACAGGCGCGCGTTCGAGCAGGCGCTGTCGCGCGCCTTCGACCTGACACGGGGCAGTGCGCACCACGACGTGGTCTGCTATCTGGACCTGGATGAGTTCAAGGTGGTCAACGACACCTGTGGCCACGCGGCAGGCGATGCCATGCTGCGCGAGATCGCCCAGCTGTTTGCCGGCCTGCTGGGCGAGCAGGACCTGCTGTGCCGCATTGGCGGGGATGAATTCGGCATCGTGCTCGGCGGCCACAGCGTGGCCGACGCCCTGCAGGTGGCCGAGAGGCTGCAGCAGCGGCTGGCAGGCTACCATTTCGTGTGGCTGGAGCAGCGCTTCGGCGTGGGCGTCAGCATCGGCATGGTGGCGCTGGACGCCTACACCGAAAGCGTGGGCGCCTTGCTCCAGGCCGCCGACAGCGCCTGCTACGTGGCCAAGGATGCGGGGCGCAACCGCATCCACCTGTACGCCATCGACGACCCTGCGCTGGCGCAGCGTTATGGCGTCATGGAATGGGTGAGCCGCATCGAGCATGCCCTGCTGCATGATCGGTTCGAGCTGTTCGCACAACCCATCGTGCCCCTGCAGGGCGGTGATCCTGAGGGCCTGCATTGCGAAATCCTGCTGCGCATCCGCAGCGCGCTGGGGGAGCTGGTGCTGCCAGGCCTGTTCATGCCGGCGGCCGAGCGCTACCACCTGGCCGCGCGGGTCGATCGCTGGGTCGTCACCCATGCGCTGCGCTGGGTGGTCGAGCAGCAGGACCGCATCGCGCAGTGCTCGATCAACCTGTCGGGCCAGTCGCTCGGGGATGCGGCCTTCACCGCTTTCGTGCTGGAGGCACTGCAGAATGCCGATGTGCCGTGCTCCAAGCTGTGCTTTGAAATCACCGAGACAGCGGCCATCAGCAACCTGCATACGGCCAATCACTTCATCGAGACCTTGCGTGCCTGTGGCTGCAAGATCGCGCTCGATGATTTTGGCAGTGGCCTGTCCTCCTTTGCCTACCTGCGCAACCTGCCGGTCGACGTGCTCAAGATCGACGGCCAGTTCGTGCGCGACATCGACCGCGACCCGGTGAGTCTGGCCATGGTCAAGTCCATCCACGAGATCGGCTGCCTGATGGGCAAGCGCACCGTGGCGGAGTTCGTCGAGAGCCAGGCCCTGGTGGCCCTGCTGCGGGACATTGGCGTGCACTATGCCCAGGGCTACGCCGTGGGCTACCCCGTGCCGCTGGCGCAGGTGCTCGGCGGCCGCCAGAGCGTGCTTGCATGACGCCACCTTTGCGGGCACGCGTGTTGCATGCAGCGGGCCCGTAACCGGAGCGAATGAGGATGCGTGCCTTCCAGCTGTCTCTGCGGACTGCCATCGCGGTGCCTTTTGCGGCGCTGTTCGTGGCCACGGTCGTGCTGCAGGCAGTCACGCAGCACCGCCAGATCAGCCAGTTGATCGAGCAGGAGAGCGTGCGCGTGCTGGAGGCGCTCACCAGCAACTCGCGGGCGCGCCTGGCGCAATTCCTGGAAACCCCGTTCCTGATCCAGAGCACGGTGGCCGATGCCATCAGCCGCCATGGCCTGTACCAGGAGGGCGACCTGCGCCCCGTCTATACCCACCTGCGGGGGGTGTTCTCCGACCTGTATGCCGGGCAGCAGCAGATCAGCCTGCTGAGCTTCGGGAGCAGGGCGGGGGAGTACACCGGTATCCGCCGGGAGCCCGGTGAGGGGTTTCGCCTGATCCTCAAGGATGCCACGACGAGCGGCATGATGAATGTGTACGAGGACGATACGCTGCGCAAGGTGGCGGCGGCCTTTCCCAACTACGACCCGCGTGTGCGCCCCTGGTATGCGCCGGTGGCCGGCTCGGGCCAGTCTCGCTGGTCGCCCATCTACACCACGGCGGGGGAGCGGGGCGACATCACCATCTCTGCCGCGACGCCGGTCGTGGCCGATGGCAGCCTGCTCGGTGTGATGGAGGCCGATGTGCGGCTGGACAGCCTGAACCGCTTCCTGCGCGAGGAGCCGCTGCGCGGCCAGGGGCAGATCTTCATCGTCGATGCGCAGGGCCTGATCGTGGCCCATTCGGAGCCGGGCTCCGTGCTCGGCGAACGCCGCAATGCCGCCGGCCAGCGGGAGCGGCTGCGCATCTCGGAAAGCACGAGTGCCCAGATCCGCACGGCCGAGAGCTATCTGCGCGAGGTCCCGGCCACGGCTGGCGGAAGTTTTCACTTCCAGCACCTGGATGCGCGCTACTTCGGGCGCGTCACGCCCTATGCGGACCCGCGTGGCATCGACTGGCGCATCGTGGTGCTGCTGCCCGAGTCCGAGCTGCTTGGCGACACCCGCAGCGCAGGCCAGGGGGCGCTGCTGGCCGCCGGGGCCATTGCCATCATCGGACTGCTGCTGGGCCTGTGGGTGATCCAGTGGGCGGCGCGGCCCATCCTCAGGACCGCCGAGGCGGCCAACCGGATCGCCCGTGGTGACTGGGACACGGACATCGTCGCCCCCAGCCCCCTGCGGGAAACCACCATCCTGGTGCTCGCCTTCAATGAAATGGCCCACCGGCTGCAGCGCTCGTTCCAGCAGATGCAGGAGTTGCTCACCCATGACAGCCTGACCCAGTTGCTCACGCGCCGGGGCTTGCTGGAGCAGGTGCAGTGGACAGAGCCGAAGCGCGCCGTGCTCGGCCTGGTGGGGCTGAACGCCTTTCGCGCCATCAACGACAGCGTGGGCTATGGGGGTAATGTCGGTTTTTGTGCAGGATCAGAATCCTGAGTCAAAATTCCCTTAGAGCACAACTACTTAGCGCCGCGGAGACGCCTCCCGCGGACCAAAAAATCTTCAAGGCGCTTGCCGTGTTCCAGGGCGTCGTTCAACCAGTTGGGGCGACGGCCTTTGCCGCCCCATGTGTTGCCCTGATCATCTTGGTACATGCCCATCTGACTGCTTAGAGGCTTAGGACTTGGGGGGGGCAGACTCGGAACAGCTTTCGTTTCAAGTGCAGCCACTTCAAACAAGTCGCCCGGCACCAATTCGAATTTGGCGATCACCTCCTTCAACAGTGGAATGATCTCCTCTGCCTCGTAAGCGTCGTTCATCGCCTCTTCCAGGCGTTTCTTCATTTGGGTCATTGTCCTAGGCACCACGATCTCCATTCAAAGAGCTTGAAAGCAGCGTAGCCCATTGTGGCGCGAGCCTCCACCGGGGCCTGGTGAATTCTCTGGAACTCCACAAGCAGTGATCCCAGGCGGGATTCATTCTGTGCCACAGAGCGCTCGCTGCGGAAACGTGTCGCGGTATCGAGGCGCTGGCACAGTGGATTGGAGGGACGGGTATGGAGGGCGTGGATGAGCTAACGGAAAACCGCCCGTCTTTGAATGCAGCCCGAAGCCACATAGGAACTATTGCGCTTGGTGCCGGCAAAAGCAATACACGAACTGCTGAGGCGCCCCCCAGGGCGTGGTGTGGATCTCGGTGTGGCTGTCGATCAGTTCGAAGGGTGCGCCAAACCTACCGTGCAGTTCGTCGGGTGCATAGCGGGAAACCTCCAGACCGCTGCACTTCTCAGGCCCCTGCGGCCCGAATGTGCCGATGATCGCAAAGCCACCGGGCCTCAGAGCGTGCATCACCTGCGCCACATAGCGCTCACGCTGCGCATCGCTGGTGAGAAAGTGGAACACCGCGCGGTCGTGCCACACATCCACGGACGCCGCAGGCAGCCCCACCTCCAGGATATCGGCCGCAAGCCACGCCACCTCGGCGGCCCTGGGGCCCAGCCGCAGCTGCGTGACCTCCAGCGCCGTACGCGACAGGTCCAGCACCGTGATGTCCTGGTAGCCATCGGCCAGGAGGTCATCGACCAGCGTGGACTCGCCCCCGCCCACGTCGATGATGGACGCCTGCTTCGAGCGGGCCGCCCTGCGGACATAGTGCAGGGACTGCAGCAGGTGCGGCGCATACCAGCTCACCGCTTCAGGCGACTTGGTGCCGTAGACCGATTCCCAATGCGTTTCAGTGCCCATGGGGGATTCCCTGCGAACATTCAGGATGCACAGCGTATCCGATCACCGGGACCTTGCCATGAAAAGGCCTGGATCTATCCATGCCCGTGCCGGTGGTGCGCATCCGGCACATGGGCGTGCACGTGGCGCAGCGGCTCATGCGCGTGTGCATGGCTGTGCGGCCCCTGCGGCATCACCGCGTGGCTGTGGTTGTGGTGCCCGTCATCGTGGCGGTGGGCGTGCTCGTGCTCCATGGCCTCGTGCTGGTGCTCGTGGCCGTGCGACTCGGCCAAGTGCAGCAGCACGCCCAGCACCATCAGCGCACCACCCGCCGCCATGGCCCAGCTGCCGCTGCGGTCGCCCAGCGCGATGGCCAGGGCCGCGCCGATGAAGGGCGCAAACGCGAACACCGAGCCCGTGCGTGCAGCGCCGAAGGCCCGCTGCGCGAGCAGGTAAAAGCGCAGGCTCAGCCCGTAGCCGGTGGCACCCACCGCCAGCAAGGCCAGCGCAGCGCCCATCGAAGGCAGCGGGTCATCGAAGACCCAGGCCAGCATTGCGGTGGCGCAGCTACCCAGCAGCGCCTTGCCCAGCACCACCTGACCCGGGTCGCGCTCGGCCAGGGCGCGCGACAGTGTGTTGTCCGCACCCCAGGCGGCCGTGGCCAGCAGCACGGCCAGCAAGCCCAGCAGCTGGCTACCGCCGGCCTGCCCCTGGCCCATCACCAGCGCCATGCCCCCGGCCAGCAGCAGAATCATGGCCGCCCAGACGCGGCGGTCCATCGTCTCCCCGTACAGCAGGCGCGCCAGCACGGCCGTGAACAGCGCCTCCAGCGTCAGCATCAGCGAGGCGCCGGTGCCGCTGGTGTGCTGCAGCCCCCATGCCATCGCCACGGGGCCCAGTACGGCACCAAAGGCGGCCATGGACAGCAGCCGGGGAATGTCGCCGCGCGTGAGCCGCGCCTCTTGCTCGACCCGCTGACGCGACAACGCGCCCACCGCTGCCGCGCCCGCATACAGCAGGGCCGCAGTGGTGAAGGCGCCCAGCCCGGCCCCGAAGTGCTGGACCAGCGGCATGCTCACGCCGAACAGCGCGGCCGACAGCAGCGCCAGCAGCCCGCCGCGCAGTGACGGCCAATGCATAGGGGTACGGTTCATCGGGAGATCACTTTTCGGTGAAACGCACGGTGATGGTTGTCTTGCTATTGGCGGCACGGCTGCCACCTTGGCTCCGTGTAGCAGCAGGTTGCCTATGCCTGGCCAGGGCCGACTAAGGTCCTCCGGTTGAATAAGCAATGCGCCGGTACTGAAATGTTCCTGCGGGGATGGAGACGCTCATCGGCACACTTGCGTAGTCATTGACCCAATCGATAAAGGCATCTACACCCGCGACTGGGTAACGGCTTTTGAACAGCGCTGCAAGTCCAGACACATGTGCGCCAGCCTGAGAGGTGCCCCATCCGCTGAAAGTGGCCGTGGCCGTTGCTCGCCCGGCACCGACTAACGGTCCACCGAACTCGGGCTTTTCTCCTCCGGGCGCGAAAAATATCGGCTTTGTGAAGTTGCTTGGGGCTGCAAGATTCGAGTAGCTCGCTCGGGTCAGTCCAACTCCGTCGTTCGGTACACCTGCTACCTTGATGACGTTTTCTGAACAGGCGGGATGGCTGATTCCGTTCAGAATTCCATAGTTGCCCGTGATGGACACGACGGGCACACCAGCGCTGTAGAGGTAGTCGATCCAATTTTGAAGCCACACGGCCCCCGCTGCGGCATCGCAGTCACTGCCATAAGTGGGTAGAGATCGAATGCTCATGTTCACCACCATTTGCGCTGGTGAGTCGGGGTCCGCATTCGCCGCGCCTGAAAGATAGACTACCCGTTCCAACGCAAAGTCCAGATCAGACATGTGGAAGCCCGATTGTTTTGGTGTGGACATCATGTTGTAGGAAAACACGTTCATCGAGTACAACTGCGCCCCTGGTGCTACCCCTTGCAGCGCTCCACCCGAGACGTTTGGTGAAGCAATGCCGGCGGCAATCGAAGCCATATAAGTGCCGTGATCACATTGTGTGAAGTCCACATTCAGGCAGTTCGCAATATTCGGATTTGGCTCACCGGAATTCGGCGTCCCAACAGGGCTATCCCAGTTGTCATTTGGATTCGGACACACAGAGCGCCACCCACTGATAGTGCGGGTCCCGTAGCAGTCTTCTCCGATGACTTTGGTTGCGCCATTCATGGTGAACATCTCATGGGACTTTCGGATCCCCTCATCGATGACAACGATGGCTTGATTGGTGCCGGTAAAGCCTGAACTCCAGGCGGTGGGCGCGTTGACAAGGGGAACGCTCCCGCTGAGTCCTTTGACTCCTCCCAATCGGTTGGCAGCTACTTCCAGGATCCGTGGATCATCGTTGCCCTTCAATCGCTTGTATTGCGCAGGCGTCAAGCGAAGATGCGCCGAACCTATGGTGTCGCGCGCTGACTGTTCCGGTTGGGCTTTGATCCCAGCGTTCGCCAGAACCTCGGTAAGAGCCTGGCGGTTTGCCTTTGCTTGATTCCTGCCTGCCGGCGAGTTCCATCGAATCTTTGTGGTGTAGAAGAGCCCACCCCGGATCATGATGGTGACTTCGACTGTCCCCTCTCGCTCGGCATCCTCCAACGCCCATGACGACCAATTAGCGACGCGCGGATCCTTGTATCCGAGGGGGCGAAGGGACCGAACTGCAGGGTGGCTCTGCAGCGTTATCAGCGTTGGCAAGTCGATTTCGGCCAAGACCAACGCAGGATTCGACGGGCTTTTACTGATCGAGTCGACGAAGCGACTGGATTCGAGACCTGCCGCTTTTATCTGACTGATCAAACGCTCTGACTCCTCATCCAGCTCTTTGGATGGGATGATCTTCGTGGTTGCGTCTGGCAGTATTTGATACTGCACCGTCGCGCTATTCAATACCACCTCTGCTGCCGCACTTCCATTCTGCTTGATGATTTTTTTCAGCGCACTCAAGCTGCCATCAAGATCATGCGCGGTGCTACGTGTCTTTTCAGAGGTATCCCGCCGAAACGAGATGACGTTCGGACTCCTTTCCAAAATGGCCAGTCCTTCTGCTTTCAATGTCAAACCAAACTGCCCTGTGGGGCTGCTCCAAGAACCTCCACTGTACATGTAGGCTCCCAATTCCGCTTTGATGGAATCGGTTCTAGTTTTGAGATCTCTGGACAGGACCGGATAGTCGTTCGCGGTGGTTGGGGGAAGCGCTGACTTTGAAGCCACAATGGCCACACGCACCGCCCCCTCCTCGAATGCGATCTTCTTCATCTCTGCGAGCTCGACCGGGTCCACATTCGAGGCGTTGACGGATATGCAGGCCGTAGCCTGCGCGAGCAGAACGATCCATTGGTTCAATTTCATGGGATCTCCCTTGAAATAATGACACTCTCGTCGACCGCAGCGTGCGGGGTGCGAAGCAGCAGCGCACTTTGCTCCGAAGGGACTGAGCAAGCAAGGAATTCTTTGCGACGCGACTGGGAGTCGTCCGGCAATCGCGCTGACCACCCGGGCTAGATCGAGGGCCGTGGCATTGGCACGCAAACATGGCCGTGATGGCGAACTTGCCGCAAGGGGTTCTCCATCATTTTCCTTTTGCTGCGCGCGGCTCCGGCTGCGCCTGAAGGGTGTCCAGGCGGCGCATCAGTTCCTCTGTCAGCTGCTGGCGTGCCGACTCCGCTGCAGCGGTCGCGGCGAGCAGCCGCTCCAGCTCCAGGTTCCGCTGGGTGGCCTGGTGCAGTTCTGTGTGCAGGCGGGCAAGGTCCTGCTCCTGGCCCAGGGCCTTGGCGGACATTTCCTCCAACTGCTGGGGCATGCCCGCGAAGCCTTCGGCAGCCTGCTGTGCACCCTGCAACTGCGCCTGTAGCTGCTGAAACTGCGACTTGAGCTGCGCCAGTTCGCGCGCGAGCGCCTGGTTCTGCTGGTGGTCGTTGCGCATCTGCTGCTGGTTGGCCGAAACGGCCGCATTGGCCTTGGTCAGTTCCGTCTGCAGGTACTGCAGTTGGTGCTCGTGCTGGCGTAGCTCGCGCTCGCGCTGCTCCTTGGACGCATCGCGGAAGTGCTCAAGCGCCTCCCTGGCGTGGGTGTGCTTTTCTTCCAGGGACTGGCTGTGTGCTTGGGCACTCGCAAGCCGGGTCTGCAGCTGAGTCGTTTGCTCGACCAGTTGGGCCTGCTCGATCGCCTTGGCGGCCAACTGCCTGCCGGCGTGCTCGAGAGATTCGCGTTCCCTGGCCAACTCAAGCTGGGTTTGTTCCAGCTGCCGCCTGGCCGCGGCCGTTTCGCTCTTGGAGGTCTCCAGGCTGGCCTTGTAATGCGCCTCCTTGGCGTTGAACTCCTCCATCAGCGCAACGACCCGTGCGTTGGCATCGAGCTCCAACCTTGCGGACAGGCGGCCGACCAGTTCAGCGAGCTCGTCGCTGATGCTGATTTTGGGTGCCGTGGCGTGGGCTTCCTCGTCTTCGATTTCCTTGAGGTACCGGTGGATGGTCACCTTGGAGCCGGTGTTGCCCAGCTCGACCCGCACCGCATCGATGGACGGGTACTTGCCTTGGCTGATCAGCCTATCCCTGGCTCGCAACACCTCAGACTTGTAGATCCCCGCTCTGGCCATGGCTTCCTCCGATTTTTTCGTACTGTATTACATACCATGATATTACATACCATTAATTGCGATGGGAACGGGAAAATTTCTAGAAAATTCGGAGCAGTTAATAAGGGTTTATCTGTTGTGATCCGTGCAAAACCTTGCCGCAGCATGGTTGGCGGCATGTATCGCGCCGGGAAGGGGGAGTTTTGGAGGTAGCTGATGCCAAGAGGCTGTTGCCCGCGTGAGCATCTGATCCGAAGAGATACCAATGTCCAACTCGGCCCGAAATACGTGCCCACAGAGAATCGATTTCGATGATCCAAGGGCACCGAGAGATCTGTAGCGTCAACGCTTGCAGCTTCTCGATCTTGACGCGTGATCCTTTTTCGCACAGGGCCTTGACCTTCACATGGTGACAAGGTTCAAAGTCCAAATGTGCATCAACCAAAGGAGGCTCACATGGTCGAATTCAATGTTCCTGATATGACGTGCAACGGCTGCGCTCAGCGCATTGGCCGCGCAATATCGGAAGCTCGATTGCCAGCCGGCGTCGAGGTAGAAATCGACGTGGCTGCCCGGAAAATTCGAATTCCGTCGCTAGCCGGGGATAGCGCTGTGGAGCGCGTCCGCGCTGCCGTGGTGCATGCCGGATACAGAACAGACGCAGTCGTGGTGGCGTCATCGCATCGAACAACCGGCGGCTGCTGCTGTGCGCCTCGGGCCCAACCCTCTGTTGATGTGGATCAAGGCGGAACGACTCGAACCTCGTCATGCTGCAGTTGAAATTACAAGGAGACCACCATGCGTCTGAACATCGTCACTGGCCTTTTGACTACCCTGTTCGTGACGGGCTGTGCCGTCGCGCAATCGCCCAAACCTGCTGACGAACATTCGGGACATCACCCCGCCGGTGGCGGGCAGAGCGGCGCTGTAGCTACGCTGCCAACACCTGCCGCTACTGCAGCACCCGCGCCTGCTGCCTTCGATAACCAAATGAAGGCCATGCAGGAAATGCACAAGAAAATGCAGGCGGCGAAGACTCCCGCCGAACGCGCAGGGCTAATGGACGGCCAGATGAAGCTCATGCAGTCGGGCATGACCATGATGAGCATGGGCGACTCGGGGGGCATGGGGATGGGGATGGGGATGATGCAGCAAGGGGCGCAAGCGAAACCGGCCAGGCCGGCTGCATCGGAAGGTTCGGACATGAGCGGCATGATGGGCATGCACGCCCATATGGAGCGCCGCATGGCCATGATGGAACAAATGATGCAGATGATGGTGGATCGCCAGGCGGCCATGCCACCCAAGTAGCCACCCGCAAGCATCCCAAGTGCTGCTCGCAAGCGCTCCCTCAGGTGAACGAGCCTGACGCCAGCCTCATGCAGCCTCAGTATCCGGCCGATCCCGACTTCTCGGCTTTCGCATCAGCACATAGGCAGCGGGGATCACAAATAAGGACAGCAGTGGTGCGGTCACCATGCCGCCCAGCATGGGGGCTGCGATTCGGCTCATGACTTCCGAGCCCGTCCCGCTGCTCCACACGATAGGGATAAGGCCTGCCAGGATCACTGCCACGGTCATGGCCTTGGGCCGCACGCGCAGTACGGCTCCTTCCCGGATGGCGTCCAGCAACTCCTCCAGCGTAGGCCGCCTACCGTCCGGACACCTCTCGGCCAGTGCCTGCTTGAGGTAGATGAGCATGACCACGCCGAACTCCGCTGCAACCCCTGCCAGCGCGATGAAACCTACCCCCGTCGCAATCGACAGGTTGTAGTTCATCAGGTACAGAAACCAGATTCCGCCGGTGAGTGCAAACGGCAGCGTGGCCATGATCAGGGCCGCCTCGCCGAGGCGGGAGAAGGTCAGGTACAGGAGCACGAAGATGATCAACAGCGTTGCGGGTACCACCACCTTCAGGCGCGCGTTCGCCCTCTCCAGATACTCGAACTGTCCCGAATACGTGATGCTTACCCCGGGCTCAAGCTTGACCTGGCGGCCCACCGCGTCGCGCAGATCATTCGCAACCGAGGCCAGATCGCGCCCCCGGACGTCGACATACACCCAGCCCGAAGGGCGCGCGTTCTCGCTCTTGAGCATGGGAGGGCCGTCGGTGATGGAAATCGATGCCACGCTGCCCAGGGTGACCTGCTGCCCTGTAGGCGTGGAGAAAGGCAGCTGTGCCAGTCGCTCGGGAGAATCTCGCCACTCGCGCGGGTATCTCACGCTGATAGGGAACCGGGCAAGCCCCTCGACGGTCTCGGAGATGTTTTCTCCCCCGATGGCGCCGGACACCACTGCCTGGACGTCGGATACGTTCAGGCCATACCTTCCCGCCGCAGCCCGGTCGATGCGCACATCCACGTAGCGACCGCCCGTCAGCCGCTCCGCGAGCGCCGATGACACGCCCGGGATTCCCTTGGCTACCTGCTCGACCTGGGCTGCGATCCCATCGATAACATGCAGGTCGCTTCCCGTCACTTTGACACCGATCGGGCTCTTGATGCCCGTGGCCAGCATGTCGATGCGGTTACGGATGGGCGGGATCCAGATGTTGGACAGGCCCGGGATTTTGACGGCCTTGTCCAACTCATCGATGAGGCCTTCGGGCGTCATGCCCGGGCGCCACTGGTCCCTGGGTTTGAGCTTCACCGTGGTCTCGAACATTTCCAGCGGCGCGGGGTCGGTTGCTGTCTCCGCGCGTCCCGCTTTGCCAAACACCCGTTCGACCTCGGGCACCGTCTTGATCATGCGGTTGCTCAGCTGCAGCAGTTCGGTTGCCCGCTGGGCCGACAGTCCCGGCAGCGCCGAAGGCATGTACAGCAGATCTCCCTCGTCCAGACGCGGCAGGAACTCGCCGCCCAGTTGGGACAGCGGCCAGATTGTGGTGGCCAGCGCCAGTACGGCGATGACGAGGGTCGATTTGGGGCGGGAGAGGACCCATTCGAGGCACGGCCGATAGACCGCGATCAGCACCCGCGTGATGGGGTTCTTCTGTTCGTCGGGGATGCGACCCCGGATCCAATAGCCCATGAGCACGGGAATCAGGGTGACGGAAAGACCCGCCGCCGCTGCCATGGCGTAGGTCTTGGTAAAGGCCAACGGCCCGAACAGGCGCCCCTCCTGTGCTTCGAGGGTGAAGACCGGCACGAAGGACAAGGTGATGATCAGCAGCGAGAAGAACAGCGCAGGGCCGACCTCTTCGGCAGCCTCGGTGATTACGTCCCATCGCTCCTGTCCGACAAGTGCTCGGTCCGGATGGGCGTGCTGCCAAGCCTCCAGTTTTTTGTGGGCGTTCTCTATCATCACCACCGCAGCATCCACCATGGCACCTATGGCGATCGCGATCCCGCCCAGGGACATGATGTTGGCGTTGATGCCCTGGTAGTGCATCACCAAAAAGGCGGTCATGACCCCCAGCGGCAGCGAAATGATGGCCACCAGTGCGGATCGCAGGTGCCACAGGAAAACGACGCAGACCAGCGCGACCACGGCGAACTCTTCCAGCAGCTTGACCGTTAGGTTCTGGATGGCCCGCTCGATGAGTGCGCTGCGGTCGTACGTGGTGACGATCTCCACCCCCTCGGGCAGGCTGCTTTGCAGTTGTGCCAGCTTGGCTTTGACGGCCGAGATGGTCTCTTGGGCGTTCTTGCCGGAGCGCAGGATGACCACCCCTCCCGCGACTTCGCCCTCACCGTCGAGCTCCGCGATGCCGCGGCGCATTTCGGGCCCTGTCTGGACCGTGGCGACATCTCCCAGGCGTACGGCGATCCCTCCGCGTGCCGCCAGGGGCACGGCACGGAAGTCGTCAAGGGTCTTGAGGTAGCCATTGGCGCGAACCATGTACTCCGCACCGGCCAGTTCCAGCACCGACCCACCGGTTTCCTGGTTCGCATTCATGACCGCTTCGCGCACCTGTCCTTGGCTTACGCCGTAGGAGGCGAGCTTGATGGGGTCAAGAACGACCTGGTACTGCTTGACCATCCCCCCCACCGAAGCCACTTCTGCGACGTTGGGCAGGCTCTTGAGTTCGAACTTCAGGAACCAGTCTTGCAGCGCGCGCAGTTGGGCCAGGTCATTCTTGCCAGTGCGATCCACCAGCGCGTACTGGTAGATCCAGCCCACCCCCGTCGCATCAGGGCCCAGGGCCGACTTGGCCGTGGCCGGCAACCGGCCCTGGACCTGGTTCATGTACTCCAGCACCCTCGAACGCGCCCAGTAGAGATCGGTTCCGTCCTCGAACAGGATGTAGACAAACGAGTCTCCGAAGAACGAAAACCCGCGCACCGTCTTCGCCCCTGGCACGGACAGCATCGTGGTCGACAGCGGGTAGGTCACCTGGTTTTCAACGATCTGCGGTGCCTGGCCGGGATAGCTGGTGCGAATGATGACCTGGACGTCCGAGAGGTCTGGCAGCGCATCCACGGGGGTCATGCGCACAGCCCACCCGCCCCAGGCCGTGAGCATCAATGTGGCCAAGAGAACCAGAAAGCGGTTCGCAACCGACCAGCGGATCAGTCGCGCGATCATGGCTTTATCCTTTCCACGGCGGTGATCACGAAGTCCTTGCCCTGTTGCTGAAACGTGAACTGCACCTGCTGCTCTGGTTTGAGGGACTTGGCCAGCTCTGGCGTCGCCAGCTTGAAGGGCATGGTCATGCCAGGCCACTTCAGCTCAGGAACGGCATCGTGGGTGAGGGTCGCCTCGGTGGGCGTCACCTCATCAACTACTCCTCGTACAGTAAAAGTCTTGGGCGTTGACGTCGTCGCTTCAGGGGCCGGGGAACCCTGACCATTGGCCGCTTGCGCAACGCTGGCTTGTGGTTGAGCTGGCATGATCCCCCGCAGGCTGGCTTCCGAATCAATCAGGAACTGCGCGGACGCTACCACCTGCTGTCCTGCGATCAGTCCGCCTTGCACGACCAGGCGGTCATCGATTTCGGCACCGAGTTGCACTTGGACGGGGTGGTACTTGCCCGGGCCATCGACCACGTAAACCAGCGCCCGCTTGCCGGTCCGGATCACGGCTTCGCTGGGCACGAGCAGCGCAGGCTGCTTGCGTCCTGCAAGGAGGATCTGCCCGGACATGCCCGCTTTGAGGCGCTGGCCGGGATTGGGAAGCTCCAGGCGCACGCGCACCGTGCGGGTGTCGCGGTTGGCTTCGGGAAGGATGCTAACGACACGGGCCTTGATAGTTTCGCCGGGAAACGCGGCCAAGCGAACCTGGGCATCCTGTCCCAACTGCAAGGGCCCGCTTTGCGCCTCGGGAACAGCGGCCTCGATCCAGACACTGGCAAGCCCGTTCACGCGCACCAGGCTGGCACCCGCGGAAACCGTCATTCCCTGGCGCACCATGAGTTCCGCCACAAGGCCCCCCAGCGGAAAGGTCACGGTATAGCGGCCCTGGGGTTCGCCGGTGCGTTCCACCTGGGCCACGAGCGCAGCCGGCATGCCCAGCAGCGCCAGTCGCTGGCGCGCGGCCGCCGTCAGCGTGTCGTCCTTGAGGGCCCGGACCGCGAGGAATTCGCGCTGCGCAGCGACCCATTCGGGCAGCAGCAGGTCGGCCAGCGGCGCGCCTGCGGCTACCACGTCGCCCGGCGCCCTGGCGTACACCCGCTCCACAAACCCGGCCGAGCGGGCCTGGACGATACTCACATCCCGGTCATTGAGCTGCACCGTGCCCAGCGCATCCACGTCGGCGCCTATGTCACGTTGCTCCACCACGGCGGTGCGAAGGCCAAGGGCCTGCACTGCCTGTGCGGACACATTCAGCCCACTGCCTTGCTGCATGTCTTCCTCGGCGTACTTGGGGACCAAGGCCATGTCCATGAAGGGCGACTTGCCCGGCTTGTCGAACTTCTGTGTCGGCACCATGGGGTCGTACCAGTACAGGACCTTGCGGTCGGTTTTCGCGGCTCCTGTCTCTGCCGTGGAGACTCCTGCCCCGGTGCCACCAGAAATGCGCCATTGAGCCAGGCCCCAGCCCAGCGCGATGCCCGCGCACAGCAATGCGACCGCCACAGCAGTCTTCTTGAAACCAGAATTTTTCATGTCGTTCTCCGCTCAATCGGCGATCAGGCTGTTCAGCCGGGCAGTCACTGCATCGCGCTGTGCCTGCAGGTCAATCAAGCGCCATTGCGCCTCGAGCACCTGCGCACGGGCGCCCAGCACTGCACTGAGGTCGCCCTTGGCGGCCTGGTAGTTGGCAAGCGCGAGCTGGGCACGTCCCTGCGCCAGGCCGATGCCGGCGGACTGCAGTCGCTCGATCTGGCTTTGCAGCGCAGCTAGCTCTGCGGCGCTGTCGTCAAGCTCCTGCAGGCGCCTGCGGGTCACGTCTTCCTGCTCGGCCTCCAAGCGCTGCAGCTCCAGTTGCTTGGCCTTGATCTGGGGCCCCTGGCGCCGCTCTTGTTGCCACGGAAGATCAAACGTCACCTGGAAAGACACCATGTCGCCCCACTGGCGCGCACGGCGGCTGTAGGCGACCTCCCAGGACCAGTCGCCGCGCGTTTGCGCCTGCGCCTCAAGCGACTCGGCAGCAGCCATGGCTTGCATGGCTGGATACTGGGCGAGCTCGGCGTGGCGCAGCACCAGCGCGCGCAGTTCCTCCACCGGGCGGCTGAGTGAGCCAGGCGCACCCTGCAGCCCTTCATCCGATCGGGATCCCACCCAGCGCCGCAGCATCGCGCGCGCCTTGGCGCGATCCCTGCGAAGGTCATCTTGCCGGTCCGACAGCGCAAGCGCCTCCTGCCGGGCTGCCAGCACGTCACCCGCCTGGGCAGAGCCTCCTGCGATGCGTGAGGGAAGACTGTCTTGCAGGCGCTGGTTCTCCGCCAGCAAGTCCGTGAGGACCAGATCGCGCTGCTCGATGGCCTGAGCCAGGATCCAGGCTTGGCTCAGTTCCTGACGGATCTGCACCCGGTGAACCGCCAAAGTGGCTCGTTCCCGCTCTACCTTGGCCTGGGCGCCGGCGATCTGCGCGTCGCGCTTGGCCCGGTTGGGGACTTCCTGCATCAGCGCCAGACGCTGCATGGTCATGGATTCGCGCGAGAAGCTTCCGCGGTCCATGCCGGTAATGGGGAAATTCTCGATACCCACCGACAGTTTGGGATCGGGTAGCGTGCCGGCCGCCTTCTGCATACTGCCGGCTGCGTCAATCTGCAGCCGCTGGGCAGTGATGCGGGGACTCTGCTGCTCAGCCAGGTCCAGTGCTTCAGCGAAGCCCAAGGCATGGACTGGGGAACTGAGGGTACCTGCGGCTGCCAGCAAGGCTCCCAGCGCGCAAAGGTGCAGGGTGCGTGGGTGGCACACCAGGGCGCGCTGCGAGGCGCGCGATGACGCGGCCATGCGCCCGCACGTGGCGCCGGTAAAGACATTTGACATGATGGTCCTCGAAATGAATGGGCACGAAGTCAGACTTGCGCACACGCTGCAGCGCAGCGTGCACGTCGTGCACGATCAATTCCGAAAGACCTTGTGTGTCAGATACAGGGGTGGGGATCCCGCTCGGCTGTCGAACTCTGCGTAGAGAGCCCGCGGGTCGGCGCGTTGCAACTCGTCCAGCACAGCGGGCAGCACATAGGCAACCCAGATGGCGTGCGCCGCGACGGCCTGCAGGTCGAGGATGTGTAGCGAAGGAGCAGACTGGTTGTCACCCTCGCAATGCGCTCGGCACAACTGCGGATCCTGCTCATCCATGGTCGTCGCCATGGCATGGCACTCCGGCATGGACGCCATCGGGACCGCTTCCTCCATGGTCATGCCCGCCTTTTGCATCGACGAAGCATGGGCTGCGGAGTCGAGCCTCGGGCAGGCATAGGCGGCCAGGGCGAATTGCATGAGAAGCAACGCCGCTACCAGGAGGCTGGCAATCCAGCGTCCTTGGCGCGACACGATGCTTCTGACGTTGGTCATGGTGCGATGGTACCCAAGACTGTCCGCTCGGAGCTAGCGCAAATCAAATTCGAATGAAAGACAGCCATTGCTCTGAATCATCAAGCTTCCCATGGTGGCAACGCCAAGGGGCGTGGCGAGGTATACGCGCTCGCCTGCCTATCCCTGACGGCACAGCTTCAGGGCCCCTTTTTGCCGAAGGATGGCGCCTTGACTTTCCAGACGAGCAAGTGCCCGGTAGAGCGCCTCATGGGTAAGGCCGAGATCTTCAGCCAACTGTTTGAGGGTGCCTTCCTGCCTCCAGATGCCGTCGGCATCGCAGTTGAGGCCAATGAATTGCAAGACCCGTTCGCTTGCAGAGCGTGTCTGCTTGATCTCCAACCGAGTGCGCAGTCCCTGGACACGCCGCGCCAGCTCGGCCGTGAACGTCCAGAGCAGCTCGGGTGACTCGCGCAACCGCCGCGACAACACAGCCTTGGGAAAGACCTGCACTTCCGATGGCTCCAGCGCCACGGCGTCGCAGTGGTACCGGGCTGAGAACAAGGAAGCCTCCGCGAATAGCTCGCCAGGCCTTGCGGTGTGCATCGTGACCTGGGCGCCCGCGAGGGTGGTGCGTATGAGGCGGATTCGACCGGTTTGTAGGCGGAATATCCCAACGCTTGGCGATCCTTCCCGGAACAGTGAATCACCGACCGACAAGCGCTTGAGCGACGTAGGAACACCGAATGCCCCGTCCAACAGGAATGCGGGCGCGTCACTAAGTCCATTCGCCTGATCAGGGTCAGATGCCATATGACTGCAATCATATTGAAATTCGGTTTGATCAACGACGATCTCGCCATCTAACACCGGAGACCATCTATGAAACCAATGCTTGCTTCGCTCTTTTTTGCTGTTACCGCCACCGTTGGCGCAGCCCAAACCCATGAACATCCTCAGCCCGGAAAGCCTGAGGGTGCACCGTCCACTGCCACCCCTTACGCGGGCTATCAGGACAGGGAGATCAAGGCGCTGTCTGCTCAGCAAGTAGATGATCTGCAGTCTGGAAAAGGCATGTCGTTGGCACTCGCGGCCGAACTGAACGGATATCCCGGACCTGCTCACGTCCTTGAACTTCAGGATGCATTGCAGCTGACGCGCGATCAACAAAAGGAAACAGCAAACCTTGTGCAGCAGATGAAGCTAGATGCCCAACGGTTGGGCCAAGGAGTGCTGGCCGCCGAAGCGCAACTGGACCGTCTGTTCAAGATCGGCCAGCCCAGTGCAATCACTATTTCCCAGGCGGTCGAGGCTGCGGCACGGGCCCATGCCGCCTTGCGCGCTTCGCATCTGGGCTTTCACCTGCGGATGGTCGAGGTCCTGACCCCGGCGCAAACCGCAGCGTATCAGCGACTTCGCGGCTATGCAGCCGTGGCGAGGGCCCCTGGCAGGCCTTGATTGCCAAGGGTACCGGGTTTATTTGCCCGCGCGTAGCCGCAGGGCGTTGGCGATCACAGATGCGGAACTCAGACTCATCGCCAGAGCCGCAATCATCGGCGACAGGAGCCAACCGGTGAAGGGATACAGCAGGCCGGCAGCCAGCGGTATGCCCAGGGCGTTGTACAAGAAGGCGAACATGAGGTTCTGCTTCATGTTCCCCACCGTAGCCTCCGACAGTTCGCGTGCCGTGGAAATTCCGCGCAAATCACCCTTGACCAGCGTGACCTGGGCGCTGTTCATTGCCACATCGGTGCCGGTACCCATTGCGATACCCACATCTGCCTTGGCCAGTGCAGGCGCGTCGTTGATCCCGTCTCCAGCCATGGCCACGACACGGCCTTCAGCCTGCAGCCTGGAAACCAGGGCCAGCTTGTCTGCCGGCTTGACCTCACCGTGGACCTCATCGATGCCGAGCTTGGCGCCCACCGCCTTGGCGGTGGTTATACCGTCGCCCGTGGCCATGATGATGCGCATACCGGCCGCCTGCAGGGTTGCCAGGGCCTCGGGCGTGCTGGATTTCACCGCGTCCGAAACCGCCAGCAGCCCTTGCAACTGACCATCCGCTGCCAGGTACATCACGCTGGCGCCCGTGGCACGCAAAGCCTCGGCCTGAGCAAGCAGAGGATCGGCTGAAACCCCCATTTGCTCCATCAGGACGGTGTTACCCAGGGCCAGTTGGCGGCCTGCAACCCGGCCGCGCACGCCAATGCCCGATCCGGATTCGAAATCCTCGGGCTTGTCCAGCGCCAGGCCCTTGGTGCGCGCCGCGTGGACAATCGCGTCTGCCAGGGGATGCTCACTGCCTTGGTCCAGACTGGCCGCCAGGCGCAGCACTTCGTCCTCGGACAGGCCGGGCATGGCCACCACCCGCTCGAACGACGGCTTGCCCTCGGTCAGCGTGCCGGTCTTGTCCACGATCAGCGTGTCTACCTTGCGCAGGTTCTCTATGGCTGCGGCATCCCTGAACAGTACGCCGCTGGTCGCCCCCCGGCCCGTCGCCACCATGATGGACATGGGCGTTGCCAGGCCCAGCGCACAGGGACACGCGATGATCAGCACGGCAACCGCGTTGACCAGGCCATAGACCCAGCGCGGTTCCGGCCCGAACAGACCCCATGCGAACAGTGTCAGAAGCGCGATGCCGACCACGGCCATCACGAAATACCCAGCCACCTGGTCGGCCATGCGCTGCATGGGCGCCCTTGAGCGCTGCGCCTGCGAGACCAGCTGCACGATCTGGGACAGCATGGTGGCCGAGCCCACGCGCTCGGATCGGATGATCAGCGCACCGTTGGTGTTGAGCGTGGCGCCAATCACTGCATCCCCTGGCCCTTTGACGATGGGCAAGGGCTCGCCTGTAAGCATGGCTTCGTCCACAGCGCTGCTGCCTTCGACCACCACCCCATCCACGGGCACTTTCTCACCGGGGCGTACGCGCAACAGATCGCCCACATGCACATGGGACAGAGGGACGTCGCTTTCCTGCCCGTCGGGGTCGATGCGCCGCGCGGACTTGGGCGCCAGGCCCAGCAGCGACTTGATGGCGGCAGAAGTCTGGGAGCGCGCCTTCAGCTCCAGCATCTGGCCGAGCAGCGTGAGCGAGATGATGACGGCCGCAGCTTCGAAGTACACCGACACGCGTCCCATGGCCTGGAACGACGCCGGAAAAACACCCGGAGCCACGGTGGCCACCACGCTGTACACGAAGGCAGCGCCTGTGCCCAGACCGATCAGAGTCCACATATTGGGACTGCGATTGGCCACCGACTGGGCGCCGCGCACGAAGAAGGGCCAACCGGCCCACAGCACGATAGGAACAGTCAGCACCAGCTCGATCCAGCTCTGGGTGGCCATCTCGAACCACTGCAGGCGGTGTCCCGCCATGGCCAGGACCGTGACTACGATGGTCAGGGGCAGTGTCCACCAGAAACGGTGACGAAAATCTACCAGCTCGGTGTTCTCGCCTTCCTCCAGCGTCGGAAGCATCGGCTCCAGGCTCATGCCGCACTTGGGGCAGTTTCCAGGGTGGTCCTGTTGCACCTCCGGGTGCATGGGGCACGTATAGATCGTGCCTGGCTGCGCTGCTTCGGGTTCTGGCGAAGCGGGTGCGTCGCTTCCCGGAACGTACTTCTCGGGGGCATCGACGAATTTGGCGCGGCACTTGGCGCTGCAAAAGTAGAAGGGATGCCCTTCGTGCTCCGCTGAATGATGGGACTGATTCGTCACATCCATACCGCAGACAGGATCCTTGAGACCCGTCGGGGGATGGGGCACATGCGCGTCATGGCCCTCATGGGCGTGGTGGTCGTGCGGCGTTGCGGTTGACATGTATGGAACTCCTGTCTATCGGCTTGGCGGTAGGCCTGGTACGAACAATAGGGTCTGACACGGTGGCAATGTCAAGCCTGAACGTGGGCAACACTGATCTATCGCGAGTCCTGCCTCTGCCCCTGCGTAAATCCATTGCAGGAAGCCCACAAGCTACTACCCCTGGATCTGGATGGGCTCCAGGTCCAGGGGCAGCGCCTGGGGTTGCGCGCAGGCTACTTGGCGCCTGCAGGTGCTTTGCCGCTTCTGGCCAAGAACGCGTCCAGGACTGCAATCTCTTTTTTCTGCGCCGAGATGATTTCCTTGGCCATTTTCAGCAACTGCGGATCTTTGCCATCGCGCAGCTGGCCCTGGGCCATGTCGATAGCGCCCTGATGATGGATGCGCATCATCTGCGCAAAGTCCACATCGGGGTTTCCGGTCATCGCCATGGACGACATCTTCTCGTTGTTCCCCTTCATCATGGACTTCATGTCCATCTTGCCGGCGGGCATCGAGGAGTCCATGCCGGAGCCTTTCATTCCGGCGTGCGGTGATTGTTGGGCCTGCACGATCAATGGGGACACCAAGGCGCTGACCGCCAGTGCGGTAGCGGGGATCAATTTCAGAACAGGGTAGGAACCATTCATCGCGATTCTCCAGACAGGGATGACGTTGTGGTTCAGCGGGCGCTGGCCATGGACCGGCATTCCTGCGCGCACTTGTGGCACTCGGCGGCGCAGGCTTGGCAATGCTCCGCTTCATGCTTGGCGCACTCGTCGCCACAGGCTTGGCAAATCTCGGCGCACAGCGCGCAGATGGCCTTGGCATGCTCGCTGTTGCGCGCCATCGCACTGGCAGCGAAACTGCACACGGCAGCGCAGTCTGCATCCAGGGCAATGCAGCGCACCATCATCTTCACGTCTTCTTCCTGCAGGCATGCGGCGAAGCATTGGTTGCAAGTAGTGGCGCATGACAGGCAGGCCTGGATGCAGCTTTGGTATTGGGTTTGGGCGTGGTTCATTGGAAGCTCCTTTAATTCGTGGAATGGCTAGGGTCTGTGCGAAATCCAGCGCAGTGGGCTGCGAGGAGCGACCATCTTCTGCCGCTCGGAGATACCGGCACTGTAGGTCGGCGCCGACGATTTGCCCCACAACGGACAGCTTTTCGCCCGTTACTGGTCGAGGATTACAACGGGCTTTCAGAACCGTAATCGGACCGTCAGATTGAAGGCGAGCATGCCTTGGTTTTTTGGTGCGCAGTGCTCGCTTGCACATGCATGTCAAAAGCGTAATCGGCAGGTCAGGCCTTTGTGGGGGTGCATTTTCTAGACTTCTCTTCGTGGTGCATTTAAACGCCACCTGGATGGACCATATCGGGCATCCGGCGCCACAGGAGACCATCATGAAAATCCGTACCGCCGTCCTCGTTGCCAGCCTCGCAGCATCTGCCACGGCATCCTTCGCCACTTCCGTGTACCACGCCAGCCCGAGCCAGGAGGAAGGCGTGAGCTTCGCCCCTGACCACATGGGCAACGCCGTGAGCCGCCAGGCTGTCGAAAGCACCGTGCTGGCCGCCCAGAAGGACGGTTCTCTGTACTGGATCAGCCGCGGCTACCCAGCCACCTATCCGCTGGTCAAGGGCCCGCAACTGACGAAGACCCGCCAGCAAGTCCTTGACGAGCTGCAAGCCGCCAAACGCAACCCCGTGGGCCGCGACGGCATGCGCGACATGGGCGGCGAGGCCGGCTGGGTCGATGCCCGCCAACTGCCCTGACCGCGCATCCAGACGAACCACTGCCGATGGGCTGCCATTCGCAGCTCCCGGTAGTGAGCAGTTCTCTCATCCATTCAACAAGGAATACCACCATGAAACTCAAATCCACTCTCATCGTTCTTTCCCTCATCGCCGCCCCCGCGTTCGCTTCGGACCAGAGTGTCAGCAAGACGCGCGAGCAGGTGCAGGCGGAGCTGGTGCAGGCCGTGCGAAGCGGCGACATGCTCGCCTCTGGCGAGTCGGGCCTGACGCTCAGGCAGCTCAATCCCCATGCCTACCCCGTGGCAGCGTCCGCGCTCGGCGCAAAGACACGCGACCAGGTGCGGGCTGAACTGGAGCAGGCAATCCGTACGGGCCACATGATGGCCGGCGGCGAATCGGGAGCGAAGCTCAATGAGCTTGATCCTGCACGCTATCCTGCAGTCGCCTCGGCACCTTCCAAGACCCGCGACCAGGTCAAGAGCGAACTGGCGCGCGCTATCAGCAGTGGGGAGCTCGTGGCGGTCGGTGAAGACGGCCGCAAGCTCAACGAGATCTATCCCGATCGCTACCATGCGGCCCACCACGCGGCGGTGGCAAACCAATCGTCAGGAGCTGCCCATGAACCCAGGTTCTAACGCCGCCGCCCGACCTGAGGCTGAAGCGCTCATCGCCAAGCTGTTGTAGGTGCTGCACGCGTCTGCCTTCCAGCAGTCGATGAGCGTGCCAAGGGAATCAGCTATTGGTTGTCTGGTGCTTGCCAATGCTGTGTGCACTGGGAAAGTACATTGAAAAGCATGTCTTGCCGCTATCCGAGCTCACGGAGATTCGGCCGCGGTGTGCATGCACGATGGCCTGGGTGATGGACAGGCCCAGACCCGACCCTTCAGAGTCCAGTTGCTTGCGCGACTTGTCTGCCCTGAAGAACCGATCAAACAGGCGAGGAACCATCTGCTCCTCGATGGCCGGCCCGCGATTGGTGACATTCACCGTGGTTCCGTGAAGGTCTGCGGTGATTTCAACGAACACGGTTTCACCGGGCGGCGTGTACCTGACCGCATTGGACAGAAGGTTGCTCAGGGCCCGCCGCAGCATCAGCCTGTCACCAGAGATTTCCGCCGCACCGAGCAGCTTCAGATGCACCTGCTTTTCTTCGGCCAACGCCTCATAGAAATCGAAAAGCGCCTGCACCTCCGCGTGCACGGCGATCTTCTCCGTCGTGGGTAGGATCAGTCCGTGGTCGGCCTTCGCAAGGAACAGCATGTCCGCGACCATCCGCCCAAGGCGCTGGTATTCCTCTGCGTTGGAGGCAAGGATGTCGCGGTACTGCTCGGGTGTGCGGGACTGGCCCAGCGTGACTTGCGTTTGCGTCATCAGGTTGTTGATGGGCGTGCGCAGCTCGTGGGCCAGGTCCGAGGAAAATTCAGAGAGGCGATCGAAGTCTTCCTTCAAGCGGCGCAGCATTTCATTCAAGGTCGTCGCAAGATCAGCCATCTCGATGGGGAATTCCTGGCTGGGCATGCGCTCATCGAGCCGCTTGGCCGTGATGGCCATGGCGCGCGAGCGCATGGCGCGCAAGGGTGCCAGCCCGTTCTTGGCAGCCCACCATCCCAGGATGCCCGCCACCAGGGTGGCCAAGGCCACGTAGACCGCCAGGACACGGATCAAGTCGTGCATGAAGTGCTTGTGGTGGGCCGTATCCAGCGCCACACTGACCTGCAGCGGCGCATCGCCGCTCCCAGAGGCAGACACTGAGTCGTACATCCCACGAACGTTTCCGGCTCCTGCCTGCCAAGCCGCAACGCCCAGGCGCGCGCCACGGGTCATCTCCGCAAGGTTGTCGGGAAACTCAAACCCGGGTGTTGAATAAAGCGCTTCGCTGCCGCGTGTCACGCTGACAAAGAGACCCTCGTGGCTGTGCAGCACCTCGTCCAGACGAGTCTGCAGGTCCTGGGGGGATTTGGACTTGCCGATCACTTCCCGCATGAGATGGATCTTGTCGCGCAGGGCGTCGCGATCCAGCTCCACGAAGTGCCGGTCAATGGAGACGGCGACCAGGGCTCCCAGGCCGATGAGAACGAATGCGGAGGCGAGTGTAAAAAAGACCGTCAGTCGTGTCGTCAACGAGTACGGTGCGCTCACGGGCTCTCCTCAGGCGCCTCAAGCACGTAGCCCATGCCCCGCACCGTCTGGATGAGCTTGGTGTCGTAAGCGTCATCGATTTTGGCCCGCAGCCTGCGCATCGCCACCTCGATCACATTGGAATCGCTGTCAAAGTTCATGTCCCACACCTGTGAGGCGATAAGTGAGCGAGGAAGGACCTCTCCATGGCGGCGCATGAGTAACTCCAGCAGCCCGAACTCCTTGGCGGTGAGGTCAATGCGCTTGCTGGAACGGCTCACGCGCCGGCGCAGCAGATCGAGTTCCAGATCCGCTACCTGCAGCACGGTTACCTCGGTCCCGCTGCGCCCGCGCCTGAGAATGGTTCGCACCCGCGCGAGCAGTTCGGCAAACGAGAACGGCTTGACCAGGTAGTCGTCCGCGCCCAGCTCAAGGCCCTTGATGCGGTCATCCACATGGTCTTTGGCGGTCAGGAAAAGGACGGGCATCTCCAGGCCGTGGCGCCGCAGGCTCTTCAGGACCTGCCAACCATCCATCCCCGGGAGCATGACATCCAGGATGACCAGGTCGTAGTCGCCTTCCTGCGCCATGTGAAGGCCATCGACCCCGTTGTGCACCAGATCGGCATTGAAGCCCGCCTCGCGCAAGCCCTGGCGCAGGTATTCGCCGGTTTTGATTTCATCCTCTACGACCAATATCTTCACGGGAGGCTCCCTTGACCTGTTGGGGCAAGTGTGCCCGTTGATCGCTGCCTTTCCTGAACATTACAAAGATGTAATGGACCCGTTATGTCGGCGGCAGCAAGGGGTTCACACAATGCATCCATCACGAAACGCATTGGTGAATCTATGAAAAATCCTTGGCTTTCACGACCAACCTCAGGCCCCTGGCTGGCCGTCGCGCTTGTGCTGCCCTCCCTGGCATTTGCACAGATGCCTGACGCTGAGGCCACGAAAGTGGACTACCAGCTTTCCTACCGCTCGACTTTCACGGGCTACGAGGCCTACAAGGAGCAATCCGTCCAGTCGTGGAGGGAGGCCAACGACAAGGTGGGCGAGATCGGTGGATGGCGTGCCTATGCCAAGGAGATGAGCCAGACGGCACCTGCGTCCGGGAAGGACCAAGCCGCCCAAGGCCATGACGCGCACCACGGAGGCAAGCAATGATCCGCCCATTGCGCTTGCCCCGTACCAAGCTCGTGATCGCGCTGGCGGCCGTCGCGGTGCTGTCAGGCTGCGCCAGCGTGAACCTGGAGCAGAACCTGTCCAGCGCCAATAGCGCAACGGCAAGCTTCACGGACGGCCAACTCAACCTGGCCCGCGACAAGTCCGAGCAAGACGCCTTGCGCCAGCGCGCCTCCGATCTGCTGAGCAAGCCGCTCGGTCAGAAGGAAGCCGTGCAACTCGCGCTGGTCAACAGTCCATCCATGCAGGCCATCGTGGCCCAGAGTTGGGCTGATGCCGCTACAGCGGCCCAGTCCGGTCGCATTGCCAACCCCATCCTGAGCCTGGAGCGCATGCGCCTGGGCGATGAAACAGAGATCGGCCGGCTGCTGTCGTTTGGCCTGCTGGACCTGCTGACCTTGCCTACGCGCAAAGGAACTGCGGAGCTGAGGATCAAGCAGGCCCAGTTGCGCCTGAGCAGCGACGTGGTGGACCAGGTGACACAAGTTCGCCAAGCCTGGGTGCGCGCTGTCGCGGCCCAGCAGACGCTGGCCTACACCCAGCAGGTCTTTGCCAGCGCCCAAGCGAGCGCCGAATTGGCCAAGCGCCTGCAGGCGGTCGGAAACTTCAACAAGCTCGATCGTGCGCGCCAGCAGGCGTTCTACGCGGACACAGCGACCCAGCTGGCCAGCGCCCAGCACCAGACCATGGCGGCCCGGGAAGAATTGGTCCGCCTGCTGGGCTTGGATGACAACCAGGCTGCCATGCTCAAGCTGCCTGAGCGCTTACCCACGCTGCCCAAGGAGCCGCTGTCGGCCCAGGATGCTGGCCGCCAGGCATCCCAAGGCCGCCTGGATCTGCAGATCGCCAAGTCGGACTATGACGCAGCTGCTCGCTCGCAGGGCTGGAACTCGGTCATGACATTCACGGACATCGAGCTGGGGGTGCGACGCGATTCTGTCTTCGATGCGGCCGAGAACACGAAGCAAACCCGCCGCGGCTTTGAGATCAGCCTGCGGTTGCCCATTTTCGACTGGGGCGGTATGCAGCGCAGCGCGATGAGTGCCCAGACCCTGGCCGCAGCCAATCGCCTGGAGGCAACCTCGAGAGCGGCCGGCTCCAACCTCCGGGAAAGCTACTCCGCCTACCGCACGGCGTATGACATAGCGCGCCACCACCGCGACGAGGTGATCCCGCTGAGGAAAACCATCTCCGAAGAAAACCAGCTTCGCTACAACGGGATGCTGATCAGCGTGTTCGAGCTGCTGGCCGACTCCCGCGACCAGGTGAGCTCGGTGATGGCGGCGCTCAATGCCGAGCAGCAGTTCTGGCAGGCAGAAGCGGCCCTTCAAGCCTCCCTCATCGGCAAGCCCACGAGCGCTGGCGTTGCCAGCGGCGGCGGTGCAGCCGCCGCAGAGTCCGGTGCAGGCCACTGATCCCAAAAGGAAACCAACATGAGTTCGAGAAGAGATTTTTTTCGCTTTGCAGGTATCGCCGGCGGGGCAGTGGCGGCAGCGAGCGTGAGTCGGGTGGCAATGGCGGCTTTGCCGGAGCCTGTTTTCCAGACAAGTCCAGACACCATGGCGCCACTGGTTCCTAACTCCGGGCGCCCTTACAACCCCGTGGTCACGCTCAACGGCTGGACCTTGCCTTGGCGCATGAACCAGGGCGTCAAGGAGTTCCATCTGGTGGCCGAACCCGTGGTGCGAGAAATGGCCCCCGGCTTCAAGGCCCATCTGTGGGGCTACAACGGCCAAAGCCCTGGCCCCACCATCGAAGTGGTGGAAGGCGACCGCGTGCGCATCTTCGTGACCAACAAGCTGTCCGAGCACACCAGCATCCACTGGCACGGGCAACGCCTGCCCAATGGCATGGACGGCGTGGCAGGCCTGAACCAGCCCGCCATCCAGCCGGGCAAGACCTTCGTCTACGAATTCGTTGCACGCCGTCCGGGCACCTTCATGTACCACCCGCATGCTGATGAAATGACCCAGATGGCCATGGGCATGATGGGCTTTTGGATCACGCATCCCAAATCCAAGCATCCGCTGATTGACGAGGTGCAGCGCGACTTCTGCTTCCTGCTCAACGCCTTTGACATCGATCCTGGGAGCTACACGCCCAAGATCATGACCATGCTCGACTTCAACCTGTGGAGTTGGAACAGCCGCATCTTCCCGGGCATCGACTCCCTGAACGTGCGCCTGAACGACAAGGTGCGCATGCGCATCGGCAATCTGACCATGACCAACCACCCCATCCACTTGCACGGCCACGAGTTCCTCGTGACTGGCTCGGATGGCGGTCCCACGCCCAAGAGCACCCGGATGTATGAGGTGACCACGGACGTGGCGGTCGGCCAGATGCGCCAGATCGAATTCCTGGCGGACGAAGAAGGCGACTGGGCCTTCCACTGCCACAAGAGCCACCACACCATGAACGCGATGGGGCACGACATTCCCACCATGATCGGCGTGGACCACCGGGGGGTGGCCAAGAAGATCAACAACCTCATTCCCGACTACATGGTGATGGGTGAGCGCGGCATGGCGGACATGACGGAGATGGAGATGCCCATCCCCGACAACACCATTCCGATGATGACGGGCGAAGGCCCCTTCGGGTCGGTCGAGATGGGCGGCATGTTCAGCGTCGTCAAGGTACGCCGCGACCAAAAGCCAGGCGACTACAAGAACCCTGGTTGGTACAAGCACCCCGAAGGCACGGTCGCCTACGAGTACACCGGGCCGGTCGCCGAGCCAGCCCGCTTCAAGGCCGAGGGCGGGCAGTCCATGCCACGCAAGGACCAGTCCGCCTCCGACACCGTCGTCAAGGCCAGAAAGCCTTCGTCCCATAACGGGCACTGAAAACCCATCTCCCTGATTCACTCCACGAGGTACTCATGAAACGCACCCTTTCCCTGATCGCAGCCTCCGCCTTGGTGGCCATGTCCTTCAACAGCTTCGCCGGCGGCAACCACGGGGGCGGCCATGGCCACGGTAGTGCGGAGTCGGCCATCGGTCAGCCAGGCAAAGCCGGCAAGGTCAGCCGCACCGTGAATGTCGAAATGTCCGACACCATGCGCTTCACGCCGGCGACCATCGCCGCCAAGCAGGGCGAGACCATCCGCTTCGTGATCAAGAACTCCGGCCAAGTCAAACACGAGTTCAGCCTGGGCACGGAGGCCGAGCTCAAGGAGCACTACGAGGTCATGAAGAAGTTTCCGGAGATGGAACATGACGAGCCAAGCAAGATCTCCCTCGCGCCAGGCAAACAGGGCGAGATCATCTGGCAATTCACCAAGGCCGGTGATGTGAATTTCGCATGCCTGTACCCAGGCCACTACGACGCAGGCATGAAGGGCCAGGTCAAGGTCTCCAAGAAGTAACCCCCGTGTTAGTGCACCAACCCACTGAACAAGGAATATTTATGAAGCAAGCCAACACCACTATCGCCGCTGCTGTGCTTTCGCTGGCCGCGCTGCTGCCAGTCTCGGCCATGGCTCAAGCCGCAACCGACGCCGCCAAGTCCTCCCCCGCCGCGGCCTCGATGACCGATGGCGAAGTTCGCAAGATCGACAAGGACACCAGCAAGATCACCATCAAGCACGGTGAGATCAAGCACCTGGAGATGCCGGGCATGACCATGGTGTTCAACGCCAAGGACAAGACGCTGCTCGACAAGGTACAGGTCGGCGACAAGGTTCGCTTCATGGTGGTCAGTGAAGGCGGAAAGATGGTCGTGACGGCCATTGATCTCGCCAAGTAGTCCAAGGGCGGTTCGACGCCCGAGCGATCGGGCGCCAGAGACAGCGTTTAATGCCCCCCGCGATGGATGTGCACTCCGCGCATCCACGTCATGAGATCCAGATGGCTGGTTGCCACCGTGCCCGGAGCCACCCGTGTCTTTGCCACGCTGGCGCCGCGGCGCTGCGGTTTGACGAAGCTTGCGCTGTGATTTGGCGCGGATGGACTCTCGGCGGCCAGGTTGTTCAAGATCGCACAGTTGGCATGGTCATCGCCTGCGCAGACAGCCACGAGCTGCTCCAGTGCCGACTTCATCTCCACAATCTCCCGTAGCTTCTCCTGCAGATCCGCCAGATGGCGCTCAGCAATGGCCTTGACTTGGCGGCTGCTGCGTTGGGTATCGCCCCATTGGCCGATCAACTGAGCGATCTGCGGCATCGAAAACCCCAGGCGGCGTGACTGCCGGATGAAACGCAGCACCGAGACCTCTCGCTCGCCGTACAGCCTGTAGCCAGACTCGCTGCGCTCCGCTTCGGGCAACAGGCCCGTTTGCTCGTAGTGGCGGATCATCTTGGGCGATACGCCTGCTGCTTTGGCAGCATCGCCGATATTCATGAGTGCGGTCATGGTCGCTCCTGCGCATTGGGTAAAACACGATAGCCATGACTTTGAGCCTTGCCACCGTGTCAATGTCAATACCCGTGAAGGCTCTCTCGGGTACCGGCGGGAGATCAGGCGGGCGGATAGCCAGCCTCGGTCAGTGCCTCTGCAAGCGTCTGGCGGTCTTCTGTGCTTTGCACTGTGACCGTGCGCTTGGGCATGTCCACCTGAATCTTGCATCCAGGGTCCGTCATCTGCAGCGTCTGGCTCACCATCCCTGCACAGTGGCCGCAGGTCATGTCGGGAAGCTGAAATTCATGCATGTTTCACCTCGGGGGGAAAAGTTAAGAGGTGCCCAGTCTGTGGCTTGTCACGGGGGCAAGGTCAAGGCATTGCATGGTCCGCGCTAAAACGCAACTGGCCCGCTTGTGTCTACCCCCGTGTCAACCCTGAAAGTTCACCCTGTGCCGGCCAACGCCGGGTTTGAACTTCACTTGGAGACTGCCATGAATTCCGCTGTCCATGACGCGACGCTAGCCAACTCCCTACCAACAGCACTCCTGGACCTGCCAATCCTCGGCATGACCTGCGCCTCCTGCGTCGGGCGGGTCGAGAAGGCCCTCAAAGCCGTGCCTGGCGTCCAGGATGTGACCGTGAACATCGCTACCGAGCGTGCCAGCGTGGTGGCCGCAGCTTCCGTTGCAGTACCCACCCTGACCGCGGCAGTGCAAAAGGCTGGCTACTCAGTGGCCGATGAGTCAGTGGAGCTGTCCGTCGGTGGCATGACGTGCGCTTCCTGCGTCGGTCGCGTAGAAAAAGCCCTGAAGGCCTTGCCCGGTGTGACGCATGCCGAAGTCAATCTGGCCAACGAGCGCGCGCAAGTCCGTTTTGCTGCGGGATTGACGATTGATCGACTGGTAGCAGCCATCGAGAAGGCTGGCTACCAGGCAGAGGTGGTGGACGCGAATGCGCCTGCGGACCACAAGACCCATGCAGAGCCCTGGTGGCCCGTCGCGCTCGCCGCGTTCCTGTCTGTGCCACTGGTGCTCCCCATGCTGGGCATGGTATTTGGTCAGGACTGGAGTCTGAGCGGATGGATTCAGCTGGCTTTGGCTACGCCGGTGCAGTTCTGGCTGGGTGCGCGGTTTTACCGGGCAGGCTGGAAGGCGCTGCGCGCAGGCGCGGGAAACATGGACTTGCTGGTGGCGCTGGGTACCTCGGCTGGGTACGGCCTGAGCCTGTATCTGCTCTTCAAGCATGCCGAGCATGGAACGCCCCACCTGTACTTCGAGGCTTCCGCCGTCATCGTCACGCTCGTCCTTTTGGGAAAGTGGCTGGAGGCAAGGGCCAAGAGGCAAACCACGGCGGCCATCCGGGCGCTGCATGCTCTGCGGCCCGAAGTGGCGCGTGTGCGCACACCAGAGGGCGACATCGACCAGCCGCTCGCGCGGGTGAGAGTGGGCGACACAGTGGTGGTTCGCCCAGGGGAAAGAATTCCGGTGGACGGCACGGTGGTCGAAGGCTCCAGCCAGGTGGACGAATCGCTGATCACCGGTGAAAGTCTTCCTGTCGCGAAGCTTGTTGGAGACAAGGTAACGGGAGGAGCCGTGAACGCGGAAGGCCTGCTGCTGGTCCAAACGACCGCCATCGGCGCCGAGTCAACACTGTCGCGCATCGTGCGCATGGTCGAGTCGGCACAGGCCAAAAAGGCACCTATCCAGCGCATGGTGGACAAAGTCAGTGCCGTGTTCGTTCCTGTGGTGCTTGGCCTTGCCGTGCTCACGCTGATGGGCTGGGGTGTTGCCACGGGCAACTGGGAACAAGCGATCCTTAATGCCGTAGCAGTGCTCGTCATCGCATGTCCTTGTGCTCTGGGTTTGGCAACCCCCACCGCGATCATGGCGGGCACTGGTGTAGCGGCGCGCCATGGCATTCTGATCAAGGATGCCGAAGCACTTGAAACGGCGCACCGCATCGACACCGTGGCATTCGACAAGACCGGTACGCTGACCGAGGGGAAGCCGACTCTCGCGGCCGCGGTCCCTGCCGAGGGAGGCAAGGAGCACCTGCTGCCGTTTGCCGCAGCCATCCAGAACGGCAGTGAGCATCCTCTGGCCAAGGCCGTGATGGATGCCGCGCGCACCCAGGCGATCGTGGTGCCCCGGGCCACCGAAGTAACCGCCGTGGCTGGACGAGGGATGTCCGCTGTGGTCAAAGGGCGTCAGATTCGCTTGGGCAGTACCCGGTACATGAATGAGCTGGGGGTCAACACGAAAAGTCTGGCGGTAGCCGCTGCACAAATGCAGCAACAAGGTCGTACCGTGTCATGGCTGGCCGATGTGACCGATTCGCCAGAGGTACTCGGAATGTTGGCGTTCGGTGACACCGTCAAGGCAACCTCCCAACAGGCCATTGCCCAATTGCAAGCGCTGGGCATCAAGACCGTCCTGGTGACTGGCGACAACCAGGGTAGCGCAGCGATGGTGGCGGGCGCTTTAGGTATCGACCAGGTTCGTGCTGATGTTTTGCCAGAGGGCAAGGCCGCAATCGTTGCGCAACTCAAGGGAGGAGGCAGGGTCGTCGCCATGGTGGGCGACGGCATCAACGACGCCCCTGCGCTGGCAGCTGCAGACGTGGGGATCGCCATGTCCACCGGCACGGACGTGGCAATGCACGCAGCGGGGATCACTCTGATGCGCGGCGACCCGGCACTGATCGCGGATGCCATTGATATTTCCCGGCGCACGTACGCCAAGATCCGGCAGAACCTGTTCTGGGCGTTTGCCTACAACGTGGTGGGAATCCCATTGGCAGCGTTTGGCTTGCTGAACCCGATGGTGGCTGGGGCTGCCATGGCGTTGAGCAGTGTGAGTGTTGTGACCAACGCCCTGACGTTGCGGTCTTGGAAGAAATAGGGGCTTTGCGCACCAGCATGCAGGCACGTGCCAACACCAGCAGACAAGCCAATACCTTGCGTACGCCCGGTGAAATCCGGCGTCAGCTGCCTGAAGCCGATTGCCCTTGTGGCCTCGTGCCTCTAAGCGCTAGTTAATCGGCCTACCACAGGGCTACACCGCCCTCGACGGCAGTAAGCTGCCATGGACCCGCATCCACTCGCTGAACTCCCACAGATTAGCGTGCAAGGAATGGATCTGGTCGAGCTCCGGTCCGACGTTGGGGCTTCCGTTCGGACCGCGGCAGATCAGTGCGCGATGGACGCTCGGAGCGATCCCACGAAAGTACGGCAGGAAGTCATCAATGAACGCCACTGGCCCAAGTAGTTCAATCGCATCAGCCTTCGGGCTTCGCGCCCCTGCAGCTACTCCCGTGGCGATCACGCGCTCGATCGGAAACCCCGCATCCCGCAGGTTCCTGAGGCGCGCCGTTTCGAACTGCGGGGACAGAGCCGAGACACATACCAGCTCATAGCCCGCATCGTGAAGCCGATGACAGGCATCAACAGCTCGCTCCAAGGGGGGCACACAAGACCAGAACTGCTCGTCCATGCGGGCCCGCAATGCTGCCAGGCGATCCCCATCCAGAAACTCAACCGCCCAGCGGTTAAACGGGAAATAAGCGTCCTTGTCCCGCTCGACCGGCCGCTGGCCAAATGCCCGCTCCCAGACCGAGGCATAGGCTAGGCCATAGTCAAGCAACACCCCATCCGCATCCAGGGCGATGATTGGCTTGATGCTCATGTCGATGATCCTTTAAATAATCTCATTGCGATTGTGCAAGTGGCGCCGGCGAGTACACCATCGGTGATGAGCACTTCGCGTGCTTCCTGACGCGGAGCAGCGGCGTTCAGCCCACATCCACACAGAAATCCGCCCGGAACTCCGGGTTCTGCATGCCACCGCCCCGGAGCCTGTACCCCCTGGGGTTGGTAACGATCCGGGTCCCCCACACTTGGTAGTCCAGGCTCTCGTGGATGTGCCCATGGATCCAGGTGCCGGCCTTTCCCATAAGCGCTTCCAGGTCGCTCGCGTAACAAGGTGACAGCGGGTGCCCTTCAAACTCCTGCGGGATTGATCGCGGATGCGGTGCATGGTGGGTGACCACCACCGTGTTCTCTGGATCACCCAGGCCCAGTTGCTCCTCCAGCCAAAGTCTGCTGGAGTCGTGCCGGCGCCCAGCCATCGCCGGGACCAGTCGGTGCTTGCGTTCCTGCCAATACATCTCCGGCGGTCGCGTGATCTTGATCCGCTGGTAGTCGCTCATGCGATGGCGCGCCGTGTTCATCGCAATCAGCTTCTCTTCGGCGCCGTGCAGTGCGTAGTCCGTCCAGAGCGTGCACCCCAGAACCCGCACACCGCCGATCAAAACGGCATCGTTCTCCAGGTAGTGGACTTCGTGATCCTGGGCCAGCTTGCGCATCACATCAATGTGCTTATCCCAATGTTGGCTGTAGAACTCATGGTTGCCGTCCACGTAGATGATGGGCTTGCCCGGAAAGGTCTCACGCGCCCAACGAAGCCCGCCCGTGCCTTCGGTGGTGTCACCTGCCAGCACGACCACGTCGACGGTTTTGAGAAAGTCCGGGTCCAGCTGCAGCTTGAAGGGACACAGGTCCAGGTGCAGGTCCGAGTAAACGAGCAGTTTCATGGAGGCTCTGTTGAAGGCGTTGCGCGGACTCATGGCCAACAGCGGCGAGGCTTCCTGCGCGCCCTGACCATCGGCGCGAAGCCAGCGCGCTGAATGCGTGCGGAAACCAATCTCCCTTTCAGCAGCATCCCTGGTTTGGTTGTGATCACGAACTCTGGTGGTTCGTCCCCGTCAGCGCTACTCCTGGCCAGCGAGAAGTACACGCGGGCTCCCACCTTCCAACCCATGCCCGGCGGCAAGGGGATGCGGTTGCGACTGTCGATGTGCGCTCTGCGCTCGGGCTCGAATCGCTTACTGAAGGATTGAGGGTTCAAAGGCATAACAATCCTTGGGTGACGTCCCAGCCCACATTCACAAAATGGGTGATTTCGGTGGGAGCCAGCACGTCGCGGTGCAAGTGGCCGTGGTAGTTCACAAGCCTGCGGAAACCGTGGTCCACCGTCGCCGGATAGTGGCTCGCAAACACGGTCCGACCCAGCATGTCTTGCCAGAACAGAAATGGGACCACTGCGTCGAACAGTGGTTGCCGCCCCTGCAGCGCGCGTTCCCTCACGTAGAGGCACTTGCCATTGCGCTTGAGGTCGTGGTTCCCGAGGACCAGGACCTTGCGGCCCGGAAGGCGTCGGATCCACTCCATGGCCTCGTCGTGGTCGCCCATGGCCAGGTCCCCGAGAATCAGCAGCCATTCGTCGTCCTTGACCTTCTGGATCTGGGTGATGATGTGCTCGTTCATCTGCATGACGTCGAAAAAAGGCCGCTTGCTGTACTCGATCACGTTGGTGTGGCCCAGGTGCAGATCGGACGTCATCCATACCCGCTCACCGCGGGTCAGGGCGTTCACGACCTGAGAGCTGGCATCGTTGATGATGTCGGGATTGGCGAGGTCCAGCATCGCAGCGTGCACATCGGGCCGGGATCGCTCCGTGGCCAGAGTGCGCTGAAATAGGTTCAGTGCGTCGTTGAAATCCATAGTGCGTAGTAAGGAAACGGAACTATTGCCAGGGTGGCAGTAGCCCGCCGCCATGGTCTGGCCACGAGCCGACAGATACCGCGTGCCAGACGCCATCGCTCACATCAGCCGAAACCGTCCCGATGGCAAGCTTGCCACGCAGCTCCATCAACATCCGCAGCTCCTTGTCTTCTTCGGGCGGTGCTGCGAGGTGATAGTTGCGACCTGATCCCGTCTTGACCATTGCGCTCGCAAGATCGATGGCAGCCAAGGCCGAAGTAACTCTGAGTGTCATGGGGCCCAGCATCGCGACGATGTGCAGCGTCCCGGTTCCACGTTGAAGGATTCGCCAATGGTCCAGTTGGACCTCGGGCTGAACTTGAACATCGGGGGCGGGACGCTCATTGAGAAATTGAATCTGCACGATGCAGTACCTTGTTTTTGATCAGATAGGCGAACAGGCTGTGGTTCCCCGTTTGCGGTGGGTTCGCTGCAGTGAGTTGCAGAAGTGTTCCTTGTCCAGATCGAGGATCAGTCCAAGATTGACAGACACTGGTTTGAGGACTCTGCGGCAGCCATTCGGAAGTGGAAATCATCGAATTTCCATCAAAATGCGACTAGTTAGACGTGGTCTTTTAAGTCGCCATCGGCGGAAATCGAGTGAATGCCCACTCGAAAGTCAGATCCACCAAAAGCTGCTGTTGGTCGCGCGCTCAAGCAGCTGCGCACCGCACGCGGCTTCACGCAGGAGGACCTGACACCGGCGATCAGCCGGCGGCACATTGGGCGTCTCGAGCAGGGCGAGCAGCTCCCCAGCATTGGCATGGTGGAGCACCTCGCGGAAGGCCTGCAGGTCCATCCAATGACTCTCCTTGCAGTGGCATACGCGAGCAGATTCGATGCAGCATCGATTGAGAAGGTGCTGAAGTCAGTTCGAACCGATCTCTCTACACTGCTGCCTGAGGACGTTGCTTAGCCCTTCTTGCCTGCGATGGAGAACCTTCTCCGACCATGATGGCTTCAATTCCTGTCAGCATGGACAACGATTCGTCGTCGTTTGGGCGATTGAGCAGTCTGTTCACGATCTCGCGGTCTGCGGCCATGCTGAGCACCATCATCACGTCGCGTAACTGCTCAAGGCTGCCTTCAAAAATGAGTTCGCCATTTACGGGAGGCGACGGATGTGCCTTTGCTATCAACAGCAACGCCATCGCGATCGCTGCATTGGGTTCGCCGTCGGGACCTCGTGTGCCTTCTCCCCACAGCATGGCCCGAAGTTGATCGGAAACACACACCAATTGGCCGTCGCTAAGGCTTCTTGGAAGGATTGCATCAAAGCCACCGGTTTGAAGGATTTCTTCCAGGTCCATCTCGCTGAAATGGCCGATCTGTTCTTTGTCTAACTGCAACATACTCGTCAAATATTTAGGGGACTAGTTGGTCCTGTTTGGGACTGAGCGTGCGAAGATAGCTGAACTTTCTCCGCGCAAAACCCGTTTCAAGGCGGTCCAGCGCAAATGGAAAGCTCCCACTTGCCTTGCGAAGACATCTGCGCAATCAGAGTGTTGTTTTGAACTTTCGCTGCCACTCGCCCTTGAAGAATCGATTGGATCTTTCCCGCTTGGTTGAACTCGACAGCCAGTTTCGCGAACTAGCGAAGCTGCAGGGTCCAGGCACGCCCAGGAGCGGGTGGGTGAAGACTGTGCGCCTGGCTCTGGGGATGAACTCTGAGACCTTGGGTCGACGCATCGGCATCTCTCCGCAAGGAGTCAGGCAGCTTGAAAAGTCGGAAGCTGATGGCTCAATTTCTCTCAACACCCTGGCCAAGATTGCAGATGGGTTGAACTGCGACGTGCGGTACGTTCTGGTGCCCAGGATCAGCTTGGTCGACCAGGTGATGGCGCGAGCCATGGAGCACTCCAAAGGCGCGGTTCCGATGGGGGCAGGCAGCACCCCGATGAACATTGACGGCCAGTCGCTGGTTGTGCTCGCCTCGCTTCTTTCACGCATCGACCAACGCGCATTTTGGTAGCCGGCGTTGTGGCTTGCTGCGTATTTCGGTCGCTGCTGGTCAGCGGGGGCGAATTGAGTTGGACAGCCGCAACGGCGGGAACTGGACACCGAGAACGGCTCTAGTGGCCATGCCCAGGTCGTCGCCGATGAGCAGCTTCGCCGAGTCGCCTTCTTGGGTGATACAGGACACTCGCGCGACCAGCTAGACTCCCGCTATCGGCCGAGGCTGTCCTTGCGCACGCTACCGCTCAGTGGCGGCTTTGCAGCGGGAGCAGCCTTTCGATGCCCTGATTGCGAGGGTCTGCAATCAGCCGAGAGCCGCTGCAACCGACCGTTTTCCGGCGGCATCGGGCTGCTTTTTGCACCAAAGACCCCTGGTCATGGCCCCCGCCGCAACTCCCTGACACCGCGACCCAATTTTCGACGCAATAGAGCCCGCAGGGTGACCCCATCCGTGTACCCAACCTGGGCGGCAATCTGGTCGACACTCGCGTTCCCGGTGCGCAAGAGATGGACTGCCTGTTCGACGCGCAGGTCCTGGAAGTACGAGAGTGGCGTCTTTCCCAACACGCTTTGTAGCCGCCTCGCCAAAGTACGTTCGCTTGTGCCCGCGGCGCTGGCCGCCTCGGCCAGCGAGAAACCATGCGCTAGCCGACGTCTGGACCAGGACTCGAAGCGCTCGACTATGGGGTCGGCATGCGCAAGGTGGTCGGGAATCACGAACTCGGCTTGCGAACTGCGTGCCTCAACCAGTAGGTAACGCGCCACCAGGGTCGCCAGCGCTGGACTTTGCCCTCGGACGATGCGCAAGGCCAAGTCAACGTGGGCCAAAGCGGCACCCGCTGTGGTGAAGCGTGTCGTGCTCACGACCATGCGGGACTCGTCCAGCGTGACGTTCGGATAGCGGTGCCGAAACATTGGCCCAAGCCACCATGATGTGGTCGCGTGGTGCCCGTCAAGCAACCCACTCTCCGCGAGCAAAAAACCACCTGAGCAGGCGGTACCAAGGTGCGCGCCGGCGGTGGACCATTCTTGCAGAGCCGCGACCGCGTCAGGCATGTCGGGTCGTGCGAGTCGCGCGGCGAGTGTGTCAGGCATCTTTTCGCCAAACGCGGGCACGAGCACGACGTCAGGTTCTGGCACACCGCGCGCGGGGATCACGGGGACCGTCAATCCTTGCGCAGTCCGGATGCGACGCCGCACGGCCACCAGCGTTATCTCAATTGGCGCGGGAGCCTGTGGCAGCGAACCCGCCACGGCATTGGCCAAGCCCAGGGTGTCAGTGAGCGCCGCAAGCCCCAGATCAAACACGCCATCAGAAACAAGCAAATGTACCTTCATGGCAGAAATGATATCAATATTGTCATTCCTGCCGATAGAGATACCTTCAAGCCAGGCCTAGACTACACACCAGCCCATCCCTTTAACCAAGCTCCCGTCAACCCAAAGGATCACACCATGACCAAGCTCGCCCTGTTTGTTCGTCTCGAGGCCAAACCCGGACAGGAAGCTGCGCTGGCCGATTTCCTGGCCAGTGCACTTCCACTCGCTAATGCCGAGTCCGGCACCACCGCTTGGTTTGCACTGAAGTTTGGCCCTTCCACGTTCGGTGTGTTCGATGCCTTCGCCGATGAGGCAGGTCGCCAGGCACACCTTGATGGTCAGATCGCCGCGGCTTTGATGGCCAATGCAGCGACCTTGCTCAGCTCGCCGCCCAATATCGAGAAGGTCGAACTGCTTGCCGTCAAACTGCCTGCGTGATGACAACCGTCTTTGACCGCATCAGGTCGCGCCGGATGATTCAGTTGAGCGTTGAGAGGCGCGCGGGGGGCTTCACTCGGTGATTGACCGCAAGTGGTCAAGATCTGCCCTCCGCTAAGTGGAGCAGCGGTCGTCAGACATTTGCGGAACCCACGGCATCTGACAGGCAACCGGTCCAGAACTCAGTCCGGTCATCGGTAGCCGCAACCTGCGTGTGGCAGACAGCGGTATTGAAGCCGACACTCAACCTCAGCGCTCGAGCGACCGCACCCAGCCTGGAGCGGTCGTTGACTTTCACTTCCCAAATGGCCGCGTCTGACCGATTGCCGAAGTCTAGCCGACCGCCCCGACTGTTACTCAGCGAAGAGTTAGACAATCTGCCGACCTCCGACCGCGGTGTCGAACTCGGTGTCCACGGTACCGAGCCGGCTGTCCAGGAGATCCGAAATACGCAGCTTGCAGTTGAAGAGGTCCCGAAACACGTAGGCGGGACATTTCTGATGGACCCGACCCGCAGGTCGTTGCGAAAGCGGCTCGAACGCCTATAGTGCCGGCAGGTGGGCCTGTTCCCGGTGAGATGCGGCTTCGGGGCCGAGTGCAAAGGAGGCGTGGTGGGTGAACTGGATGACTATCTGCAGGCTGCCGACCGTGAGACCACGGTGCGAAGTTACGCAGCTGCGATCAAGCACTTCGAGCAGGACTGGAAAGGGTTGCTACCGGCCACCAGCGATACCGTCGCTCGCTACCTCGTGGCCTACGCGAGCACGCACAAGGTCAGCACCTTGAGGCAAAGGCTGGCGGCGCTCGCGCGCTGGCATGCAGAACAGGGCTTTGCGGACCCGACCAAGGCACCGTTGGTACGTAAGGTGCTCAGGGGCATTGTGGCGAAGCACCCGGCCAAGCAAAAGCAGGCGCGCCCGCTGGAGCTCGATCAGCTTCAAAAGATCTCCGACTGGCTGCAAGCCGAGCAGCGCGCGGCACGCGAACGAGGCGATGAAACGGCCTTGCTGCAACTGACGCGCAACCGGTCCATCGTGCTGCTGGGCTTCTGGCGCGCGTTTCGATCCGATGAGATTGTCAACATGCGAGTGGAGAACGTGACGGCCATCTCCGGTAAGGGCCTGGCCTGCAGGCTGGACAGGAGCAAGACGGATCGCGCGATGGAGGGCCGCACGTTCCATTGCCCAGCTCTGTCCCGGCTGTGTCCAGTGGACGCCTACCTGGAATGGATCGCCGTCAGCGGCCGCCAGGCGGGCCCGGTGTACTGCGGCATCGACCAGTGGGGTCACATGTCCGAGCGCCCCATGTACCCCACCAGCCTGATTCCCTTGCTGCGCAAGATGTTCCATGACGCCGGCGTCGAGTCTGCCGAGGGCTACTCGAGCCATTCGCTGAGGCGCGGATTTGCCGGATGGGCACGCGCCAGCGGGTGGGATATCAAGGAGATGATGGAGTACGTTGGATGGCGCGACATGGAGTCGGCGTTGAGGTACCTTGATGTCCCAACCGCGGGACTACAGGAGCGCTTCGAAAGCGGCCTCTGACGTTGTCTGGACAACTCTCCAACCAAAGGACAGCATGCAGCCGATTCTTGCCCCTTACGTGCGCACCTTCGTCGACTCCCTGACGGGTCTCCCGGTACTGCCTTCATCGGTGTGGCTGATCGGCTCGCAGGCCAGTGGCCGAGCCCAGGCGGGCTCTGACACAGACCTGCTTGTGTTCGGCTCATCCGGGTTTCTCGCCGCTGTGCGCGCGGCATTGCCCCAACCGAGCGGCATCGACTGCCTGGTGGTGGTGAACGGCAACGACTTCGAAGAACCCTGGCAGGACAAGCGTGGAGCCCTGGCCCGCTGGAATTGGGTCTTGAAATCAGCCACCGAGGCCCAGTACGAGGGGACGAAATTCATCGCAGATGAGCCTGACGGAACGCTTGGCCAATTTGAAACTCGGCAGGAGAGAGCCATCCGCATCTGGCCCAGTTGAAGTCGAGCTGCAAAAGAATCTTGTCACCTGGAGCCTTGCGGGCAATTCGAGGGCAAGCCAGGATACGGCCAGTTTTAGCTCATAAGCGTTTTGGCTATTAAGGATTCGTTTTTTATGCCGGATGTTGCCGCGCGTGGCAGTCGGCGTTACTGAGAACCTCCGGGAGTCGCTCTGACCAGCCGCTCTCCTCATTGGCCTTCAGGGCTCCCCGGGCTGCGCTTCCTGCGCACGGGTTTGGATGGCGGCTGGAACTGCGCCATCAGCGCGCGAAGGGTATCCGCCTCCGCCTTGTACTGCGACACGTCTTGCAGAGCCTGTTGCAGTGCTGTACTTTGATCTTGGCCAAGTCTGGCGCTCTCGGCCGATGCAGCCTTGGCACTATCCAGTTCCGACGCCATCCGCGACGCTGCGGCACTCATGTCGATCAGCTTTGCCTGGTGGTTTCGTTCGACCTCGGCCAACTTGGCGCGCATTTGTTCCAGTTGCTTTTCTGAATGGCTTCGTGCCGTGCGCTCTTGGTCGATTTCGCGCAGGGCCCTGCGCTCCGCCTCAGTAGCCCGCTGGGCAGCATCGGCAATGGCCTGCCGCCCCTTTTCCAACTCGGCGCTGAAGTGCTGACGGCTGTTGGCCTGCTCCAGCTTCAGTTCGTCGATCTGGCGCTGCAGGGCGTCCGCCCGGGCAGTCGTTGCTGCGTGCGTGCGCCTCTCCCGCTCCAGGTCCGAGTCTAGACTTTTGACTCGTGCCTCCAACTCGCCTATCCGGCCCGCAGCGGCCTGAATTTGGGCTTCAAGCTGCGCGTTCAGCTGCAGCGCCTGCTCCAAGCTGGCCAAGGCGCCCTGTGCTTCGGCACGCGCCTCTACGCGTACGGCAGCCAGCTCTGTTCGTGCCAGTTCGGCGGCTTGGCCCCACAGCTCGCTGACCACCTGGCCTGCAGCCTGCTTCAGGGTGTCTGGGAGGTCGGGGTGATCGATTTCCACGCGGGCCTTGCTTCGAAGGTCCTCCCAGAAATTCGCTAGAGCCTCTGCAGGAGCGCTCATGGAGCCCTTGCGTACGTGCTGGTAGAGCTTGCTCGCGGTGGGTGTGATGCCATATCGGAAAAACAGCAACGCACACACTTCGCGATACAGCGTTTTGGTGTCGCTGAATCGCGCCCGCAGGGCCTCTACTTCGGTCTGGATCTCTGATTCTTCACTCATTCTCAAATAATACAACGTATAACGTAATAAATGGAGAATAAATTTCTAAACTCTGGACATAATTACTCTAATGTCCATAGAATTTGGCGCATGAGCAGTTTGATCGTCGCACCGACCGTTTTGGCGCATCTTGAGCCCTTGGACGGCTTGGTGCTACCCGTTCATCTTTCCGGAGAGCGTGGCCGAAATCGGGCCCCGGGCCTGCCCCAGGTAGCGGCCAATGACGACCGCTCTGCGGTTTTGGCTTGGCTGGCGCGCTACAAGGATTCACCGGCCACGCTGGCCAGCTATCGCAAGGAGGCAGAAAGGCTGCTGCTTTGGTGCGTGCACCAACACGGGAAGGCCCTGTCCGATCTGACCCACGAGGATTTCCTGGCTTACGAGTCCTTTTTGGAAGATCCCCAACCGGTTGGTCGATGGGTCATGCAGGTCGCTCAGAAGGCGCCGAGGTCCTCGCCCCACTGGCGTCCGTTCGCCAAACCGCTGGACCGGCAGAGTCAGCGCCAGGCTCTGTCGATCCTCAACAGCCTCTTCAACTGGCTGGTTCAAGCCGGGTATCTGGCGGGCAACCCTTTGGCTCTGCACCGCCGCAAATCTGTGGCGCGGCCCGCCAAGACCAGCAGGTTCTTGCCCCACGAGCACTGGGCGCAAGTACGCGCAACGATTGAGTCCCTTCCCACGGGCACGCCTCGGCTTGCTCTCCAAGCGGCCCGATATCGGTGGCTCTTCTCTCTTCTCTACATCGGGGGCCTGCGTATTTCAGAGGTCTGCAACAATTCAATGGGCGACTTTTACTGGAGACGGGGAACTGACGGACGGGAGCGATGGTGGCTCGATGTCTGTGGCAAGGGAGAAAAGACACGTCTCGTGCCGGCAACCGACGAGCTCGTGTCAGAGCTCATGCGCTACCGAAAGGCCAACGAACTCGCACCGCTGCCGCGCGAAGGGGAGAATTTGCCGCTGCTGATTCCCATCATCGGAGCTTCCCGCTCTATGTCGCGAAGCTCTGTGCACGAATTGGTCAAAGATGTGTTTCGCGAAACCGCAGCCCGCTTTCGAGCGCTTGGGCCGGAGCACGAGGGCGCGGCTTTGCACGTTGAACAGGCGTCTGCACACTGGCTCAGGCACACGGCAGGCACACATCAGAGTGACAGCCTGGATATAAAGGTTGTGCGCGACAACCTGGGTCATGCGAACATTGCTACGACCAGCATTTACATGCATACGGAGGACGATATGCGCCATGATCAGACCTCGGGAGCGCACAGGCTGGGATGGTCGAAAGTCTGATGGATGCGTGTCACGGTTGCCTTGGTGGCTACGAAGTTCCATTGCAATATGCGCACGCTTGCCGACAAGAAAAATGGCTGGCGCCCATGGATGCCAGCCCTTCCTGAAGTAGCTAGGTGCTAGCTATCAATCGCAGCAGCCCAACATTTCCAGGCAGCACTCAGCAAATTCTGAGCAGCAATCGGTTTGGGCCACGGACATGCCTGCAATCATCACCAAGAGAGCGGGAAAATGACGAGGATTTTCCGCGCAACGGAACTGTCCGCAGGCTCAACCTGCCACGAGAGACCTTCAGATGTCCCAAATTTAGGCAAGCAGCGAAGCTATTCCTTCAGTCATGCGCGACGGCGCAATGCTGATGATCTCCGGCTCCACGACTTGGTGCTTCACAAACGGGTCTTCTTCCACCAAGGCTGTCACCTCGATCTTGCTGAGCTTGACTGCCAGCAGCGCACCGCCTTGCGCATTCTCCAGAGACCCGGCGAGCAGGAACACCCCGTCGCTGATTCCTTTCTCAATCCACTGCTTGTGTCCGGACATCCACTGCGCGGCTTGCGAACGATTGGGTCCGAATTTGAGCAAGACAATGTGCATAAGAACTCTCTCCTACTGGTACCGATTTCAAAGTTGGAATCTGAATCTACTTTCGCGGTGCGCCTAGACCCGCGGTATTCAGCACCCAGGCCTCGATCTGCTTGACCTCATGGCGAATGAAAGCCTCGTCATGGAAGGCATTTGCCAGTGAAGCAATGCCTTGGCTTCGCGCCAACAGGTGCATGGCCAATTCATCGGCATCCTTGACCCGGCCCAGCTCTACAAACTGCTGCTTCAGCCAGCGTCGGAACTGCCCAAAGATCATTCCCGCTTCGCCTTGTGCGGGGTGTTCGAGCTTTGCCAGTTCGGCGCACAGTGTTCCCACCGGACAACCAAAACGCTGAATGTCCTTGCGGTTGTCGATCAGCATCTGCGCGAAGCACTTCAGCCTCTCGGCAGGCGTGCGCCCCTTGAGCGCCCAGGCGTCCAGCATCCCCTGAGTCTTGGCCGCCCTGTGGGCGATGACTTCTTTGAGGATGTCGTCCTTGGTTTTGAAGTGGTAGTAGAAGTTGCCGCGTGAGATACCCACTGCATCGGCAATGTCGGCAAACGAGGTGTTCTCAAAGCCGCGCTGGTAGAACAGGAGATCCGCTTTCTCGACGATCTCCTGCCGTGTACTGGGTTTGGAGGCTTCGGATTTCATGCTGTCGCCATTGTTGAAAGCGATTGCTCAGTGGCCGATGGATAGTCTGTGTACCCACGCTCGTCTCCCCCATAGAACGTGGCCGAATCGGGGACTGCGAGGGGCAGATCACGACGAAGCCGCGTGACCAGGTCTGGATTGGCAATGAACGGCTTGCCGAAGGCGATCAAATCGGCAGAGCCTTGCTCGATAGCTGCCATGGCTCGGGCTCTGTTGTATCCATTGTTGGCAATGTAGGTACCGCCAAAGCGGCGCCGCAACTCTTGATAGTCCACCGCAGGGACAGCGGCCGACATGTCGCCCTCAAGCACGTGAAGATATGCCAAGTGCAATTTGGAAAGCTCTTGGGCGTAGTACCCAAAATGCGCTGCCGGGTCGCTGTCGTGCATGTCGTTGAAGCGGTTTTCTGGACTGAAACGCACACCGATACGCCCCTTCGGCCAGATCTCGCTGACGGCAGCCACGATCTCCATCAGAAACGCCAACCGACGGGCGGGCGATCCTCCATACCGGTCGCTCCGTTGATTGCTCCCGTCTCGCAGAAACTGATCAATCAGGTATCCATTCGCTGCGTGGACCTCGACACCGTCGAAGCCTGCAGCTTTTGCCATTGCGGCGGCCTGCTTGAACTGGTCCACCACTTGAGGGACTTCCCCAGTGGTCAGCTCTCTTGGGGTCACGAATGGCCGCATCCCACCATAGGTGACTGCCAGGCCCTCGGGCCTGATCGCTGAAGGGGCGACTGGCAGATCCTCATTCACCTGAAGAGTGGGGTGCGAGATGCGACCGCAGTGCTGTAGTTGGGCAAAGATGCGCCCGCCTTTGGCATGGACCGCATCAGTGACTAGGCGCCATCCTTGCGCCTGTTCGTGCGTGTAGATCCCGGGAGTTCCAGGATAGCCAACTCCCTGGGCAGACACAGGTGCAGATTCGGAGATCACAAGCCCAGCGTCACCGCGCTGTCCGTAGTGGATCGCCATGAGAGAGGAAGGGACGCCCTCAGGTGCTGCGCGGTTGCGCGTCATCGGCGCCATGACGATCCGGTTGCCGAGCAACATGTCGCTCAGCATGAAGGGGGCAAAAAGCTCATGCATGCAAGACTCCATAGGTTTAGGTCATTTGTCCTAGTATCGTAGGACGAATGACCTAATCATGTCAACACGCGTTTTGGTGCTCGATCAGTTCAAGCCGGTAACCATCAGGGTCTGCAACGAATGCAATATTTTCTGGAACCTGCCGTTGCGGGCTTGAATGCGTCATGGGACCAGGCGCGCGGACGACCTTCACGTTGGCCTCGGTCAGGTACCCGCAGGTCCGCTCAACGTTCGCGACCTTCAGGGCAACATGCCCAAACGCCGAGCCATGTTCGTAGTCCTCTGTGTCCCAGTTGTGGGTGAGTTCAATGGCTGGAGACTGGTCTTCATTGCCGTACCCGACAAATGCCAAGGTGAAGCGTCCTTCGGGGTACTCTTCCTTGCGGAAAAGCGTCATGCCAAGTAGTCCGACGTAGAAGGCGATCGACCGATCCAGGTTGCTCACACGCAGCATGGTGTGAAGCAGCGCAGAAGGGGTGAGCGCTTGTTGTGGGTGTTTCTCTGTGCTCATGCTTTGAATCCATGGATTGAGAGAGGCCACCTCGGCAGCACTGAGGTGGCCCAGCAATCTGATGCGGTTAGCCCTTTGCGATTGCTTCGCCGATTTCGGCATTGGTCAGGGACTTCCCGCCCCAGTTCCAGGCGCCATCAACCGCGTGCACCACGTTGATGTAGACCTTGTCCTTGGGATGTTGGTAACCAGACAGCTCATGAACGATAGCGGTCGACTCGTCGAAATACCCGATCTGCACGTCGCGATTGGCGAAGGCAAATGAGGGCACTTTCCACTCGATGATCACCACCGGCGTTTCCTGCATACCCGTGAAAGTGGCATCCCGGGGCAGGACGTGGATCGACCCGACGACATTCGACGTCATGGTCTGATTGCCCTTGAGTCCGTGCCACTTGAGCATGGCTTCGGAAAGGCGCGAGAACGCAACTTTCTCCTGGCCTTTGGGAAGAACTCCTTCGGTCAATGTGAGGGTGAGAGGCATGTGAAGACTCCAAAAATTTTGAGGAAAAAGACCGGACACCGTCCTGCGTCCAGGCGGTCCAATCCGTTTAAATAACGATCGTTACACCAATAATATATAACGATCGTTATCTAGTCAACTACAATTCCCGGATTCCATTCCTTGGCAGGAGAAGTTCCGCATGTCCCGTCTTGAGCAGAAGTCCCAGACACGTCAACGCATCGTGGAAGCTGCAGGCCGCAGCTTTCGCAAGGGTGGATTTGGCGGTGTGGGTGTTGATGGACTGGCGAAGGAGGCAGGGGTTACATCCGGAGCTTTCTACGGGCACTTCGGCTCGAAGTCAGATGCGTTCCATGAGGCCGTGGTGCACGGGATGGCGGATCTGAAGGCCGGTGTGCTGTACTACCAACAGACGCATGGAAGCTCGTGGTGGCCAGAGTTCGTGAAGTTCTATCTGGGCGCCAAGCGACGTTGTGACCTGGCAGAAAGCTGCGGTCTACAAGCGCTTTCTCCTGAGGTCGCTCGGGCTTCTCCAGAGATCCGGGACGCTTTCGAAGGTGGCCTGAAAGAAGTTTCTGCCGCAATCCTCTCGGGTCCAAAGTCTCCCAAGGCGCCGCGTGATGAGGCAGGAGCGTGCTCAGCCCTCGCGGCGTTGGTCGGGGCTGTCACCCTGGCACGGGCTGTGGGTTCGGAGCAGTTTGGTGACGCGATCGCCGCGTCGGCTGGTGTGGCGCTTCTTGGGGAATTCTGGGAGGTGTCGTAACGACTCTCCAAAGTCTCGCCGCGACAGCGTAGGTAAACGTTGCACTTGCCAGGGTAGCTCCGGCGCTACGAGTGGTTTGCGGTGTGTGGGCTAAAGGTTCCACGACTTTAGCGCGGTTTTAAACGGCGCTCGTAATCTTCCAGAGCCAGCAAAAGACTGGTCCGATGCTCATTTGCCACTACTTGCCAGGGCAATCCAGCAATTGCGCCCTCCAGCGCCCAAAGCAAGTTCAGAGTTGTGCCCGCATTCGTCCCTTTGACTTTTACATACGCCGCCACAGCGCCCATTTGCTGCAACTGGACAAGTGTCGTCAACCCCGCATGGGCAAGAGTCTCTGCCGACTTTGGCCCAATATTTTGAGCACTGCCAAGAGGCATTGAATCGGGCATTAGAGGGGGCGAAACGTTAAAAAAGGATTAGTCACACAGAAAGCTCTCATCAGCACTGACAAGAGCGTCGGCCTGCTTCAAAAGGCGTGTCGCGCAATCCTCCGAAAGTAGGACAAATGAGCATCAGATTGCGCAGGCCAGTTTGCGAGAAACATCCTTGTCCATCGGTCTTGGTCATAGGCGACCGGGATAGCATCAATGTGCACGCCCGCAACGCAAGTTCCATAGGCTGCTGAAAACGGCGATGGGGTCAATGCGATACGGGTGATGAGTCCCGGAAATTTTCCACCGGCGTTTGGCATTCCTGCGGCACCATTGTTAATGACTACCGCCTGAAGCGCCCCACGCGCCACAGACTTGAGCACGGGTTCACACGTATGGGTAGACGAAAAGACGTCAACCTGCGCGCTATCAAAGGCGCTTTGCAACCACGTCTCGTTGTGTGGCTTGTCGATTTCATCCACACCAAATTTCCACCCGGCAAGCGAGTCGGCGTCCCCATGCACGATGCCCACACGGCACAGACCAATCTCAAACCGCGCAAACATGGGTAGCTCGGCAAGACGCCGCGACAGGTCGGCATTACGCTGCGCAGTGGCTTTGAGCCTGGCATGGATGCGATTGGAGCGTTCAACCACTGCGGCGTCCACCTGTTCGGGGTAAGCGCAGCCGCACCCGGCTTCGTCTCCATCTGACGACAGTTCAGCCTCCACATTCCCCAAGATGGCCTGGTGGCGAAGAACGCGTTGATTGATGGTGCGAAACCCTTCGTCATCCACATTGAACCAGTTGAAGTCCCCGTTGAAGCACAGTGTGACGGGGGCCGATTCGCTGGCGGCCATCTGTTCAATCATCTCCAGCGCGGGCAGATTGCCGTAGAGCCCGCCAATGACATAGAGAGTTTCGGTCGAAAGTGGCGGTGCTTTTGCGATGGCTTGCGCACCATAGCGGTATCGAAGCGGGCAAGTTCGGCCCGCAGTGTCGATGTCATTGGTAGTCATTGGAGCATCCGTTTCTCTTTTTGCACTGGAACAGGTAGATCTACTTGCCAATGAGCAGGTGGCTCGTTCGCTAGAGGCTTGTACAGTGCGCCCAGTTGCCTATCTCCTACCTGTTGCGTTGGCAAATCAAAGGCCACGCGGCCCTGGCGAAGTCCGATCACCCTGTCGGCGAGGACCGGCAACAGCGCGGGGTTATGCACCACGGTTAGCAGCGTCGCGCCCGCAGCGGCATCCACCAGCAGTCGGCATATTTCGGCGGCTGCTGTCGGGTCTAACGCGGCGGTGGGTTCGTCGGCCAAGATCAGACGTGGGCCCTGCATGAGCATGCGGGCCACGCCCACCTTCTGTCTCTCTCCACCCGAAAGCTGGTCTGCCCGCGCAGTGGCGCGGGCCAGCATCCCCACTTGCTGCAGCGCAGCCTCGGCGCGCTGGATTTCTGCAACAGGAAAGAACCTCGTCCAACTGCGCCAGCCACTCACCCTGCCGAGGGCGCCGATCAGAACGTTGTCAAGCGCAGACAAGCGTCCCACCAAGTGCAGTCCCTGCAAGACTTGGCCTATCTCCTGACGCATCAGTCGCCACTGCTTTGCGTCGAGAGAGGCGCCCAGCGGGCGCCCGAGCACCTGCACCTCACCGTGTGCCGGTCGCATGAAGCCCGTCAACAGCTTGAACAATGTGGATTTTCCGGCACCGTTGTGACCGATGATGGCCACCCGTTCGCCATGCGCCACCGTCAGTGTGGGTATGTCGAGGATGGTTTGCCCGCCGATCTGACAGCAAACGTCCTTGAGCAAAATGCTGGGGCCTGTCATGACAATGCTCGGCGGATGCGCCGACTTATGGCGTCGAAGGAGCCCACCAAGACGATAACCACCAGCAGCACGGTGGCCAAGCGGCCCCATTGGAACAGTGAGGTGGCCTCCGAAATCAGCAGGCCCAGCCCGCCAGCGCCAATGATGCCCAAGATGGTGGAGTCACGGATGTTGAACTCCCAGATGTAGAGGTGACTGGAGACAAACTGCGGCAGCACGGATGGCCACACGGCATTGAAAAAAACCTGCGTGCGGCTGGCCCCGACGCTCTGCACTGCATGAATGGCGGCCATGTCCAACGACTCGATGGCCTCGGCAAACAGCTTGCCGTAGGTGCCCATCGAATGCAGGCCGATGGCCAAGATACCTGCCGTTGGCCCCAGGCCCACGATGCCCACCAGCACCAGACCGAACACCAAGGTATGAATGGACCGCATCACATCCAGCACAGCCTTGGCCGCCCACGCCAGGGCACGCGGTGCAGCCAGGTTGCGAGCCGTCAGCACGGCCAGCGGCAGCGCCAACAGCGCGCCTAGTAGAGAGCCCAGGGTCGCAATACGGATCGTTGTCCAGGCCGCGCGGACCAGACCCGCCAGGTAGTCGGCTTCCACTTGCTGACGGTTTTCAACCCGCAGTAAGGTACCGTCATCGCTGCGGTATTCCAGCCTTGCCTCACCGAACCAGATGTCCAGGAAGCTGGGATGGGCAAACTCGGTCATCGTCTTGGCAAGATTCGCCAGCGGATTGCGGCCCAACGACAGGTCGCCTTCAGCACCCAGGGACCACAAACAAACCACTACAAGCAGTCCGTAGGCCAACGCCAGACCCAGAAAGCGCAGGCGCCCGCTCAGTCTTGTCGTACCTGTGGGGCCCTGCGCGTTTGTCATCACGGTGCTCACTTCGCCTGCAGATTCCCGGTGGCCAGCCCGGCGTCACGGATCGGCTTGTAGAACGTGTTGTCGCGCGTCACAAACCCTGTGTAGTGCGACGGCAATAATTTTGGCTGAGACGCCAGCGCTGCGCTTACCCCGGCCAGTGCCGCCTGCAAGCTGGCCACAAATGCCTTGTCCGCAGCCAGGGCTTTGCTCACTGCAAAAGCGTCATTGGGCAACGGCGCGGATTGCCAGATGATCTTGGATTGCTCCGCTTTGATCAGACCTTGTTCAATCATCGCATCACGGTTGCGGTTGTAGTCGGCACCTGCGTCGAGCACTCCTTGGGTGACTTGGGTTTCGATGGCCTGGTGCTTGGTGTAGAGCACCTTGCTGAAGTACCTCTCGGGATCAATGCCCTGCGTCATGAAGTAGTGACGCGGGATGAGGTAGCCCGAAGTAGAGCCCTTGTCACCAAAGGCAAAAGTCTTGCCTTTGAGATCTGCCGGGGTGTTGATGCCAGACTTTGGGTGGGTCACCATGATGGCGAAATACTCGGGCTTGCCGTCGTAGAGTATGGTGGACACCACCTCGGCACCTGCCTCATGGTTAGCCAGAACATACCCCCAGGGCCCCATGAGGGCCAGATCGGTCTCACCATTGGCGAGGGACTTGGCCAGCCCTTCCCAGCTGTCCACTGTGCGCAGTTGCACCGGGCGCTTCAGTTGAGTTGCCAGGTACTCGGCCAGAGGTTTGTAGGTTGCGTCGTTTTTTTCCTTGTCTGGCTGAAAAAGACCCACCCCAAATTGCAGCGGCGCCTGCTGGGCCTGAGCAGCTCCGGCAAGTGCCAAGGTGGCTAGAAGCACAAGGTGACGGCGATGGAGTTTCATGAAAACAACCTCTGAGTGGTGGTGATAGTGGTGCCTCTTGGTCGTTGGCCAGTGCCAGGTTCTTACAGGCGCCAAGCCATGAGTTATGGCGCCGCAGCGCCCGCGAACTGGCACGGTTCATCCGCACCCACAAAATGCAGTTCGGCAAACCCTGCGCGTACCTGCTCTCCGGTGTTGTCCGTGTCAGACGCCACGGCCAATTGGCTTGCTTTGAAGGGCAGCGGTCCGAAGGCTTTTGTGGCATCCGCTAGGACGTTGACGCGTTCGCTCACCCACTGGCCCACTCGCTCCTTGCCGGTGCGCTGAACGACCATGGCGGCACGATCTGTGTAGGCGTTGAAAGCGCGGGTGCCGACGGGATGCTTGTTGTCCCACACGTAGTTGACCGCTGCATCCGGCACCGAGGCGCCATAAAGACTGCGCCCCAAAGCCAGCTTCATGCGAAGACCCAGATCCAACGCCTGCGGGGGGAGAGAAAAGGTGACGTAAACCCGCGCCGCATAGTCATCGCCCGCTTTTTGGCGCAGATCCGCCTTTTGCAGCACCCCCTCCACCCGCCACATCCAGCACAAGACCGGCGTGGCTTGTAAATCAATGGTCAATGGACGGGCCAGCAATGCCATGCTGGCATTCGCGGAGGCTTCTACTGCAACGCGCCCATCCCATCGTAGAGCTCGGTAATGAGTGGCTGGCACACGCTGGTCAAACTGAACCAATTGCCAGGGATCGGGCAGCGCTTCCGAGTCGCTTGCAAAGTTTCCCATGTGCACGGGCGCGGCAGCCGCGCCCGCGACTAGCGCAAGCAATGGCAAGGAGGCACTCAATACAAAGCTTTTGCGCGGGACGGAGTGAAATCGGCGTTTCATGTCGTGCTCCATAGGTGAGCCGGAAGATCTGCACGAATTGGAGCGGGAAGCATCGCCAAGTCCTGCGGCTCGTCGATGTCGTGCAAAGGAGGGAAATCGCACAGATGCCAGCCCAGCCGTGCGATGCGGCGGCGCGTTTCTGCAGCCACCTCGGCGGTACTCCAAGGCATGTTGTCAAACAGCGTCTGGTCAAAGCTCTGCAAGCCCAGCAGGGTGTAGCCGCCGTCTTCTGCAGGAACAAGCGATGCTTGGTGGTCACGCAAGGCCAAAGCGGCGCGCTGAAGCAGGCCGCTATCGAGCGCAGGGCAGTCAGTGCCAATCAGCACCACCGAGGCGCCTTCGGATGTCACCCGCCGAGCGACCCTGGCCATGCGCGCCCCCAAGTCACCATCGCCTTGCTCTGACCATGTCAGGCCGCCGGGTAAACCCAGTGTGGTCCAGTCATATTCGTTCAGTGCGGGAGTCACACAGAGTTCCACGAGGCCCACCCTAGACGCGAGTGCCGCATTGACGGCCTCAACGAGCATGCGCCGCGCAAGCTCAGCCGCGCCAGTTTTGCCCAGAGCCGGGATCAACCGAGTCTTGCAAAAGCCTGGGATGGGTGCCTTGGCAATGATGACGATGCGAACCGGGTTCATCGATAAGCCTTTGCGAGTTGGCTTGCGGGAACGCCGCGCCAATAGGCCAACCGCAGACGCCACATCAGGAAAATCGTGCGCCAGAGCCCACGTTGCTCCCAACGTCGGCCCGATGTGTGCACCCTGTCGGTCAGACAAATGGGGGGCACCAAACGTCGCAACCGGCGGGATATTTCGATGTCTTCCATGAGCGGTTGCTGGGGGAAACCTCCCACGGCGTCAAAGGCGGTGCGGGTCATGAACAGGGCTTGGTCCCCCGTAGCAATGCCGGTGAAGCGCGAGCGCCGGTTCATCATCCAAGCTATGACCTTCAGCATGGCGGGCCTTCCCTCTATGACGACGTCAAACCGCCCCCATGCCAACGCGGACTTCACTTGGCCGTCCACCAGTTGCACTGGGGATGGGGGCAAGCGGGTGTCGGCATGCAGAAAGAGCAACACGTCGCCACTTGCAGCGGCAGCGCCTACATTCATTTGCAGGGCACGGCCCCGTGGTGCGCGGATCAGCTGAAATCCCATGCACTCGATCAGATCAGCGCTGTCATCGTCGCTACCGCCATCGACCACGATCACCTCCGCCCCTTGGCGTGACAGGAGCATCAGATGATCGCAAAGCCCTGGCAGACTAGCCATTTCATTAAGCACGGGAACAATGACTGAGAGTTTCGTCACGCTGAGATTTCCAAACTAAAGGTGCGGCGAAACCAGTTGACGGCGTGTACGGCGGCCATGGCGTTCCCTTACGCACGCCGCCAGGCGTGGTACCGCTGCAGCCAAGCCAACACCTGCTGCGGTGCGTGCGCCCGTTTCCACTCACCGGCAGCGTATTTGTTGGCTTCCGAGAGCGTCGGGTAGGTGTGGATGGTGCCGAGAATCTTATTCAGACCCAGCCCGTGCTTCATGGCCAAAATGAATTCGGCCAGCAGGTCCCCTGCATGCTCTCCGACAATGGTGACCCCCAAAATGCGGTCCTTGCCAGGTACCGTCAGCACCTTCACGAAACCATGCGCTGCTCCATCCGCGATGGCGCGGTCGAGGTCATCAATCCCATAGCGTGTGACCTCGTAAGCAATGCCTTTTTCCTTGGCATCTTGTTCATTCAGACCGACACGGGCCACCTCCGGGTCAACAAAGGTTGCCCAGGGGATGACCGAATACTCCACCTTGAAGCGCTTGAACTGTCCGAACAGTGCATTGACTGCGGCATACCAAGCCTGGTGCGCAGCCGTATGGGTGAACTGATAGGGACCCGCCACATCCCCGGCAGCGTAGATGTTGGGATAGAGTGTTTCCAGGTACTCATTGGTCACCACCGTGCGCTGCGTGGGAATGCCGAGTGCCTCCAGGCCATATCCCTGCAGACGGGCCACTCGACCCACCGCGCAGATCAAGTCATCGAACTCCACGCGCCGCTCCAGGCCCCCGTGCTCGACCACGAGGTACTTGTACACCACACCATCGCGCTCCTCACGTTCGCATCGCAGAGCCTTGTGACTGGTGAGAACATCCACACCATCGCGGGCCAGGGAGGCGCGTGCCAGTTCGGATACCTCGGCATCTTCACGCGCCATGATGCGCGGCGCCATTTCGACTTGCGTTACTGCGGAGCCCAGACGCGCAAAGCTCTGTGAGAGTTCGCAGCCGATGGGTCCACCGCCCAGCACCACTAAGCGCGCTGGAGCGCTATTTCTTTGGGCCAACGCATCCCACAAGGTGTCGCTGGTGAGGTAACCGACCTCATCCAGCCCAGGAAGTGGCGGCACAAAGGGCTGCGCACCAGCGGCGATGACAATGCTGCGTGTCGTCAGGCGCTGCTTGCTGCCGTCAGCGGCCTCAATCTCTACAGTCCAGGGATCAATCACGCGGCCGTAGCCCTGCAGCACTTCCACACCCAATGATTCGTAGCGTTCAACGCTATCGTGTGGCGCAATGGTGCGGATCACGTCATGAACCCTGGCCATCACCTGCCGAAAACTGAACTCAGGTGCCGTGGCGCTCAATCCATACTGGTCCGCGTGGCGCATCTGAGTAGCCAACTTGGCGCTTTTAATCAGGGCTTTGCTGGGCACACACCCATAGTTCAGGCAATCGCCACCCATCTTGTGCGCTTCCACCAAAGTGACTTTGGCCTTGACGGCGGCACCGATGTAGGCCGTCACCAATCCGGCCGCCCCTGCGCCGATGACGATGAGGTTGCGGTCGTAGCGCTGTGGCCTTGTCCAGCGCGCATAGATACGGCGGCGCTGCAGGTATCCCAGGACCATTTTGGCAACCAGCGGAAACACTCCCAGTAAGACTAAGGACAGCGTGACACCCGGCGAGACAATGCCGGCCAAGCTATCGATGCGCGCCAACTGCGTGCCCGCATTCACGTACACCAAAGTACCGGCCAGCATGCCGATCTGGCTGACCCCGTAGAAAGTCAGCGAGCGGATAGGCATCAGGCCCATCAGCAGGTTGATGAGAAAGAACGGGAAAACGGGGACCAAGCGCAGCGTGAAAAGGTAGAAAGCGCCATCGCGAGCCATACCGTCGTTGATGGGCTTGAGGCGGTCACCAAAGCGCGCCTGCACCCAGTCGCGCAGCAGGTATCGCGCACTCCAAAAAGCCAGGGTTGCACCCAGCGTGGACGCGAAAGACGCAATGAGGGTGCCCCAGAACAGACCGAAGATGGCGCCAGCGGCCAGTGTCAGGATGACGGCACCCGGAAGGGAAAGGGCCGCCACCAACACATACACCGCGCCGAAACCCAGGCCAAGCAAAACGGGGGACGTGCTCCTCCATGCGGCAAATTGGTCGAGGCCCGATTTGAGCCCTTCGAGCGTCAGCCACTTCGGACCACCGGCTGCGAAAAATGCCCAGACCAGCACCACGGCCAGCGCCAGAAGCGCAAGACGTTTGGCGGCCCTCATCACTGCTCCGCTTTCAGTGCTCCGCCGCAACTGCTGCCCTGTCCGGCCGTGCAGCCATAGCAATGGTCAGCGGTGCGCACCGGCCGACCCACAGGGTCTTGCTCCAGCAGATCTCGCAGGTGTGGCTTGGCAGCCATTCGCAACGTGCCCTCTGCAGGCAACGGAAGGCCGAGCTGCTGATTGAAGTCACAATCGTAGAGATAGCCCTGCCAGTCCACGCTGACCAGGTTGCGGCACATGACGGCGGCGTGATTGGGCACGCTGAAGTTCTCGCGCAGCAGTTGCATGTAGCCGCTGAACTGCCCCTTGGAGATCAGCATGGACCCAAAGCGCTGGATAGGCATGTTCGTGATGACAAAAAGTTCGTCGAACTCAATGCCGAAGTGCTTCCACAGTTCGCGCTTGTAGTCTGCCTGAAGCTTGCGCTGCTCCGGCGGCAGCGAGGGACCCTGCGGGTTGTAGACCAAGCTGAGCTTGAGCCCTGAACCGGGCTTGCCGTAGCCCAGGGCATTGAGCTGCTGCAAGGCAGCGATGCTCTTGTCGAACACGCCCTTTCCGCGTTGCTTGTCCACGTTCTCCAGCGAGTAGCAAGGCATCGATGCCACCACTTCGACTTTTTGGTCGGCCAGGAACTGCGCCAAATCTTCCTGACCCGGTTCGAACAGGATGGTCAGATTGCAGCGGTCCATGACATGCACGCCCAGAGCCCGCGCCTGGCGTACCAGCAGGCGAAACTCTTCATGCAGTTCGGGGGCGCCGCCCGTCAAATCCAGCACTTGGATGGACCGTGCTTTTAACACCTCGATCACCAACTCCAGATTGGAGCTGTCCATCATTTCTGTGCGGTTCGGCCCTGCGTTCACATGGCAATGCACACAGGTCTGATTGCAGCGGTACCCGAGATTGACCTGTAGAGTAGTCAAGGAGCCTCTGTTCAAGGCTGGGAAAGTCGTTGCTTCAAGCAAAGGCAAGGTGGCGTGCATGTTCGTCCTTGGTTGTTCCGTGGGCGCGACTGTTTTCGCGTATTGCACTTTTAGTCGCCGCGAACCCCGTGCTTCTTACACCGGGGATATCAGACGATGTGATACTTTGGCCGCCCTTGTCTTGGCTACTCGGTCAAGCGCTGTGCAAGGGCGGCGAAGTCATCCACCACGATGTCGCAGTCGGGGTGCGGCGTTGGATCGGGAGGGCCTAGCGGGCCCCACTCTTGCGGTCTGCGGACAAAGGCTGTCCGAAGCCCGCACCCTCGGGCCGCGTTCAGGTCAAAGTTATGGCAAGCCACCATCAAGATGTCTGAAGGGTCTAAATTCATCCAGGATGCCGCCTGCATATATGCCTGGGGGTGCGGCTTGTACATGGCAATCATCTCGCAAGAAATCACCGCATCCCAGGTGATGCCGTTCCTGCGCGAAACATCGACCACCAGAGCCAACGGCAGCATGGTGAACGAAACCACGGGATACCGGGAGCGCATCCGCGCGAGCGCCGCTGGAAAATCCGGCCACGCGGACAGGCGATGCCACGCATCTGCAACCCTGCCGCGCTCCTCGCCCGTGAAGGCCTGCAATCCATGGTCGGTCAGCACCTGCTCCAGGCAAGAGCGATGAAGGTCGTCCATGTTGAATGCCGGCTTCACTTGGCCGACGATGCCCTGCATGGCGAGACGCCGGTAGTCGTTCGTGACAACATGCCAGTCACGATCAAGCCCATGAGCGGCTCCAATCTCAGCGAGCATGTGGCACACACCGCTGTGCCAATCGAGCACTGTGCCTCCGGTGTCAAAGGCGATGGCCTTGATATTCATGGCATGTCCTTGTACAGGTTGCGAACGCTCCCGGCATCCAATCAAGCTACCTTATAGGCCGCAAACTTTTCATCCAACTCCGTGGCGAAGGCATGGTTGGAAAAATTGCTCAATGTCTTCACAGCAATGGCCAGTACGATATACAAGAGATCGCGCTCCGAATACCCCGCCGCGAGGAAGGATTGCACCGTTTCCGGGCTGGGCCTGCCATGGGTCTGGACCATTTCGGTCACGGTTGCGTGCAGTGCAGCCAGCTTGGGGTCTGGAATTGGCTCGTGATCGCGGATAGCCTTCAGTACATCTGCGGGCACGCCTGACACCTTGTCGGCGATCATGCTGTGAGCCGCTGTGCAATATTTGCAGTCATTGACTTGGCTGACGGCCAGAAAAACCACTTCCTGCTCGGCCGACTTCAGGCCCGATTCGCTACGGAAAAGACCGTAGCCGTGCAGGTAGGTGCTGAGCACAGCCGGAGCGTTGGCCATGTTGGCATACATGTTGGGAATGAAGCCGACCTGCTTCAACGCCTTGTCGAGAATTTCTTTCTGGGTGCCCTCGGCGGTGGCGTGGTCGATGGCGTGCAATGTGCGGACGATGGGGGCAGTGGACATGAACTCGTACTCCTGAAAGTTCCACATCAACTCGGCCAGGCTCAATGGAAACCCCGCCAGCTGATGCTGGAGACAAGCTTAAATTTCATGAAGCAAAAACCGCGACCAATCGTCTCATTCAACGTCCCTTGCGTATCAGGAGTGCGGGGGGAGCCCATGCACTTGTTGGTCATCCAGCGCAACACGAAAGCTGCTTCACATCCTTGCTGAAGGTCTGCGCGCAGAGCTTAAGACCCTCGACCATCGTCAGGTAGGGAAACAATTGCTCGGCCAGTTCCTGCACCGTCATGCGGTTGCGGATAGCGAGAACCGCCGTCTGTATCAGTTCGCCCGCTTCCGGCGCGACGGCCTGCACGCCGATAAGCCGTCCGCTACCTACTTCGATGACCAGCTTGATGAAGCCGCGCGTGTCGAAGTTGGCCAGCGCACGCGGAACGTTGTCGAGCATTAGCGTGCGGCTATCGGTTTCGATTCCCTTGAGGTGGGCCTCGGCTTCGGACAGGCCCACGGTGGCGACCTGCGGATCGCTGAACACCACCGCCGGCATCGCGGTCAAATTGAGGGTGGCATCTCCCCCCGTCATGTTGATGGCCGCACGGGTCCCAGCGGCGGCGGCCACATAGACGAATTGCGGCTGGTCGGTACAGTCGCCGGCGGCATAGATGTGCGGCGTGCCGGTGCGCATGCCCTGGTCGATGACGATGGCGCCCTGCGCGTTGACAGCGATCCCCGCCGCGTCCAGCGCCAGGCTGCGCGTGTTCGGTGTGCGGCCGGTAGCGACCAGCAGCTGGTCGGCGCGCACTTCACCATGTCCCGTGGTCAGCACGAATTCACCGTCCACATGGGCAATCTGGCTGGCTTGCGTGTGTTCCAGCACCTCGATGCCTTCGGCCCGGAAAGCGGCCGCAATGGCTTCGCCGATGGCCGGGTCTTCGCGGAAAAACAGCGTGCTGCGCGCCAGGATCGTGACCTGGCTGCCCAGTCGGGCAAAGGCTTGCGCCAATTCCAGCGCGACCACCGACGACCCTATCACGGCCAGGCGTTCGGGAATGGTGTCGCTGACCAGGGCATCGGTAGATGTCCAATACGGCGTGTCTTTCAAGCCGGGGATCGGTGGCACGGCCGGGCTGGCACCGGTGGCGACCAGGCAACGGTCGAAGCTCACCACGCGCTCGTCGCCATCGGCCCGCCGCACGGTCAGACTTTGGCCGTCCTTGAAACGGGCTTCACCGTGCAGCACGGTGATGGCCGGAACACCATCCAGAATGCCTTCGTACTTGGCGTGGCGCAGTTCATCGACGCGGGCCTGCTGCTGGGCCAGTAGCTTGCGGCGGTCAACCTTCGGCACAGTCGCTGCAATACCGACGTCGAACGCACTTTCGCGGCGCAAATGGGCGATGTGCGCCGCTCGGATCATGATTTTGGACGGCACGCAGCCGATGTTGACGCAGGTGCCTCCCGTGGTGCCGCGCTCTATCAGTGTGACCTTCGCGCCGTGTTCAGCCGCCTCAAGTGCCGCCGCCATCGCAGCGCCGCCGCTGCCGATCACGGCGATATGCAAACCGGCCCCCTCAAGTGCATCACGACTTTTTGCATCACCTTTGAAGTCACCAACCCGGATCGAGCCTTGATAACCCAACGCGGCGATGGACGCCAGCATTTGGTCGTGACTCACGGCGCGTTCAGCGCTGATCTGCGCGCGGCTTTCCGGATAAGACACCACTGCGGTATTCACGCTAGGTATCTTTTCCAGGGCGTCCTTAACATGGCTGGCGCAGGATGTGCAGGTCCTGCCAGTCACGGTGATTGCGGTCATTTTTTGTCTCCATTTATTTTCGGGGTGCAGCAGGCGTCGGCTTGGCGTTTTCGCTGGCTAGCGTAGATGGTCAAATCTATAAAAACACCAGCGCAGGCAGCAACGCATAGCCCAGATAGCCGGTGAGAGCGGACAAGCCGACTACCCCGAGCAGAATGACCCGTGCGGGGGTGAAGCAACACAACGCCACGAGAACCGTGCCGACGATGCTGGCCCTCAGCAGGGTTCTTGGGTCTTTCATGATCAGTTCTTGACGGATGACGGATAGCCCGCGTCTTCGGTCGCTTTGGTCAGCTTCTGCAGGCTTGTGTTGGCATCGTCAAAGGTGACGACGGCTGTCAATTTCTCGTAGCTGACCTTGACATCTCGCACGCCATCGACTTTGGTGAGGGCCTTCTTGACGGTGATCGGGCAAGCCGCGCAAGTCATGCCAGGTACCGCCAGCGTGACGGTCTGAGTGGCAGCCCACACAGGAGCGATGATGGTGGCGAGAGCGAGGGAGACAAACAGCTTTTTCATAGTGATCTCTGGTTAGTACAACAAAGGAAGGACATAGGGGAATGCGAGCGCAACCAGCACCATCGCGGCCACGACCCAAAAAATGAGCTTGTAGGTGCCACGCACTTGAGGAATCGCACAGACCTCGTCCGGCTTGCAGGCTTGTGCGGGTCGGTAGATGCGTCTCCCAGCGAAGAACAGCGCCACCAGCGCCGCACCGATGAAGAGCGGCCGATACGGTTCCAGCACCGTCAGGTTACCGATCCACGCGCCGCTGAAGCCCAGCGTGACAAGAACCAACGGCCCCAGGCAGCAGGTTGAGGCAAGAATGGCGGCCAGCCCGCCAGCGAAGAGCGCACCGCGCCCGTTTTGTGGTTCAGACATGTGTTTGCGCTATCGAAAAAGGAAGGAACAGCGTAACCTTACTTCCGTAGTCATGTACGGAGTCAAACGTTGTGCCAACTATTTTTGAAAATCTGACCATTGGCGTTTTTGCCAAGGCGGCCGGGGTCAATGTGGAGACCATCCGGTTCTATCAGCGCAAAGGCTTATTGCCCGAGCCGGACAAGCCCTATGGCAGCATTCGTCGGTATGGCGACGCGGACGTGACGCGAGTGCGGTTTGTGAAATCGGCCCAGCGGCTGGGCTTTAGCCTGGACGAAATTGCCGAACTGCTCAGATTGGACGATGGCACGCACTGCGATGAAGCCAGCAGCCTGGCCGAACGCAAGCTCAAGGATGTTCGCGAAAAACTGAAGGACTTGGTGCGCATGGAGGCCGCGCTTTCCGGATTGGTGTGCGCCTGCCACGCGGCGAAAGGAGACGTGTCTTGCCCGCTGATCGCATCGTTACAACGAGAGATACGAAACCCGGCTGGCGTCGACTGTTAGCCAGCGCTCAAGCGGCCCGTAAGAGTGTTTGTATGTCACTCTTTCCGAGAGGACAAGCCGCGCAGCGAAAGCTTTGATGAACTCAAGGTCGCCTCGCGTCATAAGAAAAGTTGGACAGCCATTCGCTGGGCGAGCATCCGAGCTTGCGGACAAATGCCCGTGCCAAAGCACTGGTGCTGCCGTAACCCACATCTGTAGCGATCCGCTTGAGCTGAAGTCCCTTCTTCAGCAAGCGCTGCGCGCTCATCACGCGCCAGGAAGCAAGGTACTCGGCAGGTGTTTCCCCCGTCACCTCCCTAAATCGAGATGCGAAACGCGCGCGCGACATCCCAGCCTGAGCCGCCATCGACTCTAGGCTCCAGTCGCGCCCTGGAGCTTCGTGGATCGCTTCAAGCACTCGGCGCAATCGCGGGTCGGCCAAACCAGCCAGTGTCCCGCCCTGTGTTTGGCCCTGTGCAATCGCGTAGCGCAACAGCCGGATAATCAGGATTTCGCACAGGCGGTCCATCACTGCTTGTCTTCCGCAGTGGTCGGCGAAAGCCTCTTCGAACATCATGTCCAGCAGCGCATCGACGCCGGGTAGGTGTCTGAGTTCGATCAAGACCACATCTGGCAACGAGTCCGAGATTGGATTGCTTCCACCCCCTCCAAATTGCACGGTGCCGCACACGACATCTGCCCCCGCTTGTTCATCTGCCAGCAGCCTGTGGTTGTCTGGTCTGGGAAGAAAAAGGAGCGTAGGTTCTGAGATGGCGAAATCAACAGTGCGAACTCCGATCACTTGGAGATGGCCACTTCTGATCAGGTGCAGATGTCCTCGCTGCTCATCCTGCGGAAAGTCATGGAGGCCGCAAATGTTGCCGGTGTAGAACACCCCCGCACTTAACGCGAAATGACTCAGGAGATGGGTGACGCTATCCATACGCAATAGGGTATTCGGGGTGTGGATGGTTCATCGCGCATACCGCAATTCATACCCATAGGGCCAAGAACTTTGTCTTTAGCATGGCACTCGGTGGCGAAGGGCTGACCTACGTTGCCCTGAACAGAAAAGCCTCGAAAGGCTTTTGCTTTGGGCATGGCGGCTATTTAGTGGACTTCTCATTTTCCCCCTGCGCGAATGCCCGCATGGCCTGGCGAAGAAATGGAATCTGGTGACTGAAATTCCGGCAACCTGAACACATCATCAGGTGCACATTCAGTCCCATTTTTTCCGGCACCGATAGGCGGCGTTCCTGCGCTTCCGACACCAGTCGGGTGGCCGATTGGCAGTTCAGCATGGTTGCCCCTTGGTTTGATGCCAGTTGTTTTCCAAACACTCCCGCAGCCGAAGCCGGGCCCGATGCATGATGACGTTCAGGTTTGATGTCGAAATACCGACCGAAGCGCAGATTTCGTCTGACTCCAGCTCTATATATTCCCGCATCATGAACACGCGGGCCTGCTGTCCTGGCAGGGCCTCCAGGCAGAGTTCGAAAACCTTCCAGAACTGGCTTTGATGCAAGGCTTCCTGCGGATTTCCCCAGGCTGCGGGCCGTTCATCCGGCTCCCAGAATCCCCTCGCGTTGAAAAGCTCGTGGAGGTCTTCCTGCTCCTCGCGTTCCTGCATCAGTGCGCTGGCTTCGCCAAGCCGCTTCTTTTGCCTCAGCGAATCGGCAATCTTGTTCTTGAGAATCGCAAACACCCAGGTTTTCAACGCCGCATGGCCACGAAAGGCCGCAGCGTTCTTCAGCGCACCGATCAATGCCTCCTGCACGGCATCCTCGGCTACCTGTTCGTCCCCCAGCTGCAAATGCGCAAATTTCAGCATCTGACTGCGCAGGGACTTCAGCAATTCCGGGTCGGTGATTGAGGGTGCTCCAACGGCTGCCTCCACTCCCTCCGCCTTCAATTTGTCAAACGTCATGTCGGTCCTGTTCGCTCAATGCATTCTTGGCAGCGCTGTAGCTGGCGACGCAGTAGGGTACAAGGTAGTTGAGCAACACATGCCCCCAGGAAATCCCGGACCAACTGAGAATCGCCGCGCCCTGGTTGATCAGATTCAGAACGGTGCCCACGACAAGCGATATCCGCAGTGCGTTGCCCGCGATCTTTCGTGAGCACGCCAACGACCAAATGCTTGGCTTCATGTGTACCCCGACGATGTTTCCATCAGCGCCTGAATCGGCAGGTTCGCCACCGCTGCCGAGACGGTAGTCCGTATCAGCTCAAAATCCGCTTCAGGTTCAAGATCTGAGGCCGAGCCCTGGCGGCCGGTGGGCTTGGCCAACAACCCTCTTTCGGAGGCGTTCAGTTCAAACTCCCCCGAGCAGTTGCGACAGTAGATGCGTTGCCCGGCAACAAGCCCGCGCCGCAGCACCAGTGTGGGTCCGCACATAGGGCAAGACTGCAGCGGAATCCCTTCGTCGCTGTGCGCGAGCACATGGTCGAGCCGACCCGCTTCGCCCAAGCCGACGAATCTGGTTGCAAGGGGTTCGTCAAACTGCGCGCCCTTCTCGCGCCTCAAGATATCGAGTGCTTTCTCAATGGGCATGCCGGCTCTGTAGGGGCGATGGCTGGTCATGGCATCAAAGGCATCGCAGATGCCGACGATGCGTGCCGTGACTGGCAAGGCTTCGCCTTTAAGTCCACGGGGGTAACCCCGCCCATCCGGACGCTCGTGATGCAGGTGAACAGCGTCTCGAACCAGACCCGCGAGAGGATGCCCAGCGAGCATCCTGAGTCCGACGTCAGGATGCGTTTTGATGACGGCGTATTCCTCATCGGTCAAACGATCAGCTTTCCGCAAGATCGCGTCTGGAACACCGACTTTGCCCAGGTCATGCAGAAAGCCGCCTAGTTCGATCCGTGCCACTTCATCAGGGGATAGGCCCGCGTCTTGGGCTAACAAGCGCGCGTAGCGCGAGACGCGCCAGAGGTGCCCGCCTGTGTAGGGGTCCCTCGCCTCGACAAACCAGGCCATGGTCATCAGACTGGCCAGCAACTGGGCGCCATGGGTGGTGCCGGCTGTCGGACCGCGCAACCATGTGCTGAGCAGTTTCGATCCGATCATGTGGACTTCTCCATCGCTGTTCCAGTGTGAGCAAAGTCGGACGAGGCAAAGCGACGTATGAAGCGCCGGTCGATCCAATCTTTCCAGCGCCAAACCCAGCGACCTTCTGCAGACCAGGCACCCCACGATGCAATCGCATAGCGCGGCCCGCACGCGAGCAGGTAGAGAGAGCTGGATTTTGGTGCATATGTCCGCAGTGGACCGCCCTCCAGAACCGCGAGCAAGTTGCTGGCAAGTACAGGGCCTGCGCGGACTGCATGCACGCCCGAACGAGACAGGTGCGTGTCTGGCCGCGCGCACACGTCTCCGGCCGCGAAGACGTTGGGGTGGGAGACACTGCGGTGGTGTCGATCCACCAGAATGTATCCCCCTGGATCCAGCGCTAGCTGGGACAACTGCAGCCACACAGGCGCACGCGCCCCGGTAGCGGCAATCACCAAATCAGCATCCATAGCCTGACCGTCCGCCAGCAAAACACCTTTTTCTGTGCCGACAGCCCGCTGGAAATGCACATTCAAACCAGCACGTTGAGCGTAGGCAATAACACGATCTTGCACGCGTCGATGGTGCCCTTGCAAGATTCCGTTTTCGGAAGCTACCAGATCCACTGTGGCGTTGACCCCGGATTGCTGCAACGCATATTGCGCAGCCAGAGCGATTTCTACCCCGGCGGCGCCGCCGCCCACAACCAGCAGGTGAAATGCGCCTTTCGTTTGCGCCTCGGTCAGTTTTTGAGGCCACTGGGAGTAGAACTGATCCAAGGGCTTGACCGGCAGCAGTTTGTCCCCCAGTGCTTCCAGCCAGGAAGTTGCCGTTTCGCTGCCCACATCAATGGACAGCCAGTCATAGTGCACATGTCGGCCATCGGTGAGGCCAACGCAGCGTCGCGCAGCGTCCATGCCCACCACACTGTCCACAATAAGCTGCCCTTTCGCAGCCGCCACCAATGGCCTCACGTCGATCTGACAAGCCGCCTTCGAATGGTGGCCTGAGATCCAGCCAGGCAGCATCCCTGAATAGTTCTGTTGAGGCGCCGGAGTGATCAGCGTCACTTCGACCCCCTGAGGGCGTCTGGCAGCCAGGGCTTCCAGAACCGACAGATGCGCGTGGCCTCCGCCGACCAAAACAAGCCTTTTCATGGAGGAGCCGATCTACTGGGTGAAATGACGTTTGAGAATCCGGGCCGCAATGGCTCGACGAGCAGGAATGGCCAAATCATCCTTGCTGAAATACAGAAAGGTATCAGGACGTCCCCATTGTGAGACGGTACCTTCGTTATCGATGCCCGCGATGCTCGCATTAACGCGGCAGAGCGCAGCCATACGCTCCAGACCAGGCCGCGCCATGTCCAAGGAAAGCATTGATGCGAAAACCACGGGGACGGCCGGTGCGGATTGGCGCAGCTGCTGAAACACCTCTTCTGCGGATTCGGGGATGGAAGATGAGAGTGCCATGGAAATGACGGCGCCGCCCGCTTTGGGCGCGAGAGTAGCCATGTTGGAAATAACCTCCAGCTTGGCAAGCGTGTAGCCGTTTTCTTCCAAAAAAGGCTTCATTTCAGCGACGATGAAGGGATGGGGTCTAGCCAAGAGGATATTTTTCGACATATGGGACTCCGTCATGCGGTGGTGGATGTCGATTAGTCGCTCCACGCTCCGTGGCTCTTACACCGCCGGACCCATCAAGCTGTAATAGATGCGTCCGGTGAAGCGACTAACCAACGTCGTCAGCACTACAACCACCTGGAGTTTCAATATGACACGTGCCCTGATTGGGATCATTGGCGGGAGTGGCCTCTACCACATGGATGCTTTGCAGGATGCCAAGGAACATGATCTGGAGACACCCTACGGCAGGCCCTCCGATGTCTTGGTAACCGGCAAAGTAGATGGCATTTCCGTGGCCTTTTTGGCCAGACACGGTCGGGGCCACCGTCTGATTCCATCCGAGGTTCCCTACAGGGCCAACGTCCATGCCATGCGCCAACTGGGCGTGCGGTACCTGGTTTCTTTCTCCGCAGTGGGGTCGCTGCGCGAGGAGTTGCGCCCGCTCGACATGGTTCTACCGGATCAGTTCATCGACTTGACCAAACGCAGAGACAGCACGTTTTTCGGCGCTGGCGCGGTGGCGCATGTATCCCTGGCGCAGCCCATCTGCGCCAATCTCTCAGACGTATTGGCGCGTTCGGTAGACGGTGCTGGACTGAGCGACAAGGTGCGCCTGCACAAGGGCGGGACATATGTATGCATCGAAGGCCCACAGTTTTCCACCATGGCCGAATCGCACTGGTATCGAAGCATGGGTGCCAGCGTGATCGGCATGACCAATATGCCGGAGGCGAAGTTGGCGCGGGAAGCACAGATGGCTTATGCCACTTTAGCGATGGTGACCGACTATGACTGCTGGCACCCGCGGGAGGCTCATGTCACGGCCGATGCCGCGATTGCCAACCTGATGCGGAACGCAGGCCACGCTCAGGCGATAGCGGCAGAGGCCATCAAGATTCTTGGCCGAGAACTACCGGCTTCTGCGGCCCATGCCGCGCTAGATTCGGCTCTTGTAACGACACGTGAGTCTATGGAGACCGAAGTCAGAGGCCGCCTGGAAACGCTATGGAGTTAGCTATGTGGGTCGGCATTGGTCTACAGTTGCAGAACTGCACCAGGATCCGCTCCTGTCGTCGCCCCCCGTCAGGCATGCTCAGGCCTTCTGGCCCGCATCAACCAAGACGTTCGGCCTCCCGCTCAGGCCTGTCAGACGATTTGACGCAACTGCGTATTCCTCGTCTGGACAATCAGCTTCAACGTTTGCAGCCTTGCTCAGTTGCTGGTTTATTGGCAGCGGGCCGCAATGCAGTGCGCTCGGGCCGAGAACTTCATTGAGGCAAAGTAGTCCACTACACTCATCCTTATGACTCGCGACCGCCGCACCCGCCTGAGAACAGTATTTCTTGCACTGGTCAGCCTGCTATTCATGCAGCTGGCGGTGGCAAGTTACGCCTGCCCGGGTGCGCAGTCTTCGCGGGTTGCCGAGGTCGCGGCCATGGCCGAAGCCGGAATTCCATGCGCCGAGACCATGTCGCTGCGCATGGACGGCGAGCAGCCCCACCTGTGCCAGGCCCATTGCCAGGCCAGCCAGCAAACTGCGGACAAGTACGAGTTGCCCGCGCTGGAATCCGCTGCCCTGGCGGATATCGCTTACACGCCCTTCATCGCGCCGGCCATTCCGGAGGGGGCGCCCGCACAGGCGCCGCTCCTGAAGCGCACAACGGCGCCGCCCTTGGCCGTGCAGCACTGCTGCTTTCGCATTTGACGTCCCAGACCGTCTGAGCGTTGCCCGAGGCACTTCAAGTGCCCCGGCAGCTTGTTCTTCGTTCTCTGGAGATGACATGTCTAGTTTGATTTCGGCCCGCTGGTGGGCCACTGCTGCTGTGGCGGCAGCCTTGGGCCTGCCCGCCTGGGCTGGTGCGACCGATGAACCACTGACTCTGCGCGAAGCGCTGGCGCTGGCTACCGCGCGCTCGCAACAACTGGTGGCCAGCCACGCCTCTACGGCCGCTCTGCGGAACATGGCCGTCGCTGCGGGCCAATTGCCGGACCCCGTGCTCAAGTTCGGTGTGGACAACCTGCCGCTGAACGGGCCGGACCGGCTAAGCCTGTCGCGCGATTTCATGACCATGCGGCGCATCGGCGTGATGCAGGAGTTGCCCGGTGCGCAAAAGCGCCAGTTGCGCATCGAGCGCTTCGAGCGCGAAGCCGAAGTCTCCGTCGCGCAAGGCCAGATGAGCCTGGCCAACCTGCAGCGGGATACCGCCCTGGCGTGGATTGAGAGCTACTACACCCAGCAGACGCGGCAACTGGTCCTTCGCCAAATCGAGGAAATTAGGCTCTAGGTCCAGGCGGCCGAGTCCGGCTTCGGCATTGGGCGAAGCAGCCAGGCCGACGTGTTTGCAGCGCGGTCGGCCCTCGTCCTGTTGGAAGACCGACTGAGCACGGTGGACAGGCAGCAACGAAACGCAGCCCTGGTCCTAGCCCGGTGGGTCGGCCCGGACGCCGAGCGGCCAGCCACAGAGGCACCGGCTTGGCAGTCTAGCCGGCTTGAAGATGGCAGGCTGCAAGAGTACATCCCGCTCCACCCCGATCTGATGGTGCTCAAGGCGCGGGTGGATGCCGCACAGACCGACTCGCGGCTGGCCGAGGCCAACCGGCGATCTGACTGGAGCGTCGAGGTGATGTACAGCCAGCGTGGCTCTGCCTACTCAAACATGCTCTCCGTGGGCGTCTCGATTCCCTTGCAGTGGGACCGAGCGAATCGGCAGGACCGTGAACTCGCGGCCAAGCTGTCCATGGTCGACGAAGCGCGCGCCAAGTACGAGGACATGCTGCGCAGCCACGAGGCCGAGGTGCGCGGCCTGCTCAACGACTGGCAAACCGGCAAAAGCCGCGTCGTTCGCCATCGGGACCAGCTCATCCCCCTGGCCGAACAGCGCACCCAGGCGGCTCTGACGGGGTATCGCACAGGCAAGGTGGATTTGGCTGCAGCCCTGTCTGCACGTCGCGATGAGATCGACGCCCGCATGCAGGCGCTCACCGTCGAGATGGAAACCGCCAAGAGCTGGGCCCAGTTGAACTTCCTGTCCCCCAGCGACAGCCTTGCCACATCACGCCAGGAAAAGCCATGAAGAATTTCCACATCCTCCTGGCCTCCGCCCTGGTGCTGGCCTTCGCCGCCGGTGGCTATGCCGCTTTTGAAGTGGGAATGCGCCGCGGCGCCAGCATGGCCGCCCCCGGCACGAGCGCACCCACGCCAAGCGATGCAACCAAGGAGGCCGCTGCGCCCGCGCCACCAGGTGCTGTGCCCCAGAGCATCGGTGAAGGCGAGGAAGCCACCCGACGCCATATTGCTACAGGCATTCAGGCCGGACAGACAGATCCGGCGAATGGCCGCAGGATCCTTTACTATCACGACCCCATGGTGCCGGGCAACAAGTTCGACAAGCCCGCGAAATCCCCCTTCATGGACATGATGCTGGTGCCCGTCTACGCGGACGGCGATGCGGACCAGGGCAAGGTCACCGTGAGCTCTCGTGTCCAGCAGAACCTGGGCGTGCGAACGGCGGTCGTTTCCGAGGGCCAACTGGCGCCACAGGTGAGTGCCGTCGGCAGCATTGCCTTCAATGAGCGCGACCATGCCACCGTGCAGGCCCGCGCCACCGGCTACGTGGAACGGCTACATGTGCGCGCCACGCTGGACAGGGTCGCCAAGGGCCAGCCCCTGGTCGAGCTCTTCGTGCCCGAATGGGTTGCGGCGCAGGAAGAGTTCCTGTCCCTCCACCGCATGCCGGGCAAGGATCTCGCAGGGCTCGTGGATGGTGCGCGTCAGCGCATGCGGCTGGTCGGCATGAACGACGCGCAGATCGCCCTGGTGGAGCGCACCGGCAAGACGCAAGCGCGCACGACGCTCTTCTCGCCCATTGCCGGAGTGGTGACGGAACTGTCGGCCCGCGAGGGTATGACCGTCATGGCCGGGGCGCCGCTGTTCCGCATCAATGGTCTGTCCACCGTATGGGCCAACGCCGAGGTTCCAGAAAGCCAGGCGGCGCTGGTGCGCCCGGGGGCGATGGCGCGGGCCCAAAGCCCTGCGGTGCCGGGCGTCACGTTCGAAGGCCGAATTCAGACCATCCTGCCTGACGTCAATGCCAGCACGCGCACCCTCAAAGCACGCCTGGAGCTGGCCAACCCCGGCCAGCGGCTGGTGCCCGGCATGTTCGTCTCGATGCAGTTCATGGACGTGCTGGGAGAACGCGCACTGTTGATCCCCACTGAAGCTGTGATACAGACCGGCAAGCGCACGGTGGTGTTAGTGGCCGAAGACAACGGCAGGTTCATCCCGCAGGAGATCCAGCCCGGCATCGAGTTCGGCGGCCAGACCGAGGTCAAGAGCGGCCTGCAGGCCGGCCAGCGTGTCGTGGTGTCCTCACAGTTCCTCATCGACTCCGAGGCCAGCCTCAAGGGGGTCGAAGCCCGCCTGAACGAAGCGCCTGCACCGGGGGCCAGCTCCGCCGCTCCGCGCCATGAAGGCGAGGCCCAGATCGTGGCCGTCGACAAGGACTCCATCCTGCTATCGCACGGACCCATTCCCTCCATCCAGTGGGGACCGATGACTATGGAGTTCAAGCCGCCGCCACCCAACGCGCTGCCGCGCCATCTGGAAAAAGGCGACCACGTCACGATCGAATTCTTCATGGACAAGGACGGGATGCCCCAGCTGACGCGGATATCACCAATGCCGGCGCTGGCCACTGCACCAGGGGCCAAGAAATGATCGCCCGGCTGATCCGTTGGTCCATCGCCAATCGCTTTCTCGTGCTGCTGGCCACGCTGATCCTCGGCGCCTGGGGTGTCCATGCCTTACTCAGGACGCCGCTGGACGCGTTGCCCGATCTATCGGACGTGCAGGTCATCATCCGCACCACCTATCCGGGCCAGGCGCCGCGCATTGTCGAGAACCAGGTCACCTATCCGCTGACCACGACGATGCTGTCGGTACCGGGGGCGAAGACCGTGCGCGGCTATTCGTTCTTTGGGGACTCGTTCGTCTACGTGCTGTTCGAGGACGGCACGGACCCCTATTGGGCACGCTCGCGCGTGCTGGAGTACCTCAACCAAGTGCAGTCCAGGCTACCGACGGCGGCCAAGGCCTCGCTCGGTCCTGATGCCACCGGCGTGGGCTGGATCTACCAATACGCCCTGATCGACCGCAGCGGCACCATGGACTCGGGCCAACTGAGGGCCTTGCAGGACTGGTTCCTGAAGTACGAGCTCAAGACCGTGCCCAACGTTGCGGAAGTCGCCTCCGTCGGCGGCATGGTTCGCCAGTACCAGATCGTGCTGGATCCCGACAAGCTGGCCGCTTACGCGATCCCCCACACGCGTATCACTGAAGCCGTGCAAAGAGCGAACCAGGAAGCGGGCGGCTCGGTGCTGGAACTCGGCGAAGCGGAATACATGGTGCGCGCTACGGGCTATCTGCAGTCGCTGGACGATTTCCGGCAGATACCGCTCATGACCACGCCGGCGGGCGTCTCTGTGCGCCTGGGCGACGTGGCGCGCATCCAGTTGGGCCCGGAGATGCGCCGCGGCATCGGGGAGCTGGATGGGGAAGGCGAAGCCACGGGCGGCATCATCGTCATGCGATCGGGCAAGAACGCGCTGGAAACCATCGAGGCGGTAAAGGCCAAACTTCAATCCCTGCAGGCCAGCTTGCCCAAAGGCGTGGAGATCGTCCCGGTATACGACCGCTCCAGCCTGATCGAGCGCGCCGTGAACAACCTTTCGTTCAAGTTGCTTGAAGAGTTCCTGGTGGTGGCTGCCGTGTGCTGGGTCTTCTTGTTCCACCTGCGCTCAGCCTTCGTGGCCATCATCTCGCTGCCCCTGGGGATCCTGGCCGCCTTCATCGTCATGAACTACCAGGGGGTCAACGCCAACATCATGTCGCTGGGCGGTATCGCCATCGCCATCGGCGCCATGGTCGATGCCGCCGTGGTCATGATCGAAAACGCCCACAAGCACCTGGAAAACTGGGCACACGCGCATCCTGACGAAAAACTCGAAGGCGAGGAGCGCTGGCGCGTGATCGGGGACTCGGCGGCCGAAGTGGGCCCCGCCTTGTTCTTCTCCCTATTGATCATCACGCTCTCCTTCATCCCGGTCTTCACGCTGGAGGCCCAGGAAGGGAAGCTGTTCGCGCCCCTGGCGTTCACCAAGACCTACGCCATGGCGGCCGCGGCGGGCCTGTCGGTGACGCTGATCCCGGTGCTGATGGGCTACCTTATCCGAGGGCGCATACCCGACGAAAAGGCCAACCCGCTCAATCGGCTTTTGATCGCGGTCTACCAGCCCTTGCTCAACGGCGTGCTGCAAGCGCCCAAGCTCACGCTGGGGATTGCTGCCGCGGTCCTTGTCATCAGCCTGTGGCCGCTGCAGCACATCGGTGGCGAGTTCATGCCCAGGCTCGACGAGGGAGACTTGCTGTACATGCCAACGGCCTTGCCGGGCCTGTCGGCAGGCAAGGCCGCACAACTACTGCAGCAAACAGACCGGCTGATCAAGACAGTGCCCGAGGTGGCAAGTGTCTATGGCAAGGCTGGCCGTGCAGAGACCGCGACCGACCCGGCGCCGATGGAGATGTTCGAGACCACGATTCAGTTCAAGCCGCGCGAGCAATGGCGGGCAGGCATGACGCAGGACAAGCTGGTGGAAGAACTTGACCGCATCGTCAAAGTGCCGGGTCTGGCCAACATATGGGTGCCGCCGATCCGCAACCGCATCGACATGCTGGCCACCGGGATCAAGAGCCCGGTGGGGGTCAAGGTCGCCGGAACAGATCTCGCGGACATCGACCGCATCACCACGCAGATCGAGAAAGTGCTCAAGGGCGTGCCTGGCGTCTCCAGCGCCCTGGCCGAACGGCTCACGGGCGGGCGTTATGTGGACGTGAACATTCGCCGCGATGCCGCGGCCCGGTTTGGGCTGAACATTGCCGATGTGCAGTCGGTCATAGCCTCTGCCGTGGGCGGCGAGAACATCGGCGAGACGGTCGAAGGGCTTCAGCGCTTCCCCATCAACGTCCGCTACCCCCGGGAAACGCGCGACTCTTTGCAAAAGCTCCGCAGCCTGCCCATCGTCAGCCCCCAGGGTGCACGCCTGGTGTTGTCCGATGTGGCGGATGTGCGCATTTCCGACGGCCCGCCGATGCTCCGAAGTGAAAACGCTCGGCTCTCTGGCTGGGTCTACGTGGACATCCGAGGCCGGGACCTGCGCTCCGCCGTCCAGGACATGCAAAAGGCCGTGACGCAAGAGGTTCAGTTGCCTCCGGGTTACTCGGTTTCCTGGTCTGGCCAGTTCGAGTTCCTGGAACGCGCCACGGCAAAGCTCAAAGTGGTGCTGCCATTCACGCTGTTGATCATCTTCGTGCTGCTCTACCTGACTTTCCGGAGCATCGGGGAGGCGCTGCTCATTATGGCCACGCTGCCGTTCGCCCTGATCGGGGGAATCTGGCTGCTGTACCTGCTGGGCTACAACCTCTCCGTCGCTGGCGCGGTCGGCTTCATTGCGCTGGCTGGGGTCTCGGCAGAGTTCGGCGTGATCATGCTGCTGTACTTGAAGCATGCCTGGCAGGACCGCATCGACCAACACCGGACCGAACCTGCGGACCTGCTGGATGCCATCCGCGAGGGCGCGGTACTGCGGGTGCGCCCCAAGGCCATGACCGTCGCCGTGATTCTGGCTGGCCTGCTGCCCATCATGTGGGGAGTGGGGACCGGATCGGAGGTGATGCAGCGCATCGCCGCGCCCATGGTCGGCGGAATGATCACCGCCCCCTTGCTGTCCATGTTTGTCATCCCCGCCGCCTACCTGCTCATGCGCCGCACTCGTAAGGTACACCCGGAACGACTACAAACCGTCCGCTCTCTTTGAACCGCTACGCAAGTTGCTGGGCGCCCAGGTCAACGCGTAGCACCTCGATTCGGCTGTCAAGACCGACTGCTCAGTCTTGAAAGGGTTAACCCTTCGCATTGATGGTGCTGCCCTTGCGCACCTGCTCAGCGAGCTGAGCCAGCACATCCCCAGCGACACCTTCGCCCAAGCCGCACGACTTTCTCAATACCCCAGTGCTTTCACGCGCACCGCCCCGAGCGCCACCGCATAGAGCCCCAGCGTGAGCGACTCGATGAATCCGTCCTCTTGCGTCAATGCGAACAAAGTCTCTGCAGAAAGAGACATCCAAAGCAGCTTTCCCGCTATTGAGGCAGCGCCGACTAGCCACCAAGTATTGAAACGAAGCAAACAGTGTCCTCCTTGCATGGGTGTGCCAGCCCACACCGTGGGCGGCAGCTTGGTTGTCAGCGCAGGATGAGTACCGGTGCCTTGCTCAAACGCAAAAGCGTTGTGGTGGTGCTGCCCACCACCAACTGGCGAATGCGGGAGTGGCCATAGGCGCCCATGACCAGCAGGGTGTTGCCCTGCGCTTGCACCAACTCTGGCAGCGTTTTTTCGGGCTCGCCTTGCAGCAATACCGTGGCAGCCACAAAGCCCGCGTCCGTTAGTACCTTGTGGGCCTCTTGCAGCTGGACATGGGACTCGGGCGTGTCTGCTGCTGCCATGGCGATCAGCGCGGGTATGCCCTTGAGCATCGGGCTGCGCGCAACGGTGTCCACCATCTTTCGAGCGGTGGCACTGCCGTCATAGGCCAGCACGAAACGCTGAGGCTCTGCGAAATGCTCGAAGGTGACCACAAGCACGGGGCGTTTGACCGCACGGATCACGCGCTCTAAGTGGTGGTCCAGGTGCAGCTTGGAGGAGCCCGTCGCATGGAAATGCTCGCCCAGGACGAACAGCCGAGCGTCGGGTTCCATGTCCAGCGCGCCATCAACCAGCTCGCCGTGGCGCATGCGGGCGTCCAGTTTCTGCACACCAAACGCGCGCGCGCGCTCCTGGGCTTTGGCCAGCATCTGGCGGCCCGCTTCCTGGGCCAGCTTTCCTCGTTGCGCGTCGATCTCGCTCAATTGGCCCAGCAAGGATTCGTGCGCGCCAAACCCGATGGCTCCACTCAGGTCGGTAGCGGCAGAGCGGTCCGGGTCGCGCTCCAAAACGTGGAGAAACTCCAGCGGGACATCCAGCCGCAAAGCGGACCATGCGGCCCAATCGATCACGGCGGCGGTGGCAGCAAGGCCATCAATGCAGGCGTATACCTTGTTCATGTGTGTTGTCTCCTGGTTTGTTAGTGCATGAGCTTTTCAACAGCGCCGGGCTTGTCGTGAATGGCAAAGCGGTCCACTAGCGTGGCGCTGGCTTCGTTCATTCCCACTACTTCGACCTCAGTGCCCTCCCGGCGGAACTTTAGAACCGCCTTGTCCAGCGCGCTCACCGCGGTAATGTCCCAGAAGTGGGCGCGGCTCACGTCGATGCGCACCTTGGGCACCACTTCCTTGAAGTCGAACGCGGCCAAAAACGCTTCGGACGACGCAAAGAACACTTGGCCCACCACGCCGTACACACGCGTGCGGCCCTCGTCCTCGCTGCTGCGGTCCACGCGCAACACGCGGCCCACTTTGTGCGCGAAGAAGATGCCTGACAGCAGCACGCCCACAAACACGCCTTTGGCCAAGTCATGCGTGGACACGGTGACTACCACGGTAGCGATCATCACGATGGACGAGCTGGGTGGATGCTGGCGCAGATTGCGCACCGAGTCCCAGCTGAATGTGCCAATACTCACCATGATCATCACCGCCACCAGTGCAGCCATGGGGATCTGCTTGACCCACTGGCCCAGGAACACCACCATCAAAAGCAAAAACACACCTGCCAGCAAAGTGGAAAGCCTACCGCGGCCGCCCGACTTCACGTTGATGACGGATTGGCCGATCATGGCGCAGCCTGCCATGCCGCCGATAAAGCCCGTGGCAATGTTGGCTACGCCTTGGCCCATGCATTCGCGGTTCTTGTTGCTGGGGGTGTCGGTCAACTCGTCCACTATGGATGCAGTCATCATCGATTCGAGCAGGCCGACCACAGCCAGGGTCACCGAGTAGGGGAAGATGATCTGCAGCGTTTCCAGGTTCAGCGGGATGTCGGGTATCAGGAACACCGGCAAGCTGCTGGGCAGTTCACCCATGTCACCCACGGTACGAATGTCCATCCCCATTGCGATGGAGATGCCCGTCAGTACCACGATGGTGACCAACGGCGAAGGGATCGCCTTGGTGATGTAGGGGAACCCATAAATGATGGCCAGGCCTGCGGCCGTCATGGCGTACACCTGCCAGCCCACATTGGTTAGCTCGGGCAACTGGGCCAGGAAGATGAGGATGGCCAGCGCGTTCACAAAACCCGTGACCACCGAGCGGGACACAAACCGCATTAGCAGGCCGAGCTTCAATACACCCGCCAGGATTTGCAGGATGCCGGTGAGCACCGTAGCGGCAAGGAGGTACTGGAGGCCGTGTTCTTTGACCAAGGTGACCATGAGCAACGCCATCGCCCCCGTAGCCGCAGAGATCATGCCGGGGCGTCCGCCAGCGAACGCGATGATCACGCAGATGCTGAACGAGGCATACAGCCCCACTTTAGGGTCAACGCCCGCAATGATAGAAAAGGCAATAGCTTCAGGAATCAGCGCCAGCGCGACGACGATGCCAGCCAGAAGGTCTCCGCGGATGTTGGAAAACCATGTTTGACGAATAGAGGAGAGATTCATAGGCATAGGCAAAAAATAGAGAGACGACGCGCAGCGACCATCGGAACCGATCGGTATAGGCGCGAAGCAGTATGCTTGCCGACGCGAAACGTGTAGCCCCGGCCGTGAGACAAGGACGCTTGAAGCGGCTAAGCGAAAAGTAGGGAGCGAAACAAAGGGCCGCAAGGCGCGCCTAGAGGGCGCCTAGGGCTGACGCGAACACAGCGCTATGGCGGTGTCACGGAGCAGAAAAAACCGCGTGGCAATTCCTTGCTTCGGGCAGTGCCCGAGCTGTGCAGGGAGGATCGCAGCAAGTTGTGCATCGCACCATTGTAACGAGGTACGCCCTATTTAACTAATTTGAAGGTCTTCGATCATTCAGGTCCGGATGTGAGAGCGGCTCAGCACATCTCGGAAAAAACCTTTACAAATGCGACGGCCGCGCGCCATTCAGCCCCGACAAATTTTCACGAAGGCGGGGAATCTGTACCAGTAGCTCGATATCAGCGTCCTCCCAATTCATATGAAACGCTGCGAACTTGTTGTCGCGACGGAGTTCCTTGACGGGGGATTCTGTTTGCAATGAAACCGAGATCACCCCCGGCTGGACGCTTACCAATCGATCCAGGCCAGCCCTCTCCTTCGGCTTTCAAGCTACTCTGCGCGGTCCCAGCAGCGAAGATGCCAGAGTGAGTGCCATTCAGATTAGGGGCGATCTTGGTTCCCATGGCTCTCAGCTCAGGTGCATACGCCAGGCCATCTCTATCGCTAAACCGATCTTTGACTATCAGTTCACCGACTTGCCGCCGTATTGTTACCAGTGGCCCAACGAGCACAGGACCTCCCGACCCTGAACCCTCGGCCCCTGCGCAAGGAATGCGCATCAGCGCGGGCGAAACACTGGCTGGTGGAAGGCCTGCCACGCCGGCATCACTCTGAAGGCGCTCCCAGCGCCGGGGCGCGTGTCACTAGTTCTAGGGACATACAAACGCCAGCAAAGCCTATAGATTCGCGGCGCGTACAGCTGACCAGTCCCGTGGTGGGCGCTGATCACCCCCTGTTTCGCCTGAAAGACCACGACCCATGGGCATGCCACTCTCTTCCGCTCCGCTGCACACCCGCACGCCTTCGTTGCTTGCCAGGTGGCTTCTTCGATGGGCGGGGCCACTCCTGTGGACCTGGTGGATGGCGATGTTGCCCGCCCAAGCACAGGCGCCAGTGCCCGCCGCCGTGCTGGGAGAGCCGGTGCAGCAACTGTCTCAGGGCGAACGGCACTCCTGCGCACTTACAGCCGCTGGGAGGGTATTTTGCTGGGGCAGTAACTTTTTCGGCCAATTGGGCGATGGCAGCACAACCAACACAAGTACGCCCCAACCGGTCACGGGCCTGTCCAGCGGAGTGGCGGCCATTGCGGCAGGATTCGAACACACCTGCGCGCTGACCACTGCCGGAGCCATGCTGTGCTGGGGCGCCAACACCTATGGCCAACTGGGCGATGGCAGCACGACCCACAAAACCGCTCCCCAGCCGGTCACAGCCCTGGCCAGCGGAGTGGCGGCCATTGCGGCAGGGTTCCAACACACCTGCGCGGTGACCACCGCCGGGGCCGTGTACTGCTGGGGCTTGAATGACAACGGCCAACTGGGCGATGGCAGCACCACCGACAAATCCACGCCCCAGCCCGTCACCGGCCTGGCCAGCGGGGGGGCGGCCCTTTCGGCAGGGAACTACCATACGTGCGTGCTGACAGTCGCCGGGGCCGTGCAGTGCTGGGGCATAAACGCCTTGGGCCAACTGGGCGATGGCAGTAACGCCGGCAAAACCACTCCCCAGCCCGTCACGGGCCTGGCCAGCGGGGTGGTGGCCATTTCGACGGGCGCGCGAGGCAACCACACTTGCGCGGTGACCACGGCTGGGGCCATGCAGTGCTGGGGTCTTGGCATCCACGGCCAACTTGGCGATGGCACTCTTGTCGGTAAAACCACGCCCCAGCCCGTCACAGGGCTTGCCAGCGGAGTAGCGTCCATTGCGGCAGGCGAACACCACACCTGCGCAGTGACCACGGCCGGAGCTGTGCAGTGCTGGGGCGACAACCCGTTTGGCCAGCTGGGCGATGGCAGCACCACTAACAAAAGCACGCCCCAGCCCGTCACGGGCCTGGCCAGCGGGGTGGCGGCCATTGCTGTAGGGAGCTATCACACATGCGCACTGAGCACGGGCGGTACCGCCCAGTGCTGGGGCCGTGCCATCGAGGGCCAACTGGGCAATGGCAGCACTACCGACAAAACCACGCCCCAGCCCGTCGCAATCCTGGCCAGCGGGGCGGCGGCGGTTGTGCCGGGGTTCGGCCACAGCTGCGCGCTGACCACGGCCGGGGCCGTGCAGTGCTGGGGCTACAACGCTTCCGGCCAGCTGGGCGATGGCAGCACCACCAACAAAAGCACGCCCCAGCCCGTCACAGGCCTCGCCAGCGGCGTGGCCGCCATTGCGGCAGGGTACGACCACACCTGCGCCCTGACCATGGCTGGTGCCGTGAAGTGCTGGGGGGCCAACCCCTTCGGCCAACTCGGCGATGGCGGCACCACCAGCAAGAGCACGCCCCAGCCCGTGCCGGGCCTGGCCAGCGGGGTGGCGTCCATTGCGGCAGGGGATTACCACACCTGCGCGCTGACCACCGCCGGGGCGGTGTATTGCTGGGGCAGGAACACTTATGGCAATTTGGGTGATGGCAGTACCACCAACAAAAGCACGCCCCAGGCCGTCACAGGAATGGCCAGCGGGGTGGCGGCCATGGCGCCAGGGTCCGAGCACACCTGCGCCGTGACCACGGCCGGGGCCGTGCAGTGCTGGGGCCGCAACCAGTTCGGTCAGCTGGGCGATGGCAGCACCACCTACAAGAGCACGCCACAGCCCGTCACGGGCCTGGCCAGCGGTGGGGCGGCCATTGTGGCGGGGTACAGCCACACCTGCGCGCTGACCACGGCCGGGGCCGTGCGGTGCTGGGGGGCCAATCCCTTCGGCCAACTGGGCGATGGCAGCACCACCAACAAGAGCACGCCCCAGCCCGTCACCGGCCTGGCCGGCGGGGTGGCGGCCATTGCGGGACGCAACGGGCACACCTGCGCGCTGACCACGGCCGGAGCCGTGCAGTGCTGGGGCCGCAACAATGAAGGCCAACTGGGCGAAGGCAGCACCACCGACCAGAGCACGCCGCAGCCCGTCACGGGGCTGGCCAGCGGGGTGGCGGCCATTGCGGCAGGAGGCAACCACACCTGCGCGTTGGCCACGGCCGAGGCCGTGCAGTGCTGGGGTAACAACTCCAGCGGCCAACTGGGCAACGGGAGCTGGGCCAGCCGCAGCGTGCCAACGCGCATCGCTGCAGCGCAGGCCATCGACTATCCCGTGGCGGTTGGCTCGCCTGCCCCGGGCGCCCCGACCACGCTGGCGGCTACCGCCAGCAGCGGCCTGGCCGTGGCATTCGACACCTTCACGCCCGACGTCTGCACCGTGACCGGCACCGCGCTGACGGTGCTGCCCGGCAAGGGCGGTTATCTGTGCGGCGTGTTGGCCCGCCAGTCCGGCGGTGCAGGCGCCGATGCCGCCTACTTCGCCGAGGCACCGACGCGTTCTCGTCTGCTGCTGGTGCCGCCAGGTGTCCCCGACGCGCCCACCGCCGTCACCGCTACCGCCGGCAATGCACAGGCCACAGTGGTCTGGACACCCCCCGCCAGCAATGGTGGCAGCGCCATCACCGCCTATACCGTGGCAGCGGTGGCCGACCCGACCAAGACCTGCACGGTCAACACCGGCAGCCCGCTGCCCACGACCTGCACGGTGTTGGGGTTGGCCAATGGCACGGCCTACACCTTCGCGGTCAAGGCGACCAATGGGGTGGGCGACAGCGTGGCATCGGCCGCCAGCGCTGCCGCCACTCCCGCGACGCAGCCCGACGCCCCCACCGCCGTTACCGCCACCGCTGGCGACAGCCAGGCCCTTGTTACCTGGGCGGCCCCTGCCAGCAATGGCGGCAGCGCCATCACCGCCTATACCGTGGCAGCGGTGGCCAACCCGGCCAAGACCTGCACGGTCAACACCGGCAGTCCGCTGCCCACCACCTGCACGGTGATGGGGCTGGCCAACGGCACGGCCTACACCTTCGCGGTCAAGGCGACCAATGGGGCGGGCGACAGCGTGGCATCGGCCGCCAGCGCCCCGGTCACACCCACCGCGCCCGCCGGGGGCGGCGCACCCACCTCGGTGAACGTCAACAGCGCCGGCACCACCACCATCACCGACCCCACCCTGCCCATCGTCGTGGGCCCAGGGGCGGTCGGCGCCACCCTCGTGGTGCCGGGCACGGGCACCACGCCGGTCACGCTGCAGATCAACGTCAACGGCCAGCCGCTGTCGGTGCAGGCGCTGCCGGGAACGCAGCTCAAGACCACCCAGGCCAACGGCCAGACCGTGCTGGTGCTGGTGGTGCAGCATGGCTGGGCGTCCATGACCTCCACCGCGGCGGGTCAGCCCCTGGTGCTGGCGGGCGATGTCCTGCTCAGCTCGGGGATGGCGGGCACCACCATCGAGGCGCAGCCGCTCACGGTGGCGGTGCTCGTGGGCGCCCTTGTTCCACCGGCAGGCAGCTTGCCCCAGGTGGGCCGCCTGGGCCTGCTGGCGGGCGAGAAGCTGCAGGTCAATGAACGGGGTGCGCTGATTGCCGTCACCCTGGGCTCGCTCAAAGGCGATACCACGCAGCCCGGTGACGCCATGGCGTTCGCCAACCTGCCGGCCTCGATCACGGTGGATGACAAGGCATTCGCCCGCCTTGCCGGCCCGCTGGCGCGCCTCTCGGGCGCCAGCCTGGCGCAGGGCCTGGAGACAGCTCCCTCGGGCGTGGTGCTGGTGCGCAATGGCGCGCAGATCTACCAACTCCTGCCCGTGCTGCCCATCGCCATCGACGCCACGCTGCCCGATGGCCTGGCCTTCACACCCCTGGGTCTGCTGCGCTGGGTGCGCGGTGGGGTGGTGGTGCAGTTCGCACCAGCCGTGGCCGATCTGGCGGGCTTGGCCAGCGCGGTGGCAGCGGCATTGCCGGGCGCACAACTGAGGCTGGGCGCCGAGGGCGTGCTGCAACTTACCACCGGTGGGCAGACCTATGTGCTGCGCCCCGATTGGACCGGTTCGGGCACGGCTACGGGCACCGCGACGCTCGGCGTGGATGAGCAAGGCCGCATCGTGTTCCAGATCGGCCAAGGCGCGCGCCAGTTGCTGTTGCCCGCGCTGCTGAATATTGCGCAGGCCAATGCCATCTTCACTGCAGCGCTCCCTGGCGCCAGCTTGGCCGTGCAGCCAAGCGCCAGCGATGGCGCCCTGACCCTCACCCTGGGTGGCCAGGGATGGCGCCTGGTGCCGCAGTGGGTGCTGCCTGCTGGCGATGCAGGCCAGACGGAGCCATGGCGCATAGGCGGCGATGGTTTGCTGTACCTGAAGCTGGAGACGCAGGTGCAGGGGGTCCGTGTTGTCAACTAACATGCTGGAGATGGAGAGCGGTGGCGCTGCACTGTCTCTTTTTCTTTCCAACACACTCCATACCCATCCCATGCAACCAGCAATCGCAAGCAGTGCCGCAATACGCGTTGCGATCGTGGAGGATGACCCCCGGTTCCAGACGGCCGTGGCTTCGGCCATTCGCCAGACCGATGATATGTGCCTGCTCTGGGTGGCCGACACCCTGGCGCAGGCGCTGCACGCCTTGAATGCCGAAGGGCCTGCGGCCGACGTGCTGCTGGTGGACCTGGGCTTGCCCGATGGATCCGGCATCAAGGCAATCGCCCAGGCTGCGCGGCTGTGGCCCACCTGCGCCGTGATGGTCAGCACAGCGTTCGGCGACGAGGCGCATGTGCTGCAATCCATCGAAGCGGGGGCCAGCGGCTACCTGCTCAAGGACAGCATGCCCGAGCGCATCGTGGGCGAGATCCGCAGCCTGCATGAGGGCGGCAGTCCCATCAGCCCGCTGATCGCCCGGCAGGTGCTCATGCGCTTCAAGCAGGGCAGTGCACCGGCATCGCCGTCCACTGCTGGGGAGGCCGATGCCGGTGCCGACTCAGGGGTCAACCTGTCCGCGCGCGAGCGCGAGGTGCTGCAGTACATCACCAAGGGGTTCACGGCCGAGGAGATCGCGCGCGTGCTCGAAGTCTCGCACCACACCGTACTCACCTTCGTGCGGCGAACCTATGCCAAGCTCAAGGTGCGCTCCAAGGCCGAGGCAATCTATGAGGCCCGGGTCCGGGGCCTCATCTGACCGGGCACGTGGCGGCATTCTTCGGTTTCCTTGTGCTCGCGGCAAGCCTGCTGTTGGGCAGTGCAGTGCAAGCGCAGCAAGCGCAGCCTGCGGAGGCCGCCGTGGCGCACCGCATCGTGCAGGCGCAGTTGTTCACCCGCTCTACCCTGGGGTTCACGCCCCCGCCCTATGCACTGGGGGATGGCCTGCCAAGCGGCGAGTGGACGACGGTTGACCTGCCTTATTCCGCCCCCACCAGGATGCTGTCCTCGGCCACGCTGGCGCAGGAGCCTTCGCAGGCTCTGCCCCTGACTACCGAGGTCTGGTACCGCCTGGCAGTGCCCGCCCTGGTGTCCGAGGCCAGTCCCCTGTACCTGTACGTGCCGCGCTGGAAGTCGGATGGACAGATTGCCATCTACGGCGACGGCCGGCTGCTTTACAAGTCGGATGCACGGTTCCTGTGGAACGCAGTGAACCTGCCGCTGTGGATACCCCTGCAGGGCACGGCCGGCGCCCCGGCCGTTCGCGAGATACAGATCCGTGGCCAGCGCCTGAGCGGCACCCGTGCCGCCATGTCCACCGCCTGGGTCGGCACCAGCGAGGCCATCGGCTGGCGCTACCAGCTGCGCTACTGGCTGCAGTCCGACTTTCCGGCCATGAGCAGCGCCGCCTTTCTGGCCGCCGGCATCTTCGCCTTTGGCGTGTGGCTGCGGCGGCGGCGCGAAACGATTTACCTGATGTTTTTCGTGGCGTCTGCGGTGGCCTGCGTCAGAACGCTGCACTACTTCGTGAGCCGCCAGCGCGTGCCCATCAGCGATGAATGGTTCAGCTGGCTTACCGTCAGCTCGCTGTTCTGGCTGGTCCTCATCTCCTACTTCTTCCTGCGCTCCCTGCATGGCCTGCGCCACCGCTGGTTGACCATCACCGCCTGCGCGGTCACCGCGTTGGCAAGTGCCATTACGCTGCCGGTGGTGCCGGCACTGCCCAAGGCGGCCCTCATCTCACCGCTGCTGTATGCGGTGTTGCTGGTGATGGGTACCACCCTGTTCATCGTTGCCTGCCGCGATGCCTGGCATGTGCGTTCCCGGGAGGCCGGCCTGCTAGGGGGCTGGGGCCTGCTCAGCCTGCTGGCCGGTGGCTATGACTGGCTGCTGCAAAGCCACCTGCTCGTCAACGTGGAGGGCATGTACCTGGGCGCCTACAGCAACATCGGCGTGTTCTTCATTGCTTCGTACGTCATCCTGCACCGCTACCTGGCCGCTATTGAGGGCATGGAGCGCGTGAACGTCCACCTGGAGCACCGCCTGCGCGAGCGCGAGGTCGAGCTGGTGCAGAGCCATGCGCGACTGCGCGAGGTAGAGCACCGCGAGACCCTGGCGCAGGAGCGCCAGCGCCTGATGCAGGACATGCACGACGGCCTGGGCTCCTCGCTCACCAGCGCCCTGCACCTGGTGCGCCACGGCAAGGCCGGCAGCGAGGAACTGGCCCAGGTGCTGGCCGAATGCATGGATGACCTGAAACTGGCCATCGACTCCATGGAGCCCGTGGACGCTGATTTGCTGCTGCTGCTGGCCACCCTGCGCTTTAGGCTGGCGCCGCGCCTGGAAGGGCTGGGTATGCAATTGCGTTGGGAGGTGAGCGAGGTGCCGCCCCTGCCATGGCTGGATGCTGCCGCAGCGCTGCACCTCTTGCGCATACTGCAGGAATGCTTCGCCAACGTGGTCAAGCACGCCCAGGCCTCGTTCATCCAGCTCGAATGCGAGGAGTGCAATGGCGGCATCGAGGTGCGCGTGATTGACGACGGTCGGGGCTTCGACGTGCACGCCGCCTTGCAGGCACGCGGGCGCGGGCTCAAGAACCAGCTGCGCCGGGCCGAGGCGCTGGGGGGACGGATGTCTTGGAGCCGCAGCACCGGCGAGCCCTCGGCCGTGACACGCTGCGTGCTCTGGTTGCCGCTGCAGGCGCCCCAGTCGGGCGAGCGCAGTGCACCGTGACTCCGGCTGAAGGGCGCCTCCAGCGCTGGCCTGGCCAGAGCGAAGGGCTCGAAGTGAATGGGCACTGACGCCGCGCGGATAGCACCCGCCGACGGCACGTTCCCATGACATCTGGCTGCTCAAACTGAGCCCGCTTGTAACTAGTTCTAGGGACAGACAGGTTTGCAGCATGTCGATACATTTTGGCGATCTAGGGGGCTGCTGCTCGGCCTGACCGATCCGGACGCCGCCGCGCGTCACTGCCAGAACCCCGGGGCCCGCCTGTGCGGCCTCCACTTGCCAACGTTCCGTTTGAACTGCGAATGACTACTCTCAATCCGTTGCGCTCCGCGCGCCCTGCTGTGCCCGCCCTGCGACTGCCTATTCTGAATGCGCGAGTGGCATGCATGCGCCTCCTGCTTTGGAGCACCCTTTCCATCGGGCTTGCCGGGCCAGCACTGGGGCAGGCCATCAGCACCGTGGCAGGTAATGGGACAATAGGTTCCAGCGGCGACGGAGGGCCCGCCACTGCGGCCCAGATCGGCGGCGTCCACGGCATAGCGGTCGACGTTGCGGGAAATCTGTATATTGCAGACGCTACAAGACACAATATCCGCAAGGTGGACAACACGGGTACCGTCAGCACCGTAGCGGGATCCGGGATTCGGGGCTTCAGTGGCGATGGAGGTCCAGCTACGGCGGCGCAGTTGTATCGGCCTCAAGGTGTCACCGTTGATGCAGTGGGGAACCTGTACTTTACGGACTCTTACAACTTTCGTGTCCGCAAGGTTGACTTGGCGGGGACTATTACTAGTTTGCCCGGCCATGCATTGTTCGGTTTGCTCACTGGGATAGTGCTTGATGCTGCTGGCAACATATACTTCGCAGAGTCTGACAACGTCCGCAAATTTAGCACCGCAGGCTTTTTCACCCACGTGGCCGGATACCATGACGGGAATGTCGATTCTGGATACAACGGCGATGGGATTCCAGCCACCACAGCGTTTTTGGACTCTCCCCGGGGATTGGCGATGGATGCTGCTGGGAACCTGTATATCGCGGATTTCTACAACCACCGCATCCGCAAAGTAGACAGAGCAGGCGTCATCACCACTTTTGCTGGCGACGGAAACCCAGGTTTTGGCGGTGATGGTGGCCCAGCCACGTCGGCACAGTTAGGCGGTCCCTCGGGCGTGGCGATAGATGCTGCGGGTAGCCTGTACATTGCGGATTATGGCAACAACCGCATCCGCAAGGTGGACAGCACAGGCATCATCAGCACCGTGGTTGGCACGGGGCAAGCTGGATTTAGCGGCGATGGCGGTCCAGCCGCTGCGGCGGCATTGAACCATCCACGGGCCGTGGCGGTGGATTCGCAGGACAACCTGTACATTGCTGACTACGACAATCTCCGTATCCGCAAGGTCGTTCCCGTCCCACCCGACGGTCCTATGACAGTGACTGTGGTGCCAGGCGATGCCGAGGTGACGGTCTCGTGGGCAGCCCCCTCCAGCGACGGAGGGCGGCCCATCACCGGCTACCTCGTGACGGCGGTCGAGGACACCACCAAGACCTGCACGCCGACACCCGCTACTGCAACCACCTGCACGGTCGCAGGCCTGACCAACGGCACGGGCTACAGCTTCGAGGTGGTGGCCAGCAACAGCATTGGTGCGGGCACAGCCTCGGCCGCCAGTGCCTCGGTGGTACCCACCGGCCCACCTGTCGCGCCCACTGCGGTCATTGCGGTGGCAGGTGATGAGCAGGCAACGGTGCGCTGGACTGCGCCCTCCAACGACGGGGGCTACGCCATCACCAGTTACACGGTCACCGGCGTACCCGCAGGCACCTGCACGGTGGCCGCGCCGGCCACGACCTGCCTGGTGATCAACCTCAATGCGGGCAATGCCCACACGTTCACGGTGACGGCCACCAACGGCCTCGGCCGTGGCGCGTCTTCCGTGGCGAGCGCACCCGTCACGCCCAGTTCCCCCGGGCCAACCAACCTGCCTGTGACCGTACCCGGCGCCACGACCAACATCACAGACCCCTACCTGCCCATCGTGATCGGCCCCGATGCGGCTGGCGGCACCATTGTGCTGCCCGGTTTTGGGACCACGCCGGTACCGCTGCAGGTCACCATCAACGGCCAGCCTCTGTCGGTCCGGGCTACCCCGGGAACCTACCTGCGCATCGCCAAGGTGCAGGGGCAGGACACGCTGGTGCTGGCAGTGGTCAACGGCTGGGCATCCATGACCAGCGGCGCAGCGGGCCAGCCGATGGCCCTCGCCGGTGCCGTGCTCCTTACCTCCGGTGCTGCGGGCACGCGCATCGAGGCGCAGCCCCTGGCCGTGGCTGTGGTCAGTGGCTCGCTGGTTCCAGCCGCAGGCACTCTGCCTGAACTGGGCGGCAAGGGCTTAATGGCGGGGGAGAAGCTGCTGGTGGATGCCGCGGGCAGGCTGGTGTCCATCACCCTGGGTTCCCTCTTGGGTGATGCGGGCCAGGCGGGCGATGGCATGGTGTTCGTCAACCTGCGGGCATCGATCGCGGTGGATGGCAAGGCTTTCGCCCGCCTCGACGGCGCCGTCGCGCGCCTTGCTGGCGCCAACCTGGCGCAGGGTCTGGAGACCGCGCCTACCGGTGTAGTGCTCATGCGTGCGGATGGCCAGATCGTCCAGCTGCTGCCCATCCAGCCGATCACCATCGACGCGCGATTGCCCGATGGCTTTGGCTTCACTCCACTGGGCCTGCTGCGCTGGGTGCGTGGCGGTGTGGTGGTGCAGTTTGCGCCTGCGGTGGCGGAGCTGGCTGGCCTGGCCACTGCAGTCACCACGGCCCTGCCGGGTGCAACGTTGAAGCTGGGCGCCGAGGGGGTGCTGCAGCTGGGCTTTGGCGGCGCCACCTATGTTCTGCGTCCTGATTGGACCGGGGCAGGTACCGCCACTGGCACCCCGCAGATCGGCGTGGACGAACAGGGCCGCATCGTGTTCCAGATCGGACAAGGCGCGCGCCAGTTGCTGTTGCCCGCGCTGCTCAATGTCACGCAGGCCAACGCCATCTTCACTGCAGCACTACCTGGCGCCAGCTTGGCCGTTCAGCCAAGCGCCAACGATGGCGCCCTGAAACTCACCTTGGGCGGCCAATCATGGCGATTGGTACCGCAGTGGTTGCTGCCGGCGGGCGATACAGGCCAGACGCAACCCTGGCGCATGGGAAGCGATGGCTTGCTGTACCTGAAGCTGGGCACCCCGGTGCAGGCTCTGCACATCACTGATTGACGGGCTGGAGCAAAAGTACGCTCCCAACTGATCGCCTGCCGGTGAGCTGATACACAGGAATCGGTCTGGCTGATCAAGTGCATCGGTGCGCGCATCAGGCTCATGGGGGTTTTCTTGCCGTTGTAGGGCAGGCTACCAGCGCCATCGGATACGCTGCTTGCCTCAACCAAACCTGCCTTTTGTGGGGGCTTTGCGCCATGGCGAGCATTGAACGTACTGCGTACCCTCGATTCCCTCGAACGCTGACACTGAAGGATCTGCAGGGATCCTTCACGCCGCGGCCTGAAGAAATTGAATGGGCTCAGCGACACTCGCGCACTCCAGAACGCCGCCTGGCCATCCTCGTACTGCTCAAATGCTTCGAATTTCTGCGCCACTTCCCCGGGCTCGATGCCATTCCAGCCGAGGTTATCGAGCATGTTTCCGCAACGCTGGGCATCGCCCCGACTGGCAAGATCGAATTCGCTTCGCTCGCCACGCTGTATCGCCACCACAAGGCGATTCGAGAAATGCTCGGTGTGAAGCCCTACACCGACGGACAAACACGAACACTGGCTATCCAGATAGCCCAACAGGTCGCCAGTGTCGTGGAGACCCGCGTTGACATCATCAACATCACCATTGAGGAGTTGGTACGGCTGGGTTACGAGCTGCCAGTGTTCCGCACGCTCGACGAAATCTCTGAACAAGCCCACTCGGCCGCAGAGGCCGCATTGAACGCGCGAATCAATCAGCGCCTGAGTTTGGCCCAACGAACATGGCTTGACCAATTGCTGGAGTCGGAATTGCCGGCAAGGCGAACTTTGTATAACCAGATCAAGAAATCGGCAAAGAAAGCCTCGCGCAAGCATCTCGATTTGCTGTTGGACCAGTTGACATGGCTTGAGTCCCTGCCTGACAGCGATGCGTTGCTCGATGGCGTTCCGGTCACCAAGCTCAACTACATGGCCGGCATGGCATCGGCGCTCGATGCGGGCGACATGAAGGACTTGCTGCCCGCCAAGCGCTACACATTGATCCTGGCATTGATCCGACATATGCGAGTGAGGGCCCGCGACGATGTGGCCGAAATGTTCATTCGCCGCATCGGTGCCATCCACAAGACCGCAAGAGAGGAACTGCAGGTGATCCAGGCGCGCCAGCGCGAACTGAGCGAAGAACTCGTCGCCACGCTGGAGCAGGTTCTGGAGATCCTCGCTGAAAACCTTGATGACGCCAGTACCGGGCAGCGCGTTCGAGATCTGCTTGCCCCGCACGGCAACCTGGATCAACTGACCATGGACTGTGAGGCCATCCGAGTGTGGAGCGGGGGAAACCATCTGCCGCTGGTCTGGAAGGCGTTCAGCAGTTGGCGTGCGGCGATGTTCCGAATGGCGAAGGCGTTGCGCTTTGAGGCAGCCACTCAGGACCGCAGTCTGCTGGACGCCCTGCAGGTCGTTCTGGCCAACGAACATCGCAAGGTGGAGTGGATTGAGGATGACCTGGCGCTTATGTTCGCCTCCGAGCGCTGGCGCAAGCTGGTGCGCCGCTCACACGGACTGGGCCACCCGACTAACCGTCGCTACCTCGAAGTTTGCGTGTTCAGCTATTTGTGTGGGGATCTTCGTTCTGGCGATGTGTGCATTGAAGGCTCAGAGTCATTTGCCGACTACCGCTTGCAACTGCTGCCCTGGAAGGAGTGCGAAGCGCTACTGCCAACCTATTGCGACCGGATTGGGATACCCGCCACTGCGGGTGACTTCGTAGACGGGCTCAAGCAATTGCTCACCGAGACGGCCAAGAAAATCGATGATGAGTTTCCGCAACATGCAGGAGACGTGGTGATCGGAGCCAACGGCGAGCCTACCCTGCGGCGTGTTGTTGCACGGGAAGTGCCGGCTTCGGCCATCGCCCTGCATGCCGCTATCGAAAATCGCACTGCACCTCGCAACCTCCTGGACGTTCTTGCCAACATCGAGCACTGGACGGGATTCACCCGCAACTTTGGGCCGCAGTCCGGCGACGATCCCAAACTTCGCAACGCACGCGAGCGCTACTTGCTCACCGTGTTCGCCATAGGCTGCAACCTTGGACCCAACCAAGCAGCGCGTCACCTGTCCAACGGTGTGACACCACATCAACTGTCCTATGCCAACCAGCGGCACATGAGCCTTGACCAGTTGGACAACGCCTGCCGGGATCTGACCGAACTGTATCTGCGGCTTGAGTTGCCCAAGCTGTGGGGCGAAGGCAAAAAGGTCGCGGCAGATGGCACCCAGCACGACTTCTACGACCAGAACCTGCTGGTAGGCATGCACTTTCGGTACCGGCGCATGGGGGCCGTGGCCTATCGGCATGTCGCCGACAACTACATCGCGGTTTTTCGCCACTTCATACCACCAGGGGTCCTGGAAGCTGTCTACGTTATCGAGGGCCTGATGAAGGCAGGCTTGAGCGTTCATGCCGATACCGTGTACTCAGACACCCATGGCCAGTCGGAAACGGTGTTCGCCTTCACGCACCTTGCGGGTATCCAACTGATGCCGCGCATCCGAAACTGGAAGGATCTGCGTTTCTATCGCCCCGAGAAGGGGATGCGGTTCCGGCATATCGACCGCCTGTTCAGCGACGTCGTAGACTGGAAGCTCATCCGCGACCATTGGCGAGATCTGATGCAGGTATCGATATCGATCCAGGCCGGAAAAATCGCCTCACCGATGCTGTTGCGCAAGCTCAGCCAGGAGGGGCGTTACAACCGACTGTTTGCTGCGGCACGCGAACTTGGCCGAGTGCTGCGAACGGTCTACTTGCTGCGCTGGATCTCCAGCAAGGAGATGCGTCAGGAGGTGAGCGCCACGACCAACAAGATCGAGTCGTACCATGCCTTCACGAAATGGCTGGACTTCGGCGGCGATGTGATCAACGAGAACGATCCAAACGAGCAGCAAAAGCGGGTGCGCTTCATCGACCTGATTGCCTCATCGGTGATCCTGCAGAACACGGTGGACATGATGCGGGTGTTGCAGGAGATGTACGCAGACGGGGAGCCCGTTTCTGCGGCCGATGTTGAGTATCTGAGTCCGTACATGACCTCGGGTATCAAGCGGTTTGGCAACTATCACCTCGACCTGAAGCGGCCCCCGGAGCCCTGGGTCAAGGAATCACAGTTTCGTGAGGCGGCCAGGCGTGCACGAGTTGCTGCAGCTGCAGTGGCAGCGGAGGGGCAGCGAGCCGGCCAAAAGGGAGCAGGAGCATGAGCGATCCAGAAACCACCGTCCTCACGGCCTATGGTCGGCTGGACAGGGCTTCGCTGACACGGCTACAGAGCACCTACGACACCTCAAAACTGCTGCGCGCAGTCGAACAGCTCGACAGAGTTGTGGGCAACGCACGAGGCCAAGACGGCCTTCGGGACGTACTGCTGCGGCTTCACGGAATGGCGCACGTAGTGGTTAACGGGGCCGGTTTGTCAGGCTCTGCGGAAGAGAGCTTGCCCGAACTGGCTTTTGAGGCAACGTCAGAGATTCGTCAAACAATCGCTACGTTGCAAGGCTGGGTGAAGCTGATTGAACCGCTGGAAACACTACAGGCAACCAACTGAGTTTCGATTTGGAGTAAAGGAGCCATTTCACATAACTAAAAGGCTTATGAGTCAAAACTGGCTTTATCCTGGCTTGCCCTCAATTCCACCGATGTTCGTTGGCACCCGACGCAGCGAGCTCGCCCAACCGTGAGCCAATGAGCCCATCAAATTCTGGGAGATGAGATGCTTCTTGTGTATGTGGACACCGGCGGAATGCTCAAGGAAGTGGCCGCCTTGGAGGCTGCTGGCCTTCTGAAAACCCATTACTTTCCTTTCGAGCAGCGAAATCGCCGGGTCAAAACTTTCGTCCCCGGCTCGGGCGCTACCTGGAAGCAGAGCAATCTGAGTTCGAAAGAGGCTCCTGGAACCTGGAACGACTACAAATCGTCCGCTCTCTTCGAACCGCTACGCAAGTTGTTGGGCGCCCAGGTCGACGCACAGCACCTCGATTCGGCGGCCAAGGCCGGTTGCACGGTCTTTCTCACGAGCGACAAGACAGACATTTGGTCCAAGCGCGACGCGATACAGGCGCTCGCCAACATCCGGGTGCTCCACATGCCTTCTGAGCTGGTGACACTTGGGCAACTGGCGCAAGCGGGGGTAGACGTTGGGCCGCCAACGGAATAATTTGCGCCCCGAACGACTTCTCCGCCGAGCCCTCAATAGCCTACTTAATTAGTCGGGTATTTCCTTTTTTGCACGGAATAAATGAAATGGCGAAATGCACGGGCGTGCTAAGTCGTTGATTTATATAGAGCAGCTTTCCGATTTTGCAGACGGAAATGCAAAAGCACGAAATAGGGTTATTTTTCGGCGCGTTTTGCGGGAGTGCGTTTCGAGGTCATTTCTCCCTTCAAAAGCACGCTGGCATACCGGGCAACACTGAAGCTCATGGTGCCCCGGAAGTTGATGTGCCCGAAGTGGACCGGCCCGATTCGGCGCAGGATGCTGTCGTCAATGCGTTGCCCGCTGGACTTCAGACGATCTACGGTTTCCTGCAGTTTCATCGTGTTCCAGCCGATCACGACGTTCGTCAAGAGCGCATGCGATCCCGAAATCGACTTGAGTTCATCGCGGCGGCGGCCTCTTTCGGCGGTGATTCGACCGTAGTAGATGGCCCGCTGAAGGAGGTGCACCGACTCACCGCGGTTGAGCAAAGTGTGGATTTCCCGCCGGAAGACGTCGTTGGTGAAATAGTCGCACAGGAACACCGATCGCAGCAGGCGGCCGTACTGGTCCAGGCAGCGGCGAACGTCATCCCCGGCCGCTGCGCTCCCGTGGCGGGCCAGCGCCCAAGCGACGCTCACGCGGCCAGACTTGATCGAGGCAATAAGGCGCATGGTCTGGTCCCAGCCTTCCCGGATGGCTTTTTCGGTGATGGCTGGTATGGCGATTTGCTCGAGGGCCTCGGACACCTTGATCAAGCGGGGTGTCCAGATCTTGCGGTCTGGTAGGCCGGCCAACTGGGGGCACAAGTCGAACTTCAGCAGCTTGGCCACGCTCATGCCTGAGTAGGTGTAGCCGTGGGTGTCCACCGCCAAAAGGTCGACTTTGATGCGGTCCTCGCTGTTGGAGTTGTAGGCTTCGATTCCATGCACTGCCGGCGCGTCCTGGCGCGTCAACAGCACGATGGGCTGGTCGAAGATGACCGGGTAGCTGCCCAGGATGTGGGTGTAGATGCCTGCCGCCGCAGTCTTGCGACGGGGATCCGTGCGGGCAATGGAGAGGTGACGCGTTGCATCGAGCGCCATCATGTCGGACGAGGCTTTCTTCCCGTCACTCCACAGCTTGACGATCGGAAACCGCTGCTGGAACGCCACCACGCTGTCGTTGGCTGCGCGCAGCCGGCCAGGCGCCTCGAGCATGCGCATGGCGGCTGAGACGCGGCTGACGGGCACGCCGGGAATCATTGCGGCAGCAGCCTTGGCGTCGATCTCGGTGCCATGCGCGAGCAAGCCCGCATACAGCGCAATGAGTTCTTCGGCGTCTTCCGGCTGGCGGCCCAGCAACATGGTGCTGATTTGGGTCCTACTGTCGATCTCCAAAATGACGTCCGGCAGCTGGGTTGCGCCAATCAAGTCGCTGAGGCGTTGGTTCGTGTGTCGAAGTTCCGGGTCTTCCTCCGCGGCGCGAATCGCCGGTATACGCACGCACCCGTCTTCATCGATCTCAAGCAGGCCTTTTTCAAGTCCGACCTCCACATCGGCAAGGCCGGCACGCAGCAACTCGTACTGGAGGTCAAGCGCTTTGCGCGGATCCAATTCCAGACCATAGGCTTCGCAGAGAGCTACCTTGTCGCGCTCCCACTCGTCCTGCGGAATCAGCAAACTCGCCTTGTTCTGGTAGGTAGCGCTGTGGTTCACATACAGGCTTCCTCCCCGCAGCCCCTTGCTGATGCGCATTAGTGCGCAACCTTCGAAAGCCCTGAGTGCCGCCTTGCGATCAGGAACATCGAGAAAGGGGCGCCATTTCGGTTCGACCAGGGAGGTATCAAAGTCGACTGGAAGCTCCTTGGCGCCTGCTGCTCGCAGCGCCTGCAATGCCAACACCAGGCGGCTGTCGGCGTGCTCGGGATCGCCCTTTAGGTCCAGGCAGCCCATGCCGTCCAGGATCGTGCGAACCTGAGTGCTCTGCTCGGTCAAGGTTTCCCGGACAACCTCAGCCTGGCTGACCAGCGGACGGCCCAGCATATCGTCAGCCAGCGCCATGATGGCTGCCAGCCGTTCATGCGCCTCACGCCCGCTGTCCGCAGCAATGCTCCGCATCGATTCGATGGAATGGCGGTACTCGATTGCACGCTGTGCCTGTTTGGCTTGGACACGCTTTTTAGCCCTGTGGACGAAATCGCTGGTGTGCCGATTGTTCCGAAAAATCGCCTCATCGCTGAGCTCACCGAGCAGGTGCTTGAGGAAGCACACGATCTCGATTGAGCGGGTGTCCTCGATGCGGCGGGCGGTCTCGGAGGGCGGCCGATTGACCACCGCTTGGGCGAACGCATGGAAGCGGCCGATCGAGAGCCCTTGCAGGTCCCACAGGTGCACGCCCAGCGTCTTGAGCGCATCAATGCGTGAGTTCACTTCTTTGAGGCCCTTCACCCCGTGTTTGCCGGCCGATTGCTTCAGCCACTCAAGCAAAGAGATGCCAGGAGTCGGACTCTCTTCGTGCATCACCTTGAGCACCGCGCGCAGGCGTACAGGAGTCACCGCTGCTCGAATCGTTGCGAGTGCCAGGTTCTCGACTACCTGAAACGCAGATCGGGCCAGGTCGAGCACCACACGCTGGCCTGGCAGGACGATCCTGTTGTCGAAGAGCCATTCCTGGGCGGAGGCGAGGAGTTCATCGACGGACGAGGCGTCGATCGCCTGCTGCGACAGGGCCGCTTTGAGGCGTTCTTCGGCGTTAGGGTCGTAGGTAGAGAAGAGGAGCTTTTCGCGAACCCAAGCCCTATGGTTGCTGATGGTCCGGTCGGCATTCGAGTACAGCGACTTCAGGGAAGCAATCGCCGTCGAGTGGATGCCCAGTTGCTCACACAGCATATTCAACATCGCAGTAGGCATCTTGAGCCCGGCGTCGGCGTTCCTGCCAGTCAGTGCGAGGAATGACAGCTGCACGGCCAGTCCCAGGTGATAGCGTTTCGCGTAGCCACTGTTCCTGATCTCCCTGACCAGCTCGTCTGGCAGCCGACAGTGCAGTTCCACGTCGCCTGCATTCAAGCCGGACGGCAGTTTTTCGTAGCCTACGAATCTGTATCGGTAGCTCGACATCAGCGTTCTCCTTCGCTCCAGAGAACACTATAAAGCGCAGCTAAGTTGTTGTCGCCAGTGGCTTATTCGGAGATGGATTCCGAAATTGCACGGAAACCGAGATCACCCCTATGGCACGGGCGACCGCCTGCTGCAGGCGGTTGCCAACCGGCTGCGCGGGCATTTTCCCGCGCCGGTGCTGCTGGCCCGTGTGGGTGGGGACGAATTTGCCCTGCTGAGCCTGGTGGACGAGGGAGAGCAGTCTGCGGAGCGCTTTGGCAAGGCGGTGTTGGGTCTGTTCGCCACCCCCTTCTCGGCGGGGGCCGACGAGGTCATGGTGCATGCCTCGGTGGGCCTGGTGGCGGGGCATCTGCGGGGTGAAGACCTGGCGGAGTGGCTGCGCAACGGCAGCATCGCCCTGGGCGAAGCCAAGCGCCACGGCCAGAGCCAGTGGATGGTGTTCGAGCCCGGCATGGCGGACCAGTCGATGGAGCGCACGCGGCTGGCGTCCGAACTGCGGCAGGCCCTGGACAAGGACCAGTTCCTGGTGCACTACCAGCCGGTGATCGACCTGGCGACGGGCCGCGTGACGGGCGCCGAGGCACTGCTGCGCTGGCGCAGCCCTGCGCGCGGCATGGTGCCGCCCGGCGTGTTCATCGCCATGGCCGAGGAAAGCGACCTGATCCTGGCCCTGGGCGACTGGGTCATGCTCCGGGCCACCCGGGACATCGCCCAGCAATTGCCGCAGCTGCCCGGCGACTTCGGCCTGCATGTCAATGTCTCGGCCCGCCAGCTGATCCAGTCGGATTTCGTCGAACAGGTGCAGCGCACGCTACAGGCCAGTGGACTGCCCGCGCGCCACCTGACGCTGGAGCTTACCGAGTCGGTGCTGATCGAGGGCGATGCCGTGACCCACCAGCAGCTCTCGCGCCTGCGCGCACTGGGGCTGAAGATCGCCATCGACGACTTCGGCACCGGCTACTCCTCGCTGGCGTACCTGAGCCGGCTGCCCTTCGACTGCCTCAAGATCGACCAGACCTTCGTGCGCGACTTGGCCGAATCTTCCCAGAATGCCGCCATCGTCACGGCCGTGCTGCATATGGCCAAGGGCTTTGGCGTGACGGTCGTGGCCGAGGGCGTCGAGACCGAGGCCCAGGCGCGGCGCCTGCTGCAGATGGGCTGCGGCAGTGCCCAGGGCTACTGGTTCGGGCGCCCGGCGCCGCTGGAGCAGATGAACCTGGCCCAGCGCAGCCTGGATGGGTCGGGCCAGGGCTTGAAATAGGCCGGAGGCCGGGAAAAGCCGCCCTTGCGCCAGCGGTTGGGAGCGGGTTGGCCGTTTCAGGACCCTGCGTCAATCAGCTCGGCAATGCGGTTGTGGCCCAGTCTTCTGGCTTGCTGGGCCGCGCTCAGGCCTTCATGGTCCACCAGGGCGGGGTTGGCGCCCAGCGCCAGCAGCTTCTGCACCGTGGCGCTCTGGCCGTTGGCGGCGGCGAGCATCAGCGCCGTCCTGCCCAGCGTGTCGCGGGCGTCGATGGCTGCGCCTTGGGCGATGAGGCTTTCGACCTGGGGCGTACGGCCTGTGCGGGCTGCTTCCCACAAACCGTCCGGCAGCGCGGCACTGCTGCGCTCGCTGTGGGCGCGCGGGGCGGGCGCAGCCAGGCGCTTGTCCGCCGCGTCGTCTCGCCGCAGGCCGCTGCCCGCTGCGGCCTGTGCCGCAGGCCGCGCCGATTCTGGCTGGGATGAGCGAGCGGCTTCAGCGGCCGCCGCAGGGGCAGGCGCCGGGGGCGGTGGCGCCATCGACTTGGCGGCTGCTGCGTCCCGGGCGGCCAGGCGCTCGCGCATTTCCGTGCGTGGCGGCGCAGAAGGCGGTGCAGGCGTGGCTGCCGGTGCGGCGGCGGTCCCCGTACCGGAAGGGGGGGCGCCAGGCAAGGGAGGGGAGGCAGGGAAGCCCGACACGGCACCGACCTGACCCGGCGCCGGTGGAGCCTCGGCTTCCTGGAGGGCGGGTGCTGGAGCCGTCCTGGCCAGCGGCCGGGTGGGCGCAGCGGGCTTGGGAGGGGCGGCCTGAGGGGCTTGTGGCGTGGCTGCAGGTGCGGGCGGCGCTGCGGCGGGTGCCTGCACGCTGGCCGAGGGGGCGGTGGCACGGCGCTGGCCGTAGGCGATTTCCTGCTCTTCGGGTGTCCCGCGCTGGAACTGCAGCAACAGCAGGCCGGTCAGGCCCAGCACGGCCACGGTGGCCAGGGCCGATACCTTCCAGCGCGACTGGTTGGCTGACGCCTGTGGGGGCGCAGGGGAGGCGGGCAGGGGGGCCGCGGCCGCTGCCAGCATCTGCGCATGGGCACGCACGGCGCCGCGGACATGCGCACCGGGGCGGGCATCGTCCTGTTCGCTGGCTTCGCGGTACCGCTGGGTCAGCTCGTCGTCCCGCGCGCTCATGGTGCAAACTCCTGTAGCTGTTGGCGAAGGCTGGTGCGCGCATAGCGCAGGCGGCTCTTGGCGGTTTCGAAATGGACGCCGGTCGCTTCTGCGATCTCCTGCACGCTGAGGTCGCCTTCGGCCTGCAGCAAAAACGCTTCCCGTTGCTCGAACGGCAACTGCTCGACCGCGGCGATCAGGGCCGCCGCCTGCTCACGTGACTGCAGCTGCCGCACCGGGCCGAATCCGGAGTCGGCCGCCAGCGTGTCGGCCAGGCCGGGCCCGCCATCACCCCCATCGTCGTTCGCATCCAGGCTGGCGTGGTTCCTGGCGGTGCGCAGGTGGTCCACCAGCCGGTTGTGGGCCAGGGTGAACAGCCAGGTCCGGAATTTCGCCTTGACTTCATAGCTGCCCGCGTTGCGCGCCACGGCAAACCAGACATCCTGCAGCAGGTCGTCCGCCACCGCCGGGACCTTCACGCTGCGCAACACGAAGCGCCATACCGCCAGCTCGTGCCTGCTATACAGCGTGTCGAAGGCGCCCAGGTCACCGGCGGCATAGCGCAGCATCAGCGTCTCGTCGGCATCGTCAGGGGACAGGGCGTTCTGCACCCGCGCATTATGCGGGGACCTCATCCACCGGCGAGGCCTGCGAAGCTTCGCCGGAGTCCATCACCTGGGGTCGGGTACATAGGACACGTTGTCCGATTGCGGGAAGGCGCGCGGGACTGGCGGGCGCACCGGTTGCTCGCGGATCACGCCGTAGGCCACCAGGTTCTCGCGGCTGTCGTAGCGGATGCTGATGACTTCGTTGGGGCGCTCCTGCAGGCGCGTGAAGCTGGTGTGCGAGACCACGGAAGTCTCGCGCTGGCCATGCGCCGTGCCCAGCTTGGCCGATGGCGCTGGTGCCCTCGCCAGGCTGCCCGCGACCTGCGCGCGTGCCGAGGACTCGGCCTCCGGCGCCGGGGCGGCGGCTGCAGCAGCAGGTGCCGCCGGCTCCTCGCGCAGGCGCCCCAGGCCGGCGCTGTCATTGCTGCTGTCGCGGCGCTGGCTGTAGGGCTCGGGGATGACCACGGGTGCAGGCACGGGCTGCTGCTCGCGGAACAGCGCCACGCCGATCACGCCCACATGGGCTGGCCGGCCCGTACGGCCGGCATAGGAGTTGGCCACGCTGGAGAACTCGAAGGCCGCGACCTCGCTGCTGCTCTTGCGCCAGCCCGTGATCTGGTAGCGCTCGTAGGCCGAAAACACATAGCCGCGCTGGTCCCAGGCGGCGGTTTCGCCACTGAGCACATTCACGCCATCCACCGATGGCACGGCCAGCACGCGCTCGCCAGTGCGGTTGCGTACGGTGACGGCGTAGCGCGCCCCGGGCCGGCCGGCCACCCAGTATTCGCCCTTGGCGTAATGCACCGGCAGCGTGGCACCGGTGTCGCGGTCCACAATGGTGACGTCGGCCAGGCGGCCAACGGCCTGGGCCGGCAGGCTGGTCAGCGACAATGCTGCGGTCAGCGCCGTCAACAAGGCAGGGAGAATGGGTTTCATGGCAGCTCCATCAAAGTGTTGTGGGTACTGGGTGAAACGAACGGCGGGGGCCAACGGGGTTAAATCGCACCAAATATTCATCGACTAGATACGATGTATATTATGTTAAACAAAACAAGTGCCAATGGCGCATGACCGCCTGGCGCGGCTACCAGGACGCGCCCGAATATGATGCGGCCATGTTGACCTGTCACCTTCCAGGAGCGCTGCTCGTAGCGGCCGCCCTTGTCTCGACCACGGCGGCTGCGCAGTCGCCCCGGGAATCCTTCAGTGTGGACGAGGCCAAAAGTGCCATCCTCGACGACCTGCCCGACCCCAAGGGCGCGAAGTTCCGCCAGCTGTTCCTTTCGGAGCATGGCGACTCCAAGGTCACGCTGTGCGGAGAGATCAACGCGAAAGATCGCGCGGGCAAGTACACCGGGTTCAGGCGTTTTATGGTCGATGACCTCAACGAGACCTTGAGGGACCCCATGGACACCGCCGCAGGCGCATGGCGCCAATCGATCTTCGATCGCGTCTACAGGCAGGCGTGTTCCAACAAGTTCAAGGACGTCAAATAGACCTGAGCAGGTTCTAATTCCTGCTCCTGCGCACCCTCGTTTTCGGTGCGGGCGCTGGCAGCGTCGTGGGGAGCCGGTCGCGCAGTTCGTTGAGCACGGCGAGCATGTCGCTGCTGCGCTCATCAAATTTCGCCTGCAGGCCTTTCACCTCGTCGCGGGCGGATTGCAGTTCCAAGGACAGGCCTGCTTTTTCGATCTGCAGGGTGCCCACGTGCGTGTCGAGCTGCCGGGCCCTGTCCAGGGCATCGGCCAGGGCCTTGGCTGCCTTCTTGCCGTCGCCTTCCAGTTGCAGCGCCAGCCGCCTGGACTCCTGGCGGGCCCGGTCGACCTCGGCGTTGAGCCTGCGTTCCTGGGCCTGGGCGCGCTCTTCGAGCCGCGAGCGCTCGGCCTGGTGTTCTGCGTCCTTGGCCTCTTGGCGCCGCCGCTGTGCATCCGCCGCTTGCCGCAGTTGAGTACCCTCGGAACGCGCGGTATCCAGTAACTGCTGGCAGGCCAGCAATTGCTGTTGCAGTTCCTGGGCCTGGCGCGCCAGCTCGGCGATCTGCGCATCCCGTGCCTGCATGGCCACGGCATAGGCCTCATTGCGGTCATCCAGGCGTTGCTGTTCCCGGGCCAACTCTTCCTGCGCAAGGCGCAGTGATTCGCCCTGGGCGTCCAACGCGGTGCGGGCCTGTGCAAACTGCTCGGCCGCCCTTTCGTCAGCCTGCTGCAGCGCCCTTCCCCACAGGGTCTTCGCCGCCCGGATGACGGGCCCCGGCAACGGAATCTCTGCATCTGAAGGCCCTTCGGCCGGGTCGGCCGGCGCCTGCAGCCGTCCGGCCAGCGAGCCAAACCACCCATCGAGCATGGGCCCCACCGTATTCGGCGAGCCACGGCCCAGTTGCAGGCGCACCCGCTCGATGGTCGGGCGCTCGCCCAGGGCGAGAACGGCGTCCGCCGCAGCCCACACCTCCTCCATCTGCACGCCGCGCGGGCCCCTTGTACTTTTCATTGGCATCGCCCGACTCCGTTCTTGAAATTACCCACGATAATAGATGCTTATCGTGAGTAAATTGCCATATTGATAGTAAACAATACATCATATGTACGATAAATGCAAAAATTAGCTTAAAGGAACGTGAATGCGCTTGCCAGCCCTCAAAACGCATGCCGCGCTCGAACCTGGCGTGCTCTCGGATGTGACCGCGCTTGCGGTCGATCAGCTGATGCGCGAAGGCGAGTCTGCCAACACCCTGGCCAGCTACCGGTCCGCCCTGCGCTATTGGGCGGCCTGGTTCCATGTGCGCTATGGCCAGCCGATCGCGCTGCCGCTTCCGCCGAGTGCGGTTCTCCAGTTCATCGTCGACCACGCCCAACGCACGACCGCAGACGGCCTGGCACACGAGTTGCCGCAGGCCATCGATGCGGCCCTCGTCGAATCGGGTTTCAAGGGCAAGCCGGGGCCCATGGCGCTCAGCACCCTGGTGCACCGCGTGTCGGTGCTGTCCAAGGCCCACCAGGTGCGGGACATGAAGAACCCCTGCCAGGACGCCCAGGTGCGTGAACTGCTGTCGAAGACCCGCCGCGCCTATGCCAAGCGGGGAGACATGCCCCAGAAAAAGAATGCACTGACCAAGGATCCGCTGATGGCGATCCTGGCGACCTGCGATGCATCCACCCTCAAGGGGCTGCGTGATCGCGCCCTGCTGCTGTTCGCCTTTGCCAGCGGCGGTCGGCGGCGCTCGGAGGTCGCGTCGGCGCAGATCAGGCACCTGCGGCGCAGCGGGCCCGCCTCGTTCGTGTACACCCTGGCCCACTCCAAGACCAACCAGACCGGTTCGGACCGGCCGGAGAACCACAAACCGATTCAGGGCATGGCGGGCGAAGCAATGCAGGCGTGGCTGGCGGCCGCGGGCATCACCGAAGGGGCCATTTTCAGGCGCGTGCGAAAAGGCGGCATGCTGGGTGAGGCGCTGTCGGCCGCCGCCGTGCGCGACATCGTGCAGGAGCGTGCCCGGGCGGCCGGGCTGCCCGAGGTGTTTTCAGCGCATTCGCTGCGCTCCGGGTTCGTGACCGAGGCCGCCACCCAGAAAGTCCCCATGGCCGACACGATGGCCATGACGGGTCACCGCAGCGTGGCAAGCCTGCTGGGGTATTTCCGGGTGTCGGACGCCAGCCAGGCGGCCAGGCTGCTGGAAGAAGACCCCCAGGGTTGATGCCGGCGACGACCCGCACCTGCGCATGCTCGCCGGCCGCGGGCGGTTGGCTCGGCCGGTGCTGCGGGTTGGACGTCTATGCGGTCCGGCATCGGCAGGCAGCCCGGGGTGTGGCGCGCATCATGCGCCATCCGGGCCGCCGTCGATGAGCTGCAGCAGCAGCGCAGCCCGGAAATCCGCGCTGAAGTGCCAGTGGCCCTCTGCCTGCACCAGCTCGCCTGCGTCGGCGCGCGCCTGGAACCAGTCCTCCACGAACGCCGGTGCCCAGCCGCCGGTACCGAAATGCGCACCGCCCACCATCGCGATGACGCCGGGGTAGGACTGCAGGAACCCTTCTTTCGACCGCACCGGCCGGCTGTGGCTGAGCAGCAGGAACTGCGCGGCGTACAGCAGGTGCGAGTTCGCGTCCGCATGCAGTGCGAAATAGCCCTTGTCCTGCACGATGGCCTCGGCCAGGCGGCGGATGGCCGCCGGCATGCGCGGGTCGGGCCACTGCTCGCACAGCCGGTGCAGCCGCGTGATGAAAGGGGCGTTGCGCACGTGCTCCAGGGCCTCGCGCTTCACGTCCTCGGGGTCGTCCCCGTACTCGGACTCGTGCACGAGGCCGCGCACGAAGGTTTCGAAATCCGGTGCGAGCGGCGTGATGCGGTAGTCGCTTTCCTGGTCGACATGCACCACTGCGGGCTCGCCGGACGGCCCGCAGGCGCGGTAGTCGAGCGCGATCATGTCGTGGCCCGCCGAGGGGCAGTCGCCGAAGTAGACGCCGATCTCCGGGTAGTCCCACTCTTCGATCTTGAAACGGCTGCCAAGGCCGCCGCACAGGCTCCACTGCCGTGCAAAGCCAATGCCCTTGAAGGCGCTGATCGCCACATGGTCCTCGGCCCAGGAGGTCGGCGTTGGGGTGGGAAAGCAGCCCCGGGCGGGAATGCCGCCGTTTTGCGACTGCATGAGCGCGATGTAGCTGGCCGGCAGGCGGTAGCCCAACTCCGCCTCGACGGCGGCAATGGTTTCTGGCGTGGGCGCTGGCTCCATATACTCCTTGCGCGCATAGGCGCTGTCTTCCCAGAAACCGGACAGGTCGAAGCCAGAAAATGGCGTTGCCTTGGTGGTATTCATGCGCCCTCCCCCTCTTCCCCTTGCGCGGCCCGCGCCTTGTCGAGCAGAAATTCGATGCACAGGCGCACCGCCCGCGTCTGGTGGCGGTTGGGCATGTACAAAAGGTGCATGCGGGTGCCGAAGATGCTCAGGCGGTAGTCGTCCAGCGTGCTCAGCACCTCGCCGGATTCGATGGCGTCCTTCACCACGTAGTCGGGCACCAGGCCCACGCCCAGGCCCGCGAGAATGCCCTGGCGCAGAAACGGAAAATGCTCCGAGATCAGCGTGGGCTCCAGCAGCAGCTCCTGGCGCTCTTCGCCCTGGTAGGCACTCAGGCGCAGCTGGCGACCCGTCACGCCAGCGGTGATCAGCGGCGCGCTGCGCAGCTCCAGCAGCGTCTGCGGCAGGCCGTGCTCCTGGGCAAATGCGCGCGAGGCGCAGGCGATGTAGCGCACTGTGCCCAGGCTGCGTGCCACCAGGGACAGCGGCGGCTCCTGGATCACGCGGATGGCGATGTCCACCTCGTCGCGCAGGTTGTCGGCGCGGTTTTCGAACAGCACGTCGAGCACGATGCCCGGGTACAGGCGCTTGAACTCGATCAGCCAGTCGCTCATCACGATCTGCCCGTAGCCGCTGGGCACGCTGATGCCCACGCGCCCCTGCAGGCCCTGCCCCAGGGTGGCAATGGTCTCGCGCGCCGCCAGCATCTCGTTCTGGATGCTGCGGCCGTGCTCGTACAGGCGCAGCCCCACCTCGGTCGGTTCCACCCGGCGGGTGGTGCGCCGCACCAGTTGCACGCCCACGGACTTTTCGAGCTGGGTCAGGTGGTAGCTGACATTGGCGCGGGACACCTTGAGCTTGCGCGCGGCCTGGCTCAGGTTGCCGCAGTCAATGATTTCGACCAGCAAGGCCAGAGAATGGGAATCCATGGGGGCGATTGTTTCAAATGTTTTGACAGTCTGTCAATTCCAGCGGGGATTGTTATAAATCATTGTCACCGCAAGAATCCCGGTTTTCCAAGAAACCATAGAGGAGACATGCGCGTGACCCTTCAAGCCCCTGCTTCTGTCGTTCGGTGGACCTCGCAAGAGGCGGTGCTGCTGGTCAGCGTGGACAACCCGCCGGTGAATGCCCTGGGGGCGGCGGTGCGCCAGGGCTTGCTGGCTGCGATCGCAGCGGCCGAGGCCGATGCCGCCATCCGGGCGGTGCTGATCGTCGGCGAAGGCCGCGCCTTCATCGCCGGGGCCGACATCCGCGAGTTCGGCAAACCGCCCGTGCCACCGGCCCTGCCCGAGGTCTGCCAGCGCATCGAAGCCTGCACCAAGCCGGTGGTGGCCGCCATCCATGGCGCGGCGCTGGGCGGGGGGCTGGAAGTGGCCCTGTCGGCCCACTACCGCCTGGCGCTGCCAGGCGCACAACTGGGCTTGCCCGAAGTATTGCTGGGCCTGCTGCCCGGCTCCGGCGGCACGCAGCGCGCGCCGCGCCTCATGGGCGTGAAGGCCGCTACCGAACTCATGCTCAGCGGCAAGCATCTGGGTGCCCAGGCGGCCCTGGCCGCTGGCCTGGTGGACGTGGTGGCCGAGGGCGACGACCCTGTCGCCGCCGGGCTGGTCTATGTGAACGAGCTGCTGGCACGCCAGGCGCCTGTGCGCCCCATCAGCGCCCAGCCCGGCCGCCTGGCCGACAAGGCCGCCGCCCAGGCCGAACTCGATGTGCTCAAGGCCGAAACCGCCAAGGCTGCGCGCGGCCTGTTCTCGCCGCTGAAGATCATCGACTGCGTGCAGGCCGCGCTGGACCTGCCTTTTGACCAGGGCATGCAGTTCGAGCGCGCCCAATTCATGGCTTGCCTGGAAAGCCCGCAGCGCGCCGGCCTGATCCACGCCTTCTTTGCCGAGCGCGAAGTCGCCAAGGTGCCCGAGGCCAAGGCCGCCGCGCCGCGCCCCATCACCTCCATCGCAGTGATCGGCGGCGGCACCATGGGCGCCGGCATCACCGTCTCGGCGCTGGACGCCGGCCTGCCCGTGACCATGATCGAGCGCGACGCGGAGTCTATTGCGCGCGGCCGGGCCCATGTGGAAAAGGTCTACGACGCCCTGGTGGCCAAGGGCCGCATGAGCGCCGAGGCCAAGGTCGCCACCCTGGCGCGCTACTCCGGCAGCACGCGCTACGAGGACATTGCCAGCGCCGACCTGGTGATCGAGGCGGTTTTCGAGGACATCGAGGTCAAGAAGGCCGTGTTCCGCGAGCTCGACCGCGTCTGCAAGCCCGGCGCCGTGCTGGCCACCAACACCTCCTACCTCGACATCGACGCCATTGCGGCGGCCACCGCCCGCCCGGGCGACGTGATCGGCCTGCACTTCTTCAGCCCCGCCAACATCATGAAGCTGCTGGAGATCGTGGTACCCGCCCAGGTCAGCGCCGACGTGGTGTCCACTGCCTTCGAGCTGGCCAAGCGGCTCAAGAAGGTGCCGGTGCGTGCCGGCGTGTGCGATGGCTTCATCGGCAATCGCATCCTGGCCGTGTACAAGCAGGCGGCCGACTACCTCATGGAAGACGGCGCCAGTCCGTACGAGATCGACGCGGCCGTGCGCGCCTTCGGTTACCCCATGGGACCCTTCCAGGTGACCGACCTGGCCGGTGGCGACATCGGCTGGGCCACGCGCAAGCGCCGCGCCGCCACGCGCGACCCCAAGGCACGCTATGTGGAGATCGCCGACTGCATCTGCGAGCGCGGCTGGTTCGGCCAGAAGACCGGCCGGGGCTTTTACCTCTACCCCAACGGCGCCCGCGTGGGCCAGAGCGACCCCGAAGTGCTGGCCATCATCGATGCCGAGCGCGCCAGGAAGTGCGTGGTGCCGCGCCCGTTCAGCGCTGACGAGATCATGCGCCGCTACATGGCCGCCATGGTGAACGAAGGCGCCAAGGTGGTGGCCGAGGGCATCGCCCTGCGCCCGCTGGATGTGGACGTGACCTTCCTGTCCGGCTATGGCTTTCCGCGCTTTCGCGGCGGCCCCATGAAGTGGGCGGACATGCAGGGCCTCGACAAAGTGCTCGCCGACATCCGCGAATTCGCCAAGGACGACCCCTTGTTCTGGAGGCCTGCTGCCTTGCTGGAACAGCTCGTGGCCGAGGGCCGCAATTTCGACAGCCTGAACCAACCCGCCTGAACCAGGAGACACCCACCATGCGCGAAGCCGTCATCGTTTCCACCGCCCGCACCCCGCTGGCCAAGTCGCACCGCGGCGAATTCAATGCCACGCCGGCCGCCCAGCTGGCCGCGTTCTCCGTCACGGCAGCCGTCGAGCGTTCGGGCGTGGACCCCGAGATGTTCGAAGACTTCATCCTGGGCTGCGGCAACCCCGATGGCTTCCAGGGCCGCAACCTGGGCCGCCAGACCGTGCTGCGCGCCGGGCTGCCGCTGTCGGTGGCGGGCACCACGGTCACCCGCTTTTGCGCCTCGGGCCTGCAGTCCATCGCCATCGCGGCCGGGCGCATCGTGGCCGAAGGCGTGCCGGCGATGCTTGCCGGTGGGGTGGAAACCATCTCGGGCATGCGCCCCGGCAACAACCTGCCCACCGACATGGACCCCTGGCTGGTGGAGCACAAGCCGGCCCTGTACATGGCCATGATCGACACCGCCGACGTGGTGGCCCAGCGCTACGGCATCTCGCGCGAGGACCAGGACGCCTTCTCGCTGCAAAGCCAGCAGCGCACGGCGGCCGCGCAGGCTGCTGGCCTGTTCGACGGTGAAATCATCCCCTGCGCCACGCGCATGGCCGAAAAGAACAAGGACACCGGCGAGGTCACGCACCGCGAGGTGGTCGCCACGCGCGACACGTGCAACCGCCCCGGCACCACGCTCGAAGGCCTGCTGGCGCTCGAGCCCGTCAAGGGAGCCGGCCAGTTCGTCACGGCCGGCAACGCCTCGCAATTGTCGGACGGCTCGTCGGCCTGCGTGCTGATGGAGGCCAAGGAAGCGGAGCGTTTGGGCCTGCAGCCGCTGGGCGCCTTTCGCGGCATGGCCGTGGCCGGCTGCGAGCCCGATGAAATGGGCATCGGCCCGGTGTTCGCCGTGCCCAAGCTGCTGGCGCGCCATGGCCTGAACGTCGAGGACATCGGCCTGTGGGAGCTCAATGAGGCCTTCGCATCGCAGGCCCTTTACTGCCAGCGGCGTCTGGGCATCCCCATGGAGCGGCTGAACGTCAACGGTGGCGCCATCTCCATCGGCCACCCCTTCGGCATGACGGGTGCGCGCCTGGCCGGCCACATCCTGCTCGAAGGCCGGCGCCGCAAGGCCAAATGGGGCGTGGTGACCATGTGCATCGCCGGTGGCATGGGCGCCGCCGGGCTGTTCGAGATTTTCTGAAGCAAGGCACGATATGGATCTCCAATTCACCCCTGAAGAGCAGGCCTTCCGCGCAGAAGTGCAGGCCTTTCTGAAAGACCAACTGCCTGCGGCCCTGGCGCACAAGGTCAAGGCCGGGCAGCGCCTGACCAAGGCCGACCAGGAGGAGTGGCATGCCATCCTCAACGCGCGCGGCTGGCTGGCCAACCATTGGCCCGCGCAGTACGGAGGCCCCGGCTGGGGCGCGGTGCAGAAGTTCATCTTCGACACCGAGTGCGCTGTCGCGGGCGGGCCGCGCATCGTGCCCTTCGGGCTCAACATGCTGGGCCCGGTGTTGATCAAATACGGCAACGAGGCGCAAAAGCAGTACTGGCTGCCGCGCATCCTGAGCGGTGCCGACTGGTGGTGCCAGGGCTACTCCGAGCCGGGCGCGGGCTCGGACCTGGCCTCGGTCAAGACCACGGCCGTGCGCGGATCGGATGGCGAGGGCGAGCACTACATCGTCAATGGCCAGAAGACCTGGACCACCCAGGGCCAGCACGCCAACATGATCTTCTGCCTGGTGCGCACCGACCGCGAGGCCAAGGCCCAGGCGGCCATCAGCTTTCTGCTGGTGGACATGAACACCCCGGGCGTGCAGGTGCGCCCCATCCGCACGCTCGATGGCGACAGCGAGGTCAACGAGGTGTTCTTCACCGACGTGCGCGTGCCGGCCGAGAACCTGGTGGGCGAGGAGAACAAGGGCTGGACCTACGCCAAGTACCTGCTGACCTACGAGCGCACCGGCATCGCCGGCGTGGGCTTCTCGGTGGCCGCGCTTGAAAAGCTCAAGGTCATCGCCGCCAAGGTGCAGCGCAATGGCCGCCCGCTGGCCCAGGACCCGCAGTTCGCCACCCGCATGGCCAAAGTCGAGATCGACCTCGAGAACATGAAGACCACCAACCTGCGCGTGATCGCCGCCGTGGCCGGCGGCGGCGTGCCGGGGGCCGAAAGCTCCATGCTCAAGATCCGCGGCACCGAGATCCGCCAGGAGATCCTGTCGCTGATACGCCGCGCCATGGGCCCCGATGCCCTGCCCTACATCGAGGAGGCGCAGTACCAGGACCTGGCCGACGCATCCGCAGGCCCCGCCGAGGCGGCCACGGTGGCGGCGAACTACTTCAACTACCGCAAGCTGTCGATCTTCGGCGGCTCCAATGAAATCCAAAAGAACATCATCTCCAAGATGATCCTGGGCCTGTGAGGCTGATGCGATGAACTTTGAACACACCGAAGACCGCCGCATGCTGGCGGACACGCTGGACCGCTTTGTGGCCGGGCAGTGCCCCATGGAGACCCGCAACGCCATTGCCTATGGCGCGACCGGCATGTCGGGCGCCCTGTGGAGCCAGTTTGCCGAACTGGGCGCCATCGGCGCCCTCTTCCACGAGGCCGATGGCGGCTTTGGCGGTGCCGGCTTCGATATCGCCGTGGTCTTCGAGGCCCTGGGCCGTGGCTTGGTGGTCGAGCCCTTTCTGGGTGCCCTGGTGGTTGGCCGCGCCCTGGGCGCTGCCGGCACGGTCGCGCAGAAGGAGCGCATCGCCAGCCTGATCGACGGCAGCACCGTGGCCGCGCTGGCGCATGATGAGCCGGGCAGCCACTACGAGCTGGCACGCGTGGCCACGCAGGCGGTGCGCAACAAGCAGGGCTGGGCACTCTCGGGCGCCAAGGCCGTGGTGCTGCAGGGTGGAGAGGCGCAACTGCTGCTGGTGTCGGCCCGCACTGCGGGCGCGGTGGACAGCGAGGACGGCATTTCGCTGTTCCTCGTGCCCGCCGATGCGCCGGGCGTGGCGCGCCGCAGCTACGGCCGCATCGACGGCGGGGGCGCCGCAGACTTCAGCTTCGACCAAGTGCAATTGGGCGCCGACGCCCTGCTGGGCGCCGAGGGCCAGGGCTTTGCCACGCTGGAGCTGGCCGTGGGCTGGGGCGTACTGGCACTGTGCGCCGAAGCACTGGGCGCCATGGAAGTGGCCAAGAAGGATACGCTCGAGTACCTGCAGACGCGCAAGCAGTTCGGCGTGCCGATCGGCAGCTTCCAGGCGCTGCAGCACCGCATGGCCGACCTGCTGCTGGAAGTGGAGCAAGCGCGCTCTGCCGTCATCAACGCCGCTGCGGCCATGGACGGCGAGCGCGTGGCGCGCGAACGGGCGCTGTCGGCCGCCAAGTTCACCATCGGCCGCATCGGCACCCTGGTGTCCGAAGAGAGCATCCAGATGCACGGCGGCATCGGCATGACCTGGGAGCTGCCGCTGTCGCACTATGCCAAGCGGCTGGTGATGATCGACCACCAGCTTGGCGACGAAGACCACCACCTGGCGCGCTACATGGCCCTGGGCCAGCACAGCTGATACCGGGCCTGAATTTTCCGGGACACCCCCAAGGAGACTGAACCATGACCACCCAAGAACCGTCCCAGGAAATCGACCTGCCCCTCGAAGGCGTGCGCGTGCTGGACCTGTCGCGCGTCTTCGCCGGGCCGCTGTGCGGCCAGGTGCTGGCCGACTTCGGCGCCGAGGTCATCAAGGTCGAGCACCCGGGCCGCGGCGACGACACGCGCGACTGGGGCATGCGCATCGGCAAGACCGAGACCACCTACTACAACAGCATGAACCGCAACAAGCGGTCCATCACGCTGGACCTGCAAAGCCCCGAGGGCCTGCAGATCGTGCACGACCTGCTGCCGCAGTGTGACGTGGTGATCCACAACTTCAAGACCGGCGGCGCCGAGAAGCTGGGCCTGGGCTACGAACAGCTCAAGGCCATCCGGCCCGACCTCATCTACTGCGCCGTGGCCGGCTACGACGCAAGCGGCCCCGAGGCCAAACGCCCCGGCTACGACCTGGTGATCCAGGGCGAGGCCGGCCTCATGGCGCTGAACGGCGAAGCCGAGCAGCCGCCCCTGAAGTTCGGCGTGGCGGTGGTGGACCTGGTGACCGGCATGCATGCCGCCCAGGCCGTGCTGGCGGCCCTGTTCCGCCGCGAGCGCACGGGCAAGGGCCGGCTCATCGAGATGGCGCTGTACGACTGCGGCATCATGGTCACGGGCTACTACGGGCTCGACGCGCTGCAGCTGGGCCGCGATCCGGCGCGCTACGGCAATGCCCATCCCTCGATCGTTCCTTATGGCATGTTCGAGGCGGCGGACGGCCCGCTGATCATCGCGGTGGGCAACAACGCGCAGTTCGACAAGTTCTGCCGCCAGGTCATCGAGCGGCCGGACATCGTCGAAGACCCGCGCTTTGCCACCAATGTGGAGCGCGCCAGGAACCGCCCGGCACTGGTGCCGCTGCTCAACGCCATGATCCGCTCGCTCGGCCGCGACGTGCTGCTCGAACGCATGACGGCGGCCGGCATCCCCTGCGGCCGGGTTGCGGGCCTGCACGAGGCCCTGACCAGCGAGCGCACGCGCGCGAGCGGCCTGGTGCAGGACATGCCCCACCCCGTGACCGGCACCACGCCCGTGTTCGCACCGCCCTACCGCCTGGACGGGCAGCGCCTGCCCGTGCGCAACGCCCCGCCCACGCTGGGCGAAGGCACGCGCGAGGTGCTGCAACGCCTGCTCTCCCTGGGTGACGAGCAACTGCAGCAGTTGCAGCAGCGCGGCGTGCTGACCCTGCCCGAGGCTCCGCCGACAGCCTGAACCTTTGCCTACTGATATCACAGACCCCGGAGACGACACCATGACAACGCATTTCAACCGCCGCACCGCCCTGCAAAGCCTGGCCGCACTGGGCAGCACGGGCCTGCTGGGCACCAGCCTGGCCCAGAGCGCCAAGGACGCCTGGCCCGCCAGCCTCATCAAGCTGATCGTGCCCTTCCCGGCGGGCGGCCCGACCGACACGGCCTCGCGCATCGTCGGGCAGAAGCTGGCCGAGCGCCTCAAGCAGGCCGTGGTGGTGGAAAACCGCCCCGGCGCCTCGGGCTCCATCGCCGCGCTGCAGGTGATGAAGGCCGAACCCGACGGCTACACGCTGATGATGCTGGCCACCCCCACGCTGCTGGCGCCCCACCTGTACAAGAAGGCAGGCTACGACACGGTGAAGGACTTCGCCCCGGTGGCCACGGTGTACGACCTGCCCATCGTCGTGGTGGTCAACCCCACGCAACTGCCGGACGTGACCGACCTGCGCAAGCTCATCGCCAACGCCAAGGCGCAGAAGACCCCGCTCAACTACACCAGCTCCGGCGCGGGCAGCTTCGGCCACCTGAGCATGGAGCTGCTCAAGCAGATGGGCGGCTTCGACATGCAGCACGTGCCCTACAAGGGCGGTGTGCCGGCCATCACCGACACCATCGGCGGCCAGGTGCCGGTAATGTATGCCGACCTGGTGGCCGCCCTGCCCCACATCAAGGCCGGCAAGCTGCGCGCCATCGCCGTGGGGTCGCCCCAGCGCGTGGCCATGCTGCCCGATGTGCCGACCATCGCCGAGCAGGGTTTCAAGGGCTATGACGCGGTGTCCTGGGGCGGGCTGCTGGCCCCCGCGAGCACACCCAAGGCCGTGGTGGATCGCATCGCCGGCGAAGTCCGGCAGATCCTGGCCGACAAGGAAATCCAGGAGAAGCTGTTGAACGCGGGGGCCATCGCCCGCTTCCAGGACCCGGCGCAGATGGGCCAGCACCTGCAGCAGGACTATGCCAAGTGGGGCCAGTTGATCCGCGACAAGTCCATCGCCTCGGAGTGACGCCGCCATGAAGACACGCATCACCGAACTCTTCGGCATCGAACACCCCATCATCCAGGGCGGCATGCACCATGTGGGCCTGGCCGAGCTGGCATCGGCAGTTTCGAACGCGGGCGGCCTGGGCATGGTCACGGGGCTGACCCAGCGCACGCCCGAGCTGCTGGCCCGCGAGATCGCGCGCTGCCGCGCCATGACCGACAAGCCCTTCGGCGTGAACCTCACCTTTTTGCCCTCGGTCAACCCGCCCGACTACCCGGGCTACGTGAAGGCCATCATCGACGGTGGTGTGAAGGTGGTCGAAACCGCGGGCAACAACCCGCAGAAATGGCTGCCGGCACTCAAGGAGGCCGGCATCAAGGTCATCCACAAGTGCACTTCGGTGCGCCATGCGCTCAAGGCCCAGGCCATCGGCTGCGATGCGATCAGCGTCGACGGTTTCGAGTGCGGCGGCCACCCGGGCGAAGACGATGTGCCCAACTTCATCCTGCTGCCACGGGCCGCCGAAGAGCTGAGCATCCCCTTCGTTGCATCGGGCGGCATGGCAGATGGCCGCTCGCTCGTGGCCGCGCTGGCGCTGGGCGCCGAGGGCATGAACATGGGCACGCGCTTCATTGCCACACAGGAGGCGCCAGTGCACGAGAACGTCAAGCGCGCCATCGTCGCGGCCAGCGAGCTCGACACGCGCCTGGTCATGCGCCCGCTGCGCAACACCGAACGGGTGCTGAGCAACGCGGCCGTGGAGCGCCTGCTGCTCAAGGAGCGCGAGCTGGGCTCCGCCATCACCTTTGAGGACATCCTGCCCGAAGTGGCCGGTGTCTACCCGCGCATCATGCAAAGCGGCGAGATGGATGCGGGCGCCTGGTCCTGTGGCATGGTCGCCGGGCTGATCCACGACGTGCCCACGGTACAGCAACTCATCGACCGGACCATGGCCGAGGCCCATGCCCTGATCCACGAACGCCTGGCGGGCCTGGCCCGCTGAGCGCTTCTCCATCATCCTTCGAAAGAATCCCATGAAAGCAATCGTCGCCGTCAAGCGCGTGGTGGACTACAACGTCAAAGTCCGAGTCAAGTCGGACCAAACGGGTGTGGACATCGCCAACGTGAAGATGAGCATGAACCCCTTTGACGAAATCGCCGTCGAAGAGGCCGTGCGCCTGAAAGAAAAAGGCCTGGTGACCGAAGTCATCGCCGTCTCCTGCGGCGTGTCCCAGTGCCAGGAAACCCTGCGCACCGCCATGGCCATTGGCGCCGACCGCGCCATCCTGGTGGAAACCGACGTCGAACTGCAACCCCTGGCCGTGGCCAAGATCCTCAAAGCCCTGGTCGACAAAGAGCAGCCAGGCCTCGTGATCCTGGGCAAGCAGGCCATCGACGACGACGCCAACCAGACCGGCCAGATGCTCGCCGCCCTGGCCGACCTGCCCCAGGCCACCTTCGCCAGCAAGATCGAACTCTCCGCCGACAAGGTCAGCGTGACCCGCGAAGTCGACGGCGGCCTGGAAACCCTGGCCCTGACCCTGCCCGCCGTCATCACCACCGACCTGCGCCTGAACGAGCCGCGCTACGTCACCTTGCCCAACATCATGAAGGCCAAGAAAAAGCAGCTCGATACCCTCAAGCCCGAAGACCTGGGAGTGGATGTCACTCCGCGCCTGAAGACCCTCAAGGTCACCGAACCCGCCAAGCGCGGCGCCGGCGTCAAGGTGGCCGATGTCGCCGCCCTGGTCGAGAAACTCAAGAACGAAGCGAAGGTGATCTGAATGTCGGTACTCGTTATTGCTGAACACGACAACGCAAGCGTCAAGGGCGCAACGCTCAACACCGTGACCGCCGCAGCGGCCTGCGGTGGCGACGTCCACGTGCTGATCGCCGGCCACAATGCCGGTGGTGCTGCAGCCGCTGCCGGCCAGATCGCCGGAGTGGCCAAGGTCATCCACGCCGATGCCCCTGGCCTGGAACACGGTCTGGCCGAGAACGTGGCCGCGCAAGTCCTCGCGATCGCATCCAACTACAGCCACATCCTGTTCCCCGCCACCGCCAGCGGCAAGAACGTGGCGCCCCGCGTGGCCGCCAAGCTCGATGTTGCGCAGATCAGCGACATCACCAAGGTGGTCTCCCCCGACACCTTCGAGCGCCCCATCTACGCCGGCAACGCCATTGCCACCGTGCAGAGCAGCGACGCCACCAGGGTCATCACCGTGCGCACCACGGGCTTCGACCCGGCAGCCGCCACCGGTGGCAGCGCAGCAACAGAAACCGCAGCAGCGACCACCGATACCGGCAAGAGCGTCTTCATGGGCAGCGAGATCGCCAAGAGCGACCGCCCCGAACTCACCGCCGCCAAGATCATCGTCTCCGGTGGCCGGGCCCTGGGCAGCAAGGAAAAGTTCGACGAAGTGATGACCCCGCTGGCCGACAAGCTCGGTGCTGCCCTGGGAGCCAGCCGCGCTGCGGTGGATGCGGGTTACGCACCGAACGACTGGCAAGTGGGCCAGACGGGCAAGATCGTGGCGCCGCAGCTGTACATCGCGGCGGGTATCTCGGGGGCCATCCAGCATCTGGCGGGAATGAAGGACTCCAAGGTGATCGTGGCGATCAACAAGGATGCCGAGGCGCCGATCTTCAGCGTGGCGGACTATGGGCTGGAGGCGGACTTGTTTACCGCTGTGCCGGAGCTGGTCAAGGCGCTGTAAAGCGCAACCGGAACGACATTTCACCATTTCAGGAGACAAGCATGCACAACAACCAACCCCTCAACCGCCGCCGACTGCTGGCAGCCGCCACGGCCGGCATCGCCGCCACTGCGGCACCCGCCTGGGCCAACACAGCGTGGCCCAGCAAGCCGATCCGCATCGTCGTGCCCTACACCGCGGGCGGCTTCACCGACCAGATGGCGCGCCTGCTGCAGGTCGGGCTGCAGCAGGCGCTAGGGCAACCCGTCGTGATCGACAACAAGCCGGGGGCCAACAGCATCATCGGCGTGGATGCCGTCGCCAAGGCCGCCCCCGACGGACATACCTTCGCCGTGGTGATCGCCGCCTATGCGGCCAACACCACGCTGTACCCCAAGCTGCCCTACGACCCGAAGAAGGACCTGGTGGGCGTATCCCTCATGGGGATTTCGCCGCTGGTGGCCGCCGTCGCCACGAATGCCCCGTTCAAGACCACGGCAGAGCTCGTGGCCTACGGGCGCGCCAACCCGGGCAAGCTGAGCTTCGCCTCGTCGGGGGCCGGTTCGGCTGCGCACCTGACTTCCGAGCTCATGCGCCTGGTCACCAAGGTGGACATGGTGCATGTGCCCTACAAAGGGGCATCCCCGGCGCTGGCCGACCTCATGGGCGGGCAGATCCCGCTGTTCCTCGATCCCCCCCCCAACCTGATCCAGCCCGCCAAGGCCGGCAAGATCCGCCTGATCGGCGTGGCCAGCGACAAGCGCGTGCCGGCGCTGCCGGACGTCCCGACCTTCGCCGAGCAAGGCTATCCCGGCATCGTCGGCAGCACCTGGGCCGCCATGCTGGCACCGGCGGGTGTGCCGCGCGAGATCGTGCAGCGCATGTCTGCCGAGGTCGCGCGCATCATCCGCAGCCCCGAGGTGGCGCGCCGCCTGGAGCAGAGCATGGGTACGTTTGCCGAGGGCTCCACCCCGCAGGAGTGCGATGCCTTCATCGCCAGCGAAACCACGAAGTGGGCCAAGGTCATCCGCGATGCCGGGGTGGTCGTGGACTGATTCAATCGGATAACGATTGCTCCCGGCGCCTATGCGCCGTATCTGCATCTTCCTACAAGGCTGGAACCGGTCAATCCGTACGATGCGTCATCCCTGCCACTGCGGCTGCCCGCAGCCAGGCCCTTTTGGCCAAGAGGTGCCGCCATGATGACCGTTCCGCAAAACCTTTTCAGCACCGCCCAGGCTTTGCCGGGCGCGCTTGCGTCGATGGGTTCTGCCCCGGTGATCCGGCAGTTGCGGCACCTGGTGGACAACGGCTTGGCCGATCTGCCCCAGCCTGGCACGGGCCGCACACTGGAGCGCTGGCAGGCGCTGAGCCTGGTGGCCAGCCACGATCTGTCCCTGGCCAGGCTGTACGAAAGCCACACCGACGCACTGGCCATCCTGCGCGAGCTCGGCAGCGAGCAGCGGATCCCTGGGGCGGTCTGGGCCATGTGGGCAGCCGAGTCGCCGGGGCGCCGGCTGGAAGCTGTGGACCGGGGCGCTGCGGGGGTCGTGCTGTCAGGCTCCAAGGCCTCCTGTGTTGGCGCCTTGGGTGCCAGCCACGCCTTGATCACCGCCTGGCTTCCAGGGCAGCAACCGCAACTCATGGCGGTGGAGCTGGACCATCCCAGCGTGGGCATCCATACCAACGATTGGCATGCCGTGGGCATGGCCGATACCGGCAGTGCAGACGTGACTTTCCAAAATACCCCCGCGACATTGCTCGGCTCCCCAGGCGATTTCATGCGGCGCTGCGGCTACTGGCATGGCGGGGCTGGCGTCGCCGCGTGCTGGCATGGGGGCGTTCGGTCCGTGGCCCATGTGCTGTTTGCTGCAGTGCAGCAGTGCCCACCCACCCACCCGCTGCATGCCATGCGCGCTGCCGCCCTGGGCAGGGTGGATGTGGTTCTGAGCAGTACCGCCGCCGTACTGCGCGACTGCGCGGCCTGGATCGATGCCCATCCTGGCGATGCGGCCATGGTGGTGGCGCTGCGCGCGCGCAGGGCCGTGGAGAGCGGTGCCCGGCGCGTGCTCGAGGAAACCGGGCGCGTGCTGGAAGGCACGGCCTTCAACCGCAATGCATTTTTTGCACGCCTGGCCGCGGACCTGCCGGCTTTCATGCGCCACAGCCAGGGGGACCGTGACGAGATGACCCTGGCGGGAGCGCTGCTTGCCCAGGAGGTGCCACCCCCCTGGGCCCTGTGACCCGTGCGGTGCGCGGCTTTGCGCCACCGTCCTACACCCCCTTCCCACGCTCCCGCTTACCATGGGCTTGTCGATACCGCAGTCGACACATCCCCCACTTGCCCCAGGGCAAGCAGAAAGCCCGCTCCGTGCGGGCTTTCTTTTGGGTGCTGCACTGCATCGAAACCCCTCCCGCCCCAGGGCTGTTGCGAATGGTTGCCCTCCCTGTGGAGCCGGCGGTTCAGAATGCGCTGTCACCAAATACGCCGGGGGTTCTATGCCGATGGAATACCTGAAAGTGATCGCTGCCGAGATGCTTCCGTTCGAGGTGGACGATGAAGCGGAGGTGGACATGCTGCGGGTGCTGGAGGCGGCCGGCATGGTGGAGGTTCAGTTCGCGGCTGGACGGGGCAGCCCCGCCCGCGTGATCGCCGTTACGGGCCTGGGCAGGGCCTCGCTGCTGGCCGAGGTCGCCAGGCAGGTGATCCGACAGCGAAGCCCCGAGGTGTCGTCCGCCTGGGCTGCGCTGTCCTGAACGCGAGTTCCGGGTCAGAAAAGGCGCCCTGCCCCACCTCTGCGATCCGGGTCTTTGCAACCCGACCGTTCAAGCGCCAGCAGTGGCTGGCGGTGTCTGCAGGTGCGGTGTGGGATTCGTGCGTTGGGGCACCCCGGCACCGACCACCCTGCCGTCGCGGGGATCTTCCAGGCTCACGCGGGCCGGCTCCAGCGCGAAGATGATGGCCCGCCGGTGCTCCGGCGTGGAAAAACTCTGGCCCGGGTCGAGCACGATGTCGCGCGTGTCGTGGTCCAGCGTGACCCAGATGCTGCCGCTCTGGCAACGGATCTGCACGCCCGCCGCGTCGGGCAGGCTGTGCAGGTCTCTGTGGGCAAGTTTCAGCATCATGGCGGGTACTCCTTGGCATTCATCCATGGAATGAATATAGTGAGCAGCAGCGCCTTGCTCAAACGGTCATTTGGAATCCTTCGCATGCCCATGCAGAATGTGAAAATCTCTTCTTCGGCGATCGGCCGGGAAGAGTTGCCGCCGCTGGACCTGCTGCGCAGCTTCGAGGCCTCGGCGCGGCACCTGAGCTTCACGCAGGCGGCGCAGGAGCTCTACCTCACCCAGTCCGCGGTCAGCCGCCAGATCCAGCAGATGGAGGCCTGGCTCGGGGTGGCCCTGTTCGAGCGCAGGCACCGCGCCCTGGTGCTGACCGAGGCCGGTGCCGTCATGCACCGCGCCGCCGTGGATGCCCTGGAGCGGTTGCGCGACGCCACCGCACGGGTGCGCGCCGCCCCCGCCCTGCGCCAGGTGGCGATGACCTGCACGCCGGGCTTTGCATCGCTGTGGCTCATCCCCCGGCTGGCGCGGTTCACCGAGCGGCACCCGGACGTGGACGTACGCATCTCGGCCACGCTGGAGTTGCTGGACCTGGACCGCAGCCAACTGGACCTGGCGGTGCGCTTTTGCCCGACCGGGGATGGGCAAGGCCAGCCATTGTTCGAAGAGTGGGTGGTGCCCATGTGCTCCCCCCGCCTGGCCGAGAACAGCGCCAACCCCTTGCTGCAGCCCGCAGACCTGGTACGCCACACCTTGCTCGCCGTGGACCAGCATCCGGGCATGCCGCTCACGGTGGAATGGGAGCCCTGGGCGCGGCTGATGGGTGTGTCCGAAGTGCGCATGAAGAACACCGTGCGCTTCACCCAGTATGCAGATGCCGTGTCGGCGGCCACGCAGGGCCAGGGCGTGGTGATCGGGCGCCTGCCGCTGCTGGCCGAGCTGGTGGCGAGCGGCCGCCTGGTGACACCGTTCGGAAGCTGCGCCTCGTCGCAGCGTGGCTATTACGTGGTGCCCAGCGCCCGCGGCGCGGTCAACCCGGATGCGCAGGATTTCGTGCGCTGGCTGCGCCGCGAGGCCGAGGCGGCGCTCTCGCCGCACAACGCGCTGCCCTGAGCGCGGCACCGCCGGTGGGGATGGATTCAGCGGAAAGACCGCTGCAGGCCGTAGGGCTGGTGGTCGTTGGCCGCGATGAAGGGTTCGTGCAATACCTTGCGCTTGGGCGCAAGGGCACCCGCAGCCTCTGCCCCGGCGCTGCCCTTCACCTGCACGGCAGCCTTGCCGTCGGCTGTGGCGCTCATCTCCAGTTGCACAGGGTCCTGCCCCGTCTGCATATGGTAGGCCCAGGCGACATCCGAGATCACCGCATGCTCGGCAATCACCAGACCCAGCAGGTCGGTGAAAGCGCGTTGCTGCGCCTCCTGCCACTGGACCTGGATCGTGAAACACCGGCCATTGTTGGCGCAATTGATCGTCAGATAGGGATTGTTTTCCTGCGCCGGGTTTGGCTGAGAAGACGGATCGTTCTTTGCCTGATTTTTCAGGGCTTCCCTGCGGAATATCTCCAGCGATGCGCCCGGATCTTCTTCACCAAGAACGGAAGTATCGACAGGGGCGGGGACAGTGGATTTGGAACGGGACATAAGGCACCTCACACCAGTGGGCTCCGTATATTCTGGATACCAGAACATTCACCCTGGACCGAATGGATCCATGGGTACCCGCATGCTCCCGGAGCGTATGGATGATGCGATTGCCAAGGCAATTGGCCGTACCGATGGGTGATCGATGCCCCGATGGTGAACCTGGTGCCCTGTGGGGGCTGTAGGACAATCGCCGGGAGAACGGCCATCCTGCCGCCGCAATCACCTTGCGAGGTTGACCAGGAGGCGGCGGCACCAGGGTGGGTCACGGCTGCAGGTCTCCCTGGGGTGGCGAGGCAGCAACGGGCCTGGCCTTCTTGCGGGCCCCGTTGACCATTTCCTGCACCCAGTGCACCAGCATGGCGGTGTAGTCCTCTTTCCACTCGGGACGGGTCAGCGCATGGTCGGCGCCGCTGATCACCCGGTAGGTCATGGAACGGGTCTGCAGGAAGGCGGCGCGGTAGTTTTCCAGCACCGGGTGGGGCACGACATCGTCGTTCTCGGACTCGACCAGCAGCACGTCGCCCTGGAATTGCGCGCTGGCTGCCAGCGCCCGGTTGGTCTGCGGTTCGATGGAGCGGGTGCGGTAGGCCGCCACCTCCTGGCGGTTGAGCTTGATCTTGGAGACCATCCAGTCCTCGTCCTTGTACAGCGCCGGTGCCCTGAGCGCCATCCAGCGCACGGGGCGCAATGCACTGAGCACGGCCGCCAGGTAGGCGCCGTAACTGGTGCCCACGACCAGCACCGAGGCCGGGTCCACAGCGGGGTGGCCCACCAGCAGGTCGTAGGCGGCCAGCATGTCCGCAAGGCTGTCCTCGCGCGTGACGGTCTCGCGCCCGGCCCGGTCGCTGGCATGGCCGCGCAGGTCGAAGGTCAGGCAGATGCAGCCCAGGGCGGCGATCTGGTGCGCCCGCTCGATGTACTGTTTCTGGCTGCCGTCCCAGCCGTGCACCAGCATCACGCCCGGCACCAGCACATCGGGCGCCACCAAGGTACCGGCGATGCTGCGGTCGCCCACGGGGATGCGGATGCTTCTATGCCGTGTGGTCATGGATCTCCAGCGTGGTGTACTTGGTCAGTGGCCCGGCCTCGGGATCGACACCCTGGTAGTACAGCGTGGCCCCGACCGGAATCGGCTGGCGTGCGCCGAACTTCTCGACGCAGCTGGCGCGCACCCGGCGCAGGCCCGGATTGCGGTGGAAGGCCTCCAGCGCCGCCACCTCGGCACCGCTGGCACCGCCCACGCGCCAGGACTGCTCCAGCACGCCCGAGCACCACTGGCCGGACGCGTTCAGGCCTTGGACCACATCGTAGTTGATGCGCGAGGCGAAGAAGCCCGGGTAGCAGGTGCGTGCCGCCTCGTCATAGGCCAGCGCCTGGGTCACGGCGTCGTGCAGCGGTCCCGATGCGGTGGCGGCCAGCAGCGCATTGAAGTCGCCCCGCACCACGGTGAGGTCCGAGCCGCCATACACCAGCGCCCCGTTGTTGTCGGGTGTGAGCCGCTGCGAGCCATAGTACGAGGCCTGCAGGCCGGCCACCCGCACCTGGCCGATGCTCAGCGTTTCCACCTCGGTCAGGTTGTGCTCCAGCACGATGCCCCCCCTTTCGAGCAGGCTGTCACCCAGCGCGTTCAGGCAGGTTTCCAGGGCCTGCAGGGTGGTGACGACGGTCTGCCCCCGCCCGCCCGTCTCGCCCACGGGTTTGACGCGCAGCGGCCCCAGGGCGAACAGTGCCTCGCCAGCGCGCAGCGCGTCGGCGCGCGAGAATGCTGCATGGCCGGGGAGCACCGAGCGCTTGACCAGCCGGGAAAACTCGGGATTCCAGCCCTCGGGCGCTGCGGCTTCGAACGACACCAGGGGGTGGGTGATGGCCTTGGTGGCCACGAAGGCATGCGGAACCACACCGCCGAACAGGTCGTCGGGCCCGTGTACCCCCAGGGCGTGGGCAGCGGCAACGCCCACCAGCGTATCGCTGGGGACCAGGTAGGTGCGCCCCTCCCAGATGGGCTGGGGCAGCTCCTCGGTGCTGTAGGCACAGCCCTTGATGTCGGCGAGCCTGCGCACCAGTTCTTCGCGCGTGATCTGCTCATGGGTGCTGGCGTGTCCGCGCAGGCCCCGCGTGAACGGCATGACGGTTTCCTGCGCCGCGCGCCGTCGCAGGGCCAGCGCGCTGTAGGCGGCTTCCAGGCCGAGCGGAAACTCCGATGGGTGGGATGTCATGGCGCGGCCCTCCAGGGTGGGTGGGCGCGCACTGCAAGGAGATTCGCAGACCCGCCATTGGCACAACTGCGGCAACCCAGGGCCCTGCCCTGCGGTGACCATGGCTCGATGCTATTTTTGGTGGGGGCTGCTGGCGCTTCTTGTGCACCGCAACATGCTGTAGGACACGGGCTACACAGCGAAATGCTCAACCCACGAACGGGCTCTCGGGCCGCGCACCGGTCACGGGCGCGACGAAGCCTGCCATCCAGCCCGGCAGGTCCTGCGCCGGCATGGGCCGGGCCAGAAAGTAGCCCTGCCCGATATCGCAGCCCAGTGCGGCCAACTGGTCCCAGTGCGCCTGGGATTCGATGCCCTCTGCCACCACCTTGCGGCCCAGGTCGTGCGCCAGGTCGATGGTGGAGCGCACGATGACGGATGAGGTCTTGCTCGATGACATGTCGCAGACGAAGGACTGGTCGATCTTGATGTACTCCACCGGCAACTGCTGCAGGTAGCTGAGCGACGAGTAGCCGGTGCCGAAATCGTCGATGTACAGCGCAATGCCCAGGTCGCGCAGCGCCTGCAGCACGCGCAAGGCGCGCTCGGGCTCGCCCATGACGGTGGTTTCGGTGATCTCCAGCTCCAGCATCCCGGGTGCCAGGGGCCATGTGGCCTGCAACTGGCGGATGGTCTGCAGCAGGGATTCGTCGCGCAGGTTGCGTGCGGACAGGTTCACGGCGATCGGCAGGCTGGCCCCCTGGGCGCCCCAGCCATGGTTGAGCCGCAGGCTGGCCTCGATCACCCACTCGGTCAGCGGCTTGATCAGCCCGGTGTGTTCGGCCAGGCCGATGAACTCGCCCGGCATGAGCAGGCCGCGCTGCGCATGGCGCCAGCGCACCAGGCCCTCGGCGCCGCGTACCTGCCCTGTGGCCATGTCGATCTTGGGCTGCAGGTAGAGCGCGAGGTCGCCGTTTTCAATGGCACGCCGCAGCTCGCCGGCCAACTGCAAATGGTGTGCCTGGTTGCGGTGGTGGCTTTGCGCCGGGTCGAACACCAGATGCCCGAGCCCGGCCTTCTTGGCCTGGTGCACTGCCGTGTCCATGTGGCGGTACAGGTCGTGCGGGGTTTCTCCGTGCGCAGGGAACAGGGCCACCCCGGCTGTCACGGAGACTTCCATCGCGATGTCGGCGATCGCAAACGGCCGGGCCAGCATGGCGTCCACGGTCCGCACCATGGCCACTGCGGCCTGCGCATCGCACTGCGGCAGCAGGATGGCAAACTCGTCGCCGCGCAGCCGCCCCACCGTGGCCGAAGGGGGAACGGCCTGGACAAGGCGGGCCCCGACTTCCTTGAGGATCTGGTCGCCGTAGCAGAAACCCAGGGCATCGTTGATCTCGCTGAGCCGCTCCACATTGGCCTGCAGCACCGCAAACGGCTGGCCAGCGTCGATGGCGGACACCAGGGTCTCGGTGAACTGCGCCTCGTTGGGCAGCCCGGTGAGGGCGTCGTAGCGGCGCATCTGCTGCATGGCCTCCTGCACCCGGGCCTGCTCGCTGCGGTGGCGCAGCGTCGCCATGCCGAAGGCCAGGTCATCAGCCGACTCGACGAGGAAGGTGATCTCGTCGGGCTCGAATATCTTCGGCCGGTTGCTGTAGATGGCCAGGGCGCCGATCACCGCGCCGTCCACCCGCAGCGGGCACGCCAGCACCGAGGCCGCCGCCGGCATGCCGGCCAGCCAGGCCGGGCCGTCGGGGCCGGGCGGCTCGCCTCCCCGGCCCACGCAGGCCAGCCCGGAGCGCAAGGCATCCCCCAGCACGCCCTGCCCCATGTCGCCCGCCTGCCAGCGGGTGTTCAATGCGCGCAGCCAGGGCTGCGCCAGGGGGGCGGTGCTCTCGGCCATGGGCACCAGCAGGCCGTCAGCCCCCTCTGCCGGGCGGCACCACACCACGGCCATGGCATAGCCGCCCGCGGTGACGATGGCCTCGCACATGCCGCTGAGCAGGCCCTGCTCGTCCACGGCGCGCAGCATGGTGCGGTTGCCGGCGCTCAGGGTCTTGAGGGCCCGGGTGGTGTGCTCCAGCCGCAGCACGTGGTCTTCGAGGGCGGTGTTGAGTGCCTGGACCTTCTCCTCGGCCTGCTTGCGCACGGTGATGTCGGAGCCCAGCACGTAGTAGCCCAGCACGCGCCCGCCGTCGCCGTGCTTGGGGATGCAGTCGATGGCCAGCCACTTGCCCGCAAAAGGCTGCCAGTCGTAGCTTTGCCGCTCGCCCTTCAGGGTCCGCTCGATCCGGGGGGCGGCGTGGGCATAGCGCTCTTCGCCCAGGATCTCCCGCACCGTGTGGCCGGTCACCTCATCGCGGTCCGGCGCATACAGCGCCTTGTGCTGCGCGTTGACGTACACATAGCGCTGATCCGCATCGACATAGGCCAGCACCGCCGGAACGTTGTTGATGACACTGTGCAGGTGGTCTTCGCTGGCGCGCAGTTGCGCCGTGCGTTCCTGCACCCGCTGCTCCAGCAGCGCGTTGGCGTCCACGATCATGCGCTGGGCTTTGCGGGCCAGGGTCTCATCGCGGAACACCAGCACCACGCCCGTCACCTGGCCGTCACTGGTGCGGATGGGGGCGGCACTGTCCGCGATCGGGCACTCCGTGCCATCGCGGGCGATCAGCGTCGTGTGGTTGGCCAGTTCATGGACCACCCCGGTGGCCAGCACCTGGGCCACCGGCACCACCGCAGGTTCGCGGGTGATCTCGTTGATGATGCGGAACACCACGTCGATGGGCAGGCCGCGCGCCATCTCGAAGGTCCAGCCGGTCAGTTGCTCGGCCACCGGGTTCATCCGGGTCACACGGCCTTCGATGTCGGTGGCCAGCACCGCATCGCCAATCGACTGCATGGTGGTGGCCAGGCCCTCTTCGCTGTCCGCCAGCGCGCGCTGGGCCTGGCGGGTTTCGCGCAACTGGCCCTTGATCAGCGTGTAGGCGCCCGCCAGCAGCCCCGCCAGCACCAGCACCGCGATGCCATTGGCGGCCAACAGCAAGCGCCGGGTGCGCAACTGCGCTTCGGTGCGCTCGCGCAGCAGCGTGGCCTCCTCGGACTCCAGGCCGCGCAGCAGTTCGTGGATACGGTCACGCGTCTTCTGCAGGGGCGCCGTGGCCACGTAGGCGTTGGCGGCTTCCGGGCCCTGCGTCTTGCGCAGCATTTCCACACGCCGTGAGATGGCCAGCCGCTCGTCCACCATCTGGCGCAGCAGGGTCCAGCGCTCCTGCTGCAAGGGGTTGTCGGCGGTGAGCTGGCGCAGTTGCGACAGCATGGCCTCACGGGCCTCGGCCGCAACATCGCGCTCGGCGAGGTGCGCGGGGTCGCCGGAAATGCGAAAGCTCTGCGTGCTCAGCTCGATTTGCAGGGTGTTGGCCCGGATATGGGCCACGTTGCCCAGCACCTGGTGGGAATGGGCCACCCAGCCATTCGCCTCCTCGGCGTCGTCGGCCAGCTTCGAGCCCGTGAACGTGACGCCAGCCACCACCAGGGCGGCTGCGATGAAAGCAGCGAGAACCTTCGATTCGAAGCTCGAGCGCAGCAGCAATGGGCCTCCCCCCGGGTTCCTGTGGTGCCAGGATGGCCCATTCTTACACCCGGCAGGCGCTCGCCGGTAGCAAAAAATTACAGGGCAACGGTCGATTGCGGCGTTGTCCTACAAGGCGGAGCCGCCCGTGGAGGCCGCGCTCAGCACGGCGGCGACGGCCCACCCCCGCCCTTGTCCTCGGGGGGCGCATGCCTGCCGGGCACGTCGGCCCAGGGCAGGGTGAACCGGAATGCAGCGCCGGGCGCCAGCCCGTCCACCAGCGCGATGCAGCTGCCATGCAGCGCCAGGATGCGGTGCGCAATGCGCAGCCCCAGGCCTCCGGTGCGCCGCGATCCCCCCAGCGCAAAGGGCCGTTCGAACAAGCCTTCGCGCAGCTCGGGTGCAATGCCGGGCCCGGTGTCCTGCACCTGCACGGCCAGGGCATCCCCCTCGCGCGCCAGCACCACGGTCACGGCACCGCCTGGCGGCGTGTGGCGCAGGGCGTTGTCCAGCAGGTTCGTCAGCACCCGCTCGACCAGGCCCAGGTCGGCTTGCACGGGCGGCAGTTGCGGCGCGATGTCCGCCAGCAGGGTCACCTGGCGCTCCTGGGCTGCCAGCTCGAACTTCTGGAACACGTCCTGCACCAGGTCGGCCATGGCGAAGGGCTCGGCCTCTGGCTGCACGAAACCGTATTCGAGCCGCGCCAGCTCGAACAGGCTCTGCGCCAGTGCGCCCACCTTGCGGCTCTGGTCCAGGGCGATGCCCAGGTAGCGCTGGCGCTCGGCCGGCTGCAGCGTGGCGTCCTTGAGCAGCAGGGTCTCCAGGTAGCCGTGCAGCGAGGACAGCGGGGTGCGCAGGTCGTGCGAGACGTTGGCGATGAGCTCGCGGCGCTCCTGGTCCTGGCGGCTCAGCACCTGCCATTGCTCGCCGATGCGCGCCACCATCTGGCGGTAGGCGGCGCCGAGCACGGCGATCTCGTCGCGGCTGTCGGCAGGGGCCGGTGCTGGTGCCGGCAGGGGCGGCGGCGCACCGGTCATGTCGAAATGGCGCACGGTCTCGGTCAGGCGGCGCAGTGGCCGCGTGATCAGGGTGAAGGCCACAAGGCCCGCCGCCAGGCACAGCAGCGCCACCATGGCGATGGACCACAGCGCCGTGGTCAGCACCGCATTGGTGGCGCCCTGCGCCGCCACCAGGTCGTGCGCCTCGCCCAGCAGCACCACGTAGATGAAGCCCACGTCGCGCCCGTGCACGCGCAGCGGCGCAGCGCTGAAGACCTTGCGGCCATCGGTGCTGCGCGGGTCGTCGGCCAGGATGGGCAGCGGCGCACCATCGATCATGCGGCGCACGGGCGCCAGGTCGATGCGGTCACGGCGCAGCCGGCCCTCGGGGGCGGCGTGGCCGGCAATGCGGCCATCGGGTTCTAGCAGGTACACCTCCACGCTCGGGTTGACCACCATGAGCTGGCTGAACAGCTTGCGCACGGCGCCGGGCATGAGTCCGTTGGCATCGGTGAGCTGGGCGTCGCGCGCAATGCCCTGGGCCAGGTCGCGCGACAGGCCTTGCACCACCTCCAGCTCATGCATGCGGTTGGAGCGCACCTGCATCCAGGCCGAGGTGCCGCTGCACACCAGCAGCAGCACGGCGAACACCAGCGACAACCGCTGCGTCAGGGTGAGGCTCATGGCGTGCCCTCGGGGCCGGCGAACTTGTAGCCGCGCCCCCATACGGTGAGGATGCGCGCCGGCTGGGCCGGGTCGGCCTCGATCTTGGCGCGCAGCCGGTTGATATGGGTGTTGACCGTGTGCTCGTAGCCTTCGTGCTGGTAGCCCCACACGGCATTGAGCAGGTCCATGCGCGAGAACACCTTGCCCGGCTGGCGGGCGAAGAAGTACAGCAGGTCGAACTCGCGCGGCGTCAGATCGAGCCGCTGGCCCGCGAGCCGCGCGTCGCGCGCCACCGGGTCCATGGCCAGGCCTGCCACCGACAGGCTGCCCGCCTGCAGGCGCGCGTTCTGCGCCATGGCCTCGGCCCGGCGCAGCAGGGCGCGCACGCGCGCCACCAGCTCCAGCACCGAAAACGGCTTGGGCAGGTAGTCGTCGGCACCGATCTCCAGGCCCAGGATGCGGTGCACCTCACTGGCCCGCGCGCTGATGATGATGATGGGCACGTAGCGCGCCATCGCGCGGGCGCGGCGGCAGATTTCGAGGCCGTCCACCCCTGGCAGCATCAGGTCCAGCACCAGCGCGTCCCAGTCGCCGCCGCGCGTGAGCTGCGCCAAGCCGTCGTCGCCCCGCGCGCAATGCACGACCTGCAGGCCTTCGTCGCGCAGGTGCATGGTCAGCAGGTCGGCGATATGGGCATCGTCTTCGACCAGCAGCACGCGTTTGGAGGGGGGTGTGGACATAGGGGCAACAGGCGGCAATCGGATGCCTGCATTGTGCGCAATCGGGGCCTGCCGAGTTATCACGAATTTTTGAAGTTTGCGTGAGGACTTGGCGATGGGGCCGAACCTAAGCTTCGTTCCATCTACCGACCGAGGACCCCATGACCACCACCCGCCGCCATCTCCTGTTCACCGGCAGCGCCAGCGCACTGGCCCTGGCCGCCTGGTTCTCGCCGCGCCGCGCCCCGGCAGCAGCCGCCACCAGCGAAGTCTTCGAGGTAACCTTCACCGACGCCCAGTGGCGCGCCAAGCTCACACCCGCGCAATACGCCGTGCTGCGCCACGAAAACACCGAGCGCCCTGGCAGCAGCCCGCTCAACAAGGAGCACCGCGCCGGCACCTTTGCCTGCGCGGGCTGCGCCTTGCCGCTGTTTTCATCGAAGACCAAGTTCGACAGCGGCACCGGCTGGCCCAGCTTCTGGAAGCCGCTGGACAACGCCGTGGCCACCCGCACGGACCGCACCCTGGGCATGGCGCGCACCGAGGCGCATTGCCGCCGCTGCGGCGGCCACCTGGGCCATGTGTTCAACGACGGACCCCAGCCCACCGGCCTGCGCTACTGCATCAACGGCCTGTCGCTCACGTTCGCGGCCGGCGCTGCCTGAGGACCGGCGCCATGCTGCTCCTCCTTTTGGCCTACCTGGGCGGGGTGCTGACCATCGTCAGCCCCTGCATCCTGCCCGTGCTGCCGTTTGTCTTCTCGCGCGCCAGCCAGCCGTTCGTGCGCAGCGGCCTGCCGCTGCTGGCCGGCATGGCGCTCACCTTTGCGGCCGTGGCCACGCTCGCCGCCGTGGGCGGCGGCTGGGTGGTGGCCGCCAACCAGTATGGCCGCTGGGCGGCGCTGGTGCTGGTGGCGGTGTTCGGCCTGGCCCTGCTGTGGCCGGGCCTGGCCGACCGCATGGCACGCCCCCTGGTTGCCGCCGGTGACCGCCTGTCGCAGTCAGCCCGGGGCGACGGCAAGCCACGCGTGGGCGCATCGCTGCTGCTGGGTGTCGCCACGGGCCTGTTGTGGGCCCCCTGCGCCGGGCCGGTGCTCGGCCTGATCCTGACCGGCGCCGCATTGCAGGGTGCCAGCGTGGGCACCAGCCTGCTGCTGCTGGCCTATGCGGCCGGCGCGGCCACGTCCATGGCCGCCGCCCTGCTGCTCGGCGGCCGGGTGTTTGCTGCGCTCAAGCGCTCGCTGGGCGTGGGCGAATGGGTGCGCCGCGGCCTGGGCGCTGCGATGCTGGCCGGCGTGGCTGCGATTGCACTGGGGCTGGACACCGGCATCCTGGCCCGGCTGTCGACGGCATCCACCGGCGGCATCGAACAGGCCTTGGTGGACCGGCTGGGCAACGAAGCCCAGGGCGGCGCCATGGCCATGAGCGGCGGCCCATCAATGATGATGCAGGGCAGCGGCGCCATGATGACGGCCGCCGCCGAAGGGGCCGGCCCTTCCATGATGGCAGCCGGCAACGCTGCGGCCGGGCGCTTGCCGGACCAGGGCGAAGTGCCCTCGCTCGATGGTTCCGTGCAGTGGCTCAACTCCCCTGCCCTCACCACGGCCGGCCTGCGCGGCAAGGTGGTGCTGGTGGACTTCTGGACCTATTCGTGCATCAACTGCCTGCGCGCCATGCCCTATGTGAAGGCCTGGGCCGAGAAGTACAAGGACCAGGGCCTGGTGGTGGTGGGTGTGCATGCGCCCGAGTTCGCCTTCGAGCGCGACGCCGCCAACGTGGCCAAGGCCGTGCGCGACCTGGCCATCGCCTACCCCGTGGCCATCGACAACAACTACGCCATCTGGCGCGCCTTCCAGAACCGCTACTGGCCCGCGCACTACCTGATCGACGCCCAGGGCCGCATGCGCTACCGCCATTTCGGCGAGGGCAACTACGCCGAGTCGGAGCGCGCCATCCAGCAACTGCTGCGCGAGGCCGGCACCGCAGCACCGGCCCAGGATGGCCTGGCCCAGGTGGCCGCCCAGGGCGTGCACCAGCCGACCGACCTGGGAACGGTGCGCTCGCACGAAACCTACCTGGGCTATGAGCGGGCCGAGCACTTCGCCTCGGCCGAGCCCGCGGTGCGCGACCGGGCGACCACCTACACCGCCCCGGCCCGCCCGGCGCTCAATGCCTGGGGCCTGGCCGGCCAGTGGACGGTGGGCGCCGAGCGCGCCACGCTGGCGGGCGGTAACGGCCGCATCGTCTACCGCTTCCAGGCGCGCGACCTGCACCTGGTGCTCGGGCCTGGCGCCGGTGGCAAGCCTGTGCGCTTCAAGGTCACGCTCGATGGCCAGGCCCCTGGCGAGGCGCGTGGCATCGACGTGGCCGCCGACGGCACGGGCACGGTGACCGACCAGCGCCTGTACCAGCTGGTGCGCCAGGGCGGTGAGGTGCGCGAACGCACCTTCAGCATCGAGTTCCTGGATGCCCCTGTCGACGCCTACGCCTTTACCTTTGGCTGAACGCAGCCAATCCTGTCCGCATCACACTTCACTCCCCCTCCACAAAGGCGCTTCACCATGACAACAACCTCCTCATCTCCCAGCCGGCGCGGCCTGCTGCAGCTCCTGGCTGGCGGCGCTACGCTGGCCGGCGGCGCCCTGCTGTTCCAGAACCTGGCCCACTCCGCCGAAGAGGCCGTGGTGATCCCGCCGCCCGCGCAGGATGTGCCCGCTGGCAGCGCCAAGCTGGAAACGGCCATCTTCGCCGGCGGCTGCTTCTGGGGCGTGCAGGGCGTGTTCCAGCATGTCCAGGGGGTGCGCAAGGCCGTGTCGGGCTACAGCGGCGGCTCGGCCGCCACGGCCACCTACGGCCTGGTGAGCAGCGGACGCACGGCGCATGCCGAGTCGGTGGAGATCAGCTACGACCCCGCGCAGGTGAGCTACGGCGCGCTGCTGCAGATCTTCTTTTCGGTGGTGCACGATCCGACCCAGCTCAACCGCCAGGGGCCGGACACGGGCACGCAGTACCGCTCGGCCATCTTCGCCGCCAGCCCCGAACAGGAGAAGGTGGCGCGCGCCTACATCGCCCAGCTCGATGCGCTCAAGGTGTTCAAGAAGCCCATCGCCACGCGTGTGGAAAGCGGCCCGAGCTTCTTTGCGGCCGAGGCCTACCACCAGGATTTTCTGACCGAGAACCCGCGCCACCCCTACATCGTGGTCAACGACCTGCCCAAGGTGGCCCACCTCAAGCGGCTGTTTGCCGCCCGCTACCGCGCCCAGCCCGCGCTGGTCAAGCGCGCGGCGTAGTCGCGCCGCATCGCCGCTTGCGGACAGCGGCTCGCAATGGAGCCATTCGGCACCGACCGGTGCCGAAGCGGCACCTCGCACCGCTGCATCGAATGTAACCATGGGTAACCCAATTCACCCGCAGGGATACCCCATGGACACGATGATTTTGAAGAAGGTCCGGACCGTTGTTTCAGTGCATGTGCTGGCCCTGTCCAGCATGGCGGCCTGGGCGCAGGACTATCCGTGGAAAGCCATAACCCTGGTGGTCGGCTACCCGGCAGGCGGCAGTGTGGACCTGGTGGCGCGGGCCATCGCGCCCGGCCTGTCGCGTCGCCTGGGCCAGCCGGTGCATGTGGAGAACATCCCCGGCACCAGCGGGGCGCTGGCCGCAGCGCGGGTGGCCCTGGCCGAGCCGGACGGGCACACGCTGCTGCTGGGATCGCCCGCCGAGGTGGGCATCAACCACCTGGTCAGCCGCCGGCGCGACGGCTACAACCCGCTCAAGGATTCCACCCCCATCGGCCTGATCGGCAGCCAGCCCCTGGTGCTGGTGGCCGGCAGTAAGACGCCGGTCGCCACCATCGACGAATTCCTGCGCGCCACCGCCGAAGCCCCCGCTCCCATGCGCTATGCCTCGTCGGGCATGGGCACTCCGCTGCACCTGGCGGGAGAGACCATCCGCCAGCAATCGGGTGTGCGCATGGCGCATGTGCCTTCGCGCGGTGCCGGTGCCATGCTCGCAAACATGGACAGCGGCGACGTGGACTTTGCGGTGATGGTGCTTTCCAGCGCCCTGCCCCATATCCGGGACGGCAAGGTCAAGGCCATTGGCGTGACGAAGCTTGCGCGCTCTGCGGCGGCGCCCCAGATCCCGGCCCTGGCAGAGAATGCGCGGTTCAAGGGGGTGGATGCGGGGGTGTGGTTCGGCCTCCTGGGCCCCGGCAAGCTGCCGCCCGCCACCACCACCCGGCTGCGCGAGGACCTGCAGCGACTGCTCAAGGAGCCCGAACTGCGCAAGACGCTCGAAGCTGCGGGCCTGACCATGATGGAAGGCACGGATTTCGTGCCCTTCCTGCAGGCAGAGATCCAGAAGTTCAGGCGCGTGGTGGAGTTCGCGAACATCCGCAATTGAGCGGAACCTTAGCCCCCGTCGCCTGCATTGCCGGTGATCGGCAAAACTATGCCGGTGATGTAGCTTGAGCAGCAAGGCGCGGCCAGGAACACATAGGCCGGCGATATCTCCTCGGGCTGCGCCGGCCGCCCCATCTGGGTGCTGGCGCCGAACTCGGCAATGTCCTCGGGCGTCTTGTCGGCCGGGTTCAGCGGTGTCCACACCGGGCCGGGGGCCACGGCATTCACACGGATGCCCTTGTCGGCCAGGTTGTGCGCCAGGGCCTTGGTGAAGGCGTGGATGGCGCCCTTGGTGGCCGAGTAGTCGAGCAACTCCTTGCTGCCGCGCAGGCCTGTGACGGAACCGGTGTTGATGATGGCATCGCCCCGGTTGAGGTGCGGCAGCGCCGCCTTGGCCATGTGGAAGTAGCCGTAGATGTTGGTCCTGAAGGTCTCGTCGAAGCGCTCTTCGGTCAGGTCTTCGAGCGAGCTGGCATGCTCCTGGAAGGCCGCATTGTTCACCAGCAGGTTGAGCTTGCCAAACGCCTTGACCGTCTTGGCAACGGCGGCGTTGCAAAAGCGTGCGCTTTTCACGTCGCCGGAGATCGCGATGCAGCGCCGGCCTTCCGCCTGCACCAGTTCGATGGTGCGCTTCGCATCCTCGTGCTCGTTGAGGTAGACGATGGCCACATCCGCCCCTTCGCGCGCGAACAGCACGGCCACGGCCCTGCCGATGCCCGAGTCGCCGCCGGTGATGAGGGCCGACATGCCTTCGAGCTTGCCACTGCCCTGGTAGTGCGGGGCCTCGAAGCGCGGCGGCAGCGACATTCGAGCCTCGATGCCGGGCTTGGCCAGCGGCTGTTTGGGCAACGGAGTGCCTGGTTCAGCGCGACCAGGGCCCGGAGCCACGGCCTTTTTCTTCGGTGGAGCCAGCTTCTTGCTTGCCGATGCCTTCTTTTTGGAGGCATCCTTGGCATCCTGCTCGGCCTGGATGCGCTTTTGCTTTCTGGCGGTCTGCTCCGCGGCGGATTTCTTCATGCCTGCCTCCCCTACTTGAGCCATTTGCGCTGTGGTTTGGGTTGCACGGTGACGTCCACCGTCTTGTGCACGCCGGGCTGCCCTGTAGCGGGGTCGGTCTCGACGACGTCCTCCAGGTCGATGTCCTTGACTTCCGAGTTGGTCTCTTCTTCCAGGTCTTCGAGGATGTTGTCGATCTTGCGTTCGGCCTTGTCGACTTCGGCTTTGGGGAGGGGGGTGATGCGCATGGCTGCTGCTCCTAGGGGATTGCACCATTCTTGCCAGCCCACCGCCGCCCGCCTGTCATCCATTGCCGACGATGGGCCGCCCTTCCATGCCGACACCCTCGCTTCAGAAATCGACCTTTGCCGACAGCTCGAAGGTGCGCTGCGGCGCCAGCAGCACCTGGCTGGTGGCCCGCCCGGCGTAGTTGGCATACAGCTTGTCCGTGAGGTTGCGGATGCGAAAGGTCAGCAAGGCTGGCTTGATGCGGTAGCTGGCGGCAATGTCGGCCGTGGTGTGGCCGTTGATGCGGATCTGGTTGGCGTTGTCCGTGTACATCTTGCCGGTGTGGTTCACGGACAGCAGCAGGTCCAGCGGCACCTCCTTGAAGCGGTAGCTGGCAAACAGGTTGACGATGCGCTCGGGAACATTGGGCGGGGTATTGCCCACGCGCGACACACCGCCAGCCTCGATCAGCGAGTCAAAACGCGCATCGAGCGCCGCCACGTTGCCCGACAGGGTGAGCTGCTTGGTGGCACGCCAGGCGGCGGCCAGCTCCACGCCGCGCGAGGACTGGCTGCCGTTGTTGATGGTCACATTGGCGTTGTTCGGGTCGCGCGAGAGCACGTTGTCCAGTTCGATATGGTAGGCCGCAGCCGTCCACTCCACGCCGGCCAGGCTCTGCTTGAAGCCCACTTCGAACTGCTTTCCCCGGGACTGCGGGAACGGTGCATTGCCCGCCGACAGCAGGAACAGCGAACCCACCGGGATGGTCGCGTTGGTGTACTGCGCATAGACCGAGGACTGCGCAGACAGATCGTAGACCGTGCCCAGGCGCGCCGAGTTGGCCGTGTACTGCGTGCCGAAGGCCGCGAAGCTGCCCAGGTTGAGGTCGGTCACGCTGCGGTCCACGTCCACGCGGTCGTGGCGCAGGCCGCCGACCAGCGTCCAGGCGGGGGTGAGCTTCAAGGCATCTTCGGCAAACACCGAGGTGCTGCGCACGTCGGACGTGAAGTTGGTGCGGTTGCCGCCGCCAGCCATCAGCGCCGTGTCTTCGTTGAAGTACCCGACGGCCGGATCGAACAGCGGCACGCGCAGGGCGGCGTTGGTGCTGGCCGAGCCGTTGGAGAAGCGCCGTGTGTTGTCGAAATCGGTCTTGCTGACCTCGCTCCCCACCACGAACCTGTGGGCCATGTCCGCCAGGCGCCCTTCGTAGGAGGCATCGAGCCGGTTGGACAGGTAGCGCTGGTCGTGCGCGATCAGGGTCTGGTCGCGCGTGATGGATGCCGGGGCGGTGAACACCGCGCTTTCCGAGTTGCGCCACAGCCGCTCCACCTTGTTGGCGGTGAATTCGTTGCGCAGCGTCCATTCGGGTGTCACGCGGCTGGTGAGGCGGGCGCGCAGCCAATAGGCCTCGGACTGGTTCCGGTCGTCCAAAATGTTGTAGTTGTTGCGCGCAATGCGCTTGTCCACCACCCGGCCATCGGGTGTGCTGACCACGCTGGTCGGCTGCGTGGCCAGGTTGCCCGGGATCAGCGGCGTGCCCCAGTAGGCATGGCCCTCGTCGCGCGCGTAGTCGAACGACAGGTCGAGCCGCGTGGCACGCGCCACGTCGAATGACAGGCCCGTGGTCAGGTGTTCGAGCTTCTCGCTGGTGCGCGCAACCGTGCCCACTCGGGTCTCGTTGCGGCTGTAGTCGAGCCGGTAGGCGCCGGTTTCGCCGACCGCACCGCCCAGACCCACCGCGGCACGGGTCGACCCGTAGCTGCCGTAGGACAGCAGGGCCTCGCGCCCGGGGTTGCCACGGTCGGGCCGCTTGGTCTGGAAGTTGACGATGCCGCCGATGGCGCTGTCGCCCTGCAGCACCGAGGCCGGGCCCTTGAGCACCTCGATGCGCTCGTAGTTCCAGGTGTCCTCCACCCGGTTGGTGACGCCCGCGCCGGACATGCGCACGCCGTCGTACAGGTAGAGCACGTTGGTGAAGCCACGCAGCGACAGCGTGGTGGGCGCCGATGGGGGCCCGCCGCCGGCCATGCCGGCGGTGCTGCGCAGGGCCTCGCTCAGGGTGCGCGCGCCGCGCTCCTGCATCAGGTCCTGCGAGAGGATCTCCACCGAGGCGGGGGTTTCGCGCAGAGTGAGGCCCAGGCGGGAGGCGCTGGAGCTCTTGTTGCTGAGTTGCAGGCTGTCACGGTCCTGCCCGGCCTGGATATGGATGGCGGGCAGTTCGCGCTCGGGGGCGGCCTGCTGGGCCCAGGCGCCTTGCGCGGCGGCGGCTACCGCGAGCGCCACGGCAGTGCGGGCGAAGGGGATCGTCATGGTCTGGTTCCTCTCTTGAATGGGGATGGTCTATGCAATGGGGTAGCGGCGCAGCCGCCAGCCGGCAATGCCCAGCAGCACCAGCGTGGGCAGCAGCAGGTGCAGTACGGCCCGAGCGGCCTGCGCGTGTACGGTGCCCTCTTCCTCCTCGCGCCAGTGGAACGCGGGGATCTGCGGAAAATCGACTTCAGTGAGGGCCCGGCCGCCATCGATGCGGGGGAAAAAGAAGTCCTTCCACACCTGGTGGTAGGCCGTGACCTGCGCCATGAACCAGGCATTGCGGCTGTGCCCCGTGCCTGCGAGTGCGGTGATGCCCTCGTAGGCCACCGCTGCGGGCGAGATGGCGCTGTAGCGTGCCACCAAGGCCTGCTGGCGTGCCTGCTGCGCATCGAAGCGCTCGAGTTCGGGCTGCAGCCTCTCGTCCACCTGGCGCTGTATGCGGTAGTTGGCCATGGCGCGGCCGCTCATCGCCAGGCGGCCCTCCTTGGGCAGCAGCACCTCGGGCTGGACCATGTGGGCATAGTCGGTGGCCAGCAGCGCCGCGTTCTGCGACATGGCCTGGGCCGTGACCACCCGCGTGCGCGTGGCCAGCTCGGCGCGCGAGGGGGCCGGGCTGGTCTGCGTGACGGCGATGTTCAGCAGCACCGGCAGCACGAGCACCAGCACCACCCAGCCGATGATGAGCACCATGGCATTGGTGGCCGAGGACCGGCCGAAGGCGTTGACTGCCACCACCGCCGTGAACCAGAAGAGCGCATAGGCGCCCACCAGCAGCGCCCACCACAGGGTGGCACCGGGTGCCGCCAGCGCCTGCGGGCGGGCGACGAGCAGCACCATCAGCGGCACCAGCACGGCCGCACCCAGCAGCACGGCGGCGCGCACGGCGATCTTGCCCGCCACCAGCGTGGGCAGCGCCAGGGGCTGCGAGAGCAGCAGGCGCAGCGTGCCGTCCTCCTTCTCGCCCGACAGCAGGTTGTAGCTGAGCGCGAAGATCAACAGCGGCAGCAGGTAGACGATGACGAACGCCAGGTCGAAATGGCCGCTCTGCAGGTGCCAGGGGTTTTCGATGTCGTTGTGGTGCAGGAAGTTGACCTTGCTCTGGTGCGTGACCTTGAACTGCGAGGGGAACAGGTCGGTCTGCCCCAGGGCCACGGGCGCCAGCGCCGCGCTGGGCATCACCGCGTAGTGCGCGCCCAGGCCGCCCGCCATGTTGGCGGGGTTGGCCGGGTTGCCGAAGGGCGTGGGCAGCTCCGCGCCCGCCATGATGCGGCCCAACTGCGCGAGCTGGCCACTGCGCGCCGTGGCATCGGCCGCCACCAGGGCCGCCTGGGCCCGGTCGCGCTGGGTGGTCTGCAGCATGCCGTTGAACAGCGCATAGGCCACAAGCAGCAGGAACAGGCCGCCCACCAGCCACAGGCTGCGCTCCTTGAGCAAGAGGCGCAGCTCCTGTCGCGCGACCATGCGAAAACGTTGGATTGGGGAGGTATTCACCATGAAACTCCTATATCGCCCGCTGCCGTGCCACGGCAGCCCAGGCAAAGGCCACGGCCAGCGCCAGGCTGGCGCACAGCACCAGGGCGCTGGTGCCGCTGCGCGCCAGCGCCCAGCCCACCGGCGGCGCGTGGTAAGCGAAGGCCGGCACGCGTGCCCACAGCGAGGGGCTGGCCTGGTAGGCGAAGTGCTGGTGGCCCAGCGGATCGGCGTGGTCTACCAGGTCCTGGCTCACGGTGTCCTGGATCACGCGCCGGTGGCGCTCGGCGGCGGTGGTGAAGTCGCGGTGGTGCGCGAAGTTGGTGCCGGCCATGGCGCTCGAAAAGCTGCGCATGGCCAGCAGCGGCAGGAGCAGGCCGCCGGCCTCCTGCACGCCCTGCTGCTGCTCCCATGTGTCCCAAAGCCGGCCGAAGTGGCGGTCGTACACGGCGTAGCTGGCCTGGTCGTCGAGCTTGAGCGCAATGCCCCATTGGTTCAGGGGCACATCCTTGCTCCAGCGCTCGGTGGTGCCGAAGGCCTGCATCCAGGTGGTGTCGGAGGTGGCCTTGAGGTCGTCACCGAGCGCCTGGTTGAATTCGAGCCGCGTCGGGCTCGGGAACACGGCGCGCGAGAGTTCGGACACCACGCGCGGCGCCACCACGGCATTGGCGATCCACAGCGCCAGCAGCACGGTGATGGCCACGCGCGAACTGCGCGATGCGGCCGACACGCCGAGCGTGGCGAAGACGAAGATGGCCAGGTACAGGGCATAGCCCAGCGCCAGCCCGGCAAAGCGCAGTAGCGCGTCCATGCGCTCGCCGCTGCCGGCGGACAGCGCCACGGCCACCGCGGCGATCAGCGCGGCTGGAGCCAGCAGCACCGCCAGCGCCATGCCCAGCGCCAGTGCCTTGCCCCACAGCAGGCGCAGCGGCGGCACGCCCAGGCTCAGCGTCTGGCGCAGCATGCCCTGCTCGCGCTCGCCCGCAAAGGCGTTGAAGCCCAGCACCACGACCAGGAGCGGCCCCAGCACCTGCAGGATCCAGCCCACCGACAGGTCGCCAAAGCGCTGCAGGCCGGTGGCGTCCTGCGCCGGGCGGAACTTCACCTCGCTTTGCCGGTGCGCCTGCAGCCACACGGTGCTGCCGATGTAGGGGTTGATGCCCGGGTCCAGCAGGGCCAGCGCGGCCTCGGGTTTGAAGGCATGCATGCCCTGGTGCGCCGCGTCGTGCGGGTGGCGCGCGCCCTGGGTCAACCAGTCCTGGTAGTCGGAGTTCTGGGCGGCAGCCTGCTCGGCACGCGCCTCCTGCTGGTGGCCATAGCCCACGGCCAGCGCCGTGAGCAGCAGCAATGCGACCAGGCCGCCGGCCCCGTACAGCCGCCCGTCGCGCAGGCGCTCGCGCAGGTCCTTGAACGCGATGAGCCCAATCATGGCGTGCCCCGCATGTGCTGCAGGTACAGCGCCTGCAGGTCGGTGTCGCTGATCTGTGCGCCGTCCAGGCTTTCGACCAGGCGGCCCTGCTTCATGATGCCGATGCGCGTGGCCGTCTGCCGGGCGTGGAACAGGTCGTGCGTGGTGGCCAGGATGGCCACGCCCGACTCGCTCGCGCGCTGCAGCAAGGTGGTGAATTCGGCCGCGGCATGCGGGTCCAGGCCCGAGGTGGGCTCGTCCAGCAGCAGCACCTTGGCCTCCTTGGCCAGCGCCACGGCGATCCAGATCTTCTGGCGCATGCCCTTGGAGTACGCGGCCACGCGCTTGTCGGCGGCGCTGGCATCCAGGCCCACCTGGGCCATCAGCTCCAGCAGGCGCGTACGCGGGGGTGGCTCGCCCAGCGCCAGCGCGGCAAAGTAGCGCAGGTTCTCCAGCCCGGTCAGCGTACCGTAGAGGTTGACCTGCTCGGGGATGTAGGCCAGGTACTGTTTGGTCGCCACCGGTTCGCGCGTCACGTCCACGCCATGGATCAGCGCCTGGCCGCCGTCGGGCGCGATGAAGTTCAGGAACAGGTTGACCGTGGTCGTCTTGCCCGCGCCATTGGCGCCCAGCAGGCAATAGATCTCGCCCGGGCGGATGCACAGGTCGAGGGGGTGCAGGGCGGTCTGTTCGCCGTAGCGTTTGGTCAGGCCAATGGCTTCGAGCACGGGGCTTCCTTCCATCGGAGATGGCGGTCAGGGGGAAATGGGGTTGGGCAACGCCCTGGGAGGCCCGGACGGTGCAAGCGGAATGAGCAGGCACTGGAAGACCGGGTCACCTCCTCAGTCACAAATGATAATGCGTTATCAATATCATTTGTGGCCCGGCGCAGAAAAAATGCTGCGACCCTGGATTCGGGGAGTTGCCGCGCGGGGCGAAGGCGTGCGCGCCTGTGCTTTCCCTGATAATTGGCTCTCGACAACAAGCCCAGCGACCCGGCCCCACTCCATGGAACGATCCACCCGGCAACGCGCCGCCATCCTGGCGGCCATTGCAGACGCCCAACGCCCGCTCACGCCCCAGGAAGTGCTGGAGAGCGCGCGCGAAGCTGTGCAGGGCCTGGGCATGGCCACGGTCTACCGCAACATCAAGGCCCTGCTGGAGGATGGATCGCTGCAGGCGGTGCAATTGCCGGGAGAAAGCCCGCGCTACGAAACGGCTGAGCACGAGCATGGGCACCACCACCACTTCCAGTGCACGGTGTGCTCACGGGTGTTCGACGTGCACGACTGCCCCGGCGACCTGCGTGACCTGGCGCCCAAGGGCTTCACGGTGGAACGGCACGAATTGACGCTGTACGGCCGCTGCGCCGACTGCGCGAAGCCGGCCGCAGCCCCGAGGCCCCGGGGCAAAGCAGCGGCTACAGCCTGATCGACTTCAGGCGGACTGGTACAGCGTGACCACGCAGGCCCCGCCCAGGCCCAGGTTGTGCTGCAGCGCGGTGCGTGCGCCGGGCACCTGGCGGTCCTCGGCCGTGCCGCGCAGCTGGTGCGTGAGTTCGTAGCACTGGGCCAGCCCGGTGGCCCCGAGCGGGTGGCCCTTGGAGAGCAGGCCGCCCGAGGGGTTGGTGACCACCTTGCCGCCATAGGTGTTGTCGCCCGCGTCGATGAAGGCGGCCGCGCCACCCGGTGGGCACAGTCCCAAAGCCTCGTAGCTGATGAGCTCGTTCTGCGCGAAGCAATCGTGCAGCTCCACCACGTCCAGGTCCTCGGGGCCGATGCCGGCCTGCTCGTAGACCTGGTGCGCCGCCGCTGCCGACATGCCGTAGCCCACCAGTTTCATCATGTCGTGGCTATCGAAGGTATCGGGCCGGTCGGTGGTCATGGCCTGGGCGGCGATGAACACATCGGTGCGCAGGCCATGGCGCTTGGCAAAGCCTTCGGACACCAGCACTGCCGCCGCTGCGCCACAGGTCGGCGGGCAGGCCATGAGCCGGGTGAGCACGCCGGGCCAGAGCATGGGCGCATTCATCACGTCCTCGACCGACAGCTCCTTGCGCAGCAGGGCCAGCGGGTTGCGCGCGGCGTGGCGGCTGGCCTTGGCGCGCACCTTGGCAAAGGCTTCGAGCGGCGTGCCGTATTGGTGCATGTGGCTCTGCCCTGCCCCGCCAAAATAGCGCAGCGCCAGGGGCAACTCGGGCATGCCGACCAGTTCTGCAGCCTCGCGGTCGAAGTCCTCGAAGGGGCTGGGCCGGTCATTGAACACGGTGCCGAGGGCGCCCGGGCTCATCTGCTCGAAGCCCAATGCCAGCACGCAGTCGGCAGCGCCGCTCGCTATGGCCTGGCGCGCCAGGAACAGCGCCGTGGAGCCGGTCGAGCAGTTGTTGTTGACGTTGAAGACCGGTATGCCGGTCATGCCCAGGCCATAAACGGCCTTCTGGCCGCTGGTGGAATCGCCGTAGACGTAGCCCACATAGGCCTGCTCGATGGCGCCGTAGGCGATGCCCGCGTCTTCCAGCGCGAGTCGACCGGCCCGCCCCGCCATCACGGGATAGGGTTCGTTGGCGCCCGGTTTGGCGAACGGGACCATGCCCACGCCCGCGATGAATGCCTTGTGTGACATGTTGGCGTCCCTCAGGTAAGCGCTGGCCGCGCCAGCAGCGTGGCGCGGATGTCCTTCTTCATCACCTTGCCCACCTTGGAGCGCGGCAGATCGGGCCAGATCTCGACGTGCTTGGGGGCCTTCACGCTGCCGATGCGCGCCTTGGCGAAGGCAATCAGCTCGTCGGGCTGCACGGTGCGGCCCGGGCGCAGCTGCAGCACGGCCACCACCTTCTCGCCCCACTTGTCGTCGGGCAGGCCGATGACGGCGCTGTCCTGCACGTCGGGGTGCTGCATCAGCGCCTGCTCGACCTCGACCGAGTAGACGTTGAAGCCGCCGGTGATGATCATGTCCTTGGCGCGGTCGACGATGAACAGGTAGCCATCCGCATCCACCCGGCCGATGTCGCCCGTGTGGTGCCAGCCGCCCTTGCCCGCTTCGGCAGAGGCCTTTGCATCCTTGTAGTAGCCCATCATCACCAGCGAGCTGCGCACCACGATCTCGCCGGTCTCGCCTGCGGCAAGCAGCTTGCCGTCGGCATCCATGGTCGCCACCTGCACCAGCGGGCCGGGCCGGCCGGCGCTGGACAGGCGCTCACGCGCCACCGAGCCGTCCGCGTGGAAATGCTCGCGCGGCGCCATCATGGAGATCATCATGGGCGCCTCGGTCTGGCCGAAGAGCTGGGCCATCACCGGGCCGATGGCCGTGAGCGCTTCTTCGAGCCGGGCCGCCGCAATCGGCGCCGCGCCATACCAGAAGCACTGCAGCGAATCGAGCCGCGTGCTGGCCAGCTTCTCGTGCTGCAGCAGCATGTAGATCAGCGTGGGCGGCAGAAAGGTGTGCGTCACCCGATGCCGCTCGATCAATGCGAGGAAGTCGCCCAGGTCGGGCTTGGGCATGATGACCACGCGCCCGCCCAGGGCCATCACCGGCAGACACAGCACCCCGGCCGCGTGGGTCAGCGGTGCCAGGGCCAGGTAGACCGGGCGGCCCTCGAACGGATAGCCCATCAGGGTCAGGGCCGACATGGTCTCCAGGTTGCGGCCCGAGAGCATGACGCCCTTGGGCTGGCCCGTGGTGCCGCCGGTGCCGGCGATCATGGCCAGGTCGTCCACGGGGGCGATGGGGATGGGCTCGTCGCCCACGCCTTCCACCCACTGCGCCCAGGACGGTGCCCACTCCAATGCGGCATCCAGGCAGACGAACTGGCGCACCTTGGGCAGTTGCGCGCGCATCTGCTCGACCATCGGCGCATAGGCGCTGTGGAAGATCAGGCAACTGCAGTCGAAGGCGTCGAGCACAAAGCGGTTCTCGGACGCCTCGTTGCGCGGGTTCACCGGGCACCACACGGCGGCGGCGCGCGAGATGCCGAACACGCAGGCAAAGGCCAGGGCGTCGTTGCTGGAGAGCACCGCCACCTTGTCGCCCGGCGCAATGCCCGAGCGCTGCAGCGCCCGCGCCACGCGGTGGCTGGTGCGCTGCACCTCGCCGTAAGAGAGGTCGGCCGTGCCCATGGTCAGGCACGGCGACCCCTCGCCCAGCATGGCCCCCTTGTCGAGGTAGTCGATCAGGCGCATGGCGGGGCCCGCTCAGCGCTGCACCGTGAGCACCGGCGGCTGCACCAGGCCGAAGCTGCGCAGCGCGCCCAGCAGTTCGTGGTGGCCGAAGGCCTGGCAGCCCGAGGCAAAGCCCACACGGCGCGGCGCCTGCTGCAGCAGCGAGGCGGCGGCAAAGGCCTGCATCAGCCCGGTCTGCTTGTAGTTGCAGTTGCCGAAGATCACGCAGTGCGCGCGCGCCAGCGGCCCCGAGGCGTGCACCGAATCCACCGACTTGTTGATGCGTGGGTTCTCGCGCGGCGGCATGGAGCCCATGACGGCGGCAGCTGTCTGCGCCAGGGCGGCGTAGCGGTCGTCGTCGTTCATGCCCTCGGTGGCCTTGAGCGCGGCGGCCACGATCTGCGGCACGCCCAGCATCAGCGGTTTGTTGAACACGCCGCCCAGCACCTTGACGTTGGCCACGCGCGGGTCCTTCTTGAACCACACGGGGTGCGAGGTGCCGCCCCAGGGCAGCGCCAGCGCCGCCTCGTGCTGGCCGGGGATGGCCAGGCTGTACAGGCCGGCGTCGGGCTGCCATTCCACATACTGGTTCTGCTCCAGGTAATAGGCCTTGGACGTGGCGGCGTTGACCAGAATGGTCTGGGTGGAGGCCACCGTGGGGCTGCCGCCCCAGAACACCGCGATGTCCAGGGTGTCGAGGCCCGGGGTCTCCAGGCACAGCTGGGCCGCGATCTCGCCGGTGGTGTACATCTGCGCCAGGCCCGGCGACAGCAGCAGGCCGGCGGCGGCGAACTGTGCGCCGTACTCGGCCTCCAGCGTGATCAGCCAGTCCTGCTCGCCCGTGGTGTCGGTGTAGTGGCATTTCGCGGCCAGGCAGGCCTGCACCACCTCGTGGCCGAACCTGGCGAACGGCCCCACGGTGTTGAGCACGACCGAGGCGCCGTCGAACAGCGCCGTAAGTGCCTCCCGCGTATGCGCGACCTCGACCACCTCGTAGCTGGCGGTTTCGATGCCAGGCACATGCGATTGCATGGCTTCGTCGAGCTTGTCCTTGCTGCGGCCGGCCGCGATGAAGGGGATGTTGTACTCGCGCAGGTACTCGCAGACCAGTCGGCCGGTGTAGCCGGAGGCGCCGTAGACCACGACGGGTTTCTTGGTGTTGTTGGCCATGTTCTTGTCTCCTGGTGTTGTGTTCACATGCCCATGCCGCCATCGACCGGCAAGCCGGCGCCGGTGATGAAGCGCGCGGCATCGGAGCACAGGAAGACCACGGCATCGGCCATGTCGGCCACCTCGCCCAGGCGGCCCGAGGGCGTCTGCTCGATGATGGCGCCCACGGCCGCCTCGGGCGACGCGAACAGGCCGGCGGCCACCACGTCGGCGGCCAGCTTCATGCCCATCTCGGTGGGCACCAGGCCGGGGTAGATGCAGTTCACGCGCACGCCGTAACCGAGCTTTCCCGACTCCATGGCGGCCACGCGCGTGAGCCGGTCCACGGCCGACTTGGTGGCCGAGTAGCCGGCGATTGCCGGGAAGGCAATGGTGGCCGCGACCGAGGAGATGTTGACCACCGCCCCGCCCTTGCCGGCGCCGCCGCCCGGGCGCATGGCGCGGAAGGCGTGCTTGAGGCCCAGCGCCGTGCCGACGATGTTCACGTCGAGCATGCGGCGCAGGGCGTCGGGCTCGATCTCGGTCACCAGGGCCGTGACCTCGATGCCGGCGTTGTTGATCAGGATGTCGAAGCCGCCCAGCGTGTCGACCGTGGCCAGCACGGCGGCGGCCCAGTCGGCCTCCTGCGTCACGTCGAGCTTCACGAAGCCGGCCTTGGCCCCGCCGGTCACCGGCAGCTTGCCCGCCGCCTCCTGGCCCTGCGAGGTGAGCACGTCGCCAATCATCACCGAGGCCCCGGCGGCAGCGAGTGCCTGGGCCATGCCTTCACCGAGGCCGCGCGCGCCACCGGTGACCAGGGCCTTGCGGCCGGTCAAATCGAACTTCGTCATGTCTTTGTCTCCTGATGGATAGGTATCGATCGCTGATGCACTGATCGTGTTCTTCGAGGAACGGGATTGATTCTGGGAATCAACTTGACAACTGTCAAGATATTTTCTTGACAGTTGTCATAAATTCAATCGACCTGCCATAGCCCATGCATGAAAAGACATGGGCATCGGCTTGCGGCGTCCCTACAATGGCGCGATGGAAAGAGCCCCCCGCCGTGACAAATACGCCGAACGCCGCGCCGAACTGGGCGAGGCCGCGCTGCAGACGCTGGCCGAACTGGGCTATGCCCGCACCAGCCTGCGCGAGATCGCACAGAACTCCGCCTTCTCGCACGGCGTGCTGCACTACTACTTCACCGACAAGCTCGACCTCATCCTGTGCAGCGTGCGCCAGTACAAGGCGCGCTGCGTGACGCGCTATGACGAGGTGACGAACAATTCCACCACCTTCGGCGATCTGGTCGATGGCTTCGTGGCGGTGCTGGGCGAGACGGTGCGCACCGAGGCGCCCATGCACCGGCTCTGGTACGACATCCGTTCGCAGTCGCTGTTCGAGGACGCCCTGCGCGCCGACGTGGAGGCCATCGACAAGAGCCTGGCCAACATGGTCTGGCGCGTGCTCACGCGCATGTCCGAACTGGCGGGCCTGCCGGTGCGCGCGCCCATCGACCTCACCTACGCCATGTTCGATGGCGTGTTCCAGCAATGCCTGCTGCGGCACATGGCCGGCGACGCCAAGGCCATACCGGCCATGCAGGGCCATGTGCGCCTGCTGGTGGAGCAACTGATCGGCATGCCGGCCGCTGCGGCACCCGCCAAGGCCACACGCAAGCGCAAGCCGGCGGCACTCGCTGCGTAGCGCCCTTACCCGTCACGGGTCGACTGCCATCAAAGCCGTTCTGTTATGCAGAACGGCTTTTTTTATTGGCGGGCCAATGCTTGACCCTCTCTTTGAGGAACTCCATAATTTCATGAGACAGATTGAAGTTCTTTCTTATAGAACACTACAGGAGACCCCGGTGCCCCATGCTTTCGATGTTCTGATCAGCGAGGTCGGCCCGCGCGATGGCCTGCAGTCCGTGAAGGCGACCATGGCCACGGCCGACAAGCTGCGCTGGATCGATGCGCTCTACGCCGCCGGCGTGCGCGAGATCGAGGTGGCGTCCTTTGTGCCCGCCCGGCTGCTGCCGCAGATGGCCGACGCGGCCGAGGTGGTGCGCCACGCCATCACCCTGCCCGGCCTCACGGTGATGGCCCTGGTGCCCAACCGCAAGGGCGCGCAGGCGGCGCTGGACGCGGGGGTGCACAAGCTCACCATGCCGGTGTCCGCCAGCGCCGCCCATTCGCTGGCCAATGTGCGCAAGACGCGCGAGGAGATGGTCGAGGAGGTGCGCGCCATCTCGGACCTGCGCCGCGACATCGCCCCGCATGTGAAGCTGGAGGCCGGCATTTCCACCGCCTTCGGCTGCACTCTGCAGGGCCTGGTGCCCGAGGACGAGGTGATCTGGCTGGCGGCCCAGTGCGTCGAGGCCGGTGCCGACGAGTCGGGCCTGTCCGACACCGTGGGCTATGCCAACCCGGCCCAGGTGCGCCGGCTTTTCAGGCGCCTTCGTGCCGAGTTGGGCGACAAGGCCGGCGCGGTGCACATGCACAACACGCGCGGCCTGGGCCTGGCCAACTGCCTGGCGGCGTACGAGGAAGGCGTGCGCACCTTCGATGCCTCGCTGGGCGGCCTGGGTGGCTGCCCCTATGCGCCCGGTGCCTCGGGCAACGTGGTCACGGAGGACCTGGTGTTCATGTTCGAGGCCAGCGGCATCACCACCGGCATCGACCTGCAGCGGCTGATGCAGGCGCGCGCCCCGCTGGTGGCAGGCCTGCCCCGGGAGCCCGTGTACGGCATGACGCCCGAGGCCGGACTGCCCAAGGGCTTCGTGCAACAGGGAGCCCGCCATGTCTGAGGCCGGCCAGAACGACAAGCCCCTGCCCTACGCCGGCATCCGCGTGGTGGAGTTCACCCACATGGTCATGGGCCCCACTTGCGGCATGGTGCTGGCCGACCTGGGCGCCGAGGTGATCAAGGTCGAGCCCATCGAGGGCGACAGCACGCGCCACCTGCTGGGCTCGGGCGCGGGGTTCTTCCCCACCTTCAACCGCAACAAGAAGAGCATTGCGCTTGACCTCAAGAAACCCGAGGGCATCGAGGCCGCGCTGCGCCTGATCGCCACGGCCGATATCGTGAGCGAGAACTTCAAGCCCGGCACCATGGCCAAGCTGGGGCTGGACTACGCCTCGCTGCGCAAGCTCAACCCGCGCCTGATCTATGTGAGCCACAAAGGCTTTCTGCCCGGCCCCTACGAGCAGCGCACGGCCCTGGACGAGGTGGTGCAGATGATGGGCGGCCTGGCCTACATGACCGGACGCCCGGGCGACCCGCTGCGCGCGGGTACCAGCGTCAACGACATCATGGGCGGCATGTTCGGGGCCATCGGCGCCATGGCGGCGCTGCGCCAGCGCGAGTTGACCGGCGAGGGCTCGGAGGTGCAGTCGGCGCTGTTCGAGAACAACGTCTTCCTGGTGGCCCAGCACATGATGCAGTTCGCCAGCACCGGCAAGGCGGCCAAGCCCATGCCCAGCCGCATCTCTGCCTGGGCCATCTACGACGTGTTCACGGTGAAGAATGGCGAGCAGATCTTCCTGGCCGCCGTGAGCGACAAGCAGTGGGCCATCTTCTGCGAAGCGCTGGACATTGCCGAACTGCTGGCCGACCCGCGCCTGAAAACCAACAACGACCGCGTGCAGGCGCGTGACTGGCTGATGCCCCAGTTGCGCTCGCACCTGGCACAGCGCAGCGCAGGTGAACTGGCGGCCATCTTCGAGGCGAACGAACTGCCATTCGCCCCGATCACCAAGCCCGAGGAGCTGTTCGACGACCCGCACCTCAACCAAAGCGGGGGCCTGGCACCCATCCGCCTGAACAACGGCACCGAATCCCAGGTGCCGCTGCTGCCCCTCACGCTGGGCGGCATGCGCCCCGGGGTGCGCCTGCAGCCGCCGCGCGCGGGCGAGCACACGGCCGCGCTGCTGCAGGAGCTGGGCTACTCCGATGCCCAGGTGGCCGACCTGCGGGCACAGGGTGCCGTGGCCGGCGGCTGACGGAAAGCACCCCCACCTCCTGCCGGCCGGACAACAGCGGGCCCGCATTGCTCCCAGGCAAGACCCACCCCCTTCCCTGCCCACGGTTGGCGCAGCCCTCCATCCGGCACGATATGGTCATTTCGTGGATGCAAGAATCTGCGCCGGCTGTTATAACTCCACATAGAAACGGCCGCAAAGGCTGGCGAGGGGGAACACCATGACCGATGCGAAGGGGGCCACTGGCCCGTTGTCACGCCTGGCAGCAGGCGTTCTGGTGGCGGCGTGCACGCTTTTTCAAGCCCAGGCGCAGACGCTGGAGAAGCCCGCAGGGCCTGTGGTGCTGACCGTCCAGGGCGGCGTCAGCAAGACCAACCAGGGGGACAAGGCCCAGTTCGACATGAAGATGCTCGAAAAGCTGCCCCAGAAGAGCTTCACCACCCAGACCCCCTGGTACCCCAAACCCGTCACCTTCACCGGGCCGCTGCTGCGCGACGTGCTCGCGGCTGCAGGCGCCAAGGGCAGCAAGATCACGGCGGTGGCGCTCAACGACTACAAGACCGAGATACCGTTCGACGATGCCTCGCGCCACGACGTGATCGTGGCCCGGCTCATGAACGACCGCCCCATGCCGATCCGGGAGAAGGGCCCGCTGTTCATCATCTTCCCCTTCGATACCAAGGCCGAATTGCGCACCGAGCTGTACTACAACCGTTCTGCCTGGCAGCTCAGCACCCTGCAGATCAGATAGTGTGCTGTCCGGCAAATAAATGCCCATAAAACCGCATCTTTCACACCAGGGCTGCGTTGCAAATCCTCTCGATAGCTGCGGCTATCGATGCGGTTTGCGCCTTGCCCTGGCGCGAAATCCATCGGTTTTATCGCGGTCATCTATTTGCCGGACAGCACGCCGGACAGCACACTAGTGGGGTCCCCATGCTGCGCAGCAAGCACCTCCTGCCCCTGATCATCGCCAGCCTGGTGGTGGTCTACGTGTCGATTGCGGCCGTCCAGTACCACCAGTACCGCAGCGTCGAAGCCGTGATGCGCCGCGGCGACGTGAACGCCCTGTGGTCCTTCCTGCAGCTCAATGTGGAGCATGAGCGGCTGGACCACGCGCTGCACCAGTACGAGTTCGACCCCGAAAGCACCTCGATGGACGCGCTGCAGCTGCGCTACGACCTGTTCCTGAGCCGCTTCAGCGCGCTGGAGAGCGGCACCGCGCGCACCCTCATGCAGCACGAGCCGATCTATGCCAAGGCCCTGGCAGAGCTGCAGCAGTTCGTCCAGGCCGGCGACAGCTATTTTGGCCTGGCTGCCGACGTGCGCACCAGCCAGACCAACATGCGGATGCTGCGCGAGCGCCTGGTGGATCTGCGCGCGACGGTGCAGGAGCTGTCGCTCAATGCCTCGCGCATTTCCGCGCTGCTGGGCGACCAGCGCAACGCCGAAGTGCAGCACCAGACCCTTTTGACCACGGGCCTCACGGCCTTCCAGGCGCTGCTCACCTTTTTGCTGGCCGTGGCCATGGGGCGGCAGTTCCTCAAGCGCGAAAAGGCCAAGTCGCTGGCCATGGCCGCGCAGGCCGAGCTGGTGGAGGCCTTGAAGCGCAGCGAAGAGGTGCTCGAAGCCCGGGTGGTGCAGCGCACCGAGGAACTGGAACAGGCCAACGCCACCCTGCGCGAGCATGAGGAAGAGCTGGAGGTGGCCCGCGCCCGCGCCGAAGATGCCTCGCAGATGAAGTCGGACTTTCTGGCCAACATGAGCCACGAGATCCGCACCCCCATGAACGCCGTGATCGGCATGAGCCACCTGGCGCTCACCACCGACCTCTCGCCGCGCCAGCGCGACTATGTCGAGAAGATCCAGCGCTCGGGCCAGCACCTCTTGGGCCTGATCAACGACATCCTCGATTTCAGCAAGATCGAGGCCGGCAAGCTGGAAGTGGAAACCGTCGATTTCGGCCTGCGCGGCGTGCTGGACAACGTGGCCAACCTGATCGGCGACAAATGCTCGGCCAAGGGCCTGGAGCTGATGTTCGACGTGGACCCGGCCCTGCCTGACGACCTGCTGGGCGACCCGCTGCGACTGGGCCAGATCCTCGTGAACTATGGCAACAATGCCGTAAAGTTCACCGACACCGGCGAGATTGTGGTGCGCGTGCTCGAAGTGGCGCGCGATGCCGATGGCCTGCTGCTGCGCTTCGAAGTGCAGGACACGGGCATCGGCCTCACGCCCGAGCAGCAGTCGCGGCTGTTCCGCTCGTTCGAGCAGGCCGACACCTCCACCACCCGCAAGTACGGTGGCACCGGGCTGGGGCTGGCCATCTCCAAGAAGCTGGCGGGCCTGATGGGCGGCGAGGTGGGCGTGGACAGCACGCCCGGGCAGGGCAGCAGCTTCTGGTTCACCGCCCGGGTGGGGCTGGGCACGCCCTCGGCGCGCCCGCTCATGCCCGAGCCCGACCTGCGCGGGCGCCGCGTGCTGGTGGTGGACGACAGCGAACAGGCGCGCCAGATCCTCTCGGGCCTGCTGGCCAGCATGAGCTTTGCCGTGACCACGGCCGCCTCGGGCGAGGAGGCGATTGCCGCGGCACGCGATGCCGATGCTGCGGGTCTGCCCTGCGAGATCGCGTTTCTCGACTGGAGAATGCCGGGGCTGGATGGCTTTCAGACAGCCGCCCAACTGGCCCTGCTGCCCCACCCGCCGGTACCTGTGATCGTCACCGCGCATGGCCGCGAAGAGGTGTTCCGCGAGCTGGAGAAGGCCGGCATTGCCCTGATGCTGACCAAGCCGGTCAGCCCGTCCCAACTGTTCGACACGGCCATCCGCGCCCTGGGTGGGGTGCAGGATGCCGGCCTGGCAAGCCGCGCAGCAACGCGGCGGACCACGGCGCCCGACCTCGGCCCCATCCGCGGTGCCCGCGTGCTGCTGGTGGACGACAACGACCTGAACCAGCAGGTGGGCGCCGACCTGCTGGGCGACGCCGGGCTGGTGGTGGAGGTGGCCGAGAATGGCCAGGTGGCGCTGGACATGCTGCAGCAGCGCGCCGCCTACGACATCGTGCTCATGGACATGCAGATGCCGGTGATGGATGGCCTGACTGCCACGCGGCACATCCGCGAGAACCCCGACTGGCACAAGCTGCCCGTGCTGGCCATGACGGCCAATGCCATGAGCGGCGACCGCGACAGCTGCCTGGCCGCCGGCATGAACGGCCACGTGGCCAAGCCCATCGACCCCGATGAGCTGTTTTCGCAGCTCCTGCAGTGGGTGCCTGCGCGTGCCGGGGCCCTGGCTCCCGCAGCGTCCGTGCCGGCGGACGAGCCTGCGCTCGCCCTTGAAGCCCTGGCCCGCATCGAGGGGCTGGACGCAGCCGCCGGCCTGCGCCGGGTGCTGGGCAAGCCCGCTGCCTATGAGAGCCTGCTGCGCAAGTTCGTGGCCGGCCAGGCGGCCGCAGCGCAGAACACCAGCGCCCTCCTTGCTGCCGGCCAGCGGCAAGATGCCCTGCGTGCCATGCACACCCTCAAGGGGACTGCGGGCACCATCGGCGCCGCGCCCCTGGCCCAATTGGCCGAGGTGGTGGAGCACGCGATTGCGGCCGATGCCGATGTCCAGGTGGTGAACACGCTGCTGGAGCCGGTGGACACTGCCTGTCAGGCCCTGGTGGCCGCGTTGCGCAGCGCACTGCCCACAGAGGAGGCCACGGCCCAGCAGGCACCGGTGGACGCCGCAGAGGCGCAGCAATTGCTCGCGCGCCTGGAGGCGCTGCTGGCGGACGACGATTCGGACGCCGTGGAACTGTTCAAGGACTCGGGCCCCGCCCTCAAGGCGCTGCTCGGCCCCGTCTACGGCGAGATGAAGCGCGCGCTGGACAGCTACATCTTCACCGACGCACTGGCGCTGCTGCGTGCAGCCCCCCTGCCCGGCCCCGCGATACAAGGAGGACCCACATCATGAGCAATCCCATGGAAACGAGCGGCAAATGCACGGTGCTGGTGGTGGACGACATGCCCGACAACCTGTCGGTGATGAGCGGCCTGCTGCGCCCCGACTACAAGGTCAAGCTGGCCAACAGCGGCGAGCGGGCCCTGCAGATCGTGGCGGGCGACGGCAAACCCGACCTGATCCTGCTGGACATCATGATGCCCGAGATGGACGGCTACGAGGTGCTGCGCCGCCTGCAGTTCAACCCCGACACCGAGGACATCCCGGTCATCTTCCTCACGGCCATGAGCGCATCGGACGACGAGACCGTGGGCCTGGAGCTCGGTGCGGTGGACTACATCACCAAGCCCATCAACCCCGCCATCACCCTGGCGCGGGTGCGCAACCACCTGCTGCTCAAGCGCGCCCGTGACCTGCTGGCCCGCCAGAACCAGTACCTGGAGGACGAAGTGGCCCGGCGCACGCGTGAAGTGGTGGAGCTGCAGGACGGCACCATCCGCGCCATGGCCTCGCTGGCGGAAACGCGCGACAACGAGACCGGCAACCACATCCGCCGCACCCAGCACTACGTGGAAGTGCTGGCGCGCAAGCTGCAGCACCATCCGCGCTTCAGCGAGGAGCTCACCGAGGCGGCGATCGAGATGATCTTCAAGTCGGCGCCGCTGCACGACATCGGCAAGGTGGGCATCCCGGACCGCATCCTGCTCAAGCCGGGCAAGCTCACGCCCGAAGAGTTCGAGGTCATGAAGACCCACACCACGCTGGGGCGCGACGCCATCGTGGCGGCGGAGCGCGAGGCTTCGCAGACCAACCCGTTCTTCCGCTACGCCAAGGAGATCGCCTACAGCCACCAGGAAAAGTGGGATGGCTCGGGCTACCCCGAGGGGCTGGTGGGCAACACCATCCCGTTGTCCGCGCGGCTGATGGCCGTGGCCGATGTGTACGACGCGCTGATCTCCGTGCGCGTCTACAAGGAGGCGTTTCCCCACGAGGTGGCCGTGGAAATCATCCGCGACGGCCGCGGCAGCCATTTCGATCCCGACATGGTGGACGCCTTCCTGGCGCTGTCCGAGGAATTCCGCAACATCGCCCAGCGCTTTGCCGATGGAGAGCACGCGCTGACCGCCCAGGTGGACCGCATGGCCACCGACCTGCCCGCCGAGCGCATCGAACTGACCGCACAAGACGCCCCATCCTGAGACATGCACCCTTCCAAGACCACCGTGCTGCTGGCCGAAGGCGCCAGCGCCATGCGCCAGGCCCTGGCCAGCCAGCTGCAGACCTTCGGCTTCGGCCAGGTGCTGCAGGCCCGCGACGGCACACGCGCCCTGCAGATGCTGCGTGCCGAACCCGTGCATGTGGTGATCTGCGACCTGGACATGCAGGGCATGGACGGCCTCACCGTGCTCGAATCCATGCGCGCCGACCCCAAGCTGGCGGGTCTGCCCTTCATCCTGATGTCGGGCGGGCTGGACCGCGACTCGGCGGCCCGGGCGATCCGCCTGGGCATCGGCGACCTGCTGGTCAAGCCCTTCACGGTGCGTCGGCTCATCGAACGCATGCAGCGCGTGATGCAGCGCGACGCCCAATCCCTGGTCTCCGCGCTGGCGCCCCCGCCTGCCCTGGAGCCCGCCCCCGAACCTTCCACCGAACCCGAGCGCGCGACCATCCTGGTGGTGGACGACACGCCTGACAACCTGCAGCTGATCGCCGGCCTGTTCCGCGACCGCTTCAAGGTCAAGATCGCGCACAACGGCGAGAAGGCCCTGGCCATCTGCCAATCCGATGCGCCGCCGGACCTGATCCTGCTCGACGTGATGATGCCCGGCATGGACGGCTTCGAGGTGGCGCGCCGCCTGCGCGAACACCACGCCTCGGAATGCACCCCCATCATCTTCGTGACCGCGATGACGGACGAGGCCTCACGCCACCAGGGTCTGAGCCTGGGCGCCATCGACTACGTCTTCAAGCCCATCGAGCCCGAGCTGCTGCGCCTGCGGGTCAGCAACCTCATGTACTACGTGGAGCACCGCAAGCAGTTGCAGAAGGATTTTGACCAGATGCACGAGAACAGCCGGTTGCAGGCGGAGGTGGAGCGCTTGCGGGCCGAACTGCAGGGGCTGCGCGGCGGTTGAACGGGTAAGGTCAGGAAGGCGTGCGGCACGCCTGGCCGGTAGCGTTGAGGCCCAGCTTGCGCAGCAACTGCTCGTCGGCCTCCACGTCCGGGTTGCCCGTCACCAGCAGCTTGTCGCCATAAAAGATCGAATTGGCCCCGGCCAGGAAGCACAGGGCCTGCACCGCCTCACCCATCTGCTGGCGCCCTGCCGACAGGCGCACGCGGGCGCGGGGCATGGTGATGCGGGCCACGGCGATCATGCGCACGAAATCGAGCGGGTCGATGGGCTCGCTGTCGGCCAGCGGCGTGCCGGGCACGCGCACCAGGCTGTTGATGGGCACGGACTCGGGGTAGGGGTCGAGGTTGGCCAGCTGGGCAATGAGCCCGGCGCGGTGAACGGGCGCCTCGCCCATGCCCACGATGCCACCGCAGCACACGCTGATGCCGGCGCTGCGCACGTGCTGCAGGGTGTCGAGCCGGTCCTGGTAGGCGCGGGTGCTGACCACGTCGGTGTAGTACTCGGGGGCGGTATCGAGGTTGTGGTTGTAGTAGTCCAGCCCTGCATCCTTGAGCGCCAGGGCCTGGTGCGATTCGAGCATGCCCAGGGTGGCGCAGGTCTGCAGGCCCAGGCCCTTGACGGCGCCGATCAGCTCGCTGACTTTTTCGATGTCGCGGTCCTTGGGCGCACGCCAGGCGGCCCCCATGCAAAAGCGCGTGGCGCCCGCATCCTTGGCGGCCTGGGCGGCGCGCAGCACTTCGTCAACCGCCATCAGCTTCTCGGCCTTCACGCCGGTGTCGAACTCGGCCGCCTGCGGGCAGTAGCCACAGTTTTCAGGGCAACCGCCGGTCTTGACCGACAGTAGCGTGGCCAGCTCGATGTCGCCCTGGGGCCAGTGCGCGCGGTGCACGGTCTGGGCCTCGAACAGCAAGTCCATCAAGGGTTTGTCGAGCAGCGTCTGGATGGCCGCGACTGTCCATTCGCCACGCACCACCGGTGCGGAGACGGGGCGGTGCAGCTGGATCGGCTGGGGGGCGGAAAGTGCGGTGTTCACCATGGGTTCGGTCCTTTCATCAAGCGGATCAGGTGCCACACAAGACGCCACCCCTGTACCTGTGGGGGTGAATTCTCATGTTGCTATCACCATGATTTTGAAGGAGTTTTGGTTCAAATACACCCTCATTGGTCACAAAAAGTGCCACTAAATTCTCGTGAACAACTTCGCTTATTTACCCATGCGTGAAGAGCGGTGAAGCCAGAAATTGGCAGAAGTAGACCGCATATTGAAAGCACTCAGAAATCCGTTGTCAGAACATGCCGCCTATTTTCAGCTTCGGCATCCAACATACATGGCAGGGCACGCTGCGTGCCTCGACGTTAGTGCAAGTTAGCGCGTTCCTGGCACACGTTCGGCCAGCATCAGAGCGCCTGCACCAGCCGCCAGGCAGAGCAAAGCCAGCATATCGGCCACGACCACGCGCTGCAGGTGGGCGTTGAACCCGCCGGTGGACCAGGCCAGCCAGAGGAAGGAGACCACGCTGAAGCCCCCCAGGACCAGCGCCAGCCATTGCAGATCGGGTTTGAACGCGGCCAGCACGCACACGCCCCCCACGATGCCGAACAGCACGGCGCGGTGGCGCATGAGGATCAGCGCACTGGGGTCGGACGGTGCGGCCCCGTACAGGCGGACCAGGTGCTCCGGCCCGAGCACGCCCGACAAGGGGATCAGGTGGATGATGCCCACGGCGAGCAAGGCCAGGGCGGTGAGGATACGCATGGGGACACGACTCCAGGAAAGCACGAAGGCTCCCGTTGTATCCCCGGTGGACTTACGAATCCATGACTCGCCAGGTCATGCACGGCATTCTGCGAGCTCAACGCCCGGGCAACTCCTGCAGCGCTTGTTGGCGGATGGCGCACGCCGCCGCAGTCCCCAGGCGCAAGCTTCGGTGCGTGACGGCCAGGGGCTGCGGCAGGATCAGCCCAGCGCGGCGATCACGTCGGCCGGGGCCTGCACCAGCTCGATCAGCACGCCCTCTCCCGCGATCGGGAACTCGTCGTTGCTCTTGGGGTGCAAAAAGGTGATGTCGTAGCCCGCCGCGCCTTTGCGGATGCCGCCCGGCGCAAAGCGCACGCCCTTGGCAGTGAGCCATTCGACAGCCCGGGGCAGGTCGTCGATCCACAGGCCGATGTGGTTGAGCGGCGTGGTGTGCACGGCGGGCTTCTTGTCGATGTCGAGCGGTTGCATGAGGTCCACCTCGACCTTCCAGGCGCCCTGCCCCATGGCCAGGATGTCCTCGTCCACGTTCTCGCGCTCGCTTTGAAAGGTGCCTGTCTGCGTGAGGCCCAGCATGTCCACCCACAGGGTCTTCATGCGCGCCTTGTCGGTGCCGCCGATGGCGACCTGCTGGATGCCCAGGACTTTGAAGGGGCGGGAGACGGCGGTATTCATGGCAGATCTTTCAAGAACAAGGGAACGGTTTCAGACTTCACCGAGGATCCAGCTGCTGGCGGTAGCGAAGTACTCGCGCAGCCAGGCGTTGTAGCGCAGGTAGAGCGGCGTGGGGGCTGCTGCCACCACGGATTGCGTATAGCCGATCCTGCGGGCGATGCGCTGGGCGCGCACGGTGTGGAAGTCGCTGGTGACCACGGCCACGGGGCTTGCAAGGTCCAGGCCCTTGGCCTGCAGCAGCGGCAGGCTGTAGCGCAGGTTCAGCTCGGTGCTGGTGCTGCGCTCCTCCTGCAGGATGCGCTCGGCGGCCATGCCCTGGGCGCGCAGGTAGTCGCCCATGATGCGGCCCTCGCTCGCGGTCTCGCCAAAATCCACCCCGCCCGAAACCACGACCCAGGCGGCGGGGTGGGCGGCGGCCAGCTCGCGCGCCTTGTCTAGCCGCGCCCGCAAGGCTGGCGAGGGCTGGCCATTGGGCGTGCCGCTGCCCAGCACGATGATGGCCTTGAGGGGCACATCGCCCACTGAAGCGTTGAAGGCCTGCACCTGCCCTGCCAGGGCATTCCAGAACAGGCCGACGCTGGCCACCCAGGCCAGGAACAGCAGCCAGCCTGCACGCCACGCGCGCCGCGTCCACCCTGCCCGGCCCAATCGGGCCTGCAGCGGGTGCCAGCCCCAGGCGAGCAGGCACAGGGCCAGGCCCAGTGCACCCGGCACGGTGACGCCCATCGAGAACAGGCCCATGGACATCAGCACCAGGCCATCGGCCAGCAGCACGGCGCCCGCCAGCAGGCAGGCCAGGCGCAGCAGCGGCCAGCGCCGGCGGGGCCGGGCTGACGACCATTCATCCACCGTCACAAACACGGTTGCGCGCGCCCCGATTGCTTCATTGGAATTCCAGGATCACCTGGTCCACGGCGAGCGACTCGCCCTTGCCGGCGACGATCTTGCCCACTACCCCATCCTGCGCGGCAAAGAGGATGTTCTCCATCTTCATGGCCTCGATCACGGCCAGCTTCTCGCCGGCCTGCACCTTCTGGCCGGGCTGCACGGCCACGTCCACCAGCAGGCCGGGCATGGGCGAAAGCAGAAAGCGGCTCAGGTCCGGCGGTGCCTTGAAGGGCATGAGCTGGTGCAGGCGCGCGCCCAGGGGCGAGAGCACCAGGGCATCGATCTGCGTGCCGTTGTGGGCAATGCGCAGCGCCAGCGGGTTCTTGCCCGGGCCGCGCTCCACCTGGGCCGTGAACCCGAGGCCATTGCACTGCCCCTGCACGCGCACCTGGCCCAGCGTGGCCGTGCTGCTGATCTTGTAGCTCTTGTCTCCCACCATCACGGCGCTGGAGCCCGACTTGTCCTCGAAATCCGTGACCGACACTTCGTGGTGGGTGTTCTTGCCTTCGGCGCCCAGCGTGACCACGATGAACTGCTCGCCCACCTTGACCTCGTGGCCCGCCAGCTGGCCACTGATGCCCGAGGCGCGTGCGCGGTAGCGCCGGTTCATGTAGGCGGCCAGCGCCACCAGGAACAGCGGGTCTTCGTGCGGCACATCCTCGGCCGCAAAGCCCTGGCTGTAGTTCTCGGCGATGAAACCGGTGTTGAAGTCGCCCGAGACGAATTTGGGGTGCGCCAGCAGCGCCGCCTGGAAGGGGATGTTGCTGCTGATGCCGCGGATCACGAAGCCATTGAGCGCCGCGCGCATCTTGTGGATGGCGTCGTCGCGGTCGGTGCCGTGCACGATGAGCTTGGCGATCATCGAGTCGTAGAACATCGGGATCTCGCCGCCCTCGTACACGCCGGTGTCCACGCGCACGCCGAGCTTCTTGGCCGTGTCGGACTGGAACATGGATTCTTCCGGCGGCTGAAAGCGCACCAGGCGCCCCGTGCTCGGCAGGAAGTTGCGGAACGGGTCTTCGGCGTTGATGCGGCATTCGATGGCCCAGCCCTCGCGCTTCACGTCGGCCTGGGTCAGCGGCAGCGGCTCGCCAGCGGCCACGCGGATCATCAGCTCCACCAGGTCCAGGCCAGTGATGCACTCGGTCACCGGGTGCTCCACCTGCAGGCGGGTGTTCATCTCCAGAAAGTAGAAGTCCTGGTCCTTGCCTACCACGAACTCCACCGTGCCGGCGCTCTGGTACTTCACGGCCTTGGCCAGGGCCACGGCCTGCTCGCCCATGGCCTTGCGCGTGGCATCGGTGATGAAGGGCGACGGCGCCTCTTCGATCACCTTCTGGTGGCGGCGCTGGATGGAGCACTCGCGCTCGTTCAGGTAGATCACATTGCCCTGGCTGTCGCCCAGCACCTGGATCTCGATGTGGCGGGGCTGCTGCACGAACTTCTCGATGAAGATGCGGTCGTCGCCAAAGCTGTTGCGTGCTTCGTTCTGGCAGCTGGTGAAGCCCTCGAAGGCCTCCTTGTCGTTGAAGGCCACGCGCAGGCCCTTGCCGCCGCCGCCGGCCGAGGCCTTGATCATGACGGGATAGCCGATGCCCTTGGCGATCTCCACCGCCTGCTCGGGGCCGCTGATGGCGTCGTTGTAGCCGGGGATGGTGTTGACCTTGGCCTCGTTGGCCAACTTCTTGGAGGCGATCTTGTCGCCCATGGCCGCAATCGAATGGGCCTTGGGGCCGATGAAGGCAATGCCCTCGTCCTCGCAGCGCTTGGCGAAGGCCTCGTTTTCCGACAGGAAACCGTAGCCCGGGTGGATGGCCTGCGCGCCGGTCTGTTTGGCCGCCGCAATGATCCTGTCGGCCAGCAGGTAGCTCTCGCGGCTCGGCGCCGCGCCGATGCGCACGGCCTCGTCGGCCAGCTTGACGTGGCGGGCCTCCTTGTCGGCGTCGGAGTACACGGCCACGGTGGCAATGCCCATCTTCTTCGCGGTGGCGATGACCCGGCACGCGATTTCGCCCCGGTTGGCGATCAATATTTTGGTAAACATAGCGAGTTTCTTTTCTAGGACGACGACCTGGAACGGGTGGTGGCAGTGCCGCTCAGAGCGGAATATTGCCGTGCTTGCGCCATGGGTTCTCGAGCTTCTTGTCGCGCAGCATGACCAGGCTGCGGCAGATGCGCTTGCGCGTCTCGTGCGGCAGGATCACGTCGTCGATGAAGCCGCGGGCGCTGGCCACGAAGGGGTTGGCAAAGCGCTCCTTGTACTCGGCCTCGCGCGCGGCGAGTTTCACCGGGTCGTTCTTGTCCTCGCGGAAGATGATCTCCACCGCGCCCTTGGCGCCCATCACGGCGATCTCGGCATTGGGCCAGGCCAGGTTCACGTCGCCGCGCAGGTGCTTGGAGCTCATCACATCGTAGGCGCCGCCATAGGCCTTGCGCGTGATGACGGTGATTTTGGGCACCGTGCATTCGGCATACGCGTACAGCAGCTTGGCGCCGTGCTTGATGATGCCGCCGTACTCCTGGCTGGTGCCGGGCATGAAGCCGGGCACGTCGACGAAGGTCACCACGGGGATGTTGAAGGCATCGCAAAAGCGCACGAAGCGCGCGGCCTTGATGGAGCTCTTGATATCCAGGCAGCCTGCCAGCACCAGCGGCTGGTTGGCGACGATGCCCACGGTCTGGCCTTCCATGCGCGCCAGGCCGATCACGATGTTCTTCGCGTAGTCGGGCTGCAGCTCGAAGAAGTCGCCGTCGTCCACCACCTTGGCGATCAGCTCCTTCATGTCGTAGGGCTTGTTGGCGTTCTCGGGCACCAGCGTATCCAGGCTGCGGTCCATGCGGTCGGCCGGGTCGTTGCTCGGGCGCACGGGCGCCTTTTCGCGGTTGTTCAGCGGCAGGTAGTTGTACAGGCGGCGCAGCATCATCAGCGCCTCCACGTCGTTCTCGAAAGCCATGTCGGCCACGCCGCTGCGCGTGGTGTGGGTGCCGGCGCCGCCCAGCTCCTCGGCGGTGACTTCCTCGTGCGTCACGGTCTTGACCACCTCGGGGCCGGTCACGAACATGTAGCTCGAGTCCTTGACCATGAAGATGAAGTCCGTCATGGCCGGCGAGTACACGGCGCCGCCAGCGCAGGGGCCCATGATCATGCTGATCTGAGGAATCACGCCGCTGGCCAGCACGTTTTTCTGGAACACGTCGGCATAGCCGCCCAGCGAGGCCACACCCTCCTGGATGCGCGCGCCGCCCGAGTCGTTGATGCCGATGACCGGAGCGCCGACCTTCATGGCCTGGTCCATCACCTTGCAGATCTTCTCGGCATGCGTCTCGCTCAGCGCGCCGCCGAAGACGGTGAAGTCCTGGCTGAAGACGAACACCAGGCGGCCGTTGATCATGCCGTAGCCGGTGACCACGCCGTCGCCGGGGATCTTGTTGGCCTCCATGCCGAAGTCGGTGCAGCGGTGCTCGACGAACATGTCCCACTCTTCGAAGGTGTTGTCGTCCAGCAGCAGCTCGATGCGCTCGCGCGCCGTGAGCTTGCCCTTGGCGTGCTGCGCATCGATGCGCTTTTGCCCGCCGCCCAGGCGCGCCAGGGCGCGCTTCTTCTCCAGTTGCTCCAGGATGTCTTGCATGGTCGCTCTTTCGGTGAAATGGCTGTGGTGATTACGGTGTATTGGTATGGGACGCTGCCAGCAGGGTGCGCGCGGCAGTGGATGCCGCGATGCGCCCCGCGGCCACGTCGGCCTGCAGCGCGGGCAGCAGGCCGCGCACCTGTGGATGCTGGCGAAACGCCTGCTTGAGGCCGGCGTCGATGCGCTCCCACATCCAGGCCAGCGACTGCTTTTCGCGGCGCAGGGCCAGGCGGCCGTTGTCGGTCTGCTGGGTGCGGAACTGGGTGACGGCATCCCAGAAGCCGTCCACGCCCTGCCCCAGCAGCGCGCTGATCTGCACCACGCGTGGCTGCCACAGCGCGCCGTGCGTGGCATGGTCGGGGTTGCCGTGCATGCCCAACAGGCGCAGGCTCGACGTGATCTGCGCCTGGGCCCGCGTGGCGGCATTCTTGTCGATGTCGGCCTTGTTGATGGCCACCAGGTCGGCGATCTCCATCACGCCCTTCTTGATGGCCTGCAGGTCGTCGCCCGCATTGGGCAGCTGCAGCAGCACGAACATGTCGGTCATACCGGCCACGGCGATCTCGCTCTGGCCCACGCCGACGGTCTCGACCATCACCACGTCGTAGCCGGCGGCCTCGCAGACCAGCATGGCCTCGCGCGTCTTCTCGGCCACGCCGCCCAGGGTGCCGCTGGACGGGCTGGGGCGGATGTAGGCCTCCTCGCGCATGGACAGCTGCTCCATGCGCGTCTTGTCGCCCAGGATGGAGCCGCCCGAGACCGTGCTCGACGGGTCGATGGTGAGCACCGCGACGCGGTGCCCCCGGTTGATCAGGAACAGGCCCAGCGCCTCGATGAAGGTGGACTTGCCCACGCCCGGTACGCCGCTGATGCCCAGGCGGAAGGCCTTGCCCGTGTGCGGCAGCAGCGCGGTGAGCAGTTCGTCCCCCTGCGCACGGTGGTCGGCGCGGGTGGATTCGAGCAGGGTGATGGCCTTGGCCATGGCGCGGCGCTGCACGGGCTGGGTGCCGTGCAGAATGCCATCGAACCATGTGCTGGAAGGAGGCTGCAGGTCGGCCAAAGGCAGGGGTGCGTTCATGCCACAGCCTCCACTGGCCGCCACTCGTAGAGCACGTCCACATCCTCCTGGCCGATCTGCACGAAGCCATGGCGCAGGTAGAAGCGGTTGGCATGGCTGTGCTTGAGCGCCGTCACGCGCAGCACGGCGCCTTCGCGGCGCGCCCGGTCTTGCACGCTGGCCAGCACTGCGGCGCCGATGCCCACCCCTTGCCAGTCGGGGTGCAGGTACAGGTGCTGCAGCCGCAGGGCCTGGCCCGCTTCGGGCAGCACGGTGACAAAGCCCATGCGCTGGCCACCGGGCGAGGCCAGGTGCTGCATGTGCTCTGGCGTGAAGGCAGCGCGCAGGCGCTCACGCGAGCGCTCGGGCGTGTAGCGGCCCACGCGCTCCAGGCTTTCACGCATGGCGGCGGTGCGCAGCGCCAGCATGGGCTCGAAGTCGTCTTCGGCCACCGGGTGCAGCACGAACACGGGTGCAGTCATCGGGCGGCTCCCGTACGGCTCCTGGTCGGGCGCACTGTCATGCGGCAATGGCCTTGCGGATCTGTTCGAGCACGTCCTTGGCGCTGGCCGGGATGGGCGTGCCCGGGCCATAGACGCCCTTGACGCCGGCCTCGTACAGAAAATCGTAGTCCTGCGCCGGGATCACGCCGCCGACGAAGACGATGATGTCGTCCGCCCCCTGGTCCTTGAGCGACTGGATGATGGCCGGCACCAGGGTCTTGTGGCCGGCGGCCAGCGTGCTCACGCCCACGGCGTGCACGTCGTTCTCGATGGCCTGGCGCGCGCATTCCTCGGGGGTCTGGAACAGCGGGCCCATGTCCACGTCGAAGCCCAGGTCGGCAAAGGCCGTGGCCACCACCTTGGCGCCGCGGTCGTGGCCGTCCTGGCCGAGCTTGGCGATCATCACGCGCGGGCGGCGGCCCTCAGTCTCGGCAAAATCGCTGATCTCGCTCTTGAGTTTGTCCCAGCCCTCGGCCGAGTCATAGGCAGCAGCGTACACACCGGTCACCTTTTGCGTATCGGCGCGGTGGCGCCCGTAGATCTTTTCGAGCGCATCCGACACCTCGCCCACCGTGGCGCGCAGGCGCACGGCCTTGATGGCCAGGTCCAGCAGGTTGCCCTCGCCGGTCTCGGCGGCCGAGGTGAGTGCGTCCAGCGCCTCCTGCACCTTGGCCGTGTCGCGCGTGGCGCGGATGTTCTTGAGGCGCGCGATCTGGCCGTCGCGCACCATCACGTTGTCGATCTGCAGGATGTCGACCGGGTCTTCCTTGGCCAGCTTGTACTTGTTGACGCCGACGATCACGTCCTTGCCACTGTCGATGCGCGCCTGCTTCTCGGCGGCGGCGGCCTCGATCTTGAGCTTGGCCCAGCCGCTGTCCACGGCCTGCGTCATGCCGCCCATGGCCTCGACCTCTTCGATGATCTTCCACGCCGCATCCATCATGTCCTGGGTGAGCTTTTCCATCATGTAGCTGCCGGCCCAGGGGTCGACCACGTTGGTGATGTGCGTCTCTTCCTGGATGATGAGCTGCGTGTTGCGCGCAATGCGCGAGGAGAACTCGGTGGGCAGGGCAATGGCTTCGTCGAGCGCGTTGGTGTGCAGGCTCTGCGTGCCGCCGAACACCGCCGCCATGGCCTCGATGGTGGTGCGCACGATGTTGTTGTACGGGTCCTGCTCGGTCAGGCTCCAGCCGCTGGTCTGGCAGTGGGTGCGCAGCATCAGGCTCTTGGGGTTCTTGGCGCCGGTCTCCTTCATGATGCGGCACCACAGGAGGCGGGCTGCGCGCATCTTGGCCACTTCGAGGTAGAAGTTCATGCCGATGGCCCAGAAGAACGACAGCCGGCCGGCGAACTCGTCCACGTCCAGGCCCGAGGCGATGGCGGTCTTCACGTACTCCTTGCCATCGGCCAGCGTGAAGGCCAGCTCCAGCGCCTGGTTGGCGCCCGCCTCCTGCATGTGGTAGCCGGAGATCGAGATGGAGTTGAACTTCGGCATGTTGCGTGCCGTGTAGCCGATGATGTCGCCGATGATGCGCATGCTCGGCTTGGGCGGGTAGATGTAGGTGTTGCGCACCATGAACTCTTTCAGAATGTCGTTCTGAATGGTTCCGCTCAACTGGTCCTGGCTGACGCCCTGCTCTTCAGCCGCCACCACGTAGCCGGCCAGCACGGGCAGCACTGCGCCGTTCATGGTCATCGACACGGACACCTTGTCCAGCGGGATCTGGTCGAACAGGATCTTCATGTCCTCCACCGAGTCGATGGCCACGCCGGCCTTGCCCACGTCGCCGGTCACGCGCGGGTGGTCGCTGTCGTAGCCGCGGTGCGTGGCCAGGTCGAACGCCACGCTCACGCCCTGCCCGCCGGCGGCCAGCGCCTTGCGGTAGAAGGCGTTGGATTCTTCGGCCGTGGAAAAGCCCGCGTACTGGCGGATGGTCCAGGGCCGCACGGCGTACATGGTGGCCTGGGGGCCGCGCAGGTAGGGCTCGAAGCCCGGCAAGGTGTTGGCGTATGGCAGGTCGGCCGTGTCCGCCGCCGTGTACAGCGGTTTGACGGTGATGCCGTCGGGTGTGACCCAGTTCAGCGCATTGACATCGCCACCCGGTGCCGACTTGGCGGCGGCTTTCGCCCAGGCCTCAAGCGAGGCGGCAGCGAATTCAGGGGGGCTGTTGGGGGGCGTGGCACTCATGGCGAAGCGGTCTCCGAGGAAGCGTTGGACGTTGTCAGGGCTGTTCCCGATGTGGCGGCAAGTTTACATCATTCATAATTATTGATTCAAAATATTCTTCGCGGCTTACAATCCATCCATGTCTGCACTGACCCTCACGCCCCGCGCCCTGTACGAAGAAGTGGCTGAGCAACTGCGCCAGCGCATCTTCCGTCGCGAGCTGGAGCCCGGCAGCTGGATCGACGAGCTCAAGATCGCCGAGGAATTCGGCATCAGCCGCACGCCCCTGCGCGAGGCGCTCAAGGTGCTGGCCGCCGAAGGCCTGGTCACGATGAAGGTGCGCCGTGGCGCCTATGTGACGGAGATGTCGGACAAGGACCTGCGCGACGTCTACCACCTGCTCAGCCTGCTCGAGAGCGACGCCGCCGCTGTTGTGGCAGCCAGCGCCACCCCGGCGCAGCTGCAGGAGCTGCAGGCCCTGCATGCCGAGCTGGAGGCCGCCGCCGGCGAACGCGAGCGCTTCTTTGCCGTGAACGAGCGCTTTCACATGCGCGTGCTGGAGATGGCCGACAACCGCTGGCGCAGCCAGATGGTGGCCGATCTGCGCAAGGTGATGAAGCTCAACCGCCACAACTCGCTGCTCAAGCAGGGCCGCATCGAGGATTCGCTGAACGAGCACCGCGCGGTAATGGCCGCCCTGGCCCGGCGCGATGGGGCTGGCACCGCCCAGGCCATGCAGGCCCACTTCGCCCAGGGGCTGGAAGCGGCGGCCTGACGCCCTCCCCCAGCAGCAGCTCGGTCAGCCCTCCGCCATTTCCACCCGGTTGCGCCCCCTGCGCTTGGCGGCGTACAGCGCGTCGTCGGCGCGGCGCAGCATCTGGTCCAGGCTGGCATCGCCATCGGCCTGTGCGGCGATACCGGCAGAAATGGTGATGGGCACCGAGGTCCCGCCCGTGGTGAATGGCGTGCCCGCCACGGCCAGGCGCAGCCGTTCTCCGGCCGCATGGGCGTCGCCATGCTGGGCCACGTCCAGCAGCACCACGAACTCTTCTCCCCCGTGGCGGGCCACGAAGTCCAGCCCACGTGCCGTGGCCTGCAGTTGGCCGGCCACATGTTGCAGCGCCCTGTCGCCCACCTCGTGGCCATGGCCGTCGTTGATGGCCTTGAAATGGTCCACGTCGATCAGTGCCAGCGCCAGGCGGGTGCCGCCCTGGCGCGCCGTGGCAAAGCGCTTTGCGCCTTCGGCGAGCAGGGTGCGGCGGTTGGCCAGGCCCGTCAGGTAGTCGGTGGCGGCGGCCAACTCCCACTGGCGGCCGATGCGCTGCGAGCACATGAACAAGAAGGCCGTGGTGCCCACCACGGGCAGCAGGGCGGTGATGAGCGGGCTGGCCGCGTTGATCCACGCGCCCTCGCCGGTGATGTCGAACGACGGCCCCACGCGCCGCGCCAGGAAGTAGGCGGCGCGAAAGGCCACGAACAGGCCGACCAGGAAGAACAGGCCCGCCAGGGCCCTGCGGCTGCGCGCCCGCTCCCCCGTGCCGCCCCATACGAGCTGCGCGGTGCCGGCCATGAGGACCAACGCCACCACGCCCGACAGCAGCAGGATGCGGCTGGGCGTATCGGGCCGCACGCCCGCGAACCACACGATGCCGGCAATGCCCGCCAGGGCCGGCAGCAGCATCCACCAGCGGTCCGGCACGCCATCGAACTGGCGCAGCGCGCGCCAGTAGCCCGTGCAGCCGAGCATCACCATGCCGTTGGCCATGGGCGAGACCAGGCCCAGGGGCAATTCGTACTGCACGGCATAGAGCACGGCGCTGCCTGCCAGCAGCAAGGTGGCGATGCGCCAGGTTTCGGCACAGGGCTGCAGGGAGACCGGCAAGTCCTTGTGCATCAGCCCCAGCACCCCGCCATTGGCCAGCATCATCAGCGTCGCGACGATAAAGATGGTGATGGGATCCATGGGCCAGAAGAGCGCAGGCAGGCGGGACGCGGCAGTGGGAATGGCACGATTGTGGCCGACCCGCGTGCCGCCCAAGACACCCTTTGGCCGCGCACGAAACAAAGAAGCACAGCTTGTGCTCCCCGGATGGGTATGATTCTGCGGGTTTTCCCCAGGGTGGTGCAGCATGGCACCGCTTTGGCACGGCGCACGCCGCCCCGGCACCCCACGATCCGATGACCTCTTCCCTTCCCGACATCGGCAGCGTCCAGACGCTGCCCCAGCTTCTCACTTGGCGCGCCACCCTCACGCCCGACGCTCCGGCCTTCCGTGCCTTCGATGCGCCCAGCCAGGCCTGGACCACCTGGACCTGGGCCGAGACCGCCACCCATGTGGCCCGGTGGTCGCGGGCCCTGGTGGCCCTGCAATTGCCGGCGGGCGCCCGCGTGGCCATCCTGCTGCCCAATGGCCTGGACGCCATGTGCGCCGACCAGTCCACCCTGGCCAGCAGTTGCGTACCCGTGCCGCTGCATGCCATCGACAACCCCGGCAGCATCGCCTACATCCTGGCCGACTGCGAGGCCTCGATGCTCATCGTGGGCAGCGCCCAGCAGTGGGAGAAGATCCGCGCGGCGGGCACCGACTTCCCGGCGCTGCGCGCGGTGATCGTGACCGAGGTGGACGCATCGTTCACCGCCACCCCGCCTTCGGCACACGGCCCCGCCGTAGGTTCGCTTGCGCAATGGCTCGAAGGCGCGGCCCAGGCGGTGGAACAGGCCCCGCCGCAGGCACCCGGCCCCGAGGACCTGGCGGCCATCGTCTACACCTCGGGCACCACCGGCAAGCCCAAGGGCGTGATGCTCACGCACCGCAACGTGGTGAGCGACGTGAAGGCCGTGCTTGAACGCATCGCGCCCACGGTGGACGATGTGTTCCTGTCCTTCTTGCCGCTGTCGCACACCTTCGAGCGCACGGGCGGCTACTACCTGCCGATTGCGGCCGGCAGCTGCGTGGCCTATGCCAGATCGGTGCAGCAACTGGCCGAGGACCTGCAGACCATTCGCCCCACGGTGCTCGTGTCGGTGCCGCGCATCTACGAGCGCATCCACGCCAGGCTGCTTGAAAAGCTCTCGCCCTCGCCCTGGAAAATGCAGCTTTATGAAGCCGCCCAGGCCCGTGGCTGGCAGCAGTTCTGCGCAGCACAGGGCCTGGCCCGGCCCGAGGACGACCAGGCCGGTGGCTGGATGGCCGCCCTGCCCTGGGCCCTGCTCCAGGCCCTGGTCGCCAGGCCGCTGCTGGCGCAGTTCGGCGGCCACGTGCGCGTGGCCGTGAGCGGCGGTGCGCCGCTGTCGCCGACCATTGCCAAATGCTTTCTGGGCCTGGGCCTGCCGCTGGTGCAGGGCTATGGCATGACCGAAACGGCGCCCGTGGTCTCGGTGAACTCGCTCAAGGACAACGACCCGGCCTGCGTGGGCCGGGCGCTGCCGGGCGTGGAGGTGCGCATCGGCGAGAACCGCGAGCTGCAGGTGCGCGGCCCCATCGTGATGCAGGGCTACTGGAAGCGGCCCGAGGACACGGCGCGCATTCTGTCGGCCGACGGCTGGCTGGGCACAGGCGACCAGGCCGACATCGTGGATGGGCGCATCTTCATCCGCGGCCGCATCAAGGAGATCATCGTCACCTCCACCGGCGAGAAGGTGCCACCGGGCGACCTGGAGCTGGCCCTGCTGGCCGACCCGCTGCTGGAACAGGCCTTCGTGGTGGGCGAGAACCGCCCCTTCATCGCCTGTGTGGCCGTGCTGCGCGGCGACGAATGGCAGCGCCTGGCCGGCGACCTGGGTCTGGCCGCAGGGGATCCCGACAGTCTGAACCACCCCGCCGTGCACCGCGCCGTGCTGGCGCGCATCGAAAAGAGCACGGCCAGCTTTGCGCGCTATGCCGTGCCGCGCGCCGTGCACCTGACGCTGGCGCCCTGGAGCATCGAAAACGGCTTCATGACGCCCACGCTCAAGCTTAAGCGCGCGCCGCTCATGGCGCATTTCGGGCAGGCCATCGAGGGCATGTACCAGCAAAAGCCCGGGGCACGCTGAGGGCGCGCATGCACGGCGCACGCGCTCCGGTGAAGCCCCTGCGCCACCCATGCCGGGCAAGAACTGAGAAAATACCCGGCTTGCGCGGGCCTCGCGCCCACCGCCCGGCCAGCGTGCCTGGCTTCACAGGAGCCTGTCGGACTTGGAAATCGTCGGCTGCAAAGCGGCCGCAGCGGTCCATTTTTCACCGCCTTTTTGCCCCATAGCCTGGCTATGGGGCTGCAAATCCGGCAAAAACTGTCCTCGCTGAGGCCGATTTTCGCTTTCGACGCTCCAAGTCCGACAGACTCCTAAACACCGGTTTCAGTTTTGGAAAACACCCCCGAATCCCTCCCAGCGCCCGCAGCACCGCGCGCCGAACACAGCCCTTGGCGCATGTCCGTTGCGCCGATGATGGACTGGACGGACCGCCACTGCCGCTACTTCCACCGCCTGCTGACCCGCCAGACCCTGCTGTACACGGAGATGGTGAACGCAGGCGCCATCATCCATGGCGGCACGGAGCGGCACCTGCGCTTCAACGCCGAGGAGCACCCCGTGGCGCTGCAGCTGGGGGGTAACGAGCCCGACCGGCTTGCAGAGGCTGCGCGGCTCGGCGCGCAATGGGGCTATGGCGAGATCAACCTCAACTGCGGTTGCCCGAGCGACCGGGTGCAGCGCGGTGCCTTCGGCGCCAGCCTGATGAAGGCGCCCCAGCTGGTGGCCGACGGCGTGAAGGCCATGAAAGACGTGGTGGACGTGCCCGTGACGGTCAAGCACCGCATCGGCATCGACAAGGAAGAGCACTACGGCTTCGTGCGCGATTTCGTGGGCACCGTGGCCGATGCCGGCTGCAAGGTGTTCATCGTGCATGCGCGCAATGCCTGGCTGCAGGGCCTGTCGCCCAAGGAAAACCGCGACATCCCGCCGCTGCGCTACGAGGTGGTGCACCAGCTCAAGGCCGATTTCCCGCACCTGACCATTGCCATCAACGGCGGCATCCAGGCCGACGAGGTGGTGCAGGAGCAACTGGCGCACCTGGACGGTGTGATGATCGGCCGCGAGGCCTACCACAACCCCTGGTGGCTGGCGCGCTGGGACCACTTGTACTACGGCGGTGAGCCCTGCGCCCTGACGCGCGACGAGGTCGAACTGGCCATGGTGGACTACATGGAGCGCGAGGCTGCCCTGTACGGCACGCCCTGGCCCCATATCGCGCGCCACATGCTGGGCCTGCGCCATGGCCTGCGCGGCGCGCGCCTGTGGCGCCAGGTCTGGAGCAACCACCTGCTCAAGGACCGGCCGGCGCGCGAGGTGCATGCCCTGGCGCTGGCGACTACCCTGGTGCCTGAACCCGTTTGATGCGGTCCAGCCAGCCGGCCAGCGGCTCGGGCCGCCCGAACAGGTAGCCCTGCAGGCAGTCGCATTGGCTGGCCGCGAGGAAGTCGGCCTGGGCGCGCGTTTCCACCCCTTCGGCCACCACGCGAAGGCCCAGGTGGCGCGCCACCGAGAGGATGGACTGCACGATGGCCGTATCGCTCGGGTCGTCGGGCGTGTCCTGCACGAAGCTCTTGTCGATCTTGAGCTCGTACAGCGGCAAGCGCTTGAGGTAGGCCAGGCTCGAATAGCCGGTGCCGAAGTCGTCGATCGAAAAGCGCACCCCGAGCTGCACCAGCTCCGTCATGCGGGCGATGGTGTCGTCCAGGTTCTCGATGAGCAGGCTTTCGGTGACCTCCAGAATCAGGCAGGACGGCGTGGCACCGGTCTGGGCCAGCACGTTGCGCACGCGCTCGACGAAGTCGTCCTGGCGGAACTGGCGCTGGCTGACGTTCACCGAAATCGACAGCGGCTCCCCCGTGCCGCCGCGGGCCACCCGCGCAGCCTCCAGCTGCGCAATCGCATCGCAGGCCTTCTCGATCATCCAGGCGCCCATGGGCAGTATCAGCGCCGAGGACTCTGCGATGGGGATGAAGCGCGCCGGCGGCACGCTGCCGCGCACCGGATGGCTCCAGCGCATGAGCAGCTCACCGCCCACCACCACCCCCTGCGCATCCACCTGCGGCTGCACGAAGGCGGCCAACTGCCCCTCGGCCATCGCCTTCTTGAGGTCCTGCTCCAGTGCCAGGCGCTCCTGCACGTCGGCCTGCATGGCCGCCTCGTAGAAGCGGATGCGGTTGCGCCCCAGGTCCTTGGCGCGGTACATGGCCGTGTCCGCCTCGCGCAGCAGGTCCTCCACCTGCTCCGCGCGCTTGGGGAACAGCGTGATCCCCAGGCTGCCGGTGCTGCTGTAGAGGTGGGTGTCGATGGCATAGGGCAGCTCCAGCGCCTCGCGCACGCGCTCGGCCACGGCCAGGGCCTGGCGCCCCGCAGTGGCCATGTCGCTGGCAATGCCCTGCAGCAGCAGCACGAATTCGTCGCCCCCCAGGCGGGCCACGGTATCGCCCGGGCGCAGCAGGCCCGTCAGGCGCCGGGCCACCTCCACCAGCAACTGGTCCCCCAGGGTATGGCCGCGCGCGTCGTTGATCTGCTTGAAGTTGTCCAGGTCCACGAACAGCACCGCCCCGACCTGGCCGCTGCGGCGCGCGGCGGCCAGGGCCAGCCCCAGCCGGTCGAGCAGCATGCGGCGGTTGGGCAGTCCGGTGAGGGCATCGAAGTAGGCCAGCTGGTGGGTGCGGGCTTCGGCCTGCTGGCGCTCGGTGATGTCGCGGGCCAGGGCCACGAAGCGCGGCCCCTCACCCGGGTGGGTGCTTTCCTTGCGCGCGATGGACAGCTCGTACCAATGCGCCTGACCATCGATCTCCAGGTGGTACTGGTGGCCTGCGGAGTGCCCGCCCGCAAGCGCCGCCTGCACGGCCTGCAGGCAGCCGGCAGCCTCCTCGGGGGGCACGATGTCCTGCAGGCGGCGCCCCACGAAGTGCGCGGGCGCCAGGCCGGACTGCGGCATGCGCGCAGAGCGGCAGTGGTGGATGCGGCCCTCGGCATCGAGCTCGAACAGCAGGTCCGGGATGGCGCTGAGCGTGCTCTCCAGGTCATCGCGCGCACCCCGCAGCTCGGCTGTCATGCGGCGGGCCAGCGCCACGGCGCGCTCGCGCCCGGTGGCCAGCACCCAGGCGAACCAGCCCAGCAGCAGGCCCAGGAACAGACCCATCACCGCCACCATGTGGTGGCCCTCGTCCTCGTGGCGCAGGTCGAACGCCGGCAGCGGCGCCATCAACAGCGTCCAGGAGCGCCCGCCCACCTCCAGCCGGCGGCTGACCTGCAAGGTGCCCCGCGCAAGGGCCTGCGCCTGCAATGCCGGATCGCCATGCAGCAGGGCATCGGGCAGAGGCTCCTGGCCATCGTAGATGGCCAGGGCAATGTCGGGATCGAACTCCCGGGACAGCCCCCGGACCACGTCCCCCACCCGGAAGGGGGCCGCCACCCAGCCCAGGATGGCGCGGCGGCGGCCCGACAGGGATTCGGCCTCCAGCAGCGTGGAATAAACCGGCAGAAACAGCCCCACCTCGCCCTGCGGCGGCGTGCCCGGTGGCAAGGGGCCCAGCAGGCCCGACAGCGCCAGCCGGCCGGAATCGCGGGCCCGCTCCAGGGCCTCACGCGCCACCGGCAGCGTGAGCGCGTCCAGGCCCAAGGCCTCCAGGTTGCGGCCCTCCAGCGGTTCGATGTGGGTGATGGGAGCGTACTGCGCGCGCTCGCCAGGCGGGTGCACGGTGTAGCCCGAAAAGCCGCGGCCCCGCATGTCGGCCAGATGGGCCGGCAGGCGGCTGCCCTGCACGAACATGAGCAGCGCGATGCCTTGCAGGCCAGGGCGGGTCTGCTGCATCTGCAGCGCATCGACATAGGACTGGAACTCGCCCCTCTCGATGCGCTCGGAGCCGTCGACATAGCCCTGCACGCCCCGGAGCATCACCTCGTAGGTGGACATGCGGTCGCGCAGGTTGTAGGCAATCTGCTCGGCCGCCGCATGGAAGTTGCGCAGCCGCTTGTCGGCCGATTCGCTTTGGGCCCTGTGCCAGTACAGGCCGGTCACCCCGAGCATCATCAGGGCCATCAGCGGCGGCAATACCAGCACCAGCCAGCGCTGGCTGGCGGGTGTGTCCTGGAATGTCCCGGACTCCGTGGCTGCGGGGACCTGGTGTTGTTCTGGTGTCATCGCATGGGGACAGGCAGCAGGGGCTGCGCCCCAGCGGGGCGCAGGTAACCTGCCGCCCCATTATCAGGTTTCACGCAGACCTGCCAAGCGAGGTCACCCGATGCGCCGCACAGGCGGCATCTGCGTGAATTGGTGCCGGGAGTGCGGCTTCGGCTGACATCGCGACCGCCAGAATGGAGGTATCGTTCGCGTGGCAGTTTTTTCGCATTTCCGGCACCACCCGCCTCTTTGCAGACCCATCCATGGCATCGCTTGATTTTGAACGGGAAGAGTCCCGCTTCCGTGCGTTCTACGCAGCCCAGAAACCCGTGCTGGAGGAGGCCTGCGCCGCCTTCACCGCTGCCATCGCCGGGGTGGTGGGCGATGCCGGAAGCGTGGACGTCTCCAAGGTGGAGGGGCGCGTGAAGGACGTGGACGAGTGCATCCGCAAGTTCGCGCGCAAGTACCGGCCCGGCCTGGAAGAGAGCAACACCGCCTACGAGATCCAGCACTGGATCACCGACCTGGTCGGCGTGCGCGTGGTCTGCCTGTACGAGGACGAGCTGGAGAAGGTGGCGCAGATCGTGCGCCAGCATTTTGCGGTGATCGACGTGACCGACAAGGCGTCGGCCGTGGAAAGCACCGAGGCCTCGTTCGGCTACAAGGGCCTGCACCTGGACCTGCGCCCCGGCCCGCGTGACCTGCCGGCGCTCGCCGCGCATGCCGAGCAGCCGTTTGAGCTGCAGGTGCGCACCATCATCCAGGACTCCTGGAGCGTGCTGGACCACAAGATCAAGTACAAGAAATCCATCCCCGGCCAGCTCAAGCGGCGCATCAATGTGCTCTCGGCCCTGTTCGAGCTGGCCGACCGCGAGTTCCGCCAGATCCGCGACGAGACGGCCGCAGAACTGCTGCAGGCCCCCGACGAGACGGTGGAGGCCGGGGCAGAGGTCGACCACGATGCCGCCACCGCACCCAAGTACTCGTCCCTGGGCAGCGAACTCAACGCCTTCACCTTCCTCAAGATCGCCACGCATTTCTTCAAGGACTTCGAGTTCGACCCCTCCAAGGTGGACAGCTTCGTGGACGACATCCAGGCCTGGTCGCCCGGCATCACGCGCGCGCGCTTCAACACCCTGATGCGGGAGACCGTGGGCACGGTCAAGCGCTACAAGCAGCACTTCGAGGAACAGAACCCCCAGGGCAGCTTCAACCCCTACACCGTGATACGGCACTGCCTGTACCTGGCCAACCGCACGCAGTTCCGACCGGCTTTGCGCAACGTGGCCCGCGAGGCCTTCGAATCCTGGCTGGCGGACAACGGCTGAGCGGGGGGGGGGCGTGCCTGGCGCGGCCACGGTGCCAGGTCGGCAACAGGGTTTTTCTGAAAAAACCACAGCAGCAGGGCGTTTCACAGCAGGCCCTGCGCAGTCCTTGCCAGGTGAATGGACAGCGCTGTCACCAAAGCGACTGGGCCTAGGTGGTTTTCCCGCATGCAGAGGTAACCAAGTGCTGCTATATTGCACTGCAACATAACGGAGTTTCGCCCCCATGCTCTACCAGATCTACGAAACCCAGCGCTCCCTGATGGAGCCGGTCACCGACTTTGCGCAAGCCGCGGCCAAGCTCTTCAGCAACCCCATGTCGCCCCTGAGCCAGACGGCGTTCGCCCAGCGCATGTCCGCCGGCTACGATCTGCTGTACCGCCTGGGCAAAGACTATGAAAAGCCGACCTTCGACATCCACACGGTGGACGTGGATGGCGTGGGCGTGGCGGTGCACGAAAACATCGAACTGGACAAGCCCTTTTGCGAACTGCGCCGGTTCAAGCGCTTTTCGGACGACACCGACACCCTGGTCAAGATCAAGGCCCAGCCCGTGGTGCTGATCGTGGCACCGCTGTCGGGCCACTACGCCACGCTGCTGCGCGACACCGTGCGCACCATGCTCAAGGACCACAAGGTCTACATCACCGACTGGAAGAACGCCCGCCTGGTGCCGCTGTCCGAAGGCGAATTCCACCTCGACGACTATGTGAACTACGTGCAGGAGTTCATCCGCCACCTGCAGGCCACCTATGGCAACTGCCACGTCATCAGCGTGTGCCAGCCCACGGTGCCGGTGCTGGCCGCCGTCTCGCTGATGGCCAGCCGCGGCGAGAAGACCCCGCTGACCATGACCATGATGGGCGGCCCCATCGATGCGCGCAAGTCGCCCACGGCGGTGAACAACCTGGCCATGAACCGCAGCTACGAGTGGTTCGAGAACAACGTGATCTACCGCGTGCCCGACAACTTCCCAGGCGCCGGCCGCCGCGTGTACCCGGGCTTCCTGCAGTACACGGGCTTCGTGGCCATGAACCCGGACCGCCACGCCACGAGCCATTACGACTACTTCAAGGACCTTATCAAGGGCGACGACGCCAGCGCCGAGGCCCACCGCAAGTTCTACGACGAGTACAACGCCGTGCTGGACATGGATGCGGACTACTACCTGGAAACCATCAAGACCGTGTTCCAGGACTACGACCTGGTGCATGGCACCTGGGACGTGCGTTCGCCCGAGGGCAAGGTCGAGCGCGTGCGCCCGCAGGACATCACCACCACCGCCCTGTTCACGGTGGAAGGCGAGCTGGACGACATCTCCGGCTCGGGCCAGACCGAAGCCGCGCACGACCTGTGCACCGGCATCGTGCGCAAGGAGCAGCGCCACCTGGAAGCCAAGGGCGCCGGGCACTACGGCATCTTCAGCGGCCGGCGCTGGCGCGACATCGTGTACCCCGAGGTGCGCAAGTTCATCCTCTCGCACGAAGTCCCGCAGAAAAAGGCACCCCGCCCCGTCGCCGTGACTGAAATGCCGGACGACAATCCGCCCGCGCCGCCGAGCAAGGTCGCCGCCAGCAAGCCCGTGGCGAAGAAGGCGCCGGCCAAGGCCGCAGCCAAGCCTGCGATCAAGGCCGTGCCTGCGTCCGCCAAGGCCGCCGTGCAGGCAACGCCCGCCAGCGGGGCGGCCGCAGCCCCCGAGCCGGAGGCTCCAGTGGCCAAGGCGGCCGTCACTGCCGCCCCCGCATCGCGCACCCGCCGCACCACGGCGGCACGCAAGGCTTGAATCCGCAGCCGGACGCCCGCGCACCCCTGCCTTCACCGCCTGCAGGGCCGGCCGCGCATGCGCTGGCGGCCCGCATCGACGCCGCCCTGCCGCAGACGCAGTGCACCCGCTGCGGCTACCCGGACTGCGCGGCCTACGCGCAGGCCATCGCCTTCGAGGCAGCGCCCATCAACCAGTGCCCGCCCGGCGGTGCCGAAGGGGTTGCCCGGCTGGCGGCCATCACCGGCCAGCCGGTGCTGCCACTGAGTGCCGAGCATGGCCTGGAGGTGCCGCGCGCTCTGGCCATCATCGACGAGAACTGGTGCATCGGCTGCACGCTGTGCATCAAGGCCTGCCCGACGGATGCCATCGTAGGCGCCAACAAGCGCATGCATACCGTGATCGAGCCGCATTGCACCGGGTGCGAGCTGTGCATCCCCGTGTGCCCGGTGGACTGCATCCGCCTTGAAACCGTGAGCGGCCAGGCCACGGGCTGGGCCGCCTGGAGCCCGCTGCTGGCGGACCATGCGCGCGGGCGTTATGCGCTGCACAAGGCCCGGGTGGCTGCCGGTGCGCCCGAGGAGCCGGACGACGAAGACAGCGCCGTACCCGCCGATGCCTCTGCGCCTCCCGGCGGTGGTGCCGATGCGGCCGCCCAGGCGCGCAAGGCGGCCATTGCCGCCGCCATGGCCCGCGCCCGGGAACAACGCGCCGGAACGCAGCGCTGAGCCAGGCGCGCCCAGGCCCCGTCAGCGTGCGGCCAGCGCCTTGTACACGCCGCAGCCCAGGTACAGGTCGCCCGCCCGTTCCACGAAGGACATCTTGGTCTGCACCGCACCGGTGGCCGGGTTGGTGATGTCGTACTCGACCCAGCCCGGACCGGCATCGGCCTGGGCCACGATGTCTTCGATCAGCCGGTCACCCGCGATGCCGGGAATATCCTGCACCCGGGTGCCCACCTTGGCCGGGTTGCCACCGAAGGCGCGGTAGGTGCCGCCGGCATCGAGCACGAACACGTACATGTCCCGGTCGTTGAAGGGCTGGCTCTTGTCGGTGATGCGCGCCAGGAACTGGTCCCGCGAGCTGCCCTTGTGCAGGGCCGCGGCGCGCTTGACCAGGGCCACCGCCTCTTCGGCCGTGCCCTGCTGCAGGCGAAACGCCGACACCGCGCGCGACAGCGTGGAGGCGCGGCTTTCCAGCGCCTCGGCCTGCCCCACGGCCTGGCCCACCATCTGTGCGTTGCGCTGGGTGATCTGGTCGAGCTGCTGCACGGCGCTGCTGATTTCGCGCAGGCCCGTGCTCTGCTCGGCGCTGGAACTGGAGATCTCGGACATGCTGGCCGCCACGCTGCGCATGCCGCCGGCCATATCGGTGATGCCTTCACCGGCGGTGCGGATCAGGCCGGCGCTGGCCTCCACCTGCGTGACCGAGGCATTGATCAGCTCGCGGATCTCGCGCGCGGCATCGGCCGAGCGCTTGGCCAGCATGCGCACCTCGGACGCCACCACGGCAAAGCCGCGACCCTGCTCGCCCGCCCTCGCCGCCTCCACCGCCGCGTTGAGCGCCAGGATGTTGGTCTGGAAGGCGATGGCGTCGATGGTGCCGATGATCTCCGTCATGCGGCGCGCGCCCTGCTGGATGGCCTGCACCGACTGCACGGCGCGGCCCATGGCCTCGGCCCCGGTGTCGGCGGCCTGGCGCATCTGGCCGGCGCGCTGGTCGGCGCCCTGGGCCGTCTGGGCATTGTTCTGCACCGTGGACGAGAGCTGCTCCACGCTGGCGGCGGTTTCTTCGAGGTTGGCGGCCTGCTGCTCGGTGCGCTCGGCCAGCTCGCGGTTGCCGTGGGCCAGGCTCTGGCCGGCATGGGCCACCAGGGCGGCGTTGCTGCGGATGTCGGCCACCATGGACGAGAGCCGCAGCACCATGGCGTCGAGCGCCCGGGCCATCTGTGCCATCTCGTCGCTGCCGCCGGTGGCGGCATGCACGCACAGGTCGCCGTCGGTGATGCGCGCCATGGCGCCGGACAGGGCCGCCATGTCGTCCACCAGGCTCAGGTACAGCGCCAGCAGCGCATACAGCACCACCACGCTGCCCGCCAGGGCTACCCACCAGGGGGCCCCCAGCGATGCGGCGGCCAGCGTACAGGCAATGGGCACGGCCAGCGTGGCCAGCTTGCCCGCAAGGTGCAGCCGGCGCATCCACCACAGGCCAGGCCGCAATGGAAGGAATCCTGCCATGTTGTCTCCGATATCGTTGTATTCCCGGGCCATGATCGCGCTGCGGGGTTTCGCAACCATACTAGGCATGGGCCTTACGCCGGATTGACAAGCAGCGCCACCCAAGGGTTTGCGATAGGAGCTGTGCCGGGGGACACACCGCAAGCGCGCCAGGCCGCTCGCCTGCGTCCCCGCAGGCACGGCATCACCCATAATGATGGCCCATGAACCCCCTGCTCTCCCACCTGCAGCCCTACCCGTTCGAGCGGCTGCGAAAGCTCTTCGCCGCAGTGGTGCCTCCGGCCCAGTATTCCCCCATCAGCCTGGGCATGGGGGAGCCGCGCCATCCTACACCGCAGTTCATCAAGGACGCACTCAGCAACAACCTCAATGGCCTGGCGAGCTACCCGGCCACGGCGGGCGAGCCGCGCCTGCGCGAGGCCTTCACCACTTGGTTGCGCAAGCGCTACGCGCTGACGCTGGACGCAGGCAGCCAGGTGCTGCCCATCAATGGCTCGCGCGAGGCGCTGTTTGCCTTTGCCCAGACCGTGGTCGACCCGACGAAGCCCGACCCGGTGGTGGTCTGCCCCAACCCGTTCTACCAGATCTATGAAGGCGCGGCCCTGCTCTCGGGTGCCACGCCCTACTACGCCCCGAGCGATCCGGCGCGCAACTTCGCGGTGGACTGGGACAGCGTGCCGACGGAGGTCTGGAAGCGCACGCAGTTGCTCTTCGTGTGCTCGCCGGGCAACCCCACGGGGGCCGTCATGCCGCTGCATGAATGGCAGAAGCTCTTCGCGCTGAGCGAGCGGCATGGCTTCATCATCGCCTCGGACGAGTGCTACAGCGAGATCTACTTCCGCGACGAGCCGCCGCTCGGCGGGCTGCAGGCCGCAGCGCAGTCGGGCCGCCCCGATTTCCAGAACCTGATCTCCTTCACCAGCCTGTCCAAGCGCAGCAACGTACCCGGGCTGCGCAGCGGCTTCGTGGCCGGCGATGCGGCGCTGATCAAGGCCTTCCTGCTGTACCGCACCTACCATGGCAGCGCCATGAGCCCTATCGTGCAGGCCGCCAGCATCGCGGCCTGGGGCGACGAGCAGCACGTGACCGAAAACCGTGCGCTCTACCGCAAGAAATTCGCCCAGGTCACGCCACTGCTGGCCGGCGTGATGGACGTGGCGCTGCCCGATGCCGGCTTTTACCTCTGGGCCAAGGTGCCCGAGGCCCTGAGAATGACCGACGCCGAGTTCGCCCGCGAGCTTCTGGCTCAATACAATGTCACCGTGCTGCCGGGCAGCTACCTGGCCCGCGAGGCCGGTGGCTTCAACCCCGGCGCCCAGCGCGTGCGCATGGCCCTGGTGGCCGAGGCCGAAGAATGCGTGGAGGCCGCGATGCGCATCGTCCAATTCATCCAATCCCGTACTGTCTGACATCCATGACCCAACAACTCCAGAACATCATCGACGCCGCGTGGGAAAACCGCGCCACCATCTCGCCTGCCGCAGCCCCCAAGGAAGTCGCTGACGCCGTCGAGCACGTCATTGCCGAACTCAACAACGGCACCCTGCGCGTGGCCACCCGCGAGGCCGTGGGCCAGTGGACCGTGCACCAGTGGATCAAGAAGGCCGTGCTGCTGTCGTTCCGCCTCAAGGACAACGAAGTCGTCAAGGCCGGCGACCTGGGCTTTTATGACAAGGTGCAGACCAAGTTCGCCCACCTGAACGAAGAACAGATGAAGGCCACCGGCGTGCGCGTGGTGCCCCCGGCCGTGGCGCGCCGCGGCAGCTTCATCGCCAAGGGCGCGATCCTGATGCCCTCGTATGTGAACATCGGCGCCTACGTGGGCGAAGGCACCATGGTCGACACCTGGGCCACCGTGGGTTCGTGCGCGCAGATCGGCGCCAACGTGCACCTCTCGGGCGGCGTGGGCATCGGCGGCGTGCTGGAACCCCTGCAGGCCGGCCCGACCATCATCGAGGACAACTGCTTCATCGGCGCCCGCTCCGAAGTGGTCGAAGGCGTGGTCGTCGAAGAGCACTCGGTACTGGGCATGGGCGTGTACCTGGGCCAGAGCACCCCCATCTTCAACCGTGCCACGGGCGAGATCAGCTACGGCCGCGTGCCCACGGGCTCGGTGGTGGTCAGCGGCAACCTGCCCAAGACGGCGGCCAATGGCGCGCCCTACAGCATGTATGCTGCCATCATCGTCAAGCAGGTGGATGCGCAGACCCGCTCCAAGACCAGCATCAACGACCTGCTGCGCGACTGATTCCAGTCCCGCAGAGCCTTCCAGCACGCACGGCCAGCGCCGGCAGACAAACCGACAATGAGAGGGGAAACACCATGAGTACGATGGAGCGGATTCTTCGCCTGATGAGCGAAAAGAAGGCATCGGACGTCTACCTGTCGGCCAATGCCCCGGCGCTGATCAAGATCAACGGCGAGTGCGTGCCGATCAACAACCAGATCCTGCCGCCGGATGCGCCGCGCAACCTGCTGTCCGAGATCATCACGCCCGACCGCATCGAGGAGCTGGAAGAGACCGGCGAGCTCAACATGGGCGTGCCGCTCTCGGGCGTGGGGCGCTTTCGTATCAGCGCCATGCGCCAGCGCGGCAGCTATGCGGTGGTGATCCGCTTCATCTCGCAGCAGATTCCCGAAATCAGCAGCCTGGGCCTGCCCCCGGTGCTGACCGAACTGATCATGGAAAAGCGCGGCCTGATCCTCATGGTGGGCGCCACGGGCTCGGGCAAGAGCACCTCGCTCGCGTCCATGATCGACAGCCGCAACGAGGCGCTCACCGGCCACATCCTGACCATCGAAGATCCGGTGGAATACCAGTTCCGCAACAAGAAATCCATCGTCAACCAGCGCGAGATCGGCAGCGACACGCAGTCGCTGCAGACCGCCCTGAAGAACGCGCTGCGCCAGGCCCCCGACGTGATCCTGATCGGCGAAATCCGCGACCGCGAGACCATGTCGGCGGCCATCGCCTACGCCCAGTCGGGCCACTTGTGCCTGGCCACGCTGCACGGTAACAACAGCTACCACGCGCTCAACCGCATCCTGTCCTTCTACCCCGTGGAAGTGCGCCCCACCATGCTCGGCGACCTGGCGTCGGCGCTCAAGGCCGTGATCTCGCAGCGCCTGGTGCGCACCCTGGACGGGGGCCGCCTGCCGGCCGTGGAGGTCATGCTCAACACCAAGCTGGTGTCCGACCTGATCGAAAAGGGCGACTTCGGCGGCGTCAAGGAAGCCATGGAAAAATCCATGGCCGAAGGCTCGCAGACCTTCGAGGAGGATCTGGCGCGCATGATCATCGACAAGCGCATCGACAAGAAGGAAGGCATGGCTTTTGCCGACTCGCCTACCAACCTGATGTGGCGCCTGCAGAACGATTTCTCGCTGGCGGCCAATGCCGCCAAGGCGCAGAAGGAGTCGCGCGACGCGCCCGATGACATGCCCTCGTTCACCGAGATCGTGCTCGACGTGAAGCCTGCGGCCTGAGGCGGGGGCGCGCAGCGCCCCCATGTTCTTTTTGTCTTTGTCTTTTATTTGCCTGCGATGTCCCGTACCCTGCACCTGGCCGAACAGCTGATCTCCCTGCCCTCCATCACCCCCGACGACGCGGGCTGCCTGGAGGTGCTGGCAGCACGGCTGGCACCGCTGGGCTTTGAATGCGAGCGCATCGACAGCGGCCCCGACAATTTCCGCGTGAGCAACCTCTGGGCCCGGCGCAAGGGTGCGAACGGCAGTGCCGCCAAGACCCTGGTGTTTGCCGGCCACACCGACGTGGTGCCCACCGGCCCGCTGGAACAGTGGAGCAGCAACCCCTTCGTGCCCACGCACCGCGATGGCAAGCTCTTTGGCCGCGGTGCGAGCGACATGAAGACCTCCATCGCCGCCTTCGTGGTGGCCGTGGAGGACTTCCTGGCGGCCACGCCCGAGCCGCATGTCACCCTGGCCCTGCTGCTCACCAGCGATGAGGAAGGCCCCTCGGTCGACGGCACCAAGGTCGTGGTCGAGCAGCTCAGCGCGCGCGGCGAGCGCCTGGACTACTGCATCGTGGGCGAGCCGACCTCGGTGGAGCGCACCGGTGACATGATCAAGAACGGCCGGCGCGGCACCCTCTCGGGCAAGCTGGCGGTGCGCGGCATCCAGGGCCACATCGCCTACCCGCAGCTGGCGCGCAACCCCATCCACCAGGCCCTGCCGGCGCTGGCCGAACTGGCCGCGACCGAATGGGACCAGGGCAACGCCTTCTTCCCGCCCACCAGTTGGCAGATCAGCAACGTGCATGGCGGCACGGGCGCGACCAACATCATTCCCGGCGAGGTGGTGTGGGACTTCAACTTCCGCTTCTCGACCGAATCCACGGCCGAGGGCCTGAAGCAGCGCGTGCACGCCGTGCTCGACGCGCATGGCCTGGACTATGAGCTGCGCTGGACCCTGGGCGGCCAACCCTTCCTGACCACGCCGGGCGAACTCGTCACGGCCGTGCAGCAGGCCATCCTGGCCGAGACCGGCATCACCACCGAGCTGTCCACCACGGGCGGTACCAGCGACGGGCGCTTCATCGCCCAGGTCTGCCCCCAGGTGATCGAGCTGGGCCCGCCCAACGCTACCATCCACAAGATCGACGAGCACATCGTGGTGGCCGACATCGAGCCGCTCACCAACATCTACCGCCGCACCCTGGACAACCTGCATGCCCAGGCTCTCGCGGCTGCGGCGGTGCCGGCATGAGCGCGGTATTGACCGGGGGCACCGTGGGTGCCGTGGTGCAGTCCGCCGCCGCCCTGCTGGCATCGGCCGGCCTCGCATTCGGCCATGGCACGGCCAACGCGCACGACGAGGCTGCCTGGCTGGTGCTGTGGCGCCTGGGCCTGCCACTGGACAGCGACCTGTCGGACGCGCCCGGCGCGGTCAGCGCCCAGGGCGTTTCGGCCGAGCAACTGGTCCAGGTGCAGGCCTTGCTGCAGGAGCGCATCGACACCCGCAAGCCCGCCGCCTACCTCACGCGCGAGGCCTGGCTGCAGGGCGTGTCCTTCTATGTGGACGAGCGCGCCATCGTGCCGCGCAGCTTCATTGCCGAGTTGCTGGCCGATGGCAGCGTGGATGAGTTCCTGGGCGAACACACGCACCGCGTGCTGGACCTGTGCACCGGCAACGGCAGCCTGGCCGTGCTGGCCGCCATGGCCTGGCCCGAGATCACCGTGACCGGCGCCGACATCTCGCCCGACGCCCTGGAAGTGGCCCGCATCAATGTGGACCGCCATGGCCTGCAGGATCGCATCACGCTGCAGCTGTCGGACGGCCTTGCCGCCCTGCCCGGCCCCTGGGACCTGATCCTGTGCAACCCGCCCTACGTCAACGCCAACAGCATGGCCAAGCTGCCGGCCGAATACCGTGCCGAGCCCGAGCTGGCGCTGGCCGGTGGCAGCGATGGCATGGATTTCATCCGCCAGTTGCTCAAGGATGCGCCCGCGCGCATGGGCGAGAACGCCGTGCTGCTGCTGGAGATCGGCAACGAGCGCGAGCACTTCGAAGCCGCCTTCCCGCGCCTGCCGGTGTACTGGATCGATACCAGCGCCGGCGAAGACCAGGTGCTGCTCATCACGCGGGAGGCGCTGCTCCAGCCATGAACAGCATTTCCTCACCCGTGGCCCTTACAACCTCTCTTGCCTCCCCGCCCCCTGCGGCGCCCGCCCGTGTCGCCGTGGTCATCCCCTGCTACAAGGTCACGGCCCACGTGCTGGGCGTCATCGAGCGCATCGGCCCCGAGGTGCAGGGCATCTTCGCGGTGGACGACAAGTGCCCGGTCAACTCCGGCGCCTTCATCCAGCAGCACTGCACCGACCCGCGGGTGCAGGTGGTGTTCAACCCCGAGAACCTGGGTGTGGGCGGCGCCGTGATGCATGGCTACCGCCGCGCCATCGAGGCGGGCTACGACATCATCGTCAAGGTCGACGGCGACGGCCAGATGGACCCGCGCCTCTTGCCCGGCTTCATCGCCCCCATCCTCAGCGGCGAGGCCGACTACACCAAGGGCAACCGCTTCTTCGACCTCGAAGAGATCCACCAGATGCCGCGCATGCGCATCTTCGGCAACGCGGCCCTGTCGTTTTTGACCAAGATCTCCTCGGGCTACTGGCAGGTGTTCGATCCGACCAACGGCTACACGGCCATCCACGCGCGCGTGGCCAGCCACTTGCCGTTCGACAAGATCAGCCGCCGCTACTTCTTCGAGACGGACATGCTGTTTCGCCTGAACACCCTGCGCGCGGTGGTGGTCGACGTGCCCATGAACGCCCATTACGCCGACGAGGAAAGCAACCTCAAGATCAGCAAGATCCTGCCCGAGTTCACGGTCAAGCACCTGCGCAACTTCAGCAAGCGCATCTTCTACAACTACTACCTGCGCGACATGTCGCTGGCCTCCATCGAGCTGCCGCTGGGCCTGCTGATGCTGGGCTTTGGCACCTGTTTCGGCCTGCTGCACTGGATCAGCTCGAGCGCCCACCAGGCGTACTCGTCGGCCGGCACCGTGATGCTGGCGGCCCTGCCGGTCATCGCCGGCCTGCAGCTGCTGCTGGCCTTCATCGGGCACGACATCGCCTCGGTGCCCCAGAGGCCGCTGCACAAGGTGCTGCACAGGAAGATCGATCTCGGCAAGAACGGCTGAGGGATGGGTTCTTCCGTCCAGGCCGCCGCCACGCGCACCGGGGCGCGCCACCTGAAACCCCGCTTTGACCTGCGCACCGTTGACCTGCGCGCAGCAGGGCTGCCTGCGCTGGCGGGCGGCTTGCTGCTGGCGCTTGTGGTGGCATGGTGCCTGATGCGACTGGTGCCGGCCTTCCAGTCGCCTGACGAGAATGTGCACCTGCTGCGGGCCGACATGATCGCCCACGGCCAGTGGACCTTGCGCAAGGATGAACCGGACGAGGTGGGCAACCAGGGCGGCTACGTGGACCGCAATTTCATGGCGTTCACGTCGCGCATGCGGGTGCTCTCCGGCACGGAGCGCGACTACACGGCTTCGGCCAGCGCACTCATGGCGCACGCCTCCGGGGAGCGCTGGGCGCACAAGGACATGTTCGTCAACGCCGTGGGCACGGGCTACTACGCGCCCTTCATCTACCTTCCCCACGCGCTGGGCCTGCGCGCCGCGCGCGCGCTCGACCTGTCGATGCGCGCAAGCTACGAGCTGACGCGCCTGCTGGTGGCCGCCACAGCCCTGGGCCTGATCGCATGGGCGTGGCGGCTGTTCACACCCAATCTGCTGGTGCGTGCGCTGGTGCTGATGCCGATGGCCCTGTTCCAGATCATCTCGCCCACCATCGACGGGCTGAGCATCGCCGCGGCGCTGCTGCTGGCCGCGCTGTTCTCCGTGCGCTGCATGGCCCCCCGCGGCGACGCGAACCCGTTGCAGGAATACGCGCTCTATGCCTGCACCTTCCTGCTCGTGACGTCCCGCGTCAATCTGGCCCCCTTGCTGCTGCTGCCCCTGTGGCTGCTGGTGCGCCGGTTTTCGGCCGCGCACCTGCTGGCCTGGATCGCGCTGTGCGCGGCCTGCGCCGGCTGGACGCTCTACGGCATCGCCACCACGGCGGACGCCCGCCTGGTGCGCAACCACGCGACCATCGAGATACTGGCGATCTATCTGCAGGATCCACTCGGGTTCGCCCGCCTCGTCCTCGGTACGCTGCTGGACGGCGATACCGGGTACTTCTACGCCTACTCCTTCGTGGGCATGATGGGCTGGCTCGATGCCGCAGTCACCAAGGATGCGATGAAGGCGGTCTGGTGTGGCCTGGCAGTGGCACTGGTGGCGACCATCGGGTCGGCGCGCTGGCGGTGGCGCGATGCGGCTGCCCGGGCGCTGCTCCTGTTCGTGGCGCTGGCCAGTTGTGTCCTGGTCTTCCTGGCCCTGGCCATCAGCTGGAACGACTACCCGGTGGCCATCATCAGCGGCGTCCAGGGCCGCTACTTCATCGTGCCCGCCCTGCTGGGCGCCACGGCGCTGGGCCCCATGGGCCAGGCGGCCTCGCCCACCCACCGGACCGTGGCCAACGTGCTCACGGCCACCTTCGCCCTGGCCTCGCTCTACATCATGGCCACCACCCTGTCCGAGCGCTACGCCCTGCGGCTCCTTTAACATCGCCGGGCCCCCGCCCGATCACTCCCATCCGAGGTCCCGATCCATGTACGTCTATCTTCTGACCATCCTTTGTGTGGTGGGCATCGCCATCGGCCAGATCCTGTTCAAGGTCAGCGCCAATTCCATGAACAAGACCGGCAGCTTCTTCGCCCTCGAAACGCTGGCCGTGTTCTTTGCCACCATGGTGCTGTACGGCATCACCTCCATCGGCTGGGTGCTGATATTGCGCAAGGCCGAGCTGGGCAAGGTCTACCCCTTCATGGCCCTGGCCTTCGTCATCGTGCCGCTGGCCAGCCGTTTCTTCTTCGGTGAGCGCTTTGCGCCGACGTACTTCATCGGCACGGCCCTCATCATGTCGGGCATCGTGGTCACGGTGGCTGCATCCCGATGAGCGCCGCCTTCGGCGGGCGGCCCGGCGCCACACCGACCGGCGGATGGCTGGCAACGGCCTGGGGACTGTTCCTGGCCTTGGCTCTGTTGCTGCCGGTGGGTGCGTGGGCACAACAGCCGCTGCCGCCCGGTGCCTATGGCTTCGTCGACACGGTGGAGTACGACGCCACCACGGGCATGGTGCGCATCACCGGCTGGTGCTACGACTCGCAGAACCAGCGCCTGCCCAAGGACTTCCTGGTGCGCATCGGGGATGCCGAAAAGCGCATTGCCGTGCCCGAACGCAAGACCCGCCCATCCGTCGGGGTCTACTTCCAGGACGGGGACCGCATCGCCCTCGAATTCGCGCTCGAAGTGCGTTACCCACGTTACCTCGCGGGTGGCGAGCAGCCGGTCTCGGTGATCGCCCGGTTCGAGGATGGCGCCCGTTTCGACGTCCAGGCCTCCTCTCCCGCAGCCGGCAAGGTCCTGGGACCTGACACCCCTGCGCGGCACTGGCTGATCGCGGCCGCCGTGGCCAGCACCATTGCGCTGCTGCTGCTCCCCGGCTCCGGGCGCCTGCAGGCGCGCCTGGGCACCTGGGTCGGTGGCCACCGCCGGGTGGTGGCAGGCGGCATCGCAGGCATCTTCCTGGTGCTGGTGGGCATCGGCGCCACGGGTTCGTCGCTGGAGCTGTTGCTGGGCCGCACGGACCAGGGGCCGCACCCCTTCCTGTCGCAGGACAGTGCCATGACCCATGTGGCGGGCCAGCCGCGCAGCGTGCGCTCCGACGACTGGATGGTGATCACCGCCAGCGCCCTCGCGCAGGCCAACCACGAACCGCCCTTTCCCGTCGTCAACCGCCATCTGGGCCTGGATGGCCAGAACATGATGGTCATCGGCATGACCGGCGTGCCCGTGTGGCACATCTCGGCCCTGGCACGCCCGGCCACCTGGGGCTTCTTCGCCCTGCCGCTGGACAAGGCACTGGCCTGGTACTGGTATTTTCCGTTCTTCGCCTGCCTGCTGGCGCTGTGGTGGCTGCTCGACGTGCTGGCGCCCGGACGCCCGGGCCGCAGCCTGGCGCTGTCGGCCGTGTTCTGCGTGGCGCCCTATGCGGCGGGCTGGTCCCACTGGCCGCTGTACGCGGTGTTCTTCCCCTCGGGGGCCCTGGCCGCGACCTTGCTCATGCTGCGCCACAAGTCCGGCGCCCGCCTGGGGTGGCTGGCGCTGGCACTGGGCTGGTTCCTGGCGGGGTTCGCACTGGTGCTCTACCCGCCCTGGCAGATCACCGTGGCCACGCTGTATGCACTGGTGCTTGCGGCCTGGCTGGCCGACAACCGCCGGCAGATCGCCTGGGGGCGCCTCACACCGCTGGCGTTTGCGCTGGCCGTAGCGGTCATGGCGGCCCTGCTCTACTTCTGGTGGCAAGATTCCCGCGAAGCCATCGCGGCCATGCGCAACACGGTCTATCCGGGCCAGCGCGCGGCGCTGCGCGGCGGCGACCTGTCCCTCCTGGTGCTGCTGCGCGGCTTCGGCAATGCCGATACCCTGTCCAACCTGCAGCGCAGCGTCTTCAACGAGAGCGAATTTGGCTCGTACTTCCTGCTGCTGCTGGCCACCTGGTTCCTGTGCCTGCGGCATGCGCGCAGCCAGGGCCCCCACCGCTGGATGGTGGCCGCCTGCGCGCTGTTCACCGTGTTCACGGTGGTGTTCGGTATCTGGGGCATACCGCTGGCCCTGTCCAAGGCGATGTTCTGGCACTATGTGTCGTCGTCGCGCATCGATCTGGCGCTGGGCCTGGCCTGCCTGCTGGTGGTGGCCTGCCTGCCTGCGCCTGCAACTGCGCAAGGGCGCACGGCACCGGTGGTGCTGGGCCTGCTCACAGCCGCAGTGGCTGCGCTGGCCATGGCCGGCATCCCCGAAGACTTCCACCCCGGCCTGAGCACCACCCTGCTGGCCAGCATGGCCGTGGCCGCAGGGCTCATGGCCTGCTGGCTGGTGCAAGGCAAGGTGGCGCATTCCATCGCGCTCATGGCCGTGGTGTATGGGGCCGCCACCGTCGACTTCAATCCAGTGGGCCTGGCCCCTTCCCGCGTAGCGCTCAACGAGACGGTGCAGCGCTACGTCGCGGGCCCTGCCGGTGCCGATGGCCAGGCCCGGCCGAGGCGGGTGCTGGCGCTGTTCCCCAGCACGTCCAATGCCATGGTCCTGGCAGCCGCCGGCGTGCCGTTGGTGAACGGCGTTTTCTACTACCCCCAACCCAGCGTCTGGCGCGGCATGCATCTGCCGGCGGGCGACCAGGACACGGTGAACCGCTACCAGCACCTGAGCTTCGTGCAGGAAACCATGGTGCCCCCGGCGACCTACCGCGTGATCAACCCCACGCCCGACAGCGTGCGTGTGCTGGTCGACCCACGGCGTTTCGACTTCGCCCAGACCGGCGCGCAGGTGGTGATGGGCAACGACCAGATCTTCGAGCTGGCAGAAAACCCCCGTTTGCGCCTGCTCGGCAAGTACGAGGGCTGGGCCTGGTACGAGGTGGCTGGCGCGGCGCCCTAGGAGGCTGTCGGACTTGGAGCGTCGAAAGCGAAAATCGGCCTCAGCGAGGACAGTTTTTGCCGGATTTGCAGCCCCATAGCAGCCTCCTATGGCCGTCCTACAGGGTTTGCCCGGTATCGGCGACAATATGGGGATGCCTGCCCGCGCAGTGCGGCGGCTGCCGCCGCGTGGCAACCGCGGCATCGCCCATGGGCTCGCGCCGATGCGATGCGGGCCCGCCGCCCCTTTCCGGGATCACCCGATCCCCCACCTGGAATACCCCGGGGCCTTGCGCTGCACGACGCAGCCGGGTCGCCTGATTGAGTTTTGCATGATCAACCTGAAGAACATCGTCCTGCGCCGCGGCACCAAGGTGCTGCTGGACAGCGTCTCCGTGACCCTGAACCCGGGTGAGAAAGTCGGCCTCGTGGGCCGCAACGGTGCCGGCAAGTCCACGCTGTTCGCTCTGCTCAACGGCAGCCTGCACGAGGACGGTGGCGATTTCTCCATCCCGCGCCAGTGGCGCATGGCGCAGGTCGCGCAGAACATGCCCGAGACCGACGAGACGGCCACCGCCTTCGTACTGGCCGGCGACACGCGACTGGCCGAGCTGCATACCCAGCTGGCGCAGCTCGACCAGAGCGACGCCGCGCACGACGATGCCGACCACGGCATGGCCATCGCCCAGGTCTACACCGACCTGGCTGATGCTGGCGACCACGACGCCGTTCCCCGCGCCCAGGCGCTGATCCTGGGCCTGGGTTTCCAGGCGCACGAGCTGGAGCGCCCGGTCAACAGCTTTTCGGGCGGCTGGCGCATGCGCCTGCAGCTGGCGCGCGCGCTGATGTGCCCGTCGGACCTGCTGCTGCTCGACGAACCCACCAACCACTTGGACCTGGACGCACTGGTCTGGCTCGAAGCCTGGCTCAAGAAGTACGCTGGCACCATGATCGTGATCAGCCATGACCGCGAGTTCCTGGACGCCGTCACCAACGTCACCTTGCAGATCGACAGCGCCAAGCTCACCCGCTACGGCGGCAACTACAGCAAGTTCGAAGAGTTGCGCGCGCAGCAGATGGAGCTGCAACAGGCCGCCTTCTCTAAGCAGCAGGACAAGATCGCCCATTTGCAGAAGTTCATCGACCGCTTCAAGGCCAAGGCCAGCAAGGCCAAGCAGGCGCAAAGCCGGGTCAAGGCGCTCGAGCGCATGGAGAAGATCGCCCCGCTGCTGGCCGAGGCCGAGTTCACCTTCGAGTTCAAGGAGCCCGTGAACCTGCCCAACCCGATGCTGGCGATCAGCGACGCGGCGTTCGGCTACACGACCGACGACGAGATCAAGACCATTCTTACCGGCGTGAGCAAGTCGGTGCTGGCCGGTCAGCGCATCGGCATCCTGGGCGCCAACGGCCAGGGCAAGTCCACCCTGGTCAAGACCATCGCCCGCGAGATGGCGCCCATTGCCGGCACGGTGACCGAGGGCAAGGGCCTGTCCATCGGCTACTTCGCCCAGCAGGAGCTCGATGTGCTGCGCCCCGGCGAGAACCCGCTGGAGCACATGATCCGCCTGGCGCGCGACATGGGCGCTGCCGCCCGCGAGCCCTCGCGCGAGCAGGACCTGCGCAGCTACCTGGGCAGCTTCAACTTCAGCGGCGATATGGTCAAGCAGGCCGTGGGCACCATGAGCGGCGGCGAAAAAGCGCGCCTGGTGCTGGCCATGATGGTCTGGCAGCGCCCCAACCTGCTGCTGCTGGACGAGCCCACCAACCACCTGGACCTGGCCACGCGCGAGGCGCTGTCCATGGCGCTCAACGAGTTCGAGGGCACCGTCATGCTGGTCAGCCATGACCGCGCGCTGCTGCGCGCCGTGTGCGACGAGTTCTGGCTGGTGGGCCGCGGCGTGGTCGGCCCGTTCGATGGCGACCTGGACGACTACCAGCGCTACCTGCTCGAAGAGGCCAAGCGCCTGCGCGAATATTCGCGCCAGGCCGAAGCCGCCGCTGCGAAGACGGCCTTAGCGGCTGCGGCTGCGGCAGCCGTCGCCAGCGCTCCGGCCCCTGCTGCGGCACCGGCACCGGTGGCCGCGCCACCCGTGGTGGCGGCCAAGGCCCCGGCCCCTGCAGCCGCTCCCGTGGCAGGCCGCGACCAGCGCAAGCTCGACGCGCAAAGCCGCCAGCAGCTGGCCGAGAAGACGCGCCCCCTGAAAAAGGAGCTGGAACAGATCGACAAGCGCCTGGCCGCCCTGTCGACCGAGCGCGCCGATCTGGAACACAAGCTCACCCAGCCCCTGCCCCCGGCCGAGATCGCCGAATGCGGCCGCCGGCTGAAAGCCGGCAACGACGAGACCGCACAGCTGGAAGAGCGCTGGCTGGAAATTTCATCGGCGATCGAAGAAATTGCGACGACCGCGGGCGCCTAAGTTGTAAAATCCTGTAATTCATTGCCTATTTTTCAAGTGCTTACATTAGGCCCGTATTGAATTATTTGCTATCTTTTTTGGAGTTGCGGGGGCGTGGAATTTTTTTGATTTTGGGTTGCATTTTTTTGTGAAACGCTGTCAACCGAGGGGCAAGTGAACGCGTTGTTGGTACATCACAGGAGTTTTCCAGTATGAATACCACCGCAATCATGTCCGCCTGGCCCGAAGACGAACGCGACCGCAAGCGCGCCCCGGCCCGCTTCTGAGGGTGTGGCGGCCCCGGCTTTCAAGCCGGGCGCCCCTTCTTTTCACTGTTCAAACCACCCCAGCAGGAAAGCCCCGCCACCGCGGGGTTTTTTGCGTCCCGCGCAGACCGCCGCCGCCTTGACCGCGATGGTGTCTGCACAGCGGCTCCATAGCCGCGTGCGCCCAGGCAGGCCAGTCTGCCGTCCTCCCCCCCCGCCACATCACTTCGCCCTGCGCCCGCCGACGCCGCCAGTGGTTTCATCGCGCCCCGGCAGCCGCGCCCTCCGCCCAGTGGACACATTGTCAAGCGCCCGAGAGGCGCCGGTGGACAAGGCGGAGAACGCCCGCCCTGCCTGGGCGCAGAACAATCCATGCATTGCGCCCCCCCCGGTGCGCCGGCCCTCCCGCTGGCCAGGAGGGCAGCCCCGGCGAATTTCTCGCCGAATCCATGGAAAGGAAAACCACCAATGCGGATGCACCACCACAGCCTGGGAATCACGGCGCATACCCGGCACTCCCTGCGTTTCGCCTGCGCCAGCCTGGTGCTGGCGGCCCTTGGCGGCCTCGCGCCGTCCGAGTCCGGCGCACAGACGCGCTACACCTGCCGGGACGACAACGGCAACCACTACACCTCGTTTCGGGCCTGCCCCCAGGGCATGAAGACCACGTCGGTATCGGCAGGGCCCACGGCAAGCGAATACCGCAGCGAACGCGCACCCAGCCGTGCGCAGCCCTCCGCGCCCGCGTCGGACCACCAGCAGTACATGAGCGAGCGCTGCCGCACCCTGAGCGACACCCTGCGATCGGCCTACTCCCGCGGCATCAAGGCCGACGTGCAAAGTGGCATGCGCCGTGAATTCGAGCGCGACTGCCGAGACGAAGAAAGCGATGCCTCATCACGCTACCACCAGGAGCAGCGCGACGCGCGCCGGCAACGGCGCGACGAAGACCGCCAGCAGCAGATGGCACAGCAGGCTTCGCAGGCCGACGAGGCCCGCCGCGGCCAGCAGTGCGCCGAATCGCGCCGCATCCTGCACCTCAAGAAGGCGCGCACGGACCTCAGCGAAGGCGAGCGCAGCGATCTCAAGCGCTTCGAGGATGCCTACCTGGCGCGTTGCGCGCGCTGAGAGGCTTTGCCGGCCATCGCCCGCCACCCGCCACTTGTCCGTTGGTCTGAAACGTTTTTTGACGTTGTTCACGTTTGGTCGATAGAATCAGGGTTTTCCCTATGGTTGCGCTATCCATGCGGCCATGGGGTCCCTGGCCACCACGGTATCCCCTGGCAGCGCCCTCCCCCTTCTTCGATCCATCGCCAACTTCCATGCAACGTCGCCAGTTCACCCAGTCCCTTCTTGCCACCGCCACGGGTCTCTCGCTCGCCCCTTCCGCATGGGCCGGCCCGCAGGACCCCATCGACGCCAAGCTCGTCACCATCGGCTGCTCGCTGGGCCTGACGGGTCCCCTGGCCAGCCTGGGCAAGGAGCTCAAGCAGGGCCTGGACGCAGGCATCGCCCAGGCCAACGCCCGCAGCGGCGGCACGGGCGGGCGTGAGCTGCGCCTGCTGGCGCTGGACGACGGCTACGAGCCCGCGCGCTCGGAAGAGAACGTGCGCAAGCTGATTGCCGACGGCAACGTGGCGGCGCTGCTGTCGTGCATGGGCACGCCCAACAACCAGCGCATCATGCCCCTGGTCGACGAAGCGCAGATCCCCTACGTGGCACCGCAGAGCGGCGCTTCGTCGCTGCGCAAGGCCGAGTACCGTTCGGTCTTCCATGTGCGCGCCGGCTACTCCGACGAAGCCCAGCGCCTGGCCAAGAAGCTCGTGGCCATGGGCATCACCGACCTGGCCGTGGTCTACCAGGACACGGTGTTCGGCCGCGAATTCCTGGCCGATGTGAACAGCGCCCTCAAGGCCGTCAACCAGCCCGCACCCAAGGCCTTCAAGCTCGACGCCAAGGGCGAGCAGGTGCCCCAGGTGGTGCAGCAGGCCCTCGGGGCCAAGCCGATGACGGTGCTGCTGGGCACGGCCGGCGACGTGAGCGCCGCGCTGGTCAGCGAGTTCCGCAAGGTCTCGGCCAGCACACCACTGGCCGCCACCAGCGTGGCCTTCAGCGGCGAAAACATCCGCCAACTGGGTGCCAAGGCCGGCGGTCTGGCCGTCTCGATGGTGATGCCCGATGCCACACGCACCAGCGTGGCCCTGGTGCGCGACTACCAGCGCGCCATGCGCGCCGTGAACCAGCAGGAATTCTCTTCGCGCAGCTTCGAGGGCTACGTCAACGCCCGCGTGCTGATCGATGGCCTGGACCGCGCGGGGCGCGACCTCAGCCGTGCCAAGCTGCGCACGGCACTGGCCGGTTTGCGCAGCAACGACCTGGGCGGTTTCATGGTCGACTATGCGGGTGGCGCACCGTATGTGGGTTCGAAATTCATTGACCTCGGAATCATGGGCTCCAACGGCCGCTTCATTGGCTGACACCCCCTGAGTCGCTTCGCGCCTTCCCCCTCTCTCGTCTCGCTGCGCGAGTCGGGAGGGGGACGCCCCCGGTGCGGCGGGGCGGCCCTTGCACGGGGGCACTGGCTTTGGCCATGCCTGTTTTGTCCGTAGCAGGCATGTCATACCGCGTCAAAAACAAAAAACCCGCCGAGGCGGGTCTTTGCGTTCCGGGCGACAACGGGGTCGCCTGCGGATGGATCAGCCCATGTGCAGGCCGCCGTTGACCGAGAAGTCGGCACCGGTGGCGTAGCCGCCTTCTTCCGAGGCCAGCCAGGCGATGATCGAGGCGATCTCGCTGGGCTCGCCCAGGCGCTTGACGGGCACGGTGGCGACGATCTTCTCCAGCACGTCGGGGCGGATGGCCTTGACCATGTCGGTGCCGATGTAGCCCGGGCTCACGGTGTTCACCGTCACGCCCTTGGTGGCCAACTCCTGCGCCAGGGCCATCGAGAAGCCGTGCATGCCGGCCTTGGCGGCCGAGTAGTTGGTCTGGCCGGCCTGGCCCTTTTCGCCGTTCACGCTGCTGATGTTGACGATGCGGCCCCAGCCCTTTTCCACCATGTCGGCCACCACCTGCTTGGTGACGTTGAACATGCTGTTGAGGTTGGTCTCGATCACGGCGTCCCAGTCCTCGCGGGACATCTTCAGGAACATGCGGTCGCGCGTGATGCCGGCGTTGTTCACCAGCACGTCGATGCTGCCGTGTTCGGTCTTGGTCTTGGTGAAGGCTTCCACGGTGGAATCCCAGTCGCCCACATTGCCCACCGATGCGTAGAACGTGTAGCCGAGTGCCTTTTGTTCCGCCAGCCACTTGGCATGGTCGCGGGTCGGGCCGCAGCCCGCAATGACCTTGAAGCCTTCCTTGTGCAGGCGCTGGCAGATAGCCGTTCCGATGCCCCCCATGCCGCCGGTGACGTACGCGACTTTCTGGCTCATGTAATTACTCCTTATGTAGTGATGCGCTCCATGCCACTCTACCCAAGAAACATGGCCCCACCCTGAAGGAAAACACTGAGCGGGCTTTCTTTTTGATGCAACAAAGCGTGTGATAACCTGCGATGTTGCGGCGCTCGGATGAGGCGCTGCGCGCGGCCTGCACTGCCTTGGGGCGCCTGCATTCCCCTGGCGCCACGCGGACCCACGGGCGGCCCTGGCATCCCCCGCGCGCCAAGGGCCAATGCAGCGCCCGGCGCACCCATGGTCCAGGCGCCACCACATTCCCAACGCCCCATGAAAAAAGCCCGCAGCGGCTGCTGCGGGCTTTCGTTCTTGGGCCGGGTTCGGGCGCATGGCGCCCCCTCCCCAAGCCTGTCAATCGGCCGTGGCCTCTTCCGGCTCGGCTGGCTCCGACTTGGCCGAGCGCTCCTTCTTGGGAAGGGGCTGGATGTCAAGCAGCACTTCGGGTGTTTCCACGCCCTTGTCGTCGGCCTTCATCTCGATGTCCACCGTGAGGCGGCCACCTTCGGTCAGGCGGCCGAACAGCAGTTCGTCGGCCAGCGCGCGGCGGATGGTGTCCTGGATCAGGCGCTGCATCGGGCGCGCACCCATCAGCGGATCGAAGCCCTTCTTGGCCAGGTGCTTGCGCAGCGTGTCGGTGAAGGTGACCTCCACCTTCTTCTCGGCCAGCTGGGTTTCGAGCTGCAGCAGGAACTTGTCCACCACGCGCAGGATGATCTGCTCATCGAGCGCCTTGAAGTTGACGATGGCATCCAGCCGGTTGCGGAACTCGGGCGTGAACAGGCGCTTGATGTCGCCCATTTCATCACCCGCCTGGCGCGGGTTGGTGAAGCCGATCGTCGCCTTGTTCATGGTCTCGGCGCCGGCGTTCGTCGTCATGATGATCAGGACGTTGCGGAAGTCGGCCTTGCGGCCGTTGTTGTCCGTCAGCGTGCCATGGTCCATCACCTGCAGCAGCACGTTGAAGATGTCCGGGTGCGCCTTCTCGATCTCGTCGAGCAGCAGCACCGCGTGCGGCTTCTTCGTGATGGCTTCGGTCAGCAGGCCACCCTGGTCGAAACCGACGTAACCCGGAGGCGCACCGATCAGGCGGCTCACGGCATGGCGCTCCATGTACTCCGACATGTCGAAGCGCAAGAGCTCGATGCCCATGATGTAGGCCAGTTGCTTGGCGGCCTCGGTCTTGCCTACGCCCGTGGGGCCGCTGAACAGGAACGATCCGATCGGCTTGTCGCCCTTGCCCAGGCCCGAGCGCGCCATCTTCACCGCGCTGGCGAGCACTTCCAGGGCCTTGTCCTGGCCGAACACCACGCTCTTGAGATCACGCTCCAGGGTCTGCAGCTTGCCCCGATCGTCGTTGGAGACGTTGGCCGGCGGAATGCGGGCGATCTTGGCCACGATCTCTTCGATCTCGGCCTTGCCGATGGTCTTCTTGCGCTTGCTCGGCACCATGATGCGCTGCGCAGCACCGGCTTCATCGATGACGTCGATCGCCTTGTCGGGCAGGTGGCGGTCATTGATGTACTTGGCGCTCAGCTCGGCCGCGGCCTGCAGGGCGGCCGCTGCGTACTTCACGCTGTGGTGCTCTTCAAAGCGCGACTTCAGGCCCTTGAGGATGTCGATGGTTTCCTGCACCGTGGGCTCGACCACGTCCACCTTCTGGAAGCGGCGCGACAGCGCTGCGTCTTTTTCGAAGATGCCACGGTATTCCGTGAAGGTGGTGGCGCCGATGCACTTGAGCTGGCCGCTGGAGAGCGCCGGCTTGAGCAGGTTGGATGCATCGAGCGTGCCGCCCGAGGCGGCACCGGCGCCGATCAGGGTGTGGATCTCGTCGATGAACAGGATGGCATTGGGCTTGTCCTTGAGCGACTTGAGCACGCCCTTCAGGCGCTGCTCGAAATCGCCGCGGTACTTGGTGCCCGCCAGCAGTGCGCCCATGTCGAGCGAGTACACCACGGCCTCGGCCAGGATCTCGGGCACGTCGTTCTGCGTGATGCGCCAGGCCAGGCCCTCGGCAATCGCGGTCTTGCCCACGCCGGCTTCACCCACCAGCAGCGGGTTGTTCTTGCGGCGGCGGCACAGGATCTGGATGGTGCGCTCCACCTCGTAGTGGCGCCCGATCAGCGGATCGATCTTGCCATCCTTGGCGGCCTGGTTCAGGTTCTGCGTGAACTGCTCGAGCGGCGAGGCCTTCTCGTTGCGCTCGGCAGACGCGCCCTCCTCGCCCTCGGCCTGGTTCTCGGCCTTGGCGGGCTCCGGCGGCTCGCCCTTCTTGATGCCGTGGGCGATGAAGTTGACCACGTCCAGGCGCGTCACGCCCTGCTGGTGCAGGTAGTACACGGCATGCGAATCCTTCTCGCCGAAGATGGCCACGAGCACGTTGGCGCCGGTGACTTCCTTCTTGCCGTTGCCGGTGGACTGCACGTGCATGATGGCGCGCTGGATCACCCGCTGGAAGCCCAGCGTGGGTTGCGTGTCCACCTCGTCGGTGCCGGCCACCTGGGGGGTGTTGTCCTTGATGAAGTTCGACAGCGACGACCGCAGGTCATCGATGTTGGCCGAACAGGCGCGCAGCACTTCCGCTGCGCTGGGGTTATCGAGCAGTGCCAGCAGCAGATGCTCCACGGTGATGAACTCGTGGCGTTGCTGGCGGGCCTCAACAAAGGCCATGTGCAAGCTGACTTCCAGTTCTTGGGCAATCATGTGAACTCCTTTGTGCTTGCGTGGAAGAGATAACTGTAGATCGGGACGAAAAACCTGTTATTCAACAGGTTCACTGACACATTGCAGCGGGTGCCCGGCCTTGAGGGCCGCATCCAGCACCTGCTCGACCTTGGTGGCGGCCACGTCGCGCGAATACACGCCGCAGACGCCTTTGCCGTCGAGGTGGATCTTGAGCATGATCTGGGTCGCCTGCTCCCGGTCCTTGCTGAAAAACTCCTGCAGCACCACGATCACGAACTCCATGGGGGTGTAGTCGTCATTGAGCATGACCACCTGGTACATCTGGGGGGGCTGGGTCTTTTGCGTGCGTCTTTCCAGCACGACCGAACCGCCGTCATCCCGCGCAGGCCTGGTGACCGGCGGCGCGGTTTTGGGAGAAGGTGGTTTTGTTGCCATGAATTTCATTCTAGCGACCCGCGCGTACCGCTGCCGCAGGAGAAATCTGATGTTCATCCGTTTTTTTTCAAGGCTGCCCTCAGCAATATTCTTGCCAGGCCATATCCGGCCTGGAAAAACACCCTTGGGATGAATATGGAACAGCAGCTTTTCTAGTCATAGACAACCGTTGCGGAGCCTGCTCCGACCTGGGCGCTCCAGGCGGCCAGCGCGGCATCGCTGGGATAAAAGCGGCTGCTGTCGGACAGCTGGATCTCGGCGACGGCCGTGGTGCTGCCGGCCGCCCCCTGGGCGGTGCCCGTGCAGCGCAGCCCCATGCGCACCCGCAGGCCGTGCAGCAAGTCGCCCTCGGGCGCCTCCTCGCGGCGCGGTGGAAACTCGCGCAGCAGCCTTTGCACCTCGGGCGCCTTGTCGCTGACCATCACGTGCAGGTACTTGCCGAAGCGCGCACGCGCGCCCGCCAGGTCCCAGACCTGCTGCACCTTCACGCGCAGGCCGCCGCTGAAATGGTCCAGCTGCAGGCGGCCCATCATCACCACGAACTCGTCCTCCTTGAGCTGGTTCTTGTAGGTGTTGATCAGCGCCTCGTCGGCCGAGGCCTCGATCACGGCCGACTTGTCGTCCAGCTTGAACAGCGCGAGCTTGCCGCGCTGGCCGTTGATGACCCGGAAATCACTGATGATGCCGGCCAGGATCTGCGGCTCGCGGCTGTCCAGCAGCTCGTCGATCTGCGTGCGCACGAAGCGGCGCACCTCGGTGGCCACCTCGTCGAACAGGTGGCCCGAGAGGTAGAAGCCCACGGCCGTCTTTTCCAGCGTCAGGCGCTCCTTGATGCCCCAGGGGGTCACGTCCACCAGCTCGGGCTCCTGCGTGCTCGATCCATGCGCGTCGTCGCCCATCATGTCGAACAGGCCGCCCTGGTTCACGTTGGCCAGCGAGGCCGCCGCGAAGTCGAAGGCCCGGTCGATGGAGGCCACCAGCGAGGCCCGGTTGAGGTTGAGCGAGTCGAAGGCGCCGGCCTTGATGAGGGCCTCCACCGTGCGCTTGTTCATGCGCGCGCGGTCCACGCGCAGGCAAAAGTCGAACAGGCTCTTGAACGGGCCCTTGGTGGCGCCGTTGGGGCCCTCGCCGCGGCCTTCGCGGGCCGCCACGATGGCCTCGATGGCGGCCTGCCCCCCGCCCTTGACGGCGCCCAGGCCGTAGCGGATGACCTTGTCCGTCACCGGCTCGAAGCGGTACATGCCGCGGTTCACGTCAGGCAGCTCGAAGGTGATGCCGAAGTTCTTGCGCGCGTCCTCGAACAGCACCTTGAGCTTGTCGGTGTCGTCCATTTCCACCGTCATGTTGGCGCAGAAGAACTCGGCCGTGTAGTGCACCTTGAGCCAGCCGGTGTGGTAGGCCAGCAGCGAGTAGGCGGCCGCGTGCGACTTGTTGAAGCCGTAGCCCGCGAACTTCTCCATCAGGTCGAACACCTCGTCGGCCTTGGCCTCGCTGATGTCCTGCTTGGCAGCGCCGGCGCGGAAGATCAGGCGGTGCTCGGCCATCTCCTCGGCCTTTTTCTTGCCCATGGCCCGGCGCAGCATGTCGGCGCCGCCCAGGCTGTAGCCGCCCAGCACCTGGGCGGTCTGCATCACCTGCTCCTGGTAGACCATGATCCCGTAGGTCTCGGCCAGCACCTTCTCCACCAGCGGGTGCGGGTACTCCACGACCTCCTTGCCGTGCTTGCGGTTCACGAAGCTGGGGATCAGGTCCATGGGACCGGGGCGGTACAGCGCGTTCAGCGCGATCAGGTCTTCCAGGCGGCTCGGGCGCGCCTCGCGCAGCATGCCCTGCATGCCGCGGCTTTCAAACTGGAACACGGCCTCGGTCTTGCCGTCCGAGAACAGTTTGTAGGTGGGCCCGTCGTCGAGCGGAATGCCCTCGAAGGTGAAGTTCTCCTGGCCCTTGTGGCGCTTCATGATGAACTCGCGCGCGATCTCCAGGATGGTCAGCGTGGCCAGGCCCAGAAAGTCGAACTTCACGAGACCGATGGCCTCCACGTCGTCCTTGTCGTACTGGCTCACCGCCGATTCGCTGCCGGGCTGCTGGTACAGCGGGCAGAAGTCGGTGAGCTTGCCCGGCGCGATCAGCACGCCCCCGGCGTGCATGCCGATGTTGCGCGTCATGCCTTCGAGCTTTTGCGCCATCTCGATGACGGTCCGGACGTCCTCTTCCTTGGCCACGCGCTCGGCGAGCATGGGCTCGAGCTCCAGCGCGTAGTTGTTCTTGTCGCCCTCCTTCTTGACGGCAGGCGGGTACTGCAGCGTGTAGGACATGCCGGGCTTGCCCGGCACGAGCTTGGAGATGCCATCGCAGAAGGTGTAGCTCATGTCCATCACGCGGCCCACGTCGCGGATGGCAGCCTTGGCCGCCAGCGTTCCGAAGGTCGCGATCTGGCTCACGGCGTTCTTGCCGTACTTGTCCTTGACGTAGTCGATCACCCGGTCGCGGTTGGACTGGCAGAAGTCGATGTCGAAGTCGGGCATGGACACCCGCTCGGGGTTCAGGAAACGCTCGAACAGCAGGTTGTATTCAAGCGGGTCCAGGTCGGTGATCTTGAGCGCGTAGGCCACCAGCGAGCCGGCGCCCGACCCCCGGCCCGGGCCCACGGGGCAGCCGTTTTCCTTGGCCCACTGGATGAAGTCGCCCACGATCAGGAAGTAGCCGGGAAAGCCCATCTTGAGGATGGTGCCGATCTCGAACTCGAGGCGGTCGACGTAGCGCTGGCGCTGCGCATCGCGGTCGGCCTCCTTGGGGAACAGCAGCTTCAGGCGCGCTTCCAGCCCTTCGAAGGACGCGAAGCGGAAATACTCGTCGATCGGCATGCCGTTGGGCGTGGGAAAGTCCGGCAACTGCGGTTTGCCCAGCACCAGCGTCAGGTTGCAGCGCTGGGCGATCTCCACGGTGTTGGCGATGGCCGAGGGGATGTCGGCGAACAGTGCCTCCATCTGGGCCGACGACTTGAAATACTGCTCGCGCGTGAAGCGGCGCACCCGGCGCGGGTTGGCCAGGATCTCGCCCTCGGCAATGCACACGCGCGCCTCGTGGGCCTCGTAGCCCTCGGCGTCGGCGAACTGTACCGGGTGGGTGGCCACCACCGGCAGGTGCAGGCGCGCGGCGAGCTGGGCGGCGGCCACCACATGGGCCTCGTCATCGGGCCGGCCGGCGCGCTGCAGCTCGATGTAGAAACGGTGCGGAAAAAGGCCCGCCAGGCGCAGCGCCAGGTCGGCCGCGCCCGCGTCATCGCCCTTGAGCAGGGCCTGCCCCACGGGGCCGGCCTGGGCGCCCGAGAGCACGATCAGGCCCTCGGACAGCTCCTGCAGCCATTCCCAGGTGCAGACGGCGAGGTTCTTGACGATGTTGCGCGTCCAGGCGCGGGCCAGCAGTTCCGACAGGCTCAGGTAGCCCTGGCGGTTCTGCACCAGCACGATCATGCGCGATGGCGGGGCCGTGCCCTCCCCCTCCAGGAAGATCTCGGCGCCCAGCAGGGGCTTGACGCCCTTGCCCCGGGCTTCCTTGTAGAACTTGATGGCGCCGAAGAGGTTGTTGAGATCGGTGATGGCCAGGGCGGGCTGGCCATCGACGGCGGCGGCCTTGGCCACCTCGTCGATGCGGTTGGTGCCGTCGACGACGGAATATTCGGTGTGCAGGCGCAGGTGGACAAACATGGGCTCCATTGTAGAAAGCCCACTGCACCTCGTAACCGAAACGTTTGCGACAGGGAGATTCCAGTGGTGCATGCCGCCGGTACAATGCGCCGTCGGGTCCCGGGCAGGCTTCCGCGTGGAGACATGCCCCCCGCTGGCGCCACCGCCAGCCACCCGTCCTGGAACATCCCGTTTCCTTTTTTTGCCTGAAAGCTGCTTGCGATGCTTCGTGCCCCACTGCCGTTTATCTCCGCCCTGCTGGCTGCAGGCGTTCTTGCCGGGTGCTCGACCACCACGGAAGACAAGACCGCCAACTGGAGCCCGAACCGCATCTACTCCGAAGCCAAGGACGAAATGAACTCGGGCGGCTACGACAAGGCCGTGCCGCTGTTCGAAAAGCTCGAAGGCCGTGCCGCCGGTACGCCGCTGGCCCAGCAGGCCCAGCTGGACAAGGCGTATGCCCACTACAAGGCGGGTGAAAAGGCGCAGGCCGTGGCCACGCTCGACCGCTTCATGAAGCTGCACCCCGCCAGCCCCGCGCTCGACTATGCGCTGTATCTCAAGGGCCTGGTCAACTTCAACGACAACCTGGGCCTGTTCTCGTGGCTGTCGCGCCAAGACCTGTCCGAGCGCGACCAGAAGGCCGCCAAGGATTCGTTCGAGTCCTTCAGCGAACTGGCCACGCGCTTTCCCGATTCGCGCTATGCCCAGGACGCGCGCCAGCGCATGACCTACATCGTCAACTCGCTGGCCCAGTACGAAGTGCACGTGGCACGCTACTACTACCAGCGTGGCGCCTACGTGGCCGCCATCAGCCGCGCCCAGGTGGCCGTGGCCGACTACCAGGGCGTGCCTGCGGTGGAAGAAGCGCTCTACATCCTGATGCAGTCCTACGACGCCCTGGGCATGGACCAGCTGCGCGACGACACCCGCCGTGTCATGGATGCCTCGTACCCGCAAAGCGAGTACGTGCGCACCGGCTTCAAGGGCAAGTCGGATCCCTGGTGGAAGTTCTGGTAAGCCTCTGAACGGTTCAGTCCGCGTCTGAACGGGCGCCCATCAGATCATCCAGCGCGGCGTCGAAATCCTCCGGGGTTTCCAGGCGCCGCATGGGCGGCAAGGACCGCAGCAGCCGTTTGCCATAGCCCATGGTGGCCAGGCGCGTGTCGCCGACCACCAGCACCCCCCGGTCCGACTCGCGCCGTATCAGCCGGCCCGCCCCCTGCTTGAGCGCCACCGCCGCCTCGGGCACGGCATATTGCTGGAACGAACTGCCCCCTGCCTCCTCGATGCGCTGGCTGCGTGCCTCGACCAGCGGGTCGCCCGGCGGCGGAAACGGCAGCTTGTCGATGATGACCAGCTGCAGCGCATCGCCGGGCACATCGAACCCCTCCCAGAACGTGGCCGAGGCCACCAGGATGCAGCCCGGCGCACCGTGCCCGCTGCCCTCGCGAAAGCGCTCCATCAGGCGGCGCTTGGGCCATTCGCCCTGCACCAGCACCGACAGCGACTGCCCGTCGCCAAAGCGGCGGTGCAAGGCATCACCGATCGTGGCCAGGGCCTTGAGCGTGGTGGTCAGAACCAGGGTGCGCCCACCGATGCGCGCGGCGGCATCGCCGGCCAGGCGCGCAATGGCGGCGCTGTGGGCCGGGTCCGCCGGCTTGGGCAGGTGGCGCGGCACGTACAGCGCGGCCTGCGTAGCGTAGTCGAACGGGCTGTCCACGCGCAATATCTCGGCCCCCTGCAGCCCGCAGCGCTCGACGAACCAGGTCAGCCCCTCGTCGGCGCCCAGCGTGGCCGAGGTGAAGATCCAGGCGCGCTGGCGCTCGCCCTCGGGGTCGGGCCACTCATCGTCACGCGCGCTGTGGGTGGGCTGGGTCAGCAGGCGGGTGCGCATGGCATGCGAGATATCGAGCGGCGACTCCACCAGCCGCACCTGGGTGCTCCCCAGATCGATCCAGCGCACCGCATCCTGGCCACAGGGCCCGGCGAACCGCGCCAGCCGGGCCAGCAACTCGGTGCTGCGTTCGTACAGGCGCTCCAGGTCGGGGGCGGTCTCGCTGAGCTGGTCGAGCGCCTCCTGGGCCTGGGCGCAGGCCGTCGACAGCCTGCGCAGCGCGGCCTCCCATGCCTCGCCTTGCGCGCCCTCGGGTGCGGGCCCCGTCCAGCCGCGCTTGCCCTGGGCGCTGGCGCTGCCGCCGGCCATGCGCAGGTCGCCCACGGCCTGCTCCACCCGGCTGGCCAGGGCCAGCCAGTCGGCCAGGCCGCGTGCATGGTGCAGGCCTGCGGCCAGCAGGTCGCGCGCAAAGTCGAGCAACTGGCCCGAGGACAGCTGCAGGCCCAGGAACTGCACGCCGGTTTCGCTGATCTGGTGGGCTTCATCGAACACCACCACGCGTACCGTGGGCAGCAGCTCGGCCACGCCGGATTCGCGCACGGCCATGTCGGCGAAAAAGAGGTGGTGGTTGATCACCACGATGTCGGCCGCCAGGGCCTCGCGGCGGGCGATGTTCACATGGCATTCGCGTGCGCGCGGGCAGTTTGCGCCCAGGCAGCTCTCGCGCGTGGAGGTCACCAGCGGAATGACGGGCGAGCGCTCGTCCAGGCCAGTGAGCTCTGCCAGGTCGCCGCTGCGCGTGCTGCGCGACCAGTCTTCCACCTTGGCCAGCACGCGCACCACATTACGATCTGTTACCGCGATGTCCTGCCTTGCCTGCACCATGCGGTGCAGGCACAGGTAGCTGGCCCGGCCCTTGAGCAGGGCGGCGCGCACCGACACGCCCAGAACACCCGCCAGCAGCGGCAGGTCGCGCGCGAACAGTTGGTCCTGCAGCGCCTTGGTGGCGGTGGAGAGCAGCACGCGCTCGCCGCTGAGCAGGGCGGGAACCAGATAGGAGAAGGTCTTGCCCACACCCGTACCCGCTTCCACCACCAGCATGCCACCCTCTTGCATGGTGCGGGCCACGGCGGCCGCCATGCGGGTCTGGCCCTCGCGCGGGCGGAACTGTGCATCGGCCCGCGCCAGCAGTCCTTCGGGCGCGAACACCTCCTGCACCATCTCGGCCAACGGCATCAGGCAGGCTCCCGGGTTTGTAGCAAGCGCTCCATGCGCAGCGCGAGCGGCTGCCGCAGGGGCAAAGGGTGGGTGGATTTCAAAAGGGGGTGCGCGGCAGTCATGGCAAAAATGCCACAGGCGGGCGGATAATACGCGTTCCAGAGCACCCAAACGACTGACAGGCCCGTTGGCACACCCACAATCACCAGCATGACCACCAAAGCGTTCCGCCTTATCGCCTCCACCGGCATCCACAAGGGTGACCGCGAGTACCAGCAAGACCAGGTGGCCCTGATCTCGCACGAACGGCACAACGGCTGCGTCCTGGGGGTCGTGGCCGACGGCATGGGGGGACGCAGCGGTGGCCGCAAGGCGTCCGACCAGGTCATGATGACCGCCCGCCAGCTGTTCGAGCGCTATTCGCCCGAGACCGACGATCCGGCTGCCATGCTCAAGAGCATGGTCGAAGAGGCGCACATCGTCATCCGCCTCACGGCCATCTCGGCCGAGCAGGAGCCGCACAGCACCATCGCCGCCTTCCTGATCAACCCGCGCGGCGACTGCCACTGGGTGCATGCCGGCGACTCGCGCATCTACCACTTCCAGGGCGGGCGCCTGGCGCACCGCACCAGCGACCACTCCTACGTGCAGGCCCTGGTGGACCGGGGCGAGCTGACCGAGGCCGAGGCCAACAACCACCCGCACTCGAACATCCTGGTGGGCTGCCTGGGCACCGAGAGCGACCCGCCCATCACCACCCACATGATTGCCCAGTTGCACCCGGGCGACACGCTCATGGCCTGCAGCGATGGCGTGTGGCACTACTTCTCGCCCACCGAGCTGGCCTCGGTGGTCGAATCGCTCTCGCCGCGCGAGGCCACGGAGTTCCTGATCGAAAAAGCCCGCACGCGGGCCCGTGGGGGCGGCGACAACCTGTCGCTGGTCATCGTGAAGATCGAGGCCCTGGTCGAAGAGAAGAAGACCGTGCAGGGCATGGGCATGGGGATCCATCCGTCCACAGCCAGCGTTCCCGCAGGCGCCACCAGCAAGGTCTGAGAGGCTGAGCCCGCCCACCCTGCCCTGCGCTTCAGTGCGCAGGCGCGGGCAGCGGTGCAGCCGGCTTGCGCCCCGATGCCGCTGCAGCGGCCTGCTCGCGGGCCACGCGGGCGCGGCGCGCCTCGGCGGCCTTCAATTCCTCGGCATGGCGCTCACGTGCGCGGCCCGCGCGCTGGGCGGCATCAGCGGCGCGCTGGGCCTGCTCGGCCTCGCGCTGCTCGATGTTCTGCGCGCGCGGGGTGGGCACCACGGGGGTCTTGGGTGTGCGCGGCATGCGCGGGGTCTGCACATGCGGCTGGCCACGCACGCCAATCCCCACTTCAGGAGCTTCACTCGGCGGGCCGGGCTGGGCAGCCTGCTTTTGCGCGATGCTGCGCCGCCGCTCGGCGGCTTTCTCCTTGCGCTCGGCATCGTTGATCTGCATCTCGCGCGAGCGCAGGCCGGCTTCGGCCTCGCGCGCCCGGTTGCGTTCCACACGCAGGCAGTCCTCCACCGCAAAGAGCTTGTAGCACTCGGTCTCGGCCGCCAGGCGCCGGGCGGCCACGGCCTTGCGCTCGTCCGCGATGTGCGCGCGTTCGGCGGCCCGGTGGGCATGGGCTGCCTTGCGCTCGGCCGACTCGGGCTCGGCTGCGGCCTGGGCCAGGGCATGCGAGGCCATGCCCATCTGCGCCAGCAGGCACAGTGCAGGGAGAATGAGGAACTGCCGCATTGTCCTGGTCTTCATGTCAAGCCTGTATCCACCATGCGGCGCTCGAGCGCCAGAAACTCCTTGGACTGCATCTCGTTCAGGCGCGACACCGTGCGCGGGAACTCGTGTGCCAGGGGACCTTCCGTGTACAACGCTTCCGGCGCCACGGCCGCCGACATGATGAGCTTCACGCGCCGGTCGTACAGCACGTCCACCAGCCAGGTGAAGCGCCGCGCCGGCGAGGCCATGGCCACCGGCAGGTAGGGCACGTCGGACAACAGCACGGTGTGGAACTGCGTGGCGATTTCCAGGTAGTCGTTCTGCGAACGCGGCCCACCGCAGAGTTCACGGAAATCGAACCATACCACCCCGCCGGCCTTGCGCTTGGCGCGGATCTCGCGCGCCTCGATGTGCAGCACCGGGTCTTCGTCGTGCACCTCGGCCAGCTGGTTGAAGGCCTCGTTCATCTGCGCGTCGGCGTCCGGCCCCAGGGGCGTGTGGTAGAGCTTGACCTGCTCCATGGTGCGGCGCCGGTAGTCGGTGCCGTTGTCCACGTTCACCACCTCCAGGCGCTCGTTGAGCAGCGCGATGGCGGGTAGGATGCGGTCGCGGTGCAGGCCGCCCGGGTACAGGTCGTCGGGCTTGAAGTTGGAAGTGGTGACGAAGCCCACGCCGTTCTCGAACAGCGACGCCAGCAGGCGGTGCAGGATCATCGCGTCAGTGATGTCGGCCACGTGGAATTCGTCGAAGCAGATCAGCTTGTAGCGCTTGGAAATGCGCTCGCCCAGCACATCGAGCGGGTTCTGCGTGCCCTGCAGGCCCGCCAGCTCGCGGTGCACCTCGCGCATGAACTCGTGAAAATGCAGGCGCACCTTGCGCTTCAAGGGCACGGCGTCGAAGAAGCATTCCATCAGAAAGCTCTTGCCGCGCCCCACCCCGCCATACATGTAGACGCCGCGCGGGATGTCCGGGCGGTTGATGAGCTTCTTGAACGCGTTGGAGCGGCGCTCCTTGTAGGTGGCCCACTCGTCGGCGCAGCGCTGCAGGGCATCCACGGCGCGCAGCTGTGCAGGGTCGCTCTGGAATCCCTTGGCCTCGAGTTCGGCCAGGTAGGTCTGTTTGACAGTCACGGTGCGCTCGCCTGGTGCTAGGAATGAATAAGGCATAAAGCGCCGCCGCCCCTCACAGGGCGACGGCGCCATCTATCTCCCGTGGGAGGAGATCAGAAGTTCAGCGTGCGCTTGTCCACGGCCAGGGCCGCTTCCTTGGTGGCTTCGCTCAGGCTGGGGTGGGCGTGGCAGATGCGCGCGATGTCTTCGCTGCTGGCCTTGAACTCCATGGCGACGACGGCCTCGGAGATCAGCTCGCTGGCCTGTGGGCCCACGATGTGCACGCCCAGGATTTCATCGGTGTCGGCATCGGCCAGCATCTTGACCATGCCGGTGGTGTCGCCCAGCGCGCGCGCGCGGCCGTTGGCCAGGAACGGGAAGGTACCGGCCTTGTACTTGACGCCGTCGGCCTTGAGCTGCTGCTCGGTGCGGCCCACCCAGGCGATTTCGGGGCTGGTGTAGATGACCCAGGGCACGGTGTTGAAGTTGACGTGGCCATGCTGGCCGGCAATGCGCTCGGCCACGGCAACGCCTTCTTCCTCGGCCTTGTGCGCCAGCATCGGGCCGCGCACCACGTCACCCACCGCCCACACGCCGGGCAGGTTGGTCTTGCAGTCGGCATCGACCACGATGGCGCCGCGCTCGTCCAGGGCCAGGCCCACGGCTTCGGTGTTCAGGCCGATGGTGTTGGGCACGCGGCCGATGGAGACGATGAGCTTGTCCACTTCCAGCGCCTGGGCTTCGCCCTTGGCGTTGGTGTAGGCGATGCTCACGCCCTTCTTGCCGGTCTTGATCTCGCCGACCTTCACGCCCAGTTCGATCTTCAGGCCCTGCTTATCGAAGGCCTTCTTGGCTTCCTTGGCGATCTGCTCGTCCACCGCGCCCAGGAAGGTGGGCAGGCCTTCGAGGATGGTGACTTCGGCACCCAGGCGGCGCCACACCGAGCCCATTTCCAGGCCGATCACGCCCGAGCCGATGAGGCCCAGCTTCTTGGGCACGGCGCCCACGCGCAGCGCGCCGTCGTTGGACAGCACGAATTCTTCGTCGAAGGGCGTGCCGGGCAGCGCACGGGCGTTGGAGCCCGTGGCGATGATGATCTGCTTGCCCGTGATCGACTCTTCGGCGGCGCCAGCCACCTTGATCTCGTAGCCACCTTCGGCGGCCTTCACGAACGAGCCGCGGCCGTGGAAGAAGCTGACCTTGTTCTTCTTGAACAGGTACAGGATGCCGTCGTTGTTCTGCTTCACGACGGTGTCCTTGCGGGCGATCATCTTGGCCACGTCCATCTTGACGCCGGTGGCCGTGATGCCGTGCTCGGCAAAGTGCTTGTTGGCGTGCTCGAAATGCTCGGACGATTGCAGCAGCGCCTTGGAGGGGATGCAGCCCACGTTGGTGCAGGTGCCGCCGGGTGCGGGGCCGCCCTTGTCGTTCTTCCACTCGTCGATGCAGGCCACGTTGAAGCCCAGCTGGGCGGCACGGATGGCGGCGATGTAGCCGCCGGGGCCGCCACCGATGACGATCACGTCGAATTGTTTGCTCATGTCGATCTCAATCACTTGTTCATTGGAAAAAAGACCCACCGGCGGGCCTGGCACAAGCCAGTCGCACATGTGGGTCAATACGATGCATATGAAGGGCGCTATGCGCCAACCCCATCAGCCTACGAGACGCGCTGGGCCCTGCCAGCGACCGCCGCGCAAGGGCCGCCCCGCCGCGCTGGCGGTGTCCCCCTTCCCGAATTGCGCAGCAATTCGAGAGAAGGGGGAAGGCGCGAAGCGACTCAGGGGGTTGTCGCCTCATTCTTCAGATGTCGAACAGCAGGCGCGATGGGTCTTCCAGCGCTTCCTTCATGGCCACCAGGCCCAGCACGGCTTCGCGGCCGTCGATGATGCGGTGGTCATAGGACATGGCCAGGTAGTTCATCGGGCGGATCACGATCTGGCCGTTCTCCACCACGGCGCGGTCCTTCGTGGCGTGCACGCCCAGGATGGCCGACTGCGGCGGGTTGATGATGGGCGTGGACAGCATGGAGCCGAAGGTGCCACCGTTGCTGATCGAGAACGTGCCGCCGGTCATCTCTTCGATGCCCAGCTTGCCGTCCTTGGCCTTCTGGCCGTATTCGGCGATCTTCTTCTCGATGTCGGCAAAGCTCATCTGGTCGGCGTTGCGCAGGATGGGCACCACCAGGCCACGGGGCGAACCCACGGCGATACCGATGTCGAAGTAGCCGTGGTAGACGATGTCGTTGCCATCGACCGAGGCGTTGAGCACGGGGTACTTCTTCAAGGCATGCACGGCCGCCTTCACGAAGAAGCTCATGAAGCCGATCTTCACGCCGTGTTCCTTGGTGAACGCGTCCTGGAACTTCTTGCGCATGTCCATCACCGGGGCCATGTTCACTTCGTTGAACGTGGTCAGGATGGCGTTGGTCGATTGCGACTGCAGCAGGCGCTCGGCCACTCGGGCGCGCAGGCGGCTCATGGGCACGCGCTGCTCGGGGCGACCGCTCAGGTCTTCCTTGGCGGCCGGGGCCGACACCTGGGGCAGTGCCTTGGTGGGCACGCCCGTGGGGATGGCGCTCGGGGCTGCCACGGCGGCCTTGGCGGCACCACCAGAGACCGCGCCGAGCACGTCGCCCTTGGTCACGCGGCCATCTTTGCCCGTGCCGGCCACAGCCGATGCGGACAGGTTGTTCTCGGCCAGCAGCTTGGCAGCCGCAGGCATGGCCACGTCGCCCTTGGAACCACCGGCAGCCGCAGGTGCGGCTGCAGGCGCCGATGCCGTGGCAGCAGCGGGTGCTGCGGCAGCGGCGGCGGCTGGTGCGGCTGCGCCGGCCTTGCCTTCGGTGTCGATCTTGGCGATGAGCTGCTCGGCCACCACGGTGGCGCCGTCGCCCTGGATGATTTCAGCCAGCACGCCGGCCGAGGGGGCGGGCACTTCCAGCACGACCTTGTCGGTTTCGATCTCGATCAGGATTTCGTCCACTGCGACCGCTTCACCGGCCTTCTTCTTCCAGGTGAGCATGGTGGCTTCTGCCACGGACTCGGACAGCTGGGGGACTTTGACTTCTACGATAGCCATATCAATTCTTTCGGAATGGGGTTCTGTTCTGTTGTTGGGGTTGCCGGCCTTACTTGGTCAGGACAAAACCCTTGAGCTTGCCAAACGCGCCGTCCACCAGCGCCTTTTGCTGTTCCTGGTGCAGGTGCGAGTAGCCCACGGCAGGCGATGCGGACGCTGCGCGGCCGGAGTAGCCCAGCTTCTGGCCGTCGAGCATGTTCTCGTGGATGTAGTGCTGCACGAAGAACCAGGCGCCCTGGTTCTGTGGCTCGTCCTGGCACCACACCACGTCCGTGGCGTTCGGGAAGCGCTTGAGTTCGTTGGCGAACGCCTTGTGCGGGAACGGGTAGAGCTGTTCGACGCGGATGATGGCCACATCGTCGTCTTCGCGCTCGGTGCGCTTCTTGACCAGGTCGTAGTAGACCTTGCCCGAGCAGGCGATCACGCGCTTGACCTTGGCGGCCTTCTTCACGATGGCTTCATCCTGCTCCGGGATCACCGTCTGGAAGCTGCCCTTGGTGAACTCGGACAGCGGCGAGGTGGCGTCCTTGTTGCGCAGCAGCGACTTGGGGGTCATGATGATCAGCGGCTTGCGCAGATCACGCACCATCTGGCGGCGCAGGATGTGGAAGATCTGGCTGGCCGTCGTGGGCTGCACCACCTGCATGTTGGCATCGGCCGACAGCTGCATGAAGCGCTCCAGGCGCGCCGAGCTGTGCTCGGGGCCCTGGCCTTCGTAGCCGTGCGGCAGCATCAGCGTGATGCCGTTGACACGGCCCCACTTGACTTCGCCGGAGGCGATGAACTGGTCGATCACGACCTGCGCGCCGTTGGCGAAGTCGCCGAACTGGGCTTCCCAGATCACCAGGGTGTTGGGGTCGTTGGATGCGTAGCCGTATTCGAAGCCCAGCACTGCCTCTTCGGACAGGATGGAGTCGATCACGACGAACGGGGCCTGGTTCTCGCTCACGTTCTGCAGCGGCACATAGGTGCCGATGTCCCACTTCTCGCGCTTCTGGTCATGGATGACCGAGTGGCGGTGCGTGAACGTGCCGCGGCCGCAGTCTTCACCCGACAGGCGCACCGGGAAGCCGCTGGCCACCAGCGAGGCGAAGGCCATGTGCTCGCCCATGCCCCAGTCCACCGGGATGTCGCCACGGCCCATGGCGGCGCGGTCGTCGTACACCTTCTTGACCAGTTGGTGCGGGGTCACGCTTTCGGGGATGGTGGTGATCTTCTCGGACAGGCGCTTCCACTCGGCCAGCGGAATCGCGGTGTCGCCCGCGTCGGTCCACTTCTTGCCCAGGAACGGGCTCCAGTCCACCGCGTACTTGCTCTTGAAGTTGGTCAGCACCGGGTCGACCGTGTGCTTGCCCGCATCCATGGCGGCGCGGTAGGCCTTGACCATGTCGTCGCCCAGGGTCTCGCCCAGGCCTTGCGCGGCCAGCTTGTCGGCATACAGCTTGCGCGTGCCGGGGTGCTGGCCGATCTTCTTGTACATCAGCGGCTGGGTCAGTGCAGGCGTGTCCTGCTCGTTGTGGCCCAGCTTGCGAAAGCAGATGATGTCCACGACCACGTCCTTCTGGAACTCCATGCGGAATTCCAGGGCGAGTTGGGTGGCCAGCACCACGGCTTCGGGGTCGTCACCGTTCACGTGCAGCACGGGCGACTCGATCATCTTGACGATGTCGGTGCAGTACAGCGTCGAGCGTGCGTCGCGCGGATCGGAGGTGGTGAAGCCGATCTGGTTGTTGATGATGATGTGCACCGTGCCGCCCGTGGAGTAGCCACGGGTCTGGGCCAGCGCCAGGGTTTCCTGGTTCACGCCCTGGCCGGCAAAGGCCGCGTCACCGTGCACCAGCACGGGCAGCACCTGCTTGCCCAGCGGGTCGGCGCGGCGGTCCATGCGGGCGCGCACCGAGCCTTCGACCACGGGGTTCACGATTTCCAGGTGCGAGGGGTTGAACGCCAGCGACAGGTGGACCGGGCCGCCGGGGGTGGTCACATCGGAGCTGAAGCCCTGGTGGTACTTGACGTCACCCGATGGCAGGTCTTCGGGCGCGGTGTGGTCGAACTCGGCGAACAGGTCCGCAGGCATCTTGCCCAGGGAGTTGACCAGCACGTTCAGGCGGCCGCGGTGGGCCATGCCGATCACGATTTCCTGCACGCCCTTGGCGCCGGCGGACTGGATCAGCTCATCCATGGCGGCGATGAAGCTTTCACCCCCCTCGAGGGAGAAGCGCTTCTGGCCGACGTACTTGGTGTGCAGGAAGCGCTCCAGGCCTTCGGCGGCCGTCAGGCGGTCGAGGATCTGCTTTTTCTTCTCGGCACCGAAGCTGGGCTTGCTGCGGATGGTTTCGAGCTTTTCCTGCCACCAGCGCTTCTGGTTCTGGTCGGTGGCGTACATGTACTCGGCACCGATGGAGCCGCAGTAGGTTTCGCGCAGGGCATTGATCAGCTCGCGCAACGGCAGGGATTCCTTGCCGAAGAACGTGTTGCTGATGTTGAAGACGGTTTCCTGGTCCGCGTCGCTGAAGCCGTAGAACGAGGCTTCGAGTTCGGGGATCGCAGGGCGCTCGGTGCGCTTCAGGGGATCGAGGTCGGCCCAGCGCTGGCCCACGTTGCGGTAGGCAGCGATCAGCTGCTGTACGGCGGTGCGCTTGCGGCCCAGTTCCGAATCCGCACCGGTGGCGACGACGACCTTGGTGCCGCCCTGCTTTGCGCGCTCGGCGAAGGCATTGACGACGGGAAGGTGGGGTACGTCCTTGGCATTGGAGCCATCGACGGCAGGCACATGCTGCAATGCGTCGAAGTACTCGCGCCAGGTGTCAGGCACGCTGCCGGGGTTGGCGAGGTAGTTCTCGTACATCTCTTCGACATAGGGCGCATTGCCGCCGAAGAGGTAGGTGTTGCCTTGGTAGGCTTGATAGACGGACGTCGTATCGCTCATATTCCGCTGACCTCCGCTTCCCTGAGGGAAGCATTAGCTGGTTGAGAAACCTTCCGCGACACGGCTGAACCGGTTGGCGGATGCGACTGTGGCTGGGGAAGGGCCTTGGTACGGGCTGCATTGTGCCACTGATCTGCATCAAGGCCCAAAAGCACGAGCCATATGTATCCGGGCCCCATGGAAATGCCGGGCGCCGCAGCACCTCGCGTACATTGCGGGTACACGCGATAGGGCGGGTATACGTTCTCAACAGGTTCCAATGAGCCCCAACACACTCCAAGACAAGACTTTCCTGCTGCTACTGGTGCTGGTCACCGTGGCTTTCGGCGCCATCCTCTGGCAGTTCCACGGTGCGGTGTTCTGGGGCATGGTGCTGGCCATCCTGTTCGCCCCGCTGCACCGCAAGGTGCTGCGGCGCCTGCGCCCGCGCACCAACCTGGCAGCCCTGATCACGCTGGGGCTGTGCCTGGTGATCGTGATCCTGCCGGTGGCCTTCCTCACCATCTCGCTGGTCCAGGAGGCCACGGCCATCTACGAGCGCACGCGCACGGGGCAGCTCAATTTCGGCCTGTACTTCCAGCAGGTCATCGCCGCCCTGCCCCAGTGGGCCGTGAACCTGCTCGACCGCTTCAACCTGACCTCGGTGGCGCAGCTCCAGGAGCGGCTGTCGTCCGTGGCCGTGCAGGCCAGCCAGTTCATCGCCACCCAGGCGGTCAACATCGGCCAGAACACGCTCGAATTCCTCGTGGGCTTCGGCATCATGCTGTACCTGCTGTTCTTCTTGCTGCGCGATGGCGCCGCGCTGGGCGCACGCATCGGCCGCGCCATTCCGCTCGAGACCGAGCACAAGCGCCAGTTGGTCACCAAGTTCACCACGGTGATCCGCGCCACCGTCAAGGGCAACATCGTGGTCGCGGCCTCGCAGGGCGCCCTGGGCGGGCTGATCTTCTGGATCCTTGGCATCCAGGGTCCCGTGCTCTGGGGCGTGCTCATGGCCTTTCTGTCGCTGCTGCCCGCCGTGGGCGCCGGCCTCATCTGGCTGCCCGTGGCCATCTACTTCCTGGCCACCGGCGCCGTGTGGCAGGGTGTCGTGCTGATCGCCTACGGCATCGGCGTCATCGGCCTGGTGGACAACGTCCTGCGCCCCATCCTGGTTGGCAAGGACACCAAGATGCCGGACTACGTGGTGCTGATCTCCACCCTGGGCGGGCTGGGTCTGTTCGGACTCACGGGCTTTGTCATCGGCCCGGTGATCGCGGCGCTGTTCATGGCGACGTGGGATCTGTTCTCGCCCGAGCCGGACCAGATCCAACGCGATCCGAGCTGACCCTGTGCCGCGGAGACCCATACGGACTTGCATTTGACCGTATAGCCAAGCGGGAAGCCGCAGACAGTGCTGTAGCACGGCAAGGCGAACCAACGACGCTAGACGGTCGAAGGCAAATCCGTATCACATCACCCGCACGCCCAGCTCGCTCACCAGCGCCGCCGCCTGGTCCTGCGAGATCACGGCCCCCTTGAAGAACTGCGCCACGTTGGCGATGCGCAGCCCGGCCAGGTCCACCGCACGCAGATCGGCGCCGTCGAAGCGGGCGTTCTTGAGGTTGGCATCGCGCAGGCTGCCGCCTTCGAACACGGCATCGCGAAAATCGCAGCCGCCCAGGTCTGCGTCACTCATATCGAGTTGCCCGATGGTCTGCTTGCGAAAAGACATGCCGCGCAGGTCCGCGCCCACCAGCAGCGAGTCGTGAAAACCTAGGCCCAGCGTGTGCGCCTCGCGAAAGCTCGCGCCGGTGAGCTTGACCTCGGCAAACACCGCAGCGCCCAGCTTGCTGCGCACCCAGCTGGTGTTGTTCAGGTCGCAGCGGTACCAGCGCGCATCGCTCAGGTCCGCCAGGTGGAAGTTGGCCAGCCCGGCCCGACAGCCCAGCCAGCGGCTGTCGGCCAGGTTCGATTTCTCGAACGACACCTCGGCCAGCGTGCACTCGGTGAACTGCGCCCCATGCAGCTCCAGCCGCGACAGATCCGCCCCCTCGAAATCGCACTGCTCGAAGTGCAGTGGCCCGGGGCCACGCTCCATCAGGGCCAGCACATCCGAGCGCGACAAGGTCTGGCCTGTGATGGGCGCAACCGCCGGTGCGGTGGCGGCAGTCGAAGAGCAGGCGTAAGAGGCGGTCATGGCATCACCCAAAAAACAGGGAGGGGGAGCGCAGGCATCAATGGCCCACGCTCTTGGAAAACAGGTTCACGACGAGCACGCCCGCAATGATCAGGCCCAGGCCGATCACCGCCGGCAAGTCGAGCTTCTGCCCGTAGACCACCCAGCCCACGGCCGAGATCAGCACGATGCCCACGCCCGACCAGATCGCATAGGCAATGCCGACGGGCAGGGTCTTGAGCGTGAGCGACAGCAGGTAGAACGACAGGCCATAGGTGACCACCGTGATGGCGCTGGGCCCCAGGCGGGTGAAGCCCTCGGAGGCCTTGAGCGCCGAGGTGCCGATCACTTCGGAGACGATGGCAATGCCGAGCAACAGGTAGGCGGTGGTGAGATTCATGGGTACTCGCTTTTGAACAGGGTGGTCAGTTGCACAGATCGAGCAGGGTTTTGAGGATGCGGGCCTTGCGCGCTTCGTCCATCGGGTACACATCGAGCATGTGGCTGAACCAGTAGCCGTCGGCCGCCAGGCGGCAGGCCAGCAGGCGGTCGGCTGTTCGAGGGTCATCGCCATCCTCCGCCAGGGCGGCCTGCATGGCGGCGCTCCACTGTTCGCGGCAATGGGGCAAGGTCAGCGCCAACAGGCCGATGGCGCGCTGGGCCTCCACCCGGTTGCAATCGGTGCCTTCGTCGAACGCCGTGCGGATGTAGGCCCGGGCATGCCGGCCCGGCCTGCCCTCCTCTTCCCGGGCCAGTGCCAGGGCATAGCCCTGCTGAAACTCCTCGAACAACTGGTCACTCAGCGCATCAAGCAGCGCCTGCTTGCTGCGAAAGTGGTGCTGCAGCCCACCTTTGGTCACGCCGGCGCGGGCCGACACGGCATCCAGCGTGACAGCATGGGGCCCCTGCTCGACCAGCAGCGTGCGCACCACGGCCAGCAACTGGCTGCGCACGAGCTCGGGGTGTTTCTGGCGGCGGTGGGCTTCGGTCATGCGGACAAACAAACCATCTGGATGGAATGTTTAGTATAGCGCTCCCCCGCCCATCGGAAACACGCCGATCCGAAAGACCGGATCGGCAAGTCCCCTTTCTTCAGCTATTCACCTGCGCCCACAGCTTCTCCAGCCGCTTCACGCTCACCGGCTGCGGCGTGCGCAGCTCCTGCGCGAAGAAGCTCACGCGCAGTTCCTCCAGCAGCCAGCGCAGCTCCTGCATGCGACTGTCCACCTGGCCCTTGCGCTCGGCCACCAGGCGCCAGTAGCGCTGCTCCTGCGGGCGCAACTCGGCCAGCTTGGCAGCGTCGCGCGCGGGGTCGGCGCGGTATTTGTCCAGGCGCAGGGTGATGGCCTTGAGGTAGCGGGCGTAGTGGGCCAGCTGCGTCCAGGGTGCGATGGCGATGAAGTTCTTGGGCATCAGCCGGGCCAGTTGCTGCTGGGCATCCTGCGTCGCTTCGGGCGCGTTCTTGGTGTCCTTGATCTTGCGCGCAGCCACGGCGAACTCGATGAGGATGGTGCCCGCCAGGCGCGCCACCTCGTTGGCGATCAGGGTCAGGCGGCCCCTGCCCTCTTCCAGCCGGCGCTTGAAGGCGAACTCGTCGGTCGGCAGCGGGTCGAGCAGGAAGGCTCGGTCCAGCGCCACGTCGATGACCTGGTTGCGCAGCTCCTCCTGCGTGCCGCCGCCGGTGCCGTCGGCGTTGCGGCCCACCTGCATGTAGGCCACGGCCATCTTCTGCAGGTCGGGGATGTTCTTTTCGAGGTACTTGAGCGCGTCCTTGATCTGCAGCGCGAACAGGCGGCGCAGGCCGGCGCGGTGCTTGGCAGCGGCCACCTCGGGCTCGTCGAAGACCTCGATGGTCACCGCGTCGCCGCCGTCGATCAGGGCCGGAAAGCCGATCAGCGTCTGCCCGGCCTTCTTGATCTCCATCAGCTCGGGCAGCTCACCAAAGGTCCAGGCGGTGTAGCGCTGGCCAGCGGGTGCAGCGGGCTTGGCTGCTGGCTGTGCGGGCGCTGGGGCCGCCGCAGACCCGCTTTTGGCTGCAGGCGCCGCTACTTCTGGTGGCGGCGGCACGCCTGCGGCCAGCTTGAGCCCTGCCAGCGCCTGGAAGGCACCGCGCGCCTTGGCGCCCCATTCGGCCTTCAGGGCGCCCAGGTTGCGGCCATGGCCGAGCTGGCGGCCGTGCTCATCCACCACGCGGAAGTTCATGAACAGGTGCGGGCTGAGCATGTCGAGCTTGAAGTCGGCGCGCTTCACATCGAGCGAGGTCTCGTCGCGCACCTGCTTGAGCAGCACGTCGGTCAGGCTGCCCAGGCCGAAGCGCTCGGGCGTGCCCAGCAGGCCGGCCAGGCGCGTGGCGTTCTCGAGCAGCGGCACGAAGCGGCTGCGCGGGCGCTGGTGCAGGCTCTTGAGCAGGGCCTGGATCTTGTCCTTGAGCATGCCGGGCACCAGCCATTCACAGCGCTCGTCGTTCACCTGGTTGAGCACGAACAGCGGAATGGTCACCGTGATGCCATCGCGCGCGTCGCCCGGCTCGTGCAGGTAGCTGGCGGCGCAGTCCACGCCACCCAGGCGCACCGTCTTCGGGAAGGCGTTGCTGGTGATGCCCGCCGCCTCATGGCGCATGAGCTCCTCGCGCGTGAGCTTGAGCAGCTCGGGCTGCTGGCGCGAGGCTTCGCGGTACCAGGCCTCGAAGCCGTGGCCGCTGCATACGTCGGGCGGCAGCTGCTGGTCGTAGAAGGCGTAGATCAGCTCGTCGTCCACCAGCACGTCCTGGCGGCGCGACTTGTGCTCCAGCTCCTCCACCTTGGCGATGAGCTTCTGGTTGGCGGCCAGGAAGGGCAGCTTGCTCTCCCAGTTGCCGCCCACCAGCGCCTCGCGGATGAAGATCTCGCGTGCCGCATGCGGGTCGATCTTGCCGAAGTTGATGCGCCGGCCGTTGTAGACCACCAGGCCGTAGAGCGTGGCGCGCTCCAGCGCCGTGACCTCGGCCGACTTCTTTTCCCAGTGCGGGTCGAGCAACTGCTTGCGCAGCAGGTGGCCGCCCACCTGCTCGATCCACTGCGGCTCGATGGCGGCGATGCCGCGCCCGAACAGGCGCGTGGTCTCCACCAGCTCGGCCGCCACGATCCAGCGGCCGGGCTTCTTGGACAGGTGGGCCCCCGGGTGCTTGTAGAACTTGATGCCGCGCGCGCCCAGGTACCAGTCTTCCTCTTCGCTGCGCATGCCGATGTTGCCCAGCAGGCCCGCCAGCATCGACAGGTGCAGTTGCTCGTAGCTTGCGGGCTGGCTGTTGATGGCCCACTTGTGCTCGGTCACCACGGTGAGCAGTTGGGTGTGGATGTCGCGCCACTCGCGCAGGCGGCGGATGCTGATGAAGTTCTGGCGCAGCAACTGCTCGTACTGGCGATTGCTCAGCTTGTGCGTGGGCGCATGTGCCTCGGCACTGGCCACGGCGGGCGCTGGCGCTGCAGCGGCCACCATGCGCTGCGCAACAGGCAAAAACGCCTGCGAAGGTGCTCGCTGGTTGGCCATGGCTTTTTGCGCGCGGGCCGACGGCAAGGTGGGCGCACCGCCCCGGGCCTCGTTGATCCACTTCCACAGCTTGAGGTAGCCGCTGAACTCGCTTTTCTCGTCGTCGAACTTGGCATGCGCCTGGTCGGCCTGCTGCTGGGCCTCCAGCGGGCGGTCGCGCACATCCTGAACACTCAGAGCGCTGGCGATCACCAGCACCTCGTCCAGCGCCTTGCGGTCGCGTGCCTCCAGGATCATGCGGCCCACGCGCGGGTCGAGCGGCAGGCGCGACAGCTCCACGCCCATGGGCGTGAGCTCATTGGCCTCGTCCACCGCGCCCAGCTCGCCCAGCAACTGGTAGCCGTCGGCAATCGCACGGCCCGAGGGCGCCTCGATGAAGGGGAACTGCACCACGTCACCCAGGTGCAGCGACTTCATGCGCAGGATGACACCCGCGAGCGAGCTGCGCAGGATTTCCGGGTCGGTGAAGCGCGGGCGGCCGTTGAAGTCGGCCTCGTCGTACAGGCGGATGCAGATGCCATTGGCCACCCGGCCGCAACGGCCGGCACGCTGGTTGGCCGCAGCCTGGCTGATGGGCTCGACCAGCAACTGCTCCACCTTGCTGCGAAAGCTGTAGCGCTTGACGCGGGCCGTGCCCGCATCGATCACGTAGCGGATGCCCGGCACCGTGAGCGAGGTCTCGGCCACGTTGGTGGCCAGCACCAGGCGGCGGCCGGTGTGGCCGTCGAAAATGCGGTCCTGCTCGGCCTGCGACAGGCGGGCGAACAGCGGCAGCACCTCGGCGTTGCGCATCACCGGCTGGTGCGCCAGGTGCTTGCGCAGGTGGTCGGCCGCCTCGCGGATCTCGCGCTCGCCGGGCAGAAAGATCAGGATATCGCCGGCGGCGTTGCCCTGCCAGAGTTCATCCACGCCGTCGGCGATGGCTTCGTTCAGGCCATAGTCGCGCGTGTCCTCGAACGGCCGCCAGCGCTGCTCCACCGGAAAGGTGCGCCCCGATACATAGATGATCGGTGCCGGCCCCTTGGCCGACTCGAAGTGCTTGGCAAACCGGTCGGCATCGATGGTGGCCGAGGTCACCACCACCTTCAGGTCCGGCCGGCGCGGCAGGATCTGGCGGATGTAGCCCAAGAGGAAGTCGATGTTCAGGCTGCGCTCGTGCGCCTCGTCGATGATGATGGTGTCGTAGGCCTTGAGCAGCGGGTCGGTCTGCGTCTCGGCCAGCAAAATACCGTCCGTCATGAGCTTGACCGAGGCGTCGCGCGAAAGCCGGTCCTGAAAGCGCACCTTGAAGCCCACCACGTCGCCCAGCGGCGTCTTGAGCTCTTCGGCGATGCGCTTGGCCACGCTGCTGGCCGCAATGCGGCGCGGCTGGGTGTGGCCGATCAACTGGCCCTTCTGCCCTGCCGGCGCATTGCACTTGCCCCGGCCCAGTGCCAGCGCGATCTTGGGCAACTGCGTGGTCTTGCCCGAGCCGGTTTCGCCGCAGACGATGACGACCTGGTGCTGGCGGATGGCCGCCATGATCTCGTCGCGCTTGCCCGATACGGGCAGGGATTCGGGGAACTCGATGTGCAGCTTGGCAGGGGGCCTGGCGGGCGGGACGGGCTTGGCGGGCTGGGAAATGGGAGGCGTGGAGTCGGTCATGAAGCCCGCATTATCCGAGGCTGGGCGTTGGCCTTGTGCAACACCGGCCATGCGCGAGCGGCCAGGGGGTACGCGGCCGCCCCATCGGGTCGCTATTTCTGTGTGAAACGTCCGCCGGACCGGGCGATTTTCAGGATGTAATCACCCCATCACCATCCGGCCCTGTCGTCCCGCCGCGCGCCCCCTCCCCTACCCAGAATGCCTCCGCAGACATCTGCCTCCACGCCCTCCCTGGACGAACGCCTCCCCACGCCATCGCGCCGCGCATGGCTGGCATGGACCGGCACCGCGGCCCTGGCGCCCTGGCTGCCCGGCTGCGGCGGCAGCGGCGCCCCCGCGCCCACCCTGGATGCCACCATGGCCTGGGGCCGCCGCCAGATCCGCCAGGCCATGCAGGCCAGCGACACACGGGCCGCCTCGATTGCCATGATGTACGGTGACCGCATCGTCTGGCAGGAGGCCTTCGGGGTGCTGCGCGATACCTCTGCCAACCCGGCCAACCCGGCCACCCCCGCCACGCCTGAAACCCGGTTCAACGTCGGTTCGGTCAGCAAGGTGCTCGCAGCGCTGGCCGTGATGATCCTCGTGGACCGCCAGCTGGTGCAGCTCGATGCGCCGGTGGTGCGCTACCTGCCGCAGTTCAGCATGCTCTCGCCCGGCTACCGCGACATCACCGTGCGGCACCTGCTGAGCCACGCCTCGGGGCTGCCCGGCACCTACCTGCGCAACATGTTCGCGTTCGCCCCGCTTGCGGGGTATGCGGCCGGGGTGGAGGCCGCGCTGGCCGACATGCACCTCAAGCACGCCCCCGGGGCCATGGCGGTCTACTGCAACGATGGCTTCACCCTGGTCGAGCGCATCGTGCAGGCCGTCACGGGCCAGAGCTACCCGGCCTTCGTGCAGTCCGCCATCCTCACCCCGCTCAGCATGGGCCGCTCGGGCTTCACGCTGCAGCCCCTGCCCGAAGGCAGCTTCGCGCCGGGTTACATCGGCCAGGCCCGGCAAGGCCAGGAGTTCGTGATGGGCTACGCCACGAGCGGGCTGTGCACCACGCCCGGCGACATGATGCGGTTGGCCGCCCTGCTGATCCAGGGCGGAGAACAGGATGGCCAGCGCGTGGTCTCGAAAGCCGGCGTGGCGGAGATGGGCCGCGACCAGAACCAGGGCATGCGCATCGACCTCACCCCCGACTGGCACTGGGGCCTGGGCTGGGACAGCACGCAGCAGCCGGGCCTGGGCGCCGCCGGCGTGCGGGCCTGGCAAAAGAGCGGCAGCACGGTGTTCTGCGCGAGCGACTTCTACGTGCTGCCCCAGGCCGGCATGGCCTTGCTGCTCACGGGCAACGCACCGGGCTTTCGCCCCGGCCCCATCGCCGAAGGCATCTTGCTGCGGGCCTTGCAGGAGACCGGCCAGCTGCAGGCCCTGCCTGCCAAGGTGAGCGCCGTTGCGCCTTCGGTGGCCACCTCCTCCACCACCGACGTCGATGCCGTGCTCGGCATCTATGGGCGTGCCTCCAGGCCGCTGAAGGTGGCCTCGCCCGACGGGCAGCAGATCGACCTCTCGGTGTGGTCCGCTGCGCTCAAGGACTGGGAGCCGCTGTGCGAGGGCCTGCGCCTGCGCAGCGATGGCTGGTGGTGGGCGGATGCCAAGCCCGGCACGCACTACCGCTGGGAGCAGACCGACGGCCGGCGCTACCTGCTGTCGCGCGAGCCGGCCCGCGCCGGGCACTACTGGGTCACCACGCCGATGGCGCAGCAGATGCCCCGTGCAAGTGCCCCGCTGCCCTCGGCCTGGGCCGACCGCCTGGACAGCACCTGGATCCAGGCCAACGAAGCGCCGGAATCGATCCTGCTGGCAGCCGGCAGCATGGCCACTGCCACCCTGAGGGAGTTGCCCGAGCTGCGTGGCTACCTGTTCTGGGACGACCGCCAGTTGCTGCTCCCCCTGTCGGCAGACCGCGCCGGCATGGCGGTACAGGTGCCCCTGCACGAAGGCCGCGATCTGGTCGAGCTGGTCGTGCACGTGCAGGACCAGCAGGAGTGGCTGCACGCAGCAGGCTGGGTCTACCGCCAGGGTGATTGATCCGGCACGCGCCACCACCACTGTTCCTTTCACGCGACAGTCACTTGCTTTTGCCGCAGCCACGGCTTGCCACGCGCTGCGCGGCTCGCCACAATGGCGCCTTCTTTCCGCAACGCATGGCCATGTCGGCCACCGCTGAAAGCCCTGGAGGTCACCGCTATGTTTGTTCCCTTGTTCGCTCCTGCCTGACCACAGTCCACCGCCCCGGCTGGACTGTGCATTCACGAGTCCAGCCACGGCAAACAAGCGCACCTCGCACCCAGTGCAGCGCTCCACAAGCCCTGGCTACCTTGCCGGGGTTTTTTGTTTGTGGAGTGCACATGAGTGCCCAAAAATTGTCCCGCGCCTACGCCCAGGGTGAAATCAAGAAGCTGCGCCGCATGAAGCAGCCCCTGGTGCTGAAGCTCGAAGCCTCGGGCCCGCCCCGAAACCCTGTGGCCACCGCGCTGGCCCAGCGCAGCCTGTCCAGCGCGGCAGGCAAGCACATACGCAGCCGCGGGGCCCAGCGCCGCGCGGACAACGTCGCCCTGCGCAAGGCGATCCAAGGCAAGCTACAGAACGATTGACCGATTGACCGATATGAATCCCTTCACCAACGACGTGCCGCCGCAGCCGCGGCACACCCTGCACCCCACTGCGGCCCTGGCCGCAGGCGGGGTGCCTGCCACCGCACCGCATGCCGCACCGGCACCCGTGCATGCCCATGGCGACACCGCGCCCGCCGCCGTCAGCGCCGCCGAGCTGGCCGTGCGCCAGCAGGCGCTGGCACGGGCGGCTGCGCAGCTCAAGGCCGAGCTCTTCGGCATCGACGACGTGATCGACCGCGTGATCGATGCCGTGCGCGCCTGGTATGTGCTGCCCCAGCTCATCAGCCGCCCGGTCATCGTCTGCCTGTGGGGCTTGACCGGTACGGGCAAGACCCAGCTCACGCGGCGCCTGGCGCAGCTCCTGGGCTTTTACGACCGCTTCGTGGAGGTGCAGATGGACGGCTTCAGCCACGGCGCCAGCTACCGCAGCTCCACCATCTCGGGCATGCTGGGCGACTCGGGCATCACCGAGGCGGCGACCGGCATCCTGGTGCTCGACGAATTCCAGCGCTTTCGCACCATGGACCGCAAGGGCGAGGACGTGAAGGTCGAGCGCTACCAGGACGTGTGGACCCTGCTCTCCGACGGGCGCCTGCCGCCCGCGCTGAGCGCGCTGTCCAACATCGAGCGCAAGCTGGCCGACGCCCACTACGAGGCCGAACGCGCCGAGACCGACGACGAAGCGCGCGCCGGCAAGCCGCCGCTGCGCTTTCAGCTCGATGCCTGGGACGCGCAGGAGCTCAAGCGCATGCTCAAGCTGCAGGAGCCGCTGGCCGAGATCATGCAGTGGCCGCCCGCCAAGGTGCAGGCGCTGTTCACGCGCTTTCAGCAGTCGCACCACTCATGGGAAACCGACTACAGCAAGCTCCTGGTCTTCGTCTGCGGCAACCTCGACGAGATGTACCACGAGACCGCCCAGCGCGTGGAGGACTGCGACACCGACGCCGACATCTTCCACCGCCTGACGCGCAAGCTCTCGCTGATCGACGTGAAGAAAGCGCTGGGCGAACGCTTCAAGCCCGAGCAGATCGCGCGCCTGGGAAACGAGCATGTGATCTACCCCTCGTTCAGCAAGGCGACCTACGAGCAGCTCATCCGCAACCTGTGCACGCGCTACGTGGACGACATCGCCGCGCAGTGCGGCGTGCGCTTTGCCATCGGGCAGGACGTGCTCAACGAGCTGTATGCCAACGCCGTCTTTCCGGCACAGGGCACGCGGCCGCTGTTCTCGTCGGTGCACGCCATCCTGAGCGCCAACCTGGTCAACGCCGCGCTGTGGGTCATGCAGGAGCAACTGCCGCTGGCGCAGGAGTTCCCCATCACGCTCGCGACCGGCAAGCGCCATTTGCTGGTGCAGGGGCTGGGGCCGCACGGGCCGGCAGAGACCACCTTCCCGGTGGTGCTGGAGCTCAACCGGCTCAAGCAGCGCGCCAACGCGGATTTTCGCGCCCTGCTGGCGGTGCACGAGGCCGGGCACGGCCTGGCCTACTGTGTGCTGTTCGGCCATGCCCCGCAGGAGGTGAAGATCAACATCGCCTCCTTCTAGGGCGGGTACAACAGCTTCTCCAGCCTCAAGGCCACGACCCGGCAGAACGCGCTGGACATGATGTGCGTGGGCCTGGCCGGCCGCGTGGCCGAGGAGCTGGTGTTCGGCGAAATGGCCTGCACCACCGGTGCCGAGCAGGACTACAAGCAGGTGACGGCCGAGGCCGCGCGCTACATCCGCCACCACGGCTTCGGTGCGCGCCTGGCCCGCACCGACGTGACGGTGGAGATGGACAACCACGTCAACACCGACGTGGGCCCGAGCAACGAGGCCATCGAGGCGCTGATGCAGCAGCAGTACCGGCGCGCCCAGGCGCTGCTGCAGACCCACCGCGAGGCCCTGGGCCGCACGGTGGACGCGCTGCTGCGCCAGGGCACCATCGCCCCGGTGGAGATGGTGGCCTTGCTGCGGGACTGCGGCATTGCGCTGGCCGCGCCCGCGCAGGGCGGCCTGCCCGACGAAGGGCTGGTGCTGGAGCCGTTTGCGGCCAAACTGGGAGCGTTTCGCCAGGCACTGTGATGCGGGCCGCAGCGCGGGGCGGGGTACGCCCTTATGATGCCGGCCTGCCAACGCATTCTTATTTTCAGGTCGCCCCACCCCTCGCTGCCCATGTCCGCCGTTTTCAACTTCACCTTCGTCCCCTGGTTCCGCTCGGTGGCGCCCTACATCCACAAGTTCCGCAACCAGACTTTCGTGATCGGGCTGACGGGGGAAGGCATCGCGGCAGGCAAGCTGCACAACATTGCGCAGGACTTGGCGCTGATCCAGGCCATGGGCGTGCGCATCGTGCTCGTGCACGGCTTTCGCCCGCAGGTCAACGAGCAGCTGGCGGCCAAGGGGCATGAGGCCAAGTACTCGCACGGCATCCGCATCACCGACTCGGTGGCGCTCGACTGCGCGCAGGAGGCCGCGGGCCAGCTGCGCTACGAGATCGAAGCCGCCTTCAGCCAGGGCCTGCCCAACACGCCCATGGCCGGCGCCACGGTGCGCGTGATCTCGGGCAACTTCCTCACGGCGCGGCCGGTGGGCATCATGGACGGGGTGGACTTCCAGCACTCGGGCCTGGTGCGCAAGGTCGATGTGGCCGGCATCCAGCGCACGCTGGACATGGGCGCCATGGTGCTGCTCTCGCCGTTCGGCTTCTCGCCCACGGGCGAGGCCTTCAACCTGAGCATGGAAGAAGTGGCCACCAGCGTGGCCATCGAACTGCGCGCCGACAAGCTGATCTTTCTGACCGAGGTGCCCGGCATCCGCATGCAGCCCGGCGAGCCCGAGGGCGAGGACAACCCCATCGACACCGAGCTGCCGCTGGCAGCGGCCCAGGCCCTGCTGGCCACGCTGCCCACCGCGCAGCAGCCGACCGACACCGGCTTTTACCTGCAGCACTGCGTCAAGGCCTGCAAGGCCGGCGTGGAGCGCAGCCACATCCTGCCGTTCGCGGTGGATGGCTCGCTGCTGCTGGAGGTGTACGTGCACGACGGCATCGGCACCATGGTGATCGACGAGAAGCTCGAAGAGCTGCGCGAGGCCACCATCGACGACGTGGGCGGCATTCTGCAGCTGATCGAGCCGTTCGAGAAGGACGGCACCCTGGTCAAGCGCGACCGCACCGAGATCGAGCGCGACATCTCCGCCTACACCATCATCGACCACGACGGCGTGATCTTCGGCTGTGCGGCGCTCTACCCCTACCCCGAGGCGAAGACGGCCGAGATGGCCGCCGTCACCGTGTCGCCGCAAAGCCAGGGCACGGGCGATGGCGAAAAACTGCTCAAGCGCATCGAGCAGCGCGCCCGCGCTGCGGGCCTGGACAGCATCTTCGTGCTGACCACGCGCACCATGCACTGGTTCATCAAACGCGGCTTTCAGCCCGCCGACCCCGACTGGCTGCCCGAGGCGCGCAAGCGCAAGTACAACTGGGACCGGCGCAGCCAGGTGCTGGTCAAGAAGCTCTGATCGGGCCGGGCCTGTAGCGCAAGACCAGGCGATCGCCCCTCATTCCCCCTCTTTGGGCGCGTCCAACTGGTGGCCGATGCGCGGAGCAAGGTGTTCGCGCACGTGCTCGGCGATGGCCACCGTGGCATCGCCGCCCAGCTCGTCGATCATCTGGCGGGTGACGGCGTAGTGCATGGCCAGCAGGCCGCGCAGCTTTTCGAAGGCGGCCGGGTTGTCGTGCCGGGCCACCAGCCGGTCGCGAGCCAGCACGCGCTCCGCGGCGCCGGGGGCGGCCAGCGGCACCTGGCAGACGATGGCCATCTGGTCGACCTCCAGGTCGATCTGCTGCAACAGTTCTTCCCAGTGGCCGGGGGTGAATCGCTCTTCATGGTCCATGCGAAGGTTCTCCGGTGGTCGGGCGGGGCCCGGTCGTCTATGGCGGTCAAGGCATTTGCCAGCCAATTATGGCCAGCAGCGGCAAGCCCGCCCACCACAAAGGGGTGCAACAAAGGTGTACAGAGCCCATGCTAAGCTGGATATTGCACTGCAGCAGATGAATTCTGGCATCCCTTTTTCGGAGCTTTCCATGGCTGAGCACGGCACCCTCTCGCGCACCGCATCGGCGGCGCCGATCCCCTCGGAACACAGCGTTCCCCTCTTCTGGCCCATGGCGGCGGCCTGGCACCTGGGCGAGCAGGCCGTGTCGCTCATGCAGCGCAACCTGGCCTTTGCCACCGAGGCGGCCGTCATCGACCACCCGCCCCAGCCCGAATGGGCCACGCCCAACCAGGTGCGGCTGGAGCTGGCCACCATGCGGCTGCGCGAGTTCACCGACAGCACGGCCAAGGGCATCCCCATCCTGATCGACGCGCCCTTTGCAGGGCACAGCTCCACCATCGCCGACTACGCCCCCGGCCAGAGCCTGGTGCAGGTCCTGATGGCCGCAGGCGCACCGCGCGTGCTGGTGACCGACTGGAAGACGGCCACGCCGGCCATGCGCTTCTTCGACATCGACACCTACCTGGCCGAGCTCAACGTGGTGGTGGATGACCTGGGCGGCCAGGTGCACCTCATCGGCCTGTGCCAGGGCGGCTGGCTGAGCGCCATGTATGCGGCGCGCTTTCCGGGCAAGGTCAAGAGCCTGGTGCTGGCGGGCTCGCCCATCGACACCGATGCCGGCGATGGCCCGATCAAGCGCCTGGCGCACAGCCTGCCGCTGGCCACCTACCGCGAGATGGTCGACCTGGGCCAGGGCCTGATGCGCGGCAGCATGATGCTGGCCGGCTGGAAGAACATGCACCCGGCCGAGCAGTATGCCGAGAAGTACGCCACCCTGTACCGCAACATCGAGGACCAGAGCCAGGTCGCCCGCACCGAGCAATTCGAGCGCTGGTACGAGAACCCGGTGGACCTGCCCGGCGCCTACTACCTGCAGGCCATCGAGCAGTTGTTCAAGGACAACCGCTTTGCCAAGGGCAGCTTTGTCGGCCTGGGCAGAACGCTGGCGCTGCGCGACATCACCATTCCCACCTACCTGCTGGGCGGCGAGGCGGACGACATCACCACGCCCGAGCAGGTGTTCGCCGCGGCCGACCTGATCGGCACGCCCAGGCACAAGATCGTGCGCAAGCTCGTACCCGGCGGGCACATCGGCCTGTTCATGGGCAGTGGCACACTCCGAAGCGCCTGGCCGGGCATTGCCGACTGGGTGCTCGGCCACGGCTGAGGCCCGGCCCCCTTCCCCCTTTCTACGTCCTGCAACCCTGGTGATTCCCGATGAACAGTTTTGATGCCAACAGTCTGCTGGAACATTGCCGCACGCTCGCGCCCGCGCGCACCGCCATCGTCCATGCGGTCAGCGCCAATGTGCTGCAGGCCGCGCAGGAGGCGCAGCAGCAAGGGCTGATCACCCCCGTGCTGGTGGGGCCTGCCGCGCGCACGCGCGAGGCCGCCGAAGCGGCGGGCGTGGACATCTCGGCCTGGCGCCTGGTCGATGCCGAACACAGCCACGACGCGGCCGCCAAGGCGGTGGCCCTGGCCGCCGCGCGCGAGGTCGATGCGCTGATGAAGGGCTCGCTGCACTCCGACGAGCTGATGGGCGCGGTGGTCAAGAGCGACGCCGGCCTGCGCACCGAGCGGCGCATTTCGCATGCCTTCCTCATTGACCAGGAGAGCTATTCCAAGGCCTTCATCATCACCGACGCCGCGGTGAACATCGCGCCCGACCTTGCCACCAAGGTCGACATCGTGCAGAACGCCGTCGATCTCTGGCATGCGCTGTTCGGCGCCGACGTGCTGCCCAAGGTGGCGGTGCTGGCGGCGGTAGAGACCGTGAGCCCGAAGATGATCGCCACGCTCGATGCCGCCGCCCTGTGCAAGATGGCCGACCGGGGCCAGATCACGGGCTGCCTGATCGATGGCCCGCTGGCCTTCGACAATGCCATCAGCGCGGAGGCGGCCCGCACCAAGGGCATCGTCTCGGAGGTCGCGGGCAACGCCGACATCCTGCTGGTGCCCAACATCGAGGCGGGCAACATGCTGGCCAAGCAGCTCATCTTTTTGAGTGGCGCGGAGGCCGCCGGCATCGTGCTGGGCGCGCGCGTGCCCATCATCCTGACCAGCCGGGCCGACAGCCAGCGGGCACGCCTGCTGTCGTGCGCCGTGGCGCTGCTGCTGGCCCATGCCCGCAGCAAGGGGTTGATCAAATGAAGCAGAACACGCCCGTGCTGCTGGTGCTGAACGTCGGCTCGTCCAGCATCAAGTTCCAGGTGTTCGAGCGCGAATCCCTCGCCGTGCTGATGGCGGGCAAGGTGACCGGCATCGGCACCAGCGCGCAGTTGTCGGCCCGACTGGCCGGGACCGAGGCCCCGCTGCGCACCGCCCTGCCTGCGGCGGACCACGACACTGCCATGGCGGCCGTGATCGCGCTGATCGACCAGCACGACGACGGCTGGCACCTGGCGGCCGTGGTGCACCGGGTGGTGCATGGCGGCGCGGATTTTCGCGCGCCGGTGCTCGTCACGCCCGCCATCGTGGCCCGCCTCCAGGCCCTGGCCCCGCTGGCCCCCCTGCACCAGCCGCACAACCTGGCCGGCATTGCAGCGTCAGAGCGCCTGGCCAGCCATGCGCTGGACATCGCCTGCTTCGACACCGCCTTCCATGCGCGCATGGACCCGCTGTTCCAGACCTTTGCCCTGCCCCAGGCCCTGCGCGCGCAGGGCGTGCGCCGCTACGGCTTCCACGGCCTGTCGTACGAATGGCTGGCGCACGAGATCGCCCGCACCCGCCCCGACCTGCGCGAGGCCCGCGTGGTGGCCGCGCACCTGGGCAACGGCGCCAGCCTGTGCGCCATGCAGGCGGGCCGCAGCGTGGACACCACCATGGGCATGACCGCCCTGGACGGCCTGCCCATGGGCACGCGCAGCGGCGCCATCGATGCGGGGGCCGTGATCTACCTGCAGCGCGAGCTGGGCATGGATGCCGCGCAGGTCGAGCACCTGCTGTACCAGGAGTCGGGCCTCAAGGGCCTGTCCGGTGTAAGCAGCGACATGCAGGCCCTGCTGGCCAGCGCCGACCCGCAGGCGGCCTTTGCGGTCGACTACTTTGCGCTGAAGGTGGCGCAGTACACGGCCATGCTGGCCGTGTCCATGGGCGGGCTCGATGCCCTGGTGTTCACCGGTGGCATCGGCGAGAACGCAGACCCGGTGCGCGAAGCGGTGCTGGCGCGCCTGCAGATGCTGGGCGCTTTCGAGACCCTGGTCATACCCGCCAATGAAGAAAAGATGATGGCCCTGCACGCCAAGCAACTGCTGGCAATGCAGGGCTAACTCTCTCCCTACGCTGCCAGGGCCCACCGGGCCACCAGCGCCCCAATCTCTGCCATGGCCGCATCGCGCTGCTCGGGCGGCGCCTCGCCGCCGGTCAGGTAGCAGCTCACCACGATGGGCTTGCGCGCTGGCGGCCAGAACACGCCGGCATCGTTGCTGGTGCCGCGCGATGCGGTACCGGTCTTCTCCCCTGCCTTCCAGCCCTCGGGCAGGCGGGCGCGCAGGCGCTTGTCGCCTGTCTTGTTGGCCAGCAGCCAGCCCTGCAGCTTCTCGCGCGAGGCGGGTGACAGGGCCTGGCCCAACGCCAGCGCCTGGATGCAATGCACCATGGCCACGGGCGTGGTGGTGTCGCGCGGGTCGCCAGGCTTGGCCTCGTTGAGTTCGGGTTCGGTGCGGTCCAGCCGCGTGATGCTGTCGCCCAGCGAGCGCACATAGGCCGTGAGCGCGGGTGGGCCGCCATTGCTGGCCAGCAGCAGGTTGGCGGCGGTGTTGTCGCTCAGGGTCATGGTGCCGGCGCACAGCTCTTCCACCGTGAGGCCGGCACCATCGGCGTGCGGCTCGGTCACGGGCGAGTAGGTCACCAGGTCTTTTTTGGCGTAGGTGATGCGGCGGTCCAGCTTGTCGTGGCCCTGGTCCACGCGGCGCAGGGTCTGCGCGGCCAGCAGCAGCTTGAAGGTGCTGGCCATGGGAAAGCGCTCTCCCCCCCGGTGCGCGATCTGCCGGCCGGTATGGGTATCGAGCGCGGCCACGCCCACGCGGCCACCCACGCTGGCCTCGATGCGTTTGAGGTCTGCCAGCCAGGCGGCATCGGCGGCAGAGCCACTGTTTTTCTGCGGACTGGTCTGGGCCAGGGCGGCCAGGGGGATCAAGCCGAAAGCAGCTACGAAATCTCGTCGAATCATCATTTACCTCTGTCGTTGAACGGAATAGACGCAACGATACCGATTCGACGCACAGCGCACCATCGACAATAATCGACCCGAGACCCAAGAAAAACTTATGCACCTGCCGCTCAACGCCCTGCGCGCCTTCGAGGTGTCGGCCCGCCACTTGAACCTGACCCGCGCCGCCGACGAGCTCAACGTGAGCCAGACAGCCGTGAGCCAGCACATCCGCAACCTGGAGGACCGGCTGGGCAAGCCGCTGTTTCGCCGCCTGCCCCGGGGCCTGGCGCTCACGGACGAAGGCCAGGCGCTGCTGCCGGTGCTCAGCGATGCCTTCGAGCGCATTGCGGCCGCACTGGAGCACATGAGCGATGCCCGCCCGCGCGAGGTGCTTACCGTGGGCGTGGTCGGCACCTTTGCCGTAGGCTGGCTGCTGCCACGGTTGCGCGACTTTCAGCAGGCCTGCCCCTTTGTGGACCTGCGCCTGCTCACGCACAACAACCGGGTGGACATGGCCGGCGAGGGCCTGGACTATGCGATTCGCTTTGGCGATGGCGCCTGGCACGGCACCGAGGCGCAGTGCATATTGCACGCCCCCATGACCGCCATGTGCGCCCCGGCCCTGGCCCACCACCTGCGCCACCCGGCGGACCTGGCGCGCCAGCCGCTGCTGCGCACCTACCGCGTGGACGAATGGGTGGCCTGGTTCGATGCGGCCGGCGCGCCCTGCCCCGTGGTGCGCGGCGCCGTGTTCGACTCGTCCCTGACCCTGGCCGAGGCGGCCGTACAGGGCGCGGGTGTGGCGCTGCTGCCGGTGAGCATGTTCACGCGCGAGCTGCAACAGGGCCGGCTGGTGCGCCCGTTTGCGCTGGAGCTGCAGCGTGGCGCCTACTGGCTCACGCGGCTGAAATCACGCGTGCCCAGCCCGGCGATGGAGGCCTTCCACAAATGGCTGATGGCCCAGGTGGGGTGAAGCATCAGCTGACGAGTGCCCTGGCAATCACCTCAGGGGGAATCTCGTCCACCTGCGCGGGCTCCAGAAACTCCTTGCCGTAGCGCGCATAGACCCCTTCGCGCACGAACACCTGGAACAGGTCGGGGTCGATGTGGCCGTTGTCGCGCATCTTGCACATGATGGCCAGCGCCTGCGACAGCGTCATGCCGCTCTTGTAGGGCCGGTCGGCGGCCGTGAGCGCCTCGAAGATGTCGGCAATGCCCATCATGCGCGCCTGCACCGACATCTGGTCGCGCGTGAGGCCGCGTGGGTAGCCCTTGCCGTCCATGCGCTCGTGGTGGCCGCCCGCGTACTCGGGCACGTTCTTGAGGTGGCGCGGCCAGGGCAGCGTCTCCAGCATCTTGATGGTGGCGACGATGTGGTAGTTGACGGTGTCGCGCTCGGCCTGGGTGAGCGTGCCCGAGCGGATGGTCAGGTTCTCGACCTCCTCGGCCGTGAGAAAGCTGGTCTGCACGCCCTGCGGGTTGCGCCACTGGCGCGCGGCCGAGATGTCGCGCACGCGCTGCTGGTCTTCGGCCCGCATGGCCTCGGCACCCTGGTTGCAGCGGCGCATGAACTCGCGCTCCTCCTCCAGCGTGTGGATGCTGTGCTGCAGGCCCTGCAGCTCCTGTGCCTCCGCAGCGGCGTCCACCACCGGGCGCAGCGCCAGCTGGCGGCGCAGCGCAGCCAGCTCGGCATCGCGCTTGAGCACCTCGAAACGCGTGTCCACCAGGCCGATGCGGTCGTAAATGGTCTGCAGCTTGGTGGCCTTGTCCACCACATGCACGGGCGTGGTGATCTTGCCGCAGTCGTGCAGCAGGCCGGCCATCTTGAGTTCGTAGCGGTCGCGCTCGGTCATGGTGAAGGATGCCAGCGGTCCCTCCTGCGTGGTGTTCACGGCCTCGGCCAGCATCATGGTCAGGGCCGGCACGCGCTGGCAGTGGCCGCCGGTGTAGGGCGACTTTTCGTCGATGGCCAGGTTGATCAGGTTCACGAACGACTCGAACAGGCGTTCGAGCTGGGTGATCAGCAGCCGGTTGGTCAGCGCAATGGCGGCCTGCGAGGCCAGCGACTCGGCCAGGCTCTGGTCGGCTGCCGAGAACTCGGTGACCTCGCCAGTCTCGGGGTCGCGCGCATTGATGAGCTGCAGCACGCCGATGAGCTCGCGGTCGTGGTTCTTCATCGGCACCGTGAGGAAGGACTGCGAGCGGTAGCCGGTGCGCTGGTCGAACAGCCGCGTGCCCGAGAAGTCGAAGCCCTCTTCGCTGTAGGCATCGGCCACATTCACCGTGCGGTCGTGGATGGCCGCATAGGCCGCCACCAGCGTATCGTTGGGCGAGCCATCGGCATTGCGCAGGGGCAACTGCGGAAAATCGATGGGCCGGCCCGTGGTGCCGCCCAGGCGGATGTCCAGCGAATCGGTGCGCACGATCTCGAAGCGCAGCGCCGTCTGGTCCTCGGTCACGCTGTACAGCGTGCCGCCATCGGCCCCGGTGATGGCCTTGGCCGCCTCCAGGATGTTCTCCAGCAGCCGGTCGATGTCGCGCTCGCGCGAGAGCGCGGCACCGATGCCGTTGAGCTGCTCGAGCCGGCGAAAAAGATGGACGGTGGATTCCTTGCTCATGGCGACCTTGGCTGCGGCGTTGGCGACCACCCATCGTAACCAAAAGTGACCGCTATCATCAGCCCTTCTGTCCTGTTTTACACCCGCCTCCGTGCAGTCTGTCACGCCATCCATCCTCACCGCCGCCCTGTACCAGTTCGTCGACCTGCCCGACTTTGCGGATCTGCGCGACCCGCTGCAGGCCTTGTGCGACGCCCACAGCGTGCGCGGCATGCTGCTGCTGGCGCCCGAAGGCATCAACGGCACCATTGCCGGCCCGCCCGAAGGCGTGCACACGGTGCTGGCCTGGCTGCGCAGCGATGCCCGCTTTGCCGCCCTGCAGCACAAAGAGGCCCTGGGCGAGCGCCAGCCCTTCTACCGCATGCGCGTGCGCCTCAAGCGCGAGATCGTGACCCTGGGCGTGCCCGGCCTGAACCCGGCGCGCAACGCCGGCACCTATGTGAAGCCCGAGGACTGGAACGCGCTGATCGCCGACCCCGCCGTGGTGGTGGTGGACACGCGCAACGACTACGAGGTGGGCATCGGCAGCTTCGAGCGCGCCATCAACCCGCACACCAGGAGCTTTGCGGAGTTTCCGGCCTGGGTGGCCCAGCAGTCCGCCCCCGGCGGCGTGCTCGAAGGCAAGCCGCGCGTGGCCATGTTCTGCACCGGCGGCATCCGCTGCGAGAAGTCGACCGCGCTGCTCAAGTCCCAGGGCTTCGGCGAGGTGTACCACCTCGAAGGCGGCATCCTCAAGTACCTGGAGACCGTGCCCGAGGAAGACAGCCTGTGGCATGGCGACTGTTTTGTCTTCGACGAGCGCGTATCGGTAGGCCATGGCCTGGCGCCCGGCCACCACCAGCTGTGCCGATCGTGCCGCATGCCCCTGGGCGAGGCCGAGCTGGCATCGCCCCACTATGTGGCCGGCGTGAGCTGCCCCTATTGCCACGGCACGCGCACGCCCGAGCAGGAGCAGGCCCTGGCCGAACGCGAGCGGCAGATGCAGCGCGCCCGAGCGCGCGGCGAGGAGCACATCGGCGCACGCCAGCCCGGTACGCCGCCCCGCGGCGGGGGCGAGGACGGGCCTGCATGAGCACCCTGCCCGTCCTCTACTCCTTTCGCCGCTGCCCCTATGCCATGCGCGCCCGGCTGGCCTTGGCCGTGAGCGAGCAGGCCTGCGAGCTGCGCGAGGTGGTGCTGCGCGCCAAGCCCCAGGGCCTGCTGCAGGCATCGCCCAAGGCCACCGTGCCCGTGCTGGTGCTGCCCGAGGGGACCGTGCTGGAGCAGAGCCTGGACATCATGCGCTGGGCGCTGGGCCGCAATGACCCCGCCGGCTGGCTCACGCCCAGCCACGGCGACGAGGCCGGCATGCTGGCGCTGATCGCCGAGTGCGATGGCCCCTTCAAGCAGGCACTGGACCGCTGCAAGTACCCGAGCCGGTATCCCGAGGCGGATGGTGCCGAGGCACGTGTGCAGGCTGTGGAGTGGCTACTTGGGCTTGAGGCGCGGCTGGCTGACCAGCCGTTTCTGTTTGGCGACCACGCGGCGCTGGCCGACATGGCGATTGCGCCGTTTGTGCGGCAGTTTGCGGGTATTGACGCCGACTGGTGGGCAGCGCAGCCCTGGCCTCGGCTGCAGGCATGGTTGGCGCAGTGGCATGAGAGCGCGCTGTTCGAGGGTGTAATGCCCAAGCTCGATGCGTGGGTGGATGGGACGGAGGGTGTGCGTTTTCCGTCCCAGGATGTTCTGCCCGCCGCCTGAACACTCCGGAATTCCGCACAGAGCCGACGCATGATGGCTGTTTTCCCGCCAGCGCGGGCGCTGCCGACAATGGCTGAAGCGCCCTGCTCCGCTGGAAACCGGCGGCTTTCCTCCCTCGAAAGCCCACTGCTCCCGGGCCAACACAGACCATGGCATTGCGGAATGCGTTCGTGCTGGCATGGCGCGTGCGGAAGCGGCCTGCCCCGGCAACCTTATCTTATCAGTGACGACAACAACTAGATATTAAGCAATACCCGGAGATTGCGACGCTCTAACGGCTCGTAAATTTCAAAAACCAGCGACTTGTCGTAATCGCCTAATGATGCGAACACATCTCGGTGTGCGGCAATTAGGAAGGTCGAGCAAAGCTTCGCAAATCTGACAAAAAGTGCATTCAGTTTTTCCTCTTTTCCATCGTTTCGCACAAGCGAAGCGGCACTACCAACTGCCGCAAACCACTCGCTTGATGCGCCATGCACCGCAGATGAGAGGGCAGAATATAAATCGTCGTTTACCGCAATCCAGTCCATATCTTTAGGATCCGACTTGGGGGAAAAGTCAATTTTTGCACCAACAATACTGCGCAAATAACTAGTTCTAGACAAATACTCCCTAAGCCCCTGTGGACTAATTTTCATTGAAAATTCTGTTTCCCGACCAGCGCTAAGTGCCGCAAATTCTTGCGGGTGATCCATGTAGTAAAGATGCCTATATAGATCCTCAAGGGCACACCTCAAACTAATTGCAGCACCGCGATAGCTATATATTAGCCCTTGTGTCAGCGCCATCATTAAATCAGAACGCAATTCTGCAATGAAGCCAGAGAAAACCGTCCGCCGATAAGACTCTCTCATCGCATTCAGAACATCTTCGGGCGCTTGAAATGCTGTCATCGCCTGAAGAAAAAGCTCTCGATTGCCCGTGGCTTTAGCTCCTAGGAGGGCGTATTCTCGTGATGGATTGACATCCAGCCTGGCCCCTGGCAAAAGGTGCAAAAGTGCCAATAAGTGGTACATGATTTTTAGCCAGGGATCGTCCAATCGCGGCTTAATCTGTGCCGACTCCATGTGTCCGCGAATAGTTTTGGCAAAATCTTCCGCAAGCAAGCCCATTTCCTTCTTGCGCTTTTGATTTAGATATGGAACTTTCATCGCTCGCTCCGCGTCTCAAGCAAACTAAGTGAGTCGCTGTCGGTAAACAGGCGGAGCAACAAATTCACGAAGAGCACCTGTTGAGCCTCCGAGTCAAGCTTGGAGAACAAGGGTCTGTACATCTGCACAATCTTGGCAGCTGGAACACCGCGACCTGCCGCCTGCATGTTAGGAACATCAAGCGTGTATGCCAAGAGGTTCTCGATCTGAGTGGGGCCAAGGCGTACCCCCAAGCGCCCTATTGCCTTCCACAGCTCGGGATACCAAGACGAGAGATCAACATCGCGCCGGTACTTACTATGCGCTAACTCGTTCCGAAGCTTGCGAAGGCTTAAATCGCCCGTCCCTACCTGAATTGGCTCCAAATCATTCGCCTTCTTTTGAAGGTAGTTGTAGATCTGCTTCAAAACGGCAGCCTTCCGGGTTGCTGAGGTGTTTTCCAAAGCTAATAGATTTGAAATCCTGACCATCGAATCCGCGATGCAGTTTGCCGTTTCCTTATCCACCCGCGCTGCAGCTTTAAGGAAAGCGGCAGGGGTTTCCGCGCGACTCATTTCGCACTCCTCTCAATGAACTGATCAACGAAGTTGTTCAACTCGTCTTTTGCTCCCCCATGCGCGCGCGTCGCGGTGAACGGTTTCCGCTCACCATTTGCTACCTTGTACCAATCGTTATGGGATATTGACTGCTTAAAAACAACATCAGAGCCCCATTTACCAACAATCTTCCTCTCCGTTGCTCTTTGATTTGCTCCATCTTTCACCATCGTAAACACAACCCCAATTACTTTCACATCAACCCCGAAATCATGTTTATGTTCCTCTAGTATCTGCTGCATGAGATCAGTACCGTGCATCCCGAACGTATCTGATATCATTGGTATCAACACTGAGCGGCATGTATTCAACGCAATGGTTGTTAAGGATGAATAAGTCGGGGCGCAATCTATGAGTATGTAGTCGTATTTCCGCCTTACTTCTTCAGTGATTAGCGTCCCAAGGGTATAAGGGCCTAAATTTACCCCGCGAAGAACTGAACTCAGATAAATATCGGACGGAATGAAGTGAAGTGCTGAGTTAGTCGCTGCAGCTGAGCCGAGCGGCACTTCGAATACGTAGTCCTGCAGAGTAGGACCTGCCGTCTGTGGCAGCGCTAGAGGTACACGAGGCTCATACGCATCTAAGAATAGATGCGTTATCGTGCGCTTACCACTTGCCTTATGCTGCTTGATCTCTGCGTCACTCATGCAAACCAGCGTGGCGTTAGATTGGGGATCAAGGTCGACAAGCAACACATGATTGCCTCGGCCCGCCAGTTCGAAAGACAAGTTGTAGCTCAGCGTGGTTTTTCCCACGCCACCCTTCATGTTGATGATAGCTGCGGCCTTGCTAGCCTTATGTTGAGTCTGTCCAGTCGCCAAAGTGTGTCTCCAATTCGGTAAAAGCTTTGATCCCCCATGCTATGCGGCACGCTCGCTGAACGTAACTCAAGCCTGGATTTTCTAACGCACCAACGATTCGTCGTTCGGCCAAGGGCCGTCGCAATCCGGGGCATGAGTTTGCTACGCTTGCGCTCAATTGTGACTGCCATGAGCCGACTTTGGCTTATCAAGAGCCAGATCTTCCAGCAACGAGTCCAGATCTCGAGTGTCTTCCAAAACGAGGCCTCTTCGCGAAGCCGTTTGTTGCGGTTCTTCCAGCTACCTACGATGGGTGATACAGATCGCTCTAAAGCTTGAGCAACTTGAAGCGATGGGCAGTTTCGATGTCTCAGCGGCCAATTTGTCGAGGGGCTGTGTAGCGGTGGCGGTCATCCAACAGAGCGCGTAACTGACCACAGGCTGCGGCCTGCCAAGACACCCCAGCTCAGGGAGCTTCCATCTTAAGTCGTCCACACGTGAAACACGCTCGCGACAAGTGAACGCCCCTGTCAGTCAGAATTCGCAACCTCTTGCCGCTTGAACCCCCACGGACCTCTGCCGCCTAGCCTATTTCGTAGCCGTAGCGGAAGAGCGCCACCTCGGCCGAGCCGCAGAGAGCCTGGACCTGTCCCCACCCCCGCTCACCCGCCAGATCAAGGCCCTGGAGGCCGAGGTCGGCGCGCAATTGTTCGAGCGCACTCCACGCAGCACGGTGTTGAACCATGCGGGGGAAACCCTGCTGCGCGACGCCCGGGATTGTGGACCAGGCGGCGAACCGGGCGCACCGGGCGGGCGCGGCAAGCTGGGGCGACTGGATGTGGGGGTCCATGGGTCTGCCATCTTCGGCATCGTACCGAACATCCTGGCGCGCTTCTCGCACGACAACCCCGATGTGGAGATTGCGCTGCGGCAAGGGCGGGTGCGAACCTTTCGCAAAAACAAAAGGCGCTCCGAGGAGCGCCTTTTTCATGGAAGCCAGAGACTTTGCCAGCCTCAAGCCATCGAGTACCCCGCCCCACCCCGACGCCCACCCTTGAGATGCCGCCCCAAAACCACCAGCATCACGAGCCCAAACCCCACAAAGCAGACAAACGACCAATTGGCAATCGAGCCACCCAGAAACGTCCAGTCAATCGCCGCGCAGTCGCCCGAGCCGCGGAAGATCATGGGGATGGCGCGGCTGATGGGGTAGTTTTCGATCATGCCGTAGAAGTCGCGGCCGCAGGTGGCGACCTCGGGCGGGTACCACTGCAGCCAGCTCTGGCGGGCGGCGACGAAGGCGCCGAAGCCGGCGATGAGGACGGCGATGCCGGCCAGCGACATCCACCAGCCGCGCGAATCACGCGCAGCGGCCAGGCCTGTGAAGATGGCCACGCCGATCAGCGCGTAGCGCTGCACGATGCACATGGGGCACGGCTCCAGCCCCACCGCATGCTGCAGGTACATGCCGAAGGCCAGCATGGCCACGCAGGCAAAGCTGATCAGCGCGAGCAGGCGGCGCGGCGCGTTATCAATCCAATTCAACACCATATTCTTGTCATCCTTGATGCGAATTTGCGTTCAACCGGCTAACGTCGTTGGAGAGCCTTGCCGTGCAACAGCACTGTCTGCGGCTCCCCGCCTAGTTATCCGATTGAATGCCAATCCGCTTGAGCCCCGACACCCGGCCTGCGCCGGGCGCCGCAAGGGGCACGGAGCGACAAGCGTCAGATGTTGGCGGCGTGGTCCAGAAAAACCCGGGCGCGCCGTGGTGTCACCACCAGCGTCTCACCCTCCTTGAAACCCATCTCCCGGAACTGCTGCGCGGGGATCTGCGCCTCGATCAGCATTTCGGGATTCGAATTGTCCGCTGGTTTGTGATCGTCCGATGGAATAAGTTCCAGCCGCGCGATGGGCCCGACCACGATGGCGCGGCTCAGTTGCGCCACGATGCCGCGCGGGCGGCCTGCGGCGTCGATGCCGGCGCCGGGCGCGTAGCGCTGCACGTCCAGGTCGTGCGGGCGCACATAGGCAAAGGCCTTGGTGTCTTGCGCGTCAGCGTGCTCGGGGGCGTCGAGCTGCATGCCGTCGAGGTGCACCAAGCCCTCATGGGCGCGGCCCTGGAACAGGTTCACGTCGCCCAGGAAGCCGTAGACAAACGGGCTGGCCGGGTTGTCCCACACCTGCTGGGGCGAGCCGCTTTGCTCGATGCGGCCCTGGTTGATGACCACCACGCGGTCGGCCACTTCGAGCGCCTCTTCCTGGTCATGGGTCACGAAGATGCTGGTCACGTGCAGCTCGTCGTGCAGGCGGCGCAGCCAGCGGCGCAGCTCCTTGCGCACCTTGGCATCGAGCGCGCCAAAGGGCTCGTCGAGCAGCAGCACCTTGGGCTCCACGGCCAGGGCGCGGGCCAGCGCGATGCGCTGGCGCTGGCCGCCCGACAGCTGCGAGGGGTGGCGCTCGGCCAGCCAGTCGAGCTGCACCAGCTTGAGCAGGTCGGTGACCTTCTTCTTGATCTGGGCCTCGCTCGGGCGTTCGCTGCGCGGCTTGACGCGCAGGCCGAAGGCCACGTTCTCGAACACCGTCATGTGGCGGAACAGCGCATAGTGCTGGAACACGAAGCCCACGTTGCGCTCGCGCACGTGCACGTCGGTGGTGTCCTCGCCCGAGAAGTGGATGGTGCCCACGTCGGCCGTCTCCAGCCCGGCGATGATGCGCAAGAGCGTGGTCTTGCCGCAGCCCGAGGGGCCGAGCAGCGCGATCAGCTCGCCCGAGGCGATGTCCAGGCTCACGTCGCGCAGGGCATGGAAGTCGCCGAACTGCTTGCTGACGTTGCGAATTTCGATACTCATGGTGTGCTTTCTTCTTCCTTCAGCGCGCAGAGGGGGCGGTGGCGGGCGCAGGGCGCTCGGGCGGCAGCTCGGCTGCGGCCTTCATTTGCTGCTCGTTGCGCCACTCGGCAATCGACTTGATGACCAGGGTGACCAGCGCCAGCAGCGCCAGCAGCGAGGCGGCGGCAAACGCCGCGACCGACTGGTACTCGTTGTAGAGAATTTCCACGTGCAGCGGGATGGTGTTGGTCTGGCCACGGATGTGGCCCGAGACCACCGACACCGCGCCGAACTCGCCCATGGCGCGTGCGTTGCACAAAATCACCCCATACAGCAGGCCCCACTTGATGTTGGGCAGCGTGACGTACCAAAAGGTCTGCCAGCCGGTGGCGCCGAGCACGATGGCGGCCTGCTCCTCGTCGTTGCCCTGGGCCTGCATCAGCGGGATCAGCTCGCGTGCGATGAAGGGGAAGGTCACGAACACGGTGGCCAGCACGATGCCCGGCACGGCAAAGATGATCTTGATGTCGTGCGCCTGCAGCCAGGGGCCGAACCAGCCCTGCGCGCCGAACATCAGCACGTAGACCAGGCCTGCCACCACGGGCGATACCGAGAACGGCAGGTCCACCAACGTGGTCAAAAACGCCTTGCCCTTGAACTCGTACTTGGCAATGCACCAGGCCGCCGCCACGCCGAACACCAGGTTCAGCGGCACGGCGATGAGCGCGGTGATCAGCGTGAGCTTGATGGCCGACCAGGCATCGGGCTCGCGCAGGCCCTCCAGATAGGCGCCAAAGCCCTTGCGCAGCGCCTCGGCAAACACCGCGGCCAGCGGCAGCACCAGGAACAGCAGCATGAAGAGCAGCGCCACGGTGATCAGGGTGTAGCGCACCCAGGGCGCCTCGGTGGTGCCGGCGCTTGCGCGGCGCACCGTGCGGGAGTTGGCGCCGCTCATTGGAAAACCTCCGTGCTGCGCACTGCGGTGCGAGCTTGCTTGAAGCGGTTCAGCGCTGCGCTCATGCTGGTGCCCCCGCGTGGCGCCGCTGCCAGGCCTGCAGCGCGTTGATGACCAAGAGCAAGATGAACGAGATCACCAGCATGACCACCGCCACGGCGGTGGCGCCGGCGTAGTCGTACTGTTCGAGCTTGCCGATGATGATGAGGGGCGTGATTTCAGAAACCATGGGCATGTTGCCGGCGATGAAGATGACCGAGCCGTATTCGCCCACCGCCCGTGCGAACGCCATGGCAAAGCCGGTGAGCAGCGCGGGGGTGATGGAGGGCAGGATGACCTTGGTGAAGGTCTGCCAGCGCGTGGCGCCCAGGCAGGTGGCGGCTTCTTCGAGCTCCTTTTCGGCGTCTTCGAGCACCGGCTGCACCGTGCGCACCACGAAGGGCAGGCCGATGAAGATCAGCGCGATGACAATGCCCGCGGGTTTGAAGGCCAGCTGGATGCCCAGCGGCTCCAGGTACTGCCCCACCCAGCCATTGCCGGCGAGCAGCGCGGTCAGCGAGATGCCGGCCACGGCAGTGGGCAGTGCAAACGGCAGGTCCACCAGCGCATCGACGATCTTCTTGCCGGGAAACTTGTAGCGCACCAGCACCCAGGCGATGAGCAGGCCAAAGAACAGGTTGACGAGGGCCGCGATGAACGATGCGCCAAACGTCAGCCGGTACGAGGCCAGCACGCGCGGTGCGCTGATGGCGGCCCAGAACTGCTCCCAGGTGAGGGTGAAGGTCTTGAAGATCAGTGCCGACAGCGGGATCAGCACGATGATGCTCAGGTAGAAGAGCGTGTAGCCCAGCGTCAGGCCAAAGCCGGGCAGCACCCGTTTGGACGCACGCCGGCCGGCCTGCGCAGGGGCCTGCAGGGCACCCCGAGCGGCCACAGGGGTCGCAGCGGTCATGGCTTACTTGGCGCCGGGCGTGTAGAGCTTGTCGAACTGGCCGCCGTCGTTGAAGTGCACCTTCTGTGCATCGCTGAGCGAACCGAAGTACTTGGCCACGGTGAACTGCTTCAAGGGCTTGAAGGTGGCGGCGTACTTCTTGAGCACGGTTTCAGAGCGGGGGCGGATGGCGTGCTTGGCCGCGATTTCCTGGGCTTCTTCGGAGTAGAGGTAGTCCAGGTAGGCCTTGGCCAGCGTGGCCGTGCCCTTCTTGGCCACGGTGCGCTCGACCACGGCCACGGGGTTCTCGGCGACCACGCTCACCGACGGATAGACGGCATCGACTTTGCCGGCGCCGAACTCGCGTTCGATGGAGACCACTTCGGATTCGAAGGTGATCAGCACGTCGCCCTGGTTGCGCTGCAGGAAGGTGGCGGTGGCATCGCGCCCGCCCTTGGCCAGGATGGGCACATTCTTGTACAGCTTGCCCACGAACTCGGCGGCCTGCGCTTCGGTGCCGCCCTTTTCGCGCACGGCGCCCCAGGCGGCCAGGTAGGCATAGCGGCCGTTGCCGCCGGTCTTGGGGTTGACCACGATGACCTGCACGCCGGGCTTGATCAGGTCGTCCCAATCCTTGATGCCCTTGGGGTTGCCGTTGCGCACCAGGAAGAGCATGGTCGAGGTGGTGGGCGATGCGTCGTGGGGGAATTTCTTCGCCCAGTCCTTGGCCACCACGCCGCTGTCGGCGAGGAACTGCACGTCGGTGGTCGTGTTCATGGTGACCACGTCGGCCGCCAGCCCGTCGTTCACGGCGCGCGCCTGGGCGCTGGAGCCGGCGTGCGACTGGTCGATCTTCACGTCCTTGCCGGTGGTCTTCTTGTAGTGCGCGGTGAAGGCGGCGTTGTAGTCCTTGTAGAACTCACGCGCCACGTCGTAGGAGACGTTGAGCAGCGAGTCCTGGGCCAGCGCCATGCCGCTGGCAGTGAGTGCCAGAGTGGCCAGAAGAGTCTTGAGTTTCAAAGAAGTCATGTGGCGTAGCCTGTGAGGAAAAACGGTAGATGCCCGATTGTCCACACAGCGCCTTAAAACTCAAAAGAATATATTCTTGTTAATTAATCGGATTTTGGAATATAGAAACAGGATGTAGTCGCATTGGCTGCTGCAGGCCACTGGCCTGCAGCCAGCGACCAGCGCAACTGCGCTCAGGTTTCGATGAGCCAGGGTGCTTTGGCGTGAAAGGCGGACATGGACGAAAACCTACAGCCTCTCAGTCCTCATCCGCCAGCAGCCGATCCAGCCGTTCCCGGTAGTTGTTGAGGAAATCGTGCGTCACGGCGTAGTGCTCGGTGTCCTCGAAGGCCACTTCCGACAGCCCCGTGCCGTCGAACTGGATGATTTTCGCGTGCGGGTAGGACAGCAGGATGGGCGAGTGCGTGGCGATGATGAACTGCGACTTGTCTTCGACCAGTTGGTGGATGGCCGAGAGCGCGGCCAGCTGGCGGTTGGGCGACAGCGCGGCTTCGGGCTCGTCCAGCAGGTACAGGCCCTTGCCCTGGAACTTGTGCGTGAGCAGCGCCATGAAGGCTTCGCCATGTGAGCGAGCGTGCAGCGACTTGCCACCATAGCCGTCGAGGTAGCCCACCTCGTCCATGTAGGTGGCTACATTGAAAAAGCTCTCGGCCCGAAGGAAGTAGCCATCCTTGGGCTGGCGAAAACTTCGCGCCAGCCGCAGCACCTCATGCAAAGAAGATTCCGAACCCGCCGTAGCCAGGCTGAAGTTGCGCGTGCCGCCCTCGGGGCTGTACCCCAAGGCCAGGGCAATGCCCTCCAGCAGCGTGGATTTGCCCGAGCCGTTCTCTCCCACGAAGAAGGTCACATCGGCGTGCAGTTCCAGCAAACCCATCTCCCGGATGGCGGGGATGTCGTACGGGTAGCTGTCGAAATCCACCTCTGCATCGGGGCGGATGCAGACGCTCTGGAGGTAGGGTTTGGCGGCAAGCATGGTGCCGCCATGCTAACGGGCCGGCGTGCAGCTCAGAAGCGCACGGCCTCGAAGGCGGGGTGCAATTCGTCCACCCAGTGGTCCAGCTCTTCCTCCGACACCGCCAGGTGGTCCATGCAGGCCTGGCCGTGTTGCAGCCAGTCGCGCGTGGGCTGCAGGTTGTCGTGGTGGTTCACCAGGTACTCGGCCAGCAGGCCCAGGGCCACCAGGTGGCGCACCGCGGGGTTGAAGCGTTCGTCCTGCAGGGCCGTGAAGTCGTGGTGCAGCCAGATGGCCTGGGCCACGTCGCCCGGCAGGTGCCAGGTGCGCGCGACGATGGCGCCCATCACCGCATGGTCGGTGTGGTGGTTGGCGTTTTCGGTCTGGGTGAAGGTGCGGTCCTTGCGGGCCAGTGCCTCGGTCACGGTGGAGCCATACCCGCGCACGGCCTTGACCAGCACCGGCATGCCCACGTGGCAGAACAGGCCGAAGCTATAGCCCAGGCCCGGGTCAAAGCTGTAGAGCTGGCGCCCGATGTGCTCGCAGGCAATGGCGCGGCGCTGCGAGCTTTCCCAGAAATGCTCGAGCAGCGGTGAGCGCACCATGAGCGCGTTGCGCGTGATGAAGGCCGAGAGCAGCTCCACCGCCGGGTTGAGCCCGAGCACGGTGAGCGCCATGCCCACCGTCTGCACCGGCTGGGCCAGGCCGTACAGCGGGCTGTTGGCCTGGCGGATCAGGGCGGCGGCCATGGCCACGTCGGACGAGGCCAGTTGCTCCAGCGCGCCCGAATCGAGCTCGGGCGCGGCCACGATCTGCTGCAGGCGCACCAGGGATTCCGGGCACGGCGGTATCACGATGGCCCGCACGGACGGGTGAACGCGGGCCTTCTGGAGGTGGGTATCGATGGGGTGAGAGGTTTTCACGGCGCGCCCCGGGCACCTGCGCAGGGGTGGCACGCAGGCAACCGGTCAGTTGCAACTGGTTGCATTGTGGCCTGAAAACGCCCGCCGGGCAGAGACCCGCGCGCCTGACGGACTTCGCCACATGGCGTATTGCGCGTGTTATATGCCGGCCCCGTCCATCCCTGCCCCGCCATCGCGCGTGGCCAGGCTGTTGCGCCCCGGCATGGCCTCGCCCAGGTAGTCGAGAAAGCTGCGCACTGCGGGCGACAGCCCACGGCGCGAGGGAAACACCGCATGCACGATGGCCGGCGGTGGCACCCACTCGGGCAGCACGCGCACCAGGCGGCGCTCGCGCATCTCCTCGTGGCACATGTAATCGGGCATCCAGCCCATGCCGATGCCGGCCAGCACCGCGAACTTCAGGGTCAGCAGGTCGTCGGCCACGTAGCGCGGCGTGTGGTGCACCACCTGGTGCGCGCCACCGGGGCCCATCAGGTTCCAGGTGGCGCGGCCGTCGGGCGCCGACATGGCCACGCTGTCCATGCGCGAGAGGTCTTCCAGCGTGGTGGGCGTGCCCTGGCGTATCAGCAGGTCGGGGCTGGCCACGAGGATCTGGCTGGTCATGTCCAGGCGCTTGACGACCATGCTGCCGCTGTCCTCCAGTGAGGGGCGCACACGCAGGGCCACGTCGATGCCCTCTTCCACCACGTTCACGGCGCGGTTGCTGACCACCATGTCGACCCGCACCTCGGGGTAGCGCGCGAGGAAGGCGGGCATCATCTCGGCCAGCACCGTCTGCGCCAGGGTCACCGGGCAGCTCACGCGCACGGTGCCGCGCGGCACGGTCTGCACCTGTGCCACGGTGTCGGCGGCCGCCTGGGCCGACTCGCGCATGGCCTGGCAGTGGCGCAGGTAGGCCTCGCCCACCTCGGTCAGCGAGAGCTTGCGCGTGGTGCGCTGCAGCAGGCGCACGCCCAGCTGTGCCTCCAGGTCCGACACGCGGCGCGACAGGCGCGATTTGGGAATGCCCAGGGCGCGGCCGGCGGCGGCAAAGCCACCGCGCTCGACCACCTCGGCAAAGTACAGCATGTCGTTGAGGTCTTGCATAAAGTACATCGTTCTACTGATAGGACAATCTATCGCAAGTTCAATACCTTATCAACAAATGAGTGCGTCTCCACAATTCACCCATGGCCACACGCTGTGGCTACCACCCACAGGAGATTCCCTCATGCAACTGCTTCACATCGACTCGGCCATCACCGGCGAACAATCCGTTTCGCGCGAACTCACCAAACGCATCGTCGCCGCCTGGAAGGCCGGCCACCCCAACACCACGGTGCAGTACCTGGATCTGGTGGCCCAGGCCCCGGCCCACTTCACGGCCGACGCCATGGGGTTTCGCACCGGCCAGGAAGCATCGACCGATGCGCAGCGCACGGAAAACGCCCTGTCCGAAGCCCTGGTGAGCCAGTTCCTGGCCTCTGACGTGATCGTGATCGGCGCCCCGCTGTACAACTTCACCATCCCCAGCCAACTGAAGGCCTGGATCGACCGCGTGGCCCAGATCGGCCGCACCTTCAAGTACACCGACAAGGGCGCCGTGGGCCTGGCCGGCGGCAAGACGGTGATCGTGGCATCGAGCCGCGGCGGCGTGTACTCCACCAGCGAAGGTGGCCAGGCCATGGAACACCAGGAGAGCTACCTGAAGGTGGTGTTCGGCTTCTTCGGCATCACCGACGTGCGCTTTGTGCGCGCCGAAGGCGTGGGCATGGGCCCGGACGCCAAGGCCCTGGCCTTTGCCAATGCCGACAAGGACATCGTGGCGCAAACCAGCGTGCCGGCCAACCAGCCACAAGTGGCACAGGCCGCCTGATCCGGCCAGCGGTTCACACAGCAAAACGCCGCCCTTCAAGGGCGGCGTTTTTCATGGTGCGTTCAGAAGAAGCTCAGATGTGCTTCTTGACCCAGGCCACGTAAGCATCCACCCAGCCCTGCAGGAACTTCTTGCTGCCTTCGCCCACGTTGCCGTCGGCGTCGAACAGGCCTTCCTTGGCGTGGATGAAGCCCTCGGGCTGGCCCAGCGTGGGCACGTCGAGGTAGGCCAGCACGTTGCGCAGGTGCTGCTGCGCCAGCGCGGTGCCGATGGCGCCGACCGAGGCACCGATCACGCCGGCAGGCTTGCCGCCCCAGGCGCTCTGGCCGTAGGGGCGCGAGGCGTGGTCGAGCGCGTTCTTGAGCACGCCGGGTATGGAGCGGTTGTACTCGGGCGTCACGAACAAGAGGCCCTGGGCGGCCTTGAGCTCACCCTTGAGGCGCAGCACCGAGGCGGCCTGCTGGCCATCGTCGTCCTGGTTGTACAGCGGCAGGTCATCGATGCGCAATTGGGTGAACTTGAAGTCTGCCGGGGCCAGCCGCTCGATGGCGGTGGCCAGCTTGCGGTTGAACGAATCCTTGCGAAGGCTGCCGACGATGACGGCGATCTGGACATTGCTCATGGAAACTCCTGGTGAGGGGGACGGCACGGAGGGAAGCACTGCGGGGTCACCCGACCCAGCAGCACCCAGCGCCTGCCATGATAGCCACCGCGCATGACCCCAAGCGCCGGCACGCCCGACTCAATTGCTCCATTGTGTACAGGGGGTTGCGCCGGGATGGCAGGCCCTGCGCTGACCTGCCATTACTGCGGCCAGACCTTGCCCTTGCTCACGAAGCTGCCGGTGCCGGTCTTGTAGCCGAAGTGGACCTGCACGTTGAACGCGCGCAGCTCGGCCTCGGTGAAGTCCAGCGAGGGCGTGAACTTCAAGCTGGCGGCGTTGGCCACCCCGCTGGCGAAAGCGATGCCCTCCACGTCGGCCGGCACCTGGCTGCTCCAGCCGCCATTGGCCAGGCGGAAGAACCAGGCGTCCGCCGGGAACGACAGGCCATTGGCCGGCACGAACGCCGCGACCCAGGCGCTGATCTTCGGGTTGGCGGCGACATCCGCCGCCGCCTGCGCCAGGCTGATGTCGAGCCGCAGGGGCTGGCCGGCAGCGGACACCACCGAGGTGGCCACCGTGGCCGGGACCGGCAGGGTCGTGGCGTTGTCCGGCGGGTTGACCGTACCGGTACCGCCGCCCGCACTCGGTGCGTCCACCGGGTCAGGGTAGTTGCTGGTAGTCCAGACGATCTTGGCATACCCTGCCGCGTACCTGGCCATGTCCACGTCCATGGCTCCCTGCACGTCGTACAGCGGGGCCCCGCTCAGCTGGCGCACATAGAGCCAGTTGCCCTCGCCGGTGCTGCCGCGGTTGGCATCGAGCTGGCCGCCCACGAAGCGCAGCGTGCCGCCGCCGTCGTGCACCACCAGTTGTTCGCTGCGCTCATTGACCAGGCGCTGGAATGCGCTGTCGATGCGCTCGCCGGTCTGGGCTTTCTGGTATTCCGCACCGCTCAGCGCCGCCTCGCGCACCGGCGCCGAGCCATAGCGCAGCACAAAGGCCGATTGCGTCCGCTGCGGCGCATAGCCCGAGAACATGAACGAGCGGGTTCCTGCGGGGATGAAGATCTTGAATTCCTTGTACTGCAGCTGGTAGCCGGTGAACTCGGGCAGCGCCAGCGATCCGCCGCCAGGGAACGCGCAGCCGCCCGTGGCGTAGCCGATCACACAGCCGGTGGCGCCTTGCGGCGCGTACTGCTGCTTGAAACCCACCTTGGTATCGAACTTGTAGTGGTAGGAACCGGCTGCCGGGGGCAGTGCAATCCTGAGCGCCGACTGGTGGAGCGAAACGAAGTTGGCAGCCTGGGCCAGCGGGGCCACCGCAGCCAGCAAGAAAACAGCGAGATACCGCATGGAGTGCATCCAGGAAAAAATAGACGAGGGACAGGGACAAAAACAAAAAGACGGGCCGCCAGAGCTGCGCCGGTCCGCCGCCGGGACGCAGTTTCGACCAGAGGCCAAGCGTACCCGGCCACGGCCAGGACGATGGGCCGAAAAGCGGGAGCACACGGCCGCTTATCCCGGCGGCGCGGGCGCGGCCTATACCGGAACGGCCCGCCCGTCCCTGTGCAGCAGCCCCGCCGCCATGTCGCCGATCTCCTCGCCCATGAACAGCTGGCTGCGCCAGTGCGCGGGAATGCCCTCGATGCCGTAGAACGCGCCCGCCACCTGCCCGGTGATGGCGGCCGTGGTGTCGGCATCGTCGCCCAGGTTGGCGGCGGCCAGCACGGCATCGGCAAACGATTCGGTAGTGGCAAAGCACCACAGCGCCGCCTCCAGCGAGGCCACGCAGTAGCCGGTGCCGCGGATCGCTTCGCGCGGCTTGGCACGGTACTGCCCCTCTGCGATGCTGCGCACCGATGGACAGGCCAGCCCCTCCTGCGCCACGGTCAGCACCTCGGCCCGACCGGCCTCGCCACGCTGGGGGTCGGCCGCCAGGGCATTGGCAATCACCTCGGCCAGCACGCTGCAGCACTCGAGCGCCTCGGCCGCGCCGTGCGTGGTCTGCGAACTGAGCCGCGCCTGGCGCACAACCGCCTGCATGTCAGGAAAGTAGCGCAGCACCACAGGCGCCAGCCGCATCAGCGAGCCGTTGCCTGCGGTCTGGGGGTCGGTGGAGCCGGCCATGGGTTCGCCGTTGGCCATGAAGCGCGACAGCGCATCGCGCACGGTGATGCCGATGTCGAAGCAGGTGCCGGTGGGACTGGGGTAGCCCCAGCGCCACCAGTTCACATAGCGGCGCATCTGGTCTTCTGCATCGAAGCCACCGCGGTGCAACAGGCTCTGCGCCAGGCAGATGGCCATGGAGGTGTCGTCCGTCCACTGGCCCGGTGCCAGCCGGAACGGGCCACCGCCCACCATGTCCGTGAGGGGTTCGAAGCTGCCGCGCGGGCTGAACTCCACCGTGGTGCCCACGGCATCGCCACAGGCCAGGCCGACCAAGCAGCCACGGTAACGGCTTTCGAGTGGGTTGTTGAATTCCGATGCCATAGGCCCTCCGACTTAGTTTAATTGATGAACTTATGATAGTTTCATTAAAATACTAAGTCAAGCCAGCGCCACGGAAACACCATGCCAAAAACCTCTGCAGAACCCCTCTTCCCGCCCGTCATCTGCACGGTGGACGTGGTGCTCATGGCACTCAAGGACGATGCCCTGCACGTCGTGCTGCTGGAACGCAAGAACCCGCCCTTTGCCGGCGCACTGGCCCTGCCGGGCGGCTACATCCACGCGCAGGAGGACCGCACGGCCTGGGATGCGGCGGCGCGGGTGCTGCGCGACAAGACCGGCATCGTGAGCCCGTACCTCGAACAGTTGGCCACCTACTCCGGCGCAGAACGGGACCCGCGCGGCTGGTCGGTCTCCGTCGTCTACTACGCGCTGGTGCCGGCGGAGCTGCTGCCCGCCGACCGCGAGGGGCTTACCCTGGCGCCGGTGGCCGCGCTGCCGGCCCTGCCCTTCGACCACCAGGACATCGTGGCGCTGGCCGTGGAGCGCGTGCGCGCCAAGAGCCAGTACTCGTCGCTGCCGGTGTACCTGTGCGGCGAGCGCATCACCCTGCCGCGCCTGCAGGCGGTGTACGAGGCGGTGCTGGGCGAGCCGATCAACAAGGTGAGCTTTCGGCGCAAGATCGACGAGCTGGACATGCTCGAACCCGTTGCGGGCGAGCAGGAGACCGGCGGCGCGCACCGGCCGGCGCAGATCTACCGCCTGCGCGAAGCGTACCGGCGCGCGCTCTCCACCGTGCAGCGCGGCATCAATTCCTGACCGGTTACAACCGACTGGGCGTGGGCAGCTTGCGCCTTTTGGATAGCCGGGCTCAGAAGCCTGGCAGCACCGATCCCTTGAACTCGGTCTGGATGAACTTGCGCACCTCTTCCGACTGGTAGATCTTCACGAGCTTGGCGACCCAGGGCTTGCCCTTGTCGGCCTCGCGCACCACGAGCACGTTGACGTAGGGGCTCTTGGCGTTTTCCTGGGTGATGGCGTCCTTGCCCGGGTTCAGCCCGGCCGACAGCGCGAAGTTGGTGTTGATGGCCGAGGCGTCCAGGTCATCGAGCGAACGCGGCAGTTGCGCCGCATCAAGCTCCACGAACTTGAGCTTCTTGGGGTTGCTCACCACGTCCAGCGGGGTGGCCTTGAGGCCGGCGCCCTCGCGCAGCTTGATCAGGCCCTTGTCCTGCAGCACCAGCAGCACGCGGCCGCCGTTGGTGGGGTCGTTGGGGATGCCGAACTTGGCGCCTTCCTTGAGGTCTTCGAGCTTCTTGACCTTCTTGGAGTACAGGCCGATGGGGAAGTTGACGGTCTGGGCCACGGAGACGAGCTTGTAGCCCCGGTCCTTGACCTGGTTGTCCAGGTAGGGCTGGTGCTGGTAGCTGTTGCCGTCGAGGTCGCCAGCGGCCAGGGCAGCGTTGGGCTGCACGTAGTCGCTGAACTCGACGACCTGGATCTTGAGACCTTCCTTGTCGGCGATCTTCTTGACCACCTCGAAGATCTGGGCGTGCGGGCCGCCGGTCACGCCGATCTTCAGGGGCTTGTCCTGCGCCATGGCACCCGTGGCAAAACCAGTGGCGAGGGCCAGGGCAAGGGCGGATTGCAGGAGGGAGCGCTTGTTCACGGAAAACACCTTTCGTTATGGGATGTTTCCACTATAGGGTTTGCCCTTTAAAACTCAAAAGAATAACTTTTAATTACCTTAGGTTCAATCAATATAAAGAAGTCAAGCAAGCGTCAACCACGCAAGGCCACGTTGTTGAGCTTGTCCAGCCGCTCGGGCCAGGTGCCCTCGGTGGCCGACTGCTGCAGGATGCGCGTCCACGCCACCCAGGCATCCCATTGCACGCGCTTGTCCCAGGAGTTGCCCCAGGCGCTGAACTGCTGCAGCGCGCCAGAGGCAGCGGCCGCCGCATCGGCATTGCGGCCGGCGGACAGGTAGAGCTGGGCCAGCACCATCTGCGGCTCGCCCACCCAGGGGTTGTGGCGCACGGCGCTCTCGAGCACGGCGGTGGCCACGTCGAGGTCGGCCAGCGGCTGGTCCTGCTGGATCACCGACCAGTACAGCGAGGTGGCGGCGGCTTCGTCGGTGGCCGACAGCGCCGCCGTGCAGTGGTCGAAGACGGGCGGCGTGGGCAGCAGGCCCTTGAGGCCCGGGTGCTGCAGCGCCAGCCCCAGCGCATTGATCTGGCTCACCATGCGGCCACTGGGGCGCATGGGGCCGGGCCAGAGCGAGGCCGCCCAGTGCACGGCCTGCGGGCGCTGCTGCACGGCGGGAAAGCGCGAGTAGATGTCGTCCTGCCAGCTGAACCACTGCTCGATGGTGTCGGCCATGCTGACGATGGTGAAGGCGGCCACCTCGTAGGGCGTGAGCACATGGGGCTGGCCGTCCTTCTCGAGCACCAGGCTGCCATCGGCTTCCAGCGCACCCGCCAGCACGCGCTGCACGAACTGCGTGCGCGACTGGGTGCAGAATAGGTAGACTAGGTGCTCGGCCGATTCGCCCGCGATCTCGCGCACGCGGGCGCGCTCCTTGGCGGGGTCGAACTTCACCAGGTCCACGAAGGCATTGCCGTACACGCTGTGCAGCAGGCCCAGGAGGCGCACGTCGCGCGGCTGCTGCCACATAGCCAGCGAGCGGGCCACGCCCACCAGGTGGTGGCGGAAGGTGCCGGCCTTGTGCCAGTCCTGCCCCACGTTGCGCGCCAGCACGGTGGGCAGCACGGGGGCCAGGTCGGCATCGCGGGCCAGCCACTCCTCGTCGAGCAGGGGCAAGGCACGGGCCAGCAGGTCGGCATCGAGCGGTTGGAATGGCAGCGTCGTGGTCACGGTGTCTCCTTCAATCCGGGATGGTTCTTGTCCCCAAGTATCGCCGCTGAGCGCAGTGATGGGATGCGCGCACACCATTCCAACATAATGGAATAAAAATCCATTAAACTGGAATAATGGACATCCACACCCGCATTGCCCAGCGCCTGCGCGAACTGCGCGACGCCCGCGGCTACTCCCTCGAAGCGCTGGCCGAGCGCAGCGGCGTGAGCCGCTCCAACATCTCGCTGATCGAGCGCGGGCAGAGCAGCCCCACGGCCGCCGTGCTCGACAAGCTGGCCATCGGCCTGGGCGTGGCGCTGGCCTCGTTCTTCGATGATGGCATCCCGAGCTCGGAACCGCCCTCCCCCATGATCCGCGCCGACGACCAGCCGGTATGGCAGGACCCGGCTTCGGGCTATGTGCGGCGCCGGCTGTCGCCCCCTGCGCCTTCGCCGCTGCAACTGGTGGAGGTGGTGTTCCCTGCGGGCCAGCGCGTGGCGCTGGACTCGGCCGTGCATGACGCCGACATCCACCAGCAGGTCTGGCTGATCGAAGGCGCCATGGACCTCACCGTGGGCGAAGTCACCTGGCATCTGCAGGCGGGCGACTGCCTGGCCATGCGGCTGAACCAGCCCATCGTGTTCCACAACCCCACGCCGCAGGACGCGCGCTACCTGGTGGCGCTGGCCACCCTGCCCCCACCACCCATACCCACCCGGAGAAACCCATGAATGCCACCGCCGACACCCCCACCCTCACCGTGCGCCGCCTGGGCGCCAACGAGGCCGCCGCCAGCGCCGAAGCCCTGGCCCAGGTGCTGATCGACTGCGTGCACGGCGGTGCGTCGGTGAGCTTCATGGCCCCCCTGCCCCACGACAAGGCCCTGGCCTTCTGGCGCGGCGTGGCCGAGGGCGTGGCACGCAACGAGCGCGTGCTGCTGGTGGCCGAGGATGCGGTAGAGGGCATCGTCGGCACCGTGCAGCTCATCACCGCCATGCCCGACAACCAGCCCCACCGCGCCGACGTGGCCAAGATGCTGGTGCGCCGCAAGGCGCGCCGCCAGGGCGTGGCCCAGCGCCTGATGGCTGCGCTCGACGATGCGGCGCGCAGCGAGGGCAAGAGCGTGCTGGTGCTGGACACCGTGACCGGCGGCGATGCCGAGCGCCTGTACGAACGCGCGGGCTGGCAGCGCGTGGGCGAGGTGCCGCGCTATGCGCTGATGCCCGATGGGGCGTTCTGCGGCACGACCTTCTTCTTCAAGCACCTCTGAGGCTGATTCCGCGGGCTGTGCCTGCTCTTTCAAGCCAGGGCCTGTAGCGCGGCTATCACCGCACCTGTAGCTGCGCTGTGTGCCTGGTCCATGCGGTAGGCCAGGCCCAGTTCGCGCAACAGCGGCGGGTACAGCGGGCGCACCTGCAGGCCGGCGTTGTCGGGATCGCCACTCCGTACGTCGGACTGCTCCAGAGGCAGCAGGGCCGCGCCCTGCCCGGCGGCCACCAGGCTGCGCAAGGCCAGCGGGTGGTTGAGCTCCATGCGAGGGCGCCCGTGCAGCCCGGCCTGGGCGAACCAGGCCACGATCAGGCGGTACATCTACGTGGACGGGCCGAACGACATCCAGGGGTGCTCGGCCAGCCATTCGCCGGTGATGCGCCGGGGCGCCTTCCACCCCGGCGGCAGCAGCGCAACCATGGGGTCGCTGCGCCAAGGCACCACCTGCACCTGGCCCGTGGCGGCCTGCGGCATGGCGACGATGGCCAGGTCCAGCGTGCCGGCCGCCAGGCGCGCCATGGCCTCGGCAGAGCCGAGCACGTCGAGCCGCACGTCCACGCCCGGGCTCTGGCGCGCCAGCGTGTCCACCAGGCGTGGCAGCAGGTGCGCGCTGACGCCCGCCGTCGTGCCCAGGCGCACCAAGCCTTCGAGGCCTTGGGCGCGGCGGCGCACCTGCTCGACGACCTCGTCCACCCCGGCCAGCAGACGGCGCCCTCCGGCCACCAGGGCCTCGCCCGCCGGCGTCAGGCTGGCGTGGCGGCGCCCGCGCACCACCAGCGTGGCACCCAGGAGCGACTCCAGCTCGCTGATGTGCAGGCTCACCGTGGGCGGCGCCAGGTGCAGCGCCTGCGCCGCGGCGGCCAGCGTGCCCAGGTCGGCGATGGCGATGAGTGTCTGTACCTGGTCCAGATTGAGGTTACGCATCAGAAATCCTGAATTCAGCGGTCATTGAATTCAACTTTACAGATGTCTGGAGGGAAAACACCATCCCTCCCATGATCACCAACGACGTTTTTTTCATCGTGCTGCTCTCCGCAGCCCTCAATGCCGGCTGGAACAGCGCCATCAAGATCGGCGGCGACCGCATCACCGCCATGGCCATCACCACGCTGATCGGCAGTGCGCTGTCGCTGCTGGTGCTGCCCTGGGTGGCGTGGCCCGGGCCCGAGAGCTGGCTGCTGCTGGGTGCGTCCATCGCCATCCATACCGCTTACCACTTCGCGCTGCCCCTGGCCTACAACCACGGCGACCTGGGGCAGGTCTACCCCATCGCGCGCGGCTCTGCGCCGGTGATGGTGATGCTGGGCGGTGCCCTGTTCGCTGGCGAGTCGCCCGGACCTGGCGCCTTGGTGGGCGTGCTGTGCCTGTGCGCCGGGGTGATCTCGCTGGCATTGCTCAAAACCTCTGTGGGCAGCAGCCGCAAGGCCGTGGGCTATGCGCTGCTGACCGGCGCGCTGATCGCGGCCTACACCGTGGTGGACGCGCTCGGCGCGCGGCAGTCCGGCACGGCGATTGGTTTCGCGGTGCTGATCACGCTGGGCGACGGCATTGCCACGGCCCTCATCGTGCTGGGGTGGAAGGGACGGCGCACCTTCGTGGTGGAGCGCCGTGCCCTGTGGCTGTGCGCTGCCGCCGGCAGCATGCAGATGGGCGCCTACTGGACCGCCGTGTGGGCACTGGCCCGTGCTCCCATGGGCCAGGTGTCGGCCCTGCGCGAGACCAGCGTGCTGCTGGTGGCGCTGGTCTCGGCCTGGCTGCTCAAGGAGCGCGTGGGGCCGGGGCGCATCGTGGCGGCGGGGCTGGTGTTTGCGGGCATCGTCGGCATCCGGCTCGGGTCATAGCGCTGTTGCCAGCGGTTGGTATAAATGGGCATGTCCCTCGCAACGCCTCCGGCCACCGCGGCCCCGTTCAGCCCAGTCGATCCCGAGACCATCCGCGCCCTCGAAGAACGCGCCTTCAATGCCTGGCCCGCGCGCCAGAGCGTGCTGCACGGGGGCTGGGTGTTTCGGCTGTCGGGCGGCTTCACCAAGCGCGCCAATTCGGTGAATGCCATCGAGGCCGGTGCGTCCTTGCGCGGCGTGCGCGCTGCGGCCGAGGCGCTGTACGCACGCCACGGACTGCCGCCGGTGTTCCGCATCTCGCCCCTGGCCCACCCAGATGCCGACCAGGAACTGGCCGACGCCGGCTACACGCACTTCGATCCCTCTTTGGTGATGGCAACCACCGGGTTGGATGCGGCGCAGGCCCATGCGTGCGTGCAGATCGAAACCACCCCTACTGCCGCGTGGCTCGATGGCTTTGCTGCGGCCAATGGTGTGCAGGTGAAGAACCACGCGGTCCACCACGCCATGGTGCATGCCATCGCCCTGCCCTGTGCGTTTGCCACCCTGCATGACAGCGCAGGTCGAACCGTCGGCTTCGGGCTGGCGGTGCTGGAGCGCGGGGCCATCGGGCTTTATGACATCGTGGTCGATCCTGCCTTGCGCGGGCAGGGGCATGGGCGGGGTCTCGTCTGTGCGCTGCTGCAGTGGGGGCGGGATGTGGGGGCGGGGTCGGCGTATCTGCAGGTGCGGGCGGTCAATGGGGTGGCTCGGAGCTTGTATGCGGGGTTGGGGTTTGCCGAGGTGTATCAGTACCACTATCGGATTCCGCCTGTGAAGGTCTGATGGCTTGGTGGATGGTGGTTGCTGCATGCCTTGATCGAGGGCGGGAGCCGGGGTGTGCGCCCGGCGGCGCACCTACCTTCTTTTGCCTCGCCAAAAGAACGTAGGCCAAGAAAAGGCGACCCCGCTGCCCGTGTCCCCCATCGCCCTGTCGGGCGCTGGGGGCAGCCTGCGATGCTCGGTCCTGGGGTGACGCCGAAGAACTCCCTGCGCTGCCTCTGCGAGGCAGCTCCGGTCAAACAGCTTCGGCGAGTCAGATGACGAGGCGCGTGTCCTTCGGCACGCGCTCACCCCAGGCCCTGCGCTTCTCGGCACGGTCAGAAGGGGGGGGGGAGCGGGCTCCACTCGGGCCATTGCTTCGCTCGGCCTCGTGGCCCTTCGCTGCGCTCGGCTCGCCAGTGCGATCGCGCCAGTCTCGTCGGCAGCGCGCACCGCGCGCGTAACCGACACCCGGCGTAGCTGCGAAGGCAGCAGCCGTGCGGTACCCGCCCCCACCCCTGCTGGCTGCGCCGAGAAGCGCAGGGGCTGGGGTGGGTGCGTGTGCCGAAGGACACACGCACTTCGTGCTCTAGCTTGCCGATGCTGTCTGAGCGGAGTTCGAAGAACGCAGCGAGTTCATCGGCACCACCCCAGTTCCGAGCATCGCAGGTTGCCCGTAGCGAAGCGCAGGGACGCAGACTGGGGGCCGCCTTCTCTTTGGTGACTTTCTCTTGGCGGCCAAGAGAAAGTTACTGCGCCGCCGGGCGCACATCCCGGCCTCCGCACTCAACCAAAGCACGCAGCCAGCAAAACAATCAGACCCCCCAAAAAAATGGCCGCAAAACCCCAAAGGCCGCGACCACTCGTCAGCACCTACCGGCAATGATCACTTGGGCAGCAGCACCTTGTCCACCACATGGATCACCCCATTGGACTGGTACACATCCGCAATCGTCACATTCGCCGTACCGCCCTTTTCATCGGTCAGCATGATGGTCTTGCCACTGGCCTTGGCCGTCAGCATCCCCCCCGCCACGGTCTTGATGCTGGCCATGCCCTTGCCATCGGCAATCATCTTGGACAAGGCCGCCGCATCCCACTTGCCCGCCACCACGTGGTAGGTCAGCACGGTGGTCAGCGTGGCCTTGTTCTCGGGCTTGAGCAAGGTGTCCACGGTGCCGGCTGGCAGCGCCGCGAATGCGGCATTGGTGGGCGCAAACACGGTGAACGGGCCTGGGCCCTTCAGGGTATCGACCAGGCCCGCGGCCTTGACCGCAGCCACCAGCGTTGTGTGGTCCTTGGAGTTCACGGCGTTGTCGATGATGTCCTTGCTGGCCAGCATGGGGGCGCCGCCCACCATCACATCGGCGGCCAGGGACGGGATGGCTGCGGCAGCCAGGGCTGCGGCGAGGCCGATGGACGCGAGGCGGGCATTGAAACGGATGGTCATGAAAATCTCCTGAAGTCGATTGATGAGCTGACAGTCTTTGACCGCATGAGCAATGCCACGCGGCTGTCAATCAATACGGCGCCCGCAACGCATCGGATTCAACGGCGGAAAAAATGGCCAAAAAAAAAAAATCGCCCCACGGCGCTGGCCGGGGGCGATTGATCTGCAGGGTCCCGGCTGTGCCGAACCCCTGCCATTCGTGGCTAGATCGTGCGACCGAAGGGCCCGTCCGATCCCAGCTGCACCAGGTTCTTCTCGGTTGCCAGCGGTTTCGGGTTTTTCTTGGCCGGCTTGGCGGTCACTTCCTCGGCCACGCAGTCGGCGTAGTAGCGCACATGGCCGTTTTCGTCCTCCACCTCCACCAGACCGTGGATGTCGGTCTCGAAGCCGGGGCACAGCTTGGCGAACTCGCGGGCGAACTTGAGGTAGTCCACGATCTTCTTGTTGAACACCTCACCGGGGATCAGCAGCGGAATGCCCGGTGGGTAGGGTGTGACCAGGCCCACGGTGATGCGGCCTTCGAGCTGGTCGATCTCCACGCGCTCGGTCTTGCGGTGCGCGATGTGCGCGTACGCATCCGAGGGCTTCATGGCGGGCGTGAGGTCCGACAGGTACATCTCGGTGGTCAGGCGCGCGATGTCGTACTTGGCGTACATCTCGTGCACGTGCTGGCACAGGTCCTGCAGGCCCATGCGCTCGTAGCGCTTGTGCTGCTGGCAGAACTCGGGAAGGATGCGCCACATGGGCTGGTTCTTCTCGTAGTCGTCCTTGAACTGCTGTAGCGCGGTGAGCAGCGTGTTCCAGCGGCCCTTGGTGATGCCGATGGTGAACATCACGAAAAAGCTGTACAGGCCGGTCTTCTCGACCACCACGCCGTGCTCGGCCAGGTACTTGGTGACGATGGACGCGGGAATGCCCTTTTTGTCGAACTTGCCGTCCAGGTTCAGGCCCGGCGTGACGATGGTGGACTTGATCGGGTCCAGCATGTTGAAGCCGTCGGCCAGCTGGCCGAAGCCGTGCCACTTGGTGCCGGCCTTCTTGCCCTTGGCATCGCTGCGGATGATCCAGTCTTCCGCACGGCCCATGCCTTCTTCCACGAGCTTGTCGGGGCCCCAGACCTTGAACCACCAGTCCTTCTTGCCGAAGTCGTTCTCGATCTGGCGCATGGCGCGGCGGAAATCGAGCGCCTCCAGAATGCTCTCTTCCACCAGCGCGGTGCCGCCGGGCGGCTCCATCATCGCTGCGGCCACATCGCAGCTGGCGATGATGCTGTACTGCGGGCTGGTGCTGGTGTGCATCAGGTAGGCCTCGTTGAAGAGGTGGCGGTCCAGCTTGGTGGTCTGCGAGTCCTGCACCAGCACGTGGCTGGCCTGGCTGATGCCGGCCAGCAGCTTGTGGATGGACTGCGTGGCATACGTCACCGAGTGCTTGGGGCGCGTGCGCTTCTTGCCCATCGCATGGTAGGTGCCATAGAAGGGGTGGAAGGCGGCGTGCGGCAGCCAGGCTTCGTCGAAATGCAGGTTGTCCACGTAGCCATCGAGCATGCCCTTGATGGTCTCGGTGTTGTAGAGCACGCCGTCGTAGGTGGACTGCGTGAGCGTGAGCACGCGCGGCTTGACCTTCGTGGCGTCCACGCCCTTGAGCAAGGGGTTGGCGCGGATCTTGGCCTGGATCGCCTCGGGCTCGAACTCGCTTTGCGGGATCGGGCCGATGATGCCGAAGTGGTTGCGCGTGGGCTTCATGAACACCGGGATGGCCCCGGTCATGATGATGCTGTGCAGGATGGACTTGTGGCAGTTGCGGTCCACCACCACCACGTCGCCCGGCGCCACCGTGTGGTGCCACACCATCTTGTTGGAAGTGCTGGTGCCATTGGTCACGAAGAAGCAGTGGTCGGCATTGAAGATGCGCGCGGCATTGCGCTCGCTCTCGCCGATGGCGCCGTTGTGGTCCAGCAGCTGGCCGAGTTCTTCAACCGCGTTGCACACGTCGGCGCGCAGCATGTTCTCGCCGTAGAACTGGTGGTACATCTGGCCCACCGGGCTTTTGAGGAAGGCCACGCCGCCCGAGTGCCCGGGGCAGTGCCAGCTGTACGAGCCGTCTTCGGCGTAGTCGAGCAGCGCCTTGAAGAACGGCGGTTGCACGCCCTCGAGGTAGCTCTTGGCCTCGCGGATGATGTGGCGCGCCACGAATTCGGGGGTGTCCTCGAACATGTGGATGAAGCCGTGCAGCTCGCGCAGGATGTCGTTGGGCAGGTGGCGGCTGGTCTTGGTCTCGCCGTGCACGTAGATCGGCACTTCGGTGTTCTTGCGGCGCACTTCGCCGATGAAGTTGCGCAGGCTCAGCACGATGGGGTCGAGCCCCTCGCCCACGGTGAATTCCTCATCGTCGATGGACAGGATGAACGCACTGGCGCGGCTTTGCTGCTGTGCGAACTGCGACAGATCACCATAGCTGGTGACGCCCACCACCTCGAAACCCTCGGCCTCGATGGCCTGCGCCAGGGCGCGAATGCCCAGGCCCGAGGTGTTCTCGGAACGATAGTCCTCGTCGATGATGATGATGGGAAAACGAAACTTCATGCGCAGCCTCCGTGCAACCGTGCCCTGCCGGCCAAAAAACGAAATAGGCGCGAAGTGTAAGGAATAACCTTGTCAGGCCTTTGAACTGGGGGTCTTTTGACCCAGAATGTGGTGGATTAGGAACAGCCGACACACAGGCTGTTTACGATACGAACAACAAACAACACAGGAGGAGGTCGGTATGGAGGAATCCACCATCTGGTGGCTGGCGGCGGGGATCGTGGTGGTGGCAGAAATGCTCACGGGCACGTTTTACCTGCTGATGATGGCCGTAGGTCTGGTTGCGGCTGCGCTGGCCGCGCACATGGGCTTGTCTTCGGCCCTGCAGATCGTCGTCGCGGCCGTGGTGGGCGGCGGGGCCGTGGTGGCCTGGCACTTTGCTAGGCGCAAGCGCCCGGGCGACCCGTCACCTCGCGCAGACCGCAGCGTGAATATGGACGTGGGTGAAACCATCCTCATCGAGGGCTGGAACCCCGATGGCACCACCACCGTGAAATACCGGGGAGCCATGTGGACAGCCATCCACCGCCCGGGCGTCACCCCATCCACCGGCATGCACCGGGTCGCCGAACTGGTGGGCAACCGCCTGCTGGTCGACCCCATGTAACCCCCAACGTTCAAGAACACTGAAAGTCGTCCATGGACAAAACCTACATCGCACTCGTCATCATCGTCATCGTGGCGGTCTTCATCATCCGCAGCTTCAAGCAGGTGCCCCAGCAGAACGCCTGGGTGGTGGAGCGCCTGGGCAAGTACCACAGCACGCTGGCTCCCGGGCTCAAGCTGATCATCCCGTTCATCGACAAGGTGGCCTACAAGCACAGCTTGAAGGAAATCCCGCTCGACGTGCCCAGCCAGGTCTGCATCACGCGCGACAACACCCAGCTGCAGGTGGACGGCATCCTGTACTTCCAGGTGACCGACCCCATGCGCGCCAGCTACGGCTCGTCCAACTACATCATGGCCGTGACCCAGCTGGCCCAGACCTCGCTGCGCTCGGTGATCGGCAAGCTTGAGCTGGACAAGACCTTCGAGGAGCGCGACATCATCAACGCCCAGGTGGTCCAGGCCATTGACGAGGCGGCCCTGAACTGGGGCGTGAAGGTGCTGCGCTATGAAATCAAGGACCTCACGCCGCCGGCCGAAATCCTGCGCTCCATGCAGGCCCAGATCACCGCAGAGCGCGAAAAGCGCGCGCTGATCGCCGCCTCCGAAGGCCGCCGCCAGGAACAGATCAACATCGCCACCGGCGAGCGCGAGGCCTTCATCGCCCGCTCCGAGGGCGAGAAGCAGGCCCAGATCAACAACGCCCAGGGCGAGGCAGCAGCCATTACCGCCGTGGCCGAAGCCACGGCCCAGGCCATCGAGCGCGTGGCCGCCGCGATCCGCCAGCCCGGGGGCGAGCAGGCCGTGCAGCTCAAGGTCGCCGAAAAGGCCGTGGAGGCCTACGGCAAGGTGGCCGCCGACGCCACCACCACCCTCATCGTGCCCAGCAACATGACCGAGGTCTCGGCCCTGATCGGCTCGGCGATGAAGATGGTGCAGACGACGCAACGAATCGTGTGAAGACGCCCACCGGATGGCGGAGCGAGCGGGCGATGGCGTTTTTTTGTCCCGCCCTGCCCCAATCCGCCAAAACGGCCAAAACCTGTGGCTATAATCGAGGGCTTCGGAGAGGTGGATGAGCGGTTTAAGTCGCACGCCTGGAAAGCGTGTGTGGGCTAATCCCCACCGCGGGTTCGAATCCCGCCCTCTCCGCCAAAGATACAACCCCAAGTGGCTCACGCTGCTTGGGGTTTTTTCTTGGCTGCGCAGAGACCGGACCTTCCATGGACGCGCATGGGTATGAAATAATTCTTTGGGGGTAACAAAGTCAAGGCGGCAAGTGCCCGCCCCGGCCCCAAACAAGACCAGTAGATGGCCCGGAACATATCGAGAGGGATGTCCAAGAATGCTTGAAGTTACACGACAGGCCCTAGATAGAGCGGCCGTGGTGGCTGCTGCCGTTTGCAGCATGTCGTTTGCCCCACCCGCGTTTGCCGACACATTCAAATGCACGGTAGGCGGCAAGGTGCAGTACCAGCAGATGCCCTGCGCGGATGGACAGGAAAAGGTGCTGGACGACAGCAATCGGCGCATGCTCCAGCGTGAGCGCGAAGCGAAGGAACGGCTGACGAAGCAGGAAGGCGAGGCAATCACGGCAAAGGGGGGTACTGGTGCTGGCAATGAGGGTGAGCGCCATGCAAAGGCGGACCAGGCGATGCGCTCCTACTTTGAGCAAACCCTGATAGACCCTTCCAGCGTGCAGTTTCGAAACCTTCGGGTGTTCCTTGACGTGCCCGGGTTGAAGCTACGCAAGAGCGGTTCGAAGACCACTCCGCTTGTCGACGTGGTGTGCGGGGAAGTGAATTCCAAGAATCGCATGGGAGGCTATGTCGGTTTCAGGCATTTCTACTGGGACAGCGATGAAAGAAAGGCCGTGGGGCCGCTCGATGACCGGGAAATGGGCGCCATCCTGGAAGGCGTGGCGCAACGTACTTGCGCAGGACTGCGGTAAGCGGTTTCGGCCTTGCGATCACGGCAGGCAGGGCCGATACCATGCTTTTTGGGCTCGGGGCCGAGTGTTCCGCCCTCTCCGCCAAAGAAGCAACCCCAATTGGCTCACGCTGCCTGGGGTTTGTTCTTGGCTGCTCGGCCTTGCCCAGGCCGCATGCGCCCGCCCCTGAGCCGGCCACGCAGAGTCAGCCCGGTTGCGCCTTGGATCGCGCTCGCCACTCGGGCACAGTCAGGCCGCCGACGCCCCAACTGTCGAGATCGACCTCGTCGATGACCACGAAGGTGGAGTCGTGGGGCTTGCCCATGACCTCGTACAGCAGGTCGGAGACGCCCTGGATGAGAGCGCGTTTCTGTTCCAGGGTGGTGGCGCTGGCGCCGGGCGCCGTGCCCTCGCGCGTGACCTTGATGTTGACGTAGGGCATACGGGTCCCCTCTCTTACCAGCGGCCGGCGTGCTGGCCGCCGTCGACGTTGAGGGTTTCGCCCGTGACGAAGGCAGCGTCCTCCAGGTACATCACGGCCTCGGCCACCTCGGAGACCTCGCCCATGCGCCCCATGGGGTGCATGCCGGCGAGAACGCCGTGCGCCGCCGGGTTGTGCATGGGCGTCTTGATGATGCCGGGGGCCACCGCGTTCACGCGCACACCGGTCTGAGCGTACTCGATGGCCAGGCCCCGGGTCACCGCGTCCAACCCGCCCTTGGTCAGCAGGGCCAGGCCCGAAGGCGCGCCGGCAATCGCCTGGTGCACCAGCGTGGTGGTGATCTGCACGATGTGGCCGCGGCCCTGGCGCAGCATGTGCGGCAGCACGGCCTGCGTGGTGTGGAAGAAGCCGGCTAGGTTGATGTCCACCACGTTGCGAAACTCTTCGCCGGTGTAGTCGGTGAACGGCTTGCCCAGGAAGATGCCGGCATTGTTGACCAGCGTGTCGATGCGGCCGAAGCGCTCCAGCGCGGCCGCCACCAGATACGCAGCGGCCAATGGGTCGCGCACATCGCCCGCAACGGTCAGGACGTCCGGGTCCGTGGAGGGCGGGATGCTGCGCGAGGTGGCGACCACGGCGTAGCCGTGCCGGCGGTACGCGTCGGCGATGCCGGCGCCAATGCCTTGCGATGCGCCCGTGACGATGGCGACTTTTTTCTCACTCATGAATGGCTCCTTGTGAAATGCCGATACAGACAGATGGATGGCGAAGGGTTCTCCCCAAGCTGTTCATAGAGTAGGGACGGCACCCCTGGAGCGGTAGCCGTTATCCTCGCACAATGGCTGATAGAAAACGCACAGAGGTCGACTGGCAGGACGTGCGCGTCTTCCTGGCATTGGGGCGCTACCGCAGCCTGTCGGCCGCGGCCCGGGCGCTACAGGTGAACCACGCGACCATCGCCCGGCGCATCCAGTCGCTGGAGCACAGCATGGGCGAAAAGCTGGTGGAGCGCCGGCCCGACGGCTATGTGATGACCCCGGCCGGCGAGGTGGCACTGCAGGCGGCCACCAGCATGGAAGCGGCAGCGCAGACGCTGACCCGGGCCGAGCACGGCGAGGGTGAGGTCCTGCGCGGGCTGGTGCGCATCAACGCACCGCCGGCACTGGCCCATGCCTTCCTGGCGGCGCAGTTGGCCAGGCTCACCTCGCTCCGCCCGGGGCTGGACATCGACCTGGCGACAGACCTGCATTCCATCAGCCTGAACCGGCGCCAGGCCGACATTGCCGTGCGCCTGGGCCGGCCCGGCGACGGCGACCTGATCGCCAAGCCCGCAGGCAAGATGGCTTTCGGCTTCTATGGCACACGCCAGCGCTGCGAGGAGGTCGAACAGGGCCTGCCACCGGTGTTCATCAGCTTCGACGAGCAGCACTCGGGCATGCCGGAGTCGAGTTGGCTGGTGCGGCAGTTCCCGCGCGCGCGCCTGGCCTTCCGGGCGGAGAACCAGGTTCTGCAGGCAACCGCCGCGCGGGCCGGCGCGGGGATCGCGCTGCTGCCGCACTACATCGGTCGGCAGGTGCCCGAACTGCAGCCGTGCCCGCTGGGCCCGCTGCCGCCCGCGCGCGAGATCTTTGTACTGATCCGCGGACAGGACCGGCATGCGGGCCCGATCCGCGCCGTGGTGCTGCACCTGCTCGATGTGTTCCGGGAAAACCGCGCCCTGTTTGCCGCCTGACCCTGTGCTGGGATGCCCTTGCGACCATCTCTTTCAGAGATACGAAGCTCGCCAATCCATATGAATTTTGCGTAGTAACCCCCGGCGGTGCCGCCGGCACTGGTGCAACCATCTCGCCACACCAACAACGAAAGCGAGACAGCCATGGGTTCCCCTGCAACCACGCAGCCCTACGCGGGCCCGTTCGACAGCACCGCCGACGCGACCTACCGCAAGGTCGGCTGGCGCCTGCTGCCACTGCTCTTCCTGTGCTACATCGTGGCCTACCTGGACCGCGTGAACGTCGGCTTCGCCAAGCTGCAGATGCAGGGCGACCTGCAATTCAGCGAAGCGGTGTACGGGCTGGGCGCGGGCATCTTCTTCCTGGGCTACTTCCTCTTCGAGGTGCCCAGCAACGTGGTGCTGCACCGCGTGGGGGCGCGCCGCTGGATCGCGCGCATCATGGTCACCTGGGGCCTGCTGTCGACGGGCACCATGTTCGTCAGCTCGCCCACCTCGTTCTACGTGGTCCGCTTCCTGCTGGGCGCGGCCGAGGCGGGATTCTTTCCCGGCATCATCCTGTACCTCACCTACTGGTACCCCGCAGCACGCCGCGGCAAGGCGACCTCGCTGTTCCTGGCCGCGATCCCGTTTGCGGGCATCCTGGGCGGGCCGATCTCGGGCTGGATCCTGCAGGGCATGGGCGGCATCAATGGCTGGGCCGGGTGGCAGTGGCTGTTTTTGCTGCAGGGCCTGCCGACCGTGGCGCTGGGCCTGGTGGTGTGGCGCTGCCTCGACGACCGCGTGAAGGACGCGCGCTGGCTCACCCCGGCCGAGCGCGCGCTGATCGCCCGCGAGATCGCGGCCGAGGATGCCGGCAAGCCCGAGCCGAAGATCCTGGCCGTGCTGTCCAACCCGCGTGTCTGGCTGCTGGCGCTGGTGTACTTCGCCTTCGTCTCGGGGCTGTACGGCATCTCGTTCTGGCTGCCCAGCATCATCAAGGCCATGGGCATCAAGGGTGCACTCGACATCGGCCTGGTCAGCGCCATCCCCTGGACCTTCGGCGTGGTGGCCATGTACCTGGCGGCGCGCAGTGCAGACCGGCGGCTTGAATACCGCTGGCACTGCGCGATTGCTGCGGCCATCGGCGCATTCGGGCTGGTGCTGAGCGTGGCCTTCCATGGCAACGCGGTGTTTGCCATGGCCGGTCTCACGCTGGCCACCATGGGCATCATGGCCACCCTGCCCGTCTTCTGGGGCATGCCCACGGCCTTCCTGGGCGGTGCGGCCGCCGCAGCGGGCATTGCCTTCATCAACTCCTTCGGCAACCTCTCGGGCTTTTCCGCGCCCTACCTGATCGGTGTGATCAAGGATGCGACCCAGAGCACCGATGCGGGCCTGCACATGCTGGCGGCCCTGCTGGTGGTCGGCGCGGTGCTGGTGCTGTTCGCCAAGCCGCAGGCCCCGACGCCAAAGCGCTGACCGTTTCGCGCTGCCGCGATCCTGCGCAGCGCCCTCCCCCCTTCCAGAAAGAGACTTCCCATGCTTGCGGAACTGAGTCCCCCTGCGCGCACGCAACGCCGCGCGCCCTCCAGCGAACTCATAGCCGTGCTGCGCCAGCACTTCGGCGAGCGCTGCTCCACCAGCCATGCCGTGCTGCTGCAGCATGGCACGGACGAGTCGGCCTACCTGCCGCAGCCGCCCGATGCCGTGGTCTATGTGCAGAGCAGCGAGGAGGTGGCCTTTGTCGTGCGGGCCTGTGCGCGCGAACGTGTACCGATCATCGGCTTCGGCGTGGGCTCCTCGGTCGAGGGGCATCTGCTGGCCATCGAGGGCGGCGTCTGCGTGGACTTCTCGCAGATGAACCAGGTGCTGGCCATCCGGCCTGGCGACCTCACGGCCACCGTGCAGGCGGGCGTCACGCGCGGGCAGCTCAATGCCGCGCTGGCGGGTACGGGCTTCTTCTTCTCGGTGGACCCGGGTGCCGATGCCTCCATCGGCGGCATGGTGGCGACCGCAGCATCCGGTACCAACACCGTGCGCTACGGCACCATGCGCGACAACCTCGTGAACCTCACCGTGGTCACCGCCAGCGGCGAGGTGGTGCGCACCGCCTCGCGGGCGCGCAAGAGCGCCGCGGGCTACAACCTCACGCAGCTGTACTGCGGGTCGGAAGGCACGCTGGGCCTGATCACCGAGGCCACGGTGCGCCTGCACCCGCACCCCGAGGCTTGCGCGGCAGCGGTGGTGCACTTCCCCACGGTGCAGGCCGCGGTGGACTGCGTGATCGAGTCGATCCAGATGGGTGTGCCGCTGGCGCGTGCCGAGATGCTGGATGCGCTGACCATCCGCGCCGTCAACGCCCACAGCCGCACGGCGCTGAGCGAGAACCCCACGCTGTTCCTGGAATTTGGCGGCAGCCGGGCGCAGATCGACGAACAGTCGGACACCGTGCGCGAGATCGCAGCCAGCCATGGCGGCGGCGCCTTCGAGTGGGCGCACCTGCCCGAAGAGCGTTCGCGCCTGTGGACACCGCGCCACCATGCCTACTTCGCCTGCCTGCAGCTCAAGCCCGGCAGCCGCAGCCTGACCACCGATGCCTGCGTACCGCTGTCCGCCCTGGCGCAGTGCATTGCCGAGACCCAGGCCGACCTCGCCGAGCACGGCCTGCTCGCGCCACTGTTCGGCCACGTGGGTGATGGCAATTTTCATTGCCTGGTGCTCGTCGATCCTGAAAGCGACGAGGAGAACGCCGCCGCCGAAGCCTTCAGCCACCGCCTGGTGCAGCGCGCGCTGCGCCATGGCGGCACCTGCACGGGCGAGCACGGTGTGGGCCTGCACAAGCAGCACTACCTGGCACTGGAGCATGGCGCGCCGGGCGTGGCGCTGATGCGCGCCGTCAAGCAGGCGCTGGACCCGCACAACATCTTCAACCCCGGCAAGGTCGTTGGCGCAGCCGGCCCGGACCACCACCCCCACTGAGGAGATCCACCATGACGAAACTGATGCAATGGCTGCTGCTTGCGGCCGCACTCGCCACCCTGGCCGGCTGCGGCGGCGACGACGCGCCTGCGATGCCGCTGGCAGAAAAATGCCCCACTCTGCAGGGCAAGACCCTGGGCAACGGCAGCGTGGTGATCGACGAGGCGAAGGTGGCCGCCGCAGCCCCGCCCCAGCCCGAGTACTGCGTGGTGACGGCCCGCTTCAAGGACTCGGCCCTGCGCTTCGAGGCCCGGCTGCCCACCACGGGCTGGAACGGCAAGCTCGCCTTCCTGGGCGGTGGCGGCTTCGATGGCGCCATGCCCACGGCCGCCGCGGCGCAGTTCAGCGAGTCCATCTTCACCGAGCGCTACGCGACCATCGGCACCAACGGCGGCTACGACTACCCGCCGCCGCGCGACCTGAACTACTTCAAGGGCGAATTCGCGCTCGATGCTGCCCAACTGCTCGACTTTGCGCAGCAGTCCGAGCACCGCGCCCTGCCGCCCGGCAAGGAGGTCATGGCGCAGTTCTTTGGCACGCCGCCCAGGCGCAGCTACTTCGAGGGCTGCTCGATGGGCGGGCACGACGCGCTGATGCAGGCGCAACGCTTTCCCGAGGATTTCGACGGCATCGTCGCGCGGGCGCCGGCCGGCAACGTGATGGGGCTGTTCATGCAGTTCAACCGCATCGCCCGGCAGGTCAAGGCCCCCGGCGGAGCGCTCAATGCCGCCAGGCAGAACCTGCTGGCCAACGCGGTGCTGGCGCAGTGCGACGGGCTCGACGGCCTGAACGATGGCATCATCGCCCGACCTGCCGCCTGCCAGTTCGACGCCAGGGTCTTGCGCTGCACGGGCGGCGCCGACACCGGCGACAGCTGCCTGTCGGACGCGCAGATTGCCACCGTGCAGGCCGTCACCTCGCCCACCGCCACGGCCAACGGCGCCTGGTCGCACCCAGGATACCCCTTCGGCGGCGAGAACGCGTCCAAGGGCTGGGGCGAGTACATCTGGCCGCAGACCGGCCTGGGTGGCGCCTCGCCGCAGGGCCTGTTCTCGGACGGGTTCATCCGCTCCTTCATCGCCCGCGATGCGTCGTTCGACACCGCCACCTGGAACCCCGACCAGTGGCTGGCACGCATGGACACCATCGGCGGCCTGTTCGGCGCGACCGACCCGAACCTGGCCCCTCTGCACGCGCGCGGCGCCAAGCTGATCCTGTGGAACGGCACGACCGACACCTCGGTGAGCGCGCGCGACACCGCGCGCTACTACGAGCAGGTCGTTTCCACCCTGGGCACAAAGAAGGCCGATGAAACGGTCGAGCTGTTCCTGGCACCGGGCGTGGGCCATTGCTTTGGCGGCGCCGGGCCCGACAAGGTCGACCTGCTGCAGGCCATGGCCACATGGGTGGAGCAAGGCGTGCCCGCATCGCAGCAAAAGCTGGTGCTGCGCAGGGTCGAGGCCTCGGGTGCGACGGCCATGGCCCGGCCGATGTGCAAATACCCGGCCTATCCGCGCTACAAGGGCACAGGCGATGCCAACGCTGCGGCCAGCTTCGACTGCGTGAACTGAAGCACCCAGCGCTTCTTACAATGACGGGCCACCCCTGCGCTGCAGGGGCAAGGCCGGAGGCCCCTGGATGGAATTGCGCCAGTTCAAGTATTTCGTGGCCATTGTGGACTGCGGCAGCCTGTCGCGCGCGGCCCAGCAGCTCTATGTGGCGCAATCGGCCCTGAGCAAGCAGATGACCGAACTCGAAGGCGAGCTGGGCACCCAGTTGCTGCTGCGCGGGCGCAATGGCGTGGCCATGACCGAGGCCGGCAAGGTGTTCTACGAGTACGCCCAGGGCATCACCAAGCAGGTCCATGATGCCAAGGCCGCCGTGCATGTGGCGGCCAACTCCGTGGTCGGCACCGTCGTGGCTGCCGTGCCGCAGAGCGTCTCGCCGATGATCGCGCTGCCGCTGATGCGCGCCGCCGCACGCCGCTATCCGGAGGTGGTGCTGCACCTCAACGAGGAGCTGACCGGCAACATGGTTGACCAACTGCTGCGCGGGCGCGTGGACATGGCGATCTTCTCGCCCACCATGCCGGCGGAGGACACCACGTTCACGCCCCTGGTCGAGGAAGAGTTCGTCTTTCTCGAATCGCCCCAGGACCCGCAGGCCCTGCCGCCGGGCGAGGTGAGCCTGGCGCAGGCCATCGCCCGCCCGCTGGTGTGGCCCGCCAATACCCACGGCCACTGCACGCGCTGGTTGGTGGACGCGGCGCTGGGCAGCGCAGGGCACCCGGCCGCGCGCGTGGCCGCAGAAATCAATTCGGTCTACACCCTGAAGGCCGCAGTGGAGGCAGGTCTGGGGCCCACCATCATGCCGCTGGGCCTGGCCCAGCGCGAGGTCAGCGAGGGCCGCTTGCGCGCCCACCGCATCGCCTCGCCCGCCATGTACCGCACGCTCGGTCTGTGCCTGTCGGTGCACCTGCCCACCACCAATGCCAAGCGGGCCATCTTCCGGCTGATCGGGGACGTGGTGCGCGAGCTGTGCACCAGCGGGGATTGGCAGGGCACGCGCCTGCCCCCTGGCCCGAAAGCCTGAATTTGCGCCCCCGGATCGAGAAGTAGTTAACACACCAGCGCGGCCGAAGGCTTGTTGCCCGGGCGCTTCGGGCCTAACCTTGGGCACCTGGATTTGATCCAACGCCAAGCCGGCACTCCAGGAAAAAAGTGCGTGAGTGGCGGCATGCATCCATGCAGCCCTCCTCTTCCTGTTTTTCCCACTGGAGTAGTCCGATGAAGCATTTCTGCCTCCTGGCCATCACCGCGGCGATCGCGGCCCACAGCCCGCTCGCAAGTGCGCAGGCAACCCTGAGCCTGAACGATGGCGCGTTGCGCATCCCCAGCCTGACGGTGGGAACCGATGTCTATACCAACGTGGTGCTGCGCTACGGTGCTGACGGGCGGTTCGGCCTGGAGGCGGCCACGCCACCCGCCGGCAACCCGGGTGCTGGTGGTGGAGGCGCTGCCCAGACCCTTCAGCTGGCCTATGCGCCCCAACCGAACACCCAGTACTGGTACTCCGCCCAGGGCCGGGTCGTTGCCACCTGCTCGAACCTGCCCCAGGCGGCCATCACGCTCAAGATCCCGGCCGGTGCCACGGCCCAGGCCAAGGTGCCGCTGGTGATCAGCCTGGCGGGCTGGGCCCCCAATGGCAATCCGCCGGCGCCCGTACCGCAGGACCCGGCAGGGCTGGACCAGTTCAGCGCCGCCGGCATGGCCGCCGCCACCTTCGAATACCGCGGCTGCGACAACTGGAGCAGCCCGCTGATCGCCCGCACGAATGTGAACGAGACCTTCGACATCGCAAGCTCCGACTTCGGGCTGGGCCTGGCGGCGATCAAGGCCGCCGTCGCCGAGCGCAACCTGCCCATCGACACCAGCCGCATCGTCGTGGCCGGCACCTCGTTCTCGAGCAACCTCATCTTCACGGTGGCCACCAAGCACCGCCTGCAGGGCGCCATCGCACTCGCCGGAGGGTGCGACTACAACTGCAACGCCACCGGCACGACCTACGAGCAGCCCAGCGATTTCCGTGTCAACGGCGCGGCCATCCGCGTCGCAGCGGTCTCGGGCAGCGCCGACGCACTGTTCCCGCCGATCGGTCTGGGCAGCTCGGGCTACGGCGCGTCCGGCGCCCGGGCCCGCATCCTGACGGCCATTCCCGACGGCACCATGAGGCCCGCCGCCTTCTACACCTACGTCGCGCCAGGTGCCGGGCATGAGGTCAATGCGGCGATGTGGGCCAAGGCGCGCACGTTTGCGCAGTGCATGACCAATGCGCGCCCAGCGGCCGACTGCGCGGCGGACGACCGCTGAGTGGGAAGGCCCTCGCCAGGTCTCAGCCTCTCGGTACGCCGTGCTCAGTGCTGCAACGCGGTGCCGCGGCGCTCGTGCTTGGCCTGGTACATGGCCTCGTCCGCATGGCGGATGGCCGCGTCGGCCGTGTTCAGCCCGGGGTCGGAGCAGACCACGCCCACACTGGCCCCCGGGTACTCCAGGGCCGTCTGGCCGGCCAGGGGTATGCGGCACACGGTGGCCTGCTGCAGGCGCTGGCGCAGACTCTGAATGGCCTCGGCGGTGTCCTGATCGCGCCGCGGGCCAGGGCCGACGAACACGAATTCGTCGCCGCCAAAACGGCTGAGGAAGTCGCTCTCGCGCATGGCTGCGCGCAACTGGTTGGCAATGGTGCACAGCAGGGCATCGCCGGCCTCGTGGCCGTGGGTGTCGTTGACCTGCTTGAAGCCGTCAAGGTCGAGAAACGCCACCATCACCATGCTGCCCGAGCGCCGTGAGCGCGCCTGCAGCCGCTCCAGCTCTTCGAACAGGGCACGGCGGTTGGGCACGCCGGTGAGGGGGTCCAGCAGGGCCATGCTGGTGAGCTGCTCGTTCTTGCGCTGCAGCTCCTCCAGCAATTGCTCGCGCTCGACCTGCTGGGCTATGAGGCCGGCGAACAGCTGCAGCATCTTCTCGGTCTCGGGCGGCAGCTCGGCGCGCTCGGCGCTGGCCGCGCACAGCGTGCCATAGATGGCGCCATCGGACAGCCGCACCGGCATGCTCACATAGGTCTGGATGCCCAGGGCGGCCGCGGCCTGCGAGTCGCCCCAGCAGCCCTGCACGTCGGCGGTGAACATGCGCCCCTCCTTGAGCGCGCGGTAGCACAGCGTGTCGCCCCAGGGCACGGTCAGGCCCTCGGGGATCTCCATCTTGCGGGTGTTGCGGGCATACAGCACATGCTGCAAGGCCCGCTTGAAATCGATGGTGGTCAGGTAGGTGGACTCCAGCCGCGTGACCTTCTCCAGCATGTCCAGCAAGGGCCGTGTCAACTCTTCAAGGGTCTTGGCCTGGACCACGGAATCGGAGAGTCGGGCGAGAAGCGGGTCCATGGCAGCGTAACCTTCTACGGCGGCACAAAATTCGCCGCCTACGCATGACTGTACGCCATGTCAAGAACAAAAGGACCAAACCGCAACAGCACTGATGTCCAAGGGCATGCACACCCTCTACGGCAAGTCATTGGGTCGGCCAGTGTTCCTGGGTCTGCAAGGCCATTGGCACGCCCCTGCCATTCCCCCATACCTGTCGGCAGGCATGCCAAGGTGCCTCGTCGCTGGTGGCGAAGGAGGCCAGCAAAGCCTGAAAACGTTGCTCCATGGCACACATCACTTCGGCTGCACCAGCGCACCAGCTGCAGCGCCGCCAGGCACCCGCACCTGCGGCAGGCAACCGGGGTACTCGCGCTGGATGAAGGTCACCAGCGCCTCGCGCACGCGGCAGCGCAGATCGAACGCCAGGCCCGAGGAGCGGGCCGAGACCAGCACGCGGATCTGGATGGTGCGGTCCGTCGCCTCGGTCAGCTGCAGCACGCTCACGCGTTGGTCCCACTCGGGGGCGGTGTCGAGCACGCGCTTCAATTCTTCACGCAGTGGATCCAGCGGCAGCGCATAGTCGGCGTAGAGAAACACCGTGCCCAGGATCTCGGAGCTGGTGCGCGTCCAGTTCTGAAAGGGGTGCTCGATGAACCACTGCAGCGGGATGATCAGGCGCCGCTCGTCCCAGATCTTGAGCACCACGTACGTGCCGGTGATCTCCTCCACCCTGCCCCACTCGCCCTCGATGATGAGCACGTCGTCGATGCGAAACGGCTGGGCCAGCGCGATCTGCAGGCCCGCGATCATGTTGCTGAACACCGGCCGCGCGGCGATACCCGCGACGATGCCCACCACGCCGGCCGATGCCAGCAGGCTGGCGCCCACCTGGCGTGCGCCGGGAAAGGTCATGAGCATCATCGCCAGGCCGGCCATCACCACGGCTGTCATGGCAGTGCGCGAGAGCACGCGCGCCTGGGTGGCGATGCGGCGCGCGGTGAGGTTGTCCTCCACATCGGCCGGGTGCTTGGCGATCACCCCGTCGGCCAGCCCGCCGATGGCCGCGATCAGCAGCCAGCAGGTGCCGGCAATGACGGCCAGCCCGTTGAAGTGCCGCACCGTGGCGATGTGGCGCAGCTCATCGCTGGCCGCCTGCCACACCAGCTGCAGCGCGATCAGCGGCAGCAGCAATCGCACCACCGGCACGCAGGCCTCGAACACCTCGCGCAGCACCGGCACATGGCCCGTGGCACGCCGCAGCACCACGGCCACGATGCGGTGCAGCACAGCCGCCGCCACGATGGCCACCAAGGCAACCGCGCTGACATGGGTCCAGGAAGTGGGGTCGAACCGGTCCATCACATCCATGCAATGGCGGCAGGGCGGGTTCCCTGCATCGGAAAGGCACAGGGCCTGGGCTGTCGGGTATCGGGCATGGGCGGCTTCGCAAACGGTGAAGCCGCCATTGTCGAAAAATGCTGCACAGCAGCATGTCAGCCAATGCCGACAATGACAGCGCATGCGGGCAAGCGCCGGCCCGGCCGTGGGCGCACCAGGCAGGCCATCCACAAGCGCGCGGACGATTGCAGCTACCCGGCGATGCGCGCAATCGCCCCATGCAGCATCTGCGGTGTGCAGGGCTTGGGCAGCACGTCGAAGCCCATCTGGTGGATGTGGTCGAGCTGCTCGGCGTAGCCGGTCATGAGCAGCAGCTTCTGCGCGGGCCAGGTCTGGCGGATGTGCCGGGCCAGGCCCACGCCATCGATCTCGCCGGGCATCACCACGTCCGAGAGCACCAGGTCCGGGCGCTGGCCCTCTTGCAGCAACGCGCGCGCCTTGGCGGCGCGGTCCACGCGCGTCACCCGGCAGCCCAGCGATTCGAGGATGGGCACCAGCGATGCGGCCACCTCGTCGTTGTCTTCCACCACCAGCAGGCTCTTGTCCAGCGGGGCCAGGGCCGGCGCGGGGCCGTCATCCTCGCGGGCGGCCTGCGGCGGGGCGCTCGGGAAGTACAGGCGGATGCGGGTGCCCGCGCCCAGCGTGCTGGCAATCTCGGCGCGCCCACCCGCGCGCTGGCACATGCCATACACCTGGCTCAGGCCCAGGCCCGTTCCCTCACCCACGGCCTTGGTGGTGAAGAAGGGCTCGAACACCTTGCCGATCAGCTCCGGGGGGATGCCGCTGCCCGTGTCGGCCACCTCGACGAGCACCATGGCGGGCATGCCCTGCCCTGCCTCGCTCTCGCTGGCGTTGCGCGCACGGATCACGAGGCTGCCGCCCTGGGGCATGGCATCGCGCGCGTTGATGGAAAGGTTCAAAAGCGCCAGCTCCAGCTCCGCCAGGTCCAGCACCACGGGGGCGGTGGCGGGGTCCACCTGCACCTCCAGCTGGATCTGGCTGCCCAGCACCGGGGCGATCAGGTCCTTGCTGGGCGGCAGCTTGTCCTGCAGCACCACATGATCGGCCACCAGGGGCTGGCGGCGCGAAAAGGCCAACAGCTGGCGCGTGAGGTTGGTGGCCGACTTGACGGCCCGCGCCATGGAGTCGATCTGCCGCGTGCCCACCTCGGGCACCGTGCGCCTGAGCAGGTGCAGGTTGTTGCTGATGACCATCAGCGCGTTGTTGAAGTCATGCGCCACGCCGCCCGTGAGCCGGCCCAGGGCCTCGAGTTTCTGCGCCTGCAGCAGGGCCTCCTCGGCGCGGCGGCGCGTGGCGATCTCCTTTTCCAGGCGCTCCGTCGTCGAGAGCGCCGTGCGGGCATTGCGCAGCGCCATGCGCGCGGCGAAGAACAGCGCCGCCACCGGCAGCGCCCCCAGGGCGAACAAAGCCCCCAGCTGGCGCAGCACCTCGTTGCGCAGCGAGGTGAGGTTCATGCCCGTGCCCACGTACAGCGGGTAGTTGCCCACCTTGCGGTAGGCGATGATCCGGTCCTGCCGGTCCACCGACGAGATGCCGCGCATCTGCGCCGAGGCTTCGCCGTTGAACAGCCGCTGCATCACCGGGCTGTCCGGCGCCAGCTTGTCGGGGGCCTTGGCCACCAGCGGCCAGCGGGTGTAGATGGCCCCGTCTTCGCGGAACAGGTTCACGGCCAGGCCGGGCTCGTCGGCCACCAGGTCGCTGTAGAAGTCCTGGAAATACGCGCTCAGCAGGCTGACGCTGATGACGCCACCGAAATGGCCGTTGTGGTCCTCGAAGCCGATGCTGATGTCGACGATCTTCTCCTTCGTGGTCCGGGTGAGCAGCGGCGGCGAGACATAGCGCTGGCCCGGCGGCCGCAGGCGGTGGAACTGGAAGTAGTCCCGGTCCGCCACCTCGAACACCGGCACCTGCGCAAACCGGCTGCTGGCGATGGGCTTGCCCTCTGCATCGAAGATCCAGACGGACTGGATCTGCGGCTGGTCCCTGACACGGGCCAGCAGGGCCGCATGCAGATCTGAGGCATGGATGCGCAGCTCCTGCGGGCTCCTGCCGCTGACCATGGCCAGCACCCGGTCCTGCAGCGCTTCGGACGCCGCCATCACCTTGGAGGCATGCTCGTGCGCCACCCGGAGCGAACGGCTCACGCGCAGCTCGGCCTCCTCGCGCGCATCCACATAGCCCACGGCACCGAACACCAGGTAGATGAACAGCGGCACGGCCACGCTCAGGATGACCAGCAGGCGCAGCCACTTCACCGAGGCCTGGGCTTTGGACAGGTTGTCTTCACGAGCCACTGCGGTATCCCATGTCGTAGCGCCCGGCAAGGCGCCCGTTGTTGTTTCAAGGCTGGCGCAAGCCCGCCGGTCCTGGCGCCCCCGGCAAGGCCCCCCAAAGTATCAACCAAAAATGCGCTCCCGGACGGTACCGGGCTTGCAGCCCTTCAGCCCAGGCTGCGCGCCAGGTAGGGCGCCGTGCGGCTGCCCCGGCTTTGCGCCACCTGCGCGGGCGTGCCCTGGGCGACGATGCGCCCGCCCTCCTCGCCCGCGCCGGGCCCGATGTCGATCACCCAGTCGCAGGCAGCCACCACGCGCATCTCGTGCTCGACCACCACCACGGTGTTGCCGGCGGCCACCAGGCCGTCGAGTTGGGCGAGCAGGCGCTCCACGTCGGCCGGGTGCAGGCCGGTGGTGGGCTCGTCGAGCACGTAGAGGGCGCCGCCACGCTGCTCGCGGCGCTGCAGTTCGGTGGCCAGCTTGATGCGCTGGGCCTCGCCGCCACTGAGCTCCGTGGCAGGCTGGCCCAGGCGCAGGTACCCGAGGCCGATATCGCGCAGCACCGCCAGCGGGCGCAACACCTGCGGTTCGCTGGCAAAGGCGTCGCAGGCCGCATCCACCGAGAGGCCCAGCACCTCGGCGATGCTCAGGCCGTTCCAGCGGATTTCCAGCGTCTGCGCGTTGTAGCGCGCGCCGTGGCAGCTGGGGCATGGCGCGTACACGCTGGGCATGAACAGCAGCTCCACGCTCACGAAGCCCTCGCCCTCGCAGGTGGCACAGCGGCCCTTGGCCACGTTGAACGAAAAGCGCCCCGCGTCGTAGTGCCGCTTGCGCGCGGCCGGCGTGGCGGCAAAGAGCTTGCGCACCCCGTCGAACAGGCCGGTGTAGGTCGCCAGGTTGGAGCGCGGCGTGCGGCCGATGGGTTTCTGGTCCACCTGCACCAGGCGCCGGATGTGCTCCGCACCTGCGGCGATGCGCCCGGCCACCGGCGTGGCCAGCAGCGCGGCATCGCCCGCCGGGGCCTCGCCATCGTCGGGCATGGCGCCCGCCGTATCCTCCTCGTCGGCCAGCACCGGGCGGCCCAGGTGCGCCGACACCAGCTCCAGCAGGGCCTGGCTCACCAGGCTGGACTTGCCCGAGCCCGAGACCCCGGTCACCGCCGTCATGCAGGCCAGCGGAAAGGCGGCGTCGAGCCCGCGCAGGTTGTTGCGTGTGATGCCTTCGAGCCGGAGCCAGCCCCGGGGCTGGCGCGGCGTGCGCGCAGCGGGCGCAGCGCCGGCTTCTTCGAACAGGTAGCGCCGCGTCTGCGAGCGTTCCACCCCGGCCAGGCCGGCCGGCGGGCCGCTGTAGAGCACCTCGCCCCCGTGCTCGCCCGCAGCCGGCCCCACATCGACCAGCCAGTCGGCACGGCGCATGGTGGCCACGTCGTGCTCCACCACGAAGATCGAGTTGCCCGCGGCCTTCAGGCCCTGCAACGCGGCCAGCAGCGCCTCGCCGTCGGCGGGGTGCAGGCCGGCCGAGGGCTCATCGAGCACATAGACCACGCCGAACAGCTGCGACGAGAGCTGCGACGCCAGGCGCAGCCGCTGCAACTCGCCCGGCGATAGCGTGGGCGTGCTGCGGTCCAGCGACAGGTAGCCCAGGCCCAGGTCGATCAGGGCCAGCACGCGCTTGCGCAGGTCACTGGCCAGGCGCCGGGCGGCGATCACCTTTTCTTCGGACAGCCAGTGCGTGCGGTGCACGTCGGGCGCGGCGGCATGGGCCGCAGGCCGCTTTCTCCGGGCGCGGCCAGCGGGTGCATCGGGCCTGGGGTCGCCCTCCCCCAGCCGCCCTTCGGCCGCAGGCCGCAGCAATTCGGCCAGCGCCGTGAGCGGCAGCTGCGACAGGCTGCCGATGTCGTGCCCGGCAAAGGTGACCGACAGCGCCTCAGGTTTGAGCCGCTTGCCCTGGCACACCGGGCACAGCGTGCCCACCATGTACTGTGCCACGCGCTTTTTCATGAGTGCGCTCTGGCTGTGGGCAAAGGTGTGCAGCACGTGGCGCCGCGCGCCGGTGAAGGTGCCCATGTAGCTCGGGGTGAGCTTGCGCTGGATCGCATCCTTGACCTCGTCGATGCTGAAGCCCGCGTACACCGGCACGGTGGGCTGCTCGTCGGTGAAGAGAATCCAGTCGCGCAGCTTTTTCGGCAGCTTGCGCCAGGGCACGTCCACGTCGTGGCCCAGGGTGGTGAGGATGTCGCGCAGGTTCTGCCCCTGCCACGCCAGGGGCCAGGCAGCCACGGCGCGCTCGCGGATGGTCAGCGAATCGTCGGGCACCATCGATTGCTCCGTCACCTCGTACACCCTGCCCTGGCCATGGCAATGCGGGCAGGCGCCCTGCGGGGTGTTGGGCGAAAAGTCCTCGGCGTAGAGCATGGCCTGCCCATCGGGGTAGCGGCCGGCGCGCGAGTACAGCATGCGCAGCGGGCTCGAGATCGCCGTGACGCTGCCCACCGACGAGCGCGTGCTGGGCGTGCCGCGCTGCTGCTGCAGGGCCACGGCGGGTGGCAGGCCGTCGATGCTGTCCACCTGCGGCACACCGGCCTGCACGATGAGGCGGCGCGCATAGGGCGCCACCGACTCAAGGTAGCGCCGCTGCGCCTCGGCGAACAATGTGCCGAAGGCCAGCGACGATTTGCCCGAGCCCGAGACGCCGGTGAACACCACCAGCGCATCGCGCGGGATGTCCACGTCCACATCTTTCAGGTTGTGCTCGCGGGCACCGCGCACGCGGACCATGCCGTGCGAAGGGGGTGTGGAAGCTGGGTCTGGGCAGGCAGGGGGCATTGGGGGCAAGGCGCGAGGTGGGGACATCGGGGCGGGGCTATCCTAACGGGGACTGCCCGCCGGTCAATCCTTGAGCGCAGAGCCTGGCTCGGCCACCTTGCGGTGCTGCTCTGCGCCCTGCCCCCTTCGTCCCGAATTGCCTGGCTCAGCGCACGGTGGCACCTTTGAGTTCCTTCAACAACAGCACCACCTGGTTGGAAGCATGGCGGCAGCTGCTGTTGAGCACCCTGAGGGCCTGCGACCGGTCACCCGCCTGGAACAAGGAAACGACCGCTGCTGCCTGCTGATGAAAGTATTGGTGCCGGGCCACGAGCATGGCAAAAACCGTGTGCTGCCCGTACCGCGCGTGCCCGGTTCCAAACAGCCAGCGGCCCAGGTCACACCGATGGTCCTGGCAGATCAGCTCCGGGCGCATGACCTCGGACGAGCGGCCATGGACCATGTCCTCCAGGCGGGCGCGCCAGCGCTCATGCAGGGCGATGCCTGCATCGATGTCCATCTCCAGAGCGAAGTGGTCGGCATATTCGGCATCCAGCACGAGCTCGCTGGCGTTGTCCTGGGCGTTCCATTCGGCCTCCGGGTTGGATCGAACCTGCTCGCGGACCCTGAGCAAGCGGCTGAAAAATCCCATCTGCATTCCTCTTGTTTTAACCGCCGGTGAATGGCCGGATGAATAGGTTGTGTAGGCCGGCGTGCTCCATTGCATCGGTACCAGCGGCACCGCGTGGATGCTGAATCAAGCAGCCACCGAAATCCATAACCCAAATGATCTAGAAGATCTCGACAGCAGGCAGGTGGCGCATGGCAGGCCCCAGCCAGCGGTGCCATCGGTGCGCTGCGCGCAACACCTGCCGACCTCATCCAGGCACCGCCGGTGTGCGCAGCGTGCAAGCACGCCCGCCGCTGTGGGCATAGGGGCGCCATGCATGCAGGGGTTGGGCAAGGCGGTCGGCCACCACCCTCAGCACGGCGGGGTTCCAGGGCATGCCGCAATGGCTGCCCGCGATCTCGATGGATTCGGACCGCGCGCTGCGCCGGGGGTCCACGCAGGCCTGCCACGCCACAACGCCATCGCTCCTGCTGTAGATCGATGTGGCAGGCACGGGCGGGGCCGTGCGCAGCCTTGCCAGCAACGCAGGGTCGTCGGGTGGCATGCTGCCGTTCAACAGGCGGTAAATCAGTGCGGCGTTGGTGTGTCCGGCCGCTCCCGCAAAGGGTGTGCCGATGGTGATCACCTGCCTCACGCGCGAGCGCAGCCGCTTGGCCACTTCGCGCGCATAGATGCCGCCCAGGCTCCAGCCGACCAGGCTGATCGGGGCGGCATGGCGGGAGGTTCGTGCCTGCACGCCCTGTGCCAGCGTGTCGAGCCAGGCATCGACGTCCCCCTTGGGCCCGGTGTTGAGCCCCTGCCCCCAGTCGTAGCACTGGTAACCCAGGCGCTCGCAAAACGCGTGCAAGGGACGCGTCACCGCCCCATTGGTGGCCAGGCCGGGGAAGATCACCACCGCATGCCGATCGCCTTGGGGCAAATGCGCTTCCCGCATGACCTTGTGGCCGGCAAACTCCCAGGCGGCGCGCACCGGTTCGAGCGCAAGCAGAGCGTACGAGGGTGGACGAAGGGGCGAGGTCAATCTGGACATGGAGGCTCCGGTGGGTCTGGCCTCCATGGTGCGGCCCCGGGCCGTGGTGCGATGCGCAACTTCGCCCCCACCTGGGGTGGGAACTGTCTTACGCCCGCCACGGCGGCGCTGGCTTTGACACAGCTTGCAACGGGCGTTGTCTTACCCGCGCCGCGGCGGCCTGCTGCAAGAATGGACCGGCCAGGGCGAGCTTCACTCGCCATACAGGAGCAGGCCATGCACACCAGCAACACCCCATCCCATTCTTCGTGGCCCTTCCCGGCCACCGGCCATTTCAGACGAGCGGCGGCCGCCACGAATGCAGATCCCATCCCCGCGCCAGACGAAGACGCACCGGACCCCGTGGAGCAGGAACTCGTAAACGAGCAACTCGAACGGGACCGCAAGGCCTCCAGGGCCGTGGACAGCAAGATCAGGGACCGCGCTACCCCATCGTCAAAGTAGCGCTCGCCGGCCGTCGAGAAGCCAGCTGCCGGGACGCAAAAGCCCTGTCTCGGCGCCACGGTGCCCAAGACTCACTGGATCAGGTTGTTCTTCAGCGCGTAGTAGGTCAGGTCGCTGTTGGAGTCGAGGTGCAGCTTTTCCATCAGCCGCGTGCGGTAGGTGCTCACCGTCTTCACGCTCAGCGACAGGTCTTCGGCGATCTCGCCGACATTGGCGCCCTGGGCGAGCTTGAGGAACACCTGGAACTCGCGCTCCGACAGGTGCTCGTGTGCCGGGCGTTCGCCGGGGCGGTTGAGCTGCTGGGCCAGCAGTTCGGCCACGGTGGGCGTGAGGTAGCGCTTGCCCAGCGCGATGACGCGGATCGCCTCGACGATCTCTGCGGGCTTGCATTCCTTGTTGAGGTAGCCGCTGGCCCCCTGGCGGATCAGGTTGATGGCGTAGTGCTCTTCGGGGTAGCCGCTCAGGATGAGGATGCCCATGTCCGGCGCCTTGGCGCGCAGCATGGACATGGCGTCGAGCCCGCTCTGCCCGGGCATGGCCAGGTCCATCACGAGCACGTCGATGTCATGCTCGCGGATGAGGTCGATGGCCTCGCGCCCGTTGCCGGCCTCGCCTTCCACCCGCAGGTCCACGTGGTCGGCCAGGAACTGGCGCAACCCCGCACGAACGATTTTGTGGTCATCCACGATGCCGATCTTGATCATTTGGTTTTTTCTGAGGTTGATGAAAACTGTCTTGTCTGAGAGAGGCAGGGGTCAATCCTTGGGCGCATACCCCAGCAGGCGCATGGCACCCGATAGGGATGCTGCGGCGGCCGCATAGCCCTCCCAGGGCGCATTGCCCTGGCGCAGGCGCTCGCCCACGGTGCGCACCGTCCAGTGCGCGCCACTGGTGAGCGTGCCCAGTTCCTTCCAGGCCACGGGCACCGAGATGCCCATGCCCTCGCGCGAGCGCGCGGACCACGCGCTCACCGTGGTGGCACCACGCCCATTGCGCAGGTAGTCCACGAAGATCTTGCCCACCCGGTTGCGCGGGCCACTCTTGGCCACGAAGCGTGCGGGTATGGTGTCGGCCAGGTGCTGCACCACGGCCTGCGAGAAGCCCTTGACCGCGTCCCAGCCCTGCAGCCGCTTGAGGGGTACCACCACGTGCAGGCCCTTGCCGCCGCTGGTCTTGAGAAAGGCCGGCAGGTGCAGCTCCTGCAGCATCACCTGCACCAGTTGGGCGGCCTCCAGCACCTGCTCCCAGGGCACGCCCTCGCCTGGGTCGAGGTCGAAGGTCATGCGGTCGGGGCGCTCGATGCGGTCCTTGCGCGCGTTCCAGGTGTGGAACTCCACCACGTTCATCTGCGCGGCTGACAGCAGGCCCTCGGGTTTGGCCACCTCCAGCAGCGGCGCGTGGCCGGCATCGAGCGCCGGGTCGAGCAAGTTCACGCCCTCCATGCGGCCCTTGTCCAGGTGCTTCTGGAAGAACAGCTCGCCCCCCACGCCATCGGGCGCCCGCACCAGCGACACGGGTCGGCCCTTCAAGTGCTCTACCATCAGCGGCGCCACGGTGGCGTAGTAGCGCACCAGTTCGATCTTGGTGATGCCGGTGGAGGGGTCGATCACGCGGTCGGGGTGCGAGATGCGCAGCGCGTCGGGCAGCAGCGCCTCGGAGGCCTTGGCCGCACCCGCCTTGCGGGCCGGGTTCTTCTGGTTGTCGATGGCTTGCATGGCCTGGGGCTTCTCCTGCACGATGGCGCGCGCGGGCTTGTCCGCGCGCAGGCCGTGGAACACCGAATGGCGGATGCGCCCTTCCTTGGTCCACTCGGCGAACGACACCTCGGCAATCAGGCGCGGCTTGACCCAATGCGCCTTCTTGGCTGTGGCGGTGCCCTCGGGGAAGGGGCTCTTGGCGGTGGCCAGCGCGGTGAGCCTGGTGTGCAGCTCCTGCAGCGTGCGCTCGCTGAAGCCCGACCCCACGTTGCCGGCATAGCGCAGCGCGCCATCGTCGCCGTGCACGCCGAGCAGCAGCGAGCCGATGCCGGTGCGCGAGCCCTGCGGATCGGTGTAGCCGCAGACCACGAACTCCTGGCGCTGGCCGCACTTGAGCTTGATCCAGTCGGCATTGCGCCGGGAGACATAGGGCGCCGACTTGCGCTTGCCGATCACGCCCTCGAAGCCCAGATGGCAGGCCGATGAGACCAGGTCCGAGGGCCTGGCCTCGAAGCCTTCACTCAGGCGCACGCTGTCGGTCTTCGCCCCCTGCAGCACGGTGCGCAGCCTCTCGCGGCGCTCCACCACCGGCAGGCTGCGCAGGTCGTTGCCGTCGGCATAGGGCAGATCGAACACGTAATACACCAGGTCCTTGGCCACGCTGGCGTCAAAGGCGTTCTGCAGCATCTGAAAGTCGGGCGTGCCGTGCTCGTCCACGGCCACCACCTCACCGTCGAGCCAGCCGGACTGCAAGGGCAATCGGCCGATGGCCTCGACCAGTTGGGGCATGCGGTGCGTCCAGTCGTTGCCGTTGCGCGTAAACAGGCGCACGGAGCGCTTGTGCACCCGCGCCAGCAGGCGGTAGCCGTCGAACTTGAGTTCCCAGAGCCAGTCCGTGGTGTCGGCCGGCGGCTTGTCGACCAGAGTGGCCAGCTGGGGGGCCAGGGTGTCGGGCAGCGGAACCTTGGCCATCTTCGCGGGCCTGGCCGGCGCTGCCTCTGCGCGGGCAATGCCTGCAGGCCCGGGCGGCGCCAGGGGCGCCAGCGACGTCACGCTGTCGGGCATCTCCTCGACGACGCTGAATTCGGCCGCGGGCCGCTCGAAGTCATCGTGCTCCTTGATCAACAGCCAGGGCGGCTGCTTCTCACCGCCCTTGCCATGCATGCGCACCAGGGTCCAGTGGCCCTTGAGCTTGTGGCCATGCAGTTCGAACTTGAGCTTGCCCTTGCGGTAGCCCTCGGCTGCATCGCCCACGGGCACCCAGTAGCCCCGGTCCCAGACGATGACCTTGCCGGCGCCGTACTGTTTGGGCGGAATCTGGCCTTCGAAGCTGTTGTACGAGATCGGGTGGTCCTCCACCTGCACGGCCATGCGCTTGTCGGCCGGGTCGAGGCTCGGCCCCTTGGGCACGGCCCAGCTCTTCATGGTGCCATCGAGCTCCAGGCGCAGGTCGTAATGCAGGCGGCTGGCCCAGTGCTTCTGGATCACGTACTGCAGCGCCCCGGCGCCGGGCGCTCCGCCCTCGGCCGGCTCGGGCGTGATAGCGAAGTTGCGCTTTTGCTGGTAGAGGGCGAGGGAGTCGGCCATGGACTGAATGGGGCTGGGCTCTCAGGCGGCGCGGCGCGCGGGCGCCTTCGCTGTGGCGGCCTTCGCTGTAGTCGCCTTCTTGGTGGCGGCCTTTTTGGCGGGGGCTTTCTTCTTCGCCGGGGCCTTCTTGGCCGCAGCCTTGCGGGCGCTGCTGGGCAGCGGCGTCACCGAAGCTGCCTGGCCCTTGGCCGATGCACCGCCCTTGCCGCCCAGGCTGCGCTTGAGCAGCGCCGTCAGGTCCAGCACGTCGGCACCGGCCGGGGCGCTTTCCTTGCCGCTGTCCACCTTGACCACCGCCGCCGTCTCGCCCGATGCGACCTTGGTCTCGACGAGCTTGTGGATCTCCTGCGCAAACGAGTTGCGAAACGCATCGGCGTCCCAGGGCTGGGTCATGTCGTCGATGAGCTGCAGCGCCATGTCCATCTCGGCCGGCTTGATGCCGGCGGCCTTGGCATCCAGCGGCGGCAGGTTGAGCTGCTCGAACGAGCGGATCTCGCCGCCCCAGCGCAGCAGGTTCAGGATCAGGGCACGCCCGCACGGGATCAGCACTGCCAGGTGCTGCTTGGTCTGTATGACCACCTTGGCCACGCCCACCTTGTTGCTCTGGCGCAGAGCCTCGCGCAGCAGGGCGTAGACCTTTTCGCCGCGCTTGAGCGGGGCCGTGTAGTAGGGCCGCTCCAGGTAGACGAAGGGGATCTCGTCGGCGTCGAGAAAGGTCTCGATCTCGATGGTCTGCGTGATCCTGGGGTAGGCAGCGGCGATTTCCTCGGGGGTGAGCACCACGTAGTGCCCGTCCTCGTACTCGATGCCCTTGACGATGTCGGCCGTGGCGATCTCCTTGCCCGTGACCTTGTTCACGCGCTTGTAGCCCACGGGCTCCATCGAGCGCTTGTCCAGCCAGTCGAAGTCGATGCCCGAGCTCAGCGTGGCCGAATACAGGCCGACGGGAATGTGCACCAGGCCAAAGCTGATCGCCCCCTTCCACATCGTGCGCGTGGAAGTGGGTGCCTGGCCTTCGTCCTCTTTTGCCTGGGCCATCGCGATGCCCTTCAGCGCGCGTGGCCCAGGTAGTCGCGCACCTTGTCGGCCGACGACCCGACCGCAGCCACGGCTTCGCGCAGCTGTGCCTCGGTCACGCCCAGGCTGTTGGTCCAGTCGCGCACTTCATAGGGCTCGCTGAGGTTGATGAAATGGCGGTCCTGGGCGGTCTTGCTCTTGTCGTCGCTCATGGCGTGTTTCCTTTCCAAAGGGTGCTCTGGAAAGTAACATTCACCCCCGGGCCCGCCTTGTAGGACAGATGCCGCTCCCCCCCCCGGCAAAATGCCCGATCAGCCGTTCACGGCGCCTGCAGTCGGATGTTCAGGTGTGGCCCGGCGGTCAGATCGAAAACATCGGCCCGGGCCAGATCGGCGCTGTGTTGGAACTGCGTTTCGACGAAATCCGCCGTAAGGTGGCTGGCGACGGCTTCGAGCAAGGCATGGGCACTCTCCAGCCCGCCACCCGAGACTCCGTTGCCCTCCAGCGTGTAGCTGTAGCGGCCCTGCCGCTGGGTGACGAGTGCCAATGCGATCAGGTGCCCTTCGGTATCGCCCGCATACACCCGGCCCCCCGGGAAGAAGAGGGTGTAGCAGCGCACTTTCTGCAGCTGGTCCTGACCGGGCGCGTGTGCGATGGCAACCTCCGTGGGTAGGGGCGGATGAAACACGGCGCTGGCTGCCACGGCAGCCTGCCTGGCAAATTCTGCGGCCTGAACCGCGTGGGCGCAAGGGCACCGGCGCTGCCGCGCAGTGCAATCCGGCCGTGTCCTACAGCGGTGGGGGCACGGCTTTTCTACGATGCCTGCATCCGGTCACGTCTCAGTGGCCCATGTGTCGGCCCCCCACCCTCCTTGCATCCACCCGCTGATCACCCACCGATGGCCGCTACCCGCCCCCAGAAGAAAGCCCCCTTGGCAACGCCCGCTGGCATTGCCAAGTCGCCCACCGGCATCGCTGGCCTCGATGACATCACCGAGGGCGGCCTGCCTGCGGGGCGCCCCACCCTGGTGTGCGGTGCAGCGGGCTGTGGCAAGACCATGCTGGCGGCGGAATTTCTCGTCAAGGGCGCCACGGAATATGCAGAGCCTGGCGTCTTCATGATGTTCGAGGAGTCGACCGAGGAGCTGGTCCAGAACATGCGCTCGCTGGGCTTCGACCTCGATGCGCTGCAGCGGCAAAAGAGGCTGGTGCTGGACTTCGTGCGCGTGGAGCGCAGCGAGATCGAGGAGACCGGCGAGTACGACCTCGAAGGCCTGTTCATCCGCCTGGGCTACGCCATCGATTCGATCGGTGCCAAGCGCGTGGTGCTCGACACCGTGGAGGCATTGTTCGCGGGCGTGCCCAACCACGCCATCCTGCGCGCCGAGTTGCGCCGTCTGTTCCGCTGGCTCAAGGACAAGGGCGTCACAGCCATCATCACCGCCGAGCGCGGCGAGAGCGCCTTTACGCGCTACGGGCTGGAGGAGTACGTGGCCGATTGCGTGATCCTGCTGGACCACCGCATCGATGACCAGGTTTCCACCCGCCGCCTGCGCGTGGTGAAGTACCGCGGCTCGGCCCATGGCACCAACGAGTACCCCTTTCTGATCGGTCGCACCGGCCTGTCGGTACTGCCCATTACCTCGCTGGCGCTCGACCACCAGGCGTCGCGTGAGCGCGTGTCCACCGGCATCGGCGGGCTTGACGACATGCTCGATGGCCGGGGCCTCTTCCGGGGCAGCAGCCTGCTGGTATCGGGGGCACCCGGCACAGGCAAAAGCAGCATTGCCGCCAGCTTCGTGAACGCCGCATGTGCGCGCGGCGAGAAGGCCGTTCTGTTCGCCTACGAGGAATCCGAAAGCCAGCTGCTGCGCAACATGGAATCCATCGGCCTGAATCTGCGCCGCTGGGTGGACAAGGACCTGCTCCGCATCGAATCGACCCGCCCCACCCTGCAGGGGCTGGAGCAGCACCTGGTGCACATGTACGACCTGGTGCGCGAATTCCAGCCGCAGGCAGTGGCCGTGGACCCGATCAGCAACCTGACCTCGCAAAGGGATGACTCCGGCCTCAAGCAAACGCTGATGCGGCTCATCGACTTCCTCAAGACAGAGGGGACCACGGCGCTGTTCACCAGCCTCACGGCGGATGCGGCGCCGCTTCCCGTCGCCACATCGGAGGTCGGCGTGTCCTCGCTCATGGACAGCTGGCTGCTGCTGGCCAATGTGGCCGTCAACGGCGAGCGCACGCGCACGCTGCAGGTGCTCAAGTCGCGCGGCATGCCCCACTCCAACCAGGTGCGCGAGTTCGTGTTCTCCGACAAGGGGGTGGACCTGGTGGACGTGTACCTCTACGGCGACCAGGTGCTCACCGGCACGGCACGCATCGCGCACGAGGCGCAGGTGCAGGCCGCCAATGAGCTGCGCGGGCGCGACCACGAGCGCCGCCTGCGCGATCTGGCCAACCGCCGCGAAGCGCTGGACGCGCAGATCGCGGCGCTGAATGCGCAGTTGCTGGAGCGGGCCGGAGAGGTCGAGTTCGCCATCGAGCGCGAAACCATGGAGGCCCTGGGCGCGCAGGAACGTGCCCGCAGCATTGCGGCCAGGCGCGGTACCGCCAGCACCGGCGGCAAGGCCGCCTACCAACCCGCGTCGGGCAAAGGATGATCGATATGGCAAGCCCCACTACCCTGCGCGAAAGGCCCGCTGCCGCGCCGCTGAAACCCGAGTGGCAGCTCAGGCTGTATGTGGCCGGCTCCACCCCCCGGTCCAGCGCCGCGCTGGACAACCTCAAGCGCCTGTGCGAGACGCACCTGGCCGGGCGCTACAGCATCGAAGTCGTGGACCTGCTGCTCAACCCGCAGTTGGCGGCGGGCGACCAGATCCTGGCCGTGCCCACCCTGGTGCGCAAGTTCCCCGAGCCGATCCGCAAGATCATCGGCGACCTGTCGAACGAAGAGCGCGTGCTCGTCGGGCTCGATGTGAAGCCCCTCGTTTGAACTCCATGGCCACTATCGGAACCCCGCATGCCCAGCCCGCTCCGCCCGCCGAGGTTTCGCCGCCCAACGACTACCGGCTCTACGTGAGCATGGCGTCTCCGATCTCACTGCGCGCCATTGCCAATGCGCGCCGCATCCTGAACGAAGCGTATCCCGGCACCCACCAGCTCACGGTGCTGAACATCGCCGAGCATGTGGATCTAGCGCGTGCCGACCAGATCATCGTCTCGCCCACCTTGCTGCGCCTGGCGCCGCTGCCGCAGCGCCGCTTCATCGGCGACCTGTCGGACCTGGACCGCCTGCGCAGGGCCTTCGGCGTGCTGCCCGCACGGGGGGCCGCATGACGGCCGACGGATTCGACCCCACCCCGGGCCTGGGCATCCAGACCGACTTGGCCGCCGAGAACGCCACGCTGCGGCTGCGGCTGCAGGAGCTTGAGGAAACGCTGCATGCCATCCACACCGGCGATGTGGATGCGCTCGTGGTCAACAACGCCATCTACACGCTGGAGAGCGCACACGCAGCCACCGACCAGTTGCGCCAGGACGTGCTGGGCCAGATGGAGGATGCCGTCTTCGCTTTCGACCAGGATGGGCTGGTGATGTACATCAACGCCGCCGCCGAGCAGCTCTATGGCGTGCGGTCCTCCGATGTGCTGGGGCAGCCCCGGCAATTCATCTTTACCGAGATGCCCGGCCTGGGCGAGCCGGATGTGCCACCTGCCGACCCCGGGGCGCTGGCCACCCTGGGCACATTGCACCGCCTGAACGATGGCCGGCTGATCGATGTCGAGGCCGTGGTCTCGCCCCTGCTTGGCCCGCTGGGCCGGCCCCTGGGCTCGCTGGCGGTGGTGCGCGACATCACCCAGCGCCGGCGCGCGGAGCACTGGCGCAACCTGCTGGCGCGCCTGCCAGAGCGACTGCGCGAGGTGGGCGACCTGCCGGGCATGGCGCGGGAAGCGGCGCGCCTGCTGGGCGAGACACTGCGCCTGGCGCGTGTATGCTACGGCACCATCGATGGCACCGGCGAGCTGTGCACCATCGACCAGGACTGGTGCGTGCATGGCCTGGCCACACTGGCAGGCACCTGGCGCATGCACGACCTGGGTTCCGTCGCCGATGGCCTGTGGCAGGGAGAACCGCTGGTGGTGGCCGACACCGGGGCCGACCCGGACCGCTACCCCGAGGGCACGCTCGATACGCAAGGTGTGCGCGCCTTGCTGAGCCTGCCGCTGATCGAGCAGGGCAAGCTCGTGGCCATCCTGTTCCTGCACCATGCCGACGCGCGCCACTGGAGCAGCGAGGAAATCGACTTCGTGCGCGAGTTTGCCGAGCGTATCCGCTCCGTTTCCGAGCGGGTGCGCAGCGCCAATGCACTGGCGCTGAGCGAGGCCCGGCTGCGCGATGCGAATGAAAACCTGGAAGCCGCCGTGGCGGCGCGCACGGGCGAGCTGATGGCGGTGGAAGAGGCGCTGCGCCAGTCGCAGAAGATGGAGGCCGTGGGCCAGCTCACGGGCGGCATCGCGCACGACTTCAACAACCTGCTGGGCGCCGTGAGCGCCAGCCTGCAGGTGCTCAAGGTGCGCATGCGCCAGGGCAAGCTCGACCAGGCCGAGCGCTACATCGCGATGGGCCAGGACTCCGTCAAGCGCGCCGCCGCGCTGACCCAGCGGCTGCTGGCCTTTGCCCGGCGCCAGACGCTGGACCCCAGGGCCACCGACCTCAACCGGCTGGTGGCCGGGCTCGAAGAGCTGGTGCGCCGCTCGGTGGGGCCGGACGTGCAGGTCGAGTGCACGGCCGCCGAGGACCTTTGGACCACCCGGGTGGACCCCTCGCAACTGGAGAACTCGCTGCTCAACCTGTGCATCAACGCGCGCGACGCCATGCTGCCCGGCGGCGGGAACCTGTCCATCGCCACGGCCAACATTGCGGCCACGAACGATGTGCTGCGCAGCCTGGGCCTGCCTGCTGCGGACTACGTGTGCCTCTCGGTCACCGACACCGGCTCGGGCATGCCGGCCGAGCTGATCGAGCAGATCTTCGACCCCTTCTTCACCACCAAGCCCACCGGCCAGGGCACGGGCCTGGGCCTGTCGATGGTGTATGGCTTCGTGCGCCAGTCGGGCGGCCATGTGCGCGTGCAGTCCGAGGTGGGCGTGGGCACCACCATGCGCCTGTACCTGCCGCGCCATGACGGCCAGGTGCTCGAAGACGCGGCCGACGGCACCGCCGATACCGTGCAGCAGGGCGAGGGCGAGACCCTTCTGGTGGTGGAGGACGAAAGCACCATCCGCACGCTGACCGTGGAAGTGCTCAAGGATGCTGGCTACCTGGTGGTCGAGGCCCACGATGGCGCGAGCGCCCTGCGCACCCTGCAAGCCATGCGCCGCGTGGACCTGCTGATCACCGACGTGGGCCTGCCCGGCGGGCTCAACGGCCGCCAGGTGGCGGACGCAGCCCGCCAGGACCGGCCTGAATTGAAAGTGCTGTTCATCACCGGCTTCGCCCAGAACGCGGCGGTGGGCAACGGCCTGCTCGATGCCGGCATGGAGGTCATGACCAAACCCTTCGAGCTCACGGCCCTGGCCCGGAAGGTGCGCGACATGATGGACGGGCAGACCGACCGCACGCGGGCTGGCGGGCCCGGGTAAGAGACGGCACCGCCGAAGCAGTGTCGGCTGCGCCTGTTGCGCAGCGCGGGGTCTCGGGATGTGCAGGCCATGCAGGGCATGGCATGCCCGTCATTCGGAGGAATCGGACGGCCCGGCGGCCTTTGCCAGCGACGTGGCGGGTGCCGCCTGGGCCTGCACCTCGGCGGCCTTGCTGCGCCAGAAGCCAGGGTCCATGCTGTTGGCCAGCACCATGGCCAGTACCAACAGCGCCCCCACCACTTCGGCGTACAGCAGGCCCCGGCTTTCCCATGGCGAAACGGGCTGCGGGAACTCGCCGGCAGGGCGGCGGCCAGGGGTGGCGGGCGGGGGCTGGATGGTCACGGCATGCTCCTTGGAAGTGGGTAGCTGAAAATAAGCTGCGCCACGTCCCGGGCTTGTCAGACGGCATCCCCAAGCGATGTCATGCAGGCAAAAAACCTGCCGGCACGGCCGATCAGGCGAGTGCCTGGAGCAGCAGGTGCGGCTGCAAAGGCTTTCCCATGTGCTGATCGAAGCCTGCGGCGAGGGCGCGATCACGGTCCTGCGGGCGGGCGAAGGCCGTGAGGGCAATGGCGCGCAGGCGCGGGTGGCCTGCCGCAGCCTCCATCTCCCGGACCTTGGCGATCAGGTCATGGCCGTCGCGCCCGGGCAGGCCAATGTCGCTCACGAACAGGTCGGGCCAGGCCTTGTCGAACTGGGCGATGGCAGTCTCGTAGCTGTCTGCGACGCGCACGAGCGCACCTTCGTCGGACAGCACGATGCTCAGCATTTCGCTGGTGTCGGCGTTGTCGTCCACCACCAGGATGTCCTTGCCCTGAAGCAGACGGACTTCCTTGCCAAGGGGAAACGCTTGCCCGCCCTCGCTGGGTGCGCTGGGCTCCTCGTAGGCCACCATCAGGCGGGCCGTCATGGAAGTGCCTTTGCCAGAGCCTTCGCTGAACGCAGAAATGCTGCCCTGGTGCAGTTCCACCAGGTGCTTGACGATGGAAAGGCCCAGGCCCAGTCCGCCATGCGCCCGGTTTCCGGGGGTACCGCTTTGCGTGAAGCGCTCGAACAGGAAGGGCAGGAATCCATCGGCAATGCCCACCCCATGGTCCTTGACGACCAGCGTCAGCACATCCCCATCGCGCAGCAGCCGCAGCTCGACCGTGCCGCCTGTCTCGGAGAACTTGATCGCGTTGGTCACCAGGTTCCACACGATCTGCTGGAACCGCGTGACGTCCAGCCATGCAGGCTCGTCGGTGTCATCGGCCTGTACCGACAGCACGATGCCCTTGGCCTGGGCCAGATCGCGCAGCGCATCCAGCGAAACGCGGGTCAGCTCCATCGGGTGGGCCCACTCGCGGTGCAGGCGCAGCTTGCCGGACGCGATGCGGGAGACATCCAGAATGTCGGAAATGATGCGCCCCTGCGCCTTGGCCCCGCGCTCGATCGAGTCGATGCCGCGCTTGAGCATGTCGGCACTGCAGTTGGGGCGCTTGAGCATGTGCACCCAGCCGGTGATCAGCGTGAGGGGGGTGCGCAGTTCGTGCGACAACACGGCCACGAAATCATCCTTGGTGCGGCTGTGCCGCTCGGCCAGCACGCGCGCGGCCTGTTCGCGCTCCAGGAGTTCCTCGCGACGGCGTTCGAAATCGATCCGCTCGGACAGGTCGGATGCAATGCCGATGCGCACGCCGGGCTCCACATGGCTGGACATGCTCCAGTCCAGCAGCATCTGCTGCCCATCGCCCCGCACCATCGGAAACTCGCCCTTCCAGGCGATGTCTTCGGCGCTCTCCAGCCGGGCCTTCACGAAGTCTTTCCAGGCTTCGGGCACCAGCTCGGCCACCGCCATGCCGATCAACTCACCGCGCGGGCGCTGGATGAGCGCTTCGGCGGCGGGATTCACGTCTGCAAAGCACCCCGCGGAGTCGATCAGCATCATGGCCACGGGCGCCTGCCCGTAGATGGCACGGAACCGGCTTTCGCTGCGCCGCAGCTCTTCTTCGGCGGTGCGCGCCCGTATCAAGGCCTGCAAGGTGGCCACCATCAAGGGCGGCTCGGCCGGGTGCACCATGTAGGCGTCGGCCCCCGCATTCAGGCCTGCCACCTTGTGCTCGCTCTTCATGTAGGTGGCAGACAGATGGATGATCGGGGTCAGCGCCGTGCGCATGTCCGCCCGCAAGACCCGGCAGACGTCGAAGCCGTCCATGTCGGGCAGATGGACATCCAGCACCACGGCCGAGATGTTTTGCCTGGCAGCGGCTTCGATGGCTGCCCGCCCCGTGGCCGCCTCATCGGTCTGAAAACCCGCTGCACGGATGACGCGCGCCGTGGAATAGCGCGTGACGGGGTTGTCATCGACCACCAGAACGGTGTGCAGGCTCCGGTCAAGGCTTGGCAAGATCACTCCAGAATGGGGCATGGCTCACTCGGCTGCAGTGGCTTTTGCCGGCAGCAGCTGCGCGGGCACGATGACCGAAAAGACCGAGCCTTCCCCCACCACACTGCTCACCTCGATGGATCCCCCGAGCAAGGAGGCCAGTTGCCTGGACAGTGCCAGGCCCAGTCCGGTGCCACGCAGTCGTTTCTGTATGGGCGCATCCACCTGGGTGAAGTCATTGAAAAGGGCCGGAATATGCTCCTGAGCGATGCCGATGCCGGTGTCGGACACGGAAAAGCGCACCATGTCGCCCGCCTCGCGGACCGCAGACACCCGCACTTCACCGTGCGCCGTGAACTTGAGGGCGTTGGAGATGAAGTTGCGCAGGATCTGCGACAGCTTGCGGTCATCGGTGTACAGCCTGGGCAAGCCTTCTGCCTCCTCGAACACCAGGTTCAGCGCAGCGTTGTCCAGGATGGGCTTGAACATGCCACGCAGCGCCGTGAAAAGGTCCATCATCTCGAACCACTCGGGGGAAATATCCACCCGGCCGGCTTCGATCTTGGCCAGGTCCAGCAGGTCATCGACCATGTTGGAAAACTCCTGGCAGGTCGTCTGGATGAACTCGACCTGGCGCTCCTGCTCGGCAGTGAGCGGGCCATCCACATGGTCGAGCAAAAGCCGCGCAATGCTGAGCGTGGCGCCGATGGGCGTGCGGAACTCATGGCTCATGTACGAAAGAAAGCGGCTCTTGAGCTGCGTGGCATGCTTGAGTTGCTCGGCCTGCTCATCGAGCTCGGCATAGAGCGCCACCACGCCGCGGTTGGTCTCTTCGAGTTCGGCGCGCAGCGCCAGAACTTCGGCGCGGCATTGATCCAGCTCGGCCTGGGTCGCTTCGCTCACGGTCATTCTCCCTGTTTCACCACGACCACGGTGGCGTCGTCCCGGCCCCGCGTGTGCTGCCAGAGCAAAGCGGCCGCAATCAATGCGGGATCGCGCTGCAGCAGCGGCACCAGGCTGTCGGCTTTCCACCGCGATGCAATGCCATCGCTGTGCACCACCGTCACGGCGTGCGCGGGCACTTCGATGCTGGCCACGTCGGGCCTGCGGACCTGCACCCCCACGGTGCCATGCTGCGTCATCAGGGACTTGTCCGAAACCCCTGAAATGACACGCCCCATGACATTGCCGGCACCGGCATATTGCAGGCCTGACGTGTCGTCCATCTGCAGCACGAGGAGCGCTGCCCCGCGTGTGGCCTGCAAGCCGGCATGGGCATCGTTGAGCAGGGCCTGCAGGGAGGCAAACGGGTTGCTGGCAAACACATCCAGCGCAGCGTTGGCCGCCACTGCGGCATGCGGCCCATGGCCCAGGCCATCGGCGACCACCAGAGACACCTTGTCGCCGTCGAAGGCAACGGCCCAGGCATCGCCGCACACCGTTTCACCCGGGGCGGCCAGGCTCACCGCACCCAGCCTGGGCGGAGCCAGGGGCCCCTGCGCAGCAGGCCGCACGCGCGCCAGGCACAAGGTCCCCGCGCCGCTCGAATGGATGCTGAAATCGTTGGCCAGGCGGCGTATCGCTCCCAGGCCCGTGCCTGGGGACCCGGAGCCGGTGGACACCCCGTCCTGGATGGCGCGCTGCACGTCGGCGATGCCGGGGCCCTTGTCCAGGGCGATGATCTCCACCTCCAGCGCTGCGTTCTTGATGGCGATCCACAACTCGCCCTGCACGGCATGGCGCAGCAGGTTGGTGCCCAGTTCGGTCACGACCAGCGACAGGCGCCCCGCATCCACCTCGGACCAGTCCCAGTCCTGCACCGCACGGGCGCAGTAGCGCCGCGCCTCCCCCACACAGCTCGCGTCCGTGATCTGGAAGGGGCGGTGGATCCAGCTGCGTATCACTTCCATTGGGTGATGCTCACGCGCGTCCCGCGTCCAGGCGCAGAGTCGATCTCGAAATCACTGACCAGGCGCTTGCTGCCGGGCAGGCCCAGGCCCATGCCAGAACCCGAGGTCCAGCCATCGGTCATGGCCAGCTTCAAATCGGCGATGCCGGGGCCCTCGTCTTCAAAATGCAGGACCAGGCCCATGCGGGGCCCGGCTTGCAGCACCTCCCAGCGCATGCGCCCTCCTCCGCCATGGATGAGGGTGTTGCGAGACAGCTCACTGGCCGCCGTGATCATCTTGGTCTGCTCGACCAATGACAACTTCAGGAGCTGGCACAGCGCGCGCACCGTCTGGCGACTGGCCACGACCTGCTGCTCGGACGCAAGGGGAAGGGTGCCAACGCGCTCAACCGACAAGGCCGCTCTCCTCGCGCGCCCGGCGCAGCACTTCCAGGCCGCGCTCCACGTTGAGCGCGGTTTTCACGCCCTCCAGCGACAGGCCCAGCTCCACCAGGGTGATGGCCACGGCAGGCTGCATGCCCACGACGACGGTGGTGGCCGACAGGATGCGTGCAATGCCGGAAATGCTGGCCAAAATGCGGCCCACAAAAGAGTCCACGATCTCCAGCGCCGAGATGTCGATCATCACGCCGCTGGCGCCGGTCTTTGCGATGCGTTCGGCCAGGTCGTCCTGCAGGGCCAGGGCGGTCTGGTCGAGCATGTCCACCTGGATCGTGACCAGGAGGGTGGAGCCCATGCGCAGGATTGGTATGCGTTCCATAGGGGTTCCTGCTGGCTTAGGCCTGGCGCGTCACGCGCCAACCGGTGCGCTGCAGTGCCAGCGACAGGGCGTCGGCCAGGCTGGCCTTGGTGCTGATGCCCTGCAGGTCGATGCCCAGGTGCACGATGGTCTGCGCGATCTGCGGCCGGATGCCGCTGATGATGCAGTCGGCCCCCATCAGGCGGATGGCCGTCACGGTCTTGAGCAGATGCTGGGCCACCAGGGTGTCCACGGTGGGCACGCCGGTGATGTCGATGATCGCCAGCTCGGAGCCGGTCTCCACGATCTTCTGCAGCAGGGTCTCCATGACGATCTGGGTGCGGTTGCTGTCCAGGGTACCGATCATGGGCACCGCCAGCACCCCTTCCCACAGCTTGACGACGGGGGTGGACAGCTCCAGCAGCTCTTCCTGCTGGCGGTTGATGATCTCCTCGCGGGCATGCTGGAACGTGGTGGCTGTGAACTGCGCCATGCTGTCCACCAGCTTTGTCAGGCCCCAGAACGCAGCCATCAGCTGCGCACTGTCGCCCCCCGCCGCCCGCGTCTGCAGCCCGCCGAGCAAAGGCTTCTTGAGCGCGAGCACGAACACGCTGGTGTCACCCGCGGTCTGGCCTTGCGCCGCACGCGAGCGCGACAGGGCAGAAAGCACCTGCTGCAGCGGCGACCAGCGGGGGTCGCGAAAGGACTCGACGTCGGCCCCCCCTTGCAAGGATGCGCCAAAGGCAGCGACCACCTCCGTGGCGTCTGCCGTGGCGGACTTCGCCAGGTCGGGGTTGCTGGTGCGGGCCTCGGCGATCCAGTCCTGTATCAATGCCGCACTGTGGGGGGCTTGCAGCGCGTCAAGGATGTACGTGGTCAGGTTGTTCATGAAATCGGTGGATCCGTGTGCGCGAGGCCTTCATGCCCTTGCGTGGGTTGTCGTAAAAATTTGTAGCACCAGGGTACAGCCTAAACAGGGCCGGGACGCGACCCGTGCACTCTTCGCGGCGCTGTCCTACGCGCACTGGCACCAAAACAACCTTGGGCGGGTCGCCATTCACCCCTCGGGATGCTCACGGGCGCCCAGCATCTGCCTGAGCTTGCGCGCCAGGTCTTCGCGCGCATAGGGTTTGCTCAGCAGCGCCACCCCGGCATCGAGCCGCCCGCCATGCACGATGGAGTTCTCGGTGTAGCCCGAGGTGAACAGCACCTCGATGTTCGGCTGCACCAGCCGCGCCTTGCGCGCCAGCTCGGGGCTGCGCAGCGGGCCGGGCATGACGACGTCGGTGAACAGCAGGTCGATCTGCACGCCGCTCTCCACCACCGCCAGGGCGCTGTGCGCGTCGGGCGCCTTGAGCACCTTGTAGCCCATGTCGGTGAGCAGCTCGACCACGGTCTCGCGCACCTGGGCATCGTCCTCCACCACCAGGATGGTCTCGGTGCCCCCCTCCACCTCCACCAAAGGCTGCAGCCCGGCAGCCAGTTCGGACTCCAGCGACCGGGGCAGGTACAGCCGCACCGTGGTGCCGTGGCCCACCTCGCTGTAGATCTTGATGTGGCCGCCGCTTTGCTTGACGAAGCCGTACACCATGGACAGGCCCAGGCCCGTGCCGTGGCCCTCGGGCTTGGTGGTGAAGAAGGGCTCGAACACGCGCTGCACGATGTCTTCGGACATGCCGCAGCCGGTGTCGGACACGGCGATCATCACGTACTGGCCAGGCACCACGTCGCCGTGCGCCAGTGCATAGGCATCGTCCAGGCTGGCGTTGCCGGCCTCGATGGTCAGGCGGCCATGGCCCTGCATGGCATCGCGGGCGTTGATGGCCAGGTTGAGCAGCGTGTTCTCCAGAAAGCTGGCGTCGGCCAGGGTGTTCCACAGGCCGCCGGCCACCACCGTCTCCAGCTCCACCGCCTCGCCCAGGGCGCGGCGCAGCATGTCGTTGAGCTCACGCAGCAGGCGCCCGGCGTTGAGCACCACGGGCGACAGCGGCTGCTTGCGCGCAAAGGCCAGCAGGTGCGAGGCCAGCTTGGCCCCGCGCGCCACGCCGTCCAGCGCGCCGTTGATTCGGCGCAGCGCCGCCTCGTCGGCGGCCAGGTTCTTGCGCAGCAGGTGCAGGTTGCCGGAGATGATCTGCAGCACGTTGTTGAAGTCGTGCGCCACGCCCCCCGTGAGCTGGCCCACGCTCTCCATCTTCTGCGACTGGTGCAGGGCAGCCTCGGTGCGGCGCAGCGCCTCCTCGGCAGCGCGGTCGGCGGTCACGTCGCGGCCCACGGCGTGGATCTCGCCGGCCTCCGGCACGGCGGTCCACATCAGCACGCGGTAACTGCCATCCTTGCACCGGTAGCGGTTGTCGAAGCGAAAGGTGGTCACACCGCGCGCCAGGCCGCTCATCTCGTCGAGGGTGGCGGCCTGGTCATCGGGGTGCACCAGGTCCATGAAGCTGCGGCCCAGCAGTTCGCTGGCCTGCCAGCCCAGCAAACGGGTCCACGCAGGGTTGACGGACAGCACCGTGGCCTCGAAATCGGCCACCAGCATCACGTCGGTGGACAGGCGCCACATGCGGTCGCGCTCGGCCGTGCGCTCGGCCACTTCGCGCTCCAGGTTTTCATTGAGGTGGGCCAGCGCCATGGCGGCGGCCCGCTGCTCCTCGATGTCGGTGTTGGTGCCCACCCAGCGCACAACGCTGCCGCCCTCGTTGCGCAGCGGCACGGCGCGCGCCAGGTGCCAGCGGTAGGTCCCATCGGACCGGCGCAGTCGAAATTCGGTTTCATAGCCCACGCCGCTGGCCAGTGCCTGGGCCCACTTCTCACCAGCCTGGGGAAGGTCGTCGGGGTGCACGATGCGGGCCCAGCCGGCGCCCAGCAGTGCGGCCGGCAGCAGCCCGCTGTACTCGGGCACCTTGTCGTTGAGCCAGTCGAGCAGGCCGTCCGGCCCGGCCGCCCACACCTGGTTGGGCATGGCCTGCGCAAACACCTGGAACTGCGCCTCTCGGCGACTCGCCTCTTCCTCGGCCAGAACCCGCGGCGTCACGTCGGAGCCCTGCACGAAGATGCCGGCCACCTGGCCCTGCGCGTCGCGCAGCGGGTGGTACATCACATCAATGTAGCGCCTTTCGTACGCGCCGTCGGGCGGGCGCTGCAGCGTGGCAGGCAGCGCCGTGCCGAAGAATGGCTCACCCTTGCCATACACCTGGTCGAGCAGTTCGAAGAAGCCCTGCCCTGCAATCTCCGGCAGGGCCTGGCGCACCGGCTTGCCCAGCACCGGGCGGTGCCCCACCAGCTGCATATAGGCCGGGTTGGCCAGCTCGAACACATGCTCCGGCCCATGCAGCAGGGCCATGAAGCCCGGGGCCTGCTCGAACATGCTGCCCAGGCGCTCGCGCTCGCCCTGCACGCGCCTTTCGGCCTGGACCTTGGCCGTGGTCTCGGTAAGGATGGCCATCACCCCCACCGGCTGGCCTTGCCCGTCGGGGATGGGCGAATAGTCCAGGTCCAGGTACACCTCTTCCGGCACGCCGTTGCGGTGCAGCACGAGAAACTGGTCGCGAAAGCTCAGCGTGCCGCCCGCCAGGCATTCGGTGATCACGCGGTCGTTGAAAGCCTCGGCCTCGGGCCAGGCCTGGCGCGCAGGCATGCCCAGTATCTCGGGATGGCGTGCGCCGGCGATGGCGGCATAGCCATCGTTGTAGAGCAGGATGCCTTCGTGCCCCCACAGCATGGCCATGGGCACGGGCGAGCGCAGCATCAGGTCCACCGCCACGCGGACGCTGGGCGGCCAGGCATGCTCGGGCCCCAGTGCCGTGGCGGACCAGTCGAATCGGGCGAAGGCCTGGCGTACGGGGATCGTGGGCTCGACAGGCGTGGCAGGAGGTGGAGCGCTGTACATACACAGTGGGTTGCAAGGGGCCGAAAACGCACGCTGGTGCACGGTGCCGAGGGCAGGTTCCAGGCGAGATCCTGGCAATACAGCAAAGAGAGACCTGCGGGATTCTCACATGGTTCAGGCCTGGGCCACCCTGTTTCGGCCCGCCTCCTTGGCCGAATACAGCGCCGCATCGGCCCGGGCATACAGGCTGCAGGCGGCTTCCCCGTCCTGCAGGGTGACCGCGCCGATACTGATGGTCACGCCGCCGTGGGCCCCTGGCGCCTGGGCCACTGCCAGGCGCATTCGCTCGGCCACCTCGAAGGCGCCCTGCGCGCCCGTGTTCGGAAGCAGTACGGCGAATTCTTCCCCGCCCACACGGGCAACGATATCGATGACCCGGGCGCCCGCGCTCAGGACCTGCCCGATCATCTGCAGCACCTGGTCCCCGGCATCGTGGCCCAGGCGGTCGTTGATGCGCTTGAAGTGGTCCACGTCCAGCATCAGCAGGCTCAGCGGCGAACGGTGGCGCTCCACGATGGCCAGCTCCAGCGCCAGGCTGTGGTCGAACGCGCGCCGGTTGCGCAGGCCGGTGAGCGAGTCCGTCGTGGCCAGTTCGGCCAGGGCGCGGTTCAGTTCGTCCACCCGCTGCAGTTGCTCCAGCAGGCGCGCGTTGAGCGCGTCCGATTCGCGCACGGCCCTGCGCAGCTGGATTTCACGCATGGCCGAATGGGCCAGCTCGGTCAGGACTTCGACGTCGGTCTCGGTCCATTGCCTGGGCTTGAAGTCCACCGCGCAGAAACTGCCCAGCACCTGCCCCTGGGCAGTCACCAGAGGAATGCCGGCATAGGCCCGCACCCCCAGCGAGCGGACGGTGGGGACGTCGCAAAAGCCCGCCAATTGCGTGACATCCGCGAGCACCAACGGCCCATCGGACACCATGGCATGGTGGCAAAACGAACGGCCCTCCAGCTGGCGTGTGGTGTTCAGCGGCTCGCCCAGGCCGAAGGCGCTTTTGTAGAAGTCCCGGCTCGCATCCACCAGCGACACGAAGGTGACGGGGGCCCCGGTAAGCCTGGCCGCCAGGCGGGTCAACCGGTCAAAGCTCTCTTCGGGCGGGGTGTCCAGCAGGCCGGTGTCCCGGACCGCCGCGACACGGCCTGGATCCGCCAATGCCGCCAGGATGCTGGCTTCGTCTGCGGGAACGGGAGACGGTGTTTCCATGGGACGCAGCACCTTGTAAAAGTATCGGGACGTTACACGATCGCCCGAAGCGGCGCCCGGCGGGATGCAAAGCCCCTGAACACCCTCGAAGCCAAACGGGCATCCATCCCCTGCGTGCAATGGCGAGCGGATTGGCGGGGTATTCGCGCCCCGCACCACCTTGTCGCCCAGGGCTGACACACTCGGCGCCTCGGAGGCAAACATGTTGATACAACTGATCTACGCGAGCCGCTGCTCGCGCGTTCTGGGGCCCGCAGATGTCAAGGACATCCTGGGTGCATCGCAGCGCAACAACACCCGCGCGGGCATCACGGGTGCGCTGCGCCTAGGGCGTGTCATCAATCATTTCGCCCCCGCGCTGGCCCCGGCATGCGGATGGATGCGCGAAGCGCGGCGCAGCCAATAGCGGGCTATTGGCAAGCCGAGCGACAAAGCAGACGCCGCATGCCGGGGCCAGCCCGCAGGGAAAGCCTGCAGCGCAGCGCATTGCGGCGTTGCCCTTCGCTTGTGTAGCCGTGCTACACGGCACTCAGGGCGCCTTGCATTGCACCGCGCTGCAGGCTTTCGCGGGGGTGAAATGATTGATGACACGCCCTAAACAACGGCATCTTTCTGCAGTTGCTCGAAGGCGACCGCACTGCGGTGAATGCGCTGTACCACCGACTGCTCAAGGATGAGCGCCACCGCGACACGGCGATCCTGGACATGAGCGAAATCCCGCACCGCCGCTTCACGGGTTGGTCCATGGGGCTGATCGCATCCCTGGAGACCAACCGGCAGTTGTTCCTCAAATACTCGGGCACGGCGGATTTCGACCCCTACACCATGAGCACAGCGAGCCTGCGCAGCTTCTTCGAAGAGATCCTGCAGAACGTGCGCTGGCTGGAGTAGGTGGATTCCAGCCCCTGCGCGAGCGTCCACGCGCCTTGCAGCGCTCCAATGGCTGTGCCCTTACTATCGGGTAAATAGAATTTACCAATCAGTCATTTTATGACCAGTTGGTAAATTCGTGATGAAATGTAAATGCCCATGCGACAGCCGACGCGCTGTCGACATGCGGTTTTTTCCCTCGTCGTCACCATTCCCCTCTGAGGCACTCTTCAATGCATACGTGGAAAATCAGTCACCGTCTCATGGCCGGCTTTGGCCTGGTGATCGTGGCCTTGCTGGGCATGTCGATCTACAGCGTGATCATCGCGCGGGGCATCGACAGCGCATTGACCGCCAATGCGACGCAGAACGCAGCCATCCAGCGCGCAGCCATCAACTTTCGGGGCTCGGCCCATGACCGCTCCATCGCCGTGCGCGATGTGGTGCTGGCGCCCAGCGAAGAGGCGCGCAGGAAGGAGGTCGAATCCATTGCGCGGCTGGCAGATTTCTACGCCCAGTCGGGCGCCCAACTCGATGCGGTACTCAAGGCAGCCAGCCAGGTCCCCCCGGAGGTCGGGCCCATGGTGCAGGCACTCAAGGACATAGAGGCACGCACCGTGGCCACCACCGGCAAAGTGGTGGCACTCATGCAGGCGGGCGATCGCGCCGGCGCGGAGGCCCTGCTCTGGACCGAAGCCAAGCCGCAGTATGAACAGTGGCTGGCAGCCGCCAACAGGCTGATCGACTACGAAGAAGCCCGCATCATCAAGAACAGCAACACCGCCAACCAGGATGCCAGCCAGTTCACCGGCGTGATGCTGTCCATCACCTTGCTGGCCGTGCTGATCAGCGTGGCAGCCACGGTGACGGTCTCGCGCAGCATCGGCCGCGAGTTGGGGGCAGAGCCCAGCGAAGTGCGGGCGCTCGTGCAATCCATGGAACAGGGCAACCTCACGGTCGCCGTGCATGTGAAGCCGGGGGATACCAGCAGTGTGATGGTGGCGGTGAGGGACATGCAGCAGCGCTTCCACGAACTGGTGTCGGCAGTGCGCGACAACATCCAGCAACTGCGCGTCGCCAGCGACCACATCAGCAGCGGCAACCAGAACCTTGGCAACCGGACCGAGCAGGCCGCCAGCAGCCTGGAACAAACGGCGGCCAGCATGGAAGAACTCACCGCCACCGTGCGCCAGAGCGCCGACTCGGCTCGCCAGGCGAACCAGTTGGCCACGGCAGCGGCCGGCACCGCCACCAAGGGCGGCGAGGTCATGCAGCAGGTGGTCAGCACCATGCAGGACATCCACCACAGCAGCAAGAAGATCGCCGACATCATTGGGGTGATCGATGGCATCGCGTTCCAGACCAACATCCTGGCCCTCAATGCGGCGGTCGAAGCCGCGCGGGCGGGGGAACAGGGGCGCGGCTTCGCGGTGGTGGCATCCGAAGTGCGCAGCCTGGCCCAGCGCAGTGCCGCCGCCGCCAAGGAGATCAAGTCGCTGATCCAGAACAGCGTCGAGAAGGTGGATTCAGGCACCCAACTGGTGGCCAATGCAGGCGCGACGATGGATGAAATCGTCCAGGGCGTTCAGCGCGTCAACGGCATCATCGGCGAGATCAGCACCGCTGCCGCAGAGCAGAGCGACGGCATTTCACAGGTGAACGTGGCGGTTACCCAGCTCGACCAGATGACCCAGCAAAACGGTGCTCTGGTGGGCGAGAGCACCACGGCCGCAGAGAATCTGCGCGAGCAGGCCCGGCGCCTGGCCGAGCTCGTGGCGGTGTTCCAGGTCGCTGGCGGTGGCGCAGCAGACCACTCGGGCGCCTACAGCCCACAGAGCGTCCCCGGCGCCCTGCAGTCAGCGCACAGACCCCGTCTTGCACGGGTAACGTGAAAGCGGCTTGGGACGGGAGAATTTCCGCACCCAAGCCTTCATGGAAAAAAAGAATATAAATTTGCAATTTAATAAAAAAAGGCAATATAATCGGGGCTGTTGCAGTGAAGGCTCTTGACGAAAGCTTGCACCGCAACGCTCGCCGGATGGCTCCCCGCCCTCGGCTTGCGCCTTTTGCGACCTCTGTCGCCCGTGTTGGTCTGTAGAGCTGCAGCCAACCGCGTTTGTTGATGCTCACGCAGGCTTACGGGCCTGTGATCCTGACTGAACCAGATTCCAAAAACCGCCATTTCCATGGGCAAGTTCGTCGTATCGCCCGCGACACACCCGACCGACTGCGGCAACTTCCGCGCCTCATTTTCGGTCCATCGATCCCAGGGCAACGGCAGCTACTGCCGCGTGTTCCGCTTCGACAAAGCCTTTGCCTCGCGCGAAGCCGCCCGGCTCTATGCCGTCACCCAGGGCTGGCTGCAAACGTGCATGCCGCACCCTCCCACGTGCTGATGCTCTGCTGACCGCAGACGCCATCCACCCCCTCCCGTTGCGGCCGGCTTGCGGCCCGCACACCCCTCTCCCCAACGGTGCGTCACTCGTTGCGCGCCTTCACTCCGAAAGGCTCTTCTCATGAGCAGCAAAATCTATGTGGGCAACCTGCCCTATTCCGTGACCGACTCGACCCTGGAAAGCAATTTCTCCGAGTTCGGCAACGTCACCTCGGCCAAGGTCATGATGGACCGCGAAACCGGCCGCTCCAAGGGCTTCGGCTTCGTGGAAATGGCATCTGCCGAAGTCGCCCAGGCGGCCATCACCGCACTGCACGGCATGTCCGTCGACGGTCGCTCCATCGTCGTGAACCTGGCGCGCCCTCGTGAAGAGCGCAGCGGTGGCTCCGGTGGTTACAGCGCCGGTGGCTACACCTCGGGCAACCGCCAGGAAACCGGCTACGGCACGGGCGGCTACGGCGGCGGCCGCTACTGATCCAGTAGCTCTGTGCGAAAAACCGGCTCCTTCGAGCCGGTTTTTTTTCGTCCCGACTTTCGTCGATGGACCTCCAGACGGTGCCCGGGGCAGCAACAAAAATCCCCTCTTGAAACCTCTTGAGGAGGCTCTATTTCTGCAATCGAACCGGCGGGGGGCGGTCTCCGGCCGGTGTCATTCAACCCAACGGAGGACACACCATGTATGTATCGTTGTTGAGTCAACCGAGCAGCCTGTTCGGCCCATTCGAGCGGCTGCGCCGCGAACTGGATGACGTTTTCGGTGCACCGGGGCTGCCCAGCAGCATCCGCTCGGTCAACGCGGGCACGCTGCCTGCGATCAATGTGGGGCGCACCCCCACCAGCGTGGAGGTGTATGCCTTTGCGCCGGGGCTGGAGGCCTCGAAGATCGACGTGAGCCTGGACCGGGGCGTGCTGCGCATTGCGGGCGAGCGCGCGTCCGGCATCCCCGCGGCCGACCCCAAGGTGCAGGTGTATGCCAGCGAGCGCAGCGTGGGCTCGTTCACGCGCACGGTGTCCTTGCCGGACGACGTGGACCCGGCCCAGGTGAATGCCAGCTACCGCGACGGGGTGCTGCAGATCAGCATCGCGCGGCGCGAGTCGGCCCAGCCCAGGCGCATCACCGTGCAATGACCCCCATCGCATCCCCAGGAGAACCATCATGAGCGAACAGAAACAAGTGGCCACCACCTCTTCGCCTGCATCCACTTCGGCGGCGGCCGACCGCGATCCGCAGCGCGCGCTGCTCCCAGCCGTGGACGTGTTCGAGGACAGCGCCGGCATCACGCTGCTGGCCGACATGCCCGGCGTACCCAAGGAGCAGTTGGAGCTGAAGGTCGAGGGCGAATCGCTGCTGATCGAAGGCAGCGTGCGGCCCCACGCAGCCGACGGCCTGGAGGCCATCTACGCCGAGCTGCGGGTGCCGCGCTACCGCCGCAGCTTCACGCTCAGCCGCGAACTGGACACGGCCCGCATCGAGGCCAGCCTGAAGGACGGCGTGCTGTGCCTGCGCATCCCCAAGCAGGCGCATGCGCAACCGCGCAGGATCGCCGTGACGGCAGGTTGAGGGCGAGGCCGACGCAGATTGCAATGACAGTCTTGTTCAGAAAGGAGGAAACATGAACCCCATTGCAGAACAAGCCGCCCAAGGCGCTGGACAGGCCGGCAGTGCGCTGTGGCAAGCATGGAACAAGGTCGCCAGCCGGGCCAGAAGCGCCCTCGCGCGCCTTTGGTCAGCGCCAGCCAAAACCGACCGGCGCGGGCCGCCAGCGCCGCTCAGCGCAGTGCCGCGATTGAGGGGATGGGCCTTCACGACGGCGCACATCTTCGATGGCCCCAGCAAGGTGGTCGTGCGCGTCGAGGCCCCCGGCATGCGCCGTGAGGACTTGCGCATCAAGCTCCATGGCCATGTGCTCACCGTGTGGGGCGAAAAGCGCATCCACCAGGCCGGCGCTGTGGGCCGCTGGCACATCACGCGGTATGCCTGTGGCCCTTTGCGCCGCGACCTGTCGCTTGCGGCGGCGGTGGATGCCTGCAACAGCAAGGCCAGCTACCGCGACGGGGTGCTGCGCATCGAGCTGCCCAAGTCCGACGCGGTACGGGGCGGTGCCATTGCGTTGCACCTGGCCTGACAGCCTGCGCTGCCCTTGCAGCACAACGATCCGCCCGGCTTCGTCCGGGCGATTTTCATGGCACAGCCGCTCAATGGCGTGGTAAAGGCTTGCGCATTTCAGTGCAGCTGGCGCCCGTCTCCCTGGGCGCCGGCTCGCTCGGGCGCGCGCAAGCCCGCTTCCAGGAGCGTGGACGTGCGCTGCACCCGCCGCAGTGCCTCGCGCGCAAGGAGATAGGCGTCGGTCTGCAGCTGCGACAGGTAGCGCAGCGATGAACCGCTGCGCCGGGCCGCACCACGGCTGGCACGGTCTGCTCCCGAAGAGGGAGATGGGGAATGCGAATTCATGGTCAAACTCCTTTCTTGGAAGGTGAGACTAGTGCTCGTGGCAGGGGTGGCGCGAGGCCGGGGAAATGATAGGAAATCACCGCCGGAATTTCAAGACCGGGCGCCGAACAGGGAGGCGTCCACCTGGGCGATGGAGCGGAAGGCCGGCCGGGCGAACAGGTAGCCCTGCATCAGGTGGATGCCTGCATCGCGCAGAAAGTCGCGCTCCGCGGGCGTCTCGATGCCTTCGGCAACCACCTCGATGTCCATGTCCTTGCACAGCGACACCAGGCTGCGCACGATGGCCTGGCGCGCCCGGTTGGCGTCCACGTTGCGGACCAGGTCCATGTCGATCTTGATGATGTCGGGCTGGAAGTCGGACAGCAGCTTCATCCCCGCATACCCGGCCCCGAAGTCATCGATGGCGGTCTTGAACCCGCAGCGCTTGTACTCGCGCAAGATGGATGCGAACCAGGGCCCGTCCTGCACGCGCTCGCCCTCGGTTACCTCGAAGATGATCTGGTCAAGCGGAAAGTGGTGGATGCGGGCGGCCTCCAGCGTCGTGCGGATGCAGACCTCGGGCTTGTAGATGGCGTTGGGCAGAAAGTTGATGGAGACCGGCTCGCGTATGCCCAGCTCGCTCGCCCCCTTGATGGCCTTGACACGGCAGGCCTGGTCAAAGCGGTAGCGGTTGCCGTCGTTGACCTGGGACAGCACGGTCATGGCGCCCTCGCCTGCCGGCCCGCGCACCAGGGCCTCGTGCGCGAAGACTGTGCGGCGCTCCAGGTCCACGATGGGCTGGTAGGCGTAGTCGAACTGAAAACCCAGCTTCTCCCCTTTGCCGCAGTCCTCGCAGTCCTGCCGCGTGCCTTGCAGCGGGATGAAGTCGGCGGGGAAACCAGGGTTTGCGTTGGATAGGGGCAGCATGGTTGCAGTTTAAGGGCGCAGAAAGGCTGGTGCTGCCCCGGGTTTTTGCCATGCCAGCCGGCAGCGCGAACGCAAGCAGCACGCAGCAGTGCGCACGCCCCGATTGCCGCCGATTGCTGCTGCTCCTACGTGCGCTGCGAGGCTGCACCTACAGTGCCGGCGCGCCCGCCGCCCAATGATCAAGGCCCCACTATCTACGGAGCCCACGATGCCCACCACCACCCCAGCCCGCCGCGAGAAAGATGCCTGCGACCTGCTCGATGCAGACCACAAGGCCGTCAAGAAAATGTTCAAGGAGTACGAGGAGCTCATGGAGTCGAAGGCCCGCGCTGCCAAGCAAAAGCGCCTGGAACTGGCCATGCAGATCTGCAAGGAACTGACCGTGCACGCCCAGATCGAGGAAGAGATCTTCTACCCCGCCGTGCGCGCCGCCATCAAGGAAACCGACCTGCTGGCCGAAGCCGAGGTGGAGCACCAGACCGCCAAGGACCTGATCGCGCAGATCGAGGCCGCCACGGAGGTGGACGAGCAGTTCGATGCCAAGGTCATCGTGCTGGGCGAGTACATCGACCACCACGTGAAGGAAGAGCGCAACGAGATGTTCCCCAAGGCCCGCGCGGCCAAGAAGCTCGACCTGGTGTCCATGCGCGATGCGCTCGAGGCGCGCAAGACCGAGCTGATGGAAGCCGAGCTCGCGCCCGCATAAGTTCTGCGCAGGGGGCCTTCGGGCCCCTTCTTAAAGATGGCGCGCCAGGCCCGTACGAGCGCGGATGCCGCTCAGCCGCCCTATTGCCGGAGTCCCGTGGATGCGCCTGATCCTTACCTACCCGGAAGATGCCAAAAGCCAGGACATGGCCGATGCCGCCGTCGCTGCGGCGCGCAGGGTTTGCGACGAGGCGCAAGAGCATCCCTACATGGCGTGGCGCGACCACTCCATGGTGAACTCGGGGCTCCACATTCCAGGATGGGTGTTCTCGGACACGGAAGTCCACGCAGCGCTCGTATGGGCCAAGGCCCTCTACGCCGCAGAGCACTACCTGACCGTACCCGAATACTGCAGCGTGGAAATCGAGGTCGAATTCGAGCCTGGGGATACGGTGCCCGGCGATCTGCCCGGCCCCGACCGCAGGGTGCTGCGCGAATGCTGGTACTGGCGCATGCACTCCAGCGCCACAAGAAGCGCGCCGTGAGCACGGTTGCAGCCACGCCGCAGCACACCAGTGCGCATGTGCAGTGGCCGCTCTCGCGGCAAGACACCTTGCGGCAATTGCCTCGGCGCTTTAGGCAGCAATTCTTTCCGCTGGAAATCCCGAAACCCACCGAGTGACCGGCCAGGCTCGGGCGCCGGTAGCTGCAGCGTCAGCCTTGGCCGGCGCGCACGCGCCGCTTTCTGCCATCGATCCATTGCACGGCGGCAGCGCGCGCGGCAAAGAGCCCTCCGACCAAGGCCACCAGGGCGATGCGGGTGGCCAAAGGAAGATCTTCACCATGGCCACCGCCCCGCGCGGCAACCGGGACCGGGTCGGCAGGCAAGCCCATGGGCGGGTGCGTGGCTTCGGGCACGGGGTCCTCGCTCTTCACCGGGGTTTCGGGTGCCTGGGTCTTGGGCGCATCGCGGTGCGAGCCGTACTCGGTGGCATACACCTTGGTGAACTCGGCGCCCAGCAGGAAGATCTGCGCCGCGTAGTACACCCAGATCAGGATGATGGCGATGGAGCCGGCCGCGGCATAGGTGGAGCTGAGGCCGGCCTTGCCCACGTACAGCCCGATCAGCACCTTGCCCAGCTCGAACAGCGCCGCCGTGACGGCGGCCCCCACCCACACGTCGCTCCAGGCAATGCGCGTGGAAGGCATGAGCTTGAAGATCATGGCGAACAGCAGGGTCTCGACCACCACCGAGAGGGCCATGTTGAGCCCCTGCAGCACGATCTCCCAACCCGGCAGCAGCGCCGAGAACCAGGTGCCCAATGCGGCTACCGCCGCACTCACGGCCAGCGATGCCATGAGCAGGAAGGCCAGCCCCAGGATCAGGCCGAACGACAGGAAGCGCGCGCGCAGCAGGCCCCACAGGCCGCTGGGCTTGGCTTTCTCGGGCACATGCCAGATGCGGTCGAGTGCGCTCTGGATCTCGGCAAACACGGTGGTCGCGCCCACGACCAGAAAGACGATGCTGATGCCGCTGGCGACCACGCCCTCGGTGGGCTCGCGCGCGCTGCTGACCAGGCCCTGGATGGCGGCCGCGCCATCGCTGCCCACCAGGCCCGATATCTGGCCCTGCAGCGCCCCGCGTACGGCCTCCTCGCCAAACACATAGCCCGCAATCGCGATCACGATGACCAGCAATGGCGCAATCGAAAAAGCCGTGTAGTAGGAGATGGCGGCCCCCATGCTGGGGGCGTAGTCGTCCACCCAGGCCATGGCGGTCTTTTTGCAGATATCGAACAGGGTGGAGAGTTTCATGGCGGGTAGGGGCAGTGTCTGGGCCATTTGTACCTGCGGACAAGACAGCGGCGTGTAGGCAATGAGCGCGCCCGTCGCCCATCTCGCGGGGTCAGGCAGCAGCCTTGTATGCAGCGCGTGCGAAAAGCTTGTGCTCCTACAGACGCCACCGCAGCGCCGGCATAGATTGGACCCTTTGCCCCTCAAGGAGAACCCGCATGACAACCGTATCCGACGTGATGACCCGTGGCGTGCGCAGCCTGGCGCCTACCGACAGCGTGGTGCTGGCGGCCCAGGCCATGGAAGAGCTCAACGTGGGGGCCATCCCCGTGTGCGAAGGTGATCGGCTGGTGGGCATGGTGACCGACCGCGACATCGTGCTGCGCTCGGTGGCGCAGGGCGGCAATGCCGGAACCACCCAGCTCAAGGACGTGATGAGCAGCGACGTGGAGTCGACCCGCGAGGGCGAATCGATCGATGCCGCGCTGCAGCAGATGTCGCGCGCACAGATTCGCCGCCTGCCGGTGCTGGACGGCGACCAGCGCCTGGTGGGCATTCTGTCGCTGGGCGACGTGGCGGTGAAGGAGCGCGGTGAGGCCCTGGACGTCGCCGCGTCCCTGTCCGATATCTCAGCACCAGCCCAGCCAGACCGCTCAGGTCAACCCTAATCCACCTGCCGCACCCCGCGGCATGCCGGGAAGGTGGAGCAGCCCCAGAATGCGCCCCCGGCATTGTTGCCCGTGCGCGCGATGCGGCGAACCATGCCGCAGCCGCACTTGGGGCAACCGGGCTGGGCACTGGCACTGGCAGGGGCGCCGGCCGGGGCGGCTGCGGCGGACTGGGCCGATGGCACGGGCGGGGGGGCCGGCGGTTCGTGGTGCACCCCGCCATGGGCGGCGATGACCGCCGCCACCGCTGAGCGGGACTGCTGCGCCTGTTGGAGCATGGCCAGCAGGCGCGGCCCGTCCACCAGTTGCAGGTTGCGCCCCTGGGTGAAGAGCCTGGCGTCGTTGGTGAAGCGCCCCGAGGTCACCACGAAGCCGCCCGTGGCGCCCCGCGCGGCCATCACGCCGTAGAGTTCGCGCACGGTTTCCACACCCACCTTGAAGGCCTTCCACTGCTTGCACTGCACGAAGAACTTCTCGCCGCCCCGGGTGAGCACCAGGTCCACGCCGCCATCGGGCCCGCCGCCGCCGGTCTCGGCCACCTGAAAGCCCTGCAGCCGGTAGGCCTCGCCCACCAGCATCTCGAACTCGGTCCAGGACATGCCGTCGATGGTGCTTGCAGCGGGCGCCTGGGCCACCGCGTCCACCAGGGCCCGGCGCTGCCGGCGCCGCCAGGCCGACAGCGCTGCACCGCCCAGGCAGACCACGGGCGCCACGTACTGGGCCATCGTCGCCAGGCCGCCGAGCAGCGCGCCCTGCACCATGGCCCCGATCTGGCCGGGCCGGGGCGGGGCCGGCTGGCTCAAAGACGCCGCCAGCTGGCTGAGCAGCAGGTAGCTGAGCACTGCCAGCCCCAGGCCTGCCCACCAGGGCAGCAGGGCGATGAGGTCCATGGTGTCTTCCAGGGGGCTGTTTTTGGTGCGCCGTGCCATGGTGGGTTTGCTCCCGGTTGCTGGGTGTTGTACGCATTATTCGAAACAGGGGGTGCTTGGCTAGTTTTGAATTGCACGGCACTGCGCTCACAGGCCAGGCCACTATTTCTCTTGACGCGCCGCGCGCGCACACAGACCATCGCGCACCTGCAGTCCGCCTGCGGCGGATGCACCACCGGGAGCGCGATCGACATGCCTGCTGCGACCTACAAGGCCCCCTACTTCCCCATCGTCTATGTGCGTGGCTACGCCATGACGCAGGGCGAGATCGACCAGACCACGGCCGACCCGTTCTGCGGGTTCAACGTGGGCTCGACGGTGCACCGGGCCGTGCCCGACAGGCGCAGCAAGCCGCGCAAGCACGTGTTCGAGTCGCCGCTGGTGCGGCTGGCGTCGGAGTACGGCTATGCCGATGCCTACGAGGACGGCTACGACATCGTGGACCCCGAGTGGGCCACCACGGCCGATGGCAAGCCCACGGGCCACGTGCTCACGGGACAGAGCATCATCATCTTTCGCTATTACGACAGCGCCTCGACCCTGCTGGGCGATGGCAAAACGCCGGACATCGAGGGCTTTGCGAAGGAGCTGAGCCGGTTGCTGGCGCGCGTGCGCGAGCTGGTCTGCGCCAACCCGGCGAATGCGGTAGCGCCTGCGGACTTTCGCTGCTATCTGGTGGCACATTCGATGGGCGGTCTGGTGTGCCGGGCCATGCTGCAGAACCCGGCGCTGGACCCTGAAGGCATGCGGCCCCAGGTGGACAAGTTCTTCACCTACGCCACGCCGCACAACGGCATCGACGTGGCGGGCATCAACGCGCCGGCCTGGCTCTCCGCCATGGACATCAGCAACTTCAACCGCAGCCAGCGCATGGTGCAGTACCTGGACCTGGCGCCCGCCTACGCCACGCACCAGCGCGTGGACCTGCTGCCCGAAGCGCGGTTTCCGTCACGCCGGGTGTTCTGCATGGTGGGCACCAACCGCCTGGACTACGAGGCCGCGGCCGGCCTGTCGCGCACCTTCGTGGGCAACGGCAGCGACGGCTTGGTGCGCATCGAGAACGCCACGCTGCACGGCCTGAACGCCGACGGCAGCGTGGGCGAGCCCTGTGCCAAGGCGTTCGCCTACCGGGCGCACTCGGGCTTCTTCGGCATCGTGAACAGCGAGGAGGCGTTCCAGAACCTGGCGCGCTTCCTGTTCGGCGACGTGCGCGTGGACCTGTGGGTGGACATCGAGGACATCCGCCTGCCCACGGCCGTGCAGGCCCAGGTGGACGCGGGCCAACAGGTCAACGCGCTCTACCAGATGGAGCTGCGCGCCTCGCCGCGCGGCAAGCTGTGGTACCTGACCCGGCGCACCGCCGAGGAGGACTCGGTGGCCTGCATGGCCCACGCCAATTGGCAGAGCGACCGCCACCACTACCTGTCCAGCGTGTTCCTGGCCAACAGCGCGCGCGTGAACCCGCGCCGCCGCTCGCTGGCCTATGGGCTGGAGTTCGGCGTGCGCGCGCCCGACTACGAGATCGAGAAGCGTCTGTGGATCAACGAGCACTACGAGGGCGGCTACCTGTTTCGCAACGCGCTGATCCTGGAGATGGAGCCCCCACCCAACGACGCCACGCCCTGGAAGGTGAAGTATTCCTGGCAGGGCACGGGCATGGTGCAGGCGCAGACTGTGCTCGACGTGCAGCCGCTGGGCGACGGCCGGGTGGAGGTGGCGATCCCGTTCGACAGCTACACCGTGGACGGGCGCGGCACGCAAAAGCCGGCGCACCCCGGCGTGCGTGGGCAGTTGCGCTTCGTGATATCGGCCTGGAACTCGTAGGCCCCCGCAGCCGCCCGTGGCAATAAACATGGCGGTGTTTTGAACGGCCCGTGGTAGAAGTTCAGGACGATCACTAACTTTCCCGGAACCGGTCGATTCTGTCAGCGCCGTCTTACAGCGCGGACCACGACAAGCGGTTATTTTGGGGATGTGGCACGCGTCTCCGGGGGCGGAGACTTGGCCACGCTACCTGGAGGCTCGCATGAAGTGCCCCCCTACCCTGCAGAGCGAGGAGGCGCGGCTGCAGGCTCTGGCAGACCATGGCCTCGAACGCGAACAGGCGCTGCCCAGCCTGGACCCGGTGGTACGCATTGCAGCGCGCATGTTCGGCATGCCCGTGTCGGCCGTGAACATGATCGGCAGCGACCATGTGTTCTTCGCGGCCAGCATTGGCGCAGGCGAACTGGACATGGGCCGCGACGTCTCCTTCTGCGCCCATGCCATTGCGCAAGGCGGCGTGATGGTGGTGCCCGACACGCTGCAGGATGAGCGCTTTCACGACAACCCCCTGGTCACCGGCCCGTCCAACGTGCGCTTTTACGCCGGTGTGCCCCTGCTCTCGCCCGAGGGCCATGCCATGGGCGCGCTGTGCGTGCTCGATGACCGCCCGCACGACGACTTCAGCGCGGAAGACCAGGAGCGCCTGCGCGAGCTGGCGCGCATGGCCTCCGACCGGCTGGAGCTGCACCGCATCGAGACCTCATCCGAGCGCACACGGCCCTCGTTCGACGAGTACGCGGGCAACTCCACCACGCCGGTGGTCTGGTTCGACGAGCAGCGGCGCGTCGTGGCCATCAACACCGCCGCCGCCGCACTGCACGGCTACCACCCGGCCGAATGCGTGGGCCAGCCGCTGGACCTGCTGCTGGCCGAGCAGGAGCATGCCACCCTGCGCGAGGGGATTGCGCGCGCGGTAGAAGCGGCTTCGATGCAGGACCTGCAAATCCCCACCGAAGTGTGCGGGCGGCGCAAGGACGGTACGCATTTCATGCTGGGGATTGCGCTGTTCATCTGGCGCCACAACGGGCGCCTGCGCTTCGAGGCGGTGCTCAGGGACCTGACGGCACAGAGGCGCGAAGAGGACGACCTGCGCCGCCAGGCCAACAGCGACCCGCTGACCGGCCTGGCCAACCGCGCCTGCTTCTACCGTCGCGTGCAGGAGGCTCTGCTCGGCCCCTTGCCGGATGCCGCTGCCGCCGTGCTGATGCTGGACCTCGATGGTTTCAAGGACCTGAACGACACGCTGGGCCATGCCGTGGGCGACGGCATCCTGCAGGAGGTGGCGCATCGGCTGGCCCGGCTGGCAGGCCACGCACTGTTCAAGGCGCACCAGAGCCGCGGCCCCATTGCAGCCCGGCTGGGGGGCGACGAGTTCGCCCTGCTGCTGCCCGGCGTGGCTGACCCCGATGCCGCCAACCAGTTGGCCCAGCGCGCCATCAGCGCCATCCACCAGCCCATCACAATCGCCGGGCACGAGGTGCGCGTGGGTGCCAGCTGCGGGGTCTCCGTGGCGCCCCTGCAGGCCCACGAGGCGCTGGAACTGGTCGGCAACGCCGACCTGGCGCTGTCGCAGGCCAAGGCCGAGGGGCGCGGGCGCAGCTTCGTCTTCGCTCCCGCCCTGCGCATGGCAGCGGTGGCGCGGCGCCTGTACGGCATGGAGCTCGACCGGGCGGTGGGCCAGGGTGAGTTCGTGCTGTTCTACCAGCCCCAGGTGCACCTGGAGGACGGCTCGCTCTCGGGCGCCGAGGCACTGATTCGCTGGCAGCACCCGCAGCGCGGCCTGCTGGCACCGGCCGCCTTTCTGCCCGCGCTGGAAGGCGGGCCCCTGGCTGCCAGCGTGGGCTCGTGGATCCTGGACGAGGCCTGCGCGCAGGCGGCCTACTGGCGGCGCAACGGCGCGCCCACCCTGCGCGTGGGCGTGAACCTGTTCGGCGTGCAGTTCCGCGTGGGCGACCTGGCCGCCGAGGTCATGGAAACCCTGGCGCGCCACGGCCTGCCGCCCGATGCGCTGGAGCTGGAGATCACCGAGAACATCGTGCTCGACCACGACGACGTGGTGCCCGGCATGCTGCGCCGCCTGCGGGACCAGGGCGTGGGCATCGCCTTCGACGACTTCGGCACCGGCTACGCATCGCTGAGCCTGCTCACCACCTACCCGCTCACGCGCATCAAGATCGACCGCGCCTTCGTGCAGGGCATGCTGCAGTCGCGGCGCGAGGCCTCGGTGGTGCGCGCCATCCTGGACATGGCGCGCAGCTTCGACCTCCAGGCCATCGCCGAAGGCGTGGAGACACAGGCGCAGTGCGAGCGCCTGCGCAGCGAGCACTGCGGCGAGGCCCAGGGGTATCTCTTCGCCCGGCCCATGTCGGTGCAGCAGTTCGGCGAAGCCTATGGGCTCGGCGCGCTGCGCAAAGCCACCGCCTGAGCGCTGCCGCAGGTGCTTCGCGCTCTGCAGATTTACCTATTGTTTCAAAAGCTAATGAGACACATTCTCATTTAATACCCTATACTTCACCCATACCGCAGAACAGCACCCGCTACCCAGTCCACCAACCAACCGATTCCTGCACACCATGTCGACACTTGCCATGCCTCGCCCCGTCCTTCGACTGCAGCGCCCCGTGGCGCCGCGCGCGTCGGCAGTTGCCGATGATGCGACGGCGCAGGCGCCGGCCGAGTCGACAGCTGCAGGTTTTCTGCGCAGCATCAACAGCGCCACCATGCTGGGCACGGCCAAGGTCGTGAACATCCTGCACAACGGCTCGGTCTACCAGCTCAAGACCACTAAGCTCGGAAAGCTGATTCTGACGAAATAGGTTTCATCGTGGGGAGACTCCCGGGACCTCAGTCTCGAAGGGTCTTTTTTTGCTAGCCACCCGTAACCCGGCAGCCATGCTTTTTTTCCCCGCGCACAACCCCTGTCATCACAGGCCCGACCACCAGCCATCCGCACCCAAGGTGCCACAGTCTGGCGCCACGCCCCCGCAGCATGTGGCGCCTTCTCTTTCCCCCTTCCCGCCGGCGTGACGCATCGCGTTACATGCCGGCGCCTGCACTGCCTTGACGGGCGGTTTTATGCCGTGCCCAGGCCCAGACAAGGGGCCGCTTGCAAGCATCTGCAACAGCTGCAGCCACCGCGTGTTTGCAGGCCTTGCAGGTGGGCAAGAACCCACCGCATTTCAGGAAGGCGCAGCCGCCTTTGGCACCCGCACGCAACCACCCGTAACAGCCGTCACAGACCTCATGAATCGCTGTTGTCTTACACACGGAACTGGGACACTTTGCTGAAATCAAACCACTGGCCATTGAGGCTGGTTGGGGTCATTGAGGCCCCTGCCCCGGATTGTTTTCACCCACCAGGAGTCGTGCCATGAAATTCCATCACCTGCCTCCCCGCATGCGTGCCGCTGCCGCGTTTGCGGCGACCGTCGTGCTGGCCTTCCTGGCGGCGGCAACCCTGCTGATGCCCGACATCATGGTGCAGTCGGTGGACTCCATGGTCCGCCTGCCCGGCGGTGTGGAGCAGATCCTCACGCAAGGATTCCCCGGGTAAGGATGCACGTGGTGCGTGAGCCCAGGGGCCCTGCGGGTGCCCTGGTATTCGCCGCGATTCGTGGATCCTCTGCCTGCGCATTCGCTGCAGGCTTTCCATCCACCTGGGTGTCCAGCAGCCTTTCGCGCGCCGGGCACGCGCAAATCACCCCCCAAACAAGGCGCCAACGCAACGCCGGTGCGGAGCCTGCTGGCAAAAAGAGGAGCACGAGAGTACCATCTGGCGCGCACACCGGAATTTCCGGCGCTGCACACCCGTAGGAGGAATACCGTGAACCCACGTTTCCTGACCCCTGGCCACCAAAGCCCGGCCGTTCTGGCCACCACCCTGGTGCTCTCCCTGTCGGCCCTGCTGGCAGGTTGCTCCAGCCCCCGCGAAGGCTCGCTCGACGAATTTGCCCGCTGGCACGACCAGGCCAGGGCGCAAGCCCAGGCCGGCGCGCTGATGTGGAGCGAGTTCTACAAGCAGAGCTTTGACCGGCTGACCGCCCTGCCCCCCTCGATGCAGCAGGACACGCGGCTGGAGAACACCGTGCTGCTGCTCTCCACCGCGCGCAAGTACGAGTCCAGCGAAATCACCGCCCTGCAGTTCAACACCGAACGCGAGCACATCGAGACCCAGCTCGAAGCGCGCCTGCGCTGAGCCTGGCGCGTCACCCCAGGCCCCGCGACGATGAAGCGCGGTGGCCCCTGGCATGCCAGGGCGGTGCCAGCCTTTTTCCCTCTGCCCACCCATGCATATCCATCTTCGAATCGCACGCCCCGTGAGCGATCTGGCCCGCTCGGTGGCCCAGTACACGCAAGGCCTCGCAATGGAGCAACTGGGCAGCTTCACCGACCACGACGGCTTTGACGGAACCATGCTCGGCACTCCCGGCGCCGGCTTTCACTGCGAGTTCACTGTCTGCAAAAGCCACCCGGTCGTACCGGCACCGACGCCTGAAGACCTGCTGGTTTTCTATGTTCCGGAGCCCGAAGCCTGGCGGGCACGCTGCGAGGCCATGCGCCGTGCAGGCTTCGTAGAGGTGCCGTCTTTCAACCCCTACTGGGGCCAGTCAGGCCGCACCTTCGAAGACCCCGATGGCTACCGCACTGTCATCCAGTGCGCCGCATGGGGCGGAAACAAGCCGGCTTAGGCTTCGCGTGCGCGGGGCCCGGCACCGGCTGGTGATGCCACCGCCAGCAGCGCGAGGAAGGCCGCGACACCCAGCCCGGCAGACACCCACAGCGCCCCCGCCCCCAGCCGGTCCAGGCACAGGCCGAACAGCCATGGCGCTGCCGCCTGCGCGATGCGCGCCGGCACCATCAGCAGCCCCTGCCGATGCCCGTAGCCCGCCGGGCCGAACAGCACCAGCGGCAGCGTGCCCTTGGCAATCGTCAGGATGCCGTTGCCCGCGCCATGGAACAGCGCGAACACCGCCGCCACCGGTGCCCCGGCCACGGCCAGCAACCCAGCGCCCAGCGGGTGCATGAGCGCCGCCAGGCGCGCGGACAGCAGCGGGTGCACGTGGCGCAGCAGGCCGAACTCCAGCAGGCGCCCCGCCACCTGCGCCGGCCCCACCAGGGCGCCCACGGCCACGGCGGTGGCCAGCGTGGCGCCGCCCTCCTGCAGCAGGCGCGGCAGGTGCGCCGCCATGGCGGTGCTGGTGAACCAGGTAGCGGCAAACACAAAGGCCAGCAGCACCGTGGCGCGCCGGGCATGGGCAGGCGCCGCATCGGCCGCAGGCGCTGCGGCGCCGGCTGCCGTGCCCACGGGGGCTGCCTCGGCCGCCGCCCTGCGCGGCGTCCACGCATTGAGCGGCAGCCCCAGCACCAGGTGCAGCGCAGCCCAGGCCCAGCAGGCACCGCGCCAGCCCCACTGCGACTCCATCCACATCGACAGCGGCCAGCCCACCGTGCTGGCGAAGCCGGCGATCAAGGTGATGCCGGTGATCGAGTTGCGCGCGTTCTTGCCGTGCAGGTGCACCAGTGCGGCAAACGCGGCCTCGTACAGCCCGCTGCCCATGCCGATGCCGAGCAGCACCCAGGCGGCAAACAGGCTCCACGGCCCTTGGGCCATGGCCAGAGCGGCCAGCCCGAGCGCAAACACGCCACTCGTGGCCATCAGCACCGGCCGGCCACCCCAGCGGTCAATGCTGCGGCCCGCATACGGCCCCAGGAGCGCAGAGACGACGAGTGCGCAGGAGAAGGCCGCGAACACCATGGCCACCGAGATGCCCATGTCCCGTGCCATGGGCACGGCCAGGATGGCCGGCAGGTAGTAGGTCGAGGCCCAGGCCAGGGTCTGGGCCGTGCCCAGGCGGGCGACGGTGGTTGCTGATTGAAGGCGTTGCAATGGGTTTCCTCTTTCTTATGCCACGGCCGAGATGGACATCAGCCGCAGCATGGCGCCCTGGCTGGCGCCACCTGCGGCAAGGGTGCGGCCTTGGCCGCTGCGGGCGCCACCGCCGAGCTACAGCCACACCCCGCGCTGCCTTGGGCCTTCTGCGCCTCATCCAGCGCGCAGCAGGCCGATGTGTCTTGCACGGCGGGGCCACCGCAGCAAGCCGAGGCAGCCGAAACCTGCCCCGTTGGCGGTTCGGCAAGGTCCACCGAGCACACGCCCGTCTGCGGCAGGTCGAGCTGTACCTGGTTCGCCGCCACCCAGTCGCCGGCAATGGCGGCCACCACCGAGCGCGCCTGCTCATAGCCCGTGGCCATCAGGAAGTTGGGCGCACGCCCGTAGCTCTTGGCGCCGATGGCATAGAAGCCGGGCTCCGGATGGGCCAGCTCCCGGTGGCCGTGGGGCCGCACGGTGCCACAGCTGTGCAGGTTGGGGTCGATCAGGTCGGCCAGGGCCTCGGTGCTTTCGATCCAGGGATCCAGGCGCGTGCGCAGTTCGCGCGCCAGCGACAGATCGGGGCGCGAGCCCGCGGCCACGATGATTTCGTCGATGCCCTCCACGGGGGCCACGGTCGGATCGATGGCGCGCACGGTCATGCGGCCCGCGACCCGCTCCACGGACTGCACGCCAAAGCCCAGGTGCAGGACGATGCGCTGCTGCCCGACGAGGTCGCGCAGCCGGGTGCCCAGGGCGCCGCGCGCCGGCAGCCCATCGGCACTGCCGCCGCCGAAGGTCTTGCGCAGGTCCTTGCCCCGCACCGCCCAGTGCACGCGGGTACCAGGTTCGTCGTCTGCCAATGCGGCCAGCGCCAGCAGGTTGCCGGCAGCGGAATGGCCCGCCCCCACCACCACTACCGAGCGGCCTGCATACCGCCCACGGGCAGCCCCGAGGATGTCCGGCATGCCATAGGCAATGTGCTGCCCGGCAGCGCGCTCGCCCAGGGCCGCAAAGCCATGGATGCCCATGGGATTGGGCTGGCCCCAGGTGCCCGACGCGTCGATCACGGCCTGGGCCTGGATCTCTTGCACCCCCTCGGCGGTCTGCACCACCAGCACGAAGTCCGCATGCTCCCGTCCAGCCGTCTTGACCTTGTCGAAGCCCGCGCGCGAAATGCCCAGCACCTGGTGGCCGAAATGGATGCGCGGCGCAAGCGCCCTGTGCGCCGCCAGCGGCCCCAGGTAGCGCTCCACCAGTTCGCCGGCTGTGGGCAGGCCATCGGGATCGGGCATGGCCCAGCCGGTGCTTTCCAGCAGCGCACGCGCCGCCGTGTCCACGTTGTAGCGCCAGGGCGAGAACAGGCGCACGTGGCCATACGACTGCAGATGCGCGGCAACGCCGGATCCGGCCTCAAAGACCTCCACCGCCAGACCGCGCCCGACCAGATGGGCAGCGGCCGCCAGCCCGATGGGGCCGGCACCGATCACGGCCACCGTGAATGCAGAGGAGGATGTGGAATCAGCCATGGGGATCTCCTTCGTATTTCGTAGATTAACGAATATTCATGACAAAAAGAAGAGGCCTCGGCCTCCTCACAGGGACTGGACCAGTTGCTTGAGCTCGGCGAGCCGCGCAGGGTTGATGCAGTAGCAGGTGCGCTGCTCCTCGGCGGAGCCCAGGATCAGGCCCGCCTCCTTGAGCACCTTCACGTGCTGCGAGGTGGTGGACGGCGCCAGGCCCACCACATCGGCCAGGCTGCCGAAGTAGCACTGGCCATAGCTCGACAGGTGGCGCAGCAGCTGGATGCGGGCCGGATGGGCCAGCGCCTTCAGCAGCATGGCCAGCTCGGCCGTGCGGTCATCATCGAGCAGGACCAGGACGTCCACTTCTTCTTCACCAGGGCAGCAGGACATGGCGGCTCTCTTCATTCGTAATTTTACGAATGATCGATCTTTGGATCAACCATGTCAAGGGTGCTGACCAGGCAAAGCCGAAATGACCAGTCTGGACAGTTCGGCAACGCCCACCGGCGCACGGGTCAGCCAGGGAATGGTGAAGGTGCGCTGGGCCAGGCCATCGGCCATGCGTGCCATCTGCCTGCGCTCGCCATCGAGGCGGGCCGCGAGCAGAGGGTCGCGCGTGCCCGCCGCCAGAACGCTCTTGTTGAGCACCCATGCATAGGGCTCGATGCCGGCACGCCGAAGGTCCTCCTGCAGCGCTGCGGCCTGCGACACGGGCGTGACCTCGGGCAGGGCCACCAGGATGATCCTGGTGTATGCCGCATCCTGCAGCCGCATCAAGGGCGTGACGAGCCGGCCCGCACCATGCCCTTCGAACTCGCGCACCATCTGGCGGTGGTAGGCGCCAGTGGCATCCATCAGCAGCAGGGAGTGCCCGGTGGGCGCCGTGTCCAGCACGACGAAGGCGCTGCGCGCCTCGCTGACGATGCGCGAGAAGGCGTGGAAGACAGCGACCTCTTCGGTGCACGGCGAGCGCAGGTCTTCCAGCAGCAGCGCCTGTTCCTGGGCGTCCAGACCGGGTGATTTGGCGGCCATGATCTTGTCCACGTAGCGCTGCGTTTCGACCTTGGGGTCGATCCGGTCGACGCGCAGGCCCGGCACCTGGCCATCGAGCGTGCCCTGCAGGTGGGCGGCCGGATCGGTGGTGCTCAGGTGCACGGTCTTGCCGCGCTGCACCAACCCCAGCGCCAGGGCGGCGGCGACGGTGGTCTTGCCCACGCCGCCCTTGCCCATCACCATGATCAGCCCGTGGCCGGCAGCGGCCAGTTCATCGGCCAGGGCGGACAGACCCGGCAGGGGGGCGGTGCGCTCGGTGGCCGGCGCCGGGCGGGGCGCGGCGTGGTGCACTTCCGTGGACAGCAGCGCCCGCAAGGCAGGAAGGCCGACCGTGTCGAAGCTGCGCAGCGGCACCTGGTCCTGGGGCAAGGCGCGCAGGGCGTCGGGCATTTCGGCCAGGGCCTGCTGCCCCAGGCTCTCGATGGCGACGGCCACCCCATCCATGCGCTCGCTGGCGTGGAACACGCCGTTGACCACGAGCCGCTGGTTGTTCAGCCCCAGCGCATGCAGTTCCTCGCAGGTTCGCGCCGCCTCGGCGATGGCGCCCTTGTCCGGCCGGGCCACCAGAACCACCGTGGTCCTGGCAGGGTCGCTCAGGGCGTCGAGGGCCGCCTTGAAGCGGGCCTCCTGCATCTTCAGGCCCGAGTGCGGGCCCAGGCAAGAAGCCCCGCGGTCATTGCCGTCCAGAAAGCCACTCCACGCCTTGGGCAGGCTCAGGAGCCGCAGGGTATGCCCCGTCGGCGCGGTGTCGAAGACGATGTGCTCGAATGCCCCGCCGTCGCCCGACAGCAGGGAGGCGAACTCGTCGAACGAAGCAATCTCGGTGGTGCAGGCGCCCGACAATTGCTCGCGCACCGTCGCGCGCTCGGCATCGCTGGCGCCAGTGCCCATCTGCACCAGCACGCGCTGGCGGTAGGACTCTGCCGCCGTGTCGGGGTCGATGTTCAGCACCGACAGCCCCGGCGCACCGGGCACCGGCGTGGGGATGTTGCGCAGCGCGATGCCGAGCATTTCGTCCAGGTTCGACGCGGCATCGGTGCTGACCAGCAACACCTTCTTGCCGCCATCGGCGAGCGCCAGCGCAGCGGCCGTGGACAGCGACGTCTTTCCAACCCCGCCCTTGCCGGTAAAGAACAGGTGGCGGGTGGGATGGCTCAGAAACCCCATGGGCTTCAGCCAGGCCTGCACCTGCTGGTGCGATGGAACCCCGCCGCTGTGCACCACCCGGCCGTCGATAATGACGGCGGGGGTGGCCATGACACCGGCGCGCCGGATTTCTGCCATGTCCTCGATCTGAAGGATCTCCACCTCGACCCCCGCATCCCGTGCGGCCCGTTCAATGGTGCCGACCGTGCTGTGGCATTTGCTGCAGCCCGGTCCGAAAACTGTGATTTGCATGTGCTGCCTTGGTGCGTGGGGGTGGCATGGTGGAGGATCTGCGGCCTGTATGACTGGGCATGGCGGCCTTTCTGGCACCCTGATTGGGCACCGTCCGCTGCACGAGGAGCTGACCTGGATCGAGTCCACGGCAAGCGGCAGGAAACCAGCATAGGCCTTGGGCGCCCGGCGTCTGTGCGCCGTCGCACCGAGGGGCCATTTTGCCGCGCGCACCGGTGCCTGCCTGTTGCACGACCCCTCGGCCGCGCCCGTCTACAATGGGGCCGTGCTGCAACCGCTCCAGAAATGCTCAGAAGCCACGGTGTTCGTTCCGAACCGTGAGCTGCCGCTTGGGTATTTCTGCTCCGTCACTCCGCCATAGCCTGGCGCGCTTCAAGTCCCTTCTCTAGCGGACTTTCTCTCTCTTTTTACGTGCTTCCTCGCTGCCTTCTGGCGGCTTGACGCTGCGCATTTCTCTCGTTGTTTCCGTAGTCTGCAGCGCATCGGCGGTCGTCGGTGGCGTTGCCTTTTTCCCATGAATCTTTCTTCCATCCGGCAAACCTGGTTTGCCAATGTCCGGGGCGATCTGCTTGCGGGCATCGTCGTTGCGCTGGCGCTCATTCCCGAGGCCATCGCGTTTTCCATCATCGCGGGGGTGGACCCCAAGGTGGGGCTGTACGCCTCGTTCAGCATCTGCGTGATCATTGCGTTTGCCGGCGGCCGGCCAGGCATGATCTCGGCGGCCACGGGCGCCATGGCGCTGGTCATGGTGACACTGGTCAAGGACCATGGCCTGCAGTACCTGCTGGCAGCCACGGTGCTTACGGGGGTGCTGCAGATCCTGGCGGGCGTGCTCAAGCTGGGGGTGCTGATGCGCTTCGTCTCGCGTTCCGTGATCACGGGCTTCGTGAATGCGCTGGCCATCCTGATCTTCATGGCGCAACTGCCCGAGCTGACCAACGTGAGCTGGGTGGTGTACGCCATGACGGCAGCGGGCCTGGCCATCATCTACGGCCTGCCCTACCTCACCAAGGCGGTTCCCTCACCCCTGGTGACCATCGTCGTCCTTACCGCTGTCTCCATCGCCATGGGGCTGGATATCCGCACCGTGGGCGACATGGGCGAGTTGCCCAGCAGCCTGCCGGTCTTTCTGTGGCCCGACGTGCCGCTGAACCTGGACACCCTCAAGATCATCTTGCCCTATTCGATGACCTTGGCTGTGGTGGGTTTGCTGGAGTCGATGATGACGGCCTCCATCGTGGACGACCTCACCGACACCCCCAGCAACAAGAACCGCGAGTGCATGGGCCAAGGCGTTGCCAACATTGCCACGGGCTTCATCGGCGGCATGGCGGGCTGCGCCATGATCGGCCAATCGGTCATCAACGTGAAATCGGGCGGACGCGGGCGCCTGTCGGCGCTGACGGCAGGGGTTCTGCTGCTGGTGATGGTGGTGTTCCTGGGCCGCTGGGTCAGCCAGATCCCGATGGCCGCCCTGGTGGCGGTGATGATCATGGTCAGCATCGGCACCTTTAGCTGGGATTCGGTGCGCAAGCTGCGCGAGCATCCGCCCAGCTCGTCCATCGTGATGATTGCCACGGTGGTGGTGACAGTCTCGACACACGACCTGGCCAAGGGAGTGTTTGTGGGGGTGCTGCTGTCGGGCATCTTCTTTGCGCACAAGGTGGGCCGGGTGCTGCGTGTGGACCGCAGCAGCGAGGACCAGGGCCGCACGCGGGTGTACGGGGTGGTGGGGCAGGTGTTCTTCGCATCTTCCGAAGCCTTCCTCTCGGCCTTCGACTTCAAGGAGGTCGTTCCCCGTGTCCGCATCGACGTGACGCGCGCACACTTCTGGGACATCACCGCCGTTGGCGCACTGGACAAGGTGGTGCTCAAGTTCCGGCGCGAGGGCACAGAGGTCGAAGTCATCGGCATGGACGAAGCCAGCAGCACGCTGGTGGACCGGTTCGCCGTCCACGACAAGCCCGGCGCTGTCGAACAACTCATGCACTGAGGAGATACCCATGAAGAAGGTTTACGCTTGCATCGATGGCCTCACGACGACGCCCGCAGTGATCGACTGGGCCGCCTGGTCGGCCCGGCGCCTGGAGATACCGCTGGAGCTGCTGCACGTGCTGGAGCGCGACCCCGACATGGCCGCCGTGAGGGATTTCAGCGGTGCCATCGGCTTGGGTGCCCAGGAGACGCTGCTCAACCAGTTGAGCGACCTGGATGCCCAGCGCGGCAGGCTCGCCCAGGAAGCCGGGCGCCAGATGCTGACGAGCGCACAGGAGCGCGCCCGCTCTGCAGGGGTGAAGCAGGTGGACGGGCGCATGCGCCACGGCGAGGTGGTGGACACGGTGCTGGAGATGGAGCCCGATGCGCGCCTGTTCGTGCTGGGCGATCACCAGCGCGCAGGCAAGACCGGAAAGCTGCACCTGGACCACCATGTGGAGCGCGTGGTGCGGGCGGCGAAATGCCCGGTACTCGTGGCCACGACCGGGCAGTTTGCAGAGCCCACGCACTTTGTCCTTGCCGATGACGGCAGCGCCACGGCCACCAGGATGGTGGAGACCGTAGCGCGCAGCCCCCTGCTGGCCGGCCTGCCCTGCACCATCGTCCGGTGCGGCCCGGACAACCCAGAGACGCGCCGTTCCCTCGTAGAGGCCCAGCAGATCCTGCAGGCTGCCGGCTTCACGGCCGGTGCGCAATCGCTGCAGGGCGAGGCGCACGAGGCGATACCAGACTGGCTTGCCACGCAAGGGGCGTCGCTGCTGGTGATGGGCGCCTATGGGCACTCCCGCATCCGCCACCTCGTGGTGGGCAGCACGACGACCACCTTGCTGCGCCTGAGCCCGTGCCCGGTGCTGGTGCTGCGATAGGAGGACATCGCGCCGGAGCAGGCGCGGCTGCGCCAGGTCGCCCTGTGATCCGGCGGGTAACCGCGTTCAGGCGCGGCAGCACCCCGGCAGGAACATCGACTTCAACTGGACCCAGTAGCCCGCACGCGCCGGATAGCGCGCGCTGGCCGCAAACAGGCCTACCCGCGCCGGGTCGTTGCCTGCGGGCGTGTAGCGAAAGGTGCCGAAGACCTGGTCCCACAGCACGAAGGCGCTGCCGAAGTTGGAGTCACCCTCGCTGCTTTCGGTGGAGTGGTGCCAGCGATGTACTTCATTGGTACTGAACACGTAGTTGGCCCAGCCGCTGCGCAGATCGAGGTTGGCGTGCTGCAGCATGAGCACTGGTTGCGAGATGGCGAGGTAGCACAGGATCGCCTCGGCCGAAAAGCCCAGCAGCAGGGCCGGCAGCATCGACAGGGCGAAGTTGATGGCGTGGTTGAGCGGGTGAAAGCGCAGGTTGTTGAGCGCGTACAGGCGCTCGCTGCCATGGTGCATGGCATGCAGCCACCACAGCGGCGCCAGCCTGTGGTGCAGCCGGTGCGCCCAGTATTTGCCGAACTCGATGAAGAGCGCTGCCAGAACGACCTGCAGTGCAAAGGGCAGGTTTTGCAACCACGCCGAGCTGCCTGTATTGCCGGGCCCGCTGTGCCCATAGACTGCGAGCAGCGCCAGCGTGCCCAGCAGCTTGAGCAGCGGCTCCACCACCGCGACCAGGGTGGCTGCGCTGGCCCAGTCGGTGGCGCGGTCTCCGTTCGGCTGGTTCCAGCGGGTCCGGTAGGGGTAATAGCGCTCCAGCACGCTGGCCAGCAGCAGCGTCAAAACCGAGGCGAGCAGCACCACGGGCTCCAGCGGGCCCCCGGCAGCGCGGACGGCGGCGAACGCACCCAGACCGGCCACAGCGACCAGAACCAGGAGATGGCGGGACAAGAAGACGGGCATGGTCGGTCCTTTCGTGGTCAGACCTGGAACGCGTCGGTGGGGTGCGCCAGGGCATCGAACTTCAGCGGGACGGCGGGCTGCGCCGGCGACTGCAGGCTGCACTGCCACCAGCCCACGTCGTGCCACTGCCCGTGCTTGAAGCCGACCTGGCGGTACACGCCCAGCGCCTCGAAGCCCACGGACTCGTGCAGCGCCACGCTGGCCTGGTTGGGCAGGGCAATGCCGGCGAATGCCTGGCAGTAGCCGAGCCCGACGAGGATGCGCTTGAGCTCGCCATACAGACGCTTGCCGGTGCCCTGCCCCCGCGCGTCCTCGCGGATGTAGGCCGTGGTATCCACAGACCACTGGTAGGCCGGGCGCTCGCGGTGCTTGCTGGCATACACGTAGCCGTTGACCCGGCCCTGCGCGTCCTCGCTGACCAGCCAGGGCAAGGTCTGCAGGGTCTGGGCGATGCGTTCGCGCATCTGCTCCACGGTGGGCACCTCCAGCTCGAACGAGATGCTGGTGTGCTGCACGATGGGCGCATAGATGGCGGTGATGGCGTCAGCGTCGGTGGGTGTGGCGGTGCGGATGGTCATGGGTCAGCGTCTGGTGGTACAGGGTGAAGAAAGAGCACGGCGCTGTTCAGCAGCACGGCCCCGCGTCCTTGGGCGGGCGCGGCAAGGTGCAGCAAGGCACGGCCTGGTCTTGCCGCAGCGCCTTCATGAGCAATTGCAGCGACTTCTCGACGGCGGCGCGGTCGCGCTCGCTCAGGCACCCGAGCAACTGCGCCGCGTGGGCGTCCAGGGTGGTGTTCAGTTCGCGGACCCTGCCCTCCCCCTCGGCGGTGAGCGTGACCAGCCAGCTGCGGGCATCCGCCGGGTTGGGCTCCTTGCTCACCAGGCCGCGCACGGCCATGGCCTCCACCGCGCGCGAGACCCAGCTCTTTTCCAGGCTGACCCGCGCGCCGAGCTCGGACAGTGGCAAGGGCCCTGAGCGCCCCAGCTCGGTCAGCAGGTGGCACTGCGTATTGGTGGTGTGGCTGCATTCGGCCACCACGCGCTGGGCGCGGGTATACATGCGGGCCACTTCGCGCAGCAGGGCTCCGGAATCGGCAGCGGTCATTTGGGTGTGTATAGCAACTAAATCACAACAGGTTAAGCACCGCACAGTTAGTTGTCAATAGCAACTTCATGGGCGAGCCGGACCCTTGCGGGACAGGGCTCAGATCGATGCCTGGTTGACGCGGCGCATCAGCGCCTCACCCGACTCCTTGCGCTCGCTGTAGCGGTCCACCAGGTACGGCGACACGTCGCGCGTGAGCAGGGTGAACTTCATGAGTTCTTCCATTACGTCCACGATGCGGTCGTAGTAGGCCGAGGGCTTCATGCGGTTGTCGTCGCCGAACTCCTGGAAGGCCTTGGCCACCGAGGACTGGTTGGGGATGGTGAGCATGCGCATCCAGCGGCCGAGCACGCGCATCTGGTTCACGGCGTTGAACGACTGCGAGCCGCCGCACACCTGCATCACCGCCAGGGTCTTGCCCTGCGTGGGGCGCACGGCCCCCTGGGCCAGCGGGATCCAGTCGATCTGGGTCTTGAGGATGCCGGTCATGGCGCCATGGCGCTCGGGCGAGCACCAGACCATGCCCTCGGACCAGGCGGCCAGCGCGCGCAATTCCACCACCTTGGGGTGCGTGTCCGGCGCGCCGTCGGCCAGCGGCAGGCTTTCGGGGTTGAAGATTTTCACCTCGGCGCCCAGCGCCGTGAGGATGCGTGCGCCCTCCTCGGTGGCCAGGCGGCTGAACGAGCGCTCGCGCAGGGAGCCGTAGAGCATGAGGATGCGCGCGGGATGGGTGGACGCCAGCGGTGCGGACAAACGCGCGGCGTCGGGCACCTGCAGCAGTTGGGCGTCGATGTGGGGCAGGTCAGAAAGCATGGGGCAGGCCGTGGTGCGGTAATGGTGGATGCTCAGCTGTGTGCGATCCGGTTCAGCTGGGTCTGCAGGTCGGCGTCGCTCAGGTCGGCCAGGGGCAGCTCCAGCAATTGCAGCATGCGGTAGCCGATGGCCTGGCGGGTGATCTCGAAGGCCTGGCGTTTGGCCTCGTCGCCGCCCTGGGCATTGGAGGGGTCGGGGTAGCCCCAGTGCATCTGGATGGGCGTGCCCGGCCAGTACGGGCAGACCTCGCTGGCCGCGCTGTCGCAGACGGTGATGACGATGCGCATCACCGGCGCCTCGGCGGCGGTGAACTCGTCCCAGCTCTTGCTGCGAAAGGCGTCCGTCCTGACGCCCGCGCTGGCCAGCGCTTCAAGCGCCAATGGGTTGATGCGGCCACTCGGTGCGCTGCCGGCGCTGTGGGCCTGCACGTCCAGGCCGCGGACCTTGGCCAGGTGGTTGAGCATGCCTTCGGCCAGCACGCTGCGCGCGGAGTTGTGCGTGCAGAGGATGAGGATGTGGGTGGTCATGGTCGTGGAAGGGAATGGAAAAGGGAGCTGTGCCTTGTGGGGGTCAAGCCTGCCCGATCTCCTGGACGTGGCGCTTGATGGCCAGGGCGTCGAGCTTCTCCAGGGGCAGCGCCAGCAGCAGCTCGATGCGCCGCTTGAGGATCAGCGCCGTGTCACGAAAGGCCTTGTCCACCTCTTCGGTCGTGCCCTCGGCCGACGAAGGGTCTGGCACGCCCCAGTGCGCGCTCATGGGCTGGCCCGGCCAGATGGGGCAGACCTCGCCCGCGGCGTTGTCGCACACGGTGAACACGAAGTCCAGCTCAGGGGCGCCTGGCTTGGCGAACTCTTCCCAGTTCTTGCTGCGGGCATCGGTTGCCGGCACATGCAGGCGCTCGAGCGTGGCCAGGGCCAGGGGATTGACGGTGCCCGAGGGGAAGCTGCCGGCCGAGTAGCCCTTGAAGCGGGTGCCGCCAAAGTGGTTCAGCAGGGCCTCGGCCAGGATGGAGCGGGCGGAGTTGTGGGTGCAGATGAACAGCACGTTGTAGGTCTTCTCGGTCTTCTCGGTCATGGGAATCTCCTGAATGGGCGTGGATGGCGCTATGGACGCATTGGACGCGGTTGAAGGACTGGGGGGGGGAGGTGATAGATTTCAACAATTCATTAAATATTGAATTGATGACCGCACAGCGACAGGCGTTGGTTGCCCCATGGCCTGCTACGCTGGCGCGGCTGCTCTGGCGCGCTTGCGGGCGGCTGCGGGGGCGGCCCCATCCGCTGGGGCCGTGCAACTGGTCTTGCCCTTGCCAGGCAGCTCCACGCACAGTTCGGGGTTGCCCGCGCAGCACTCTTCGGTCAGGTAGCCGATCAGATCGACCATCAGCGCCAGGTTGGCCCGGTAGCGCTGGTAGCGGCCCTCCTGCTCCACGGTGAGCAGCGAGGCGTGCGTCATGCCCTTGAGGTGAAAGGACAGGTTGGTGGGCGGCACGTCCAGCGCCGCCGAGATCTCGCCGGCCACCATGCCGCCGGGCCCCTGCTTGACGAGCAGGCGGAACACGTCGAGCCGCACCGGGGAGGACAGCGATTCGAAGACGGCGGTGGCGGCGGTTTTTTGCACGGACTGACTATACAAGAGCGGTTGGATGGCGGCGAAGGCCCAGGCAATCAAGCGACCCGGCGGCCCTGCGCGTCGATGACCAGCTCGCCATCTTCCTTGGCGAACGGGCCGGGCAGCGCGGGCAGCAGGTCCAGCACCGCCTCGGAGGGGCGGCACAGGCGGGTGCCTGCGGGCGTGGCGACGATGGGCCGGTTGATGAGGATCGGGTGGGCGAGCATGGCGTCGAGCAGGTGGTCATCGGACAGCGTGGCGTCGTGCAGGCCCAGCTCGTCGAAAGGCGTGCCCTTTTGCCGCAGCAGCGCGCGCACGGGGATGCCCATGGCGGCGATCAGCTCGGTGAGCTTTTCGCGGCTGGGCGGCGTCTTGAGGTATTCGACGACGGTGGGCTCGATGCCGGCGTGGCGGATCATCGCGAGCACGTTGCGCGACGTTCCACAGGCCGGGTTGTGGAAGATGGTGTGGTCGGTGGAAGCTTGCATGGCATCAATAATACAACTATTATTGAAATGTTCAAGCGCTTCGTTGCATTGCCCCCCTGTCGCGGGCGGCTGCGGGCCGCATTCATCCAAACCACCACCAAGAAAGAGGGAACAGATGCTTCTGGCTCTGTCGATATTCGTCGCCACCATCGCGCTGGTCATCTGGCAGCCGCGCGGGCTGGGCATCGGCTGGAGCGCCAGCGCGGGCGCCGCCGTGGCCCTGCTCACCGGCGTCGTGCAGGTGTCCGACATCGCCGTGGTCTGGCAGATCGTGTGGAACGCCACGGCCGCCTTCATCGCCATCATCATCGTCAGCCTGCTGCTGGACGAGGCGGGCTTCTTCGAGTGGGCGGCCCTGCATGTGGCGCGCTGGGGGCGCGGCAGCGGCCGCATGCTGTTTGCGCTCATCGTGCTCTTGGGCGCGGCTGTCGCGGCGGTGTTCGCCAATGACGGCGCGGCACTGATCCTGACTCCCATCGTGATCGCCATGCTCGCGGCCCTGGGCTTTGGCCCCGGCGCCACCCTGGCCTTCGTCATGGCGGCGGGCTTCATTGCCGACGCAGCCAGCCTGCCGCTGGTGGTGTCCAACCTGGTGAACATCGTCTCGGCCGACTTCTTTGGCATCGGGTTCAACGAGTACGCCTCGGTCATGGTGCCGGTGAACATTGCCTCGGTGGCGGCCTCGCTGGCCATCTTGCTGCTGTACTTTCGCCGGGAGATTCCGGCAACCTACAACCAGGACCAGCTCAAGCTGCCGGCCGCTGCCATCCGCGACCCGGCCACCTTCAGGACGGGGTGGGTGGTCCTGGTGCTGCTGCTGGTCGGCTTTTTCGGGCTGGAGCCGCTGGGCGTGCCGGTCAGCGCCACCGCAGCCGCAGGCGCCGTGCTGCTGCTGGCTGTGGCGGGCCGGGGCCACGTGATCAGCACAAAGAAGGTGCTGCGCGAGGCGCCCTGGCAGATCGTCGTCTTCTCGCTGGGCATGTACCTGGTGGTGTATGGTCTGCGCAACCAGGGCCTGACCGCGTACATCAGCCAGTTGCTCGACGCCTTCGCCGCCTACGGCATCTGGGGCGCGGCGCTGGGCACCGGCCTGCTGACCGCCGTGCTGTCGTCGCTCATGAACAACATGCCCACGGTGCTGGTGGGCGCGCTGTCCATCGACGCATCGAGCGCCACCGGCGTGGTGAAGGACGCGATGGTTTACGCCAACGTGATCGGCAGCGACCTGGGGCCCAAGATCACGCCGATCGGCTCGCTGGCCACGCTGCTGTGGCTGCATGTGCTGGAGCGCAAGGGCATCCTCATCGGCTGGGGCTACTATTTTCGCGTGGGGGCGGTGATCACGGTGCCCGTGCTGCTGGTCACCCTGGCGGCGCTGGCGCTGCGGCTGTCGCTCAGGTAGGCCCCCCAAAGAGGCGGGCCGGCACCCAGGGGTACCGGCCCGCCGTCATTCAGCCAGGTTCAGCCGCTCAATCGCAGCAGCCCAGCATTTGCAGGCAGCACTCGGCCAGTTCCGTGCAGCAGCCGGACTGGGCCATGGCCATGCCGGCCATCGACAGCAAGACAGCGGCCACGCTGAATTTGAAAAGTTGCTTCTTCATTGGAAAACTCCTGAGGGGATTGGATAGAAAAAAGGGAAAACAGGGAACCATCCAAGCTCAATCAGGTGGCCTCCACACCGAGGCATTCCAGGACACCCACTGCGACCGGGCGCCCAGGGGCCAAGCCGAATCCACGGACATGGCGCTCAAAGGGGCATGCGGGGCCGCCATCAACGGCGTGCCACAGGGCTGGCAGCCAGGCATGGCGCAGGCACTGCCGTCATCGCAATCGGCCATGCAGCAATGGCCGTACGAGGCAATGCTGGCCGACACCGTCTGGGTCAGGAAAGCACTGCCCAGCAGCAACAAGCAGATGGCAAGAATTCTTCGCACGCTGCGAATGTACCGCAGCGCCCCGGTTTCATGCGGCGCGCATCATTTGCCCATGCTGGCGCCCGCCTGCTCCACCACCGCCACGCGCCGGCGCAGGCGCTCTGCCGCGTCCTTGTCCCCCACCGCCTCGGCACGCTGCACCTGCAGCAGCAACCAGGCCATGAGCGGGCGGCGCCAGCCCTGGGCCGATGCGGTGTCGGTGGCCGTGGCGATGGCCGCCGGGTCGGCACGGCCGGCCTGCAGCAGAGCGCCGGCGGCGACCAGGCGCGAGAGCGGGTCTTCGATGGCGGCCAGTGCAGCGCCGCTGGCCCCTGGCGCTGCCACGGCACGCTGGGCGGCGGGCAGCCGCGCTACATCCTGCGCGGCCAGGGGGCGGCCGGCCAGGTAGTCGGCATAGGCGCGCTCGGGCGGGGCGGCGTCCTGGCGCAGGGCCTCGAAAGCGGTGCAGGGCTCCACCGCCAGACTGGCCACCTGGGCGGCGCAGCGCAGCAGCTCCAGCCGGGCCAGCAGGTCCGGGCGGCCGGTGCGGGCCACCTCGGCGCGGGCACGCTCCCATTCGAGCTTGTCGACGCGGGCATTGCCCGAGAGGTAGGCATCGAGCGCCTTCTGGGCAGAGCCGTGGGCGTTCATCTCCCATTCGGGTTCGGGCGGCTTGTTCGCGCAGCCGGCAAGGAATGCACAGACCAGGGTAGCGGCGAGAAGGCTTCGCGCAAAGGGCATCGTCTTGTGGTTCATGGCAGCTTGATCTCCCGGTCGCGGGCGAACGGCCATTTGCGGTTGATTTCGGTGACCAGGCTGTCGATCTTGCGCAGGTTGCTTTCCACCTCGGCGCGCAGGGCGCCCAGGTCGTTCGTGGCCTCGCGGGCATTGGCGCCCACGGCCTGGGCTTCGACCAGCACGGCGTCGACCTTCTTGAGGCTGGTGCGCGTGTCGGCCAGCAGGTCGTTGACCTGGCCCACGGCGGCGCGCAGCTCGGGCACCAGCGCATCCTTGCTGTTGCCGTCGCCGCCGAAGACCTGGCGGTCGGCGCGCGTGGCCAGGGTATCCAGGCGCGCCAGCAGGGTGTTGGTGCGGTCCAGCGTGGTCACGAGCTTCTTCGCGTCGCTCTCGCTGCCCATGAGGGCGCCCAGCACACCGCCCGGGCCATTCAGGCGCTCAGTCAGTTGCTGCACGTTGGAGAGGGTGCTGCCCAGGGCGGCGTCCTGCGCGGTCAGGTTGTTCAGGTTACCCAGCAGCTCGCGCGCCGAGGCCATGAGCTGCGGGATCTCGGCCGTGGCATCGCCGCGCAGCACGGGGCGCACGGCGCCATTCTCCAGTGGCGGATCGGTGAGGATGCCGCTGTAGGCGCGGATGTTGGTGCCGCCCACGATGCCGCGCACCAGGGTGAACACGCTGGAGCTGCGCAGCCAGTGCGCGTCCTTGCTCGGCACCTCGATGGTGATGCGGGCATTGCCCTCGTTGGCCAGCTCGATGCGGCGCACCCGCCCGATGGGAAAGCCCGAGAACGTCATGTCCATGCCCACCACCACGCCCTCGGAATCATCGGCCGTGAGCACCAGGGTCTGCGTGGGCTCGAACACGCCGCGCGCATACATCAGGAACAGGCCCGAGCCAACGATGAGCGCCAGCGTGAACATCAGCAGCGCCGCGGCCTTGATCTCCAGGTAGGCCACGGGGCGCAGCGTCTCCGGTGCGGAACCCTCGGTCGTCGGCGGCGGCGGTGCAGGCGGTGGTGTGCGGTCGGTCATGGGGAGTGTTGTTGTTATGGGTCAGTAGTAGTTGCCCATCAGCGAGGCCACTTCGATCAGCAGCAGCACCGCGAACATGCGCGCCAGGCCGCCCAGTTCCGAGTCGGGCTGCCCCCGGCCCTCGGCGTCGTACAAGCCGGCGGCCATGGGGATCAGTGCCACGGTGAGGCTGAAGAACAGTGTCTTGAGGGCGAACAAGGTGGTCACGCTGGGGGTGAACACGCGCCCGAACATGCGCGTGTAACCCCCCGCCTCGGCCAGGTTGAAGCCGTACACGCCCAGGTAGCCCATGACCAGCGCCACCACGCAGCTGAGCGCGGCCAGCGTGATGCTGGCGAACACCCCGGCCACCACGCGCGGCAGCAGCTCCACGCGCACCGGGTCCGAGCCCTGGCGGCGCAGCTCGTCGAAACGCCCCGACTGGCGCAGCAGGGCCAGTTGCGTGCCGTTGGGAATGGTGGCGCGCATGGCCACGAAGAGTGCGGCGGTGAGCGGGATCAGCTCCAGCACCAGCACGCGGATCACCATCTCCATGGCGTAGCGCGAGAGCCCGTAGCTGAGCGCCGTGACCACCACGATGCGCGTGAGCACCAGGCTGATCAGCGCCGCCAGCACCGTGAAGCCCAGCAGCACCGGCGCCGTGTCCAGGTACAGGTGGCGCGCCAGCGAGCGCCGCGTGGCGCGCCCGTAGCTCGACGGCGAGAGCACCAGCACCAGCACCACCGCCCCCAGGTACAGGATGCGCCACCACGCCACGGCCCAGCGGCGCACCGTGCTCCAGGCACGCTCGGGCAGGGACAGGCCGGGCAGGCGATTGATCATGAGGGACATGATAGCGGCGGGGGTACCACTTCCCAAGGAGATGGCCCGCGCCAGCCATCGGGCATTTGCATCGCCTACCGCTTGTGTTGCATGACCGGGCAGCTACACATTGCATAGCAGACGATACATGCGCTCACATGCTGCCGGTTTGCGGGCGTTCTGCTGCAGGGCCGCAAGGCCGGCCCACCGAACCCAAGCCCCGGCCTATGGCGGGCCGAACAGGTTCGGGCGCCAGCGCTTCGGCTGCGGCCACACCTCTCACCTGAGCTGGATGACCACCTTGCCTTTCGCACGGCCCGATTCGACATACGCCAGCGCCTCGTTCGTGGCGTCGAACGGAAACACCTTGTCGATCACCGGGCGGATGGCTCCGGTGTCGATGAGGCGGGTGATCTCCCGCAGTTGCCCGCCATCGGCCCGCATGAAGAGGAAGGAATAGCCGACGCCCAGGCCTTGTGCCCGCCGCCGCACGCTGGCGCTGATCAGGCGCAGCAGCAGCCGCACGATGCCAGGCGCCCTGCTGCCCTTGGCGAATGCCGGGTCTGGCGGGCCGGAGATGGAAATGAGCTTGCCGCCGGTCTTGAGCACGCGCAGGGATTTTTCGAGCGCCTTGCCGTCCTGGCTGTGCAGGACCAGGTCGTAGCCGCGCAGCAAGGTCTCGAAGTCCTGGGTGCGGTAGTCGATGGCGAGGTCGGCGCCCAGGCTTTTCATGGCCTGCGCACTGGCTGCGCCGGCGGTGGTCGCAACGCTGGCGCCCAGGTGTTTGGCCAACTGGATGGCGAAGCTGCCCACCCCCCCCGGAGCCCGCCTGAATGAAGACCTTCTGCCCGCGCTGGAGCCCGCCCCGCTCCACCAGGGCCTGCCATGCCGTGAGCCCCACCAGGGGGATGGAGGCAGCTTCCACCATTGACAGGCCTGCGGGCTTGGGTGCCAGCGAGGACTCCTTGACCGGCACGAACTCGGCGAAGGTGCCGATGCGGAAATCATCGGCCCGGGCATAGACCTCGTCGCCGACCTTGAACTGGCGCACCTGCGGGCCGACCTCCACCACCACCCCGGCCACGTCGTGGCCCAGCACCAGCGGCAGGCGGTAGGGCAGGATGGGTTTGAACTCTCCATTGCGGATCTTGGCGTCCAGCAGGTTCACCCCCGCCGCATGCACCTCCACCAGCACCTCGTCATCGCGCAATTGCGGTCGGGGCAGGTCGGCCAGGCGCAAGGCGCGCTGTTTGCCGTAGCGCTCAAGAAGGAAGGCTTTCATCGTGTGTCCTTGCGGGTTGGCGTATTTCGAATGATGATCATCATATTAAAAGGCAAAAAAAAGCCCGCGGTTTGTACCGCCGGGTTCAGGGCGCGGAAGGAGTCAGGTGCTTGAGGGCTGCTTCGCGCAGGCCGTCCGACAGCGCGGGCTCGTCCACCGCACGCGCCAGCAGCAAGGCCCCGACCATGGTGGCCACGGTGGCCAATGCGCGCTCGTGGGCGGCGGGCTGCCCCCAGTCCGGTGACTGGCGGGCGATCAGATCGACCACTTCCTTGATGTGCCGGGTGGCGGCCCGCCGCACCTCGGGCGCCTGGCGCACGGTTTCGGAGCCCAGCGCGGCCAGGGGGCAGCCGAGCTCCACCTGCTCCACATGCTCCCGCGAGAGGTAGCTGCCGAGCATGGACGCCAAGGCCATGCCCGGCGGCACGCTGGCCACCACGTTGGCGGCAGCGGCGGCGGACTCCGCACATGCCTTCGCCGCAGCTTCGGCCAGCATGGCCTCGCGGGAATCAAAGTGCGCGTAGAAGGCGCCATGCGTGAGGCCCGCCTCCTTCATGATGTCCGCGACCCCCGTACCGTCGTAGCCACTGCGGCGAATGGCGCGCGCCGCCACGGACACGATGCGCTCGTGCGTGGCCTCCTTGGCAGCGCTTCTGGCAGTGGTCTTGCTATTTCGCATGATACATATCATACAACTTTAGCGCGCAGCGTGCACGGCGGCCTGCCCCCACATACGGACCAAGAGGCGCCTGTTCGCCATGAGTACCTGCCTGACGCCCTGGGACCTGCACCTGCACCTGTCATCATGGCCATCGTGCACTGGGGCGACGTGCACATGGCAGGCAAGGCAGGCCGCCCTGGCCGCCAGTACGGCCGGCGCGAACAAGGCCATCGCCTTTGGCTACGGCAGCGACACCTACATCGTGGTGAACGACGCCACGGCGGCGCTGGGCAGCCAGGATGGCCTGGTCCGGTTGAATGGGGTGCCGGTGGTGGGGGATGGGGATTGGCCGGTGGTGTAGAGAGCACTGCAACATGCGGACTGCATCCGTGCAGTACATCACGCTCATCCGGGCTAGCGATCGCCCAGATGGCGCTTCTGGGCATAGCATGGCCGCAGTTGAAACATTTGCAACAGGTGCCGGCATGAACACCCCTTGGCCTCCCAACATCGAACTGCATGGTTCTGTCTACATGGTGAGGCCCGTCACTTTGCGGCAGCGCGCGCCGGTGCCCCACAGCATCTTCATCTTCGACGAAGAAGGCTCCCCGGTCCTCACCGTGCGGGGGCCCTGGGCCAGCTACCCGGAGGCACTCGAAGTCGCCGACGGCCAGCTGCGGCGGCATGTGTCCCCGCCCCCTGTGAACGTGTTCGGCGGACATTGATCGGGCACTGAAAAAAGAGTGCAAACTCGCCGCATGTCCAGCAGCAGTGCCAGGGGGTGGCAATGGGTTACAGGGCTTCTTGGATCAGCGTGGCCGCCAAGGCCGGCGCGGACGTTCTTGCCGAGCTGGGTTTGACCGACAGTGCACAGCCTGTGCAGCCAGGTACCGTGCCCCTGGCGGGCGCACATTTGGCCAACGGCACGTACGTCATCGTGTTCAGCGAGTTCTTTCATCCGATGATCGATCCGCTGTTGATGAAAGTCCTGTCGCTGAACTGCATCGTCGTCGGGTGCGCCGAGGACGAGAGCACCAACGCCTCGATGGCGTTTCTCTGCCGCGATGGGGCGCGGGTGTGGACGGTCTCCCATGTCCTGTCGGAGGGCGGCGACCACCTCGGCATCGAAGGCGTTGCGCCCAGGGCGCTGGCGCCCTTGCTGCAGGCAGCGCTCCAATCGCGTGCGGAGCACGGCCACGATGCCGTCTTCGGCGTCCCTGCCGCCCTCGCGGAAGAGGTGTGCGGTTTTCGGCACAGGGGGCGGCAAAACGGGCCTGCGCCCGTGTTCACACAGCTCGACCGGAGATTCGCGGACATCGATGCCACACTGGGCGAACTCGTGCACGCTGCGGCGGCTGTGCTGCAGGCCGCAGGCTACGTGCAAGAGGACGCCAGCCGCCCCGGTCTTTTCACCAAGACCACCGAGCATGAACGGATCCAGGTGTACCTTCGCCAGTCGACGACGCCGGAAATAGGAGTCATGTACTTCGACGTGCGCGCCGAAGTGTGCAACCGGTATGTAGACGGACTGATGCACCAGGCGGTGCCGCAGCTGCACGCCACGCAGACGGCGGTGCTGCGCTGGTCAGGCGCATTGGATGGGGACAGTGCAATGACAACCCCCGCCGAAGTGGCCGCATACCGATCACAACTCCAGAGCGCGTTCTCGCCATGGCTGGACCGGCTGCACGACCTGGTGGCGCTGGAGGCGCTGGTCAACGGCCACCCACCCTATGGCAGCGCGATGGGAGAGGCCACGCAATGCCATTTCGATGGCGACACCGGCTACTCCCGGCTGATCCTGGCGTACCTTGCCTCCAACCCGCGCTTCGAGGACATGGTGGTGCAAACCGAGCGCGCCCTGTCGCGTGGCAAGCCTGACCCGAAAAGTGACCTGAACAAGGTCTGCAACCACTTGCGAGCGCACGCCAAGCCAGTTTCACGGGCGACCGTGCGCTGAGTCAGTCCCTGGCCGTCTCATCAAACATGCCGCTTGGCCGGCGCCGGCCCTGGCGGCGCCACGGGCTCGGCATCGGCGCGCTCGTGCAGCGCGTCGATCACATGGCAGTGCCCGTCGGTGCCATCGCAGCGGCGGCGCAGGGCGATCAGGTCGCGCTCCAGGGTCTTCAATTCCTGCAGGCGGATGCGCACGTGGCTCAGGTGCTCGTCCAGCGTGTCGCACGCCGTGTGGTCGGCACCGGCGGCCGAGCGGTCCAGTGCCAAGAGGGTGCGCACCTCGCCCAGCGACATGTCCATGGCCCGGCACTGGCGGATGAAGCGCAGCTGGTGGATGTCGGCATCGCTGTACAGGCGGTAGCTGCTCTCGCTGCGCGGGCCGGGCGCAAGCAAGGCCTCTTTCTCGTAGTAGCGGATGTTGGCGGTGGAGACACCCGAGCGCTGGGCGGCCTCGCCGATGCGTAAGCTTGCTGTGTCTGCTGGCATGCGCTTGACCTTCAAGTGACTTCAAGGATTCCAATCATGGCATGGCGGATCGCAGTCCGCCCCCGCAAAGGAAAAAAGCCATGACAGAAACCAGCCGATCCACGGCACCTCAAGCCCCGCCGCAACCAGGGTCCCCGGCGCCCGTGGCCTTGCCCATGCCCAAGGCAGGCACGGTTCGCCGTGCGCCGCAGATCAATGTCTCTTGCTGCAACCCCGGAGCCAGTTGCTCGGACGACGCGGCACCGGCCAAGGCCGCTGCCGCGCCGCACAGCCACGAAGGCCATGACCACAAGGCGCATGCCGACCACGAAGGGCATGACGGCGGGCATGAAGGCCACGAGCACGGCGCCCTGCCCGGCTGGGGCCGCATTGGCGCGGCGCTGGTGGCAGCCACCGGGGCCGAGCTGGCCCACCTGCTGGGCCCCGATACGCCCATCTGGCACGGCGCGGGCATGGCGCTGGCGGCAGCCGCCATCCTGCTGGCGGGCCTGGGGGTGTACAAGAGCGGCATGCGCTCGCTGCTGCGCGGGCAACTGGGCATCAGTGCGCTGATGGCGGTGGCCGTCACCGGCGCTTTCGCCATCGGCCAATGGCCCGAGGCGGCGATGGTGATGGCCCTGTATGCCCTGGCCGAGCGCATCGAGGAAGGGGCTGCGGGCCGCGCGCGCAATGCCATCGGCTCGCTGCTGGCGCTGAGCCCGGAGCAGGCCGACGTGCAGCAGCCCGATGGCCAGTGGCGCAGCGTACACGCGGCCGAGGTGGCGCTGGGTGCCACGGTGCGCGTGCGCCCCGGCGGCCGGGTGCCGCTGGACGGCACGGTGACCACCGGGCGCGGCGCGGTGGACGAATCCAGCGTCACCGGCGAAAGCCTGGCCGTGGACAAGACCCCCGGTGACCGCCTGTACGCCGGCACCCTGAACGCCCAGGCCGAGATGCTGATGCAGGTGACCTCGGCGGCAGGCAACACCACGCTGGACCGCATCATCCGCTCGGTGGAAGAGGCCCAGGCCAGCCGCGCCCCTACGCAGCGCTTCGTGGACCGTTTCGCCGCCATCTACACCCCCGCCGTCTTCGTGCTGGCCGTGGTAGTGGCCGTGGGTGCGCCGCTGCTGCTGGGCTGGGGCTGGCTTGACGCCATCTACCGCGCGCTGGTGCTGCTGGTGATTGCCTGCCCCTGCGCGCTGGTGATCTCCACGCCGGTCACCGTGGTCAGCGGGCTGGCGGCTGCCGCGCGGCGCGGCATCCTGGTCAAGGGCGGGGCCTGGCTGGAGCAGGCGCGCGGCATCCGCGCCGTGGCCTTCGACAAGACCGGCACCATCACCGCCGGCCGCCCGGTGCTGGTGGGGCAGGCGCAGTTTGGCGACGATGCCGCCACCGACGTGGCGCGCGCGCTGGCGGGCCGCTCGGACCACCCGGTATCGAAGGCCATCGTGGCCGGGCTGGGAGAAGCACAGGCCTCGCTGCCTGAAGTGGAGGACTTCACCGCCCTGGCCGGGCGCGGTGTGCAGGGGCGCATTGGCGGCAGCACCTGGCAGCTGGGCAACCGCCGCGCCATGCAGGAGCGCAACCTGTGGACCGACGCGGTCGAGGCCGCCGCCGCCGCGCACGAAGCCCAGGGCCGCAGCGTGACCCTGCTGGCCGACGCCGGTGCCGTGCGCGCCCTGTTCGCCGTGGCCGACACTCTGCGCCCGCAGGCCGTGCAGGCGGTGGCCGACCTCAAGGCCCTGGGCATCGTGCCAGTGATGCTCACCGGCGACCATGCCGCGGCGGCCCAGGCCGCTGCACAGGAGGCCGGCATCGACCAGGTGCAGGCCAGCCTGCTGCCCGAGCACAAGCTCGCCGCCATCGCCGCGCTGCAGCAAAAGCATGGCATGACGGCCATGGCGGGTGACGGTATCAACGACGCGCCCGCGCTCGCCAAGGCCGACATCGGCTTTGCCATGGGCGCTGCCGGCACCGACGTGGCCATGGAGACGGCCGATGTGGTGATCATGAACGACGACCTGCGCCGCGTGGCCGAGACGGTGCGCCTGTCGCGCCGCACGCACACTGTGCTGGTGCAGAACATCACGCTCGCGCTGGGCATCAAGGCCGTGTTCTTCGGCCTGGCGCTCACGGGCCAGGCCACCATGTGGATGGCGGTGTTTGCCGACATGGGCGCCAGCCTGCTGGTGGTGGCCAACGGCCTGCGCATGCTGCGGCCCGAGCAGGGCACCACGCCCTCCATTGCACAGGACAAGCCGGCATGAGCAGCGACGCAATCACCACCACCTCCGGTGCCGCCATCGCCGCCGCCATGGGTACCACCGGGATGGGAGCACCCGCCAGCGCCCTGCCGCAACCGCCCGGCTGCCTGCGCATACGCCTCACCACCACCCTGCCCGCCCCGGCCGACTGGGTGGCCAAAGAGCTGCAGACCACGGCCCTGTTCCGCTGCATCACCGCCCCGCTGCTGCAGTTCACCACCGTGCACGGCCCCTGGCCTGCGCACTGGCCCCTGGGCGATACCGAGCTGCGCCTTGCCCTCTTCGGCCTGCTGCCCATGGGCCGCCAGACCGCGCGCATCAGCGTGCACCCCTGCGACGGCATCCCCGGCGCCTGGCCCCTGCTGCGCGACGACGGCACCGGCCAGTTGATGCGCGTGTGGGACCACCGCATCACCGTGCATCCCCTGCCCGGCGCCACTGAAAGCACCTGCTACACCGACGAGGTGTTCGTGCGGGCACGCTACCTGCCGTGGGTGATGACGCCACTGTCCGCAGCGTTTGCCTGGCTCTTCTACCGCCATCGGCAGCGGCGCTGGCGCAAGCTGGCACGCAGCCACGCCGGCCCGCAGCACCCCGGGGCATCCGCATGAACGGCCAGCCACCCCAGGCGCCCGCGCTGCAGCGCCCGGCGTTCGACCATCTCCTGGCCCTCTTTGCGGCCAGCGCAGGCGAGCCGCCGGCCGCGCGCTGGCCCTGGCTGGAGGCGGCCCACGTGCTGGGCCAGACCCTGCTGGGCCTGCACTGGCGCTCGCACACCGCCATGCTGCGCTACGCCCTGCAGTTGCGCGACGGACGGGAGGTGCTCGGCCAGCTGCTGCGCCTGGCGCTGGTGCCGCTGGGACACCTGCTGCAGCGCCTGCCCCTGGGCAACATCGGGCGCGCGCATGTGCCTGCGCTCAGGCCCATGGTGCCAGGGCAGGACATCACGGAGCGTATCCATGCGGCGCTGCGGGCGGCGGATGCTGAGGCGGCATGGATCTGAGCAGCGCGGAGACACGCTGACGGGGTGCCTGCTGACACGGGCAAGTGGCACGTCGGCCGATCATCTGCCTTACCGCACGTTCCGCGGTGCCAACGAAAGTGACCCATGAACAAAGACCAAATAGCAGGACGCGCCACCGACATCAAGGGCCAGGTGAAGGAAGCCGCAGGCAAGCTCGTGGACAGCCCCAAGCTCCAGGGCGAGGGCCTGGCCGACCAGGCCATGGGCAAGACCCAGGCGAAGGTGGGCGACGCCAAAGAGGCCGTGAAGAAGGCCATCGACAAGATCTGACCCTGCAGATCTGGCGCGGAACAAGCGGCCTGCGGGCCGCTTTTTCCTGCCGGTCAGGCGGGGGCTTCAGCCGCCGCTGGGCCGGGCGTCTTCTCGCGCAGCACCGCATTGACCTCGGCGCCGAAGATCAGTGTCGTGGCGCTGATGTACAGGAACACCAGCGTTGCCACCACGCCCGCGAAGCTGCCATAGACCAGGGCGAGCTTGCCGGCGCTGCGCAGCGAGTACGACAGCGTGGCGGCGGCCAGCGCCCACAGCACGGCCCCCACCACGGCGCCCGGCAGCACCGTGCCGATGCGCTGGGGAATGTCGGGCAGCCAGCCATACAGCAGCGCGTAGAGCATGGTCAGGGTGATGCAGGCCGCACCATAGCGCACGCTGTCGTACAGCCAGACCACCTGGTTCGCCCCCTCCACGCTGGACACGACGAACTGCCAGATGCGCGGCATGATGATGACGGAGCTGAAGATGACCAGCACGCCAAAGCCCACGATCACCGTGAACAGCGTGACCTTGATGCGCGCCTTCCAGAACGGCAGGCCGCGCGCGATGCCGTACGAGCGGTTCAGCGCCGAGCGCACGGCCTGCATGCCCGACGATCCCGTCCACAGCGTCACGATCAGCCCCACCGTCAGCAGCGCCTGGTTGCGCTGGGCCAGCACCTGCTGGATCACCGGCTGCATGGCCTCGCGCACGAGCTGGGGCGCGTAGCCCATGACCCGTTCGGCCAGCGCCGCCGCGTCGCCCGGCTGGCCGAAATACCCGGCAGCGGCGGACAGCAGGATCAAGAGCGGAAACATGGCCAGCACCGACGAGAACGCCAGGCTGCCGGCCTGGTTGGCGCTCTGGTGCAGCACATAGTTGCGCACCGCCAGGATCAGAACCCCCAGCACCGGCATGCGGATGAGCGCCCGGCCCAGGCGCCGAAAGCCTTGCATGGAAATCGTCACCAAGAAACTGGCAGGCGCATCAGGGGCGAAGCTGCCCCTCGACGGAGTCGTCCAGCGTCTTGCCGATGGCGGCGCCGATCACCATCTTGGTGGCCGCCACCAAGCTCCCGTGCTTGTTGTCCCAGTAGTAGCCGGATGCGGGCACGACCTGGATCACCGTGATGCGCGGATCGTCCTTGCCCCCGGTGAACCAGGTCTTCATGACCGGGTTCCACAGTTCGCCGATCAAGGCCTTGTCGCGGTGGATGGTGGCCGTGCCTTCCAGCACCAGAAAACCTGAGTGCTTGGCGCCTTGCAGGAAGATGCGTACCTGCGGGTCGGCTTCGATCTCGCGATTCTTGTGGCTGTCCGATGCGCTCAGAAACCACAGGTGCCCGGCCTCGTCGGCCTTCTCGATGCCCATGGGCCGCGTGCCCTGCGTCTCTCCATCGGGCGCATTGGTGCAGAAGAAGCAGGAGCCAGCGTCCTTCGCCATGTCCTGGATGCGCCTGGCGGCATCGCCGCCAGCGAGGTGCTGGTGGGTCTCTTCTGGCTGGTTGTTGTTGATCGAGTCCACGGGAGTCTCCGGTTGATGGATGGCTCCAGAGATTGAACCTGTGGCCCTCGCCAGCCTTTGTAGGAGGCGGCCAACGGCCTGCGCCATCCATTGCGACGTGCGACGCTTCAAACGGGGACATGTGTAGGAGGACAGCGCGTCCGCCCTGCCTCTCGCTCCGGTGTGTGTCCAATCTGGTTAGAGTGAAACGAACCGCACGCCGCAGCCCCGAGGGCGCGGCGCACTGTTTGCACGAAAGGCAAAAAAATGAAGATGCTTCACATCGCCACCGTCTGCCTTGTCCTTGCCGGATGCCAGGCAGGCCCCCCGGTACAGCGCAGTGCCGCAGACGACCCCAGCGCCATCTGCCTGGCCGGGATGGACAAGCACGGCGCGCTGGAAGTGCTCAGGCCTCGGATTGGAAGCGCTGCCAATGCACAGACAGCGACGCCAGACCTGCTGACCAGCACCGCCATCCCCACCGCCGAGGAGAAGAAGGCCATCCAGTCCTGGGCGGGCCTGCGCCGGGAGTGCGTGAACGCCGGGGCGGAGTTCCGGCTGAAGAATGCCCCGCCCGCCTACGCCGACCTCGTGGAGGAAGAGAACGCGCGCTTCACCGTGCTGCTCTCGCAGCTGTATGCGGGCCAGGCGGGCTATGGGCGCTTTCTCACCGAGCGCATCGCGCTCGACACCGAGATGAAGAGCCGGCTCAACAACGCGCGCGGAGAACACGAGCGCGCCAACGCGCCCATCCGCCAGGAAGAGGCAGCCCGCAGGCGGGCCGAGCTGACCAGCGCGCTGGCCGTGCTGCAACTGGCCCCTGCACCGCCAGGCAAGAACTGACCGGCTCGGGCACCCCCGGCAGGCCCCCGACCGCAGTGCGCTCTCAGGATTCCGCAGTGAAGCCGATGGCCTTGACGATAGGCCCCCAGCGCTCTCCGTCGGCCTTGAGCAGGGCCGCCAGTTCGGCGGGAGTGGACGAGCGCGCCTCCAGCCCCATCGCAGCCAGGCCGGCGACCACGTCCTTGTCGGCCAGCGCGGTGCGGATGGCGGCATTGGCCTTTTGCACCACATCGGCCGGCGCCTTGCCGGGCAGGAAGAAGCCGAACCATTCGTTGTAGGCCATGTCCTTGTAGCCCTGCTCGGTCAGCGTGCTGACATTGGGCATGAACTTGTTGCGCGTGGCGCCCGACGTGGCCAGCACGCGGATCTTGCCGCCTTGCAAATGCGGCAAAAACTCGCCCACCGGGGCAGAGACGGCGGCGATCTGCCCGCCCAGCAGGTCCAGGATGGCCGGCTGCGAGCCGCGAAAGCCGACATGGCGCATGTCGACCTTGCCCGCGCGGCTGATCAGCTCGCCCACGAAGTGCGGCACCGAGCCCGGTGCGGGCGAGCCGAAGTTGGCGCCCGTGGGGTTGGCCTTGCACCATTCGAGGAACTCGGGCACCGTCTTCACCGAGGCGGGCACCTGCGGGCCTACGGCAAACCCCATGTCGAACACCACACCCAGCGAGACGGGCGTCACGTCGGTCACCGGGTCGTAAGGCAGCTTCTTGTAGGTATGGGGGTAGATGCCCAGCATGGACATGGGCGTGGCCAGCAGCGTGGCGCCGTCCGCCGGGGCGGCCTTGAGCGTGGCGATGGCGATCTGCCCGCCCGCACCGGTCTTGTTCTCGACCACGGCCGACTTGGCATAGCCGCCCGTGATCTGGGTCGCCACGCGGCGCGCCAGGGTGTCCACCGTGCCGCCGGCGGCAAAGCCGGCGAGGATCTTCACGGTGTCGAGCGCCTGGGCCTGCGCCATGAAGGGCAGCGTGCCTGCGGCGCCGGCCAGCGCCAGTTGCAGGATGTCGCGGCGGGAGGTTTCGGGGGAAAGGCTCATGGTGTGTCTCCTGTGCTTGTTGTGCAATCAATGCGTGCGAAACGGTGGCGGCAACCCCTGCCCGGTGGATGCCACTGCCCGAAGATGGTACGTGAAAACCGGGGCCACCCGGCCTAGAAAATACCCGTCCGTGGCGCCACCAGGTCATGAAGCCCCAGCCCCGCCCGGCGCACCGCGGCCCAGAACAACTTGGCATGCAGGTCGTTGTCCGGGTCGGTCAGCCCCACGTCGCGCGCCGATACCGCGAGCGCCTGGGGCGCGATGGGGGTGTTGGCGCCAGCCATGGAATCGGCCAGCACCTGCACCTCGCAGGCGCGCTGCAGCACATAGTTGAAGTAGAAGGCCTCGGGCAGGCTCCGGCCCGTCACCAGCAGACCATGGTTGCGCAGGATCAGGCAGTTGCTGGCGCCCAGGCTCTGCACCAGGCGGTCCTGCTCGCCCGGGTGCACGGTGATGCCCTCGAAGGCGTGGTAGGCCACGTTGCCGCTCAGGAAGGCCGAATAGAAGTTGTTGAACTTGAGGCCCTCCTCCTTGCACGACACCGCCACGCCCGCCGTATGGTGGGTGTGCAGGATGCAATGCGCGTCCCCGCGTGCTGCGTGGATCGCGCTGTGGATCACGAAGCCGGCGCGGTTGACGGGGTAGTCCCTTGCCCCCACCGGGTGGCCCTGCAGGTCGATCTTTTGCAGGTTGTTCGCCGTCACCTCGCCGTAGTGCAGCCCGAACGGGTTGATCAGGAAGTGCGCCGCCGGCCCGGGCACGCGCACCGTGATGTGGTTGAAGATCTCCTCGCTCCACCCCCGGGCGTGGAACACGCGGTAACACGCCGCCAGTTGCACGCGCAGGCGCCACTCCTCGGGCTCCATGCCTGCAGGGCGGGCAGCAGCCAAATCTCGTTCATCGAACATCGTCATCTCCTTGTGGCCTGGAGCGTTCTCAGACGCTCTCCAGCGTGATTGTCTTTCGTGCCACCTTCGCAATGCGCTTTTTCCACTCCGCCGGCCCGGTGATGTGCGCGCTGGTGCCCCCCGCATCCACCGCCACCGTCACCGGCATGTCCACCACGTCGAACTCGTAGATGGCTTCCATCCCCAGGTCGGCAAAGCCCAGCACCTTGGCGGTCTTGATGGCCTTGCTCACCAGGTAGGCAGCGCCGCCCACGGCCATCAGGTAGGCGCTCTGGTGCTTCTTGATCGCCTCGATGGCCACAGGGCCGCGCTCGGACTTGCCGATCATGGCGATCAGGCCGGTCTCGGCCAGCATCATCTCGGTAAAGCCGTCCATGCGCGTGGCGGTGGTCGGGCCGGCCGGGCCCACGGCCTCGTCGCGCACCGGGTCCACCGGGCCCACGTAGTAGATCACGCGGTTGGTGAAGTCCACGGGCAGCTTTTCGCCCCGGGCCAGCATGTCCTTGATGCGCTTGTGCGCGGCGTCGCGGCCGGTAAGCATCTTGCCGTTGAGCAGCAGGGTATCGCCGGGCTTCCAGCTGGCCACTTCTTCCTTGGTCAGGGTGTCGAGGTTGACCTTCCTGCTCTTGTTGTAGTCGGGCGCCCAGTTCACGTTGGGCCACAGGTCCAGCGAGGGCGGGGTCATGTACACCGGGCCCGAGCCGTCCATCACGAAGTGCGCGTGGCGCGTGGCCGCGCAGTTGGGGATCATGGCCACGGGCTTGCTGGCCGCGTGCGTGGGGTACATCTTGATCTTCACGTCCAGCACCGTGGTCAGCCCGCCCAGGCCTTGCGCGCCAATGCCCAGGGCGTTGACCCGGTGGTACAGCTCCAGGCGCATCTCCTCGACCTTGTCGAGTTTGTCGCCGCGCGAGGACTTGGCCTGCAGCTCGTACATATCGAGGTCGTCCATCAGGCTTTCCTTGGCCAGCAGCACTGCTTTTTCTGCCGTGCCGCCGATGCCGATCCCGAGCATGCCCGGCGGGCACCAGCCGGCGCCCATGGTGGGCACGGTCTTGAGCACCCAGTCGATCACGCTGTCGCCGGGGTTGAGCATGATCATCTTGCTCTTGTTCTCGCTGCCGCCGCCCTTGGCCGCGACGGTGATGTCCACCGTGTTGCCGGGCACGATCTGCGCGAAGATCACCGCAGGCGTGTTGTCCTTGGTGTTCTTGCGGTCGAACTCGGGGTCGGCCACCACGCTGGCGCGCAGGGTGTTGTCGGGGTGGTTGTAGCCACGGCGCACGCCTTCGTTGATGGCGTCTTCCAGGCCGCCGGGAAAGCCTTCCCAGCGCACGTCCATGCCCACCTTCAAGAACACGTTGACGATGCCGGTGTCCTGGCAGATCGGGCGCTGGCCGGTGGCGCTCATCTTGCTGTTGGTCAGGATCTGGGCGATGGCGTCCTTGGCCGCGGCGCTCTGCTCGCGCTCGTAGGCGCGCGCCAGGTGGGCGATGTAGTCGCTGGGGTGGTAGTAGGAGATGTACTGCAGCGCAGCAGCAACGGACTCGACGAGATCGTCGTATTGGATCGTGGTGGTGGTCACGGGCACCTCAATCGACCTTGATGCCGCGCTCGCGGATCAGCTTGCCCCAGCGCTCGCGCTCGGTGCCCACGTAGGCGGCCATCTGCTGCGGGGTGCCCGGCGTGGGCTCCACGCCCATCGCCAGCAGCTTGCCCTGCACGGCCTCGGACTGGAGCGCGGCGACCAGGGCGGCGTTGAAGCGCTTCACGTCCTCGGGCAAGGTGGCCGTGGGCACCGTGAGGCCCTGCCACGAATAGGCGTCGAAGCCGGCCAGCCCCTGCTCCGCCAGTGTCTGCAACTGGGGCAGCACGCGCGTGCGCCCCCCGGTGGTGACGCCCAGCGCCCGCAGCTTGCCGCCCGCGATGTGCGGCAGCCCGCTGGCCGAGTCGATGAGCATGCAATCCACCTGGTTGCCCAGCAGGTCCTGCACCGCCGGCGCTGCGCCGCGGTAGGGCACATGCACGAGGTTCAGGCCCGTGCGCTCGCGCAGCAGCTCGGTGGCCAGGTGGTGGGCCGTGCCGGCACCGGGCGAGGCATAGGTCACGCCCTGCAGGCGGGCCTTGGCCCAGGCGAGGAACTCCTTGAAGTTGCTGGCCGGCACGCCGGGCGCCACCACGAGGATCAGGGGAAAGCGCGCGATCATGCCGACCGGCGCCAAGTCCCGGGCGGCGTCGTAGCTGAGCTTGTCGAAGAGCGCAGGGTTGGCGGCCAGGGTCGCGAAATCGCCGCTGAACAGGGTGCGGCCCCGCTCCCGCGAGCGCGCCACGTAGTCGGCCGCGATGTTGGTCGCCGCGCCAGGCTTGTTGACGATGACGATGGCCTGCCCCAGCGTCTTTCCCATGGGTTCGGCGATGAGCCGGGCCACCACGTCGGAGCCGCCCCCGGCGGCATAGCCGACCACCCACTCGATGGGTCGGTTGTCCGCGCCGTTGGCGCCGGCCAGCCGGGACAGGGGCAAGAGGCAGGCACTCGCCAGCAAGGCGCGTCGCGCGGGCATCGAAAGCACGGGGTTTGGTTTCATCATCAGGTTCTCCATCGGTGGTGGTTCAGTGGGCATCCGCCTGGCTGGCGGGTTGGGCGCGTTGGAATGCGGGCAGCTCCATGCAGGCCGCTTCGATGTGCCGTACGCGGCCGTAGGGACGCAGGTCGGTCTCGAAGCGCCGCGCATTGAACAGCTGCGGCACCAGAAAGCAGTCGACGATGGAAGGCGAGGCGCCCAGCGCGTAGTCGCCGACCGTGGGCACGCCCTGCAGCTCGGCCTCCATGCGGGCCAGGCCCTCGGCACACCAGTGGCGGTACCAGGTGTTGACCTCAGCTTCGGGCAGGCCGAGCGGGCCACGCAGGTACTTCAGGACGCGCAGGTTGTTCAGCGGGTGGATCTCGCAGGCCACGAGCTGGGCCAGCGCGCGGGCGCGCGCCTTGCCGGGCTCGTCGGCGGGCAGCAGCGGCACGGCCGCGAACCGCGCATCGAGGTATTCGATGATGGGCTGCGACTGCTGCAGCCGCAGCCCGTCGATCTCGAGCAGCGGCACCAGGCCGAAGCTCGCGATCTCGCGGTAGGCCTCGCCGCAGTGCTCGCCGGCCGCCAGTTGCCAAGGCACGGGCTCCCAGGCCAGACCCTTGAGTTCCAGCGCGATGCGCACGCGAAAGGCCGCAGAGCTGCGAAAGTAGGTGTGCAGGCGCAGCGGCGCCGGCGTGCTCATGCAGGCACCCCGCCGATGCGCACGGTCTGCGCGATGGCGCCGAACAGGCTGTGCCCATCCGGGTCGCGCATCTCGATGCGCACTTGGTCGCCGTTGCGCAGAAAGGGGGTGAGCGTGGACGCACCGCCCAGCTGCTCGCGCACCCGGCGCTCGGCCAGGCAGCTCACGCCCGCAGCCGGGTCGCGGTTGGACACCGTGCCGCTGCCGACGATGGTGCCCGCCACGAGCCGGCGCGTGCGCGCGGCATGCGCGATCAGCCGGCCGAAGTCGAAATCCATGTCCACGCCGGCATTGGGCGCGCCCAGGCGCTCGCCGTTGAGCATGGACACCAGCGGCAGGTGCAGCTTGCCGCCGCGCCAGTGCGGGCCCAGCTCATCGGGCGTGGCGAACACCGGGGACAGGGCCGTGGCCGGCTTGGACTGCAGAAAGCCGAAGCCCTTGGCGATCTCGGGCGGGACCAGGTGGCGCAGCGTGACATCGTTGGCCAGGCCGACCAGGCGCACCGCGCCGAGCGCGGCTTCTGCGCTGCAGCCCAGCGGCACGTCACCGGTGATCACGACCACCTCGGCCTCCAGGTCGATGCCAAAGGCCTCGTCGGCGGCTTCGATGGGGTCGTGCGCGCCCAGGAAATCGTCGGACCCGCCCTGGTACATCAGCGGGTCGCGGCGCAGTTCATCAGGCGTGTCGGCGCCGCGCGCGCGCCGCACCAGCTCCACATGGTTCAGGTAGGCCGATGCATCGAGCCACTGGTAGGCGCGCGGCAGCGGCGCCGCGCAGGCCTCGGGGTTGAATGCTTCGAAGGCGCCCTGGCGGGCCTCCAGTTCGTCGGCGACCCGTTGCAGTGCGGGGTGCATGCGGTCCCATTGGTCGAGCGCGTCCTGCAAGGTGGGGCATTCAGAAAGAGCCCGCATGCGCTGCAGGTCGCGGCTGACGACGACAAGCTGTCCGTCGCGCCGGTGGTTTCGGAGGGTGGCGAGTTTCATGGGGAGGTGTCGGTCGGAGGTGTCGTGGGGTTCAGGGCTGAATGGCGGCCCACATCTCGCGGTCGCGCACATCGGTCCAGATCCGCGGGTTGGCGATGCCCTGCGCTTCGTCATAGGCGCGCGACACGTCAAAGGGAATGCAGTGCTCGTAGATGAACACGTGGCCGAACACGGGGTCCATCACGCGCCGCGTGTCGGCATAGACCTGCTGCAGCGTGTGGCCGGCGGCCACGCCGTCGCGCGCGCACTGCAGCAGGGTCTGCACCCAGCCGCGCGTGTACTCGATGGCGCCCAGGCTGTCGGCCGCCGTGCGCAGCGCCGGGCCGCGGCCGGGCACGAGCTGCTGCGGCTTCAAGGCAGCCAGCCGGTCCAGCGTGGCAGGCCAGGCCGCCAAATGTGCATCGCCGGTGTAGACGCCGGCATTGAACTCCACCAGGTCGCCCGAGAAGACGATGCCCTGTGACGGAATCCAGACGATGGAGTCGCCGCTGGTGTGGCCGGCCCCGAGGTGCAGCAGGCGCACCTCCAGGCTGCCCAGGTGCATGGTCAGCTCCTGGTCGAACACCATGGTCGGCCAGGTCAGGCCGGGAATACTCTCCTGGGCCTGGAACAGCCGCGGAAAGCGGCCGATCTCCGAGGCCATGTCCTCGGCCCCGCGCTCGACGATGAGGTCACGCGTCGCCCGGCTGGCGATGACGTTGACCGCGCCCTCGGGCACGAAGCCCGCAGCGCCGAGCACGCGCACGGCGTGGTAGTGGGTGAGCACCACGTGGCGGATGGGCAGGTTGCTCACCTCGCGGATGCGGCGCACCAGGGCGGCGGCCATCACGGGGGTGGCGGTGGCGTCGATGACCATCACGCTGTCGTCGCCGATGATCACGCCGGAGTTGGGGTCGCCCTCGGCGGTGTAGGCCCAGGCGTTGGCGGACAGCTGGGTGAAGCTGGTGGTCTTCTCGGCCAGGTCGGCCTGCGATGCGAATGCGGTGGAATGGCTCATGCTTTCTTTCAATTCAAGGGGGGATTCAGGGCAGTGCTGGTTGCAGGCTGCGGCCAGCGGAGCGGGCCACGCTGGCGATGGCGGCCTGCAGCCGCGTGGCGTCGTCCACTTCGGCCGCGAGCGCCAGCACCAGGCGGGCGAGCAGGTCGCTCTGCACGGCGGGGGTGGCGGCGTCGGTCAGCGCGATCAGGGACTCCAGTACGTCGTCAAGCTGTTGTTGCGTGCAGGTCATGGACAGGGGTGGGTGGTGAGTCGGTGGGAAGGGGCGCGAGGGCAGCGGCCAGCAGGGCCGGCACCAGCGCGGGTTGTTGGTGTGCCAGGCGCGTGGCGACATGCTGGTCGGGCCGGATGAGCCAGGCCTCGCCGCTGTCCGCCCCCACCCCGAGCTGGCGCAGCAGCGCTGCGCGGGCCTGTGCATCGCAGGCCGGGGCGAGAAAGGCCACGGTCAGCAGCGGGTGACTCACGGCGGTGAGTGCAGGCGGCAGTTGGTCGCCAAACACCAGCAGGGTGAACCAGGGGCCCAGCAACTGGTGCAGGCTGCTCGTCTCGGCCAGCCGCACGTCGGGCAGCGCATCGCCCTCCCCTGCGCCGCCTGCGAGCAGCGGCGAATCGGTGTAGCGGCAGGGGGCCGACAGCCTGCCGGTGTTGATGCAGCGGGCCGCCCAGGCACAGTCCGGCGCCATGGCGATGATGGCGTCACGCCAGAGCCGGGCCGATGCATGGCCTTGCGGATGCACGAAGCGCGAAGACCGCCGTGCCTGGCGGATGTTCTCGAAGGCGCCCTGCTTGCGCTCGGTGGAATAGGTGTCCAGCAGCGCCTCGTCGGCGCCCTGGTTCAGCACAAGGGCCAGCTTCCAGGCCAGGTTGTCCGCGTCCTGCACGCCACCATTGCCACCGCGCGCGCCGAAGGGCGCGACCAGATGGGCGGCATCACCGGCAAACAGCACGCGACCGCTGCGCAGATGGTCGAGGCATTCGTGCCGGTAGGCCCAGACCCCGGACCAGGCGATCTCGAACGCCAGTGCCTCGCCGAACAGTGCCTGCACGCGGCGGCGCATGGCCTCGGGCGTGGCGGCCTGCACCGCATCCTCGTCATCGCGCAGCTGGAAATCCAGCCGCCAGGTGTCGTCGGCCATCTTGTGGCGCCAGACCGCGCGCCCGCCATTGGCCGATGCGTCCAGCCAGGTCCAGCGCTCCTGGGCCCAGCCGCAGCCGGGCGCCGTGATGTCGATGATGATCCAGCGGTCTTCGGTACGGTCATGCACCACGGGCTCCAGGCCCAGCGCGGCGCGGCAGGGGCTGGAGGCCCCGTCGCAGGCCACGGCCCACTGCGCATCCAGTGCATAGGGCCCATCGGGGGTGCCCACGGTGAGGCGCACTCCGCCCGGGTGCTGTGCGATGTGCCCGACCTTGTTCAGCCAGCGCAGCTCGGCCAGCGGCTCGGCCTGCAGCGCCTCGACCAGGTACTGCTCCACGTAGTACTGCTGCAGGTTGGCAAAGCCGTTGTGGCGCAGGTCGGGCTGGTCCTGCAAGGTGTAGGAGGTGACCGGCTGGTCCTTGGCGAGCACGCGCGCCACGTTCCAGGCGACGCCCTTGGCGGTGATGCGCCCGGCGACGCCCAGGCGCTCGAAGATGTCCAGCGTGCGCTGCGCCCAGCACATGCCGCGCGATGCCAGGCCGCGCACGCCCACGGTGTCGTCGTCGTCGAGCACCAGCACGGGCACGCCGCGGCGCGCCAGGTCGAGCGCCAGCGACAGGCCGGTCAGCCCCCCGCCGATGACCACGGCGGGGCGGGAATCCTGGGGGTTCCCGTCCAGTTCGGGCGGGCGGCGGTAGGGGTAGCGGGGCAGGACGTGCATGGCATCTCGGCGTTGACTGAGCTGCCATTCTGGAAAGCATCGTGTCCCCTGTCTGTCCCCTCGCAAGGGGACATGCGTGCGCCCAGGGTCTGTGGCATCATTTCAGGAAAGCGCGCCTGCGTACCCCCACGCAAGGCAGAGCGCACAGGAGACAACAACACCATGGATTGCATACCCGCGCTGTCGACGCGCGATGCCTGGCTGGGGCATTGCGTGGCGGACATCGGCAGGCCCGGTTTCCACGCCCGCCTGCTGCAAGGCATCCACACCGTGCTCGGCGCCGACCATTTCAGCCACCTGAGCTACGACCACCAGGGCCGCATCCGCCATGCGGCGGCGGCCAGTGTGTGCGACCAGCGTCTGATCGACTCCACCACCGACATCTACGTCAAGCACCTGTACCAGCGCGACCCCAACTATCCGCTGGTGCGCGACAACGCCCCGGAGGCCCCTGGCCAGGGGCCTGACCTGCGGCTTTTGCGCATGTCGCCCACGAGCATCGGGGATACCGAGTACCGGCGCGTGCTGTTCGACGAGCCGGGGTTCACCGGCAAGGTCTCGTTGCTGGGCCAGTGGGGCGACCGCAGCTGCTACCTGAACTTCTATTTTTCGCGGGTGCCGCTCGACATGGGGCGGGCCTCCACGCTGCTCGGCCAGTACGGCAGCACGCTCATGGGCCTGGCCTGCCGGCACGACGAGCTGGCGTTTCCCGAAGAGGAAGAGGAAGAGGAGGAGGAGCGCGATCCGTGGAGCACGCTGTCTCCGCGCGAGCGCTCCACTGCGCAGTTGCTGATGGACGGATGCACCGCCAAGGAAATAGGCCGCACGATGGACCTGTCGCCAGCAACCATCGTCACCTACAAGGAGCGCATTTTCGCCAAGCTGGGCGTGGGCAGCCTGCGGGAGTTTCTGGCACTGGGCAGGCCGCCCGAGCAAAGGCGCGCTCAGCGGCACCTTTCATAGCAGGTGCGTGACCAGCAGCCCTGCCGCGCCGCAGGCCAGCAATGAGGCCACCACCATCAGCGCGCCATCACGCACCAACAGGGCCAGGCCAATGAGTGCGATAGCCCCCATGGGGGCCGAGGCGGCGAACGGAATCATCTCCAGCGGCGGCACCATGCAGGCCAGCGCGATGCAGGCCAATGCCGCCAGGCGAATCCCCAGGCCCGAGGTCAGCCAGCGCAGCCGGCCATGGAACCAGCGGTCCATGCGCGCGGCCATGGGTCGCGCACCAGCGACCATACGCTTCATCCTGGCCGCGGCCACCCCGCGCCGCGCCACCCACCCGGGCATCCACAGGCGCTTGCGGCCGCTGAGCATCTGCACGGCGAACAGCACTACCACGGCAGCCAGGGCCGTGGCCGTGCCCGGCACACCGCCCAGGGGCGATATCTCGACCAGCGCTGGCACCAGCAGAAACGGCCCGTAGCTGCGCGGGCCCATGGCGTCGACCATGTCGGCCACCGTCACACGCCCGTGGGTCTGCGCCAAGCCGTCGAATTCATCGAGGATCTCGCCGAGGGTGTCGGGGCTGGAGGACGCAGCAGCCCCTCCATCGGTAGCGGCAGCAGCCATGTCAGCAGTTCGGGATGCACTCATGCGCCCAGCATGGAGACCCGCCCCGCTGCGGGCTGCCAGACAGCACCCCGTGCGCGCGTGGGAAGCCGGCGAAGCGGCCACCCCTGCGTGGCACCGGTCACATCAGCGATGGGAGCACCTGCACCACCAGCGCCCCCACGATGCCCTGCACCGTCACGTAGTGCCAGAACAGCACGGTGTTGTCGAGCGTGGCGCGGGCGCCCTGCTGCAGGTGCCCGGCCAGCGAGCGGGCCAGCAGGTAGGCCCCCATGATGAGCAGAATGCCCACGTGCATCGCCTGCCAGCCCAGCAGCGCGGCGACGGTGGCGCTCCAGGCATCGGCGCGCGGGCTCAGGCCGGCCTGCAGGTGGCCCATGAATTCGAGCGCCATGGCCCCGCAGGCGCAGGCCGTGGCCAGCACCGTGGCCACGCGCAGCCAGAACTGCGCGGATGAAGCCTGGGCGAAGGACCGCTGGGCCGCCCACAGCAGCCCCGAGCCCAGCAGCCACAGCGCCGCCGACGATGCCGGCCACGCCACCTGCGGCAGGGCCGCGCCCGGTGGCGGGCAGACATCGGCCGCCATGGAGACATGCAGGTGCGCAAAGGTGGCCGATGCGAACACGCTGGCATCGACGCACAGCAGCACCACCACCGCCCACCACGAGTGCGACTGCCGGCCCACCAGGCGCGTGGGCAGGAAGACGCCGGCCACCACCTCGGCCGTTGCCGCAGGCACGGCCCGGTCGGACTGCCAGAGCCAGACCACCATGGCCACCAGGGCGATCACGCCGCACAGCACGGCCGGCACCACCATCGAGACCGTGAGCAGCAGGAAGAACCCGGCCGTGCCCGCCGCCGCGATGAAGGGCGACCAGCCGTCGCCCGGCAGCAGCAGCAGCTGGCGCGGCGTGGCGTGCACAGCGCTGGTGACCAGCGACTCGCGCCCGCCGAAGACGGTGCGCGGCAGCCAGTAGGCGCCCTGCTCCGCCGCTTCGCGCAGGCCCGGGTGCTGCCACAGCGGCTCGCGCGAGCTGACGGGCGGGATGCTGCGCAGCCCGTACTCGCCGCCCGAGGCCCATTCCAGCGTGGGGGCGTTCCAGGGGTTGGCGGGCGGCCCTTTGCCGCGCAGGAAGGCGCGTACCAGGTCGCCGAAGCACAGCACCACCCCGAGCGCGAAGACGAAGGCCCCGATGCTGGACAGCAGGTTGGGCCACTCCCAGCCCAGGCCCGCGTCGTAGGTGTACACCCGGCGCGGCATGCCCATGAGCCCGGCGATGTGCATGGGAAAGAAGGCCAGGTTGAAGCCCCCGAACATGAGCCCGAACACCCAGCGCCCCAGCCGCTCGGACATGCGGTGGCCCTGGGCGACCAGCGGCAGCCAGTAGTACAGCCCCGCGAACACCGGGAACACCATGCCCCCGATCAGCACATAGTGCAGGTGCGCCACGATGAAGTACGTGTCGTGCACCTGCCAGTCGAACGGCAGCACCGCCACCATGATGCCGGTGAGCCCGCCCAGCACGAAGATGGCATGAAAGCCCACGAGGAACAGCGTGGGTGCATTGGCCTCGACACGCCCGCGCCAGAAGGTGGCGATCCACGAGAACACCTGCACCGCACTGGGCACGGCCACGGCGAAGCTCGCGGCCGACACCAGGTGCATGGTGAACGAGCCCAGCCCGGCGGTGAACATGTGGTGCACCCACAGCGCAAAGCTGAGCAGCCCCACGCCCAGCAGCGCGGCCACCACCCAGCGGTAGCCCACGATGGGCGTGCGCGCCAGCGCGGGCACCATCATCGACACCATGCCCGCGGCGGGCAGAAAGATGATGTACACCTCGGGGTGGCCGAAGAACCAGAACAGGTGCTGCCACAGCACCGGATCGCCCCCGCGCGCGGGGATGAAGAAGGGCCAGTCGAACGCGCGCTCCATCTCCAGCAGCAGCGTGCCGGCGATGATGGCCGGAAACGCGAACACGATCATCAGCGCCGTGACCAGCATGGCCCAGGCATAGATGGGCATGCGCGCGAGCGTCATGCCCGGCGCGCGCGTGAAGAGGATGCCGATGATGATCTCGATGGCCCCGGCGATGGCCGATATCTCGATGAAGCCGATGCCCAGCAGCCACCAATCGGCTCCCACCCCGGGCGAATGCTCCTTGCCCGTGAGCGGCGGGTACATGAACCAGCCGCCGTCGGGCGAAGCCCCAAAGAAGATGGTGCCAAAGAACACGATGCCGCCGATGGCATAGGCCCAGAAGCCATAGGCCGACAGGCGCGGGAACGGCATGTCGCGCGTGCCGAGCATGCCGGGCAGCAGGTACACGGCCATGGCTTCGACCACGGGCACGGCGAAGAGGAACATCATCACCGTGCCGTGCATGGTGAAGATCTGGTTGTAGGTGGCGGCCGATACCAGGTCGGCCTGGGGCACGGCCAGCTGGGCGCGCATGATCAGGCCGAGCACGCCGGCGAGGACGAAGAAGAGCAGCGCGGTGCCGATGTAGAACAGGCCGACCTGGGTGTTGTTGACTGCGGAGAGGAGGCGCCAGCCGGACGGGGGTTGCCAGGCGCGTTCGAGGGCCTCGCGTTCGCCGGCGGGGCGGGGCGAGGGGTTGAGGGGTGGGGGTGCTTGTGTCATGTTGCGCCCCGTTGTTGACTGGTGCTATGGCCGTTTGTCTGTGGTTGCGTTGTGCCTTGGTTGAGGGCGGGAGCCGGGATGTGCGCCCGGCGGCGCAGTAACTTTCTCTTGCGTCGCCAAGAGAAAGTCACCAAAGAGAAGGCGACCCCCAGTCTGCGTCCCCCATCGCCTTGTCGGGCGATGGGGGCAACCTGCGATGCTCGGGCCTGGGGTGGCGTCGCGGAACTCGCTGCGTTCTTCGAACTCCGCTCAAACATCCGCGACGAGCTAGAGCACGAAGTGCGTGTGTCCTGCGGCACACGCACCCACCCCAGGCCCTGCGCTTCTCGGCGCAGCCAGCAGGGGTGGGGACCGGGTACCTGACGGCTGCTGCTGCGCAGCTGCGCCTGGGGTCGGGGACGCGCGCGGTGCGCGCTGCCGACGGGCGGCGCAGCCGCCCTTGCGAGCCGAGCGCAGCGAAGGACCACAGGCCGAGCGAAGCAATGGCCCGTATGGAGCCCGCTCCCACCCCCTTCTGACCGTGCCGAGAAGCGCAGGGCCTGGGGTGAGCGCGTGCCGAAGGACACGCGCCTCGTCATCTGGCTCGCCGAAGCTGTTTGACCGGAGCTGCCTCGCAGAGGCAGCGCAGGGAGTTCTTCGGCGTCACCCCAGGACCGAGCATCGCAGGCTGCCCCACTCGCCCACCGGGCGAGTGGGGACACGGGCAGCGGGGTCGCCTTTCTTTGGGGTACCTTTCTTTGGCGACTCAAAGAAAGGTACCTCGGCCGCCGGGCCGAGACCCGGCCTCCACCCTCAAAACAAGAACAGGCACCACCACGAACAGACGAACGCCAGCACATCATTTCAACGCCCCCAACCACTGCACCAACGCATCCAGATCCCCCTCCGACAAGCGCGCATAAGAAGGCATCCGCGCCCCCGGCTTGACCTCATGCACCTGCGCCAACCACCGCTTCATCTCCAAAGGCCCATTCCTCAAAGTCCCCGAAGCAATGAACAACCGACTCCCCACATGCGTCAGATCCGGCCCCAGCTTCGACCCCTGCGCCACCCCCCGCACGGTATGGCACACAGCACATTTCTGCGCATCGAACACCGCCCTACCCGCCTGCAAACCAGGCGCCAATGATGAAGAGACCACAGCAGGAGCGGCCTGCCCCGCCAGCCACGCATCGAACTCCCCAGCCTCCATCGCCACCGCATGCAAGGCCATCCGCGCATGCGCCTCCCCACAAAATTCAGCACACTGCCCCCGGTACACCCCCGCCCGCGACGCCTGCAGCAACAAATGGTTCACCCGCCCCGGCACCATGTCCATCTTGCCCCCGAGCTCCGGGATCCACAGGCTGTGGATCACCTCCGCGCTCGACAATCCCAGGTACACCGGCCGCCCCACGGGCATGCGCAGCTCGTTGGCAGTGGCAATGGTGGCGCCGCTCACCGGGTCGCGGTAGCGGATCTCCCACCACCACATGCGGCCCGTGACGGAGATGACCAGCGCATCGGCCGGCGGCACGGCCTTCCAGGGCGGGGCGCGGTGCAGGCTGTAGAAGAACAAGGCGGTCAGCACCACCAGCGGCAACACCAGCCCGCCGCCGGCCAGCCACCACAAGGACCGTACCTCGCCCCCGCGCCGTTTGCGAAACAGCGCCCAGGCCAGCAGCGCCATGGTGCCCACGAAGAGCAGCGTGGCACCGATGATCAGCACCCAGCTGACCTCGGCAATGGCCTGCGCGGCCGGGCCGGCGGGCGACAGCACGGGGACCAGGGTGGATGCAACGGTCATGCCATGCCTCAGCGCTGCTCGCTCAACCAGGCCGCCATGTCGCGCGCGTCCTGCTCGGGCACGCCCATGTCGGGCATGGTGGTCGATGGCACCAGGGCCGAGGGCTGCGCGATCCAGCGCGCCAGCAGGTCGGGCCGGTTGGGCACGCGGCCCGCAATGTAGCTGCGCAGGCCATAGGCCGCGAGCGGCGGGCCGTCGGTGCCACGCGCGCTGGCGATGCCCGGGATGGCATGGCAGGCGCCGCACTGGTACTGCGCGATCAGCAGGGCGCCGCGCCGCGCATCGCCCAGGGCCCGGCCGGTGGACGGCGCATCAGCACCGCCCAGGGCCGCCACGGGCCATGCCAATGCACAAGCCAGGATGTACAGCATGCGCCTCATGTGCATCCCCACGTCCTACAGCCCTGCGCATGGCACAACCACATAATGATCCGATGCCCCACCGACGACGGACCGTCTACGCCACCCTCTTCGCCACGCTGCTCGGCGTGGCGGTGCTGGCCGCCGCAGCCGGCCTCGCCACGGTCTACCTGGGCCTGTACAACGTGGCCGCGAGCGAGCAGCACTTCAAGCCCGTGTACCAGTTGCTCGAAAGCGCCATGCACCAGTCGGTGAAGCTGCGTGCGCGCAGCAGCGTGGACGAACCGCCGCCCTTCACCGAGACCATGGTGCTGCGCGGCGCGGGCTGCTACCGCGACCAGTGCCTGCAGTGCCACGGCGGCCCCGGCGTGGCGCAGGGCGACATCGGCAAGAGCATGCAGCCCGTGCCCGGCCCGCTGGTGGATGCGGCGCGGCGCTGGAGCACCAAGGAGATGTACTGGCTGACCCGCCACGGCATCCGCATGAGCGGCATGCCCGCCTGGGAGCACCGGCTCGATGAAGAGGAGCTGTGGTCCACCGTGGCCTTTTTGCAGCGCCTGCCCGACCTGGATGTGGCCGCCTTCCAGGCCATCACGCTGGAGCAGGTGGACGGCGCGCGCAGCGCGGGCACGATTGCAACCTGCGGCGCGGCGCGCATGGCCGCTGCGCCGCCCGCCACGGGCAATGCTGTGCTGGGCCGCCAGGCCCTGTACCAGCATGCCTGCAACGCCTGCCACAGGATTCCTGGCGTGACCGGGCCCGAGACGCATGTGGGCCCCTCGCTCGCAGGCTTTGCATTGCGCAGCAACATCGCAGGCGTGCTGCCGCACACCCCCGACAACCTGGAGCGCTGGCTGCGCGAGCCGCAAGCCGTGAAGCCCGGCACGGCCATGCCGGCCATGGGCCTGAGCCCTGCCGACGCGCGGCACATCGCCGCCTACCTGGCCGGGCTCCAATAGGCGCCGCAAGCACTCCCGCCGCGCCAGCGGGCAAGGCAGTCGGGTGCTGGCAGAGGACGGAAGGCGCATGCACCCCACTGTCCGTGCCCGCCCCAAGCCCCCCTGTCAGCCACGCACTGACGGCCTTGTAGGAGAAGGCCTGGTGCCCTGGGTTGTCACGCAATCGCAGTGCCGTACACGACCCCATCACGCCCCGGATCGGCGCCGCCATGCAACGCACCGTCGGCCCCGATCTGCACGCCGTGCACCCAGCCGATGGTGTAGTTGTACGGGTTGCGCAGCACCTCGTAGCCCTGGGCCTGCAGTTCGCGCGCCACGTAGCGCGGGATGCGGTTGCACACGTCGATGGAGTTGCTGGTGGACGAAAAGCGCGGGGCCGACACTGCCTCCTGCATGCCCATGCCGTGGTCGATGAGGTTGAGCAGCACCTGCAGCACGCCCATGGCGATCTGCGTGCCGCCGGGGGCGCCCAGCACGATCTCGGGCTTGCCGTCCTTGAAGACGATGCTCGGGCACGACGAGGTGAAGCGGCTCTTGCCCGGCTGGATGCTGCCGGCCCGGCCCGGGCGCGGGTCGAACACGCCCATGCAGCCGTTGTAGAAGAAGCCCATGCCCGGCGTGATCACGCCCGAGGGCATGGCCAGCGAATGCGTCATCGACACGCAGCCGCCTTCGCCATCGACCACGCTGATGTGGGTGGTGTCCTTGGGCACCGGGGCGCCCAGGTTCACGCGCTCCACGCTGTGGCGCTTGCCGGCGCGGATGTCGGCGGCCACGCGGGCTGCATTCTCCTTCGACAGCAGCTGGTCCAGCGGCACCTCGACGAAGGCCGGGTCGCCGATGTGGCGGTCCTTGTCGGTGGTGGCCCGCTTCATCACCTCGCTCAGGATGCGCAGGTACTCGGGGCTGTTGTGTTCGAGGTCGCCCAGGGCGAACTCTTCGAGGATGGTCAGCATCTGCAGCAACATGGCACCGCCGCCCGGTGGCTGGTTGGTGGTGACCACGCGGTCGCGGTAGCGGCCCACCAGCGGTGCAGTGCGGCGCACTTCGTAGCGCTTCAGGTCGTCCATGCTCAGCAGGCCGCCCAGCGACTGCACGTGCTCCACCATGCGCCGGGCCAGCTCGCCTTCGTAGAACGGGGCGATGCCCTCTTCGGCCACCTGGGCCAGCACCTGGGCGAAGTTCTCGTTCACGATGGGCGTGCCGATGGGTTTGGCGCTGCCGTCGGCGCGGCAGTACAGGGCGCGGCCCTCGTCGCTGTGGTGCAGGCGGTCCATGTTGCTGGCGCGGCCGGCCAGGGTCTGGTCGATCCAGAAGGAGTACATGCCGGGGCGCACGAAGTAGCCATCGCGCGCCCAGGCGATGGCGGGCGCCACCACCTCCTTCCACGGCAGGCGGCCGTGCGCGCTGTGCATGGCCGCCAGGCCCTTGAGCGTGGCCGGCGTGCCGATGGACTGCGCGCCGATGTCGTTGACCCGGCCCTTGAGGATGAAGCCGAAGCCGTCCTTGGTTTCGCCTTCAAGCAGATCGGCCCACATGTCCTCGCGCGCGGCCAGCGGCGCGGGGGCGTGGAAGTCGAAGTACTCATGCGCCTCCTTGCCCGCCTTGCCCGGCAGGAACACCGCCGCCGTGCCAAAGCCCGCGATGCCGCACATCAGCGGGTCCACCACGGTCTGCGACAGCGCGATGGCCACGGCGGCATCGACCGCATTGCCGCCGGCGCGCAGGATCTCGATGCCGGACTCCGCCGCCTCGGGCTGCGGGCAGGACACCATTGCTTGTTTTTTCATCGGGAGACTCGGGAAAGAATGAAACAGAGGAAAGCGGCTGCGCGGCGGCCACCATGGATGGTGACCGCCGCGAAGGGCAGCCGGATTTACTTGGGATTGAGGTTCAGCGCTTCGAGCGTCGGGCCCCAGGCCTTGGTGTCGCGGCGCGCCACGTCCATCAGTTGGCTGGCAGGGCCGGCCATGGAGATGGCGTTCATGCCCTTGAGCTTGGCCTGCACCTCGGGGCTGGCATGGAAGGCGCGCGTGCCCTCGTGCAGTTTGGCGATGATGGCGGGCGGCGTGCCGGCCTTGGCGACAATGCCGCTCCAGCCCATGGTGTCGAAGTCCTTCACGCCCAGCTCGTTGGCGGCAGGCACGTCGGGCAGCTCGGGCAGGCGCGAGGGGGCCAGCACCACCAGGGGCACGATCTTGCCGTTCTTGATGTGCGGCAACGCCGAGCCGCCCACGGGCGCCATCACCTGCGTCTGCCCGCCGATGGTGGCCATGAGCCCGTCGGGCTCGCCCTTGAAGGGCACGTGCACCATGCTGATACCGAGCTTCTTCTGCAGCAGCTCCACCGCCAGCTGGGTTGAATTGCCCAGGCCCGAGGACGAGAAGTTGAGCTTGTCAGGGTTGGCCTTGGCGTACTTCACCAGGTCGTCGAGCGACTTGAAGCCCGTGGCAGGGTTGGCCACCAGGATGAAGGGCACGGTGCTGAGCATGCCCACGCCGACGAAGTCCTTTTCTGGATCGTAGGGCAGCGGCTTGTAGACGAACTTGTTGAGCACCATCTGCGAGACGCCGCCGAACATCAGCGTGTAGCCATCGGCCGGCTGGCCGAGCACCTGCTGCGCGGCAATGATGCCGCCGGCGCCGGGCTTGTTCTCCACGGTGATGGTGGCATTGATGGCCTTGCCCGCATGCTCGGCCCACAGCCGTGCCACGGTGTCGGAGCTGCCGCCCGCCTGCTGCGAGACGACCAGGCGGATCGGGCGGCTGGGGTAGTTGGCGTCCTGCGCCTGGGCGGCAGGCAGGGCGGCCAGCGACAGGGCGAGCGCCACGGCCTTGGCGGCGGCAGCAAAGCAGAAAGGTTTCTTCATATCGGCAATCTCCAGGGGTAGGCGGCGGGAAGGTGGCAGCTTGGTGAAAGTGCTGCCTGCATGCCGGCAATTATTCGGCTCAGGTGCCCCGGGGACCAGTGAATTCGCGCGATGGATCCATTAGCATTCACTCATGACTGCATACGACCAAGTGGCATGGGCCCGCCGGCTCAAGGTGAAGCATCTGGAATCGTTCATGGTGCTGGACGATGCCGGCACCCTGACCGAGGCCGCCGCGCGCATGCACATGACGCAGTCGGCCATGTCGCACTGGCTGGCCGACCTGGAGGAGCTGGTGGGCACGCAGCTGGTCACGCGCGGGCGGCGCATCCAGCTCACGCCGGCCGGCATCATCATGAAGCGCCTGGCCATCAGCGTGCTGGGCGACATCTCGCGCACCCAGGCCGAGCTGGGCGCCCTGGCCGAGGGCCGCACCGCGCGCCTGCATATCGGCAGCGTGTGGGCCGGCGTGGCGCGCGCCATACCGCAGGCGCTGGTGGAGTTCCAGGCGCTGTACCCCTACATCTCGGTCACCGTGTCCGAAAGCCCGCTGACCCAATTGCTCGAAGGCATCGACAACAAGCAGCTCGACGTAGCGGTGTGCTCCCTGGACTCACGCGCCTACAAGGACGGGCTCGAACACCGCGAGCTGTTCGACGACAACGTCTGCCTGGTGGTGGGCCGCGCCAGCCGCCATTGGGACGCCAAGGCCCCCGTCCGCCTGATCGACCTGGTCCACGACCACTGGATCATGCCGCCCAAGGGCACGCTCACCCGCTCGCAGCTCGACGCCGCCCTGCTCGACGCCGGCGCCACCTGGCTGCTGCCCAAGGTCGAAACCGCCGCCATCACCACCCTGCAGGCCCTGGTGCACCAGGGCGACTACATCGGCGTGTGCTCGGAGGCCATGGCCGAGTACCAGGTGGCCCTGGGCAATATGCGCATCCTGCCGCTGGACCGGACGATCCGGTTTGGGCCCGTGGGCGTGATCTGGGCGAAGGACAACACGTCGGAGGCGGTGCGCTTGTTCGTGGAGCATATTGCGGCGGTGGTGGGGCGGGCTGAATAGCCACGGCTTATGGACGAGCGGGAAGGCCGACGTCAGCCGTCTACAGCGTTCGACCCATTGGTCCCCGGGCAGCCAAAGGCGGCCAGCAAGGCCTTGAGCAGATCGACTGGGTGCTGCTCGGCCGTTACGGCCCCGAAACGCTTAATGACGACCGCAGTGCTGGCGGGGTCGATGCTCCCCATCGGCGAGTCCATCTCGCTGCGCCTGGGAAACAGCTGTGGCCGGCCACGTTGCGGTAGCGCAAGGCTGCCGGCGGGCGGCATGCCCTGTTTCTCCTAAAATCGCCCGTACATCAGGCAAGAAGGCCGCGCCAGGCCCACCGACCCTTGCCCCGATGGAAGCCAGCCCGTGGCGTCGGGCTGGCTTCGCTGTTCTTGGCTGCATCTCACTCCAGCAGACGCTGACCATCATGGACCGCCCGGCAACACCCGTCGCGAGCCTGACTTGCCCCGCTTCCAAACGACTCCATCGGTTTGACCCACGACAAGCCCGGCACGCGGCTTGCGTGGTTCAATCCATGCCCCGCCCAGTGACTCCCTAGCCCGCCCTGCCCTCGCCATGACCAGTCCCACCCCCTCGTCCGTTGCTGCGCCCAACACGCCCCCTGCGGCACCTTCCCCGACCACCGCCGCACCACCTGCCCCCCACACCCCCACCGAAGACGCCGTAGCCATCTTCACCGGCGTGCTGCTGATCTCCGTGGGCGTGGCCTTCTTCACCAGTGCCGGTCTGCTCACGGGCGGCACGGCGGGGCTGGCGTTTCTGGCGCACTACGCTACGGGCATTGGCTTTGGCAAGCTGTTCTTCGTGGTCAACCTGCCGTTCTACTGGCTGGCGCTGCGCAAGCTGGGGCGGGCGTTCACGGTCAAGACCTTCATCGCGGTGCTGCTGCTGTCGGCGCTGACCGAGCTGCAGTCGCAGTTGCTGCAGTTCGCGCAGCTGCAGCCGCTGTACGCGGCGATTGCGGGCGGCACCATCACGGGCACGGGGTTTTTGGTGCTGTTTCGCCACCGCTGCAGCCTGGGCGGCGTGGGCGTTGCCGCGCTGTATTTGCAGGACCGCTATGGCTGGCGTGCGGGCAAGATCCAGATGGGGGTGGACTGCTGCATTGTGCTGCTGGCGCTGTTCACCGTGGAGCCGCTGCGCGTGCTGTGGTCGATTGCGGGTGCGGTGGCGCTCAACCTGGTGCTGGCCATCAACCACCGGCCGGGGCGGTACATGGGGACCTGAGAAGGTGTGAACGAACCCGCCTTGCCCGCTCATCCCGCCACAACACGCGCGCTCGTCGTTGCAAATGCTCGCCATAGCCCAAGCTATGGCTGCGCTTTGCGCCTAGATCGCACGCGTTATGGCGGCCTGCTCGGACACGCCGGATTCATTCATACCTTCTGAGCGTTCCCCCCCTCACGATACCGTATCGGAAAAATCCGGCCGCACGTCCAGGGGCGTCCACTCCATGTCGCCGCAGATGATCAGGCGCTGCCCGTCACGCTCGAAGCCCACGGACAGGGTGATGCACATGCTCAGGCTTTGCATGGTGCGGTAGGGGCGCGTGACCTGGACCACGCCGGTGTCGCCCAGGGCGCGGCGAAAGTACGGCCGGCGCGACCAGCGGGCGCCCGTGGTGTCGCGCAGCGGGGCGAAGGCGTCGCGCTCGGCCAGCACCGGCCCGCGCCCCCGCGAGAAAAGGTTGGTACCCACCTGGTGGCCGCTGGCGTCGAGCAGGTAGCAGACATCGGCGTTGGGCAGTGCGAGAAAGGCGGCGCAGGCCTCGCCCAGGGAGGCACCGGCCTGCATGCGGGTGCAGGCATGGAGCATGGCCTGCACGTAGGGCTGCAGGCGGTCGCGGTACTCGCGGCGCTGCTCGTGCCAGCGGTCGCCGCACAGGGCCCAGGTGTCTTCGATCTCTGCGCAGGTATAGGCGGGGGGCAGCAACTGGGCGGCGGGGCGGCCGAAGAAGTAGCCCTGCACGAAGTCGGTGTCGGAGTCGAGTGCGACGACGGCCTCCTCGCGGCGCTCGATGCCCTCCATGAGGACCAGCGCGCCGCATTCGTGCAGCAGCGAGACCATCTGGGTGGTCACGCGCCGCACGGTCTGGCTCTGTGCAGCCTTGACGACCACGCTGCGGTCGAGCTTGACCAGCGTGGGCGCCAGGGAGAACACCCGATCGAAGTTGGAGTGGCCGGCGCCGAAGTCGTCCAGCGCCAGCAAGAAGCCCTGGGCCTTGAGCTCGCGCACCTGCGCTTCGAGATCGACATGGTCATCGATCGCGGTCTCCAGGATTTCGACGACGATCTGGTGGGGCGCCAGGCCCGATTGGCGGCACACCTGCTGCAGGCGCTGCGAGGCAGACACCGCGTTGCCGCGGGAAAAGATCGAGGCATCCACGTTCAAGAACAGCCAGTGCGCCTGCCGCGGAAAGCGCGCAAAGCTGCCCGCGTGCATTTCGCAGGCGGCCACATCGAGCGCGGTCCGTTCTTCGACCGACTGGCAGCGTGCGAAGAGTTCTGGCGGCGGCACGGGCGTGCCGTCGGGCATGGTGCCGCGAAGCAGAGCCTCGTAGCCGACCACACGGCGATGGGCCAGGCTGAAGATCGGCTGGAAGTGGGATTTCAGCGAAATCGTCACGGGAGGGATACCCTGCCGATGCACGGACCGCCCTTTTTGGCGGGCCTGGGCGCGTGGGAGACTGCAGACGGGGCTGGGTGCATGGGCGTCGTGATGGATAGGAGTGCCTATATTCTTCAACGTCTCTGTAAAGCCGCGCCAACAGGATTGGGCGCGGGCTCCAGGAACCTGGCCGGCGGTGAGGTCAATGCCCGCCAGGCCAGCCGAAGTATGTGCATTTTTCGTGCCACCCGCTCCAGGGCCAGTGCCGAAGGCGCTGCCATCGCGGTGGGTATCCCCTGTTACCAGAGCCCCGCCCGGGGCTGCTACGCACCGCCACCGTAGCGCTGGTCCATCAGCTGCTCGAAATTCTCCAGCGGCACCGGCCGGCTGAACAGGTAGCCCTGCCACAGATTGCAGCCGTGCTGCGCCAGGAACTCGCGCTGGGCCGTGGTTTCCACGCCCTCGGCGATGACGTCGATGCCCAGGCTCTGCGCCATGCCGATGATGGTCTGCACGATGAGCGCGTCGGTCTGCTGGATGCCGATGTTGCGCACGAAGCTCTGGTCGATCTTGAGCTGGTCCAGCGGCAGCCGCGTGAGGTAGGACAGCGAGGACTGCCCGGTGCCGAAGTCGTCCATCGAGAAGCCCACGCCCAGCGCACGCAGCGCGTTCATGCGGGCGATGGTGTGCTGCACGTTGTCCAGCGCCATGCTCTCGGTCAGCTCCAGCTTGAGGCGGTCGGCGCGAGCGCCGGTTTCGCTGAGCACGGCAAACACCTGGTCGACGAAGTCGCCCTGGCGGAACTGGCGCGCGCTCACGTTCACGGCCAGCTGCAGGTGGCTGCGCGCGGGGTCGTCCTGCCACCGGCGCAGCTGCAGGCAGGCGGTGCGCAGCACCCACAGGCCGATGGCCAGGATCTGCCCGGTCTCTTCGGCCACGGGAATGAACTCGCCGGGCATGACCAGGCCGCGCTCGGGGTGCTGCCAGCGGATCAGCACCTCGGCACCGATGGCCCGCTCGCCCTGCCCCACCTGCACCTGGTAGTACAGGCGAAACTGCTCTTCGGCCAGGGCAGCGCGCAGGTCGTTCTCCATCGCGGCTCGGGCGGTCACGGCGGCCTGCATGCGCGGGTCGAAAAAGCGCACGGCGTTGCGCCCGGCGGTCTTGGCCGCGTACATGGCCAGGTCGGCACGCTTCATGAGTTCGTCCACCGACTGGCTCTGCCCGCTGAACAGCACGGCACCGATGCTGGGCGTGCTGTGCACGTGGTGCAGGGCCAGTTGGTAGGGCTGGTTCAGCGCGGCCAGCACCTTGGTGCCTACCGTCTGGGTGTGCTCGGCCGCCTCGGTGGGCTCGCTGCTCATGCCCTTGAGCAGCAGCAGGAACTCGTCGCCGCCCAGGCGCGCCACGGTGTCGCCCTCGCGCACGCAGGACTTCAGGCGCTGGGCCACCTGCTGCAGCAGCACGTCGCCCATGTCGTGGCCCAGGGTGTCGTTGAGGGTCTTGAAATGGTCCAGGTCCAGGCACAGCAGCGCGCCGTACTGGCCTGAGCGGGCGCTGCTGGCAAAGGCCTGCTGCAAGCGGTCCATCATCAGGCGGCGGTTGGGCAGCAGGGTGAGCGGGTCGTAGAAGGCCAGGTGCTCGATCTCCCGTGCGGCGGCGGCCTTCTGCGTGATGTCGCTCAGCGAGGCCACGTAGTGCGTGAGCCGCCCCTGGGCGTCCTTGACGGCCGTGATGCCCATCTGGTGCAGGTTCACCTGCCCGTCCTTGCAGCGGTTCCAGATTTCGCCGCTCCATTCGCCCACGCTGTCCAGGGTCCGGCGCAGGCCGGCAAAAAAGGCCTCGTCGTGCTGCCCCGAGGCGAGGAAGCTGGCACGCCGGCCCACGGCGTCGGCACTGTCGTAGCCGGTGATCTTGGTGAAGGCGCGGTTGGTGCGCAGGATCACGGTGTCGGCATCGGTGACCAGCATGCCCTCTTGCGACTCGAAGGCGATGGCGGCGATGCGCAACTCGCGTTCTGCATTCTTGCGCTCGGTGATGTTGTTGCCGATGCCCCGGTAGCCCAGGAAATTGCCGTCCGCATCGAACATCGGCGTGCCGCTCACCGAGACCCACTCCACCGCACCGCCGGTGGACCGGCGGGGGTACTCGAAATCGCGAAACTCGCGGTGCTCGCGCAGGGTCTGTTCGTGCTGCTCCCAGTCCACCGCAATGCCCTCCGACGCAGCGACCCCGCCGCCGTCTTCGGTGGCCACCTCGCGCCGGGTCTTGCCCACATGCCACTGGGGGCCCGGCAGGGTGCGCCTGGCGGCCTCGCCCTCCAGCGTCACGAAGCGCAGCTGCGCATCCTGCTCCCAGTACCAGTCGGAGGAGAGCATGGTGAGCGTGCGAAACCGCGCCTCGTTGTCTTCCAGCTGGCGGCGCACGCGGTACGGCTCGGTCACGTCGCTGAACACCAGCACCACCCCGGTGATCCCGCCCGCTGCATTGCGGATGGGGGCCGCGCTGTCGGCGATCTGGTACTCGGTGCCGCCCCGGGCGATCAGCGTGGTGTGGTTGGACAGCTCCACCACCTGGCCGCTGGCCATGACCAGTTGCACCGGGTCTTTCGATGGCTCGCGGGTGCGCGCATTGACGATGCGAAACACGTCCGCCAGCGGCCGCCCCCGCGCCTCGCGCAGGGGCCAGCCGGTCATCTGCTCGGCCACGCCGTTCATGCGCACCACCTGCCCGGCGGCGTCGGTGGCCACCACCGCGTCGCCAATGGAGTCCAGGGTGATGGCCAGGTTTTCCTCGCTGTGGCGCAACTCGCCCTCGGCCTGCTGGCGGGCCTGGGCCATGTGGTTGAAGCGCTGGGCCAGCTGGGCCAGCTCGCGAAAGCCCGTCTCGGGCACCGCAGCCACCTGCTGGCCCTGGGCGAGCTGGTCGGTGGCCCGCAGCAGCCGGGCCAGCGGCTTGCCCACGCCGCGGCGCACGCCTTCATGCGCCAGCATGAACGAGGCCAGCAGGCCCAGCAGCAAAAAGCCGATGTCGCGCCACATCTGCCGTGCGACCTGGGCATACAGCGCATCGAGCGGCACCGACAGGCGCATGCTGGCCACCGGCCTGCCCTGGGATTCGAGCAGGGGCCGCGCCACCTCGATGTAGCGGGCGCCGTTTTCGGTCTCCAGCAGGCTGGCGCCGCCGCGCAGGGCCTGTGCGCCGGCCCCCGGCTGGGGCAGGTCGGGCTGGGTGCCCAGCTCCTGCGGATCGGGCGGAAAGCGCGCGATCACCCGGCCATCGGGGCCGAGCACGCGGGCCACGGCCCCCTGGGGCAGGCCCAGCTCGTGCAGGCGGCGGCTCCACCAGTCGAGCGACACCACGGCCACCGCCGCGCCCAGCACGGCGCGGGTCTCGGGGTCGATCAGCGGCTGCGCAAAGCTCACGCTGGCCAGGCCGACCGCCGGGTCCACCTGGAAGTTGCCGACCGAAAACTCGCGCGCCACGATGGCCCGCAGGAAGTGGGGCTGGTCGGTGAGGTTCACCGGCACCCGGGGCGGCACGGCGCTGCAGCGCAGATCGCCATCGGCGCGCGGCAGGCCGATGTTGATGTAGGTGGCGTTGAGCGCCAGCACCTCCGCCAGGTACTGCGAGCAATCGGGGGCGTCGAGCTGCTGCGCCCGGCGGGTCGTGGCCAGTTGCTGCAAAAAGGTGCGCGTGGTGTCGATCAGGCTCTGCTGGCTGTAGGCCAGGGTGCGGGTGATCAGCAACGCATTCTCGCGCGCCGCAGCCACCGACTCCTCGCGGTTGGCCTTGGCCTGGTAGGCCACCAGCACCAGGGCGGGCAGCGTGGCCACCAGGATCAGCAGCCGTATCCTGGCGGACAGGGAGCCCGTAGCCAACGGCGGCAAAGCAGGCATGGGGCCTTTCGCGAAAGAGGAAGGATGGGCAGGCAGCCGCTCAGCCAGCGGCGGCCGCAAAAACATCTGGATACATCGTAACCCCTGGCGGGCTGCGCGCGGCGGGTATGCGGGTAAACCATTCGACGCGGCGGCGCTTGCGGAACTACTGGGGCAATAGTCTTATCATTGCAGGATGCGTCGCGGCCCCCTGTTCTATCTGCTGATGGTGGTGCTGGTCCTTCGGGGCCTGGTGGGCACCGCCATGGCCGCAGGCATGCTGCCCATGCAGCATGCGCCGGCTGCAGTGGCGCAGGTTGCGGCGGCAGACCACCATGGGCAGCACGAGCACGCATCCACAACCGATGCAGCCCACACCGCAGACCATGGCAGCCTGCATGGTGGCGGCCATGGCGGCACCGATGTGGCGGCGCTGGCCTGCGACGGCAGCACGCCTGCCAGCACCGGCTGCGCCACGCACAGCCAGCACGCCAACTGCACGGCCTGCGAGATCTGCCACACGGCCCTGATGGAGCCACCGGCCATGCCGGCCGCGCCCCTGCCCCTGCTGGGCGGCGCTCCACCTGCGGCCGCCACCCCGTTCGACAGCGCCACCGCCGCGCTGGCCATCAAGCCGCCCATAGCGTAAGGCTGCACCGGGGCCTGTTCGGGCCGTTGCAGCAGCGCCTGGCAAACCCCTGCCCACCACAGCGGCGCCCCTTGTGCGCCGTTGCCGTGGCGCATGGGCTTGCGCTTCGCCCCCTGCCTGAACTGCCCCCACCCCGAGCCCGCCCGCGCCTGCACGCTCCAACAGCGCCGGTATCCCCGATACCGCGCGCACACCGCAGGCCATGGCGCCGTTCCCTTCCCGCTTTTTTCTGGAGACCGCACCATGCGCGACCTCTTGCCCGTTCTTCGCTGGCCCTTGCTGCGCCCCCTGGGCTGGCTGGCCCTGTTGCTGCCCACCATGGCCGGGGCACAAGCGCCCGCCATGGCCGACCCGGCCCCAGCGGCAGTGCCCCAGGCCCCCCACGCACCGCTGGCTCACACCCCCATGCAGCCGCAGCCGGGCGTTGATACCCCCTTGGCAGACTGGCGCACCGCCCACCAGGCCGTGGCCGCCTTCCCGCGCGGCCATGCCGACATCGTGCGCTGGGAAGCTGGCCAGGGCGCGGCCCCGGCGGCCCACCACCAGGGCCACAAGCCATGAGCGCGACCGCACGCACGCTTCCCCGCTGGTCTGCCCTGGCCCTGGCCGCCTGGCTTACAGGCTGCGCCAGCGTGTCGCCCGACGGCTTGCGCGGCGACATGCAGACCCTTGCCCAGGGCCGCACCGGCATCGCCGATGCCGCCCTGCCCGCCGCCGACCCCGCCGCGCGCGACCAGGCACGCCAGGCCACTGGTGCCTGGCTGGCCCAGCCGCTCACGCAGGATGCTGCCGTGCGCATCGCCCTGCTGCACAACCCCGGCCTGCAGGCCCGCCTGGCCGCGCTGGGCGTGGCCGATGCCGAGCGCGTGCAGGCCATCACCCTGCCCAACCCGCAGTTCTCCATCGCGCGGCTGACCAACCGCCATGAGCGCGAGATCGAGCGCACGCTGGCATTCAGCCTGCTGGACCTGGTGACCCTGCCCTGGCGCATGGAGCGCCAGGCCGAGCGCATGCAGGTGGCCACGCTGCAGGCCGCGCAGGAGGTGGTGGCCCTGGCCGCCGACACGCGCCGCGCCTGGCTGCGCGCCGTGGCGGCCGAGCAGGTGGCCGCCACGCACGAGCGCATGGTGGAGGCCGCCGAGGCCGGTGCCGAGCTGGCGCGCCGCATGGCCCGCGTGGGCAATTTCAGCCGCCTGCAGCATGCGCGCGAACGGGCCGTGCTGCAGGAAGCGAATGCCCAGCGCGCCCGCGCGCGCCTGGCTGCCGCCACCGCGCGTGAGCAGCTCAGCCGCAGCATGGGCCTGTGGGGCACGCAGGCCCAGTACCAGTTGGCCGGGCAGTTGCCGGCGCTGCCCGCCACGGCGCTGCCTGCCGATGGGATCGAGGCCACCGCGCTGCGCGAGCGCCTGGACGTGCAGGCCGCGCGCCGCCAGCTCGACACCGAGGCGCGCCAGCAGGGCTGGGCCCGCGCGGGCGCCGTGTTCGGCGACATCGGCATCGCCTACAGCCGCAACACCGCCACCGAGCGCGAGAGCGGCCACCGCGAGACCACACGCGGCTGGGAGCTGGATGTGCCGCTGCCCCTGTTCGACTGGGGCGGCGCTGCGCGCACCCGCGCCCAGGCGCGCGTGGAGCTAAGCGCCGCCACGCTGCAGGACACGGCCGTGCGCGCCCGCAGCGAGGTGCGCAGCGCCTGGCTCACCTACCGCACCGCGCTCGACCTGGCACGCCAACAGCGCGAGGAGGTGGTGCCGCTGCGCCAGCTCATCGCCCATGAAACCACACTGCGCTACAACGGCATGCTCGCCAGCGTGTGGGAGCTGCTGGCCGAGGCACGCGCCAGCACGCAATCGGTGGCCGGCGCCATCGAGGCGCAGCGCGACTTCTGGCTGGCCGAGACCGATCTGCAGCTGGCCCTCACGGGCACCTCGCCCGGTGCCTTGCAAGGCCTCGCATCGAGCGCCGCCACCCCTTCCACCCCACCAGGCCATTGACATGCAAAGACGCCATTTCTTCACGGCCGGCGCCGCCACGGCCGTGGCCACCGCCGCCGTCAGCCGCGTGGCCCTGGCCGCGCTGCCCGAGCCCGCCATGCAGGCCAGTGCCGACACCGCGCCGCCGCTGCACCCGCAGAGCGGCCGACCCTACAACCCCGTGGTCACCTTGAACGGCTGGACCGCGCCCTGGCGCATGAACGCCGGGGTCAAGGAGTTCCACCTGGTGGCCGAGCCCGTGGTGCGCGAGGTCGCGCCGGGCTTTGTGGTCAACATGTGGGGCTACAACGGGCAAAGCCCCGGCCCCACCATCGAGGTGGTGGAGGGCGACCGCGTGCGCATCTTTGTCACCAACCGCCTGCCCGAGCACACCACCATCCACTGGCACGGCCAGCGCCTGCCCAATGGCATGGACGGCGTGGGCGGGCTGAACCAGCCGGCCATCCAGCCGGGCAAGACCTTCGTCTACGAGTTCGTGGCACGCCGCCCCGGCACTTTCATGTACCACCCGCACGCGGACGAAATGGTGCAGATGGCCATGGGCATGATGGGCCTGTGGATCACCCACCCCCGGGCCGCGCACCCGCACATCGCCACGGTGCAGCGCGACTACGCCTTTCTGCTCAACGCCTTCGACGTGGAGCCCGGGGCGCGCACGCCCAAGGTCAACACCATGCTGGACCACAACATCTGGTGCTGGAACAGCCGGGTCTTCCCGGCCATCAGCCCGCTGGTGGCGCGCCAGGGCGAGCGCGTGCGCATCCGCGTGGGCAACCTCACCATGACCAACCACCCCATCCACATCCATGGCCACGAGTTCGAGGTGACCGGCACCGACGGCGGCCCCGTGCCCAAGGGCGCGCGCTGGCCCGAGGTGACCACCGACGTGGCCGTGGGCCAGATGCGCCAGGTGGAGCTGATCGCCGACGAGCCCGGTGACTGGGCCTTTCACTGCCACAAGAGCCACCACACCATGGGCGCCATGGGGCACGACGTGCCCACCATGATCGGCGTGGACCACAAAGGCCTGGTCGGCAAGATCCAGAAGATCGTGCCCGACTACATGGTGATGGGCGAGCGCGGCATGGCCGACATGGGCGCCATGGAGATGCCGCTGCCCGACAACACCTTCCCCATGATGACCGGCACCGGCCCCTATGGACCGCTGGAGATGGGCGGCATGTTCACCACCTTCAAGGTGCGTGCCAACCAGGCTGCAGGCGACTACCGCGACCCCGGCCACTACGCCCAGCCGCCTGGCACCCAGGCCTATGAATGGCAGGGCGCGCCCGCCGCCACGCCGGCCCCGCCACGGGCCACCACGCCAGGCACCGCGCCCGGTGCCGCCAATGCACGCAAGCCTGCGGCAACCGGCGGCAGCCACCAGCATTGACCCCTTCTGGAGCAGACCATGAAAATTGTTCTTACGTCCCGCCGCCTTGCCATGCACCTTGTTGCCGCCGCCCTGCTGGGCGCCACCGGTGCCGCCTGGGCCCATGGCAACACACCCCATGCGGCTGCATCCAGGGCCACGCTGCCCGCCCAGCAACAGGACTGGGGCATTGCCGGCAGTGCCAAGGCCGTGCAGCGCACCATCACCCTGCGCATGGGCGACGACATGCGCTTTGCGCCCGCCCACATCGAGGTGCGCGAAGGCGAGACCGTGCGCCTGGTGGTTCAGAACCGGGGTCAGTTGCTGCACGAGATCGTGCTCGGCACGCAGGCCTCGCTGGCGCAGCACGCCGAGATGATGCTCAAGCACCCTGGCATGGAGCACGACGAGCCCTACATGGCGCATGTGAAGGCCGGCCGCAAGGGCGATCTCGTGTGGACCTTCAACCGCCCCGGCCGCTTCGACTTTGCCTGCCTGATCCCCGGCCACTACCAGGCCGGCATGGTGGGCACCATCAACGTGTTGCCCCGCAAGGGCTGACCCTGGAACAGAAAGGACACCCCATGACCCACACACCAACCGCCAGCACCCGCCGCGCGTGGCTGACCATGCTCGCCGCAACCGCGTTGCCGATGGCAGCAGGGGCCGCGGCCCCCACGCCGGTCGAGGTCTGGAAAGACCCGAACTGTGGCTGCTGCCAGGACTGGGTGGACCACATGCAGGCCAATGGCTTTGCCGTGAAGGTGCACGACACCGGCAACAACGCCGTGCGCGCCCGCCTGGGCCTGCCGCAAAAGCTGGGCTCGTGCCACACGGCGCTGGTCGGCGGCTACCTGGTCGAAGGCCATGTGCCCGCCAGCGATGTGCGTGCCCTGCTGCAGCAAAAGCCCGATGCGCTGGGCCTGGCCGTGCCGGGCATGCCCATCGGCTCGCCCGGCATGGATGGCCCCGCCTATGGCGGCCGCAAGGACAGCTATGCGGTGCTGCTGGTTGCACGCAACGGCAGCACCCGCGTTTTCAAGAACTACCCCGGAAATCACAAGGCATCGACATGACCCACCACACCACCCACCCACTGCGCATCGCCCTGCTCGCCACCACACTCCTTTTCAGCGCAGCAACCGCCTTCGCAGGCGACGACCATGACCATGGCGAGGACCATGGCAGCCACGCTGCGCCCGCCGCGGCCCAGGCAACCAAGGCCCCTGCCGCTGCCACCGCAGACCTGAGCGAAGGCGAAGTCGTGCGCTGGGACGCCGCCAGCGCCAAGGTCACGCTGCGCCACGGCCCCATCCGTAACCTGGACATGCCGCCCATGACCATGGTGTTCCGCGTCACCGATCCGGCCCAGGCCGCGCAGGTCAAGCCCGGGGCCAAGGTGCGCTTTCGCGCCGAGCAGCAGGCCGGCGCCTATGTGGTGACGCGCATCGAGCCGGTGGCCAATTAGTGTCAACAGGCCCTAAGCGCTCGCCGTCTCCCTACAATCCCGCGTCATTGATAACTGATCGATCGAGGAGAGGGAGATACATGAGCACCACACGGCGAAGCGTTCTTGCGGCCCTGGGCGCCCTGCCCTGCACATTGCTGGCGCAGGCTCCAGCGTCGGCAACGGCGGGCCCCCGGGCCGGCATCCACCCCTGGCTGGAGGTGGGCGACACCGTCGTGGCCGATGTGCTGGCCAACGGCAAGGTGGTGGCGCAGCTGAACCACCAGGCCACCCAGCCCGGCCTGCTGCGGCGGCCGGCGCTGGTCTGGGCCCTGCCCAAGGGCCTGCAGCGCGTGCAGTTGCGCGGCAACCTCACGCGCGCCGGCAAGACCACGCCCTTCAACAAGACCTGGACGGTGCGCGACATGGCCAGCGTCTCGGCCCCGCTGTACGAGCAGGGCAAGCCCTGGATCGAGCGCGTGCGCGGCCTGGCCCAGCGGCTGGAGGAAGACACGGTCACGGTCGAGCGTGCCAAGCCCCCTGCCGGCAAGAAGCCCCCAGCAGCCGCGCTGCAGGACCTGGAAAAGCGCCTGGGCGCCCCGCTGCCCGCCATGGTGAAGCTGCTGGCCGACTGGCGCGTCGAGGTGGGCGACTCGCACTTTGTGCACCCTTCCTCGATGACCACCGTGACCGACATGCTGCTGCGCCAGTGGGACTATTCGCCCAGCGGCCAGGACGGGCTCGACAGGATCCTGCCTGCCCCCGTGCGCGCACGCTACGACCGCAGCCTGGCGGTGTTCGTGCATGTGGGCGACGGCCTGGGCGCCCTGGCCTGGGACCCTGCCGATGTGACCGCAGGCGAGCCCACCCACACCTGGGGCGACCAGGGCAACCCCGGCGCCCAGCCGGGCGCCACCAACGAAGGGGTGTGGTACTGGCTGCACCAGGAGTACCTGCGCAAGCCCTCGCTGCTGCTCGACGAGGACTACCGCCCGCGCAATGCCGAGGCTGCCTTCACCCATGTGCTGCAGCGCCTGGCCTTCAGCGAGGTGGAAGAGGCCGCCAACGACAAGGAACTGGTGGTGGACAGCGCCCTGCCGCGCGCCAACCTGCTGCAGCTGCATTTTGACGAGGAATCGCGGCAGCCCAGCCTCTGGCTGCGCAGCTACGACAGCTACTACACGCTGTTCTGACGGGTGCGTGCGCCCGCAGGGCCGGGGCGGGGGTTCTCAGCACCGCTGCCCCGTCAATACTCCGACGGCAGGACCATGCCGGTCGCGTCGGGCCCCACTTCCAGCACCTCGCGAAAGCGCCGGGCGGCCAGCATCTCGTCGACATCGCGCCCGTAGCCTATGTACAGGCGCAGGCCCGTGAGATCGGAGCCTTGTTGCAATTGCTGCGGCCGCAGATTCAGCGGCACGGCCTGGGCCTCGCGGCCCAGCTCACCGCCGCTGGCCACCGCGGGCACCGGCCAGCGCAGCGGGCTCCAGGTACCCTGGTCATCGAGCTGCACCCAGACGCCCTGGCCCAGGGGCCCGGCGGAGGCCAGGGCATACACATTGGCGCCCGGCGGCGTGCCGGCGCTGCCGAACACATCGCCCGCGAACGACAGGCTGCGCAGGTTGCCCGTCAGTTGCGTCTTTACCCGGAACGGGGGGCGGTTGGCAGCCACCACATTCTGTGCAGCGGGGTCCAGATCCAGGTCACCGGTGCCGGCTTCATTGACCACGGGGATGGGCTCTGCCGCACTGGCGTAGGCACCGGATCCCAGTTGCCCCTGCCGGCCCTGGCCCAGGGCCCACACCGTGCCATCCGCCAGGCGCAGGTGGACAGTGCCGCCGCGACGGGCGGTCGCCACGGTGTCGGACCGATCCTCGTCCACCCCCATCGATACCTCCTTGATGGGTGCGTGAAACTGCAGGCGCCGCCCACGGTGCTCGTTGAACAGCTTGCCGTAGCACTGTGCGGAGCCATCCTGCAGCACGGCGCAGACATTGAAATCCCCCGCATGGATGGAGACGGCCTTGTGCGGCAGCGGCAGCACGATGGGGGTCCGCACGAGCCACTGTCCCCGGTTGAGCCCCGCACTGTCCTGCCCGGAAATCCCGAACATATGCTGCGCACCCCAGAACCATACGCTGCCGGACGCGTCCAGCGCGTACGCCGCACCATAGCTCCCGTCGGCCGTCGCCACCTGGGTGATGGTGTTGGGCAGCCCCTGCACCTTGCGGGGTACCGACGACGCGACCAGGGACGCATGGACATCGGAGCCCTGGAAGGGAGGGAAGATTTCGCGGCTGCCGCCAATGGTCCAGACCGACCCGTCCACACCGAGGATGGCGCCATGCCCGTTGCCCCCCGCAGACACGCTGCGCGCAAGCGGCAGGCCCGTGGAGCCCCCCACCACCGCAGGGCGGCTGTGGGGCACCGGATCGATACCCCAGCCCCCTGAACTCCAGACCTTGCCAGCGGCATCCACGGCCAGCCACTGGCCCTGCGCCGCCGCGAGCTGGGTGACCGGCGCGCCCAGCGGAATGTGCGTGGGCGTCTGCACAAAGCTGCGCCCCAGCAAGCTGGCCTGCCCGTCGTACTGCACGGCGCCCAGGCCCCAGCGGAAGATCCGGCCGTCAGCCAGCAGCGCGTGGCTGCCTGCCTCGCTCGCGTGCACGCTGAGCGCAGCGGAAGGCAGGGAGAGCTTGCGCGGGCTGGCGATCGATTCGGACCCACCGGCCGCATCGGCGGCAACCGCCAGGTGCAGGCTGGTGTTGGACCCCATGGCATGGAGCTTGCCGTCGCGCGTGATGTACATCAGCACCGGCAGCACGCCCCTCAAAGAGGTGTTGTGGCCACTGGCATCGACCACGCCCGTGGCGACACGCTCCACCGCCATGGGCGGGCCCCCTGGAATCTCGACCGTGGGGACATACCGCCAGCGCCAGAGGTCGCCCTCGGCCGTCCATCCCATGGGGCCGCCGCCGCCACGAAGCACCTTGTGCAGCTTCACGCCGGCCTTCTCCATGTCCGGGTGGATGCTGTCGCGGACAGCGAAGGGATCGTAGGCCTGTGCCCAGCGCTCGGCCGGGCAATGGGTGAGCCCCTGGGACGGCAGCCCGTCCGGGATGCGGTGGGGGTCGCTGCCCCACACCCACAGCAGGCCACCGGCATCCTTGGCGATCACGCGCGAGACCGGGCCCAGGGCCGGCAGGCCGGGGTGGCTGATTGGCCCCTGGGCCTCGAAGATGAAGTCCACGATGGGCGGCACACCGCGCATGGCCACCGGCGCCGGGGCCGCAGCGCCGCCCGCGCAGGCCGCACCTTCGCCCCAGGACCAGACCACGCCCTGCTCGTCGAGCGCCACGGTGGCGCGCTGCTGGTGATCGATGCGCACAAGCCGCGCGGGCACCTGTGCGGCGCGCTCGGGCACGGCCACGTCCACGCCGGACGGCAGCGGCCCCCACCACCAGGGCTGTCCGTCCTTGTCGATCAGGAACGAGGGCGCGGCGTCGCCCCCGTTGGCGATGTATACCGCCCCCTGAAAGACCACCTGGGGCTTGGCCCGGTCGGCCCGCGTTCCATCCCCCAGCTGCCCCCTGGCGTTGGTCCCCCAGCTCCACACCTGGCCCTCTTCGTCCAGCACCAGGGCGGTGGTCCTGCTGGTGCGCACGGCAATTGCCTTGGCCGGCAGCGGAATCTCGCGCGCCGTGCTGGCGTAGATGGTCTTACCCTCACCCAGTTGGGCCAGGCGGTTGTCGCCCCAGGCCAGCACGCTGCCGTCGGCCTGCAGCGCCAGGCCGTGGCGCGCGCCGGTGGCGATGGTCTGGGCCCATGCGCTACCCGGCAGGCCCGGGCCCGCCAGCAGCGCAGACAACAGGCAGCCCGCAGCCCGACGCCATGGTGGTGGAGTCGTCATGGTGATCTTCCCTTCCTCTCTTTGTCGGCCTATGGTGGAGCGGGCCGCAACGCCCATCGGTGGCGAATGCCGCGCACCACGGCACCGTCACATACCGCTGTGGCGCCTTCGGAAGGAAACCATGCTATGCCGCACCGCCAGGCAGCGCCCTCCCCCTGCGGGATAGGTCAGACACGGAGCGGTCAATCTTCGGGCGCCAGCTCCAGCACCTCGCGATATCGCCCCGCGGCCAGCATCTCGTCCACGTCGTGGCCGTAGCCGACATACACACGCAGGCCCGCCAGGCCCGAGCCCGGAAACTGCTGCAGGAGGTGGGCGAGTGGCACCGACTGGGCTTCGCTGGCCAGTTGCACGCCACTGGCCACGGCCGGCACCGGCCAGCCCAGTGGGCCCCACTGGCCCTGCGCATCGCGCTGCAGCCAGGTGACGCCCCCGGCCATCACGTACACCTTGCTGCCCGCTGGCGTGCCGGCGCTGCCGAACACCTCCCCATCGAACGACAGGCTGCGCAGATTGCCCGCCAGCCGCGTCTTCACGCGAAACGGGGGACGCGTCGGCGTTGCCACGTTGGGCGCGGCGGGGTCCAGGTCGAGGTCGGCGGTGCCGGTCTCGCTGAGCACGGGCACGGGCTGCACCGCATTGGTATAGGTACCGGAGCCCAGTTGCCCGCCCTGCCCCTTGCCCCAGGCCCAGACCGTGCCGTCGATCAGCCGGAAATGTGCAGTGCCTTCGCGCTCGCCATCCACGCTGATGGACACCTCGCGCACCGGTGCATGCAGGCGGAACAGCCGGCCCTGGTGTTCGTTGAACATCCGGCCACGGCAGAAGGCCGCTCCGTCATCCAGCGTAGCGCAGAAGTTGTAGTCACTGGTATGGATGGAGACGGCCTTGCCCGGCAGAGGCAGCACGAAAGGAGCCTTCGCCATCGGGCCCAGCAAGGCATTCTGGCTGGCTTCGCGCGCTCCCAGCCCATAGCCATGGTAGCCCCAGTACCAAACGGAGCCTGAGGCATCCAGCGCAAAGAAACCGCCGACACGGGTGCCCGCTACCTGGGCGATGGTCGATGGCAGGCCGCTGACCTGGGTGGGAACGAATGCTTTGGGGGCACCGGCCGAGGCGCTGGTCCATGCCCCCCGGCTCCATACCGTTGCGTCCACGCCCAGCAGCAGACCGCCCCGCGCGGCGATGTCCCGCACGGCGGGCAGCCCCGTGGTGCGCGGGACCATGGCCGGGCGCAGGTCCTGCGCCGTGGCGCCCTGCTCCACCGGGGTCGTGCTCCAGACATTGCCGCTGGCATCCAGCCCCATCCACAACTCGTTGTCCGTGGCCAGCTTCACGAAGGCAACGGGCGCATCCACCAGCGAGGGCAGCGGCAGCATCGCCGGCCATCGAACCCTGTCCTGGCTGCCGTAGCGCGGGTCCCCAGAGCCCCAGCGGAACACCTTGCCATCCTTGAGCAGCGCGTAGCTGCCGTTGGATTGCGTGTGGACACTGGCCGCCGGGCCGGGTAGCACCACCTTGCGCGGGCTGGAGTAGGAGTCCACATCGCCATCGGCCACACCGTGGTGCAGCCTGGCATTGGTGCCGCGCACATGCAGCCGGCCATCGCGGGTGATGTACATCAGCCCGGGCAGATAGGCATCGGGCCCGGAAGAATAGGCGCCCGCCTCGACCACGCCGGAAGCCACCTGCGCCACGTTGTACTTGGTATGGCTATCGTCCTGGTGGGTCCACAGCCACAGGTCGCCACCTTGGGTCCACCCGTAGTAGAACGCCTGCTGGCTCACATCGATGGTCTTGGACCGTGCCTGGTCCACATAGCTGAGCACGACGCCCAGGTTGCGCAGTTCGTCGGGCCCGGTGTAGGCGGCCTCCATCACGCGCTGCGCGTCGGCGGACTGGGCCGGGGGGCAGAAATCCTTCCACACGGGCCAGAGTCCTTCGAAGCCGCCCGTGATGAACTCCGATCCCCATGCCCAGTACCGGCCATCGCGGTCCTGCGCGTAGACCAGGGAATGGGGAGGATTGCGGCCATACATGTTGCCGTAGGTCTGGTCCGTGAGACTGAAGCGGCGGATCGGCGGCACGCCACGCATCGCCACCGGCCCGCTCAGCGCTGGCGAGCCGGTGCAGGCCACGCCCTCGCCCCAAGCCCACACCACGCCCTGCTCGTCGAGCCCGGCCGATGTGGAGCCCTCCTGCATCAGCGCGGTAAGCCGCCCGGGAATGGCGGCGGACTGCACGGGTTGCGCCTGCACCGCGCCGGACGGCAAGGGACCCCACCACCAGGGCTGGCCATCGCGGTCGATCAGGGTCGAGGGGTACAGATCACCGCCGTTGTAGCTGATCTGCGCCGCGTTGCGGAAGATGACCTGCGGCGTGGCGCGGTCGGCCAGCGTGCCATCGCCCAGCTGCCCCTTGCGGTTGGTGCCCCAGCTCCAGACATTGCCCTCCTCGTCGAGCACCAGGGCATGGGCGGCACTGGTCTTGAGGGCCACGGCCCTGGCGGGCAGCGGGATCACCCGGTCCGCGTCACTGTACGCGGTCCGCCCCTGGCCCAGTTGCCCCTGGCGGTTGTCGCCCCAGGCCAGCACGGTGCCGTCGGCCTGCAGCGCCAGGCCATGGCGTGCGCCGGTGGCGATGGTCTGCGCATGCACGGCACTGGTGGATGAAGCCCAGCCCGCCAGCAGCGCGGGCAGCAGACAGGCCAAAGCACGACGCCAGGGTGGTATCGCCATGGTGATCCTTCCGCTCTCTTGTGTTATCGGCCGATTGTGGTGCGGTGGCCCCGGGGCGCTGGTGATACCGGTCACGTTCCAAACACACCGTTACAACGTGGCCAAAACAGGTCGATCTGTTCCTGGCGCCGTGCCCTCGTATCCCCAACGCCCATAATCTCAGGCCATGACGACCCCAGCAACAAGCGCCCCCGCACCCCTCCCCTCCCATTGCAGCGATCACCCGGACCAAGACGCCGGCAGCATCACCCGCGTGCCCGGCATCGAGGTCGGCCATTTCACCGACACGCGCAGGCCCACCGGCTGCACCGTGATCCTGGCGCGCGAAGGCGCGGTGGGCGGCGTGGACGTGCGCGGTGCCGCGCCCGGCACGCGCGAGACGGACCTGCTCGACCCGTCGAACCTGGTGGAAAAGGTGCACGGCATCATGCTGGCGGGCGGCAGCTCGTGGGGGCTCGATGCCGCCAGCGGTGCGGTGCGCTGGCTGGAAGAGCGCGGCATCGGCTTCGATGTGGTGGTGGGCCGCCTGCCGCTGGTGCCCGGCGCCGTGCTGTTCGACCTGCTGGTGGGCGACATGCGCATCCGCCCCGATGCGGCGGCGGGCTATGCGGCGTGCGAGGCCGCCTCGCGCGCCGACCCGGCCGAGGGCAATGTGGGCGCGGGCACGGGCGCCGCCGTGGGCAAGATCTTCGGCATCCACAACGCGATGAAGGGCGGCATCGGCACGGCATCGGTCACCGTGGATGGCGTGACCGTGGGCGCGCTGATCGCCTGCAACGCCCTTGGCGATGTGATCGACCCCGATACCGCCCAGGTGATCGCGGGCGCCCGCACCGACGATGGCCGCCAGCTGCGCGACACGCGCCGCGCCCTGCTGCGCGGCGAGGCACCCAAGCCCCTGCTGGCCGGAACCAACACCACCATCGGCGTGATCGCGACCGATGCCACCATCACCAAGGTGCAGGCCCACCGCCTGGCCGTGGCCGCGCACGATGGGCTGGCGCGCAGCATCAACCCGGTGCACACCATGTCCGATGGCGACACGCTGTTCACTCTGGGCACGGGCGTTGCGGGCAAGAACCCGGGGATGATGGTGCTGTCGACCATGGCGGCCGAGGCGACGGCGATTGCCACGGCGCGGGCCGTGCGGGCGGCGCGGTCTATCACCACGGCCGAGGGCCTCTACCTGCCGTGTGCGGGCGATCTGAAGTAAGCGCCTGGGGCCTGGTTCGGCAGCCAGGCTGCGCGCTCACACCACTTCTATGCGGTTGCGCCCATTCTTCTTGGCCGCATACAAGCGCTGGTCCACGGCATCGATGAAGTCTGCAGGCTTGGCGTAGCCGCCCGGCATAGCGGTGCCCACTCCGATGCTCAGGTCGGACATGTCCATGGTGATCGCTCGCTATCGATTCCCGGCACGGGCTCAGCTTACCGCCACCGGGCGGCTGTGCACGGTCGCAATCCCATTCCAGTACCAGTAGAAGAACCCGCCCTCGGTCTGCAGCAGCGTGTGCGTGGTGATGCTGTTCTGGCGGATATCGCCCCAGCAGGCGCGGGCCGAGTTGCGGTTGTTGTGCAGGTCGATCACGGCCGCCGGGTCATTGCTGGCCGGCTTGGGCGGCACATAGAGCGCGCTGCCGCGCGGCACCCACAGGTCGGCCAAGCGTATCTTGCCCAGCGCCGGCCAGTAGCGGCCCACCGAGATCACCAGCGGCTGGGTGGGGTCGGTGGAGGCGAACACATGCGGAAAATCATGGTGCTCCAGGTCGGTACAGACCACGCTGAGCAAGGCATCGCCCGTGCCCTGGTAGGGTGACCAATGGCCGGCGAAGACACCGTATTCGTACTCCACCTGCTGCAGCGCGGTGACCGGGCTCTCGATCCGCACCGCCTGCCCCGGCTCCACCAGCGTCATGCCAAAGGCCGCCGCGATGCTGCGCGTGGCCCACAGCGGCGCAAACTCCACCTGCTCGGCCGCAAAGCCCAGCTGCGTTTCCACACCCCAGGGCGGCGTGGGCTTGACGCCCAGCACGTCGGCCACCAGGTACTCGCGGCCCACGGCCAGGGCCGGGTCGGTGGCGGCAGGCGTGAGCGGCGTGACATCGGCGGGCGGCTCGGTCAGGTACACCGGCATGCCGCCGTCGTTGTAGAAGAACGGGGTCTTGGCGGTATCGACCTGGGTTTCGTAGATGTCCTTGATGAACAGCGGGGCGTCGAGGTGGGGTCCGGGCATCAAGGCGTTCCTGGTTGGCGTTAGCTGGCAGCTTTCGGCGCAGTCCACTCCACTATAGCCTCGCGAGATGACAGGGCCGCCCTCCATGCCTGTGTGCCCCCCCGGCCTGCGCGCCCCCATTGCAATGGTCCTATCATTGGCCCAATTGGTCTGATATTCTCGGCCATACCGAACACAATCGAGGTTTTCCTTGTCGTCCAAGCCCGCTCCCGAAGTCCACGAAGCCGCCGTCGCCCCCACCTTCCGCGCCATACGCTCCACGCGCGCGTTCGAAGAGGTGGCCGCGCAGATCCGGGAAGAGCTGGCCAAGGGCCACCTCAAGGTGGGCAACCGGCTGCCGTCGGAGCGTGCGCTGTCCGAGCAGTTCGGCGTGGCCCGCAACACCGTGCGCGAGGCCCTGCGCTCGCTGGAGAACGCCGGCCTGGTGCGCCTGCAAAAAGGCGCCAGCGGAGGCGCCTTCATCTCCGAAGACAGCGGCGAGGCCATCACCACCGGCATGCTGGACCTGTACCACTTGGGCTCGATCCAGCCCGCGCACCTGACAGAAGCGCGCATCTGGCTGGAGGGCATCATCGTGCGCGAAGCCTGCCTGCGCGCCACCCCGGCCGACCTGCAGGAGCTGCAGCGCAACATCGAGGAGGCCGAGGACGCCATCGCGCGGGGCGACTTCGGACGCCGGGCCGAGGTGCATTTGCACTTTCACCGGATCCTGGCGCGCATGACGGGCAACCCCATCATGGTGGTCGTGATGGATGGGGTGCTGTCGGTACTGCGCCGCTACATCGAGTCCATCGGCGAGTACGAGAACGCCTTCGTGCTGCCCTCGCGCAAGCGCTTCATGAAGTTCATGGAAGCCAGGGATGTAGATGGCTCCGTCGCCGAGATGGAGGCCAGCCTCAAGCGCCTACAGCGCAGCTACCTCTCGCATGCCCTGCAGGCGGCCCAGGACGCAGCCGCAGCGGCGCAACTCCCTTCGGCGAATTCTGCCGCCAAGGTCGCTCCCCGGCCTCGGGCCGCGCGCAAGCCTGCCTGAGCATCGCCCAATCGGTTCACTGCGTCACCCAGGCTGCCGCCGTGGCGACATCGGCACGGCGGGTACGGAACCCATTGGCTGGATGGGCCGCATCCGCATAGCCAAAGGATATGCCGCAGACCACGCGACGGTCGTCTCTCAGCCCGAAGAACTCGCGCAGCAGTGCTGAGCGTGAGGCCAGCGCGGCCTGCGGGATGGTGGCCACGCCCAGGCTGGCGGCGGCCAGCAGGAAGTTGGCCACATAGGCGCCGCAGTCGACTGCGCCGTACACGCCCAGCGCCTCGTCACTGGTGATGATGGCCACGTGCGGCGCGCCAAACAGGCGAAAGTTCTCCTGGGCCTGGCGGGCCGATGCATCGCGGTCGCCGCGCGCAATGCCCACGCTGTCGTACAGCGCAAACCCGCACTCCCTGCGCCGCTCCTGGTAGACGCCCTGGTATTCCCGGGGCCAGGGAAAGTCCGACCCCGCCCCGCTTTGCGGCGCAGCGCCCAGAGCCTGGCGCAGCCGCTCCGTACCCGCATCTTCGGTGATGTGTATCTGCCAGGGCTGAGAGTTGCACCACGAGGCGGTGCGCTGCGCCATCTGCAGCAACTGTTCCTGCACCGGCCTAGGCACGGGATCGGGAAGAAAAGCGCGGCAGCTGTGGCGCGCATTGAGAAGCGTGGTCAATACCGAGGAAGAGTTTTCGGGGGTCATGGCGATGGCTCCTGATCAAAGGGTTGGCGAAGGTTGATGCACCGGTCTTGTGGATTCCGATGGATCAATAGTACAATGGTTCTACCAAAAACCATCGGAACCTTGCCGTGTTTGACCAACAACGAATCGATGCCCTGCCTCCATACCAGAGCGCGCCGGCCAGCGCCCAGCCCGTGCTGGCCGGCCTGCGGGTGGTGGACTTCACCCATTTCGTCGCCGGACCGCTGGCCACGATGACGCTGGCCGACTTCGGGGCCGACGTGGTCAAGATCGAGTCCCCGGTCAAGGGCGACGACTTTCGCCACTACCCCACGGTGGACCCGGAGATCCCCGCCCAGGGCGGCCCCTACCTGTGGACCAACCGAAACAAGAAGAGCCTGGCGCTGGACATGAAGAGCGCGGCCGGCCTGGAGATCGCACGCGCCCTGATCGCCGGTGCCGACGTGCTGGTGGAGAACTTCTCCTCGGGCGTGATGGAGCGCTTCGGCCTGGACCATGCGACCTGCCTCGCACTCAACCCCCGCCTCATCTACTGCTCCGTGTCGGCCTACGGCCGCGAGGGCGCCTATGCCGACCGGCTCGGGTTCGACCCCATCGTGCAGGCCGAAAGCGGCTTCATCTCGATGAATGGCTACGACGACCGCCAGGGCGTGCGCACCGGCGCCGCCATCATGGACACGGCCACCGCCATGTCGGCCACCAACGCCATCCTGCTGGCACTGCTGGCGCGTGCGCGCGACGGCAAGGGCCAGCGCATCGAGGTGGCGCTGTACGACACAGCCATCCTGATGACGGGCTTTGGCGCCATGCAACACCTGACCACCGGCTACGAGCCGCGGCGCAACGGCAACGTCAGCCCCGACACCTGCCCCTCGGGCGTGTTCATGACGGCAGACAAGCCGGTCTATATCAACTGCGGCAACGACAAGATTTTCCAGCGCCTGTTCGGGCAGGTGTTCGAGCGCCCCGACATCGCCGATGACCCGGTGTACTCGCAGCGGGCAGAGCGCCTCAAGCACCGCGAGGCGATCTTCAAGATCATGGACGAGGCCTTCGCCCGCCACCCCTGGAGCCACTGGGCTCCGCGCCTGCGCGCAGCCAGCGTGCCCCACGGCCAGGTCAAGACGCTGGGCGAGGCCCTGGCGTCCGACGAATCGCGTTCGCGCGGCCTCATCACGCGCATTCCCCACCCTGTCAAGGGCTGGGTGCCCAACATCGCTACGCCGCTGCGCCTCTCGCGCACCCCGGCCGTGGCACCGCAGGCCGCACCCGCTGTGGGCGAGCACTCCGAAGAGGTGCTGCGCGACACCCTGGGCTACGACGACGCCCGCATTGCCCGCTTGCGCACTGAGGGCGCCTTCGGACCCTGCGCCGCCGCATGAAGGGGGCAGCCATGAGCCGCAACGTCGCCATCATCGGCACCAGTGCCATCCCCATTGGGCGTCACCAGAGCGCAGACGACGCCGAGCTGCAGACCTTGGAGCACGAGATCATGACCCGCCTGGTCTCTGAAGCCGTGCGCGACGCGGGTGTGGCCAAAGAGGACATCCAGTCACTGGTCTTCACCCTGCCGCGTCCCTACACGCGCCAGAAGTATTTTCACACCTTCCTCATGGGCCAGTTGCGCCTGGCCTGCCGCGGCAGCGTGATGGAGGTGATGGGCAACGGCATGACTGCGGCGCTGGCCTTCGACAAGGCCTGCGACGAGATCCTGCTGGGTCGCGCCAGCGTGGCGCTGGCCCTGGGCATCAACATGGAGAGCGCCGTCTCCGCGTCCGAGCACATGATGAGCAGCATGCGCACCACGGGGGACGTGGATTTCCACACCTCGGCCGGCTTCACGCCCATCGCCTGGTATGCCATAGACGCCATGCGCTACATGCACGAGCATGGAGCCACGCGAGAGCAGTTGGGTTCCGTGGCGGTGAAGAACCGTTACCACGCCTCGCTGAACCCGCTGGCGCAGTACCGCAAGCCGGTGTCGCTGGAGGAGGTGGTGGGACAGCGCCCCATCGTTGAGCCGCTGGGCCTTTATGATGTGCCCCCGCGTGGCGACGGCGCGGCCTGCATCGTGCTGGCCAGCGAAGACGTGGCACGCAGCCTGGGCAAGCCCTATGCCGTGGTGCGCGGGCGCGGCTTCTGCCACGACGGCACGCACCAGATCAGCGACGTGCCCAACGACATGATCGCCTTCGACTCGGCGCGCGACGCAGCGGCCACCGCCTATGCCCAGGCGGGCGTGGGTCCGGCCGACATCGACTTGGCCGAGCTGTATGCGCCCTGCACCATCGTCGAGGTGCTGGTGAGCGAGGCCCTGGGCCTGCAGCCGCGCGGCCAAGGCGCGCGCGCCGCCTTCGAGGGCGAGACGCGGCTGGGCGGGCGCATACCCATCTCCACTTCGGGCGGGCTCACCTCGCGCGGGCACCCGGCCTACGTGACCTCGCTCTACAACTACATCGAGCTGGCCGACCAACTGCGCGGCCGCGCCGGCGCGCGCCAGGTGCAGGGCGCCCGCCTGGGCCTGGCCACTGGCGAGCTGGGCAACTACAACGCCGCGCTGATCCACATCCTGGAGGCCATGCAATGAACGACCACGCAGCGACCGATCCATCCCTGCCGCGCATCGCCATGGCGGGCCCGCGTGCCTACCCGCCGCGCCGCTCCGAATTCACCCGCCACTTCTGGGACGGGCTGCGCCAGGGCACCTGGCAGACCAGTTGCTGCCAGGACTGCGGGCGCCAGACCTTCCCACCCAAGCCGCTGTGCCCGCACTGCTGGTCGCCGCAGGTGGGCTGGAGCGCCCTCGCCCCGCGCGGCATGCTGTATTCGTGGACGCGCATCCACGCCGCGCCCGCCGTGTTCACGGCCGAATCGCCCTATGCCGTGGGCATAGTCGACCTGGCCAGCCAGATCCGTGTGGCCTGCCGGCTGGTGGACATGCCGGGCCTGGACTTCACGCCAAGCATGCCCATGGAGATGGTGGTGCTGGACTACGAGGACGGCCCGCTGTTCGCCGCCCGGCCCACGCCATCCCCCTGAACCGCATTTTTCGCCAACAACTACCGCCACAAGGAGGCAACACACCATGCGAGGCCAATGCATTGAAGAATTCGCAGCCGGCGACGTGATCGAAAGCCGCGCCCGCACCGTCACCGAGACCGACGTGGTCACGTTTTCCTGGGTATCGGGCGACGTGAACCCCATGCACACCGATGCCGTGCACAGTGCCAAGTCCCCCGTGGGCCAGCGCATCGCACACGGGGCGCTGGGCCTGTCCATCGCCACAGGGCTGAGCGCCGGCCTGGGCTACCTGGAAGGCTCGGCCGTGGCGGCACTGGGCATCGACGAGTGGAAGTTTCTCAAGCCCATCCTCTTCAACGACACCGTTCACCTGCGCGCCACCGTGGTGTCGGCGCGCCCCACCTCCAAGCCCGACCGGGGCGTGTTGGTGCGGCGCATGGAGCTCATCAACCAGCACGGCGAGGTGGTGCAGAGCGGCCTCATGACCACCATGGTGCTCACCCGCGCCGGCCGCGACGCCGTGCGTGCCGCCCAGCACTGATACCGCTCCTATTTCTCCCCCCGTTTCAAGGAACCCCTTTCCATGTCCGCACCCCTGATCAACACCAACGGCCTGAGCGAAGAGCAGCGCATGATGCGCGAAGGCGTCCTGGACCTGCTTGCCAGGCACCTGCCCTGGGAGCGCATCCGCAAGATGGACGAGACGCGCGAGTTCCCCCACGAGGCCTACAACGCGCTGGCTGAGGCCGGCTACATCGGCCTGTTCTACCCCGAGGAGCTGGGTGGCATGGGTGGCAGCTTCAAGGACATCGCCGTGCTGCTGGAAACCATGGGCTACTACTACACCGGCATTGCCCAGGCCGTTACCACCACAGCCATCTATGCGGGCATGCACGTGGCCAAGTTCGGCACGCCCGAGATGAAGAAGGAGATCGTGCCCAAGATCATCTCCGGCGAGGTCAAGCTCGCGCTGGCCATGTCGGAGCCCGGTACGGGCTCGGACGTGGCGGGCATCAAGACCTCGGCCGTGCGCGAGGGTGACGAGTATGTGATCAACGGCAGCAAGGTATGGATCACCTGCGCCCACGTGGCCGACTACGTGGTGGCCATCGTCAAGACGGACACCCAGGCCCGCCACAACGGCATCAGCACCATCCTCGTGCCCACCAATGCCAAGGGCGTGGAGGTGCGACCCCTGTCCATGCTGGGGCGGCGCACCTCGCATGCCAACGAGGTCTTCTTCGACAACGTACGGGTGCCCGCTGCCAATCTCTTCGGCGGCGAGGGCCAGGCCTGGAAGAACATCATGAAGGCCCTGGGCCTGGAGCGCCTGGGCCTTGCCGCCATCTCAGCCGGCCATTGCTTCAAGATCACCGAGTATGCGCGCGACTACGCAAGGGAGCGCATCCAGTTCGGCAAGCCGATCTCGGAGTTCCAGGTCATCCAGCACAAGCTGGCCGACATGCTGATCATGGCCGAGACGGCGCGCCAGTCCATCTACCGCGTGGCGGAGCTGCTGGACGCGGGCCAGCCGGTGGTGACCGAGGCCTCCATCGCCAAGATCGTGTGTACCGAGAACAACTTCAAGTGCGCCGACATCGGCATGCAGATCATGGGTGGCGCCGGCTACTCGATGGAATACGACATGCAGATGTTCTTCCGCGACTCGCGCGTGGGCCCCATCGGCGGCGGCACCAACGAGATCCAGCGCAACATCGTCGCCAAGCAGCTGGACCTGTGATTCGGCGAGGGCTGCCATCCGGTAGCCCTGTTCGGCCACCCCATGAAGAAGGACCGCCGCGGCGGTCCTTTGTCGTTGAGAACGCTACCCGCGGGATCAGGCGGGCACAGCTTTCAGCGGCACCGAGCGGATCAGCCGCGTCTCCTGCGCGGTGATCAGGTGGCCCGAGGCCGCCAGGTACGCCGGGAAGTCCGGGTGCGCGTCGCGCGCCCGGCTGCGGCGCTCGTAGTCGGCCAGGTCCTCGTAGGCCCACAGGTGCACGAACTGGTTCTGCGGCCCCACCACGCTGGTGTAGAAGCCGAGCGGGTGGCCCAGGGTCTGCAGAAGCACCGGCATGGCCAGGCGGTGGAATACCTCAAGGAACTGCGGCATCTGGCGCAGGGAGATGGTGTAGATGCGGTGGTCCACCAGGGGCAGTGCAGCCGGTGTCATGCGGGCACCGCCTCGTTCGCGGTGGCGGGCGCCGCGGCGGCAGCTCCACCGCCCGTTTGGCCGGCAATGTGCAGGCCCGTCAGGTAGCCGAAGGCCATGTTCGGTCCGTGGGTGATGCCGGCGCCGGGGTAGTTGCCGCCCATCATGCTGGCGCGGTCGTTGCCCACGGCGTAAAGGCCGGGTATGGCGCTGCCATCGGGGCGCAGCACCTCGCCCGCCACGCTGGTGCGCAGGCCATCGAAGGTTCCCAGGTCACCCATGACGAGCTTGATGGCGTAGAACGGTCCCTCCTGCACCGGGGCCACGCAGGGGTTGGGGCGCTGGGCAGGGTCGGCCAGGTAGCGGTTGAAGCTGGTGCTGCCGCGCGCGAAGGCCGGGTCCTCGCCACGCACGGCGCCGGTGTTGTACTCGCGCACGGTCTGCTCCAGTCCTGCGGCATCGATCCCGGCGTGCGCGGCCAGCTCGGCCACGGTTCGGCCCTGCAGCAGGTAGCCGTTGCGCAGAAAGCGGCCAATGGGCATGGGCGCGGGCTTCACGTAGCCCAGGCCGTACTTGCCCAGCGTGGCCTTGTCGCAGATGAGCCACATGGCCGTCTCGGGCAGGTCCTTGCAGGCCTGCACCATGGCCGCGCCCACGTCGTGGTAGGAGTTCGATTCGTTGGTGAAGCGCCGCCCGTTGGAGAGCACGCCGATCACGCCGGGCTTGTAGCGGTCCAGCAGGTGCGGGAACACGCCCACCTCTCCATTGCCGAAATCGACGCGGGTCACCGGCATCCAGGCCGACGGTTCCTGGAACCGGATCTCCATGCGCGCGCCTGCGGCTTCGGCCATGCGGATGCCGTCGCCGGTGTTGGATTCCGGCGTGGGAGAAAGATGCCCGTGTCCCCGGCGCACGTGCGGATAGGCCTGGGCGATGCGCTGCAGGTCGTGCGGGAAGCCGCCACAGGCCAGTACCACGCCCCGGCGCGCGTGCAGCGTGCGCTCGGCTCCGCCCTGCCCGCCCTGCACGGCCACGCCCACGGCGCGGTCGCCCTGCATCACCACCCGGCTCGCGGCGGTTGAGGTGAGGATGGGGATGCCCATGTCCAGCGCCGACTGGGCCAGCCGTGCCGCCAGCGCATTGCCGCTGGTGACGTTGATGGCGCGGCCATACAGCGCCAGCTCGCGCAGGTGGCTGGCCAGCCGCTTGGCGACGTACAAGAAGGAGGTGAGCGACTTGGTGGCCTGGAAGAAGTGCTTGAGGTCGGCGTTGGACGAGTTGAACATCATGCCCATGAAGGTAATGCTCTTGAGCGGTGGCTTCAGGCGCTTCATGTCCTTGCCCAGGCCGCGGATGTCATAGGCCGCGGCCAGGATGGAGCGGCCCACGTCCACGCCTCCGGGCGCGTCGGGGTGGTAGTCGGGGTACAGGGTGGGCACGAATTTCATCTGCGTCGTGCGCTCCATGAAGTCCACCATCTGCGGGCCGTACTCGATGAAGGCGCTGGCGCTTTCTTCGTCGTAGAAGCGGCCGGTCTCGTGCATCAGGTAGGTGCGCACGGCCTCGACCGAGTCGGCCGCGTTCTGCCGACGGCCATGGTGGTTCAGCGGGATCCACAGCACCCCGCCCGACAGGGCCGTGGTACCGCCGAAGACGGGCTCCTTCTCCAGCACCACCACGTTCAGGCCGCGGCTTTTGGCGGTAATGGCGCAGGTCAGCCCGGCGGCGCCGGAGCCCACCACGATCAGGTCATATTCGGTGTCCATGCTCATTGCAATGTCTCGTTCTGGGTAAAAAAAGCCCCGCCTGCGCTGCCGGCGGGCGGGGCGGGGCACAGTGCTGTGCGGCCTGTAGCGTCAGTCGGCCTTGATGCTGTACTTGTCGATCACCTCGCGCCACTGCGCGGTCTCGCGGGCCATGATGGCGCCGAACTCCGCGGGGGTGGATGTCAGCGGCACAGCGCCCGTGGGCAGCAGGCGGGTGCGCAGTTCACCGTCGGCCAGTACCTTGCGCACGGCGGCGTTGAGCCTGTTCACCACGCTGTCGGGCGTGCCAGCCGGGGCCAGCAGGCCGAACCACACTTCGGACACGAAGCCGGGCACCGTCTGGCTGATAGGCACCGCCCCCGGCACCACCGGGGACGGCGTGGCGCTGCCCACGCCCAGCAGGGTCAGGTTGCCCTGGGCGACCTGGCCCAGCATGGCGGCAGACGGCGTGGTCAGCAGCATCTGCACCTCGCCCGATCGGGCGGCCATGGTGGTGGCGGCCTCGCCCTTGTAGGGGATGTGGGTGACCTTGAGGCCGGCCATGCTGGACAAGCGCGCGGATGCCAGGTGGCCGTACGACGCGGTGCCGGCCGAGGCGTACATCAGCGGGTCGGACTGCTTCTTCGCGTGCGCGATGAACTCGGCCAGGTTGGCGGCCGGCACGCTCTTGTTGGTGACAAGCACCATGGGCACGCTGGTCACCGTGGTCACGGGCTTGAAGTCCTTGATCGGGTCGGAATCTGCCTTGGCGTTGAGCAGCGGCGCGATCACCACGCCGTTGTTGGGGTACAGCAGGGTGTAGCCATCGGCCGCCGACTTGGCCACGTACTGCGCGGCGATGACGCCGGAGGCGCCGGGCTTGTTCTCCACGATGATGGGCTGGCCCAGTTCCTTGCCCAACTGCACCTGGATCATGCGCACCTGAGCGTCGCTGGTGCCCCCCGCGGGGTACGGCACGACGATGGTGATCGGCCGTGACGGGAATTTGTCCTGGGCACATGCGGCGCCTGCGGCCAGAGCGGCAAGGCAGAACATGAGGACGCGCTTTGATGGGTTCATTCGATGTCTCCAGAGGTTGAGTCGCTTCTACGGCTTCTACGCCATACAGGTCAGGCATGGCGCCAATCTTCATTGCTGCCCATTTTATGTCAAGGGTTCAATGGTTGGTCCAATGATTGTATAGTGACTGCATGGAATCTGACAAACGGCTTTACAAAAACTCGGCGGGACAGCCCGTCGGCGCCGCCGCGACACCGATGCATACGGCCGCAGCAATCCCCATGGGCGCGGGCCTGGGTGCATGGCTGGTGCCATGGCTGATGCTGGCCATTCCGGTGCTGGCACTGGTGGATGCGGCGCAACGCGCGCCGGGCTGGCCGCTGGCGGGGCTGGCGGCAGCGAGCGCGATGTTCCTAGCGCTGGAGGGGCGGCATGCGAGCGCCGCCGTGCGCCGCACTTCGCTGGTGCTCGTGGCCATCACGCTGTGCCTGCTGCCCTGGATCGACGCGCCGCTGCAGGCGCTGCAGCGCGGGGTACGCATCGGCGGGCTGATCGCCTCGCTGCTGGTCACGGTGAACCTGCTGTCGCGCGTGGCGCTGCGCATGCCGAGGGTGCGAGCCGTGGTGGGCGGGCTGTACCGGCTGCCCGCGCAGCGCCGCTACATGGGGCTGACGGTGGCAAGCCAGTTCTTTGGCGGGCTGCTGGGCCTGGCCGGCATTGCCATGATGATGGAGATGGCCGCGCGCGAAGCAGACCTCACCGGCGCGGAAAAGCTCTCGGCTTTCTCGGCCATCGCGCGCGGCTATGCGGCCGTGAGCCTGTGGAGCCCCATCTACAGCAACATGGGCATTGCGCTCGCCTTGTATGGCGGGCCCGACTGGGTGGGGGTGCTGCCCTATGTGCTGGCGGTGTCGGCGCTGCTGGTGGGCCTGGGACTGCTGGTCGAGCACTGCGGCCGGCGCGGGCCTGCCGCCGAGCCTGCGAACGCGCCGCAGCAACCCGTACTGCACCAAGCCGCCCTGCTTCGGCTGGCGCTGCCGGTGCTGGCTGCCATGCTGTGCTTTCTGGGGTTCATGGTATTGGCCAGCAGGCTGCTGGCGTTGCCGATCTCGTCGGTGATCATCGCCAGCACGCCCGTAGCCGCTTGGGTGCTGAGCGTGGCGCTGGCCGCCCCGGGCCGCCGGCGCTTGGCGCAGGGCACGCGCCTGCTGGGGACGGATTTCTTGGGCTTTCGCACCATGGTGGGCGAGGTGATGATGTTCTTCGCCTCAGGCTGCGCGGGCACGGTGATCGCCAGCGCCATCCCCGCCGCCTGGACGGACACCGTAAGCCTGTGGGTGGCGGGCGCGCCGGTGCTGGGCTGCCTGTTCGTCTCGGGCGCCATCGTGCTGCTGTCGGCCACGGCCATCCACCCCATGCTCAGCGCGGTGCTGGTGGGATCGAGCTTCTCTCCCCTGCTGCTGGGCCTGCCCGTGGTGGCGCACCTGTGCGCGCTGCTCACCGGCTGGGGGCTGGCCATCATCGTGACGCCGTTCTCGGTGCTCAGCCTCATGGCCAGCCGGCACTCGGGCATTCCCATCCTCACCATCAGCCTGCGCGCGAACCTGTCGTTCGTGCTGCTCGCCATTGCCGTGTCGGCCGTGCTGCTGGGCGGCATGGCCAGCCTTCTTCTTCATCCCAGACCACTGCCATGAGCCATCTGCTGTCCTCCTCCCTCCCTTCATCTGCCTCCGGCCCGCTGCGCGGCGTGCGCGTCGTCGAATTCGCGGGCCTGGGGCCGGCGCCCTTCGCCTGCATGCTGCTGTCCGACATGGGGGCCGAGGTGGTGCGCATAGACCGCCCTGGCACCCTGCCCACGGACCCGCACGACATCACCGGGCGCGGCCGCCGCACCGTGCTGCTGGACCTCAAAGACCCTGCCTCCATCGACCAGGTGCTGGACCTCCTGGCGCATGCCGATGTGCTGGTGGAAGGCTTTCGGCCCGGCGTGATGGAACGCCTGGGCCTTGGCCCTGAGGCCGTGGCCCGGCGCAACCCGCGCCTGGTGTACGGCCGCATGACCGGTTGGGGCCAGCACGGCCCGTTGGCGCAGGCCGCGGGGCACGACATCAACTACATCGCCATCACCGGTGCTCTGGCTGCTATCGGCGCGCCCGGCGGCGCACCGGTGCCCCCGCTCAACCTGGTGGGCGACTATGGCGGCGGCAGCTTGTACCTGGTGGCCGGTCTGCTCGCAGCGCTGCTGGAGGCGCGCGCCAGCGGCCAGGGCCAGGTGGTGGACGCAGCCATCTGCGACGGCGCGCTCTCGCTGATGAGCAACAACCAGTCGCACCGGCTGCGCGGCCTGTACCGCGAACAGCGCGGCAGCAACATGCTCGATGGCGGTGCGCCCTACTACACCACCTACGAGACCGCGGACGCGCAGTACGTGAGCATCGGCCCCATCGAGCCCAAATTCTTCGCCCTCCTGTGTCAGATGATCGGCCTGCCCGAGACGCTGTGGGACGCACAGCACGACCGTGCCCGCTGGCATGCCCTGCGCGACGCCATGGCCGCCGTGTTCCGCACGCGCAGCCGCGCGCAGTGGTGCGAGCTGCTCGAAGGCACCGACGTGTGCTTTGCCCCCGTGCTCACCCTGGCCGAGGCAGCCGCTCACCCGCACCTGCGGGCGCGCCAGGCCATCGTGGAGGTGGCAGGCGTGCCCCAGCCCGCTCCCGCACCGCGCTTCTCGCGCACGCCATCGGCCATCCAGAGCCGGCCCGACAGCGCGCTGCAGCTGAACTCCGCGCAATTGCTCGCCGACTGGGCCCGCTGACAAAGACACGCCCATGGTGAGGACGCGCTGGATCTTCCCGCCCCCGTGGACCAACCGCCGCCGCGCCGAGCAGGTCGCCATGCCCCTGGCCTGGGATGCCGACCACCTGATCGGTCTGGCGCGCGAGAGCATGGTGCGCGGGCACTACCGCGTGGCCATGCAGCGCACGGTGATGGTGGAGGCCGGCGGCGTGGCCCTGCCGCAAGACTTGGAAGACCTGGTCAACCGCCTGTGGCCGGCCCTGCCGCTGCGCGAGCAGGCGCGTATCCATTCGCTGGCGCTGGCGTGGGCGCATTTCGTGCGGCGCTGAGCGCCTGCCGCAGCGCACCTGTCCTCAACGCTGCCCGCCCCCACCCGCGTGCCAGTACCAGAACAGTGCTACCTCGCGTGAGCCCGTCGCCAGGCCCCGGTACGGGTTTGCGTCGAAACCCCTGAGCACGAATCCGCAGGCCTAGTACAAGCGGCAGGCGGCCACGTTGTTGTTCTGCGTCTCCAGCACCATGCCCGCCAGTTGCTGCGCACGCGACCCGGCGATGGCGTGCATCACTCGCCGCCATCGCGTGCCCTTCAGCAGCATATGGGCGCCAAGAGGCCTGGTGCCGCCCTGCCCCTGCTCAGCGCCCGAGCTTCGCCCGGAGTCTATCCAACCCCTTGCGGGCCAGTTCACCCGTGCGCTGCGCCCCCTGCTGGACTTGTTCTGCTGTGGGCAACGCCTCCTGCGCTGCGCGGGTGGCGCTGCGCAGGGTCTCGGCCGCCTGGCCTGTCAGCTCGCCGCCGCGCTTCTTCAATTCCTCCACCTGCTCGGCACTGGGCATCTGGCCCTTGGTCCAGCTGGCGGCCTTGCCCACGGCGCCCGCAATCTGTCCGGGCAGTTCGGTACCACGCATTCTGAGTTCCTCCATCTGCTGCACGGTTGGCAGCTGTTCCTTGGTCCATGTGGCCGCCTTGCCGGCCGCACCGGCCACCTGGCCGCCATAGTGGCCCGCATGCTCCCTGGCCCGGCTCCAGACCTTGGCCACTTCGCCGGGGGGCGGTGTCTGCAGGGTCTGCTGCACCTGGGCCAGCAACTGCCGCTCGGGCTCGGCCAGCGGCGCCCCGCCCGCCTCCAGCATCTGCGCCAAAAAGCGGCCCATCTCCGCCGCGATCACCTTGTGGTTGCAATCCGGGTTGGCATGCAGGAAGGCCGAGAGTTCACGCGCCAGATCACCAGGCACCGCATCGGCCAGGCCGGGCTCGATGGAGGCCATGGCCTGGGTGACGAAGCGATCATCCAGCCCCCACTCGTCCACCAGATGCGCTGCCAGGAACGCGCGCCGCTGCGGCGGCACTGTGCCATCGGCCGAGGCGGCCAGCCGCAGCGACAGCGGCGCGATCAGGTCGAACAGGGCCAACCCCAGCGTGTCCAGCGGGGTGTTGAGGTAGCGGGGGATCTCGATGACCCGGCTGCCCTTGGAGTGGCCGAGCCAGCGGTACATGCCATAGCAGGCACCGCCCGAGGCCAGCGCGGCAAACGCCACCCAGCCCACGGGCGTGGCCGCCGCGCCCACGCCCAGCGCCCCCATCAGACCCGAGGGCGCAAAGAACGCCGATGCCACCAGGCTCGATTTGGCGATGGCCGCCCCGGCGCCGGCCGCGCCCAGCACATCCCAGAGCTCGCGGCCCCGGTTCACCATGCGCAGCGAGGCATAGGCGTTCTCGCCGATGGCCAGCCTGGCCTTGAAGCGCAGCGGCTCGGCCACGATGCGCTCGACACCGTCCAGGCCTGGCATGGCCTGTTGTCTTTCTTGCTGCTGCAGCAGCAAAGCGTTGGGTTCTTCATCCTTGGCCATCTCGCTCACACTGCAACTCCCTTGGTTGGTGGATGGGTCATTGCCTTGGATGATCGCATGGGGGCTGGCAAAAACCCAATCCAGTTTCCATGGCAAGCCGCAGGGGCATGGCCCCTGCCCCATCACCCACCAAAATCGAGCTGCAGGTACCTGGGCGCCAGCGCCTGCAAAAACGAGCGCGCATCGCCCAGTTGCCCCGCCGACATGGCCCCGGTAAGCCCTCCGTCGGCAGCCAGGATGCGCTCCACGGCCTGCGCCGCCAGTGGGCCGGTGATGGCGTAGATGTCCTGCCCGCTGGCGCTCGCGCGGCGCTCTTCACCGCCCCAGCGCACCACCACCTCGACCAGAAAGCGCTGGGCCGAGCGGCCCGATGCATCCACCGCCACGGGCGCCGGCGTATCGGCGGCGCGCAGCTCGGTGAGCGGGGTCTCGTTCATCCACGCCGGCACGTCGGGCACGCGGATGTGGTGGGCGATGGTGACGGCATCGGCGCTGGAAAAGCCCACCACGGCCTGCTCGCCGAACGGTGCGGCAAACGCCCAGGTCTTGCGCGGGGCCACGGCGGGCGGCGCCTGGAACTGGCCGTTGGCATACACGACGTGGCGGCCGGCGTTGCGTACACCGGTCTTGCGCGTGCCCTCGGTGGGGTGCCAGCTGTCCAGGGCGATATGCACTTCGATGGCATCGGCGTCGGGCCAATCGCCGAGGACGCTGGTGGCGAGCAGGTCGCCCAGCGCGCCGTAGAAGGCCACGGCCGGTGCGGCGCACAGGCCGGCTGTGGCGAAGCGCTCGCCCCACTGCCCGAATACCTCGCGCGCCGTGGGCTGCTCGGCCGACACGTCCACGTAGTGCACGCCGGCCTGCACGGCGGCCTGCAGCAGCTGGGGCGCGCTGTCGGCAAAGGGGCCGGCGCAGTTCACGACCAGGGCACTTTCGGCCAGCAAGGCCGCGAGGGCTGCGGCATCGCCATCGAGCCCCTGCACGCGCAGCTGGTCTGCGGGCGCATCGGGGAATGCGGCCTGCAGCTTGCCCAGATCGCGCCCGGCCAGCAGCACGGCGTGGCCCAGATCGCGCAGGGCCTGCACCACGAAGCGCCCGGTGTGTCCGGCAGCGCCGTAGACCAACACCGGGCGGGATGCAGCTGAAGAAGACGAAGATGGAGCGGTGGAGGTGTTGTCGATCACGATACAGACCTGTACGTTTTGTTGAAATTGGCGTGATGCTACATACAGGTCTGTATCGTGTCAACGCCGGGTATGGGATAATGCGGGCATGAGCCCCACCGCCGCCCGCAAGACCACCAGCGCAGCCCCTTCAGACCCGGGGGCGCTCACCGCCGCGAACACGCCGCCCATGGGCGATGTGCAGCAGCGCATCCTCGACACGGCCTGCCAGCTGTTCTATGCCGAGGGCGTGCGCGCCGTGGGGATCGACCTCGTCATCGAACGCGCGCAGATCGCCAAGACCAGCCTGTACCGCTACTACCGCACCAAGGACGACCTGGTCGCCGCCTTTTTGGAGCGCGAGGACCGGGAGTTCTGGCAGCAGTGGGACGAGGCCGCTGCACCGCACGCCCCGGATGCCGCCGCCGAGCTCGACGCCCTGCTCGCCTGGGTCGGCGAGCGCGTGGCGCGCCCCGGCTACCGCGGCTGCCCGCAGCTCAACGTGGCAGCGGAGTTTGCCGACCCGGCCCACCCGGCCCGCGCCATATCGGCCGCGCACCGGCTGGAGCAGCGCAAACGCCTGGCTGCGCTGTGCAAGCGCATGGGGCTGAAAAAGCCCGAGGTGACGGCCTCGCAGCTCTCGCTGCTGGTCGATGGTGCGTTCAGCAGCGGCTCACTGCTGCTGGGCGACAGTGCGGGCAAGGTGCTGCGGGCGGCTGGGCGGGCGCTGGTCGAAGCGGCGGGCTGAGGGCCGCGGCGCCCGCACAGCCGCTGCTACAGGCGCTCCTGCCCCGTGGAGGGCTCAGGCGTGGCGAGCGTCTCTCTGCGGACGGCGTCGTCGTCCATGAGCTCGTACCACATGGCATTGAGAACGGCAAAGGCGGCGGCCAGCGGCAGGCCGAGAATCCAGGCGAAGTACCACATGGCTGTTTCCTAGTAGGCGTGTCCGCTGTGATCGCGGATGGCGTTCTGATCGACCTTGCCCCACAGCACGTGGTAGACCCACGTGGTGTACGCAAGGATGATGGGCATGAAGATGCAGGTGGTGACCAGCATGATGAACAGCGTGAGGTGGCTCGACGACGAATCCCACACCGTCAGGCTGGCACGCGGGTCGATGGATGAAGGCAGGATGAAGGGGAACATCGACGCGCCCACGCTCAGGATGATGCCGGCGATGGAGAGCGAGGCCGCCAACAGCGCCAGGCCACCCCGGCGTGCACCCAAGGCCAGCAGCGCACCGGTGGCACCGATGAAGCCTGCGGCAGGGGCCCCCATGGTCCAGGGGTGGGCCGCATAGTTGGCGAACCAGGCGCCGGCATGCACCTCGGCGGTTTTCAGGAGCGGATTGGAGGGCCCGGTGGCATTCACCGCACTGGTGATGCGGTAGCCATCGATGAAGGCCCACAGCAGCAGGCCAGCCACGCTGTAGAGTGCCATCGTGGCCAGGGCAGCCAGCATGCCCCAGCGCCGCGCGCGGTCGGCCACCGGTCCTTCGGTCTTGAGCACCAGCCAGGCGGCCCCGTGCATCACGAGCATGGCCACCGACACGGCGCCGGCCAACAGCGCGAACGGGTTCAACAGCTCCAGAAAGCTGCCGTCGTACCGGATCTGCATGCTGTCGGTGAGGCGAAAGGGAACCCCCTGCAGCACATTGCCCAGGGCCACGCCGAAGATCAGTGCCGGCACGATGCCACTGAAGAACAGTGCCGCATCCCAACGGCTGCGCCACTGAGGCTCCTCGCGCTTGCTGCGGAACTTGAACGCCACGGGGCGCAGGATCAGCGCCGCGAGGATGACGAACATGGCCAGGTAGAAGCCCGAAAAGGAGACCGCGTACAGCTGCGGCCATGCGGCAAATATGGCACCGCCTCCGAGGATCAGCCACACCTGGTTGCCCTCCCACACGGGCCCCACGCTGTTGATGACGACCCGGCGCTCCAGATCGGTGCGGGCCACGAAAGGCAGCAGAATGCCGCTGCCCAGATCGAACCCATCGGTGACGGCAAAGCCCACCAGCAGCACGCCGATGAGCGCCCACCAGATCAGGCGCAAGGTGTCGTAGGTGATCAGTTCATGCAGGATCATGGTGAACTCCGGGTTCAGGTGGGCATGCCGGGTGCGGTCACCGGGCGGTGTGTTTCGCCGACATGCGGCAGGTTCTCTTGCTCTGGGCCGGTGCGTATCACCTTGAGCAACAGCTTCATCTCGATGACCAGCAGCACGGTGTAGATGGCCACGAAGCCGGCCAGCGTGAGGAGCACGGTCGCCACCCCGAGGTCGGACACGGCCACGGCGGTCGGCAGCACACCCTCGATGATCCACGGCTGGCGGCCTACTTCCGCCACGAGCCAGCCCGCTTCGATGGCGATCCAGGGCAAGGGGATGGCGAGCACGGCGGCCTTGAGCAGCCAGCGGTGGCGGTCCAGCCTGCGCCGGGCCGAGAGCACGAAGAAGGTGCCCGTCAGCAGGATCAACAATCCTCCGATGCCCACCATCACGCGGAACAGCCAGAACAGGGGCGCCACCTGTGGCACGGTGTCCCATGCGGCCTTCTGGATTTGCTCGGGCGTGGCCTGGCGCGGGTCGTCGACATAGCGCTTGAGCAGCAGGGCGTAGCCCAGGTCCGCGCCGTGCTCCTCGAAGGTGTCGCGCACACCCTGCGCGACGGCCGTGGTGCTGCCGGCAGTGCGGATCACCTGCAGCGCATCGTAGGCCTTGATTCCGCTGGCGATGCGCAGCGCGGCACGGTCGACCAGTTCGTTGATGCCCGGAATCACACCGGTAAGCGAGCGCGTGCCGATCAGCCCCATCACGGCCGGGATGTGCACTGCATAGTGGGTCTCACGGGCCTCCTGGTCGGGGAAACCGAACGCCGTGAAGGCGGCGGGCGCGGGCTCCGTCTCCCACATGGCTTCGATGGCGGCCAGCTTCATTTTCTGGTGCTCGCTGGATTGGTATCCGCTTTCATCGCCCAGCACCGCCACCGACAGCGCCGATGCCAGGCCGAAGGAAGCCGCCACCGTCATGGAGCGCTTGGCAAGCTCGGCATGTCGCCCCTTGAGCAGGTACCAGGCGGAGACGCCCAGCACGAACACGGCGGCACAGACATACCCTGCCGAGACGGTGTGCACGAATTTGGCCTGGGCCACTGGGTTGGTCAGCACGGCCATGAAGTCCGTCACTTCCATGCGCATGGTCTGCGGGTTGAAGGCCGAACCCACGGGGTTCTGCATCCAGCCATTGGCGATGAGGATCCACAGCGCCGAGAAATTGGAGCCGATGGCCACTGCCCAGGTGGAGATCAGGTGCCCCACCTTGGACAGCTTGTCCCAGCCAAAGAAGAACAGGCCCACGAAGGTAGCCTCCAGGAAGAAGGCCATCAACCCCTCAATGGCCAGCGGGGCGCCGAAGATGTCACCGACATAGTGGCTGTAGTAGCTCCAGTTCATGCCGAACTGAAACTCCATCACTACACCGGTGGCCACCCCCATCGCGAAGTTGATGCCGAAGAGGGTGCCCCAGAATTTGGTCATATCACGCCAGATCACACGGCCGGTCATCACGTAGACGGTCTCCATGATCGCCAGCAGGATGGACAGCCCCAGCGTGAGCGGCACAAAGAGGAAGTGGTAGAGCGCGGTGACGGCGAACTGCAGCCGCGAAAGCGCAACGATGTCGAGGTCCATGGGTTTTTCCTTTGTCTTACTCTTCTTTGCCTGACCCAGGCTAGTCCGGCCGCAACTGAAGCAGCGCTTCGTCAAACGCCTTGCTCCCGCGCGCAAGCTCGGCAACGGTGCTGCCGTCTCGCACGACGACCAGCCGGTCTGCCAGCGCGGCTTCGCGCCGCAGATGGGTCGCAATCAGCAGGCTGCGCCCGCAGGCGCGCCTGCGCAGGCGCTGCAGCACGTCATGCGCGGTGGCGGTATCGAGTGCCTCGGTGGGCTCGTCGAGCACCCACAGGGGTGCGTCGCGCAGCAGCAGCCGGGCCAGGGCCAGGCGGCGCGACTGCCCGCCCGAAAGCCCGAGCCCGCCCTCTCCGAGCGGAGTGTCCAGTCCACGGGCCAGTGCACGCACATCGTCGGCCAGCCCCGCATCGTGCAGGACGGCCCACAACCGGGCATCGTCCGCTTCGGGGGCTGCCAGCAGCAGGTTGCCGCGCAGGCTGTCCTGAAACAGCTCGGTTCGCTGCGTCAGCAGGCAAGGGCTGGCGAAAGACACGGTGCCGCTTTCGGGCGCCAACTCGCCCGTGGCCACGGCCAGCAGGCTGGACTTGCCAGCGCCGCTGGGCCCGATCAGCGCCACGCGCTCGCCCACCTCCAGGCAAAGGCTGGCATGGCGCACCGCAGGGTCGGGGCTGCCGGGGTAGCGCGCCACGATGTCCACCATGCGCAGCGCGACGGCTGCGGGGTCTTCATGCGCGGCCAGTGGGACGCCGCCAGACGGCTGCATGCGCGGTGCCAGGCGCCTGGCCGCCAGCCAGGTGCGCCCGGCCTCGGCGGCACCCCGCCGCAGGGCGGCAAACGGCTCCATGGCAGTGAGCGCCACCAACAGTGCCAGCGCTGCGGCGGGTGCGCCCAACACCCCTTGCGTGACCAGGGCGCCCACGGCCAGCAACACGGCGACCAGGGTCAGGGTGCCCGCGCACGCGTAGCCCAGGCCGGCCGCCGTCTCCAGGCGATTGAGCGCAAGGTCGGCTCTGGCGAGGCGTTGGTCGATGCGCGCGAGCGCCTGCAACTGCGCACCGACTTGGCCGACCATGACCAGCTCGGTCTGGCCTTCGACGAGGTCTATCGTGCGGGCGCGCAAGCGCTCCACTGCATGGGCGCGCAGAACCGCCGGACGGCGTGCCTGGCGTGCAGTCAGCCAGGCCATGCCCAGACCGGCACCGATGAGCCAGGTTGCCAGGGCCGCCCCCAGTCCACCATGCAGGGCACCCACCACCAGGCCCGCCAGCACGGCGGCCCCCAGCGCCGCGCTGGCAGGAGCCACGAGCCGCAGGTAGACCGACTCCAGGGCATCAATGTCCGATGTCAGCCGGAACAGCAGCCGACCCGGCCGGCGCAGCAGCGCGCGGGCGGCATCGGCCTGGGCCCAGCCAAGAAAAAGCTGCACCCGCAACGCCGCCAGCACGGCAAAGGTGGCATCGTGCGTCACCAGCCGCTCCGCATAGCGCGATCCCGTGCGCCCCAGCGCCAGCAGCCGGATGCCCGCCGACGGCGCGAACACGTCGAACATGAATGCCGTGGCAGGCACCAGCCCGGCCAGCGCCGTGGCGGTGATGAACCAGCCCGACAGCCCCAGCAGGGCCATGCCCGCCAGCACCGTCAGTGCTGCCAGCAGGGCGCCGGCCGCCAGCAGCCGCCTGTGCGTGGGCTGCGCATACCGCCACAGCAGCAGCCAGGCGCCCGGACGCTTGCGCGCACTCATGCAGCCTGCTCCAGGGCGCAGCCATCGAGTCGGACCACGCGGCCCATTCGGGCCGCGAGCGCCGGGTCGTGGGTGGCAACGATCAGGGTCTTTCCCCTGGCCATCGCAACCAGGGCCTCTCCCACCTGGCGGGCGGTATCGTTGTCCAGGTGCGCAGTGGGTTCGTCGACCAACCACAGGTCCGCCGAGCGGTTGGCTTCCAGCCGGGCCAGCGCGAGCCGTGCCGTCTCACCGCCCGAAAGGCCCTGCCCGCCCTCCCCCAAAGCCGCATGAGGCCGGGCGTGCACCACCGAGCCGAGTTGCGCGCGGCGCAGGGCGCCCTGCACATCCAGCGCCGAGATGTCTGCGCGACCCAGTGATACGTTGGCCTGAACGGAGTCAGCAAACACATAAGGGTGCTGCCCCATCCAGCCCATGCGCTGGCGCAGCCTGGCGGCGTTGTTGTCGGACAGCACCTCTGCGCCAATGAGGATCTCGCCCCGGTCTGCTGCCACCAAACCTGCCAGCAGGGACAGCAGCACCGTCTTGCCCGAACCGCTGCCACCGAGCAGCGCGACGTGCTCTCCAGCGGCCACACGCAGATTCAGCCCCGCGAAGAGGGGGGCCTCGCCGGGGTGCCAGAAATGCAGTCCGCGCACCGCGACCGAAGGGGCGGCCCCCGCAGGCACGGGATGCAGGTCCGAGCCCGGGGAGACAGTTGCCCCGCCTGGCAGCGCCACCCCTGGCCCCACCAGGCGCTGCAGCGCCTGCAGTGCCGACTCGCCGGCGGCCCTGTCGTGCCAGACGGCGGCCAGTTCGCGCAGGGGCTCGAAAAATGCCGGCGCGAGCAGCAGTACGAACAGCCCCTGCCCCAGCCCCAGTCGCTGCCCCCAGGCACCGAAATCCAGCGAACCCAGCAGGTGAAATCCTACGTAGACGGCCACCATGGCCACGCCCAACGCCGAGAATAGTTCCAGCACGGCAGACGACAGAAAGGCAATGCGCAACACCGCCATGGTGCGCCGCCGAAGCGACTGCGCCGAGTCATCAAGCTGCAAAGCAGTGGTGTCCACCGCCTGCAGCGCGCGCAACGTGGCCAGGCCCCGCAGGCGATCGAGCAAGAAGGCATTCATGCCACCGAGCTCCAGCATGTGCGCCTTGCTGGCTGCCTGGGCCCCCTTGCCGGCGAGGACCATGAAGAGCGGAATCAACGGCACTGTGAGCATCAACACGAGCGCCGCCACCCAGGTCTGGCTGGCCACCGCCACCAGCAGGATGGGCGTCACCACCACCACGCGCCAGCGCGCCGGCTGGTAGCGCGCGAGGTAGGGGACCACCATCTCGGCCTGTTCGGCGAGGGCACTCGCAGCCATGCCCGAGGCCACGCGGCTGCGGTCCAGCGGCGTACCGGTGCACAGCGAGGCGGCGGCCGTGGCACGCAAGCGGGACACGTGCGTGCGCGCTCCCGCGTAGACACGGCGCAGCGCCCACGCCTCGGCCACCGCACGCAGCAGACCGAACACGAGAATGCCGACAGCAGGCCCCCACACGGCGTCCATGCCAGCGCCCGATGCCAGCGCCTGCAGCGCCCAGGCCAGCAACGCTGCCTGAGGAAGCCAGAGCAAGGCGGCAGCACCGTAGACAGCACTGCCCACCGCGTCCACGGTGAGCGATTGCAGTCGGGGTGCCGCAGGGGCTGCGGCCGCCGTGGGTGCTTGTGTCATGGGGTCGCTTCCCTCCCGTGCGCGCTGCAGGCCCACACCCGGCAGGGTTCGGCCCGACGCAGCATCCCTCGCCACCGGGGCCGGTGACAATGCGGCGTAGGGTGCGTTGCGCACGGCCATGTTGTCAAGCGGCAATTGCGTCTTCGCCGATCACCAGGCGCGTATCGCCCGCAAAGCGGTGGGGCGGGATTTCAAGGTTGGTGGGCGCCGGCTTGTTCTTGTAGACCCGGCCCGCACCATCAAATGTGGAGCCATGGCAAGGACAGAAGAAGCCGCCCGGCCAATCACTGGGCAGGCTGGGGTTGGCGCTGCCGGCGGGCAGCGCCGTCGGAGAGCAGCCCAGATGCGTGCAGATGCCGATGGCGACGAAAATTTCCGCCTGCAGCGCGCGCTCTGGATTGCGTGCATAGGCGGGCTGCTGGCCGGCCGTCGAGTGCGGGTCGGCGAGCTGCGCATCGTGCCCCCGCAAGGCCGCCAGCATGGCCGGAGTGCGGCGCACCACCCAGACCGGTTTGCCCCGCCACTCCACGGTTTTTGCGCCACCCGGCGGAATGTCGGAGGTATCCACCTCGACCGGACCGCCCGCCGCCCTGGCACGCTCGCTGGGCGCCAAAGAGGACACGAGTGCGGCGGCGGTTGCAATGCTGGCAATGCCGCCTGCGCATCCAGCGGCCAGCAGCCATTGCCGCTTGTCGGCGTCATGCCCGCAGGGTATGGAAATGGATGTATTCATGGTGGCTCCTGGTATACCGGCGGCCATGGCATGGCAGTGGCAGGTGCCTTGTCTTCACAAGAAGCGTGCCAGAGGCGCGGGGCCTGCGGCACATGCAGGCATGTCCGCGCAGACACTGGGCGGCAGGGGGGCCGGCGTCTGAATGCGGCATGCCTGCATGCCCCGGCGCTGCCAGCATGGCAGCACTCTGGCAGATGGTGGCAGCGAATTGGCGGTGACGCACTGCCACGTGTCCACCCATGCCAGCGCCGCCGCAACCCTGTCCGACGGCAGGCGCGCGTGGCATGGCTTTTGCCTGCCCTGAGCACATGCAGGGGCAGCGCAAGCCCCCTTCTTCAGGGCCTGACAGCAGGCCGAAACCCCAGGAGACCCCATGAGCGATGCCATGCAGACCGTGCGCCTGACCCAGGTGCTTGACTACCAGTTCGAACTGGACTTCGGCGATACCATTCCCCGCCTGTTGGCCGATGAGCCGGTGCCGCTGGGCACTGGCAAAGGGCCGTCTCCAGTGCAGTTGCTGGCCTCATCCGTCGGCAACTGCCTGTCCGCTTCGCTGCTTTTTGCCTTGCGAAAATTCAAGCAGCAACCCGGTCTTGTCTCTTGCAATGTCCGGGCCGAAGTGGGGCGCAACGCCGATGGCCGGCTGCGTGTGCTCTCCATGGCGGCGACCCTGCAACTGGGCATGCCTGCCCGGGCGCTGGAGCACCTTGATCGCGTGCTGGCCAGCTTCGAGAGCTACTGCACCGTCACGCAAAGCGTGGGCGCCGCCATTCCCATCGAGGTAGCGGTGCTGGACGGCGACGGCGTGCGCCTGAAATGACTGCAGGCCTGCAGTACTGGGTGACGCTGTCGGGGCTTTTGGGGGAGCGCTGACCGGATCAGGCCAGCCCCAGGGCTTTGAGCCGGCGGTACAGCGTGCGCTCGCTCATGCCCAGATGCTCCGCCAGTTCGCGCCTTGTCCCCGGGAAGCTGGACAGCAACTGCGCCAGATCTTCTTCGCCGCCGCCCGCCGTTGGCCGAGCAGGGCCGCCAGGGGGCACTGGCGCGGGGCTTCGGGGCCAAGGGGTTGGGTGGCCGAATTCCGGTGGCAGGTGCTCGGCGCGCACGATGCCGTCGTCGGCGAACAGGCGGGCCCGTTCCAGCACGTTGCGCAGCTCCCGAATGTTGCCGGGCCAGGTGTGGGCCTGCAGGCGTGCCATGGCCTGTGCGTCCACGGAGATGCTGTGCCGGGCGGGGCCTGCGCGCTGCAGGAATGAGTCCACCAGCATCGGGATGTCGCCCGGACGGTCACGCAAGGCCGGCAGATGGATGGGAAAGGCGCTGATGCGGTAGTACAGATCCTGCCGGAAGCGCCCATCGACCACCATCTGCTGCAAGGGCTTGTGGGTGGCGGCCACCAGGCGAAAGTCGGCCTTGTGCGTTTCGACGCTGCCCACGCGGCGAAAGGTTCCCGACTCGATGAGCCGCAGCAGCTTGACCTGCATGGACAGGGGCACATCCCCCATTTCATCGAGGAACAGGGTACCGCCCTCGGCCGTCTCCACCAGGCCCTTCTTGCGTGCATGGGCGCCGGTGAAGGCGCCCTTCTCATAGCCGAACAGTTCGCTCTCGAACAGGGTTTCAGTCAGGCCTGAGCAATCGACCACGACGAACGGTCCATGGGCCCGGGCGCTGGCCTCGTGCACGGCACGTGCAAAGAGTTCCTTACCCGTGCCGGATTCGCCCAGCAGCAGCACCGGCAGCATCGATGGCCCTACGCGCTGCACGCACGACAGTGCGGCATTGAAGGCGGGCGAGCGCCCCACCAGGCCCTCGGCGCTGGGCCGCGCAGAGGCATTGCGCACGGTGACCAGGCGCTCCACGTAGGCCACGACTTCGCGGTCCGCACCAAGGATGGGGCGCAGTTCCACATCGACATGCTCGGGCCCGCGGGGCGTGTGGTGGATGTGCAGCACGCGGTCAGGGCCCTTGAGCTCGAAGGCACGCCTCATCGGGCAATGCTCGCCCGCCTGATCGCACGGCACGCTGTAGTGGTGCGAGATGCGGTAGCACTTGTGGCCGATGTAGGGCCGGTCCGCCGTGCCGAACTGCCGCTGGTAGGCGGTGTTGGCTGCCAGGATGTTGTACTGCGGGTCGAGCACGATCATCGGCTGCCCATCGTGCTCCAGGTAGGAAATCAGCGCCTGCACTTGCGCAGGCATGCGCAGCCCGCCCGCCGGCCCGGCAGACGGATGCTGCTCGGCGGTCGCCGGGTGGCTCGGAGCGATGGGGGTGATGGGGGCAATCGACATGCGGCAAGCCTTTCGGGGTGCGCCGATTGTGCGCCCGTCTGCCATCTCTGCCAAACCATCCCCTCGACTGCCACGCCTGGCAGTCGGCGCCCCGCAGGTGGCAGCACCAGGGTCTGAGTCGCGCCCCATTGCAGAAAAAAAATCCTTATGGAACAGGCACTTGCCAAATTTCAGCCGAGGTACACAGGGTGGCACGCTTCTTGAAATAACAGAGCAGGTGGCAGCGATGTCGTTGTTGCCAGGCGCCCCCAGGCGTCGCGCCCCACCCCCACAAGGAGACACACCATGAAGAGAAACGAAGGCACCATCGACCGCGCCGTGCGGGTCATCGCAGGCCTGGCGCTGATCGCTCTGGCAGCCACCGGCACCGTTGGCGCCTGGGGCTACATCGGCGTCATTCCCCTGCTCACCGGCGCCATCGGCCTGTGCCCGCTGTACTCGCTGCTGGGGATCAATACCTGCCCGGTCCACCGGCGTTGAGCCAAGGTGGTCGCCATGCACACACCCACTGCCATGCACGTCGAAGGCTTCTTCGACCCCGCCACCTGGACCGTGAGCTACATCGTCCTGAACCGGAGTACCCGGCAATGCGCGCTGGTGGACAGCGTGCTCGACTACGACCCGAAATCAGGTCGCACCTCGCACACCACGGCCGACCAGTTGATCGCACGGGTGCGTGAACTCGGCGCCACGGTGCAATGGATCCTGGAGACGCACGTACACGCAGACCACCTCTCGGCAGCACCCTATCTCCAAGAGCAATTGGGTGGGCAACTGGGCATCGGGCAGCACATCACCACGGTGCAACAGGTGTTCGGCAAGTTGTTCAATGCGGGGGAGACTTCGCCCGCGATGGCCGGCAGTTCGACCACCTGTTCGCCGATGGCGAGACCTTCCTCATCGGCAGCCTGCAGGCACGCGCCATGCATACGCCGGGCCATACGCCGGCCTGCATGACCTTTGTCGTCAGCGACGAACAGGCCGTGGACCGGCCCATGGCCGCCTTCGTCGGCGATACGCTGTTCATGCCCGACAGCGGCACGGCGCGCTGCGACTTCCCCGGTGGCGATGCGCGCACCCTCTACCGCTCGATCAACAAGGTGCTGGGCCTGCCGCCCGAGACACGCCTGTACATGTGCCACGACTACCAGCCGGGCGGCCGCGAGGTGCAGTTCGTCACCACCGTGGCGCAGGAGCGCGCCACCAACATCCATGTGCGTGACGGCATCAGCGAGGAGGAGTTCGTTGCGATGCGCCACGCGCGCGACGCCACCCTGGCCATGCCGACGCTGATCCTTCCTTCGGTGCAGGTGAACATGCGCGCCGGCCAATTGCCCGAGCCGGAGGGCAACGGCACGCGCTACATCAAGATTCCGCTGAACGCGGTATAGACCGCCTGCGCCAGAGCCTTCCGACAAGGCCGATCCACCAGGAGACAAACCATGGACATCAAACCCCTCACGGCCGAGCTCTCGGTCGCACCCCAGCTCGCCGCAGCCGACATAGACCGCATTGCTGCCGCAGGCTTTCGCTCGGTGGTCTGCAATCGCCCCGACGGGGAAGGCGCAGACCAGCCTCTTTTCAGCGAGATCGAGCGCGCAGCGCAACAGGCCGGGCTGCAGGTGCGCTACCTGCCGGCACAGTCGGGCAAGGTCACCGACGAACAGGGCCAGGCCTTCGGCACCCTGCTGGCCGCGCTGCCCAAGCCGGTGCTGGCCTTTTGCCGCACAGGAATGCGCTCCACCACGATGTGGGCGCTCTCGCAGGCCGGCAGGCTGCCGCTGGCACAGATCATCGACCATGCGGCGCAAGCGGGCTACGACCTCAAGGGCGTGGTGCGGCGCATCGCCAACGGCGGCAAGACACCCCTGGATGTGGCCGACGCAACGCACGAGGTGGTGATCGTCGGCGGCGGGGCGGCAGGCATTGCAGTCGCGGCCAGCCTGCTGGCGCGCAGCCCGGGGCTGGACATCGCACTCATCGATCCGGCCGACGTGCACTACTACCAGCCGGGCTGGACGATGGTCGGCGCTGGCGTGTTCAACGCCGCCACCACCGCCCGCACCATGGCTTCGGTGCTGCCACGCGGCGTGCACTGGATCAAGGCGGCCGTGGCGGCCTTCGAGCCCGAACGCAACGCGGTCATCCTCGACGGCTGCCGCGTGGTCCGCTACAGCCAACTGGTGGTCTGCCCGGGCCTCAAGCTCGACTGGAACGGCATCGAGGGCCTGCCCGAGACACTGGGCCGCAACGGGGTCACCTCCAACTACCGCTACGACCTGTCCCCCTACACCTGGGATCTGGTGCAGCGCATGCAGGGCGGTCGGGCACTTTTCACACAGCCGCCCATGCCCATCAAGTGCGCTGGCGCACCCCAAAAAGCGATGTACCTCAGCGCCGACCACTGGCGCCGCACGGGCGTGCTGCAGTCCATCGACCTCCAATTCTGCACGGCAGGTGCCGTGCTGTTCGGCGTGGCCGACTATGTGCCGGCGCTGATGGAGTACGTCAAGGCCTATGGCATCGGCCTTCAGTTCACGCAGAACCTGGTGGCCGTGGACGGACCTGCACGCCAGGCACGCTTTACCAGAACCCACGCCGACGGCACGAAGGAGGCTGTCACGCTCGACTTCGACATGCTGCACGTTGTGCCGCCGCAAAAGGCGCCCGACTTCATCCGGGTGAGCCCTCTGGCCGATGCCGCTGGATGGGTGGACGTGGACCAGGGTACCCTGCGGCACCGATCGTTCGCCAATGTTTTCGCGCTGGGCGACGCCGCCAGCACGCCCAACGCCAAGACGGCGGCCGCAACGAGAAAGCAGGCTCCCGTGGTCGCCCACAACCTGCTCGCCACGCGGGGCGAGCTCACGGGCGAGGTAGCCTACGATGGGTATGGCTCATGCCCGCTCACGGTGGAGCGCGGCAAGATCGTGCTGGCCGAATTCACCTACGGCGGCAAACTGGCGCCGAGCTTTCCGAAATGGTTGATCGACGGCACCCGGCCATCGGCCATGGCCTGGTACCTCAAGGAACGCCTGCTGCCACCCCTGTACTGGGATGCCATGCTCAAGGGGCGTGAATGGATGGCCCAGCCCGAGATGGTGGGCTGACCGCACATGGCCATGCCAAGCACCTGGCGGAGGTGGCTACCCTCCCTGCCCATTGCCGACTGGGGTCGGCGCTACGACCGCGAGGCCCTGGTGGGCGATGCGGTGGCGGCGCTGATCGTGACCATCATGCTCATTCCCCAGGGCCTGGCCTACGCGCTGCTGGCGGGCCTGCCGGCCGAAGTCGGTCTGTACGCCAGCGTCGCGCCGCTGCTGCTCTACGCTGTGCTCGGCACGAGCCGCGTGCTGGCCGTGGGTCCGGTGGCCGTGGTGTCGCTGATGACGGCCGCCGCCATTGGTGAGCATGCGGTGGCGGGCTCGCCCGCCTATTGGTCGGCGGCCATCACCCTGGCCTTTCTGTCGGGCGCCATGCTGCTGGCAATGGGCCTGCTGCGGCTGGGATTCCTGGCCAACTTCCTGAGCCATCCGGTCATTTCTGGATTCATCTCCGCATCGGGGCTGCTGATCGCCGCCAGCCAGCTCAAGACGCTGATGGGTGTCCAGGCAGAGGGCCACGGTCTGGTGCCGCTGTTGGCGGCGCTGGCCGGGCAGGCAGCACACACCCATTGGCTGACCCTGGCCGTGGGCTTGCTCACCATGGGCTTTCTGTTCTGGGTGCGCAAGGGCCTCAAACCGCTGCTCACGGCCTGGGGCTTGGGCCCCCGCCTGGCCGACGTGATCGCCAAGGCCGGCCCCGTCGCCGCCATTGCCGCCACGACCGGCCTGGCCTGGGGGCTTGACTGGCAGGCCCAGGGTGTGAAGATCGTCGGCACCATTCCGCAAGGGCTGCCACCACTGACCCTGCCCGAATGGGACCCCGCGCTGTGGCGGCAACTGGCGCTGCCGGCATTGCTCATCAGCATCGTCGGCTTCGTCGAGTCTGTGTCGGTGGGGCAGACGCTGGCCGCCAAGCGGCGCCAGCGCATCGAGCCCGACCAGGAGCTTGTGGCACTGGGGGCCAGCAACCTGTCTGCCGCACTCACGGGTGGGTTCCCCGTCACCGGCGGGTTTGCCCGCTCGGTGGTCAACTTCGATGCGGGTGCGCGCACCCCCGCAGCAGGGGTGTTCACCGCGCTTGGCATCACCCTGGCTTCACTGCTGCTCACCCCGGCCCTGTACTACCTGCCGCAGGCCACGCTGTCGGCGACCATCATTGTCGCCGTGCTGTCCCTGGTGGATCTGGGAATGCTGAAACGGACCTGGCACTATGCCAAGCCGGATTTCGCAGCCGTGGCATCGACCCTGATCGCCACGTTGGCGCTCGGGGTCGAGACCGGCCTGGTGGTGGGCGTGGGCGTATCGCTCGCGCTGTACCTGTGGCGCACCAGCCGACCGCATATCGCCACCGTGGGCCTGGTGCCGGGCACGCAGCACTTTCGCAATGTGCTGCGCCATGCCGTGGTAGTGAGCCCGCGGCTGGTGAGCCTGCGCGTGGACGAGAGCCTGTATTTCGCCAACGCCCGCAGCCTGGAGGACCGGGTGAACGATGCGGTAGCGACCATGCCCGAGCTGCGCCATGTGGTGCTGCAATGCTCTGCCATCAACGACATCGATGCCAGCGCGCTGGAAAGCCTGGAGGCCATCGACCACCGGCTGAGGGAGGCCGGTGTGGCGCTGAGCCTGTCCGAGGTCAAGGGCCCGGTGATGGACAAGCTCCAACGCACGGGCTTGCCCAGGCAACTGGGCGGCGGGATCTTCCTCACGCACTACCAGGCGGTCAGCACGCTGGCGCCTGAAGTGCTCGAACTTGCGCCACCCGGGCAATGCCCCCCTTGTTGCCGGCAAAGCAATGGAGAAGAATAGGCCAACCCCGTCTGGCGGTGCCATCGGCCCGATTCCCACTGCCGCGCACGCTCCCAGCCCCCACAGGACACACCCATGCTCAAGCGCATCAGCATCCAGCACCTTGGCTTGGGCATGTATGTGCACGATTTCTGCGGCTCCTGGATGGACCACCCGTTCTGGCGCGCCAAGTTCGTCTTGAAAGATCCCAAGGACCTGGCGCGCATCAAGGCCGCGTCCATCGAAGAGGTCTGGATCGACACCTCCAAGGGCCTGGACGTGGCGGCCGGTGTGCGCTCGGTCTCGCGCGAGGAGGCCGACTTCCAGGTGGAGACCGATTTCGGCATGCTCGACAAGCTGCCGCCCCTGCAGGTGGACCCGCCCTCCCCGCCTTCGCCTCCCCCTGCACCCCGGCGCGCGCGTGGCCGGGCTGCCGCCAGCATGCACAGCGAGTTGCAGGCAGCTGCCTCGATCTGCGGCGAGGCCAGGCAGGCCATGGTTTCCATGTTCAGCGAGGCGCGCATGGGCAAGGCGGTCGATTCGGAGAACGCCCGCAGCCTGGTCGAAGAAATTTCGGACTCGGTCACCCGCAACCCGGGCGCCCTGATCAGCCTGGCCCGCCTGAAGACGGCAGACGACTACACCTACATGCATTCGGTAGCGGTGTGTGCGCTGATGGTGGCGCTGGCCAAGCAGATCAACCTCAATGAAGAGCACACGCGCGTGGCCGGCATGGCAGGGCTGCTGCACGACCTGGGCAAGGCGGCCATTCCGCTGGCCGTGCTCAACAAGCCGGGCAAGCTGACGGATGCGGAGTTTGCCGTGGTGCAGAGCCACCCCGTGCAGGGCTATCTCATGCTGCAGGAGGGCGGCAGTGTGGAGGCTGCGGTGCTCGACGCCTGCCGCCACCACCACGAGAAGATGGACGGCTCAGGCTACCCCGACAAGCTCAAGGGCGAGCAGATCACCCTGATCGCGCGCATGACGGCCGTGTGCGATGTGTACGACGCCATCACCTCCGACCGCCCCTACAAGCGCGGCTGGGACCCGGCCGAATCGCTGCGCCGCATGGCCGAATGGACCAAGGGGCACTTCGACCCCCGTCTGTTCCAGGCCTTCGTCAAGAGCATCGGCATCTACCCCGTGGGCTCGCTGGTGCGGCTGACGTCCGGGCGCATCGGCGTGGTCACCGAGCAGGGCCAGCAGTCGCTGACATCGCCCAAGGTCAAGGTGTTCTTCTCCACCAAGTCGGACCTGCGCATCCCGCCCGAGGTGGTGGACCTGGCGGCGCCCGGCTGTGCCGAGAAGATCGTGGCACGCGAAGATCCGGAGAAATGGAAATTCCCGGACCTCAACGAGCTGTGGTCGGGTTTTTCGGGGAAGGCCTGGTAAGTGGCCTTTCACCTGACGGCAGATACCTGAAAAGTGAACATGAAGAAAATCAGCATTCGACGTACCGTGGGCGCCGTGGCCCTGACCTGCGCCACCGCAGTGGCGGCCACCAGCCTGCCCTGGGGCTTTGTGCACCATGGCGATTTTCGGCGCATGTCCCACACAGGCGATACCGCCGGCAAGGTGGCCCTGGCGGCGCTGCCGCAGTTGCCGGGGACCTGGGGGGTGGGTGCCAGCGCCGGGCTGCGGGGCGAGATCGTGCAGATCGATGGGCGCCTGCTGGTCAGCCTGGGCAGCGACCCACGCGGGGCCGCCCAGGCACCGGGCCCGGATGCCCAGGCCACCCTGTTCGCCAGTGCCAGGGTGGCGCAGTGGACGGACCTGCCAATTGCCGCAGACATGGACGCGCAGCAGTTCGAGGCTTTTTTGCGCCAGCAGGCCACGGCGCTCGGCCTGTCGCTGGAGCACCCTTTCGTGTTCCGCGTGACGGGACGCTTTGCGCCGCTGAAGTGGCATGTCGTCACCGGCGAAGCCCCACCGGCAGCAGGCCACCACCGCCCCGGCGGGCACGGGTCGCCGGCGCACGGGGCCCGGCCGCATTCGGGCATGCGGGTATTCGACCAGCCGGATGCTGCCGGGCAACTGGTGGGCGTGTACAGCGGCGCAGCGCTGGAGGGGGTGGTGTCGCACCCCGGGGAGCGCCTGCACCTGCACTTTGTCGACACGCAAGAGGCCGTTTCAGGGCATGTGGATGTCTACGCGGTAAAGGCAGGCTCGGTGCTCAAGCTGCCCGTGCGCTGACCAGGGCCGCAGGCCAGGGCAAGGCCCGGCCCGCGCGGCAGGGCTACCAGAGAAAGGGCACGAAGCGCCAGGTACCGGCGCTGTAGGCAGCATACCCAGCGTGCTCCTGCCGCATCCAGCGCTCTTCCAGCAGCGCCTTGGCGGCCAGTACAGCGAGCAGCGCGGCCGCGCACAGCCAGGCCGATGGAACGCCTGCGGCCCAGGCGCAAGCCGCGCCACAAAGCAGCACGGCCGAGTACATCGGGTGCCGAATCCAGCGGTACGGCCCATGGCTGACCAGCCGTGCGCCAAGGCGCGGGGCCGGTCGGACATTGAAATTGCCCGGCCGGTTGGCCCACAGGGCCCACGCGCCCAGCAGGGCGCTGGCTGCGGCCAGGCCCCAGGCCCCTGCGGGCACAAGCCCCTGCACCAGCGCCGGCAGCCCACTGGCGGCCAGCAGCGCGATCAGGGTCAGTTGCGCCGTCACCAGGGCTGTGCCCACCCGCCTTCTCCAGGCTGCGGCCGCCATCACCGCGCGCAGGCGCCTGCGCCCGCTTCACCTGCCATGCACTGGTGGCCCCGCACGAAGCGCCGCGAGGTGAACCCGATGCAGGCCCCGAAGAGGATGTGCCCCGCCAGACTGGGCCAGATGGTGGGCCAACCCATCTGCCAGGGCGTCGCGTCAGCGAAATACAGGGGCAGCGCCAGCGAATTGACCGCCACGTAGTACAGCGCGCCGTAGGCCGCACCGGCGGCCAGCGGCCAGCGCGACGCGCGGGGGGCCCAGAGCAGCAGCACCAGCAGGGGCAGCGCGGACAGCCAGCCGATGACCAGGTGCTGCAGAAAGATCTGCCAGGGCTGGGGATCGTCGAGATAGAGCCCGGCAAACTTCGGCCCGTAGTGGCCTATGCGCAGGCCCAGCGCCTTGAACAGCGGCGACAGCGGCACGATGACCAGCGAGGCGATGGTGCCCGAGCGAACCGCCTCTTTGAGCAGTGCGGGCACCAGTGCAGGAGTCAGAGCAAGCATGCGCACGGGCATGCACCTCAGTCGAACGAGGGCTGCTCGGGCAGCACGATGGGCAGGCCCGCCTGCACCCAGGCCTCGAGGCCCCCGGCAATGGATTGCACGTTCAGGTAGCCCATGGACTGCAGCGAGCGCGCGGCCAGGGCAGCGCGGCCGCTGGTCTTGCAGTAGAGCACCATGCGCAGGTCGCGCCGCTCGAAAGCCGGGTTGCCGGCAAGCCGGAACTCCAGCACGCCCCGGGGCATGCCCACGGCGCCCTGCAGGTGGCCGGCGGCAAACTCGTCGGCCTCGCGCACGTCGATCAGCAGGTCGGCGGCGCGGATGGCGTCTTGCGCCTGGTCGATGGGCACTTCGGTGACATGGGCCTTGGCCTCGGCCACGAGCTCGTGTGCGGTTTTCATGGTGTCAACTCTCCTGGTTGGGTTGCGGTAGGCAGGGCTGCGCGGCCTCGGTCGTCACAGCGCATTGAGCGGTATGCGCAGGTAGGCCACGCCGTTGTCGTCCTTGGGCGGCAGGTCACCGGCGCGGATGTTGACCTGCACCGAGGGCAGGATCAGCACCGGCATCTCCAGCGTGGCATCGCGGCGGGTGCGCATGGCGACGAATTCGTCCTCGCCCACGCCGTCGTGCACGTGGATGTTGTGCGCGCGCTGCGCGGCCACCGTGGTCTGCCAGGCGGGCTCGCGGCCGGCGGGCGGATAGTCGTGGCACATGAACAGGCGCGTGTCGGGCGGCAGGGCCAGCAGCCGGCGGATGGACTGGTACAGCGTGTGCGCATTGCCGCCCGGGAAGTCGCAGCGCGCCGTGCCCACGTCGGGCATGAACAGGGTGTCGCCCACGAACACGGTGTCGCCCACCTGGTAGGCCATGCAGGCCGGGGTGTGGCCCGGCACCGCCAGGGCCTGCGCCTGCAGGCTGCCGATGCGAAACGCCTCGCCATCGGCGAACAGGTGGTCGAACTGCGCACCGTCGGCACGAAAGCCCGGCTCGAGGTGGAAGATGCCCTTGAACACCTGCTGCACCTGGGTGATGGCGGCGCCAATGGCGATCTGCCCGCCCAGCACGTCGCGCAGGTGGTGCGCGGCCGTGAGGTGGTCCGCATGGGCATGGGTTTCCAGAATCCACTGCACCGTGAGATGCTGCGCGCGCACGAAGTCGACCACCTTGCCGGCCGATGCGGTGCGCGTGCGGCCAGCCTTGGGGTCGTAGTCGAGCACCGGGTCGACGATGGCGCAATGCCCGCCCGGGTGGTCGAAGACCACATAGGTCACCGTCCAGGTGGCGGGGTCGAAGAAGGCTTGAACCTGGGCTTGTGCGATGTCTTGCGGTTGCATGGGAGTTGTCCTTGCGCAATCAATTAAGATGTTTATAGTTTATTGACAGATATTTTGTTTGTCAATAAACTATCGACCAGGACATTGATCCACCTCACCGCAACCCACAACCCACAACCAATGGAGCCCCCATGCAGGCCGAAGCCACTACAACCCCCATGGACCTGGAAAGCCTGCGCCGCTCGGCCGACAGCGCTTGCCGGCTGATGAAGGCGCTGTCCAACCCCGACCGGCTGCTGCTGCTGTGCCAGCTCACCGAGGGAGAAAAGCGCGTGGGCGAGCTGGAGGCGCTGGTGGGCATCGCCCAGCCCACGCTGTCGCAGCAACTGGGCGTGCTGCGCGACGAAGGGCTGGTGACCACCCGCCGCGACGGCAAGCACATCTACTACCAGATCGCCAGCCCCCAGGCGCTGGCCGTCATGCAGACCCTGTTCGAACAATTCTGTGCACCCAAGGAGACCCCCCATGCAGATTGACTGGAACCATTTCACCCCCTGGGCGGCCCTCGCGGGCGGCATTGTGCTGGGGCTGGCGGCTGCCGCCTTCGTGCTGCTGCATGGCCGCATCCTGGGCATCAGCGGCATCCTGGGCGGACTGCTGCACCCACGCAGCAAAGACGTTGCGTGGCGCGTCGCCTTCGTGCTGGGCATGCTGGCCGCCCCCCTGCTCTACCGCCTGGCGGTGGGCGCGAGCGAAGTGCGCATCGACGCCGGCTGGGGCATGGTGGTGCTGGCCGGGTTGCTGGTGGGCGTGGGCACGCGCTATGGCTCGGGCTGCACCAGCGGCCACGGGGTGTGCGGCCTGTCGCGCCTGTCACCGCGCTCGCTGGTGGCCACGCTGGCCTTCATGGGCGCGGGCTTTGTCACCGTCTACCTCATCCGCCACGCGCTGGCCTGATCACAGAGAGACCGATCCATGAAACTCCAACGCATTTCCGAATTCTGCATCGGCCTGGTCTTTGGCCTGGGCCTCATCATCTCGGGCATGACCGACCCGGCCAAGGTGCTCGGCTTTCTCGACCTGGCCGGCCTGTGGGACCCCTCGCTCGCCTTCGTGATGGGTGGCGCCATCCTGGTGGGCGTGTTCGCATTCGCCGTGGCGCGCAAGCGGACCACCAGCGTGCTGGGCGGCGCCATGCAGTTGCCCACCGCACGCCACATCGACCGGCGCCTGGTGCTGGGCAGCCTGCTCTTCGGTGCCGGCTGGGGCATCGCGGGCTTTTGCCCCGGGCCGGCCATCGTGTCGCTGGGCGCAGGCGAGCCCAAGGCTTTGGTGTTCGTGCTGGCCATGCTGGCGGGCATGGGCGCCTTCGAGTGGCTGGAGGGGCGCAAGCAGGCGCGCAGCGCACCCCAGGCGGCTTGAGCGGGCTTGAACGCGCTTGACCGCCATGACCACCAGCCCCTGGCTTGCCGCCATCGCCACCCTGGGCATCATTGCCGCATACGAGGGCTGGCTGGCCATTGCGCAGCGCCTGGCCCCGGGACGGCTGGCACGCACGGCCCACGCCTCGTTGCGCGAAGACTGGTTTGCCGCCATCTCGGCGCAGCCGGGCTCCGAGATCCTGGCCGTGCAGACGCTGCGCAACTCGCTGATGTCGGCCACCATGACGGCGTCCACCGCGGTGCTGGGCCTCATGGGCGCGCTGTCGCTCACCGCCCCCACGCTGCACGCCACGCTGGGCGCGGCCGCCGCCGGCACGGCCGATTGGCCGCATGTCACGCCACGGCTGGCGATGGAGCTGGTGCTGCTGTGCCTGCTGTTCGCCTCGCTCGTGGCGTCGGTGATGGCCGTGCGCTACTACAACCATGCGGGCTTCATCGGCGGCATGCCCCTGGGCGCCCCCCAGCGCCAGCGCTGGGCCGCCGCCGGCATCGCCTATGTGCGCAAGGCCGGCCTGCTCTACAGCTGGGGCCTGCGGCAGCTGATGCTGCTGGTGCCGGTGGTGGCCTTTTTGCTGCACCCGCTGGCGGGCGTGGTGGGGGCGCTGCTGGTGGTGGCGGCGTTGCTGCACTTTGACCGGTTTACGGCCGGCGAATGAGGGGCGGAGCAACGGGCGCCGGCCGGCGCAGCGCTGCCCCTTGACTCTCTAGGACGGTTGACCTAATAATTAGGTCAACCGTCCTAATCACTCCGCCCGTGACCGCCCCCGAGCCATCGACCCGCCAGCGCATCATCGAGATGGCCGACCGCCTGTTCTACCAGCGCGGCTTCGAACACACCGCGTTTGCCGACATCGCGGGCGCGCTGCAGATGTCGCGTGGCAACTTCTACTACCACTTCAAGACCAAGGACGAGATCCTGGCGGCGGTGATCGCCCACCGCGCTGCACAGACCCAGGCCATGCTCGAAGGCTGGGCCCGCCAGGGCGCCACGCCCGCCGCGCGCCTGCAGTGCTTTGCGCAGATGCTCATCGACAACCGGCACGACATACAGCGCCATGGCTGCCCCGTGGGTACGCTGTGCGCCGAGCTGGCCAAGCTCGCCCACCCTTCACAGGGCGATGCAGGCATGGTCTTCGGCCAGTTCAGGCAATGGCTGGCGGCGCAGTTCCAGGCCCTGGGGCGTGCCGGCGACGCCGATGCCCTGGCCATGCACCTGCTGGCGCGCAGCCAGGGCATTGCGGCACTGGCCAATGCGTTCCACGACGAAACCTTCATCCGCCGCGAGGTGGCGCAGATCGGGGCCTGGGTGAACTCCCTCGCAAGCCCCGGCGCACGGCGCGGCAAGCCCGGCAGCGGCGGACGCGCCGCCCGCACGGGCTGAAAAACCAGCCACTTTCACCCCCCCGTATCGACACCAGGAGCGCTCCATGCACATCGTCTATCTCAGGTTCGGCCCCCAGCGCGCACAGGCGGGGCAGTGGATGGCCGGGCACAAGGACTGGATCGAGGCCGGCATCCGCGATGGCGTCTTTCTCATGGCTGGCTCGCTGGACCATGCCCAGGGCGGCGCGGTGCTGGCCGCCAAGCTCACCCGGGAAGAGCTCGCCGCCCGCGTCCAGCAGGACCCGTTCGTGGTCCACGGCGTGGTGGTGCCGGAGATCCATGGCATTGCACCCTCGCGCATGGCCGAGGGGTTTGCTGCGCTGGCGGGGTAGGCGCGCGCGCCCCGTCTGCCCTGGCGCCCCGCGGACGCGCTGCGCTACACCGCGCCCGTGTACTCGCCGCGCGCCGGGTAGTCGTTCTTGATCACGAAGTCCAGCGCCCCGAGCATCTCGGCGAAGCTGGGCCGCACGAAGGGCATGGACTGCACGGACAGGTAGTAGATCGAGTGGTCCGGCCGGACGAGGAACACGCCGGGCTCGGAGAACAACGCAGGCTCCTCGATACCGATGGAGGTCTTGCCGCGCCCGCTGGACAGGTACAGCCCCCAGTTGCGCGCCACCTCCAGCGGCAGCCCGTAGCCGATGCGCAGCTGCGAGGCACCGATCTTCTCGGCCATGGCCTGGGCGCGGGTCGCATCGTCCGAGCTGATGGCGATGGTGCTCACGCCCCGCTCGGCAAACGCGGGCGTGAGGCGCTCCAGCTCCTTGAGGTAGGTGGCGCAGATGGGGCAGTGCAGCCCGCGGTAAAAGCCGACCAATGACAGGCGTTCGGGCTTGTCGCTGCTCAGTTCGAAGGTGCTGCCCGACACGGTCGGGACGCGCAGCGCGGGTGCTTGCTGGCGGGGGATGGGCATGGGCATGGTGGACTTCTCAGGTTGGTCAGGCTTGCCTGCAAGCCTTGAATGTTCCACACTTCAGACCATGAAAAGTACCGAATGCATGATCCAGAGTTCCGACCTGGGCAAGGTGGACCGGCTTGCAGCCTTCGTGGAGACCTTCAGGCTGCGCGCCTCGGCCGTGCAGGCCGGTCAGGCGGTGCACGGGCCCTGCCTGCTGCTAGCAGGGCCCGTGGATGGGCAAGGCCATGGCGGGGAGGAGCGCATCGTCGTGCGCCTGCATGGTGGCGGCGAGGCACCGCACGACCTGCGCGTGGCGGTGGCCATCGAGTTCGACAATGCAAGCAACCCGCTGATGGCGGCCATGCCCGAAGAGCTGAGCGTGCCGCTGCGGACGGCCCCCGCCCTGCACTGCACGGCCCAGGCTTTCCTGTCGGAGGTGCAGGGCAACCGTTGCGGTCGCATGGCGGCGCTCAACCGGCTGGCCGAGGTGATGGTGCTGATGGCCCTGCGGCAGGTGATCGATGCGGGCACACGCCAGCCAGGGCTGTTTGCGGCACTGTCCCATCCACAGCTTCACCGGGCGCTGGTGGGCATGCACGACCACCCCTCCAGGGCATGGACGGTGGACCAGCTGGCGCAGCACGCCGCCATGTCGCGCACGCAGTTCATGGCCACCTTCCGCCGTGTGGTGGGCACGACGCCCATGGCGTACCTGGGCTCCTGGCGGCTGACGCTGGCGTGCCGGCAACTGAAGTCAGGCCAGCCGGTCAAGGCTGTTGCCAGCCGTGCAGGGTTTGGCAGCGCAGCGGCGTTCTCGCGGGCATTCTCGCGCGCCTATGGGCATGCCCCGGTGGCGCTCAAGCCCTTGGGATGAGCGGCGGCCCGCCCGGCCAGCGCGCCGGCCTCTCAGCCTCTCATACGGATTTGCCTTCGATCGTATACCTAGGCGGGAGCCGCAGACAGTGCTGTAGCACGGCAAGGCGGACCAACGACGTTAGACGGTTGAAGGCAAAGCCGTATCAGTTCTTGCCCCACCCCGGCAGCGCCGCCGCCTGCCGTATCCACGCCACCATCTGCGCCTCGTCCAGCCCGCCTTCGTGCACGTTGATCCAGCGCGCGTCCTCGCCCGAGCCACCTTCAGGTGCGTGCTTGAGCGATGCGCCCTTGAAGAAGCTCACCTTGATGAACTTGGCGAACACGTGGTACCCGAGGAACCAGCCCTGCCCCGCGATGCCATAGAACGGCGAGTTCCAGCGCACGGCCTTGGTCACCTGGGGCACGTTGGCCTCGACCAGCGCGTCGAGCCGGGCGCACAGGCTGCGGCGCCAGTCGTCGGGGATGGCGGCGATGTAGGCCTGCACGGGAGCGTCGCCGTCGGCCTTGGCGATCTGGGGGTTGTCGCCAGACAGCAGTACGGGCTTGGCCAGTGCAGCGGCGGGAAGCTTCTTGGCAGGCGCAGCCTTTTGGACGGGCGCTGCGGCTTTCTGGGCGACGGCAGTGGGCTTTCTGGCCGGGGCTGCCACATTCCTGGTTGCCGCAGGTGCGGGTTTGGCCAGGGCTGCGGTCTTCTTCGTAGGGGTTGGGGCTTTCCCAGGCGTCTTGGCCGGGGCTTTCACTTTTGAAGGTAGAGACTTCACCGCTGATGCCTTGCGGGCAGGCGGCTTCGTCTCTGGCTTGCTGGTGGCCATGGTGTTCACTCCCTGTGAATGGCAGGTCAGCCACCCCTATGGGTGATTGCCTGCCTATAAAAAGAGTGCGAAGGGTACCAGTCCTTTGTGAAGTAGAGAACCTGCTGCACAAATCCCGGTGGCCATGGCGGCAGCGAATGCGGCCTGGGTTCAGGCCACCGCAGTCAGATAGATCAGTTGCAGTGGCCGATCGAGCAGCTCGTCGAAGCGCTTCGCAAACGCCCGGAAGTACGGCATGGCGATGTGTGCATCCAGCGCCGCCCGGTCGGTGAACGACTCGCGCATGTAGAAAGTACCCGGTGCATCGGCCTGCTCGAACAGGGTGTAATCGAGGCAGCCGGGCTCCTGGCGGGTCAGCGGCACCATGGCCTTCAGGGCTGCGCGCAGTTGGTCGTGCTGATCCGCCTTGGCGTGCAGAACGGCCAGGCTGACCAGGGGTGGGGTTGGCTGTTGCTGCGCCATCATCACGCCCACCCTTCCAGCACCACCTTGCCACGCGCCTTGCCCGATTCGAGCAGGGCATGCGCCTTCTTCAGGTTGTCGGCATTGATGCTGCCAAAGCGCTCGGCCAGCGTGGTGCGCAGCAGGCCGGCGTCGACCAGGGCGGCCACCTCGTTGAGCAGGTGGTGCTGGCCGACCATGTCGGCGGTGCCGAACAGCGAGCGGGTGAACATCAGCTCCCAGTGGATGGAGACGGACTTGCGCTTGAAGGGCATCACGTCGAGCGCCTTAGGGTCGTCGATCAGGCCGAACTTGCCTTGCGGTGCGATGGCTTCGAGGATCTGCGCCAGGTGCTCATCGGTCTGGGTCAGGCTCACGATGTAGTCCACGGTGGGGAAGCCGATGGCCTTAAGCTCCTGGGCCAGCGGCTTGCTGTGGTCGATCACATGGTGGGCGCCCAGCTCTTTCACCCAGGCCTGGGTTTCGGGGCGCGATGCGGTGCCGATCACCGTGAGGCTGGTGAGCCGCGAGGCCAGCTGCGTCATGATGGAACCGACCCCGCCCGATGCGCCGATGATCAAGAGCGTCTTGCCTTCTGGCTTCTTGCCGGGGGCAATGCCCAGCCTGTCGAACAGCATCTCCCACGCGGTGATGGCCGTGAGGGGCAATGCAGCGGCCTGGGCGAAGTCGAGCGTCTTGGGCGCATGGCCCACGATGCGCTCGTCCACCAGGTGCAGCTCGGCGTTGGTGCCAGGGCGGGCGATGGAGCCGGCGTACCACACGCGGTCGCCGGGTTGGAACAGGGTGACGTCGGGGCCCACGGCCTTCACGATGCCGCTGGCGTCCCAGCCCAGCACCTTGTAGGGCTGGCCATCGGCCGGAGCGCCGCTGTTGCGCACTTTGGTGTCCACCGGGTTCACGGAGATGGCCTTGACCTCCACCAGCAGGTCGTGGCCCGTGACCACGGGTTCGGGCAGGGTGATGTCGAGCAGCGACTCGGCGTTGCTGATGGGCTGGGGCTTCTGGTATCCAACGGCTTTCATGGGAAGGGTCCTTTCAAGAGAGGGTCAACAACAAGAATCGGTATCCGGGGCTCAGGCGACTGCCTCGGCAGCAGCCTCGTACGGCGCATAGTCGCTGTAGCCCTGCGCACTACCGCCGAACAGCGCCTTGGCGTCGAACGCGGCCAGCGGCAGGCCATCGCGCAAGCGCCGGGGCAGATCGGGGTTGGCGATGAAAGGCCGGCCAAAGGCCACCAGGTCGGCAAAGCCATCGCTCAGCACCTGGCTGGCGCGTGCAGCGTCGTAGCCGCCGGCCACGATCACCCGGCCCTGGTAGGCCTGGCGCAGCGCGATGCGGAAGGCATCGGGGATCTGCGGCGCATCGGCCCAGTCGGCCTCCACCAGGTGCAGGTAGGCCAGGCCCATGGCGTCAAGCTGGCGCGCCAGGTGCAGTATGGTGGGGATGATCTCGGGGCAGTCCATGCCGCGCTGGGTGATGAAGGGCGCCAGCCGCATGCCGGTGCGCTCGGCACCGGCCTCGCTGGCCACGGCGGCGGCCACCTCCAGCGCAAAGCGCGTGCGCCCTTCCAGCGTGGCGCCGGTGTAGGCGTCGGTGCGCTGGTTCGAGGTGGTGCGCAGGAACTGGTCGATCAGGTAGCCATTGGCGCCATGGATTTCCACGCCGTCGAAACCGGCGCGCATGGCATTGGCGGCGGCGCGGCGGAAGTCGCCGACCACGTCCGCGATGTCCTGCTCGCTCAGCGCGCGCGGCACCGGGCTGTCGACCATGCGGCCCACGCCATCGGCGCCCGCCACCCACACCTGGGCCTGGGGCGCAATGGCCGAGGGTGCCACCGGCAGTCCGTCGGCATGGAAGCTGGCGTGCGACATGCGGCCCACATGCCACAGCTGCAGCACCATGCGCCCGCCCTCAGCATGCACCGCATCGGTCACGCGGCGCCAGCCGTCCACCTGCGCATCGCTGTAGATGCCGGGGGTGAAGCTGTAGCCCTGGCCCTGCGGCGAGATCTGCGTGGCCTCGCTCACGATGAGGCCGGCGCTGGCGCGCTGGGCGTAGTACTGCGCCATCAGCGCATTGGGCACATCGCCCGGCTGGCTGCTGCGGGCGCGCGTCATGGGCGCCATCACGATGCGGCTGGGCAGGGCCAGCGGGCCCAGTTGCAGGGGGCGGAACAGAGGGGACGCGGTGGCGGTCATAAGCTTGGACTCCGGTGACTGATGAGGGTGGGCGGCGACAGTGCCGTTGACATGCCGCAATGGTCCGCCTTTGCGCCCGATTGAAAAACCCCTACCCCATTGAAGCCACTTTCAATAAAATATTGAAGATCAAGCCATTGCCCTGCCCCTTCACCCATGAAAGCCCTGCAAGACCTCGACATCTTCGTGCGCACCGTGGACAACGGCAGCCTCTCGGCCACCGCCCGCGCGCTGGACCTCACGCCCGCCGCCACCAGCGCGGCCCTCAAGCGCCTGGAGGCCGAGCTGGGCGTGCAGCTCTTCGTGCGCTCCACACGCAGCCTGCGGCTCACGCAGCAGGGCGAGCAGTTCCTGGAGCAGTGCCGCCCGGCGCTGGCCGCGCTGCAGCAGGCCGGCCAGCAACTGGCGGCCGGCGAGCAGGCGCTGCGCGGGGTGCTGCAGCTGTCGGCCCCGTCGGACCTGGGGCGCAATGAGCTGCTACCCTGGCTGCACGCGTTCCAGGAGCAGCACCCGCAGGTGGACATACGCCTGCAGCTGTCGGACCGCGTGGCCAATGTCTACAGCGACCCGGTGGACGCCGCCTTTCGCTATGGCAAGCCGCCGGACTCGGGCCTGGTCGCCCTGCCCCTGGCGCCCGGCGTGCGCCGCGTGCTGTGCGCATCGCCCGCCTACATCGAGCGGCATGGCGCACCGACCACCCCGCATGAACTCACGGGGCACGACTGTCTGTGCTTCATGCTGGGCGACGAGGTGCATGACCGCTGGCGCTTCACGCCCGGTGATGGCGGCCCCGAGGTGACCGTGCGCGTGCGCAGCGTCAACGTGTCGAACGACGGCGACGCCGTGCGCCGCTGGGCCCTGCTGGGCAAGGGCATCGCGTACAAGGCGGGGCTCGATGTGGCGGCGGATCTGGCCGCGGGCCGGCTGCAGGCGCTGTGCCCGGGGTGGACCACGGAGCCCACGCCGCTGTTCCTGGTGGTGCCCAGCCGCCGCCAGCTCACGCCGCTGGTGCGGGCGCTCAGGGACTTCGTGGCGGCGCGCACGGCGGTGCTGGAGGCATCCCTGGGCCGCTGAGGACCAACACAGGCATGGCTACACGATGCCCGTGGCCCTGGCCGGGCGATGCTCTTCCTGCAGGATGGCCGAGAGCTTTTCGAGCGCCACGCGCAGTTGCTCCTGGCTCATGGCCCCGCCGAGCGATATGCGCAGGGCCTTGTGCACGGACTCGTCGGCACGGAAGGCATCGGCATCGGCAACGCCCACGCCACGCTGCTGCGCGATCTGGATCAGCCGGTACGGATCGGCCAGCGGCGACAGCTCCAGCCACAGGTGCAGGCCATGCGGGTGGCACTGCACGCCCGGGGGTAGCAAGCGGCCCGCCAGGCGTTGCCGTTGCGCCAGTTCGTGGCGCACCAGCTTGACCATGTCATGCGCCATGCCGGTCTCGATGGCATGGGTGGCCACCGCCGTCATCCACGAGGCCGGCATTAGGCTGATGGAGCGCAGGGCATCCAGCACCGGTGTGATCGCCGCCCCGTGCGGCATGGCGATGAAGGCCGTGCGCAGGCCGGGCGCCAGGCACTTGGACAGGGTGGAGATGTAGTGGACGGGCGCGCCGTGCTTGGCGCTGGACTGGCCCGACAGTGCAGCCAGCGGGGCCGGGGCATCGCCGGCGATGCGCCAGTACGGATCGTCCTCGATGATGGCCAGCCCATGCCGGCTTGCCACCGCATGCAATGCGGCGCGGCGCTCGGCCGACAGCGTGCGCGTGGTCGGGTTGTGGATGGTGGGGTTGAGGTACAGGACGCGCGCACCGCCGCGTGCGCAAGCGTCCTCCAGCGCATCGGGCGACATGCCTTCGGCGTCGGCGGCCACCGCCAGCACCGGCCGGTCCAGCGCCTGCGCCGCAGCCAGCAGGCCCGGGTAGGTCAGCCCTTCGGTGAGCACGCCGTCGCCAGGGCGTGAGCAGGTGAGCAGCAAGGCCGCCAGCGCCGACTGCGCCCCGGGGCAGACGACGATGCGCCCAGGGTCCACCGCCCCCAGCATGGGCTGCAGCCATGCCGCGGCGGCCTGCCGGTCCACCAGCGCACCGGCGCCCACGTGGTAGCCCATCAGGTCGCCGCTGGCCATGCGCTCCTGCGCGTGCGCGATACCGGCCTTCATCAGCTGGGCAAAAAAGGGGCTGTCCAGCAGCGGCGGGATGTTCATGCCCAGGTCCACCGTCATGTCCTGGCCCAAGGCCTTGCGCTTGATGTACGAACCGCCCGCCCCCTGCGCCTCCAGCAGGCCCAGCGCCCGCAGCTCAGAGTACGCGCGGGTCACGGTCGTCAGGTCCACGCCCAGTGCCGTGGCCAGTTCGCGCTGCGGCGGCAGGCGGTCGCCCGGGCGCAGCACCAGGTCGTCCACCGCCGTGGCGATCTGCCGCACGATCTGCTGGTAGCGGGCCCCGCCTTGCTCTATCAATGGGCGGATCCATGCCCGGTTGGGGTTCTTGAGCTTGCGGGCTGCCTCCATCTTGTATGGCTCCTTTGAATTTTCTACGCAGACAAGCTTGGCACAAATCCATACAATAACAACATGCATGGATTTTTCCAACCGTTGCCCGGATTATTTCTCCAGCAGCGTTTCGAGGCTGCGCCTCTCACGGTGGACCGTGCCACACCATAGCCAGGAAATACTCAAAATGGATTGGGTCCCCGTCGTCTTCATCACCTTCAAGGTTCTCGTGTTCGGCACGGGCATGTTCTTCGCCATCAAGTGGCATTACGACCAGGGCAAGAAGGAAAAGGACAAAGACAGGGAGAAATAACGCGACCTGCGGACGAGGGTTCCCGGACTTGCGGCCCCTCAGCCGGGCGGGCCGGCCAGCGGGCCGAAGACGCTGGCCGATAGGTCGCGTGCGGACATCCAGCGCAGCACGTCCCTTGCGGGCATGGGGGCCGCGATGTGAAAGCCCTGCAGCAGATCGCAACCTTGCTCGCGCAGCACCTGCATCTGGGCCTGCGTTTGAACCCCCTCGGCCACCACCTCCATGCGCAGCCCGTGCGCAAGCTGGATGATGGCCTGCACCACGTGGCGCGCCTGCTCGCTGCTGGCCAGGTCGGTGACGAAGCTGCGGTCGATCTTGAGCTGCTGGGCGGGAATGTGGCGCAGGTGCGCCAGTGACGAGTAGCCGGTGCCGAAGTCGTCGATGGACAGCCGCACCCCCAGCGCCGCGATGCGTTCGAGCGTGGCGCGCTCCTGCACGGAGTGCTCCATCATGGTCGATTCGGTGATCTCACACACCAGTTGAGAGGGGCGTACCCGGTGCGCCGCCAGGGCCTGGCCGATACGGTCCACCAGATCGGGCTGGCGCAACTGGAAAGGCGACAGGTTGATGGACATGCGGCAATGCAGGCCCTGCCCTCGCCACTGCGCGAGCTGGGCACAGGCCGTGTCGATCACCCAGTTGCCGATGGCGCCGATGAGGCCATAGCGCTCCGCCAGTGGAATGAAAAGCTCAGGGCTCACCTGCCCGAATTTGCGGTGCTTCCAGCGCAGCAGGGCTTCCATGCCGCGCACCCGCCCCGACACGCAATCCACCTCGGGCTGGTAGTGCAGCGCCAGCTCTCCGCGCTCCAGCGATTCGCGCAGCGCCTGCCGCATCAGGACTTCTTCGGCCCCATCCTCGGACATGGATTGTTCGTACAGCACGCAGCAACTGCCGCCGGCACGCTTGGCCTCGTACATCGCCGCGTCGGCGCAGGCCAGCAGGCGGTCGCCCGAGGGCTCCTGCGCGGGGTGCAGCACCACGCCGATGGAGCACGACAGCGAGACCCGGTGGCGGCCCACCGAATACGGGCGCCGCAGCACCTCGATGATGCGGCCGCCCACGCGCATGGCATCCTCGCCTGCCGTGGGCGATTCGATCAGCGCCACGAACTCGTCACCGCCGAGCCGCGCCAGCAGCTCGGCACCCCGCACCACCGACTGCAGGCGCCGCGCCACCTCCTTGAGCACGCCGTCGCCCGCGGCGTGGCCGAAGCTGTCGTTGATGGGCTTGAAGCCATCGAGGTCGATGAACATCACGCCCAGCTCACGGGGCGCCACCGCCCCCACGCCCGCAGCCTCGCCCTGCGCGGCAATGCGCTGCACCAGCTGGTCCAGGTGCTCGTGGCACATGGCGCGGTTGGGCAGGCCGGTGAGCGGGTCCTCGAAGGCCTGGCGCTGCAGCTGGTCGTTGGCCCGGCGCAGGTCGGCATTGGCCTGACGCAGGGAGTCGGCCAGGTCGGAGATGCGGCGCTCGGCCTCCTTGCGCGCGGTGACGTCGCGCGACAGGGCAATGAAGGTGGGGGCCCCCTGCCCCTCCTGCCCGTCGTCTGCCGGCTTGCGCGCCACCGACAGCTCGAACCAGCGCTCTCCGCCAGGCAGGTGCAGGCGGTAGGTGCGCGGGCTGGCATGCCCCAGGGTGCGCGCCTCGGCGGCGGCGGCCAGGGCCAGTTCACGCAGCTTGGGCGAGAGGGCCTCGCCGACCGTGCGGCCCACCAGTGCGCGGTGCTGCGTGGCCAGTTCTTCGGTGGCGGGCGCATTGCACTGGACGAAGCGGCCCTGGGCATCGAGTTCGAACAGCAGGTCGGGCAGCGCATCGAGGATGGCCGCATTGCGCGCCTGCGCGCGCTGCAGGTCGCGCTGGATGCCGAAGTTCTTGAGCAGGTGCCGTAGCCGGTGGCCCAGGATGGGCCAGTTCACGGGCTTGGAGATGAAGTCCGTCGCGCCCGCGGCGTAGGCGTTCTCGACGGACGCCACATCGTCATTGCCCGTGACCAGCACGATGGGCACGAACGGGCCGGCTTCCTGGCGCAGAATGCCGCACAGCTCGTAGCCGTTGAGGCCCGGCATCTCCACGTCCAGCAGCACCAGCGAGCAGGATGCCTCGCGGAAAGCGATCAGCGCCGAGGCCCCGTCCTCGGCCAGCACGGGCTCGAAGCCGAGCTTGCGCACGGCGGCCCGCAGCATGGCGCGCATGCCAGGGTCGTCGTCGGCGATCAGCACGCGGATGGCGGCCGCCGGGGCCATGTCAGGCGCTTGCCCGTCGAGCAGGGCCAGGGCCTCCTTGCTCATGGGTGCGCCTCCAGCACGGCCTGCAGGCCGGCCACGGTGCGGCGGTGGGCATCGTGCAGGTGCGCCAGCCCCTGGCGCACCGCTGGCGCATCGCCCGCGAGCGCACGGCGTTCGACACTGCGCAGGCCTTCGGCCATCTCCAGCGCGCCGGCATGGGCGGCCGAGGACTTGAGGCCGTGGGCCATGCGCGCGATGTCGGCGTGCCGGCCATCGGCCAGGGCCTGCTCCATGTCGGCCAGGCCCTTGGCGGCGGTACCGAGGAAGCCCGTTACCACCTCGCGCAGCAGCCCGGTGCCGCCCTGCTCGTCCAGGTACAGCAGGGTCTCGACCGCGCGCGCGTCGATGGCCGCCGCGTGGTCACCGGCCAGCACCCCGGGATCCTGGGGCCCATCCACAGGCGGGGCACGTTGGGCCTGCAGCCAGGGCGCAAGGGCCGCGGCCAGGGTATCGATGCCATAGGGCTTGGCGATGAAGCCGTCCATCCCGCTGGCGCGGCAGCGGGCGGCATCGTCGGCACCGGCATTGGCCGTGAGCGCAATGATGGGCAGGCTGGCCCCGCGGCCATCGGGCAGGCCGCGTATCGCCCGCGTGGCGGCATAGCCATCCACCACGGGCATCTGGCAGTCCATGAGCACGGCATCGAAGTCGTGCGCGCGCACCTGCTCGATGGCTTGCGCGCCGTCGTGCGCCTCGCGCCAGGCCAGGCCCAGCTTGCGCAGCATGCCCGCCGCCACGGCGCGGTTGACCGGGTGGTCCTCCACCAGCAGCACCGTGCCCTGCAGCCGGGGCACATCGTCCACAGCCGCCCCGGCAGCACCTTCCTCACGGTGGTCGGTACGGGCTGGCACCGGGCCGGCCATGGGCAGCTCCAGTTGCACCGTGAAACGCGATCCGGCGCCCGGCTGGCTGTGCACCGCGATGTCGCCGCCCATGGCCTGCGCCAGGTCGCGGCAGATCGCCAGCCCCAGGCCCGTGCCGCCAAAACGGCGCGTGGTCGATCCGTCGGCCTGGGCAAAGCGCTCGAAGATACGCTGCTGCGCCTCGGCCGGTATGCCGATGCCCGAGTCCTGCACCACGATGTCCACCTGGGCGCGCCCGGCCACCGGCGCTGGCGCCACCCACACCTGCACACCCACCCGGCCCTGTTCCGTGAACTTGATCGCGTTGCCGATGAGGTTGGCGACGATCTGGCGCAGGCGCAGCGGGTCGCCCACCAGTTGGCATTCGGGCATCTGCCACTTCACCTGGGCCTGCAGGTCCAGGCCCTTGGCCAGCGCGGGCTGCACGAACATGGCCTGCGCCTCGCCGATCTCGCGCCGCAGGTCGAAGTCGGCCTGCTCCAGCCGCAATTGCCCGGCCTCGATCTTCGACACATCCAGCACATCGTCGATCAGCGCCAGCAGGTGCCGGCCCGAGGCCTGCACCGCGCCGGCCCACCCGCGCTGCTCGCGGCTCAGGCCGCTGCCCAGCAGCAGCTCGTTCATGCCCAGCACGCCATTGAGCGGCGTGCGTATCTCGTGGCTCATGGTGGCCAGGAACTCGCTCTTGACCAGCGCCATTTGCTCGGCCGCCAGGCGCGCGCGCTCCAGCGCCCACTGGGCCGCATAGTCCTTGCGCACGATGAACTCGCGCCACCAGCCCACTCCCACCGCCAGCAGAAACAGCGTGAGCACGTGGTAGGACCAGTACGCCGCCTCGCCCGCCGACTGGCCGGGGTGCCACCACAACGTGGCGCAGAAGGCCACGAGGATGGACAGGCCCGCCATCAGCGCCCAGCGGAACTGCAGGCCCAGCACAATGAAGCAGTAGAACTCCAGGAAGGTGAAGTTGAGGATGCCGACCCAGGAGTTCAGCCCCTCGCCGCCCGCCGCATCGATGCGCAGCAGGATCCAGAACAGGCACAGCGACAGCGCGACGATGAAGCCCGCCAGCACGGGCTGCCAGTGCCGGCGCACCTGCGGCAGGAAGGTGTACGCCAGGCCCACCAGCAAAATGGGCACAGCCACCTGCAGCCTGAGCGCGTTGACCGCCACCGCAGGGTAGGCGATCCAGTCCACCAGGAAATCGCCCAGCACCAGCAGCAGGCCCAACACCAGCGCGCCCTGTGCATAGCGGTGGTAGAACGACAGGTAGTGCTCGCCAAACGCCTGCTCGAACTGCGCCGGCTCGAAGCGCAGCAACACCCGCAGGCGCAGGGTGGGCGCAGCGTCCTCGGGGGTGCGGGGGGGCCCGCTGGCGGTGCCCATGGCGGGAATTGAATCGGTGGAAACGGGCGGTTTGGGGATATCCTATAACGAACTGTTACTTTTGCGCAGGGGAGATTGGTGATGGCCCTGCGGGCCAGTCGGCGGCCAAGCCGCCGGTGACTGGAGCATCAGAGGCTTGCTCCTGCAGAAGGCGGTGCGCGGCTGCCGCATTGGACGGCGTACCCAGCAGGCACCGCAGCAAGGCCTGCACAGACACGCACCCTTGCCACATGGACAGACCGGGTGGCCGCCTGTTCGGAGCCCCGAAAGAAGTGCCGGAGCCGCCCGCAGTTTGCGCCGCTCGGTTTGGCCGCTCAGTTGGGCCGCTCAGTTGGGCCGCTTCATGATCACCTGGCGCAGCTCTTCGTACTCGCTGCGCGTCACCGCCTGGGCGTCGTAGGCCCGCACCAGGTCGTCGAGCTCGCGGCCCTTGGAGAACTTGACGCCCTCCTGCACGGTCACGCGCGAGGTGCTGCTGCTCACGCAGCCGGCCAGCGATGCCAGGCATGCGCAGACGAGGGTGATGGTGGCAATCCGATGGTTGTTGTGCTTGTTCATGGCGCTGTTCTCACTCACTTACTTCACGCTGTCGATCAGCCGGCGGCGCTGGCTGTCGTACTCGCTGCGGCTCAGGGCGCCGTTGTTGAAGGCACTCTTCAGGTCGATCAGCTGCTGGCCGATGGTTGCCTCGACCGGCGCGCGCACCACCTCGGTCGAACTGCATGCCGGCAGGGCCAGCACGGCCGCCACTGCCAGGAACGCCATGGTTGGGAATTTCATGCACCCTCCTCCTTTGATTTCAGAGGCTGAATCCTAGCCCACTTGCGGCAGGCAGACGGCATGGAAGTGGCTTTGGCGCGCCCTCTTCTTTTCGTCCGCGCACTTGCCTTTCATCTATGCTCCCATCGCCATGCACCTCACGCCCACGCACCTGCAGGACCTGCTGCTCGACCCCGCCACCCACCCGCGCGGCCAGCCGCACCTGAGCGCGGCCAGCGGGCTGGTGCGGGCCGGCGCATGGCTCTACCTGGTGGCCGACGATGAGCACCACCTGGGCCTGCTGCCTGCCGGCGCAGCCGTGCTGCAGCACTTGCCACAGGCACCACTGGTGCAGTTGCACCGCATCCTGCCAGGCGACCTGCCAGCCGAGCCGAAGGCCCGCAAAAAGCACAAGCCCGACCTGGAAGCACTGGCCCTGCTGCCCGCGTCGCCCGCACATCCGAGCGGCGCGCTGCTGGCGCTCGGGTCCGGGTCCAAGCCCAATCGGCAGCGGGGCGTTGTCATCGCGCTCGATGCCACGGGGCGCCCCGATGGCGCTGCGCAGGTGCTGGACCTGTCTGCGCTCTACGCGCCCCTGCGCGCGGAGTTTGCGGACCTGAACATCGAAGGCGCATTCATCGCGAATGACTGCCTGCACCTGCTGCAGCGCGGCAACAAGGGCGATGCGCGCAATGCCTGCATCAGCTACCCACTGGCCCCATTGCTGGCCTGGCTGGCCGGCACGCGTGCAGCGCCACCGGCACCGCTGCGCACCACCTTGTTCGACCTGGGCATGGTGGATGGTGTGCCCCTTGGCTTCACCGATGGCGCGGCGCTGGCCGGCGGTGCTGGCGGATGGATCTTCAGCGCCGTGGCCGAGAACACGGACGACAGCTATGCGGACGGTGAATGCGTGGCATCGGCCATCGGGTGGGTGGGTGCGGATGGGGGGCTGCTGCGCATGGCTGCCCTGGAGGGGACGCCCAAGGTCGAAGGGATTGCGCTGGATGGCGAGAAGCGGCTGTTGATGGTTACGGATGCGGATGATCCGGAGCGTGCGTCGCGGTTGTGGGTGGTCGCACTGGATTGACGGATGACCAAGCCATGCCCCCTGACAATTCAGACAGCGCCCCGCTGACCAAGTCACAGCAAAACACCTTCCGCAGCGAAGGCGTGCTCCACCTGCCTGACTTCATCCCCAGGCCACGGCTCAAGGCCGTAAAGGACAGCATCCTTGCCGAACTCATGCGCCTCAGGATCTGGAGCGGCAGCAAAAGCCTGGGCAGCGCCCTCGACCGCCTGCCCGCCTTCCAGCAGATCGCCCGCCTGTCATCGCAAGTGAAAGTGCCTAACCTGCACGATGCCCTGTGCACGCCCGAGGTGCAGGCCGCCGTCGCCGCACTGGCGGGCGCGCAACCCGTCACCGCACAGGGCGAACAGTTGCTGCTCTCACTGCCGCGCCAGGGCACATGGTCGCTGGCCCAGTTGAACTGGCATGTGGACGTGGCGCCCAAGCCCGACCCTGATGAGGTACCGGGCATCCAGGCGTTCTACGTGATCGATGATGTGGTACCGCAGGGCGGCGCCACCCTGGCGCTGGCGCGCTCGCATCGATTGGCGCCACAGGTCAACGGCGCGCTGCGCAACGCGCTGAAAAGCAGCGGTACAGACCTTGCGCCGGCCCTGGCCGCGTCGGGCACGGCACTGGCCGAGATGTCTGGCAAAGCCGGCGATGTGTTCCTGATGGACATGCGCACACTGCACTCGCCTTCGGTCAATGCGTCGAAGCACATCCGCATGATGGCGACCACGCGCTATCGGATATCGCGCTAAAAATTTTCATTGATTCTAATCGAAATGCAATTTAGTGCTAGGTAGTTTTTCATCCGCAAGATATAAGCACCTCTTGGCATGCTTGATAGAACACCTAGCGCACCTACCAAACCCATCAAACTACCTACCAAAGAGAAAAATGGAACCTCTTTTTACTGGAATTGCGGCCATAGCCCCTGCGGCCGTAGAGGCCATTGCACCTAAAATTATAGAAATATGCTCCGACAAATTTAGAGACTGGAGTCAGGATATAAAAATAAAATTCGGCGAATCATTCAAAACGTCGGTAAGACAAGCCTATGAAAAGCATATGTTTTTCTCATCCGTTGTTTTTCCCAATCGACAACTCAAGTTATACAACTACTATCTTCCACTGACCTTGGAATCGCACAATAGTAAGGGGGACGTTGAAAGCAACACCCTTATAAATCGCTATCCGAGTCATCTGATGGATAAAAAAAAGGACATTTTAGTAGTTGACTCTGCCGGAATGGGGAAGTCAACGATTTTAAAATTTATCTTCCTCCAGGCAATAGAGAGTGGCGCTGGCATTCCTGTTTTTCTTGAACTACGAAAGCTCGACGGGGGTGAAAACGCAATTTTTAGAGCAATACTCGATCAACTCCGATTTGATTTTGATGAAATACAAGAAGGATTGCTGTCAAAATTAATTGAAACCGGTAATTTCATTTTTTTCCTGGACGGGTATGATGAAATATCCGAGGACGTTCGAGCAGAAGTCACATCATCCATTATAGAATTCAAACAGAGAGCAAATAAAAACAAATTTATCATCAGCTCAAGAGACATGCCAGGAGTTAATGCTTTTACCGACTTTTTTAGATACAACATACAACCGCTCAGCCACGACGAAGCATACCTCCTGATTGAAAAATATGGTGAAAATGAAGCCATTAGCAAAGGCCTCATAGAAAAATTAAAGGATGAAGCCAGCGAGCCGATACGAGAGTTCTTAAAAAATCCATTACTTGTTTCATTGCTATATAAGGCCTACGAGTACAAGAAAAATGTTCCACTAAGAAAACACGTATTTTACAGACAAGTATTTGAAGCACTTTTCGAGAACCACGACCTTAGCAAAGAGTCAGGAGAGTTGAATAGAAAAAAGAAAACCGGACTTGACATTCATTTATTTGAGCTTGTTATGCGAGTAGTGGGCGTAAAAACCTTCCAACAGTCAAAAATAGAATACTCCAAAGATCAACTGCTAATATTACTCGAATCGTGTAAAGGCCTAGTTCATCCTATTGAATTCAATCCTCAGTTTTTGCTGGAAGATTTGACTATCGCGGTCCCTCTCTTCACGCTCGACGGCGTAAATATACGATGGCAGCACAAATCACTACAAGAATACTTCGCAGCACTTTATGTGTCTTCTCGCGGCATAGATTTTCACAAACAAACGCTGACAGGAATGTTTAACAACATTAAGGCAGCCTCATATTTAAATTTTTTTAGTCTATTCATTGACATTGATCCTCGCAGCGGTCGAAACATCCTCACCCTACTATTAGTCAATGAGTTACTACGCATTTATGAAGAACAACCGATTTACGATGGAATTCCCGAAATTTTAGCAAGGCATAGGCGTTCATTAAATTCTTCTATGATGCACGTTATAATCAACAGCGAAGAAGACGTAAAAGCATGGAAACATCCTGATAAAGTCACCCCTATAGCGATGGAAAAGGCATCAGCCAAATTAAATGCTTTTGAAAACTTCAAAAGCTCCAGAGGATATTATGTATCAAATTTTCCCGGTTGTTTTTCAAGCATTTCCGCCCGAGGAGTTTTTCTTTCAACAATGGCAAAATTTTGCTTAGGCAATGATTTCAACAAATACACCTTAAAATTGCCCAATTGTGAAGTTTCAACAAACGCCTTCCTTGGACTACCACCATACTTCATCGTTGACAGCAGGCCTGAGAACCCAGCAAATGAGATGAAATATTTTGCATCAGTCAATCAAGCAATTTACAACAATGCAACAGGCGACAATGCAGGTTATTTTCTTGATTTTGAAAAACTAAAAGCTCTCAAAGAAGAAATAATTTCAGAAATTCGAGATTTTTCAATATTGAGCGATGATATTATATTTTAACAATAATTTTCAATGCGCAACTCGACACCATGCAGCCTTTCCCCCAACAATAAATAAAAAGTCAGACCTATCTCTCAAACCGCCATTAATACCGACCCCAACACCCCCACAGCCTCCCTCCCCCGCCCACCCCGCACCCGCGAATGCAACACCACCGGCAGCCGCGGCAACGCCGGCAGCCCCAGCCGCGCCCCCACATCCACCGCCCCCAGCGGCAGCATGCGCGGCGCCAGTGCCGCCACGCCCAGGCCGGCGATGACAGCCGCAGACACAGCCGCCACCCCGCCCCCCACAAACGCCTCGCGCCAGGCAACGCCGGCCTCGTCGAGCAACCGGCTGGCCATCACCCGCACGCCGCAGGGTTCGGCCAGGGTCACGATGGGGAGTGGCTCGCCCGCGCGGTGCTGCCATGTGGGCGCAGCGAACCGCCCAAAGGGCTCTTCGGCCAGCACCTCGCCGTCGTTGTGGTCGGCGTGAAAGCGCACGATCGCCACGTCGAGTTCGCGCCGGTCATACGCCTGGAGCAGGTCGCCCGATGAGCCGATGCGGATCTCGATCACGAGGCCCGGGTCCTGCGCGTTCATGCGCGCGATGAGGGCGGGCAGATCGGGCCCCGCCACATGGTCGCTGATGCCGATGGCAATGCGCTCGCGGTCGCGCTGCTCGGCAAAGTTGGCCAGGGTGCGCTGGTGCACGGCGAGCAGTTCGCGTGCGGGGGCCAGAAACGCCGCGCCGCGTGCCGACAGCTCCACATGGCGCGGCGTGCGCTCGATGAGACGGCAGCCGAGGCGGTCTTCCAGGCGCTTGAGTTTGAGGCTCATTGCGGCCTGGGTGGTCTGCATGGCGTCTGCCGCGCGGGTAAAGCGGCCCAACTCGGCAATGCGGACGAAGGCTTCGACAGCGTCGAGGTCCAGCGGGCGCTGTTGTTGCTAGGTCGGCGGCGGTGGGTGCTGAGAGGGCTTTATCATGTGCAATCGCTGTATCTGCTGGCAGACCATCCCCAGCAACCCAAACGCCGCACAGCGCGAGGAGACCCCACAATGACCATCCCCTGCCAACAAGGCAAGCGTTCTGTCCTGTGCCTTGCACTGCTCTTCCTTGCATGCCCGCAGGCTCAGGCTGCACCGAACAAGGCCGACGGATGGGCGTTTGCAATCTACATGCAAAGCATTGGTGCGCAGATGCTGGCGCGCACCTGCGAGCGCGCCGATCCGGGCTACATGGCGCGCTTCGCTCCGCTGCACATGGCTTGGTCGCAGCAAAATGCTGCTCAAATTGCGCGCGGCGAGCAGGTCTATTTTGACAACCTGCAGTCTGCCCCTGCGCCGCGCGACGAGTCAAAGATTGCGAAGATCGAAGCCGCCCGCAAGGCACTGGCTTCGCCCGCACCAGCAGATTCCACGCCGATCGCCATGACTGATCAGTTGCGCTCGATGTGCGCAGACAATCTCGACACGGTCAGGGGGCGCTGATCGCGCTGCCGGCGGCAGTGCCGGGTGGCGCGGCCAGTGCAGTTGCATTGGCCATCAAACCCGCTCGCCGTTTTTGACACGGTAGCTCGGCTGGTACATGGTCACCAGCTCTTCCGAGGCCGTGGGGTGTACGGCCATGGTGCGGTCGAAATCGTCCTTGGTGACGCCGGCCTTGAGCGAGATGCCCAAGAGTTGCACCATCTCGCCTGCGTCGTGGCCGAGGATGTGGGCGCCCAGCACCTTGCGGCTGGCGGCATCGACGACGAGCTTCATGATCGTCTTTTCCGCGCGGCCCGACAGCGTGGCCTTCATCGGGCGGAACTCGGCGCGGTAGACCTCGATCTCGGCGTACCGCTTGGCGGCATCTTCTTCCGACAGGCCCACGGTGCCGATCTCGGGCTGCGAGAACACGGCGGTGGCGATCAGGTCGTGGTCGGGCGTGGTGGGCTTGCCCCGGTATTCGGTGTCGATGAAGCACATGGCCTCGTGGATCGCCACCGGGGTGAGCTGCACGCGGTTGGTCACGTCGCCCAGCGCCCAGATGCTGGGCACATTGGTGCGCGAGTACGCGTCGACGATGATGGCGCCGCGTTCGTCCATGGCCACGCCGGCCGCCTCCAGCCCCAGGCCGCGGGTGTTGGGGTCGCGGCCCAGTGCCAGCATGATGGTGTCGACGGCGATGGTCTCGCCGTTCTTCGTGGTGGCGATGAGGCCGCCGCCGGCGCCCTCCACCTGGGCCACGTTCTCGATGACATCGGTGAGCAGGATGCGGATGCCCTTGTCCACCATGGCCTTGTGCAGGCCCTGGCGCATGTCGTGGTCAAAGCGCGAGAGGATTTCCTTGCCGCGGTAGATCAGCGTGACCTGAACGCCCAGGCCGTGGAAGATGTTGGCGAACTCGACGGCGATGTAGCCGCCGCCGGCGATCAGGATGGAGCGCGGCAGTTGGGGCAGGTCGAACGCCTCGTTGGACGAGATGCACAGCTCGTGCCCCGGCAGCGCGGCATGCGGGTTGGGCGCGCCGCCGGTGGCGATGATGATCCTCTCGGCGGTAACGGTCTTGCCGGTTGCCACGATGCGCACGGTGTGGGCGTCGACCAGCTCGGCGCGGCTGTCGATGATCTCGGCGCCGTTGGTGTCCAGGCCACGGCGGTACAGGCCTTCGAGCCGGGCGATCTCCTTGTCCTTGGCGGCGATGAGCGCCTTCCAGTCGAAAGTCGGCGTGCCCACCTGCCAGCCATAGCCCGCAGCATCCTCGAAGTGCTCGTGGAACTGCGAGGCGTAGACGAACAGCTTCTTGGGCACACAGCCGCGGATGACGCAGGTGCCGCCAAAGCGGTACTCCTCGGCCACGGCCACCCGCTTGCCGAGCGAGGCGGCCACACGGCCGGCCCGCACGCCGCCGGAGCCCCCGCCGATCACGAACAAATCATAGTCATACGCGCCCATGGCATCTTTTCCTTGTCATTGTGTTCTGCAGCCCGGTGCACGCGCATGCATTGCGCTGCAGGCAATCTACAGGTCGCGTGGGATGGTAAGGCAAGGCTGAACGACGAGGCGCTATAAGGGTTGCTCAGCCGGTGGCCAGCACCATGCCCCCGGCAAAAAGCAGCCAGTCATTGGCGATGTGGGCCATGGCCGACACCGTGAGGTTCTTGGTGCGCAGGTAGGCCAGCGACAGCACCAGCCGCGCCGAGCCGATCACCAGCAGGCACTGCGCCAGGTTCCAGCCGTAGGTGGGCAGGTGCAGGGCGCCGAAGATCAGCGCAGACACCAGCCAGGCCCCCACGATGGCCTGGCCCCGGCCCAGGCCCAGCGGGCCCGACAACAAGGCGAGCACGGCCAGGAAGGGCAGCACGGTGATGATTTCCTCGCCGACGAGCTGGGGTATGGTGCGCGCAAAAAAGGCCACGCGCTCGCCCGTGTCCATGTGCCCGAGCGCGCCGAATGCAGGGTTGGATGTGCCCTCGCCAAACAGGCGGTCGACCAGCAGGGCCACCAACACCGTCACCGCGATGTTGAGCAACGCCACGCCCAGGGCCAGGCCCACGTCGCGCCAGCCCACGCGCCTGAACAGCACCTGCCAGTGCGGCCCGGCCACCGCCCGCAGCACCAGCAAGGGCACCAGCGGGAACAGGATGGCCGGCACCATGGCGCCCCAGCCCCCCCATGCTTTTGGCATGGGCAGGTAGAGCGCGGCAAAGCCCAGCGCGGCGCCCAGCAGCAGCACGCACCAGCGGCCCGCCCCCAGGGCGACCGGCCGGCCGTTGTAGAAAGGAAAGTCGGCGGCGCCAGGCGTGGCTGTGGGGGTCTGCGCAGGGGTCATGGGGGTATGGGCAGGGGGCGGTAGAAAGCGCATTAAAAAACATTTCGGAGGGCCGACACTTCACACTGGCCTCACCGCCGTGGGCAACACTCGACAGGCACATGCCCGTGCGCCCTTTGTACCAGCCCCCAATGAACTTTGCACCCCACCCGCTGCGCCGCGCCGCCCAACCCTTCGTTTTCGCAGGCGCCATCGCCCTGGGCATCTGGCTGTGGCTGAAGCTCGGCGACTTCTCGCTGGCCCGTTGCCCGCCGGACCTGGTCTGGTACGGCGGCGCCAGTGGCGACAAGAAATGCAGTTGGCCCCTGGTGGTCTACCTGGCCAAGGACATCGTTGGCGCGGCCCTCACGGGCGCCCTGCCCGTGCTGCTGTGCGCCGCCGTGGCGCCCATGAACAAGGCGACTACCGCACGCATCGCCGCCATCGGTACCAGCGCCCTGGCGGTGCTGTACATGCTGGTCAGCACGCACAGCCTGCGGCCGGCCGGTCTCGTCATCGCCGTGGGCGCGACCAGCGCCGCGTCGCCCTGGCTTGCGGCCTTGCTCGTGGCGCGTGCGGTGCGACCATCGCGCAGGGCGCTGTGCTGACCCTGCTCAGCCGATCATGGCTCCGAGCAGCAGCACAAAGCCCAGCAGCAACCAGTCGTTGAGGATGTGCGCCAGGGCCGCGACCGACAGGTTCTTGGTGCGCAGGTAGGCCAGCCACAGCACCGCGCGCGAGGTGCTGATGATCACCAGGCTTTGCGCCACGTTCCACCCATAGGTCGGCAGGTGCAGGGCGCCGAACAGCACGGAGGACACCAGCCACGCGCCCACGATGGCGCGGCGCCGTGGCCAGCCCAGCGGGCCGGCCAGCCAGGTGAGCAGCGCAAGGAAGGGCAGCACGGTGAGGATCTCTTCGCCGATGAGGTGCGGAACGGTGCTGGCCATGAAGACCAGCTTCTCCTTCGTGCCCATGCCGGCCAGCGCCTGGATCACCGGATTGGGCACCGCCCCGAAGAAGTGCGAGACGATGAGCGCCACCACCACCGTCACGCCGATGCTGAGGAACACCAGGCCCACGGCCAGCCCCAGGTCGCGCCAGCCCATGCGCCTGAACAGTACCTGCCACTGCGGCCCCGCCACGGCCCTGAGCGCCAGCAGCGGCAACAGCGGGAACACGACGGCCGGGACCACGGCAGCCCAGCCACCGGAAACGCGCCACGCCACCATGGCGGGGATGTACAGCGCCCCATAGGCCGCCGCCAAGGCTAGCAGGACGAAGCACCACTGGCGCGCACCCAGCGCCACGGGCTGGCCGTTGTAGAAGGGGAAGTCGGCACCGGGGGCAGTTGCCACCGTTGGCCCCGTCCCGGCGGTTGCGTTGGCGGCTACGCTGCCCAACCCCTGTGCGCCCGCCATCAGGCCTGCTGCACCCGGTTGCGCCCCGCCTGCTTGGCCGCATACAGCGCGGCATCGGCGCGGCCGTAGATGCGCTCTGCGTCTTCGCCCTCCACCAGCGTGGCGGTGCCCACGCTGATGGTCACGGGCATCTCGGGCCAGGGGCCGCTCTCGACCATCTTGCGGATGCGCTCACCCACCTCCAGCGCGCCGGCCTGGCCGGTGCTGGGCAGGATGACGGCAAACTCTTCGCCGCCCACGCGGGCCACCACGTCCACGGTGCGGGCGCAGGCCTTCATGTGGCCGGCGATGGCCTGCAGCACGTGGTCGCCGCCATCGTGGCCCAGGGTGTCGTTGACGCGCTTGAAGTGGTCCACGTCGAGCATGAGCAGGCTCAGCGGCGTGCCGCGGCGCTTCACCACAGCCAGCTCTTGCGCCATGTGGCTGTCGAACGCGCGGCGGTTGCGCAGGCCGGTCAGGGGGTCGGTGGTGGCGAGTTCTTCGAGCCTCATGTTCAGCTCGTCGACGCGCTGGATCTGCTCCATCAGCTGCTGGTTGACGGAGTCGGCATGCTCCAGGGCCATGCGCAGGCGGATCTCGCGCAGGGCCGAGTGGGCCAGCTCGGTGAGCACGTCCAGGTCTTGCTCGGTCCAGCGCCGGGGCGCAAAGTCGATGGCGCAGAAGGTGCCCAGGGTGTCGCCCTCTGGCGTGAGCAGCGGCACGCCCGCATAGGCACGCACACCCATGGCCTTGACGCTGGGCACGTCGCGGAACACCGGCAGCAGGGTGGCGTCTTCGATCACCAGGGGCACCTTGGTGACGGCCACATAGTGGCAGAAGGTGCGGCCCTTGCGGTCGCGGCTGGCACCAGGGGCCTCGGCGACGGGGCTGACCAGGCTCTTGTGGTAGTCGCGGTCGCGGTCCAGCAGCGAGAGAAAGACCACCGGGGCCCCCGTGAGCCGGGCTGCCAGGCGCGTCAGGCGGTCAAAGTTCTCCTCGGGCGGGCTGTCGAGCAGGCCGGTGCGCTGCACAGCGGCCAGACGCCGGGGGTCGGACAGGGCGTTGAGGATGCTGACGTCATCCGGTGGCGGGGAAAGCGCGAGGTCCATGGAGTGGGGTGTACCGGGGAGTGGTGGACGAAAGGTACATCATCCTCCGGCGCTGTGGATGCATTTTTTTGGGAAGGCACTTACAGCCTTCGCCAGCGGCCGCCCGGCCTCTCAGTCATCGCGCCAGGGCGTTCTGGGGGCGGATGGCGAGCAGAACGTTCTCCCCGTCCACCCGCTCGGCGCGGAACTCCACCCGCGTGCCGGGCTTCAGGCCGTCCAGCAGACGGGCATCGCGCACGCGGTAGCGCATGGTGGTGAAAGGAATTTTCCAGCCCGGTGCGATCTTGATGTGCGCAAAGGTGCTGCGCCCACTGTCCTCCTGCGACAGCGAGCGGAGCTCGCCCTGGGTATGCACCGCAGGGCTGGAGGCCGATGCCTCGGGCGTTGCGGCAGGCGATGGCTGGGCGTGCAGCGGCGCGGCGGCAGCGCACAGCAGGGCCGCCGCGACGGTGAAGTACCGAAGCCTGGGCGCAACAGAAATAGCAACAGCAGCAGCAAGGGCAGTCATGCGCAAAAGCATACTGCAAGCCAGCGCCCGGGGGGCTCTATGCCGAGCGTGAAGCCGCGCGGTGCCGACGCCCGCCCCACGCCAGCGCGATCCCCAGCGCCCCCACCACCAACACCGCCGCCACGCCAAAGGTGGCCTGCATGCCCGCCGCCACCGCACCGGGCTGCGCCGCGACAACGCCCTGCCCGCCCGCGCCCCATGCGAACACGGCACCCATGGCCGATGCGCCGGTGACCAGCCCCAGGTTGCGCGACAGGTTGAGCAGACCCGACACCACCCCGCGCTGCTGCGGCTGCAGGGCGGTGGCGGCCATCACGGCGGTGTTGTTGGCGGCCTGGAACAGCGCGTAGCCGGCGGTGACAACGGCCAGGGGCAGCACATAGCCGGCCACGCCAAAGCCTGCCGGCAGCAGCGCCAGCGCAGCCGAGCCCGTGGCCATGGCGATGAGCCCGGCCAGCGTGGTGCGCTGCGTGCCCATGCGGTCCACCAGCCGGCCGGCCGGCACCCCTGCCAGGGCCGAGACCAGCGGCCCGCACGACATGGCCAGCCCCACCTGTGGCGCAGCCAGGCCGAGCGCGCCCGACAGGTAGAACGGCCCCACCACCAGCGTGGCCATGACCACGGTGGTGACCAGCGCGCCCATGGCAAAGCCGGCGCCCAGGGCCGGGCCCTTGAAGAACAGCGCCAGGGGCACCAGCGGGGCGGCGCCATGTTGCTCTGCCCGGCGCTGCGCGCCAATGAACAGCGCCAGGCCCAGCGCAGCACCGGCCAGCAACGCCGCGTTCAGCGTGCCCCACTGGCCGCGCCCCAGCGTCATGGCCAGCGCATAGGCGGCCAGGGTGGCGGCCAGCAGCGCGGTGCCGGCGATGTCGAAGCGCGGGCGTTGGGCGCCCTCCCTCTCGCGGTCCGCAGGCAGGTGGCAGCGCGCCAGCCATAGTGCGGCTGCGCCCAGCGGCAGGTTGACGAAGAACAGCGCCGGCCAGCCCCAGGCGGCAAGCAGCCCCCCGCCCAGCGTGGGCCCGAGTGCAGTGCCCACGGCCGACATCGTGCCCAGCAGGCCCATGGCACTGCCGGTGCGCGCCGGGGGCACGGCATCGGCCACCAGGGCCATGGTGAGCGCCATCATCACGGCAGCACCCAGGCCCTGCACGGCGCGCGCGGCGATCAGCAGCCACAGCGTGGGCGCCAGCGCGCACAGTACAGAAGCCGCAGTGAAGACTGCAATGCCCGCCAGCAGCAGCCGCCTGCGGCCCAGCAGGTCGCCCAGGCGCCCCACGCTGACCACCGCAGTGGTGATGGTCAGCAGGTAGGCCAGCACCACCCATTGCACCTGCTGAAAGCTGGCGCCAAACGCCTGCGCCAGCGTGGGCAGGCCCACGTTGGCGATGCTGGTGCCCAGCGACGACAGCAGCATCGCCAGCGACAGGCTGGCCAGCACGCCGCGTGGTGGCGCGGCAGCGGGGGTCGCAGGAAAGGTCGTGTGGATCATGGTGCGGCGGCAAAAGCAGAGGAATGCACCGAGGTTAGGGATTTGCCGGCCATGGCGGAAGGCGCAGCATTTGCATTCAATCAGTGCATACAACGCCATGCCAACCCATAATGCCGGGCATATGCCCCGCCCTGACCTGAACCTGCTCGTCACCCTGGATGTGCTGCTGACCGAAGGCAATGTGGCTCGCGCCGCCAGGCGCCTGCACCTGAGCCCCTCGGCCATGAGCCGGGCGCTGGCGCGCCTGCGCGAGACCACGGGTGATCCGCTCTTGGTGCGCGCCGGGCGCGGCCTGGTGCCCACGCCCCGGGCGCTGGAGCTGCGCGAGCGCGTGGGCCAGTTGGTGCACGATACCGAGGCCGTGCTGCGCCCGGCCCAGGCGCCCGACCTGGCGCAGCTCGCGCGCACCTTCACCCTGCGCACCAGCGATGGCTTTGCCGAGACCTTCGGCCCCGCGCTGATCGCCCGCGTGGCCGCCGAGGCGCCGGGCGTGCGCCTGCGCTTTGTGCAAAAGCCCGACAAGGACAGCACCCCGCTGCGCGACGGCGAGGTGGACCTGGAGACCGGCGTGCTCGGCCCCGCCATGGGCCCCGAGGTGCGGGTGCAGGCGCTGCTGCGCGACCGGTTCGTGGGCGTGGTGCGCGCGGGGCACCCGCTGGGCAAGGGCAAGGTGACCACGAAGCGCTACGTGGCCGGGCGGCACATCGCCGTGTCACGCCGCGGACTGGAGCAAGGGCCCATCGAGCAGGTGCTGGGCCCGCTGGGCCTGGTGCGCGACATCGCCACCATCGTGAGCGGCTTTGGCACCGCGCTGGCGCTGGCCCGCGCCACGGATTTGATCGCCACCGTGCCCGAGCGGCACACCGCCGGCCTGCGCGGCGGCCTGCACACCTTTCCCCTGCCCGTGCCGGTGCCCGAGATCACCGTATCACTGCTGTGGCACCCGCGCCTGCATGCGGACCCGGCGCACCGCTGGCTGCGGGGGCTGGTGCTGCAGGTGTGCGCAGCGTAGCGTGCCGGCGCCTGCGGCTCAGGGGCGCCATGGCGCCACCGTATTGCCGTCCGACACCCGTTTTCCAACATTGCGTGTCCGCCCCACGGCAGACTGTCGATTGCCACTGCATGTTGCGCCTGGGCGCACGGCATGGGTCGCGTTTCCAGCCCTCAGACCGCTCCCACCAGCGCCATCAGGGCCTGCGCAGTGGCTGCATCGGCGGGAAAGAACGACTCGATCGCCAGCTCCTGAAGCGTCACGTCCACGGGCGAGCCAAAGATGGTTGTCGTGCTGATGAAGCTCAGCACGCCGGTCTCCGTGCGCAACTGCAAGGGCACGACCACGCCGGACAATTCGCCAGTCGGGGGGGGCCCGGGGTCGGCCACCGGGTAAGCTGCCAGTTCGTCACGCAGCGCCTTGAGCACCGGGTCCCCCGTGGCGGCGATCTGCTGGGCCAGGCGCTCAAGCACATGGGCACGCCATTGCGCCAGATTCACGATGCGCCTGGCCATTCCCTCGGGGTGCAGCGACAAGCGCAGCACGTTCAGAGGATGCTGCAGCAGCGCCGGTTCGGCGCCGGTCCTCAGCAGCGGCGCCAGCGCGTTGTGCGCTACCTGGTTCCAGTGCCGGTCCACCGCCAGCGCCGGATAGGGCTCGTGCCCCTTGAGCACAAGGTCCACCGCACCTCGCGCGGCCACAAGCGCCGGATCGTCCAGCGCGCGCTGGTGGTACATGGGCGCGTAGCCTGCCGCCACCAGCAAGGCATTTCGTTCGCGCAGCGGCACGTCCAGTCGCGCCACCAGGCGCAGCACCATCTCGCGGCTCGGCGCAGATCGGCCGGTCTCCACATAGCTCAGATGGCGCGTCGAGATCTGGGCCTCTTGCGCCAGGTCGAGTTGGCTCAAGCGGCGGTGCTCGCGCCAGTGCCGCAGGTGCATTCCGAAGGAGTCGCGGACGCCGGGGCGCGTCTCAAGGGCAGTGGTCATGCCGCCGATTGTGGCGCGATGCGTCACGGCCACCATGACGTCCAAGGTCATGGACCGTGGCGAGTGGGCGCAACACGCTGCGCGCTTACAGCGCGTCCAGATCCGCGCGCAATTGGCTGGCATGCCCACGCAGCGCCTCCAACTGCGGGCCCTGCATTTTCTGCAGTTGGCGGTACACCATGCCCAGGCGGAAGTTGCTGCCCAGCGTGGCTTCGTTGCGGGCAAAGAAGTCCCAGTACAGGGCGTTGTAGGGGCAGGCGCGCTCGCCCACCTTCAGCTTCTTGTCGTAGTGGCAGCCTTTGCAATAGTCGCCCATGCGGTCGATGTAGGCGGCGCTGCTGACATAGGGCTTGGTGGCCAGCAGGCCGCCGTCGGCGAACTGGCTCATGCCCAGGGTGTTGGGCAGTTCGACCCACTCGAAGGCATCGATGTAGACGCCCAGGTACCAGCGGTGCACGGCGGCAGGGTCCAGGCCGGCCAGCAGGGCAAAGTTGCCGATGACCATGAGGCGCTGGATGTGGTGGGCGTAGGCACCGTCAAGCGACTGCCCCACGGCATGCTGCAGGCAGCGCATGCGGGTGTTGCCGCTCCAGAACCACTGCGGCAGCGGCGTGGTGTGGCCCAGGGCGTTGCGCTCGTCGTAGCCGGGCATGTGGGCCCAGTAGATGCCGCGCACGTACTCGCGCCAGCCCAGGATCTGGCGGATGAAGCCTTCCACCGCCGCCAGCGGCGCGGTGCCGGCCTGCCAGGCGGCCTGGGCGCGCTGCACCACCTCGCGCGGCTGCAGCATCTTGGTGTTGAGGGCGAACGACAGCAGCGAGTGGAACAGGTGCGGGCTGCGCGTGCTCATGGCGTCTTCGTATTCGCCAAAGTGCGGCAGGGTGGTGGCGATGAAGTGGTCGAGCCCGGCCAGGGCCTCGGCCCGGTTTAGCGGCCAGCGCAGCTGCGCTGCCTGCGGGTTGCCAAAGCTCTGCACGCCAGCGGCCACGATAGTGGCCCACAGGGCGCTGTGGTCATGCACGGGCCGCGCATCGGGCGGGGTGGCGGGGGTGCCGGGCCAGGGCTTGCGGTTGTCGTGGTCGTAGTTCCACTGGCCGCCCTCGGGCTCGCCGGCCTCGTCGATCAGCACGCCGTGCTGGTGGCGCATGCGGCGGTAGAAGTGCTCCATGAGCCACTGCTTGCGGCCTGCAAACACCTCGGCCACCTCGCTGCGGCTGGTGTAGAAATGCTCGCTGCCCACGGCCTGCGTGGCAAAGGGCTGCTCTGCGCACCACTGGTGCAGCTGCACGTCGAGCCGCCATTCGTCGGGGTGCTGGTACTCCAGCCGCTGCGCGCCGTAGTGCGCCATGAGGGCGGCCAGGTTGCCGGGCAGGGACTGGCGGTTGCTGGCGTCGTCGATGGCCACGTAGCGCACGCGGTGCCCGGCGCTGCGCAGGTGCCGAGCCAGGTCGCGCATGGCGGCAAAGATGGCGAGGATCTTTTGCGCATGGTGCAGCACGTAGTCGGTCTCTTGCCGCACCTCCATCAGCACGTAGACCACGCCGGCATCGGGTGTGGCAAACCAGCTGTGCTGCGGGTTGAGCTGGTCGCCCAGCACCAGGCGCAGGGTGTGGGCGGGTGCAGGCTCGCGGTCGCTGCCGCTCATGCCGTGCCCCACAGGCGGCGGTAGCTGCCGTCGGCGTCGTGCTCTTGCGTCTGCTTGGCGGGGTTGAAGCGGCGGCCACCGCGCGGGTCGGTGCCGCGCCCGGCGATGTAGAGCCAGTTGCCCTGGTTGCTGCAGGGGTCGTAGTCCACCAGTTGCGATTCGAACCAGGCAGCGCCCGCGCGCCAGTCGCCCTGCAGGTCGTGGATGAGGTAGCTGGCTGCCACCTGGCGCAGGCGATTGCTCAAATAACCTGTAGCGGCCAGCTCGCGCAGGGCGGCGTCCACCAGCGGCTGGCCCGTATCGCCAGCGCACCAGCGCGCGAACCCGGCTGCGTTGTGGGGCGCCAGCGGCTGGGCCGAGAGGCCGCGCGCACGGTACAGGGTGCGCCCGTGCTGCAGGTGCAGCAGCCGAAAATAGTCGCGCCACAGCAGCTCGAACCAGAGCCAGTAGGTGCCCTCGTTGGCGCCGTGCTCGCTTTCGAACCGGCGCAGCGCGGCCATGGCATGCCGTGCAGAGAGCGCGCCCGTGGCCAGCCAGGGCGAGAACTTGCTGGAGTAGCCCAAGCCCGTGAGCCCGTTGCGGGTGGCCTTGTAGGTGTGGGCTTGCCCGCTGGCCAGGTACTGCTGCACATGGGCCAGTGCGGCGGTTTCACCCCCATCGCAGGCGGGGGTGCCGTAGGGGAAGGAGGAGCGCACATCGCAGCCGGCGCCCTCGCCTACCTCGTCACCATGCCCGCCCAGCCCTTGCGCCGCACCCACGGCACCGGCCGTGTGCACGACCTCTTGCCACACCGCATCGGTCAGCGCTGCGGGCGGCGGCAGCAGGGCCGCAGGCGCCGGCAGCGGCTGCGGTGGCTGGATGCCGGCCTGCTCCACCGCCTGCCGAAAGGTGGTGAACACGCCAGGCAGGTCACCCACGGGCCAGGGCAGATCGCACGGCTGCAGCAGGCTGCTGTGCCACACGGTCTGCACCTGCAGGCCGGCTGCGCGCAGGGCGGCCACCTCGGCCTGCTCTTGCGGGGCGGCAATCGCTTCACACACCACGTTGGTGGCGCCCACGGCGCGGGCCAGCGCGGGCAGCACGGCGGCGGGCTGGCCCTGGCACTGCAGCAAGGGGTTGGAGAGCCGGGCCATGCCGGCCGCCAGGTCGCGCAGCGCAGCGCCCTCGAAGGCACGGCGGTGCAGGCCCCGGCGGGCAAAGCCCCAGGGCGTGGCCTCGTCGGCCGGGGGCAGGCAGTGCACGGGCACCAGGTGGGTGGCGCCGCTGCCCAGGGCGGCGGCCAGCGCCCCCTGGTCGTGCAGGCGCAGGTCGCTGCGGAACCAGAAGAGCACGGTGCGGGGGGCGGTCATGGCGTGCCACCGGTTCGCATGTTTCCGGTGGCCTTGCGCTCGTTGCGGCAGCGGTCGGAGCAGTATTTGACCTCGTCCCACACCTTCTCCCACTTCTTGCGCCAGGTGAAGGGCAGGCCGCAGTGCAGGCAGGTTTTCTGCGGCAGCTCGTGCTTCTTGCGCATGCGCATGGGGGGCGATCGGTGGCGTGGGCCGGTCAGGCGGGCCGCAGCATCTGGTGCGCCAGCGCGCGGCCGCTGAGCCAGGCGCCTTCGACCTTGCCGCCGTGCAGCCAGTCGCCGCAAACACCCAGGCCCAGGGCGCGGCTCCACCAGCAGCCCTGGTGCAGCGCGGGCTCGGTGTCGGCATAGCGCCAGCGGTGGGCCGTGGCGGCCACGGGCGGCGGCCCGCTCAGTGCAGCGAACGCGGCCAGCAGGGCGGCGGTGACCGACTCGGCGCTGTCTTCGATGTGCGCCTCGCTCCACTCGGGGCTGGCGTGCAGCAGCCAGGTCTCGGGCCCGGTGCGGCCGGGCTTGCTGCTGTCGCGCGCCACCCAGCGCAGCGGGCCGGCGTTGATGAAGGCGCCATCCCAGGGTAAGGCCACAGGTGCGGCATAGCGCAGCATCAGCGACCAGCTGCCGCGCATGCGGGCGCTGGCGGCCAGCGCTGCGCCATCGGGCGCCACGGGCGCGAGCAGCGCCGCGGCCTGCGGCGCGGGCATGGCGAGCACCACGCGGTCGTAGCGCGCCGCATGCAGGCCCAGCTCTGCCGAGGTGATGGCCCAGCCGTCGCCGGTGTGCTGCAGCCGCTGCACGGTGGTCTGCCACTGCGTGGCCGCGTGGTCGCCCAGGCCCTGCACCAGCCAGGCGGCCGGCGCGGTCATGCGCGGTGTGCCCACAAAGCGCTCCAGCGGGGTGTGCGGCGTGGTCCAGGCCGTGCCGTCAAAGCTGGCCAGGCGTGCAGGCCATGGCGCGGCCACGCCGGCCGCCTGCCAGCGCGCCACCTCGGCGCGAAAGGCCGGGTCGCGTGCGGTGAAATACTGGGCCCCATGGTCGCACTGCCAGGCACCGGTGGCCTCGTCTTGCGCCCGCCTTGTGGCCATGCGGCCCGAGGGGCCCCGGCTCTTGTCCAGCAGATGCACGGCGTGGCCGGCTTGCAGCAGTGCCTGCGCGCACGACAGGCCGGCCAGGCCGGCGCCGACCACGGCAATCTGCAGGCGGGTGTGGGGCGCTGCGCTCATGGCTGCGGGTCGGTGCGTTGCTGGCTCACCCAGATCAGCGCCTGGGTGTCGATGCCCAGCGCGCTGGCGCGGGCGATGAGCTGCTCGCGCACACCCGGGGCCAGTTGCTTGCTGCGCGACAGGATCCAACAGTAGCTGCGGTCGGGCCCCACCACCAGGGCCCAGCCGTAGTCGGCGTCGAGCGCGGCGACGTGGTAGCCGCCGTAGAACGGCCCGAAGAACGACACCTTGAGCGAGGCGGTCTGCGCATCGCCCGTGAACAGCGCCTTGCCCACGGCCTGGCGCCATTCGCCGCCCTGGCTGCCCTTGGTGGTGTCAAAGCCCCGGTTGAGCACGCGCACGCTGCCATCCGCCTGGCGCTGGTACGTGGCGCTCACGTCCGTCATGCCGCGCTCGAAGGAATGGTCGAGCCGCGCCACCTCGTACCAGCGGCCCTCGTAGCGCGCCAGGTCAAACGGCGTGACGGGGGTGATGCCAGGCGGCGGGGCGGTGGATGAACAGGCGGCCAGGGCCAGTGCCGTGGAGGCCAGCAAGACCAGTGCGGCGCGGCGAAGCCAGGGGGATGCGGTGGTGGACATGGGCGATGAACTCAAAAAAGCCGTTGCAGCCCCCAGAAGCCGGCAGGTTTCTGAGGAACTGCGCAGAGGGTGCGGCCAGCCTACTTGGGCAAGAGCACCCGGTCCACCGTATGCACCACACCATTGCTGGCAAACACATCGGTGCCGGTGATGCGGCTGGTGCGCAGGCTCTGGTCGGTGATCACGAGGCTGGGGTTGACCGTGAAGCTCTGGCCCTGCACGGTGGCGATGGCGGTGTTGACGGGCACCTCGGCCTTCAGCACCCGCGCCGGCACCACATGGTAGGTGAGCACGCGGGTCAGCAAGGCGGTGTTGGCAAGCAACGCCTCCTTGGTCAGGCCCAGCTCGGCCAGCAGCGCCGCAAAGGCGGCATTGGTAGGGGCGAACACGGTGAATGGGCCAGGGCCTTGCAGGGTGGCCACCAGGCCGGCGGCAGCCACGGCCTCGACGAGGATGCTGAAGTCGGGCACGGCCATGGCGGTGGCCACGATGTCCTTGTCCGCCGGCAGCAGCACGCGGTCCACCAGGTGCACCACGCCGTTGCTGGCCTGGATGTCGGTGCTGGTGATGGTGGTGACGCGGTTGCGGCCATCGGTGATCTTGAGGCCGTTGGCAGACTCGATCTTGAAGAAGCCACCCGACACCGGGGTGATGGCCTTGCCCAGAGGCACATCGGCGCGCACCACCCGGCTGCCCAGCACGTGGTAGGTGAGCACGGCGGTGAGCAGGGGCTTGTTGGCCAGCAGCGCCTCTTTGGTCAGGCCCAGCTCGGCCAGCAGCGCGGCAAAGGCGGCGTTGGTGGGGGCAAACACGGTGAGGCTGCCCGTGCTCAGCGTGGGCGCCAGCCCGGCGGCCACCACGGCCTCGACCAGGATGCTCAGTTCCGGGGTGTTCTGCGCCAGTTCGACGATGTTGCGCTGGGGTTCGTCGTCGCTGCCCCCGCAGGCCTGGAGCACGGTGGTGCTGGCCCCCAGGGCGGCGGCCAGAAGGACGGTACGGCGGTTGAATGCAGTGTTCATGGGAATCTCTCCTCGCTGTCAGACAGTGGATGAAAAGACAGGGGACATGCCGGACAAGCCCCCTTGAATCTGCGCCACCCGGCAGCTTTGCACGGGCAGGCGCGCAAACCGTGGGCTGCTTACTTGGGCATCAGCACCGTGTCGATGGCATGGATCACGCCGTTGCTGGCGGCGACGTCGGTGGCGATGACCTTGGACTGGTCGACCATCACGCCCATGGTGGTGGACACGGTGATCTCCTGGCCCTGCACGGTCTTGACCTTGCCGGCCTTGACGTCCTTGGCCATGACCTTGCCGGGCACCACGTGGTAGGTGAGCACCTTGGTGAGCGCGGCCTTGTCCTTGAGCAGGCCGTCGAGCGTGGCCTTGGGGATCTTGGCAAAGGCTTCATCGGTGGGCGCGAACACGGTGAACGGGCCGGGGCCCTTGAGCGTGTCCACCAGGCCGGCAGCCTGCACTGCAGCCACCAGGGTCTTGAAGTTACCGGCCTTCACGGCGGTGTCGACGATGTCTTGCGCCATTGCGCTGAAGGTGGCGCCTGCGGTAAGGGCCAGAGCAACCAGGGTCTTCTTCATGATTTCATTCCTCGATAGGGGGATGGAACTCACACGCCAAGATGGGCGCGAAATCATTGTATGACCGTTTGGTAATTATTTCTACCAATTGGTTTTAATAAGACCAATTGGTTTCATCTGATCACAGAAACGCCCTTTCAGTGCCCGCCAAAGATCAGCGATTGGTGCGTGGCCGCGCCCGCCATCGTGCCGTCGCCCACCACCAGGGGCAGCGAGCCGCCCTGGCGCGCCGCATCGCCGCAGGCGTACACGCCGGGCACGGTGGTGGCCTTCATGGCGTCGGTCTTGATGGTGCGGCCCAGGGGCCCGTCTTCGAACTCGCAGCCCAGGGCCTGGGCAATGGGGCTGGCCACTTCCACGCGGGTCAGGGTGAACAGGCCGTCTTGCGCGATCACGCGGCCGTCACGCATCACGATGTCCATGGCGCCTTCGATGCGATCGATGAGCCCCCGCTCCAGCACCACGCCGCGCGCCTGCAGCTGCGCCAGTTGGTCGGCATCGGGCTCGAAGGCGCCGTTCAGGAAGAAGGTGGCCTGGCCCCAGTCGGGCAGCATCAGCGCGACATGCATGGAAAACGGCGACACGCCCAGGGCGCCGATGCGGCCCTGGTTCAGCTCGTAGCCGTGGCAGTACGGGCAGTGGAACACGTGGCGGCCCCAGCGCTCGGCCAGACCGGGCACCTCGGGCAGGTGGTCGATGACGCCGGTGGCCAGCACCAGGCGGCGGGCTTCGATGGCATCAGGCAAGCCATCCACCTCGACGCGAAAGCCCTGCCCTGCCCGTTCGGCAGCCGTCACCTGGCCCTCGCGCCATTGCACCGTCGGGTAGGCCATGAGCTGCGCGCGCCCCTGGGCCGCGATGTCGGCCGCGGGCGTGCCATCTTGCGTGAGAAAGCCGTGCGAGTGCTCGGCAAAGCGGTTGCGGCGCTGGCCTGCGTCCACCACCAGCACGCGGCGGCGCGCCCGCGCCAGTTGGGTTGCGGCGGCCAGGCCGGCATAGCTGCCGCCGATCACGATGGCGTCGTAGTGCATGTTGGGTTCCTTTTGGTTCATGATACTTTTGAAGTTTCATGATAGCCCTGCACGCCAATTCATGCAACTTACAATGATTCAAGACCACACCAGGACTGGACCCACCCTTATGCGCAGTGATAGCCGCTTGTCCCGAATGCTCCACGTGCTGCTGCACATGGCGCGGCACGATGCGCCCTTCACCTCCGAACAGATCGCCGCCATGCTGCAGACCAACCCCGTGGTGGTGCGCCGCACGATGGCGGGCCTGCGCGATGCGGGCTATGTGCGCTCAGAAAAAGGCCATGGCGGTGGCTGGACCATTGCCTGCGACCTGGCGAAGGTGACGCTGCTCGACATCCACAACGCCGTGGGCGGGCCGCACCTGTTTGCCATCGGCAACGGCAGCGACAACCCCGAATGCGCGGTGGAGCGCGTGGTCAATGCCGCCCTGGACGACGCCCTGCGCCAGGCCGAGGCGCTGCTGATCGCGCGGCTGGGGTCGATTGCGCTGGCCGACCTGGCAAAGCAGTTCGATGCGGAGTGCGTGGCCAAGGGGTGGACGGCGCACGGGGCTGCGGGACACTGATACGGATTTGCCTTCGACCGTATAACGTCGTTGGTTCGCCTTGCCGTGCTACAGCATTGTCTGCGGCTCCCGTCTAGCTATACGATCGAATGCAAATCCGTATGAGAGACCGGGTCTCGGCGACGATGGAGTTGCTCGCGGACCATGGACACCTTGCCGAGAGCGCAACGGCAGCGGACGCAGCAGGCGTCCTGCAGTGTCGTCGCACTAGCCACTGGTAAAAAAACATGTCTTTCCAGGCGCCTCATGTCGATTGGGCGTACTGTCGTTCGTCGTGTGATGACGGGGTGCCCACAGGCGGGCACGCCGAATGGTCGTCAACCCAACAGGAGTCAAGACATGTCTTACATCGACGGTTTCGTGATTGCAGTACCCACCGCCAACAAGCAACAATTCATCGAGCACGCGCGCAAGCTCGACCCGATCTTCCTTGAGCTGGGCGCCATCCGGGTGATCGAGGGCTGGGGCGATGACGTCCCCGACGGCAAGGTCACCGATTTCCGCCGCGCGGTCCAGGCCACGGCCGAGGAAACGGTGGCGTTTTCGTGGGTCGAATGGCCGGACAAGGCCACACGCGACGCGGGCATGAAGAAGATGATGGAAGACCCGCGCATGGACCCGTCCGCCCCCGGCAACCCGCCCATGCCCTTCGACGGCAAGCGCATGATCTTCGGCGGCTTTGAACAGGTGGTCGAAGTGAAGGCTTGAGCAGGTGTCGGCATCGCGCAGCACGCGCATGCCTGCGCCCCGGTGCAATCTTTGCGCAGGCCGTTGCAAGGCCCGGTAGCGGCCTGGACACTGCCTGCGCGCTGCGCTGAGCATGCCGGCGAGGACTTCGGGTGTCGCTGATGCAGTTGCAAGGCTGGATGAGACCAGCATCAGCTGTTCGACCGCTGCTTTGGGCCGCCAAGGGCCCCATTCAGCCGCTGCTACGCTGACGGCAACCGGCAAGGAGAGGCCGCAGGGGTGCTTCCGATGCGGAGGTTCTTGGGTCAGGCCCCATGGTCACCAACGTCATAGCGCGCCCCATAGGAGAGCGATGGCAGTTCGAGGATACGACAGGCAGCAGCGGCGACTATCGCGGGCGACACGAGTGCGCCTTGCTCCTTTCGCTTGATAAAGCGCTCGATCTCCGGGAAATCGGACGCTGACGAACCACGGATCAGGGCTTGCATGTCGGTGTCGATCACCCCAGGGTCAATGTTGACTGGAATGAAGGGGTGAGGCTCGGCCTGCTGCTCAAGCGCCAGTGCGCGGATGTAGTTCTCCATGCCCGCTTTCGCTGCACAGTACAGCGACCAGCCCGCGTAGCCTTTCTGTGCTGCTCCAGACGAAATATTGGCCAGTACCTTGCGGCATCTGGTAGCTTGGAAGTGAGCCACGATTTCTGTCAGGACGAGGATCGCGGACGTGAAGTTCGTATTCAGATTGCCCAGTATTGCGTCTCGCTGTTTGCGAGAGGCCGGACCGATCGGGTCGAGAGTTCCGGCATTGTTGATGACCAGCAGTTCTTCGATGTGTCCGCCGCCAAGCGAGGCGAGTGCGGCAGCTACGATTTGATGGCTGCCACTCGGGGAGGAAAGATCTACTCTCACCGAATAGGGGTGAGGAGCGCTGCGAGAAAACTCAAGGACGCGGTAGCCGCGCCCAGCAAGCGCCTCGCAGAGCGCGAGGCCAAGTCCCTTGGAGCCACCAGTCAGTATTGCCAGGCGCATGATGGATGCTCGTTTTGGGCCTAACCTTGATTTAAACCGGCAAAACACCGCATACCCACAACGCCCGTCGTTGAACAAAGTCGCGTGCCGCCTCCGAAAAATTTTTGAAATCTACCAGTTGGCTCATACTGGTGATGGGTGAGCGAGTAACACAGATCCGACAAACCCGACCAAATCCGGACACATCACCAAGATCGCCGTTCATTCCCCAAAGACCGCAAAGGGCCCTGAAAAGTCGTACACATCAACAATGGCTGACTGGACTGGGCGTGGAGCAACCAGCTACATATCACAAAAATGCTCTTATCGTTCATCTAGTCACAAGAGCGCATCGTGCAGATCCCGTTGAGTTGTCGCAGTAGGCCATCACAGTGTGTATTTCAAATCTCATCACGCCGTCAGCCAACTGTTGCTTGGTCAGCTCGCCGTTGAGCACACGAAACTTTCCACCGACTACGCATTTATTGTTGGCCACCCATTCGCCGTAATAGATGTTCGCGGCGCTTCCCTCATAGCCGCAAAAATTTAGCGTGGTGGTTGAAGTTCCGCCTGCTGCAGTGGCCACCTGAAATTCCGCCGTGAGCCTCTCCTGCCGCAATGTCACGTCTACAACCACCGGGCAGATAGCCGACTCCTCACCAATGCAGGATATAGAAAGCTCGCCTGCACAAGCGAGCAGAGGGAGGCCCAGGACCACGGCAGAAATGAGTCGCTGCATAAGCTTCTCTACAGAGGTGCTCTCGCCAAAAGTTAGATGCATGAAACATGCCTCAAATGAAGGTCCGCTTCTCGACCCATAAATGTCATCGTAGCAGCGGCAGCAATGGGCACAACCCAAACCGCCATGCTTTCGGTGCTTGCCCACGCCCCTGCAAAAACCATGGCCTCACCAACGGCTTCGAAAACGGTGCCCCCTACCCGCCCCGCGGCGCATGCACCGCCATCAGCTCCACAACCCAGTCGATGAACACCCGCAGCTGCTTGCTCACATAGCGATTGGGCGGGTAGGCCACATACAGCGGCATGGCATCGATGCGCCAGTCCGTGAACAGCGGCACCAGCGCACCGCTGGCGACATGCTGCCGGGCCATGTAGTGGGGCAGCCAGAGCGCGCCCAGGCCGGACAGGCCCGCAGTGAGGTAGGTGTTGCCGTCGTCGATGGCCAGCACGTAGCGCCCGCCGACCTTGGCTGTCTCGCGGCCTTTGCGCATGGCATAGGGCAGATCTCCGTCCCACCGGTAGCGCACGATGCGGTGGCGCGGATCGCGCAGTTCATCGGGGTGCACGGGCGTGCCCGCCTGTGCCAGGTAGGCCGGCGCGGCATACACCCCCAGCTGCAGGTCGCCCACGTGGCGCGCGACCAGCCCTTGGTCCTTGATCTCGCCGCCGCGCACGACGCAGTCGACGTTGTCGCCGATCAGGTCGACCTTGCGGTCGCTGGCGCCCATGTCGAGCTGGATGTCGGGGAAGCGGGCGTGGAAGGCGGGCAGCGCGGGCACCAGAAGGATGTTGGCCAGGGGGCTGGGCACGTCCACGCGCAGCAGGCCGCGCGGGGCCGTGGGGGCGCCCGGGAGATTGCCTTCGATGTCTTCGAGCTCGGCCAGCAGGCGCAACACCCGCTCGTAGTAGACGGCGCCGTCGGTGGTGACGTTGACCCGACGGGTCGTGCGGTGCAGCAGCTTGAGCTGCAGGCGCGCCTCCAGCTGCTGCACCAGCTGGGTCACCGTGGTGCGGCTCCAGCCCAGGTTGTCGGCGGCCTTGGTGAAGCTGCCCGACTCGACCACCCGCACAAAGGCCCGCATGCCGTCAAACCTGTCCACAGGGCTCTCCCAAAGATTGTTCTTATTTTACAAACAGTGATGCAGGAGGCGGTGGCTTTATCCAAACAATCGCCAGGGCTACAGTGGCTGCACCCACCCACCCATGGAGCCCCCAATGAGCCAAAGCAAAACCATTTTCCCCGCCGGTCGCCAGGATCTGTATGCCAACCACCGGTACTCGGCAGCCATCCAGTCCGGCGATCTGCTGTTCGTCTCTGGCCAGGTCGGCAGCCGCAGTGACGGCTCGCCCGAGCCCGATTTCGAGGCCCAGGTGCGCTTGGCCTTCACCAACCTGCAGGCGACGCTGAAGGCAGGCGGCTGCAGCCTTGATGACATCGTGGATGTGACCACCTTCCATACCGATCCGCAAAACCAGTTCGAGACGGTGCTGGCCGTGAAGAACGATGTCTTCCCCAGCGCGCCCTACCCCAACTGGACGGCGCTCGGGGTGACCTGGCTGGCAGGGTTCGACTTCGAGATCAAGGTCATCGCGCGGATCCCGGTCTGAGCGGGTAGTGGCGGGCGCCTGGTCCACCAGCGCATGCGCTACCCAAGTGCATGGCCGCGTCCGAGATGGCGTCATTGCGGTGCATAACCGCATTTCCGCCCGCGGCATGGTGCCATGTGCCACATTGCCTGTCACATGACTGTCACTGTGGGCCAGCGGTACTTACCCCTGTGGCGGCCCGTGGCAAGGGCCCCTAGCATCCCTCCTCGTTGCAACCTGCAACGATCACAACGTCCTCGGCACCAAACTTGCTGATAGGGACGGCCAGGAAATGCACACCTGCATTGCCTGGCCTGTGAACATTTGTCATCAAACACGATTTGATAGAGGGAACCTTGCCAATGAAAACGATGAATCGCTGCGCCATTGCAGCGCTGGCCCTGGTGGGCACGACTGCTGCGTTTGCCCAGAGCAGCGTGACCCTGTATGGCCGGATCAACACCACGTTCGAGCGCCAGAAGGATGGCGACGTGTCCAAGACCGGGCTGTTCAACAACTCCTCCCGCTTCGGCTTCAAGGGCCAGGAGGACCTGGGCGGCGGCTTGATGGCTGGCTTCCAGCTGGAAAGCGGCTTTGACTCCAGCACCGGCGCCACGGACTCCCGCGGTGTCTTCGCGCGCCAGAGCGAGGTGAACCTCTCCGGCGGCTTCGGCATGGTGCGCCTGGGCAATTTCACCTCGGAGTCGTACTACGCCACGGCGGACTTCATCAGCAACCACAACCACGACACCGGTTCGTCGGCAGATGCGCTGTATGCCTACCCGGCCCGCGACGTGAACAAGATCGCCTACCGCACCCCGAGCTTTGGTGGCGCCACGTTCGAGGCCGGCTGGGCCATGCACGAGGCCGTCAGCGGCACCGGCGGCAAGAACAGCATCGACCTGGCCGCCAACTACGCCATCGGCGCGCTGGGCCTGGGTGCGGGCTACTCCAAGCTCGATGACCAGAGCCAGTTTGCCGTGCGCGCTTCGTACTCGACCGGCCCATTCGTGCTGGGCGCCTATGTGCAGCGCGACAAGAACGCCTTCATCGCCAACGGTGGCAACCGCACCAATGTGCGCCTGTCGGCCGCCTACATCGTGGATGTGTCCGAGTTCCACCTGAACGTGGGCCGCGCCGGCGACTACTCGCGCGTGGACAACACGGCCGCCACCCAGTACACGCTGGGCTACAACTACCACCTGAGCAAGCGCACCAAGATCTACACCTACTACACCCGCATCAACAACAACCAGGCCGCCAACTACGGCGTGTCGGCTGCCGGCAACGACTTCAGCTCGTTCGCCATGGGGGTGCGCCACAACTTCTGACGGCGTCATGCCCGCTGCTGCCCTGACTGGTGGGAGGGCAGACACACAGCCCATTGGCCCGCACTTCACCATGGAGTGCGGGCTTTTTTAGGCCCGGCAATGGTGAACCGCCCCGCTTGCGGGCCGGCGCCTTGCCGACGGCACCCCTCCGCCGCGCTGGTATCCTGCGCCCAGACCAGCCCTCCGCCGGAACACCCGCAACGCTCCACCCATGGCCCCAGACACCCCCCTGCCCGAACTGATGGCGCGCGTTGCCCTGCAGGACCGCGCCGCGTTCAAATCCCTGTACCAGGCCACCTGCGGAAGTCTGTTTTCGGTGGCGCTGCGTATATTGAGGAATGACAACTGGGCAGACGACGTGCTGCAAGAGGCCTACGTGAACATCTGGCACAACGCGGCGGCGTACAGGCCGGTTGCGGGTGCGCCGATGACCTGGATGATCAACATCGTGCGCAACAAGGCCATCGACGCGCTGCGCGCGCGCAAGGCCGAGCGGGCCGCGACCACCGACCTGGGCGAGGAGGCCCCGGACGCCCAGGACAGGCTGGCCGCCGATGCCGCCCACGAGCCCCAGCAACTGCTGGACGACAGCCTGGTGAAGGCGAAGATCGCCGGCTGCATGGGCGCGCTGCCGGCCGCGCAGCGCCAGGCGCTGGCGCTGGCCTACTACCGGGGCATGGTGCACACCGAGATTGCCCAGGTGCTCAATGCCCCGCTGGGCACGGCCAAGGGCTGGGTGCGGCGCGGGCTGGAGCAGCTCAAGTCCTGCCTTGAAGCTGCGGGGGTGACGCAGCCATGAACTACCTGATGCCCGAACGCCTGGACCGGCTGGCCCGCGAATACGCGCTGGGCACGTTGGCCGGCCCCGCGCGGCGCCGCTTCGAGCGCGTGCTGCAGTCGTCGCCCGCTGCGTCGATGGCGGTGGATGTCTGGCGCCAGCGTCTGGCGGTGCTGGAGCTGTCCACCGTGCCCAAGCAGCCGCCCGAGGCGAGCTGGCAGCAGATCGAGCGGCGCCTGTTCGGCACGCCCCAGCCACTGCAGGCGCCATCGGGCTGGCAGCGGCTGCTGCTGGCCCTTCGGGGGCTGCTGTCGGGGCGCACCATCAGCGGCGCGCTGGCCGGCCTGCTGCTGTGCGCGGTGCTGGTGCGCGTGGCGCCCGGCATGCTGGGCCTGGAGCCCCGGGCCGATGCGCTGCCCGCCAGCTATGTGGGCCTGCTGCTCGATGCCGGCGGCAAGCCCACGCTGGTGGCCAGCTCGCGCCGCCAGGGGCGCCAGCTCACGGTCAAGCTGCTGCAGCCGCTGGCCGTGCCAGCCGGGCAGGTGGCCCAGCTGTGGGCCCTGCCCAAGGACGGCGGCGCACCGCTGGCGGTGGGCGTGGTGCCGGCCAGCGGCTCGGCCCGCATCGCCCTGCCCGACACGTCGGAAAAGCTGTTCTTCACGGTGTCGCAGTTGGCGGTGAGCTTCGAGCCCGCAGCGGTGCCGGCCGGGGGGGCGCCCTCGGGGCCGTTCGCGCTCATCGGGCACTGCGTCAAGGTCTGGTGAGGCAGCACGCAAAAAACCTGGCATCCCGGGGATCCGTCTGCCCTTCGCTGCCGTAAGTAGCTTCGGTGCCTTTTGTTTCACCGCCATTTGAAGAAGGAAGAACGCAATGACTGCCCACACCGCCCCCATCTCCCCCACCGCCAGATTGCTCACCCTGTCCGCCGCCACGCTGGCGCTGCTGTTCGCCCAGGCGGCCCAGGCGGCGGACCACCCGCCGGTGTTCCCGGCACGACCCGCCGCAGTACCCGCTGCGGCCCCCGCACCCGCCCCGGCGGCAGACAAGCTGGCCCAGGCACGCTACCTGACCCGGTCGCTGCAGTGGCCGGCGGCGCTCGAAGAACTCAAGCGCATCAACGACACCGGCAGCGCCGACTGGCACAACCTGATGGGCTACACGCTGCGCAGCAGCAAGGCCCCGGACCTGGCCGCCGCCGAGAAGCATTACGCCGAGGCGCTGCGCATCGACCCGCGCCACCGCAATGCGCTGGAGTATTCGGGCGAGCTCTACCTGATGAAGGGCGACCTGGACAAGGCGCAGGCGCGCCTGGCCACGCTATCCACCGAGTGCGGCGCCAGTGGCTGCCAGCAGCAGGAACAGCTGCAGGCTGCGATCGAGCGCTATAAGGCGGCGGGCAACAAATACGTACCGTCGAATTGGTAAGGCAGCGGCCCTCACCCTTCAGCACCGCCCCTCGGGCGTCCTCTCCAGCTCACCGAGCTTGTCCACCACCAGCGCGATGAAGGCCGACACGGCCAGCGGCAGGTGGCGGCGGCTGGGGTACAGCACGGTGAGGCCCTGGCCCTTGCGCTGGTACTGGGGCAGCACGGGCACGAGCAGGCCTGCCTGCACGTCGAGCCGGGACATGCCGGCGGGCAGCAGCGCAATGCCCAGGCCGGCCACGGCAGCGCGGCGCAGGGCCTGGGCGGTGTTGGCGCCAAAGCGGCCGCTGGCCTGCTGCACCTCGTGCACGGCGCCGTCAGGCCCCACCAGGCGCCAGGTGCCGCTGCTGCCTGCATGGCTGGCCGTGATGGCGTCGTGCCCGGCCAGGTCGGCCAGCGTGGCGGGCATGCCGCGCGCGGCCAGGTAGGCGGGGCTGGCCACCAGGCAGTCGCCCCGGGCTGCAAAAAGCTGGCGGCCCACGTAGCCCGAGTCGCCCACCTCACCGCCGCGAAACGCCACGTCGATGCGCTCGGCGATCAGGTCCGAGCGCCCATCGCTGAGCACGAAGTCGAGCCGCACGCGCGGGTGCTCGGCCAGGAAGGCGGCGATCCACTCCATGGGAAAGAAGTCGAAGAAATCTGCCGGCACCGCCACGCGCACACCACCGGTGGGCTCGTCGCTGCCCAGGCGCAGTTCCTGCCCGGCCTCCTGCAGGCCATCGACGGCGCCCGCGCAGCGCTCGTGGAAGGCCTCACCCGCACTGGTGAGGGTGAGCTTGCGGGTGGAGCGCTGCAGCAGGCGCGTGCCCAACTGCGATTCGAGCTGCTGCACGCGCCGGCTCACGGTGTTGGGCGGCAGGCCCTGGCGCCGCGCGGCCTCGGCAAAGCTGCCGCTGCGCACCACCTGCACGAACAGGGCGACATCGTTGAGGTCGAGCGCGGGTGTGGTCACGGATACCTTGCATGAATGGACGAGTGCAATCCCATTGTGCCATCTAGTCAACCAATGGGGTCCGCCCTAATCTTCAGGGCATCGGGGTACATCGCCCCTCCACCCCTGCCAGGAAGGACTTCCACCTATGACAATTTCGCAATTGCCCCACATCGGCATCGTGATCGGCTCCACCCGCGAGGGCCGCTTTGCCGACAAGCCCGCGCAGTGGTTCCACGGCATCGCCAGCCAGCGCACCGATGTCTCGGCCGAACTCATCGATCTGCGCGACTACCCCATGCCCTTTTTCGACGAGGCACTGTCGCCTGCCTGGGCGCCGGTGAAGAACGAGGCCGCGCAGCGCTGGGCGCAGAAGCTGGCCAGGCTGGACGGGCTGGTGGTCATCACCGCCGAGTACAACCACGGCCCCACGGCGGTGCTCAAGAACGCATTCGACTATGCGTACAAGGAGTTCGCGCGCAAGCCCATCGGCTTTGTGGGATACGGCGGCGTGGGTGCGGCACGCGCCGTGGAGCAGCTGCGCCTGGTGGCCACCGAGCTGCAGATGGCCCCCGTGCGCAATGCCGTGCACATGGGCATGGTCGAATTCCTCGGGGTCTGGCAGCAGGGCAAAAATTTCGAGGACTACCCGCACCTGGCGCAGTCGGCCAAGGGCTTGCTGGACGACATGGCCTGGTGGGCCAAGGCGCTCAAGACCGCAAGGGAGGCTGTATGAGCACGAACCTGGCCGAAGCGCCTGCCACCACGGCGACCCGCACCATTGCCTACCGCACGCGCGGCAGCATGCACGGCCCCATCACGCGGCTCGTGAGCCCTGGCGATGTCGGCGAGTGGATCAAGCCCTTCGTCTTTCTGGACCTGTTCGCGTCGGACTCGCCTGCCGCCTTTCGCGGCTTTGGCATGCACCCGCATTCGGGCATTGCCACGCTGACCTACCTGATGGCGGGCGACATGTCCTACGAGGACACTACCGGCAAGAGCGGCACATTGCACGCCGGCAGCGTGGAGTGGATGCGCGCGGGCAACGGCGTGTGGCATACCGGTGCGCCGGTGGGCGATGCGCCTTCGCTGGGCTTTCAGCTCTGGGTGGCCTTGCCCGCTGCGCTGGAGAATGCGCCCGCGCTCAGCCAGTACCTGGCGCGCCAGGAGATCCCGCAGGCCGGCCCGGCCCGCGTGCTGCTGGGCAGCCATGCTGGGGCGCAGAGCCCCATCGAGGCACCCTCGCCCATGACCTACCTGGCCGTGCAGTTGCGCGATGGCGAACACTGGCGCTACGTGCCGCCCGCAGGCCACGCGGTGGCATGGGTGGCGGTGGCAGCGGGTGCGCTGGATGCGGGCGGCGCCGTGGATACCGGGGAGCTCGCGGTGTTCGAGGAGTCGGAAGGCGCCATCGACTTCACGGCCCGGGGCGATACGCACTTCGTGCTGGGCTCGGCCGCCAAGCACCCGCACGAGCTGGTGATGGGCCGCTACTCGGTGCACACCAGCCGTGAGGCGTTGGCGCAGGGCGAGGCGGAGATCCGGCGCATTGGCGCGCAGCTGCGGCAGGAAAAGCGCTTGGGCTAGGCTTGGGCAGGTGTGCGCCGGCGCAGCGCCACCCAGCGGCACACACCCGTGGCCACCAGGCCTGTGACCGCGAGCATGGCCGCAATGTGCACCGCCACCCCCGCAAGCGCCCACCACAGTGGACCCGCTGCACCGGCGCCCTGCTCCACCACACCGCTGCCCAGGCACAGCGGTGCCAGCGCCGGCACCAGCATGAGCCCCGCGCCGTGCAGCGTGGACCCGAGAAACGCACCCAGCACCAGCCCCCCATGCCCGGCCAATGTGCGGGCTTTGCAAGGTGCACGGCGCCACAGGCACACCCCCACCGCCGCCACCAGCAGGCAGCCTGCTGCGGCCTGCAGCACGCTGCGCGGCAGCGCCCAGCCCCACATGACCGCAGCCACCACCAGTGCCACCGATGCGGCATGCCCTACCGCAATGGGCAGCAGCGCGCGCAGCGGCTGCGCCCGGCTGCCGCCAGAGCGCAGGCCCCAGGCGGCTGCGCAGGCCCAGCCGGTGGCGGGGTTGAGCCCATGCAGGGCGCCCGTGCCGGCCATCGCGAGCCAGGGCCACAGCGTGTCCATCCGTGGGCTCCCGGCCTGCCTCAGGCCTGGGCGTGGCAGCAGCCGCCGGCCGTGGCCACGGCAGCGGTCACCGTTGCCGCCAGCGGCGATGGCGCGGGCTGGAATGGCACGGCGCCTTCGTAGCGGTCGTGGTGGCGCACCCAGTCCATCGTGTACTCGGGGTTGCGCTCGTTGCGGCCTGCGGGGGTCAGGTCGATCAGGGGGTAGGCGCCCATCATCACCTCGACCCCGCGGCCGTAGGTCGAGTAGGTATGGAACACGTCGGCGCCCTCGCCCGGCTCCTTGTAGAACACGCTGATGCCGGGCGCCTCTTCGGCCGGAAAGGGCTGCACCGTGTAGTTGTAGGGCACCTCGCCGCGCGCCACCTGCTCGGTGCTGAAGCTCACGCCATAGTCTTGGTTGAAGTCGCTGCCGTGCGATGACACCCAGTGAAAGCGCCAGCCCATGCGCTGGCGAAAGTGCTCGATCTGCGCGAGCGGTGCGCGCGAGACCACCACCAGCGTGATGTCGCGGTTGGCGAGGTGGATGTTCATGCCGTCGATGTGGTCGGCCATGTACGAACAACTCGGGCAGCCCTGCTCCCAGCCGGGGCCGAACATGAAGTGCTGCACCAGCAGCTGGCGCCGCCCGTCGAACAGATCGGCCAGCGTGCGCGGGCCGGTGGTGGTGTCGAACAGGTAGGGCTTGTCCACCCGCACCCAGGGCAGCGCGCGGCGCTCGGCGGCGATACGGTCCTGCTGGCGCGAGAGTTCCTTTTCGCGCAGCAGCAGGGCCTGGCGCGCGACCAGCCATTGGCTGCGCGGGACGATGGGGTGGTGGAGTGAGGGGCTGTGGGTGGCGGTGGTCATGCGGTGCTCCTTCGAAGGGTTGGGGACGAGGCGCCCATGCGCGGCTCCAACTGCCCAACATGGGGCAATTGCTGCACGGGGTTTGGGTGAGATGGGGGAGAGCGGGCCGCGGCTGGCCCGCCGGGCGCTATGCCGCTTTGGTGCGGCGAATTGCGCGGACTTTCCCGCTTTCGCCGCCGCCGGCATAGAACAGGCCGGCGCCGTCGGATTCGAGCCCGCTCACGCCCGTGCCGGCCGGCATTTCCAGGCGCTCGATCACGGCACCGCTGGCGGGGTCGATGCGGCGGATATCGCTGGCATCGCCCTCCCAGGTGCCATGCCACAGCTCGCCATCGACCCAGGTCACGCCGGTCACGAAGGCGTTGGATTCGATGGTGCGGCGAATCGCCCCGGTGGCGGGGTCAATCTGGTGGATCTTGCGGTCGCGGTACTGGCCCACCCACAGGCTGCCCTCGGCCCAGGTCAGGCCCGAGTCGGCGCCCTTGCCCGGCGCGGGGATGGAGGCCACCACGGCGCCCGTGGCCGGGTCGATCTTGTCGATGCGCGACTCTGCAATCTGGTACAGGTGCTTGCCGTCGAACGCGGTGCCCGCATCGCAGGGAACGCCCAGCGTGTGCGTGGTCTCGCCGCTGGCGGGGTCGAAGGCGACCAGGCTGGCGCCCGTGGCGGCCCATACGCGCTGGCCGTCGTGCGTGACGCCGGCCACGGTGCGGGCACCGGCAAAGGGGCCGTACTCGCGCACGATCTCGGCGGGGCGGGCGGGGACACCGGTCGGTGCAATGCGGCTGGCGCTGTCGGGGCTGCAGGTGGTGATTGGCATGGAGTGCTCCGTGTTGGTTCGACCCCGGCTCGGGGGGTCGATGGGTGAACTCTATTCAAATGACAGCGCAGCGGGGAGTAACAAGATTGGCGTGAATCCGGCCAAGGGCGGTGCCAGCCAGCGCTGCGCACGCGCCTGGCCGATGGAGCGCACACGGCCCTGCGCCTGCAGCTCGGCCAGGGCGCGCTGCACGGTGCGCTGGCTGTCGCCCAGCGCCAGCGCCAGGGCCGAGGTGGACCACGCCGCACCATCGGCCAGCAGGGCCAGCAGCGAGGCCTGCTCACCCGCGATGGGCGGCGCCAGCACCGCCACGGAGCGCCCATCCAGGGGCCGCAGCGCAAAGCCGCGCGCCGTGGCCTCGATGCGGGCCCACGGCTTGACCAATGCGCGCAGGCGGCCGAGCTCCACGCGCAGCCGGGCGCGGTGGGTGTCGTCTGGGTGGCGGGTGCGAAAGGCGCTGGCGATCAGCGCGTCGCGCTCGGCATCTCCGGGCCAGGCCTGGACCAGATCGCAGGCCAGGGCGAACAGAATGGGCCGGCGCGCGAGGGACAGCCAGGTGGGGGCCGCACCGCCCTCCCCCTCTTCCTCCACCACCGATCCCGATCCCAGCCGGTGCCGGCAGGCATCGACCACCAGCACATCCGAGGCCAGCAGCGCCGCCACTTCGTCCAGCCGCAGCAACTGCTCGCGCGCCACACCGCCGCCATCGCCATCGCCTGGCAGCAGGCGCCGCGCGGCGGGGCGCTGCAGCGCGGCCAGGGCCTCGTCGACCTCGGCCAGCAGCGCAGGCACGCGGGCGCGCGCTGCCGCTTCGCGCGCCTGGGCCAGCGCATCGCGCGCCGCCGCCACGCGCAGCGAGCGCAGGGCCAGTTCGGCCAGCGTGAGCCCCGCCACGGCCGCCAGCGCGGGCGGCATGCCCGGCTCCCGCAGGTCGATGGGGACCAGCAGGGCGCCGGCCTCGCCCAGCCGGCCCATCAGCAGCCACTGGCGCGCGGCGATGAGCCGGGCCTGCAGGGCATTGGCCCGGTCGCCCCGGGCTGCAAGCGCAGAGGCCGCAGCCACCAGGGCATGCGGCGGGCCGTTCAGGTCGCGCAGGGCCAGGGCCACCTCGGCCTCGGCCACCACGCAGCGGGCGCGGGCCAGTTCCTCGTGCACGCCAAAGCCCCTGGCCGCGCGGCGCAGCAGATCGCGTGCACGCGGGTGCTCGCCCAGCTGCGCCATGGCAATGCCGCGCAGCGCCAGCGCAGGCGGGTCATCGCGCAGGGCCACCCGCTGCAGCGCGCCCAGCGCATCGCCGGCGGCAAGCGCACGGGCGGCGGCGGTGATCAGGGAATCCATGGTGCGGCAGGCTACACGACTGCGGCACTTGCAATTTGTTTCCCAAGAAACTATATTTCAGCCACAGATAGTTTCCACAGAAACAAAGCATGAAGAAAAACCCATCGCCCCACCCCAGCCCGCTCGAAGCCCACCTCGGCTACTGGATGCGTTTTGTCTCCAATCAGGTGTCGGCCGGGTTCCAGCAGGCGGTGGATGCATCGGGTGTGTCCGTCACCGACTGGGTGGCGCTGCGCACGCTGTTCGATGCGGACGATGGCGACAACCCCGCCACCCACGCCACGCTGACCCAGTCCCTGGGCATGACCAAGGGCGCCGTCTCCAAGGTCGTGGCCCGGCTGGAGGACAAGGGCCTGGTGGCGCGCGCGGGCGCGCCAACGGACGCGCGCAGCCACACCCTGTCACTCACGCCCACCGGCCGCGCCCTGGTGCCCGTGCTGGCCGCCAAGGCCGATGCCAACGACGAACAGTTCTTTGGCCACCTGCCTGCGGCCGAGCGCCAGCGCCTCGCGCGCCTGCTGCAGGAGATGGTGCGCCTGCACCAGTGGCAGGAAGTGCCGCGCAGCTGATTCCGAGAACCCATCACAGCGAGATGCCCATGAACGAAACGACCATCGCCACCATCGAACGCTGCGCCCAATCCTCCAAGGACGGCACGGCCCATTTCGGCGCCATCGTGCAGGCCCTCAGCGAGGCCGGCGTGGAGGCGTATTTTGCCGACTACCGCAGCAACGCGACCACCTACTACCTGCCCCGCGGTGAGACGCATGCCGTGGCCCTGCATCCGCCTGCCACGCCCATCGCACAGGGCTTCGACGCATCGGGGGTGCAGGCCGCCATCCGGGGGGCGCAGCGCGGCGAGGTGATGTACCCGGAGTTCCTTGAGCTCTCACGCGCAGCGGGCTGTGTGGGCTACATGGTGTGGCTGGCAGGGCGGCATGTGAGCTATTTCGGCCGCAAGGGGGAGGTGCATTGGGAGCAGTTTCCGGACGGGAAGTAAGCACAGCAGACGATCTCCTCGCAACCAGAGCACCGCAATGCACTGCGCAGCCAAGGGCCTTTCGCCATGGGCCTTGGGCCGTGCCCTGTGCATAGAATTTCGCCATGCCCCGCCCTCGCCCTCAACTCACGCCAGCGCAGCTGAAAAGCATTGCCGCCCATTCGCGTGGGCAGATCTTGAATGAGGCCAGGCAACGGGAACTCGACGCATCGCTTGCCGGCCTGCAGCGCTCCTTCGCCGAGTCCGAGGCGCGAATGAAAAAATTGCAGATGACCACCGCCTGGTGGGACCGGTATGGGCATTGGTTTGCCCGTGCCGCGCTGGTTCCCGTCGTGGTCCTGGCTGTCGGATTGATCTCCATGGTGGCCACCGGCCTCTGGAGTGGCGAAATCAACGTGATTTCCAGAAGCAGCAAAGCGATGGCGGGCCGGATAGATAGCCCCGTTGCCTACTGGCTGGCGGTTGTCCACCACTCGCTCATGTCAGCGTTTGTCACGTACGTGGCCGCCGTGGTGTTTCAGCTGTCGCGCTCCCGGATGGAACCCGAAATAAGCGCATCGGATACGGTGGAACTCTTCGAAGTCACTGCGCAGTCCAGCGATCTCCAGCCGGTGGCTGGCTCCTCAGACATGTCGCTGCACACCTTCGATCCCGATGCACGTCACGGAAAGGCCGATCACCCCGCCGCCACGGCCTCGATCTCCAACAACCACGCCTCGTCGTAGATACCGGCGATGATGACCGTGAGCGCCGGCGCATGGCCGCCCAGCGCGCGCCGCCGCGCCTCGCCATTCTCCTGGGCGTACTGGCGCGATGAGAGAAACGTGGTCACCTTCACCAGGTTGGCCACGCCCATGCCCGCGGCATCGAGCTGGGCCAGGATGTTGGCCCACACCAGGTCGGCCTGCTCGGCGAAGCTCTCGGGCACCCCACCGTCCCGGTCGACCGGAATCTGCCCGCTGATGACCAGCCAGCGTGTGGCGCCCTGCACGTCGAGCGCTTGGGAATAGCCACCAGAGGGGGGCCGTGCCTGGGACGAGTTGACGGGGGTGGATTGCATGGGTGGATATCTCCCGCTATAGCCTGGCCGCATGGGCCCGGTTCATCAGGTTCTCGACCAGCGGATGCTCTCGCAGCGGATTGAGCCGCCCGCCCGCGGGACTGAGCCCGATCTTGCGGCCAAAAGCGGTGGACCGCACGAAGTGCAGCGTCATGATTTCGGGGCTGGAATTTCTCGTGCCCTCGACCATGCGCAGATTGGACAGGGGTATCTTGTCGGTGGTTCGGCCGCGCTTGATCACCAGGTGGTCACCCCCGTCATAGACCTCATCGGCCAGATCGGATGCGGTCAGCCAGGTCACCACCCAGGTGAATACCGTGATACCGCAGGCTTCCAGGACGATGCGCAGGGACAGGCCGCCTTCTGTGATCGAGCGCGTGACCAAAATGACCAAGCCCACCCCGATCAGGGTGATCGGGCCCATCTTGAAGGCGGGGGTGAGTGAAGAGGACAGTTGTCTCATCTGGTTCCTGGCCCGGAAGCCCCTTACGCGCCAACCCCCTCCACCGACACCTCTTCGAACCCCGGCTCCTGTGCAATGAGCCCATGGAAAAAAACCAGGCACGGATCGTCGCCGACCATCTTCGCCTTGCCCAGCACGCGCTCCTTGAGCGAGCGGTGCTTGGTCAGCGACAGCACCCATTCGTGCTTGCCGTCTTCGCTCTCATTGGCGGCGGCGCCGACCATGTAGGTGCGGCCCTCCCAGCTCACATGCGCGTACCAGCCCCAGTCCTCGGCGTCTGCGTCGGTCATGTCCAGGTGGGCGGGCACGCGCGTGCGCAGCCATTCGAGCAGGGAATGGCCCCGGATGGGGTTGATGGGGTTCTCGGGCTCCCGCGAGACGTCGAAGAGCCGCGTGAGGAAGTGGATGGCAGGTTCCATGGGTATGCAGGTTGGCAGGGGGACGGGCCAGGCACTAGTCCAATGACCTGGCCAGCCTACCACCTCGGCATGACCCCGCAAACCGAATTCTGACCATGCCCCTCGCCCCCTGCGGGGCGAATCTGCGTACCATGCCGCCTGCCAAAGAGCCGATCAAGCGAACGAGCACAACCACATCCCAGGAGACAGGCGCCACCATGCAGGCCCACCCTACCGCCACCCCGCGCACGGCAGGACATTCCGCGCCGGTCTTCGAGCCTTTGCGCGCGCTGAGCGCCAGCCTGCTGCAATTGGCCGCCGTGGCGCGCACCACGCCGCCGCAGGCCCTGCTGCAGGAGGCACTGGAGACCCTGCGCACCTCCCTGGTCGGGTTCGATACCGCCTGGTGGGGCGAGGTGTCGCCCGGCCATGCCGATGCGCCGCCGCGCAACTGGCTGCATGGCAGCATCGGTCTGGCCAAGGGCTTTGCCACGGAGTGGAATGCGCTGGCCATGGCCGATGTGTTCGCCCAGCAGTCCATGGACCGGCTGGGCGTGGTGCTGCGCGAGAGTGCCGACGACCTGCCCGCGCAGCCGGGCGTGGCGATACCGCCGGACATCGAGGCCTTCTGCCGGCGCCACGGCCTGTACCACTGCATGGCGGTCACGGTGGCCATGCCGCGCAGCGGGCTGATGTTCTTCGTGAGCATGTACCGCGGCCCGGGCCGACCGAATTTCACGGACCAGGAGGCGGTGCTGTTCGGCGAGTTCGTGCCGCACCTGCTGGGCCACTGGCAGCACCGGCTGGAGCAATTGCAGACGGCGCCCGCAGGCAACGGTCCGTGGGACAGCTATGCACTGGCCGATGCGGACGGCCAACTGCTCTTCGTGGGCCTGCGCGTGGGGCTGGCGCTGCAGGCGGCCTACCCGGACTGGTCGGGCACCGCCCTGCCCCCGGCACTGCTGGCGGCCATGCCCGCCACGCTGCCGGGCAGCCTGCTGCTGGGCCGCGCCTGCCGGCTGCGGCTGGAAGCCTGTGGGCCGCTGCTGGCGATCAGCATTCCGTCGCCCCACGCCAGCAAGCCGCCGCTGGCCCCGCGCGAACTGAGCGCGGCCACGCTGTACGCGCACGGCCATTCGTACAAGGACATTGCCGCCACACTGGGCCTGACACCGGCCACGGTGCGCACCTACCTGCGCAGCGCCTATGCGCAGTTGGGGGTGCGCAACAAGGTGGAACTCGTCGCCGCGCTGCGCCGGCAGTGACATCAGGGCTGCGCTGAAAGGCGCGCTTCGTGGGCACTGGCACTACCGAGGCCAGTGCCCCCGTGCAAGGGCCGCCCCGCCGCACCGGGGGCGTCCCCCTTCCAGGGGGAAGGCGCGAAGCGACTCAGGGGGTGCCTAGTACTTTCCCAGGCCCTCTGCATTTGCAGAGGCGTCAAAACACCCACCCGTCCCTATCGTTGCGCCCGGAGCCCCAAGGCTTCGGAAGAACCAAGCAACAACAGGAGACGCATTCCATGTTTTCGATCCCACCGACCGCCGGCACAGCCAGCGGCCGCCCTGCCCTGCTCGCCGCCACCCTGACCGCCCTTGCCCTCACCGCCTGCGGCGGCAGCGACAGCAGCGCCCCCGCCGCCAGCCAGCCGCTGGCCCAGGCCTGCCCGACCTACCGCACGGCCACCCTGCCCCATGGCGCCACGATCACCCGCACCGAGCTGCGCGCGGCCGAGGGCCTGCTGCCCGAGGTGTGCATCGTGCGCGGCGAGATCGTCTCGTCGCCCCAGTCCACCATCCACTGGGCGGTGGAGCTGCCGGCCGGCACGGTGTGGAATGGCAAGACGCTGACAGTGGGCGGTGGCGCGTTCGACGGCTTCATCCCTACGGACGACCCGTGGTACCAGCACATCATCGGCGCGTCGGCCCAAACGTATGTGAAGATGAGCTCGGACTCGGGCCACCTGGCACCGGGCTTTGCCTGGGGCGCGAGCGATGTGGCGCTGCGCAACCATGCCTTCGACGCCAACCACTTCGTGCTGGAGGTGGGCACGGCCATCGCAAGCGACTTCTACGGCAAGCGCCCCACGCGCCGCTACCACATCGGCCACTCCAACGGCGGGCGCTCGGCCCTGGCCGCCACGCAGAACTACCCCAAGGACTATGACGGCGTGGTGGCCATGGAGCCCGCCATCAGCCAGCAGGCGCACCAGGCCAACCTGGGGCCCACGCTGCTGCGCCACGTCTTCTCCAAACCCGAGAACTGGCTGAGCCCCGCCAAGATCGCGCTGTACGCCCGGGCCGAGACTGCGGCCTGCGACGCGCTGGACGGCCTGGCGGACGGCATCATCGGCAACGTGGCGGCCTGCAACTACGTGCCCACCGAGCTGCTGTGCAAGGGGGCCGACAGCGACAGCTGCCTGACCGCCGGGCAGATCGAATCGGTGCGGCTGATCTATGCGCAAAAGGATGTGCCGGTGACCCTGTCACAGGGCGCGCGCGGCTACCCCGGCTTTGGCCGCGGCGGTGCCGCCACATCCGACTGGGAGGCCTATGTGTTCGGCCCCAGCTTCGAGGCGCGCGATTCGTTCAACTACATGGCCGTTTCCGCAGCCGCACGCCTGGTCGAGGGCAACCCCGCTGCCGACCTGCTCCAGCACGACCCCACCCGCTACCAGGCGTCGTACCTGCGCCTGGCGAACATGATCGACGCGACCAACCCCGACATATCGGCCTTTGCCGACAACGGCGGCAAGCTGCTGATCTGGTACGGCATGGGCGATGCCTGCGTGTCGGTGTACCGCACGGCCGAGTACCTGGACAGCGTGCGCCAGCGCCTGGGTGCCAGCAAGGTGCAGGGTTTTGCGCGCATGCTGACTTCGCCCTCCAACGGCCACAACCTCGACGGCCCGGGCACCGACCCGGTGAGCATCGACCTGCTGGCCGCCATGGATGCCTGGGTGGAGCGCGGCACCGCGCCCGACAGGCTGGTGGCCACGCGCTACGAGCCCGCCGACCCGCGCGCCGGCCGGCAGATCCCGGTGCTGCAGCGCCCGGTGTGCGAGTACCCGAAGTTCCCGCGCTTCGACGGCAAGGGCGACCCGGCGAAGGCGGAGAGCTTCAGCTGCTCGGCGGTGTGAGGGTGAAGGACTTCTGCTGCCCCGCAGCAGAAGTCCATCGCTCACGCCGAGCGGTACCCGCGCCTGCGCTCAAAAGCGGCGTATCCATCGGCGACCTGCGGGTCGGCGTACCTCGCCACTGCATCCTCGTGGGCGCCCAGACCATCGAGTCCGGGTAGGGCCGCTACGGCGGTCTGCCATTGCCCACGCGCTATGGGCCGGCCGATGAAGGGCGCCAGATAGGCATCCAGATGGCCTGCATTGGGATCCTCGATCTCGCGCGCAAGTGCCTGGAGGTAAGGGGTTTTTCGGGTGCGGCTCCAGTCAACGGACATGCCTGCCCGAAAGCACAGTTCGGCATGGACCAGCAGCATGGTCCGGCCGTTGCCATCGAGAAAGGGATGGCCATAGGCGAACAGGCCCATGATGAACCCGGGGCGGGTACGCATCTGCGTCTTGTCCTGCCCACGGGCCAGCCCATCCTCGACCGCACGCCGGCAGTCTTGTGGATGGCAAAAATACACAGCCCCTTTGATGATGGCCTTCTCCGGCATCAACTCGGCACGGTCTTTGCCCGCCCACGGGTAGAGCGCCTCGAACAGCAGCCGATGCACGGCCAGAAAATCGCTGTAGCCAATGCGCTTGCACTGCGCCAGATACGCCAGTGCCGAAGGAAGCTGCGCCCTGAAAAGCGCATGCTCAACCGCATGGACGATGGCAAGGTCCTTTTCCGCCCCCGTGTTGTGCAGATAGCCTGCGGTTTCGAAATCGCCAAACGGGTCAAACATGCGCTTTTTTGAGCGTGCGATGGTGCTCCATGACCAGCCGGGCCATGTCACCCGCAGAGAGCTTGCCTGCGCGGGTGAGCGCCACCAGCAGGTCGTCCGTGGAATCGCTGGAGACTTCGTCTCCTGCCAACTCGGTGACGGCCGCCGCCCACCGATCGCTGAACGTCGGCACATAGGCAATGCCCAGGCGCTTGGCCAGTGCGATCACATGGCGCGCCGTGGGCGTGATGGCCCGCGCCTGCCGCTTTTCTTGCACCGCCAGTTGATGGCGCGCCTGGATTTGCCGTGCGCGCGCGCTCTCAAGGAGCGCCTGTTCGCCCAACATGGCAAGCTTTGCCGGGTGGGCATACACGCCACGACCGATGCGCTGGATCAGGCCTTTGCGGCACAGCCCGTTGAGCGCCGCAGACACCTGGCTGTCACTGCCCAGGTCCTTCAGGTCAGAGCGGAGCAACAGACCGTCGCGGCGGGGGCGGATCGATTGCAGTATGCGGCCTTGGATGTCCATGTGGCTCATTGTAAATCAGACTGTTTTTCCTTTCAAATCATGCACTTGTGCGCAAACAGAACGCCGGACGAGGCGCTTGTCCACGAAGCCGCCACCATGGACAGGGCGATAGCCCGCGCAACGCAAAAAGCCCCAACCGGGCGCTTTGCAGCGCCAGCCGGGGCCTTCCGCTATCGACCTGAGGGGCTCACATCCGATCAGTAACTCGCCCGCAGCGTCACGCTCGCATTGCGCGGCTCGCCGAAGAAGTTGCTGCGGCCCGTGGTGTACACGCGCTGCCAGTAGACCTTGTCGGTGAGGTTGTTGAGGTTGAGCGCTATGCTCCAGCGCGGATCGATGCGGTAGCTGATGGCGGCGTTCACCACGCCGAAGCCGGGGCGGTGGGTGTTGGTGGTGGCGTTGCCGCCGCTGGCGCTGCTGTAGGCATTGACGCCCGCGCCCACGCTCAGACCGTCGAGCAGTCCTTCGTTGAAGCGGTACTGCGACCACAGCTTGACGCTGTGGTGCGGCGTGAGCGCGTTGAGCGGCAGGCCGCCGCTCGATGTGTCGCGCACGTAGCGGTTCTCGTTGTAGGCGTAGCCGGCGTAGACATTCCACTGCTTGGTGATGCGGCCCGAGGCTTCGAGCTCCACGCCCTTGCTTTCGACCTCGCCCTGGGCGATGGAGAAGCCGGTGTTGACCGGGTCGGCCTGCGCGCGGTTGACCTCGCGGATGCGGTAGACGGCGGCGTTGGTGGTCAGCGCCCGGTCGAAGAACTCGCCCTTCACGCCCACTTCGAGCTGCTTGCCAACGATGGGGTCGATCACGCCGCCGCCAAAGGCCAGCTGCGTCTGCGGCGTGAAGGCGTCGCTGTAGCTCACGTAGCCCGAGACCTGCGGCGTGAACGCATAGGTCAACCCGGCATAGGGGCTGAGCTTGTGGTCCACCTGGCTGGTGGTCCAGGCGCCGGTGGTGGGCAGCAGGTTGCGGCTTTGCGTGTCGTACCAGCTCACGCGGGCGCCCAGCACCACGGTCAGCGGGTCGGTGATGCGCAGGCGGGTCTGGCCGTACAGGCCGTACTGCGAGGTTTCGGACTGCGAGCGCGCCGTGGCCGGGCGATCGGGGTACGGCACGGCCGAGTGGTCGGGCGCATACACGTCCTGCACGTAGTAGTTGGCATAGCGGCCCGAGATGGAGGCATTGGTGTTGCGGCGCCAGTCGGCACCCACCACCACATCGTGCTTGCGGCCCAGGGCGTTGAAGCTGCCGGTGAGGTTGGCGTCCAGCACGTTCTGCTCGATGCGCGTCTGGTTGAACCACAGCATCAGGCTGGTGCGGCCGTTGGTGGGCGTGACCTGGCCGTTGGGCAGGTACAGGTAGTTGGTGGCCTGGTCGTTGCGGTAGCCGCTCCAGTGCAGGCGGGCGCGCCAGTCGTCGTTGAAGCGGTGCGTGAGTTCGGCGTACACGTACTTCTCGTCCTGCTCGGAGCGGTTCCAGTCCGCGCCCAGCCAGGTGGAGCGCGGCACGTCGAGCAGCGCGCCGGTGGTGTACGAAGGCAGGCCGCCGGTGAGCCAGCCGTCCACCTTCTGCGCGTGCGCGCCGACCAGCAGGCTGGTGGTGGGCGCGAGCTTGAAATCGAGCGAGCCGGCAATCGCATAGCGGTCGCGCTGGGCGCCGCTCTGGTAGGTGCCGCCCTCCTGCTTGGCAGCCGACAGGCGGCCCAGGATGGTGCCGGCCTGGTTGAGCGGGCCGGTCACATCGACCTCGGCACGCTTGGTGGACCACGAGCCAAACTGCACCGCGCCGCGCGCCTGGAAGGTATCTTGCGGGCGCTTGCGCACCAGGTTGACGGCACCGCCGGAGCTGGAGACACCGCTGAACAGCGCCGAGGGGCCGCGCAGCAGCTCCACCCGGTCGAACAGCACGGAGTCCCACGCGGCGGCGGTGCCAGGGGCCGGCACGCCGTCGATCATGTAGTTGTTGATGGCGAAACCGCGCGACGAGTACGAGGCCGATTCGCTGTCGAAGCGCTCGGAGACATAGCCCACGGTCTGCTCCAGCACTTCCTCAACGTTGCGCATGTTCTGGTCTTCCATGCGCTGCTGGGTGACCACGCTGATGGACTGGGGGATCTCCTTGAGCTCGACCGCCGCCTTGCCCACCGTGGCCTGGGTGCTGTTGTAGCGCTCGGTGCCTTCGGTGCTGGTGCGGTCCTGCTGGGCGCGCACGGTGACCGGGGGAAGGTTGGAGGTGGTGGCGTTGCTGGCGGAGGCAGGTTCTGCCGTCTGTGCGCGGGCGGTGGTGCTACCCATGGCGGCCATGGCCGTCACAAAGGCCATCACGGCCAGCGCCACAGGCGCGGGGGTCAGAGGGGATGGGGAAGAAGGCTTCATCGTCATCAGAGGCTTGGGTCATGCAAGAGCGGTTGAAGATGTCCCCATCCCTGCCGCGCAGCGAACGCGCGCACGCAGGCCAGCGACCCCGGCTGCGCACAAGGCAGCCGCGGAGCAGGCGGTGGGTGGGGAAGAGCGATTGGCTGGCGCAGGTGCGGACCGTCCCTTTGGGGCGGCGCACTGCCGGGCCGGGGGAGGCCTCTGGCGCTGGCTGGTGCTACGGCAGCTGCCGTAGTGAGAATCGTTTCATTCTATAACAGAATGAATACTTACCAAATCAATTGCTGCATTCCAGGGCCCGCTCCCGGGCAGTCACGGGGTTGCCCTGCGCTGCCCGGGCCCGCCGCCTCCCCCACCAGATCACCACCCCCGTCACGCTGAGCAGCGCCACCGCCAGGCCCAGCACGGTGACCAGGATGCGCCCCGGCAGGCCCGCGATGCGGCCCGAGTGCAGGGGGAACTGCAGGCGCATGAACAGATCCCCCGCCGTGCCCTCGCCCGGCACGCGCTGGCCGGCCAGGGCGCCGGTGGCACCGTCGAAGTACAGGCGCGGCGGGCCCAGGCCGGGGCGGCTGGTGCCGGGCACATAGAAGTCCACGCCGTAGAGGTCGAAGGCCGGGCGATAGGTGAGAAAGCCCGGCGGGTCGGGCCAGCCGCGGCGCAGGCCTTCGGCCCGGGCCCGCTCGACGATCTCGGCCCGGTCCACCGGGGGCGGCGCCTGCTGCGCGGGCGGACGGCGCGGGCGCTCGTCGAAGGGGCTCGCGCTGGTGCGCGAGAAGACATTGACCACGGGCTCCATGACCTCGTCGTGCAGGTTCATGGCCACCGAGGTGACGGCCAGGATGAGCATGAGCGCCCAGACCCACACGCCGCCGGAGCGGTGCAGGTCGAAATTGAGGGTGCGCGCACCGCGCGACCAGCGGAAGGTGAAGGATTTGCGCCAGGCGCGCCAGCGCGGAAAGGCCAGCCACAGCGCGATGAAGCAGTCCACCACCCAGAGCATGGCCACCGCGCCCAGGAACCACACGGCCCAGTCCACACCCCAGGCGCGCGGCAGGAACAGGGTGTGGTGCAGCTTGTACATGAAGGGCACGACATTCTCGCGCGCGAGGGATGCCTGGCCCCAGGTGCGCGTGCCCTGCACTGCGGCCGTGGCGGGGTGCACGGCCATCTGGTCGAAGGCGAGCACGTATGGCTGGCCGGTGGCGGCATCCATGCGCGGCGCCACCATCATCACCAGGGTCTGGCCCGGCGCGGCGGCCAGGGGCATGAAGCTGATTTGCAGCTTTGGGTGCGCGGCCTCCACGCGGCGTGCGACCTCGGTGGAGGGCAGCAGTGGCGCATCCGACGGCGATGCGTAGTGAAAGCCCGGGTTGAGCCAGCGGTCGAGCTCGTGCTCCCACGCGATGATGGAGCCCGTGAGCCCGGCCACGGTGAGGAACACGGCCATGAACAGGCCGGCCCAGCGGTGCAGGAGTACCAGCAGTTTGCGCATGGCGCTTCAATGCAGCGGGAAATGAAAGCGGCAGGCGCCCTCCTCTTCCCGCACTCGAATCAGAACCGGTACGCTGCCGCCACCCGCACTTCGCGCCCAAAGCCCAGCGCGCAGAACTCCGCGCCACCGCGGAAGGTGTTGCACTGGGTGCGGTAGCGCTTGTCGGCCAGGTTGCTCACGTTGAGCGACATGCGCCAGGCGCCCACGTCGTAGGCGGCCATGGCGTCGAACAGGGTGTAGCCGTCGTTGGTGGGGATGGGGCCGGCCGCCACGCGCAGCTCGCCCACCGTGGCGCTGATGTGGCGCATGCCCAGGCCCACTTCCAGCGGGCCGCGCTGGTACTTGCCCCAGAGCGATGCCACATGCTCGGGCGTGGCGCCGGGGCGCTCGCCGACTTCGAGCGCATTGTTGCTGCGCGTGACCTTGGCATTGAGGTAGGTGTAGGCACCGATGACCGAGAAGCCCCCGCCCACGTCGCCCGAGCCCTGCAGCTCCAGCCCGCGGCTGCGCACCTCGCCGGTCTGCACGTCGAAGCGCGGGTTGATGGTGGAGGGGGTGCGCACATTGCGCTTGCGCAGGTCGAACACGGCGGCGCTCAGCGTGTAGCCAGCGCCTTGCGGTGCGTAGCGCACGCCCACCTCGGCCTGGCGCGCGGTCTCGGGCTCGTAGGGCGCACCATTGGCGTCCACCGCCGTCACCGTGGTCAGCGGTGGCTGGAAGGCGGTGTTGAAGCTCACGTACGGTGCCAAGCCGTTCGGAGCGAGGTAGATGGCGCCCGCGCGGCCCGTGAAGGCGTTGTCGCGCCGGTCCACCACGGTGGTGGCAAAGGGGGCGTCGCCGGTCAGGCGCGCGTCGTACCTGGTGTCGATGCGGGCCGTGTCGTAGCGGCCGCCCAGGCTGAACACCCAGCGTTCGCCCAGTTTGATCTGGTCCTGCAGGTACAGGCCCACCTGGGTGTTGCGCGCCAGGGCGCGGTCGCTCAGGTAGTTGTTGCCCCAGTCGGGCTGCACGAACACGGGGTTCACGAGGTCGATGGGCGCCACGGCGCCGTTGAGCGAGTGGATGCGCCAGTCGAGCCTGGAGTGGTAGTAGTCGAGCCCGGCCAGCAGCTGGTGCGAGACATCACCGCTTTTCAGGCGCGCCTCGACATGGGTGTCGATCACCAGGGTTTTTTCGGCGTCGGGCCGCACCATGGCCAGGCGGGCCATGCTGCGCTGGTCGGCCATGAGGCCGCGGTTGCGCATCTCCAGGCGGTGGTTGCTGCCGTCGAGGTAGCGCAGGTGGTGGCGCACGGTCAGGCTGTCGCTGAACGCATGCTCCAGCAGGTAGCCGAGCGACCAGGCCTCTTTGTGGTGGCCCGAACCCGGGCCGTTGACGTTGATGCGCTCGCTGGCCGCGCCGAACGGTGTGTTGCGGTAGTAGGGAATGATGTAGCCCGTGTCGTCCTCCTGGTGGTGGGCCAGCAGCGTGAGCGTGGTGTGCTCGCCCTGCAGCGTGAGCGCAGGGGCCACGTAGGTGCGGTCGTTGCGCAGCCCGTCCCACTGGGTGCCGGCCTCGCGCTGGAGCACGGTGAGGCGGCCGAGCACAGTGCCCTGTTCGTTGAGCGCACCGCCGATGTCGGCTGCGGCCTGGCGGCGCTCATGGCTGCCCAGCTCCACGCCGACTTCGCGCTGCATGCCGGCGCGCGGGCGCTTGGTCACGGCGTTGATGAGGCCGCCCGGGGCCGACTGGCCGTAGAGCACCGAGGCCGGGCCATGCACCACCTCCAGCCGCTCCAGGCCATAGGGCTCCAGGTTGGTCATGAAGCCGTTGTGGATGAGGCGCATGCCGTCGCGGTACAGGCCGGTGCCGGTGAGGTAGAAGCCGCGGATGGAGACGTCGTCGTCGGTGATGCCGTAGTCCGCCGGGCGCACGCCTGCGCTGTAGCGCACGGCCTCGGCCACGCTGGAGATGGCCTGGTCGCGGATCTGCGCGGCGCCGATGGTGGAGACCTGCTGCGGAGTTTCGAGCACGGGCACGTCCATCTTGGTGGCGCCAGCACCGCGCGTGGCGCGGTAGCCCTCCACGGGGCCCCAGGCGGCCTCGCGCTCGGCGGTCACGCGCACGGCCGGCAGTTGGGTGTCTGACGAAGATGATGTGCGACCTGCCGCCGGCGCAGGCACTGGGGTGCCTCGGCGCAGCGTATAGCCGCCGCCGCTGCGCGGCACGGCTTCGAGCCCGCTGCCGGCCAGCAGGCGCGCAAAGCCGTCTTCCACCGCCGCCACGCTGCCCTGCAAGCCGGGGCTGCGCAGGCCTTCGGTCAGCGCGGGCTCGAACGACAGGGTGACGCCGGCTGCGCCGGCATAGCGCGAGAGCACCGGGCCGAGCGGGCCGGGCTGGATGTCGTAGGCGCGTTGCGCTGGCGCGGTGGGCGCGGCGCCTTGGGCCCGGGCCGTGGATGCGGCCCCTGTGGCAGCAGCCGCGATGGCGATCCCCATGCACAGCGCGTGCGCGGCGCGGGCCAGCGGCGTGGCTCGGGTGGTCAGGGCTGAATCATCCTGGTGCAGCGGCGTGCTGCGCAACATAACGGGCGCCATGCGCGTTCTCCTCGGGTTGGCATCGGTTGGTGGTTGACACAGGGGAGCGAGGCGGACCGCCCACGGGTGGGTGGGGCTGACGCATCAGCCGGTCAAGCTGCTCCTTCCGATACCTGCCGAATGGCCGCGGAAAAAGGGACACGGTTGGGGAAGAAATTTTTGCGGCGCGCGCGCATGGCAAGTCTGTCCGGCCGGGATTGCCGGCGCCAGCGGTGACTCGCCTGTGTCTCCGTGGGCGGGCGCTGCTGCGCCCTGCCCCAGCCCGAGCCCGAGCCTCTCAGGCCATGGCCATCGCGGGCTGGCGGGCGGGCTGTTGGTGGTGCTGCTGTTGCTGCTGCATCAGTTGCTCATCGACCCAGCAGCCGTATTCGGCCGAAGCCTGCACGGGCTGCACCACCAGCTGGGGCAGCGTGTAGGGGTGCTGTTTGCGCAGCAGGGCCATCAGCGCGGGCATGGCGCTCTCGGCGGTCTTGCAGGCCACGCGCAGTTCGCGGCATTCTTCCAGGGCGCCTTCCCAGTGGAAGTAGGCGGTGATGGGCTCCACCTGCACGCAGGCGGCCAGGCGGGCGTGCAGTACCGCGTGGGCGAGGCGTTTGGCTTCGGCTTCGGTGGCGACCGTGGTCGTGACCATGAGGATTTCGCGAAGGGCTGGTGCTGCGGCTGGCGCGGCGGCGGCGGGGCTCGGAATGGTCATCATGCTGGTCTCCCGAAGGGGGTGTGACGGAGCTGGGTCGGGCAGTCTGCCACAGGTGGGGGGTGCAGGTCCAGTGGCCCTGGTCCTGGTCCTTGGGCGATGGTTGCTGTGTGCTTTGGGTGAGGGCGGAGGCCGGGTCTCGGCCCGGCGGCCGAGGTACCTTTCTTTGCGTCGCCAAAGAAACGTACCCCAAAGAAAGGCGACCCCGCTGCCCGTGTCCCCCTCGCCCGGGGGCGAGGGGGCAGCCTGCGATGCTCGGTCCTGGGGTGACGCCGAAGAACTCCCTGCGCTGCCTCTGCGAGGCAGCTGCGGTCAAACAGCTTCGGCGAGCCAGACAACGAGGCGCGTGTCCTTCGGCACGCGCTCACCCCAGGCCCTGCGCTTCTCGGCACGGTCAGAAGGGGGTGGGAGCGGGCTCCACTCGGGCCATTGCTTCGCTCGGCCCCAACTGCCTCGCTGCGCTCGGCTCGCCAGAGTGATCGCGCCCAACCTGTCGGCAGCGCGCACCGCGCGCGTCACCGACCCCAGGCGCAGCTGCGAAGCAGCAGCCGTGTTTGTCCCCGCTCCCCACCCCTGCTGGCTGCGCCGAGAAGCGCAGGAGCTGGGGTGGGTGCGTGTGCCGAAGGACACACGCACTTCGTTGTCTAGCTCGTCGCTGCTGTCTGAGCGGAGTTCGAAGAACGCAGCGAGTTCAGCGACGCCCACCCCAGATCCGAGCATCGCAGGTTGCCCCCGTTCGCCCGACAGGGCGAACGGGGGACGCAGACTGGGGGCCGCCTTCTCTTTGGTGACTTTCTCTTGGCGGCCAAGAGAAAGTTACTGCGCCGCCGGGCGCACACCCCGGCCTCCGCCCTCAACCCAGGCACGCAACCAAAACAGACAACGAAAAACCCATCACCACCACCCGAAGCGATCCCTCATAAACGCCCGCTCGCCTGCGCAAGGATGAAGTCCTTGACCAGCACCATGGAGGCATCTTCCAACAGCGCGCTGCGGCACCACAGGTAGATGTCGCGCGGGGGCGGTACCACCGCGACTGGCAGGGCCAGTTCGACCAGGCCGTAGAAAGGCGCCAAAAACCCCAGCGGATAGCGCGGCAGCACCGACAGGTGGCGTCCCTTGGAGAGGATCTCCAGCACCATGTGGGCATCGCCCATCACGGTGACCTCGGTATGGCGCGCCTCCACCCCGGCCTCGCGCAGCATGTCGCGCACGGGCGCATCGAACGGGGACGCCGTGCCCATGCCGAGCCAGTCCACATCGCCGCCCGCGGCCAGAACGCCTGTGCGCGCCAGCGGGTGCGCCTGGCCGCAGAAAACGCCCACCGTGTCGTGCACCAGCAAGAAGCGTTCGATGCCTGCAGGCGGCTTGTCCAGCCATGAGGGGGCGATCACCAGATCGTGCCGGCCGTCCACCAACTGGTCCACCAGCAGGTGCGGGCGGTCGCTCTGCACCGAGAAGGCGCGGCCCGGCGCCACGGCGGCCAGCCCGGCCACCAGGCCTGGCACCAGCGCGGCCCCTACCAGCGGCCCCGTGCCCAGGCGGATGGTGTTGCGAAACCCGCCGCGGTGGCGGGCGCAGGCCTCCTCGGCATCGCGCACGCTGCGCGCAATGGCCCGGCCTTCGCGCGCCAGCACTTCGCCCAGCGCGGTGCTGCGCACACCGAAGCGGCTGCGCTCGAACAGCTGGCCGCCCGCGCGCGACTCCAGGGCCTGCATGTTGTGCGTGAGCGTGGGCTGCGTCAGGTGCAGCACCTGGCTGGCCTTGCTGATGGAGCCGCATTCCAGGATGGCGGACAGTTGCAGCAGATGGCGGGGGTCCATAGATTTATTTAAGTTGAAACACCCAAATTTCAATTTTACAAAGAATGGAGCTGCCGCTAACGTCAGGGGCATGCAACCCAACATCATCTACATCGTGGCAGACGACCTGGGCTTTGCCGACCTGGGCTGCTATGGCGGACGCCAGGCGCAGTTCGGCGCGGTGTCGCCCCACATCGACGCCCTGGCCGCCGGCGGGCTGCGCCTGACGCAGGGCTACGCCAACTCGCCCGTGTGCTCGCCCACGCGCGTGGCCCTGGCCACCATGCGCTACCAGTACCGTGTGCGCGCCGGCATGGAGGAGCCCATCAACAGCCGCAGCAAGGGCAGCACCGTGCTGGGCCTGCCGCCCGAGCTGCCCACCCTGCCCTCGCTGCTGCGCGAGGCGGGCTACGCGACGGCCCTCATCGGCAAATGGCACCTGGGCTACCCGCCGAGCTTTGGCCCGCTGCGCTCGGGCTACGACGAGTTCTATGGCGTGATGGCCGGCGGTGTGGACTATTTCAGCCACTGCGCCGGGCGGGGCGACCACGACCTGTACCTGGGCGAGGAGGAGCACCACGAGCCCGGCTACCTCACGGACCTGCTGTCGGACCGGGCCGTTGGCCATGTGGGCCGCATGGCCGAGGGCGCGCGGGCGGGCAAGCCCTTCTTTCTGAGCCTGCACTACACGGCCCCCCACTGGCCATGGGAGACCCGCGACGACGCGGCCCTGGCGGCGCAGGTCAAGGACAACCTGTTCCACCTGCACGGCGGCAATGTGGAGACCTACCGCCGCATGATCCACCACATGGACGAAGGCATCGGCCGGCTGGTGGCCGCGCTGCGCACCGAGGGCCTGCTGGAGAACACGCTGATCGTCTTCACCAGCGACAACGGGGGCGAGCGCTTTTCGGACAACTGGCCCCTGGTGGGCGGCAAGATGGACCTGACCGAGGGCGGCATCCGCGTGCCGTGGATCGCCCACTGGCCGGCCGTGATCGCAGCGGGCGGCACCAGCGCGCAGCAGTGCATGGGCATGGACTGGTCTGCCACCCTGCTGGAGCTGGGCGGCGGCGTGCCGCACCCGCAGTACCCGCTGGACGGCGTGTCGCTGGCCCGCATCCTGCGCGACCCGGCGGACACGTTCGAGCGGCCGCTGTACTGGCGCATGAACCACCGCACCCAGCGCGCCCTGCGCCGGGGGCCGTGGAAGTACCTGAAGGTGGACGAACACGAGTACCTGTTCCACCTGGAGAACGATGCGCGCGAGCGCGCCAACCTGGCCCAGCACGAGCCCGCACGCTTTGCGCAGATGCGCGACGACTGGCTGGCATGGAATGCCTCCATCCCCGAGATACCGGCCGATGCCACCGTGAGCCTGGGCTATTCGGCCAAGGACATGCCGCAGAGATAGGCAGGCAGGCGCGCAGGTAGGCAGACAGAAAAACAAAAGCCGACACAGCCCTCAAAACAATACCCAAGGAGACAAGACCATGACCCTCACCCATCCATGCCTGCAGTCGGGTACCCGGCGTGGCGCACTGCGCCCCGCCACCCTGGCAGCAGCGTCGTCCCTGCTTGCCTTGCAACTGGCTGCACCCGCCCATGCGCAGGACACGGCCAAACCCGCCTGGCCCAGCCGCCCCGTGACCCTGGTCGTGGGCACGCCGCCGGGCGGCGCCATCGACGCCTATGCACGTGCGCTGGCCCACGAGCTGGGCAAGGTGACGGGCGGCACCTTCATCGTGGACTACAAGCCCGGCGCCAACGGCAACATCAGTGCCGAATACGTGCAGAAGGCCGCGCCGGACGGGCACACGCTGTGGATCGGCACGCAGGCCATGGTGACCATCAACCCCAGTGCCTACGCCAGCCTGCGCTGGAGGCCGGCGGACTTTCGCCCCATCGCCAAGGGCGTGGAGGCACCGCTGGTGCTGGTGGCCCACCCCTCGGTGCCGGCGCGCAGCTTTGCCGACCTGGTGAAGTGGACGGCGGCCAACCCGGGCAAGGTGTCCTACGGCTCGTACAGCCCGGGAACGCCCTCGCACTTTCTGGGCTTTCAGATGAACGAGCGCTTCAAGACCGACATGGCGCACATCCCGTACAAGGGCTCGGCACCGCAGGTGGTGGACCTGGTCGGTGGCCAGGTGCCCGTGGGTTTTGCGCAGATGCAGACCGCGTTGCCCCAGGTGCAGGCCGGCAAGCTCAACGCGCTGGCCGTGACCAGCCCCGAACGCTCGCGCCACATGCCCCAGGTGCCCACGCTGGCCGAGCTGGGCTACAAGGACCTGAACACCACCATCTGGTTCGGCCTGCTGGCCGCCAGCGCCGCGCCCAAGCCGGTGCTGGACGCCATCGAGGCCGCGACTGTGAAGGCGCAGTCGGCGCCGGACTACCGCAGCAAGCTCGATGCGCAGGGCTTTGATGTGCCCACTGAGCACGGCGATGCATTCGCTCGCACGATCGCTGCGGAAACTGTGCGGTGGGCGGGGTTGGTGAAGGCTACGGGGTTCAGGGCCAACGATTGATTTCGAGGTGGGTTTGGTAGATGGTGCCGCAGTCGCTGGTCGTCGATGGTTGCTGCGTGCTTTGGGTGGGGGCGGGAGCTCGTTGGCAGTGCGCCATTGATGGTGCTTGCGATGGTTGCTGCGTGCTTTCGTTGAGGGCGGAGGCCGGGGTGTGCGCCCGGCGGCGCAGTAACTTTCTCTTGCGTCGCCAAGAGAAAGTCACCAAAGAGAAGGCGACCCCGCTGCCCGTGTCCCCCTCGCCGGTGGCGAGGGGGCAGCCTGCGATGCTCGGTCCTGGGGTGACGCCGAAGAACTCCCTGCGCTGCCTCTGCGAGGCAGCTCCGGTCAAACAGCTTCGGCGAGCCAGATGACGAGGCGCGTGTCCTTCGGCACGCGCTCACCCCAGGCCCTGCGCTTCTCGGCACGGTCAGAAGGGGGTGGGTGCGGGCTCCATACGGGCCATTGCTTCGCTCGGCCCGGTGCGCCGTCGCTGCGCTCGGCATGAGCAGAGCGGTTGCGCTCAACCCGTCGGCAGCGCGCCGCGCGAACCGACCCCAGGCGCAGCTGCGAAAACAGCAGCCGTGCGGTACCCGCTCCCCACCCCTGCTGGCTGCGCCGAGAAGCGCAGGGGCTGGGGTGGGTGCGCGTGCCGCAGGACACACGCACTTCGTGCTCTGGCTTGCCGATGCTGTTTGAGCGGAGTTCGAAGAACGCAGCGAGTTCATCGGCACCACCCCAGTTCCGAGCATCGCAGGCTGCCCCCGTTCGCCCGACAGGGCGAACGGGGGACGCAGACTGGGGGTCGCCTTCTCTTTGGTGACTTTCTCTTGGCGACGCAAGAGAAAGTTACTGCGCCGCCGGGCGCACATCCCGGCCTCCGCCCTCAGCAAAAGAGCCGAAGCAACCATCACCATCGCTCCCGCCGCCTCGCCTCGCCCGGCATGGCATGCCATCAAAGCATCAAACCGGCACCAGCGTCACCCAGTACCTGGTGCGCGTAACCACCTGCACCGGCAACGTCTCACGCAACATGGCCAGGATGTACTCCGTGTCCTGCAGCTGAAACGCCCCCGAGATGCGCAGCGCCCCCACAGCCGGATCGCAGCGCACGATGCCCGGGCGGTAGCGCGAAAGCTCTGCCGCAAAGTCGTCCAGGCGCATGCCATCGGCATACAGCACCCCCTGCGCCCAGGCCAGGGCCTGCTCGCCCAGCGCGGTGGGCATCTGCACGCCGCTGGCGGTGAAGCGGCACTGCTCGCCCGCCTGGATGACGCGCTGTGGCGCGCCATGGCGCGGCGTGACCTCTACCGCGCCTTCGGCCACGGCCAGGTGCACGGTGTCCTCATCGAGCAGGCGCACGGCAAAGCGGGTGCCCAGGGCGCGCAGCCAGCCGCCGGGCGTCTCCACGCGAAAGCTGCGCGCGGCAGCATCTGCGGCGGTGGTGACCAGCACCTCGCCGGCACGCAGGCGCAGCAGGCGCTCATTCGCGCCCAAGGCCACGTCGAGCGCGCTCGCGGTGTTGAGCAGCACCTGCGAGCCATCGGCCAGCGTCACGCTGCGCCGCTCGCCCGTGGCAGTGCGGTGCTCGGCCGTCCACTGCGGCCAGGGCATGTGGCGCCAGCCCAGGTAAGCGGCGGGTGCCGTGGTGCCCACCAGGGCCAGCACGCGCAGCGCGGCGCGGCGGTTGGTGGCGGCCGTGCGCTCGGCGCGGGCCAGCACCGGCAGGCCCAGGCCTGCGGGCACGGCGCCCAAGGTGCGCGACAGGCGTTCGGCGCGTTGCCAGGCCTGCTCGTTGGCGGCATGCTGCGCGCGCCAGGCGGCCAGGGCCTGCCAGTCGCCGGGCCGGGCCTGGCCGGAGTTCAGGCGCACCAGCCACTGCGCGGCCTCGCGCAGGGCGGCGCGGCCGGGGATGTCGTCAGGGTTGGCGGAGGTGCTGCGGCCCATGGCTCATTCATTCCATGGCCAGCAGGCAGCATTCGAAGCCCTGGGCCATATAGCGCTTGACGGTGCGCTCGCTCACCTGCAGCTGCAGTGCGATCTCGGCATAGCCCAGGCCCTCCAGCTGCGACAGCAAGAATGCCTGCCGCGCCTTGGGCGCCAGGCCATCGAGCATGGCGTCGATCTCGTGCAGGGCTTCGAGCACCAGCGCGCGCTCTTCGGGCGACGGTGCCAGCGGCGCGGGCATCAGGGCCAGCGCGTCCACATAGGCATGCTCCAGCGCACGGCGGCGCCACAGGTCGGACACCAGGCCCTTGGCGATGGTGGTGAGGTAGGCGCGCGGCTCGCGCAGGCCCTGCAGTGCCTGGGGGCGCAGCAGCACGCGCACGAAGGTGTCCTGCGCCAGGTCGGCCGCCTCGTCCCTGCAGCCCAGCCGCCGCTGCAGCCACGCGCGCAGCCAGCCGTGGTGGTGGCTGTACAGCGTGTGCGGGTCGTGGTGGTGGTGGTGAACCAGGCCTGGGTCAGCTGTGCTCATGCGGCAGGGATGGGCGAAGAAGGTTGGGGTGTCGCAGAAATTATAATTGAGAACAATTCTCAATTCATGGCGTCGACACTCTTACCTGCCAAGGAATACGCCCGCAACACACCCCCCATGCCATTTGATCTGCAACGCTATGAATCCTGCGGCTACGGCGTGGTGCGCGATGCCGTGCCTGCGGACCTGCTCGCCGCCATGGGCGAATGGCTCGCCAGCGCCGAAAAGGCGGCGCGCCAATGCAGCGCCGCAGAGCAGGCACGCGATCTGGCGTACGAGAAGGACCTGCCCGACGCGGGCCGCAAAGGCGTCTCGGCCACCGAGGTCGGCGATGCGATCTTCATCCTGGGCGACCTGTGCCGCTACGCACCGCAGTTCAGCGCCCTGCTCCGCCTGCCGGCCCTGGTACACGCCTGCACCCTCGCGCTGCGCAGCACGGAGCTGATTGCGCACTTCATGAACGCGACCACCAAGCACCCGCGCTTTGGCCGCGCCATCGGCTGGCACCGGGATTTTCCGAACGGTTACCTGAGCGGCACGGATTCACGCTTTCTGCGCGTGATGGTCTGCCTGGATGGCATGGCCGAGCATGGCGGCGCCACGCGGTTTTTGCCGGGCAGCCATCGGGTGGATGATGGGTACGCCATTGCGGAAAAGCGCGGTGGAGCGAAGCACCCGTATGCCGCGCACCATGGAGTGGCGGCCGAGTGCGGGCCAGGCGATCTGGTGCTGATCCACCCCAAGGTGATCCACGGCGGGCCGGCCAATACCTGCGACGTGACACGGCGCAATGTCATCGTGCAGGCGGGTGTGGCGGGGATGGAGCTGGTGGGGGAGCAGGAGGCGGTGACGGGGTGGCGGTTGACTTTGTGACATGACCGCCTGGTCCAGATACCCGGCACAATGCTCCAGTACCTACGCATTCCAGACCATGGCACGCTCCACGATTCCACCCAAGGCAGGGCGCCTGCTCGCAATGGCTGCGCTGGCCCTTCCCGCCAGCGCAGCCCTCGCCGCCCTTGCCGCCGATATGCCCGCGAACATCCTGGAGCTGCACACCCGCTGCGTTGCCGGCACGGCCGGCATCGACCTGGTGTTCGGGCTGCGCAACCGCAGCGAGCGCACGGTCTGGGTGTCGGGCGATACGGCGCCCTGGGCAGCGGCGTTGCGCAGCCTGCGCATCACGGCAGAACGCCAGGGTGCGAATGCACAGCCGCTGAAAGGGCCTGTCGCAGGGGGGTACGCACCTCCCTCAGGCTCTGTCAGGGTCATGCCTTCAGCCAGTGCCGAAGGAACGATCTCGCTGTCGCGCGCCTTCCCCGATCTGGCGCAGGCGGCGCAGCAGGCCCCGGTGCGCATTCGGTGGACATGGCAGGGCTTGATGGGGGAATCGGCAATGGCCGGAGCATGGAGGCCTACCGCCAGGTTCGAAGGGGAAGTGACGGTGCAGGGATCAGCCTGCTCGCTGGTGAGCACGAGGCGGCTTTGAGCAGGCCATCCGGGAATCTGACACACCCGAGACGTGGCGTCGCACCCGCAAAAAGAGCCTGGCTCTAACGGTAGGTGTCGGCTGCCGCCAGCACAGCGAACGACAGCCCCGTGCGCTCTTCGATGGTGGCGATGGAAGTCTGCTGGTAGGCTCCGAAATCGATTTCTTCGGTGATCGGGCCGTGCTCGCGGATCTCGTCGGACTGGTCCAGGATGAAGCCTGCAGCCTTGAGCTGGCCGCGCTCCACCCAACCCACCACCTTCCAGAAGCGCGTGGGCACGCGCATGCCCTTGCGGCGCTGGGCCGCAGGTACGCCGGCCTTGAGCTCGTTGAAGAACTTGTCTTCCACATCGAAGATGGGGCCGGCAAAGTACGACACCCTGTGGCCAGCCTGCAGGTGGTCCGAGATCAGGTCTTCCAGGTCGCCCCATTCCACGTTGTTGAAGTTGCCGATCATGGGCGTGGCGTTGGTGATGACGAAGGAATGCTTGTCCGCCTGGTCGAGTTGGTCTTCATCCTCGCCCTGCACGGCGTCCTCTCGCTTGAAGAGGTGGCCACGCTGCATGGCGTTGCTGAAGATCGCATCGTCGGGCTGGTACCGGTCGTCCATCCGCGGGTCGAAGGTCCAGGCCGGTCGCTTGGGCATCTTCCCGTCCATCACGTTCTTCCACAGCAGCTTTCCGTCCACGTTGGCTGCGGCGAAGATGGCGGTGCGGCGCCTGGCGTGCATGAAGACGCTGTAGTTGCGGTACTTCAGCTCGCGCTCGTCGCTGTCGATCAGGGTCGCGGTGGCGCGGCCCACCTCGTAGGACATGTGTGCCAGCGGGACCTCGATGCCTGCGCCCAGGAAATGGGGGTCATAGCCCGTGGCGCCATCAAAGAAGGCCAGCGGTCGGCGAACCAGCTTTTCCTCGGTGCCGCCCGACGCGTCGGACAGCGGCTGGGGAATGCCCAGCACCGCAGTGGCCATCTGCACCGGCCCGGCCAGCGGGTCCCTGGCCACGGCGCGGACTCGGGACAGGATGGCCTGCGCAGGCGCGGCGTCGGCGCCCTGGGCGGCGGCCTTGTCCTTGAGTGACGCAAAGACGCGGCTGATGCGCGTGCCCTCGTTCGTCTCATAGGCAATGGCCGCCCTGGAGTCTCCCTGGCGCGCGGGCGTGTTGTCGCGGCGCATGACGGTGGGCTTGCCATTCACCAGTTCGATCCTGGGCACCCCTCCCCGGTGCAGGGCGACCACGAACCACTCGTCGGTGCAGACAGGTGATCCCGACGAGCCGCGCAAGGTGTCCGAGCCGTAGTACAGCGAGTTCTGGTCGGCGCTGCCTGCGATGCGGTCCTTGGGGGGCTCCATGAAATAGTTGTCGCGGATGACGATCTTCTTGCCCTGGCCCAGCGGGTGCTGGAGGATGTTGGCCGCCTGGCGCCTGTTGGGGTCGACCTTTCCGGTCTCCTCAAAAAGCCGCAGGTAGCCGAAGTCGCTCAAGGCTTCGCCCTGCCCGGTGGCTGGCGCCACGGCCACGAACGCATAGTCCAGGTCCTTGTCCGCCAGAAAAAGCTCCGCAGGATTCAGATCGAACAGCTTGGGGGTGCGGGGCTTGCCGTCCAGCCCGTCTTCGTAGTCGAACGACACGAAGGATGCCACGGCGTAGTCCACCGACTTGAGTACATGCCAATTCGTCAACAGCAGCCCGGGTGCCACCAGGAAGCCCGTGGCATCGCCCTCCTCGTCGACCACTCCACGCACGGTGATCTTGCCCACCGCACGTGCCGCCAGCAAGGCGATGTGCAGGTAGCGGATGGGGCGCAGATCGTTGTCGCCAAACGCGATCTCCTGGCCTGCGATATCGGCTGCCAGCAAAGGCGGCAGCTCAGCCGGTGGCGCATCGGGAACCGGGGGTTCGGCCAGCCGCGCCTTGAAAGCGGCATTCGCCAGCACCCCCAGGCGCTCGGACTTGGAGGTGAACCTGTGGGCATTGGTCACACCGAGCTTCAGGCGCTCCTGCACCACCTGCTCGATGGGCGCAGCGACCTGCGCCTGCTGGAAGCTCTGGAATCGCCGTGCCGCGGCTTCGAGATCTGCGAGTTGGATGCCCATACGCCCTCCTGTCGGTGCCATTTTTTAGCACCTTCGTATGACAACGGCACCACAAAAAATGGCAGGCCCGACGCTGGCAGCGCCGTTTTCCACCAGCGACGGGCCCGGCACCCATCCGGCCCTGGGTCTCTGAAAGGCCCGCGCGCCGCCAGCACCAACCCGCCCACCAGCAAAAACACCACCCACGACAGGTGTCTGCCCCGCGTGAAAACCAGCGGAAAGACGGCAGACACCAGGGCGGTGATGCCGATGACCAGCAGCAGCTCGTCCCGGCCCAGCGGGCCATGGCCCAGCGCAAACACCAGGTACGCCAGGGCCCACCAGGCCACCGTGGTCAGGTGCCAGGCAAAGCGCAGCGTGCCGGCCGTGAAGGCCGTGCTGCCCAGCAGCTTGGGCAGGCTGTCCGCGCGCCGCAGCAGGCGCACGAGGATGTAGCGCTCGCCCAGGATGGAGTGGGCCAGGCCGGTGAGCCAGATCAGGGCGGCAGCGAAAGCAAGCATGGTTGAACGACCTCGGGTGTGCGTTGAACCATGATAGTTACCAAGTGGTGGCCCGGCCTGCGCCGGCGCGACACGGCAAGCATCCATAATGCCGACGAAGAGATGCCGGCCCGCCCCGGGGCGAGCCAGCGCGATTGCAGTAACCCATTGCAACAAGGAGGATAGAAACCATGAAAAAGCACCCGACCCGCCCAAGGCACGCCTGGCTGCTGTGCGTGCCGCTGATGCTGGCCACCCAGGCCGCGCAGGCCCAGGACCAGTTCGTGGACCTGCGCTCCGACGGCGGCTACACCTCGGCCCGCCTGGCGGACGATGTGACCCAGGTGGACCTGGCCGAGCAGACCCAGGGCGCCTGCCGCTTCAACCGCACCTGGGGCTACGACCTCACCAACCGCGAGCTGTGGACCAATGGCGGCTGCGGCGGGCGCTTCAAGGTCACGCGCAGCTACGCCCAAGGCAATAACAACAACTCCAACAACGCAGGCGCAGCCGTCGCGGCCGTGGCCGCGATTGCCGGCATTGCGCTGCTGGCCAACCACAACAAGCACGACAACGACCGCCGGCCGGACTACCCGGACTACGGCAATGGTGGTGGCGGCGGCCGGGGTGGCGAGATCCGCGTCAACGGCAACCTGTGCCTGGACGTGAGCAAGGGCAATTTCCGCCCCGGCAACGCGCTGCAGGTGTTTGCCTGCAACGGCACCGATTCGCAGCGCTTTCGCGTAGGCCGCGGCGGCGAAATCCGCGTGCGCGACTTCTGCCTGGACGTGGAGCGCGGCGACCCGCGCGACGGCGCCCGGGTGGTGCTGTGGTCGTGCTCGGGTGCCCCCAGCCAAAGCTGGACGACGCGCGGCGGACAGATCGTGAGCCAGCTGTCCGGCAAGTGCCTGGACGTGGTGGACGGCCAGATTCGCCAGGGGCAACCGGCCATGGTGTGGCAGTGCAATCGCAGCCCCAGCCAGCGCTGGTGGTGGTAGGAGCGTCTTAAAAAACTCTTCTGGCGTTGTTGCTGTGTCTTGTCGTACTACTCGTACTGCCTGCGACACAGCGCTTGGTGCGCTGTCCCGCAAATACATGCCCATAAAACCGAGTCTTTCACGCCATGGCGGCGTTGCAAATCCTCGCGATAGCTACGGCTATCGCTGCGGTTTGCGCCTGGCCCTGGCGCGAAATCCATCGGTTTTATCCGGGCATCCATTTGCGGGACAGCACACCGCCAGAACCGTTTCGCTGAGTTTTTTCAGCCGCTCCACAGCGGCCTTCACGATCTAAGCAGCAACAGCCAAGAGGATCACCTCATGACACTGAAAAACCGATTTGTACCCCTGCTTTGCGCAGTGGCCTGCAGCCTGACCTTTGCAACGGCGGCCACCGCCCAGACCGCTGAGGCACCCGCTGCCGCCAAGCCCGCCACAGCAGCACCCCACGCCCACAAGAAGGGCTCGGGCCGCTCCCCTGGCGAGCGCCTTCAGGCCATCTGCACGGCGGCCGACCTGGACCACGATGGCAACGTGTCGCTCGACGAGTTCCACCAGGACATCGTGCAGAGCTGGCACAGCCTGGGGCCCGACGCCAGCGGCCATGTCGTCCTGGCCGAGCTGGCCCACGTGCCGCGCATGGGCAAGGGCCGCATCAAGCGCCTGACGGCCACCGACAAGGACGGGGATGGCAAGCTGTCGTTCAAGGAAGTGGTGGAGGCCCGCATGGCCTACTACGACGCGGCCGATGCGGACAGCAACGACCTGCTGTCGGTGCCGGAGTGCGTGGCGTTTGAGAAGAAGCGGCGAAGCGGCAAGCAGTAGAGCCCTTTCCGCCGCTGCCCTGGCGCCGCCCCCTTGGCGGCCCACTTACTTCCCAGGGCCTGACCTGCAGGGCGATGGCCTCAGGAGCGAAGTCGCAGCCCCTGCGGGAATCAAGGCACTCCCGTGGCGGAGCACAGCATTTCAGTGCTGCCGCTCTCGCGCTTGATCACCACGAGCAGGTTACCGAAGTTGTTGCCATAGAAGTGGTATGCATCATTCACATGGAGCGACAACTCCCCCGCCATGCACGCGAGCCGCGAGCCACTGAGCACATGCTTTGTATGGCGGCTTTCACTGGCAGTGGCCATCAGGGCAAACCAGTTTTCCTTCTTGGTTATTTTCATGCTCCCCATCAATCGGGCAATGAGACTACCTGTGTCCCCTTGTGGTGCCGGCGTCTTGCGCCCCTTGTCATACAGGGTGCGTGACGCAGCCTCAGGAACGAAAATCCTGTAAGCCCCATTCGGCACCAGCATGAGGCCGGTTCCATTGCCAGTTTCTTCAGGATGGACACCCGATTGCACGACAAACCAGCAACTTGATCCTTCCTCAAGCCCATGCAAAAGGGGCACCTCGAATTGAGGATTGCCTTTAGGTGGGTCTCTTGGCGCCGGTTTCACGTTGCCTGGCAGATTCCGGCACGGCGGCATGCGTGGGTCGGTTTCCCATACCGACGCAAAAGGCAACGGCTGGTCGATGCGATGCTCATCGAATCCGTTGGATCCGCAGCCCGCCAGCAAAGCCAGTGCGCCGATGGAAAGTGCGGCCAGGCCGGATCGCGTGTGCAGACAAAAGGTCTTGATGGGCATGGTGGTCACTGGGCAGGGCCTTGCGGCATGTCTTCACAGGTCTTGCTGGTCGGGCTCCATTGCCTGACCTTGACTTGGGCCGCTCCAACAGGGCACAGAGCCCCGGGGGGAACAAACACCTGCCGCAAGACGGGAGGGTTGGCCAGTTCCGTGTCTGGCGCCACGCAAAAAGAGCCCGTGTGGCGCAGGTCCAGGTACCGGTTTTCGTTGGCGCGTGGCGGCATGGCCACGCGGCGCTTGGCCACGCTAGGGTGCATGCACAATTGCCCGGCAAACTGCGCCATGGGCTCATGCACCCCTGCGTCGCCACAGGCCGCCGGATCACCCGCCAGACTGCATGCCTTGGCCTGACCCAGGGCATAGGCGGCCAGATTGCGGTTGATGCGGTGGTACATGGCAGACATGCTGGCCTCCGGGTCGTGGCTGCTGCCATAGACGTCTTCTCTGACCTTGGTGCCCGCTGGCAGCAAGCGGAACCTGGCCTCGATCCCAGTTTCAACCTGCTCCAGCATGGTGATCATCCAGTTCAGGCTCAGGCCCGATAGGTCCGACCCTACATAGCCCCCTCCCACGTCCGAGTGGGCACCAGGAAACCAGACCTCTTCGATCCTTTTGGGCTCTCCTTGCAGTTCACTGTGGGTCACGGTCGCGGGGGTGCCGCTTGCGCAGTTGTCGTATATCTTGGCCAGTGGATCCGTGCGCTCAGGCAGGCGCTTGTTGCCCACCAGGTGCTGGCGCGTGACTAGCAGGGGCGTGAAGATCCACTCCCGGTTGTCGTCCAGCGACACGGCATGCAGCACGTTCTCGACGTTGTGCAACTGATCGCCGTACCTCTGGTTGGGCTCGTCGATGTCAACGTGCAGTGCCCGTATGTCGCCTTTGTGCAGGAGCCGTGCGGGCCAGCCAGACACGCCGCCGCCCAGTGCGCCCACGGTGTCCCACAGGCCGAGCACCGCTACCGGGCGGGACTTATAGGCCGTGGTTCCATCGGAGTTCGGGCCGCCGCGCACGCGGGCTATGGTGCAGGGGTAGCGACGGTGCAGAAATGCCTCGCGCATCTCGTCATACATCGCCGAGGCGTACTGGACCTGTTCCGAGAAGGTGCGGGGTGTCAAATCGGCGGCGAGAGTGAGCTGCGGCGGTGCATCGGGCAGGCCCACGTACTGCATCATGGACGCCAGCACCCGCGCCTGGTAGGCACCGCGGCTGAAGCCAAAAATGTAGACTTTGTCTCCCGCACGGTAGTTGTTGAGCAGGAAGTTGTAGGCCAGCACCACCCTGCTCTGCGCCCCCAGGCCCAGGCCTGCCCCAAAGGCATCGTTGCCGACGCCCACGCCTTCCACGTACAAGGTGGATAAATGGGGTTTGTCCTGCAGCGACACCATCGAGTGCAGCCGTTTCACGTTGGTGCTGCTCTCCGCATCGTTGGCGGTGCCGTCGAAAAAGATCGCATGCGTCCTGGGGCCTAAGCTGGCCGCAAGCTGCGCGCCCTTTTTTCCGGGCACTGGATCAGCCCCGAACTGGATCAGCTGCTGCTGGTGGTAGATCCCAGAAGAGCATCCCAACAGCCCAAGCACAGCTACGCTCGCCAGCAACAGGCGCCAAAATTGTTTTGCAAGCATCCCAACCCTCTAACATGTTTCTTTTCAGTTACACATTAGAGGAAGGTATCGCTGCCTTGGCAAGCAAAGATTGGCACAGGCTTGGAACCACCGGCATGCGCCGGCTGATACCACGGACAGGTTGAAAAGCGGGCGTTCCAGAACATGGGACATGGGGTGGTGCGTAGGCAGCTCACGGGCTGCGCACCACACACACAGCCACGCCCCTTGCGAGAGGCGTGGCGGGCCCTTCAACGGTCAGCTCAACGCGCTGCGGTTTGCTTCCACCAGTTGGGCATGGCCGCCAGCACCTCGCCACCCGCCTTGAGGCTGTTGGCCAGCTCCAGTGCGGCGCTGCCGGGGGCTGTGGCGATCAGGTACCAGTTGCCCATGGTACCCAGGCGCTGGGCTACCGTCAGGCCCTTGGCCTGGGCCCAGGCGCGCACCTGGGCGTCGCTCCAGTCGGGGTTGAACTTCACGACCACGCCGCCGGGCAGTGCCATCAGCCGGCCTGCGGGGGAGTTGCCCTCGCGGTACACGGGCGAAATGTGCGTGCCGGCAGCGCCCTTGGCCACGCTCTGGTTGGCGGGCTGCAGCTGCACCAGGGGGGCGGGGCTGGCGCCCTCGCCCACGCTGCGCGCCTGCGCACTGCCGGTTTCAGGGATCGGGGTGATGACGGCGACCAGGCTGGTGTCGAGCGTGATGGTGCGCTGGGTGTCGCCGTCGAAGTAATGGGCCGTGGTGGCGGCCAGGGCGCCGGCGGCCACCGCGCTGGCGGCCAGGGCCAGTGCGGCAAGGCGCAGGAGAGAGAAAGTGGGGAGCTTCATGGTGTGAGGCCTATGCAGGTATTCGGTGAAATGGGAGGTGTGCGGTGGAACAGGGGGCGCTGCCCCTCAGTAGCCATAGGCCCTGATGCTCCAGGCCGAGACGCTGCCGGTCTCGCCGGTTCTGCCGTCGCGCACGGACAGGGTCCAGTTGCCGTCGGCGGCCTCGCCCATCAGGCGCGCGATGCCGAAGGTGAAGCCCGCTTCGAGGGCGGCGCCACAGGTGACGGCGTTGGCCGCCGTGTCCTTGCAATCGCGCACCACCGATACCGTGCTGCGCGTGCCGGCAGGGCTGGTGAGCGTGATCTCCAGGTCGCCCACGTTGGTGTGGCTGGAGGTGATGGCCAGGTCCACGAACTCGAGCTTGCCGATGCCACTGCCCTGCAGCGTGAGGCTGCTGGTGGCGGTGGCGCCGTTGTCGGCAATGGCCACAGGGCTGCCCAGCGTGGCGGCCTGGGTGGCAGTTTTCTGCGCGGGCAGCAGCGCCCAGCCTGCGGCGGCGCGCACGGCGGCCAGCGCGTCGATGGCGCCGTAGCCGTACTCGTGGTTCACGTGCAGGCCGCCGCCGTTGGTGGCCCAGCCGGCGTTGGCGGGGTCGGTCTTGCGCGCGGTGCGGGCCAGGATGGCGCGCACATCGCGCCAGGTGAGCGCGGGGTTGGTCTCCAGCAGCAGCGCGGCCACGCCGGCCGCCTGCGGCGTGGCGGCCGAGGTGCCGTTCATGCAGCGCGTGTAGTTGGTGCTGCCCGTGATGTCCTCGGGCTTGTTGCCGTCGTTGTAGCCGCCGGCGCCCGATACATCGGTGGTGGTGGTCGTCTGGGTGCTGCAGAACTCGCCGCCATAGGCCGTGACCAGCACGTTGGAGCCCGGCTCGGAGTACGAGGAGCGCTGTCCCTGGTCGTTGAGCGCGCCAATGGCCAGCACGCCCTGGAAGTTGGCCTGGCCGTCGTAGTCCGAGCGGTCCTCGGGCGCGCCGTTGCCTGCGGCCCAGGTGTAGATGGCGCCCTTGCCGCCCCGGCCCGTGCTGATGCCGGTGCGGATGGCGTCGCGCCACAGCTCGTCGGCCGGGGACAGCAGGCCATTGCTGTCGGTGGCGCCGTAGCTGTTGGTGTAGATGTGGTTGCTGGCCAGGTCCTTGGTGATGGCATCGGCGCCGAAGGCACCCGTGGTAGCCGACAGCAGGTTGTAGCCCACCAGGCGCGCGTTGAAGGCCACGCCCGTCACGCCCAGGTTGTTGTTGCCGATGGCCGCCGCCAGGCCGCCGCAGCTGGTGCCGTGCGGGCTGGTCGAAGACGATGGATCGCCATAGGCATTGGTGCGGTAATCCCAGCTCTTGCCGGCCACCACGCGCAGGTCTTCGTGGAAGATGTCCAGGCCATCGTCGATCACCGCGATCTGCACGCCCGTGCCGGTGGCCAGTTGCCAAGCCTTGCCGATGTTGAGGTCTTCGCCCGCCAGGGCGGCCGGGCCGCCCGCGCCACTCTGGCCCGTGTTCCTGAGGTGCCATTGGCGGCTGAACAGCGGGTCATTGGGCACCAGGGCCGGCAGCGGCCCGCCCCCGCCCACGCTGACCAGCCCGCCCACCGTGATCACCACGTCGTAGAAGGACTGGCTGCCCACCGTCAGCGTGGCGATGGTGAGCTGCCCGTTGGACGGGTTGAAGCTGTCATAGCTGCGGTTGGGCCCCGTGGCGCTGAAGCCCAGCACGCTGCCCACGGTGATGACGACGTTGTCGTACTTGGTGTCCCCCACCACCAGGCTGCCGATGCGCACCTCGCTCGGGCGGTCGGGCGACCAGGTGGTGGCCGCACCGGCCAGCCCGCAGGCGGCCAGCAAGGCGGTGGCAAGCGCCAGGCGCGCAGGCCTGCCGATGGTGGATCGTGGAAGACGCATGGAAGACACCCCTGTTGGTTTTGAATTGATGGCGGCGGCGCTCGAACGTTGCACCGCCACACGATTATCGAAACCGCCCGGGGTTTTCACCAGCGAAATATGGAGGCGCTGCCCGCCGGACCGCCGCCATGCGATCAAATACACATCCGTCTCAGCGAATACCGGCGGCCAACCGCCCTCCCAGCCCAACCAGGGCCACACCCGCAATCCGTGTGGCCAGCCGCCGGGCGCCGGGAAACGCCTTCAGGCGCACCGCCACCAGGTTGCCCACCAGCACCAGAGCGGTCTGGTAGGCCAGGCTCAGCACGGTGACGTGCAGCATCATCAGCGCCAGCGTGGCGCCGGGGGCGCCGGGTTTGAGGAACAGCGGAAAGAACGCGACGAAGAACAGGATGACCTTGGGGTTGGTCAGGCTCACCAGCAAGGCGCGGCGAAAGTACACCCCCACCGCCTGCGGGCGCGCGGGCGCGGCATCCACACCACCGGACTGGCGGCGCAGCAGTTGCACGCCCATCCAGCACAGGTAGGCAGCACCACACCACTGCAGCCCCTGAAAGGCCAGGGGCTGCGCCTGCAGCAGCGCAGCCAGGCCGGCCGCTGCCGCCAGCATGAACAGGCCATCGCCCGCGAGGGTGCCGAGCACCGCAGCCATGCCCGCGCTGCGGCCGTCGCGTGCCGTGGCGTCGAGGATGGCGATGGTGCCAGCGCCGGGAACGGCCTGGAACACCAGGATGGCGGCGATGAAGCTGGCGTAATTCTGTATGTCGAACATGGTGCAAATGCGGCTGGCTTGATGATGCGGATGCACCGATCATCTGCCGCCGGAACCCGGTGGTACAGTGGATTGCTACGGCCCATCGGGCCTGGACCCCGCTTTTTTCTGGTGAAACATGGCTCTGACAAGAACCCAGGCCCACGAGCTGGACGATGCCGCCTGGCGCCTGCTGGGCGCACTGCAGCGTGACGCGCGCGCACCGCTCAAAGTGCTGGCCGTGGCGGCCGGCCTGTCCGTGGCCGCCACGGCGGAGCGGCTCAAGCGGCTGCAGGATGCGGGCATTGCGCAAGGTTTCACCGCGCAGCTGGACGCCGCCAAGGCCGGCTACCCGGTGCAGGCCACCATCGGCATCACCGTGGCCCAGCCTGCCAAGAAGCCCCTGCTGGACCGGCTGCGCGCGGCCCCCGAAGTGCTGGAATGCCACCACGTGGCGGGCGCCGATTCGTACGTGATGACTGTGGTGGCCACCAGCCTGGCCGACCCGGAGCGCTTCATCGGCACCATCAACCAATACGGCGAGACGCGCACCTCCATCGTGTTCTCCACCCCCATCGCGCGGCGCGGCCTGGTGCCGCCGGGCACAAGCGGGCGCGCGCCGTAGCCGCATGGGAAACCGCCCGCGCCCGCGTGGTACCGTGCGCCTTCGATCCACCTCCCCCGCAGGAAGAGACCCGGATGAACCAGCCCGCCCCGCATGAACCCCAGGCCACCGCAGCAGCGCCACCCGTGCTCTACGGCCACCCCTTCTCGTCGTACACGCAGAAGGTGCTGATCGCGCTGTACGAAAACGCCACGCCCTTCGAGTTTCGCGTGCTGGGGCCCGATGCGCCGCAGCATGCGGCGGCATGGCTGGCAAAGTGGCCGCTGCGCCAGTTTCCGCTGCTGGTGGATGGCGCGCGCGACGTGGTCGAGACCAGCATCATCATCGAATACCTGCAGCTCAAGCACCCCGGCCCCATTCGCCTGATCCCGAGCGACCCGGTGGAGGCGCTCGACGTGCGCTTCATGGACCGTTTTTTCGACCTGCATGTGATGAACGCCATGCAACTGGCCGTGAACGGCGCGCTCACGGGCGATGCGGTCAAGCGCCGGGACGGCATGGCCCTGGCCGTGGAAAAGCTCGACCGTGCCTACGCCTGGCTCGAAGGCCGGCTGGCTGGCCGCACCTGGGCCGCGGGCGAGCACTTCACGCTGGCCGACTGCGCAGCCGCGCCCTCGCTGTTCTATGCGGACTGGACGCACCCGATTGCCGAGCAGTACCCTGCGCTGCGCGCCTACCGTGCGCGGCTGCTGGCGCGCCCCTCGTTCGCGCGTGCGGTGGACGAGGCGCGGTACTTTCGTCCGCATTTTCCGCTGGGTGCGCCGGACCGGGACTGAGGCACGACACCATGAACACCACCAAGCACTCCCTGCCCGCCATCGACTGGCCCACCCTGCTTCGCCGGGCGCCGTTCTTCAGCGCCGCCATCATTAATGCGCTGTGCGAGGAGATGCCGCTCGGCCTGGCGCCGCCTGTGCGCGCCGTCTATGACTTCGACCTCTTCGACGCCCAGGCCTCCAACGGCGGTGTGGACCAGTATTTCCGCAACGTGCTGCTGGAGAGGGGCGGCGACCCCGGCCGGGTGCTGGCATCCATCGCCCACAACCCGGCGCTGGCGGATGCCCTGCCGTTCGTCGACGAGGTGCATGCCATCTGGCACGCAATCGCCCCAGCCTACGCCGCCGCGGCCGAGCGGGAGGACGAGGACGGTGATGATGACGAGGATGCTGCCCCCAGCTGCGACGCCATCCTGGCCCCGTATGCCGAACGCGTCGAGGCCTGGCAGCAGCGCTTCTTCGCGGCCCACCATGCCATCCGCCAGGCGCTGGAGGCCGACGTCGTGCGCGCCTTTTCCATCGAGGCCGTGCGCGGCCTGCGCGGGTACGGCATAGAGCATGTGGTGCTCGACGATGGCGCGTACCGCCTGCGTTTTGACGATGGTTTCCCGCTAGGGCCGAACACGCTGGAGAACGAGGACGGTAGCTGCGACGTGGTCTGGTTCTCGCGCGACCGCACGCTGCTGCAGGCCGAAACACCAGAACGTGTTCACGCTCTTTGCGGGGCCGCGTTGGGGCGCAATCGGGACGAGTGGATGCTTCGGATGCGCCGCATGGGCTCGCGCCCATGCAAGCAGCCGGGGCGTCTAACCGCCCGATTTCGCCCCAACCCTTCGGGCAAGTGCCTTGCCGGGCGGTCTGGTGGAGCTGCTGAGCCTGGGCGACGGCATGCGCCAGTGGCGCGAAGGCATGCTGGTCGACGGCTACCTGCACGGCCCCGTGGTGCGCATGGCCAGCCACCTGGACGGCAGCGGTGCGCACGAGACTGAGCGCAGGATGTTTGACCACGGACACGCCCAGGACTGATGACGATGCGCAGCAGCACCGACGAGGCCCTTGCCCAACTGGGGCAGTGGCTGGCCCACCCGGGCAACCAGGCCACCTTGCTGACGCGCTCGGAGCGCGCGCTGGCCGACTATGCGCAGTTGCCCGTAAGGCGCTTTTCCAACGCGCACACCGAAAAAGCTGCGGGCTATGTGCGCTCGCCCTCCACGGTGTGCATGGGCACCCTGGGCTTCTGGCTGCAGGCCGAGGCCATCCATGCATGGGCGGCCAAGGGAACGGACCCGGGCCCTGCCTGGAGCCGCGCCGCAGCCTGGCGTTTGTGGGGCATGGCGGTGCAGTGCGCCCGGCTGGAGGGTGGGGAGATCACCCAACCGCACATCCTGAGCTACCAGGCCGCCGGGGTGCTGTACCTGCTGGCCGCCCTGGGCGACCGCCTGCGCTGCGCGCAATGGGGCCGGCGCATGCTGGCGCTGCACAGCGCCGGCCACCTGCTGGATGCGGGCTCCAAGTCCGGGCCGTTTGCACTGTCGCTGCTCACGCACTGGCTTACGCCTGTGGCGGCCCAGCCCGTCAGCGCCTTCTGCATGCCGGGCATGGTGGACACCTCGGGCGCATGCGCGGCTTATCAGGGGCTGATTGACCATGTGCACACCGACAGTGGCTCGCCCGCGTTGGCCGCTGCCCTGAGCGCTGCAGCCGAGGCGCACCAGCGCGAGACCCGTGTCACGACCGATGAGGAGACCTTCGATTTCGACACCTTCCACGACATGGTTGTGGCCATGGAGCTGCTGGGCTGGGTGCGCATTCGCATCTGGCTGGGCCATGCGCCGCCGCCCCACTGGCCAGCACCGCCGCTGCATGCCGCCAGCGCCTTGCCGGCCGGTTGGTGGGGCGTGGAGCGGCCCATCGACACCAGCGACCCGCTGCTCGCGCGCGTGATGCACCGCGTGCAGCAGGTGCTGCCCGGGCGCGAGATGCTGGCGCGCGAATTTGCACCATGGCCTGAACCGGCGCCCCCATGAACGTCATCGACCATGAGACCGCCAGTTGGTTCCTCGTGCAGCACGGGGATGCGCTGCTGCTCGTCGTGCACTGCAGCCACAGCTTTGTCTCGTACGCCGTGCTCTACCGCCCGCGCCCCAGCCAAAGCGCCACCGGCAGGGCCAGCGCCTCGGCCACAAAGCCCAGCGGCGCCCACATGGTGTACCAGCCCAAGATGCGGAGGTCGCGCACGCCCAGTGCGCGCACCAATCCGGCGGGCCCGTGGGCCATCAGCAGCGCGGTGAAGGCGATGCCCACCACCACCAGCAGGCTGGCGGCCCGCCAGGGCCGCAGGCCCAGGCGCTCGCCAAAGCGCTGGTGCAGGGCATACAGCACCATCAGGCCCAGCACCACGGCGGGCGCCACCAGCCACAGGCCGAGCAGGATGAGTTCGGTGGGGTCGATGGTCATGCGGCGGCTCGTGTGCGGGCACGCCAGGCGGGCCCATGGAGTCGTCCTCTAGAACGCATCCTTGTACATGGTGGTGGCCAGCTCCAGGGCCAGCGCCTTGCCGCCCACGGCGCTGAGCACGTTGGCCATGTCCTCGGAGGTGTCGGCGTAGAACCAGTCGATGGTGAAGCGCAGGGTGCGGCCCAGTTGCTGCTCGCCCGCCACCATGGGGGGCTGGCCCAGGGTGCGCAGCTGCATGTTCTCGCCCAAGCGCGACTGCTCGCGCACCCACCACGACAGGAATTCTGCGGCGCGCAGCCCCGATTCGTTGCGCTGGATGCGGAATTCCAGCGACAGCAGCACCTCGTTCTCCAGCGCGCCGCCGGATCGGCGCAGCGCGGCAATCGGCAGGTCGGCATGCGGGCCGCCGGGCTGCGACAGGTCGGCCAGCGCCACCTCGGGCAGGTAGGTGTTGTCCAGCTGCGCCCGGGTCACGCCCGGTATGGCGGTCAGCGCGGCGATCAGGCGCACCACTTCCGCGGGGGCGTCCTGGTCCGGCTCCGCCGGCTCTCCAGAGTCGCCAAGCCCCGCGGGTTGCGTGGTGTCGGCATATTCGCCGAGCGCTGCGCGTTGCGTGGTTTCCAATGGATCGTTGGGGTCGATGGGCTCGGTCATCGCAAAGTCTTGTGGATGGAAAAAAAGGACACGGTGTAGGGATTGTCGGCGCGGCTGGCAGCGATTTTGGGCCTTTGGCCCTCAGCCGCCCCACTCCGGCACCTCGACGCCAAAGGCATCGGCCGCAAAGGCCTGGGCCTCGCCGAGCGTGGCAAACCAGTGGTCGGCGGCCAGCTGGCCGTCGAGCGACGCGCACACCAGCAGGCAGCCGCTGCCGCCGTCATCGGTGATCTCCAGGCGGAAATCCACATCCGCCGAGCCCGGCGTGCCATCGTCCGCCAGGGACCAACTGCCATCGGGGTCGACGGCGATCAGAAGGGTGCGGCTGGGAATCAAGGCGTGGATGGGCATGGATGAACGGGCGAAAGCGGATGTTGATTGGGATGCAGGGCCAGCCCGCATTGTCTCTTGGTCGGCGGCAGCGGGCACCACAAAAGGCCTGCGCACCCTACCCTTCGACCTGTTGTGCATCCCTGATGCCGCGCACGATGGCCTCCACATACGGATCGTGCAGCCCCCGCTCGCGCAGCGCCTGGTCGAGCGAAAGCACGTAGTCGATATTGGGCCCGAACACGCCCTGGGCCACCGCCACCAGGCGGGCCACGGTTTCGGCGCAGGCATCGTGCTCGTGCTGCGGGTGCTCGGGGTTGGCGACGAAGGTGATGGCGGTGACGGACTCGCCGTTTTCCAGCTGCACGGGCTGCCAGCGCGGCAGGTAGCCACCACCGGTCATCTCGCGCGTCCATAGCATGCGCACCTCGCCCTGGGCCTCGGCCTCGGGCAGGCGCAGGGCCACGCCTTGCACAAAGCCCCCGGGCATGAGCGACAGCACGCGCCCCGGCCGCTCGGGGCTGCCGCGGCCCGAGATGGAGCGCAGGCAAAAGCTGCGGTGCCAGCCCTGCAGTGTGGCCGTGTGCTGGGCCTCGAACGGCATCAGCGGGTTCCAGATCAGCGAGCCGTAGCCGAACACCCAGGCGGGCCCCTTGGGCCGGCTGGCCCAGGCCTGGGCAAAGGATGCCTCCACCCGCTCGTCAGACCACCATGCCGGGTGGGCGTCCATGTTCATGCGGTTGCGGAAACTGCCGTTGCTGAGGTTCTCGCGGGTGAGGATGGTCATCTTCAGTCAAAAACGCCCAAGGTGGGTCAAGTTTGCCATGCGGCACAAACCATTGGACCACCCCACGCAAAAACCGGGCCGCCAAGGCAAACTGTTACGTCCATCTGGGGCCATGCAACCACAGCGCCCGGCTTGTTTCTACCAACGGATACGTTGATCCCGCCCAGCCTGGCGCCCTGCCCGCTTCATGCACGGATAATCGCCGCACCACAGCCCCGCCCGCGCGCCCGGCGGCACCGGCCACCGAACCGCCACCACTGGCGGTCTTGCCCCCGCCACTGCCCGACAAGACATCCACACATCCCTCACCCAATGCCCCAGGCCTTCCGCAACACCTTCCTCACCCTGCGCGACCTGATCCTGTCGGCCGGCCCGCTGGCCTTTCTGGCCGTGGGCCTGTTGATCGCCGCCTACTGGTGGCTCAACCCCAACCCGCCCAAGACGGTGACGCTGGCCACCGGCCCTGCGCAGAGCGCGTACGAAGAGTTTGGCAAGCGCTACCAGAAGGCGCTGGCGGCCGATGGCATCGAGGTGGTGCTCAAGCCCAGCGCGGGCTCGTCACACAATTTGCAATTGCTGCGCGATGGCGAGGCCGACCTGGCCTTTGTGCAGGGCGGCACGGCCGAGCTGCTGCCCGATGACCCGGACAACCTGGCATCGCTGGGCAGCCTGTTCGTGGAGCCGATCTGGCTGTTCTACCGCGCCGAATCGGCCCTGCGCGTGAACGCTGCGGGCCGGCTGGACAGCCTGCGCCAGTTGCGCGGCCTGCGCGTGAACGTGGGGTCCGAAGGCAGCGGTGTGCCGCGCCTGATGGAGCAACTGCTGGAGGCCAACCGCGTGGAGCCCAAGCAGGTGCGCCTGTCGCAGCTGGAGCAGACGCCGGCCACCGTGGCCTTCCTCGACGGCAAGCTCGATGCCCTGGTGTTCGCCTCGGCCCCCGAATCGCTGATGGTGCAGATGCTGCTGCAGACCCCTGGCGTGCACCTGATGGACTTTGCCCAGCACGAGGCCTACGCGCGGCGCTTTCCGTACCTGACGCCCGTGACCCTGCCGCGCGGCGTGGTGGACCTGGCCAGCAACATCCCGCCGCTGGACGCGCGCCTGGTGGCCACTACCACCTCGCTGCTGGCCCGCGACGGCACCCACCCTGCCCTGCTCACGCTGTTTGCGCAGAACGCACAAAAGCTGCACGGCGGCGCCAGCTGGTTCAACCGCGCGCGCGAGTTCCCCAGCACCCGCCACAGCGAACTGCCCATCGCCAAGGAGGGCGAGCGCGCCATCAACGAGCCCGTGCCCATGATGCAGCGCTATCTGCCGTTCTGGATCGCCAACCTCATCGACCGCATGTGGCTGGTGATGGGTTTGCTGATCGCCGTGCTGCTGCCCCTGTCGCGCATCGTGCCGCCGCTGTACCAGTTCCGCGTGCGCTCACGCGTGTTCCGCTGGTATGGGCGGCTGCGGGAGATCGAAGACACCCTGGAGACCAACCCCGCCGGCCACCCCGAGATGCTTAAGGCCCTGGACGCGCTGGAGGCGCAGGTGGAGAAAATCAGCGTGCCGCTGTCGTACGCGGACGAGCTGTATGCCCTGCGCAACCATATCCAGATGGTGCGCAGGAAGTTGCTGCGGGTGCAGGCGGGGGGTCTGGCGGAGGAAGTGCCTGCAACACCACAACCTGCAGAGCAGGCGGGCTGACAGCAGATGCCCGACAGGCAGCCATCGCCCCCATGTGGACGGCGCGTTGCCGCTATCGGCCTCGTTCCACCTTCGAATAGATTTCTCCGGTGGCCTTGTTGATAACAGCGACCATGTCGAGCTTGCCGTAAAGCGCGAAGTAGTTGTCGGTTTCGTCGATCGGATCGCTGCGCGTGGGACTCGTGCGCTCCTGGTACGTGACTACCCACGGCGCGGCGAGCGATGCGACATACAGGCAGCCAATGTCCTTTTCCAGCGACCGGGCCATATCCCTCGGCATCTTCACGGACTGCCGGTAGTAATAGAAGTCGTGCAGATAGCCCGAGAGCACGGAAGAGCTGGCACCCCGCGCCAACGCCGACGAAGGCTCATTGCCAGGGGTTCCCGAGAGCACCAGGGCATAGTTGTCACGGGTATTCCGCAAGACCTTGGTGATGGCGCCATATGCATTGCTGGCCTCGTACGAATCGGTTTTTTCATTCGCCTTGCCCAGCGTCACCCGGCGTAGATTCAGCGCCTCGGGCTTGCTATGGGAGCCGTCGATATCGCTTTTCACGGGCGCGGCAAGCGCTTTGACTTCGTACGTCTCATAGGCGATGTTGTAGTCCAGAATGCAGCGGCCGATGATGGGAATAGTTCCGAGTCCTCCCATGCGAGCAGCAAGCGCAGCGTCGTAGGCGTTGCGTTCGTCCAGGCTGGAAAATTTGTCGGGCTTGCCAGGGACCGACACCAGTTGCTCCACCACCCAGTCGTAAACCTTCCTGGGTTCATTTTGAACGTATTGAAGCACAGGGGCTGCGGGGTCAAAAAACACCGGCGCAAAAGGCTTTGGCATGTCTGCGGGTGGCGCAACCAGGGCTTCTGCGCGAGCCTCCACCGGAGCCGCAGGCTCAGCCACTTTCTCAGCAGGCTTTGGCACGGCCGTCACCGTTTTCTTGCCGGGTGGCTGAGTCTGGGCAAAAACAGAAACGGACAACAACGCAGACAGCAAAAGCAGCGCCGCGTTGGATTGATGCGAGCGCTTGGCAGTATTGAATTTCATCGACTGTTTCAAAATCAGAATTTACTGGCGCCAGGGCACCGAAAGCGCCTCCGGGGGATGCTGTAGCGTTTGGAAGCGCCTTGCTCCGCCCTATCCGCCCTCTTCTATCCCCCTCATCATATCGGCCATATGCACCGTTGGTAGCCCTTACCGAAGCAACTGTGCATGTGCATTGGATGAGGATCGCCGTACTGCTGCCGCTGTCGCGCATCGTGCCGCCGCTGTACCAGTTCCGCGTGCGCTCGCGCGTGTTCCGCTGGTACGGCCGCCTGCGCGAGATCGAGGACACCCTGGAGACCAACCCCGCCGGCCACCCCGAGATGCTCAGGGCCCTGGACGCGCTGGAGGCCCAGGTGGAAAAGATCAGTGTGCCGCTGTCGTATGCGGATGAGCTGTATGCGCTGCGCAACCATATTCAGATGGTGCGCAGGAAGTTGATGCGGGTGCGGGCGGGGGATGCGCCCGTGCCAGACCCTGCCGCATTGGTCCCCGACAAGGTGCAGTCCGCCAGTTGATGGGCTTGGCGGCCTCTCTCCTGCCGACAATACGCTGGCGGGCGAAGCCGGCGGGGACCGGTCGGCGGGGACCGGTCGGCGGGAGGTCACCCCGGCACACCCATGGCGTTGTCGATGCCGTTGCTGCGCAGCCAGACGGGGTCGGTCTTCCACAGGTGCTCGCGGCCTTCGTATACCTCGTCTTCGCGCAGTTCCGCACCGCTGCCTTCGCGCCAGTTCAGGTGGCCCAGGTGCATGAACCAGGTCTGCACACGCGGGGCCTGCACGCTGCCCAGCACGCAGGCATAGCTGCGGCCTTCGTGGTCGGCCCTGGTCCGGGTCGTCATGGTTGGCCGTGGCCAGCACGGCGCGCGAGGCCAACAGGTCGCCGGTGATCCAGGCTGGTCCACTCGAGCCTCCGGAACGGTGCGTGCGAGGGTCTGCAGCGGGCGCATCGCGGCGTTGCGGGCTTGCCAAGGCGGCCAGCCTTGGCCGCAGCCCGCGCCTTGCGCTGCATCCCCGCCACCCCGGCGCACAGCCGATTTCTCGGTTTCAGTGGACTGGGCCCTGCCAGAACTCGAACGCACCGCAGCGCACGCTGCCAAACACAAACAGCGCCTGGCAGCCACGCGTGTCGATGCGCGGTGCCTGCAGGTCGCCGTTGACGACCACGGTGCAGGCGCGTTCCAGCAGTTCCTCCAGGGACGTGGCGGAGCCGTCCCTATGGCCGCGGCGCTTGGCGCCCGCAGCCACGGCGTCGAAGGGCTCGTCCAGGCAGGTGTCGCCATCGAACACCAAGGCCATCAGTGGGCCGTCCGCATGGGGCGAACCGAACGGGTGGACCATCGTGTCTTGCATCGCATCGAAGCGGCCATCGCGATGGAACAAGGCCTCCAGGCCAAACTCGGCGATGGCTGCGCTCAAGGGGATGAGGCGGTGGTGTGCAGGGGTCATGGGGGCACCTGGCAGAACAACGGGTCCAGTGGATTGGGTTGCAGCGCCGATCGTCGCTGGCTTGGATCATGCAGGTGTTGTAGCGCACCCCCTGGGCGGGCAGAGCCTCCAGCGCCTGCGCCCGGGCACCGTTTCGTGAAATAGTTGCCTGTTCCACGCGGGGGGACATGGCGCCCGCTGAGGGTGAAGGCACCCGATGCGCGCGCAGTTGACCGCGCCAGTGTCACCCAGCCTAGCTGCGGGGGCAAACAACCTGGTGGGCCTGCGAGCACCCCGGTTGGGCGATTGACAGTGGCGCTATGCGCCCGATGGCACCGCGCTCGCCGCGCCATGCTGCGTTGCTCTTCCTTGCGCACAAGGGTGCGCCGCGTCCTCACGCCTTGCCTGGCGCGCCGATCACGGCACCCTCGAGCGCATTCAACTACCGCATCCAGGGTCGCTCTCCTTGTCGTAGTACTGCCCCGGGTAGCGCAGGTTGAAGGTCACCTCGGGTGATGGTGGTGGTGCCCGTGGTGGGGTTGGTGGTTTCGTTGGTGAAAGCGCTTGGAGCACAGGGTGGACTGTTCGTTGCCAAAGGCGCTGTAGGCTCATTGCCAATCATCTGGTCGTCTGGGGGGCAAAAGGCAAGACCTGACCCTTCACCCCCAGGAAGTGACCTCAACCATCACCTCGTCGGTGACCGAGCTGATGAATTGCGCTGAGGCATCCACGCCGTACTGCTCTGTCAGAAAGGCCTGGATCTCGCGCACGGTCATGCCAAGCGCTTACATGGCCACGATCTTGTCGTCAAAGCCAGTGGAGCGCCTTTTGGCAAAAGGCAAGTCTTGCCTCTCCATCACACTTGCGCAGGCAAAATCCCCAAAGATTATCAGCGCCCTCGCCGAAGCTGCAGAATTATCATGAAAAAGAAAACAGCCAACATAATCGTGACCACAACCATCGAAATATTGAGAATTTGATCCTGCCACTCGGTGATATACCTATTAACACCGTGATTATTCAGGATGACGGTGTGGGTCAAGTCCGGCTCCTTTTTTCCTTGAGAAAAGTAGTGCTTGAACAATTGGATGTGGCACACGGCGAGCACCGGGCCCGAATAGCGCAGCACGAAACTAATCATCGCAAGCAAAAAATTTTTCATTGCAACCCTACTTTGCCCGGCATGTGCAGTCCTGCGAATCGCCAAACAACGTTACACCAGTGCGCGAAACTCCACCATATCCTGAAACACCGGCCCCACCGCCGACTGTGACACCAACACCCCCTACCGGCTGACCTCTTGATCCACTCCCCCCGAACGTGTCCACTGTACCTCCCCAGCCTCCTGCAGCATTGAGACCAAAGTTAGTCGCATCTCCTCGCAAGTCGCACACCGTATCCCCATTTGACCAAATGCCCTGAACCCCAACAACGGCGCCTGTAGTCCCCAGAGCGCCGCCGCCACCGTAATTCCAATAGCCGGCCATGTTGCCGTTTCCATCGATTGCAAAACCTACACCTACTTGACCGTATACCCCTAACCCAAACGGCGCCGGAATACCAGAGCCCGTAAGAGAAACCCCGACCTGAAAAGTCCACAGCCCTGTCGGATCCGCGTTTCTCAATGGGTTGCCCTCCACATACCCAAACCGATTGAACCCACCATCCAGCCCAATCGGATCCGCCTGCGTATACCGCCCCCGCTCCGCACTGTAGCTGCGGAAGTAGTTGTAGTGCCCCACCCTGGATCCGGCAGTTGACCGCGCCAGTGTCCTCCAGCGACCTCGTTGGCGCAAGCCGTGTGTCGGGCATTTGAGCACCCCGGTTGGGCGATTGACAGTGGCGCTATGCACCCGATGGCACCGCGCTCGCCGCACCATGCTGCGTTGTTCGTCCTTGCGCACAACAGTGCGCCGCGTCCTCACGCCTTGCCTGGCACGCCGATCACGGCACCCTCGGGCGCATTCAACTGCCGCATCCAGGGTCGCTCTCCTTGTCGTAGTACTGCCCCGGGTAGCGCAGGTTGAAGGTCACCTCGGGGATGGTGGTGGTGCCCGTGGTGGGGTAGTCGTTTCGTTGATGAAACGGTTGCCATCCACACCAATTACTGATTATTTTTGAAATATATCTTCATTTGATTCCAATTTTCCTTCAGTAAGCACGGCGTTATTTACTTTCGAAAGAAATCCAACTTTCGCTCTGCACCCATTCCCCGCCCCCCCTGAACAGCCTCAATCACGCGGACACCTCTATGCCTGGAAATTTCAACTACTCGGCCGAAATTTTTCCCCAGATAGTCACCTCTGTAGACTCGATGGACATAGCCACCAGGATCTCTTATTACTGCATATGGCTGCTTTGTGGATTTATTAAAATAAACCGCCTTCACAGACAAAGAGGCTTTATCAAACGCCTCCAAAGACTGAAGATCTCGCGTCGCCCATGCATACGCCGGCGAAAACAATAGCAGCCAAACAAAAATTCTAAAGGATTTCATTTTAAGCGACGAACCTTTCCCGTTGCAGGATCATAGACCAGAGTCGACCCCATAGGAGTCTTCAAATAAACAGGCACGCGATAGTAATTTCCAAAATCCTTATCACCCGAACTGAAGTCATTCATATCTGGATTTGTATTTCCTGGATCGGGATGAGTGTGCCATGAGCTTACCGGAGGAACCGGACATTGCAGTCGCAATTTGTCCATCTCGCCCTTTGGGATGCCTCCAGGATTTCCCTTTGTGAGGTTATATGTATAACCACCTTTATCTGGATAAACCCATCCTCCATACTCTATAAATTGAGGATTTAGCCCACGCGAATAATTGCCAGCATCTTGAGCGGCCGCATCTGGGGAAGGGAATATGTCACCTGGTTTCAGTCCAAAAGGATCAGCATACTGCAGTCCATTGCCCTCCACATACCCAAACCGATTGAACCCACCCTCCAACCCAATCGGGTCCGCCTGCGTATACCGCCCCCGCTCCGCACTGTAGCTGCGGAAGTAGTTGTAGTGCAGGTTGCTTTCTTTGTCGTAGTACTGGCCCGGGTAGCGCAGGTTGAAGGTCACCTCGGGGATCGTGGTGGTGCCCGTGGTGGGGTTGGTGGTTTCGTTGGTGAAGCGCTTGGAGCCCAGGGTGGGCTGCTCATCCCCAAACGCGCTGTATGCCCATTGCCAGGCCACCTGGCCGTCGGGCTGGGTCAGCTTGCGCGGGGTGTTCAGGTGGTCGCTGTGTACGGCATAGGCGACCCCATTGACGATGGCGGCAATGGGCATGGGGCCGTTGGCCGTGGGCAGGTAGATGTACTGGGTGGTGCCGCTGCTGTTGCTGCCGCCCATGCCGTATTCGCCCAGCAGGGTGCCGTCCTGGCCGTAGACATATGCATAACCGAGTTTCTGCGCGTCGCTGCTGCCGGGGCTCCACAGGCGGGTGAAGAATTCGTAGGCGGTCTGGATCAGGCCCTTGTCTTGCTCGGCTTCCTGGTCTTCGGGGTCGGCCAGCAGGTTGTTGAGGTTCTTGCCGCTGGTGGTTCCACCGGATCCGCCACCACTGGCAAACAGCGGTTCGGTCTTGAACACGCGCTGGCCCAGGGCGTTGTGGGCGTACTGGGTGCTGGGGGCGTCCACTCCCGTGCCGGTGGTGACTTTTTCCAGGCGTTCCTGGCTGTCGTATTGGAACGTGCGCAGGCCGTCGTTCAGCAGGTCGCCGGCGGCGTTGTACTGGTAGGTGACGCTGGTGTTGGCGGTGCTGGCACCCGTCTGCGTTTGGCTGAAACCGGTCTGGCGGTTGGCGGTGAGGGTGTAGGTGCGGTTGGTGGTGGTGCCTGCGCGCTGTTGGCTGCTGGTGGTGCGGTTGCCGTTGGCGTCGTAGGCGTAGGTGACGGTGTGGGCGGGGGTGCCTGCTGCCACCTGTTTGGTGAAGCCGGTGATGCGGCCTGCACGGTTGTAGGTGACTGTCCAGGTGGCGGGGGCCTGGGTGACCGTGCTGGCTTGCGCGTCGGTGCTGGCGGGCTGCATCAGCGATTGCGTGAGGCTGGTAATGCGGCCTGCGGCGTCGTAGGTGTAGCTGCTGAACTCGGTGGCGGTGAGTTGGCCTGCAGTGTTGTACGTGCGGGTGGCCGGGATGGCGGCCGATGCGCCGGGCAGGTTCCAGCTCCAGCCGGTGGGCTGGCCCAGGGGGCTCCAGGTGATGCCGCTGACCAATGGCTGGCCGGCCCAGGTCAGTCCAGTGAGCTGGCCGGTGGCGTCGTAGACGTTTTGCAGGACTTGGCCACCGGGGTAAGTGGTGCTGGCCAACAGGCCTGTGGTGGCGTGGTAGCTGTAGGCCAGGGTGCGGGTGTCGTTGTTGATGAGCTTCTGGGTCTGGCTCGTCACCCGGCCATGCACGTCGCGCTCGTAGGTGGTCAGGCCGCTGGCGTCTTCAATCTCGCTCAGGTAGCCCTTGCTGGTGGAGGTCTGGTCGTAGCGCAGGGTGGTGGTGCCACCGGGGTGCGTGATCGACGTGGGGCGGCCCAGCAGGTCACGGGTGATGGTGGTGGCTTGGCCCAGGGCGTTGGTGATGCTACTGGGCAGGCCCAGGGCGTCGTATTGGGTGGTTTCGCTGCCGCTGTCGGGGCTGGATTCGCTGGTGGCGTTGCCCAGGGCGTCGCGGGTGTAGGTGGTGGTGACGCTTTTGGGGTCGGTGACGGAGGTGACGCCGTCGAGTGCGTTGTAAGTCAGGCTGGCGGTGGCGTTCTCGGCGTTGGTGATGCTCTTGACGCGGCGCAGGGCATCACGGCTTTGGGTGGTGCTCTGACTCAGGCCGTTTGTCTCGCCTGCCGGGTCGCCGTTGTAATCGTACGCATAGGTAATGCTCTGGCCACCGGCGCTGGTGCTTGCCACGCGGTTCAGGCTGTTGATGCTTCGGGCCAGTTGCCAGGCCAATTGGCCTTGGCTGTTGCGCACCTCTTCGCTTGTGCGGTTGCCCATGTTGTCGAGCACATAGGTGCCCGTGTTGCCGCGGTTGTCGCTCCAGCCCGTCAGGCGTTGCGCAGCATCGTAGGTGTAGGTGATGACATGGCCATGCGGGAGCGTGGCGGTGGCCACTTGACCGCTGGGTCGGTAGGTCGGTAGGTCAGCGTGGTGCCTTGCCCGCCACGATTGCTGGTGCGCATGCGACCTGCAGCATCGTAGGTGTAGCTCACCACCAAGCCACTGGGTGCCGTGTGCGTGAGCACGCGACCCGCGCCGTCATGGGTATAGGTGTCTACATGGCCCAGGGCGTTGGTGCTTTGGGTGAGATTTCCCAGCGCATCATAGGAATAGCTGGTAACCGCGCCGTTTGGAGAGGCTTCGGTAGCCACCAATCCAGCTGCGTTGTAAGACCGGGTGGTAGTGCGCGCCGTGCCGCCCGAGCCTGTGTCGGTGATGGTCTGGGTCAGCACATTGCCGGACGTGTCGTAGGTGTAGCTGGTGGTGCGTCCAGGTTCAGTCACGATAACCGGCAGACGCCACTGGGCGTGCCAGGTTGTGCTGGTGGTGCGGGATTCAGGCTTGCCCACCGCTTCTGTGACCGTCAAGGGCAGGCGCCGCGCGACATCCCATGTGTAGGTGGTCTGCTGGTACCTCTGGTCGTAATAGAAATCGACCAGACCGGACGTTGCATTGATGGACCCAGTGTAGATAGGCGCCTCGCCAGCCGACGCAGGTGGTTGGGACGCCCCTTGAAAGACCAGCTCGTTGTTGTAGATCTTGTGGCTATAGCTTCTGGAGGTGCCGAGGGGGTCTATAACCTGTGTTTTGCTGGGAACAGAATATCGTTCCACCCCTCCTGCCTTCTCCGTAGAGGTAGCCCAGCCCTCGGCATCGTAGGTGTAGGAAGCAAACGCCACTCCGTTTTCGTCCACGATGCCCGTCAGCAATGCAGGAATGCCGGCGCCCGGGGATGCATACGTATACTGAATGCTGGTGCCATCGGCCTGCAGCACCCCGGTCAAGATTCCATTGGTGTAGCTGAAGGCCACGCTGCGCTGATCGGACGTGGAGACGCCTGACAACTTGCCGGCGCTATAACTGAGCTGCAAGCTTCGGCCAAACTGGTTTTGAACCAAGCTGAGCTTTCCGCCGCTGTAGGCGTAAGTCAGTCGCCAGCCATTCCGGGAGGATTGCTCGATGAGGCGCCCCTCACTATCGAACGAGTATTTCACATCGCTCTTGCCATCCGTCAGAACCCACGCAACGGGCGAGCTCGAGACTTTCGTCAGGCTTTGGGTCGAACTGCGAGCGGTATAGCCAAGGTCGGCTGGCTTGCGATAGAAGTAGTGGAATGTGCCATCTCCCATCTGCACGCGCACTTGGTCGAGGACACCCACTACACCTTCGGGGCGCTTGGCCACGGCCAAGTAGATTTCGTGGTTGTGCAGCCACCCATCACCCAAATGACCAGGGGAGGACTGGAAATACTCATTGAACCAGATGGATTTGTCACGGGCCCTGTGGCTCCGGTACATGCGACGGAACTCCAAGGGCATCGGGCCGCTGTCGGAGAGATCCTGGGCAAATTTGATTTTCTCGCGCGTGGGGGCAAAGATTGGACCACCATGCATGGCGCTTCGTGAACAGGTATCGCCCGGAGCAGGTACTTTCTCCACAGGCGTATAGCAAGCGTAGCTTTTTATATCCCAAAGCCACACGCTGAATGGCGCGACACCCTTGCATTGGGGGCCTGAGGTTCCATAGACTATGTAGCTGCCAGTGGAAATGTTCTGACACCCATTATCAGATTTATATCCTCGCGTAATCCTCAGCGTCGTCTCGGTTCTGATTTTTTGTCTAGAATCCTCAAAATCATCGCGCCCGTATCCGTCCGGCCAACCCATCTACCCTGGACGAGCAATTGCAAGCACCATCGTGTCCACGTAAACCATCGTGCACACCATGTCTCAAGAGATTCCCGATTCGCACTCCCGTGCCCCCCGCACTCGCCGGGTCTACAGCGCGCAATTCAAGGCTGAACTGATCGCCGCGTGCCAGCAGCCCGGCGCATCGATTGCCGCCACGGCGCGTGAACACGGCATGAATGCCAACGTGCTGCATCGCTGGCTCAAGGAGCACCGTCAGGGCCTGCACCCGAGCGCCTGCGATACGGCGCATGCTGTTGCGTGTGGCATCGCCGCGCACTGCGACGATGCAGCGGCTGAGCCCATGGTCAATCCACAGCCTGTTTGCGCCCCAGCACATCAGGCCCATCCGGTGCTTGCCAACCCCGTACCCGCCTTCATCGCCATGACACTGGGTTCGCCAGTGATGGGTCCCCAGGCAGCGGGTGCACATGCGGCCCCCACCAGTGCTGCATCGGCCGCTACCTCATCAGACATCCGCATCGAGTGCTGCCATCACGGCACCCTCGTGACGGTCAACTGGCCCGTGGGCGCTGCTGCCGAGTGCTCCCGCGCATTGCAGGGCTTGTTGCAGGTGCTGCGGCAATGATCCGCATCGAGGCCGCCTGGCTTGCCACTGCCCCGCTGGACATGCGCGCCGGCACCGACACGGCGCTGGCCCGGGTGGTCACCGTGTTCGGTGCCGCCCACCCCCACCACGCCTATCTGTTCGCCAACAAGCGCGCCAACCGCATCAAGGTGCTGGTGCACGACGGCATCGGCATCTGGCTGGCGGCTCGCCGCCTGCACCGGGGCAAGTTCGTCTGGCCGGCACCAGGCGATGAACAGTGGCAGTTGGAGTCCGATCAGCTCCAGGCCCTGGTCCTGGGTCTGCCCTGGCAGCGCATGGGAAGCGCCGGCATCATCACCGTGGTCTGAAGCTGGCGTGCAATCGGTGGATCTGCGCATGACAGCGCAGCGCCATCCTGGGCACACTGCCTGCCATGTTGATGCAGCCGCAATCCCTGGATGATCTGAGCACCGAGCAATTGCGCGAGATGACCGCGCGCCTGCTCACCGAGCTGCGCCACAGCCAGGCGCTCAACGCCAAGCTCGCCCACGAGAACGCGCTGCTCAAGCGCATGAAGTTCGCCGCGCAGTCCGAGCGCTTCAATGCCCAGCAGCGCAGCCTGCTCGAAGACGAGATCGAGGCCGACCTGGCGGCAGTCGCCCACGAGATCGAGCAACTGCAGCCGCCTGCGGCGCCCGCCCCAGAGGCCAGGCAGCAACCCAAGCGCCAGCCGCTGCCGGCCCATCTGCCGCGCCGCGAGATCAGGCACGAGCCCGAGTCGAGCACCTGCCAGTGCGGTTGCCTGATGCAGCGCATCGGAGAAGACGTGGCCGAGAAGCTCGACTATGTGCCCGGTGTGTTCACGGTGGAGCGCCACGTTCGTGGCAAGTGGGCCTGCGCCCAGTGCGAGACCATCGCCCAGGCTCCAGTTGCAGCGCATGTGATCGACAAGGGCATCCCCACCACGGGCCTGCTGGCCCAGGTGCTGGTCGCCAAGTACGCCGACCACCTGCCCCTGTACCGCCAGGAAACCATCTTTGCGCGCGCCGGTCTGGTCATTGCCCGTTCCACCCTGGCGCAATGGGTGGGCACCTGCGGCGTGCGGTTGCAGCCGCTGGTGGATGCGCTCAAAGCCGAGATACTGGGCCAGCGCGTACTGCACGCCGACGAGACGCCGGTGCAGATGCTCAAGCCCGGCAAGGGTGCGACCCACCGCGCCTACCTGTGGGCCTACGCACCGGGAGCCTTCCAGGACATCAAGGCCGTTGTGTACGACTTCTGCGAGTCCAGGGCCGGTGAACATGCGCGCAACTTCCTGGGCGAGTGGAGGGGCGCGCTGATCTGTGACGACTTTGCTGGGTACAAAGCGGGCTTTGCGCAGGGCATCACGGAAGTCGGTTGCCTGGCGCACGCGCGGCGCAAATTCTTTGACCTGCATGCGGCGAACAAAAGCCAGATCGCAGGCTTCGCACTGGAGCAGCTCGCCAAGGTCTACGACATAGAGCGCGAGGTCAAAGACCTCAACGCCGATCAGCGCCAGGGCATCCGCCAGCAACACACCAAGCCGGTGCTCGATGCGCTGCACGAATGGATGGCGCTGCAGCGGCAAAAGCTGCCGGACAGCTCAGCGACGGCCAGAGCGCTGGACTACAGCCTGCGGCGCTGGACTGCGCTGACGCGCTTCGTCGATGACGGGCAATTGCCGGTGGACAACAACTGGATCGAGAACCAGATCCGGCCGATCGCCATTGGCAGGAGCAACTGGCTGTTCGCCGGCAGCTTGCGCGCGGGCCAGCGGGCGGCGGCGGTGATGAGCCTGGTGCAGTCGGCCCGCATGAATGGGCATGACCCCTATGCCTACCTCAAGGATGTGCTGACGCGGCTGCCCACGCACAGGGCCAGCCGGGTGCAAGAATTGCTGCCGCATCGTTGGCAAGCTGCGAGCCCCTGATCGATAGCCGGCAGGCCGGCTATGGTCAATATGGGATTGCCGCGTGCTTACTCGCGCCCCACAATCTTCGTCTCACCTACCTCATGTGAGACGGCGCACATGGTTGAATAATTGGGATTTGTATATATGAGATAATTCATTGTCTCATGCACAGCCTTCTCAAGGGTCGGATATCCATAGCGATTGTCGATCCTCTCAGTAGGAGCGATTCCATACCCAGACCCATAAACCCAACCATCAAAACCATCAGGTTTTAGTCGGCAGCTTGCCCAACCCTGAGGGGCAGCCTCAACACATATACTGTAATATGCGTATTGGGCATAGGAGCTACCGGAAAATACCAGCACACAAACGAAAATTATCCTGGCGGCCCAAGAGCGCATATCCATCCTCCCTCGATGTTTCATATCGAATCGAAAATTCGTTCGACTTTTAGTCCCAACACTCTAACAAAGTATTCGACGCGAGCCATCAATGGACATATGCCCCATCAGTCGGGGACCTCTCCAAACCCCCGAAAATTCAAATTTCGGTGTTGTAAGGGCGGTCTCAAACTTGAAGTGCAACACCTGAACCCCAGGTAATTTGCACGGCGGTCTCAAACTTGAAGTGCAACACCTGAACCCCAGGTAATTTGCACAGATGACTTCACGATACACGCACTTGCAGCCAGAAGATCGACTGACTGTGGCTTCTCTTTTGCAGCAGGGCTATAGCCAACGATCCATTGCTCACCTGCTCGGGCGCAGCCCCAGCACCATTTGCCGTGAGCTTTCCCGCAATGGTTCGACCTCTGATGGCTATGCCTTCAAGCCCGCCCAGGCGGCCTGTGAGGCCCGCCGCATTGCCTCTCGGCCTTTGCCCAAGCTGCACCCGCATGGCTCGCTGTGGCGCGTGGTCTGCGATCTTTTGCTGTGGCGTTGGTCGCCCCAGCAGATTGCCCGCACACTGCAGGGCATGCACCCCGAGGACTCCAGCCAGCATGTGTCTCACGAGACAATCTACAACGCCATCTATGCCTATCCCCGTGGAGAACTCAAGAAGCAGTTGATTGCCTTACTGCGCCAGGGGCGCAGTGGCCGCCGGCCTCGTTCAGCAGGTCAGGATCGCAGAGGTCAGATTCCCGAGATGGTCAGCATCCATGTGCGCCCTCCCGAGGTCGATGACCGGCTGATGCCGGGCCATTGGGAGGGGGACTTGATCAAGGGCGCCAACAACCAGTCTGCCGTGGGTGTGCTGGTGGAGCGCAGCACGCGCCTGGTGCTGCTGTGCAAGATGCCTGATGCAACGGCCCAGAGTGCCCTGGCGGCCTTCACGGCCAAGCTCAACCAGGTAGCCCAGCCCATGCGCCAGACGCTCACCTACGACCAGGGCAAGGAGATGGCCCGCCATCGGGAACTGGCGAAGGCCACGGGGGTGCGGGTGTACTTCTGTGATCCGCACAGTCCCTGGCAGCGAGGTAGCTGCGAGAACACCAATGGCTTGCTGCGCCAGTTTCTGCCTAAGGGGACGGACCTGAGCGTGCACGATCAGGATGCGCTGGATTCGATTGCTGACCTGATGAACAACAGGCCGCGCGAGACGCTCGGATGGAAGTCTCCGTACCAGGCGTTTCAGCAGTTCATGCAGGCCATTGCGCAGCGCCAAGGCGCTACCATTCACTGACTCTCAAACCGTTTCAATCAAGCAGCAGTGTTGCGCTTCGGATTTGAGACCGCCAAGTCATTGATTTGTATGAGGAGCCAAATGCGGCGGGCAGGGTTTTGAGAGGTGCCCAGTCATTTTGTAATTGAATGTATGGGAGAGCGTCCAACCGGCGCTACGGGCACCTGTCACGTCCCAGTTCGATGATCCTCGCCCAGTTTCAATGGGTGGGTCCCTGTTGGGTCTCAACAAAGCGCCATGCAGCCAACGGTGCAGCGCCGGGCCATCCCGAGATTGGCCGTCATCGAAAGAACTGCTTGCTGCAGACGGTCAACTGCCCCAAGGAGAACGGCTACCGGGACAGCCCTCAGTACACCGGCTCCCGCACCAGCACAATATCCACCCGCCGATTGCGCGGCGACTGCGGCTCGGCCTCGACCAGCAGGCTGTTGTTGTCGGAGCCATAACCCACGCGTCCACCCTCCCATCCCTCTCGGCCCGGGCTGCTGCGGCGCGGGCCACGCGGCTGGCGCGGCGGGCGGACAGGGCCTCGTCGGCGTTGATCGACAGGCAATCGGCGTCCACCGTGGGGGGCGGGCCGCCGGGGGCATATACGTCGCTGTAGCCGATGACCTTGAGCGACAGGCGCTCGTCGGCCTGGAGTGCGGCCTCCAGCACCGGCGCCACGCGCGCGGCCAGTTCCTGCTGCACGGCGGCCGGCAGGCAGTGGCTGTTGCGGGCGAACGAGGCGCCCTGGATGCGCACGATGCCCTGGGCGGGTAGCACTTGCACACTGGGCAGTGCGCCCTGCTTTGCCAGTTGCTGCAAAGCGGCCAGTGCCTTGTCGGCCTCGGGGCCGATGGGCTCCTTGGCCTGTGCGCTGGTGATCATCGCCAGCACCAGGGCGGCAAGGGCTGCTGCGGTGCGTGGAACAGCGCTGCAGCGAACGGAATCTGGCGCGGGGCAAGACCGCGCGGCGGATGGCACGCGCGTGAAGAAGAAGGATGTCGGGTTGGTCATGAAGACAAGAGCGAGGGGCATTGGATCACCACGGCCTGCGATGGCAGGCCGGTGCGACGGGGCCGGCCCATCATAGCCATGGCCAGGCAGGTTCGGCCCGCCCTCTTCCTGGTCTGCATCACGCACCGCGCTACAGCACAAAGCCCCCGTCGATGGTCATGCTGGCGCCCGTCACAAACCCCGCCTCCGGGCTGGCCAGGTACGACACCAGGGCCGCGATCTCGCTGGGCTCGGCCATGCGTTTGAGGGGGATCACGTCCTTGAGCCACGAGGCCATGGGTGCGGTCATGTCGGTCTCGGTCGGGCCGGGCTGCACGTTGTTGACGGTGATGCGCCGGGGCGCCAGGTCCAGCGCCACGCCCTTGACCAGGGCGGCCACGGCGGCCTTGGTCATGGCGTAGACGCTGCTGCCCGCCGAGCCGGTGCGTATGGCGGTGTTGCTGCCGATGGTGATGACGCGCCCGCCGTCGTGCATCTGCGCCACGGCAGCCTGGATGGCCAGGAATACGCCGCGCACATTCACATCGAGCATGGCGTTCAGGTCGTCCAGCGCCACAGAGCCGATGGGCGCTGCGCGCAGGATGCCTGCGTTGACAACCACCGCGCTCAGCGGCCCGAGCCGCTGCACTGCGGCATCCACTGCGGCGCGGATCGCCGCCGGGTCGGCGCTGTCGGCCTGGATGGCGAGGCCACGCCGGCCTGCCTGCTCGACCGCGGCCACCACGCCATCGGCGCTGTCGGGCCGCGAGACATACGTGATGGCCACGTCGTAACCATCGTGCGCCAGCCGGCCGGCAATTGCCGCGCCGATGCCGCGCGAGCCACCGAAGACCAGCGCCACACCACGGCCACCGGTTGCGTTGGGCTGCCGCTGTGCGGCATCGGCCGCACCCACGGCATCCCAACCCTGCGCTGTACCGGGCCGCGCCGTCTCCACTGCTGTTACTGCTACTGCATTGCTGTCCATGGTTTCACTCCTTTAATTGAACAAACGTTCCAAAACAAACCAAAAAAAAGGACTCAGCCCAGAGCCCGAAGTGCAAGGCGTGCCATGGCACGCAGCTCTGCGTCTGGCGCTCCACCGCGCGCGGCGATGCGCAGGGCCGCCACCTGGGCCAGCACAAAGCTGGCCGCATGGCCGGGGTCCACATCGGCCGCCACGTCGCCTGCGGCCTGCGCCTCGCGGATGCGCGTGACCAAGGCCGTCTGCAAAACCTTGGCGGCCACGGCGCGTATGGCCACCAGCTCGTGCTGGGCACCGCCGAACTCGCTGACCGAGCCCACGCCCAGGCAGGGGCTGTGGGCCTCGGCCACCACGCGCTTGAGCATGCGCTCGATGCCGGCCCAGGCGGTGGCGCCTTGCTGCAGCGCTGCGATGTGGCTCTGCGTCTCGCCCGCCGCATAGCGCTCCAGTGCCGCGCAGTACAGCGGCCACTTGCCACCAAAGGTGTTGTACAGGCTCTGCTTGCCGATCTGCATAGCCTCGGTCAGCATCTCGGCCGAGGCGGCCGCATAGCCGTGCTCGCGGAACACGCCAACGGCCGCGTCCAGCGCTTGCTGCGGATCGAACTGTCGGGGTCTTGCCATGGGGCGAGTATAGCCATATTGGAACGATTGGTCAATAACAAGTGCGAGAGGGGGACAGGATGCCTGGCTGGCCACGCCCCACCCGCCTCATGCAGAATGCCGCGATCTGCCCATTGAGACTCAAGGGATCCGCCATGGAACGCGCCATCGAACTCGCAGGCTTCTTTGCCGCGCACGGCATCTGGTGCGTGGCCGAGGGCGAGCCCCTGACCCCCATGCTGGCCCAGGAATCGGCGGCCTATGGGCGCAACATGCTGCGCTTTGCGGCCGACCAGCTGGAAGATGGCGTAGCCCAGGCGCAGGAGTACCTGGACCAGAACCCGGGCCAGGCGGAGCGAGCGGCAAGGGCGTGTCATCGCCCATTTCACCCCCGCGAAGGCCTGCAGCGCGGTGCAGTGCAAGGCGCCCTGAGTGCCGCGTAGCACGGCTACGCAAGCGAAGGGCAACGCCGCAATGCGCCGCGCTGCAGGCTTTCCCTTCGGGCTGGCCCCGGCATGCGGCGTCTGCTTTGTCGCTCGTCTTGCCCATATTCCACTATGGGCTGCGCCGCGCTTCGCGCATCCATCCGCATGCCGGGGCCAGCGCGGGGGCGAAATGGGTGATGACACGCCCTGTACGACGGTTTCATCACCCTGCCCTCGGGCCGCACGGATGCCTTGATCGTGCTGGTGCGCTCGTACGCCCGGCCGCCCACCACGCTCACCATGGCGGTGCCCTACCGCAACGCGCAATCGCCCGCCGGCTTTGCCGTGCACCGGCCCAAGTTCATGGGCTGGCAGGGGCCGGGCACGGCCGACTACCAGCTGCTGGGCGATGCGTTCTTTCGCGGGGTCGAGTCGCATGAAGCGGCGGCGCCGGTATGGGCGCAGCACAACGATGAATCGATCTGAGGCGGCACGGTGCCGCGCGTGGGGCGCTACGCCCGGTGGGGTGAGTGCCGCTGGATGATGAAACCCCGCGCCTGCGCAGGCCTGGTGAGTTCGGTCCACTGCAGGTGGCCATGCGCGGGGTCTTCGCGCAGCCCCGCGAATTTGGACCGGTTGCGCGCAAAAGTGGAAAAACAACCACCAGTGCATTCATGCAGGGGCATTCCGCTGTTCTCCCGGGGTTGAAATGCTCTGCCCGAGCCGGCCGCGCACTCGGTGGGGCGCCCCGGCGTGTGCTTCGGGGCACACGCCGGGGCCGATGGTGGACTGTGAATGGGGTGCATGCACGCGGGCATGTAGTATCTTCGACGCCCTGCGCATGCGCGCAGACCAGCGGCCAACCACCACACAGTCCTTTGAACGAAACCGCACCCTTCTCCCCGCCAGCCACCAGCCACCGCACTGGCCATGGCACCACCGCGCCCGCCCTGCTCTCGGTGGTCTGCCCCATGTTCAACGAAGAGGCCACGCTGGACCTCTTTTTTGCGCAGCTGCTGCCGGTGCTGGCGCAGACCGGGTTGGCGTTCGAGATCGTGTGCGTGAACGATGGCAGCCGCGATGGCACGCTGGCGCGGCTGCAGGCGCTGGGCGCCACGGTGCCGGGCCTGCGGGTGATCGACCTGTCGCGCAACTTCGGCAAGGAGGCGGCGCTGACCGCAGGCATCGACCATGCGCTGGGTGCGGCGGTGGTGCCGATCGATGCGGACCTGCAGGACCCGCCCGAGCTGATCCTGGAGATGGTGCGGCTGTGGCAGCAGGGTTTTGACGTGGTGCTGGCGCAGCGCACCGACCGCAGCGCCGACCATGTGCTCAAGCGCAAGACTTCGGAGTGGTTCTACCGGCTGCACAACCGCATTTCCGACTCGCAGATACCGCCCAATGTGGGCGATTTTCGGCTGATGGACCGCCAGGTGGTGGATGCGCTCAAGCGCCTGCCCGAGCGGCGCCGCTTCATGAAGGGGCTGTTCGCCTGGGTGGGGTTTCGCCAGGCGACGATTCCCTACACCCGGCCGGTGCGCGCGGCCGGCAACACCAAATTCTCGGGCTGGGGCCTGTGGAACCTGGCGGTGGAGGGGGTGACCTCGTTCTCGACCGTGCCGCTGCGCATCTGGACCTACCTGGGCCTGGCGGTGGCGCTGCTGGCGTTTGCCTATGGCCTGGTCATCGTGGGCCAGGTGGTGCTGTTCGGGCGCGACGCGCCGGGCTATGCCTCGCTGATCACGGTGGTGCTGTTCCTGGGCGGGCTGCAGCTGATTGGCCTGGGCGTGCTGGGGGAGTACCTGGGACGGGTGTACATGGAGTCCAAGGGGCGACCGATCTACCTGGTGCGCGAGCCTGCCGAACCACCGCAACATACGCCACCCGCGCGACCGACAGCGCCACACGAACCACCCAATAATCACCATGCGCCCTGAACTGCTTGCCCAGATGGCCGCAGTGCAGCAGACCCACTGGTGGTTTGCAGCACGGCGCGACATCCTTTCTTCCGTCATCGACGGCCTGGACTTTCCGGCCGCCCAACCCAGCGTGCTGGAGATAGGCTGCGGCCCTGGCGGCAACCTGGCCATGCTGGCGCGCCACGGTAGCCTAAGCGCAATGGAATACTCGCCCGATGCACGTGCCGCTGCTGCCAGCCTGGGCCTGTGCCCCGTAGAGGCTGGCGGACTACCTGAGCCCGTGCCGTTTGCCGATGGCAGCTTCGACCTGGTCTGCCTGCTCGACGTGCTGGAGCACGTCGAGCACGACGACGCTGCGCTGGCTCGCGTGGCCAGGCTGCTCAAGCCTGGGGGGCGACTGCTTCTCACCGTGCCTGCGTACCAATGGCTGTGGTCGGACCACGACGTGGACCACCACCACCACCGGCGCTACACAGCCGGTCGGCTGCGCGCCAAGGCCACGGAGGCCGGGCTGGTGGTGCACCGCGCGGGCTACTTCAATACCGTGCTGTTCCCGCTGATCGCGCTGGCCCGCCTGATCGGCAAGTTGACGGGGCGCACCGGCGGTGATGCCGACACGGCACTGCCCGCACCATGGCTCAACGCCACCTTGCGCACCCTGTTCGCGGCTGAGCGCCCGCTGGTGGCGCGCATGGGTCTACCGTTCGGCACGTCGGTGATCGCGGTAATGGGTCGTTCCTCTTGACCAGCATGCGTCGCTCTGCCCTCGGCTTTGCCTTGGTGGGGGTGCTGTCCACGCTCACGCATGTGTGCGTGGCAACTCTGCTGATTGAGTGGCTGGGCGCCCGAGCGCCGCTGGCCAATGGCGTGGCCTTCGTGGTGGCCACGCTGCTGTCCTATGTGGCCAACACGCGCTGGAGCTTTGGCGCGCGCCTGGGCATGGCCACGGCCGGGCGCTTTGCGCTGGTGGCCGGGACGGCAGGCCTGATGAGCATGGGTATCGCCTGGCTGGTGGAGCGCGATGGCGGGCACTATGCGCTGGGCATTGCGCTGGTGGTGGTGCTGGTGCCCGCTTTCAGCTTTGTCGGCCATCGGAGCTTCACGTTCCGATGAGTACCTCTCTGACCCCGCCCCGACTGGCGTGGCGCACGGGCTTACTTTCGATGGCCCTGCTCTGCGCCCTGGTGCTGGTGCTGCATGGCAGCGCCCTGCAAGCCGGCTGGCGCTGGGATGATGGCACGCACCTCTTCAATGTGACACAGTACCCCCCCTGGTCGGTGTTCCTGGACCCCGAGGTGACGCGCGCGGTGTCGGGCAACCAGCTGGCACCTTGGAACCTGTTCATCTACCAACTCAACTCATCCCTCTTCGGCCTGCGGCCGCAGCTCTTTTATCTGCATCACCTGCTATCGCTGGCGGCCGCCGCGCTCGCGCTGTACCTGCTGCTGTGCCAGTGGCTCAGCCCCTGGAGAGCACTGCTGCCCGCCGCCCTGCTGACTCTAGGCGCACCGGCTTTCCACATGGCGCAGCAGTTGATGGTCGGGCACTACATCGACGGCCTGACGTTCGCCTGCCTGGGGCTGTGGGCGTACGTCCGCGCGGTACGCCTAGGCCAATGGCGCTGGGCGCTGCTGGCCGCAGCGTTCTACCTGCTGTCCACGCTGTGCAAGGAGGTCTATGTCCCCTGGATCGCACTGACACTGTTCGTGCCGCTGCCTGCGGGCTCGCCCCCCGGATGGCTGGCGCGCTGGGGCTATGCCCTGCCCAGTGTGGCGGTGGCGTTGGGTTATGCGGTGGTGCGTATCCAGGTGTTCGAGGGCGCGGGCGGTTACCACAGCAGTGCGTTGACGGGCTGGGACGACATGCCCGGGGTGCTCACCACCATGGCCCGCATGCTCACCGGGGGGCTGCTGGGTGCCGGAGCACCGGGCCTCGTCGCTGCAACCCTGTGCCTGGCCTGCGCGGTGGCCAGCCTGGCAGCCCAGCCGACACAGTTGCGCATGCGGGCTGCGCTGGGCATGGCGGCGGCGGCCACGGTGGTGGTGTTTCCGCTGCTGTTTGTGGCGCGCCCCGGTTTTGAATGGATGCTGCACGCGCGCATCCTTTGGGTTCCCTGGGTGTCGCTGTGCGTGCTGTGGTGCCTGCCCTGGCCCAGGTACCTGGCACGCTGGCACGTGGCGGCATTGCTTGTCTTCACCGCGGCGGCTGCGCACCAGGCCTGGGTGCAGCGCCAGCATGACCGCCCGATCGAGGCGATGTTCGATGCACACTACGGCTTTGTACTTCAGCCTCCGGCAGGCAAGGTGCTGCTGCCCGCCGAGTTCAACTCGCCCGGCTACCTGACAGCAGTGACCATGGGCGCCCATGTGGCGCGCCAGCGACTCGCGCCCGCCACGGCGCACCCGACACCGGCGTTGGTGCGTCAGGAGCCCGCCGGCGCCGCCGAGCGGGCCCGCATCCTCGTCTGGCAAGAGGGCTGCCGCTGCCTCATGCCCTTGGGCGACCTGCCACCCGCACAGCAGCAGGCGGCGCTGCAATCGCAGCTGGGCAACCAGGCCTTCGCCATTCCACTGCGGCGGCCGCTGCCTTACATCGCCAATGCGCAGGGTGGTGCGATTGATGCGATCACCGTAGTCGACCGGCAGGTGCGCCTGACAGGCTGGACGCCCACCATCGGACCGGGTCGCAAGCTGCTCATCACGGGCTTCGACGAAGTGCCCCGGGTAGAGATAGCCAGCGTGCAGCGCCCCGACGTCGCCAGCCTAATGCAGCGCCCAGACATGCTGGGAGCAGGCTTCCAGGCCACACTGAGTTTTAGCAGTCCACAGGCGGCCCAAACCGCCAGCACCGAGCTGTGCGCTGTAGCTCCTGGCCATTTGCCTGGGCAGCAGCACCAGTTCCTGCTGCTGCCGATAGCAGGCAGCAAGCAGTGCCAGGGTGTGCTGATGCCTGCGGCAACCGGGTACAGGTGACGGTATGGTGGGTCCGATGAAATCAGCCTTGCGGGCAGAATTGGCAGCACTGGGTGCCTTGTGCCTGCTGACCTTCGTGCTGCACGGCAGCGCCCTGCAGGGCTACTGGCGCTGGGACGATGGCCTACATCTGTTCAACGTCAGCATGTACAGCCCCTGGTCGTTGTTCTTCGATCCGCAGGTAACGCGGGTGGCATCGGGCAACCAGGTGGCGCCTTGGAACCTGTTCATGTACCAGGTCAACTACGCACTTTTCGGCCTGAACCCTTTCCCCTTCTACCTGCACCACCTGCTGTCGCTGGCCTGCGCGGCGGGCGGGCTGTATCTGCTGCTGCGCCACTGGCTGGGGCGCTGGCAGGCGCTGCTGCCTGCGGCCCTGCTGCTGATGGGCGCCCCTTCGGTGCACATGGCCCAGCAACTGATGGTGGGGCACTACCTGGACGGCCTGCTGTTCGCCTGCCTGGGCCTGTGGGCCTATGTGCATGCCGTGCAGCGGGCGCAGTGGCGCTGGGCCTTTCTGGCCGCGGGGTTCTACCTGCTGTCCACACTGTGCAAGGAGGTATATGTCCCCTGGGTGGCGTTGACCCTGCTGCTGCCGCTGCCTGCTGGCTCGCCTTCAGGCATGGCGCGCTGGCGCTTCGCGTTGCCCACGCTGGCCGTTGCCCTGGCATATGCCGTGCTGCGTATCAGCGTGTTTTCCGGCATGGGTGGATACCATGGGAGTGCGCTGGGCGACTGGCGGGCCCTGCCGGTCTTCATTGACAACCTGGCCCATATGCTGGCCCAGGGCCTGGTTGGAAGCGGTGCGCTGGGCATGGCTGCAGTCCTGGCGTGCCTCGTGTGCCTGGTGGCGGGAGTTGCCGCACAATCCACACAGCACCGCGGATGGATGCTGGTGGGCTTGGGCGCCGCAGCCGTGGTGATGATCTTTCCGTTGCTTTTCGTGGTGCACCCGGGTGTAGATCTGATGGGGTACACACGCTACCTATGGGTGCCCTGGGTCGGCCTGTGTGTTCTCTGGGGCCTGAAGTGGCCCGCCCGCATTGCGCGCTGGCGCGCAGCCGCGTTGCTCGTTTTCGTGGTGGCGGTGATGCAGCAGTCCGCGGCCCAGCGCGTGCACGACCGCCCCGCCAACGCGGTGTTCGAGGCCCACTATGCCTTCGCACTGAAACCGCCGCCAGGCCAGATCCTGGTGCCTTTCGAGTTCTTCTCCCCCATTTCCACCGTCACCCAGATGATGTACGCGCATGCGGCGCAGAAGCGCCTGCAGCCCGGTCAGCCCCATGCCGAGCCGGCGCTGCTGCGCAGGGCGCCCGCCGATGCAGCCGAGCGCTCGCGCATCCGAGCATGGAATCACCAGTGCCTGTGCCTGGTGCCATTGGACAGCCTGCCACGCGAGCGGCAGGAGGCCGTCATCCAATCCCAACTCGCCAATGTCGGTCACGCTTTTTCCATGGACAAGCCCCCCCCGCGCGTGGCGCATGGCTACGGCGGCTCCATCGACGCCATCACCGTCGAAGGCCGCCAGCTGCACATATCCGGCTGGACTCCGACCCTCGGAGCGGGCCGAAAGATGGTGATGGCTGTGCCCACCCCGGGTGCCCAGGTCAGCCTGGACGCGTTGGTCAGCACGGAACGGCCCGACGTCGCGCAGTCCTTTCAGCGCCATGACATGCTTCTGTCAGGGTTCGAGGCCACCCTGGGCTTTTCGGACGAACGCATGGCCCAGGCGGCCAGCAAGATGCGCTGTGCCATCGTCCTGGGCCACCTGCCGGGACAGGAGCACCAGTTCCTGCTGCTGCCCGTGAAGGGCAAGCTGGGCTGCGACGATGCGCTGATACCCGATGCGACCAGAGCGGATGAGGATGACCGCTGACGGGAATCGCTTTGCGCGGCCAGGCCATCCGTGCCACCAAGCGGCCTCCGCCCACTAGGTGCATGCAACAGGATGAAAATGCCGAACCAGACCAGACCACACCAAGCCACATGGAAGCGCGATCTGGCAATGCTGGGCGCGCTCTGCCTGCTGACCTTCGTGCTGCACGGCAGCGCCCTGCAGGGCTACTGGCGCTGGGACGATGGCCTACATCTGTTCAACGTCAGCATGTACAGCCCCTGGTCGTTGTTCTTCGATCCGCAGGTAACGCGGGTGGCATCGGGCAACCAGGTGGCGCCTTGGAACCTGTTCATGTACCAGGTCAACTACGCACTTTTCGGCCTGAACCCTTTCCCCTTCTACCTGCACCACCTGCTGTCGCTGGCCTGCGCGGCGGGCGGGCTGTATCTGCTGCTGCGCCACTGGCTGGGGCGCTGGCAGGCGCTGCTGCCTGCGGCCCTGCTGCTGATGGGCGCCCCTTCGGTGCACATGGCCCAGCAACTGATGGTGGGGCACTACCTGGACGGCCTGCTGTTCGCCTGCCTGGGCCTGTGGGCCTATGTGCATGCCGTGCAGCGGGCGCAGTGGCGCTGGGCCTTTCTGGCCGCGGGGTTCTACCTGCTGTCCACACTGTGCAAGGAGGTATATGTCCCCTGGGTGGCGTTGACCCTGCTGCTGCCGCTGCCTGCTGGCTCGCCTTCAGGCATGGCGCGCTGGCGCTTCGCGTTGCCCACGCTGGCCGTTGCCCTGGCATATGCCGTGCTGCGTATCAGCGTGTTTTCCGGCATGGGTGGATACCACGCCATCGCACTGGGCAGTTGGCAGGACCTGCCGGTCTTCGCTAGCAAACTGCTCCACTGGCTCGTCCACGGCCTGATGGGCAGCGGGGTGCTGGGCGTCACTGCAGCCCTGCTGTGCCTGGTGTGCCTGGTGGCCGGACTAGCGGCACAGCCAGCTCGGGGCCGCCTGGCGATGCTGGCGGGGCTGGGTGCGGTCGCACTGGTAGTGGTCTTCCCGCTGATGTTCGTAGTGCACCCCGGTGTTGACCCGGAGGGCCATACGCGCTATCTGTGGGCGCCCTGGATCGCCCTGTGCGTTCTGTGGAGCCTGAGGTGGCCTGCCTCGCTGGCGCGATGGCACACCGCAGCCTTGCTGGTCTTCGCAGTGGCGGTGGGTCTGCATACCCTGGCCCAGCGCAAGCATGATCGCGCCACCAATGCCATGTTCGATACACACTACGCCTTCGCGCGTACCCCACCGCCCGATCAGTTGCTGGTACCTTACGAGCTCGCTTCCGCTACCTCCACCGTCATCCAGATGATGTATGCGCACGCCGCGTTCAAGCGCCTGGAGCCCAACAAGCCCCATACAGAGCCAGCGCTGGTGCGCTGGGAACCCGCCAATGCGGCCGAGCGCACACGCATCCGGGTGTGGGACGAAGACTGCCTGTGCCTGGTGCCGCTGGACAGCCGCCCACCCGGGGAGCAAAAGTCCATCCTGCACAATCACCTGGCCAACTCCACCACTGCCCTGCCCATGCACGGTCCGCTCCCGCGCATAGCGCACGGTTACGGCGGATCGATCGATTCGATCACCATCGAGGGCACCCAATTGCATGTGAAAGGCTGGACACCGACCCTGGGGCCGGGCCGCAAGATGGCCTTGGGGGTCTCAGCCCCCGATATCCGGGTACGCCTGGATTCGCTGGTCAGCACCGAGCGTCCCGATGTGGCCCAGGCCTTCCAGCGGCCGGACATGCTGATGTCAGGCTTCGAGGCTACCCTGGGTTTTTCGGACGCAAAGATGGCCCGCACGGCCAGCGAGATGCGCTGCGCCATCGTGCTTGGCCATTTGCCAGGTCAGCAGCACCAGTACTTGGTGCTGCCCGTGAAGGGAAAGCAGGGCTGCGACGATGGCTGATGCCAGGGCGACCAGGACCCAGAAGCGAAAGCGGCGGCCGCGGGGTTGCAGCAGAAGAAACCCGGCGTCAGCCCTCGGCGAGTGCCCCCTCTGCCTTGGACGACGGCGGCTTGCCCGCGAGCAGCGCCTAATGCGCCGCTGTAGGCGCGCAACCGGCCTTGCCGCGCGAGGTTTCCAGCAGTACCGGCAGGCTTACACGCGTGGTGGCGGTGCCGCCACCACCTGCAGGGAATGAATACCAGAGGCGGCGCTGGGGCAGGCGCAACGCGCAGGGAGCGCATCATCAGACAGCATAAAGCGCTAACGTCTCGGCGTGGACTGGGTGCTCTTCATCGAGCACGGTGAAGAAGGAGCCCAGCAGCCGTGGGAAAGCAGCAGCCCATGG
>NZ_JAXHOB010000014.1:0-716289 GCF_034519795.1 Acidovorax sp.
CGGCGCCGTCGGCCCAGACGATGCGCCCCCCCTCCATGCGCTGCTGGCGCTCGCGCGCCTCGCCGAGCTTGCGCAGGATCCACTCGGACTTTTCGCGCAGCGCCGCATCGATGGCAGCCAGGGTGACCCAGCTGGGGGCGCGCACGGACAGGCCGTCCGGCCCCACGCTGAATCCAATGGTGCGCCGGCGCGCACGCTGCAGCGCATAGGCCACCACGGCCTCCCCCAGCAGCAGTTCGCGTTTGGCGTCGGGGTGGCGGAACTCGGCGGGAGACAGCAGCGAAGGCAGCGGGAGCGCAGGCGGACCCACAGGCCGGGGCGGCGCCGCAACTGGCACCTTGGCCTGCGGCGGGGGCTCGACCACCTTGGGTGCCGGTGCGCTGGCCGCGGGCGGGGTATCGAAGAAGTCCAGCGCCAGTTGCACGAGCCGCTGCATCATGGCCGGTGCTCAACGGGCTGCAGGGTAGGCCTCGGGGTCAAGGCGGCGCATCTCGGCCTCGATCCAGCCCTCGACCTCGCGCATCAGCTCTTCCGGCTCGCGCCCGAGGCTGGAAATGGGCTTGCCGATGGAGACGTCCACCACGCCGGGGCGCTTGATGAAGGCCTTGCGCGACCAGACCTTGGCCGAGGTCACGGCAATCGGCACCACCGGTGCGCCGGTATCGATGGCCAGGCGGGTGCCGCCGGTCTTGTAGGTGCCCTTCTGGCCGCGCTCGATGCGCGTGCCCTCGGGGAACATGATGATCCAGATGCCCTTGGCCAGCAGGTCCTTGCCCTGCTGCACCACCTTGTTGAAGGCCTGGGCGCGCTGGCTGCGGTCGATGTGGATCATGTCCAGCCGGCCGATGGCCCAGCCGAAGAAGGGCACGTACAGCAGCTCCTTCTTGAACACGTAGGCCAGCGGGTGCGGCATGATCGTGGGCATCAGAAAGGTCTCGTACGTGGACTGGTGCTTGACCAGCAGGATGGCGCCTTCGTTGGCGCCCTGCGGCAGGTTTTCCATGCCCGTCACCCGGGTGCGGATGTCCAGCAGCACGCGTGCGCCGCTGATGCACAGCGACAGCCAGGCGGCCGCGATGCGGTACAGCGGCAGGCCGCGCACGCCGAGCAATGTGCCCAGCATGATGGCCAGCGCATAGGGCATGACGGTGGTCGCCATCCAAATCAGGTGGATGATGGAACGGATCAGGGCCATGGTGAAAAGGTCTTGCGATGGGTGCCGCCGCAGCGAAGGCGTGTGGCAGGCACCAAGGGGCGCTGTGGGTCAGACCGCCATCAAAGGGATGGCGGCCGGCAGCAGCTGCTCGACGAAGGCCGCCAGGCTCGCATGCACCTGCGTGCCGGGGGGATAGCCGGGCGGCAGCGCCTGGCCCGGCACCACGCCGGCGGAACTGCCCGTGCACACCAGGTGCAGTTGCGCACCGAGCGCGGCGCCGGCCTGCAGGTGCGCCAGGCAGCTGCCCACCACCTGCACGTCATTGCGCTCCACGCCGTAGCGGTCGCTGATCTGCTCGAGCAGGCCCGGGCCGGGCTTGCGGCAGGCGCAGTCTTCGTCGGGCGCATGGGGGCAATAGAACACGGCGTCGATGCGCCCGCCCACGGCCGACAGCTGCTTGTGCATCTTGGCGTGGATGGCATTGAGCGCCACCACGTCGAACAGCCCGCGCCCCAGCCCCGGCTGGTTGGTGGCCAGTGCCACATGCCAGCCGGCGTGGTTCAGCCGTGCAATGGCTTCGAGCGCACCGGGAACGGCCGTCCACTCCTCGGGCGAGGTGACGAAATCCTCACCCAGCGGGTTCAGCGTGCCGTCGCGGTCCAGGATGGCGAGTTTCATGGGGGTCCCCTTGTGACAGACGCCAGCCTAGCAGGTCAGGCCGCCAGGCGGGAGAGGTCGGCTACCCGGTTCATCGCATCGTGCAGGCTCTTGAGCAGGCCCTGGCGATTCAGGCGCAGGTCCATCTGCTCGGCATTCACCATCACGTCGTCGAAGAAGGCGTCCACCGGCGCGCGCAGCACGGCCAGGGTCTGCAGCGATGCGGTGTAGTCGCCCGCCTCGAACTGCGCGTTCGCCTCGGGCACGAAGCGCTGCAGCGCCGCATACAAATCCTGCTCGGCCTTTTCCTGCAGCAACTCGGGGTTGACGTGGGCGTCCACCTCGCCGGCCTTCTTGAGGATGTTGGCCACGCGCTTGTTGGCGGCGGCCAGGGCCGGGCTTTCGGGCAGCGCGGCAAAGGCGCGCACGGCCGCCAGCTGCTTTTCGACCAGGGCCAGGCGCTGCGGGCGCAGGGCCAACACGGCGTCGACTTCCTGAGCGCTGTAACCCTGCTCGCGCAGGCTGCCGGCCAGACGGTCGTAGATGAAGTCGGCCAGCGCGGCCGAGGCATCGGTGATCTTGTCGCCGAAGGCCGGCACGGCGCCCGCCAGCAGGGCGTTCAGGTCCAGCGACAGGTCCTTTTCGACCAGCATGCGGATCACACCCAGCGCGTGGCGGCGCAGCGCGAACGGGTCGCGGTCGCCCGTGGGCAGGTTGCCGATGCCGAACATGCCGACCAGGGTTTCGAGCTTGTCGGCCAGGGCCACCACGACGCCAGCGGTGTTGCGCGGCAGCGTGTCGCCGGCAAAGCGCGGCTTGTAGTGGTCTTCGATGGCGTCGGCCACCACCTCGCCCAGGCCGTCGTTGAGCGCGTAGTAGCGGCCCATGGTGCCCTGCAATTCAGGGAACTCGCCGACCATGTCGGTCACCAGGTCGGTCTTGGCCAGCATCGCGGCCTGGTCGGCCTGCGCCACCAGCGTGTCGTCGCCCAGTTGCTCGGCAATGGCTTTGGCGATGGCGCGCACCCGCTCCACGCGCTCGCCCTGGGTTCCGAGCTTGTTGTGGTAGACCACCTTGGACAGGCCTTCGACACGCGAGGCCAGGGTCTTCTTGCGGTCCTGGTCGAAGAAGAACTTGGCATCGGCCAGGCGCGGGCGCACCACGCGCTCGTTGCCGCCGATCACGAAGCTCGCGTCCTCAGGGCTGATGTTGCTCACCACCAGGAACTGGTGCGTGAGCTTGCCAGCCGCGTCCAGAAGCGGGAAATACTTCTGGTTGGCCTTCATCGTGAGGATCAGGCACTCCTGCGGCACGTCGAGGAATTCCTGCTCGAACGCGCAGGTCAGCACATTGGGGCGCTCGACCAGGGCGGTGACTTCGTCGAGCAGCGCGTCATCTTCGATCGGGCGGGCGCCATTGCCGACCTTGGCGGCGGCTGCGGCCAGTTGGCGTGCGATCTCAGCCTTGCGGCCCTCGAACGAGGCGATCACCGCGCCGTCTTCCAGCAAGGTGGCGGCGTAGCTGTCGGCATCCTTGAACACCACGGGCGACACGGCCGCCTCGAAGCGGTGGCCCAGGGTGCTGTTGCCGGCTTTCAGGCCCAGCGCCTTCACGGGCACCACGGCGCTGCCATGCAGCGCCACCAGGCCATGCGCGGGGCGCACGAAGTTCACGCTGGTCCAGCCGGGCAACTCGCAGTCGGACTCGAGCTGGTAGCTCATGACCTTGGGGATGGGCAGCTTGGCAATGGATTCCTGCAGCGCCTTCTGCAAGCCTTCCTCCAGCGTGGCGCCGGGCACCACGCTGTCATAGAACAGCGCCTCGGCCTTGCCATCGGGGGCGCGCTTCAAGGCGGCCACGGCGGCGGCCGGGTCGGACACATCAGCACCCAGCGCCTGCAGCTTCTTGAGCAGCGCGGGCGTGGCGTTGCCGCTGGCATCCAGGCCCACCGTCACGGGCATGAGCTTTTGCTGCACGGCCTTGTCGGCGGCCTTGCCGGCCACGGCCGTCACGTGCGCGGCCAGGCGGCGCGGCGAGGCGAAGGCCGTCACGGTGGAGGCCGGCGTGGCCAGGCCCAGGGCCTTGAGCTGATCGGCCAGCACGCCGGCAAAGGCGTCGCCCAGCTTCTTGAGCACCTTGGGGGGCAGCTCTTCCACAAACAGTTCGACGAGAAGATTTTGCGTTGTCATTTTTCAGGGGCTCCGGCGGTGGCTCAGGCGGCTTTCTTGGGCATTTGTTCCACCCATTCGCGGGGTGCCATGGGAAAGCCCAGGCGCTCGCGGCTCTCGTAGTAGCTTTGCGCCACGGCGCGCGCCAGGTTGCGGATGCGGCCGATGTAGGCCGCTCGCTCGGTCACGCTGATGGCACCGCGCGCATCCAGCAGGTTGAAGCTGTGCGCCGCCTTGAGCACCTGCTCGTAGGCCGGCAGGGCGAGCTGCTGCTCCATGAGGTGCTTGGCCTGCTTTTCATGCGCGTTGAAGGCGGTGAACAAAAAGTCGGCGTCGCTGTGCTCGAAGTTGTAGGTGGACTGCTCCACCTCGTTTTGCTTGTAGACGTCGCCATAGCTCAATTTCGAGCCGTCCGCTCCCTCGGTCCAGGTCAGGTTGTAGACGTTGTCCACGCCCTGCAGGTACATGGCCAGGCGCTCCAGGCCATAGGTGATCTCACCGGTGGCGGGCTTGCAGTCGATGCCGCCCACCTGCTGGAAGTAGGTGAACTGCGTCACTTCCATGCCGTTGAGCCAGACTTCCCAGCCCAGGCCCCAGGCACCCAGGGTGGGGTTTTCCCAGTCGTCTTCGACGAAGCGGATGTCGTTTTTCTTGAGATCGAAACCCAGCGCTTCGAGCGAGCCCAGGTAGAGCTCCAGGATGTTGGCCGGTGCGGGCTTCAGGACCACCTGGAACTGGTAGTAGTGCTGCAGGCGGTTGGGGTTCTCGCCGTAGCGGCCATCCTTGGGGCGGCGGCTGGGCTGCACGTAGGCGGCCTTCCAGGGCTCGGGGCCAATGGCGCGCAGGAAGGTGGCGGTGTGCGAGGTGCCAGCGCCCACTTCCATGTCGTAGGGCTGCAAGAGGGCGCAACCCTGCGCGTCCCAGTAGGACTGCAGCTTCAGAATGATTTGCTGGAATGTCAACATGGCGTCTGTGGCGCTGGCGGACCAGGGCCGGGCAAAGGGGGATGAAAAAGCCGAAGGCGCGCAGCAGAGAGGTCCGGGGGCCTTTGCAGCGAGCGCGCAAAACCCGTGATTTTACGGCGCTGCAGCAAGCCTTCGCTCGCAAGGCTCCAGTAGGCCGCGCCAGAGCGCGAAAACAAGGCACCAAGTACAAAGGCCGAGGCCCTTTTGGAGCCCCGGCCTTTCCAACCAGTTGCGCGGGCAGTCAGCCGGTGCGCACCGGTGGCCGCCCATCAGGACGACCGGTCGGCGCACGCGTGGTGCGCCAAGTCAAAAATCAGTATTCCCAGAAGATGCGCTGCAGCTCTTTGCTGTCGTTTGTTTTTGTCAAGGCGACCATGGCCAGGATGCGGGCCTTCTGTGGGCGCAGGTCGTGGGCCACCACCCAGTCGTACTTGTCGTCGGGCTGCTCGGCATTGCGCAGCACAAAACCATCGGGCACACGGGCCGAGCGCACGATCTGCACGCCCTGGGCGCGCAGCGCCTGCAGCGAGGCCACGGCCTGGGCCGCCACCGAGCCATTGCCGGTGCCGGCGTGGACCAGCGCCTTCACGCCGATCTTGCCGTAGGCCTCTATGCCGGTGCTGTTCATGTTGCCGTAGCCGTAGACGATGTCCACTGCGGGCAGGGCCTGGATCTCGTCGATGTTGAACTCGGACGCCGTGGTGTGGCGCTTGACCGGCGCGCGGAACCAGTAGTTCTTGCCTTCCACCACCATGCCCAGCGGGCCCCACTGGCTCTTGAAGGCCTCGGTCTTGATGTTGATGGTCTTGCTCACGTCACGGCCGCTCTGGATCTCGTCGTTCATGGTGACCAGCACGCCCTTGCCGGCAGCGTCCTTGCTGGCGGCCACGCTCACGGCGTCGTACAGGTTCAGCGCACCGTCGGCGGACAGGGCCGTGCCGGGGCGCATGGAGCCGACCACCACGATGGGCTTGGCGGTGCGCACCACCAGGTTCAGGAAATACGCCGTTTCTTCGAGCGTGTCGGTGCCGTGCGTGACGACGATGCCATCCACGTCCGCCTGCTTGGCCAGGGCCGAGACGCGCTTGCCGAGCTGCAGAAGGTGCGCGTTGGTGAAGCTTTCCGAGGCGATCTGGAACACCTGCTCACCCGTGACGCGGGCCACGCCCGTCAGTTCGGGCAGGCCGGCCAGCAGCTTGTCCACCGGCACCTTGGCCGCCGCATAGGTGGCGCTGTTGGCCGCCGATGCGCCGGCACCGGCAATGGTGCCACCGGTGGCCAGCACCACGACATGGGGGCGGGCGGCCTGGGCCATGGCCACGGCCGAGGCAGCGGAGAGCAGCAGGCCGGCAAGCCAGCGGTGCAGGGGGTGGGAAATGCGCATGACGGAAATCTCCAGACAGTTGTTTTTGAAGAGGCTTGCCAACAGACTTTGCTGCTGCGCCCTCACCCGCTCGTTGGCGGTGCCGGATCGTATGAGAGACTCGCGCACACCAACAGGGAATAATCAGCCAATCCTTGTGAATTTCACTCATACCCATGAACCTGCGCCAACTCGAGGTGTTCCAGGCCGTGCTGCAAACCGGCAACATGAGCGCGGCAGCGCGCCTGCTGTGCATAACCCCCTCGGCCGTGAGCAAGGCCGTGGCGCACACCGAGCTGCAGCTGGGCTACCGCCTGTTCGTGCGCACGCCGGCCGGCCTCACGCCCACGCCCGAGGCCCAGGTGCTGGCAGCCGAGTCCAGCGGCATCCACCGCCAGCTCGATGCATTGCGCCGCACCGCGCGCAACCTGGGTACCAGCGACACGGGGGACGTGCGCCTGGCGGCCATTCCGTCCATCACGCACGAATTCCTGCCCCTGGTATTGCAGGAGCACGCGCTGCGCTACCCGCAGGTCGGCGTGGAGGTGCGCACCATCCACCAGGACCAGATGACGCAGGCGCTGCTCACGCGCAGCGTGGACTTCTGCCTGGGCTTCTACAAGCACCCGCATCCGCAGGTGCGCAGCGACCTGCTGGTCAGCGGCCGCATGTACCTGGCGGTGGCACAGTCGGTGTGGACGCGTGCGCCGCGTGCCGTGACGCCCGCAGCCCGGCTGGCCCAGGTGCCGGTGATCCGGCTCGTGGGCGACGACCCCATGCGCCAGTCCATCGACGAGCTCGCCCAGCGCCTGGGCACGCCCGCCGGCCCGGGGCTGCAGGTGCAGACCTCGCGCCTGGCGCTGGACCTGGTGCGTCGCGGCATGGGCTGGACGGTGGTCGACTTCCTCACTGCCACCCAGCTCGACCCGCAGGCCATGGTGGCCGTGGAACTGCACGAACTGCCGCCCATGTCGCTGTACTGCTACCACGCCCGCGCCCTGCCCCCGGGCCTGCAGGCCACGCGCATGCTGGCCATGCTGCCGGGCTTGTTGCACCAAGCCCTGTCATCCCAGAACCAGAGGGCATGAAAAAACCCGCCCATCCCTTGCAGGATGGCGGGTTGCAGGAAATCGCGCGGATCAGTTATCCCAGCGGCGCAGAACCAGGCTGGCGTTGGTGCCGCCAAAGCCGAAGCTGTTGGACAGCGCCGTGCGGATCGGCGCATCGCGCGTCTCGCGCACCAGGGGCATGCCCTCGGCAGCGGGCTCCAGGTTCTCGATGTTGGCAGAACCGGCGATGAAGCCCTGGCGCAGCATCAACAGGCAGTAGATCGCCTCCTGCACACCGGTGGCACCCAGCGAGTGGCCGGTGAGCGACTTGGTGGACGAGAACGGGGGAATGGCATCGCCGAACACTTCGCGGATCGCGCGCAGCTCGGGCACGTCGCCCACGGGCGTGGAGGTGCCGTGGGTGTTGATGTAGTCGATGGGGCCCTCCACCGTGGCGATGGCTTGGCGCATGCAGGCGATGGCGCCGTCGCCCGAGGGGGCGACCATGTCGGCGCCGTCCGAGGTGGCGCCGAAACCGACGATTTCGCCCAGGATGGTGGCGCCGCGTGCCTGCGCATGCTCCAGGCTTTCGAGCACCACGGCACCGCCGCCGCCCGACAGCACGAAGCCGTCGCGGTGGGCGTCATAGGCGCGCGAGGCTTTTTCGGGCGTGGCGTTGTAGGCGCTGGACATGGCGCCCATGGCGTCGAACAGCAGGCCCATGCCCCAGCTGACTTCCTCGCCGCCGCCGGCGAACATCACGTCCTGCATGCCCCAGGCGATCTGCTGGGCCGCCGCGCCGATGCAGTGCGCCGAGGTGCTGCAGGCCGAGGTGATGGAATAGTTGATGCCCTTGATGCCGAAGTTGGTCGACAGGCAGGCGGACACGGTGGAGCTCATGCAGCGCGTGACCTGGTACGGACCCACACGGCGGATGCCCTTGCTGCGCAGGATGTCGGCGGCCTCGATCTGGTTGGCGGGCGAGCCGCCGCCCGAGCCCATGATGAGCCCGGTGCGCGGGTGCGAGACCTGCTCGGGAGTGAGGCCCGATTCGGCAATGGCGTTGGCCAGCGAAATGTGGGCATAGGCCGCCGCATCGCCCATGAAGCGCAGTTGCTTGCGGTCGATCAGCTCTTCGAGGTTGATCTGCGGCACGCCCGCCACCTGGCTGCGCATGCCCAGCTCGGTGAACTGGGGCATGGCGCGGATGCCCGGGCGGCTCTCGCGCAGCGACTCGGTGACGCTGGCATTGTCATTGCCAATGCACGACACGATGCCCGTGCCCGTGATGACCACGCGTTTCATGCTGCCTCCCCTGGGGCTGCGCCGGCTTCCTCGCGCTTGAACAGGCCGACACGCAGGTCGCTGGCGACGTAGATTTCCTTGCCGTCAGCATACAGGCGCGCATCGCCGATGGCCATGACCAGTTTGCGCTTGATCACGCGCTTGATGTCGATTTCATAGGTGACCAGCTTCACGTCCGGGCCCACTTCGCCGGTGAACTTGACTTCGCCGGCGCCCAGGGCGCGGCCCTTGCCGGGCAGGCGCAGCCAGGTCAGGTAAAAGCCGATCAGCTGCCACATGGCGTCCAGGCCCAGGCAACCGGGCATGACCGGGTCACCCTGGAAGTGGCAGGCAAAGAACCAGAGGTCGGGACGCACGTCCAGCTCGGCGCGAACCTTTCCCAGCCCGTGCTCGCCACCATCGCTGTCGATGTGCGTGATGCGGTCGAACATCAGCATGGGCGGCAGCGGCAGACGCCCGCTGTCAGCGTCGAACAGCCGGCCCTCGCCCGAGGCGATCAGTTGTTCGTAGGAAAAGGAATCTGCCATTTTCAGTCGTGCTCCAGAACAGCGGCCACACCGCTTCAAATCATCGTTGTTTGCAACACAAGCCCCCGCTTGCGGGCTCTATTATCAAGGCACGGCGAGCCTGTGCCGCGCATTGGCCTGCCAAGGCACTGGGGCACCCCTGCCGCCACTGACCTCGGTCAAGCCCGCTCCCCTCAGAAATCACCGGTTTTCGACCGGGCGGCGCGGCCACGCCGTCCCGCCCCGAGGGCGGCCACCAGCACGATGGCGATGGCCAGCATGGCCAGGGGCAGCAGGCCCCAACGCGACACCCACCAGGCGTAGGGCGTGATGAACCAGCCCTGCTGGGCATCCATGCCCCGTCCCTGCACCGATCCGAGCAATACACCGCGGGTATGGCGCTCCAGCTCGTGCGTGACCACTCCGCGGTGGTCGATGATGGCCGTGGCACCGGTGTTGGTGGCGCGCACCATGGGGCGCTCGAACTCCAGAGCGCGCATGCGGCTGATGTGCAGGTGCTGGTCGATGGCCACCGTGTTGCCGAACCAGCCGATGTTGCTGAAATTGACGAACACCGTGGGGGCGCCGGCCGGGTCGGCAAAGCGCACCCCCAGTTCCTCGCCAAACAGATCCTCGTAACAGATGTTGGGGGCGATGCGCTGGCCCGCGAAGACAAACGGTGCCTGGCCCAAGCCACCCCGGTTGAAGTCGCCCAGGGGGATGTTCATCATCTGCGTGAACCACTTGAAGAAGGGCGGGATGAACTCGCCAAACGGCACCAGGTGGTGCTTGTCGTAGCGGTAGGGCGCGGCCAGGCCCGCGCGCGCGCCCAGCACCGAGTTGGTATAGCCCTCGCGCTCGTCCCCCAGGGGAATACCCAGCAGCACGGCCTGCGCGCCGCCGGCGTAGCGCTTTGCAATGCCTTCGAGGTAGCCCGGCAGGAGTTGCTGCGGCAGCAGGGGAATGGCCGTCTCGGGCGCTACGACCAGGGACGCGCTGGCGCCGTCGAGCTGCTCGCGGTACCACTGCAGTGCCAAGGGCACGCCCGAGCCGGGCTGGAATTTCTCGTCCTGCGGGATATTGCCTTGCAGCAGCGCCAGTTGCAGGGGGGCCGGGGCGCGCGCGGCGGGTGTGTGGCACAACTCCACGGCACAGTGGCGGTCGACGGTGGCCAGGCCCAGCAAGGCCAGACCGGCCCCCGCCAGCGCCCAGGCGCGCAGGCTGCGCAGATCGCTGGCGCGCACCTGCGCGAGCAGCATGGCGATCCAGGCCGTGGCAAAGCACAGGCCATAGACACCGACATAGCGCGCCAGCGGCGCCAGCGGGCCATCCACATGGGCATAGCCGCCGGCGCCCCAGGGAAAGCCGGTCCAGAGCCAGCCGCGCGCCAACTCGGCAAGCGTCCAGAGCGCTGCGAACAGCAGCGCGGCGCCCGCACGGTACCGCACGGCCAGCCGGCAGAAGACACCGAGCGCAATCGCGTAGTAGCTGGCCAGAAAGGCCGCCAGCCCGAGGATGGCAGCCACCGTGAGCGGCGCAGCCAGCCCGCCATAGGTGTGCATGGAGATATAGAGCCACCAGAAGGTGCCGCACAGCCAGGCGGTGGCGAAGGCAAAACCCAGCAGCGCGCCACGGCGCCCGGTGGGGGCACCCGCGCGCACCTGACAGGCCAGCACGGCCAGCGATGCAATCTGCAGCCACCATTGGGGCTGCCCATTCCAGGGCAAGGCCAGCGAGACGGCCTGCGCGAGCCCCGCCAACACGGCGACCAGCACGGGCAAGGCAAGTCCGGATCCCTGCGTTCGGCGCGCCAACCCCATCAATCGCCAGCCTGGCTCTCTTCGATCCGCGATACCTTGAACCAGCGCACGGCGCCGCCCTTGGTATGCAGCACCACGAAGTGCAGGCCACCGAGCTGCACCTGCTCGCCACGCTTGGGCACATGGCCCATTTCATGGGCGATGAGTCCGCCGATGGTGTCGAACGCCTCCTCACGGTCGCTGCCCTGCAGCGTGACCTCGAAGGACTCGGCCACGCGCTCGATGGGCGTGTCGCCGCTCACCCGGTAGGTGCGGTCGGCCAGGGCGAAGATGTCGCCCGCATCCTCGGGGATATCGAACTCGTCCTCGATCTCGCCGACGATCTGTTCGAGCACGTCCTCGATGGTCACGAGCCCTGCGACGCGGCCGAACTCGTCGATCACGATGGCCAGGTGGTTGCGGTTGCCGCGGAACTCGCGCAGCAGGTCGTTCAGGCCCTTGCTCTCGGGCACGAACACGGCCGGGCGCAGCAGCGCGCGGATGTTCAGCTCGGGCGCCCGCTGCAGCTTGAGCAGGTCCTTGGCCATCAGGATGCCGATGATGTTCTCGCGCTCGCCGTGGTACACCGGAAAGCGCGAATGTGCCGTGTTGATGACCAGGTACAGAAGATCATCGAACGGCGCGTCGATGTTGACGAGGTCCATGCGGGGCGCGGCCACCATCACGTCGCCCGCCGTCATGTCGGCCATGCGGATCACACGCTCGAGCATGACCCGCGACTCGGCGCCAATGACGTCGTTGTCCTCGGCCTCGGCCAGCGTTTCGATCAGCTCTTCGGTCGAGTCCGGTCCGGGGTGGATGAACTCGGCGACTTTCTGCAGGAAGGTGCGCTTGTCTTCCTTTTCGGGCAATCGCCCGGGGTGCGGGTCAGACACTGTCTTGGAGTGCAGGACGTGCGGTAGTGGAACAGGCCTCTAGGATAGCGGATTGTGGTGACATCGCCTGTCGTCCTGAGGCCAATCGGCAGGTGCAGGACCGCCTGCCCACGCCATCCGGCCTATTCGGCGGACTGGTGGCGTGCATGCTGCACGCCGCTGCGCACTTCCTGCACGTTGGCCAGGAAGTCCCAGAACTGCTTGGCCTGGCGCTTGAGCTGGTAATCCACCTCGGCGAACTGCTGCTCGACCAGCTCGGCCATGCGGGTATCGAGGCTGGCCGGCGCGATCTGCAGGTAGGCTTCGGACTCCGAGCCATCGCGGCGCACCTGTGCGCCCGCGTTGCGGGCGATTTTGAGCATGGCGGTGTTTTCCGACAGGGCATGGATGAACACCATGTTCACCCCTTCGTTGCGCGCATGCATCACGGCGCGCTCGAACAGGCGCGCGCCGAAGCCCCGGCCGCGGGCCTGCTTGAGCACGGAGACACCGAACTCGGCGCAGTGCTTGTATTCGGGGTGCTCGGAAAAGGCCAGGTGCGCCATGGCGATGAGTTCCAGGCGGCGGTTGTAGATGCCGAAGATCTCGTCGCGGTTGAAGTCGAGCTGGTCCGCATAGCGGCGGATCTGCTCGTCGTTGGCCGCGTAGCCAAAGCGCAGGTAGCGGTCGGCGGGTTCCAGGCGCAGCAGGTGGGCCGTGATGCGCTCGCGGTAGGAGGGTCCGAGCGAACGGATGGGGACCATCAACGGTGCAGACATGGTGTCCTCGCTCTCATGCGGGCGCCCCGTGACCGGGCGCAGCATGCCCCGGCCTGCGTCCCAGGATGCCTTGAGCCAGTCTTTGGTAGCGATCATGCCTACAAATATAAGGGTTTTCCCTAGGAATTTCCAGTGGTTTTTGCTGCATCGCAACAAAATAGGGAGGCACGTCGAATTCCTACGAAAAGTGGGGTTACGCTATAAGCCGCATGCAACGGGAGCTCTGTATTTCATAGCAAAACGACCGGCACGCCGGTGATTCACCAGCCCTGTGCGCCATCCGCCTGACGGTGCCACGTTAAGCCTGCGGCGCACAGGATGCAAGAGCAACACCCCTGGCCCCACAGGGACTGCCCGCTGTGGGCAGCTCACCGTTCAAGGCATTTGGCGGACGGGTATGTCCTCGGCTTGCGGTGTGTAGGCCGACGACACGGGCACGGGCCTGGGTGCCGCGGCCGGCACGCCGCAGGCGCCAGGCAGGCCCGGGGCAGCATCCCTGGCGCTGCCGCGCGCCTTCTCCAGCACGCTCGCACGGTCGACCGACAGTGCGACGGAGTCCCCCAGTTGCAGAACCGCGCTTTGCAGGCCCTGGGTCTCCGACAGATCCAGTTTCCCGGCGAGGGCGTCCACCCGCAGCGAACGCATGCCGGCCGCATGCACCTCCATCGACGCCGTGCCCCGGCGGGTGCGTTCCGCGCACTGCGCCGGGTCCTCGGCCACTGCGGGCACCACCCAGGTGCCGCAGGGCCGGCACTGCGTGGACCACAGGTCCAGGTGTGTGACGCTGCCGCGCACGGCGATGGACTGCCCGGCCACTTCCAGCCGCTCCACGGGGGCTTGCGCTTCGATACGGGCGCGTGCGAGTGCCAGGTGCCTGAACTGGGTGGGCAGAACAATCTGTTCCATCCACACTGCGGGTTTCCCATGCCGTCTGGGCTGCGCCCCGGCAGGCGCCGGCACGCCAGTCCAGTGCAGCACCAGCGTATCGGCTTCGCGGGTGGCGGTGAGCCCCGGGAATTTTCCGGGCAGCGTGTCCGGACCATCGCCATCCCCATGGCGCGACTGCACGGTGATCCGCACATCGGGCACATCGTCCAGCACCACGCGCACCGACAGCCGCGAGGCATGGTCGCCCGCCTCCTCCAGCCGCAGACCGGTCACGCCCACCAGCGCCCGGGCCTCGATGGTGTAGGCGACGGCGGTGGGCTCCGGCCTCTTGAAGCGATCCATGCCGCTCGTGGACAGCAGCGTCCAGAACAGCAGCAGGGTTGCCAGAAAGAGCCAGCGCCCGCGCCGGGGCGGGGCACGCCGTGGGGCCACGGGGGTGCTCACAGCAGCTCCTTTTCTTTCAGGTGCACATAGGCCTGCAGCCACAGCAGCGCGGGCAGGCCGATCCACAACAGCGCGTTGATGGCATGGACACCCGCATCCCGGGGCACGGCCCCGCGCGAGGACCACCAGGCAAGCAGCACCTCAGCCCGAACTCCCGCCACGGAGCACACCAGCGCCGTGAGCACGAACAGCGCAAAGCCCAACGCCAGGGTCTTGAGCAAAGAGGCGCGCGCATAGTAGAGCGAGCCCGCCACGGCAAAGGCCTGCAGGGCCCAGAAAGCGACCAGAAAGCCTGCCTGCTGGGGCACCGGCATGGCCTGCCGAACGGCCATCTTCGCCAGCGGCACGAAGAGCGCATAGTCCTCGGGCTTGAAGGTCTGCGGCTCCAGGGCCGAGCGCACTGCGATGACCACCTGCTGCACGGGCCAGGAAATCGCCAGGAACAGCAGGCTGTAGGCCAGCGGGTAGGCCATGGCCACCACCACGGCGCACAGCAGCCATTTCTCGAACACCGACGCGGGCCGCATCATGGCCAGCAAGGCCGACTCGCGCTGCGCCATGGCCCCGAAATAGCGCCCGGCGAACACAAAGCCCGTGAGGAACAAGCCACCCAAGTACAGCGAGACCTGGACCGGGGTCTGGAAGGCAGAAAAGCCCGACACCCCCAGCAGGAACAGCAGCAGCGCGATGTAGAGCATGCCGCACACCAGCAGGTGCGCCAGGTACTGGGGCCGCTGCTCGGCCCACTGGGCCCGCGCAAGGCGCCGCCAGCGCGCCCACGAAAAAGTGGGCGATTCCGGGCCGCGCACCGGGATGAATTCCCTGTTCATGCCGGCTCCACGGACAAGCCCGCCTGCTGCGCTGGCACCAGCGCCGCCAGCATGCCATCGCGATTGAGGCTGAGCGCCTTGTAGAGCAGCTCCAGCTGCACCGCCCCGCCAGCCAGCGGGGCCTGCGCGTCGGATCGGGAATGCCGCGCCACATAGGCGATCTGCTGACCAATGCGCTCCTGGTAGAGCACATCCTGCGTGGCAGGCAAATCCTGATCGCTGCTCGCCACGCCGGTGCGCAACACCTCGGCCAGATCGGCCATGCGCGCCGACAGGGCCAGTTGGCCCTGGTCGATGAACCAGATGTGGCTCAGGATGCTTTCAAGGTCATGGGCCTGGTGGGTGCTGATGAGCACGGCGCGCTCGGCATGCTCGGGGCGCTGCATCAGGCGGCGGAACTGGCCGCGGCCCACGATGTCCAGGCCGTTGGTGGGCTCGTCCATCAGCAGCAGTGGCGTGCCCGTGGCCAGCGCGAAGGCGATCGCGGCCTTTTTCTTCTGCCCCAGGCTCATGGCCTCGAAACGGCTGGCGGTGGGCACCTCGAGTTCGGCCAGGTAGTCACCGAACAGGGCCTTGGAAAAGCGCGGGTAGAACAGGCCCTGCGTGTCCGCCAGTTGGCCCGTGGTCAGGTTGGGCAGGTGGAATTCCTCGGGCACGATGTAGACACTGGCCAGGAAGTCCGCCGCCCGCTGGCGCGGCACCTGGCCCATGACCTGCACCTGCCCGCCCCAGGGCGTGAGCAGCCCGCACAGGAGCTTGAGCAAGGTGGACTTGCCACTGCCGTTGCGCCCGAAGAGGCCGTAGATGCCGGGCTGGCGCACCTGGGCCGAAAAGCCCTGGAAGAGCGCGTTGCGGCCGTAGCCGAAGTGCAGGTCGTCGATGGCGATCATGGGGTGCAGTCCGGCCTTTCATGCGCACAGGCGCAGGGCCACGGCGCGCGCATTGTCACACGGGCACTGCGGTGGTCGCCTTCACGCGGTCCAGCACGAAGCTGGTCTTGCAGTCCTGCACGCTGGGGTGCTTGAGCAGCGTGTCCATGATGAAGCGGCTGTAGTGCGCCATGTCGGCCACCACCACGCGCAGCAGGTAGTCCATCTCGCCCGTAAGCGAGGCGCACTCGACCACCTCGGGCCAGGTCTGCACGCTCGCGCGGAACACATCCATGGGGTTGCGCTTGTGGCTTTCGGTGTGCTTTTCGAGGCGCACGTTGAGGTAGGCCGTGAGCCCCAGGCCCACGGCCTCGGGCGGCACCAGGGCCACGTAGCGCGCGATCACGCCCGCGTCCTCAAGCCGCTTCACACGGCGCAGCACGGCGCTGGGCGAGAGCCCCACCTGCTCGCCGATCACGTCGTAGGTCTCGCGGCCGTTTTCCTGCAACCGGCGCAGGATGGCCCGATCCAGCTTGTCAAGTGCGTTGAAAGCAGTCATTGCGCAGGATTTTACGAAATGAACGGGACGCCACGATGGCCCTTCACCAAACTCGGGTATGTCCCGATAGTGACACGCAGGCCTGCCGGCGAACAATGAATACCGCAAAAACGAACGGTCGTTCTTTTTTGTGAAAACCAAAAATATCCCTCAACGGAGACAAGCACATGACAGGTTTCTTTGGCCGCCTTCTGCGGCGACTGGCGCTCGCCGCCACGGCATCGACACTGCTCCTCGGGGCCGGTGCCCACGCACAGGCCGGGTACACGCAGACGCGCTACCCCATCGTGCTGGTGCACGGCCTCTTCGGCTTCGACTCGGCACTGGGCGTGGACTATTTCTACGGCATTCCCGACGCGCTGCGCCAGGGCGGCGCCAAGGTCTACGTGGCCCAGGTCTCGGCGGCCAACAGCACCGAGGTGCGCGGCGAGCAGTTGCTGGCCCAGGTGAAGAACATCCTGGCCATCACCGGCGCGGCCAAGGTGAACCTGGTGGGCCACTCGCATGGTGGCCCCACCGCCCGCTACGTGGCCGGCGTGGCCCCGGGCAAGATTGCCTCGGTGACCTCGGTCGGCGGCGTGAACCGCGGCTCGCGCGTGGCCGACATCCTGCGCGGCGTGGCGCCTGCGGGTTCGGTGTCCGAAACCGTCGCCAGCGGCGCGGCCTCGGCCCTGGTGGCACTGATCAATCTGACTTCGGGGGGCTCGGGCCTGCCGCAGATGCCCACGGCGGCGCTCGATTCACTGACCACGGCGGGCTCAGCCGCGTTCAACCGCCGCTTCCCGCAGGGTGTGCCCACCGCCGGCTGCGGCAATGGCGCCGAACTGGTCAACGGCGTGCGCTACTACTCCTGGACGGGCACCAAGACCCTGACCAACGTGCTGGACGCCAGCGATGCGCTGCTCGGCGTGCTGGGCCTGGTCTTCGGCGAAGCCAACGACGGCCTGGTCTCGGCCTGCTCTTCGCGCCTGGGCAAGCACCTGGGCGACTACCGCCAGAACCACCTCGATGAAGTGAACCAGCTCGTGGGCCTGCGCGACTGGTTCTCGACCGACCCGGTCACGCTGTACCGCCAGCAGGCCAACCGCCTCAAGGCGGCCGGCCTGTGATTTTGCGATGATGGCCGCCATGGACCGCCTCCCCCGCCCTGCCGTAACCGCAGCCATCGTGCTGGCGTTGCTGGTCGCAGCCGTGCTCGGGTGGCGGGCCTGGCGTGCCGACGCGGGCCAGGACACCGGCCCCGGTGCCAGCGCGGCAGCGCTTGCAGGAGGCGCGGCGCTACCCGCCCACGGCACGGCATCGGCCGCACTCACACCGGCATCCGCGGCGCTCGCCGCCGCTTCGTCAGCTGCGTCGGTGGCCGCAGGCGCTGACCCCTTGCTGGTGCCCGGCCTGCGCCACACGCTGGAGGCCCTGCTCCTGGAGGCCGGCGACGCCAGCGATCCCGAGGCGCTCAAGCAGCGCCTGGCACAGCTGGTGGGCCAGCATTTCCCGGCCGCACTGGCCACCCGCGCCCTGGCCCTGGCCGAGCGCTATGTGGACTACCGCGTGGCGCTGGGCGCCTTGTCGCCCCCACGCGACCCTGGCGATCCGCGCGCGCTGCGCGAGGCCTTGGAGGCACGCCAGAAGGTCCGGCAGCAGCATTTCCAGGAAGAAGAGTACGACGCCCTGTTCGCGCAGGAGGCCGAGCTCGACCGCTACACCCTGGCGCGCCTGGAGATCGCGCGCAACACCCAGCTCTCGCCGCAGCAGCGCGACAGCGCGCTGCGCGCCGCCGAGTCCGAACTCGCTCCCGAGCGCCGTGCCGAGCGCACTGCGGCCACGGCCCACATGGACGCCGCCGCGCAGACGGCCGCCTTCAATGCCCAGGGCGTGGGCGATTTCCAGCGCCACATGGCGCGCAGTGCGCAGTTCGGCGAACAGGCCGCCCATGCCCTGGCGCAGCTGGACCGCGAGGAGCAGCAGTGGCAGCGCCGGCTCGACGAACTCAGCCAGGCGCGCGCAGGACAGGGCGAGTCCGCAGCGCAAGCTCTGCGCCAGCAGCTGTTCACGCCAGAGGAACAGCAGCGCGTGGATGCCGCCCTGGCGTTGCGCGCCCTCCAGGCAGGAGTTCCGGTTCGCTGAAGCGGCACACCTCCCATACAGGCGGTTTGACCACTCGGTAAGTAACAAAGGGTAAACCCTGTACAGGTGCCTATACTGCGCATTCCCGGAAATCAAGAGGATCCCGATGTCGCTCCGTAGCACCTTGTTCAGTGTGGCCCTGGCCACGGCGGCCACCGCTGCCCTGGCCCAGACCCCTTCCGCCCCGATGACCATCGTGGTGCCCTACCCTGCGGGCGGCCCTCTGGACACCTCGGCCCGCATCATCGCGGAAGGCGCTGCCGCGCAACTGGGTGCCATCAAGGTAGAGAACAAACCCGGCGCCGGGGGCGGAACCGGTGCCGACCTGGTGGCCAAGTCGCCTGCCGGCAGCAACCAGCTGCTGATGGGCGCCGTGGCCACCCATGCCGTGAATCCCTGGCTGTACAAGAATTTTCCGTACAACCCGATCAAGGACTTCAAGCCCATCTCGCTCGTGGCCCGCACACCCAACGTGCTGGTCGTGAACGCCGAGCAGGCCACCAAGCTGGGCATCAAGACCACGCCCGACCTGGTGCAGTACCTCAAGAAGAACCCCGACCAGGCCAAGTACGGCTCGGGCGGCAACGGCAGCATCGGCCACATCTCGGCCGAGATGTTCAAGTCACTCACCAACACCAGGATGGGCCACACGCCCTTCCAGGGATCGAACCCGGCGCTGGCGGCGCTGCAGTCGGGCCAGGTGCTGCTGGTGTTCGACAACCTCGCCTCCGCCTTGCCGCACATCCGCTCGGGCAAGCTGCACGCCCTTGGCGTGACGACCCTGAGCCGCAGCGAGGCGCTGCCGCAGGTGCCCAGCATCAACGATGCCGTGCAGGGCTTCAACGTCTCGACCTGGTTCGGGCTGTTCGCACCGGCATCGCTGCCGCAGGCGGATGCGCAGCGCTACGCAGCGGCCTTCACGGCCGCCATGCAGTCGGCGGCCGGCAAGGAGAAGTTCAAGCAGATGGGCATCACCCCCGAGGAGCTCACGCTGGACGGATTCGCGCAGTTCGTGCGCTCGGAAAACAGCAAGTACGAGTTCCTGATCCGGGCGGCAAAGATCAAGATCGAATAGGGGCCGGGCCGCTAGTCCCTGGCGATTTCCGCCAGGCAGGCGGCCATCACCCCGGGGTGCAGTGCCAGCTGCACATGCGCCAGGCCGTCGACGAAGCGGTTGTCTGCCCCTGCCAGGGTCGCGGTGCTGGCCGGAAAGACGATGTTGTCACAGTTGGAGTACCAGCAGGTGAAGCGCTGGGCCCGCCCCTGCGGCTCCACGCTCAGAAGGGCCTTGACCCAATCGCCTGCCAGGCTCATCTGGCGGCCATTGACGGCGCGGCTGAAACGCCCGAGCCAAGTGCCGCCGTGCGGCGTGCCCAGGGTCAGGACGCGGTGCACGCGCGCATCGGCCGCATGCGCACGCAGCCAGGCACGCACGGCGAGCCCACCCATGCTGTGGCACAGCAGCACCGGCGCCATGCCGGTGGCAGCCGTCACGCGCAGCACGGCGTCTTCGATGATCGCGGCATACTCGTCGATGGAGCCCATCACCGGCTCCAGGTTCACCGCTACGTGGGCATGGCCCTGTGCCCGAAGCGGCGCATGCCAGGGCAGCCACAGCCCCCGGTTGCACATGAAACCATGCACCAGCACCACGCCGCGGCGGCCTGTAGGCTGCTCGGGCAGCCAGTCCCCCACCGCCTGGTGGCGAAACGGCTGGCGCCAGCAGAACACCACCAGAGACACCCATATCTCGGCCCACCAGGCGCCGACCACCTGGGACAGGCGCGCCCGTGGCGCGGCGTCGTGCCGGTTGAGCCGGTGCATGAGCACGAACTCGATGGCCATCACGGTCCAGAACAAGGCCAGGGGCAGCAGCGCACCGGCCAGCGCCCACGCCGGGGATTGCGGCCACTGCCAGGCCAGCCAGGCGGCTTCAGCCAGTGCAAGAATCAGGAGGAGGATTTTCTGCCCGTGCGCAATCATGATGTGAGTGGAGTTGTTTCCCGTCAACGACGCTGTGCAAGACCATTTTGAACAGGTTCTAATGGCATCGCTGCATTGTGCGGCCTCAGGAGAAGGACCTATGGACGCGGCCCAGACCATCCGCGACAGCATTGCCGATGTCAACGCGCTGCGCCTGCACCGTACGGGGGATGCCCCCCTGGGGGCGGTGGTGGCCACCGTCAAGACACTGCAGGCGCGCCGCTTTGCGGGCACCTATGCCGACCTGATGGCATCGCCCGCCTTCGGCCCCGCAGCGCGCTTCTTTCTGGAGGAGCTCTACAGCGACAAGGACTACACGGCCCGCGACCAGCAATTCGCCCGCATCGCGGGGACGCTGCAGACCATGTTTCCGCGCCCCGTGGTGGACACCGCCGTGGCGCTGGCCGTGCTGCATGCCCAGACCGAGAACCTGGACCAGGACATGGGCCGCGCCTGGCTGCAGGCCGATGCGGCAGCGCCCGAAGCCCCCCGCTACGCCGCCGCATGGCGCGCTGTAGGCCAGCGCACCGGGCGCCAGCAACAATTGGCGCGGGTGCTGGCCATGGGACGCGACCTGGCGCGCCTGACCCGCACACCCGGCCTGCGCACCATGCTGCGCATGATGCGCGGGCCCGCCACGGCAGCCGGCATGGGCGCCTTGCAGCAGTTCCTGGAAGCCGGGTTCGACACCTTCGGCCAGTTGGCACGCCAGCGCGGCGCGGTCGAGCAGTTCCTGGCCACCATCGAGCAGCGCGAGCAGGCACTGATGCACCTGCTGTTCGACGGCGATGCTGTCACCTCGGGGACCGAACTGGCCCGCACCCTAGGACAAGCCCGGTAGCTGATTGCCCCCCCGCGCTTTGACAATCTGTGCCCAACACTTACTGGCGAGCAAGGAAAAGCGCATGGAAAAGATCTGGCTCAAGAGCTACCCACCGGGCGTCCCGCATGACGTGAAGCCCGAGCAATACCGCTCTGTGGCCCATATGCTGGAGGAATCCTTCCGCAAGAACGCATCGAGCCCCTTCTCGGTCTGCATGGACCAGTGGATGTCGTATGGCGAGCTCGATCGCCTGTCCGGCGCCATGGGCGCCTACCTGCAGGGCCTGGGGCTTGAGCCCGGGGCCCGTGTGGCCATCATGCTGCCCAACGTGCCCCAGTTCGGCGTGACCATGGCCGCCGTGCTGCGCGCCGGCTACACCTGCGTGAACGTGAACCCGCTGTACACCGCGCGCGAGCTGCAGCACCAGCTCAAGGATTCGGGCGCCACGGCCATCGTCATCCTGGAAAATTTCGCCCACACGCTGGCCGAGGTGGTCGACAACACCGCCGTGCAGCACGTGGTGATGGCGTCCATGGGCGACCTGCTGGGCAGCGTGTACGGCGCGTGGATCACCTTTGCCGTGCGCCACCTGGCGAAGATGGTGCCGGCCTACGACCTGCCGCTGACCAACGGCCGCAAGGTGGTCCCGTTCAAGAAGGCGCTCGCCCTGGGCGAGCGCCGCACGCTGGCGCCCAGCCAGGCCACGCTCGACTCCATCGCCTTCCTGCAGTACACGGGCGGCACCACCGGCCTGTCCAAGGGCGCAGTGCTCACCCACCGCTGCATCGTGGCCGCCACGCTGCAGGCCGAGGCCTGGTTCACCCCGGCCCTGTCCAAGGTGGGCGACCTCAGCCGCGCCAACAGCATCGCCGCGCTGCCGCTGTACCACATCTTCGCGCTCACGCTGTGCCTGCTGGCCATCCGCCAGGGCTCCAGCCTCACACTGATCCCGAACCCGCGCGACATCCCCAAGTTCGTGGCCGAACTCAAGAAGCGCCCCTTCCACATGCTGCCCGCCGTGAACACCCTGTTCAACGCCCTGCTGCAGAACCCGCAGTTCCGCGCGCTCGATTTCTCGCACCTGTGCGTGTCGCAGGCCGGGGGCATGGCCGCATCGGAAGGCACGGCCAAGCAGTGGCAAAAGCTCACGGGCAGCACCATGATCGAGGGCTGGGGCATGAGCGAGACCTGCGCCATCGGCACCAACAACCCGGTGACCAACACGGAGTTCAGCGGCAGCATCGGCCTGCCGCTGCCGGGCATCGACATCGCCATCAAGGACGACGCGGGCAACAGCGTGGCCCAGGGCGAATCAGGCGAGATCTGCATTCGCGGCCCGAACGTGATGACCGGCTACTACAACCAGCCAGAAGAGAACGCCAAGGCCTTCACGGCCGACGGCTTCATGCGCACGGGAGACATCGGCATCATGGACGAGCGCGGCTACACGCGCATCATCGACCGCAAGAAGGACATGATCCTGGTCAGCGGCTTCAACGTCTTCCCCAATGAACTCGAGCAGGTCGTCTCGCTGTGCCCCGGCGTGGTGGAGTGCGCGGCCATCGGCATCCCCGACGAGAAGCAGGGCGAGGCGATCAAGGTCTTCGTGATCAAGAGCGACCCGGCCCTGAGCGAAGAGGACGTGGCCCGCTTCTGCCAGGAAAACCTGACCGGCTACAAGCGCCCCAAGTACATCGAGTTCCGCGACGAGCTGCCCAAGAGCAATGTGGGCAAGATCCTGCGGCGCGAGCTGCGCGCCCCCACGGCATAGCGCCCGGCCCCGCACGGGGCTGCACCACTTCCCAGGGCGCTCCGGCGCCCTTTTTTCTGCACGTTCGCTATGCCCTTCGGGTGTTCCCGGGCCCCCAAAGCTGCGCCGTGCGCACCGCCCCATTCAGGGTAATCCCCGATTAGCAAACGTTTGCGCAAACGATTGCTAACGCTATGATCGCCGGGCGACACCGCACTGGTCAGGCACGCCGCCGGGGCTTTCGCGCCATTTCGCGCGGCTTTTCGGTGGCCGTGCCTTGCCTACCATTCCAACAGGAGACACCATGCAGTTCACCCGCCGTTCCGTTCAGACCGCCGCCGCCATTGCCGTGCTCGGCGGCATGCTTGCCAGCCCTGTCTGGGCGCAGGACAAGCCCAAGATCGCCCTGGTCATGAAGTCGCTGGCCAACGAGTTCTTCCGCACCATGGAAGACGGCGCCAAGGCGCACCAGAAGGCCCATGCCAGCGAGTACACGCTGGTGGCCAACGGCATCAAGAACGAGACCGACACGGCGGCCCAGATCAAGATGATCGAGCAGGCCATGGCGCAGAAGGTCAGCGCCATCGTGCTCGCCCCGGCCGACTCCAAGGCGCTGGTGCCGGTGGTCAAGGCCGCCGTGGACAAGGGCATCATCGTGGTCAACATCGACAACCGGCTGGACGGCGATGCCTTGAAGGAAAAGAACCTGACCGTGCCCTTCGTCGGCCCGGACAACCGCGCCGGCGCCAAGCTGGTGGGCGAGCACCTGGCCAAATCGCTCAAGTCGGGTGACAAGGTGGGCATCATCGAAGGCGTGTCGACCACCTTCAATGCGCAGCAGCGCACCCTGGGCTACAAGGATGCGATGCAGGCCGCCGGCATCACCGTGGTGGGCGTGCAGTCGGGCCAGTGGGAGATCGAGAAGGGCAACACCGTGGCTGCCGGCATGCTGCGCGAGCACCCCGACCTCAAGGCCCTTTTGGCCGGCAACGACAGCATGGCGCTGGGCGTGGTCGCCGCCGTCAAGGCCGCGGGCAAGACCGGCAAGGTGCAGGTGGTGGGCTATGACAACATCGGCGCCATCAAGCCCATGCTGGCCGATGGCCGCGTGCTGGCCACCGCCGACCAGTACGCCGCCAAGCAGGCCGTGTTCGGCATCGAGCTGGCGCAAAAGGCGATTGCCGCCAAGACGCCCCAGGCCCAGTTGCCCGCCGAGGTGAAGACCGACGTGGTGCTGGTCACCAAGGGCAGCAAGTAAACGGCCCATCCCAGCCGCTGACGATATGAACAGACCTGTCTCCCAAGCCCCTGCCGCGCCGCTGCTGTGCATCGACGCAGTGGGCAAGGACTACACCGCCACCGTGCTCGACGGCATCACGCTGGCGCTCAACGCGGGCGAGGTGCTGGCGCTCACGGGGGAGAACGGTGCGGGCAAGAGCACCCTGTCCAAGATCGTCTGCGGGCTGGAGTCGGCCACGCGCGGCGGCATGCGCCTGGCCGGCGAGACCTACGCGCCCACCTCGCGCCGCGAGGCCGAGCGCCAGGGCGTGCGCATGGTGATGCAGGAACTGGGCCTGGTGCCCACGCTCACCGTGGCCGAGAACCTGCTCATGGGCCGCCTGCCGCACCGCGCGGGCTGGCTGCGGCGCGATGCGCTGCACACCGCTGCGCGCGCGCAACTGGCGAAGATCGGCCTGGACAGCATCGACCCTGCCACGCCCGTGTCGCAGCTGGGCATAGGCCAGCAGCAGATGGTGGAGATTGCGCGCAACCTACAGGACGACACGCGCATCCTGGTGCTCGACGAGCCCACGGCCATGCTCACCCCGCGCGAGACGACCTACCTGTTCGACCAGATCGCCCGCCTCACGGCACGCGGTGTGGCCATCGTCTACGTGTCGCACCGGCTCGAAGAGCTGCGCCGCATTGCCGACCGGGTGGCTGTGCTGCGCGACGGCCGCCTGGTGGACGCGCGCCCCATGGCCGGCATGAGCGAGGACGACCTGGTGCAGCGCATGGTGGGCCGCTCCGTGAGCGACCTGGAGCACCGCCCGCGCCGCACGGCGGGGCCCGTGGTGCTGAGCGTCCAGGCCATCGGCCGGGGCGCGGCGGTGCAGGACGTGAGCCTGGAGCTGCGCGCTGGCGAGGTGTTCGGCATTGCGGGCCTGGTGGGCTCGGGCCGCACCGAGCTCGTGCGGCTGCTGTTCGGCGCGGACCGCGCCGACCGGGGCAGCGTCACCCTGCACCCTGATCCCGACACTGCGGCAAGCGCCGCGCCGCGCCTACTGCCGCGCGGCTTTGCCTCACCGATGCAGGCCATCGCGGCCGGCGTGGGCCTGGTCACCGAGGACCGCAAGTCCCAGGGCCTGCTGCTGGGCCAGTCCATCCGCATCAATGCCACGCTGTCCGATCTGTCCGCCATCTCGCGCGCGGGCTGGCTGCAGCGCGCCAGGGAAAACCGCCTGGTGCAGGGCTTCGTCCAGACACTGGGCATCCGCTGCCGCAGCCCGGAGCAGCCCGTGGGCACGCTGTCGGGCGGCAACCAGCAGAAGGTGGTGTTCGCGCGCTGGCTGCACCGCGAAGGCCGCGTGCTGCTGCTCGACGAACCCACGCGCGGCGTGGACGTGGGCGCGCGCGCCGAACTCTATGGCGAACTCGACCGCATGGCCGCCAGCGGGCGCGCCCTGCTCATGGTCTCGTCCGACCTGCGCGAGCTGATGGCCATGGCCGACCGCATCGGCGTGATGAGCGCGGGCCGCCTGGTGGCCGTGTTCGAGCGCGGGCAGTGGTCCGAGCAATCGCTGCTGGCCGCTGCATTCTCCGAGCCGGGCGGCCGCGAAGCCCCTGGCCATTCTTCCTCTTCCACCCCCGCCACCGCATGAACGCCCACGCATCCCCTGCTGCTGCTCCAGCGCCCCGCCCCACGCCCGCCTGGCGCAGCCAGTTGGGCACCTACCTCGGGCTGCTGGCCGTGCTGGCGGGCATGGTGGCGCTGTTCTCCAGCCTCTCCGACTACTTCTGGAGCGTGGAGACCTTCGTCACCATTGCCAACGAGATCCCGGCGCTGGCCGTGATGGCCGTGGGCATGACCTTCGTGCTGATCATCGCGGGCATCGACCTCTCGGTGGGCTCGGTGATGGCGCTGGCCGCCGCCACCTCGGCCGCCGCCATCGTGCAGTGGAAATGGAGCGTGCCCGCCGCCGCGCTGCTGGCGCTGGCCACGGGTCTCATCTGCGGCACCGTCACCGGGGCCGTGTCGGTGGCCTGGCGCCTGCCGTCCTTCATCGTCTCGCTGGGCATGCTCGAGGCCGTGCGCGGCGGGGCCTACGTGGTCACGGATTCGCGCACGCAGTACGTGGGCGATGCGATCTCATGGCTGTCCGCACCGATGCTCGGTGGCATCTCGGTGGCCTTTCTGATCGCGCTGGCACTGGTGGTGGTGGCGCAGCTGGTGCTCACGCGCACGGTGTTCGGTCGCTGTGTGGTGGGCATCGGCACCAATGAAGAGGCCATGCGCCTGGCCGGGGTGGACCCACGGCCGATCCGCATCATCGTGTTTGCCGTGACCGGCCTGCTCGCGGGCCTGGCCGGGCTGATGCAGTCGGCACGGCTCGAAGCGGCCGACCCCAATGCCGGTACCGGCATGGAGCTGCAGGTGATCGCCGCCGTGGTGATCGGCGGCACCAGCCTCATGGGCGGGCGCGGCTCGGTGGTAAACACCGCCTTCGGCGTGCTGATCATCGCGGTGCTGGAGGCCGGCCTGGCCCAGGTGGGCGCGAGCGAGCCGAGCAAGCGCATCATCACGGGGGTGGTGATCGTCGCGGCGGTCATCGTAGACACCTTGCGCCAGCGGCGCGCGGCGGCCTGAATCATCCATTCCCCTCACGAATTACCTGCTTCAACATTCTCCATGGCTACTATCAAGGACGTTGCGCGGCATGCCGACGTATCGGTCACCACCGTGTCCCACGTGGTCAACGGCACGCGCCACGTGAGCCCGGAGGGGCGCGAGCGCGTCGAAAAAGCCATCCGTGCCCTGGGCTACGTGCCCAGCGCCATCGCGCGCAGCCTCAAGAGCAACAACACGCGCACGCTGGGCATGCTGATCCCCAACAGCTCCAACCCCTACTTCGCCGAGATCGTGCATGCGGTCGAAGACCGGTGCTTCGGCGCGGGCTACAACCTCATCCTGTGCAACACCAATGACGAGGCGCACCGCCAGGGCAGCTACCTGCAAGTGCTGGCCGAGCGGCGCATCGACGGGCTGATCGTCGTCTCCACCGGGCACGACGCCACCCTGCCCACGCAGCTGGCGGGCCTGTCCATCCCCACGGTGCTGGTGGACCGCGAAATCGAGCTGGCCGAGCAGCAGCCCTGCGACCTGGTGGAAACCGCCCACATGCAGGGCGGCCTGCTGGCCACGCGCCACCTGCTGTCGCTGGGCCACCGGCGCATCGCCTGCATCGGCGGGCCCGAGGGCATTGCGCCGAGCGAGCAGCGCATCGCCGGCTGGCGTGCCGCACTGGCCGATGCCGGCTGCGGCACCGGCGAAGGCCTGCTGTGGCACGGCAACTTCACCAGCCAAGGCGGCTACGAGGCCATGCATGCCGTGCTGCGCGCACAGCAACCGCCCACCGCCGTGTTCGTCTGCAACGACCTCATGGCCATGGGTGCGCTGTGCGCAGCGCATGAGCGCGAACTGCGCGTGCCCGAAGCCCTGTCCATCGTGGGCTTCGATGACATCGAACTCGCCGCGTTCACCAGCCCGCCGCTGACCACCGTGGCCCAGCCCAAGCAGCGCATCGGTGCGCTGGCAGTGGACATGCTGCTCGAACGCATCGACGGCAAGCGCCAGGATGCGCGCAAGGTCATGCTGCAGCCGGAGCTGCGCGTGCGGGCCTCCACGGCACAGGTCCAGCCATGACGGGCGCAGCGGAGCACAGCGCGCCCACCATCGCCGTGGTGGGCAGCCTCAACATGGACCTGGTGCTGCAGGTGGACCAGGCCCCCGGCCCCGGCGAAACGGTGCTGGCGCAGGCGCTGCACCTGGTGCCTGGCGGCAAGGGCGGCAACCAGGCCGTGGCCTGCGCACGCCAGGGTGCCCGGGTGCACCTGTTCGGCCGAGTGGGCGGCGATGCCTACGGGCACACGCTGCGCACCCGCCTGGCACAGGACGGCATCGACCACAGCGGCGTGCAGACCGACCCCACCGAGACCACAGGAGTGGCCGCCATCACCGTGGAAGCCACGGGGCAGAACCGCATCGTCGTGGTACCCGGCGCCAATGGCCGCTTCGAACTCGACACGCAGGCCCTCGGCGCCGTGCTGGCCCATGCCCACAGCCTGGTTCTGCAGTTCGAGACCCCCCTGCCCCAGGTGCTGGCCGCCGCGCAACAGGCGTTTGCCGCCGGCTGCCAGGTGCTGCTCAACCCCTCGCCCATCCAGCGCCTGCCCGAGGCCCTGTGGCCGCTGGTACACACGCTGGTCGTCAACGAGGTGGAGGCAACCGCACTGGCGGGCACGGCCGTCGAAACCGTGGCCGACGCCGCCATGGCCGCACAGACGCTGCGCGGCCTGGGGCCGGCGCAGGTGGTGGTCACGCTCGGCGCCGCCGGCGCCGTGGCCGCCGACACCCTGGGCAGCACGCACCACCCCGGAATGGCCGTGAAGGCCGTGGACACCACCGCCGCAGGCGACACCTTCCTTGGCGCACTGGCCGTGGCCCTGGCGCGGGGCGAGCCGCTGAATGCCGCTGTGCGCGAAGGCATCCGCGCTGCCGCACTGTGCGTCACGCAGGCGGGGGCCCAGCCCTCCATCCCCACCCGGGCCGCCGTGGCGGCCAGCCCGCAAGCACCCAACTGGATCCCGCTGTGAAACGCACGACCTTGCTGCACGCAGAACTTTCCCACGCCATCGCCTGCCTGGGCCATGGCGACATGCTGGTGATCGGCGACGTGGGCCTGCCCATTCCTCCCGGTCTCCGGCGCATCGACCTGGCGCTGACGCCGGGGATCCCGGCGGTGGCCGACGTGCTGGCCGCCGTGCTGGCGGAGATGCAGGTCGAGCGCGCCGTGATCGCGACCGAGGCCGTGGACCGCGCCCAGGGCGCCCTGCCCGCTTGGTGCCGCCTGCCCGTGGCGCCCGAAGCGGTGCCGCACGAAGAGTTCAAGCGCCTGTGCCGCGAAGCCCGCGTGATGGTGCGCACGGGGGAGTGCACGCCCTATGCCAATGTAATCCTGTGCGCCGGTGTGACGTTCTGAAGCAACCTGGGCACGAACGCGCGGGTTTTGGATAACCCGGCAGGCGCGTGGGCTGCGTTAGGCTGGCAGATCGCCGCAGCGGCGCACCTGCTGCGCCACGCCATTCGCCAGCCCGCCGCCACCGATGCCCACGCCCGACGCAGCCACGCCCTTCCTGCCCCCTGAAATCGCCGTCCTGGAGCGCGGCTGGCTGTCGGCCAACAACATCCTGTTCATCGGCCACTATGACACGGCCGTGGTGGACACCGGCTATTGCAGCCATGCAGAGCAGACCGTGGCGCTGGTGCAGGCGGCCCTGGGCGGCAGGCCGCTGGACCGGGTGCTCAACACCCATCTGCACAGCGACCACTGCGGCGGCAACGCCGCGCTGCAGAAGACCTGGCCGCGCGTGCTCACCTCCATACCGCCCGGGCAGGCCCGGCACGTGCGCCAATGGGACGCCTATGCCCTGAGCTACACGCCCACTGGCCAGCAGTGCCCGCCGTTTCGCGCCGACTGCCTGCTCGACCCCGGCTCCTGCGTGCTGCTGGGCGACCGCACCTGGCAGGTGCATGCCGCGCCAGGGCACGACACCCATTCCATCGTGCTGTTCGAGCCGCGCGATGCGATCCTGATCTCGGCCGACGCGCTGTGGGAGAACGGCTTCGGTGTGGTCTTCCCCGAACTCGAAGGCGAGGATGCCTTCGCCCAGGTGGCCGGCACGCTGGACCTGATCGAGCGCCTGGCGCCGCGCACGGTGATCCCGGGCCACGGCCCAGTGTTCGCTGACGCTCCGCGCGCCATCGAGGGCGCACGCCGCCGACTGGACGGCTTCGTGCGCAACCCGCGCAAGCATGCGCTGTACGCCGCCAAGGTGCTGCTCAAGTACAAGCTGCTCGAATGGCAGCAGATCAGCCTCGCAGATCTCACGGTCTGGACGCAGGCCACGCCTTACTTCGGCATGCTGCACGAACGCCACTTCGCCGACCAGGACGAGGGCGCCTGGTTGCAGGGCCTGATGGACGAACTGGTGCGCTCGGGCGCTGCCGTGCGCCGGGGCGAATTGCTGCACAACGCCTGAGGGTACCCCAAGGCTGCGGCAGCACCTCCCAGGCGGCTGGCTGCCGCAGGCATGTTGCCGCACTGCCACATCGCGGCCTTTTTCAGGGCGAATTCTGCTGTGCTGCAGAGAGATGTAACCGCCATTAAATGATAGTAGTTATCATTCAACATTCTTTGCGGGCTGGCGCCGCCAGCCGCAAGACCCCAGCCAGCCAACGACAGGACCCCCGCGCCATGGCGTGCCGTGTTGTCCCTGTAGCCAGCCAAGTTCCGTTCATTCATTCACACGGATCCTTCCATGGCGCACAACACCACATACATCAAGAGCCGCAAACACCCCGTCGCGGGCGCGCGCATCACGCCCGTCGGCATGGCGGCCGCCGCTGCCCTCGTGGCACTGGGCATGCCGGTACAGGCACAGACCGCCTCCAGCGGCACCCTGCCGGAGGTCAAGGTCGAATCGGCAGGCGATGCGGGTTACAAAGCCGGCACGGTCTCCTCGCCCAAGTTCACCCAGCCGCTGCTGGACACCCCCCAGACCATCTCGGTCGTCAAGGAGCAGGTGCTGCGCGAGCAGGCCGCCTCGACCCTGACCGAAGCCCTGCGCAACACCCCCGGCGCCAGCACCTTCTTCCTCGGTGAGAACGGCAACACCAGCACAGGTGATGCGATCTACATGCGCGGTTTCGACAGCTCCAGCAGCATCTTCGTCGACGGCGTGCGCGACCTGGGCGCCGTCTCGCGCGACGTGTTCAACATCCAGCAGGTCGAAGTGGTCAAGGGCCCGGCCGGTACCGACAATGGCCGCACCGCCCCCACCGGCGCCATCAACCTCGTGAGCAAGCAGCCCACGCTGGAAAACAGCTTCGCCGCATCGCTGGGCGCCGGCACCGCCTCGTACAAACGCGGCACGGTGGATTGGAACAAGGCCCTGGAGGCCTACCCGGGTGCCGCCTTCCGCCTGAATGTGATGACCGAAGACTCCGGCGTCGCCGGGCGTGACCTGGTCAAGAACAAGCGCTGGGGCATTGCGCCCTCGCTGGCACTGGGCCTGAACTCGCCCACCCGCGTGTTCCTGAACTACCTGCACGTCACGCAGGACAACATGCCCGATGGCGGCGTGCCCACCATCGGCCTGCCCGGCTACACCTCGCCCGACGCGCGGGCCCTGACCAACCGCCGCCCCTTCCTGAACAGCGCAGCACGCGTGGATTCGAGCAACTTCTACGGCACCACCTCAGACTTCGCGAACGTGGACATGGACATGGTCACGGCGCGCATCGAGCATGACTTTGCCTCCGGCACGAAGCTGCGCAACACCACGCGCTTTGGCCGCACGCACAACGACTACCGCCTCACGGCCTTCATGGGCGGCGGTTTCCCTGCCACCGGCGCCCTCACGGCCGCCTCGGCCCTGCTGGCCACGCCCAACCCGAACGATCCCGCCACCTGGACAGTGACGCGCAACCTGCCGACCAACGTCAACCAGGTCAACAAGATCGCCGTCAACCAGACCAGCCTGACCACCACGGTGAGCACGGGCTCGGTGCAGCACGACCTCGCCGCGGGCCTGGAACTGTCGCGTGAAGAGCAGACCAACCTGGGCTACTACGGCCAGGGCTTCGCCAGCGTGAGCACCACGTACGCACCGGCCGGTTCGCTGCCCGCGGCCAACCTGTACAACCCCAACCCCAACGTGACGGGCTTCAACCGCATCGCCAACGGCGCCTGGTCCAAGGGCGTGACCAACACCGTGGCGGCCTACCTGTTCGACACCGCCAAGCTGTCGCCACAGTGGCAGATCACGGGCGGCGTTCGCGTGGACCGCTTCAAGACCGACTTCGATGCCGTGACGCTCGGCGCGCTGCCCGCCGGCGCGCTCACGCCGTCGTCGATCAGCCTGTCCGACACGCTCATCGGTGCCAAGGTCGGCGTGGTCTACAAGCCTGCAAGCAATGGCAGCGTGTATGCGCTGTACGCCACCTCGGCCCAGCCGCCAGGCGGCGCCAACAACCAACTGAGCGCCGCCGCCAACAATGCGGCCAACCCCAAGTTCGACCCGCAGAAGGCCAAGACCATCGAGATCGGCACCAAGTGGGACGTGCTGGGCGGTCGCCTCGCCCTGGCCGGTGCGCTGTACCGCACCGATGTCTCCAATGACATCGAAACGGACCCCACCAACGCCGCCAACTTCGTGCAGACCGGCAAGAAGCGCGTGCAGGGCCTGGAGCTGACTGCCATCGGCGCCATCACCAACGACTGGTCGCTGAGCGCGGGCTACACCACCATGGACACCAAGGTGCTCAGTGGCGTGCCCAAGACGGCCGACGGTAGCACGGCCCTGGCCTACACACCCAAGAGCGCCTTCACGCTGTGGAGCACCTACCGCCTGCCCTTCGGCGTGACGATCGGCGGCGGTGCACGCTACGCCGGCAAGCTGCTGCGCGGCACCGACGGTGCCGTGGGAACACCGGCCTACACCGAAGCCTACTGGGTCTTCGATGCCATGGCCTCCTACCGCATCAACAAGAACCTGGACGTCCAGCTCAACGTGTACAACCTGGCCGACAAGGACTACGTGGCCGCCATCAACAAGAGCGGCTACCGCTACACGCCGGGCATCCCCCGCTCGGCACGCCTGACGGCCAACTTCACGTTCTGACAGCCAGAAACGCTGCCTGCGATCTCAGGGCCCCGGCAACCCCGGGGCCTTTCCGTTCCTGAAAGGCTTATCGCGATGATGCTGCACATCCCCAACGTCCTCACACCCGAGCAGGTGCGCGCCATGCGCGCGGCCATCGACGCCGCCGACTGGGTGGACGGCCGGGCCACCGTGGGCGCGCAGGGCGCGCGGGTCAAGAACAACCGGCAGTTGCCCGAGACCTCGCCCGTGGCGCTGGAACAAGGCTGCATCGTGCAGCAGGCGCTGGCCGTGCACCCCCTGTACTTCGGCGCAGCGCTGCCGCTGCGCGCCGTGCCGCCGCTGTTCAACCGCTATGCATGCGGCGAGACCTACGGCCTGCATGTCGATGGCGCCATGCGCCCCCTGCCGCACGGGGCGGCGCTGCGCACCGACCTGTCGTGCACGCTGTTCCTGTGCGAGCCCGAGGACTACGAAGGGGGCGAGTTGGTGGTGGTGGACACCTATGGCGCGCACGAGGTCAAGCTGCCTGCGGGCGACCTGGTCCTCTACCCCTCCACCAGCCTGCACCGCGTGGAGCCGGTCACGCGCGGCGAGCGCGTATGCTCGTTCTTCTGGGTGCAGAGCATGGTCCGCGACGATGCCCGCCGCGCCATGCTGTTCGAAATGGACCAGACCATCCAGAAGCTGCGCGCCCGGCTGGGAGAGAGCGAAGAAACGGTGTCCCTCACCGGGCAGTACCACAACCTGCTGCGCATGTGGTCGGAGGTATGAAGTGCAACCGCCCCTTCGGGGCTGTTCCGGTCAGGGCAGGTCCTTGTTCACCCCAGGGGTCGCCGCATCGCGCGGCCCGATGGTGCCCAGCCGGCCCTTGAGCGACTGGGGCTGGCCGGTGAGCATGGCCGCGTAGTTGGTGGTATTGGCCAGCACCTTCTTCACGTAGTCACGGGTTTCGCCGAAGGGCACGTTCTCGGCCCAGATGGCGGCATCGAGCACCGGGCCGTTGCGCCAGCTGCGCGGGCGGCCGGGGCCGGCGTTGTAGGCCGCAGCGGCCATGGGCATGGAGCCCGCGAAATCGTCGAGCGCCAGCTTGAGGTAGGCCGTACCAATGGCGATGTTGGTGTCGCGGTCGTTGATCTGGTCGGCCGTGAAATTGGTCATGCCGATCTTCTTGGCCGTCCAGCGTGCGGTGGCGGGCATCACCTGCATCAGGCCCGAGGCACCCACATGCGAGCGCGCGTCCATGATGAAGCGGCTTTCCTGGCGGATCAGTCCGTACACATAGGCCGGGTCAAGGCCGATGCCGTTGGCGCGCTCGACCACGGCAGAGCGAAACGGCGTGGGAAAGCGCTGGCTGGTCTCGATCAGGCTGCGCGTGCGCTCGCTGGTGTTGATGCAGCGGTCCCAGACCTCGCGGGCGCAGGCGAAATCGGCGGCGGCCAGCAGCTCGCGGTCGGGCATGCCGCCGGGGATGTGCAGGTTGGTGGCGTAGTTCCACTCGCGCACGCCTTCGGAGCGCAGGCCCAGGAAGATGGCGTACAGCCCCCGGTTGAGCCCAGGGTTGGCGCGCGCCGCCGCTTTTTCCTCGGCCGTGAGCGGCGCAGGTGCTGGCGGCATGGTGATGCGCTGGCCCAGTTCCTCGGTGGCCAGTTGCTCGTAGAAGCCGCGCGTGCTGGCAATGCCTTCGAGCAGTTGGCGGGCTTCGGCGCGCTCGGCCTCGCTGGGTTTGCCGGCCAGCAGGGAGCGGGCCTTCCAGTACACCCAGGTGCTGTCCTGGCGGCCTTCCTCGCTCATGGCGTCGATGGCCTTGCGCACCACCTTCCACTGGCCGGCGCGCAGGGCGGCGCGCACCTTCCAGCCGAGCAAGTCGTCGTTGAGATCGGCATCGCGCGTGATGTTGGCGAAGAACCGGTTGGCGTCAGACGACAGCTTCTGGGCCAGTTGCTTGCCGATCACGCCCCAGATCCAATTGCGCTCCTCGGGCGAGAGGTGCACGCTCCATTTGTTGTCGAGCTGGGCGGCGGCATTGTCCGGGTCGCCCGAGGCCAGCTTGATGAGGGCCAGCGTCACCAGTTCCTGGCGCACCTGGCCCCGGGCCGTGGCGCGGCCCGTGAGGTATTTGGTGGGGGCGTCCATCAGCTCCTTGACCTGGGCCACGGCATCGGGCGCGACGATCTCCACGGCATTGCGGGCGACGCGGGGCCGGTTGGCGTCCACCGCGAAGCGCGCCTTGCGCCAGACATCCAGGGCACTGATTTTTTTGGTCGCGTAGAACTGGCTGGCTGCATGGGTGCAGCCGTCGTCGACATCGCGCAAGGCGTACCAGTTGCGCTTGATGTCCTCAGCGGCGCCAGGCTGGGGACTGCCTTTGATGTCATCGATCAGCAGGGCGTAGCAGCGCACCTCGCGGTCGTCGGACATGCGGTAGCTGGGGTGCTGCTCGGCGAACTGGGCCCAGTCGCGCCGCTGGCCCAACAGCAGCAGCCAGTCGTTGCGCAGGCGGTCCTCCTGGTAGCTGCCGGCATAGCGCTGCATGAAGGACTGGATTTCCGAGGGCGAGGCCTCGGCCAGGCGCAGCCTGAGCTCCCAGTAGGCGGCCCAGGGTTCCAGCACGTGGCCGCGCGCGGCGGGCAACAATTGCTCCAGTTTCTTGCGGTCGCCGCGCTTGAACGCCTGCTGCATCTCCAACAGGGTATCGTCGGCCTTGGTTTGCGCCTGGACCAGGGGCGCGGCGGTGGCCAGCACGGCGCTGACCAGCAGCGGTGTCAAAATCTGAAGCAATTGCATGGGGGAATTATCTGATGGACAAAGCAGCCCTGCGGCGCGCATTGATAGAAGAACGCCTGAACCTGCCCGATCGCCTACAACGGGCCGACCTGTTACAACAGGTGATGCGCATCTGGCTCGTGAACCGGCCCGACACGGTGATCGGCGCCTACTGGCCCATCAAGGGCGAATTCGACCCACTTCCCGCCCTGCACCGCTGGAAGGAAGACGGCGAGCTGCTCGACGAGCCGCAGTTGCGCCGCATCGGCCTGCCGGTGGTCAACAAGCAGCACAAGACCCTGACCTTCCACGCCTGGTACCCTGGCTGCCCCATGGAGGAGGATGCCTACGGCATCCCCAAGCCCAAGGACACCGAGGTCATCGTGCCCACCCTGCTGTTCGTGCCCTGCGTGGGCTATGCTCCGGGCGGCTACCGGCTGGGCTATGGCGGCGGCTTCTACGACCGCACCCTGGCCACGCTGCAGCCCAAGCCCTTCACGGTGGGCCTGGGCTTCACCAATGGCTACCTGGACGATTTCGAGCCGGAATCGTACGACCTGCCCCTGGATGCGATCCTGAATGACAACGGGGTGGTCTGGCCGGTGTGAAGGCGCCGCTGCGGGGGCAAAGCGCGAACCGGCTCAATAGAAGCGGCCGAACTGCATCAACAGGGCCTCTTCGCGCTCCTGCTGCCGGGCCAGGGCCGCTTGTTCGCGCAGCCAGCGTTTGAGTTCGGCGTCGTCGCGCACGCGTTCCACGTCCTGCTGCATGATGTCGACGGTTTCGGTCATTTCGTCCCGCAACCGTTGCAGACGCATGGCCAGTATGGGCGCTTTCATGCTGGCAGAGACCATCAGACCCAGCTCGTCGCTCAGTTGCATCTCCGCCACGGCCACCTCATGCTCCAGCACGGCCACCTGCTCCTTCAGCAGCAGCGACAAGGCCGCCAGCTTTTCGTCGGCCATGCGGGCAATGCTGGCTTCATCCACCTGCTGGGCCTGCAGTTGCAGGCGCAGCAGCGTGGTCAGGTCCCCGCGCTCGTACGCGGCGTTGGCCTGACCCATCAGTGCGCTCTTGCGCTCGCGTTCGGCAGGGTCGGTCTCACGATCGGGGTGCAAGGCGCTGGCCAGTTGCCGGTAAATGGCGCGCATCGCCGCCTTGGCATCCTGGGCGTGCTGATCGGCCTTGCGCTGCTTGGCCGTTGGCGGACGCCGGGCTTTGCGCGCCTGCTCGGCCTCGCGGTCGGCCTGTACCTGGCGCATCACGGCTTCCATCAGCTCCTGCGGCGAATCCACCTGATCGAGCCCCTCCAGGTCCAAGGGACGCCCCAGGAGCTCCTCCACCGTCTCCAGCACCTGCCGCTTGGCATCCTGGAGTTCCTGCGCATGTTGCGCCTTGACCTCCGGCGGGAAATACGCAGAGTGCAGCGCCGTCCACTGCGGCTCATCCATGCTCCCCTCCACCGCCAGCAACAACCCCTGCACCACGCCGCGCACCGATTTCTGTTGGGCCGCCGACAAGCCCTTGCGTTGCAGGCGCTCGTGCAGAAACAGCAGCATGGTCACCTGCGTCTGCGCAATGCTCCGCTCGATTTCCGACATCTGCGCCAGATGGGGCGCCCGCACGCTTGCCGCCAGTTGCTCCAGGTCCTGCATCTGGCGGCCCAGGTTGTCGACCCGCGCAAGCAACTTGTTGAAGCGCTGCTGCGCAGGGCTGAGCTTGCCCTGCGCAGCTTTCTGAACTTTCAGGCGTGCCACACCCTCCGCCGAACGCACGGGCTCGGCAGGGGGCAATTCACCAAACAGGTCGTAGTTGAGTTGGCTGTTCATCATGGATTCCAAACGACCGATCCGCCGAACGGATCGGGAAAATGGGGCGGACTGTCTGTGCAGCAGCACGACGGAACCCGTTGGGCAGCATCCGCGTTGATGCGCAGCGCGCATCAAAGAGGCCTCCATCGGTCATTGGCGCGAGCGACAGGTCCGCGTTAGCATGGAAAGTCTAGCCCAGCCCCGCTGCCACCCCAGGATTGCCATCATGCCAAAGCTCTATATCGGTAACAAGAATTACTCCTCATGGTCCATGCGCCCCTGGGTGCTGCTGCGCCAGGCCAGCATCGACTTTGAAGAAATCCGCGTGCGTTTCGACAGTTTCCAAGCCGATTCGGAGTTCAAGCGGGTCATCGGCCCCGTGAGCCCTACCGGCAAGGTACCTGTGCTGGTGGACGGCGATCTGGTGGTCTGGGACACCCTGGCCATTGCCGAGTACGTGGCCGAAACCCACCCTGCCAAGAAGCTCTGGCCCACGGATGCCAAGGCGCGCGCCCGCGCCCGCAGCGTGTGCGCCGAGATGCACAGCGGCTTCACCGCCCTGCGCGGCAACTGCCCGATGAACATCGAGGCCTACCTGGCCGCGACCGGCGCCCTGATCTGGCGCGACAAGGCCGGCGTGCGCGCCGACGTGCAGCGCCTGGTGGACATGTGGAGCGCCCTGCTGCAGGAGCATGGCGGCCCGCTGCTGTTTGGCGAATTCACCATTGCCGACGCCTACTTCGCCCCCGTGTGCATGCGCCTGCACAGCTACGCCCTGCCCCTGCCGCCGCAGATCGCCGCCTATGTGGAACGCGTGCGCGCCCTGCCCGGCGTGAAGGCCTGGATCGACGACGCCCTGGCCGAGAAGGATTTCCTCGATTTCGAGGAACCCTACCGCATGTGCCACCCCACCCAGGATTGAACCCATGGCCGTCACCATCTATCTGCGCTACGTGCTCAACACGGCCAAGCTCAAGGAATTCGAGCACTATGGCAAGCTGTGGATCCCGCTGGTCGAGAAATTCGGCGGCCAGCACCATGGCTACTTCATGCCCAGCGAGGGCGCCAACAACATCGCGCTGGCGCTGTTCACCTTCGACAGCCTGGCTGCGTACGAGGTCTACCGCCAGCGGTCCATGGAAGACGCCGAATGCCGGGCAGCTTTTCGCTATGCGGAAGAAACGGGCTGCATCGTGAGCTACGAGCGCAGCTTTTTCAGGCCCATGTTCTCCTGATCGGCCTATCGAAACTGTTTGCGCAAAAACGCCCGGTGGCGCGCAATGTGTGCCATCTGGGCCTCGGCGATGGTGCCACCGAGGTTCTCGCCATCGCCATTGAGCACCGCGTTGGCATGGCCCATCGCGCGGGCAACCACCTCCTCCTCGCTGACGCTCTGCTGTGCAGCGAGGTCCAGCGCCACGCGCTTCATGGCCCGCTGGGACAGCATCCACATGGCACCGAAGGAGTCCCAGGCGGCAGCGGCGTCCTTGAACTTCTCGCGGTCGGCGAGGATTTCGGTGAGCGGCTTGGCCAGGATTTCCTGCAACTCCTCCACCTGGGTCTGCAGGGCCTCGAACTGCGCCTCGCGCTGCAAGGCCTCTGCGGCCGCATTGGCTGCCGCGTCGGGCGGCGTGGGCACCGGCACGCTGCCGTCGGGATTGAGCTGGGCGATGGTGAGGGAGGAGGAGATGGACATGGTGCGGGCGCCGGGCGGGTGAGGGGCGCACTATACGGCGTGGCGCACCGTCTTCACAATGCCGGGCCCCGCTAAACTCCGGCGCATGCAAATCTACATGGTGGGCGGCGCCGTGCGCGATGCCTTGCTCGGACGCCCCGTGAACGACCACGACTGGGTGGTGGTGGGCGCCACGCCCGAGCAGATGCTGGCCGAGGGCTATTTGCCCGTGGGCCGCGATTTCCCGGTCTTCCTGCACCCCACGACACGCGAGGAGTACGCGCTCGCGCGCACCGAGCGCAAGAGCGGGCGCGGCTATCGCGGCTTCGTGGTGGAAAGCTCGCCCGAGGTGACGCTGGAGGAAGACCTGTCGCGCCGCGACCTGACCATCAATGCCATCGCCCAGAGCCCCGATGACCCACACACCCTGATCGACCCGTACCACGGACGCCAGGACCTGCAGGCGCGTCTGCTGCGCCATGTGACCGATGCCTTTCGCGAAGACCCGGTGCGCATCCTGCGGCTGGCGCGTTTTGCGGCGCGCTTCACCGACTTCACGGTGGCGCCCGAGACCCTGGAGCTGATGCGCCATATGGTGGCAGACGGCGAGGTGGACCACCTGGTGCCCGAGCGCGTATGGCAGGAACTGGCGCGCGGGCTGATGGAGGCCAAGCCCTCGCGCATGTTCGAGGTGCTGCGCGAGTGCGGGGCCCTGCAGGTGCTGCTGCCCGAGGTGGCGCGCCTGTGGGGCGTGCCCCAGCGCGCCGAGCACCACCCCGAGGTGGACACCGGCATCCACCTGATGATGGTGCTGGACATGGCGGCGCGCCTGAACGCTCCGCTCACCGTGCGCTTTGCCTGCCTGGCGCACGACCTGGGCAAGGGCACGACGCCGACCGACATGCTGCCGCGCCACATCGACCACGAGCGCCGCAGCGCCGAGCTGCTGCACGACGTGGCCGAGCGCCTGCGCGTGCCCGTGGACTGCCGCGAGATCGCCGACGTGGTGGCGCGCGAGCACGGCAACATCCACCGCAGTGGGGATCTGGCTGCCGCCCCGCTGGTGCGCCTGCTGGAGCGCTGCGACGCGCTGCGCAAGCCGGGCCGGCTGCCCGACATCCTGCTGGCCTGCGAGTGCGATGCGCGCGGCCGACTGGGCATGGAAGAGAACGCCTACCCCCAGCGCCCGCGCCTGCTGGCCGTGCTGGCCGCGGCGCAATCGGTGGTCACGCGCGACATTGCAGCAAAAGCCGCAGCGAAGGGTCTGGCCGGCCCGCAGGTCGGCGACCTGATCCACCAGGCCCGCGTGCAGGCCGTGGCGCAGTGGCTCGGCACCACCCCTTCCTGAAACGCGCTTTACCAGCGCAGCAGGCGGGGCCCGAGCAAGGCGCCCAATGCCGTGGGCAGGGCCATGCCGGCCAGGTACCACACGGCCAGGAAGGGCGTGGCCATCTCGGGGCAGTGCAGCGCATAGACCAGCGCCCCCAGGGCCCCGGACAACAGGCCTGCGCCCGCACCGGCCCAGGCCAGGCGCGTGGGCGCCGCCCCTTTCAGGGCCCAAAAACTCGCCATGAAAGCCGGCACCGACAGCAGGGCGATGTTGAACGGGCAACTGCGCCAGGTGCTGCCCAGGATGAGTGCCATGCGCTCGGCCGGCTCGGCCTGCGACAGGCTGCCCGCCGCCATGGCCCACAGCACCAAAGGAGGTACGGCCAGCAACGCGGCCGCATGGCCCACCGCCATGCCTGGCCGCGCCATGCGCCGCAGCAGTGCCATGCCGGCAACCGCCAGCGCCGCAGCGAACACCAGCTTGCCCCAGAACATGGGCAGGCCCATGGTCTGCACCAGGTCGTGGCGCACGCCGAACAATGCGACCATGAGCACGCCCGCGCCTGCGATGCCTGCCACGGAAGCCATGGCAAAGCGGCGCTCGATGGCCTGGGCCTGCACCGGGCCGGCATCGGTGGCCAGCAGTTGGATCAATTCTTCGGTTCTCATGCCATTCCCCTGATCTTGGCGGCCAGGGCCTTGAGCCCCCGGTGTACGCCGATTTTGACCGCCGATTCCGACAGCCCCGTGAGTTGCGCCGTCTCCACCACCGACAGCCCCTCGAGCTTCACATGCACGATGGGCAGGCGCTGGCGGTCCGGCAGTGTCTGCAGCAGTTGGCCCAGATCACGCCGCGCCTGGGCCGCATCGCCATCGCAAGTCGAGAACATCTCATTGGCATCGTCGAGCGGGTCGTTGAGCCCCTCCTTGACCCGGTGCGAGCGCAGCCAGTCGATCAGCTTGTAGCGCGCGATCGCATGCGCCCAGGCCGTCACCGGCATGTCGGGCCGGTAGGTATGGCGCTGGTTGTGCACGGCCAGCAAGGTCTCCTGCACCAGGTCTTCCACCTCGTCGGGCCGCTGGGCCAGCCTGCGGCGCAGAAAAGCGCGCAGGTGGGCACTCAGCTCCTTCAAAAACCGCTGGTAGGCCGCCGCATCGGCGTCCAACCCCAGCAGCAGCAAACCGCGCAGCCTTTCTTCGATCTCCATGTTCTCTCCCTGACAGGTATTCGCAGCCACGCACCGCCGGGTTACAGCGGTGGCCAGAAATATTTTTCTCTCATTTTTCTGCCGCCCGTGTAACCCTGCGGCCTGCCCCCGCGAATTACAACGCAGATCGGCCGCCATGGAGCAGCCCGCACCAGCACCCCGGTCTGTTTGTTTCCACAACCTTCCAGCTCTTACGGAGAACCCGCATGACCTCACGTACCCTCACCCTCGGCGCCCTGGCAATCGCAGCCCTTGCATCCGGCGCTGCCCTGGCCCAGACCAAGCCCGCCCCGGATGCCGCAGCCAAGCCTGCCATGGAAAAGTGCTATGGCGTGTCCATGGCCGGCAAGAACGATTGCGCTGCCGGGGCCGGCACCACCTGCGCAGGCACCTCCAAGGTGGACTACCAGGCCAACGCCTGGAAGTTCGTGCCCGCAGGCACCTGCGCCTCGATCAAGACGCCCAAGGGCATGGGCACGCTGACGCCCATGAAGAGCTGATCTTCGTTCGCCACCAGACCCTCCGCCATGGCAGCCGCACACCTCACCGCCGGCCTCTCGCTCAAGCCCCAGCACTACGCGCAGGCCGTGCAGTGCAAGGACCCGGGGCTGTGGTGGGAGGTGCACCCCGAGAACTACCTGGCCGAGGGCGGGCCGCGCCTGGCGTGGCTCGAAGCCATCCGTGCGCGGCACCCGGTGGCGCTGCACGGGGTATCGCTGTCACTGGCAGCCGATGCGCCGCCCGACGAAGCACACCTGGCGCGGCTGGCCGCCCTGGCGCGGCGCATCGAGCCGGCCCTCGTCTCCGAGCACCTGGCCTGGTCCACGTGGCGCGAGCACTACCTGCCAGACCTGTTGCCGTTTCCGCGCACCCATGCGGCTCTGGCACGCATTGCCGCCAATATCGCGCGCACGCAGGAGGTACTGCAGCGCCCGATTGCCATCGAGAACCCCACCCATTACCTGCACATCGACGGCCATGACTGGGCCGAGACCGATTTTCTGGCCGAGCTGGTGCGGCGCACCGGCTGCCACCTGCTGCTGGACGTGAACAACGTCCATATCAGCGCCCACAACCTGGGCACCCGCGCCGAGGACTACCTGGCCGCCTTTCCCCTGCACGCCGTGGCCGAGATCCACCTGGCCGGCCACCATGCCGACCCCGAGTTGGGCGAGGCCCTGCTGATCGACAGCCACGATGCCCCGGTGGCCGACGCCGTGTGGGCCCTGTACCTGCGCGTGATCGCCGCCAACGGCCCGCTGCCCACGCTGATCGAGCGCGACGACCAGTTGCCAGAGCTCGACGTATTGCTCACCGAGCGTGACCGCGCCCATGCGGCACTCACCGAGGCCCAGCCATGCAACTGAGCACCTTCCAGGATGGCCTGGCCGGCGCACTGATGCCCCAGGCCGCCCACCCAGCGGACACCGCACCCTGGCTGTCCACCCTGCGGTCCCAGCCCGGCTTCGCCGTGTACCGCAATACCGTGCACAAGGCCTGCATCGACACGCTGCAGGCCAACTACCCCACCGTCTGCGCCCTCGTGGGCGAAGAATGGTTCCGCGCCGCGGCGGCCCTGTTCGTTCAAGCCCAGCCGCCGACGGATGGCCGGCTCATGGCGTATGGCGAAGGTTTTGAACACTTTCTGCAAGGCTTCGAAGCCGCAGCCGGCCTGCCCTACCTGCCTGCCGTGGCGCGGCTGGACCGCTGCTGGACCGAAAGCCACCTGGCGGCGGACGCCCCCTTGCTGGACGCTGCATGGCTGGCCCGACAGTCGCCCGAAGCCCTGTCCGGACTGCGCCTTGCGCCGCACCCAGCCGCCCGCTGGGCCTGGAGCGAGGCGCACCCGGCCAGCACCCTGTGGCAACGCCAGCGCGAGGGCGCCCCGATGGACGCGGAGCTGGCATGGGAGGGCGATGGCGCCCTGCTCACCCGCCCCGATGGCGCCGTGCAGTGGACGCCGCTGGCGCGCGCGGGCATCGCCTTCCTGGATGCCTGCGCCGCCACCCTGCCGCTGGAATTGGCGGCCGCCCATGCCCAGCAGGCACAACCCGACGCAGACCTGGGCGCGCTGATGGCGCAGTTGCTGCAGGCCGGCGCGCTGCGCGCACCACCCCATCTTGACGAGGACACCCCATGAACACGCCCCCCTTCCCCCAGGTCACGCCCACCGTAGCCGCCACCGGGCCGCGCCACTGGATGGGCCGGCTGGCCGATGCCCTGGCCTGGCTCACACCGAACAGCCTGCTGGCGCTGGTGAACCGGGTGGGCATCGCCGCGATCTTCTGGATGTCGGCACGCACCAAGGTGGAGGGCTGGTTCACCATTTCGGACAGCGCCTACCTGCTGTTCCGCGAGGAGTACAAGCTGCCGCTGCTGCCGCCCGAGCTGGCCGCGCAGATGGCCACGGTGGCCGAGCATGTGTTCCCCGTGCTGCTGGTGCTGGGGCTGTGCACGCGGCTGTCGGCCCTGGCACTGCTGGGCATGACGCTGGTGATCCAGGTCTTCGTCTACCCGGACGCCTGGCCCACGCACCTGTCGTGGGCAGGGCTGCTGCTGTACATCGCGGGGCGCGGCGCCGGCAACCTCTCGCTGGACCGCGTTCTCGGCATCCGCTGATGCCGCCCCTCTGGCAGGGTCAGCTGACGCTGCGCACCCAGCGCGCGATATCGCTGGCATTCATCGCGCCCGAGATGCGTGCGGCCTCGCGCCCCTCCTTGAACACGATCATGGTCGGGATGCTGCGGATGCCGAAGCGGCCCGCAATCGCCTGGTGGGCCTCGGTATCGAGCTTGGCCAGTTGCACCTGCGGCTCCAGGTCGCGCGCGGCCTGGGCAAAGGCCGGCGCCATCTGCAGGCACGGGCCGCACCAGGGGGCCCAGAAATCCACCACCACGGGCAGGTGGCTGCGGCCGACATGCTTGTCGAACGAGGCCGCATCCAAGGCCACGGGCGCTCCGGCAAACAAGGGCTGATGGCAACTGCCGCAGTCTGGGGCTTGCCCCAGGTCCGAGCGCTTGACCCGGTTGGTGGTGTGGCAGTGGGGGCAGACGATGTGGGGTGATGCTTCTTCGTTCACGCAAAAATCTCCGTGGGGCACGCCGCAGCGTGCGCCGCGCGATGGTAGCTGCTTGTAAGACAAATGGCCGTTTTCATTTTGTGACAATTGGGAATACAGCGCTGGCTTTGCAAGCCCCCATTGCGCGCAGGCCCAAGCCTGGCGCGGCTTTGTGGCGCGGCTGGGGCACTTTCGGGTTGCCTGCGCAGGGCCCGCAGCATGCTGGCAAGGCCCCACCCGTCTGCTAAGGTGCCGCCACATGCAGCTGCTCCCATCCCTGACAACAGCCCATGCGCTTTTCCTTGATTTCGACGGCACCCTCACCGAGATGGCGCCCCGGCCCGAGGCCGTGCGCATCTCTTCCGGCCTGGTCCCCACCCTCGCGGCGCTGAGCACGCACCTCGACGGCGCACTCGCCATCGTCACGGGCCGGCGCGAAAGCGATATCGACCACTTTCTGGACCCCTTGTGCCTGCCCCTGGCCAGCGAGCACGGCTCGCAGTACCGGCTGGCCGATGGCTCACGCCCGGCCATCGCACCGCCCAACCTGGAGCACGTGCTGCAGGCTGCCACGCAGCTGGCCGTGCAGTACGCCGGCCTGCTGGTGGAGCCCAAGCGCGCCAGCGTGGCCCTGCACTACCGGCTGGCACCGCACCTGGAGGAGCTGTGCCGCGAGACCATGCTCACCGCGCTGCGCAAGGTGCATGGCCTGGAACTCATGGAGGGCAAGTTCGTGTTCGAAGCCAAGCCCCGCGGCGTGGACAAGGGCCAGGCCATCACCGATTTCATGACCCAGGCGCCGTTCGCCGGCCGCGTGCCCGTCTTCGCCGGTGACGACGTGACCGACGAAGCCGGCTTTGCCGCCGTGCATGCCCTGGGCGGCTGGGGCATCAAGGTGGGCGAAGGCCCGACGCAGGCACAACACCGCTGCATGACGCCGGCCGCATTGCGCGGCTGGCTGTCCGCGGCACGAACCTCCTGGGAGCGCGCACGATGACCACCACGAACGAGCACAACACCGCAGCCATAGACCCGCAACAGGGCTCGCTCAACCTGGGCATGATCGGCAATTGCGCCATCAGCGCCCTGATCGACAACCATGCCCGCATGGTCTGGTGCTGCCTGCCGCGCTTCGATGGCGACCCGGTCTTCAACGCCCTGCTGCAGCCGGGCGACGAGGGCAGCCATTTCGCCATCGAGATCGAGGACATGGCCTCGGCGCACCAGTGGTACGAACCGAACACCGCCATCCTGCGCACGCAGCTGTTCGACAAGGCCGGGCATGGCGTGGAGATCACCGACTTCGCGCCGCGCTTTTACAGCCGCTCGCGCTTTTTTCGGCCCATGACGCTGGTGCGCCGCGTGCGCCCCATCCAGGGGTCGCCGCGCATCCGCGTGGCCGTCAAGGTGCGCTACGACTGGGGCCAGAGCGAGCCGCAGATCACGCGCGGCAGCAACCATATCCGCTACGTGGGCGGCAGCATGGCGCTGCGCCTGTCCACCGATGCGCCGCTGTCGCATGTGCTCTCGGGCCAGCCTTTCGTGCTCACGCGCGAGCACAACTTCATCCTGGGTGCCGACGAGAGCCTGCTGGACGGCATCGCCGACACGGCGCGCCTGTTCGAGCAGGAGACCACCTCCTACTGGCGCGGCTGGAGCCGGGCCCTGGCCGTGCCGCTGGAGTGGCAGGACGCGGTGATCCGCGCGGCGATCACGCTCAAGCTCTCGCTGTACGAGGACACGGGGGCCATCGTGGCGGCCATGACCACCAGCATCCCCGAATCCGCGCACAGCGGGCGCAACTGGGACTACCGCTACTGCTGGCTGCGCGATGCGTTCTTCGTGGTGCGTGCGCTCAACAGCATCTCCGAGGTAGGCACCATGGAGGACTACCTGCGCTGGCTGAGCAACGTGGTGGTGGATGCCGGCAGCGGCCACATCCAGCCGCTCTACGGCATCGGCCTGGAGCGCGAGCTTCCCGAATCGATGATGCCCCAGCTGGCCGGCTACCGCGGCATGGGCCCGGTGCGCGTGGGCAACCAGGCGGCCGAGCATTTCCAGCACGACGTGTACGGCAACATCGTGCTCGGTGCGGCACAGGCCTTCCACGACCACCGGCTGCTGCACCGCGCGGGCCTGGGCGAATTCACGCGGCTCGAACAGGTGGGTGAGAACGCGGTGCGCGTCTACGGCCAGCCCGATGCGGGCATGTGGGAGCTGCGCACCCGGGCGCGGGTGCACACCTCCTCGGCCCTCATGAGCTGGGCGGCCTGCGACCGCCTGGCCAAGATCGCCACGGTGCTCAACCTGCCCGACCGGGCAGAGTACTGGCACGGCCACGCCCGGCGCATGCAGGAGGAGATCATCACCAAATCCTGGAGCGAATCGCGCCAGGCCTTCGCCGAAAGCTTCGGCGGCAACGAGCTCGACGCCAGCGTGCTGCTGATGGCCGAGGTCGGCTTGATCGACCCCCGGGACCCGCGCTTCGTGAGCACCGTGGAGGCCATGGAAAAAAGCCTGTGCGACGGCCCCTACATGCGCCGCTACGAGGCGGCCGACGACTTCGGCAAGCCCGAGACGGCGTTCAACATCTGCACCTTCTGGCGCATCGACGCGCTGGCCCGCATCGGCCGCAAGGACGAGGCGCGTGCGATTTTCGAGACCATGCTGGCCGCACGCAACCCGCTGGGGCTATTGTCCGAAGACACCCACCCCGAGACCCAGGAGATGTGGGGCAACTTCCCGCAGACCTACTCGATGGTGGGCGTGATCAACGCTGCGGTGCGCCTGTCCGCCAAGTGGGACAGCGTGATTTGAGGTCCTGTCCCACAGCCCCGAGCACTTACTACGGTAATGATTGAGCAATGAGCCGTCTTGTTGTCATCTCCAACCGCCTTGCCGATCCCCGCAAACCCGCCGCCGGAGGCCTCGCAGTGGCTCTGGGTGAAGCCCTGAACCAGACCGGAGGGCTCTGGTTTGGCTGGAGCGGCACCGTGGTGGAGGACGGCACTCCCGGCGAGGGCGATCTTCGCATCCGCAACGCCGGTGCCGTGACGCTGGCCACTGTGGACCTGTGCCGCGAGGACCACCACAGCTACTACCAGGGCTACAGCAACAGCGTGCTGTGGCCGGTGTTCCACTACCGGCTGGACTTGGCCGACTTCAACGCCAGCTACATTGCCGGCTATCGCCGCGTCAACCAGATGTTCGCGCGCAAGCTGCTGCCGCTGCTGCGCGACGACGACGTCATCTGGGTCCATGACTACCACCTGATCCCGCTGGCCGCCGAGCTGCGCGCCATGGGCTGTCGCCAGCGCATGGGGTTCTTCCTGCACATACCTGTGCCACCTCCGCTCATCATGGCGGCCATCCCCCAGCACGAGTGGCTGATGCGCTCGCTCTTCGCCTACGACCTGGTGGGGCTGCAGAGCGAGGCCGATGTGGCGCATTTCACGCGCTATGTGCGCAACGAGGGCAGTGCCGAAGAAGTGGGCGCCCAGCGGCTGCGTGCGTTCGGCGGCACGGTGCAGGTGCAGGCCTTTCCCATCGGCATCGACGTGGACGAGTTCACACGCCTGGCGCAGGCCCCCGACGCCGTGGAAACCTACGAGAACATGCGCGACGAGTACTCGCGCCGGCGCCTGCTGCTGGGCATCGACCGGCTCGACTACTCCAAGGGCATACCGCACCGCGTGCGCGCCTACCGCGAATTGCTCGATCGTTACCCCGAAAACCGCAACAGCGCCACGATGATCATGATCGCCTCGCCCTCGCGCGACGACGTGCACGCCTATTCGGACCTGCGCCAGGAGCTCGAAGGGCTGTGCGGATCGGTCAACGGCGACTATGGCGAACTCGACTGGATGCCCGTGCGCTACATCCACCGCACCGTGGCGCGCAAGCGCGTGCCCGGCCTGTGCCGCGCCGCCGCCGTGGGCCTGGTGACGCCGCTGCGCGACGGCATGAATCTGGTGGCCAAGGAATACGTGGTCGCGCAGGACCCCGAGGACCCCGGCGTGCTGGTGCTCTCGCGCTTTGCCGGTGCGGCCGAGCAGCTCAAGGAAGCGCTGCTGGTGAACCCCTACGACACCCAGGGCACGGCAGACAGCATCCAGCATGCCCTGCAGATGCCGCTGCCCGAGCGGCAGGCGCGGCACCAGAAGCTCATGGCGCGCATCCGCGAGCAGGATGTGCACTGGTGGCGCAAGGCCTTCCTCGCCGCCCTGCAGACTGCGGGCGACTGATCGACAGTCCTTCAGATGAATTTGGCGATCAGGCTGGCGACGAAGCTCAGCAGCAGGGTGGAGGCCAGCGGTAGATCCCACTCACGCCCTCGCCATCTGAAGCGCAGGTCCCCCGGCAGCCTGCCGAAGCCGATGCGCCGCAGCATGGGCGACAGCCAGCTGATGAACATCAGCGCGAGAAAGACGACAAGGAACCAGCGGAGCATGCCCCGAGTGTAGGGCGTGAGCCGACCCGCACCGCTTCGGTGCCAAGCGCTGGGAGCACCGCGAGATTGCAGTGCATGCGCCATGGCCGGTCAGGCCAGCCGCTTGGTGCACGCGGGCATGCCCGGCATCGGCACCACCATCAGCGATGCCAGGGTCTGAGCGCATCTCGGCCTGGCGGGCCTGTCGACCTTGCCGGCAGCAGGTGGCTGCGTCATCATTGCCTGTCACACCGCCAGGCCCCCTCGCATGCCAGCCACCTACCACCACACCATCCACGGCCACCGCTGGCTGTTTGGCGACCTGCGCGATGTGATGGCCAAGGCCACGCCAGCGCGCTCCGGGGACGCATTGGCCGGCATTGCGGCCGGCTCGGCGGTGGAGCGCATGGCCGCGCGCATGTGCCTGGCAGACCTGCCGCTGACACGCTTCCTGAGCGAGGCCCTGGTGCCTTACGAGAGCGACGAGGTCACCCGCCTCATCATCGACACGCAAGACGCGGCGGCGTTTGCGCCCATCGCACACCTCACCGTGGGCGGCCTGCGCGACTGGCTGCTGGCCGCCGACACGGCCGCGCTTGTCGCCGTGGCCCCTGGCCTCACCCCCGAGATGGCAGCCGCCGTGAGCAAGCTCATGCGCAACCAGGACCTGGTCGCCGTGGCGCGCAAGTGCCAGGTGGTCACGCGCTTTCGCAACACCATCGGCCTGCCGAGCCACCTGGCCGTGCGCCTGCAGCCCAACCACCCGACCGACGACCTGCGCGGCATCGCCGCGTCGATGGTCGACGGCCTGCTCTATGGCGCGGGGGACGCGGTGATCGGCATCAACCCGGCCACGGACAGCATCGCTGCCCTCACCGGTCTGGTGCATATGCTGGACGAGGTCATCACCAAGTTGCAGATCCCCACGCAATCGTGTGTGCTCACGCATGTGACCAACACCGTGCAGATGATCGAGCAGGGTGCGCCGGTGGACCTGGTATTCCAGTCCATCGCGGGCACCGAGAAGGCCAATGCCGGCTTCGGCATCCACCTCACACTGCTGCGCGAGGCGCGCGAGGCGGCCCTGTCCCTCAAGCGCGGCACGCTGGGCGACAACGTGATGTATTTCGAGACCGGCCAGGGCAGCGCCCTGTCGGCCAACGCCCACCACGGCGTGGACCAGCAGACCTGCGAGGCGCGGGCCTACGGCGTGGCGCGCGCGTTCTCGCCGCTGCTCACCAATACGGTGGTCGGCTTCATCGGGCCGGAGTACCTGTACGACGGCAAGCAGATCATCCGCGCCGGCCTGGAAGACCACTTCTGCGGCAAGCTGCTGGGCGTGCCGCTGGGCTGCGACGTCTGCTACACCAACCATGCCGAGGCCGATTCGGACGACATGGACACGCTGATGACGCTGCTCGGCGTGGCGGGCCTGACTTTCATCATGGGCGTGCCGGGGGCCGACGACATCATGCTGAACTACCAGAGCACCTCGTTCCACGACGCGCTGTACCTGCGCGAGGTGCTGGGTCTGAAGCGCGCGCCCGAGTTCGAGGCCTGGCTGCAGGGCATGCAACTGGCCGATGGGGCGGGACGGCTGCTGCCCGCTGCACAGCAGCAGGCCGCCATCGCGCAGCTGCGGCAGATCGGGATGCGGGCATGAGCGATCCAACGCTCTTCACCGGCCCGCCGCCCGACCCCTGGGGCGACCTGCGCGCCCACACCGCCGCGCGGCTCGCCCTGGGCCGCGCGGGCAACGCCATCCCCACGCGCGAACTGCTCGACTTCGGCCTGGCCCATGCCCAGGCACGCGATGCCGTGCACCTGCCGCTCGACGCCGATGCGCTGGCGGTGCAGCTCACCGGGCTGGGCTGCACCACGCTGCGCGTGGCCAGTGCAGCGCCCGACCGTGCCACCTACCTGCTGCGCCCCGACCTGGGCCGGCGCCTGGGCGATGCCGATGCGCAGCGGCTGCGCGGCCAGGCGGATAACGATGGTGCGGGCTGCGACCTGCTGCTGGTGGTGGCCGACGGCCTGTCGGCGCTGGCCACCGAGCGCAATGCCGTGCCGCTGGTGCAGGCCATTTTGCGCACGGCACCGCCGGGTTGGCACATCGGCCCGGTGGCCATCGCCACCCAGGCGCGCGTGGCGCTGGGTGACGAGGTGGGCGCGCTGCTGGGTGCGCGCATGGTGGCGGTGCTGATCGGCGAGCGCCCGGGCCTGAGCTCGCCCGACAGCCTGGGCATCTACCTCACCTGGCACCCGCAGGCGGGCCGCAGCGATGCCGAACGCAACTGCATCTCCAACGTGCGGCCCGAGGGGCTGGCGCCGGACTCTGCGGCAGCGCGCCTGTGGTGGCTGTGCGCCGAAGCCCGGCGCCTGGGGCTGACGGGCATAGGCCTCAAGGACCGCAGCGATGCGCTGACGCTGCAGGCGGGGTTGGCGGCAGGCACTGCGTTGCCAGGCCCCTGATCGCGGCCACGGGCTACAACCGGTGCGAACGGTCCCCCTGGGAGAAGCCCAGGGGCTCCCAGGCCTCGCCCGCGCCCAGGGCGATGACCTTGAACAGCTCGCCCATCTCGTGCTCCATGATCAGCTTCGCGGCGGTAGCGCGCTCCAGCGGGGGCAGCTCCACCATGCGCTGCGCCAGTCCGCAGTTGATGAGGAAGTGCGCCTGCGTGGTGTAGCCCAGCACCTGCAGGCCGGCCTCCTGCGCGGCCAGCGCCATGGCGGTGAAATTGACGTGGGCGGTGATGTCCTTGCGGCCCACCTCCACCAGCGGGTCGCTGTCGGACAGGTGACCCTGGTGGCACATCACGGTGCCCATGTGGCGCTGGGGGTGGTAGTACTCACTCTCGCCAAAACCATAGTCCAGCAGAAAGGCCGCGCCGCGCTGCAGGCGGTCGGCCAGCATGCGGATGAAGCCCTCGCCCTGGGGGTGGATCTCGGTCAGGTAGTCCTGCGGGCCCTCCACCTCCAGCGGCGGGCGCAGGTCGGTGGCCTGGTCGGCCCAGGTGAAGGCGCCTTCGTGCAGCGCCACGCCGCGCTCATGCCACACGCCCCCGTGCTGGCCACCATGGCGGGCCAGCAGCTTGACGGGCATGGCGTCGAGCACCTCGTTGCCCACCACCACGCCATCGAACCGCTCGGGCAGGGCATCGACCCACTGCACCTTGTGCGCGTGTGGTGCCAGCAACGCCTGCTGGCGCGCGCGCAGGCTGCCCGACAGATCCACGATGGTGTAGCGCTGCACCCGATCACCCAGGGCGTCGAGCAGTTGCAGCGCCAGCGCGCCGGACCCGGCGCCGAACTCCCAGACCTCGCTGGTGCCGGTGTGCTCGAAGGCCTCGGCCACCTGCACGGCCAGGGTCTGGCCGAACAGGGGCGTGAGCTCGGGCGCGGTCACGAAGTCGCTGCCCGATCCGGGCAGCAGGCCGAACTTGGCGGAGTCGTTGGCGTAGTAGCCCAGGCCGGGGGTGTACAGGGCCAGGGCCATGAACTGGTCAAAGCCGATCCAGCCGCCGGCAGCGGCAATGGCATCGGCAATGTGCGCCTGGAGGGCGGTCGTTAAACTGTCGGGTGTTTTTGTCACGGCCCGCATTGTCCTCCATGCCCTCTTCACCCCGCCCCCGTACCGTGCTCGTCACCGGCGCCGCCAGGCGCCTGGGCCGCAGCATTGCGCTGGCGCTGGCGGCCGGCGGCTGGCAGGTGGCCGTGCACTACCGCAGCTCCGAGCAGGACGCCATCGACACGGTGGCCGAGTGTGCGCGACTGTCAGCGGGCCAGAGCGCGCATTTCGATGGCGACTTCGATGACGAAGCCGCCGTGCGTGGCCTGGTGCCGCGCGTGGTGGACCGCTTCGGCGCGCTCGATGCCGTGGTCAACAACGCCTCGCTGTTCGAGCACGACAACGCCGCCACGCTGGGCTTTGCCAGCCTGGAAAAGCACCTGCGCAGCAATGCCGGCGCCCCGGTGTTGCTGGCCCAGGCCCTGCACGAGCACCTGCAGGCGCGCGCGGCTGCCGGCGAGGCCGATGCCCAGGGCGCGGTGGTCAACCTGCTCGACCAGAAGCTGTGGAACCAAAACCCCGACTTCATGAGCTACACGCTGTCCAAGGCGGCGCTGGAGGCGGCCGGCACCATGCTGGCACTGGCGCTGGCGCCGCGCGTGCGGGTGGTGGGCGTGGCCCCGGGCCTGACGCTCACGAGCCACATGCTCAGCGACGAGAAATTCGCCCAGCTGCACGCCCTGAGCCCGCTGGGCCGCTCTTCCACCCCCGAGGACGTGGCCGCCACCGTGCGCTTTGCGCTGGAGAACCGCTCCATCACCGGCACCACGCTGATGGTGGACGGCGGCCAGCACCTGATGAAATTCGAGCGCGACTTCTCGTTGATGTGAGCCCCCACCCGCTCACGCAGGAAACCCCATGACGACCACCCACGCCACAGGCACCCAGATCCTCACGCTCACCGGTTTGCGCTTCGACGCCAACCTGGGCATCCTCTCGCACGAGAAGACCGCCCCCCAACCCATCCAGGTGGATGCCGAACTGAGCCTGGGCGCCCAGCCGCTGACGCCGCGCGACGACGACATCCTGCACGTGCTGGACTACCGCAAAGTGCGCCAGATCATCATCGACGAGTGCCGCGCCGAGCACGTGAACCTGCTCGAAAGCCTGATCGGCAAGCTCGCCAACCGCCTGATGCAACTGCCCGGCGTGCTGGGCGTGCGCGTGAAGATCGCCAAGCTCGAGATTTTCGACGATTGCGAGGTGGCCATCCGCATCGAAACCGGGCAATGGTGAGCGGCTGCTGCCGAAAACAATTGAAGGTGAAGGTCGATAATTGAAATTGAAATCATTCTCCATATAAATCAACAAGTTACAGTGCCTGCACAAACTATTTGAAACTGAATACAAGGCACTGCCCAGTTCCCAAAGCTCCAGACGGCTGGTCGAGATCTGCACTTGGCTGCAGCACCAGAAGCTACGCGCCGGCCAGTTCGGCTGGGACGGCACCCGCAAGACCACCACCAAGATGGAAACGCTCTCCGTGAGCCATGGTGCCGTCGAGAGTGACGGCGAAACTATCTTCAGTCCCCAACGCGGTTGCGCAAGTACTTCGACGACGAACTGCTGGTGTCAGTAGCGGGGAAACTTGTGCTAAGGAAGGTCTGCACAAAGCGATGCATGACAACGTAGCAAGTTGAATTGATCCAAGACAGGCCCCGGTGCTCCGATCGGCAAATCTTGGCGGTACCTCAGCCCGCAACGGGTTTTGATTTGCGGGCAATCGCGGCGCATTTGCCCTTTTCAGGCGCACTCATGTCTGACCACCCAACAGTTTGCTGCGCACCATCCACAGGTTGGGCAGTGCAAACAGCGTGAACAGCTGGGCCGTGTTCTTCTTGAGCCTACGGTAGCTGGTGAATACGCTGGGCACCCAGACCTCGTCGTCCATGGACAGGCCGATGAACCAACGAAACAGGGTTGCACATCAACTGGCGTTCCGAGCGCACTCTGTACAGCACCTGCAGCAGCATGGCGCGCAGCAGCTTCTCTGGGGCGACGCTGGGGCGGCCGCCCTTGATGTCTGCTTCGTACATGCGCGAGAACAGGGCATCCATCTTGGCCAAGGCGGTGTTGACCGTCTTGCGAACGGGCGCAGGGGGTGCGATGCTGGCACGAAGTATTCGAGCATGCGTACAGAGAGCAGGCTCTCGGTGAAGGTGTCGGCGCCGCGCATGGGGGTCAGGGTCAAGCCAGGTAGGAGGGACCGGTGAGGCTTAGCGGGGTTGGGCTGCTGGGCTGGCTGGGTGGGAGGCATTTTTTCAGCCTGCCAGGACGGTGCTGCGGAGTAGATTGTCTTCACCTCGCCGTGAACGGTGTGACCAAAGTGCGACGGCTGACCGCCGGATACCTGCAATGGATCATCCGGACTTTCTTTTTTTGGCCGTGCCTGATGGCTTCTGTATGTTGACACGGGTGCTCACCGAGCGAATTGCATCTGCGAAAGCCTGCACGACCGCGGGAGGTCCTTCTGCAGCTTGCCGCGTGTAAAGACCTAGCGAAGGAAGCAGCGCCGGCGGTGTGATGGGCAGACGAACGATGCCTCCGCGCGCCAGTTCGTCTCGTGCCTGTTCAAAGCGCACCGCGCCGAGCATGTTCTCATCAAGGCGCAAAACGCTGCCGAGGGTCACAGACGAGAGCACTTCAATCGCGGGTTCTGGCGGCTTCAGGCCCGCGTTGAGAAACGCGGTCATCAATGCCTGTCGAACCAGCGTGTCCTTTGGGGGGGCGACCCACGGCTGCAATTGAACATCGCGCCATGTCAATCGGCGCTTGCGCGACAGAGAGTGTCCTTGCGCGCACAACACGCACAGTTCGTCAGCCACCAGCAACTCCGGCTTCAGCAGCGAGAGTTGTGCGCTGGTGAGCAGTTCGGGGGTGACGGCGCCGAACACGCAGTCGAGCTCGCTGTTCAAGAGTCGCTGGATCAGCTCGCGGACCCTGCCTTCGTGCACTTGTACTTTGGCAAGCGGTAGTCGCCTGCGTAGTTCGATCACCGCTTGAGGCACGGTGGCGGTTACGGAGAGGGTGCCCAATCGCAGCAACCCCTCTGCGCCGTCTCGCACCGCATCCACTTCGTCCTTGCTGCGCGAAAGCTCGCCCAGGATGACCCGGGCACGGTAGATCGCTGCGTTGCCCGCCGCGTTGGCAACCAGTCCATGCGCTGTGCGCTCGAACAGGCGGGCATCGAATCCCGCTTCGATCTCGCCCAGCATCTTGCTTAGAGCTGGCTGGCTCAAGTTCAAATGGGTTGCGGCGGCGCGCATTGAGCCCGCATCGACAAGGGCCACCAGCAGTTCCAGATGCCGCATGCGCAGACGCCGCACCAGGTAGTCGGATGGTAAAGACATGAAGCGCCTCCGCGAATGGCTACCAATTGATAGTGATCACCTAAAGTAATCATGCAATCAGGATTATGGATTTTTCAGGAATGTCGACCACGACTATGGTTGTGGCCATGACTTATTCCCGAGAAAACACTTCGACTTCACCCGCAGCGCCCTTGGCCGGGGTCTCCGTCATTGATCTGGGCCAATACATTGCAGGCCCCGGTGCCGCGATGGCGCTGGCAGATTTGGGGGCCACGGTGATCAAGGTCGAGCCGATGACGGGCGATCAGGCACGCCATGTGGGGAGATATGGCGAGGCCATGGTGAGGGCTTACAACCGGGGCAAACGGTCCATCGCGCTGGACCTCAAGAGCGAGTCGGGCCGGGAAGTTGCTTGGCGTCTCATTGCCCAATGCGACGTGGTCGTGCAAAACCTGCGCCCGGGCGCAGTCGAGAAGCTCGGCCTGGGCCCTACGCAGGTGCGTGCTCGTCATCCTCGGGTTATCTACCTGTCGATCTCGGGCTTTGGCAGCGAGGGGCCATCGCGCGAACGCCCCGGCTACGACATTGCGGCGCAGGCGGAGAGCGGCCTCATGTCCGTCACGGGTGAGGCTGATCGCCCGCCGCAAAAGGTGGGTGTGCCGATCATCGATGCTGCTGCAGCGGACCTGGGGGCCCAGGCCGTCCTGGCGGCCCTCTATGGACGCGAACGCAGCGGCGTGGGCGAGACGCTGGAGGTGTCGCTGCTGGAGACGGCCCTCCATCTTCAGGCGGCCACCTGGTGCGAATACCTGGGTGGCGGGCCAGAGCCCACCCGCATCGGACATGGTCAGCCCAATAACGCGCCCGCAGCCGAGGTCGTGGCTACGCGAGATGGCCACATAGTGCTATCCGCCTACGTTGAGGATCATTGGAAGCGCTTTTGTCGGGCCTTGGGCCGGGAAGAACTGGTTCAAGACCCGCGATTCTCCAGCAACGAGCAACGCGTTGCCCACCGCGCCGAATTGCGTCAGGTGCTGGATGAATGCCTCTCGGCCTACACCAGCGACGCGGCCGTCCAGATGCTCAGTCAGCACCAGATTGTTGCCGGGGCAGTGAGGCCTTACCGCGATGTGCTGACCAACGCGGACGTGATGGCTACCGGTATCTTCGTGGACTCCGCGTCGAGCGACGGCGGAAGGTATCGGGCCCTTGGACTGCCGTATCGCATGGGCAGTGGTGCCCGGCCCACACCCGCCGCGGCGCCAGAGTGCGGGGCGGACAGCGCCGAAGTGCTCGCCGGGTTAGGCTACTCGGCGCACGACATTTCCACAATGCGCGAATCCGGGGTGGTGGCATGAGCATGACACCTACCTTCTCCAAGACCGAGACGCCTTCGCATGGCACCGCAGGTGCCGCGGTGCTGCAGACCTTACCGCTGTTCGAGATGATGCGCATGCGCGCTGCCACCACGGCGCGCCGCCATCCCGTTCAGGGTTTCGCGAGCGACGACCGCGCGTCGTACATGCGATGGGTCAATCATTTCACCCACACCCACCGCCGAATCGGGCCGGAAGACCGCGAAGTGGTCAGTCCCAACAACGACACCGTCTTTAGCAATGCGTGGCTGGATCTGTCCCGAGGGCCCGTGCTCATAGACACGCCAGACATGGGTGAGCGTTACTGGACATTGGGCTTGCTCGACGCATGGACCAACCCGTTTGCTTACGTAGGGCGCCGCACCACCGGGAACCGGCGCCAGCGCACGCTGGTGCATGGGCCTGCCTGGCAAGGCCCTGTGCCCAACGGTGTGGACAACGTGATCGCCGCGCCGGGCGAGGATGTCTGGGTGATCGGACGCCTCCTGGTGGACGATCGTCCCGATGACCTGGAACAGGCTGCCGCGCTGCAACGCGGCATCTCCACGCACCGGCTGGACGGCGGGGAGGCCGCCTTTAGGGTGGACACGGGGCTCGATGGCCGCGCGGAGCATGCGCCGGATGCCGCACTCTACCGCGCCACGATCGACGAGGCCCTGGCTCGCAACCCGGTGCCGATGGGGGAGAGCCTGTGTTGGCCAGTAGATGAGGGAGCTCTCGCGGACGCGTTGCCACTGGTGTACGAGGAGCTTCGCCAGAAGGCCCAGCCGCACGCCCTCGGGGGTGGCTGGGCGCTGCCCGTCGCGGTGCGAACGCACTGGGGCGCAGACGTAGCGATGCGAGCGCGCGTCGCGCGCAACTTCATCGGTGCACTGGGCATCGAGGAGGCCATGTACCCGACAGCGGAGGTGGACGCCGATGGCGCGCTGCTCAACGGGTCGCACGCCTACGAGCTGCACTTCGAGCCAGGCGCAGTGCCGGAGGTGGATGCCTTCTGGTCGCTTACGCTGTACCGGCGAAGCGACTGCCTGCTGGTAGCCAACCCAGCGCACCGCTATTCGGTCGGCGATCGCCTGCCGGGTCTGCTGAAGGGTTCGGACGGAAGCCTTTCCATCCGAATTCAAGCCGAGGACCCGGGCCCGGCGCACAACTGGCTGCCCGCCACACCCGCAGAGGAGTTCTTCCTGGTCCTTCGTCTCTATCAGCCCAGACTTCGACACCGAGAGTTCCGGTTTCCATACCCGCCCTTGCGCCGTCTGTAGCACGGCCGCCCTTCCACACAACCACAACAGGAGACAGACATGACCTTGCACCATCGGGCTTTGAACACCCTTGGATCAACGCGGCTCCAGCGCCGCACCGTGCTCGCCACGATGGCCGCCGGCTTGGCTTCGGGCACCGGCCTGCTAGCGCATGCGCAGGCGGACTGGCCCACGCGGCCGGTCAAGTTGATCTCGCCTTACGCGGCGGGCGGGGCCAGTGACCTCTCGGCACGAGTGCTGGGCGAGTATCTTGCCAAGGTCCTGGGCCAGCAGTTTGTCGTCGAAAACAAGCCTGGGGCGGGCACTCGGCTGGGGACCGAGTTCGTGGCGCGCGCGCCCGCCGATGGCTACACCGTGCTCTACGTGGCGGCGCCCTATGCAACGGCCGAGGCGCTTTACGGGAAGGGTCTGAGCTACCAGCGCGAGCAGCTGCGCCCCATCGCGATGGCCATGCACGCGCCCTTGTTCCTGATCGTCAATGCGCAGACTCAGATAAAGAGCACGCGCGATCTGGTCGCGTTCGCCAAGACCCGCCCGGGGGGCATCAACATTGGCACGCCTGGCGCAGGGTCGCAACCCCACCTGGCTGGCGAACTGCTTTTGCGTGAAGCCGGCATTGAGGGCATCAACGTCCACATGAAAGGGGATTCCGTCGCCTACTCGGAGTTATTGGGGGGGCGCCTCGATGCCACCTTGACGGCGATCAGTACGGCGCTGCCCCACATCGCGGCCGGCAAGTTGCGGGTGCTGGGCGTGGCCTCCGAAAAACGCAGTGCGCTATATCCGGCAGCACCTACGATTCGCGAACAGGGCTTCCCGGGGGTGGTCGCGTCCGGGTGGTACGGCTTCATGGTGCCAGCCGCCACGCCAGGGGATGTGGTGGCGAAGCTGCAAGCTGCCATCTTGCGGGCACTGGACGACTCCACCATTAAACAGAAGCTGCTCGACATGGGTCTGGAGGCCAGCGGCGCGCCCGGAGCCAAGTTCGCGACGTACATCGACGACCAGACACGCAAGTGGACCGGTGTGATCCGTGATGCCAACATCAAGATCGATTGAGCGCATGATGAAATCCTCCTCGACTTGCTGGGCTCTCGCCATTAGCGCACTGTTGACGCTCAACGCCTGCACCCACACACCCGCCGTGAACACGGGCCTTCAACGACCCACGGCCTTTGGTCCTGTGGTCGGCGCCGAAGATGCATCGGTCGGTGGCATTCACAGCTGGAAAGGTATTCCCTATGCGGCCGCGCCAGTGGGGCAGCGCCGCTGGCGAGCACCTGAGGATCCGCCCGCATGGACGCAGCCACGTGCGGCGACGTCGTTTGCGAACGCGTGCATGCAGACCGGCCGACTGTATGGGCCGGGCTTGAACAACCGATACGACGCCACCATCGGCAGCACGCTGGGCCAGACATTGGGCTCGGAGGACTGCCTCTACCTCAACATCTGGGCGCCCACCGCTTCCGCATCGACCCCGAGGCCCGTCATCGTTTGGGTCCACGGCGGCAGCAATATCACCGGCTACACCGCGGACCCGGTGTACGACGGCGCCACGCTGGCACGCGCTACCGGCTCGGTCGTGGTGTCGGTCGCCTACCGGCTCGGTGTCTTCGGTTTTCTGGAGCTTGCACCCTTGAAGACAGGTGACGCTGCTACCGACTCAGGCAACTTCGCGCTGCTCGACATCGTGAAGTCGCTGGAATTCGTCCAGCGCAATATCGGCGCCTTTGGAGGCAACCCTGGCCGGGTCACGTTGATGGGTGAGTCGGCGGGGGCGGTCAACGTGTACGCGCTGCTCACCTCGCCCATGGTGGTTGCCAAGCCCACGCCCTTGTTTCACCGGTTGGTGGCGCTCAGCGGGGGCATTTCATCGGCAGCCACCCTGCCGCCGGGCTCCTTTGCAACCATCTTGCCCCGCAGCGTGTGGGCGACGCGGGGCAACGCCTTGCTGACTCATTCTCTCGTGGCCGACGGTGTAGCCGCTGATCGGCCTGCCGCAGAGGCACACATTGCTTCGCGCACGCCCCAGCAGCTAGCCGCCTACCTGCGCGGGCTATCACCCGACGCCATCTTGACCACCGTGCTCAGGCGGCTTGCACCGCTGGGACTGTCGGCTGCCAACCCGATCCCCGACGGATACGTCGTGCCTGCGGATCCCATCGCTGCAATCCGCGCCGGCCGTTACGTCAAGGTGCCGGTATTGGCGGGGAATACGCGCGACGAAAGCAAACTATTTCCTGCCTTACTGGCAACTCGGCCAGCCTTTGGCGGCACCAGCGGCCGCCTGCTCGATGACGCCGCGGTGTTCAAGCTGGTCCATGGCTACCAGCCTGACGCCCCACCCGCCAGCCGTATCGAGGACTGGGTGCCTGCACAATACCTGCCGGTCGACGCGCCGACGACAGGGCTGAACGCGCGCATAGCAGAACTCGACCGCAACTGGTTCTTTGCATTTCGGGATGATGTGCTCAATGCGCTCAAGTCTCGCCAGCCCGATGTTTGGCACTACCGTTTTGACTGGGATGAGCTGCCGCCGCCTTTTGACAAGGTCTATGGCGCGGCACACAGTTTTGACCTGCCGTTCATCTTCGGCAATTTCGGGCCATCGCTCTACTCGAACATCTCGTTCAATCGGGCGAACAAGGCGGGCCGGCTCGACTTGTCGGCAAAGATGATTCAGAGTATCGGCAGCTTTGCGCAGGACGGGGACCCCAACAGCCCAGGTCTGGGCTCCGCCTGGCCAGCGTGGCCCCGTTCACTGGTTTTTGATTCGAGCCTCGAAGCGGCACGGCTGGCGGTGGAGTGAACCTGGACGTTGCAGCTTGGCGTCATGGCCTCGCTCGAAGACCGCGTTATGGGCAGTAACCATCCCCCGGCAAAGCCGGGGGCTTTCGGGATGTGAGCCGCTCAAAGCGGCTAAAGGGGTCGCTAACGCGGCCCCAACTCTTTGCGCCACCTATCCGGTGGCCGCTACCTCCACAACCCAAGCTGTTCCAATCTCGCGTCCTCCTCCTCTTGGTGCCTTATATAGTTTCGGATCACCTCTTCGTCTCGTCCCACCGTCGAAACAAAGTACCCTCGCGCCCAAAAGTGTTGGCCTACAAAATTCCTTCTGCGCTCTACGTACACCCTGGCCAGATGGATCGCGCTCTTGCCCTTGTTGTATCCCACCACCTGAGACACCGCGTATTTCGGCGGTATCGATAGCATCATGTGCACGTGGTCCGGCATCAGATGCCCCTCTTCTATCTGGCTCTCTTTTTGACTCGCCAATGTCCGAAACACCTCCCCCAGGTGCTTTCGCAGCTCCAGGTACAGCGTCTTTCTTCGACATTTCGGTATGAACACCACGTGGTACTTGCAGTCCCATTTCGTGTGATTTAGGCTTTCTATCTTGTCCATCCAGTTCTTCCTTTCGTTTGCTTGGCGGCTCACGATTGGCAGTTTCTGCGATGGACATCCATACCTACGAATACGTCAAACTTCTACTGCCTCCCCGGCAGAGCCGGGGGGTCTCCCAACGGACTAGGCGAGAGTGGGGACGAAGAGCCAGGATCTAGGGCCATCAACCCGAGGAATCCAACCGGACCCCACGAACTGCAGGGCAGCTCAAGGTCATGCCACCCATGGTTCTGCCCTCCTTCGGCCTTTTCTTCCGCAGGGATGGGACAGGCAAAGCCGGATATCCTGACGGCTTTCGCAGAGGCGATCCGCAGAGTGAACCGCAAAGCTGCAGCCGTGCGTTCCCGGTCATCCTTGCCCTGATCCTCTGCACTTGGGTGCTTCGCAAGTTCCATTGCTCGCGGCACTTGCCACGGCTGAGCGCCGGGATGCGGAAAAGGGCCGTGGTCACTGACCACGACCCGCTAACCTCCGGCTGGGAAGGCCCAGGCTATCTCAATGAAGCCTGGAGCCCTTGGGCAGCCTCTTGGCCAGCCACTCGTGCACGTCCGCGCGCACATTGCGCCCATCCAGCAGGAAGGATTCATACCGGCTGGGCACATAGGGCAGATACAAGAGACGCATGCCGGCCTCTTCTGGCAGGCGGTCGGCCTTGTAGCCGTTGCACCCGGCGCAGGCCGCCACGAGGTTGGTCCACGAGGTGGCACCACCGCGCGACTGCGGCACGATGTGCTCGCACTGCAGCAGCTCTTCGCCGAAGACGCCGCCGCAGTAGGCACAGGTGTGGCGGTCGCGGCGCAGCAGGCGGCGCTTGGTGAGCCCGGGCACCACGTCAAAGAGGTTGATCCTGGACACACCGCGCAGGGCGATGATGGGTGCGATCTGAAGCACCGACTGCCGGCCCGTCGCGGCGTTGTGCCCGCCACGCAATGTGGCCAGGACATCGAGGCCGGCATCCCAGGCCACGGCACCGCTGGCGTAGTGCACGGCGGCTTGTTCCAGCGGCATCCAGGATTGGGGCGTGCCGTGCAGGTCCAGCTGCAGCACGCGGGGCGTGGGTGCCGGGGGCTTTCGGTAAAGGGTTTCGGGTTCGGTGCGGGGCATGGGGCGTCCTTTCTTGCTTGGCAATGGAGGGCGCAGCCGCCCAGCCAAGCGCACGCCCCGTTTCAACAACCGTCAGTCAATGGCAAAAGCGGGCATCCATCGGCAATCGATGGACGCCCTGTTGGATGCGGTGGGGCAGGCAGCGGGCGCACAGGCGCACACGCCGCTACCACTCGCCGACCTCGCGCACGCGCTGGTCGAGGTCGAGGTGCTCTAGGCGGCGGGCGGCCGCCGCCGCACTGGCGCCACGCTGAGCGCGCGCACGCACGAGGGCCAGGCGTGCAACCCAGCCTGCGATGAGGCCGGGGCGGCGCCGCTGCCGGGCGCCGAAAGTGATCTGGATAGGGGTGGCCATGGTGGTCTCCTGGAAAGCGGTGTGGTGAATAGAAATGAGGGGGGGTTGGTGAAGGGAAAAAGGGCAGACCGGGGAGGGATCGAACCTCCGAATGGCGGAATCAAAATCCGCTGCCTTACCACTTGGCGACCGGTCAGCAAAAGGGAAAAGGGGAAAAAGGGAGGGAGCCGCAGACAGGAGTCGAACCTGCAATCCCTGGCACGAAGACCAGGCGCCCCAATCCGACAGGGCTGCTACGGCATGCCTGGCCATGGCCAGGAAAAAGATTGGCACGCGCGGAAGGAGTCGAACCCTCAACCGTCGGATTTGGAGGCCGGTGCTCTGCCAGTTGAGCTACACGCGTAGAAAGCGAAAAACGAAATATCAGGCACTCCTGCCTGAGCGCATCTCCATTTCGGTTGTGTCTTCACGCGACCACAGTTCCGAAGTAACTGCGCATGCACGTCGCTGCACTGGGTGATCAATCCCAGCACATCCCGCCGGGCCGCGCATGCGGCCGGGTCCGGCGGTGAAAAGCAAAGGCACACCCGAAATGGAGAGAGGGTCGGGGTGTTGCACACGCCTGCCTCTCTGCTTTCGATGGGCAGGCCGGTCGTCGCTCTGGTGGAGCAGACCGCCTGCAGCGAACTGTTAAAGAACCTGGGTCCCCGGCGGGTCGATGCCTGCGGGGGCAGCGGCTGGCGCTGCGGGAAAAGAAGGGGAATTGAAAAAAAACGGCCGGCAATGAAAAAGGCCCGGAACCACCTGGTTGCCGGGCCTCTTGATCAAGAGATCGGGAGGGAGAGCGCCTGTGGGCTATTGCCCTGCGCTGCAACCTCCGCCCGGGGGGGGCGCGGTATCCTCGAAACCATTGCCCAGCCACTGCGGCTGGCTGCCATTGCCCTGCAAATACGAGGTGCGCTGCTGCGATGGCAGTCGCTTTGCATGGGATGGCATGGACGACAACGTGCGCGCAACCAACGCCCCGCGCACGGCCACGGCACCCTGGCGGGAGCGGTGGAGGATGGCGGTGCGGCAGGCTTTCACGGTGGTCTTTCGGCGGTAGGTCGGTTCGGTGGTGAATTCGAGGAGGACAGAGAGTCCTGATGGGAATGGACTGTAAATAGTCTTTACTTACCCGTCAACACCCTGCACAATCTTTTTTCTGCGTTTGTTGTTTTTTCTTTGTGACCCCGCCTCCCCTCACCGTCATCCGCCGCACCAACGTGCTGGCGCTGCACCGCCTGTTCCTCGAAAAAGAGATCGCTGCCGGCAAGCCGGCCAAGGGGCTGGACCAGGCCTTTGCCGCCTCGCTCGAAATCTCCCCGAGCATGTGGAGCCAGATCAAGAGCTCGCGCCCCATCGGCGACACGCTGGCACGCCAGATCGAGCGCCATGCGCAGGTGGACAGCGGCTGGCTCGACACTGAGCACGCCACGCAGCACCCCGACCCGGGGGAGGAACGCTTCCTGGCACTGGCCCGCGAGGCCTGGCGCCGCGCCAATGCCAAGGGCAAGCGCGACATGCGGCTGTGGCTGGCAGAGCGGGCCGCACCCCTCCAACAAGGCGGTGCATCCTCTGAAGGCGAGACGGCGGAAACAGAAAAATAGCGCTTGCACCGGGGCTTTGCCCGCACTGGAGAGCCCGCTCCAGCCCATGGGCGGGCGGTTTCGCCGACAATTGGGTTTATTCCTGTCTTTTTGGCCCCAGCGCGAGCGCACCCTGTCCGGGCGCCCGGCGGGCCCCGCTTTCACCAGACCCCAGAGCCCCTTCCATGAGCGCAGTGATGAACGAACCCCAACGGGCCGGCTGGACCGCCGAGCCCCCCGAAGCGGCAGACACCGGCGCCGATGCGGCTGCGGCTGCATCGGGCCCTGCGCGCCTGAAGATCGAGCGCGAGGCGCACAAGCTTGAAAAGCGCCTGTGCCGCGAGGTCGGCAAGGCCATCGTCGACTTCAACATGATCGAAGAGGGCGACAAGGTCATGGTCTGCATGTCCGGCGGCAAGGACAGCTATGCCCTGCTGGACATCCTGCAAAAGCTCAAGGCGCGCGCGCCTATTCATTTCGACCTGGTGGCCGTGAACCTGGACCAGAAGCAGCCCGGCTTTCCCGAGCATGTGCTGCCCGAGTACCTGGCGAGCACGGGCGTGCCCTTTCACATCGAGAACGAGGACACCTACAGCATCGTCAAGCGCCTGATTCCCGAGGGCAAGACCACCTGCAGCCTGTGCAGCCGCCTGCGCCGGGGCATTCTGTACCGCGTGGCCGACGAGCTGGGCTGCACCAAGATCGCGCTGGGCCACCACCGCGACGACATTCTGCAGACCCTGCTGCTCAACATGTTCTTTGGCGGCAAGATGAAGAGCATGCCGCCCAAGCTGGTCAGCGACGATGGCCGCCACGTGGTGATCCGCCCGCTCGCCTACGTGACCGAGAAGGACACCACGCGCTGGGCCGCGCAGCGCAATTTCCCCATCATCCCGTGCAACCTGTGCGGCAGCCAGGAGAACCTGCAACGCAAGCAGGTGGGCGAGATGCTGCGCGAGTGGGAGAAGAAATTCCCCGGCCGCGTGGAGAACATGTTCAACGCCCTGCAGAACGTGGTGCCCTCGCACCTGCTGGACGGCAGCCAGTACGACTTCAAGAACGCGCGCGCCACGGGTGTGGCCAGCGATGACGGCGACAAGGCCTTCGACAAGGAAGAGTTTTCGGCGCCCAGCCCGTCGTTACCAGGTGTGCAGGTGGTGCAGCTGTCGTGAACCCCGGCGACAGGAGCACACTCCAAGGTGGATTGACCCCATCCCCGGAGACAACCATGACCCGTCGCTGGATTCCCGCCCTGCTGCTGTGCGCAGCAGTGACCACCCTGGCCGGCTGCAGCACCACCCGCGTGGTGGAAGGCCAGGTGCAGAGCTTCTCCACCCTGGCCGCCGTGCCCAGCCCGGCCACCTACCGCATCGACCGCCTGCCCTCGCAGCAGACCCCGGCGTTCGACGCCATTGCCGCGCTGGCCGAGCAGTCGCTGGGCCGCATTGGCCTGCAGCGCGACGATGCCGCCCCGAAGCTGTTGGTGCAGATCGGCGTTCAGGCAGGCACGGTGCCGCGCCATGACCCCTATTACGGCCCCCACGGCTTCTACGGCCCCTACCCCTGGGGCTTTGGCGGTGGCTGGTACGGTCGCGGCTGGGGCATGGGCGGCCTGTGGCGCATGGGCGAGCCCACGCCGCTGCATCGACGCGCGGTGAGCCTGGTGATGCGCGACACGGCCACGCAGGCCAGCGTCTACGAAACCTCGGCCGTGCACGAGGATGTGTGGGTGGCCGACCCCGCCGTGTTCGGCATCCTCTTCGACGCGGCCCTCACCGGCTTCCCCCAACCGCCCGCCGGCCCGCGCCAGGTGCGCATTCCCTTCGCGCCCCCACCCTGACCCCATCTGAATGCAAGCCACCCGCATCATTGCCGTACGCCATGGCGAAACCGCCTGGAACGTGGACACCCGCATCCAGGGCCACCTGGACATCCCTTTGAACGAGACCGGCCAGTGGCAGGCACAGCAGTTGGCGCAGGCCCTGGCGGACGAGCCCATCGACGCCATCTACGCCAGCGACCTGCAACGCGCCTTCGCCACGGCCCAGGCCGTGGCCGACGCCACGGGCGCACCCATCACGCCCGAGACCGGCCTGCGCGAGCGCAGCTTCGGCCATTTCCAGGGCCGCACCTTCGCCGAGATCGAGGCGGAGTTGCCCGAGGACGCGCGGCGCTGGCGCAAGCGGGACCCCGATTACGTGCCCGAAGGCGGCGAATCGCTGGTCATGCTGCGCGAGCGCATCGAGCGCACGGTGTTCGCGCTGGCCGAAAAGCACCCCGGCGAGCAGGTGCTGATGGTGGCCCACGGCGGCGTGCTTGACGTGCTGTACCGCCTGGCCACGCGCCAGGAGATCCAGGCGCCGCGCACCTGGCAGCTGTCGAACGCGGCCATCAACCGCCTGCTCTGGACACCCGATGGCCTCACGCTGGTCGGCTGGGCCGATACCCAACACCTGGACAACGCGGCCCGCGATGAAACCCTTGCCTGAAGCCCTGCGCGCCAGCATCGGCGCACGGGTGGACCTGATCGACACGCCCGCGCTGGTGGTGGACCTCGATGCCATGGAACGCAACATCCAGCGCATGGCCGAATTCGCGCGCAAGCACCGGGTGCGCTGGCGCCCCCATGCCAAGATGCACAAGAGCGCCGAGCTGGCCCTGCTGATGCAGCAGGCCGGGGCCCAGGGCGTGTGCGTGCAGAAGGTGGCCGAGGCCGAGGCCCTGGCCGCCGGCGGCGTGACCGACATCTACATCAGCAACCAGGTCGTGGCCGGCCCCAAGCTGCTGCGCGTGGCGCGGCTGGCGGCCCAGCTGGCCGCACGCGGCGGGCGCCTGGCGCTGGCAGTGGACCACCCCGAAGGCATCGAACGCCTGGCCGAGGCCATGGCGCTGGCCGGCAGCGATGCCGGCATCGACGTGTTCGTGGAGATCGATGTGGGCCAGGGCCGCTGCGGCGTGCCCCCCGGCGAGGATGCCGTGCCGCTGGCCCAGGCCATCGTGCGCCACGCCCAGCGCCTGCGCTTTGCCGGGCTGCAGGCCTACCACGGCCGCGCCCAGCACCTGCCGGGCACGGCCGAGCGGCGCGAGACCATTGCCGGCGTGGTGCGCGCGGCGGCCTACACCCGCCACTGCATCGAAGCCGCAGGCATTCCGGTGCCCCTGATCACGGGTTCGGGCACGGGCACCCTGGTGCATGAAGCGGCCAGCGGCGTCTACGGCGAGCTGCAGGCCGGCTCCTTCCTGTTCATGGATGCCGACTACGCGCGCAACGAGCGCGAGCCGGCGCAACCCACGTTCGAGCACGCCCTGTTCATCAAGACACAGGTGGTTTCCGTGCGCGACACCCATGCGGTGTGCGATGCCGGCCACAAGAGCCATGCCATCGATTCGGGCCTGCCCTTGGTGGCCATGCTGCCGCCCGAGCGCGCGCTGCGCTACGGCAATGGTGGCGACGAACATGGCCTGCTCTACACCGAGAGCCCCAAGGCCCGGCTGCCGGCCCTGGGCCGCATGCTGTGGCTCATTCCCGGGCACTGCGATCCCACGGTGAACCTGCACGACCACCTGATCGGCGTGCGCGGCGGGCTGGCCCTGGGCACGGTGGAGCGCATCATCAGGGTTGATGCCAGAGGCGCGCTGACCTGATTGGGGCAAGAATCGGCGAAACACTGCATTCGCCCTTCATGAGCCCCAGCCAGATCATCGTCCTTGCCACACCCGTCTTCTTCCTGCTGATCGCCATCGAACTGGCGGTGGGCTACAAGCGCCAGCGCGTCACCTATCGGCTGCCCGACGCCATCAGCAGCATCAGCCTGGGCATGCTGAGCCAGACCAGCGCGGTGTTCACGCGCCTCCTGCGCGTGGGCATCTACACCGCCGTGTTCGAGCATGTGGCGCTGTGGCGCAATGACGCCTTCTGGCTCAGCCTGCCGGGCTGGCTGCTGGCGCTGGTGTTCTACGATTTTTGCTACTACTGGCTGCACCGCATGGGCCACGAATCTGCCGTGCTATGGGCCGCGCACGCGGTGCACCACCAGAGCCAGGACTACAACCTCTCGACCGCGCTGCGCCAGACCAGCTCGGGCGCGCTGCTGGGCTGGGTGTTCTACGTGCCCATGGCGCTGGCGGGCGTGCCGCCGCTGGTGTTCGCCATCGTGGCGCTGGTGGACCTGCTCTACCAGTTCTGGGTGCACACCGAGCAGGTGGGGCGCCTGGGGTGGTTCGACCGCTGGTTCTGCAGCCCCAGCAACCACCGCGTGCACCATGCGGTGAACGATGTGTACCTGGACAAGAACTACGGCGGCATCCTGATCCTGTGGGACCGGATGTTCGGAACCTTCAAGGACGAGGACGACCGGGAGAAATGCGTCTACGGCACGCGCGGCCTGCTCAACAGCTGGGATCCGCTGTGGGCCAATGCCCAGGTGTATGCGGGCCTGGCGCACGACAGCTGGCATGCGCGCAGCTGGGCAGACAAGCTGCGTGTCTGGCTCAAGCCGCCAGGCTGGCGGCCAGCCGACGTGGCAGAGCGCTTTCCCAAGCCCCCCTTCGATATCGCCCGGATGCCGCTGTACCACCCGCCCATGTCGCGCGCGCTGCAGTGGTTTGCGGGCGTACAGTTCGCGCTCATGCTGGCGGGAGTGGCGGCCTTCCTGTGGCAGGCCGATACGGCACCGCTGGTGCACAACGCCATCTGGTTCACCACCCTGCTGGCCGCGCAATGGGCCCTGGGTGCGGCGGTGCAGGGGCGCATCGGCATGGGCATGGCGCTGCTGGTCGAATCGGCCGCCCTGGCCACCGCCACCAGCGCCCTGGGACTGCAGGAATGGCACTGGCTCTTCAAGCCGCTGACGATGGTGATCGCCATCGCCGTGGTCGCCCAGCATCTGCGCACGGCGGCCCATGGCAACCACCTCGACAGGACCGAAGGTCGCTGGCTCATCGCGGCGCTGGCCGGCTCGCTGGCGGGCGATGTGTTCCTGATGTTCGGCGGCTTCTTCATCCCCGGGCTGGTGAGCTTTCTGCTCGCCCACCTGTGCTACATCGTGCTGTTCCGCCAGGGCGTTCCGTGGTTTGCCCGGCGCGGCGCGCTGGTGGCCACACTGGCCATCGGCGTGGGCATGTACGCCTTCCTGTGGCTCGGCGGCCTGCCCGCCGCGCTGCGCGGGCCGGTGGCCGCCTATGTGCTGGTGATCGCGCTCATGGCGGCCCAGGCCATCGGCCGCGCTGCCGTGCTGGGCGGGCGCGGCGCCTGGCTGGTGGCCATCGGCGCCGGCTTCTTCATGCTCAGCGATGCCACACTGGCCACCAACCGCTTCGTGCAACCCCTGCCGCTGGCGCAGCTCTGGGTACTGGCCACCTACTACATCGCGCAGGTGCTGATCGTGGCGGGCATGCTGGACAAAGCGTCGACCACGAGGCGCGCCTCGGTCACCGACGCGCCTAAGACCTCTGCAGTTCCTTCGACGGGGTATGCAGCACCACGACCATGACCAGGGCTCCCAGGCCCAGCAGAAACCAGGCCCAGACGAGCCATAGCAAGGTATCGGCGTTGCGCTGGCCCGGATGGGACTGCAGGTTCAACACCGCGATCGCATCGGCGACGCCCGCGAAACTCCGGCCGGCCACGTAGTGGTAGGCCGCGCCGCCCAGCGCCCACAGGCCAGAGGCGAGCAGCGCTGTGGCCATGAAGGCCAGCCCGGTGCGCGGCCACCGACCCCGTTCCAAGCAACACGCCGACAGGAGGATGCTTGCCAGTGCAATACCCAGCCACCAGCGCTGAACCTCATCACGTGCGGCGGGCAACATCCATTCCCACGCCCAGGGCAAGGGAGCCAGCAGCCATTCGGACCGCGGCGCAAGGCCGGGCCAGACACCCAGAGAGCCCCACATTCCCGGCGTGCTCAGCAACCACAGCAACAGGCTGATGCCGGCGAGCACAGCTGCGGCCACATAGGCCTGCAGTCGCCAGCGCGCGCAGCGCAGGTGGCCCATCAACGGCAAGTAGCGCTCGGCCAGATGGGTGGCCACGGCGGCGGCCAGGCACCACACGCTGGTCGCGCCCCACAAGGCGACCCAGCCGGGCATATCCGCGAACCCCGCCCCCACGAACACGGAGAGCTGACCATAGACCGGGCCGCTCAAGCCGTGCAGCAGCATGGTGCCCACAAGGAGCACCTGGCTGAAGGACATGACGAATTTCAGCTCGGGCGTGAGTGCATCCCACCTGACCTGAGCCCAGTCCACATTGGCGCCTGTGCGCACGGGTGCAGACCTGGCGCTTTCGCGCAGCTGCTTGCGGCGTTTGCTGGAGCGGGCCATGGACGAGCAGCTCCCCCAGTACCTTCAGCCCTCGAACAGGTCCTGCCCGCCGGTCCTGGGCGGGGTCACGCCCAGGTGCCGGTAGGCGGCCAATGTGGCCACCCGGCCGCGCGTGGTGCGCTGCAGAAAACCCTGCTGTATCAGGTAGGGCTCGATCACGTCCTCGATGGTGCCGGCCTCCTCGCCGATGCTGGCGGCGATATTGTCCAGACCCACGGGGCCGCCATCGAAGCGGTGGATCACGGCTTCGAGCAGCTTGCGGTCCATCACGTCGAAGCCCTGCGGGTCCACGTCGAGCATGGCCAGGGCGCGGTTGGCGATATCGAGGTTGATGCGCCCGTCGCCCTTGACATCGGCGTAGTCGCGCACCCGTCGCAGCAGGCGGTTGGCGATGCGCGGCGTGCCGCGTGAGCGGCGCGCGATCTCGAAGCCGCCGGCCTCGTCCATGGGCGCATTGAGCAGGCCGGCGCTGCGCTGCACGATGCGCGCGAGCTCCTGCGCGGTGTAGAACTCCAGCCGCGCCACGATGCCGAAGCGGTCGCGCAGCGGGTTGGTGAGCATGCCGGCGCGCGTGGTGGCCCCCACCAGCGTAAAGGGCTGCAGGTCGAGCTTGATGCTGCGCGCCGCCGGCCCCTCGCCGATCATGATGTCGATCTGGTAGTCCTCGAGCGCCGGGTACAGGATTTCCTCGACCACGGGCGAGAGGCGGTGGATCTCGTCGATGAACAGGACGTCGTTCTTTTCCAGGTTGGTCAGCAGCGCGGCCAGGTCCTTGGGCTTTTCGAGCACGGGGCCGCTGGTCTGGCGCAGGTTCACCCCGAGCTCGGCCGCGATGATGTGGCTCAGCGTGGTCTTGCCCAGGCCGGGCGGGCCGAACAGCAGCACATGGTCCAGCGCCTCGCCGCGCTTGCGCGCCGCGCCGATGAAGATCTCGAGCTGTTCGCGCGCCTTGGACTGGCCCACGTATTCCTGCAGCAGCTTGGGGCGCAGCGCGCGCTCGATGGCCTCCTCCTGCGGGGAAGCGGGCGCAGCGGACACCACGCGCTTGGGCGGCGGTACGGGGGCAAAGTCGTCGGTCTGGATGGTCACGGTGGTTCCGTCAGGGGGGCAAATACCCGCGCGGGGGCGGGCAGGCTGGAACTATATCGCCCGGGGCGACCGCCCAGGGGTCAAGTAAGTGTGTACTGTGCCGATACATGACGCACACCATGAAACAGATGATGCCTGCGCCCACCCGCCTGCCACGGCCGCTGCAACTGCTGGCCACGCTGGCTGCCTGTGGCGCAGCCACCCTTGCCGCGACCGCACAGACCACGCCGCCCCCGCCCTCCCGGGCGGCCAGCGGCACCATCCGCATCGAGAACCCGCAGGACAAGGCCACCCTGGCCACCCGGATCGACGAGGCCATCCAGCGCGCCAAGGCCAGGAACGCCGCCCCGGCGGCGCGGGGCGCACGCGGGCGTGCCCAGCCCATCCCCAGCGTGGAGGTGCGCATTCCCCCAGAACGCCCGCCCAGGCCTGCCAAGGCCGAAGCGGCCCCACCGGCACCACCTCGCCCGGCCGTGCAGGACCCCGGCGCCAGCCGCCGCTACATCCAGTCGCGGGCGGCCGAACTGGCGGCCGCCGCGCCACCGGCCCCCGCGCCAGCGCCCGCCGACCCGCGCACGGTGCCCTGGGACCATGCCAGCGGCGACAAGGGACCACAGGCCTGGGGTGGCCTGCACCCGGATTTTTCGGCCTGCAGCCAGGGCACACGGCAATCGCCGATCCACATCACGGCCCAGGACGTGGCGACCGGCCCGGCCGAGCCCTTGCCGTTCGGCAACCAGTTTTTCGGCGGCACGGTGTGGAACACGGGGCATGGCCTGGCGCTGGAGGTGGAGGGCACCAGCATCCTGCCGCTGCGCGGTGCCCCCTGGCGGCTGCTGCGCCTGCAGTTCCGCCACCCGGCAGAGGAGCGCGTGCACCTGCAGAACTACCCCATGGCCACCGAACTGGTGTACCAGGGCCCGAGCGGCCAGATGGCCGTGGTGAGCGTGCCCATGCAGCTGGGCAGCCCCAATGCCTTCATCACCCGCCTCTGGATGCACATGCCGCTGGACGCCCAGGACCGCGTGCGCATCCAGCAGCCGGTGCTCTCGGTGGGCGAGCTGCTGCCGCAGGACCGGCGCTACTACCAGTACGCAGGCTCGTTGACCACCCCGCCCTGCACCGAGGGCGTGCTGCGCATCGTGATGAAGACGCCGGTGAGCGTCGGGCTCGAACAGCTGCGCCTGCTGCAGCGCGTGTCACCCCCGAACGCGCGCCCCATACAGGCCACCAACGGCCGCCTGGTGCGTGAAGCCCAGTAACTATTTGGCCAGCGATTTGAGCGCCAGCTTGATGCCGTCGCTCACCCCCACATCGGCCGGCAGCGCCTTGAGGGCGGCGGCCGCTTCCTTGTCGTTGTAGCCCAGGGCCAGCAGGGCTTGCAGGATGTCGGCCTGGGCGTCGCTGGCGGCGTGGCTGTGCGCGCCGCCCATGTCGGCACCCAGCTTGCCCTTGAGCTCCAGCAGCAGGCGCTCGGCGGTCTTCTTGCCGATGCCGGGCACCTTGACCAGGCGCCCGGCCTCCTGCAGCGTGATGGCCTGGGCCAGGTCGCCCACGCCCATGCCGCTCAGGATGGACAGCGCCGTGCGCGGGCCCACGCCCGAGATCTTGATCAGCTCGCGAAAGGCCTGGCGCTCCTCGGCCGTGCCAAAGCCATACAGCAACTGCGCATCCTCGCGCACGATGAACTGCGTGAGCAGGCTCACGCGCTCGCCCACGGAAGGCAGGTTGTAGAAGGTGCTCATGGGCACATTCACCTCGTAGCCCACCCCGTGGCAGTCCAAAAGCACCTCGGGGGGATTCTTCTCCAGCAGGGTGCCGGTCAATTTGCCTATCATTGATGTCCTTTGCCGTCGCTGGCGTGACAAGCAGCGCCGTCGCTCTTGCGTTCTTTTCCATTGCCTGACGGGAATTATCAGCGTGATCCTGCGCCACACCTTCACTCCCCACAACAACACCCGGCTCACGCACCTGTGCGGCCCGGCCGATGCGCACCTGCGCACCATCGAGGTGGCGCTGCAGGTGAGCATTGCGCACCGGCACGAACAGTTCAAGGTGGACGGCCCCAAGGCCAAGGCCACCCAGGCCATGGAGCTGCTGCAGGCGCTGTACGAGATGGCGGAGCGCCCCATCCCAGAGGACCATATCCAGCTCATGCTGGCGGGCGACAGCGATCTGCTGGAGGCCCCGGACGACGCCATCGTGCTCAACACGCGCCGACCCGACCTGCGCGGGCGCACGCCCACGCAGAACCTGTACCTGCAGAACATCGCCACGCACGACATCACCTTCGGCATCGGTCCGGCCGGCACCGGCAAGACCTACCTGGCCGTGGCCTGCGCGGTGGATGCCCTGGAGCGCAGCAACGTGCAGCGCATTGTGCTGACGCGCCCTGCGGTGGAGGCCGGCGAGCGCCTGGGCTTTTTGCCGGGTGACCTGGCGCAGAAGGTCGACCCCTACCTGCGCCCACTGTACGACGCGCTGTACGAACTGATGGGCAACGACAAGGTGCAAAAGGCCTTCGAGCGCAACGCCATCGAGATCGCGCCCCTGGCCTTCATGCGCGGGCGCACGCTGAACAACGCCTTCGTGATCCTGGACGAAGCCCAGAACACCACGCCCGAGCAGATGAAGATGTTCCTCACCCGCATCGGTTTCGGCGCACGCGCCGTGGTCACGGGCGATGTGAGCCAGATCGACCTGCCCAAGGGGGCGATGAGCGGGCTGGTCGACGCCGAACGCGTGCTCAAGCGCGTCAAGGGCATCGCCGTCACCCATTTCACCAGCGCCGACGTGGTGCGCCACCCCCTGGTGGCACGCATCGTGGACGCCTACGATGCCCCCCGCCGCGCCGCGGCTACGCGCACCCGCACCTGAGCAGGCCGCTCCTGACAAGACATTCCCACCCATGCCCTTGAACCAACTTTCCCTGTCGCTGCAGTTCGGCCGTTTCGATGGCGCCGCTGCGCACCGCGCCGTGCTGCCGCGCCACCAGGTCACGCGCTGGATACGCCACGCCCTGGCCACCGATGCCGAGATCACCGTGCGCATCGTGGACGCCGAGGAGGGTCGCCAGCTCAACAAGGACTACCGCCACAAGGACTACGCGACCAACGTGCTGACCTTCGACTACACGCAGGAGCCCCTGGTCACGGCCGACCTGGTGCTGTGCGCCCCGGTGATCGAACGCGAGGCGAAGGAGCAGAACAAGAGCCTGCAAGAGCACTACGCCCACATGCTGGTGCATGGCGCGCTGCACGCCCAGGGCTGGGACCACGAGACCAGCGCGGCCGATGCCGATGAGATGGAAGCCTACGAGACCGCCATCCTGCAGGAGCTGGGCTTTGCCGACCCGTACGACACCCAGCCTGTGCCCCCCCCGCCCGCCAAGGCGCGCAAACGTTAGAGGGCAGGCGCGACTTCATCGACCGGCAGCCACCACGACAGCGCCCGGGGCTGCTCTCCCCACTCGATCGGGAAGTAGTTGCCACCGCCATTGGCCGGCTGGTCCCAGTGCCGCGAGATGGGCTGCCCCGAGAGGTGGCAGTAGAGCAGCCCACCCACCGCGCCGTGCGAGACGATGGCCAGGGCCCCGGCGGAGGTATCGGCCGCGGCGATGGATGCCACGGCCTCCACAATGCGGGCCTGGGCGTGCACAGCCGTCTCCCACCCGCGCACCGATTGGCCCGGCTGGGCAAAGAAGGCGTCGGCCACGGTCTCGAACTCGGCCAGCGGCAGGTAGCCGGTGGAAGTCCGGTCGTTCTCGCCGAGCGATGCCACCTGCGTGGGCGCCAGCCCCCGGTGTATGGCCAGCATCAGCGCACCGTCGATGGCCTTTTGCTCGGTGCTGCAGTACACCGCCGAGATGCCTGGCACCCAGGGCTGTGCAAGGGCCGCCGCCATGCGCGCACGCCCGCGCTCGGACAAGGGCCAGCGGGTGATCGGCACATGGGGGCTGATCACCACGTCGGGGTGGCTGATGAAATGGATCGTGCGCATGGGCTCCGTGCGGGAATGGTTCGGGTGGCGCGGGCACGGCCCTCGCCATCGCTGTTTTTAACGCAAAACACTTTTTACCTGGCGCAGGCACGGCGCGGCGCCATGGCGTCGCCATTCCCAACACTGGCGCGCCCTGGCAGCCTGTCGTGCGCAGCCGGCGCGGTGCGGGCCAGCCCGCTGTAGAGAGCTTGGACGCCGAAAAAGCCCGAGGCCCGCACCTAAGATGCGCGGCGCGCCGGCCCCAGACCGGCTTGTCCACCCTGTGAAAGCCCCATGTTCGAAACCGCCCTGCTGCTCACCGCCGCCTTCGTGGCCGGCGCCCTCAATGCCGTTGCCGGGGGCGGCAGCTTCCTGACCCTGCCAGCCCTGGTGTTCACAGGGGTGCCGCCCGTGGTGGCCAATGCCACGGGCACCGTGGCGCTGCTGCCAGGCTACCTGGCCGGGGCCTGGGGCTTTCGCGAGGACACGGCCCCACCGCCGGGCCTGTCGATGCGGCTGCTGGTGGGGCTGTCCCTGGCCGGCGGCGCCGCCGGTGCGGCGCTGCTGCTGGTGACGCCCGAGGCCACCTTCCGCCGCGTGGTGCCCTGGCTGCTGCTGGCCGCCACCGCGCTGTTCGCCTTCGGCCCCTGGCTGCGGCAGCGCCTCGCGGGCGGCGCGCCCTCGCGCTTCAAGGCGGTCGCAGGCCTGCTGGCCGTGGCGGTCTATGGCGGCTATTTCAACGGCGGGCTGGGCATCCTGCTGCTGGCCTTGTTCGGCCTGCTCGGGCAGACGAACCTGCATGCCATGAACGGGCTCAAGAACGGGGTCTCGGCCCTGCTCACGGCGATTGCCGTGGCCATTTATGCGGCGGGCGGCGTGGTGCAGTGGCCGCAAGCCCTCATGATGATGCTGGCCGCCACGGCCGGGGGCTATGGCGGTGCGCGCGTGGCACGGCGCATTCCCGCGCAGTGGCTGCGCGGCGGCATCGTGGCCACGGGGCTGGTGATGGCGGGGCTGTTCTTCTGGCGGCAGTGAACGGCGGCGCCCGTGCCTTAAGCTCGCAGGGCCGTCCACCACGTCCTCCATGCTGCTGCGCATCCTCTCCATCCTGTTTCCCCTGTTTGCCATTGCAGCCCTGGGCTATGCCGTCGGGCGGCGCATGAAGCCCGACCTCTCGACCGCCAACCAGCTCAACCTGGCGGTGTTCGTGCCGGCCCTGGTGTTCGGGGCCATGGCGGGCAAGGACTTCCGGGCGCAAGACCACCTGGCGCTGCTGCTGGCCACGCTGCTGCTGATCGCGGGCACAGGGGTGGTGGGCTGGCTGGTGGCCCGTGCGCTGCGCATGGACCCCAAGACGCTGGTGCCGCCCATGATGTTCAACAACTGCGGCAACCTAGGCCTGCCGCTGGCGGTGCTGGCTTTCGGGCAGGAAGCGCTGGCGCCGGCCATCGCGATGTTCGTGGTGTCGAACGCGCTGCAGTTCTCCTTCGGCATCTGGCTGCTGGACCACCAGGCGCGGCTGCGCAGCGTGTGGACCTCGCCCTCCATCCTGGCCGCCATCGCGGGACTGGCGGTGGGCATGGCAGGCGTGGACCTGTGGCCGCCGTTGCTCACGGCCATCCGCATGGTGGGCGATGTGTCGATTCCGCTGATGCTGTTCGCGCTGGGTGCGCGCCTGGCGGATTCGCACATCCAGTCCGTCGGCTTCGGCCTCTTCGGCGCGGTACTGCGCCCCGTTGCCGGCATGGCCATCGCCTGGGCCGTGGCCTGGGGCATGGGCCTGGCACCGCGCGAGCAGGGCTTGCTGCTGGTGTTCGGCGCCCTGCCCCCGGCGGTGATCAATTTCATCCTGGCCGAGCGCTACCGGCAGGAACCCGAGAAGGTGGCCTCGATGGTGCTGATCGGCAACCTCGGGGCGCTGGTGTTCCTGCCCATCGCGCTGGCGCTGACGCTTCGCTAAAAAAGCGCAGCCTGGTCCCGGGCACGCATCACGCGCTCTGGTTCAGCCCGTCGAGCAGTTCTGCGGCAAGTGCAAATTCCATGGACCGTCTGTGCGGTTGGGCCACATTCATCGACTGCGCGTGCTGAACACGCCGCATGGCCGGCAATGGCGAAAGGCCGCAAATGTCGCCACATGACAGCGCCATTTTTTCTCATGACAGTCGTCATGACACGGTCCTTGATGCTGCGCCGATGGACAGCCTCAATGGCCCCGAGTCCAGCAAGCCCATTCGGCGTTGTCATGAAGGCGCAATGGTAATCCCTAATAGTTACACAAATTGTTACAGGTCCAGCGACCGCCCTCCCATGACCGTTCGCCTGCGCATCATCCTGCTTATCACCCTCACCTTCCTGGCGCTGTGTGCCATCGGTGGCTTCGCGCTCTACCAATCGTCCCGGGGTGCGCAGCAGGTCAAGGCGGTGACCGAGGGCGTGGTGCCCAGCACCATCCAGTCCGTGGAAATGATGGGGCAGCTCAAGGACGTGCACATCGCCACCATGGCCATGGTGGCGGCGCCGGACGGGGAGAGCGCCAAGGCCACCTACGAGGCGCTGAGCTCGCGCAAGGCCGAACTCAAGGACGCGCTGGCTTCGCAGATGCGCCAGGCCGACAGCGATGCGCAGCGCGGCCTGATCAAGGAGGCCGAGATGAGCCTGGAGAACTATTTCCAGGCCATCGACGACACGGCCCAATTCAAGCTGGCGGGCCAGCAGGATGCCGCCGAGGCCACCATGGCCGCCACCGTGGACCAGTACCTGCGCGAGCAGGGCCAAATGATCGAGGCCGTGCAGGTCGAGAAGCGCCGCGGCAAGGACCAGGCCATCGCCTCGCTGAACGCCAACCTGACCCAGACCACGACGACGCTGACTGCCATCACCATGGTGGCCGTGCTGGTCATGGGCGGCATCGGTTTCGTGCTGTACCGGCAGATCGTGCGCCCCATTGGTGAGATGGAGCACAAGATGACCGAGATTGCCACCAGCCAGGACTTCTCGCACCGCGTTCCGGTCACCCGAATGGACGAGATCGGGCGCTCGCTCACGGCCTTCAACCTGATGGTGGAGAAGATCCAGGAAAGCACGGAACTCGTGCGCCAGAAGACGGCCGACATCCAGGTCATGCTGCACACCATCCCGCAGGGCATCATGACCCTGCAGGCCGGCGGCGTGATCCACCCCGAATACTCGGACCACCTGGCCAGCATCGTGGAAACCAGCGATCTCGCGGGGCGCAGTGTGACCGATGTGCTGCTGGCCCATACCGACCTGGGAGCGGATGCCCTGTCGCAAGCGACGACGGCCATCGATGCCTGCATCGGCGAAGACGCCATGAACTTCGATTTCAATGCCCACCTGCTGCCGGGCGAGGTGAGCGCGCGCTTCGCGGATGGCAAGACCAAGGTGCTGGACCTCACCTGGTCGCCCATCGCCTCGGGCGACGGCAGCACCGAGCGCCTGATGCTGTGCGTGCGCGACGTCACCGAACTGCGCGAGCTCGCGCGCGCCGCCCAGGCGCAGAAACAGGAGCTGGCGATGATCGGCGAGGTGCTCGCCGTGCAGCAGGAGAAATTCCACGACTTCGTGGACAGCTCGGCCTCCTTCGTGCTGCACAACCAGCGCCTGCTGGATGGTGCGACCACCGATGCGGCGGCCCGTGCAGCCGCCGTGGCGGAGCTGTTTCGCAACATGCACACCATCAAGGGCAATGCCCGAACCTACGGACTGCTGCAGTTGGCCGACATGGCGCACGCGGCCGAGCAGCGCTACGACGCGCTGCGCCAGGACCTCTCTGGCTGGGACAACGCGGCACTGCTGGCCGAGTTGCAGGCGGTGCGCGCGTCGCTGGTCAGCTACGCGCAGATCAACGACACCAAGCTGGGCCGCAAGGGCCCCGGGCGCCGCGGCAGCGTCGAGAAGTACCTGATGGTGCCGCGCGAACGCGTCGACGAACTGCTGCAAGCAACCAACAGTGCCATCCAGAGCGGCGACGCGCATGCCACGCACGCCATGCTGGAGCAGGTACAGCACGCGCTGCAGTTGCTGGGCACCCACACGCTGCACGACGTGCTGGAGACGGTGGTGGCCTCATTGTCCGACCTGGCGCAGGAACTGGGCAAGCAGGCGCCCAAGGTCGTCATCACCGATGGCGGCGTCGTGCTGCGCACCCAGGTGACCGATGTGCTGCGCAACAGCTTCATGCACCTGCTGCGCAATGCGCTCGACCATGGCATCGAAGCCCCGCGGGAGCGCGCCGCGCAAGGCAAGGCGCAACAGGGCCGGATCGAGATCGCGCTGCACCAGGCGGACGGCCGGATCACGCTGCGGCTGTCCGACGACGGGCGGGGCCTGGACCTGGACCGCATCCGCGCAAAAGCCATTGCCTCGGGCCTGGTGCAGGAAGGCAGCGCCCTGGCTGCGGCCGAGACGGCGCAGTTGATCTTTGCGCCCGGCTTCTCCACAGCCAGCGAAGTGACCGCCATCTCGGGACGTGGCGTGGGCATGGACGCGGTGAAGGCCTTCATCGAATCCGTGGGCGGCAGCATCGCGCTGGAACTCCAGCCGACCCATGGGCAGGCAGGCCACACACCGTTCCACACCGTGATCCACCTGCCCGCCCAGTACGGCGTGGCACACCGCGCCCCGGCGGAGCACGCCGAGAAGGAAGCGCAATGATGGAAGTGCTGATTCTGCTGTGCGGCTGCGCCCTGGGCGCCGTGGCGGGCTGGTGGATGTGCGGCCGCAGGCTGCGCACGGCCGCATTGCAGACCGAGGACCTGGGCAGGGATGCGCAATGGGAGGTGCAGAGCGAGAACGCCCGGCTCCAGTCCCAGATCGATCAGTTGCACGGCGCGCTGCAGCAGGCACAGGCGCGCATGCAGGAAGCCATCGGGCAGTGGGAGCAGGAACAGCGCCTGATCGAACACAGTGCCAGCCAACAGACGCAGGCCGTGGTGCAGGGCGCCATGGGCCACAGCCAGACGCTGGCCAAGGCGCTGGCCGATCTGCAGGGCATCAGCAAGACCTTCGAGCGCTGGCATGCCGACATGAGCAAGCTGGTGGCCCACAACAAGGACATGCACGAGAAGAACGACGAGTTCGCGCGCATCGTGCGCCAGATGGTGATCGTGGCGCTCAACGCCTCGATCGAGGCGGCGCGCGCGGGCGGCGCCGGGCGCGGCTTCGCTGTGGTGGCCAACGAGATGCGCACGCTGTCGGTGAACGCCGAGGCCCTGTCCAAGCACTACCGGGACAACCTCTACAAGAACGACCTGATCGCCACCACCACCTTCCAGGACATGCAGGCCGGCGGCAAGATGATCATCAATGCGTCCATGGGGCTCGCGCTGACGAATCGCAAGATCCAGGCCGCCCTGTCCTCCTGAGCCCGCCGCCATGACGCTGAGCCAACGCGCCAGGGACAGCCTGGACCGCATGATGATCGCAGGCCTGCGCCAGAGCATGGGGCCGCAACCTTCGGAGGTGCAGGTCTGCACGGTGCCTGCGGTGGCGCAGGAGTCGCTCACCCACATGGCGGTGCTCTCGATCGCGTCCTACTCGTTTCGCGTCATCGCGGCGCTGCACTTTTCGCACGATGCGCGCACACGCGCATGGATCGCAGGCATGGTCGGGCAGGACGAACACGGGCTGGGCCCGCAGCCATTCATCGACGCCATCTGCGAGATCGGCAACATGTGCTGTGGCGCGATGAACCGCGAACTGGGCGCCTTCTACGACTGCCTGGGCCTGTCGACCCCGCAGATCCTGGACATCCGCAGCCTGCCGCACATGGCGCAGATCGGCACCGACCACCTGCAGCATTTCCGCATCGACATGCCCGGCGGCCTGCCGCTGCATGCCACCCTGTGCGCCCGTGCCTACACCCCCATGGACTTCGACTGGAAGGCCCCCGAGGTCGAAGAGGCAGCGGGCGAACTGGAATTTTTCTGACCATTTTTGAAGGACCCGCACCATGGCCAACATCCTCGTCGTTGACGACTCCAGCACCGTGCGCAACGAAGTCGGCGGCTTCCTGGGCAAAAACGGATTCGACATCGCCTACGCGGTGGACGGCCGCGATGGCCTGGCCAAGCTGCAGCAGGACCCGCGCATCAAGCTCGTGGTCTGCGACGTGAACATGCCCCACATGGACGGCCTGACCATGGCCGAGAAAGTGCGCAGCGAGCTCAAGAACAGCGGCGTCAACATCGTGATGCTGACCACCGAGAACTCGCCCGCGATGAAGGAGCGCGGCAAGGCCGCCGGCATCCGCGGCTGGATCGTCAAGCCTTTCAACGGCCCAGCGGTGCTCGGGTCGTTCCAGAAGCTCGTCGGGGCCTGACCCTTCCTATGCGAGGGGTGCCGCAGGCGCAATGCGCAGCGGGATCGTGATCGGCCCGTCGTTGACGAGGTGCACCTGCATCTCGGTGGCGAAGCGGCCGGTGGCCACCACCGGGTGCAGGGCACGCGCCTGCTGCACCAGGTAGTCGAACAGGCGGCGCCCGTCGTCGGGTGCCGCAGCCTGGGTAAAGCTCGGGCGGTTGCCGCCCGTGGTGTCGGCCGCCAGCGTGAACTGGCTCACGAGCAGCAGGCCGCCCGCCACGTCCTGCACGCTGCGGTTCATCTTGCCGGCATCGTCGGCAAAGATGCGCAGCTTGAGCAGCTTGGCCAGCAATTTGTCCGCCTCGGCCTCGGTGTCGCCGCGCTCGGCGCACACCAGCACCAGCAGGCCGGCGCCGATGGCGCCCACGGTGGTTTCCTCCACATCCACGCGGGCTTCGCGCACGCGTTGCAAGACACTGATCACGTCACATCCTTGGGGTCGTCAAAATGGGCTTCCACATCGGTGGGCAGCAGTTCGATGGTCGCGCGCAGGCCAGGCACGGCGGCCATCAGCGCCCGCTCCACCTGGCCACGCAAGTCGGCGGCCTGGCCCAGGGTCCAAATGGCTGGCACATGCAGATGCAGATCGACGAACTGGCGCTGGCCGGCCCGGCGCGTGGACACATGGTCAAAGCGCAGCACCCCCGGTGCCTGCCCTTGCACGAACTGCTGCAGGGTGGCTTCGATGCGTGCCTGCACCGCAGGCGGGGCGGCCTCGTCCATCAACCCCTGGGACGAGCGCCAGACCAGCGACACGCCTTCCTTGAGAATGTTGATCGCCACGGCGATGGCGGCCACCGCGTCGAGCCAGAGCCAGCCAGTGAGCGCGGCGCCGGCAATGCCGACCAGCACCCCGGCCGAAGTCCATACGTCGGTGACGAGGTGGCGGGCGTCGGCTTCCAGCGCAATCGAGCGGTACGCGCGGGCGGACCGGAACATGAACCAGGCCAGCAGGCCGTTGAGGCCGGAACTCACCGCCGAGAGCACCAAGCCCCAGCCCACCTGCTCCAGAGGTTGCGGGTCGAACAGCCGATGCCCCGCCGCCCAGAAGATGCCCAACGACACGCCAACGATCAGGATGCCTTCGAAGCCGGATGAAAAATACTCGGCCTTGTGGTGGCCGTAGGGGTGGTTGTCGTCCGCCGGGCGCTGCGCCACGGTGACCATGGCCAGGGCAAAGATGGCGCTGGCCAGGTTGACGAAGGACTCCAGGGCGTCCGACAGCAGCCCCACCGAGCCGGTCACGTACCAGGCCAGCGTCTTGAGAACGATGGTGACCAGCGCCACGGCCACGGACGCCCACAGCAGGTTGCGCGGCGTGAACCAGGGATGCAGGGAAGGGGCAGGTGCGGACATGGCTGGCTGGATTACACCAGACCGTGCGCGTGCCAGAATCCGCCCCATGACCAAGGCATGGCGTCACCGCCTCGCAGGATTGCTGTTGTGGGCCCTCGTGGCGGCCGCCGGTGCCGGCTGGCTGGCGCATGCGCGCGTGGAACAGTTGCGTGCGGCCTTCGATACGGACGCGCGCATCGTGCACCGGCTGCTGAGCCAGCGCGTGGTACAGCACGACGCCGTGATGGCCACGCTGGCGCTGCTGCAGCCCCCGGTACCCGGTGCGGTGGCCGACACGGCGGCCGCATCGGCCCTGCCGCGCCTGCCGTCTGTCTACCCCCAGATCCTGGCCGTGCTGCAGCGCCCGGCCGCAGGAGCCTGGCCCGCTGAGCAGAAAGCCGCGCTCGATGCGGCCGAGGCCGCCTCGCGCCGCTCCGGCCGGGCCGAGATGGCCCTGGCCGACCTGGCCGCCGGCCGCTACCACCTGGTGCTGGCCGGCACGCCGGCCAGCTATGCGCTGCAGATCGATCTGGCGGCCACCGTGCCGCTGGACGAATGGCCCATGAACCCGGTGACCAGCCCGGTGCGCGTGGCGCTCACACGGGCCGGCCAGTCCTTCGTCGTGCAGCCGGGGCGCCGCCTGGACCGCATGGGCTGGCATTTCAATGTGCACAAGCTGCTGGCATCGCCGAGCCAACCCCTGGACGTGGTGGCCGAGCGCACCGTGACGCCGGCCGAGCTACCCTGGTGGGCCATGCTGGGCTGGTGCGTGCTCACGGCTGCCCTGTGGGCCGGCGCCCTGGCCTGGTGGCGCCAGCGCGTGGCGCGCCAGCGGGCCGAGGAACTGCTGCGCCTGGGCCAGGTGGCGCGGCTCAACACCCTGGGCGAGCTGGCAGCCGGCATGGCGCACGAACTCAACCAACCCCTGACGGCCTTGCTGGCCAGCACCCAGGCTGCCAAGCGCCTGCTGGGCGAATCGCCACCCGACCTGGACACCGCCTTCGACGCCATGGGCCGTGCCGTGGAGCAGGCGCGCCGCGCATCGGCCGTGGTGGGCCGGCTGCGCCGCCTGGTGGAGCGCCCCGACCTGGCCGGGCAGGCCCATTCGCTGGCCCTGCCCGCCGCCGTGCAGGACGTGCTGCACCTGGTGGAGCCCGAACTGCAGCAGCGCGGCGTGGCACTCATCCTGGAGGCGGAACCCGACCTGCCTGCGGTGCTGGCCGAACCCGTGGCCCTGCAGCAGATCGTGCACAACCTGGTGATGAATGCCCTGCAGGCCATGGAGCAGGTGCCCGCCACCGAGCGCCGGCTGGAGCTGCACCTGGCCCGGCAGGACACGGGCCAGGTGGCGCTGACCGTTCGCGACCATGGCCCGGGCATACCGGCCGAGGCGCGCGAGCGCCTGTTCGAGCCCTTCTACACCACGCGCGAAGGCGGCCTGGGCCTGGGGCTCACGCTGTGCGAAAGCCTGGCCCAGGCCATGGGCGCGCAGCTGTGGCTGGCACCCGCTGCCGGCCGGGGTGCGGCCTTCGTGCTGGTGCTGCCGGTGGCGGCGCAGGCCCCTGCCGCCCACCCGGCCGCCCCGCTCCACACCCCCGTGCTTCCATGACCGACAACGCCACGCCCCTGTCCCCGCTGATCCACCTGGTGGATGACGATGCCGCCGTGCGCGAGGGACTCGCCCTGCTGATCGGCACCGTGGGCCTGCGCGTGCAGGCCTGGGCCGACCCGCTGGCCTTTGCCGCGGGCTTCGACCGCGCCAGCATCGGGGCCATCGTGCTCGACGTGCGCATGCCCGGCACCAGCGGCCTGGCCCTGCTGGAGCAGTTGCTGGCGCAGGGTGTGGACCAGCCGGTGATCATGCTCACCGGCCATGGCACGGTGGACATGTGCCGGCGCGCCTTCAAGGCCGGCGCCGCCGAGTTCCTCGAAAAACCGGTGGACGACGAGGTGCTGCTCGAAGCGCTGCAGAACGCGGTGCGCCAGCACGTGCGCTCGCGCGAGCGCCACCAGGCCGACCAGCAGGCGCGCGAGCGCCATGCCCAGCTCTCGGGGCGCGAGCGCGAGGTGCTGGGCCTGATCGTCGAAGGGCTGACCAACAAGGAGATCGGCCGTGCGCTGGAGCTCTCGCCGCGCACGGTGGAAACCCACCGCGCCAACCTGTTCGCCAAGCTCGGCGCCGAATCGCTGGCACAGCTGATCCGGCGCTACGCGGCGCTGGTGGACAGCGACACTGCGTAGTTCTACGGAGGCCCGCGCGTAGCCGCACGAATGGTGCCGGCGGCCTGCATTTTTTACAGTTCTCCCACGGCCTGACGACCTGCCAGGCCGGCCTTCCAAACCACCGGAGAACACACCATGCAACGCCACTTCAAGACCGCCGCCATCGCCCTCGCTTTCGTCGCCACCGCTGCCAGCGCCGAAGGCGTGCGCACCGAAAAGAACATCTCGCTGGACCTGGCCACGCAGATCGCCGCCCAGACCGTGGCCACCTGCACCGCCAACGGCTACGCCGTGACCGCCACCGTGGTGGACCGCGCCGGCACCGTGCGCGCCGTGCACCGCGCCGACAATGCCGGCCCACACACCCTGGAAGCCAGCCGCCTGAAGGCCTACACCTCGGCCTCGGCCAAGAACACCACGCTGGCCATGATGGAAGGCGCGCAGAAGAACCCCGCAGCCGCCAACCTGGTCAACATCCCCGGCTACCTGCTGCTGGGCGGCGGCGTGCCCGTGAAGGTGGGCAACGAAGTGATCGGCGCCGTGGGCGTGGGCGGTGCGCCCGGCGGCCACCTGGACGAGCAATGCGCCGTGGCCGGCATCGCCAAGGTGCAGGACCTGCTCAAGTAAGCCACACCTGACCGACGAGGAAAGAGCCATGGCCCACTGCACCGCCCCTTCTTTTTCAAGCACGGCGCGTGCGCTGTGCGCCATCGCCGCCACCCTGGCCTTCGCTGCCCTGCAGCCTGCCCAGGCCCAGGTAGCGCCCAGCCCTGCAGACATCGCGGCCTACCAAGGCCTGCATGCGGCTGCGGCCCAGGGCGACACTGCCGCGCTGCAGCGCCTGCTTGCAGGTGCCGCAGCCACCCAGCTCAATGCCCGCGACGCCCATGGGCGCACGCCGCTGCACGTGGCCACGTTTGCCCGCCAGCGCGACGCCATCCGCACCCTGGCCAAGGCCGGCGCCGGGCTGGACCTGCTGGAGAACGACCGCTACGACGCAGTGACGATTGCCGCCGTGGCCGATGACGAGGAAACGCTGGCCCTGCTGCTGTCGCTGGGTGCCAGCGCGAAGCAGGTGACCAGCCGCTACGACGGCACGGCCCTGATCGCCGCCGCCCACCTGGGCCACGACGGCGTGGTGCGCCAGCTGATCGCGGCCGGCGCCCCGCTGGACCATGTGAACAACCTGCACTGGACGGCGCTGATCGAATCCATCGTGCTGGGCAACGGCGGGCCGCGCCACCAGGCCACGCTCAAGGCCCTGGTCAAGGCGGGGGCCAGCCAGGCGCTGACCGACCGTCAGGGCAACACGCCCCTGCAACTGGCAAAGCAGCGGGGCTACGATGCCATGGTGCAGATGCTGGTCAGTCGGTGACCAGGCGGGCCTTCACGGACTTGCCCTTGACCTTGCCGCTGTTGAGGCGGTCGGCCACCTGGCGGCCCACGGTGCGATCCACCGCCACATAGGTGGAGAACTCGTTGACGTTGATCTTGCCGATCTGCTCGCGCGTGAAGCCCATCTCGCCGGTCAGCGCGCCCAGCACGTCGCCCGCGCGGATCTTCTCCTTGCGGCCACCGATGATCTGGATGGTGGCCATGGGGGGCACCAGTGGCCCGTCGCCGGTGGGCGTGAGTTCGGCCAAGGGGTAAAAACGCGATTCGCGGCCCTGCAACTGCTCGATCTTGCCCACGCTGCCCATCTCGTCCATGCTCGACAGGTTGAGCGCCAGGCCCTCGGCATCGCCCCGGCCGGTGCGGCCGATGCGGTGGATGTGCACTTCGGGGTCGGGCGTCACGTCCACGTTGATCACGGCGGCCAGGTTGGCGATGTCGAGGCCGCGCGCGGCCACGTCGGTGGCCACCAGCACCGAGCAGCTGCGGTTGGCGAACTGCACCAGCACCTGGTCGCGCTCGCGCTGTTCGAGCTCACCATACAGCGCCAGGGCGCTGAAGCCCTGGGCCTGCAGCACGGCCACCAGGTCGCGGCATTGCTGCTTGGTGTTGCAAAAGGCCAGCGAGGACTCGGGCCGGAAGTGGTCGAGGATCTGCGATACGGCGTGCAGGCGCTCGGAGTTCTTCACCTCGTACCAGCGCTGCTCGATCTTGCCCTCGGCATGCTGGGCCTGCACGGTGATCTGCTCGGGCGCCTTCATGAACTGCTGGCTCAGCCTGGCGATGCCCTCGGGGTAGGTGGCCGAGAACAGCAGGGTCTGGCGCTCCTTGGGACACTGGCGCGCCACGGTGGCGATGTCGTCGAAGAAACCCATGTCCAGCATGCGGTCGGCCTCGTCGAGCACCAGGGTGTTGAGCGCTTCCAGCGACAGGTGCTGGCGCTCCAGGTGGTCCATCACGCGGCCAGGCGTGCCGACCACGATGTGGGCACCGTGCTCCAGGCTCACGGTCTGGCCGCGCAGCGGCACGCCGCCGCACAGCGTCACGACCTTGATGTTCTCCTCGGCCCGCGCCAGGCGGCGGATCTCGGTGGTCACCTGGTCGGCCAGTTCGCGCGTGGGGCACAGCACCAGCGCCTGCACGGCAAAGCGGCGTGGGTTGAGGTTGGCCAGCAGGGCCAGGGCGAAGGCGGCCGTCTTGCCGCTGCCGGTGCTGGCCTGGGCGATCAGGTCCTTGCCGAGCAGGGCGGGCGGCAGGCTGGCGGCCTGGATGGGGGTCATCTGCGTGTAGCCCAGCTGCTGCAGGTTGGCCAGCGTGGCGGGGCCGAGGGCCAGCGTGCCGAAGTCAGTGCCGGCTTGGTTTTCTTTGGAGGTCATGGCCCCGATTATCCGGGGCGCGCCGGAAAAGACCTATTTGCCCCGCCCTGTGCATAGGGAGAACTACCTTACGCCAGCGTCAGGTGAATCGGCTATAACGGAATACAGCGCAGGAACCGGGTGGTACATGCCAGAAACGATCAACGCAGCCAGCACCGCCGGGCAGGGCCGCTCCAGCGACCTGCTGCTGCGCCTGATCGCGGACTCCGTGCCCGCGCTGATGGCCTATTACGACCTGCCCGGCCTGCATTGCCTGTTCGCCAACCAGGGCTATGCGGCCTACAACGGCCATTCCACCGAATCCATCCTCGGCCTCACGGTGCAGCAGGCCATCGGCGACAAGGCCTGGCAGGCCATACAGCCCCATGTGGAACGTTCCACCCGGGGCGAACACGTCAAGTACGCGCGCGAGCAGACCCTGCCCAATGGCGAAGTGCGCATGATCGAAGTGAATCTCATCCCGCACTTCGAAGGCGCGCAAAAGGACCGGCAACTGGGCTCCTTCGTGCTGATCACCGACATCACCGAGCGCTGGCGCGCCGAGCGCTCGGTGCGCGAGAGCGAAGAGCGCATGCGCAAGTTCACCGAAGCCACGGACGAAGCCATCGTGTTCCACCGCGATGGCCTGATCTCCGACGGCAACGAGGCCCTCTACCGGCTCACGGGCTATGCGCTGCACGAAGTGGTGGGCCTGTCCATCTTCAACTTCATCAGCCCCGAATGGCGCGCCGTGGCGCTCGACTACACGCGCAGCGGCCGCGAAGACCCCTACGAGGTCACCATTCGCCACAAGGATGGCCATGCCATCCCGGTGGAGGTGGTGGGCAAGACCATGCCGTTCCACCATGCGGACTACCGCATCGTGGTGGTGCGCGACATCACCGCGCGCAAGCAGGCGCAGGAGCGCGAGGCCTTCAACGCCCTGCACGACTCGCTCACGCAGTTGCCCAACCGCCGCCACCTGATGGACCAGTTGGCCAAGGCGCTGGCCCGCCGCCAGGGCCAGGTGGCGGTGCTGTTCGTGAACCTGGACCATTTCAAGACCGTGAACGATTCGCTCGGCCACCACGCCGGCGACCAGTTGCTGCGCGAAGTGGCCGACCGGCTGCGCCATTGTGTCGGTGCCGCCGACGTGGTCGCCCGCCTGGGCAGCGACGAGTTCGTGCTGGTGCTCACCAGCATCCACGCACCCGAAGATGCGGCGCGGGTGGCCGATGCCGTGCTGCAGGCCATGCGCACCGTCTTCACCGTGGGCCACCTGCCGCTGACCATGTCGCCGTCCATCGGCATCAGCCTGTTCCCGGGCGACGGGGCCACCGGCGACGCGCTGCTGCGCTGCGCCGATGCGGCCATGCAGCAGGCCAAGGACAGTGGCCGCGGCAACCGCCAGTTCTACCAGCCGGGCATGGACCTGCGCGCCATGGAGGTGCTGCAGCAGGAACGCCTGCTGCGCGAGGCCATCGCGGACAACGCCTTCGTGCTGCACTACCAGCCGCAGATCTGCCTGAAGGACGGCACGCTCAGGGGCTTCGAGGCCCTGGTGCGCTGGAACCACCCGGTGCGCGGCCTGGTGGGCCCCACCGATTTCATCGCCTTCGCCGAGTCGCGCGGGCTCATCACGCCGATTGGCCGGTGGGTGCTGCACGAGGCCTGCCGCCAGCTCAAGGCCTGGCAGGACGAGGGGCTGGCCCTGGTGCCGGTGGCCGTGAACCTGTCGGCCCTGGAGTTCCGCCAGCGCGATGTGGCCGGCGAGATCGCCGCCGCCCTCACGGCCACGGGCCTGGCGCCGCAGTACCTGGAGATCGAGCTGACCGAATCGGTGCTGATGCACCAGACCGGCCAGGTGCTCGGCACGCTGCAAGCCCTCAAGGACCTGGGCGTGGGTATCTCCATCGATGATTTCGGCACCGGCTACTCGTCGCTGGCCTACCTCAAGCGCTACCCCATCGACAAGCTCAAGATCGACCGCTCCTTCGTGATGGACACCCCGGACAGCGCCGACGATGTGGCCATCGTCACCGCCATCGTGCAGATGGGCCGCAGCCTGCAGCTCCAAACCGTGGCCGAGGGGGTGGAGACCGCCGAACAGATGGCCCTGCTGCGCAGCCTGGGTTGCGATCTGATCCAGGGGCACCTGATCTCGGTGCCCATGGACGCCCCGGCCATTCGCCAGTGGCTGCTGGGCCAGGGCGCGCAAACTGCGGCCTGAACGCCACAGCGGCCCCGGGCGGGGGTCCGACAGGGCGGTTTCCCGTGAATTTCTGCTGCGGTGCAGGTCGCTGTCATCCCCACCACCCCGCCGCATGTGGACAATAGGGCCATGCCCCTGATTCCCGACTTCATCGCCCCCACCCGCCACACCGACCCTGCCGAGGCCCTGGCCCAGGTGCAGCGCATCTACCAGCAGCAGATCGGCCACCTGCGCGAGGCCATGCACCAGTTCGTGTCCGGCGAGACGCCGGGGGGGCATGTGCGCGCCTTCTACCCCTTCGTGCGCATCCACACCGCGACGGTGGCGCGGGCGGACACCAAGCTGGCCTATGGCTTCGTGGAGGGGCCCGGCCGCTACGAGACCACGTTGACCCGCCCGGACCTGTTCGGCGACTACTACGCCGAGCAGTTCCGCCTGCTGCGCAAGAGCCACAATGTCGAGCTGGAGGTGGGCACCAGCGCCCAGCCCATCCCGATCCACTTCTCGTTTGCCGAGCACGACCACATCGAGGGCACGCTGACGCAGGAGCGCCGCATGCTGATGCGCGACGTGTTCGACCTGCCCGATCTGGCGGCCATGGACGATGGCATCGCCAACGGCACCTGGGCGCCGCGCCAGGGCGAGGCCCAGCCGCTGTCGCTGTTCACCGCGCCGCGCGTGGACTACTCGCTGCACCGGCTCCGCCATTACACGGGCACGGCGCCCGAGTGGTTCCAGAACTTCGTGCTGTTCACCAACTACCAGTTCTACATCGACGAGTTCGTGCGCCTGGGCCATGCCGAGATGGCCAAGCCCGACAGCGAGTACGTGGCCTTCATCGAGCCGGGCAACGTGATCACGCGCCGCACCGGCCTGCCGGCCGCAGAGGCCGACGCCCTGGGCGTGGCCCCGCCGCGCCTGCCGCAGATGCCCGCCTACCACCTGGTGCGCAAGGACCGCAGCGGCATCACCATGGTCAACATCGGCGTGGGCCCGGCCAACGCCAAGACCATCACCGACCACATCGCCGTGCTGCGCCCGCACGCCTGGATGATGCTGGGCCACTGCGCCGGCCTGCGCAACAGCCAGCAACTGGGCGACTACGTGCTGGCGCATGCCTATGTGCGCGAGGACCATGTGCTCGACGAGGAACTGCCGCTGTGGGTGCCGATCCCGGCGCTGGCCGAGATCCAGGTGGCGCTGGAGCAGGCCGTGGCGGACGTCACGCAGATCCCCGAAGCCGACCTCAAGCGCATCATGCGCACGGGCACCGTGGCCAGCACCGACAACCGCAACTGGGAGCTGTTGCCCGACAACATGCCCCAGCGCCGCTTCAGCCAGAGCCGCGCCGTGGCGCTGGACATGGAGAGCGCCACCATCGCGGCCAACGGTTTCCGCTTCCGCGTGCCCTACGGCACCCTGCTGTGCGTGAGCGACAAGCCACTGCATGGCGAGATCAAGCTGCCCGGCATGGCCAACCACTTCTACCGCGAGCGGGTCGACCAGCACCTGCGCATCGGCATGCGCGCCATCGAGATCCTGCGCGAAGGAGGCATCCACCGCCTGCACAGCCGCAAGCTGCGCAGCTTTGCCGAGGTGGCGTTCCAGTAAGAGCATCCCCTGCCCCACGGCGGCGCCCTCATCCATGCCACTGGACTTTCTGACACTGATGGCGGTGATGGCCGCCAACCTGTTCATGATCTCGGCCGCCCTGCCGCTGATCATGGGCCCCGGAGTGAGCCCCGCAGCCCGCTATGTGCAGGCCAGCATGCTGCTGCAGGCCACGGCCTGGGCGGCCATCATCGCGGCCGGGTCCTGGTGGGACCAGGCCCTGTCCACCCTGTCGGTGGCCTGCAATGCGCTGGCGCAATGGCTGCTGTACCGGGCCCTGCGCGAATGGCTGGGCGAGCGCCCCCTGAAATCCCTGCTGCTGGTGCTGGTGGTGGTCACGCCGCTCGGCTACACGCTCGCCTTTGGCGACTATGCCTGGCGTGTGGGCTGGGCCAACATCCTGATGGCGGCCATCCTGCTCATCGTGGCCCGCGCCACCCTCTACCCTGCACGCTATGCCGACCCGCGCTGGCGGCGCCTGCTGCTGGCCTGCCTGGTCACCTCGGCGGCGTTCACGCTGGCGCGCGGCCTGCTGGGCGCCTTCACCGACCAGTACCCGAGCTTTCGCACGCCCCACCCCGTGAACCTGGCTGCGGCCGTGGCCACCAATGTCTGCCTGGTGCTGGGCACTGCGGCCCTGCTGGTGGCCTGGCGTGCCGAGGCCGAACAGAAGCTGCGCGCCCTGGCCATGACCGACGGGCTGACCGGCGTGCTCAACCGGCGTGGGTTCACCAAGCAGGCGGAGAACATGCTCTCGCACGCCTGGCGCCACCACCTGCCGCTCACGGCACTGGTGCTGGATCTGGACTACTTCAAGCAGATCAACGACACCCATGGCCACGAGACGGGTGACCGTGCCCTGAAGCTCTTTGCCCGCCTGCTCGAGGAAACCTGCCGCACCGGCGACCTGGTCGGGCGGCTCGGGGGCGAGGAATTCGGTGTGCTGCTGCTGCACAACAGCGCGCCGGCGGGCATTGCCTTCGACCGCCGCTTGCGCACGCGCCTGCAGGACGCCAGCGCCGCCGAACTGGGCTTTGCGCTCGACTACAGCGCCGGCATGGCCGTGCTGCTGCCTGCGGAAACGCGCCTGCCCGACCTGATGGCCCGGGCCGATGCCGCCCTTTACCTGGCCAAGGCACAAGGGCGCGGCCGGATGGTGGAAGCCTGACCGAAACGCGACGGCCCGTGATCGCACACAATCGGTGCATGACGGATCTATTCGAAGTGCGCGATCTGCGCAAAAGCTATGGCGAAACCACAGTGGTCAAGGACGTCTCGTTCGCCATCGCCCCCGGGGAATGCCTGGGCGTGATCGGCCCCAACGGCGCGGGAAAGACCACCACCATCCGCATGTGCCTGGGCCTGACCAACCCCGACAGCGGCAGCGTGCGCTTCTACCCCGGCGCTGACGCCTCGCCCCTGCACATGCCGCACGATGCGCTGGCCATCAAGGCACAGATCGGCGTGGTGACGCAGTTCGACACGCTGGACCCGGACTTCACCTGCTACGAGAACCTGCGCGTGTTCGGTCGCTACTTCGGCATCAAGGGCCCGGCCATGGACGAGCGCGTGCCCCAACTGCTCGAGTTCGCGGCCCTCACGCACAAGGCGAATGCCAAGCCCGGTGAATTGTCGGGCGGCATGAAGCGGCGCCTGAGCCTGGCGCGCGCCCTGGTCAACGACCCGCGCCTGCTGCTGCTCGACGAGCCCACCACGGGCCTCGACCCGCAGGCCCGCCACCTGATGTGGGAGCGCCTGCAATTGTTGCTGCAGCAGGGCAAGTCCATCCTGCTGACCACCCACTTCATGGACGAGGCCGAGCGCCTGTGCTCGCGCCTGCTGGTGCTCGACCATGGCAAGAAGATCGCCGAGGGCCGCCCGCGCGAACTCATCGCCCAGCACCTGGAGCCCGACGTGGTGGAGGTCTTCGGCGTGGGCGCCGTGGCCCTGGCCGAGGATGCCGCGCTGCGCGCGCTGGCGGCGCGCGTGGAGGTCAGCGGCGAAACGGTGTTCTTCTACACCCAGAACGCCCAGCCCCTGCTGCATGCGCTGGGCGCGCACCCGCACCTGCGCACCCTGCACCGGCCGGCCAACCTGGAGGACCTGTTCCTCAAGCTCACAGGGCGCCAGATCCGCGAAGACGGCTGATTTGGAGTCCGTGCCAACTTTGCCCGATGCTTAGCACTCTACGCAGCGGAGAAAACTGACGCTGCTGAAGCCAGTGCCCCCGTGCAAGGGCCGCCCCGCCGCACTGGGGGCGTCCCCCTCCCAGATTGCGAAGCAATATGAGAGAGGGGGAAGGCGCGAAGCGACTCAGGGGGTGCGTGGTTTCACCTTGCTGGCGGCAAGCTTGGCGTTGTCGCGAGCGGTGTGCACGTCTGAAGCACGTGCCAGGGCCACGCCCATCCGGCGCTTGGTGAAGCTCTCGGGCTTGCCGAAGAGGCGCAGGTCGGTATCGGGCACGCGCAGGGCCTCCTCCACGCCGTCGAAGACGATGCCCACGGCGTCCACGCCGCCATAGATCACGGCGCTGGCGCCGGGGTTGCGCAGACGGGTGTCCACCGGCAGGCCCAGGATGGCGCGGGCATGCAGCTCGAACTCGCTCTGGTGCTGGGTGCACAAGGTAACCAGGCCGGTATCGTGCGGGCGCGGGCTCACCTCGCTGAACCAGACGTCCTGGCCCTTGACGAACAGCTCCACCCCGAACAGGCCCTGGCCGCCCAGGTTGTCGGTCACGGCCTTGGCGATCTGGCGCGACTTGTCGAGCGCTGCCGGGTGCATGGGGTGCGGCTGCCAGCTTTCCACATAGTCGCCGCTGACCTGCACGTGGCCGATGGGGTCGCAGAAATGGGTCTCGATCTGGCCATCGGCGCCCACGGCGCGCACGGTGAGCTGGGTGATCTCGTAGTCGAAGTCGATGAAGCCCTCGACGATCACGCGGCCGTGGCTCACGCGGCCACCGGCCATGGCGTAGTCCCAGGCGGTCTTTACGTCGCCGGGGCCGTCGATCTTGCTCTGGCCCTTGCCCGAGCTGCTCATCACCGGCTTGACGATGCAGGGGTAGCCGATGCCGGCGTCGATGGCGGCCTGCAGTTCTTCGAGCGAATTGCAGAACTGGTAGGGGCTGGTGGGCAGGCCCAGGGTCTCGGCGGCCAGCACGCGGATGCCCTCGCGGTCCATGGTCAGGCGCGCGGCGCGGGCGGTGGGGATCACGCGCACCGTGCCGGCGGCTTCCAGCTCTTCGAGCATGGGGGTGGCGATGGCTTCGATCTCGGGCACCACCAGGTGGGGGCGCTCGGCCTCGATCAGGGCCTTGAGCTGTGCCGGGTCGCTCATGGTGATGGTGCGGCGGTGGTGTGCCACCTGCTGGCCGGGGGCGTTCTCGTAGCGGTCGACCGCAATGGTTTCCACGCCCAGGCGCTGCAGCGCGATCAGCACCTCCTTGCCGAGTTCGCCCGAGCCCAGCAGCATGACTTTGGTGGCATGCGGGGACAAGGGGGTTCCGAAGGTGATCATGGCGGTGCTTTCGACAGAGGGTGAATGGGGTGGGCCGCCAGACGGCCCGTGGGTGCCGACTTTAATGCACCCCGGAGGCAGCCCGCGTGGCGCAGAACTTGCAATACCTCGGGCATGACCGCCCCGCCCTCCTCCGGCAAGCCCCGCCCCCAGGACACACCCGACTGGCATGCGCAGGAGCTGCTGCTGATGCGCGAGGTGATGCGGCTGATCGGCCGCAGCCTGGCACCGGGCCTGGTGCTGCGCGAAATGCTGCACCTGATGAGCGAGCTTTTGGGCCTGAACCGGGGGCGCATCGTGCTGGTGGATGCGGGCGGGGCCGCAGCGCCCCGCACCTCCTCCATCCAGCACGCCTATGGTCTGACCCAGGCCGAGGTGGAACGTGGGCGCTACGCCTGGGGCGAGGGCATCACCGGGCGGGTGCTGGCCACGGGACAGCCGGCCATTGTGCAGGACATCGATGCCGAGCCGCTGTTCCTGGCGCGCGCGGTGCAGCGCAGCCACCTGCCGCCAGAGACCGTGGCCTTCATCGCCCTGCCCATTGAGCTCCACCACGCGCCCATCGGGGTGCTGGCCTGCCACCGCATCCGCAGCCGCCAGCGCCACCTGAACGACGACTTGGCCGTGCTGCGCGTGCTGGCCACGCTGGTGGGCCAGTTGCTGCAGCTCGAAGCCCTGGTGGCCGAGCAGACGCGCCAGTTGGAGGCGCGCAACGCCGTGCTGGCCAATGCGCTCAACACCAAGAGCGCGCGCTACGGGCTGATCGGCAACTCGCCGCCGCTGCTGCAGGCGCTGGGCGAGCTCGAGCGCGTCTCGCAGACCCAGGCCACGGTGCTGCTGCTGGGCGAGTCGGGCACGGGCAAGGAGCTGTTCGCGCGCGCCGTGCACCTGGCCAGCGGGCGGCGCGACCGGCCCTTCATCAAGGTCAACTGCTCGGCCATACCGGATGCGCTGTTCGAATCCGAACTCTTCGGCTACGAGCGCGGCGCCTTCACAGGCGCGAGCACGGCGCGCGCGGGCTGGTTCGAGCAGGCCGACAGCGGCACCATCTTTCTCGATGAGATCGGCGAGCTGCCGCTGGCCATGCAGTCCAAGCTGTTGCGCACCTTGCAGGAGGGCACGCTGGTGCGCCTGGGCGGGCAGCGCGAGGTGAAGGTCAACGTGCGCCTGGTGGCCGCCACCAACCGCGACCTGGCACGCGAGGTGGAGGCCGGACATTTCCGCCAGGACCTGTACTACCGGCTCAACGTGATACCAATCCGCCTGCCCTCGCTGGCCGAGCGGCGCGAGGACATCCGCGCACTGGCGCTGCACTTTGTGAGCCGCGCCAACCAGGCCCACCAGCGCAACGTGAACCTCTCGGCCGACGCCCTGGCCCGGCTGGAGGGCCAGCCCTGGCCCGGCAACATCCGCGAACTGGGCAACGTGATCGAGCGCCTGGTGCTGCTGGCCAACGACGCACTGGTGACCGACGCGGAGCTGGACCGCTTCCTGCCCGGCGCCATGGCCACCCAGGCGGCCCCCATGGCCGCCCCCCAGGCGCAGCCGCCGGGCGAGGCGCCCCTGGTGCGCGACTACGCCCCGGCGCATTCCCACAGCACCCACACCCTGCAGGCGGCGTTGGCCGAGCACCACGGCAACCAGTCTCGCGCGGCGCAAAGCCTGGGCCTCACGCTGCGCCAGTTCAGCTACCGCCTGCGCAAAGCTGGGTTGCGCTGAGCCTGGTAAGAAGACTCGCCACTGTGTCGACAATTTGTCGACACAGTGTCCAGAGCACCAGCCAGCGGACCTTGCCTTCGGAGCCATGGCGATCATTTTTGCTACTCATTCAATAGCATCAAACAAAGCACAGCAGACACCTGCATGGAATTTCACCTCGAATCGACCACTCTGGCACACCTGTTGCGGTAAGGGAGGCAGGCCATCCTGCCCACCACCGCATCGAAAGGTTTTCCATGAGCACCGATTCCGACGCCGTCCTGATCTCGCCCACCCAGTTGCAGGCCCTGCAGGCCGCCGAGCCTGTCGTCCTGATCGACACCCGCGACGCCGACACCTATGCCCTGGGCCACATCCCGGGTGCGGTGAACCTGCGCGAGACCTTCACCTTCCTGGCCACCTCCAGCCCCGAGGGGCTGCAGGAACTCAAGGACACCTTTGCCGCGCACCTGGGGGCCATCGGCCTGTCAGGTGCCGAGACGGCGGTGTTCTACGAAGACGCGCTGAACAGCGGCTACGGCCAGTCCTGCCGCGGCTACTACCTGCTGACCTGGCTGGGCTACCCCAAGGTCAAGGTATTGAACGGCGGCTACTCGGCCTGGAAGGCGGCCGAGCTGCCCGTCTCCACCGAAGCAGCGGTGCCCACGCCCGCCATCTTCCCGACCACACTGGCCACCGCCGACGTGATGCTGACCAAGGACGACGTCGCCCAGGCCCTGGGCACCGACACCGTGCTGCTGGACGTGCGCGACGTGGACGAGTGGATCGGCGAAAGCTCCAGCCCCTATGGCAAGGACTTCGCACCCCGCAAGGGCCGCCTGCCGGGCGCCAAGTGGGTGGAGTGGTACCGCTTCATGAAGCCCTCGGCCCAGGGCCCGGTCTTCAAGTCGCCCGACGAGGTGCGCGCCGAATGCGCCACCGCCGGCATTGCCCCGAGCGACACGGTGTACCTGTACTGCTTCAAGGGCGCGCGCGCCTCCAACACCTTCCTGGCGCTCAAGCAGGCCGGCTTTGCCGACGTGCGCATGTACTTCGGCTCCTGGAACGAGTGGTCGCGCGACGACAAGCTGCCCATCGAGAGCGGACTGCCCCTGCTGCGCACGGCCAGGAAGCCCGCGCTGGCACTGGCGGCCTGACCACGGGCTGGGGCAGGCTGCCCCACCCATCCCTTTTTGCTTCTTTCATTCATCACTGCCTCCAAGGAAACCCATGTCCACCGACCTGCTGGAACCCACCGCCCCCGTCACCACCGTCCACACCGCGCTGCGTCCCATCGACCGCGATGGCCTGATGGCGTTTGCCGAGAAGGGCCGCAACAACCCCGCCAGCCGCGGCACCAACAAGGTCCACACGGTCATGGAGGGGCAATACCGCTCGCTGAGCACCGTGGGCAACCACACACCGGTGGTGGTGGACGAACCACTGCACCTGTTCGGCCAGGACACGGCGCCCGCCCCGGGCGAGATCGTGCTCTCTGGCCTGGGCGGCTGCCTGGCCGTGGGCATCACCGCCGTGGCCACCTGGAAGCAGGTCACGCTCAGCAAGATCGAGATCTTCATGGAGGGCGACATCGGCAACCCCGCCGCCTGGGGCGCCGGTGGCGCGCTGCAGAAGCTACCGCCCGAGATGGGCTTCCAGGCGATCCGCGTGAAGGTGCTGATCGAGGGCGACGCACCGCGCGAAGTGCTCGACGAGATCGTGCAGCACGCCAACTTCTACTCGCCCGTGGCCAACAGCATGCGCAATCCGATTCCGTTCGAGATCGGCCTGATGGATTGACCACCGGCCCCGCTCCGCCATTTCTTTGCCTGCCTGCGCTTCCAAGGACTTTCCCCATGAACCCCGCCGACCTCCCACCCCAACTCCACCTGGAAGGCGCCCTGCAGGGCGACGCGCTGCTCGCCGCCGTGCGCGCCATCGCCCAGGGCCCGCTGGCCGCGCAGGCCGAGGCCATCGACCGCGTGGGCTACTACCCGCGCGCCGAGCTGCAGCAACTGGGGGCCGTGGGCGCCATGGGGGTGCACCTGGACAGCACGGCCGGCCCGGCGGACTACGGTCTGGCCATCCGCGCCATGGCCGAGGTCTCGCGCGTGTGCGGTGCCACCGGCTTCATGCTGTGGTGCCAGGCGGTGTGCGGGCTGTACCTGCAGCAGTCGGGCAACCCCGCGCTGATGGGCGAGGTGCTGCAGCGCCATGCCAGCGGGGTCGGCCTGGGCGGCACCGCCCTGTCCAACCCCATGAAGAGCTACGCCCAGATCGAATCCCTGCTGCTCAAGGCCACGCCCGTGGAGGGTGGCTACCTGGTGAACGGCACCCTGCCCTGGGTCAGCAACCTGGGGCCCGACCACTACTGCGGCGCCGTGGCGGCGATCGCCCAGCCCGAAGGCAGCGCGCCGCGCGAGCTGATGTTCTTGCTGCGCTGCGGTGCGCCAGGCGTGGAGATGCGCGAGTGCCCGAGCTTCTCGGGCATGGAGGGCACGGGCACCTATGCGCTGCGCCTCAAGGACCATTTCGTGGGCGCGGACCACACCATTGCCGACCCGACACGGCCGACCATCGCGCGCATCCGTGCCGCCTTCGTCATGCTGCAGTGCGGCATGGCGGTGGGCATCACCCAGGGGGCCATCGACTCGATGTGGGCGGTGGAGGCACAGCTCGGCCACGTCAACCAGTTCCTCGAAGACCGGCCCGATGCCCTGCAGGCCGAACTCGACGCGCTGACGGCGCGCGTGATGGCACTCGCGCAGACCCCGTTCGACACCCGTACCGATTTCTTCATCGACGTGCTGGACGCCCGCGCCCACGGCGCCGAGCTGTGCCTGCGCGCTGCCCAGTCGGCCCTGATGCACCAGGGCGCGCGCGGCTACCTGATGAGCTCGGAGGTGCAGCGCCGGGTGCGCGAATCGCACTTCGTGGCCATCGTCACCCCGGCCATCAAGCATTTGCGCAAGGAGATCGCGCGCCTGTCCACCGAGGAGATGCCGGCATGAGCGCTGCCACCACCACCCACTCCACGCTGGCCGACGACCCCTGGCTGCAGTACATCTGCCACGCCTGCGGCTACCTCTACGACGAGGCACAGGGCGACCCCGACGGTGGCCTGCCGCCCGGCACGCGCTTCGCCGACATCCCCGACGACTGGGCCTGCCCGCTGTGCGGCGTGACCAAGGCCGATTTCGAGCCCTACCTGGCGCCCAGCATGGAGGCACTGAAAGCCCAGGCACGCAGCGGCACGGCAGTTGTACCCACCACCGCACGCAACGCCCGGCCAGGCGTTGTCATCGTGGGCGCCGGGCGTGCAGGCTGGCTGGTGGCCGAAGCCCTGCGCGCGCTGGACGCGCAGCGCCCCATCACCCTGGTGACCGACTGCAGCGGCGATTTGTACGACAAGCCGCAGCTGTCCATCGCCATGGCCAAGCACCTGCCCGCCGAGCGCCTGGTGCGCGAAACCGGCACCGCCGCGGCGGCGCGCCTGAACCTGCGGCTGCTGGCACACACGCATGCCGTGCGCATCGACACCTCTGCGAACGGCGGCACCCTGCGCACCACGCGCGGGCCGCTGCGCTACCAGCACCTGGTGCTGGCCCATGGCGCGCGCGCTGCCCTGCCCCCGGGGCTGCCGGCCGCGCTGTGCTGGCGCATCAACCACCTGCAGGCCTACCAGCGCCTGCGCGCCGCGCTGGGGCACACACCGCGCCGGGTGCTCATCGTGGGCGCCGGTCTGATCGGCTGCGAACTGGCCAACGACCTGGCACTGGGCGGCCACAGCATCACCCTGCTCGATACCGAGCCCCTGCCGCTGGCGCGCTGCGCTGGCGAAGCCCGCGCCAGTGAACTGCTGGCGGCATGGGGGCAGCTGCCCATCGCGTTCGTGGGTAGCGTGCGCGTGGCTTCGCTCGACCCCCTCGCAGTGCCCAGTCCGGATGGAGCCCTGCAGCTGACCACCACCGACGGCCGGCAGTTCACGGCCGACCAGGTGATCGTGGCTGCCGGCCTGCAGACCCCGCCGCGCCTGGCGCAGAGTGCCGGCCTGGCCTGGGACGGCGGCATCGCCGTGACGCCGCAGCAGCTGCAGACCAGCGTCCAGGGCATCCACGCACTGGGCGACTGCATCACCATCGGCGGGCAGGCCAGCCGCTTCATCGAGCCCATCGCGCGGCAGGCGCGCACCATTGCGGCAGCGATTGCAGGGGCGGGCGATGTGCCGTATGAGCCCCGGCCCGCCTCCATCCGGGTCAAGACCAGCTCCTGGCCCATGAGCCTCTGATCGGCGAAACCCGGGCACGCAAAAAAAATATTTCCACTATTTTTCTGCCGGCCTGCATCCAAACGGCGTCCTCGCGGGTAGTACCTGCAGCAGCCCACTTTTTGCTGCTGTCCATTCAACCCATTTGAAGAAGAGGAACGCCATGACGACCACCCAGCCAACGATCTCCCGCACCATCTCCCTGGCCGGAGCCATCGCCGCAGCAGCGCTGCTGACGGCCTGCGGCTCGATGATGGGCTCCAGCAGCGGGCCCATGTTCTCGCAGGACAGCCTGCCCGACACCGTGAAGGTGCCCGGCGGCAACAAGGTCGCCATGGAAACCGTGGGCGTGGGCGAGATCACCTACGAATGCCGCGACAAGGCCAACGCCCCCGGCCAGACCGAATGGTTCTTCGTGGGCCCCAAGGCCGTGCTCAACGACCGCGGCGGCAAGCAAGTGGGCACCTACTACGGCCCACCTGCCACCTGGGAATCGAAGGACGGCTCCAAGCTGACCGCCACGCAGGTCGCCGTGGCCCCGGCCGGTGCTGGCAACATCCCCTACCAGCTGGTCAAGGCCAACCCGGCCATGGGTTCGGGCGCCATGACGGGTGTGACCTACATCCAGCGCGTGGCCTTGAAGGGTGGCGCGGCCCCTGCTGCCACCTGCAGCGCCGCCAACAAGGGCGAGCGCCAGATCGTGAAGTACCAGGCCGACTACATCTTCTGGAAGGCCGCGTAAGCGCCTCCCGCAGTGCGATGAACGCAATCCCTTGCAATTCAGGGGATTGCGCGTGGATGCAGGGCCTGGTGGGCTAGGATGCAGGCACGCCCTGGGCGCTGGCATTGCGCCAGCCCCAGCCAACCGACGACCGTGCCGAGCCCCTTGCGCAACCGTGCCTGAAACCCCTGGCGATTTTGACTACGAAGCGGCCCTGGCCGCCTGCGCCGCCGGCGACCGCCAGGCCATGCGCCGGCTGTACGAGCACGAGGGCCCACGCATGCTGGGCGTGGCACTGCGCATCGTGCGCCAGCGCGCGCTGGCCGAGGACATCGTGCACGACGCCTGCGTGAACATCTGGAGCCGCGCCACGGGCTACGATGCGGCGCGCGGCAGTGCGCGCGGCTGGATCTACAGCGTGGTGCGCCACCTGGCTCTGAACGCCGTGCGCAATGCGCGCCGCCACGTCGACATCGACGAAGAAACCACCCACACCCTGGAGGCCGACATGTCCGTGCAGGCCTTCCATGATGCCGCCAGCAGCTTCGAGCTCAACGCCAGCCTGGGCCGCCTGCAGCACTGCCTGGAGGCGCTGGAGCCGGCACGGCGCAACTGCGTGCTGCACGCCTATGTGGAAGGCTGCTCGCACGGCGAGATCGCCGAACGCCTGGGCGCGCCACTGGGCACCGTGAAGGCCTGGATACGGCGCAGCCTGACCTCGCTGCGGGAGTGCATGGCATGAGCACACCCTACCCCGAAGACCCGAACGACGACCTGCAGGTGCTGGCCGGCGAGTACGTGCTGGGCACGCTGCCCGCGGCCGAGCGCCTGGCCGTCTCGCAGCGCCTGGCCACGGAGCCCGCGCTGCAGCAGGCGGTGAACGACTGGGAGGAACGGTTGCTACCGCTGACCCAACTGGCCGAGCCCGTGCCCCTGCCCCCCCACCTGGCTTCGCGCATCGAGGCATCGCTGCAAGGCATGGGCCAGCAGACCAGGGCGCAGGCTGCGCCCGTGGCAACAATGCCCCCGCGCAGCCGCTCCGGCGGCTGGTGGAACCACCTGGGCCTGTGGCGCGCCCTCGCCGGATCGGGCTTTGCCATGGCCGCCGTGCTGGCAGCGGTGCTCGTCACCCGTACCGCGCCCGTGGCAGCGCCGCCGAAGTTCATGGTGGTGCTGGTCGCACCGCAGGACAAGGCGCCCGGCTGGGTGGTGCAGGCCAGCTCGCCACAGCAGATCAGCCTGATCCCGCTGGGCGTGGCCGAAGTGCCGGCCGACAAGGCGCTCGAGTTCTGGACCAAGGCCGATGACTGGAACGGCCCCGTCTCCCTGGGCCTGGTCAAACCCGGCCAGCCGCTGCAGGTGCAGCTCGACAAGCTGCCGCCACTGCAGCCCAACCAGCTCTTCGAGCTGACGCTGGAGCCGCCCACGGGCTCGCCCATCGGCAAGCCCACGGGCCCCATCCAGTTCATTGGTCGGGCGGTCCAGGTACTCTGACCTGGCCCCGCGCGCTGGCGCCCCGGGCCCGTCTCAATACTGCTTGTAGGGCAGGAACTTGCCTGACAGAACCACATTCACGCGATCGCCCTTGGGGTCGGCCTCGCGCGTGATGTCCATGCTGAAGTCGATGGCGCTCATGATGCCGTCGCCGAACTCTTCGTGGATCAGCTCCTTGATGGTCGTGCCGTACACGCTCACGATCTCGTACCAGCGGTAGATCAGCGGGTCGGTGGGCACGGGCGTGGGCAGCGAGCCCTTGTACGGCACGACCTGCAGCCACTTCTGCTCTTCGGCCGTGAGGCCGAAGATCTTGCCCAGCACCTTGGCCTGTTCGGGCGATGCGGTCATCTGGCCCAGGCACAGGGCGGTGGTCCATTCCTTGGACTGGCCGACCTTCTTGGCAATGGCGTCCCATTGCAGGCCTTTCGAGACTTTGGTGCTGATGATCTTTTCGGTGACGTCGTTGCGGTTCATGTGGGCTCCTTTGGGTTTGGACGTTGGAACAGGGGGCAGAATTCAGGGTGCAGATCTCCCCGGCCGCCCATGCAGGCGACCCGGCGGGGCGGTCTCTGGCGGGGTCAGTGGGCCTTGGCCCGGGTCACGAGAAAGTCCACGATGTGGTTGCGCAGCGCGTAGTAGCCGTCCAGGTGGTGCAGGCTGCTGCGCGTGCGTTCGCGCGGCAGCGGGTTCACCACCACCTCGGCGATGCCGCCCGGGTGGTAGCCCGCGGGCGACTCGTTGCCGTTGCTCATGAGCAGGATGCGGTCGGCCAGCAGGATGGCCTCGTCCACGTCGTGGGTGATCATGAACACCGTCTGCTGCGTCTGGCGCACGATGGCCATCAGCTCGTCCTGGATGGTGCCGCGCGTGAGCGCATCGAGCGCGCCGAAGGGCTCGTCGAGCAGCAGCATCTTGGGCTGGATGGAGAAGGCGCGCGCAATGCCCACGCGCTGCTTCATGCCGCCCGACAGCTGCGAGGGCTTCTTGTCGATGGCGGGCGACAGGCCCACCAGGGCGACGAACTTCTCCACGTGCGCATCGACTTGGGGCCTCTTCCAGTCGGGCCAGCGCGACTTGACGGCGAAGGCGATGTTCTGGCGCACGGTGAGCCAGGGCATGAGTGCATGGCTCTGGAACACCACGCCCCGGTCCAGGCTCGGGCCGGCGACCTCGCGGCCGTCCATGATGACGGTGCCCGAGGTGGCGGTGTCCAGGCCCGCCAGCACGTTGAGGATGGTGGTCTTGCCACAGCCCGAGTGGCCGATGATGCAGACGAACTCGCCCTTGTCGAGCGTGAACGACACGTCGGCGAACACCGGCTTGGCGGGCACATAGGCCTTGCTGAGGCGATCGATCTGGAGGAAGCCGGAGGACACGGGGGAGGCCTTTCGTTGCGGGGCGTCGGGGACAGTGGCGGCCGGGCGCTGAGCGACGTCACTCCACATAGGTCACCACCTTCTGCAGTTGGCCGAAGGCCAGATCCAGGAGCATGCCGACCACGCCGATGACCAGGATGGCGAAGATCACGTTGGTCAGCGACAGGTTGTTCCACTCGTTCCAGACGAAGTAGCCGATGCCCGTGCCGCCCACCAGCATCTCGGCGGCCACGATCACCAGCCAGGCGATGCCCATGCTGATACGCATGCCCGTGAGGATGGTCGGCGCCGCTGCCGGCAGGATCACCAGGAAGGCCTTGCGCAGCGGGTTGACCTGCAGCGTGGCCGAGACGTTGAGCCACTCGCGCTTGACCGAGGCCACGCCGAAGGCCGTGTTCACCAGCATCGGCCAGACCGAGCAGATGAAGATCACGAAGATGCCCGAGATCGACGAGTCCTTGATGGTGTAGAGCGCCAGCGGCATCCACGCCAGCGGGCTGATGGGCTTGAGCACCTGGATGAAGGGGTCGAAGGCGCGGCGCAGCAGCGGCGACATGCCGATGATGAAGCCCAGCGGTATCGCCACCAGGCAGGCCAGGCCGAAGCCCAGCGCCACGCGACCCAGTGAATGCGCGAGCTGGATGGCGATGCCCTTGTCGTTGGGCCCGTTGTCGTAGAACGGGTTGGACACATGGCTCCACACCGTGGTGCCCATCTCGCCGAGTGAGGGGAAACCGCTGCTCTTGGTGCCGGCGCCCGGGTCCTTGCCCATCATCTTGGCGTATTCGATCTGCTCGGGCGTCATGCCCGCCGTGCTGTTGGCAGGGCCCGACGACGCCGTGGCCGCATACCAGATGCCCAGAAGGGTCAGGAAGATCAGCACGGACAGCAGGCCCGCGCGCAGGTTCAGACTCTTGGAACTTGTCATGTCAAATCTCCGTGCGCTTCACAAATCCACCAGCCCGCGAAACGGGCAGGGCCGAAGCCAGCGCCCCCGCGCAAGGGCCGCCCCGCCGCGCTTGGGGGCGTCCCCCTCCCAGATTGCGAAACAATATGAGAGAGGGGTGAAGGCGCGAAGCGACTCAGGGGCTGCTTCATTTCAGGTCACCTTGCGGATCGGGAAGCTTCTCGCGTATTCGGCTGCCTTGGCGGCATCGAACTCGCGGCCCATGATCTTGAACTTGGGGTAGGCGCCCTCGGGCACCTTCTGGTCCAGCGCCTTCATCTGCTTCTTGGCGTCGGTGATGAGGAAGACCTTCTCGGCGATCTGCTTGTAGTCCACGTCGCCCTTGACGTAGCCCCAGCGCTGCATCTGCGTGAGCATCCACACGGCCATGCTCTGCCAGGGCATGGGGTCGAAGTCGGCACGGTCGGGCACGTTCTGGATCTTGCCCAGGCCGTCGGCAAACTTGCCTGTGAGCACCTGGGTGATCACGGCCTCGGGCTGGTTCAGGTAGGCCTGGGGCGCGATCACCTTGGCGATGAGTTCGCGGTTGGCCGGGTCGCGCGCCATCGCCGCCGAGGTGAGCACCGCGCGGTACAGCGCGGCGAAGGTGTTGGGGTTCTTCTGGATGAACTCGGTGCTGGTGCCGAAAGCGCAGCACGGGTGGCCGTTCCACAGGTCCTTGGTGAGCAGGTGGATGAAGCCCGCTTCCTCGAACACGGCGCGCTGGTTGAACGGATCAGGGCCGAGGAAGCCGTCGATGTTGCCCGCGCGCAGGTTGGCCACCATCTCGGCCGGCGGCACCACGCGCAGCTGCACGTCGGTGTCGGGGTTCAGGCCGGCCTCGGCCAGGTAGTAGCGCAGCAGGAAGTTGTGCATGCTGTACTCGAACGGGATCGCGAACTTGAAGCCCTTCCAGTTCTTCGGGTCGCGGTTGTCCTTGTGCTTGAGGCTCATCGTGATGGCCTGGCCATTCACGTTCTGGATGGTGGCCACGTTCATGGGCGTGGCGTTGGAACCCAGGCCCATCGAGATCGCCAGCGGCATGGGCGACAGGAAATGCGTGGCGTCGTACTCCTTGTTGATCATCTTGTCGCGGATCAGCGCCCAGCCAGCCGTCTTGGTGACTTCGACATTCAGGCCCTGCTTGCTGTAGAAGCCCAGCGGGTGGGCCATGATCAGCGGCGTGGCGCAGGTGATCGGGATGAAGCCGATCTTCAGGTTGGTCTTCTCCAGCGCGCCTTTCTCCTGTGCCATGGCCTGCATGCTGGCCACGGGCAGCACGCTGGCGATGGCCGCCATGGCCGTGCCCTTGCCCACGGCCTTGATGAAGCGCCGGCGCACCGCGTCCTGCGGGAACAGCGCCTTGACCAGCGTGGCCTCGATGAACTCGTTGCTGTAGGCCTCGAATTCGCTGGTGAGGCTGCGCTGGCGCAAGGTGGCGGCGGCAGCGTCGGCAGACACTTCGGCATGGTGGTCTGCGACCGAATGGTCGCGGCCGCAGCTGCACTTGAGCATCAACGGGCGGTCGGCATCGAAAGGCGAGAAGAATTCGGACATGGCACACCTCGGAGAAGTTGGTGCCATGCGCTACGCAAAGCGCGGGCCAGTTGCGGCCCGTTCAGGCCTGCCGCCGTGAATTCGTGGGTGCCGTGTCTACAGCGTGTAGGGGCAGCACTACAAATCGGGCCTGCAGGGCCCCAAAATCACTCCGCAGGCGTGCCGCGCGCCAGCAGCGCCAACTCCACGTCGTTGCGCGCACCGGTCTTTTCGAGGATGCGGGCGCGGTAGGTGCTCACCGTGTTGGGCGCGAGCTTGAGCTGCGCACCAATTTCGCCCACGCTCTGCCCCGCCGTGAGCAGACGGAACACCTGATGCTCCCGGTACGATAGCGCGTCCACCCCGGCTGGCACACCCTGCTGGGCCGCCCGCACCACCCCGGTGCGCTCCACCGCGCCGGCCAGCGCCTGGGCCGTGGCCTCCGTGAGGTAGCGGCCACCGCCGGCCACCTTGCGCACGGCGGCCACCATGTCGTCGGGGTCGGCGCTCTTGTGCAGGTAGCCGGCCGCGCCCATCTGGATGCAGCGCACCGCGTACTGCCGCTCGGGATAGGTGCTGAGCATCAGCACCGCCAGGCCCGGCCAGGCCTTGCGCAGGGCCTGCAGCACCTCCAGGCCATCCATGCCCGGCATGGCGATATCGAGCAACACCAGGTCGATGCCGGCCGTGCCACCGAGGGCCGCCACCTGGTCCAGCACCTCCTGGCCGTGCGTGGCCTCGGCCACCACCACGATGTCGGGCAGGCCGTTGGCCGGGTCGCCCAGCACCTGCTTCAAGCCCTCGCGCACGATGCGGTGGTCGTCGCCGATGAGCACGCGCACCGGGGCGCTCATGGAGCCACCTCCAGCGGAATGCTCAGCTGCAGGCACGAGCCTTCGCCCGGCTCGCTGGTGATGTGCAACTGCCCGCCCAGCTGCCGCGCACGCTCGCGCATGCCCATGACGCCATAGGCCGTGGGCGCTTCGAGCGCCTGGCGCGTGGCGCCCACGCCGTTGTCCTGCACGCGCAGATGCAATTGCTGCTCCTCGGTATCGATGCGGATGGCGATGGCGCTGGCCTGGGCATGGCGCCCGACGTTGCTCAGCATCTCCTGGAAGATGCGGAACACCGCGATGGCAGCCGGCTCGGGCAGGTGCAGCGTCTCGGGCACCTCCATCTGCCAGCGCAGCTGCAATTCTGCCGACTGCACGAATTCCTGCGCCTGCCACTCCAGGGCCGCCCACAGGCCCTGGTGGTCCAGGATGCTGGGGCGCAGGTCGGTGATGATGCGGCCCACGTTGTCCACCGCATTCTCTATCAGGCGGCTCATGTTCTGGCACTTGCAGCGCATCTGCTGGCGCATGTCGCCTGCGGCCTCGGGGCTGCGCTCGCCCTGCTCGCCCAGGCGCTTGTGCAGCCAGTTGACGTCCATCTTGAGGGCAACGAGCAGGCTGCCCAGCTCGTCGTGCACCTCGCGCGCGATGCGCGTGCGCTCGTCCTCGCGCACCTGCTCGGAATACGCCGAGAGCTCGCGCAGCTGGCCCAGCGCCTGCGACAGCTCCTGCGTGCGCGCGGCCACCCGGCGCTCCAGTTCATCGTTGGCGCGGGCCAGTTCGTCGTGGGCGCGCTGCAGCTCGCCGGCTGCGCGCCTGCGCTCGGTGATGTCCACGAAGGTGATCACCGCGCCGTGCACCCGGCCGTCCTCCATGATGGGATGGCTCGAGTACTCGACCGCGAAGGACGAGCCGTCGTGGCGCCAGAACACCTCGCTGTCCACCCGGCAAGGCAGGCCACTGCGAAAGGCGTTGAAGATCGGGCAGTCGCTGTCCGCGTAGGGGCTGCCGTCGGGGTGCGAATGGTGGGTGAGCGCGTGCATGTTGCGCCCCATCACTTCGGCTGCGGCCAGGCCGAGCATGCGCGCACCGGCCTGGTTGATGAACACGCAGTCGCCCGCCAGGTCGATGCCGAACACGCCCTCGCCCGTGGATTCGAGCAGCAGGCCCAGCCGCTCGCGCCACAGCGCGTGGGCGCTGGGGGACAGGTGCAGGACGTTGGCGCTCATGCCCTGGGCACAAGCAATGGGCATGCCCGGCCGATGCACAGCACAATAGGGGCATGCAAGCCGCCAACCCATCGACCCCGCTGCCACCGCCCACGCCGTCCGTGTGGATGCCGCCCACGCTGTCCGCGCGCTGGTGGCCCGTGTTCCTGCGCAATCTGCTGGTCTGGCGCAAGCTGGCCATCCCCAGCCTAGTGGGCAATATCGCCGAGCCGCTGATGTGGCTGGTGGCCTTCGGTTACGGCATGGGAGCGCTGGTGGGGCAGGTGAGCGTGGCCGCGGAGGGCGGCGCCACCAAGGTGCCCTACATCCTGTTCCTGGCCAGCGGCTCGATCTGCATGAGCGCCATGAACGCGGCGAGCTTCGAGGCACTGTACTCGGCCTTCTCGCGCATGCATGTGCAAAAGACCTGGGACGGCATCATGAACGCGCCCGTGCGGCTCGATGACGTGGTGCTGGCCGAGATGCTCTGGGCAGCCTTCAAGGCGCTGTTCACCGTGACCGCCATCCTCGGGGTGATGCTGGCGCTGGGCATCAGCCACAGCCCCAAGCTGCTCGTAGCTTGGCCCGTGCTGCTGGGCGTGGGCATCATGTTCTCGAGCATTGCGCTGATCTTCAACGCGCTGGCCAAGGGCTACGACTTCTTCACCTACTACTTCACGCTGGTGCTCACGCCGATGATGTTCCTGTCGGGCGTGTTCTTCCCGCGTGAGCAACTGCCGCCCATCGTGCGTGCCATCTCGGACTGGTTGCCGCTGACCAATGCCGTGGAACTGGTGCGCCCGCTGTTCATGGACCAGTGGCCCGCCAACCCCTGGCGCCATGGCCTGGTGCTGGTGGTGACCACGGTGGCGGCCTTCTGGGTGGCACTGGCGCTGACGCGCCGGCGCTTTCGCAGCTAATCTGGGGCGGTGGGCCCGCTCAGACTTTCGCCAGGCCCTCGTCCAGTGTCTGGGTGACGGCGAACAGGGTCAGGAAGCCGCTCATGTCGAACACCTCGCGCACCATGTCGCTCAGGCCGACCAGCACCAGCTTGCCCTTGCTGGCGCGCAGCTTCTTGCCCGCGAGCAGCACCACGCGCAGGCCTGCGGAACTGATGTAGTCCAGTGCGGAGAGATCGAACACCACGCGCTGCGTGCCCGCTTCGAGCTGCTCGGTAACCACGCGCTCGAGTTCGGGCGAGCTGCTGCTGTCGAGGCGACCGCGCGGGCGCAGGATCAAGATGTCGTCGCGGCGCTCCTGTTCGAGGTTCATGGGCGCAATCCTTTGAATCGTGGCTGGGAAAAGAAATCCTGGAACTCAGGCTCGGCCCATTGTAGGGGCCGCACCGCAGCACGCGACCGGCGCATCAGTTCGCAGCAGCCTGCTTGGGCACGTTGATCACCTCGGCCACGTTCAGCAGCAGCATGGGCGGATACAGGTCCAGCGCCTGCACCGTGCGCATGTTGACCAGCAGCGAGAAGCGCTGCAGCGTAGAGGCCGCAATCGACTGGGGCGGCTTTTTCTCGACCAGGATCTGGCGCGCCATGGAGCCGGCGTAACGGCCGATGTTGGCGCCATTGGAAAACAGCCCGAACAGGCAGCCCGACTGGCGCACGATGCTCTCGGTCGCGCAGAAGGTCGGCAGCTTGTTCTGCAACGCGGCGCTTGTGACGGCATCGCGGTGCGTGAAGGCGAGGAAGGTGATGGGACCGACGTAGAGGAAGTCGACCTTGCGTTCGGCCAGGGTCTGGATCTGCGGGGCGATCTGCGCGGGGTCAGGGCCGCCCTGGGGCAGCAGGGGCAGGCTGGCCTCGACCACCTCGAAGTTCTGCGTGCGCGCCAGTTCCTTGAGCCGGTCGCGGATCAGGCCGGAGTTGGGCTCGGCAGGGTTGTGCAGGTAGCCCAGGCGTGTGAAGGGGCGGTAGGCACGGATGGCGTTGAGCTGCACCGGCAGCGGCGCCACGTGGCTCACACCCGTGACGTTGCGGCCATGGTCGTCGAGCGTGCGCAGCAGACCCGCGCCCACCGGGTCGGTCACCTCGGTGAAGACGATGGGCAGGTCGCGGATCGCATCGTCCTTGCCTGCCTGGTCGTGCCGGCCCGCCAGGGCGAGGGTGGTGGGCGTGCCCCAGGCGTAGATCAGGTCGGGGCGCACCGCACGCACCTTGGCGCGCAGCTCGGGAATGTCCTCACTGCGGCCCGAGAAGCGGATGTTCACGTACTGCACGGGCACATCCTGGCGTTGCAGGTAGCCGGTGAAGCCGGCCTCGATGTTCTGGTCATCGCGCGGCAGCACCATGGCGACGGTGAAGCGCTTGGTGGCGGCGGCCACGCCAGCGGCCGCCGCGTTGGTGGCGCTCTGGGCGACAGCGGCCGAGGTGCCCAGCAGGGCACAGGTGGCCCCGGCGGCGATGAGGATGCGGCGCAGGTTCATCGGAGTTCTCCAGGAGATCGTCTTCAGGCAGCCGCAGCGGCCTGGGTACGGGGGTTGCGCAGGCCGGCGGCCAGGCTCAGGGTCGTCACCGACAGCAGCAGGCCCACGGCCACCACTGCGCCGGCATAACCGAAGGCGGTCACGGCGACCGCAGTGACAAAGGGCGCGACGATGCTGCCGCCGCGCTCGATCAGCCGGAACGCCGCCAGCGCCTGCTCGGGCGTGGCAGTTGCGCGGCTCGCATCCACGCCCTCGAAGGCCTCGGTGGTCAGCGCGATCTGCGGCGAGGACTGCAGCGCCTGGCCCAGGCCCAACAGGGCGCAGCAGGCGGCCATGCCCCAGACGCCGCCCAATGCCGGCAGCGACAGGCAGGCCAGCGCACTGAACACGCCGCCCGCCACGATGAAGGGCTTGCGCTGCCCGAGCAGGTCCGACCAGTGCGCCACCAACGAGGCGGAGAGGGCAAAGCACAGGAAGTACAGCAGCAGCACCCGGCCCGCCACTGCGGGCGGCTGCTGCAGTTCGTTCATGTACAGGGGCACCACCACGGAGAGAATCGTCACCGCCACCAGGCGGCCCGGCAGGGCGGCGCCCAGGATCACCCAGATGGCGCGCGGCTCGCGCAGCACCGCCATGTAACCGCGCCAGCCGCCCGAGGTGGCCAGGCCACGCTGGGCTGCGGCGCTGCCCTCGGGCACGGGCAGCGACAGGCGCAGGGCGGCCAGCAAGGCGCCGACCATGCACAGCGCGCAGGCCAGGAAGCCGATGCCGTCGCCCGCGCGCGCGGCGATCATGCCGCCGAAGGGCGGGCCGACGATGCCCGCCGCCACGATGGCCGCAGCCACCTCGGCAAGGCCCCGCGCGCGTTGCTTCGGCGGTGTGATGCGCACGATGGCGGTCTGCACCAGGATCAGTGCCAGGCCGTAGGCAGCCCCCCCCAGGGCGCGCAGGCCGATCAGGGTCCAGGCATCGGTCGCCCAGGCCGTGGCGGCCAGGGCCAGCGTGCCGACCAGGGCCGCCAGCATCAGGCTCCAGCGCAGGTCGAAGCGCCGCGCCAGCGCCGGGCCGGCGGGCTGGGCCAAAGCCAGCGTGGCCATGAAGGCGGCGACGGGCAATCCGGCCACCATGGTGGGCGACAGGGCGGCATCGATGGGGCGCACCTCGCTGGCGAAGACGGTAAAGAAGGGGCGCAACAGCTCTTCGGACAGGGCGACCAGGAACACCGTCAGGCGCAACAAGGTGAGCTGGGCCCCGACCTGGGGCGCCTCGGCTGTAGCGCCGTCGCTGCGCGCTGCACGCATCAGCTGCGCCCGGCATTCGTCCGCGTCGCGGTCATGTGCCTGGGCGCTTTCCTGGTCGATAGCGTGCTTTTTTTGCCAGCGGCGCTGCAGCCCTTGCCACAACCGGGCCTGCACATACGCGGCCAGCGGGAACAGCAGCGAGCGGCGCCACAGACCGCGCGCGAGTTCGCGCACCAGCACGGCGGCGATCACCAGGGCCAGCACCAGGTCGATCAGCATGCCCGCGAGCTGCCGGTCCACGAAGTCGGCCGGGTAGCCAACGACCACGGCGCCGTCGCCGGCCGTGAGCGTGCGGCGCGGGAAGTCGGACATGCTGTCGCGGGCCTGCGAGGGCACGTCGCTGCCCCAGGTGGAATTTTGCGCCGGGCCGCCGGGCGGCTGCAGCGCCAGGTAGCTCAGCTCGGGCGCTTCGACCAACTGCTGTCGAAACAGCGCGTCCACCCCGTTCATCGCGGTCCAGGGCACACCGAGCGACAGCGCGCGCGCAACCTGGCCCGACAGCGCACGGCCCACGGCGTCGGCGTTCTCCTGGATCTGCGCCGTGACGGCCGGGCGCGCTGCCTCGCGCGCGATCCACAGCATGGCGGCGGGTGCCACCAGCACGCTGAAGACCACGGCCAGCCAGAGTTTCCGGGCGGAGTTGGGGCTGGCCTGTGCCCCGCTGCCATGGCCGATGCCGCGCATCGAGGTCATGACGCGCGTGCTCCAGCGCAGCAGCAGCCACCAGGTGATCACCAGGGCCAGCAGCATCAGCGGCAGGGCGCGCAGCACCATGTCGAGCGCGACGCCCCGGGCCTGGGCGCGCACTTCGGCCGGGTCGAGCGCCCCCCACAGGGTGGCGGCCGGCGCGCCGGTGGAGTCGAAAATGGCCGCGCCGATCCACGCGTAACGGCCGGTGTTGCGCACCACGGGGACATGGCCCGGCCCGGCGTCGATGACGGCCTGCCTCCAGCGCGGCGCTATGGTGGAATGCAGCGCCGCGTCGCCCGAGCGCAGCACGGCCTCGCCGCGGTCGGTGTCGATGAAGACCCCGCGCAGCGGGCTGCCCGCTGCACCCAGGCGCGTGACCCGTTCGGGCAACACGGTCTGGTCGGCCACCGAGACACCGAAGCGCAGCCCGGACTCGGCCTCGTCGGCCACCTGGCGCAGCAGGCGCACGGTGCGGTCCTGTTCGAGCTGGGTCAGCAGTTGCTCGGTCCGCCAGGCGATCAGGACCAGGGACAGGCCAAACAGCACCAGCGCGAAGATCGACGCGAACATCAGCGATTCGCGTCGCAGGCGCCGCTGCAGTGCGGTCACATCGATGTCAGGGCCGGGCGTGGTGCGGGTCATGTCGGTCATGGAAGTGCTTCCTCGGTAAACCGGTTTCGTCGGATGTCGTGCAGCTGTTCTATAGTCGGGGCGTCGTTACGAACCCTTTCAACCCTTTCGACCCGTTGCGCGCAGTGTGCGCCAAACCGTCCATCGTGCTCAGCCTTTTGCCCACCATCCCGCCCGTCCTGCTGCCCGAAGCAGCGCTGGGCCATGTGCCCCACGCGCACATCCGCCTGCTGGAGGCGCGGGACTTCGACGCATGGCTGGCCTTGCGCGAGACGGTGCTGGGCACGCTGCCCGATCCGGACTTCTACGTGCGCGAGGATGACGAGGAGGGTTTCTTCCAGGCCCACATGTACCCGGGCGGCGAAGCCATCGGCGTGTTCATGGACGACGCCCTGGTCGCCTACGCCATGATCGAACTGCCGGGCGAACAGCAGCCCCACAACCTGGGCCATGTGATCGGCCTGGACCCGGCGCAGCAGGGCCTGGTGGCGCACCTGTCGAGCTGCATGGTGCTGCCGCAGTGGCGCGGCCGCCAGCTGCAGCGCACCCTGCTGTCGGCGCGCCTGGGCCTGGCACAGGCCCACGGACGTCCCTTGTGCATGGCCATGGTGTCCCTGCTCAACCACCGCAGCCGCCACAACATGCTGCGCCAGGGCTTGCGTGTCGTCTGGACCGGCCTGATCGATGGCCTGCAGCGCCACGTGGCCATGATCGACCTGGAGCAGGGCATGGACTTTGCGACCGAGGGTGAACTGCTGCTGCCCAGCCTGGACTACGAGGCGCTGCGCGCCGCTGCGCTGGCCGGCTACGCCTGCGTGGGCGAGGTGCGCGCACCCGACGGGGCGGTGTCGTTGCGCTATGCGCGCCATCTGGGTCACAACCGCCGCCCCCGGTAGGTCAGCGCCACCACCGTGATGTCGTCGGCCTGGGCGGCGCCGTTCTCGAAGCCGCGCACCGAACGCACCAGTTGGTCGGGAATGCGCGCCGTGACCACGCCCCGGGGGTCGCTGCCAATCGCGGCCATGGCCGCAAGCAGGGCATCGTCCCCAAACAGGGCGTTTTCTGCATTGGTGGCCTCGGTCACGCCATCGGTGTAGAGCACCACGGTTTCTCCGGGCGCGAGCATGACCTCGCCCTCGATGTACTCCTGCCCTTCCATCACGGCCAGCGCCATGTTCCTGCCGCGCGGGAACAGCGCCGCACCCGTATCGGTCAGGCGCACTGGCGGGTTGTGGCCTGCATTCACGTACACCAGTCGCCCGGTGGGCAGGTGCAGCACGCTGTAGAACACGGTGACGAACATCATCTGGTCGTTCTCGGCGCACAGCTGGTCGTTGAGGGCCCGGATGGTGGCGCCGGGCTCGCGCAGGAACAGCGCATTGCTCTTGAGCAGGGTGCGCGAGATCGCCATGAAGAACGCCGCCGGAACGCCCTTGCCCGACACGTCGGCCACGACCACGGCCAGGTGCTCGTCGTCGATCGGGAAGTAGTCGTAGAAGTCGCCCCCGATTTCCTTGGCGGCGATCATGGTGGCCGCGATGTCGACTTCGTCCACGTCGGGCGCCGAGCGCGGCAGGATGGACAGCTGCATCTGGCGCGCAATCTCCAGCTCCTGTTGCAGGCTGGCCAGGGTGGCCTCGGTCTGCACCGCTGCCTGCAGCTCGCGCAGCAGCTTGAGCAGGCGGTTTTGCTGGTTGGTCACCAGGCCGGACATGCGGCCCAAAATACCGGCGAGCTCGGCCAGGTGGTTGGTCGGTGCAGCACCGGCTTCGGCCACGGTGGGGCTGGCCTGCGCCTCGGAGCCCGAACCGAGCGCCACGAGGATCTCCTCGCGCGAGGCCGGGTCCAGGCTGTCGGCCAGGGTGCGCAACTGGCCGCGGATCAGGCGTTCCTGCTGCTGCCGGGTCCGGATGCGCTCCTGGCGCAGGGTCTCGAGGTTGAGCAGCTCCGAGCGGATGGCCACCACGCCGCGTGCGATCTCCCCGGACTCGTCCTCGGCGTCTTCCTCCCCCTGGTCCAGCGAGGCGTCGGTAGCGCCGCGCGCCAGCGCATTGAGCACGCCGACGGAGCGCGACAGCGGCTCCATCGCATGCCGCAGGTAGACCACGAGGCCTGCCGCCAGCAGGGCGGCGAACGCCAGCGCCGCAGCCAGCGTGGTGCGCGAGAACAGCCGGTCGGCGTAGTGCGCGGCGCTCACGTCCTGCATCCAGACCAGGGCGCCGACGATGCGCGCATCGGGGTTGCGCACGGGCTGGCTGACGATGCGCAGGGCGCGCGCCCGATCATCCTGGCCTTCCAGCTGCACGGTGACCGCCTGGTTGGAGCGCACGGGGATCGGGGTGTCGGTGGCGGCCAGCACACCTGCGCGGGTCCCCACGGACTCGGCGCCACGCATGTTGGCCAGGAAGATGTCACCACCCAGGTAGGTGGCCAGCTCGGACAGCTTGGGAGCGACGTCCTGGCCCACGGCCAGCGCGCCGCCGTCGAAGCCGCGCACCACCACCCACTGGTACTGCCGCACCGCCACCTGGCTGAGCCCGCGCACGGCGCCGTTTTGGCCGCCGGCCGTGGCCACCCAGCGGACTTCGGCCATTGGCTGCGGATCGATGCCGGGCTCGGTGGTGGCCACCAGCGTGCCCTGGCGGTCGAAGACATCGATGCGCAGGCCCGGAGCGCGCCGCGTCGCGGCCGCCAGCAGGGCGTCAAGGCGGGCCGAGGCGCCCTGCACCGCCAGATCGCGCAGGGCGGCATCCTGCAGCAGTTGCTGGGCCAGCATGTCCTGGCGGTCCAGGTTTTCATTCTGCAGCTTGTCCCAGGCGATGCGCTGGTTCTGCAGCAGCACTTCGTCGTAGCGCTGCGACCAGCGCTGGTCGCTGAGCCAGCCTATCGCGGAGAAGGCCGCGACCAGCAGGGCCATGGCGGCCAGCAGGATGGCGATCAGCCGGTGCCTAAGGTGCATGCGGGCCTCCGGTGCGATCCGCATCCGCGGCGGCGCGCGGGCCGTGCCCGCCGCAAACCAGCAGCAACGACACGGCCGCGAGCAATGGCCAGCCACCGTGCAGGTGAACGCCCAGAGCGCCGCTGGCACACACCGCGCCGACGCCCATCGCGGCCCATTGGGCCGTCGAGAGCACGGGCAAGCGGCACTCGCCCTCGGCCGTGCGCGCCAGGCGGCCCAGCGCGCCACCGGCCAGCAGGGCTGCCAGCGCCAGCACCGCGTCCTGGAGGGCGCGCCCCATGGACAGCCCATCCACGGCGATGGCCAGGGCCAGCAGGGAGACTGCGGTGGCCATGGCCGCCAGCGCACCCGGGGACGGCAGGCGCCTGCGCAGGAACAACCCGGCAGCCATGCCCAGCCCCAGCATGGGTGCCCAGAGGGCGGGCTGGCCCAGCGCATGCGCGGCCAGCGCCAGGCCGAGCAGCAGGCCGGCAGCACCGGACTGGCCCAGCGCCCGCAGGCGCTCGGCGTGGGGCCGGTCCGTCCCGATCAGGGGGTTGCCGTGCACACCCGTGCGGCTGCGCCAGGGGCTGCGCGGCCCGTTCCAGCGCACCACGAAGAATCCCGCACACGCTGCCGGCAGCAGCAGCGCATAGGCGCCCTGCAGCGGGCCCAGGGCGTCCAGCGCCAGGCTGCCCAGCGCCGGCCCCAGCCAGACGGCCGTGACGGTCCAGGCGCTCCAGGTCGCTGCGCGCCAGCGCGGTCGGGCGTAGGCGTATTCGGGCCGGGTGCGCGGCACCTGTTCGACGGCCTGGCAGGCGGCCAGCACCGCCCCCACCACCAGACCGTGCCACGCGCCCGCCACCATGGCCAGGGGCCAGGGCCGGCTCGCCGGCAGGCCGCTGGCGCAGGCCATGGCCGTGGCCAGCAGGGCGATGCAGGCGGGCAGCACCACGGTGGGCGCTGGCCAGCGCCGCCAGCGTGTCACACACCAGGCCGCCGTGCAGGCCACGAAGAAGGCCGCCAGGCTGGCGGCAGGTGCCGGTGCCAGGCCCTGCCATTGCCAGGGAGTTTCGCCCTGCAGGTGCAGGCTGCGCAGCCACAGGGTCTGCAGCGCCAGCGCGCTCAGGGCCACCAGCAGCGCGATCCAGAACGCCTGCGCCTCGGCAGCGACCACCCGCACCTGGGCGATACCGTGCTCGGCGAAGCGGTCGTCGGCCTCGGCCTTGGCCAGCAATTGGTCCAGGCGTTCGCGCCGCAGGTGCTGGGGTTCCGTCTGGCGCAGCGAGGCGATCAGGCGGCGCACGCGCACCAGCCCTTCGTGCACTCCGCGCACCGCATGGCCGAGCTGCTGCACCCGCAGGTCGAACCCGCGGCGTTGCGGCAGTACCACGGCCTGGTCGTAGCGCCCCTGGGCAATGGCGCGGCGCGCACGCCAGGCGGCGTGGTTGCGCAATTCGATGCCCTGGGCCTGCGAAAAGCGCGCGGCCAGATAGGCCAGCAGGGCCAGCAGCGCGATGGCCGGCAGCAGCATGGCCGCAGTGGCGCGGGCGAAGGTGGCGGCACCGCTGTCGTGCAAGGCCAGGCGCAGGATGGCGACGGGAGCGCCGTGGACCTGCACCGGCGCCTCGGCCGTGGCACCGGCGTCGCCTGCGTCGCGCGTGGCCTGCCAGAGCACCTTGCCGTCGGGCAGCACCAGCGCCAAGGCCTGGATGTCGGACTGCGAAGCCATGCGCTGCTGGAACAGCGCCTCGACACCCACCAGGCTGCGCAGCGGGATGCCGGATTCGACGGCATGGGTGATGCGCAGGCTGAGCGACTGCGCCATCAGCTGCGAACGCGTGCGGTCGCTTGCGGCCCGCATGTCGCGCAACTGGTCATAGGTGTAGATGGACAGGAGGCTGGCCGCCAGCAGCAACAGCAGCACGGCCGCGATGCCCAGGCGGGTGGCAGGAGCGAAAGGGCCGCGCGCGCTCATTCGGTGCGCTCGCTTTCGTCCAGTCGCACCAGGCATTCGTCCATGCGCTGGCGTACCTGGGCGCTGCGCGCCAGGGCCCGCGTCTGGGTGCGCTGGCACTCGGCGCGCAGCCGGGCGGACTGCGGCTGCAGGGCCCAGAGCGTCGCCAGCCAGCCCAGCAGGCCGGCGATGGCCAGCACCAGCACCGCCATGGCGCCCAGGGTGAGCGTCTGCCCATCGGCTTGCCACACGGCCAGCCGAAAGCGCACCGGCTGGGTCGCATACGTGGCGCTGATATGGCCCACGACCTCGCCGAAGGCATTGTGCAGGGGAAGGCCCATGATGGCCTCGCCCGTGAGTGCTGCGCTCCAGATGCGGTCCTGGCGCGCGCCGGCCTCGGCCGCGCGCGCCGCACGGGGCTGCAGTGCCTCGCCGATGGCGCCCCGGTCGGTGCTGAAAAGGGCGATGCCGGCGCGGTCCACCACATCGATGGCGTACAGCTGGGTGTCACTGGCCAAGGCCCGCTCCAGCCGGGGCTGGATGCCGCGGTGATCGGGCAGGTCAAAGCCCAGCGCCAGGTCGCCCTCGATGGCGTCCTGCAGTTCCACCAGGGTCAGCGACAGGCGCGAGCGCTGGATCTGCGCCTCTTCCTGTGCGCGCACATCCAGCAGCAGGCTGGCGATCAGCGCGATGCCGGCCAGCACGATCAGCAGCCACAGTCCGCCGAGCTCCCACAGTGCGGAGAGCGTGGGCCTGGCCGCCACGGCAGTGCCGGCAGCCTGCGGCGATGGGGGCGACGAAAGCGTTGGCATGGTCCGGCTCATGCCACAATGCCTTGGCGACCCACCGGACCGCGGCGCAGACGGCGCCCGCAGGTGCAGCCCCAGGTTTCAGCGCGCAGACACCTATGAATCCACCGCTCGAATGGCAGCAGACCCTGAACGGCACCGTAGCCGAGCTTCCCGCTTTCTTCGAGCGGCTGGAGGCCTGGGCCGACGACAATGGCGTGCCCATGCCCCTGGCCTCGTCCTTCGGGCTGATGCTCGACGAATTGCTGACCAATGTGGCCATGCATGGCTATGCGGGACAGGGCGGCCTGGTGGAGGTGAGCGTGCGCTTCGATGCGCCGGCCCGCCTGCTGGCCGTGTTGCGCGACCATGGGCGGGCATTCGACCCCACCACCCTGGCGGCGCCCGATGTGGGCGCCTCGCTCGATGATCGGGACATGGGTGGCCTGGGCGTGCATTTCGTGCAGAGGTTGGCGGATCGGTTCGAGTATCGGCGCGACGGTGAGGTCAACGAAGTCACGGTGTCGCGCTGCCTGCCAGCGGCTCGGGCGGCGCAATCGCATTGAATTGTTAACAAAGTGTGTAAGCGTATCATTGTGCCCGCCGCACGGCTGTCGTTTGTTCGCCTCGCCCCGGGCTTTTTCTGATCCCGAAGAAGCCTTGATTGCACGCATCGCGGCCGGGCCTGCGGGACTGCGCCGGTTGCGGCTCGGCGGCGGCCCCGTGGTGGAGAGACTCGCCCGGCCCGGCCAGGGACGCCGGCCCTGGCCGTGCTGCGCGACAGACCACACGGACTGGCAGGCGCCTGCGGCACCCACTGAACATGCGGCCTGCCGCAAATGAGGAGAACTCCCTGTGACCCCTGCCGAGACCGACGACCTCTTTTTGCAGCGCCTGTGCGACGTCATGCAGCGCATCGCCCAGCAGGGTGACCTGCGCGCCATCGGCCCGCTCATGGACATGACGGGCGAGCGCCCCGAGGAAAGCGTGCAGGCCCGCCTGGCCGAGGCCTTCGCCCACATGGTGGTCAAGCTGGAAGCGCGCGAATTCGAGCTAGAGTGCCGCATTTCCGACCTGGACCAGACCCGCCGCGAACTGGAGGCCGCCAACCTGGACCCGCTGACCGGACTGCCCAACCGCATGATCGCGCGCGACCGGCTGCGCCAGGCCCTGACCGACGCCAGCACGCGCCAGGGGCTGCTCACGGTGCTGTTCCTGGACCTGGACAAGTTCAAGCAGGTCAACGACACCATGGGCCATGCCGCCGGCGATGAGCTGCTGTGCCTAGTGACGCAGCGCCTGCGCGGCTGCCTGCGCGAGGGCGACACCCTGGCACGCCTGGGCGGCGACGAGTTCCTGTGCGTGCTGCCCGGCGCCAGCGCCGACGATGCGCAGAGCGTGGCCAACCGCATGGTGGCGGCGCTGACCGACCGCTTCCAGCTCGCCGTCGGCGGTGCGGACATCGGCACCAGCATCGGCCTGTCGCATTTCCCCGAGCATGGGCGTGGCGTGGATGAGCTGATCGCCCATGCCGACGCCGGGCTCTACGAGGCCAAGCGCAGTGGCCGCAACCGCTGGTGCTACGCACCGGCCGGCGCTGCGGCGGCCTGAGGGGCTGAGAGCCTGACCAGCGTGGCCGAGCTGGGCATCACGCACCGGCGCTGCACCCCCTCGGGACGGGACCTCAGTACGGTGGCGCCGTCTCGGCCGGCAGGTTGAGGCTGCGCATGAGCTTGATCCACTCGTAGGGCGTGAGGTGGGACTTCACGCTGTCGAGCACGGCCTTGAACACCGGCGCCGGGGCATGGGCGCGCATGTCGGCCAGCATCGCGGTGCGCTCGGGCGGTGACATGAAGGGCACCAGCCAGCGCAGGATGGCCATCATTTCCGGCTGCGGGATGGAGGCCACCAGCGCGTTGTGGATGCCGACGAGTTCCTCGTCGCTGTAGTGGGCCCACAGCACGCTGTTGTGCCCGGTTTCCTCGGCATGCATGTGTTCGTAGTTGTGGGCGATGAACAGCGCCAGTTGCCGGTACAGCGCATGCGCCGCTGCGGGGCGCGCCGCCGTGGCACAGCCCAGCAGCTGCGTGACGCCGGCGGCCAGCGCCGTGATGGCCTTTTCGTGCTCGCCATGCTCGCATTCCAGCACCCGCGCAGCGCCGGGCGCACGCGCCTCGATGGCGGTGTGCAAAAACTCGTTCTCATGCTGCAGGTGCGAGCGGCACAGATCCAGCAACTCCATCACGCGCTCGCAGTGGGTGGCGAACTCCAGGTCGTCGGTGACGTCCATGCGGCCCAGGGCCAGCAGGGTGTCGGACATCAGGGCGCGCAGCGCCTTGTGGATACCGGCATACATGTCGACGCGCGGCGCGCCGGTGCAGGTCGATGGATCGGAATGGGCCGAGATCAGGGCCGAGATTTCGCGGGGGTCGATGTTCATCGCAGTCGTCTTCTTTCATGCTGCCCTTGCGGGCCGTTGCCACACCGTCTCTTGCGGTGTTCGGATGCACCGTGCACCCGATGAATGAAGTCTAGGAAAGCGCGGCGTTTTCGCGTGTGAACAACTTCCGCTTTCAGCGGCCTGCGGTGCGCCCCTGCGTGACATTCCTCACGCTGCGGCGCGCAGCATGTCCACCGCCTTCTCGGCGATCATCACCGTGGGTGCGTTGGTATTGCCGCTCACGATGCGCGGCATGATGGACGCATCCACCACGCGCAGGCCCTGCAGGCCGTGCACGCGCAATTGGGCGTCCACCACATCGAGCTCGCCCGGCCCCATGCGGCAGGTGCCCACCGGGTGGTAGATGGTGTCGGCGTACTGGCGGATGAACTGCTCGATCTGCGCGGGGGTCTGCGCACCGGCCGATGCGGGCAGCTCGCGCGCACCGAAGCGCGCCAGCGCCGGCTGCGCCAGGATCTCGCGCAGGCGCTGAAAGCCGCGCACCATGCGCTGCATGTCGTCGCCGTCCTCCAGAAAGCGCGGATCCACCAGCGGCAGGGCCATCGGGTCCTTGGTGGCCAGCGCCACTGAGCCCCGGCTGCGTGGTTGCAGCAGGCACACGTGGGCCGAGTAGCCATGGCCCAATACCGTCTTGCGGCCATGGTCCACGAGCTTGCCGATCACGAAGTGCAGCTGCAGGTCGGGCGCGGCCTCGGCCGGGTCGCTCTTGATGAAGCCGCCAGCCTCCGCGAAGTTGGTGGTCAGCATGCCGGTGCGGCTGCGGCGCCATTCGAGCACGCCAAGCAGTTGGCTCCACATGCCCGCGGGAGAAATGCCGAACAGGTCCTTGAGTTCTGGCGCATTGAACACCTGCACCACGTCCGGGTGGTCGTGCAGGTGCTGGCCCACGCCCGGCAGGTCGTGCAGCACCGGGATGCCATGGCGCTGCAGGTGGGCACCCGGCCCCACGCCCGACAGCATGAGCAACTGCGGCGAGAGCAGTGCACCCGCGCTGAGCAGCACCTCGCGGCTGGCACGCACCTCGTGCTGCGCACCGCCCTGGCGGTACTCCACACCCACGGCGCGCCGGCCCTCGAACAGGATGCGCGTGGCGTGCGCGCCGGTGATCACCTGCAGGTTGCTGCGCGAAAGGTGCGGCGTGAGGTAGCCCTTGGCCGCGCTGTGGCGCTCGCCATTCTTGTGCGTCACCTGGTACATGCCCACGCCTTCCTGCGTGGCGCCGTTGAAGTCGGTGTTGTGCGGGTGGCCGGCCTGCACGCCGGCCTCGTTGAAGAACTGGCTGAAACGGTTGGGCGAGCGCAGGTCGGCCACGTTCAAGGGGCCGCCCTGGCCGTGCCAGGCGTCGGCACCGCGCTCGTTGTGCTCTGCCTTGAGGAAGTAGGGCCTGACGTCCTCCCAACCCCAGCCCGGGTTGCCCTGCTCGGCCCAGTGGTCGTAGTCGGCATGCTGGCCACGGATATAGACCATGGCGTTGATGGAGCTCGAGCCGCCCAGCACCTTGCCGCGCGGCTGGTAGCCCTGGCGGCCGTTGAGCGCGGCCTGCGGCGTGGTGCTCTGGCCCCAGCCGTTGAGTTCGAACTTGGCCATCACGGCCAGGCCCGCCGGGCAGTGGATGAGCACGCTCTTGTCGGCAGGCCCTGCTTCGAGCAGGCACACGCGCACGGCGGGGTCTTCGGTGAGCCGGCCGGCCAGCACGGAGCCAGCCGAGCCGCCCCCGATCACGATGTAGTCGAACAACATGTTTTTTGTCTCCAGGCCATGCGCAGAGCCTTTGCCGCGCACGGACCCGATGGACCATAACCGAACGGGCGTGCGATTCGGCTTACCATGCTGCCCGTCTGTTTCACTTTGAAGAGAGCTCTCTATATGACGATTCAAACGGTTGGCATCATCGGCGCGGGCACCATGGGCAACGGCATTGCGCAGGCCTGCGCGGTCTCGGGCATCGACGTGGTGATGGTGGACATCTCCGATGCTGCAGTGCAAAAAGGCCTGGCCACGGTGTCGGGTAGCCTGGACCGCCTGATCAAGAAGGACAAGATCACGGCAGCCGACAAGGATGCGGCGCTGGCGCGCATCAAGGTCTCCACGAGCTACGACGACCTCAAGGCAGCGCAACTGGTGATCGAGGCCGCCACCGAGAACTACGAGCTCAAGCTCAAGATCTTGAAGCAGGTGGATGCACTGGTGGCGCCCGAGGTGCTGATCGCATCGAACACCTCCTCGATCTCCATCACCAAGCTGGCCGCCGCCACCTCGCGTGCGGACCGCTTCATCGGCATGCACTTCTTCAACCCGGTGCCCATGATGGCGCTGGTGGAGATCATCCGCGGCCTGCAGACCAGCGATGCCACGCACGACGCCGTGAAGGCACTGGCCGAGGCCCTGGGCAAGAGCCCCATCACCGTGAAAAACGCCCCTGGCTTCGTCGTCAACCGCATCCTGGTGCCCATGATCAACGAGGCCTTCTTCGTGCTGGCCGAAGGCCTGGCCACACCCGAGGACATCGACGCCGGCATGAAGCTCGGCTGCAACCAGCCCATCGGCCCGCTGGCGCTGGCGGACATGATCGGCCTGGATGTGTGCCTGGCCGTGATGGACGTGTACCTCACCGAATTCGGCGACAGCAAGTACCGCCCCTGCCCGCTGCTCAAGGAAATGGTGGCCGCCGGCCGCCTGGGCCGCAAGACCGGTCAAGGCGTGTACACCTACTGATGCGGCCGTGCGCGCTGTCCCCCCGGGGACGGCGCGCCCATCGCGTTGGGTTTTCAATCCTGGGCAAGGAGACATCCGCGTCCATGACCAGCATCACCCCCACCACGCCCCCGGCCGAAGGCTGCATCGACACCCAGGTGCTCGGCCATGTCCTCTTGATCGGCATCAACCGCCCGGCCAAGCGCAACGGCTGGACGCCGTCCATGTTCCGCCAGCTGGCCGAGGCCTACACCCGGCTGGACGATGACCCGGACCTGCGCGTGGGCGTGCTGCATGCCTTTGGCGACCACTTCACGGCGGGCCTGGACCTGCCAGCGGTGAGCGCCTACATGCAGCGCGGCGAGAAGGCCATCCCCCCGGGCCTGGTGGAACCCCACGACTACGGCCTGCCCGGCTACCGGCGCCGCACCAAGCCCATGGTGGTGGCGGTGAAGGGCATCTGCTTCACCGTGGGCATCGAGCTCATGCTGGGCGCCGACATCGTGGTCGCGGCGGACGACTGCCGCTTCTCGCAGATGGAAGTGCAGCGCGGCATCATGGCCACCGGCGGCGCCACGCTGCGCATGGCCGAGCGCGCCGGCACCGGCAACGCCTTGCTGCACCTGCTGACCGCCGACGAATTCGGCAGCGCCGAGGCGCTGCGCCTGAACTTCGTGCAGAAGGTCGTGCCCGCCGCCCAGGTGCTCGACGAGGCACTGGCCATCGCACGGCGCATCGAGGCCCAGGCCCCGAAGGCCGTGGTGGCCACCCGGCTCAACGTGCTCAAGGCCATCGAACAGGGCCAGGCGGCCGCTGTAGCCGACTTCATCCCCGTGCAGCAGCAACTGGCCAACAGCGAGGATGCGGCGGAGGGCGTGCGCGCCTTCGTCGAGAAGCGCCCTGCCCGCTTCACCGGGCGCTGAAAGCCAACCCGGCAATGGACCTGTCACGCAGGTCTGCCACCATTGCCTTGCGCACGCACGTGCGCCGTGCGTGAGTAGCACGCTTCGGCTGAAACGGGCTCCATCCTGCGACAAGACCGAGCTAGCAACAAAAGATTACACAATTCAATTGCACGCAATTAAATTTCCCGGCACAATTCATCCCATGGCACGCAGCAACCCCTCCACCCACACCCCCAGCCCGGCCCTGCTGCGCCTGGACAACCAGGTGTGCTTCGCGCTGTATTCCGCCTCGCTGGCGATGACCAAGCTGTACAAGCCCCTGCTCGAAACCGTGGGCCTGACCTACCCCCAGTACCTCGTGATGCTGGTGCTGTGGGAGCAGGATGGCGTGACCGTCTCCGAACTGGGCGAGCGCCTGTTCCTCGACTCGGGCACGCTCACCCCCCTGCTCAAGCGCCTGGAAACCTCGGGCCTGATCGCCCGCATCCGCGACGCCCAGGACGAGCGCCGCGTGCGCATCAGCCTCACGGCCCCGGGCCGGGCGCTGCGCGACAAGGCCGAGGCCATTCCGCCCTGCGTGCTCGAAAGCAGCCAGTGCACCCTGCCCGAGCTGACCGCCCTGACCGGGCAGCTCAAGACCTTCCGCGACCGGATCAACCCGGCGCGCTGATTTTTTCTTCACCGTTCGTTCCCACCCCGTCCGCTTTCAGGACATTCACCCCAAAGGAAGACACCATGACGCAACTCGAAAAAGTCCTCTACACCGCCAAGGCCCACGTGACCGGTGGCCGTGATGGCGCCGCCAAGACCGACGACGGCCGGCTGGATGTCAAGCTGTCCTCGCCCGGCACGTCCGGCACCGGCACCAACCCCGAGCAGCTGTTCGCCTCGGGCTACGCAGCCTGCTTCATCGGCGCCATGAAGGCTGTCGGCGGCAAGATCGGCATCCCCGTGCCCCAGGACGTGTCCATCGACGCCGAAGTCGACCTGGGCCCCATCCCGAACGCCTACGGCATCGCCGCCCGCCTGAACATCAGCCTGCCGGGTCTGGACTCCGCCACGGCCCAGAAGCTGGTGGACGCAGCCCACCAGGTCTGCCCCTACTCCAACGCCACGCGCGGCAACATCGACGTGACCATCACGCTGGCGTAAGCCATGGGCCGGCTGCTGCTCCCCCGCATCGCGGTGGCCCTGGTGGCCATCGAGCATGCCTACATCCTGGTGCTCGAGATGTTCTTCTGGAACAAGCCCCTGGGCCTGAAGACCTTCAACCTGACCCAGGAACTGGCCGATGCCACCACAGTGCTGGCAGCCAACCAGGGCCTGTACAACGGCTTCCTCGCGGCCGGGCTGTTCTGGGGCCTGTTCACCGGCAACCGCCTGTTCAAGATCTTCTTTCTGGTCTGCGTGATCGTGGCCGGCGTCTTCGGCGCAGCCACGGCCGTGCCCAAGATCTTCTACACCCAGGCACTGCCCGCCATCATTGCGCTGGCACTGGTGCTGGCCCTGGACAAGCCCCAGGCACGCACGGCCTGAGCGTTTGCAGCCTGCCCGAAGCGGCCCGCCGACCTTGCGTCGGTGGGCCGTTTTGCCATGGAGCTGTCGCGCAGGCGCCCTGGGCCGCTTGAGCGGCCCGGCGGATTCGTTTAGCGTGCGGCCATGAGCACCACCACCCTCCTCGTGCGCCAGGACGCCCTGGCCCATACCGCCCTGCGCACCACGCAGGATGTTCCGCTGGCCGATGGCCAGGTACGCGTGCGCGTCGAGCGCTTTGCGCTCACGGCCAACAACATCACCTATGCGGCCTTGGGCGGCATGCTGGAATACTGGCAGTTCTTCCCTTCGGACGAGACCGGCTGGGGCATCGTGCCCGTATGGGGTTTCGGCTCGGTGGTGCAGTCGCTGCACCCGGGGGTGGCCGTGGGCGAGCGGCTCTACGGCTACTGGCCCATGTCCACCCACGCTGTGCTTGCGCCCGCACGGCTGACCGAGGCCGGCTTCTACGATGGCGCGGCCCACCGCGCCAAGCTGCACGCGGTGTACAACCAGTATGTGCGCACTGGCACCGACCCGTTCTACACGCCCGGCACCGAGGACGTGCAGGCGCTGCTGCGCCCCCTGTTCATCACCTCCTGGCTGATCGACGACTTCATGGCCGACCAGCAGTTCTTCGGGGCCAAGCGCCTGCTGCTGTCCAGCGCGTCGAGCAAGACGGCCTACGGCACGGCCTTCCAGCTGGCACAGCGCGGCGGGTTGGAGGTGATCGGCCTGACCTCGCCCGGCAACGTGGCCTTCTGCGAGAGCCTGGGCTGCTACGACCGGGTGGTGGCCTACGACGCACTGGAGCAGATCGACGCGGCCACGCCTTGCATCTACATCGATTTTGCGGGCAGCGTGGCCGTGCGCGAGGCCATCCACCAGCGCTTTTCCGCCCTGGCCTACAGCTGCGCCGTGGGCGCCAGCCATGTCAACGACCTGGGCGGGGCCGGCCAGTTGCCCGGCCCTCGCCCCACCATGTTCTTTGCCCCTGCACAGATCAAGAAGCGCCGCGACGACTGGGGCGCGCAGGTGCTCAACGAGCGGCTGGTGGCCGCCTGGCAGGCCTTCGCAGCCACCGTGCAAGCGCCACCTGCGCCCTGGCTGCAGGTGCAGCAGCACCAGGGGCCCGAGGCCGCGCAGGCGCTGTTTGCCACCGTTCTGGCGGGCGGGGGCGACCCCCGCTGCGGCCACATGGCCAGCCTTCAGCCCTCCTGATCGGCGGGGGCTCCAGCGCGGGAGACAATGGGGCATGAACCGACTGCCCCCGACCGACACCTCCACCGCCCCCAGCGCCTCCGACCTGCACCCCTACGCGCGCCTGACGCCGGACCAGGTGCTCGACGCCCTGGCCAGCGTGGGCCTGTACGGAGACGGCCGGCTCATGGCCCTGTCGTCCTATGAGAACCGGGTGTACCAGGTCTCGCTCGAAGATGGCCAGCGCGTGGTGGCCAAGTTCTACCGCCCCGGCCGCTGGACGGACGCACAGATCCTCGAAGAACATGCCTTTGCCGCCGAGCTGATGGCGGCCGAGGTGCCCGCCGTGGGCCCGATGGCGCTGAACGGCAGCACCCTGCACACCCACGAAGGCTTTGCCTTTTCCGTGAGCCCCTGGCGCGGCGGGCGTGGGCCCGAGCTCGATGATTTCGACGTGCTCGAATGGATCGGCCGCTTTCTCGCGCGCATCCACACCGTGGGCACGGCCCGGCCCTTCGTGCACCGCCCGGCGCTGGACCTGCAGGGCTTTGGCACGGCGTCGCGCGACTGGCTGCTGGGCCACGAGATGATTCCGCTGGACATGCAATCGGCCTGGCGCGAGCAGTGCGACAAGGCGCTCGCATTGGTGGCGGCCAGCGGCCTCGGGGATGCCAGGGCCATCCGCCTGCATGGCGACTGCCACCCCGGCAACATCCTCTGGACGCCGACCGACCTGCCCGGCGGCGGCCCGCACTTCGTGGACCTGGACGACGCGCGCATGGGCCCGGCCGTGCAGGACCTGTGGATGCTGCTGTCCGGCGACCGGCGCCAGCGTACGCAGCAGCTCGGCGCACTGGTCGAGGGCTATGAGCAGTTCCGCAGCTTCGACCGGCGCGAGCTGGCCCTGATCGAGCCGCTGCGCACGCTGCGCCTGGTCCACTACAGCGCCTGGCTGGCGCGGCGCTGGGAGGACCCGATCTTCCCGGCCACCTTCCCCTGGTTCGGCAGCAGCGACTACTGGCGCGGCCAGGTGGACATGCTGATCGAGCAGTGCGAGGCCATGGGCGAAGAGCCGCTGAGCGCCTGAAGAAGACGTCCCCCCTGCCCAGGCAGGAGCAGATACTGGCGCGAAAGCCGAGTCTGCTGCCCGCCCTGCGGAGGTCGCGCGGCGCATAGGTGCTTGGGGCGCGGACAGGCCTCGTATATGCTTGAAGCCATCTTTGCTATTGCACACTGGCCCGCACCATGAAAGACCTGTTCCGCAACCTTCTCTCGATCCGCCAGCAACGCAAGCCGGCCCCGGTGGGCAGCGTGCCAGCGGTGGGTGTCGCCATCATCCGTGGCGACGTCAAGATGACCGTCACCGAGCCCATCTCGCGCGACCTGTGGAGCTGGATGGTGCTGTCGGGCTGGCGCAATGTGCCGGTCAAGAACGACCGCCGCCAGTACACCGAGCTGCCCGATGGTCTGCTCAAGCAGTTGATCGATGCGGCACCGACCGAGCGCGACGCTGTCCATGCCCGCATCATGGCCAAGGCGAAGGAGGAGTGAAGGCAACCCCCGTTCGCCGGGGCGATTCGCGCCCCGGTGCGGCCGCCCCAGGCGGCCGCACGCGCAGGCATCAGGCCAGCAAGGCGTTCACGCGCTTGACGTAGGCCGCCGGGTCGGCGGGCAGGCCGCCTTCGGCCAGCAGTGCCTGGTCGAACAGGATGTGCGCCAGGTCATGGAAGTGCACGCTGCCTTCGAGCTTCTTGACCAGGGCATGCTCGGCATTGACCTCCAGCACGGGCTTGGACTCGGGTGCCTGCTGGCCGGCCTGCTTGAGCATGCGTGCCAGCTGGGTGCTCATGCCGTCGTCCTGGACCACCAGGCAGGCCGGTGAGTCGACCAGGCGGGTGGTCACGCGCACGTCTTCGGCCTTGTCCTTCAGCGCCTCCTTGAGCTTGGCCAGCAGCGGCTTGAAGGCCTCGGCGGCCTCTTCGGCGGCCTTCTTCTCGGCCTCGTCCTGCAGCTTGCCCAAGTCCACGGCCCCCTTGGCCACGCTTTGCAGCGGCGTGCCGTCGAACTCGTGCAGGTAGTTCAGCGCCCACTCGTCCACGCGGTCGGTCATGAGCAGCACTTCGATACCCTTCTTCTTGAAGACTTCGAGCTGCGGGCTGTTCTTGGCTGCGGCCAGGGTGTCGGCGGTGATGTAGTAGATGGCCTCCTGGCCTTCCTTCATGCGTGCCTTGTAGTCGGCAAAGCTGACCGTGGCCGTGTCGCTGGTGGTGCTGGCAAAGCGCAGCAGCTTGGCCAGGCGCTCGCGGTTGCCAAAATCCTCGCCCAGGCCTTCCTTGAGCACCGAGCCGAACTCGGCGTAGAAGGCCGTGTACTTGCCCTCCTTGGCCTTGTCGTCGGCATCGACCACATCGGTCACGCCGTCGGCACCCGCAGCCGCTTCATGCCGGTCGTGCTTGGCCAGGTCTTCGAGCATGGAGAGCACGCGCTTGGTCGAGCCTTCGCGGATGGCGCGCACGTCGCGGCTTTCCTGGAGCAGCTCGCGGCTCACGTTGAGCGGCAGGTCGGCCGAGTCGATCACGCCCTTGACGAAGCGCAGGTAGGTCGGCATCAGCGCCTCGGCGTCGTCCATGATGAACACGCGCTTGACGTAGAGCTTGACGCCGGCCTTCTTGTCGCGGTTCCACAGGTCGAACGGCGCCTTGGCCGGGATGTACAGCAGCTGCGTGTACTCGGTGTTGCCTTCCACGCGGTTGTGCGCCCAGGTCAGCGGAGCCTCGTGGTCGTGGCTGATGGCCTTGTAGAACTCCTGGTACTGCTCTTCGGTGACGTCTTTCTTGGGGCGGGTCCACAGGGCGCTGGCCTTGTTGATGGTTTCCCACTCACCGGTCTTGGCCATGCCGCCGGGCTGGCGGCCGCCATTCTCATCCGCAGGGTTGATCAGCTCGCCGTCCTTCCACTCTTCCTTTTCCATCAGGATGGGCAGGCTGATGTGGTCGGAGTACTTGGCGATGACGGACTTGAGCTTCCAGGCGTTGAGGTATTCCTCGGCATCGTCGCGCAGGTGCAGGATGATGCTGGTGCCGCGCTGGGAGCGGGTGATCGCCTCCACCTCGAAGTCGCCGGTGCCGCCGCTGGTCCAGCGCACACCCTCTTCGGCGGGCACGCCGGCACGGCGCGACTCCACCGTGATCTTGTCGGCCACGATGAAGCCGGAGTAGAAACCCACACCGAACTGGCCGATGAGCTGCGCATCGGCCTTCTGGTCGCCCGAGAGCTTGCCCATGAAGTCCTTGGTGCCGCTCTTGGCAATCGTGCCCAGGTGGTCGATGGCCTCCTGCGCCGTCATGCCGATGCCGTTGTCGGTGATGGTCAGCGTCTTGGCGGCCTGGTCGAAGGACACGCGCACTTCCAGGTTGGGCGCGTCTTCGTACAGGGCATTGTTGTTCAGGGCTTCGAAGCGCAGCTTGTCACACGCGTCCGAGGCATTGGAGATCAGCTCGCGCAGGAAGATTTCCTGGTTGGAGTACAGCGAGTGGGTGACCAGGTGCAGAAGCTGGGCCACTTCGGCCTGGAAAGACAGGGTTTGTTTGTTGCTCATGGTGTCTTGGAGTTGCTGTCGTACGGTCTTTGGGGGAGCGCCTTGCGGCACGCGGGAGGCCCGCAGTGCAAACGACGCTCGCGGGTGCTCAGCTCGGGGCGCAGGCGCCGATTTCAAGGTCTGCCGCCTGCGGGAGCTCGCCCATACGGGTCGGCCAGCGGCGGCACGCCGGCGAGCTTACCGCGCATTGTTGACAATTGGCAGGCCGTTGGCGCTGGTAATGCCCATTTTGCCGCCATAAGATGCGCCTCGTGCTGCGGCGGGCGCCGCCAGCCGTGCCTCAGGACTACCCCCATGCCTACCTCCCTGCAAAAATGGTCCGCCGAGTTCCTCGGCACTTTCTGGCTCACCTTCGGCGGCTGCGGCAGTGCCGTGCTGGCCGCCGCGTTTCCCCAGTTGGGCATCGGCTTTCTGGGCGTCTCCCTGGCGTTCGGTCTCACGGTGCTCACCGGGGCCTACGCGCTCGGGCCCATCTCGGGCGGGCATTTCAACCCTGCCGTGTCGGTCGGCCTGGTCATCGGGGGCCGATTCAAGGCGGCCGAACTGCCAGGCTACATCGCCGCCCAGGTGCTGGGCGCCATCGTGGCGGCAGGCGCGCTCTACCTGATCGCGACCGGCAAGCCCGGGGCCGACATCGGCGGATTTGCCACCAACGGCTATGGCGAGCATTCCCCGGGCGGCTACGGCCTGATGGCCGCCGTGGTGACCGAAGTGGTGCTCACGGCGGTGTTCCTCATCGTGATCCTGGGCGCCACCTCGCGCCGGGCCGCCGAAGGGGTGGGTGGGCTGGCCATCGGCCTGTGCCTGACGCTGATCCACCTGGTCTCGATCCCGGTGACCAACACCTCGGTCAATCCGGCGCGCAGCACCGGCCCCGCCCTGTTCGGGCCGGAGCATGCCGTGTCCGAATTGTGGGTCTTCTGGGCCGCCCCCATCGCCGGCGCGCTGCTGGGCGCAGCCCTGTACCGGGTCCTGTTCGGGGAAGACTGAGAGGCTGAGAATCTTTCGTCCATGCCCGCCTTGCACGCCAAAACACCCTGGCTCGTCGTTGCAAATGCTCGCCATAGCCCGAGCTATGGCTGTGCTTTGCGCCTAGATCCAGGGCGTTGTGGCGCGCCTTTCGGTCACGGCCAAAAAACTCCCAGCCTCTGAACTCAGCTGTCGAGCGTGATGCGCTGGATCAGCGCCTGCAGGATGAGGTCGGCCTTGTCATTGGCCACCTGGCAGGTGCCTGCGGCGGCATGGCCGCCACCGCCGAATTCCAGCATGAGGTTGCCCACGTGGGTCTGGCTGCTGCGGTCCAGGATGGACTTGCCGGTGGCCAGCACGGTGTTCTGCTTCTGCAGACCCCACATCATGTGGATCGAAATGTTGGCTGTGGGGAACAGCGCGTAGATCATGAAGCGGTTGGTCGCCCAGATGGTTTCCTCGTCGCGCAGGTCCAGCACCACCAGGTTGCCGATCTTGATGGCGCAGCGCAGCAGTTGATCCTTGGCCTTGGGCGCATGCTCGCGGTAGAGCGCCACGCGCTCCTGCACGTCGGGCAGCGCCAGGATCTCTTCGATGGTGTGGTCGCGGCAGTACTTGATCAGGTCCATCATCAGCGCATAGTTGCTGATGCGGAACTCGCGGAAACGCCCCAGGCCGGTGCGCGAGTCCATGAGGTAGTTGAGCAACACCCAGCCCTCGGGGTTCAGGATGTCTTCGCGCGAGTACTGGGCCGAGTCGGCCTGGTCGACCGCGGCCATCATTTCGTCGGTGATGCGCGGAAAGGCCGCCTTGCCGCCATAGTGGTTGTAGACCACGCGCGCCGCCGAGGGGGCATGCGCCTCGATGATGTGGTTGCTGTCGCGCCGCCCCGAGTTGCGCACGGTTTCCGATTCGTGGTGGTCGAACACCAGGTGTGCGCCCGGTACGTAGGGCAGGTTGGTGGTGATGTCCCGTTCGGTGATGGGTACCTTGCCGTCCTGCATGTCCTTGGGGTGCACGAAGGTGATGTCGTCGATCAGGTCCAGCTCGTTGAGCAGCACGGCACACACCAGGCCGTCAAAGTCGCTGCGGGTCACGAGGCGGTATTTTTTGTCGCTCACTGTGTTTCTCCTTGTTACATGCGGCGCGAATGGCACGATGGTAGCAATGCCCGCGCCCCCGTTGGCCTAGCGGTGCAAATAAAGGCGACAGCCGGCACCCCGGCTCAGCCTGCCGGTGCCAGCCAGCGCACCAATTGTCGGGCCACCCGGGCATCCCCCAGCATTTGGAGGTGCCCGGCCCGGTGCACCACGCACTGCTGCGCCCGGGCAAATTCGAGCCGCCTGGCAGCGTCATCATGCCAGCCCAGGGCACTGTGCAGCGGCACCAGACCGTCGCCGACCAGCCGTTCCGCCACCGGGCTGCGCTGGGCAGCCAGCGTAGCGCCCACGGTACAGCAGAGCACGCCTGCGGGCAACGGCACAGGGGTGCGCAGGTCCGGACTCTTGCGAAAGCGGTCGCGCCCCTGCCAGTCGGCATCCAGCACATGGCCATGGCGCAGGTCGGTGATGCCGGCGCTGCGCAGTTGCGCCAGGCGCGCGAACGGGCGCGAATACGGGGTGCTGCCCAGCAGCACGTCCACCCAGTGGCCGGCACGCTCCAGCGGCGCACCATGGTGCGGTGTTCCCAGGCACACCAGGTGCCGCAACAGGGCGCGCCAGGGCAGCCCGGACTGTTCGGCCTGCCAGCAGGCGCTGCGCGCCACCAGCCCGCCCATGCTGTGGCCCACGATGCCCAGGCGCGTGACCGGCACCGGCCAGGCGGCCACCAGCGCCTGCAGCTGGCGCGCCAGCTCGCCACCGTTGGTGGACGTGTGCAGCCCCGTGTTGTAGCGCAGGTACACCGGCGTGCAGCCCAGCGCCTGCGCCAGGTGGGCGCCATGGTCATGGCCCTCGTGCTGCCACTGCAGGTCGTTCATGCACAGGCCATGCACCAGCACCAGCAGGTGGCCCGATGCTGTGCCCGCCGCCCCCAGGGCTGCCGGGTTCAGCGGCCGGCCCTGCTGGTAAAAGCCCATGGCGGTGGCCAGCGGGTTGCCATCCTCGGCCAGGCGGTCGCCCATCACGCCGTTGAGCGCGGCCAGCACGGCCTGGCGTTCGCGCGGCACGTCCTGCGCCTCTTCAGGCACGCCCATGAACGGTTCCAGCCGCAGCAAGGCCGCCTGCAGGCCGGCATCCACCAGGCGGGTGATGCCGCGTACGCCGCCATAGACCATGCCGGTCAGGCCGCGCGTGCGGCCCGGCGTGGGGCCGCCCGGCAGGCCCATGGTGCCCAGCACCGATTGGTGCACCCCTTCGGCCACGCGGCTGATGCTGGCGGTGGCCTGGGTGGCCAGGCGGGCCACGCCGCGCACATCGGAGGGCCGCAACTGGCGCAGTGCCTTGGCAGGCCCGGTGCTGCGGGACGGCGGTGGCTTGGATGGCATGCGGCAGGCTCCTCGAAACGATGGGTGGGAATGGCGCACGCTCGCGCGCCAGCGTCAGAACTGCTCGTGCGGCAGGAGGTAGCGCCATTGCCCCACCGGCAGGTTGCCCAGCGTCACCCGGCCGATGCGGATGCGCTTGAGTCCCACCACCTTGAGGCCCACCTGCTCGCACATGCGGCGGATCTGGCGCTTCTTGCCTTCGGTGAGCACGAAGCGCAGCTGCTCGGGGTTCTGCCATTCCACACGGGCCTGCTTGAGGGGCTGGCCATCGAGTTCCAGGCCATGGCACAGGCGTGCCAGTTGTGCGGGCGGAAACGCCGCCTGCACGTCGAGCGCCACATCCCCGTACTGCACGCGCACCAGGTACTCCTTGTCCACGGTGGAATCCTCACCGATCAGCTGGCGCGCTACGCGCCCGTCCTGCGTGAGCACCAGCAGGCCCACGGAGTCGATGTCCAGCCGGCCGGCCGGCGCCAGGCCGCGCAGCTGCGGCGGCGAAAAACGCATGCGGCCCGGGTCGTCGCGCCAGTGGGTGCGGGGGTTGATCAGTGCCACGGCGGGCGTGTGGCCGTCCTCGGCCTGTCCGCTCACATAGCCCATGGGCTTGTGCAGCAGGATGGTGACCTGCTGCTCCTGCTGGCCCTGGGCCCGCTTGTCGACCTCGATGCGGTCGGCCGGCAGCACCTGCAGGCCCATGGGCGCCACCTCGCCGTTGACCTTGACCCAGCCCTGGGCGATCCAGTCGTCGGCCTCGCGGCGCGAGCACAGGCCTAGCTCGGCCATGCGCTTGTTCAGGCGCGAGGTGCCCGCAGCGGCCGCGGTGGCCTTGACCGGCACCGCCGGGCGCACGGGGGCAGCGGGGACAGGCGGCCGGGCGCCCGTGGCAGACGCGGCACCACGCGGGGCGGCCGGCGGCGCGGGCTCTGCTCGCCACACGTTGCCGCGTGCCGAGGACGCTGCAGCGGCAGGGCGAGAGGGCGGGCGCGCACCTGGCCGCGCACCTGGCCGCGCACCTGGCCGCGCATCTGGCCGCGCATCTGGCCGCGCTTTGTCCCGGGCAGCACCAGGCGCAGGGGCGCGGGATATGGCCGCAGCGGGTGACGAAGAAGAAACAGGCGGCGCGGCGGGCCGGCGCAACACGGCGCGCCGGGGCGGCTGGTCACCGGGCTCGGCGGCAGGGGAGGCAGGAGGACGGGAAGAAGGCATTGCCCGTATTTTCACCTCTGCGCAGGCATTTGGGCGGGCAAGCCTGCAAAGCGGGCACCAAATGGAGGCCCCGCAGCCGTCATGGGGTGGTGGCGTTGGCGATCTGGCGCGACTGCCAGGCCAGGAAGTCCTCGGCACCCAGCGGACGGCTGATGTGGTAGCCCTGCGCCTCGTCGCAGGACAGGGCGCGCAGCCGGTCCAGGATGACCAGGCTCTCCACCCCCTCGGCCACCACCGTGAGGCCCAGGTTGTGGGCCAGGTCGATGGTGGAGCGCACGATCATCGCATCGTCCTCACCGGTCTCCATGCCCATCACGAAGGACTTGTCGATCTTGAGCTCGTCCACCGGCAGGCGCTTGAGGTAGGCCAGCGACGAGTACCCGGTGCCGAAATCGTCGATGGAGAGCTTGAAGCCCTGCTCCGACAGGCGGTTGAGCATGGCCTCGGCACGCTGGGGGTCGTCCATGATGGCACTCTCGGTGATCTCCAGGCAGAAGGCGCTGGCCTGCACGCCGTGGCGCGCGAGGATGGTGGCCAGGCGCGCGCTCAGTTCCGGGTCCAGCAGGTCGCGCGTGGACAGGTTGACCGAGATGCGCAGCGGCAGGTCCGCCGTGCGCGGATCGGCCAGCAGGCGCGCCACCTCCTCGAACATCCACAGCGTGAGCTGGCGCACGAAGCCCGTCTGCTCGGCAAAGGGGATGAAGTCCATGGGAGGCACCAGGCCGCGCTGGGGGTGCTGCCAGCGCACCAGGGCCTCGGCAGCCAGCCCCCCCTGCCCGTGCAGCGGCACCTTGGGCTGCAGGTACAGGCGCAGCTCGTTGTGCTCCACGGCGTGCCGCAGCTCGGTCAGCAGCGACAGGGTCTGGCTGCTGGCCGAGTCGAACGAGGCGTCATAGCGCAGCGCCCCACTGAGCTTGCGCTTGGCGGCATACATGGCGATCTCGGAGCGGCTGAGCAGCGTGTCGGCATCCTGCGCATCGCTCGGCCAGCATGCAAACCCCATGCCGGCGCTCAGGTCCACGGTCTGGTCCTCGAAGGCCAGCGCCTGCTCGAACGACTGGTTGATGCGCTGGGCCACGGCCTGGGCACCCGGTGCATCGGTGCGCATCAGCAGCAAGGCGAACTCGTTGCCGCCCAGGCGGGCCACCATGTCGCTGTCGCCCGGCACCTGCCTTTGCAGGCGCTCGGCCACGGCCTGCAGCAATCGGTCGCCGAAGGCATAGCCGAGCACGTCGTTGACGTGCTTGAAGCGATCCAGGTCGAGCGTGAGCACGGTCAGGGGCTGCTCTGCGCCGTCCTCCTGCGCGGCGATGGCGTGCACCACGGCTTCGCGAAAACGCTCGCGGTTGGGCAGCCCCGTGAGCCGGTCCCAGTAGGCCAGGCGGCGGATCTCGGCCTGCTGGCTGCCGATATCAAGGCGCATGCGGTCGAAGGAGCGGGCCAGGTTGCCGATCTCATCCTGGCGCCCGGTATGCCCCAGGGGCACCCCGTACTCGCCGCGCGACAGGCGCTGCGTGGCCGCCAGCAGGGAGCGCAGGGGCGTGGTCAGGCGCGTGGCCACCAGCCCGGTGCCGGCTGCAAACAGCAGCACACCGGCGATGGTGATGATGGCCAGCAGCACCTGCAGTTGCTGGTACGGCGCCACCACCTCGTCCACCGAGCGCAGCAGCAGCGTCTTCACCTCGTTGCCCGCGTTGCCCAAGGGGGCCTCGCGCACCAGCAGCGTCCCCTCGGCGGTCTTGAGCTCGGCCAGCGGCAGGCCCTGGCGATGCAGGCCGGCCAGCGCCGGTGCCGACAGCGTGGTCACGGGCACCGACATGCGGCCATCCGCCGCCTTGACCACCACGGCCACCTGCACCGACAGCAGCCGCCGCATCTCCTCGGCCAGCGGCTGGCCGATGGGAAAGCCCATCAGCACCCAGCCGATGACCACCGGAGCCCGCATGGGCACCATCACGAACTGGTAGGGCACGCCCGCCATCATCGCCACCTGGCTGCCCTGGGGCTGGGCCGCCAGCGGCGGCACGACCTGGCGCAGCGTGGCGGGAAAATCCAGCATGTCGTCCGACAGGCTGGCCGCGCGCAACTCCAGGTTGGTGCCCAACAGCGCCGTCACGGCCGCGCCGATGCGGTTGCCATGGTTCTCCAGCACGGACTGGATGGTCTCCTCGTCATCGGAATTGATGGCCGAGCGGAAGCCGTAGTCGGCCGCCAGCAGGGCCGAGCCTTGGCGCAGCTTGTCCGCGTTCTGGTCCAGCAGGCGCCGCCAGACGTTCTCGTCGGTGTCAAGGGCGCGCGCGATCTGGCTGCGCGCATTGCGCTCGATGGAGGCCCGCACCACCGCAAAACCAGCCGCCTGCACGATGAGCAGCAACAGCAGCGAGATGCCCACCAGCCTCAGGAGGAGGCTGCGCCGCAGCAGGGACAGGGTCAAGGCTGCAACCCCGCCATACGCACCGAGGCGTTGGCCACGCCAGTGGCCGGCACGGTCAGCGCCTGCTCCAGGGCCGGGGCGCCCACCGGCAGCCGGTTGTGCCAGGCCCTGAGCTTGTAGCTGCCCGGGGGCACGTTGTCGATCTGGGCCTTGCCGGTTGCGGGCGAACTGGCGTAGTAGGGCGTGTCCACCACCAGGATCCAGCCGGTCATCTGGTCGTGGATGTTGCAGCCCAGCACCACCACCCCGGCCTGGTCGAAAAGCACGGGCTTGCTGGGCGTCCCGGTGTAGAGCTTGAGCTCGAACTTCTTGGCAGGCGAGAAGGAATAGACATGGTGGCGCACCGTGTCGCGGTTGGGGAACAGCACCTCCGTGCCCACGGGCACCACCATCATCGCGGGTGCGAACTGGCGCTTTTCCTGCGCCATCTCCACCCCGGGCTGGGGTTTGACGAGGCGCTTGGCCTCGGCCGATTCGAGGAACACCACAGCACCGGCCAGCGGCTTGCCCGCCGCGTCGGTCAGGTCCACCTGCACGGAGGCAGCCTGCGCCATGCCCGCCATGGCTGCCACACAGCCCGCCAGCACATGTCCGTGTACCAGCAGCCGTCGTGCCATGGTGGGCTGCGTGCTCATGGTTCTATGGCCATTCCCGCCAGTGCCGCCCCGTTGCCGATCACGCCCAGCGAGACGGCGCGGCCGGACGCCAGGTCCACCTTGTACAGGCGCGAGCGTGGATCGCCGGATGTGCGCGTGGCCAGCAAGGCCACATTGCCCACGTCGGAAATGTCGAACGAAGCATCGGACAGCGGCCCCAGGCCAAGGGCCCCCACGGTGCGCAGTTGGCCGGTGTTGGGCGAGACCACGGGCGTGGCGCCTTCGCGCGAGCCCTGCATCACCAGCGCGCCACGGGCGCGGTCGATGGCGTAGTTGGTGGTGACCTTGCTGTCCTGCGGGTTGTAGGTGTACCCGGCTCCCACCACATCCGGCACACGGCCTGCGTTCACATCACCGGCCACGTAGTGCAGCACCGGATCGGGCTGCACACCCGGCTGGGCAGGGTCGCCATCGACCAGGGCGCCGGTATCGGGGTGCAGGCGCAGGTTGAGCCCGGACGAGGACACCACGCGGATGCGGTCCGCCGCCGGATTGAAATCGAGGCCGAACGATGCCCCCGTGAGCTGCAGAGCGGCCGGCGCGGAGCCCACCGCCGCCAATGCCCCGCTGGAGATGTCGAGCGTGTACAGGCGACCGGTCTGTGACAGCGCATACAGCACGCCCCTGGACACCCGGAAATCCACGCCGACCAGCCGCTCGCCGGAAGCCAGGCCGGTCACGCGCCGGCGCTCCAGCACCGTATCGGGCCGGCGCGCATCGAACACGATGAGTTCGTGGTCCGCCGTCACGGCCACGAGGCGTTCGCGGCGCTCCGATGCGTCGGGCATGGGCCCACCGGTACATGCTGCCAGGCCCAGCAGCACCATCGTGCCCAGGACACCGCGCAGATGGCGGAAAGTGTGGAAGCGGCTCATGGAGGACCTTTGCTGAAACTGTAACGGGTTTATACCCGATAGGGCTTCGGCATGCTGCATTAGAGTCAACTTGTCCAGGTGGTTATTTTTCAAAAAAGATAGCACCCATCCATTGCGATATATGTAACAGGAGTCTTTTCATGGTCTGTGGATCGGCACCCATGCGAGGGTTCTCCCCGGTCCATCTGCCCACCCGGAGGAAGCAGGCCATTTGTAACAGCGGCATGCGCGCCATGCATGGGGCCATCCTGAAGCCTCATAACACTTTGTGACATTTGTCCCTACACTGGGTGCGCCCACCCCGCGCCCGGTGGCGAGGGGCCCCCCCGCCTGCCTGGGCATCGTTATTGCTTCGTGCCATCCATCGAATTCAACAGCCAAGGACCTCCATGCCGGCCGCCTCGTCCCTCAAATCTTTGTCGATCTCCAGCCGCCTGGGCCTGGGCTTCGGCTGCCTGCTGGTGCTGCTGATCGCGGTGGCGGCCGTAGGCCAGCTTTCGGCAGGCAAGCTGCACGAGCACCTGCAGCAGGTGACCGGAACCGGTGCCACCAAGACCCGGCTGGTCAATGAGATGCTGGACAGCGTGAGCGCCATCGGCATCCAGAGCCGCTCGGCGGCCATGCTCAACGAAATCGACCCCAAGCAGGCCCGCGACCAGATCAAGAACGCCGAGAAATCCGTGCAGTCCTATGCCCGCCAGGAGGCCAGCCTGTCGGAGCTGCTCAAGGCCGACGGCACCACCGAGGCCGAGCGCAAGCTGCTCGGCGAGGTCCAGGAGCTAGGCCGCAAGAGCCGCCCCGAGCTGGATGCCGCGATGAAGGCGGCCGACGATGGCGATACCGTCAGCGCCACGCTGAACCTCATGACCAAGGTCGCCCCGCTGGAGGCCGCCTGGCGCGGCAAGCTGGCCGAGCTGATCGAACTGCAGAACACCCTGAACAGCCAGGCCACGGCCTCGGCCGAGGTCACACAGAGCCAGGCGCGCTGGACGGGTGGCGCGCTGGTGTTGCTGGCAATCGGCCTGGGAGCCCTGATCGCCTGGCGCATCACGACCAGCATCACCGCCCCCATCGGCCGTGCGGTGGTGGTGGCCGAGCGCATTGCGCGCGGCGACCTCACCTCGCAGGTGGAGGTGCGCATCCACGACGAAACCGGCCGCCTGCTCGAAGCCATTGCGGCCATGCAGGACCGGCTGCGCAGCCTGGTGGGTGACATCGGCGGCACGGCGGAATCCATCCTCGTGGCCAGCTCCGAAGTCGCCTCGGGCAACCTCGACCTGAGCCAGCGCACCGAGCAGACATCGCACAACCTGCAAGGCGCCGCCAATGCCCTGACCGACCTGACGGGCACCGTGTCGCAAAGCGCCGACGCCGCGCGCCAGGCCAACCAGTTGGCGTCCTCGGCCTCGGACGCCGCCACGCGCGGCGGCGAGGTGGTCTCGCAGGTGGTGCGCACCATGGACACCATCAGCGGCAGTTCGCGCAAGATCGCCGACATCACCAGCGTGATCGACGGCATCGCCTTCCAGACCAACATCCTGGCCCTGAACGCGGCGGTGGAAGCCGCGCGTGCCGGCGAACAAGGCCGGGGCTTCGCCGTGGTGGCCAGCGAGGTGCGCAGCCTCGCCGGCCGCGCCGCCCAGGCCGCCAAGGAAATCAAGACACTGATCAGCGCCAGCGCCGAGCATGTGCAGGAGGGCAGCACCCTGGTGAACCACGCGGGCAAGACCATCGAGGAGCTGGTGATGTCCGTGCGCCGCGTGTCCGACATCATGGGCGAGATCACCGCCGCCACACAGGAGCAGAGCCAGCGCATCGGGGAGGTCAGCCAGTCCGTGGGCGCGCTCGAAGAGATGACGCAGCAGAACGCCGCACTGGTGGAAGAAGGCGCCGCCGCAGCCGACAGCCTCAAGGAACAGGCCGGCCGCCTGACGCAGATGGTGCACACCTTCCGCCTGAGCCGCGACCGCACCGACGAGCGCGAATGGCAGGGCGCACCCGATGCCGAAGCCCCCATGCCAACCCCCACGGCCGGATTGCCTGCACTGCCGCGCGCATAGGAGCCTGCCGGACTGGGAAATCGTCGGCTGCAAATCGGCCGCAGCGGTCCATTTTTCACCGTCTTTTTGCCCCATGGCCTGGCTATGGGGCTGCAAATCCGGCAAAAACTGTCCTCGCTGGGGCCGATTTTCGCTTTCGACGCTCCAAGTCCGACAGGTTCCTAGCGCGGTTCCGCCAGCCGCTGGAAGATGCTGGACTGCAGCGCCGCCAGGTCCAGCACGCGCAATCCGCCGTACTCCACGCGGATGGCACCTTCCACCTCCAGCGCCGCCAGCGCTTCGTTCACGCGCTGGCGCGACAGCCCCACCAGGTAGGCCAGTTCCTGCTGGGTGATGCGCAGCACCTCCCCCACCCCGGGGTAGAGCACGGGGTTGAACAGGGAGGCCAGGCTGCGCGCCACGCGCACGTCGGGGTTGTTCAGGCGGTCGATCTCGCGCGCGGCAATGAACTGGCCCAGGCGCTCGTTGAGCTGGTTCATCACGAAGCGGTTGAAGCCGATCGAATGGTCCAGCAGCCAGTGGAAGGTGTCGATCGGCAGGCCGGCCACGATGCTTTTGCGCAGCGCCTGGATGTTGTAGCGGTAGGGTTCGCGCTTCATGGCCGTGCCCTCGCCGAACCAGCCGCCGGGTGGCACGCCGGTGTAGGTCATGGTCTGGCCCTGCGCGTTGTCGCTGCTCATCTTGAGCAGCCCCTCCACCACGCCGAACCAGTAGGTCACGGGCCGGCCCACACGGCACACGTAGTCGCCGGGCGCCGCGTCGCCCACCAGCAGCGCTGCCTCGGCGCGTTCGCGCTCGGCGGGCTGCAGCTGTGTCAGCCAAGGGATGTTGGCCAACTCGGCCTGCGAGGGCAGGCGCCGGCGCTGGTGCAGTGACAAATCCTGGTTCATGGAACTCGGTGGCGGGAACGGGGGTGGCACAAGGCGTGCGGGAATACCACGATCCGAATTGTCGCCGCAACGATAGATTTTCGCCAATCGGCTGGGGATGATGGCCGTCCGAGGGGCACAGGGCCCCCATTCCAAGAGCACGGAGACACCACCCCATGAACACAGCCACAGGCGGCATCCACACCCCCAAGCCCGCACTTCGCCGACGCACCCTGCTGGCCGGCGCCATCGCCCTGCCGCTGGCACACTGGAGCCGCAGCACCACGGCGCAGGAGGGACCGATCCGCATCGGCCAGTCCACGGCGCTCACCGGGCCTTTGGGCGACCTGGGTTCGGCCATGCACCAGGGCGCCAAGGCGGCCTTCGCCAGCATCAATGCCAAGGGCGGCGTCCATGGCCGCAGCATCGAGCTGACAACGCTGGACGACGCCTACGAGGTCCCCAAGGCCCTGGCCAACGTGGACAGGTTCCTGGCCGACCCGGGCAACTTCGCCCTCTTCAACTGCATGGGCACGCCCATGATCGACGCCATGCTGCCCAAGGTGGTCCAGAGCGGCGTCCCCTTCTTCGCCCCCTTCACCGGCGCCCAGCTGAGCCGCACGAAGGACGCGCGCAGCGTGTTCAACATCCGCGCCAGCTACGCCGACGAGGCCGAGAAACTGGTGCAGCACCTGTCCACCATCGGCATCCAGCGCATCGGCATCGTCTACCAGAACAACTCCTTCGGCAAAGAGGTGTTCACAGCCGCAGAGCAGTCCATGGGCAAGCTCAAGCTGCCTGCCGCCGTCACGGTGACGGTGGAGAACAATGCCTCGGACGCAGGCGCTGCCGCCGCGAAACTGGCGGGTGCCGACCTTGAAGCCATTGTCATCGGCCTGGCGGGCAAGCCCACCCTGGAGTTCGTGAAGGCCTTTCGCGCCCTCAAGCGCGGCGTGACGCTGTATGCGCTGTCCGTCATGGGCACGCCCGCCACGGTGAAGGCGCTGGGCGCCGACGCCACGGGCATGGCCATCTCGCAGGTCGTGCCCCTGCCGTCCAACGTGGTGATGCCGGTGGTGCGCGACTTCCAGGCCGCGTGGAAGGCCTCCGGCGCCACGGCCGAGCCCTCGCACCTGGCGCTGGAGGGTTACCTGAACGCCCGGGTGTTCGCCGAGGCCCTGCAGCGCGCCGGCCGCAACCCGACGCGCGCCGCGTTCATCGACGCCACCTGGGCCCTCAAGAAATGGGACCTGGGCGGCTTCGAGATCAACGCCAGCACGCCGGAGCGCAATGCCTCGCGCTTCGTCGAGCTCACCCTGATCGGCCGGGACGGGCGCTTTCTGCGCTGATGCAAGGCCAGGCTACTGCGGCGCCACCGCGTAGCGGTAGCCGCGGAACGACCAGACGGTGCGCCCCTGCTCGATGCGCTCGAGCTTGAGCCCCGGCGCGGCCTGGTCACCCTCCTGCAGCACCTGGCCGTTGACGATGGCCATGCGGTGCGCGGGATTGCTGGAGTACGTGGCGCCCGTGACCTGCAGCACCGGCAATTGCTCGCGCACCGAAGGTGGCAGCTCGTTCTGTGCGAAAACGGGGCTGTTGGGAAGTGCGGCAGGGGGTGCGGCTGCGGGGGGGGCGGTGGCTACCGTTTCACGCCGCACTGCCTCGCTTTCGCGGGCGGGCTTTTCGCGCACCGGCTCGGCCACGCGCTTGGGCGCCACCGGCCGCGGCTGCGCCGTGGAGGGGACCAGAGGCTGGTCAATCGCTGGCGCCGGCGTTGCGGCAACCGTGGCGACTGCAGGGGCGGGAGCGGGAGCCGGCGCAGCCACGGTCGGGGGCAGCATGGGCGCAGGCCCAGGCGTCGGTACAGGCGTGGCTGGCGGTGCCACAACGACACCCGCGCTGCCGGCGGGCGTGGCGACGGTGCGCTGCATGGCCCACCAGGTTCCGCCCGCGGCCAGCGCGGCGATGGCCACCACCGCCGTGCCGATGACCAGCACATTGCCCGAACTGGGGCGCTCTGCAGGCATTCCGCTCGTGGGCATGGCCTGCGTATGGATGCCTGGCACGGCGCCCCGGCCCCGCTCGGCTTCTGCGCGCCGCAGCGCATCAAGGATGTAGGACATGGGGATCAGGCTCCGGTGCGCAGGCGCGGTTCTTTCACGCCGGCGGCGCGGTTGAGCAGCATCAGGGTCAGGGGACCAGCCCGGCCATCGGGCGTCACGCCCTGGGCCAGCTGGAAGCGGTGGATGCGCGACTGGCGCAGCGCAGGCGTCACCGGCCGGCTGCCTGGCCCCGTGCCCCCGGCCGCCTTGGAGGCCAGGCGCGCATCGAGCCAGGCCGCTCCCGCCGGGCTGTCGGTGATCTCGCCCTTGTCGGGCATGCCGGGCGGCGCGCGCCACAGCGTGGCCATGTCGCCGCGCCAGACCTGCGCCAGGTCGGCCAGCGGTACGTGCAGCGTACGGCCTCCGCTCTCCAGCGTGGCCATATCGTCGTCCAGACTGCGCAACACCGCCGAGACGGCGCTGTCTCCCTCCTCCGAGGGGAACAGCGTGAGCAGCACCGGGCGGTCGATCAGGCGGATCAGGTTCAGCCCCGCACGGCGGTTGCGGTAGCAGCGCAACCCATCGCGGGGCAGCGTGGCGCAGGCATCGGCGCCTTCGGGCAAGGCGGCCCCCCAGGCCGACGCCAGCACCTGCCAGCCCGAGGCATCGTTGGGGGCCTGCGCCAGCAGGAACTGCTGCAGCCCGGAGGCCGGGGCCGGGGCCGGCGCGGCAGCAGAAGCGGCAGATGCTGGTGCAGCAGCCGCCAGCGCGGGCACCGGCACCGAGGCCCCCGCCTGGGGCACCTTTGCCGCCGCAGCAGAAGCGGGGCGCTGCGGCGCTGCAGCCATCGGGCGGCCCGTCTGTGCAGCGCCGGGCGAAGGCTGCGACGGGCGCACCCCCAGCGTCCACGCGGCGGCCGCCACGATCGCAGCGCCCGCCACCCCGCCCACGCCAGCCACTGCCCAGCGCGGCATGCCCGCCAGGCTGCGGCGCTCTGCGGCACCGCCCGAGACCGGCGCGCCGAACACCTCGCGCGCTGCGCGCTCGACGATGGCCGTGCTCACCTCGCGCATGCCGGCCGCGTAGGCCCCCAGCAGCGCGCGGTCGCACAACAGGTTGATGCGCCGCGGTATGCCGCGCGACAGCGTGTGCACGCGCCGGAGGGCGCGCCGGCTGAACGGCACCGGGCCCTGCAGCCCCGCGATGGCCAGCCGGTGCGCAATGTACTGCTGCGTCTCCTGCGGGCTCAGCGCGTCGAGGTGAAAGCGCGCGATCACGCGCTGCGCGAGCTGCTCCAGCGAGGGGCGCGCCACCATGCTGCGCAACTCGGGCTGGCCGATCAGGATGATCTGCAGCAGCTTGCGCTCGGCGGTCTCCAGGTTGGTCAACAGGCGCAACTGCTCGAGCACGTCGGCTTCGAGGTTCTGCGCCTCGTCGATGATGAGCACGTTGTTGCGGCCGCTGGCATGGGCCGCCAGCAGCGAGGCGTTGAGCGGGTCGATGCAGTCCTTGACCGTCTCGTGGCCCGGCACCGCCGCCTTGTGAGGCACGCCGAACTCGTCGCAGATCGAGCGCAGCAGCTCGCCCACCGTGAGCTTGGGGTTGAAGATGTAGGCCACGTTGCAGTGCTCGGGAATCTGCTCCAGGAAGCAGCGGCACACCGTGGTCTTGCCCGCGCCCACCTCGCCCGTGAGCAGCACGAAGCCGCCTCCGGCATCCAGGCCGTACAGCAGGTGGGCCAGGGCCTCCCGATGCCGCTCGCTCATGAACAGGTAGCGCGGGTCGGGTGCGATGGAGAACGGCGGGTGCTGGAGACCGAAAAACGGGGCGTACATGCCCGTGAGGATACCGCCCCACCGCGACATGCCCCCCGACACCCCGTCCACGGCCCCCGCCCAACGGCCATTCGCAGTGCGTCAGGGTTTAACCCGAGGAGTAGTTTCCCGTAAATTGTCGTCGGCAAGACAAGACGACGTCAAAGTCGGTCCTAGCATTCATCCCGTACGCAGCCACAAGGCCGCGCTCCCGGCTGTCACCGGGCGGACATCCCCTCATTTTTTAGGAACCGGAATGAAGACCACGTTCCCGCAACTGCTGCTCCAGCATGCCGCCGAGCGCCCCACGGCTGCGGCCCTGCGCGAAAAAGAATACGGCATCTGGCAGGCCCACAGCTGGGCCGACCTGGCGACGCTGGTGGAGCATGTGGCGGCCGGCCTGCACCAGGCGGGCCTGCAGCGCCATGAGCACATGGTGGTGATCGGCGCCAACCGCCCGCGCCTGTACGCCACCATGCTGGCCGCGCAGTCGCTGGGCGCCATTCCGGTGCCGCTGTACCAGGATGCCGTGGGCGCCGAGTGCATCTTTCCGCTGAACAACGCCGAGGTGCGCTTTTGCCTGGTGGAAGACCAGGAACAGGTGGACAAGCTGCTTGAGATCCGCGAGCAATGCCCCTTGATCGCGCGCATCTTCTTCGACGACCCGCGCGGCCTGCGCAACTACCAGGAAGAGGGCCTGTCGTCCCTGGATGCGCTGATCGAGGCGGGCAAGGCCTTCGCCACCCAGCACCCCCAGTGGTTCCGCGACGAGGTGGCCAAGGTGCAGCCCGGCGATGTGGCCGCCATGTTCTTCACCTCGGGCACCACCGGCAACCCCAAGGGCGTGGTGCACACGCACAGCACCCTGCTCGACCGCGCCTCGGCCGGTGCCGAGTTCGACAAGCTCACCGGCAGCGAAGAGGTACTGGCCTACCTGCCCCCGGCCTGGATCGGCCAGAACATCTTCAGCTACGCGCAGTGGCTGGCCTGCGGCTACGTGGTCAACTGCCCCGAGTCGGCCAGCACCGTCACCATCGATCTGAAAGAGGTAGGGCCCACCTACTACTTCGCGCCGCCGCGCATCTTCGAAGGCCTGCTCACCAGCGTGATGATCCGCATGGAGGACGCCGGCACCCTCAAGCGCAAGATGTTCCAGGCCTGCATGGCGGTGGCCCAGCGCGTCGGCCCGGCACTCATGGACGGCCTGCCCGTGGGCACGCTCGACCGCATCAAGTACGCCCTCGGCAACCTGCTGGTCTATGGCCCGTTGCGCAACAACCTCGGCTTCTCGCGCGTGCGGGTGGCCTACACGGCGGGCGAGGCCATCGGCCCCGACCTGTTCACCTTCTACCGCTCCATCGGCATCAACTTGAAGCAGCTCTACGGCTCCACCGAGACTGCGGTGTTCGTCTGCCTGCAACCCGACAACCAGGCGCGCGCCGACACCGTGGGCGTGCCCATCCGCGGCGTGGAGATCAAGGTGGCCGAGAACGGCGAAATCCTCGTCAAGTCCGCCGGCCTGCTCAAGGAGTACTACAAGAACCCCACGGCCACGGCCGAGGTGCTCACGGCCGACGGCTGGTACCACACCAGCGACGCGGGCTTCCTCGACGCCCATGGCCACCTGAAGATCATCGACCGTGTGAAGGACGTGGGCCGCATCAAGGGCGGTGCCAACGACGGCGCGATGTTCGCGCCCAAGTATGTGGAGAACAAGCTCAAGTTCTTCCCGCACATCAAGGAAGTCGTCGCCCTGGGCGACGGCCGCGAGAAGGTGTGCGTGATGGTCAACATCGACTTCGACGCCGTGGGCAACTGGGCCGAGCGCCGCAACCTGCCCTACGCCGGCTACACCGACCTGGCGCAGAAGCCCGAGGTGTACGAGCTGATCCGCGAGTGCGTGGAGAAGGTCAATGCCGACCTGGCGAGCGACGCCCTTCTGGCCGGCAGCCAGGTCAGCCGCTTCCTGGTGCTGCACAAGGAACTCGATGCCGACGATGGCGAGCTCACGCGCACCAACAAGGTCCGCCGCGGCTTCATCGCCGACAAGTACGGCGTGCTGGTCGAGGCGCTCTATGCGGGCCGCACCGAGCAGTTCATCGAGACCCAGGTCAAGTTCGAGGACGGCCGCACCGGCAGCGTGAGCGCCACGCTCAAGCTGTCGGACACCAAAACGTATCCCAGCATGCGGAGAGCCGCATGATGGGATCGTTTCAGAGAAGGCTCACTTGCGAAGCAAGTTATGCCGTAACCAAGACCTTCACACCCGTCAAGGCCGCCGCATGAAGCCCGCGCTCTACCCGCCCGAAAAGCAACTGCACCCCACCATGAACCAAAAGAAGATCGGCGACGTCATCCTCGACGTCAAGAACATCAGCCTGCGGTTCGGCGGCGTGAAAGCGCTCACCGACATCTCGTTCAACGTCAAGGAGCACGAGATCCGCGCCATCATCGGGCCCAACGGCGCAGGCAAGAGCTCCATGCTCAACTGCATCAACGGTGTGTACACGCCGCAGGACGGCTCCATCACCTTCCGCGGCAAGACCTTCTCGCACATGAACTCGCGCCAGGTGGCCGAGATGGGCGTGGCGCGCACGTTCCAGAACCTGGCGCTGTTCAAGGGCATGAGCGTGATCGACAACATCATGACCGGGCGCAACCTCAAGATCAAAAGCAACCTGCTGCTGCAGGCACTGCGCATTGGCCCGGCCGAGCGCGAGGAGATCCGCCACCGCGAGTTCGTCGAGCACATCATCGACTTCCTCGAAATCCAGGCCTACCGCAAGACCCCCGTGGGCCAGTTGCCCTATGGCCTGCAAAAGCGCGTGGACCTGGGCCGGGCCCTGGCCATGGAGCCGCAGGTGCTGCTGCTCGACGAGCCCATGGCCGGCATGAACGTCGAGGAAAAGCAGGACATGTGCCGCTTCATCCTCGACGTGAACGACGAGTTCGGCACCACCATCGTGCTCATCGAACACGACATGGGCGTGGTGATGGACATCTCCGACCGCGTTGTGGTGCTCGACTACGGCAAGAAGATCGGCGACGGCACCCCCGACGAAGTGCGCAACAACGCAAACGTGATCAGTGCCTATCTGGGCACCTCGCACTGAAGCCACAGAAAGCGCAGGAGACAAAGACATGGGATTTTTTCTTGAAACTCTGCTGGGCGGCCTCATGGCCGGCATGCTGTATTCGCTGGTGGCGCTGGGTTTTGTACTGATCTACAAGGCCTCGGGCGTGTTCAACTTTGCGCAGGGCGCGATGGTGCTGTTCGCGGCCCTCGCGATGGCGCGTTTTTCCGAGTGGATCCCGAAGTGGACCGGGCTGGAGAGCAGGATCGCAGCCAATCTGATCGCCTTCGTGCTGGCAGGCGCGGTGATGTTTGTGGTGGCCTGGGTGATCGAACGCCTGGTGCTGCGCCACCTCGTCAACCAGGAAGGCGCCACGCTGCTCATGGCCACGCTGGGCATTGCCTACTTCATGGAGGGCCTGGGCCAGACCATCTTTGGTGGCGACATCTACAAGATCGACATCGGCATGCCCAAGGAGCCCTTGTTCGCGCTGGACAACCTGTTCCCCGGCGGCATCCTGATCAACAAGGAAGACGTGATCGCCGCAGCCATCGCCGCCGCGCTGGTGGTGGCCCTCTCCCTGTTCTTCCAGAAGACCTCCACCGGCCGCGCCCTGCGCGCCGTGGCCGACGACCACCAGGCCGCCCAGTCCATCGGCATCCCGCTCAACCGCATCTGGGTGATCGTGTGGTGTGTGGCCGGTGTGGTGGCCCTGGTGGCCGGGATGATCTGGGGCAGCAAGATGGGTGTGCAATTCTCGCTGGCCACCGTGGCGCTGCGTGCGCTGCCGGTGGTGATCCTGGGCGGCCTTACGTCGGTGCCGGGCGCCATCATCGGCGGACTCATCATCGGCGTGGGCGAGAAGCTGTCCGAGGTGTATCTGGGGCCGTTTGTCGGCGGGGGCATCGAGATCTGGTTTGCGTATGCACTGGCGCTGGTGTTCCTGCTGTTCAGGCCCCAGGGGCTGTTTGGCGAGAAGATCATTGACCGTGTGTAAGCCGTCACAAGAACTACAAGGAGAACCACATGATCTACCGTGAAAATGGCCAGTTCAAAACCAGCTACCGGGCCGATCAGCAGATCTTCCCGATCGCGCAGGACCGCATTGCCATCGCGCTGCTGCTGGCCGTAGCCTTTGTGGCTGTCCCCATGCTGGCCAGCGACTACTTCTTTCGCGCCATCCTGATCCCGTTCGTGATCATGTCCCTGGCGGCGCTGGGGGTGAACATCCTGGTGGGCTACTGCGGCCAGATCTCGCTGGGCTCGGGTGCCTTCATGGCCGTGGGGGCCTATGGCGCCTACAACTTCTTCATGCGGTTGCCAGGCCTGCCGCTGATCCCTGCGCTCATCCTGGGTGGCCTGTGCGCCACGTTCTTCGGCATTCTGTTCGGGTTGCCCAGCCTGCGCGTCAAGGGGCTGTATCTGGCGGTGGCCACATTGGCGGCGCAGTTCTTCAGCGACTGGATGTTCCTGCGCATCAAGTGGTTCACGCTCGATACGCCCTCGGGCGCGATATCGGTGTCCAACCTTCAGGTGTTTGGCATGCCCATTGAGAGCGCCACCAGCAAATACCTGTTCTGCCTGGCCATCCTGGTCGTCATGGCCTTGCTGGCCAAAAACCTGGTGCGCGGCGCCATTGGCCGCGAGTGGATGGCCATCCGCGACATGGATGTGGCAGCGGCAGTGATCGGCATCCGCCCCATGTACGCCAAGCTCAGCGCGTTTGCTGTCAGCTCTTTCATCATCGGCGTGGCCGGTGGCCTGTGGGCTTTTGTGTACCTGGGAGCCTGGGAGCCCGGCGCATTCTCGGTGGACATGTCGTTTCGCCTGCTGTTCATGGTGATCATCGGCGGCATGGGGTCCATCATGGGCAGCTTCTTTGGTGCGGCCTTCATCGTGGTGCTGCCCATTGCGCTCAACCAGTTCCTGCCGGTGTTCCTGGGCCTGTTCGGCATCTCCATTTCCACCGCCGGCATTTCGCATACGGAGCTCATGGTTTTTGGCGGCCTGATTGTGTGGTTCCTCATCGTGGAACCCCATGGCCTGGCCAAGCTGTGGTCCATGGGCAAGCAGAAACTGCGCCTGTGGCCGTTCCCGCATTGATTGACCGTTTCTTTTCCTCATCCACGAAGAGGCTTGCCGGCAAACACCGATGCATTGCGCACCGGTTGTTCGTTGACTCAAGGCCCATGTGATTTCGCAGTGCTTCTATCTTTATTCACAGGAGACAACCATGAAGCTTCGTACCCTGGTTCTGGCCGTGGCCACCGTGGCCGCCGGTGCATCGGTCGTATCGACCAGCGCCTTCGCGCAGCCCAAAGAACAATTCATTCCCGTGCTGTCGTACCGCACCGGCCCCTACGGCCCCAACGGCGCGCCCTGGGCCAATGGCTACGTGGACTACCTCAAGCTGGTCAACGCCCGTGGCGGTATCAACGGTGTGAAGCTGACGTTTGAAGAGTGCGAAACCGGCTATGACACGGCGCGCAGCGTGGAATGCTATGAGCGCTTGAAGGGCAAGAACGGCGGTGCCGCGCTGGTGCAGCCCCTTTCAACTGGCGCAACCTACGCTATTACCGAGAAGGCCCCCTCCGATAAAGTTCCTCTTGTGACTATCGGTTATGGCCGCAGCGAAGCGGCAGATGGCACCATATTCAAATGGAATTTTCCGCTGGCCGGAAACTACTGGGTAGCAGCCGACGCCATCGTGCAGGACATTGGCAAAAAGGAAGGCGGCCTTGACAAGCTCAAGGGCAAGAAGATTGCACTGGTCTACCACGACAGCCCCTATGGCAAGGAACCTATCCCCATGTTGCAGGAACGGGCCAAGATGCACGGCTTTGAGCTGCAATTGCTGCCGGTGACTGCCCCCGGCGTGGAGCAAAAATCCACCTGGCTGCAGATCCGCCAGTCGCGCCCTGACTACGTCGCCCTGTGGGGCTGGGGCGTGATGAACTCCACCGCCATCAAGGAAGCCCAGGCCACCGGCTACCCGCGCGAGAAAATGTATGGAGCGTGGTGGTCTGGCGCCGAGCCCGACGTGAGGGACCTGGGCGACGGTGCCAAGGGCTACAACGCTGTGGCCATGCAGCACGGTGCCGAGCCGCAGTCCAAGCTGGTCAAGGACGTGCTGGCCATGCTGCACGACAAGGGCCAGGGCACAGGCCCCAAGGACGAAGTGGGCCAGGTGCTGTACATGCGCGGCGCCATGAGCGCGATGCTGGGTGTGGAGGGCATCCGTTCTGCGCAAGACCGCTTTGGCAAGGGCAAGGTCATGACCGGGGAACAAGTGCGCTGGGGCCTGGAAAACCTGAACCTCACGCAACCCAAGCTGGATGCCCTGGGCTTTGCGGGCGTGATGCGCCCCATCAGCACCTCGTGCACCGACCACATGGGCTCCGCCTGGGCCCGCATCCACACCTGGGACGGCAAGGCATGGAAGTTCACGTCGGACTGGCTGCAGGCTGACGAGCAAATCCTCAAGCCACTGGTGAAGTCCATCGCCGCCAAGTACGCCGCTGAGAAGAAACTCACACCACGCACTCCGGCCGACTGCCAGTCCTGACCAAGACCCGCCCCCTGCAGCGCCACACCGGCGCTGCGGGGTGGGCCTTGCGCGGTGTCCCTGGGCGGGGCCGCGCCCGTTTCAACCGGCTGTAACCACAGCCGCCAGCCGAGAGGGTTGCGTGTGCAACCTTCCCGATTGGCACAGCGAAGGCAACACCATGGAACCGAAAAACATCGTTCTCAACGTCAATGGCATCGAGGTCATCTACAACCACGTGATCCTGGTGCTCAAGGGCGTCTCACTGCAGGTGCCGCAGGGCTCCATCGTGGCCATCCTGGGGGGCAACGGGGCAGGCAAGACGACCACGCTGCGCGCCGTCTCCAACCTGCTGCAGGGCGAGCGCGGCGCGGTCACCAAGGGGAGCATCGAACTGCGCGGGGAGCGCATCGAAAACCTCTCGCCTGCCGACCTGGTGCAGCGCGGCGTGGTCCAGGTCATGGAGGGGCGCCACTGCTTTGCGCACCTGACCATCGAGGAAAACCTGATGACGGGCTCGTACACCCGTACCAGCAAGGCCGAGATCGCGGCCAATCTGGAGAAGGTCTACAACTATTTTCCGCGCCTCAAGACCCGGCGCACCTCGCAGGCGGCCTACACCTCGGGCGGCGAGCAGCAGATGTGCGCCATCGGCCGCGCGCTGATGGCCAACCCCAGCATGGTGCTGCTGGACGAGCCCTCCATGGGCCTGGCGCCGCAGATCGTCGAAGAGGTGTTCAACATCGTGAAAGACCTGAACACCAAGGAGCAGGTGACCTTTCTGCTGGCCGAGCAGAACACCAACATGGCACTCAAGTACTCGGACTACGGCTACATCATGGAGAGCGGGCGCGTGGTGATGGATGGCGCTGCCAGCGACCTGGCCAACAACGAGGACGTCAAGGAGTTCTACCTGGGCGTGGGTGGCGGCGAACGCAAGAGCTTCAAGGACGTGAAAAGCTACAAGCGCCGCAAGCGCTGGTTGGCTTGAGCACTTCCTTGCATTGATCGCACCAGAAAGCATTCCATGACCGCTGCCTACTACGACGACCTTGAAGCCCGTGATCCCAAGGCACGCGAAGCAGCCCTGCTCGCCGCCCTGCCCGCTCAGGTGGCCCACGCCCAGAAGGCTTCGCCGGCATTTGCCGGCATCCTCGCGGGAGTTGACGCCTCCGCGATCACCAGCCGAGTTGCCCTGGCGCAGCTGCCCGTCACGCGCAAGCACGAACTGCTGGAACGCCAGCAGGCCGGCCGCGCCACCAATGTCTTCGGCGGCTTCAGCGCCCTCCACTTCGGTGCTGCCATGCCGCGCGTGTTCGCCAGCCCCGGCACCATCTACGAGCCCGAGGGCACGCGACGCGACTACTGGCGCATGGCGCGCGCCATGTACGGCGCGGGCTTTCGCCCGGGCGAATTGATCCACAACAGCTTCAGCTACCACTTCGTGCCCGCTGGCTCCATGATGGAGACCGGTGCCCACGCCCTGGGCTGCACCGTGTTCGCCGGCGGCACCGGCCAGACCGAGCAGCAGGTGCAGGCCATGGCCGAACTCCAGCCTGCAGGCTACATCGGCACGCCCAGTTTCCTCAAGCTCATCGTCGAGCGGGCGGCCGAGATGGGTGTGGCCCTGCCCACCGTGACCAAGGCCCTGGTCTCGGGCGAGGCCTTTCCGCCCTCGCTGCGCGACTGGTTCACCGAGCGCGGCATCGCCGGCTACCAGTGCTATGCCACGGCCGACCTGGGGCTGATCGCCTACGAGACCAGCGCACGGGAAGGCCTGGTGCTCGACGAGGGCGTGATCGTCGAGATCGTGCGCCCCGGCACCGGCGACCCTGTGCCCGAGGGCGAGGTGGGCGAGCTGGTGGTGACCACGCTGAACCCCGACTACCCGCTGGTGCGCTTTGGCACCGGCGACCTCTCGGCCGTGCTGCCCGGCACCTGTCCCACGGGCCGCACCAACAGCCGCATCAAGGGCTGGATGGGGCGTGCGGACCAGACCACCAAGGTACGCGGCATGTTCGTGCACCCCGGCCAGGTGGCCACCATCGTGCGCCGCTTTCCGCAAGTGCTGCGCGCACGCCTGGTGGTCAGCGGCGAGATGGCCAACGACCAGATGCTGCTGCAGGTGGAGACCACCGAAACCGCCGAAGGCCTGGCGCGCCAGTTGGGCGACGCCATCCGCGAAGTGACCAAACTGCGCGGCGAGGTGCAGATGGTGCCGCCAGGCAGCCTGCCCAACGATGGGCGTGTGATCGAGGATGCGCGCAGCTACCGCTGAAGCGGGCTCCACCGAATCCATGGGTCCCATGGGGATTAACGGAGCATCCCATATTCCCCCTGTATCTGCATATTCTGTGCATATGGAAAAGGTGTGGAGCCCCATTTTCTCCAGCCCCTCCCAAACCCCTGACAAAGGTCAATCCAAGGGAAAACGCTGCCCCTTTCCGGCGCCAGTGTTTACCCTTAAGTTGCTATCCCATCAATAGCATTGATTCAACGAATCCATTGCCCTTGAGCCCCTTTTAGCTCAAAGCCACTACCCCCTGCATGGTACGTAATTCCCGCAATACTGGCGAAAGGGTCGCTGGATATCATGGCCCGTCTTTTACAGAGGAGCACTCATGAAAAAACTGATCCAACTCGCCCTTGTCGCAGCAGCGGCAGCAGCCACCTTCGGCGCCGCAGCGCAGGAATATCCATCCAAGGACAAGACGGTCACCATCGTGGTGCCCTTCGCCGCCGGCGGCCCTACCGACCGTGTGGCGCGTGACCTGGCCGAAGCCCTGCGCAAGCCGCTGGGCGCCAACGTGGTGGTGGACAATACCGCCGGTGCCGGCAGTTCCATTGGCGCCGCCCGCGTCGCTCGGGCCACACCGGACGGCTACACCCTGCTGCTCAACCACATCGGCATGTCCACCATGCCTGCGCTGTACCGCAAGCTGGCCTTCAGTGTGCCCAACGACTTCGAGTACCTGGGCATGGTCAACGACGTGCCCATGACGCTGATCGCGCGCCCCACCATGGCTGCGAACAACTACAAGGAACTGTCGGCCTGGCTCGCCCAGAACAAGGGCAAGATCAACCTGGGCAACGCCGGACTGGGTTCTGCCTCGCACCTGTGCGGCCTGGTGTTCCAGAGTTCGGTGCAGATCGACATGACCCCTGTGCCCTACAAGGGCACGGCTCCCGCTATCACCGACTTGATCGGTGGCCAGATCGACCTGCTGTGCGACCAGACCACCAACACCACGGGCCAGATCGAATCGAAAAAGGTCAAGGCCTATGCCGTGACCACGGCCAAGCGTTTGACCACCCCAGCGCTCAAGGACCTGCCTACCCTGGCTGAATCCGGAGTGAAGAACTTCGAAGTGACCATCTGGCACGGACTGTACGGCCCCAAGGGAACGCCCGCCGACGTGCAAAAGAAGATCAACGACGCCCTGAAGGTGGCCCTGAAGGATCCTGAGTTCATCAAGAAACAGGAAGGCCTGGGCGCCGTGGTCGTGACCGACAAGCGCGTCGAACCCGCCGAACACAAGAAATTCGTGCTGGCCGAAATCGACAAATGGTCCGCCGTCATCAAGGCAGCGGGCACCTACGCCGACTGATCGGCCGCAACTCCGCGCACCGCGTACACAACTCTCTGCCGCGAAGCCACCACGCCCCCTGGGGCCTGGTGGCTTTTTTCCACCCTTCCGGTTCGCCCAGGTGTTGCCTCAGGTCAACAGCTGTCGCAATGGCGTACCGGCCTTCGGGTAATCCATCTGCCCTCGATGCGCCTGTGCGCGTAGAACCGGGGCATATCACCCGATCCGACAGACAAGGACGCAATCCATGGCCCAGCATGCCCCCCGCCCCCTGCCGCGCAACCCCGACATTGCCACCAAGGTCCAGACCCGCAACCGGCGCAAGGCCATTGCCATGGCCTTCACGCTGAGCGCGCTCGGCGCCCTGGCGGTCGCCACCGCAGCCGCCCTGCTGCTGCCCCGGTCTGCCCACGCCCAGGCCACCCCTGGCGGCTGGCCCAACAAACCCGTGCGCATCGTCGTGCCCTTCGCGCCCGGCGGCACCACCGACATCCTGGCCCGCGCGCTGACGCCCGACCTGTCCCGCGTCTTCGGCCAGCAGTTCGTGGTCGACAACCGGGCCGGAGCCGGCGGCAACGTGGGTGCCGAGATCGTGGCCAAGGCCCCGGCCGATGGCTACACCCTGCTCATGGGCACCGTGGGCACCCATGGCATCAACCGCGCGCTTTACGCCAAGCTGCCTTACGACCCCATCAAGGACTTCGCGCCCGTCACCCTGGTCGCCGCCGTGCCCAACGTGATGGTGATGAACGTGGACAAGGCCAAGTCCATGGGCATCACCAACGTGCAGGACTTCATCCGCGCCGCCAAGGCCAACCCCGGCAAGTTCAACATGGCATCGAGCGGCAATGGCACCTCCATCCACCTGGCGGGCGAGCTGTTCAAGAGCATGACCGGCACCTTCATGCTGCACCTGCCCTACCGCGGCTCCGGCCCGGCACTGATGGACCTGGTGGGCGGCAATGCCGATGTGATGTTCGACAACCTGCCGTCCTCCATGGCGCAGATCAAGGGCGGCAAGCTCACTGCCCTGGCCGTGACGAGCAGCCAGCGCTCCAGCGCCCTGCCCGACGTGCCCACGGTGGAGCAGGCCGGCGGCCCCACGCTCAAGGGCTACGAGGCCAGCTCCTGGTTCGGCCTGCTGGCCCCTGCCGGCACGCCGCCCGAGATCGTGAACCGCATCCAGCAGGAGGTCGCCAAGGCCCTGGCCTCACCCGCGATGAAGGAGCGCCTGATAGCCCAAGGAGCGATCCCCGGCGGCAACACGCCAGCCGAATTCGCCAAGCACATCGATGCCGAGCACAAGAAGTGGGCGCAGGTGGTGAAGGCGTCGGGGGCCAAGGTGGACTGAGAGGCTGAGAATCTTTCGTCCATGCCCGCCTTGCACGCCAAAACACCCAGGCTCGTCGAAAGCAAATGCTCGCCATAGCCCGAGCTATGGCGGCGCTTTGCGCCTAGATCCAGGGCGTTGTGGCGCGCCTCTCGGGCACGGTCAAAAAATTCTCAGCCTCTGAGCCTCGCGGCGCTGCCCCATTGAGGAGCGATTGCCGGCAGGTCTGGCAGTAACAGACTTTCGAAATGCACAAGGCCCGCGCAAGCGGGCCTTCTTGTCTGTCATGGCAACCGAGCGCCGCGGCGGTTCATACCCCCCAGACCACGTCCGCCTGCTCCGCAGCACTCTTGCGCAGCATCTCGATGAACGGCGCCGCGCGCTGGCGCAGTTTCACCGTTTCGTCCCGCTTGCCTTGATCGTCTTCATCCTCGGCCTCCAGGCCCTCCTGCACGGGAGGCTGGGCCTCGCTGGCAGCGACGGCCGCCTCCAGCGCGGAGATGGCGCCGGGGATCTGCGCCGCAGTCACGATGCCGTTGTTTCCCGGGGTCTTGCCGATGATCTCCAGGATCTGGCGGCCCTGGGGTTCTAGCATGATCAGGTCGGCGGCGGCTTTGGACTTGAATTTGTAAAGCATGGTGTGCGGTGGTCTCTCGGGTTGGCTGTGGTTGTCGCAGTTGCCTGTGATGTCGTCTGGTTCTTGTAGATGTACTCCCGCGTGAACGGGTAGTCCGATTGTGCGCCGGCCATGGTGCCCGTTGCCATATCCCCATCGGGCCGCATGGCCAGCATCTGGTGCAATGCCATCCAGCCGCGCTCGAATCCCAGAGCGCTCCCGGCCAGATACAGGCGGTACGCACAGAGCACCTTATCGCCCTGCCCGCCGCCCGCCTGTGCGGCCAGCACCTCGCGCGCCGCAGGCAGTTGCGCCTCCAGCCTGTCGGACCAGGCCCACAGGGTGCGCGCGTAGTGCGGGCGCAGGTTTTCGGTGTCCACCATTTCCAGGCCTGCGCGGGCCATGTGTTCCAGGACCACGCTCACGTGCAGCAGTTCGCCACCGGGGAAGATGTATTCCTCGATGAAATCGCCCATGCCGGCGCCCATCTGGGTGGCGTCTACCGCGCCAGTGGTGATGCCATGGTTGAGCAGCAGGCCACCCGGGCGCAGCAGACGGTGCACGGTATCGAAATAGCGGCCCATCTGTGCGCGGCCCACATGCTCGAACATGCCCACCGAGGCGATCTTGTCGAAGGGTTGCTGCGGGCGCAGCTCGCGGTAGTCGCGCAGCTCCATGCGCACGCGGCCCTGCAGGCCACGCTCGGCGATGAGGCGCTGCACATGCGCATGCTGGTGGCGCGAGAGGGTGATACCCGTGGCGTCCACGCCGTAGTGCTCGGCCGCCCACAGCAGCAAGCCGCCCCAGCCGGCACCGATGTCCAGAAAGCGCTCGCCGGGTGCCAGGCGCAGCTTGCGGCAGATGTGCTCGAGCTTGGCCTCTTGCGCCTGGCCCAGGTCCATGGCGGCATCGCGGTAGTAGGCGCAGGAGTACACGCGCCACTCGTCCAGCCACAGGGCATAGAAATCGTCGGACAGGTCGTAGTGGAACTGGATGTGCCGGGCGTCATGTCCCAGGGTGTGCACGGCCATGGAGCGGGCGCGCGCCAGGGCAAGGTGCCACCAGCGGTGCTGCTGCCCGTGCGCGGGGTCGCGGGTGAGCAGGCCGGCGGCGGCGGCCATCAGGTCGCGCATGCCCCCTTCGAGCGCCACGCGGCCCTCGACGATGGCGGCCCCCACCTTGCCGATCTCGCCCGTGGCCAGGGCGACGAGGGCCATGCGGTCGCGAAACCGCAGGGTCACAGCGGGCTTGCTGGCGCCCAGCTGCCGGCCCGCTGGCAGTTGGACCGCCATCGGCACGGGCAGCGCAGCCAGCCGCCCTTCCAGAGCATGCAGCAGGTGCTTCATGCCGACCATTCTTGGCTCTGTGCTGCAGTGCGTCAACACCCCGCCCGGAGCGCAAAGCCCGTCCCAGGGCTTTTCCGGGATGGCCCCATTGACAGCAATTTGTTTAAGCCTAAACTATTTTCCCATGAACATCCTTTGCATTGGCGGCGGCCCCGCAGGTCTGTACTTCGCCCTGCTCATGAAGCAGCAGAACCCGGCGCACCGCGTGACGGTGCTGGAGCGCAACCGCCCGTTCGACACCTTTGGCTGGGGCGTGGTGCTGTCGGACCAGACGCTGGCCAACCTGCAGGCGGCCGATGCCGCCACGGCGCGCCAGATCGGCGATGCGTTCAACCACTGGGACGATATCGAGGTGTTCTTCAAGGGCCGCAGCGTGCGCTCGGGGGGGCATGGTTTTTGCGGCATCGGCCGCAAGCGGCTGCTCAACATCCTGCAGGAGCGCTGCATCGCGGTGGGGGTGGAGTTGGTGTTCGAGGCCGATGTGCAGGACGACCAGGAGGCCGCAGCGAAGTACGGGGCCGACCTGGTGATCGCCAGCGACGGCCTGAACAGCCGCATACGCACGCGCTACACCACCACCTACCAGCCCGACATCGACCTGCGCCAGTGCCGTTTCGTGTGGCTGGGCACGCACAAGAAGTTCGACGCTTTTACCTTTGCTTTCGAGCAGACGGAGCATGGCTGGTTCCAGGCCCATGCCTACCAGTTCGATGCCGACACCTCGACCTTCATCGTGGAAACCCCTGAAGAGGTGTGGAAGGCCCATGGCCTGGACCAGATGGAGCAGCCCGAGGCGATTGCCTTTTGCGAGCGCCTGTTCGGCAAGTACCTGGACGGCAATGCGCTGATCAGCAATGCCACGCACCTGCGCGGCTCGGCCAACTGGATCCGCTTTCCGCGCGTGATCTGCAACACCTGGGTGCACCGCGAAACCATCGGCGGCAGGCCCGTGCCCATCGTGCTCATGGGCGATGCGGCGCACACCGCGCACTTCTCGATCGGCAGCGGCACCAAGCTGGCGCTCGAAGACGCCATCGACCTGGCCAACGAGTTCGCCACCGGCCTGCCCATCGACGAGGTGCTGCAGCACTACGAGGCGCGCCGCAGCGTGGAGGTGCTCAAGATCCAGAACGCGGCGCGCAACTCCACCGAGTGGTTCGAGAACGTGACGCGCTACACCGGCATGCAGGTGGAGCAGTTCGCCTACTCCCTGCTCACGCGCAGCCAGCGCATCAGCCACGAAAACCTGCGCCTGCGCGATGCGCAGTGGCTGGAGGGGTACGAGGCGTGGCTGGCGGGCTGCAAGGCGGCCATACCGCCCATGCTGACACCGTTCAAATTGCGGGATCTCACGCTCAAGAACCGCATCGTCGTCTCGCCCATGGCCACCTACAGCGCGGTCGATGGCGTGCCGCAGGACTTTTTGCTGGTGCACCTGGGGGCACGCGCCCTGGGCGGCGCGGCGATGGTGATGGTGGAGATGACCAGCCCCACGCCCGAGGGCCGCATCACCCCCGGCTGCACCGGGCTGTGGAACGACGCGCAGCAAGCGGCCTTCACGCGCATCGTGCAGTTCGTGCATGGCAGCAGCAGCGCCAAGATCGGCATGCAACTGGGCCACAGCGGCCCCAAGGGCTCCACCCGCGTGGGTTGGGAGGGCACGGACGAACCGCTCGAACAAGGCAACTGGCCCCTGCTGGCCGCCAGCCCCCTGGCCTATGGCGCCCAGAACCAGACCCCCACGGCCATGACGCGCGCGACCATGGATGCGATGACCGCAGCCTTCACCGACAGCGCGCGCCGCGCCGCTGCCTGCGGCTTCGACTGGCTGGAGCTGCACTGCGCGCATGGCTACCTGCTGGCCAGCTTCATCAGCCCCATCACCAACCAGCGCAGCGATGACTACGGTGGCAGCCTGGCCAACCGCTGCCGCTACCCGCTCGAAGTGTTCGCCGCACTGCGCGCCGTGTGGCCGGCGGACAAGCCCATGAGCGTGCGCATCTCGGCCCACGACTGGGCGCCCGGCGGCACCACGCCCGACGACGCGGTGGAGATTGCGCGCCTGTTCAAGGCGGCGGGCTGCGACCTGATCGATGTCTCCTCGGGCCAGACCACGCGCAGCGCCAAGCCGGTCTACGGGCGCATGTACCAGACACCGTTTGCCGACCGCATCCGCAACGAGGTGGACATCGCCACCATGGCCGTGGGCGCCATCACCGAGGCCGACCACGCCAACAGCATCATCGCGGCCGGCCGCGCCGACCTGTGCGCGATTGCCCGCCCGCACCTGGCCGACCCGGCCTGGACGCTGCACGCCGCGGCCCAGTTGAGCCCCGTGGCCGCAGCCCACACCGACTGGCCCGTGCAGTACCTCAGCGGCCGCGACCAGATGCTGCGCGAGATCGGCAAGCAAAAGCAGCTGCAGGCCGCGCTGGAAGCGCAGCAAAAGCGCGGTTCCAACGAGGAAGAGGGCTAGGCCATGGACCTCGAAGCCCGTCTGCACGGCGCCGCGCCGAGCGAGCACCCCGAGGCCCTGCGCCTGTGGCTGCGCATGCTGACCTGCACGCAGCTGATCGAAAAGCAGGTGCGCGCCGGCCTGCGCGCGCAGTTCGACACCACGCTGCCGCGCTTCGATCTGATGGCACAGCTCGAACGCGCGCCCGACGGCCTGAAGATGAAGGACCTGTCGCGCCGCATGATGGTCACGAGCGGCAACGTCACCGGCATCACCGACCAGCTCGTGGCCGAAGGCCTGGTGGAACGCGTGGACGTGGAGGGCGACCGCCGCGCCTACTGCGTGCGCCTGACGCCCCAGGGCCGCCAGCAGTTCAACGACATGGCGCGCCAGCACGAGCAGTGGATCGTCGAGGCCTTTGCCGCTTTGGGCGAGCGCGACATCGCCACCCTGCACCGGCTGCTGGGCAGGGTCAAGGAACACACCCAACAACACCCTGTGGAGACAGAGCAATGAAGCACAACATCGGCGCGGCCAACCCCATGCGCGCACAGTTCGAACCCAAGGCCTCTTACGCGGCCCAGCATTTCGCCTGGAGCTTTGCCGATGGCGTAGGCACCGTCACGCTGAACCGGCCCGAGCGCAAGAACCCGCTCACCTTCCAGAGCTATGCGGAGCTGCGCGACTTCTTCTGCGCGCTGCGCTTTGCCACCGACGTGAAGTGCGTGGTGGTCACCGGCGCGGGCGGCAATTTCTGCTCTGGCGGCGATGTGCACGAGATCATCGGCCCGCTGACCACGATGAGCATGCCCGAGCTGCTGGAGTTCACGCGCATGACGGGCGACCTGGTCAAGGCCATGCGCGCCTGCCCGCAGCCCATCCTGGGCGCCATCGACGGCATCTGCGCCGGTGCGGGCGCCATGATGGCCCTGGCCTGCGACATGCGCTACGGCACGGCGGCGGCCAAGACGGCATTTCTCTTCACCCGCGTGGGCCTGGCCGGCGCCGACATGGGCGCCTGCGCGCTGCTGCCGCGCCTCATCGGCCAGGGCCGCGCCTCGGAGCTGCTGTTCACCGGCCGCGCGATGACCGCACAGGAAGGCCTGGCCTGGGGCTTCTTCAACGGCCTGTACGACGCCGCCGACCTGCTGCGAGAAGTGCAGGAAACCGCTCGCTCGCTGGCCAGCGGCCCCACCTTTGCCCATGGCATGACCAAGACCATGCTGGCCCAGGAATGGGCGATGACCATCGACCAGGCCATCGAAGCCGAGGCCCAGGCCCAGGCGATATGCATGCAGACGCAGGACTTTCGCCGCGCCTACGAGGCCTTTGCGGCCAAGCAGAAACCCGTGTTCGAAGGGGACTGAACCATGCACGTAGCCACCCCACCGGCGCCTTGCGCGCCCTCGACGGCCCACCTGGCCCTGCCCTTCTTCGACGACGTGCACCGCGCGCTGGCGCGCGGCCTGGTGCCCTGGGCTGCGGCCCAGGACGTGGACGAGACCGACGACCGCGCCGCCTGCCGCGACTGGGTGCAGCGCCTGGGCGCGGGCGGCTGGCTGCGCTACTGCGTGCCGGCCGCGCACGGCGGCGCCCTGCCCGCGCTGGACTCGCGCGCGCTGGTGCTGCTGCGCGAAACCCTGGCCTTCCACTCGCCCTTGGCGGACTTCGCGTTTGCCATGCAGGGCCTGGGCAGCGGTGCCATCACCCTGGCCGGCAGCCCCGCGCAACAGGCGCACTACCTGCAGGGCGTGGCCAGCGGCCAGTTGATCGCGGCCTTTGCGCTGAGCGAGCCCGAGGCCGGGTCGGATGTGGGCGCCATGCGCACCACGGCGCTGCCGGCAGCCGGCTGCGCCTACGCCCTCAACGGCAGCAAGACCTGGATCAGCAATGGCGGCATCGCCGACTTTTACTGCGTGTTCGCCAAGACCGCGCCGGACGGCGGCACGCGCGGCATCAGCGCCTTCATCGTGGATGCCACGGCCAAGGGCCTCGACACTTCGCAGCACATCCACGTGATGGCACCGCACCCGCTGGCCACGCTGGCCTTCACGGACTGCCAGGTGCCCGCCACCGCCCTGCTGGGCGAGCTGAACGGCGGCTTCAAGCTGGCCATGCGCACGCTGGACATCTTCCGCGCGTCCGTGGCCGCAGCCGCCCTGGGCATGGCCCGCCGGGCCCTGGCCGAGGCCGTGCACCACGCGCGCCAGCGCAAGATGTTCGGCCAGACGCTGGCGGACTTCCAGCTCACGCAGGCGCGCATTGGCGAGATGGCCGCGCTGGTGGACAGCGCCGCGCTGCTGACCTACCGCGCTGCCTGGCTGCGCGACGAGGGCGAAAAACACGGCGGTGCGCGCGTGACGGCCGAGGCGGCCATGGCGAAGATGACCGCCACCGAGAACGCCCAGCGCGTGATCGACATGGCGCTGCAGCTGCATGGCGGGCGCGGCGTGGAGGTGGGCAGCAAGGTGGAAAGCCTGTACCGCGACATCCGCTCGCTGCGCATCTACGAAGGCGCCACCGAGGTGCAGCAGCTCATCATCGGCAAGGCCGCCCTGCAGGCATCCTGACCCGCAGCCCACAAGGAAGGATCATTCCATGGCCCACCCCAGCGCCCAGCCCGACCAGTTCGTGCACGACCGCCTGCCCGCACGCGAGGCCCTGCCTGCGTTCCACTACGACACACCCGAGCTGCAGATCGCCGACCAGGCCAACCTGGTGCAGGCCCTGTTCGACCAGGCCGAGCGCGCCGGCCATGGCGACCGCCCCCTGTTGCGCGGCCCGCAGCGCAGCTACAGCTACCGCGAGGCACGCACCGAGGCCGCGCGCATTGCCGAGCTGCTGACACAGGAACATGGCCTGGTGCCCGGCAACCGTGTGCTGCTGCGCGGCGGCAACACGGTGGAGATGGCGCTGGCCTGGCTGGGTGTTGTGCACGCAGGGCTGGTGGCGGTGGCCACCATGCCGCTGTTGCGCGCGGTGGAGCTGGGCAGCATCATCGAGCGGGCCCAGCCCACGCTGGCGCTGTGCGATGGCCGGCTGCTGGCCGAGCTGCAGATGGCCCAGGCGGAGCACCCGGCGCTCGCCACCGTCATCCCCTTCCACACCGCGCCGGATGCGGGCGACCTGCTGGTGCGCGCCCAGGTCGTGCCGGGCACCCTGCCGGCCTGTCCCACGTCGGTCGACGACGTGGCGCTGATGGCCTTCACCTCAGGCACCACGGGCGCACCCAAGGCGGCCGTGCACACGCACCGTGACGTGCTCGCCGCCTGCGAGGCCTGGCCGCGCCATGTGCTGCGCGCCCAGCCCGACGACATCGTGGCCGGCTCGCCGCCGCTGGCCTTCACCTTCGGCCTGGGCGGGCTGCTGATTTTTCCGATGTGGGCCGGCGCCAGCATCTACTTCCCCGACCAGCCCTACACGCCCGAGACCATGGTGCACCTGATGCGCGAGGCCGGGGTGACCATCTGCTACACCGCCCCCACCTTCTACCGCCAGATGGCGCCGTTCGCGCGCCAGCTGGGCCTGCCCACGCTGCGCACCAGCGTGAGCGCAGGCGAGGCTCTGCCCGATGCCACGCGCCAGCTGTGGAAGGAGGCCACCGGCATCGACATGACCGACGGCATCGGCGCCACCGAGATGTTCCACATCTTCATCTCGGCCGCCGGTGGCGAGAGCCGGCCCGGTGCCATCGGCAAGGTGGTGCCGGGCTACCAGGCCAGGGTGGTGGACGGCCAGGGCAAGGAGCTGCCGCGCGGCACGGTGGGCAAGCTCGCCGTGGTCGGCCCCACCGGCTGCCGCTACCTCGACGACCCGCGCCAGGCCAAGTACGTGAAGAACGGCTGGAACTACCCGGGCGACGCCTTCGTGCAGGACGCGGACGGCTACTTCTTCTACCAGGCGCGCGACGACGACATGATCATCACTGCGGGCTACAACGTCGGCGGCCCCGAGGTGGAAGACGCCCTGCTGCGCCACCCGGCCGTGGCCGAATGCGCCGTGATCGGCGTGCCCGACGAGGAGCGCGGCATGGTGGTCAAGGCCTTCTGCGTGCTCAAGCCCGGCCACACGGGCGACGCCGCCATGGCCAAGGCCTTGCAGGACCATGTGAAGGCCACCATCGCCCCCTTCAAATACCCGCGCCTCGTGGAATTCGCCACCACCCTGCCGCGCACGGAAACGGGCAAACTCCAGCGCTTTCGGCTGCGCCAGCGCGAAGCCGCTGCAGCCGCTGCCAACCCCCCATCGAACACGACACCATGAACACCCACTTGCAACCCCCTGGCTGGGTCACGCCCAAGGGCTACGCCAACGGCGTGGCCGCGCGCGGCACGATGATCTTCACCGGCGGCCAGATCGGCTGGAATGCCGAGCAGCAGTTCGAGAGCGATGACTTCATCGCCCAGACGCGCCAGACCCTGCTCAACGTGCGCGCCGTGCTCGAAGCCGGCGGCGCCGGCCCCGAGCACCTGGTGCGCCTGACCTGGTACGTGGTGGACCGCAAAGAGTACAACGCCCGCCTCAAGGAACTGGGCGTGGTGTACCGCGAGGTGCTGGGCAAGAATTTCCCGGCCATGGCCTGCGTGCAGGTGGCCGGCCTGATGGAAGAGCGCGCCAAGATCGAGATCGAGGCCACGGCCGTAGTGCCCGACGCATGACCGCTCAGGGCGCGCCGGGCCTGTCAACAAGCCCTATCCCGCCTGGCCTGCGCCGCTTTCCAGCGCGGCTGGCGCACGGCGCCCCCAACGTTCCATGAGCGCCTTGCCGTAGAGGATGAACACCAGCGCCGCGCCGATCAGCGGCAAAGCCGCATACACCCAGCCCGTGAGCAGCTCGCCGCCCAGCGCCACACCCACCAGCAGGGCCACGGCCGGGTTCACGAACGAATAGCTGCCGGCCAGCGCAGCCGAAGTGTTCTGCAGCAGCCACAGGTAGGCATTGAGCGCCACCAGCGTGCCGAAGAACAGCAGGTACACCCAGGCCGCCCAGGACTTCGCACTGACCTGGCCGAGTGCACTGACCGGCTCGAAGCACAGCGCCACCACCAGGCCCATGGCACCGCCCGTGAACCATTGCGCTGCCGAGGCCATGGCGGGTGCAGGCAAGGACAGCCGGCGCGATGCGTAGGAGCCGATGCTCCAGCACAGCGGCGCGCCAAAGGCCAGCAGCGCACCCAGCCAGGTGGCCGAGAAGTCACCCTCCATCGCCAGCAGCAGCGCCCCCACCACGCCCAGGCCCAGGCCGATCCAGCTGGTCGCGGGCACGCGCTCACCGCCCCAGCGCGACCACAGCGCCAGCCACATGGGCATGGTGGTGACCACCGTGGCCATCAGGCCCGAGCCGATGCCCATCTTCTGCGCAAAGCCCATGAGGTTCATCGCCAGGAACGCCATGCACCCGCCGACGACGGCCGAGTTGCACCACTGCACGGCCGTGGGCAGGGCATGGCCCTGCCACAGCGCCACCGCCAGCATGATGGCGCCCGCACAGAGGAAGCGGATGGCGTTCATCAGCAGCGGCGGCATGGTCTGCACTGCAATGCCGATGGCGAAATAGGTCGTGCCCCAGACCACGTAGACCAGCAACAAGGCGATGGCGATAGCCCACACACGGTGCTTGCCTGCTTGCGCATTGAAAAATGTCGGCATATTCTTCACCTGACCGGAAAATTTATGGAAATCACAGGGATTTCGGAATTTTTACCAAATTCATGCGCTTATGCAAGCAAATATTCAGACAGATGAGATAGACGCCAGAATTATTTCTGCCTTGGGCACCGATGGCCGACGTTCATACGCCGACGTCGGGGCCGAAGTGGGCCTCTCGACGGCTGCCGTGCATGAGCGGGTGAAGAAGATGCTGGACAAGGGTGTGATCCGCCGTTTCTCGATCAGCGTGGACCATGAACGCGTGGGGCTGAACTTCACGGCCTTCGTCGCCATCCGCAACGATGGCGGCATCCACTGCCGCGACGTGGCGCCGCGCTTGCGCGCCATGCCGCAGGTGGAAGAGCTGCACAGCGTGGCCGGCGAATACGACTTCCTGGCCAAGATACGCACCACGCATGCGCGGGCGCTCGAAGACGTGATCTACGAGATCAAGGCCATTGCCGGCGTGGCCCGAACCACCAGCACCGTGGTGCTCAACACCGAGTTCGAGGACCGCCCGCTGGACCTGAACTGGATGAATGAAAAGAGCACCCCCTGAGTCGCTTCGCGCCTTCCCCCTCTCTCATATTGCTTCGCAATCTGGGAGGGGGACGCCCCCGGTGCGGCGGGGCGGCCCTTGCACGGTGGCACTCGCCTCGGGCACGTCCGTTCCATCCGCCGCTCGCTATGGATAGCCGAGAGGTCAGATGGCGATGCCCGGCAGGGCATTGCGCACCGCGCGCACCAGGCTGTAGACCGTCAGCGCCGAGGTCTTGGGGTTGGCCGCCAACGGCAGGTTCTCCATCTGCAGCTCAAGGCGGCCGAAGGCGCCGCGCGCGATGACGGTGTGCAGGTTGCGCACCACACCCGGATCGGCCACCAGCTCCACCTGGGTGCGGTCCAGCCCCAGCCCGGCCAGCGACACCGTGGCGGCGACGTTGGCGTTCTTCGGAAACTGGGCAGCCGCCTGGCGCGCGCTGCCGCGAAAGACCACCTGCGGCACTGCCAGCCGCGCCAGGTCGAACGCCAGCTCGGCCGGCGTGCCCGCCCAGCTCAACGGCGGCTTGCGCCCTACGTAGATCACCTCGTCGAGCCCGCCGAAACGCGCTGCCGCCAAGGCGTCGATACCGCCGATGGCGCCGGCCACCAGTTGCAGCCGGGTGCCACCCTCCTGGACCGCCGCCTCCAGCCGTGCGAGCAGATCCGCATCGTGCAGGGCGCCGACCGAGGCCATGGCACAGGGGACACCCGCCTGCAGCGCGGGCACCACATGGGCCAGCACCGCGGTATGGCCCGCGCATTCGACCACCAGATCGGGGCGCTGCCCCGGCCTGAGATCCAGCGTGCTGGCCACGCGCACCTCCGGCGCAAGCGCCACGCAGGCCACCTGGGCGGCCGCGAGGGACGCCGGGGACACGATGACCTGCGCCAGGTGCACACGGCCATCGCCCGCCAGTTCCTGCGCCAGGGCTTGGCCGATGGCCCCAAAGCCGACCACGGCAAGCCGCAGCGGTGTGCGGTGCCCTGTCATGCGGCGGTGCCGGGGAAATGTTCCCCACAGCGCGCATGCCAGCGGCGCCAGTCACGGCCCGGGTGCACCTCGCCGCAGTGCGCGCAGGTGCGCTCGGCCGGTGCGCAATCGTAGAACGCGGTGTAGGTGCGCGGCAGGTCTTCGACGATGCTTTGCAGCTGCAACTCGCTGCGCACCACCAGACCACCGCAGGCCGCGCAGTACCACTCGAAGGCGTCGATGGAGCCCACGGGCCGGTTGCGCTCCACCACCGTGCACAGGCTGCCTGGCTCGGGGCGCTGGGGCGAGTGGCGCACGTGGGCGGGCAACAGGAAGATGTCGCCCTCGCGCAGGTGCACGCGCTCGAACTTGCCGCGGTCGGCGATCAGCAGCGAGGCGTTGCCCTTGAACTGGTGGAAGTATTCCTCGTAGGGGTCGTCGTGGAAGTCGGTGCGCTCGTTGGGGCCGCCCACCACGGTGCAGACCAGGTCGGCGTTCTGCCAGATCTGCTGGTTGCCCACGGGCGGTTGCAGGCGCGCGCTGTGGGCATCGAGCCAGTGCTGGAAGTTCAGGGGTTGGCTGTAGTGGTCGTAGGCCAGCTCGGCCGGTTGGTAGGGCATGGGGACACTCACTTTCGAAACAGGGAAATCCAGCGTGCCAGCAGGCGCTGCAGCCTGTGCCACGGGGAAAGGGGAGGCGGGCGATCGGCGGGCACGCCCAGCACCCGGCCGAAACGCGCGAAGAACTCTTCGCTGAGCTTGCGCGAGCTGGCCTCGACCAGCCGGTTGCCGAACTGCGCCAGGCGCCCGCTGAGCTGCACCTGCACCCACCAGTGCAGCAGCGTGCCACCATCGGCCGTGGGCGTAAAGCGCACCCGCGCCCTGCCCTGGCCGCTGCCCAGGGCGCCCGCCTGGCCGACGAAGACCATGGTCAGCGACCGGGGCGGCTGCAGGTCGTGCAGCGTCACATCGCTCTTGAAGCGCACCGACAGCGGGCCCAGGCCGACCTTGACCGTGGCCTCGTAGTCCGTGGGGCTGCGCTGAGCCAGCGCCTCGCAGCCAGGGATGCTGGCCTGCAGGTTCTGTGCATCGAGGATGGCCTGCCAGACCTGGGCCGGCGGTGCCGCCAGCAACTGCCGGCCACCGAAGCCATCCTTGGGCGCTGCTTCGCTGTCTGACGTTGCCGGCGCCTGCTGGTCAGCCAGTGGTGCCAGTGGCGCATGGCGCGGCTGCGCCTCGCCCGTGAGGGCGGCTACGCAGCGCCGGGCGAGCACACCCGCCAGGTGGCAGCGGTAGCCGGCCGAGGCATGCAGGTCGCCCAGCGCCGTGAGGCTATCGGGTGCGACGGCAGACAGGGCTACCAGGCCGAGTTGGCCGCTGAGCGCCTTTTCGGCATCGGGCCAGCGCGTGACGCCCACGCCCAGCCCGGTCACGGCCACGCGCACCTGGCCCGCCCCGGTATGTGCCACGGCCACGCCGACCAGCGCAAAGCGCGAGGCCGGTTGCTCGAACTTGAGGTAGTGCAGGCCCGCCATCTGAGGAAAGCGCACGCCGACGATCAGCTCGCCCGGTTCCAGCGCCGTGGTGTACAGGCCCTGGAAGTAGGCATCGGCCGCGATCTCGCGCCGCGAGGTGACGATGGTGGCACCCGCTGCCAGCACGCCCGCTGGCCAGCAGGCCGCAGGATCGTTGTGTGCGAGCGAGCCGCCGAGGGTGCCCATGTTGCGCACCTGCGCATCGGCAATGCCGCCGGCCAGGGCCGCCAGGCCGGGCGCAAAGCCACGCACGGTGGCGCTGGCCGCGACGCTGGCGTGTGTGGCCATGGCGCCGATCCAGAGCGCAGGCGCGCCGTCCGGCCCGGTTTCCACACGGATGTCGCGCAGGCCCGGCACGTCCTGCAGGTCGACCAGCAGCGATGGCGTGGCCATGCCCAGCTTCATCGCGGCCAGCAGGGATTGGCCGCCCGCGAGCCAGGCCTGGCTGCCTTCCGGCGTGGGGGTCATCAGCGCCAGCGCCTCGGCCAGCGAGGTGGGGCGCTCAAAGTCCAGTGCGTTCATGCCGGCTCCGCTCCGCGCATGGCAGTGAGTCCTTCGCAGACCGCCTTCACGATGCCTTCATAGCCCGTGCAGCGGCACAGGTTGCCACCCAGGGCATGGCGCACCCAGTGCGGGTCGATGGATTCGCCAGCAGCCTCGGGCTCGTCGGCCATGGCCACCGCGCGCATCAGAAAGCCCGGCGTGCAAAAGCCGCACTGCAACGCGTGGTGCCGGCTGAAGGCCTGCTGCATCGGGTGCAATTGGTCAGGCGCGGGGGCCAGGCCCTCGACCGTGCGCACCGCCCTGCCCTGCACCTGCAGGGCCAGCACGTTGCACGACTTCACGGCCCGACCATCCACCTGCACCGTGCAGGCGCCGCACTGGGCCGTGTCGCAGCCCTGGTGCGTGCCGCGCAGGCCCAGCGGCCCACGCAGGCAGTCGACCAGCAGGGTGTTGGAATCGACCTGCACGCTGCATGCGCTGCCATTGACCTGCAGCTGGATCGGCATGCTCTGGCTCATTCGGGTGCGCGCATCAGGCCAGGCGCAGGCCACAGCCCGCAAAGGCTTCGCGCGTGGCGGCCATCTCGGCGTCGGTCATGTTCAGCAGCGGCCGGCGCACCGGGCCGCCATGCTGGCCCAGCAGCTCCTGCCAGGCCTTGCCGTGCGCCTGCGGCTTGCCGGCGGGCTTGCTGGCGCGGAACGCGGTGCGCACCGGCTCCAGGCTGTCGCGCACCTTGCGCGCCTCGGCGTGCTGGCCGGCAAACGCGAGCCGGGTGTACTCGTTCATGCGCTGGTCCACCTTGGTCTGCAGCAGGAAGGGCGGTGTCGAGCACAGGTAGAGCTTCCAGTTGAGTTCGATGATGTTCTCCAGCCAATCCTCCTCGGAGGGGTTGCTCACCTGGATCTTGTGGCCGGCCAGTTCGGTCAGGCGCTTGTAGCGGGCGCGGTCGGCGCTGTACTTGATGGCCACGATGTTGGGCAGGTCGGCGATGCGGTTGCACAGCTCGGGGCTCATGGTGTAGCCGCAGTCGGGGTGGTTCCACATGGCGATGCCGATGTCCAGTTGCTCCGAGAGGTAGCGGTAGTACTCGTAGATGGTCTCTTCGGTGTCGGCGCCGAAGTGCAGCACCGGGCTGTGCACGATCACGTAGTCGGCGCCCGCGTTGGCCGAATGGCGCGCCAGGTCGAGCACCACGTCGAGGTTGGTGTCCGAGCACGAGGTGATGATGCCGCAGCGGCCGATGCCGCCTCGGTCGCCCGCGGCCTGCGCGGCCTCGACCGACAGGGTGATGAGGCGCTTGCGCTCCTCGACCGACATGGCGAAGAACTCGGCCTGCTTGCCCGCGATGAACAGGCCGCCGAGCTTGAGGTCGCGGATCCAGTGGTCCATGTTCTGGCGCAGCGCCTTCTCGTCGATGCGCAGTGCCTCGTCGAAGGGGGTGAGGTTGGCCGCCCAGACGCCGACGAAATGTTCGCGGGCGTATTCCTTGGCTTCTGATTTCTTGTAGTCCATGGTGTTTTTCCTTTCAAGACATGGGTTCGGTTCAGGCAGCCTGGCCGCTCATCGCGCGCCAGAACTGTTCGGAGGTGAGGGGAAACTGCAGCGCGCATTCGCCCAGTGGCGCCAGCGCATCGCGCGCCGCGTTCATCAGCGCGGCCGGCACGCCGATGCAGCCGGCCTCGCCCACGCCCTTGGCGCCCAGCAGGTTGTGCGGGCTGGGCGTGGCAAAGCTCTCGATGTCGATGAAGGGCGGCATGTCGTCGGCGCGCGGTGCGGCGTAGTCCATCAGCGAGCCGGTCACGAGTTGGCCGGCGCCGTCGTAGACCAGGCGCTCCAGCATGGCCTGGCCCAGGCCCTGGGCCAGCCCGCCGATCAACTGGCCCTTGGCCAGCGTGGGGTGGACGATGTGGCCGGCGTCGTCGGCCCATGTGATCTGCTCGATGGTGGGGCGGCCGGTGTCGCGGTCGACCGCCATGCGCGCGATCACGCAGCCGTAGCTCCAGGCCTCACCGGCGGTGAAGCGGCCCTCCGAAGACAAGGGCAGCGCCTCGCCCGCCGCGCGCCGCGCCAGGAGGTCGCGGCAGGCCTGCACGATGGCGCTGCCTGCGATGGCCGTGCTGCGGCTGGCCAGTGCGCCCACGCCCGGGGGGCACAGGGCCGTGTCGCCGTAGACCACGGTGATGGCCTCTTCGGCCAGGCCCAGCGCTTCGCCAGCGATGCGCGCATAGGTAGTGCCATGGCCCTGGCCCTGGGCTGGCGACCCCGTGGCCACGGTCACGCGGCCGTCTGCGTGCCAGTCCACGCGCGCCGATTCCCAGCCCACGCCGCAGGGCTCGACGTAGAGCGCCAGGCCGATGCCCACCACCTCGCCATCGGCGCGGCGCTGGCGCTGCAATTCACGCTGCGCCTCGTAGCCGAAGCGCTCGCAGGCCAGCTCCAGCGCACGCCGGTAGTCGCCGCTGTCGAACACCTCGCCGGTGGGCGTGGTGTAGGGCATGTCCGCCGCCTCCACCAGGTTGCGCCGGCGCAGTTCCACGGGGTCGATGCCCGCCGCGCGCGCCGCCTGTTCGACCAGGGTCTCCATCAGCAGTGCGGCCTCGGGCCGGCCCGCGCCGCGGTAGATCGTGACCGGTGCCGTGTGCGCCAGGCCGGCACGGCCCTGCACATCGAGCCGCGCCACGCGGTAGGGCCCGGGCAGGATGCGCGCCGTGTTGCGCAGCGGCACGACGGCCGAGAACGGCAACCAGGCACCGAGCGTGAAATGCAGCTCGGCCTGCAGCGCAGCAAAGCGCCCTTGCGCCGTGACGGACAGCCGGCCCGCCAGGCGCGCACCGCGGCCATGCATGCCGGAAGTGAATTCGTCCGAGCGCGTCGATATCCAGCGCACCGAGGCACCCAGCCGCCGCGCGGCCAGGGGGATGGCAATGTCCTCAGGGCACAGCGAAGACCTGGCGCCGAACGCACCGCCCACGTTGCCGGTGATGACGCGCACGCGCGCTTCGTCCCAGCCGAGCGCGGCGGCGATGTCGGCCTGCGCCCGGGTCGGCGACTGCGTGCCCAGGTGGACCGTGAGGCGGGTTGTTGCCGCATCGGCATCGCCATGCCAGTGCGCGAGCATGCCGCGCGGCTCCATCGACAGGGCCAGCACGCGCGGCACCTCCAGCGCGGCATGGACCTCGCAGGCCACGGCAGCATGGCTGCCCGAGGCTTCGAAGTGGTGCGCCACCTCGGTCACAGGGCTCGCAGCATCGAAATCCAGCACGGGTGCCAGCGGTTCGATGTCCAGTTGCACGCACGCCGCAGCCTGCTGCGCCTGGGCCAGCGAACGGGCGAGCACCAGCGCCACGGGCTGGCCGACATAGACCACCTCGCCGCGCGCCAGCGGCCCGATGCGAGGAACGCTGGCCACGGGCAGCAGCGCGTTGGGCGGGGGCATGTGGACCACGCGGCCGGCATCCGACGGGGCCAGCAGGGATGCGGCCGTAAGCACCGCCACGACACCGTCGGACTGCTCGGCCGCGCCGGTCGCGATGGACCGCAACCGGCCGTGCGGCGAGGGTGAGCGCACGAACACCGCATGCAGCACGCCTTCGGCCACCACGTCGCCGGTGTACTGCCCACGGCCCGTGAGCAGGGCGGTGTCTTCGCGGCGAAGGGGGGTAAAGGCCTGGTTCAGCATGGATCGGATTAGACCGAGGCACCCCTCGCCGGGCAATCGCATAATTTTGAAGGACTTTGAAGTTTGCCGACACAATCGCGCCATGGATCTTCTGGACAACCCCTCCAACCTCAGCCTGCGCCAGCTGCGCGCCTTCTGGCTCGTGGCGCATGAAGGCACCATGACCCGGGCTGCGGCACGCATGCACCTGACGATATCGGCGCTGTCGATGCTCGTGCGCACGCTGGAGGAAGAACTCGGCGTGCGCCTGTTCGAGCGCACCACGCGCCGCATCGAGCTGACCGAGGCCGGCCGCCAGTTCCTGCCCACGGTGCGCGACGTGTTCTTTGCACTCGACTCGGGCCTGCAGACGCTGCAGGAAAGCAAGCGGCGCAAGAGCGAGCGGCTCTCGGTCGTGACCTCGCCGCTGCTGGCGGCCAGCCTGGTGCCCGAGGTCATTGCGCGCTTTCGCGAGCATTTCCCCAACGTCACGGTGACCCTGGTGGATGCACCCGTGGAACAGGTCGTGGCGCACGTGCGCGAGGGCAAGTCGGACTTCGGCATCTGCACCGCCGACCTGGCCTCGACGGACCTGGTCTCGCAGGTGCTCTACAAGGACACGCTGGTGCTGGCCTGCAGCCCCGATCACCCGCTGGCCGAGCGCCGCGAAGCGAGCTGGGGCGACCTCACGGACCAGAGCCTGATCCTGCTGACCTCGAACACGGGCCTGCGCCGGCTGGCCGACCAGACCCTGGGCCAGCTCACGCTGCGCCTGAAGCCCGCGTTCGAGGTGGCCAACATCCAGACCGCCGTAGGACTCGTGGCGGCGGGCCTCGGGGTCTCGGTGCTGCCGGCCTACAGCCTGTCGCGGGTCGACGGGCAGCGCGTGGTCTCGGTGCCGCTGACCGACCCCGTGGTGACGCGTGAAATCGTCGCGCTGTGCACCCGCGCACGGCCATTTTCAATGGCCGCTGAAGCATTCTTGAAGCTGTTCACAAAATACGCGGACCAGGGCACGATTTAAGCGGCTTTTCAATCGGTTTTGCTGGTGTTGCCTCTGTTCAGCAGGGCAGTGCACCAGTACAAAAGTAAGGCGCCCTCACATGTCCCGGCGCACACACAAGGAAACCGATCCATGAAACCCCTTTGCGGCGCCAGCCCAACCCAGGCCCCCTCTTCCCCCTTGTCCCGCCGCCAGGCCCTGGTGCTGGGCGCCGGCAGCACCGCCGCCTGGCTGCACGCCACGCCATCGATGGCGAACACCTGGCCTTCCAAGCCCATCAAGATCACCACCGCAGCCTCCACCGGCAGCGGGCCCGATGTTTCGCTGCGCCTGGTGGCCGAGCAACTGTCGCGCCGCTGGGGCCAGCCGGTCATCGTCGACAACAAGCCCGGTGGCAACGGCGTGGTGGCCTTCAACGCGACGCGCAGCGCCGCATCGGACGGCCATGAGCTGATCCACCTGGACAGCAGCATGCTGACCTCCAACGTGCACCTGTACAGCCGCCTGCCCTACGACCCGCAGCGCGACTTCGCCCCGATCCGCCCCACGCTGCAGACCGACTTCTTCGTCGCCGTGGCCAAGGACAGCCCGTTCAAGTCCATCGACGACATCGTGCAGGCCGCCCAGGCCGCGCCGGAGCGCGTCACCTACGGCTCGTGGGGGCTGGGCAGCCCCGGCCACCTGGGCGCGCTGCGCCTGCTGGCCGCCACCAACACGCGCATGACCCATGTACCCTACAAGGAGATCCCGCAGCTGTTCGCGGCCGTGGCCACCGGCGAGGTGCAGTGGGCGCTGGGCAGCATCGCCAGCGCCGGGCCCATGGAGAAGTCGGGCCGCATCCGCTTCGTGGGCGTGGCGGCGCCGCAGCCCTCACCGTTTGCGCCCGGGGTGCCCGGCATGGCCGCCTCGGCACAGGCCAAGGCCTTCGTGGCCAACGCCTGGTTCGGCCTGTTCGCGCCACGCAACACGCCCAAACCCCTGCGCGAGAAGATCGCGGCGGACATCACCGAGATCCTGGCCACACCGGACCTCACCGACCGTTACCGCACGCTGGGCTACAACCGCTTCGACCAGACGCCCGACGGGTTCGGCGAGTACATTGGCCGGGAGACCCAGCTGTGGAGCCGCGTGATCGCCGATGCCAAGTTGAAGCTCGACTAGCAACGCACTGGTTGGCACAAGAATGACGGAGACAGAACGACAATGATTGCACTCAAGGACATCAGCTACGTGCGCCTGGGCACGCGTGACCTCGATGGCGCCTGCCGCTACGCCAGCGACATCCTGGGCCTGCGCGAAGGGCAGCGCTACGGGCCGCCCCGGCAGGGCAGGGCGGTGGGCTTTCGCAGCGATGCGCGCGAGCAGACGCTGGTGTACTTCGACGGCGACCCTGCGGACCACACCACCGGTTTCGAGGTCGCGTCCATGGACGCGCTGCAATCCGCCGCCGCCGAGCTCGAACGCCTGGGCCATGCGGTGCGCGAGGGCCGGGCCGATGAGTGCGAGCAGCGCCGCGTGCAGGCCTTCATCGGCTTCAAGGACCCGAGCGGCAACGCCATCGAATTGGCGGTCGCGCCCTTCCACAGCGGGGTGCGCTTCTTTCCGACGCGCGACACGGGCAACACCGGTTTTTCGCACGTGGGGCTGCGTAGCACCGACCCGGCGCGCGACGAGCGCTTTTGGACCACGGTGCTCAGCGCCAAGGTCAGCGACCGCATCGGCGCCGCCCCCTTGCTGCGCATCGACGAGGTGCACCACAAGATCGCGCTGTTTCCGTCGGCCTACGCAGGCGTGCAGCACATCAACCACCAGGTGGCGTCGATCGACGACCTGATGCGCGCCTGGTATCTGCTGCAATCGCGCGGCGTGCGCGTGGTGTTCGGCCCGGGCAAGCACCCGACCTCGGGCGCAATGTTTCTCTACTTCGAAGGGCCGGACGGCATGGTCTACGAGTTTTCGAGCGGCGTGCGCATGGTCACCGACCCGGATGCGCCGCCGCGCCAGTTCCCGTTCCACCCCACGTCGTTCTGCATGTGGGGATCGGTGCCCGACATTCCGGAATTCCGCTGATACGGATTTGCCTTCAACCGTCTAATGTCGTTGGTTCGCCTTGCCGTGCCAAAGCACTGTCTGCGGCTCCCCGCCTAGTTATACGGCCGAATGCAAATCCGTAGAAGGCACCCGTCGCCTTCGTTGCTCACTCCGCAGAGGCCACGCGCTCCATCAGCGCCAGGTAGTGCGGCAGCGGCGGCGTGGCGCGGCCGGGCACCTTGGCCAGGTCGTCGTAGCGGCGCAGGCGGATGGCCTCCTGCGCAAAGGCCTGCTCGGCAAACCGGGCGCATTCGACCAGGCCGTAGGCGCCGCCCTGCAGCTCCAGGCTGTGCTGCGACGCGGGTGAGAGCGAGGCCCAGTAGCCGGTATCCACCGCGCACAGGTAGCGCTTGGCGTCGACGTGCATGCGGATGGGCTCCAGCACCGCCTCGGGCAGCACGCCGCGCAGGAACGGCAGGGCCACGTACTGGTGCAGGTCGTCGTGGCGCGGTGCACGGGCCTCGTGCTCGGCCGCGGCGGGCGCCAGCAGGTGGCCCAGGTCGTGCAACAGGGCCGCGACGACGGTAGCGGGAGTCTCACCGGCTTCCTCGGCCAGGTGGGCGCATTGCAGCGCATGGTCGAGCTGGCTCACGGCCTCGCGGCCGTACTGCTTCTGGCCGCGCTCGGTGAGCAGCAGGGCGATGTCGTGCTGGGTCAGTGCCATGGTGGGAAGCCTCAGATCATGGTCTTGCGAATGCGGGCGGAGACCAGGTCGATCAGACTCACAGTCACCACGATGATGAGCATCACGGCGCAGGTCTCGGCGTACTGGAAGCCGCGGATGATCTCCCACAGCACCACGCCGATGCCACCGGCCCCCACCATGCCAACCACCGAGGCCGAGCGCACATTGGCTTCGAAGCGGTAGAGCGTGTAGGAGATCCACAGCGGGATCACCTGCGGGATCACGCCATAGATGATCTCGTGCAGGGCGCTCGCCCCCGTGGAGCGGATGCCCTCCACGGGCTGCGGGTCGATGGCCTCCACGGCTTCGGAGAACAGCTTGGCCAGCGTGCCCGTGGTGTGGATCCACAGCGCCAGCACGCCGGCGAACGGGCCCAGGCCCACGGCCACCACGAAGAGCATGGCGAACACCATCTCGTTGATGGCGCGGCAGGCGTCGAGCACGCGGCGCACCGGCTGGTTCACCCACCAGGGCGCGATGTTGGACGAGGCCAGCAGTGCCAGCGGCACGGCGGTGACCACCGCGAGCGCCGTGCCCCACAGCGCGATCTGCAGGGTGACCAGCATCTCCTGCACGTAGATCTGCCACTGCCCAAAGTTGGGCGGGAAGAACTCGGACGCGTACCGGGCCATGTTGCCCGAGTCCTTGATGAGATCGAGCGGGCGCATGTCGGCGCCCTCCCAGGACGCGGCCAACACCAGCAGCAGGATGCCCCAGGACAGGTACCAGGCGAGGCTGCGCTTGGGCGCAGTGGTGCTCGCCAGGGTCGCGAGCGAGGGGGTCAGTGCAGAAGACATGGTGAGGGCTGGCCGGACGCGTTGCGTGTTTGCTTACTTGTTTACTTCAGGGAGGCCAGTTGCTGGTCGATCTCGGCCAGGCGGGTCTTCTTGTCGCCATCGGCCAGGGTGGCGTCGGCCTCGATCTTGTTGCGCTTGCCGAACAGGTCGAGCTGGCGGATGGGCATGAGCTGCGCGTTGGTCGACGGCTTGAAGCCCGAGAGCTTGGAGATCTTCATGACGATCTCCTTCTCGCGCGCATCGGTCTTGGCGTAGTTGTAGAAGAAGTTCTTGAGGCTGGTCTTGGTGGCCTCGGGCAGTTCCTTGTGCATGACCAGCGGGTCGAGCGCGATCAGCGGCGAGGTCCAGACGATCTTGATGTCCTTGAACTTCTCAGGCTGGCGGTCCTTGATCTTGTCGAGGTTTTCGCTGTTGTTGGTGGCCACGTCGACCTGCTTGTTGGCCACGGCCAGGGCGTTGGTCTCATGGTTGGCGCTGCGCACGACCTTGAAATGGGTCTTGGCGTCGATCTTGTTCTGGGCAAAGGCGTAGTAGCCGGGCACCAGGAAGCCCGAGGTGGAGTTGGGGTCGCCATTGCCGAAGCTCAGCGACTTGCCGTTCTTGAGCACGTCGTCCAGCGTGGCCAGGGGGCTGTCCTTGTGCACGATGAGGTGCGAGTAGTAGCCCTGGGTGCCGTCGGCGTTCACCATCTGCGCGAACACTTCGGCGTTGGCACGGTCCACGGCTTCCATGGCCGACTTGTTGCCCAGCCAGGCCACCTGCACCTTGTTGAAACGCATGCCTTCGATGATGCCGGCATAGTCCGGGGCGAAAAAGGCGCGGACCTTCAGGCCCGTCTGCTTGGCCATGTCGTCCAGCAGGGGCTGCCAGTCGGCCTTGAGGTTCTGCGTGGCCTCGGTCGAGATGATGCCGAAGTTGATGTCCTGGGCGAAGGCGCCCGTGGTCATGCCCAGGCCGAGGGCCAGGGCTGTGCACAGTTTCTTGATCATGGATGGCTCCTGAAGGGTGAAAGCGGTTGGAAGGAAAGCGAAAGCGGAGGGGGAAAGCGGATGCGCCTCAGGCGGCCTGGGCCAGGGGCTGCTGCGCCCAGCCGGCAGCTGGCTGCTGCGCGGGTGTGGGGACTGCGGCCAGCGGCAAGGCGCCGGCCAGGATTTCATCGGCCTGCACGCCATAGAGCTCGCGCAGCAGCGCCGGTGTGAGGGCGGCCGAGGGGCCGTCGTACACCACGCGGCCCTGGTGCAGCGCGACCACGCGGGGGCAGTACTTGATGGCCACGTCCACCTGGTGCAGCGAGACGACGACGGTGCTGCCGTCCTCGCGGTTGATGCGCGCCAGGATGTCCATGACCTTGCGCGAGGATTCGGGGTCCAGCGAAGCGATGGGTTCGTCGGCCAGCACCACCTTGGCGCCCTGCACCAGGGTGCGCGCAATGGCGGCGCGCTGCTGCTGCCCGCCCGAGAGGGTGGAGGCACGCTGCGCATGGCAGTCGGCAATGCCCACGCGGGCCAGGGCCTCGAGTGCCAGGGCACGCTCGTGCGGGCGGAACACGCGCAGCCAGCCGCGCCACTTCGGCGTGCGGTGCAGCATGCCCACCAGCACGTTCATCATCACGGGCAAGCGGTCGACCAGGTTGAATTGCTGGAACACGAAGCCCACCTGCGAGCGCACCTTGCGGATGTCGCGGTGGATGCGACCGCCCTGCTGCACGCAGCGGCCATCGACCTCGATCAGCGAGCGGCTGTCGCCATCGGCCACCACGAGGCCGGCCACATGGCGCAGCAGCGTGGACTTGCCCGATCCCGAGGCGCCGATCAGCGCCACCATCTCGCCGGCATGCACCGTGAGATCGATGTCGCGCAGCGCGTGCTTGCCGTTGGCGAAGTGCTTGTTCAGTTGTTCGATACGCAGGGCGATGGGCATGGCAGATTCCAAGTCGTCTATACAAGTGCAGTGTGGAAGATGGCTGTGACAGTGCTTTGACAGTTGCGGGAAATTTGCATGTCGGGCTGCGTTCAGAGCACGCGCTGCCCTTCGCGCCAGACGCCGCGCACCACGGCCTGCTGCGATCCGTCGGGCAACTCGGCCATGTGCACCTGGACCAGGTCGGCACGCAGGCCAGGCGACAACTCGCCCCGGTCCGGCATGCCCGAAGCGCGTGCCGGGTTGCGCGTGACGGTGGCCACGGCCTCGGGCAGCGTGAGGATGCCGTCGTGCACCAGGCGCATCACGGCACTCAGCAGGCTGCCGGGCACGTAGTCGGACGATAGGATGTCCAGCAGGCCCTGGCGCGCCAGGTCGGCCGCCGCCACATTGCCCGAGTGCGAGCCGCCGCGCACCACGTTGGGCCCGCCCATGACGGTGAGCAGGCCGCGCTCGCGCGCAGCCTGGGCCGCCGCCAGCGTGGTCGGGAACTCGGACATGCCAGCACCCTCGGCATGGGCCTGCTCCACATGCGCCACCGTGGTGTCGTCGTGGCTGGCCAGCGCGATGCCGTGCGTGCGGCAGTAGTCCACGAAGTAGGCACGGTGCGGCTCGGCGTACTGCGCCTGCAGGGTGGCGGCATGCTGCACCTGGCGCTCGAACTTCTCGCTGCTCCAGCCCTTCTTGCCGGTGTAGTAGGTGCGTGCCTGCTCGATGTTCTCCCACTGGCGCTGGCCGGGGGTGTGGTCCATCAGCGAGATCAGCGACAGGCGCGGGTGGCCGTGGAAGGGGCCGAACAGGTCGATGGTGTTGGGCGCGGGCAGTTCGCAGCGCACATGCAGGTGGTGGTCGGCGCGCAGCAGGTTGCGCTCGGTGCAGGTGTCGATGGTGTCGAGCACGCGGTTCCAGGCGCTGCCGCGCAGGCTGTCCACGTCGGCCTCGCCCACGCCCAGCGCGTCGAGCACGGTGGTGATGCCGGCGGCGGCGATCTCGGCGTCGTGTGCCAGCAGCGCCGGCATCTCGGCCCACTGCACCTTGGGGCGCGGCATCAGGTGGCGCTCGAAGTTGTCGGTGTGCACCTCCACCAGGCCGGGCAGCAGGTAGTCGCCGCCCAGGTCGATGCCCTGCAGCGCGGCGGTGCCGCCCGAGGCCAGGGCGGCTATGCGCCCGCCCTGCACCGAGAGCGAGCCCTGCACCACCTCGCCGGGCAGCACCATGCGGGCGTTGTGAAAGACGGCAGCAGCGCTCATGCTGCCACCCCGCGGAAGTCACCCACGTTCACGCGGCGCGTGGCGACGGCGGCGCCCACATGCGCATCGTGGAAGATGCCGACCAGCGCGACGCCGCGCTCCACCGCCTCGCGGACCAGGGCGATCACCGTGTCGGTGTTGGCCGCGTCGAGCGACGCCGTGGGCTCATCGAGCAGCAGCAAGGGCTTGGGCTTGATCATGTTGCGCGCGATGTTGATGCGCTGCTGCTCGCCGCCCGAGAAGGTGGCGGGCGGCAGGTGCCACAGGCGCTCGGGAATGTTCAGGCGGGTGAGCCACTGGCGCGCGGTCTCGCGCGCGGCTTCCAGTGCGTGGGCGTCGTCGCCCGCGTCTTCGGCCAGGGGTTCGGCCACCACGTCGAGCGCGCTCACACGGGGTATCACGCGCAGGAACTGGCTCACGTAGCCCACCGTGTCGCGGCGCAGCTGCACCAGGGCGCGCGGATTGGCCTGGGTCACGTCCACCGCCGGGCCGCTGGCGGGCTGCACGGTGATGCTGCCCGCGTTGGCGCGGTAGTTGGCGTAGATCATTTTCAGCAGCGTGCTTTTGCCCATGCCCGAGGGGCCGTCGAGCACCACGCATTCACCCGCGCCGACGGTCAGGTCCACATTGCCGAGCACGGGCAGCTCGATGCCGTTCTGGTGGTGCAGGGTGAAGCGCTTGGCCACGCCCTTGAGCTCCAGGATGGGGGGGTGGGTGTTCATCATCATGGTTGCAGTACCGAGGAAACGAGGAGCTGGGTGTAGGGGTGCTGGGGGTCGTCGAGCACCTGGTCGGTCAGGCCCGACTCGACCACGCGGCCGCGCTGCATCACCACCATGCGGTGCGCCAGCAGGCGGGCGACGGCCAGGTCATGGGTGACGACGATGGCCGCCAGCTGCATCTGCCGCGTGAGCTGGCGCAGCAGGTCCAGGAGGCGCGCCTGCACGGACACGTCGAGCCCCGACGTGGGTTCGTCCATGAACACCAGGCGCGGCTGGGTGACCAGGTTGCGCGCGATCTGCAGGCGCTGGCGCATGCCGCCGGAGAAAGCGCGCGGCGCGTCGTCGATGCGGCTGGCATCGATCTCCACGCGCTGCAGCCATTCGGTGGCGGTGGCGCGCAGGCGGCCGTAGTGGCGCTCGCCCAGGCCCATGAGGCGCTCGCCCACGTTGGCGCCGGCCGACACATCCATGCGCAGGCCGTCGGCCGCGTTCTGGTGCACGAAGCCCCAGTCGGTGCGGGCCAGCAGGCGCTGCTGCGCCTCGCTCATGCCGAGCACGTCCTGCAGGCTGCCATCGCGGCCCTGGAACTGCACACTGCCTGCATCGGGCCGGCTGCGTGCGGCCACGGCGTTGAGCAGGGTGGACTTGCCCGAGCCGGACTCGCCGACCACGGCCAGCACCTCGCCGGGCCACAGGTCGAACGAGGCGTCCTGCAGCGCCACGCGCTGGCCGTAGCGCTTGCTGATGCCGCGCACGCTGAGCAGGGGGGTGGGGGATGAAAGGGTGGCGTCCATGTCAAGGCTCGATCGAGAAACTGAGGCCGTGCTGCGCAAAGCCCAGGGATTCATAGAAGGCATGCGCATCGGCGCGCTTGCGGTGGGACGACAGGGCCAGCTTGTAGCAACCGGCCTCGCGCGCCTGCTGCACGGCGTGGGCCATCATCTGGCGGCCAATGCCCTGGCCCTTGCGGTCGGCGGCAACCACCACGTCCTCGACCACGGCCGAGGGGGCCCCCCGGTGGGCCAGGTTGTGCATCACCAGCAGCGCATAGGTGCCGACCACATCGGCACCGGGTTCGGCGCTCTCGCAGGCCACCCAGAGGCGGTAACTCGGGTAGGCGCGGAACTGAGCGAGCAGGGCCCTGGCCTCGGCCAGGCTGAGCACCTGCTCGGGGCTGTCCTCGATGCCCTGGTACAAGGCCAGCACTTCGTCCAGGTCGGCCTCGGTGGCCTCGCGCAGGGTCACCGTGCTCATGCCGGAGCCCCTTCGGACGCGCTCGCCACCGCTGCAGCCTGGCGCTCCTGGCAATAGTCCGAATCGGAGCACACGTGCATGCGCGTGCCCTGGTCGTCGGTGATGACCTCGTCGAGGAAGCTGTCAGTGGCGCCACACAGGGCGCAGGCGCAATCCCAGCGCTGCACCTCGAAGGGGTGGTCCTCGAAGCCCAGGCTCTCCACCGGCGTGTAGGGCGGCACGGCGTAGATGCGCTTTTCGCGGCCTGCGCCGAAGAGCTGCAGCGCCGGGTTCATGTGCATCTTGGGGTTGTCGAACTTGGGGATGGGCGACGGCGCCATCACGTAGCGGCCGTTGACCAGCACCGGATAGTCGTACGTGGTGGCGATGTGGCCGTAGCGCGCGATGTCTTCGTAGAGCTTGACATGCATGAGTCCGTACTCGGCCAGACCGTGCAGGGTGCGCGTCTCGGTCTCGCGCGGCTCCAGGCGCTGCATGGGCTCGGGCACTGGCACCTGGTAGACGAGCACCTGGCCTTCGGCCAGCGGCGTCTCGGGGATGCGGTGGCGCGTCTGGATCAGCGTCGCCTCGGTGGTGCGCGTGGTGGTGGCCACGCCCGTGGTGCGCTCGAAGAAGCGGCGGATGTTGACCGCATTGACGGTGTCGTCCGAGCCCTGGTCGATGACCTTGAGGCAGTCGTCCGGCCCGATGATGGCCGCCGTGACCTGGATGCCGCCCGTGCCCCAGCCATAGGGCAGCGGCATCTCGCGCGAACCGAAGGGCACCTGGTAGCCGGGGATGGCCACGGCCTTGAGGATGGCCCGGCGGATCATGCGCTTGGTGCGCTCGTCCAGGTAGGCGAAGTTGAAATGGCCGTCGGTGGGCGCGGCATCGGCGGGCAGGCCCATCAGCGCGGGCTCGTGGGGCGCGTTCATGCGTCGTCTCCCAAGGTGGTTTCGTCAAAGGGGTTGGCCGCCGCGGCGGCGCGCATGCGGCGCACCAGTTCCAGCTCGGACTGGAAGTCCACGTAGTGCGGCAGCTTCAGGTGCTGCACGAAGCCCGAGGCCTCCAGGCTGTCGCTGTGCGAGAGCACGAACTCCTGCATCTGCGCGGGCGACTCCACCGGCTCGCCCAGTTCGTCGGCGCGCAGTGCGCGGTCCACCAGGCTCATGGCCATGGCCTTGCGCTCGCTGTGGCCGAAGGCCAGGCCGTAGCCACGGGTGAACTGCGGCGGCTGGTGCTTGCTGCCCGCGAACTGGTTGACCATTTCGCACTCGGTGATTTCCATGTCGCCGATGGAGATGGCAAAGCCCAGCTCTTCAGGGACGATCTCCACCGCCACCGTGCCCAGGCGCAGCTCGCCCACGAAGGGGTGCGAGTGCGCATAGCCGCGCTGCGTGGAATACGCCATGGCCAGCAGAAAGCCCTCGTCGCCGCGTGCCAGGTTCTGCAGGCGCGTGGCGCGGTTGGCCGGAAAGCGCAGTGGCTCGCGCGTGAGGTCGGCAGGGGCCGGGTCGCCTTCGGGGATGGGACGGGTCTCGATCAGCCCTTCCTGGTTGAGCAGGTCCACCACGCGCGGGGTGGTGGCCGGCGCATCGGTCAGCGGCGCGGGAGCGCCCGCCGCAGCCGCCGCATCGCCCCGGGCCAGCAGCGTGAAGTCGAGCAGGCGCTGGGTGTAGTCGTAGGTGGGGCCCAGCACCTGGCCGCCAGGCAGGTCCTTGAAGGTGGCGGAGATGCGCCGGGTGAGCACCATGCGCGCCGTGTCCAGCGGTTCGGTGGTGCCCAGGCGCGGCAGCGTGGCGCGGTAGGCGCGCAGCAAAAAGATGGCCTCGACCAGGTCGCCCGAGGCCTGCTTGATGGCCAGCGCCGCAAGCTCGGGGTCGTAGACCGAGCCCTCGGTCATCACGCGGTCCACGGCGAGCTTGAGCTGCGCGCGGATCTGCGCCACCGAGAGCTCGGGCTCGGCAGTGTCGCCCCGGCGCTGCTCGGCCAGCAGGCGGTAGCTGTTGAGGATGGCGGCTTCCCCGCCCTTGACGGCAACGTACATGCGCTTCAGGCCTCTACGGTGGATGGTTCGATGCAGGTGGTGCGCGGCAGGCCGGTGATGTGGCTGGCCGTGGCCAGCACCACGTCCACCCCGCGCGGGAAGGCGCCGTGGTTGTCAGCCCACTGCGCGCAGAATTCCTCTGGCAGGCCGGCGGCGTGCAGGTGCTGCGCACCGCGGATGCCGGGGCCCGTGAGGCGCCAGGCGCCCGCGCCCTCGACGGCCGGGGCCAACACGGCCACGTCGATCACGCAGGTGGCGGACTGGTCGGGGTATTCGTCGCTGCCGCGCTGCAGGCGGGCCAGGGCAGGCACCGCATCGCCCGCAGCCACCCAGGCAAAGCGCGCCTGTTCGGGGGTATCGACCAGCACGCAGCCGGTGTGAAAGCGCAGCCACATACCGGCCTGGCTGGATGCGAGCCGGGGCGAAAGCCACAGCGTGCATTCGCTGTCGAGCAGGGCCAGCAGCACGGCGGCCGAGGCCGCGTGCCCGGTGGCGGGCACTTCGGCATCGTGCACGATGGCGACCGGGGCGCCTGGCTGTGACAGGGCCTGCAGCACGGCGCGGAACACACCCTGGCTGCCCAGGGCCTCGCTGGAGAAGCCCGCACCCAGGGCGGACAGGGAAGTGGTGGGGGTGGCGCTCATTCCTGGTCCTCGTCGCTGTCGTCGTTGCTGCCGCTTTCGCGGGCCACCGTGAAGAAGTCCACCCGCGTGCTGGCCGTGCGGGCCTGGCGCTCGGCCTGCGCCTGCGCCAGTTGGCGGCGGATGGGGTCGAGCAGGCTGGTGTCGAGCGCCGCCTGGCGCGTAGGGTCCTGCAGCAGCGCATCGGCCAGGGCGGCCAGTTGCACCTGGCGGTGCGATCGGCCGAGCACGTAGGCCACGCCCACGGTGGGCTCGCCGCCATCGGCTCCATCCACTTCCACGCGCAGTGCGCAGCGGGTGACCGTGACCTCGCCCAGGTTGAAGCGCTCGCCGGTGCCGCCAGCGCGGCCCTGCACCATCATCAGCCCGGTTTCGGGGGCACGCAGCCAGCGGGCGGGCAGTGCGGCGTGCTCATGCAGCGCGGGCTCCAGGATGTCGATGGGCGCACGGGCCAGCAGCGCCATCCAGTGCGCCCGCGAGAGCGGGCGGCCCGGGCCCGGATTGTCAAAGGCTTGAAACATGGAGGTGGTACTCTTTAAGTTGTATAGACAAATTGAACAACTGGCGCCAGCTTAGACAGCGCGCATGTAGGTTTCATGACAGCCACCACCAGCACACAAGTTCTTGCAAATCCCGCCCTTACCGCACGCACGGCACGCCCGGCACGCGACAGCTTCTGGACCCGCATCGCGGCCGAGCTGGCCGAGGCCATCGGCAGCGGCATCTACCCCCCGGGCCAGCGCCTGCCCTCGGAGCACGCACTGGCCGAGCAGTTCGGCGTGAACCGCCACACCATCCGCCGCTCGCTGGCCAGCCTGTGCAGCCAGGGGCTGGTGCGCATCACCCAGGGCAGTGGCACCTATGTGGAAGACTTCGCGGTGGACCTGGCGCTGGGCAAGCGCGTGCGCCACCAGCAGGGCCTGGCCCAGGCCGGCCTGCGCGGCAGCCTGGTGGTGCTGCAGGAGCAGACGGTGCGTGCCACGGCCACACTGGCCACGGCCTTGCAGGTGCCCGCCCGCAGCCCGCTTCTGCAGCTGCGCGTGATCGGCCAGGCCGAGGGCCAGCCGCTGCACGTGAGCGAGCGCTACTTTCCCCTGCCCCGCTTCGAGGGCCTGGCCGCCGTGGTGCGCGAGACCGGCTCCATCACGGCCGGCTTCACCGCGCACGGCGTGGCCGACTACACCCGGCGCGAAAGCCGCATCACGGCCGAGCTGCCCGATGCCGCCGTGGCCGCCGAGCTGCGCCAGCCTGCCACGCGCCCGGTGCTGCTGGTCGAGAGCCTGAACGTGGACCTGGCCGGCACGCCCATCGAATGGGCACGCGCCTGGTTTGCGGGCGACCGCGTCAAACTCACCATCACCCATGACGACGAGTAGCACCCCCTCCCCCACCGCCGCCCACCACCGCTATGCGGTGTACTTCGCGCCCAACCCCGGCACCCTGGCCTGGCTTGCGGGCAGCCACTGGCTGGGCCGCTGCGCCGCCCTGCTGCAGCCCATGCAGCAACTGGATATCCACGGCGTGGCCCGGGACGAACTGGAACGCCTGACCGCCGCGCCACGCCGCTACGGCTGGCACGCCACGCTCAAGGCGCCATTCGCGCTCGCACCGGGGGCGGACTGGCTCACGCTGCACCATGCGGTGCAGACCCTGGCCAGCAGCCTGCGCCCCTTCAGCATGCCGCCCATGCAGGTCGAGCGCATCGACGATTTCCTGGCGCTGGTGCCCACGCCGTCGCATCCGGCCAACGCCGAGATCCAGGCTGCCGCTGCGGCCTGCGTGACGCAGCTGCAGCCCCTGGCCGCAGCGCTGTCGGACGGGGACCTGGCACGCCGACGCGCCGCCGGGCTCACGCCCCGGCAGGATGCACTGCTGCAGCAGTGGGGCTACCCTTTCGTGCTGGAGGAGTTCCGCTTCCACATGTCGCTCACCGGCTCGCTCGCGGACGCGGACGACGAGACCGTGGAGCTGTTGCAGGACGCTGCCGATCAGTTCTTTGCCGACCTGCCGCCGCTGCGCTTTGGCAGCCTGGCCCTGTTCGCTGAGCCCACGCCGGGCGCCGACTTCGTGCTGCTGGACCACCTGGAGCTGGGCGCATGAGCACCACGGCGCAATTGCTGTACTTCATGGGCCCCTCGGGTGCCGGCAAAGACAGCCTGCTCGACTGGCTGCGCCAGCACCTGCCCGCCGGCCTGCCTGTGCAGTGGGCGCGGCGCACCATCAGCCGCCCGGCCAGCCCCGGCGGCGAGGCGCATGAAAGCACCACGCCCGACGCCCATGCCGCACTGCGCGCCGCCGGTGCGTTTGCCCTGCACTGGGAGGCCAACGGCCTGGCCTACGGTGTGCGCCATGCCGAGATGGCGCCACTGGTCCAGGGCCGCTGGCTGATGGTCAATGGCTCGCGCGCCTACCTGCCCGAAGCCCTGGCGCGCTACCCGGACCTGGTGGCCGTGCACATCACGGCCAGCCCCGAGGTGCTGCGCCAGCGCCTGCAATCACGGGGCCGGGAAAACGCCGACGAGGTGGAGCAGCGCGTGCAGCGCGCACTGCGCTTTCTGGCGCCGCCGGGCACGGCCGGCATCGAGGTGCGCAACGACACCAGCCTGGACGCGGCGGGCCGGCAGTTGCTGCAGGCCCTGGAAAGGCTGCCAGGCTGGCCGGGCCTGGTCAGCGCCCCGGCGGGGTGAAATCCGCTCGCGCCTTGAGCGCCTTTTCGCGCGCATGGCAGCCTTCGAGGTGGTCGTTGACCAGGCCCATGGCCTGCATGAAGGCATACACCGTGGTCGGGCCGACGAAGCTCCAGCCGCGCTTCTTGAGGTCCTTGGACATGGCGACCGAGCCGGGCGAGGTGATGAAGGTGCGCGCCACCTCGCGCGTGATGCGCCCAGGCCGCTCGCCTGGGGCCGGCTCGTAGCGCCAGACGTAGTGGGCGAGCGAGCCGAATTCCTGGCGCAGCTCCAGCACGCGCTTGGCATTGTTGATGGTCGAGGCGATCTTGCCCCGGTGGCGCACGATGGCTGCGTCCTGCACCAGGCGCTCCACATCAGCCTCGGTGAACTCTGCGACCTGCACTGCATCGAACTGCGCGAACGCGGCCCGGAAGCCTTCGCGCTTGTTCAGGATGGTGAGCCAGCTCAGGCCGGACTGGAAGCCTTCCAGGCACAGTTTCTCGAACAGGCGCCGGTCGTCCGCCACCGGAAAGCCCCACTCGTTGTCATGGTAGTGGCGGTACACCGGCGTGGCCTGGCACCAGGTGCAGCGCGGGCAGCCTGCGTCGTCGGCGAACAGGCCGTCGGGAATCTCGGGGGTGGCGGTGGCTTCGGTCATGGACGGGATTCTAGGAATTCCATCCGCCATGCTGCTGACAGGCCCTAAACTGGTCCACAAGGATATGCCACAGCCATTCGCTCCCCGCTCCCTCCGGACCCGCCCCTGGGCCGCCCTGTCGGCACTCATTGCCAGCCTGACCCTGGCCGGTTGCGCCAGCCAGGGCCATGCCCTAGGCTACTACTGGCAATCGGTGCGCGGCCATGTGCAGCTGATGCGCTCGGCCGAGCCGCTGGAGGACTGGATCGCGCGCACCGACATCCCCCTGCCGCTGCGCGAGCGCCTGCAATTGGCCCAGCGCGCCCGCGCCTTCGCGGTGACCGAACTGGGCCTGCCCGACAACCCGAGCTACCGCCGCTATGCGGACTTGAAGCGGCCCGCCGCCGTGTGGAATGTGGTGGCCGCGCCGCCCTATTCGCTCACGCTGCACACCTGGTGCTTCCCGGTCACGGGCTGCATCGGCTACCGGGGTTACTTCGACGAGGCCGATGCAAAGGCCGAAGCCGCACGCCTGGCGCAGGAGGGCCTGGAGGTCGAGGTCTATGGCGTGCCGGCCTACTCCACCCTGGGCTACATGAACTGGGCCGGGGGCGACCCGCTGCTGAGCACCTTCATCGGCTGGCCCGAAGGCGAATTCGTGCGCCTGCTGTTCCATGAGCTGGCGCACCAGGTGGTCTACGCCAAGGGCGACACCCTGTTCAATGAATCGTTCGCCACCGCCGTGGAGCGGCTGGGCAGCGCACGCTGGCTGGCCCAGCAGGCCACGCCCCAGGCCAGCACCGCCTTCGTGGCCAGCGAGGCGCGCCGGCGCGAGTTCCGCGCACTGACCCAGGCCACACGCGAACGCCTGGCCAGGATCTATGCGCAGGGCGATGCACCCGACCGGCAGGCACAAAAAGCCGCTGCCATGCAGTCCTTTCGCGCCGACTATGCGGCCCTGCGCGAGCGCTGGCAGGCCACGCCGGCCCAGACGGCCGGCTACGACCGCTGGGTGGCCAGCGCCAACAATGCCAGCTTTGCGGCCCAGGCGGCTTACAACGAGCTCGTGCCCGCCTTTGAAGCCATCTTCGAGCGCGAGGGGCGCGACTGGCACCGGTTCTATGATGCGGTCCGTGTACTGAGTGAACAACCCCAGGCACAGCGCCACGAAGCGCTGCGCCAATTGCTACCCAACCAGGAGACCCCCGGTGCCTGACATCCATATCCACCGCGAACACCAACTAGGCTTCAAGCAGGCCCGCAAAGTCGCCTTTTCCTGGGCCGAGAAGGCCGAGGAAAAATTCGACATGGAATGCACCTACGAAGAGGGCGAAACCGAGGACACGCTGCACTTCAGCCGCTCCGGCGTGAAGGGCACGCTGCTGGTGGACGCGAACCAGTTCGAGATGAAGGCGCAACTGGGCTTTCTGTTCGGCGCGTTCAAGGACCGCATCGAGAGCGAAATCGGCGAACAGCTCGATGCCCTGCTGAACGCCCCCCCGCCCGCCGCCAAAAAGGCCGCGCCGAAAAAAAAGGCAGCCGACGATGCAGCCCCCGCCAAGGCCCCCACAGCCAAAACCAAGGCAAAGAAGGCCTGATCCCTCCATGGCCACGCCCGCCTCCGACACCTTGCACGAGCTGCTGAGCACACGCTACAGCTGCCGTTCCTTCCTGCCCGAGCCACTGCCCCGCGCCACCACAGAGCGCATCCTGGCAACAGCGCAGCGCACGGCATCGTGGTGCAACGCCCAGCCCTGGCAGGTGCACATCGCCAGCGGTGAGACGCTCGCGCGCCTGCGCGCCGCCTTCCAGGAACGCATTGCCAGCACACCACCAGCGCCCGACCTGCCCTGGCCGCGCGAGTACCGCGGCGTGTACCAGGAGCGCCGGCGCGAATGCGGCTACGGCCTGTACGACGCTCTGGGCATCGCCAAGGGCGACCGCGCGGCATCGGCGCGCCAGGCGGCCGAGAACTTCAGCATGTTCGGCGCGCCCCACGTGGCCATCGTGAGCAGCGACGAGGCGCTGGGTGTCTACGGGGCGGTGGACTGCGGCGCCTACGTCGCCAATTTTTTGCTGGCCGCACACAGCCTGGGCGTGGCCTCGGTGCCGCAAGCGGCACTGGCCTCCTACCCGGGCGTGCTGCGCGAGGTGCTGGGCATCGGCGAGGACCGCACCATCGTCTGTGGCATCTCGTTCGGCCTGGCCGACCCGGCGCACCCTGCCAACCAATTCCGCACCACGCGCGCCGACCCGGCCAGCAGCGTGGTCTGGCGCGACTGAGCGGCGGCCCCGGGGCAGGACTGGGCCTCGCCTGTTACCCTCCACCGAGCAGCCCGCCGGTCACCGGATCCGCTCCGGTGCCGCTGGGCTGGTGAGGCTTTCGTCGCCTCAGGCAACGGCCTGAAGCCGGTGCGTCGAGCTCTGCACAACAGCCTCACCTGCTCCGGCCTGGCGCAAGGTGCCAAACAGGTCCTTGGGGTTGGCCAGATCGGGGATCAGCTGGATGCGCTCGCCCACGCCCAATTCCAGCGCTGCATCGCGCATGAAGCGCAGGGCCGAGAAGTCCTCCAGGGCGAAACCCACCGAATCGAAAATCGTCACCTCGGCATCGCTCGCGCGGCCGGCCTCCCGGCCTGCCAGCACCAGCCACAGCTCGGTCACGGCGAAGTCGGCCGGCATCTGCTGGATCTCGCCCTCGATGCGGGTCTGGGGCGGGTACTCGACGAACACCCGGCCGCGCGTGAGCACCTCGGCCTGCAGTTCGGTCTTGCCGGGACAATCGCCGCCCACGGCATTGATGTGCATGCCGGGCTCGACCATGTCGGCGGTGAGGATGGTGGCGCGCGCTTTGTCGGCCGTGATGGTGGTCACGATGTCGGCGCCGCGCACCGCGTCGGCCGTGCTCGCGCACACCTTCACCACCAGGCCCGAGGGCTGCAGGTTGGCCTGCAGCTTGGCGGTGGCGGCAGGGTCGGTGTCATACAGCCGCACCTCGGTGATGCCCACCAGGTGCTGAAAGGCCAGGGCCTGGAATTCGCTCTGCGCGCCATTGCCGATCAGCGCCATCACCCGGCTGCCGGGCCGCGCCAGCGCCTTGGCGGCCACGGCCGACATGGCGGCCGTGCGCAAGGCCGTGGTCAGGGTCAGTTCGCTGAGCAGTTGCGGCGTGCCCGTGGCCACATCGGCCAGCACGCCAAAGGCCATCACGGTGGACAGGCCCAGGCGCGTGTTCTTGGGGTGCCCATTGACGTACTTGAAGGTGTAGGTCACATCGTCGGCAATCGGCATGAGCTCGATCGCGCCATCGGGCGAGTAGCTGGCCACCCGGGCCGACTTGTCGAAGCTCTCCCAGCGCAGGAAGTCCTCGGTGATGTTGGCGGCAATGCCAGCAAGGCAGACCGCGAGCCCCTTGCGCCGGATCAGCTCCACCGCTTCAGGAGCACTCAGGTAGAGGGTGGATGCGCTGGCGTGGTGGGGGGTGGCGTCGTGTCGCATGGTGGTGTCTCCGGTTCGGTGGCATCCAGTGTCCAGCGGGCACGAGGCAATGTGAATCGGCAAAAATGTACCGAAATGCGTGGTTGATTGTCAAAATGGCAGACATTGCTCACTTTCTGCATCACCACCATGGATGAACTCGACCGCTCCCTGATTGCCCTGCTGCGTGGCAATGCGCGCATGAACGTCGCCGACCTGGCGCACAAGCTCGGCGTCTCCCGAGGCACCGTGACCAACCGCATCCGCAAGCTGGAAGACAGCCAGGTGATCGTGGGCTACACCGTCAAGCTGCGGCCCGAAGCCGAGCCCGACCGCATCCGTGCCTGGATGGGCGTGCTGGTCGAAGGCAACCAGTCGCGCCAGGTCGTGGCCAGCCTGCTGGGTGAGCCCGGGGTGGCCACGCTGCACGACACCAACGGCCGCTGGGACCTGCTGGCCGAGCTGGAGGCAGGCAGCATGGCCGAGCTGGCACAGGTGCTCGAACGCATCCGGCTGATCTCGGGCATCCGGGGCACCGAGACCAATATCCACCTCACCACCTACCGTTGAAGAAATAGCTTCACCCTATCTGCCCACTGAGGCTGCGCGCTGCTTCGAGCACACTTTTCACGTAGCGCTCGTCGTAGCGGTGGGCCGGCATGGTCAGCGTGACGGCAGCAGCCACGGTGCCATCGGCGGCAAACACGGGTGCCGAGATGCCCGCCACCTCGCTGAGCCGGTCGCCCACGCTGGCCAGGTAGCCGTCGGCGCGGATGCGCGCGTAGAGCGCGCGGTCGTGCCGGCCCAGGGAGTTGGACAGCGCGCCGTCGAAGGCCACCAGCACCCGCCCGCCCGTGCCCCGGTCCAGCGGCAGCAGGTCGCCCGCACGGATGTGGTCGCGGATCGGGTGCGGCGAGTCCACGCGAAACTGGCACAGCCGCGCATCGCCCTGGCGCACGTGGTAGGCCGCGCTCTCGCCCGTGGCGGCCACCAGCTCGCGCAGCACGGGCAGCACCACACGGTCGAGCGAGAACGAGGCGGCATACAGCGCATGCAGCCGCCCCACCTCGGGCCCGATGGCATAGCGGCCGTCGTCCAGGCGCTGCACCCAGCGCGCATGCTCGAGCGAGGCCAGCAGACGCAGCGCCGTGCTCTTGTACAGCCGGGTGCGCGTGGCCAGCTCGGTCAGAGCCAGCGGCCCGTCGCCCTGGCGGAAAGCCGCCATCAGGCTCAGAGCGCGGTCCACCGCAGCCGCGCCGCCCGGGGCGGCATCGGCATCGGCAACGGATTCGGAAACGGCTTTGCGGGGCATGGAGACCAGGGTGCGCGAAGGAATCGCCCAAGAGAATGAGGTTCTGTCTATTGAAACATTGATGCCCCCACCCGTCCAGCCCGTGCCGCAACGCCCATGAAAAAGCGGCCCGCAGGCCGCTCGGTCAGTCGCGGGGCATGGCCCGGATCAGCTGAGCTCGGTGATCAGGTCGATGTACTGCTGCTTGGCGGCATCGGCCTCGGTGCCCTTGAGCGCGTTCCACGCATCCCACTTGGCGCGGCCCACCATGTCGGAGAAGCTGGGCTTCTTTTCGGTGTTGTCGCCCACGGTGGCCTGCTTGTACAGCGCGTAGATCTTGAGCAGCGTGGCGTTGTTGGGGCGCTCGCTCAGGTTCTCGGAATTGGCTTTGGCGGCTTCGAAGGCGGCGTTCAGGTCGGCCATGGGGTTGCTCCTTGGGGTTCGAAAGATGGGGGAGGGAAAGAACGGTGTCGGCAATGGTTTGCGGCGTTGTATCTTACGGTCTGCACAAGGCCCTGCGCTGTGCAATCCATAGAGGCAAGCCCCCAAAACAACCACAACAGGTGTACATCCGATGGTGACCCGCATTGCTGCTCCAACCACCGCCCGCCCGGAGGGCCTCGCCAATTCGCTGAACGCGGCATCCACGGTCGCCCGCAAGGCGCGGGCCACCACCGCAGCAGCCGCCCAGGCCTTGCCACCCGCTGCGCGCAAGGCTGCGGGCATGGTGCAGAAGAACGTGCGCCGCGCCGCCACCGGCATGCTCGGCCTGTCGGGCGAGCGCATGAGCAAGGTAGACACAGCCTGGCTGCGCATGGACTCGGGCAGCAACCTGATGATGATCAACGGCGTGTGGACGCTGGCCCCCGGCATCGGCTGGGAGGCCCTGTGCGAGCGCGTGCAGCAGCGCCTGCTGCAGTACCCGCGCTTTCGCCAGCGCGTGGTGGAGGACGCGGCCGGCGCCACCTGGGTCGAAGACCGCCAGTTCGACATTGCTGCCCACGTGCTGCGCGAGACCCTGCCCCAGGAACCGGGCCAGAGCATGCAGCGCGCCCTGCAGGACCGCGTGGGAGAGCTGGCCATGCAGCCGCTGGACCCGCGCCGCCCGCTGTGGCAGATGCACCTGGTCGAGAACTTCACGGGCGACGACGGCCAGCAGGGCAGCGCACTCATCGTGCGCATCCACCATTGCATCGCCGACGGCATCGCCCTGATCTCGGTCACGATGTCCATCGTGGACGGAGGCTCCGAGCCGCCCAAGCGCAGCCGCAAGGAGCGCGAGGCCGCCGCGACGGCCGAGGACTGGATCGCCGATGCGCTGATCAAGCCGCTGGCCGGCCTCACCGTGAAGGCGCTGGACCTGGCGGGCGATGGCGCGGCGCGCTCGTTCAAGGTGCTGGGCGACCCCGAGAAGGCCATGCAGCACGGCCTGGCTGGCACCATGGACATGGCGCGCGTGGCCTACCAGCTGGTGAGCGACGCGGCCGCCCTGGCGCTGATGCCCGACGATTCGCCCACGCGCCTGAAGGGCCAGCCCGGCCAGGCCAAGCGTGTGGCCTGGTGCCCGCCGATCCCGCTCGAAGAGGTCAAGGCCATCGGCAAGGCGCTCAACTGCTCGATCAACGATGTCTTGATGTCCTGCGTGGCCGGTGCCATCGGGGGCTATCTGCGCAGCCAGGGCGACGACCCGGCGGGCCAGGAGATCCGCGCGATGATCCCGGTGAACCTGCGCCCCATGGAGGAGGCCTGGAAGCTCGGTAACCGCTTCGGCCTGGTGCCGCTGGTGCTGCCCATCGGCGTGGCCAACCCGGTGGAGCGCGTCTACGAAGTGCGCCGGCGCATGAATGCCCTGAAGGGCAGCACCCAGCCCATCCTCGCGTTCGCGATGCTGGCCGTGGCCGGCCTGATGATCAAGCCCGCGCAGGACGCGCTGCTCAACCTCTTCGGCCGCAAGACCACGGCGGTGATGACCAACGTGCCGGGACCCAAGGAGCAGCTCACGCTGTGCGGCGCGCGCGTCACGCAGTGCATGTTCTGGGTGCCGCAGTCGGGGGACATCGGCCTGGGGGTCTCCATTCTGAGCTACGGCGGCGGCGTGCAGTTCGGCGTGATCACCGACACCACGCTGTGCCCCGAGCCGCAGCGCATCATCGATGCGTTCGCACCCGAGTTCGACCAGTTGTCGCTGCTCACCCTGATGCTCCCTTGGGGAGACTGATACCTTGCGCTGGTTCGCCGTTTCGGCGCTGGTCTTGCTGCTGCAAGTACCCGCCAGCGCCACCGTGCTCCAGGAGCACTCCCAGCGCCCTTACCCCGTTCCGATAGCGCCCGGGCAGACCTTGCGCCAGGCGCTGCAGGCCGCCACGCCCATCGTGGTGGACGGCCGGCGCTTTCACGGCTACACGCGCTGGAATGTGCGCTGGAACTACCGCTGGTGGCGCGAGGCCTCGGGCCGCTGCGCCATCACCGAAGTCACCACGCGACTGACCACGGAGGTGCAGTTGCCGGAGTTGCGTGGCGCGACGCCCCAGCAGCAGGCGACCTTTGACCGCTACCTGCGCGCGCTGTCGCAGCATGAGCAGGGCCATGTTCAAGTGGGTCGCGATGCGGCCCAGGCCATCGACCAGGGCATTGCCCGCCTACCGGCAGCCGCCGATTGCGCCACGCTGGAGCGCAACGCCGACGCGCTGGGCCGCCGCCTGCTCCAGGAGCATGTAGAGCGCGAAAAGCAGTACGACCGCGACACCGGCCATGGCACTTCACAGGGCGCACGCCTGGACTGAGGGCCGCTATAGGGGCCCCAGAGCGGCCAACAGGCGCGACACGCTGGCCAACACCGCAGGCACGGGCTCGCCCAGCTGCGCCCGCACGATGGCACCCTCCACCAACAGGGTCAGCGCCTGGGCATCCTGCGCCTGCGTGGCCGATGGCGGCAACAGCATGGCCAACAGGTCTGTCATGTCCTGCTTGTGGCGGCGGGCGATGGCGTTGACCTCGGGCACCGTGTGGCCGAGCTCGCTCACGCTGTTGATGAAGGCGCAGCCCCGGAAGTCCTCACGGGTGAACCACTCGCCCAACGCAGGCGCCAGGGCCGCCAATCCGGTGCCGGCCTTGCCATGGCGCGCCAGCGCATCGGCGAACCATGCCATCCACAGCGTGTGTCGCATCTCCAGGTAGGCGCAGACAAGGTCGTTCTTGCTTGGGAAATGGCGGTAGAAGGTCACCTTGGTCACGCCCGATTCGGCGATCACCTTGTCGATGCCGGTGGCGCGGATGCCCTCGCGGTAGAACAGCCGGTGTGCCGTGTGCAGCAAGCGCTCGCGCGCAGGCAGATCGTGGACTTCGGGGAGGGGAGCAAGCAGCATGGCGCCATTGTAGACAAGTCTGTCTACATGCGTGTATGATTGCGATGTAGACAGACCTGTCTACATTCAACCGACCTGACCCTACCGAGGTACCGCCCATGGAATCCCGCCCGCCCCTGCCCCCTTTCTCCCTGGAAACCGCCATCCAGAAAGTCCGCCTGGCCGAAGACGGCTGGAACTCCCGCGACCCGGCCCGCGTGGTGCTGGCCTACACCGAAGACACGCGCTGGCGCAACCGCGCCGAGTTTCCGGTCGGGCGTGCAGCCGCCCAGCAGCTCCTCGAACGCAAATGGGCGCGCGAGCTCGACTACCGGCTCATCAAGGAGATCTGGGCGTTCAGCTCGCACCGCATCGGGGTGCGCTTTGCCTACGAATGGCACGACGATGCCGGCAACTGGTACCGCAGCCACGGCAACGAGAACTGGGAGTTCAACGACGCCGGGCTGATGGCCGTGCGCCACGCCAGCATCAACGACCAGCCGATCAAGGCGGCGGACCGCCTGTTCCACTGGCCCCAGGGTCGGCGCCCGGACGACCATCCGGGTCTGACCGAATTGGGCCTTTGAGTCAGCGGCTCAGGCCGTCGATAGCCTGGAACATGGACTGCCGGGCCTGGCTCACGATCTGGCCCTTCCAGGCGTCGGTGTCGGTGTAGAAGGCTTCCAGCATTTGCGCCTTGATCTGCTTCGCCTGCTCGGCCGACGCATCCGGGTGCAGGTTGAGCCATTGCTCGGCGCGGATGGCGTTCATCACGTCGAGCACGGGCACCGTGCCGTATTCCATGGCGATGCCGGTGCTTTCGGCGTGCGGGCATTCGTCGTAGATCGCGTTCCACATCAGCCCGGTGAGGAAGGCCGAGGTCGAGGAGCCATCGTAGATCGAGGTCACCGGCGTGGCGCCGCCGCCATCCCACCAGGCGCGGGCACGGGCCACCGAGGCAGCGTCGTCCTTGCCCGCGTAGATGCGCTCGCCGTGGCCGTTCGGGCCCAGGCCGGTGTGCAGGTCGATCCAGGCGATCTGCGCCGCGCGGGCGCCGTGCTGGCGCAGCACCTGGCGCAGGGTGCGGTTGCTCCAGGTGGGCTCGGTGCCGCCAAAGAACAGGCCCTGCGGAAATTCATGCTGGCCGCGCGAGATCGCGGCCTGCCAGGCGCCCTCGCCCTTGGTGTCGATGTACCGCTGCACGGCCGCCAGGTTGTCGGCCGACGGCGGCCACTGTTCGGGCAGCAGCAGGGGCTGCACCTCGCGGTAGGCCTCGTTCACGGGCAGGGGCTTGGAAAAGTCCTGGAAGTTGCGGTTCAGGTCCACGTTCTCGTGCGTGAAGCGGCGCACGTGCGAAAAACCGTAGGGGTTGAGCGCATGGATGTAGAGCGTGGCCACGCCCGCGGCATGCGCCTTGTCGCGCCATTCCTGGTCATGCAGCGCAAACACCTGCACGCCAGTGCCGCAGTAGCCTTCCACGCCGTGGCAGGCGCTGCTCACGATGAGCAGCTTGGTCGCATCGGCCGGCCCGTCGCGCACCACGTCCATGGCCAGGTCTTCACCGTCGCGGCCCTTGAGCGGATGGGCATGCGACTCGATGGGCAGGCCGGCCGCCGCCGCGCCCTCCAGAAACTTCTTGCGGGCCTGGGCGTAGCTGGGCGAAAAGGCGTCGACGATGCCGATCATGGGCGGTTGCTTTCGTGGATGGGGTCGGTAGCAAAAGAAAGCCCGGGGCGCGCGAGGGCACCCGGGGCTTCAGGAAAGAGAGGACAACAGGGGTGTCAGGCCGTCGTGGGCTGCGCCAACCACTCCTCGGCCAGCTTGACCCAGTAGGTCGCGCCCAGCGGGATCAGGTCGTCGTTGAAGTCGTAGCTCGGGTTATGCAGCGTGCAGGGCCCGCCGCCATGGCCCATTTCGCGGTGCGCGCCGTCGCCGTTGGCGATGAAGCAGTAGGCGCCGGGCTTGGCCTGCAGCATGAAGGCGAAGTCTTCCGCGCCCATGGTGGGCTCCTGCACCAGCACATTGGCCTCGCCAACGATGCTCGCCATCACCTTGCGGGCGAAATCCGCTTCGGGCGCAGAGTTCACGGTGGGCGGGTAGTTGCGGTGGAAGTGGTATTCGCAGGTGGCGTCGTGCGCGGCGCAGGTGTGCTCGGCCACCTGCTTCATGCGCTTTTCGATCATGTCCAGCACCTCGATGGAGAAGGTGCGCACCGTGCCCTGCAGCTCGCAGCTGTCGGGCACCACGTTAGTGGCTTCGCCGGCGTGCACCATGGTCACCGAGATCACACCCGCATCCACCGGCTTCTTGTTGCGGCTGATGATGGTCTGGAAGGCCTGCACCATCTGGCAGGCGATCGGCACCGGGTCGATGCCGTTGTGCGGCAGCGCCGCGTGGCTGCCCTTGCCGCGGATGGTGATCTTGAACTCGTTGCTCGACGCCATCACCGGGCCGGGGCTCACGGCGAACTGGCCCACGGGCATGCCGGGCCAGTTGTGCATGCCGTACACGGCCTGCATGGGGAACTGCTCGAACAGGCCGTCGGTGATCATCTCGCGCGCGCCACCGCCGCCCTCTTCGGCCGGCTGGAAAATCAGGTACACGGTGCCGTCGAAATTGCGGTGCTTGGCGAAATGCTGCGCCGCCGCCAGCAGCATGGCCGTGTGGCCGTCGTGCCCGCAGGCGTGCATCTTGCCGGCATGCTTGCTGGCATGGGCGAAGGTGTTGAACTCCTGCATGGGCAGCGCGTCCATGTCGGCGCGCAGGCCAATGGCGCGGCCGCTGGCGCCCCCGTCGCGCCCCTTGACGATGCCGACCACGCCCGTGGTGCCCAGGCCGCGGTGGATGGGAATGCCCCACTCGGTGAGCTTGTTGGCCACCACGTCGGCCGTGCGCACCTCTTCGAAGCACAGCTCGGGGTGGGCGTGAATGTCCCGGCGCACCGCTGCAATACTGGCCGCCTGGGTGACGATGGAGTCGATAACGTTCATGATATGTGTCCTTACGATTTCACAGTCTAGCCCGAGAGCAACCTATGTGCCAACCCGGGTTATTCACCAATCCACGCCCATGATTTCCTCCCACGCCCTCGAACTTGCGCAGACCCTGGTGCGCATGAACACCGTCAGCCACAACTCCAATCTGGAGCTGATCCACTTCATCCGCGACCACCTGGGCCAACTGGGCGTGAAAAGCCGCCTGACCTACAACGCCGACAAGACCAAGGCCAACCTGTTCGCCACGCTGGGCGAGGGCAAGCCCGCCGGGGTGATCCTCTCGGGCCACACCGACACCGTGCCATGGGATGGCCAGGATTGGACGATGGACCCGCTGAGCGCCCTCGTCAAGGACGGCAATCTGTACGGCCGCGGCAGTGCCGACATGAAGGCCTTCATCGGCATCGCGGTGTCGCATGCCGAGCAGTTCCTGGCCAGCGACGCGCCGTTTGCCCTGCACTTTGCCTTCAGCTACGACGAGGAGGTGGGCTGCTTCGGCGTCAAGGAGCTGATCGCCGACCTGCGCGACGCCAGCATCCGCCCGCTGGCCTGCATCGTGGGCGAGCCCACGAGCATGGTGCCGGCCATCGCCCACAAGGGCGTGTACCGCTACAAGTGCTGCGTGCGCGGCAAGGAGGCACACTCCTCGCTCACGCCGCAATCGGTCAACGCCATCGAGATGGCAGCGCGTGTGGTGGGCCGGGTGCGCGACATGGCCGAGGGCTTCGAGCGCAGCGAGCCGCGCTTCGAGGGCTTCGACGTGCCGTTTTCCACCGCCAGCGTGGGCCAGTTCCATGGCGGCATTGCCGACAACGTGGTGCCGCGCGACGCCGAGTTCCGCTATGAATTCCGCGACCTGCCCACGGCCAACGCCGCCCAGATGCAGTCCGAGGTGCTGGCCTATGCGCGCTCGCTCGAACCCGCCATGCAGAAGGTGGCGCCGCAGACCGGTTTCAGCTTCGAGACGATCTGCGAGATCCCGAGCTTTCTGGGCAGCAAGGACGACGCAGTGACCCGCCTGGCGCAGGAGCTCAGCGGCGAAAAGGGCACCACGCTGGTGGCCTTCGGCACCGAGGCCGGGCTGTTCAAGAACGCCGGCATCCCCACGGTGGTGTGCGGCCCCGGCAGCATCCAGCAGGCGCACCAGCCCGACGAGTACGTGAGCCTGGAGCAACTGGGCCGCTGCGAGGCCTTCATGCAGGGGCTGGCACGCACCAAGGCCTTCGGCTGAAGCAGCAAGGCGGTCAGGTCCTCACGCGCCCATCACCGGTCAGCATCGACATTTCCACGAAATGCGATGCGGCATGGTCCGTGGCGCTGTACGACACCTGAAAGCCCGAGATGGCCTGCGAGCCCAGGCCTTCGAGCCCGGCAATCAGGCCATCGCGGGTGATCTTGCCGCTGCCATTGGCCTGGCGCAGGCCCTCGGCAAAGACGCGCGCAGCGACATAGCCTTCCATGCTGGAGTAGTTGGCCTGCACCTTGTCGCCACCCTTCTTGATGGCTTCGAGGAACTCGCGCGTGATCTGGCGCGAGGGCTGGTAGGGCGAGGGCATGACCTGCGAGACCACGACCCCGGCACCGTCCTTGCCCAGTTCGTCGGCCAGGGCCTGCGTGCCCACGAAGGACACGTTGTAGAACGTGCCGCCAAACCCCGCCTTGCGCGCGGCGCGCACGAAGGCGGCGCTGCCCGCATAGGCGGCGATCTGCACCACCGCGTCGGGCTTGGCGGCCACCAGCTTGTCCACCGCGGCCTTCACGTCCACCGAATTGCGCTCCACCGTGGCCGTGGCGGCGGGCGCCAGCTTCTGCTCGGTCAGCGCACGCACCACGCCGTCGAGCCCGGCCTTGCCGTAGGCATCGTTCTGGTAGAACACCGCGATCTTCTTGATCCCCAGGTTGGTGAGCTGGCGCACGATGAGCGCGGTTTCGTCGTAGTACGAGGCACGCACATGGAACACCAGCCGGTTGAACGGCTGGCGCAATGCCTCGGCCCCCGTGAAGGGGCCGAAGAACGGCACCTTCTCCTTGGTGAACAGCGGCAGCGCGGCCAGGCTGGTGGGGGTGCCGATGTAGCCGAACAGCGCAAACACATCGTCGGCCATGAGCTTTCTGGTGTTCTCGGCGCAGCGGTCGGGCTCGTAGCCATCGTCGAGCGTGCGGATCTCGATCTGCCGCTTGCCCACACCGCCCTGGGCATTGAGCTGGTCGAAGAACAGCTTGGCGCCCTGGTGGAACTGGATGCCCAGTTGCGCCGCCGGCCCGGTGAAGGCGGCCGACTGGCCCAGCACGATGCGCCCTTCGCCCTGCGCCCGAGCGGTCTGAAAGCCGGCGAGCGCTACGGCGCCCAAGCCTGCGGAAAATTGCCTGCGCCCCAATACAGCGTGGTTCATGGTGAAATCCCGGTTTGAAGAAAATCCAAGGGCTCTGTGCCTTTGATGCTCCCCGGAAGGCCCGCGCCACGAGCGCGTTCCCCCCAAGCCCTGCATGCCAGTTTAACGACCAGCCTTACAAATGCCCACGACTTCCGAAGCCGCCCCCACTGCGCCAGAGCCCATCGGGGTCCGCGGCGCCTGCCCCCACGACTGCCCCGACACCTGCGCGCTGATCACCACCGTGGTCGACGGCGTGGCCACGCGGGTCCAGGGCAACCCTGAACATGCGCACACCGACGGCGTGCTGTGCGCCAAGGTTTCGCGCTACACCGAGCGCAGCTACCACCCCGAGCGGGTGCTCACCCCGCTCAAGCGCAGCGGCCCCAAAGGCAGCGGGCAGTTCACCCCCGTCAGCTGGGACGAAGCCCTGGGCGACATCGCGCAGCGCCTGACGGCGATTGCAGCGCACGACCCCCAGGCCATCCTGCCCTACAGCTACGCCGGCACCATGGGCATGGTGCAGGGCGAGAGCATGGACCGGCGCTTCTTCCACCAGCTCGGTGCCTCGCTGCTGGACCGCACCATCTGCGCCTCGGCCGGCGCCGAGGCCCTGGTGCAGACCCTGGGCGGCAAGGTGGGCATGAAGGTGGAGTTCTTCGCCGAGGCGCAGCTGATCCTGATCTGGGGCAGCAACTCCATCGGCAGCAACCTGCACTTTTGGCGCTACGCCCAGCAGGCCAAGCGCAACGGCGCCCGGCTGGTGTGCATCGACCCGCGCAAGACCGAGACGGCCGACAAGTGCCACGAGCACATCGCCCTGCGCCCCGGCACCGATGCCGCGCTGGCCCTGGCGCTGATGCACGAACTGATCGCCCACGACTGGCTGGACCACGACTACATCGCCCGCTACACCCTGGGCTGGGAGGGCCTGCGCGAGCGCGCCCTGCAATGGCCGCCCGAGCGCGCGGCCGAGGTCTGCGGCGTGCCCGTGGAGCAGATCCGCCAACTGGCCCGCGACTACGGCACGACCCAACCCGCCGCCATCCGCCTGAACTACGGCATGCAGCGCGTGCGCGGCGGCGGCAATGCCGTGCGCGCCGTCACCTGCCTGCCCGCGCTCACGGGCGCCTGGCGCCACCGTGCGGGCGGCATGCTGCTGTCGAGCTCCGGCCAGTACCCGGTGCAGCGCGCCGTGCTGCAGCGCCCCGACCTGCTCGCGGGCCGCCAACCACGCACCATCAACATGTCCACCATCGGCGACGACCTGCTGCGCGCGGCCTCGCCGGCCTTCGGCCCGCAGGTGCAGGCCGTGGTGGTCTACAACAGCAACCCGGTGGCCGTGGCGCCCGAATCGGGCAAGGTGGTGCAGGGCTTTGCGCGCGAGGATCTGTTCACGGTGGTGCTGGAGCACTTTCACACCGACACGGCCGACTATGCAGACTACATCCTGCCGGCCACCACGCAGTTGGAGCACTGGGACGTGCACCTGTCCTACGGCCACACCGATGTGGTGCTCAACCGCCCGGCCATCGCGCCGCTGGGCCAGGCGCGCTCCAACGCGCAGATCTTCCGCGACCTGGCCGCCCGCATGGGCTACACCGACGCCTGCTTTGCCGACGACGACGCAACCCTGTGCCGCCAGGCCTTCGGCGATGCGGTGGACTTTGCGCTGCTCGAATCCCAGGGCTTCGCCACGCTGGCCATGCCCGATGCGCCGTTTGCCGAGGGGCAGTTCCCCTCCCCCTCGGGCAAGTGCGAGTTCTACAGCGCGCGCCTGGCAGCCCAGGGCCTGGACGGCCTGCCCGACCACCTGCCCAACTACGAGCTGCAGGGCAGCTCGGCCCAGTACCCGCTGGCCATGATCTCGCCGCCGGCGCGCAACTTCCTGAACTCCAGCTTCGTCAACGTGCAGAGCCTGCGCGACATCGAAGGCCAGCCGCTGCTTGAGATCCACCCCGACGACGCCGAAGCGCGCGGCATTGCCAACCACAGCATCGTGCGCGTGTTCAACGCCCGGGGCAGCTACCGCTGCCACGCCAGCGTGTCGCGCCGTGCCCGCCCCGGCGTGGTCAACGGCATGGGCATCTGGTGGCGCAAGCTGGGCCTGGACGGCACCAACGTGAACGAAATCACCAGCCAGGCCCTGACCGACCTGGGCCGCGCGCCCACCTTCTACGACTGCCTGGTCGAGGTGGAGGCCGTGGACGCAACAGCGGCCTGAGCCTTCAGCCCGCAGCCCCTGGCGCCAGCGCCAGGAAGTGGTGCACCACGGGCTTGCCGGGCCCCTGGTGAAAGCGCAGCGCCTGGGCCTGCAGGTCGGCATCGGCCTGGGAGACCCGATCGTGCTGGCGCAGGTGCTCGGCCCATGATTCGACCAGGAACCATTCGATCACGCGTTCCGGCTCGCCCGTGTGCTCGGCCACGCCCCAGGCATAGGCCCCGTCGCGCCAGCGCTCCGTGGCCACGAGTTGCATGGCGGCCAGAAAGGCCGGCCGGTCCTCCTTGCGGATGCGGTACTCCACCTGCACCATGACGGGGCCACGGTCATGCGCGACGGGCTCGGCCAGCAGGGGCTCGGGCCAGTGGCGCGAGGGCTGCAGGTCCGCCTCGCCCGCGGGCAGCTTCACGCGGTGGAACACGAAAGCCACCAGCACCAGCCCGGCCGCGCCGATGAGCAGCGTGGTGGCCAGGCCGGCCTGCCCCGCCACCAGGCCCCAGCCCAGGCTGCCGGCGGCCATGGCGCCGTTGAACACCATGAGGTAGATGGCCAGGCCACGCCCGCGCACCCAGTTGGGCAAGACGGCCTGGGCCACGCCGTTGAGCGTGGTGAGCGCGATGATCCAGCCCAGACCGAGCACCAGCATCAGCGCCACGGCGGCCCACTGCGGCGGCGCCAGGGTCAATGCGCCCATGACGAACGCCGTGAGCAGCGAGGCCGTGAGCACCAGGCCATCGGTATCGAGCCGGCGGCGCAGCCGGGGCAACAGAACAGCGCCGAGGATGGCACCCGCCCCCACGGCGCCCAGCAGCACGCCATAGAAGCCGGCCGAGCCGCCCAGCATGCGCCGGGCCACCAGCGGCAGCAGCGCCCACACGGAGCTCGCGAACAGAAAGAACACCGCCGCGCGCAGCAGCACCACGTGCAGCTCGCGGCTGGCACGGGCATAGCGCACGCCAGCGCGGAAGGCGCCGAAAAACTGTTCGTTGCGCCCCGTGTCCACGGCGGGCGGCCGGCGCCACCACAGCAATGCCGCGACCACGAACACATAGCTCAGCACGTCGAGGCCATAGGCCGCGGCCGCACCGAAGCTGGCCAGCAACAGGCCGCCCACCGCCGGGCCCACGGCGCGTGCGATGTTGATGCCCAGCGAGTTGAGCGCCACGGCGTTGCGCAGCTCGCTGCGCGGCACCAGCTCGGGCACGATGGACTGCCAGGTGGGCCCCATCAGGGCCGCGCCCACGCCGCCCAGGAAGGTCAGCGCGATCAGGTACTCCACCGTGAGGGTGTGGGTGTGGGCCAACAGCAGCAGGGCACCGCTGACTCCGGCCAGCAGAATCTGCACGCCGATCAGAAAGCGCCGGCGGTCCAGGATGTCCGAAAGCACGCCCGCCGGCAGCGCCAGCAGGAAGATCGGCAGCGTGGCCGCCGTCTGCACCAGCGCCACGGCGGTGGGGCTGGTGGACAGCTCGGTCACCATCCAGGCGCTGGCCACGTCGCGCATGAAGCTGCCGATGTTGCCCAGCACCGTGGCCGCCCAGAGCACCGCGAACACCGGCAGGCGCAACGGTGCGAAGCTGCCGGACTGCGCTGCGGGCACGGCCGCCGGCGCAGGGGTGTCAGGGTGATCGTGCTCGTGTTCATGCGCCATGCAGGCCTCCCAGGTCGTGCCAGGCCACGAGCACGAAACCGCCCGCCAGCCCCCAGTGTTCAAAGAATGCGTTGGCAGTGGCCCGGCGCTCTGCCGGTGCCGCCTGCCAGAAGCGGTCGGCCAGGAATGCTGCCAGCACCGTGAAGCCCGCGAGCGCCAACGCCCCGGCCCACCGATACCAGCCCGAGACCACCAGAGCCGAGGCCCCGATCTGCAGCGCGATGGTGGCAGCCGCCAGCGGCGCGGCCGGTGCCAGGCCGAAGTGCCGCATCTCGGCCACGGCGCCAGCGAAGTCGCGCGCCTTGGCGAGGCCACCCTGCAGGTAGGCTGCGCACAGGCACAGCAGTGCCAGCGACTGCACCCAAGGTGCGGTCGCTGCGCAATGGAGGGCCTCCAGCATCACACCGCCCAGCAGGCGCAACCGAGCGCGCCCCAGAAGCCCTTGAGGTCGGCAATCGGCAGCTGGCTGCTCCAGGCCGTGGCGTGCTGGTGGCCATGCACATTGCAATCGTTGGCGCAGGCACAGGCGGCCGCCGCGCGGCGCACCACAGCCTGCAGCGGCGCACCTTCCTGGTCGCCCCAACCGGCGTAGCCGCCGAAGGTGCGCACGGGCGACCAGTCGGGCATGGCCGGGGGTGGTGCGGCACCGTCGTGCGCGGCGAAGTCGCCCACGCCATAGACCACCTTGCCGCCCACCACGGTGAGCAGGGCCGTGGTGTCGGCGATGTCGGACTCGGGGCAGGCGAAGAAGTCGCGGTCGGGCACCACCAGATCGGCCAGCTGGCCCACCTCGATGCGGCCCTTCTTGCCTTCCTCGTTGGAAAACCAGGTCACGTTCTCGGTCCACATGCGCAGCGCGGCCTCGCGGTCCAGGCAGTTGCGCTGCGGGGTCAGTTGCAGGCCGCCCACCGTCTTGCCCGTGACCAGCCAGGACAGTGACACCCAGGGGTTGTATGAGGCCACGCGCGTGGCGTCGGTGCCGGCAGAGACCTTGACGCCCTTTTCGAGCATGCGCTTGACCGGCGGCGTGGCCTCGGCGGCGCCTGCGCCGTAACGCTCGACGAAATACTCGCCCTGGTAGGCCATGCGGTGCTGCACGGCCACACCGCCGCCCAGCGCGGCGATGCGGTCGATGGAGCGCTCCGAAATCGTCTCGGCATGGTCGAAGAACCAGTTCAGGCCTGCGAGCGGCGTGTCGCGGTTCACCTTCTCGAACACGTCGAGCGCGCGGGTGATGGTCTCGTCGTAGGTGGCATGCATGCGCCAAGGCCAGCGGTTCTGCGCGAGGATGCGCACCACGCCCTCCAGGTCGTCCTCCATCTCCGGGCCCATCTCGGGCCGGGGCTGGCGGAAGTCCTCGAAGTCGGCGGCTGAAAACACCAGCATCTCGCCAGCGCCGTTGTGGCGAAAGTAGTCCGTGCCCTGCTTGTACTGCGAGGTGGCGGTCCAGTGCAGGAAGTCCTCTTTCTCCTGTTTGGGCTTTTGCGTGAACAGGTTGTAGGCCAGGCGGATGGTGAGCTGGTCGGCATCGGCCAGCTCCTGTATCACCGCGTAGTCGTCGGGGTAGGCCTGAAAGCCCCCGCCCGCGTCGATGGCGCCCGTGACGCCCAGGCGGTTGAGCTCGCGCATGAAGTGGCGCGTGGAGTTGACCTGGTACTCGTGCGGCAGCTTGGGGCCCTTGGCCAGCGTGGCGTACAGGATGGCGGCATTGGGCTTGGCCAGCAGCAGGCCCGTGGGGTTGCCCGCGCTGTCGCGCACGATCTCGCCGCCCGGGGGCGCGGGCGTCTCGCGCGTGTAGCCCACGGCGCGCAGCGCGGCAGCATTGAGCAGGGCGCGGTCGTACAGGTGCAGGATGAACACCGGCGTATCGGGCGCCACGGCATTGAGCTCGGCAATGGTGGGCAGGCGCTTCTCGGCGAACTGGTGTTCGGTGAAGCCCCCCACCACGCGCACCCACTGCGGCGCGGGCGTCACCGCCACCTGGCGGCGCAGCATGGCCATGGCGTCGGCCAGGCTGCGCACGCCGTCCCAGCGCAGCTCCATGTTGAAGTTCAGGCCGCCGCGGATGATGTGCAGGTGGTTGTCGATGAGCCCAGGCAGGACCGAACGGCCCTGCAGGTCGATGACGCGCGTGCCGGGGCCGGCCAGCGGCAGGATCTCGCGGTCCGCGCCGACCTGGGTGAAGCGGCCGCCCGCGATGGCCACGGCGCTGGCCGTGGGCTGGGCCCGGTTGAGCGTGGTGAAGCGGCCGTGGTGCAGGATCAGGTCGGGCGTGCTGGTCTGGGCCATGGGAGGGGTTCCTTCAGAGGCGGGAGATGGCGAGGTGCCGCAGTATCGGGCACCCCTCGGGGCTGTTGGGTGACTCGGGGAAAGCGCAGCCCATCAACCTTCGTGCGCATTGAACATGCTTTTCGCGTAGGTGATGCCCAAGCCGTAGCCGCCGCCAAACTTCTTCGCAATGCCCGTCGTCATGTCATAGGTGTCGGTGCGGGCCCAGTCGCGTTGCAGTTCCAGCAGGTACTGCAGCGCGGTGATGGGCCGTGCGCCGGCCTGCACCATGCGCTCCATGGCGCGGTTGTGGGCCTCGGTGGAGATGTCGCCGCTGGCATCGGCGATCACGTAGACCTCGAAGCCCTGGTCCAGTGCCGACAGGGCCGGCCCGACGATGCACACGCTGGTCCACAGGCCGGCCAGCACGATGCGCGGCCTGCCGATGGCGTTGATGCGCTCGATCACAGCCACGTCCTCCCAGGTGTTCATGGAGGTGCGGTCCAGCAGCGCCTCGCCCGGGAACGGGGCCGTGACTTCCTCGAACATCGGGCCCGAGAAGCTCTTTTCGGCCACGGTGGTGAGGATGGTCGGCACCTTGAAGCCTGCTGCTGCGCTGGCCACCAGGCCGGCGTTGGAGCGCAGCGTGATCGCATCGATGGAGTGCGTGGCAAAGGCCATCTGCGACTGGAAGTCGATCATCACCAGGGTGTGGTCGTTCGGGGTCAGCAGCGTGGAACCGGCGGTGGGCTTGGCAATGGGCGTCATGGGAATCTCCTGAAAATTGAAAAAAACGTTGAAAAGGATCGAGCTCAGCGGGGCATCGCGGGCAGCTCATTGGGGCGCAGGTCGAACACCAGCACCTCGGCTTGCTCGCCATCGGCAAAGCGCAGCGCCTCGGGCTCGCGGATGCGGGCGCCGTCGCCTTCGGACAGGCGCTCGCCGTTGACCGTGAGGCTGCCGCGGGCCACATGCACATACACATGGCGGTCGGCACCCACATCCAGCGTGGCGGTCTCGTCGCCATCGAACAGGCCGGCATAGACCCGGGCGTCCTGGTTCACGGCCAGGGAGCCGTCCGTGCCTTCGGGCGAGATGATCTGGCGCAGCCGGCCGCGCTTGTCGGCCTCGCTGAAGTGCACCTGCTGGTAGCGGGGGGCGGCGCCACGCACGCCGGGCACGATCCAGATCTGCAGGAAGTGCACAGAGGTGTCGGCCGAATGGTTGAACTCGCTGTGCTCCACGCCGGTGCCGGCGCTCATCATCTGCACGTCGCCGGGGCGGATGACCGAGCCCGTGCCCATGGAGTCCTTGTGCTCCAGCGCGCCTTCAAGCACGTAGGAGAAGATTTCCATGTCGCGGTGGCCGTGGGTGCCAAAGCCCTTGGCAGGGGCCACGCGGTCGTCATTGATCACCAGCAGGTCCGAGAAGCCTTGCTGCTTAAGGTCACGGTAGTGGCCGAACGAGAAGGTGTGGCGCGAATGCAGCCAGCCGTGGTTGGCGTTGCCGCGTTGGTGGGCTTTGCGGATGTCGAGCATGGGGATGTCCTTTCTTCAGATTCGATGGGGTTCACACTGAGCTCCTGGCCTGCCTGCGGGCAGTTTTTAGAGGGCTTCAGTGCTCGGGTGAAGAAAGTATCTCGCCGCAGAGGGGGCCTTAGGTTGAAACATCAACGACTCCATGATCGATAATTTCGATGATGAAAATTTCACCCGTTTTGCCATGCTGAAACTGACCCTCGAAGCCATCGAACTCGTGGACGCCATCGCCCGGCACGGCTCCTTCGCGGGCGCGTCGGACCAGTTGCACAAGGTGCCGTCCACCATCTCGTACGCCGTCGGCAAGCTGGAGGAACAGCTGGGCTTTGCCCTGTTCACGCGCAACGGTCCGCGCGTGGCGCTGACCCCTGCGGGGCAGGAGATGCTCAAGGAGGGGCGCTGGCTGCTGGTGGCGGCGGGCCACCTGGAATCGCGCATGCGCCAGATCGCCACCGGTTTCGAGTCCGAGCTGCGGCTGGTGCACGACTCGCTGATCCCCACCAGCGCCTTCAACGACGACATCTGCGCCTTCGAGGACCTGCACTGCGGCACGCGCCTGCGCATTGGCTGCGAGGCGCTCACGGGCACCTGGGAGGCGCTGCGCGAAGGACGGGCCGACATCGTGGTGGCCGCAGGCGAGGGCCCGGCCGGCGGTGGCTACAAGGCGGTGGCCGTGGGCAGCCTGGAGTTCGCGTTCTGCGTGACGGCCACGCACCCGCTGGCGCAGCTCAAACGCCCGCTGGCGCGCAGCGACCTGCTGGAGCACACGGCCGTGGTGGTGGGCGACGGGGCGCGCTCGCTGTCGGACCGCACGGTGGGCCTGCTGGCGGGGCAGCGGCGCATCACGGTGCCCTCGATGCAGGCCAAGATCGCCTGCCAGGCTGCCGGCCTGGGCCACGGTTTCGTGCCGCGCGCCTGCGTGCGCCACGAACTGGAGACCGGCATTCTGGTGGAGCTGGTGGTGCAGGAGCCCCGTGCCGACGAAACCTTCTGGCTGGCCTGGAGGCCCGAGCACATGGGCGAGGCGCTCAAGTGGTGGCGCCAGCGGCTGGCCCGGCCGCTGCTGCCCGGGATCCTGCCGCACTGATCCGGCCGGGGCCAAAGCCCCGGGCCGGGCTTCAGCCCAGTTGCTGGAGGACGGCGTGTGCGCCCTGCTCCGACGAGGCCGGGTTCTGGCCCGTGATCAGGTTGCCATCGGTCAGCACATAGGGCGCCCAGTCGGCCCCCTTGGAGTACTGGCCGCCGTTGGCCTGGAGCATGTCTTCCACGAGGAAGGGGACTACCTTGGTCAGTTGCACGGCCTCTTCCTCGGTGTTGGTGAAGCCCGTCACCTTCTTGCCTTCGACCAGCGGCTTGCCGTCCGGCGCCTTGGCGTGGCGCAGCACGCCGGGGGCATGGCAGACCAGGGCCAGGGGCTTGCCGGCGGCAAAGGTTTGCTCGATCAGCGCAATCGACTGCGCATCCTCGGCCAGGTCCCACAGCGGGCCATGGCCGCCGGGGTAGAACACGGCGTCGAAGTCCTCGGCGCGCACGCTGGCCAGCACCACGGTTTTCGCCAGCACGTTCTGTGCGTCGGCATCGGCCTTGAAGCGGCGCGTGGCATCGGTCTGCGCGCTCGGGTCGTCGCTCTTGGGGTCCAGCGGCGGCTGGCCGCCCTTGGGCGATGCCAGGGTGATCTGCACGCCCGCGTCCTTGAACACGTAGTACGGCGCGGCAAACTCTTCGAGCCAGAAGCCCGTCTTCTTGCCGGTGTCGCCCAGCTGGTCGTGGGAGGTCAGGACCATCAGGATTTTCTTTGTCATGGTGTGGCTTTCAGGTTGGATGGAGGGAGGAGAAAAGGCTTACAGCGCGGCTTCGAGTACGCGACGGCTCACCGCCGGTGTCACGTCGCGGTGCTCGCCCAGCGTGACCATGCCGTGCGCTTCGAGCTGCGCAACCAGCTTGTCCACGCTGTCCGCGCCCACGCCATAGGCCGACAGGCGCGTGGGGATGCCCATGCGCTCGAAGAAATCGCGCGTGGCGGCAATCGTGGCGTCGATGCGCTCGTCGTCGGTGCCGGTGCGGATGCCCCAGACCCGTTCGCCGTACTGCAGCAGCTTGGCGGCCTTGGTCGCGCGCTGCGCGTCGAGCAGCGAGGGCAGCACCACGGCCAGCGTGCGCGCGTGGTCGATGCCGTGCAGGGCGGTCAGCTCGTGGCCGATCATGTGCGTGGCCCAGTCCTGCGGAACACCGGCACCGATCAGGCCGTTGAGCGCCAGCGTGGCGGTCCACATCAGGTTGGCGCGGTCGGCATACACCGGCTCGGGTGCGGCCAGAATGCGTGGGCCCACCTCGATCAGCGTCTGCAGGATGCCTTCGGCAAACCGGTCCTGCACCGCGCCGTCCACCGGGTAGGTCAGGTACTGCTCCACCGTATGCACGAAGGCATCGACCACGCCATTGGCCAGTTGCTGCGGCGGCAGGGTATAGGTCTTGGTCGGGTCGAGCACCGAGAACACGGGGTAGGTGTGCTGGCTGCCGAAGGCCAGCTTGGCCCCCTTGGCGCGGTGCGTGATGACGCCGCCGTTGTTCATCTCCGAGCCCGTGGCGGGCAGCGTGAGCACCGAACCGAAGGGCAGCGCACCGGTGACGTTGCGGCCATGCTGCTCCAGAATGGCCCAGGGATCGCCACCCTCGAACTTCACGGCAGCGGCGATGAACTTCACCGCATCGATCACCGAGCCGCCGCCCACGGCGAGCAGGAAGTCGAAGCCCCCTCGCGGATCTGCACCACGGCATTCATCGAGGTCTCGTAGCTCGGGTTGGGCTCAATGCCGCTGAAGGTGGCGTGCTGGCGCGCGCCGAGTGCCGTGCGCACCTCGGCCAGCGTGCCGGTCTTCTCGGCGCTGGCGCCGCCCACCAGGATCAGCACCTTGGCATGGGGCGGCACCAGCTTGTCCAGGTCGGCGATGCGGTCCTTGCCGAAGGCGATGTGGGTCGGGTTGTGGAAGTCGAAATTGAGCATGGGGATTCCGTGGGTTGTGGTGGTGAAGGGTGGGAAGGAATTCGGTCAAAGTAGACCGGTCGGCTAGTTATTCAAATGGACATGGCACGATACTGACACGACGGCTTTCAGGCGGGCAAGCGCGGCGCCTTGCCTTTGCCCGCGCGAGGCGCCGCCCGGCCCCCTGCGCATGTGCGGCTTGCGGCCTGACTGGTGCCAGCGGAGCGCCCGGCCCGGTATCCGCGCCGCCCAGCAAGGCATCCGTGGCGCGCAACGCATGCTCGAACGATGAGCCATCGCGCCGCAGCTTGGCCAGCAGGCTGGCGCCCAGCCACATTTCGTAGAGCGTGAGCGCCATGGCCTCGGGGTCGGTGGCCGCTGGCACCGAGCCGTCCTGCACGGCCTCCTGCAGGCAGCGGGCGAGCCGCGCCACGATCTGCGTGGTGCCATCGCGCAAGGCGATGCGCATGGTGTCCGACATGTCGGCCACCTCGGCGCTGAGCTTGACCACCAGGCACTTGCTGCCTTCGCCTGCACCCGCATCGCAGGCCGGGCCGTCCAACCCGCACTGCGATACGTTCCAGTAGGCCCAGTAGCGCATCAACCGCGCGCGGGCCGGCTGGCCATCGGGGGCCAGCATCTGCTCGAGGTGGGACAGGTAGCGCTCCATGTAGCTGGCCAGCAGGGCCTCGCCGAAGCGCTCCTTGGAGCTGAAGTAATGGTAGAACGAGCCCTTGGGGACGCCGGCCGCAGCCAGGATCTCGGCCAGCCCCACGCCCACAAAGCCCTTGGTGGCGATGAGGCGCTCGCCACAGCGAAGGATGTGGGTCTTGGCGGAGGGTTGGTCGGTCGTCACGGGGGCTATTGTGCGCCGATTAGACCGGTCGTCTAGTCCCCTGCCGCACCGACCTTGTCGGCAGCAGTGTCTTCGCCTTGCGGGCTAGCGCGCATCGAGCAACTGCGGCAAACGCTCGGCCAGCATGTCGATGACCACCCGCGTCTTCAGGGGCAGTGCCCGTGCCTGCGGCCACACCGCGCTGAGCACGTAGCCAAAGGGCTGGGGCTCCTCCAGCACCTTCTGCAGCCGACCCTCGGCAACCGCATCGGCCACCAGCCAGGCGGGCAGGCGTGCCATGCCCACGCCCTGAGTGGCCGCCATGGCCGCGACCTCCAGACTGTTGCAACTGAAGTGAAAGCGCGAAGGCGCGATGAAGTCGACCACACGCCCTGCGGCGTCGTTGAATTGCCAGGGGTGCGGCCCGGTCTCGCGCGCATAGCCGACAAAGCTGTGCGCCGCCGGCTCGGCGATCAACGCCCGCATGTCCGCCGGCCGGCCATGCGCGGCAAGGTAGGCCGGCGAGGCATACACGCCCATCCACTGGTGGCCCAGCCGCCGGGCCGCGAGCACGGCGCTGTCGCCCAGCGGGCCGCTGCGCACCGCCAGGTCAATGCCCTCCTCGATGAGGTCGATGCGGCGGTCGCTGAAGGCCAGCTCGAAAGCCACCTGGGGGTGGCGCTGGCCCAGTTCCATGACCAGTGGCGCCAGGCGCACCCGGCCGATCAGCTCGGGCGCCGTGATGCGCACGCGGCCACTGGGCACGTGGCGCCCGGCCTCCACTGCGGCATCGGCTGCGTCGAGCTCGTCCAGCGCGCGGCGGCAGCGCTCGTAGTAGGCCTGGCCGTCCTCGGTGAGGCTCTGGCTGCGTGTGGTGCGGTGGAACAGCCGCGTGCCCAGGCGCTCCTCCAGCCGCGCCACGGCCTTGCCCACAGCCGATCGCGTGAGCTGCAGGCGCTGCGCGGCCAGCGCGAAATTGCCGGCCTCGACGGCTGCGACAAAGGCTTCGATACCCACCAGGCGCTCGCTCATTGGTTCTTTTTGGTTGCCATTCTGCGGAATGAATGGCTTCACTGCGGAATTGAAATAGCCAATAGCATGGCCCATCTCTTCACGAACTGCAAGGATCCCGACATGGCAGACGCCGTTCTTTCCCACCGCTGGCAGATCACCGATTTCGGCCGCCAGCACCTGCAACACGCCGAGCTGCCGATCCCTCAGCCCGGTCCCGGCCAGATCCTGGTGCGCGTGGAAGCCGCCTCGCTCAACTACCGCGACCTGATGATCACCGACAACGCCTACGGCTGGACGCCGCCGCTGCCCTTCGTGCCGGGCTCCGACCTCGCCGGCACGGTGCTGGCCGTGGGCGACGGGGTCACGCGCTGGCGCGGTGGAGAGCGGGTGATCAGCACCTTCATGGCCGGCTGGATCGATGGTGCCATGCCACCCGACGCATTCGCGCTGGGCGGCCCGGGCCCCGGAACGCTGGCTTCGCATGTGCTGCTCGACGCCCAGTGGGCGGTGGCCGCGCCCCAGACGCTCAGCGCCGCGCAGGCCAGCACCCTGCCCTGCGCGGCACTCACGGCCTGGTTCGCGCTGGCCGAGCAGGGATCGTTGCGCGCCGGCCAGACGGTGCTGATCCACGGCACCGGTGGCGTCGCACTGTTCGGCCTGCAGTTCGCCCGCATGCACGGTGCGCAGACCATCGTCGTCTCGGGCGCCGGGGACAAGCGCGACAAGGCCCTGGCCATGGGCGCCAGCCATGTGCTGGCACGCGACTCGGACTGGCCTGCCGCCGTGCGCGAACTCACGGGCGGACGCGGGGCCGACCACGTGCTGGAGACCGTGGGCGGCGCCAACCTGGGCCGTTCGCTGCATGCGCTGGCGCAAGGGGGCCGGCTGTCGGTGATCGGCGTGCTGGCAGGCGGCGAGATCAGCGGATCGGCCTATGACGCCATCCGCAGCCGGGCCACCATCCAGGGCCTGAGCGTGGGCCACCGGCGCGCGCTGGAGGACATGGTGCGCGCCATCGACGTGAACGCGCTGCAGCCCGTGATCGCGGCCGAGTATGGCGCCGACCAGGTGCCGGAGGCCTTTGCGCACCTGGAGCGCGGGGCCTTTGGCAAGGTGGTCGTGCGGTTCTGAGGCTGCGCGGCAGGTGCCCGCCTACCGCGTGCAATGCATGAGGAGTGCCAGCCCATCCGGGGTGACGACCTCCCCCACCGGCCAAAAGCCCGCATGGGTATAGCAGCGGATGGCGCGCGCATTGTCCGGGCGTGGGTCGGTCTGCACCAGGGTCACCGTCGGGTCGGCCAGCAGTTGCTGGACGAAGGCCCGTACCATCGCGCGGCCGATGCCCTGGTTCACCTGGTCGGCATGCGCGAGGAACTGGTCGATGCCGCGCACGCCGGGGTCGGTGACGTCCTCCCACCAGCCATCGCCCGAGCCCATGGCGACATAGGACTGGATGAAGCCGATGGGGGCTCCGTCGAGCGAAGCGATATAGGCCAGAGTGGCGCCAGGGGCGCCCTGCTCCGCTACCAGGTCCGCGTGCAACTCGTCGATGCTATCGGGCGGCTCCCACCACTGCGCGACATGGGGCTGCAGCAGCCAGCCATGCAACAGGGGCAGGTCCTGCGCGCGCAGCAGGTCAAAGCGAAAGCCGGTCACTGCACTCCCCGCGCTCAGGCCGGGCGGCGCGCCATCAGTGCCCACAGGCCCGCAGCCCCTAGCAGAGAGCCCCCGGCGAGGTTGAAGCGGCGCTGCGCACGCGGCGAGGCCAGCAGCCGGCTGGCCGAACCGGCGAACACGGCGTAGGCCGTGGCATTGAGCGCCGCCAGCGTGACGAAGGTGGCCGCCAGAATCCACAGCTGCTGGGCGATGGGTGCACCGGGGCGGATGAACTGCGGCAAGAACGCCACGAAGAACACGATGCCCTTGGGGTTGAGCGCCGTGACCAGGTAGGTATTGGCGAACAGTTTCCAGCGCGAGCCCGGGGCCTTGGGCGCCGTGATCTCCGCCACACCCACGCCGGCACGCAGCATCTTGAAGGCCAGGTACAGCAGGTACAGGCCGCCGGCCCACTTGATGACCGTGAACCAGAAGGCCGAGGTAGCCAGCAGCGTGCCCAGGCCCAGCAGCGACACGGCGAGCGCCGTCGAGTCACCGAGCGCCACGGCCGCGACCAGCGGCACATTGGCGCGGCGCCCGTGGGCCATGGAATAGCTGATCACCGTGAGGATGGTGGGACCGGGAATGATGAGCATCACCGCACAGGCGGCGACGAAGGCGAACCAGACTTCGAGGGACATGGGGTTGGCTCCTTGGGACGCATGCCCCATCACGGGCCATGCAAAGCGCCAGTATGTCAAAAAGCCTGCCGCCAGCCTGGACGGCAGCAAGCGGCGGCTCAGTACCCGGCCGGGATATCGGGCTCGACCAGCTGGAGCAACAAGGTCAGCGACTCCTGCCAGCCCAGGTAGCAGGACTCGGTGGGGATCACGGCGGGGATGCCCTCTTGCACCACGCTCATCTCGGTGCCGCAGGACACGGGTGTCAGGGTGACGGTGGTGGTCATCTCGCCCGGCAGGTTGGGGTCATCGAAGCGCGCGTTGTAGCGCAGGCGCTCGCCGGGCACCAGCTCCAGGTAGGTGCCGCCGAACGAATGGCTGCCGCCCGCCCCGTGGTTGGTGAACGACATGCGGTACTCCCCCCCCACGCGGGCATCGAGCGCATGCACTTCGGCCGTAAAGCCGTGCGGCGGCAACCACTTGACCAGGGCCTGCGGCGTGAGAAAGGCGCGGTAGATGCGGTCGGGCGTGGAGCGGATCACGCGGTGGAGACGAACGGTGCCGGTGGTGGTCATGGTTGGTGCCTGTGAAGCAGAGGACGGCCCTCTAGAACCTACGACGTTCGACCATGGCGGATATCGACACGGTTCAAACCAGGGAAAACCCCAGGTCACGGAGTGCGTGCAAGGTCCAGCAGCAAATCCAGCCGCCGCACCTGTGCCCAGGTGTCCCGCTTGAAGGCACGGTGGTAGGCATCGATGGCCGCCACGGAGCGCGCAGCCACCTCCTGCGCCAGTTGCTGCGAGCCCGAGCGCATGTAGTAGACGAGGAAGTCGCCCTCGGCCCCCGAGTCGAGGAACACCGACTCCACCGTCACGCCCTCGGCCGCCAGGGTCTGCAGCGCTTCGTCGCGATGGGTGCGCAGGTGCTCCGCCCATTCCTGCACCCGGGACAGAGAGCCGGGCTGGAGCTGGATGCGGGCACAGACGACGTCTTCGGGCATGGGGGCGGGCATCGCTTGGACAAGAAAAAGGGCCACTATCGCCGGTGCACCCGGCGATGGCAACCCTATGGCCCGGGGGTAGAGTGCCCCGGTGAAGACCACTCAGTCGAGTTTCACGCCCGCCGCCTTGATGATCTCGCCCCAGCGCTTCGATTCGGCGCGGGCCATGGTGCGGAACTGCTCGGGCGTGCCGGGCAGCGGCTCCATGCCGAAATCGGTCATGCGCTTGAGCACGGCGGGGTTGGCCAGCGCCTTGTTCAGGTCGCCGTTCAGGCGCGCGGCGATGGCCGCCGGAAGGGCTGCGGGGCCCAGGATGCCCTGGAAGGCATAGACCTCGGTGTTGGCCACGCCGGCTTCGGCCAGGGTGGGCACGTCGGGCAAGGCCGCCACGCGCTTGGCCGAACCGATGGCCAGGGCGCGCACCTTGCCTGCGGTGATCACGGGCAGGCCGGCGGCCAGGTCGAGGAACATGCACGGCACCTGGCCACCCATCACGTCCTGCATCGCGGGCGCTGCGCCGCGGTAGGGGATGTGCGTGAGGAAGGTCTTGGTGCGGTTCTTGAACATCTCCATCGCCAGGTGGTGCGGCGAGCCGTTGCCGGGCGATGCGTAGTTGACCTTGCCGGGGTTGGCGCGCACGTAGGCCAGGAATTCCTTGACGGTCTTGGCCTCGAACGAGGGGTGCACCACCAGTGCCAGCGGGAAGCGGCTGATGCCGCCCACATAGGTGAAGTCCTTCTCGGGGTGGAAGGGCAGCTTGGTGAACAAATGCTCGTTGAAGGCCAGCACGGCGTTGTCGGCCGACATGAAGGTGTTGCCGTCGGGCTTGGCCGTGGCCACCAGCTGCGCGCCGATGTTGGTGGCCGCGCCGGGGCGGTTGTCCACCACGATCTGCTGGCCCAGGGTCTGGCGCATGGCCTCTGCCACCGTGCGGGCCAGCACGTCGGTGCCGCCACCTGCCGGGTAGGGCACGACCCAGCGCAGGGGCTGGTCGGGCCAGGCAGCCTGGGCCTGGGCCCAGGGGGCTGCGGCAGACGCGCCGGCAGCGGCCAGGGCGGAAAGAACGGTACGGCGTTGCAAGGTCATGGTGGTTGTCTCCGTTGCAGGAAGAAAGAAAAAAGGAAACTGGGAACGGGACTATCGCGGCGCGTTCAGTGGCTTACCCTGCCGTGCCCCCGGTGGGGCATGGGGCACGCGCGTCACGCGAAACCCCTTGGCGGCCATCAGGACTGGCAGGCCCTCGGGGCCCACCATGTGCAGCACCCCAACGGCCGCGAACACCGCGTGGCCGGCCGCATGCTGCGCAGCGATGCCAGCGGCCAGGGCGGGGTTGCGGCCCTCCACGATGCGGGCGTAGTCGGCGCGGTCTTCGGCGGTCTTGAGGCAGTCGCACCAGTCGCCGTAATTGCGCAAGGTCTCGAGCTGGCCGTCGGCCCAGGCGCGCGTGAGGGTGGCAATGCTCTTGCGGGCCTGCCCGCCTTCGAGCTGCCGCAGGCCCTCATCCAGGGTGCGGGCCACCTTGGCCGGGTCGTCCGACACCAGCAGCGCGATCTGCGCCTCGGCCGACTCCAGCGAGACGACCTTCTTGTCCATGGCGCGCGCCAGGCCCGCGAGGAACAGGTCGATGCCATAGGCCGGGTCGATGCCTGCGGTGCGCGCGGCCAGGCCGACCAGCGACATGAGCTGAATCTCCGGCCGCAGGCGCGCCAGCGCCGCATCGGCGCACAGCGCTTCGCTCTGCGCGCGCAGGCGCCTGGCCAGGGGCTCGGGCAGGGGTGGCGTGTGGGGGCCGGGCATGACGGCGGCGGCCAGCCCCCCGGCGATCGCCGGGTCCATCAGGTCCACCTCCAGCGCGATGCGGTCGGCACGCCGCAGTGCTTCGCGCACCGCAGGCCCGGGCAGCACCCAGCCGCGCTCGGCGGCATGGATGGTGCCGTAGAGCCAACTGGTGCGGCCGTCCTTCTCGATGCGCCAGAGCAGGCCGCGGTCGCGGTCGTCACGGCGGGCCGCCTCGGCATCGGCGGGGCCGATGGGGGTCGCGGCGGGTGGGCAGGCAGTGGCGTCGCTCTTGGCATGCACTACAAGGGCCGGCACCAGCAAGGCCAGACAGACAAGGCCTGCGCGCAGGCAGCGGCCTGGAGATGGCAAGAAAGGGCTGGGCATATCAATGGCCCAAGGTGTTCAAGGTGTTACGCATCGCCCACTGCTTGCAAAACTGGCGCGTCACATGCCAGTGCTCCCGCGCAAGGGCCGCCCCGCCGCGCTGGGAGCGTCCCCCTCCCGCATTGCGCAGCAATGCGAGAGAGGGGTGAAGGCGCGAAGCGACTCAGGGGGTGCATTCTCACCCCGGCTCCACGATGGCCTGGTCGATGGCGCCGAAGATGCTCGCGCCATCCTTGCCCTTGACCTCGATGCGGATGGTGTCGCCGAACTTCATGAACTCGGTGCTGGGCTTGCCGTCCTGGATGGTCTCGATGCAGCGCTTTTCGGCAATGCAGCTGTACCCCTTGGGCCATTCGGTGCGGCCGTTCTGCTCCACGCCCTTGTTGCTCACGGTGCCGCTGCCGATGATGGAGCCGGCGCGCACGTTGCGCGTCTTGGCCACGTGGGCGATGAGCTGGCCGAAGTGGAAGGTCATCTCGGGGCCGGCGTCGCACATGCCGACCTTGCGGCCGTTCCAGGTGGACTGCACCACCAGGTCCAGGCGGCCGTGGTTCCAGGCGCCGCCCAGCTCGTCGAGTGTCACCGCCACGGGGCTGAAGGCGGTGGCCGGCTTGCTCTGGAAGAAGCCGAAGCCCTTGGCCAGCTCGGCCGGGATCAGGTTGCGCAGGCTCACGTCGTTGGCAACCATCACCAGGCGGATGCCGTCCAGCGCCTGCTCGGGCGTGGCGCCCATCTTCACGTCGCCGGTGATGACGGCGATCTCGGCCTCGAAGTCGATGCCCATGGCCTCGCTGGGCACCACCACGTCATCGCAGGGGCCGATGAAGTCGTCGCTGCCGCCCTGGTACATCAGCGGGTCGGTGTAGAAGCTCTCGGGCACCTCGGCATTGCGCGCCTTGCGCACCAGCTCCACGTGGTTGAGGTAGGCCGAGCCGTCGGCCCACTGGTAGGCGCGTGGCAGCGGCGCCATGCACTGGGCCGGGTCGAAGGGAAAGGCATGGCGCGCACGGCCGGCGTTGAGCTGGTCGTACACGTCCTGCAACTGGGGCGAGAGGAAGCCCCAGTCGTCGAGCACCTGCTGCAGCTTGCTGGCGATGCCGGTCGCATAATGGGCTGTGCCCAGGTCGCGCGAGACGACGACCAGTTGGCCGTCGCGCGAACCGTCTTTGTAGGTAGCTAGTTTCATGGTGAAGGCCTCTTGTCTCTGCAAAAGCGGTGGTGCCGACGCTACGGTACACGCCGCGCATGAATTACGCTTGGGTAAATTGATTTAACTAAACAAAACCAGAGAATTTTAGTGCACATGGACAAAGAACGTGCAGGTATCCAGTCCGTGGAGGTCGGTTTTGCGCTGCTGGAGGGCCTCACCCGCGCCCGCGGGCCGCTCATGCTCAAGGACCTGGCCGCCTCGGCCGGCATGAGCGCCGCCAAGGCCCACCGCTACCTCGTGAGCTTCCAGCGCCTGGGCCTGGTCACCCAGGACAGCCGCACCGCACGCTACGACCTGGGGCCTGCCGCCCTCAAGCTGGGGCTGGCGTCGCTGGCCCGGCTCGACGCGGTGCGCCTGGCACGCGAGCGCATGCCCGCACTCATGGAAGACATCGGCCACACGCTGGCGCTGGCGGTGTGGGGCAACCACGGCCCCACCATCGTGCACTGGGAGGAATCGTCCCAGGCCGTCACCGCCAACCTGCGGCTGGGCGATGTGATGCCCCTGCTGGCCTCGGCCACCGGCCGCTGCTTCGCCGCCCACCTGCCGCCGGAAGTGGCCGCACCCCTGCTCAAGGAAGAACTCGCCCGCGCCAGCAAGATGCGCCGCACCGACCTGCCCACCACCATGGCCGAGGTGCAGGCCGTGCTGGCCGAGGTGCGCGAGCGCGGCGCGGCGCGCGTGGTGGACACCCTGCTGCCCGGCATCGTGGGCTTCTGCGCCCCGGTGTTCGATGCCGACGGCCACCTGGAGCTGGGCATCACCACCCTGGGCTCGGTCGCCACCTTCGACCCCGAGTGGGGCGGCGCCATCGACACCCCGTTGCGCGCTGCCGCGGCCCAGCTCTCGCGCGACCTGGGCGCGGGCTGCGCATGACACCGGGGCAGCCCCGCTGATGCCCCGGCGCGCGCTGATCGCCCTCACCGCGCTGGTGCTGGCGCTGCACTGGCTGCTGCTGCAGGGCGTGCCCCTGGTGTGGGACAGCCCGGCCGCGCCGACGGGCCAGGTGTTCAGCACGCGCACCATCGCGGCGGCACCCGCGCCCGTGGCAGCACCACCACCCAGGCCCTCGGCCGCCCCTGCCCCGCCGCCCGCCGCGCCGGCACCCGCACCCCGCAAGAGACCGCCACGTCCCACCCCGGTCGCCGAAGCGCCCCCCGCCGAGCCGCCAGCGGCACCGCCGGAACCTGTAGCCCTCCCCGAGCCCCCCATGGAGGTGGCAATCGCAGCGGCCGAACCCTCTCCTGCCCCACCCGAACCCGCTGCCCCACCCGAGCCCGCCGCCTCTGCCGCCGTGGCGCCTGCATCCGCACCGGCCGCACCCGCGTCCACCCCGGCGCAGGCGAACCCCACGGCCGCCGGCATCGACATCGCACCGCCCGGCAGCGGCACGGGCCAGAATGCCAGTGCCACGCCACCGCCGGTGCAGATTCCGCCGCCCGTGCGGCTGACCTACGAGGTCAAGGGCCAGGCCAAGAAATTCGATTACACGGCCCGGGCCGAACTGCTCTGGCAGCACGATGGCAGCCGCTACGAGGCGCGCCAGGAGGTAAGCGCCTTCCTCCTCGGCTCGCGCACCCAGCGCAGCGCGGGTCTGGTCGGCGCCCAGGGCCTGCAGCCCGAGCGCTTCGGGGACCGCTCGCGCAGCGAGCAGGCCGCGCATTTCGACCATGCACAGGGCCGCGTGACCTTCAGCGCCAACACGCCGCAGGCCGCCATCGGCCCGGGCGCACAGGACCGACTGAGCATGTTCATCCAGCTGGCGTCGATGCTGGCGGCCGACCCGACCCGCTACACACCGGGCACGCAGATCACGCTGACCGTCGTGAGCGCGCGCAACGCCGACCGCTGGACCTTCAGCATCGAAGCCCCCGAAACCCTGTACCTGCCCGTGGGTGAGACGCCCACCTTGAAGCTGCTGCGCCTGCCGCGGCGCGACTACGACCAGAAGGCCGAGCTGTGGCTGGCGCCCGGCCTGGGCTACCTGCCCGCGCGCATCAGGCTCACGCAGTCCAACGGCGACTTTGCCGACCTGTTCCTGCACGGCAGTGAAAAGCCCTGAGGCGCCGTAGGCCATGGCGCCTCAGCACGGGGCCGAGCCGGCCAGATGCCTGTAAGGATCGCGCTCCCGCCGGTGTTGCGTTATCCCCACCGCCTGCGAAATACCCCTGCGGGGCCACCGCTTCGCACAATTCGTGAAATACTGTTACCACGCAGGGCCAGCCCACAAGCCTTGAACTCTGCCGACCCGCTGTCATCTGACATTCATATCGACAAAGGGAACACGATGCACATGCTCTACGACTCCGAATCCTTTGTGGTGGTCCATATGCTGCCCGACGCCCGGGAGTCCGTTGGCCAGGCACTCAACGACACCGCACCACCCAAGCCCCAGCTGGCACGCCACGGCTTTGAAATCGTGGACAAGCGCTCGGGCAAGGAGGTGTACCTGGACGGGTCGTGGGCCGAGATGTTCCAGCAGCAGATCCTGGCCTGGCAGCGCGACACCCCTACGCAGGAAGAAGTCGAAGATGCCCTGGACCGCTATGCGGGCCTGGCGCAAAACCCGGTCGTCGTGCATTGACCGGCAGGCGCTCGCAAGCGCCTGCAATCACTCCACCGGATAGATCCACCGGAACAGCGGATCCACCAGCATCAGTACGGCAATCAGCCGGCACACCTGGAAGGCCGTGACCACCGGCACGCCCAGCTGCAGCACCTTGGCCGTGATGGCCATTTCGGTGATGCCGCCTGGGGAGGTGCCCAGCAGCAGCGTCACCCAGGGCAGGCCCGTGCCCCAGGCGAGCACGGCTGCGAACACGGCGCAAATCCCCATGAGCCCCAGCGTGCCCACCGCCACGCTGGCCAGCCAGCGCGGCGCCGTGTGCAAAAAATCTGCCCGGAAGCGCACCCCCAGGCTGACCCCGATCACCAGTTGCGCGGCATTCACCAGCCACTGCGGCACGGCCGAGAAGCCGATGCCCGCCATCGCAAAACCCATGGACACCACCAGCGCACCCATGAACCAGGGGTTGGCTCTGCCCAGCTTGTCCATCGCCAGCGCGCCCGCACCCGTGAGCATGGCCATGAGCGCAAGGCCAGGCCAATCCACCACGCGCGTGGCGGGTGGCAGGATGTCGATGCCGTGCAAGCCGCTCCACTGCAGTGCGAACGGGATGGTGATGGTGACGATCAGCAGGCGCAGGCTGTGGCTGGCGGCCACGAGGTCGGTGCGCGCGTTCTCGCGCTCGGCCAGCAGGGTCATCTCCGACGCGGCGCCGATGGCGCCCGAGAAATAGCTGGTCGCACGCATCATGCTGGCCGGCACGCCGTGCATGCGCGGCGCATGCACGCGGTACAGCCAGGCGCCGAACAGCCAGCCCAGCACCAGCGCCCAGACGATGCCCAGCGCAATCGCCCACCACAGGCTTGCCACCAGGCCCATGACCTGGGGCGTGAAATACAGGCCCAGCGCCGCACCGATGGTCCACTGCCCCCCATTGCGCAGCGGCCCCCAGCTTTCGGTGGGCGCGCCAGCGATGGACAGCAGCGAGGTGGCCAGCAGCGGCCCGATCATCCACGGCAGCGGGGTCTTGAGGGCGACGCAGGCGCCCGCCGCAGCCCATGCCACGGCCAGGGTCAGCACCACGCGGCTGGTGAATTGAAAATAAGTACGCATACGAAAGGCGGGGACCCGCGAGTATCGCTCGCGCACACGGGGGTGCCCCAAAGCCCTGCACTGCCCGTGGGGCATGGCAGGCATCGCACATGGCGGGGGGTCACTCCCGGCGGGCGTCCTGTGCCAGTTGCGACAGCCGCTGCACGAGCGGCGCAAACAGCTCCACGGGCGTGTGGCCATAGCCCAGCACCAGTCCGTTGTCCTCGGGCCGGGGCTGCAGGGCAAAGGCCGACAGCGGCGCGGGCGCCATGCCGTGCGCGCGCGCGGCGGTGGCGATGGCGTGGTCCGGGTATGCCGGCGGCAGGCGCACCAGGAGGTGCATGCCGCAATGCCCGCCTTCGATGCCATGCGGCACCGTGAGGTGCTGCGCCAGCGCGGCGCGCAGCTGATGCTGGCGCTCGCGGTACAGGCGGCGCATGCGGCCCAGGTGGCGGCCGAACTGGCCGCTGTCGATGAAGTCCGCCAGCGCCAGCTGGGCGTGGCGCTGGCCGCCGCGCAGCATCTCGGTCAAGGGCGGGCGCACAGCGGCCAGCAGCGCCTCGGGCAGCACCACGAAGCCGATGCGCAGCGCAGGAAACATGGTCTTGCTGAAGGTGCCCACATAGAGCACCGGCGCACCATCGGCCAGGCCCTGCATGGCGGCGATGCGCTCGCCGGCGTGGCGGAACTCGCTGTCGTAGTCGTCCTCGATGATCCAGGCGCCATGGCGGCGCGCCTGCTCCATCAGCGCCAGGCGCCGCGCCACCGAGAGCACCGACCCGCCCGGGTACTGGTGCGAGGGCGAGGTGTAGACCAGGCGCGGCGTGCGCGTGCGCCAGTCGGCTTCGTCGGCCATCAGGCCCTGGGCATCCACCCGCAGCGGCAGGGTGCGCAGGTCGCCACCATGCAGGGCCGATTGGGCGCCCCGGTAGCCGGGGTCTTCCACCCAGGCCGTGTCGCCGGGGTTGGTGAGCAGGCGCACGCACAGCACCAGGGCTTCCTGCGCGCCCTCGGTGATCACCACCTGCTCGGGCGTGCAGCGCACGCCCCGGGCCAGCGCCAGGTGGCGCGCGATGGCGGTGCGCAGCGCCATTTCGCCGAGCGGATCGCCATAGCCCAGGGCGGCTGGGCCGCCGTCGCGCACCGCGCGGTCGAGTGCGCGGCGCCAGGCAGCAGATGGGAACTGCGAGAGGGCTGGCATGCCCGGGCTCAGCCAATGGGCCGGCCCAGGGCGCGCAGCCCTGGGCTGCATGAGCGCCAGGCGCGCCGCCGTGGCGGGAAGCTGTGCTGCCGGCTGCGGGCCGGACGCGGCCACCGACGGCGACGACAGCGCTGCCACCCGTGTGCCCTGCCGGTCGGACTGCACATAGCCCTCGGCCAGCAAATGTTCGTATGCCGCCGTCACGGTATTGCGCGAGATGGCCAGACCCTCGGCCAGGGCGCGCGACCCGGGCAACGGGCTGCCGGCGGGCAGCCGCCCGTCCAGAATGGCCTGGCGCAGCCGCTGGAACAGCTGGCGCCGCAGCGGCTCGGCGCGCGGGCCATGGTCTAGCGCCTGCTCCAGCAGGATTGGGGGAACCGGGAGCACGGCATCCATGAAAGCATCGGGCATACGTGGCACCTGAAATTCATCCTAATCTGGCACTTTTCACAATGCCACGCCCAGTTTACCGTTCAGTCTGTCTGCAACCCAAAGGACCTCTTTCGCATGGCTTCCACCTTGAACGCCTACCAGCAGCCCGTCGGCTCCCCCCTGCCCGGCTGGAGCCCCCGCCCGCGCCCCGCACGCGACACGATCGAAGGCCGCTACTGCCGCCTGGAACCCCTGGACGCGGCGCGCCATGCCGCGCAGCTGCATGCCGCCTATGCGAAGGACTCCGGTGGCCGCAACTGGACCTACATGACCGTCGGTCCGTTTGCCGACGAAGCCAGCTACCGCGCCCACTGCGAGCAGGCGGCTGCCAGCACCGACCCGCTGCACTTCACCGTGATCGACCAGCGCACGGACAAGGCCGTGGGCACGCTGGCGCTGATGCGCATCGACCCGGCCAACGGCGTGGTCGAGGTCGGGCATGTGACCTTCTCGCCGCTGCTGCAGCGCACACCGATCTCCACCGAGGCGCAGTACCTGCTGATGAAGTACGTGTTCGCCGACCTGGGCTACCGCCGCTATGAATGGAAGTGCGACAGCCTGAACGGCCCCTCGCGCCAGGCGGCTGCGCGCCTGGGCTTCACGTTCGAGGGCATCTTCCGCCAGGCCATCGTCTACAAGGGCCGCAACCGCGACACGGCCTGGTTTTCCATCGTCGACAGCGAATGGCCCACGATCAAGACCGGCTTCGAGCGCTGGCTGGCGGCCGCCAATTTCGATGCCCAGGGCGTGCAGCGCGTCTCGCTCACGCAATTGCGCGCGGCCGGGCCAGTGGCGGCGCTGGCCTGACCTGCCGCCTGGCAGCCATCTCGCGCCCCATGGGGGCCAGGGCTTCGGGTGGCAACAGCTGCTGCACGGCCGGATAGGCCGCGCCTTCTTCGTCTTCGATGTGGCGCGCATAGCGCAGGGCAAAGCGCTCCAGCGCGGCCTCGTCCTCCGCGCTGAAGGCGCTGGCCTGGCCGTCCGCCAGGGCCTGCAGGGGCTGCCGCGCCGCCGCCCAATCGGCCACCATGTCCTGGTGGTCCTGCAGCAGGCGCCGCACCAGCGCGACCATGGCGGCCGACCCCTGGGCCAGCAGCGGCGGAAACACGTGCAGCTCCTCGTCCTGGTGGTGCAGGGGCGCCGCGATGTCGAAGTAGCGCAGCACATCGTGCGCGGCCTGCCGGGCGGATTCGTCGCTGCCCTGCAGCGCCACATGCGCGCGCAACCGGCCCAGCAGTGCCAGCGTGCGCTGCACCCGCTCGTGGCAGGCCTCGAGCATGGCAAAGGGCTCCTCGAAGCCCACGGACGGGGTGTTGAAACCAGGAAGCGGCACCGTCAGACCCGCTTCTCTGCCGATTCGAAAGGCAGCACCACCCCATCGGCTCCCAAGGTGCTCACATAGCTGGCGGTCGCCGGCCGTGCGCGGGCAGCCGCCTTGCGCGCCTGCACCGTACCGATGCTCAGGAAGCACAGGGCCTGCTCCTGCGCGCCCAGCCTGAAGAGGGCACGCAAGCCCGCCGCCTTGAGGGCCCGGCCACTGGTCAGCGCCGAGCCGTAGCCCTGCGCCGTGGCCATGAGCAGCATGTTCTGCAGCGCACATCCGGCGGACACCAGGCGTTCGGCCAGGTCGATGCGCGGGTCGCCCCGGCCGGCGTCCACCACCGCCAGCAACAGCACCGGCGCGCGATAGGCCTTCTCGCGCGCCAGCGCCAGTTGATCCGCAGTGGCGGTCGCGTCGCGCTCGGCCAGCGCCTGGGCAAACACCTCGGCCAGGGCCGCGCGCGCGGCCTCGGGCACCAGCACGAAGCGCCAGGGCTGCAACTGCCCGTGGTCGGGCGCATGGGCCGCCGCATCCAGGATGGCCGAGAGCTCGGCGGCGCTGGGGCCGGGCGCCACCAGCCGCTTGGGCAGCACGGTGCGGCGGGTGCGCATGAGCGCCCAGGCACTCGCCGCCGTGACCTCCACCGCAGGCGGCACGCCATGGGGCACGGGCCGCAGCGGCCAGGGGATCACCGCCATGGATCGCTTTGTGGGCTGGCCCCGGACAAGCACAGGCCGCGCATCAGCCGCAGGCCCCCGTGTGACCGCACTGCGTGCAGTAGTCGCAGCCGTCCTTGCGGATCACGGCATGCGCGCCGCATTCCACGCACTTCTTGCCGGCCATGGCCTGGGGCACGGCCACGGGGGGCGCAGCCGGTTCGTCCAGCGGCAACTGCTGCTGCACCGGGTCGGCCACGCGGCGTGCCAGGATGTTCTGGATGGCATAGGCCATGGCCGCCACCTCGGAGTCGTGCCACATCGGCACCTGGGTGCCGTCCTCCTTGCGGTGCGTGCCCAGGCGCACGGGGCCCCGGTCCCAGGCCACCTTGCGCATGTCGCTGAGCGCACGCTCCAGGAAGCCGCCACGCGCCGCCAGCGAGAGCATGCGCATGCTGGAGGTGATCCACTGCTGCGACTCGCCGCTCTGCCCCACCGGCATGAAGAATTCGATGGCCCGGTCCACCGTGGTGTGGCCCACGCCCGTGGGCACCGGCAGGAAGGAGACCAGCAGGTACAGCGTCTTGCGGCCCTCCTGCGTCCAGTACTCGACCTTTTCGGCCACGGCCGACAGGCCACCCTTGGGCCGGCTTTCGATCACGGTGCGCATCGGGTCCACCGGCGGCGCGGCGGGTGCCGGGGCCAGCGTCGTTGGGGCGCTGTGGGTTTCGAGCACCGAGCCCAGGATGGCGTTGGGCCGGTAGGTCGCCAGGCCCTTGAGGCGCGCGCGCCAGGCGTGCAGGTACAGGTCCTTGAAACCCTCGTAGGGGTAGTCGGCCGGGATGTTCACGGTCTTGGAGATCGCCGTGTCCACGAACGGCTGCACCGCCTCCATCATCGCGATGTGGCCCTCGGCCGGCATGGCCAGCGCCGAGACGAAGTATTCGGGCAACTGCAGCACATCGCCGCCGAGCTCGCGGTACAGGCGCCAGGCATGGTCTTCCACCGCGTACTCGCTGGTGCTGCCATCGGCCTCGCGCTTCTTGCGCTTGTAAGTCCAGGAGAACGGTGGCTCGATGCCGTTGGAGGCGTTGTCGGCAAAGGCCAGGCTCACCGTGCCCGTGGGCGCGATGGACAGCAGGTGGCTGTTGCGGATGCCGTGCGTGCGGATCGCCTCCTTGATGGGTTCAGGCAGGCGGCTTGCAAACGTGCCTCCAGAGAGGTAAGGCCCGGCCTCGAATTTCGGGAAGGCACCCTTCTCACGCGCCAGGTCTACCGAGGCCAGGTAGGCCGCATCGCGCATGCCTGCAGCAATGCGCACCGCCATGTCGCGCCCCTCGGGCAGGTCGTAGCGCAGGCACAGCATGGCCAGCGTATTGCCCATGCCCGTGAAGCCCACGCCGATGCGCCGCTTGGCCATGGCCTCGTCACGCTGCTGCGGCAGCGGCCAGAAGGTCACGTCGAGCACGTTGTCGAGTGCCCGCACCTGCAGCGCCACCGACTGGGCAAAGGCCTCGAAGTCGAACTGCGCGACCCCGCCGAAGCCGAAGGGATTGCGCACGAAGCGCGTGAGGATGATGGGGCCGAGGTCGCAGCAGCCGTACGAGGGAAGCGGCTGTTCCCCGCAAGGATTCGTAGCCGCGATGTCCTCGCAGTAGTGCAGGTTGTTGTCCTCGTTGATGTGGTCGAGGAACAGGATGCCGGGCTCGGCGAAATCGTAGGCCGACTGCATGATGCTGTCCCACAGCGTGCGCGCCGGCACCGTGGCGTACACCCACTGGCCGTCAGCGCGCTGGTGGGCGCCCTGGGCGATCAGCGGCTCGATGGGACGGGCCTGGTGCACCAGCTCCCAGGGGCCGTCGTTCTGCACGGCGTGGATGAAGGCATCGGGCACGCCGACCGAGACGTTGAAGTTGTTCCAGCGCCCGGGCGTGCGCTTGGCGGTGATGAACTCCTGCACGTCGGGGTGGTCGATGCGCAGCACGCCCATCTGCGCGCCGCGCCGCGCACCCGCGCTCTCCACCGTGGAGCAGGACTGGTCGAACACGTTCATGTAGCTGCACGGCCCGGAGGCCGTGGACGCCGTGCCCACCACCCGCGCGCCCTTGGGCCGGATGCGCGAGAAGTCATAGCCCACGCCGCCGCCGCGGCGCATGGTCTCGGCCGCCTCGCGCAGGGCTTCGTAGATGCCGGGGTAGCCGCCGCCGTCCACGCCCTGGATGCAGTCGCCCACGGGCTGCACGAAGCAGTTGATCAGCGTGGCCTGGATGTCGGTGCCCGCCGCGCTCATGATGCGCCCGGCACCGATGGCGCCGGCCTGCAGGTTACCGAGGAACAAGGCTTCGTACTTGTCGCGCAGTGCGGGCGCCTCGACCGACGCCAGGGCGCGCGCCACGCGCCGGTAGAGGTCGTCGGCGCTGGTTTCGCCGTTCTTGAGGTATTTCTCGCGCAGGACGTCGAGGCTGATGGGTTGCATGGAGGTGGCGCCGGTCAAAGCACCCGATGTTTCGCGTTTCATGGCGGAAGGTCCTTGCGCTCCATCAACAAACAGAGGGTCCCCGCACGCTGCAACCCGGCCGGGGAGGCGAAAAGCAGCACCTTACATCGGCCCGATAGCCACACTGCCGCCGTGGCTTCGATCCTGCGGGTGCGCCGCACGGCCTCCGGGAAATGGCCGCCCGCTAGCATTACGACATGCATACCCACCCCTTGTCCACCACCTCTGCGGCCCGGCTGGGCCCCTTGCTGCTGACCGCCCTGGCACTCGCTGGTTGTGCGAACCTGTCGCCAAAGGAGTCCCCTGCCTGGCCCGCCCGCCTGGAGCAGGTGCTGCCCGCCGATGTATTGCTGCTGGGCGAGCAGCACGATGCCGCCGAGCACCAGCGCCTGCAGCGCGAGGCCGTGCAGTGGCTGGCCGCGCGCGGCGCGCTGGCAGCCGTGGTGATGGAGATGGCCGAACAGGGCGGCAGCACCGCCGGGCTGGCGCGCGATGCGACCGAGGCCCAGGCGCAGACGGCCCTGCAATGGCAGGACAAGGCCTGGCCCTGGGCCCAATACGGCCCGGTGGTCATGGCGGCCGTGGCCGCCGGCGTGCCGGTGCTGGGCGGCAACCTGCCGCGCAGCCAGATGCGCGCCGCCATGGGCCAGGCGCAGTGGGACGCGCACCTGCCTGCCGCCGCGCTGCAGCGCCAGTACACCGAGATCCGCGACGGCCACTGCGGCCTGCTGCCGCAAGCGCAGATCGCGCCCATGGCGCGCATCCAGATCGCACGCGATGCGCGCATGGCACAGACGGCCACCTCGGCCCTGCAGCCCGGCAAGACCGTGCTGCTGGTCGCCGGCGCCGGCCATGTGTGGCGCAGCCTGGGCGTGCCCACGCACCTGGGCCCCCAGGTCGCGGCCAAGGTAGTGGTGGCCCGGGCCGGCGGCGAACCGGCGGCCGCGCATGCCGATGCCGACCTGGTGGCACCGACACCGGCGCTGCCGCCGCGCGATGCTTGCGCCGAGCTGCGCGAGAAGTGGGGCAATGCCCCGCAAAAACCGTGACCCCATGCGAGCCGCGGGAACGTCCTATGCGGCGCGGGGATCGGGCGCGGGCTGGGCCTGGAGCAGCGCAGCAAACGCCTGCGCACGCAGCGGCCGGCTGCACAGGTAGCCCTGGTAGGTGTCGCAGCCCCGCTCCTGCAGAAAGGCCAACTGCGCGGGAGTCTCCACCCCCTCGGCCAGCACCGACAGGCCCATGCTGTGCCCCATGGCGATGATGGCCGCGCTGATGGCCATGTCGTCGGCGCTCTGCGGGATGTCGCGCGTGAAGCCCTGGTCGATCTTGAGCACGTCGATGGGAAAGCGCTTGAGCTGCGCCAGCGAGGAGTAGCCGGTGCCGAAGTCGTCCACCGCGATCCGCACCCCCAGGCCGCGCAGGCCCAGCAGCACCTGCAGGGCCTCTTCGGCGCGCTCGGCCAGCGCGGTCTCGGTGATCTCCAGCTCCAGCAGCGCGGCCGGAAAGCCCGAATCGGCCAGCGCTGCGGCTGTGCAGCCGGCCACATCGGTCAGGTGGAACTGGCGCGGCGAGACGTTGACGGCCAGCGTCAGGTCCGGCAGCCCCGCATCGCGCCACTGCCGGCCCTGGCGGCAAACCTCGCGCAGTACCCATTCACCGAGCGGTCCGATGACGCCCGAGGTCTCGGCCACGGGGATGAAGCGCGCGGGCGAGATGAGGCCCTCGTCGGGGTCGTTCCAGCGCACCAGGGCCTCGGCCCCCACGATGCGGCCAGTGGCGATGTCCACCTGCGGCTGGTAGTACACCTCCATGTGCCCCTGTGCCAGCGCCAGCCGCAGGCGCGACTCCAGCGCCAGGCGCTCGCGCGCGGCCTGCGTCATGGTCTCGTGGAAGAAGCACCAGGCGCCGCGCCCGCGCGCCTTGGCGCCATAGACGGCGGCATGCGCGCCCTGCTGCAGGCCCTCCACCGTGTCGGCATGGGTCGGGTACATGCAGATGCCCACGCTGGCCCCGGCCACCACCTCCAGGCCATCGGGCGAGCGCCAGGGCTCGGCCACGGCCGCGATCAACTGGCGCGCCACGGCCGCCGCGCCCTCGGAGTTGCGCATGTGGCGTGCCACCACGGCCAGCTCGTCCCCGGCCATGCGCCCCAGCAGGTCGCCCGGGCGCAGGGCCGACTGCACTCTCTTCGCAATGTGCTGCAGCACCTGGTCGCCCGTGGCGTGGCCATAGCTGTCGTTCACGTCCTTGAAGCGGTCCAGGTTGATCAGCAGCACCGCCAGGTGCTCGCCACTCAGGCGCGCCTCGCTCACCGCGTCGGCCAGCTCGGTGCCAAAGCGCTTGCGGTTGGACAGACCGGTGAGCGCATCGTTGTGCGCCAGAAACTCCAGGCGCTGCTGCTGCGCCTTCTCCTCGGAGAGGTCGGAGAACATGCACACGTAGTGCGTCACGGCGCCCTGCAGATCGCGCACCGCGCTCAGCGACATGTGCTCGGGAAAGACCTCGCCGTTCTTGCGCCGGTTCCAGATCTCGCCCTGCCAGTGGCCGGTGCCGTGGATGGACGCCCACATGGCATCGTAGAAGGCCTTGTCATGGCGGCCGGACTTGAACACGCGCGGGTTCTGGCCCAGCAGTTCGGTCTCGGTATAGCCCAGCAGGCGCGTGAAGGCGGCGTTGACCGAGAGAATGCGGCCCTGCGCGTCGGTCACCACCACGCCCTCGATGGTGTTGTCCACCACCGTGCTGGCCAGGCGCTGGCGCTCTTCGCTGGTGGCCAGGGCCGCACGCACGGCCGCGATGTCGACCCGGTCTTGGAGCACGCGCGCCCGGGCCTGCTCGGCCTCGCGTGCGCGGTGCGCGAGCCAGCCGGCCAGCACCCCGGTGAGCAGCACGTAGAGCCAGCCCTTCCAGGTCTGGTAACGGGTCAGGTCATCCGGGTCCGTGACCCAGTGGACCAGCAGCAGATCGCCGACCCACACCCACACCACGCCCAGCACCAGATACAGCGCCGCCACGCGCCAGGGAACCAGCTGCCTCGGACCACCAGACTCTTGCATGAAATCCCTCTTCCAAACCCGTCCGGGCCTTGCTGCGACAATGGCGCAGCTATGACGACCCAAGCCTATATCCTTACCCTGTCCTGCCCCGACCGCCTGGGGCTGGTGCACGCTGTCTCCGGCTTCCTGCTGGAGCACGGCGGCAACATCGAAGAAGCCGCGCAGTACAACGACCACGCCACCGGCCTGTTCTTCATGCGTGTGCAGTTCGCCTGCAGCCAGCACGACCATGCCACGCTCAAGGAGCGCCTGACCGCGTTCGCCGAGCCGAACCAGATGCGCTGGAGCCTGCACGCCACGGCCCAGCCCGTCAAGACCGTGCTCATGGTCAGCCGCGAAGGCCACTGCCTCAACGACCTGCTGTTCCGCTGGAAATCCGGCCTGCTGCCCGTGGACATCCGCGCCATCATCAGCAACCACCGCGACTTCTACCAGTTGGCCGCCAGCTACAACGTGCCGTTCCACCACATCCCGGTCACAGCCGCCACCAAGGCGCAGGCCGAAGCCAGGCAGTACGAGATCATCGAGGCCGAAGGGGCCGAGCTGGTGGTGCTGGCGCGCTACATGCAGGTGCTGTCGGACGACCTGTGCAAGAAGCTGTCGGGCCGCGCGATCAATATCCACCACAGCTTCCTGCCCAGCTTCAAGGGCGCCAAGCCCTACTACCAGGCCCATGACCGGGGTGTGAAGCTCATCGGCGCCACCGCCCACTACGTCACCGCCGACCTCGACGAAGGCCCGATTATCGAGCAGGATGTGGCCCGCGCTGACCACACCGACACGGTGGAAGACCTCACCGCCCGCGGCCGCGACACCGAAAGCCAGGTGCTGGCCCGCGCCGTGAAGTGGCACAGCGAGCACCGCGTGCTGCTCAACGGGCACAAGACGGTCGTCTTCCGCTGATCCCTGGCGCCGCCGCTGCCATGGCCGCTCCTTCTTCGTTCCTCAGCAGCGCGGCGCGGCGCATCCCGCCCATCCAGTGCCTGCTGACCTTCGAGGCACTGGCGCGCCTGCGCAGCGTGACGCAATCGGCCGATGAGCTGTGCGTGACGCCCAGCGCGGTGAGCCACCGCGTCAAGCAGCTCGAGCAGATCCTGGGCGTGCGGCTGTTCGGCCGGGCCGACTTTTCGCTGACCACCGAGGGCAGCGCCTACCTGGCCCATGTGCGTGAGGGGCTGGGGGCGCTGCAGCGCTTTCCGGGCGCAGCGGCGGCACCCGGCCGGCGCCGGCTCAAGCTGGCGGTGACGCCGACCTTCGCGCGCACCATCCTGATCCCGCGCTTGCGCCAGTTCACCGAGGCCTACCCCGAGATCGACCTGGCGCTGCAGGTCTCCATCCCGCTGCTGGACGTGGTGGCGGAGGATGCCGACCTGATGGTGCGCTTTGGCGCCGGCCACTATGCCGATGTGGAGCACGTGGAGCTGGCGCGCGACGTGGTCACCCCGCTGGCCTCGCCGGCCTTCGTGCGCGAGCACGGCCCCTTCGAGCGCCCCGAGGACCTGGAGGGCGTGGCGCTGCTGCGCAGCCCGCTGGAGCCCTGGCGCACCTGGTTCGGCGCCACCGGCCTGGACTGGTCCGAACCGAGCGAGGGCTCGCAGTTCAACGACATCGGCCTGATGTGCGACGCCGCTGCGGCCGGCATGGGCGTGGCCCTGGTGCGCCTGAAGCTCGGTGCACCCTGGCTCGAGAACGGCACCCTGGTGCGCCTGTTCGACACCGACACCACCAGCCCCCACGCCCACTACCTGTGCTGGCGCACCGGCACCATGGACCGCTGGGAATGCGCGGCCTTTGCCGAATGGCTGCGCAAGATCATGGTGTGAGCTTGGTCATACGCCCAGCACAACGGGAAGACGCCGTTGCCATCGCGCGCATCCACGTGGCGGCCTGGCAGGCGGCGTACGCGGGCATCATCGATGCGGCCTACCTGGCGGCCCTGTCCACCGCCCCGCGCGAAACCTATTGGGCCCAGGCCATTGCCCAGGGCCGGCCCAGGCTGCTGCTGGCGCAGGACGGCGGCGGTGCGGTGGCGGGCTGGATCGCCTTCGGCGACTGCCGCGACACGGATGCGCCGGCCACCCGGGGTGAGGTGTGGGCGATCTACGTGGACCCGGCCCGCTGGTCGCAGGGGGCGGGCCAGGCGCTGTGGCGGCAGGCGCGGGAGCAGTTGCAGGAACAGGGCAAGGCCGAGGCCAGCCTGTGGGTGCTGGCCGCCAACCAGCGGGCCATCCGCTTCTATGCAGCGTTGGGCTTCGCACCCGATCCAGAGAGCGACAGGACCATCACGGTGGCCGGGGCGCCGATCGACGAGGTCCGCCAGGTCTGCCCACTGGCGCGCGGCGGCTGACACCCTGCAGCGGATTTTTCACACCGGCCCTCCAAAAATCTCACGCCAGCCGGCGCCGCCATGGCCTACAGTGGCGGCATGCAGACCGCTTCCCTCTCCTCCCTCGCAGCCAAGGCACCCACCGGGCCCACGCCCGCCGAGCGCGCAGCGCGCCAGGCCGAGGTGGTGCAGGCACTGTCCCGCACCGTGCCGGCCCATGCCCTGCTCTGGCATGCCGAAGACACCACGCCCTATGAGTGCGATGGCCTCACCGCCTACCGCCAGCGCCCGCTGGTGGTCTGCCTGCCCGAGACCTATGAACAGGTGCAGGCCGTGCTGCAGGCCTGCCACCGGCTGCATGTGCCGGTGGTGGCGCGCGGCGCAGGCACCGGCCTCTCGGGCGGGGCCATGCCCGATGCCCTGGGCGTGACGCTGTCGCTGGCCAAATTCAACCGCATCCTGGACCTGGACCCGCTGAGCCGCACGGCCGTGGTGCAGTGCGGCGTGCGCAACCTGGCCATCAGCGAGGCGGCCGCGCCCTATGGCCTGTACTACGCGCCCGACCCGAGCAGCCAGATCGCCTGCACCATTGGCGGCAACGTGGCCGAGAACTCCGGGGGGGTGCACTGCCTCAAATACGGCCTCACCGTGCACAACGTGCTCAAGGTGCGCGGCTTCACCGTCGAGGGCGAGGCCGTGGAGTTCGGCAGCGGTGCGCTCGACGCACCCGGCTACGACCTGCTGGCCACCGTGATCGGCAGCGAGGGCATGCTGGCCGTGACCACCGAGGTCACGGTGCGCCTGATCCCCAAGCCGCAGCTGGCGCGCTGCATCATGGCCAGCTTCGATGACGTGCGCAAGGCGGGCGCTGCGGTGGCTGCCGTCATCGCGGCCGGCATCATCCCGGCAGGGCTGGAGATGATGGACAAGCCCATGACCGCCGCGGTGGAAGACTTCGTGCACGCGGGCTACGACCTCAATGCCGAGGCCATCCTGCTGTGCGAGAGCGACGGCACGCCCGAGGAGGTGGAGGAAGAGATCGGCCGCATGACCGAGGTGCTGCGCGCTGCAGGCGCCGTGGCCATTTCGGTCAGCTGCGACGAGGCCGAGCGCCTGCGCTTCTGGAGCGGGCGCAAGAACGCCTTCCCGGCCAGCGGTCGCATCAGCCCCGACTACATGTGCATGGACTCCACCATCCCGCGCAAGCGCCTGGCCGACATCCTGCTGGCCATCGCCGAGATGGAAAAGAAGTACCAGCTGCGCTGCGCCAATGTGTTCCACGCGGGCGACGGCAACCTGCACCCGCTGATCCTGTTCGATGCGAATGACCCCGACCAGTTACACCGCTGCGAACTCTTCGGCGCCGACATCCTGGAAACCAGCGTGGCCATGGGCGGCACCGTGACCGGCGAGCACGGCGTGGGCGTGGAAAAGCTCAACAGCATGTGCGTGCAGTTCAGCGCCGCCGAGAATGCGCAGATGTTCGGCCTCAAGCATGCGTTCGACCCGGCGGGCCTGCTCAACCCCGGCAAGGTCATCCCGACGCTGCACCGCTGTGCTGAGTACGGCAAGATGCTGGTGCGTGCGGGGCAGATCAGGCACCCGGACCTGCCAAGATTCTGAGGACCCGCCAGGCGGGATGCGTTAGCGCGCGACGACACGCCAGACCTCTCCCGCCTGCGAGAGGCCGAACAGCACCAGTCCGATGAGCCCGCCCACCACCGTGCCATTGATGCGGATGTACTGCAGGTCCCTGCCGACCTGCAGCTCGATGAGGTCCGACATCTCCCGGGCATCCCAGCGCTGCACCGTGTCCTCGATGTGCTGGGCGATGAAGGCCGACACATCGGGCGCCAGGCCCTGCACCCAGCGTTCGAGCCGCGCGTTGAGCGATGCACGCAAGTCAGGGTCTCCGGCAAGCGACTGCCCGAGCCATCCGCCCATGGCCTGCACGTTGCGCGCCACCGCAGACCCGGGATTGTCCAGGTCGCGCTGCAGCGCCGCGCGCATGCCCTGCCACAGCTCCTGCACGTAGCGGCCCAGCGTGGCATCGGTCTGCAGGTAGGTGCGGATCTCCTCACCCCTGCGCTGCCAGTCGGGGTCGGTCTGCAGGCGCACCACCAGGCGCTGCACGGCCTCGTCGAACTGGGCACGCAGCTGGTGCTGCGGGTTCGCCGCCACCTCGCCCAGCAGGCCGGCCAGGGCATTGGCGACCATGGCCGATCCCTTGTCGCCCAGCCAGTCGGTGGGCAGCACCTTTTCCTTGACCGGGTGGTCCTTCTTGAGCCACTGCACGATGGTGTGGGCGATAACGAGGCGCGTCTCCTCGTTCTGCAGCAGGGTGATGAGCCGGGCCAGCGCATCGTCGAGCAGCGCCTGGTGGCGGCCGTTGTGCGTGAGCGCGCCCAACACCGTGGCCATGGTCTGCGACAGGTCGAGCTGCCCGATCAGCGTGCGCGCGGCGCGCTGGATGAAGCGCTCCACCTGGGCATCCTGCACGGCGTCGAGCCCGGCCGACAGCAGGCGCACGGCCTGCTGGCCCAGCAGCGCGGCATGGCCCGGCGCCACCAGCCATTCGGCCAGGCGCGCGACCGGGTCGTGGCGGCGGATCAGCGCCACCAGCGAGGGCGGGTCGAGGAACTTGTCGCGCACGAAGCCGGCCAGGTTGCGGCCGATGCGGTCCTTGTTGCGCGCGATGATGGCCGTGTGCGGGATGGGCAGGCCCATGGGGTGGCGAAACAGCGCCACCACCGCGAACCAGTCGGCCAGCGCGCCCACCATGGCCGCTTCGGCCACCGCCTTCAGACAGTTGAGCGCCAGGCCCCGCTCCACCAGGCTGGTGCCGATGAACACCGCCGTGGCCAGCAGCAGCAGGGCCAGCGCCTGGCGCTTGGCCGTGCGCAGCGCCGCGCGTGCGGCGTCCGGCTCGGTGCGGAGTGTCATCGTGCCGGCCCCGAGGGCACAAGCGAGCTCAGGCGGCTGCCGCGATCCGGCCCAGCGCCGTTGACAGGTGGCCCACCGTGCGCTCCACGTTGTGCCATTTTTCCAGGCCGAACAGGCCGATGCGGAAGGTCTTGAACTCCGGGCCTTCATCGCACTGCAGCGGCACGCCGGCGGCGGTCTGCAGGCCCACTTCCATGAACTTCTTGCCGTTCTGGATACCCGGATCGGTGGTGTAGCTCACGACCACGCCTGGCGCCTTGAAGCCTTCGGCCGCCACGCTCGGGAAGCCCTTGGATTCGAGCAGCGCGCGCACCTTGGCACCGAGTTCGATCTGCTCGTCACGCACCTTGTCGAAGCCGTACTCGCGCGTCTCCAGCATCACCTCGCGCAGGCGCACCAGCGCATCGGTGGGCATGGTCGTGTGGTAGGCGTGCTGGCCCTTTTCGTAGCCCTCGGCAATCTGCATCCACTTCTTGAGGTCGCACGAAAAGCTGCTGCTGGTGGTGCCCTCGATGGCCTGGCGCGCCCGTTCGCTGAGCATCACCATGGCGCAGCAGGGCGAGCCGCTCCAGCCCTTTTGCGGGGCCGAGATCAGCACGTCCACACCGGTGGCCTGCATGTCCACCCACATCGCGCCCGATGCCACGCAATCGAGCACGAACAGCGCGCCCACTTCGTGCGCGGCCGCCGTCAGCGTGCGCAGGTAGTCGTCGGGCAGGATGATGCCGCTGGCGGTTTCCACATGCGGTGCGAACACCACCTTGGGCCGCTCGGCGCGGATGGCGGCGGCCACATCGTCGGCCGGGCATGGCGCCCACGCGTCCTGCGGGCCGTCGCCCTGCTTGCGCGCCTTGCACACCACGGCACCACCGCCCAGGCCGCCGGCCGCGTCGAAGATCTGGCTCCAGCGGTAGCTGAACCAGCCGTTGCGCACGATGAGCACCTTTTCGTTGTTGGCGAACTGGCGCGCCACGGCTTCCATGCCGAAGGTGCCGCTGCCGGGCACGAGGACGGCCGTGTGGGCGTTGTAGACCTGCTTGAGCGTGGCCAGGATGTCCTGCATCACGCCCGTGAAGCGCTTGGACATGTGGTTGAGCGCGCGGTCGGTGTAGACCACCGAGAATTCGAGCAGGCCGTCGGGATCGATATCGGGCAGCAAACCGGGCATGGGAAAGGTCTCCGTTGGATGGCGCGGCCATTCAGCCGCAATCAGCCAGCCAGCTTAGCATGGCCCTTTCACACCACTCCGGCTACCAGGTATCGACAAAGCGGTGCCCCATGGGCGCGACCTGGGCCGATGCCAGCCCCCTCGCCAGCCAGGCGCGGGTCTCTGCCGGGTCGATCACGGCGTCGATCTCCAGCGTGGCGGCCATGTGCATCGCTTCTCCGTTGGCATACTGGCGCGCCACGAGCTTCTGGAACAAGGCGTTGCGCTCCGCGCCCTCGGGCACGGCTTCGAGTTCCTTGCGAAAGCCCAGGCGCACGGCGCCTTCGAGCCCCATGGCACCGAACTCGCCCGTGGGCCAGGCCACGGTGAACACGGGAGCGTGAAAGCCCCCCGCCGCCATGCCCATGGCGCCCAGCCCATAGCCCTTGCGCAGCACCACGCAAAAGCAGGGCACGCGCAGGCTCGCGGCGGTGACGAACAGGCGGCTCACATGGCGCACCTGGGCCGTGGCCTCCACCTCAGGGCCGACCATGAAGCCGGGCGTGTCCACCAGGCTCACCAGGGGCAGGCCGTGGGCATTGCACAGCTGCATGAAGCGCGCACCCTTGTCGGCCGCATCGGCATCGATGGCGCCGCCCAGGTGCAACGGGTTGCTGGCCAGCAGCCCCACAGGGCGCCCCTCGATGCGCGCCAGCGCCGTGTGGATGCCGGCGCCGAAGCCGGTGCGCAGCACCAGCAGGCTGCCTTCGTCCACCAGGCCCGCCATGGCGGCGCGCGTGTCGTACACGCGCAGCCGGTTCTCGGGCACCACGCTGCGCAGCAGGTGCTGGTCGGGCGCCGACCACTGCGCCAGGCGCCCCTGGAAGAACGACAGGTAGTGCCGCGCCGCATGCACCGCGCCGGCTTCGTCCTCCACCAGCACGTCGATCACGCCATTGGCGTGCTGCACGCGACTCGGGCCGATCTGCTCGGGCTTGAACACGCCGAGCCCCCCGCCCTCGACCATGGCGGGCCCCCCCATACCGATGTTGCTGCTGCGCGTGGCGATGACCACGTCGCTGCAACCGAGCAGCGCCGCATTGCCGGCAAAGCAGCGCCCTGTGGCGATGCCCACCACGGGCACCTGGCCCGACAGCGCGGCATAGCTGGCAAAGGTGTGCACGTGCAGCCCGGCCACCACCGGCATGTCGGTATCCCCGGGCCGGCCCCCGCCGCCTTCGGCGAACAGCACCACGGGCAGCTTCTGCGCCATGGCAATGCCCAGCATGCGATCCGTTTTGGCATGGTTGCGCGCGCCCTGCGTTCCGGCGAGCACCGTGGCGTCGTAGGACAGGACGACCGCGCGCGATTTCTCGGGCCCGAAGTCGGCACCGTTGATGCCGCCGATGCCCGTGACCATGCCATCGGCCGGGGTGTTGGCGACCAGGTCTTCCAGGCTGCGCCGGCGCGTCTGCGCAGCGATGGCCAGCGCGCCGTATTCGATGAAGCTGCCCTCGTCGCACAGGTCGGCAATGTTCTCGCGCGCGCTGCGCCCGCCCTGGGCGTGGCGCTTGGCCATGGCCTCGGGGCGCGCGGCGTCGAGTGTGAAGGCATGGCGGTCGAGCACACGCTGCAGGTCGGAGCGGACGTGGTCGGCGCCCTGCGCCGCAGCACCCTCCTCCACCACCGCTTGCGCGCCCTCCGCTGCGTCAAGCACCAGCAGCGGCTGCCCCTGCACCAGGTAGCCGCCCGGCACGGCCAGCAGCGCACGCACCCGGCCCGCATGCGGCGCCTGTAGCACATGCTCCATCTTCATGGCTTCAAGCACAGCCAGCTCGGCACCTGCGGCCACCGCGTCGCCCTCGGCCACCGACAGTTGCACCAGCCGCGCAGGCATGGGTGCCAGCACCGCGCCTTCGGGCGCGGGTTCTGGCTGCGCAGCCTCGTGACCAGCGGCCGCAGCCAGGGGTTCATCCGCCAAGTGGCCCGCCGCATCCAGCAGTTCGGGCAGCACCGTCTCCAGCCAGCGCGTGTGCACCTGCTGGCTTTCCATCTCAGGCCGCGCGGCCAGCGCGCGCAGCAGCGCCAGGTTGGTCGCCACGCCACCGATGCGGCATTCGGCAAGCGCACGCTGGGAACGGCGCAGCACATCGGCAAACCGGGGGCTGCGCGTGTGCACGATGAGCTTGGCCAGCAGCGTGTCGTAGTGCGGCGAGGGGGCGGCACCCGCCACGCCATGCGTGTCCACGCGGATGCCCGGGCCGGCCGGCAGATCGAAGCGCGTGAGCGGGCCGCTGCCCGGCACGGCACCGCCCTGCGCATCCAGGGTTTCGGCATTGATACGCCACTGCATGGCGAAGCCCTGCACCACGGGCGGCGCACCGGGGTCGAGCCCCAGATCGCGCAGGCTTTGGCCCGCGGCCAGCGCGATCTGGGTCTGCACCAGGTCCACGCCCGTGACCTCCTCGGTGATGGTGTGCTCCACCTGCAGGCGCGGGTTGGCCTCGATGAAGACAAAGGGCAGCGCCTCGGACGCCAGGTCCACCAGGAACTCGAAGGTGCCCAGCCCCTCGTACGCCACCGCGCGCGCCATGGCAAGCGCTGCCGCCACGATGCGTTCGCGCAGCGGTGCGGGCAGCGAGGGGCTGGGCGCCACCTCCACCACCTTCTGGAAGCGCCGCTGCAGCGTGCACTCACGCTCGCCCAGGGACATCGCCTCGCGCCCGTCGCCCAGCACCTGCACCTCGATGTGGCGCGCCCCGGTCATCAGCCGTTCGACGTAGACGCCATCAACGCCGAAGGCGGCCAGCGCCTCGCTGCGGCAGCGCGCATAGGCAGCCGGCAATTCATCGGCGGACTGCACGGCGCGCATGCCGCGCCCGCCGCCACCGCCGATGGCCTTGATCACGATGCCCGCGCCGCCCTGCGCCTGCCAGAACTGCTGCGCCTCCTGCAGCGTGACGGCGCCCTGCGTGCCCGGCATCAGCGGCACGCCGCAGCGCAGTGCCAGTGCGCGCGCCCGGGCCTTGTCGCCGAACAGTGCCAGTTGTTCAGGCGTGGGGCCGATGAAGCGCAGACCGGCCTCGGCACAGGCCATCGCGAAATCGGCGCGCTCGCTCAGGAAACCATAGCCTGGGTGAACGGCATCGCAGCCCTGGGCGCGCGCGATGGCAATCAGGTTCGCGCCATCCAGATAGGCCGCCGGGCCTGTGGCCCCGAGGGCCACGGCGGTGCCGGCCGCGCGCACATGGGGCGCCTGGGCATCGTCCTGCGCGTACACGGCCACGCTGGTGATGGACTGGTCCTGCAGGGCGCGCACGGTGCGCAGAGCGATCTCGCCGCGGTTGGCGACCAGGACTTTGTGGAACATCGGGGAAGGGGCTGACGGCATGGGGGCTTTCCGGTCTGGCAAGTGGCCCGGCATTCTGGCGCGCGCTGCGCGCCGCAGCTGGTACGCAGGGGACAACGGCCCCTGCGCATTAACCCCCAAGATTCCGCCCGCCATCGGCGCCCGCTACCATGCCCTGCATTTCCACAGCCTCCGAGAAGCCCCATGCCCGACTTTCGCAGCGACACCGTCACCCAGCCCACGCCCGCCATGCGGGCGGCCATGTTCGATGCCCCGCTGGGCGACGATGTGTTTGGCGACGACCCCTCCGTGAACGCGCTGCAGGAATACGCGGCACAGTTGCTCGGCTTCGAGGCCGCGCTGTTCGCGCCCTCCGGCACGCAGACCAACCTGATCGCCCTGTGGGGCCATTGCCAGCGCGGTGACGAGGCGATCGTCGGCCAGAGCTGGCACACCTACCGCTGGGAGGCCGGCGGCATGGCGGTGCTGGGCTCCATCCAGCCCCAGCCCGTGGAAACCCAGCCCGACGGAACCTTGCGCCTGACCGACATCGCCGCCGCCATCAAGCCCGACGACCCGCACTTCGCGCGCACCCGCCTGGTGGTGCTGGAGAACACCACGGGCGGCCAGGTGCTGCCGCCGGCCTACGTCGCCGAGGTCTCGGCCCTGGCGCGCCAGCGTGGCCTGGCCATGCACCTGGACGGCGCACGCATGTTCAACGCGGCAACGGCCAATGCGGCGAAGGCTGGCACCGACGTGTACGACGAGGTCCGCACGCTTTGCAGCCACTTCGACTCGGCCTCGCTGTGCCTGAGCAAGGGCCTGGGCGCCCCCATCGGTTCGCTGGTCCTGGGCAGCCACGATTTCATCCGCCAGGCGCGGCGCACGCGCAAGATCCTGGGCGGCGGCATGCGCCAGGCCGGCGTGCTGGCCGCGGCCGGCCGCTATGCGCTGGAGCACCACGTGCGCCGCATGGCCGACGACCACGCCCGGCTGGCCCGGCTGGCCGAAGGCCTGGCCGAGGCCAACCGCAGCCACCCGGTGCTGCGCGGCAAGATCACCGTGCACCCCTGGCAGACCAATATCCTGTTCACCGACCTGCACACGGACGTGGCCCCCGCCTTCACCGCCTGGCTGGCCCAGCACGGCGTGCGCGTGACCAGCGGCCTCTACGCGGGCCAGACCCGGCTGCGCTGGGTGACCCACCTGGACGTCGGCGATGCCGACATCAAGGCCGCGCTCGATTGCGTGGCCATCTTCACCGGCGGCTGAGTCGCTGCGTCAGGCGGTGGGGTAGACCCGCCCGCCGAAGATGCCGGTTCCGACCCGGACCAGGGTGCTGCCGGCATGGATGGCGGCTTCGAGGTCGGCCGTCATGCCCATCGACAGGGTGTCGAGAGCGTCCAGGCCCGGCAGCCCACTGGCCTGGATCTGCTGGAACAGGCGCTGGGCGCGCAGGTGCAACTCCAGTTGCGTCTCGAAGTCCGGGGCGTGATCGGGGATGCTCATGAGGCCACGCACCGTGAGCCGTGGCAGTTTCGCCACAGCTTGCGCCAGGGACAGGGCCTCCTGCGGGGGCACACCGGCCTTGGTCGCGCCGCCGTCCACGTTGACCTGGATGCACACCTGCAGCGGTGCCAGGTGTTCCGGGCGCTGGGCCGACAGGCGCTCGGCGATCTTCAGCCGGTCGACCGTGTGCGCCCAGTCGAAGTGTTCGGCCACCAGGCGCGTCTTGTTGCTCTGGATGGGCCCGATGCAGTGCCATTGCAGGCTGGCGGGCGATAGCTGGCGCAGGGCCGCCACCTTCTCCACCCCCTCCTGGATATAGTTTTCGCCAAAGGCGCGCTGACCCGCCGCCACGGCCTCGGCCACCGCATCGGCCCCGAAGGTCTTGGAAACCGCCAGCAGCGACACCGCTGCCGGATCGCGCCCGGCGGCGGCACAGGCCTGTGCAATCCTGCCCATAACCTGTTGGAGGTTGTTATCAATCGTGGTCATAATGATTGGCAAGCGTACCAAACGATTGAGGGGATCCCGTGGACATTACCCAACTGCTGGCGTTCAGCGTCAAGAACAAGGCTTCCGACCTGCACCTCTCGGCAGGCCTGCCGCCCATGATCCGGGTCCACGGGGACGTGCGCCGCATCAACGTGGACGCGCTGGACCACAAGACGGTCCACGGCATGGTGTACGACATCATGAGCGACTCCCAGCGCAAGACCTATGAGGAGTTCCTGGAAGTCGACTTCTCGTTCGAAATCGAAGGCCTGGCCCGCTTCCGCGTCAACGCCTTCAACCAGAACCGGGGCGCGGCGGCCGTGTTCCGGACCATTCCGAGCAAGATCCTGACGCTGGAGCAGCTCAACGCGCCCAAGATCTTCGGCGACCTGGCCTTGAAGCCGCGCGGCCTGGTGTTGGTGACCGGCCCCACGGGTTCGGGCAAGTCCACCACGCTGGCGGCCATGGTCAACTACCTCAACGAAACCGAGTACGGCCACATCCTCACGGTGGAGGACCCGATCGAATTCGTCCACGAATCCAAGAAGTGCCTGATCAACCAGCGCGAAGTCGGCCCGATGACGCTGTCCTTCGCCGCCGCGCTGAAATCTGCGCTGCGCGAAGACCCGGACGCCATCCTGGTGGGTGAAATGCGCGATCTGGAAACCATCCGCCTGGCCATGACGGCGGCAGAAACCGGCCACCTGGTCTTCGGCACGCTGCACACCTCCAGCGCCGCCAAGACCATCGACCGGATCATCGACGTGTTCCCCGCCGAAGAAAAGGAAATGGTCCGCGCGATGCTCTCCGAATCGCTGCAGGCCGTGATCTCGCAGACCCTGTGCAAGACCAAGGATGGCTCCGGCCGCGTGGCCGCGCACGAGATCATGCTGGGCACCAGCGCCATCCGCAACCTGATCCGCGAGGCCAAGGTGGCGCAGATGTACTCCACCATCCAGACCAGCAACAGCGTGGGCATGCAGACGCTGGACCAGAACCTCACCGACATGGTGCGCCGCAACATCATCAGCCCGGCCGAAGCCCGCGGCAAGGCGAAGATTCCGGAAAACTTCCCCGGGTGACCATGAAGCGCCCCCTGAGTCGCTTCGCGCCTTCCCCCTCAAGGGGGACGCCGCCAGCGCGGCGGGGCGGCCCTTGCGCGGCGGCCACTGGCCCAGGCCGCGCCGGTTTCATGCGCGGCGGGAGAACACGCAGCACAATGGGGCATTCGCAGGCCAGCCAAGGCCGCCATTTCCCCACATTGACAGATGACACGGCGGCGCAGCGCGCCGCACTACGGAGCACACTATGAAAGGCATTCTCGGCCTTCTGCGCATGAAGTCGATCGGCAACAAGCCGGCGGAGGACAACACCGATTCCGTGCTGTTCTCCACGGCCTTTGCCGGCCAGGGCGTGGACGATTCCATGCTGGTGCCGTGGGAGGCCCGCGCCGTGGAAGTGGGCGCCAAGCGCCTGCCCACGAGCCGCGGCGGCAAGCTGCTGCAGGGGTTGTGGGCCAAGGACAAGTACATGGCGCACCTGGACAAGGATGCCGTGGAGCGCATGGAGCGCTTTTTCGAGTTTGCCGCCATCCCCTCCAACCGCGACGTGATCCGCCAGGACGAATACGGCAACTTCATGGTGGTGCTGCTCACCGGCACCATTGCCGTGGACCGCGTGCAGCCCTGGGGCGAGCACCTGCGCCTGGCCGAAACGCGGCCCGGCGACATCCTGGGAGAAATGTCGCTGCTGGACAGCGGTATCCGCTTTTCGGCCTGCACCACGCTCACCGACTGCGAGATCGCCGTGCTGAGCGCCGAGGCCATGGACGACATGATGTCCAAGGACCCCCAGCTCGCGGCCAGCCTGATTGCCCTGCTGGCCCGCAAACTGTCGTTGCGCCTGCGCGTGGTGAGTGCCCGCCTGAGCGACGGCAACCAGAAATGACAACGACCGTCCGGCAGACCAGGACCCCAAGGGAGAAACTCTGATGGAACGCGATCAGGCCAGTAAATTCATCAACGACCTGCTCAAGCTGATGGTCAGCCGCAATGGCAGCGACTTGTTCATCACGGCAGAGTTTCCACCGGCCATCAAGGTCGACGGCAAGGTGACCAAGGTGTCGCCCCAGCCGCTGACCCCCACCCACACGCTCACGCTGGCGCGCGCCGTCATGAGCGACAAGCAGGTGGCCGACTTCGAGCGCACCAAGGAGTGCAATTTCGCGATCTCGCCCGCCGGCATCGGCCGCTTCCGGGTAAATGCATTCATCCAGCAGGGCAAGGTCGGCATGGTGATGCGGACGATTCCCCTCACCTTGCCCACCATTGATGGCCTGGGCGTGCCGCAGGTGCTCAAGGAAGTGACGATGACCAAGCGCGGCCTGTGCATCCTGGTGGGTGCCACGGGCTCGGGCAAGTCGACCACGCTGGCCGCCATGGTGGACTGGCGCAACGAACACACGTTCGGCCACATCATCACCGTGGAAGATCCCATCGAATTCGTGCACCCGCACAAGAACTGCGTGGTCACGCAGCGCGAGGTGGGCCTCGATACCGACACCTGGGAGGCCGCGCTCAAGAACACGCTGCGCCAGGCCCCCGACGTGATCCTGATGGGCGAAATCCGCGACCGCGAGACCATGGAGCACGCCGTGGCGTTTGCCGAAACCGGCCACCTGTGCCTGGCCACGCTGCACGCCAACAGCGCCAACCAGGCACTGGACCGCATCATCAACTTCTTCCCCGAAGAGCGCCGTGCCCAGCTGCTGATGGACCTGTCGCTGAACCTGCGCGCCCTGGTCTCCCAGCGCCTGATCCCCAAGCAGGACGGCAAGGGCCGTGCCGCCGCCGTGGAGATCATGCTCAACACCCCGCTGATCTCCGACCTGATCTTCAAGGGCGATGTCCACGAGATCAAGGAGATCATGAAGAAGAGCCGCAACCTGGGCATGCAGACCTTCGACCAGGCCCTGTTCGACGCCTACGAAGCCAACGTCATCAGCTACGAGGACGCCTTGCGCAACGCCGACTCGCTCAACGACCTGCGGCTGCAGATCAAGCTCAACAGCCAGCGCGCCAAGTCACCCGACCTGGCCTCGGGCACCGAGCATTTCGCGATCGTCTGACGCCCGGACCGCCACGGAACCCACCGCACACACTCTCGCCCGCCCTTCTGGGCGGGCTTTTTTTCTTCCCGACCAGCCCCCCTTCCCTCCCATGCCAAGCACCCATCCCCGCAGCTACGACGCAACCCCTTCGCTCAAGGTCGCCTTCCTGGGCCTGGGTGTCATGGGCTACCCCATGGCCGGCCACCTGGCCCTGGCCGGGCACGAAGTCACCGTGTACAACCGCACCGCGGCCAAGTCGGCCGCCTGGTGCGAGGAGTTCGCCACCAGCAAGGCGCCGCGCCATGCCGCCACCCCGCGCGAAGCTGCGGCCGGCGCCGACCTCGTGTTCTGCTGCGTGGGCAATGACGACGACCTGCGCTCCGTCACCCTGGGTGCCGACGGTGCCTTCGCCGGCATGCAGACCGGCGCCATTTTCGTGGACCACACCACGGCCTCGGCCGAGGTGGCGCGCGAGCTGTATGCCGCAGCCCGGGCTGCAGGCCTGCAGTTCGTCGACGCGCCGGTGTCGGGCGGCCAGGCCGGCGCACAGAACGGCCAGCTCACGGTGATGTGCGGTGGCGATGCCGCGGCCTTCGATGCTGCCCGCCCCGTGGCCCTGGCGTTTGCACGCGCCTTCACGCTGCTGGGCGCCAGCGGCTCGGGCCAACTGGCCAAGATGGTCAACCAGATCTGCATCGCCGGGCTGGTGCAGGGCCTGTCCGAGGCCGTGGCCTTTGGCCAGAATGCCGGCCTGGACATGAAGCAGGTGCTGGAGGTGATCGGCAAGGGCGCTGCCCAGAGCTGGCAGATGGACAACCGCGGCAAGACCATGGTGGATGGCCAGTTCGACTTCGGCTTTGCCGTGGACTGGATGCGCAAGGACCTGGGCCTGGTGCTCGACGAGGCCCGGCGCAACGGATCACGCGTCCCGGTCACCGCACTGGTGGACCAGTTCTATGCCGACGTGCAGGGCATGGGCGGCAACCGCTGGGATACGTCGAGCCTCATCAAACGCTTGAAATAGGCTCCCCCTGAGGCGCTGCGCGCCTTCCCCCTTAGGGGGACGCCCCCGGTGCGGCGGGGCGGCCCTTGCACGGGGGCACTGGCTTGGGCAGTGCCCGTTTCAAATGCCATGCCCCAAACCGAGGTCAGAGCGAACGAGCAGGCGCGGTGTCGGTAGTGACCGGTGCCGGCGTGTTGCGGCGCAGCTCTTCTTCGGTGACGATTTCGAACACGCGCACGACCTTGCTCACGCCGCTCACGCCACGGGAGATTTCGGTGGCGCGGCCGGCTTCGCGCTGGGTGACGCGGCCCATCAGGTAGACGATGTTGCGCTCGGTCACCACCTTGAAGGCGTTGGCCGAGATGTCGGCCGCGTCCACGAAGCTGGCGCGCACCTTGCCGGTGATCACGGTGTCGTTGGAGCGCTGGCCCAGCGAGGTGTTGGGCATCACGGCCAGGTCATTGACCACCGAGCGCACGTTCTCCACGCCGGTCACGATGCGCTCGACCGTCTCGCGGTCCTGGGCGCTGGCCACTTCACCGGTCAACAGGGCCTGGCGGTTATAGCTGGTCACGTTCACATGGGCACGGTCGCCCAGTGCCTCGCGGATGCGGTTGGCGGCACGCAGCTCGATGCCTTCGTCCTCGACCTGGGTGCCCGTCGTGCGGCGGTCCACGGCCATCATGCTGCCCACCACGGCGCCCCCCACGATCAGCGGGGCACAGGCCGACAGGCCGGCTGCCAGGGCGGCAGCGGCCAGGGCCGTGCAAAGGGTACGGTTCACGGTTTGCTTCATAGCGGTATCTCCTGTTCACCAAGTAACTGGGCGTCCACACCGTCGCACAGGCAGTGCAGCACCAGGGCGTGGACCTCGCGCACGCGGGCGGCGCGGTCATGCGGCACGCTGATCAGCACGTCGGTCTCGCGCAGCGCGGCCGCCAGTTGCCCCCCGTTGCGGCCAGAGAGCACCACCACGGTCATATCGCGCTCGTGCGCGGCCTCGGTCGCGGACAGCAGGTTGGCGTCGTTGCCGCTGACCGACAAGGCCAGCAGCAGGTCGCCCGCCTGGCCCAGTGCCCGCACCTGGCGGGCAAACTGCTGGGAACCCTGGTCCTGGGCGCCGGCCGGCCCGGCCGTCAGCAGGGTGCTGTCGGCCGTGAGGGCCAGGGCGGCCAGTTCGGGGCGCTCGCGCTCGAAGCCGGCCACGAAGAAGGCGGCGAACTGCTGTGCCTCGGCCGCCGAGGGGCCATTGCCGCAGGCCAGCACCTTGCCGCCGCTGGTCACGCAGGCCAGCATGGCATGCACTGCCGCCGCGATGGGTGTGCTCAGGGTCTGGGCCGCCTGGTATTTCAGGTCGGCGCTGTCGATGAAGTGCTGTTGGATGCGTTGCTCAAGCATGGAGGCCCGATGATACCCGCCGCGTGTTACAGCTTTTGCCGCAAATTTTGTAGCAAAGGGTTTAGGCTGTGCAGGGCCTTGCAAGCCAGGAGGTGGTGGTGGAACCTGGGGATTTAGCCGGCATCGAACGCCGCCTTGAGCCATTGCACCTGCTGCTCCTCCACCAGCACCACGTCGAAACGGCAGGGCGGTGGTGATGCCAGCCGCATCAGGTAGTGGCGCGCCGCCAGAACGATGCGCCGCTGCTTGACCGTGCCAATGCTGCCGCCCGCGCCGCCAAAGGCCTGGCTGGCACGGCTGCGCACCTCCACGAAGACGGTGGTGCCGTCGCGCTCGCACATCACGAGGTCAATCTCGCCCCCGCCGCGCCCGGGCGTCCGATAATTGCGCGTGAGCAGTTGCAGGCCGGCAGACTGCAGATGCGCCAGGGCGCGGTCTTCCGCCGCATTGCCTTGCGCCCGCGTGGTGCCACCGCCGGCGGCGGGCGCCGGCGCCCCAACCGCCTGCTTTCGTCCAAATCCAAGGAATTTCATTGAGCGCCTCTTTCGCTTCCGCTCTCGATGCCGCACGCGATGCGGCGGCTGCGCAGCATTATCCGCAGGGGGCCCTGTACGTGGTGGCCACGCCCATCGGCAATCTGGCCGACATCACCTTGCGGGCCCTGCACGTGCTGCAACTGGCCGACACCGTGGCCTGCGAGGACACGCGCCATACCCAGTCCCTGCTGCGCGCCTATGGCATCGACAAGAACACGTCGCAGCTGCTCGCCGTGCACCAGCACAACGAGGCCGAGGCCGCGCAGAACGTGGTGCAGCGCCTGCAGCAGGGGCAGCGCGTGGCCTATGTGAGCGACGCCGGCACGCCCGGCGTGAGCGACCCCGGCGCCCGGCTCGTGGCCGCTGTGCAGGCGGCGGGCCTGCGTGCCCTGCCGCTGCCGGGCGCCAGCAGCATCACCACCGCCCTGAGCGTGGCCGGCGCCGTGGCACACAGCGCCGAACATGGCGGTTTCGTGTTTGCGGGTTTCCTGCCGGTGAAGAACGCCGAGCGCGCCAGCACCATTGGCCAACTGGCCGGCGAGCCGCGCTGCGTGGTGCTGCTCGAAGCACCCCACCGCATCGGCGAGCTGGCGCAGGCCCTTGCGGTGCTGGGAGAGCGCCCGGTGACCCTGGCACGCGAGCTGACCAAGCAGTTCGAAGAGGTGGTAACCCAGCCTGCGCAGGCGCTCAGCGCCTGGCTGGAAGGATCGCCCCAGCGCTCGCGCGGAGAATTCGTGGTGCTGCTGCATCCGGTGCCCGTGGCCGCCGATGACGGTGAAAGCCTGCGTGTGCTGCGCCTGCTGCTGGCCGAGCTGCCGCTGAAGACGGCGGTGCGCCTGGCCGCGGAAATCACCGGAACCTCGCGCAACGTGCTCTACGACACGGCACTGGGCTGGAAGAAGAACGCGCCAGACAGCGACGCCTAAGGCGCTTGTTCGTCAGCGCCCCGAGACGGCCAGCCCCGCGGCCACGCCACCAAACAGGTCACCTTCGACCTGCGGCGTCTCGGGAAACGCCTGGCGCAGCGCTTCGCGCAGCGGCCGCAATGCCGATGAGCCCCCGGTGAGGTAGATGGCGTCCGGCCCGCGCGGCGCCAGGCCCGCGAGCTGCACGCACTCCTGCGCACAGGCCACGACCTGTTCGAGCGGCGCGGCCAGGTGCCGGGCCAGCCCCTCGGGCGTGACCGCTGAGTCGAGCGCGGGCTCGATCCAGTCCAGCGCCATGGGGGCCGGTGCATCCGACAGCGAGGCTGCGATCTTGGCCTGCTCCACCGTGTTGGCCATGCGGTGGCCCAGGCGCTCGTTGAGCACCGTCATCAGCCGCGCATGCAGGCGCTGGTCGGCATAGTCGGTGCGCAGGTTCTGGGCGTCGCGCAGCGCCTTGGGTGCATACAGCCACTGGATCAGGTGCCAGGTCGACAGGTCGAAGAACACGCGGTTGGGAACCTCGCGCCCGCTCGACCCGAGGTGCCGAAAGCCCAGCATGGGCATCAGCAGCTCCAGGCTCAGGCGCCGGTCGAAGTCGGTGCCCCCCACATGCACGCCCGTGGTGGCCAGCACGTCTGCAGCGCGGTCGGAGCCCAGCGCCAGGCGTTCTGGCCCCAGGCGCACCACGGTGAAGTCCGATGTACCGCCGCCGATGTCCACCACCAGCACCAGCGACTCGTGGCCGATACGCTGCTCGTAGTCGAGCGCAGCGGCCATGGGCTCGAACTGGAAGGACACGTTCTGGAACCCCGCCTCCAGCGCCGCCTTGCGCAGCGAGTCCTCGGCCTGCTGGTCGCGCGCCGGGTCACCGTCCACAAAATGCACCGGCCGGCCCATGATCACCTGGCCCGGCATCGCGCCCAGGGCCTCGGTGGCCTTCTTGGCCAGCATGCGCAGAAACAGGCCGATGATGTCCTGGTAGCTCATGAGCTGGTTGTGCACGGCCGTCTTGTCCTGCAGCAACGCACTGCCCAGCAGGCTCTTGAGCGAGCGCATCAGCCGCCCCTCGGTGCCCGCCAGGTACTGGCCCACGGCATCGCGGCCGAAGTGCGTGCGGTGGTCCTCGGCGTTGAAGAACAGCGCCGTGGGCAGGGTGACGCCCTCCCCTTCCAGCGCGATCATGCGGGCCGGCGAGCGGCCCTGGCGGACTGCCATGGCCGAGTTGGAGGTGCCAAAGTCAATGCCGAGGGTGGTGTCCTTCAGGAGGGGCATGGGGAGTCAGGGAGGGGAAAAAAGCAAACGAACAGGAAGACGGACGGCGGCGCGCAGCCAGGAGTACGCCGCAGGGCGAAGGCTGCCCGGCCCCGGGAACATGGAGCGGGCCCGGCAATGGGCAGTTCCCTGCCGCAGATCATGCCGCCGGGCCCTGCGCAGGGGGAGCGGGATTGTGCCACGGCGCCGGCAGGCCCCGCGCCAGCACCAGGGGCTGCCTCAGTGCGTCTGTGGCGGCACGATCATCGCCGGCACCGCCTCGCGCATGGCCGACACGAAGCGCAGCAGGCGCGAAGGGTAGAAGCGGGCATGCGGATAGATCAGGAACATCGGCAGCGGCGCCGGCTGCCATTGGGGTGCCAGCTGCACCAGCGCCCCCTGGACCAGTTCCTGCTGCATCAGCCAGGCCGAGCCCGCGCAGGCCCCGAGCCCCAGCTTCGCCGCGCTGCGCAGGGCATACAGGCTATCGGTGCTCACGCGCGGGCGAAAGGCGATGCGGCGCGTTTCGCCCGTGGTGGCGTGGGTGAGCGCCAGCTCACTGCGGTAGTAGGTGTGCAGTGCCAGCCAGGGCAAGGCCGCCAGCCCGTCCGGATCCGTGGGCACGGTGCCCCCGGGCCCCAGCAGAGACGGCGCACCCACCACGATGCGCGGCACCTCGGCCAGGCGGATGGCCACCACCGCCGGGTCGGCCGGTTCTCCGACCTGGATGGCGCAGTCGATGCCCGAGCCAATGAAATCGCGCACGTCGTCCCGCAGCAGCCATTCGACCGAGACGCGCGGGTGCACGTGCAGGAATTGCGCCAGCGGCCCCACGAACATCTCTTGCCCGAAGGCGTGCGGCATGGCCACGCGCAACGTGCCCTCGGGCTCCTCCTGCGCGCCGCGCAGGTCGGCCTCGAACGACGCCCAGCTCGCCAGCAGCTCCTTGGCCCGCTGGTAGCAGCGCTCCCCGTCCACCGTAAGGCGCATGGTGTGGGTGGTGCGCTGCAGCAGGCGCAGCCCCAGCGATTGCTCCAGCGCCTGCAGGCGACGGCTCACCGTGGGCTGGGTGGCGTGCATCTGCGCCGCCGCGGCCGAAAGGCTGCCGGCCTCGACGATGCGCACGAAGGTCTCCATCAGCTGCAGGCGGTTGCCCAACGCACCGCCGGCTGATCGGGAGACTGGTGGCTCGAACACAGCGTCTTTGGTCATGCAATCAACGTATATCCAATGTGCGGTGCATCCTACTACCAAGCGCAGCGCGCCACGCGCACACTGGCTGCAAACGGTCTTCCAAGGGTTAATACCATGTCTTTCATGCAAGAATCGGATGCGGTGATTGCCATCGCATCCGGCAGCCAGCGGGCAGGGCCGGATGCTCCTGCACTTCCTGCGCCCCTGGTGCTGCTGCTCGCCGCCGGTGCCGGCCTGGGTGTGGCCTCGCTGTACTACAGCCAGCCCATGCTGGGCGTGCTGGGGGCGGACTTCGGCGCCTCCGGCCAGGCCCTGGGCTGGGTGCCCACGCTCACGCAACTGGGCTATGCACTGGGCATTCTGCTGCTGGCGCCGCTCGGGGACCGGTTCGACCGGCGCAGCATCATCCTGGCCAAGGCCGCCGCGCTGGTGGGCGCGCTGCTGCTGGCCGCCGTGGCGCCCGGCATCGGCGTGCTGCTGGCTGCCAGCCTGGCCATCGGCATCACCGCCACCCTGGCACAGGACATCGTGCCCGCCGCCGCCACGCTGGCCCCCGCCGCGCACCGCGGCAAGGTCGTGGGCACGGTGATGACCGGCCTGCTGCTGGGCATCCTGCTGTCGCGCGTGGTCAGTGGCTTCGTGGCCGAGCATTTCAGCTGGCGCACCATGTTCTTCGCGGCGGCTGCGGCCATGGCGGCCATCGGCGTGGCCGCATGGCGCGGCCTGCCACGCTTCAGCCCGACCACGCAGTTGCCCTACGGCCAGTTGCTCGCATCGCTGGCCACGCTGTGGCGGCGCCATGGCAGCCTGCGGCGTGCCGCCTTGGCCCAGGGGCTGCTGTCGGTGGGGTTCAGCGCCTTCTGGTCCACGCTGGCGGTGATGTTGCACGGCGCGCCGTTCCACCTGGGCAGCACTGCTGCCGGCGCCTTCGGCCTGGCCGGCGCGGCCGGTGCGCTGGCGGCGCCGCTGGCGGGCCAGCTGGCCGACCGCCGGGGGCCGGAGCTCGTCACGCGCCTGGGTGCCGGCCTGGCCGCCCTGTCCTTCGCGGCGATGGCCCTGGCACCGTGGATGACCCCTGCCGCCCAACTGTGCCTGCTGGTGGCCGCTGCCATCGGTTTCGACCTGGGCGTGCAGGCCGCACTGATTGCGCACCAGACCCTGGTCTACAGCATCGACCCGGGCGCCCGCAGCCGGCTCAATGCCGTGCTGATGACCGGCATGTTCATCGGCATGGCCGCCGGTGCCGCCCTGGGCAGCCTGCTGCTGGCGCACTGGGGATGGATGGGCGTGACGCTGCTGGCCGTGGCGGCCAGCCTGGCGGCCCTGGCTGTGCGCATGGGTACTTCGCCCCAGACTGCCTGAGGCAAGAGAGGCAAGGGGAATGAATGGGGTGCACGAACGGAATCGAACCGTCGTCGGCGGGATCACAACCCGCAGCTCTGCCATTGAGCTACGCGCACCACGAAAAGGTACACAAAATGATGATGGAGGTGCGGACCGGATTCAAACCGGTGTCTGCGGATTTGCAATCCGCTGCATGGTCGCTTTGCTACCGCACCCTGGGGTGCCTGCGGAACAGGCACCGGAATCTGGCCCCGCGTGCACGACTCGAACGTGCAACCCCTTGCCCCGTAGGCAAGTGCTCTGATCCATTGAGCTAACGCGGGAATGATGGATATGGCGTCCCGTGCGGGATTCGAACCCGCGATCTCCGGAGTGAAAGTCCGGTGTCCTCACCGCTAGACGAACGAGACGAAAAACGCTGGTCTGGGTGGCAGGATTTGAACCTGCAGCCTCCTGCGTCCAAGGCAGGCCGTCTACCAGATTGACAGTACACCCAGCAAAAAATAATTGGTGCCCCAGGGGAGAGTCGAACTCCCAGAATTCCGCTTCTAAGGCGGACACGTATGCCAGTTCCGTCACCGGGGCGTGGATCAAAGATGAAAAAAAGCGCTCTCCATTTCGGTTGTGCCCTCGCGCGATGGGCCACGCGCGGCCTGCGCGCGCCCCGTCGACATCGCTGCACAGGGGGATCGCTATCCCCTGCACATCCCGCCAGGCCGTCCACGCGGCTGTCTTCTGGCGGTGGGGCGAAGGCACACCCGAAATGGTTGTTGTCTGAACCACAGGCGGGGTCACTGCGCCGGTGTCATGTCCAGCCAGGCCCCGCAGCAAGTTGTGAAAGAGCAATCGATGGCCTGCAGCACGATCACCGCAGGCACTGAAAACCAAAAAACAAAGCAAAACAAAAAGGCCCGGAACCTTGCGGTGCCCGGGCCTCTGCGAAGAGAGCTTGGAAGGGAATGCGCCTACGCGCTCCCTCCACCCGGTGGCCAACGATCCTCATCGTGGTCATGTGCGCACAAATCAGCTGCCAGACACGGCAGCAGGCGCAGGACGGCACACGGTGCGACCACAGCGGCGCGCACGAGCACGCGGCCCGGTGCGGGTCGGCGGCTGGTGAGGGTGGCGGTGGCGTTCATGGCGAATCCTGGAGGAAGGGAGGGCAGTCGGTCGAAATGGAGTGCGGTCGAAGCCGCGATGGAAGCAACTGTAAATAGTCTTTACTCCGCAGTCAACACCCTGGTGAAGAAAATTTGCTGAGCAACCGCCGATTTCAGCGCGACGGCACCGTGCCTTCGCGCAGCTGCAGCACCCGGGCCACAAAGTCCGCATGGCTGCCGGCGGGCTGCTGAAGCAGCGGCAGGCCTGTCGCACGGGCCGCCGCCTCCAGGGCCTGCGGCCAGGACAGGCCCCCGTCCGCCTCCTGCACCAGCTTACGCGCCTGGGTCCCCAGCACCAGTTCCTGCCCCCAGAAGTACACCTCGCGCGCCTGAACCTGGGACTGCATGCATTGCACGTCGGGCAGCGTGCGCGGTTCTGCGATGCCCAGCCAGATGTCGGCATACAGAAAGTCGACGGGCGGCGTACCGGGTGCAGGCCGCCATTCCAGGGCATCGGCCTGCACCAGTTCCACCTTCTGCGCAGCCGATGCGGGCAGGCCGTCCAGCACGCGGCACTGCTCGAACAGTTCCAGTACCTCGGCGTCGCGCTCCACCACCGTGACCTTGTGCACCGCGGGCTGCAGCGCGATGTTGGCCGTGGTCCAGCCCATGCCCAGGCCCAGCACGACCGTGTGCCCCTGCGCATGGCGGCACGCCAGCTCCTGGCTTTCGATTTCGAAGGGCGAGAGCGACATCCAGGTTTCCCAGCGGTCCCCGGCCCCCTTGCGCAGCAGCACGGCCGAATCCGCCGCGACGCAAGGACCGCTGTGGTAGCCGCGGTCCAGCCCCACGCCGCCGCGCCGCATCTGCCATTGCCCCACGGCGTACTCGGGGTACGCAGGCATGTACCAGGGTGATTCGAACAACGGCAGGCCCAGGGCCTGCGCCAGTGCGCCAGCCGGTGGTTGCGAAAGGAGGGAGGCGTCTGGGGATGATGGCATGTGCATGGCAGCCATCTTAGGAACGGGCCACCACCCCGTCCAATGAATCATGGCCGCCCAGCGATGTGCCCGCAATGCAGGAGCCGCCCAATGCAAAACGCCCCAGCACCGTTGAAAGTACTGGGGCGTTCGCGATTTGGTGGCCTGGGGCGGAATCGAACCACCGACACAAGGATTTTCAATCCTCTGCTCTACCGACTGAGCTACCGGGCCTGAGCCTCAAATTATAGCCAGAAAATTCGGGCCAAAAAGATTTGCTGCAGAAATTTTTCTTCAGGCGCGCTTGCCGCGGCCCAGGTCCACACCCAGCTGGCGCAGCTTGCGGTACAGATGGGTGCGCTCCAGGCCAGTCTTTTCGGCGACGCGGGTCATCGAGCCGCCTTCGCGGGCGAGGTGGAACTCGAAGTAGGCCTTCTCGAAGCCATCGCGCGCTTCGCGCAGCGGGCGGTCCAGGTCGAAGCCCTGGTGCGAATGCGGGCCAGCCTCCACGCCGGACAGGGCCGTGATCACGGGCACCTGGGTGAAAGGCGCGTCGGCGGGCGCTGCGACCGGGGCCTGCACGGCCGCCACGGGGGCCGCATGGTGGGCGGCGTTGCGCGCCAGGCCCTGCTCCACGGCCTTGAGCAGCTTTTGCAGGGTGATGGGCTTTTCCAGAAAGGAGAAGGCGCCGATGCGGGTGGCCTCCACCGCCGTGTCGATGGTGGCATGGCCGCTCATCATGATGACGGGCATGGTCAACACGCCACCGGTGGCCCACTCCTTGAGCAGCGACACGCCGTCGGTGTCGGGCATCCAGATGTCCAGCAGCACCAGGTCATAGCTGCTGCCGGCACGCGCCGCACGGGCTTGCGTCGCGTTCTCTGCGAGGTCCACGCTGTGGCCTTCGTCGTTCAGGATTTCGGACAGCAGGTCGCGAATGCCGAGCTCATCGTCGACCACCAGAATGTTTGCCATGTGTGTGAAAACGCCTTGGGAGGTACTGCGGGGCGTGTTGTTATGCCGCCACCGCTGGTTCAGTGGCGAATGATAACGACACTTGGGCGCCCCGCACCACGCCATCTTCGACCCGGTTGGACAGGTCGATGCGGGCTCCGTGCTCATCGGCGATCTTTTTGACCACCGCCAGACCCAGGCCGGTGCCACGCGGCTTGGTGGTGACATAGGGCTCGAAAGCGCGCTGCAGGATGTGCGCAGGAAAGCCGCTTCCGCTGTCCGAAACCGTGAGCCGCACGCGCCCGGACGACTCGCTCCAGCGCGTCGTGATGCGCACGGCCGGCAGGTTTTCGCCACCCGCCGCACGCGCCTGTTCGGTCGCATCCTGCGCGTTCTGCAGCAGGTTGTGCACCACCTGGCGCAACTGCTGCGCATCGCCTGCAATCGCCGGGCAACGCGCGTCCAGCTCAGCTTTCACGGGGACTGTGGCGTTTTCCTCGCCATACAGATGGAGCACGTCGGTCACGAGCGCGTTGATGTCGAGCGCGTGCAGCTCGGCGGCCGGAAGGCGTGCGTAGTCCCGGAATTCGTTGACCAGGCGCTTCATGGCATCGACCTGTTCCACGATGGTCTTGACCGACTTGGTGAGCACGGCCTGCTCGGTGGCTGCGACCTTGCCGGTGAGCTTCATCTCCAGCCGTTCGGCCGACAGCTGAATGGGCGTCAGGGGGTTCTTGATCTCGTGCGCCAGGCGCCGTGCGACCTCGCCCCAGGCCTGCGCACGTTGTGCCGAAACGATTTCAGAAATGTCGTCAAAAACCAACAGTCGGGTCGAATCCGGGAGTTCCGCGCCCCGCGCAATGATGCTGGTCGCGTGTTGACCGACGCCTGCAAGCGAGGCGTGAAGCTCGAACGGGTGTTGCCAGTGGTCCAGACCGTGGTGGTCGCGTTCGCCCAGAAAGGCGGCAAACTGCTTTTGCACGGCGGCGGCAAAATCGGCCAGGCCGGGCACCTCGGCCAGCGCCTGCCCCTCGAAGGCGGCCATGGGCGCACGCAGGATGCGCGTGGCCCCGGGGTTGGACGAGCGGATGGTGCCCGCGCCATCGAGCACCATCACCCCGGCAGTGAGGTTGTCGAGGATGGTCTGCAGGTTGGCGCGCGCCGCATCCACCTCGCTCATGCTCTGCTCCACCGCGCCCCGGGCATCGGCCAGCTGCTGGGTCATGAGCGCGAACGAGCGGGTCAGCCCGCCCAGTTCGTCCTTGCCCTGCAGGGCGGCCTTGGGGCTCAGGTTGCCGGCGGCCACTTCGCGCACCCCCTCGGCCAGCACCAGCAACGGCCGCACCAGCTGGTTGCCCAGCAGCACGGCCAACAGCACGGCACCGAAGACCGCCAGGAACAGGCTCAGCGTGAGCGTGCCCACGTACATGCGCCGCAGGCCGCCACGCGCCAGGGCACGCTCCTGGTACTCGCGGTTGGCCTCCTGCACGGCGATGGCGTTCTCCACCAGCGCCGGTGGCAGCATCAGCGTGGCCTGCAGGTAGCGCGGCTCGGCCAGCAGGCCCACCGTGGGGCTGCTGACGAGGGCGATGATCTTCACGCGCGCGTTCTGCACGGCGGCAGGGTCGGCAATGTCGTCCAGCCCCTCGATCTGCGTCAGCGCCCGCTGTTGGCGCACGGTGCGCAGCAGCGGCACGCCGGGGCGCTCGGGGTTCAGGCTGAAGCGGGATTGGCCGGCACTGGCCACGGCCTGACCGGCACTGTTCCACAGGATGACGTCGGTGGCCCCCAACTGGTCGCGGATGCGTTCGAGCACCACTCCGGCGGAGGTGTCGGGGACCTGCGCCACCTGGGCACTGGCCGTGCGCGTCTTGGAGGCCATGTCGGTGGCCAGGGCATCGAGCGACACACGCGCCAGGTTCACCCCGGCGGACAGCGCCCCTTCGACCTTCACGTCGAACCAGCTTTCGATGGACCGGGTGACGAACTGGTAAGACACCACATAGATCAAAAGGCCCGGAACCAGGCCAACCAGCGCAAAGATGGCCGCCAGCTTGACCAGCAGGCGGCTGCCGAAGCGGCCCCGGCGCAGCCGCAGCCACAGGCGCACGGCCACCCAGCCCAGCACCGCCAGCAGCAAAAGGGCCACCAGCACGTTGACGCCGAAGAGCCAGGCGTAATTGCGCTCGTACAAGGCGCGGTTGTTGGTCGCTAGCGTCAGCAAGAACAGGAGCACCAGCCCGATGGCGGACATGATGGCCGCCCCCACCCCTACCGCCCAGCGCACGGCGCGGGACTGGCGCGCTGCCAGATGGGCCGAGGCCGACGCTGGCGACGCAGGGCCGGATGTCACTTGGCGCCTTCCGGCAAGGCAAGGCGTCCCGAACGCGAGACGAGCAGGTTCCAGCCGGGGCGGCCCATGGCGCCGATCTGGAACGGACGGGGCAGCTGCGACATGTCGAGCCTGAAGCGGAACTGTATCGTATGGCCTGCATCGGCATCGATCGCAGCAGCTTCTGCAATCTTCCAGCGCGAAATCCGCTGCATTGCCGACAGTGCGTCTTCCAGGTCGTCGAAATTCTGGCCCAGCGCCACACCCAGGCCGGTGTTGGTGATGGGCGATGCCGAGGTGCTCAGGCGCCAGCGCCGGGTCAGGGGCTGGTAGCTCAACCGCAGGTAGCGCGTGGCCTCGGCCACCAGGCGGTCAGACCAGTACCAGCGGTCACGCATGACCTGCGCCTCCATCACGAAATACATGGGTATGCCCTTGCGCAGGGCATCCTGGACGAGCTCGGGCAGGTCGAATTCCAGGCTGGTGCTCAGGTAGATGCCGTCGTCCAGGCGCTGCAGCCGCAGTTCGGCGACTTCGCCGCGGTTGGCCTCGGCCTGGGCGGATACAGGCCATCCCAGCAGGGTGATCACCATCAAAAGCGCGCCAATCCACGCCCAACGCGCCGCAAAGCGCTCAGTCGGTCGATTTTTGCAACAGTGCGTAAAAAAATCCGTCGTGATCACCGAATCGATTGTCCGGGACAGCCCCCTGCTTGTCCGGTGCGCGAGGGATTAAATGCCCGGGCGAGGGGAGCAAATGTGCATCGGTGTTGTGTGCAAGAAACGTTTGCACCTGCGCATCGCCCTCCGCACGGAAGACGGAGCAGGTGCAGTACAGCAGCCGCCCGCCCGGCGCGACCAGCGGCCACAGGCTGGCCAGCAGCTGTTTTTGCAGGGCTGCGAGCTGGGCGATGTCCGTCTCGCGGCGCAGCCAGCGCACGTCGGGGTGGCGCCGCACGATGCCGGACGCCGTGCACGGAGCGTCGAGCAGGATGGCATCGAACCGCGCCCCGCCATTGGCCGCCTGCCACCAGGCCTCGGGCCGGGCGGCGTCGGCTACCAGCACCTGGGCGGCCAGGCCCAGGCGCGAAAGGGTCTGGTGGATGCGCTCGGCGCGCGTGGCGTCGATTTCCAGCGCGGTCACCTGCAGCGCAGCGCCCTCCCCGGCCATCTCCAGCAGGTGGGCCGTCTTGCCACCCGGCGCGGCACAGGCGTCCAGCACGCGCAACTCGCGCGTGCGGTCCATGCCCTGCAGCAGCAGCGGGGCTGCCTGCTGGGCCGCCATGTCCTGCACCGATACCCGGCCCTGGGCAAAGCCAGGCAGCGCCTGCACCGGCAGCGGCCGGTGCAGCACTAGGCCATCGGCGCCTGCCGCGTCGGCACCGGCCCCCAGGTCGGCCAGTTCCTGCTGGTACTGCGCCTGGCTGCCCTGCAGGCGGTTCACGCGCAGCGCCATCGGGGCGTGGGTGTTGTTGGCGTGCAGAATCTGCTCCCACTGCTGGGGGTGGTCCTTCTGCAGGCGCTTGATCCACCACAGCGGGTGGTTCCACCGGGCCACGGGATCGGCATCGGTGGCTACCACCAGCGCATCGCTTTCGCGCAGAAAACGCCGCAGGCAGGCATTGATGAATGAAGACTGGGCGCGCGTGGCAGGGTGCCGCTTGGCGGCTTCCACCGCCTGGTTGACCAGGGTGAAGGGCTCATAGGGTGCTTCGTCGGCACGCCAGCACAGCGCCAATGCGCTGCACAGCAGGGCATCCGCGTCGGGCGGCGGCGGGCGCTTGGCCAGTTGGCGGCGCAGGGCCTCGGCACGCCCGAGGTTGCGCAGCACCTGGAACAGCAGGGCCTGCACGCCCGGACGCAACGCGGTGCCGACGGCATCGAGCGCGGCCGTGCCCGAGGTGCCGGCGCGGATCGCCTGGAGCACGCCGGCCACGGCGATGAGCTGCTGCCACAGCGCCACCTGCGCTGCACCGGCCCCCGGCATGGCCTTGCGATCAGGGCCGGAGCGCGGCCCTTCAGGCGCGGCGGGGTGGGGGGGGGCTGGATTCATGGTGGGGCCTCGGGGGTGCCGGCGCACAGGCGCTGGATGGAGCGGTCAAAAGAAAAGGGTTGTGGACGGGGCGTGGAACGTGGCGGCGTTCTCACAACCCTTTGGCCGGCTTGAAGCCAAAGACCCAGGCGAGCACGCGGGCCGGAAACTGGTGGATGGCGGCATCGTGCTGCTCGGCCGCATGGTTGATCACCTGCACGGCCAGATCGATCTGCGCATGGTGCTCTTCCCAGCGGATGGACCAGGGCGCCAGCATCTCCCGGACACCGGGGCCATCGGCCTCGGTCACCACGGTGCGCCAGGTGGCATCGAGAACGCTGCGCGCCGCGGTGAGTGCGGCCAGCGCGTCGCGCTGCAAGGGCTGTGAGCGTGCCACAGCCAGCGACGCCCCCATCTGTGTGGTGGCACCGCGCAGGGCCGCGACCTTGGCCGGGTCCAGCACCGGGCCCAGGGGCTGCGGCACAGGGTCCGCGCGGCCGCCGGGCACGGCGGGGTCCGCGATGTGGCGGTGGCCCTGGACGGCATCGAACTCACTGAGCAGGGCCATCAGGCGCACGAGGTGGGCGTCCACCGCGCCAAAGGACTGGACCACGCAAGAGCGCAGCCGTGTCAGGCGGTTGTAGGCCCCCAGGGCCCAGAACAGCATGACGGCAACAAAAATCCAGAAAAGGGGCGATGACCACATACACATTGCCAAGGACGTGCGCTGCAGGGGCAGCCCGTGGCCGAGAAAGAGGAAACGGGAAAAATCCGGAGCGCTCTGCCGCTCCAGTAAAAACGCTCCCGGCCTGTCCAGGGACAGGGCGGGAGCGCTTCAGAGCCTGGGCTTGCGCCGAACCAGGGCCCCATGCGCCGCACCTTGCATCGCTGGGGTCTCCTTGTCCGGCGCCACCTGGCTTTAGTCTGCGGAAGCGTCCGTGGCAGTGGTGGTGGTGCTGCCTTCGACTTCCGTGGCGTCGTCCGTCGACGAGGCTGCCATCTCAGCGGCTTCGGCTTCGGCGATGGCACGGCGCTCGGCGTCGTCCATGGCATCCTTGGCCTTGCGCGCCTGGTGGTAGGCCATGCCGGTGCCGGCAGGAATCAGGCGACCCACGATCACGTTTTCCTTCAGGCCACGCAGCTCGTCGCGCTTGCCCATGATGGCAGCCTCGGTGAGCACGCGGGTGGTTTCCTGGAAGGAAGCCGCCGAGATGAACGAGTCGGTCGACAGCGATGCCTTCGTGATACCCAGCAGCAGGTTGCTATAGGTCGCGGGGATCTTGCCTTCGGACTGCAGTGCATCGTTGGTGTTGAGGATCTCGGAACGCTCGACCTGCTCGCCACCGATGTAGTTCGACTCGCCGACGTTCTCGACCACGACGCGGCGCAGCATCTGGCGAACGATCACCTCGATGTGCTTGTCGTTGATCTTCACGCCCTGCAAGCGGTACACGTCCTGCACTTCATCGACGATGTAGCGCGACAGCTCTTCGATGCCCAGCAGGCGCAGGATGTCCTGCGGGTCGGCCGGGCCGTCGACGATGGACTCGCCCTTGTTCACCACCTGGCCTTCGTGCACCAGGATGTTCTTTTCCTTGGGCACGAGTTCTTCGAACACATGGCCTTCGGGGTCGGTGATCTGCAGGCGGACCTTGCCCTTGGTTTCCTTGCCGAACGACACGGTACCGGTCATCTCGGCCAGCGTGCCCTTGTCCTTCGGGGTGCGGGCTTCGAACAGCTCGGCCACGCGAGGCAGACCGCCGGTGATGTCGCGGGTCTTCTGGCCTTCGACCGGAATACGCGCCAGCACTTCGCCGGGGCCCACGTCCTGGCCGTCACGCACCTGGATGAGCGAACCGATCTGGAAGCCGATGGTCACCGAGTGGTCGGTACCAGGGATCTTCACTTCGTTGTTCTGCGCATCGATCAGCTTGACCTGTGGACGCACGACCTTGGCAGCGCCACGGCGCTTGGGGTCGATCACCACCAGGGTGGACAGACCGGTCACTTCGTCGAGCTGCTTGGCGACCGTGAGGCCTTCCTCGACGTTCTCGAACTTCACCTGGCCGGCGAACTCGGTAATGATCGGGCGGGTCAGCGGATCCCAGTTGGCCAGGATGGTGCCAGCCTTGATGGACTGGTCGGCCTTGACCGTCAGCAGGGCGCCGTACGGCACCTTGTGGCGTTCGCGTTCGCGGCCATGCTCGTCGTGGATGATGATTTCACCCGAACGCGCAATCACCACCAGTTCGCCCTTGGTGTTGCTCACGTAACGCATCGTGGCATTGAAGCCGATCACGCCGTTGGACTTGGCTTCCACGCTCGATGCGATGGCAGCGCGCGATGCGGCACCACCGATGTGGAAGGTCCGCATGGTCAGCTGCGTGCCGGGTTCGCCGATGGACTGGGCAGCGATCACACCCACGGCTTCGCCGAGGTTGATCAGGCCGCCGCGGCCCAGATCTCGGCCGTAGCACTTGGCGCACAGGCCGTAGCGGGTTTCGCAGGTCAGCGCCGTGCGCACCTTGACTTCGTCCACGCCAGCCGCTTCGATTTCCTCGATGAGGTCTTCTTCCAGCATCACGCCGGCAGGCACCAGCACCTTGCGGGTTTCGGGGTGCAGCACGTCTTCGGCAGCGGTGCGGCCCAGGATACGGTCGCGCAGCGATTCGATCACTTCACCGCCTTCGACGATGGCGCGCATCAGCGAGCCATTGGCGGTGCCGCAATCCTCTTCGGTCACGACCAGATCCTGCGTCACGTCCACCAGGCGGCGCGTCAGGTAGCCGGAGTTGGCCGTCTTCAGTGCCGTATCGGCCAGACCCTTACGGGCACCGTGGGTGGAGATGAAGTACTCCAGCACGTTCAGGCCTTCGCGGAAGTTCGCGGTGATGGGCGTCTCGATGATCGAGCCGTCGGGCTTGGCCATCAGGCCCCGCATGCCGGCCACCTGGCGGATCTGGGCGGCAGAGCCGCGGGCGCCGGAGTCGGCCATCATGTAGATGGAGTTGAAGGACTCCTGGTCCACTTCCTTGCCGTGGCGGTCCATGACCTTTTGCTTGGACAGCTGGGCCATCATCACCTTGGACACTTCGTCGCCGGCCTTGCCCCAGATGTCCACCACCTTGTTGTAGCGTTCGCCGGAGGTCACCAGACCCGAGACGTACTGCTGTTCGATCTCCTTCACTTCCTTCTCGGAGCGCTCGATGATGCCGGCCTTCTGGGGCGGCACCAGCATGTCGTCGATGCAGATGGAGATGCCGGCGCGCGTGGCCAGGCGGAAACCGTTTTGCAGCAGCTTGTCGGCGAACACCACCGTTTCCTTGAGACCGCACTTGCGGAAGGAGACGTTGATGAGCTTGGAGATTTCCTTCTTCTTCAGGGCCTTGTTGATGTTCGAGAACGGCAGGCCCTTGGGCAGGATTTCGGACAGCAGGGCGCGGCCGGTGGTCGTTTCCACCATCTTGACTTCGGGCACGAACTCGCCGGTGTCCTTGTTCTTGGTCCACTCGGTCAGGCGCACGTTGATGCGCGTGGCCAGCTCGACCTCGCCCGCGTCGAACGCGCGCTGCACTTCACCGGTGTCGGCGAAGATCAGGCCTTCGCCCTTGCCGTTGATGCGGTCGCGGGTGGCGTAGTACAGACCCAGCACCACGTCCTGCGAAGGAACGATGGAGGGCTCGCCCGATGCGGGGAACAGCACGTTGTTGGAGGCCAGCATCAGCGTGCGGGCTTCCATCTGCGCTTCCACCGACAGCGGGACGTGGACGGCCATCTGGTCACCGTCGAAGTCGGCGTTGAAGGCCGCGCAGACGAGGGGGTGCAGCTGGATGGCCTTGCCTTCGATCAGGATGGGCTCGAACGCCTGGATGCCCAGGCGGTGCAGCGTAGGTGCACGGTTGAGCATCACCGGGTGTTCCTTGATGACCTCTTCCAGGATGTCCCACACCACCGGCGTGCCGGATTCGACTTCCTTCTTGGCGGCCTTGATCGTCGTCGCGATGCCCATGGCTTCCAGGCGCGAGAAGATGAAGGGCTTGAACAGCTCCAGGGCCATCAGCTTGGGCAGGCCGCACTGGTGCAGCTTGAGCGTCGGGCCCACGGTGATCACGGAACGACCGGAGTAGTCCACGCGCTTGCCCAGCAAGTTCTGGCGGAAACGGCCGGACTTGCCCTTGATCATGTCGGCCAGCGACTTCAGGGCACGCTTGTTCGCGCCCGTCATGGCCTTGCCACGGCGGCCGTTGTCCAGCAGCGAGTCCACGGCTTCCTGCAGCATCCGCTTTTCGTTGCGGGCGATGATTTCAGGGGCCTTGAGCTCCAGCAGGCGGCGCAGGCGGCTGTTGCGGTTGATGACGCGGCGGTACAGGTCGTTCAGGTCGGACGTGGCGAAGCGGCCGCCGTCCAGCGGCACCAGCGGACGCAGGTCCGGTGGCAGCACGGGCAGCACTTCGAGCACCATCCACTCGGGCTTGATGCCCGACTTCTTGAACGCTTCAAGCACCTTCAGGCGCTTGGCGTTCTTCTTGACCTTGACTTCGGAGCCGGTCAGGTCGCCGCGCAGGCGTTCGATCGACAGGTCGATGTCGATGGATTCCAGCAGGTCCTTGATGCCTTCGGCGCCCATCTTGGCGATGAATTCGTCGCCGTATTCCTTGCGCTTGGCGTCGTAGTCGTCCTCGGACATGATGCTGAACTTCTTCAGCGGGGTCATGCCGGGGTCGGTCACCACGTAGGCTTCGAAGTACAGCACGCGTTCGATGTCGCGCAGCGTCATGTCCAGCACCAGGCCCAGGCGCGATGGCAGCGACTTCAGGAACCAGATGTGCGCGCAGGGCGCGGCCAGGTCGATGTGGCCCATGCGCTCGCGGCGCACCTTGGTCTGCGTGACTTCAACGCCGCACTTCTCGCAGATCACGCCGCGGTGCTTGAGGCGCTTGTACTTGCCGCACAGGCATTCGTAGTCCTTGATGGGACCGAAGATCTTGGCGCAGAACAGGCCGTCGCGTTCGGGCTTGAACGTGCGGTAGTTGATGGTCTCGGGCTTCTTCACTTCACCGAAGGACCACGAACGGATCTTCTCGGGCGAAGCCATGCCGATGCGAATGGCATCGAAGTGCTCATCCGGCGTGAATTGCTTGAACAGGTCGAGTAGCGATTTCATAGTGACTCTTTCCTTTTCCGCTTAGGAGCGTTCCAGCTCGATATCAAGGCCCAGCGAGCGGATTTCCTTGACCAGCACATTGAACGATTCCGGCATGCCGGCTTCGATCGCGTGTTCGCCCTTGACGATGGACTCGTACACCTTGGTACGGCCCACCACGTCGTCGGACTTGACGGTGAGCATTTCCTGCAGGACGTAGGCTGCACCGTAGGCTTCCAGCGCCCACACTTCCATTTCCCCGAAGCGCTGGCCACCGAACTGGGCCTTGCCGCCCAGCGGCTGCTGCGTGACCAGGGAGTACGGGCCCGTGGAGCGCGCGTGCATCTTGTCGTCCACCAAGTGGTGCAGCTTCAGGTAGTGCATGTAGCCGATGGTGGTGGGGCGCTCGAAGCGGTCACCGGTGCGGCCATCGTGCAGGTAGGCCTGCGTGCGCGTGGGCGTCAGGCCCTTGCGCGCAGCGATGTCGTCGGGGTAGGCCAGCTTGAGCATGTCCATGATTTCTTCTTCCGAAGCACCATCGAACACGGGGGTCGCGTAAGGCACGCCAGCGGTCAGATGCTGGGCCATGGCCAGCACGTCTTCGTCCGTCAGCTGCGACAGGTCTTCCTTGCGGCCACGCGAGTTGTACACCTCTTCGAGGAAGGTGCGCATTTCCGCCGCCTTGGTTTCCTGCTGCAGCATGTCGCCGATGCGTTGGCCGATGCCCTTGCCGGCCCAGCCCAGATGGACTTCGAGCACCTGCCCGATGTTCATCCGCGAGGGCACGCCCAGAGGGTTCAGCACGATGTCGGCAGGGGTGCCGTCGGCCATGTAGGGCATGTCTTCGACCGGAACGATCTTGGAGACCACACCCTTGTTGCCGTGGCGGCCGGCCATCTTGTCACCGGGCTGCAGGCGGCGCTTGACGGCCAGGTAGACCTTGACCATCTTGAGCACGCCCGCTGGCAGCTCGTCGCCCTGCGTGAGCTTCTTGCGCTTTTCCTCGAAAGCCAGGTCGAAGCTGTGGCGCGTCTGCTCCAGAGCGTTCTTGATGGATTCGAGCTGGGTGGCGACTTCGTCTTCGGCAGGGCGGATGTCGAACCAGTGGAATTTTTCCACCGAGGCCAGGTAGGCCTTGTCGATCTTCGTGCCCTTGGCCAGCTTCTGCGGGCCGCCGTTGGCCACACGGCCGTTGAGCAGCTTTTCGATACGGTCGAAGGCGTCGGCCTCGACGATGCGCAGCTGGTCGTTCAGGTCCAGGCGGAAGCGCTTGAGTTCATCGTCGATGATCTGCTGGGCGCGCTTGTCGCGCTGGATGCCTTCGCGGGTGAACACCTGCACGTCGATCACCGTGCCTTGCGAGCCCTGGTCCACGCGCAGCGAGGTGTCCTTCACGTCGGAAGCCTTCTCGCCGAAGATGGCGCGCAGGAGCTTCTCTTCAGGCGTGAGGGTGGTCTCGCCCTTGGGCGTGACCTTGCCGACCAGCGTATCGCCGGGTTGCACTTCGGCGCCCACGTAGATGATGCCGGACTCGTCCAGGCGGTTCAGCTGCTGTTCCGACAGGTTCGGGATGTCGCGCGTGATTTCTTCCGCACCCAGCTTCGTGTCACGGGCCATGACCACCAGTTCCTCGATGTGGATCGAGGTGTAGCGGTCTTCGGCCACCACGCGTTCGGAGATCAGGATCGAATCTTCGAAGTTGTAGCCGTTCCAGGGCATGAAGGCGATCAGCATGTTCTGGCCGATGGCGATTTCGCCGAAGTCCGTCGATGCGCCGTCGGCGATCACGTCACCCTTGACCAGCATGTCGCCCTTCTTGACGATGGGACGCTGGTGGATGTTGGTGTTCTGGTTGGAACGCTGGTACTTGATGAGGTTGTAGATGTCCACGCCCACTTCGCCGGCAACGGCTTCGGCGTCGTTCACGCGCACCACGATGCGGGTGGCATCCACGTAGTCCACCACACCGCCACGGCTGGCCGTGACCACGGTGCCGGAGTCGACTGCGGCCACGCGCTCGATGCCCGTGCCCACCAGGGGCTTCTCGGGGCGCAGCACAGGCACGGCCTGGCGCGACATGTTGGCGCCCATCAGCGCGCGGTTCGCATCGTCGTGCTCCAGGAACGGAACCAGCGAGGCGGCCACCGACACGATCTGTGCGGGCGACACGTCCATGTACTGCACGCGGTCTGCGCCACAGAGGATGGATTCACCCTTTTCACGGGCCGACACCAGGTCGCCCGTCAGACGGCCGTCCTTGTCGAGCAGGGCGTTGGCCTGCGCGATCACGTACTTGCCTTCTTCGATGGCCGACAGGTAGTCGATCTCGTTCGTGACCTTGGCGTCCACCACACGGCGGTACGGGGTTTCGATGAAACCGTACTCGTTGAGGCGGGCGTACAGGGCCAGCGAGTTGATCAGACCGATGTTCGGGCCTTCAGGCGTTTCGATAGGGCAGACGCGGCCGTAATGGGTCACGTGCACGTCACGCACTTCGAAGCCTGCGCGTTCGCGGGTCAGACCGCCCGGGCCCAGTGCGGAAACACGGCGCTTGTGCGTGATTTCGGCCAGGGGGTTGGTCTGGTCCATGAACTGCGACAGCTGCGAGGCACCGAAGAATTCCTTCAGGGCGGCCGAGATCGGCTTGCTGTTGATCAGGTCGTGCGGCATCAGCGGCTCTTGCTCGGCCTGGCCCAGACGCTCCTTCACCGCCTTCTCGATACGTGCCAGGCCGGTGCGGTACTGGTTTTCGGCCAGTTCGCCCACGCAGCGCACGCGGCGGTTGCCCAGGTGATCGATGTCATCGACTTCGCCGTTGCCGTTGCGCAGGTCCACCAGGATCTTTACCACGGCCAGGATGTCTTCGTTGGACAGCACCATGGGGCCGGTGGATTCGTCGCGGCCGATCTTGGCGTTGAACTTCATGCGGCCCACGCGCGACAGGTCGTACGTGTCGGGGTTGTAGAACAGGCGCTGGAACAGGGCCTGCACGGCATCTTCGGTTGGCGGCTCGCCGGGGCGCATCATGCGGTAGATGGCCACGCGTGCAGCGAACTCGTCCACCGTTTCGTCGATGCGCAGGGTCTGCGACATGTACGCGCCCTGGTCGAGTTCATTGGTGTAGATGCACTGCACGTCCTGGATGCCGGCCACGCGCAGCTTCTTGAGCAGCGCTTCGGTCAGCTCGTCGTTGGCCTTGGCGATGATTTCGCCGGTGTCCGTGTCGACGATGTTGCGGGCCACCACGCGGCCGATCAGGAAGTCTTCGGGCACGCTGATGTGCGTGGTGCCGGACTGCTCCAGTTCACGGGTGTGGCGCGCGGTGACGCGCTTGTCCTTGGCGACCACGACCTTGCCCGACTTGTCGGTGATGTCGAAACGCGCCACTTCGCCGCGCAGGCGCTCGGGCACGAATTCCATCTGCGCACCGCTGTCCATGATGCGGAAGTTGTCGTTCACGAAGAAGTTCGCGAGGATCGACTCGGGGTTCAGGCCGATGGCCTTGAGCAGGATCGTGACCGGCATCTTGCGGCGACGGTCCACACGGAAGTACAGGATGTCCTTCGGGTCGAATTCGAAGTCCAGCCAGGAGCCGCGGTAGGGGATGATGCGCGCGGAGAACAGCAGCTTGCCCGAGCTGTGCGTCTTGCCCTTGTCGTGCTCGAAGAACACGCCAGGCGAGCGGTGCAGCTGCGAAACGATCACGCGTTCCGTGCCGTTGATGATGAAGGAGCCCTTTTCGGTCATCAGGGGCACTTCGCCCATGTAGACCTCTTGTTCCTTGACTTCCTTGACCACCTTGGACTGCGACGTCGAGGACTCGCGGTCATAGATGATCAGCTGCACCTTGGCGCGCACCGCCGAGGCGAAGGTCAGACCACGGGTCTGGCACTCGCGCACGTCGAAAGCCGGCTTGGCCAGGTTGTACTCGATGAACTTCATCTCCACAAAACCGTTGTGCGAGACGATGGGGAAGGCAGCGTCAAATGCGGCCTGCAGACCTTCAATGGTTCGTTTCTGTGGTGCTTTGTCTGCCTGCAGGAAAGCGGTGTATGCGTCCTTCTGCATCTGCAGCAGATAAGGAACTTCCAGCACGCTGTCGCGGCTGCCGAAACTTTTGCGGATTCGCTTGCGTTCGGTATAGGAATAGGCCATGAGATCTCCGGGCAAAGACATGAGTCCTGGGTCTTCGACGACTGACCCGCAAAGGCTCTCCTCCTTGCGGGCTTGGCGGTTGGCCACTACCAACCATGGCGGACGGCGATGCATTGCACATCACCCGAACCAAGGTATCTTCTGCTGTCGGGGTTGTCAGAAGACACTCGAAAACCGCTTTCTCGATGCGGCTTTCGGGTGCGCTCTGAAAGCGCCAAAGGCTGGAGGCCCGCGAGGAGCACTCCAGCCCTTGCAAGGGACCGAATTACTTCAGTTCAGCCTTGGCGCCAGCTTCCACCAGCTTCTTGACTGCTGCTTCGGCGTCGGCCTTGGCAATAGCTTCCTTGACGTTCTTTGGAGCGCCGTCCACCAGGTCCTTGGCTTCCTTGAGGCCCAGGCCGGTGATTTCGCGCACTGCCTTGATGACGGAAACCTTGTTGGCGCCGGCTTCGAGCAGCACCACGTTGAATTCCGTCTTCTCTTCTGCAGCAGCAGCAGCACCGCCGCCGCCGCCGGCAGCAGGTGCAGCCATGGCTGCAGCGCTCACGCCAAACTTCTCTTCAATGGCCTTCACCAGGTCATTGAGTTCCAGAACCGTCATGCTGTCCAGAGCGGTCAAAAATGCGTCTTTATCGAATGCCATTTTTATTTCCTAACAATTTTGTTGGTTATCTATCGGGCAATCAAGCCGCGACAGGTTCGGCGGCCGGTGCGGCAGCGCCTTCGCCTTTTTTCGCCGCCAGCGCGCCCAGCACAACGGCCGTACGCGACATGGGGGACATAAGCAAGCCACAAATCTGAGCCAGCAGCACTTCCTTGGAAGGAATGTTGGCCAGTTGCTTAACGCCGTTGACATCCAGGGCTTTGCCACCGAAAGCGCCACCGCGAATCACCAGCTTGTCGTTGGTCTTCGCGAAATCGGCCACCACCTTGGCGGCGGCCACAGCGTCTTCGGAGAAGCCGTAGATCAGCGGGCCGGTCATCTGGTCTGCCACCACGTCAAATGCGCTTCCAGCCACAGCACGGCGAGCCAGGGTGTTCTTCAGAACACTCAGGGTCACGCCCTTGCTGCGAGCATCAACACGCAGTTTGGTCATGTCGGCGACCGTGATGCCACGGTATTCCGCGATCACAAGCGTTTGAGCTTTAGCGGCGAGGCTGGTCACTTCACTGATGACCGCTTCTTTCTCACTGCGATTAAGACTCAAGGTCTACTCCTTAAAATGCGCACTCGGCGACTGCCTCGTGCACGCTCTTGTTGCAGCGACCAACTGTTTTAGGAAAATTTTCCATCTGCAGCGGGATCGCCATCTGCGTTGGCGTCTATGTGTCTTTAAGCGCGACGGGATCGCGCACCAACGGTCTTGGATGGCCTGTGGCTACCGAAGCAGCCCCAGCCCACCACATCGGACCCACCCGAAGGCCGGCCCGAAGATTTCTTGCAATTACGCTGCGATGGTCTGCGTATCCACGCGGACGCCCAGGCCCATCGTGGAGGACACTGCCACCTTGCGCAGGTACACACCCTTGCTGGTTGCAGGCTTGGCCTTGGTCAGCGCTTCGATCAGTGCAGCCAGGTTGCCTTGCAGCTTGTCGTTGTCGAACGAGCGGCGACCGATCGTGCTGTGCACGATACCGGCCTTGTCGACGCGGAACTGCACTTGACCTGCCTTGGCGTTCTTCACGGCCGTAGCGACGTCAGGCGTCACGGTGCCCACCTTGGGGTTGGGCATCAGGCCGCGTGGGCCCAGGATCTGGCCCAGCGTACCCACGACGCGCATCGCGTCAGGGGCAGCGATCACCACGTCGAAAGGCATGTCGCCAGCCTTGACCATGGCGGCCAGGTCGTCCATGCCGACGATGTCGGCGCCAGCGGCCTTGGCTTCTTCAGCCTTGGCGCCCTGGGCGAACACGGCCACGCGGGTCGTCTTGCCGGTACCGTTGGGCAGCACCACGGCGCCGCGAACCACCTGGTCGGACTTCTTGGCATCGATGCCAAGCTGAACGGCCACGTCGATGGATTCGTCGAACTTGGCCGTAGCGGCTTCCTTCACGATCGCAACTGCTTCGGCGAATGCGTACAGCTTGGTGCTGTCGACCTTGCCTTGCAGGGCTTTTTGCTTCTTGGTCAGCTTGGCCATCTTACAAACCCTCCACCGTCACGCCCATCGAGCGTGCAGAGCCAGCCAGCGTGCGCACAGCGGCGTCGACGTTGGCAGCGTTCATGTCCTTCATCTTGGTCTTGGCGATCTCTTCGAGCTGTTCGCGCGTGATCTTGCCGACCTTGGTCTTCAGCGGGTTCGCAGAACCCTTGTCGAGCTTGATGGCCTTCTTGATCAAGGTCGTCGCAGGCGGCGTCTTGATGATGAAGGTGAAGCTCTTGTCTGCGAAAGCCGTGATGACCACGGGCAATGGCAGGCCTGGCTCAACGCCCTGGGTCTGCGCATTGAATGCCTTGCAGAACTCCATGATGTTGAGGCCACGCTGACCCAGTGCTGGGCCGATCGGTGGGGATGGATTGGCCTTACCAGCTGGGACTTGCAGCTTGATAAAACCGACGATTTTTTTCGCCATGCTTTACTCCTTGCGGGTGATAACGCCTTGGCCATGTGGCCGCAGCTCCCCGGGGTTGACGACTCACGACACTTTCATCCGCACCGAGTCGAAAGGTGCGGCATCCAAAAAACGACAGGGTCAGGTCTTCTCGACCTGGCCGAATTCGAGCTCCACCGGAGTGGAGCGGCCGAAGATCATGACGGACACCCGTACACGGCTCTTCTCGTAGTTCACCTCTTCCACCGAACCGTTGAAGTCGGTGAATGGGCCTTCCTTGACGCGGACCAGCTCGCCCACCATGAACTCCACCTTGTGGCGGGGCTTCTCGGTGCCTTCCTGCATCTGGCTGACGATCTTCTGCACTTCGTCTTCCGAGATGGGGGCAGGACGGTTCTTGGCACCGCCCACGAAACCCGTGACCTTGTTGGTGTGCTTCACCAGGTGCCAGGTATCGTCGTCCATGACCATTTCGACGAAGACGTAGCCAGGGAACAGGCGGCGCTCGGTGGTCTTGCGCTGGCCATTCTTCATTTCCACGACTTCTTCGGTGGGAACGAGGATGCGACCGAACTTGGTCTCCATGCCCGAACGGCCGATGCGCTCCACAATGTTGCGCTCGACCGCCTTTTCCATGCCCGAGTAGGCATGGACGATGTACCAGCGCAGATCGGGATTGCCCGGCGTTGCAGGTGCCAGAGCCTCGGCTCCGGTGGTATCCACAGGGGTGGTCGTCATGGCGTTACTTCCTCCAGCCCAAAACCAGGTCGTACAAAACCCATTCGAGGGTCTTGTCGGTGAACCACAGGAAAAGCGCCATGATGACGACGAACGCGAACACGTAGGCCGTCATCTGCAAGGTCTCCTTGCGGGTCGGCCAGACGACCTTCTTCACCTCGCGCCAGGCTTCGCGTGCAAACGCGACAAACTGCCGGCCTGGCTCGGACACCAGGAACACGGCAGCGGCAGCAATCAGCCCGACGATCAATGCGGCCCACTGGGCGATCGCACCCTGCTTGCTCAGCAAGTAAAAGCCAGCGACCGACGCAATGACCAGCGCGGCCACAGCAGCGAGCTTGGCTTTGTCAGCACCGGTATTGACGGTTTCAACCTGGGAAGTGGCCATGTGTATTGTTTCCTGCTCCGATTCGCGGCGTCGCCCAAGACGCCGAAGCCCGCCAGGGTCTGGCGGGCTTGTTGGGGGCCACATTCAAGTGGCAGGGGCAGTAGGAATCGAACCTACAACCTTTGGTTTTGGAGACCAACGCTCTGCCAATTGAGCTATACCCCTTTAACGCTATTAGGCGATGATCTTGGCCACGACGCCGGCGCCGACGGTACGACCGCCTTCACGGATGGCGAAGCGCAGGCCTTCTTCCATGGCGATGGGGTTGATCAGCTTCACAGTGATCGACACGTTGTCGCCTGGCATGACCATTTCCTTGTCCGCTGGCAGCTCGATCGCGCCGGTGACGTCGGTCGTGCGGAAGTAGAACTGAGGACGGTAGTTGTTGAAGAACGGGGTGTGGCGGCCGCCTTCGTCCTTGCTCAGCACATACACTTCAGCCGTGAAGTGGGTGTGTGGCTTGATCGAGCCGGGCTTGCACAGCACTTGGCCGCGTTCCACGTCTTCACGCTTGGTGCCGCGCAGCAGCAGGCCAACGTTGTCGCCAGCCTGGCCTTGGTCCAGCAGCTTGCGGAACATTTCCACGCCGGTGCAGGTGGTCTTGACGGTGTCCTTGATACCGACGATTTCGATTTCTTCGCCGACCTTGACAATGCCGCGCTCGATACGGCCGGTCACCACGGTGCCGCGGCCGGAGATCGAGAACACGTCTTCCACGGGCATCAGGAAGGCACCGTCCACAGCGCGCTCTGGCGTGGGGATGTAGGTGTCCAGCGCTTCAGCCAGCTTCATGATGGCTTCTTCGCCCAGGGGACCCTTGTCGCCCTCCAGGGCCAGCTTGGCGGAACCGCGCACGATGGGGGTGTCGTCGCCTGGGAAGTTGTACTTGTCCAGGAGTTCGCGCACTTCCATTTCGACGAGTTCGAGCAGCTCTTCGTCGTCGACCATGTCGCACTTGTTCAGGAACACGATGATGTAAGGCACGCCCACCTGGCGGGCCAGCAGGATGTGCTCGCGGGTCTGGGGCATGGGGCCGTCAGCGGCCGAGCACACCAGAATGGCGCCGTCCATCTGGGCAGCGCCGGTGATCATGTTCTTCACATAGTCGGCGTGGCCGGGGCAGTCCACGTGGGCGTAGTGGCGGTTGGCCGTTTCGTATTCCACGTGTGCGGTGTTGATCGTGATGCCGCGGGCCTTTTCTTCAGGTGCTGCGTCGATCTGGTCGTATGCCTTGGCTTCGCCGCCGAACTTGGCAGACAGCACCGTGGCGATGGCCGCCGTCAGGGTCGTCTTGCCGTGGTCCACGTGGCCGATCGTGCCCACGTTGACGTGAGGCTTCGTGCGCTCGAATTTACCTTTTGCCATTTTTCCGACTCCGAAAAAAATCTACAACTACACAACAAGGTTTCGGCGCAACCTGAAGCGGATGCACCAGAATTTTTGGTGCCCATGGCGGGAATCGGACCCGCGACCTCTCCCTTACCAAGGGAGTGCTCTACCACTGAGCCACATGGGCAATTGAAGCCGCTCTCACAGCATCAAAAGACTTCTACTTCTCAACCAACCAGCAAACCGAACAATGGAGCGGGAGACGGGAATCGAACCCGCGTCATTAGCTTGGAAGGCTAGGGTTCTACCATTGAACTACTCCCGCACTGCCAACTGGCCCTGCGACCCCAGCCCCACAAAGGACCTGCCGCAACCTGCTTTCATTTTCTTCTACTGGTGGAGGGGACTGGATTCGAACCAGTGTAGGCGTAAGCCAACAGATTTACAGTCTGCCCCCTTTAGCCACTCGGGCACCCCTCCGGAGAATTTCGAATTATAGCACTGAATTTTTGCACTTCGCAAAAGCGCATGCCGAAAAATTCCTGTGCCACTTTTCATCCCGGGCATTGCGCGTCGCCTCTCGCGAGGGCACCGGCGTTTTTGTCCGAGACTGCGATTCTATGCCAGCCTGGAATGCCCTGGCACCGCAGTCGTGCATGTCGGGCGCAAAAAAAAGTGGGCGCCTGCAGGCAAACGCCGCACCCCGGACGTGCGCTCAGGGCCCGGAGCGCCGATGGATGCGGATCGACTGCTCCCTGGCAACAGGCGCTGGTGCATCGCAGCCATCGCAACCGCAGCCCGCACGGGCGCGCAAGGCGACCTGGCCGAAATAGCGGGCCATGAAACCGGGCAACGGCAACCGCAGCGCGGCCTTGGCCACGGCTTGGCGAGCCACGGCCGGCGCCAGGCTCCAGCCCGCATACACCGCGCAGGCGGCCACGACCACCAGTACGACCAGCATCTGTGCACTCATGTCAGCCCCCTCCCATCACCAGGGCGGTACGGTAGGTCGCGAAGGCGGCCCCATAGGCCAGCGCGAACTGGTAGCCCGCCATCAGCGCCGGGTAGCGCCAGGAATTGGTCTCGCGGCGCACCACGGCCAGTGTCGACAGGCACTGCGGCGCGAACACAAACCAGGCCAGCAGCGACAGCGCCGTGGCCAGCGGCCAGGTCTGCGCGATCACGGGTGCCAGCGCATCGGCCACCGAGTCGCCGGCCGCGGACAGCGCATACACCGTGCCCAAGGCACCCACCGCCACCTCGCGCGCGGCCAGGCCTGGCACCAGGGCGATGGAAATCTGCCAGTTGAAGCCGATGGGCGCAAACACATGCTGCAGCGCCTGGCCCATCCAGCCCGCGGCGCTGTACTGGATGGCGGCTCCGGTGGCGCCCTCGGGGGGCGCCGGATAGCTCGACAGGAACCACAACACCACCGTCAGCGCGAAGATGATGGTGCCCACCCGCACGATGAAGATGCGTGCACGCTCCCACAGGCCCAGCAGCAGGTTGCGCGGGCTCGGCATGCGGTACGGCGGCAGCTCCAGCATCAGCGGCTGGTAACTGCTCTTCATCCACAGGCGCTTGAACAGCCAGGCCACGGCCATGGCCGACACCACGCCCGCCACGTACAACGCGAAGAGCACCAGTCCGCGCAGGTCGAACCAGCCCACCGGGGTGGCGGGGATGAAGGCGCCGATCAGCAGCGCATACACCGGCAGCCGGGCCGAGCAGGTCATCAGCGGCGCGATCATGATGGTGGCCAGACGGTCCTTCCACGGCCCGATGGTGCGCGTGGCCATGATGCCCGGCACCGCGCAGGCAAAGCTCGACAGCAGCGGGATGAAGGCACGGCCCGACAGCCCCACCTTGCCCATCAGCCGGTCCAGCAGGAAGGCTGCGCGCGGCAGGTAGCCCGAATCTTCGAGCACCAGGATGAAGAAGAACAGGATGAGAATCTGCGGCAGGAACACCAGCACCCCGCCCGCGCCCGCGATCACGCCATCGACCAGCAGGCTGCGCAGCGGGCCGTCGGCCATGTGGTCGGTGATCCGGGTGGACAGCCAGGCCATCAGGTCCTTGATGGCATCCATGGGCAGGTTGGCCCACGAGAAGACCGCCTGGAACATCAGGAACAGCAGCAGCGCCAGCACCACCAGTCCCCACACCGGGTGCATCACCAGGGCGTCGAGCCGGTTCTGCACGCGCTGGTTGCGCCCCCCGGCAGGCGCTGCGGCCGCCAGGATGCGGCGCACCTCGCGCTGCAGGTCGCTGGCCGTGCCCGCAGCCTGCGCGGCCAAAGGGGCCAACACCGGTGCGCCACCCGGCTGGCGGGTGAGTTGGGCAGCGATTTCCGCCATCAATGCGGCATGCCCGTCGCGCTTGACGGCCACCGTTTCCACCACCGGGCAGCCCAGTTCGGCCGACAGGCGCTGCACTTCGATCTGGAGGCCCTGAGAGCGCGCCACGTCGGCCATGTTGAGGGCCAGGACCATGGGCCGGCCCAGGCGCCGCAGCTCCAGCACCAGGCGCAGGTTCATGCGCAGGTTGGTGGCGTCGACCACCGCCACGATCAGGTCGGGCACCGCTTCGCCCGCGCGCTGGCCTTCGATCACTTCGAGCGTCACCTGCTCGTCGGGCGTGGCCGGCGTCAGGCTGTAGGTGCCGGGCAGGTCGATCACCGCAGCGCTGCGCCCGTCGCGCAGCTGCGTGGTGCCGGTCTTGCGCTCGACCGTGACACCGGCATAGTTGGCGACCTTCTGGCGCGCCCCGGTCATCAGGTTGAACAGCGCCGTTTTGCCGCAATTGGGATTGCCCACCAGCGCCAGACTGGGCAAGGCGCCAGCGGCAGAAGAAAGTGCTGGGGCCGTCATACCAGGCGCACCGCGATGCACTGGGCTTCCAGCATGCGCAGCGCGAACTGCGTATCGCCGATCTGCACGGCGATGGGCTCCACGCCGCCGGGGCCGCGGCGCAGCACGGTCAGCGGTTCGCCCTCCAGAAATCCGAGTTCCTCGAGCCGGCGCAGCGCCGTGGCATCGATCAAGGGATGGGAGGAGACAACGCCCTCCACCACGGCCCGCGCGCCATCGGGAAGATCAGGTAGTTTCATGGGAACAGGGCAGCCACCAGCCACGGCACGCGATGCCGTGCAGTCGGGTTCGCCAGGGATGAACGAGAATTATTTGTATTTTAGGATATCAGGCGACCGGGGGGTTTGCGCTGGATCTGCATCGATTCAGCCCCCTCACCCAGCGTGCCCTCGCGGGGTGGATGGAATTCGGCGGGGCCGCCAAAGTTCCGCCATCGCGCCGGCGACCCCCTGGCCTCAACACGGGTGGACTGCCTCAGCGCCGGTCATCCACCACGTTGAACTCGAAGCGGAACTGCACCGCCACCTTCTCGGGCAGGGTCACGACCAGACGTGTTTCCTGCGGATGCAGAACCGTGCCGCCATCGGCAACGATGGCGCCATGGCTCACGGTGAGGGTCTCGTCCTTGCTGGTCATGGTGCGCCGGGTGGCCTCCCAGCCGAACTGGCCGGGGCGCAGTTTCTGGCGCTGGATCCATGCCCAGATGGCAACGATCTCTTCGTTGACCTCGGACTCCATCGCGCGCGGCGTCTGCGCCTGGCCGGAAAACTCGTAGCGGTCCTCGCGAAGGACCCATTTGAACAGCAGGTGCGGCATGGAAAGCAGTGGTCTGGGGGTGCATCGGACCCACCGGCAGCAGCAGCACTGCCGCGCGGGTCCCGCAGGAAGGCGTCAGCGGGGACGGATGTGGGCGCAGAGGAGGAAACGAATCTGCCACGGAGTGCATGGAGACCGCGTGGAGACCATGGATGGCAGGGAGTGCACAGGTGCAGGCAAGGACGCTCTCCGCAGCAGTAGCAATACGTGAGGGACGGATCTGCCCACGCAGGGGACCCGATTCGTTCCACAAGAAGGGTTGGTGCGGCTGGCGGGGATCGAACCCACGACCCTTGGCTTCGGAGGCCAATACTCTATCCACTGAGCTACAGCCGCATGCGTGTAGCTCTGGATTATCGCATGCAGCAGGCCCGCCCCGGCACAAGCGGGGCCGGCCCGCCGTTCACGGCCTGTCCAGGGCCGGCGCCGGGGGCCCGAGCCGCAGGCCCAGGCCGGAGATGAAGGCGTCGGTACAGACCCGGCCGATCCCGGCGAGATCGAATACGCCGTTGGAAAGGATCCAGTTCTGGATCAGGCCATCGAACAATGCATGCAGCCCCACCGCGGCGCCCATGGGCGGCACCGGCATGCCCACCTGCTGCGCCTGGGCGGCCAGCTCGAAGTCGCGGGCCAGTTGGCGGATGAACCCGTCGCTGGCGGCCAGGTGGCGCTCGCGCACGGCCACCAGTTCCCCCACATATTCCACCTTGTGCATCGCGATCTCGAACACCCGGCGGGTGCGCTCGTCCGAGGCCACGCTCTGCAGCACCAGGGCCATCACCGCGCGCAGGCGCTGCAGCGGATCCAGGCAGGCGCTGGCTTCGAACTCGCCATAGCCCTGCTCCAGCGGCAGGGTCACCCGGTCCATCATGGCATTGAAGAGATCGACCTTGTCCTTGAAGTGCCAGTAGATGGCCCCGCGGGTCGTGCCCGCAGCCAGGGCGATGTCGCTCAACGACGCGCGGGAGACACCCTTGTCATAGAACACCTTTTCGGCCGCATCGATCAGGCTGTTGCGCGTGGCAATCGCGTCCTCTTTGGTTCTGCGCACCATGGATGCAAGCTCCCATTCATTGCAATTTCACAGGCAGCCAGGATTTGGTGCCCGCTCTATTATACATCCATGGTTGTATGTATAATTGCCCGTCTATTGGTAGAAACTCTTAGTCGCCGACGCACACCGCTGCTCGGCGAAGCCTGCCGTGATCACCGTTGATGCCCAACACAAGGACTCCCATGCCTCGCCTGCGTGACCCCTCCCCCCGCATTGCGCGCATCCCTGCCCTGGCGCGAATGCTGCCAGTGGCCGCTCTGTGCACCATGACCATCTTTCTCGCCGCATGCGGCAAGTCCGATGCCCCGGCCGCGGCCGGCGGCGGCCCCCAGATGCCTCCCGTCGAAGTGGGTGTGGTGGTCGCCACGCCGGGCGATGTGGGCCTGATCACCGAACTGCCCGGCCGGGTGGAAGCCTCGCGCGTCGCCCAGGTGCGTGCACGGGCCGCCGGCATCCTGCTGCAGCGCCAGTTCCGTGAAGGCAGCGACGTGAAGGCCGGCCAGCCCCTGTTCCGCATCGACCCGGCCACCTACGCGGCGGCCGCCGACAGCGCCAAGGCCAGCCTGGCCAAGGCCGAGGCCAACCTGGCCCAGGCCACCGCCACGGTGGAACGCTACCGCCCCCTGGTGGCCGCCAACGCCATCAGCAAGCAGGACTTCGTGAACGCCGAGGCCGCCCAGAAGCAGGCCCAGGCCGACGTGGAGGTCGGTCGCGCGGCTACGCGCACGGCGGGCATCAACCTCGGCTATGCCAGCGTGACGGCCCCCATCTCCGGGCGCATCGGTCGTGCCCTGGTGACCGAGGGCGCGCTGGTCGGCCAGGGCGAAGCCACGCCCCTGGCCATCATCCAGCAGATCGACCCGGTGTACGTGAACTTCACCCAGTCGGCCAGCGACGTGTTCGCGCTGCGCCGCGCCATGGAAAGCGGCCAGTTCAAGCGCGCCAGCGGCGACGCCGCCAGTGTCAAGCTGCTGCTGGGCGATGGCTCGGTGTACGCCCATCCGGGCAAGCTGCTGTTCTCGGACCTGTCGGTCGATGCGTCGACGGGACAGGTCACGCTGCGCGCCGAAGTGCCCAACCCCAAGGGCGAGCTGCTGCCCGGCCTGTACCTGCGCGTGCAGATCGAGCAGGCGGAGGTCAGCAACGCCATCACCCTGCCCCAGCAGGCCGTGACGCGCACCCAGCAGGGTGACACGGTGAGCGTGGTGGGCGAAGACGGCAAGATCAGCCCGCGCAGCGTGAAGATCAGCGCCGCGCAGAACAACCGCTGGGTGGTGCTCGACGGTCTGAAGGCCGGTGAGAAGGTCATGGTCGACGGCTTCCAGAAGCTGCAGATGCTGCCCCCGGGCACACCCGTGAAGCCCGTTCCATGGCAGGCCGCCGGTGCCGCGCCCGCTGCAGCCCCAGCGGCCGCTGCGGCATCCGGTGCCGCGCCTGCAGCCTCCGCCGCCGCGTCGAAGTAAGGGGCATCCATGGCCAAGTTCTTTATCGACCGCCCGATCTTCGCGTGGGTGATCGCCCTGTTCATCATGGTGATGGGCGGCGTGGCGATCACGCAGCTGCCGATCGCGCAATACCCGCCGGTGGCACCGCCATCGATCGTCATCAATGCCGCCTACCCCGGTGCCTCGGCGCAGACACTGGAGGACAGCGTGCTGTCCGTCATCGAACGCGAGATGAACGGCTCACCCGGCCTGATCTACATGGAGTCCGTGGCCCAGGCCGATGGCTCGGGCAGCATCACGCTGAGCTTCCAGCCCGGCACCAATGCCGAGCTGGCACAGGTGGACGTGCAAAACCGCCTCTCGCGCGCCTCGCCACGGCTGCCCTCGGCCGTGACGCAGCAGGGCGTGCGCGTGGACAAGTCGCGCTCCAACTTCCTGCTGTTCACGATGCTCTCGTCGACCAACCCGAAGATGGACACCGTGGCCCTGGGCGACTACGCCTCGCGCAACATCGTGCCCGAGCTGCAGCGCCTTCCCGGCATCGGCCAGGCGCAGCTGTTCGGTACCGAGCGCTCCATGCGCATCTGGATCGACCCGGCCAAGATGGTCAGCTTCAACCTGTCGTCGGCCGAGATCACGGCGGCCATCCGGGCGCAGAACGCCCAGGTGGCCAGCGGCACCATCGGTGACCTGCCCAACGTGGCCGGCCAGGGCATCGCCGCCACGGTGGTGGTCAACGGCCAGTTGTCCAGTGTCGAGCAGTTCGGCAACGTGGTGCTGCGCGCCAACACCGATGGCTCCACCGTGCGCCTCAAGGACGTGGCGCGCGTGGAACTCGGGGGCCAGGCCTATTCCACCTCGGCACGCCTGAACGGCAAGCCCGCCGTGGGTATCGGCGTGCAACTGTCCCCGAGCGGCAATGCGCTGGAGGCCGCCAAGGCCGTGCGCGTGAAGATGGACGAGTTGTCCCGCTTCTTCCCTGAAGGCACGGAATGGAGCATCCCCTACGACAGTTCGCGCTTCGTGGACATCTCCATCACCCAGGTCGCCATCACGCTGCTGGAGGCCGTGGCCCTGGTGTTCCTGGTGATGTTCCTGTTCCTGCAGAACTGGCGCTACACCATCATCCCGACCATCGTGGTGCCCATCGCCCTCTTGGGCACGTTCGCCACGCTGCTGGCGCTGGGTTTCTCGATCAACGTGCTGACCATGTTCGGCATGGTGCTGGTGATCGGTATCGTGGTGGACGATGCCATCGTGGTGGTGGAGAACGTCGAGCGCATCATGAGCGAGGAAGGCCTGCCGCCGCTGGAAGCCACCCGCAAGGCCATGCGCCAGATCTCGGGCGCCATCATCGGCGTGACCGTGGTGCTGATCTCGGTGTTCGTGCCGCTGGCCTTCTTCTCGGGCTCCACCGGCAACATCTTCCGCCAGTTCTCGGCGGTGATGGTGACCTCCATCGGCTTCTCGGCCTTCATGGCCCTGTCGCTCACGCCAGCCCTGTGCGCCACCTTGCTCAAGCCGGTGGAAGCCGGCCACCACCATGAAAAGAGCGGCTTCTTCGGCTGGTTCAACCGGGGCTTCTCGCGCACCGCCAAGGGCTATGAAGGCATGGTCTCGCGCATGCTCCGCAAGGCGGCGCGCTACCTGGTCATCTACGCGGCCATCATCGGTGCCGTGGTGGTGGTCTACATGCGCGTGCCCACCTCGTTCCTGCCGGGCGAGGACCAGGGCAACATCATCGTCAACGTGCAGTTACCACCAGGGGCCACCCAGGAGCGCACGCTGGCCGTGATGCAGCAGGTCGAAGAGTTCATCCTCAAGCAACCCGAGGTGCAGAGCATGGTCGGCGTGCTGGGCTTCAGCTTCTCCGGCCAGGGCCAGAACGCCGCGCTCGCCTTCGTGACCTTGAAGGACTGGAAAGAGCGCCACGGCCCGGGCCAGTCGGCCCAGGACGTGGCAGGCCGCGCCTTCGGCGGGCTGATGGGCATCCGCGATGCCTTCATCTTCCCGCTGAGCCCGCCGCCCATTCCGGAACTCGGCAACGCCAGCGGCTTCTCGTTCCGCCTGCAGGACCGCAGCGGCGCCGGGCATGAAGCCCTGATCAACGCCCGCAACCAGTTGCTGGGCATGGCCTCGCAGAGCAAGGTGATCACCCAGGTGCGCCCCGACGGCCTGGAAGACGCGCCACAGCTGCAGATCGATATCGACCGCGACAAGGCCAACGCCCTGGGCGTGCCGTTCGACGCGATCAACTCGACGCTGTCGACCGCGCTGGGCTCCACCTATGTGAACGACTTCCCGAACCAGGGCCGTCTGCAACGCGTCGTGGTACAGGCCGATGCGCCAGCGCGCATGCAGCCCGACGATCTGCTCAAGCTCAACGCCAGCAACAGCCAGGGCAAGCCCGTACCGCTGTCGGCCTTTGCCAGCACGCGCTGGGTCAAGGGGGCACAGCAGACCGTGCGCTACAACGGCTACCCTGCCGTGCGCATCTCGGGCTCACCCGCTCCCGGCATGAGCACCGGCGCTGCGATGGCCGAGATGGAAAAGCTCGCGGCCCAGCTGCCACCGGGCTTCGGCTATGAATGGACGGGCATGTCGCGCGAGGAAAAGCTCGCCGGCTCGCAGTCGCTGATCCTGTACAGCTTTGCCATCCTGGCGGTGTTCCTGTGCCTGGCCGCGCTGTACGAGAGTTGGTCGATCCCGCTGGCCGTGATCCTGGTGGTGCCGCTCGGTGTGCTGGGCGTGCTGCTGGCCACCCTGCTGCGCGGCTATGCCAACGACGTGTACTTCCAGGTGGGGCTGATCACCATCATCGGCTTGTCCGCGAAGAACGCCATCCTGATCATCGAGTTCGCCAAGGACCTGCAGGCCCAGGGCCGGGGTGTGGTCGAGTCGGCTTTGGCCGCAGCCCACCTGCGCTTTCGCCCCATCGTGATGACCTCGCTGGCCTTTGGCCTGGGGGTTCTGCCCCTGGCGATCGCCTCGGGCGCAGGTTCGGCAAGCCAGCGCGCCATCGGCACCGGCGTGCTGGGCGGCATGATCACCGGCACGGCACTGGCCGTGTTCTTCGTGCCCGTGTTCTTCGTGGTGGTGCGCAGCCTGTTCAAGGGCAGCGCACGCCAGCAGGAGATGAACCGCCGCCATGCAGAAGAAGCAGGAGTTGGAACCCATGACTGATCGACGTACCCCCCTGCCCCTGGCTGTGGCCGCCGCTGTGGCGCTGCTGCTCTCCGGCTGCTCTTTCATTCCCACGTACGAGCGCCCTGCAGCGCCCGTGCCGGGCTCCTACCCGGCGGGCGCGGCCACGCCTGCCGGCACCGCTGCCGCCGCCGCCGTGCCCTGGAAGGACTACTTCGCCGACCCGCGTCTGCAGACCCTGATCGGCGCGGCGCTGGCCAACAACCGCGACCTGCGCGTGGCCGCGCTCAACATCGAGCAGGCACGCGCGCAGTTCCAGATCCGCCGTGCCGACCAGTTCCCCAGCGTGGGCCTGGGCGCCAATGCCAGCCGGGGGCCCTCGGCCTCCAATGGCGACCTGACCAACTCGTTCAGCGTGGGCCTGGCCCTCTCGGCCTGGGAGATCGACTTCTTCGGCCGCATCGCCAGCCTCAAGGAACAGGCCCTGGCGCAGTACCTCGCCAGCGAGGAAGGCCGCAACGCCGCCCAGGTCAGCCTGGTGGCGGCCGTGGCCAACGGCTGGCTGACGCTGCTGGCCGACGAAGAACTGCTCAAGCTCTCGCGCCGCACCCTGACCTCGCGCGAGGAGTCGGTGCGCCTCACGCGCCTGCGCCTGGATGCGGGCGTGGCCTCGGAACTCGACTTCCGCCAGGCCGAGTCGCTGACCCAGGCAGCGCGTGCCACCCTGGCGCAACAGCAGCGCCAGCGGGCGCTGGACGAGAACGCCCTGGCCCTGCTGCTGGGCCAGCCGGTGCCGGCCGATGTGCTGGCCAGCCTGGCGGGCAGCACGCTGGCCAATGCGCCGGCCATGGCCGCCCTGCCTGCGGGCCTGCCTTCGGAGCTGCTCACGCAGCGCCCCGACATCCGCCAGGCCGAGCAGCAGTTGATCGCCGCCAATGCCAACATCGGCGCCGCACGCGCCGCGTTCTTCCCGCGCATCTCGCTGACAGCACAGGCTGGCACGGCCAGCGGTGAGCTGTCGGGCCTGTTCAAGAGCGGCTCCTGGGGTTTCACCATCGCGCCCTCGCTGCTGCTGCCGATCTTCGACGCCGGCCGCAACCAGGCCAACCTGGAGAGCTCGCGGGCTGCGCGCAACATCGCGGTGGCGCAGTACGAGAAGGCCATTCAGACGGCGTTCCGCGAGGTGTCCGACGCACTGGCCGGACAGTCCACCCTGGCCGAGCAGTCCGAGGCCCAACAGCGCCAGGCCGAGGCCGAGGAAGCCCGCCTGCGCCTGGCCGACCTGCGTTACCGCAACGGCGTGTCCAGCTACCTGGACCTGCTGGATGCCGAGCGCTCGCTGTTCGCCACCCAGCAAGGTGTGGTGCAGGTGCGACTGGCCCAGCTGCAAAACCAGGTGGTGCTGTACAAGGCCCTGGGCGGCGGCGCCACGGCCGAACCAGCGGCCCTGGCGGCTGCGGGCTCCTGAGCCCCCCGGGCGGCCCCTTCCGCGGTGTGCCGCCCGGAAATGTTTTCTCTGCCTTTCGGCACGCAGGTCGCCCGTGCTGCAAGGGCCGGGGGCACCGGCAGATATAATTGAAGGTTGATTGCATCAAAGCCCCACGATAAACCCGAGGAAGTCATGAGCGACACCCACCACGAAGAAGCCCATACCGGCCCGATCAAGAACCCCAAGCAGTTGCTGATCGCGGTACTTGCCTCGTTTGTGATTCCGATCTTTGCCATCATCGGCCTGGTCCTCTACGTCACCTCGGACAACAAACCTGCCGCTGGCGCGGTGGACACCCAGAAGGCAACGGCCGCGCGCATCCAGAAGGTGGGCATGGTCGAGGTGCGCGATGCCAACCGGCCGCTGGCCAATGGCGAAGCCGTCTACAAGGCCCAGTGCGCCGCCTGCCACGCCACCGGTGCAGCCGGGGCACCGAAGTTTGGCGATGCCGCTGCCTGGTCGGCCCGCATCCAGACCGGCTTTGAAACGCTGGTGCAGTCGGCCCTCAAGGGCAAGGGCGCCATGGCACCCCAGGGTGGTGGCGACTTCAGCGACACCGAGATCGCGCGCGCCGTGGCCTTCATGGCCAATTCCGCGGGTGCCAAGTTCGATGAGCCTGCCGCCCCGGCGGCAGCAGCTTCTGCGGCAGGTGACGGTGCGTCGGCCGCTGCGGCCCCTGCATCGGGCGCCTCGCAGTAAGCGCAGCGCACGCGCTTCCAAAAAAAGCCGACCCCGCGAGGTCGGCTTTTTTGTGGACAGTCAGGAGGGGGTGGCGTGCCGCGCTGCCGGGCTGGGCACAAAGCCATAGCGGGCCGACAGCTCCTGCGCCTGCACCTCCGCCGGCGTCCAGCGTCCTTGCTCCACGGCGTCGGCGGCCAGCCCCACGTCCAGGGTGTGCACGAGGCCCAGGCCCAGGGGCGTGGCCAGGTAAACCCGGCCTTGCGCATCGAGCAGGCACTGCTCCACGGTCGCGGGCTTGCCGGTGTGGGAGGTCACCGACCCATCGGCCGCCAAGCGCCAGACCAGCGGCGTGGCCTCAAGCTCCACATACACGCGCTGCGGCCCGTTCTGGAAGAACCACTGCCCCGCTTCGTCGGCCTCGTAGTTGCGGTGGATGAAGTCGATCAGCTTTTCGTGCTGCAGCAGCGAGCCCTTGGCCTCGGGGAAGGGGCCGGCGGCCTGCGTCCTGTCGTCGCGCATGTACCAGCGCCCGCGCGCGTCCAGCCCCAGCCAGCCGTAGCAGTCGGGCACGTTGGGCCATTTGGCCAGGGCTTGTTTGACGATGTCATCCATGCTGCAATTGTGCCCCCGCTGCGCGGCTTTGCGTGTCAGCCTGCGCCGCGAGCCAGGTGCCCACGCTATCGGGCATGGCCCGCACATGGCCCGGCAGCCGCCCCTTGGCAAAGCCCACGTGGCCGCCATGCGCGGGCTGCCAGAGGGTGACGCACGGGCCCACCTCGCTCACCCTGGGCAGGCTGCTGGCCGGAACGAAGGGGTCGTTGCGCGCGTTCACCACCAGGGCCGGGATGCGGATGCGGTGCAGCATCGGCTTGGCCGAAGCCCGCAGCCAGTAGTCCTCGGTGTTGCGAAAGCCATGCACCGGCGCGGTGAAGACGTTGTCGAATTCGTACAGATCGCGCGCCGCCAGCAGGGCTTGGCGGTCGAACAGGCCGGGGTGCTGGGCCAGCTTCTGCAAGGCCTTGGGGACCAGCGTGCGCATGAACATGCGGGTGTAGACCTGCCGGTTGAAGCCACGCCCGATCGCATGCCCACCCGCGGCCAGATCGATGGGCGAGCACACGGCCGCGACAGCGTCGGCGCTGAGGCCAGCCTCCTCGCCCACCTCGGCGGCCCAGCGCAGTAGGGCGTTGCCCCCCAGCGACACGCCTGCGGCCATCAGCGGCCCCTGGTGCCCACGGCGCAGGCGCTGCAGCATCCAGCCGATCTCGGCATGGTCGCCCGAGTGGTAGGCGCGCGGTGCCCGGTTGATCTCCCCACTGCAGCCACGGAAATGCGGCAGCGCACAGGCCCAGCCACGCTCGCGCGCAAAGTCGGCAAAGGCCTCGCTGTAGTGGCTGCGCGAGGAGCCTTCGAGGCCGTGGAACACCACCAGCAAGGGTCGCTCCGCGCCGGGCGCCACCCCGTCGTCCAGAAAATCCACATCCACGAAATCACCGTCGGGCGTGTCCCAGCGCTCGCGCCGGTAGGGCGGCGGCACGCCGAACGCGCGGCGCGAGTACAGCGCGGGCCAGATGGTCTGCAACTGCCCGCCGGGCAGCCACCGCGGGGCCGTGTAGTGCAGGGAGTGCATGGGAGACACGCGTCAATGCAGCACCGGTTGCTGCGCCTGCATGGCCTGCACATCCTCCACCACGCCTGCGCTGGCGTGGTGCACCACCAGGCGCCAGCCCTGGGGGGTCTTGTGGTACACGTTGGTGGCGATCACGATGGCCCGGTGCACGCCGTCGGGCAGCATCACCTCCACATGCTCGGCCACGCTGTGCACCGCGCTGGACAACGCCTGCACGCGGCGCACCTGGGTCGGCCGGGCGCGCACGGTGCCGTTGGCGAACATGGCCTCGAACGCCGTGCGGATGGACCCTGCACCCACCAGCCGGGGCCCGCCCGGGTGCACGCAGACGATGTCCTCTTCGTCGGCCCAGCACGACATCAGCAGTTCGATGTCGCCGCGCTGGAGCGCGTCGTAGAAGGCGGCTTCGGTTTCATCCGAAGAGCCGCCCAGGGTGGCAGCTGTGGGTCGTGCGCGTGGCATGGGCAATGGGGGGATGGTGGGCAGTGCGCCTATTGTGCGCGGTCCACTGCCCCTGTGGCACGGCAAGGGCCGTCCCCCCAGGGGCCGCATGTGGATAGCTTGCGGCATTGTCCCGATGGCACTACCGGGTTTTCCTGTACCTGGCGGCGCATAGGCACCCATTGCTCGATTGGGGCACGGGTAAACCCTCCAAAGTTCCCGGCGCATTGTTTCCAATACTGGAACAGTTAGTTCGCGACTGGGTGGTTTTTCTTTGATCACCTGCGGCGTACAGTTCAACCCATCGATGAGCCGAACCCGCAAGGCGACTCACCGAACCCGGTTCGAAATGGTTTTGTCCCGGTTTTTTGAGTCACTTTTTTCTTCCAAGGATTTCATCATGAACACGACCGCACGTTTCCTCTCCATCGCCGCTGTTGCCGCTTTCGCTTCTTTCGGTGCCCAGGCCGACGAAGCCGATGCTTCGCAATTCGCCACCCAATTCGAAACCAGCCGCACCCGCGCCGAAGTGGCCGCTGAGGCCGCTACCGTGGCCCAGACCCGCAGCATCGAGCCTGCTGGCTCCCGCGTCGTGACCTACAAGTCGACTGCTGACCGCGCTGCCGTGCGTGCCCAGGCTGCTGACGCTGTGCGCACCGGCCAGATCTCTTTTGGCGAAATCGGCGCGCTGTAAGCCGCCCCGAAATCGAACTGCCCTGACCCCCTGTCAAACCCAATAAAGAATCGAGATCACCATGAACAAGACTGCACGTTTCCTCTCCATCGCTGCCGTGGCTGCCTTCTCCGCTTTCGGTGCCCATGCCGACGAAGCCGATGGCTCGCAGTTCGCCCTGAAGTTCGACACGAACCGCACCCGTGCCGAAGTGGCTGCCGAAGCCGCCACCGTGGCTAAGACGCGCAGCATCGAGCCAGCAGGCTCGCGCGTCGTGACCTACCAATCGACGGCTGACCGTGCTGCCGTGCGTGCCGCCGCTGCCGAAGCCGTGCGCCTGGGCCAGATCCCTTCGGGCGAAATCGGCTCGATGTAATTCACAGCGCGACAAGGCTGCAGACCGCACTGCAGCCCCAGCGCAAGAAAGCCGGGACTCCGCAAGGGGTCCCGGCTTTTGCATTTCTGGCAGGGGCCACGCGCTGACAACTGGAAGTGATGGCTCACCCGAGCCCGGAGGTCTCCGGCCGAATGCGGAGCCGGTCACAATGGCTGTGCCTGCCATCTGCACACGCCCCCCGATGCCACCACCGCCCTACCGGTCCATCGACCACATCATGCTGCGCCTTAGCGCCGCAGAGCCTTTGTTCGATCTGTTCAGCCGCGTGTTCGAATTGCCCGTGGCCTGGCCATTGCAGCACGCCGCCTTCGCCACCTATGGCTGGGTACACGTGGGCAACACGGACCTGGAGTTCTGGGCGGCGGCGTCCAACGCCGACCTGCCGCCCCATGCGCAGCCGCCAGTCGTGCACGGGTTCGCTCTCGAGCCCGCCGGCCCTTTGCCACAGGCCATGGCGCACACCACCGCCCTCGGGATCCAGTGCAAATCGCCCCGCCCTGCCCAAACCATCAACCCCCAAGGAGAAGTGGTCACAAACTTCACCAACTGTGTCCTGCTCGACCTCTCGGCCACGGGCTGCTGCGTGTTCTTTTGCGAATGGGATCCCCGGGGAAGCATTTACCCCTGGGACGAAGCTGCCACACCAGCGCAGCGCCGCGCGCAGCACAGGCAGGTGCTGCAGGCACAAGGCGGCGGCCCGCTGGGGCTGATCGGGCTGCAGACGGTGCACATGGGCACGCCGGACCTGCCGGCACACCAGCGCCACTGGCAGGCACTCAGTGGCTCCTTGCCCGGCCAGGCCCTTGCGCTCGCGCCCGGCGTCGGGCTGGAGCTGTTTTCTGCCGAACAGTTGCACATCGCTTCGCTCACGTTCAGCGTGCATTCGTTGGCCGCAGCGCGCGCGTTCCTTGGCAGCCGGCACTTGCTGCAGGCAGGCACCACCGAGGACATGCTTTCGCTGGCATGTGAGGGTCTGCCGATTCGACTGGTGCAGGGCCCCGGCGGCGCGCAGGCATAAAAAAACCCGGCCAGGCCGGGTTTTCAGGCCAGATCCGCAAGGATCTGGAGGGCTTGCTTGCTTACTTGTTTTCTCTTCTCACTTCTTCTGGCGGAACTTGCGCAGGGCTGCGATCTGCGCAGCCATGACGGCCAGCTCGGACTGGGCCCGGGCCAGGTCGATCTCGCTCTTGGCGTTCTTGAGCGCTTCCTCGGCAGATGCCTTGGCAGCGTTGGCCTTCTCGTCGTCCAGGTCCTTGCCACGGATGGCGGTGTCGGACAGCACAGTCACGCGGTTGGGTTGCACTTCCAGAATGCCACCGGCCACGAACACGAACTCTTCGCGGCCGTCGGCCATTTCGATGCGCACCGAGCCCGGCTTGATGCGCGTGATCAGCGGGGTGTGGCGGGGAAAGATGCCCAGTTCGCCAGACTCACCAGGCAGCGCGACAAAGCGTGCTTCACCGGAGAAGATGGACTCTTCGGCACTGACCACATCAACGTGGATGGTGTTCATCATTGCTCCTAGGAAAAGGGGATGGGTTGCTCGATTGCAGTGGAAGGCTGGGCAGCGCCATTGCGCTGCTCAGCCGCCGGGCAATCAGGCCACCTTCTTGGCCTTTTCGAAGGCTTCGTCGATGGTGCCGACCATGTAGAACGCCTGTTCCGGCAGGTGATCGCATTCGCCGCTGACGATCATCTTGAAACCACGGATGGTCTCGGACAGGGGAACGTACTTGCCTGGCGAGCCCGTGAACACTTCGGCCACATGGAACGGCTGCGACAGGAAACGCTGGATCTTGCGCGCGCGGGCCACGGCCAGCTTGTCGTCAGGAGCCAGTTCGTCCATGCCGAGAATGGCGATGATGTCGCGCAGCTCCTTGTAGCGCTGCAGCGTGCCCTGCACCGCACGGGCCGTGGCGTAGTGGTCTTCGCCCACGACGTTCGGGTCCAGCTGGCGGCTGGTGGAGTCCAGCGGGTCCACCGCAGGGTAGATACCCAGCGACGCGATGTCACGGGACAGCACCACGGTGGAGTCCAAGTGGGCAAAGGTCGTGGCGGGCGAAGGATCGGTCAAGTCATCGGCTGGCACGTAAACGGCCTGGATGGAAGTGATCGAACCGACCTTGGTCGAGGTGATGCGCTCTTGCAGGCGGCCCATTTCCTCGGCCAGCGTAGGCTGGTAGCCCACGGCGGAAGGCATGCGGCCCAGCAGAGCGGACACTTCGGTACCGGCCAGCGTGTAGCGGTAGATGTTGTCCACGAAGAACAGCACGTCACGGCCTTCGTCACGGAAGGACTCGGCGATGGTCAGGCCGGTCAGCGCCACGCGCAGACGGTTGCCTGGGGGCTCGTTCATCTGGCCGTACACCATGGCGACCTTGGACTCTTCGAGCTTCTCCAGATTCACCACGCCGGAATCGGCCATTTCATGGTAGAAGTCGTTCCCTTCGCGGGTACGCTCGCCCACACCAGCGAACACCGACAGACCCGAGTGGGCCTTGGCGATGTTGTTGATGAGTTCCATCATGTTCACGGTCTTGCCCACGCCGGCGCCACCGAACAGACCCACCTTGCCGCCCTTGGCGAACGGGCACACCAGGTCGATCACCTTGATGCCGGTTTCCAGCAGCTCTTGCGAAGGCGACAGCTCGTCGTACGCAGGGGCCTTGCGGTGGATGGATGCCGTCAGTTCCTGGCTCACGGGACCACGTTCGTCGATGGGCGCACCCAGCACGTCCATGATGCGGCCCAGCGTCGCCTTGCCCACGGGCACGGTGATGGCGTTGCCGGTGTTGGTCACCATGAGGCCGCGGCGCAGGCCGTCGGACGAACCCAGCGCAATCGTACGCACCACGCCGTCGCCCAGCTGCTGCTGCACTTCCAGCGTCAGGTTGGAACCTTCGAGCTTCAGAGCGTCGTAAATCTTGGGCATCTGGTCACGTGGGAACTCAACGTCCACCACCGCGCCGATACATTGAACAATCTTGCCTTGCACTTGAGCCATTTTTCGCTCCAATTTAGATGTTGGTTGAGCTGCTTACACAGCAGCGGCGCCAGCCACGATTTCCGAAAGTTCTTTCGTGATCGCTGCCTGGCGCGTCTTGTTGTAGACCAGCTTCAACTCGCCAATGACGCTGCCGGCGTTGTCGGTGGCGGCCTTCATGGCCACCATGCGTGCCGACTGCTCGGACGCCATGTTTTCCGCAACCGCCTGGTAGATCAGGGACTCGACATAGCGGACCAGCAGATCGTCGATCACGGTCTGTGCATCGGGCTCGTAGATGTAGTCCCAGCCATGTTCGGTCTTCTCGGCCTGCATCTGCTCGGACGACAGGGGAAGCAACTGCTCCACCACCGATTCCTGCTTCATGGTGTTGATGAACTTGGTGTAGCTCAGGTACACCGCGTTGATCTTGCCTTCTGCGTAGGCGTCGAGCAGCACCTTCACAGGGCCGATCAGCTTGTCCAGGTGGGGCTTGTCGCCCAGGCCCGTCACGTGCGAAACCACCTTGGCACCGACACGGTTCAGGAAACCCAGGCCCTTGTTGCCGATGGCAACCGCCTCGGTGGACACGCCGGCGACCTGCAGCTCACGCAGCTTGGCCGTCACGATGCGCAGCACGTTGGTGTTCATGCCACCGCACAGGCCCTTGTCGGTCGTCACCACGATCACGCCGGCCGTCTTGGCATCGTTCACTTTCATGAACGGGTGCACATACTCCGGATTGGCGTGGCCGAGGTTGGCTGCAATGTTGCGGATCTTCTCGCTGTAGGGGCGGGCAGACCGCATCCGTTCCTGCGCCTTGCGCATTTTGGATGCAGCCACCATCTCCATGGCCTTGGTGATCTTCTTGGTGTTTTCCACCGATTTGATCTTGCCGCGTATTTCCTTGCCTGCTGCCATGATGGCTCCTCGTCCGGTTTAAGCGAACGACTTCTTGAACGCGGCGACAGCGGCGGTCAATTCGGCTTCAGCATCCTTGTCCATGGCCTTGGCCTGTTCCAGCTTGGCCAGCAGTGCGGCGTGGCTGGTCTTCAGGAACTGGTGCAGGCCGTGTTCGAAGTCGAGAACCTTCTTGACGTCGATGTCGTCCATGAAGCCCTTGTTCACAGCGAACAGCGTCGCGCCCATCAGCGAGATGGACAGGGGGCTGTACTGTGCCTGCTTGAGCAGTTCGGTCACGCGGGCACCGCGGTCCAGCTGCTTGCGGGTGGCTTCGTCCAGGTCGGAAGCGAACTGCGCGAACGCAGCCAGTTCACGGTACTGGGCCAGGTCGGTACGGATACCGCCGGACAGGTTCTTCACCAGCTTGGTCTGGGCAGCACCACCGACGCGCGACACCGAGATACCGGCGTTGATGGCGGGGCGGATACCGGCGTTGAACAGGCTGGTTTCCAGGAAGATCTGGCCGTCCGTGATCGAGATCACGTTGGTCGGAACGAAGGCGGACACGTCGCCGGCTTGCGTTTCGATGATGGGCAGTGCCGTCAGCGAACCGGTCTTGCCCTTGACTTCACCCTTGGTGAAGGCTTCGACATAGTCGGCGTTCACGCGGGCTGCGCGCTCGAGCAGGCGGCTGTGGAGATAGAACACGTCGCCGGGATAGGCTTCGCGGCCTGGTGGGCGGCGCAGCAGCAGCGAAACCTGGCGGTAGGCCACAGCCTGCTTGGACAGGTCGTCATAAACGATCAGGGCGTCCTGGCCGCGGTCGCGGAAGTACTCGCCCATCGTGCAGCCCGAGTAGGCCGACACGTACTGCATGGCTGCAGATTCGGAGGCCGATGCGGCCACCACGATCGTGTAGTCCATGGCACCGGCTTGTTCCAGTGCGCGCACCACGTTCTTGATCGACGAAGCCTTCTGGCCGATGGCGACGTAGATGCAGCTGACGCCCTGGCCCTTCTGGGCGATGATGGCGTCGATGGCCACGGCCGTCTTGCCGGTCTGGCGGTCACCGATGATCAGCTCGCGCTGGCCACGGCCCACGGGCACCATGGAGTCGATGGACTTCAGGCCGGTCTGCAGAGGTTGGTCCACCGATTTACGGGCGATCACGCCCGGAGCGACCTTTTCGATCACGTCGGTGAGCTTGGCGTTGATGGGGCCCTTGCCGTCGATAGGCTGGCCCAGGGCGTTCACCACGCGGCCGATCAGTTCGGGACCGACCGGCACTTCCAGAATGCGGCCCGTGCACTTGACGGTGTCGCCTTCGGAGATGTGTTCGTACTCACCCAGAATCACGGCGCCGACGGAGTCGCGCTCGAGGTTCAGGGCCAGGCCGAAGGAGGGCTGGCCGTCCTTGGTGGCGGGGAACTCGAGCATTTCACCGGCCATCACGTCCGACAGGCCGTGCACGCGCACGATACCGTCGGACACGGACACCACGGTACCCTGGTTGCGGATATCGCTGCTGGCGGCCAGACCTTCGATGCGGCTCTTGATGAGTTCAGAAATTTCTGCGGGATTGAGTTGCATGACTCTTTCCTTCTTTCTTTGGTTCGCTGTCCTCGCCGCGCGTTACGCGGTGAGGGCCGCTTTCATTTGTTCAAGACGGGCCTTGACCGAAGTGTCCAGCACCTCGTCACCCACCACTACGCGAATGCCACCGATCAGGGACGGGTCCAGCTGAACGGTGAGGTTGAGCTTGCGGCCGAAGCGCTTGTCGAGCGCCGAGCCGACCTCAGCCAGCGCTGCGGCGTCCATCGGGAAGGCGCTGTGCACCACGGCATCCGAAGAGCCGCTGCGGCGATTCACGAGGGCACGGAATTGCACGGCGACTTCCGGCAGCGCGTTCAGGCGCCCGTTGTCGATGACCGTGCGCAGGAAGTTCTTGGCCGTATCGGACAGCGCCGAACGCGCAACACCCGTGACGACGGCAAACACCTGGTCTGCCGTCACCTTGGGGCTGTCTGCCAGCTGACGCAACTGGGGGTTGGCGGCAATGGCCGCCAGTTCATCGACCCAGTCAGCGGTGCTGGCCAGGTCCATGCCCGCACCCGCAGTAGCGGCCTTGAACAGGGCTTCGGCGTAAGGGCGGGCAATGGTGGCGAGTTCAGCCATGTGTGTCCCCTTACAGCTCGGTCTTCAGGCGGTTGAGCAGGTCGGCGTGAACGCCGGCATTGACTTCCTTGCGGAGAATCTGCTCAGCACCCTTGACGGCCAGCGCGGCGACCTGCTCACGCAGGGCCTCGCGGGCTTGCACCGTTTGCTGCTCGGCTTCGGCACGGGCGGAGGCAACGATCTTGTTGCCTTCTTCCGTGGCGCGTGCCTTGGCTTCTTCGATGATGGCCTGGGCACGTCGGTCGGCGTCCGCAAGACGCGAAGCCGTTTCGTTGCGTGCCTGTGACAGTTCCTTCTCGACGCGCTGGTTGGCAGCGGTCAGCTCGGACTTGGCACGGTCGGCAGCAGCGAGGCCTTCGGCGATTTTCTGGGCTCGTTCATCCAACGCCTTCGCGATCGGGGGCCACACGAATTTCATCGTGAACCACACCAGGATCAGGAAGACGATGGCCTGAATGAACAGGGTCGCGTTGATACTCACGGCAACACCTTTCTAGAGTGGCGTTGAGTGGGAATTACTTGGGCAGGTTGGCCAAGAACGTGGAAGCGAAGGGGTTGGCGAAAGCGAACAGCAGGGCGATGGCCACACCGATCAGGAAAGCAGCGTCGATCAGACCGGCCAAGATGAACATCTTGGTTTGCAGTTCGTTGATCAGCTCAGGCTGACGTGCCGACGATTCGAGGAACTTGCCACCCATCAGTGCGATACCGATGGAAGCGCCGATAGCGCCGAGGCCAACGATCAGACCACAAGCCAGAGCGACGAGACCGAGAATGTTTTCCATGATGACTCCTGAGTTAAAAAAAGAAAGGTTGAAAAGGAAAGAGAAACGAAAGGGAACCGTTAGTGCGCGTTGTGCGCCTGACCGAGGTAGATCAGCGCAAGCATCATGAAAATGAAGGCCTGCAGCGAGATCACCAGAATGTGGAACAGCGTCCAGATGGTGCCAGCGATGACGTGGCCCACAGGCAGCAGCACACCCGACAGCGACAGTGCAGCCGCACCACCCATCAGGGCGATCAGCATGAACACCAGTTCGCCGGCGTACATGTTGCCGAACAACCGCATGCCATGCGAGACGGTGTTGGCGACATATTCAATGACCTGCATCAGCAGGTTCACCACGCCCAGGATCAGGGCGAAGATGGGATTCTTGCTGGTGCCGAACGGGGCCGACACGAGTTCATGGCCCCAGCCGCCGACGCCCTTGATCTTCACGCTGTACCAGAAGCGCAGGATCAGGATGGCGAATGCCAGGCCCAGGGTGGTGGAGAGGTCGGCCGTGGGCACGACGCGCAGGTAGGCGTGGTGCGGGTCATGGCCGGCAGCGCCGTAGATCTGGGCCCAGATGGCGGGCAGCAGGTCCACGGGCAGCATGTCCATGAAATTCATCAGGAAGATCCAGACGAACACCGTCAGGCCCAGGGGAGCGATGAACTTGCGGCTCTCGGCGTTGTGGATGTTGGCCTTGGCCTGGTTGTCCACCATCTCGACCAGCATTTCCACCGCAGCCTGGAAGCGGCCGGGCACGCCGGAAGTCGCCTTGCGCGCAGCGGACCACAGAATCAAAAGGGTCAGGGCGCCCAGAACCAAACCCACGATGATCGAGTCATAGTTGATGACAGTGAAGTCAACAATCTTGGTCTGGTTGACGTTTTGAAGATGCTGCAGGTGGTGAACGATGTATTCACTTGCAGTCGGAGCGTGCGCTTCTGCGGCCATCGGACAACTCTTCTCTATATCAATCGGTTTTTCGGACACCAGGCCGCACCATGAGCGCGACCCAATACGTTTTCATCGTGACCACCATGCCCGCCAACAAGGCCAGCCATACCAGCCCCGGCACAACCCAGGGGGCTGCCGCCAGCAGTGCGATGGTGAACACGATCTTGGCCATCTCCCAACCAAAGAACCCCGCCATGGAAGCGCCGGCCTTCCCGGACGCCATCTGGCGCGACATACCGCGGGCAAACAATGCGGCCGGAGCCACCACTGCAAGCGCGCCGTAGGCGGCAGACCAGCCCACCTCGGTCCTGCCCGTCAGCCCCCAGGCCACCAGGGCCACGAGCACGCCGACGAGCGCCTGACCTGCCACCACCTTCCACATCGAGACGGGAGGGTTGCGGCTGCGCCACTGGTCCGCTTCCTGCGCGGACAGGGGCTTGAAGTCAGAATCTTCAGCCTCAGTTTCAGTCTCAGGGGCGATTGTTTTCATTGTTGGTAACGCCCATGTTACAGACTGCGAATTTCACAAAGCCTCTAATTATAAGTAAAAACCCGTGGCGAACGACAAAGACCTGCAATCAAGGTCTGAATGCCGCCTGCGCGCCAGCACCTTTGTGGTGACCCGCCAACGCCTTCCATAGCGCCACGCCCCCGGTTATGCACCGAAAAGGCGCACATCCGTGTGACAGATCCACGACAGTGCGAAGGGCTTGTCGCACAATGGCCCCGCTGGCACCGCCACCAAAAACCGAAGCACCTGCACATGACGTCTTCTCCTTTGCCGCCCAACCTCACCATCCTCGACTCGAGCGCTGCGGACACCCGCAAGGACTCGCTGATCGAGTACCCCTCGAAGTTCCCGATCAAGGTCATGGGCGCGAAGGTGGACGGCTTCGTCCATGCGGTCACCGAGCTGGCCCGCCAGTACGACCCTGCCTTCGACCCCGCCACCATTGAACTGCGCGACAGCAGCAAGGGCAATTACCTCGGAGTTACCGTCACCGTCACGGCCACCAGCCGCGAGCAGCTCGACGACCTGTACCGCGCGCTCTCCTCGCACCCCCTGGTCAAGGTCGTGCTGTAAGGCCGTGGCCATCGATCTGCGCACGCTCGGTCGGGTGGACTATGCCGCCACGGTGCAGGCCATGCAGGAGTACACGGCCACGCGCACGGCAGACACGCCCGATGCCCTGTGGCTGTGCGAGCACGACGCGCTCTACACGCAGGGCCTGGCCGGCAAGAGCGATCACCTGCTCAATCCCGGCGCGATTCCGGTGGTGCCCACCAACCGGGGCGGCCAGGTCACCTTCCACGGGCCGGGCCAGGTGGTGGCCTACCCACTCATCGACCTGCAGCGCGCTGGCTACTACGTCAAGGAATATGTTTACCGGGTGGAAGAAGCGCTGATCCGCACGCTCGCGCACTTCGGCGTCACGGGCCACCGCGTGGCCGGCGCGCCCGGCATCTATGTGCGCCTGGATGACCCGCACAGCCACGCCCTGCTGCCCCAGCGCCCGCAAAAGCGGGACGGCACAGGGTCGGTCGAGCCCGATTTCACAGGCCTGGGAAAAATCGCCGCACTGGGCATCAAGGTCAGCCGCCACAGCACTTACCACGGCGCTGCGCTGAACGTGGCGATGGACCTGGAACCCTTCGGCCGTATCAACCCTTGCGGCTACGCGGGACTGCAAACCGTGGACCTTTCTACAATCGGGGTCCAAACCACCTGGGACGATGCCGCCAAGGTGCTGGGCCAGCAGCTCGGCATCCGCCTGTCTCCCTGAACCGCTACCAAGCCATGAGCACCACCGACGTCGTCCGCGAAGCGCAGTCCACCGAAGCCTACAACCCGCTGGCCAAGCAGAAGGCTGCGGCCAAGCTGTCGCGCATTCCGATCAAGGTCGAACAGGGTGAGGTGCTCAAGAAGCCCGAGTGGATCCGCGTCAAGGCTGGCTCGCCCACCACGCGCTTCTACGAGATCAAGGACATCCTGCGCCAGAACAATCTGCACACGGTGTGCGAGGAGGCCTCCTGCCCCAACATCGGCGAGTGCTTCGGCAAGGGCACGGCCACCTTCATGATCATGGGCGACAAGTGCACCCGCCGCTGCCCGTTCTGCGACGTGGGCCACGGCCGCCCCGACCCGCTGGACAAGGACGAGCCGCTGAACCTGGCCAAGACCATCGCCCAGTTGCGCCTGAAGTACGTGGTGATCACCAGCGTCGACCGCGACGACCTGCGCGATGGCGGCAGCGGCCACTTCGTGGAATGCATCCAGAACATCCGCGAGCTCTCGCCGCTCACGCAGATCGAGATCCTGGTGCCCGACTTCCGCGGCCGCGACGACCGCGCGCTCGAGATCCTGAAGGCCGCGCCGCCCGACGTGATGAACCACAACCTGGAAACCGCGCCGCGCTTGTACAAGGAAGCGCGCCCAGGCTCCGACTACCAGTTCAGCCTGAACCTGCTCAAGAAGTTCAAGGCCCTGCACCCCAAGGTGCCGACCAAGAGCGGCATCATGGTGGGCCTGGGTGAGACGGACGAAGAGATCCTGCAGGTGATGCGCGACATGCGCGCGCACGACATCGACATGCTGACCATCGGCCAGTACCTGTCGCCCAGCAACAGCCACCTGCCCGTGCGCCGCTACGTGCACCCCGACACCTTCAAGATGTTCGAGGAAGAGGCCTACAAGATGGGCTTCAGCCACGCCGCCGTGGGTGCCATGGTGCGCAGCAGTTACCACGCCGACCAGCAGGCGCACGCCGCCGGCGTGTAGGCCCCGCTGCGCCGCCAACGCGCCCCCGGCCCATGGACAGCGCCGGCTCGCTCTCGCTGCGCCAGTACGGCCCCTCCCCCGGCAGCCACAGCCACGAACATTTCCAGGTGCTGCTGGGCCTGGCCGGCGCGCTGGAGCTGGAGATCGACGGGCGCGGCATGCGCGTGGCCACCGGCAGCGGCTGCGTGATCGCACCCGGTGCGCGCCATGATTTCGAGGCCAGCGGCGGCAGCCTGTGCCTGGTGCTGGACAGCAGCGACATGGGCTGGACGCACTGCTCCGCCCCTGCACTGCAAAGCGCACCACCGCCCCCGGCGCTGACCCTGGCCCGCTATCTCGCCAGCGCCCTGCAGCAGGGCCACCCCCTGGCCCAGGCCCATGGGCCCGCGCTGCTGCTGGAGGCCTGGCAGCCCTCCTCCCCTTGGATACCCCAGCCGCCGGATGCCGGTGCGCGCCGCCGCGCCATCGACTGGCCGGCGCTGCGCGAATGGGCCGCACTGCATTGGCACCGCCCGCTGTCGGTGGCGGACATGGCGCAGAAGGTGCACCTGAGCCCCAGCCAGTTCGCTGCGCGCTGCCGCGAGGAGCAGGGCCAGGGCGCGATGGCCTGGCTGCGCAGCCAGCGGCTCGGGCATGCGCGATTGCTGCGCTCAGGCGGCATGGCCGTGGCCGAGGTGGCGCGGCGCACCGGCTACCGATCGCCATCGGCCCTGACGGCTGCGCTGCGCCGGGGCTGATGCCGGACCGCAGGGCTGCGACGATGCTCCGTCGTTGCGCGATACCCGGCGCGCTTACAGTGCCCGCATGCAAGCCAATCTCCATGCCCTGGGCGCCATCGCGCTGTGGGCCTCCCTCGCCTCGCTGGGTGTTTCGCTCGCCCACGTGCCCCCGTTCCTGCTGACGGGCATTGCCCTCATCATCGGCAGCATTCCCGCCTGGCCCTTCGTGCTGCGCGACCCGTCGCAGTGGCGCATTCCGCTGCGCACGCTGGCCCTGGGGGTGTACGGCTTGTTCGCCTACCACTTTCTGCTGTTCATCGCGTTGCGCCATGCGCCGCCGGTGGAGGCCAACCTGGTCAACTACCTGTGGCCGCTGTTCATCGTGGTGCTCACGCCCGTGGTGCTGCCCGGCGTATCGCTGCGCTGGCCGCATGTGCTCGCGGCATTGCTGGGCTTCGGCGGCGCGGCCATCGCCATCGTGGGTGGGCGCGAATTGAGTGGCACGCTGGCCTGGGGCTATGTGCCGGCTTTCGCGGCGGCGCTGATCTGGGCCACCTATTCGCTGATGACCAAGCGCGTCGCCGCGTTTCCGACCACGGCCATCGGCCTGTTCGGCCTGGTCTCGGGCGTGCTCTCGCTGCTGTGCCACGTGGCGCTGGAGCCTGCGGCAACCCTTGCCTCGCGCGACTGGCTGCTGCTGGCCGTGATGGGCCTGGGGCCGCTCGGTGCCTCGTTCTTCCTGTGGGACAAGGCGCTCAAGCTGGGCGATGCCCGGCACATCGGCATACTGAGCTACATCACGCCGCTGGCTTCGACCGCCCTGCTGATCGTGGTGAGCGGCCGCGCGTTCAGCGCCAGCATCGCCCTGGCCACGGTCCTGATCATCAGTGCGGCCATCTTGGGCATGCGCGTGAAGTAGGGTCCTAACGGCCCGCGTACGGCTCAGGCCGCCCCTGTGGGCACTCCAGTGTGCACGCGCACCCTGCGCAATCGCCAAAAGAGCCAGCCCGTGATGGACAGGTTCAGCAGGTTCCAGCCGATGCCGTTGAGGAAGGCGGCATGGTAGCTGCCGGTGATGTCGAAGATGAAGCCCGACAGCCAGCCGCCCAGGGCCATGCCGACGAGCGTGGCCATGATGACCGCCCCCACCCGCACGCTCGCCTGTGCCGGCGCGAAGTGCTCGCGCACGATGATGGCGTAGGTCGGCACGATGCCACCCTGGAACAGGCCGAACAGCGCCGAGATCACGTACAGCGGCACCAGGCCGTCATAGGGCAAGAAAAGCAGCAGCGCGATGCCCTGCAGCGCAGAGCCCAGCAGCAGGGTGCGGATGCCACCGATGCGGTCGCAGACCAGCCCGAAGACCAGTCGGCTCACGATGCCGCAGGCCAGCATGAGCGACAGCATCTGCGCACCCTGGGCGGCGCCGAAGCCCAGATCGGTGCAATAGGCCACGATGTGGACCTGTGGCATGGCCATGGCCACGCAGCACGCCACACCTGCCACGCACAGCAACGCCATCGCGGTGCCCGGCGCAAGGCCGAAGGGGCGTGCGCGGTCCACCGCGCCAGCCTGGCCGTCGGCCACGGCGGCCTGGATGGCGGGCGGGCGCTGGCGCATGCGCAGCGACAGCGCGAGCATGCCCAGGCCGCAGACGACGCCCAGCGCCATGTAGGTCGGCCGCCAGCCGATGGTGTCAATGCCGTACTGCACGATGGGCGGCCAGACCGCGCCCGCCACATAGTTGCCGCTGGCGCACACCGCCACCGCAATGCCGCGCCGCCGGTTCCACCACAGCGCCGTGTCGGCGAGCAAAGGGGCGAACGTGGCCGAACTGCCGATGAAACCCATCACCGCGTGCGCCAGGCCGAAGGCCCAGATGTTGTTGGAAAAGGCCGCGCCGACAAAGCCGCCCAGCACGGCCAGCGCGCCCAGCCAAAGCACGGGCGTGAGGCCATGGCGGTCCGCCAGGCGGCCCGTGAGCAAGCCGCCCAGGCCCAGGCAGACCATCATCAAGGTGTAGGGCAGCGACGCGCTGGCGCGACCGATGCCGAACTCGGTCTGCACGGCCGGGAGCACGACCGACACCACGTACATGCTGCTGTTGCCCAGCACCACCAGGCCCAGGGTGACCAACAGGCGCTGGAAGGCCTGCCGCGAGTCGATCAGGGACGCGTCTGCGGGAGCTACCGGGATAGGGGCCACATCGAACTCCAGCGCTGGTCCAGCAGGCGCTGGCGGGGATTGATCCGAAATTTGTCTACGATACAAGCAAGGCTGCGGGGTCTTCGCCGTCCAGCACCTGCTGCGCCCAGGGCACGAGCTTGCGCGTGTCGGCGCGCAGGACCTCCTGCTTGACGGCCAGGATCTGCGCCGGGTGCATGGAGAAGCTGCGCAGCCCCAGACCCAGCAGCAGGCGCGTCATGCCCACGTCGCCTGCGGTCTCGCCGCAGACGCAGACGCTCTTGCCCTGGCGCTCGCCTTCGGCGATCACGTCGGCCACCAGGCGCAGCACGGCCGGGTGCAGCGGGTCGTAGAGGTGGGCCACGGCTTCGTCGGCCCGGTCGATGGCCAGGGTGTACTGGATCAGGTCGTTGGTGCCGATGGACAGGAAGTCGAAATAGCGCAGAAAGGTGCGCACCATCAGCGCCGCGGCCGGCACCTCGATCATGGCGCCCAGCTGGATCGGGCCATAGGGTTCGCCCCGGGCATCGAGCTCGGCGCGCGCCAGGTCCACCTGGGCCAGGGTCTGGTGGATCTCGTTGGTGTGCGCCAGCATGGGGAACAGCAGGTTCACCTTGCCGTGCGCCGCAGCGCGCAGCACCGCGCGCAGTTGGGTGCGGAACATGGCCGGGTCGGCCAGGCTCCAGCGGATGGCGCGCAAGCCCAGCGCAGGGTTCAGGTGCGTGTCCTTGTGGACCTTGTTGTCCAGCGGCTTGTCGGCCCCCACGTCGATGGTGCGGATGGTGACCGGCAGGCCCTGCATGCCGTCCAGGGCCTCGCGGTAGGCGCGGTACTGCTCGTCCTCACCCGGCAGGTTGCCGGTGCGGCCCATGAACAAAAATTCGCTGCGGAACAGGCCCACGCCCACGGCACCGGCGCGCACGGCCCCCACGGCATCGCCGGGCTGTTCGATGTTGGCCAGCAACTCGATGCGGTGGCCGTCGATGGTGACGGCCGGCGTGTGCCGCAGGCGCGACAGGCGCTCGCGTTCGAGCTCGGTCTGGCGCTGGCGAAAGCCGTACTCGGCCAGGATGATGGGCGAGGGATCGACGATGATCACACCGGCATCGCCATCGATGATGACCCAGTCGTCCTGGCGCACCAGCTGGCTGGCCGCGCGCGCACCGACCACGGCCGGGATGTCCATGCTGCGCGCGACGATGGCGGTGTGCGAGGTCTTGCCCCCCACGTCGGTCACGAAGCCGGCGAACACGCTCTGCTTGAACTGCAGCATGTCGGCCGGCGACAGGTCATGCGCCACCAGCACCAGGGGCACGTCCACCGTGTCGTCGAGCAGCAGGTCCTGCTGGGTCTTGCGGCGCGGGCTGCTGGCCGGTGGCGCCACCGGGCTGGCCACGCCCTTCATGTAGCGCAGGATGCGCTCGACCACCTGCTCCAGGTCGGCCTTGCGTTCGCGCAGGTACTCGTCCTCCATCTCGTCGAACTGGCGCGCAATCACCTCGAACTGGGTGGTGAGCGCCCACTCTGCGTTGTACAGGCGCTCGGTGATCCAGTGCTTGACGCCGCCCGTGAGGGCCTCGTCCTGCAACAGCATCAGGTGCACGTCGAGCAGCGCGGTGAGCTCGTGCGGGGCGTCTGCCGGCATGTCGGTCTGCAGGCGCTGCAGTTCCTCCACCACCGCATTGCGGCCCTGGCGCACGCGCTCGATCTCGGCCGGTACCTGCTCGGGCTGGATGAAGTAGTGCGCGACGTCGACGCGGCTCGAAGCCACGAGCACGGCACGGCCGATGGCAATGCCACGCGCCACCGCCAGGCCGTGGACGGCGAAGGTCATCGGAAGCCCCTTTCTGCGGTCATGGCGTGCTTACTCGCCTTCGCCGAACTTGTCGGCGATCAGCGCCAGCAGGGCGTCCATGGCCTCCTGCTCGCGCTCGCCATTCGTCTCCACCTCGACCTCGCTGCCCAGGCCGGCGGCCAGCATCATCACGCCCATGATGCTCTTGGCATTGATGCGGCGGTCGCCGCGGCTCATGAACACGTCGCAGGGGAAGCTGCCGGCCAGCTTGGTGAGCTTGGCGGAGGCGCGGGCATGCAGGCCCAGTTTATTGCTGATGGTCGTACGAGTCTTGATCATGTCGGTTGCGTCGGGACTGGTTCTGCGGCGCGGCGATGGCCACCTGCATCACCCCTTGCGTGCCGCCCACCACCGCGCGGGTGACGACCGAATCGAGGGGTTCTGCCCGGTAGCTCACGGCACGCAGCAGCATCGGAAGATTGACCCCTGTCACCAAACGCGAGCGCACACCATCCACCAGGCGCTGCGCCACATTGCAGGGGGTGGCGCCGAACACGTCGGTCAGCACCAGGGTGGAGTCTGCGCCCAACTGCTCCAGCAGGATCTGCGCCTGGGCCAGGGTTTCTTCGGGCCGCTCATTGGGCTGCACATCGAGTGCGGCCACGCTGTCGCCACAGTCGGCAAACACGTGCAGCACGCATTCGCGCAGGGCATGGGCCAAAGGGGCGTGGGCGATGATCAGGATGCTGGTGCTCATGGGACAGAGGTTTGAAGCACATTATGGCGCTGGGTCCGCGCAAACCACAGGTAGGCCCCCGTGTTGCAGGCCAGGAAAACCCCCATGGCCGCCTGGAACGATGCGGTCGTCGACAGGCCTGCGGCCGCAAAGGCATCCACCGCCAGGCCGATGCCCCACTGCACCACGAACACCCCGGCAAAGATCACCAGGTTGAAGGCCGACAGCGCACGCCCCGCCAGGGCCTGCGGAAAGGCCATGCCCACCGCCGGCTGCGACAGCGAGACAAAGGTGCATGAGACACAGAACAGCGCCCAGGCAGCGCCCCCCGCCGCAGGCCCGGCGACGATGATGGCCAGCAGGATGAAAAGGGACAGCGGCAGGCCCGCGAGGATGAGCCGGTCGGCCCCGAAGCCCCGGCGCAGCAACCAGGGGTTGACCATGCCCCAGGCCCAGAACGTGCACAGCATGGACAGGTTGATCCAGAACAGGCCGGTGGCCGACTCGAGCGCGGTGTAGCCGGCCACCTGCTGCATCCAGGGGCCTGCCCACAGGGTCTGCATGGCCACCATGCCGCCATAGACGAAGAAACCCAGCGGGGCCATGCGCTGGAAATAGGGGTGGCGCCAGACCACGGCATAGCCGCCTGGAGCGGCCGGTGCGTCCGCCACCGGGGTCGGCGCAGCGGCGTGCCAGCGCGGCACCCAGAGCGCGATGCCCACCATGGCCACGCCGATCAGCACGGCCAGGCCCCAAAAGAGTGGGCGCCAACCCACCAGCGGCAGGGCCCACTGCACCGGCAGGGTGGAGGCCACCATGCCCAGCGACCCGGTCATCAGCATCCAGGAGTTGGCGCGCATCTGCGCCGTGGCATCGAACCAGCGGCGGTAGCCGGTGAGCGGCGCCATCAGGCAGGCGCTGACGCCCGCGCCGCACAGCACGCGCCCCGCGAGCAGGCCCGAAAAACCCGTGGCCATGGAGAACACCAGGCAGCCGGCGACGGCCACACCCAGAAAGCCGAGCAGCACCTTTTGCGGGCCATGCCGGTCCAGCCAGGTGCCGAGCGGCAACTGCGTGGCCGAGAAACCCAGGAAGTAGCCGCCCGCCAGCAGGCCCAGGTCGCTGGCGTGCAGAGTGAACTCCTGCGACAGCGTGGGTGCCAGCGTGGCCGTGACGGCGCGCAGCAGGGCCGACAGGAAGTAGGCGAATGCAAAGGCGAGGAAGACGATGACGGCCGCGCGCCGGGGCAGAACACCGGCGCTCATGGCAGCACCAGCCCGGTGAAGAAGGTATCGGCCACCTCGGGGCGGGGTTTGGGCGTGTAGACCACGGCATGGTACAGCCGCATCTGCGGCCCCACGGGCCGGGCAAACCAGACCGCCTGTGCGGTGACGGCCTGCCCATCGGGACCCCTCCCCTGCGCCACGGTCCGCACCGATTGGGGCAACGGCAAGGCGTTGCGGGGGCCAAATGGCGCATCGGTGGCCTGGGCCTGTGCGCCGCCCAGGCGCGCCAGCATGGCGGACCGCCAGTGCGTGAGTGCCACGCCCACCTGCGCCGGATCGGCCAGCGAGGCGTGGGACACGGCGAAGGTCGCGCCATCGGCCTCGCAGCCCACCATGGACAGGTCGACCGGTGTGCCCGCCAGTTCCACCTTGCGCGTGGCATGGTCGGGCTTGCAGGGCAGCGTGATGGTGAGGGCCGCCTCGGGCAGGGCCACGGTGCGCCAGTTGAGTGCCGGGCTGCATGCGGCCAGTCCCAGGAGGGCGCTGGCGGCGCCGGTCAGTGTCCAGTTCATGGGCCCATTATCGGCAGTGGCCGGATATTTCGTGCGCGGCACCCGGCACGGCGAACTTTTACCCCGCACCGCACTCCATCCAGGAGTGGACAGGGCCTGCCAGCAGGCGGGGGCCTTGTCCGGCACAATACCGTGCGGGTTGGAGCCCGCGCTTTCGGGATGGGATGACGCCATGGGTATCAAGCAGTGGGCAGCAGGTGCAGCGGTGGTGGCTTTTGCCGCCGTGGGGGCCTACGTGTACCTGGGCACGGGCCGCTCTGCGGCGCCCGAGTCCACCTTCGTGCTGCTCGACGGCTCGCGCCAGTCGACGGCCGACCTGCGCGGCAAGGTGACGCTGGTGAACTTCTGGGCCACGAGCTGCACCACCTGCGTGGCCGAGATGCCCGAAATCATTGCCACCTACCGCAAGTACCAGCCCAAGGGCTTCGACACCCTGGCCGTGGCCATGAGCTACGACCCACCGAGCTACGTGGTGAACTTCGCCGAAACGCGCAAGCTGCCCTTCAAGGTGGCCATCGACAACACCGGCGCCGTGGCCCAGGCCTGGGGCGACGTGCGGCTCACGCCCTCGACCTTCATCGTCAACAAGCGCGGCGAGATCGTGAAGACCTATGTGGGTGCACCCAACTTCCCGGAACTGCACCAGTTGATCGAGAAGCTGCTGGCTGAGACCTGAACCGCTCTCCCGCGACGCAAAAAAAGCCTCTTTCCGTACGGAAGAGGCTTTTTGCGTTTGGGGGCCGCCGCAGCGGCCGGCTTCACTTGGCGCGATAGTTGTCGTGGCAGGCCTTGCAGGTGTTGGCAGCCGAGCCGAAGGCCGTCTTCAGGTTGTCCAGGTTGCCGGTCTTGGCGGCTGCGGCGAGTTTGACGGTCTCGGCTTCGAGCTTGTCGGAGTGCTCCTTGAACTTGGCCTGCTGGGTCCAGATCTCGGGTAATGCCTTGGTCGGTGCTCCCTTGTCGGTGCCAGCGCCAAAGCCGGCCCAGGGCAGCTTGGCCATCTCGGCGACGACGTCCGCATTTTCCTGCGCCGCCTTGGCATCGAAGGGAATGCGGCCATTGGCCATGGCCCCGAGGCGGCCGAAGTGCTGGCCCATCACGAACAGCGCACTCTGGCGGTACTTGATGGCGTCTTCGGGTTTGGCGAACTGGGCAGATGCGGGCGCCGACAGGGTGACGACGGCCGCGGCAAAGGCGACTACAGCGAGGGTTTTCATCGGATTTTCCTTTGATCGTGGGGAGCAAATACCAACCAGCCGCCGCCAGTATGCCGCTTTGCGGCGGCTTTGGCATGCCTGTCGGTGCGCGTTGGCGGCGCCGGCCATCTCGCGCACAATGCGGCCAACGACACCCCACGGCACGGCAAGCGCCGGAGCAAGACCATGACACACACTGTCCGCATCTGGGATCTGCCCACCCGCCTCTTCCACTGGGCCCTGGCCGCCAGCGTGATCGCCCTGGTGGTCACGGCCAAGGTGGGTGGCAACGCCATGGTCTGGCACCAGCGCCTGGGCTATGTGGTGCTGGCGCTGCTGGTCTTTCGCCTGGTGTGGGGCCTGGTGGGCGGGCGCTGGTCGCGCTTTGCGGCCTTCCTGTACTCGCCTGCCCGCCTGGTGCGCTACCTGCGCGGCGCCGGCCACCCCGAGGACGCGGTGGGCCACAGTCCGCTGGGCGCACTCTCGGTCTTCGCCCTGCTGGCCGTGCTCGCCGCCCAGGTGGGGACCGGTTTGCTCAGCGACGACGAAATCGCCTTTTCGGGACCGCTGACCCGCTTCGTCTCCAACGCGGTGGTGGGCCAGGCCACGGGCTACCACAAGGAGATCGGCCAGTACCTGGTGCTGGGCCTGGTCGCGCTGCACCTGCTGGCCATCGTCTTCTACGTGGTGGTGCGCAAGCACCGGCTGGTGCGGCCCATGCTGCATGGCGACAAGGAACTGCCCCAACCCGTGGCACCTTCGCGCGACGACCTGGCCAGCCGCATCGCAGCGGTGGTGGCCCTGGCCCTGGGCGCGGGCCTGGCCTGGTGGGTGTCGACCCTCGGGGCAGTGGCGTTCTAAGCGCCTGTTCCAGGATCGCCCGGGTCGAGCCGCTACACTGCCCCTTCCCCAGCCCCCTGAGTTCCCGCCTTGGACAAGCCCGTCGTCACCCTCCTCAATCCGTCGTCCGCCGCCGAGATGGAGGCGGTGCGCGACATCTTCCGGGAATACGCCGGCACCCTGGATGTGGACCTGGCATTCCAGGATTTCGAGAACGAACTGGCCCAGTTGCCCGGCGACTATGCCGCACCGCGCGGCCACCTGTTGCTGGCCGTGGTGGAGGGGGCCATTGCGGGCTGCTGCGCCCTGCGGCCGCTGGATGCCGCCGACTACCCCAATGCCAGCGAGATGAAGCGCCTGTACGTGCGCAAGGCCTTCCGGGGGTTTGGCCTGGGCCGCGAACTGGCCGAGGCCATGCTGGACCAGGCGCGCCGTGCCGGCTACGCCTGCGTGCTGCTCGATACGCTCGATGGCATGGAGTCGGCGCGCGCGCTCTACACCGACCTGGGCTTCGAGGAGATCCCGCCGTACTACCACAACCCCATTGCGGGCTCGCATTACCTCAAGGCGGACATCTCGTAAGCCGGGTGTCTTAGGCAGCGGCCTGGCCATGAAAAAGCGGCCCGCCGCGTGTTGCGCAGGGGCCGCCAGGGGGACGCCACTGCTTGCGCAGCGGCATCCTGGGTCTTTCCAGACCTGGCCGTTCAGGACGCCTTGGCCTGGGCCAGCAGCGTGGCCGCGTCGCTGACTTCGAACTTGCCCGGTGCTTCGATGTTGAGGGTGACGACCTTGCCGTCGCGCACCAGCATCGAGTAGCGGTTGCTGCGCAGGCCCAGGCCCTTGCCGTTGAGGTCCAGCGTCAGGCCGGTGGCCTTGGCGAAGGTGGCGTCGCCGTCACCGAGCATGCGCACCTTGCCGTCGGTCTTCTGGTCGCGCGCCCAGGCGCCCATCACGAAGGCGTCGTTCACGCTCACGCACCAGATTTCGTCCACACCGGCGGCCTTGAACTCCTCCACCTTTTCCACATAGCCGGGCACGTGCTTGGCCGAGCAGGTGGGCGTGAAGGCGCCGGGCAGCGCGAACAGCGCAATGGTCTTGCCTGCCGTGGCCTTGTCCACCGGCACGGGGTTCGGGCCAATGGAGCAGCCTTCGCCCTCGACTTCCGAGTATTCCATCAGGGTGCTGGCTGGCAGGGTGTCACCGACTTTGATCATTGATCTCTCCTAGGGTTGTTGGTTGGTATCCGCATGCCCGGGGCGGCGTGCACAAAAAGCAGGCCCCCAAAGCAAAACGACCCACATTGTGGGTCGTTTTGGAGGGCAGTGCTGCCAACAAGCCGGGAGGGCTTAGAGCAGGCCGGCCTTTTGCACCAAGCGGGTGGCAACCCAGTTCTTGGTCTTGGAGAGCGGACGGCTCTCGGTGATTTCGATCACGTCGCCCAGCTTGTACTCGCCATTTTCATCATGGGCGTGGTACTTGCTCGACTTGCCCACGATCTTGCCGTAGAGCTCGTGCTTCACACGGCGCTCGATCAGCACGGTCACGGTCTTTTGGCGCTTGTCGCTGACCACCTTGCCAATCAAGGTGCGCTTGAGGGATTTTTTAGCTTCCGTCATGTCGGCTCCTTACTTGGCGGCTTGCTTTTCAGCAAGGATGGTTTTTGCACGGGCGATGTCGCGGCGGGTGGTACGCAGCGTGTTGGTGTTGGCCAACTGCTGGGTAGCCTTCTGCATGCGCAGGCCGAAGTGGGCCTTCTGCAGCGCCTTGATTTCGGTTTCGATGCCGGCAACGTCTTTTTGGCGCAGTTCAGTAGTCTTCATTGCTTGTTCTCCTGAATCACGAGCCAATGTGGCGGCTGACGAACGTGGTGCGCAGCGGCAGCTTGGCGGCAGCCAGGCGGAACGCTTCACGGGCCAGTTCTTCGGGCACGCCGACGATCTCGAACACGATCTTGCCGGGCTGGATTTCGGCCACGTAGTACTCGGGGTTGCCCTTACCGTTACCCATACGCACTTCTGCGGGCTTGGTAGAGATCGGCTTGTCCGGGAACACGCGGATCCAGATGCGGCCGCCACGCTTGACGTGACGGGAGATTGCACGGCGTGCAGCCTCGATCTGGCGGGCCGTCAGACGGCCACGGTCGGTGCACTTCAGACCGAAATCACCGAAAGCAACGGAGGCACCCCGCGTTGCAACACCAGTGTTACGGCCCTTTTGCTCCTTGCGGTATTTGCGGCGAGCAGGTTGCAGCATACTTATTCTCCTTTTCCGTCCGCTGCTGTAGCGGGCGCGGCGACTTTGCGTACGCGCTTAACGGCGGTGTTATCAGCGCCACCAGCTTCCGCTGGCTTGTCGCTGCCGTCGGCCGGGCCGGTGTTCACACCGGCTGGACGACGTGGGCCTCCACGGCCAGCGCCTGGACGGTCGCCACCTGGGCGGCCATCACGGCGTGGACCGCGTGGGCGGCGTTCTTCGTCTGGACGTGGGGTTTCCACGGCAGGCAGGTCGTTGCGACCCAGCGTGTCGCCCTTGTAGACCCAGACCTTGACGCCGATCACACCGTAGGTGGTCTTGGCTTCGGAGGTACCGTAGTCGATGTCGGCGCGCAGCGTGTGAAGCGGCACGCGGCCTTCACGGTACCACTCGCAGCGAGCGATTTCGATACCGTTCAGACGGCCAGACGACATGATCTTGATGCCCTGGGCACCCAGACGCATGGCGTTCTGCATGGCGCGCTTCATGGCGCGGCGGAACATGATGCGCTTTTCGAGCTGCTGCGTGATGCTGTCGGCGATCAGCTTGGCATCGATTTCGGGCTTGCGCACTTCTTCGATGTTCACTGCGACGGGCACGCCCAGACGAAGAGCGAGTTCCTTCTTGAGGTTCTCGATGTCTTCACCCTTCTTGCCGATCACCACACCAGGACGGGCCGAGTAAATGGTGATACGGGCGTTCTTGGCGGGGCGCTCGATCAGGATGCGCGACACGGCGGCGTTCTTGAGCTTGGCCTTCAGGTACTCGCGCACCTTGATGTCTTCGGCCAGCATGCCCGCGAAGTCGCGGTTGCTGGCGTACCAACGGCTGGACCAGTTGCGGCTGACCGCAAGGCGGAAGCCGGTAGGATGGATTTTTTGTCCCATAGTCTTCCGAGCCTTTAGTTGCCAACCGTCACGTACACATGGCACGTGGGCTTGCTGATGCGATTGCCGCGGCCTTTGGCGCGCGCGGTGAAGCGCTTGAGCGTGGTGCCTTGCTCGACGTAGATGGTCTTGACCTTCAGTTCGTCGATGTCGGCGCCGTCGTTGTGCTCAGCGTTGGCGATGGCGGACTCCAGAACCTTCTTGACGATTCCCGCAGCTTTTTTCTGCGTGAAGTTCAGGATGTTCAGAGCCTGGTCCACCTTCTTGCCGCGGATCAAGTCAGCGACCAGACGGCCCTTGTCGACCGACAGACGGACGCCCCGGAGGACTGCACGTGTTTCAGACATGGTCGTTCCTTATTTCTTGACTTTTTTGTCAGCGGGGTGACCCTTGAAGGTGCGCGTCAGGGCGAATTCGCCGAGCTTGTGGCCCACCATCTGGTCGGTAACGTAGACAGGTACGTGCTGCTTGCCGTTGTGCACGGCGATGGTCAGACCGATGAAATCGGGCAGAACCATGGAGCGACGCGACCAGGTCTTCACTGGCTTCTTATCCTTGGTGGCAACGGCCTTTTCGACCTTGGCCAGCAAGTGATGGTCAACAAATGGACCCTTTTTGAGAGAGCGAGTCATCTGTTACCCCTTACTTCTTGCGACGCGACACGATCATGATCTGTGTGCGCTTGTTGTTACGGGTGCGATAACCCTTGGTCAGATTGCCCCAAGGATCGACTGCATGGCGGCCTTCGCCGGTGCGGCCTTCGCCACCACCGTGAGGGTGATCCACTGGGTTCATGGCAACGCCGCGAACCGTAGGACGAATACCCATCCAGCGCTTCACACCGGCCTTGCCGAGTTGGCGCAGGCTGTGTTCTTCGTTGGCCACTTCGCCAATGGTGGCGCGGCATTCGATGTGGATCTTGCGCACTTCACCCGAGCGCATGCGCACTTGAGCGTAGGTGCCTTCGCGGGCCAGCAGGGTTGCCGAAGCACCAGCCGAGCGGGCGATCTGAGCACCGGCACCGGGCTTGAGCTCGATGCAGTGGATGGTCGAACCCACGGGGATGTTGCGGATAGGCAGCGTGTTGCCAGCGCGGATCGGGGCTTCCGAACCGGACAGCAGGGTTGCGCCCACTTCCAGGTTGCGGGGAGCGATGATGTAGCGACGCTCGCCGTCGGCATAGCACACCAGAGCGATGTGGGCCGTACGGTTCGGGTCGTACTCAATGCGCTCGACCTTGGCTGGAATGCCGTCCTTGTTGCGCTTGAAGTCCACCACACGGTAGTGGTGCTTGTGGCCACCGCCCTTGTGGCGGGTGGTGATGTGACCGTTGTTGTTACGGCCGGCCTTCTGGAACTGGGGTTCCAGCAGGGGGGCGTACGCTTCACCCTTGTACAGGTGGTCACGCGTGACCTTCACCACGGCACGTTGGCCGGGCGAAGTGGGTTTCATCTTAATGACAGCCATGATTACGCGGCCTCCCCGGAGAGGTTCAGCTCTTGACCTGGCTGCAGCGTGACGTATGCCTTGCGAACGTTGTCGCGGCGGCCGACGGTCTTGCCGAAGCGCTTGGTCTTGCCTTTGGTGTTCACCACGGAAACGCCCTTGACCTCGACCTTGAACATCAATTCCACAGCGGCCTTGATTTCTGGCTTGGTAGCGTTCTGCAGCACCTTGAACGTCACAGCATTGGACTTCTCGGCAACCATGGTGGCCTTTTCGGACACGATGGGAGCGACCAGCACTTGCATCAGACGACCTTCGTCAAACTTGAGTGTGCTCATGCGAACATCTCCTTGAGTTTGTCGATTGCACCCTTGGTGACGAGCACTTTCTTGAAACGGACCAGCGACACGGGATCGGCGTAACGCGGCTCGACGACGAGCACGTTCACCAGATTGCGCGAAGCCAGGTACAGGTTTTCGTCCACTTCCTCGGAGATCACCATCACCGATTGCAGATTCATGGCCTTGAACTTGTCGGCCAGGACCTTGGTCTTGGGCGAGTCGACCTTCAGGGAATCGACCACAGCCAGACGGCCTTCACGGGCGAGCTGCGACAGGATCGCAGACATGCCGGCGCGGTACATCTTCTTGTTGATCTTTTGCGTGAAGTTTTCGTCAGGCATGTTCGGGAAAATCCGACCGCCCCCGCGCCACAGTGGCGACGAGGTCATACCTGCACGTGCGTTACCCGTACCCTTTTGCTTGAAAGGCTTCTTGGTCGAGTGACGGACTTGCTCGCGGTCCTTCTGGGCGCGAGTGCCTTGGCGTGCGTTGGCCTGATAAGCCACCACGATCTGGTGCACCAGATCTTCGTTGTATTCACGACCGAACACGGTTTCAGGAACATCCAGCTTGGACGCGCCCTGGCCTTGGTCATTCAGGAGTTCGAGCTGCATTAGTTCGCTCCTTTGGAGGCTTTGGCCTTGACCGCTGGACGCACCGTCACGAACCCACCCTTGGAGCCCGGAATAGCGCCCTTGATCAAGAGCAGTTGACGCGCTTCGTCGATGCGGATCACATCGAGGTTTTGCGTGGTCTTGGTGACATCGCCGAGGTGGCCCGTCATCCGCTTGCCAGGGAACACGCGGCCTGGATCCTGCGCCATACCAATGGAGCCGGGAACGTTGTGCGAACGGCTGTTACCGTGCGACGCGCGTTGCGAACTCATGTTGTGGCGCTTGATGGTGCCGGCGTAGCCTTTACCGATCGAGGTGCCTTGCACGTCGACCTTCTGACCCACGGAGAACACGGACGTCACAACGACCGATGCGCCAGCTTGGTACTGGGCTGCGGTGTCGGCGGTCACGCGGAATTCCTGGATGATTTCACCGGCTTCCACACCTGCCTTGGCAAGGTGGCCGGCTTCTGGCTTGGTCACGCGCGATGCTTTGCGCGAACCGAACGTGACCTGCAGGGCCACGTAGCCATCGTTCTCTTGGGTTTTGATCTGGGTTACGCGGTTGTTGGACACATCCACCACCGTGACAGGCACTGCGTCCCCGTCATCGGTGAACAGACGCATCATGCCCACCTTGCGACCCAGCAACCCGAGGGAGTTGCTCAGACTCATTTGTTTCTCCAAAACTTCCACCGCCGCAACTTCAATTGGCTGCGGCGTTGCACTCGCGTGCATGAAAGAGGGTTATTAAAACTCCGCTCGCGCGCCCTGGTAAGACCAAGACGCACTGACCATGATCAATTCACGCGCACCCCAAAGTGCACGCAAATTAAGCGAAGCCCTAAAGTATAACGCGAACTGCTTTTGCAAGCAAGTTCGCGTTATACGAGACCACCCCTGGCGGGCAAGCCCGCCAGGAAGGGATCATTACTGCAGCTTGATCTCGACGTCCACGCCGGCGGGCAGGTCGAGCTTCATCAGGGCGTCCACCGTCTTGTCGGTGGGGTCCACGATGTCCATCAGACGCTGGTGCGTGCGGATTTCGAGCTGGTCGCGGCTGGTCTTGTTGACGTGCGGCGAGCGCAGGATGTCGAAACGCTTCATGCGCGTCGGCAGGGGCACGGGGCCCTTGACGATGGCGCCGGTGCGCTTGGCGGTGTCAACGATTTCGGCGGCGGACTGGTCGATCAGCTTGTAATCGAATGCCTTCAGACGGATGCGGATCTTTTGCTTGGACATGTCAGTTCCTTCTTTTTATTGGATCGATCAGGCGATGATCTTGGCCACGACGCCGGCGCCGACGGTACGACCGCCTTCACGGATGGCGAAGCGCAGGCCTTCTTCCATGGCGATGGGGTTGATCAGCTTCACAGTGATCGACACGTTGTCGCCTGGCATGACCATTTCCTTGTCCGCTGGCAGCTCGATCGCGCCGGTGACGTCGGTCGTGCGGAAGTAGAACTGAGGACGGTAGTTGTTGAAGAACGGGGTGTGGCGGCCGCCTTCGTCCTTGCTCAGCACATACACTTCAGCCGTGAAGTGGGTGTGTGGCTTGATCGAGCCGGGCTTGCACAGCACTTGGCCGCGTTCCACGTCTTCACGCTTGGTGCCGCGCAGCAGCAGGCCAACGTTGTCGCCAGCCTGGCCTTGGTCCAGCAGCTTGCGGAACATTTCCACGCCGGTGCAGGTGGTCTTGACGGTGTCCTTGATACCGACGATTTCGATTTCTTCGCCGACCTTGACAATGCCGCGCTCGATACGGCCGGTCACCACGGTGCCGCGGCCGGAGATCGAGAACACGTCTTCCACGGGCATCAGGAAGGCACCGTCCACAGCGCGCTCTGGCGTGGGGATGTAGGTGTCCAGCGCTTCAGCCAGCTTCATGATGGCTTCTTCGCCCAGGGGACCCTTGTCGCCTTCCAGGGCCAGCTTGGCCGAACCGCGCACGATGGGGGTGTCGTCGCCTGGGAAGTTGTACTTGTCCAGGAGTTCGCGTACTTCCATTTCGACGAGTTCGAGCAGCTCTTCGTCGTCGACCATGTCGCACTTGTTCAGGAACACGATGATGTAAGGCACGCCCACCTGGCGGGCCAGCAGGATGTGCTCGCGGGTCTGGGGCATGGGGCCGTCAGCGGCCGAGCACACCAGAATGGCGCCGTCCATCTGGGCAGCGCCGGTGATCATGTTCTTCACATAGTCGGCGTGGCCGGGGCAGTCCACGTGGGCGTAGTGGCGGTTGGCCGTTTCGTATTCCACGTGTGCGGTGTTGATCGTGATGCCGCGGGCCTTTTCTTCAGGTGCTGCGTCGATCTGGTCGTATGCCTTGGCTTCGCCGCCGAACTTGGCAGACAGCACCGTGGCGATGGCCGCCGTCAGGGTCGTCTTGCCGTGGTCCACGTGGCCGATCGTGCCCACGTTGACGTGGGGCTTGGTCCGTTCGAATTTACCTTTTGCCATTTTCAGTTCTCCAAAGAGCAATGCCTGTGTTGTGGTTTAACGTCTGCATCCGGTTGCTGGTTCGCCCTGCACAGGCAACGGGGCGGCACCGGATCGCAGACTGCAAAATCTTGCGCAAGAGGGGCGAGGCGGCCACCGGCACCTGCAGGCAGGCGCTGGCGGCAGTCTCGCAGCGGGCTGCTTACTTGGCGCGCGAAGCCATGATGGCTTCGGACACGTTGCGAGGCGCTTCGCTGTAGTGCTTGAATTCCATCGAGTACGTGGCGCGGCCTTGCGTTGCGGAACGCAGCGAGGTCGAGTAGCCGAACATTTCCGACAGCGGCACCTCGGCGCGGATGGCCTTGCCACCGCCCGGGATGTCGTCCATGCCCTGGACCATGCCGCGGCGGGAGGACAGATCACCCATCACCGTGCCAGCGTAGTCTTCAGGCGTTTCCACTTCCACGGCCATCATGGGTTCCAGGATGACCGGGTTGGCCTTGCGGCAGCCTTCCTTGAAGCCGAAGATGGCGGCCATCTTGAACGCCAGTTCGTTCGAGTCCACATCGTGGTACGAACCGAAGTGCAGCGTGACCTTGACGTCCACCACGGGGTAGCCGGCCAGCACGCCTTGCGTGACGGCTTCGTTGATACCCTTTTCCACGGCGGGGATGAATTCGCGAGGAACCACACCGCCCTTGATCGCGTCGACGAACTCGATGCCCTTGCCGGCTTCGTTGGGTTCGATCTTGAGCACGACGTGACCGTACTGGCCCTTGCCGCCGGACTGGCGCACGAACTTGCCTTCGGCCTCTTCCACCGTCTTGCGGATGGTTTCGCGGTAGGCAACCTGGGGCTTGCCCACGTTGGCTTCCACGCCGAATTCACGCTTCATGCGGTCGACGATGATTTCCAGGTGCAACTCGCCCATCCCGGCGATCAGCGTCTGGCCCGATTCTTCGTCGGTCTTCACGCGGAAGGATGGGTCTTCTGCAGCCAGGCGCTGCAGTGCGATGCCCATCTTTTCCTGGTCGGCCTTGGTCTTGGGTTCCACGGCCTGGGTGATCACGGGCTCAGGGAACACCATGCGCTCCAGAATGATCTGGGAGTCGATGTCGCTCAGCGTTTCACCGGTCGTCACATCCTTCAGGCCCACGCAGGCAGCGATGTCACCGGCACGGATTTCTTCGACTTCCTGGCGCTCGTTGGCGTGCATCTGCACGATACGGCCGATGCGTTCCTTCTTGCCCTTGATGGGGTTGTAGACGGTATCGCCCTTGCTCAAAACGCCGGAGTACACACGCACGAAGGTCAGCTGGCCCACGAACGGGTCGGTCATCAGCTTGAATGCCAGGGCCGAGAACTTCTCGCTGTCGTCCGCCTTGCGGGTGACGGGGTTTTCGTCTTCATCGGTACCGGTCACGTCAGCGATGTCCGTCGGTGCTGGCAGGTAGTCGATCACGGCGTCCAGCATGCGCTGCACACCCTTGTTCTTGAAGGCGGTACCGCACAGCATCGGGTGGATTTCCGTGGCGATGGTGCGCGTACGCAGGCCGAACTTGATTTCGGCTTCGGAGAGGTCGCCCTCTTCCAGGTACTTGTTCATCAGCTCTTCGGAGGCTTCGGCAGCGGCTTCCACCATCTTCTCGCGCCATTCCTTGGCGGATTCGAGCAGGTCGGCTGGAATTTCTTCGTAGCTGAACTTCATGCCCTGCGAGGCTTCATCCCACAGGATGGCCTTCATCTTGAGCAGGTCGACCACGCCGGTGAACTTGTCTTCGGCGCCGATCGGGATCACCACGGGCACGGGGTTGGCCTTCAGGCGCAGCTTCATCTGCTCGTAGACCTTGAAGAAGTTGGCACCGGTACGGTCCATCTTGTTCACGAAGGCCAGACGGGGCACCTTGTACTTGTTGGCCTGGCGCCAGACGGTTTCCGACTGGGGCTGCACGCCACCCACAGCGCAGTACACCATGCAGGCGCCGTCGAGCACGCGCATCGAACGCTCCACTTCGATCGTGAAGTCCACGTGACCGGGGGTGTCGATGATGTTGAAGCGGTGCTCCTCGTAGGAGTTGTCCATGCCCTTCCAGAAGCAGGTCGTGGCAGCCGAGGTGATCGTGATGCCGCGCTCTTGTTCCTGCTCCATCCAGTCCATGGTGGCAGCGCCGTCGTGCACTTCACCAATCTTGTGGCTCACGCCCGTGTAGAACAGGATACGTTCGGTGGTCGTGGTCTTGCCAGCGTCAATGTGGGCCGAGATACCGATATTGCGGTAGCGCTCGATGGGAGTCTTGCGAGCCATGGTGGATCCTTGGATGGGTCGTGTTATTCGGGGGAGGGGCCCAGCATTGTGGCGCTGCAACCCGTCAATTTTGTGACCGCCTCAATCGCCACAAGGCTGCAGGCAAAAATGCCGGCAGCCTTGCGCTTGGCGACGAAAGCAGTTCGTCGATTTAGAAGCGGAAGTGGCTGAATGCCTTGTTGGCTTCGGCCATGCGGTGAACTTCGTCACGCTTCTTCATGGCACCACCACGGCCTTCGGTGGCCTCGAGCAGCTCGTTGGCCAGACGCTGGGCCATCGACTTTTCGCCGCGCTTGCGGGCGGCTTCCTTGATCCAGCGCATGGACAGGGCCAGGCGACGGACAGGGCGCACTTCGACGGGCACCTGGTAGTTGGCACCGCCGACGCGGCGGGACTTCACTTCGACCATGGGCTTCACGTTGTTGATGGCAACCGTGAACGCTTCCAGCGGGTCCTTGTCAGGGTGCTTCTTCTCGATCAGTTCCAGGGCACCGTAAATGATGCGTTCTGCAACAGCTTTCTTGCCGCCTTCCATGATCACGTTCATGAATTTGGACAGCTCTACATTGCCGAACTTGGGATCCGGCAGGATTTCACGTTTGGGGACTTCGCGACGACGTGGCATTTTTCACCTCATATTGCTTCAGTTGGCATCTTTTCAGACACCGCGAGATTCATTCAGAACCCCACTTACTCGACCCACACGGAACACTCCGCGCTTGGGGTCACTTCGCTTGACTGCGCCTGCCAGGCGAATCAAACACCGATGGAGACACAAGCGCCAGGGCTTACTTGGCCTTTGGCTTCTTGGCACCGTACTTGGAGCGCGACTGCTTGCGGTCTTTCACGCCTTGCAAGTCGAGCGAACCGCGCACGATGTGGTAACGCACACCGGGCAAGTCCTTGACACGACCGCCACGAACCAGCACCACGCTGTGTTCCTGCAGGTTGTGGCCTTCACCGCCGATGTAGGAGATGACTTCGAACCCGTTGGTCAGGCGAACCTTGGCGACCTTGCGCAGCGCGGAGTTAGGCTTCTTTGGCGTCGTGGTGTACACACGGGTGCACACGCCGCGGCGCTGGGGAGAGTTTTCCATCGCAGGGCTCTTGGACTTGATCTTTTCGACCTCGCGCCCCTGACGGACTAGTTGATTGATGGTTGGCATGAATACGTCCCTAAACGTAAAAAACGAAAACGTGAAACCCTTCGGAATTTCCGAAAAGCCTTCTAATGTAGCAGCATGGGTCCCACCAGGCAAGCACCATGCGACTTTCCCCTGGAAGGGTGTACACAAGACTGGGGCAAATTGAGCACAGCCAGCGTGCGATGCTTCGCCGATGGCCATTGAAAGCGCGCGGCCCATGCCAGGGCAACCGTACAAGGGCCGCCCCGCCGCATAGACTGCGCCCCCCTGCCCGAATGGCGCAGCCAATCGAGAGAAGGGGTGAAGGCGCGCAAGCGCCCCAGGGGTAGCCTTACTTTATCCAGAGGCGAATGGAGTCCCAGGCGCGGCCCAGGATGCCGGCCTGCTCGACCCCATCCAGCGCCACCAGCGGCACTTCGGCCAGCGCCTGGTCACCCAACACCACCTTCAGCGTACCCACGGCCTGGCCCTTGGTAAAAGGGGCGACCAGCGGATCGGGGCGGGCGATCTCGGTCTTGATCTTGCCGCCGCTGCCCGAAGGCACGGCCACCACGATGGCTTCGGCACGGCCGATCTTGAGGGTGTTTTCCGTGCCTTTCCAGACGGCGGGGGTCGCCACGGGCTGGCCGGCATCGAACAGCTTGACCGCCTCGAAGGCCGTGTAGCCCCAGTTCAACAGCTTCTGGCTTTCATTGGCGCGGGCGTTCTCGCTGGCGGCGCCCAGCACGATGGACAGCAGGCGGCGTTGGCCGACATTGGGGAAATCGCGCTTGGAGGTGGCCACCAGGCAGTAGCCGGCGGCGGCGGTGTGCCCGGTCTTGAGGCCATCCACCGTCGGGTCGCGGAACAGCAGCGCGTTGCGGTTGTTGCCGTTGGAAACCGGCGTGCCCGGGTAACTGTACTGCTTCGTCGCGTAGTAGTGCATGTACTCCGGGAAGTCCTTCATGAGCCGGCTGGCCAGCACACCCAGGTCGCGCGCGGTGGTGGTGTGGCCGGGCTCGGTCAGGCCCTCGGGGTTTTTGTAGGCGGTGTTCTTCATGCCCAGGGCCTTGGCCTGGTCGTTCATCAGCTTGACGAAGTTTTCGACCGTGCCGCCCACACCCTCGGCCAGCGCCACCGTGGCGTCGTTGCCCGACTGGACGATCATGCCCTTGATCAGGTCATCCACCGGCACCTGCATCTTGGGGTCGATGAACATGCGCGAGCCGGGCATCTTCCAGGCCAGCACGCTCACCGGCAGCTTCTGGTCCAGGGCGACCTTCTTGGCGCGCAAGGCGTCGAACACCAGGTAGCCGGTCATCAGCTTGGTCAGCGAAGCCTGCTCCACCGGCGCATCGATGTCCTTGGCGGCCAGCACCTGCCCGGCCGTGATGTCCAGCAGCAGGTAGTTGCGCGCGGCGATCTCGGGCGGCTGCGGGGCCTGCACCTGCGCCCACAGGGCGGCAGGCGCGAGCACCGCAGCGAGAAAGACAGAGCGCAACGTGGGCAAAAGGGACTTCATGGAAACGGGCATTCAGGTGAGAAAAAGAAAGAAGGCGACAGAAAGCAGCAAAAAGCGGCGAGCAGCCTGCGCGGCATGCCCAGAAGCTGCAGGAGGTCAGGCCCCGGCCAGCAGGTGGCGGGTCACCAGGTTTTTCAAAAGCGGCAATTGTCCGTGAAAGAAATGCCCCCCACCGGGAACGACTGTCACAGGGAGTATCTGGGGGCGCGCCCAGTTCATCACGGCGGCCAGCGGCACCGTGTCGTCCTGTTCGCCATGCACGACCAGGGTGCGGTCGTGCGCCTCGGGCGGCACCGGGGCCACGGTGAAGCGGCTGGCCGCCGTGCCCACCAACACCACGCGCTCGATGGCGCGCTCGCCCCACAGGCTGGCCAGCGCCTGGCTCGTGACGAAGGCCCCAAAGGAGAAGCCGGCCAGCGCCAACGGCCCCTCGGGCGCCGCCTGGCGCACCACATCCAGAAAGTCCTCGGCTTCGCCCCGGCCTTCGTCGTGTGTGCCGGCGCTGCCGCCCACGCCGCGGAAGTTGAAGCGCACCGCCGTCCAGCCGCTGTGCACGAAGGCGCGTGCCAGGGTCTGCACCACCTTGTTGTCCATGGTGCCGCCGAACAGCGGATGGGGGTGGGCGATGACGGCGATGCCGCGCGGGGCCGCGCCCTCGGGCAGCACGGCAGCGTCGCGCACCGCCTCGATGGCGCCGGCGGCGCCGGTGAGGGTCAGGCGTTCGGTCTGTGAATTCACGGGGTTTGCTACCAGGTCAATAGCAGCCTGCGCAGATCTGGCCGATCCGGCGGCTGGAAATCAGGGGTGGACAGCGCTCTGAATGGAAATCAGCGGCCAAGTTCCGGTGGTGTGCGCAAGCGCTCCACCACCTGGCCGTTCTTGAGGTGCGACTCGACGATCTCGTCGATGTCGGCGTTGTCCACGAAGGTGTACCAGACCGCCTCGGGGTAGACCACCGCGATCGGCCCGCCCGCGCAGCGGTCCAGGCAGCCCGCCTTGTTCACGCGCACCTTGCCGGCGCCAGAGAGGCCGGCCGCCTTCACCTGCGATTTGCAGCGGTCGAAGGCCGCCTGCGCGCCGTGGTGTGCGCAGCTGTCCTCGCCGTTGATGCGGTCGTTCAGGCAAAAGAAGATGTGGCGCTGGTAGTAGCCCGGCTGTGCAGCCGGTGCGGTTGTCGTGGAAGTGTCGGTCATGCAGCCATTTTAGGAGCGGCGCCCGGCACGGCCTATGCCCATAACCCCCAAAAGGAGCTCAGGCCGGGCCGTCGCGCCGGGCCACGCGCACCACCACATAGGCCAGCGCCGCATAGGGCCAGACCCAGCCCAGCCACTGGCCCAGGCCGTAGAAGCGGATGAAGCGCCCCTGCTCCCAGGCCTGCAGCGTCTGGGCAAAATAGGCACTGGTGGGCGCCTGGTTGAGCAGGCCCAGGTGCCACACCAGCACCAGCAGCAGCACGGCCGCGCAGGCGCGCCGGGGCAAAGCCAGCAGCACGACCGCAAGAGCAAGCGCGCTCCACACGCCCACGCGCACGGGCAAACCCATCCATTCCCATGCATGGGCAGGGCCCCAGCTCAGCGCCGCCGACAGCGCCGTGAGCACCACGCCCACCACCACCACGGCCAGCGCGAACAGCGCCCGGCGCGATGCCTGGCGGATCACGCAGTAGCCCAGCAGGCAGGGAATCAGCAGACCCAGCGTCACGCACAGCAGCTCGCCGCCGGGGGACAGCGGGTCGAGCGCGGTGTCGCGCATGGGCAGCCAGTCCAGGAACGGGGTGTCGGCCAGGATCTCGACCAGGGCCCCTTCCAGCCGCTCAAGCACCTGCCCCAGGCCAAAGGGCAGGGCCGCCGGGAACAGCAGGGCCAGCGGCCACAAGGCCAGCAGCACCAGCGCGCCATGGGCATCCTGCACGAACCACCGGTTGCGAAAGTCGCTCCAGCGGTCGATGGCGCCCAGCCGCTCCAGTGCTGCGGCCGTGAGCGCCCCGGCCAGCGTGCCTGCCGAATTGAGCAGCAGGTCCATGTTGGAGGGCACGCGCCGGGGCAGGTAGATCTGCAGGAACTCCAGGGTCAGCGACAGCAGCAGGCCCGCTACCGTGGCCAGCACCCAGGCCCCCCAGCGCCAGCGCATGCGCAGCAACGCGAGCGCCAGCAGGAAGCCCAGCGGGGCATAGCCCACCAGGTTGGAGGTGACGTCAAAGCCGGTCCAGTAGGGCGGTGGGATCGGCGAAGCGAGGAACACCCAGGGATCGATGCCCTGCGCGCGCCAGCCCTCGAACGGGAACAGGCTGGCAAAGACGATCAGCGCCGCATAGATCAGCGCGAGGGGGCCGGCCGAACTCTTGTACACGGGGGCCGGGCCGTCAGAACGGCTTGACCACCACCAGCACCACGGCGGTCACCAGCAGCAGCACCGGCACCTCGTTGAACCAGCGGAACCACCGGTGGCTGCGGCGGCTGCTGCCATCGGCCAGCTTGCGCAGCAGCACGCCGCAGGCGTGGTGGTAGCCGATGGCCAACACCACGACGGCCAGCTTGGCATGCATCCAGCCATTGCCCGGCCCGCGGCCGATGCCATAGCCCAGCCACAGCCACAGGCCCAGGGCCAGCGCCGGCACGGCCAGCAAGGTGGTGAAGCGCAGCAGCTTGCGCGCCATGAGGATCAGGCGCTCCCGCTCGGCCACCGAGCCCGGTGCCACCATGGCCAGGTTCACGAAGATGCGCGGCAGGTAGAACAGGCCGGCGAACCAGCTAGCGATGAAGACGATGTGGAAGGCTTTGACCCAGAGCATGGCTGCAGTTTAAGGGCCCCGGGTGGCATGGCAGGCCATGGGGCCTCGCAAAAAAAAGCCCGGCAAAAGCTGCCGGGCTTCGAAAGCCCTGCCTGCATTGCAGCAGCCCAGAGCCCCGCTCAGGGAGGAAAAGCGGGGGGCAGCAAGCTGCCCGGAACCAATTTAGCACCAGCCCGCGGGGCATACAAGCAGGGTTTGGCACCGGCGCCTGCAGCCCTCCTGCGGCCTTGGTGGCGGCGCTTGAGGCACAATTTTCCCCATGCACCTCCCAAGCCCCGCCCCTTTCCCGCAGAACCGCCCACGCCGCCTGCGCCGCGATGCCTTCACCCGCAACTTGGTGCGCGAGCACCGCGTGACCCCGCACGACCTGATCTACCCGGTGTTCGTGCACGAAGGCGAGAGCCGGCGCGAGGCCGTGGCCTCCATGCCCGGCGTGGACCGCCTGAGCCTGGACCTGCTGCTGCCCGTGGCCGAGGACTGCGTGCAGCTCGGTATCCCGGTGCTGGCGCTGTTCCCGGCCATCGATCCGGCACTGAAGACGCCCGATGGCAAGGAGGCCCTGAACCCCGATGGCCTGATCCCGCGCGTGGTACGGGCCTTGAAGAAGGAGTTCCCCAGCCTGGGCGTGATGACCGATGTGGCGCTGGACCCCTACACCAGCCACGGCCAGGATGGCCTGCTCGACGACACCGGCTACATCATCAACGACGACACGGTGGAGATCCTCACCGGCCAGGCCCTCACGCATGCCGAGGCAGGCGTGGACATCGTGGCGCCCAGCGACATGATGGACGGGCGCATCGGCGCCATCCGCGAGGCGCTGGAGGTACAGGGGCACATCCACACGCGCATCATGGCCTACAGCGCCAAGTACGCCAGCGCCTTCTACGGCCCCTTCCGCGACGCGGTGGGCACGCGCGGCGCCTTGGGCAAGGCCGACAAGAACGTCTACCAGATGGACCCCGGCAACACCGACGAAGCCTTGCGCGAGGTGGCCCAGGACATCGCCGAGGGCGCCGACATGGTGATGGTCAAGCCCGGCATGCCCTACCTGGACGTGGTGCGCCGCGTGAAGGATGAGTTCGGCGTGCCCACCTTCGCCTACCAGGTGAGCGGCGAATACGCCATGCTCAAGGCCGCCGCCGCCAACGGCTGGCTCGACCACGACGCGGTGATGATGGAAAGCCTGCTGGCCTTCAAGCGTGCGGGCGCCGATGGCGTGCTGACCTACTTTGCGCGCGACGCGGCCCGTCTGTTGCTCGCGCGGTAGAACGCCCCCAGGCACCGCCTCCATGCGCATCTTCCACATCCAGGGCAACAGCGCCCAGGAACTCGACGCGCTGCCGGCGCAGCAGCCAGAGCAAGGCTACCTCTGGATCGCCTGCGCGCGCCCGGCCTTCCAGGCGCAACTGGCCGAAGTGCAGGCCGCCCTGCTGCGACTGACCGGGCTGCAGCTGGTGGACCTGCATGTCTCGGACCTGCTCAACGCCCAACTGCCCTCGCACTACGACTACACCTCGCAGTACGACCTGCTGGTGTTCCGCCGCCTGGCCACGGCGCCGCCCGATGCCGATGACGCCGCCGCGCTGCAGCCCGCGCCCCGGCGCGGCGGCCCGCCGGTGCTGCGGCGCATCGATACCAGCCCCGTGGGGTTTGCGGTGTTCGACCAGGTGCTGCTGACGGTGCACCCCGGGGACTGCAGCGTGCGCGATGCCTATGCCACGCGCCTGCTGGCGCCCTCCCCCACCGACCCGCGCGAAGGCCGTGCCAGCCCTACGGCCTCGGGCTCGCGCAAGCCCACTTCGCCGGCCGACCTGATGCTGCGCCTGGTGAATCAGATGGTGGACGGCTACCTGGACCTGCGCCGCGAGCTGTCGCGCCAACTCGACCACTGGCAGACCGAACTGCTCAGGCCCCGTGCGCGCTACGTCAACTGGAGCTCGCTGCTCGACGCGCGCCTGTCGCTGCACGCCCTGGACGAGATCTGCGAGGACCAGCGCACCGCCGTGCAGGACTGGATCGACGCGCTGGAAACCTGGGCGGTGCCCGAGTCGCCCACCGGCCTGCGCGACCTGGACCTGCTCAAGGTGCGCAGCCGCGACGTGCTCGAACACATCGAGCGCGTGGTGCACCACGTGCGGCGCATGGAGCAGAACACCGAGACCGCCGTGCAGATGCATTTCTCGGTGCAGGGCAACCGCACCAACGACATCATGCGCACGCTGACAGCGCTCACGGCCGTGTTCCTGCCGCTGAACCTGATCGCCGGCATCTTCGGCATGAACTTCGAGTTCATTCCGCTGATCCACAAGCAGGACGGTTTCTGGTGGGCCATGGGCTCGATGATCACCATTGCAGTGGTACTGGTCTCGGTCTTCTGGCGCAAGCGCTACCTGGCCCGCACGGGCTCCTGACCGCCGCTGCGGCCACAACCCGGCATTCGCTGCGAGAGGCAGATCAGTTGGCGGCGGACGACAGCAAGGCGTCCTTGAGCTGGCTGTCCACCGGCGCGGCCCCCAGCCAGATGCGCAGCACCATGCCGAGGTATTCGGCATCGCCCACGGGGGCGCCCTGGGGCTGGCCCTGGATAAAGAAGGTCGTGCCCTTGCCGGGCACGAAGTCCATCGCGAAGGTGTCGCCCGAGGCCAGCTTGGTGCGGCCCGAGAAGATCTCGACCAGGCGGTTGCTCGACGGCGTGTGGCGCCGGACCTGGTCCGGTGTGGCGTTGCTGGACAGCCCCTTGATGAACGACAGCCCCAGGTCCGTGCCCGGGATGTCGCGCCGGGCGACGAACTGCAGGCGCACCGGTCCGCTGATGGCGGCCAGCGCCTCCTCGGCCGTGCGCGCCTTCTTCGGCAGGTACAAGGCCATGTCGTAGACCTTGAACACGGCGCGATAGCGCGTACCCGTGCCCTGCAGCACCAGGGGCGTGCCCTGCACAATCTGGGTCGGCTCGAAGGCCGTGGCCGCGATGGCAGGTGCCACGCAACCCAGGCTGGCGGCCGCCAGGGCCAAGGCCCAGGCGCTGCGTGCCATGGGACGGCGGCCGGGAGGGAAGGAAAGGCTTGTCGTGTCTTGCAAGGGCTTGTCTCCGCAATGCTGGGCCAGGGTGCAGGAAGGTGGATTCCCCGCGGCCCCCTGCCCGCGCTGAAATGATAGGCGACGCAGCGCCCGCAAGCCCCGGCTACTTGCCCGGTGCCGGCACCCCGAACAAGGCGGCGCCGTTGCCAAAGGCCACCCCCTGCGCCACCGCAGGCGGCAGGCCCCCCAGCCAGGTGCGGTAGCCCTTCATGAGCCCTTCGTAGTGCTGCCAGCGCTGGTTGACCCAGGTGTCCGAGCCGATCACGAAGCGCGTGGGGTACTTGAGCAACAGAGCGCGCCAGGCCGGGCACAGCTGCTCGTTGTCGCAGACGAGGCCAGGGCGGTAGGACAGCTCGCCCACCAGGCCCGGGTAGCGCGCCATGAGCGCGTCCACCCGCTCCACCGGTGCGCCGCCGATGCCCGTGTGCGCCCAGACCAGTCGTGCCTTTTGCCCCTTGGAAGGCGTATTGGCCATCAGCAGGTCGATGGCCATGTCGTCCACATGCGCCAGCACCACCAGGTCGCGCTGCTCGGCCAGCACCATGAGCTTTCTGGCCACCGGGCCGTCGGCGTTGGCGCTGTCGTAGAGGTGGAACTCGCCGATGCCCTTGTAGGGGCCTGCGGCCGTGCCCTTGGCGAGTTCGGCCTGCACCATCTCGTAGATCGTCTCGTCGCGGAACCAGTTGCTGTAATCCTCGCGGTTGCGGTACAGGCGCACGAAGGGCACGACGGCGATGCCCGCCTCGCGCACCTCCTTGGAGGCTGCCAGCGCCAGCGAGCCTGTGTTGGGCCGCGAGTTGGCGACGATGGCGCGCACGCCCGAGGCCTTCATGCGCGCGATGACGTCGGCGGGCGGGTGCGGGCCGTTCTGGCCGTTCCAGGCCTCTTCGTTGTAGTGCAGGTGCGCGTCGAACAGCGGGCCGGTGTAGTCGGCCGCCTGCACGGCACCCACCGCGCAGGCGGCTGCCACCAGAATGCCCAGCAGCCGTCGGAAGGGGCGGGCCATGGCGGTCAGCCCAGGTGCTTGTCGAAGAAGGTCAGCGTGCGGTCGCGCGCGGCCAGGGCCGAGGCCTCGTCGTAGCTGCCGCGCTGGTCGCAGTTGAAGCCGTGGTCGGCCTCGTAGATATGCACCTCCACCTCGGGGTGGGTACGCGCGAAGGCCTGCACGCCATCCACCGGGATGTGCTTGTCGCGCTGGCCGAAGTGGGCGAGCACGGGAACCTGGGGCGTACGGCTGGTCTCGGCCTCGCTGGTCATGCCACCGCCGTAGTAGGGCACGGCGGCCGACAGGCCCCGGAGCAGGCAGGCCGCGCGCCAGGTGAGCAGGCCACCCCAGCAGAAGCCCACGACGCCGACCTTGCGGCCGCTGCGCTCACCCGCGTAGTCAATGGCGGCCTGGATGTCCGGCAGCACGCCGGGGCTGGGCAGCCCTTCCACCGCGGCCTTGAGCGCCGCGCCGGCCGACACATCCTCGGCGGTGTAGCCCAGGTCCACACCGGTCTGCACGCGGTGGAAGGTGGCGGGCGCCACGGCCAGGTAGCCGCGCGCGGCCAGGCGGTCGGCGACGGCGCGGATGTGCGAATTGACCCCGAAGATCTCCTGCAGCACCACCACGGCGCCGCGCGGCGCGGTGTCGGGCCCGGCCACCCAGGCGGGAAAGACGAAGCCGTCGGCGGACTTCAGATCGACAAACTGACCCATGGTGCAACTCCTTGAAGACGACAAAAACCAGACAGACAGGGAATGAAAGGGGGCTAACCAGGCCCCGCAAAGACCCCTGGCAATGCTGTAATGCCCCATTCTTGCAGGAGACGCCGATTTGGACAAAGTTGCATTGATCACAGGGGGCAGCCGGGGCATTGGCGCGGCCACCGCCCTGCTGGCCGCGAGCCAGGGCTGGGCCGTGGCCGTGAACTACCAGGCCAACCGGGCTGCTGCCGAGGCGGTGGTAGCGCAGATCCGCGCCCAGGGCGGCACGGCCATCGCCGTGCAGGCCGACGTGGCGCACGAAGACCAGGTGCTGGCCATGTTCGCAGCGGTCGATGCGCAGCTCGGTCGCCTCACGGCCCTGGTGAACAACGCCGGGGTGGTGGACGTGACAGCCCGGGTGGACGAGATGGGCGTGGCGCGCCTGCGCCGCATGTTCGAGACCAATGTCATCGGCAGCATCGTCTGCGCGCGTGAGGCGGTGCGCCGCATGAGCACACGCCATGGCGGCACGGGCGGCTCCATCGTCAACGTCTCGAGCGCCGCCTCGCGCCTGGGCTCGGCCCACCAGTATGTGGACTATGCGGCCAGCAAGGGGGCCATCGACAGCTTCACCGTCGGCCTGGCGCGCGAGGTGGCAGCCGAGGGCATCCGCGTAAACGCTGTGCGCCCGGGACTGATCGAGACCGAAATCCACGCCAGTGGCGGCCTGCCCGACCGGGTGCAGGACCTGGCCCACCAGGTGCCCATGCAGCGCGGCGGCACCGCCGAGGAGGTGGCCCAAGCCATCGTGTGGCTGATGTCCGATGCATCGCCCTACACCACCATGACCCTTCTAGACGTATCCGGAGGCAGGTAGTGAAACACCCCCTGAGTCGCTTCGCGCCTTCCCCCTCTATCGCCTTGCTGCGCAATGCGGGAGGGGGACGCCCCCAGTGCGGCGGGGCGGCCCTTGCACGGGGGCACTGGCCTTGGCCGCGCCAGTTTCTTGGCCTGAGGTTGGTCCGCAGCACAATGGAGAACTGATATGGATCTGAAACCGCTCATCACCTTGCTGGCCATCGTGAACCCGCTGGCCATCGTGCCGTTCTTCATCCACTACACGCAGGGCTTTTCGGCGGCGCAGAGGCGCGCCACGATCCGCACGGCGGCGTTTGCCTCGTTCTGCGTGATCGCGGCCTGTGCGCTGCTGGGCCTGCAGATCCTGGAGTTCTTCAACATCTCCCTGCAGAGCTTCCAGGTGGGCGGCGGCATGCTGCTGCTGATCAGCGCGATGAACATGCTCAACGCCCAACCGGCCGAGGCCAAGCCCCTGACCAACGAGCTGGAGGAAGGGGTGGAAAAGGCCGCCACGGGCTCCAGCATCGCCGTGGTGCCGCTGACCATTCCGCTGCTGACCGGGCCGGCCAGCATGTCCACCGTGGTGATCTATGCCGACCGCGCCCAGACCATCTGGCAGCAACTGGCGCTGGTGGGCTACGGCGTGGTGATCGCACTGGCCACGGCCGTGTGCTTTGCGCTGGCCGATCCCATCGCGCGCGTGCTGGGCAAGACCGGCATCAACGTGATGACACGGCTCATGGGCCTGATCCTTGCTGCGCTGGCCGTGGAGGTGATGGCCGACGGGCTGGGCAAGCTGTTCCCCGTGCTGGTGGCGCGTTGAGCTTCCCCCTGCGCACCATGCCGGCACGGCTGCTGCTGCTGGAGGACGACCCGGCCATCGCGCGCACCGTGGCCTATGCGCTGGAGCGCGAGGGCCTGGCGGTGGCGCACAGCGTGCTCGTGCACGACGCACGCGAGCAGCTCGCCCGCACGCCCTTCGACCTGCTGGTGCTGGATGTGGGCCTGCCCGATGGCAGCGGCCTGGACCTGCTGCGCGAACTGCGCGGCGTGGCCGCCACGGCCACCCTGCCCGTCCTCGTGCTCAGTGCCCATGGGGAGGAGCTCGATCGCGTGCTGGGGCTGGAGCTGGGTGCCGACGACTACCTGGCCAAGCCCTTCAGCCCGCGCGAGCTGTCCGCGCGCGTGAAGGCCCTGCTGCGCCGAGCCGGTACGCAGGGCGCCGCACCCGCACCGGCTGCGCGCCCAGCGCCGCTGTTCCACGACGACGAGGCCGGCCAGCGCATCAGCCTGCGCGGCCAGCCGCTGGCGCTGACCCGGCGCGAGTACCGCCTGCTGGCCTGCCTGCTGCGCGGCGCGGGGCGCATCCATTCGCGCGACGCCCTGCTCAATGCGGCCTGGGGAGATGACAGCGAAAGCACCGACCGCACGGTGGACACCCACATCAAGACCTTGCGCGCCAAACTGCGCGAGGTCGATGCCGGCCACGAGTACATCAGTACCCACCGCGGCATGGGCTATTGCCTGGACCTGTAGACAAGGACTGCAGCCTATGCGCCTGGGCATCCGCCTGCTGTTCGCGTTCTTCCTGATCAACGGCATCGCGGCCTTCTTCGTGCTGCGCGTGTTCACGGCCGAGATCAAGCCCAGCGTGCGCGAGGTGATGGAGGACATGATGGTGGACACGGCCAACATCCTGGCCGAGCTCGCCAGCGACGACCTGGTGGCCGGGCGGCTGGAGAACGGCGCAGTGGACAGCGCCTTTGCCCGGCATGTGCGCATCTACGCCACGCGGCCCATCGACGCGGCGATCTGGGGCCTGTCCAAGCAGTCGCTGGACTACCGCATCTACGTGACGGACGCCGCGGGCCGGGTGCTGTTCGATTCGGAGAACCGCGCCGTGGGCGCCGACTATTCGCAGTGGCGCGACGTGGCGCGCACCCTGCGCGGGGAGTACGGCGCGCGTTCCACCCGCGATCTACCGGACGACGATGCCAGCGGCGTGATGCACGTGGCGGCGCCCATCTATGCGCCAGGCCACGGCGCCGGCGAACGCCGCATCGTCGGCGTGCTCACTGTGGCCAAGCCCACGCGCACGGTGCAGCGCTTCATCGACCGGGCCGAGAACAAGGTGCTGGCCAGCGGCGTATTGCTGCTGGCGCTGTCGGCCGCCGTGGGCGTGGCGGTGACGCTGTGGATGGTGTGGAACGTGCGCAAGCTACGCGACTACGCGCTCAGTGTGCAGGGCCCCGCCGCTGGCGACCGGGATTCGCCGCCCACCACGGCGCTGGCGGTGCCCGAGGTGCCGGGTGAGCTCGGTGACCTGGCCCGTGCCATGGACCGCATGCGTGCGCGGCTGGAAGGGCGCGACTACATCGAAGGCTATGTGCGCGCGCTCACCCACGAGCTCAAGAGCCCCGTGGCTGCCATTCGCGGCGCGGGCGAGCTGCTGCAGGACGAGTTGCCCACCGCCGATCGCGCCGAGTTCGCCACCCAGGTGGTGCAGCAGAGCGAGCGCCTGCAGCGCATCATCGACCGCCTGCTGGAGCTGAGCAAGCTGGAGCAGCGCCACCATGCCGAAGCGCCCGTACCCGTGGCGCTGCAGGACTGCGCGCGCGCCGCCGTGGCCCACACGCAAGGTCGCGCGGGCCAGCGCGGCATCACCCTGGCCGTCACCGGCAGCGGTGCCAGCGGCCCGTGGGAAGCCGAGCTCGTGACCCTGGCCCTGACCAACCTGCTCGACAACGCCATCGACTTCGCGCCGGCGGGCAGCAGCGTGCATGTGGAACTGGCCGGCAGCACCGTGGCCGTGCAGGACAGCGGCCCGGGCGTGCCCGATTACGCCCTGCCCCGGCTGGGCGAACGCTTCTTCACCACGGCACGGCCCGGCGGCGAGCGCAGCGGCTCGGGCCTGGGCCTGGCCATCGTGCGGCGCGTGATGGCGCTGCATGGCGGGCAGATGGTGGTGCGCAATACGGCACCGGGGCTGCGGGTGGAGCTGGAGTTCCGGGCCGCGTAGGCACGCTCAGACGACAGCCAAGCGCGGCTGGGCATTGAAGAAGTTCACCAGATCGCCCACGGTGGTGACCTTCCCGAAGAAGGGGTTGGCCTGGGTGGACGAGAGGTCGCGACCTGTGCGCTGGGCGATGCCCGGTACCAGGGACAGGTCAAGCTCGTCGCCATCGATCTGCAGGTCGGCGCCCAGTCGGTCCGTCACCCGCAAAGGAAACCGCGCGCGGTGGTGCGCCAGGCAGGCCTGGAGTTCTTCGTACACGGCGCGCACGACCCAGGTGTCCACATGGCGGCAGTCGATGGACCTGGCAAAGTGGCAAATGGACTCTTCCGAGCGGGTCTGCAGCAACCGTGTGAAGTGCTTCTTTTCGCGTGCGCGGGAGACCGCCTCGCCGCCCATGGCCAGCGCCGCCAGAACCCCGACCACAGAAGGGTGCGCCCAGAGCGCCCAGAGAAAGCCGCCAACCAGGCCGGCGACAAACAGGTCTCCGAACCAACGCGACGCGGGCGTTGCGGACGGGTGTTCGATCCGGGGCATGTGTCGGGATGCAGGTTTCATCGCAGGCGCTCCTGACGGCGGCATGGTGCCAGTTCGCCGCATTCTGCCACCCGTCTCCACTTCACACCCGCCTCACAAACTTCATCGCCCCCTCACACCCGCCGCCAACACTGCCTGCACATTCATCACCTGTGGAGGACTCCTTGAAACACCCCTTGTTCATCAAACTGCTGGGGCTCGCGGCCATCGTGCTGCTGCTCATGGTCGGGCTGGGCCTGATCGAGGACGTGGTGCGCGACAGGCAGCGCTACCGCAGCATGACGGCGCAGAGCGTGGCCGACAGCCTGGCCGGGCCACAGACGCTGATGGGCCCGATGATCCACAGCGCCTGCGTGGAGAGCTGGGACGTGGAGACCGGCAAGGGCGAGGAGCGTCGCATGGTGGAGCAGCGCCGCGAGTTCCTGCTCACGGCCATGCCCGAGCAGCTCAAACTGCGCACCGGTGCCGCGATGGAAGAGCGCGCACGCGGCCTGCACAAGGTCAACACCTTCAACCTGAAGTCGCACATCACCGCGCAGTGGGGCCCCCTGGACAGCCTGCAGCCGCAAAGCACCACGAAGGGCTCGCGCATGCACTGCGGCGCACCGATCCTGATGGTGGCCGTGGGCGATGCGCGCGGCATCCGCATGGCCCAGGTCACGCTGGGTGAGCAGGCGCTGCCGCTCAAGCCTGGCACCTTCCACCCCACCTACACGCGCGGCCTGCATGCCAGCCTGCCCGAGTCGGTGCGCGGCCGTTCAGAGGGCCTGACGGCCACGCTGGACCTGGAACTGGTGGGCACGGAGCGCCTGGCCATCGTGCCTCTGGGCGGCAGCACCGAGGTGCAGATGACCAGCGGCTGGCCGCACCCCTCGTTCTCGGGGCGGTTTCTTCCCTCAGAGCGCGAGGTGACGAAGGACGGATTCACCGCGCAGTGGCGCCTGTCGTCCCTGGCCACCACGGCCCAGCAGGACATCGCCAACAGCAAACGCATCTGCGTCAACGGCCACGACATCCCGAACGAGTACGCAGCACCGGGAGGGGGCAGCGCCAGCGACTGCGCCGACAGCTTCAGCGTGGCCTTCGTCGACCCGGTGAACCCCTATACCCTGGCCGACCGCGCCACCAAGTACGGCGAGCTGTTCATTGCGCTGACCTTCGTGGCCGTGGGCCTGTTCGAGCTGATGAAGAAGCTGCGCGTGCACCCTGTGCAGTACCTGCTGGTGGGCAGCGCGCTGTGCAGCTTCTTCCTGCTGCTGGTGAGCCTGTCGGAGCACCTGCCGTTCGGCATCGCCTATGGCATCGCGGCCACCGCCTGCGTGCTGCTGCTGGCCTATTACGCAAGCCACATGCTGGGCAGCCTGGCGCGCGGCATTCCGCTGGGCGCCGCCATCGCCCTGCTGTATGGCCTGCTCTACGTGCTGCTGCAGCTGGAGCAGACCGCACTGGCGGTAGGCGCGATCGCACTCTTCCTGGTGCTGGCGGCCGTGATGGTGCTGACCCGCAAGGTCAACTGGTATGGACTGACCCCGCCCGCCAGCACGCCCCGCCCCCCCGCACAACCGGGGCTGGCCACTGCCACCCAGCCTGGGAGCCCGTCGTGAAAGCATGCGCCACACGGCTTCCCTCGGCCTGGGAGCAGCACCTGGCCGCGCCCGTCGCAGACCCGGCACGGACCTTGTCGGGCGCCGAGGCCCTGCGCGTACAGCGCTACCGCGACCAGTTGCTGGCCGCACTGCAGGCGCGGGACCGGGCCGCGCTGCAATGCGCCAAGCAGGCCGTGCTGCGGGCGGCCTATGGCCCCCAGGGCACATCCGGCCCGCCGGCCTCGGCCGCACTGCGCGCGGCACTGCGCGACCTGTCGTGGCACATGGCGATCCTGCTGCTGCCGCGCCATCCGGCCGGCTTGCTGGCGCACTGAAAGCAGGCGCTGCCGGTCGCTCAGGCAGCCACCGGCCGTGCCAAAGGCGTTGGCGAGCAGCCCGCGCCGCCGCAACCATGCACCAGTTCGCCGGGCAGCGCCTCGGGTGCATTCACCACGCCGGTGGACGCATCGAAGCCCACGCGGCGCAGGTGCAGTGCCAACGCGGCGTCCATGGTCTGCGCATGCTGGGGGAACCACAGCGCCAGCTCGGCGGCCATCATGCGCAGCGCCTGCAGGTCGCCCTGCGCAGCGCGCAACGCGCCTTCGCGCATCACCTGCAGCACCACCTTGTGCTGCATGCTGTGGCAGTTGCCGGATGCAAAGTGCGTGCTGGCCATCCACCGGTCCTCCATGCCGAAGTGCTGCTCGGTATGGGTGACGAGTGCCTGCCAGCGGGTCAACAACTGCGCGTCGTCCGAGCACTCCACCTGCGCCAGGAGTTCGACGAACTCCTCGTGCGTTTCGTCCATCAGCGGCAGGTCCAGTGCCAGTGCCCCCGACCATTCCAGTGCTGCCATGTGCCGCTCCGTTCTTCCAAGCCAATCGAGAGGCCAGCTTAGGCGCACACGGGCCGCAAGACTTTGATGCAGGTCAGCTCGCAGCGCAACGTGGCGCGGCCCATGCCAAAGCCCCGCACAGGGCGGGGCTCGGTGTCGCACCATCAGCCCGGAGGGCCGCGGTGCAGGGGCTGGAGCGATTTAGCTCTGGCCGTACATGCGCTTGGCGTCGTCCACGCACTTGGACTTGGCATCACCGCTCATGGCATCGCAGCGTTCCTTGGCAGCCTTGTAGTTGGCTTCGTTCTTTTCGGCCGAGGCGTCCTTGCGGGCTTCGGCGACCTGGGCACCCTTCTCGGCGGCATTGTCGGCAGGCTTGGCTGCGGCCTTGGCCACCTTGGCGTTTTCCTTGGCGCTGGTGTGGGCGGCCTTGGCATCCTTCACGCACACATCCTTGGTATTGCCCTTGAGGTCATCGCACTTTTCCTTGGCCACTTCATAGTCGGCGTCGGCACGTGCCATGCGGGCCTTGTTCGTGGCCTTGTCGGAAGGCTTGTGCTGGGCGTCCAGTTCGGCCTTGGCCACGTCTTCGGCGCCCTTGGCTTCCTTGACGCAGATGTCCTTGGCGTTGTCCTTGAGGGTGTCGCAGTTGGTCTTGGCGGCCTTGTAGTCGGCCGAGATCTTGTCCTTGGCGGATTTGTACTCGGCGTCGGTCATGGCCATCGCGGAAGTGGCCAGCAGGCCGGCGGCGATGGAAGCGATCAGGGTGCGTGCGAATTTCATGGTGGTTCTCCTCGGGGTCTCGGGGGTGTCTTGTAGGGGTGGTGAAAAAGCGTTGTGCATTCGGTAGCCCGCCAGCTGCAGGGCGGTTGCCCTGGAGGGTTCTGGCTACCGGTGCGCCACGGCGATGTCAGTCGTTGAAGCGGAAGTCGGGGTGGCGGCTTTGCCAGTCGCTGAGCTGCTTTTCGGCGGCATCGCGGGCAAGGCCCTGGCGCTCCTGCAGCTTGCCCAGGAACTGTTCGCGCTTGCCATCGATGACGTCCAGGTCATCGTTGGTGAGCTTGCCCCACTGTTCGGTGATCTTGCCGGTGAACTGCTTCCAGTTGCCCTTGATGGTGTCTTCATTCATGGTGTGCATCCTCGAAAAAATTCGCTTCAGCCATCCACTCGGATTGCGTGGAACACTTGCGTGATGCGATGGAGAGACTGTAAGAACAGGCCCGCCTGCGGCGCGTAGTCCGCACCGTGGAACACGCGTCGGCGCACGCCTACGGCCCTGCCGGACAAGCACCCGCCCAGCGGCACCGGTGTTTCCATCGCCGAAAAGCGGGTGTTGCTGCTGCGCATCGCGCAGTGCGGCCCTTTCCTCTGTAGCGAGGCCGGCGCGTTTCTTTTGGTAACGCTTACTGGCGGGTAGGAATGCCACTTTTGTAGGAGCTTGCCTACACTTCTCTACAAATCTTCACAAAAGTCGCCATGACACACGCCCACGAAGCATCCGATGCGGCTTTGGCAGCACCGCTGCCCGCCCGCACAGCCTCCTTCTCGTCGCCGACCGAGGCAGCGCCAGCAGCGTCGGACTCCGCGGGCGCTCCCTGGATCCAGCTGTCGGCGGCCGCCGCAGCCAGCGCGGCCCTCGCCGCCTGCGGCGGCGGTGAGGCCGAAGCCGAGGCGCCCCTGGCGCTCAGGCAAGCCGACAACGCGCCCCACATGCCTCTGCTGGGCGACATGGGCGGTTCAGGCTCTTTCCGATCGGAGCAGGCGGCCAGCCGCACGCCCACGCCCGACGAGCTGATGGACTGGGCGGAGATGGTGTTCCCGCAGTACTTCGACTCGCACCAGGCCAGCATCACCAGCGGCACGCTCGTTTTCCGCTACTACGGCGGCACGCGCAACTACCTCGGGGTGTACCAGGGCAATGTCGTGGTCCTGGGCCCGCCCACCGACAACGCCGTGGTCAACGTCGGCGCACTGGCCAGCTTCGGCGACGTGGTCTTCTCCAGTGGCCGGCCGTTCAACGACCCGGAGGCGGCGCGCTTTCTGCTGCAGGCGGGCTTTGCAGCCACCACGCAGGACATCGCCACCGTCCGCTCCATTGGTTTCGACGCCTGGCTGAACGCGCAGTTCAACGCCCCCATCGGCATTTCGGGCTGGGAGTGGCTCAACCAGCGCGGGTACGCGACGGTCGACAACTCCACGGCCTACTACGACAACACCTACCCCGGCGACTGCATGATCTGGTCGCAGCTCATGACGTCGCCCGACAGCCTGCGCAAGCGCGTGGCGCTCGCGCTGTCGGAGATCTTCGTGGTCTCGCTCTCGGGCCTGGACTTCAACTGGCGCAGCCACGCCATCGCGCACTACTGGGACACACTGGTCTTCCATTCGTTCGGCAACTTCCGCAACCTGCTGCAGGACGTGTCGCTGAACCCGGCCATGGGCTACTACCTCAACACCCGCGGCAACCAGAAGGAAAACGCCGCCACGGGCCGCCAGCCGGACGAGAACTACGCGCGCGAGGTCATGCAGCTCATGTCCATCGGGCTGGTCATGCTCAACATCGACGGCACCGTGCGCCGCGACGGCGCGGGCCAGCCCATCGAAAGCTACAGCCAGTCCGACGTGACCAATCTGGCGCGCGTGTTCACGGGTTACGACTACAACCAGTCGCTCAACCAGCAGGGCACCGTCCCGGGCACCACCCGCACGGTACCCAACACGGCGTTCACGCGGCTGCCCATGTCGCTCAATGCCTCGCTGCACTCCAACCTGGCGGTCAACTTTCTGGGTGCCAGCATCCCGGCCAACACGCCGGGCGCTGCGGCCCTGGCCACGGCGATGGACACCCTGTTCTACCACGGCAACGTGGCGCCCTTCATCTGCAAGCAGCTGATCCAGCGCCTGGTCACCAGCAACCCGTCGCCGGCCTATGTGGCGCGCGTGGCCACGGTGTTCAACAACAACGGCGCCAGTGTGCGCGGTGACATGAAGGCGGTGGTCCGCGCCATCCTGCTCGATGACGAGGCACGCTCCTCCGCCGGCCTCACGCAGCCGGGTTTCGGCAAGCTGCGCGAGCCCATGCTGCGCCTGGTGCAGTGGGGTCGCACCTTCAACATCAGCTCCAACTTCGGCAGTTGGAAGATCGGGGACACCAGCTCCGCCAGCACGCGGCTGGGCCAGAGCCCGCTGCGCTCGCCCTCGGTGTTCAACTTCTTTCGCCCGGGCTACGTGCCGCCTTCCACCGCACTGGCCCAGAGCGGCGCGGTGGCGCCCGAGTTCCAGCTGGTCAACGAAAGCAGCGTGGGCGGCTACCTGAACTACATCCAGGGCGTGATCCGCAACGGCATCTACGTGAACGCGCCCGACCAGCCCAACAACGGCAGCAACGCGAACAACGGCTATGACATCAAGGCGCTTTACACGCACGAGATGGTGCTGGTCGTCGACCCCGACGCCCTGGTCGCGCGCATCAACCTGCTGATGTGCGCGGGCCAGCTGTCGGCCGCCACCGTGAAATTGATTGTCGATGCGATCAAGGCCACGCCGGTCACGGCCGCCAGCACCGACAACGTCAAGCTCAACCGCATCGCGTCGGCGATCTTCCTGGTCATGGCCTCGGCCGAGTACCTCATCCAGAAATAAGAGGACGCGCTGCCATGCACCTGCTCCAACCCGAACTCCACACCCGCCGGGCCTTCCTGCGCCGCAGCGGCCAGCTGGGCCTGGCCGGCACCGCCCTGCCCTTTGCGCTGAATCTGGCCGCCATGGGCGAGGCAGCGGCCTTCACCGCCACCGACTACAAGGCCCTGGTGTGCGTCTTCCTCTATGGCGGCAACGACTATGCCAACACCGTGGTCACCTACGACGACCCGAGCTACCTCAAGTACAGCGCCATCCGCGGCGGCAACGGCCTGGGTGGCGGCGGCATCGCCATTCCCAAGAGTGCACTGGGGGCCACCTTGCTCAACCCCACGGCCGCCCTGCCCGGTGGCCGCCAGTACGCACTGCACCCGTCCATGTCGGGCCTCACGGGCCTGTTCAACAATGGCAAGGCCGCCGTGCAGCTCAACGTCGGCCCGCTGGTGGTGCCGCTGACCCGTGCCCAGTACAACGGCTCCAACCGCAGCCTGTACCCGCTGCCGCCCAAGCTGTTCTCGCACAACGACCAGCAGTCGGTGTGGCAATCGTCCTCGCCCGAAGGCTCGACCATCGGCTGGGGCGGCAACATCGGCGACCTGGCCCTGTCGTCCAACGCCAACTCGCTGTTCACCTGCATCTCGGTCACGGGCAATGCGGTGTTTCTCTCGGGCGACTCGGCACTGCAATACCAGGTGAGCACCAACGGCGCGATCCCGATCAATGGCGTCAAGAGCAGCGTCTATGGCTCCACCGCCGTGCGCTCGGCGCTGACCAGCCTGATCCAGCAGACCAGCAGCCAGACGCTGGAGAACGAGTACAACCGGGTGACGACACGCGCCGTGACCTCCGAATCGCTGGTCACCACCGGCATCGCGGGCGTGAACCTGGCGACGCCCTTCCCCGCGAACAACAACCTGGCCGACCAGCTGCGGATGGTGGCGCGCCTGATCGGCGCACGCGGCACCATGGGCACCAAGCGCCAGGTGTTCATGGTCTCGATGGGGGGCTTCGACCTGCACGACAACCTGATCTCCCAGCAACCGGGGCTGATGCAGCGCCTGAGCGATGCGATGACCGCCTTCCACAATGCCACGGTGGAACTGGGCATCGCCGACAAGGTGACGGCCTTCACCGCGTCCGACTTCGGCCGCACGCTCAACTCCAACGGCGATGGCTCCGACCACGGTTGGGGCAGCCACCACCTGATGGTGGGCGGCGCCGTCAAGGGCAAGGCCTTCTACGGCACGCCCCCGCCGGTCAGCAACACCAACACCGCCGCACCCGACGACCAGTGGCACGTGGGCCAGGGCCGCCTGCTGCCCAGCACCTCGGTGGACCAGTACGCGGCCACGCTGGCCAAGTGGTTCGGCGTGAGCAACACCGAGCTGGCCGGCGTGCTGCCCAACCTGAGCCACTTCGGCGGTGCCGAATACCCCGTGGACCTGGGCTTCATGAACGCTTGAGCGGCCACGCCGCCACAACGCCCCGCACGCTGCACAGCCAGCGGGGCGTGCCTTTCCGGGCCCCCGCTGCAGACTGCCCATAATGCAGCCATGAGCAGCATTCCCAACACAGCCATCCGTCCCCGGGTCGTCATCATCGGTTGCGGGTTCGGCGGGCTCGAAGCGGCGCGCGCGCTGCACGGCAGCGCCATCGACGTCACGGTGGTCGACAAGACCAACCACCACCTGTTCCAGCCCCTGCTCTACCAGGTGGCCACGGCCGGGCTCTCGGCACCGGCCATTGCCGCGCCCATCCGCCACCTGTTTCGCAAGCAGCCCAACGTGACCACGCTGCTCGGCGAGGTGGAGCGCATCGACGTGGCCGCGCGCCAGGTGCTGCTGCAGGGTGACGACACCCTGCCCTACGACCACCTGATCGTCGCCGCCGGTGCGACGCACAGCTATTTCGGGCGCGATGACTGGGCGCCCTTCGCCCCGGGCCTCAAGACCCTGGACGATGCCTTCGACATCCGCCGGCGCATCCTGCTGGCCTTCGAAGCCGCCGAGCGCACGAGCGACCCGGTGCAGCGCGCCGCCTGGCTCAACTTCGTGGTGGTGGGCGGTGGCCCCACGGGCGTGGAGATGGCCGGCACCCTGGCCGAGATCGCGCGCCACACACTGCCCGGCGAGTTTCGCCACATCGATCCGGCCAGCGCGAAAATCATCCTGCTCGAAGGCGGCGCGCGCGTGCTGCAGGCCATGCCCGAGGCCCTGAGCCAGCGCGCCAAGGAGCAACTGGAAAAGCTGGGCGTGGAAGTGCGCTTGAATGCGCGGGTCACGGCCATCGATGCCACCGGCCTCACGGTGGCCGGCCCCGCACCGGGTGCGGACCCCACCGCCGCCAGCTACGCGATTCCCAGCCAGTGCATCGTCTGGGCTGCCGGCGTGGCGGCTTCGCCTTTGGGCCGGCTGCTGGCCGAGGCCACCGGCTGCACCACCGACCGCGCCGGCCGCGTGGTGGTCGAGCCCGACCTGACGCTGCCCGGCCATCCCGAGATCAGCGTGGTGGGTGACCTGGCCGCCGCCAGGAGCCATGTGCCCGGCCAGGAGCCCACGCCCGTGCCCGGCGTCTCCCCCGGCGCCAAGCAGATGGGCCGCGCCGCCGCCGCCAACGTGCTGCGCCGCCTCGCCCAGCAGCCCACGCAGCCGTTCCGCTACCGCGACTACGGCAACCTGGCCACCATCGGCCGCAACGCCGCCGTGGTGGACCTCACCTCGCCGATGGGGCCGGTGCGCTTTTCAGGCTACTTCGCCTGGCTGTTCTGGCTGTTTGCGCACGTCTACTTCCTGATCGGCTTTCGCAACCGCCTGGTCGTGCTCATGGACTGGGGCTGGGCCTACTGGAGCTTTGCGCGCTACGCGCGCGTAGTGACGGGCATCGAGGGCGCAGCGAAAAAAGTCCGCGAATGACAAACGGGCCCCAAGGCCCGCTCATGCAAACCAGCCTCGCCAGGCGGTACCTTTGCGCAGGAGCCTACCCTGCGCTGGTCGACACCGCCTGGCGATGCCGGAACCGGGTGCTCAGTACCCGGCGCCCACCGCCAGCGGCAGGAAAGTGTCTACCGCCCCCAGCACGGCAGGCGCGCCGCCCACCTGGGTGTAGCTCAGCTGGCCATTGCTGATCGACAGGATGGTGCCCGTTTCGCGGTAGAAACGGTAGTACTGGTTGCCGTAGGTCAGCGAGGGCGAGAACGAGGGCTTGAACAGCGTGGGGAAGGTGTCTTCCGCGTAGTTGAACAGCCGGTCTTCCGAACGCGTGACCACCGCCTTGAAAGGAGCCAGGCCGCCGGCCTGGCCCAGGCCCGTGAAGTCCATCACGTAGCTGATGGAGCCGGTCGATGGATCGACCTTGAACAGCTTGGTGAACGCCGCGCCGTACAAGGTGTTGCTGTCGCCTTCGGCTAGGCCATAGACCGAGGTGGCCAGGCCGAAGCTGCCGACGTTGGCCGATTGCTGGTTGTTGCGCAGGTTGACGATGCCCAGCGAGTCGTTCTCGCCGGCAAAGAACAGGCGGCCATTGAGGTAGGCCAGGTCGCCGGCCGACTGGGATGGCAAGGTGCCGACCACGGTGGACTGCGCGTTGGCAGGATTGATCTGGTAGAGGTTGGTGTTGGTGCTGGAGGCACCGAACAGCTTGCCGCTGCCGTCGAAGGTCAGCGCGTTGGCGCCGTTGATGCCATGCTTGCCGATCAGGACCGCGGCGCCAGCAGCATCCAGGCGGTACAGCGAGTTGAAGGTCATCACATACAGGGTGCCAGCCGCATCGGTGGCGATGTCGGTGATGGAGCCGTCCACCGTGGGGCGCGACACCAGGGTCAGGGACTTGGCGTCCACATCGACGAGCATGATCTTGCCGCTGTCCTGTACATAAAGCTTGTCACCGGCCCAGGCGGCGGTGGTGGCGAGGGCGATGGTGGCGGCACAGGCGGAGCGCAGCAGCGATGGCTTGAAGAACATACGAGAGATTACCTTGGCAATGACAGTGGATCGGAGCCTGTGGGTGCCGGGCGGCGAATCAAGCGCCGCCCAGCCTCACGCTCACAGGCCGGGAAAGGGAAAGAGAAAGCCGAAAGGCCCTGCGCAACGGCGAACACGGACGCTGCCTGCCACGGTGGACCACCCGGCGCCCATGCGCGCCGGGAACGTACTGACGATCCATGCGAAGCCGTGCCGGGCAGCGCCTGCGGTTGCTGCCCGACAAGGGACTTGCACGGCCCCAAACAGATCGTCAACACGGTCCGGGCCATTATGGAAGAGCGCCGCGTGCCCTGGCACCCTACCAAAGTAGGGTTTGGGCGGAATACACAAAGTGTTTCAACCGCAGTCGTCCGCCACGGCAGTTGCTGCTGCCTTACCGTGCCTGCACCACCTGCTCCAGCCACTCGTCGATCTCGCGCGCGGCCTGGTGGGCCGCTTCGGCGAGCGCGCGGGTACCACCGGCCGCATCGGCCGTGGTGGCCGGGCGCTGCACGATGAAGACACGCTGGCCCACCAGGTTTTCACCCAGCTGGGTGGGCTCCGCGACGGTGGCACGCAGGCGCACCAGGCCGGCGCTCTCGGTCGCGCTGGTGAACACCTGGCTGAACTCTTCGAGCTCCAGGCGCAGCACGGTGGGCCGCTTGTTCGCCACGCGGGCCTGTACGGCCGCATCGCTGGTGTTCAGCACGGCCCGGCGCAGGCCCAGGTGCTCGCGGATGCGCTGCTGCACCAGCGTGGCCGGGGGCTGGCTCCAGCGCGCCTGCGCATAGGGGCGTGGCTGCTGCGCATCGGCATAAGCCAGGCGGTAGAGCACCGATGTGCTGCTCTCGGGCATGCCGGTGGCTTCCACGTCGGCCAGCGCCAGCGGCGGCAGCGGAGCGCGGCGGTCGCTCGGTGCCGTCGCCATGGCACCGGGCCCGAAGTCGTACTGCACCGCCCGAGTGGGGGGGCCGGGAAGGGCCGAACAACCGGCCAGCACGGCGGCAGCGCATGCCAGGGCGACACTCCGGCGCCCCAGACGCCCCGGGACAGTGCGTTGGATATCCTGCATGGCGATGTACTCCTTGAATTCGTCGGACGGCGGCATCAGCGCGCGGCGCCTGGTGCGGCAAAGCCCTCTTCGCCCGGGCCGGGGGGAATGCGGCCCGAACCGTAGATGAACGACTGCGGGTTGTCGCTCACGCTGTTGGCGGCCCGGCCGATCTGGCGTGCCGTGCGCGACAGCTCGTCGGCCGCACGGGTGACGCGCGGCAGCGTGTTGCTGCCCAGTGCATCGGCCGCGCGCGTGAGCGCCTGGGTGCCCTGGGTGATCTGGTCGATGGGGCCGCCTTCGACGGTGAGGCGCCGGTTGGTGGCGTTGATGCCTGCGGCCATGTCCGACACGCTGGCACCCGCCTTCTGCAGCGACTGCAGGGTCTGGCGCGCATCGCCGGCCAGCGCGGGCAGCGACGCCAGCGCCGGGTCGAGCCGGGTCTGAACCGTGGTGTCCAGCCGCTGGGTGAGGGCGTTGACGCTGCCCGCCGCCTGGCCGATGTTGCCGATGGCCTCCGTGAGCAGCTTCTGGTTGGTGTCGCCCAGCAGCTGGTTGATGCGGCGCGTGGCCTCCTCCACCTGGCCCAGGATGGCCGGCGCCTGCTCGGCCAGGCGGCCAAACGGCGACGGCTTGAGCGGCAGGCGCGGCAGGCCGCTCGGGCCCGGGGGCAGCTCGGGGTACGGTGCGGCCGCATCGTCGAGCTGCACATGAGCCAGGCCGGTGACGCCCTGGTAGCCCAGCACGGCGAAGGTGTTGGGGCTGATGGGGGCCTGCTCGTTCACGGCAATGCGGATCAGCACATTGCCGTTGACCTGGGGATCGAAGCCGATGCGCGTGACCTTGCCCACGGCCACCCCCTTGTAGCGCACGGTGGCCTGGGGCTGCAGGCCGCTCACGCCGTCCTTGGTGGACAGCTCGTACTGCTCGTAGTTGGCGTTGTCGCGCGTGAGCCAGATGGCCAGCCCCGCCAGCATGGCGGCCACCACGATGACGAAGATGCCGGCGGCGAGTGCGTGTGATTTGTTTTCCATCAGGCGTCCTTGGAAGTCTGCATTGGGGCCGCGGGCGCTTGCCCAGGCAAGCCCGCCAGGGGGGCCATGGCGCGCTGGCCACGTTCACCCATGAAGAATTGCTCGACGAAGGGGTGTTTGAAACGCGCCACTTCAACAGGCGGGCCGGTGACGATGACCTTCTTGTCCGCCAGCACGGCTACCCGGGTGGACAGGGCAAACAGGGTGTCGAGGTCGTGCGTGACCATGACCATGGTGAGGCCCAGCGCCGCGTGCAGCTCGCGCAGCAATGCGCAGAACTCGTCGGCACTGCTCGGGTCCAGCCCGGCGGTGGGCTCGTCGAGCAGCAGCAGTGGCGGGTCCATGATGAGGGCGCGCGCCAGGGCCACGCGTTTGACCATGCCGCCCGACAGGTCGGCCGGCATGCGGCTGGCGTGCTCGGGCTTGAGACCCACCATCTGCAGCTTGACCAGCGCGGCATCGCGCACCAGATCGTCGGGCAGGGTGCCCTGCTCACGCAGCGCGAAGGCCACGTTGTCGAGGACGTTGAAGGCCGAGAACAGGGCCCCGTGCTGGAACAGCATGCCCACCCGGCTGGCGGCCCCTTCACGGCCCATCTCGGAGGCCGGACGGCCAAGCACGGTGACCGTGCCACGCGCGGGCCGGGCCAGGCCCAGTATCTGGCGCAGCAGCACCGTCTTGCCGGTGCCCGAGCCCCCCACGAGCGACAGCATCTCGCCGCGCTGCACGGTGAATTCCAGGTCCTGGTGCACGGCAAAGGCTTCGCTGCCTTTGCCGAACACGCTCCACAGGCCCCGGACCTCGACCACGGGCGGCGTGCCCGGCGGCAGGGCCAGCGCCTGGGGCGCGTTGCTGCCGGCGGTGGTGGTGGCAGGAGCGGAAATGGCGGCGGTGCTCACGGCGTCAGATTCCGATGCTCTTGAAAGCGATGGCAAACAGCGCATCCACGATGATGACCATGGTGATGGAAGTGACCACCGAGGCCGTGGTGCCCTCGCCCAGGCTCTGGGTGTTGGGCTTGACGCGCAGACCCCAGTGGCAGCCGATGAGCGCAATGCAGGCGCCGAACACCACCGACTTGGTCATGGCCAGGGTGAGGTTGCCCACCTTCACGGCCGACGGCAGGGCCTGCACGAAATACGCAGGCGAGATGTCCATGGCCACGTCGGCCGCAAGCATGCCGCCGGCCAGCGCAGCCAGCGTGGTCCACACGCTGATCAGCGGCATGGCCAGCGCCAGCGCCAGCGTGCGCGGCATCACCAGCCGAAAGCCGTGGGGTATGCCCATGACGCGCATGGCATCGAGCTCTTCGGTCACGCGCATCACGCCGATCTGCGCGGTGATGGACGAGCCCGAACGGCCCGCCACCAGAATGGCGGCCAGCATGGGCCCGAGTTCGCGGATGAGGGAGATGCCCAGGATGTTGACGATGAACGACTCGGCGCCGAACTGGCGCAGCTGCAGCGACATCAGGTAGGCCAGCACCACACCGATCAGGAAGCCGACCAGCGCCGTGATGGGCAGCGCCGTGGCGCCCATGCGGTACAGGTGGCCCGACACGTCGCGCCAGGGGCCGCGCTGGGGCGCACGCGCCAGGCGCAGCAGGTCCAGCACCAGTTGCCCCACCATCTGCAGCATGTGGCGTGCATGGTCCACGCCATGCAGCACCAGCAGGCCCAGGTGGTCCACCTCCTTGGCCAGGCTCCAGGGCTCGGGCGGCGGCGGCTCGGCCACGGTGAACTCGGCCACGCGCTCCAGGATGTCGCGCTGGATGTCCGTGAGCGCCAGGCGCTCGGGCCAGGCGCGGCCCCAGTGGTTCCAGAGCAGTTGCGCGCCGACATGGTCCAGCCACTGCAGTTCGCGCAGGTCCCAGCCCAGCCCTGCCCCCCCTTGCTGCGCGTGGAGCTGGGCGGACAGGGCCTTCCATTGCCGGCGCGTGCCCAGTTCTGCGGCACCCCATCGGCCATGCAGCAGCACCCCCGGGCCCTCGGGGGTGTCGGTGCGGGCAATGCGCGGAGCTAGGTCGGTCATGAAACGGGCGGCGCAAGCCACCGGGAAGGGGGTAGGGGAAGCATGGTAGCGGAGCCGATGGCCCGCAGGTAGGACAAGCCCTTGCGTGCAAGCACGACACGGACCCGAATGCTTGCAATTATTATCAAATTGCGTGCAACCGCAACCGCTGCAAGCCATACCAGCTACAAAGTTGCTAGCAAGCCGCGTTTACCCCCTCGACACCACCAGCGCGGTCCGCACAATGGCGCCGACCCTTCCGATCCACCTGCGCCACCCCCTTGCCCACACCGTTATTCCCATGAGCGACACCACGTTTGACCACATCATCATTGGCGGCGGCACGGCGGGTGCCCTGCTGTGCAATCGCCTGAGCGCCGACGGCCGCCGCCGGGTGCTGCTCATCGAGGCGGGGCGCAAGGATGATTACCACTGGATACACATTCCCGTGGGCTATCTGTATTGCATCGGCAACCCGCGCACCGACTGGCTCTACAACACCGAGCCCGATGCGGGCCTGAACGGCCGCACCCTGCGCTACCCCCGCGGCAAGACGCTGGGCGGCTGCAGCAGCATCAACGGCATGATCTACATGCGTGGCCAGGCACGCGACTACGACCAGTGGGCCGACCTCACCGGGGATGCCAGCTGGCGCTGGGACAACGCCCTGCCCTACTTCCGCCGCCATGAGGACCACTGGCGCCTGGACCAGCCCGGCGAGGTGAACGAGAACTTCAAGCGCCTGCACGGCAACAAGTCCACCGGCAGCACGGGCGAGTGGCGCGTGGAAAAGCAGCGCCTGCGCTGGGATGTGCTGGACGCCTTTTCCAAGGCCGCGCAGCAGGCCGGCATCCCGGCCACCGAGGACTTCAACGGCGGCAGCAACGAGGGCGTGGGCTACTTCGAGGTCAACCAGAAGAGCGGCTGGCGCTGGAACACGGCCAAGGCCTTCCTGCGGCCCACCTGCTACGGCCGGCCCAACTTCGAAATGTGGACCAACGCGCATGCCACAGAGCTCCTCATCGAGACCCAGCCCGATGGCACGCGCCGCTGCACCGGTGTGAAGGTGTGGGATGGGCACGAGATGGTGACCGCCCACGCCACCGGCGAAGTGATCCTGAGTGCCGGGGCCATCAACTCGCCCCAGCTGCTGCAGCTGTCGGGCATCGGCCCGGCCGACCTGCTCCGACAGCACGGCATCGGCGTGGTGCAGGACCTGCCGGGCGTGGGCGCCAACCTGCAGGACCACCTACAGATCCGCGCAGTGTTCAAGGTCAACGGTGTGCCCACGCTCAACACCATGGCCAGTTCGCTCTGGGGCAAGGCCAAGATCGGCATGGAGTACGCGATGAAGCGCAGCGGGCCCATGAGCATGGCGCCCTCGCAACTCGGCGCCTTCACGCGCAGCGACCCCGGCCAGCCCTGGCCCAACATCGAGTACCACGTGCAGCCCCTGTCGCTCGACGCCTTCGGCGAGCCCCTGCACAGCTTCCCGGCCTTCACGGCCAGCGTCTGCAACCTCAACCCCACGAGCCGGGGCACGGTACAGATCAAGAGCGCGGACTTCCGGGCCGCGCCGGCCATCGCCCCCAACTACCTGAGCACGCCCGAAGACCGCCAGGTGGCCGCCGACAGCCTGCGCGTCACGCGCCGCATCGTCGCCCAGCCGGCCCTGGCCGCCTACCAGCCCGAGGAGTGGAAGCCGGGCGTGCAGTTCGAAAGCGACGAGGACCTGGCGCGTTTGGCGGGCGACATCGCCACCACCATCTTCCACCCCGTGGGCACGACGCGCATGGGCCGGGCCGACGACCCCATGGCCGTGCTCGATTCGCAGCTGCGCGTGCGCGGCATTGCCGGCCTGCGCGTGGTGGATGCGGGCGCCATGCCCACGATCACCAGTGGCAACACCAACTCGCCCACGCTGATGCTGGCCGAAAAGGCGGCCGAGTGGATCGTGGCGGCTCAAAAAGCGTGATGGCCGCCCGGCATCAACGGATACCGCCTACGTAGCGGGGCACCTCGACCACCGGAGCGGGCGCCAGGCGCTGGCGCACCGCCTGGCTGGCGGTCTCCAGCAAGGGGCGCCGTTGCGGCGCGGGGGCCGGTTCATGCACGGCGCGGTCAAGCCGGTCGGCCCATTCGGCCAGCTCGGGCAACCCGTCCTCCAGCGCATGCTGGCGTGCGAAGCGCACGATCTCCAGCGCGTACTCGGTGTTGACCGCCATCCACTCGGTATCGGTCACGCGGCCTGTCTTGCGGCGCAGCAGCACGTGCAGGTGTGCTGCGATGGCGAGTTTGTCGCTGTCCTGCATGGTGATGAACTCCTCAGAACGTTGGCGGGCCTACTGACCCAGGCGCTCCCGGTGCTGCGCAATATCCAGACCCACCTGCTCGCTTTGGTCGTCCACGCGCAGGCCGAGCACGAGGTTGGTGATCCACAGCAGCAGCGCCGTGCCCACCAGGCTGAAGGCCATCACTGCGCCCACGCCGATGGCCTGGGTCCACAGGCTGCCCGACACGCCGCCCACGCTGCGGCTGGCCAGCACGCCCGTGAGCAGCGAGCCCACGATGCCCCCAATGCCGTGCACACCGAAGACGTCCAGTGAATCATCGGCACGCAACAGGCGCTTGAGCCCCGTTGCACCCCAGTAGCAGGCCAGACCGGCCACCAGCCCGATGACCACGGCCGAGCGCAGGGTGACGAAGCCGGCGGCGGGCGTGATGGCCACCAGCCCGGCCACCAGGCCCGAGCACAGGCCCAGCAAGGAGGGGCGCCCGCGCATCACCGCCTCGCCCAGCATCCAGGACAGCGCCCCTGCGGCGGCGGCCACGTGGGTGACCGCCATGGCCAGGCCCGCCCGGCCGTCGGCCGCCACCGCCGAGCCCGCATTGAAGCCGAACCAGCCCACCCAGAGCATGCCCGCGCCCACCATGGTCAGTGCCAGGCTGTAGGGCTCGAAAGGTTCGCGCCCATAGCCGCTGCGCCGCCCGAGGAACCAGGCGCACACCAGGCCCGCCACACCGGCGTTCACGTGCACCACGGAGCCGCCGGCAAAGTCGAGCGCCCCCATCTGCGCCAGCCAGCCGCCCGGCTCCCAGACCCAGTGCGCCACGGGCGCATAGATGAACACCGTCCACAGGCTGATGAACAACAGCATGGCGGAAAAGCGCATGCGCTCGACGACGGCCCCCACCAGCAGCGCCGCCGTGATGATGGCGAAGGTCAGCTGGAACATGGCGTAGACCGATTCAGGGATGGCTGGCGCCACGTGGCTCACCGACAGCTTGCCCGCTGCCAGCTGGAAGTCGAAGCCGGCAAACCCCATGCGCTCGGTACCGCCCAGCCAGGCGCTGCCCGGGGTGAAGGCCCACGAGTAGCCGATGGCAAACCACAGCAGGCTCACCAGCGCGGCGATGGCGACCACGCTGGCCATGGTGTTGAGCACGTTCTTGCGGCGCACCATGCCGGCATAGAACAGGGCGATGCCCGGCAGCGTCATGAGCAGCACCAGGGCCGTGGAAGTCATCATCCAGGCGGTGTCGGCGGCATTGATGGCCTCCTTGGCCACCAGGCCGGGGCGCGTCAAGGGTGCGGGTGTCGGTGCGGCCAGGGCAGCCGAAGCAGCGGCTTCGGGAGCCGGGGCTTGCGCCCAGACCGTTGCGGTGCAGAGCCCGAGACACAAGGCCACGACCGTGACGAACCCATGGATGACTGCCCGCATGTGGAAGCTCCCTTTTCGCAATTTGTTACACGGCACGACGCACAAGGCATGCCAGGCAAAAAGCCCCATTTGGGGCGCGCAGGGCCGATCCCCGCCCGGTGCGCGCCCCCAATTGGGGGCGGGAAACCCCCAATGCACCAAGCGGGTGCCGCCGTTACAGTCATGTCACTCGAAAGCGCGCCCCGGTGTGCTGGACGAGGGGCCGAGGAGACATCCCTACAAGCACAACCGAACAAGCACCCAACGAGGTGCACCCCCTTTTCAGGCGCTGGCGATCCCAGCGCCTTTTTTATGGCCGCGGCGCAAGCGCTTTCGCTAGCAAAAGCGTAGCTGGTGGGGTGCGACAATCATGGGATGGAATGGATTTTCATTACCCTCGCCTCGCTGCTGGCCGGCTTTGTGGACGCCATCGTCGGGGGCGGCGGCCTGGTGATGGTGCCGGCCCTGTTCGCGGCGTTTCCCGTGGCGCAGCCCGCCACGCTGCTGGGCACCAACAAGGCGGCCGGCGTCTGGGGCACGGCCATGGCCACCTGGCAGTACAGCCGCCGCGTGCAGATGCGCTGGGGCGCCCTGCTGCCGGCCGCGGCGGCCGGCTTTGCCGGCTCATTCGCCGGGGCCTGGGCCGTCACCGTGGCATCGCCCGACTTCCTGCGCCGCCTGCTGCCGCTGGTGCTTCTGGGCGTGCTGGCCTATACCCTGGCGAAAAAGGACATGGGACGGCTCCACGTGCCGCGCTTTGCCGGGCCGTCGGAAATCGCCGCGGCGAGCCTGGTCGGCCTTGGCATCGGCTTCTATGACGGATTCTTCGGTCCGGGCACGGGCAGCTTCTTCGTCTTCCTGTTCGTGCGCTGGCTGGGCTATGACTTTCTCAACGCCTCGGCTTCGGCCAAGCTGCTGAACACAGCCACCAACGTGGCGGCCATCGCCCTGTTTGCCGCCAAGGGCCATGTCTGGTGGCACTTCGCGGTGACGCTGGCTGTGGCCAACGTGGTGGGGAGCCTGATCGGCACGCACATGGCGCTCAAGCACGGCACGGGCTTCGTGCGCGGCATCTTCATCATGGTGGTGGGTGCGCTGATCCTCAAGACGGGTTACGACGCCTTCCTGAAATAGCGCGCGGGTTAGCACGCTCAGCATTTGCTGAAAAGAGGGTTCGGGAGCACCCTCTAAACCTGTTGCGAATTGGCATACAACGTGCGTCCGTTGCTTTCGTGCATTGGCACAGCAAAATCGCACTTCCCTATAATCGTGTCGGTTTCGTGACGGCAGCCATCGCCATCCGCGATGATGTGCGCACATGCCCCAGCCTCCGGCCTGCCTATCCGCATGCCGGTTTTTTTGTACCTGAAATATCCCGGACAGGACCCATCCCATGCAATTGTTCAAGGCCGTCGTCACCGCACTCGCTCTGTGCACCGCATTTGCCACCCAAGCCCGTACGCTGGACGAGGTGAAGAAGGGCGGCAAGATCCTTGTCGCCACGGAAGGACAGTTCGCACCATTCAATTACTTCAAGGGCACCAAGCTGACTGGCTTCGAAGTGGAAGTGGCGGAACTCGTGGCCAAGAAGATGGGCCTGGCCATCGAGTGGAAAACCTTGGGCTTCGACGCCCTGCTCACCGGCCTGGGCCAGAACCGCTGGGATGTGGTCATAGCCTCCCACGGCGTGACCGAAGAGCGCGCCAAGGCGGTGACCTTCACCGCGCCCCACTACTGCTCGGGCGGCATGATCATCGCCCTGGACCCGGCCATCAAGAGCGCCAAGGACCTGGCTGGCAAGGTGGTTGCCGTGCAGACGGGTACCAGCTACCTGGAAAACGTGCAGAAGCTCTCGACCATCAAGGAAATGAAGAATTTCCCCACCGATGTGGACGCCCGCAGCGCCCTGAGCTCGCGCCGCGTGGACGCCTGGGTGACCGACCGCTTCGTGGCCAAGGAAGTGGTGGAGAAGAACCCGGGTGCCGGCCTCAAGCTCGGCGAAATGCTGTTCATCGAACGCATTGCCGCCGCCGTTGCCAAGGACAACAGCTCACTGGCTGCCGCCTGGAACAAGGCCCTGGGTGAAGTCATGGCCGATGGCAGCTATGCAACGGTTTCCAAGAAGTACTTCAAAGAAGACGTTCGCTGCCCGAACTGAGCCCCCTCTTGTTCTGACCCGGGGTTCTCATGCTTACAGCCTTTTGGCCCGCGCGCTGGACTCGCCAGCAGCGCAGCAACGCCACGCTCATCTGTGCCGTCGTCCTGATGGTGGTGGCGCTGGCGCTGCTGGGCCAGTTGCTCTCGTTCCTGCCCGAGCCTATCGGCTCCAACGCCCAGGCCTTCTCTGACGGTGCCCGCACCACCCTGTGGCTGACGCTGATCAGCGGCAGCCTGGGCCTGGTGCTGGGCACCGGCGCAGCACTGGCGCGCACCTCGCGCTGGACTGTCGTGCGCTGGGTGGCACGCTTTTACATCTGGGTCATCCGCGGCACTCCGCTCCTGGTGCAGATCCTGTTTGTGTACTTTGCGCTGCCGGTGCTGGTGCCGGGCCTGAACCTGCCCGACTTCGCCTCTGCAGTGCTGGCCCTGGGCCTGAACGTGGGTGCCTACAACTCCGAAGCCATCCGCGCCGGATTGCTGGCCGTGCCGCGCGGTCAGACCGAGGCGGCCAGGGCTCTGGGCCTGGGGCGCACCCATGTGTTCATGGACGTGGTGTTCCCGCAGGCCTTCAAGATCTCGCTGCCACCGCTGGTGAGCAACTTCGTGGCGCTGCTCAAGGACTCGTCGCTGGCCTATGCCATCGGCGTGGTGGAACTGACCAACGTGGGCAACCGCATCCAGTCGGCCACGTTCCAGCCCATTGCCACACTTTCGACCGTGGCCATCACCTACCTGCTGCTCACCACGCTGGTGACACAGATCTCGAACGCCATCGAATACCGCTTCGATGTCGAGGGGCGCAACCAATGAGCCAGCCCAAACCCTTCATCGTGGCGAGCCGCGTATGCAAGTCGTTCGGTTCCCACCAGGTGCTGCGGGATGTGTCCACGGTGTTCAATACCGGGGAAGTCACCGTGATCATCGGGGCATCCGGTTCCGGCAAGAGCACATTGCTGCGCGCCATCAACCGGCTGGAGCCCCACGACTCGGGTCGCATCACCATCGACGGACTGGAAGTGACCGACGACGCCGCCACGCTGCAACGCCAGCGCAGCGAGGTCGGCATGGTGTTCCAGCAGTTCAATCTGTTCGGCCACATGAGCGTGCTGGACAACGTGACGCTGGCGCCGCGCCGCATCCGCCGCACGCCGCGCGCCCAGGCCAACGAGCAGGCCATGGCCCTGCTGCGCCGCGTGGGCATGCAGGACCATGCGCACAAGTATCCCTGGCAGCTGTCGGGCGGACAGCAGCAGCGCGTGGCCATCGCGCGCGCGCTGGCCATGCAGCCCAAGGTGATGCTGTTCGACGAACCCACGTCGGCCCTGGACCCGGAAATGGTGCAGGAGGTGCTCGACGTGATGCGTGAGCTGGCCCGTGGCGGCATGACCATGATCGTGGTGACCCACGAGATGGGATTTGCGCGCGAGGTGTCCGACCGCGTCATGTTCTTCGACCAGGGCTGCATCGCCCACGACGCCCCGCCTGCCGAGTTCTTCAGCAACCCCGCCAACGACCGCATCCGCGCCTTCATCGGCCGCATGAGCGCCTGATCCACGCAGCCTGCCGGGTCCATGGGCATGGCCCTGGACAGGCAGTGCCCTGCGGCTGACCGAATCCCGATCCCATGCGCACTGAACGTTTCGGCCTGCTGGCCCTGTTGGTCGTGACCATGGTGTGGGGCACCACCTTCCCTGCCATGAAGCTGCTGTCCGCCCAGCTCGATGCGCTGCAGATCATCTGGCTGCGCTTCGTGATCGCCCTGGCGGTGCTCGCGCCGCTGTGGCGCGGCATGCTGCGCCATGAGCGCCGCTGGGGCTGCGCGCTGGGCCTGCTGCTGTTCCTCGCGTTCTGGCTGCAGATCGAAGGGCTTGCACGCACCAGCAGCAACCGCAATGCCTTCGTGACCGGCCTGAACGTGCTGATGGTGCCGCTGATCGCGATGGTGCTGATGGGCCGGCGCTACGGCTGGCGCCTGTGGGCCGCCTGCGCCATGGCCTGCGCGGGCATGGCGCTGATGTTCCACGAGAACGAACCCTGGAACCTGGGCGATACGCTGACGCTGGCCAGCACCGTGTTCTATGCCCTGTACATCCTGGCGCTGGAGGAATGCGCCCGGCGCACCGCGGCCCACCCGCTGCGTGCCACGCGCATGGCGGCGGCGCAGGCCCTGGTGATGGCGCTGGCCTCCACGCTGTTGCTGCTCGCGCGCGGCGGCGGCATGGACTGGCTGCCCCTGGCCGCCGGCCGCCTGCCCGCCGATGCCTGGGTGGCCGTGGTCTACCTGGGCCTGCTGGCCAGCGTGGTGGTGGTCACCCTGCAGGCCTGGGGCCAGCAGCGCGTGGACGCCATGCGCAGCGCCATCGTCTTCGGGTTGGAGCCCGTGTTCGCCGCGCTCACGGCCTGGGCCCTGCTGGGCGAGCGGCTCGGCTGGGCGGGATTGTGCGGCGCGACCTTGATCGTCGCTGCGCTGGTGTTCAGCCAGCTAGCGCCGCCGGTACGGGGCGCCAAGGCCTGACGAGGCTCAAGGTGCCGCCGGGCTGACGGGCACATCGGCCGCCAGGCGCGGCTTGCCAATGGGTGCCGCAGCAAGGCCCTTGCGCACGGCGGCCAGGTCCTCCTCGTTCGGGTACTCGCCCTGCAGCCAGTAGTCGAACACGCGCCGGGCGATGGGTCCTGCAGCCGCCGCACCGAAGCCGGCGTTCTCCACGATGACGGCCAGGGCGATCGTGGGCTCCTCCGCCGGCGCGAAGGCCGCGAACAGCGAGTGGTCGCGCTGGTGCTCCTCGAGCAGCTTGGCGTTGTAGCGCACGTTCTGGCCCAGGCTCATGGCCTGTGCAGTCCCGGTCTTACCGGCGGAGGTGTAGGGCGCGCCGGCAAAGATGCGCGTGCCCGTACCGCCCTTGTTCACAGCCACCAGCGCATTGCGCACGACCTCCACGTTCTTGGGCAGGTAGCCGAGGTCCTCGCCCGGGGGTTGCACCACCGGCGTCACCGTGCCGGTCACCGTGTCGCGAACGGCCTTGATGAGGTGGGGCGCGTAGCGCGTGCCGCCATTGGCCAGTATGGCCTCGGCCTGCGCCAGCTGGAGCATGGTGAAGTTGTTGTAGCCCTGGCCGATGCCCAGGGACACCGTCTCGCCGGGGTACCAGCGCTTCATCTCGGGGCGCTTGTAGGCATTGCGCTTCCAGGTGGTGCTGGGCAGCACGCCGCGCACCTCGCCGTTGAGATCGATCCCCGTGGTCTGGCCCAGGCCCAGCGGCTTCATGAAATCATGGATGGCGTCGACCCCCATCTCCACGGCCAGCGAGTAGAAGTAGGTGTTGCTCGAGAACTGGATGGCGCGGTGCATGTCCACCCCGCCCAGGCCGCCTTCGTGGCTGCGGAAGGTGTGGCCGCCAAAGGTGTAGAAACCCGGGTCGTTGACCACCATGCTCGGCGAACGCTTGCCCAGCTGCAGTGCGGCCAGCGCCATGAAGGGCTTGTAGGTCGAGCCCGGAGGGTAGGTGCCGCGCAGGGCGCGGTTGAGCAGCGGCTTGTCGATGGATTCGTTGAGCGTCTGCCAGCTCTCGCTGTCGATGCCTTCCACAAAGAGGTTGGGGTCGAACGTGGGCTTGCTCACCAGCGCCAGCACCTCGCCGTTGCGCGGGTCGATGGCCACCAGCGCGCCGCGCCGGTCGCCGAACATGTCCTCCACCAGCTTTTGCAGCTTGATGTCCAGCGACAGCATCACCGTGTTGCCCGGTGTCGCCGGGTGGCTGGCCAGGCGGCGCACGGCATGCCCGCCGGCCGAGGTCTCCATGCGCTCCACGCCGGTCAGTCCGTGCAACATGCCCTCGAAGCTCTGCTCCACGCCGAGCTTGCCGATGTACTCGGTACCGCGGTAGTTGGCCTCGTCCTCCGAATCCTGGATGCGCGCCTTCTCCGTCTGGTTGATGCGGCCGATGTAGCCGATGGCATGGGCGCCCACCTCACCCAGGGGGTAGTTGCGAAACAGCCGGGCCTTGATGTCCACGCCGGGGAAGCGGTAGCGCTGCGCGGAAAAGCGCGCCACCTCCTGGTCGCTCAGGCGCGTGCGGATCGGCAGGGATTCGAAGTTGCGCGACTCCTCCAGCAGGCGCTTGAAGCGCCGCCGGTCGCGTTGCTGGATGTCCACCACCTTGGACAGGGCCTCGATGGTCTCCTCCAGGCTGGCCACGCGCGATGGCGTGATCTCCAGCGTGTAGGCCGCATAGTTGGTGGCCAGCACCACGCCGTTGCGGTCCAGGATCTGGCCGCGGTTGGGCACGATGGGCACCACGGCCGTGCGGTTGCTTTCGGCCTGTGCAGCCAGATCGTCGTGGCGCACCACCTGCAGGTACACCAGGCGTGAGACCAGCAGGCCGAAGGCCAGCAGCACCACGAAGGCAACGGTGAAGATGCGCGCGCGAAAACGCGAGGAATCCGCTTCGGCGTTGCGCAGTTCAGTCATGTTGCGCTCTCCCCACCGCCGTGCGGCAGGCGCAAGCAGCTCGCTGGAGGTTCCACACCGGCCTCATAGCGGGCGATTCTGGTCGCGGTCGGGCGGGCGGCGCTGCGGCGCCAGCAGCACCCAGCTGGCCAGGGGCCAGAGCAGCGCCTCCAGCACCGGCGCCACGAAGACCCACAGGCCGGGGAAGATGCCGCCCGACACCACGCGCACCAGCAACTCGATGGAATGCGCGATCAGGAACAGCGGCAGCACCTGCAGCGCCTGCGAGGGCACGCTGAACCACAGCAGGCGCCGGTGGATGGCGATGGCGCCGAAGGCCAGCACCGCGTAGGACAGCGCATGCTGGCCCAGCAGTGCGGACTGCTGCACATCCATGCACAGGCCCAGCAGGAAAGCCGTGCCCATGCCGATGCGCAGCGGCTGGTGCACGCTCCAGAACACGATCAGCAGCATCAGCAGGTCGGGCGTCCAGACCACGCGCCCCAGGGGCAGCATGTTGATGGCCAGCCCCACTGCGAGGCTGGCGGCGATGAAGACCGGATTGACGGGCAGCAGCAGCGGCTGGCCACGCGGCATGATCATTTGTGGCGCCCCTTCTTGCCCGCGGTGGGCGCCGGTGCCGGCTCGGGCCGCTCCGGGATATGGCCTGCCAGCGGCTTGAGCAGCATCACATGGCGTGCGCCCTGCACCTGGGCCAGCGGTTCGCAGTAGATGCGCGCAAAGGCCGAGTCGGCCCGGCGCTCCACGCGCACGACCTTGGCCACGGGCAGGCCCGAGGGGTACAGCCCGTCGACGCCGCTGGTGGTCAGCAGGTCGCCTTCGCGCACGTCGGCGTTGGCGGGCATGAAGCGCAGCTCCATGCCACCGCTGTTGCCCGCCACCGGATCGCCGTAGGCTACGCCGCGCGCACCGGTGCGGATGTTGAGCACGGGAATGGCCTGGTCGCGGTCGATCAGCAGCGTCACCTCGGCGAGCAACGGGAACACCCGCGTGACCTGGCCCAGCACGCCGGCCTCGTCGAGCACGGGCGAGCCGAGCTCCACGCCGGCCATGTGGCCCTTGTCCACCACCACGCGGCGGGTGTAGGGGTCGGCGGTGTCGTAGATGACTTCGGCCGCCTGGGCCGGCGTGTCCAGCCGCTCGCGCAGCGTGAGCAGCTTGCGCAGGCGCTCGTTTTCCAGCAGCAGTTGCTCGGCCTGGCTTGCGCGCTGCGACATCTGCGCCATCTTGCTGCGCGCGCTGTCGGCGTCCTGCTGCGCCGTCTGCAGGTTCTGGAAGTAGCCGGCACCGCGCCCGGCGAACTCCACCGGCTGCAGCATGAGCCACTGCACGGGGTAGAGCACGGTGGACACGGCCTGGCGGAACGGGCCGGTCAGCTTGAAGCGCACGTCCGCCACCATGAGGAACAGGGCCAGCGCGCTGTACAGCGCCAGCCGGGACAAGGCCGAAGGGCCCTGCTTGAAGAAGGGAGGCGCACTGCGCTCCAGGGTTCCCAGGGGCATGGCGCTCAACGTCGGATCTGCAACGCGTGCGAACACGGCGGCCAGGGGCACGGCTCAAAAAGCATCGGTGCGGTTGCGGTCATGCCATTTCAGCGCGATGGGTGCCTGCGCAGCGCGCAGGCACGGGGAACTTACTCGCTTGTAAAGATGCTGCCCTGGCGGTCCATGCGTTCCAGCGCAATGCCGCAGCCGCGCACCACACAGGTCAGCGGGTCTTCGGCCACCAGCACCGGCAGGCCGGTTTCCTCGGCCAGCAGGCGATCGAGGTCGCGCAGCAGCGCGCCGCCGCCGGTCAGCATCATGCCGCGGTCGGCAATGTCGGCACCGAGTTCGGGCGGGGTCTGTTCCAGGGCGTTCTTGACGGCCGAGACGATCTGGTTGAGCGGATCGGTCAGCGCCTCCAGCACTTCGTTGCTGGAGATGGTGAAGCTGCGCGGCACGCCTTCGCTGAGGTTGCGGCCCTTGACTTCCATCTCGCGCACTTCGGAGCCGGGGAAGGCCGAACCGATGTTCTTCTTGATGGATTCGGCCGTGGGCTCACCGATCAGCATGCCGTAGTTGCGGCGGATGTAGCTGATGATGGCTTCGTCGAACTTGTCGCCGCCCACGCGCACACTGCCCTTGTAGACCATGCCGCCCAGCGAGATCACGCCCACCTCGGTGGTGCCGCCGCCGATGTCCACGACCATCGAGCCACTGGCCTCGGAGACCGGCAGCCCGGCGCCGATGCCGGCAGCCATGGGCTCCTCGATCAGGTAGACGGCGGTGGCGCCGGCGGCTTCAGCCGCGTCCTTGATGGCGCGGCGCTCGACCTGGGTGGAACCGCAGGGCACGCAGATGATGATGCGCGGGCTGGGGGTGAACAGCGTGCGCGGGTGCACCATCTTGATGAACTGCTTGATCATCTGCTCGGTGATCACGAAGTCGGCGATCACGCCGTCCTTCATGGGCCGGATGGCTTCGATGTTGCCGGGCACCTTGCCCAGCATGGCCTTGGCTTCATGGCCTACGGCCTGGATGACTTTCTTTCCGTGGGGTCCACCTTCGTGGCGGATGGCGACGACAGAGGGCTCATCGAGCACAATGCCTTTGTCGCGGGCGAATATCAGGGTGTTGGCTGTGCCAAGATCAATGGCAAGGTCGGTGGAGAAGTACCGACGGAAAGCTCCGAACATTCAAGAATCCTCTCAGGCATGGCGTGCGCATCGGCCTGCCATCGCCGGGTTTACGGGGTCAAATTTCGCTTTTTTCGCACAATGACCGGCATGAGGGAGGGTATTGCGGCAAAGCCGGGATAATACCCTATCCCCTGTGAATAACTCCCCTGGCCTCCCCCCCCATTTCAGCTTTACATCTGGTTTCTCCCGAATTTTTTCCCTATGGCACTGACATCCCTGGACATCGGTCGAATCGCCAACCTGGCACGACTGGAACTGAGCGCGAGCGAAAGTGAGCGCATGCTCACACAACTCAACGGCTTTTTCGACATCGTGGAGCAGATGCGCGCTGTGGATACCGGGGACTTGACCCCCCTGGCCCACCCCGTGGCAGCCATCCGGGAAGTCGCCCTGCGCCTGCGCGACGACGTGGCCAGCGAACCGAACCAGCGCGAAGCCAACCAGCGCAGTGCCCCTGCGGTGGAGCGTGGCCTGTTCCTCGTGCCCAAAGTGATCGAGTGAGGCAGGCATGAACAAGCAAATAACAGACCTGCACGACCTGACGGTCACCGCCCTGGCCACCCAACTGCGCGAGCGCCAGGTGTCCGCCGTGGAGGCGGCCCAGCATTTCCTGGCGCGCGCCAAGAGCCACCAGTCGCTGGGCGCCTATGTGGCGGTCAATGAAGACGTCACGCTGGCCCAGGCACGCGCGGCCGATGCGCGCATCGCCGCGGGCATGGCAGGCACGCTCGAAGGCGTGCCCCTGGCGCACAAGGACATTTTCGTCACGCGCGACTTCCCCAGCACCGCCGGCTCGAAAATGCTGGCGGGCTACCAGTCGCCCTTTGACGCCACCGTGGTGCGCAAGCTGGCCGAGGCCGGCGCCGTGACCCTGGGCAAGCTCAACTGCGACGAGTTCGCCATGGGCTCGGCCAACGAGAACTCGGCCGTGGTCCCCGTCGGCTTCGACGCGCCCGCCCCGGTGCGCAATCCCTGGGACACCGCGCGCATCCCCGGCGGCTCCTCGGGCGGCAGCGCGGTGGCCGTGGCCGCGCGCCTGGCGCCGGCCGTGACCGGCACCGACACCGGCGGCTCCATCCGCCAGCCGGCCTCGTTCTGCGGCATCACCGGCATCAAGCCCACCTACGGCCGCGCCTCGCGCTACGGCATGATCGCCTTCGCCTCGAGCCTCGACCAGGCCGGCCCCATGGCCCGCACGGCCGAGGACTGCGCGCTGCTGCTGTCGACCATGTGCGGCCCCGACCTGGACCGCGACTCGACCTCGATCGACATGCCGGCCGAGGACTTCGGCCGCTCGCTGAACGACTCCATCGACGGCCTGCGCATCGGCATCCCGGCCGAATTCTTCGGCGCGGGCCTGGCGCCCGACGTGCGCGCCGCCGTGGACGGCGCGCTCAAGGAATACGAGAAGCTCGGCGCCAAGCTGGTGCCCATCAGCCTGCCGCGTACGGAGCTGTCGATCCCGGTGTACTACATCATCGCGCCGGCCGAGGCCTCGTCCAACCTGAGCCGCTTCGACGGCGTGAAGTTCGGCCACCGCGCCAAGGACTACACCGACCTGGTGGACATGTACAAGAAGACCCGCGCCGAAGGCTTTGGCGACGAGGTCAAGCGCCGCATCATGATCGGCGCCTACGTGCTCTCGCATGGCTACTATGACGCCTACTACCTCAAGGCGCAGAAGATCCGCCGCATGATCGCCGATGACTTCCAGCAGGCCTTCACGCAGTGCGACGTGATCGCCGGCCCGGTGGCCCCCACCGTGGCCTGGAAGCTCGGCGAGCATGGCGCCGACCCGCTGGCCGACTACCTGGCCGACATCTTCACCCTGCCCGGCTCGCTAGCCGGCCTGCCCGGCATGAGCGTGCCCGCAGGCTTTGGCGAAGGCGGCATGCCCGTGGGCCTGCAGCTCATCGGCAACTACTTCCAGGAAGCGCGCCTGCTCAACGCAGCGCACCGGCTGCAGCAGGCCACCGACTTTCACCTCCGCCAACCCGGAGGTCTGTGACATGACGACGACGACAGCAAGCAAATTGATCCACGGCTACGAGGTCGTGATCGGCTTCGAAACCCACACCCAGCTCGCCACACAGAGCAAGATCTTCAGCCGTGCAGCCACGGCCTTCGGCGCCGAGCCCAACACCCAGGCCTGCGCCGTGGACCTGGCCCTGCCCGGCACGCTGCCGGTGATGAACCGTGCGGCCGTGGAATGCGCCATAAAGCTCGGCCTGGCGCTGGGCTCGCACATCGCGCCCGAGAGCATCTTCGCGCGCAAAAACTACTTCTACCCCGACCTGCCCAAGGGCTATCAGATCAGCCAGTTCGAGATCCCGGTGGTACAGGGTGGCGAGGTGCAGTTCTTCCTGGGCGACGAGAAGAAGACCGTGCGCCTGGTGCGCGCCCACCTCGAAGAGGACGCGGGCAAGTCGCTGCACGAGGACTTCATCGGCCAGAGCGGCATCGACCTGAACCGCGCCGGCACGCCGCTGCTGGAAATCGTGACCGAGCCCGACATGCGCTCCAGCGAAGAGGCCGTGGCCTACGCGCGCGAGCTGCACAAGATCGTGACCTGGATCGGCATCTGCGACGGCAACATGCAGGAGGGCTCGTTCCGCTGCGATGCCAACGTCTCGGTGCGCAGGCCCGGCGGCCCGCTGGGCACGCGCCGCGAGATCAAGAACCTGAACAGCTTCAAGTTCATGCAGCAGGCCATCGACTACGAGATCCGCTGGCAGATCGAGGAAATCGAAGATGGACGCGAGATCCAGCAGGCCACGGTGCTGTTCGACCCCGATACGGGCGAGACGCGCGCCATGCGCACCAAGGAAGACGCGGCCGACTACCGCTACTTCCCCGACCCGGACCTGCCACCGCTGCAGATCTCGCGCGAGTGGGTGGACGAGCAGCGCGCCCTCATGACCGAGCTGCCGCGCGCCATGGCCGCGCGCTTCGTGGCCGACTATGGCCTGCCCGAGTACGACGCGACCACCCTGACCCAGAGCAAGGCCATGGCGGCCTACTTCGAGGCCGCGGCCCAGGCCAGCAAGCAGCCCAAGCTGGCCAGCAACTGGATCATGGGCGAGGTCTCGCGCCGCCTGAACGCGGGCGACTTGGCGCTCGACGCATCGCCCGTATCGGCCGCCCAGCTGGGCGCGCTGATCGGCCGCATCGCCGACGGCACGGTGTCCAACAACGCCGCCAAGCAGGTGTTCGAAGCACTGTGGACCGGTGAATCCAGCGACGTGGACGCCGTCATCGAGGCCAAGGGCCTCAAGCAGATGAACGACACGGGTGCGCTGGAGGGCATCATCGACGAGGTGATCGCCGCCAATGCCGACAACGTGGCCCAGTTCCGCGCCGGCAAGGACAAGGCCTTCAACGCACTGGTGGGTCAGATCATGAAGGCGAGCAAGGGCAAGGCCAACCCGCAACAGGTCAACGACCTGCTGCGCGCAAAGCTGTCAGGCTGACACGGTCCTGCAGGCACCTTCCACCCCCTGGAAGGTGTTTGCCGCAGGCTTCCCCGTCGAGAGGTCGCGGTTCAGCGTGAACCGCCGGCCGATGCCGGGGTGGCAGCGCCGGGCACTGCAACGCCCCGCTGCTCATCCCAGAGCCTGCGCAGGTGCGCCAGTTCCGCATCGAAGCGCTGGTGCACCCGGCGCTTCTCGTCGCCTTGGCCGGCGATGAAGCGCTGCTGCTCGGCAATGCTGTCTTCGTTCTCGGCGATCCGCGTGCGCAGCACCATCGGCGCCTTGCTGGGGTCCTTCTTGTAGAACTCCATCTCGGTGTCCATGGTCTTGCGCTGCTGGCGCAACTCGACAATGCGCTTTTCTGCCGTGGCGGCCACGTCATCGACCATCTGGATGGCGGCCTTGCGCTCCACGTCGTGGGCTGCCTTGTCGGGGTAGCGCGCCGTCAATGCCCGCTCGCGGCGGCGCTCGTCCAGGGCCCGGGCACGCTCCTCGGCCTCCTTGCGCTGGCGCGCCTCGACCACCGCACGCTCCTGCTCGGAGAGCACAGGGCCCAAATGGCGCCGCACCATGCCCGAAGGGGCGAGCTCACGCTGCTCGCGGTCCGCACATTCGGCAATTGGCCGGTCCGCCGTGAGCCTGCGCCCGTTGCGGTCCACGCAGGTATAGATGCTGCCCACCGGTCCCGTCTGCTGCGCCCACGCGGACGCCGTGGCCAGGCCTGCCAATGCCAACTCGCCAATGAGCCACGCCGTCTTGTGCAACTGGTTACCCTTCGTTCACCCCATACCGCTCGCGGTAGGCCGAAACCCGTTCGTGATGGGCGCGCATCTCCGCCCCCCCTGTTTGCGATAGGTACAGCAATAAGTCTGCCAGCCTGGCGATAGTACAAACCTTCATGCCCAGCTGCTGGCGCACATACTGCACTGCACTGTGCTCCACGTCCAGTCCATTTTCGGTGGCTTTCTCCTGCCGGTCCAGCGCAATGGCCACCGCATGGGGGGTGGCGCCTGCCGCCTGGATGAGGGCGATCGACTCGCGCGCTGCGGTGCCGGCCGACATCACGTCGTCCACGATCAGCACCCGGCCCTGGAGCGGCGCCCCTACCAGCGTGCCACCTTCGCCATGGTCCTTGGCTTCCTTGCGGTTGTAGGCGAAGGGCACGTTGCGCCCCTGGCGCGCCAGCTCCACCGCCACGGTCGCAGCCAGCGGGATGCCCTTGTAGGCCGGCCCGAACACCATGTCGAACTCGATGCCGCTGGCGATCAGGGCTTTTGCATAGAATTCGGCCAGGCGCCCCATCTTGCTGCCGTCGTCGAACAGGCCGGCGTTGAAGAAATAGGGGCTCAGGCGCCCGGCCTTGGTCTTGAACTCCCCGAAGCGCAGCACGCCCGATTCGACGGCGAACCGTACAAAGTCCTGCGCCAGCTGGCCCTGATCCGGGCCCTGGCTACCTACATCTACCATGGGAAATTCCTTGTTCAATTTGACCAGCCTCAACCTCAATGGCATCCGTTCGGCGACCACCAAGGGGGTGGAAAGCTGGATGGCTGCCACACGGCCAGATTGTATTTGCGTGCAGGAAGTCAAGGCGCAGGCCGCCGACATCGCCACGCGCTTCGAGCGCCTGGCCGAGATGGACGGCCACTTCCACTACGCGCAGAAAAAGGGCTATTCGGGCGTGGGCATCTACACCCGCCACCTGCCCAGCGACGTCATCGTGGGCTACGGCTCGGCCGAATTCGACGCCGAAGGCCGCTACCTCGAGCTGCGCTTTGACACCCCCAAGCGCAAGCTGTCCATCATCAGCGCCTACTTCCCGAGCGGCTCGTCGGGGGAGGAGCGCCAGCTCGCCAAGTACCGCTTCCTCGCGGAATTCCACCCGCACCTCATGCAGCTCAAGCAGGGGCGCGAGCTCATCCTGTGCGGCGACATCAACATCGCGCACCAGCAGATCGACCTCAAGAACTGGCGCAGCAACCAAAAGAACAGCGGCTTCCTGCCCGAAGAGCGGGCCTGGATGACAAAGTTGTTGCACACAACTGATGAAGGCGGCGGCCTGATCGACGTTTACCGTCAGTTACAACCCACGGCCACCGAGACGGCCTACACATGGTGGAGCAACCGCGGGCAGGCCTATGCCAACAACGTGGGCTGGCGCCTGGACTACCACCTGGCCACCCCGGCGATGGCGGCGCTGGCACGCACCGAGACCATCTACAAGGACGTGAAGTTCTCGGACCACGCGCCGATCACCATCGGCTACGACTTCACGCTCTGATCCTGTTCAGCGCGGAAACCGCAGCTCGAACCGGATCGTGCCCGGCGCCGGGCACGAGGCCCGCACCTCGCCCCCATGCAGGTCCATGATGGCCTTCATGATCGCCAGGCCCAGCCCGCTGGACTCGGCGGGGCGGTGGTGCACGGCCTCGGCCCGGTAGAAGCGGTCGAACAGCCGCTCCATCTGCGCGGGCGGAATCGGCAGGCCCTGGTTCTCCACCACCATCGTCGACGCACCCTCCTCTTCGACGGCGGTCAGGCGCACCACGGTCCCGGGCGTGCCGTAGCGCACGGCATTGACCACCAGGTTGTGCAACGCGCGCAGGGCGAGCGGCGGGTTCACCTGCGCCATGCCACTGGCCTGCACGGAAAAGCGCAGGCCCGCTTCGTCGGCCGGGCCCTCGAAGTAGTCGGCAATGCGCTGCAGTTCGGCCGCCATGTCCATCGGCATGCGCTCGATCTGCAGCGTGGCATGGTCGGCCTGGGCGAGGAACAGGATGTCATCGACGATGCGGCGCAGGCGGTTCAATTCCTCCAGGTTGGATTCGAGCACCTGCTGGTATTCCTCGGGGCTGCGCGTGCGGTTAAGCGCCACCTGCGTCTGCCCGATCAAGGCACCGACCGGTGTGCGGATCTCGTGCGCCAGATCGGCAGAGAACTGCGACAGCCGGCCATAGCCGGTGGCGATGCGGTCCAGCATGGCATTGAACACCGCCACCATCTGCTGCAGCTCCAGCGGCGCATCGTGCTCGGGCAGGCGGATCGCCAGGTTGAGCGGTTCGATCAGCGAGGCCTGCGCCGCCACCCGGTGCAGGGGCCTGAGGCCATGGCGCAGCACCCAGTAGACCAGCAGCGAGCAGGCGAGCACGGCCAGGAAAGTGCTGAACAGCACCTGGTCGCGGCTGCGCCGGATCATCTGCATCTCGCTGACCAGGGCATGCCCCGCCAACACCTCGACCATCTGCCCATCGTGGCCCGAGCGGGCAGCGCCCGCGGCCCAATGCATGCGGGGTATGCCCGGTGCATCGCTGTGGCACACATCCCCCCGAGCCACTGCCCTGTCCAAGGCGGCGGGTACGGCGCACGCCGGCGGCGCCACCTGGCCTGGATTGACTTCGACCAGCGCAGCCGCGTCCGCGCGGCGCACCACAAAGACATCTCCTGAATTGCCCGACAAGGCCTCGAGCAGCATCGTCTGGTCGCGCAGCTCCTGCACGGTGCGCACACCGCCCAGCAGGCGGCGCAGCCGCTCCACCCGCATGACCAGCTGCTCGTCGGCGTGGGCGAGGATGGCGCTGCGCGCAGCGAAGAAGTAATTGCCCCCGAGCATGCCGGTGACCGACACCGCGATCAACCCGCACAGCAGGGTCACGCGAACCGCCAGCGAGCGGGGAAGCCAGCGCGCACCCGTCATTCTCCGCTCCCGGGCGGGTCCGAGGGCGGGTCGCCAAAGGAGTAGCCGACATTGCGCACGGTATGGATCAGCGGCCTGGCGAATGGCTTGTCGACCTTGGCACGCAGGCGCTTGACCGCGACGTCGACCACATTGGTGTCGCTGTCGAAGTTCATGTTCCAGACCTCGGAGGCGATCAGCGTTCTGGGCAACGCCTCGCCCTGCCGCTTCACCAGCAGGTGCAGCAGCAAGAACTCCTTGTTCGTCAGCGCGATCTCCGCGCCTTCGCGGGTGACCTTGCGCCGCAGCACATCCAGGCGCAGGCCGGCCACCTCGTACACGTCGGCTTCACGCGCAGGTCCGCGCCGCAGCAAGGTGCGTATGCGCAGCACCAGTTCGGTGAAGGAGAACGGCTTCACGAGGTAGTCGTCTGCCCCCAGCTCGAGTCCGCGGATGCGGTCGCTCAACTGGTCGCGCGCCGTGAGGAACAGCACGCGCATGTCGCCCTTCTCGCGCAACGCCGGCATGATCTGCCAACCATCGATGCCCGGCAGGCTCACGTCGAGCACCACCAGGTCGTAGGCCCCGCCCAGCGCCATCTGCAGACCGTCGGTGCCCGTGCGGGACAGGTCGACGCTGTAGCCGCTCTCGCGCAGGCCCTTCTTCAGGTAGTCGCCCGTCTTGGGGTCGTCCTCGATGACCAGGATCTTCATGCGGGTGATTCTGGGGCAAAGGCGCGCAGCGGGCGCTGGATGACAGCTTTGTCATGCACTTGTCACCCCCGCCCGTGGCGCGCAATCCTAGACTGCCCCTGTCAGCAAGAGCCCCACCCCCACGAGATCCTTTTCCATGCCCAATCCCCTCTCCCTCCTCGGCATCGCCCACACCGCCGTCAGCCTCGTGCCGCTGGGCGCGGCGCTCTACAGCTTTGCCCGCTTCGGCGGCATCGATCCAGGTAACCGCTCTGGCCGCGTGTACCTGGTCGGCCTGGTGCTCTCGGTGCTCACGGCCTTCGGCCTGTCAAGCACCGGTGGGTTCAACGCCGGGCATGCGCTGGGCATCCTGGCGCTGCTCGCGGTCTTCAGCGCCTGGCTGGCACCGAAACTCCCGTTCCTCGGACGGGCCAGTGCCTACCTGGCGACCTTGGGATGGTCGTTCAGTGTCTTCCTGCTGCTGGTGCCTGGCATCAACGAAACGCTGACGCGCCTGCCGCCCGCACAGCCGCTGGCATCCGGACCGGACTCGCCCCTGGTGCGCGGCGCGCTGCTCGCGTGGCTCGGGATCTTTGCCATCGGCTACGCAGCCCAGGCACTCATGCTGCGCGCGCGCCGACGGGCCGAAGCGGCGGCTCGCCGCTGAACGCTTGCGTCAGCGGCGGTCGCGCGTGCGGCTGCGCACGATCAGCGCGCCCAGCACGATGCCGGCCGCCAGGCTGGTGTGGCCGCTGTAGCTCACCAGCCCCATGCCCCAGCCCTGCGCCTGCACGATGATGGCCAGCGCCAGGGCCAAGGCGCCCCAGCCCAGCAGGCGCCACAGCCAGGTGGTGCGTGGCGCCAGCGGCTGTCCGAACAGGTCGTCCTGCTGGCGCTCGGTGCCCAGCGCCAGCGCCGCGAACGCGACGAGGCAAACCAGGAAGGTGGCTGCGTGGACCATCAGGCACCTTCCTTGGCCATGGCTGCGCCGGCGGGCACGTTGGAGGCCGCGCGCGCCGCACGGCGCATGGGCGCCTGGTGGCGCGCCGTGCGCACCGCCAGCCAGACATGCAGGCCCGCCAGCACCCAGAGCATGAGCTCGAAGCCGGCGAACACCCAATCCCCTTCGGCCAGGCTGCGCCACAGCGGCCGCTCGGTGGTCAGTGCGCTGACCAGTGGCAGCAGGGCCAGCGCGGCCGCACCGACCCAGAACTGCTCGATCCACGCCCGGCGCGAGGGGCGCAGCATGGCATGCGCCAGCGTCAGCGCCCAGACGATGAAGAACACATGCACCTCCCAGGCGGTGCGCTCGGCCATGCCCTGCGGCAGCAAGCGGTTGCCCCAGAGGAAGCCGGCCATGGCGATGGACAGGCCCGCGATGCTGGCGATGTTGAGCTTTTCCACCAGGCGAAAGCCGAAGTGCGGCCGCTCCGGGTCACCCAGCTTGCGGCGGCGCTTGACGGTCCACATCACCAGGCCCGTGCCCACCATGGCCGTGCCCGCCAGGCTCACGATGAAGTACAGCCAGCGCATGTGCAGGTCGGAAAAGCGGCCCAGGTGCAGCGAGTACAGCACGCCACGCGTTTCGGCTGCGACGCCCACGCCCTCCTTGACCTCCAGCAGCTTGCCGCTCACGCCATCGAACAGCATGTACTGCGGGCTCATGGAGACCCGGCCCTCCTCGCCGCGCGTGACGCTTACACGCGCGGCCGAGTCGCCCGCATTGGTGGCGGTGACCCGGCCCACGTTGCCCTCGCCCCAGCGCGCCTGGGCCTGGCGCACCATGTCGTCCACCGGTGCCAGCGGCGCCGCCTGGCCCGTGGCCTTGCGCGGCTGGATGAAGGCGCTGAGCTGCGCCGTGAGCTCCTGGCGCTGTGCCGGTGTCTTGTACGCCGCCTGCTCGCCGAACGGCATGTACAGCGCCATCAGCGTGATCAGGCCGGTGTAGGTGATCATGAAGTGGAACGGCAGCCCGAACACCGACAGCGCGTTGTGCGCATCCAGCCACGAGCGCTGGCCCTTGCCCCAGCGGAAGGTGAAGAAGTCGGTGAAGATCTTCTTGTGCGTGATGACCCCGCTGACGATGGCCACCAGCATGAACATGGCGCAAAAGCCCGCCAGCCAGCGCCCCCACCGCACGGGCATGTAGTGGAACTGGAAGTGGAAGCGGTAGAAGAACTCGCCCCCCACCGTCTCGCGCGATGCCACTTTCTCGCCGGTCAGCGGATCGAAGTTGGCGCTGCCGAAGTTGCGCCCGTTGGGCGCCGGGCCCTGCCCGCGCGGCAGGCGCCAGAAGCTGTCCACCGTGGTGTAGCGCTCGTCGGGCAGGCGCATGCTCCACTGCGGCGCATTGGGCACCAGCGCGATGAGCTGGTTGGCGATGCGCTGGGCCGACTCGGCCGCATCGGGCACCACCGCGCGGTGCGGCAGCTCGGGCCGCATCCACTGCGAGATCTCGTCCTTGAAGTAGCTCACGGTACCCGTGAGAAACATCGCATACAGGAACCAGCCACACAGCAGGCCGGCCCAGGTGTGCAGGTCCGACATGGTCTGGCGAATGCCCGGCGCCTTGGGCTCGTCCAGCGCTGCGTCGTTGTTGTTCGTCGTCATTGGGAAGCTCCTGCAGAGGACCACACGGTCCATGCGGCCAGCAGCAGCGGCACGGCCGCCACCACCAGCCCGGCCCAGGCGCGCCAGGCGCTGCGCACGGCAAACACCCAGATCACCGCACACGTATAGATGGCGAAGCTGGCCAGCATGCCCGTGATCACGGCCTGCGGCCGCGCCATGGGCAATGCCAGCACGGCCACGCTGAACAGCGCCGCCAGCACATAGCCGCCGCCGATGGCCGCAACGATGCGCGACACCAGCGGCCCGGCGCGCCAGGCTCCGCGCAGCACGGCCATCATGGCAAGACTCCGGTCATGCACATACCTCAGAAGTCGACGGCGGCCGACAGCATCAGCGTGCGGGGCGCGCCCACGGTCACGTAGTTGCTGATGACCCAGTAGTTCTTGTCGGACACGTTCTCCAGGTTGGCACGCAGCACCAGGGGCTTGCCAGCCACGTTGGTGGCGTAGCGGGCACCGATGTCCAGGCGCGTCCAGGCCGGCACGCGCAGGCGGTTGGTGGCGTCGGCGTACATGCCGGAGGTGTTGATCACGCGGCCGTTCACGCTCAGGCCCTGCAGCGGCGTATCCCAGTCCAGGCCCAGGTTGAAGGTGCGGTCCGGCACGCCGGCCGCATCGTTGCCCTGGTTCACGCCACCGGCGGTGCGCGTGAGCTTGGCGTTGTTGAACGAGGCGCTGGCCATGGCACGCAGGCCGCGCTGGATTTCGCCGTAGGCCGTCAGCTCGAAGCCGCGGTTGCGCTGCTCGCCGCCAAAGCTGTAGCGGTTGGTGGCCGGGTCGGTCAGGGCGCTGGGGCGCTTGATCTGGTAAACGGCGGCCTGGGTGGTCAGTTGGCCCCAGTCGATCTTCACGCCCACTTCGTTCTGCTTGGACTTTTGCGGCGCAAACGTCTCGCCCGCATTCGCCGTGCCGGGCCCGGCCGTGCCGCCACGGGTCAGGCCCGCGGTGTAGTTGGTGTAGACCGAGATGTTCTTCGTCGGTTTGATCACCAGACCCGCCAGCGGCGTCACGGCACTGGCCTTGTAGTAGCTGGTGCCTGCGCCGGTGTTGACGTTGAAGCTGCCCTGTTCGATGGTCTGGTCGCGCACGCCCAGCGTCAGCAGGTAGCGGCCGTTGTCGAACGACATGGTGTCGGCCAGCGCCAGGCTGTGCTGCTTGAGCTCGCTGCTCTTGCTGGGGTTGCCACGCGGGAAGTTGATGGTCGGCAGCGGCGCGGGGTTGTAGATGTTGGACGGGGCGTAGGTGCTGGTCAGCTGGTAGAAGTAGCCGATCTCCTGGTCCAGGTAGTTCGTGGCCAGGGCCACGGTGTGGCCGATGCCACCGGTCTGGAACTTGGTGCGCAGGCCCACGTCGGCCGAAGACGTCTTGTTGTAGGCGTCGTAGTAGCCGTTGGCCACCGTGAAGTTGCCCAGAGCGTCAACGCGCAGCCCGGCGGTCGGGAAGTGCTGCTCACTGGTGTTGTGGGTGTAGCCCACGCCACCGTACACGGTGGTGCTGTCGTTCAGGTCGTACTCCAGGCGCGACATCACGGTGCGCATGTCGTCCGTCAGGTTGGCGCCGGGGTAGATGCTGGTGCGGTTGTCCGGCGCCGCGGGCATCTGCGTGACGCCGGCGCGGAAGGCCGTCTGGGGGCGGAACTGTTGGGTCTTGCCCTCGGTGGCGAAGGCGTCCAGTGACCAGCGCAGGCGGCCGCCGGCGTAGTCCACGCCCAGCGCTGCCACGTCGGCACGCTGGCGGCCACCGTCCACATTGCCTTCGCCATTGCGCACCAGCGCGTTGGCGCGCACGCCCCACTGGTTGTCTTCGCCGAAGCGGCGGCCCACGTCCAGGTGGGCACCGAACTGGGCCTTGCCCATGTAGCTGGTGGTCAGGCGCGTCAACGGCGTATCGGCCGCGCGCTTGGTCACCAGGTTGATGCTGCCGCCCACGCTGCCGCCAGGGCCCACGCCATTGGTCAGGGCGCCGGGGCCTTTGAGCACTTCCACGCGCTCAATCATTTCCAGCGGAATGCGGGTCGAGGGGCTCAGGCCGAACAAACCGTTCAGGCTCACATCGGTGTTGGACACCGTGAGGCCGCGCACCTGGAAGTCGTCGCCATAGCCGCCGCGCGCCTGCAGCGAGCGCACCGATGCGTCGTTCATCACCACGTCGGCCACTGTCAGGGCCTGCTGGTTCTGGATCAGCTCGTTGGTGTAGTTGGTGGTGCTGAAGGGCACGTTCATCTGGTCGGTGCGGCCCAGGATGCCCAAGTCACCACCGCGCGCAAACTGACCGCCGTGGTAGGTCTTTTGCAGGCCACCGATGGCCTCGGCCTGCTCGCGCACCTTCACTTCATCCAGCGTGGTGCCGGAGGTGCTGGTTTGCGCCGCCACACCCACTGCGGCCACGGCCAGGCCCGCGCCCAGGCATTGGCGCACCAGCAGGGCCAGGGGATGGGGGGTGAAACGACGGGGCGCACGGGCGGTCGAGGATGGCATGGTGTGGGCAGAGATAGAGAGATACAAAAAGACGAACGAAAGCCCAGCCGTGGCCGGGCGATATCACGGTGGGAGGTCGTACAACCCGGGGCACCGCGAGGGGCAGCCGTTTCTACTTCATGAAACAAATCATAACGACAATTATTCGCATTTTAATTTAGCACCCTTTGAACGGGTACGTTGGGCTCTGTAAAGCCCGCCAGCGGCCCCGTGCCTGCCGGTTCGGGAAAACCCGAATCGGCCGCAAGGCGAGAACGGTTGCTACAAAATTCGCAGCAAAGTGATTATCGAACTGTTGCATCACTGCAACGAAGACGGGCATTCCAGGGCATGCGATGCCGCTTGGTTCTGTGCCCGGCCCACCCGACGCCAGGCCCATAGAGCCCCATCTTGTGGCCGGAGGTAGGAGGACCGGCGCCCGCCACGCATCCCTATTCCCCCGCTGGGAACGCAGGACCCCATCCATCGTCATACTCACCACGATGGAGGAACCCACCATGCTGCTGCAGCACCGACAACGCCCTTTCCACCTGCTGATGACCGCCTGCCTGATCGCCGCCAGCACCACGGCCGCGTTCGCAGGCACCGCCAGCGTCACGTTCACCGCGCCGGAAAAGTACACCGATGCCAGCTACGCCCACCCCGTGGCCAGCGAGCCCGACCGCGCCCAGGTGCTGCGCGACGTGGAGCAGCACCTGCAGCGCCTGGCCACGAAGGGCCTGGCGCCCACCGACACCCTCAAGATCGAAGTGCTGGACATCGATCTGGCCGGCCACTTCCCGCCCATGGGCGTTGGCGGCTCGAACCTGCGCGTGGTCACCGACATCACGGGCCCGCGCATCAGGCTGCACTACAGCCTGGTGCGCGATGACAGCGCCCCCGTGTCCGGCGGCGAAGAACTGCTCAGCGACCTGAACTTCATGGTGCCCAGCAACCGGTATTCGAGCGGTGACCGGTTGCGGTACGAAAAGGCGTTGCTGGACCGTTGGTTCGAGAAACGGTTCGGCAGGCTGTAGCCGCTAAGGCGAACACGGCAGGCACTGGCCGGGGCGTGGTCGATGTCTAATATCGACCAAAGAAATCTCCACCCATGCTCCACTACCTCACCGTCCCCGTCACCGCCTTCCAGCAAAACAGCTCCATCCTCTGGTGCGACGCCACGAACCAGGCCACCATCGTCGACCCCGGCGGCGACCTCGACGTGCTGCTCGCCGAGGTCGCACGCCTGGGCCTCACGCTCGACCAGATCTGGCTCACCCACGCCCACATCGACCATGCGGGCGGCACGGGCGAGTTGGCCGAGCGGCTGTCGCTGCCCATCGTGGGGCCGCACCCCGGGGACCAGTTCTGGATCGATGCGCTGCCGCAGCAAAGCGCGATGTTCGGCTTTCCGCCCGCGCAGCATTTCACGCCCACGCGCTGGCTGGCCGACGGCGACACGGTGCAGATCGGCAACGAGACGCTGCACGTGCGCCATTGCCCGGGGCACACGCCCGGCCACGTGGTCTTCCACGCGCCGCAGATTGATCGCGCCTTCGTGGGCGATGTGCTGTTTGCGGGCAGCATCGGCCGCACGGATTTTCCGCAGGGCAACCACCAGGACCTGATCGACAGCATCACCGGGCGCCTGTGGCCCATGGGCGACCAGACGGTGTTCATTCCCGGCCACGGGCCCGAGAGCACCTTTGGCCGTGAACGAAAAAGCAATCCCTACGTCGGGGGCACCTGAGAGGCTGAGAGTCTTTCCTTTCCCGGTAGCGCGGAACTGGGATGCTTTGCCCGCCTTGATCGACCGATGCGCTGCACTGCAATTTTCTAAGATGTGACATTCTGTTAACAATCCCGGCGATCGGAGGAGCGCGCCGGGCAGCGTCCCGCCATGGCATCCCCCGCAAGCACCGTCCCTACTGCCCACCCACCCCGCCCCTTTGCCATTCCACAGCGCGGCTCCAGCGTTGCCGGCAAGGCCTACTGGGCCATGGCGCAGCGGGTGGCACTCACGGCCGCGGCCATCGACTGCGGCTACATCGTGCTCTTTCTATGGCTGGGCTCGGTGCCGCTGGCGCTGGTCAACCTGGCCAGCATCGGCATGTACCTGGGTGCCTACCAGCTCATCAAGCGGCGCCGCAACACGGCCGGCATCCTGCTGATCTGGCTGGAGGTGATCGTCCACTCCGCACTGGGCTCGCTGCTGGTGGGCTGGGACAGCGGCTTTCACTACTACCTGCTGCTGTTCATCCCGGCCATCGTGATCGCCAACTCGGGCCGCTACGCCGGGCCCATGGTGCTGGCGCTGCTGGCGTACTACCTGGGCCTGCGCTTTGCCTGCGACCACTGGGGCGCCCTCGCGCCACTGGTCGGCAAGGGCCAGCAGGTGGTCAACGCAATCCACGTGTGCATCGTGTTCGGAATGTTCGCGGCGCTGGCGGCGTTCTACCGGCGCACCATCCTGATTGCCGAGAACCGGCTGCTCAAGCAGGCCACGCTGGATGCGCTGACCGGGCTGAACAACCGTGCGCATTTTCACACCCTGGCCGGGCACACGCTGACCCGCACCCAGCGCACCGGCGAACCGGTGGCACTGCTGCTGTGCGACATTGACCATTTCAAGCAGGTCAACGACCGCCATGGCCATGCCATGGGTGACCGCGTGCTGGTGACCGTGGCCGGCGTGCTTGCGCGCAACCTGCGCGAAAGCGACGTGATCGCGCGCTGGGGCGGCGAAGAGTTCCTGGCGCTGATGCCGGCAAGCCCGCTGGAATCCGCCATGGAGGTGGCCGAGCGCATCCGCGTGGCGATGGAAGGGATCGAGCTGGACTGCCAAGGCACGCCGGTGCCGTTGACCATGTCCTTCGGCGTGGCCCAGGTCGCTGGCAGCGACGACCTGCAGGCCGCCATTGCACGGGCCGACCAGGCGCTCTACCAGAGCAAGAACAACGGCCGCAACCGCGTCACGGCGGGCTGATCAGCCGTCAACCCTTGCGCGCAGCTTCGTACAGCTTCTGCACCTTGGGCACGTTGAGCTCCAGTTGCTCGATGCGCGCCGGACCCGAGGGGTGGGTGGACAGAAAGGCCAGGCCGCCCTGCTTGCTGCCGGTGGCGCTGCCCATTTTCTTCCACAGGCTCACCGAGGCATCGGGCCGGTAGCCGGCGCGCGCGGCCAGCTCCAGGCCCACCAGGTCGGCATCGCTCTCGTCCGAGCGGCTGAACTGCAGCGTGAGCAGTTGCCCGCCCAGGCTGGCGGCGGCATTGCCCAGATCACCCAGGCCGAGCAGCTGCGAGCCCAGGCGCAGGCCGATGTTGGTGGCCTGGGTCTTGGCCAGGCGCTCGCGCGCATGCTCGCGCAGCGCGTGGGCCATTTCGTGGCCCATGATCATGGCCGCCTCGTCGTCGGTGAGCTTGAGCTGGTCGAGGATGCCGGTGTAGAAGGCGATCTTGCCGCCGGGCATGCAGAAGGCGTTGATCTGCTTGCTGCCGATCAGGTTCACCTCCCAGCGCCACTGGCTTGCCCGCTCGTTCCAGGGCTTGGTGTGCGGGATCAGCCGCTGAGCAATGGTGCGCAGGCGCTGCAGCTGCGGAAAATCGTCGGGCGCGAGGGCGCGCTTGGCGCGGGCCTGTTCCATCATCTGCTGGTACTGCTGTGCGGCGGAGCGCTCCAGCGTCTCGGCCGGGATCAGCTTGCGCAGCGTGGACGATGTGCCCACGTCCACCTGGGCGATGGCCGGGGCCATGGCGCCCGCCCCCGCCGCCAGAAGAAATGCGCGGCGCGCGGACCACATGGATGACGGCGCGGCGGAAGGAGGGGGGCAAAGCATGCACATGCAGGAATAATAGACAAAAACCCAGGTACCCATGTCAGACATCACCTCCACCCCGGCTGCATCGGCCGTATCCGCCGCGCCGACCGACGCTCCCCGCCCCACCTGGCTGCAGACGTTGCGCGTCTACCTGGAGCCCGCCAGCCTGCGCATGCTCACCCTCGGCTTCTCGGCCGGCCTGCCGCTGCTGCTGGTGCTGGGCACGCTGAGTTTCCGGCTGCGCGAGGCGGGCATCGACCGCAGCACCATCGGCTACCTGAGCTGGGTGGGCCTGGCCTACGGCTTCAAATGGGTCTGGGCGCCGCTGGTGGACCGCATGCCCCTGCCCCTGCTCACCCGCTGGCTGGGCCGGCGGCGCAGCTGGCTGCTGTTGTCCCAGTTGGTGGTGGTGGCAGGACTGGTGGGCATGGCCCTGGCGGACCCGCGCGAGATGCTGGGGCCCATCGTCTGGTGCGCGCTGGCCGTGGCCTTCGGCTCGGCCACGCAGGACATCGCGCTCGACGCCTTTCGCATCGAGTCGGCCGACGCACGCCACCAGGCGGCCCTGGCCGCTTCGTACCAGACCGGCTACCGCCTGGCCATGATCTGGGCCGGTGCCGGCGTGCTGTGGATCGCCGCGCGCGCCGAGGTGGCGCCGGCTGTGGGCCAGGCCGTGGCGCAGGGCGCGGCGGCGTACCAAAACGCGGCCTGGCAGGCAGCCTACCTGGCCATGGCCGCGTCCATGGCGGTGGGCGTCTTCACGGTGCTGTTCTCGCGCGAACCTGCGCAGGTGGTGCTGCCGCCTGCAAAGAACGCGGCCGAGTGGATCAAGGGCGCGGTGGTCGACCCCTTCGCCGACTTCCTCACGCGCTACGGCTGGCATGCGGCGCTGATCCTGGCGCTGATCGCCGTGTACCGCATCAGCGACGTGGTGATGGGCATCATGGCCAACCCCTTCTACGTGGACATGGGCTTCACCAAGGACGAGGTGGCGTCCGTGACCAAGATCTACGGTGTGGTGATGACGCTGGTGGGCGCCTTCGTGGGCGGCGTGCTGTCGATGCGCTTCGGCGTCATGCGCATCCTCATGCTGGGCGCCGTGCTCAGCGCCGGCAGCAACCTGCTGTTCGCCTGGCTGGCCGGGCACGGGCACGACGTGACGGCACTGATCGCCGTGGTCTCGGCCGACAACCTGGCCAGCGGCATCGCCTCGGCGGCCTTCATCGCCTACCTGTCGAGCCTGACCAACGTGAGCTACTCGGCCACGCAGTACGCGCTGTTCAGCTCGCTGATGCTGCTGCTGCCCAAGTTCATCGCAGGCTTCTCGGGCCGCTACGTGGATGGGTTCGGCTACGCGCACTTCTTCACGGCCACCGCGCTGCTGGGGGTGCCCGTGCTGCTGCTGGTGTGGCTGGCATCACGGGTCAGAATTGCCGGCACCGGCCAGGGATAGGCGATTTTTGCTATGCATTGCATAGCAATGCAAGCCATGGCAATGGCGGCAGGTTTACGGGAGCTTTACAGGCGCTTCAACACCTTGTGACGCCATTGCGCGACCATGGGCAGGCCGCTACTACACTGACCCCATGAGCTCCCAACTGCTGATGATCGAAGACGACGCCCGCCTTGCCGAGATGGTGGGAGAGTACCTGGGCCAGTCCGGCCTGGTGGTGACGCACCGTGCCGACGGCAAGAGCGGCCTGGCGCAGTTGCAGGGGCCGGACGCCGCCGCCCTGCCCGACCTGGTGATCCTGGACCTGATGCTGCCCGACATGGATGGCCTGGAGGTATGCCGGCGCATCCGCTCGCTGCAGGGCCCGGCTGCGCAGGTGCCGGTGCTCATGCTCACGGCCAAGGGCGACCCGATGGACCGCATCATCGGCCTGGAACTCGGTGCCGACGACTACCTGCCCAAGCCCTTCGAGCCGCGCGAGCTGCTGGCGCGCATCCGCGCCATCCTGCGCCGGCGCACCGATGGCGGCACGCCGGTGGCGCAGGCCCTGCGCTTCGGTACGCTGGAGATCGACCGCGATGCGCGCACCGTCACCGTGGCCGGCCAGCCGGCGGACCTGACCTCCTACCAGTTCGACCTGCTGGTGGCGCTGGCCGAACGCGCGGGCCGCGTGCTCACGCGCGACCAGATCATGGAGGCCGTGCGCGGCCGCGAACTGGAGGCCTTCGACCGCTCCATCGACGTGCACATGGGCCGCATCCGCGCGGCCATCGAGGTCGATGCCAAGAACCCGCGCCGCATCCTGACCGTGCGCGGCGTGGGCTATGTATTCGCCAAGCAGCAGGACTGAAGCCCTGTGAGCCTTTCCAACCCCTTCGCCCGGCGCCTGTACCTGCGCATCTGGCTCGCGGTGGTCGGCGGCATCGCCGTGCTCATCCTGCTTGTGGGCTGGGCCTGGCGCGCTGCAGAGGAGCAGAACGCACGGAACAACCAACCCTTCGTGCCACCCTCGCGCGAGATGGTGCTGCGCGATGCCAAGGGCGACGTCGTCTTTCGGGGACCTGCGACGCGTCAGCCGTCGGAGCCCGGCGAGAACATAGAGTTCCAGATCGAATCCGACACCGGCCAGTCCTTTGTGCTGCAGATGGCACCACGCCAGCCCCGCATCGGCGGGCGGCCCGGTAGCGGGCCGAATCAGGGTGACGCTGCTTTCTGGACCCGTCCGCCCTTCGGTTTCCTGTGGTTGCTGGGCATCGTGGGCCTGGCCGTGGCAGTGGGCGTGTACCCCATCATCCGGCGCCTGACCCTGCGGCTGGAGGCGCTGCAGCGCAGCGTCAAGCATTTTGGCGAAGGCGATCTCTCGGTGCGCGTGCCCGAGCAGGGCCAGGACGAAGTGGCCGACCTGGCACGCCAGTTCAACGCTGCCGCTGCGCGGGTGGAAACCCTGGTCCAATCGCACAAGTCGCTGCTGGCCAACGCCTCGCACGAGCTGCGCTCGCCGCTCACGCGCATCCGCATGGGCATGGAGCTGATGGGCGGGCAGCAGCCCTCGTCGGCCTTTCGCGCCGAGATCCTGCGCAACATCGCCGAGCTCGACCAGTTGGTGGACGAAATCCTGCTGGCCAGCCGCCTGGACGCGCGCGAGGCCGACGTGGGCACAGTGGAGACGGTGGACCTGGTGGGCCTGGCGGCCGAGGAATGCGCGCGCGTGGACGCCGACCTGGATGTGGGCGCCAGCCCCGATGCCGTGGACGTGCGCGGCGTCTCCAAGCTGCTGCGCCGGGCCATCCGCAACCTGCTGGAGAACGCCCGGCGCTACAGCACGGGCGAAGTCAGCGTGGTCGTGCACCGGCACCAGGGCCATGCCGAAGTGCGCGTGTGCGACCAGGGGCCTGGCGTGCCCGGCAACCAGCGTGAGCGCATCTTCGAGCCCTTCTACCGCCTGCCCGGCGCCAGCGAGCGCGCCGGCGGCGTGGGCCTGGGCCTGTCGCTGGTGCGTTCCATCGCGGGGCGCCACAACGGCACGGTGGCCTGTGAAGACCGGCCCGATGGCGCGGGCGGCGCGTGCTTCGTGCTGCGGCTGCCCCTTGAACAGGGTCTTACTTCCGCCAGCACCACGCCATGAGCGCGTAGAGTGCGGCCCCGAGCACCAGCACCGAGCCCGCGACACCCAGCGCCCAGTCGAAGCCTTGTGACTGCGTGCTGGCGTGCGCCAGCAACGCAGCCGCCATGGGCGGCCCGGCGATCTGGCCGATGCCGTACAGCGCGGTGAGCAGACCGGTGAAGCCCGCGCCCGCCTGCGGCCACTGGTGGCGCGCCTCCTGCAAGGCGAAGAAGGTGATGGCGGTGAATGGCAGGCCCAGCAGCAGGCTGCCCAGCGCAAACCCCACCGGCCCCGGCCACAGCAGGCCCAGCGCAATGCCCACCGCTTGCAGCAGGTAGGCGCCGGCCAGCAGCCAGCGGCGGTCGCGGTGCGGCGCGATGCGCGTGGACAGAAAGGCCCCCAGTGCCACGCCGGCGCCGAACACCGGCCAGAACAGGTCGGGCCAGGCCGAGCCGGCCGGCAGCGCAGCACGCGCGATGACCGGCAGGAAGGTGGCGGTGACGATGTAGCCCAGGCCCGCCAGGCCATAGGCCACGGCGTGCAGTGCCCGCTGCGCTGCAGGCGCAGGCAGCGAGGCCGCAGCGGGCGTTCCCGCAGCATGGCCCTGCGCCTCGCCGCCGCGCAGCACCTGCCAGATTCCGGCACACAGCACCGCCGCCAGCGCGGCAAAGGTGGCCCAGCCCGCCGCCGCGCTCCAGCCTGCAGCGACCATGGCGCCGGTGGGCAGGCCCGTCACCACGATGCCCAGCCCGGGCCCGCAGAAGATCAGACCGGCGAGTTGGGGCCGCCCCAGCCGGGTGAGCTGGCCCATGCACCAGTTGGCCGTGCCCAGGAACACCAGGGCACTCGCGACCCCCGCCAGAAAGCGCAGCAGCGGCCACGACGCGGGCCAGGGCAAGGCCAGCACTCCGGTCAGCAGCACCGTGGCCACCAGCCCGCCGCGCGCCAGGGCCGCATTGCCCGGGACTGCGCCCAGGCGACGGCCAAGCCACGGCAGGGCCATGTACAGCAGCGCCCCGGCAAGGTAGCCGGCGTAGTTGGCCGTGGCCAGCCAGCTGCCGGTGGCGATGTCTACCACGCCGTCGTGCAGCATCATCGGCAGCAGCGGGGTGAAGGCGAAGCGGCCGATGCCCATGGCGACCGCGAGGGCGACCATGCCGGCCAGGGCGACCCGCAAAGGCGCCGTGTCGGCGTCATGCACGCGGGCGGGGGAAGGGGAAGAAGACACCTGGTCCATGCGGGGATACCGGAAAGGATTGCCACGGCGGATGCCGCTGCGTATCATCTTATCAAGAGATTGAATTTTTGTAATTCATACTATTTCAAGATGATTGAATCTTCTTCATCCTTGCTGGACCTTGCCGCCGTGGACATCTTTCGCACCGTGGCGGCGGAAGGCAGCGTCACGCGCGCGGCCGAGCGGCTGGGGCGCGTGCAGTCCAACGTGACCACCCGGGTGCGCCAGCTGGAGGCGGACCTGGGCGCCACCCTGTTCCTGCGCGAAGGCAAGCGCATGGCGCTCACGCCCGAGGGCCAGGTGCTGCTGGGCTATGCCGACCGGCTGCTGGCGCTGGCCGAGGAAGCGCGCCAGGCAGTGCGCCCGGGGCCCCCCGGTGGGCGCTTGCGCCTGGGCTCAATGGAAAGCACGGCCGCGAGCCGCCTGCCCGTGCCGCTGGCACGCCTGCATGGCCAATGGCCAGGCGTGGCGCTGGAGCTGTCGACCGCACCCACGCGCGAGCTGGTGGAGCGGCTGCGCGCCCATGCGCTCGATGCGGTGCTGGTGGCCTGGCCACCGGGCCAGGCCCCGGACCCGGCGCTCGAGACCCAGGCCGCATTCACCGAAGACCTGCTGCTGGTGCTGCCCGCCGGCCACCCTGTCGTGGCCGGTCCCCAGGATGTACAGCCCGGCACGCTGGCGGTTTTCGAGCCGGGCTGCACCTACCGGCGCATCGGCCAGGACTGGTTCGCCCCCCGGCCGCAGCCCATGCAGGTGCTGGAGCTGGGCTCGTACCACGCCATTCTGGCCTGCGTGGCCGCCGGCAGTTGCGCGGGCATCGTGCCGCGCTCGGTGCTGGCCATGACGCCCCACGCCGGGCTGCTCAGCCACCAGCCGATCACCCGCATCGACACCCTGCTCACCTGGCGCAAAGGCTACCGCTCCAGCGCGCTCGATGCCCTGCGGCAGGCGCTGTCTGCTGCCTGATCGTTCCTTCTTCTTTCCCGCATTCCAGGAATCCGCCATGACCGACCGCAGCCTTCGCACCGCCCTTTCGCTTCGCCTGCCCATCATCCAGGGCCCCATGACCGGCTCCGACACCCCGGCCCTGGCCGCTGCCGTATCCGCAGCCGGCGGGCTGGGCTCCCTGGGCTGCGGCATGCGTTCGCCCGCAGCCATGACCGAGGCGGCCGCCGAGGTGCGCAAGCGCACCGACCGGCCTTTTGGCATGAACCTCTTTGTGCAGGACACGCCCGCACCCGACGCGGCCACGGTGGACGCCGCCGTGGCGCGGCTCGCCCCGCTGTACGCAGAGTTCGGCCAACAGCCTCCCGTGCCGTCGCGCTGGTGCGAGGACTTTGCGGCGCAGTTTGACGCCCTCGTCGCCGCGCGCCCGGCGGTGGCGAGCTTCACCTTCGGCATCCTCAGTCCCGCGCAGGTGGCGCGCCTGCATGCTGCGGGCTGCTATGTGATCGGCACCGCGACCACGGTGGCCGAGGCCGTGGCCTGGGCCGACGTGGGGGCCGACGGGGTCTGTGCCTCGGGCATGGAGTCGGGCGGGCACCGGGGCACCTTTCTCGGGGATTTCGCCTCTTCGATGATCGGCACGATGGCCCTGGTGCCGCGCTGCGTGGATGCGCTGGCGCCGCGCGGCGTGGCGGTGGTGGCGGCCGGCGGCATCATGGACGGGCGCGGCATCGCCGCAGCGCAGGCCCTGGGGGCCGAAGCGGTGCAGATGGGCACGGCCTTCCTCTCCTGCGATGAATCGGGCATCGGTGCGCCCTACCGCCAGGCGCTGACCAGCGCCCAGGGCACCGACACGCGCACCACGCGCGCCCTCACCGGGCGCGTCGCACGCGGCATCGTCAACGCGCTGATGGAGCGCCTGCAGTCCGATGAAACGGCCGTGCCGCCCTACCCCGTGCAGAACGCGCTGACAGGAGCGCTGCGCAAGGCCTCGAACGAGGCGGGCCGGGCCGACTACCTGTCGCTCTGGGCCGGCCAGGGCGTGGAGGCCGTGCGGCCCATGGCCGCCAGTGCGCTGATGGCGCTGCTCGAAGAGGAATGGAAGCAGGCCTGCGCGCGCGTGGGCGCTGCGCACTGAAGCACGCAGCTCAGCGCGTCCAGGGCAGGTCGCGGGCAGTTCCCTGGATGACCGGGTGCTCGCGGTGCAGCACCTCGCCGGCCAGCACGCGCTCGTAGTAGCGCAGGTAGCCGCGCGCCATGGCCTCGGCGCTGAAATGCTGCTGTACATGGGCGTGGCAGGCACGCGGGTCGGCCTTGTGGGAACGCACGGCCTCGGCCAGTTCGCTGGCGCTGGCCGACAGGCTGCCGCACTCGGCAGGCACCAGTTCGGGCAGCGCGCCGTAGGGCGTGCTGAACACCGGGCAGCCAAAGTACAGGCTCTCGATCACCGCCAGGCCAAAGGGCTCATGCCAGCGCACGGGGAAGATCAGGCCGCGCGAGGCATTGAGCAGCGCGTTCTTCTGCTGCCCACCGACCATGCCGAAGAAGTGCACCTTGCGCGACAGCGTCCAGCGAAAGCCGCGCTTGAAGTTGATGCGCTCGCCACCCAGCACATCGAGCTCCACACCCGCCAGCTTGGCCACCTTGATGGCGCCGGCCACGTTCTTCACGCCCCAGGCCGCCTTGCCCAGGAAGTGGTAGTGCGAGCGCGGGCGCTCGAAGTCCACCGGGCCATAGGCCGACCAATCGAGGCCGTTGTAGACGAACTCGGTGGAGCCATAGCGCGCGGCATGGTTGCGCGAGAGGAACACGGTGTTCAGCGGCAGCGGCTTGGGTTTGCGCGCGTTGCCATGCTCGGTGACGAGGTAGGGCCGCGAGGGCTCGCTGCGCGGGTTGAACTGGAAGTGGGTGATGTCCACGCCGGCCGGGATCTGGCCGTCCCAGGGCTCGTCGGGCTTGATCGGCAGCACCTGGGCGAAGTCGCAGCTGCTGCCCTCGGGCACGAGGTAGCTCACGCGGTGGCCCAGCTGCACCAGGGTCTTGCCCAGGTCCCAGATCACGCGCTCGGTACCGCCGTAGCCGTACACCGGGATGGGAGAGTTGTTGACCAGCAGGATGTGCATGGGGATGCCTGTGTCGTCGTCAGAAGGGCCGGCCGCAGCCGATGCGTGCGCGCCGCTCATGCAGGGCCGCCAGCACCAGCGGGCACATGAAGAGGTAGAACATGTTGCCGCTGTTGTGCGCGAGGAAGACCTGGGTCAGGCCGAAGCCGATGTACGACAGCGGCAGCATCACGCCCACCAGGCACAGCGAGAGCGATTCGCGGTCCATCTTGCCCGCGCCGTCGCGGATGCGCCGCGCCGTGGGCCAGAACATGATCAGCGGAATGCCGTAGAAGGCCAGCAGCAGCGCCACGCCGGGCAGCCCACGCTTGGCGAACAGGTCCAGCACCTCGTTGTGGGCATGGCCGAATTCGAGCACCACGGGGTGGGCGAGACCTGCCGCCACGCGGCGCGCCTTCTCCTGCTCGTAGCCGGCCCGGCCCCAGCCGGTGAGCGGCCGGTCCCAGCCCATCTGCCAGGCCAGTTGCCAGTGGGCCAGGCGCTGGCCCACGGAGCTGCGGCCATCGCCGCGCTGCTGGTAGGTCTGCATTTCCTGGCGTGCCTCGTCCACCCGCTGCTCCACGGCCGGCACCTGCGACAAGGCCGCGGCCACCAGCGCCAGGGCGCACAGGCCCCAGTACACGCGCCGCTGGCCCGTGGTGCGCACCAGCAACCAGGCGCACACAGGCAAGAGCAGCACCAGTGCCAGCCAGCCGCCGCGCGACTGCGACAGCACCGATCCCACCGCACCGAGCGCGATGGCCGCTGCCAGCAGCAGACGCTGCCAGGCCACCCAGCGCCGCCATTGCACGACCAGCAGCAGGCCGCTGAGCACGCCCAGCAGCATGCTCAGGTTGCCGTACTGGATGGCGTTGGTGAAGCCACTGGCGCGCGGCAGGCCCAGCACACCGATCTGGTAAAGGCCCACGGCACCGCTTCCCACGGCGCCGACGGCCAGGCCCATCCACAGCCAGGAGGCGCGCGGCTCGAAGGTCATGAGGTAGAAGATGCAGGGCAGCGCCAGCAGGTATTTGACCGGGCGGTCCATGCTGCCCCAGCCCCAGGCGGCGCCCACATCGAGCAGCCACAGGGCGGCCATGCACGAGAAGGCGGCCGTGAGCCACCAGGCGGCACGCGGCGCCGGGCGCCGCCACCATACCGGCGCACTGGCCAGCGCTGCCAACAGCAGCAGCACCGCACCGTAGGAATAGCCCGAGGGCAACCACAGCGCCAGGCCCGGCACCATGAACGCCCCGGCACTTGCGCAGCGCCCGAACCAGCGGTAGTTCTTCACCATCACCGGATCACCCGGCCGGTGAGGCTGTCGCGGTCGTAGTGCAATGCGGCATACCGGAAAAAGCCCTCCAGCGCCACGAACAGGCAGTACAGGAAGCCCGCGCCTCCGCACAGGAAGCCCAGGCGGAACACGTACAGGCGCAGGAACATCGAGCCACCCGAGGCCAGGCCGCGCAGCACGCCACCGCGCTTGCCCAGTTCGGCGCGCTTGGCGGCGCCCAGCATCACGTACTGGGTGAGCTTTTCAAGACTGGTGCGCACGGAGTTGCGCGTGTAGTGCAGCAGCCGGGCACGGACCAGGTGCCGCGGCACGCCAGCGCCACCGGGATCGGGGTGCAGTTGCGCCTGCTCGTGCACCACGCCCGTGAATTCACGGACCATGGAGCGCACGAACAGCCGCTCGATGCGCGACTGCGACAGGAAATAGCGCAGCTCCTGGCCAAAGGCCACCATGCGCCAGCGGATGGTCCACACACCGCGCGCGCCCGAGCGCACGATGGCCTGCAGTTCCTGCTGGAAGGCCGGCGTCATGACCTCGTCGGCGTCGAGGAAGAACACGTAGTCGCCACGCGAGTGGGCCAGCAGCCGGTTGCGCTGCACGGCGAAGCCTTGCCAGTCGGGGTAGGAATGGACTTCCGCGCCCAGGCCCTGGGCCAGGGCGACGGTGTTGTCCGTGCTGCCGCTGTCGACCACCAGCACCTGGTCGGCGAAAGCGGCGCTGCGCAGGCAGGCTTCGATACGGTGCGCTTCGTTGTGCGTGAGCACCGCCACCGTGAGCGTGGGCGACGCCTTCGCGTCGCCAGCGGCCGCCGACATCCGTCAGTGGCCAGCGTGCACGTGCTCGCCCGCCTTCAGGCGGTACACCGTGCCGCAGTAGGGGCACTTGGCCTCACCGCTGCGGGCCACGTCCAGATAGACCTTGGGGTGGCTGTTCCAGATTTTCATGTCCGCCTTGGGGCTGGGGCAGAAGACCCCGCCCTGGGCGTTCAGGTCCTTGGCCAGCAGTTCGATCGCAGCTTGGGACATGGTTCAGACCTTTGCCAGCCAGTGGGCGTATTGGGGGTTGCGGCCGTTGACGATGTCAAAGAAGGCGCTCTGGATCTTTTCGGTGATCGGGCCGCGGCTGCCGCTGCCCAGTTCGATGCGGTCGAGCTCGCGGATCGGCGTGACTTCGGCGGCCGTGCCGGTGAAGAAGGCTTCGTCGGCGATGTAGACCTCGTCGCGCGTGATGCGCTTTTGCACGATCTCCAGGCCCAGGTCCTTGGCAATGTGGAACACGGTGTTGCGCGTGATGCCGTTCAGGGCGCCAGCCGACAGGTCGGGCGTGTAGATCACGCCGTTCTTGATGACGAAAATGTTCTCGCCCGCGCCTTCGCTCACGAAACCGCTGCTGTCCAGCAGCAGGGCCTCGTCGTAGCCATCGTCCAGCGCTTCCATGTTGGCCAGGATGGAGTTGGTGTAGTTGCTCACCGCCTTGGCCTGCGTCATCGTGATGTTCACGTGGTGGCGGGTGTAGCTGCTGGTCTTGACGCGGATGCCGCGCTGCATGCCCTCTTCGCCCAGGTAGGCCCCCCAGGCCCAGGCCGCCACCATCAGGTGGATCTGGTTGCCCTTGGGCGAAACACCGAGCTTTTGTGAGCCGATCCAGGTCAATGGACGCAGATAGCCGGATTCCAGCTTGTTTTCGCGCACCACGGCCTTCTGGGCCTCGTTCACTTCTTCCTTGCTGAAGGGGATCCTCATGCGCAGGATCTTGGCGCTGTTGAACAGGCGGTCGGTGTGCTCTTCGAGGCGGAAGATGGCCGTGCCGTCGGCGGTTTTATAGGCGCGCACGCCTTCGAACGCGCCGCAGCCGTAGTGCAGGGTGTGGCTCAGCACGTGGATCTTGGCGTCGCGCCAATCCACCATCTGGCCGTCCATCCAGATCTTGCCGTCACGGTCGGCCATTGAGGGAACTACGGGGCTCATGGGTATCCTTTGAATTGCTGTGGGTCGCAAAAGAGCGATTTTACGGGGCTGGCGGCAGCTCGGCCACTGGGGCAACTGCCTGCGGCACCTCTTCCTCCTGCACCGGGCGCACGAGCTCCCACTTCACGAGCTTGCCGTTCTTGAATTCGCAGGTCACGGACGAGCGGCTACCGTCGGTCCAGCGGTACAACTCGGGCTGGGCGCCGTCGTCCGACAACAACTGGCCCAGCGAGCGCGTCATGGCCACCACATGCATCAGGTTCACCCCGGCACGCAGCTTGGCATTGAGCATGACGGCACTGCCCACATGGCCGATGGGCCGGTCTGCCGCTCTTTTCAGCACATTCATCAGGCGCGTGAAGTGCAACAGCAGCCACATCAGGAGCCCGCCCCCTACCGCGGCCAAGCCGGGCCACCCATAGGACACGAAGCCGAACACCAGGGCACCTACGGCAGCGAGCGGAACGAAGATATTGCGCAAATTCATGGGCGGTATTGTCATATGGCCAGCACATGCCGCCGTACGTGAAGACCGCAGGTCCTGCGGGTACTGCCTAGCCGATGGGCGCCCAAAACCCGCGCAAGCCGCACCAGTATGGCGCGGGCGGAGAATTCGTTGTGCAAACGCTACATCAAATGCGTCTGAACGGGTGGCGTCTGGCGCAACCCTGCGCTGCGGTTTACGCTCGCTGGTTGATACAACCTGATACGCAGGGGTGACGCCCGCGGGAGCACAAGCCATGAAACTGGACAACATACGCCTTTCCCCCAAGCTCTGGGGGTCCATCGTGGGCCTGCTGGGTGCCATGCTGCTGGTCTCCCTCTGGTCGCAATACCAGGCCTCGCAGGTCATGGCGCAGACGCTGGCGTCGCTGGAGGCGTTCGAACAGCGCATCTCCCTGGCCCAGCAATGGAAAGGCGCCACCGAAACCACGGGCGAGCGCGTGCTGGCCAGCAATTCCACGCCCGATGCGGAGCTGACCACCTTGTTCGACGGCCGCGTGAAGGCGGGCGTGACCGGCATCTCGGGCATCCAGTCCAAGGTGGTGGAACTGGCCACCAGTCCCGCCGACAAAGCTGCGCTGGAGCGCGTGGCCAGCGAACGCACCAATGTGCTGGCACTGAACAAGCAGGCCCGCGAGATCAAGCTGGCCGGCGATGCTGCCGCTTTCAAGACCTTCGTGGAGTCGAAATACCTGGGCGCCATCGGCCGCTACGTGGATTCGCTGGAAGCCTTCGTGCAGTTGCAGCAGTCGCAGCGCGACACGGCCAAGCAGGAGGCCGCAGGCGCCATGGCCCGGGCCCGCGCGCTGGCCTGGACCATCCAGGCCGTGGTGTTCCTGCTGGGGCTGGTACTTTCCTTCCTGCTGGTGCGCTCGATCACCCGGCCGCTGAACGATGCCGTGCAGTTGACCGACGCCATTGCCGGTGGCAACCTCACCGTGCAATCCTCGGATGACCGCCAGGACGAGTTCGGCCACCTGCTGCGCTCGGTTTCGCAAATGGCGGCCAAGCTGCGCGGCCTGGTGTCGGAAGTGCGCAGCGGCGTGGATTCGATGTCCAACGCCTCGGTGGAGATCGCCACCGGCAACCACGACCTGTCGTCGCGCACCGAGCAGACGGCGGCCAACCTGGAGGAAACTGCCGCCAGCATGGAGGAGCTGACCGCCACTGTGACCCAGTCGGCCGACACCGCACGCCAGGCCAACCAGTTGGCCAGCACCGCCGCGCAGGCCGCCGGTCGGGGTGGCGAAGTAGTGGCCCAGGTGGTGACCAGCATGCAGACCATCACCCACAGCTCGCGCAAGATCGCCGACATCATCGGCACCATCGACGGCATCGCCTTCCAGACCAATATCCTGGCGCTGAATGCCGCCGTGGAAGCGGCCCGCGCCGGCGAGCAGGGCCGGGGCTTTGCCGTGGTGGCCAGCGAGGTGCGCGGTCTGGCGCAGCGCAGCGCCGAGGCGGCCAAGGAGATCAAGGGCCTGATCACGGCGTCGGTGGAATCGGTGGAGACCGGATCCGAGCAGGTCACCCAGGCCGGCCAGGCCATGGACGAGATCGTCAGCAGCGTGCGCCGCGTGTCGGACCTGATCGGCGAGATCACCGCCTCCTCGTCCGAACAGCGCGACGGCATTGCCCAGGTGAACGTGGCCGTGACCCAGCTCGACCAGATGACGCAGCAGAACGCCGCGCTGGTGGAAGAATCGGCCGCCGCCGCCTCGTCGCTGCGCGACCAGGCGCAGCGCCTGGCCGAGGTGGTGTCGGTGTTCAATGTGGGCTACCAGCCGGCGGCTGCCGCGCCAGCACCCCGGCCTGCCCCGGCCCGTGCCCCGGCCCCGCGCACTGCGGCGCCTGCCAGCAAGGTCACGGCGTCCACCAGTGCCACCCGCAAGCTGCAGGCCCCAACGCCCGCAGCCGCCAAGGCCCCGTCACCGGCCGCCGCCAGGCCCGGCCCCAAGGCCAAGGGCTCGGACGAAGACTGGGAGTCCTTCTGACTCCGCGAAACTGAAGGGCTGAACGCTTCAGCCCATCTCGCGCACGACGTTCATCGCCTCTTCCACGCGCTCCACGGCGTGGATGGTCAGCCCTTCGATAGGCTTCTTGGGGGCATTCGCCTTGGGCACCACGGCCACGCTGAAACCGAGCTTGGCGGCCTCCTTGAGCCGCTCCTGCCCGCGTGGCGCGGGCCGCACCTCGCCGGCCAGGCCCACTTCGCCAAACGCCAGGAAGCCGCGCGGCAGGGCCTTGCCGCGCAGGCTGGAGGTGATGGCCAGCATGACGGCCAGATCGGCGGCGGGCTCGCTGATGCGCACCCCACCCACCGCATTCACGAACACATCCTGGTCCATGCAGGCCACACCCGCATGGCGGTGCAACACGGCCAGCAGCATGGCCAGCCGATCCTTGTCCAGGCCCACCGACAGGCGCCGGGGGCTGGGGCCGCCGCTGTCCACCAGCGCCTGGATCTCCACCAGCAGCGGGCGCGTGCCCTCCAGGGTGACCATCACGCAGCTGCCCGGCACGGGCTCGCTGTGCTGGCTCAGGAAGATGGCGCTGGGGTTGCTCACGCCCTTGAGGCCCTTCTCGGTCATGGCGAACACGCCGATCTCGTTGACCGCACCAAAGCGGTTCTTGATGGCGCGCACCAGGCGGAACTGGCTGTGCGTATCGCCCTCGAAGTAGAGCACCGTGTCCACCATGTGCTCGAGCACACGCGGGCCGGCCAGGGCCCCTTCCTTGGTGACATGGCCCACGAGCACGATGGCCACGCCCGAAGACTTGGCCGCGCGCGTGAGGTGGGCCGCGCATTCGCGCACCTGGGCCACCGAGCCCGGGGCCGAGGTGAGCTGGTCGGAGTACACGGTCTGGATGGAGTCGATCACCGCCACGGCCGGCTGCATGGATTCGATGGTGGCCAGGATCTTTTCGAGCTGGATCTCGGCCAGCACGTTGACCTGGCTGTGGTCCAGCCCGAGCCGGCGCGAGCGCAGCGCCACCTGGGCACCGCTTTCCTCGCCGGTCACGTACAGCGTGGGCAGGCCCGCGCGCTGCAGGGCGTCGAGCGCCTGCAGCAGCAGGGTGGACTTGCCGATGCCCGGGTCGCCGCCGATCAGCACCACGCCACCTTCGACGATGCCGCCACCCAGCACCCGGTCGAGCTCGTCGATGCCGCTCGGTGTGCGCTCCACGTCGCTGGCCTCGATGGCCGACAGCGGCATCACTGCCTGGGCCTGGGCAAGGCCCGCGAACTGCGCACCGCTGTAGCGGTTCTTGCCCGGCCCGGCCTCGGCCACCTGCTCGATCAGCGAGTTCCAGGCACCGCAGGCCGGGCACTTGCCCAGCCAGCGCGGGCTGGTGCCGCCGCATTCGGTGCAGGAGTAAACGGTCTTGTCTTTGGCCATGGCGTGGGATGGTGGAGCAGGAAGGGAAGCGGGCTGGTGACTATAGCGGCCGCAGCACGGGCCTGCAGCCCCGGCGCACAAGCCGTACGATGGCGGCCTTGCACCAGAACCACAGAGACACACCCGCATGCAAACCCCTGTCAATCCCTTCAAGCAGGCCATGGCCCAGGGCCGGAGCCAGATCGGCCTGTGGCTGGCCCTGGCCGACGCCTACAGCACGGAGATCCTGGCCGGCACCGGCTACGACTGGCTGCTGCTGGACGGCGAGCACGCACCCAACGACCTGCGCTCGCAGCTGCACCTGCTGCAGGCCGTGGCCAGCGCCACCAGCGCCCTGCCCGCCGGCGCACAGCCACCCCATGCGATCGCACGCGTGCCCGTGGGCGACACGGTGCTGATCAAGCAGTACCTCGATATCGGCGCCACCACGCTGCTGGTGCCCATGGTGGACACGGCCGAGCAGGCGCGCGAGCTGGTGCGCGCCACGCGCTACGCACCCGAGGGCGTGCGCGGCATGGGCAGCGCCCTGGCGCGCTCCTCGCGCTGGCAGGCGTACCCGAACTATGTGCACGAGGCCAATGCCCAGGTGTGCTTGCTGGTGCAGGCAGAGACGGTTCAGGCCATGGACAACCTGGATGCGATTGCCTCCGTGCCCGGCGTGGACGGCGTGTTCATCGGCCCGGCAGACCTGTCGGCATCGATGGGCCACCCCGGCAACCCCGGCCACCCCGCTGTGCAGGCAGCGATCACCGAGGGCATTGCGCGCATCCTGCGTGCGGGCAAGGCACCGGGCATCCTGGCCACCAACGAAGCGCAGGCACGCCAGTGGCTGGCGGCGGGCGCGCTGTTCGTGGCGGTGGGGGTCGATACCATGCTGCTGGCCAGCGCGGCCCGGCAGTTGCTGGCCCGCTTTCACGCGGACGCCCCTGCCGCAATGCCCAATGGCTACTGAACACCCTTTGATATGGAAAGCAATGCAACGATGAAAGCATGTATCTACGGCGCTGGCGCCATTGGTGGCTGGATCGGCCTGGCACTGGCGCAGGCGGGCACCGAGGTCAGCATGGTGGCGCGCGGCGCCACGCTGGCGGCCCTTGAGGAACACGGCCTGCGCTTGCGCCGCCCCGATGGCAGCGTGGTGCATGTCCCCGTGCGCGCCAGCGACAGCCCGGCCGCATTGGGCGTGCAGGACCTGGTGGTGGTGGCGGTCAAGGCACCGGGCCTGCCCGAGGTGGCGCGCGCCATGGCCCCGCTGATCGACCCCCAGACCGTGGTGCTGACCGCGATGAACGGCGTGCCCTGGTGGTTCCTCGACGGCTGCAGCGGTGAGGCCCAGGGCCGCACGCTGGAGTCGGTGGACCCCGGCGGCGCGATTGCCCGCGCCATCCCGGCCGGCCAGGTGCTGGGCAGCGTGGTGCATACCAGCTGCTCGCTGGAGGCGCCGGGCTTCGTCAAGCAGCACTTCGGCAACCGGCTGATCGTGGGCGAGCCCGATGGCAGTGCCAGCACCCGGCTGCAGGCGCTGGCCGGTGCGCTGCAGACCGGCGGCATCGATGTGGAGGTCTCCACGAACATCCAGAAGGACATCTGGTTCAAGCTCTGGGGCAACCTCACCGTGAACCCGATCAGCGCGCTCACCGGCGCCACCACCGACCGCATCCTCGACGACGACCTGGTGCGCGGCTTCGTCTCGGCCGTGATGCTGGAGGCCAAGGCCATCGGCGGGCAGTTGGGCCTGCCCATCGACCAGCAGCCCGAAGACCGCCATGCCGTGACACGCAAGCTCGGCGCCTTCAAGACCTCGATGTTGCAGGACGTGGAGGCCGGCAAGCCCGTGGAGATCGACGCCCTCGTGGGCGCGGTCCACGAACTGGGGCAGATCACCGGCATCCCCACCCCGCACACCGCCGCCCTGCTGGGTCTGGCGCGCCTGATGGCCCGCACCCGCGGTTTGTACTGATTTCCTACCCCAACCTCCGACCATGCTCAAACTCTATTCCGCCCCCGGCACCTGCTCCCTGGCTGCCAACATTGCCCTGCACGAGGCCGACGCCGGCCACGAGCTGGTGACGCTGGACTTTGCCAACCAGCAGCAGCGCAGCCCCGAATACCTCGCCATCAACCCCAAGGGCCGCGTGCCCACGCTGGTGACGGAGCACGGCGTGCTGTCCGAAACAATCTCACTGCTGCTGTACATCGCTCAGCGTTTTCCCGCTGCGAAGCTCGCCCCTCTGGAAGACCCGTTCGCGCTGGCGCATATGCAGGAGTTCAACAGCTACCTGGCCTCCACCGTGCACGTCAACCACGCCCACGGGCGGCGAGCGGGGCGCTGGGCCGATGAGCCCAGCTCCATCGCCGATATGCAGCGCAAGGTGCCGCAGACCATGACCGAGGCCTTCAACGTCATCGAAACCCACTACCTGCGGGGCCCCTGGGTGCTGGGCGAGGCCTATTCGGTGGCCGATGCCTATCTGTTCACCATCGCCTCGTGGCTCCAGTCGGATGGCGTGGACATTGCGCTGTTTCCCAAGGTGGCTGCGCACACGGCGCGCATGCTGGAGCGCCCCGCCGTCCAACGCGCACTGGCCTGATCTCTCTGGACCTCAAGAGAAAGCCCTCGCAGCCAAGACGGCTGCGAGGGCTTTTTCCGGGTGGACCCCCGGGGGGCCCCACGGCTTTGGATTCGACCGGATAGCCAGGCGGGAGCCGCATCAGTGCAGTATCAACCCTGCGGCCAGTACCAGCATCATGACCGCCACCAAGCCATCGAGCGCGCGCCAGGCGTGGGGTGATGCGAACAGCGGCGCCAGCCAGCGCGCCCCCCAGCCCAGTGCGGCGAACCACACCAGGCTGGCCAGGCTGGCCCCTCCGGCGAAGCCCATGCGCAGCGAGGGCGGGTAGGGGCTGGCGATCGCCCCCAGCAGCAGCACCGTGTCCAGGTAGACATGGGGATTGAGCCAGGTGAAGGCCATGGCGGTGAGCACCACCGGCTGCCATCCGGCTGGCGCCGTGCCCTCGGTTGCTACCTGCATCGCGGCGGGCTTCCAGGCCCGCAGCAAGGCGCGCGCCGCATAGGCCAGCAGAAAGGCGGCGCCGAGCCAGCGCGCGGCCACGAGCAGCGTGGGGTGTGCCTGCACGGCCGACCCCAGGCCCCACACGCCGGCCTGTACCAGGATGGCGTCGGACAGCGCGCACACGAGCACCACGGGTAGTACATGCTCACGCCGCAGGCCCTGGCGCAGCACGAAGGCGTTCTGTGCGCCGATGGCGATGATGAGGATGGCGGTCGAGGAAAAGCCGTTGGCAAAGGCCGAGGATAGGTTCATGGGCCCGATGGTGACCAACTGCATGAGGAAAGAAAAGCTATACTTTTTTGCTTACCGTAAGCAAAGCTGAATGCACCTCGACACCGCGCAACTCGCCGCCCTCGCTGCCGTGCTGGAAGAAGGCAGCTTCGAGCGCGCCGCGCTGGCCTTGCACGTGACGCGCTCGGCCGTGTCCCAGCGTGTCAAGCTGCTCGAAGAGCGCGTGGGCCAGGTGCTGATTCGCCGCGCCTCGCCCTGCACCCCGACCGAGGCCGGCCAGGCCCTGCTGCGCCATGCCCAGCAGATGGCGCTGAGCGAAGCCGATGCACTGCGCAGCATTGCGGGCAGCAGCGCCGGACTGGGACCGGTGCGGCTGGCACTGGGGGTGAATGCCGATTCGCTGGCCTCGTGGTTCGTGGACGCCATGGCCCAGGCCGCGGAGCCCGGCGAGGGCATGGCCCCGCCCATCACCTTCGACATCCATGTCGAGGACCAGGACCATTCTTCCGAACTGCTGCGCCAAGGCCGCGTGATGGCCGCCGTGACTGCCGACCCGCAACCCGTGCAGGGCTGCCAGGTGGTGCGCCTGGGCACCATGCGCTACCGGGCGCTGGCCAGCCCCGCGTTCATGGAGCGCCATTTCGCGAACGGCGTGACGGCGGCGGCACTGGCCCAGGCCCCGGTGCTGGTCTTCAACCGCAAGGACGCCTTGCAGGAGCGCTTCATGCGCCGCATCGCGCGCCGCGCGCTGGCACCGCCGGTGCACTGGCTGCCCTCGTCCCAAGGCTTCGTAGCGGCCACCCTGGCCGGGCTGGGCTGGGGCATGAGCCCCGACCAACTGGCGAGCGAGGCCATCGACGCCGGCCGCCTGGTCGAACTGGTGCCCGGCAAGCCCGTAGACGTGGCCTTGTACTGGCAGTTCTGGCGCCTGAACGTGCAGGCGCTGCAGCGCATGACACAGGCGGTGCAGCAAGCCGCAGCGGCGTCCCTGCTACCGTGATCACAGGGGATCAGGCCGGCAGGTCTTCATGGTGGTCGGCCACGCCTTTCTTCCAGTAGGCGGCGATGCGCATGCGCTTGGGGTTCACGCCCGGCTTGGCCAGCACCACCTTGCGCAGGGCCGCCATGTCGGCGTGCTCGCCTGCCGCCCAGATATAGCCATCACCTTCGGGGATGGTCAGCGCCTGGGCTGCCTCGGGCAGCGAGTCCACCCACTGCAGGTCGAGCTTCGCGGCGCTGGCCAGGGGCCGCCGGTCGGCCGGGTTGCGCACCTGGATGCGCACGGTTGCAGCGGCTTCGGCCGGCAGCTCGGCCAGGCGGCGCACGATGGCGGGCACGGCGGTTTCATCGCCCAGCAGCCAGTGCCACGCGAATGCGGTGGGCACCACCATGCTGCCGCGTGGCCCGGCCACGCCCACCCAGTGGCCCACGGCTGCAGCGGCGGCCCAGTCCGATGCGGGGCCAGCGTCATGCAGGGCCACCTCGATGTCCAGCTCGCCGCGCGCCGCGTCGTAGTGCGCGGGGGTGTAGTCGCGCAGCACGGGGCGCGGCTCGGGCATCACCGAGCGGCCATCTTGCACCGTGGGCAGCGCGGCGCGCTCCTGGCCCGGGAGCGGCAGGATGAGCTTGAGGTGGTCGTCGAAGCCCGCGCTCACGAAGTCGGCCAGGTCCGGCCCGCCGAGCGTGAGCCGCACGAATCCGGGGCTGACCTGCGTGCGGCGCAGCACCTGCGCGTGGCGCGCCTTCAGGGTGTGGCGCACACGGCTGATGGCCAGGGCGTCGGCGGGCACAGCCGCAGAGAGAGGTTCGAAGGTCATAAATTACAATGTTGTTGATTCAATCAACCAAATCATCCGCCAACAAGTTGACATTGTCAACCGGTTGGTTTTTGCCATGCACCGCAGCCGCCCCCCCGCCGATGTCTTCGAAGCGATGCACGACCTGATGCACGTGTACCGCGCGCACATGGTGCGGGCCATGGCGGCCATCCACCCCGACCTGACGATGAACGAGGTGCGCGCGCTGGGCTTCATCGGCCGCCATCCGGGCGCGACGCAAAAGGACCTGGTGCGCCACAGCGGCACCGACAAGGCCCAGGTGGCGCGCATGGTGGCCCAACTGGCCGAGCGCGGCTGGATCACCAGCCACCCCAACCCCGAAGACGGCCGCAGCCGCATCCTGGCGCTGAGCCCCGAAGGTCAGGCCCTGCAGGAGGAGGTGCGCGGCCTGCGCCAGACGCTGTCGGCGCGGCTGCTGCAAGGCTGCGATGCAGGCACCCAGGAGCAGTTGCTCGCGCTGCTGGGACAGTTGCGCGGCGAGCTGGACGCCTTGCCTGCGTGCGGGTAGCAGGGCTGACTTCGGCACCACGGCCACTTGGCGCCGGCCCCATGCAGTAGATTTGCCTGTGGCGGAGCAACTGCTACGGGCCCACAATTGCACAAGCCCGTAAAACTTTACGTGCAATCGTTAAAATTTGCGTGTAACTTCAGGTTTTCGCGGCCCTGCGCCGCCAGGGAGCGCCTGCCCGGGTGGGCGGCAAGAAAGGTGTGCCAAGTGGGAGCGTCAACGGCGAAGCAGCAGCAGGCCCTCGCGTTGCGTCCTGCGACAGAGCAGGACGCAACGTTCCTGTTCGCCTTGTACCGCTCGGTGCGCGAGCCGGAGCTACAGGCCATCGGCTGGCCGGACGCACAGATCGATGCCTTCTGCGAAATGCAGCACCGGTTTCGCACGACGGGGTATGGGCAGTACCTGCCCCCCGTGGAAACGACCCTGGTGCTGTGGGAGGGCAACCCTGCGGGAATGCTCGCAGTGTGCCGCAGCGCGGAACGCTGGGTGCTGGTGAACATCGAGCTTCTTCCCGCCGCACGGGGCAAGGGCATAGGATCCGAACTGATTGCCCGGCTCCAGCAGGACGCCGTGTCCGCTGGCGTGGGTCTGCGGCTGCAGGCCGCCAGCGCGAGCCCCGTGGTGCGCCTGTACGAGCGCTGCGGCTTTGAGAGCGTGACCGATGACGGCATGGTGCGGCAGATGGAGTGGCCGCACGGCAAGCCACGGCGGGCTTCCCCGAGGAAGCCAGGCAACCGTGGCACCGACAAACAGACAGTGGACTGATTGAACCAGGAACCAAGACCCATGGAATTCGAAGACACCGCGCCTTTGGCCCGCCCAGCGCTGGAATCGGAAAGCCGTCGCCGTTTTGTCGCACAGACCGGTATGGTGGCGACCGCCATCGCACTGGGCGGCACCGGCCTGGCCGGCGCCGCCCAATCAAAGCTCACGAGCGGCCGCGCACTGCGCGTGGGGCTGCTATTGCCGGACGCAAGGGCATACCCGCTGATGGGAGCACAGCTCCTGGCCGGCGCACAGTCCTTTGCCGCGCAGGCGAACAGCGGCACGCCTGTGCATTTCACCCCGGTGGTGTACGGCAGCCACCCCCAACAGGCAGAGCGGGCCATGCAACAGATGCTGTCCGCCGGACAGGTGGATGTGCTCGCCGGTTTTGTCTGCGCCAACGCGGCCACGCAATGGGCCCCCCAGCTGGCCGCACACCAGGTACCCCTGCTCGTGGGCGATGCCGGGGCCAATGCGCTGGTGCCTGGGGCCCAGTCCCCATGGGTGCTGCGCAACAGCCTGGGCTACTGGCAGGCGGCCTGGGCCGCTGGCCGTTGGGCAGCCCAAAACCTCGGGCCCCGCGCCATTGTGGCCGTGGGCCCGGCGGACAGTGGCTTCGACCATCTGCCGGCTTTTGAGCGCGGCTTTGCCTCGGGCGGCGGCAAGGTGCAAACCACGGTCTTCACGCGGTCGCCCGATGGAACCAGCCAACTGGATGCCCTCGCCCAATTAGTGCGCCAGACGCGGCCGGACCTGGTCTATGCGCTGGACTCCGGCATGCGGGCCGACGCATTCCAGCGGTTCTGGTCCCGCTCAGAAGCAGCCCGACAGGTGCCCCTGGTGGCTGGTGGCATGTTGGGTGAAGCCATGGCAACCGCCGCCCTGGCACAGCGGCCCGCCCAGGGCGCGCGCATCTGGGCTACGCGGTCCTGGCAGCAGGGAGCAGGCGATGCCGGCATGGCTGCTTCATCGAGCGCCGGCAACCCCACCCCGTTTCATCTGCTGGGCCATGAAATGGCGCAGCGCGTGCACGCCGCCGCTGCGGCATCCGGTGCACGTGGCCTGCCGCTGGCCCAGGCCATGGCAGCAGCGGTGCTGCAGACACCCCGTGGAGAAGTGCGCCTGGATGCGGGCACCGGTGAAACGGTGGCGCCAGCCTATCTGCAGGGCCTTCACCTGGATCAGGCCAGCTCGGTAGTGGCGCTGCAATCCGTGCGTGCCGGCAGTTGTCAGGGGCTGTGTGAAATCCTGGGCAGCCGCATCGCTGGGACGTACCTTGCTGCATGACGGCATCAACGACAACAACTGAAAGCGATTGACGATGTCAGACCCTTACCTTGGCGAGGTCCGCATATTTGGCGGCAACTTTGCTCCGCGAGACTGGATGTTTTGCCGTGGACAACTGTTGTCCATTTCACAGAACTCCGCACTGTTTTCACTGCTGGGAACCACCTATGGAGGCGATGGGCAGAATACCTTCGGCCTACCCAACCTGCAGGGGCGTGCGCCCGTGCACCAAGGCCAGGGCCCTGGGCTGACCAACCGCACCATAGGAGAAGTTTCAGGTTCGGAGAGCGTAACCCTGACCGCCCTGCAGATTCCGCAGCATTCCCATGGTCTGGCACATGGAGGCGTGGGTGACCAGGCATCGCCTCAGAATGGCCTGCTGGGCACCACGTCCGCTCGCGATTTCCGATACACCAATGTGGCTGCATCAGCGAACCTGGCGGCCGACACGCTGACCATGTCTGGCAGCAGTATGCCGCACGAAAACCGCTCGCCCTATATGGCGGTCAATTTCATCATTTGCGTGGCCGGAATCTTTCCGTCACGCAACTGACAGGAGAAAAAACATGGATCCATTCCTCGGGGAAATCCGTTTGCTCGGCTGCAACTTCGCCCCGTCTGGCTGGGCGATCTGCGCAGGACAGCTGATGCCGATTCAGCAAAACACCGCCTTGTTTTCGCTGTTGGGCACCACGTATGGCGGCAACGGGACCACCACCTTTGCACTACCCGACCTCCGGGGGAACACCCCCATAGGGTTCGGCCAAGGTGCAGGCTTGTCGGACTACGCGCTGGGAGAGGTGGGCGGCGCAGCAGACGTGACACTCCTGGCAGCGGATATTCCTGCACACACCCATACCGTGGCCGCAGTGGCAGCGGTAGGCACCTTGAACACACCTGCGGCGGGCCTGCTAGCGCAGTCCAGCATCCGCTCCAACCTCTACGAGACCACGGCCGCTAACACCACGATGGCGCCCACTGCGGTCACATCGACAGGCGGGAACCAGGCCCACAACAACATGCCGCCCTACTTGGCCCTCAATTTCTGCATTGCCCTCCAGGGGATTTTCCCCTCCCGCAACTAACTGAGTGTCTGCTGCCCCCTGACCGGAACATCCTATGGCCACCCCTTTTCTCGGCGAAATCAGCCTGTGCGCATTCAGTTTCCCCCCCAGAGGCTGGGCTCTTTGCAATGGGCAGCAGTTGCCCATTGCACAGAACTCCGCACTTTTTTCCCTGCTGGGGACCACCTACGGTGGCAACGGACAAACCACCTTCGCTCTGCCGGACCTGCGGGGACGACGCCCTATAGGTACCGGGACCAGTACACAGGGGGTCAACTACGTCTGGGGCCAGCAGGGGGGAGAAGAAACCCACATTCTGACCCTCGCCGAAATGCCCACGCACAACCATTTGCTGCGCGTAGCTAGCGGGGTCGGCACCAGCAGCTCTCCGCAGAACGCCTACCTCGCAGCGTCAGCCGTTGATGCGCCCTATACAGACGCGGTCACAGCAGGCGTCAACAACGATCTGCTCACAAGCGCTGGCGGATCGCAGCCGCACAACAATCTTCCGCCGTACTTGGTGATGAACTTCGTTATTGCGCTGCAGGGCATTTTTCCGTCCCGCAACTGATCCACACAAGAACCCACAAGGCGCCCTGGCGCTGCAAGGCCTTCGGGCCGACCAAGGAGCAGATTTCATGCAACGATGGATCCAAACCCTGAAGCCGACCTGGTGGTCTGGGCTGGGCATGCTGGTTCTGGCCCTGGGGGCCGGTGGCCATGCCATGGCTGCCACCATCACGGTGGACACACTGGGGGATGGCAACACGGGATGCACACTGCGCAGGGCCCTTGCCAATGCCAACGCCGCCAACCAGGGGGCGACAGAGTGCACGCGGGGGGATTCCGGCGGCAACGAAATCCGCTTCAATACTGCGACCCAAGTGATCGTACTGACCGCGGGCAATGGCCCCCTGGTCATTGAGCGCAGCCTCACCATCACGGGCAACGGCGCGGCGTCCACGAGCATCTCGGGAGGCGGCCTGGTCCGCGTGCTGGACATCCCCGTGGGCAGCAGCGTGATCCTGGCGTTGAACGGGCTCACGGTGAGCAACGGCAAGGCACTGGCCAGCAGCACCATGAGCAATGCGGGCGGACTGTTCATCCCCGCAGGCTCTACCGCTAACCTGAGCAACTGTGCCTTCCGCAGCAACGACGCCCAGTCCAGCGGCGGCGCCATCGAAAACCGCGGCGCGCTGACCATCAATGCCTGCACCTTCACCGGCAACACGGCGGCAGGTGAAGGTGGCGCCATCCGCAACATCGGCACGATGACGGTGGACGGGTCCATCTTCAACGGCAACACAGCCGATCGCGGCGGCGCGGTGTGGGTCAACCGCACGGCGGTGACCAATATCGACCTGCTGAACTCCAAATTCGGGGCCAACACCGGCGGCAGCATTGGCGGCGCGGTGGTCCTGGGCACGGCCGTGATGAATGCCACGGGCAGCAGCGCCACCTTGACCACCACGGGCAGCGTCTCCAATGCGTCGGCCTATCCGGAAAGCCCGCCGACGATCACGGTCCAGCCCACCACCCCCGTCACCGTGGGCAGCGCTGCCACCCTGTCGGTGACGCTGACCGGCAGTACCACACCCACAGGCACGGTGAGCCTGCTGTCCGGCGTGGATGCCATTGCCGGCTGCTCCAACCTGAACCTGACCAATGGCGCTGCGAGCTGCAGCCCGACCACCCTGGTCGTGGGCATGCACACCATCACGGCCCAGTATTCAGGCGACAGCAACTACCTGCCCGGCACTTCCGCAGGGGTGGCCCAGGTGATCGACGGATCCACCAATGTCGACACCAAGCAGGTCACGGTGAGCGGGCCGCAGAATGCCGAGGTCTGGGTAGACAGTGCCAACAAGGGCACCCTCACGGCCACAGGCAAGCTGACCGTTGCACTGGACACACCCGCGCCGGATGGCGCCAAGCCCTTCGTGGTCGAAACCAAGACCGCAGGCGGGGGCAGCACGTTGGTCACCGGCACGCTCACGATCACGCGCGACGGTACGCCGCCGGTGTTCTCGGCCCTGCAACCTGCAGACGGCGGCTTACTGGGCAGTAGCAGCACCATCGACTACACGCTGAGCGAAGACGTGGAGGCCGGCGCTACCATCGTATTCACACGCACCGGCGGCGCTGCCGACCCCACACCGCATACCTGCACGCTGCAGGGCACGGCCCTGAATGCGGGCTCCCACCAGATCGCCTATGCGGCCAATGCCAACGGCTGCTCCACGGCACTGAACCTGGTCAGCAACGCCATCTACAGCATCGCTTTCAGCGGCACGGACAAGGCGGGCAACCCGTCGGCCACCGCCCCGGTCACCGGCGTCACTTACGACACCACGCTTCCCACCGCCACGCTGACCCTGCCCACCACGTCCACCAGCCGGACGATCACCGTGGCAGCCGGTGCGTTCAGTGGCAGCGATACAGGATCGGGCATTGCCGCTGCGGGCTACTGCCTGCAGGAGAGCAATGTGTCGGCCAATTGCGCCTGGGGTGCAGTGCCCACGAGCTATCCGTTTGCATCGGATGGCAACAAGACACTGTACGGCTTCGTCAAGGACAATGCGGGCAACGTCTCTGCCGTTGCGCCCGCTGCCACTGCCAGCGTGTTGGTGGACTCCAGCGTGCCGGTGGCTCCCACCTTGGCCACGACGCCCACCTACGCCATCGGCAACTCCACCGCGCTGACCATCCAGAGCGCCGAGAATGGGCTGCAGGTCTGGCTCGGTAACAGCAACACCGGCCAGGTCATCGCGGGCGGTACGGCCAGCATCAGCATCGACACCAGCGGCATCGCCAATGGTCAGCAAGCCACCTTCCGGATCACGCTGCGCGATGCGGCAGGCAATGTGAGCGCGGAATTGGTGCTGCCCCTGACGCGCGATACCAGCGCCCCGGTGTTCAGTGCGACCACCCCGGCGAACAACGCAGCCATCAAGGCCAATGCCACGCTGGGCTTCACGCTCAGCAAGCCTGTGGCCAGCGCGCTCATCACCGCCACCCGGACGGGCGGCGCGGCCGACGGCTCCTCACCCCACACCTGCAACCTGCAGGGCATCGCCCTCCATGCGGGCGCCAATAGGGTGGCGCTGACCGCTGACGCCAATGGCTGCATGGCCCCGCTGGGTCTGGTCGATGGTGCGATCTACACCTTCGCATTCGACGCGACCGATGCGGCCAGCAACCCCGCCGTCACCGCATCGATCACGGGGGTGACGTACGACACCAGCGCTCCGGCAGCCCCCGCAGTGACCACACCAGCCAATAACGCATCGGCCGAAGGCAGCTCGGTGGTCATCAGCGGCACGGCAGAGGCCGGCAGCCGGGTGGATGTGTACGAAGGCGCGACCCTGCTGGGCAGCGGCACGGCGACGGGCGGCAACTTCTCGGTCACGGTGTCCGGCCTGGCCTTCGTGGTGCACAACTTCACGCTCAAGGCCACCGACGCTGCAGGCAACGAGAGCGCCAGCAGCCCCGTGCTGACCTACACGGCCCAGGTGCCCAGTGGTGGCGGTGGGTCGACCCCGCCCGCAGTGGTGACGCAGGGCAGCGTGGCCGTGACGCCAGGCACGCCGGTCACCGTGGGCGGCAGCGTCCAGGTCACCGCATCGCCGGGCAGCACGATCACGCTCAACCCGCAATCGGGCGGATCCACCATCACCCTGCCCCCCGCAGGCAGCGGCGGCACCCCGGCACCCGTGACCCTGGTGATCGGCGGCCAGACCTTCAGCATCCAGCCCCAGGCCGATACGGCCACCGTGCTCAGCGTGGTCACGCTGATCGGCGCCAATGGCCAGCCCCAGGTGGCCCTGGTGCTCAACCCATCGACCTCGGGCGACTCCCAGGTGACGCTCAGCGGCACGGTGAGCCAGGGCACGGTGGTGGCCCTGCTGTCCACCAGCACGGGCAACCTGCCGCTGACCGCTCAGGGCGATGGCGTGGTGTCGGTCACGCTCATCACCACCCCGCGCGCTGCCGCAGGCACGCCGCAGTCGTGGAGCGTGTTCGTGCGCACGGGCCGCGTGGCCCTGCCACCGGCTGCCAATGGGGCTGCCGCCGTGACGGTGTACAGCGGCGAAATGGCGCGGCTCGATGGCACGGGCAAGGTGCAGAGCGTGCGCCTGGGCACCGTGGCCGGCAACGGCCTGGGCGACCCGGTGCAGCGCACGGACTTGCCAGCCGGCATCAACGCCAACGTGGGCTTCGTGCGCCTTGCGGGCGTTCCGACCCGCACTGGCGGCAGCGCGCCGCTGGAAACCCTGGTCCACAATGGCCTGCGCACCGTCGGCATCACCAGCAGTCCGCAGTCCTCGGACGGCAGCGTCACCTGGACCCTGGGCGGCGTGAGCTTCCCTGTGGTGCCGCTGGAAGTGCGCGTGGTGCCTGGCCGCGCTGATGGTGCCAGCGTGGCGGAGGATGGCAGCATCGAGGTGGCCACGGCCGGCCTGGTCACCCGCTTCGGCCCGGCCCTGCAGTCCCTGCCCGCCATGGGCCAGGCCCTGACGGCCCTGGGCGCCACGACGGTGATGCAGCCCAATGGCGCCCTGCGCGTTTCCCTGGGCACCACCGTCTTCCACATGCGGGCGCAGTGGCTGCCAATGGGGCGCACGGGCAATGCCCCGGGCTTCGTCTTCAGCAGCACGGCCGGCCTGGTCTTCACAGATGCGAGTGGCGTGAGCCAGGCGCTGCAGGGCGACGTGGCCGACTATGACGGCCTCACCAGCCTGCTGCAGTCGGTCCTGGGTACGACCACCATTCTGCGCACCGGCCTGGACCTGCAGACCGAACTGACGCTTGGCAGCCAGCGCTTCCTGCTGGTTCCCGATCTGGCGCTGCTGCCTGCGGGCACCGGCCCCGCCAACAGCAACTGGTGGTTCGAGGGCGCCAAGCTCTTTGTGCGCTACCCCGGCGGGCTGGTGCAGGGCTTCGCCGTGACGGCGCGCTGAGCACGCCAGCAAGGACCCGGTCCAGCCACGCAAGCAAAGCGGGTGGCGCCCAAGGCGCCTCCCGCTTTGTTTTGGGGGTATGCGCGCCCGCCGGGCGCCGAACTCAGCGCGCCTTCATGCCCGACTGCATGGCCCGCACCGCTTCGGGCAGCGAATTCACATGGGGCAGGAAGTGGTCGATGGCAAACCCCAGGGCCACCGCGCACACCACGGCACCGAGCATGGGCTTCCAGGTCAGGCGCACGGCGGCGCTGAGCCAGCCCTCGCGCTCCACGCCCATGGCGGCGCGCGCCGTCACCACCGAGAAGGCCAGCTCTACCGCCACGGTGAGCAGCACGTCCCAGCCGAAGAACAGCATGGCCAGGGCACCCGCGCCGAAGACGATGGCCGAGCCGATGAGGAAGATGGCGACGATGGGGATGACCACCACCGCGCCCTCGTCGGCGCCCGACACCGCGTCGGCCGCGCCGCTGGCCAACTCGCCCAGGCCGGAGCCCGCGTCCGACAGGCCCGCGCCGAAGTCGCCCGAGCCGCCGTTGGTGTGGACCGTGCCGCCCGAACGCGGCATGGGCATGCCCTGCCCGCCGCCGCCACGCCAGGAGACGGCATCGAGCGCCATGTCCGCCACATCCCCGGCGGCCTCGACCGCGTCCCCGGCGCCGCCATCGGAATCGTCGTCATCGCGCTGCACCAGGCGGGCCGCCCACAGGCGCAGTACCAGCAGGTAGCCGATGTAGCCGACCGACAGGGTGATGAGGTAGCGCAGCGCCAGGGTCTCCATGCCCAGCAGCATCTGCACATGCGAGGTGCACCACATGATGAGCAGCGTGAAGCCCCCGATCAGGAAACCATGCACGCGCAGGCTGTAGCGCTGTTGCAGGGTGCTAGCCAGCTGGTGCCGGGGCTGCATGCGCACGGAGCGCCAGTTCGACGCCTTCTTCTTGCGGGACGGGTTGCTGCTGCTATTGCTGCTGCGCTTGTCGGCCATGGAGTGGCTCCTGTCGGCTGGATGGAGAGGGGAATCCGCCGCGCAGCGTACCCCATCCGCACCGGTTCACCCGCCGGTCCGCAGGCCCGACCGTGAACAGATGCTCAATTCAGTCGACGTTGACCGGTACGCGCTGGGCCAGCGCGCACATCAGCTCCCAGGACACGGTGCCGGCCGGCTGGGCCACCTCATCGATGGTCAGCACGGCGCCGTTGCTGGCGCGGCCCCAGAGCGTGACCTCGCTGCCGAAACCGACGTCCGTGCCCAGCGCCATGCCCGATTGCAGCAGCGGCATCAGGTCCACGGTGACCATGTCCATGCTCACCCGGCCCACGATGCGCGTGCGCACGCCATTGACCAGCACCGGCGTGCCGGTGGGGCAGTGGCGCGGGTAGCCATCGCCATAGCCGCAGGCGGCCACGCCGATGGTCAGCGGCCCCTCGGCGGTGAAGCTCGAACCGTAGCCCACGGTGTCGCCCGCCTGAAGCTGCTGCACGGCCAGCAGTTTCGTGGACAAGGTCATGGTGGGCGCCAGCCCCCAGTGGCCGGCCGTATTTTCCGGGTGATCGGGCGCATTGCCGTACAGCACGATGCCCGCACGCACCCAATCGGCGCGCACGCTGGCGTCACCGCTGTGGCGCAGCGTGGCGGCACTGTTTGAGAGTGTGCGCTCACCTGGAAGGTCTGCAGCGGCGGTGTTGAACGCGGCCATCTGGTGGGCGATGCCGCGCGGGCCATCGGCATCGCTGAAGTGGGTCATGAACGAGATCTCGTCCACCTGCGGCAGCGCATTGAGCCGTGCCCAGGCGGCGCGGTAGCGCTGGGGCGTGAAGCCCAGGCGGTTCATGCCCGAGTTCATCTTCAGGAACACGCGGTGCGGTACCTGGGTCTTGTGGGTGGCGAGCATGTCGATCTGCTCGTCGCAGTGCACGGCATGCCAGAGCCCCAGGCGCGAGCACAGCTCCAGGTCGCGCAGCTCGAACACGCCTTCGAGCAGCAGGATGGGACCCCGCCAGCCCAGCTGGCGCACGCGCTCGGCTTCGGCCAGGTCCAGCAGGGCAAAGCCATCGGCCCCGCGCAAGCCCTCGTACGCCCGCTCGATGCCATGGCCATAGGCATTGGACTTGACCACGGCCCAGACCTTGGCGTCGGGCACGCTGCGGCGCACGCGCTCCAGGTTGTGGTGCAGGGCGGCGGTGTGGATGGTGGCTTGTATCGGGCGGGGCATGGGGTTTGACCGGGTGGGATGTCCTGGATTCTGGCACCGGGGCCGTTTACCCGCGTGATATAACCATCTGTCGGCCAACAAGCTCCCCATATTTAACAGGGCATCAGTCCAACTGATGCAGCACCAGCCATTCGATGAAGCGCGGTTTCTACACCATCATGTCGGCGCAGTTTTTCAGCTCGCTGGCCGACAATGCGCTGTTTGTGGCCGCTGTCGAACTCCTCCGCTCGGAAGGGGCTCCCGAGTGGCAGCGTGCCGCACTGGTGCCCATGTTCGCGCTGTTCTACGTGGTACTGGCGCCCTTCGTTGGCGCTTTTGCCGACGCCCTGCCCAAGGGCAAGGTGATGTTCGTGAGCAATGCCATCAAGGTGGTGGGCTGCCTGATGATGCTGTTCGGCTCGCACCCGCTGATCGCCTACGCGGTGGTCGGGCTCGGCGCTGCGGCCTATTCGCCGGCCAAGTACGGCATCCTGACCGAACTGCTGCCCGCCTCGCAGTTGGTCAAGGCCAATGGCTGGATCGAAGGGCTCACCATCGCGTCGATCATCCTCGGGGTGCTGCTGGGCGGCCAGCTCGTCGGGCAGAACCTCTCGGGCATGATGCTCAACATCGACATCCCGATGATCGACACGGGCGTGGACACCCCCGCCGAGGCGGCCATCGCCGGGCTGATCCTGATCTATGCACTGGCGGCCTGGTTCAACACCCGCATCCCGCACACCGGCGTGGAAATGCGCCCCCTGCGCGCCGACCCGTCGCGCAGCATCCTGGCCAATGCCATGGCGCTGCTGCCCGACTTCTGGGCCTGCAACAACCGCCTGTGGCGCGACAAGCTGGGCCAGATCTCGCTGGCCACCACCACCCTGTTCTGGGGCGCGGGCGGCAACCTCAAGTTCATCGTGCTGGCCTGGGCCGGCGTGGCCCTGGGCTACAACACCACGCAGGCCTCGGCCCTGACGGGCGTGGTGGCCATCGGCACGGCCGTGGGTGCCGTGGTCGCTTCCATGCGCATGCGGCTGGACATGGCCACCCGGGTCATCCCGCTGGGCATCGCCATGGGCCTGCTGCTGATATTGATGGTCTTCATCAAGAACATCTGGCTGGCCATTCCCTTCCTGATCCTGCTGGGCGGCCTGGGCGGCTACCTGGTCGTGCCCATGAATGCCCTGCTGCAGCACCGTGGCCACAACCTCATGGGCGCCGGGCGCTCCATCGCCGTGCAGAACTTCAACGAGCAGGCCTGCATCCTGGCGCTGGGCGCGTTCTACAGCCTGTCGCTCAAGTTCGGCCTGTCGGTGTTCGGCGCCATCACCATCTTCGGCCTGGTGGTCGCGGGCATCATGTGGATCATCCGCCGCTGGCACCAGCGCAACTGCGTGAACTACCGCGAAGAAGTCGAGCACCTCTTGCACATCGCCCGCCAGGACGCGCATCACTAGAGCATCCCCCTGAGGCGCTTACGCGGCGGTCGCTGGTGTAGGCCGCACGCATTGCACAGGTGGCGGCGATGCCGGTACGGGCAAATACATCGCACAGCGGCTACCATGGGCCCTTCAGCCACCGAGGAGCCACCATGCCCGACAGCATCTACGATTTCGAAGCCCAGCAGATGAATGGCCAGAGCGTGCCGCTCTCGCAGTACCAGGGCAAGGTGATGCTCATCGTCAACACGGCCAGCGCCTGCGGTTTCACGCCGCAGTTCGGTGGGCTCGAAGAATTGCACAAGGAGTATGCCGACCAGGGGCTGGTGGTGCTCGGTTTTCCCTGCAACCAGTTCGGCAGCCAGGACCCGGGCAGCAACGACGAGATCGCCAGCTTCTGCCAGCTCAACTACGGCGTGAGCTTTCCGATGATGGCCAAGATCGACGTCAACGGGGCCAACGCATCGCCCTTGTACCAATGGCTCAGCGCAGAGGCCCCGGGCCTTCTGGGCAGCAAGGCCATCAAGTGGAATTTCACCAAGTTCCTGGTGGGCAAGGACGGCAAGGTGATCCGCCGGTATGCGCCACAGGATGCGCCCAGGAAGCTGGCCGGGGACATTAAGGCAGCGCTGGCCTGATCACGGGTTCTGCAGGCCCTGGGCTGGCGGCGTGCCGGCGGTGCTGCCCGGCACCGGGCTGGCCGGGACCGCGCCGCGCGGCGGCAGCCCGAACAGCGGCCTGGCCCAACGGCTGGGCCGCACCAACCCCGTCACGGCCCAGCAAGCCAGCACCGTGCCGGCCAGCAGGAGCATGGGCTCCAGCACCGGGCCGAGTTGCCACCGCGCCAGTGCCACCGCCAGCACGATGATCGCGGTCTGGTGCAGCACATACCAGGGGTAGACCGCCTCCTGCGCCCAGCGCAGCCAGGGCCACGGCCGGTTGAGCCGGTGGTGGGCCCAGCCCAGGATGGCCAGCAGCATGCTCCACAGGTACAGGTCGGCCAGCACGCGCACGGCGGTGCGCGCCGGCCAGCCGCCCTGCTGCACGGCCAGGCCGCGCAGCACCGTGAACAGCACCAGCAGTGCCAGGGCAGCGCCCAGCAGGCGCCAGCGCAGGCGCACCAACTCGGCCCACAGGCCGGCGTCCAGCCCGATCCAATAGCCGTACAGGAACAGCGTGAAGTACACGGCATGCAGCCAGGCGTCGTGGATGAGGTCGTGGGTGGGCGGGAAATGCCGCCACAGCAGCACCGAATACAGCACCAGCGGCAGCACGGGCACCGCAAAAAGCGCCCAACCACGCAGGCCCGTGAAGGCACGGCGCAGCCGCTGGCCGCGGGCGGATTCCAGCCAGGGCAGCAGCAGGGCCAGCACCACGGTGTAGACCCACAGGTAGGGCAGGTACCACAGGTGGTTCCAGGTCACGCCGGCCTCCCAGCCATCGAAGGCGCCAGCCGGCCAGGTGCCGCCGCCGTAGTAGCGCAGCAGGAAGGCACCGAAACCCGGGGCGATGAGCCCGTTGGCAACGCCCTGTGCATAAGGCTGGTAGGGCACGACCACCGCCATGCCAAAAGCCAGGGGCAACAACAGGCGCATGCTGCGCAGCCGGACCAGCCCCGCCACCGTTTGACCCCGGCGCACCAGGCCCAGCGCCAGGCCGGAGACCAGGAACACCAGGTCCATGCGCCACAGGTTCAAGGCCCGCATGGGCGCCTGCAGCCATTCGGCCGCGTGCGGGCTCTTGATGTGCCAGTGCCAGTCGGCCACGTAGTACATGGCCACGTGGTAGACGATGACCAGGGCGAAGGCCAGGGTGCGCAGGGCATCGATGTCGTGGCGGCGGGAGGTGGAAGGGGATGGAGCGGTCATGGACACATGCTCGGGCGCTTCGGTGGCACGACGCACCTCGCCGGGACGGAAACAACCCGCTTTGGGACGAGCGGTGGCCGGCCGGGACGGAGCCGGGTGTTGATTTCCCAGGCTGCTGCGCGCCTTGCCTACACTGGCGGCATGTCCCACCCCACCCTGCCCTGGCCCGAACGCTACCGCCCCCTGCGCCGCAGCGCCGAGGTGGCGTTCTGGGCCGTGCTGCTGCTGGTGCAGGCGGCCTTCAACAGCGTGGTGACGCTGATCGACCTGCGCTCTGCAGGACGGCCGGTGGCCGCCTGGGAGCCGGCGCTGTGGGAGCTGTCGAGCGTGCTGGTGGTCGGGCTGCTGATCCCGGCCATCGTGGCGTTCGAGCGGCGCTTTCCGCTGCATTGGGACACGCTGCGCCGCCACCTGCCCTGGCACCTGCTGGGCAGCGTGGCCTACTGCAGCGTCCACCTGGCCGGGATGATGGCCCTGCGGCACCTGGCCTACGGGGCCATGGGCGCGGAGTACCGGCTGAACGGCCCCTGGTGGGCGCAGTGGGGCTACGAGTACCTCAAGGACGTGCGCACCTATGCGCTCATCGTCAGCGGCCTGGTGGGCTACCGCTTTTTGCTGCTGCGGCTGCAGGGCGAGGCCCGGGTGCTGGACACGCCCGAATCACCCGCCATTCCCGAAGCATCACCCGCCACAGGATCGGCGGCGCCTGAACCGGCTCCGTCCCTGCCCGTGCACCGCCCCGAGCGCTTTCTGGTGCGCAAGCTGCGCCGCGAGTTCTTGATCGCCGCCAGCGACATCGCCTGGCTGCAGGCCGAGGCCAACTACGTGGGCATGCATGTCAACGGGCACGACTACCTGGTGCGCTCGACCCTGGCGGACTTCCTCACGCAACTGGACCCGGCGCGCTTCGTGCGCGTGCACCGCAGCTATGCGGTGAACCTGGACGCGGTGGCCGAGATCGAGCCGCTGGACAGCGGCGACGCCCGCCTGCGGATGAAGGATGGCAGCACCGTACCGTGCAGCCGGCGCTACCGCGGTGCGCTGGCCCAGCCGGGCACAGCAGCCTGATCAGCTGGCGGCAGGCGCGCTGCGCACCCGCGTGAAGTGTTGCGTCAGCACGCCATTCGGATAGGCCTGGTGCGCCTGCAACGTCCAGTGCTGCTGCGCCATCGCCTGTGGCGCGCCCCACAGCGGCAGGCCGGCTCCCAGCGTCACCGGAATGGTGGCCAGCATCAGGTGGTCCACCAGCCCCGCGTGGAGGAACTGCCCGGCCAACTGGCCGCCGCCGACCAGCCAGACCTGCCGCAGCCCTTGTTCCACCCATTGGGCCATGAGCTGCTGCGGCTGCGCGGCCCCCCAGCGCACGCTGGGCGGGAGCGTCCCATCCGAGGGGGCTTGCTGGTGGCTGAGCACCCAGGCCGGCCGCTCGGCATAAGGCCAGTCGCCAAAGGAGCGGGCCACGGCATAGGTGGTGCGTCCCATGACGAGACCATCAACCCCCGCCATGAAGTCCGCTAGGCCATAGTCGGTGCCAGCCTGCTCGAAAGGGTGCAGCCAGTCGAGCTCACCGCCGGGGGCGGCGATGAAGCCGTCCAGGGTGGCCGCCACATAGTAGGTGAGCTCGGTCATGCGCAGGGGGCCTCGTCGTTCAGGGATGGAGGGCGCGCGGCCATCTCGGCCTCGATCTGGCGCAGCATGTCGGCCAGGGTCTTGCCAGGCTCCTGGCGGAACTGCTCGGGCAGCACGGTGAGGGTCGCGATGCGGTCGATGCGAAAACCCCGGAAATCATCGCGCAGCTCGCACCAGGCCGACAGCGTCCAGACCTTGCCCCAATAGAAGCAGCCCAGGGGCCGCAGGCGGCGCACGCTGGGCCGGCCCTGGACGTCGGCGTAGTCGATCTGCACCACATGGCGGCTGTGCACCGCCTCGCGCAGGGTCTGCAGGGTGGCCTGGGCACGCGGCCCCAGGCCCACCGACGGGGCATAGAGCGCCTGCGCCTCGGCCGCCACACGCGCCTCGGGCGGCAGCACCGAGAGGATCTTGCCCAGCGCCCCTTCCACCTCGCGCGCCAGCCCCGCATCGAGCCAGGCCTGCGCCAGCCGCGCAGCGGCCACCAGGGCATTCGCCTCGCCCTGGCTGAACATCAGCGGTGGCAGGTCGAAGCCCGCGCCCAGGCGGTAGCCCACCCCCGCCTCGCCCTCGATGGGCACGCCCTGGTGCTGCAGGTCGGCCACGTCGCGGTATATGGTGCGCTGCGACACCTCCAGCCGCTCGGCCAGGAAGGCGGCGGTGGACAGGCGCCGCCCGCGGATGAGCTGGACGATCTGGAACAGGCGGTCGGCACGGCGCATGGTGGGTGACGGGGGAACGGACCTAGACGCCGATGTGGATGGCCACGCGGTCGGGGCCGGCATAGGCCTCGAAGTCGGTGGCGAAGCGGCGCTGGATCTGCGGGTTCTCGCCAAAGTAGCGCCAGACCTCGCCCCAGGCATCGATCACCATCTGCGGCATGGTGCCCTGGCCATGGAAAACCAGGTAGTCGCCGGCCTCGATGGCAATCGTCGATGCGCCGCCCACGATCTCCGAGCCTTCGGGGGCCGCCACGCCGGCCGTGACGTCGAAGGCGCCATGCTCGTTGGACTCATAGGCGCTGTAGACGCCGAAGATGCGGCCGTCCACCCCAGGGCGGGGCAGCTTGTGCTCCCAGCTTTCGCTGAAGAAGCGGTCCCACAGGGCGCCGATGCGGGAGGTCTCGGGGTTCATCTCGTCGCTGTTGCGGGTGCGCACGGCAATGCCGGCAACGCGGAATGCGGGAATCTTTTCAGAAACGGGTGGCATGCGGAATTCTCACTCTCTCTCGTTGGTTATCGGGAGCCGTGATGGTGCCGGCCTGCTGCTGACAACCTGGTGTCAGCAGGGTGGCCTGGTACCCCACAAATTGCAACCGAGAGCGAGAGGGGGAGCTGCCCCATGGGCCGCATGCTCCTGCTGCCAAGACCGTGTCAGCAGGAGCCGCCGGGCAATGCCCGGGGCGGCGACCGGGTCAGTCGGCGGCAGGCGCCGTCGCCACCGCGGCAGCCGTCGCGGCGGCGGCCACCAGGCCGCGGTAGCGGCGCGCGCGCTCCAGCGTCTGGCCCACGGCGCGTGGTGCCATGCCGTACATGTCGGCAAAGGCTTCCAGGGCCTGGCCGCTGGCATCGAAGGCGCGCAGCAGCGCCTCGTCCTTGGCGTTGCGCACGGACCATTCGGCAAAGGCCTCTTCGAGCAGGGCATTGGCCTCCTCGTCGCGGCCCGCCACGAGCTCGGTATAGGCCTCGCGCGTCAGGCCCGAGGCTTCGAACGCCTGGACCATGCGGCTGCGCAGCTTGGGCAACAGGTCCTCGCTGGCGCGGGCCTTGTTGTTCTTTCTGCGGCGGTAGACCTCCAGCAGGGCATGGTGCACATGCTCGGGGGCCATGGCTTCCACGGGTTGGCCCGCCAGGTCATGGCGCTTCTCGCCGGCTGCCACGCTTTGCAGGTAGCGCGTGGAGCGGGTGTGCAGCCCCAGGGCCACCTTGAGCGCATCGCGCTCGAACTGCTCGGGGTGCGCGGCCAGGATGTCCTGGAAGATGCCGCGCTTGAGCGGGCGGAACACGGCGCCGAACAACTGCGGGTACAGGCCTGCCAGTTGCTCCAGCGCCGGATGGGTGCGCTGCGGCGCACGCGCGCCCGCAGGCGCCGCAGTGCCGGGCTGGCCTGCTGCGGCCGGTGCGCCGGCTTCGCCGCGCGGACGAGCACCGCGGCGGTTGTTGTTGTTGCCGTTATTGTTGTTGCGGCCACCACGGCCTTCACGGCGGGGGGCTGCAGCGGTGGCAGGGACTGCTGCTGGCGCACCACCGCCCTCCCCTGCTTCCCCAGGAGCCACGGCGGGGGCCGGTGCCGCGCTGGCGGCCACGGGGGCAGCGGCGGGCGCGGCGGTCTGTTCTTGTTCTGGCACGTTGTCGGTCATGGCGTAGCGAAGGAAGGGGGCAACAAAACCCTCAATCATGCCAGCCTTGGCGCCAGGCGCCTAATCCAAGGCTTCCTGCCACCCCCTCTTGGACCTGCCCCCATCCCCTCGGATGGTGGCACGCGCCATCAGCGCGCAGCGGCCAGTGCGCCGTCCAGCACCTCGATCCAGTGGCGCACGGGGGTCGCCGTGCCGCTCTGCAGGTGCGTGATGCAGCCGATATTGGCCGACAGGATGGCATCGGGCGGCTGCTCGCCAAAGGCCTCGCCCAGAGCGCCGAGCTTGCGGTCGCGCAGCTGGTAGGACAGGCCAGGGTTGAGCACCGAGTAGGTGCCCGCCGAGCCACAGCACAGATGCGACTCATTGCGTGCCACGCGCAGCTTGAAGCCCAGCTTTGCGAGGTGCATCTCGACCCCGCCACGCAGCTTTTGCCCGTGCTGCAGCGTGCAGGGTGGGTGGTAGGCGTACAGCACGTCCGCCGGCAGGCTGACGCGCCCCGCCAGGCGCTCGGCGAGTTCGGGCAGCAGGTCCGGCAGCAGTTCGGACAGGTCGCGCGTGAGCGCACTGATGCGCTCGGCCTTGGCGGCGTACTGCACGTCGTCCTTCAGGAGGTGGCCGTACTCCTTGACCGTGACGCCGCAGCCCGAGGCGTTCATGACGATGCATTCCACGCCGCCCGCCTCGACCAGCGGCCACCAGGCGTCGATGTTGGCACGCATCTCGGCCTTGCCCCCCTCCTGGTCGTTGAGGTGGAACTTGACCGCGCCGCAGCAGCCCGCCTTGGACGCCACCAGGGTCTGGATGCTGGCAGCATCGAGCACACGCGCCGTGGCGGTGTTGATGCCCGGCATCATCGCCGGCTGCACGCAGCCAGCCAGCATGAGCACCTTGCGCGCGTGCTCCCGCGTGGGCCAGGCGCCCGGGTTCTGAGCTGCCGGCACCTTGGCCTTGAGGGCTGCGGGCAGCAGGCCGCGCACCCTCTGCCCGGCCTTCATCGCCGGGGCGAACAGGGGCGAAGGCAGCCCTTCCTTGAGCGCCCAGCGCAAGGCCTTTTCGCCCAGGGGGCGTGGCACCTTCTCGTCCACGATCTTGCGGCCGATGTCCACCAGGTGGCCATACTGCACGCCGCTCGGGCAGGTGGTCTCGCAGTTACGGCAGGTCAGGCAGCGGTCCAGGTGCATCTGGGTGGCGCGCGTGGGGGCCTGCCCTTCGAGCACCTGCTTGATCAGGTAGATGCGGCCGCGCGGGCCGTCGAGCTCGTCGCCCAGCAACTGGTAGGTGGGACAGGTGGCGGTGCAGAAGCCGCAGTGCACGCACTTGCGCAGGATGACCTCGGCTTCGAGGCCATCGGCGCGGTCGCGGTATTCAGGGGAGAGTTGGGTTTGCATGGTGCATGCCTGGACAGTTGTTTCTTCTCTAGGGCCCGGCCGGCGGAGCCGCTGGCGTCGGCCTGTGCAGCGGGTGGCGCAGGCGGGCACGGTCGGCCCACAGCGGCGGCAGCGACAGCACCAGCAGCAGCAGCGCCAGGGGAACCACGAACACGAAGCCCACATGCTTGAATCCGGTGGCACCTGCCACGCCCCCCACGAGGAACATGCCCAGCAGCCCCGCGAACAGGCGCAGTCGCGCCTGGTTGGCGCGCACCAGGGCCTCTGGCGGGGTGCCGGTGCGGTTCCAGTAGAGCATCTTCCCGAGCTCGATCCCCAGGTCGGTGACCACGCCTGTCATGTGGGTGGTGCGGATCTGGGACGCGGACATCTTGGTCACGGTCGCGTTCTGCAGCCCCATGATGAAGGACAGCAGCAGCACGGTGGCCGGCACGGCGAATGGCGTGCGCCAGTGCAGCGTGATGGCGCCCACCAGGCCGAACACCAGCATCAGTGCCGCAACGACCAGCAAGGGCAATGCATAGCTGCTGTGCAGGTGTCTCTGGCGCCCCCAATTGACGAGCACGGCGGTTGCCGCCGCACCGCTGGTGAAGGCCAGCAGGGCCCCCAGCGCGCCGAGCACCAGCGCTGTGTTGCCCAGTACGAGGTTGTCGGCCAGCATGGAGACGAACCCCGTCATGTGCGAGGTGTACAAATGCACCACCAGGAAGCCGCCAGCGTTGACCGCCCCCGCGTTGAAGGCCAGCAGCAAGCCCAGCGCGCGGTTGCTGGCCACCGTGCGGCGGTGGCCCATGAGGTGGCGCAGGCGGCGCATGCGAGGCTGCCTACCAGCCCAGGGCCATGCGCCCGGGGTTGAAGATGCCTGCCGGGTCGAAGCTGTGCTTGAGGCGCGCATGGATCTGCTCCAGCGCGCGCGAAGGCAGGGCCGCGTGGCCGACCCCGCCCGGTTCGCGCGCCGCAGGCGCCCGGAACATCGCCGCGCTGCCGCCCGCCGCCCGCGCCGCCTCGCGCAAGGCATCGCCTGCGGATTCGGGCGCCTGCACCCAGCGCAGCGCGCCATGCCACTCGACCAGTGGCTGCGCGCCACCGGGCAAGGCCATGGCAGGCGCCGTCGCGGGAAGGGACAGACGCCACAAGGCGTGGTCAGGGGCGCGCGCCGCAAACCAGGGCAGGGACTGATCACGGCAGGCGCTCCACCCGGCGTTCGCAGCGGCAGCATCCAGGCGCTCGCCACCCATGGTGCGGCAGGCTGCCTCCACCGCGGCCACGGCGCCGCGCAGGCGCACCTGCAGCGTCCCCGTGTGGGCATCGCCCGCCCAACGGCTGGCGTTGAGTGGCAGGGGCTGGCCGCCCCAGGCATGCAGGCGGCGCAAGGCATCGGCCTGGCTGCATTCGAAGCCCAGCGTGGCCTCGCCGGGCGCCACGGGCAGCACCTTGAGGCTGACTTCGGTGAGCAGGCCCAGCGTACCCCAGGAGCCGGCCATGAGGCGCGACACGTCATAACCCGCCACGTTCTTCATGACCTGGCCGCCGAAGGTGAGCCGCTCGGCCCGGCCGTTGAGCAGCACCACGCCCAGCAGGTAGTCGCGCACGGCGCCCACGCTGGCACGCGCCGGGCCTGACAGGCCTGCCGCCACCATGCCGCCGACCGTGGTGGCCTGTGGCTGCGCACCGAAGTGCGGGGGTTCGAACGGCAGGCATTGCCCCTGCGCGGCCAGAGCGGCCTCCAACTCGGCCAGTGGCGTGCCGGCACGCACGGTGACCACCAGTTCGCTCGGCTCGTAATCGACGATGCCGTGGAGCACCCGGGTGTCGAGCACCTCGCCATGCAAGGCCAGGCCATGGAAGTCCTTGCTGCCCCCACCGCGGATGCGCAAGGGGGTCTGGTCGGCCGCGGCGACGCGCACGCGTTCGGTGATTTGGGCAAGGGCGAAATCCATGCCTTGCATCGTAGCGGCTGCACCCTGTCCGGGCCGCTGGCGCTGGCGTGAATTTTTTGAACGGCCGGCGTGAGGCCTGCGGTGGGGAGGCCCATCCCGGCACCTCCAATGAAAAACCCGCCGGAAGGCGGGTTGGTCAAAAAGAAGCCCGCCAGACGGCGGGCAAAGGGATCCGAGGAGGATTCCGAGGAGACTCTCGCAGAAAAACAGGAACCAGGACGGGCTGCGGCACCACCAGACACCGCAGCCCTGGGGATCGCGGCTCAGCGGCTGTAGGCCGTTTCGCCGTGCGATGTGATGTCCAGACCTTCGCGTTCGGCTTCTTCCGAGACACGCAGGCCCACCGTCAGATCGACGATCTTGTAGGCGATGAAGGACACGACACCCGACCACACGATGGTCAGCAGCACGGCCTTCGTCTGCGTCCACACCTGGGCGACGATGGAGTAGTCCGCAGACGTCACCATGGTTGCCGTCACCCAGTCGGCCACGTAGCCGGGGCCGCCCAGAGAAGGTGCGTTGAACACGCCGGTCAGCAGGGCACCGACGATACCGCCGATGCCATGCACGCCGAACACGTCCAGCGAGTCGTCAGCACCCAGCATGCGCTTGAGTCCGTTCACACCCCACAGGCAGGCAAAGCCGCCCACGAGACCGATGACCAGTGCGCCGCCGATGCCGACGTTGCCCGCGGCAGGCGTGATGGCCACCAGACCGGCGACCGCACCCGAGGCAGCACCCAGCATGGATGCCTTGCCGCGTGCCAGCGCTTCGCCGATGCACCAGGCCAGCACCGCGGCAGACGTGGCCACCAGGGTGTTGATGAAGGCCAGTGCCGCAAAGCCGTTGGCTTCGAGCGCGGAGCCGGCATTGAAGCCGAACCAGCCCACCCACAGCAGCGAGGCACCAACCATGGTCAGCGTCAGGCTGTGAGGCGCCATGGCTTCCTTGCCGTAACCCACGCGCTTGCCCACCATGAAGGCACCCACCAGGCCCGCCACAGCGGCGTTGATGTGCACCACGGTGCCGCCGGCGAAGTCCAGCGCGCCCCATTGCCAGATCTGGCCGGCCTTGCCGGTCATCGCATCGGCCACTTCCTTGGAAGCGTAGGCGTCGGGACCCATCCAGAACCACACCATGTGGGCGATCGGCAGGTAGCTGAACGTGAACCACAGGACCATGAACAGCATGACGGCACCGAACTTGATGCGCTCGGCGAAGGCACCGACGATCAGGGCACAGGTGATGCCGGCAAAGGTGGCCTGGAAGGCGGCGAACACCACTTCCGGAATCACCACGCCCTTGCTGAAGGTCGCAGCATTCGCGAAGGTGCCGGCTGCGTTGTCCCAGATGCCCTTCATGAACAGACGATCAAAACCACCGATGAAGGCGCCGCCTTCGGTGAACGCCAGGCTGTAGCCGTAGATGAACCATAGCACCACGATCATCGAGAACGTGACCATGACCTGCATCAGCACGGACAGCATGTTCTTGCTGCGCACCAGGCCACCGTAGAACAGTGCCAGGCCAGGCAGGACCATCAGGATCACGAGGATGGTGGAAGTCATCATCCAGGCGGTGTCGCCCTTGTTGGGCACGGGGGCGGCAGCAGCGGGAGCGGCCTCGGCCGCAGCGACCGGGGCGGGAGCCGCCGCAGGGGCGGCGGGTGCCGCAGCAGGTGCAGCGGCCGCCGGCGCGGATGCCGCAGGCTCGGCAGTGGCAGGTGCCTGGGCCAGCGACAGTCCACCGACCGACAGCAGGCTCAACCCCAGGATGAAGGAAGCAAGCAATTTTTTCATGGCTTTTTTTCTCTTGTGTGTGATGCGGCGTACCCTTTAGAGGGCTTCCTTGCCGGTTTCGCCGGTGCGGATGCGCACCACCTGCTCGAGGTGCGTCACGAAGATCTTGCCGTCGCCGATCTTGCCGGTGCGCGCAGCGGCTTCGATGGCTTCGATCACCCGGTCCACCAGTTCGTCCGCCACAGCGGCTTCGATCTTGACCTTGGGCAGAAAGTCGACCACGTACTCCGCGCCACGGTACAACTCCGTATGGCCCTTCTGGCGTCCGAAGCCCTTGACTTCGGTCACCGTGATCCCCTGGACCCCGATGTCCGAGAGGGCTTCACGCACCTCGTCGAGCTTGAAGGGTTTGATGATGGCTGTCACCATTTTCATTTTTGGTTCCTCCGGAAGGGGCGCACCATGCGCCCCTGAAAGATTTACAGGGTTTTGGTCAGCGCGACGATCAAGCGCGACTTGTTGACGGGGCCAAAGAATTCCTTCTTGTTGGCACCCACCACAGCGGCACCGAGCGACAGGCCCGAGCCGAAGTCATAGGCGCCGCCCAGGCTGTAGTCCATGTAGTTGGGGGCCGTGATGTCGCCACCGAAACGCGTGTAGCCCACGGAGGCCTTGAGCGTGACCTTGGGCATCACTTCCTGGGCGAATGCCAGGCTGAAGTAGCCCGTGTTGCGGCCCTTGAAGCCAGAACCTGCGTAGGCGAAGTAGTCCTTGGACAGCGTGTGCGAGTACTTGGCCGTCACGGGACCGAAGGTGGCAGCGCCATAGGCTTCGGTGGTGTTGCCGGCGCTGTTGCCAGGGTAGATGTAGGTCAGCAGGCCCACGTCCAGGTCGGCGCCACCGGCCTTGAACTTGTAACCGCCGTAGATGTCGGACTCGATGGAGTTGCCCGACAGCCAGTCGACGCTGGAGTTCCAGTTGCCCACGTAGAAGCCCGACTCGCCGAAAGCGTAGTCAAAACCGCCCTGGATGGCGGGCTTCACGGCCTTGACCTTGGAGGTATCCTGGTCCTGGCCACGGAACTTGTAGTTGGTGGTCAGGCTGACGTTGCCAGTCAGTTGGGCGCTGGCCAGCAGGGGCAGGGTTGCGACAAGGGCGACGCCCAGGAATTTGACGGTTGCGCGGTTCATGTTTCCTCCGGTTGGACAAAGTAGGGACAAGCGCTTTAAGCATGGACCGTGCCACGCGTCACCAACGGGCCGTGGCCGCTGCGGGCAGGGCAGATGGGGATTCCCTATTAAAGTGAGGGTTGAGGGGACTTTGCAGGCGCACCACGGTGGTGCGAGCGTGAAACAGTTCACGCCGGTCCGCCATAAAACGCACCCATCTGGGGAGAAAGTCGACCATGAGTCTTGCTTTGGTGCAAAGTCGCGCCCTTCTGGGGCTGCAGGCACCGGCCGTCACCGTTGAAGTGCACCTGGCCAATGGCCTGCCCAGCTTCACCCTGGTGGGCCTGGCCGAGGTGGAGGTCAAGGAGGCCCGCGAGCGCGTACGCTCGGCGCTGCAGAACGCCGGGCTGGAGTTCCCCCACAACAAACGCATCACGGTCAATCTTGCCCCTGCCGACCTGCCCAAGGATTCGGGTCGGTTCGATCTGCCCATTGCCCTGGGCATCCTCGCTGCGACCGGGCAGATCGACGGCGCCCGCCTGGCGGGCCACGAGTTCGCAGGCGAGCTCTCGCTCTCGGGTGAGCTGCGCCCGGTGCGCGGTGCATTGGCCACCAGCCTGGCGCTGCAGACCCAGCACATCAGCACGCAACTGGTGCTGCCGCCCGGCAGCGCCGAGGAAGCCGCCCTGGTGCCCGATGCCCAGGTCGTGCGCGCGCGCCACCTGCTGGATGTGGTGCGCGCCTTTCTGCCGCCGGGCGCGCCCGCACCCGAAGGGGACGACGGCGGCTTTGTGCGCCTGCAGCCCACGCCCATGGTCACAGGGCTGCAAGGCCCCGACATGGCAGACGTGAAGGGCCAGGCCGTGGCCAAGCGCGCGCTGGAGATCGCTGCGGCCGGCGGCCACAGCGCCCTCATGGCCGGCCCGCCCGGCTCGGGCAAGTCCATGCTTGCACAGCGCTTTGCCGGACTGCTGCCGCCCATGACGGTGCAGGAGGCACTGGAGAGCGCCGCCATCTCCAGCCTGGCCGGCCGCTTCAGCCCCGAACGCTGGGGACTGCGTCCCACGGGGCAACCCCATCACACGGCCAGTGCCGTGGCGCTGGTAGGGGGAGGTTCGCCGCCACGGCCGGGCGAGATCTCGCTGGCGCACCATGGCGTGCTCTTCCTTGACGAATTTCCCGAGTTCACCAGGGCTGCGCTGGAGGCACTGCGCGAACCCCTGGAAACCGGCCACATCACCATCTCCCGCGCCGCGCAACGTGCCGAATTCCCGGCCCGCTTCCAGATGATCGCGGCCATGAACCCCTGCCCCTGCGGCTTTCTCGGCTCCACCCAGCGCGCCTGCCGTTGCACACCCGACCAGATCGCGCGCTACCAGGGCAAGCTCAGCGGGCCGCTGCTGGACCGCATCGACCTGCATGTCGAGGTGCCCGCCGTGCCTTCGGAGCAACTGCTCAAGGCAGCGCCCGGGGAGTCCAGCGCCGCCATCCGCGAGCGCGTGGTGCAGGCGCGGGCACGGGCCCTGGCACGCCAGGGCAGGACCAACCAGGCGCTGCAGGGCCAGGAGATCGACGAGCACCTGCACCTCGACGATGCGGCCGCCAAGTTCCTCAATACCGCAGCAGCGCGCCTGGGCTGGTCGGCGCGCAGCACGCACCGCGCGCTCAAGGTGGCGCGCACCATCGCCGACCTGGCCGGTGCCGAGGCCACCGCCGTGGGCCATGTGGCCGAGGCAGTGCAGTACCGCCGCGTGCTGCGTGCGCCCACCTGAGCGGCCCGGCTATAGTTCCCGCCAAACCCAGCAGCAAGCATCTCATGGCCAGCGCATCCACCAAGATCCTCCCCACAACTCCCGCCACCACCGAAGTGGTCGACAACAGCTACCTGCGCACCCTCGTGGGCTACAACGCGCGCCGGGCCTCGCTGTCCATCATCGAGGTGTTCATGGAGCGCATGGCGGTCTATGGGCTCAAGGTGGTGGATTTCTCGGTGCTCTCGCTGGTGGCGCACAACCCCGGCATCACCTCGCGCCAGCTGTGCGCCACGCTGGGCGTGCTGCCGCCCAACCTGGTGGGCCTGATCGCGGCGCTGGACCGGCGCGGCCTGATCGAGCGCCGCCCACACCCGAGCGACGGGCGCGCCATGGGCCTGCATTTGACGGCCGCTGGCGAGGACCTGTGCGGGCAGGCCGAGCAGACTGCGGCCCAGCTGGAAGTCGATGCCACCGCGCGTCTGACCGCCACCGAGCGCAAGACGCTGATCCGCCTCTTGCAAAAAGTCTACGACTGACGGGCCCGCACCGACCCGCTGTGCTCAGGCGCCCGCAGGCGTGGCCTTCGCGGCCTTGTCCAGCCCCAGCAGGCGCACCGCATTGCCCTTGAGGATGCCGGGCATCACCTCGGGCTTGAAGCCGGCCTCCTGAAAATCCTTCATCCAGCGCTCGGGCGTGATCAGCGGGTAGTCGCTGCCGAACAGGATGCGGTCCTTGAGCAGGGTGTTGGCGTACTGCACCAGTTGCTTGGGGAAGTACTTGGGGCTCCAGCCCGACAGGTCGATCCAGACGTTGGGCTTGTGCGTGGCGACCGAGAGCGCCTCGTCCTGCCAGGGGAAGCTCGGGTGCGCCATGACGATCTGCATGTCCGGGAAGTCGATGGCCACATCGTCCAGGTGCATGGGGTTGCTGTACTCCAGGCGCAGGCCACCGCCGCAGCGCATGCCGCTGCCGATGCCGCTGTGGCCGGTGTGGAAGATGGCCGGCATGCCGTACTCGGCGATCACCTCGTAGATCGGCCAGGCCATCTGGTCGTAAGGGTGGTAGCCCTGCACCGTGGGGTGGAACTTGAAGCCCTTGACGCCATGCTCCTCGATGAGGCGCCGCGCCTCGCGCGCACCCATCTTGCCCTTGTGCGGGTCGATGCTGGCAAAGGCCATCATCATGTCGCTGTTGGCCTTGGCGGCCTCGGCGATCTCTTCGTTGGGGATGCGCCGGCGGCCCATCTTGGACTCGGCGTCCACGGTGAACATCACCAGGCCGATCTTCTGCTCGCGGTAGTAGGCCACCGTCTCGGCGATGGTGGGCCGGCGGCCATTCTTGAAGTATTTGTCGGCGGCGCGGTCGTACTCCTCGCCGTAGTTGTCGAACGGGTTCCAGCAGCTCACTTCGGCGTGCGTGTGGATGTCGATGGCAATCAGGTTCTCGTGGTCCATATCTGTCTCCTATGGTGACCGGGCTTTCATGGCACCGCCCTTCAGCATGCACCACCGCACAGCAGGTGGATCAAGGGTAACTACTGATGAAAAACCGGTCTGGCTTGCTTGAATTGGTTATGAACTATAACCACAATTCACCTATCTAGAAAGCCACCATGACCCATCCAGACATCCATTTCGAGCTTGCCGGCGACGAGCAGGAAGTTGCCGTGATCCGCCTCACGCGCAGCGCCAAGCGCAATGCGCTGAACGACGGCCTGATCCTGGCCCTGCGCGACCTGTTCGAAAGAATGCCCGCGAGCGTGCGCGCCGCGGTGATCGACGGCGAAGGCCCGCACTTCTGCGCCGGGCTCGACCTGTCCGAACTCAAGGAGCGCGACGCAGGCCAGGGCCTGTACCACTCGCGCATGTGGCACGCGGCGCTAGAGCGCGTGCAGTACGGCCCCGTGCCCGTGATCGCCGCGCTGCACGGTGCAGTGGTCGGCGGCGGGCTGGAGCTGGCCAGCGCCTGCCACATCCGCGTGGCCGATGAATCCACGTTCTACGCGCTGCCCGAGGGCTCGCGCGGCATCTTCGTGGGCGGCGGCGGCGCGGTGCGCATCCCCAAGCTGATCGGCGCGGCGCGCATGACCGACATGATGCTCACCGGCCGCGTCTACAACGCGCAGGATGGCGAGAAGGTCGGCTTTGCCCAGTACCTGGTGCCCGAGGGCCAGGCCTTCGACAAGGCGCTGGAACTTGCCAAGCGCGTGGCGCAGAACGCGCCGCTGACCAACTACGCGCTGATGCACGCCCTGCCGCGCATTGCCGAGCAGCCGGCCGACCAGGGCTTCTTCACCGAAGCCATGATGGCCGCGATCGCCCAGAGCGCACCCGAGGCCAAGTCGCGCCTGGCGGACTTCCTGGAAGGCCGCGCCGCCAAGGTGCGCAAAGACTGAGCCCCGCATTCCCCCACCGCCGGACATCCACCCATGAGCGATCTCTCCACCCCCCTCGCGCCGCCGCGCTACCGGCCGGTACCCTTTGGCGTCACCCGCGTCAACCTGCGCGAAGGCGCACCCGGCGTGCGCTACCTGCAGGCCGATCTGCCCCTGGGCGCCTACGCCCGCCGGGTGACGGACTACCTGGTGCACTGGGCCGAGGCGGAGCCCGAGCGCAGCTTTCTCGCGCGCCGGGTGCAGCAGGCCGATGGCAGCACAGGCGACTGGCAGCATGTCACCTACGCGCAGGCGCTGGACGCCGCGCGCAGCATCGGCCAGGCGCTGCTGGACCGGGGGCTGAACGCCGAGCGCCCCGTGGTGGTGCTCAGCGAGAACAGCCTGGAGCACGCGCTGATGGCGCTGGGCTGCATGTATGCGGGTGTGCCTTACTGTCCCGTGTCGCCGGCCTACGCCACCGTGAGCCAGGACTACGACAAGCTGCGCCACGTGCTGGACACGCTGACGCCGGGCCTGGTGTTTGCGGCCGATGGCGCGCGCTTTGGCCGGGCCATCGGGGCCACCGTGGCGGCAGACGTGGAAGTGGTGCTCGCCCAGGGCGCCATCGCCGGCCGCAAGGCCAGCACCTTCCAGAGCCTGCGCAATACCGTGGCCACACCCGCGGTGGACGCGGCCATGCTTGCCACGGGCCCTGGCACCATCGTGAAGTTCCTGTTCACCAGCGGCTCCACCAAGATGCCCAAGCCGGTGATCAACACCCAGCGCATGTGGTGCGCCAACCTGCAGCAGATCACCCTGTCGCTGCCGGTGCTGGCCGAAGCCCCGCCCATCCTGGTGGACTGGCTGCCGTGGAACCACACCTTCGGCAGCAACCACAACTTCGGGCTCACGCTGCAGCACGGTGGCACGCTCTACATCGACGATGGCAAACCCACGGCGGCGCTGATCGGCGAGACCCTGCGCAACCTGCGCGAGATCGCCCCCACGGTGTACTTCAACGTGCCCACCGGCTTCGAGATGATCGCCGAGGCGATGAAGACCGACGCCGTGCTGCGCCGCACCTTGCTGTCGCGGGTGCGCATGTTCTTCTACTCGGGCGCCGGCCTGGCCCAACCCATCTGGGACAGCCTGCACGCCACGCAGGAGGCCGAGCTCGGCGAGCGCATCGTCATGTCCACAGGCCTGGGGATGACCGAGTCGGCCCCCTCGGCCATGTTCTGCAACAGCCCCGACGTGCGCTCCGGCCACATCGGCGCGCCCGTGCCGGGAATGACGCTGAAGCTGGTGGACGTGGACGGCAAGACCGAGGTGCGCTACCGCGGCCCCAACGTGACACCCGGCTACTGGCGCTCGGACGCCGCCACGCGCGAGGCCTTCGACGAGGAAGGCTATCTGTGCACCGGCGACGCGGTGCTGTGGATCGACGACAACGACATCCACCGCGGCCTGCGCTTCGATGGCCGCATCGCCGAAGACTTCAAGCTCTCCACCGGCACCTTCGTGAGCGTGGGCCCGATGCGCGCCAAGATCGTCGTGGCCGGTGCGCCCTACATCCAGGACGCGGTGCTCACCGGCCTGAACAGGAAGGAAGTGGGCGCGTTGCTGTTCCTCTCGCCCGCCTGCCGCGAGGTCAGTGGCCTGCCAGCAGACGCCCCCTGGGCCGAGGTGATCGCCAGCACCGGCGTGCGCCAGCGCATCCAGGCAGTCATCGACCACCTGGCGCGCGAATCCACCGGCAGTGCCAGCCGTGTGGCGCGGGCGCTGCTGATGGCCGAGCCGCCCTCGCTCGACAAGGGCGAGATCACCGACAAGGGCTCCATCAACCAGCGCGCCGTGCTCAAGCACCGTGATGCGCTGGTGCAGGCCCTGCACGACGGGGAGGCCCCAGGCACCATCGTGCCTGCCGCCTGACACCCACTACCCAAGGAGCCATCCATGCAGATCCAAGGACAGACCGCCCTCGTCACCGGCGCCGCATCGGGCCTGGGCGAGGCCACCGCACGCGAACTGGCCCGCCTGGGCGCCAAGGTCGCAGTGCTCGACGTGAACACCGCCCTCGCCACCCAGGTGGCCGAGGGCATCAACGCACAGCATGGCGCCGGCACGGCCGTGGCCTGCACCTGCGACATCACGCAGACCGAGAGCGTGGTCGCCGCCTTGGCCCAGGCCGAGGCGGCCCTGGGCCCGGCCCGCATCCTCATGAACGTGGCCGGCATCGGCAGCGCCAAGCGCGTGGTGCAGCGCGACGGCAGCGCAGCGCCGCTCGAAGACTTTGCGCGCGTGGTGGGCATCAACCTCATCGGCAGCTACAACATCAGCCGGCTGTTCGCAGCCGCCTGTGCCAAGCTGGCGCCGCTCGACAACGGCGAGCGCGGCGTGATGATGTTCACCGCCTCGGTGGCGGCCTTCGACGGCCAGGTAGGCCAGCAGGCCTACAGCGCCTCCAAGGGCGGCCTGGTGGGCATGACGCTGCCCATGGCGCGCGACCTGGCGCAGCACGGCATCCGCGTGTGCACCGTGGCCCCGGGCCTGTTCGCCACGCCACTCATGAAGGAGCTGCCCGAGGCCGTGCAGCAGTCACTGGCCGCAAGCATCCCCTTCCCCCCGCGCCTGGGCAAGCCCGAGGAGTTTGCCGAGCTGGCGGCCCACATCGTGACCAACGGACACCTCAACGGGGAGGTGATCCGGCTCGACGGTGCCCTGCGCATGGCACCCCGATAGCCCCAGTTCCCCCGCCCCGTCAACCCACCATACCTATACCGGAGACAACCATGACGACGACACGACGCCACTTTGTTCACACCCTTGGCAGCGCCGCTGCCCTCGCAGCGCTCTATCCCCTGTCTTCCTTCGCGCAGGCGCTGGACCAGGTCAAGATCATGTACGGCTTTCCGGCCGGCAGCGCGGGCGACAGCGTGGCCCGCCGCGTGGCCGAAAAGCTCGGCGGCACGGCCTACAGCAAGAACCCGGGTTTCGTCGAGAACAAGCCCGGCGCCGGTGGCCGCATTGCGGTGGAAACGCTGAAGAACTCCCCCGCCGATGGCTCGGTGCTCACCCTGGCACCGGTATCGGCCCTGTCGGTGTACCCGCACATCTATCCCAAGCTCAGCTACAAGCCCGATGACGTGGTGCCCGTCTCCATCGGCGCGATCATGCACCACGGCCTGGCCGTGGGCCCGGCCGTGCCGGCCGAGGTGAAGACGCTCAAGGACTTCCTGGCCTGGGCCAAGGCGAACCCGGACAAGGCCAGCTACGGCTCGCCCGGCGCGGGCTCCATGCCCCACCTGCTGGGCGCGCTGCTGGGCATCCGTGCGGCAGTGGAGCTCAAGCACGTGCCCTACCGTGGCACCGTGCCCAGCATCACCGACCTGGTGGGCGGCCAGATCGCTGCCGCCATGAACCCCAGCGGCGACTACCTGCAGTACATGAAGACCGGCCGCGTGCGCGTGCTGGCCACCTCGGGCAAGAAGCGCTCGCCCTACCTGCCCGATGTGCCCACCTTCATCGAACTGGGCTACCCCGACGTGACGTCCGAGGAATGGTTCGGCTTCTATGCTCCGGCCAAGACACCCCCCGCCACGCTGGCCAATGCCAATGCTGCCATCACCGGCGTGCTCAAGGACAAGACCGTGATCGACGCTCTGGGCACCGTTGGCCTGGTGGCCCACGGCAGCACACAGCAGGAGATGCTGGCCGACCAGAAGGCCGAGTTCGAGCGCTGGGGCCCGCTGGTCAAACAGATCGGGTTCACTTCAGAGTCTTGACTCTGGATTGGCTCACCCCCTGAGGCGCTGGCGCGCCTTCCCCCTGAGGGGGACGCCTCCGGTGGCCCGGCACAGCCGGTTCCACGGTGGTGCTGGCCTTTGGCCGCGCCAGTTGCGAAGGCCATGGGTTAACGATGGACAAGGACGCACGATCAGCATGCAAGCACACCAGACCCTGGCCGATATCCAGCACCTGCTGACCGAAGTGCTCCAGGCGCCTTCGCAGTGGCAGGCGCTGGCGCCGTTTGCCGACACCGATGGCGGGCTGGCGGCGCAGGTGCTGGAAGAGGCCGCCAAGTTCGTCGACAGCGCCATTGCCCCGCTGCAGCGCACGGGCGACGAAGAGGGCTGCCACTTCGAGGCCGGCAGCGTCACCACGCCCTCCGGCTTTCGCGCGGCCTACCAGGCCTTCTGGCAGGCGGGCTGGCCTTCGCTGGCCTGCGCCCCCGAAGACGGTGGCCAGGGCCTGCCCGCGGTGCTCGAAGGCGTGCTGTTCGAATGGCTGGCCGGTGCCAACCATGGCTGGACCATGGCACCCGGCCTGCTGCACGGCGCGTATGAATGCCTGCGCCACCATGGCAGCGATGCCTTGAAGGCGCAGTACCTGCCGAAGATCGCCCGTGGCGAGTGGTTGGCCACGATGTGCCTGACCGAGGCCCATGCGGGCAGCGACCTGGGCCTGGCGCGCACGCGCGGCGTGCCGCAGGCCGACGGCAGCGTGCGCGTCAGCGGCAGCAAGATCTTCATTTCGGGCGGTGAGCACGACCTGACCGACAACATCGTGCACCTGGTGCTGGCGCGCCTGCCCGATGCACCGGCCGGCCCCAAGGGGCTGTCGCTGTTCCTTGTGCCCAAGCGGCTGCCGGGCGGCGAGCGCAATGCCGTGGTGTGCGAGCGCATCGAGGAGAAAATGGGCCTGCACGGCAGCCCCACCTGCGTGATGCGTTTCGACGACGCCAACGGCTGGCTGTTGGGCGAGCCCCACAAGGGCCTGGCCGCGATGTTCGTGATGATGAACGCCGCGCGCCTGCATGTGGGCCTGCAGGGGCTGGGGCTGTTGGAAGCCGCCTGGCAGAAGGCCAGCGCCTACGCACTGGAGCGCCGGCAGATGCGCGCGCCCAGGCCCATGGGCACCACCGCATCGCCGGGCCCCGATCCGATTGCTGAACACCCCGCCATGCGCCGCATCCTGCAGACGCAGCGCGCCTGGATCGACGGCGGGCGCGTGCTGGCTTACCACACGGCCCTGCAGCTCGACGTGGCGCGCCACCACCCCGACGCGACCGAGCGCGCCGTGGCCCAGCGCTGGTGCGCGCTGGTCACGCCCGTGCTCAAGGCCGCGCTGACCGACCAGGCCTTCCACGGCGCCAGCGCCTGCCTGCAGGTGCTCGGCGGCCATGGCTATGTGCGCGAATGGGGCATGGAGCAGATCGTGCGCGACGCGCGCGTGGCCATGATCTACGAGGGCACCAACGAAATCCAGGCCATCGACCTGCTGGTGCGCAAGGTGCTGGCCGACGGCGGCCAGGGCCTGTGTGCGCTGCTGGCCTCGCTGCGCGCCGACGTGCCCTTCGACGAGGCCGGCAACACCCGGCGCAATGCCCTGGCCGACACCACGCGCGCCCTGGCCGCCGCAGCCACCACCGACCCCGAGCTGCCCTACTGGGTGGCCGACGACTATCTGCGGGCCGTGGCCCTGGTGCTGCTGGAATGGGCCTGGGCCCGCATCCGTGCCGCCAGCCAGGGCCCGCGCTGGACCGACCCCGCTCAGGCATTCACGACCTGGGTGCTGCCCGAATTCGACCTGCGCCTGGCCATCATCCGCCAGCGCCTGTCCACCGCCGCTGCCGACGTTCATCCCCGAACAGCCCCTGCCATGGCCACTGCTGCCTGACAGGCCACCCGTGGCGCAGCCGAGGCATCGGCAGCACACCACGGGCCCACCCGATCCCTTTCCCCGTCCACAGCGTTTCGAGGCCGCGCTGGGGGCTTACCTGCGCCTCAGAAAACAACAGGAGACAACACCATGAACACCATGAGAGGAAGAACCACCATGCGCATTCCCCACCCCCTGGCACTGGCCGCCTTGCCGGCAGCGCTGCTGATCGGCTGCGGAGGGGGATCCGATCCGGGCCTGCCGCAACTGTCGGCCGCCACGCCGGGCACCCTGCAGTCCTGCGCCGAACTGGCCGGGCGCCTGAACTTTCCCAACACCACCATCACGGCGGCCAGCCCCATTGCGGTCGGCACGTTGATGGTGGCTGGCACTCCCGTGCGGGCGCACTGCCAGGTCACGGGCAAGATGTTCCAGCGCGTGGGCCCCGTGGACGGCAAGAACTATGCGATCGGCTTCGAGATGCGCCTGCCCAATGCCTGGAACGGCCGCTTCTTCTACCAGGCCAACGGCGGCATCGACGGCAGCGTGGTGCCCGCCACGGGCGGTGTCAACGGTGGCGCCGGACTGAACAACGCCTTGAACATGGGATTTGCCGTGATCAGCTCGGACGCCGGCCACGAGGCGGCCATGGGACCGAACTTCGGCATCGACCCGCAGGCGCGCCTGGACTACGGCTACCAGGCCGTGGCCAAGCTCACGCCCATGGCCAAGAGCGCCATCCAGACCGCCTATGGCAAGGCACCCGACCGCTCCTACATTGGCGGCTGCTCCAACGGCGGGCGCCACACCATGGTGGCGGCCTCGCGCTATGCGGACCAGTACGACGGCTTTCTCGTGGGCAACCCCGGCTTCAACCTGCCCAAGGCGGCCACGGCGCAGCTGTGGAAGGCCCAACAGTACGCCAGGATCTCCACGCCCGGCACGAACCAGCAGCCCGACCTGGCCACTGGCCATCACACCGGCCGAGTTCAAGCTCGTCGGCAACGCGCGTGCTGGCCAAGCTGCGATGCGCTCGACGGCGTGACCGATGGACCAGCAGGTGAACGACGGGGCGGCCTGCCAGGCCACGTTCGACCTGCAGGCCGACGTGCCCAGTTGCACGGGCGCCGGTACGCGCGACGGCACCTGCCTGGCACCCGAACGCAAAGCGGTGCTCGCCCGGGTCTTCGCCGGGCCCCGCAATGGCAAGGGCGAAGCGTTGTACACCGGCACCTGGTTCGACCCGGGCGTTGCGGGCAGCAACTTCGCGTTCTGGCATTTCAATGCGCCGCCCAACCGCGACGCGGGTGCCGTGGCCTTCCTGTTCACCTCGCCGCCCTCCACGCAGGCGGCCTTCAAGGACACCACGGGTCTGCAGTACGCGCTGAACTTCAGCATGGAGACGGACTACCCGAAGATGTTCGCCACCACGCCGCCCTACACCGAATCGGCCTGGTCGTACATGACACCGCCCAACCCATCCGACCTGGGCCCGCTCAGGAACCGAGGCGCCAAGATGATGGTCTACCACGGCGTGGCCGACGGCGTGTTCTCGCCCGTGGACACCGCGAACTGGATGGACCGGCTGCAGGCCCGCCACCAGGGCGACGCCGCGGGCTTTGCGCGCCTGTACCTGGTGCCCGGCATGAACCATTGCTCGGGCGGCCCCGCCACCGACCAGTTCGACATGCTGGCGCCACTAGTGCAGTGGGTGGAACAGGGCCAGGCGCCCGACACCGTGCTGGCCCAGGCCCGTGGGGCCGGTGCCAACGTGGTCAATGCCGAGCTGCCCGCCAGCTGGTCGGCCAAACGCACCCGCCCCCTGTGCGCTTACCCCAAGGTGGCGCGCTACAACGGCACGGGCGATGTGGAGAGCGCGAGCAGCTTCAGCTGCAAGTGACGCGGATGGGCACTCCATCAGACAACCAGGCGGGGAGCCGAAGACGTGAGACGTTGGAAGGCCAATCCGCAGGAGAGGAGGTAGCCCCTGGAGTCGCTTCACGCCTGCGGGGTCGGGGTGTTCATCTCATGCCTGCATGAAGCGGTGGATGGTGCGGCCCTGCGCGTCCACCGCCACGGTCACCGGGAAGTCCACCACCTCGAACTCATGGATGGCCTCCATGCCCAGGTCGGCAAAGGCCAGCACCCGCGCCTTGCGGATGGAGCGCGACAGCAGGTAGGCAGCGCCCCCGGTCGCCGCGAGGTAGGCCCCGCCATGGCGGCGGATGGAGGCGATGGCCTCGGGCCCGCGCTCGGCCTTGCCGACCATGGCCAGCAGCCCGGTCTGCGCCAGCAGCGGCTCCACGAAGCGGTCCATGCGCGTGGCGGTGGTCGGGCCGGCCGGGCCCACGGCCTCGCTCGCCACGGCGTCCACCGGGCCCACGTAGTAGATGGTGCGCCCGCGCAGGTCCACCGGCAGCGGCTCGCCGCGCTGCAGCAGGTCCACGAGGCGCTTGTGCGCCGCGTCGCGCGCGGTGAGCAAGGTGCCTGTGAGCAGCAGGGTCTGGCCCACCTTCCAACGGCCGACCTCGGCACGGTCCAGCGTGTCGAGGTCCACGCGCACCGCGTCGTCCACCGTGAAGTGGTCGGGAATGCCCTCCCAAGCATCGAGCGACAGGTCCGGCAACGGCGCCGGCCCCGAGCCGTCGAGCGTGAGGCGCAGGTAGCGCGTGGCGGCGCAGTTGGGGATCAGCGCCACAGGAATCGTGGCCGCATGGCAGGGGGCGCTGCGCACCTTCACGTCGAGCACGGCCGACAAGCCCCCGAGCCCCTGGGCGCCGATGCCCAGCGCATTGCTGCGCGCATGCAAGTCCAATCGCAGCGCCTCCTCGGCCGTTGCTGCGCCGCGCGCCTGCAGTTCGTCGATGTCGATCGCATCGAACAGCGACAGCTTGGCCAGCAGCACGGCCTGCTCGGGGCTGCCGCCGATGCCGATGCCCAGCACGCCGGGCGGGCACCAGCCAGCGCCCATGCCCGGCAGTTGGGCCAGCACCCAGTCGGCCACGCTGTCGCTGGGGTTCAGCGTGGCGAAGCGCGCCTTCACGTCACCGCCGCCGCCCTTGGCCACCACCAGCAGCTCCAGCGCATCGCCTTCCACCAGTTCGCAGTGCACGATGGCGGGGGTGTTGTCGCGCGTGTTGGTGCGCGCGCCCAGTGGGTCGGCCACCATGGTGGCGCGCAGCGGGTTGGCGGGGTCGCCATAGGCCGTGCGCACTGCTTCGTCCACCACGGCCTGCAGGCTGCGCAGCGGCCCGCCGTCGTGGCGCACGAAGGCCACGCCGGCGCCGATGCGCAGGAACACCTGGGCCACGCCCGTGTCCTGGCACAGGGGGCGGCGGCCCAGGGCCGCCATGCGGCTGTTGACCAGCAGTTGGCCCATGGCGGCGCGCGCCGGGGCATGGGTTTCGGCCGCATGGGCGCGCCGCAGCGCACGCACGAAGTCGGGCGGATGCCGGTGGCTGATGAACTGCAGCGCCTGGGCGATGCTGGTGGCCAGGTCTTCCTGCGCGATGCGGGTCATGGGCCGGGCCGCTCAGTCGATCTGGATCTTGGCGTCGGTAGCCACCTTGCGCCACTTGTCCACCTCGGCCGCCGTGTGCTTCGCGAAGGCTTCGGGCGCGTACTGCGCCTCGGGCAGCAGGTGGATGCCCTGCGCCACCATGCGCGCCGTCCATGGCTTGTCGGCCAGGGCCTTGAGGTAGGCCTGGTGCAGCTTTTGCACCACCTCCTTGGGCACCCCCTTGGGCGCATACAGGCCATACCAGGTGGCGGCCTCGAAGCCGGGCAGGGTCTTGTCGGCCAGCGGCGCGACATTGGGGTACTGCTGCGGCATGGGCGTGAGCGAAGTCAGCGCGATGGCGTTGAGCCGCCCACCCGTGACCTGGGGCAGTGCCGTGTTGCTCTGGTCGAACATGGCCTCCACCTGCCCGCCCACCAGGTCGTTCATGGCCGGGGCCGCGCCCTTGTACGAGATGGACGTGACCTCGATGCCCGCACGCGATTCGAACAGTGCGGCGATCAGGTGCGAGGTGGAACCCACGCCCGCATTGCCGAAGTTGATCTTGCGCGGATTGGCCTTGGCCGCCGCAATCAGCTCGCCCGCCGTCTTGTAGGGCGAGCTCTTGGGCACCAGCAGCACCAGCGGGGTGTCGGGAAAGCGGAACACCGCGTCGAAGTCCTTCACCGGGTCATAGGCCAGCTTCTTGTACAGCGAAGGCGCCGCGCCCATGTAGCCCATGTGGCCGACCAGGAAGGTGTAGCCGTCAGGCGCGGCCTTGGCCACCTTGGCCGCGCCGATGGTGCCGCCCGCGCCCGCCGCGTTCTCGATCACGATGGACTGGCCGATCTGGCGCCCCACCTTGTCGGCGATGTCGCGCGCCATGGCATCGGTGGGCCCGCCCGCCGCGAACGGCACGAGCCAGGTGAGCGGCTTGGCGGGCCAGGCCTGCTGGGCGTGGGCGAAGGTGGCGGCGCACAGCAATGCGGCGGCGGCACCGAGGACTTTGGCGGTGTTCATGGACTTGTCTCCTGCAATGGTTGTGGGAAGGAACGGAAAACGCAAGCGGATGCGGTGCTTCAGTGGCCGAGCGCGGCCGATGCGGCCAGGGCGCGGTCCACCATGGCGGGCGCCAGGCCCAGGTAGTTGGTGGGGTCGGTGAGGCGGTCGATGGTGGCGCGGTCGACGTGGCGCATGACCTCGGGCAGCGCGGCCAGAGCCTCGGCCAGCGTGCCGCCGTGTTCGTTGACGGTGCGGCAGGCGCCGTAGATCACGTCGTGCGCCTGCTGGCGACCCATGGCCGGGGCCAGGCCCATCATCACGGCCTCGGCCACGATCAGGCCCCGGCTCATGCCGAGGTTGCTGCGCATGCGCGCTTCGTCCACGATCAGGCCGCCGAGCGCGAACTTCGCCTGGTGCAGCGCGCCCGCGGTGAGGATGAAGCTCTCGGGCAGCGCCAGCCATTCGGCGTGCCAGGGGCCGGTGGCGCGCTCGAAGTCCTGCACCATGGCATCGACCATCAACCCGGCGTGCTGGCGCACGGCCTTGGAGGCCGCCAGCATCAGCTCGCTGGAGATCGGATTGCGCTTTTGCGGCATGGTGCTGCTCGCGCCCCGGCCCTTCACGAAGGGCTCGTAGACCTCGCCGAACTCGGTGGAGGCCATGATCATGATGTCCAGCGCGATCTTGCCCAGCGAGCCGGCGACCAGCGACAGCAAGTTGACAGCCTCGGCGAAGCCGTCGCGCGCCACGTGCCAGGTGGTCACGGGCACGGCCAGGCCCAGCTCGTCGGCCAGCGCGGCTTGCACTTCGAAGCCCTTGTCGCCCAGGGATGCCAGCGTGCCGGCGGCCCCGGCGAACTGCACCACCAGCACGCGCTTGCGCAGCTCGGCCAAGCGCTCCTGGTGCCGGTCGAACATGGCCAGCCAAATCGCCACCTTGTAGCCGAAGGTCACGGGCAGCGCCTGCTGCAGGTGGGTGCGGCCGGCCATGGGCGTGTCGCGGTGCTTTGCGGCCAGCGCTGCCAGGATGGAACGCAGTTCGCGGAGGTCGGCCTCGACCAGCGCCAGGCCGTCGCGCAGCTGCAGCACGTTGGCCGTGTCCATGATGTCCTGCGTCGTGGCGCCCCAGTGCACATAGCGCCCGGCCTCGCCGCACATGCCCACGAGCTGGTGCACCAGCGGCAGGATGGGGTAGCCGACGATGTCGGTCTCGTGGCGCATGTGGTCGAAGTCCACGCGGTCCAGGCGCGATTCGCGCGCGATGGCCTCGGCCGCCTCGGCCGGGATCACGCCGCAGCGCGCCTCGGCCCGCGCCAGCGCCACCTCCACCTCGATGTAACGGGCGATCAGGGTGTGGTCGGAGAACACCTCGCGCATACGCGGCGTGCCGAAGGCGTCGCGGAACAGCACCGAGTCGAGCACCGTGCTGGCAGGGGTAAACAGGGAAGAGGACATGGCAGGCCAGATATGTTGATAAAATACGAACATATTTAAATGTTCGAACAAATGAACTGTAAATATGTTCGAACAAAACTCAATCTGGGGTTTTCCCTGAGCAGGAGCCTGCCCGCATGACCGCCGCCAAGAACCTGGACCTCGCCCGTGACCTGTCCGAAGGCATCGCCTCCGGACGCTTCGCCGTGGGCACGTTATTGCCCACCGAGTTCGAGCTGTGCGAGCAGTACGGTCTGAGCCGCTATGCCGTGCGCAAGGCGCTGGACGAATTGCAGGAACTGGGACTGATCTCGCGGCGCAAGAACGTGGGCACGCGAGTGGAGGCCATGCGGCCGCGCGCCGGCTTCACGCAGTCCATCGCCACGGTGGAGGAACTGGCGCGCTTCGGCGCCGAGCATGTGCGCACCGTGCAATCCGTCAACGAGGTAGTCGCGGACCTGGCGCTCGCCAAGGACCTGGGCTGCCCCGGCGGCACGCGCTGGCTGCACATCGCCTGCCTGCGCATGGAAGGCGGCAGCAAGGCACGCCCGATCTGCTGGCTGGACCTGTACATCGACCCGGCGTACGCGGACATCGGCCCCGTCGTGCGGGATTCGCCCGAGACGCTGGCCAGCTCCATCATCGAAGAGCGCTATGGCCGGCGCATCGCCCGCATCCGCCAGGACATCGAGGCCCTGCTGGTGCCGCGCGAGCACGCCGAAGCCCTGCGCGCCGAGGCCGGCACGCCCGCCCTGAAGATCACGCGCCACTACATCGACCCGGCCGACCAGGTGTTCGAGATCTCGGTCTCGCTGCACCCGGCGGACCGTTTCAAGTTCTCGATGGAAATGACCCGCACAAGGGAATGACGGCACTGCTGCAAACCTGCTGACAAAGCGGTGTCAGCAGACGGTCGGCACCATGCGGGCTCCATCCAACGCAAGGAGCCCTTCCATGAAAAACGCCATCACCTGGTTCGAGATCCCTACCACCCAGCTGGACCGCGCCCAGGCCTTCTACGAAGCCGTGCTGGGCCAGACCATGCGCCGCGAGGCCATGGGCCCGAGCGAAGGCGCGGTATTCGCCTACGACCCCGAGGCCGATGGCACGGGCGGCGCGCTGCTCATGGGGCCGACGGCACCACTGCCCGCGCCTGGCGCGGGCACCCTGGTCTACCTGGACGCCTCGCCCTCGCTCGACGCGGCACTGGACCGCGTGCTGGCCCACGGCGGCCAGGTGGCCCTGGCGCGCCAGGCGCTGCCACCGGGCCTGGGCTTCTTCGCGCACATCCAGGATCTGGATGGCAACCGTGTCGGCCTCCACGCACTGGCATGACGCAGATGGGCCTTTGATACAAAGGGGTTTTTCACTTCACGGATGCGCTGGCCCCGCCCGCACCCGGGCCAGCGCCGCCGGCACATCGCTCCAGGCTGGCCGGCCCGGCGCATAGCGCTGGCGCATATAGCCCGCGAGTTCGGCGATCTGCGCATCGCTGAGCGCGTCGCCAAAGCCCGGCATGAAGCCCAGCTCGCGCGAAGCCGGCTCGCGGATGCCATGGACGATGACCTGCAGCAGGTTGTCGGGCCGGTCGCTGTGCAGGTTGCTGTTGAGCGCCAGCGGCACGTTCGCACCCAGGAGCTTGGGGCCATTGCCGTCGTGGTGGCAGGCAGCGCAGGCGCCGTCGAACAGGCGCTGGGCCTGGCCGGGCTGGGGCGCCAGTGCGGCCGCCCGGGCCACGGCGGCCTGCGCCTTCGTCAATGCCTCGGCAGCCGGCTCCGGGGTCGCGCTGAACGAGGCCAGGTACGTGGCCATGGCGCGGATGTCCTCGTCGGGCAGCTTGGCCAGCTCCTGCACCACGGGCGCCATGGGGCCGGATGCGCTGCCGTGCTCCGGACTGTGGCCCTTGCGCAGGTAGCTGTACAGCGCGTCGGCGCTCCAGGGCACGGGCGCCTTGGACAGGCCCGTGAGTGCGGGCGCTTCCCAGCCATCGACCAGCGCCCCCGAGAGGAAGGCCGCGCCGCCCATCTCCGCCCCCAGCGCATTGCGCGGCGTATGGCAGGCGCCGCAGTGGCCGGCGCCCTGCACCAGGTAGGCACCGCGGTTCCATTCGGGCGGGCGCGTGGGGTCGGGCTTCCAGGGCGTGGCGTCGTGGAACAGCGCGTTCCAACCGGCCATGAGCGGGCGCACGCTGAACGGGAAGGCCAGCTGCGTGGCCGGCACCTCGGAGCGCACCGGCGGCTGGGCCATGAGCCAGGCGTACAGCGCGGTCAGGTCGTCGTCGTCCATCTTCGCGAAGGACGTGTAGGGGAAGGCCGGGTACAGGTGCTTGCCGTCGCGCGAGATGCCTTCGCGCATGGCGCGCTGGAAGGCGCTGAAGGACCACAGGCCCAGGCCGGTCTCTGCATCGGGCGTGAGGTTGGTGGTGTAGACCGTGCCGAAGGGCGTATCCATGGCCCGCCCACCGGCATTCGGCACGCCACCGGGGGCCGTGTGGCAGACCACGCAGTCGCCGGCAGCCGCCACCAGGCGCCCACGTTCTATGGTGGCGGCGTTGTAGACCGAAGCGCCTGCCGTCTGCGCGACCGGTGCGATGGCCGGGCGCCAGCCCAGCAGCGCGGCCCCCATGGCCAGACCGCCCGCGGCCAGGGCCAGTGCACGTGCCCAAGGGCTGCGCCGGGCTGGCCAGGTGGCGTTGGCAGGTACCACCGGGGCTGGCAGCTCCAGCGTGGGCAGCACATCGGCCGGTTCCGCCGGCGACCCTGCAGGGGCGGCACAGGCACCGCCCTGCCCTGCTGCCGCGCCCAGCGGGTTGAGCCCGGCGCGCACCACCTCGGGGGTGAAGGGCGGCGCGCGGAAGCGCACGCCCGTGGCGTCGAAGATGGCGTTGGCGATGGCCGCCGTGCCAGGCACCGACGAGGACTCGCCCGAGCCCAGCGGCGCCTCGTCCTGCCGGGGCATGTGCATCACCTCGATGACCGGCACCTCGCGAAAGCTCAGGATCGGGTAGCTGCCCCATTCGCGCGTGTCCACCGCCTGCGTGACTGGGTCGAAACGCACCTGCTCCTTGAGCGCGCGGCTCGTGGTCTGCACCACGTTGCCATGCACCTGGTGTTGCACCCCGGCGGGGTTGACCATCATGCCCGCATCGTGCCCCACGACCACGCGGCGCACATGCACCTCGCCGGTCTTCTTGTTCACGTCCACATCGGCCACCCAGGCCGCCCAGGCGGCGCCAAAGCCGGGCCACTTGCTGTGGATGTAGCGGGCGTAGGCAAAGCCCTGGCCCTGCACCCAGTCGCCGTCAGCGCCCTGCAGCTCGCCGGGGCCGGGCACACGCGGGCCGGTGTGGGGCAACCAGCCGGCCTTCTCGGCCGTGGCCCGCACCAGCTCTGCCGCGCGCGGGTCGCTCAAGAGCTGCAGGCGGAACTCGACCGGGTCCACCCCGGCTGCGGTGGCCAGTTCGTCCACATAGGACTCGTGCGCGAACGAGTTGGGCAGGGCCGAGACCCCGCGCAACCACGAGGCGCGCACGATGGGCGCCATGTCGTTCACGGCCACGCGCAGGTTGTCGTAATCGTAGGGCGGGCGGGCCGTGCGGTCGCCCATCTCGTAGGCCTGGGCCAGCGGCTCGATGGTGCGCGTGAGCAGCAAGGCCAGCGTGGGCGCACCGTTGGACGGGTAGGAAGTCTCGAAGTCGTAGGCGGCCACCGAGCCATCGGCATTGAGCCCGCCGCGCACCTGCATGAGCTGGGCCGTGCCCTTGGGCTCCCACAGGTGCTCCTGCTCGCGTGTGAGCTGCACGCGCACGGGCGCACCCACGGCGCGCGAGAGCAGCGCGGCATCGGCCGCCACGTCGTCGGCGCCATTGCGGCCGTAGCAGCCGGCCGCCTCCATGCGCACCAGGTCGATGTCCACGTCGGCCAGGCCCATCAGGCGCGCCAGGTCGGCGCGCAGCACATGGGGGTTCTGCGTGCCGGCCCACACCGCCATGCGCGGGCGGCCAGAGGCTTCGTCCTGGCGCCACTCGGCCACCGCGCACGAGGGCCCGATGGAGCCGTGCAGCTGGTAGGGCCAGACATAGGTGCGCGGCAGGGTCTGCGCGGCACCGGCCAACGCCGCATCCACATCGCCCTCGTCCACCAGGCGGCGCTGCGTGGAGGGGTTGGCGCGGATGGCCTGGGCCAGGGCGTCGGGGCTGTCCTGGCGCGGGAAGCCGGGCCAGGGCTTCCAGTGCACGCGCAGTGCGCGCATCGCCTCCTCGGCCTGTTCCTCGCGCTCGGCGACGATGCCCACGAAATCGCGCACCACCACCACCGCGCGGATGCCCGGGATGTGGGCGATGGACGACTGGTCCACCGATTCGAGCGTATTGCCGATGAAGTCGCCATGGTCGGCGCCCGCATAGGGCGGGCGCACCACGCGGCCGTGCAGCATGCCGGGCACGCGCATGTCGTGCACGAACACCAGTTCGCCGCTGACCTTGGCCGGTATGTCCACGCGCGGCACCGACTGGCCGACCACGGTGTAGTCGGCTGCGGGCTTGGTGGGCGTGGCCTCGGCCAGCTCCAGCGCGGTGTGCGCACCGGCCAGCAGCTCGCCATAGGCCACTTGGCGGGCCGGGTCGGCCACTAGCTGCACCACGCCGGCCTGCACCTGCAGCGCATCGGCCGCCACGCCCAGGCGCTCGGCGGCCCGGGCCAGCAGCCAGTGGCGCGCCTGCGCCGCAGCGGTGCGCAGGGGCTTGGCATGGATCTGGATCGAGGCGCTGGCAATGGTCGCGCCCTGGTTGGGCGCGCGCGTGGTATCGCCCAGCACCATGTTCACCCGGGCCAGCGGCACGTCGAGTTCCTCGGCCACGATCTGCGCCAGCGCCGTGCGGATGCCGGTGCCCAGGTCGACGTGGCCGTTGAGCGCGGTCACGCTGCCGTCGTCCCACACGGCCAGCAGGATCTCCACGCCCTCGGCCGGGTTGCCGGCCACCAGCGCGGGCTGGCCCTTCATGGGTGGGGGGGCGGGCGGCGGGTTGCGCACGAGCAGCAGCACCCCGTGTGCGGCATGGAAGTCGGCGCGCGTGAGCGGGCTGTGCGCGCGCAAGGGCTGCACGGGGTTCATGCCGCCACCCCGCGCACCAGCACCGCCGCGCGCTGCACGGCGCGGATGATCTCCACATGCGTGCCGCAGCGGCACAGGTTGCCCGCAAGCTCGCGGCGGATGGCGGCCTCGTCGGGATCGGGATTGCGTTCGAGCAGCGCCACGGCCATCATCACCATGCCATTGAGGCAATAGCCGCACTGGGCCGCCTGCTCGTCCACGAAGGCCTGCTGCACCGGGTGCAGCCTTCCTTCACAACCTGCACCATGGCAGCGCGCCGGCAGTCCCTCCAGCGTCGTCACCTCCCGGCCTGCCACGCCGCGCGCAGGGATCACGCAGGCACGCGCGGCCACCCCGTCCACCAGCACCGTGCAAGCGCCGCACTGGCCCAGGCCGCAGCCGTACTTGGGGCCATTGAGCGAGAGGTCGTTGCGCAGCACATGCAGCAGCGTGGCGCCCGCGCCCGGGGTGCCTGCAGGCAGTTCACATGGCTGGCCGTTGACGGAAAGGGAGAAAACGGTGGCTGGGGTCTGCATGGATCCTGAATGAAACGTCAGCGGCGCAGGCTGCCGGTGCGGGTGTACATCTCCAGGTCCACGAAGTTGGACCCATTGTGGTTGTTCGGTCCGTACTGCACCGGGAAATCGCCGAACTTGGTGGTGCCCATCTCTTCCATGGCCTTGATGAAGGCCTCGCGCGTGAGGTTGCGCCCCGCACGCTTGAGGCCCTCGACAAACACGCGCGCGGCGATATAGCCTTCGAGCATGGTGTAGCTGTCGATCTTGGCACCGGCATCGGTGCGGTCCTTGCGGTAGTCCACGACGATGGGCAGGCGGCTGGCCTGCGGCGAGGGCACGATGCTGGCCGTGACCAGGCCCTCGATGCCGCCGTTCAGGCGCTGGGCCGAGCCCGGCGCATCGGTGATACCCACCGAGATGGTGTACAGCGGCGAGGCGCCGCCACCCGCGCGGTAGTCGCGCAGGAACACCTCGACCATCTTGCCGGCCATGATCATCACCACCGCACCGGGCTGGGCCTTGGTGAGCTGGGCCACCTGGGCCTTGGCATCGGTGGCGGCGATCTCCATGGGCACCGACTCGACGACCTTGACCTTCAGGCCCTGGGCGATCTGCAGGCAGGTCTCGAGGTTGGACTTGCCGAACGCGCTGTTCTGGTAGACGACGGCGATGTTGCTGATGCCCAGCGTGGCCAGGTGGCCGACGATCTTGCGCAGCTCGGTCTCGTAGCTTGCGCGCACATGGAACAGGTAGCGGTTGTGCGTGGTGCGAAACGAGGTGGTACCCACGAGCGGCGCGAACATGGGCACGCCGGCCTTCTCGGCCAGCGGCATGGCGGCGATCAGGTTGCCCGTGGCCACGTAGCCGATCAGGGCGAAGACCTTCTCCTCGTCGATCAGGCGTGCCGTGTTCTCGGCGGTCTTCTTGGGCTCGTAGGCGTCGTCGAGCGAGACCAGTTCGAGCTTGCGCTCGAACACGCCACCGGCCTTGTTGGTGCGGTCGAAGTACAGGGAGATGCCGGCCTTGTAATCCACGCCGAAATCCTTGGCAGGCCCGGTGAAGACGGCGGACTGCCCCACTTTGATGCTCTTGTCCGTCACCCCGGTCTCGGCCGCCGTGGCCGTCGTCGCTGTGCTGCCCAGGGCCGTCGCCGCCATGGCCATCAGCATGGCCCTGCGGTCGGTGCGCCCATCCCTCATCCCACGGTACTTCATGAAACGCTCCTTACATCAAAGGTGGCAGTTTCCCCGCAACACCAGGGACTGTGCAACCATTTACAGGGGGTGTTGCGAAACCGTCAAAAACGGATTCCCGCGCTGCCGGCGAGGCGGCAGCCCCTGGTGGTTTGCAAGTCCCGTGCCCATGGCTCAGGCGATGTCCAGGTCGCTCGACTGGATGCGCTGGACCCCCTTCGCCTTCATCTGCTTCCAGGCCGCCTCCAGCGAACCGTTGAGGTCGATGGCCCGGCAGGCGTCTTCCACCACATAGGTCTCGAAGCCCAGGCGCTTGGCGTCGAGCGCCGTCCAGGCCACGCAGAAGTCGGTGGCCAGGCCGGTCACGAACACCGTCTTGATGCCGCGCTGCTTCAGATAGCCCGCCAGGCCCGTGGAGGTCTTGCGGTCGGCCTCCTCGAAGGCGGAATAGCTGTCCACATGCTCGTGGAAGCCCTTGCGCAGGATCACCTGGGCCTGGGGCAGCTTCAGATCCTTGTGCAGCGCAGCATCGTCGGTGCCGCGCACGCAGTGGTCGGGCCACAGCACCTGCTGGCCGTAGCTGAGCTTGGTGGTCTCGAAGGGCTTCTTGCCGGCATGCGTGCTGGCGAACGAGGCATGGCCCGGTGTATGCCAGTCTTGCGTGACGACCACGTTCTCGAACGCGGTGGCGATGCGGTTGATGACCGGCACCACCTCGTCGCCCTTGGCCACCGGCAGCGTGCCGCCGGGCACGAAGCAGTTCTGAACGTCCACGACGATCAGCGCCGCTCGCCCGCCGGGCTTGATCTTCGCTTGTGCCCATGACAGGGGCATGCCGGTACCAGCCAGCGCGAAGGCGGCGGCCGATTGGAGGAAGTGGCGGCGGGGGGCAAGGCTCATGGTGACAACTCCGGTAGGGAACACACACAAAATGGCAGGGGCCGGGTGGGCCGATGCCAGGGGAAAAGCCTCAGACGCTCAGGTAGGACCTGCGCACCTCGTCATTGGCAGCCAGTTCGGCCATGGACGCCTGGTAGCGGATCTGGCCCTTTTCGAGCACGTAGGCACGGTCGGACACGAGCTCGGCGAAATGCATGTTCTGCTCGGAGAGCAGGATGCTCACGCCCTGGGCCTTGAGCTCCAGGATCATCTGCGCCATCTGCTCGACGATGACCGGGGCCACGCCCTCGGAGGGTTCGTCGAGCAGCACCAGGTAGGGGTTGCCCATCAGCGTGCGCGCCACGGTCAGCATCTGCTGCTCGCCGCCGCTCATGCGGCCGCCGGGGCGCTGGGGCATCTCGCCCAGGTTGGGGAACAGCTTGAACAGGGCCTCGGGCGTCCACAGCGGCGCTGCCGTGCCATCGGGCCAGTGGCGCGCCGGCTGGCGCCCCACCTCCAGGTTTTCCATCACCGTGAGGTCGGTGAACACGCGGCGGTCCTCGGGCACGAAGCCCAGGCCCAGGCGCGCCGCATCGTGCGGGTCACTTTTCGAGAGGTCCTTGCCCATGAAGCGGATCTGGCCCTTGCGCTTGGCCAGCATGCCCATCAGCGTCTTGAGCGTGGTGGACTTGCCTGCGCCGTTGCGGCCCATCAGGGCCACGACCTCGCCGCGGCGCACATTGAGGTCCACGTCGTACAGGATCTGCGCAGCGCCGTACCAGGCCTGCAGGCCCTTGGCCTCCAGCAACACGTCCTTGGAATCAATCGTCGTCGTCATCATGCGGTCTCCGCAGGCGCAGCGGCAGTCGTCGCCGCACCGGCCGTCTTTTTCTCGAAGGTCTTGCCGGTGCCGAAGTACACCTCCTGCACCTTGGGGTGGTCGCGCAGCTCCAGGGGCTTGCCCTCGGCGATCAGGCGCCCGCGCGCCAGCACGATCATGCGGTCGGCGTAGGCGAACACCACGTCCATGCTGTGCTCGGTGAACAGCACGGCCATGCCGCGGTCGATCACGAGCTGCTTGGTCAGCGCCATGAGCTCGTTGCGCTCCTTGGGCGCCATGCCGGCCGTGGGTTCGTCCATGAGCAAGAGCTTGGGCGCGTTGGCCATGGCGATGGCCAGCTCCACGCGCTTCACGTCGCCATAGGCGAGCACGCTGCAGGGGCGGTCGGCCTGGGCCTTCATGCCGACCTGCTCAAGCAGGGCCAGGGCCTCGTCGCGCTTGTGTTCCGAGGCCTTGCGGAACATCGAGAACAAACGGCTGTCATGCGAGATCAGCGCCATCTGCACGTTTTCCACCACGGTCAGCGAGGAGAAGGTCTCGGCAATCTGGAAGGTGCGGCCCACGCCCATGCGCCAGATGTCGCGCGGCTTGCGGCCCACCAGTTCCTGGCCGTTGAGCTGGATCGAACCCACGTCGGCCGGCAGCTGGCCGTTGACCATGTTGAAGGTGGTGGACTTGCCAGCGCCGTTGGGGCCGATCAGGGCCAGCAGCTCGCCGGCCGCCAGCTCGAAGTGGATGCCGTCGACGGCCTTGACCCCGCCAAAGGACTTGCCCAGGCCGGTAACTTTGAGCAGGCTCATGCTGCCTCCTTGGCTTCGCGCTTGTTATCGAAGAGTTGCTTGATGGCTCCCGCGATGCCCTGCGGGAACAGCAGCACCAGGATCAGGATGATGGCGCCCAGCATGGCGCGCCAGTAATCGGTGTTGCGTGCCACGGTGTCGTGCAGCCAGGTGAAGGTGACCGCACCCACCACCGGGCCGGCCAGGGTCTGGATGCCGCCCAACAGCACCATCACCAGGCCATCCACCGACTTGCCCACGTGCAGCGCCTCGGGCGAGATGCTGCCCTTGGAGAAGGCAAACAACGCACCGCCCAGGCCCGCGAACAGGCCGGCGATGACGAAGGCCGTCCACTGCATGCGCTTGACGTCGATGCCAATGGCATCGGCCCGCAGCACTGAGTCGCGACCGGCGCGCAGCGCATAGCCAAAGGGCGAGAACAGCACCCGGCGCAGCGCCAGCACGCCACCCACCACCAGGGCCAGCGTGAGGAAGTAGTAGTTGCGCTTGTCCGACAGCCACTCGGCCGGCCACACGCCCGTGAGGCCGTTGCTGCCACCGGTGAAGCCGTCCCACTGGTAGCAGATGGCCCAGGTGATCTGTGCGAAGGCCAGCGTCAGCATGGCCAGGTACACGCCCGACAGGCGCACGCAGAACCAGCCATAGAGCAAGGCCCCCGCCGCTGCGGCCAGCGGTGCCAGCACCAGGGCCGCTTCCATCGGGATGCCGGCCGAGCGCACCAGCAGCGCCGCCGCATAGGCACCCAGGCCGAAGTAGGCCGCATGGCCGAAGGAGTGCATGCCCGCCGGCCCCATGATGAAGTGCAGGCTGGCCGCGAACAGCGCCGCGATCAAGAGGTCGATCATCAGCACGGTGAGGTAGGGCGAACCGGTGGTCACGAAGGGCAGCAGCACCAGCGCGGCCACCAGCACGGCCGCGCCGATCTTGTACCAGGGGGGCGAGGCGCGCAGCGGCGCTTCGGGAATACCGGTGTTGCGACTGGCAGCCTGGGGCTTGCCCATCAGCCCCCAGGGGCGCACCACGAGCACGACGGCCATCACCAGGAATTCGACCACCAGCGTGAGCTTTGAGAACGAAATGCTGTAGCCGAAGATTTCGACCACGCCGAGCCAGATGCAGATGGCCTTGATCTCGGCGATCAGCAGCGCGGCCACATAGGCTCCCGGAATGGAGCCCATGCCGCCCACCACCACCACCACGAAGGCGGCGCCGATGGTGTTCAGGTCCATCTCCAGTGTGGCCGGTTCGCGCGGCAGCTGCAGCGCGCCGCCCAGGCCGGCCAGCAGGGCACCGAGGGCGAACACGGCCGTGAACAGCCAGGCCTGGTTCACGCCCAGGGCGCTGACCATCTCACGGTCCTGCGTGGCGGCGCGCACCAGCGTGCCCCAGCGGGTGCGGGTGAGCAAGAGCCACAACAAGCCCAGCACCACCGGGCCGACAACGATCAGGAACAGGTCGTACGACGGGAACTGCCGCCCCAGGATGTTCACCGAGCCCGACAGGCCCGGTGCACGCGGGCCGAGCAGTTCCTCGGGGCCCCAGATCCACAGGGCCGCATCCTTGATCACCAGCACCAGCGCGAAGGTCGCCAGCAGTTGGAACAGCTCGGGCGCCTTGTAGATGCGGCGCAGCAGCACCACCTCCACCAGCGCACCGAGCGCACCGACCACCACGGCCGACAGCAGCAGCGCAGGCCAGAAGCCCAGGCCGGTGCCCAGTTTGGCCACCAGCGAGTAGGCGACGTAGATGCCCACCATGAAGAACGAGCCATGCGCAAAGTTCACGATGCGCGTGACGCCGAAGATCAGCGATAGCCCGGCGCCCACGAGGAACAGCGAGGAGGCCCCCGCCAGTCCATTGAGCAGCTGAACGATAAAACTCGATAAACTCATTCCAGATCCTTCGGGGTCACGGCAAAGGTTGTCCCTCGGGCATGTCGACTGCCCGTTTTGTGCTTGTGGGGTTGCAATATGGCTGCAGCGGCCAGCGGACGCAAGGGTCCGCCGGAACCGCTGTCAGCCGGGGACCGGCGCTCAGTCGGCCGGGCGCATCTTCTTGACTTCGTCGTTCGTGGGCTGCACCTTGGCGCCGTCCACGTAGCGGTAGTCGACCATCACGCCCTTGCCACCCTCGTTCTTGGTGCGGCCCACATAGCCGCCCATGGTGGACTGGTTGTCCTCGGGGCGGTAGGTGATGCGGCCGAACGGTGTGGGCACCTGCAGTCCCTTGAAGGCAACGACGAGCTTTTCGGTGTCGGTGGAGCCGGCCTTCTTGATGCCCTCGCCCAGCGACTTGATGGCGCTGTAGCCCACGACCGAGCCCAGGCGCGGGTAGTCGTTGAACTTGGCCTGGTAGGCGGTGTGGAAGGCCTTGTGCTCGGGCGTCTGCAGGCCGTACCAGGGGTAGCCGGTCACGATCCAGCCGTTGGGGGCCTCGTCCTTGAGCGGGTCCATGTACTCGGGCTCGCCGGTCAGCAGGCTGACCACTTCACGGTCCTTGAACAGGCCACGGGTGTTGCCTTCGCGCACGAACTTGGACAGGTCTGCACCGAACAGCACGTTGAAGATCGCATCGGGCTTGGCATCGGCCAGGGCCTGCACCACGCTGCCCGAATCGACCTTGCCCAGCGGAGGCGCCTGCTCGGCAACGAACTCCACGTCGGGCTGGGCCGCCTTGAGCAGCTGCTTGAAGGTGGCCACGGCCGACTGGCCGTATTCGTAGTTGGGGTAGACCAGCGCCCAGCGCTTCTTCTTGAGCGCCGCGGCCTCGGGCACCATCATCGACACCTGCATGTAGGTCGAGGGGCGCAGGCGGTAGGTGTAGCGGTTGCCGTTCTGCCAGACGATCTTGTCGGTCAGCGGCTCGCCGGCCAGGAAGAAGAATTTCTTTTGTTTGGCGAAGTCGGTCAGCGCCAGGCCCACGTGCGAGAGGAAGGAGCCGGTGAGCACGTCCACCTTCTCGCGCGAGACCAGCTCCTCGGCGGCACGCACGGCATCGCCGGGGTTGCCGTTGTCGTCGCGGATCACGAGCTGAACCTTCTTGCCCAGCAGGCCGCCGGCGGCGTTGATCTCGTCCACGGCCAGCTCCATGCCCTTCTTGTAGGGCTCCAGGAAGGCGGGCTGGGCCTTGTAGCTGTTGATCTCACCGATCTTGATGACATCCTGGGCTATCGCGGGAGCGATTGTGGCGGCCAGCGCGGCAGCGGCCGTAGCACGCATGAGGGTCTTAAGCATCGTCATGGAAACACTCCTGATGGATTGGATGGGAGAGAAACAGCGGTGGCGAACAGTATGGGGGAGACAGCGGGTCACGGGTGTGGCGGTGCGCTCAGCGCAGGCCGTCCTTGCCCTGGATTTCTGCCGTGGTGAGGCCGCCGATGCGCGGCAGCGGGCGGCCACCGGCCGTGACCACCACCGCCACCACGATTTCATTGGCGCGTGGCGCATCGGCCACACGGGCCTCCATGGCATCGAAGTGGCTGCGCACGTAGGCGGCATCCTTGTGGCCCAGGGGTACGTCGATGGCAGCGCCCAGGCCGCCGACCTTCTTGCTCGATGGCACCAGGGCGGCGCCCTTCTCGACCGCCACGCGCAGCGGTGCGCCGAGCTTGGGGTGCAGGATGGCGGCGGCATGTTCGAGCTCGCCGCCCTCGCCCACGATGGCAGCCTTGCCATAGCTCTCGGCCTGGCCGGGGGCAATGCCCAGGGCCTGCACGCAGCGCTCGCCCAGCAGGCCGCCGAGCTCCTCGCCGATGGCGATCAGCTCGTCGAGGTTTTCCGCGTAGCGGCCGGCAAAAGGATTTTCGATGACGGCCATGGCCAGGGCCTTGCGCACGGGCGGATTCACCTCGCGGCCCATTTCCACGCGCACTTCGTCGGTCTGGACGATGATTTTCCGGATCTTGGCTGGCATGTGTGTGCTCCTTGGTCTCTCGTAGTCGTTATGGTTGGCATGGGTTCAGCGCAGGCCGTTCCACTGGCTGATGTCGGCGGCCTGGAGCCCGCCCACGCGTGCATGGATGCGCGCGCCGGTGGTCATGGCCAGGATGAAGACGATTTCATCGGCCCGCGGCGCACCGGGCACGCGCACCTCGATGGCGTCGAAGTGGCTGCGCACGTAGCTGGCGTTGATGTGCGTGAGCGGCACGTCGAGTGCGGCGCCCGGGCCGCCCACCTTCTTGGTCGAGGGCACGATGGACAGCGCATTGGCGGGCTGGCCGGTCTTCTCCTCGGCCTGGCCCTTGGCGTAGGCATTGCGGTCGCCCTTCCAGCCCAGCAGCTCGCGCATGGCGTAGCCGCCCGGCACATGCCACAGCGCACCGTGCTCCAGCTCGCCGGCCGCACCGACGATGGCGCCCTTGCCGTAGGTAGCGATGCGTTCGGCCGGCACGTCCATGGCCGCCAGCAGGCGCTGCGCCATGTCCAGGCCCACGTCCTGCAGCGCATCCATCATGGGCAGGATGTCGGTCTCGTAGCGGCCGGCATAGGGGTTGGTGAGCACCGCACCGATGGCACCACGCAGCAGCGGCGCACCGGTCTCGGGCCCGAATTCGTGCCGGATTTCCTCAACATGGGTGAAAACGCGTCGGATCTGGATCATGGGATGGCCTGTGCAATTCATTAAGCAAATACTGAACCAACTTCAATCAAGGCAGCCGATTTCTCCCCGGTGGCACCTTCCAGCGCCCGGCGCGCGGATGGCGTCGCCATCCAGTGCCCCTGGCAGGAAAGCAGTGCGCACCACAGATGGCCGGCAACCTGCAATTCTTGCGCTTTTTCAAGACCCGCCTGCAGGGCCTGGCGCACCAGGGCGGCCGGCAACGCAGGCACGTCCACCGTGACGAGCATGGCGCCCAGGTCGCTGTCGTCCTTGACCTCGCAGGCGGGCCTGCGGGCAATGCGTGCATCGGCCACGTTCACGGCATTGGCCACCACCGTGGCTGCGGCATCGGCCTGGGCCGCCGTGGCCGCCAGGATGGTGACGCTGTCGGCAATGCCTAGCGAGTGGCTGCGCCCGCGCCAACCGCTGGTTGCCACCCCGCGCACCGGCATGGTGCTCGCAAGGCGAAAGGCGCCATCGAGCAGCAGCCCGCCCTGCAGCTGCGCCACATCGAGCCCGGCCATGTCGGCATACACCCCGACGCTGGCCGAAGCGCCCGGCGCCAGGTGCAGCGCGATATCGCCGCCATTGTTCACCCAGGCGCGCTTGACGCCGTCCACCGCATAGCAGGCCACCAGCTCCTGCGCCACCGAGCCCGCCACTGCGGCCATGGGCGTGAGGAAGTTCTGGCGAAATGGCTGGCAGGCGCTCCACATGCGGCGCGCCACGGGGCCTTGCAGCGGGCAGTCGCCAGCGCCCACCGGCGCACGCAGCGTGGGCAGCTCGCGCACCAGCTCCTGCAGCAGGCCCTGAAAGCGCACCCAGGCGCGCGCATGGGCCGCGGCCACCGCGAGCGCATCGCCTTCGGCCTGCACGATCACGTCCATGGGGCCGTGCTGCAGGTGCCAGCGGCCGGCGGACAGCAGTTGTCGGGTGGCTTGCATGGTGGTGCGCTCTCAGCCCAGCAGCGGCGGCTGGCCCAGTGGCCAGGGGTTGGTCGCCGGCAGTGCCAGCCACGAGGCCGATTGCGGCGCACCATCGTTGTGCCAGGCACCGCGGTCGAGCACCTCGCGCAGGCTGCGCACCTGGTCCATATGGCCACCGAGCAACTCGTAGTCGCTGCGGCGCATGCTGAATTCGATGGGCGCCACGATGGCCGGCGTGGGCACGGTACCGAAGCTGTTGTCGGGCATGCGCAGCACGTCGGCCATCACCGTGATGCCACCGCCGGGCCAGACATAGGCCGGCGCGCCGCCGCAGGTCACGTTGACCAGCGCATTCTTGATGGAGCGCGTGAGCAGCACCGGGTTCTCGGTAACGCCCGCACGCAGACTGCCGCCCGCGCCACCAAGGAACAGCACCGAGGTCATCGAGGGTTCGCAGTTCTCGCCGATGCGGTCGACGATGCGGCGCACCTCGGCGGGCATCTCGGCTTCCACCGGATTCAGCGATTCATCGAGCACATACCAGCTGGCGTGTTCGCCGGTGGTCGAGGTCATCAACAGTCGCAGGCCGGGCCAGGCCACCGCTTCGTCCCAGCTCTCGATGATGGACAGCGGATCGGCGATGTCGGTGCCGCCCCAGCCCGTGCCGGGGTTGGCCACCTGGAAGTAGCGGCCCGGCGTGGACTTGCGCCCGCGCATCTTGATGCCCGAGGATTTCATGTCCAGGCAGCGGCCGGCCTGGTGCTCGGTGAGCACGCCGGTGATGTGGTCGTCCACCACCACCACCTCGTCGGCCTGGCCGAAGAACTGGCGCGCGAAGATGCCGATGGCGGCCGAGCCGCAGCCCACGCGCATGCGCTGCTCGGCCACGCCGTTGACGATGGGCGCGTGCCCGGCCTGGATCACGAGCTGCGAGCCGCCGTCGATGGTGAGCTCCACCGCCTGCTTGTTGCCCAGCAGCTGCATCATCTCGTTGGCAATGCGCCCTTCCTTCTTGCTGCCGCCCGTGAGATGGTGCACGCCGCCGAGCGACAGCATCTGCGAGCCGTACTCGGCCGTGGTGACATGGCCCACCACCTCGCCCTTGCAGCGCACATTGGCCTGCTCGGGGCCGAGGAAGCGGTCGGTGTCGATCTTCACCTTGAAGCTGCAGTAGCTGAAGATGCCCTCGGTGACCACGGTGACCATGTCCACCCCATCGACCTGGGAGCCGACGATGAAGGGCGCGGGCTTGTAGTCGGGGTAGGTGGTGGAAGAGCCCACACCGGTGACGAAGACCTCCTCGGTCAGCAGCAGGTCGCCGCTCCAGGCGGGCTGCTCAGCCGGTGCCTCCTGGCCGTCGGCACCCGCGTCGGCAGCACGGCCCGCGAAAGGCACCAGCACCGCCTCGCCGTCCGCCATGGTCTTGCGCAGCAGCACCACGGGATCGACCCGCACCAGCACGCCGGCCTGGTTGGCGTAGCGGTCGCAGGCGCCGCTGCGGCCTTCGGAGATCTGGCACAGCACGGGGCAGGCGTTGCACTCCACCTTGGCCGTGTTCATGCGTTCATTGCGCGGCCGGGCGCGCTCGAGCACCTGCGGCAGCTCGGGTGCGTCCATGCCTGGTAGGCCGTCGGTCTTGGTGTGTTCAGTCATCGTGGCAACCCATTCCTCGCACCGTTTTCTGTGCTTGTACGTTCATGGCGTTTTGTGTAGCATTCACTTAACTTAAATGTTGTGATCACTACATTTGAGGCGAATGTAGCGCAATCATTCGCAGTCCGCAATAGTGTTTGCGCGCCCCCTGAAATGGTGCACAAGGAGCCCCAAAATGACGCACGTAGTCACAGACGCATGCATTCGGTGCAAGTACACCGATTGCGTGGATGTATGCCCGGTCGATTGCTTCAAGGAGGGGCCCGAGTACCTGGTGATCGACCCCGACGAATGCATCGACTGCGCGGTCTGCATCCCCGAGTGCCCGGCCAATGCCATCTATGCCGAGGACGATCTGCCGGCAGGCATGGAAATCTTCCTCCAGTTCAACAAAAAGCTGGCTCCGGGACTGCCCACTATCACCAAAAGAAAACCGCCTTTGCCAGATGCGGAACAATGGAGGGTTGTGAGCCACAAGCTTTCCGGGCTGGATGTCACCTACTGACGCCTGCGCCCCCTGCCTTTCAGCCAGCTTTTCGCCCCATTTTTCAACTTTTAGCCGACGTTACGACCATGAGCGCATTTCTTGAAGAACGCGTATTGACCGTCAACCACCTGACGGACCGCCTTTTTTCCTTCACCACCACGCGCGACACCGCGCTGCGGTTCTCCAACGGCCATTTCACGATGATCGGCCTGCGCGTGAACGGCAAGCCCCTGCTGCGCGCCTACAGCATCGCCAGCGCCAACTACGAGGAACACCTCGAATTCCTGTCGATCAAGGTGCCCGACGGCCCGCTGACCTCGCGCCTGCAGAACATCCAGGTGGGCGACTCCATCGTGGTCGGCAAGAAGCCCACGGGCACCCTGCTGATCGACTACCTGCTGCCCGCCAAGCGCCTGTACATGCTGTCCACCGGCACGGGCCTGGCCCCGTTCCTGAGCCTGATCCGCGACCCCGAGACCTACGAGAAGTTCGAGGAAGTGGTACTGGTGCACGGCGTGCGCGAGGTCAAGGAGCTGGCGTACCACGACTACATCACCGAAGAGCTGCCCAAGCACGAGTTCCTGGGCGAGATGGTGAGCAAGCAGCTCAAGTACTACCCCACCGTGACGCGCGAGGAGTTCAAGCACCAGGGCCGCGTGACCACCGTGATCGAAAACGGCCAGCTCGCCCGCGACCTGGGCCTGCCGGCCCTGAACCCGGTGGAAGACCGGGTGATGATCTGCGGCAGCCCCGAGATGCTGCGCGACCTCAAGCACATGATGGAAGTGCGCGGCTTCAAGGAAGGCAACACCACCAAGCCCGGCGACTTCGTGATCGAACGCGCCTTCGCGGAGCAGTAATATCCCCGGCAGGCCCGGTCCCTGCACGGCAGGGGCTGCCCTGCCACCCAACGGATCATCCATGTCGGCCACACCCACCAAGACCCGGACTGCTTCCACCCGCGCCCCCTCCGCCCGCCGCACCGGCGTGCGCGAGCAGGCGGCGCAGACCACGCGCGACAACATCCTCAAGGCGGCGATCAAGGTGTTCGCCCGCTACGGCTATGAAGGCGGCAGCGTGGAGAAGATCTCCAAGGCGGCCAAGTCCTTCGACCGGATGATCTACTACTACTTCGGCAGCAAGGAAGGTCTCTTCATCGAGGTGCTCGAAGAGATCTACCGGCGCATGAACGACGCCGAGTCGGCGCTGGACATCCGCCTCGAAACCCCGGTCGAAGCGCTCAAATCGGTGGTGCGCTTCGTGAGCCAGTACTACCGCAAGCACCCCGAGTTCGTCACCCTGCTCAACACCGAGAACCTGCACAAGGGCAAGCACATCTCCAAGTCGATGCGCGCGCGCGAGTATTCCTCGCCCGCCGTGTCGGTGATCGAGCAGGTGCTGGCAGCGGGCGTGGCCAGCCAGGAGTTCCGCGCCGACCTGCGTGCGCGCGACCTGTACCTGCTGATCGCCTCCATGGGCTACTTCTACCAGTCCAACCGCTACACGCTCTCGGCCTTCCTGGGCGAGGACATCGACCAGCCCGAGGCCGTGGCCCACTGGGACGAGTTCATGATCGATACCGTGCTGCGGACCGTGCGGGCGTCCTGAGGCGCAACGCGCCCCTCCCCCGGGGCCCAAGGCCCCTGTCTTGCGTGAGTCTCCTGCCGATCCGCGGATTCGGCTGGGCGCAGCCTGCCTGTCTCGCAAGCCCGTTTGATTTTCCGGCGGCAGCACTTTGCAGTGCTTGCCATCTTGCATGACGCGGGCCTCTTATGTAGTATTCACTACACGAATTGCAGCCCCACGATCGGCGCAGTTTGCGCCCTCCCCCTCCACCAACCGACTGGTACCTTCCCATGGCAGACATCTCCACCAATGCGGCCTCCGGCAAAGTCGTCATCAAGAACATCGGCCTGCTGCTCTCGGGCGACCTGGAACGCCCCATCCTCGACGCCGACACCATCGTCGTGAACGACGGCCTTATCGTGGCCGTGGGCCGCGAGAAGGACTGCGACACCGAGCATGCGCGCACCACCATCGACGCGCGCCAGACCTGCGTGGCCCCCGGCCTGATCGACAGCCACGTACACCCCGTCTTCGGCGACTGGACGCCGCGCCAGAACCAGATCGGCTGGATCGACTCCACCATGAACGGCGGCGTGACCACCATGGTCTCGGCCGGCGAGGTGCACCTGCCCGGCCGGCCCAAGGACATCGTGGGCTTGAAGGCCCTGGCCATCACCGCGCAGCGCGCGTTCGACAACTTCCGCCCTGGCGGCGTGAAGGTGATCGCAGGCGCGCCCATCATCGAGAAGGGCATGGTCGAGCAGGACTTCAAGGACATGGCCGATGCCGGCGTGACACTGCTCGGCGAAGTCGGCCTGGGCACGGTCAAGGCCGGCTACGAGGCCCAGCAGATGGTGGCCTGGGCGCGCAAGTACGGCATCCAGAGCACCATCCACACGGGCGGGCCGTCGATTCCCGGCTCGGGCCTGATCGACAAGGATGTGGTACTGGAAGCCGATGCCGACGTGATAGGCCACATCAACGGCGGCCACACCTCGCTGCCGTGGAAGCATGTGTGCGAGCTGTGCGAGAAGTCCTCGCGCGCCATCGAACTGGTGCACAACGGCAACGAGAAGATCGCCATCGAGGCCGCACGCGCGGCCATGGAACTCAAGTGCCCGCACCGCGTGATCCTGGGCACAGACGGGCCCGCGGGCTCGGGCGTGCAGCCCCTGGGCATGCTGCGCATGATCGCGCTGATCTCAAGCTTCGCCAACATCCCGGCCGAGCTGGTGTTCTGCTTTGCCACGGGCAACACGGCGCGCATCCGCAACCTCAACTGCGGGCTGATCGAGCCAGGCCGCGCGGCGGACTTCGTGTTCATGGACCGTGCCCAGCACACCGCCGGCGCCACGCTGCTCGAAAGCGTGCAGCTGGGCGACATCCCGGGCATCGGCATGGTGATGATCGACGGCCTGGTGCGCTGCGGCCGCAGCCGCAACACGCCGCCGGCCACGGAGATCCCCGTAGTTCTGTGAGTCGGCGCCAGGCCCTTCAGCACCCCGCAAGCCCACGCACCCCCTTTTTTTTGTACTGAAGGAGTTCCTTCCATGAAAGCAATCGTCGCCGTCAAGCGCGTGGTCGACTACAACGTCAAAGTCCGAGTCAAGTCGGACCAAACGGGTGTGGACATCGCCAACGTGAAGATGAGCATGAACCCCTTTGACGAAATCGCCGTCGAAGAGGCCGTGCGCCTGAAAGAAAAAGGCCTGGTGAGCGAAGTCATCGCCGTCTCCTGCGGCGTGGCCCAGTGCCAGGAAACCCTGCGCACCGCCATGGCGATTGGCGCCGACCGCGCCATCCTGGTGGAAACCGACGTCGAACTGCAACCCCTGGCCGTGGCCAAGATCCTCAAAGCCCTGGTCGACAAAGAGCAGCCAGGCCTCGTGATCCTGGGCAAGCAGGCCATCGACGACGACGCCAACCAGACCGGCCAGATGCTCGCCGCTTTGGCCGACCTGCCCCAGGCCACCTTCGCCAGCAAAGTCGAACTCTCCGCCGACAAGGTCAGCGTGACCCGCGAAGTCGACGGCGGCCTGGAAACCCTGGCCCTGACCCTGCCCGCCGTCATCACCACCGACCTGCGCCTGAACGAGCCGCGCTACGTCACCTTGCCCAACATCATGAAGGCCAAGAAAAAGCAGCTCGATACCCTCAAGCCCGAAGACCTCGGTGTGGACGTCACTCCGCGCCTGAAGACCCTCAAGGTCACGGAACCTGCCAAGCGCGGTGCCGGCGTCAAGGTGGCCGATGTCGCCGCCCTGGTCGAGAAACTCAAGAACGAAGCGAAGGTGATCTGAATGTCGGTACTCGTTATTGCTGAACACGACAACGCAAGCGTCAAGGGCGCAACGCTCAACACCGTGACCGCCGCAGTGGCCTGCGGTGGCGACGTCCATGTGCTGATCGCCGGCCACAATGCCGGTGCTGCAGCCCAATCCGCCGCACAAATCGCCGGTGTGGCCAAGGTCATCCACGCCGACGCCCCTGGCCTGGAACACGGCCTGGCCGAGAACGTGGCCGCCCAGGTGCTGGCCATCGCATCCAATTACAGCCACATCCTGTTCCCCGCCACCGCCAGCGGCAAGAACGTGGCGCCCCGCGTGGCCGCCAAGCTCGATGTTGCGCAGATCAGCGACATCACCAAGGTCGTCTCCCCCGACACCTTCGAGCGCCCCATCTACGCCGGCAACGCCATTGCCACCGTGCAGAGCAGCGACGCCACCAGGGTCATCACCGTGCGCACCACGGGCTTTGACCCGGCAGCAGCCACCGGTGGTAGCGCAGCAACAGAAACCGCAGCAGCGACCACCGACACCGGCAAGAGCACCTTTGTGGGCAGCGAGATCGCCAAGAGCGACCGCCCCGAACTCACCGCCGCCAAGATCATCGTCTCCGGTGGCCGGGCCTTGGGCAGCAAGGAAAAGTTCGACGAAGTGATGACCCCGCTGGCCGACAAGCTCGGGGCCGCCCTGGGCGCCAGCCGCGCTGCGGTGGATGCGGGCTACGCCCCGAACGACTGGCAAGTGGGCCAGACGGGCAAGATCGTGGCGCCGCAGCTGTACATCGCGGCGGGTATCTCGGGGGCCATCCAGCATCTGGCGGGCATGAAGGACTCCAAGGTGATCGTGGCGATCAACAAGGATGCCGAGGCGCCGATTTTCAGCGTGGCGGACTATGGGCTGGAGGCGGACTTGTTCACGGCTGTGCCGGAGCTGGTCAAGGCGTTGTGATCAGGCCGGCCACCGCTCAATAGCCGTTGGCCACGCGCACCGCGCCCGCAGGGGCATTGTTGGTGTACGCGCCACCGCCGTTCGGGCGGCTGTCGCGCTCGTGGTCGATGCGGTAGCCCTTGCCCTGCAGCGCAACGGGTGTGCCCACGGCCGGGGGCTGTGCGCGCGTGAAGCGGCGCAGCGAACCATCGTCCATGCGGATCGCCACCTGGTACACCGTGCGGGTGCGCGAGCGCTGCTCCACCTGGTGGCCCACATAGCCGCCACCCACGGCGCCCAGTACCGTGGCGGCCGTGCGGCCACTGCCCTTGCCGATCTGGTTGCCCACCACCGCGCCGAGCACGCCGCCCGCGACCGCACCCACACCGGTGGCAGGCTCGGCCTGCTGGATGGCCTGCACCGATTCGACCCGGCCGCAGGTGTTGCACACCGGCGCGCGTTGCACCATCTGCGCCGTGCCGCCGGCCAGGTTCGCGCGCTGGGGGTGGAATGGCTCGGGCATGGGCGCAGGCGCGCGCTGGACCGGGGCACCGGCCTGGGCTTGCACCAGGCCCAGCGGCGGCTGGGCGGGAACGCCCTGCAGCGATGGGGCCACCACGACTGGGCTGGCCGCCGTTGCGGCGGCAGGCACTTCAGTGGGACGGTGCTGTACCACCAGCGTGGTCCCCAGCGCCACCACACACGCCCCCAGGGAGGCAATGGCCACCCACATCCACTTCATCGGCGAGGGGGTGGAAGGCACCGTGCGCACATCGGACGGTTGCAGGGTGACAGGGTTGTTCATGGTGTTTCCTTCCGCGCGCATGCGCGCCATTCAATGGTTCGTTCTGGTGTCGGGGCCGTCGCTCAATGCACAACGCAGCCCATGAACGCACGGTATACAAGCCATGGTGCGGGGATTTGTCTGCTTTGTAAGGGTCGGTAAGAAGTGCTGCGAGCACCCCGCAGGGGGCCAGGGCCGGCGGCACACATTTGCCGTTGCTTACAGCGCCAAGCGACACCAACCTGCTCACCCCTTAAGGCACAGGGGCCACGTCCGCGCCGGCCTGGGGCACGGTGGGCGCGGGCGCGCGCATCCTGCGCATCTCCAGGCCGGCCTCGTCCAGGGCCCGCGCGCAACTGGCCGAGAACAGCAGCACGGCGGACGAAAAGTAGATCCACATCAGCAGCACCACCAGCGAGCCGGCCGCGCCATAGGCCGAGACCACGGCGGCGGTGGACAGGTACCAGGCCAGCAGCTGCTTGCCGATGGTGAACAGCGTGGCCCCCATCACTGCGCCGGCCACCAGGCAGCGCAGGGGCGGCTTGCGCCCGCTGCCGATGCGCATCAGCCCCACGAACAGTGCCACGGCAAAGCCGAAGGCCACGACCTCGTTGACCACCAACAGGATGGGCCCGAGCGGCGCCATCGAGAGCCTTGCACCGGCCCAGCCGGCAAACAGGTTGATGAGGGTGGACATGGTGAGCGAGACCATCAGCAGGAAGCCGATGGCCAGCACATAGGCCAGCCCGCGCAGACGCAGCGAGGCCATGTGCCACCACGCGGCCCGCGTGGGTTCGGGCTCGGCGCCCTGCCACAGCCGCGCCAGGGTCGATTGCAGTTCCACGAACACCCCGGTGGCGCCCGAGAGCAGCACCACGAAGCCGATCAGGGAAGCCAGGCGCCCTTCGGAAGGCTCCTGCGCGCTGGCGAGGGCCTGGCGCATCACGTCAGCCACACGCTCGCCCATCACCGACTGTACCTGTTGCAGCAGGCTGGTCTCCAGGTAACTGCGGTCCATCCACCAGCCGAGCACCCCAACCAGCAACAGCAGCAACGGCGCCAGGCTGAGCATGCCGTAGAAGGACATGGCCGCGCTCATGCGCAGGCCGTCCGCGTCGAGCCACAGCTGCACCGCGCGCCACAACGGCAGCACAGGTTTCAAAAGGGGCTTGAGGCGTTCGCAGACGCGCTGGATTCGGTCGGAGACGGTCATGCACCGAGCTTAGTGTGCCGCCAGGCCTCCTGCCACCGGCCGGGCACGGAAGCCACTGTAGGCGCTGTCCCACAGGCGGCTGGGATCAAGTGCCACTTGTGGCAGGCTCTTACCATCTTTTCCAGGAGCCCCGCCCATGCACGCCCCCAGCCTGATCCGATTGCGCAGCGTCCTGCAGGACCATATCGACCGCAGCATCCTGCCTGGCGCCGTGGCACTGGTGCACCACCGCGGCCAGACCGTGCTGCACGAGGCCCTGGGCGCACAGGCGCCGGGCGCGGGCGCGCCGGCCATGGCAGCGGATTCGATCTTCCGCATCTATTCCATGACCAAGCCCGTGGTGTCGCTGGTCACGCTGATGCTCATGGAAGAGGGCCGCCTGCCCCTGTCCCACCCGGTGGCGCGCTACCTGCCCTCGTTTGCCGGCCAGGGCGTGTTCGATCCTGCCACGGGCGGCACTGTCGCCGTGCGGCGCGAGGCCACCGTGCACGACCTGCTGCGCCACACGGCGGGTTTGAGCTATGCCTGGGACACCGGCCCAGTGGCGCAGGCGTACCAGAGCGCGCGCATCGGTTCGCGCCGCGATGGCAATGCGGCGCTGGCCAAGGCCATCGGGCCCCTGCCCCTGCTGCACCAGCCCGGCAGCCGCTGGGAATACAGCCGCGCCACCGACGTGCTGGGCGCGCTGCTGGAGGTGGTGGAGGGCGAGCCCCTGGGCGCCATCCTGCAGCGCCGGGTGTTCGGCCCGCTGCAGATGCACGACACCGGCTTTCACGTGCCGGCGGAGCAACTGCACCGCCTGGCCGAGCCCTTCGCGCGCGACCCGCAGACCGGCGCCGAGGTGGCGCTCAGCGACGTGTCGCGCCCGGCCACGTTCGAATCGGGCGGCGGCGGGCTGGTGTCCACGGCCGGCGACTACGCACGTTTTGCGCGCCTGCTGCTCGCTGGCGGCACGCTCGACGGCGTGCGCCTGGCCAGTCGCGCCACCGTGGCCTTCATGGCGGCCGACCATCTGGGGGACCGCATCCCGGCGGCCGGGGACATCCTGCCCGAGGGCTATGGCTTTGGCCTGGGGGTGGCCGTGCGCCGCGCCACTGGCCTGGCGCCCCATGCCGCCTCGGTAGGCCAGTACGGCTGGAGCGGCATGGGCGGCACCTACTTCCTGGTGGACCCGGCCGAGGACCTGGTGGCCATCTTGCTCACCCAGGCGCCCGGCCAGCTGCGCTACCTGTGCGAGCTGTACCCGGCGCTGGTCTATGCGGCGCTGTAAGCGCCGCCAAAGGCAGGCCTGGCGCCTGCCTTAAACTCGCCCCCAAGGGGCAAGAAAAGAATATGCAGATTCGCTGTGCACTGGTCGGCATGCCCGGCTCGGGCAAATCCACCGTCGGCAGGCAGCTGGCACACCGCACGGGCGTGCCGTTCATCGACCTGGACCACCGGCTGGAAGAAACGCTGGGCACCAGCATCCGCCAGTTCTTCGAGGAACATGGCGAAGCGCGCTTTCGCGACCTGGAGGCGCAGGAGCTGGCCAAGGCTGCGGCCCAGCCCGGCGGCATGGTGCTTTCGACCGGCGGCGGCGCGGTGCTGCGCCGCGAGAACCGCGAGGTGCTGCGCGCCATGGGCCCGGTGCTCTACCTGCGCGCCTCGCCCGAAGAGATCTACAAGCGCGTCAAGCACGACCGCACCCGCCCCCTGCTGCAGGGCGGCAACCCCATGGACAAGCTGCGCGCCCTGTACGGCCAGCGCGATGGCCTGTACCGCGAGACCGCGCACTACGTGATCGAGACCGGCCGCCCCACGGTGCACATGCTGGTCAACATGATCATGATGCAGTTGGAGATGGCCGCCAGCGCCGACACCGGTGCAGATCAGGCGCCGCCGTAAGCCCCGATCCGCTTCTGACGAAGCTCAGCTCAGCGCAACGGCGCCGAGTCGCTCCAGTGGAAGTGCACGCGCGGCTTTATGTCCGCGATCTCGGTGCGCAGCAAGGCGGCCAGCCGGGCCGCCTCGCGCTGCGTGAGCCGCGCCACGGTGGTCGACAGGCTGATGGCTGCGAACGCCCGCCCTCCCGCGTCTGCCACCGCGTGGCCCACCGCTGCGGTATTGGTGTTCAGGCAACCACCGCTGCGCGCATAGCCCAGGGCCTGGGTCTGCGCGAGCAACTGGCGCAGTGCCGGCCCGTCCAGCCCGCCGTAGCGGCCCAAGGTAGGCGCATTGGCCTGCATGGCCGCGTCGATGAATTCTGCGTCCTGCGCCGCCATCAGCGCCAGCCCCGCCGCGCCCACGCCCAGCGGGCGGCGCCCGCCCACGGTCACGCTCAGGGGCGGGTCCAGCCGCTGCACGTTGGTATGGGCGTAGCAGACGGCCTCGTGCCCGCTGAGCACGAACAGGTAGGCCGCATAGCCCGTGGCGTCGGCCAGGCGCTGCAGGTTGGCCGTGAACAGCGGCGCCACGTCGTGCCGGCCGCGCGCGGCCAGGCCATGCTCGAACGGGCGGCGGCCCAGCACGTAGCCGCGCCCCTCGGGCAGCGCAGCCACCAGGCGCGCCGCCATCATGTCCTGCAGCAACCGGTGCACCGTGGGGTGCGGTATGCCGGACTGGCGCGCGACGTCGGACAGCGACAACCCGCGCGCGTCGTAGCGCGAGAGCTGGTCAAGGATGCGCAGCACGCGGTCGAGCACCAGGGTGGTCATGCTTGTCCATGCAGTGGAAAGAACGATTGTAGGAAACCGCAGGCCGGCCAAGAATGGCGGCATTGCCAAAACCATCTTCGGAGACATCAGGACATTGCCGCTTTCGCCCCGACTTCGCCCACCCGCAGCACCCTGCTGCGCACTGCCGCTGCCACGGTGCTCGGCCTGGCCGCCGGCCCCGCTGTCCACGCCGCCAGATGTCCCGCAGTGGCCAGATGAGCGCCAACTGACCCCCCCCTTTTTTTACGCACATGACCATGACCACTACCCTCGACGCCACCCATGACACCCGGCTGCGCAGCTGGGTCGCCTCCGCCAACACCGCGGGCTGCGACTTTCCCATCCAGAACCTGCCCTTCGGCCGTTACCGCAAGGCGGGCAGCAGCGAGGCGCTGCGCATTGGCGTGGCCATCGGTGACCAGATCCTGGACCTGCAGGCCATAGGCCTCGCCGCCTCGAACGACATGAACGCGCTGATGGCCGCCACACCGGCGGCACGCCAGGCGCTGCGCCAGCAGCTGTCCGAAGGCCTGCGCGAAAGCAGCAGCCAGCAGGCCGCCTGGTCCCAGGCACTGTCGCCCCAGAGCGAGGCCGCAATGGCCGTGCCCTGCCAGATCGGCGACTACACGGACTTCTACACCAGCGTGCACCACGCCACCACGGTGGGCAAGCAGTTCCGCCCGGACAACCCACTGCTGCCCAACTACAAGTGGGTGCCCATCGGCTACCACGGGCGCGCCTCGTCCATCGGCATCAGCGGCCAGCGCGTCAAGCGCCCGCAAGGCCAGACCAAGGCGCCCGAGGCCGCCGCACCGGTGCTCGGCCCCTGCAAGCGGCTGGACTACGAGCTGGAACTGGGCTGGTTCATCGGCCAGGGCAATGCGCAGGGCGAGCCCATCGCCATCGGCCAGGCCGAGCAGCACCTGTTCGGCGTGGCGCTGTTCAACGACTGGAGTGCGCGCGACATCCAGGGCTGGGAATACCAGCCGCTCGGCCCCTTCCTGTCGAAGAACTTCGCCAGCACGCTCTCGCCCTGGGTGGTGACCATGGAGGCGCTGGCGCCGTTCCGCGCGCCGTTCGAGCGCGACGCGGCCGACCCACAGCCCCTGCCCTACCTCGACTCGCCCGGCAACCGCGCCCAGGGCGCCTTCACCATCGCGCTCGAAGTGCTGCTGCAAACCGCCCGCATGCGCGAAGCCGGCGAGCCCGCAGTGCGCCTGGCGCTGACCAACACCCAGCGCGCCGCGTACTGGACGCCCGCGCAACTGGTGGCGCACCACACGGTGAACGGCTGCAACCTGCAACCCGGCGATCTGATGGGGTCGGGCACGCTTTCGGGCCCCGAGGCCAGCGAAGCCGGCTCGCTGCTGGAGCTGACCGGCGGCGGCAAGCAGCCCGTGACCTTGCCCAATGGCGAGCAGCGCAGCTTCCTCGAAGATGGCGATACGCTGATCCTCAAGGGCTGGTGCGAGCGCGAGGGCGCCGTGCGCATCGGGCTGGGCGAGGTGAGCGGAACCATCATCGCCTGAGGCCCCGGCGGCGGCCCCTTGGAGGGGCTGCCTTTTACAGGTTGGGCGCCAACAACCGCGCCAGCACCGCCTCGTCCATGCCCCGCCGCTGGGCCATGTCGTGCAGCTGGTCCTCGCCGATCTTGCCGACGCTGAAGTACGTGCTCTCGGGGTGGCCCAGGTAGAAGCCGCTCACGCTGGCGGCCGGCATCATGGCCAGGCTCTCGGTCAGGGTCATGCCCACCTCCTCGCACTGCAACACGCGGAACAACTCGCTCTTGGCGCTGTGGTCGGGGCAGGCAGGGTAGCCGGGCGCGGGGCGGATGCCGGCGTATTTCTCGCCGATCATCTCCTCGTTGGTGAGCTGCTCGCCTGCGGCATAGCCCCACAGGTCGGTGCGCACGCGCTGGTGCAGGCACTCGGCAAAGGCCTCGGCCAGGCGGTCGGCCAGGCTCTTGAACATGATCGCGGAATAGTCGTCGAGCGCGTCGATGAAGGCTTTTTCCTTCTTCTCGATACCCAGGCCCGCCGTCACGGCGAACATGCCGGCGTAGTCGGCGATGCCGCTCGATTTGGGCGCGACGAAGTCGGCCAGGCAGCGGCTGGGGCGCGTCACGCCGTCGATGACGTGCTTTTCGGTCTGCTGGCGCATGCCGTACCAGGTCATGGCGACCTCGGTGCGGGTTTCGTCGGTGTAGAACTCGATGTCGTCGTCGTTCACGCTGTTGGCCGGGTACAGACCCATCACGCCGCTGGCGGTGAGCCAGCGGCCCTCGATGATCTTTTTCAGCATGGCCTGCGCATCGGCGAACACGCGCGTGGCCTCCACGCCCACCACCTCGTCGGTCAGGATGGCGGGGTAGGGGCCGGCCAGGTCCCAGGTCTGGAAGAACGGGCCCCAGTCGATGTAGCGCGCCAGTTCGGCCAGGTCGAAGTTCTTGAACACGCGCCGGCCCAGTGCGCGCGGCACGGTGGGCTGGTATGCGGCCCAGTCCACCGGCGTCTTGTTGGCGCGGACCTTGGCCAGCGACCACAGCGGGGTCTGCTTCTTGTTGGCGTGCTGGGTGCGCACCTTGTCGTAGTCGGCGTTGAGCTCCTGCACGTAGTGGTCCACACCATCGCCCAGCAGGCTCTGCGCCACGCTCACGCTGCGCGAGGCGTCGGGCACGTAGACCACGGGGCCTTCGTAGTGCGGCGCGATCTTCACGGCAGTGTGCACGCGGCTGGTGGTGGCACCGCCGATGAGCAGCGGGATCTTCTTGATGCGGAAGTGCTCGTCCTTCTGCATCTCGCCGGCCACGTACTGCATTTCTTCCAGGCTCGGGGTGATCAGGCCCGACAGGCCGACGATGTCGGCGCCCTCGACCTTGGCGCGCGCCAGGATCTCGTGGCAGGGCACCATCACGCCCATGTTCACCACCTCGAAGTTGTTGCACTGGAGCACGACGGTGACGATGTTCTTGCCGATGTCATGCACATCGCCCTTGACGGTGGCGATGATGATCTTGCCCTTGCTGCGCACGTCGCGCCCGGCCAGTTCGTCCTGGCGCTTTTCTTCCTCGATGTAGGGAATCAGGTGGGCCACGGCGGATTTCATCACGCGCGCGCTCTTGACCACCTGGGGCAGGAACATCTTGCCGGCGCCGAACAGGTCTCCCACGACGTTCATGCCGTCCATCAGCGGGCCTTCGATCACGTGCAGCGGGCGCCCGCCCTTGGCGAGAATGGCCTGGTAGGCCTCCTCCGTGTCTTCGACGATGAAGTCGGTGATGCCATGCACCAGCGCGTGCGACAAGCGTTCGCCCACGGTGCGCGGGGCCTCGGGCGTGCCGCGCCATTCAAGGCGCTTGCTTTCGTCCTTGGCACCGCTCCTGGCGGTTTCGGCCACCTCGACCAGGCGCTCGCCGGCATCGGGGCGGCGGTTGAGCACCACGTCCTCGACGCGTTCGCGCAGCGTGGGCTCCAGGTCGTCGTACACGCCGACCATGCCGGCATTGACGATGCCCATGTCCATACCGGCCTGGATGGCGTGGTACAGGAACACGGTGTGGATGGCCTCGCGCACCGGGTCGTTGCCGCGGAAGCTGAAGCTCACGTTGGAGACACCGCCCGAGACCTTGGCGCCGGGCAGGTTCTGCTTGATCCAGCGCACGGCCTCGATGAAGTCGACCGCGTAGTTGTTGTGCTCCTCGATGCCGGTGGCCACCGCGAAGATGTTGGGGTCGAAGATGATGTCCTCAGGCGGAAAGCCCACCTCGTCCACCAGCACGCGGTAGGCGCGCTCGCAGATCTCGATCTTGCGCTCGAAGGTGTCGGCCTGGCCCTTCTCGTCGAAGGCCATGACCACGGCGGCCGCGCCATAGCGCTTGACCAGGCGCGCCTCGTGCTTGAACTTGTCGATGCCCTCCTTCATGGAGATGGAGTTGACGATGCCCTTGCCCTGGATGCAGCGCAGGCCGGCCTCGATCACTTCCCACTTGGAGCTGTCGACCATGATGGGCACGCGCGCAATGTCGGGCTCGGAGGCGATGAGCTGCAGAAAGCGCACCATGGCCGCCTTGCTGTCGAGCATGGCCTCGTCCATGTTGATGTCGATGACCTGGGCGCCGTTCTCCACCTGCTGGCGGGCCACGGCCAGGGCCTCCTCGTACTGCCCGTTCAGGATCATGCGGGCGAAGGCCTTGGAGCCGGTGACGTTGGTGCGCTCGCCGATGTTGACGAACAGGGTGCCCTCGCCAATGGAGACGGGCTCCAGGCCGGACAGCTTCAGGGGGGGCATGGGAAGGGCGGACATCAGACTCACCTGCGCAATCGGTTCAGTAACGTAGGTGAGCGTCGTTGCGGGGTGGTCGGCCCCGAGCCTGACGAACAGCCGGCATCTGGGTGCTTGGGCGGTCCGCTGCAACGCTCCTCGGGGGAGGCATGATTTTACCTGCTCAACGCACAGGGAGGAATTGCAGGAAAGTGCCCCCGACAATCCCCTGCACATAGCTGATGGCCGCGCGCCGGTACTTTTCGGTCACCACCACCGCCACCAGGTCCAGGCGGGCGATGAGCTTGCCGAATTCGCGCTCGAAGCTCAGGTTGCGCCCCTGGGGGCCGATCTCGTCGGCCCACAGCAGCGGCTGGCCCGCGGCATTGCGCCGCTGGGACAGCAGCCATACGGCCGATTCGACATTGCGCGCGGCGTTGTACAGGTGCTGGGCGTCGAGCGCGTCGAGCAGAAAGAACTCGGTCTTGCCACCATGCGCGGTGACCAGCATGTCGGCCGTGGCGACGATGAAGGCAGCCACCCGGTCGCCCGCGAACTCGGGCGCCAGCGCAAAGGCCAGGGCCGCGATGTCGCGCCGGCCCTGCAGCGGCGCCCAGGGCTGGCGCTGCGCGATGGCGGCGTGCACCTGCTCCATGGCCTGCTCGCGGCTGGCCACGCCGGCCTTGCGCCACTCGGCCGGATTGCGGCGGTAGAGCTTGTCCATCAGCAGGGTCAGGCTGGCCAGGTTGTCGCGCATGGCCAGGGTGGCCATGCGGTTCACGTCGGACTGGGCCAGTTCGCCCGTGGTCGCCGGTGCGCCCTTCACCTCGCCGCGCGGGGTGGGCGCCGGGGCGGCACAGCCAGCCAGCAGGGCCAGGGCGGTCAGGGCCACGCAGGCCAGAGGGAGGAAGGGAGGGAGAAGGGATGCAGGCGCCACCATGTGGGCCGCATTATGACCATGGGTGTCCCGGCCTACGCAACCGCCAGCGAACGCGCGGCGACATCGCGCACGATGTCCTGCGTGATCTGCAGGAAACGGTCGACATCTGCGGGCGAGTGGCAGTGCAGCGGCGAGACCCGCACGGCGCCTAGCAGCCCGAACGATTCGAGCATGCGCCGCGAGTAGATGCTGGCCGCGCTGCGCTCGTACACCGTGACGCCGCGCATGCCGTACTCGTGCACGGCCTCGGTGCAGTCGATTCCCGAAAGGCCGATCGCGATGATCAAATCGCGCCGCGCCAGGTCGCCATGGTCCAGGTAGACCTGCACGCCCTCCATGGCGCGCAGCCCGGGCACCTCGGCACTGCCGTCGAGCAGGCGCGCCAGCAGTGCGCGCTCGTGCAGCAGGATGCGCTCCATGCCCGCGGCAAAGCGCTCGCGGCGGCCACTGGCGCCGGGCGCGGCAACACCCGAGGCATCGCCCAGCCAGCACACGTAGTCCATGATTTCGGTAAGCACTGCGAACTGCCAGGGCGCAGCGCTGCCCAGGTCCCAGAAATCGGGCGCCTTGCCGGCCAGCTTGTGGTGGGGCAATGCGGCCGCGCGGTCCGACAGCCAGGCCAGGCCCGAGCCGCGGCAACCAAAGAACTTGTAGGGCGCGATGTTGATGCCGTCCACCGGCGTGGCCTGCAGGTCGATGAGGCCGTGGGGCGCATGCTGCACGGCATCCACGATGATGTACAGGTCGGGCTTCACGGCGCGGGCGCGCTCCACGATCTGCACCAGGTCGAGCTTGGCGCCCGAGATGTTGGACGCATAGATCACGTTGAGCAGGCAGGTGCCCTCGTCCACCAGGCGCACGATGGCATCCACATCGACACCGCCGGTGGCCGGGTTGCTCGGGGCCACGCGCAGCTCCCGCCCCGTCTGGCGCGCGTAGCGCTCCATGGCATCGAAGGACGAGGGGTGCTCGAGCACCGTGGTGACCATGTTGGTGCCCGGCACGTTCTCGGCCACGGCGCGCACCATGTCGAACATGGCGCCCGATGCGGTCAGGGCTGCATAGACGCTGCCTCCCTGCGCGTTGAGCAATGCGCGCAGATCGCCCGCACCGGTGGCCTGCACGCCCTGCAGCTCGCGCGCCACCTCGTGGATGCGCTCGGTGTTGTCGGGCACGGCATCGACCTGGCCCATGCGCTCCACGGCGGCCTGCAGGCGCAGCGAGCCGCCCGCATTGTCGAAATACAGGCGCTCGCGCCCATGGTGGTCATGCTCCACCTGCAGGAAGCGCTGGCGCACCGCGCGCATCAGGTCCTCAGGGAACAGCAGGCCTTCGGGATACCGGGTCAGAGAGGATGCAGCCATCACACCCCCTTGTTGCTGGGGTTGCGGTAGGCCTCGCGCACCGCATCGGTCATGGGGAAGTTGATGTTGATGTTGCTCGGCGGGATGGGCTGGGTGAACCAGCGCGCATACAGCCGCTCCATCTCGCCGGACTTCATGAGCTGCGTTACGGTCTGGTCCACCAGCGCCTGAAAGGGCGCATCGTTCTTGCGCAGCATGATGCCGTAGGGCTCCTGGCGCAGCACCACGTCCTTGAGGATCACGTAGTCGCCGGGGTTGGGGGACACGGCGATCAGCCCTGCGAGCTGCACGTCGTCGAGCACGTAGGCCACGGCCCGGTCGCTGGCCAGCAGCAGGAAGGCGTCGGCAGTGTCCTTGCCCGAAATCTCCTGCACCTCCAGGTTCTCGGTGCGGCGGAAGCTGCGCAGCAACTGGATCGAGGTGCTGCCGGCCACGGTCGCCACGCTCTTGCCCGCCAGGTCCGCCAGCGAGGTGATGCCCGACTTCTTCTTGACCGCCACGGTGATGTTGGTGACGAAGTGGCTGGGCGCAAATGCGACCTGCTGCTGGCGCACCACCGAGTTGGTGGTGGTGGCGCAGTCCAGGTCCACGGTGCCGTTCTGTATCAGCGGAATGCGGTTCAGCGAATTGAGCAGGGTGTATTGCACGCGCAGCGCAGGCAGGCCGAGTTTGGCTTTGACGGCGTCGACGATCTTCAGGCAGATGTCGTTGGAAAAGCCGACGGGGTCGCCGCTGCCCATGGGCTTGTACGAGAAAGGGACGGAGCTGTCGCGGTTGCCAATGTGGATGGTGCCGCTCTCCTTGATCTTGCGCAGGGTGTCGACCTCCTGCGCCATGGCAGCCGATACCAGCATGGTGGCGCCCAGTACAGCGAGAGCAGACGTCTTGAAGGGGTGCATGGCGGTCTTTCCAGAAAAGCAAGGGGACGGTCAGCGGGACCAGGATTCGCCACCGGCGCTCAGCAGTTCAATGCGTTCGGTGGCGGGCTGTAATGGATTTTGGAATCGCCCTCACTTTAAAAAAAGCGATTTTTTGTGCTCGAATTGCATGAATAAAAGTGATTTGAAAGCCGTGCACTCCCATGATGACCTTCAAGCAGCTCGAGGCCCTGTACTGGATTGCCCAACTGGGCGGCTTTGCCCAGGCGGCACACAAGCTGCACACCTCGCAGTCGGCCGTGTCCAAACGGGTGCATGAGCTGGAGCAGCTGTTCGACACCCCGCTGTTCGACCGCAGCCAGCGCACCGCGCGGCTCACCGAAAAGGGCGAAGAGATGTTCGTGCTGGCGCGCCAGCTGCTACGCCAGCGCGACGCGGCGGTGGAGCAGTTCAGCAAGCCCGGGGTGATCGAGCGGCGCCTGCGCATCGGCGTGACCGAACTCACGGCCATGACCTGGCTGCCCCGGCTGGTGGCCCTGGTGCAGCAGCACTACCCCAAGGTGACGCTGGAGCCCGACGTGGACGGCAGCCTGCCGCTGCGCGACAAGCTGCTGGCCGATGATCTGGACCTGATCATCGTGCCCGATGCGTTTGCCGATGCGCGCCTGCCCGCCAAGGCCGTTGGCCAGGTGGAGAGCGCCTGGATGTGCCAGCCCGGCCTGCTGCCCGCCGGCCCGGTGCGCCTGCACCAGTTGGCGCACCAGCGGCTGCTGGTGCAGGGGCAGTCGTCAGGCACCGGCCGGCGCTACGACGCATGGATGAAGGAACTGGGCGCCGAGCCCTCGGACGCCATCGTGGTGAGCAACCTGATCGCGCTGATCGGCCTGACCATCTCGGGGCTGGGTGTGAGCTACCTGCCGCGCCACTGCCTGGACCCGCTCATCGGCGCCGGCCTGCTGGCCGTGCTGGAGGTGGACCCACCCCTGCCGCCCGTGCCCTACGTGGCGCTGTACAAGGGCGAGCACCGCAGTGCGCTGGTGTCGTCCATCACCATGCTGGCCCAGTCCTGCTGCGACTTCACGCGCGCTTTCCAGGCGTTCCCGATGGTGGAGGGCACAGAGCGACGCTGAGCCAAGCCTATGCGTGCGGAATGCCCTCGATGGGGCATTCCGCCGTGCCCACTGTGCTGCGCGTGAGCGCTTCCACCGCCTGGCGCGTGCCTTCGGGGTCGGTCACCCAGCGCTGGTAGAAGCCGTAGGGGCAGGCGGCCACGCCTTTGTCCCCCTCGCCGGAGTTGATCATGCCGGTATAGCCGCGGTGCAGCAGCTTGAACAAATGGTTCTCGGACTGGCCGTTCTTGCGGAAGTCGCGGATCAGGCTGGTGGACAGGGCCGCATACTGCACGCCGTATTCCTCTTCGCCGCACTCGCCCAGCGTGCGGCCGTCGAAGCCGATCAGCGCCGAATGGCCGAAGTAGCTGTACACGCCGTCGAACCCCGCCGCATTGGCCACCGCCACGTAGGTGTTGTTGGCGAAGGCCATGGCCTTGCTGATGAGGATCTGCTGCTCCTTGGCCGGGTACATGTAGCCCTGGCAGCGCACGATGAGTTCGGCGCCCTTCATCGCGCAGTCGCGCCAGATCTCGGGGTAGTTGCCGTCGTCGCAGATGATGAGGCTGATCTTGAGGCCCTTGGGGCCCTCGCTCACATAGGTCTGGTCGCCCGGGTACCAGCCCTCGATGGGCGTCCAGGGCATGATCTTGCGGTACTTCTGCACGATCTCGCCCTGGTCGTTCATCAGGATCAGCGTGTTGTAGGGCATCTTGTGCGGATGCTCCTCGTGCCGCTCGCCGGTCAGCGAGAACACGCCCCAGACCTTGGCCTTGCGGCACGCCGCCGCGAAGATTTCCGTCTCGGGCCCCGGAATGGTGGTGGCGGTGTCCATCATCTCCTGGCGGTCGTACATGATGCCGTGGGTGCTGTACTCGGGGAAGATCACCAGGTCCATGCCCGGCAGGCCGGTCTTCATGCCGACCAGCATGTCGGCGATCTTGCGCGCGTTGTCCAGCACGTCGGCCTGGGTGTGCAGGCGCGGCATCTTGTAGTTGACCACCGCGACGCCGACGGTGTCCTTGCTGCTCGAAATATCGCCGTGGATCATGGCGTGTTCTCCTTGGATCGGTACTCGGTGGCCAGCGTCAATGGCTGATCATCCAGGGGCGTTTGGAGGGAAATGTCTTTGCGCCGTTGGGCGCGGTGACGGTGCTGCCGCGTTTGCTCCCGCCACCGCTGCAGCAGCCGCAGCCCGAGGGATGGCGCAGCCGGCCATAGCTGCCGGCATCGCCATCGCGCGAGGACGAGCGCGGGGCGTGCTGGGCACGCTCGTTGGTGTCGTGCGCGCGGCGCTGCTCGGGGCTCACGCAGGCCAGGTGCGGTGCGTGCGCGAACACACGCGCCGCGGCCGCTCCGCAGGCGGGGCAGGCGCAGGGCTCGTTGCGCAAGGCCACGCTGCGCAGCGCATCGAAGTTGCCGCAGTCGGCGCAAGCGTAGTCGTAGGTGGGCATGGGGGCCTGCCTTGCTACTTGTCTTGCGAGATCGGCATGTCGATGCTGCCGTCGAGCATCTTCACCGGGCCGGCGGCCGTGGGGTTGATGTCGAAGTCGAAGATTTCCGTGGGCAGCCACAGCGTGGCGCAGGCGTTGGGCACGTCGACCACGCCGCTGATGTGGCCCTGCACGGGGGCGGTGCCCAGGATGGAATAGGCCTGCGCGCCGCTGTAGCCGAACTTCTTGAGGTACTCGATGGCGTTCAGGCAGGCCTGGCGGTAGGCCACCGTGACGTCCAGGTAGTGCTGCTTGCCCGATTCGTCGACCGAGATGCCCTCGAAGATCAGGTAGTCCTTGTAGTTGGGCGTGACCGGGCTGGGCTTGAAGATCGGGTTCTTGATGCCGTACTTGGCCATGCCGCCCTTGATCAGGCTGACCTTCATGTGCACCCAGCCGGCCATCTCGATGGCGCCGCAGAAGGTGATTTCGCCATCGCCCTGGCTGAAGTGCAGGTCGCCCACCGACAGACCCGCGCCTTCCACGTAGACCGGGAAGTAGACCTTGGAGCCGCGCGAGAGGTCCTTGATGTCGCAGTTGCCGCCGTGCTCGCGCGGTGGCACGGTGCGCGCGCCCTCGGCGGCGGCCTTGGCCTTGGCCTCGCCCTGCAGCTTGCCCATGTGGGCGGTGATGCCGTTGGGCGGATTCGCCAGGCCGGGCACGCGGTCGGGGTCGGTGGCGATCAGCTCGGCCTCGCGGGCGTTCCAGGCGTCGAGCATCTTCTGGTCGGGCAGGCAGCCGATCAGGCCGGGGTGGATCAGCCCCGCGAAGTTCACGCCCGGGATGTGGCGGCTGTTGGTGAACATGCCGTGAAAGTCCCAGATGGATTTTTGCGCCAGCGGGTAGTGCTCGGTCAGGAAGCCGCCGCCGTTCTTCTTGGAGAAAAAGCCATTGAAGCCCCACAGGCTGTCGTCACGCGCGCCGATGTCGAGCAGGTCCACCACCAGCAGGTCGCCTGGCTCCGCGCCCTTGACGCCCACAGGCCCCGACAGGAAGTGCACGGTGGACAGGTCCACATCGCGCACGTCGTCGGCGCTGTCGTCGTTCTTGATGGCGCCGCCGGTCCAGTCGTAGGTCTCGAGCTTGAACTCCGCCCCGGGCTCCACCCACACGGCCATGGGGATGTCCGGATGCCAGCGGTTGTGCACCAGCGGGTTCTCGTACGGGGACTGCTTGAGGTCCACCTTGATCAGGGTATCGGCCATGGCGTGTTGCTCCTTGGATGGTTGTGGGAGGGAACGAAAAGAGACGGAAGTGAGGCTCAGACGGAAAGGTAGGCCTTGATGTGCTGCTGATCGGTGTCGGCACGCGCGGTCTCGTGCACCAGGCGACCGCCTTCAATGACGAACAGGCGGTCGGCCACGTCCATGGCGAACGAGAGCACCTGCTCGCTGACCACGATGGTGATCTGGCGCAGCTTGCGGATCTCGTTGAGGGCCTTGGCGATGTCCTTGATGATCGAAGGCTGGATGCCCTCGGTGGGCTCGTCGAGCAGCAGCACCTTGGGGTCGGTGACCAGCGCGCGCGCAATCGCCAGTTGCTGCTGCTGCCCGCCCGAGAGGTTGCCGCCCTTGCGCCGGCGCATGTCCCAGAGCACGGGGAACAGCGCGTAGATCTCGTCGGGGATCTCGCGCGTCTTCGAGTTTTCGAGGCCCGTCTGGATGTTTTCTTCCACCGTCAGTGTCGGAAAGATCATGCGGCCCTGCGGCACATAGGCGATGCCCTTGGCCACGCGGCGAAAGCTCTCGTCCTTCGTCACCTCCTGGCCGGCCACGCGGATGCTGCCGCTCTTGACCGGCATCACGCCCATGAGGCTCTTGAACAGCGTGGTCTTGCCCATGCCGTTGCGGCCCATGATGGCCACGGTCTCGTTGGCGCGGCCCGAGAACGAGATGCCGTGCAGCGCTTCGCTCTGGCCGTAGGCCACGAACAGGTCCTTGACTTCCAACATATGGGTGCTCCTGTGCGGGGTGGTTCGGTCAGTGGCCGAGGTAGACGTCGATCACCTTGGGATCGTTCTGGACCTTGTCCATCGAGCCCTCGGCCAGGATCTTTCCCTGGTGCATCACGGTGACCTTGTGCGCGATGCGCTTGACGAATTCCATGTCGTGCTCGATCACGATCACCGCGCGGTTCTTGCAGATGCGCTGCAGCAGCTCGGCGGTGAGCTCGCGCTCGCGCGCGCTCATGCCGGCAATCGGCTCATCCAGCATCAGCAGCTCGGGCTCCTGCATCAGCAGCATGCCGATCTCCAGCCACTGCTTTTGCCCGTGCGAGAGCAGGCCGGCCTCGGTGGCGAGCTTGTCGCCCAGGCCGATGTCATCGGCCACGGCCTGCACACGCTCCTTCACCGCCGGGGTGCAACGGAAGGCGAGTGCGCCAAACACCGAGCGGCCCGAGGGGTAGGAGACTTCCAGGTTCTGGAACACCGAGAGGTTCTCGTAGATCGAGGGGGTCTGGAACTTGCGGCCGATCCCCAGGCGCACGCGCTTGTGCTCGGCCATGCGCGTGAGCTCCTCGTTCTTGAACTTGATGCTGCCCCCGGTGGCGCGCGTCTTGCCGCAGATCAGGTCCAGGAGCGTGGTCTTGCCCGCGCCGTTGGGGCCGATGATCACGCGCAGTTCGTTCTTGTCGACGTACAGCGTGAGGGCGTCGATGGCCTTGAAGCCGTCGAACGAGACCGTGAGGTCTTCCACGGCCAGGGCGAAGTCGGTGTTGCTCATGAAGGGGGCTCCAGGTGCGGGGTGCGCTCAGGCGCTCTGGCTGCTGGTGCCTTCGGGCAGGCCCGGCGCACGCGCTGCCGGGGCGGCGGGTTCGGTGTCGGCGGGTGGGCGGCTGGCCGCTGCCGGGGCGCGCACCGAGGCCTGGCGCAGCGCCTCGCGCCGGCCCTTCCACCAGGGCACGATGTGGCTCTCCCACAGGCCGGCCAGTCCCATCGGGAAGGCCATGGTCACGCCGATGAACAGGGCCGCCATGAGGAACAGCCACAGGTCGGGAAAGCTCTCGGAGAAGTAGGTCTTGCCGGCGTTGACCAGCAAGGTTCCGTAGACCGCACCCACCAGGCTCATGCGCCCGCCCACGGCGGCGTAGATCACCATCTCGATGGAGGGCACGATGCCCACGAAACTCGGCGACATGAAGCCCACCTGCAGCGAGAACAGCGCACCGCCGATGCCCGACAGCGCGGCCGCCAGGCAGAAGGTGAAGACCTTGAAGTTGGCCACGTCGTAGCCCGAGAAGCGCACGCGGTCTTCCTTGTCGCGCATGGCCAGCAGCAGCGTGCCGAGCTTGCTGGTCTGGATGAAGCGGCACAGCACGATGGACAGCACCAAGAGCGCCACGCACACGTAGTACAGGATGTACTTGGCGCTGTCGGTGCGCGTGTCCCAGCCCCACAGGGTCTTGAGGTCGGTCATGCCGTTGACGCCACCGGTGTAGCCCTGCTGGCCGATGATGAGCACGGTGCAGATCAGCGCCACGGCCTGGGTGATGATGGCGAAGTACACGCCGCCCACGCGGCGCTTGAACATGGCGAAGCTCACGATCCAGGCCAACAATGTGGGCACCACGATCACGGCCGCCAGCGAGAACGGCAGGCTCTTGAACGGCACCCAGAACGTGGGCAGCTCGGTGATCTGGTTCCAGTCCATGAAGTCGGGGATGCCCGGTGTGGACTGGATCTTGGTGCTGATGGGGTCGGAGGCTTCGAGCTTGAGGAACATCGCCATGGCGTAGCCGCCCAGGCCGAAGAACACCCCCTGCCCCAGGCTGAGCACGCCGCCGTAGCCCCAGACCATCACCAGGCCGATGGCCACGAAGGCGTAGGTGAGGTACTTGCCCACGAGGTTCAGGCGAAAAATGTCGAGCGCCAGCGGCAGCACCACGGCCAGCAGCACGGTGAGCAGCACCAGGCTGGCGAGCTGGTAGCGCTGGATCCAGGCTTTGAGGGCATTCATGAAGTGACTCCGGTGAAACTCAGGGTGAAATCGACAAACGCTCAGCGGCGCACCTTGGAGGCGAACAGGCCCTGTGGCCGCACCATCAGGATCAGCACGATCAGCGACAGCGTGATCACCTTGGCCATGGAGCCGGCCAGGAAGAACTCGGTGATGGACTGGGTCTGCGCGATGCCGAAGGCCGAGACCACCGTGCCCAGCAGGCTGGCCGCACCGCCGAAGGTGACGACCAGGAAGGCGTCCACGATGTAGAGTGAGCCCGAGGTCGGCCCGGTGGAGCCGATGGTGGTGAAGGCCGCCCCCGCCACGCCGGCGATGCCGCAGCCGATGGCGAAGGTCAGGCGGTCGGTCTTTTGCGTGTCGATGCCCGTGGCGTTGGCCATCGTGCGATTGGCCACCGTGGCGCGGACCCTGAGGCCCCAGCGGCTTCGGTGCAGCGCCAGCAGCACGCCGCAGGTGACCACCGCCGTGAGGCCCAGCACGAACATGCCGTTGATGGGGATATCCAGGCCCTCGACGGGCGCCCAGGAGCCCAGCAGCCAGTCAGGCAGGGTGGGGCTGACTTCCTTGGGGCCGATGAAGGTGCGAAAGCACTGCTGCAGCGCCAGGCTGATGCCCCAGGTGGCCAGCAGGGTGTCGAGTGGGCGCTTGTACAGGTGGCGTATCAGCCCCCACTCCACCAGCCAGCCCGCAGCGAAGGCAAAGCCGAAGGCGGCCACGATGGCCACCGGAAAGTAGTAGGCCACGAGCTGCGGCGCATGCGTGGAGGCCAGCGTGGAACCCAGGTAGATGGTGTACGCGCCGATGGTCATGAACTCGCCATGCGCCATGTTGATCACGCCCATCTGCCCGAAGATGATGGCCAGCCCCAGGCCCATGAGCAGCAGCACGGCAAACAGGCTCAGGCCCGCAAAGCCCTGCATGAGGCCGATGTTGAGCATTTCTGAAAAGTTCATGGGTGCCAGACTCCATTCACGGCAAACAAGGGGGCGGCCATGCAGCGGCCCGGCCTGGTGGGCCGGACGCTGCAGCGGGGGGATTTACTGGTAACCCTTGGGGAACGGATCGGGCTTGATCAATTCCGGCGACTCGGCGACGACCTTGAAGCTCGCATCCGGCATGCCCATGGCAATGCGCGACTTGCTCCACAGGTGGTGGTTGGCGTCGAGCTTGACGTAGCCCTCGGGCGCGGTCTTGAGCTCGATGCCCGGCGATGCGGCCACCACCTTGTCCACGTCGAAGCTCTTGGCCTTCTCGACCGCGGCCTTCCACAGCCAGGGGCCGAGGTAGCCGGCCTGGGTCACGTCGCCGATCACGGCGTCCTTGCCGTACTTGCCCTTGAAGGCGGCGACGAACTTCTTGTTGTTCTCGTTGTCCAGCGACTGGAAGTACTTCATCGACGAGAAGAAGCCCGCGAAGTTCTCGCCGCCCACGCCGGTCATCTCGTCCTCGGTGACCGAGAGCGTGACCAAAAGCTGCTTGTCGCCTGTGATGCCGGCGGCCTTGAGCGCCTTGTAGAAGGCCACGTTGGAGCCGCCCACCACGGCGACGAACAGGCAGTCGGGCTTTTGCAGCTTGATCTTGTTCATCAGCGAGCCGAAGTTGGTGCTGCCCAGCGGGTAGTACTCCTCGCCGACGATCTTGCCCTTCTGGAAGTTCTCCACATGCTTGCGCGCGATCTTCATCGAGGTGCGCGGCCAGATGTAGTCCGAGCCGATCAGGAAGAAGGTCTTGGCCTTCTTCTCGGTCTTGGCCCACTCCAGGCTGTACAGGATCTGCTGCGTGGCTTCCTGGCCGGTGTAGATCACGTTCTTGGACTGCTCCAGGCCTTCGTAGAAGGTGGGGTAGTACAAGAGGCCGTTCTCCTTCTCGAACACCGGCAGCACGGCCTTGCGCGAGGCGCTGGTCCAGCAGCCGAACACGGCGGCGCAGTGGTCGTTGATGAGCAGTTTCTTGGATTTTTCGGCGAAGGTGGGCCAGTCGGAGGCGCCGTCTTCCTTGATGACCTTGATCTTGCGGCCGAGCACGCCGCCCATGGCGTTGATCTGGTCGATGGCGAGCTGCTCGGCCTGGATGGAGCCGGTCTCGGAGATGGCCATGGTACCGGTGGCCGAATGCAGCTGGCCCACGGTGACTTCGGTGTCCGTCACGGCCAGCTTGGTGGTGTTGACCTGGGCGGTGGGCTGGGCGAAGGACCAGGCCGGCAGGCCCGCCATCGACGCGGCGCCCATGGCCTGCAGCAGGCGGCGGCGGCCGCCGTCCGTGGAGGGAGGAAGGCCCAGGGCATTCGGATCGGTGAGGTGCTTCATGGTGAAAACGCTCCTTGCAACAGACGGGTTGGGGTGGTGTGCGGCGCTGGCCGGCTGGGTTGCCGTGGGTGCCGCGCTGGTGCCAAGATTAGGGACAACCCTGGTACGCGCCCATACGTCAATTAACGTAGCCCCTGCGTACGCACCTCGCGGCAAGCGTTGCTAGAACGTTTCTTGCATGGGCCCCGTGCATGCCCTCCACCCCTCCGTCCGGCGCCCCGCAGCCTGCCCAGCAGACGATCTTTCGCTTTCGGCGCGAGTACAACGCCTGGGTGGCCGACGAGACCATGGAGGACTACGCGCTGCGCTACACCGCCAAGAGCTTTCGGCGCTGGAGCGAGTTCCGCGTGGCGAACACGGCCTTCGGCTCGCTGTCCTTTCTGGCGCTTGAAGCCATCGGCGGGGCGATTGCACTCAACTACGGGTTTTCCAACGCCATGTGGGCCATCCTCACGGTGGGGGTGCTGATCTTCCTCACCGGGCTGCCCATCGCCTACTACGCGGCGCGCTACGGCCTGGACATGGACCTGCTCACGCGCGGCGCGGGCTTTGGCTACCTGGGCTCGACCATCACCTCGCTGATCTACGCGGTGTTCACCTTCATCTTCTTCGCGCTGGAGGCGGCCATCATGGCGCTGGCGCTGCAGATGGTGGTGGACTGGCCGCTGCAGTGGTGCTACGTGGTCTCGTCCCTGGTCATCCTGCCCCTGGCCATGCGCGGCATCACGCTGATCTCGCGCCTTCAGGCCTGGACGCAGCCGTTGTGGCTGTTTTTGCTGCTGCTGCCCTTCGTCTGGATCGCACTGGCCCAGCCGCAGCTGTACCGTGACTTCGCGGGGCTGTCGGGCCTCAAGAGCGGCAGCAGCCAGTTCAACCTGCTGATGTTCGGCGTGGCGGGCACGGTGATCTTCTCGCTGGTGGTGCAGATCGGCGAGCAGGTGGATTTTCTGCGCTTTTTGCCTGAACGCACGGCCGCCAACCGCTGGCGCTGGTGGGGCGCGGTGCTGGTGGCGGGCCCGGGCTGGATCGTGATGGGCATGCTCAAGATGGCGGGCGGCGCCTTCCTGGCCTTTGCGGCACTGCAGTTCGAGGTGGGCACCACGCGCGCGGCCGAGCCCACGCAGATGTTCCTCGCGGGCTTCCACCAGGTCATGGCGGCGCTGGGCCTGCCGGGCCTGGCGGTGGCGGTCACGGTGCTCTTCGTCGTCGTCTCGCAGATCAAGATCAACCTGACGAATGCCTACGCAGGCTCGCTGGCCTGGTCCAACTTCTTCGCGCGCATCACGCGCAGCCACCCGGGGCGCGTGGTGTGGCTGGTGTTCAACGTGGGCATCGCCACGCTGCTCATGACGCTCGGGGTCTTCGGCGCGCTCGAGAAGGTGCTGGCGGTCTACAGCAACGTGGCCATCGCCTGGGTGGGCGCGCTGGTGGCCGACCTGGTGATCAACAAGCCGCTCGGGCTGTCGCCGCCGGGCATCGAGTTCCGCCGGGCGCACCTGTACGACTTCAACCCCGTGGGCCTGGGCTCCATGGTGCTGGCGGCCACTGTGGCCTGCTGTGCCTATGCGGGCATGCTCGGTGAGATGGCGGCGGCGTTCTCGCCCTTCATCGCGCTGGTGCTGTCGATGGCGCTGGCGCCGCTGCTGGCCTGGGCCACCAAGGGGCGCTACTACCTGGCGCGCCAGCCCGACACCACCTGGCAGCCCGGCGAGGCGGTGCGCTGCACGGTGTGCGAGAACCAGTTCGAATCCGAGGACATGGCGCGCTGCCCGGCCTACGGGGCGGCGATCTGCTCGCTGTGCTGCTCGCTCGAGTCGCGCTGCCACGACCGCTGCAAGACTGGCTCGCGCGCCACCGACCAGCTGCGCGCAGTGGCCGCGTTGCTGTTGCCGCGCCACTGGGCGGCCAAGGTCAACTTCCGCATGGGCCAGTACCTGATGGTGATGGTCTCGCTGTGCGCGGTGATGGTCTTTCTGCTCGGCGTGGTCTATGTGCAGGAGAGCATCGAGACGCCCGCGCAGTTCCTGCGCATGCCGTTCTTCAAGGTGTTCGCGCTGCTGGCCTTGCTGGCCGCCGTGTGCGCCTGGTGGGTGGTGCTGAGCACGGACAGCCGGCGCATGGCGCAGGACGAGTCGGAGCGCCAGACGCAGCTCTTGCTGCAGGAGATCGAGGCGCACAAGCGCACCGACGCCGAACTGCAGGCCGCCAAGGACCAGGCCGAATCGGCCAGCCTGGCCAAGACGCGCTATGTGGCCGGCATGACGCACGAGCTGCGCTCGCCGCTCAACAGCATCCTCGGCTACACCCAGATCCTGCTCAAGAACCCGCAGACCGAGGGCTGGCTGCGCGAGAGCCTGTCCACCATCCAGCACAGCGGGCAGCACATGCATGCGCTGATCGACGGCTCGCTGGAGCTGGCGCGCATCGAGGCCGGCCGCCTGCGCCTGGACCTGCTGCCACTGCCCCTGCCCGAGCTGATCCAGAACGTGGAGGGCATGCTGCGCCCGCAGGCGGAGGCCAGGGGCCTGCGCTTCGTGGTGCAGACCGAGGGCACCATGCCCGGCTGGATACGCGCCGACGCCAAGCGGCTGCGCCAGATTTTGATCAACCTGCTGTCCAACGCGGTGCGCTTCACCGAGCGCGGCGAGGTGCGGCTGCGCCTGGATTTTCGCCCGCATGTCTCGCGCATCGAAGTGATCGACACCGGCATCGGCATCGAGCCGCAAGACCTTGAACGCATTTTCCTGCCGTTCGAGCGTGGCAGCGCCGGCCGCCGCGCGAGCGAGGCCGGCACCGGCCTGGGCCTGACCATCACGCACCTGCTCACGCAGCTCATGGGGGGCGAGCTCACGGTGGCCAGCACGCCCGGCCAGGGCAGCACCTTCACCGTGCGCCTGTACCTGCCCGGCATCTCGCCCGACCCGGCCTGGCGCCCGGCCCACATGGCGGCCCTGCGCCCGGTGATCGGCCACATCGGCCCGCGCCGCACGCTGCTGGTGGTGGACGACCAGCCGCTGCAGCGCCAGCTGCTGGCCGGCCTGCTGGTGCCGCTGGGGTTCATCGTGCGCGAGGCCGCCAGCGGGCGCGAGTGCGTGGAGATCGTGCGCCAGTCCCCGCCCGACCTGGTGCTGCTCGACATCTCCATGGACGACCTCGACGGCTGGCAGACCGCTGGTCTGCTGCGCACCTTGTTGCCCGCCAGCGAATTGCCCATCGTCTTTGTCTCGGCCAACCAGTTCGACCACGAGCCCGGACGCCTGGCGGCCATGCAGGTGCAGGGCTTCGTGGGCAAGCCGGTGATCGAGTCCGAGCTGCTGCGTGCGCTGCAGGCGGCGCTGCAGATCGAATGGGTACACGACAACACGCCACAGCCCCTGCCGCCCCCAGCGGCCCAGGCTGCGGTCCCGGTGCCCTCCCCTGTCAGCCTGCCCCAGGACCTGCGCGACGGCCTGACCCGCCTGGCACGCCAGGGCCAGGCCGGCGCCGTGCGCGAGCTGCTGCGCCAGGCGCGCAGCGAGCTGCCGGCCCATGCTGCCGCGCTGGCCGTGCTGCAGGCCTGCGCAGAGCGTTTCGACTTCGAGGCCCTGGCCCGCCACCTCCGCGAACCCGACCATGAACAGTCCCTTTGACCCATCGGCCCCGGCCAGCCCCGCAGAGCCCGGCCAGCGCGTCATCCTGGTGGTGGACGACGCCCTGGACACCCTGCGCATGCTTTGCGACGCGCTCGCTGCCGAGGGCTATGCCGTGCTGGCGGCGCGCGACGCCGAAGAGGCGCTGCAGCGCTTCGACATGGTGGTGCCCGACGGGGTGCTGCTCGACGCGGTGATGCCCGGCATCGACGGCTTTGCGCTGTGCCGCCAACTCAAGGCCACGCCGCCCTGGTCGCACGTGCCCATCGTGTTCATGACCGGGCTGTCGGACACGGCGCAGATCCTGCAGGGATTCGACAGCGGCGGGGTGGACTACGTAGTCAAGCCGCTGCGCATCCCCGAGGTGCTGGCGCGCCTGGCGACCCACGTGCGCAATGCCCAGGCCACGCGCATGGCGCGCGAGGCTGTGGACGTGGCCGGCCTGGGTGTGGTGGTGCTCGATGGCCAGGGCCGCATGGCCTGGCGCTCACCCCAGGCCACGCGCTGGCTGGAAGATGCCTTTGCCCATGCCCAGGCGCCCGCAGAACTGGCCACCGCCTGGCTGGTGCAGGCCCAGCGCGATGGCGAACAGACCCTGGCATTGGCCGACGGCCGGCAGCTGCTGGCCCGGCACATGGGCGCCAGCGGCCTGGCCGAATCGATGCTGCTGCTCAGCCACGCACGGCCCGAGGCCGCCGCGCCGCGCCGCCTGCAGCAGGTGGCGCTGACGCCGCGCGAGACCGAGGTGCTCTCGTGGCTGACCAAGGGCAAGACCAACCGCGATATCGCCGACATCCTGGGCATGAGCCCGCGCACGGTGAACAAGCACCTGGAGCACATCTTCGAGAAGCTGGGGGTGGAGACACGCACCGCCGCCGCGGCCATGGCGGGCCAGTTGCTGCAAGGCTGAAAGGGCGCCTGTCAGGACTGCGGGGCACCTTGCGCGCTGGCCGGCAGGCCGAACACATGGTCGAACACCCAGTTGAAGGCAAAGGTGTAGCACAGGAAGAAGACGATCATGCCGATGTCCATCACCAGTGCCTGCCACAGGCTGATGTGGAACCACCAGGCAAAGATCGGCACCAGGGTGACCACCAGGCCCATCTCGAAGCTCACGGCATGCACCACGCGGCGGGCGGCGCTGCGCCCGCGCACCTCCTGCCGCGCCTCCCAGCGCTCGAACGCCCAGTTGAACAGCAGGTTCCACGCCACGGCGATCAGGGCCGCCACTGCGGCGATCACGCCGGCATGCGCAGCCCCCTGGCCCGAGAGAAAGGCCAAACCGGCCGTGGCGGCGGCGATGGCGATGAGTTCGTACAGCGTGACGTAGACGACCCGGCGCTTGACGCCCTGCAGGCCGGCGGCAGGCTGCGGCGCTGCCAGAGAAATGGTGGTGTTCTGCGTTTCCATGGCACGAACTTTATGTGCTTTAGACTGATATAAAAAGTTAGCTTATTTCAGTTTTTCTGATAGATTGAGCCAGGTATGGCTTTTTCTTCGGACAACATCCAGGTCTTCCTGTCCGTGCTGGACAAGGGCTCGTTCTCGGCTGCGGCACGCAGCCTCTCGCGCGTGCCCTCGGCCGTGAGCATGGCCATTGCCCACCTGGAGGCGGAGCTGGACATGCCGCTCTTCGACCGCAGCGGCCGCGAGCCCCGGCCCACGGCGGCGGCCCGGGCACTGGAGCCCCAGGCGCGGCTGCTGGCCGGTCAGCTGCAGCAGCTCAACGCGCAGGCGCTGTCGCTCACCCAGGGGCTGGAGGAGCGGCTCACAGTGGCCATTGCGCCCGAGCTGCTGGCTTCGCGCTGGACGGAGCCCATCGCCGCCCTGGCGCGCGAGTACCCGTTGCTGCAGGTGGAGGTGCTGGCCGCGCCCCAGGTCGATGCGCTGGAACTGCTGCACACCGGGCGCGCGCAGCTGGCGCTGGTGTTCGAGCGGCCCAGCATCGACGGGCGCGAGGGCTTTCAGGAGGTAGGCAGCGAAACCCTGGTGGCCGTGATGGCGCCCGACCACCCGGTGCTGCAGGCCGCGCGCGCAGCCGCCACGGAGCGCGGCGAGCCAGCGCGGGAGGCGCAATTGCGCGAAGAGCACCTCACGAGCACGCGGCAGATCGTGGTGGCCAGCCGCGACCTGGCGCAGATCGACCGGCGCTTCGTCTTCGCGCGCCACCACTGGCGCACCGACAACCACCTGGCCGCATTGGGCCTGATCGAAGCCGGCCTGGGCTGGGGCTGGCAGCCGCGCGCCCTGGTGCAGCCGCGCATCGACGCCGGCACCCTGGTGGAGATGCCGTTCGAGAACCTGAGCAATGGCACGGCCCTGTGGGTGGACGTGGTCTGGTCCAAGGAGCGGCCGCTGGGCCTGGGCGCGCGGCGCTTCGTGGACCTGATGTCGCACGACGCGCACCGGGCCGGGCATCCCGCCGAGCAGGCCTGCTCCACGCCCGCATCAGAACACGCGTGACTCGCCGTCCTGCGGTATCCACAGCCGTTGCTGCACGCCAGCCTCTGCGGCCAGGCCCGCCAGACCGGAACGTGTGGTGGGGCAATGGTCCAGGGCTTCCAGGTGGTTGGCCACCACCATGCCGCGTGCCAGGGTGCAGGCCTCGATCATGTCTTGCCCATCCATGAGGATCTCGCCCCCCAGGTCGAAGCGCGCGCCGCCGGCCGGCAGCACGGCCACGTCGGGGCGCAGGCGGGTGAGGCAGTCGCGCACCTCGGGGGTGAGCACGGTGTCCCCGGCGATGTAGACGCTGGGCTCGCCCGGCATCTCGATCAGGTAGCCATGGCCATGCTCCATGAGGCGGCCGACCCAGCCGCGCCCGTGCAGGCAGGCGATGGGCGTGATGTGCCCTGTGCCCATGAAGGGCTGGCGGCCAGGGCCCGCCAGCGGCTGCACCAGCAGGCCGCGCGTGGCGAGGTAGTCGGCGTCGCGGGGCATGCAGAGCACGGGCGTGCCCCTCCCGCGCAGGAACTGCTTGCCCGCCCGGTCCAGGTGGTCGAAGTGGCCGCGCTGGCAATGGGTGATGAGGGCATGCGTCACACGGCCGAGCACGGCGTCGGCCCCTTCGGGCAGCTCCACGATGGGATTGCGGCGGCGCGTGCCGCCCAGGTAGCGCAGCGTGGGCAGGCCGCCCTGGGGCGAGAGCATGGGGTCGACCAGCAAGGCCACGGGTGCGCCCTGGACCGTGAATTCCAGCACGAGGGTGGCATTGCGCAATTGGGTGATCTTCATGGGGTGGTTGCAGGTGCGTTGGTTGAAGCCCTATTGTTCAAAGGCGCCTGCCTGGTGAAAATGGCTGGAATGGACAATTCATTGCCAATCCATGCCACACCCGGGCATTGATCCCTCCATCCCTGACCGCCCCTGGCGACTGGCCCTGCTGCTCTACGAGGGCTGCATGCCCGCAGGCCTGTTTGCCACCGCCGACATGGCGCGCGCGGCCAACCTGCGCGCAGGGCGCCTGCTCTTCGATGTGCAGTGGGTGGGCCTGGGCCGGCAGCCGGTGCCCACCTGGCAGGGACCGGCGTTGACCCCGACGAGCACCCTGGCCCAGGCGCAGGCCGATGCCGTGCTGGTGCCGGGCCTGTGGCTGTCGTCGCCCGACGAAGTCAAGGCCCAGCTGCGCCCCCTGCAGCCCCTGGTGCGGGCGCTGCGCGCCCTGCCGCGCCGCACACAGCTGTGGAGCTACTGCGCCGGCGTGGTGCTGCTGGCCGCCAGCGGCCGACTCGATGGCCACGCGGCCACGGCCACCTGGTGGCTGCAGGCGGCGCTGCAGCAGGAATTCGCGGGTGTGCAGTGGCGCTTCGACGAGCCCCTGGTGGAAGATGCAGCGGCCACCACTGCCGCCGGTGCCAGCGGCTACCTGCCGCTGATGCTGCACGCGCTGGCGGCACGGCTGCCGCCCCAGGCAGTGCAGGACCTGCAGGAGGTGCTGATGCTGCCGCGCCCGCGCACCACCCACCCGGTCTTTGCCGGGCTGGACCTGATGGCCCAGGCGGAGCCCGCCCTGCGCAGCGCCATGCTCTGGGTGCAGCGCAGCCCGGCCCAGGGCCTGTGCCTGGCCGACCTGGCGGTGGCCATGCACCTGTCCACCCGCACCCTGGCGCGGCGGGTGCGTGCGCACACGGGCCTGTCTGCGGCACACTGGATGCGCCGCATCAAGTTGCGGCAGGCTGCAGATGCCCTGTGCCAGACCCGCCATCCGCTCAAGCGCATTGCCCAGGACCTGGGCTTCGCCAGCGAGGCCGGCCTGCACCGGGCCTTTGCCCATGCTACCGGCCAGACCCCCATGGCCTACCGCACGACCCACGGCAACCATTGATATCCCTTTCCACACCACCGGAGACGCACACCATGACCCCTCCCTTCCAGAGCAGCAGCAAGGCCTTCGGCGAGCGCTGGTCGGCCTGGCAGCCCAAGACGGGCGGCAAGAAGGGCAAGGCCTCGTCGCTGGCCGACTGGGATCCGGGCGCCAAGCCGTACTCGCTGGGCAACAAGGCCGAGGACAAGGCTGCCGTCGAAGCCCTGGCGCTGGAGCTCGACGAGTTGCAGAACCTGTTCTATGCCGACAAGCGCTACAAGCTGCTGGTGGTGCTGCAGGGCACCGACACCTCGGGCAAGGACGGCACCATCCGCGGCGTGTTCGGCCGCATGAGCGCCCTGGGCGTGCACACCGTGGGCTGGAAGGCGCCCACCGAGACCGAGCGCGCACACGATTACCTCTGGCGCATCCACCAGCAGGTGCCGCAGGCCGGCGACATCACCGTCTTCAACCGCAGCCACTACGAGGATGTGCTGGTGCCCGTGGTCAACGGCTGGATCACGCCCGAACAGCAACAGCAGCGCCTGGCCCACATCAACGATTTCGAGCGCATGCTCAGCGAGACCGGCACCATCGTGCTCAAGTTCCTGCTGCACATCAGCCCCGAGGAGCAACGCCTGCGCCTGCAGGAGCGGCTGGACGACCCGGCCAAGCACTGGAAGTTCAGCATGGGCGACATCGAGGTGCGCAAGCAGTGGAAGGACTACCGCCTGGCCTACGACACCCTGCTGAACGCCACGCACACGCCCTGGGCCCCCTGGACCATCGTGCCGGCCGACTCCAAGACGCACCGCAACCTGATGATCGCCACCGTGCTGCGCCAGGTGCTGCAGAACCTGGACCTGCGCTACCCGCCAGGCGACCCGTTGCTGGCAGGCTTCAAGGTGGAGTGATTTCCTGACCCTGCGCACAAGCCCCTGGAGAATGGCTTGTGGGGGTATCGAAAGGGCTTTCGGCAGGTTATGCATCAGACGCATAACCCTGTGACACTCTGGCCTTGGACAGCTTTCAGGGGCAGGCATAAGCTTCGTGGCTTGAACTTATCCCACAAGGAAATTCACATGTCGCAATCTTCCGGCGCTCCGGCCACCAGCTCCAAGTTGGGCGCCGTCCATACCCTGCCCTCGTACCTCCAAGCGGACAACCTCGGCCCCTGGGGCGTCTACCTGCAGCAGGTCGACCGCGTCACGCCCTACCTGGGCCACCTGGCCCGCTGGGTCGAGACCCTGAAGCGCCCCAAGCGCGCGCTGATCGTGGACGTGCCGATCGAGCTGGACAACGGCACCATCGCCCACTTCGAAGGCTACCGCGTGCAGCACAACACCTCGCGCGGCCCCGGCAAGGGCGGCGTGCGCTTCCACCAGGACGTGACGCTGTCGGAAGTGATGGCCCTGTCGGCCTGGATGTCGATCAAGAACGCGGCCGTGAACGTGCCCTACGGCGGTGCCAAGGGCGGCATCCGCGTCGACCCCAAGAAGCTCTCGCTCGGTGAACTCGAGCGCCTGACCCGCCGCTACACCAGCGAGATCGGCATCATCATCGGGCCCTCCAAGGACATTCCGGCGCCGGACGTGAACACCAACGGCCAGATCATGGCCTGGATGATGGACACGTACTCGATGAACACGGGCTCCACCGCCACCGGCGTGGTCACCGGCAAGCCCGTGGACCTGGGCGGCTCGCTGGGCCGCGTGGAAGCCACTGGCCGCGGTGTGTTCACCGTGGGTGTGGAAGCCGCCAAGCTGACCGGCATGCAGATCGAAGGCGCCCGCCTGGCCGTGCAAGGTTTTGGCAACGTGGGCGGCATTGCCGGCAAGCTGTTTGCAGAAGCCGGTGCCAAGGTCGTGGCCGTGCAGGACCACACCGGCACCATCTTCAACAGCCAGGGCCTCGATGTGCCGGCCCTGCTGGCCCACGTGAAGATCCGCGGCGGCGTGGGCGACTTTGCCGGCGCCGAAGCCATGAAGCCCGAGGAGTTCTGGGGCGTGGACTGCGAGATCCTGATCCCTGCCGCGCTGGAAGGCCAGATCACCGAGCACAACGCCGGCCAGATCAAGGCCAAACTGGTGATCGAGGGCGCCAACGGCCCCACCACGCCCGAGGCCGACGACATCCTGCACGACAAAGGCGTGCTGGTGCTGCCCGACGTGATCGCCAACGCCGGCGGCGTGACGGTGAGCTACTTCGAATGGGTGCAGGACTTCTCCAGCTTCTTCTGGAGCGAGGACGAGATCAACGCCCGCCTGGTGCGCATCATGCAGGACGCCTTTGCCGGCGTGTGGCAGGTGGCCCAGGAGCACAAGGTGAGCCTGCGCACCGCCACCTTCATCGTGGCCTGCCAGCGCATTCTGCACGCCCGCGAAATGCGCGGCCTGTACCCCTGATCGTTCCTTTCTGACAGCACCGAGCCGCCCATCCGGCGGCCCCCGGTCCGACCCAGCCGCCAGCGCCGCACCCGGTACTGGCGGCTTTTTTCCGGGCGTGCCTGTTGCGTGCGGGCGACGCTGCAGGCCCGCATTCCTGCCTGTTGTCGGCACGATGCGGCCACTCGGCGGCCGCTGAAACAGGCGGATACGCACGCCAACAAATGGAAATGATTGCCCCGCAGGCCGCGTGGGAGACTGCCCTTTCATCTCGGCAATCCCAGGAGACAACGGTGGCCCTTTCCTCCCTGCGCAGCGTCATGGCGCGCTTCATGCTGAGCCGCCTGCGCACCGCCCGCTCGGTGGCCCGCCTGGCCTACCGTCTGCATGGCAGCAAGCGCGCCCTCATCGACCGGCGCGGCACCCTCACCTACCAGCAACTGCACGAGCGCGTGCTGCGCCTGCACGGCTGGATGCAGGCGCAGGGCGTCCAGCAGGGCGACATCGTCTTCACCTGGCTGCCCGAGACCGGCGAACAGTACGAGACGCGCCTGGCCACGTTCGAGAACGGCACCATCTTCGCGAGCTTCCACAAGCACCTGTCGGCGCAGGCCGCACTCGACACGCTGCTGCGCGTGAAGCCCACCGTGTTCATCCACGACCCGGCGCTGAGCGCGCCCATCCTGGCCACCGTGCGCGAGCGCATGCCCGGCCTGCACATCCTGGCCCTGGGCAAGCCCTACGAGGACGCGTTGGCCCAGGCCGCGCCCACGCGCGGCACGGCCAAGGTGCACGAGGACGAGGTGTTCGCGCTGCACATGACCTCGGGCACCACGGGCTTGCCCAAGGCCATCGGCTATACCCACCGCAAGTACCTGGACAGTGTGCGCTTCATCGCGCAGTCGATCAACTTCACGCCCCCGGCCAGCGGCCAGGACATCAACATGCTGGGCCTGCCGCTCACCGGGCCGGGCTCGGGCCTGGTGTTGCCCACGCTGCTCTCGGGCGCGGTGCTGGTGATGCCCGAGAACTTCCGCTCGGCCACGCTGGCCGGGCTGATCGCACGGCACAAGGTTTCGCGCGCCTTCCTCTCGCCATCGGCCATCATCGACCTGCTGGACGACCCGGAGCTGCCGCGCTACCGCCTGGCCTCGCTCACGCATGTGCCCTATGGCTCTGAAATGATGCCCGCAGCCAAGATCGCCGAGGCGATCCGCCATTTCGGGCCTATCTTCCAGCAGGGCTATGGCTGCCTGGAAGCGCTGCCGCCCATTACCTGGCTGCTGCCGCACGAGCATGTGGATGCCAGCGGTGCGCCGGTCAGCCCGGACATTCTCTCGTCCGTAGGCCGCGTGATGCCCGGCGTGGAGGTGGTGATACGCGATGGCGACTTCAACCCGCTGCCCCCGGGCTCCACGGGCCTCATCACGGTACAGACCCCGGTGCAATTCGACCGGTACTGGCACGACACCGAAAAAACAGCCGAGACGCTTCGCAACGGCTGGGTGGTGATGGGCGACATCGGCTATTTCGACCAGGCAGGCTACCTGCACGTGCTGGGCCGCAGTGCCGACCGCGTGCACAAGGACGGCCGCATGCTCAACCCGCGCGAGGTGGAAGAGGTCACGCACCAGCACCCTGCCGTCAAGGAGTGCTGCCTGGTGCAGCACGGCGAGCAGGCCGTGCTGGTGGTAAGCCTGCGCCAGAGCTGGCGCACCGAGCACAACTGGCGCGCGCTGGAGCATGACATCACCGAGTACCTGGGCGAGAACCTGCCTGCGGCGCTGCAGCCGGACCGCGTGCGCATCGTGCCCGAGATCCCGCGCAGCTTCCTCAACAAGATGCTGCGCCGCGAGGTGCGCGCCATGCTGGACGCCGAGGTGCCCGTGGCCGAGCTGGCGCACGCGCTTTGATACGGATGTGCATGCGATCGCATCACCCGTTTCCTATGCCACCGTGGACAGGACCGCGAGCACGCGAGTTCGCGGCGGACAGCGCAATTCAGGTTGGGGGCCCCGCCGGAAGAACCGGGACGACGGGCTCCACCCAGCGCAGGGCCAGGCAGAACGGCTGTGCGCAGGGGGACCGCCCGGAATAGGGGCAGCCGGCCACCTCGCACAGCGGTCGGTCGCGCTCGCGGGCCTCCTGGGTAGGCAGATGCCCGCTGGCCTGGAGCACGGCCATCTGCGTCCAGGGGTCCATGCGCGCCAGCATCTGCTCGCGGCCATACACGGCCGAGCCCTGCTGCGGCGCCATGTCCAGCACCAGCAGGGCGCTGGTGCGCTGGGCCGCGTTGTCGGGCCCTTCGAGCACCAGCGCGAACACGCCGGACTGCAGGGCCTGCGGGTTGCCGGTGAACGGTGCCTGCAAAGGGACGGCGGGTGCAGCCGTCGCCGGGGGCTGGCTTGCCAGCCAGGGTACCGGTACGCGCAGGGTGATCGCAAAGCTGCGCGGCCCCTCGGCCGTCTGCACCGTGCCCTGGGCCACGCGCCAGGTCTGCAGCGGGGGCAGCGTGCCCTCTGCCCCGCCGCCTTCGCCCTGCACCTGGCGTACCAGGTCCGCCGGCCAGGGCTGGATGCCCGCCACGCGCTGGGGCTGCGGCAAGGGGGCGGTGAGCTGCTGCACCAGGGCCACCACCAGGCTGCGAACCGGGGCGCTGACACCGGTGGTCGGCCAGGCCGCAGCGGGCAGCACAGGGGCCGAGGCCGCAGCGGGCGCCCGCACGCCAGGTGCGGCAGGCGATGCAGGCAGCGCCGGTGCGCCCGCCAACGCCGGGCCTTGCGCTGCACGGCTGGTTCGCGCATCCCCTGCGGCATCGCCAGTGCCTTCCAGGCTTTGCCGGGCTTCGGGCGAAATGCTCACGCGCTCGGTGGCTGCGGGCACGGGCGCACCGGTCGGAAGCGGTGGCGGCACCGCACCCGGTGACCCCACCGGAACTGCGGGGCTGCCGCCGTCGGCGGCCGGCGGCACAGGGGGTTTTTGCCCGGTGCCCAGCAGCATGTTCTGCCGCTGCAGGGCGGCCTCGGCCAGCACCTGCGCCACAGGGGGCACAGGGTTGCGGGGAGGATCCACTTGGATGGACATGCCGGTCGTGCAGGGTCGTGGGAACTGGCCCGATTCTGGCGGCAATCGGTCCCCATGACCAGCGCGGTGCCGCAGGGACACCCTGCCCGCCACCGTCGCGGCTAGCGCGGCGCAGGCAGTGCTGCAGCGCTGGCGCCGAACTGAAATCCGTCCACTACCTGCAGCAGCCGTCAGGCGACTGACTCGGGCTGGGAGACCGCCTCCACCACGCGCGCCAGCAGCGCGCCCGCGTAGCGCGCAGGCAGCGGTATCCACACGCGCACCGGGTTGCCCTGGGCCACGGCCACGGGCTGGCCGTGCACGTCGTGCATGCGCTCGAGCCGCAGCGCGATGTTGCCGCTGGGGTGCACCACCTCCAGCAGGTCGCCCACGGCGAAGTGGTTCTTGGTTTCCACCTGCACCCAGTCACCGACCAGGCCCACGGCCTCCTGGCCGTCGACGCCCAGCACCTCGCCTGCGAACTGGCTGCGCTGGGTGGCCGAGTGGCCGCTGAGGTAGTTCTGGTAGTCCTGGCTGGGGCGGCGCTCCAGCAGGCCACCGGTGTAGCCGCGGTTCGAGAGGCCTTCGAGCTCGACCAGCAGTTCGGGATTGAAAGGCCGTCCGGCCACGGCGTCGTCGATGGCGCGGCGGTACACCTGGGCGGTGCGGGCCACGTAGTACAGGCTCTTGGTGCGGCCTTCGATCTTGAGCGAATCCACGCCGATCTGCGCAAGCCGCGCCACATGCTCCACGGCGCGCAGGTCCTTGCTGTTGAGGATGTAGGTGCCGTGCTCGTCTTCCATGATGGGCATGAGCTGGCCGGGCCGGCCGATGTCTTCCAGCAGGTAGACCTGGTCGGCCGCCGGGTGGCGCGCGCCGTCGCCGCAGGTGGAGAAGGACTGCTCGGCCTCCTGCTGGGCGGCGGCGAAGTCGAAGCCGGCCTCCATCTTCTGCGCCACGGCCTCGCCCGTGCTCGCATCCACCTCGGCGCCATGCGTGGCATAGCCCCAGCGGCAGGCATTGGTGCAGGTGCCCTGGTTCGGGTCGCGGCGGTTGAAGTAGCCGCTGAGCAGGCAGCGGCCCGAGTAGGCAATGCACAGGGCACCGTGCACGAACACTTCGAGTTCGATGTCGGGGCACTCCTGGCGGATCTGCGCGATCTCGTCCAGGCTCAGTTCGCGCGAGAGGATGATGCGCTCCACACCCATCTTCTGCCAGAACTTCACGGCCGCCCAGTTGGTGGTGTTGGCCTGCACCGAGAGGTGCACCGGCACCTGCGGCCACTTTTCCTTGACCATCATGATCAGGCCGGCGTCGGCCATGATCAGGGCGTCGGGCTTCAGATCGATCACGGGCTCGATGTCGCGCAGGTAGGTGCGGATCTTGTCGTTGTGCGCGATCAGGTTGCTGGTCACGAAGAACTTCTTGCCGCGCGCATGGGCCTCGGCGATGCCCTGGCGGATCTGCTCCAGGCGGAACTCGTTGTTGCGCGCGCGCAGTGAGTAGCGCGGCTGGCCCGCGTACACGGCATCGGCACCGAAGTCGTAGGCCGCGCGCATCTTGTCGAGCGAGCCGGCGGGCAGCAGCAGTTCAGGGGCTTTGAGGGCGGTCATCGGGGCCATCCAATCGGGTCGTGTGGGGTTCAGCGCGGCACCGGCATGGCGATGGCCTGCGGGAATTCCTCGCCATCGAAGGCCTTGTCGCCATCGGCATCGGCCACGCCGTTGGCGACCAGGCCCTGGAAGTCGAAATGGCGCGGGTCCATGAAGTGCGAGGGCACCAGGTTGCGCAGCGCCACGGCCATGTTCTCGATGCGGCCCGGGTACAGCTGCTGCCAGTCGCGCAGCATCTGCCCGATCTGCTTGCGCTGCAGGTTCTCCTGGCTGCCGCACAGGGTGCACGGAATGATGGGGAAGTTGCGCAGCGCCGCCCAGCGCGTGAGGTCGTCCTCGGCCACATAGGCCAGCGGGCGGATGACGAGGTGGTCGCCCCGGTCGCTCTGCACCTTGGGCGGCATGCCCTTGAGCTTGCCGCCGAAGAACATGTTCAGAAAGAAGGTCTGCAGCATGTCGTCGCGGTGGTGGCCCAGCGCGATCTTGGTGCAACCCAGCTCGTCAGCCACGCGGTAGAGGATGCCCCGGCGCAGGCGGCTGCACAGGCTGCACATGGTCTTGCCCTCGGGCACGTGCTGCTTGACCACGCTGTAGGTGTCGCGCGTCTCGATGTGGAAGGGCACGCCGAGCCCCGCCAGGTACCCGGGCAGCACCTGGGCCGGAAAGCCCGGCTGCTTCTGGTCGAGGTTGACGGCGATCAGCTCGAACCGGTTTCCGTTGCGCTGCTGCAGCATGCGCAGCACGTCGAGCATGCCGTAGCTGTCCTTGCCGCCCGACACGCAGACCATGACCTTGTCGCCATCGGCGATCAGGCCGAAGTCGGCGATCGCCTGGCTCACCTGGCGCACCAGGCGCTTTTCGAGCTTGAGGGCCTCGCGGTCGGTACCGCTCGCCACGGGGGCGGGAGGTACGGTGTCGGCGGGCGAGGTGGGGGCGTCGGTCAGCATGGGCGGGCAGGCAAGGGGTCAGGGCGGCACGCGCGCGCAAGACAAGGCAGTCCTGCGCGCCGATCAGATGCCGCCGAAGGATTTGCTATCTTTCCAATAGCAAAGGGCGATGGGGATTCCATCGCCCAGGTGCGATTTTCGTACAAATCACCGTCCGGCAGAGGCCGGTTGGATCAAGCCTCGGTCAGGCCTCGGCCGGGTAGAACATCTTGCGCGCAGGAACCGTCTCCACGGCGCGCGCAATCGCGCCGATGTGGTCCGGCGTGGTGCCACAGCAACCGCCGACGATGTTCACCAGCCCCTCGGCCGCGAACTCGTGCACCAGCCGGCTCGTGACCTCGGGCGTCTCGTCGAAGCCGGTGTCGCTCATGGGGTTGGGCAGGCCGGCATTCGGGTAGCAACTGATGAAGGTATCGCCCGCCACACGGTTCAGTTCCTGGATGTAGGGGCGCATCAGCGTGGCGCCCAGGGCGCAGTTCAGGCCGATGGCCAGCGGGCGCGCATGGCGCACGCTGTGCCAGAAGGCGGTCACGGTCTGGCCCGAGAGGATGCGGCCCGAGGCATCGGTGACTGTGCCGCTGATGATCAACGGCAGGCGCTGGCCGCTGTGCTCGAAATACTCGTCGATGGCGAACAGTGCGGCCTTGGCGTTCAGGGTGTCGAAGATGGTCTCGACCAGCAGCACGTCGGAGCCGCCTTCGACCAGTGCCTCGGTCTGCTCATAGTAGGCGGCGCGCAGCTGCTCGAAATCGACGTTGCGCGCGCCGGGGTCGTTCACGTCGGGGCTGATGCTGGCCGTCTTGGGCGTGGGGCCCAGGGCGCCCGCCACGAAGCGTGGCTTGTCGGGCGTGCTGTACTTGTCGCAGGCGGCGCGGGCCAGTTGCGCGGATTTGAGGTTCATCTCGCGCGCCAGGTCGGCCATCTTGTAATCCTCCTGCGCGATGGTGGTCGCGCCGAAGGTGTTGGTCTCGATCAGGTCGGCGCCGGCAGCCAGGTAGCGCTCGTGGATGTCGCTGATCACATCGGGCCGCGTGAGGCTCAGCAGTTCATTGTTGCCCTTGACGTCGCGCGGAAAGTCCTTGAACCGGTCGCCCGCCCCGCCGGGGCCGGTGTAGCCCTCGCCCCGGTACTGCGCCTCGCCCAGCTTGAAGCGCTGGATCATGGTGCCCATGGCGCCATCGAGGATGGCGATGCGTTGGGCGAGGATGTCGGGCAGCTGCTGGGCGCGGGTGTAGTGGAGGGCTTGCATCCCCCTATTGTAGAAAGTGCAGCCCAGGCCCGCATGCAGCGCACAATATGCGCCTGCCGCGCAAGATGCCACAGGCACCCTGCAAGGCCCCTATTGATACCAACTGGCTGCCATCGCTTGCTGAAAGAGCGCCAACGGCCCTTAAACCCGAGTATTCGTTTGTCTTCTCGTCCTTTGTCATCCGCCCCATCACCCGCCCACACCGTCCTGCACGACGTCTTCGGCTACGAGCAGTTCCGGGGCCCGCAGCAGGACATTGTCGAGCACGTGATCGGCGGCAGCGATGCGCTGGTGCTCATGCCCACGGGCGGCGGCAAGTCGCTGTGCTACCAGGTACCGGCCATCGTGCGCCAGCAGCAGGGGCGCGGGGTGACCATCGTCATCTCGCCCCTGATCGCGCTGATGCACGACCAGGTGGGCGCCCTGCACGAAGCCGGGGTGGATGCGGCCTTCCTGAACTCCACGCTGAGCTTCGACGAAGCGCAGGACGTGGAGTTTCGCCTGCAGACCGGCGCCATCACCCTGCTCTATGCGGCGCCCGAGCGGCTGAACACGCCGCGCTTCCTGGGCCTGCTCGACAGCCTGTACAACGAGGGGCACCTGTCGCTCTTCGCCATCGACGAGGCGCATTGCGTGAGCCAGTGGGGCCACGACTTCCGCCCCGAATACCGTGCCCTCACCGTGCTGCACGAGCGCTACGCCGGCGTGCCGCGCATCGCGCTCACCGCCACAGCCGACGACCTGACGCGCGCCGACATCATCGAACGCCTGCAGCTCGAAGATGCGCGGCTGTTCATCAGCAGTTTCGACCGGCCCAACATCCGCTACACCATCGTCGAGAAGAAGGACGCCACCACCCAGTTGCTGCGCTTCATCGAGCGCGAGCACGCGGGCGAGGCCGGCGTGGTGTACTGCCAGTCGCGCAAGCGCGTGGAGGAACTGGCCTCGACCCTGAGCGACGCGGGCCTCACGGCCCTGCCCTACCACGCGGGGCTCGACACCAAGGTGCGCCAGAAGAACCAGGACCGCTTCCTGCGCGAGGAGGGCATTGTGATGGTGGCCACCATCGCCTTCGGCATGGGCATCGACAAGCCCGACGTGCGCTTCGTCGCGCACGTGGACATGCCCAAGAACATCGAGGGCTACTACCAGGAGACCGGCCGCGCCGGCCGCGACGGCCTGAACGCCGACGCCTGGATGGCCTATGGCCTGAACGACGTGGTGAACCAGCGCCGCATGATCGACGAGAGCCCCGCCGGCGAGGAGTTCAAGCAGGCGCTGCGCGGCAAGCTCGATGCGCTGCTGGCGCTGGCCGAGGCCACCGATTGCCGCCGCGTGCGCCTGCTGGCCTATTTCGGCGAAGAATCCACGCCCTGCGGCAACTGCGACAACTGCCTCACGCCCCCGGCCATCTGGGATGCGACCGACGCGGCGCGCAAGCTGCTGTCCACCATCTACCGGGTGCAGCAGGTCAGCCGCATCGGCTTTGGCGCGGGCCACATCATGGACATCCTGCGCGGCAAGAAGACCGAGAAGGTGCTGCAGTTCGGGCACGAGAAGATCTCCACCTTCGGCATCGGGGCCGACCTGTCCGAGCCTCAGCTGCGCGGTGTTTTGCGCCAGTTGATCGCCACAGGCGCCCTGGGGCTGCAGAAGGTGATGCTCGACAGCGGCCACAGCTTCGACACCCTGTGCCTGACCGAAGGCTCGCGCGCCGTGCTCAAGGGCGAGGTGCCCGTGCAGCTGCGCGAATCGGTCTCGGCCGCACCGGCCAAGCGCACCCGCAAGGGCAGTGCCCCGCCGGCAGCGGCCGCCAACCTGGGGCCCGATGCGCAGGTGCGCTTCATCAACCTCAAGGCCTGGCGCGCCGAGGTGGCCAAGGAGCACAACCTGCCGGCCTACGTGATCTTCCACGATGCCACCCTGGCCGCGATTGCCGAGCGCAACCCCGCCACCCTGGAAGACCTGCAGGGCATCAGCGGCATGGGTGCCAAGAAGCTCGAAGCCTACGGCAGCGAGGTGCTGCGCGTCTGCGCGCAGTAGGACTTCAGCGACCGGGCTTCTTGCCCGGGAAGAAGGTCTGGGTGATGGCCCGGCCGATCTGCTCGAAAGCCCTGCCCGCCTCGCCATGCTCGTCTAGGTCCTCGGCGCAGGTGGCCACCATGATGGCGGCATGGCCGCCGTCCTGCGGGTTGACCACGCCCATGTGGCAGGCGCGGTGCAGCTGGGTGCCCGTTTTGTGGATGAAGCGCTCGCTGCGCGGCAGTCCGGCTTCGAGCCGGTAGGCGTCGTAGGTGGCGTACTTCAGGTTGGTGAACAGGCGCTGCTGGTGGGCGGGCGAGAGCAGCTTGCCGGTGACCAGCTTCTCCAGCATGCCGCCGTAGGATGTAAGCGGTGCCGAATTGAGTCCGCGCGCGTAATAGCGCTGGTAGGCCTCGTCCATGGTCTTCACGCGCAAGTCGGTCGTGGTCACGTCGATGGTGCGCGCCAGCGCATCCACGCGCTTCGGCCCCATCGGTGCCGCAGCCAGGCGCACCAGGTCCATGTTGGCCATCTTGCGCGCGTCGGGGTGCAGCTCGGCATACACGTCGTAGCGCACCTGCGTGAAATTGGTGATGCGCTCGAATCCCCTGGTCCCCAGCAGGTCGCGCGCGCGGCGCTGCAGCGCAGCGTCGCCAATGGTGCGCATCAGCATGTTGGCCGCAGTGTTGTCGCTCTCCATGAGCATGCGCTTGAGCAGTGCGTCCACCCGGTAGCGGGTGCCGGCCTTGTTCCAGACCACGTTGCCCGAGCCGTCGACCTTGTCCGTGTCCTGCAGCGTCACCTGCTCGGCCAGGCTGTGTTTTCCCTGCTCGACCTCCTGCAGAAGGGCAATGGCCACCGGCAGCTTGGCCGAGGAGCCCAGGTACCAGGGCCTATCGGCCTGGTAGGACAGCACTTCGCCCGTGTCCAGCCGCTTGACATAGACCCCGAGCTGCCCGGGCGTGGCCTTGTCGATCTTCTCGATCTGCTGGCGCAGCGCGTCACTCCACGCAGCGGCATGCGCGGCCAGGCTAGCGCTCGCCAGGGTCAGCGCGGTGCACCACGCGCGCAACAGGGGGACACTCGGGGTCATGGGTCAATCCGTCGGTGAGCAGGCCAGAGTTGCACAGGGCCGCCCCCACGTCGCGCAGGGCACGGTCTGAACGCGCGCTGGACAGCTCTCCGCGCGTGCAGGCGACCACGATAACCCGCTGGTCCCGGCCCAGACGTGGGACAGTGACCAATCCGGAGTCGCAGGTGCGCGCCCTTTGCGTGCCGGTCTTGTGCGCAAAGCGCGCCGTCCTGGGCAGGCCGGCCTGCACCCGGTGGACGCCCGTCTGCACCCGCTCCATCACCCCCAGCAGGTAGCGGGTATGCGCGGCATTCAGCGCCTTGCCGTTGACCAGCAGCTCCAGCAGATCGGCATAGGCATCGAGCCGGCCCGAGTTCAGGCCGCTGGCATAGTAGGCCTCGAAGGCGTCGCCCACGCTGGGCAGCAGGAAGGCCGACACGGGCACATGCAGCAAGCGGGACAGCACCTGCACCCGGTCCGCGTCGCTGCGCTGCTGCTTGATCACCAGGAAGTCATGGCCCGAGAGGTGCGATGCCTGCGGCGTCAGGTAGCCATAGGCATGGCGGCGCACGTCGGCCAGGCTGGTGATGCGCTCGAAGCCGCGCGGCACGAGCTGCTCGACCAGGGCATTGACCGCGCGGATGCCGACCAGCCCGATCAGCATGTCGCTGGCGGTGTTGTCGCTGTAGATGACCATCTGCTCAAGCAGGTAGCGGATGCTCAGCGCCGCGCCCACGGGCTTGGCGTTGGTCTGGCCGGCACCGTCCACATAGTCCGAGGCGCGCACGCGCAGCTTGGTATCCAGCGCGAACTCGCCCCGCTCCACGGCCTGCAGCACCGCCAGCGCCACCGGGATCTTCACCGTCGAGGCCAGGTACCAGCGCTCCTGGCCGCCGTGGGACACGGCGATGCCGCTGTCCAGATCGCGCACGTAGACACCGATGCCGGCGGTGTTCTGCGCCGCCACCTGGTTGAGCTGCTCCTGCAGCAGTTCGGGCCAGGCTGGGCGCGGCGACGAGGCGCCCTGGGGATGCGCAGGGCCCGCAGCCACCACTGCGGCGGACAAGGTCAACGAAAGGATGAAAGCCTGCAAACGGGCGATGGCGCGCACCTCCGTAAACCTGCAACAGTACACCCTAGCCCCGACAGGGGCCGTAACACTCTGTGATTCCGAGGGCTACGGCACCTGGGGTCTCAGCCTTCCTGCAGCAGCGGTGAGCGCAGGATGATCTGCGCCGTGGCGAACAGGTGGGCGTCGATGGCTGCGAAAGCCCGGGCCTTGTCGCGCGCCAGGGCCGCCTCCATGATCTGGCGGTGCTCGCCGCGCACGTCGCGGTGGTCGCTGCTCAGCGGTACCGAAAGACGGCGGTAGCGCTCACTCTGGCGGTAGAGCATGTGGCGCATGCGCAGCAGCCACTGGTTGGGGCAGGCACCAACCAGCGCCTCGTGGAACTCGCCATGCGCGTCGTTCCAGGCGGTGGTGGACCGCGCCTCGGCTTCCGACGGCAGGGACTGCAGCCGCTCCATGCGATGGGCTGCCGCGACGATGCGCGTCTCCCACTCCACGCCGCCGTGCTCCATGGCCTGGCCCAGGCACAGGGATTCCATCTCCACGCGGGCACGGGTCAGGTCCAGCAGCTCTTCCTTGCTCACCGGGCTCACGCGGTAGCCGCGGTGCGACTCGCCCATCACCATGCCCTCGGCCCCCAGGCGCGACAGCGCCTCACGCACGGCGCCCAGGCTCAGCTCCAGCCGTTCTTCGATGGCCTTGATGTTCAGCTTGGTGCCCGGCGGCAGGCGCCCGTCGAGGATTTCGGCACGGATCAGGTCGCAGGCGGTCTCGGCCTGGGTGCGCTTGGGAAGGGTGGTCTGCATGGCCTGCGTATTTTATGCGGGAATCTACCAAGAGAAGAATAATAGATTATTTGATCAAATATATATCCATACAGCCAGACCCCGAGGTTCTTGGCTGCCCACCAGGAGAACCGATGAAATTGCTTCGTTTCCAATCGGCCGGTCGCAACGGCTGGGCCGTGTGCCACCCGGCCACCGGCGCATGGCATGGCACCACCGAAGGCCATGGCGCCTACCCCGGCGATGTGGATGACCTGCTGCGCCAGGGGCGTGCAGCGCTCGACGCCGCTGCCGCCGCCATGGCCCGCCAGGGCGCCGTGGACCTGGCTGCCGTACAGCTGCTGGCGCCCGTGGCCCGGCCGGCCAAGATCATCTGCGTGGGCCTGAACTACCGCGACCACACGGCCGAAAGCGGCTTCGTGCAGCCCGCCTACCCCACGCTGTTCGCGCGCTTCAACTCCAGCGTGATCGCGCATGGCGCACCGCTGCTGCACTCACCGCTGTCGGATTCGCTCGATTTCGAAGGCGAGCTGGTGGCGGTGATCGGCACCGGCGGCAGCCGCATCGCGCGGGAAGACGCGCTCTCCCACGTGCTGGGCTATTCGGTCTTCAACGACGCCAGCGTGCGCGAGTACCAGTTCAAGACGCCGCAGTGGACCATGGGCAAGAACTTCGATGGCACCGGCGCCTTCGGCCCCTGCCTGGTGACCGCCGACGAACTGCCGCCGGGCGCGCGCGGCCTGCTGCTGGAAACCCGCCTGAACGGCCAGACCGTGCAGTCGGCCAACACCGACGACATGGTGTTCGACATCGAGTCGCTGATCGTCACCATCAGCGAGGCCATCACGCTCGAAGCGGGCGACCTCATCGTGGCCGGCACCCCGGCGGGCATCGGCCACGCCCGCGAGCCACGCCTGTACATGAAACCGGGCGACGTCTGCGAGGTGCAGATCGAGCGCATCGGCCTGTTGCGCAACCCCGTGCACGCCGTGGCCGCCACGGCACCCCGCCCCTTCGAGACCGCCACCGCATAACGCCCAACCCCAGGAGACTGCCATGCCATTGAACCGACTGCTGCGCACCGCCCTCATCGGCACCCTCACCGCCCTGGCCGCCCTCAGCGTGCAGGCCCAGGACGCCAAGCCCCGCACCGCCCGCTTCGGCCATGGCCTGGCCGACAACCACCCGGCCGGCCTGGCGGCCAAGCAGTTCGCCACCGACATGGACAAGGCCACCGGCGGCAAGATGAAGATCACCGTGATCGCCAACCAGGCCCTGGGGCCCGACCCGCAGATGCTGGGCGCCCTGCAGGGCGGCGTGCAGGAGTTCTACACCGGCAGTGCGTTGGCGCTGCTGGGCCAGGTCAAGGAACTCGGCTTCCAGGACGTGCCCTTCCTGTTCAACACCGAGGCCGAGGCGCATGCGGTGTTCGACGGCCCCGTGGGCCAGCACCTGAACACCAAGCTCGCTGGCGTGGGCATCCACGTGCTGGGCTGGTGGGAGAATGGCTTTCGCCACATCACCAACTCGCGCCGCCCGGTCCACAAACTCGACGACCTCAAGGGCCTGAAGCTGCGCACCCAGCCCAACCCGCTCACGCTCGATGCGTTCAAGGCCATCGGCGCCAACGCCTCGCCGCTGCCCTGGTCCGAGCTGTTCGTGGCGCTGGAGACCAAGGCCTTCGATGGCCAGGAGAACCCCATCGTGCTGATGTACACCCAGCGCTTCTATGAAGTGCAGAAGTACATGACGCTCTCGGGCCACGTCTACTCGCCGCTGATCTTCGCGGTGTCCAAGAAATACTGGGACAGCCTCTCGGCCGACGAGAAACAGATGATGACCAGCGCCGCCAAGAGCGCCACGGCCTACCAGCGCAAGACCACCGCCGCCGAGGCCGGTGCGGCCCTGCAGGGCATGAAGGACAAGGGCATGCAGGTGACGCAGTTCTCCGAAGCCGACCTGCAGGCCATCCGCGACAAGGTGCCGCCAGCGATTGCGCCGCACCTGGAAAAGATCGGGCCCGAGTTCATGGCCCTGGTGCGCAGCGAGATCGCCAAGGCGCGCGGCGCGGCCAAGCCGCAGTGATGGACATGCCCGACCGCTCGCCCTTGCCGCCCGCCTTCCTCGACGCACTGGGCCAGTTGCTCGGCCCGCGCCTGTCCACCAGCGTGGCGGTGCGCGAGCACCACGGGCGCGACGAGTCGATCTTTGCCGCCATGCCGCCCGACGCCGTGGCCCATGCACGCACGCAGGGCGAGGTGGTGGCCATCGTGCGCCTGTGCCGCGAGCACCGCGTGCCGCTGGTGCCCTACGGGGCGGGCTCGTCGCTCGAAGGCCACACCCTGGCCATGCGCGGCGGCCTCACGCTGAACCTGCAGCAGATGGACCAGGTGGTCGCCATCCACCCCGAGGACCAGACCGCCACCGTGCAGCCAGGCGTGACGCGCAAGGCGCTCAACGCGGAACTGCGCGATACCGGCCTGTTCTTCCCCATCGACCCCGGGGCCGACGCGACCATCGGCGGCATGTGCGCCACCCGCGCCAGCGGCACCAACGCCGTGCGCTACGGCACCATGCGCGAAAACGTGCTCAACCTGACCGTGGTGACGGCCGATGGCGAGGTGGTGAAGACCGGCCAGCGCGCGCGCAAATCGGCTGCGGGCTATGACCTCACGCGGCTGTTCGTGGGCTCCGAAGGCACGCTGGGCGTGGTGGTGGAGGCCACGGTGCGCCTGTACCCGCTGCCCGAGAGCGTGATGGCTGCCGTGTGCGCCTTTCCCGACATCGATGCCGCCGTGCAGGTGGTGGTGCAGACCATCCAGCTCGGCGTGCCGATCGCGCGCTGCGAGTTCGTCGACGCCACGGCCATCCGCGCGCTCAACGGCTACAGCCGCACCGGCCTGCCCGAGCAGCCGCATCTGTTCTTCGAATTCCATGGCAGTGCGGCCGGCGTGCAGGAGCAGGTGGCCACCGTACAGGCCCTGGCGCTGGACGGCGGCGGCGCGCAGTTCCAGTGGGCGAGCAGCCCCGAGGAGCGCACGCGCCTGTGGGAGGCGCGCCACAACGTCTACTTCGCCGCGCTGCAGCTGCGCCCGGGCTGCCGCTCGGTGGTCACCGATGTCTGCGTGCCGATCTCGCGCCTGGCCGAATGCGTGGGCCAGACCGCGCAGGACCTGCAGCAGTCGGGCATGCTCGCGCCCATCGTCGGACATGTGGGCGATGGCAACTTCCATGTGCAGATGCTGGTGGATGCAGGCAACCACGCTGAGGTGGAACAGGCCGAAGCGCTCAATGCCCGCCTGGTGCGGCGCGCCCTGGCCATGGACGGCACCTGCACCGGCGAGCACGGCGTGGGCCTGCACAAGCAGGGCTTCCTGCTCGACGAACTGGGCGCCGCCCCGGTGGAACTGATGCGCCAGATCAAGCACGCCATGGACCCGCACAACCTGATGAACCCCGGCAAGATCTTCGCGTTCTGACGCGGGCCCCCTCTTTGCACCCACATTCCATGAAGCAACTCATCCACTGGTATTTCAAGGCGCTGGAGGGGGTCGTCGTGCTGTGCCTGGCCGCCATGTGCGTCATGGTGTTCGGCAACGTGGTGCTGCGCCACCTGTTCGACTCGGGCATCAACATCTCCGAGGAGCTGTCACGCTTCATGTTCATCTGGCTGATCTTCCTGGGCGCCATTCTGGCGATGCGCGAGGGCGGCCACCTGGGCATGGACATGCTGGTGCACCGCCTCTCGGGCAAGGCCTTGTTTGCCGCCGTGCTGCTGGCGCAGTGCACCACGCTGGCCTGCTGCGCGGTGCTGCTGTGGGGCCTGCTCAGGCAGCATGCGCTGAACATGGCCAACACCGGCCTGGTGACCGGCATTTCGCTGGGCGTGGTGTACTCGGTGGCCTACCTGTGCGCGGCCTCCATCGGCGTGATGACGGTGGTCAACATCGTGCGGTTGCTGAGCGGCCGGGTGAGCCCCGGCGCACTGGTCGCGGTCAGCGAAGAAGGGGCCTGACGCCATGGTCGTCGCCGTCTTCGTGCTCTCGCTGCTGGCCGCCATGGCGCTGGGCGTGCCCATCGCCTTCTCGCTCATGGCCTGCGGCATGGCCATGATGTTCTACATGGACATGTTCGACGCGCAGATCATCGCGCAGAACATGCTCTCCGGGGCCGACAGCTTTCCGCTGATGGCCATCCCCTTCTTCGTGCTCGCGGGCGAACTCATGAATGCCGGCGGCATCTCGCGGCGCATCGTCGACGTGGCGGGCGCCTGGGTGGGGCACTTCAAGGGCGGCCTGGGCTATGTGGCCATCTTCGCCTGCGTGCTCATGGCCTCGCTGTCGGGCTCGGCCATCGCCGACACGGCCGCCGTCGCCGCGCTGCTGATCCCGATGATGCGCAAGGCCGGCTACGACATTCCGCGCGCCTCGGGGCTCATCGCCTCGGGCGGCATCATCGCGCCCGTGGTACCACCATCCATCGGCTTCGTGATGCTCGGTGTGGTGGGCAACATCTCCATCACGCAGCTGTTCATCGCCGGTATCGTGCCGGGCCTGATGATGGCGCTGGCACTCGTGGTCACCTGGGCCTACCAGTCCCACCGCGACGACATGCCGCGTGGCGAGCGCATGCCCCTGCGCCAGCGGTTGTCCGCCACCATCGCAGGCTTCTGGGCCTTGCTGCTGCCGCTGCTCATCGTGGGCGGGCTCAAGGCGGGCTACTTCACCCCCACCGAGGCGGCCGTGGTGGCGGTTTTCTACGCGCTGTTCGTGGGCTTCGTGGTGTACCGCGAACTGCGCTGGGCGCAGCTCTACGGGCTGCTGCTGGCCAGCGCCAAGACCTCGGCCGTGGTGATGTTCCTGGTGGCGGCGGCGCAGGTGTCGGCCTGGCTCATCGCGGCCGCCAACATCCCGATGGTGGTGGCCGACATGCTGCAGCCGCTGGTGGGCAGCCCGGTGCTGCTGATGCTGGTGATCATGGCGCTGGTCTTCACCGTGGGCACCGCGCTCGATTTCGCGCCCACCATCCTGATCCTGGTGCCCGTGCTGATGCCGGTGGTGCGCATGGCCGGCATCGACCCGGTGTACTTCGGCGTGCTGTTCATCATGAACAACGCCATCGGCCTGATCACGCCGCCGGTGGGCACGGTGCTCAACGTCGTCTGCGGGGTGGCGCGCGAGCGCATGGAGCCGGTGATCCGCGCCGTCATGCCCTACCTGCTGGCGCAGGGCGCGGTACTGCTGCTGCTCACGCTGTTCCCGCAGTTGGTGCTTGGGCCGCTGCGCTTCTTCACGCGCTGAGGGAGCTTGCTGGCGGGCTGCCGCGTGCATGAAAAGGCAGCGCCGCCATCGCCCAAAGGGCCCCCGGCGCGCCACAATGGCGGTCATGCTGACCCTCCAAGACATCCAAGCCGCCGCCACCCGCGTCCAGGGCCACGTGCTCGATACCCCGTGCGTCGAATCCAAGACGCTCTCGCAGATCGTGGGCGCACAGGTCTTCCTCAAGTTCGAGAACCTGCAGTTCACCGCCTCCTTCAAGGAACGCGGGGCCTGCAACAAGCTGGTGCAGTTGAGCGCCGAGGAACAGGCCCGCGGCGTGATCGCCATGAGCGCCGGCAACCATGCCCAGGGTGTGGCCTACCATGCGCAGCGCCTGGGCCTGCATGCGGTGATCGTGATGCCGCGCTTCACCCCGGGCGTGAAGGTGCAGCGCACGCGCGGCTTCGGTGCCGAGGTGGTGCTGCATGGCGACACGCTCGAAGAGGCGCGGGCCCATGCCTACCAGCTGGCCGACGAGCGCAGCCTGACCTTCGTGCACCCCTACGACGACGAGGCCGTGGCCGCCGGACAGGGCACGCTGGGGCTGGAGATGCTGGCCGCCGTGCCCGACCTCGACACGCTGGTGATCGCCGTGGGCGGCGGCGGCCTGATCTCGGGCGTGGCCACGGCGGCCAAGGCGATCCGCCCGGACATCGAGATCGTGGGCGTGCAGACCTCGCGCTTCCCGGCCATGGTGAATGCCATCCAGGGCACGCAGCACCCGCAGGGCACCTCGACCATCGCCGAAGGCATTGCCGTGGGCACGCCCGGCAAGATCACGCAGGAGATCATCCGGCGCCTGGTGGACGACCTGGTGCTGGTGGACGAAGGCGACATCGAACAGGCCGTGCTGATGCTGCTGGAGATCGAAAAGACCCTGGTCGAGGGCGCAGGCGCCGCAGGCCTGGCGGCACTGGTGCGCTACCCCGAGCGCTTCAAGGGCAAGAAGGTGGGGCTGGTGCTGTGCGGCGGCAACATCGACCCGCTGCTGCTGGCGGCCATCATCGAGCGCGGCATGGTGCGCTCGGGCCGGCTGGCACGCGTCAAGGTCAGCGCGCGCGACATCCCCGGCGTGCTGGCACGCATCACGGCCATGGTGGCCGACACGGGCGCCAACATCGAGGAGGTGCACCACCAGCGCGCCTTCACCATGCTGGCCGCGCAGAACGTGGAGATCGAGCTGGTGCTGCAGACGCGCGGCAAGGCCCACATCGCGGAGGTGCTGGAACACCTGCACGACGGGGGAATGGAGGCCGTGCTGATCTGACGGGCTGGGCCTGATGTCGCACACCGGCTAGAATTGGCCCAGTTTTAAGCACCTGGAGCCCCGCCATGTCCGACCACAACACCCCGCAAGCCCCTGAAGAGCATCCGGCCGACGCCGTGGAAAATGTGGTGCCACTGATGCCCATCGTGCTGCCTGTCGTGGGCGGCATCATGATGTTCTTGCTGGCGTTCATCGCCGTGAACATGGCCTGATCGCCACGGAGCGTCCCACACGCTTGCATGGCAGCCCCGCGCAGCGGGGCTTTTTTTTGCCCTTTTTTTCTTCAACGCCCAGGAGCCGCCCCATGAGACCCGGAAGCGCATTGGTTCTTTTTTCCGGTGGACAGGATTCCACCACCTGCCTGGCCTGGGCGCTCACGCATTTCGCCCATGTCGAGACCGTCGGCTTCGACTATGGCCAGCGCCACCATATCGAGCTTGCGGCCCGCCAGACCGTGCTTGCGGCCGTGCGCGAGCGTTTTCCGCAATGGGCCGGCAGGCTGGGCGAAGACCACATGCTGGACCTGGCCGTGCTGGGCCGCATCAGCGACACGGCACTGACCAGCGAGACCGAGCTCCAGATGACCGCCGCCGGCCTGCCCAACACCTTCGTGCCCGGGCGCAACCTGCTGTTCTTCAACCTGGCGGCCGCCGTGGGCTACCGGCGCGGGCTGCACACCCTGGTGGGTGGCATGTGCGAGACGGACTTCTCGGGCTACCCCGACTGCCGCGACGACACCCTGAAGGCGCTGCAGGTGGCGGTGTCGCTGGGCATGGGCCAGCGCTTCACCTTCGAGACGCCGCTGATGTGGCTGGACAAGGCCGACACCTGGCAACTGGCCAAGGACCTGGGCGGGCAGGCGCTGGTGGACGTGGTGCTGGAGCAGTCGCACACCTGCTACCACGGCGTGCGCGGCGAGCGCCACGCCTGGGGCTACGGCTGCGGCACCTGCCCGGCCTGCGCGCTGCGCAAGGCCGGCTACGAGCGCTGGGTAGCCTCGGCTGGCGCCTGAAGCGCCCACTTGAAAAGCATAACCCCATGCAATTTTTGCATGGTTTTAGGCCCTGTCTGACAGACAAGCGGGCGGCAGATTCATAAAATCGACATCCCAGCCGACCCGCGGAATCCGTGGAATCCGTCCTCCACCCCGTGGGGATGAACCGCGCCCCGCCCGCCGACTGAGCACGAAAGCCGTTTTTTCAAAGGCAGCGCTCAGCATCCGCACCTGCGCCAGGCCTCTCGCCCCGGGCCCCGGGACGCTTCCTTTGAAAAGACTGTTTTTCAACTTAGGAAGCTCCCGATGAACGCACCCACCATGCAGGGCCTGAATCTCAACGCCCCCTCGCACGTCAAGAACGCCCGGCTGCTCGCCTGGGTGGCCGACATGGCCGCCCTGTGCAAGCCCGACAGCATCTACTGGTGCGATGGCAGCCAGGAAGAGTACGACCGCCTGTGCCAGCAACTGGTCGATGCCGGCACCTTCAAGAAGCTCAACCCCGCCAAGCGCCCTGGCAGCTTCCTGGCCTGGTCCGACCCCTCGGACGTGGCCCGCGTGGAAGACCGCACCTACATCTGCTCGGCCGCCAAGGAAGACGCCGGCCCGACCAACAACTGGATGGCCCCGGCCGAGATGCGTGCCACGCTGCAACCCCTGTTCGACGGCTGCATGAAGGGCCGCACCATGTACGTGGTGCCCTTCAGCATGGGCCCGCTGGGCTCGCCCATCGCCCACATCGGCATCGAGCTGTCCGACAGCCCCTACGTGGCCGTCAACATGAAGATCATGACGCGCATGGGCAAGGCCGTGTACGACGTGCTGGGCGTGGACGGCGAGTTCGTGCCTTGCGTGCACACCGTGGGCGCCCCCCTGGCCGCCGGCCAGCAGGACGTGTCCTGGCCCTGCAACAAGACCAAGTACATCGTTCACTACCCCGAGACGCGCGAGATCTGGAGCTACGGCTCCGGCTACGGCGGCAACGCCCTGCTGGGCAAGAAGTGCTTCGCGCTGCGCATCGCCTCCACCATGGGCCGTGACCAGGGCTGGCTGGCCGAGCACATGCTGATCCTGGGCGTGAGCAACCCCGAAGGCAAGAAGTACCACGTGGCTGCCGCCTTCCCGAGCGCCTGCGGCAAGACCAATTTCTCGATGCTGGTGCCGCCCGAGGCCTTCAGCGGCTGGAAGGTCACCACCATCGGCGACGACATCGCCTGGATCAAGCCCCAGGCCGACGGCAGCCTGCGCGCCATCAACCCCGAGGCCGGCTACTTCGGCGTGGCCCCCGGCACCAACACGCTGACGAACCCCAACTGCATGGCCAGCCTGGACAAGAACGTGATCTTCACCAACGTGGCCCTGACCGATGACGGCGACGTCTGGTGGGAAGGCATGGAGAAGGACACCGGCGGCCAGCCCGCCCACCTGATCGACTGGCAAGGCAAGGACTGGACGCCCGAGATCGCCAAGCAGACCGGCGCCAAGGCGGCCCACCCGAACGCCCGCTTCACCGTGGCCGCGACCAACAACCCCGCGCTCGACGCCGCCTGGGACGACCCCAAGGGCGTGAAGATCGACGCCTTCATCTTCGGCGGCCGCCGCTCGACCACCGTGCCGCTGGTGACCGAGGCCCGCAACTGGACCGAAGGCGTCTACATGGCCGCCACCATGGGCTCGGAGACCACCGCTGCCGCCTTCGGCCAGCAGGGCGTGGTGCGCCGTGATCCGTTCGCCATGCTGCCCTTCATGGGCTACAACATGAGCGACTACTTCCAGCACTGGCTCACGCTGGGTGAGAAGCTGGCTGCCTCGGGCGCCACCCTGCCGCGCATCTACACCACCAACTGGTTCCGCAAGGACGAGGCCGGCAAGTTCGTCTGGCCCGGCTATGGCGAGAACATGCGCGTGCTCAAGTGGATGATCGACCGCCTGGAAGGCAAGGCCACGGGCGAGGAAACCATGTTCGGCGTGGCCCCGGCCTACGCCGAGATCAACTGGTCGGGCCTGGATTTCAGCGCCGCCCAGTTCAACACCGTGACCAGCATCGACAAGGCCGCCTGGTCCGAAGAGCTCAAGCTGCACACCACGCACTTCGAGCAACTGGCCTACCACCTGCCCAAGGCCCTGCTGGACACCAAGGCCGCCATCGAACAGCGCCTGGCAGCCTGATGGGCTGAAGAGCGTGCCCGGCCTGCCGGGCACCACGAGGAAAAAGCCGCCCCGACTGCAGGTCCGGGCGGCTTTTTCATGGCTTTCTCGGCGCTACCCGGTCAGTGCGTCCTCTGGACCGTGGACAGCCCGGCGCCTACGCGCAGCGCCAGTGCCACCTGCGGCTTCTGTCCCGGCACCGGGTTGCAGCAGGTAAAGACCAGACGCAGGCGCTCCTGGGGAATCTCTTCGTTCTCGACTCGACCCCGATGGGTGCTCCGTGGTTGCGCGCATTGGCGCAAGGGATGGGCAGTCGTGCCAGCCTAACGCCCATGAAAAAAGCCGTGGCACAGCCACGGCTTTCGTCGGTGTCCACCATCCTGCCATGCGGCAGGCTGGTGAAAGAGGTCCGCTCAGTAATAGGCGCGCAGGTCGTTCACCGTGCGCACGCCCATCGCGTGGCTCAATTCGGCCATGATGCGCGGGTCGCGGATGGCGACTTGCCAGGTGCGTTCGTCTTCGGCGGCGCGGCGGCGGCTTTCGGCCCAGCCAGCGAAACCGGCGCGCAGGGCGGCAGCGGCGCGGCGTGCGGGGGCCGAGAGCAGGGCCAGGGCGGCAAATGCCACCAGCCACAGCACCATCCAAGCGGCCATCAGGTGGCCTTCGCTCCAGGTGTCGATCACCTGGTTGGCGACCACCAGCAGGGCGGAGACGATGGCGGCGAGCAGCAGCGAGGCGGCGCCACGGGCGCTGTCAAAGCCGGCTGCGATGCCCTTGATGGCGGCAGCGGCGTTTTGGGCGCGGATCACGCCCGAGTGTTCGGTTGGATAGTCAACGTGTGCAAAGTTCGTCATTTGGTTTCCCCTTTTCTAGCGCTTGTGGCGACATTGCCGGGCGAGTGACTGAATATTAGGGTTTACCCCAGGTGTTATCAAGTTTATATCTTGAATTACCGCCATTCACTGCAGTGATGTATCGCCCCATCCCGCTGCGGCCGGCAACAAAAAAGCCGTGGCATGCCACGGCTTGAATGCCCAGGTCGGCCCTGCCTGATGGCCGGTGCGCTGGCTCAGTAGTACTTGCGGATGTCGGTGATGCCCTGGTGCAGCTCAGCCATGATGCGCGGATCGCGCAGGGCGACCTGCCAGGTGCGGCGGTCTTCGGCAGCCTGGCGTTGGCTTTCGGCCCAGCGAGCGAAGCCGGCGCGCAGGGCCAGGCCGGCACGGCGGGCCGGTGCGGACAGCAGGGCCAGGGCAGCAAACGCCACCAGCCAGAGCACGACCCAGGCCGACAGCAGGTGTCCGTCGGTCCAGCGATCGACCACCTGGTTGGCCAGCACCAGCAGGGCGGAGACCACGGCAGCCAGCACCAGGGAGGCAGCGCCACGGGCGCTGTCGAAGCCTGCGGCGATGCCCTTGAGGGCAGCAGCCGCCTTTTCGGCGCGCATCACGCCAGGGTGTTCGGTGGGATAGTCCACGTGTACAAAATTGGTCATTTTCGGTTCCCCTAATCAGCGCTTTTGGCGACATTGCCGGGCGATGTGGCGATACTAGGGTTTACCCTTTAGCGCTTCAAGTTTATATTTTGAATCATTGGTATTCACATTGGTGATGATTTGGAACCATGTCCAGCCGCCTCAACTTCCGCTCCCTCGATCTGAACCTGCTCAGGGTCTTTGACGAAGTCATGGCCGAGCGCAGCCTGACCAAGGCGGCGCACAAGCTCTCGCTGACCCAGCCCGCCGTGAGCAATGCCATGCGCCGCCTGCGCGAGGTGCTGGGCGACGACCTGGTGGTTCGCAGCGGCCAGGGGGTGGAGCCCACGCCCCGGGCCCTGGCCCTGTGGCCGCCCATCCGCGATGCGCTCACGCAGTTGCAGGAATCGCTGTCGCCCGGCCGCTTCGACCCGACCACGGCCGAGTCCACCTTCGTGCTGGCCATGGCCGATGCCACGGGTGCGACCCTGGTGCCCGGGCTGGTGGAGATCCTCGAAAGCGAGGCGCCCGGCGTCGCCGTGCGGGTGGTGCCCCTGACCACGCGCGACCCGCGCCGCCTGCTGGAGGAGGAGGCAGCCGACATGGCCGTGGGCTACTTTCCTGCCGTGCTGGCCGACCTGACGGCGCGCGCGCAGTCCGGCGGCATGGTTTCGTTCGAAAGCCGGCGGCTGTACGACAGCGAATACATGTGCGTGATGCGCCAGGGCCACCCGCTGGCCGATGCGCCGCTGACGCTCGATGCCTACTGCGAGGCACGCCACATGCTGGTGAGCTTTTCGGGCCGGCCCTTCGGCTTCATCGACGAGGCGCTGGCCTCGCTCGGGCGGCGCCGGCGCGTGGTGCTCACGGTGAACCAGTTCTTCACCGCCGGCCGCGTGGTCTCGGGCTCGGACATGCTCACCGTACTGCCGCGCCATTTCGTGCCGGTGACCGGGATCGCCGACGCGCTGGTGCAGCGCAGCCTGCCCTTCGACGTTCCGCCGGTGCACGTGGACGCGCTGTGGCGCCGCAACAGCACGCAGGAGGCGGCCATGGGTTGGCTGCTGTCGGCGCTGGCGCGTGCGGCCCGGCGCGCCTTTCCGCAGGGGGAGCCCGGCCATGCAGCGGGCACGCCATTTGGCACATCCCCTTAGACTGCGGGGTCCATGAAAATCCAGATCCTGTCCGACCTGCACCTCGAAGCCAACCCCGACTTCATGCCCGAGCCCGCCCCGGGCGCCGATCTGCTGGTGCTGGCCGGCGACATCGGCTCCTACCAGGAGGGGGGCCGCATGCAGGACGAGGACTTCGGCCTGGCGCGTTTTTCGCCGCTGCCGCAGTTCGCCGGCTGGCCCACGCCGGTGCTGTACGTGCCCGGCAACCATGAGTACGACGCGCTCGATTTCGACGTCGCCCACGCGCGCCTGCGCGCCACCTGCGAGCGCCTGGGCATCCGCATGCTGGAGCGCGAGACCCTGGTGATGGGCAGCGTGCGCTTCGTGGGCACCACCCTGTGGGCCGACTACGACGCGCTGGCCGATGAGCAGCAGGTGAGCGACCTCACCCGGCGCCTGAAGCTGCGCGAGAAGGCCTTTCGCGCAGCCAACCACTACCTGCGCAAGACCGGCGGCACCAAGGACGGCGAGCCCTTCCTGGCCGAGCCCATGCGCGAGCTGGCGCTGGTGTGCACAGAGTGGCTGCGCGAGGCACTGGCCACGCCCTTCGACGGCACCACCGTGGCCATCACCCACTTTGCCCCCAGCCTGCGCAGCGCCGATCCGCGCTATGGCGTGGTGCCCGGCACGGCCGGCTTTTGCAACGTGCTCGACGACCTGCTGCCCCATGCGCAGGTATGGATCCACGGCCACCTGCATGCACCGAGCGACTACACGGTACAGGGCGCGCGGGCCGATGGCAGCCCCTTCGCATGCCGGGTGGTGGCCAACCCGCTGGGCTATGCCCGCAACGGGGAACAGGAAACCTTCCGGCCCCGGTACTGCGTGACCGTATGATGGGTCGACGGGGCCCATGCCCCGCAGAGCGCAGGATGAAAAGCATGACACAGGTCAAGACAACAACCGCCCGCGCCGATTAGTCTGACCATTCCAATTAGGAGAACTCGAATGAACATCCTGCTCGCTGTCGACGGCAGCGCCTACACCAAGAAAATGCTCGCCTACCTGGCGGCGCACGAAGAACTGCTGGGCCCGAAGCACGACTACACGGTGCTCACCGTGCAGGCGCCCCTGCCGGCCCGCGCCCGCTCTGCGCTGGGCAAGGAAGCCGTGGACACCTACCACGCCGAAGAGGCCGACAAGATCCTGGCCCCGGTGCTCAAGTTCATCTCGCGCCAAGGCGTGCAGGCCAAGACCATCGTCAAGGTCGGCCATGTCGGTGAAACCATTGCCAAGGTGGCGGACTCTGGCCGCTATGACCTGCTGGTGATGGGCTCGCACGGCCACGGCGCCATCGCCACCCTGGTCGTGGGCTCCGTCACGACGCAGGTGCTGGCGCACTGCAAGGTGCCGGTGCTGCTGGTGCGCTGAGCTGGCGGCGGCATGCGCCGCCCCCTGATGCGAAACGCCCGGACTGCCGGGCGTTTTAGCGTGCAGTCACCACCACCGCTTCACCTCGATACCAGCCCATCGAAACAGGTGCGCAGCACCAGGTCCACGATCTCGGCGTCGGAATACTGGCCGCCTTCCTTGAGAAAGGTCACGACCGGGTCGCAGGCACGGGCGTACAGGGTGTACAGCACCACCAGCGGTGGCAGCGTGGGGTTGATCACGCCCTGCGCCTGGGCTTGCACGATCCACTCGCCGATCTGGTCGCTCACGGTGACCAGGCCATCGAGGTAGTCCCTGTCGGCCATGAGCACGGCGCGCAGCGTGGAGTTGCGGCTGGGCAGCAGCGGCATTTCATTGGTCAGCAGGCGCTCGAGCGACCAGCGCACCAGGGCGCGCAGCTTTTCGTGCGCCGGCAGCTCGGCCGGAAGCCCCTCCAGGTAGGTGCGCACCCGCGCGAGGATCTGCACCATGGCGGCGCTGCACAGTTCTTCCTTGCTGCAGAAGTGCTTGTACAGGCTGGCCTTGGCGATGCCCACCGCATTGGCGACATCGTCCATGGTCATGGCATCGAAGGCCTTCTCACCCAGCAGGCGGCAGGCCGACTGGAGGATCGCGCCCTCCCGAGCCTGGTGCATCTGCTCCTTGAAGGACACTTTGGGTTGTAGCGTGGTGGTAGACATGGGCCCCATCTTATACATTGCAGTAGAAAAATAAATGACAAAGTTGCAATACAACTACGCCGTTCACGTTTTAGTCTGCAGGAATCGTGCCGCCCCACTGCAGGGAGTGCCATTTCGTGCGGGTTACCCCCTGTTGACTGCTTTTGCTGCCGCTGTCCTGGAGTTCAGGGCTGGGTCAGTGTCTTGGCAGCCGTGGCGGTGAGCGCGGCCGTCAGGGCGTCGAGCACCACGGATTCGAGGTTCCAGCAGTGCCAGTACAGCTGGATGGGCAGTGCGTGGCCCGGCGCCAGGTCGACCATGCTGCCATCGGCCACCGGCCCGCGCGCGAGCAGTTCGGGCACCACGCCCACCGCCCAGCCAGCGGCGACGGCGCGCATCTGGCCTTCGGTGCTGGGCACGAACAGATGGTTGAGCGCCACGCGCTTGAGCCCGAAGGCGCGCGCCACGAACTCGGCCGCCATGTCGTCCTTGCGGTTGAACGAGAGGAACGACACCTCGCGGAAGTTGTGCGGCGTGAGCCCATGGGGCAGGTGCCTTTCAGCAAAATCCCGGGACGCCACAGCCACATAGCGCATGGCCCCGAGCGGCACCATCTTGCAGCCGCGCAGCGCCTGCTTGAGCGTGGTGACGCAGCCCAGCACCTGGCCCGAGCGCAGCCACTCCTGCGTGAAGTCCTGGTCGTCGACGATGATTTCCAGCGGCAGGCGCTGGCCCACCAGTTCGTGCAGCGCGCCCATGGCCCAGGTGGCGATGCTGTCGGCATTGATGGCGATCGAGATGCGCTCGTCCTCGCGCGTGGCGCCGGGTGCGCTCGGGGCCAGTTCCTGCAGGTCGCGCTCGAGGTCGGCGCGCAAGAGGCGCATCTGCTTGGTGTGCTTGAGCAGCAACTGCCCCGCCGAGGTGGGCCGCAGCGGCCGGCTGCGCACGATGAGCACCGAACCCACCTGCGCCTCCAGCGCGCGCAGGCGCTGCGAAACCGCCGATTGCGTGACGTTCAGGCGCTGGGCGGCGCGCTCGAAGCCGCCTTCTTCGACGATGGCGGCAAGGCATTCGAGGGCGGCGGGGTCGTAGGTGCTCATGGCAGGGTTCTCGGCAAACGGGTGCAAGGGTGGCCTTGTGGGCACTGCTTGCATTAGACAGACTGATGCGTTTGGATTGAGTTTAATTTTGCTTTTAGTAGAACGCAATGTGGATCACACTGCCATCCATGAAAACCATCATCCTGGGCGCCGGCATCATCGGCATCAGCACCGCGTGGCACCTGCTGGAGCGTGGCCACGAGGTCGTCGTGGTCGACCGCCAGCCCGATGCGGCGCTGGAAACCAGCTTCGCCAATGCCGCCCAGATTTCGGTGAGCTATTGCGAGCCATGGGCCAACCGCGAGGCACCGCTCAAGGCGCTCAAGTGGATGTTCGACAAGGAGGCACCGCTGCTGTTCCGACCCCAGCTCGACTGGGAGCAATGGCGCTGGGGCCTCAAATTCCTGGCGCAGTGCAACGACACGGCCTTCGAGCGCAACGTGCAGCAGATCGTGGCGCTGGGCGCGTACAGCCATGCCGCACTCAAGGACCTGGTGGCCACGACCGGCATCGACTACAACCGGCTCGAGCGCGGCATCGCCCATTTCTACACCGACCAGAAGTCCTTCGACGATGCCGGTCACGCCGTGGAGCTGATGCGCAAGCACGGCGTGCAGCGCCGCCTGGTGAGCAAGGAAGAACTGCTGCAGATCGAGCCGGCCTTCAAGGCCTATGGCGATCACATCACCGGCGGTACCTACACCAGCACCGACGAGAGCGGCGACGCCCGCGTGTTCACGCAGGCCCTGGCGCGCCGCTGCGCGGAGCGCGGCGTGCAGTTCCTGTACGGCCACGACGTGCTGCGGCTGAACAAGATCGGTGACACCATCGATTCGGTGGCCGTCATGGCGCGCGGCGGCGCCAACGGGCTCAAGAAGGACTTCCTGCTCCAGGCCGATGCCGTCGTGGTGGCCTGCGGCTCCTACAGTGCACCGCTGCTGCGCACGGTAGGCGTGGACCTGCCGATCTACCCCGGCAAGGGCTACAGCGCGACCTTCCCGCTGCTGCGCCCCGAGGCGGCGCCCTCGGTCTCCACCATCGACGACGGCCGCAAGATCGCGATGAGCCGCCTGGGCAATGTGCTGCGCGTGGCCGGCACCATCGAGCTGGGTGGTTACGACCTGTCGCTCGACTCGCCGGTGGCCAAGGCACGCTGCCACATGCTGTCGCGCCGCATCGAGGAAATTCTGCCCGGTGTGTGCGACACGCGCACGCCCGAGCAGGGGGGCAACCCGCAGTACTGGACCGGCCTGCGCCCCGCCACCCCCACCAACATCCCCTTCATCGGCCGCACGCGCGTGGGCAAGCTGTGGGTGAATGCCGGCCACGGCACGCTGGGCTGGACGCACGGCGCAGGCTCGGGCAAGGCGCTGGCCGAACTGATCAGCGGCGAACAGCCGGCGATGAACTTCGGTTTTCTGGGCCAGCAGTCCGCGCAGCCGCGCAACGCCACCCTCGCAGCCTCCTGACCGAGCCGCCACCTGCGGCGTCAGGGCTTCGGTTCGGGAGCCTGGACCTCGGCCCAATGCGCTCCCATCCAGCGCAGCAGGTCCTCCCACATGGAGCGCAGCTCCGCGTCCTCGGGCATGCGCAACGCGTGCGGCAGTTCGATGGTGACCACCGGGATGCCGCGGTGCACACCGCCGTAGTTGCCCAGCGACCCCGGAAAGATGCCCACCTGGTCCAGCCACAGGCGGCCCAGCCGCTCGGGCGGCGACAGCGGGCCGTCGAAATCGAGCACGCCATAGGGCGCGTGGATGCTCACGATCAGGTGCGGCTGGAAAGCCGCCATCTGCGCGTGCAGAAACTGCGACTCGGGCTCGGACAGTGCCGACGGTCCGGGATAGCGCCGCGGGTCGCGTTGGGTGCGCTTGTCCCAGTACAGCGGCGCATCCTTGTCCCAGCCCGGCGTGGGGAAGTTGCGGTTCAGGTCGACGCCACGGCCATTGGTGCGTGTGGCGGGCCTGGCCAGCAGGCCATCGGGGTTGAGCACGGGGATGAAGCGCCAGTGCACCGGCCGCTCTGTCTGCTCGGCCAGGGCGATCCAGCGCAAGGCCAGCGCAGCGGCTGTGAGCTCGTCGCCGTGGATGGCGCCAGCCACCAGCACGCGCAGCGGGGCGTCGGCGGAAGCCTGCACCCCGGGCACCGGCAGGTCGCGCCAGAACAGCGGCACGCCATGCGCCGAGGCAGCACCGCTCGGGGTGAGTTGCGCGGCATCGCACTGGGCGCGCGACACGGTGGGCAGCCGCTGCAGGAACAGCTCGCAGGCGCCTGGCCCACCCGGCGCTGGCGGGGTTGCGGATGCTGCGGCAACGGGAAGCGGCGCCACCGGCTCGGCCACCGCCTTCGCGTCAGGGGCCGCCGGCGAGCGCACGGCCGCAGCCCGGGGCGCCGTGGTGCCCCGCTCCAGATCGGCGCGGGGCGCGATCCACAAGCCGCCGGCCGCCAGGGCCGCCAGCACGCCACCGGCCAGTGCCGAACCCAGCCAGCCGGATCCCCAGGGCGTCACGGCTTGCGTCAATGCAGTACCCGCGAGGACGCCAGGAAATCTGCCAGCGCGCCATCGAAGCCATCGGGGTCTTCGAGCTGGGGCCAGTGGCCCGCGTGCGGCAGGCTCAGGTGGCGCGCGTCGGGCAGCACGTGGGCCAGGGCCTGCAGCGCGGCAGGCGGCGTGCAGCGGTCCTGCGCGCCGCCGATGATCAGCGCCGGCATGTGCAGCCGGCCCAGCACGCCGGCAGCGCGGTCGAAGGTGGACAGGGCCTGCAGCGCACGGCGGTACGAGCCCTTGTACACCTGCGACAGGGCATGGGTGGCCAGGCGCACCCCCTCGGGCAGGGCACCGCTGCCGATGAACTGCGGCACCAGGGCCTGGGCCAGCGAATGCATGTCGTCCTGCGTGGCGTCCAGGGCTGCAAGGCGCGGCTCCACCCAGTCCGCCACGGCCTGCGCATCCAGCGCAGGGCCGCCGGCGCACAGCACCAGGCGGCGCACCACGGCACTCTGGCGCACGGCCACCTCCAGCGCCACCATGGCGCCCATGCCGTGGCCTACCAGGGTGACGGGGCCGCATTGCAGCGCATCGATCAACGCCATGCAGCCCTCGGCCAGGCCCTTGAAGCCATAGGGTTCGATCGGGGCGCTGTTGCCATAGCCGGGCATGTCCCAGGCCACGGCGCGGTAACCCAGGCTGGCCAGGGTTTCGACCTGGGGGGCAAAGGTCAGGTGGCCGCCATCGGCGTCGTGCAGCATGAGCACGGTATGCCCGCTGCCCAGGGTGGAGAAATGGGGGAGGAGTGCCATGGTTTTCCTGCGAAAAGCCCTGCATGGCAAGGGCCTGGCCATGATAGCCCAGGCCTTTTTAACCCCGGACGCTGGTCAGGCCATCGCTTTCCGTGCACCCCTGCCCGACACGCGTGCGCGACACCCCCAGCGCCCCCGGCCGCAGCATGGCTGTGGCATGCGGCCCATAATGGGCACCTGCCCCCTTTTCCGGCCGCTGCGCCCGCCCTCCGTGAACCGCCCCCTGCCCCGCCCCGCCCTTGCCCGGCCCCCGAGCTTCTCCGCCCGCGAGTTCCGCGATGCGCTGGGCATGTTCGCCACCGGCGTCACCATCGTCACCGCACGCAATGAGGACGGCAGCCTGGTGGGACTCACCGCCAGCTCGTTCAACTCCGTCTCGCTGGACCCGCCGCTGGTGCTGTGGAGCCTGTCGCGCGGTGCCAGCACCATGCCCACCTTTGCCAATGGCGCACACTACGCCATCAACGTGCTGGCGGCAGACCAGAAGCAACTGGCCGAACGTTTTGCCACACGCGGCATCGACCGCTGGGCCGGCGTCGGCCACCATGCCGGCATCAGCGGCGCCCCGGTGCTCGACGGCGCGGCCGCCAGCTTCGAGTGCTTCAACCGCAGCCGCTATGAAGAGGGCGACCACCTGATCTTCGTGGGCGAGGTCGAGCGCTGCAGCCACCGTGCCGGCGTGCCGCCGCTGCTGTACCACGGCGGGCGCTTTTACACCGAGCACCCGCTGTAGACCGCTGGTGCGCCACAAGCCCACGCATCCCGCTGCGGCATGCGCCGGGGTTTTGACATGCACGGCGAAGCTGGAAGAATGGCCGCATCGCTTCCGGCCGCACCGGGCACCAACCCGTGCCTGAGGGCGCTGCCGGGCCCGCCCTGCCTGCACTGGAGCCCCATGTCACTGCCCCGTCGCCTTCTCGCCTCCTGTCTCATCGGCCTGGTCCTGGCCACATCCGCCCAGGCGGCTCCACCGCGCAACATGGTCAGCGTGGCCAAGCCCGAGATCAACCTGCGCGCTGGTGCCGGTACCCGGCATCCAGCGTTGTTCACGCTCGGACGGGGCTTTCCACTGGAAGTCATCGGGCGCAGCGGCAACTGGCTGAAGGTGCGCGATTTCGAAAGAGACACCGGCTGGGTGCACCGCCCTCTGGTGGGCAAGACGCCCCACCACATCGTCAAGAGCCCCCGTGCCAACATCCGCAGTGCCCCAAGCACGCGCAGCCGGGTGCTGGGGACGGCGGAGAACGGCGAGGTGCTGCGCACCCTGGAGCGGCGCAGCGAGTGGGTCAAGGTCCAGCAGGACGGCGGCCCCAGGGGTTGGGTGGCCGGCCGCCTGCTGTGGGGCTGGTGAGCGCCGTATGCAGGTGCGCAGCATCAACACGGGCAGTGCCCGGTGCCTGAAGGTGGGAGAGCGCAGCGTGCTCACCGCCATCGGCAAGCACCCGGTCGAAGGCCCCGTGGCCGTGCACCGCCTGGGCCTTGAGGGCGACGAGCAGGCCGACCCGAGCGTGCATGGCGGCCTGGACAAGGCCGTGTATGCCTACCCCGCCGCACACTACGCGTTCTGGCAGGCGCAGCGCCGCGAGCATGGTGTGAGCCTGTTCGATGAAGTGTTGCCTGCGGGCTTCGCGGGCGAGAACCTGACCGTGGACGGGCCGCTGGAGCACGAGATCTTCGTGGGCGACACCCTGCACTTCCCCGATTGCGTGCTGCGCGTGACCGCACCGCGCGAGCCCTGCTTCAAGTTCAACGCGGTGATGGGCTTTGCCCAGGCCAGCCGCGCGATGGCGCTGGCGGGCTGCTGCGGCTACTACCTGGCGGTGGACGAACCCGGCGCCATCGCCGCCGGCCAGCGCGCCACACTGGTGCCCGGCCGGCGCTCGCTGGGCATTGCGCAGGCCTTCGCGGCCAAGTTCGCAAAGCATTCGCGCTGACGCTGCAACGCGCTCGCACGCTACACGGCCCGGCCGTGCGGCGGCTCCACCAGTTGCCGCGCCTGCTCCTGCAATTGCGGGAAGACCTTGCCCACCAGCGCCAGCTGAGCGGCCATGAGGCTGCGGGCCGGAGCGTGGGGCGGCGCGCTGCCGGTGGGGCCGAACTCCTGCAGCACCTGTGCCACGGCCGGGGCTGCAGGCGCTTTGCCGGTTCGCGCACCGCTGGCCTGCTGGGCCTGCTCCAGCTTTTCAGCCAGTTGCTGCAGCGACAGCAGCAGGGCGCTGGCCATCTCCTCGTCTGCCGCGTCCATATCCGCCCCGGCCCCGCCGCGTTGCGCACCCAGGGCCGAGAGGTAATTGAGCTGGGTGTGCGACAGGCGCAGGAAGTTGGCCACTACCTCCACGTTGCCGCGCACGCTGCGCGGCTCCTTGAGCATGGCGCTGTAGGAGTTGGACAGCGCGGCATCGGCATTGTGTGCATTGCGCCGCGCCAGGCGGTATTCCAGGTGGTCGCGCTTGCCGCTGTGGTACTGCGCCAGGATGGCGCGCAGGTACAGGGCCTGGGTCTGCAGCACCTGGGCCGCCAGCCGCGGCCACTGGCGCGACTGCCAGTGCGGCAGCACCAGCCAGGAGGCAGCGGCCGCGATCAGGCAGCCGGCTGCGGTGTCCAGCAGGCGCGCCAGGATCACGCCCTGGGCCATGCCCATCTGGTGGAAACCGAGCAGCAGCAAGGTGGTCACTGCCGCCGTGGCCAGCACGTAGCGGGTGTGGCGCGCGCCGAAGAACACGGCGCCCCCCAGCACCAGCAGCGCGGCCTGCACCAGAGCTCCGGGGAACAGCTGGATCGCCGCCCAGCCCAGGGCCAGGCCGATGGCGGTGCCCTTGGCGCGCTGCACCAGCCGCGTCTGCGTGGCTGCGTACTGCGGCTGGCTCACGAAGACGATGGTCAGCAGGATCCAGTAGCCGTGCGGATCGCTCGTGGCCTGCATGAGGGCAAAGCCCGCCAGCAGCGACAGGGCCAGTCGCACGCTGTGCCGCAACCAGGGCGACTGCGCGTGCAACTGCGCACGCACGCGGCCCCAGGCATCGCCCAGGCTGCGCGGCTCGCGGTCGAACAGGGCGTGGTCGACACCGCCGCGCTCGTCGGCAGCAGCGCCGCCCAGGGCGGTCGCGAACACCGCGGCCATGGCCGCCAGGTTGTGGCCCAGGGCGTGCAGCGAACGCAGGGGCCGGGCCATGGGGGCAGCCCCCTGCGCGCCCGCCAGTTCGGCGGCAATGCCGTCCTGGTGCGCGATGGCGGCCTGCAGGTCCTCGATGGCGCGGGAGGTCATGCCTCCGTGCTGCGGGGGCGATTGCTGCTGGATGGCGAGCGACAGTTTGAGCGATTGTTCACCCAGCAGCGTGAGCACGCGTTGGCAGCGGTAGAGCACATCGCTGTGGAAGAACGCCGTGGCCAGCAGGTCGTAGTGCTCGTGCGAGGAGCTCGCGCGCTCGTGCACGTCCTGCGCGGCCAGGTACTGGTGCATGGCGGCCTGCAGCCAGGCGGGCGGCTGGCCTCGGCCCATGCGGCTCATGAGGCTTTCCTTGGCGGCATTGAGGGCATCCACCACGCGCCCGTTGTGCAGCGCCAGCGCCATGCGCCGGCGCTCCAGGTCCACATCGCGCACCGGCTCCAGCAGCAGGGCCTTCAGGCGCAGGTACTCGCCCAGCACCGCATACAGCCGGGCCAGGCGAAAGCGCACCGGTGCCCGCGGCATGGCCCAGGCCCAGGCCACCGACACCAGGCCGTACCAGGCGGCGCCCGCCAGCATCAGCGGCGTCGCCTGCGCTGCCCCGGCGCGGCTGGTGTGCGCCGCCAGGGCGGCATAGATGAACAGCACCAGCGAGCCGAAGGCGATGGCCCGGTAGCGCTCACCGAGTGCCCCCAGCAGGGTGAAGGCAAGGGCCGACAGCGCCAGCACCCCCATCAGCGCCCAGGGCCAGGCCACCGTGGCCCACACCGCCAGCGCCATCAGGCCAAAGCAGCCCAGCGCCAGCAGCTGCGCGCGCAGGCGGCCGCGCCAGCTGTCATCGGTCTCCGTCAGGGCGCTGGCGATCACCCCCAGCAGCACCGGCATCAGCTCGGCCTGCCACCCCGCCCACCAGCCCCAGGCCAGCACGGCGGCCAGCGCGCAGAAGGCCCGCGCCCCGCGCGTGACCCCTTCATGGTTGCGTGCGCGCTGCCAGCTGGATTTCCAGGATTCGTCCACGGGGATGCCTCACATCAGGGATAACCCTAATGTTAAGCAATAAGCCGGCCAGAAGGTTGTTCAGGCCGCACCGTGGCAGCACACGCACAGCTTGTTGCCGTCCGGATCGCGAAAATACGCCCCGTAATAGTTCGCGTGGTACTGGGGGCGCAGGCCGGTGGGGCCGTCGCAACGGCCGCCATGGCGCAGGGCCAGGGCATGAACTTCGTCCACGGTGGCGCGGTCGGCCGCCAGCAAGGCGTTCATGGCGCCGTTGCCGGGGCTGGCGGCCTGGCCGTCGAATGGGCGGCCGATGAGGAACAGCGGCCGCGCCACGCCAGGCGCCTGCCAGCCGGCCCAGGGCACCTGCGCTTCGCAAAAGCGCTGCACCAGGCCCAGGCGCTCCAGCACCGGGCCATAGAAGGCCAGGGCGCGCCCGAAATCGTTCACGCCGATATGGACATGGGACAGCATGCGCCGATCACCTCCTCAAGAATGCTTGCCGCACGAAAGCGGCGCGAGACCTCAGCGCACGGTGTCGGGCAGCTCGATCTTCACCTCGAGCACTTCCAGGTTGTCCTGGCGTTCCAGGTGCACCTTGAGGTCTTCGGGGTTGATCTTCACGTACTTGGAGATCACCAGCACCAGTTCGCGCTGCAGCGCGGGCAGGTAGTCGGGTTCGGAGGCGTTGCGGCCGTTGCGTTCGTGCGCCAGGATGATCTGCAGGCGTTCCTTGGCGACGCTGGCGGTCTTCTTCTTTTCGCCCAGCAGGAAGGAGAGAAACGATGCCATGGCTTACTTGCTCCCGAACAGGCGTTTGAAGAAGCCCGGCTTCTCCGCGTCGATGAAGCGCAGGGGCTTGTCGGTCTGGCCGAGGAAACGGTCGATCACGTCCTTGTAGGCTTCCGAGACATCCGTGCCCTGGGCATGGATGGCGGGCGTGCCCTGGTTGGACGACTGCAGCACCACCTCGGACTCGGGGATCACGCCGATCAGCTTGATGCGCAGGATGTCCTGGATGTCTTCGAGCGAGAGCATCTGCCCGTCTTCGACCCGGCTCGGGTTGTAGCGTGTGATGAGCAGGTGCTCCTTGATCGGCTCGCCGCCCTCGATGGCGCGTTTGGTCTTGCTGCCCAGCATGCCCAGGATGCGGTCGGAGTCGCGCACAGAGGAGACCTCGGGGTTGGTCACCAGCAAGGCCTCGTCGGCAAAGTGCATGGCCATGAGTGCGCCGCTTTCGATGCCGGCGGGCGAATCGCAGACGATGTACTCGAAGCCCATCTCGGCCAGGTCCTTGAGGATCTTCTCCACGCCGTCCTGCTTGAGGGCGTCCTTGTCACGTGTCTGGCTGGCGGCCAGCACGAACAGGTTCTCGCACTGCTTGTCCTTGATGAGGGCCTGGTTCAGGTTGGCCTCGCCCTGGATCACGTTGATGAGGTCGTACACCACGCGGCGCTCGCAGCCCATGATGAGGTCCAGGTTGCGCAGGCCGACGTCGAAGTCGATCACGGCGGTCTTGTGGCCGCGCAGGGCGAGCCCGGTGGCAAAACTGGCGCTGGTGGTGGTCTTGCCCACACCACCCTTGCCGGAGGTCACGACGACGATTTTGGCCATGGATTATTGGATCTCTCTGGGGTTGATACGAACGGGATTGCGCAGCGGCTCGATGAAGAGCTTCTCGCCCTCCAGGCGCACCTGGGCCGGCCTGCCCGCGACGTCGTCGGGCAGTGCGGTCTCCGTCGTGCGGTAGATGCCTGCAATGGACACCAGTTGCGGCTCCATGCAGGTGGAAAAGATGCGCGCCTCGGTGTTGCCGCGCGCGCCGGCGATGGCGCGCCCGCGCAGCGGGGCGTACACGTGGATGTTGCCGTCGGCGATCACCTCGGCACCGAAGCTGACCATGGCCAGCACCACCAGGTCGGCACCGCGCGCATAGACCTGCTGGCCCGAGCGCAGCGGCTTGTCGATGACCATGGTGCCGGGCCTGGCCACGGGCACTTCGCGCACCACCTCGACCTCGTGCACCACCTCGCGGATGACTTCCTGCACCGGGGCCTGCGCCTCGGACTCCGGTTCGGGCTCAACCGCAGGGGCTGCGGCCTCGGCCCGGGCCGGCGGCGCATCGGGCACGGCTGCCAGGCCCACGGCGCGGGCGGCCTCCATCTGGGCATCGCTGCCGCCGCGCACCGCCACGGGCAGGGTGCGGTGCTCGCGCAGCACGGCGACGATGGCGGCAAAATCGATGGCCTCCTCGGCCTCGCGCACCAGGGCCAGGTCGATCAGCACCGGGTCGTTGTCGAAAAAGCCCGGGGCGTCGGCCACGCGCTCGGCCAGTTCGGCGGCGAACTGTGCGGCATCGGTGGTCTTGAGCAGCACCGCCACCACGGACAGCGATGCGCTCTTGAGATCGAAGCGGGTGCGGACCTGGGCCGCCGTGGAAAAGGCCATGTCAACGGAGTGGGGTGAAGAAAGCGCCCGAAAGCCGGTATCGCCAGCCGCAAAGTGTACCGTGGGCCCACACAGGCCCTGTCTCGCAACGTTTCAGGCGTTCCCGGCAGCCCTGGCACACCCCTTCCATAATCGGCCGATGCCCACTATTGCCCGCAAAACCCATCTCGACTCCCTGGCCGTCGGCCTGTTGCTCGCCTGCTGCATGTTCTGGGGCTTCCAGCAGGTGCTGGTGAAGGCCACCGTGGCCGAAGTGGCCCCGGTGTTCCAGGCCTTCGTGCGCTTCGTGCTGGCGGCGCTGGCCGTGACTGCCTGGTGCCTGTGGCGCGGCGTGCCCCTGTCCAGCCGCAGCGAGCCCGCAGGCGCGCTGCGCGCCGGGCTGCTGGCAGGCACCCTGTTCGCAGGCGAGTTCGCCTGCATCTATGTCGGCCTGCAGTACACCAGCGCCTCGCGGCTCACGGTGTTCCTGTACGGTGCGCCGTTCTGGGTGGCGCTGCTGCTGCCGCATTTCATCCCCAGCGAGCGGCTGCGCGGCTGGCAATGGCTGGGCCTGGCCGCGGCCTTCGTGGGCGTGGGTCTGGCACTGGGCGACGGCATGGTGGGCCCGGCCAACGCCGCCATGCCCCAGGCCTGGCTCGGCGACCTGCTGGGGGTGGCCGCCGGCCTGATGTGGGCACTGACCACGGTGGTCATCCGCACCACGCCGCTCACGCGCGTGGCACCGGCCAAGCAGCTGCTCTACCAGGTGGGCGTGAGCGCCGCCGTGCTGCCCCTCTTGTCCCTGGCGCTGGGCGAGACCTGGACCTGGCACTTCAGCGCCTTCGCCTGGGGTTCGCTGCTGGTGCAGGCCCTGGTGGGCGCCTTCGTGAGCTACCTGGCCTGGATGTGGATGCTGGCCCACTACCCGGCCACGCGCATCTCGGTGTTCGTGTTCCTGACGCCGGTCTTCGCGCTGCTGTTCGGCGCCTGGTGGCTGGGCGAGCCAGTGACCACGGGGCTGGTGGTGGCCCTGGCCTTGGTGGCGGCGGGCATCGTGCTGGTGAATCGCAAACCCGCGACAGCCTGAGAATTCAGGGCACGTCCCACTTCAGAATTTTGGAATACGGATGCGACTGATCATCAAGGAACCCGAAACCGCAAACAGCAGCACCAGCGGATGCAGCGTGAAGCCGCCAACCAGCACCTTGCCGAACCACAGGTTCTCGCCCAGCGCGCCCATGTAGCCGGCCAGGGCCAGCAAGGCCACGAGCACGATGGAGGTGGGGATGGGCGTGCCCTCGAAGTACCGGACCTTGCCGTCGTCGCCCGAGAGCGTTTCGGCCGTGACGTTGTAGCGTGCCAGGCGCGAGACGCCGCAGGCCACGAAGTAGGCCAGCACCACCCGGTCATACAGGCCCTGCATGCCGCAGCCGTAGGCCATGATGGCGGGAGCCACGCCGAACGAGATCACGTCGGCCAGCGAATCGAGCTCGCGCCCCATGGCCGAGCTCTTCTGGCGCCAGCGCGCGATGCGGCCGTCCAGCACGTCGAAGATCAGGGCCGCCAGCACCAGGGCAGCGGCAAAGTAGACATGCAGCACATCCCCGGTTGCCAGGTAGGTCATGGCCGAGAACAGCGCACCGACGCCGCACACCGCGTTGCCCAGCGTGAACCAGTCGGCCAGGTGGAACTCGCGGATCATCGAAAAACGCTTGGGATGGGGTTGGGGAGTGGTCATGTCGGGTCGCGCCAGGGGAAGTGGTGACGCCACATTATGGGCGGCCATGGGCGCCGGCTCCTGTAGGCACATCACCCGCCCGCAAGCGGTGGCATCGGCAGGCGGCCCCTACTTGCGGGATTTCGGCGCAAGGCCCCAGGCGCAGGCGCCTCGCAAAGACGCCATTGGCTGTATGAATTCTTTGAACAGTGTGTCCATGAATTTATAGGATTGTCAAAAAATCGGCGCGCACCAACAATGGCCTCTCCACCTGTTTTTCAGGATGGACCCGATTTGCCAGGAGACAACACCATGCACACAGCCGGGAGCGCACAGTCGCCCTGCCCCACCCTTGTCGCCACGGGCTGGGGGGCCTGCGCATGACGACCGCCACCGGGACCCCGCACCAGCGCCCGCCCTTGTCGGCCCCTTTCGCTCCGGCGTTCCCGGTGCGCAGCCTGCAGGACGTGGAGCGCCTGGAGGCGTTGCCGCTGGCCCAGGCGCTGCCGGTGCAGAGCACCTACGAAATTTTCTGCAATTCGGCCCATGCCTTTGGCGACAAGACGGCACTGAGCTTTCTGCCCACCGCCGACCCGGCGGACGAGCCCGTGCGCTGCTCGTACGCGCAGCTGCTGGCCGGCATCCACCAGACGGCCAACCTGCTGCACGACCTGGGCGTGGAACCTGGGGATGCCGTGGCGGTGCTGCTGCCCGGCTGCCTGGAATACCACCTGGCGCTGTGGGGTGGCGAGGCGGCCGGCATCGTGCAGCCGCTCAACCCGCTGCTCACGCCCGAAAAGCTCGCGTCCATGATGCGCCTGGCCCGTGCCAAGGTGCTGATCGCCTATGGCGAGGACGGCGACTCGGGCTTCTGGACCAAGGCCATGGGCCTGCGCAGCCAGGTGCCCACGCTGCGCACCGTGCTGCGCGTGGCACCGCACGGCGAGGCCCCCGGCGCCGCCGGCCCCCTGCCTGAGGGCGTGATCGACTTTGCCAGCCGCAGCGCCCAGCCCGACGACAGGCTGGTGAGCGGGCGGCGCATCGTGGCCGGCGACATCGCCGCCTACTTCCACACCGGCGGCACCACGGGGGCGCCCAAGCTCGCGCGCCACAGCCACGGGGCGCAGGTGTTCACGGCCTGGGCCTGCGTGCAGATGCAGGGCATGCGGCCCGAAGACGCGGGCATCAACGGCTACCCGCTGTTCCACGTGGCGGGTGTGCTGCCGGGCGCGCTGGCCGCGCTCTCAGCCGGGGTGGAGACCATCATCCCGACCGCCGGGTTGTTCCGCAACCGCCAGGTGATCGCCAACTACTGGCGCCTGGCCGAGCGCTACCGCTGCACCTACCTGTCGGCCGTGCCCACGGTGCTGGCGGCACTGGCCAATGTGCCGCTGGACGGGGCCGACATCTCGGCCCTGCGCTACTGCCGCACGGGTGCGGCCGTGCTGGCGCCCGAGCTCGCAGCGCGCTTTGCGCGCCTGTTCGGCCTGCAGGTGCACGAGAGCTTGGGCATGACCGAGATGGCCGGCATCTCCACCATCACACCGCCCGGCGTGGACGCGCCCGCAGGCTGCGTGGGCTGGCGCCTGCCCTACACGCGGCTGCGCATCGTGGCGCTCGATGCGCACGGCAATGCCTCGGACCAGGAGATGCCGCCCGGCGAGCCGGGCATGGTGCTGTTCCATTCGCCTAACCTGTTCTCGGGCTTCCTCGATGCGGCCGACACGGCCCGGGCCTTCACGCCCGATGGCTGGCTGGCCACGGGCGACCTGGGGTTCGTCGATGCCGAGGGCCGGCTGCACCTGAGCGGGCGCTCCAAGGACCTCATCATCCGCAGCGGCCACAACATCGACCCCAAGGTGATCGAGGATGCCCTGGGCGCCCACCCCGCCGTGCAGCTGTGCGCCGCCGTGGGGGCACCCGATGCCTATGCGGGCGAGCTGCCCGTGGTGTTCGCCACGCTGGTGCCAGGCCAGCAGGCCAGCGAGGCCGAGCTGCTCGACTTCGCCAGCGCAGGCGTGGACGAGGCCGTGGCCCGGCCGCGCCGCATCACTGTGCTGGACACCATGCCCGTGACCAACGTGGGCAAGATCTACAAGCCCGCCCTGCGCCAGAAGGCCGCCTGCCAGACCGTGCAGGCGCTGGTGGACAGCCTGTGCACCGAGCTCAGCGTAGCCGAACGCCCCACCGTGCAGGCCGAGGGCGAGAGCGCCGTGCGTGTCGCCGTCGATGCCGCCGCCGCAGGCTCGCAGGCACTGCTGGAGCGCCTGCGCCAGGTGCTGGAGCCCCTGCCCGTCAAGGTGCAGGTGGCGCTGTCGCCCCCCGCAACCTGACCGATCCCTTCACACCGCATCGCCAACAACTACTCCAGGAGACAAAACCATGCCAAGCTTTTCAACCCTTCAACGGCGCACCTGGCTCGGCGCAGCCGCTCTGGCCATCGGCACCCTCACCGGCATGGCCGCGCTGGCGCAGCAGCCAGCCTACCCCACCAAGCCGATCAAGGTGATCGTGCCCTTCGCACCGGGCGGCGCCACCGACGTGCTGGCCCGCGTGCTCGCCGAGAAGATGGCGCCCGGCCTGGGCCAGCCCCTGGTCATCGACAACAAGCCAGGCGCGGCCGGCATCATCGGCACCGATGCCGTGGCCAAGGCAGCGCCCGATGGCTACACCATCGTGCTGGGCCTGAGCAACTCGCTGCTGACCAACCAGTTCCTCTACGAAAAGCTGCCCTACGACCCGCAGCGCGACCTGGCGCTGATCTACCAGATCGCCATCGCCCCGCTGGTGCTGGTGGCCCACCCCAGTGTGCCCGTGGCCACCGGCCCCGAGCTGCTCAAGTACGCCGCCGCCAACAAGGGCAAGGTGGCCTATGGTTCCTACGGCACGGGCGCCTACCCGCACCTGGCGGGCGCCTACATGAGCCTCACCCAGAACGCCGACATGAGCCATGTGGCCTACCGGGGCGAAGCGCCCATGGTGCAGGACCTGATCGGCGGCCAGATCCAGATGGCCTACGCCAGCGCGCTGGTGGCCAAGCCGCACATCGACGCCGGCAAGCTCAAGGCGCTGGGCGTGACCGGTGAGCGGCGCATGGGCATCCTGCCCAATGTGCCCACGCTGGCCGAGCAGGGCATGAACGACGAGGCTTACCGCGTGGCTGGCTGGCTGGCCTTTGCTGCGCCAGCGGGCACGCCACCGGCCATTCTGGAGCGCCTGGCGGCCGAGGTGCGCAAGGCCGTGCAGCTGCCCGATGTGGCACAGCGCATTGCGGGCATGGGCTTCGAGGCCAAGGCCAGCTCGCCGGCCGAGTTCAAGGCCGCGTACATGAAGGAGCGGCCGGTGTGGGAGCGTTTGATCAGGCAGTCGGGCGCAAAGCTTGACTGACCCCCTGAGCTGCTTCGCAGCATCCCCCTGAAGGGGGACGCCCCCGGTGCGGCGGGGCGGCCCTTGCACGGGGCACTGGCTTCGGGCGCGCCCGCTTTGCAGGCCGAGAGCCTTGCTCAGCCTTGCGCTGCCGCCTTGGCAGCCCGCTGGTTGGCAAACGCCACATACCAGTCCAGGCAGCCTGGGTTGGCCATGGCGTCCTTGTTGACGACCTTCTCGATGGGCTGGCCCAGCAGCAGCTTCTTGATGGGCAGCTCCTGTTTCTTGCCACTCAGGGTGCGCGGGATCTCGGGCACCTGGAAGATGTCGTCGGGCACGAAGCGCGGGCTCAGCGCGGTGCGCACGGCGACATTCAGGCGCTGGCGCACGGCCTCGTCGAGCGCCACGCCCTCGCGCAGCACCACGAACAGCGGCATGTAGCTCTCGCGGCCCAGGTACTCGAGGTCGACCACCATGCTGTCGAGCACCTCGGGCAGGGCCTCCACCGCGCTGTAGATCTCGCTCGTGCCCATGCGCAGGCCGTGGCGGTTGATGGTGGCGTCGGATCGGCCGTAGATGATGCAGCCGCCGCTGGCACCATCTATCCTGAGCCAGTCGCCATGGCGCCAGACGGCGCCGGCCTCGGGCCCGGTGTCGCCGCCGCCGGGCCGGCGGCCATGGCCCGGCGGGTACATGTCGAAGTAGCTGGAGAGGTAGCGTTCGCCTTTCGGGTCGTTCAGCAGGTACAGCGGCATGGAAGGGATGGGCTGCACGCAGACCAGTTCGCCCACCTCGTCCTTCACCGGCTCGCCCTGGGCGTTCCACGATTCCACCGCGGCGCCCAGCATGCGGCACTGCATCTCTCCGGGCACCTGGGGCATCTCGCGGTGGCCGCCGATGAAGGCGCCGCAGAAGTCCGTGCCGCCCGAGATGTTGTTCCACCAGATGTCGGGCGTGCCTATGCGCGCGAACTGCGCCGTGCCCCAGGCCTGCACCTCGGGCGAGAGCGGCGACCCTGTGGTGCCCAGGGCGCGCACGCGCGAGAGGTCGCCGCAGGCAGCGATGTCCAACCCCGACTTCATACAGTTGGCAAAAAAGGCAGCGCCTGCACCGAAAAACGTCACACCCGTCTCGGCCGCAAAGCGCCACAGCGTGCCCCAGTCGGGCCTGTCCTTGCTGCCGCCGGGATTGCCGTCGTAGATCACGCAGGTGGTGCCCGACAGCAGGCCGCTGGCCTGGGCGTTCCACATCACCCAGCCGGTGGAGCTGTACCAGTGGTAGCGCTCGCCGAAGCTGTTGGCCTCGTAGCTGCAGCCGATGTCGTTGTGCAGCACCTTGAGCTGCAGCGCCACCAGCACCATGCCGCCGTGGCCGTGCACGATGGGCTTGGGCAGGCCCGTGGTGCCGCTGGAGTAGACGATCCACAGCGGGTGGTCGAAGGGCATCCACGCCGGTTCGAAGGCGTCGACCGCCGCGCCGTTGGCGGCCACGTCGGCCGCCCAGTCGGACCAGCCGGGCAGCGTGGCCGCCGCATCGAGGTTGGGCACCAGGATGGCGTGCTGCACGCTGGGCAGCGCTGCGCGCAGCTCGGTGAGCACGCCCGTGCGGTCGTGGTCGCGCCCGCCGTAGGTGATGCCGTCCACGCCGATCAGCACCTTGGGCTCGATCTGGCGGAAGCGGTCGAGCACCGCGTTCGTGCCCATGTCGGGCGCGCAGATGCTCCACACGGCGCCGATGCTCACCGTGGCCAGCAGGGCCACCATGGCCTCGGGGATGTTGGGCAGGTAGGCGGCCACGCGGTCGCCGGGCTGCACGCCCTGGGCCTTCAGGTGCAGCGCCAGCGAGGCCACCTGGCGGTGCAGCTCGGGCCAGGCCAGCTCGCGGTGCTGCCCTTTTTCGTTGCGGCTGACGATGGCCGGCAGGCCGGCGGCATGGGCCGCCTGCACATGGCGCAGCGCCTGGCGCGCGTAGTTGAGCTGCACGCCCGGGAACCACTCGGCCCCGGGCATGGTGTTCTTCGCCAACGCCACGGTGGGGGGCTTGGGCGACTCGATCTCGAAGTAGTCCCAGACGCTGTGCCAGAAGGCGTCGAGCTCGGTGGTGGACCAGCGCCACAGCGCGTCGTAGTTGTCGAAGGCCAGGCCGCGCTGCTCGCGCAGCCAGTCCTGGTACAGACGGATCTGGGGAATGAACGGGGGGGTGTTGTTTGTCTCCATGGCGACGCAGCGTACCAGTGCTGGCGCAGGCGTGCCATACGGCGCCGTCACCGGATTGACAAACCCTCCCGGTCATGGGCCATAGAGACCCCGCACTCCTGCGGCTGGCCTCCTGGCCTGGCGCCGGTCATCCGGCTGCGCAAGGGCCGGGGTCAGGCACCTTCCGGCTCGTGCAGGCCCGTGATCGCGTAGCCCTTCTCCTTGAGCTGGGCCCCGGGCTTGACGATTCCGTAGGGGTCCCAGCGCTCGGCATCTTCGTCCAGGTCCTGGCCTTTCACCTCGGTGTCCCAATCCGTGTTCGTCGCTTCCTCCGGAATCCGCTTTCCTTCCGGCACGGCCAGGTGGGAGAAACGGCCCTCAGCTTCGGCCCGACGGTAGATGTCCACGCGCATGGTTGGTCCTTTGGCGGTTACAAAAGACCCACTCTACTGCCCCTGCGGGGAACACGCCGTAGGAAAAACTCGCGCTGCCGGCAGGGCCATGCCGGAACAGGTGCGTCTTTTTTAGCACAGTTGTGCTAAATTGCGGCCATGGACGCCAAGACCCAGAAAGCAGAACTCACACGCGCCGCCATCATCGGGGCCGCGCTGGATGTCGCTGCGGCAGACGGGCTGGAATCGATCACCCTGCAGGCCGTGGCCGACCGGGTGGGCCTGTCCAAGAGCGGCGTGTTTTCGCGCGCCGGCTCGCGCGAGGCGCTGCAGAAGGCCGTGATCGAAGAGTACGGTCGCAGCTTCCTGGCCCAGGTGTTCGTGCCCGCCATGCAGCAGCCCAAGGGCCTGCCGCGCCTGCACGAAATCGTGCGCCGCTGGATCGCTCGCACCCGCGATGTGGAGGCCTTCACGGGCTGCATCTACATCGCCGGGGCCTTCGAGCTCGACGACCGCACCGGCGAGCTGCGCGACCTGCTGCACTCCGAGATCACGCGCTGGCGAGCCGCGCTGCGCCGCACCGTGCTGCAGGCCACCGAGGCCGGGCACCTGCCTGGTGACACCCCGGCCGACCAGTTGGTCGCGGAGATCTACGCCCTGATGATGGGCCTGTTGCACGATGTCCGCTTCCTGCGCGATCCGCAGGCAGTGCACCGCACCGAGGCGTCCTGGGCGCGCCTCGTCAAGAGTTACCAGACCGCCTGACACCCGGGCATACGCCATGGCAACCCTTGTTCTTGTTCGCCCAAATTTCGCACAGTCGTGCGAAGAAAGACAACCACCATATTGATCCTTTGTGGCATTGCGGCCGCGGCCGCCATCGCAGGCGCCATCCATGTGCTGCGCAAGGCACTCGCCGGCCTTCCGCGCAACAACCGTGACTGGGTCTTCTACTGACCCGCCGCCGCCCGCTTCACCCCCGTCCATCGCTTTCGGAGCCCCACCATGAGCCAGTCCACTGCCGTACAGGCCACCTCGAACTTCTACGGCGCGCATGCCGGCATGCGCCTGGTGCGCCTGGCGCTGGGCACGGCGCAGCGCCTGTGGCCCCGGCTTGCCGTGCGCAGCGCCTACCGCCTCTTCGGCACGCCCCTGCCCTTGCGCAAGAGCGGCCAACAGGCACTGCCCGCCGCAGGCTGGCAAGCGGAGCGCTGGCCCTTCGAGGATGCCGAGATCACGCTCTATACCCGCAGCGACCTGCCCACCGACGGCCCCGTGGTGCTGCTGTCCCATGGCTGGGGCGGGCATGCGCGGCACATGCTGCCCCTGGCAGACGCCCTGGCCGCGCGCGGCATGCGCCCGGTGCTGGTGGACCTGCCCGCCCACGGCGGCAGCCGCGGACGGGTGAGCAACCTGCCGCAGTTCGCCCGCGCCATCGAATACGCCACGGCGCGTCTGCAGGCGCGGGGGGGCACGCTGGCCGCCGTGGTCGCCCATTCGCTGGCGGCGAATGCGGCGGCCCATGCCGCCAGCCGGGGCCTGCCGGCCGCCCGGCTGGTGCTGCTGGCGCCGCCCGCGTCGCCGCGTGAGTACACCCGGCTGTTCGCACAGGTGTTCGGCCTGACCGAGACCACGCGCGCCGCCATGGAGCGGCACATCGAAGCGCGCGAAGGCATCCTCATGCCCCAGTTCGAACCCCAGGCCGTGGGGCCGCGCATCGCCCAGCCCACGCTGGTGGTGCACGACCGGGGCGACCGCATCAACCGCTTTGCCGATGGCGAGGCCTACCGCGACCACATCGCGGGCGCGCAGCTGCTGGCCACCGATGGGCTGGGCCATCGCAAGCTGCTGCAGGACGACGCGGTGCTGCGCGCCGTGGCGGATTTCATACAGGGCTGATACCGCCCCGGGTGCCAGGCCTATGATCGGCAGCCTGTTCCTGCCGACCCGAATTCCCGATGTCCCTGCTCATGTCCGCCTGGCCCATCCTGGTCTGGGTGTTGCTCGCCCTGGTCGTGCTGTCCGCCATTGTCTTTCTCGCCCGAGGCGATCGGCGCGCCTTCCTGCAACTGCTGGCCCTGGTGGCCTGTTTCCTGATCGGTGCGCTGCTCATGGAGTTCATGCTCTTCATGGCCGCGCGCATGTCGCGCACGGGCGGTGTGCAGGGCACGCCGGCGCTGGGCGACGGCACGCGCCGGCTGCTGCAGACCATCGCCAACCCGCGCTCCATTACGGCGCCGCCGCTGTCCATGGCCGCTGTGGCGGCGTATTCCGTGCCGCTGTCCTTCCTGTGGCTGCTGGTGGCCTGGGTGCTGCACCTGCGCGGCGGCGGCAAACCGGGTGCTGGCAAGAAGATAAAGCCGGCCAAGGCAGCCAGCAAGTCGCGCAAGGCTTGACCCAGGGCAAAGCCCTTGCTGGCACGGGGGCAGCACAATGGGCACGCACCCACAGCGGGTGCGCCCATACCCTCTTGCCATGGCTTCTTCCCGAAGTGACGTTCTCATCGTGGGCGGCGGCCCCGCCGGGCTTTCGCTCGCCATTGCCCTGGCGCAGGCCGGCTTCGGCACCACGGTGGTGGAGCAGCAGCCCGAGGCGGCACTGGCCGACCCAGCACCCGACGGCCGCGAGATCGCGCTCACCCACCCCAGCGTGGCCACCCTGCAGCGCCTGGGCACCTGGGCCGGCCTGCAGGCGCACGAACGCGGCACGATCCGCGAGGCCCAGGTGCACGACGGCCCCCTGGGTCGCCACGGCCCCCTGCGGCTGCACACCGGCGGCACGCAGGCGCTGGGTGCCATCGTCTCCAACCATGCGCTGCGGCGCACGGCCCATGCGGTGGCCGCGCGCATGGCGGACGTGCGCATCCTCAGCGGCGCGCAGGTGCAACGGGTCGCCACCGGGGCCGAGCATGCCGAACTTGATTGCACGCTGGCGCCGGCCGAAGGCACGGGCGCCTCGCAGACGCTGCAGCTGCGCGCACCCCTGCTGGTGGCGGCCGACAGCCGCTTTTCGGCCACGCGCCGCCAATTGGGCATCGGCGCGGACATCACCGACTTCGGCCGCACGGTCATCGTCTGCCGCATGCGCCATGCCCTGCCGCACGGCGGCACGGCCCACGAATGCTTTGGCTACGAGCGCACGCTCGCCATCCTGCCCCTGCCCGACACAACGGACGGCCAGCCCGTGTGCTCGGTGGTGGTCACGGCCGGGGCCGCCGATGCCGCGGCCCTGATGGCCCTGCCGCCCGAGGCCTTCGCCGCACGGGTGCAGGCCCAGTTCCAGCAGCGGCTGGGGCCCATGGCACTGGACGGCGAGCGCCATGCCTACCCGCTGGTCGGCGTGTACGCCCCGCGCTTTGCCGGGCCGCGCTGCGCGCTGCTGGGCGACGCCGCCGTGGGCATGCACCCGGTGACGGCCCATGGCTTCAACCTCGGGCTGGCAGGGGTGGAGCGCCTGGTCGCGGCGCTTGTGGCAGGCCGCCACCAGGGCCACGACCCGGGCCATGGCGCGGCCCTGGCCCGCTATGCCAGCGCGCACCACCGCAATGCCTGGCCGATGTACCAGGGCACGAACGCCCTCGTGCGCCTGTACACCGATGCCCGGCCCGTGCCACGCCTGCTGCGCCAGGGCGTGCTGCAGTTGGCGCGGCACCTGCCACCGCTGCAGGCGGCCATCGTGGGGCAGCTCACCGGGCGCATGGGCGCGCTCGCTGCCGCGCCGCACCGGACCGCGCTGCGGCCCTGGGACTGAAAAGCCTGGCCTAAGAGCGGCCAACAAAACCCAGCGAAGCGGTTCTGGCCAGGCGCTGCGTCGCAGGCAGTACGAGCAGTACGAGCAGTACGACAAGACGCAGCAACGACGCCAGAAGAGTTTTGTGAGCCGCTCTAAGAACTCAGCATGCCCCAGACGAGGGCCACCCCGGCCACGAGCAGATCGCCGGTGACGCCTGCGTCGGACGCATTGGCGCTGGTGAAGCGCTCTTTCTGCCGCTCGCGCTCGGCGCGCGTGCGGTCGCGCTCCAGCGACACCAGTGCGTCCGCCAGGTCGGTGCGCTGGGGCGGGTGCAGTTGGGCGGCGCGCTGACCGGCCTGGGCATAGCCCTCCAGCGCGCTTTTCACGGCCTCGGGGTCGATCAGCGAGAACGCAGCGCGGCAGTAGGGGCAGGCGTGGTCCTTGCGGATATCCACCGGCGAGCCGCAGCCCGTGCAGTAGATGGCACCCACGCGCTTGGCGAGGTCGGCCACCTCGGGCTTGGTCATGTGGCGCACGAAGCCCTTCTCCACCATGAAGGACGAGAAGGTGCTGAAGCGGCCATGCTGGCTGGCGCAGCGGTAGAGCACATAGCGGCCGCTGCGCACCAGGTCGAAGCCGTGCGCCAGCGGGCGCACGCAGCGCGGGCAGGCCAGGCTGTTCTGCAACGGGCGCCGCTCGTCCGTCCGGTGCTCGTGCAGCAGCCTGAACAGTTCCACCACGGCCGCAGGCGCAAGCTTGAGGTTCTCGTGCCGGTCGAACCAGATGCCCTGGCAGGCAAAGCACAGGTCGAGCGTCTGCATGCCTCCCTGGTTGGTGGCGAACTGGTGCGCTTCCATGGGCTGGCGGCAGGAGGGGCAAGAGGGCAGGTGCTGCATGGGACGGGTGGAAAGTCGACGGGAATGCGGCCATGGTAGCGCGCTGGCGAGCCGACCCGCTGGCGACGCAACCCGCAGCCCAGGTCGCCGAACCGAAGCACAATGGCGTGTTGCCAACCCGACGGGCGCCTGACGGCGCCCTCTGCGAGAGAAGAGATCAACGATGCCTGCCATCTGGAAGAAACCCATCACCGTCGAATCGCTCACCCACCACAGCCTGCGCACCGCCGTGCCGCACCTGGGGATCGAGTTCCTGGAAGTCGGCGACGACTTCGTGCGCGGCCGCGTGCCCGTGGACGAGCGCACCCACCAGCCCTACGGCCTGCTGCACGGCGGCGTGAGCGTGGTGCTGGCCGAAACCCTGGGCTCGGTGGGCGCTGCCCACTCCTGCCCCGAGGGCTACCGCGCCGTGGGCCTCGATATCAACGCCAACCACCTGCGCTCCACCCAGAGCGGCTGGGTGACGGGCACGGCACGCCCGGTGCACATCGGCCGCACCACGCATGTGTGGCAGATCGACATGGTCAACGACGCCGGCGAGATGACCTGCGTGTCGCGCATCACCATGGCGATCCTGGCGCCGCGCTGAGGCAATACGGCCTAAACGGCCGCGCAGACCCCGTCGGCGCGCGGGTCGGTCGCGCCCTCGATGCGCCCGTCGGGGTGGAACGCCACCGCCCCTGCATGGCCCATCATGTCCTCGAAGGCGCCCACCACCTGCACGTCGTGGCCGGCGGCGCGCAGCCGGTCCACCAGGGCCGGGTCCGCGCGCGATTCGAGCTTGAGGTTGGTGGAGTGGTCGCCCCAGGTGCGGCCCAGCAGCCAGCGCGGCGCGGTCACCGCCGCCTGCATGTCCTGGCCGAAGAGCACGTGGCGCGTGAACACCGCCGCCTGCGTCTGCGGCTGGCCCTCGCCGCCCATGGTGCCGTAGGCCAGCACGCGGCCGTCTTTGAGGTGCGCCAATGCCGGGTTGAGGGTGTGGAACGGCAGGCGCCCCGGGGCCAGTTGGTTGGGCCCGGCGCCGAGCGTGAACGAGGCGCCGCGGTTCTGCCAGTGCAGGCCTGTCTCGGGCAGCACGATGCCGCTGCCGAACTCCCAGTAGATGCTCTGGATGTAGCTGACGACATTGCCCTGGGCATCGGCAGCACCCATCCACACCGTGTCGCCGGGCTCCGTGGGCTCCGGCCAGGGCGCGGCGCGGGCCTTGTCGATGCGCGCGGCCTCGGCGTCGAGCGCGGCGGCCTGCAGGAAGGCCACCGGGTCGGCACGCATGAAGGCCGGATCGCCCACATGCTTGTTGCGCCAGGCGAAGGCGCGCTTGGTGGATTCCACCAGGCCGTGCACGTGGTCGAAGCCCTCGGCCTGGCCCACGCCCAGGCGGTCGAACAGGCCCAGGATGGCCAGCGAGGACACGCCCTGCGTGGGCGGCGGCTGGTTGAAAACGCGGCCCGCCGACAGCTGCACTTCCAGCGCTGCCACCCGCTGCGCGTGCCAGCCCTCCAGGTCGGCCAGCGCCAGCGGGCTGCCCAGGGCCTGCAGGTCGCGCGCCATGCTGCGCGCCAGGTCGCCGCGGTAGAAGTCGTGCAGCCCGGCCTCGGCCAGGCGCTGCAAGGTGGCGGCGATGCGCGGCTGGCGCAAGGTGTCGCCCCGCTGCGGTTGCCCCTCGGGCGCGAAGGCGGCGGCAAAGCCGGGCACATGTTCAAGCTCGGCCCACTTGGTGCGGGTCAGCTCGACCTGGGAGGTGGTGATGGGCATGCCCTCGCGCGCATGGCGGATGGCGTCTTCGAGCAGGCGCGCCAGCGGCAAGGGCTTGCCGCCCCAGGCGCGCGCCACTTCCAACGCCTCGGCCCAACCGCCGACGGCACCTGCCACGGTGAGCGCCGCGCGCGGTCCGCGCGTGGGGATGGCCGCGTCGCCGTGCGCCTGGTAGAAGGCCGCGTCCGCCGCCTGGGCCGCGCCACCGCAGGCGCGCACCGCTACCGGTGCCGCCGTGCCAGGCGTGTGGATGAGCCAGAAGCCATCGCCGCCCAGGCCGTTCATGTGCGGATAGACCACGGCGATGGCGGCGGCTGTCGCGACCATGGCCTCGACCGCGTTGCCACCCTCGCGCAGCACGGCGGCGCCGGCCTGTGCGGCCAGGTGGTGGGGGGCGGTGACCATGCCACCGCGGCTTTGCAGGCTGTGCAACATCGAGAAGTCTCCTGGGTATCGGTCGGTCCGTCGTTTGTCGGTCAATCCATCAACGATACATGGGCTGCGACAACACACCAACCCTGGCCGGGCATGCGCACCCAGGTCTGCTGCTGGCGGCCCGTGCGCGCGCTGCCTTCGCGCGTGAATTCGGTGCTGGCGGTGGCAAAGTCGCGCCCGTAGGTGGTGAGGGTGGTGTTGCACAGCGTTCGCGCCAGGCCGGCCGCAGAACGGCCGCTGCGGAAGGCGCGGATTGCATCGATGCCGTAAAGGCATTCCGTGGCGCCATAGCGCACGGTGTGCGGGCTATGGCAGAACAGCGCATCGAGCACATCCACTTCGTTGTGGACCAGGGCATGCTCGTAGCGAACAAACGCGGCAGTGACTTCGGCCAGGACATCGGGCAGGTTGATGGCGGTGTTGTCCATGGCGTTCAATGCCCCCCTCCGAGGTAGGCCCGGGTCAGGGCATCGTTGGCGGCGATCTCCGCCGCCGTGCCCTGGGCCACCACGCGCCCGCCTTCGAGCACATAGGCCCGGTCGGCCAGCGACAGCGCCAGCGCCGCCATCTGGTCCACCAGCACCAGGGTCATGGATTCGTCGCGCAGGCGCGCCAGCGAGGCGAACAGCTCTTCGATGACCTTGGGCGCCAGGCCCAGCGAGGGCTCGTCGAGCAATAGCACGCGCGGGCGGCTCATCAGGGCACGGGCGATGGCCAGCATCTGCTGCTCGCCGCCCGACAGCAGGCCGGCGCGCTGGTGCAGGCGCTCGCGCAGGCGCGGAAAGCGCTGCAGCATCTCTTCCACCCGGACCTCGCGGCCCTCGGGGTGGAGGAAGGCGCCCAGGCGGATGTTGTCGAGCACCGAAAGTTCGGGAAACACCTGGCGGCCCTCGGGCACCAGCACCAGGCCGCGCGCCACGATCTGCTCGGCGCGCAGCGGGCCCAACTCCACGCCGTCCATGTGGATGCCGCCCGACAGCGGCCGGTGCAGGCCCGCCAGGGTGCGCATCAGCGTGGACTTGCCCGCGCCGTTGGCGCCCAGCAGCGCCACCATCTCGCCCTGGCGCACACGCAGGTCCACGTTGTGCAGCACAGGCTCGGCGCCATAGCCGGTGGTGAGCCGCCCCACGCCCAGTACCTCGGGCGCCTCGGCCAGCAGGGTGCGTGCCGAGGCGGCGTGCACGGCCACCGCACCGCCTGCGCCATCGCCCAGGTAGGCCTTGCGCACGGCGGGGTGGGCCTGCACCTCGGCCGGCGAGCCCTCGGCCAGGTGGCGGCCCGACTCCATCACCACCACATGGTCCGACAGGCCCATCACCAGCGCCATGTCGTGCTCCACCAGCAGCACGCCCACGCCCTGGTCGGCAATGCGGCGCAGCAGGGCGGAGAGTTGGTCCTTGTCCTCGGCAGACAGGCCGGCGGCCGGCTCGTCGAGCAGCAGCACCTCGGGCCGCAGGGCCAGTGCGCGGGCAATCTCCACCAGGCGCCGGTCCACGTGGGCCAGGTCGGCTGCCGGCACCTGCACGGCGCCCCGGTAGCCGCACCAGGCCAGCAGCGCGCGCGCTTCGTCCCGGGCACCGGGCGAGCATACGCGGCCATCGCCCAGCAAGGGGCCCAGGCCACCGCGTGCCAGCGCCAGGGCCACGTTGTCGAGCACGCTGAGCGAACCGAAGAGCTGCGAGGTCTGGTAGCTGCGCGCCACGCCGGCCCGCGCGATGCGCCAGGCACCGCGGCCCTGCAGCGGCTCGGCGCCCAGCAGCGCGCCGCCGCTGGTGGGGGTGTAGAAGCCGCTGAGCATGTTGAGCACCGTGCTCTTGCCCGCGCCGTTGGGCCCGATCAGGCTGGTGACGGCACCGGGCCGCACTGCGAACGACAGCTCGCTCACCGCGCGCACGCCGCCGAACACCATGGACAGGCCTTGCGCGCTCAGCGCACGGCTGCCCTCGGGTTTCAGGGCTGGCAAGGCAGCGCCTGATGCGGTGCCCGCATCCACGCTGGCCGGCGCATTGCGGTGCAGGCGCGCCAGCAGCCCTACCAGGCCCTGCGGCGCCACCCACAGCACCACCAGCAGCAGCGCGCCGAAGAACAGCAGGCGGTACTCCTCCAGGCTGGACAGCAGCTCGGGCAGCAGGCCAACGATGACCGCGCCCACCAGCGGCCCGGCGATGCTGCCCGCGCCGCCGATCATCACCACCAGCACGAACAGGATGGACTGCAGGAAGGAAAAGCTGTGCGGCGTGACGAAGCCCGACAGCGGCGCATACAGCCCACCCGCCAGCCCCGCGAGCAGGGCCGACACGGCGAACGCCACGGTCTTCACGACCAGCGGGTTCAGGCCGATGGACTCGGCCGCCGTCTCGGAGTCGCGCACCGCGCGCAACGCGGCGCCCCAGGCGCCACGCGAGAGCCGCACATAGGCCAGCAGCGCCACCGCCACGGCCACGATGGCCAACACTGCGATGGCGCGCTCGCCCCGCAGGGCATCGATGCCCAGTGCCGGTGCGGCAATGCCCATGATGCCGTTCTGCCCGCCGGTGAGCTCGCGCATCTCCACCGCGCTGTGCTCCACGATCAGGCCGAAGGCAATCGTCACCATGGCCAGGTACGGTCCCTTGACGCGCAGTGCCGGCAAGGCGAGGAGCGCGCCCATGGCGCCGGCCAGCACGGCAGCGACCGGCCAGGCGGCCCAGAAGCTCCAGCCGGCCTTGGTGGTGAGAATGGCCACGGCGTAGGCGCCGATGGCGTAGAAGCCCACGTGCCCAAACGAGACTTGGCCCGACAGGCCGAGCAGCACGTTCAGACCGATGCCCACCAGCGCCAGCAGCGCCACGTTGGCCAGCACGAAGACGTAGTAGCCATTGACCTGCGTGGCCAGCGCCAGGCCCGCCGCCACGCCCAGTGCGGTGAGCACGAGCAGGGTGGGCATGGCCAGTCCGCGCGCGGACGCAGGAAGGGAGGATGCGTTCTGCATGGAGGGGAAAGTGGTCTTCATACCTTGCGCACCAGGGCACGCCCGAACAGCCCGTTGGGCCGCAGGGCCAGCGCCACGATGACGAGCGAGAAAGTGAGGATCTGCGTGTAGCCCGAGCCCAGCGTGGAGGTGATCAGCGCCTCGGCCACACCGAACAGCAGGCCTGCGGCCATGACGCCCCAGGCGCTGCCGATACCGCCCAGGATGGCGACCGCAAAGGCCTTGAGGCCGAACAGCGTGCCCATGTCGGACTGCACGTTCACGAGCGGTGCGATGAGCACACCGGCCACGCCGGCGAATACGGCCGACAGCGCGAACGCGGCCGACACCACGCGCCCGATGGGGATGCCCATGAGCCGCGCCGCATCGCGGTTCTGCACCACGGCCAGCATGGCCGTGCCCCAGCGCGTGCGCCGCGCCACGAAATGCAGCACGGCGGCCAGCACCAGGCCGATGGCCGGGATGAGGAGCTGCAGCGGGTACACGCCCAGGCCGATGTCGCCCAGCGTCATCGGTGCCTGGGCCAGCGGCGAGGGCAGACTGCGCGGCTCCTTGCCGAAGGTGAACATGGCCAGGTTGTCGACCACGATGCCCAGCGCCACGGTGGCCATGAGCCAGGCGTCGGAGCCCCGGCGCGCGAACGGGCGCACGGCGAAGAACTCCACGGCCAGGCCGTAGAGCGCGCACAGCAGCAGCGCCAGCAGCACGGCCAGCGCCATGGGCCAACCCAGCACCATGGCAAAGCCGTAGGTGAGCACGGCGCCCAGCATCATGGAGCTGCCCTGGGCGAAGTTCACGGTGCCGGAGACGACGAAGGTGACGTGAAAGCCCAGCGCCATCAGCCCGTACATGCTGCCCAGGCCGATGCCGCTGATCAGGGCGGAGAGAAAGAGCATCGTGGTGTTCAAAAATTGGAAGAGCAGGGAACGTCCCGCGCCGCCTTGGGCGCGGGACAGCGTGGCGTGGCGCGCTTACTTTTCGAGGCCCACGGGCAGGATGCGATTGCCGATGAACTGCGCCCACACGTAGTCGTTCTCACTCAGTGCGTCATGGTTGGCTTCGCTGAAGGGCTTGTCGTAGCCCTTGATCAGGCCCTCGTACTTGCCGATCTTGTAGAAGCCCTGGCGCACGGCATCGCCGTCGGTGCTGCCGGCCTGGGCGATGGCCAGCGCCGCCAGCTGCATGGCGTCGTAGGCGTTGGCCACGCCCACGGCGGGGGTGATGTTGTCGGGGCCCTTGATCTCGGGGTACTTGGCCTTGAGGGCCGCCAGCACCTTCTCGCCCACCGGGCCCTGCTTGCCGAAGAAGCTGTAGGTCTGCACGAAGTGCACGTTCTTGGCGTTGGGGCCGGCCAGCTCGGTGAAACGGCCGCCCGCAGGGCCCCAGTGCGAGACGATGGGCACCTGCCAGCCCATGCGGTCGAGCGACTTGACCACCTGGGCCGAGGGGCCCACGTTGCCGACCAGGAACAGCGCATCGGCGCCGGCGGCCTTCAGGCGCGTGAGCTGGGGCACCACGTCCACGTCGCTGTCGCCGAATTTCTCGATGCCGGCAGCCTTCATGCCCTTGGCGGCCAGGGCTGCGGTCAGGCCCTTCTCGTTGGACTCGCCCCAGGGGTTGTTCACCAGGATCATGCCGGGGTTCTTGGCATTGAAGGTCTTCTGCGCATAGGCCAGCATGCCGCGGTCGACGATCTCGTCCACGGCCGAGACGCGGAACGCGAAGTTGGGCTTGGCGCCGTTCTTGGTCACCGGCGTACCTGCGGCCCACGGGCCCATGAAGGGCACCTTTTCCTGGTTGGCCAGTTGCACGATGGCGATGGAAACCGGCGTGTCCAGCCCGCCGAAGAGCACGGCCACTTTTTCCTTGTAGATCAGTTCGCGCGCAGCCGTCACGCCCTTGGCGGGGTTCGCCTCGTCGTCGCGGCGCACCAGTTCGAGCTTGCGGCCGCCAAGCAGGCCGCCCTTGGCGTTGATCTCATCGATGGCAATGGTCAGGCCGCGCGTGATGGCGTCCCCCGCCAATGCCGACTGGCCCGAGAGCGCCGTGACCAGACCGACCTTGATGGGCTCGGCGGCATGGGCAGCGCCCAGGGCGCCCATGGCGGCCCAGGCAGCGGTGGCGAGCGTGGCGACGGCAAAGCGGCGGCGGGTGGTGAAAGGCATGGCGGTTCTCCTGCAGTGGCGGGTGGACGGGAATGAACGGATCGGTGGGCGGGTGTCGGACCGCCTCGGGTGGCTCCACCAGCAAGCACCGTGCCAATGTCAACAAACACCAACATCTATTGGCAACTTTATTGATACGTCATTGTCGACAACCTGGCACACGCTTTGCTGACAACAAAAGCCAAAGACAGTTCACCGCGTTCCGCCCCATTCCGAGGCAGCCCGCGCAACATTTCGCACTCCGGTGGTGCGATCAGGAGCACCAACATGCAGCAGCAAGCACATACACCCCCCACCCAGGACGCCGGCGCCATCGTCGAAGAGTTCCTGCGCCTGGTGATGATTCCGGACCCCGTGGCCGCGAGCCGCTTCGTCGCGCCCGGCCTGGCCATCCGCTTCACGGGCGGGCGCCCCATGCGCCAGCCGGCCGAGTGCAGCGCCTTCAACGCCACGCGCTACGCCTGGGTGAAAAAGAAGTTCGGCAGCACCGACGTGGTGGCCGGCGCCACGCACGAAGAGGCCGTGGTCTACAACACCGGCACGCTCTACGGCGCCTGGCCCGATGGCACGCCGTTCGAGGGCAACCGCTATGTGGACCGCTACGTGCTGCAGCGCGGCCTGATCGTGCGCATGGACGTGTGGAACGACAGCGCCGAATGGCTGCTGGTGCGTGCCGGCCTGGCCGCGCCCTGGTCGCCCTCCGAAGGTGCCGGCGCATGACCACCAGCATCTACGGCGACGGCCCCCTGCCAGGCCACGGGCGCTTCGGCTACACGCCCATCACCCGCCGCCCCGACTACACTTGGCCAAACGGCGCGCGCCTGGCGGTGTACCTGGGTTTCAACCTGGAGCACTTCGCCTTCGGCGGGGGCCTGGGCGCGCGCATCGGCCCGGCTTCGCCCGAGCCCGACGTGCTCAACTACAGCTGGCGCGAGTACGGCAACCGCGTGGGCGCCTGGCGCTGCCTGGAGCTGTTCGACCAGTTGGCCCTGCCGACCGGCTGCATCCTGAACACGGCGCTGTACGAGCACTGCCCGGAGCTGCTTGCAGCCTGTACGGCGCGCGGCGACGAGTTGATCGGCCACGGCCACACCAATTCCGAGCGCCAGGGCGACTTCGCCGAGGCCGAGGAGGCCGCCCTGCTCGCCGCCTGCCGAGAGCGCATCGCAAAAGCCAGCGGCAACGCGCCCGCAGGCTGGCTCTCGCCGTGGATCTCTGAGAGCCCCACCACGCCCGACCTGCTGGCCGAGGCCGGCTACCGCTACACCCTGAACTGGGCGCACGATGACCAGCCCGTGCCGATGCGCACGCGCAGTGGCCAGCGGCTGTGGTCGATTCCCTACCCGCAGGAGCTCAACGACATCCCGATGATCATTGCGCGCCAGCTCGACGGCAAGGACTTCGCACAGATGGTTGTCGACAATTTCGACGAGATGCTGCAGCAATCGGCCGCGCAGCCGCTGGTCATGGGCATTGCCCTGCACCCCTACCTGGTGGGCCAGCCCTACCGCCTGCGCCACCTGCGCCGCGCGCTGGAGCACGTGGCGCGCGCGCGGGATGCCGGTGCCGTCTGGTTCACCACGCCCGGCGCCATCTGCGCGCACGTGGATGCCCTGTTCCCCTCTGCCTGAGCCCCGTCCCATGCACCACCCCATCGCTTCCCCCGGCCTGCCCTTCACCGACACCGTTCAGGCCTGGGTGCCCCACGGCCATTTCGTGATCGAAGGAGCGCCCGACGGCCCCCTGGCCGGCCTGCGCTTTGCCGCCAAGGATGTGTTCGACGTGGCCGGCCAGCCCACGGGCGCCGGCAACCCGGCCTGGCTGGACAGCCACCCGGTGCCCACGCGCCACAGCGCGCTGGTGCAGCAACTGCTCGGTGCCGGCGCCATGCTGTGCGGCAAGGTGATCAGCGACGAACTGGCCTACAGCATCCATGGCCACAACCTGCATTACGGCATGCCGCTCAACAGCGCCGCGCCCGAGCGCATCCCCGGCGGCTCGTCGAGCGGCTCGGTCGCGGCCGTGGCCGCGCGCCTGGTGGACTTCGCGCTGGGCACCGACACCGGTGGCTCCACCCGCGTGCCGGCCAGCTACTGCGGGGTGTGGGGCCTGCGCACCACGCACGGCCTGGTGTCGCGCGAGGGCCTGGTGCCGCTGCACGACAGCTTCGACACCGCGACCTGGTTCGCGCACGACGCCGGCAGCTTCGAGCGCGTGGCCGGGGCGCTGCTGCCGGCCACCCCCTTCGCGGCGGCGCGCGCACTCGTGCTGGAGGACGCGGCTGCCGAGGCCGACGCCGAGGTGGCCGCACTGCTGCCCCGGGTGGGCGAAGTGCTCGCCAGGGTCCTGCCCGAGGGGGCGGGTACGGCAACGGCAGCCCAGGGCAGTTCGCTGGAGGACTGGCGCCGCCACTACGTGGCCTGGGGTGCCCATGAGGCCTGGCAGGCCCATGGCAGCTGGATCAGCACCACCGCGCCCGGCTTCGAGGACGCCATCGCCGGCCGCTGGCAGGCGGCATCGCAGGTCACCGCCGAAGCCGCCGGGGCTGCGCGCACCGCAGGGCTGACCGCCCGCGCCCAGGTGCGCGCACTGGTGGGCAGCGACACGGTGCTGCTCCTGCCCTCGGCGGCCAGCGTGGCGCCGCTGCGCAGTGCGGGGGGTGCCGAGATCGATGCCGTCCGCGCGCGCACCTTGCGCATCTGCTGCATCGCCGGTCTGGCCGGGCTGCCGCAGGTGAGCCTGCCACTGGCCACGGCCGGCGGCCTGCCGGCAGGGGTGTCGCTGATCGGCCCGGCGGGCAGCGACCGGGCCCTGGTGCGCCTGGCGGTACAGGTCCGGCAGGCGCTGCAGGACGGCGGGCTCTGAAGGCGCGACAATGGGGGCAACAACATCCGCCGGGCCGCGCGACGACAGACAGCAGGCATTCCGGGCGAACACCATGGCCACCAAGACAACTCCCCGCGCTGGCGCCAGGCCGCCGCGGGCCACCACCCCGACCCAGCCGCCTGCGGCAGTGCCGCCCAAGGCGGTTGCGCACCTGCAGGAGAGCGACCTGCCCGGCTTGCCGGGCCTGCGCACGGGCGACGATGTGGAAACGCGCATCTACAACACCGTGTACGAGAGCGTGATGACCCAGCGCCTGACGCCCGGCACCAAGCTGCCCGAGGCCTCGCTGTGCGAGCTGTTCGATGTGCGCCGCGCCACCGTGCGCAAGGTGCTGCAGGCGCTGGCGCACGACCACATCGTGGACCTGCGCCCCAACCGCGGCGCCATCGTGGCCGAGCCCACGCCCGAGGAGACGCGCCAGGTTTTCGAGGCGCGCCGCGCGCTCGAAGGCTCCATCGTGCGCCTGGCCACGCGCCATGCGACGCCCGAAGACATCGCCTCGCTGCGCCAGCAACTGGAGGAAGAGCACCACGCGATGCACCGCTTTACCCAGCCCGCCTGGGCACGGCTGGCCAGCGCCTTCCACCTGAGGCTCGCAGAGCTGTCACGCAACCCCGTGCTGCAACGCTACCTGATGGAGCTGGTGTCGCGCTGCTCGCTGATCGTGGCCCTGTACGAGCCGCCCGGCAAGGCCTCGTGCGAGCACGAGGAGCATGCGCGCGTGGTCGACCTCATCGGCCAGGGCGACGCCGACGGCGCCGCGCGCGAGATGGAAGCGCACCTGCTGGCGCTGGAGCACAGCATCGCGCTGCAGCAAGAGCGCAGCGACAACAACCTGGCGCGCATGCTCGGAATGGCCTGAGAGGCTGAGTGTCTCCGCAAGCGGCGGCGGCGATCAGTTGTCTGCGGCCTGCGATCGCGCAAGCCGCTCGCTCTGCCAGTAGACATCGTCTCCGCCGTCCATGCGGTTGAGCACGCGCGCCAGCACGAACATCAGGTCCGACAGGCGGTTGAGGTACTGGCGCGGCGCGTCGTTCAGGGTTTCCTCGCTGCCCAGGCCCACCACCACGCGCTCGGCGCGGCGCGCCACGGTGCGGCACACATGGGCCTGTGACGCAGCGCGGGTGCCTGCGGGCAAGATGAACTCCTGCAGGCGTGGCAATGATGCGTTGTAGTGGGCCAGCGCCTCATCGAGCTGCAGCACGGCCTCGGGCTTGAGCAGTTCGTAGCCCGGGATCGACAGTTCGCCGCCCAGGTTGAACAGCTGGTGCTGCACCTGCACCAGCAGGCTGCGCACATCGTCGGGCAACGGCTCGCACAGAAGCAGGCCGATGTGGGAGTTGAGTTCGTCCACATCGCCCATGGCGTGGACACGCATGCTGTTCTTGGAGACACGCTGGTCATTGCCCAGCCCGGTGGTGCCGGCGTCGCCCGTGCGGGTGGCGATGGCGGTGAGTCGATTGCCCATGGAGGCCTCCTGTGCTGCACGCCACAGACTGCGGCGGCGGGATCTTGAATGGGAATGCTGTCCAAGGGGCACAGCGCTTGCCGGGACAGGCAAGGCCGCATTGTCATCCATTCGCACGCACAGGGATTGCGACGCTGCAAGGCGCTGAGCCTCGTGCAGTGGGAGTGCCAAGACGCACACAACTACCGCGACGAGAAAGCGCCAGTCATCAATGGGCGCTTAGAGCGGATAACAAAACTCAGCGAAGCGGCTCTGGCCAGGCGTTGCGTCGCAGGCAGTACGAGCAGTACGACGAGATACAGCAACGACGCCAGAAGAGTTTTGTTAGCCGCTCTTGGCCGCCAGACCGGACTATGCCCTGCGCTCTATCTCCAGCGCAGGGCACACCGGCCTCATGTGTCACCATCGCAGCGCTTATCGCACAGCGCCGCGGTTGGCGGCGTCGATGTCAGCCGTGGAAACGAGGCCATTCTTGGCAGTGGACTGCATGCCGGACCACGCATTGGCATGGTAGCGATCCCACTCGTCGCGCGACACCATGTTGTCACCGTTGGCGTCCATCAGGCGAGCATTGGTTTTCTTTTCAGCATTGGCAGCTGCCTTGCCACCCGCAGCGGTAGCATCGATTTCTGCGGGTGCGGCGGTCTTGCCCATGCCTGCTGCGGGGTTGGCCACGGCGGCAGAGGAATTGGCTTTTTTGTTGTCGACCTTGTTCTGGGCGTTCGCGGCAGCTGCGCCACCCGATGCCGAAGGATTCACCTCGGCGGGCGGCGTCTTGGCCACTCCTGCGGGTGCCTGGGCCAGAGCGGCACTGCAAGCGAGAACAGCCAGGGAAGCCATGAAGGTGTGCTTGGTAGTCATTGGAGAGTCCTTGTCAAAAGAAGAGCGTTGAATGCTCTGGGTCCATTGTTCAAGCACACCGTGGTCGGGCCTGTAGGACTTGCGCAGGGACTGGCGTGGGACTTCAAGCGCCAGCGCCGCACCGTGCGACAGAGCGGTCGGCCGGGCGTCCTACGCCAGGCGTTACACCGGGCAGGCAAATGTAGGACCAGGCAACAGCAGGCAAAATGGCTGGCTGCCCACCGCCATCTGCGGTGCAATGGCGGCCTGTTCAACTTCGGAGCTCACGACCCATGAAGACCCCAACGACCGTGAACACCCCATCGCGCAAGGCTCCCCACCCGTTCGATGCCAGCAGCGCCCTGCTGTTCGCCGTGCTGTCCATCGGCGCTTTTTCCGCAGTGTCCCCCGCCCATGCGCAGACCAGCGCCAACAATCCTCCGCTGACCGCCCCGGGCAACAGCACCCGCTCTGCTGCACCCAGCCTGGGTGTGACGCCGCCCATCCCCCACAGCGCCACGACCGCATCGCCCGCCCTGGCACCCCAGCTCGGCGGCACCGCCAACTCCACCCAACAGGCGCAGAACTCGCAGGCCGGCGTCGCCTTCTCGCGTGCAGACGCCAACCGCGATGGCCAGTTGAGCCCGCGAGAGGCCGTGATGCTGCCGGCCATCAGCCAGAAATTCGAGGCCCTGGACCGCAACAAGGACAAATTCCTGTCGCTTGAAGAGTTCGCCCTGGCCGCCAAGTCCTGATCGGCTCCACCTCCCCATTCATCCCATAAGCACGCTGCGGCGTGCTTTTTTTGCCCGCCAATCAGTCGTGCAGCGACGAGAGGAACTGCTGCAGCTCAGGCGTCTTCGGGCTGCCGAAAAGCTCGGCCGGCGTGCCGGTCTCGTGCACGCGGCCCTGGTGCATGAAGATCACGCGGTCGCCCACTTTGCGCGCGAACGCCATCTCGTGCGTGACCATCATCAGCGTCATGCCTTCGAGCGCGAGCGACTCCACCACGCGCAGCACCTCGCCCACCAATTCCGGGTCCAGCGCCGAGGTGATCTCGTCGCACAGCAGCACCTGTGGCTCCATGGCCAGCGCGCGAGCGATCGCCACGCGCTGTTGCTGGCCGCCCGAGAGCTGGTCGGGCATGGCGTCGAACTTCTCGGCCAGTCCCACCCGTTCGAGCAGCTTGCGCGCCTGCTCGGCTGCGGCCTTGGCGTCGCGCGCCTTGACCAGGGTAGGCGCCAGCATGATGTTCCGGCCCACGGAGAGGTGCGGGAACAGGTTGAAGTTCTGGAAGATCATGCCCACCTGCTGGCGCAGCGCGCGCATGGCGGTGGGGCTTTCGTGCATGAGCTTCTGGCCGTTGACGCTGAGCGCGCCTTCCTGGAACACCTCCAGCCCGTTGATGCAGCGCAGCAGCGTGCTCTTGCCCGAGCCGCTCTTGCCGATGATGGCGATGACCTCGCCGCGCTGCACCTTGAGATCGATGCCCTTGAGCACCTCGTTCGTGCCGTAGGACTTGCGCAACGCCGTGATGTCCACGATGGGGCGGCCCGCCAGCACGTCGGCAGGGGCTGGGGCGGCAGAGGAAGTGGTTTCAGTGCCGGTTGCCATGGAGTTTCCTTTCGAGGGACTGCGCCACCAGGCTCACCGGGAAGCACAGCGCAAAGTACATGAGGGCCACGCAGGCGTAGACCAGGAAGGGCTTGTAGGTGGCGTTGGAGATCATGCTGCCGGCCTTGGTCAGCTCCACGAAGCCGATCACCGAGGCCAGCGCCGTGCCCTTGATCACCTGCACCAGAAAGCCGACCGTGGGCGGCACGGCGATGCGCAGCGCCTGCGGCAGCACCACATGGCGCAACTGCTCGCGAAAGTTGAGCGCCAGGCTCTGCGCGGCCTCCCACTGCCCCTTGGGGATGGACTCCACGCAGCCGCGCCAGATTTCGGTGAGGTAGGCGCTGGTGTAAAGCGTGAGCGCAAAAGCCGCCGCCGTCCATGGCGAGGTCTTGATGCCGAACAGCGCGATGCCGAAGTAGGCCAGGAACAGTTGCATCAGGAGCGGCGTGCCCTGGAAGACCTGCACATAGGCGCTGATGGCGCGCTGCGCACCGCGCAGCCTGGACAGCCGCAGCACCAACAGCGCCAGGCCAACGAGGCCGCCGCCGATGAAGGCGATGAGCGAGAGGCTCACCGTCCAGCGCGCGGCGCCGAGCAGGTTGCGCAGGATGTCCCAGACGGAAAACTCGACCATATCGAATTACCTCCCCACCAGGAAACGCGCGCCCACCCACACCAGCAGGCGCCGGGTGAGCATGGACAGCGCCAGGTACACGAGGGTGGCCACGATGAAGGCCTCGAACGCGCGGAAGGTGTTGCTGGAGATCAGGTTGGCCGCGTAGCTCAGCTCGGGCGTGGAGATCTGGCCACACACGGCCGAGCCCAGCATGACGATGATGATCTGGCCCACCATCGAAGGCCACACCTTCTGCAGCGCAGGCGGCAGCACCACGCGCCGGAAGGTCTGGCCCGGCGTGAGGGCCAGGCTGGCGGCGGCCTCCACCTGGCCGCGCGGCGTGGCTTCGATGCCGGCACGGATGATCTCCGACGAGTAGGCGCCGAGGTTGATCACCATGGCCAGCGCCGAGGCCAGCTCGGGCGAGAGCTTGAGCCCCAGCGCCGGCAGGCCGAAAAAGATGAAGAACAGCTGCACGATGAAGGGCGTGTTGCGCACCAGCTCCACGTACGAAGCCACGGCCCAGCGCAGCGCCGCCGGGCGCGGGCCCAGGTTGCGTGCGCGGGTCCATGCGCAGGCGGTGCCCAGCAGCAGGCCCAGCACCGTGCCCACCACGGTGAGCCCTATCGTCCAGGCCACGCCACGCAGCAGCATCGGCCACTGCGAGAACACGGCAGAGAAATCCAGTTGGATCAGCATGGTGTGCCTACCCCGCTGCGTTCATCGCGCGGCGGGCCTGTGCAAGGTGGGTACGAAAGGAGCGGTGCAGCCGGGATTACTGGGGCAGGTCGCCTGCGGGGCGGCCCAGCCACTTGCTCGACATCTTGTCGATGTCACCGGACTTCTTCGCCTCGGCGATGATCTCGTTCACGCGCAGGCGCAGCTTGTCCTCGCCCTTGGCCACGCCGATGAAGTTCGGGCTGTCCTTGAGCAGCAGCTTGTACTCGGTGGCCAGGTTCGGGTTCTTGACCATGATGGTGCCGGCCGTCGATGCGCTGGTGGCGATCGCCTGCGTCTGGCCCGATACGAAGGCAGAAATGCTGGCCGCATGGTCCTCGAAGCGCTTGACGTCCACGCCTGCGGGCGCGACCTTGGCCAGCTCCTGGTCTTCCATGGCGCCGCGCGTCACGGCCACCGACTTGCCGGTCAGGTCGGCAAAGCTCTTGATCGACAGGCTCTTGCTCGCGAACACGGCCTGGAAGAACGGTGCATAGGCGGCCGTGAAGTCGATGACTTTCTCGCGCTCGGGGTTCTTGCCCAGGGTGGAGATGACGAGGTCGGCCTTCTGCGTCTGCAGGTAGGGAATGCGGTTGGCGCTGGTCACCGGGATCAGCTCGACCTTCACACCCATCTTGGCGGCGATGTAGTTGGCCATATCCACGTCCAGGCCCTGGGGCTTGAGGTCGGTGCCGACAAAGCCGTAGGGCGGGTAGTCGGTGGGGATGGCGATCTTGATTTCCTTGGCCTTCTGGATATTGTCCAGCGCGTTCTGCGCATGCGCGGCGGGCGCCAGCAGCGCGGCCGACAGGCCGGCGGCGGCCAGCAGGCCCAGGGTGGAACGGCGGGTGGTGGTGGCGCGGGGGGTCATAGCAAGGCTCCTAGGTAGGTGGATGCGTCGTCGGACGGTGGGGGAACGGGTTTCTTGGCGGCCGCCTTGCGCGGAGCGCGGCCCTTGGCAGGCACTGCCGCCTCGGGCACGGCAGCGCTCTTGCGCACCGGCGCCAGCGCATCGCGCAGCTCGGCCAGCGGGTCGTGGGCCGCTTGCAGGCGCAGGGCGTCCTGCACGGTGCCGATGTGTTCGGACATGAGGGCCTCGGCGCGGGCGATGTCGCCGGCCTCCAGCGCCTCGACGATGCGCACGTGGTCGGCGCAGGACTGCGCCGCGTCGTGCGAGGACTGGTAGAGCATGGCAATCAGCGTGGTGCGCGCGGTGAAGTCGCGCAGCGTGTCGGCCAGCAGGCTGTTGCCCAGGCATTCGGCCAGGCAGACGTGGAAATCGCCCAGCAGAAAGCTGCGCGCACCCACATCGCTGCCGGCCAGGGCCGCCTTCTCGCGCTGCAGGTGGTTCTTGAGCTGGCGCACGGCCGCCTTGTCCACTGACTTGAGCTGGTGCAGCAGGCCGAGCTCGATCACGCGGCGCGCCTCGAAGGCCTCGCGCGCCTCGTCCTCGGAAGGTTCGATCACGTACCAGCCGCGGCGCGCGCTCACGGTGACGATGCCGCGCGTGGACAGCCGCGTGAGCGCCTCGCGCACGATGGTGCGGCTGCAGTCGAACAGCATGGCCAGCTGCTGCTCGCCCAGGCGCGAGCCCGGGGCCAGCTTCTGGGCCATCACGGCTTCGATGATGCGGTTGCTGATGTCGGTGGCGGAGGTCATTGCACCTCCTTACGCAGCTTCCGTGCCAACTGGTATACAAGCACAATGCACCAGCTTGGCGCACCAATGGGATGCACAGGCAACGCTCGCCGCACTACGGCGGCGCACACGGCGGTCGGGTTCTCCTTGGCCCGCCCCGCGTTTGGGCACACCGCCCTAAAATGAATCCCACACCAGATTCCGCCGGAGACATCCCATGAACGCCCCCACCGCCGCCTCGCACCTGCTGCCCGAGATCCACCTGCGCGAGGTGCCCCAGGCGCTGATCGATGCGCTGCAGGCCCGTTTCGGTGCCCGGTGCTCACTGGCACAGGCCGTGCGCGAGCAGCATGGCCGCGACGAGGGCTCGCTGCAGGCGCCACCGCCCTCGGCCGTGGTGTTTGCCGAAAGCACGCAGGACGTGGCCGATGCCGTGAAGCTGGCCGCCCAGTACGAGGTGCCGGTGATCCCCTACGGCGCGGGCTCATCGCTCGAGGGCCACCTGCTGGCAGTGCAGGGCGGCATCAGCATCGACGTGAGCCGCATGAACCAGGTGCTGAGCATCGATGCCGAGGACCTCACGGTAACGGTGCAGCCCGGCATCACGCGCAAGGCGCTGAACGACGCGATCAAGGACACGGGCCTGTTCTTCCCCATCGACCCCGGTGCGGACGCCAGCATCGGCGGCATGAGCGCCACGCGCGCCAGCGGCACCAACGCCGTGCGCTACGGCACCATGCGCGAGAACGTGCTGGCGCTGGAAGTCGTGACCGCCAGCGGCGAGGTCATCCACACCGGCACGCGCGCCAAGAAGAGCAGCGCCGGCTACGACCTCACGCGCCTGATGGTGGGCAGCGAGGGCACGCTGGGCATCATGACCCAGATCACCGTGCGCCTGTACCCGCTGCCCGAAGCCGTGTCGGCCGCGACCTGCTCGTTCCCGAGCATCGAGGCGGCCGTGCGCACCACCATCCAGACCATCCAGCTCGGCGTGCCGATCGCGCGGGTGGAGCTGATCGACCACCACACGGTGCGCATGGTCAACGCCCACAGCAAGCTCGGCCTGCGCGAAGAACCCATGCTGCTCATGGAGTTCCACGGCTCGCCGTCGAGCGTGAAGGAGCAGGCCGAGACCGTGCAGGAGATCGCCAGCGAGTTCGGCGGCAATGCCTTCGAGTGGGCCAGCACGCCCGAGGAACGCACGCGCCTGTGGACCGCGCGGCACAACGCCTACTTCGCAGCCGTGCAGAGCCGCCCGGGCTGCCGCGCCATCAGCACCGACACCTGCGTGCCCATCAGCCGCCTGGCGGACTGCCTGCTCGACTCGGTGGCCGAGGCCGAGGCCAGCGGCATCCCCTACTTCCTGGTGGGCCACGTGGGCGACGGCAATTTCCACTTCGGCTACCTGCTGGACCCGAACATCCCCGAAGAGCGCGTGACCGCCGAGGACCTGAACCACAAGCTCGTGGCGCGCGCCCTGGCCCTGGGCGGCACCTGCACCGGCGAGCACGGCATAGGCCTGCACAAGATGGGTTTCCTGCTCGACGAGACCGGCGCCGGCGCAGTGGACATGATGCGCGCCATCAAGCGCGCGCTGGACCCGAAGAACATCCTGAACCCGGGCAAGATCTTCGCGCTGTGAAGGGGGCCCTTTCCGGTTCATTGGCTCCAGCCGAGGCTCACTGGACCTTTCAAGCTGCCATAGGGATGTCCTGCTGCCCGCCGCGTCACAACACGCCTGGTCTTGACAAACTGACCATGCAACCTGCTCCCGTTTAAAGTCGCTCTACCAGCTCACTTAAACGCACACGGGCTCGCTGCAGACTTGGCGAGCGTTGCGCTGCACGTTCAGGGTCCCACTCGTCCCTCACCCATGCAGTCAGCCGGCTGTTGTAGCCGATACCTTGGCTTGCAACAGCACCGGCCTGCTGGACAATGTCTTCGCGAATTTCACGCGCAGCAAATTTGGCCAATCCCAGCAGATGGCTCTTAGGATCAGGCAGCTTGTCTGGCTCTGGCGGCAGCTTGCTTTTTGGTCCCACCAACCGCCTCATCGCCACATGGTCAGCCAAGACCCAGGACTCCACCTCTCGGACAGCCACGCGAAACAATAAGTTTTCAGGAGCAGGTTTCGACCCCAGCCAGTCTCTCTTCAACGCGCTCGGACACTCCAGTCTATCCAGATCGGTGATAAGCAATACAGCCTGTCTCTTTGCGAGCTCACGCCACTTGGACATGCCTGAACGAAGGTAGCCAAAGCCATCCCGCCTGAGCAGGGGACTGGGCGTGACCTCAAAAGGGAGTTCCTGCAAGAGTCGCAGCCCCACCGCCTCACTCAATGCGTCTTCGGTTGCAAGCGCAACATAGGTCATTGCCACAAGCCCAGCTGATTCACGGACAGAGGACGTGTCTTGGGCAACATCACTTCTGCAACAGAGAGACCCGCCTCCATTTCCATGGCCTCCTGATGGGTCACTGTACGGGCGGTCGAGCCTTGCTCCCCCGTTTCCAGAATAACCACCCCTCTTCCGTCAATGCCGGGGTTGCTAAGCAGCGCTTCACTGTGCGTGCTGAGGAAAATCTGGCGGCGGACCTTCTTGTTGCGTTGAAGCCGTTGCAGTATGAGAGGAATCTCCTTAACGATCGCATCGTTGAGCGAAATCTCTGGCTCCTCCAGCAGCAGCAGCGAATTGCCTTCAAGCAGTGTCCACAGCAGCCCCAGAAGGCGCAACGTTCCATCTGAGAAATGCTCTTCCGACTGCCATCCCGCATTCGGCCTGTGGTGTACATATAGCGCTTCCAGATGTGGACGCCCCAGTTGGTCTTGTGAAAACCGCAGTTCTGCAAATTGCGGCACGGCCAGCTTCAGCGCAGCACCGATCTTGTTCAGGCGCGCAGTGCGTGTCTTTTCAGGCGTTTTGGCGATGCGCTCCAAAAACCCCTGTCCGAATGGATCATCCTCAATGCGATTGCCACCCATCTTGTCAGCGAATTTCAGCAGTTGGGGCACAAGATGCAAGTATGTGATCGTGCCAAAGAACTCCGCCAATTCTCTAAACTGGCCGTTGGCACCGATCTGCTCCAAACGGGTCTGGGTCAGCAACACGGGATCTGCTTTGTCTGCTTTGTCTGGTCTCTGAAAGAGGCAGCGTTTGCCTTCCCATACTTGTTCGTTGGAAACAAGTATTCGCTGAGCCCCTTTGCCCTCGGGCTTGAATCCCAATACATAGCGCCAAGTAACTTCCGAGTCGGCAGATGGGGCTAGCTCTATATCGATCAATACCTCGTTATCAGTCCGCGCGTGAAGACAGCGCAGCTTGCTGATTCCGTCCCGGTCGGCAACGGCGGTCTGAAGACCGCCTCCCTTGGACTTGCTGACGTCCCGCAAGAACCGAAATGCATCCAGAAGATTGGACTTGCCCGACGCATTGGGCCCCAGAAGATAAGAGACTTCACGCAGCGGAACATCGATCAATCGAAAGTTTCTCCAGTTCTTCAGTTTCAACCGGGTTACCAACATCATTCTTCTCCTTGATTCCTGCAACGGCGCACGCTCGCCCTGCTAGGACAATGCGAGTTCAAGAGCGGATTATCTGTTTGAAATTGGTAGGGGCAACCCGCGCGGAACGGCCCAAGGATGGGAGCTGAACCCTCATTCGCCAACCGATTCAATCAGAGCGCCCCCAACGCATTGGATCCACGACCACCGACCTGGGCCACGACGTGTCGGAGGTCTGAGCTCTACGATGTCGGCGCTTTGCGCGGCATAAATCACGCAAGGGGCTAGCGGGAGCGGGCCGCAAGATGGCCACAGCGGACCGGTGGCGTATCGTGAGATTTTGGACCTTTCCTACAATCTTCTTGCCTCCATGCACCAGTTCATCCGCCCATCCATTTTGGCCATCGCCCTCACAGGTAGCCTGCTTTTCAGCGGGTTACTGGTAGTGTCCGTGGCCCAGCCGACCTGGGTGGAGCACCAGGCCCGGGAGCTGATCCGCGCGCAGATCGAGCGCAAGACCGGCGAGAAGATCGCGGCGCTGGATGCCAGCTTCCTCGACGGCAGGGCCCGTGCCCTGCTGCAGGACCATGAGCGCGAGATTGCGGCGGCGCGCCGCGCCCTCACCGACGGCCTGCCCGCGCGCATCGCGGCCATCACGGCCCAGATGGGCGTACCGGACTGCGAGTGCCGCCGTCGCCACCGAGAGGGCACGGAGCTGCGCTTGGGCAGCTTGCAGCAAATGCAGGCCCAGCTCGCATCGCTGATCCGCAGCCAGTACCTGGAAACCGCGGGCCAGTTGCTGCGCGAGCTGCGCATCTTCAGCGGCGCCAATGCCCTGGCCTTTGCCCTGCTGGGCGTAGTCGCACTGCGCCACCCCGAGGCCCGCCTGCAGCTGCTGCCCGCGGCGTCCACCTTGCTGCTGGCCACCGCAGCGGCCAGCGCGGTCTACCTGTTCGGGCAGAACTGGCTGCACACCATCGTCTTCGGCGACTATGTGGGCTGGGCGCTGCTGGGCTATATTGCCCTGGTCCATGCATGGCTGTGCGACCTGCTGTTCAACAGGGCGCGGGTGACCGCCCACCTGCTCAGTAGCGCGGGCGGCAGCGTCTCGCCATGCTGATACCGCGAAGCAACCAGACCCCACCCATGCGCATCGCCTTCGTCTCCGATATCCACGGCAACCTCGCGGCACTCGAAGCCGTGGCGGCCGATATCGCCCGCCGCGGCGCCGACCGCGTGGTGAACCTGGGCGACAACCTTTCGGGCCCCCTGCTGCCGCGCGAGACGGCGCAGTGGCTCATGGCCTCGGACTGGCTGTCCCTGGCCGGCAACCACGAGCGCCAGGTGCTGCAGCTGCGCCCCGGCCATGGCGGTGCCTCGGACCAGTACGCCCATGCGCAACTCACCGACGCGGAGTTCGCATGGATGCGCAGCCTCACCCATTCCCTGCGGCTGGGTGACGACATCCTGCTGTGCCACGGCTCGCCACGCAGCGACCATGAATACCTGCTCGAAACACTGGATGGCCACACCATGCGCGCGGCCACCACCGCAGAGATCGAGGAACGCCTGTCAGGCCAGTACGCGCCGCTCATTGCCTGCGGCCACACGCATGTGCCGCGCCACGTGCGGATCGGGGCCAGGCTGCTGCTGCTCAACCCCGGCAGCGTGGGCCTGCAGGCCTATGACGACGACCACCCCGTGGCCCACAAGGTGGAGAACGGCACGCCTGACGCGCGCTACGCCATCGCGCAGTTGACTGGGCGGGGCTGGGCGGTGGAGCACCACCTGGTGCCCTACGACCACGAATCCATGGCCGTGCTGGCCGATCGGAACGGCCGGCCCGGGTGGGCGCACGCCCTGCGCACCGGCCTCATGCCGGTATGAGGCGAGCCGATTTTCAGCCGTGCACCGCGCGCGAATCGTCAGGCGCCTCTGCCCGGTCGTTCATGCCATAGTCGCGCACCACGGCCGCCACGCGCAGCCGGTAGTCGGCAAACACCTGGTCACGCCCGGCCGCCTGGGTGCTGCGGTGTGCCTCCTGCTGGCGCCAGCAGGCCACGGCTTCTTCATCGCGCCAGAAGGACAGGGACAGCAGCTTGCCCGGCGTGGCCAGGCTCTCGAAGCGCTCGATGGAGACAAAGCCATCGATCTGCGCGAGCAGGGGCTTCAAGGCCGCTGCCGCATCCAGGTAGGCGCCGCGCTGGCCGGGCGCGGGCGTCACCTCGAAGATCACGGCCATCATGGCGTGGACTCCTGCGCATGGGCTGGCAGGCCCAGCGTGCCTTCCACACCCTGGGTGAACGTGCGCTCCTCGCGCAGGATGAAGCGCTTTTCCTGCGCGAAGGCGAAGTTGGCGCGGCCCTCGGCATCGCTGCGCAGGCGCGCCCGGTAGACCTCGTAGGCGGCCAGCGAGTCGAAGCCGATCAGGCCCCAGGCCTCGCAGTTGCTGCCCTCGTGCGGCAGGAAGTATCCGAGCAGATGGCCGCCGCAGCGCGGAATGATCTGGCCCCAGCGCCGCGCGTACTCGGCAAAGGTGTCGCGCTGGAAGGGATCGATCTCGTAGCGGATGAAACAGGTGATCATGCGAAGCCTTTCGTGGAAACAGGCTTCACGATAGGCGCTTGACCGCCCTGGATGCTTCGCCCACCATCGAAGCATCATGACCCAAATCGCCCTGCCGCCCCTGCCCTCCGCATGAAGACCCTGCTGCTGTTCATCGCCACCGCGCTGGCCGAGATCGTGGGCTGCTACCTGCCTTACCTGTGGCTCAAGCAGGGCAAGACTGTGTGGCTGCTGCTGCCCGCCGCCGCCAGCCTGGCCCTGTTCGCCTGGCTGCTGACCCTGCACGACACGGCGGCCGCCGGCCGGGTGTATGCCGCCTATGGCGGCGTCTACATCGGCGTGGCGCTGGCCTGGCTCTGGGCCGTGGACCAGATCCGACCCACGGCCTGGGACATTGCCGGTGTGGCCGTGGCGCTGTGCGGCATGGCCATCATCATGTTCCAGCCAGCGCGCTGAGCTCCTACTCGCCAGCTTTCGGCTTGGTCGTCTTGGCGGCGGCCTTGGGCCGCACATGGGCCGAGCGCGGGCTGCGCAGGGTGTCGGCGTCCAGGATCAGCCGGCCCTGGATGCGCCCCTTCATGCGCTTGACGCTGCTGGCGGCGTCCTGCATGTGGCGCGCCATCAGCGTGCGCACGGTTTCCACGTCGCGCGCCCGCGCCGCCTGCACGATCTCGCGGTGGAAGTTGGCGTTGACCTCGCCGAAGCGCCGGTGCTCGGCCTTGGGCGTGCGGTTGCCGTAGACGATGAGCTGGCGCAGCATCTCGTTGATCAGCTCGCAATTGAAGCGCAGGAAGGGGTTCGGGTTGGCTGCGGCCAGGATGTCGTGGAAGTTCACGTCCTCGCGCCGCTGGCTGAGCATGTCCTCGCTGCTCGACGCCGGGTCGCAGCAGGCGATGGAGTGCTCCAGCGCCTCGAAGTCGGCCTCGGTCAGGTGCGGCACGGCGCCGGCGGCCAGCTCGGGCTCCAGGAACTGGCGCACGGCGTAGATGTTGTCGATGGTCACTTCCTGGAAGAACAGGTAGTTCTGCATGAACTGCAGAGTGCGGTCCAGCGGCACCTCGGCGATGGTGCCGCCGCCCGAGGGGCCGGTGGAGATGGTCACCAGCCCCTGCACCTCCAGCGACTTGAGCGCCTCGCGGATGGTGCCCTTGCTGACCTCGAACTGCGCCTGCAGCTCGCTCTCGCGCGGCAGGCGGTCGCCCGGGCTCAGGTTCTTCTCGGTGATCAGGCGCTTGATCTCCTGCGCCACCAGGTCGGGGCGTTTGAGGGCTTTGAGCGGCTTCTGTGCGGACGGTTTGCTTGGCATGGAGGGATTGTCGTTGCTCGGACGGATGCACGCGCCGGTGCGCTTCAGGGGTGAGGTACCGCCCATGGTGCAGTGTATGCACCGCAAGGGGGCGGCGGTGGGGATGCAGGGTTTCCACGCACGGTGTTTATTCTATTTATCACTATAAATAGCAGAAATGAGCGCGACCGACGCTCTGCAGCGGTGGCACGCCATGTGCTTTGCACAAGCCGTGCCCCGCTTTCGGCCACCCGGCCTCAACCCCTCCACAGGAGCCCCCATGCACCGTCGCCACCTCTTGCAACTCTCTGCCCTGGGCGCACTGCCCGCATCGCTGGGCATGGCCAGCAGCGCCTTTGCGCAGGCCAGCGGCGCCATCCAGTTCGGCTGCCCGGTGCCCATGTCGGGCGCGTTCGCGGCCAACGGCAAGTTCGCGGACCTGGGCATGAAGCTGGCCATCGAGCAGTACGGAACCGTCCTCAAGCGCCCCCTGGCCTACACGGTGCTGGACACCGAAGGCAAGCCCGCCACCGCCGTGCGCAAGGTGCAGGAGTCCTCGCAGCAGCAGGGCACGCGCTTCTTCGCAGGCGGCATCCTGTCGTCCGAATCGCTGGCCATGGGCAAGGAGGCCGAGAAGGCCGGTGGCATCTTCATCACCACCGCTGGTGCCGACGAGATCACAGGCAAGGACTGCAATGCCGCCACCTTCCGCTGGTCGGTGCCCACCTTCGGCGCCATCGAGCAGACGGTGCGCCCCCTGGCCGAGGCCCTGCCCAAGGCCAAGCGCTGGTACACCATCACGCCGCAGTACGTGTTCGGCGATGGCCTGCTGTCGGCCGCCAAGAACATCTTCAAGGAAAAGGGCCTGGAGCACGTGGGCAACAGCTACCACTCGCTGACCGAAAAGGAGTTCAGCGGCTACCTGACCAACGCCATGGCCGCCAAGCCCGACGTGCTGCTGCTGCTCAACTTCGGCTCGCAATCGTCCGACGCGCTGCGCCAGGCCGTGAGCTTCGGCATGCACAAGAACATGACCATCCTGGTGGCCTGGGCCTCGGGGCTGGAGCAGTTCGAGTCGCTGGGTGCCGACCTGTGCGAGGGCGTGTACTTCGGCGCGCAGTACTGGCACACGGCCAACGCACCGCTGAACCTGGACCTGGTCAAGCGCAGCAACGACAAGTTCAAGTCCAACCCCAACTACAGCCTGGCGGGCTCGTACATCTGCACCAAGCTCATGATCGACGGCATCATCAAGGCCGGCACGGTGGAGCCCAAGGCCGTGATCGCCGCCATGGAAGGCATGAAGTACCAGGGTCTGACGGGTGACGAAGAGATCCGCAAGGGCGACCACCAGGTGCTCAAGAACTACTACCTGCTCAAGGGCAAGGCCAAGGCGAAGATGGCCAACAAGGACGACTACGTGGACGTGGTCAGCTCGGGCAAGTCCTTCCTGCCCCTGGACCAGACCGGCTGCAAGATCGTTTGAGCGCCACGCGGCCTTTCTGGCCTGCGTCCCCTCCCCGGCCCGCAGCTGCGGGCCGGGAGACCCTTCCCTTTTCCCTCGTCCATGAACATCTACCTGCTACAGGCCATCAACGGGATCGGCATCGGCATGCTGTACTTCCTGCTGGCGGTCGGCCTGTCCATCGTGTTCGGCCTGCTGCGCTTCGTGAACTTCGCGCACGGGGCGTTCTACCTGCTGGGCGCCTACTTCTGTTTTCAGATGACGCGCTGGGGCCTGAGCTTCTGGCTCGCCCTGGCCGTGGTGCCCGTGGTCGTGGGCGCGCTGGGCTGGCTCACCGAGAAGCTCGTGCTGCGCCATGTGTACGCCAAGCCGCACGAGTTCCACATCCTCGTCACCGTGGGCCTGGCCCTGGCCATCCAGGAACTGGTGATCCTGCAGTGGGGGCCGCTGGGCGACAGCGTGCCGGTGCCCGACCTGCTGCAGGGCGTGGTCATGTGGGGTGGCATCGTCTACCCCAAGTACCGGCTGTTCGTGATTGGCTTCACCGCGGTGCTGGCCGTGGGCCTGTGGTACGTGCTCGAAGGCACGCGCCTGGGCAGCGCGGTGCGCGCGGGCAGCGAGTCGACCGAGATGGTCTCGCTGCTCGGGATCAACGTGTTCCGCATCTTCAGCCTGGTGTTCGCGCTGGGTGCGGCCACCGCGGCGATTGCCGGCGTGCTCGCCGCCCCGATGCGCGGAGCCGAGCCCTTCATGGGCATCGAGGCACTGGGCGTGGCCTTCATCGTGGTGGTGGTCGGGGGCATGGGCAGCTTTGCCGGCGCGCTGATCGGCGGCCTGTTGATCGGCATCGTGCAGAGCGTGATGAGCACCGTGTGGCCCGAGGGCGCGCGGCTGATGATCTACATCGCCATGGCTGCCGTGCTGCTGCTGCGCCCGCATGGCCTGCTGGGCCGCAAAGGATGAACCCCACCATGACGACACTTCTGCGCAAGAATTTCCACCTGCTGCTGGCCCTGGCCGTGGTGCTGGTGATGCCGCTGACCATGCAGTCGGGCTCGCTGGCCAGCGAGGTGCTGATCTATGGCCTGGCCGCCATGGGCTGCAACCTGCTGCTGGGCCACACCGGGCTGCTGTCTTTCGGGCAGGGCATCTTCTTCGGGCTGGGCAGCTACACCATTGCCCTCACGCTCACGCGCTGGCCCCTGCCCATGCCGCTGGCCCTGGCGCTGGCCGTGGTGATGGGCGCACTGGGCGCGGCCATCGTCGGCTGGGTGGCCATCCGCCAGCGCGGCACCTACTTCGTGATGCTGACGCTGGCCTTCGCGCAGATGTTCTACTTTCTCGCCTACTCCATGCCCGGCATCACGGGCGGGGACAACGGGCTGATGGACATCCCGCGCCCCTCGCTGGCCGTGGGCGGCTTCACACTGTGGCCGCTGAATTCGCCCTGGCAGTACTACGGCTTCGTGGCCACGGTGTTCCTGGTGGCCTTCTGGCTGCTGCAGAAGGTGTCGGCCTCGGTCTTTGGGCGCACGCTGCTGGCGGTGCGCGACAACGAGGAGCGCGCGGGCGCCATCGGCTACAACCTGAAGCTGCTCAAGCTGCAGGCCTTCGTGATCTCGGGTGCGGTGACGGGCCTGGCCGGCGCGCTGCACGCCATGATGATCGGCATCGCCCCGCTGGCCAATGCCGAATACCACACCAGCGAGATGATCCTGGTGATGACGGTGATCGGCGGCACGGGCAACCTGCTGGCCTCGCTGCTCGGGTCTGCCTTCTACCTGCTGCTGGGTGACTGGCTGTCCACCCTGTGGCCACGCTGGCTGCTGATCCTGGGGGTGGTGCTGATGGTGGTCAGCCTGGGCATGCAGCGCGGCCTGTGGGGCCTGGGCGAGTCGGCCTGGAACCTGCTGCGCGGCAAGGGCCGTGGCGGCAAGGATGAAGTCAGCGCGCAAGGAGGCCAGGCATGAGCACCGCAGCCACTTCTCCCATCCTGCTCGAAGCCGTGGGCGTGGAAAAGCGCTACGACAAGTTCGCAGCCCTCGCGGGCGTGGACCTCAAGGTGCGCGCGAACACGGTCCATTCGGTCATCGGCCCCAACGGCGCCGGCAAGACCACGCTGTTCCACATGCTCACGGGCACCAAGAACGTGAGCGGCGGGCGCATCGTGTTCGACGGGCACGACGTGACGCACGAGCCCGACCACCAACGCGTGCAGCGCGGCATGGCGCGCTCGTTCCAGGTGACCAGCCTTTTCCTCACCCTGCCAGTGCGCGAGAACCTGCGCCTGTCGGCCCAGGGCACCGCGCCGCGCCATGCGCTCAACTGCTGGCATGCGCCCCAGGGCGCGCGCTCGCAGGCTGACGTGGTCGCCAGCGTGCTGGCGCGCCTGGGGCTGGAGCGCCATGCCGACACGCCGGTGGGCAACCTCTCGCACGGCCAGCAGCGCCGGCTGGAGGTGGGCATGGCGCTGGCCGCGCGGCCCAAGGCGATCTTCCTGGACGAGCCCACCTCGGGCATGGGCATCGACGACCTGGATGACATGAAGCAGCTGATCCAGGGCCTCAAGGACGAGCACACCGTGGTACTCATCGAGCACAACATGAACATCGTGATGGACATCTCCGACACCGTGACGGTGATGCAGCAGGGCCGCGTGCTGGCCGAAGGGCACCCGCACGCGATCCGCAGCGACGACCGGGTGCGCAGCGCCTACCTGGGCAACATGATCACGGGGGGCAAGGCGGCATGACGATCCTCAGCATTGAAGGGCTGCATGCCCACTACGGCAAGAGCCATGTGCTGCAGGGCGTGGACCTGCGCGTGGGCGATGGCGAGCTGGTCACCCTGCTCGGGCGCAACGGCGCGGGCAAGACCACCACACTCAAGAGCATCTGCGGCGTGGTGCCACCCACCCAGGGCCGCGTGCGCTTTGCGGGCGAGGAAGTGCAGGGCCTGGCCACGCACGCCATCGCCCAGCGCGGCGTGTGCCTGGTGCCCGAGCACCGCGGCATCTTCAAGCTGCTCACGGTGGAGGAGAACCTGCTGCTGGGCCAGCGCAAGCGCTCGCCCTGGCAGCTGCCCGACGTCTACCGCATCTTTCCGCGCCTCAAGGAGCGGCGCGGTAACGGCGGCGGCCAGCTCTCGGGCGGCGAGCAGCAGATGCTGGCCATCGGCCGCGCGCTGATGAATGCGCCGCGCCTGTTGATGCTGGACGAGCCCGTGGAAGGGCTGGCGCCCGTGATCGTCGAGGAGATCGTGGCGCAGCTCAAGACCATCAAGGCCGCGGGCGTGGCCATTTTGCTGGTGGAGCAGAACCTGGAGGTCTGCACCCAGCTGGCCGACCGGCACTACGTGATCGAGCAGGGCGCCATCGTGCATGAGGCGGACAACGCCGCCTTCCTGGCCGACGACGCCATCAAGGACCGCTACCTCGGCGTCGGTCTGGCATAGTTTTTTCAGAGACCCCTTACCGTGAACATGATGACCAACCCCTCTGCCCTGCTGCCGCGCGTGAACGGCGCGCGCCTGTGGCAATCGCTGATGGACCTGGCGCAGATCGGCGCCACGCCCAAAGGCGGCGTGTGCCGCCTGGCCCTGACCGCGCTGGACGGCGAAGGCCGCGACCTCTTCGTGCGCTGGGCACGCGAGGCCGGCTGCAGCGTGCGCACCGACGCCATCGGCAATATCTTCGCGCGCCGCGCGGGCCGCAACGATGCCCTGCCCCCGGTGATGACCGGCAGCCACATCGACACCCAGCCCACGGGCGGCAAGTTCGACGGCAACTACGGCGTGCTGGCAGGCATCGAGGTGGTGCGCACCCTGAACGACCACGGCATCATGACCGAAGCCCCCATCGAGGTGGCGGTATGGACCAATGAGGAAGGCTCGCGCTTCGTGCCGGTGATGATGGGCTCGGGCGTGTTCGCCGGGGCCTTCACGCTGGAGCATGCGCTGGCCCAGCGCGATGCGCAGGGCACCAGCGTGGCCGAGGCACTGGCGGCCACCGGCTATGCCGGCGAGCACGGGCCCACGCCGCCCGTGGGTGCGTATTTCGAGGCGCACATCGAGCAGGGCCCAGTGCTGGAGGCCAATGGCTGCGTGATCGGCGTGGTGCAGGGTGCCCTGGGCCAGCGCTGGTACGACGTGAGCGTGCAGGGCATGGAGGCCCATGCCGGCCCCACGCCCATGGCGCTGCGCCGCGATGCGCTGCTGGCGGCCAGCACGCTGGTGGCCGAGGTCAACCGCATCGCGCTGGACCATGCACCGCACGCACGCGGCACGGTGGGTATGCTGGAGGTGTTCCCGAGTTCGCGCAACGTGATCCCCGGCAGCGTGCGCATGACGGTGGACCTGCGTGCCGCCGACGACGCCGTGCTGCTGCAGATGGACGCGGAGCTGCGGGCCGCCTGCGAGCGCATCGGCACGGCCCACCGCACGCCCATCGCGGTGGAGCAGGTGGTGTACTTCCCGCCGCAGCCGTTTGCGCCCGCGCTGGTGCAAGGTGTGCGTAGCGACGCCAAGGCCCTCGGTTACACCGCGATGGACGTGGTCAGCGGTGCCGGGCACGATGCCGTGTACCTGGCACGCCTGGCCCCCACGGCCATGGTCTTCGTTCCCTGCGCCGATGGCATCAGCCACAACGAGATCGAGGACGCCGAGCCCGCGCACCTGGAGGCCGGCTGCAACGTCTTGCTGCAGGCCATGCTGCGCAGCGCCCAGGTGGTGGCCGCATGAAGATCCTCATCGCCCGCCTGAACCACGAGACCAACACCTTCTCGCCCGTGCCCACGCCCCTTGAGGCCTTTGCGCCCACCTACGGCGAGCAGGCACTGCGCGACAACCTGGGCATGCGCACCGCCATGGCAGCCTTCATCGACCTGGCGCAAGGCCTGGGCGCCACCCTGGTCACGCCGGTGTCGGCCATGTCCAACCCCAGCGGCCCGGTGCATGCCGCCGCCTATGACGAGCTCACCCGGCGCATCGTCGAGGCGGCGCCGGGCTGCGATGCCATCCTGCTCGACCTGCACGGCGCCATGGTGGCCGAAAACAGCCCCGACGGCGAGGGCGACCTGCTCGAACGCGTGCGCGCTGCAGCTCCCGGCGTGCCCATCGGCGTGGCGCTGGACCTGCACGGCAACATCACGCCCAAGATGGTCGCCAACGCGGACGTCATGGTGGGCTTCAAGACCTACCCGCACATCGACATGTACGAGACCGGCGAGCACGCGGGCCGCCTGTTGCTGGCCATGCTGCAGGGCCAGGCGCGCTACAGCGTGCGCTGGCACCAGCTGCCCATGATGGGCCACACCCTGCGCAGCACCACGCTGCAGGGTGCCATGCTGCGCGCTGTGGATGCCGCCCGCGCGGCCGAGGCCGATGGCGTGCCTGCAGTGTCGGTGTTCGCAGGGTTTTCGCTGGCCGACATCGAAGCGCCGTTCATGAGCGTGGTCGTCACCGGCCGCGCCGACGACCCCGAAGCGGCCCAGGCCGCGGCCGACCGCATTGCCGCCACCATCTGGCAGGAACGCGCCGAGTTCGTCTACGACAGCGAGCCCCTGGCGCAGTCGCTGCAGCGCGCGCAGACCCTGGCGCAAGGCGCCGAGCGCCCGGTGCTGCTACTGGACCACAGCGATAACTGCATGTCCGGCGGCACCTGCGATTCCATGGATGTGCTGCGGGCCGCACTCGACGGCGGCCTGTCGGACATCGCCGTGGGCCCGCTGTGCGACCCCGGGGCGGTGGCCGAACTGGTGGTGGCCGGCGTGGGCGCGCAAATCACCGTGCGTCTGGGCAACAAGGTGCCGCTCACCCAGCTCAACGTGGCCAAGGAGCCCGTGGCGCTGACCGGCACGGTGCGCGCCATCAGCGATGGCGAGTACACCGTGACCGGGCCCATCTACACCGGGCAGCGCTGCGCCATGGGGCGCACCGTGCTGTTCGACACCGGCGCCACGCAGATCGTGGTGACCGAAAAGACCCACGAGCCCTGGGACCTGGGCGTGTTCTCGTGCGTGGGGCTGGACCCCACGGCGCACCGCTTCGTGCTGCTCAAGTCGCGCATGTACTGCCGCCCGGTGTTCGTGCCGCTGTCGCACGCGCTGGTCGAATGCGACAGCCCCACGGGCGTGACCAGCTCGAACTACGCGCTGTTCCCGTTCAGGAACGTGCGCCGGCCGGTGTTCCCATTGGACGCGGTTTGAGGGAACACCGGCACCGGCATCAGTTCACCTTGATCAGGCGCCAGTCGATGCGGTTGTCAGGCCGCTGAACGAGTTCAACGTTCTTCTTCATCGCCCAGGCCAGCATCTGGTTGTGCAGGGGGATGTTGGCCACCGTGTCGTTCTGCAGCTGCAGGCCTTCGGTCAGCAGGCGGTTGCGTACGGGCTGGTCGATCTCGGTCTTCACGCGGTCCACGATGTAGTCCATGCGCTCGTTGCTGTAGCGGCCCAGGTTGTAGTTGCCGTCGCCGCCCGTGGTCTTGGTGCGCGTGAGCGACTGCAGGGTGTACAGCGCGTCGAAGGTCGGCACGCCCCAGCTGAGCAGGGTGATGCTGGCTTCGTGCCGCTGCGCCATGGGGTAGTAGGTGATGGAGGGCATGGTGCGCAGCTTGGCCTTGACGCCCACGCGCGCCCACATCGAGGTGATGGCCTGGCACAGGTTTTCGTCCTGGATGATGGAGTTGTTGCTGCAGGCGAAATCGACCTCGAAGCCGTCCTTGTAGCCGGCGTCGGCCAGCAGCGCCTTGGCGGCATTGGGGTCATAGGGCAGGCGCTTGTCCACGGCCTCCGTCCAGCCGTTGACCAGGGGCGAGACCATGGCGCCCGTGGGCTTGGACATGCCGCGCATGGTCACGCGCTGCAGGGTGGCCACGTCGATGGCCTGGTACAGCGCCTTGCGCACGCGCAGGTCCTTGAGCGGGTTCTTGCCCTTCACGCTGCTGCCCGGCAGCTCCTCGCGGAACTGGTCCAGGGCCAGGTAGACGGTGCGGTTCTCGACCATCTCCATGACCTTGATGCTGGGGTTGGCCCTGAGCCGCTCCAGGTCCTGCAGGCTGGTGTCGCGCACCATGTCGACCTCGCCCGAGAGCAGGGCTGCGACGCGCGTGGCCTCGGACTTGATGGGGGTGTAGACGATCTCGGTGACGTTGCCTTCGGTCTTGCCTGCGTTCCACCACAGCGGGTTGGCGGTGAACACCAGTTTCTGGTCGGGCACCCATTCCTTGAGCACGAAGGGCCCGGTGCCCATGGCATTGCGGTGCGAGAAGGTCTCGTCCTTGGACTTGATGTCCTTGGGCTCCACGGCGTTGTTCTTCTCGGACCAGGCCTTGCTCATCACGCGCAGCTCGGTCAGCTGGTTGAGCAGCACCGGGTTGGGGTTCTTCAGAAAGATGTCGATGGTCTCGCCATCCACCTTGGCGATGCGGTCCATGCCCTGCGTGTAGATGGCGTAGGTGGAGCTCTTGCCCATGGCGCGTTGCAGCGAAAACACCACGTCGTCGGCCGTCATGGTGGAGCCGTCGCTGAACTTCACGCCCTGGCGCAGCTTCACGCGCAACTGCGTGGGGCTGACCAGTTGCCACGAAGTGGCCAACAGCGGCTCGACCTTGAGCGTGCGGCTGTTGAACATCACCAGCGACTCGTACACCGCGGCATGGATGCCGTTGCCCAGGGCGCTGTTCTGGGAGTGGATGTCCATGGTCTGGATGTCGGTGGACCCGGCCCACTTGAACGGTTTTGCCGATGCGTGGGGGGCGATGGCTGCCAGGGCCAGGGTGGCGGCCGCGAGCAGGGAGTGCTTGAAGTGCATGGGGGTTTCCTTTGCAAAACAGGGATGTTCGTAAGAACTGGCAATATGCAGCAGGACGCCCGCGCGCAAAAGCCCCCGTCCGGGCGGTGTGGTTCGGCAGCGCAATTGCGCGCCAGGGCCGATTGCGCAAACACCGCAACTGCGGTATTGGTCTACCTGGCAAGAGGGTAGCGCGCGCTCCTCCGATCAGTGCCCACCTGCAGCAGATTGATGACGCCCATCACGTCGTCCACCAGCTCCACGGCTTTCTCCAGCGCCCGCGCCTGCTCGGCGGACTGCACGCAGCCCATCAGCGTGACCAGGCGCCGCTCGCCCAGCACCCACACGCTGGTGTCGTCGAAGCGCCCCTCCTCGCGGATGTAGCGCTGCACGCGCGGGATGATCTCGGCGTCATAGAGGTAGGAGTTGGGCAGCCGGCAACGTCCCACACGGTGGCAGCTGCCGCCATGCTGCGATCGCACATGGGCCAGTTCGCGCACCTCGGCCTCGGTGTAGAGCGGGCCCTCGGGCACGGGGCACGCCGCGATGGCGGAGGTGACCTGTACGAAGGGGTCGTTGAAGGCGTTGGTGCGGGCGGCCTGACCCCAGGCAGCCGATGACAGGCTGGCAGCAACGCAGATCGCCGCCAGCACGCGACGGACGGGGAAAGGCTTCGGAGCGTGCATGGGAGTGCAGTCGGGGTTTCGGCGCCTGCATCGTAGCCAACAAATGGGAGCAATGCACTTCGTTGCGATACCGTGTAGGACAGTGCTGTGACTTGCTCACCCCCCTGCAGATGCACCCCCTCCAGCGCTTAGGATGAAAAGCCCGGCCACCCTGCGGCCCACCTTGTCCACCCATGCCCAGCGACCTCATCGTCCACCGCCCCGAAGGCCTGTACTGCCCGGCCGGCAATTTCTACATCGACCCCTGGCGGCCGGTGGAGCGGGCCGTGATCACGCATGCGCACTCCGACCATGCGCGCATGGGCTCGGCGCACTACCTGGCGCACACCGACAGCGAAGGCACGCTGCGCAACCGGCTGGGCGCGGACATTGACCTGCAGACCCTGGCCTACGGCGACACCATCGACCACCACGGCGTGCGCCTGTCGCTGCACCCGGCGGGGCATGTGCTGGGCTCGGCCCAGGTGCGGGTCGAGCATGGCGGCCAGGTGTGGGTGGCCTCGGGCGACTACAAGCTCGAGGACGACGGCACCTGCCCGCCGTTCGAGCCGGTGCGCTGCCACACCTTCATCACCGAATCGACCTTCGGCCTGCCGATCTACCGCTGGCCGTCGCAGCCCGCGCTGTTCGCCGACATCAATGCCTGGTGGGCCGCGAATGCGGCGGCGGGCAAGGCCAGCGTGCTCTATGCCTACGCCTTCGGCAAGGCGCAGCGGCTGCTGCACGGGGTGGACGCCGGCATCGGCCCCATCGTCGTGCACGGCGCGGTGGACCCGCTCAACGCCGTGTACCGCGCGGCGGGCGTGGCGCTGCCGCCCACGCTGCGCGTGACGGACCCGGGCGTCACCAAGGCCGAGTTGCGCCGCGCGCTGGTGCTGGCACCGCCTTCGGCGGCAGGCACGCCCTGGCTCAAGCGCTTTGGCGAGCATTCCGATGCCTTTGCCAGCGGCTGGATGCTGGTGCGCGGCGCGCGCCGCCGCCGCGGCGTGGACCGGGGCTTCGTGATGAGCGACCACGCGGACTGGCCCAGCCTGCAGAAAGCCATTGGTGCCACGGGGGCCGAGCGCATCATCGTGACCCACGGCAGCACCGAGGTGATGGTGCGCTGGCTGTGCGAGCAGGGGCTGGATGCGCAGGTGTTCGCGACCGAGTACGGCGCCGACGACAACGAGGACGACGCAGGGGCTGCAGCGCCGCAAGCGCAGCCTGATGCACCGGCGCCCGAGGACGCGGCACCATGAAGGCCTTTGCCCAGTTGTTCCAGGCGCTCGATGCCAGCACCGCTCAGTCGGCCAAGCTGGCGGCGCTGGTGGCCTACCTGCGCGTGGCGCCGCCGGCCGATGCGGCCTGGGCCACCTACTTCCTGGCCGGGGGCAAGCCGCGCCAGATGGTGCCCACCAAGCGCCTGAAGGCCCTGGCGCAGGAGGCGGCCGGCCTGCCCGAATGGCTGTTCGAAGAGAGCTACCAGGCCGTGGGTGACCTGGCCGAAACGCTGGCCCTGCTGCTGCCACCGCCGGTGCAGCCGGTGGACCTGCCGCTGGCCGAATGGATGGCCCAGCTGCTGCCCCTGCGCGCCCTGCCGCCCGAGGAGGCCGACGCCCGCCTGCGCGCACAGTGGGACATGCTGGCGCCGGAGCAGCGCTTCGTGTACTTCAAGCTCATCACCGGCAACTTCCGCGTGGGGGTGTCGCGCCTGCAGGTGACCCAGGCGCTGGCCACCGTGAGCGCGCTGGACCCCAAGCGCATCGCCCACCGGCTCATGGGCTACACGCAGATCGGCCGCCAGCCCCAGGCAGACGACTACAACGCGCTGGTGGCACCCGTGGAGGAGACCGCGGATGGCGACGCGGGCGCCGCAGTGGATTCAGGCATGGCGGGCCAGCCCTACCCCTTCTTCCTGGCCCACCCGTTCAGCCAGCCCGTGGCCGAGATGCCCGCGCTGCTGGGCGCGCCAGCAGATTGGCTGGTGGAATGGAAGTGGGACGGCATCCGCGCGCAGATCGTGCGCCGGGGCGGCGCGGTGTGGGTCTGGTCGCGTGGCGAGGAACTGGTGACCGACCGTTTCCCCGAGCTGGCCGAGGCCGCGATGGCGGCCTTGCCCGATGGCACGGTGGTCGATGGAGAGATCCTCGTATGGCTGCCCAGTGAGCCCCAGCCCCGCCCCTTTGCCGACCTGCAGAAGCGCCTGGGCCGCAAGACCCTGGGCCCCAAGTTGCTGCGCGAACTGCCCGTGGTGCTGGTAGCCTACGACCTGCTCGAACATGCTGGGCAGGATCTGCGCCAGCAGCCCCAAGAGGCACGCCGCGCGCTACTGGAGGCCACACTGCAAGCCGACCTGGCGGCGGCCATCGCACCCGCACCGCACCACACCCTGCGGCTGAGCGCGCTGCTGCAGGGGAGCGACTGGGAAGACCTCGCGCGCCAGCGCGAGGCCGCGCGCGGCATGGGCACCGAGGGCTTCATGCTCAAGCACCGCCAGGCGCACTACGGCGTGGGCCGCACCAAGGACGTGGGCATGTGGTGGAAGTGGAAGATCGACCCCATGAGCGTGGACGCCGTGCTGATCTACGCCCAGCGCGGCCACGGCCGCCGCGCCAGCCTGTACAGCGACTACACCTTTGCGGTGTGGAACGGGCCGCCCGAAGACCCCGAGCGCCAGCTGGTGCCTTTCGCCAAGGCCTATTCGGGCCTGACGGACGTGGAGATCGGCCAGGTGGACGCCATCATCCGCAAGACCACACGCGAAAGCTTCGGCCCGGTGCGCAGCGTGGATGCGAGCATGGTCTTCGAGCTGGGCTTCGAGGGCATCGGCAAGAGCCCGCGGCACAAGAGCGGTATCGCGGTGCGCTTTCCGCGCATGCTGCGCTGGCGCCAGGACAAGACGGTGGCCGAGGCCGATACCTTGCAGACCTTGATGGCCCTGCTGCCGGGGCAGGACGCCGCAGGATGAGCACTACCCGCCGCCCGCGCAAGCCGCTGCCCACGGTTGCCGCGAGTGCTGCCGCCGGCTGGATGGCCGCGCGCGGCTGGCAGCCTTTCGGCTTCCAGCAGGAGGTGTGGCGAGCCATGGGCCAAGGCCGCTCGGGCCTGCTGCACGCCACCACCGGTGCGGGCAAGACCTATGCCGTGTGGCTGGGGGCACTGCAGCACCTGGCGCTGGCAGGCGCGCCCGTGGCACCCGTTGCAGAGGCGAGCGCACGCACGGCCCTGCGCACACGCCGTGCGGTAGCGCCGCCGCTCACCGTGCTGTGGATCACCCCCATGCGCGCCCTGGCGGCCGACACGCTGCGCGCACTGGTGGCGCCCCTGCCCGACCTGGCGCCCGACTGGACCAGCGGCCTGCGCACCGGCGACACCGCCAGCGGTGAGCGCGCCGCGCAGGACCGCCGCCTGCCCACGCTGCTGGTGACCACGCCCGAAAGCGTGTCGCTGCTGCTGGCGCGCGCCGATGCCCATGAGCGCCTGCGCCACGTGCGCCTGGTGGTGGTGGACGAGTGGCACGAGCTGGTGGGCAACAAGCGCGGCGTGCAGGCCCAGCTGGCGCTGGCGCGCCTGTCGGGCTGGAACCCGGCCCTGCAGGTCTGGGGCATGTCGGCCACGCTCGGCAACCTGCAGGAGGCGCTGGACACGCTGCTGCCCCGCCCGGTGCAGGGCGCCCCCGCCGCAGCGCCGGCCGTGCTGGTGCAGGGCCGCATCGACAAGGCGCTACGGGTGGACGTGATGCTGCCGGCCAAGGTGGACCGCTTTGCCTGGGCCGGCCACATGGGCCTGGCGCTGCTGCCGCAGGTGGTGGAGTCCATCGAGGCCTGTGCATCCTCACTGGTGTTCACCAACACCCGCTCGCAGGCCGAGCGCTGGTACCAGGCGCTGCTGGAGGCACGGCCCGACTGGGCCGGCACGATCGCGCTGCACCATGGGTCGCTGGGCCAGGAGGTGCGCGCCTGGGTGGAGAACGGGCTCAAGGCCGGCCTGCTCAAGGCGGTGGTCTGCACGTCGAGCCTGGACCTGGGCGTGGACTTTCTGCCCGTGGAGCAGGTGCTGCAGATCGGCTCGGCCAAGGGTGTGGGGCGGCTGGTGCAGCGCGCGGGCCGATCCGGCCACGCGCCGGGGCGCACATCGAGCATCACCCTGGTGCCCACGCACAGCCTGGAGCTGGTGGAGGCGGCCGCCGCGCGCCACGCGCTGGCGCTGGGCCGCATCGAAGACCGGCACACGCCGCGCGCGCCGCTCGATGTGCTGGTGCAGCATCTGGTCACCGTGGCGCTGGGCGGCGGCTTCGTGCCCGAGGCGCTGCTGGCCGAGGTGCGCCGCGCCCCGGCCTATGCCGCGCTGGCCGACAACGACTGGCAGTGGGCGCTGCAGTTCGTGCGCCAGGGCGGCGCCTCGCTGGCCACCTACCCCGACTTCCAGCGCGCTGCGCCCGATGAGGAAGGCGTGTGGCGCGTGCCCGATGCGCGGCTGGCGCGCCGCCACCGCAGCAACATCGGCACCATCGTCAGCGATGCCAGCATGCAGGTGCAGTTCGTGAGCGGCGGGCGGCTGGGCTCGGTGGAAGAGAGCTTCATCGCGCGGCTGCGCAAGGGCGACGTGTTCATGTTCGCCGGCCGCCTGCTGGAGCTGGTGCGCACCCAGCAGATGACGGCCTATGTGCGCATCGCCCCCAAGGGCAGCGCCGCGCTGCCGCACTGGAACGGCGGGCGCATGCCGCTGTCGAACACGCTGGCCGACGCCATGCTGGAGATGCTGGAGCAGGCCGAGCGCGGCGTGTATGCCTCGCCCGAGATGCAGTGCGCCCGGCCCCTGCTGGCCGTGCAGGGTGCCTGGTCGGCCCTGCCCACGCCCGGCCGCCTGGTGGCCGAGACCCTGCACACCCGCGAGGGCTGGCACCTGTACCTGTACCCGCTGGCGGGCCGCCTGGTGCACCTGGGCCTGGCCGGCCTGCTGGCCTGGCGCGCATCGCAGCAGGTGGCCAACACCTTCTCCATCGCCGTCAACGACTATGGGCTGGAGCTGCTCTCGGCCAAGCCCATCGATTGGGCCGCGCTGCTGCCGCGCATCCTGGGCGAAGGCACACCCACCGCCCTGGATAGCGGGCTCGAAGAGGAGGTGCTGGCCAGCCTCAACGCCACCGAGATGGCGCGCCGGCGCTTTCGCGAGATCGCGCGCATCGCAGGCCTCATCTTCCAGAGCCACCCGGGCGAGCAGCGCAGCAGCCGCCAGCTGCAGGCCTCGTCCTCGCTGTACTACGACGTGTTCGCCCAGTACGACCCCGACAACCTGCTGCTGGCCCAGGCCCGCGCCGAGCTGCTGGCGAACGAGCTGGACATGGAGCGCCTGGCCCGCACCTTGCGCGGCATGCAGGCGCAGACCCTGTCCATCCATGCGCTGGAGCGCCCCACCCCGTTCGCCCTGCCGCTGATGGTGGAGCGCTTTCGCGAGCGCCTGAGCACCGAGACCCTGGCCGACCGGCTGGCGCGCATGGTGCAGGCGCTGGAGAAGGCCGCCGACGACACCACCGGCACCCACCTCGCCAACCATCCCGTGAACCCGGCCGACATGGCCTGGGATGTGCCCGACGGCGGCACCGCGCCACCCCGGCGCGCGCGCCGAGGCGATTCGGGAGACACGCCCCGCCGACCGCGAAGGCGCCACGGATTCTGAGCACGACCGACCTTGCCCGTGAACGCAGACCCTTCTTTCGCCCCTTCACCCACTGCCCCGCCCGCAGGCGCCCTGGCCATCACCCTGCCCGGCGGCACCCCCCTGTGGCTGCTACCCCAGCGCGCCGTGTGGTGGCCCGCCGCGCGCACGGCCTTCGTGGCCGATGTGCATTTCGGCAAGGCCGCCACCTTCCGCCGCGCGGGTCAGCCCGTGCCGCATGGCACCACGGCCGACAACCTGGCCCGGCTCGACGCGGTGCTGGCCGCCACGGGTGCGCAGCACCTGGTCTTCCTCGGGGATTTCCTGCACGCGCGCAGCGGCGCCGACGAGCCGCTGTGGAACCAGTTGCTGCCCTGGCGCGAACGACACGCCGGCATTCGCATGACGCTGGTGCGGGGCAACCACGACCTGCATGCGGGCGACCCGCCGCCGACGCTCTCCATCGCCCTGGTCGATGAGCCCTGGCAACCGGTGGAAGGGACCGAGGTGCGGGCCTGCCACCATCCCCTGGCCGTTGCCGGCAGCACCGTGCTCGCGGGCCATCTGCACCCCACGGTAACCCTGTACGGCCTGGCGCGCGATGCCGCGCGCCTGCCTTGCTTCGCCTTCACGCCGGGGCTGCTGGTGCTGCCCGCGTTCGGGGCGTTCACCGGGACGTCGAGCCAATCGATGGCGCCGCAGGCGCGGCGTTTTGCGGTGGTGGGGGATCGGGTGGTGGCTGTTCCTCGGAGTGCAGACCCTCCTGGCTGACACATGCTCACTCGTCGAACCTGTGTTCGCCATGGGGTCAGCTACCATGGCCGTACGCCTGTTCAGCACCTATGGCAATAGAACACCTCTTCAACGCCGAAACCGGCTACCTCGATTTCAATGGCTATCTGCGCTACCTGGATTCGATCCAGGCGCGCCTGCCCGTCCATGTGTTTGCTTTCGCAGCCGATCCCGCGCACTACGATCTGCAGTCCCGCAGTTCGCTACACGATGCGTGGCTGCAGTCACTGACCGTTGGCGAAACCGCGCAGGGTGATCGACAGGAGATCCGGCGCGCGGAAATCCGGCTGTGCCTTCTGGGGCCGTACCACGATCGGCACATTTACCTGCATTACACAGGAGTGGAGGCATATGCTTTCCAAAGTCCTGCACGGCGCGGCGATCCGCGTTACCTGCACACGGCCCATGGAGACCTCCTGACCCACGCGGTATGGATGAATACCTCAGACATGCTGGTGCACGACATCGTGTTCGAGCGCGGCACGACGTTGCGGATCGAATGCACGGACATCCGGCATGTGCAGGAACTTATGGAGTAGCAGCCATGCACGTTCTAGAAGAGCAGGCCCACCAGGCATGGGATGCGGGCGATCTGCTTCGCGCATTTCAATTGTTCCGGTCCTGCGTCGACCAGGGGGGCAAAGGCGCCATGCTGAGTCTGGGCTATTTTTACGACGAAGGGCTCGGCACGCCCTCCAGCAAGTACCAGGCACGCATCTGGTACCGCAAGGCCCGGCAAGCAGGTGATTTCGTGGCTGCCAACAACCTGGCCATCCTGTTCCAGGAACGGCATTTCCACCGCAGCGCTTTCCATTGGTTCCGCAATGCTGCGCTCGATGGCGACGGTGACGCCTGGGTCAAGTTGGCGAAGTGCCACCTGCAGGGCCAAGGAACGCCCCGCTCCCCAACCCTCGGCAGGGATTGCCTCAGGCGGGCCATCCGCTCCCGCTTCATCACACCTGCGGGGCGAGAGGAGGCGCAGTCCCTGCTGCGCGCACAGGGCGTTCTGCAGAGCCTGAGCTACCGGCGACCCTGAGGTGACTCAGGCCGGAGCCCGCCTGTTGGCTTGCTCGTTGGCCCTTGCGGCAATGAGGCTTTTCAGGTTTGCCGCCGCCCCATTTCTGCCCGAAACGGCTTTCGCTACAGGCAACGCATTAAAAAACTTCGCCTACCCAACGGTAAATTTTGCATAGTGGAATTCAATTGCAAAAATGGGGGTTCAGGAAAGCGCCAAAAGACGAGAATGCGAGAGCATTCGCGTTTGGCCCCTGCCATACCCCGGCAAAGGGCATTTACACACTCGTTTCGTGAGACAAGCCATGACGACCCAGCAACCAACCATCATCTACACCCTGACCGACGAGGCACCTCGCCTGGCCACGGCTTCCTTCCTGCCCATCATCCGCACGTTCGCCGCACCGGCCGGCATCAACGTGGCGGAGTCCGACATCTCCGTGGCCGCCCGCGTGCTGGGCGAGTTCCCGGAATTCCTGAAGGAAGAGCAACGCGCGCCCAACACCCTGGCCGAGCTGGGCAAGAAGACGCTGCAGCCCGACGCCAACATCATCAAGCTGCCCAACATCAGCGCGTCGGTGTCGCAGCTCAAGGCGGCCATCGCCGAGCTGCAGGGCAAGGGCTACGCACTGCCCGACTACCCGGACCAGCCCAAGGACGACAAGGAAAAAGAGATCAAGGCGCGCTACGGCAAGTGCATCGGCTCTGCTGTGAACCCCGTGCTGCGCGAAGGCAACTCCGACCGCCGCGCGCCCGCCGCCGTGAAGAACTACGCGCGCAAAAACCCCCATTCGATGGGTGAATGGAGCCAGGCATCGCGCAGCCACGTCTCGCACATGCACCACGGCGACTTCTACCATGGCGAAAAGTCCATGACCCTGGACCGCGCCCGTGACGTGAAGATGGAGCTGATCACCAAGAGCGGCAAGACCATTGTCCTGAAGCCCAAGGTCGCGCTGCTCGACCGCGAGGTGATCGACAGCATGTTCATGAGCAAGAAGGCGCTGCTGGAGTTCTACGAGAAGGAAATCGAAGACGCGCGCAAGACCGGCGTGATGTTCTCGCTGCACGTGAAGGCCACGATGATGAAGGTGTCTCACCCCATCGTGTTCGGCCACTGCGTGCGCATCTTCTACAAGGACGCGTTCGCCAAGCACGCCAAGACGTTCGACGAGCTGGGCGTGAACGTGAACAACGGCATGGTCGACCTGTACGCCAAGATCGAGACGCTGCCCCAAAGCCAGCGCGACGAGATCAAGCGCGACCTGCACGCCTGCCACGAGAACCGCCCCGAGCTGGCCATGGTCGACTCGGCCAAGGGCATCACCAACTTCCACTCGCCCAACGACATCATCGTGGACGCGTCCATGCCCGCGATGATCCGCAACAGCGGCAAGATGTGGGACGCCAACGGCCGTCTGAAGGACGTGAAGGCCGTGATGCCCGAGTCGACCTTCGCCCGCATCTACCAGGAGATCATCAACTTCTGCAAATGGCACGGCGCGTTCGACCCCAAGACCATGGGCACGGTGCCCAACGTGGGCTTGATGGCCCAGCAGGCCGAAGAGTACGGCTCGCACGACAAGACGTTCGAGATCGCCGAAGACGGCGTGGCCAACATCACCGACCTGGCGACCGGCGAAGTGCTGCTGTCCCAGAACGTGGAAGCCGGCGACATCTGGCGCATGTGCCAGGTCAAGGACGCCGCGATCCGCGACTGGGTGAAGCTGGCCGTCAACCGCGCCCGCAACTCCGGCATGCCCGTGGTGTTCTGGCTCGACTCGTACCGCCCGCACGAGGCGCAGCTGATCACCAAGGTCAAGATGTACCTGCATGAGCACAACACCACCGGCCTCGACATCCAGATCATGAGCCAGGTGCGTGCCATGCGCTACACGCTGGAGCGCGTGATCCGCGGCCAGGACACCATCAGCGCCACCGGCAACATCCTGCGCGACTACCTGACCGACCTGTTCCCCATCATGGAACTGGGCACCTCGGCCAAGATGCTGTCCATCGTGCCGCTGATGGCCGGTGGCGGCATGTACGAAACGGGTGCCGGCGGCTCGGCGCCCAAGCACGTGCAGCAGCTGGTGGAAGAGAACCACCTGCGCTGGGATTCGCTGGGCGAGTTCCTGGCGCTGGCCGTGTCGTTCGAGGACATGGGGCTGAAGACCGGCAACGCCAAGGCCAAGATCCTGGCCAAGACGCTGGACGCCGCCACGGGCAAGCTGCTGGACAACAACAAGAACCCCTCGCCCAAGACCGGCCAGCTGGACAACCGCGGCAGCCAGTTCTACCTGGCCCTGTACTGGGCCCAGGAATTGGCCGCGCAGACGGACGACAAGGAACTGGCAGCGCACTTCGCGCCGCTGGCCCAGGAACTGACCGCCAAGGAAGACACCATCGTGGCCGAACTGGCCGCCGTGCAGGGCCAGCCCGCCGACATCGGTGGCTACTTCCTGCCCGACGTCGCCAAGCTGGACGCGGTGATGCGCCCCAGCGAGACGCTGAACAAGGCACTCAAGGCCGTTGCCTGATCCCTTTTCGCTGCGGAGCCCCACACTCCCATGGCCCAGGGCCCCGATCGGGGCCCTTTTTCTTGCCCGATTGCGCCGCGAGCAAGCGGCCGGGTGCAGGCTACGGCCGCTCGCGGTCCACCACGCGGCTGTTCAGGGGCTTGGGCACATAGGCGGGCAGGAAGGCGCAGCCCTTGCCGAATGGGGCCTCATAGGCCGGGCACTGCTGGGCAATGCCCTCGGGCGTGGGCTTCACGCCCTCGTCCACCCAGCGCAGCAGCGCGCTCATCAGCGTGGGATAGGTCGGGTCGCTCAGGTAGCTGTGGGTGTTGTGCTGGGTGAAAGTCTGCACCAGGCGCGCGCCGCTGCCGGCGCGCTCCATGGTGCCCTTGAAGTAGGCGTCGAGCTCGACGAAGGCGGTCGGGTCGTCGACGCCCTTGACGGTGAGCACCGGCACGGCAATGCGGCCCGTAGGGTCAGTGTCCTGCGCGAAGCGCGCCAGGGCCTGTGGATCGGCCTGGTAGCGCAGCACGGCGGCATTGAGCGCCACATCGTCGGCCGAGCCCGTGTACCGTGCGCCGGTGTTGCCGAAGGGGCTGGCACCGCCCGTGCGCATGTGCACCACGTCGCGGAAGTGGAAGGTGCCCCAGTTCAGGTGGCTCTGGATCGAGCTGGCAGGGATGCGGAGCACGTCGACGATGGTCTTGACCTTGCGCTGTTGCTCGGGCGTGCGCTCGGCCGCCGGCTTGTTCAGGCCCAGGCACTCGTTGGCGCGGGCCGAGAGCTCGACGGCGCTCATTTTCGCATCGGCCGGCAGGCCGATGTTCAGCGGGTACTGCGGCTCGCTGGGCAGCGGGTGGTTCTTGCACAGGTGCTGGTAGACCACGCGCAGGTCGGTGCGGAAGTCGTACGAGCGGCTGCCGCCGGCCAGCAGGCCGCTGGTGAGCAGCACGGCATCGTAGGGCTTGCCGCTGGCACCGTTGCCGAACATCTCGGCGCCCATGGCCGCCACGCCGGCACCCCAGGACTGGCCGTGCAGGATGGTGCGGCGCGGCTGGGCCACCTGGGCCACGAAGATCTGGCGCAGGCGCTCAGTGTCCTCGGCCGCGGCGCGCACGGCCACGCCGCCCTGGCGGAAGGTGCTGCCCGCCCAGGCGTAGCCGGCCCGGACCATGATGGACCAGCGCTGCAGGTCCTGCACCGCGCGCTCGGCCTTGGGCGCGCCCAGCGTGGGGCCGCCATGCGAATGCATCACCAGGACCTTGTTCCACTGGTTCGGCATGGCGATCAGGTAGTAGGCGCCTGCCGAATCCTGGCCCGACAGGCAGCGTGCGATGGCCGCGATGTCCTTGGGGCAGGCAGTGGCCACGGGGGCGGCCTCCCTGCTGGCCGGCAAGGCACCACTGCCAGCCGGCGGTGCTTTCATCGGGGCACAGGCGGCCAGCAGGCCGGCGGCCAGGCCCACCAGGGGCAGGCGCAGCGCGCGCGCGAGGGATGCAGGAAGGGAGTGCATGGGCGATTCGTCTCCGGGTATGTTGTGCGGTTCTGCAAAAAGCGGGCAGCAGGGCCCGTGGCGCATCGTAGAAAGCGCCCTGCGTCCCGTCAAATAGCCGGCGCAGGGCAGCTCCATATGCTGTGCGTATGCAGATGCGCCAGCCTGGAACTGGTCCGCTCTCTGGCTATAGTTCCCGGTGCCCGTGTGGACCCCTGCCGCGCCGTGCATCGCCACCACAAGATCGCTCCTGGACTTCCCGGGGCTGGATTTTGTTAACCAGATAGTGAATTATTCGGCCATGACCAAAGACACAGAGCCGACCCCGGCCAAGGAGCGCCAGCGGGACGCCGACCGCTCGCAGGGCGCGATCTTCAGCGCGGCACGCGACGAGTTTGCCGAGCACGGCCTGGGCGGTGCGCGCATGGACCGCATTGCCGAACGCGCCGGCCTGAACAAGCGGCTGATCTACTACTACTTCGAGGACAAGGACAAGCTCTTCCAGGCGGTGCTGGAGCAGGCCTACCTGCACATCCGCGAGGAGGAGCGCAAGCTCAACCTGCTGGAGCTGGAGCCCGCCACCGCGATCCGCCGGCTGGTGGAGTTCACCTGGGTGTATTACCTGGAGAATCCGCAGTTTCTCACCCTGCTCAACAGCGCCAACCTGCACAAGGCGCGCCACCTGCAGGAGTCGCAGCGCGCGCGCGAGATGAACTCGCCGCTGATCGCCATGCTGGGCGAGGTGCTGGAGCGCGGCCGGCGCGAGGGCAGCTTTCGCGGCGGGGTGGACCCACTGCAGCTGTACGTCTCGATCGCCGGGCTGTCGTACTTCTACCTGTCGAACAACCACACGCTCTCGGCCATCTTTGCGCGCGACCTCATGGCGCCCAAGGCCCGCAACGAGCGGCTTTCGCACATGTGCGACATGGTGCTCGGCTATGTGCTGAGGAGCTGAGCCGGGCCAGCGCAGCAGCGCCCGGCTTGGTCCAATCGATCCCCCTGTGGAATGCCCGGGTCGCCGGGCAGAAGGCGCAGCGCGGACGCTCGGGCTGCGTGTTTCCGGGTAAACCCCTAATCGCGCCCCTTGCAACCGCGTTGACGTGCGGCGGCTGATCCTGAAAAATGCAATCTATTCACCAATCAGTGAATTAAGAGCAAGTTCAAGCCTGCCACCCTGGAGACAAATCCACCATGCCTACTACGCGCCTCGCCCGTTTTGCCCGCACCGCCGCTCGCGCCGCGCTCGCGGGTGCCGTCCTCTCCACCGTGCCCTTTGCCGCGCTCGCGCAGGGCGGCTACCCCACCAAGCCCATCCGCGTGATCGTGCCCTTCGCCGCAGGCAGCACCACCGACATCATTGCGCGCGCCATCGCCGACAAGATGGGCCAGAGCATGGGCCAGTCGCTGGTGGTGGACAACCGCGGGGGCGCCAGCGGCACCATCGGCCAGCAGGCGGTGGCCACGGCGGCGCCCGACGGGTACACGGTGATGGTCCATTCCTCCTCGCACACCGTGAGCCCCTCGACCTTTGCCAAGCTGCCGTTCGACACCACAGGCGACTTCGCGGGCGTGACGCCGATCTCGTCGCTGCCGAATGCGCTGGTGATCTCTCCCGCCAAGGGCATCAAGACGCTGCAGGACCTGGTGGCGTCGGCCAAGGCCAAGCCAGGCACGGTGAACTTCGCCTCGGCCGGCCAGGGCAGCGCCACGCACCTGAACGCCGAGAAGTTCAAGCTGGCCGCGAAGATCGACGCCACCAACATCCCCTTCAAGGGCTCGGCCGAGGCCGTGACCGAGGTGCTGTCGGGCCGCGTGGACTACTACTTCTCGCCGATTGCGCCCGTCATCGGCCAGATCAAGGACGGCCAGTTGCTGGCGCTGGCCGTGGGCTCGCCCAAGCGCGCGGCCGCCCTGCCCGACGTGCCCACCACGGCCGAGGCCGGCGTGCCCGGCTCGGAATTCAACTTCTGGATCGGGATGATGGTTCCGGCCAAGACGCCACGCCACATCGTGAACCGCCTGCACGACGAGGTGGTCAAGGCCCTGGCCACGCCCGAGGTGAAGGAGCGCTTCCTCAAGCTCGGTGCCGACGCCTGGACGCTCAAGCCCGAGCAGTTCGACGCCTACATCAAGGACGAGATCAAGAGCAACGCAGTGCTGGTCAAGGCCGCCGGCCTCCAGCCCACCCAGTAATCCCATCCGCGCCGTACCGCACAGCCAGCCCCCGCGAAGGGAGTGGCCTGGCCGCGCCTTTGCCCACCTATTGCAACCTTTGAACTGAAAACGGACCGACCACCATGGCAACCCAACGACTCGGACTCATCATGCACGGCGTCACCGGCCGCATGGGCATGAACCAGCATTTGATCCGCTCCATCTGCGCCATCCGCGCGCAGGGCGGCGTCGTGCTTTCCAACGGCAACCGTGTGATGCCCGACCCCATCCTGATCGGCCGCAACGCTGAAAAGATGGAGAGCTTGGCCCGGGCCCACGGCATCGCACGCTGGGGCACCGACCTCGATGCCGCGCTGGCCAACCCCGAGGACACGGTGTTCTTCGACGCCGGCACCACGCAGATGCGCCCCACCCTGCTGGCCAAGGCCATCCGTGCAGGCAAGCATGTGTACTGCGAAAAGCCCATCGCCACCAACCTCAACGAGGCGGTGGAGATCGCGCGCCTGGCCTCGGGCTCGGGCCTCAAGCACGGCGCGGTGCAGGACAAGCTGTTCCTGCCCGGCCTGCGCAAGCTCGACATGCTGCGCCGCGCGGGCTTCTTCGGCCGCATGCTCAGCGTGCGCCTGGAGTTCGGCTACTGGGTGTTCGAGGGCGACCTGCAGCCCATCCAGCGCCCGAGCTGGAACTACCGCAGCGAAGACGGCGGCGGCATGATCCTGGACATGATGTGCCACTGGCGCTATGTGCTGGACAACCTGTTCGGCGAGGTCAAATCGGTCTCGTGCATCGGCGCCACGCACATCCCGCAGCGCTGGGACGAAGCCGGTCAACCGTACCAGGCCACCGCCGACGACGCGGCCTATGCCACCTGCGAGCTCACGGGCCACAACGGCGAGCCGGTGATCGCGCAGCTCAACATGAGCTGGGCCACGCGCGTGCGGCGTGACGACCTCGTCACCTTCCACGTGGACGGCACCGACGGCTCGGCCGTGGCCGGCCTGTCGAGCTGCCGCGCGCAAAGCCGTGTGGCCACGCCGCGCCCGGTATGGAACCCCGACGAAAAGCAAAGCATGAACTTCTTCGATCAGTGGCAGGAGATCCCGGACTCGCAGGTCTACGACAACGGCTTCAAGATCCAGTGGGAGCACTTCATCCGCCACGTGGTGGAAGACGCGCCCTACAAGTGGACTTTGCCCGAGGGCGCCAAGGGCGTGCAGCTGGTGGAAGCGGCGCTGGAAAGCTGGAAGGAACGCCGCTGGGTGGACGTCGCCCCACTCAAGGCCTGAGCACCTGATCCATTTCACCCCACCTCCCGAGTTCACCATGGCCCTTCGCCTTTCCCTGCCCACGGCCGATGGCCGCATCAGCCCCTACACCCTGCAAGGCCGCACGCCGGTGGTACCGCAGCAGGGTGCGGTGTTCAACCGCATCGCCTACTCGGCCGCCCACGTGGTGGCCAACCCGCTGGCCGCCATCGACCCCTGGCTGCAGTGCGCGGTGGACTGGGACGCGACCATCGCCTACCGCCAGCGCTTGTGGTCGCTGGGCCTGGGCGTGGCAGAGGCCATGGACACCGCGCAGCGCGGCATGGGGCTGGACTGGCCGACCTCGCTGGAGCTGATCCGCCGCTCGCTCGACGCGGCGCGCGACTTCGGGCCGGGCGCGCTCGCGGCCTCGGGCTGCGGCACGGACCACCTGGTGCTGGACGAGGTGAAGTCGGTGGACGACGTGATCCGCGGCTACGAGGAGCAGATGGAGGCCATCGAGAAGCTCGGCGGCAAGCTCATCGTCATGGCCAGCCGCGCGCTGGCGCGCGTGGCGCAAAGCCCCGCCGACTACGAGCGCGTGTATGACCGCATCCTGTCGCAGGCGCGCCAGCCCGTGGTGCTGCACTGGCTGGGCGACATGTTCGACCCGGCGCTGGCGGGCTACTGGGGTTCGCGCGATGCCGATGCGGCCATGGACACGGCCCTGGCCGTGATCGCCGCGCACCCGGACAAGGTGGACGGCATCAAGATCTCGCTGCTCGACAAGGACAAGGAAATCGCCATGCGCCGCCGCCTGCCCGCCACAGGCGGCACCGACGGCCAGGGCGTGCGCATGTACACCGGCGACGACTTCAACTACGCCGAGCTCATCGCGGGCGATGGTGCGGGCGCCACGCCGCGCCAGGGCCAGAGCGATGCGCTGCTGGGCATCTTCGACGCCATCGCCCCGGCCGCGAGTGCCGCACTGGCGGCCCTGGCTGCGGGCGACACGGCGCGCTTTCACGCCATCCTGGGTCCCACGGTGCCGCTGTCGCGCCACATCTTCGCGGCGCCCACGCGCTTTTACAAGACGGGCGTGGTCTTCATGGCCTGGCTCAACGGGCACCAGAGCCACTTCACCATGGTGGGCGGGCAGCAGAGCACACGCTCGCTGGTGCATTTTGCGGAGTTGTTCCGCCTGGCCGATCAGGCCGACCTGCTGGAACAGCCCGAGCTGGCCGTGCAGCGCATGGGCCACCTGCTGGCCTTGCACGGCGTGAGCGCCTGACCGCCATGCGTGATTTCTCGCAAGACCACCGCTGGCTGTCGATCAACACCGCCACCGTGCGCAAGCAGCAGGGGGCCGAGGTGCCGCTTTCGCGCATCATCGACCAATGCGCCGAGCGCGGCATCCGCGCCATCAGCCCCTGGCGCGACCAGGTGGCCGCAGCGGGCCTGGAGGCTACTGCACGCCAGCTGCGTGCCCATGGCATGGCGCTGTCGGGCTACTGCCGCGGCGGCTTCTACCCGGCGGCCGATGCGGCCGGACTGCGCGCCGCGCTCGACGACAACCGCCGCGCCATCGACGAGGCCAAGGCGCTCGATGCCGCCTGCCTGGTACTGGTGGTGGGCGCCCTGCCCGGCGCGCTGGACGGTACGCCCCGCTACACCGACCTCGCCCGCGCCCGCAGCGAGGTGTTCGACGGCATCGCCGCATCGCTCGACTACGCGCACCAGGTGGGCATGCCCCTGGCCATCGAGCCGCTGCACCCCATGCAGGCGGCCGACCGCGCCTGCATCAACACACTGGAACACGCGCTGGACATCTGCGACGCACTCGACCCGCAAAAGACCGGTGCGCTGGGCGTGGCCCTGGACGTGTACCACGTGTGGTGGGACCCCAAGCTGGCGCAGCAGATCGCCCGAGCGGGCAAGGATCGCCTGCTGGCCTACCATGTGTGCGACTGGCGCCTGCCCACGCGCGACCTGCTCAGCGACCGGGGCATGATGGGCGACGGCGTGATTGAACTGAAGAAGATCCGCCAGTGGGTCGAGGCTGCGGGCTTTGCGGGCTATGCCGAGGTGGAGATCTTCTCGGCGCTGGACTGGTGGCAGCGCACGGGCGAGGACACGCTGGATACCTGCATCGCCCGTCACCGCACGGTGGTCTGATGCGCCGGGGCGTTGCCCGGCACATCTGCCTGCATCAAGCGGGAACGGGTGCCAGGGTGCGCCGCACGCGGCGCACATTGAAGGCACTGGCGATCAGCACGCCCTGCACCACGGCCAGGCCCAGCAGCACGGCGGTGAAGCGCCCCTGGTCCAATAGCACGCCGAACAGCAGCGGCGACAGGGCCTGGCCGATGTCCAGCCCCGAGTACACGATGCCGTAGACCCGGCCCGTGGAGCCCTCGGGCGTGGAGCGCTTGACCAGCAGGTCGCGCGAGGGGCCGGCGATGCCGGCGCAAAAACCCATCACACCGAACATCACGGGCACCAAGGCGCCGGGCGGGTGCGCCAGCGCCAGGGCCACCGCCACGCAGGCGGCCAGGCCGAAGCCCACGCCCACGATGCGCTCGCAGCGGCTCGGGTCGGCCGCCAGAAAGCCACCCAGCACCATGCCGCCCGCGCTGGCCACCATGTAGACCGTGAGGCACATGGCTGCCAGGGCCACGGGCACCGCGTGCAGCTGGCGCGCGGCCTCGGGCGCAAAGGCCTGCACCACGTTGAGCGAGACGGCGTAGAAGAAGAAGAACGCAAAGCACATCCACACGGCCGGGATGCGCAGGAAGGCGAAGTTGCCTTGTGTGGGTGTGCCGGTGGCGCCGGCCTTGGCAACAACGGGTACGGCCGGCAACTCCAGGTGGCGGCGGTTGAACAGCAGCAGCGCCAGCACCGCAAAGGCCAGCACGCCCGCGCAGACCAGCGCCACGCGCCACGAGAACGCGATCGCCAGCGGCACCAGCATGGCCGGCGCCAGCGCCCAGCCCAGGCTGCCGGTGATGCCGTGTACGCTGTAGGCATGGCCCAGGCGCGGCGCGCTCACGCGCCGGTTCAGCAGCGTGTAGTCCACCGGGTGGAACACGCCGTTGCCGATGCCGGCCAGCACCGAGAACGCGGCCAGCATGCCGTAGCTGGTGCTGGCGGCAAAGCCGAATGCGGCCAGGCCCAGCAGCGCCAGGCCGCCGAACAGGATGGGGCGCGGACCGAAGCGGTCGACCACGAAGCCCGAGCCCGCCTGCACGGCGCACGAGACTACGAAGAAGATGGTCATGAGGAAGCCCAGTTCGGTGTAGCCGACCTGGAAGGCGTCCTTGAGCCACGGAAACAGCGGCGCCAGCAAGAGCTGGCTGTAGTGGCTGATGAGGTGGGCGATGCCCACGAGGCCGATCACCCCGGCGTCGGCACGCAGGGGGACGGCAGCAGCGGGGCTGGTGGGGTTGGCAGAGGTCATGGCGGCATCGTAGTATTGCGCCTGGATTTCTGGAATGCGACGGAAGGACAGCTTTCGGCGAATTTGCGCCAACAGCGTAGACAAAACAAAACACGGAGTTCCCGATGGCACGCACCAGCCAGGTCGCCCCGCTTGGGGACATGGACCCGTTTGCCCCCAACCCCGCCCACCCGGTGCGGGTGCGTGCGCGCAACATGCCGGCCGACACGCATTTCGAGCCGCACCGCCACGCCTGGGGGCAATTGGCCTACTGCGCCAGCGGCGTGATCCAGGTGAGCGTGGTGGCCCCGGTCGCACCGACTGCCTACATCGTGCCGCCCTCGCGCGCGGTGTGGATCGCGCCCGGCGCGCTGCATGCCATCGCCGTGCTGGAGGCTGCGGCCTTCCGCACGCTCTACATCGACCCCGGCGTGGTGCCCGCCGACGGCGCCGTCTGCCGCGTGATGGCGGTGACGCCGCTGCTGCGCGAACTGGTGTCCGCGCTGGACCCCGTGGGCGGCACGCCACCCGGCCCCGCGCGCGAGGCCGCCCTGACCGCACTGGTGCTCGACGAGATCGGCCTGGCCGAACGCCTGGCCCTGGGCGTGCCGCTGCCCGGTGCGGACAGCGACAAGCGCCTGCGCGCCCTGTGCCAGGCCGTGCTGGACGCGCCTGGCCGCCATGCAACGCTGCATGACTGGGCCACCGACAGCGGCGCCAGCGAACGCACCCTGGCCCGGCTGTTCCAAGCGCAGTTCGGCATGGGTTTCTCGCAATGGCGCAGGCAGGCGGTGCTGGCCCATGCCCTGCCCCGCCTGGCGCGCGGCGAATCGGTGGGCCAGGTGGCCGCCTCCAGCGGCTATGCGAGCGAAAGCGCGTTCTCCGCCATGTTCAAGGCCGCCATGGGGCAGCCGCCCAGCTGGTTCATCGGCAGGAACGATGCCTTTGCGCCTGCGGCGTGAGCTGCCAGCTGCCATGCACCCGGACGACCGCCAGGGGGTTTGCGGGAACCGCCCGGACAGCCGGCCGCATCCCGCCGGCCGGAAGCGGCGATACTGGGAAGCTGCAACTCAAGGTTTCGGGGAGAGGGAAAGCATGGTTCGACAGCTGTTCATGGCCACCGCCTGCCTGGCGCTGGCGGCCCCGGTCTGGGCCATCAACAAGTGCACAGGGCCGGATGGCAAGGTGTCCTTCCAGGACGCGCCTTGCGCGGGCAATGGCAAGGGCGAGAAGGTCGAGGTCCGGCTGTCGAGCAGCGGCATCGGTACCGCGGCTGCGGCGCCTGCTGCCGCCAGCCCGGCATCGGGCGCATCCGCCGCCGCACCCGCTGCGGGTGCCGCATCCGTCCCTGCCACGGCGCCGGCCCCCCGCAAGGAAGGCGCCTTTGGCGAAACCTGGCGCCGCAAGACCGATCTGGAACAACGCCTGGTCCGCGAAGCGCGCGGCGCACTGCAGACCCACCGGCAGCGCTGTGCGGCCGAGCAGCGCGACCGGGCCGCCCGCCGCACCCAGGCGCGCACCAACACCGCCGTGGCCGTCTCCGAGCAGGCCATCACCGCGGAAATGCAGGCCGCAGCCGCCGCCTGCGAGCTGCGCGCGCGTGAGCTGCAGGCCAATGTGGATGCGCTGGAGAAAGAGCTTCGGGAACTGAGCAAAAAGTAGGGCCCGGCGGGCAGACACCGCCCATCAACCCGGCGCCCCCACCTGCTGCACCAGCGCCATGGCAAAGCGCCCATGGCCCACCGACCAATCGGAATAGTCGTTCTCGTGCATGAAGATGAACACGTCGGCCGGGGCCACGTGCGCCATCTCCTGCAAGTTGCGCGCGATCGCCGCATACAGGGCCCGCTTCATCGCATCGCTGCGCCCGCGCCGCAGGGTGATCTCGACGACGACCACCGCGTCCGACCGGGCCACGCCGTTGAAGCTGCGGCTGAAGGCGAACTGCCCCGGCGCATAGCCGGTGACCATGTTGAACAGCTCGTCCTCGGGCATGCCGATGCCCTCCACCAACGCCTGGTGGATGGCCTGGACGATGGCCTCACGCTCGGTGGCGGGGGTGGCTTCGGGCAGATAGGTGTGGATGAAGGGCATGGTGTATGTTCCTGAAAATCAAAATGGTCCCAGCGCGTGATACCGATTCGCTCCGGGAAGAAGTCGAATTCTTGCAACCCAGGTCCGCATGGAAAAGCGATTTATGCTCCCGATCTATGTGCATCTGAATCACATAGCTATGAAACACCGCCTGCCCCCGCTCGCTGCTCTGCGCGCCTTCGAAGCCGCCGCACGCCTGGGCCGCATGACGGCTGCGGCCGAGGAGCTCTCGGTGTCGCCCGGCGCCATCAGCCGCCAGGTGCGCCAGCTCGAAGACCACCTGGGCCTGGCGCTGTTCGACGGGACCAAGGCCCGCCCCACGCTGACGGCCGCGGCGCGCACCTTGCAGCCGGTGCTGACCCACGCCTTCCAGCAGATCGAGGACACGGTGCGTGCGCTGGGCGACGCCCACCACGGTCCGCTGGACGTGGCCTGCTTCAGCACCTTCACCGTCAAGTGGCTGATCCCGCGGCTGTTCGACTTCCACGCGCAGCACCCGGGCATCGAGGTGCGGCTGCGCACCACCGACACGGGCACCGATGCCGCACGCGAGGGCTGCGACCTGCTCATCACCGCCGAGGACGCCGGCACGCCCCGCGACGCTGCCACCACCCTGCCTCTGTTTGCCGAGCGCCTGGGGCCAGTGCTGGCCCCGGCGCTGGCCGCGCGCACCGGCATGCCGCGCACGCCTGCCGACCTGGCGGGCCAGCCCCTGCTGCACACGCGCTCGCGGCGCAACGCCTGGGCCATGTGGGCCGCATCGGCCGGCACGGCGCTACCGGCCGCAGCCACCGCCCCGGGCCCGGTGTACGAGCATTACTACTTCACGCTGGAAGCCGCCGTGCGCGGCCTGGGCATCGCCGTGGCGCCCTGGCACCTGGTGATGGACGACGTGCAGGCCGGCCGGCTGGTGGCGCCACTGGGTTTCGCCGCATCGGGCTACGACTATCTGGCGCTGCGGCGCAGCGGGGCCGCGCACCCGCGGCTCGATGTGTTCTGCCAGTGGCTGGCGGCGCAGGCACGGGCCATGGCGCCCGCCTGAATCAGGAGGCCGGGCGCGCGAGGGTGCCGGCACGGCAGGTCTGCGGCGCCAGGCAATCGACCTGCACCACCAGCGCTCCCACGGCCGGGTGCATGCCCTGCTCGGCGGCACGGCGCTCCACCTCGCTGCGCAGTTGGGCGCCCGGCAGCGCCACCGAGCGTGCGCAGCCCCGGCAGGCCATGCGCACCTCCTCCGTCGCCTGCGCCGCCGGGCCCAGGCGGTAGAGGGTGCGCAGGCTGTGCTCGCTGCGGCCCTGCAGCAGCACGCCCAGGAACTCCAGCTGCTGGATGGCGCGGTACACGGTGCTGACGCTCACGCGCGTGCCGCGCAGCAGCATCTGGCGGAACACCTCGTCGGCCGCCACGCCGCAGGCCCCGGCGGCCTGGATGACCTGCAGGATGCCGATGCGCGCCGTGGTGGGCCGCAGGCCCGCGTCGCGCAGGCGCTGCAGGAGGGACGGGCAGTCGCTCACGGGCGTCCCAGGCCAACCGCCACGCCAGCCGGCTGCCAACCCCCGCCCAGCGCCTTGTACAGGGCCACGCAGGCGATGAGCCGCGCCTGGCGCAGCTGGGCTGCGTTGTCCTGCGCGGCATATAGCGTGCGCTGCGCATCGAGCAGGGTGAGCAGGGTGTCGGCCCCCGCACGGTAGCGCACCTGCGCCAGCGCGTGGGCCTGCTGCGCCTGCTCCAGCACCTGGGCCTGGGCGGCGGTCTGCGCATCGGTGCCGGCCACGGCCTGCAGGGCCACCTCGGCATCGCCCACGGCGGCGACGATGGCGGCCTGGTACTGGGCGAGCAGCTCGTCGCGCCGTGCCTGGGCAATGTCGGCACCCGCCGCCAGCCGCCCGCCGTCGAAGATCGGGGCCGTGAGCCCCGCTGCCAGGCTGTACAGCGGGTGCTCGAAGGCGCGGCCCAGTCTGTCGGCGCCCACGCCCAGGCCGGCGCCCAGCGTGATGCGCGGCAGCAGCGCGGCGCGGGCGCCCTGCAAGTCGGCATGGGCGGCGGCCAGCTGCGCCTCGGCCCGCGCCACGTCGGGGCGGCGCACCAGCAGCTCGGCCGGCAGGCCGGCGCCGATGGCCGGTGGCTGCAGCCCGGCCAGTGTGTCGGCCTGCACCGGCGGCGGCGTGGCCTGCCCCAGCAGCACGGCCAGGGCCGTGTGGTGGCCTTGCACCTGCTGGCGCAGCGCCTCGATGGCCTGGCGCTGGGTAGCCACCAGGCCGCGCTGCTGGGCCAGCTCCAGCGGCGTGGCAGCACCCGCACGGGCGCGCGCATCGACGAGCGCCAGCACACGCTCCGCACCCTGCAGATTCAGGCCGGCAATCGCCAGGCGCTCGCGCCCGCCCACCAGGCGCAGCCAGGCATCGGCCACGGCGGCGGTGAGCGTCAGGCCCACGGTGCCCTGGTCGAAGGCGCTGGCCTGCAGGCGCGCCAGCGCCGCATCCTGGCCCGCGCGCTGGCGGCCCCAGAAGTCGATCTCGTAGCTGGCGGCGAAGCCGGCCGCATAGCGGTTGGCCGCCGTGCCGTCGGTGCTGCTGCCGCCCGAGAAGCGGGCCTGGCGGCTTGCGTCCACGCTGGCCGTCAGGGCCGGCAACAGCGCGGCGCCGGCCTGGCGAGCGGCTGCCTCGGCCTGGCGCAGGCGCGCGGCGGCGGCCGCAGCGTCCAGGCTCTGGGCCTGGGCGGCCTGCACCAGCGCGTCGAGCTCCGCGCTGCCCAGGCTGTGCCACCAGTCGGGCGCGATGCCGGCGGAGCCCCCAGCATCGCCAGAGGTGCTCCACTGCGCAGGCAGGGCGGGAGCGGTTGCCGCCAGCGGCGGCGGAGTCGTGGCGCAGGCACACAGCAGTGCGGCGGCCAGCAGGGTCAGGGAAAGGCGCATGGCGTGTGGGAGAGAAGGTGTAGATGTCATTCCGAAGCCAGGGCCACCACGGGGTCGAGCCCCGACGCGCGGCGCGCCGGCATGTAGCCGAAGAGCAGGCCAGTGGCCACCGAGCAGGCAAAGGCGCCGGCCATGGCCGTGAGCGAGAAGATGACCGGCACGCCCGAGGCGATGAGCACCGCCCCCACGGCCAGGCCGATGGACAGGCCCGCCAGCCCGCCCACCAGCGTGACCAGCACCGCCTCGGTCAGGAACTGGCGCAGGATGTCGCGCTGGCGCGCACCGGTGGCGATGCGGATGCCGATCTCGCGCGTGCGTTCGCGCACCGTCATCAGCATCACGTTCATCACGCCGATGCCGCCCACTACCAGCGAGACGGCCGCGATCAGGCCGAGCATCATGGTCATGGCGTTGCGCGTCTGCGCCTCGGCCTGCAGCTTGGCCGCCGCATTGCCGATGCGGAAGTCCTCGCGCCCATGGCGTGCCAGCAGCAGGGTGTGCATGGCCTTCTCGGCCGCCGTCACCTGCTCCACCGACGCGGCCGAGATCACCGTGTAGTCGGGCTGGGTCTGCACGCGGTACACGCGTGCCCGGCCCGCCTGGTACGGGATGAAGACCATGTCGTCGTAGTTCTGCGCGCCCGAGTCGGCGCCGCGCTCGGCCATCACGCCGATCACCTCGAAGGGCGCGTTGCCGATCAGCAGGACGCGGCCCAGCGGGTTCGGCGTGTCCGGGAAGAACTGCTGGTGCGCCTTGTGGCCCAGCACCACCAGCGCGGCCAGGTCGCGGTCTTCGGCGGCCGTGTAGTAGCGGCCCTGGGCCACCTTCCAGTGGTGCACGGCGGGCATGTCCTCGCTGGCGGCGAAGACGTAGACCTGGCGCTCCACATTGCCCTGTCGCACGGGAATGGGGTCGCCGATCACGGGCATCACGTGGCCGATCTCGGGCAGCGCAGCGATGGCTTCCAGGTCGCCCTCCGTGATCTCGCCCGGCGGCCCGCCGCTGCCCACGTAGCTGCCTCCCAGGTACATGATGGTCGTGCCCATGGCGCCCATCTGGTCGACCACGCGCTGCTTGGCGCCTTCGCCCACGCCCATCATCACGATGACCGAGGCCACGCCGATGACGATGCCCAGCAGGGTGAGCCCGGTGCGCGCCCGGTTCATGCGCATGCCGCGCCAGGCGCTGCGCGCGGCCTCGGCCAGTTCGGCCCACAGCGCGCGGCGCGCGCCCCCGCCAGAAGGGTCTAAGCGCATGGAGAGCGCCGCAGCCTGCCCGGCCACTAGCTGGCGCCCGCTGTCGGCCACGATCTGGCCGTCGCGGATCTCGATCACGCGGCGCGCCTGGGCGGCCACCTCACGGTCGTGGGTGATGAGCACGATGGTGTGGCCCGCGTCGGCCAGCTCGTGCAGCAGCGCCATGACCTCGGTGCCGCTGGTGGTGTCGAGCGCACCGGTGGGCTCGTCGGCCAGGATGATGCGCCCACCGTTCATGAGCGCGCGCGCGATCGACACGCGCTGCTGCTGCCCGCCCGAGAGCTGGCTGGGCCGGTTCTCCAGCTTGTCGGCCAGGCCCAGGCGCGTGAGCAGCGCGGACGCACGCGCGGCCCGGTCCTGGCGCGACAGGCCGGCGTAGATGGCCGGCACCTCGACGTTCTCGCGCGCCGATTCGGCGGCGATCAGGTGGTAGCCCTGGAACACGAAGCCGAAGGCCTCGCGCCGAAGCCAGGCGAGCTGGTCGGCGTCGAAGCCGGCCACGTCCTCGCCGTTGAAGCGGTAGCGCCCGCTCGTGGGCCGGTCCAGGCAGCCCAGCAGGTTCATGAGGGTGGACTTGCCCGAGCCCGAGGCCCCGACGATGGCCACGAACTCGCCGGCGTGGATGGACAGCGACACGCCGCGCAGCACCTCCACCTCGGGCTGGTCGCCGCCGCCGTAGCGCCGGCGCACGTCGGTGAGTTCGATCAACGGTGGGTTGGAGGCACCCACGCTCACAGCTTGAACCTCCTGGTGCCAGCCTGCGCGGCCCGCTCGCCGGTGATGAGCTGCTCACCCACCGCCAGGCCGCTGCGCACCTCGACGCGGTGGCGGCTTTTGACGGCCACCTCCACGGTGCGCGACTGCACGCTGCCATCGGCCAGCAGCACCCGCGCCTGGTGCTGGCGCAGCCTCGGCGCGGCCTTGGCGGCATCCTTGGCCGCCAAGGCCGGCGCATCCTTCAGGGCAGAGATCGGCACGGTGATCACGCCGCGGGCCTGCGCGGTGACGAAGCTGGTCTGCGCCGTCATCTGCGGCATGAGTTCGCCGTCGGCGTTGTCCACGTCGAACAGCACGGTGTACGACACCGCCTTGCTCGCCGCGGCCTGCGCGTTGGCACCGCCGCCAGCGGCCTTGCCCTCGGGCGTGGGCGGTGCCGGCAGCACCTGGCGCACGCTGCTCTGCCAGCGCCGCGCGGCCGTGTCGGCCTGGTTGCCCAGCGTGGTGAAGTACACCGGCATGCCGACCCGCACGCGGCGGATGTCGGCCTCGGACACATCGGTCCAGACCGTCATGGTCGACAGGTCGGCGATGCGCAGGATGTTCGGGGTCTGGTAGGTGGCGTTCAGGGTCTGGCCCTCGCGCGCCTCCAGCGCCACCACGGTGCCGGCCATGGGCGCGTAGATGCGCGTGTAGCCCAGGCGCGCCTCGTCGGCCTTGAGGCTGGCCTGGGTCTGGTCGATCTGCGCCTTGAGGTGCTCGATGCGCGCGGCGGTGGAGGCCAGCGCGGCCTCGGCCGTCTGCAGGTCTTCCAGGCGCGTGGCGCCCTCGCGCTCCATCTGCTGCTGGCGCGCCAGTTGCTGCTGCGCCAGGCGGTGCTGGGCCTGCTGCTCGGCCTGCTGGGCGCGCAGGCCCGCCAGCGCGGCACGGCCACCGTCCACCGTGGCCTGCTGCACGCTGGGGTCGATCTCCACGAGCAGCTGGCCCTTCTTGACCTCGGCGCCGGGCTGCACGTGCAGGCGGTTGATCTGGCCCGAGACCTGGGCGCCCACGTCCACGTAGCGGCGCGGCTGCAGCGTGCCGATGGCGCTCACCGTGGCCTCGATGTCGCCCAGGACGACGGGCGCGGTGTCGTACACCACCGGCGTCGGGCGGCTCCACCAGGCCACCGCCAGGGCGCCGGCCACGGCCACCAGGGCGAAGGACCCGAGCCAGCGGCCCCAGCGCGCGGAAGAGGATGGAGAAGAAGCAGGAATCGGCGCCATCAGCGTGCTACCTCGAAGCTCAGCGTGGCCGTGTGGCGCACGTCCTCGTAGCGCTGGCCATCCACCGTGGCCGCGCCGTTGACGCGCGCCGTCACCTCCAACACGTAGAGGCCGGGGAACGGTGTCTCCAGGCTCACCGTGCCGTCCTTGGCCGGCGCCAGCGTGCGCTGCCAGCCCGCGCTGGTGTCCACGTGGACCTGCGAGGCCGCCACGGTCTGGCCCTTCCACACCAGCTTGAAGGTGTTGCCGCCGGGCGTGGTGGGCACCAGCTCCAGGTCGTTGGCAGCGCGGGTCTCGGCACGGCCATGGCGCGCCTGGTAGAAGGTCAGCGCGCCCTTGTCGCCCACCACGCTGGTGGACAGGCGCAGGTCCTGGCCCTCGGGGGCCGTGACCTCGATGTGGCCGGCCTGCGGCGCCAGCGGCAGGTCCTTGCCGTCGGCCAGGTAGGCGCGCGGCGCCTTCAGGGCCGGCAGCGCAGCGCTGCGGCGTGCCACGTCGCCGGTGTAGGCGCGCGCCTGTGCGCCTTCGCGCTGCAGCCACAGGTAGTCCGCATGGGCGGCGGGCGCCATGAAGGCGGCGGTGGTGGCCAGCACGGCCAGGGCGGTGCCGCGCAGGCTGTTGGACAGTGAAGGAACGGGGAATGAGGAAGACTGCATGGCGTGTAGTGGATGGGACAGGAAGACAGCGGAAGGCTCTTGCTGTCCATGACCAACGAAATCGAAAAAGGGCCAGGGTTCCGCCCCTGGCGAGCGGGGCAACTCAACCCCAGGCGGCAGTGGCGATCCAGCCGGCCAGGCCCAGCACCAGGGCTGCCCCCGCGCCGGCAGCTGCCTGGCGCGGCCGGTAGGCCATGAGCCAGGCCACCAGCACACCGCCCGCCGTGAGGAAGCCCCACCAGGCGGTGAAGCCCACCGTGGCCCCCCAGGCACCGGTGCAGGCCAGCAGGGCCAGCGCAAGCAGTGCGCCCGAGGTGGCGCGCAGCATGCGGCGCCGCGCGGGCGGCACCTCGCTGTGTCCCGTGACCTGCTCGTAGTGGCGGTCCATGGCCAGGCTGAGCCCGGCCATGCCCGCGTAGCTGAGGGCCAGCGCCACGGCCGACGCACCGAGGGTCGTCATGCGCCCACCCCCTGCAGTGCCAGCAGCGCCGCGCCGAACACGGCCGATGCGATGGCCAGGCCGGCCCAGGCGCGCAGGGCGCTGCGCGCGCTGAACACCCAGACCACCGCCAGCGCATACACCGCGAAGCTGAGCAGGGTGGCGGTGAGCAGCGCACTGGCGCGCGATGCCCCGGCGATCAGCGGCAGGGCCAGCGACAGCACCGCCGTGACCAGAGAAGCCAGCGCGTAGCCGCCGAAAGCGCCCGCGATGGCACGGCTGGCCACCATGAGGCGGTAGCGCGCAGGAGAGCCGGGGAGGACTGCCATGCCGGTTTACGGGGCGACGAAGGTCAGCGTGGTCGTGTAGCCGAGCTTCGCGACCTTCTGTCCAGCGATCACCACCTCGCCCACCGCGGGCGCTTCATGGGTGCTGACCAGCACATAGCGGCCCTTGCCGCTCACAGGCACGTCGATGCGGCCGGCGGCGTCGGTCTTGAAGCCCTTGCTCCACTTGTCGGGCGTGATCACGGTGACCACCTTGTTCGCCAGGGGCTGGCCCTTGAACAGCAGCGTAAAGCTGTTGCCACCGGCGGCCAGGGGCACCAGCTCGTGCTCCAGCACCGCCTTGGTTTCGCTGCGGCCGGCACGCGCGTTGAACACCGCTGCCTGGAAGCTGCCGTCCTTGGCCTTCCAGGGCTTCCAAACCTGGTCGTTGAACAGGCGCACGTCGCCGGCGGCGGCCACGTCGGCCTCCAGGAATTCTTCCCGGGCCGTGAGCCTGGCGGTCTGCTTGCGGTCGCTGGTGAAGACCTGGGTGGTGGCGGCCAGCTTGGCCACCTCTTCGCCCTTGTCGTGGGCGCTGTCGGCATCGCCCACGTAGACGCGCACCGGGCCGGTGGCATCGCGCTCCAGCCAGAGCTGGTGGGCGCTGGCGGACAGCGCGAGGGTGGACAGGGCCACGGTGAGCAGCGTTTGCTTGAACATGAAGACTCCTTGGAAAAAATCGGGGTTGCGTCAGCCGGCAGCGTTGGCTGCCATGAGGGGTGCCTGGGCGGCCGGGGCACGAGTGGCCGCAGTGGCGTGCAGCCTGCGGCGCACCCGGTGGGCCGCCACGGCGAAGCAGGCGCCCAGCGCCAGCAGGGTCAGGTCGAACCCGGCCAGCACCCAGTCGCCGGCCGGCAGGCTCGCGCCCAGGTGGCGCTCGGTCGTGAAGGCATTGAGCAGCGGCAGGAGCGCGAAGGCGGCAGCAGCCAGCCACAGCGACTCGACCCAGGCGTGCAGTGGCGTGCGCAAGGCGGGGTACAGCAGCAGCAGGCCCCAGGTGATGAACATCGCGTGCACCTCCCAGTCGCGCCGGTTGGCGAAGTCGGCCGGGATCAGCCGGTTGGCCCAGAAGTAGGCCGCCACGGCCACGGGCAGGCCGGCGATGGTGCCGATGTTCAGGCACTCCACCAGGCGAAAGCCGAACTCGGGCTTCTCGCCGGCCTTGGCGCGCTTGTCCTGCTTGGCCCGGCGCTTGGCGGTCCACAGCACCAGGCCGGTGGCGATCATGGCGCAGCCGAGCAAGCCGCTGGCGAAATACAGCCAGCGCAGCAGGGGCCCGGCGAAGCGGCCTTCGTGCAGCGCGAGCATCACGTCCTGCGTCGCGCGCGCGGCGCCGTCTTCGGCCCGGGGGTCGAGCGGAGCACCGGTGTGCGCGTCAAAGCGCAGCCGCTCGCTGCCCGCGATGCGACTGCCCGCCACGCGCACGACCTGCACGTCGGCGTCGGCGGCCTGGGGTTGCTGCACGCTGACCCGGGCCACCTGGCCCGCGCCCCACTGCGCCTCGGCCTTGGCGACCAGCGTAGCCAGGGCCGTGATCGGAGCCCCGGTGCTCTCCACGGCCCCGCCCGGCGGGGGGCGCTGCAGCAGGTCGTCATAGAAGGCCTGCGTGTTCCCGGCATAGTGGCTGGCCTGGATCCCTGCCGGCATGTACTGGAACAAAAAGAACACCAGGCCGCTGTAGGTGATCATCACGAAGAACGGCAGCGCCGTCACGCTGATGAGGTTGTGCGCGTCGAGCCACGAACGCTGGCCCTTGCCCGGGCGGAAGGTGAAGAAGTCGGCGAAGATCTTCTTGTGCGTGATGACCCCGGTGACGATGGCCATGAGCATCAGCATGATGCACACGCCCACCAGGCGGATCGCGACGTCGTAGGGCACGTAGTGCAGCATGTAGTGCATGCGGTACAGCAGGTGGCCGCCGCCGGTCTTGCGCACGGCCGGCTCGGCCGCAGCCTCGCCCGTCACCGGGTCCAGCGTCTTGCGCACGAAGCGCCCGCGCGTGCCGGGCTTGGCATCGGCCGCCGGTGGCTGGCGCCAGGTGACGGACAGATGGCTGCTGCCGCGCTGGCCGGGCAGTTGCACCGACCAGTCCTGTGCGCCCTGCGCGTGGGCCTGCAGGTAGGCCTGCGCCAGCGCCACGGCCTTTCCAGGCTCCACGGGTGGAGCGTCACCCGCATGGCCTGCAAGAGGCAACTCGGGCCGCATCCAGCGGTCGATCTCGTAGGCGAAGTAGCCGGCCGTGCCCGTCACGAACACGAAGAACAGCACCCAGCCCACGACCAGGCCGGTCCAGGTGTGCAGCCAGGCCATGCACTGGCGAAAGCCCTCTTTCATGGCGCGTTCAGAACCTGACGTCCACACCCACGCGCAGGTTGCGCGGGGTGCCGTAGTAAGAATTACCGACGGTGTTGAAGTACACCTTGTCGAACAGGTTGCCGACGTTGGCCGTGACGGCCACGGTGTCGGTCACCGCGTAGCGCGCCATCAGGTCCACCACGGCATAAGCCGGCTGTGTGAAGCGTGTGCGCGCGGCGCCCTGGTTGTCGCGGTAGATCTGGTTTTGCCAGCGCAGGCCGCCGCCCACCGTCAGGCCTTTGCCGATGCCGGCGATGCGGTAGCTGGTGAACAGCTTGAGCGTGTTCTGCGGCACATCGGTGTTCAGGCGCGCGCGCAGGCGGTCGTGCGTGATGTTGCGCGAGAAGCCCGCAGACACCTGCCAGCCCGGCTGCACCTCGCCCGAGGCTTCCAGCTCGAAGCCGCGCGTGCTGGTGCCCGAGACGGCCTGGTAGGCCTGGCTGCCGTCGGGCGCGAACACGTTGGGAATGGCGATGCCCAGGTTGTCCTGGCGCGCCTTGTAGACGGCGCCCGAGACGTTGAGCCGGTCGTTCAGGAAGGCGCCCTTGATGCCCAGCTCGAAGCTGTCGCCGGTCTGCGGGTCCAGGTAGTCGCCGTTGACAAGGCGCAGGTTCTGCGGCGTGAAGATGCTGGTGTAGCTGGCGTAGGCCGACCAGTTGCGGTCGATGTCGTAGACGGCGCCCAGGTAGGGAATCACCTCGCCGCTCTCGCCACGGTCGGTGATGGTGGTGGCGCCTGTGGAATAGCGCGTGCTGGTCTGGTAGCGGCTCCAGTCCACCAGGCGCAGCCCGGCCAGCAGGGCCAGGCGGTCGGTGGGCTTCAGGCGCACGGTGGCATAGGCGCTGTTCAGGCGCTCGTCCGAGGTGGCGCGGCCGATGCTCGGGTTGTTGGGCTCCGCAGGGGAGGTGCCATCCCAGGTATAGATGTTGCTGATCGCGCTGCTCCAGCCGGCGTGCGTCCAGTTGGTGTAATTGGGTGCACGGTAGCTGGTGCGCGACAGCTGCGCGCCGAAGGCGATGTCGTGCTTGCGGCCGAGCATGTCGAAGCGGCCCGTGGCCTGCACGTCCAGGCTGTCCTGGCGCGGCTTGGCCGTCCAGCGGCCGGCCCACAGGTTGACACCTGCCCCGGTCTCGCGCACCGGGGCGCCGCCGCTGGCGTAGCCGAGCAGTTCGTCGTAGAAGCTGCTAGTGCGCGTGGCTGTGGCCTTCACCTTCCAGTCGTCGTTGAAGCGGTGCTCCAACGCAGCGAACAGCGAGCTGTAGTGGCGCTGCGAGTAGGCCCAGGGCGGCGCGGCCGAGGCCGAGCGGGCCCATTCGGTGCGCGTGCCGTCGGAGTAGTAGGCCGGCAGGCCGCCGCGCGCATGGCCCGTGGCATCGTGGTGCTGCACCGAGGCGCCGGCGAGCAACTGGGTATCGGGCGTGAGGTCGGCCTCGACCACGCCATACAGCAGCTTCTTGCGCTCCTTGAGGCGGTCGATGTAGGAGTCGTTGTCCTGCGCTGCTGCCACGATGCGGCCGCGCACGCTGCCCGAGGCGTTCAGCGGGGAGGAGATGTCCACCTCGGCGCGCGCATGGTTCCACGAGCCGGCTTCGGCCCGAACCTGGCCCTGGAAGTCGGCCGTGGGGCGCTTGCGGATGAGGTTGATGGCCGCGCCGGGCGTGCCCACGCCATTCATGAGGCCCGAGGCGCCGCGCACCACTTCGACCCGGTCGAACATGGCCATGTCGTTGGTCTGGAAGATGCTCGAGTAGTTCGAGTCCGTCTGGCGCACGCCGTCGAGCATGTAGGTGTTGACGCTGAAGCCGCGCGAGTAGATGGGCGAGGTGTCCGATCCCTGGTTGCCGCCCTGGCTGAACACCAGGCCCGGGGTCTGCGCCACCACGTCGGGCAGCTGGGTCAGGCCCTGGTCTTCCATGCGCTGGCGCGTGATGACGCTGACCGACTGCGGCGTCTCGCGCAGCGACAGGCCCAGCGGCGTGGCCGTGCCGGCCTGGCGCGTGGTGTAGGAGCCGGTGTTCTCGGTCAGGCCGCTGCGCTCGCCTGCGGCGGTCACGCGCACTTCGGACAGGGTGCTGCTGCCGGCGGCGGGCGCAGCGCCTGCCGCTGGCACGGGGAGGCGCTGCACGGTGACCGCCGAGCCCTCGATCACGGCCACCAGGCCGCTGCCCGCCAGCAGCCGGTCCAGCGCCTCGCGCGGGGTGAGCAGGCCCAAGACGGCCGGTGCCGTGCGGCCGGCCACCAGGGCCGGCTGCACGATCAGCTCCAGCCGCGTCTGGCGCGCCAGGTCATTGAGGGCCTGGGCCAGCGGCTGGGCGGCAATGCTCAGCTGCACTGCCGGCTGTCCGGCCACTGCGGGCTGGGCCTGGACGGTCGGTATTGCAGCAAAGGCCAGCACGGCGGCAAGGGCGAGCGGTGCGGGACGGAATCGTTGGCGGCGCATGAGAAAGGGTTCCCCGGGGTTGAGATGGAATAAGACGCTTTCTCAGGTAGACGCAGCGCAGTGCGCGAACCCTAGGTCGCCGGGAGAATTTTTTTGCCGAGGGAAGCACCGGCCCCTGGCGGGCCCGGAATCAGGGCGCCGCGACGATCTCGGTCGTGGCGGCCTCGCCGCCCTGCGCCGCTGGCACCTGCATGCGCACCGGCAGCACCTGGGGCAGCACGTGCATGAAGTTGTCGAGCCGGCGCGGATCGAAGGTGCCGGTCAGGCGCAGCGCCGCGACCTCGGGGTCGCGCACCGTGAGCCGCGTGGGGCCGTAGCGGCCGAACTCGGCCAGCGCCTGGGCCAGGGGGGTGTTGTCGAAGCTCACCCGGCTTTCGCGCCACGGGGCTATGCCCGAGGGCGGCACGGCCGCCACCGGCCCCAGCCGGCCCGTGGCGTCACTGGAAATCTGCTGACCGGCGCTGAGCTCCACCACCGCCCCGGACGCTGCGGCCGGCACATCGGCACGGGCCACGCGCACGCGCCCTTCTTCCACCGCCACGCGCACGCCCTCCTCGCCCGGGATGCCCGGGGTGTTGCGCACCGAAAAGCGCGTGCCCACCACGGTGATGCGCAGCGGGCCAGCCAGCACGTCGAAGGGCCGCACGGCATCGCCCTGCACGCGGAAAACGGCCTGCCCTTCGGGCAGCCGCACCTCGCGGCGCTGGCGGAACAAGGCCACGTCGATGGCCGTGGCGGTGTCCAGCCGCAGGTGGCTGCCATCGGGCAGCTGCACGTCCACCTGTTCGCCGGTGCGGGTGGCAATGTGCTTCTCGAACAGCGGCTGCTGCTGCCAGTGCTGCCAGGCGAGCAGGCCGCCCGCCGCCACCACGGCCACAGAGGCCGCCATGGCGGCACTGCCGGCCCAGGCCCCGGCCAGCCAGCCGCGTGCCGGCCTGGCGGCTGCGGCCCGCTCGCGCGCCAAGTCCTGGGCCAGGTGGGCGCGCAATCGGGCCACGCCCTGCGCCGGCAGGGCATCGAGCTGCTGCCAGTCGGCCTGCCAGCGCGCGAAGGCGTCGGCATGCGCCGGGTCCTGTGCCTGCCAGGCGGCGAGTTCGCGCGCCTCCCCCTCGCTGAGCCCGCCACGGCTGCGCACGAACCAGGCAAGCGCATCGCGCTCGGCAGGGCCCGGCTCATGGCGTGGGGAGGACTGGTCGGTGGTCATGCAAAGGTTCGGGGCCAACGGCCTGGCAGCGATTGTCGGTGCCAGGCCACTCAAGGGTGTAGACGCATGGGCGCCGAAAAACCCCAGGTCGGCAGGTCAGGTCAAGGCAGGCGCTCCCCTGCATCGGCAGCCATGTCCATCGCATCGCGACAGCGCCGGCAGGCCTGCATGGCGCGCTGGATGTGCTGCTCCACCATCTTGCGCGAGATGCCCATCTGCGCTGCCACCTCGGCATGCGGGAGGCCGTCGAACTTGTGCAGGATGAAGGCCTCGCGGCAGCGCAGGGGCAGTGCCTCGATGGTCGCCAGCATGGCCTGCATGCCTTGGGAGGATGCCGCCAGGGCCTCGGGCCCCAGGGCGGCAGGCGTCGCGAGTTCGGCCACGTCGGGCAGCGGCTGCTCGTCGCTGGCACCGCCGGACAGGGGCTCGCGCACGGTGCTGCGCCGGTGCTGGTCCACCAGCAGGTTGCGCACCGTGCGGTACAGAAGGGCCCGGGGCTGGGCAATGGCCTGGCCCGAGCGCTGCAGCGTGAGCACGCGCGCATAGGCTTCGTGCACCAGGTCGGCCGCGTTCTCGCGGCCGCGCGCGGTGCGGGCGAAGTAGTTCAGCAATTCCTGGTAGTAGCGGGCCAGCACGGCGCGAAGGGACAGTGGATCAACAGGCGGACCGGCCACCATGGCAAATGCGAATTATTCTCAGTATTGTAGAGGAGCAGCCCCTTGCTGCTGCAAGGGAGCCCCCGCCACCTGGCCGGCTTTACCCTGCCCGCCATCAACCCCGGCCGTGCACAAGGGGCGCGCTTCACGTATGGTGGCGGTTCAGCCCCTCCCACTACCCCACCCCGCACCGCCCATGGCCACGCCCGCACCCTCCTCCATCCACAGCTACGAGCCGCGCAACGGCCATGGCCTGCCGCACGACCCGTTCAACGCCATCGTCGGGCCGCGCCCGATTGGATGGATCTCGACGCAGAGCGCCGCAGGCGCGCTGAACCTGGCGCCCTACAGTTTTTTCAACGCCTTCAACTACGTGCCGCCCATCGTGGGCTTTGCGAGCATCGGCTACAAGGACACGGTGCGCAATGTCGAGGAGACGGGCGAGTTCGTCTGGAACCTGGCCACCCGCAGCCTGGCCGAGGCCATGAACCAGAGCTGCGCGGCCGTGCCGCCCGAGGTCGACGAGTTCGCTCTGGCCGGGCTCACCCCGCAGGCCAGCACCCAGGTGGCGCCACCGCGCGTGGCCGAAAGCCCGGTGGCCTTCGAATGCCGGCGCACGCAGATCCTGCAATTGCAGGGTCTCGACGGAACCCAGGTGTCGACCTGGCTGGTGCTGGGCGAGGTGGTGGCCATCCACATCGACAAGGCGCTGCTCAAGGACGGTATCTACGACACGGCCGCCGCGGGCCACATCCTGCGCGCGGGGGGGCCGGCCGACTATTTCACGGTAGGGCCCGAGCAACTGTTCAAGATGTACCGACCAAGATAGCCCACACCCCCTGAGTCGCTTCGCGCCTTCACCCCTCTCTCGACCCGCTGCGCGAGTCGGGAGGGGGACGCTCCCAGCGCGGCGGGGCGGCCCTTGCGCGGGAGCACTGGCCTTGAGCATGCCAGTTCTCGCCTTCAGCAGGCATGGGCAGACCAGCGGCCAGGATGCGAGGCCCAGTACAAGCTGCAGCTACTGGTTGCTGGCAGTTACAACTGTCCCGCCGCAATGTAACCAGCCGTGGCAGCATCCTGGAGAGATCCCAGGAGACACGCCATGCCCCGCCCCACCCTCGCCCTGCTGGCCTCGCTGGCACTGCTCGCCAGCGCCGCTGTGGCGGCACCGACCGTGGGGCCCTGCCCCGTGCTGCCGGCCGACCATGTGTTCAACACCCGCATCGACCAGTTGCCGGTGCACCCGCAGTCGGCGGCCTTTCTGCAGACCATCAGCAGCGGCAGCCGGCGCCTGCACCTGGATCTGGGCCAGAGCGAGGACATGGCCAGCAGCGAGTACTGGGGCATTCCGTACAACGTGGTGCGCGGCAGCCAGATCACCTGGCCCGCGGTCTACTTCGATGCCGACGGAGCCCCCGACGAGAGCGATTGCGCGCGCGCCGACGGCAGCCTGGCGCGGCCCTGCACGGGCCTGACCAGCCCCGCGCGCCTGCCCTTCCCGCTGCAGCCCAAGGTGGAAGGCGGCATCAGCAGCAACAAGGCGGTCTACAACGACCACCACATCCTGGCCGTGGACACCGACACCTGCATGCTGTGGGAGAGCTACCTGAGCTATGCCCGGCCCGACGGCGGCTGGGACATCTACAGCAGCGCGGCCTTCGACCTGCGCTCCAATGCGCTGCGCCCTGCGGGCTGGACCTCGTCGGACGCGGCGGGCTTCCCGGTCTTCCCGCTGCTGCTGCGCGCCGAGGAGGCCAGCACCGGCGAGATCCAGCACGCGCTGCGCTTCACCATCCAGAGCAGCAAGATCCGCACAAGCTACACCTGGCCGGCGCGCCACCTTACGCGCAACGGCGATGCCTCGGCCGCCAAGCCGCCCATGGGCCAGCTGTTCCGCCTGCGTGCCGACTACCCGGTGCCCGAGAACTACACGGCGCAAGCCAAGGCCATCCTCAACGCGCTCAAGCGCTATGGCATGTACATCGCCGACGGCGGTTCGGACATGTACATCACGGGCGATCCGAGCCGGCTGTGGCAGGACGCGACCATCTCCCAGGTGCAGACCGTGCCGCACACGGCCTTCGAGGCGGTGGACCTCTCGCCCATCGCCGCGCGCGCGGGCTTCAGCGCCGACAGCGCTCGCGTGCCGCCCGCAGCGGGCACCACACCCGCAGGCTTCTCGGCCACTGCCGAGGGCACGGTGCAGTCGCTGCGGCTGACCGGGCGCGTGCAGCCCGCATCGGGCGACGTGGGCCAGGGCGGCGTGGTCTATGTCGTGGCCGTGGTGCCGGGCGTGGGCCTGGCGGTGCTGTCGCCGCAGGGCTGGGCGCTCTTCAACAGTGCCTCGACGCCTGCACCGGCATGGCAGGGCACGCTGGCCGCTGACCAGAGCGTGCCCATCCTGGAGCTGGTCAACGTGAGCGGCCTGCGCGGCACCCAGTTCTTCCTGGGCTACGGTACCGGCCTGGCGGACATGCTGGCCAACGGCAAGTTCCAGCTGATCTACACCGTGCCCTGAAGAAGTCGGCTCAGCGCGACAGCGGCGCGCACAGCCCCTGCTGCGGCTCGCGCGCCCATTGCTCGAGCCAGGCCCACAGCTGCTGCACGCCATCGCGGCCGGGGCTTTGCAGGCCATGGTCGGCACCCGGGATTGCCCGCACGCACCAGGGCGCCGTACGGCCCACCGCCAGCCGGGCACCTTGCTCGAAGGCCGCAGGCGGCACCAGCGCATCGGCACCGCCCCACACCTGCAGCACGGGCCAGGGGCCCTCGTGCAGCGGCCGGGCCAGCGGCCAGCGCCACAGGTCGCGCCAGTAGCCCAGGCTGCGGCCCTGCGCCAGCGTGCTGTCGGGCTGGCTGCCGGCCTGCAGGCGGCCCAAGGCCTTCCAATCGGCTGCGGCCCCCAGGCGCTGCGCCTGCAGGGCACCCGCGTCGCGCGGGTCGAGCCCGCTCGCGGACAGCAGCACCAGGCCCGCCAGGTGGGGCACCTCGGGCGCGAGGGTGGGCAGCAGTTCGGCACCCTCGGAGATGCCGACCAGCAAATGCGGCAAAGAGGGCAGGCCCTGCGCCTGGCGCTGCCGGGCATCGGCGCGCAGCGCGGCACGGGCATGCTCGCGCCACGCCGAGAGGCGGTCGGCCTGCACGAAATCGGCTGCGCACGCACCCGCCTGCGTGCGCGCACCGGGCGCCACGCCGGGCTTGTGCAGCACCAGCACCTCGGCATGCAGCAGGCCGGCAAAGTAGCGGTCGGCCAGCGGCCCCATGCCGGCGCAGCCCGAGCCCGGCACGACGACCACGCGGTAGCGCAGCGGCGCGGTGCGCACCGGCCGCTGCAGGGCCTGCACGCGGGCCTCTCCCGCCCCGGGCAGTGGGTAGGGCGCGAAGGCCGTGGAATCCGCCGCCTGCGGCACCGGTGCTGCCGCGCAGCCGGCCACGAAAAAGGCCAGCGCGAGGCTGGCCTTCAGGGCGGGGCGCATGCGGCCCATCATGGCTGCAAGGAACCCACGAAGCTCACTTGAGGATCAGCACCTGGTCGGGCTGCTGGGGCACGGGCATGGGCTGGCCGCCGCCCTGGTAGACCACGGGCGGTGGTGGTGGGCGCACGCCGCGCGCCAGGTGGGCGTCGGTGTAGCCCAGCTGGCCGGCCAGCTGTTCGTACACGCTCTGCGCCAGGCTGCGCGAGGTTTCGCTGATCACCTTGGCCCGGTTGGGCGGGGCGATGTCGCCGCGGTTGGACAGGATCTTGGTGTCGTTGCCCTCGCCCTGTGCGGAGAAGGCGGCCTTGATCTCGTAGGTGCGGGTGTTGATCAGCGAGAAGTCGGCCAGCAGTTGCAGGCCGTACTGGCGCGTGGCGCTGCTCGTGCCCTGCAGGGGCGAGAGCGCGTCGGTGAAGTTGATGCTGGAGACCACGCCGAAGAGCACGTAGTCGGCACCGGCGAACTCGCCCTTCTTGATGCGGGCGACCACGTTGGCCACCTGGTTCTGCGCCTGGGGCGCGGCCATCTTGCCGGTCTGCACCTGGTTGAGCACCTGCTCGGCCTTGCTGTTCTGCGGCTTGCCGGCGTCGAAGCCCTTGCCCTGCACCAGGCGGAAGTAGGTGCCCTGCAGCAGCGCGCCCTTGATGTCGTTGGTGTAGCCGCCGAGCTCGCGCTGCTCGATGTAGCTGTAGCGGCCGGCCACGAAGGTGCCGCTGGCCTGCTCGGAGGCCTGCATGGAGTGGCTGCCCGAGCCGCCGTACATGCCGTGGCTGGCGCTGCCGCCGGCGCTCATCTGGGCGCTGCGCTGGTAGGCGCCGGCCACGAAATACTCCGAGACCTGCTGGGCGTAGGCCAGGTCGGTCACGGCGATCTTGGGGGCCGCGTTCTGCGCCTGGGCGCCAGCGCTCCAGGTCAGGGCGGTCACGGCCAGCACGGACAGTGCGGCCGCCAGGGTGGTTCTGCGTTGCATGGTGAAGTCCTTTCGGTTCCGTGCCCGATCAGCGCTTGCTGGTCTTGCGGATTTCTTTCTCGTCCTGCCATTCCACGGTGCCTTCCTGCACGTCGAACAGCTTCAGGGTGAACTTGTAGTACACGTCCTTGGTGGAGTTGCTCTGCTTGACGATGCTGGTCAGCTCGCCCTCCATGCTGTACTTGGCGGCCGTCATCTGGCCGACCTTGGCGGTGGTGCCCTGCTTGTACAGGCCGCTCTGGTTCTGGCGCTGCAGCTCGTCCACGCCCTGCTGCATCTCGTTGATGGAGCGCACGAAGCGCACCTTGCCGGACTTGACCAGCGAGGTCTGGATCGAGTTCATGACGTTGGTGGTGTCGATGTACTCGCTGGTCTTGTTCTTCACGGTCGAAATGGTCACCGTGGGGCGGCCCTGGAAGATGCCGGTCTCGAGCAGGCCGCCGGTCATCTTCTCGGCGATCATCTGCAGGTCGGTGGAGCCGAACTCGTTGGTCACCAGTTCCACGGCCTTGGCGTCGCCGTAGTTGACCTGGCGGTCGAAGCGCACGGTGGGCGAGGACAGGTTCTGGCAGGCCGAGAGGGCCAGGGTGCTGGCCGCGAAGGCCAGGATGAGCGCAGTGCGCTGGATGCTGCTGTTGCGTTGCATGGTGTTTTCTCCGGTCGGCGCTGTAGGGTTCAGCGCGGTTCTACGTTCATTTCCAGGCGCAGGTCGACTGCGGTGCTGGTGGGGGCTACGCTCTTGACGGTCTGCTGGCCCAGGCCCAGCACACTCATCTGCTTCCACGACTCTCCGTCACCCACCTGGTTGCCCACCTGGTCCAGCCACTTGAAGCGGTAGAACACGGTGCGGTCGGTGCGGCCCATGTTGGCCATGTCGGCCTGCACCACCAGGATGTCGTTGGTGCGCACGATGCGCATCTCGCGCACCGCGATGCTGTTGGCTTCGCCGCGCAGCGCCACCTTGGAGGCCACGGCGATCGGTGTCGCAGGGTCGTGCAGCTGGGCGTGCGCCGCTGCGCCGGTCAGTGCCATCACGGCGACGCCGATGGCGGTCAGGTGTGTGCGGATAGTCATGGATTCAAACTCCTTGGAAAACGGTCGGTCGGTTTCAGTTCTTGGCCGGGGTCACGGGTGCTCGCGCGGGCTTGGCCGCAGGCCGCATGCGGTTGGTGGTGGTGGTTGTCCGGGTGGTCGTCGTCGTGGAGATCGTCTTGGTGGACGATGCCGGCACTTCGACGGCCGCTGGTGCCACGGCGGCGGTGGAAGCCGCGGCGGCCAGCTGGCCGACCGAAGCCACATCGCCCATGAGCACGCTGTTCTCGTACAGGCGCAGGGGCACCAGGGCGTACTGGCCGTCGACCTTCACGGGCTGCGGCAGTGCGCGGCCATTGATGGTGATGGTGTGCTCGCCGGGTGGCAGGTAGCCGCGGGCCACGTAGACGCGACCAGGCAGCATGCGCCACATGCGGTCATCGGCCTGTTCGGTGGCCGAGGCTGCGACGGCACCCACGATGCCACCCAGCAGGCCGCCCTTCTTTTGCAGCTGGTCCTGCATCACGCCCTTGGCGACGGCGCGGGTGAAGCCGCGCAGCACCATGCCGGGCATTTCGTCCTTCAGGGCGCGGCGCGCCATCACGTTCACGTCCACGACTTTTTCGAGCTTGAAATCCGTGCCGGCGGCCGACAGGTTGGTCAGTGGCGCATCGCGCGAGGGCTCGATCACGGGGTAGGAGACGCTCACCGTGGTCCAGCGGCTGCCCACGGGCACGGGCAGCGTGAAGGCGCGCGGCTTGCGTGCAGGCGCATCACCGGCCTCGACCACGAACAGCACGTCGGTCATGCGCTGGCGGCGCTTCCAGGTAAAGCTGGTGCGGCTGTCCAGGCCACGCAGGCCTTCTTCGAGCACGCCGGTCTCAGGTTTGAGCTCGATGGCCTTGCGGTAGCCCGGCGCGGCCAGGCCCGGCTCGTTGAGCATTTCGTACAGGAAGCCGGCCAGGTAGTGGCTCAATGCATTCTGGTAACCATTCTTCAGGGCCAGCACTTCGGGGTCGTTGAAGGTCTCGACGGGGTAGCCGTTGAGCTCCTTGCCGCCCGAGGTGGCGCCCTTGGACTTGGCTTCCTGCTCGGCCGCCAGGGTTTCCTTGGAGCGGAACTCGGCGATGATGGCTTCGCGTTCGTGCGTGCGCTTGATGTCCACGCGGGCGTTCTCCACGTCGCCCACGGCCACGCGGTTGAGCGCCAGGCGCGTGGTCAGCCAGACCTTCTCGTAGTCCTGGCCTTCATAGGCCTTCAGGCGCTCGCTGATCAGCGCCGCGCCCACGGTGCCCATGAGCTTTTGCGGGTTGCTCTTGGCCGTGTCTTCCCATTCCTTGACCTTCACGTCGGCCAGCAGGAAGGCATTCGTGCTGTCCGCGTAGCGGCGGTCCATGCGCAGCAACTCGCCGCGTTCCATGTTGTACAGCAGCGCGGTCTTCTCGTCCTCGCTCTTGGCCGTCGATTCGAGCTGCGCGATGGCGGCGGGAATGCCGCCGCTGCGGCCGGCGCCCTGCACGTCCGTGGCGAGCTTGTCGTGGCTCTGCATCGTCGCGCAGCCGGTGAGGGCGGCGCTCAGCGCCAGCACCCACAGGAGGCGGGGACGCAATTGGGGTCGGGTGGTCATGGATACTCCTTGCAAATGGATCGGGTGTTCACCAGAAAACCCCGGCGACGCAGCCCTGCAACAGGAATGCTGCGGCGGGCACCGGCAGGGGTGCCACACGCGGCATGCCGCTTGCGAGGGAGGTTGTCGACCGGACAAGGAAGGCTGTGCAGGCCCGAGCGCTCCCTCCTGGCGCTGGTCCTCGCTGCTGCTGCTGCAAGCCCCCTGTGGCTGTGAATTTCTTGGTTCTTGTATGGTCTATAGCCAGGGCGCAATGTAGCAAAAGGATGTATCTTTTCTGTAACCGGCAGCAGGCTGGGAAAACAGTTGTAGCGGTGCATTTCAGGCCCCCTTTTCCAGCAGCAGCGGCAGGCGGTAGATCCACACCACCCGCCCGCCGGGCGCACGCAATTGGGCGCTGGGCAGCAGGCCGGGCACAGCAAACTCCAGGCTCACCAGCCAGGCACCGGCGGCCATCTCGGCCTGGGCCTTGGCAGCGGCGCGGGCCATGCTTTCGGGGCGCTGGAACAGGTAGACCATCTGGTAGCCGCTCCAGTCGGCAGCCCACATGTCGCCGCGGCGCACCCGGGCCCAGGGGCAGCGCAGCGCGCAGGCCAGACGCAGCGGCCAGCTCCACTCCAGCCCCTCCAGGCGGGTCTCCGGATAGGCATGGCGCAGGGCGATGAGTCCGTCGCCCACGCCGCAGCCGGCATCGAGCACGCGCGCTCCACGCGCCAGGGGGGCCTGCACGGCCAGGGCCTGCAGCGCGTGGTGCGGGGTCGGGAACAGCGGCGCATCGCGCCAGGCATTGAGCGGGTACACCAGCAGCAGCAGTGCCAGCGGCACCAGCCAGGCCCAGGCCGGCAGGCTGGCCATGCCGGTGAGCGCCAGCGAGAGCGGGAAACCCAGCGCGATCAGCCCACGCCGCCACCAGCTGGCCCCCAGCACACTGGCCGCCGTGCCCAACAGGCTGGCTGCCACCAGCGCCGCCACGGGCGGCACGGCCCGCAGCAGGCTGAGGTACAGCAGCCAGGCGCCCGCCCACGCCAGCAGCGCGGGGAGAGGCCAGGGCAGCAGGCGCAGTGGCATAAGCATCACAGGCCCAGAAGGCCGTGCAGGGATGGGACGGAGCCGGAGGCGATCAGGCGCACAGTCTGCGCGCAAATCGCGCAAACGGCCATGCCCACAAGCCCTGTGGTCAGGGCGGCGGAATGCAGTGACGGCAGGCGGCTTGCGCGGGGCATGGAACTCTCCAGAACTCCCCCGGAGCGCATGCCCCGGGATGGAATGGAGCGCAGTGTAGGCCGGCATGGCGCACCGCAACACGCCTGTGCAAGCCACCGCAGCACGATTGTGTGTACTTTGTCACGGGCCCCGTACCAGGGGGCTCCGTGCGCCCTGAACAGGCACCGCCCAGAGCGGATAACAAAGCTCAGCGAAGCGGTTCTGGCTAGGCGCTGCGTCGCAGGCAGTACGAGTAGTACGACAAGACGCTGCAACGACGCCAGAAGAGTTTTGTTAGCCGCTCTTAGCCGCGCAGGCGCTCGATCAGACCGTTGAGTTCCTCGATGGAGCCGAACTGGATGGCCAGCTCACCCATGTCCTCCACGCGCCCTGCCCGCTTGACGCGCTTCTTCACGCGCACCTCGACCTCGGCCATGAGCAGGTCGGACAGCTCCTCTTCCACGCGCCGCAGGTCGCGCGATTTTTCCTTCTGGGGCTTTTGCGGCACCAGGCTGAATTCGGCGCCGATCTTCTTGACCAGGGCCTCGGCCTCGCGCACCGAGAGCTTCTTGGCTGCGATCTGGTTGCCGGCCGTGATCTGCGCGGCGCGGTCCAGCGACAGCAGCGCGCGCGCATGGCCCATGTCGATGTCGCCGGCCATGAGCATGGTCTGCACCGGCTCGGCCAGGTTCAACAGGCGCAGCAGGTTGCTCGCGGCGCTGCGTGAGCGGCCCACGGCCTGGGCGGCCAGCTCGTGCGTGAGCCCGAACTCGCGCACCAGGCGCTGCAGGCCATGGGCTTCTTCGAGCGGGTTCAGGTCCTCGCGCTGGATGTTCTCGATCAGCGCCATCGCGGCGGCGGCCTCGTTGGGCACATCGCGCACCAGCACCGGCACGCGGTCCAGACCGGCCAGCCGCGCGGCGCGGAAGCGCCGCTCGCCGGCGATGATCTCGTACTTGCCGGCGTTCTCGCCATCGGCCAGGCGCCGCACCAGGATGGGCTGCATGATGCCCTGCACCTTGATGCTTTCGGCCAGTTCGTACAGCGCGCCCTCGTCCATGCGCGTGCGCGGCTGGTACATGCCGGGCACCATCTCGGCCAGCATCAGCGTGCTGGGCAGGCGGGCATCGGCCGCCTGGGCCTGCTCGGAGGCTTCGCTGACCTTGGGGCCCAGCAGGGCTTCAAGGCCGCGTCCGAGGCCCTTGGGTTTCTTGGTGACCATGGTGGAATAGCTTTCTTTTTCGTGTTCTGAGAATCAGGGGCGGCGCCGCGCCACCCTCACTGGTCGATGATCACCAGCGTGCCATGGCTGCCCGGTGCCACGGCATGGGGCACCCCTGCGGGCACGATGAAGACCTCGCCGGCCTGCACTTCGGTGACCTGGCCCTGCAGGTCAAGGCGCATGCAGCCCTCGATCACGAGCAGGGCCTCGTCGAAGTCGTGCGACTCGTCGGGGTAGGCACCGTCGTCCATGCGCAGCACCTTGACGTTGGCGTTGGCGGCCCGACCGATGACGCGGGACGACCAGGCCTTGGGAAACGACCGGGCCGTTTCCAGGAGATTGGTTTTGGACATAGGGCTCAGGAGGTGGAAAGCGGCGGCGTGGCGGGCGACCGCAGCCCGGCCAGCAGGGCCTGGCCCTCGGGCCAGTCCGCAAGACCGGATTCGGCATTGATGTGCCCACGCTCGCCATGGTCGATGAAACGCGCACCCCAGGCCCGGGCCATGCCCTCGGCACGCTCGAAGCTGCAGTAGGGGTCGTTGCGGCTGCCCACCAGCACGGCAGGGAACGGCAGCGGCTGGCGTGCGATGGGCGACCAGCCCGGCAGATAGCCGGCGATGTCCTCGCGCTCCACATCGCCCGGCGCGACCAGCAGCGCGCCCTTCACGCGGTGCGTGTGGGACGAATGCGCAGCCCACCAGGCGGTGAGGATGCAGCCCAGGCTGTGCGCCACCAGCACGACAGGGCCCGGGGCGTCGACGATGGTTTCCTCCAGCCGCGCGGTCCAGTCGCCGCGCAGCGGGCGCATCCAGTCGTGCTGCTCCACGCGGTGAAAGCCATGCTGCGCCTCCCATCGGCTTTGCCAGTGGGTGGGGCCGGAGCTCTGCCACCCGGGCAGCACGAGCACGGTATCGGGGGATGGATTCATACTATGAATTTGATAGCAATCGGCATGCACCCGGTCAGACGACCGCAGGTTTCTTGCCCAGCGTTTTCATGCTCTGCACACGCTCGACCATCTCTTGTGCGAACTCGATGAAGGCCTGGCTGCCCTTGGCCAACGGGTCGAACACCACACCGGGCAGGCCGTAGCTCGGGGCCTCGGCCAGGCGCACGTTGCGCGGGATCACGGTGTTGAACACCTTGTCGCCGAAATGGTCCTTGAGCTGTTCGCTCACCTGTTGCTGCAGGGTGATGCGCGGGTCGAACATCACGCGCAGCAGGCCGATGATCTGCAGGTCGGCATTGAGGTTGGCATGCACCTGCTTGATGGTGTTGACCAGGTCGGTCAGGCCTTCGAGCGCGAAGTACTCGCACTGCATGGGCACGACCACGCCATGGGCCGAGCACAGGCCGTTCAAGGTCAGCATGGACAGCGAAGGCGGGCAGTCGATGAGCACGAAGTCGTAGTCCGCGTCGGCCTCGGCCAGGGCCGCCTTGAGGCGCTTTTCGCGGTGCTCCAGCGCCACCAGTTCGACCTCGGCACCGGCCAGTTCGCGGTTGGCGCCCAGCACGTAATAGCCGCACTTCTCGCTCAGTACCGCGGCTTCGCGCACCGAGGCGGATTCGAGCAGCACGTCGTACACCGTGAGGTCGAGCTTGCGCTTGTCCAGATTGGACCCCATGGTGGCATTGCCCTGCGGGTCCAGGTCGACCATCAGCACGCGCTGGCCGATCTTCGCCAGGCCGGCTGCCAGGTTGACGGTGGTGGTGGTCTTGCCGACGCCACCCTTCTGGTTGGCAATGCAAAAAATCTGGGCCATGGGGTGAATGCCTTGTTTACTTCGAAATGGCCAGCTTGATGCCGAAGCCGATCAGGAACACGCCGGCGACTTTTTCGAGCACGCGGCCGATGGTGGGGTTGGCGCGCATGCGCTGCGCCAGGTGGTGGGTGAGCAGCACGGCAATGAGGCCATAGGCAAAGGTGAGCGCCGCCACGGTGGCCGCCATCACGCCGAAGGTCAGCAGGCCCTGGTGGCGCGCCGGATCGACGAACAGCGGAAAGAACGCCATGTAGAACACGATGGCCTTGGGGTTGAGCAGGGTGATGAGTGCTGCCTGCTTGAAGTAGTGGCGCGGCTCGATGTTCAGGACGGGCTGGGCACCGGGCTTGGCCGTGAGCATCTTGACGCCCAGCCAGGCCAGGTAGGCCGCACCGATCCATTGCACAGCATGGAAGGCGGCGGGGTAGGTGGACAGCAGGGCAGCCACGCCGGCCACCGCCATCCACATCAGCACCTGGTCGCCGGCGATCACGCCCAGGGTGGCGGCCAGGCCGCCACGGATGCCGCCCTTGCTGGTGGAGGTGATGAGCGCCAGATTGCCCGGACCGGGAATTGCCAGGAACAGCACGATGGCCGCCACGAAGGCGCCGTAATCCGCAATGCCAAACATGAGAACCCCCAGGGGAAAGACGAACCGCGAGGCTGGCAGATACCGCAGCAACAAAACGACCAGCGAGCGGCGAGTTTACGCGACCGGCGCGCGCGACCCGGCCTTTTTAGCGGATACCGGGGTCACGCCGGTCGCATCCAGACGATGCAGCGCTCGGCATCGAGCCCCGGCACGGCCAGTGGTTCCACGTGGAACATTTGCACGCTGGCGGGCAGGGCCGCGATTTCCTCGGCCGGGTGCTTGCCCTTCATGGCCAGCCACACGCTCTGCGGGCCCAGGGCCTGGTGCGACCAGGTGGTGAAATCCACCAGCGAGGCGAAGGCCCGGCTGGTCACCACGTCGAAGGGCCCGTCCAGGTTCTCGACCCGGGCATGCACGCCGCGCAGGTTGGGCAGCTTGAGCGATACCGCCACCTGCTGGATGAAGGCGGCCTTCTTGGCCACTGTGTCCACGCAGCTCACATCCACGTCAGGGCAGCAGACGGCGATGACCACGCCGGGCAGGCCGGCACCGGCGCCCACGTCGAGCAGGCGGGCGCCCTGCCCTGGTGGCAAGGCTGCCTGCGCGAGGGCGCGGCGCAGCGGCGGTACCGCCGCCAGGCTGTCGAGCAGGTGGTGGGTTAGCATCTCCTTGGGGTCGCGCACGGCCGTGAGGTTGTAGACCTTGGTCCATTTCTGGATCAGATCGAGGTAGCACAGCAGGGCATCGGCCTGCGCGTCCGAAAGGGATACGCCGAGCTGCTCGGCGGCCAAGAGCAGCGTGGGACGGAACGCCTGGGTGGTGGCAGAGGGGGTGTTCATCGATGTCGGGGGGTGAGGGTGTCCATTGTTCGGTAGGCGGTGCCCTGGATCGTCGGGCATCCGGCGCTGGTTCCACGTGGAACCAGCGCACCGTGGGCGCTTTCAGGAGCCGGCGCTGTTCCAGCAGTTGGCCGGTTGGTCCTTGGTCTGCACCCAGTAGCGGGTGCCCTGGCCCAGGGTCGTGTTGGTGGTGCGCATGCCGGTGAGGCTGCCGCTGTTTTCGCCATCCTGCACGTCGGCCATGCGCCAGCCGCTGCCCAGCTCCTTCTCGCACCGGGCCGACGCCAGCGCCGCCGAGGTCAGGATGGCGCCCATCACGGGTTGGGTGGGTGCCAGCATGCCGCCGGTCCAGCCGGCATAGGTGGCTTCCGCGCCCCCGGCAGGTTTGGCGGCCGTTCCCGGCTGGATGCACAGCACGGGCAACACCACGCGGCACGAGGTATCACCCTGCTGGTGGTTGCAGGGGTGGTCATCCTTCAAGGGCCGGTCCGTCGCGCGGGGCTCCCCCGCGCAGCCCAGGCGTGCGACCTCGGCCGGCAGCCTGGCGTCGTCGGCCACCACGGCAAAGGTCAGACCGTGGCCGATACCAGGGGTGGCCGCAGCCGCTGGCACGGCGACCTCGGGCGCCGCAGCGGACGAAGGGGCCACCACGGCCCGGGCCGCCGGCTGGGCCGCGATGGGCTTTGCGGCTTGCGGGGCGGCGCGCTTGTCACGCTCGTGCTTCATCCACAGGGGAATGCCCAGCAGCAGCAACAGCACGGCCACCACAGCCACGGTGCGCACCATCAGCAGTTCGCCCCGTTGCCGAGTGCGCCGCCCTGCCTGGGCGCCCTTGCCCGCCATGGGCCGATCAGTGCGCTGCGGGTTCAGCATGGCTACGTGCACCGGCGATACCGCGGAATGCACCTTTCTTGAGGTGCACCATGAGCAGCGAGATCGTGGCAGGCGTGATGCCCGAGATGCGCGAGGCCAGGCCCAGCGTCTCGGGACGGTGGCGCGTCAGGATCTGGCGCGCCTCGATCGACAGCGCCGCCACCTGCATGTAGTCCAGGCCCTCCGGCAGCTTGAGGTTTTCGTAGTGCGCGGCGCGCTCCACTTCGTCCTTCTGGCGGTCGATGTAGCCCGCGTACTTGGCCGCGATCTCCAGCTGCTCGATGACGGACTCGCTCAAGCTGCCCAGGGTTTCACGTGAAACATCGGCCGAGGCGTACTTGCCGCCGTCCATGCCCACCAAGGATGCGTAGCCCACATCGGGACGGCGCAGCAGCTCGAACAGGTTGTATTCGTGCTCGATGCTCTTGCCCAACACCCGTTCAGACTCGGCCGCAGGCAGGCTGCGTGGGTTCACCCAGGTGGCCTTGAGGCGTTCTGTTTCACGTGAAACAGCGTCACGCTTGCGGCTGAAAGCGTCCCAGCGGGCATCGTCCACCAGGCCCAGCTTGCGGCCCATCTCGGTCAGACGCAGGTCGGCATTGTCCTCGCGAAGCTGCAGGCGGAACTCGGCACGGCTGGTGAACATGCGGTAGGGCTCGTTCACGCCCTTGGTGATCAGGTCGTCCACCAGCACGCCCAGGTAGGCTTCGTCGCGGCCCGGCAGCCAGGGCGCGTCCCCCCGGCACTGCAGGGCGGCGTTCACACCGGCGAACAGGCCCTGGGCAGCCGCCTCTTCGTAGCCCGTGGTGCCATTGATCTGGCCCGCAAAGAACAGGCCCTGGATCTGCCGTGTCTCGAAGCTGCTCTTGAGTGAGCGCGGGTCGAAGTAGTCGTATTCGATGGCGTAGCCCGGGCGCAGGATGTGGGCGTTCTCCAAGCCCGGCATGCTGCGCACCAGCTCGTACTGGATGTCGAACGGCAGGCTGGTACTGATGCCGTTGGGATAGAACTCGTGCGTGGTCAGGCCTTCGGGTTCCAGAAAGATCTGGTGGCTGTCCTTGTCGGCAAAGCGGTTGATCTTGTCTTCCACGCTAGGGCAGTAGCGCGGGCCCACCCCCTCGATCTTGCCCGTGAACATGGGGCTGCGGTCGAAGCCGCTGCGGATGATGTCGTGCGTGCGCTCGTTGGTGTGCGTCACCCAGCAGGGCATCTGCCGGGGGTGCATGGCCGCATGGCCCATGAAGCTGAACACCGGCACGCTGCCCTCATTCACCCCCCCGGGCATGCCATCGCCGGGCTGCTCGGTGCACTTGGAGAAGTCGATGCTGCGCCCATCCAGGCGCGGCGGCGTGCCGGTCTTCAGGCGCCCCTGGGGCAGTTGGAGCTCCTTGAGGCGCGCCGAAAGCGACACGGCGGGTGGGTCCCCTGCCCGGCCGGCCGCGTAGTTGTTCAGGCCCACATGGATCTTGCCGTCCAGAAAGGTACCGGCCGTGAGCACCACCGTGCGCGAGCGAAAACGGATGCCCACCTGGGTGACCGCGCCCACCACGCGGTCGCCTTCCACCATCAGGTCGTCCACCGCCTGCTGGAACAGCCACAGGTTGGGCTGGTTCTCCAGCATGCGGCGGATGGCCGCCTTGTACAGGATACGGTCGGCCTGGGCGCGCGTGGCGCGCACGGCCGGCCCCTTGGAGCTGTTGAGAATGCGGAACTGGATGCCGCCCTCGTCCGTGGCCAGCGCCATGGCGCCGCCCAGGGCATCGACCTCCTTGACCAGGTGTCCCTTGCCGATGCCACCGATGCTGGGGTTGCAGCTCATCTGCCCCAGCGTCTCGATGTTGTGCGTGAGCAGCAGCGTCTTGCTGCCCATGCGGGCGGCCGCCAGCGCGGCCTCGGTGCCGGCATGGCCACCGCCGACGACGATCACATCAAATTCCTGGGGGTACAACATGGGAGCGCTCCGGGGCCTGTCGGGCCCGATAATCAAAAATCCCGGTACGACACCTGTGGACGGGCCCCGCCTGGGCCTGCCGTGCGTACCGGCCCCGCCCGGGTGCGGGGGTGCAAACCTGCACCCAGCCCCGGCGGGCAACCCGGGATTTTCCCACTTTGCGCCCACCGTGTCTGCCCACAGCCCTCTGACCCGTTTTCTCACCGGACTGGTGGGCGATCCGCCCGTACCGGTGGCAGCGTGGTGGGCAAGTGCCCGGCCGGTCGACTTCGGCAAGGGCCAGCCCCTGCTGCGCGCTGGAGAACCGTGGCGCCACCTGTGGTGGGTGGAGCGCGGCGCCGTGCGCTTGTACCTCGTGGACCGGGACGGAGCGGAAGCCAACAAGAACTTCTTTCTCGACGGCGCGCTGTTCTGGCCCATTACCCCCAGCCTGCGGCAGCAGCCGGCGATGTTCCACGTGGAACCACTGGAAGACAGCCGGGTCTGGGCGCTGCCCATGCCTGCACCGGGCATGCCAGCGCCCACCGATGCCTGGGCCGCCTGGGCAGCGCTCGAGCACCGAGTCCTCTGCGCCCTGCTCGACGGCAAGATGCAGCGCGAGCAGGAGTTCCTGCAGCTGAGCGCACGCGAGCGCTATGCCCGGCTGCTGGCCCAGCACCCCGACTGGCCCCAGCGCATCGCGCTGCGGCACCTCGCGTCCTACCTGGGCGTCACCGATGTCACGCTCTCGCGCGTGCGCAGCGAGATGGGCCTTATCAAAGGTTAAGGCGACAAGCCATCGCCATGGGCACAGTGGGCTCCATGCCTACCCACCCTTCCCACCTCCACTCCGCCATCACCGTGGCTCCCCACTTCCTGGCGGTCCTCTGGCTCGGCCTCATGGCCGGTTTCTTCGGCACCTACAGCGGCAATGTGAACCTGGCCATGTTGCAGATGGATGGCGCGACCTACGCCACCGTGCAATCGGCCCTGAACCGCAACGTGCGCCACAGCCTGTTCTTTGCGCTGTTCTTCGGCCCGCCCGTCTGGTGTGCGCTGGCCCTGGTCACCGGCTGGGCGCGGCGCCGCGAGGGCTGGTGGCCCAGTCTGGCAGTGGTACTGGTGGCCTATGCACTGGGCATCATTGTCTTCACCCAGCAGGTGAACCTGCCGCTCAATGCGACCACCGAAGCCTGGAACCCGCAGCAGCTGCCCACCGACTGGTCCGAGGTGCGCGCGCGCTGGAACGCGGCCAACCTGTGGCGCGCCCTGCTCTGCCTCGCCGCCTTCGTGGCGGCGCTGGCCACCCTGGTGTGGCGGCTGGCGGCGCCCCGGGCAGACAGCTAGCCTGCGCTTGCAGGAATCCTGCCTGGCGCCTGTGCTCCAATCCAGCCATGCACAAGAACTCGCTCCTCGTCTTCGCCGGCAGCATGCGCCAGCAATCGTTCAACCGCCGCCTGGCCCACGCGACCGCCGCGATCGCCCGCGATACCGGCGCCGAGGTCACGCTGCTGGAGTTGTCGGACTTCGACATCCCCATGTACAACGCCGACCTCGAAGCCCAGGGCACGCCGGCCGACGTGGTGCGCCTCAAGCAGATCCTGTGGGAGCACCCCGCCTGGATCATCTGCTCGCCCGAGTACAACGGCAGCTACACCGCCCTGCTCAAGAACACCATCGACTGGGCGTCGAGCCCCGTGAACGGCAACCCCGAGTGGCAGGACGGCACCAAGCCCTTCCGCGGTAAGGTGGTGGGCATGCTCAGCGCCTCCAACGGCGGCCTGGGGGGCCTGCGCTCGCAAAGCCACCTGGCACCGCTGCTGGTCAACCTGGAATGCTGGCTCGCACCCAAGGCCTTTGCCCTGGGCCAGGCCAGCACGGCCTTCGACGAAGCGGGCGCCCTGGTGCAACCGGCCCACCGCGAGCGCGTGCGTGCCGTGGTCGACCAGGTACTCTGGGCCTCAGCCCGCCTGAAAGCCGCTTAAGCTATAAAATTTATAGCAATCTGATGCAGTGCCGATCCGGCTGCGGCGCCTGCTGCACCGCCCCGTCCATCAGCTCGCCCATCCCCGGCATGCCCGAAGGCAAGCCGGCGGGCGTGCGCTGCATCCAGCTCGGGGACGACGCGCGCTGCCTCATTTTTGGGCACCCTGCACGCCCTGCCGTCTGCAGCGGCCTGCAGCCCTCGGCCGAGATGTGCGCCGACAGCACGCCAGCGGCCATGGCCTTCCTGACCCGGCTTGAGGACCTGACACGCCCCTCGGCCTGATCAGCCCTCCTCATCGTCGTCTTTGTCGACTTCCGGCGGCACGTCCAGCGCCACCCGGGTCTCGAACTTGGAGCAGTTCATCGCGAACGTGCTCTTGAAGTTGCGCACGTTGTTGTTCGACGAGAACACCTCGCGCGTGAACGCGTGGTAGCGCTCCATCGACGCCGAGTTGACGATCAGCAGAAAGTCGAACTCGCCCGAGACCTCGTAGCAGGCCATCACATCGTCCTGCGCCGCCATCTTGGCCTCGAAGTTGCGCAGCAGTGCATCGTTCTGCTTGTCCAGCTCCACCGACACGAACACCGTGAGCGGGCGCCCCACGCGCTGCCGGTTCACCACCGCGACCTGCTTGAGCAGGATGCCCGCCGCACGCAGCATGGCAATGCGCCGCTGGCAGGTGGCCGGCGAGCTGTTGACCTTGCGGGCCATCACGCGCAGGGGCTGCGAGGCGTCCTCCTGCAGCAGGTTCAGGATCTGAATGTCCAGGCGATCAAGGTTCATGGGCCCGCCCACGATACCAAAGGGCGATGGGACAAATGCACCACGCTTCTCCAAATTGTGAGACATATTCCCCATTGAACGCCGTATCTCGGTGGTTTCAACCGGGCGAGCACGCCAACAATGCGTAGGAACCCGCCGACACCTGGGAGCGCATTGCCATGGGGCGGATGACAATGGATGAACCCAAGACCCCAGGAACCCCGATGACCCCCTCCGCCCTTGATTTCGACGCACCCGAGGTGCGCCGCCTGCGCGACGACCTGGCCCTGGCCCTGCGCGCCGCCGCCCACCACGGCCTGTCCGAAGGCGTGTGCAACCATTTCAGCGTGGAGCTGCCCGACCGCTCCGGGCGCTTCCTGCTCAACCCGCGCGGCCTGATGTGGAGCGAGGTGCAGGCCGAGGACATCGTGCTCATCGACGCACAGGGCCAGCGCCTGGCCGGCCGCCACGAGGTGGAGCCCACGGCCATGTTCATCCATGCCGCCATCCACCGCATCTGCAAGAAGGCCTGCGTGCTGCACACCCACATGCCCTACGCCACGGCGCTCACGCTCACCACCGACCGCTGCCTGGACACCACGCTCTCGCAGAACGCCATGCGCTTCCATGGCCGCACCGCGGTGGACCCGCACTACAACGGCTTCGCGCTCGACGTGCGCGAGGGCGAACGCATCGCAGGTGTGCTGCAGGCGGCTGACATCGGCTTCCTCGGCAACCACGGCGTGGTGGTCTGCGGCGACCGCATCGACTACGCCTACGACGACCTGTACTACCTGGAGCGCGCCTGCATGGCCCAGGTGCTGGCGCAGTCCACCGGCCGCCCCCTGGCCCCGGCCAGCGCCGCGCTGGCGCAGCACGTCAGCGAGCAGTCCATGGGCGAGCGCCTGCAGTCCGAGCTGTTCTTCGAAGCGCTGCGCAGAATACTCTGAAGCCCCCCTGAGTCGCTGCGCGCCTTCCCCCGGAGGGGGACACCCCCAGCGCGGCGGGGCGGCCCTTGCGCGGGGCACTGGCCTGGGCGGCGCCAGTTTCGAGTAGCGCGCAACGTATGAAGATTGGAAGCCAGGGTGTCACAAAAGTGGTACCACGCACGTCTGGTAGGCACCAGACTATGCTTGGAGCCCGACCATGACCGCAGCCCCCCTGGCCCCCGAGGCCGACGCCACCTTCGCCGCCCTGCGCCCGCGCCTGTTCGGCATCGCCTACCGCATGCTCGGCGTGCGCGCCGATGCCGAGGACGTGTTGCAGGACGCCTGGCTGCGCTGGAGCCACGCGGACACCGCCACCCTGCAATCGGCCGAGGCCTGGCTGGTCACCGTGGTCACGCGCCTGTCCATCGACCGGCTGCGCGCCGCCAAGGCCGAGCGCGAGGCCTATGTCGGCTGGTGGCTGCCCGAGCCCCTGGTCGAGTCGCTCGACGAGCGCACACCCGAAGCTGCAGCGGAGCTGGCGGGCGAGCTCTCGGTCGCCTTCCTGTACGTGCTCGAACGCCTGGGCCCCGAGGAACGCGCCGCCTTCCTGCTGCGCCAGGTGTTCGACTACGACTACCCCGAGATCGCCGCCCAACTCGGCAAGACCGAGGCTGCCTGCCGGCAGATGGTGCACCGCGCCAGCGAGCGCGTGCAGCAGGCGCGCACCCGCTTCGAGGTGCCGCGGGGTGTACACCACCAACTGCTCGAGCGCTTCATCGCCGCCGCCCACAGCGGCCGGCGCGATGCCATAGAGGCCCTGCTGTCCGAGGACGCCATGCTGATCGGCGACGGCGGCGGCAAGGTGCAGTCCTTCCCGCACCCACTGGTGGGCGCCTTCCGCATCGCCAACCTGTTCTGGGCCCAGTGGCGGCGCATGGCCGAACAGGTGGTCTACCGGCCGGTGCTGATCAATGGCGAGCCAGGCCTGCTGCGCTACATCGGCGGCCGGCTCGAATCGGCCCAGGCCATCGTCACCGATGGCGAGCGCATCGTCGCCATCTACGCGATCCGCAACCCGGACAAGCTGAAGGGCATACCGCACACCCTGGATTGAAGAAATTTTCGGCCGGGCTGTCACAACCCGCCAGACCGGCCCGTCTTGAAGGGTATGGAAGGCCGCAAACGATGCAATGCCTTCCACGAAGCACGTTCACCCCTTCATCACCACTGAGGAGTTTTCACCATGTCCCAACACACCGCCCGCCTGCCCTACCACCAGCTCGCCAACAAGGCCTTCATGGGCCTCGTGAACCTGTCCGAGACCGTCAAGAAGGGCAGCATCGGCGCCCGCCTCGCCGAGCTCGTCTTCCTGCGCGTCTCGCAGATCAATGGCTGCGCCTACTGCATGGACATGCACTGGAGCTACCTCGTCAAGGACGGCATGGAGCCGCGCCACCTCAACGCCGTGGCCGGCTGGCGCGAGGCGCCCTTCTTCAGCGAGCGTGAACGCGCCGCCTTGCGCTGGGCCGAGATCATCACCGCCACGCCGCACAGCGATGCCAGCGACGAAGAGTTCGCCCTGCTCAAGGCACAGTTCAACGACACCGAAATCGCCGAGTTGGGCTTTGCCATCGGCGTCATCAACGCCTGGAACCTGATCAACGCGGGCATGCGCGCCCCCATCCCGGTAGAGGCCGGCTGAGCACGCGAAATTCCCGCTCCGAACCCGGGTGGGCGACAATACGGGGCCGACCGGTGTGGTGCGGCCCGGATCCTGATGCGCGCCCTGCCTCGGACCCCAGCGAGCCCCCTGGCGCAAAGGACCGGCATGCCGATCGCCCCGCAGGAGCTGGTGGCCCACCTGGACCCCCTGGTCTCCGACCCCCGCCGGCTCGCCGCCGTCCACAGCATCGCGTTGCTGGACAGCCCGACGGAGGAGACCTTCGATGCCATGAGCCGCCTGGCCGTGAACCTCGTGGGTGCGCCCGCGAGCTTCCTGTCCATCGTCGACGCCGAACGCGACTTCTACAAGAGCGCGCACGGCTTTCCGCAAGAGCTGGCCTCTGCGCGCGAGGTGCATGGCCGCACCTTCTGCCACTACGCCATCGCCAGCACCGATCCGCTGGTGATCGAAGACACCCACGCCGACCCGCTGTGGCGTGCCGTGCCCATCGTCGACAGCCTGGACGTGCGCGCCTACGTGGGCGTTCCCCTCATCGTCGACGGCCAGCCCATCGGCAGCTTCTGCGTCATCGACAACCAGCCGCGCAGCTGGACCGAGACCGAGATCGAGACCCTGGTGCAGCTCGCCAAGGCCGCCGCGCGCGAGATCCAGCTGCGCAGCGCGCTCAAGGAGTCCGAGGCCAATGCCGAACGCGCCCATGCACTGGCCAAGGCCAACGAAGAGCTGCTCGCCGTGGTCGCGCACGACCTGCGCTCGCCGCTGCAGGTGATGGGGCTGAACACCACGGTGCTCGCCCGCGCCGGTCATGCCCCCTCGCTGCCGGCGATCCGCCGCATCGAAGGCGCCATCACCTCCATGAAACGCCTGGTGGACGACCTGCTCTCCACCCATGCCGTCGACAGCCGCGAGCGCACGCTGTGCGAGACCATCGCACCCGCCCGACTGCTGGCCGATGCGGCAGACGCCATGGGCATGGTGGCCGAGCGCGCCGGCATCCACCTGCACCTGGTGCCCGGGCAGACCGGCGAGGTCTTCGTGGACTACGCCCAGCTGCTGCGCGTGCTGTGCAACCTGATCGGCAACTGCGTCAAGTACTGCCCGGCGGGCAGCACCGTCTCCCTCAGCGCGACGGAGACCGCCGACAGCATCGTCATCCGCGTCACCGACGATGGTCCCGGCATGGGCGAGGCCGAGCAGTCCTGCGCCTTCGAGCGTGGCTGGCAGGGCAGCGCCGGCGTGGCCGGGCAGGACGGCGCGGGCCTGGGCCTGTGGATCGTGCGCACCCTGGTCGAGCAGAACCAGGGCCGCGTCGCGCTGCACAGCGCAGCCGGCCAGGGCACCGAGGTCGCCGTGCGCCTGCCGCGCCACCGGGCCTGAGTCGGCCGCCTCCGGGCACGGCGCGACGACCTTTTCTGCGGCTTGTGTAGCCTGCCTGACAGCGCCTGCACCCGGGCCGCCCTACAGTGGCTGTCCCGACCAAGACATTCCAGGAGACAAGCCCCATGATCGCCATCCCCTCCCTGCAAGAAAGCGTCAGCCCCGAAGAATGGCAGCTGCGCTGCGACCTGGCCGCCTGCTACCGCCTGGTGGCACTGTACGGCTGGAGCGACCTGGTGTTCACCCACATCAGCGCCAAGCTGCCCGAATCGGTCTCGGGCCCCGAGCACCAGTTCCTGATCAACCCCTACGGCCTGATGTTCGACGAGATCACCGCGTCGAGCCTGATCAAGGTGGACATGCAGTGCAACAAGCTGCACGACTCTCCCTTCTCCGTGAACCCGGCCGGCTTCGTGATCCACAGCGCCGTGCACGAGGCCCGGCCCGATGCGCAGTGCGTGCTGCACACCCACACCCGTGCCGGCGTGGCGGTGAGCGCGCAGAAATGCGGCGTGCTGCCCATCAGCCAGCAGAGCACCTTCGTGCTCGCCTCGCTGGCCTATCACGGCTACGAGGGCGTGGCCTTTCGCGACGAGGAAAAACCGCGCCTGCAGGCCGACCTGGGCGAAGCCAATTTCCTGATGCTGCGCAACCACGGCCTGCTCACCGTAGGCAAGTCGATTGCCGACGCCTTCCTGTCGATGTACACCTTCGAGAACACCTGCCGCATCCAGATCGACGCCCAGGCCGGCGGCGAGCTCAACCCGGTGGACCCGCAGATCGTGAGCGGCGTGGCCCAGGCCATGCGCGTGCAGACCGGTGGCCTGGGTGGCGCCTTCGTCTGGCCCTCGCTGCTGCGCAAGGCGCAGCGCGATGCACCCGGTTACGACAGCTGACATCTGCCCGCTGCCTTTACTGGTCACGCCCTGCAGAAAACAGGCGCAGCGCATAGGATCGGGGTCTCCTGCCATTTCCACCCAGAGGACCCGACAATGAAGCTCTACTACTCTCCTGGCGCCTGCTCCCTGTCCCCCCACATCGCATTGCACGAAGCGGGCCTCGCGTTCACCCCCGTGCTGGCCAGCACCAAGAGCCACAAGCTGCAGGACGGCACCGACTACTACACCATCAACCCGTTGGGCTACGTGCCCCTGCTGGAGCTGGACGACGGCACGCGCCTGCGCGAAGGCCCGGCCATCCTGCAGTACATCGCCGACCAGGTGCCCCTGAAGATGCTTGCGCCCCAGAACGGCTCGCTGCAGCGCTACCGCCTGCAGGAATGGCTGACCTTCATCGGCACCGAGATCCACAAGGGCTTCAGCCCCTTGTTCAACCCCGCCACGCCCGAGGAATACAAGGCCATGGCGCGCGAGAAGCTGCTGCAGCGCCTGCAGTGGGTGGACGGCCAACTGGCCGACAAGCAGTACGTGATGGGCGAGCAGTTCACCGTGGCCGATGGCTACCTGTTCACCGTGACCAACTGGGCCAAGCCGACCAACCTGGACATCTCGGCCTTCGCCCACCTGGCCGCCTACCGCGAGCGCGTAGCCGCACGCCCTGCGGTGCAGGAAGCCATGAAGGCCGAGGGCCTGCTCAAGTAAGCAGCGCCGCGCGGCAGGCCGGCTGCGGGTGCGTCATGCAGCCAGCGGCTTCTGCCGCGAGGCCACCAGCGCACCCACCCAGAGCGCGCAGGCCGAGAACACCAGCCCGCGCGCCAGGCCGCCGGGGCCGTCGGCGATCCAGCCGACCACGGTGGGACCGACGATCTGACCGGCCGCGAAGACGATGGTGAAGGCGCTGATGCCGCTGGCCCACAGCGCCTGCGGCAGGTTGTGCCGCACCAGGGCCGTGGTGGAGGCCACCACCGACAGGAACACCGCCCCGAACAGCAGGCCCGAGGCCAGCACCACCGGCCAAGCCGAAGTCAGCGCCGGCAGCACCGTGGCCACGCCCAGCAGGCCGTTGAGCAGGGCCAGCGCCTGCCCGCCGCGGCTGCGGTCCAGCAGGCCCGCCCAGATGCGCGAGGACAGCACCACCGCCAGCCCCAGCAGCGCATAGAACCAGGTCACCGCCGTGCCGCTGGCGCCCTGCTCGCGCAGCAGCGCCACCACGAAGGTCATGTAGCCGATATAGCCCACACCGAACAGGCCATAGCCGAGCAGCGCCGGCGCAAAGGGCGCCCAGCGCATGCCACTTACCGGCTGCGAGGACGATGCGACCGCAGCCGGCGCCGCCAGGGCCTGCAGCGCCCGCGCCGGCCACAGCAGCACCAGCGTGGCCGCCACGCAGGCCAGGGCCAGCGCCCACCAGGCCCAGGCCCAGGGGTGCGGGCCCGGTGCAGCGGCCAGCACGGCCGGCACCAGCACCGCCGAGAGGCTGATGCCCCAGCCCGTGCCGCCGTAGTACAAGCCCAGCAGCAGGCCGCTGCGCCCCGGCTGCTGGGCACCCAGGCGCGCCGCGAGCAGGCCCCCGCAGACGAAGACCAGCGCGCTCGCCACACCGGCCAGCAGGCGCTGCACCAGCAGCGGCACGGCGTCCACGAAAAAGCCGCACAGCCCCATGAACACGGTGGCCAGCACGGACCCTGCCACGAGCAGGGTGCCTGGCGCCAGCCGGCGCAGCAGCAGGGGTGTGGCCAGGGCTCCCAGCAGGTAGCCCAGCGCGTTCACGGTGTTCATGGCCCCGGCCAGCGTGTACGACCACGCTAGGTCCTCGCGCATCGGCGGCAGCAGCAGCGCGTAGGCGAAGCGCGTGATCCCGAGCGACACCGCTGCCCCCATCGACAGGGCCACGGCCAGCCACAGGCCATTGCGCAACAGGGCGGACGAAGGCGCGGGAACAACGGTGCTCATGGCGGCCATTGTGCCGGGCATGGGCCCGCAGCGCTGTCGCCGATCGTTCCCCGTGCCAGCCCCGCCGCGCCTTGCGATAACACAAATGCCTTGCCCTGTGTTGCGCCAGCCCACTGCAGCCTTTGCCGAATGCGAATACGCTTGTCCGTCATTTCCGGTCCCTGCGACCTCCGCACGAACGAACGAAAGTACCACCGCATGTCCACAGCTTCGCTTTTCGATCCCATCCAGGTCGGTGACCTGCAACTGGCCAACCGCATCGCCATGGCGCCGCTCACGCGCAACCGCGCACCCAACGCCGTGCCCGCCGAGATCACCGCCACCTACTACGCGCAGCGCGCCAGCGCCGGCCTGCTGATCACCGAGGCCACGGCCATCAGCCACCAGGGCCAGGGCTATGCCGACGTGCCGGGCCTGTATGGCACCGAGCAGCTCGATGCCTGGAAGAAGGTCACCACCGCCGTGCACGAGGCCGGCGGCAAGATCGTGACCCAGCTGTGGCACGTGGGCCGCATCTCGCACAACGACCTGCAGCCCGATGGCGGCGCACCCGTGGCGCCGTCGGCCCTCATCGCCAAGTCCAAGACCTACCTGATCGACCGCGCCACGGGCAAGGGCAGTTTCGTGCCCACCTCGCAGCCGCGCGCGCTCGACGCCTCGGAACTGCCCGGCATCGTGCACGCCTATGCGGCGGCGGCCCGCAACGCCGTGGAAACCGCCGGCTTCGACGGCGTGGAAATCCATGGCGCCAACGGCTACCTGCTCGACCAGTTCCTCAAGACCGGCGCCAACCAGCGCACCGACGACTACGGCGGCAGCATCGAGAACCGTGCCCGCCTGCTGCTCGAAGCCACGCGCGCCGCCGTGGACGCCGTGGGTGGTGGCAAGGTCGGCATCCGCCTCTCGCCCGTCACGCCTGCCAACGACATCGTGGACGCGGACCCCCAGCCCCTGTTTGACTACGTGGTGCGCCAGCTCGCCCCACTGGGCCTGGCCTACATCCACGTCATCGAAGGCGCCACCGGCGGCCCGCGCGAACTGCCCGACCGCCCCTTCGACTATGCGGCCCTCAAGGCCGCCTACCGCGAAGCCGGCGGCAAGGGTGCCTGGATGACCAACAACGCCTACGACGCCACCCTGGCCGAGCAGGCCGTGGCCGACGGCTCGGCCGACATCGTGGCCTTCGGCAAGCTCTACATCGCCAACCCCGACCTGGTCGAGCGCCTGCGCACCAAAGCCCCGCTCAACGCCTGGGACCAGAGCACCTTCTACGGCGGCGGCGAAAAAGGCTATACCGACTACCCGACCCTCCAGTCGGCGTGAATCCGGCTTACCCCAGTCCTATGGGATTGGGCGCCCGCATCACGATGCGGGTGAACAGGCGGTCATAGGCCCCGTCGCGGCCCGGGCCCTGCGCCAGGGGGTTGGCGTTGGTGGCAAACGCCGCATCCACGGCCGCCCAGTCCTGCGCATCGAGGTGCGCGTGGGCGGCCGGCAGCACCACGGTTTCCTCGATCCGCATGTGCTCCAGGTAGAAGGCCACGTAGCGCTGCAACGCCTCCTCGAACGCGCTGCGCCGCGTGTCCCCCAACAGCTCCCAGGCCAGCAGCAGGTGCTGCAGCTCGCGCACCGCAGCCTCGCCGCCCGCGTGCTCGCGCTCGAGCTGCGCAATGGCTGCGGCCGCCTCGGGCGCACGCTCGGCCACGCGCGGGAACAGCCACTGCGATTCCTTGGGGTGGTGCTGGCGCTCGGGAAACTCGTCGATGTAGAACAGCATCGCGCGCATCACGTCGAAGAACGCGGTCGGCGCATCGGCCGGACCCCGGTCCAGCATCAGCTGCAGCGAGCGCAGCACCGCCGCCAGCGACGCGTGCTCGTCGCGGATGGTCCGCACACTGGCATGAGGCATGGCCTTGCTCCCAAAGGGTATTGAACAGGCTCCAAGGGTGCCATGCCGGTGCCCAGGCCAAACTGACGCAGGTCAATGAAAGCCCCATGAAAAAAGCCCCGCTCGCCGAAGCGCGCGGGGCCTTGCCCTGGATGGGAGACGGCGCAGCGTCAGCGTGCCAGAAGCTGGCGCGAGGCCGTGGGTGCACGCAGCGATGCATGCTGCTGCTGTGGCTGGGCCACAGGCCCGCCACTGTGGCCACCATGGCCGCCGCCATGGCCCATCGACTCGGCGAGCTGGAACTGCTGCACCACTTCCGACAGGCGCGCCGCCTGCTCGCGCAGCGATTCGGCCGCCGCAGCGGACTCTTCCACCAGCGCAGCGTTCTGCTGCGTCATGCGGTCGATCTCACCCACCGACTGGTTCACCTGGCCGATGCCAGCCGACTGCTCGGTGGCGGCCGCCGTGATCTCGCCGATGATGTCGCCCACGCGCTGCACGCTGGCCACGATCTCCTTCATGGCCGTGCCCGCGTCTTCCACGTGGCGCACGCCACCGTCCACGGCGGTCACGCTGTTGTGGATCAGGCCCTTGATGTCGCTGGCCGCAGCGGCCGAGCGCTGGGCCAGGCTGCGCACTTCGCTGGCCACCACGGCAAAGCCACGGCCCTGCTCGCCGGCGCGGGCCGCTTCCACGGCCGCGTTCAGCGCCAGGATGTTGGTCTGGAAGGCGATGGAGTCGATCAGGCCGATGATGTCGCCGATCTTGCGGCTCGATGCCGAGATCTCCTGCATGCTGGCCACGGCCTGCTGCACCACCGAACCACCGCGCGTGGCGGTGTTGGAGGCCGAAGCCGCCAGCTGGTTGGCCATCTGCGAGGACGATGCCGTCTGCTGCACGGTGGAGGTCAGCTGCGACAGCGAGGCCACGGCCTCCTGCGCGTTGCTGGCCGTCTGCTCGGTGCGCTGCGACAGGTCCTGGTTGCCGGTAGCGATCTCCTGGCTGGCCGTGGCGATGTTGCCGCTGGCATCGCGCACCTGCGCCACCAGCGCGCCCAGACCCTGCTGCATGTCGCCCAGCGCGCGCTGCAGGTCGGCCACCTCGTCCTTGCCGTTGGCCACGATGGGCTGCGACAGATCGCCTCCGGCAATCGCCTGCGCCATGCGGCGCGCATCGGCCAGCGGGTTGCAGATGGAGATCATGTTCAGCAGCGTCAGCGGCACCACCACCACCACGGTGATCAGCACCGCCAGCACGAACAGCCACTTGGTCTGGCTGGTCACCTTGTTCTGCTGCTCCACCGCGCTGGCGACCTCGGTGCGCAGCACCGTGTCGAGCTGGGCCATGAGCTTGTCAGCCTGGTCGAATTCCGCCACGGCCTTGCCGCTCATGCGGTTGGCGATGGTGGCCGTGTCGTAGCCCCCGGCTTCGAGCTGGCGCGCCACGTGGGCAAACTGCTCGCGGTAGCTGTCCACGCGCTTGATGATGTCGCGCACCACGGGGTTGTCACCGTCTTCCGGCCCTTCGAGGAACTGGGCCGCGATCTTCTTGGCCTTGTCCTGGCTGGCCAGCCACTTGGCGTGCGAAGCCTTCACGACCTCGGGCTTTTCATAGCCGATGATCATGTCCTTCTCGAACTGGCGGATGGAACCCATCTCGCCGCGCAGCTCCGCGAGGTAACCCACTTCGGCGAACGAGTTGGCCATGAAGTCCTCGGACAGGGCGTGGATGCGGAACATGCCCAGCATGCCGGCACCTCCCAGCATGCCCAGCAGGCCCAGCACCACGGCAATGGCCCCCAGCATGCGAAATCGAATGGTGAACTGCCGCATGAGCGTGAATAAATTCATGTCTGTCATCCTTCAATTGGTATGTGTGCCGGTGCCGGACTGCAAGAGATCTCCTGCATGCAAGAGACCCCTGCCCCCGTTGTCCGCCCGACTGCAACAAAACGTTGCAGTTTGCCAGACATGCGTGACCATGCGCCATACGTGTTTATCACATGCGCCAGCGCTTGAGTAAGAGGGCATTCGCCATCACGCTGACCGAGCTGAGCGCCATCGCGGCCCCCGCCACCACCGGGCTCAGGTAGCCCAGGGCCGCCAGGGGGATGCCGGCCACGTTGTAGGCAAAGGCCCAGAACAGGTTCTGGCGGATCTTGAGCACCGTGCGGTGCGATATGTCGAGCGCTGCCGCCACCAGCAGCGGGTCGCCGCGCATCAGCGTGATGCCCGCTGCGTGCATGGCCACGTCCGTGCCGTTGCCCATGGCCATGCCCACATCGGCCGCAGCCAGTGCCGGCGCATCGTTGACGCCATCGCCCACCATGGCCACCACATGGCCACCCTGTTGCAATGCGACCACCCGCGCCGCCTTGTCGCCGGGCAGCACCTCCGCCATGACCTCGCCGGCGGCAGGGTCGAGGCCCAGGCGGCGCGCCATGGCCTCGGCAGCGCCCCGGTTGTCCCCCGACACCATCACCGTGCGGATACCCCGGGCCTTGAGGGCCGCCAGCGCCTCGCGCGCACCCGGCTTGGGCTCATCGCCAAAGGCCAGCAGCGCGCGCAAGGCCAGGCCCTGGGCCGTGCGCTCGGCCACGGCGGAGACGGTAGCGCCCTCGGCCTGCAATGCCTCGGCACGCGTCGCCAGGGGGCCCATGTCGACACCCAGTTCCTGCATCCAGCGCAGGCTGCCCACCAGCAAGCTGGCGCCCTGCACCTCGCCCTCGGTACCCCGGCCCGGCACGGCACGCACGCCCTCGGGGGCCTGCAGGGCCAGTTGGCGCTCCTGTGCGGCGCGCACCACGGCACGCGCCAGCGGGTGCTCGCTGCCGCTTTGCACGGCCGCCACCGCCGCCAGCACGGCGCCTTCATCCACGCCGGGCACCGCCTCGAAGGCGGTCAGCCGCGGCTGGCCCACGGTCAGCGTGCCGGTCTTGTCGAAGGCCACCGTGTCCACCTTGTGCGCGCGCTCCAGCGCCTGCGCATCCTTGATCAGAATGCCGTGCTTCGCGGCCACGCCCGTGCCCGCCATGATGGCGGCCGGCGTGGCCAGGCCCAGCGCGCAGGGGCAGGCGATCACCAGCACCGCCACGGCGTGGATCAGCGCCGCCTCCATGCCCGCACCGCTCCATAGCCAGCCCAGCAAGGTGGCCAGGGCAATCGCCAGCACCACCGGCACGAACACGGCCGACACCTTGTCCACCAGCCGCTGCAGGGGGGCCTTGGCGGCCTGCGCGTCCTCCACCAGGCGGATGATGTGCGCCAGCACCGTCTCGGCGCCCACAGCCGTCACCGCCATCACGATGCGCCCGTCGCCATTGATCGAGCCGCCCGTGAGCGGCGCGCCCACGTCGCGCGCCACGGGCAGGGGTTCACCGGTCAGCATGGACTCGTCCACCTGGGTGTGGCCCTCGTGCACCGTGCCGTCCACCGGGATGCGCTCGCCCGGGCGCACCACCAGCCGGTCACCCACCAGCACCTCGGCCACGGGCACATCCACCTCGCCGGCCTTGCCCAGCAGGTGCACCACGTCGGGCCGCAGCGCGTGCAGCGCACGGATGGCGGTGGTGGTCTGGCGCTTGGCGCGTGCCTCCAGCCACTTGCCCAACAGCACCAGCGTGACCACCACGGCCGAGGCCTCGAAATACAGGTGCGGCGCATGGCCAGCATGTGCAGTAAGCCATAGCCACACCGACAGGCCCCAGCCCGCGCTGGTGCCCAGCGCCACCAGCAGGTCCATGTTGCCCGTGAGCGCCTTCAGCGCATGCCAGCCGGCCTTGTAAAAGCGCGCACCCAGGATGAACTGCACCGGCGTGGCCAGTGCGAACTGCAGCCAGGCCGGAAGCATCCAGTCCTGCCCGAGGAGATCACCCACCATGGGCAGCACCAGCGGTGCCGACAGCGCCAGGCCCACGCCCACCGGCAAAAAACCGGCCCAGGGCGACAGGTCTTCCGCCGCATCGGCGTGGTCCTTCGCCAGCGGCTCGTAGCCCGCATTGCGCACGGCGCGACGCAGTTGCGCCTCCAGCGCCGCGGCATCGCTGCCGGCGGGCGCCGCCACGCCGATGCGGGCGGACTCCGTGGCCAGGTTGACCGAGGCATCCTGCACCCCCGGCACCTTGCGCAGCGCACGCTCCACGCGGCCCACGCAGCTGGCGCAGGTCATGCCGCCGATGCCCAGGTCGAAATGTTGCAAGGCCTCAAGGGCCCGGTCAGGGGTGGTGTCGTTGGTCATGAGGGGTACCTTACAGCTTGCCATGGTGTGAAGGTCAAGCCCTTGCCCCAGATCAAGTCGGCGCCTTGTCCGATACGGCGGCATTGCCGGCGGTGGTCGAATTTTGTGCATGACAAGCCCTACACCCCTACGGGCGCGCACCGGCCAAGCCCCCGAGCCGCTGGACCGCGCCGCGCGCCTGGACCGCTACATCGGCTACTACGAAAGCTATGCCCAGAGCCACGAGGTGCTGGACCGGGATGCCGCCATGCAGGCCGAGATCCGCGGCGCCGCCCAGGCCCTGGCGGTGGCGGTGGGCGAGCTGCGCGCGGGCACCCTCTCGCGCCCCGATGCCGGCGTGCGCCGCGCCCGGCCGAGGTAGGCAGTCCCTCTTCAAGGTTTTGCAGCAGGGCTTGACCTTGCCACCATGTGAAGGTTTACGCTCCAGGCTGTTCAATGCAATCAGCCAATCAGCAAGGAGTCTTCACATGCAGCCATCCACCACCACCAGCCATGACTTCCAGGTCCAGGGCATGACCTGCGGCCACTGCGAGCGCGCCGTGACACAGGCCGTGCAAGGCGTGGACCCCGATGCCACGGTGCGCATCGACCGCGCCAGCGGCAATGTGCATGTGGCGCACAGCAGCGCCGCGCGCGCAGCGCTGGCCGCGGCCATCGCCGAAGAAGGCTACGCCGTCGCGGCATGAGCAAGACCGACTGGCCCGTGCCCATCGGCGAGGCCGCGCGCCGTGCCGGGGTTTCGGCGCGCATGGTGCGCCACTACGAATCCCTGGGCCTGGTGGCCAGCGTGGCGCGCACCGACAGCGGCTACCGCCAGTACACCGCAGCCGACGTGCATGGCCTGCGCTTCATCCGCCGCGCGCGCGACCTGGGCTTCTCGATGGAAGAGATCGCCGGCCTGCTCGCCCTGTGGCAGGACCGCAGCCGCGCCAGCAGCCAGGTCAAGCGCATCGCCCAGGCCCACATCGAGGACCTCAACGAGCGCATCGCCGCCATGCAGGCCATGCAGCGCAGCCTGCAGACGCTGGTGTCGTGCTGCCATGGGGATGAGCGGCCGGACTGCCCGATCCTGGATGACCTGGCGGGGATTCCCGAGCAAAACGCTCGCTAATCGCTCTCATTTCAATAGCGAGAGACCATGGCTGGTCCGCGAATGGCACGCCCTAGGCAGTCCCATGGCAGACTCTCGGGCTTCCCCATGCCCCAAAAGTCTCGCTCCCATGCTCACCGGTGAACTCCGCAACAAGGTCGATCAGGTCTGGAATGCCTTCTGGTCCGGCGGCATCGCCAACCCCATTGAAGTCATCGAGCAGATCACCTACCTGCTCTTTCTGCGCGCCCTCGACAGCGACCAGACCCGCGAAGACAACAAGGCCCTGCGCCTCAAGACCGCCCCCGTGCGCATCATCCCCGCAGGCCTGGACCCCAACAGCCGGTCGTTCGACGACATGCGCTGGTCCCGCTTCAAGAACATGGCGCCTGCCGATATGTTCGACGTGCTCAGCAACCAGGTCTTCCCCTTCCTGCGTGGCCTGCAAACGTCCGGCGGCCCCGCAGCAGAAACGGCCTTCGCCCGCCACATGCGCGATGCGCGATTCACCATCCCCACCCCTGGCCTGCTGGCCAAGGTGGTCGATCTGCTTGACGCCATTCCGCTCGATGATCGCGACACCAAGGGCGACCTGTACGAGTACATGCTCGGCAAGATCGCATCCGCCGGCCAAAACGGGCAATTTCGCACCCCGCGCCACATCATCGACCTGATGGTGGCCCTCACGGCCCCCACGCCGCAAGACACCATCTGCGACCCAGCCAGTGGCACCTGCGGCTTTCTGGTGGCCGCGGGCGAATACCTGCGCCGTACCTACCCCGACATGCTGCGCGTGCCCGCTCAGAACACGCACTTCCACAACGGCATGTTCCACGGCTACGATTTCGACAACACCATGCTGCGCATTGGCAGCATGAACATGGTGCTGCACGGCGTGGAACACCCCGCCATCGAATACCGCGACTCCCTGGCCGAAGGCGCAGCAGGCAATGCCGATGCGTACAGCCTCATCCTGGCCAACCCGCCCTTTGCGGGCAATCTGGATTACGAAACCACCGCCAAGGACCTGCAGCAAACCGTCAAGACCAAGAAGACCGAACTGCTCTTTCTGGCCCTGTTCCTGCGCCTCATGAAAACCGGCGGCCGTGCTGCCGTCATCGTGCCCGACGGCGTTCTGTTTGGCAGCAGCAAGGCCCACAAGGAATTGCGCCGCAAGCTGGTGGAAGAGCAAAGGCTCGACGCCGTCATCAGCCTGCCCGGCGGCGTGTTCAAGCCCTATTCGGGCGTCAGCACCGCCATCCTGCTGTTCACCAAGACCATGAGCGGCGGCACCGACCATGTGTGGTTTTACGACATGCAGGCTGATGGATGGAGCTTGGATGACAAACGCCAACCGCTGCTGGATACAAGCCTTCTGGGCCTACAGCGCTTTGCAGATAAACGCAGCCTGCTATCCGAGGCAGAGCACGCCAAGAACAACCTGCCAGATGTGCTGGAGCGCTGGGGTCAGCGCAATGGCACCGAACCTGACCGCCCCCGCACTGCACAGAGCTTTTGCGTGCCCAAAGGCGATATTGAGGCCACTGGCTACGACCTGAGCATCAATCGGTACAAGGCGGTGGTGCACAAGACCGTGAAGCACGATACGCCAGAAGAAATACTGGCCGAACTGCGGGCCATTGAATTGGAAATCACGAAGGGGATGGAAGCGCTGGAAGGGATGTTGCAGTGAGCTTTCCTACCGCGCCTATGCGTTCATTGCTGGACGATGCACACAAAGCGACCCTTCCTGAAGGAAAAAGCGAAGTTTTGGCGCTTAACCTGGACCAAATTGAATCGCACAGCGGCAAAGTGCTGTCCAAACTCATGCTTGATCGCACTGAGGTTGGCTCATCCACCTACGTATTCAACAAGGGCACAGTGCTGTACTGCAAACTGCGCCCCTATCTCAACAAGGTTGTTGTTGCCGAAAACGACGGTGTCGCCACCACGGAGCTAGTCCCATTGCGGTGTGACGAATCCAAGATTTTGCCTAACTACCTCGCGCATTTCCTACGGTCGCCAACGTTTCTTGCGTTTGCAACCAACGTCGTTGCGGGAGCCAAGATGCCACGGATGGTAATGAGCGAGTTTTGGTCGTATCCCGTTCCCCTACCTCCGCTCTCAGACCAACGCCGCATCGCCGCCATCCTCGACCAAGCCGAAGCCCTCCGAACTCAACGACACACCGCCCTGGCCCTGCTCGACAGCCTCACCCAGTCCCTGTTTCTCGATATGTTTGGGGACCCAGTGACGAATCCAAAGAGATGGGACATATCAACAATTGGTGAGCTGGCGGAGGTGCAGGGGGGCTTGCAAGTGACCAGAACCCGCACAGCCCTGCCTTTGGAGGTTCCCTATCTCAGGGTCGCCAATGTTTATCGCGGAGTATTGGATCTTTCCGAGATCAAGACCATTCGAGCGACTCCTGCCGAGCTTCGGCGAACGATTTTGGTGAAAGACGATCTGCTGGTAGTAGAGGGCCACGGCAATCCCAACGAGATCGGGCGAGCAGCGCTATGGAGCGGGGAAATTGAGCAGTGCGTGCATCAGAACCACCTTATTCGCGCACGCTTCAATCGCGATAAGGTTGATCCAGTTTTTGCCAGCGAGTATGTGAACTCGCCGGGAGGACGCCTGCATTTGTTGCGAGCTGGAAAATCAACCTCGGGCCTCAACACCATCAGCGTTTCAAATGTGCGAGATACACCAGTTGCACTCCCTCCTCTCGCCCTCCAAAATGCCTTCGCCGCCCGTATCCAATCGATCGCGGCCCTCAAAGCCGTTCATCGCAAAGCCCTTGCCGCGCTCGATGCGCTGTTTACCTCACTTCAGCACCGCGCCTTTCGTGGCGAGTTGGCATCCACCACTACAGATAAGAACGCCGCCGCACCACGCTCGCCAGCCCAAGACCTGGAGGGATTGCTGCGGCTGGAAGCCTCGATTGGCCAAGAGGCGCTGATCTACATCGCCAAACGAATGCCCAAGGGAGATCAGTACAACACCCTCAAAGCCATTTACTTCGCGGACAAGCATCACCTTGAGCACTACGGGCACCAGATTTACGGCGAGACCTATTGCGCACTGCCCCATGGCCCTGTTCCCCAAGCGGCCTACGACGCCACGCGGGTGCTCATCGGGGAACGAATGTTCAGCGATTTCGACGATGGTGCGCTACGCGCGGCGCTGCGTCTTCATGGTCACACGCTCACCGCGCTGCGCGATGCTGACTTCAGCAAGCTCAGCCCCGCCATGGTGGAAAGTCTGGATTGGGCCGTCCGCTACTGTCGCGACATGAAGTTCGGGCAAACCAAAGCCGCCTCGCATGACAGCGCTTATGAACGCACGCCCAAAAACGAAACCGTTCCGCTAAGGTACATCGTCGATACCTTGTCACCCGAAGCGCGCCAGCGCCACTGGAATCTCTAAGTCACCCCGTATGGACTAAAGATTCCATATGATCTGAGCACAACAGCGATCAGCAACGGCCGAAGAATTTCTTTTAAGAACAACGGCTTATAAAGCTTTTTCTAAAGCATCGATGCTTTAGGCCAAGCTATAGAACGGCATTCTTGGGATTGAGGGGGAATACTTCTTGAGCACTCCGTCGAACTTTTCCTTCCTCCAGTCCGACTGGCCCGACCTGCTGGCCGAAGCCCGCCGGGCCGAGGCGACAGCCCATACCGACGCGCGCACCACCTGCTTCTATGCCCGCCGCTCGCTGGAACTGGCCGTAGCGTGGCTGTACCAGGCAGAGGGGGGCAAAGGCGGGAGCCTGCGCATGCCTTACAAAGCGGACCTGTCGGCCTTTCTGTTCGAGCCCAGCTTTCAGCAATTGGTCGGCCCGGCCGTGCATGCCAAGATGGACGTGATCCGCCGCCTGGGCAACAAGGCGGTGCATGACGCTCGCCCGGTGACGGCGAACGACGCAATGGCCGCGCTGCGCGAGCTGTTCCATGTGGCCTTCTGGCTGGCACAGCACTATGCACGACGGGTGGCAGACCGCCCTGCTGCAGCCCTGCAATTCCGTGCTGAGTTGCTGTCCCGGCCAGCGTCTGCCGACGCGACCAAAGAACAGGCAGCCAGCCGTGCAGCCCAGGCCGCTGCGCAAGAGGCGCTGGCCAAACAGGCCCTTGCCCTGGCCGAACGCGATGCAGCGTTGCGCGAGGCGGCGGCCCGCAATGCAGAGCTGGATGCCGAACTGGCCCGCTACCGCGCCGAGATTGCGGCGGCAAAAGCCGCCAACGCGGCGCAACCTGCCGCAGCCCACGACTACCATGAAGCCGCCACGCGCGATCTGTTCATCGACCTGCTGCTCAAGGAAGCTGGCTGGGCACTGAACCAGCCGCGTGACCGCGAGTTTGAAGTCCAGGGCATGCCCAACGGCCAAGGCAAGGGCTTTGTCGACTATGTGCTGTGGAGTGGTGAGATTCCGCTGGCCATTGTGGAAGCCAAGCGCACCCGCCGCAGCGCCAAAGAGGGCGAGCAGCAGGCCCGCCTGTACGCCGACTGCCTGGAGCAGCGCTACGGCCACCGGCCGGTGATCTACGGCACCAATGGCTACGAGCACTGGATGTGGGACGACACCTCCAGCCCGCCCCGGCCCGTGCAGGGCTTCCACACCAAAGACGAACTGGAGCTGATGGCCCAGCGCCGCACCACCCGTAAGCCGCTGGCCAGCCTGAACATCCCTGCAGGCATTGTGGAGCGCCACTACCAGCAGCGCGCCATTCGCCGCATTGCCGAAGTGTTTGAACACGACCAGCACCGCAAGGCCCTGGTGGTGATGGCCACCGGTGCGGGCAAAACCCGTACGGTGATTGCGTTGGTGGACCTGCTCATGCGCGCCAACTGGGCCAAGCGCGTGCTGTTTCTGGCCGACCGCGTGGCGCTGGTGAACCAGGCCGTCAACGCCTTCAAGACCCACCTGCCCGATGCAGCGCCCGTGAATCTGGTGACGGATCGCGCCACCGAGGGTCGGGTCTACGTATCCACCTACCCCACGATGATGGGGCTCATCAACGAAAGCGCCAGCGGAGGCAAGCGCCGCTTTGGCGTGGGGCACTTCGACCTGATTGTGGTGGACGAAGCCCACCGCTCCATCTACCAGAAGTACCGCGCCATCTTCAGCTACTTCGATGCGCTGCTGGTGGGCCTGACGGCCACGCCCAAGGATGAGATCGACCGCAATACCTACGGCCTGTTCGACCTGGAAAGCGGCGTGCCCACCGATGCATATGGGCTGAACGACGCCATTGCCGAGGGCTACCTGGCACCGCCCAGGGCGGTCTCGGTGCCGCTGAAGTTTCAGCGCGAAGGCATCCGTTACGACGAGCTGAGTGACGACGAGAAAGACCAGTGGGACGCGCTGGAGTGGGACGATGAAAGCGGCGAAGCTCCCGATGAAGTGAGCGCCGAAGCCGTCAACAAATGGCTGTTCAACACCGACACGGTGGACAAGATGCTGGCCCTGTTGATGGGCAAGGGCCACAAGGTGGCGGGTGGCGACCGCCTGGGCAAGACCATCATCTTTGCCAAGAACCAAAAGCACGCCGAGTTCATCCAACAGCGGTTTGATGTGAGCTACCCGGAGTACCGGGGCACATTCGCACGCACCATCACGTTCAAGACCGAATATGCGCAGTCGCTCATCGACGACTTCTCGCAGAAAGACCGCATGCCGCACATCGCCATTTCGGTGGACATGCTGGACACCGGGATTGATGTACCCGAGGTGGTGAACCTTGTCTTCTTCAAGATCGTGCGCTCCAAGGCCAAGTTCTGGCAGATGGTGGGGCGAGGCACGCGGCTGTGCAAGGAGCTGTATGGCCCGGGCCAGGACAAGAAGGACTTCTTCATCTTCGACTTCTGCCAGAACCTGGAATACTTCAACCAGGAACTTGAAGGCAGTGAAGGCGCCGTAGCGCAACCGCTATCGCAACGGCTGTTCAACGCGCGGCTGGAGCTGATCGACCTGCTGGACAAGCGCCAGCAGATGAATGGTGTGGCCGATGAAGCACAGCAGTCGCCCGTGCTGACCGAAGCCACTATCCGCCGTGACACCGCCGCATTGCTGCACAGCATGGTGGCAGGCATGTCGCTGGACAACTTCGTAGTACGCCCCCAGCGCCGCTGGGTGGAGGCCTGGGCCCAACTGGAGGCGTGGAAGCGCCCCACCGCAGATCAGCTAGCCGAGGTGGGCACGCATCTGTCGGGCCTGCCCACAGCCATGCGTGATGACGACGAGGATGCAAAGCGCTTTGATGCCCTGCTGCTGAACACCCAGTTAGCGATGCTGCGCAGTGAGCCATCCTTTCCACGCCTGCAGGCCAAGGTGAAGCAACTGGCCGACAGCCTGCTGGACTTGGCCAATGTACCGAGCGTGCGCGAGCACCTGCTGCTGATCGAAGCCATCGCTGGCGACGAATGGTGGCAGGACGTGACCCTGCCCATGCTGGAGCAGGCGCGGCGCAAGCTGCGCAGCCTCATCAAGCTCATTGAAAAAGGCAGCCGCAGTGTCGTCTATACCGACTTTGAAGATGCCATTGGCGAGACGACCGAGGTGGACCTGCCGCTGGTGGCCAGCGCGGTGGACTTTGATCGGTTTCGTGCCAAGGCCAAGGTCTTCCTGCGTGCCCATGATGACCGGCTGGCACTGCACAAGCTGCGCCGCAACCAACCCCTGACCGCCGCCGACCTGCAGGAGCTGGAAGCCCTGCTGCACGAGGCAGGCGGCACGGACAGCGATATTGAACGTGCCGTCACACTGCACACCAGCCTGCCGGTGTTTGTGCGATCCCTGGTCGGCCTGGACAGAGAGGCCGCCATGGCTGCATTTGCCAACCTGATTGCAGCGGGCACTGCCAGCGCCAGCCAGCTGCAGTTTGTCGAAGAAATCGTGCAGCACCTGACCGAGCACGGCGCCATGCCCGCATCAAGGCTCTACGAATCGCCGTTTACCGACATCCATGTCCAGGGGCCGGATGGCGTTTTTGACTCCTGCAAAGTGGAGCAGTTGTTCCAGGCGCTTGAGGGGCTTGAATTGCAGCAGGCAGCCGCCTGACATAGTCGTTTGTTGCGCGTCAGCTGGCCCTGCCCGCAGCTTTCAGCGCCGCCTTCTTTGCAGGCGCTACGCTGCGTTTGCGCGCAGGCTTGTCGGCTGCCGGTGCTGCTTTTGAAGCAGCCGCCACCACGGCCCCATCGGCGCGCCGCAGCACCCCCTGGCACAGCGTCGCTATGCACTGCTCGGCCACCTGCTCGGCCGTGTACTCGCCGCCGGGCTGGTACCAGCGGCCGATCCAGCTGAGCGCCCCGGCGATCACGAAGGCCGTCATCTTCGGGTCGCAGGGTTGCAGCGAGCCCTCCTGCACGCCCTCGGCAACCAGGCGGCGAAATTCCAGGTCGATGGCGGATTTCAGGCGGCGCAGCTCCACCCGGCTTTCCGGCGGCAATTGCTCGTCGCCCACGCGGATCAGGCACTTGCCGAAGTCCATGGTGACGATGCGCGCATACACCTGCATGCAGGTCATGAGCTGGTCGATGGCCTTGCCGCCGGCCGCGCGCGAGGCGTCTATGCCCTCGAGCATCATTTCCAGGCCCTTGCTCACGCACTGCAGCAGGATCTCGTCCTTGTTCTTCACGTAGTAGTACAGCGTGGGCTTGGTCACGTTCAGCCGCGCGGCGATGTCGTCGAGCGAGGTGGCGTGAAAGCCGCGTTCGTTGAACAGCTGCGCGGCGGCCTGCAGCACGGCATTGCGCTTGGCTTCGCGCTGCTGTTCGCGGTGCGACGCGGGCGCCCAGGGCGACGCGGGCGGGCGGTCCGCACTGCGGGGGGGCGACACGGTGGGGCTGGGCATGGCGGGCTGGTTCCTCGGGAAAGTACGGATGCTGGTTTGGCGCCGGGCCTTCCAGAATCTACTCGCGAGTAAACAGTTTACGCACAAGTAGGAAATTTCTGCAGGCCCGCAGGCATTTTCTGGTCAGCACAAACCCGCATTAGAAAGCCAATGGAGACATACCCACCCGGCAATCCCCCCGCCAGCGCGCCGCCCCTGCTGCAGGTCGATGGCGTCACGCTGGCCTTCGGCGGGGTCAAGGCGCTCACTGGCGTGGGCTTTGGCGTGCAGGCCGGCTCCATCACCGCCGTGATCGGGCCCAACGGTGCGGGCAAGACTTCGCTGTTCAACACCATCTCGGGCTTCTACCGCCCGGGCAGCGGCGCCATCCGCTTCAAGGGCCAGGACATCACGCGCGTGCCGGCACCGCAGCGCGCCCGGCTGGGCCTGGGGCGCAGTTTTCAGAACATCGCGCTGTTTCGCGGCATGACGGTGCTCGACAACATCAAGCTCGGGCGCCACGCGCACCTCAAGACCAACGTGCTCGACGCGCTGCTGTACATCGGCCGCGCACGCCGCGAAGAGGCCGCCCTGCGTGCCGACATCGAGGAGCGCATCATCGACTTCCTGGAGATCGACCACATCCGCCACGCGCCCGTCTCGGCCCTGCCCTACGGCCTGCAAAAGCGCGTGGAGATGGCCCGCGCCCTGGCCATGCAGCCCGAGGTGCTGATGCTCGACGAGCCCGTGGCCGGCATGAACCGCGAGGAGACCGAGGACATGGCGCGCTTCATCCTCGACGTGCGCGCCGAGTGGGGCGTCACGGTGCTCATGGTCGAGCACGACATGGGCATGGTCATGGACCTGTCGGACCACGTGGTGGTGCTCAACTTCGGCCAGGTCATCGCCCAGGGCACGCCGGCCGAAGTGCAGGCCAACCCCGAGGTCGTCCGCGCCTACCTGGGCGCGGGCGACGTGGGCGACCTGCGTGCCCGGCTGCATGCTGGGGCCGCGACGCCGCTGCAGGGAGTCGCATGATGGATTGGGCCTACCTGTTCGAAATCAGCCTCACCGGCATTGCCGGTGGCGGCCTGTACGCGCTGGCGGCACTGGCCTTCGTGATGGTCTACAAGGCCACGCGCGTGGTCAACATCGCCATCGGCGAAATGCTCATGGTCGGCGCCTACCTGTTCTTCACCTTTGCCGCCACCTTCGCGCTGCCGCTGTGGCTGGCCATTCCTGCGGCGGTGCTCGGTTCGGGCCTCTTGGGCGCGGTGATCGAGCGCACCATGATCCGCCCGCTGCTGGGCGAGCCGCCGATCTCCGTCTTCATGGTCACCGTGGGCCTGGCGTCGGTGCTCGTGGGCCTGGTGGAGATGATCTGGACGGCCGACCAGCGCCGCCTGCCCGAATTCATGCCGAGCAAAGCCATCATGGTGGGCGATGCCTTCCTCGCGCCCAAGGTGTTCTGGGGCGCCATGATCGCGGTGGACTTCATCGCAGCTGTGCTGCTGGTGTTCCGCTTCTGGCGCGGCGGCGTGGCCCTGCGCGCCACGGCCAGCGACCAGGCCGCCGCCTACTCGGTGGGCATCAACGTGCCGCGTGTGTTCTCGCTGGCCTGGGTGGTCTCGGCCATGATCGCCGCAGTCTCCGGGATCATCGTCGGCTCCATCGGCGGCATCTCGTCGAGCATGGGCGTGTTCGGGCTGTCGGTGCTGGTGGTGGTCATCGTCGGCGGGCTCGACAGCGTGCTCGGCGCCCTCATCGGCGGCCTGCTCATCGGCCTCATCGAGGCCCTGGCCGGCGCCTACCTGGGCGGCGAATACAAGCTCTTGGCCACCTTCATCGTCCTGGTAGCAGTGCTTCTCGTTCGCCCTTACGGCCTGTTCGGCACGCACGAAATCGAGAGACTCTAGAAACATGCGCCCCCACGTTCATCACTTCGTGTATTCACTGCCCCCCAGGGGGGCGCAGGCCTGCCTTGGGGCGGCCCGGCGGGAGGCCTGATGCGCATCGGCACCCTTAAGGAATCCTACGTCGCCGACGCGGCGCTGTTCGACTCGCGCACGCAGAAGGTCTGGCTCGCGGTGGCCGCTGCGCTGCTGCTGCTCTTCCCCTTCATGGCCAGCGACTACTGGCTCTACCTGGCCTGCCTGGTCAGCATCAACGTGGCCAGCGCCACGGGGCTCAACATCCTCACGGGCTACACGGGGCTGGTGAGCCTGGGGCAGGCCGCCTTCATGGGCCTGGGGGCCTACACCGTGGCCGTGCTGGAGACGCGCGTGGGCACACCCTTCCTCGTGAACCTGCTGGCCGGTGGCTTGGTGGCCATGCTGGGCGGCATCGTCGTGGGCATCCCCTCGCTGCGCGTCAAGGGCCTGTACCTGGCCATCGCCACCATCGCAGCATCCTTCATTGCGCACTTCATCTTCGCCAACTGGAAGTTCACGGGGGGCACCGGGGGGCTGAGCGTACCGCCGGCCAAGCTGTTCGGCCTGCCGCTCGACACCTCGTTCCGCCTGTACTGGGTGATCGTGCCGGTCACCGTGCTCATGCTGCTGGGCGCAGCCAACCTGTTTCGCACGCGCGTGGGCCGCGCCTTCATCGCCATCCGCGACCGCGACATCTCGGCCGAGGTGCTGGGCATCCCGCTGCTGCGCTACAAGCTGCTGTCGTTCGGCCTGTCCTCGTTCTACGCGGGCGTGGCCGGCGGCCTGTGGGCCTACTTCTTTCGCGTGGTCACGCCCGAGAGCTTTCCGCTGCTCATGTCCATCTTCTTCCTGGCGGCCATCATCGTCGGCGGCATGGGCTCCATCCTGGGCGGCATCCTGGGCGCAGTGTTCATGACCATGGTGCCCGAGCTGCTCAAGCTGGTCGTCAACCTGCTGCCTGGCGGCAACGAACTCACGGTGTTCCTGTCGCCCGTGCGCACCGTGATCTTCGGGCTGCTGATCATCGGCTTCCTCGTCTTCGAGCCCCATGGCCTGGCCGAAGTGTGGCGGCGCATCCGCCGTTTCTTCCATCTCTGGCCTTTCAGAAACTAAACCACCAGGAGACACGCATGCACAAGACCCCCACCTCCCCACGCCGCCGTTCACTGCTCGCCGCCGCAGGCGCCGCAGCGCTGGCACACCCACTGTCAGTGCTCGCGCAATCGGGCGAAGACATCGTCATCGGCGGCTCCATCCCGCTCACGGGCGTGTTCGCGTTTGCGGGCGTGGGCATCAATGCCGGCATCGGCGACTACGTGAAGATGGTCAACGACGCGGGTGGCATCAAGGGCCGCAAGCTCAGGTACGTGCCCGAGGACACGGGCTACAAGGTCGACGTCTCGGTGGCGGCCTACAAGAAGATCACCAGCCAGAACAAGGTGAACCTCTACTACGGCGACTCCACGGGCTTTTCCAAGACCATCAACCCCGAGCTCGACCGCGCCGGCACCACGCTGATGGCCGGCGCGTCCTTCGCGTCCGAGCTCAACGATCCCGCCAAGTACCCCCACCAGTTCCTCGTGGGGCCCGACTACACCGAGATGTTCGGCATCCTGCTCAAGCACATCGCCAAGGAAAAGCCCGGCGCCAAGGTGGCCTTCGTGTATTCGGACTCCGAGTTCGGCCGCGACCCGATCGACAAGAGCGAAGCCGCTGCCAAGGCGCTCGGCCTGTCCGTGCCGGTCAAGATCATGACGCCGGCCGGCAGCGTGGACGTCTCTGGCGAGGTCATCAAGCTGCGCCGCGCAGCGCCCGACTACACCATCTTCCACGGCTACATCCTGGCCCCCATCCCCGAGTTCATCACCCAGGGTAAGCAGCAGGGCATGACCAGCAAGTGGATGGGCACCTTCTGGACCATGGACAGCTCCACCGTGATGAAGATGGGCGAGGCCGCCGACGGCTTCATGGGCGTGATGCCCTACCGCTACTACTACGACACCGAGAAGGCGCCCATGCTGGAGAAGATCCGCGCGCTGCGCCCCGAGTACCAGAGCACGGCCTACATCCAGGGCTTCCTCGCCGCCATGCTGTTCACCGAATCGGCCAAACGCTGCCTGGACGCGGGCAAACCGCTCGATGGCAAGAACCTCAAGGCTGCGCTCAATTCGATCAAGGACTTCGACACCGGCGGCCTGATCGGCGTGCCGATCACCATCAGCGGCAACTCCATCCCCGTGGGCCGCGTGTACCGCGCGGACATGAAGGCACAAAAAATGGTCGCCGCCTCCGACTGGATCAAGCTCTGACCTTGCCTGCCATGACCCAGCCCGCCACGACGGACCACGTCCTCGAAGTCAACAACATCGAGGTCATCTACAACAAGGTCGTGCAGGCCCTGCGCGGCCTGTCGCTGTCCGTGCCGCGCGGACAGATCGTGGCGCTGCTGGGAAGTAACGGGGCAGGCAAGTCGACGACGCTCAAGGCGGTGTCGGGCCTGCTCACGCTGGAAGACGGCACGGTGGAATCGGGCAGCATCCGCTTCAACGGCCAGCCCACTGCGGCGCTCGCGCCGCAGCAGTTGGTGCGCAACGGCCTGTCGCACGTGATGGAAGGCCGCCGCGTGTTCGAGGACCTCACGGTGGAGGAGAACCTCGTGGCCGCCACCTATGCACTCACGGGCCGCAAGGATGCGAAGCCCGATTTCGACAGCGTCTACAGCTACTTCCCGCGCCTGCACGAGCGGCGCAAGGGCCTGGCCGGCTACCTCTCGGGTGGCGAGCAGCAGATGCTGGCCATCGGCCGCGCCCTCATCGCCCAGCCCCAGTTGATCCTGCTCGACGAGCCCTCGCTGGGCCTGTCGCCGAAGCTCGTGGAAGACATCTTCACCATCATCGCGCGCATCAACGCCGAGCGCGGCACCTCCATGCTGCTGGTGGAGCAGAACGCCACCGTGGCGCTGGCCGTCGCCCACCAGGGCTACATCATGGAGAACGGCAAGATCGTGATCGACGGCACGGCCGAGCGCCTGGCCAGCGACCCCGACGTGCGCGAGTTCTACCTCGGCATGGGTGGCGGTGGCGAAGCGAAAAGCTTCAAGGACATCAAGCACTATAAGCGCCGCAAGCGATGGCTGTCATGACACTCCCCGAACTCACCCTGCCCCAGATGCTGCGCGAACGCGCGCGCAAAGAGCCTGCGCGCGTGGCCATCCGACAGAAGGACTTCGGCATCTGGAAGCCCTTCACCTGGGCCAGCTACCACGAGCGGGCCAGCCACTTCGGCCTGGGGCTGCGCGCGCTGGGCCTGCCGGCCGGTGGCCATGTGGGCGTGATCTCGGAGAACCGCACGGAGTGGGTGCTCGCGCAGATGGGCGCAGGCCTGGTCGGTGCGGTCACGGTGGGCGTCTACCCCACCAGCCCTACCAACGAGGTGGCCTATGTGGTCGGCCATGCCGACATCGAGATCATGGTCTGCGAGGACCAGGAGCAGACCGACAAGCTGCTCGCGGCGCTGCCCGAGCTGCCGCGCCTGAAAAAGATCATCGTCATCGAGGCCAAGGGCCTGCGCAGCTTCGCGCCCGAGGTGCGTGCGCTGATCGCCACCTTTGCCGAAGTCGAGGCGCTGGGCGCCGCATCCGGCCAGCAGGCGCAGGTGGACGAGGCGCTGGCGCGCCAGACACTCGACGACGTGGGCCTGATGATCTACACCTCGGGCTCCACCGGCAAGCCCAAGGGCGCCATGATCAGCTACCGCAACATCCGCGGCGTGGTGCCCGGCATCGTCGATCGGCTGCAGCTCGACGCGGCCACCACCCACCTGTCCTACCTGCCGCTGTGCCACGTGGCCGAGCAGATGCTCACCAGCTTCGTGCCGGTGTACATCGGTTCGCAGGTGAACTTCGGCGAATCCATCCGCACCGTGCAGGAGGATCTGCGCGAGGTGGCACCCACCATGTTCCTCGGCGTGCCGCGCATCTGGGAGAAGATGCACGCCGCCATCCACATCAAGCTGCAGGAGACCGGGGGCCTGCGCCGCCGGCTGTTCCACCGCGCCATCGCCGCCTGCCAGCCGCTGGCCGAGAAGCCGCGCAGCACCTGGAGCCTGGCCGAGCGGGCGACCTTTGCCGCCAGCTACTGGCTGGTGTTCCGCGCACTGCAGAACTTCATCGGCCTGCGCGATGCGCGCGTGGCGCTCACCGGGGCCGCGCCCATCCCGCCCGACGTGGTGCGCTTCTTTCGCGTGCTCGGCCTGCCGCTGGTGGAGGTGTATGGCCTGACCGAATCCACCGGCATGGTCACGGGACACCGGCTGGACAACGTGGTGGTCGGCACCGTGGGCGTGCCCACGCTGGGCGTGGCGCACCGCATTGCCGAGAACGGTGAATTGCAGCTGCGCGGCGACATGGTGTTCGCGGGCTACTACAAGAACCCAGAGGCCACGGCCACCAGCATCGTCGAGGGCTGGCTGCACACCGGCGACGTGGTGCGCGAGGAGCAGGGCCAACTGAAGATCGTCGACCGGCTCAAGGACATCATGATCACGGCGGGTGGCAAGAACCTCACGCCCTCGGAGATCGAGAACACCATGAAGGGCAGCCCCTTCATCAAGGAATGCATCATCGTCGCCGAGGGCCGCAAGTTCGTCGGTGCGCTGGTGATGATCGACTACGAGACCGTGGGCAAGTGGGCCGAGGCCCGGCGCCTGGCGTTCACGCATTTCCGCTCGCTGGTGGAGGCGCCCGAGGTGCGCGAACTCATCGACACCGAGATCCGCCGCGGCAACGAGCGGCTGGCCCAGGTCTCGCAGATCCGCCAGTTCCACCTGCTCACCAAGGAGCTGGACCACGACGACGGCGAGGTCACCGCCACCATGAAGGTGCGCCGCTCCAGCATCTACAAGACCTATGCGGCTGAAATCGAAGCGCTGTACCGCTGAGGAATGGACATGACCGACCCCACCGAGGCTGCGCCTCCCCTGCTGCTCGAACGCCAGGGCGCCATCGCCACCCTGCGCTTCAACCGCCCCGCCGCGCTCAACGCCATCGACGTGCCCATGGCCCGCGCCTTCCTGGCCGCCGTGCAGGCCATTGCGGCTGACCCGGGCGTGCGCGCCGTGGTGCTGCGCGGCAACGGCAAGGGCTTCATGGCCGGTGGCGACCTGGCCACCCTGCGCGCCGACCCCGTGCAGGGCGCGATGGACCTGCTAGAACCGCTGCACGCGGGCCTGGCCCTGCTGGCGCAGATCGATCCGCCCGTGATCGCCCAGGTACATGGCGTGGCCGCGGGCGCCGGCCTGTCGATGCTGCTGCAGGCCGACTACGTGCTCATGGCCGAGGGCACGCGCCTGAACCTGGCTTACATCAACCTGGGCACCAGTTGCGACGTGGGTGCCTCGTGGGCGCTGCCGCGCATGGTGGGCATGCGCCAGGCGCTGAAGATCGCGCTGCTCGGCGATGCCTTCACGGCCGAGGATGCGCTGCGCCTGGGCCTGGTCAACTGCGTGGTGCCCATGGCCGAACTCGATGCCGCCACCACCGCCCTGGCCGAGCGCCTGGCCGCGGGCCCCACCGTGGCCTATGGCGCAATGAAACGCCTCATGCGCCAGTCGCTGGAGCGAAGCCTGCCCGAGCAACTGGCGGCCGAGCAACAGGCCTTTGCGCACTGCGCCGCCACCACAGACTTTCGCGAAGGCATAGCGGCCTTCTACGCACGCCGGCCCGCGCAGTTCAGCGGGCGCTGATTCTTCTCTTCTTCCTCCAGAAAATACCCCATGAGCAGCCTCCAAGACGTCTACGTCCTCTCCACCGCGCGCACCGCCATCGGCACCTTCGGTGGCAGCCTCAAGGACGTGCCCAACACCGACCTCGCCACCACGGCCGTCAAGGCCGCCATCGCGCGTAGCGGCCTGCCGGCCGACGCCATCGGCCACGTGGTGATGGGCAACGTGATCCCCACCGACACCAAGGACGCCTACCTCGCGCGCGTAGCCGCCATCGACGCCGGCTGCCCCATCGAGACGCCGGCCTTCAACGTCAACCGCCTGTGCGGCTCGGGCCTGCAGGCCATCATCTCGGCGGCCCAGGCCATCGGCTACGGGGACTGCGACATCGCCATCGGCGGCGGCAGCGAATCCATGAGCCGCGGCCCCTACTTCGACACCGCCGCGCGCTACGGCGCGCGCATGGGTGACGCGAAAAGCATCGACTACATGCTCGGCATCCTGCACGACCCGTGGCAGAAGATGCACATGGGCATCACCGCCGAGAACGTGGCCGAGCGCTACCGCATCGGCCGGGAAGCGCAGGACCAGCTCGCCGTGCAGAGCCAGCAGCGCGCGGCGCACGCCATCGCGGCCGGCTACTTCCGCGAGCAGATCGTGCCGGTGGAGATCGCCACACGCAAGGGCACCGTGGTCTTCGACACCGACGAGCATGTGCGTGGCAACACCACGCTGGAGGTGCTGGCCGGCATGAAGCCCGCGTTCAAGAAGGATGGCCTGGTCACCGCCGGCAATGCCTCGGGCATCAACGACGGCGCCGCCGCCGTGGTGCTGGCATCGGGCGCGCGCGTGTCGGCCCTGGGCCTCAAACCCCTGGCCCGCCTGGTCGGCTATGCGCATGCGGGCGTGGAGCCGGCCTACATGGGCATCGGCCCGGTGCCCGCCACACAGAAGGTCCTGCAGCGCACCGGCCTCACGGTGCAGGACATGGACGTGATCGAGGCCAACGAGGCCTTCGCCGCCCAGGCCTGCGCGGTGATCCAGGAGCTGGGCCTGGACCCGGCCAAGGTCAACCCCAACGGCTCGGGCATCTCGCTCGGCCACCCCGTGGGCGCCACCGGCGCCATCATCACCACCAAGGCCATCGCCGAGCTGCACCGCACGGGCGGGCGCTATGCGCTGGTCACCATGTGCATCGGCGGCGGCCAGGGGATTGCGGCGGTGTTTGAGCGCGTGTGAACGGCGCGCAGGCCACTGCGCCGCGCGTGGCCTGGTTCAGAACGGCGCCGAGTCCGGGTCGGTGTCCGCCGGTGCCGTCGCCGGCCCGGTAATGGCGCGCCCCGCCACGTCCTTGCCGCGCGGCGGCACGGGTGCAGCGGCCGCCAGCCCCGGGCCCGAGGGGCCACTGCCCGTGGGAATGGCCTGCGCAACAGCGCTCGCCCCGATGCCGTCGGACTCGCCGCCCAGCGCCTCGATCAGGTCGGGGATCAGCTTGGACAGCTCGCCCGTGGCGATCGCCACGTCGGTGTCGAAGCCACCGTCATCGGCCTTGGTGCCTTCGAACACGGTGTCCAGGAAGGACACCTTCTTGATCTGCAGCCCCTCGGTCAGCATCAGCGAGACGCGATCGTCCCAGGTCAGCGCCAGCTTGGTGGGCAGCTTGCCGGCAGCGATGTGCGCCTGCACCTCTTCGATGTCGAGCGGGTGGCGCGAGTAACGCACCACGGCCTTGGACTCATCGGCGCTTTTCAGCTCGCATTCGCGGTCCACGGTGAAGCCCACGGGCGGCTCCTGCGTGCTCAGCCAGTGCGACATGGCGGCCTGCGGGCTGGTCTCGGTGTACAGCAGCGAGACCGACAGGCCCGGCAGGTATTCGACCAGCAGCGAGACGACCTCGTCGGCACGGCCCTGGCTGGACGTGTCGAACACGATGGTGCGTGCTTCCCTGTCGATCCACACCCACATCGAACCCTGCTTGGTGAAGGCCATGGGCAGCAGGTCGAGCTTGGCCTCTTCCTTGAGCTCCTTGCTCTCCTTCTTGCCGGGCTTGCGCCCGGTTTCCTTCTCGATGCGCTCGGCCTTTTCCTTCACACGGCGGTTGAGTACCGAACCTGGCAGCACCTTGGACTCGACCATGAAGCGCAGGATCCACTGCCCTCCCACCGACTCGACCATGGCGCCATGCTCATCGCCGCGCGGCGGCACCCAGCCCAGCGACTTTTCCTGCGTGGCACCGCACTCCATGAAGGGAGCCTTGGCCAGCGCCTCTTCCACCTGCGTCAATTCCACCTGCCATTGCGGAGCAATGCGGTACACGATCATGTTCTTGAACACGAAAAACCCTCTGGTTGCCGGACGAAGCTGTCCACCGGTGCCATGCACGCCTGCGGCGCTGGCACGGAACCCTCCATTGTCGGTGGTCGGCGCCCCCTGCGCAGCGGGCCGCAGCGCAGCGCAGGGAAAATCCCTGCGCCTGCTCCGCTTTTGATAGCTGCAAGGCCCCGCAGGCAAAGACGATCTTCTTGTCACAACTTTACACTGGGACAAACAACGTGCATGCGGGCGATACATGGCAGGCAGACACTGCAGTCAACCGCTGGAACCACCGTTCCGGGGCCCTTCCTCCCTCTGAAAGGACTCTCACCATGGCTTTCCTGTCCCGCCACACCGTTGCTGTCGCCGTCCTCGCCGCCCTGGCCCTGCCGGTGCTGGCCCAGCCCACCCCTGCCAACCCGCCCGCCGTGGGTGCGGCAACCGCCCCCGATGCCCGCAAGGGCCCGGGCGAACACCGTGAACGCCACCAGGCCCACAAGGCCAAGCGTACCGCCGCGCTCAAGGAGCAGCTCAAGCTGACCCCCAACCAGGAGCCGGCCTGGAACAGCTACATGGCCTCCATCCAGCAGGGTGACGGCCATGCCCGCCTGGACCGCAAGGACATGCACAAGCTCACCACCCCCGAGCGCATCGACCACATGCGGGCCCTGCGCGCCCAGCACGCGGCCGAAGCCGACCGTCGGGGCGAAGCCACCAAGGCCTTCTACGCGCTGCTGACGCCCGAGCAGCAAAAGACCTTCGATGCCCGCACCCACCGCATGGGCCCGCGCGGTGGACATGGCAAGCACGGCCCCCATGGCCACCGCGGCCATGGCGACAAGCCCGCCGCTGCCGCTGCCGCCCCGGCAGCGCAGAACTAAGCAAGCGCCAGGCGCACACCCCCAGGGGCCCGAAAGGGCCCTTTCCTTTTTTTTTGCCCACAAAGCGAGATGGCGGCCCACGCAGGCGCCGCCGGAGCGCGCGCTTCGTTCCCTGTGCTCCTGGTCCTGGCCGTTCCGGCGGCTTTTTTTTCGCCCGGGCCCCGCACCCTCTGTGGATAACCATGGGCATGGTTCCCGAACAACCTATCGGTTATCCACAGAACTGCGGCGTGGCTGAAAGTTGTTGTCATCAAAGTCCAAAGTTCAACCCCCTCGCGCCACAGGGTTTGACGCCACGCAAGTGCGCGCCAGCATTGCGAAAAACGGGCTTGTCCACACAACAGTCCCTGCTCTACTACTATTGCTATTGATTTATAGAGCTATCAAAGAATAACAAGCAACACCCAAGGCAGGTCCCCTTGGCCTACCAGGTGCCTGCCGAAGAAAGGTTTCTGCCACCCAGCCCCAAGCCATCTGGCGCTTGTAAGGGCCACAGCCCCTTGCAGACCGCAGAAGAGACCTTCCTTGCGCACGGCATGTCCTGAGCCGCCACAAGGCCTGGAGAGCGTCAAGGGGCCGCTCTGGAGGCCAGGTAGCCACTGGCAGTGGCTACCGATGGCAGCGAACGGTGGATGGGCCGTAAAGGGATCGAACCCGGTGGGAAAAGTCCCTTTGCGCTGCGACTTCTCCCCCCATGGGAAAGTCCTTGTGCATAACTTTGGGGGAATTGCTGGCACAACAGGCCGGTTGTCCACAGCGAAGTGCCTTTCGCGTGGCTTGTCCCCGTTGGCGCGACAGCGGGAACCCCCTGCCGCGCACAGGGTTTGGCGCCACGCAAGTGCCTGCCAGGACTGGGAAATTGGCACTTGTCCACACCAGAACCCCGGCTCTACTACTACGACTATGTATTTATAAAGACATTAAGAAGAAGACAGAGAACAACTTCCCAGGGCCCACGCCCTCCAAGCCAGGCAGCGACAAGGCGGTGCGTGGGCGAAAAAAAACCGCAGGCAGGCTGCGGTCGGGTTCGGGTGAAATGGGCCGGGCTCCCTGCACTTCGGGGGCGCGCCAGCGCCCCTACGGGGTCGGACTGCGCAGGAAGGCCTCCAGCGCGTCCACAGGGAGGGGTCGGCTGAAGAGGTAGCCCTGGTAGAGCTGGCAGCCCGCGCGGGCCAGCAGCTCGCGCTGCTCGGCCGTTTCCACGCCTTCGGCGATGACTTCCAGGCCCAGGCTGCGCGACAGGCCGATGATGGTGTCCACGATGGCCGCGTCGTTCGGGTCGGTGAGCAAATCGCGCACGAAGCTCTGGTCGATCTTGAGCTGGTCCAGCGGCATGCGCTTCAGGTAGCTCAGGCTTGAATAGCCGGTGCCGAAATCGTCCAGCGAGAAACCCACCCCGTAGGAGCGCAGGGCGGTCATGGTGGCGATGGTGGTTTCCATGTCCTCCACCAGCAGGCTCTCGGTCAATTCCAGCTTGAGCAGGCCCGAGGGCGCTCCCGTGATGGCCAGCACCCGGGCCACGTCGTCGACGAAGCTCGCATGGCGGAACTGGCGCGAGCTCACGTTGACGGCCACGGTCAGGTGGCTCAGGGCCGGATCGTCCTGCCAGCTGGCCAGGAGCTTGCAGGCGGTGTGCAGCACCCAGCGGCCCAGCGGCAATATCAGGCCGGTTTCCTCGGCCAGCGGGATGAACTGCGCCGGCGAGACCATGCCGCGCTGCGGGTGCGCCCAGCGCAGCAGCGCCTCCACCCCCACCACCAGGCCCGACTGGCGCACCTGGGGCTGGAAGTGCAGCAGAAACTCTTCCTGCGCCAGCGCCGAGCGCAGGTCGGTCTCGAGCGAGGCGCGTTCGGTCACCACGGCCTGCATCTGCGGGTTGAAAAAGCGCAGGGTGTTGCGGCCTGCGGTCTTGGCCTGGTACATGGCCAGGTCGGCCTGCTTGAGCAGCTCGCCCACGCTGGCCTGCCCGCCTGTGAAGGGGGCCACGCCGATGCTCGGCGTGCTGCGGTACTGGTAGCCTGCCAGCGCGTAGGGCATGGCCAGCGTGGCCAGGATCTTCTCGCCCACCGAACGCGCATGCAGCACCAGCTCGTCGGGAAGCGGGCTCAGCTCCTCGAGCATCACCACGAACTCGTCGCCGCCCAGGCGCGCCACCGTGTCCACGGCGCGCACACAGGTGTTCAGGCGCTGGGCGACCTGCTGCAGCAGCATGTCGCCCTGGTCATGGCCCAGGGTGTCGTTCAGGGTCTTGAAGTTGTCGAGGTCGATGAACAGCAACGCTCCGCCGCGCTGGTGCCGCCGGGCACTGGCCAGCGCCTGGTGCATGCGGTCCATCAGCAGCATGCGGTTGGGCAGCCCGGTCAGGGGGTCGTAGAAGGCCAGGCGCTGGATCTCGCGCTCGGTGGCCTTGCGCTGGCGGATGTCGGTGTTGATGGCCAGGATGGAATGGGGCTGGCCGTTGTCGCCGCGCACCAGGGTCCAGCGGCCTTCCACATCGATGGAACTGCCATCGCGGTGCTGCTGCACGATCTCGCCGGTCCACTCCCCATGCTCCAGCGTGGCCTGGGTGGCGCGGCGGAAATGCGTGGGGTCCCCGTACAGCAGGTTCTCGATCGACTGGCCCAGCACCTGCAGCTTCGACCAGCCGTACAGACGCTCGGCGCTCTGGTTCCAGAAGATGATGCGGTGCTCCAGGTCGCGCACGATGATCGCGTCCTGCGCCTTGTCCAGCAGCGAGGCCTGGTGGCGTATGCGCGCATCGGCCACCTGGCGCTCGATCTCGGCCGAGGCGCGTGCCGCGAAGATCTGCAGCGTGGAGATGATGAAGTTCGGATCGGCGATGGCCTGGCGGAACAGCACGAACACCAGGCCCACCACCTCGCCATCGGCATTGCACAGCTGCTGCCCCGCGTAGCCGCGTGCCTGCACCATGCGCAGCACGGGCGCCTCGGGGTATTGCTGCTGCACCCCGTCGGCCACCACGAACTGGCGTTGGTTCAGCAACTGCAGGCTGGGCGTGCCTTCCAGGGTGTAGTCGGTGGGCGCCAGGAACTGGCCGTCGAGGACGGCTGCCAGCGTGCTCACCCGCGGTGGCTGGTCATGGTAGTGCGGCAGCAGGCGCACCACGCAGCCGCCCTGGGCATCGAGCGCATCGGCCATGTTGCGCACCAGTTGCTCGAAGAATTCCGTACCGGTGCTGGCCGACACGGCTGCCGCCACCTTGAGCACCGAGGCCTGCAGCCGCTGCTGTGCCTTCTGGGTGCGCAGGCTGGTGATGCCGAAGGCCAGGTCGTTGGCCAGTTCCTGCAGCAGCGCGGTTTCCTCGGCGCTGATCTGCAGCACCTCGGGAGCGTACAGGTAGAGAAGGCCGAAGGTGCTGTCGCGATCGCGCAGCGGCAGGCAGACCACGGCATGGAACCCGTGCTCCAGCATGCGCTCGGTCCAGTCCATGAAGTAGCGATCCGTGCGGATGTCGCGCACGATCTCGGGCTTGCCCGAACGCACGGCACGGCCGGCGGGCCCGCGCCCATAGGGCTCGTCCTCCGACCAGCTCAGCGTCAGCGACTCGAGGTAGTTGTTGTTGTGGCCCGCGTGGGCCACCGGTTCGATCGACTTGCGCTCGTCGTCGCGCGCAAAACCCACCCAGCCCATGCGGTAGCCGCCAATGTCCACCGCGATCCGGCAGATGGCCTGCAACAGACTGGACTCGGACGTGGCGCGCACCAGGGTCTCGTTGCAGGCACTGAGCAGGCGCTGGGCCCGGCCCATGCGCGCCAGCTCGGCCTCGTTGCGCACGCGCTCGGTCACGTCGGAGGCCAGGACCTGGCGGGCCGCCACGCCGTTGAAATCGATGTTGCCCGCCGTGATCTCCATGTCGATCAGACTGCCGTCCTTGCGCACATGCCGGCGCACCTTGGGGACGCTGCGCTGCTGCGGGTCGATGGCGCGCAGCTTGCGCTCGGCGATCTCGCGGTACTGTGCCGGCCACAGGTCCTGCATGCCCATGCGCAGCAGTTCCTGTTCGCTGTAGCCGTAGTGGTGCACCATGGCGTGGTTCACGGCCAGCAGGCGCAGGCTGCCCCGGTCGTACACCCACATGGGCTGCGGGTGCTCGTCGAACAGCATGCGGTACTGCAGCTCCGAGGCATGCAGCTGCCCGGCCACGCGGCGCAGCTGCACCATCGCCCCGAGCGATTCGGCCAGGATCTCGAGGTGCGCCACATCGCGCCGCGAAAACGCATTGGGCTGGTGCGAGGTGGCCTTGAGCGAACCCACGACCACATCGTCCGCGCGCAGCGGCGCCGCCATCACGGAGCGCACGCCCTGGCGGTGTGGCATGGCGGTCATGTCCCAGCCCGCGGCCTCGGTGTCGTTGCACAGCACCGTGCGCCCCTGGTACAGCGAAGGCCACAGAATGCTTTCGTTCACCGCCAGCAGGTTGCCTTCGGGGCGCACCATGTCGCCGGCCGAGGCCTTGGCCACCAAATGCCGGCCTTCGAGCAGTTCCACCATGGCGCCGCGCGCGCCGGTCTGGCGCTGCACGGTCTCGGCCACCATGTGCAGCACGTCGGCCAGTGGCATGCCCATCGAAGAGATGCGCTGCTGCAGGTGCAGCAGCTCGGCATGGTTGCGCGTGTCGCGCTGGGCTTCCAGCTCGACGGCCTTGTGCGCACTGTGGTCGGCCATGCCGCCCACCATGCGCACGGCACGCCCGCTGCTGTCGCGGATCAGGAAGCCGCGGTCGAGCACCCAGGCGTAGCTGCCGTCCTGGCGGCGAAAGCGGTACTCGGCCGACCAATGGCTGTCGGTCCCGTCGATCGCCGCGTGGATGCCGCGCAGCACGGCTTCGCTGTCCTCGGGATGCAGCCGCAGTGTCCAGGAAGTGCTGTCCGGCGGCAGTTGGTCCAGCGGCACACCGAACAGGCTTTGCATGCCTTCGTTCCACCACATGGCGTCGGTGGTGAGGTTCCAGTCCCAGATCGCATCGGCCGTGGCGCGCGAGACGAGCTGGAAGCGCTCTTCGCTGCGCTGCAGCGCCAGATCGGCCTGGTGGCGCGTCGAGATGTCCTGGAAGGCCCCCTGGATGCGGACCACCCGGCCCTGCGCATCGCGCACCGCCTGCCCGGCGGTGCGCACCCAACAATGCCGCTCGCCCGGCATGACGACCTCGGCCTCCAGGTCGAAGGCGGTGCCGTGCCGCAGGCAGGCCTTGAACGCGTTGCGCAAGGCGCTGCGGTACGGTGGCGTGTAGAGGTCCAGGATCTGGCCCACGGTACCCACCCGCCGGGTCAGCCCGTACGCGGCGGCGATTTCCTGCGACCAGCTCAGCCGCATGCTGGGCAGCTCCACGATCCAGCCACCCACCTGTGCGATGCGGCCGGCCACGCGCAGCGTCTCACCCTGCTCCACGAGCTCGTCGTGCATGCGGTCGCGCTGCTCCACCAGCTGTGCCAGCAGGCGCTGCTGGCGGCGCAGCTCCAGCTGCACCATGGCCTGTTCGGCCAGCACCGTGAGGCCATCGAGCTGCTCGGCCTCCAGGGCGCGCACGCGGGTGTCCAGCACCGCCAGCGTGCCGAGGGCAAAGCCTTCGCCATTGACCAGTGGAACACAGGCGTAAAAGCGGATGTGCGGGCTGCCGGTCACCAGCGGGTTGTGCGCGAACACGGGGTGCGCGCTGGCATCGCCCACCACCACCGGCTCCTTGCTGCCGTTCAGTGCGTGGGCACAGAACGCGACGGCGCGGTCGGTCTCCTGGAAAGGGATGCCCACGGCGGCCTTGAACCATTGGCGCTCGCTGTCCACAAAATTGACCACCGCCATCGGCGTGCGGCAGATGCGCGAGGCCAGCACGGCCAGCTTGTCGAAGGCATCCTCGGACGGGGTGTCCAGGATGGCGTAGGACTGCAGTGCATGGAGCCGCGCAGCCTCAGCGGTGGCGTGCTCTGGATGCTCCATGGTCAGGCGCGCGAATCCGTGCGCGGGGGAGAGGTTCTTGCGGGAAACGGTGTAGCCAGCATGAAGGAAAGAGCCCGGACCGGATTCGATGGTGAGGAAGAAGGTGGCAAAAAAGGCGCAGCGAAACACGCCCCGCTGCGTGCCTGGGGCGCCTGGCCCCCCGTTTCTAGACGCAAATGGTGACCACTGCAACTCCAAAAGGACAATCCTACACCGGTAAGCCCTGGTGGGTGCCTGCCAGCAACCCTCGGAACCGGCTGCCGCGTCGCCTGCGCAACCTTCGTGCAGCGCGAGGCTTGCTAGCCTTGGTGGCATGCAGATTTCCGAACTCGCCCGCCGCACCAAGGTCTCGGTGCACGCCCTGCGGCACTACGAAAGCCAGGGCCTGCTGCAGCCCGCGCGCCGGGCCAACGGCTACCGCGACTATGCCGAGGGCACCGAGCGCGAGGTGGTCTTCATCGCCATGTCGCGCCAGCTCGGCTTTGCGCTGCCGCGCATCGCCGAGCACCTGGCGGATTTTCGCAGTGGCCGGCTCACCATCGACACCATGGTGCAGGCCCTGCACCAGCGCGCGCAAGAGCTTGCGGACCAGGTGGCAGTGCTGCAGGCACAGCGCCAGCAGGTGCTCGCGCATGTGGACTGGCTCCAGGCCCGGGCCCCGGCCGCCCCCAAACCACCGGCCTCCAGGGCTGCCGGCCCTGCCCCGGCCCCCTGGCCGCGGGTGCGCCGGCGCCCCGCGAGCACCCCCTCCCCTTCCACCACCAGGAGAAAAAAGCCATGACCACCGCTGCTGAAACGACCCCGTCCCCCAGCCCGCCCGGCCTGCTGCAGGCCCATGTGCTGGCCATGCCGATTGCGCAGACCCTGGGCCTGCGCTTCACCCGTGTGGCCCCCGGACGGGTGGACCTGGAGATGCCGGTGCAGGATTCCCTGTGTTTTCGCCCAGGCCAACTGCAGGCTACCGCCGTCTTCGCACTCGCCGATTTTGCGGCCGTGGCCGCGGCCGGCAGCACGCTGCCTGCCGGCTGGGTCAATTCCACCGTCGATGCCCAGGTGAAACTGCTGGCCCCCGCGCGTGGCAGCTGCCTGCGCGCCCAGGGCCGGGTGGTCCATGCGGGCCGCACGCTCACGGTCTGCGCGGCGGATGTCTATGCGGTGGCGGATTCGGGCGAGGAGACCTTGTGCGCCACGCTGCTTGCCACCGCGCACAATGTGGACGGCAGCGCGGCCCGGCCGCCCCGGGCCTGAATCAGCCCTTCTTGTGCGCGCGGCGGGCGCGCACAGCGGCGGCCAGGCCTTCCAGCACGGGCACGGTCTGCGCCAGGCTGATGCAGGCGTCCGTCACCGACACGCCATGCGCCAGCGGCTGGCCGGGCACGATGTCCTGGCGGCCTTCCTGCAGGTGGCTTTCGACCATCAGGCCGGTGATGCGGGTGTCGCCCGCGGCGATCTGGCGCGCCACGTCCTCGGCCACGGTGATCTGGCGCTGGTGCTGCTTGCTGCTGTTGGCGTGCGAGACGTCGACCATCACCTGCGGGCGCAGCCCGGCCGATTGCAGCATGGCGCAGGCCGCATCCACGTCGGCTGCACTGTAGTTGGGCGCCTTGCCGCCGCGCAGGATCACATGGCAGTCGTTGTTGCCACGTGTCTCGAAGATCGCGGCCTGGCCCATCTTGGTCATGCCCATGAAGGCGTGCGCAGCCTGGGCCGCCTGGATGGCGTCGCTCGCCACCTTCACGCCGCCATCCGTGCCGTTCTTGAAGCCCACCGGGCACGACAGGCCGCTGGCCAGTTGGCGGTGGCTCTGGCTTTCCGTCGTGCGCGCGCCGATCGCGCCCCAGCTCACCAGGTCGCTGATGAACTGCGGGCTCAGGAGGTCCAGGAACTCCGTGCCCACGGGCAGGCCCAGGGCCAGCACGTCGAGCAGCAGGGCGCGCGCCATTTCCAGCCCCTCGTTGATGGCGAAGCTGCCATCGAGGTGCGGGTCGTTGATGTAGCCCTTCCAGCCCACAGTGGTGCGCGGCTTCTCGAAGTACACGCGCATCACCACCAGCAGGTCGTCCGCCAGCGCATCGGCCTGCTGCTTGAGTGCCCGTGCGTACTCCATGGCCTGGCCGTGGTCGTGGATGGAGCACGGCCCCACCACCACCACCAGGCGGTCATCCTGCCCGTGCAGCACGCGCGAGATCGCGGCGCGGCTGGTTTCCACCAGCGTCTGCGCGGCCTCGGGCGCGGGCTGCCACTCCTGCAGCAGGGCCGGGGTGATCAGCGGGCGCACGGCCTTGATGCGGGTGTCGTCGATGCGGGTCGTGTCGTGGGTGGACAGCGCGGCGGTCGTGGGGGTGTGTACGTGCAGGGTCATGGTGGCAATTGTCGCCTTGGACGCGGGCCGGCTTTGGAGTACGGTGTCGTCCTACAGCCTGCGCCCGGACCCCCAGATATACCTGGAGCCAGTCCCAACGCCTTGTTCAGAGGAGATTCCATGGCCATCCAGAATGCCCTTGCCAGTGTTGCCGTCAGCAGCCTGCCCGACGCAGTGCAATGGTATGGAACCCTGTTCGAGCGCGGCCCCGATTCGCAGCCCATGCCGGAACTGGCGGAATGGACCCTGCCGCAGGGCGGCTGGCTTCAGGTCTACGAACTGCCACGGCGTGCCGGGCGCTGCTCGGCCACTCTGGCAGTGGACGACATCGACGAGCAGAGCGAGCGACTGGAGCGCATGGGGGTGGACACCGCCCAGCGCTCCAACAGCAAGAAGGTGCGCGCCATCCTGGTGACGGACCCGGACGGCAACCACCTGGCTTTTGCACAGGCCCTGGCTGGCCAGCGCCTGGCGGGTTGATCAAGGCCGACGGAAGGTGGGCCTTTGCCCAGCCCAGTGCTTGGCACTCAGGTAGTCCAGCCGCACCGTGCCGCCTGTGGACGGCGCATGCACGAAGCGCCCCTCCCCCACGTAGATGCCCGCATGGTTGGGCTGGCGACCGGTGCCGAACACCACCAGATCACCGGCACGCAGTTCTGCGCTGTTGAGCGGGTAGCCCCACGAACTGAGCGCAGCCACGGTGCGCGGCGGCGGCGTGCCCACCTGGTTGCGGTAGACATAGCCGATCAGTCCGCTGCAATCGAAGCCCGAATCCGGCGTGTTGCCGCCGTAACGGTAGGGCGTGCCCACCAGGCCCAGCGCATGGATGGCGATGCCGTGCGCCTGGTCCGGGCTCACCGGCGGCGTCGTGCGGGTCGAGGAGGACGGGAACGAGGAGGATGAGGAGGACGACGATGGGGGCGGCCGGGAGGAGCCGCAGCCTGCGATCAGCAGCGCAGCGGACACCAGGGCCAGACAGGAGAGAACACGCATGGATCGCAAGCGTACCGCACCCTGTGCGCGGGGGTGAATGCCCCGCCGTGGCAACTGCCTTTTGTGCAGGCATCGCCACCGTGGTCCCTGCCGACCTCTACACCGCTGCGGCCGCGGCCCTGGCGCCTTCGCGGCGTTGGGCGAGCCGGTTGGCCACGCTCACGATGGCCTGCACCGAGGCGGTCACGATGTTGTGGCTGGTGCCCGCACCGAAGGTGGAGCCGGCCACGCCTTCGAGCGCGGCCTCCACGATGGCCAGGGCCTGCGCATGGGCGCCCGTGCCCGTGGCACGTTCCTCGTAGTGGTCCACGCGCAGCGGCAGGCCCAGCGCATCCACCGTTGCGGCAATCGGGCCGTTGCCCTGGCCTTGCAGGGCCTGGCGCACGCCATCGATGCTCACGTCAAGCTCGATGCCCTGGCCGTCGTCGGCCAGCTTGTGGCCATGGCAGACGATGGCCGCGCCGGGGCCGCTGGCCAGGTAGGTGGACTGGAACAGCTTCCACAGCGCATCGCCGGTCATCTCGCCCTCGCTCGCATCGGTCTGGCGCTGCACCACGGCGCTGAACTCCACCTGCATGCGCCGCGGCATCACCACGCCATGCTCGCGTTCGAGCAAAAAGGCGATGCCGCCCTTGCCCGACTGGCTGTTGACGCGGATCACGCTGTCGTATGTGCGGCCGAGGTCGGCGGGGTCGATGGGCAGGTAAGGCACTTCCCACAGGGCGTTCGGGTCCTGCGCGGCAAAGCCCTTCTTGATCGCGTCCTGGTGCGAGCCCGAGAACGCGGTGAACACCAGGTCGCCCGCATAGGGGTGGCGCGGGTGCACGGGCAGCGCCGTGCATTCCTCGGCCACGCGCGCCACGGCGGTGATGTCCGAAAAATCCAGCCCCGGGTGCACGCCCTGGGTGTACATGTTGAGCGCCAGGGTCACGATGTCCACGTTGCCGCAGCGCTCGCCGTTGCCGAAGAGGCAGCCCTCCACGCGGTCGGCGCCGGCCATCATCGCCAGCTCGGCTGCGGCCACGCCCGTGCCCCGGTCGTTGTGCGGGTGCACCGAGAGCACCACATGCTCGCGTGGCGCCAGGCGCCGGTGCATCCATTCGATCTGGTCGGCGAACACGTTGGGCGTGGCATTCTCCACCGTGGTCGGCAGGTTGATGATGATGCGCCGCTGTGGGCCCACGCCCCAGGCGTGGATGGCCGTCTGGCAGGCGCGCAGCGAGACTTCGAGCTCGGTCGCGCTGAAGGTCTCGGGCGAGTACTGCAGCGTCCACTGCGTCCCGGGCTGGGCATCGGTCAGGCGCTTCAAGTGCGAGACATGCTGGTCGATGAACTCCATGACCTGCGTCACGTTCATGCCGAAGACGATGCGCCGCCAGGCCGGTGCCGTGGCGTTGTACAGGTGCACGATGGCACGCGGCGCGCCGCGCACGGCCTCCACCGTGCGCTCGATCAGGTCGGCGCGCGACTGCGTCATGACCATGAGGGTCACGTCCTGGGGCACCAGGTCTTCGTCGATCAGGCGGCGCACGAAGTCGAAGTCGGTCTGCGAGGCGGCGGGAAAGCCCACCTCGATCTCCTTGAAGCCGATGCGCACCAGTTCCTGGAACAAACGCATCTTGCGCTCGCCGTTCATCGGCTCGAACAGGGCCTGGTTGCCGTCGCGCAGGTCGGTGGACAACCAGATCGGTGCCTGGGTGATGGAACGCGAGGGCCAGGTGCGGTCAGTGAGCGCGACGGGGGCGATGGGCTGGTACTTGGTGGCGGGCTTGGCAATCATGAGGGGCTCCACGAACGGTTGCGTGCGGGGCGCCACTCTGGCGGCGCCACCTGCATGCAGGTCAAACGAAATGAATACGGATGACGTCCCCTGCAGCCCTTTGCGTGCAAGCAAAGGCTGGTTCGCGGGCCGGGGTCAGGGGGAAATCAGGTGTTGCGCGCAGTGGCGGCAACGATGGCGAACGCAGGCAGACCCCGGCCAGGCACTAGGCCTAGCGATAGGGTGGATAGGGACATGCTGCGTTGCATAGCGGCAAATCCTAGCACAGGCAACGCGGCATGGCGAGCCCGGGACAGCACAGGGGCTTTTGGGGCCGGCGATCTGGCGCAGTCGCCGGCGATTGCGCCGCCGCTTCTAGAATCGCAACAGCCTGATCCCATCCACCTATCGCCGGAGACTTTATGCCCTACATGCTGCTCATCATGGAACCCCCTGGCCAACGCGCCGAGCGCGGCCTCGTCGCCGGGCAGGAGGTCTATGCGCGCATGCAGCGCTTTGGCGCCGGGTTGCAGGCGCGGGGCCTGCTGCTGGCCGGCGAATCGCTGGCCAATGACACGCAGGGCGTGCGCCTGCAGGTGCGCGAGGGCCAGCCGCGCCTGGTCGACGGCCCCTTCGCCGAAACCAAGGAAATGATCGGCGGCTTCTTCCTCGTCGACTGCGCCACGCGCGAAGAGGCCCTGGCCATCGCGCGCGAATGCCCCGCTGCGGAATGGGCCACCATCGAGGTGCGCGCCATCGCCCCTTGCTACGACGGCGCGACAGGCTGATCCGTCAATCCTCGCCCTTCTCCTTGGCCTGGGCCGCGTAGACCAAACCGATGCGCCGGTACATCCAGCGCCACGCGAACACGTAGAGCATCACCACCAGGCAGGCCACGGCGAGGCCGGGCCTGAAGGGCGTGGAGAACACAAAGCGCCAGGCCCAGTAGAGCTCCGAAAAGCCCATCAGCGCGAAGGTGCCCAGGCCCACCCACGGGCCCTCGGCGCGCCAGGCGCCGACCGACACGAAGGCATGGCTGACCAGCGCGGCCAGGCCCAGCACCAGGTTGGTCACCATGGCCAGGAAGGGCCGCACCTCGAACCAGCCGGCCAGGCCCTTGAGCGTGGGCGTTTCGTCGGACTTGGCACCCAGCATGGTCTTCAGGATGAAGGCCGTGAAGATGCCCTTTTGCCGCAGCCGGCCCGAGGCCGTCTGCTGGCTGCCCATCACCGAATCGACGAGCTTGCGCGTCAGCCAGTCGCTGCCCGATGGCGATCCGCTGCCGGAGCCGTCCTCGTCCTCTTCCGGAGGCAGTTGCCTGATCGCATCCGGCACCTGGTCGCGCAGGGCCTCGGGCACATGCTCGATGGCACTGCTGCTGCGCCGCACGGCATACGCGCACACGGTGAGCGTGCGCAGGGCTTCGGGCACGTACTCCAGGCGCCAGCCGCTGTCCTTCACGTGCTCGATGCAGGCCTCCTCGCCCAGCATGTCCGGCGGGATCTGCGTGAACTGCTTGACGCCCTGGCGCAGCGCCGCGGCGTAACGCGCCGGCGTCATCAGCCGGCGCGGCACGAAGCGCACCGTGTCCTCATCGGCGGCCAGGGCCGCATCCACCATGGCATCGGTGATGCGCTCGCGCGGAATGTCCGCCAGCGTGCGCGGGTGCGACTGCAGCTGTGCCACCAGTGCTGCGTCGTCGGCCGCCCCGGCCTGGCCTTGGGCCAGGGCCTGCAGCCAGCGCGTGTCTTCGGTGTCGTCCCACTGCGCACTGTAGGGCGAGTGGATGGAGAGCACGGTCGATGCCTCCAGCGCGGCCTCCTGCTCGCGGCCCAGGGCCCGGTAGGCGCTGGCCAGAACGTAGTGTGCGTGCTGCTCGTAGCGCATCTGCGGGCGGCCGAGTTGCGCATCGGCAATCGCGCCCTCGTAGTCGCCGGCCCAGAGCTTCACCCAGGCGCGGGTGCCGTGCCAGTGGCTGCCCTCGCGCGGCTCGCCGTCCTTGCGCGAGCGCTCCAGGTCGTCTTCGATCAGCTGCGTGGTCACTGCCAGGCGCAGGGCCTCGGGCACGTGCAGGAACACGTCCGAGCGGTCCTTGAGCGCGGCCACGCACACCGGCACGCTGCGCAGCGGCTCGGGCATCTTTTCGAGCGACAGGCCGTTGACGCGCGCCGACACCAGGCACAGCTCGGGGGTGATGAGCGCGGGCGGAATCTCCTCGATCAGGCAACCATAGTCATGCCGCACGGCGAGGGCGGCCAGCTCCGGTGTGATCTTCGCCTTGTCGATGTAGCTGATGTTGTAGATATCGGCCTTGAGCGCCGCCTTCTCGACCGCATCGGTACGCAGCCAGTGCGCCAGGTCGCGCAGCGGCGCCTGGGCGCGCACCGCCTTGAGCGCCAGTTCCGGCGTGAGCAGGCATCCCCACAGGTCACACAGGCTGTTGTGGTCCCAGGTCTTGGGCATGCGGCTGTTGCGCTCGTCGCGCCAGTCCCACTCGTGGCGGCCGGCATAGAGCGCGCGCGCCAGCGCCAGGCCCTCGGCGGTCATGCACTCGGGCGGTATGTTCGCGGCCTGGTCCACGCCCCGGCGGATCAGCGATTCCAGCCGCTCAGGCGTCTGGAACGGGCCGGGCACCCAGGCCAGGGCCTCCACGTCGCTGGCCAGTGCCGCGTCCACCATCGCATCGTCGAGCCATGGCGCGGGCACATGGGCGATCGCATAGCGGTCGCTGGCCACGGCCTGCAGCCATTCCTCGCGCGTCTGGGGCTTGGGCCGCTGCACGGCTTGCGGGCCGGGGTCTTCCCCAGGGCCCTCGTCCTGGTTCTCGCCAGCTACCTGCGGCGCCACGCCGCGGCGGGCGCGGCGCGCCGTCTCCAGCGCGTCCAGGCTGGGCGCCACCATCAGCCACAGCTCCGACCAGGTGTCGCCATCGCCCGAGTCCGAATGCTTGTACAGCGTGAGCCACTGCTCGCGCGATTCGCGCAGCACGCCGCTGTCGCCCGCAAGGGCCTGCGCCAGCGGCACGGCCCAGGCCTGGGTGCGCTCGCCAGAGCGGTTCCAGGGCACGGCGTGTTCGGGGTCAGGGTCCGGCGTGCCGTAGCGCGCGGCCAGGGCCTGGACCATCGCCTCGCGGAGCTGGTTCACGGCCTGGTCGCGGTCGCTTGCCAGGTAGTCGTAGTGGCCGTTGTGCTCTTCGCTGGTGTAGGTGCGCGCCACGCGGCGCACCACCACCGCGCGGTTGGCCTGCACGGTGTCTTCGTCCTCGTCTCCCTCCTCATCGTCATCATCATCATCGTCCTCCGAGGAGGATTCGCGCTCCAGCGTCTCGCCGGCGGCCAGCCGGTGCAGCCGGGCTTCGGCTTCGGCCAGCAGGGCTTCGGCCAGGGGGGTGATGCCTTCCACGGTGCCGATGGCTTCGAGGTGTTCGGTGGGCGCGGGCTCGAAGAAGGGCCGGCGCGGTCGGCAGTGCTCCTGTGGGCTGCTGTGCCAGAGCGCCTGGCCATCGGCATCGAGCAAGCTTGCGTGCTGGCCGTCGTATGCGGCGCGCCAGACCACGGCGCCCTCCTTGTCGACAAAGGCCACCTGGCCATCGCGCGTGAGAAACGGCACCAGGGGCGTGTCGGGCTGCTCGCCCACCAGCCAGCCGTCGCCATCGGTCAGGGGTTCGAGCAGCGGATCGCCCACGGTGAACACCCGGCCGTCGGTGTGCAGCAGGCCCCAGGTGGCCGGGTGGTCCTCCTTGCGGCGCTGGTAGGTGCGCACCACGGCAAAGCCGCCTTCGGCGCGGAAATGGCTGCCCCAGGCCAGCGGCGGGGTGGGCAGCGGCGTGCCGTCGGCACGCAGGAAGGCGGTGCCGTTGTAGGTGCTGGCCGCCAGGCCGCAGGCCATGTGACGCGAGAGGTGGCGTTCGCCCTTGACCGCCACACGGCCCTGGGCGTCCAGGTAGCCGTGGCCGTTGTCCCAGGAGTTGGGTTCGTCGAAGTAGGCCAGCCCGTCGCTGTTGAAGGCGTCGATGCTCGGGTAGCGCGGCTCCAGCACCCACTGGCCGCGCGTGTCGATCAGGCCATAGAGGTCGCCATCGAGCGAGGCCGGGGTCACGGGCAATTCGCCGAAAGGCTGCGCGGGCTTGAAGCGCGGCTCGATCACCCAGCGGCCATCGCGGTCGACGAATCCGTGGCCCTTCTTCCACAGCACGGCGCGGGCCAGGCCGCCCGCGCCGAACAGGCTCAGCTCGTGGAAACGCTCCGCGCAGGTGAAGCGGCCTTCGCGGTCGATGATGCGCCAGGCGTTCTCGCCCACCTTCACGGCGCACAGCCCGTCGCGGAACGGCCGCGTGTCCTCGAAGCTCGGAGGTATCACCACCTCGCCCGCGAGGTTCACGAAGCCCCAACGCCCCCCTTGCTGGAAGCGCGCCATGCCGTCCTCGGAGTAGTTGCGGGCGCTTTCCAGCGTGGGTGGCACGCGCCAGCGGCCTTCGGCATCGATATAACCCCAGCGGCCATCGTCGGCTTTGGCGGCGGCGATCCAGCCCCCCTGCCCGTCGGCGTTGAAGCGAAACAGCGTCTGCAGCCCTTCGGCTGGGACGATGGCCCGGCCCGGGTGCACGATGGCGCGGGTGTAGCGGGTGCCGTCGGGCGACAGCGGGATGCTGGCAATCCAGGGGGCGGCTGCGGTGGTGTTCTTGTTCATGGTTTCCGGTTCCTCCGCGCAGGATCGTAAGGGCGGGCCATGGACCACCCGGCCAGTGCTCCCACACGGTGGGGAAAAGGCGGGCATTTGTCACGCTTTGCCCCCACAGTCGCGTGGCTGCCGTGGTTTCACCTGTATCAATTGGTGCGCGCAGATTTTCTAAGTAGAAACCCGCGATTTGCAGAACCCATGTCGATTTCGTGGCTGGCCGTCCGTCGTGGAGGATGAGCGCAGGGAATTTCCATCTCCCTGCACAGTGACTTCCACACACAGGAGGATGTGCCATGCGATTCATGATTCTGGTGAAAGCCAGCCCCGAGAGCGAAGCCGGCGTGCTGCCCGGTGAGGAGATGCTGGCCACCATGGGCGCCTACCATGAGGAGCTGTCGCGCGCCGGCGTGCTGCTCGACGGCGTGGGCCTCAAGGCCAGCGCCCAGGGCTGGCGCGTGCGCTACGGCAGCGGCGGCCAGCGCACGGTGGTCGACGGGCCCTTCACCGAGACCAAGGAGCTGATCGCCGGCTACACGCTGATCCAGGTGCGCTCGCGCGACGAGGCCATGGAATGGGCGCGCCGTTTTCCCAACCCGCGTGGCGAGGGGCTCGAGGCCGAGATCGAGGTGCGCCCGGTCTTCGAGCTCGATGACTTCACGCAAGGCGAAGCCGTTGAGCGCTTCCGCAAGCTTGACACTGCACGCCACTGATTGCCGGGGACACCACCATGATCAAGACCATCGCCCTCATCGTGCTGGCCGCCCTGGCCCTGCTGCTGGCCTATGCCGCCACCCGCCCCGACAGCTTTCGCGTGGAGCGCAGCCGCGTGATCGAGGCCCCGCCCGAGCGCGTGTTCGGCCTGGTCCAGGACCTGCGCCAGTTCAACACCTGGAACCCCTACGAGCGCAAGGACCCCGGTGCCAAGGGCGAGTACAGCGCCGCCACTGCCGGCCCCGGCGCGCGCTATGCCTGGCAGAGCGACAAGGTGGGCACGGGCAGCATGGAGATCACCGAGGCCACGGCGCCTTCCCACGTGGGCATGAAGCTCGACTTCGTCGCCCCGTTCGAGGCCCACAACCGCGTGGACTTCACCCTCCAACCCGAGGACGGCAGCGCCCGCGCCACCCGCGTCACCTGGGCCATGCACGGCCCCGTGCCCTACCTGGCGAAGATCATGCATCTGTTCTTCGACATGGACCGCATGGTCGGCAAGGACTTCGAGGACGGCCTGGCCTTCCTCGCGGCCGAGGCCGCCAAGTGATCCTGCCCGGCTTTCGCATCACCCCCTGTTTTCCCCGCACCTTATCCCTTATCGTTCCACCACCTTTGGAGACCGCCATGCAACACCAGATGATCTTCGTCAACCTGCCCATCCAGGACATGGGCCGCTCGCAAGCCTTCTTTCGCGCGCTGGGCTACGACTTCAACCCGCAGTTCACCAACGAGCAGGGCGCTTGCCTGGTGCTCGGCGAGAACCTCTTCGTGATGCTGCTCGTCGAGGAGTTCTACAAGACCTTCACCGACAAGGCCGTGGCAGATGCAAGGAAGACCTCCGAGGTGCTGGTCTGCCTGTCGGCCCAGAGCCGCGAGGAGATCGACGCCCTGGTCGCCAAGGCCGTGGCCGCCGGTGCCACTTCGCCGCGCCCGCCGCAGGACCATGGCTTCATGTACGCCCATGGTTTCGACGACCTCGATGGCCACACCTGGGAGTTCGCCTACATGGTCGACGCCAGCAAGGCACTCGGCTGACCATGGCTGCGCCCAGCCCCGATGCCCTGCACCGCACCATCGAATCGGTATGGCGCATCGAGGCGGCCCGCATCATCGCCCGCGTGGCGCGCATGACGCGCGACGTGGGCCGGGCCGAGGAGCTGGCGCAGGACGCGCTGGTGGCCGCCCTGGAGCACTGGCCCACCACCGGGCTGCCTGACAACCCCGCCGCCTGGCTCATGACCACCGCCCGCAACCGTGCCCTGGACCACCTGCGCCAGCAGGCCATGCAGGCGCGCGAGCACGAGGCGCTGGGCCATGACCTGGAGGCGCTCGAGGCCCAGTACACGCCGGACTTCGTCGAGGCGCTCGATGCCGCACGCCAGGACGACATCGGCGACGATCTGCTGCGCCTGATCTTCACCGCCTGCCACCCTGTGCTCTCGACCGAGGCGCGCGTGGCGCTCACGCTGCGGCTGCTGGGCGGCCTGTCCACCGTGGAGATCGCACGCGCCTTCCTCGTGCCCGAGGCCACCGTGGCCCAGCGCATCGTGCGCGCCAAGCGCAGCCTCACGGCTGCGCACGTGCCCTTCGAGGTGCCCGGTGCGGCCGAGCGCGCGCCGCGCCTGGCCTCGGTGCTCGAAGTCATCTACCTGGTCTTCAACGAAGGCTATGCCGCTACGGCCGGCGACGACTGGATGCGCCCGGCCCTGTGCGGCGAGGCCCAGCGCCTGGCGCGCGTGCTGGCCGGCCTCACGCCCGACGAACCCGAGGTGCAGGGCCTGGTGGCGCTGCTGGAGATCCAGGCCTCGCGCCTGCCTGCGCGCACCGATGCCGAGGGCCGGCCGGTGCTGCTCATGGACCAGGACCGCTCGCGCTGGGACCCCCTGCTGGTGCGCCGCGGCCTGGCCGCGCTCGACCGTGCCGAGCAACTGGCCCGCGCCGGCCACCCCTGGGGGCCTTATGCGCTGCAGGGCGCCATCGCGGCCTGCCATGCGCGTGCGCGCCGCGCCGCAGACACCGACTGGCAGCACATCGTGGCGCTGTACGACGCGCTGCTGCAGGTTGCGCCCTCGCCCGTCGTGGCGCTCAACCGCGCCGTGGCCGTGGGCATGGCCGACGGCCCCGCCGCCGCTCTGGTGCTGGTCGATGCATTGGGCGCTGACCCCGCCCTGCGCGACTACCACTGGCTGCCCAGCGTGCGCGGCGACCTGCTGGCCAGGCTGGGCCGCAACGGCGAGGCGCGTGCGCAGTTCGAGCTGGCCGCCAGCCTTACGCGCAACGTGCAGGAGCAGGCCCTGCTGCGGGCCCGCGCTGCGGACTGCGGCGCGTGAAAAGACGGGAGTGACAGGGTGCGGCTTTTGCCGTAACGTGCGGCCCTCCACGGAGTGATCGCCATGCATTTCCCGTCCACGCCCCCGTTCCCGCTCGAAGGCGGCTGCGATTGCCACCATGTGCGCTACCGCATGGAGACCGCGCCGCTGTTCGTGCACTGCTGCCACTGCCGCTGGTGCCAGCGCGAATCAGGCGCCTCCTTCGCGCTCAACGCCATGATCGAGGCCGACCGCGTGCACCTGCTCGGCGGCAAACCGGTGCTGGTCGACACCCCGTCGCAAAGCGGCCTGGGCCAGAAGATCGCGCGCTGCCCACACTGCCATGTGGCCCTGTGGAGCCACTACGCGGGTGCGGGGCCGCTGGTGTCCTTCGTGCGCGTGGGCACGCTCGATGCGCCCGACCACCTGCCCCCCGACATCCACATCTTCACGCAGTCCAGGCAGCCCTGGGTGGTGCTGCCCGAGGGCGCGAAGGTGGTGCCCGAATACTACGAGCGCGAGGCGCACTGGCTGCCCGAAAGCCTGGCGCGCCGCCAGCTGCTGCTGCCCCGGATAGCGGCCTACCGCGCCGCGAAGGGCTTCGATCCGCTGTAGGCGCGCAGGCGGTCCGCGTTGGCCAGGTCGGCGATGGGCGAGAGCAGCGCCCGGTCGAAGTCCTGCAGGGCCTGGCCCGAATGAACGCGCTGCGGCCAGTCCGCATGGGTGAGCGCTCCCCGGCCGAGCGAAACCAGGTCGGCCTCGCCACGCTCGATCATTCCAGCGGCCGCGGCGGGCGCATGCAGGGAGCCGTTGGCGATCACCGGCAGCGTCCCGTGCCGCCGGGCGAGTGCTGCAAGGCTCGGCCCGTCGCCGAAGGCAGGCTGCCAGGCCTCGAACTCGGTCGTGTGCAGGTAGTCGAGGGGCATGGCCGACAGGGCCGCAAAGGTTGCCGCCGCCTGGGGCTCACCGCCGGGCCACTTGTGTGCGAAGTCGTTCACCTTGCCCTGGGAGACCCGGTATCCGATGGCAAAGCCCGGGCCCACAACGCGGCGCACCGCATTGACCGTCTCGGCGCCCAGGCGCAGGCGGTGTTCGAGGGTGCCGCCGTAGCCATCGCTGCGCTGGTTGGTGTAGTCGGTGAGGAACTGGTCGAGCAGGTAGCCGTTCGCGCCGTGGATCTCCACCCCGTCGAAGCCGGCCTGCCTGGCGCGCAACGCGGCGGCGGAAAACCCGGCAACGACCTCGTCGATCTCGGCGAGCAACAGTTCCGCCGGCATCCCATAGACGCCCTCGCCCCGGTAGAAGCCCATCTGCATGCCTCTGGGCTGCACCGCGGAAGGTCCCTTGGCGCCGGCACGGTGGGGGTTGCCCTGCGCGATCGCACCCGCGTGCATCAGCTGGGCCACGATCCGGCCGCCCGCTGCGTGCACCTGTTCCACGACCGGGCGCCACGCGTCGCGCTGAGCGTCGTCGGCGAGGCCCGGCTGGAACAGGTAGCCCTGTGCGTAGGCCTTGTCGGTGTAGATGCCTTCGGTGATGACGAGCCCGAAGCCACCGCTGGCGAACGCGCCGTAGTAGCCGGCCATGCGGGGGGTGGCCCGGCCGTCCGCGGTGGCGCTGACCCGGGTCATCGGCGCCACGGCCAGGCGGTTGGCCAGTGGCAGCGGGCCCAGGGCGACCGGAGCCAGGAGCGTGGATGCATCCATCTCAGCGCCCCTGGGGAGTGGGTACGACGGCGATGGCTTCGATCTCGATCATTGCCTCGGGCGTGTAGAGGGCTCGGATCTCGGCGATGGTGTCGGCGGGGTATGGGGCCGCAAAGAACTCCCGGCGCAGGGCCACGACATCGTCGAAGCGGCCCATGTCGGTCACGAAGATCGTGACCTTGACGATGTCCTGGAGGCCGGCGCCGCCGGCCTCCAGGGCCCGGCGCAGGTTTGCGAAGGCCTGCCGGCCCTGTGCCAGGAATCCGCCCGGGACGATCTTTCCATCCTGACCGGCACCGGCCTGCCCGGAGATGAACAGCCAGCCGTTGGCCTTGATGCCCTGCGACAGCAGGAAGGGTTCGTAAGGGTCGGGGTGGGTGATGACGCGCTCGATCATGGTTGATTTCCTTTCATCTGAAACCGAGGCCACTGCGGCCCCGATACAGGGAAGATAAAGAGCGGCAGCGTTTTCGACAAAGGTTCATTTCTCAGCGGTAAGATGAGTTCATCTCATCCAAAGGCGGCGCAGGCCTGCCGTTCGCCCATGTCCATGCACCGACGATCCCTGCCGCTCTCGGCCCTGCGCGCTTTCGAGGCGGCGGCCCGCCTGGGCAGCTTCAAGGCAGCGGCCGAGGAACTCGCGGTCACCCCGACTGCGGTCAGCCACCAGATACGGGGGCTGGAGCAGCAACTGGGCGCCCCCCTGTTCACCCGCCAGGTCCGCCGGGTGGTGTTGACCGAGCCGGGCATGCAGCTGTACCCGGTGCTGCGCGACGGCTTCGATGCCTTCCAGGCCGCGCTGGAGCGGCTGGCGCAGGCACGGCAGCGGCCGCAGGTGGTGATCTCGGCAACCAACGCGTTCACCGCCAGATGGCTGCTGCCGCGCATGTCCGACTTCCGTGCCCAGCTACCGGGTATCGACCTGCAGTTGCAGGCCTCGGACGAGCCCGCGGACCTGCGCTCGAGCGCCGTCGACATCGCCATCCGCTATGGCCGGGGGCCCTATCCCGGCCTGTCCGTGGAGGCCCTCTTCACCGACCATTTCGCACCGGTGGCCAACCCGCGGCTCGGGGTGCGCTCGGCCGAGGACCTGACGCGGTGGCCCTTGATCTACTTTGCCTGGCGGCGACCCCGGCCGGAAAATCCGACCTGGGAACGCTGGTTCGCCGAGGCCGGACTGCGGGAGCAGGCGCCAGCGGGCGCGTTGCGGTTCTCGGACGAAGGCCATGCCATCCAGGCGGCGATTGCCGGCCAGGGCATTGCGCTGGTGAGCCAGGCACTGGTGGCCGAAGAACTGGCGTGCGGCAACCTGCACCAACCCTTTGGGCCGGGCATCGCAGGCCACACCTACCACCTCGCCGTCAGCGACGAGCGCGCGCCATCCCCGAGCACGCGAGCCGTCATGGCATGGCTGAGAAGCCAGGCGACAAGTTAGTGTCCCGACGGCCCGCGCTTACTGCGCGGCAGGTGCTTCCAGGAGGGATGGATGGCCGGCTTGGGCGCAGCCCCCAGTGCCGCGCGCGCGAGCGCATCGGCCTCTGTGTTGCGGTGCCGCGGTATCCACTGCACCTGCACGGTGGTGAATTCGGCCAGCAGACTGCGTGCGGCCGCATACAGCGGCGCCAGCCGCGCATGGGCGGCTGCCGGCGCAGTCGCCATCTGTTCCACCAGCAGGCTGCTGTCACTGTAGACCTGCACTGCGGTGGCGCCCCGTGTGCGCGCTTCGTTCAGTGCCAGCATCAGGGCACCCAGCTCGGCCTGGTTGTTGCAGCCCGTGGCGTGCGTGGCCTGCGACAGGGCGTGGCGCGTGCCGTCGGGCGCCACCAGCACGGCGCCCAGGCCCATGCGGCCGGGGTTGGGGATGGCGCTGCCATCGCAGTGGATGACCCAGGGCGCTGGAGCCAACCCGTCCATGGAATCGGCGAAAAAAGGCTTACTCAGGCTGGCGGTAGAAGGCTTCCACCGTGCCCTTGAGCTTGATCATCAGCGGCTGGCCCTTGCGGTCCAGCGTCTTGCCGGCGGGCACCTTCACCCAGCCTTCGCTGACGCAGTACTCCTGCACGTCGGTGCGGTCCTTGCCGTTGAAGCGAATGCCGATGTCGTGCTCGAACACGGCCGCCACGTGGTGCGGGCTGCGCGGGTCGACGGACAGGTGGTCGGGCAGCGGTGGGGCTTGGGTGGCGTCGGTCATGGCAAAGATCTCTCGGGGTCCGTACAAACAAAAAAGGGGCAAGCGCGTATTTTCGGCGATCCCGGACCCACCCCGCTGGAAGGGGATTGGCGGTGCTCAGGGGGTCGGCACCGCTGCCGGCGCCCTGGCATGCTGCGCCAGCAGCTTGCCCACGGCCGGCTTGGCGCAGCGCTGCAGCGCCATCAGCAGCGCATGGCCGGGCTCGGCCACGCCCCAGCGCTGGCGCAGGTCGTGCTGCATGCGCGCCAGCAGCTCGGCGGCCATCTCGGCATCGGCCAGGGCCCGGTGGGCCTGGCCGATGCGCGGCAGGCCGTGGTAATCCACCAGCGTACCGAGCTTGTGGCTCGGCGCCTCGGGGTACAGGCGGCGCGAGAGCAGCACCGTGCAGGCGAACGGATGCGGCGCGGCCACGCCGGCCAGCGCCAGCTCGGCCTGCCAGAACTTGCTGTCGAACGCGGCGTTGTGCGCCACCATGGGCGCATTGCCCACGAAGCGGGCGGCGTTCAGCATCACGCCGCCAGCCTCGGGCGCGGCATTCACCATGGCATTGGTGATGCCCGTGAGCTGGGTGATGAACGAGGGGATCCACGCGCCGGTCTTCATCAGGCTCTGGAAACGGTCCACTACGCGGGAGCCCTCCAGCAGCACGATGGCCACTTCGGTCGCACGCGCGCCCTGGCCGGGCGAGACGCCCGTGGTTTCAAAGTCGATGACGGCGATGCGGGACATGGGGCCTGGAGGATAAACCGAAGCCCTTGCCCCGGCCCGGGCCCAGGGTTTGCGCCCTGCCAGGCGGGCTTCAGGCCGCCGTATAGGTGTAGTCCACCGGCACGGCGCGCTCATAGACCGTCTGGCTGGCGGCGTTCTTCATCACCAGCCGGACGCTGGTGAGTTTGCCCGGGTCGATCACGGTGAAGTGCCTGGGCACGACCCCCGTGCCCACCTGCCTGCCCGTGGTGCCCTCGTAGGTCATGTTGGCCTCTGTCTCGGGGATGGCCCAGATGTCCAGGCCTTCCTCGGTGTTGATCGCATAGGTGATGTCCACGCCAATGCGGGTACCGGCCTTCACCACGGCCGGCGAGGGGATGGACAGGGTGATGCCGGTGATCTCCGACCCCTTGCCGTCGTTCATCCACTCTTCGTCGACCTCGGTCTGCTCGTAGGTGAAGTCCACCGCCAGCGCCTGGTTGAAGACTTCCACGAAGTCCTGGTTCTTGGCCACGATGAACAGCTCGCGCACGTTGCCCGCTTGCGTCAGGTGCACCGAACGGCGGATCCGGCCCGTGCCGGGCTCCATGCGGTCGTGTGAACCCTCGTAGACCGAGTCGTAGGTGGTGTCGAGGATCTTCACCCAGACATACAGCGGCTCGCGGGGCGCCGAGTAGCGGTAGTCCAGCGCCACGGTGATGGGGGTGTTGGCCTGCAGCACGCTGCCCGAGGGCGGGTCGATGCGCACGGCGGTGATCTTCAGGTCGGTGCGGGTGTTGTCCTGGCGCCTGGCGCGCCGCACAAAGTAGACGAGCAGCCCGATGGCCACCAGTCCTGCTATGGTGATGTAGACGTTTTCCACGGTGAATTTCCCCCCAGGTACCGCACCTTGCTGTTGGTATGGATGGGGCGGTGCGTGGTGCCCCGGGGGCAAATTATGGTGGCGCGCGGCCCGGGGTCAACAGCGGGGGTGTGCGAGGAAGAAGCGCAGCATCTCCTCGGTGGCCGACACGCCCCGGGGATCGGTATGGCTGCCGCGTGCATCGCCGCCGGCCCAGGCGTGGCCGCCACCGTGCAGCACCCAGTGCTCTGCCAGCGTGGTGCCGCCGCTCTGGTACAGGGTGCGCGTATAGCCCTGGCCGTGGGCCGACCGGCCGGTGGTCACCGCAGGGAGTACCTCGCCCTCGGCGGCGGCCAGCGCCGCCTCCACCAGTTGCTCGCCATTGCGCGCATGCACGGTGGCATCGGCGTCGCCGTGGAAGACGATCAGGGGCAGGGCCGTGCCCAGCTGGATGACGGGGGGCGTGGTCGTCGCGAACGGGCTGGTGCTGGCGGCCTTGGCGCCGGTCTTCATCGCCGACAGCGCAGCCATCACGTTCTGCGCCGCGCCGGCCGACAGGCCCGAATGCACGCCCACGGCGGCAAACAGCTCGGGGTACTCGCGCGCCAGCAGGGCCGCCATGGCACCACCGGCCGAGAGGCCCGCTACATAGACGCGGTTGTCGTCCACCGGGTGGCGCGCCATCACCTCGCGCACCATGGCCACCAGCGTGGCCGGCTCGCCGCCGCCGCGCCGCTGGTCCTGCGGCCGGAACCAGTTCCAGCAGGCCTTGGGGTTGGCGCTGCCCGCCTGGGCCGGGTAGAGCACCAGGGCATTCGCCCGCGCCGCCGCGCCGTTCATGCCCGTGCCGGTGGCGAAGTCCTCGGGGTTCTGGGTGCAGCCATGCAGCATGAGCACCAGGGGCATGGGGGCACCGCTGTCGGCACCGGGTGGCACATACAGGTAGTAATGGTCCTGCGGGGCGCCGGCCAGTGCGAAGGCCACCTTTGTGAAGCTGCCGGGCGCCTGCGTGGCAGGGTGCCGGGCGCTCGCAGGGCCCGTGGCCGGGGAAGGCTGGGCGCGGGCGGGCGTGTCCTCCTCCAGGTCGATCACCACGGCGTCCTCGACGTCGGCCTGTGCAAAGGGGTTGCGCCAGCCCGGGCCGGCCGGGCTGGACACGGGCGTTCCCGCGCGGCCTTCGCGCAGGGTGCCAGTGGCGCCGGCATGCGGCGCGGTGGCGCTTGCCGCGCCTGCGGTGGCCGGCAGGCCGCCCAGGGCCTGCTGGATGGCGCGGGTGGCGTCGGCCAGCTGGCCCTTGCGCACCAGGTTGGTGGCATTGCCGAGGAGTTGCTTGAGATTGTGGTTCCAGTCCATGGGGAGGTCCTTGGGGTGAGCTGGTAGGGCATGCGCCGTTCATGGCACGGCCGCCCCTGGGCGGCTGGTGCCGTCGGTTTTTTGTCTCGGAATGCCGCCGCTCGAAAGGGCCGGTCTGGAATGGGAGATGAAAGAAATCGCCGTTGTGGTGCGCTGGGCACCCGCCACGGTGGGCGCTTGTCTCAGCCGATGCGGCCCGCCAGTGCCGCCTTCACTGCCGGGCTGGCGTGGAAAGCCCCCAGCACGGTGACCGAGGCGATCGTTGCCTGCGCCAGTTCGGGCGGCACGTCGTCTTCGATGCTGGCCAGGCCCAGCACGCGGATCTCCAGCGTCTGGCCTGCGGCCTGCACGGCCTCCAGGTCGGTGCGGCCAAAGCGCTGCAGCCCGAGCACCAGCATCTTGCGTGCCACCACCTGGCGCACCTCCTCGTTCTGGGTGCTCAGCTGGTTGCGGATGGCGGTGCGGATGAAATCCGTGCGGTTGGCGTAGAAGCCCTCCGAAACGAGCAGATCGATGTGTCCCAGGTCCACATAGCCGAGGTTGATGGTGATTTTTTCTGAATCGGGGGCCTTGCTGCGCAAGGCCAGGGAGGTGTTGGAAGTGGAGTTCATAGTGCCTTCTGGCCGTCTTGTGCCATCCATATGGATGGTAAATGGATGGTGCATCGGCGTTTTCAAGGCCCGTCCATCAAAAAGAAAGAGCCCGAGGGGCCCTTTCTGGTGCATGGCGGCCGTGCGCGGTATCAGCCCGCGCCGCGGCTCCCGCCACCGCTGCTGCTGCCCGCCCCGCCCTGGCGCGACTGGCCCTGGTTACCGCTGCCCAAGTGGGTGTCGCGGTCGCCACGGCTCTCGGGGGTGCGGCGGCCCTGGTTGATCTGCGTGGTCTTGTCGCCTGCGGCGTTGTGGGCGTTGGCCACCTTGCCGCTGCCGTCGCTGGTGGCATTCAGGTCATCGTCGGTCTGGTTTTCCTTGCTGCCCATGGCAATCTCCTGTGGTGCGGAATTGAACGGTGCGCCCAAGCCTGGGCGCACCAGCGGAACGCGCGGCCTTGCCTCAGGACAGCGTCAGTTCCTTGTGTTCGCCCAGATCGCGTGGCTGCTCGCCGGTGATGGCGGCCTTGGCCATCTTGAACAGCTGCACCATCTTGCTTTCCTTGACGTCCCAGTATTCGGCGTGGCCCAGGCGCACGGCCAGCAGCGCCAAGTTGGGGTCGGTGTGGCCCGCAGGAAACCAGGCCTTGGCCATGGGGGACCACAGGGCTTCCTTCTGCGCCATGTCTTCCACGAAAGTGGCCTGGCCCGACAGGGACACATAGCTGTCATCGCCCGGGTCGGCATACGACACGTTCACCTGGCCGTCGGTCAGCAGGCGACCATAGAGCTCGCCATTGCGAGGGATGAAGAAGTACAGCAGCGACTGCTCGTCAATGCTGCGGTTCTGCGTGGTCAACGGGTGTGCGTGCAGCATGCCGTTGGCATGGCGGTGCGTGAGCATGCCGAACTTGATGTCCTTGATCAGCTTCCACAGCGTCTCGCGGGCGGGGGTGTCGTGTTGCATGGGGGCCTCCGGCAGATGGTGAATCGGTAAAAATTCACTGTAGGCCGCTCCCCTTCCCCGTCGTGTCGGCTCAGCGCGCAGTCGGGCGTGCGCGTTTGTCCCACAAGTCAGCGCTCACAGGCCCTTCTTGTCCTGCAACACCCCTTGTAACGAGGCTTCCAGAGCAGGAAGATCGTCCGTGATGGTTTTGAACAGGATCTCATGCGCCACCTGCTCGTAGCCATGGGCAAGGATGTTGCGCAGTCCGATCACCCTGCGCCAGGGAATGCCAGGCATGTCGGCCAGGTGGGCGGGCGTGCGATCGATCGTCACTGGAACAGGGCGCGCAACTGAGGCTCTATGCTGCGGCGGCGAAATGGGTTGTTCATCACCGATGGAAAAGCCAGATCGATCTTGCGGCCGGCAAACGCTTCAGACAGTTCGTCCTGCTGTCCACCAGCGCAAAACCGCTGGGGGCCTCGCCAGGAATGAATTCCACCAGCAGGTCGATGTCGCTGTCGGGGCCCTCCTGGTCCACGGCTGCCGAGCCGAACATCTGCAGGCGGCGCACATGGTAGCGCCGGCAGATGTCTGCTATATGGGACTGTTGGGCAGGGCCGATGTGCATGCCGCAATTGTGCGGGAGTGGCCCTGGCGTGCGCATTCACGCTTTCTTCAGAAACTCCGATTTGAGCAACATGCTGCCCAGGTCCGTCTTGCAGTCCACATTGTGGCCATCGGCGCCGTCGACCAAGCGGATGCCCTTGATCTTGGTGCCTTTCTTGAGGGTGGATGACGAGCCCTTGACCTTGAGGTCCTTCACCAGGATGACGGCGTCGCCGTCGGCCAGCGGGTTGCCATGGGCATCGCGCACGATGCCGTCGCTCCCGGCCTCGTCGGCCTCTGCCGCCTCGGCCACAATGGGCCATTCAAAACTGCAGTCGGGGCAGGCATAGCTGCCGTTGCCATCGGGGTAGGTGTTCTCCAGGCCGCATTGGGGGCAGGCGGGGATGGCGCGGGTCATGGAAGGCTTTCTTTCTTTTCTGGAGAGAGGGTCGGTGCCGCATGGCGGCAAAGGGGGGCGCTGCTCAGCGTGGCCTGCGCTGCTCCAGCGCAAACGGCGGCAGCCCCTTGAGCAGGCGCTGCCCGTACGAGGTGTTCATGAGCCGCTTGTCGTAGCAGTACACGTGGGCCTGGTCCTCTTCGGTGCGGATGGCGCGGCCCACCCACTGGGCCAGGCGGATCGCGGTGGCCGGCACCACCAGCTCGCTGAAGGGGTCGCGCCCCACGGCGCGCAGCCATTCGGCACGGGCCTCACCCACCGGGTCGTCGGGTGGGGCGAAGGGCAGCTTGGTGATGAACACCGACTCGCACAGCCGGCCCGGCAGGTCCAGCCCCTCGCCGAAGGACTGCATGCCGAAGATCACCGAGGGTTGCCCCTCGGCCACGCGCTCGCGGTGGCGCTTGAGCAGTTGGGTGCGCGGCAATGCGTTCTGCACCAGCACCACGGAGCGCATGGCGGTGGGCAGGGCCTCCACCGCCTGGCGCATCTGCTCGCGCGAGGTGAACAGCACCAGCGCGCCGTATTCCACATTGGCGATGTCGTAGAGCAGCGCGTCCACCATCTCCGCCGTGAAGGCGGCAGCGTTCTTGGGGTCGGCCCGGGTCTCGGCGGCGATCAGCGTGCCCTGGGCGGCATAGTCGAAGGGGCTGGGCACCTCCAGCGTGGTGGCGGCTGCATCGCCATGCAGGCCCGACTCGCGCATGAAGAACTCGAAGTGCCCGCAGCTCGTGAGCGTGGCCGAGGTCAGCACCGCACCGCGCACCGCGCTCCACAGGTGGTTGCGCAAGGTGGTGCCCGGCAATATGGGGCTGGCATGCGCCTTGACCACGATGAAGTCGCCCTCCACCTCCAGCGTGAACCACTTGGCCGCCGGCACCGCGCCCTCGGGCGCGTCCTGCAGCAGCAGCTGGGCGGTGGCGTGCAGCTCTTCCAGGCGCGGCGCCAGCATGCCGATCTGCGCATACAGGGTGGACAGGCGGCGCGCCTCGTCGGGCTTGTCACGCATCTCGGCGCGCAGGGACTTGGAGATGGCGCGCAGCGCTTCGAGAAAACCGTCGGCGCTCGCGGCCAGCAGGCCCAGCGGGCCGATCAGTGGCTCGGGCAACTCACCGCGCGGCACGCGCACGCGCGCCGGTCCCCAGGCGTCCTTCTGGCTCTTGAGGGCCGGGCCGTAGACGTCCATCACGGTGCGCGCCAGGTCCTGCAGCGTCTGGCGCAGCTGGCCCGAGTGCTTGGGGATATCGGCGATCTCCTCCACTTCAAGCAGCGCGCCAATGCGCAGGCCCCGGCTGGCCAGGCGTTCGATCCAGGTCACGCGGCTCAGGTCCATGCTGCAGGCGAACTGGTCGAGCGCCGTCGCGGGCAGGTGGTGGGCCTCGTCCAGCACCAGAAGGCAGTTGTCCAGCTCGGGCAGCACGCGTGCGCCCAGGGACGAGAGCAGCAGGTCGTGGTTGGCCACGATCACCTGGGCGCCGACCAGTTCCTTGCGCTTGTCGTAATAGGTGCACTGGCTGAAGGCCGGGCAGTGCTTGCCGGTGCACGAGGCACCCTCGGCCGCCACGGCGCTCCACACCTCGGGCTCGGGCGGCGTGTCCAGGCTGTCGCGGTCGCCGTCCCACCCGCCCTTGCCCAGGGTCTGCGACATGGCCGAGTAGAACTGGATGCGCGCCTCGGTCTCCTGGCGCGGGCGCTTGGCGCGGGCGGCGGCCTCTTCCTCGGCGAACAGGTCGTCCTCCATCGCCTCCTCGGCCTCGCCGGTGCCGGCCAGCCGGTCGAGCTTGAGCTTGCACACATAGCGGCCGCGCCCCTTGGCCAGCGCGAACTTGAAGGGCTGGGGCAGCAGCTTGGCCAGGGCCGGCAGGTCCTTGTTCACCAGCTGCTCCTGCAGCGCCACCGTGGCGGTGGATATCAGCACCCGCGTGCCCCGCGACAGCGCCATTGCGATGGCCGGCGCGCAGTAGGCCAGCGACTTGCCCACGCCCGTACCGGCCTGGATCACGGCAATCGACCGGGTGGGCGCAGCCTCGCCCGCTTCCTCGTCCACCTTGCCCAGCGTGGCCTGGCTGAAGGTGTTCGCCACCTGCTCGGCCATGCGCCGCTGCCCACCCCGGCTGCGGAACCCCGGGGTGGCCTGTACCACCGCATCGAACGACTGCAGGGCCGCCTGGGCCGGCACTCATTAGGAGGTCATAGGAGGGCGTGTATGGATGGAGGCCTGACTTTTTGTGTGCTGAAAAATGGGCTGCTGGCGCTTCAAGGAAAAGCGTTAGCAGCTATCCATAAAGTAGCGAATGAATGTTGATGTTGCTCGATGGAGCGGTGGCGGCTATGCTCAAGAATAACTGATTTTTCATACAGTCTTTTCTTGCACATGATGGTGGAATGCCCATGAAAATCCTGCCCGCTGAATTCGACGGCCAGCGCCATCCGCCGTGCTGTACGACGGTGGCACCGGAGACCTGGTGGTTCTCGGTGATTGACGTGGTGCAGGTGCTGACGCAACAGCCCGACGACCTGACGGCTACGGTCAAATACCGGAACGCAAGCTCAAGCGCCAGGCTTGGTCAATGAAGGTAGCCGTCATCGGACGAAAGCTTGTCACAGTTGAAAATGCCCGCTGCCAGATGGAAAACAGCGCCTCACCGACCGTGCCACCGCAGAAACTTTGCTGCGCATTGTGCAGTCCGTCCCCAGCCCCAAGGCAGAGCCCATCAAGCTCTGGCTGGCCAAGGTGGGTTACGAGCGCATGCAGGAGCTGGCCGATCCGGCCCTTTCGCTGGACCGCGCCCGCCAGACCTGGCAGCAGCATGGCCGCAGCGACAAGTGGATTCAGCAGCGCATGACCGGGCAGGAAACCCGCAACAAGCTGACCGACTATTGGAGCGAGCACGACATCAAGAAGGGCAGCGAGTTCGCCATCCTCACCAACATCATTCATCAGGAATGGGCGGGCCTGAGCGTGTCAGCAGCACAAGGAATTAAAGGGCCTGAGCAGCCACAACCTGCGCGACCACATGAGCGAGGCCGAGCTGATCTTTACCGCCCTGGCCGAACTCTCCACCCGCCAAATTGCCGAGAGCGTGCAGGCTACCGGCATGGCTGCGAACAAGACCGCCGCAACCACCGGCGGCCGCATCGCGCGCCAGGCCCGCAACCAGTTGGAGAGCCAAACCGGCAAGTCTGTGGTGACCGGGGCCAACTACCTACCGCCCGATGTGCCTAAGATGCCGAAGTTGCCCAAGGCGGCGAAGGCAGTCGAGACCGCGAAACCGACGCCGGTCAACAAGCCGTCCAAGAATGCGTAAGGCACAGCGCAACTTCACTCACACCCTCTCACCATGAGCCGCCCCTCGTTGATGACGCAACTGCCCCACCGCTGGGGTCAGAGTCAGAGCAAGCAGCCTTGCGCTGCAAGGCCTGCTCACTGAGAGACCGTTGCCAGCCCCTTGCCACCCACACCCAGCGTTCGCTGGTGCGAGCTGTGCTTTATGGCCGATCAGCGGGCTGGCCCCCAGCGCAGCCGTGAAAGAAAATCCCCGCACAGCTACAGGAGAGCAAAGATGCAGGGGGAAATGTGTGGGGATATGCGCGTAACGGCGGCACGTTTGGGGGCGCGGGCAAGCTTCGTACTCGGCTGGCTCGGGGCGCTGGGCCTTGTAGTGCTGCTGTGCATGGTGAGCGCATCCAGCGCGTGGGCACAAAAAGCCCCCTCTTCGGCTGCCCAGGGGGCTGACACCCCAGCGCGCCAGCGATTGCTGGCGCAGGAGCTGGTGCCGCAGCAGCCCGACCGGTACGCCTGGGTGCGCGCGGCAGAGGCCCAGGGACAAGGGGCCGATGCGCTCTATTTGCGTCTTGCTTTGCTCGACGAATGGCTGCTGGCTCTGGAAGGGCGGCCCGTGCAGGCGGGCCGCACCATCGAAGCTGCCATCGCCCACGGGCGCGAGGTCGATGCGGACGACCTGCAGCGCCGCGCGCGGAGGGTGTGGCCCTCCATCCTGAAAGCGCAGCTGCGGCCGCAATGGGACATGGATGGCCCCAGCGCCCCACTGCCGTCCGAGCTTGAGGCCCTGGGCGCAGACATTGCGCAAGAAGGTCCGGGCTTCTGGGTGCACCGCGCCAAAGATGGGCGCCCCCGGGGCCTCTATCTTTGGCTGGGCGTGCGCAATGGGCTGGGCGAGCCCGTGCCTTTGCCCGAATTCGCGCTGCGCCTGGGCCGCCCCGGCCAGCAGACAGCTGCGCCGTTGATGCAATGCTATTTGCCTCGCTACAGCACGCAGCAACTCATCCCGCCGCAAAGCACCCAGCATTACCTGTGCCGCGCGGGTGAAGGTGATTTTGGGCTGCCGCCGCTAGGCGTCGGCTGGCTGGCGCAGATGGGTGAGTGGTTCGGCCAGGGCGCATCCCTGCAGACCGAACTACCCCAGCACGACCAGGCCTTGTCGCGCACGGGCCGCATCCTGAGTCAGGTGGACAACCCGGCGGTGGACGACTTTCTGCGTGGTGCCCGTGAATCCACCGAGAAGCAGCAACAACTAGCAACAACAACGTGCCCAGGCGGCGGCCGCAGCGGCAAAGAAGGCCCATGAAGCCACGCCAGCGCGCCGCTCTGGCGACCCGCTGCCGCTCTGGCTCAAGCGGGTGGCGTTCCTGGGCGGGGTGGTGGGCGCATTGGTGCTTTATGGTCTGCTCGCGCACCACGTCAGTGTGGCAGTGGCGTCCGGGGTGCTTTGGTTGGCCCTGGCCATTCCCAGCGCGATCTACTTGCCTTCGATCTGGTCAATGGGCGGGACCGACGGCTGGGGCAAGCTCGCAGCGATCATCATGTCCGGGGCCGCCATCGTGGCGCCTTTTGCGGGCACGCTCGCCGCGTACACGGTTTACAAGCTGGTGGTGAGCGCGAAGGCGCGCCGCAAGGCGATCCTCTTCTTGATCGGCGTGATCGTGTTCATCTTGCTCCATGCGCTGGAGCGGTGGTTGTTCTGGTGACAGCAGGCTCCGCGCGCCCGCAGCGGCGCAGGGCCTGGGCCTACAGCGCGGGGCGGTCAGCGGCGTTAGGGTGGACGGACTCTACGTTGCATACCAAGGCCCAGCATGAAAACGACCCCCACCGCCTCCCGTCCCGATGAGGAAAAAGTCCCGTCTGCCCCCGTGCCAACGCGCACCGAGCGGCGCGTGAATACCACCCCAGCCCCAGCCACAGCCCGGCAGCGAGCCCGAAGACCTGAGCGGCCCGAAAGCCCGCCTGCCGCACGAGCGCGACCAGTCGGTGGACATGACCGGCGGTGAACCCGATGCGCAGATGGAGCAGGCTTACCGCGACGTGAAACGTGGCCTGCAAGACACCGACCGGGGGCCAGCGGCTGACAAGGCTTACCAGAAGCAAAAGCGCGCCGATTGATTGCTGTTTGGGTCGCTACTCGTTACTACTCTTTGCGGATGATTGCTTCACTTGGTCCACCATGTATCGAAACGAGCTACCGCACTGCAGCGTGCCGATGAATCCTGGCCGCAGCTTCCATTCACAGTGTTCTAGGCGGTGAATCATTGATCCTCTCAGGTAGCAAGGAGCTAGGTCGTATTCGTCGTGTATGACACGACTTTCAACCTCTTCGGCAACCCGAAAAAAATGGCCGATATCAATGGATGAAAGATCCACGTCCGAAGCTTTGCAAGTGGTCGGTTCAGACGTATAGAAATCGGTTGTGTCTACAAATATCTTTGCCTCGAAAATGAACGTGAAAAAGACCACTACCAATGCCGCAAGCAACGCGACGGCGGTTACGTACCATCGCTTTCATTTCGGCACGCCGGATGCAGCTTCGCCAGGGTTCTTGTAAGAAACCTGGGGATGCTTGTACACATCTTTGCTGGATATGGAAAAGTGCGAATAGAGCTCCCCTGTAAGCCATTGCAGGGAATTGTTCTGCTCTGAAGTCACTGTCTCGTATTTCTTGTCGTCGATGCTGCGACCCACGATTTCAATGCCGATGGAATCCCCATTGATGGGATAGCGCTGCGGATATGGCTTGGCGCGTTCGTGTGCATCCAACGCCCTTACGTGATTGGACCAAGACATTGCCTGTATCCGAGCCATCGCGACGCTATCGCAAGATGGTTTGTCAATCTCAAGGCATCTTGACCGTATGTGCCTTCCGACGTGCTGACAACGCATAAAGAGGCTTGCTGTTTGGTAAACCTGCCCATTCTTGTCGATAAGAAAGTGGGCGCCATGGGGACTTCGCGCATAGCTGTTGAACGTCTGCTGGGCTGTAGACGAGTCCGTCTGGTGCAACACAATTGCTACCACCGTGCTGATGGGACCGTGTTCCAGGTTGAGATAGCGACGCACGACGATCCGTCCATCAACAAAGATACCCTCGGGTGTAATTTTTGGCATCCGAGCATATTAGTAACGCCCCACAGTGCAAGAAAAACCCATTTTTTGTTCGTACTTTGCGGGGTGATGTGACAAGCTGATCTACCGACACGAGCTAAAGGGCAGGTGCGGATCCTCTGCCCCGCCATCCCTCACCCCCGCTCGCGCAGCGCCCGCTCAATCCGATCTCGCCGCACCGTCGTCTTGGGCACCTTGAACGTGGAACCAGCTGCGCACGTCCTCGTCCAGCCCGATGCCGTGCATGTAGTTGTAGATGCGCCTTCTTCAGCGCCCCGCCCAGCGCGTCGTGGTCCACGCCGGTGGGGTCGATGAAGGCGACGTCGTTCTTGGCGAAGCGGCCCGGCGGCAGCGGCTGCAGCGTCACGCCGTACTGCTCGGGGTGCAGGCCCACGGGCGAATGCACGGTGCAGGCGAAGCGGTGCCAGAAGCCGCTCTGGATGCAGCCGGCGGCGAACAGCTGGCGCACGGTTTCCAGCGCGTCCACCGTGTCCTGCACCGTCTGGGTCGGGAAGCCGTACATCAGGTAGGCGTGCACCAGGATGCCGGCGTCGCTGAAGCCCTTGGTCACGCGCGCCACCTGGTCCACCGACACGCCCTTTTTCATCAGCGCCAGCAGCCGGTCGGACGCCACTTCCAGCCCGCCGCTGATGGCGATGCAGCCGCTGTCGGCCAGCTGCCGGCACAGCTCGGGCGTGAAGGTTTTCTCGAAGCGGATGTTGCCCCACCAGCTGATGATGCGCCAGCTGCGGCGCATGCAGCTCGGCCGCCAGCGCCTTCAGCGCCTTGGGCGGCGCGGCCTCGTCGACGAAGTGGAAGCCCGTCTGCCCGGTCTCGGCGGCCACGATGGCCTCGATGCGGTCGACCAGCGTGGTGGCGCTGGCGGCGTCGTAGCGGCCGATGTAGTCCAGGCTCACGTCGCAGAAGCTGCACTTCTTCCAGTAGCAGCCGTGCGCCACCGTGAGCTTGTTCCAGCGCCCGTCGCTCCACAGCCGGTGCATGGGGTTGAGCATGTCCAGCAGCGACAGGTAGCGGTCCAGCGGCAGGCCGTCCCAGGTGGGCGTGCCCACCTCGTCGAACGGCGATGTCGGGTTCGACGAAGTTGATGTACTGCACCGGCCGCTCGTCGTCGCCGCGCACGAAGGTGCGCACCAGGCGCTGCGCGCTGCGCCGGCCCTGCAGGTGCTCCAGCAGCGCCAGCAGCGGGCGCTCGCCGGCGTCGAGCGTGACGTAGTCGAAGAAGTCGAACACGCGCGGCTCGGCCAGCTCGCGCAGCTCGGTGTTGACGTAGCCACCGCCCAGCACCGTGACGATGGCCGGGTCTTGCGCCTTGATCGCCTGCGCGATGCGAAAGGCCGCGTAGACCGCGCCGGGGAACGGCACCGACAACAGCACCACGGTCGGCGCGTGGCGCTCCAGCGCCTCGCTGCGTCAGGCGCTGCAGCGTGTCGGTCGACCAGCGTTGGGCGGCGCGGCCAGCGCGTCGGCCAGCGGGTCGAAGCTGGGCTGGCTCATCGCCAGCGATTCGGCGTAGCGCACGAACTCGAAGCGCGGGTCGACCGCGTCGCGCAGCACGTCGGCCAGGTCGTTCAGGTACAGCGTGGCCAGGTGGCGGGCGCGGTCCTGCACGCCCAGCGCACCAAAGGCCCAGGCCATCGGGTCGCCGCCGTCGTCGTCGGTCCACATAAACGTCCAGCGACGCAAAGCGCGGCCCCTCGGGCAGGAAGCTGCGGCCGGCGATGCGGTGCGCCAGCGTGGCGTCGCGGCCCTGCAGGAAGGCGATGGTGGGGGCGATGCTGGCGCGGTAGGCGTCGAAGTGCGCGACGAAAGCCTGCACGCGGGCGCTGCGCTGCTGGCTGCGGCAGCGCGATGGCTGGCGCGCACGGCCGTCGCAGGCCCTCGGGCGACAGCAGTCGCAGCACCAGCGCCAGCGCCAGGTCTTCCTGCACCGCAGCGACGCCGCGCGAGCGCAGAAAGCCGGTGAGGTAGGCGGTGGACGGGTAGGGCGTGTTGAGCTGCGTCATCGGCGGGATGACCGACAGCACGCGCAGCGGTGCGGTGGGAGGGGCGACGGCGGACATGGTGTGGGGTGGTGCCGCCAGCGATATGGGCGGGGGGTGATTATCGGCGGTGGGCTATTCGATCGCCTGTCGGCCCATGGGTGCCACTGCTTGTGGCTGGGTCTGCTTGCTCCGCTGTCGCTCAATCGCCGTGCGTCAGCGCACCGCTCAGCCGCCAGCAAACCTGCGGTGCTATCTGCAGCTTAAAAATCTGCCGAAAGTCGTGGTGCTCGGCGTTCCCCACCAGACTGACGGTGTTGGCGCTGCGTGAAATGTCCAGCGATGTCACTCTTTCCAGCGAGATGTCCATCAACAGCCGGTCTTTGTTCCACCAGATAAGCGCAGCTCACCGTCCGCAGTGCAAATTCGCATACCACACGTTCATCATTCTGGTGGTGTTCGAAGCGATGGGGGCTGTATTCCTCTGGCGCCTGTGGGTCCAGTGCTGTGTAGGCGCCGTTGAACAGCGCGCGTAACTCGCTGATGTCGGGGTAGCGGTGCATGGCAAGTGACGTTGCGGCTACGCTGGAACCGAGACAGCCGCATCGGGCGTGCCCGCCAGATAGTTGTTCTTCACCCGCACATAGTGCTCGGCCGAATACTTGAGGTACGCAATCTCTGCATCGGTGAGCGCGCGCTGGCGCACCGCGGGGCGGCCGATGTAGAGGTACCCGCTCTCCAGCACCTTGCCGGGCGAGACCAGGCTGCCCGCGCCCAGCATCACGCGGTCTTCGATGACCGCGTCGTCCATCACGATGGAGCCCATGCCGATGAGGCATTCGTTGCCGATGCGGCAGCCGTGCAGGATGACCGAGTGGCCCACGGTGACGTAGTCGCCAATCACCAGCGGCGAGCCTTCGGGCTTGGCGGCGTTGCGGTGCGAGACATGGCCCATGGTCAGGTCCTGCACGTTGCTGCAGCGGCCCACGGTGATGCGGTTCACGTCGCCGCGCAGCACGGCGTTGCACCACACCGAGCTGTCGTCGCCCAGGGTGACGTCACCGATGACCTGGGCGCGGGCATGGATGTAGACGCCGGTGCCCAGCGCGGGGGCGGTGTCGAGGTAAGGAGACAGGGGCATGGTGCGGATGCAGCGAGGACAAGAAACCCTGAGCGTAGTGCAAACAGGGCTCTGGTCCCATCAGGTGACGAGGGCTGAAGCGGGGCACATCGTTGGTCGCAACCTGGTCATAGCCTGCGTGCCAATGCCCCCACCACACGCGCCGCGGCGCGGATCTCCGCGTCATCAAACCCCGCGTAGCCCAGCAGCCAGCCCCGGCGCGGTGACTGCATGGCATAGCGCGACAGCGGCGCCAGCATCACGCCAGCAGCCAGGGCATTGCGGCTCAGGGTTTCGTCATCGCTGTTTGGCGCCACCTCGTGCAGCAGGTGCATGCCCCGGTCGCTGGGCAACAGTTGCACCGCACCGTTGCTGCCCCTGGCCAGGGCGCTCAATCTAGCACTTGCTGGCGCTGCGGGTACAGCTCACGCATGCGGCGCAGGTGGCGCAGCAAATGGCCCTCGGTGATGAAGCGGGCCAATACGTCCTGTGTGTCTCCGGGTGCATGGCGGTCAGTCAGTGCGCGGGCCATTGCAAAGGCACCTACCAAAGCGTGGGGTAAGACGATGAAACCCAGGCGCAACCCGGGGTGCAGCGTTTTGGAAAAGGTGCCCACATACAACACCCGTTGCGACTCTGTGGCAGGCTGCACAGCGCGGGCAGGCGGTGTGTGCCGTACTGGAATTCACCGTCGTAGTCGTCCTCCACAATCCAGGCGCGCTGGGCATTGGCCCAGTCCAGTAACTCGGTGCGGCGTCTGCGCGCATCATGCCCGCCCACCGGTGAGGAACTGGTGCGTGGGCGTGACCACTGCCATGCGCGCTTCAGGCCACTGCGCTGCGGCCTTGTCCATGCACATGCCTTCGTGCATCCACCGCCGCGGGCCGTGCAGGGTCACGCCGTGGCCGACCAGGCTGGCGCGTATGCCGGGGTAGCCGGGGTCTTCGACCCAGGCTTCGTCGCCCACATCCAGCAACAGCCGCCCGACCAGGTCTATGCCCTGCTGCGAGCCAGAGCAAACCACCACCTGCGCTGCCTCGCAGCGAATACCGCGCGAGGCCCGCGGCCACTGCGCCATGGCCTGGCGCAGGTGCGGGCGCGCCCCCTGCGGGGTCTAGGTACTGGGCGCGTTGGGCCATGCGTTGTTCTTTGCTTGCCTGGCGGGCCAGCCGGTCCCACACCGCAAATGGAAGAAATTGGTGATCTCGCGGGCGCGTGCAGCAACGGGGTGCGCCGCCTGCGTGGGCGGGTTCCAGCGCGCAGACCGTCTCGGCCATCAGCTGCCCGCCGTTGCGTGATAGCCCTGCGGCGACGGGCGGGCGCAGGCCCTAAATGCCCCCTGTGTGGAGGCGGCTGAGCGCGCCAGCAGGCTTGTCGAGCCACATAAGTGCCGTCGCCCACACCCGCCTCCTCATAGCCCTCGGCCTGCGGGCGCTGCAGTGCCCCACAGCACGCTGTTGCGCGACACGCCTAGCGTGGCTGGCCTTGCTCGCGCGAGCGCGGGCAGTCGTGCTACTGGGCTTGCAGGCTGCCTTGCTCATATGGCGCGGCGCAGCTCCAGGTCATACACCTGCTGGCGCAGGGTGGTTGCCGTGTGGGGTTTGCGATGGGGGTCAGATTGGCTCCTGGTGCGCGGCATGAATTGGCCCTTTCTTTGTAAAAATAGTTCTGCCGCAAACTAAGGAGCCACTGGCAAAACCCGGGCTGTCTAACCGCGCACCTCTAATCGTTGAGAGACACCACCTCGCTTATTTGCCACACAGCACACCGTCCTTTGGCACGCGACGGCGGCGTACCGCCTTCTTCGACAACCGCTACCAACCGCCGCCCCAGCTGGACAGTTTGATGGCGGTGCCGCTGTGGCCTGGCTTCCTCGTCGCGCCTTAAATGGTGCCGCTGCCGTATTCCGATGCGGCGGCGGTGGATCGCGCCGAGGAGGCCTACGTCGCAGCCCTTTCGAGCTGCCATATGCTGTGGTTTATGGACTTCGCCAGCCGCGCGGGTTTTCGGCTCCACAGCTACATTGACGCGGCCGTGGGCACCATGGCCAAAAACGATGATGGCCAGCTTGCCGTGACGCACGTACAGCTGCGGCCCGTCACACGCTTTGACGCAGCCCATGCGCCCAGCGCTGTACAGCTGGACAACCTGCACCACCGCGCCCACGCATCGTGCTTCCTGGCCAACTCGGTCAAGACGCAGATCGACTGCGCGCCTGTGCTCGAGATTGAACCTGCAGTGAAAGGCCGCTGACATGGCCAACGCCAACCGCCAATTTCAGGTGACGGACCCCACCGCCCTGCACGCCCTGGTGCACACGCAGCCACTGGCCACGCTGGTGATCGCGCCAGGCCGGTGCATTGCATGTCAACCATGTGCCTCTGTATCTGGACCCGGAACGCGGCGCCCCGCGGCACGCTCATCGGCCACGTGGCGCGCGCCAACGCGCTGTGGCCGCTGCTGCCCCAGCAGGCCGTGGCCGTGTTCCACGGCCCACAGGCGTATGTGTCGCCCTCTTGGTACCCGTCCAAAGCCATTGACGGCAAGCAGGTGCCCACCTGGAACTACGCTACCGTGCACGCCCACGGCACGCTCAGTGCGGTGGACGACGCCGAGCGCCTGCGCGCCATCCTGCACACCCTGAGCGAGCGCCATGAGGCCCACCGCCCCCACCCCTGGCGCCTGGACGATGCCCCGCCCGACTACATCGACAAGATGCTGCGCGCCATCGTCGGCATCGAGCTGGCGGTGGAGCGCTGGGAAGGCGTCTGGAAGGTCAGCCAAAACCGCACCGACACCGACCGCGCAGGCGTGGTGCAGGGTCTGACGGCCGAGGGAACACCCGGCGCGGCGGACATGGCTGCGTTAGTGCGGGCAGTGTGATTCGTGAATCGAAATTCAAATTTCATAGCTACTAGCGCTTGATGGATAAGCGCTAGAGCCTGTTTTGACCACTATTCTTGCCCCTGGATCAAATCACCCAGACCTGTTCGGGTTGAGCTTGTCGAAGTCGTGTGCCGCGCTTCGGCAGGTTCAGCGTGAACGGTCGTTGCGTTGACCGACAGCATCACCCCTCCAGCCTCACCCCTCCAACACCTCCACCCGCAGCGCCACCACCGGCCCTGCCACTGCAGGGTGCGCAGCCAGCGCATGCACGGCCAGGTCCACGGTCGACTGCGCCACCGCGTCCGTCAGCACCAGCACTTGCACACCGCTGCCCGGCGGCAGGGATTTGTCGTTGGCCAGTGCCACCTGCAGCACCGGCACCTGCTGCGCCGCCAGCCACGCGCCCACGGCCTCGATCTGCTGCGCGCTGTGTACGGGTACGCGCAGGTAGTGGCGGGTGTGCACGGCTGCGCGCGGCAGCACGGCCAGTTGCTCGTCCATGGCCTGGGGGTGAAACCCCAGGTGCGGCACGCGCTGCTGTGCACTGGTGCCATCCAGCCGCGCCACATCCACCAGGTCGGCAATCACGGCCGATGCAGTTTGCTCCGACCCCGCCCCCGCGCCGTAGAACATCGTCACGCCCGCCGCGTCGCCCTTGACCATCACCGCGTTCATCGAGCCGTTCACCTGCGCCAGCAAATGCGCGGCAGGCACCAGCGCAGGTTGCACGCGCAGCTCCACGCCGTCCACACCGCTCTCTTTGCGCCGCTTGGCCACGCCCAGCAGCTTGATGCGAAAGCCCAGTTGCTCGGCGCAGGCCACGTCCAGCCCCTGCAGCGCAGTGATGCCCTCCACCTGCGCATCGGCAAACCGCACCGGCATGCCAAACGCATTGGCCGCCAGCAGCGTGATCTTGTGCGCGGCGTCGATGCCCTCGATGTCAAAGGTCGGGTCGGCCTCGGCGTAGCCCAGCGCCTGGGCCTGCGCCAGCGCTTCGGCAAAGCCAACACCCTCATCGCGCATCTTGCTCAGGATGAAGTTGGTGGTGCCGTTGATGATGCCCGCCACCCATTCGATGCGGTTGGCCGTGAGGCCCTCGCGCAGCGCCTTCACGATGGGGATGCTCACGGCCACCGCGCCTTCATACGCCACGGCCACGCCGTGCTGGCGGGCGGCGGCAAAGATCTCGTTGCCGTGCGCGGCCAGCAGCGCCTTGTTGGCCGTGACCACATGCTTGCCCGCGCGAATGGCGGCCAGCACCCAGTCGCGCGCAGGGCCGGTGCCGCCTGCAGCCTCCACCAGCACATCCACATCGGGGTGCGTGGCGACCTGCATGGGGTCGTTGGTCAGGGCCACATCCTTGCCCACCACGCTCATGGCGCGGGCCAGGCTGCGGGCGCAGACCACCACCATCTTGATGCCCCGCCCCGCGCGGCCCGCAATCAGCGCCTGGTTGCGCGCCAGTACGCGGAAGGTGCCTGCGCCCACGGTGCCAATGCCGATCATGCCCACGCGCAAGGGGCGCATGGCCGCAGCGTGCGGTGGCAACAAAGGGGTTTCGAGGGACGGGACGGGATCACGGACCATGGACTTCTCCGGCTAACGAACGAACAAACAAAAAAACCCAGCTGCCAGAGCTGGGTTTCAGTCAATTCGTCTTGGGAGAGAAGAGAGAGCGATCACCAGGTGGCTGCCGAAACGGCCACCTGCGCGTGCTCAGGTGGCCGCGGGGGTAATGGTGGTAATCATTCGTGCACCCATCGCCCGCGAGAATGCGGGCAGCATCATGCACAGACCCATGGGGGCTGCAGCAGGTGCGGTGAAGGCGATGTGGGTGAACGACATGAGGGGCGCAGTGTAGCGCAGGGCACGGCGGGGTCGTCAAGCCCCGGCGTGGGTGGTGCACGCTACGGCGCTTCCCGTTGTCTGTAGCTAAAACTATCATTTTTATAGCTGCTAACGCTTATGGGGTAAGCGCTAGAGCCTGATTTTGCTTAAATATCTCTAAGCCAACGCGTTAACTGACCAGCGTGGCCGTCAACGTGATTTCTGGCACAGCCGCCAGCGCCTTGGACAGTGGGCAGTTCGCCTTGGCATCTGCCGCCAGTTTTTGAAACGCTGCATCGTCCATGCCCGGCACCTTGGCCGTGAGCGTCAGCGCAATGCGGTCGATGACAAAACCATCGCCCTCTTTCGTCAGGCGCACGGCCGCCGTGGTGTCGATGACCTCGGTGGACGACGCCCGCCTTTTCAGCTGCAAACGCAAACGCCATGGTGAAGCAGGCCGCATGCGCTGCGCCCACAATCTCTTCGGGGTTGGTGCCCTTGCGGTCGTCACCAAAACGGCTGGCAAAGCCGTACGGGTATTTGTCCAGCGCACCGGTCTCGGTGCTGATCTGGCCCTGGCCGGACTTGCCGGCACCTTCCCAATGAACACTGGCGTTTTTTTCAGCACATAGGTTCTCCTTGAGGTGAATGGGTTGAATGCAGTGGCAGTGGGCTTGGCAAAGCCGCACGCACGCACGAGTGAATAGCGCCGCTGCGAAGCGCTTCCATCTCACCATCTTCCACGCAATGCAGGTTGTGGGACAAAACCGCATGGGCCCGTCCCGCCGACCGATTGCTCAGTCCCTCTGTCGCATGAAGTGGGGGGCGCCGATACCGCTGGCGCTGGGCCCGCCACCCGCACCATGGCAATCGCATCGAACGGGCAGCGCACCGCACACAGCGCGCACCCGGTGCAGCCGGGCGCATCGTGCAGCGCAGACCGCTTGGGCCCCCAGGTGTGCGGGCCCAGCACCTGCAGCGACAGCACATGCGGCGGGCACACCGCCACGCACCAGCCGCAGCCCGTGCAGCGCTGCAGGTCAATGGCAGGCAAGGCCTTGCGGGGTGCGGTCATGGTGGGCAGCATAGTGCGGGCGGGCCGCCGTGGTAGCCTGATGGCCCCCGTTACGGTCACAGCCCATATGCCCAACAACACCACCTCCACCGTCGTCACCCAACACCTCTTCATCCGCGGCCATGTGCAGGGCGTGGGCTACCGCTGGTCCATGGTGCAGGCCGCCGAGCGCCTGGGCGTGACGGGCTGGGTGCGCAACCGCAGCGATGGCCGTGTCGAGGCCTGCGCCTGGGGCTCGCCCGACGCCGTGCAGGCACTGATCGACTGGGCACACCAAGGGCCCGCCGCTGCGCGGGTGGACGCGGTGGTGGTGGGCAACGTGCCCGACGGCGGCGACCCACCGCAGGGTTTTGCACAGCGCGATACGGTGTGATGCCCCAAACGGCCCAGCCGCCAATCCCGGGTCTTGTTCTGCAATCCACGGGTAGATCACCGTAGCAACGGCATGGCGTGCGCACCACCGCACCCACCGCGCACCCCACTGCATCGCAAGCGACGACGCAAATAAAACCTGTCGCCCGAACACGCCGATTGCCTACAAGGGCGTCCACATGCCGTGGGGACCATGGTGACTCTGCATTCAGCACATCACCACCTACCCCCAGGAGACATGCCATGACCGATCTGAACCATACCAACACCGACCGCAACCTCGACCCCATCACCAACGAGCCGGGCGCACACCCCATCGGCACCGGCATTGGTGCTGGCGGTGGCGCCGTCACAGGGGCAGCGGCAGGCAACCTCGGCGGCCCCGTGGGCGCAAGCAGTGGGTGCCGTCGTGGGCGCCGTGATTGGCGGCTTGGCAGGCAACGAGTGCGGCCGAAGCCGTCAGCCCCGCCGCCAGTGCCCACTGGCGCGATGCGCTGTGCCAGAGAGCCCTACTACTCTGACGCCTACACCTACGACGACTACGCCCCCGCCTACCGCGCCGGATACCAAAGCGTGATTGACGGACGCGGCGACTGGAACGAAGCACGAACCAGTCTGCAGCAACGTTGGGACGCAGACCACCGCCAAAGCAGTCGCCTGAACTGGATGGACGCAGAACCCGCCGCGAAGGCCGCCTGGGAGCGTGCAGACCGGATCTGGAAGCAGACGAAGCAGGAGTGAATACGGTGGATGGCGAGCGCTTGGATCAATCGAGCCGCATGTTCGCCAACCGCAGCCCCGGCACTTTCCCAACTTGCCTCATGAAGCGCCGCGTCAAGCGGCGTTGGTCCGCGAAGCCACAGGCCACCGCTACATCCGCCTGCGGCCGTTCCCTTTGCAGCGCGACTTGCGCTTGACGGATGCAGACCCAATTCAACGGATTCACCGAACATTGGCCCCCGCACCGTGGCCAAGTTCCACGGCTTCCCTGCAACGGCGGCGATACCGCCACGGCTCAAAGGCTGCACCGCGCGCAGGTTGCGGTAAAAGCTGATGCACGATTGTTTTTGCCGCCTGCGATCCGCAGGACGCGAGGCTGTGTTCTGTAACACTTGGGTAATACTCTGGCTCCACCCTGCAATCACGCAGGGGCGGCGAAGCCAGAGAGGTTTGATTAGTGAGCGTTCAGCACAACCGCCACCTCAGCGAAACCGATATTTGCGACCAGTTCATCACGCCCGCGCTGCTGCGTGCGGGCTGGACCATCCAGCAACACATTCTGCGCGAATACACCCTGCGCCCCGGCCGCGTGGTGGTGCGCGGCCAGGCGGCCCACCGCGACAAGGCGTCCATCCTGCGGGCCGACTACGTGCTGTTCCACAAGCCCAATGTGCCACTGGCCGTGGTCGAGGCCAAAGACGCAAAACACGCCGTGGGCGCAGGCATGGCCCAGGCCATTCAATACGCGCAACTGCTGGACGTCCCCTTTTGTTTTGCCAGCAATGGCGACGGCTTTGTGTTCCGCGACGCCACGCTGGCCGATGGCGTGCTGGAGCGCAACCTCACCCTCGACGAGTTTCCATCCCCCGCCGAGCTGTGGGCCAAATACTGCGCCTGCGCGGGCTGGGCGCCGCAAGGTCCAGCAAATCGCCGCCACCGATTACTCCCCCAGCAAAACCCCGCGCTACTACCAGCTCAACGCCATCAACCGCCTGGTCGAGGCCATCGCCGCAGGCCAAAACCGCGTGTTGCTCGTCATGGCCACCGGCACGGGCAAAACCTACACTGCGTTTCAGATCATCCACCGGCTGTGGAAGTCGCCCTGGCGTGCAGACAAACCTGGCGGTCAAAAACGCATCCTGTTCCTGGCCGACCGCAACATCCTCATCGACCAGACCATGGTCAACGACTTTCGCCCCTTCAAGGGCGCCATGGCCAAGCTCAGCCCCAACGCCAAAGGGGTAGAGCGCGTTGATGCGCAGGGCCGCGTTACGGTCGAAGACGTGGACCTGGCCGTAAACAAAGCCACACTGGCGGTGGTAAGACAAGAGCTACGAGATCTACCTCTCGCTCTACCAGGCTGTGACGGGCACCGAGGACGAACGCAACATCTACAAGCAGTTCAGCCCCGACTTCTTCGACCTCATCGTGGTGGACGAATGCCACCGGGGCAGCGCGGCGGACGACTCAGCCTGGCGCGAAATCCTCACCTACTTTGCCAGCGCCGCGCAGATTGGCCTCACGGCCACGCCCAAGGAGACCGAAGACGTCTCCAACACCGACTATTTTGGCGAGCCGCTCTACACCTACAGCCTGCGGCAAGGCATTGAAGACGGCTACCTCGCGCCCTACAAGGTCGTGCGGGTGGACCTGGACCGCGACACCTTCGGCTGGCGCCCCACCGAGGGCATGCGCGACAAGTTTGGCCACCTCATCGAAGACCGCGTCTACACCGGCGCCGACATGAACCGCAAGCTCGTCATGGAGCAGCGCGATGCCGTGGTGGCTGGCAGGATCACCGAGTATTTGAAGGCCACCGACCGCTACGCCAAGACCATCGTGTTTTGCGAAGACATCGAGCACGCCACCCGCATGCGCCAGGCGCTCAGCAACGCCAACGCAGACATCTGCGCCACCCAGCCCAAATACGTGGTGCAGATCACCGGCGACAACGCCGAAGGCAAGCGCGAGCTGGACAACTTCATCGACCCCGAGAAGACCTACCCCGTCATCGCCACTACCTCCCGCCTCATGAGCACCGGCGTGGACGCGCAAACCTGCAAGCTCATCGTGCTGGACCAGACCATCAAGTCCATGACGCTGTTCAAGCAGATCATTGGCCGGGGCACCCGCATCAACGAAAACTACGACAAAAGCTGGTTCACCATCCTCGACTTCAAGCGAGCCACCGAACTCTTTGCCGACGAAACCTTTGATGGAGAACCCGTGCAGGTGTACGAGCCGAAGCCAGGCGAGCCCCTGGCCCCGCCACCTCCCGTCGATCTTCCTCCATCCGTTCAGCCTGAGCCTGTCGAGGCCACCCCAACGCCTGGCCCCTCACCACTGCGGAGCCCCGGCGGGGA
>NZ_JAXHOB010000027.1:0-225158 GCF_034519795.1 Acidovorax sp.
ACCTTCCAAAACGGGCCTCGGCCCGTTTTTTTATGCCCGTCCGCCGGGCGGCACCAACGGGCCCATGGTGCCAGCATTGTTGCAAACGCACACAGATTGCCAAAAACAATGAGAATTGTTCGCAATTAAGTAGAATACGGCCCCAGCCAGCAGCCAGTCTCGACAGCGCGCCCCCGGCACCGGGCCGCATCGTTCAAGCACCCTCTCCTGCCAGCCAATAGTGAACCCGGGATGCCCCCGCATCCCTCGCCGCGCCTTGCGCGCCCGCTCTCGGCAGCAACGGCAGCCGCCACTGCCTGGGAGCGTGCGCAGGAAGCACCCGGCGCCTCGCTTCCTGAGCATCCGCTTGCACAACCCTCTGCCCCTGCCATGACGCATAGCCACTTGCCCGCACACCTGCGCAGCGCTCTCCGAGCGCCCTCGTATCCCCTTTCCACCCTGGCCCTGCTGGCCGCCTGCAGCTGCCTGGCCGCAGGGGCCGCCCACGCGCAGGACGCGGCCCTGCCCGAGGTGAAGGTCACCCACTCTGCCGATACCCCTGCCACTGAAGGCACGGGCCAGTACACGGCGCGCCAGGTCAACGTGGGCAAGATGGACCAGGCGCCGCGCGAGATCCCGCAGTCCATCAGCGTCATCACGCGCCAGCAGCTCGACGACCGCAACGTCACCAAGGTCGAGGACGCCGTCAAGTTCAGCACCGGCATCACCGTGACCCGCTTCGACGGTGCGGGCAACTACAACACCTTCCAGTCGCGCGGCTTCGACCTGGGCGCCATCCAGCTCGATGGCGTGCCCATCCCCCAGGGCAACTACAGCACGCTGGACACCGCCATGTACGACCGCATCGAAGTGCTGCGCGGCCCCGCCGGCCTGCTGCAGGGCGGCAGCGAGCCGGGCGGCACGGTGAACCTGGTGCGCAAGCGCGCACCGGGCAAGCTCATGCTCAATGCCGACGCGGCCGTGGGCTCCTTCGGCCTGCGCCGCGGTGAGGTGGATGTGGGCGGCGCGCTCAACGCCGCAGGCACCGTGCGCGCCCGCGCCGTGGCCGTGGCCGAAGACCGCGACAGCCATGTCGACACCCTGTTCAACAACAAGCGCTTGGGCTATGGCACGCTGGAATGGGACCTCGCCCCATCCACCACGCTGTCCATCGGCGGCGCGCAGCAGCGCGTGCGCTCGTCCATCGACCAGGGCCTGCCCACCTACGCCGACGGCCGCCTGGCCGACCTGCCGCGCAGCGCCTTCTCGGGCCTCGCGAGCAACCGCCAGGACCTGAAGACCACCGACCTGTTTGCCGAGCTGGAGCACCGCCTCTCGGGCGGCGGCACGGTGCGCCTGTCGGCCCGCGATGTGGACCGCAGCGCCTTCTACAGTGCTGCGCGCGCCAACAGCGCCCTCGCCCCCAATGGCAACTTCACCATGGAAATGGTGGATGGTCTGACCCATGTGAAGACGCGCAACTACGACCTGTTCGCCAGCCTGCCCGTGGACGTGGCGGGCCGCAGCCACCGCCTGCTGGTAGGCGCCAGCCGCAGCGAGAACAAGAGCTACGACAACAACTACGTCTACGGCACCCCAACCCAGGCCAACCTGCTCACGCCCAACTATGCCGCGCCCTACCCGGCGCTCGTGCTGCCCGGCTACTCGGCCATCACCACGCGCACCGAGAACGCGCTGTACGGCCAGGCGCAGGTCAGCGTGGCGGATTCCGTCAAGGTCCTGGCCGGCGGGCGCCTGAGCTGGGCCGACGCGGTGACGCGCAGCACGGCCACCGGTGCCGCCACGAGCGTGGCCGACCCAGGCCGCCAGTTCATCCCCTCGGTGGCGGTGCTGTACGACTTCCACCCACAGTACACGGCCTACGCGGGCTACTCCGAAACCTTCGTGGTGCAAAGCCAGCTCGATGCCGCCAGGAACCTGCTCGCGCCACGCACCGGCAAGCAGGTGGAGTTCGGCGTGAAGGGCGAGTTCCTGGACAAGCGCCTGCAGGCGCATGCTGCCGTGTTCCGCATCATCGACGAGAACCGCGCCATGACCGACCCGAACGCGACCAATGCGTCCATCGCCGGCGGCAAGGTGCGTTCGCAGGGCTTCGAGGCCGAGGTCAGCGGCCAGCCCCAGCCCGGCTGGGACGTGGTGGCCGGCTACGCCTACAACGACACGCTGTACCTCCATGCACCCGTATCCCAGGTGGGCCAGGTGTTCAGCCCCGTCACCCCGCGCCACAGCGTGAACCTGTTCACGCGCTATGCCTTCACCTCGCCCGCGCTGCGCGGCTTCAGTATCGGCGGCGGCATCTCCTACCGCAGCGAGTTCTTCGCGCAGAGCGGCGCACTGCGCATCAGCCCGGGCGACTACGTGCTGGCCAGCGCCCAGGTGGGCTACCAGATCAACGACCAACTGGCGCTGAACCTCTCGGTGGACAACCTGTTCGACAAGACCTACTACGAGAAGGTCTCCAACACCTTTCGCCAGAACTTCTACGGCGAGCCGCGCCGCGTGACGCTGGCGCTCAAGGCGCGCTATTGAGCGCCCGGCAGTCCCCAAGTCCCTGCATGGCCCGGTTCGCCCAAGGCGCACCGGGCCTTTTTTGCCCTCAAAACAACAACGCAAAAGCAAATCATTCTTACTTGCATCGTAAAATCAGCATGCAAGCCCCCTCGGCACGCCGCTGCGGGGGCTTCTTCCATCGCCCGTTTCCACGTTTCCAAGCTTTTCCGGCCCGAGAAACCCTGCACCATGCTGTCACCCACCGCCATCCGCCGCTGGTCCTGGACCCACAAGTGGTCCAGCCTCATCTGCACGGTCTTCATGCTGCTGCTGTGCCTCACGGGCCTGCCGCTGATCTTCCACCACGAAATCGGCCACCTGCTGGGTACCGAGGTCGAGGCCCCCGCCATGCCCGAGGGCACGCCGCGCGCCAGCCTGGACACCGTGATCGCCGCCGCCAAGGCCGTGCACCCCGAGCGCATGGTGCAGTTCGTCTCGCAGGCCGAGGACGATGACAAGGTCTGGTTCGTCACGCTCACGCACACGCCCGACCCGACCGAGGACTTCAAGTCCGTCGCGGTCGATGCGCGCACGGCCCAGGTGCTGTCCGACATTCCCACCAACCAGGGATTCATGAACCTCATGTTCCGCCTGCATGTGGACCTGTTCGCGGGGTTGCCGGGCAAGCTGTTCCTGGGCTTCATGGGCCTGTTGCTGCTGGTGGCCATCGTCACCGGGGTGGTGCTGTACGCGCCCTTCATGCGCAAGTTGCGCTTCGGCGATGTGCGGCGCGAGCGCTCCACGCGCGTGAAGTGGCTGGACCTGCACAACCTGCTGGGCGTCGTCACCCTGGTCTGGGCCCTCGTGGTGGGCGCCACCGGCATGATCAACACCTGGGCCGACCTGATGATCAAGTACTGGCAGTACGACCAGCTGTCCACCCTGCTCGCGCCCTACAAGGGCAAGCCCGTGATCGCCATGGCAGAGCGCGGCCCGCTGCAGCAGGCAGTGGACGTGGCGCGCGCGCATGCGCCGGGCACCAAGCTGTCGTTCATCGCTTTCCCCGGCACCTCGTTCTCCAGCCCGCACCACAACACCGTCTTCGTGCGCGGCGCCGAACCCCTGACCTCGCGCCTGCTGCAGCCGGTGCTGGTCGACGCCCACAGCGGCCAGATCACGGCCGCGCCGCAGCTGCCCTGGTACCTCACGGCGCTGCTGGTGTCGCAGCCGCTGCACTTCGGCGACTACGGCGGCATGCCGATGAAGATCCTCTGGGCGCTGCTGGACATCGCCACCATCGTCGTGCTGGGCAGCGGCCTGTACCTGTGGCTGCGCCGCAGGGCGCCCGTGCAGGCCGCCGCGCCGGCAGCCGCTGGCGGCCTGCCCGCCAACGCCGCAGCCTCCCTGGCCAACCCGGAGCGCGCCGCATGAGCAGGAACGCACCCACGCCGTTTCGCGCTCTGTGGGGCTGGCCCATCGTGCTCGGGCTGCTGACCGCCAGCGGCCTGGCCACCGCGCTGATCTCCGACACCTGGGGCGACTGGTGGTCCTGGGTCGGCCTGGGCCTGCCCGTGGCCGTGATGGCCTGGTTCGCCTGGCGGCCCACGCCTGCCGCGTCCCCTGCCGACCCCGACCCCGGCGATGACCCTGCCGCCCCTTTCTGACACCGCCCGCTCCGTTCACTTCCTCTGACCGCCATGCACCACTCACCACGCTTCCCTCTGGTCCCACACACGCCAGCGGCCCTGGCCGCCGCCCTGCTGTGCACGCTGGCCCTGCCCGCAGCACTCGCGCAGACCGCTGCCGGCAGCGACCAGACGCTCTCAACCGTCACCGTGAACGCCAGCGCCGACGCATCGGCGCAAGGCCTGTCGCCCGCCTACCCCGGCGGCCAGGTGGCACGCGGCGGTCGCGTGGGCATTCTGGGCACGCGCGATGCGATGGAAACGCCGTTCTCCACCATCAGCTACACCAATGAGCTGATCCAAGACCGCCACGCGCGCAGCGTGGGCGACGTGCTGCAGAACGACCCCACGGTGCGCGTGGCCCGTGGCTTCGGCAACTTCCAGGAGTCGTACTTCATCCGCGGCTTCATCCTGGGCTCGGACGACACGGCCTACAACGGCCTGTACGGCCTGCTGCCACGCCAGTACATCGCCACCGAGCTGTTCGAGCGCGTGGAAGTGCTGCGCGGCGCATCGTCCTTCCTCAACGGCGCCAACCCCGGTGGTGGCGGCCTGGGCGGTGCCATCAACCTGCTGCCCAAGCGCGCCCCCAACGAGCCCCTGAGCCGGGTCAGCGTGGGCGTGGGCAGTGGCGGCCACAGTGATGTGGCAGCCGACATCGCCCGCCGTTTCGGTCCAGATGGCAGCGCCGGCATCCGCGTCAACGTGGCCTCGCACAACGGCGGCACCGCCGTCGACGACGAGAAGGCCAAGCTCGGCCTGGCCGCCGTGGGCCTGGACTGGCGCAGCCGCGACGTGCGCCTGTCGGGCGACATCGGCTGGCAGGACCACAAGCTCGACCGCACCCGCACCAACGTCACGCTCGGCGCCGTGACCGCTGTGCCGACCGCACCCGACGGCAATAGCAACTTCGCGCAGCCCTGGGCCTTCTCCAACGAGCGCGACACCTTTGGCACGCTGCGCGGCGAGTGGGACATCACTTCCAACATCACCGCCTGGGCTGCCGCTGGCGCACGCAGCGGCACGGAGTCGAACTCGCTGGCCAACCTCTCGGTGGCCAATGCGGCCACCGGCGCCGGCACCACCTACCGCTTCGACAACAACCGCAAGGACAACGTCAATACCGGCGAGCTGGGCTTGCGCGGCAAGCTGCAGACCGGCAGCGTGGGCCATGAATGGGTGCTCGCCGCCTCCTCGTTCAGCCTGGACAAGAAGAACGCCTATGTCATGGACTTCGGCAACACCCAGGCCACCAACCTCTACAACCCGTTGTACACCGCCACGCCGGCCTACAGCGCCACGGCGCTGCGCGGCGGCATGATGGACAACCCGCTGACCACGGGCCGCATCAAGCTGAGCAGCGTGGCGCTGGGCGACACGCTGTCGATGCTGGACAAGCGCCTGCTCGTGACGCTGGGCCTGCGCCACCAGAAGTTCGACATCGCCAACTTCGCCTATGGCACCGGCGCGCAGACCGACCGCTACGACCAAAGCCGCACCAGCCCCCTGCTCGGCGCCCTGTACAAGCTGGACAAGAGCCTGTCGGTGTACGCCAACTATGCCGAAGGCCTGAGCCAGGGCGAGACCGCGCCCTCCACCGCAGCCAACCGGGGCACCATGCTGGCCCCCTATGTCTCCAAGCAAAAGGAAATCGGCGTGAAATACGATGGCGGTCGCGTGGGCGGCAGCCTGGCGCTGTTCTCCACCGACAAGCCACGCTCCGTGGTCGATGCCGCCGGCATCTTCGGCGCGAGCGGCAAGGACCGCCACCAGGGCCTGGAACTGGCCGTGCAGGGCGAGGCCATGAGCGGTCTGCGCGTGCTCGGCGGTGCCACCTGGCTCGACGCCAAACAGCAGCGCACCGGCTCGGCACTCACCGATGGCCAGCGCGTGATCGGCGTGCCCAAGCTGCAGGCCAACCTGGGGCTGGAGTGGGACGTGCCCGGCGTGCGAGGCCTGGCGCTGGACGGCCGCCTGGTGCACACCGGATCGAGCCATGCCAACGCCACCAACACCCTGCGCGTGGCCGGCTGGAACCGCCTGGACCTGGGCGCCCGCTACCTGACCGAGATGGGCGGCAAGCTGGTCACGCTGCGCGCGCGCATCGACAACGTGACCGACAAGAACCACTGGGCTTCGGTGGGCGGCTACCCAGGCTCGGGCTACCTGGTGGTGGGTGCTCCGCGTGCCCTCAGCCTGAGCGCCAGCGTCGATTTCTGATCTCCGGCAGGGTCGACGACCCGTGCCATCAGCCCCGACCATGCAACCGCATGGAGGGGGCGTTTGTTCGATTTCCGTGTTCCACACCAACCATTGAAAGGAAGACTTCCATGCAATCCTCCATGAAGCCCCTGCTGGCCGCCGCTTTGCTGGCCCTCGGCGCCAGCGCAGCCCAGGCCCACCAGGTGTGGCTCGAAAATGCCGGTGGCCAGGCCCGCCTGCACTTCGGCGAGTTCAACGACAACCTGCGCGAGACCTCGCCCGGTTCGCTGGACAAGTTCAAGGGCGTGCCCGTGCTCGAACAGCGCGCCGGCGCCGCCAGCCAGAAGGTCGAAGGCAAGCTGACCAAGGACGCCTTCGCCTACACCGTGACCGGCAACGCCGACACGCTGTTCGCCGCAGCCACCTACCCGCTGATCGACCGCAGCAAGCGCAACCTGCCCGCCATGTACTGGCAGCCTTCGGCCCGCTGGGTCGCGAGCCTCGCCCAGCCCGTGGCGCCCGGCCAGGCGCTGGACCTGGTGCCCACCGGCAAGCCCGGCCAGCTCAAGGTCGTGTTCAACGGCAAGCCGCTGCCCAAGGCCAAGGTGCAACTGGTCTCGCCCGCCGGCTGGAGCCGCGAAGCCCAGTCCGCCGACGACGGCACCGTGGAGTTCCTGACCCCCTGGAAGGGCCAGTACGTGGCCGAAGTGCACCACACCGACAAGACGCCCGGCGAAGCCCAGGGCGAGAAGTATGGTGAGGCCAGCTACGTCACTACGCTGAGCTTCGTGCAGGCCGAAGGCGCTGTCTCGCCACTGCTGCCGCCCGCACCCGAAAAGCACTGACAACCCGCGCCCGAAGGGGCGCCAACCCCCAACCCAGGTGACTGCAGGGCCATTGAGCCTGGTGGGGGTCTCCAGGGCGTCCGGACCTGCACCCGGCCCCTTTTCCTTTCGCCAGCCACTGCCACCGGCAGCCTTCACGGCGCCGGCCGCGCACCGCCACACCCCAGCCAACCCGCCTTCGCTGCCGCATGGCCGCAGGCTGCACCACCCTTGAAGACCATGCCATCCCATTGCCCCGCGCGACCTGCGCGCACTGCCGTTGCACACGCCGCGTTCCTGATGGTCTGCAGCGCCTGTGCACAGGCCCAGACCGCCACGCCCCCCGCCGCTGAAGCCACCCTCGCCCCCGTGACCGTGCAATCCGGCGCAGAGCGGGAGAACCCCACGGCGCCGGTCTCCGGCTTCGTGGCCAAGCGCGCCCTGAGCGCCACCAAGACCGACACGCCGCTGCTCGAAACGCCGCAAGCCATCAGCGTGGTGACGCGTGACCAGATGGAGGCCCAGGGCGTGCAGACGCTGCGCCAGGTCACGGCCTACACGGCAGGCGCGGTCTCCAACTACTTCGACAGCCGCGTGGACAGCTTCAGCGCGCGCGGCGCCAATGTGTCCCAGTACCAGGACGGCCTGCTGCGCACCTACGGCACCTACAACAGCAGCCGGCCCGATCCGTACACGCTGGAGCGCGTGGAATTCCTGCGTGGCCCGACCTCGGTGCTCTATGGCCAGGGCAGTGTGGGCGGTGTGCTCAACCTCACGAGCAAGCGCCCCCAGGCCGAGACCGCGCGCGAAGTGCAGGTGCAGGTCGGCAGCCACGCGCGCAAGCAGATCGCCGCCGACCTGACCGGCGCGCTCGATACCAATGGCCAATGGCTGTACCGCCTGGTGGCCGTGGGCCGCGACAGCGGCACCCAGGTCGACCATGTGGCCGATGACCGCACTGTGCTGGCCCCCTCGCTGACCTGGCGCCCCAGCGCGGACACCTCGCTCACGCTGCAGGGCCTGTACCAGAAGGACAAGAGCGGATCGCTGATCGGCTTCTTCCCCTGGCAAGGCACGCAGTTGCCCAGCCCCTATGGCCAGATCCCGCGCTCGGCCTTCATCAGCGAGCCGGGCTGGGATGCGTTCAACACCGAGAACAGCTCCTGGGGCTACCTGTTCAGCCACCGCCTGAACGACGCCTGGACCGTGCGCCAGAACCTGCGCCGCACCGTGACCGAGGTGGACTACCGCACCATCTACACCAGCTTCACGGCCAATGCCGGCGCAGGCCGCCCCGCGCGCCCGGTGTTCAACAGCGACAACCGCAGCGTGGTGCGCGACGCGGTGTGGAATCTCAACACCGGCCGCATGCTGCTCATCGACACCCAGCTCGAAGGCAAGCTCAACGCAGGCGCCACGCAGCACACGCTGCTGGCGGGCCTGGATGTGCAGCGCAACCACTCGGGCCAGTCGGCCTGGCGCGCCGTGGCCCCCTCCATCGACGTCTACAACCCGGTGTACGGCAACTTCACGCCGCCTGCGGCCTCGGCGCTGGTGCGCCAGCCGGGCGTGGCGCAGCGCCAGCTCGGCTTCTACGCCCAGGACCAGATCACCTGGGGTCGATGGACGGCCACGCTGGGCCTGCGCCACGACAGCGCCAAGACCGACACCGAAGGCCGCCCCGCAGCCGCCGTGGACGACAAGGCCTGGACCAAGCGCGCCGGCGCCACCTACCAGATGGACGGCGGCTGGGCCCCGTATGTGGGTTACTCCGAATCCTTCCAGCCGCTGGGCGGCGTGGACGTGTACGGCACCCCCTACAAGCCCACGCGCGGCAAGCAGTGGGAGGCGGGCGTGAAGTGGCAACCGCCAGGCCAGGGCATTTCGGCCTTTGTCGCCGCCTACCAGTTGCGCGAGACCAACCGCAAGACCAATGACCCGGCCAACCCGCTCAACAGCCTGCAGATCGGCGAGGTCAAGGTCACCGGCCTGGAGGCCGAGATCACCGCCAGCCTGGCCAGCCACTGGGACGCCACCCTGGCCTACGGCTACACCGATGCCAAGGTCTCGCGCAGCAACGCTGGCGACCAGGGCCTGCCCGTGGCGAGCGTGCCCAAACACACCGGCTCGGCCTGGCTGTCGCACCGCTTTGCCTCCGAAGGGCGCGGCGGCTGGACCGTGGGCGCCGGCGTGCGCTACACCGGCTCGCAGTGGAGCGGCACATCCGCCATCTCCACCCCCTCGGCCACGCTGGCCGACGCCCTGCTGGCCTACGATGCGGGCGACTGGCGCCTGGCCTTCAACGTGACCAACCTGGCCGACAAGGTGCACATCACCCAGTGCCTGGCGCGGGGGGACTGCTTCTATGGGCAGGGACGCACCTACGCACTGACCTCGACCTATCGGTTCTGAGAGACTGAGAATCTTTCGTCCACGCCCGCCTTGCACGCCAAAACACCCCGGCTCGTCGAAAGCAAATGCTCGCCATAGCCCGAGCTATGGCTGTGCTTTGCGCCTAGATCCGAGGCGTTGTGGCGCGCACTTCGGAGACGGCCAGAAAATTCCCAGCCTCTGAGGCGCCGGTCCGGCCGCTGCTGCTGCTGCGGCGGCGTGCAAAGCAAAGCTTTCAGCCGCCGCAGGGAACCGCTAGCATGGTTGTCCAAAGAGGATGTCCACGCGTTTCCCAGGGGAGGTGTCGATGAGTCTGCGCATGCCAGCCGCCCCGCGCAGGGGCCGGATCCCGGGCGCCCATGCAGGGTAGCTACGACCCGGTGCTGGTGTTGCTGTCGGTCGCGACGGCGGTGGTGGCATCGTTCGTGGCGCTGGACATGGCCTCGCGGGTGGCAGCGGCCATCGGCAACGCGCGCCGCGCACTGCTGTGGCTGGGGTGCGGCGCCCTGGCCATGGGAACCGGCATCTGGTCCATGCATTTCGTGGGCATGCTCGCCTTTTCGCTGCCGGTGCCACTGGCCTACGAGGTCGGCGCCACGCTGGCCTCCTGGCTGGTCGCCGTGCTGTCCTCCGCACTGGCCCTGCACACGGTCAGCCAGCGGCAGCTGGGCTGGCGACGCCTGCTGGGCGCGGGCACGCTCATGGGCGTGGGTATCGCCGCCATGCACTACCTGGGCATGGAGGCAATGCAGATGCGCCCGCGCATTGCCTACGACCCCTGGCTGTTCGGCCTCTCGGTGCTCGTCGCCATCGCTGCCTCGAGCGCCGCGCTGCTGATCTGCTTTCGCCTGCGCCACGAAACCGTGTTGACGGGCTTTCGCAAGAAGACGGCCAGTGCCGTCGTCATGGGGGCCGCCATCGCCGGCATGCACTACACGGGCATGGGGGCCGCCAACTTCGCCCCCGGCAGCGTCTGCGGTGCGGGGCCGACCGGCATCGGTGGCAGTTGGCTGGGCTTCGTCATCAGCGGGCTGGTGGCGCTGTTCCTGGTCACAACGCTGCTGATCTCGGTCTATGGCGCCATGCCACCGACCATCCGCTCGCGCCTGGTGTTCCTGGTGGTGGCAGCCAGCCTGCCCGTGTCCCTGATGGCCGTGGTGGTCATGGTCCACGACTACCAGCGCCTGCGCGAGCAGCACGCCAGGGCGCTGGTGGTCACGGCCCGCGCCATCCTTGCCACCGTGGACAAGGACCTCGCCGGTGTCGAGTCGGGCCTTCGGGTGCTGTCCACGTCCCGATCACTGCTGGACGGCAACCTGCCCGCCTTCCAGCTGCAGGCCGAAGACGCGCTGGGCCACCTGCATGTGGCGGCGCTCGTGCTGGAGGACGGCCATGGCAGCGTGCTGATGGACACCCGCCTGCCGCCGGGCGCCCACTCCACCACCCCCTCGCACGGCCCCCGCCCCGCCTCTTCCTCCTTCTCGAACGCGGCCTTTCTGCAAACCCGTTTCGAGAAGGAGACCACCGTCACGATCGCGGTGCCCGTGGCGCCAGGGAAGGCCGGCAAGGCCCCTGCTTCGGACCAGTGGCTGAGGGCCAGCCTGTGGCCCGAGCGGCTGACCCAGTTGCTGAACAACCAGCACCTGGCCAGGGACTGGATCGTCTCCATCTACGACGCCGAGGGGACCATCGTCGCGCGCAGCCACGAGATGCGGCGCTTTGTCGGGGCCAGGGGCGCCCCGCGTCTGTTGCAGCGCCTGGCCCAGGTGGACGAGGACTCGGTGGATGCCGTGACCCTGGAAGGCATCCCCGTGCTCTCGGCCTTCAGCCGCTCACCCGCCACGGGCTGGGCGGTCTCCATCGGCATTCCAAGCAGCAGCCTCAGCACCCCGCTGCTGAGCACGGTCGCGTGGCTAATCGCAGGCCTGGTGCTGATGCTGACCGCCAGCCTGCTCCTGGCCTGGCGCATCGGCGGCTCCATCGCCAACGCCGTGCAGGCCTTGACCGGACCGGCATTGGCCCTGGGTTCGGGCGCCCCCATCGTGGTGCCGCCCCTGGGCCTGACGGAGGCCGACAAGGTCGGCAACGCACTGCGCCAGGCCGCACACCTGCTGGACACGGCGAAACACGAGGCCCACCACGACATGCTGACCGGCCTGGCCAACCGCTCGCTGTTCCGCCAGATCGTGCAGCAGCAACTGGCGCAGGCCCACCGCAACGGCGGCAACGTCTCCATCCTGTTCATCGATCTCGACGGGTTCAAGGCCATCAACGACGCCCACGGCCACGCGGTGGGCGATGCCCTGCTGCAGCAGGCAGCCCAGCGCCTGCTGCTGGGGGTGCGCGGCGGTGACCTGGTCGCACGGCTGGGGGGCGACGAATTTGCCGTGGCACTGTTCCAGCCGGGCCTGCGGGGCACGGCCAAGGTGGCCGGCATGCTGGTGGAAAGCCTGTCGTCCCCGTTCCTGATCGAGGGCTTGGTGCTGCAGATCTCCGCCAGCATCGGCGGTGCCAGCTACGGCCCGCATGCCGCCACCGACCTGGCCAGCTGCGAGGCCCTGCTGCAGCAGGCCGACAGCGCCATGTACCGGGCCAAGGAGGCGGGGAAACGGCGCTTTGTCATGGCCGAGCCACTGGGCACGGGCTGAGCGCCGGCACGGCACCGACAAGCCCGCCCACCCTCCCTCCCTCCCGGAGACTAGCGCGCCAGCACCGCCACCTGCACTTCCGTGCGGGTCTGGAAACCCAGGCTTTCATAAAGCGCGATGGCCGCATGGTTGGACGCCCAGGCATGCAGGAAGGCCTGGTCGCCACGCTGCTGGATGGCATGCGCCACCACGGACGACAGCCGGCGCGCCAGGCCCCGCCCCCGGAAGTCGGGATGGGTGCAGACCCCGCTGACCTCGGTGGCGCCCGCAAAGCGCATGCGCTCGCCGGCCATCGCCGCCAGGCGCCCGCCGATCCGCACGCCGACGAAGCGGCCCATGGTGTGCGTGCGCGGCAGGAAGGGGCCGGGCTCGGTCAGCTGCGCCAGCGCCAGCATCTCGGGCGCATCCGCATCGCCAAGCACCACCACGGCCTCTTCGCCCGGCACGGGCGCGACGGCTTGCATGGCCAGCATCTGCACGCCCTGGGCACTGCGCACGAGCTGCAGGCCCGGCGGCACCTGGACGGGCGGCACCTGCGCCATGAAGATGGACTCGCCCGCCCCCACCAGGTCGGCCAGCGCTGCGAGGCTGGCGCTGTCATCATCCCGCGCGGACGCGAACAGGTTCACGTCGCGCCGATAGCGCCGGGCGAGGACTGTGCCTTCGGTGAGCTGCGGCGCGTGGAGCAGCGCGGCCCACACAGGGCGGTCAAGGGGCTTGTCGTTCATGGGGATGCCTTTTCTTGCGGACCTTGCGGCCTGGGGGTGAGAGAAGCCGCCGCACGCTGCAGCAGCGAGGTGTTTTCGAGGCCCGCTTCCAGGGCAGCGAGCTGCTCCAGCAAAGGCCCTTGCAGGGGCGCGCAGATCTGCGCGACCGAGGCTTCGATGACCGGCCAGACATCGCGCTTGGCACGCGCAACCAGTGCCTGCCCTGCGCTGCTGAGCTGCACCTTGCGGATGCGCCGGTCCCCCTCCTGCGACCGGGACTCCACCAGCCCGCTGGCCTCCAGCCCGCGCAGCGAGCGCGTGACCACGGGCTGGCTGACGCCGACCGCTGCGCTCAGCTCCCCCACGCCCAGCGGGCCATGCCGGTCCAGCGCCGCGAGCAGCGGAAAGTGGGCCGCGGGCAGGTCGATGCCATGCCGGGCCATGAGCGCCTGGGTCTGCGCCTGCAGCGACTCACCGATGCGCCGAAAGCGCGTGCCGAGGGTGAGGAATCCGAGTTCCTTGACGGTGTCGTGGACCATGATTTACCTTTGATATATATCATGATATGTATTTGGCCGGCGCCTGTCAAGAATCCTCCCGCTCCTCACCGGGACAGCGCGCACCCGCTGGCACGCGATCAGAACGGACGCGGCTGGATGAGGCCGAGCAGCAGGGCCCGTGCAATCGCATGCTGGCGGCTGAACACCCCCAGCTTCTGCGCGATGGCGTTGAGGTGGAAATTGGCCGTGCGCTCGGAGATGTGCAGCAGGCACGAGATCTCCCACGAAGTCTTGCCGTCGGCGGCCCAGCGCAGCACCTGCTGTTCGCGCGGGCTCAGGGCCGGGCGCTGCAGCGGCATGGGCGCCAGGCGCCGCATGGCCTCGTGCACATACGAGGCCAGGAGGTGTGCGTGCGCCTGGGCCTGCGCAATGTCGGCCCGGGCGCTGCGGCCCACGCGCGAGGTGGTGCCGCTCAATATGCCCACCTCGCCGTGGGGCGTGTGCAGCGGCACGCTCAGGCCGGTGCACAGCCCGTGCCCGGCGGCCTCGTCCATGACCTGCCGGGCTTCGGGGCCAGGGGCGTCCCCCGGCACCTGGTGCCACAGCACCGGCAGGATATTGCGGCTGCAATAGCGGATGATGGGGTCGTGCACATGGTAGTCGCGGGCCATGTAGTGGCGGGTCCATCCCGGCGGGTAGCCATCCACCAGCAGCACGCTCGACTGCGCGAAGTGCTCCGGCACCCGCAGGGCATAGATGAAATGCTCGAATCCGAGCGCCTGCGCCAGCCGCTGCACCTGGGCATGCAGGCTGGGCAGGTCGGGGCTGTGCAGCAGCTGGTCGAGCGATTCGCGAAAGGGCTGTAGCGTCAGATCCATTGGCGGAAAAGGGTGGAACGGGGATGGGCCAGAATCCATCCGGCTGGAACCGGGGCCTGCAAGGCCCCCATTCCAGAAATGGAGAGGACCCGGGAGAATTCTTGGCGAGACTGCCCCACCCGGAAATTCCAACGACATCCCTGGCCGACGAAACCATGCACATTTCGACGAACGGACCCCAAGCGTCGACGAACGACACCCCCGAGCTGCCCGGCGGCGCCGCCGCCAGTACCTGGTCCGGCCTGCGCCGCACGACCCTGCAACTGGCCGCGGTGTTCTGGAGCGCCGTGCTGCTCAGCGACAGCATCCTGTGGGGGATCGCAGGCGTCGACCCGCTCGAATCGTTCTCGGGCAAGCTGGTGCTCAACAGCTTCGGCGCCCTGCTCACCATCGGCATGTCGGCACTGCTGTTCCGGGTGCGCCGCCGTGGCATCCTGTTCAAGGCGGCCATGGCGTTTGCGCTGTCCCTGGCCTGTGCACCGCTGTACAGCCTGTTCGATTTCCAGGTCTACACCTTCTACGTGGCACCCGAAGTGCCTGAATTCAGCTGGCGCAACTTCGGCTACACCATGGTCTCGAGCATGGCGATGTTCTTCGGCTGGTCCTGCCTGTATGTGTCCATGGTCTATGCCTTCGAGGTGCGGGACCGCGAACGCAGCCTGGCCGCCGCGCGCGAGGAGGCCCTGCTCGCCCAGATGCGCGCCCTGCGCTACCAGGCGAACCCGCATTTCCTGTTCAACACCCTCAACTCCATCGCTGGCCTGGTCGAGGAAGGCGCCACCGCGCGCGCAGGCCGCATGCTGCTGTCGCTGTCGATGTTCCTGCGCACGACGCTGACCATCGACCCCCTGCAGGACGTCACGCTGGCCGAGGAACTGGTGCTGCAGGAGGACTACCTGGAGATCGAGCAGGAGCGCTTTTCCGACCGCATGGGCTTCGCCGTGGATGCCGCCGAGGAGGTGCGGCACGCGCTCGTGCCCAGCCTGATCCTGCAGCCGCTGATCGAGAATGCCGTCAAGCATGGCGTGGGCCAGTCCGCAGCGCACACCCAGATCACCATCCGCGCGCTGCGCCAGCAGAACGTTCTGCAGCTGGCGGTCGAGAACGATCTGCCGGCCGGCAGGCACCCGTCGGCGGACACCGTGGTCGGCTTCGGCATCGGCCTGCGCAACGTGGCGGACCGCCTACGCATGCGCTTTGGCGAGAGCGGCCGGTTCAGCGCCTACACCGATGGAGCGCGCTTTCGCGCCGAGATCGAACTGCCCTGGAGGACCCGATGATGGGCCCCATCGACGTGCTGGTCGTGGACGACGAGCCGCTGGCACGGCGCCGGCTCATCCGCCACCTGCAGCGCCTGGACTGGGTCGGCGCGGTCACGGAAGCGGCCACCGTGCAGCAGGCCATCGCCAGGCTGGCGCAGTTCGACGCGCGCATCGTCCTGCTGGATATCCAGATGCCCGGCGGCAGCGGTTTCGACCTGGTGCCCCGCCTGCCTGCCCCGGCACCCGCCATCGTCTTCGTGACCGCCTTTGACGACCAGGCCCGCCGCGCATTCGATGCCCATGCCATCGACTACGTGACCAAGCCCATCGACCCGGGGCGCCTGCACCTGGCCCTGGAGCGCGCGCGCCAGGCCGTGCTGTCGCAAGGCCGCCAGGATCGGATCGCGGAACTGGAGGAGATCATTGCCAGCCTGCGCAGCGCAGCAGCTGCCGCCACGCACCGCAGTGCCGGCACCAGCGACCTGTGGGTGAAGTCGGGCCACAACTACCTGCGCATCCCGTGCAGCAGCATCACCCACATCCAGGCGGAGCGCGACTACGCGCGCATCCACGCTGACGGCAGGGACTACCTGCACAGCGAGAGCCTGTCCGACCTGGAGCGCAGCCTGCCTGCGGGAGAATTCATGCGCATCCACCGCAGCACGCTGGTCCGCCTGGAAGCCATCTCCCATGTGGCTGTGGGTCCCTACTCATCACTGAGCGTCGTCTTGCCGGGCGGCAAGACGGCCAAGGTGGGCCGGACCTATGCCGCCGATGTCAGGGCACGCCTGAAGCAGCAGCAGTAGCGGGCCGGCCGGCTGACGGGTGCAGTCCCCATGGCCATGAGGACTGCAAGGGCGATCACAGCGCCATCAGACATTCATGATCGAGACCAGGCGCGTGTTCAGGTGCGCCTCGACGGCCTCGGAGCCGCCTTCGGAGCCGTAGCCCGAGTCCTTCAAACCGCCGAATGGCAGCTCGGCTGCGGGGGCCGCCGCCTGGTTGATCCATAGCATGCCCACTTCCAGGCGCTGGGACAGCAGGTGGGCATTCTTGAGCGAGCGCGTGAAGGCGTAGCCGGCCAGGCCGAAAGGCAGGCGGTTGGCCTCGGCGATGGCGTCCTCGATCTTCTCGAAACCGCGCACGGCGGCCACGGGGCCGAAGGGCTCTTCGTTGAAGATGCGGGCCGACAGCGGCACGTCGTTGAGCACCGTGGGCTGGAAGAAGTTGCCTTCGCTGCCGATGCGCTCACCGCCGGCGGACAGGTGGGCGCCCTGCTGCACGGCGTCGGCCAGCAGGTCGGCCATGGCGGTGATGCGGCGCGGGTTGGCCAGCGGGCCCATCTGCGTGCCCTGGACCAGGCCGTCGCCGACCTTCAGGCCCTGGGCGTGGCTGGTGAGCGCGGCCACGAACTCGGCGCGGATGCTTTCGTGCACCAGGAAGCGCGTGGGCGAGATGCAGACCTGGCCCGCGTTGCGGAACTTGGCGCCACCGGCGGCCTTGATGGCCAGGGCCACGTCGGCGTCCTCGGCGACGATCACGGGGGCGTGGCCGCCGAGCTCCATGGTCACGCGCTTCATGTGCTTGCCGGCCAGGGCCGCGAGCTGCTTGCCCACGGGCGTGGAGCCGGTGAAGGTGACCTTGCGGATGATGGGGTGCGGGATCAGGTAGTTGGAGATCTCGGCCGGATCGCCATAGACCAGGCCCACGGTGCCGGCGGGCACGCCGGCATCGGCGAAGGCGCGGATCAGCTCGGCCGGGCTGGCCGGGGTTTCCTCAGGCGCCTTGACGAGGATGGAGCAGCCGGCCGACAGCGCCGCCGCGAGCTTGCGCACCACCTGGTTGATCGGGAAATTCCAGGGCGTGAAGGCCGCCACGGGGCCCACGGGGTCCTTGATGACCAGTTGCTGGGCCTTGAGGTTGCGCGACGGCACGATGCGGCCGTAGACGCGCAGGGATTCGTCGGCGAACCATTCGATGATGTCGGCAGACGCCATGGTCTCGACCTTGGCCTCGGCCAGGGGCTTGCCCTGCTCCTGCACCATGATGGCGGCGATCGCGTCGGCGCGCTCGCGCATCAGCACGGCGGCGCGGCGCATGGTCTTGGCGCGGTCTGCAGCGGGGATGTCGCGCCAGGCTTCGAAGCCCTTCTGGGCGGCTTCGAGTGCCCGGTCCAGGTCGGCCTTGCCGGCATGGGCCACGCGGCCGATTTCCTTGCCGGTGGCGGGGTTGTGCACGGCGATGGTCTTGCCGTCGGCGGCGTCCTGCCACTGGCCGGCGATGAAGAGGCGGGTATCGGGGTAGCTCATGCGAAGTCTCCTGCGTGCAAGGGGAAAAGGGGGGTGGAAAGCCATGTCGCCGACCCATCGGTCGCATGGCGGCACCCGGCACTATAGGCCCCTTGCCGCAGGCCGGGGCGGGCAGCCCGGAAAAGCCCTGTCAAGCCCGCCCGCGACAACCCGCGCTCAGCGGGCAGGCGCCTGCGCCAGGGCCGCGCCCTGGCCATCGCCCCAGCCGCCGCCCAGCGCGCGGATCAGACCCACGGTGGCGGTGTACTGCGCGGTGCGCACCTGCAGGGCCTGGCGGCGGTTGCGCAGCTCGCTGCGGCGCGCGTCCAGCAGTTCGAGCTGGCTCACCAGGCCGTTGCGGTAGCGCGAGTCCGACAGCTGCGTGGCGCGCACGGCCGATTGGACGGCGCGGCTTTGTGCCTCGGACTGGCCGGCCAGCAGGCGCAGCGCGCTCAACTGGTCTTCCACCTCGCGAAAGGCGATGAGTACCTGGCCGCGGTGGGCCGCCATGGCGGCTTCCAGCCGGGCGCGGGCGCCCTCTTCCTGCGCCTTGCGCTGGCCGCCGTCGAAGATCGGCAGCGACAGCAGCGCACCGATACCCCAGGAGCGGGCCGACCACTTGAACAGGTCACCGAGCTCGGGCGAGGCCTGGCCGGCATTGCCGGTGAGCGTGATGGCCGGGAACCAGGCCGCCTGGGCCACGCCCACGCGCGCCTGGGCTGCCAGCACCGAGGCCTGCGCGGCCGACACGTCGGGCCGGCGCGCCAGCACCGTGCCGGGCACACCGGCGGGTATCACCGGCAAGGCCGCATCGCTGCCCGCCGGGGCTACGGCAAAACCGGTGGCCACGTCGCCCACGAGCACCGCCAGGGCGTTGGACAGCAGCGCCTGCTGGCGCTCCAGGGCCAGGGCCTCGGACTCGGTGGCCGCCACCTCGGTCTGCACGCGCGCCACATCGAGCTCGGCCACGTCACCGGCCTGAAAGCGCCGCTGCGTCAGGCGCAGCGTGTCGCGGTAGGCCGACAGGCTGCCCTGCAGCAGCACCTGTTCGGCCTGCACCGAGCGCAGCTGCAGGTAGGTCTGCGCCACGTCGGCCTGTACCAGCAACCGCGTGCTCTGCAGCAGCGCATCGCGGGCCTGGGCATCCAGGCGCGCGGCATCGCTGGCCTTGGACAGGCGCCCGAACAGGTCGAGCTCGTACGACACATTGAGCCCCACCGAGGTCAGCGTGGACGCATCGGTGCTGCCCGTGGTGCCGGCACCGGCCTGGCGGCTGGCACCGGCCGATGCACCCACCTGCGGAGCGCGCGCCGCGTCGGCCGAGCGCAGCAGCGAGCGGGCCTCGGCCAGGCGGGCCGCAGCTTCCTGGATGCTGGTATTGCCGCTGGCGGCGCGCTCGACCAGGCTGCTGAGCACCGGGTCCTGGAAACCCAGCCACCACTCGCCGCGCGGCTGTGCCTCGGCGGGGGCTGCGGTGGTCCAGGCGGGTGCGCCATCGGCCACGCTGAAGCTCTTGGGCACGGCCACGCCGGCATGCTCGGGCTGCGACGCGATGGGCGTGCCCATGCAGCCGGCCAGCACCAGGGCCGCGACCAGCGGCGCCAGGCGCGCCACGCGCCGCACGGTCAGGGAAGGATCGGAAAACATCGTATTGGCAATCATTGCAAAGACTCCTTTGCGCTCATTCGTCATGGCCGCGCGGTGCAGCCAATATGGGGTGGGCCACGGCGCCGGGGCCGGAGGCATCCGTCAGTGGCGCCACATGGCTGCCGTGCTGCTGCAGGGGGCGGTTGCCCGCCAGGCGGCGCAGCACGACGTAGAACACGGGTGTGAGGAACAGGCCGAAGGCCGTCACGCCGATCATCCCGGCGAACACCGCCACGCCCATGGCGCTGCGCATTTCGGCACCGGCGCCGGTGGACAGCACCAGGGGCAGCACGCCCATCACGAAGGCCAGCGAGGTCATCAGGATGGGGCGCAGCCGCAGGCGGCTGGCCTCGATGGCGGCCTGCACCGGTGTGCGCCCGGCAAACTCCAGCTCGCGGGCGAACTCCACGATCAGGATCGCGTTCTTCGCCGATAGCCCCACCAGCACGATGAGCCCGATCTGCGTGAACACGTTGTTGTCCCCGTTGCTGAGCCACACGCCAGTCATGGCGGCCAAGAGGCCCATGGGCACGATCAGGATGATGGCGATCGGCAGGGTCAGGCTTTCGTACTGCGCGGCCAGCACCAGGAACACCAGCAGGATGGCGATGGGGAACACCAGCACGGCGGAGTTGCCGGCCAGGATTTCCTGGTAGGTCAGCTCGGTCCACTCGAAGCTGATGCCCTTGGGCAGCGTTTCGGCGGCAATGCGCTCGATGGCGTCCTGCGCCTGGCCCGACGAGAAGCCGGGTGCAGGCTGACCGTTCACGTCGGCGGCCAGGAAGCCGTTGTAGCGCATCGCACGCTCGGGGCCGAAGCTCGGCTCGAGCTTCATCAGCGCCGACAGCGGCACCATCTCACCCGAGGTGGAGCGCACCTTGAGCAGGCCCACGTCGTCGCTGCGGGCACGGAAGGCCGCATCGGCCTGCACGCGCACGCTGTAGGTGCGGCCGAACTGGTTGAAGTCGTTGGCGTACAGGCTGCCCAGGTAGATCTGCAGCGTCTCGAAGATGTCCGTCACGGGCACGCCCAGCTGGCGCGCCTTGGTGCGGTCGATGTTCGCGTACAGCTGCGGCACATTGACCTGCCAGCTGGTGAACAGGCCGGCCAGCTCGGGCGTCTGGTAGGCCTTGGCCATGAAGGCCTTCACGGCCGAATCCATGGCCTCATAGCCCAGCGACGCGCGGTCCTCGATCTGCAGCTTGAAGCCGCCAGTTGTGCCCAGGCCCGCCACCGGTGGCGGCGGGAACATGGCGATGAAGGCTTCCTGGATCTCGCCGAACGACTGGTTCAGCTGGCCGGCCACGGCACCGCCGCTCTGGTCGGCGCGCGTGCGCTCGGCAAAGGGCTTGAGCGTGGCGAAGACGATGCCGGAGTTCGAGCTGTTGGTGAAGCCGTTGATCGACAGGCCGGGGAAGGCGATGGCGTCCTCCACGTTGGGGTTCTTCTTCATGATGTCGCCCATGCGGCGGATCACGTCCTCGGTGCGGTCCAGCGTGGCGCCGTCGGGCAGCTGCGCAAAGCCGATCAGGTACTGCTTGTCCTGTGCGGGCACGAAGCCGCTCGGGACCAGCTTGAACAGGCCGAAGGTCACGCCCACCAGCGCCAGGTAGACCACCAGCATCAGCGCCTTGCGGCCGATGACGCGCTTGACGCCGCCGCTGTAGGCCTCGGAGCCGCGGTGGAACACGCGGTTGAAGCCGCGGAACACACCGCCCAGCACCTTGTCCATGCCGCGCGTGAGCGCGTCCTTGGGCTCGTTGTGGCCCTTGAGCAGCAGTGCGCTGAGCGCGGGCGACAGGGTCAGCGAGTTGATGGCCGAGATCACCGTGGAGATCGCGATGGTGACCGCGAACTGCTTGTAGAACTGCCCCGTGAGCCCGCTGATGAAGGCCAGCGGCACGAACACCGCCACCAGCACCAGCGCGATGGCGATGATGGGGCCGGAGACTTCGCGCATGGCGCGGTAGGTCGCCTCGCGCGGGCTCAGGCCGGCCTCGATGTTGCGCTCCACGTTCTCCACCACCACGATGGCATCGTCCACCACGATGCCGATGGCCAGCACCAGGCCGAACAGGCTCAGCGCGTTGATCGAAAAGCCCAGCAGGTGCAGCACGGCGAAGGTGCCCACCACCGACACCGGCACGGCCAGCAGCGGGATGATGGAGGCGCGCCAGGTCTGCAGGAACAGGATCACCACCACCACCACCAGCGCGATGGCTTCGAGCAGGGTCTGGATCACGGACTTGATGGAGGCACGCACGAACTGCGTGGGGTCGTAGGCGATGCGGAACTCCACGCCTTCGGGCATGTTCTTCTGCAGCTCGTCCATGGTCTTGCGCACGTTGGCCGAGATGTCCAGGGCATTGGAGCCCGGCGCCTGGAACACGCCCATGCCGACGGCCGGGTCGTTGTTGAGCAGCGAACGCAGCGAGTAATCCGCCGCGCCCAGCTCCAGGCGGGCGATGTCGCGCAGGCGCGTCACCGCACCATCGGCACCGGTCTTGACGATGATGTCGCCGAAGTCGTCCTCGGTCTGCAGGCGCCCTTGCGCGTTGATGGACAGCTGCAGGTCCACGCCGGGCAGGCCGGGCGATGCGCCCACCACACCGGCGGCGGCCTGCACGTTCTGGCCGCGGATGGCGGACACCACGTCGCTGGCCGAGAGGCCGCGCTGCGCGACCTTCTGCGGGTCGAGCCAGACGCGCATGGAGTAGTCGCCGCCGCCGAAGATCTGCACCTGGCCCACGCCCTGGATGCGCGCGAGGCGGTCCTTGACGTTGAGCACGGCGTAGTTGCGCAGGTAGTCGATGTCGTAGCGGCCGTTGGGCGAGACCATGTGCACGACCATGGTCAGGTCGGGCGCGCTCTTGACCGTGGTGACGCCCAGGCGGCGCACTTCCTCGGGCAGGCGCGGTTCGGCCTGCGAGACGCGGTTCTGCACCAGCTGCTGGGCCTTGTCGGGGTCGGTGCCCAGGGCGAAGGTCACGGTCAGCGTCATCACGCCGTCGGTCGTGGCCTGGCTGCCCATGTAGAGCATGCCTTCCACGCCGTTGATGGATTCCTCCAGCGGCGTGGCCACGGTTTCGGCGATGACCTTGGGGTTGGCGCCCGGGTACTGGGCGCGCACCACCACCGAGGGCGGGGCCACCTCGGGGTACTCGGAGATCGGCAGGCTGCGCAGCGCGATCAGCCCCCCGAGGAAGATGAGCACCGACAGCACCCCGGCGAAGATGGGGCGGTCGATGAAGAAGCGGGAGAGATTCATGGCAGGTCTTTCAGCATGCGGGCGTGGCGTTCAGGCGGGCGCCCGTTCATGCGGCAGGCGACTTGGCGGCGCGGGCTTCCTTGCGGTCGGCAGCAGGGATTTCGGCCTTGGCGGTCATGGGGACGGACTGCGGGGCGACGACGGCGCCGGGGCGCACGCGCTGCAGGCCGTTGACGATGATGGTTTCGCCGGCCTTCAGGCCCGAGGTGACCACGCGCAGGCCCTCGACGGGTGCGCCCAGCGTGACCTCGCGGTACTCGGCCTTGTTGCCCTCGCCCACCACCAGCACGAACTTCTTGTTCTGGTCCGTGCCCACGGCGCGCTCGTTGATCAGGATGGCCTGCGAGCTGCGCGCCTGGCCCATGCGGATGCGTGCGAACTGGCCGGGGATGAGGTCGCCATCAGCGTTGTCGAACACGGCGCGCACGCGCACCGTGCCGCTCTTGGCATCGACCTGGTTGTCGATGAGCTGCAGCTTGCCCGCATGGGGCGTGCCGCCCGAGGTGCCGGTGCCCATCTGCACGGGGATGCGCTCGATCAGGGCGCGGGCACTGGTGCCGGACTTGAGGTCCTGCAGGGCCTTGACCACGATCTGCTCGTCGGAATCGAAGCTCGCGTAGATCGGGCTCACCGAGACCAGCGTGGTCAGCACCGGCGCACCGGCGCCCGAGGCCACCAGGTTGCCCACGGTGACTTCGATGCGGCCCACGCGGCCCGCCACGGGGGCGCGCACCTGGGTGTAGCCGAGGTTCAGGCGCGCGGCCTGCAGGGCGGCCTGGGCGGCACGCAGGTTGGCGTCGGCCTCGCGCTGGGCGTTCTGGCGCTCGTCGTGTTCGCGCTGGGCAATGGCGCTTTCCTGCAGCAGGCGCGTGGCGCGCTCCAGCTCGCTGCGGGTGTAGGAGACGCGGGCCTGCGCTGCAGCGACCTGCGCGTCGGCGCGGTCCACCTCGGCGGCATAAGGAGCGGGGTCCACGGTGATCAGCAGGTCGCCCTGCTTGACCAGCGAGCCTTCACGGAAGTGCACGGCCTGCACCGCGCCCGCAACGCGCGGGCGGATGTCCACGCGCTGCACGGCTTCGAGCCGGCCCGAGAACTCGTCCCACAGGGAAATGTCCTGCTGCAGCACGGAGGCCACGGAGACAGGCACGGCCTGGGGCTGTGCGGCGCCGGCAGTGGCCTGTGCGGAAGGAGACTGGAACACCAGCACGGACGAAGCCACCACGGCGGTGACGGCGGTGGCCAGCGTGGCCAGGCCCAGAGGGCGCTTGGGGAAAGGAAGATGGAAGTTCATGGTCACTTTCAGTGGCGGGGCAGTTCTCGTGGAACACGCCCCGTTGCGGTTTTCAAGATCGGGTGGAATGGATGCAAACGAAGTCTGGGCAATGACACGGTGGCAAGGTCAACACCGGCGGCGTGCGGTGGCGGCCTGGGTGTCGGCAGTGGCAGTGCTCCCGGATGCAGCGGCCTGCAGGTGGATGACGTTCATGTGTGATTCCTCCGTGTCATTGAAATGGGCAAAAAACAGATCCGCAAAAAATGCGGGCAACAGCCGGTCCGTACCGCTCGCAGACGGCACCTGCACTGGCTCCTGGCCAGTCGTGGGCAAAGCCTCTCCCCGCCGGTGCCAATGGCCGGAAATTTCGGGGTGAGCGCTTCGCTCGGTAAGTGGGGTGGCGGGAGTATCGAACCTCAAGCTAAGTTGAGGTCAACCACATCCTACGAACCCTGGGGTCTCAGGTGGGGGCCGGACATCGGGTGTCCTCGAAAAACTGCCGGATCTGCACCAGCGCGCCTTCGGCGCAGGGGCATTCGCGCAGCCCCGACTCCAGGGCTTCGGGCATCTCACCGGCTTTGGGAAACACATGGCGCCGCACCAGCAGGCCGGCGGATTCGAGGCGCGCGGCATAGGCCAGCGCCTCATCGTGCATGGGGTCGGTGTCGCCCACCATCACCAGCGTGGACGGCAGGCCGGCCAGGCGGTGCGCGGTGGCGGGAACGGCGTAGGGGTGTTCGGCGTCGCGCGGGCAGCGCAGGAAGTTGCGCCAGCCCTCGGTCCACTTGCAGCCGGTGGCATCGCCCGTGGCTTCGCGCACCGAGGCCGTGCCCACGCAGGGGTCGAGCATGGGCGACAGCAAAATCTGCCCGGCCAGCGGCGGGTGCGACTGGTCGCGCGCCATCACCGAGACGGCTGCGGCCAGGTTGCCACCGGCCTCTTCACCGGCCAGGTAGATCTGCGCGCCCTGCCCGCCGAGTTTGACGCGGTTGCGGAAGGCCCACTGCAGCACGCCGTAGCCGGTGTTGACGGGCTGGGGAAACGGCGTGAGCGGGTAGGCCACCGACACCACCACGGCGCCGGCGCGTTCGAGCAGGTCGGCCACGGTGCAGCCGGTATCCAGGTCACCCGTGGTGAAGGCGCCACCGTGGAAGTGCACCACCAGCGGCGAAGGCTTGCCGGGCAGCTTGCGGCCGTAGACGCGCACCGCGACCTCTTCGCCCTTGGCCACCTCAATGGTGGCGTCGGCGCGCTGGGGGGCGCCCACTGCGGCGCCAGGGGCCTTGGAGGAGGCTCCGGCACGGCTAGGCGACGATGTGGGGGACGAGCGATCGGGCTGCATGGCATGGACCCATTGGATTGACGATGGATGAAATGTAGTACCTTGCGACTTTCGGATAAACAGGCCAAACACCACTGCACTGTTTCCAAAAGCTCAACAATCGAGCGCAGGCCGCGTGTGAGAATTACCCTGCACCCACTGGTGGGTGCAAGTACAAGGAGAGCCCATGGACCAGATACAGGCCATGCGCATATTCGTGCGGGTGGTGGAGGCCGGCACGTTCACGAGGGCAGCGGACTCACTGAGCCTGCCCAAGGCCACGGTCACCAAGCATGTGCAGGCGCTGGAGGAGCGCCTGCGCGTGAAGCTGCTCAACCGCACCACGCGCCGCGTCACGGTGACGGCGGACGGCGCCGCCTACTACGAGCGCACCATCCGCCTGCTCACCGACCTCGATGACATCGAGGCGAGCATGACCAACGCCCGCTCCAACCCGCGCGGACGCCTGCGCGTGGATGTGGGCACCTCGATGGCGCAGTTGCTCATCCTGCCCAACCTGGCCGAGTTCCATGCGCGCTACCCCGACATCCAGGTGGACCTGGGCGTGAGCGACCGCATGGTGGACCTGATCAGCGACAACGTGGACTGCGTGATCCGCGGCGGCGAGCTGACCGACCAGTCGCTGGTGGCGCGGCGCATCGGCAACCTGGAATTCATCACCGTGGCCTCGCCCGAGTACCTGGAGCGCCAAGGCACGCCCGCGCACCCGCTGGAGATCGAGGAAAAGCACTCCATCGTGGTCTATTTCTCGCCCCAGAGCGGGCGCCACTACCCGCTGGAGTTCCGCAAGGGCGAGGAGTCGGTGGACATCACCGGCCCCTACCAGGTCAGCGTGAACGAGACGAATGCCTATGTGACGGCGGTGGTGTCGGGCCTGGGCATCGGGCAGATCACCAGCTTCCAGGCCACGCGCCACTTCGAGAACGGCACGCTGGTGCGCCTGCTGCCCGAATGGACGCAGGCGCTCCTGCCGATCTATGTGGTCTACCCGCCCAACCGCCACCTGAGCGCCAAGGTGCGCGCCTTCGTGGACTGGACGGCCGAACTGGTGCAACGCAACTCGCACCTGCAGCGCACCACTTGACTCCCCCTGAGCCGCTTCGCGTCATCCCCCTGAGGGGGACGCCACCCGTGGCCTGGCAAAGCCAGTTCCACGGTGGCGCTAGCCTGGTGCATGCCCGTTTCACGGTTTGGGGAGCCTGCAGTCTGTATGCTTGGGGCCATGAGCATCCCTGAGACCCCGCCACCCGATAACCCGGACAACGCACCGACCAAGCCAGTCCAGCCGCGCAACCCGTTGCACGGCGTGACGCTGGAGGCCATGGTGGTGGGGCTGGCCGATTACTTCGGCTGGGACGAGCTGGGCCAGCGCATTCCGGTGCGCTGCTTCCAGGTCGACCCAAGCGTGGGCTCCAGCCTCAAGTTCCTGCGCAAGACGCCCTGGGCGCGCGAGAAGGTCGAGAGCCTGTACCTGTTCATGCTGCGCGACCAGCGGCGCAACGCGCAGGGGTAAGCGCAGGCAGGCGTCAGGCGGGCTCTGCCACAGGCAGATAGCGCTCGATATGGCCCATGGCGCGGGCCACGTACTCCTCTTTTTCGCCCACCGGGGCGAAGTAATGCAGTGCCGTGGCCGCCTCCTGCACACCCGCAAGGCGGGCAATCACCCAGCCCGCCAGGTACGACGATGCCAGGCAGCCCCCGGCCGTGGCGATGTTGCCACGGGCAAACAGCGGCTGGTCGAGCACCGTGACACCCGCCGCCTGCACCCAGGGTTTGGTGGTCAGGTCGGTGCAGGCCGGCACGCCATCGAGCAGCCCGAGTTTTGCCAGCACCAGTGCGCCCGAACACTGGGCGCCCAGCAGTTGGCGGCGGGGGTCGAACTGCATCGATCCCATCAGCGCCGCGTCCTCCACCACCTCGCGCGTCTTGATGCCGCTGCCGATCAATACCGCATCGGCCCTCTGCGCCCAGGCCAGCGAGGCATGGTGCGGCTCGACCACGATGCCGTTCATGGAGCGCACGCGGGCCGCCGGGCAGACCAGCGCCACCTCCCAGCCGGGGCGTTTGACCCGGTTGAGGATGCCCAGGGCGATCAGGGAGTCGAGTTCATTGAAGCCGTCGAAGGCCAGCAGGGCGATGCGCATGGAGGGGTTCCGTTGGGGGGATGGAGCCGCCATCGTAGGCAAAGCACTTAGTACAATCAAAGAATTGTCATAGATACGCTTGGGATTGCCATGGGTCTCGTCCGGTACAAGCAGGTGGTCGATGCACTGGCGGCCGATATCCGCACGGGCCGGCTGCGGCCCGCCTCCCGGCTGCCTACGCACCGCGAACTGGCCGCCAGACACGGCCTGGCGCTGGGCACGGCGAGCCGGGTGTATGCGGAGCTGGAGGCCATCGGCCTGGTGGTGGGCGAAACCGGGCGCGGCACCTTCGTGCGCGACCCCTCGTACCCGCGGCCGGGGGCCGACCTCACCGCGCCACAGGCCAGCGCCATCGACCTGTCGTTCAACAACCCCAGCGTGCCCGGGCAGACCGAGCAATTGCGCGAGGCCCTGCGCCAACTGGCGGCATCGGGCGACCTGGAATCGCTGCTGCACTACCAGCCCTATGGCGGGCGCCCGCACGAGCGCGCCATCGTGGCCCGGCACCTGCAGTCGCGGCTGCTCAAGGTCAGCGGCGAGCAGGTGCTCATCGTCAACGGCGCGCAGCACGGCATGGCCATTGCGGCGCTGGGCCTGCTCAACCCCGGCGACATCGTGGCCGTGGATGCCCTCACCTACCCGGGCTTTCGCGTGCTGGCCGAACGCCTGCGGCTGGACCTGGCGCCCGTGCCCATCGGCCCGGAGGGCACCGACCTGGATGCCCTGCAGCGCCTGTGCCACGCCCGGCCCGTGCGCGCCATCTACACCATGCCCACCGTGCACAACCCGCTGGGCTGCGTGATGCCGGCGCGCTCGCGTGGGCGGCTGGCCATGATTGCGCGCCAGCACGACCTGCTGGTGATCGAGGACGCGCCCTACGCCTACCTGGCAGGCGACGCCCTGGTGCCCATCGCTGCGCTCGCGCCGGAGCGCACGGTGTATGTCTCCAGCCTGTCCAAGAACGTGGCCACCGGCCTGCGCTTCGGCTTTGTCGCGGCAGCGCCGGCGCTGATCGCGCCGCTGGAGCGCGCCATCCGCGCCACCTCGTGGAACACGGCCGGCGTGCTCACCGCCATGGCCTGCGCCTGGATCGAGGACGGCACCGTGGCCCGGCTGGAGGCCGAGAAGCGCGCCGACACTGCGCAGCGCCAGGCCCTGGTGACCAGCGCACTGCACGGATTACCGCTGGTGCGCCACCCGCACTCCTACTTCGTCTGGCTGCCGCTCGGCGATGACCAGCGTGCCGACCGCATCGCCGCCACGCTGCTGCGGCGCGGCGTGACCGTCTCCACCGCCGAAGCCTTCGCCACCACGACCCACGTGCCCCAGGCATTGCGCGTAGCGCTCGGGTCGGTCGCGCTGGAGGACCTGCCCCACGCGCTGGCGCTGGTGCGACAAGCCGTGGAGCAGGATTCTTCGTGAACGGTGAAGGTGACTGCCTGGCGGGGCGCCGGCCCCAGCCCGATGGGGGCTGGGGGCAGGCTCCTCAGTCCCCGTTGGCGACGAGGAAGTTGCGGCTGATGCCGCCGCCCAGGTCGTTCACGCGGTCCAGGAACTGCGTGAGGAAGGCGTGCAGCCCGGTCGACAGGATTTCGTCGATGCGGCCGTACTGCAGGTCGGCCAGCAGGCGGCCGGCGCGGCGCTGGGTTTCGGACGAATGGTCGTTGGCCAGCACGGCCAGGTTGTCGACCACCTCGCGCATGCTGGCGTGCAGCGAGCGCGGCATGTCGCGGCGCAGGATCAACAGGTCTGCCACACGGCCCGGCGTGATCACGTCGCGGTAGACCTTGCGGTAGACCTCGAAGGCCGAGACGCTGCGCAGGATGGCGCTCCAGTGGTAGAAGTCGTTCTCCTGGTTGCGCTCGCTGGCGCGGCCGAAGAAGTCCTTCTTGACCGCGTGGAACTTCACGTCCAGCAGGCGCGCGGTGTTGTCCGAGCGTTCGAGAAAGGTGCCCATGCGCAGGAAGTGGAAGGCCTCGTCCTGCAGCATGGTGCCCAGCGTGACGCCGCGCGACAGGTGCGAGCGGTACTTGACCCATTCGAAGAACTGGCCCGGATCGCGCTCGTAGGCATCGCCCTTGAGCAGGCGCTGCAGTTCCAGCCAGGTCTGGTTCTGCGTCTCCCAGATCTCGGTGGTCAGCGCGCCGCGCACGGCGCGGGCGTTCTCGCGCGCAGCGCGCAGGCAGGAGACGATGGACGAGGGGTTTTCGCCATCGCGCACCATGAAGTGCAGCACGCGCTCGGGCGTCACTTCGCCATGCTTGGCCGTGTAGGCGGGGATCAGCTCGCTGATGGACAGCAGGCCCTCCCAGCCCTCCTGCGCCACGGCGGCGGACTGGGGCAGCAGCGATGTCTCGTAGCTCACATTGAGCATGCGCGCAGTATTCTCTGCCCGCTCGGTGTAGCGGGACATCCAGAACAGGTGGTCGGCGGTGCGGCTGAGCATTATGGGGTCCCTCCTTCTCCGAGCACCCAGGTGTCCTTGGTGCCCCCGCCCTGTGATGAATTGACGACCAGCGAGCCTTCCTGCAAGGCCACGCGGGTCAGGCCGCCGGCGACCATCTGCACCTCGCGCCCGCTGAGCACGAAGGGGCGCAGGTCGATGTGGCGCGGGGCGATGCCGCTTTCCACATAGGTCGGGCAGCTCGACAGGCTGAGCGTGGGCTGGCCGATGTAGCCGGCCGGGTTGGCCAGCAGCGCGCGGCGGAAGTCCTCGATCTCGGCCTTGGTGGCGGCCGGGCCGATCAGCATGCCGTAGCCGCCCGCGCCGTGCACCTCCTTGACCACCAGCTCGTGCAGGTGGTCCAGCACGTACTGCAGGTCGTCCTGCTTGCGGCACATCCAGGTGGGCACGTTCTTCAGGATGGGCTCCTGGCCCAGGTAAAAGCGGATCATCTCGGGCACGTAGGGGTAGACCGACTTGTCGTCGGCCACGCCCGTGCCCACGGCGTTGCAGATGCCCACGTTGCCTGCGCGGTAGGCCTCCATCAGCCCCGCGCAGCCCAGCGTGGAGGTGCGGCGGAATACCTGCGGGTCGAGGAAATCGTCGTCCACACGGCGGTAGATCACGTCCACGCGCTGCAGGCCGCGCGTGGTGCGCATGTAGACGAAGCGGTCCTTGACCACCAGGTCCTGGCCTTCGACCAGTTCCACACCCATCTGCTGCGCGAGGAAGGCGTGCTCGAAATAGGCGCTGTTGTGCATGCCCGGCGTGAGCACCACCACCGTGGGCTCGTCGGCCGTGGCCGGGGCGCTGGCGCGCAGGGTTTCGAGCAGCATGTCGGGGTAGTGGGCCACAGGCGCCACCTTGTGCATGCTGAACAGATCGGGGAACAGCCGCATCATCATCTTGCGGTTTTCCAGCATGTAGCTCACGCCGCTGGGCACGCGCAGGTTGTCCTCCAGCACGTAGTACTCGCCCTCGCCCTGGGCGTTGGGGGCGCGCACGATGTCGATGCCGGCAATGTGCGCATAGATGTTCTGCGGTACCTGCACACCGGCCATTTCGGGGCGGTACTGGGCGTTGTTGAGCACCAGATCGGCCGGCACGATGCCGGCACGGATGATGTCCTGCCCGTGGTAGACGTCATGGATGAAGCGGTTGAGCGCCGTGACCCGCTGCACCAGGCCCTGCTGCATGCTGGCCCACTCGTGCGAGGGGATGATGCGGGGTATCAGGTCGAAGGGGATGAGGCGCTCGTTGCCGGCACCGTCCTCGTCCTTGGCGCCATAGACGGCAAAGGTGATCCCCACGCGGCGAAAGATCATCTCCGCCTCGGCCCGGCGGGCCTGCATCACGTCCACCGGCTGTTTGGACAGCCATTGCGCGTAGCGCTTGTAGTGTTCTCGCACGTCGCTGCCGTCAAAAGGCAGCATGGCGTACATCTCATCAAATTTCTGCATGAACTGGCCTCCTGCTTGCAGGATAGCAAGTTGTGCGCCCAGTTTCCCGAATCGGCCTACCAAGGCACTGTGCCATCACCGGCCCTCAAGACTCAGCGCGACAAAGCTGGCACCATGCTGTGCTGCCAATACCGCTGGCCGGATTCACGCTGGCAGGCCACGCCATCGGGCCAGGCCGATGACCAGGTGGCGGCCCCGCAGCGCGCCGACTCCACCACGGTGATGCCGCGTTCCTGGTAGCGCGCCACCACCTCGGGCGCCGGATGGCCAAAACGGTTGCGGTAGCCCGCCTGCACCAAAGCAGTGCGCGGCGCCACGGCATCCAGGAAGGCCCCGGTGGACGAGGTCTTGCTGCCATGGTGCGGCACCAGCAGTACGTCGGCCTTGAGCGGCACGCCACGCGCCAGCAGGGCCTGCTCCTGCCCGGTCTCGATGTCACCGGCCAGCAGCGCCACGGGGGCCTGCCCCCCGGCCGCCACGATGCGCAGCACGCAGCTGATGTGGTTGGCGCGCACGGCCGCGCCCGCATCCCCGGGCGCGGGGTGCAGCACCTCGAAGGCCACGCCATCCCACTCCCAGCGCTGGCCCGCCAGGCAGGGCGTGGCCGGGCGCAGCGCCTGCAGCTCGTGCCCGGCCTCGATGGAGCCCGTGAGCCTGGCACCGGGTTGCTGGGCCAGCACGGCCGCGGCGCCCCCCGTGTGGTCGGCATCGCGGTGGCTGAGCATGAGCACGTCGACCCGCTCGCCCAAGGCCCGCAGCAGCGGCACCAGCACGCGGTGGCCGGCATCGCTCTCCAGGCTGAAGCGCGGGCCCGCGTCGTACAGCAGGGTGTGGCTGGCCGTGCGCACCAGCACCGCATTGCCCTGGCCGATGTCGGCGGCCAGCAGCTCGAACTGGCCGGGCGCGGGCCGACCGGGTTGCCACCACAGCACCGGCAGCAGCAGGGGGAGGGCCAGCAGGCGCAGCCGCCATGGCAGGCGCATGGCCAGCAGCAGCCCACCGGCCAGGGCCGCCGCGCCGGCCCACAGCGGCGCCACGGGCAGGTACAGCACGGCCATGGGCCAGGTGGCCAGCCACTGCAGCAGCGCGGACAGGGGCTGCAGGCTCCACAGCGCCAGGTTCCACAAGGGCACGCAGAGCACCCCGCCCAGTGCCAGCGGCGTGACGACGAGCGTGACCCAGGGGATCGCCACCAGATTGGCCACAAAGCCCACCAGCGACACCTGGCCGAACAGCAGCAGGGACAGCGGCGTGAGCGCCAGCGTGACCACCCACTGCTCGCGCAGCAATGCCAGCACGCGCACCCTGCCCGTGGGGGGCGCACCGCCCACGGCCCGGGTGTCGGTGGCGAACAGCACGGCCACCGCCACGAAGCTCAGCCAGAAGCCCGCCTGGTACAGCGCCCACGGATCCACCCAGACCACGGCCGCGCAGGCCAGCAGCCACACCTGGGGCCAGGGCCAGCGGCGGCCCGAGAGCTGCAGCAGGGCCACCGTGGCCAGCATGGTTACCGTGCGCTGCGCGGGCACGCCCCAGCCGCTGAACAGCGCATAGGCGGCCGCCAGCAGCACCCCGGCCACCAGCGCCGCCGTGGGTGCCGGCACGGCCAGGCACAGCCGCGGCGAGCGGCGCCACAGGGCACCCACCAACAGCGCAGCAAGCCAGGCAAACAGCGTGATGTGGAGCCCGGAAATGCTCATCAGATGTGCCACGCCGGTCGCCCGGAACACATCCCAGTCGACCCGGTCGATCGCCCGCTGGTCGCCCGTGACCAGGGCCGCCACCACGCCCGCCATGCGTGCACGGCCGGGGTCGTCGGGGTCCAGGCCCGGCGCCAGGCGCGCCAGGATGGCATCGCGCACGGACTGGCGCGCCTGCTCCACCGGGTACCGCCAGGTGCTGGCCAGCCGCACGGGCGCCAGGTCCTTGGGCCCCGTGCGCACCGTGCCTGTCGCCTGCACACCCTGCTCCCAGGCCCAGAGCTCGTAGTCGAAGCCGTGCGGGTTGCTCAGGCCATGCGGTGCGCGCGGGCGGATGGTCATTTCCCAGCGCTCGCCCGCATGCAGGGCCGGCGGGCGGCGCTGCGGCTCCAGCGGCCGCACGGTGGTGGTGGCGCTGGTGGCGCCGAAGAAAAAGCCGCCGTACCAGGAGACGTCCATGCGCCCGGGCAGCTGAACGGGCTGGCGCGCCGACCCCGCACCCTCACCGGGCAGCCAGGCCGATTCCACATCCAGGCGCAGGCGCACGCCCGCCTCGTTGACCTGCGGCATGGCAGCGATGGTGCCGATGACGCGGATGCTCTGCCCCTCCAGTGCCGGGTCCAGCGCACCCTGCAGGTAGACCGTGGCGCGCAGGCCGGTGGTGGCGAAGAGCAGGCTGGCACCCGCACAGGCCACCAGCAGTTGGCACAGCCAGCGGCGGGCATTGCCGCCGGACCGGACCAGCAGTCCCGACAAGCCCCACAGCGCGACCGCGCACGCCAACACCAGCGCATAGACATGCCAGTGCCACAGCACCGGCTGCTGCAGCTGCAGTGCCGCCCCCACCAGGCTGCCCGCCAGCAGCGCGGGCAGGCGCCACTGGGCCGGCGCATGGCTGCGCACCGCCGCCAACACCGGGGCACCGGGGGAGGTGGCTAGCACGCTGGCAAGGGGTTCGGGCATGCGCGCATGCTAAACCGCGGGCGCAACAGGCCTTCGCGCACCACCGGGGCGCCTGGGTATGTAACACTCGCATGCTGCCCTGGCCTGGCCCGGTGAACATCGCCACCTACTGCCGCGGGCCCGATCAACCACCTCCAACCAAGGACGACGACCATGAGCGTTTACGACAAGCTTTCCGAACTGAACATCAGCCTGCCACCGGTGTCGGTGCCTGCTGCCGCCTATGTGCCCTACGTGCAGACCGGCAACCTGGTGTTCCTCTCCGGCCACATCGCGCGCAAGGACGGCAAGCCCTGGGTGGCCCAGTTCGGCAACAACATCAGCACCGAAGAAGGCAAGAACGCTGCGCGCGCCGTGGCCGTGGACCTGCTGGGCACGCTGCATGCGGCCACTGGCGGCGACCTGAACCGCATCAAGCGCATCGTGAAGGTGATGAGCCTCGTGAACTCGACCGGCGACTTCACCGAACAGCATCTGGTGACGAATGGCGCGAGCGAACTGTTCGGCCAGGTGTTCGGCGACAAGGGCGTGCACGCGCGCAGCGCCTTCGGTGTGGCGCAGATCCCCATGGGAGCCTGCGTGGAAATCGAACTGATCGCAGAGCTGGCCTGAAGCACTTGCTGACCGGCTGACAGGCTGGTCAGAACGACTCCCAGTCCTCCTCTGCGCCTGCCATCGCAGGCGAGCGCGCTGGCGCGGGCTTGGCCGGGGCTGCAGCAACCTTGGCTGCCGGCTTGTTGCCCGCCTGGGCAATGCGGGGCGCACTGGCCTTGCTGACGGCAGCCGGTCTGGCCGGCGGTGCGGGGGGGTGCGCCGCACGCATCGGCGGGGCCACGCCGCCGTAGGCAGCCCCGTTGACCTTGAACACCGAGACCACCTGCGCCAGGTGTTCGGCCTGCTCGCGCAGGCTCTGGGCGGCGGCGGCGCTCTCTTCCACCAAGGCGGCGTTCTGCTGCGTCATCTGATCGAGGTTGCCCACGGCCTGGTTGACCTGGTTGATGCCCAGGCTCTGCTCGGACGATGCCGAGGTGATCTCGCCGATCATGTCGGTCACGCTCTGCACCGAGCGCACGATGTCGGTCATGGTCGTGCCCGCATCGGCCACCAGGCGGCTGCCGGTTTCCACCTTTTCCACCGAGGCGCTGATCAGCGCCTTGATCTCCTTGGCCGCCTCGGCGCTGCGCTGGGCCAGGCTGCGCACCTCGCTGGCCACCACTGCAAAACCCCGGCCCTGCTCGCCGGCACGCGCCGCCTCCACGGCCGCGTTGAGTGCCAGGATGTTGGTCTGGAAGGCAATGCCGTCGATGGTGCCGATGATGTCCGAGATCTTCTTGCTGCTGTGGTTGATGTCCTCCATGGTGGAGACCACCTGGGTCACCACCGCACCGCCGCGTTCGGCCACGCCCGTGGCGCTGGCGGCCAGGGTGCTGGCCTGGCGGGCGCTGGTCGCGCTCTGGGCGATGGTGCTGGTGAACTGCTCCATGGCCGCTGCCGTCTCCTGCAGGTTGCTCGAGGTCTGCTCGGTGCGCGCCGACAGGTCGTGGTTGCCGGTGGCGATCTCGGCGCTGGCAATGGCGATGCTGTCGGTGCTCTGGCGCACCTGGTGCACCATGCGCCCGAGCGAATCGCTCATCGCATACTGCGAGCGCAGCAGGTCGCCGAACTCGTCGCCGCGCGTGACCGAGCCTTGCTCGCTCAGGTCGCCGGCCGCGATCTTGGCCGCGAGGTCGTTGGCCTGCGCCAGGGGCCGCTGGATATGGCCGATCAGGTAGTAGGCCCCGGCGACGATGGCCAGCAGCAGGACGCCCACCGCCGCCGCCGCTATTTTCACCGTGAGCATGCGCGATGCAGTCATCTCGGCCAGCCGGGTCTGGGCCGTGCTTTGCTGCAACTCCACGAAGTCACGCAGGGTCTTGAGGTAGGCGGCCACCGCCGGGTTGTAGGTCTGCTTGATCAGGGTGACGGCCTCTTCGGCCTTGCCATCGGCCTTGAGCTGGCGGGCCTTGCCGCGCAGATCGAGCATGGCCTTGCGGGCGTCGGCGATCTTGGCCATCTGCGCCTTGTCCGCGTCGGACAGGGCCATGCCTTCGAGCGACTTCTGCACTTCGGAGATCTGCGCCGAGGTGGCGGTGATCACGTCCTTGAACTCGGCCTCCACTGCCGGGTCGCTGCTCACGATGAGGGCCTGCGTGCGGGCCGCGTTGGTCTCGGTAAGTCCCGTCCAGCGGATGGCGGCGCCCACGCGGGTCTGCATCTCGCGGGAGACCGCGTCGGCCTGGGCCTGCACCTTGGCCGAGCGGTAGGCCGAAAAGCCCACCACGCCGGCCAGCATGACCACAATGAAGATGACTGCGAGCCACAGTTTCTGGGCAATGCGGATGCGTTGGAACATCATGGTCTCCTGTCGTTGTCGATCTTTGCCGGGCCTGCCCGCCACCACCGGGGCGAAACCCGGAGTGGCACCAGGGCAGACACTTTTTTACATATGGTGCGCCCGTTCTGGCATTTCGTCCAATCCGTAGCAACCCGTGGAATGTTGCGATGCACCAAAAAAGAAGCCACCCGGGTGGGTGGCTTCCTGGCTTCCTGGCTGCCGCGCGGCGCGCTTCTATTCGACGCGGGTCACCGACGCGGGCTTGAAGCCCAGGTCCGCCGCCTTGCCCTTGCGCCCGCGCGCGGCCCGGGCATTGTTGAGCGAGCGGATCTCCAGCGTCTCCTCGCGCTCCTTGCCACCGCGGCCGATGCCTTCGATGCGGACGCTGCGCGTATAGGCCGCGGCACCGGCCAGCGTGTCCTTGGGTTCCAGGTCGATCAGCATCAGGCCGCGTCCGCCATTGGCCATGGTCTTGAGCTCGGTGATCTCGAAGGTCAGGATGCGCCCGCCCGCCGAGGCGCAGGCCACATGCGTGGCCGCCGCCAGCGGCTGGCCGCCGGTGCTGCCCGCGGCATGCGATGGTGGGCACACGGTTTCGCCCTCGCCCAGCGTGAGGAAGGCCTTGCCGCCCTTCTGGCGCGAGACCATGTTCTCCACCGACGCCAGGAACCCATAGCCGCCCGAGTTGGACAGCAGCAGGCTGGCACTGGCCGGCCCGGCGAAGTAGTGCAAGAGCTGCGTGCCCGATTCGAGCTCGATCAGCGTGGTCACGGGCTGGCCGTCGCCGCGCGCACCGGGCAGCACCGACACCGGCACCGAGTACACCCGGCCGTTGCTGCCGAAGGCCAGCAGGGTGTCGACCGTGCGGCACTCGAAGGTGCGGTACAGGCCGTCGCCCGCCTTGAAGGCGAAGCTCGCCGCCTCGTGCCCATGGGCGCTACGCGCGCGCACCCAGCCCTTTTGCGAGACCACCACGGTCACCGGCTCATCGACCACCTTGACCTCGGCCACGGCCTTCTTTTCGGCCTGGATCAGCGTGCGGCGCGGGTCGGCGAAGGTCTTGGCATCGGCCTCGATCTCCTTGACCATCAGGCGGCGCAGCGAGCCGGGGTTGTTCAGGATGTCTTCGAGCTTGCTTTGGCTGTCGCGCAGGTCCTTGAGATCCTGCTCGATCTTGATGGCTTCGAGCCGGGCCAGCTGGCGCAGGCGAAGTTCCAGGATGTCCTCGGCCTGGCGGTCGCTCAATGCAAAGCGGGCGATCAGCGCGGCCTTGGGATCGTCGGACTGGCGGATGATGGCGATCACTTCATCGATGTTGAGCAGCACGAGCTGCCGCCCTTCGAGGATGTGGATGCGGTCCAGCACCTTGCCCAGGCGGTGCTGCGAGCGGCGGGTGATGGTGCTCTGGCGGAAGGAGATCCACTCCTCCAGCATCAGGCGCAGCGACTTCTGCACCGGCCGGCCGTCCAGGCCCACCATGGTCAGGTTGATCGGGGCCGAGGTCTCCAGGCTGGTGTGCGCCAGCAGTGCGGTGATCAGCTCCTGCTGCGGCGTCTTGCCGGTCTTGGGCTCGAACACCAGGCGCACCGGCGCGTCCTTGCTCGATTCGTCGCGCACCACGTCCAGCACGGCCAGCATGCTGGCCTTGAGCTGGGTCTGGTCCTGGCTCAGCGCCTTCTTGCCGGCCTTGACCTTGGGGTTGGTGATTTCCTCGATCTCTTCGAGCACCTTCTGCGAGCTCACGCCCGGCGGCAGCTCGTTGACCACCAGTTGCCACTGGCCGCGCGCCAGGTCCTCGATCTTCCAGCGCGCGCGCACCTTGAGGCTGCCGCGGCCCGTGCGGTAGGCGTCGGCGATGTCGGAGGCAGCGCTGATGATCTGCCCACCGCCCGGGTAATCGGGGCCGGGCACCAGGGCCAGCAGGTCCTCTGCCGAGAGCGACGGCGTCTTGATCAGCGCCACGCAGGCGTCGGCGATCTCGCGCAGGTTGTGGCTCGGGATCTCGGTGGCCAGGCCCACGGCAATGCCGCTGGCACCGTTGAGCAGCGCGAACGGCAGGCGTGCGGGCAGCTGGCGCGGCTCGGTGGTCGAGCCGTCGTAGTTGGGCATGAAATCGACCGTGCCTTCGTCGATCTCGTCGAGCAGCAGGCTGGTGATGCGCGACAGGCGTGCCTCGGTGTAGCGCATGGCCGCAGCGCCATCGCCATCGCGGCTGCCGAAGTTGCCCTGGCCGTCGATCAGCGGGTAGCGCTGGGCAAAATCCTGCGCCATGCGCACCAGCGCGTCATAGGCCGACTGGTCGCCGTGCGGGTGGAAGCGGCCCAGCACATCGCCCACCACGCGGGCGCTCTTGACCGGCTTGGCCGCCGTGTTGCGCGTGGGGCCGCTGTAGCCCAGGCCCATGCGGTCCATGGAGTACAGGATGCGCCGCTGCACGGGTTTGAGGCCATCGCACACGTCGGGCAGGGCCCGGCCCTTGACGACCGAGAGCGCGTACTCCAGGTAGGCGCGCTGGGCATAGCCGGCCAGGCCCAGGGAATCGCCGCCGTCGTCGGAGGCCGGAAAATCGAGAGTGGGTTGGTCGCTCATTCGTTCTTGTGGGATTCAGGAGGTTCGGTCATTGCGGGCGTCTGCGCCACCCGGGTGGGCGGCAGGTTGCCCCGGTTCAGGGCGCCGCCCGAGAGCTCCATGCGCACGCGGCCGGAGACGGCGCGCCGCGCCTTCTCGGGCGCCGGCGGCTTGAGCTGCGCATACAGGCCCATCACGGTACGCACGTAGTTCTGCGTTTCCTTGTAGGCCGGGATCTGGTTGCCCGCGCGCTGCACCGCCCCTTCGCCTGCGTTGTAGGCGGCCAGCGCCAGGTCCAGGCGCTCGGGAAACAGGTCCAGCAGGTGGCGCAGGTAGCGGGTGCCGGTGGGTACGTTCACGGCCGGGTCGGCCAGCTTCTTCTCGACCGAGCGCTTGGCATCGGCGCTCACGCCAAAGCGGGTGGCCGTGGCCGGCATCACCTGCATGAGACCCACCGCTCCCTTGGGCGACACGGCACCGGCATCGAAGCCCGACTCCGTGGCGATCAGCGCCTGCAGCAGCTCGTAGTCCACCTCGTGCCTGGCGGCGGCAGCGCGCAGGTGGTGCTTGACGCGCTTGTAGTCCGGCGCAATATCGAAGTAGGCCAGGAGCCGCGCGCCCGCCGGTGACAGGGCCGGGGGCTCGGCGCTGGCGCCCGCCGGCCCATCGCGCGTGGAGTCGAACTCGCTGCCCTTGAAGAACAGCTGGTAGTTGGCATCCACCTGCTCGGGCGCGAAATGCGTCACCCCGCGCGGGTCGACATAGGCCCAGAGGTCGGCATGGGCAGGGCGTGAAAAAAGGCCGAGCCCCATCACCACGCACAAGGCTGCGTACATTCCAGCACGGCGCCAAGCCACGCCCCGCTCTTGCAGAAATGAAACGTACCAAGCCATCATGGACCGGTTGCCCTTTCGAGCGCACTCGTTTTCTCCAGGGCATCCAGGCCCGCTTGAAGAATTTCTTCCTGCTTTGCGACAGGCATTTTCCTGATGTCCGCTAGACGGATCGAGCCGAGAATATCCATGTCGCGCTGGATCGTTTCCAGCCTGCGTTCCATGCGTGCCGACTCATTGCGTTCCCAAAATTCCTCCGTGCCGTAGCGCTTGCACAGAGCGTACATGGCCTTTTCCAGGAAATCCGGACTCACATCGAGCAGACGCAGCGGCACCTGGATGAGCCGGCCATGTGCCGCAACCACAGGACGCCCCCATTGCCAAGGCCACTGGCCCTCCCTGCCCTTCAGAGAAACTGCCGTCGAAGGATCAACCACCAGTTGCAGTTGCAGAAAGTTGCTGTGCCTCACTGCCGCATCGTGAAACTTCGACCAAGGAACAAAACACTCACCGACCACATGGAATCCGCGCTGGTCTACACGCAGCAGATAACCGCACCGGACAGCGCGGGTGGCCTGCAATACATGCGTCCAGAGCGGGATTGCGAGCAGCAGTACAGTGGTCACCAGAGCAATGCCGAACACAGGGTCTCTGCGCGCATGCGCTGTTCCGAACAGCACCGCCAGCACGCCCATACCCGCGAGGAAAGCCACCGTCAGCAGCCATCGAGACCACCTGAGCCCAATGACCAATCGTGCTTGCGAGAATTCCTGGGCAGGTGCCTTCTCCCTGTCGACGCTCCGCATTGAAAGCGGTGGTACGCGTTCAGGCATCATGACGAAATTTTGGGATAGGGGGTAATTAATTGAAAAATTCTAGGGTTATAAAATTGGAAATAAGGGGAAAGAAAAAAAGAAATAAAAAAAGGGGAAAGGAACGGGAAAGAAAAAAGGAAAAAGAAAAAAAAAAAGAAGGAAAAAAAACAAAAAAAAACGAGGGAAAAAAAAAAGGGCCAAACCCCCCGCCCAACCCCCCCGCGCGAAAGTCGAAAGAAAAGTCCAGACATTTTGGGCTTCACTTTGCCTTGAGAAAACCGAGTTCTTTCAATCCATCCAAGGCGGCCTGGATCTTTTGCCTGCGCTCTGCTGCCGGCAATTTCGCGATGTCCTCGTAGCGCACTGAATTGGCCACGGCAAACACCTGCTCCTGCCGCTTTTTCTCCGAGTCCGCACGTTCCAGGTCAGCCACCTCGTCAGGACGTGTATGGGCGCCTCTCCACTGGTCGAGAAAGCGCTCGCCATGCCGCTTGCACAGCACTCGCACAGCACCTTCGATGACATGCGGGCTGGCTGCGTACAAATACAGCGGCAGGTCCAAAATGCGTCCTTCTGCGATGAGACGAGGCCGATTCCACCGCCATGGCCAGTATCCTGCCCCGATACCTGCAGCCTGTGCGAATGGTGCATCGACCGCCAGTTGCAGATGGTAAGGGCGGCTGATGGATTCTCCTGCATGGCGAAATCCTGCAGATCCGTACTGCATGTCCAGTCCCCGAACCACTGGCCAATCGACAGTGCGCTCGCCAGCCACCGAAAAACCTGCGGCACCGACGCACAGTAGATGGCCGGAGCGCGTCACCTGGAACGCCAGCACGAGTAGTGGCACCAAGGCAGACAGGAACAAAAAAGCGAGACCAGCTCCCAAGGCTCCAATCAACAGGGAGTCCGCTTTCCACGCCTCCCACCCAAAGAGCGCGGACAACAGTGCAAGGCCTCCGATGACAGCGACCTGAAGAAGCCATCGAAACCAGCGCAACCCTACCTGCAACTGCGCTGCAATGAAGTCCTGTCCCAGTTGCTGCTCACGCCGCAGCTTGCGGTCAAGGGCTGCATCCAGGGCGCGGTCACACACCACGGCGACCGCCAGGCCCAGCAACATCCAGCCCCCAGCCACCAGCATCCGGGCGGGCCTGGCATCGGCAAAAGAAGTCACCACAGGAAGCAAAGCCCCCATCAGCGCCACCATGCCGAGCACACGCCCCAGATGCAGCCAAGCCATCAGATGTCGATTTCTACTGCATCGCCATGCAGTTCCATCAGCTCGCGCCGCGAGGCCGCCTCGCCCTTGCCCATGAGCTTGGTGATCAGGTCCTCGGTCTGGGCGAAGTCCATGTCGCCCAGCTGCACCGGCAGCAGGCGGCGGGTGTCGGGGTTGAGCGTGGTTTCCCACAGCTGTTCGGCGTTCATCTCGCCCAGGCCCTTGAAGCGGCTGATCTGGCACTTCTCGCGCGCCACGCCGTCCTTGGCGCACTTGTCGAGGATGGCGGTGAGCTCGCCGTCGTCCAGCGCATACATCTTGGCGGCGGGTTTCTTGCCGCGTGCGGGCACGTCCACGCGGAACAGCGGGGGACGCGCCACGTAGATGTGGCCGGTTTCGATGAGCTTGGGGAAGTGGCGGAAGAACAGCGTGAGCAGCAGCACCTGGATGTGCGAGCCGTCCACATCGGCGTCCGAGAGGATGCAGACCTTGCCGTAGCGCAGGCCCGTAAGGTCGGGCGTGTCGTTGGGGCCATGCGGGTCCACGCCGATGGCCACCGAGATGTCGTGGATCTCGTTGTTGGCGAACAGGCGGTCGCGCTCCACCTCCCAGGTGTTGAGCACCTTGCCGCGCAGCGGCAGGATGGCCTGGCTTTCCTTGTCGCGGCCCATCTTGGCGCTGCCGCCGGCCGAATCGCCCTCGACCAGGAAGACTTCGTTGTGGGCGATGTCCTTGCTTTCGCAGTCGGTGAGCTTGCCGGGCAGCACCGCCACGCCCGAGCCCTTGCGCTTTTCGACCTTCTGGCCGGCTTTCTGGCGCGTTTGCGCGGCCTTGATGGCCAGCTCGGCCAGCTTCTTGCCGTAATCGACGTGCTGGTTGAGCCACAGCTCGAGCGCCGGGCGCACGAAGCCCGACACCAGGCGCACCGCGTCGCGCGAATTGAGCCGCTCCTTGATCTGGCCCTGGAACTGCGGGTCCAGCACCTTGGCCGACAGCACGTAGCTGGCGCGTGCGAACACGTCCTCGGGCAGCAGCTTCACGCCCTTGGGCAGCAGGCTGTGCAGCTCGATGAAGCTCTTGACGGCATTGAACAGGCCGTCGCGCAGGCCGCTTTCGTGCGTGCCGCCGGCGCTGGTGGGAATCAGGTTGACATAGCTCTCGCGCACGGGCTGGCCGTCTTCGGTGAAGGCCACGCACCAGGATGCGCCCTCGCCTTCGGCGAAGCTCTCGTTGTTGCGGTCGGCAAAGCCCTCGCCCTCGAAGAGCGGGATCACCGGGTCGCCGCTGAGCGTCTGCATCAGGTAGTCGCGCAGGCCGCCCTTGTACTGCCAGGTCTGGGTGTCGCGCGTCTTCTCGTTGACCAGCGTCACCGACACGCCGGGCATCAGCACGGCCTTGCTGCGCAACAGGTGGGTGAGCTCGCCCATCGGCAGCGCGCTCGATTCGAAATACTTGGCATCGGGCCAGGCGCGCACGCTCGTGCCCTGCTTGCGCTCGCCGGCTTCGAGCGCTCGGGTCACCAGGGGCTCGACCACGTCGCCGGCCGAGAACACCAGCCGGGCGACCTTGCCCTCGCGGTGGCTGCTCACTTCCAGGCGGGTGGCCAGCGCGTTGGTCACGCTCACGCCCACGCCGTGCAGGCCGCCCGAGAAGCTGTAGGCGCCGCCCTTGCCCTTGTCGAACTTGCCGCCTGCGTGCAGGCGCGTGAACACCAGCTCGATCACCGGGGCGTTCTCTTCGGGGTGCATGCCGAAGGGGATGCCGCGCCCGTCGTCCTCGATGCTGACCGAGCCGTCGGTGTGCAGCGTGACCTTGATCTTCTTGCCATGGCCGGCCAGCGCCTCGTCGGCGGCGTTGTCCAGCACCTCCTGCATGATGTGCAGGGGGTTGTCGGTGCGGGTGTACATGCCCGGGCGCTGCTTGACGGGCTCCAGGCCCTTGAGCACGCGGATCGAGCCTTCGGAATATTCGCTGGCGGAGACGGGAGACGGTTTGGCAGACATGCGGCGGATTGTAGTGCGGCGCAGCAAAGACTGGATAAAGATACAGCTCCACCACCCCCCAACTGTACTGTTCGGTGGTGTGCGGGCAGATTGTGGCCAATCTGGCTACATTCTGCGCATGTCTATGCATCCTCCGAAACTGTCCATGTTCCAGGTGCTCGCGTGCGGCGCGGCCATCGTGACCCTGTCCATGGGCATCCGCCACGGCTTCGGCCTGTGGCTGCTGCCCATCACCCAGGAAATGGGCTGGACACGCCAGTCCTTCGCCCTGGCCATCGCCATCCAGAACCTCTCCTGGGGCCTGATCGGCATCTTCGCCGGCATGGCGGCCGACCGTTTCGGCGCCTTCCGCGTGCTGCTGGCCGGCGCTGCCCTGTACGCCGCAGGCCTGGCCGGCATGGCACTATCGCCCACACCCACGCTGTTCGCGCTGACCGCGGGCGTGCTGATCGGCGCCGCCCAGGCGGGCACCACCTATGCGGTGATCTACGGTGTGCTGGGCCGCCAGATCGCACCCGAAAAACGCTCCTGGGCCATGGGGGTAGCGGCAGCGGCCGGCTCCTTCGGCCAGTTCCTCATGGTGCCCGTGGAAGGCTGGCTGATCGCCAGCTTTGGCTGGCAGCAGGCGCTGCTGGCGCTGTCGCTGGCCGTGCTGCTCATCGTGCCCCTGGCGTTTGGCTTGCGCGAGCCCGGTTTCAAGGGCGCAGCACCGCCCAAGCGCGACCAGACCGTCGCCCAGGCGCTGTTCGAGGCCTTTCGCTACCCGAGCTTCTCGCTGCTGATGGCGGGCTACTTCGTCTGCGGCTTCCAGGTGGTGTTCATCGGCGTGCACATGCCCAGCTACCTCAAGGACAACGGCCTGTCGCCCCAGGTGGCCAGCTATGCGCTGGCGCTGATCGGCCTGTTCAACGTGTTCGGCACCTACATCGCCGGCACCCTGGGCCAACGCCTGCAAAAGCGCTACATCCTGGCCTTCATCTACTTTGCGCGGGCGATTGCCATCGCGGTGTTCCTCGTGGTGCCGCTGTCGCCGGCATCGGTGTACATCTTCTCGGCCGTGATGGGCACGCTGTGGCTGTCCACCATTCCGCCGACCAATGCCACCATTGCCCAGATCTTCGGCGTGCAGCACCTGTCCATGCTGGGCGGCTTCGTGTTCTTCAGCCACCAGATCGGCAGCTTCCTGGGCGTGTGGCTGGGTGGCTACCTGTACGACGCCACGGGCAGCTACGACATCGTCTGGTACATCGCCATCGCCCTGGGGGTGTTCGCCGCCCTGGTGAACCTGCCGGTCAAGGAAAGCCCTATCCAGCGCGCGGCGCCTGTGCCGGCATGATGGCGGACTGAAATTTTGCGCACAACCACCATGCCCACCGCCCCCGAGCACGCCCCCCACCGCACCCCGGCCCTGCCGCTGGTGTGGCGGGTTCTGGCCTGGGCCGTGGCCATCCTGGCGTGCCTGGCCGTGTTTGCCATGTACACCGTGCCCGATTTCATGGTGATGCTGGCCGACCAGGTGTGGAGCTGCTTCTGATACCGCGCATGCATGGATCTGACACGCCCTCGGACTGGGTACGCCGCTGGTCGGCCCTGATCGCGCCCGCCAGCACCGTGCTCGACGTGGCCTGCGGCGCCGGGCGCCACCTGCGCTGGCTGCACGGCCTGGGCCACACCGTGGTGGGGGTGGACCGATCCCCCGAGGCCGTGGCCGCAGGAGCCCCGTTCGGGGAGATGGTCTGCGCCGACATCGAAAGCGGCCCCTGGCCCTTCGCCGGGCGCCAATTCGGGGCCGTGGTGGTCACCAACTACCTGTGGCGCCCGCTGTTTCCCACCCTGCTGGCCAGCCTGGCGCCGGGTGGGGTACTGATTTACGAGACCTTTGCACACGGTAACGAAACGGTGGGCCGCCCCGCGCGAGCGGAATTCCTGCTGCAGCCCGGTGAATTGCTGGCCGCCTGCAGCAGCCTGCGCACCGTGGCCTACGAGGACGGCTTCCTCGAAGAACCCGCGCGTTTCGTGCAGCGCATCACGGCCGCCAGGGAACTTGCCCAGGCCGGGGCACCCTCAAGACATCTGCTGGCCAGTCCGGCTAGTTAGAATGCTCTTTTATCCCGTTCACCACTGCGGACATGACCTCTTCCTTAGTGCCACTCACTGGCAGCATCGTCGCCCTCGTCACCCCCTTGCATGAGGACGGTAGCGTCGACTACCCTGCGCTGCGCAAACTGATCGACTGGCACATCGCCGAAGGCACCGACTGCATCGGTGTCGTGGGCACCACAGGCGAGTCGCCCACGGTGAACGTCGAGGAGCACTGCGAGATCATCCGCGTGTCCGTGGAGCAGGCCGCCAGGCGCGTGCCCATCATGGCCGGTTGCGGCGCCAACTCCACGGCCGAGGCCATCGAGCTGGCCCGCTTTGCCAAGAAGGTCGGCGCCGACACGCAGCTGCAGGTCGTGCCCTACTACAACAAGCCCACGCAAGAGGGCCAGTACCAGCATTTCAAGGCCATCGCCGAAGCCGTGGGTGACCTGCCCACCATTCTGTACAACGTGCCCGGCCGCTCCGTGGCCGACATGCAGCACGACACCGTGCTGCGCCTGGCCCAGGTGCCCGGCATCATCGGCATCAAGGAAGCCACGGGCAACATCGAGCGCGCGCAGTGGCTGATCCGCGAAGCCCCCAAGGGTTTCGGCATCTACTCGGGCGACGACCCGACCGCCGTAGCCCTGATGCTGTGCGGCGGCCATGGCAACGTGAGCGTGACGGCCAACGTGGCCCCGCGCCTGATGCACGAGCTGTGCATGGCGGCGATTGCCGGCAACGTGCAGCGCGCCATGGAAATCCAGTTCCAGCTGATGCCCCTGCACAAGCAGCTCTTCGTCGAAGCCAACCCCATTCCCGTGAAGTGGGCCGTGGCCCGCATGGGCCTGTGCGGTGGCACACTGCGCCTGCCCATGACCCCGCTGACCCAGGCCAATGAAGCCGTGGTCGAGGCGGCCCTGCGCTCCGCCAGCCTGATCTAACCCGGGCTGCGCCCGACTCCTGACACTCCAAGGACATACGCGTGAACGCTGTTACTACCCGAGCGGGCCTGCTGGCCCTCGCCCTGGCCCTGTCTGCCTGCTCCGCCCTCGAAGGCGACAAGATCGACTACAAGAGCGCCGCCAAGGGCTCCACGCTGGAGGTGCCCCCGGACCTTACGCAGCTCTCGCGCGACTCGCGCTACAACGTGCCGGGCGGTGCCGTGTCGGCTGCAGCCCTGCAGGCCAGCCAGGCGGCCCAGCCTTCGGGCACGGCCAATGCGGCCGCAGCCCAGTTGGGCGACGTGCGCATCCAGCGCGACGGCAACAAGCGCTGGCTGGTGATCGACCGCCCCGCCGACAAGCTGTGGGAGCCCGTGCGCGACTTCTGGCTGGAAAACGGCTTCACGCTGGACCTGGACCAGGCCAACCTGGGCATCATGGAAACCGACTGGGCCGAAAACCGCGCCAAGCTGCCGCAGGACCTGATCCGCTCGACGCTGGGCAAGGTCATCGACTCGCTGTACTCCACGGGCGAGCGTGACCGCTTCCGCACCCGCCTGGAACGCAATGCCGCTGGCGGCACCGAGGTCTACATCACGCACCGCGGCATGGTCGAGGTCTACAGCAACACCACCAAGGACCAGACCGTCTGGCAGCCCCGGGCGGCCGACCCCGAGCTGGAAACCGAATTCCTGCGTCGCCTGATGGTCAAGCTGGGCGTGACCCAGGAGCAATCGAAGGCCGTCGTGGCCACCGCCGCCGCGCCCGTGGCGCCATCGGCCACCGTGGCCACGGTGAACAACGTGCCCGTGGTGCAGATGAAGGAAGGCTTCGACCGCGCCTGGCGCCGTGTCGGCGTGGCCCTGGACCGCACCGGCTTCACCGTGGAAGACCGCAACCGCAACGAAGGCGTGTACTTCGTGCGCTATGTGGCCCCCAACGCCGACAAGAAGGAGGCCGGTTTCTTCGGCAAGCTGTTCAGCCGCTCGCCGGATGCCGTGCCGCCGCTCAAGTACCGCATCGTCGTGCGCAGCCAGGGTGAATCGACCACCGTGTCGGTGCTCAACGAGGGCGGCACGCCCGAAGCGTCGGCCAACGCCGAGCGCATCGTGCGCGTGATTGCGGACGAGCTCAAGTAAGCCCAACCGAGACCCTGCCTGTTGCGCCTGGACGCCACCCTGCGGGGTGGGGCCCAGGCGCAATGCATTTCAAGATGCTGCGTTTGAAGAACCTGGCCAGCGGCAGCGCCGGCAATGCCACCCTCGTGGAGGCCAGCGACGGCCTGCACACGCGCCGGCTGCTGGTCGACTGCGGGCTGGGCATACGCCAGCTCGAAACCCGCCTGGCCGTGGCCGGCCTGCAGATCGGGCAGATCGACGGGGTGTTCATCACCCACGAGCATTCGGACCACATCGGCTGCACGCACACGCTGGCCTTGCGCCACCGCATTCCGGTGTGGATGAGCCAGGGCACGCACATGGCCATCGGCGCACCGGATTTCGACGGCCTGCTGCAGCTCGCCCACGACATGCAGGCCATCGAGCTGGGGCCGCTGTCGTTCCAGCCCTTCACCGTGCCGCACGATGCGCGCGAGCCCCTGCAGCTGCGCTGCACCGACGGCGCCCACGACCTGGCCCTGCTCACCGACCTGGGCCATGCCACGCCCCACGTGCTGCAGCAGGTGTCCGGCTGCCACGCGCTGTTCATCGAGGCCAACCACGACCCCGACCTGCTGGCCACGTCGGCCTACCCGGCCTTCCTCAAGCGCCGCGTGGGCGGGGCCTATGGCCACCTGGCCAACCAGGCCACGGCCGCCATCGTGCAGGCCGTGCGGCACGACGGCCTCAAATGGGTGGTGGCGGCCCACCTGAGCGCGCGCAACAACACGCCCGAACTGGCCCGGCAGGCGCTTGCGGGGGCGCTGCAGTGGGCGCCCGAGCTCATCGTGGTGGCCGACCAGGCCCAGGGGACGGGCTGGCTGACCGTGGGCGAGCAGCCCGCGCCCTGCGGCCCCCTGTCGCCGCCGCCCCTGCCCACCTCGCTGTTCTGAACGCCTCCGGCCGACAGGCAAAAAAAAGCCCGCACTCTGTCGAGGGCGGGCTTCCGAACCAAAGGCCGGCGCCAGGGCGCGGCCAGGGTTCAGGCGTGCTTAGTTGGAAGCAGCGCTGGCAGCAGCGGTAGCGGCCGTGGCAGCAGCGTTGGCAGCAGCAGCGGCGTCCGAAGCGGCAGGAGCAGCGTCGGAGGCAGCGGGAGCGGCTTCGGAAGCGGCTGGAGCGGGTGCAGGAGCGGGGGCTTCCACAGGTGCTGGTGCTGGTGCTGGAGCGGGTTCTTCCTTCTTGCCGCAAGCGGCGAGGGCAGCAGCAGCGATCAGGGCGGCCAGAACGAGAGAGTTCTTCATTGGGTTTTTCCTAGTTGGACAGACAGACAGAATCTTGAAAAGCCACGGCGCCCGGCTCCTGAAAAGCCCTCGCGCATTGGCACAGTGCACTTGAGTAGCACCATTTCGGCGCAGCCGCCGATTATATTGGCATTTAGTCAATACTGGCTAACACCAATGCAAGGTTTACCATGCCTTCATATGGTGCAAGGCCCGAAAACGCCAAGTCGGGCGTTTGTCCTACAGGCCCAGGGTGGAGGCGGGGAAGCCCGGTGCGCTTTTTCCGTGCACCCAGTCGTTGAGCGTTTCACGCACCAGCACCCGGCGCTCAGGCTCGCTCCCCGTGATGCCCACGCAGCGCTCGGGGTCCAGGCGATGCATCACCCATTGCGGCGACCATAGCACACTGGGGATGCCCAGCGGATCGGCCGATCCGGCGCGCCGGCAGGTGATGATGTGGTCCCAGGTGCCACGCCAGCGCACGAAGCGTGCATGGCGGCGGATCACCTCGTCGTAGGAGCCGGCCAGCATGGTGAAGCGCCGGCCGGTGCGGGCCCAGTTCTGCAGCGACTCCACCACGGCCCGTTCGCCCAGTGGCCAGTCATGGAAGTTGGCGTCGCTCACCACGATCTCGCCCCAGCCGTCGCGCGCCGCCGTCGCCAGCGCATCGCGCACCAGTTGAATGAAGGTCTCGCGGCTGGCGAACCGGCCCGAAGGCAGCTCGCCGGCCGAAACGCCAGGCGGTGGGGTGCTCGGATCCTGCGTCACGGTCAATCCTCCTGCGGTTCCTCGGTATCGGAATGGGCCCATCCCGCATCGCACCAGGACGATATCAGTTCGAGCGCATCGTCGCTGGCCCGCGCCAGCTCCCGCTCGGTCAGGCGCCGGTGGTCGGCCAGGCGCCGCATCAGCGTGGCGTCGCGGCCGCCAGCGCGGTAGCTCTCGCCGTTGATGAACACATGCTGCGCGTCGTACATCATGCGGGTGCGGCGGTCCAGCACCACCCCTTCGATCATGGCGCCGGATGCGTCGGGATCGAACCAGACACTGGGCTTGGGCTCGGTCAGGTACTCGCCCAGGGCCCGCTCCAGCGCCAGCGGTTCGGCCAGGGCCCGGGCCAGCGCCTCGCGCGCGAAGTCCTGCAGGCCGGCGGGAATGGCTGCGGGCTGCTCCACCGCCTCCTGGCGCGGGTCGCGGTAGAGCAGGGGGACATCCCCCTCCTCGGCCTCTTCGGTCAGGCGCAGCAGCAGTTCGTTGGCGAGCTCGGCCCGCGCCGGTGCGCGAAAGCCGATGGAATAGGTCATGCACTCGCCCTCGGCAATGCCGTCGTGGGCATAGCGCGGCGGCAGGTAGAGCATGTCGCCGGGCTCGAGCACGAACTCCTCCTCGGGCTCGAACTGCGCCAGCACCTTGAGCGCTATGCCGTCCTTGAGCGTGAGGTCCTTCTGGCGGCCGATGCGCCAGCGCCGCCGGCCATGGGCCTGCAGCAGGAACACGTCGTAGCTGTCGAAGTGCGGGCCCACGCCGCCGCCGTCACTGGCGTAGCTGACCATGAGGTCGTCCAGGCGCGCCTCGGGCACGAAGCGGAACTGCTGCATCAGCGCGTGCACGCCCTGGTGGTGCAGGTCCACGCCCTGCACCAGCAGCGTCCAGTCGGGCTGCTTGAGCGAGGGCAGCGCGCGGCGCGGGAGCGGCCCCTGGCGCAGCTTCCAGGCGCCCCGCAGTTGTTGCACCAGGCGCGACTCCACGCCGTCCTGTCCGGCCAGGTCGAACAGCTCGGCGCGCTGCACCGGCGGCACGAAGCCCGGGATGGCCTGGCGCACCAGCAGCGGCTTTTTTTGCCAGTGGCGGCGCATGAACTGGGCAGGGGTGAGTCCGCCCAGAAGGGTCAGGGGTTGGTGGGCGTCCATGGGTACTGTGCGGCCCTTGGCAGGGCGGTTGGTCAAACTGCGACAATTCTCCTATGGAAATTACCGAACAATGTGTGGTCGCTTTGACCTGGATCCTCAAGGACACCCTGGGCGAGGAACTCGACGTGCTCGACGAGCCGGTGGAGTTCCTGGTGGGGGGCGATGACCTGCTGCCCCGTATCGAGGAGGCCCTGCAGGGGCACGGCGCCGGTGCCTCGGTGGCACTGCACCTGGAGCCCGAGGATGCGTTTGGCGACTTCAACGACCAATTGCTGTTCCTGGAGCCGCGCTCGCTGTTCCCACCGGAAATCGAGGAAGGCATGACCTTCGATGGCGCAGCCCTGCCCGAAGGCGTCAACCCCGACGCGCCACGCGACGTGCTGTACACGGTGGCCGAGATCTACCCCGAGCATGTGGTGCTCGACGGCAACCACCCGCTGGCCGGCATTGCATTGCGCCTGCAGCTCACGGTGCAGTCGGTGCGAGAGGCCACCGAAGACGAAATCGGCCAGGGCAGCGCGGGAACCGGGTTCTTCCGCGTCCAGCCCCAGGCACCCGGAAACGACCTGCTGCACTGAACGACAACGGGCCCTCCAGAGGGCCCGTTCGTTGCTCGCAGCGCGAGCGGCCGCTTAACGGATCAGATGCGCGAGATCTGGCCGTCGAACAGGCGCACGCGATCGCCTACCCGCAGGTCGCCGGGCGACGGCACGTCATAGGCGCGGTAGCCACCGTGGTCCAGCTGGATGGAAACCCGGTACGCCTGGCTGTACCCGCTGTTGTTGCGCCCCTCGACGGCATTGCCCGCCACCGCACCGCCGAGCACGCCTACGGCCGTGGCTGCGGCGCGGCCCGAGCCGCCACCGATGGAGTTGCCGATGACACCGCCGACCACGGCGCCGATGATGGCACCGGCGCCCGAGGTGCGTCCCTGGCCCTGGGACTGCATCACCTCGATGTTCGCCACGCGGCCAAACTCGGTGGGCACGGGGTTGGAAGACGAGTACACCGGCGCCTGGGTCTGGTAGCCGCCGCCGGCGTAGTATTCCTGCGAGCGCGGGGGAGCGCCACAGGCAGCCAGGCTCCCGATGAGGATGAGGGAGCCAGTCAGCGTGGCGATACGGGTCGTCTTGTTCATTGCAATCTCCTGAAAATGGATCTCGACGGGCGACCGACTGCAGCAGCGCAGCGGCCCTTGCCCGACCGTGTTGAGATTGGAGCACCGGCCAAGGGTTCCCGGCGCCATCCGGCAGCGGGACGCTGCGTCAGCCACCACCTACAGCATAGGAAGCCTGACGGGACGCCCGTAAGCGTTTGTTCAGAAGATTACAAATGGCCGGGCAAGCTCAGGCCTTGCCGGTGGAGCCGTAGCCACCCTCGCCGCGCTCGCTGGCGGGAAATTCGCTGACCACGTTGAACTGCGCCTGCACCACGGGCACGATGACCAGTTGCGCCAGCCGCTCCATGGGCTCGAGCGTGAAGGCCGTGCTGCTGCGGTTCCAGGCGCTCACCATGAGCTGGCCCTGGTAGTCGCTGTCGATCAGGCCCACCAGGTTGCCCAGCACGATGCCGTGCTTGTGCCCCAGGCCCGAGCGCGGCAGGATCAGCGCGGCGTAGCCGGGGTCCTTGAGGTAGATGGAGATGCCCGTGGGCACCAGTTGCCAGGCATTGGGTTCGAGGGTGAGCGGGGCATCCAGGCAGGCCCGCAAATCGAGCCCCGCACTGCCGGGGGTGGCGTAGGTGGGCAACTGGTCCGCCATGCGCGGGTCGAGAATCTTGACGTCGATCTTCACTTCTTGTTTCCTGTCTTGCGCTGCTGGGCGGCTTGCCGCTGGCGCTCCTTCACGGCCGCGGGCGGCACCACCACGGCGCCTGCCGACGCGGCATTGGCCACGATGCCCATGAACCACCACAGGCCGGCCATCACCGCCAGCCCGAACCACGAGCCCTGGCCCGCCATCAGCAGCGTGAGGGCATGCACCGCCGCGATCACGGCCAGCAGGGTGCGGGCGATGCGCACCAGGCCGACGAAGGGCGCCACCACCTTCAGCAGATCGGGCGGCAAGGCCGCGGCCAGCGGCGCCGGGCTGGCGCCACCCTGGCGGGCGGCGGCCTGTGCAGACCCGGGGGCCACGCTGCCGGGCAAAGCATGCTGCTGCGTGACCTGCGCGGAATGGGCCGCCTGCGCCCGCCCCGACTGCAGCGCCTGTGAGGCGCTCAAGCGCTCCACATAGCTGGCAAAGTCGCCGTTGGGCGGGGTGTCCCATTCGGGCTTGATCGAGTGCATCGTCATAGGGCCTCCCCGCAGGGGTCAAGAAAAGGAGCAAAAACCGTCAGCTGCGCCGCGCGGGCAGCCTCGCAGCCACCTCGGTCACAAGGCGCTGCGCCAGTGAGCGCTTGGACGCCAAGGGCAGTTCGCGGTGGCCATGCTCGTCCACCAGCAACAGGGCATTGTCGTCCTGGCCGAAGGTGGCGGGGCCGATATTGCCCACCAGCAGCGGAATTTTCTTGCGCAGCCGCTTGGCCGTGGCATGGGCCAGCAGGTCGTGGCTTTCTGCCGCAAAACCCACGCAATAGAGTTGGCCCGACTGCGCCTGGGGCAACTGGGCCACGGTGGCCAGGATGTCGGGGTTCTCCACGAAGGCCAGCGTCGGGGTCTGGCCCGAGCCGTCCTTCTTGATCTTCTCGCCGGCCTGCGTGGCCGGACGCCAGTCGGCCACGGCCGCCGTGGCGATGAACACCGAGGACGCGGGCGCCAGCCCCTGCACTGCGGCCAGCATCTGCTGGGCCGACTGCACGTTGACCCGCTGCACGCCGCGCGGCGTGGGCAGTTGCACGGGCCCGGCCACCAGGGTCACCTCGGCACCGGCTTCGCGCGCGGCGCGGGCGATGGCAAAGCCCATCTTGCCGCTCGACAGGTTGGTGATGCCGCGCACGGGGTCGATGGCCTCGAAGGTCGGGCCGGCCGTGATCAGCACCTTGCGCCCCGCCAGGGGCTTGGGCGCGAAAAAGGCGATCAGTTCGTCGAGCAGCTCCAGCGGCTCCAGCATGCGGCCGTCGCCCGTCTCGCCACAGGCCTGGTCGCCGTTGCCTACGCCGAGCACGCGCGCACCGTCCTGGGCGACCTGGGCCAGGTTGCGCTGGGTGGCGGGGTGGGCCCACATCTCGCGGTTCATGGCCGGGGCCAGCAGCAGGGGCACGCTGTCCATGGGGCGCGCCAGGCACAGCAGGCTCAGGAGTTCGTCGGAGCGGCCCTGCACCAGGCGGGCGATCAAGTCAGCGCTGCAGGGCGCGATCAGGATGGCGTCGGCCTCGCGGCTCAGGTTGATGTGGGGCATGTTGTTGGGCTCGCGTGCATCCCACTGCGAGCCATACACGGGCCGCCCCGACAGGGCCTGCATGGTCACCGGCGTGATGAACTGCGCGGCCGCCTCGGTCATCACCACCTGCACGGTGGCGCCCTCCTTGATCAGCTGACGGCACAAGTCGGCCGACTTGTAGCAAGCCACGCCTCCGCTCAGTCCCAGAACAATGTGTTTGCCAGCAAGCTCATTCATGGGCGCGAATTTAGCAGACGGGGCCGCAAGCGCCTGCGGGCAGCCCGATGGCACTGCAGCAGGCCCCGTGAAAAGACCATGGCCGGGGCCCAGGCCGGGCGGGCATCTATAATCCCAATTTCCCACCACCAAAAAAGACATGACCAAATTTGTCTTCGTCACCGGCGGTGTGGTGTCTTCCCTGGGCAAGGGAATCGCCTCAGCCTCCCTTGCCGCGATCCTCGAATCGCGGGGCCTCAAAGTCACCCTCATCAAGCTCGACCCGTACATCAACGTGGATCCGGGCACCATGTCACCGTTCCAGCATGGCGAAGTGTTCGTCACGGACGATGGCGCCGAAACCGATCTCGACCTGGGTCACTATGAGCGTTTCATCGAAACGCGCATGAAAAAGACCAACAACTTCACGACCGGCCGCATCTACCAGAGCGTGCTGGAAAAGGAGCGCAGGGGCGATTACCTGGGCAAGACCGTGCAGGTGATTCCGCACGTCACCAACGAAATCCAGGAGTACATCAAGCGCGGCGCCGGCGTCGGCACCGATGACGCCGTGGACGTGGCCATCGTGGAAGTCGGCGGCACCGTGGGCGACATCGAGTCCCTGCCCTTCCTCGAAGCCGTGCGCCAGCTGAGCCTGAAGCTCGGCCCGAACAACGCCGCCTTCGTGCACCTGACCTATGTGCCGTGGATCGCTGCGGCCGGCGAGCTCAAGACCAAGCCCACCCAGCACACCGTTCAGGAGCTGCGCAAGATCGGTATCCAGCCCGACGCGCTGCTGTGCCGCGCCGACCGCCGCATGCCCGAGGATGAGCGCGCCAAGATCTCGCTGTTCACCAACGTGCCCGAGTGGGGCGTGATCAGCATGTGGGACGTGGACACCATCTACAAGGTGCCGCGCATGCTGCACGAGCAGGGCCTCGATGGCCTGATCTGCGACAAGCTGCGCCTGAACACGCCGCCCACCAGCTTGAAGCGCTGGGACCAATTGGTGTACGAGACCGAGCACCCGCAGGGCGAGGTCACCATTGCCATGGTGGGCAAGTACGTGGACCTGTCGGACAGCTACAAGTCGGTGAACGAGGCGCTGCGCCACGCCGGCATGAAGAACCACGTGCGCGTGAAGATCGAGCATGTGGACTCCGAGACCATCAACGCCGCCGATGCGGCCGAGAAGCTGGCCAAGTACGACGCCATCCTGGTGCCCGGCGGCTTTGGCGCGCGCGGCGTGGAAGGCAAGATCAGCACCGCCCGCTTTGCCCGCGAGCAGCGCGTGCCCTACCTGGGCATCTGCCTGGGGATGCAGGTCGCGACCATCGAGTACGCGCGCCATGTGGCCGGCCTCAAGGACGCCAACAGCACCGAGTTCGAGCCCGCCACGCCCCACCCCGTGATCGCCCTGATCACCGAGTGGAAGGACGCCGACGGCACCATCAAGCAGCGCGACGAGAACTCCGACCTGGGCGGCACCATGCGCCTGGGCGCGCAGAGCTCGGACGTCTCGGCCGGCACGCTGGCGCACGAGATCTACGGCAACATCGTGACCGAGCGCCACCGCCACCGCTACGAAGCCAACGTGAACTACCTGGACCAGCTGCGCAAGGCGGGCCTGGTGATCTCGGCACTGACGCAGCGCGAGCAGCTCACCGAGATCGTCGAGCTGCCCAAGAGCGTGCACCCCTGGTTCATCGGCGTGCAGTTCCACCCCGAGTTCAAGTCCACCCCCTGGAACGGCCACCCGCTGTTCAACGCCTTCATCAAGGCGGCGGTGGAGCACCAAAAGAGCCTGCAGCAGCCCGCCTTGGCGGCCTGATCGGCGCAACCCACCCCAAAAAGAAGAGACCCTGCCATGAAACTCTGCGGCTTTGACGTCGGCCTCGAACACCGCTTCTTCCTCATCGCGGGCCCCTGCGTGATCGAGTCCGAGCAACTGCAGATGGACGTGGCCGGCCAGCTCAAGGAGATCACGGGTGCCCTGGGCATCCCCTTCATCTTCAAGAGCAGCTTCGACAAGGCCAACCGGTCTTCGGGCACCAGCTTTCGCGGCCCCGGCCGCGACAAGGGCCTGGAGATCCTGGCCAAGATCCGCAAGGACCTCTCCGTTCCGGTGCTCACCGACGTGCACACCGAGGACGACATCACCGAAGCCGCCAAGGTGGTCGACGTGCTGCAGACGCCGGCCTTCCTGTGCCGCCAGACCGACTTCATCCGCGCCGTGGCGCAGTCGGGCAAGCCGGTGAACATCAAGAAGGGCCAGTTCCTTGCGCCGCACGACATGAAGAACGTGATCGACAAGGCCCGCGCTGCCGCCCGTGACGCGGGCCTGCCCGAAGACAGCTTCATGGCCTGCGAGCGCGGCGCGAGCTTCGGCTACAACAACCTGGTGTCGGACATGCGCAGCCTGTCCATCATGCGCGAGACCAATGCCCCGGTGGTGTTCGACGCCACGCACTCGGTGCAGTTGCCAGGCGGCAACGGCACCAGCAGCGGCGGCCAGCGCGAGATGGTGCCGGTGCTGGCGCGTGCCGCCGTGGCCGTGGGTGTGGCCGGCCTGTTCATGGAAACCCACCCGGACCCGGCCAACGCCCTGTCCGACGGGCCCAACGCCGTGCCCCTCAAGCACATGAAGGCGCTGCTGGAGACGCTGGTGGCCCTGGACGGCATCACCAAGAAGAACGGTTTTCTCGAAAACAACTTTGGAGCCTGAAGACATGAGCAGTGGTTACGTCATCGCATCCGTCACCGTCACCAATCCCACGCAGTACGAGGAGTACCGCAAGTGGAGCACCATCGCCATGCAGGCCCATGGCGCCGAGGTCTGCGTGCGCGGCGGCAAGGTCGAGGTGCTGGAAGGCGACTGGAACCCCGGCCGCACTGTGATCCTCAAGTTCCCGAGCTTCGAGGCGGCCCGCGCTTTTTACGACACGCCCGAGTACCAGAAGGCCAAGGCCGCGCGTGAGGGCGCTGCCATCATGCGCATGGTCTGCGTGGAAGGCGTATAGCCACCGCAGGCCGCAATACGTACCCGGTACGTACCGCACCTGCCCCGAACACTATCAAATCGGTAGCATAGAATCGCGACCGACGCGCGGCGGCGCCAGGCACCGCAGGTGGTTTGCCCCTCCTCCCTGCCCGTCCGGATGAATTTCAAAAACCCTCAAGGAAGATCATGAGTGCCATTGTTGACATCGTAGGCCGCGAAGTGCTGGACAGCCGCGGCAACCCCACCGTCGAATGCGACGTGCTGCTGGAGTCGGGCGTGATGGGCCGTGCGGCCGTGCCGTCGGGCGCGTCCACCGGCAGCCGCGAAGCCATCGAGCTGCGCGACGGCGACAAGAGCCGCTACCTGGGCAAAGGCGTGCTCAAGGCGGTGGAACACATCAACACCGAGATCTCCGAGGCCGTGCTCGGCCTGGACGCTTCCGAGCAGGCCTTCCTGGACAAGACGCTGATCGACCTCGATGGCACCGACAACAAGGGCCGCCTGGGCGCCAACGCCATGCTGGCCGTCTCGATGGCCGTGGCCCGCGCTGCCGCTGAGGAATCGGGCCTGCCGCTGTACCGCTACCTGGGCGGCATGGGCAGCATGCAGTTGCCCGTGCCCATGATGAACGTGATCAACGGCGGCGCGCACGCCAACAACAGCCTGGACCTGCAGGAGTTCATGATCATCCCCGTGGGCGCCCCCACCTTCCGCGAAGCCCTGCGCTGGGGTGCCGAAGTGTTCCACGCCCTGAAGAAGATCCTGCACGACAAGGGCATCAGCACCGCCGTGGGCGACGAAGGCGGGTTTGCCCCCAGCGTCGAGAACCATGAAGCGGCCATCGTGCTGATCCTGCAGGCCATCGAAGCCGCGGGCTACACGGCGGGCGAGCAGATCGCCCTGGGCCTCGATTGCGCGGCCAGCGAGTTCTACAAGGACGGCCACTACGTGCTCGAAGGCGAAGGCGGCCTGAAGCTGACGGCCACGCAATGGACCGACATGCTGGCATCGTGGTGTGACAAGTACCCCATCATCAGCATCGAAGACGGCATGCATGAAGGCGACTGGGACGGCTGGAAGATCCTGACCGAGCGCCTGGGCAAGAACGTGCAGCTGGTGGGCGACGACCTGTTCGTCACCAACACCAAGATCCTCAAGGAAGGCATCGACAAGCAGATCGCCAACTCGATCCTGATCAAGATCAACCAGATCGGCACGCTGACCGAGACCTTTGCCGCCATCGAGATGGCCAAGCGCGCCGGCTACACCGCCGTGATCTCGCACCGCTCGGGCGAAACCGAAGACAGCACCATTGCCGACATCGCGGTGGGCACCAATGCCGGCCAGATCAAGACCGGCTCGCTGTCGCGCTCGGACCGCATCGCCAAGTACAACCAGTTGCTGCGCATCGAAGAAGACCTGGGCGACATCGCGCACTACCCTGGCCGCGCTGCCTTCTACAACCTGCGCTGAGGCCGGGCTGCAGCATGCCGGTCTGCGCGCCTGCGAAGCGCCCGCTCCTTTCCAGGAGCGGCGCATTCCCGATGGCGCCCGGCTGCTAAGCTAGCGGACCATGGTCAACCGCCTCGTTCCCGTCGTGCTGCTGGCCCTGCTGGCAGCCGTGCACGCCCAGCTGTGGCTGGGGCGTGGCAGCCTGCCGCGCGTGAATGCAATGCAGCGCCAGATCGACGTGCAAAAGGCCGCCAACGCCCAGGCCCAGCAGGCCAACGAGCGCCTGACCTCCGAGGTGCACGACCTCAAGGAGGGCCTGGACATGGTCGAGGAAAAGGCGCGCAGCGAGTTGGGCATGGTCAGGCCCAACGAAATCTACGTGCAGTTCACGCCGCGCTGAGCGGTGTCAGCGCCCTCTCACGGCCCCCTCTCGTGCCTTTGAAGATCGTGCTGCTGGGCGCGCCCGGCACCGGCGCACAGGATCTGGCCGACGCCCTCGCGGCGCACCTGGCCGCCACGCCCTCCCCCACACCCGTCACGCTGACCGTGCTGGCGGACTTCTCCGCTCTGGACCGGACCGCCTCCATGGCGCTGCTGATGGGCCTGGACCTGCCCTGCCCGCAAGGCCAGCAGCCCGAACGGCAAGCGGCCGACGCGCAGTTGCGCGCGGCGCTCAATGCGGCGGGAGTCGGCTACCGGGTGGTGTATGGAACAGGGCCGGCGCGCCTGGCCAGCGCCTTGCGTGCGCTGGGGTCCGTGCTGGGCATGCCTGAAAGCGAGGCCGTGCGGGCCAGCGAATCCCGCGCGGCCCGCCTGCGCGCCTATGGGTGCGAAAAATGCAGCGACCCGGTGTGCGAGCACCGGCTGTTCACTGCGCTGACCCGGCCTCCTGCGCCAGGCTGCGCTTGAGCTCCTTGAGCAGCAGCACCACCTGGCTGGAGCCGTGGCGGTAGCCGCCATTGAGCACCTGCACCACGCGCGGCCATTCGCCCTGCTGCGCCAGCTCGACGATGGTGGCGGCCTGTTCGTGGAAATACTCGTGGCGCGCCACCAGCAAGGTGAAGGCCGGGCGGTCGCCCAGCAATTCGGCACCCACGCCGTGCAGCCAGCGGCCCAGGGCGTCCTGGTCGGTGCGGCGCACCATGGCCGGGTCCAGCCCCTTGGCGGAGCGGCCTTCGAGGTAGTCCATCAGCCGCTCTTTCCAGCGCTCATGGGCGTTGATGGCGGCGTCCAGGTCGAGCACGGCCAGCACGGTATCGGCACGCCGGGAATCCTGCGCGAGCGAACTCTCGTACAAGGCCAGTGGCGGCACCCCCCTGTGGCGGGCACCTATGCCCATGACGCGACTCAGAAACCCCATGACAGCCCTTTGTTACAGGCCTTGATGGTAGAGCCGCCGCGCCGTGCGTGCCGGCGGCGATTGTCAACGATGGTCAGATGGCCCGCCCCACCCGGTATGGGGCCGGTGGCGCTACTGCATGCCCGTGGGTGCCGGCGGCTGGATGATGGCCGGCTCCACGAAGATCTGCGCCGCATCCACCGCATCGAAGCGGTACTGCTGGCCACAGAACTCGCAGCCCACCTCGATCTCGCCGCGCTCGGCCAGAATGCTCTCGGACTCCGCCGCGCCCAGGTTGCGCAGCATGTTGCCCACGCGCTCGCGGCTGCAGGTGCACGCAAAGCGCGGGCCCGTCTCGCCCTCCTGGGGCGTGAAGCGCACCAACTTTTCCTCCCAGAACAGGCGGCGCAGGATGGTGTCCACGTCCAGGCTCAGCAGTTCCTCACGCGTCAGGCTGGCGGCCAGGTGGGCGATGCGGTTGTAGTCTTCGTTGTGGCCGATCTGGTCTTCGTTCTCACGGTGCGTGAGGCCGGCGGCCAGATTGCCCTCGCCCTTGATGGGCATGCGCTGGATCAGCAGGCCGGCGGCCACCGTCTCGTTGGCGCCCAGCACCAGCACGGTGTCGAGCTGCTCGGACTGCAGCATGTAGTGCTGCAGCACGTCCGACAGGCGTTCGAGCTTTTCATGGTGGTCGCCGTGCAGCGGCACCACGCCCTGGTAGGGCTGCTGGCCGGGGTGGCGGTTCTTGGGGTCCAGGGTGATGGCGCAGCGCCCGCCGCCGGCTACATTGACCATCTGGCTCAGGCGCGCATCGGCCGGCACCTCGCTGGTGACCGTGGCGGTGGCGCGCAGGGACAGGTCGGACTGCACCTCGGCCACGGCCAGCTTCACCGGCCCGTCGCCGAACACCTGCAGCACCAGCGCGCCATTGAACTTGATGTTCGACTGCATCAACACGCCCGCCGCCGCCATCTCGCCGAGCAGCTCGGTGACCGGGGCGGCGTAGGCGCCGGTGGCCGAATTGCCGGCGCGCCGGCGCAGGATGTCGGTCCAGGCGTCGGTCAGGCGCACGAGCATGCCGCGCACGGGCAGGCCATCGAAGAGGAATTTGTGAAGTTCAGACACGCGGGGGGGTTCCGTTGAAAAGTCGGGGTGCAGCCAAGGATCAGCCCACCCGGTGCAGGCCGCTCTGGAAGCGGCGAGCATTGTCGATGTAATGCTGCGCGCTCTGGCGCAGGCCCTCGATCTGCTCGGGGCTGAGTTCGCGCACCGCCTTGGCGGGGCTGCCGATGATCATGGAGCCATCGGGGAACTCCTTGCCCTCGGTCACCAGCGCGCCAGCACCCACCAGGCAGTGCTTGCCGATCTTGGCGCCGTTGAGCACGATGGCGCCGATGCCGATCAGCGACTCGTCGCCGATGGTGCAGCCGTGCAGCATGACCTGGTGGCCCACCGTCACGCGCTCGCCCACCACCAGCGGCTTGCCGATGTCGGCGTGCAGCACGCTGGCGTCCTGGATGTTGGAGCCCGCGCCGATGGTGATGCTTTCCGTGTCGCCGCGCACCACGGTGCCGAACCAGACGCTCGCGTCCTCGCCCAGCACCACATTGCCGATGACCTGGGCGCTGTCGGCCACCCAGGCCGAAGCGGCCACCTGGGGGATCGCACCATCGAGTTCGTAAATCGCCATACCGCAGACTCCAGACAGAAAAGAAAATGTTGCCCGCATCGGGGCCTGCCAATGGTTACAAAGCGTTTGCGGCGTTGCGGATGGCAGGGCCTAGAATTGTAAGGATGGAGCTACGCCAACGTGCACTGCAGGTCTTGTGCCTTGCGGACCCCGAACAAAAAGCGGCGCAGTCGCTCAGCCTGCACGCACAGGCTGCTCAGCTTTCAATAGCAGACAAAGCCCCTGAAGGCCCTGCGGACCCGGGCGTTCTGCCCGGCCGCCCGGAGCGCCCGGCGCTGCTGCGGCATACCGAGCTGGCCCGCCGCTCCCCCGCCACGCCCGAAGGCCGGGCCATCTTGCTGCACGCCATCGCCCACATCGAGTTCAACGCCATCAACCTGGCGCTCGACGCCATCTGGCGCTTCGATGGCATGCCCGGCGCCTACTACCTGGACTGGCTGCGCGTGGCGGCCGAGGAGGCCACCCACTTCAACCTGCTGCGCGCGCACCTGCGCACGCACGGCCATGACTATGGCGACTTCCCGGCCCACCAGGGCCAGTGGACCATGTGCGAGAAGACGCAGGACGACGTCGTGGCGCGCATGGCCCTGGTGCCGCGCACGATGGAGGCACGCGGCCTGGACGCCACCCCGCAGATCCAGCGCAAGCTGCGCCAGGTGGGCACGCCCGATGCGCTGGCCGCCGTGGACATTCTCGAGATCATCCTGCGCGACGAAGTGGGCCATGTCGCCATCGGCAACCACTGGTACCGCTGGCTGTGCACGCGCCAGGGGCTGGAGCCCGAGGCGCACTACAGCGTGCTGGCGCGCCGGTACGAGGCACCGCGCCTGAAGCCGCCGTTCAACGATGCCGCCCGCCGCGCCGCCGGTTTCACCGACACCGAGCTGCAATGGCTCCAGCAGGGCTGAGCGGACTGCTCGGACACCCGAACTTCCCTACAATGCCTCGCGCCCTTCGCCCCACCATGTTCCGCCAACGCCACCACGATCCATGCCCTCCCACCCTGCCAATGGAACCACCTACCCCGCCAGCTTTGCACCTGGCCAGTCTCCCGTGGCAATGATCGCGCGCCAGGCCATCGTCAATGGCCAGCAGATCGTGGTCGGCTACGAGCTGTTCAACCGCTCGCGCACCGAAGCCTCCCACACGGCGGCCAGCGACGTGATCCTGATCTTCAATGCCCTCTCGCATGCGGGCACCGAAGAACTCGTGGGCAAGAAGCTGATCTTCGTGAATTGCACGCACGAGAGCCTCTCGGGCGGCCACCTGGAACTGCTGGACCCCGACAAGGTGGTGCTGGAGATCCCGCCCCTGGGCCACGCGGCCGCCGACGAGGTGCAGGCACGCCTGCCCATCCTCACCGGCCTGCGCGACCGCGGCTTTCACCTGGCGTTCAACCACACGGTGCTGCAGTCGACCTATGCGCCCTGGCTGCCGCTGGCCGACTACATCAAGCTCGACCTGTCGGTGCTGGCGGCCGACCAGTTGGCGGTGCTGATCAGCTATGCCGGGCGCCACTCCCAGGCCGAGCTCATCGCCGAGAAGGTGGAAACCGCCCAGCAGTACGACATGGTCTCCACCCAGGGCGTGCAGCTGTTCCAGGGCTACTGGTTCGCCCGCCCGGCGCTGGTCGAGGCGAAACTGCTCACGCCCGCGCAAAGCAGCATCATCCAGCTGATCAACCTGGTGCGCCAGCAGGCCAGCACCGACGAGATCGAGGAAGTGCTCAAGAAGGATGCGGGCCTGGCCTTCAACCTCATGCGCCTGATCAATTCGGCCGGCTTCGGCATGAACCGCGAGATCACCTCCTTCCGCCAGGCGGTGATGCTCATGGGCCTGAAAAAGCTCTTCCGCTGGGCGGCCCTGCTGCTCACGGCCTCGCGCACCAGCGGCGCACCCTCGTCCGTGGGCCAGACCGCCGTGGTGCGTGGGCGCCTGATGGAACTGCTGGCGCTGGAGACGCTGCCGCCCGACGAGGCCGACCAGGCCTTCGTCGTGGGCATCTTCTCGCTGCTGGACGTGATGCTGTCCATCCCCATGGAGTCGGCCATCGGCCTGCTCAACGTGCCCGAGGCCTCCGCGGCCGCGCTGCTGCGCCGCGAGGGCTTCCTGGGCGACCTGCTGAACCTGGCCGAGGCCTGCGAATCCAGCGACGACGCCATATTCCACCGCGCTGCGGGCACCCTGCACCTGTCCAGCCAGCAGATCAACCTGGCCCACCTGCAGGCCCTGGCCTGGGCCGACCAGCTCACCGAGGATTGACCCTGCCGCACCATGGCGTGCATTTTGCATACAGGGAGATTGCTGCAGGGGGTCTAGAATCTGGCACAGAACCTCCTCGCCTACTTTCATTCCAAGCGCTCCATGTCGACCACCCCTGAACAAGCCGCCTCCGAAGTCGACCTGACCCAGGAGAACGTCGAAGACAGCAACCTGGCCATCATCGCGCGCCAGCCCATCGTGGACCAGCACCGCGCCGTGTATGGCTACGAGCTGTTCGACCGCTCCACGGCCAGCGCCTCGCACACGGCGGCCAGCGATGCCGCACTGCTGTTCAACGCGCTGTCCTATGCGGGCACCGAAGCCCTGGTGGGCAAGAAGACCGTCTTCATCAACTGCACGCACGACAGTCTGGCCGGCGGCCACCTGGAGTTGATCCATCCCGAGAAGGTGGTGCTCGAAGTGCCACCGCTGCCCGACGGCGCCACCCAGGAAGAGATCGACGGCCGCGTGCCCGTGCTCGAATCGCTGCGCGCCCGCGGCTTTCGCCTGGCGTTCAACCAGCATGCCCTGCGCCGTGCCTATGCCAGCTGGATGCCGCTGGCAGCCTACATCAAGCTCGACATGCAGGCCTTCAAGCCCGAGCTGGCAGGGCCCCTGGTCAAGTTTGCCGGCAACTACGCCAAGGCCACGCTGGTGGCCGAAAAGGTGGAGACGCCCGAGCAGTTCAAGATGATGCTCGACCTGGGCGTGAAGCTGTTCCAGGGCTTCTGGTTCGCCAAGCCCTCGCTGGTCAAGGCCACGACCATCCGGCCCTCGCAGGCCACCATCATCCAGCTCATCAACCTGGTGCGCAAACAGGCCAGCACGGCCGAGATCGAAGACCTGCTCAAGAAGGACCCCACGCTGTCCTTCAACCTGCTGCGGTTCATCAATTCCTCGGGCTTCGGCCTGTCGTGCGAGATCACCTCGTTCCGGCACGCGGTGATGATCCTGGGCCTCAAGAAGCTGTTCCGCTGGGCGGCGCTGCTCATGACCACCTCGCGCGCCGATGGCTCGCCGCCGGCCGTGGGCCAGACCGCCGTGGTGCGCGGCCGCCTGATGGAGCTGCTGGCCACCGAACTGCTGCCGCCCGAAGAATGCGACAACGCCTTCGTGGTGGGCGTGTTCTCGCTGCTGGACACCATGCTCAACGTGCCCATCGAGAAGGCCCTCGAATCCGTGGCCCTGCCCCAGCCCGTGACCGACGCGCTGCTGCACAACACCGGCGTGTTCGCCCCTTTCCTGGAGCTGACCAAGGCCTGCGAGAGCGGCGACGAGGTGGTGTTTGCGCGCACGGCCGAGGCCCTGCACCTGTCCAACCGCCAGGTCAACTGGGCCCACCTGCAGGCGCTGACCTGGGCCGAAAGCCTGAACGCAGACTGACCGCGCACCGACCGCACCATGCGACAAGGGGGAGCCAATGGCTCCCCTTTTGCATTCTTCGGGCGCTTACTGCCCTTTGATGCCCGCCGCGCGGATGATGCGCAGGTTGGCCTCGGACTCGGCGGCGATGCGCTTGCCGAAATCCGCCGCCGTGCCGCCCAGGGGCACGTTGTCGGAGGCGTCGAGCTTGGCGCGCACGTCGGGCAGGGCCAACACCTTGTTGATCTCGGCATTGAGCCGGGCCACCACGGCGGCCGGCATGCCCGCCGGGGCAAATACCCCGAACAGCGAAGACAGATTGGCCGCGCCCTGGCCCAGCTCGGCCAGGGTGGGCACCTCGGGCAGGGTATCGAGCCGGTCCGGGGCACCCACGGCCAGGGCCTTGAGCTTGCCGGCCTTGATGTGCTGCAGCACGGCCGGCCCGGCGTTGGTGGAGAGGATCTCGAACTGCCCGCTGAGCGCGTCGTTCATCTGCTGGCCGCCGCCCTTGTAGGGGATGTGCGTCATCTGCACCCCCGCGGTGTGCATGACCTGCTCCAGCATGATGTGGCCCAGCGATGCCTGGCCCGAGGTGGCCCAACGGATGCTGCCCGGCTTTGCCTTGGCCTGTGCCAGCAGGTCGCGGAAATCGCGCGCAGTGCTGGCCGGCGTGCCCAGCAGCAGCACGGGCGAGTACATCACGGTGGCCACGGGCACGATGTCCTTGGCCGGATCGAACGGCGATGCGCCCAGGTGCGGGTTCAGCGCCAGCGGACTGATGGCGGCAAAGCCCAGGGTGTGCCCGTCCGTCGCCTTGGCCACGGCATCCAGGCCGATGCTGCCGCTGGCACCGGCCTTGTTCTCGATCACCACGGGCTGGCCCAGCGGGCCCGCCAGCTTGTCGGCCAGCAGCCGCGCCACCACATCGCTCACGCCACCCGCAGGGTAGGCCACGACGATGCGCACGGGCCGCGTCGGCCAGGCGGGCGCCTGGGCATGCGCCAAGGCGGGCGCCAACAGCAGCACGGCACTGCCGGCCAACCCTCCCAGCGCAGCGCGCCGGCCGGGGTTGACGGTATGGTTGTCGAATTCCATGTTCAGTCCTTTTTCTGGATTCAATATCTCGAGCGATTGTGGCCCGATCACCCGCGCGGATGGTGCTGCGCATGCAGCGCCTTGAGCCGCTCGCGCGCCACGTGGGTGTAGATGGTGGTGGTGGAAATGTCGGCGTGCCCGAGCAGCAGCTGCACCACGCGCAGGTCGGCACCGTGGTTGAGCAGGTGGGTGGCGAAGGCATGGCGCAGCGTGTGCGGCGACAGCGGCGTGGTGATGCCGGCCACGGCCGCCCACTTCTTCACGATGACCCAGAACATCACCCGCGTCATGCCCGCGCCGCGCTGGGTCACGAACAGGTCGTCGGTCTGCTGGCCCGCGAGGATGGTGCTGCGCGCCTCGGCCAGGTAGCGATCGAGCCACCGGCGCGCCTCTTCGCCGAAGGGCACCAGGCGCTCCTTGCTGCCCTTGCCCATGACGCGCAGCACGCCTTCGTTGAGCCCCAGTTGGAAGGTCTTGAGCGTGACCAGCTCGGTCACGCGCAGGCCGCTGGCATACATCAGCTCCAGCATGGTGCGGTCGCGCAGGCCCAGGGGGTTGCCCGGGTCGGGCGCGGTGAGCAGGGCCTCCACCTGCGCCTGTGACAGGGTCTTGGGCACGCGCAGGGGCTGGCGCGCTGCCTGCAGGCGCACGGTAGGGTCGGCGCTGATGCGGCGCTCGCGCAGTGCCCAGTGGAAGTAGCGCCGCAGCACCGTGAGGCGCCGGTTGGCCGAGGTCGCGCGGGTCTTTTCATGCCGTGCCACGAAGTAGCCCTGCAGGTGCTGCTCGGCCGTGCCATCCAGGGCCAGTTCGGGATGGTGCTCGGCCAGCCACTGTACATACAGCGTGAGGTCGCGCCGGTAGGCGGCCAGGGTGTTGCGCGAAAGGCCGTCCTCCAGCCACAGGGCGTCCACAAAGGTATCGATCGCGTTCAGGCTGGCGGTGAGCATGTAAAAACGATAGCACGTAAAAAAGCCACCCGGAGCAACGGGCGGCTTTTCGGCGAGCGCGAAGGGCGCTTATTCGAGCGCCAGCTTCTGCTTGGCCACGACGTCCTTGTAGACGCCGAACTCGGCTTTGATCTGTTCGGCGAACTGCTCGGGCGTGTTGCCGATCACGATGGAGCCGGTGTCCTCGATGCGCTTTTTCACGGCCGGGTCTTCCAGGGCCTTGCGCACGGCGGCGTTGACCTTGTCCACCACGTCCTTGGGCAGGCCCTTGGGGCCCAGGATGCCGTAGTAGGCCATGCGGTTCACGGGCTCCAGGCCCATTTCCTTGAACGTGGGCACGTTCGGCAGGGCGGTCACACGCTGGGGTGCCGCCACCACGATGGGCACCAGGCGGTTTTCCTTGATGAAGGGCAGTGCCGAGGGCAGGTTGTCGAAGATCATCGGTACCTGACCGGCCACCGTATCGTTGAGCGCCGGGCCTGCGCCGCGGTAGGGAATGTGGGTCACGAAGGTGCCCGAGAGGCTTTTGTACAGCTCCATCTGCAGGTGGCCGATGCCGCCCGTGCCCGACGACGAGTACGAGTACTTGCCGGGCGACTTCTTGAGTTCGGCCACGAAGGCCTTGTAGTCTTTGGCGGGAAAGCTCGGGTGCACCGCAATGATGTTGGGCGTGGCCGCAATGTTGATGATGGGCGTGAAATCGGTCAGCGGGTTGTACGGCGTCTTGGGGTTGATGGCCGGGTTGGCTGCCGTGGTGGACACCGTGGCCACGCCCAGGGTATAGCCATCGGGCGCCGAGCGCGCGGTTTCACTGGCACCCACGATGCCGCCGCCACCGGCCTTGTTCTCGACGATCACGCTCTGGCCCAGGGCCTTGCCCAGCGGGTCGGCGATCACGCGCGCAATGATGTCGGTGGTGCCACCGGGTGCGAACGGCACCTGCAGTTTGATGACCTTGTTGGGGTAGCCCTGGGCTGCCGCAGATCCTGCGGCGGCCACCAGCGTCAGCGCGAGCCATTGACGACGATGCATTGATTTCTCCTTCATGAGGGGGATGACAGACAGCGGTGATGGTATGCGCAATGGCAGCCATCCCGCCCTATGGATTTCACATAGGTGCTTACCCGTGGACCGTGCGGCGTCTCGGGTATTCTCGGAGTGTGAATTACGCCCAGCTCCTGCTCCCCGATTTCTCCCTCATTCTGTGCGGTTATCTGGTGTGCCGCTTCACCGCGCTGAACCGCGCCGTGTGGCAGCCGGTCGAAAGCCTGGTGTACTACCTGCTGTTTCCGGTGCTGCTGTTCCAGTCCATCGTCAAGAGCCCGGTGGACATCGGCGCCGCCTCGGGCCTGATCGCCGCCGGCATGCTCACCGGCATTGCCGGCATTGCCCTGGCCTACAGCCTGCCGCACTGGCCCTGGCTGGGCAAACGGCTGGACCTGCGCGACCATGCGGCCAGCGCGCAGATCGCATTCCGCTTCAACTCCTTCATCGGCCTGGCGATTGCCGAGCGGCTGGCGGGCGCGCAGGGCCTGCTCATGATCGCCGTGCTGATCGGCGTGTGCGTGCCGCTGTTCAACGTGGCCGCCGTGTGGCCCATGGCGCGGCAGGGCGAGCATGGCTTCGTGCGCGAGCTGGCGCGCAACCCGCTGATCGTGGCCACGCTCTCGGGCCTGGCGGCCAACCTGCTGGGTTTCCAGATCCCCGGCTGGATCGAGCCCACCGTCACGCGCATCAGTGCCGCCTCGCTGGCCCTGGGCCTGATGGCCGCCGGCGCGGGCATGCAGTTCGGCCTGCTCACGCGCGGCAAGGCGCTGAGCATCTCGGTGCTGGCCATACGCCACCTGGTGCTGCCCGTGATCGCCTTCGGCATGGCGCACCTGTTCGGACTGAACCCGGTGCAGGCGACCGTGCTGCTGGCCTTCTCGGCCCTGCCCACGGCCAGCACCTGCTACGTGCTGGCCGCGCGCATGGGCTACAACGGCCCCTATGTGGCGGGGCTGGTGACGCTGTCCACCCTGCTCGGGGTGGTGAGCCTGCCGTTTGCGCTCGGGGTGCTGCGGTGAGGACCGCGCAGACCCTTGCGCGCCGACGCATTCTGGCTGCGGGCTTGCTCACGGCAGCCCTGGTGCCGCTGGCCGGCTGCGGGCGCAAGCCGCCCCGCGCCCAGGCCATCCCGCCAGGGGCCACCGTGCTCGCGCTGGGCGACTCGCTGACCTCGGGCGTGGGCGCCTCCGCCGAAACCGCCTACCCCGCCGTGCTGCAGCGCCTGACGGGGTGGAAAGTCGTCAACGCAGGCGTCTCCGGCGACACCTCGGCCGGGGCCCTGCAGCGCCTGCCGGGGCTGCTCCAGCAGCACCGACCGGCCCTGGTGATCGTCAGCATCGGCGGCAACGACTTCCTGCGCCGCCAGAGCGCCAGCGCCACGCGCACCAACGTGCACAGGATCTGCGCCGACGCGAAGGCCGGCGGCGCGCAGGTGCTGCTGGTGGCGATACCCGAGCTCACGATCCTGGCCACCCTGGGCCAGTTGAGCGACCATGCGATGTTCGAAGACATCGCCAAGGAGTTGGAAGTCCCCCTGCACCGCAAGGGATGGTCCGGCGTGCTGGCCGACGCCAAGCTGCGCTCGGACAACATCCACGCCAACGCAGCCGGTTACGAGCTGTTCACCCAGGGGCTGGTGGACACCCTGAAGGACACCGGGCTGCTCGCCCGGTAGGTTGCGGGATCAGGCGATCAGGCGCAGCGCCGACTCCCAGGCCATCTGCGCGTGGGACAGCCCCTCTTCGCGGTTGAACTGCGCTGCCGTGCGCTCGCACACCGCCACCGGCGGGTAGGTGATGGTGCGGCCGCCCGCGAGGGCCTTGGTCTGCGCCTGGCAGGCGCGCTCCAGGAAGTAGATGTTCAGGAACGCTTCGGCGATGGTGCGCCCCGCGGCCAGCAGGCCGTGGTTGCGCAGGATCATCACGCGGTGCGCGCCCAGGCTGGCCACCAGGCGCTCGCGCTCCTCCAGGTCCAGGGCGATGCCCTCGTAGGCGTGGTAGCCGATATGGCCATAGAACTTGAGCGCATGCTGGGTGATGGGCAGGAGCCCCTCCTCCTGGCACGACACGGCAATGCCATCGGCCGTGTGCGTGTGGATCACACAGGCCAGGTCATGGCGTGCCATGTGCACGGCAGAGTGGATGGTGAAGCCCGCCGCATTCACGCGCTCGGCCGCATCGCCGGCCTCCACCGCCGCGCCACTGGGGTCGATCTTCACCAGGTCCTCGGGCCGCATCTCGTGGAACAGCACGCCGTAGCGGTTGATGAGGAAGTGGTCCGGCGTGCCCGGAATGCGCGCGCTGATGTGCGTGTCGATCAGATCCGTCATGCGAAAGTGCGCAATGAGCCGGTACAGTGCCGCAAGGTCGCGCCGGGTCTGGGTTTCGGCATCCAGGGATGCCGCGGGTTCGTTGGTGGTCATGGTGGTGTGCTGGTTTGCAGTGGTCGTCAGGCCGGCGCCAGGTCCGGCTGCTGGCGGATCAGGGCCGCCACGGCCAGGCTCTGCGCATCGCCCTGGGCCTCCAGCGCGGCGATCACGCCCAGGCGGTCGGCCACGGACTTGTCCTGGTTGAGCTTCATCTTGCCCTCGATGCGAGCGATGGGAATGCGCACGGCTGCAATGGCGCGCAAGCGCGATGCGGTATGGTCAGTGGGCACGCCTTCAAAGGTCCATTCACCGCCCAGCGGCGTGTCGTAGGTGGCCACGGTGCGCGTGAGCACCGCATGGATCGCTGCCACGTCTTCCACCACTTCGGGCGTGCCCTGCACGTGGATGGCGGTGTAGTTCCAGGTCGGGAAGGTCAGCCGATTGGCATACCAGCTCGGCGAGATGAAGGCGTGCGGGCCCTGGAAAATGACCAGTGCCGGAGCGCCGGCCTTGAGGTCATGGTATTGCGCATTGCCACGCGCCAGGTGCGTGGTCAGCAGGCCGTGCGGCCCGCCCTCCTCGTCCACCAGGAACGGCAGGTGCGTGGCATTGAGCCCCTGCGCGCCATGGGTCACCAGGGTGGCGAAGCTCCACGCGCGCATGCGCGCACGCAGCAGCGGCTCGTCCTTTTCCGCATAGGCGGGGGGCGTGTACATGGCGCGGCCCCTTACGCGTGCTGGTGGAACCAGCGCACCGTGTCGTCGAAGGCCACGCCCGCGACGTCGGCCACCGAGACGGCTTCGAGAAAACTGTGCACCGTGCCCTTGTAGACCTTGAAATCCACGTCCACGCCCTCGGCCTTCATCTTGGCCACCATGTCGACGTTGCCGTCGTACAGCGGATCGCACTCGGTGATCACCAGGAAGGCCGGCGGGATGCCGCGCAGGTCGGCATCGAGCAGGTTCATGCGCGGGTCGGTGTAGTCCTCCTTGCGGCCCAGGTAGTTGCGGTAGAACCAGACCATCATGTGCAGCGACAGCCCGTAGTCGCCCGCGCCGTAGCGCACCACCGAGTCCTGGTACAGGTCGGTGCTGAAGCCCGTGTAGTTGAGCACCATGCCGCGGATCGGGCTTGGACCCTGGTCGCGAAAATGCAATGCCGTGCACAGCGAAAGGTTGCCGCCCGCCGAGTCGCCGCCGATGAAGAACTGGTCCTTGTCGAAGCCGATCTCGCCGGCATGGGCGATGAGCCAGTCCACGGTGTCGATGCACTCCTCGATCGGCTGGGGGAACTTCGCATCGGGCGCACGCGTGTAGTTGATGCCGATGACCACGATGCCGGCCCGCTCGGCGTACTCGCGCATCAGGCGGTCGTGCGTGTCCACGCTGAACAGCACGAAGCCACCGCCGTGGATGTAGAAGAAGGCGCCGGGCATGCGCTGCTCCTTGGGGTAGTAGGTGCGAATCATCACCTCGCCGTGGCGCGTGGGCACCTGGCGCTCGGTGGTGCGTGCCATCACCGGCCCGCCCGCAGTCCAGGGTGCGCGCACCTTCTCGGCGATGTCGCGGCCTTCGGCGATGGACACCGTGTCGCGGCGCGGGAACTTCGACGCATCCGCCGCCATGCGCTGCACGAACAGCTGGACTTGCGGATCGAGGGGCGCAGGCTTTGCGCCCTGGGTGGATGCAGCGAAGGCGGGGTCGAGCTGGTTCATGTTGGCGTGTGTTTGCAGTGGATGGATCGAAAGGCCCGTGCGGGCGGCGGTGCTAGTACCCGCGCGCGGTGTCTACCTGGTTGAAGAGCGCGCCACCGGAGCGCATCTGGGCGATGTTGCGGGCCACCTGGCCGGCGACCACGTCGTAGGTGGCCATGGTGGCCATGTGGGGCGTGACGACCACGCCCGGCGTGGTCCACAGCGGGTGGTCCTGCGGCAGCGGCTCCTGCTCGAAGACGTCGACCACGGCGCCGCGCAACTGGCCGCTGCCCAGCGCGGCGATCAGGTCGCCCTCGACCAGGTGCTCGCCCCGGCCGCAATGGATCAGCGCCGCACCTTTGGGCAGTGCATCGAAGGTGCGGCGGCCCAGGATGCCGCGCGTCTGCTCGGTCAGCGGCAGCAGGCACACCAGCACGTCGGTCTGCGCCAGGAAGGCGTCGTACTGCTCGTGCCCGGCAAAGACCTGGATGCCGGGTACCTCGCGCGCCGTACGTGCCCAGCCGCTCACGGTGTAGCCCAGCGCGGGCAGGCGCGCGGCGATCAGGCCGCCCAGCTCGCCCAGGCCCATGAGGCCGATGCGGCAGGTGGCGGCGGGCGTCTGCAGCGGGCGCTTCCATTCGCGCACACGCTGGCTGGCCAGCGCGGCATCGAGCTTGCGATGGAAGTACAGCACGCCCCACAGCACGAACTGCAGCATGCCTTCGGCCAGCATGGGGTCGACCACGCGGCACACCGGCAGGCCGCGCAGGTCCTGCCCGGCCACGACGTTGTCCACGCCGGCCGCGATGCTGTGCACGAGCTTCAGGTGGGGCATCTGCGCATACAGGTCGGGCGGCGTCTGCCAGCAGACGGCCACCTCGGCCTGCAGCGCACGCGGGTCGGGCCAGGTGCACACGTCCAGGGTGGGGTCGGCCGCCTGCAGCAGGGGGCGAAGGAAGTCGAGGTTGGCGGTACGGCTCAGAAGGGCAACGGTGGTCATGGCGAGGATGCGATGGGGTGCTGTGCCAGCGCGGAGTGGGCCGACATCGGGGTGGAAGGGACTTGCATGGTAGTCAAGCCGCCAGCCTGTGCTCGAAGAAATCCAGCCCCGGCATGGCCGCCAGCAGCGTGCGCGTATAGGCGTGCTGCGGGTTGCTGAAGAGCTGGCCCGGCGCGCCGCGCTCGACGATCTGGCCGCGCTGCATGACCACCACCGAGTTCGATATCTCGGCCGCCACGCGCAGGTCGTGGGTGATGAACATCATGGCCAGGTTGAGCTCGGCCTTGAGCTCGGCGAGCAGGGCCAGCACCTGCGCCTGGATGGACACGTCGAGTGCCGACACCGCTTCGTCCGCAATCAACAGGCGCGGCTTGAGCGCCAGCGCGCGGGCAATGGAGATGCGCTGGCGCTGCCCGCCCGAGAACTCGTGCGGAAACCGGTCGATGGCCGATGCCCCCAGGCCCACCCGGTCGAGCAGCGCGGCTGCGGCCTTGAGCGCGTCAGCGCGCGGCGTGCCGTAGATCATGGGCCCGCGCGCAATGGCGTCGCCCACCTTCTGGCGCGGGTTGAGCGAGGCGAACGGGTCCTGGAAGATGATCTGCACCTGGCGGCGGTAATCGCGCTGCGCCGCAGCGTCCTGCCCCAGCACGGGCTTGCCCGCAAAGGTGATGCGGCCGCTGTCGGGCTCGATCAGGCGCATGACCATGCGGCCGAGCGTGGACTTGCCCGAACCCGATTCGCCCACCACCGACACCGTCTCCCCTTCCTCGATGGCCAGATCGATGCCATCGGCCGCCACCACGGTGCGCGGCGGCGCGAACAGGCCGGCCTTGGAGACGAAGGTCTTCTTCAGTTGCTCGACCTTGAGCAGCGGTTCGGCCTGCGCGGCAGGCCGGGCCGTGCTGCGCGCCTGGCGGCCTGGCACGGCGGCGATCAGGGCGCGCGTGTATTCGTGCTGCGGGTTGCGCAGGATGGCGTCGCGCGTGCCCTCCTCCACCACGCGGCCGTGGCGCATCACCACCACGCGGTCGGCGATGTCGGCCACCACGCCGAAGTCGTGGGTGATGAACAGCACACCCATCCGGCGCTCGGCCTGCAGCTTCTGGATCAGGTCCAGGATCTGGCGCTGCGTGGTCACGTCCAGCGCCGTGGTCGGCTCGTCGGCCAGCAGCAGGCGCGGGTTGTTCAAGAGCGCCATGGCGATCATCACGCGCTGGCGCTGCCCGCCCGAGAGCTGGAAGGGGTAGCTGCGCACGATCTGCCGGGGCGACGGCAGGCCCACGGCATCGATGATGGCGATGCAGCGCTCCTCGATGGCGGCGGCGCCGAGGTGCTCGGCGTTGTGCAGCTGCAGCGCCTCGGCCACCTGGGCGCCGATGCGCTGCAGCGGGTTCAGGGCGCTCATGGGTTCCTGGAACACCATGGAGATGCGCTCGCCGCGCAGCTTGCGCATCTGCGGCGGGGCGAGCCCGGTGAGGTCGGTGCCGTCGAGCAGGATGCGGCTGTTCTTGTCGATGCCCACGCGCGGCGGCAAGAGGCCCAGGATGGCGTGCGCCGTCATGGACTTGCCCGAGCCCGATTCGCCCACCAGGCAGACGATCTCGTTCTCGGCGATGTCCAGAGACAGGCGGTCCACCGCATAGTTGCGGTCGCCCGAGCTGGGCAGCACGATGGACAGGCCCTGGATCGACAGCAGCGGCGCTGTGGCGGGGGTGGAGGTCGTCGTCATTGGCGGGAGATCCTCGGGTTGAGCACGTCGTTCAGGCCTTCGCCCACGAGGTTGATGGCCAGCACGGTGAGCAGGATGGCGATGCCCGGGAAGAAGCTCATCCACCAGGCCTGGCGCAGCATGGTGCGCGCTGCGCCGATCATGAAACCCCAGCTCATGAGGTTGGGGTCGCCCAGGCCCATGAAGCTCAGCGCGCTCTCGATCAGGATGGCGCTGGCGATGCTCAGCGAGCCCGCCACGATGATGGGCGACAGCGCGTTGGGCAGGATGTAGCGCACGATCAGCGACAGCGGCGACTCGCCCTGGCAGCGGGCGGCCAGCACGAACTCGCGCTCCTTGAGCGCCAGGAACTCGCCGCGCGTGAGGCGCGCCACCTGCGGCCAGCTGACCAGCGCGATGGCCACCACCACGGTGCGGATCGAGGGCTCCAGGATGGCCACCAGCAAGATGCACAGCATGAAGGCCGGAATGGTCTGGAACAGCTCGGTGAAGCGCATCAGCCACTCGCCCACGCGCCCGCCCACATAGCCCGAGAGCGAGCCCACCACCACGCCGATGATGAGCGCCACCAGGGTGGACGTGACACCGATCATCAGCGACACCCGCGTGCCGTGCGCAATGCCGGCAGCGATGTCGCGGCCCAGGCTGTCGCTGCCCAGCAGCATGCCCTCGGTCTGCGGTGGCGTGAACGGCGCGGCCACCGTGTCCCAGGGGTCGCCCGGAAAAAGGAAGGGGGCACTGGCCGCGAGCACGATCACCGCCAGCAGGATCACCAGGCCGAGCATGCCGCTCGGGTGGCGCACAAAGGATTTGAGGGTCTGTTTCATCGGGGTTCTCCGCGCCGCTCAGGCAGCCTGGATGCGGGGGTCGATCACGCGGTACAGCAGGTCGGTCACCCAGTTGAAGAAGATCACCAGCACCGACAGCACCAGGAACACGCCCAGCATCACCTGGTAGTCGCGCTGCAGCACGGCGTCGTAGGTCAGGCGGCCCAGGCCCGGCCAGGCGAACACGGTCTCGATCACCACCGAGCCGCCGATCAGGGTGCCGGCCTGCACGCCGGCCATGGTCACCACCGGCAGCAGCGCGTTGCGCAGCATGTGGCGCCACAGGATGCGGCCTTCGGAGGCGCCCTTGGCGCGCGCCGTCTTCACGTAGTCCTGGTGGCCCACCTCGATGATCGACGAGCGCATGAGCCGCGCATAGATCGCCAGGTAGAGCATGCCCAGCGTGAAGGCCGGCAGCGCCAGGTGCCTGAGCTTGTCCACCACAGCGGCCCAGCCGCTGATGCTGGTGCCGATGGTCTGGTAGCCGAAGGCCGGCAGCCAGCCCAGCTGCACGGAAAACAGCAGCACCAGCATCAGGCCGAGCCAAAAGACAGGGGTGGCGTAGATCACCAGCGCGAGCAGGCTGATCAGCGTGTCCGACAGCTTGCCGGCACGCACGCCGGCCAGTGCCCCCAGGACGACGCCGCCCACCAGCGAGATGGCAAAGGCCGAGAGCGTGAGCAGCAGCGTGGCCGGCAGGCGCTCGGCGATGGCACTGGCCACGGTACGCTGCTGGCGGTGCGAGTAACCCAGGTCCAGGGTGACGATCTTGCCCAGGTAGGTGACGAGCTGCGTCGCCATGGGCTTGTCCAGGCCGTAGTCGGCGCGCACGCGTTCGAGGAAGGCCGCGTCGGTGGCACCGGACTGCCCGGCCATCACCAGGGCCGGGTCACCGGGCGCGGCACGCACCAGCATGAAATTGAAGATGGCGATCAGCAGGACCACCGCCACCATCTTTGCGAGCCGCACGCCGAGCGCGCCGAGGCCCTTGAGCCATTGAAGATTCATAAGTCATGCCCGGGCAACGGGCGCGGCACATGGCCACGCCCGTGTCCCATCAGCCCTTGAAGTAGACCGTGTCGAAGCTCTCGTGGATGCCGATGGCACTCGTCACCAGGTTCTGCAGGCGCTTGTCGTGGATGGTGGGGAAGTCCATCTCCACCAGCCAGGCGATGGGCACCTCGTCGACGATGATCTTCTGCATCTCGCTGTAGAGCGCGCCGCGCTTGGCCTCGTCCACCTCCACCGCGGCCTGGTCGGCCAGCTTGTCGACCTGGGCGTTGGAGTAGCCCACCGTGTTGGTGAACAGGATCTTGCGGATGTTGGAGGTCACGTAGTTGCGCGTGACGCCCAGGGCCGGGTCCCCGAACTGGTACAGCCACGAGAGGTTGAGCTCGTAGTCCCAGTTGCTGATGCGCTGCGTGTAGCTGCCGGGATCGGTGGATTCCAGCGTGACGGCGATGCCCACCTTGGCCAGCGACTGGCGGATGTACTCGCAGGTGCGCTGCACCATCTCCCCGTAGGGCGAGACCGGCAGGCGAACGGTGGTGCGCACGCCCTTGGCGTCGGGCTTGAGGCCCATCTCGTCGAGCAGGGCCTTGGCCTTGTCGATGGAGAAATCGTACTTCTTGACGTTGGGCTCGTAGTACTTGGTCTTGGAGTTCACCGGGCCGGTGGCGACCTTGCCGAAGCCGTAGAGGATCTTGTCCTTGATGAAGTTGCGGTCGATGGCGTGCATCACCGCCTGGCGAAAGCGCTTGTCGTTCAGCGGTGCCGTGCGGTTGTTGATCTCCAGCCACATGATGGGCGCGAAGTACTCGTAGCCCTTGGTGGTGACGGCCAGGTTGTCCTTCTTGGCCAGGCGGTTGGCGTCGAACAGTTCCAGGTCGGTCCACTGCGTGAGCTGCACGGTGCCGTTTTCGAGCGCCAGGGCGCGCGATGCACCATCGGGCACCACGCGGTAGATGATGGCGTCCAGGTAGGGCAGACCGGGCTTGAAGTAGTTCTCGTTGCGCACCAGGTGGATGTGCGAGCCGCGCACCCATTCCTTGAGCTTGAAGGGGCCCGAGCCGATGGGGTTGAGGTTGGCCGGGTTCTTGACAACGTCGGTGCCCGCATAGATGTGCTTGGGCATCACCGGCAGGTTGGAGATGTCGAAGGCGCCGATGAAGGGGCCGAAGGGCTCCGCCAGCTTGAACACCACGGTCTGCGCATCGGGCGCGGTGATCGACTCGCAGCGGCCGAAGATGGCCTTGGCGCGCGGGTGCGTGATGGGCAGGAACTCCTTGACGGTGTAGAGCACGTCCTCGGACGTGAGCGGCTTGCCGTCATGCCACTTGGCATTGGGTTCGAGCTTGAAGGTGTAGGTCTTGCCGTCGGGAGAGATGGTCCAGCTCCTGGCCAGGCTGGGCATGGGCTTGAGGTTGACGTCGTAGGTCAAAAGGCTCAGGAAGATCTTGCCCGAGACCATCTGGGTGGGCGTGAGCTGGCTCACCGCGAGGTTCAGGATCGGCGGCTCGGGCTGCACGATGGAGTTGAGCGTGCCGCCGCGCGTCTGGCCGTGCGCTGCGGTGATACCCAGCGGAAACTCGGCCAGGCCCAGGGCGCCGGTCGCAAGCAGGTACTTGTGGAACTCACGTTTGTTCATGCTGATCCTCAGGGGGTTGGACGTGGACTGCCGCACGGGTTGCGCGGTGTGTTGATCGCGAATTCAGTGTAGGCAGCAGGCCCCGCCAAGGCGGCGCGTTTCGAGCCGAGTTCTGTTTCGCTTGGGCCATCCTTGCGATGGCTTGACGGCGGGACTTGCGCGCGTCACAGTCCGCTGCATTGCTTTGGCGCGCTTCTTGCGTGCCGGGAGGGAGTGATGAACAACCGCTTGACCACTGCCCGCAGCGTCGTTTTCCAGGACTACCAGGACATCCCGAGGCCGGTCTCCATGATCATCGTGGAGCACGACCCCGAGCCGTCGATGATCGTCCCCCGGCACTCGCACCCGCGCGCGCAGCTGGCCTATTCGGTCAAGGGCACGTTCACCCTGCACACCGAAGAGGGCGCGTGGTTGGTGCCGCCCAACCGCGCCGTGTGGGTACCCGGCGGCGTGGAGCACGAGATGCATGCGCGCGGCCAGGCCGTATCCAACCGCTCGCTCTACATCCAGCCCGACGCCTCGCCCGACCTGCCCACCGAGTGCTGCGTGATCGAGGTCTCGCCGCTGATGCGCCACCTCATCATCGAGGCCATCGACATCCCCCTGCTCTACGACGAGGCCGGCCGCGACGGCCGCGTGATGCGCCTGATCCTCGACGAGATCTGCGGCGCGCCCAAGATCCCGCTGCACGTGCCCATGCCGCGCGATGCACGCCTGCTGCGCATCTGCCGGGCGTTGCTGGCCGACCCCAGCCACGACGGCGACATCGAGTACTGGGCGCACCATGGCGCCCTGGGCCGGCGCACGCTCACGCGGCTGTTCCGCGACCAGACCGGCATCACCTTCACGCTGTGGCGCCAGCAGGTGCGCCTGATGGAGGCGCTGCGCCGCCTGTCCTCGGGCACGCCCGTCACCACGGTGGCCTTCGACCTGGGCTACGAGAGCCCCAGCGCCTTCTCGGCCATGTTCCGCCGCGTGATGGGAAAGACGCCGCGCCACTACCTGGGCCGTGGTGACATGGATCTGGACTGAACTGGTGCATGCCTGCACCATGAACGCAAAAAAGCCCCGGCTGGCAGGGACCAGGCGGGGCTTTTCTTCTGGCGGTGTTCAACCGAGCCGGTTGACCCCGCACCAGCGCGCCATGAAGACGGCGAGCACCGCCACCGTCTGCACCATGCTGTCGATGGAGACCCACTCGTCGATGCCGTGGATGTTGGCACCGCCCGAGGGGCCGTAGCAGATGGCCGGGGTGTCGCCGTAGAGGTTGAAGAACTTGGCGTCGGTGGTGCCGGTGAAGGCCGTGGGCACCAGCTCCGTGCCCACGATGTCCTTGTGGCATTGCGAGATGGCCACGACGATGGGCGCATCGGGCGGCACGTCGCAGCCATCGGCCTGAAAGCCACCATAGACCAGCTGGTAGCTCAGCGCCTCGTGCGCGGGATGGGCCGCATAGGCGGCGGCCAGCACGGCCTCGATCTCGGCCTTGGCCTTGCCGACCTTCATGTCGGGATAGAAGCCGATGCGCACATCGGCCCGGCAGGCCGAGGGCACGGACGACGCCCATTCGCCGCCGCTGATCTTGCCCAGGTTGAAGTTCACCGGGTGCTGGTGGTGCGCATAGTTGCGGTAGCGCGCGCTGGGCGCGTTCCAGCGCGCTTCGAGCTTCTTGAGCTCGCCGAACAGGTACATGGTGAAGTCGATGGCGCCCACGCCGGTCTGTGCCACAGAGGCGTGCACGGGCTTGCCCAGCACCTCGATGGCCAGCCACAGCACACCCATCTGGCAGGTCATGACGCCGTTGTCCGCCACCGGCTCGGTGATCACCGCGGCGTCCGCTCGGTAGCCCTCCACCAGGCAGGCCAGCGCGCCATTGCCGGTGCATTCCTCTTCGATCACCGATTGGAAGTACACCGGCGAGGCAGGTTCCAGGCCCATGGACCTGAGCGCCTTGTAGGCCATGGTGTAGGCCACGATGCCGGCCTTCATGTCCGACGCGCCGCGCCCGTAGAGGCGGTCCCCCTCGACCCGGCCGGAGAACGGCGAGCCGGTCCACAGCACTTCGGCGCCCGTGGGCACCACGTCGATGTGGCCGTTGAAGATCAGCGAGTTGCCCTTGAACGGGCCACTGGGGCGGTGGATGCCCACCACGTTGGTGCGCCCCTCGTACGAGACCAGGGAGGGCGAGTAGCCGGGGTGCGCCTTGAGCTTCTCCTCGTCGATCTGGAACTCGTCCACCTGCAGGCCCAGGCCGGCGAAGGCCCTGGCCATGAAGCTCTGCGCACTCTGCTCCTGGCCCAGCAGCGAGGGGTGGGTGACCAGTTCGCTGAGCATGGCGACGGCTTCGCCGCGCAGCGCGTGGGCGGCGGCAACGATGGCGGTTTCGCTTGCCACGAATTCAGGGGTGGTGGTGGTTTCTTGCATGGAAACCATTCTTTCACCGGGCCAGCGGGCGCGTTGTTCAGAACGGGCCGCGCACTGTCGCAATCGCGCCGATCACTGCGCCAGCGCCCACGCCACATGCTCGCGCACCAGCGCGCTCTCATGCCCGGCACGCGACTGCAGCGCGCTGCGCAGGCCCTCGTCGCCGGGATCGGCACGCAGCGCGTTGCCCAGCGACACGGCCACGTTGCGCAGCCAGCGCTCGTGGCCGATGCGGCGGATGGGCCCGCCCTCGGTCATGCGCAGAAAGGTGGCCTCGTCCCAGGCGAACAGGTGCACCAGTTGCTGGCCCGACAGGCCGCTGCGCTCGTCGAAGTCGGGCAGACGGCTGACCTGCGCGAACTTGTTCCAGGGGCAGGCCAGCTGGCAGTCGTCGCAGCCGTAGATGCGGTTGCCCATGGCCGCGCGGAACTCCGCCGGGATGGGGCCGCTGTGCTCGATGCTCAGGTAGGAGATGCAGCGGCGCGCGTCGATCCGGTGCGGGGCGATGATGGCCTGCGTGGGGCAGATGGCTATGCAGGCGCTGCAGCTGCCGCAGTGGGCCGTGACAGGGGCGCTCTCGGGCAGGTGCATGTCCACGTAGATCTCACCCAGAAAGAACATCGAGCCCGCCTCGCGGTTGAGCACCAGCGTGTGCTTGCCGCGCCAGCCCTGGCCGCTGCGCGCAGCGAGCTCGGCCTCGAGCACCGGGGCCGAGTCGGTGAACACGCGGTGGCCGAACGGGCCCACAGCCTCGGCGATGCGGTCGCTGAGCTTTTGCAGCCGCGCGCGCAGCACCTTGTGGTAGTCGCGCCCCCGGGCATAGACCGAGACGATGCCCTCGCCAGGGCGCGCCAGGCGCGACAGCTCGGCAGCCTGCCAGTCGTCCATGGCCTTGCCGCGCGGCAGATAATCCATGCGTGCCGTGATCACGCTCACGGTGCCGGGCACCAGCTCTGCCGGGCGGGCGCGGCGGGTGCCGTGGGTGGCCATGTAGTGCATCTCGCCATGGAACCCCTGGGCCAGCCACTGCATCAAGCCCTCTTCGGCGGCAGACAAATCCACCCCCGCCACGCCGATTTGGGAAAATCCCAGTTCGCGGGCCCACTCCTGCATTTGAGGAACGAGTTGACTGTTGCACCACATACCGGCCCGATTGTAGAAAGCCCTGCGCCCACGGCCGCGCAGGAAAGCCCTCGCACGCAAAGCCCTCGCACCTGGCGCTGGCACGGCGAGGACGACACCGCCGCCTTCGCGCAGGCGCTGGCCGCCCGGCAGCCCTTGCTGGCCAACGCCTTCATCACCCTGCACGGCGACCTGGGCGCGGGCAAGACCACGCTGGTGCGCCACCTGCTGCGCGCTTTGGGGGTGCAGGGCCGCATCAAGAGCCCCACCTATGCCGTGGTGGAGCCGCACGAGGCCCCGGGGCTGGCCCCGCACGCCACCACCGTGTGGCACTTCGACTTCTACCGCTTCGACGACCCGCGCGAGTGGGAAGACGCGGGATTCAGGGACATTTTTGCCAACCCGGGCCTCAAGGTGGCAGAATGGCCGGAAAAGGCTGCAGCGCTGACCCCGCCTGCCGACCTTGCTATACACATTGAAGCAATTGACGACACCGAAAGGCAAGTCACCGTGCAAGCACACACCGCCGCCGGCCAACGGCTGCTGCAAGGACTCTGAACGAATGAAGCTGCCCGCCCGCCCGGCACCCCGCCAGCCGTCTCGCCGCACCCTGCTGCAGACGGGCAGCCTGGTGCTTTTGCTGGGCACACAGCAGATCGCCCGCGGCGCCACCATCCTGGCCGTGCGCGTCTGGCCCGCCCCCGAATACACGCGCGTGACCATCGAGTCCGACGGCAAGCTGGTGGCCAAGCAGTTCTTCGTGACCACGCCGCCGCGCCTGGCGGTGGACATCGAGGGGATCGACCTGAGCCCCGAGCTGCGCGAGCTGGTGGCCAAGGTCAAGCCCGACGATCCGAACATCGCCGGCATCCGTGTGGGCCAGAACGCGCCCAACGTGGTGCGCCTGGTGGTGGACCTCAAGCAGCCCGCCATGCCCCAGGTGTTCACCCTGCCGCCGGTGGCGGCCTACCAGCACCGCCTGGTGTTCGACCTGTACCCGGCCGAGCCCGTGGACCCGCTGGAAGCCCTGATCGCCGAACGCCTGCGCGACACCACGGGGGCCGGCCGTGCCGCACCACCACCCGTGGCCGCCGCAACCCCTGCGCAGCCCGCCGCCCGCCCCCCCGGGGCGGCGCCGGCCCCGCCATCGGCCGAGAGCGACCCCCTGGGCGAGCTGATCGCCCAGCGCGCCAACCGCCCCGGCCCGGCGCCAGCCGCCCCCGCAGACCCGGCGCCACCGCCTGCCGTGGCCGTGGCCCCGCCCGCCAAAGGCGGCAACCGCGCCACGTCCACGCAGACCGACCGCATCATCATCGTGGCGCTGGACCCCGGGCATGGCGGTGAGGACCCCGGCGCCATCGGCCCCGGCGGCACGCGCGAGAAGGACGTGGTGCTGCGCGTGGCCCACCTGCTGCGCGACCGCATCAACGCCACCACCGTGGGCGGCAACCCCATGCGCGCCTTTCTCACGCGCGACGGCGACTTCTTCGTGCCCCTGGGCACGCGCGTGGAAAAGGCCCGGCGCGTGCAGGCCGACCTGTTCGTGAGCATCCATGCCGATGCCTTCACCACCCCGAAGGCGCGCGGCGCCAGCGTCTTCGCGCTGAGCCAGAGCGGCGCATCGAGCACGGCCGCGCGCTGGCTGGCCAACAAGGAGAACCAGGCCGACCTGGTGGGCGGCCTGAACGTGCAGAGCCAGGACCGCCATGTGCAGCGCATGCTGCTGGACATGAGCACCACGGCGCAGATCAACGACAGCCTCAAGCTCGGCAGCGTGCTGCTGGGCGAGATCGGCAGCATGGCCAAGCTGCACAAGCCGCGTGTGGAGCAGGCCGGCTTCGCCGTGCTCAAGGCGCCCGACATCCCGAGCGTGCTGGTGGAGACCGCCTTCATCAGCAACCCCGAGGAAGAGGCCAAGCTGCGCAGCAGCGCCTACCAGGTGCAACTGGCCGACGCGCTGATGCGCGGCATCACCCGCTACTTCGCCAAGAACCCGCCGCTGGCGCGCAGCCGCTCGGTGTAGGCCGCCACCGCCTTGGGGTGCGCATGGCTTGCCTCATGCTGCCTTCGCAGGCACAGTGGGAGCCACAGCCCCACGACAACGGTGAAGGAGAAAAGCCATGGCACTGCCCCACGCACAATCCGGAGAAGTGGCCAGCGTGCGCCCCCTGGGCGCGCAGCTGGCCAGCGCCACCACCTCGGCCATCCTCAAGGCCGGCCAACTGGAGGTGATGCGCGTGGTGCTGCCTGCAGGCAAGGCCATGCGCGAGCACCAGACCCAGGGCGAGGCCACCGTACAGTGCCTGGAGGGCGCGGTGGAGTTCCTCGCCGGCGATTCTGTACAACTGATGCAGCCCGGCGACTTCGTGCACCTGGCGCCGCGCTCGCCGCACGCGCTCAAGGCGGTCAAGGACTCGTCGGTGCTGCTGACGATCTGCCTGCTGCCAGGCTGAGTTCAGGAAAGCCGGAAGACACTCACGATCTCGGCCAGGCGCGCGGCCTGGTGCTTGAGACTGTCGGCCGCGGCAGCGCTCTGCTCCACCAGCGCGGCGTTCTGCTGGGTCACCTGATCGAGCTGGGTCACGGCCTCGCCGACTTGGCCGATGCCGATGGTCTGCTCGCCCGTGGCGCTGGAGATCTCGGCGATCAGGTCGCTCACGCGCTGCACCTGGGCCACGATGTCCTCCATGCTGGCGCCGGCATCGGCCACCAGGCGGGTGCCGTTGTCCACGCGTTCGGCACTGGCGCCGATCAGGGACTTGATCTCCTTGGCGGCCTCGGCACTGCGGCCCGCCAGGCTGCGCACCTCGCTGGCCACCACGGCAAAGCCCCGGCCCTGCTCGCCGGCCCGGGCGGCCTCCACCGCCGCATTGAGCGCCAGGATATTGGTCTGGAAGGCGATGCCGTCGATGACGCTGATGATGTCGGTGATCTTCTTCGAAGCCACCGAAATGTCCTGCATGGTGGCCACCACCTGGCCCACCACCTCGCCGCCCTTGACCGCCGCCTGCGACGCGGTGCCGGCCAGCGTGGCGGCCTTGCGCGCGGTGTCGGCATTGTTCTTCACGGTGCTGGTGATCTCTTCCATAGAGGCCGCCGTTTCCTCCAGGTTGCTGGCCTGCTCCTCGGTGCGCTGGCTCAGGTCGGCGTTGCCCATGGCGATCTCGCTGGAGCCGGTGGCGATGGAGTCGCTGCTCTGGCGCACAGCGCCCACAATGCGCACCAGCGAGGTCTGCATGTGCTGCATGGCCTGCATCATCTCGGCCACCTCGCCACGGCCCTGCACGGCGATGTGCTGCGACAGGTCACCCTCGCCGATGTTGCGTGCCACCACGGCCACCCCGTGCAGTGAAGCGCGGATGCGCCGCACCACCACCCAGGACAGCAGCACCAGCAGCGCCAGGCCGACCACGCCGGCCACCAGCACCATGGTGCGGTACGAGCGGATCAGCCCCGCCGCCTCGGCCGCCTGGTCGGCCGAGCGCTGGACCTGGTAGGCCACCATCTTGTCGGCCACCGCGTTGTACTGGTTGACCACGGGGACGAAGGTGGACAGGGCGAACGCCTTGGCGGCCGCCATGTCGCCCCCCTTCTTGAGGGCCAGGGCCTTGTCGCGCGTTTCCAGGTAAGGCTTGCGCACCGTGGCCAGCTCCTCCTGGATGCGCAGGCCCTCGGGGCTGGACTCCAGTTCGGTGTAGCGCTTTTGCACCTGCGAGGTGTCGGCCGTGGTGGCTGCGATCAGGTCCTTGAAGAAGTTCTGCAGGTCGTCGCCATCGGACTGCACGACCGAGAACACCCGCGTGGAGTTGACCGCAATGTTGCTGCGCCAGCGCAGGGCCAGTTGCAGGCGCTCGACCTGTTCGCCGGACAGCTGCTCCACCGTGGCGCCCAGGTGCTGCACGCGCACCAGGCTGAGCGCCAGCACGACCACGAGCACGGCCGCCGCCAGGGCCACGACCAGGCTGATCTGCTGGGCCACGGTGAGTGCCCCTCCCCAACTGCTGTTGCTGCGGGGTGATGGAAGTGCGGGGTTGCCCATGGCGTGTCTCCTTGCTTGTTATGGCCGCGCTGGCGGCAGCAGTGTTCTGCTGGAATGAACACTGCATGATCCCTCTCCCTGCATCGCTTGGCAATCGAAACGCGTCTCGCGTGCACCTTGTGCAACGCTTATGGTGGACACGGCGCCCGGTCAGGGTCCTACAGCCGCTGCCCCCGGGTACCTACACCGCAAAAACGCCTGGCGCGCGACAGTAGAGGCACAGGTCGAACACCGAAAGCCCCCAGGGTTTTTGAACTTCAAGGCCTGACTCCACCCACCGCAAAGGAATCCCGCCATGACCACCACCCTCCGTACCCTTCTCGTCGCCGCTTCCGCCACCGCTGCCCTGGCCATGGGCGGTTGCGCCTCCAACCCCACCAACGCACAGGTCGGTACCGGTGTCGGTGCCGTGGTCGGCGGTGCAGCCGGCAACGCCATCTTCGGTGGCCCCGTGGGCACCATCGGCGGTGCCGCCGCCGGTGCCCTGGTGGGCCACGAAATCGGTGAAGACCGCGACCAACGCCGCAACTACCGCCGTTGAGCCCGGTTCAGGGGGCGCTCTGCCCCCGACCATGCACAAAGCGCCGCCATCTCGCGTTGGGCGGCGCTTCACGCAGAGGAGACCGTATCAGTTATGTATTGCGCTGCGCGACATTTGCGGCGCATGAAACTGGCGCGGCCAAGGCCAGTGCCCCCGCGCAAGGGCCGCCCCGCCGCGAAGGCGGCGTATCCAGCCCTTGCGCTGGGGGCGCGCCCCTCCCGACTCGCGCAGCGAGTCGAGAGAGGGGTGAAGGCGCAAAGCGACTCAGGGGGTGTTTCACTTCAGGCCATGGCCTTGGCCTTGCGCCCAGCCCGCCAGGCGCCAAAGATCGCGATCAGCCCGGGGATGAAGATCATGGCCCAGATGATCTTGTCCAGGTTCTCCTTGACCCAGGCGAAATTGCCGAAGAAGTAGCCCGCCGTGGCGATGCCCAGCACCCACAGCAGCGCACCGCCCACATTGAACGCCGTGAACTTGCCGCGCGACATTTCGGCCACGCCGGCCACGAAGGGCGCAAAGGTGCGGATGAAGGGCATGAAGCGCGCGATCACGATGGTGACGCCGCCGTAGCGCTCGTAGAACTCATGCGCCTGGTTGAACGCCCGGCGGTTGAACCAGCGCGAGTCCTCCCACTGGAAGACCTTGGGTCCGAAATAGCGGCCGATGGTGTAGTTGCACTGGTCCCCGAGGATGGCCGCCACGATCAGCACCGTGCAGGCCAGCGGAAAGTTCATGAGCCCCGCACCGCACAGCGCGCCCACGATGAACAGCAGCGAATCGCCCGGCAGGAAGGGCATGACCACCACACCGGTCTCGACGAAGACGATGATGAACAGCAGCGCATAGACCCAGGGCCCGTAGTTCTGCACGAACATCTCGAGGTACTTGTCCACGTGCAGGATGAAGTCGATCAGGAAGGTGATGAGTTCCATGGGGTCCGGGTCTGGTGAAGGCAGCGCGCATTATCCCCACCGGCCTCCTGCCCCTGCCGGCAAGCCCCCACGGCAACCCGACCTAAAATCCCTCGGGTGACCTCCACCACCCTGCCCTCCCCCAGCGCCGACACCCCCGCCCGCCGCCCCATCCGCGACCTGCCCGACGAGCTCATCAGCCAGATCGCGGCCGGCGAGGTGGTCGAGCGCCCCGCTTCCGTGGTGCGCGAGCTGGTGGACAACGCGCTGGACGCTGGCGCCACCCAGGTCACCGTGCGCCTGTCGGCCGGCGGCGTGCGCCTGATCACCGTGGAGGACGATGGCGGCGGCATTCCTCAGGAAGAGCTGCCGGTGGCGCTGCGCCGCCATGCCACGAGCAAGATCACCAACCTCACGGACCTGGAGACCGTGGCCACCATGGGCTTTCGCGGCGAGGCCCTGGCCGCCGTGGCCTCGGTGTCCGAGATGTCGCTGCTGTCGCGCCCGGCCAGCCAGGCCACGGCCTTTCTGCTCGATGCGCGCAGTGGCGAGCTGCGCCCTGCGGCCCGCAGCACGGGTACGACGGTAGAGGTGAAGGAACTGTTCTTTTCCACCCCTGCGCGGCGCAAGTTCCTCAAGACCGACTCCACGGAGCTCGCGCACTGCATCGAGTCCGTGCGCCGCCATGCGCTGGCCCGGCCCGATGTGGGCTTTGCCATCTGGCATGAGGGCAAGCTGGTCGAGCAGTGGCGCGCCACCTTCGTGCCCGGCCAGGGCAGCGACGCGCAGGATGCGCTGGCCCGGCGCCTGTCCGACGTGCTGGGCGAGGACTTCGTGACCCAATCGGTGGCCGTGCAGCACCGCTCGGGCGCCGTCACCGTGACCGGCCGCGCCGGCCTGCCCGATGCGGCGCGCTCGCGCGCCGACCACCAGTACTGCTATGTGAACGGCCGCTTCGTGCGCGACAAGGTGCTCACACACGCGGCGCGCAGCGCGTATGAAGACGTGCTGCACGGCCACAAGCAGCCGGTGTATGCCCTGTACGTGGAGATCGACCCGGCCCGCGTGGACGTGAACGTGCACCCCACCAAGATCGAGGTGCGCTTTCGCGACAGCCGCGAGGTGCACCAGGCCGTGCGCCATGCGGTGGAGAATGCACTGGCTGCGCCCCGTGCCGCCGCCCTGGCCGCTGCCGCCCTGGCAGCGGAAACGGCACCTGCAGCCACCGAACAAGCCTCCTTCACCCTGGCCAAGTCGCCGCTGCCCGACTGGCGCGCCCAGTCGGCCATGCGCTTCGAAGAGCCCGTGGGCCACCGCGTGACGGACCTGCAGGCCCTGTGGGGCACGCCGCCTGCCGCCACCCCGGCCCCCCTCACCGGATTCAACAGCTCGGCCACCGCGCCTGCGGCACAGGCCGACGCGGTGGTCGCCGAACGCCCGGCGCCCGGTGCCGGCAGCATGGCTGCGGCGGCGCCTGCCACCTTCCCACAACGCACCTCGGGCGACGCCCCCCTGCCCGTGGGCCGCGACGGCCAGGAATCCGCCTGGCCCCTGGGCCGGGCCGTGGCGCAGTTGCATGGTGTCTACATCCTGGCCGAGAACGCCCAGGGCATGGTCATCGTGGACATGCACGCCGCGCACGAGCGCATCGTCTACGAGCGCCTCAAATCCCAGGTGGACAGCGGCGCACGCATTGCCAGCCAGCCCCTCTTGATCCCCGCCACCTTTGCGGCCACGCCCGAAGAGGTGGCAACGGCCGAGGCCTCGGTGGACGTGCTGGCCATGCTGGGCCTGGAGGTCGTGCCCTTCTCGCCCAAGACCCTGGCCGTGCGCGCCGTGCCCACCACGCTGGCCCAGGGCGATGCCGTGGAGCTGGCGCGCAGCGTGCTGGCCGAGCTGGCCGCGCACGACGCCACCACGGTGGTGCAGCGAGCGCGCAACGAGATCCTGGGCACCATGGCCTGCCATGGCGCCGTGCGCGCCAACCGCCGGCTCACCATCGACGAGATGAACGCCCTGCTGCGCCAGATGGAAACCACCGACCGCTCCGACCAGTGCAACCACGGCCGCCCCACCTGGCGCCAGCTGTCCATGCGCGAGCTGGACGCGCTGTTCCTGCGCGGGCGCTGATCCATCCCACCCGGCCAGCGCGCCACAACGAAAAAAGCCCGCAGACTGCGGGCTTGTCGCAGACAGTGCGCAGGCTCAATTGTCGCGTGCAGCCTTGGCCTGGTCGGGGAAGTCGCTGAACAGGCCGTCCACACCCAGGTTGAAGAACAGCTTGTACTCGGCCTTGGGGTCGCCCTTGAAGTCCGAGGCGAGCTGCTTGGGCTCGCTGCGGAAGGTGTAGGGGTGCACGAACAGGCCTTCTGCGTGGGCATTCTTCACCACGTCGGTCGGGGGCATCATCACGCGGTCGCGGTTGTCGATGAGGCCATCGCCGTTCAGGTCATCGGCCTTGCCGTCATTGTTGGCATCCACTTGCTTCGAAGGAATCAGGTAGGGCTTCCAGGGGCCGATGCCGTCGGCGTAGGTCTTCACTTCCTTCAGACCGGCGGGGGTCAGCAGGCTGGCGAACGTGCGGGCATCGCCGGCCACGGCGAAGTCGTACGGCTTGTCGTAGGGGGCCACCAGCGACATGCTGCCGTCGGCCTTCACGTCGTCCGCGTCCACCAGCTGCACCAGGCGCACCTGGGTCTTGCTGCGCAGGTACTTGAGGTTCGAGACCTCGAACGACTGGATGATCACCGGCGAGTTCTTGGCCGTGTAGCCGTTCTTGGCCAGGATGGACAGCAGGCGGTCTTCGAGCGCCAGGTTCAGGCCCACATGGTAGGTGGGGTGCTTGGTCTCGGTGTACACGCCCACCGTGCGGTTGGCCTTGGCGCCTTCGGTCTTGGCCAGCTCGATGATCTCCTCGTAGGTGGGGATCTGGAACTTGCCGTTGTTCGACTGGTCGCGGTCGGCCATGGGCTGGATGGCGCGCAGGGTCTTGATCTCGGCCAGGGTGAAATCGCTGGCGAACCAGCCTTCTTCCTTCAGGCCGTCCACGGTCTTCTGGGTCTTGCGGTTGGCAAACTCGGGGCGCTGCGAGACGTCGGTGGTGGCCGTGATGTTGGGCTCGTGGCGCGCGATCAGCACACCATCCTTGGTGGCCACGAGGTCGGGCTCGATGAAGTCGGCACCCAGTTCGATGGCGCGGCGGTAGCTCTCCAGCGTGTGCTCGGGCAGGTAGCCGCTGGCGCCACGGTGGCCGACGACCAGGGGCGTGGCGCCGTTGAGCGTGGGGTACTTGGAATCGTTGTCACCACCGCAGGCCGTGAGTGCCACGGCCGCCAAAAGGGCCAATGAACCGGCTTTCGCACCATGAATGTGCATCGTCTTCTCCTCGTGTTGTGGAATTGGAATCGCCGAACTGTGGGGCCCGCTTGTGACAGGACCATGACGCCCCATTACAGGGCATTTCAGTGATTGAAGCCAGGGGATTCGCACCACATTGAAGCAACACAGCCGTCATAATCCCCACGATTGTGCATTTGCACACATGAGTTGATGACTTTTTGACATAACCGCGGGTCTGGCCATTTCCGCCAGGCCTTTTCCTCCTCCCTGAAGAAAGCCTTTCTCTGATATGAAGTACGAGTCCGCTGGCAGTTTCCTTGCGCAGGTGGCGCAGCGCAACCCCCATCAACCCGAGTTTTTGCAAGCTGTCACAGAAGTCATGGAAAGCCTGTGGCCCTTCATCGCCCAGCACCCACGCTACGCCGAGCATGGCCTGCTGGAGCGCCTGGTGGAGCCCGAGCGCGTGGTGATGTTCCGCGTCGCCTGGGTGGATGACCATGGCACGGTGCAGGTCAACCGCGGCTACCGCATCCAGCACAGCATGGCGATCGGCCCCTACAAGGGCGGCCTGCGCTTTCACCCCTCGGTGAACCTGTCGGTGCTCAAGTTCCTGGCGTTCGAGCAGACCTTCAAGAACGCCCTGACCACCCTGCCCATGGGCGGCGGCAAGGGCGGCTCCGACTTCGATCCCAAGGGCAAGAGCCCCGGGGAGGTGATGCGCTTTTGCCAGGCCTTCGTCTCAGAGCTGTTCCGCCATGTGGGCGCGGACACGGACGTGCCGGCCGGTGACATCGGCGTGGGCGGGCGCGAGGTGGGCTTCATGGCCGGCATGATGAAGAAGCTCAGCAACCGGTCCGACTGCGTGTTCACGGGCAAGGGCCTGTCGTTTGGCGGCTCGCTGGTGCGCCCCGAAGCCACGGGCTACGGCACGGTCTACTTCGCGGCCGAGATGCTCAAGCAGAAAGGCCGCAGCTTCGACGGCCTGCGCGTGTCGGTCTCCGGCTCGGGCAACGTGGCGCAGTACGCGGTGGAAAAGGCGTTGGAGCTGGGCGCCAAGGTGGTCACGGTGTCCGACTCCAGCGGCACCATCATCGACGAGGAAGGCTTCACCACCGAGAAGCTGGCCATCCTGATGGACGTGAAGAACCACCACTATGGCCGCGTGAGCGACTACGCGGCCCGCACCGGCGCGAAGTTCGAGGCCGGCCTGCGCCCCTGGCATGTACCGGTGGATGTGGCCCTGCCCTGCGCCACCCAGAACGAGCTGGACGCGGACGACGCGGCCGTGCTGATCCAGAACGGCGTGGTCTGCGTGGCCGAGGGCGCCAACATGCCCTCGACCATCGAGGCCGCCAAGGCCTTCGAGGCAGCGGGCGTGCTGTACGCACCCGGCAAGGCCAGCAACGCGGGTGGCGTGGCCACCTCGGGCCTGGAGATGAGCCAGAACGCGGCCCGCCTGTCCTGGCCGCGCGAAGAGGTGGATGCGCGCCTGCTGCAGATCATGCAAGGCATCCACGCCGCCTGCCTGCGCTACGGCAAGCGCGCCGATGGCAGCGTGAGCTATGTGGACGGTGCCAACGTGGCGGGCTTCGTGAAGGTGGCCGACGCGATGCTGGCGCAGGGCGTGGTGTAACCATCAACAGCGCCCAAAATCCCGCCAGAAGCGGGAAATAGGTAACAAAAGGGAGGCAGGGCCTTCCTTTGGCGTAACAGGCACGATGCGTGCAACGGAAATCAGAACTTTCCTGCACGCACGCGAGTCAGTTCCTGCAATGAAACGCACCGCCCTCCTGCTCTCCCTGGTGCTGGCCCTGGCGGTCAGCGCTGGCTGTTCCACCCTGGATGCCAAGCAACGCGAATGGATCTTCCAGCCCAGCAACCGCAGCTGGGGCGGCACGGGGGTCACCGAAGGCATGCAGGACGTGTGGATCGACTTCGCATCGCGCGCCACGGACAAGGCCGAGCGCCTGCACGGGCTGTGGATGCCCGCCGAGCGGGCGGATGCGCCGGTGCTGCTGTACCTGCATGGTGCGCGTTGGAACGTGGCGGGCTCCTCGCCCCGCATCCGGCGCATGCACGCATTGGGCTTTTCGGTGCTGGCCATCGACTACCGGGGCTTCGGCCAGAGCAGCGCCGGCCTGCCCTCGGAGGCCATGGCCGCCGAGGACGCGCGCGCCGCCTGGGACTGGCTGGGCCAGCGCCACCCCCAGGCACCGCGCTACCTCTTCGGCCACTCGCTGGGCGGCGCCATCGCCATCGACCTGGCCCGCGAAGTCCAGGACGAAAAAGGCGTGATGGTGGAAGGCACCTTCACCAGCATCGCCGACGTGCTCAGCACCTTCAAATGGGGCTGGCTGCCGGTGTCGGCCCTGATCACCCAGCGCTTCGAATCGGTGCGCAAGGTGCCCCAGATCGGCTCGCCCCTGCTGGTGGTGCACGGCAGCCGGGACAGCCTGATCGCCCCGGCGCTCGGACGCAAGCTGTACGAGGCCGCGCAGGAGCCCAAGCGCTTCGTGCTGGTGGAAGGCGGCTCGCACCACAACACCAACGATGTGGGCATGGACCTCTACCGCGAGGCCCTGGTCTCGCTGTTCCGGCTCACGCCCCCAGGCTACGAGGGCGATTCCGCGCACCTCGCGCCCCTCGTGGGCCTCAACGCCGAACGGCCTGCGCCAGCGCCGACCACGCCTTGAGCGTGAGCGCCTGGGTGACCGCCGGGTTCACATGCACCATCTGCCCATGGATGCCTGAGGCCTCCTCATGGGCGCCATCGGCGTTGTGCAGCCCCCACCCCTGGTTGCGGAGGCTGTAGCCGGGCCGTGGCGTTCAGGCCCGCGCCCTGCAGCGGCGTGCCCATGCCAATGCCGTGCCAGCGGCGCGAAAGCCCCGTCTGCGGGTTTGTCCCGACCCATCTGGTACGCTCAGACAGATATGTCTGCCCCCTTCGCCACCGCCGGTCAGCCGGCCGCGCCCGCTGCCATCGCCCCGGCACTGGCCATCGTGATCCTGGCCCTGCTGCTGAGCATCCAGCCCGTCACCACCGACCTGTACCTGCCGGCGCTGCCCGCCCTCACGCGCAGCCTGGGTGCACCCGTGTCCGCGGCCCAGCTCACGCTCAGCGGCCTGCTGCTGGCCTTCGGCTGCTCGCAGTTGGTCTGGGGCCCGCTGTCGGACCGCTTCGGCCGCCGGCCCATCCTGCTGGCGGGCCTGGCCATCTACACCGTGGCCTCCATCGGCAGCGCGCTGGCACCCAATATGTCGCTGCTGATCCTGTGGCGCATCGCCCAGGGGGCGGCCATGGGCTCGGTGGTGATGTGTGCGCGCGCCATCGTGCGCGACCTGTACACCCCGCTGGAGGGTGCGCGCGCCATGTCCAAGGCGCTCACCGGACTGGGCTTCGTGGCCTGCATCTGCGCGCCCCTGGGCGGCCTGCTGGCCGAGTGGCTGGGCTGGCGGGCCTCGCTCTCGGCCCTCACGGTGTATGCCGTGGCCACGCTGGCCCTGGTGGCCCTGCGCCTGCCCGAGACCCTGGCACACCGCAACCCGCGCGCCCTGCAGCCCCGCACCCTGGTGGCCACCTGGCTGCAGGTGCTGCGCCACCCGACCTTCTGGGCCTTTTCGCTGCAGACCACGGCCACCTATGGCGGGCTGTTCACCTTCCTCGCGTCCTCGTCCTTCGTGTTCATCGACGTGCTGGGCCTGTCGCGCACGCAGTACGGCGGGGCCATGGCATCGGCCTGCGTGGCCTACTTTGCGGGCACCTTTCTGTGCCGGGGGCTGCTGGTGCGCTTCGGCCTCAAGCGCTCCGTGGCCATTGCGGGCGGCCTGAGCCTGGCAGGCGGCACGCTGATGGGGCTGGTCGCCTTCATGGGCTGGCACCAGCCCTGGGCATTGCTGCTGCCGTTCTACCTGTTCATGTTGGCCCATGGCATCCACCAGCCCTGCGGGCAAAGCGGCGCCGTGGGGCCGTTTCCCCAGGCCGCCGGCGTGGCCTCGGCGCTCAACGGTTTCATGATGATGCTGGCGGCCTTCGGCATCGGCGCCTGGCTGGGCCTGCGCCTGGATGGCACGGTGTGGCCGCTGGTCAACGGCATCTGGTTCTGGTCGGTGGTGCTGGCCCTGATCTCGTGGACGCTGGTGCAGAAGTTCGGAGATCCCGGTGAGCGCGCCTGACCACCTTCGAACCATCGCGCTGGCCGGCCCCACGGCCTCGGGCAAGACGGCGGGTGCCCTGGCGCTGGCCGCCGTGCTGGCGCCGCGCATGCCGGTGGAGATCATCAGCGTGGATTCGGCCCTGGTCTACCGCGGCATGGACATCGGCACCGCCAAGCCCAGCAGCGACGAACTGGCCGCCGTACCGCACCACCTGATCGACATCCGCGACCCGCTGCAGGCCTACAGCGCGGCCGAGTTCGTGCAAGACGCCACCCGGCTCATTGCCGAGATCCGCGCGCGCGGCGCGCTGCCGCTGCTGGTGGGCGGCACCATGCTGTACTTCAAGGCGCTGTTCGATGGCATCGACGACATGCCGGCTGCCGACCCTGCGGTGCGCGAGCGCATCGAGGCCCAGGCCGCCGAGCAGGGGTGGCCCGCGCTGCATGCCGAACTCGCGCGCGTGGACCCGGTCACCGCCGCGCGCCTGGCCCCGGCCGACAGCCAGCGCATCCAGCGCGCGCTGGAGGTCTGGCATGTCTCGGGCCGGCCGCTGTCGAGCTTCCACTCGGCCAAGGACCGCGCCCCGAGCGCGGTGGCGGCCAGCACCGCCCTGTTCAGCCTGGAGCCCGGGGACCGCGCCTGGCTGCACGCGCGCATCGCCCAGCGCTTCGATGCCATGCTGCAGGCGGGCTTTCTGGACGAAGTGAAAGCCCTGCACGCGCGCGGCGACCTGCACCCGGACCTGCCCTCCATGCGCTGCGTAGGCTACCGCCAGGCCTGGGAAAGCCTCTACGGCCCCTTCCCCATGGACAGCCTGCGCGAGCGCGGCATTGCCGCCACGCGCCAGCTCGCCAAGCGCCAGATCACCTGGCTGCGCAGCATGCCCGCGCGCCATGCCATCGCCTGCGACCAGCCCGATGCCACGGCCGCGCTGGTGCAGGCCGTGCTGGCACGGCTGGATGCCGCCGCGCCATGACGGCCTCGCTCAACGTCAACGGCCTGGGCAAGCACTATGGCGAGGCCACGGTGTTTGCCGGTGTCGACTTTGCCGTGCAGAGCGGCGAGTTCGTGGCCATCGTGGGTGACTCGGGGGTGGGCAAGTCCACCCTGCTCAACTGCCTGGCGGGCCTGGACACCTGGGACACCGGGCGCATCACGCACGGCAGCACCGACCTGGGCACGCTCGACGACACGGCGCGCGCCCTGTGGCGGCGCGCGCACGTGGGCTTCGTGTTCCAGGCCTTCCACGTGCTGCCGCACCTGGACGTGGCGCAGAACGTGGCCCTGCCGCTGATGCTGCTGGGCCAGAACGATGGCGCGCGCGTGCAGCACATGCTGGCCGCCGTGGGCCTGGCGGAACTGGGTGCGCGCCTGCCGCAGCAGCTCAGCGGCGGCCAGTTGCAGCGTGTGGCCATTGCCCGTGCGCTGGTGCACCGCCCTGCGCTGCTGCTGGCCGACGAGCCCACCGGCAACCTGGACCCCACCACGGCTGCACTGGTGATGGACCTGCTGCTCGCGCAGACGCGCGAGCACGGCGCATCGCTGGTACTGGTCACGCATTCGGACGCGGCCGCTGCACGCGCGGACCGGGTGCTGCGGCTCACCAGCCACGGCATCGGCGCGGGCTGACACCGCCGCCACAGCCCGCCATGCTTGCCCTGCTGCGCACCTTCTCCTGGCAGGACCTGCGCCACCACCCCTGGCGCAGCCTGGCGGCCGTGATCGCGGTGATGCTGGGCGTGGCGCTGGCGTTTTCGGTGCATGTGATCAATGCCTCGGCACTGGACGAGTTCTCGCAGGCGGTGCGTGCCGTCAACGGCCAGCCCGACCTGGAGCTGCGCGCCATGCAGGGCCACCTGGACGAGGCCCTGTACGAACGCATCGCCACGCACCCGCAGGTGGCACGGGCCAGCCCGATGCTGGAGCTGTCGGCCGTGGCGGCGCCCGCAGAGGCCTCGGGGGCCCAGGCCGCGCGCGTGCCGCTGCGGGTGCTGGGGGCCGATGCCCTGCTGCTGCCCGCCGTGGCCCCGGCACTCATGCCGCGCCCCTGGGCCCAGGCAGACCGCTTTGCGCTGTTCTCGCCCGCCACGGTGTTCCTCAATGCCTCGGCGCTGCAGGCACTCGGTTTGCCAACCACCGCGCCGGCCGATGCGAACGCCCCGTTGCCGCAGATCACGCTGCACACCGGCCAGCAGCGCCTGGCGGTGCGCGTGGCCGGCACAGTGGGCGCGGGCGGCGCGCCGCTGGCGGTGATGGACATCGGCGCCGCGCAGGACCTGTTCGGCCGCAGCGGGCAGTTGAGCCGCATCGACCTGCAGTTGCAGACCGGCACCGACCGCACGGCCTTCGCGCAGGGCCTGCGCGCCCTGCCCGGCTGGCCGGCCCAGGCCCTGCTGGCCGAGCCCGGCGATGCGGCGCAGCGCATCAGCAACCTGTCGCGCGCCTACCGCGTCAACCTTACGGTGCTGGCGCTGGTGGCGCTGTTCACGGGCGCCTTCCTGGTGTTCTCGGTGCTGGCACTCAGCGTCGCGCAGCGCGGGCCGCAGTTCGCGCTGCTGGCCGTGCTCGGTGCCACGCCGCGCCAGCGCCTGGCCCTGGTGCTGGCCGAATCGGCGGTGCTGGGGGTGGTGGGCAGCGTGGCCGGGATCGCGCTGGGCACGGGCCTGGCCGCAGCGGCGCTGCGCCTGCTGGGCGGGGACCTGGGCGGCGGCTATTTCGCGGGCGTGCAGCCCGCGCTGCAATGGAGTGCACCGGCGGCGGCCATCTATGGCGCGCTGGGCATCGCCGCCGCACTGGCCGGTGGCTGGTGGCCCGCGCGCGCGGCGCAAAGCCTGCCACCCGCGCAGACCCTCAAGGGCCTGGGCAGTGCCACCGCCAGGGCCGACCGGGGCACCGTGGGCCTGGCCCTGGTGGCGGCAGGCGTGGCGCTGTCGTTCGCGCCACCCGTGGCCGGCATTCCGCTGGCCGCCTATGGCGCCATTGCCCTGTTGCTGGTGGGCGGCATCGCCTTGCTGCCGCGCGGCATGGCGGCGCTGCTGGCACGCCTGCAGCCGCTGGCCGCGAGGCACCCCCTGCCCTTGCTGGCACTGGAGCGCGCGCGCCGCATGCGTGGCAGCGCCGCCATTGCCGTGGGCGGCGTGGTGGCCAGCCTGAGCCTGGCCGTGGCGCTGACGGTGATGGTGTCGAGCTTTCGCGGATCGGTCGCGCAGTGGCTCGATGGGGTGCTGCCCTCACCGCTGTACGTGCGCTCGGCCCTGGGCGGTGCGGGCAGCGAGGCCGCACTGCTGCCCGCCGGCCTTGCCGAAGCCGTGGCGCAGTTGCCGGACATAGCGCGCGTGCAGCCGCTGCGTGCCAGCCCGCTGCAGCTCGACCCCTCGCGCCCGGCGCTCATGCTCATCAGCCGGCCGCTGGGCGCCGACCCGGCACGCCAGTTGCCGCTGGTGGGAACGGCCCTGCCGGTGCCTGCGGGCAGCATCGGCATCTACATCAGCGAAGCGGTGGTGGACCTTTATGGACTGGCGCCCGGCATGCAGTGGGATGGCCTGTCGCGCGCCTTCAGCACCCGGGTGGATGCACCGCGCTTCTTCATCGCCGGGGTCTGGCGCGACTATGCACGCCAGTCGGGCGCGGTGGCGCTGGACCGGGCGGACTACCTGCGTCTCACGGGCGACGCACGCACCAGCGACCTGGCCCTGTGGCCGCGCGAGGGCGCCGACCTGGCCGCGCTGCAGCAGGCCATCCGCGACCTGGCGACGGCCCGTGGCGCAGCCGGTGAGCTGCCCCTGGAGTTCATGTCCGCCAGCGCGATCCGCGAGCGCTCACTGCACATCTTCGACCGCAGCTTTGCCGTGACTTACTGGCTGCAGGCGGTGGCCATCGGCATCGGGCTGTTCGGCGTGGCCGCGAGCTTCAGCGCCCAGGTGCTGGCGCGGCGCAAGGAGTTCGGGCTGCTGGCGCACCTGGGCCTTACGCGCCGCCAGGTCCTGGCCGTGGTGGCCGCCGAGGGCGCGGCCTGGACCGGCGTGGGCGCGGTCGCCGGCGTGCTGCTGGGCCTGGCCGTGTCGGTGGTGCTGGTGCACGTGGTGAACCCGCAGAGCTTTCACTGGACCATGGACCTGCGCATCCCGGGCTGGCGCCTCGCGGCGCTGTGCGCGGCCGTGGTGGTCTCCGGCACGGTGACTGCCTGGCTGGCCGGGCGGGCCGCCGCAGGGCGCGACGCGGTCATGGCCGTCAAGGAAGACTGGTAATCACGGTGAAGGGCGGACAGGCCGTGCGAGACAATCCCCCCATGACTGCTGCCCACAAGACCCTCCCCCCCCTGCATGCCACCACCTGGCTGCATACCGCCATCGCCCGCATCGAGGCCGACTACCAGCGCAGCGCCGACACGCACCTGATTCCCCTGCGCCTGCCCTCCTACGCCGCGCATGGCATCGACCTGTACCTCAAGGACGAATCCACGCACCCCACGGGCAGCTTGAAGCACCGGCTGGCGCGCTCGCTGTTCCTGTACGCGCTGTGCAATGGCTGGATCAGCGAGGGCTCGACCGTGGTCGAATCGTCGAGCGGCTCCACGGCGGTGAGCGAGGCCTACTTCGCGCGCCTGCTGGGCCTTCCCTTCGTGGCCGTGATGCCGCGCACCACTTCGCCCGAGAAGATCGCGCAGATCGAGTTCCACGGCGGCCGCTGCCACCTGGTGGAAAGCGCCGGCCAGGTGTACGAAGAGGCCCGGTCCATTGCCGAACAGACGGGCGGCCACTACATGGACCAGTTCACCTACGCCGAGCGTGCCACCGACTGGCGCGGCAACAACAACATCGCGGAGAGCATGTTCACGCAGATGGCGCGCGAGCCCCACCCCGTGCCGCGCTGGATCGTGGTGGGTGCGGGCACGGGCGGCACCAGCGCCACCATCGGCCGCTACCTGCGCTACCAGCAGCACGCCACCGAGGTGTGCGTGGCCGACCCCGCAGGCTCGGTGTTCAGCGCCTACCACCGCACGGGCGACGCCACGCTGACTGCTCCCGGCTCGCGCATCGAGGGCATCGGCCGCCCGCGCGTGGAACCCAGCTTCATCCGCACCCTGGTGGACCGCATGCAGGAGGTGGCCGACGTGGAGTCGGTGGCCGCCATGCAGGCGCTGTCGCAATTGCTCGGGCGGCGCGTGGGGCCCTCCACCGGCACCAACTTCGTGGCCATGCTCACGCTGGCGCGCGAGATGCGCGAGCGCGGCGAGCAGGGCTCCATCCTGTCGCTGCTGTGCGATGCGGGCGAGCGCTATCTGCCCACCTACTTCAACCCCGAGTGGGTGGCCCGGAGTTTCGGCGACTGCACCGAGGCACAGCGCAAGGTGCAGGCTCTGATGGACTGAGGTGGACCGCATGCCCCAGACGATGTTTCCTGTGCCACCCGCCCCATCGCGACGCAAGGCGCTCGCGCTGGGCATGGCGGGCGCCATGGGTGCTGCAGTCTGGAGTAGCAGGGCCCACGCCCTGCCGCCTCGCACGCTGGCCTTTCCCCGCGACCATGGCAGCCACCCCGAGCAGCGCACCGAATGGTGGTACATCACCGGCCATGCGCGGGCGGGCGGCCGCGACTGGGGCTTTCAGGTCACGTTCTTTCGCTCGCGCGTGGACGTTGCGCAGGGCCTCCGGTCGGCCTTTGCCGCAAAGCACCTGTTGTTCGCGCATGCGGCCCTCACCGATCTGAAGGGCCAGCGCCTGCACCACGACCAGCGCATTGCCCGGGCTGGCTTCGGCGTGGCCCAAGCGAGCGAATCCGACACAGCCATCCGATTGCAGGATTGGAGCCTGGTGCGCAGCGACCTGCCGGGGGGCCAAGGCGGCCGCTATGCCGCGCGCATAGAGGGCGAGCACTTCGGCCTGCAGCTGCAGTGCGACGCCACCCAGCCCGTGCTGCTGCAGGGCCGCGAAGGCCTGTCGCGCAAGGGGCCCGAGAGCGCCCAGGCCAGCTATTACTACAGCCAGCCGCAGCTGGCGGTGGGCGGCGCCATCGTGCTCGATGGCAAGCGCATGGCCATCGACCCAGGCAGTGGCCGCGCCTGGATGGACCACGAGTGGAGCGAGGCGCTGATGCACCCCGAGGCGCAGGGGTGGGACTGGATAGGGATGAACCTGCTCGATGGCAGTGCGCTCACGGCGTTCCGGCTGCGGCGTGGGGATGGGTCTGCGCTGTGGGCTGGTGGGTCGTTTCGCGCCCCGGGGCAGGTGGCCCGGGTGTTCGATGCGGCCGAGGTGGTGTTCACGCCCGAGCGGTGGTGGACGAGCGCTGTGAGCGGGGCGCGGTATCCGGTGCAGTGGCGGGTGCAGACGCCTGTGGGTGTATTTGAGGTGCGGAGTCTGCTGGACAACCAGGAGCTCGATAGCAGTGGGTCTACGGGGGCTATCTACTGGGAAGGGTTGTCGGAGTTGGTGCGGGAGGGGGCGGTGGTGGGGAAGGGGTATCTGGAGATGACGGGGTATGCGAGGGCTTTGAAGTTGTAGTCGGTGGTCGGTGGTCGATGGTTGCAGCATGCCTGTGCTGAGGGCGGGAGCCGGGATGTGCGCCCGGCGGCGCACCCACCTTCTTTTGCGTCGCCAAAAGAAGGTGGGCCAAGAAAAGGCGACCCCCAGTCTGCGTCCCCCGTTCGCCCTGTCGGGCGAACGGGGGCAACCTGCGATGCTCGGACCTGGGGTGGTGCCGCAGAACTCGCTACGTTCTTCGAACTCCGCTCAAACAGCTGCGGCAAGTCAGATCACGAAGCGTGTGTGTCCTTCGGCACACACGCCCACCTCAGCTCCTGCGCTTCTCGGCGCAGCCAGCAGGGGTGGGGAGCGGAGTCAAAAACGGCTGCTGCTTCGCAGCTGCGCCGGGTGTCGGTGACGCGCGCGAGGCGCGCTGCCGACGCAGCTGGCGCGGTCGCTCAGGCGAGCCGAGCGCAGCGAAGGACCACAGGCCGAGCGAAGCAATGGCCCGTGTGGAGCCCGCTTCCACCCCCTTCTGACCGTGCCGAGAAGCGCAGGGCCTGGGGTGAGCGCGTGCCGAAGGACACGCGCATCGTTGTCTGGCTCGCCGAAGCTGTTTGACCGGAGCTGCCTCGCAGAGGCAGCGCAGGGAGTTCTTCGGCGTCACCCCAGGTCCGAGCATCGCAGGTTGCCCCACTCGCCCAACGGGCGAGTGGGGACACGGGCAGCGGGGTCGCCTTTTCTTGGCCTACCTTCTTCTGGCGACGCAAAAGAAGGTAGGTGCGCCGCCGGGCGCACATCCCGGCTCCCGCACCACGCACTGGCACGCCATCACCAAAGCCCCAGCCCGTCGAATGGCCCTCGGCCGCCGGGCCGAGACCCGGCCTCCGCCTTCCACATAAGCCTGAGGCCAATAAGAACCTCAGTGCCTTGAACCAGCAGACCGCCGAGCAGCCAGCCAGGCAATGATCTCCCCCATGATCCCGCGCCGGAACGCCAGCACACAGATCACGAAGATCAAGCCAGTGACCATGGTGACCGACTCACCCAGCGTCTTGAACCATTCGACGCTGGTGAGCGCAGCCAGCAGGTTGCCGAACTCGCCGATCTTGTTCTCCAGCATCACCACCACAGCCGACCCGATCAGCGGTCCGGACAGCGTCCCGAGCCCACCCACGAGGGTCATCAAAATCACCTGCCCCGACGCCGTCCAGTGCACATCGGACAAGGTGGCAAAACCCAGCACCAGCGTCTTGAGCGACCCCGCCAGCCCGGCCAGGGCAGCCGAGAGCACGAAGGCCAGCAGCTTGAAGCGGTGCGTGTCGTAGCCCAGGGAGATGGCGCGCGGCTCGTTCTCCTTGATGCCCTTGAGCACCTGCCCGAAGGGCGAGTGGATGGTGCGCACGATGACCAGGAAGGCCAGCACCACGATGACCAGGGCCACGTAGTACATGACCAGGTCGCTCTGCAGGCTGATGATGCCGAACAGCTTGCCGCGCGGCACGCCCTGCAGGCCGTCCTCGCCACCGGTGAACGGGGCCTGCAGGCAGGCGAAGAACAGCATCTGCGCCAGGGCCAGGGTGATCATCGAGAAATAGATGCCCTGGCGGCGGATGGCCAGCCAGCCGAACAGCAGGCCCAGCAGCGCGCCGCCGGCCGTGCCCAGCAGCAGGCCGATCTCGGGCGTCAGGCCCCAGACCTTGATCGCATGGCCGGCCACGTAGGCGGCGCCGCCCAGGAAAGCGGCGTGGCCGAAGGACAGCAGGCCGGTGAAGCCGAGCAGCAGGTTGAAGGCCGAAGCGAACAGTGCGAAGCACATGAGCTTCATCACGAAGACGGGGTAGGCCCCCAGGAAAGGCGCGGCGATCAAGGCGAGCAGCAGCAGGCCGTAGCCGATGGGGGCAAGGTTCTTGAGATTCATGCGAGCGGCCCCTGCTTACTTTTCTTTGCCGAACAGGCCGGCGGGGCGGATGAGGAGAACGATGACCATGATGACGAACACCACGGTGGAAGAAGCCTCGGGGTAGAACACCTTGGTGAAGCCTTCGATGACGCCCAGGCCCAGCCCGGTGAGGATGGAGCCCATGATGGAGCCCATGCCCCCGATCACCACCACGGCGAAGACCACGATGATCAGGTTCTGCCCCATCAGCGGCGTGACCTGGTAGACCGGCGCGGCGAGCACGCCGGCAAATGCGGCCAGGGCTGCGCCGAAGGCGTAGGTCAGGGTCACCATCACCGGCACGTTGATGCCGAAGGCCTCCACCAGGCGCGGGTTTTCGGTGCCGGCGCGCAGGTAGGCGCCGAGCTTGGTCTTCTCGATCACGTACCAGGTGGCCAGGCACACGACCACCGAGGCCACCACCACCCAGGCCCGGTAGTTGGGCATGATCATGAAGCCGAGGTTGGTCGCGCCTTCGAGCAGCTCGGGCGTGTCGTAGCCCAGGCCCGACACGCCGTAGATGGAGCGGAACACCCCTTCGATCAGCAGCGTGAGGCCGAGCGTGAGCAGCAGCCCGTACAGGTGGTCGAGCTTGTAGATCCAGCGCAGCAACAAGCGCTCGATCACCACCCCGAACACCCCCACAACCAGCGGCGCCAGCACCAGCATCCACCAGTAGTTGATGCCCAGGTAGTTCATGGCCATCCAGGTGATCAGTGCCCCCGTCATGAACAGCGCACCATGCGCAAAGTTGATGACGTTGAGCAGGCCGAAGATCACGGCCAGCCCCAGGCTGAGGATTGCATAAAAGGATCCGTTGACCAGCCCCAGAAGGAGCTGGCTCAACAGGCCTGGCAATGAGACACCAAAGATTTCCATGGGCGAAGGCGGCAGGAGGTGCGAAGTGGTTCAGGTCGGTGGGCGCGGGCTTATTTCCAGAGCGGGCACTTGCTCTCGGCCTTGGTGGTGAACACCGTGTCGCCGGGCAGCTTCTTGACGAGCTTGTAGTAGTCCCATGGCTTGGTGGATTCCGAAGGCTTCTTGACTTCCATCAGGTACATGTCGTGCACGTAGCGGCCATCGGCGCGCAGCTGGCCCGAACCGAAGAAGTCGTTCATCTTCATGCCGCGCCAGGTGGTCATGACCTTGTCGGCATCGATGCTCTTGGCGGCTTCCACGGCCTTGAGGTAGTTCATCGTGGCCGAGTAGTCGGCGGCCTGGATTTCGGTCGGCATGCGCTTGGTCTTCTCGAAGAAGCGGGCCGAGAACTTGCGCGTCTCGTCGTTCAGGTCCCAGTACCAGCTGGTGGTGAACTGCAGGCCTTCGGTGTTGCGCAGGCCCAGGCTGTGCACGTCGCTGATGAAGATCAGCAGGCCGGCGAGCTTCATGGTCTTGCCGATGCCGAACTCCTTGGCGGCCTTGATGGCGTTGATGGTGTCGCCGCCGGCATTGGCCAAGCCCAGGATCTGGGCCTTGGAGTTCTGCGCCTGCAGCAGGAAGGACGAGAAGTCCGAGGCATTGAGCGGGTGGCGCACGGCGCCCACCACGTTGCCGCCCTTGGCCTTGACCACGGTGGTGGTGTCGGCTTCGAGAGCGTGGCCGAAAGCGTAGTCGGCGGTCAGGAAGTACCAGCTCTTGCCGCCGGTGTCGACGATGGCCGAGCCCGTGCCCTTGGCCAGCGCCACGGTGTCGTAGGCATAGTGCACGGTGTAGGGCGAGCACTGCTCGTTGGTCAGGGCCGAGCTGGCCGCGCCGTTGTTGATGTACACGCGCTTCTTCTCCGACGCCACCTTGGCCGTCGCCAGGGCCGTGCCGGAGTTGGTGCCGCCGAAGATCATCGTCAGGCCCTGGGTGTCGATCCACTCGCGCGCCTTGGAGGCGGCGATGTCGGCCTTGTTCTGGTGGTCGGCGCTCATCAGCTCGATGGGCATGCCCAGCACCTTGCCGCCGAAGTCGTCGATGGCCATCTGGATGGCCAGCGCGCCGTTCTTGCCTTCCACATCGGCGTACAGGCTGGACATGTCGGTGATGAAACCGATCTTGACCTTGTCCTGCGCGTGCGCGGCCGACGTTGCAAGACCTGCTGCGCCGAGCATCAAGGCCAGCACTTTGAGTTGGTTCTTCATGGTTTGTCTCCTGTAGGTGTGGTGGTGGTGAAGAATCGAGGGAGGGGTCTTCGAAAGGGCGCTGTGGTCGGCTCAGACGCCCAGCAGCTCGGTGAGCACCGGCATCTTGGCTTCGAGTTCGGCGGCACCGAACTTCTCGACGATGCGGCCATGCTCCATGACGTAGAAACGGTCGGCCAGGGGTGCGGCAAAGCGGAAGTTCTGCTCCACCATGACCACCGTGTAGCCCTTCTCGCGCAGCATGGTGATCATGCGCGCCAGGGCCTGCACGATCACGGGCGCCAGGCCTTCGGAGATCTCGTCGAGCAGCAGCAGCTTGGCGCCGGTGCGCAGGATGCGGGCCACGGCCAGCATCTGCTGCTCGCCGCCGGACAGGCGCGTGCCCTGGCTGTTCTTGCGCTCGGCCAGGTTGGGGAACATGGCGTAGATCTCCTGCACCGACATGCCGGGCGTGCCGGTTTTCAGGGCTGGGGGCAGCAGCAGGTTTTCTTCGCACGAGAGGCTGGAGAAGATGCCGCGTTCCTCCGGGCAGTAGCCCACGCCCAGGTGGGCGATGCGGTGCGTGGCCATGTTCACGGTTTCGACGCCATGGATCTTGACCGAGCCCTTGCGAGCGCCCGTGAGGCCCATGATGGCGCGCATGGTGGTGGTGCGGCCCGCACCGTTGCGGCCCAGCAGGGTGACCACTTCGCCGGGCTGCACGACGATGTCCACGCCATGCAGCACATGCGACTCGCCGTACCAGGCTTCGAGGCCCTTGATTTCGAGTGCGGGGGTACCGGCCATCAGTGGGCTCCCTGCAGTTGGCCGTCGGTGGTTCCCATGTAGGCTTCCATCACCAGCGGATTGTTCGATACCTCGGCATACGGCCCTTCGGCCAGCACGGCGCCGCGCTGCAGCACCGTGATGCGGTCGGCAATGGTGGAGACCACCTTCATGTTGTGCTCCACCATGAGGATGGTGCGGCCGGCCGAGACCTTCTTGATGAGCTGGGTGACGCGGTCCACGTCCTCGTGGCCCATGCCCTGGGTGGGTTCGTCGAGCAGCATCAGTTCGGGCTCCATGGCCAGCGTGGTGGCGATCTCCAGCGCGCGCTTTCGGCCATAGGGCAGGTTCACGGTGACTTCGTCGGCGATGTCGGCCAGGCCCACCTCGGTCAACAGCTGCATGGCGCGGTCGTCGAGCTGGTGCAGGCTGCGTTCGCTGCGCCAGAAGTGGAACGAGGTGCCGAGCTTGCGCTGCAGGCCCAGGCGCACGTTCTCCATCAGCGTGAGGTGCGGGAACACGGCCGAGATCTGGAACGAGCGGATGACACCGCGGCGCGCGATCTGTGCGGGCTGCTCGCGCGTGATGTCATGGCCGTTGAACCGGATGACGCCCGACGTGGGCGTGAGGAACTTGGTCAGCAGGTTGAAGCAGGTGGTCTTGCCTGCGCCATTGGGCCCGATCAGCGCATGGATGGAACCCCGGCGCACGGCCAGGTTCACGTCGCTGACGGCGGTGAAGCCCTTGAACTCTTTGGTCAGGCTGGTGGTTTCGAGGATGACGTCGCTCATTGCGCCTTGGCTGCTCCGTGGTGTGCGGGATGCAAGGGCCTTGCAACAAGGTCTCCATGCATACTTATTTGTTGCAACGCATCGTATGCGGGTGAGCCCATCCGCAGATACTGGGACTAATGCCTATGTATAAACGCCTAGGTGACAGTGCGGGGCGGTATGCACCCCGCCCGGGGCATGCGCGTATACCCGAATGCCTCCTCTGGAACAGACCGCGACAGCCCGATGCGGGCAGCGCCGGACGCACGCGTTCGGGCGGCTGACTTTTTACTGACTGGTAGGACATGCGTGGGTTGGGCGGGGACCTGCACCGGCCTGTGCGGTTGTCAGCGTCCCTCGCACGCGCAAGCACCCGGCCCCCTACACTGCGCGCATGGCCTCTCCCTCGACATCCTCCCCCGCGCGCGGTGCGCCGCGCTCCCTGAGCGGCCTGCTGCCGTTCCTGCGGCCCTACAGCGGGCGCATTGCTCTCTCGGGCGTCTTTCTGGTGCTGGCGGCGCTGGCCACGCTGGCGTTTCCGATCGCGCTGCGCACGCTGGTCGATGGCGGTCTGGTCAACGCCGACAGGGGCGAGCAGGCCATGGCGCTGCGCGAGCATTTCGAGGCGCTGTTCGCCGTGGCGATTGCGCTCGGGGTGTTCTCGGCCGGGCGCTTTTACATGGTGAGCTGGCTGGGCGAGCGCGTGACGGCCGACCTGCGCAATGCGGTGTACAGCCATGTGCTGCAGCAAAGCCCGCAGTTCTTCGAGACCACGCAGACCGGCGAGGTGCTCTCGCGCCTGACGGCGGACACGACGCTGGTGCAGACGGTGGTGGGCTCCTCCCTGTCCATGGGGCTGCGCAACGCGGTGATGGGCATCGGCGCGCTGGCCATGCTGGTGTGGACCAACCCCTACGTGATGTCGTGGGTGCTGCTGGCCATCGTGCTGGTGGTCGTGCCCACCATGTGGATCGGGCGGCGCGTGCGGCGCCTCTCGCGCGACAGCCAGGACCGCGTGGCCGATTCGAGCGCCATCGCGGCCGAGGTGCTCAACGCCATCCCCGTGGTGCAGAGCTACACGGCCGAGCCGCGCGAGGCCCAGCGCTTCACGCAGGCCAACGAAAACGCCTTCCAGGTGGCCGTGCGCCGCACCCTGGCGCGGGCGGTGCTGGTGGCCTTCATCATCATCGCCAACGCCGCCCTGCTGCTGTGGGGCCTGTACCAGGGCACGCAGGCCGTGCTGGCCGGCAAGATGACCGCCGGGCACCTGGGGCAGACCATTGTTTATGTGGTGCTGCTGGCGGGCTCCGTGGCGGTGCTGGGCGAGGTCTATGGCGATCTACTGCGCGCGGCGGGCGCCACCGAGCGGTTGATGGAGCTGCTCGGCAGCCGCTCGCCCGTGGCCGAGCCTGCCGCGCCCGTGGCCCTGCCCGGTACCGGCAGGGGCCTGGCGGTGGACTTCGACCAGGTGGACTTCCACTACCCCTCGCGCCCGGACCAATCGGCTCTGCAGGGCTTCAACCTGCAGCTGGCTGCGGGCGAGACCGTGGCCCTGGTGGGCGCCAGCGGGGCGGGCAAGACCACGGTGTTCCAACTGCTGCAGCGCTTTTATGACGTGGATGCGGTGGATGGCCAACAGCCACGCGGCGCCATCCGGCTGAACGGCACGGACATCCGGTCCATGGCACTGACCGAGCTGCGCTCACATGTGGGCGTGGTGCCGCAGGATGCGGTGATCTTCTCGTCATCGGCGATGGAGAACATCCGCTACGGGCGCCCCGGGGCGACGGACGAAGAAGCGATGGCCGCAGCGCGCTCGGCCTTTGCACACGACTTCCTGATGGCCCTGCCCGAGGGCTATGGCACCTTTCTGGGCGAGCGCGGCGTGCGCCTGTCGGGCGGCCAGCGCCAGCGCATCGCGATTGCCCGCGCCATGCTCAAGAACCCGCCGCTGCTGCTGCTCGACGAGGCCACCAGCGCCCTGGACGCAGAGAGCGAGCGCATGGTGCAGGCCGCCCTGGACACGGCCATGCAGCGCCACACCGGCCAGCGCACCACGCTCGTGATCGCCCACCGCCTGGCCACCGTGCAGAACGCCGACCGCATCGTGGTGCTAGAGCATGGCCGGATCGTGGAGCAAGGCACGCATGCCGACCTGCTGGCGGCCGAGGGCATCTACGCGCGGCTGGCAGCACTGCAGTTCACGGCCTGAATGCAAGGCAGGGCAGATCTGCCCTGCCGGAATTCAGTGCAAGGTTTCCTTGGTGGCCGCGGGCAGGGGAAGCGGCAGCACGGCAATGCCTTCGTCGAGCAGTTGCGCGGCCTCGTCGGGCGTGGCCTGGCCGCGGATGGCGCGCTCCTCGGTCTCGCCGTGGTGCATGCGCCGGGCCTCGTCGGCAAAGCGCTTGCCCACATCCTCGGTGTTGGCGGCGATCTTGCGCGCCAGTTCCAGCCAGGCTGCCTGCAGGGCCGGGGGCAAGGCCACGGCTTCCTGGCTGCCGGCGGTGGCAGCAGGTTTGGCAGGTGCGGGAGCCGGCGGCTTGGCGCCCAGGTTCAGGCGCGGCGCACTCAGGCGCTTGGAAATGCTCGAATCCCCACACCAGGGGCACTGCACCAGGCCGCGCTGGTTCTGGCTCTGGAAATCGTCCTCCGATGCGAACCAGCCTTCAAAGACATGGCCTTCGTGGCAGTGCAGGTCGAGCACTTTCATGGGATGCGCAGCAGAGGGGAAAGGGACGCCGAAGCTGTTCAGCCGTGGCGGCGCAGCAGGTAGCGGTACACGAAGCCGGGGAAGGCCAGCGTGAGGAACAGCGTACCGGTGATGGCGTAGAACTCCCAGCCCTGGGGCGCGATCTGCCCGGCGCGGCGCTCCAGCAGCAGCGCCAGGCCTCCCACCAGGAAATACGCCAGCACCAGTTCTGCGATGCGGACCGGCAGGCCCTTCTTCGGTTGCGCCACCGGCCCCACCACCAGCCAGCGCTCGTTGGCAAAGGGCAGGTTGGCGGCGATCAGCGCCGCCACGATCACCAGCCAGACGGAACCGGTCAGGGACACGGGCTCGCTCCGGCCGGTCGGTCAGGTGGCCAGGGCGCGCACGACGGCCTCGGCGCACAGCGCCATCAGGCCACCGGGCAGCAGACCGAGCACCAGCACCAGGGCACCGTTGATGGTGAGCACCACGCGCACGTCCACGGGGGCGGAGACGCTGGTGGCCGTCAGCGGGGCGTCGAAGTACATGACCTTGACGACGCGCAGGTAGTAGAACGCGCCGATCAGCGACATGATGACCGCGAACACCGCCATGGCGATGTAGGCCGCCTGGCCCGAGGCGACGAGCGCCTGCAGCACCGACAGCTTGGCGTAGAAGCCGACCATGGGCGGGATGCCGGCCATGGAGAACAGGCACACGGCCATCACGGCGGCGTACAGCGGGCTGCGCTGGTTCAGGCCGGCAAAGTCGGCGATCTCTTCGCTCTCGAAACCTTCGCGGGCCAGCAGCAGGATCACGCCGAAGGCGGCCAGCGTGGTCAGCACGTAGCTCACCACATAGAACATGGAGGCGCTGTAGGCGTTCTCGACCGCGGCGGCTTCGACGTTGCCATTGACCACGCCCGACATCAGGCCCAGCAGCACGAAGCCCATCTGCGAGATCGTCGAGTAGGCCAGCATGCGCTTGAGGTTGGTCTGCGCGATGGCGGCGAGGTTACCCACCAGCAGCGAGCCGATGGCCAGCACCCCGAGCATCTGCTGCCAATCGATGGCCAGGGGCAGCAGTCCGTCCACCAGCAGGCGGATGGTGATGGCGAAGGCCGCCAGCTTGGGGGCGCCGCCAATCATCAGCGTGACGGCCGTGGGCGCACCCTGGTAGACGTCGGGGATCCACATGTGGAAGGGCACGACGCCGAGCTTGAAGGCCAGGCCGGCGACCACGAACACCAGGCCGAAGACCAGCACCTGGTGGCGGATCTGGCCGGAGTTGACGGCCTTGAACACCTGGCCGATGTCGAGCGAACCGGTGGCGCCGTAGACCATGGACAGGCCGTACAGCAGGAAGCCGCTGGCCATGGCGCCGAGCACGAAGTACTTCATCGCGGCTTCGGTCGCGGTGGCGTTGTCGCGGCGCAGGGCCACCAGGGCATAGCTCGACAGGGTCAGGAGCTCCAGGCCCAGGTAGATCATCAGGAAGTTGTTGCCCGAAATCATGATGAACATGCCCAGGAGCGCGAACACCGACAGCGTGAACAGCTCGCCGCCGCGCATCATGTCGCGGTCTGCCGCGTAGGGGCGGCCATAGACCAGGGTGACCATCACGGCGATGGTGGCGAAGCACTTGAGCCAGTTGCCCATGGAGTCGCTGACCACCATGTTGCCAAAGCCGTAGAAGGTGCTGCCGGTGCTGGCATACATGGCCTGCAGGCCGGCCACGAGGGCCAGCGTGAGCAGGGTCAGCACGTAGGTCGCCGTGCGGCGGGGGCTTTTCACGCCCAGGTCAACGAGCGCGATCACGCAGCCCATGACCAAAAGGACGATCTCGGGGTAAATCGCAAGCCAGCTGATGTTGTCAATCATCTCGAATCTCTCAGTTCAGTCTGGTCAGTTCAGCTTCGACAGTGCGACATGCTTGAGCAGTTCCGCGACCGAAGTGTCCATCACGTCCGTGAAGGGGCGTGGGTACAGGCCCATGCCCAGCACGGCAATCGCCAGCAGCGCCATCACGAGGAATTCGCGGCTGTTGATGTCGGTGAGTTCCTTGACGTGGTCGTTGGCCACCGGGCCCAGGTACACGCGCTTGAACATCCACAGGGTGTAGGCGGCGCCGAAGATCAGCGCCGTGGCCGAAGCCAGGCCGATCCAGAAGTTGGCCTTGACGGCACCCAGGATCACCATCCACTCGCCCACGAAACCGGCAGTGCCCGGCAGGCCGCAGTTGGCCATGGCGAACAGCAGCGCGAAGGCCGTGAAGTTGGGCATGGTGTTCACCACGCCACCATAGGCCGCGATCTCGCGGGAGTGCACGCGGTCGTACAGCACGCCGATGGACAGGAACATCGCGCCCGAGACGAAGCCGTGGGCGATCATCTGCACCAGGCCGCCGGAGACACCCAGGTCATTGAAGATGAAGAAGCCCAGGGTCACGAAGCCCATGTGCGCCACGGACGAGTAGGCCACCAGTTTCTTCATGTCCTTCTGGACCATGGCCACCAGGCCGACGTAGATCACGGCGATCAGCGACAGCGTGATCATCAACCAGGCCCACTCGCGTGCAGCATCGGGGGCGATGGGCATCGAGAAGCGCAGGAAACCGTAGGCACCCAGCTTGAGCATGATGGCCGCCAGCACGGCGGAGCCACCGGTAGGCGCTTCCACGTGCACGTCGGGCAGCCAGGTGTGGAACGGGAACATCGGCACCTTCACCGCGAACGCGGCGAAGAAGGCGAAGAACAGCATCGTCTGGGCTGTGGAGCTCAGGGGCAGCTGGTGCCAGGTGGCGATGTCGAAGCTGCCGCCGGACTGGTTGTACAGGAAGATCAGCGCGATCAGCATCAACAGCGAGCCGAGCAGCGTGTACAGGAAGAACTTGAACGCCGCGTAGATCTTGTTGGGGCCGCCCCAGATACCGATGATCAGGTACATCGGGATCAGCGTGGCTTCGAAGAACACGTAGAACAGGATGCCGTCCAGCGCGCTGAACACGCCGATCATCAGGCCCGAAAGGATCAGGAACGCGCCCATGTACTGGTTCACGCGCTCGGTGATGGCCTCCCACGAGGCGATCACCACGATCACCGTGATGAAGGCCGTGAGCGGCACGAACCAGAAGGAGATGCCGTCCACGCCCAGGTGGTAGTGCACGTTGAAGCGCTCGATCCACTCGGCTTTTTCGACGAACTGCATGGCCGCCGTACCGAGCTCGAAGCCCTGGTACAGAGGAATGGTGACCAGGAAACCGATCACCGACCCGAGCAGGGCCAACCAGCGCACGGCGGGGGCATGCTCATCGCGGCCAACCGCGAGCAGCAGCGCGCCGAAGGCAATCGGCACCCAGATTGCAAGACTCAACAGACCCATTTTGTTCTTTTCCTTATTTCTTGATGAGCTGCATGAAGAAATCGCCCCAGACGAACCACGTCATCAGGGCAAACACGCCCAGGATCATCACCAGGGCATAGTGGAAGATGAAGCCCGTCTGCACCCAGCGCACCACGCCGGAGACGCCGCGCACCAGCTTCCAGGAGCCATTGACCAGCGCACCGTCGATGATGGCCTGGTCGCCGCCCTTCCACAGGCCGGTACCCAGGGCCCGCGCACCGCGCGCCAGGATGTTCTCGTTGATCCAGTCGAGGTAGTACTTGTTCTCGAACAGCGTGTAGATCGGCATGCACATGCGCTTGATGGCCGCCGGCAGGGCCGGGTTCACCATGTACATGTAGTACGACAGGGCCACGCCGGCCACGGCCAGCCAGAACGGCGCCGTCTGCAGGCCGTGCACGGCCATGGCCACGGGGCCGTGGAAGATCTCGGCCAGCTTGGCCATGGCGGGGTGCTTAACCGCATCGACAAAGATCACGTCCTTGAAGAAGTCGCCGAACAGCATGGGCTGGATGAACAGGAAGCCCACCACCACCGAAGGAATCGCCAGCAGCACCAGCGGCACCGTCACCACCCAGGGGGACTCGTGCGGATCATGGTGGTGGTCGTCATGGCCGTGGCCATGGTCGTCGTGGTGCGCACCGTGGTGTGCGTCGGGGTTCTGGTCGTAGCGTTCCTTGCCATGGAAGACCAGGAAGTACATGCGGAACGAGTAGAACGCGGTGACGAACACACCGGCCAACACGGCGAAGTGGGCAAATTGCGCGGCCGGCAGCTGGCTGAAATGCACCGCCTCGATGATGCTGTCCTTGGAGTAAAAGCCCGCGAACAGGGGCGTGCCGATCAGCGCCAACGAACCGAGCAGCGAGGTGATCCAGGTGATGGGCATGTACTTGCGCACGCCGCCCATCCATCGGATGTCCTGGTTGTGGTGCATGCCCATGATGACCGAGCCGGCGCCGAGGAACAGCAGTGCCTTGAAGAAGGCGTGCGTCATCAGGTGGAACACGGCCACCGAATAGGCCGATGCACCCAGGGCCACCGTCATGTAACCGAGCTGCGACAGCGTGGAGTAGGCCACCACGCGCTTGATGTCGTTCTGGATGATGCCCAGGAAACCCATGAACAGCGCCGTGATGGAGCCGATGACCAGGATGAAGTTGAGCGCGGTGTCCGACAGCTCGAACAGCGGCGACATGCGCGACACCATGAAGATGCCGGCGGTCACCATGGTGGCCGCGTGGATCAGTGCCGAGATGGGGGTCGGGCCTTCCATCGAGTCGGGCAGCCAGACGTGCAGCGGGAACTGGGCCGACTTGCCCATGGCGCCGATGAACAGGCAGATGCAGATCACGGTGACCAGCAGCCACTCGGTGCCGGGGAAGACCATGCCGCCGAGCTCACCCGACTTGGCGAAGATCTCGCTGTAGTTGAGCGTGCCGGTGTAGGCGGCGATCAGGCCGATGCCCAGGATGAAGCCGAAGTCGCCCACGCGGTTGACCAGGAAGGCCTTCATGTTGGCGAAGATGGCCGTGGGCTTGTTGAACCAGAAGCCGATCAGCAGGTAGGACACCAGGCCCACGGCTTCCCAGCCGAAGAACAGCTGCAGCAGGTTGTTGCTCATGACCAGCATGAGCATGGAGAACGTGAACAGCGAGATGTAGGAGAAGAAGCGGTTGTAGCCCTCGTCCTCTTCCATGTAGCCGATGGTGTAGATGTGCACCATCAGCGACACGAAGGTCACCACCACCATCATCATGGCCGTGAGGCTGTCCACCAGGAAGCCCACCTCCATCTTCAGGCCGCCCACCACCATCCAGGTGTAGAGCGTCTCGTTGAAGCGCGCGCCATCGACCGCCACGCTCTTGAGCGTCATGGCCGACAGGATGAACGCCACCAGCACGCCCAGGATGGTCAGCGTGTGGCTCAGCCGGCGGCCGATCCAGTTGCCGCCGAAGGTCGTGCCGAAGATGCCGGCCAGCAGTGCGCCCGCCAGCGGTGCCAGCGGCACGGCCAGGAGCGTCGAAGCAGAGAGGGTTTGACTCATTCTTGAGAACCTTGGGAATACGGGTGGCTCATCAACCCTTGAGGGTGTTGAGGTCTTCCGCGTTGATGCTGGACTTGTTGCGGAACAGCAGCACCAGAATGGCCAGGCCGATGGCCGACTCGGCCGCGGCCACCGTCAGGATGAAGAACACGAAGACCTGCCCGTGCATGTCACCCAGGTAGTGCGAGAACGCCACGAAGTTCATGTTGACCGCCAGCAGCATCAGCTCGATAGCCATGAGCAGCACGATCAGGTTCTTGCGGTTCAGGAAGATGCCGATCACCGCCAGCGCGAACAGCATCGCGCCCAGCGAAAGAAAATGTCCCAGGGTCAATGTCATGGCTTCTTCTCCTCGGCGGCGGACTCGGCCGGCACTTCGGGTGCGGGCTTTTGCGTGGCGGCGACCTTCACCACTTCCAGGCGGTCGGCAGCGCGCACGCGGATCTGCTGCGACGGGTTGATGGCCTTGCTGTCCTTGCGCTGGCGCAGGGTCAGGGCGATGGCGGCGATCATGGCCACCAGCAGGATCACGGCCGCGATTTCCACGGGGTACAGGTACTGGGTGTACAGCAGCTTGCCCAGTTCCTTGGTGTTGGAGTACTGCACGACCTTGCCGGCAGCGTCGAGCACCACTGCGGCGGCCTTGGGCTCTTCCATGCCGCGAAAGCCCCCCATCAGCACAGCGGCCATTTCCAGGGCGATCAGCGCGCCCACGAAGGCGGCGAGCGGGAAGTGCTTCCAGAAGCCCTTGCGCACGGAATCGATGTGGATGTCCAGCATCATCACCACGAACAGGAACAGCACCATCACCGCGCCCAGGTACACCAGCACCAGAGCGATGGCCAGGAACTCGGCCTTGAGCAGCAGCCACACGGCCGCCGCTTGCGAGAAAGCCAGGATGAGGTACAGCACCGCATGCACGGGGTTGCGTGCGGTGATCACCCGGAAGGCTGCAAACAGCAGCACGACCGAGAAGAGGTAGAAGAAACCAGTCTTGGCGTCCATGAATCAGGTCTTTATAGAAAGTCTGGCGACGGGATGGATGGGATCGCGACCGCTCAGCGGTACTTGGCGTCCGCAGCCTTGGCTGCGGCAATCTCACCCTCGTACCGGTCACCGACGGCCAAAAGCATGTCCTTGGTGAAGTACAGGTCGCCACGCTTTTCGCCGTGGTATTCGAAGATGTGCGTCTCGACGATCGAATCGACCGGGCAGCTTTCTTCGCAGAAGCCGCAGAAGATGCACTTGGTCAGGTCGATGTCGTAGCGCGTGGTGCGGCGCGAGCCGTCGTCACGCACATCGGATTCGATGGTGATCGCCATGGCGGGGCACACGGCCTCGCACAGCTTGCAGGCAATGCAGCGCTCTTCGCCGTTGTCGTAACGGCGCAGGGCGTGCAGGCCGCGAAAGCGCGGCGACAGAGGTGTCTTCTCTTCAGGGAACTGCACGGTCACCTTGCGGCGAAACGCGTAGCGGCCCGTCAGGGCCATGCCCTTGAGCAGCTCCACGAGCATGAAGCTCTTGAAGAAATCCTTGAACGAGAAAGGTGCAGCAGCAGCAACAGCAGTCATGTGTGTCCCCGCTTATTTCCAGATGTTCCACGGCGAGAGCAACCACCCGCCGACGATGAGCAGCCACACCAGGGTGACCGGGATGAAGATTTTCCAGCCCAAACGCATGATCTGGTCATAGCGAAAGCGCGGGAAGGTGGCGCGGATCCAGATGAACATGGACACCACGACGAAGGTCTTGATACCGAGCCAGATCCAGCCGGGCACCCAGTTGAACAGCACGCTGTCGATGGGCGACAGCCAGCCGCCCAGGAACATCAGCGCCGCCAGGATGGACACCAGCCACATGCTGGCGTATTCGGCCAGGAAGAACACGGCAAAGCCCATGCCCGAGTACTCGACCATGTGGCCGGCCACGATTTCGGCTTCGCCCTCGACCACGTCGAAGGGGTGGCGGTTGGTTTCGGCCACGCCGGAGATCAGGTACACCAGGAAGATTGGCAGCAGCGGCAGCCAGTTCCAGGACAGGAAGGTCAGGCCCATGTTCGCGGCCATGCCGCGGGACTGGGACATCACGATCTCGGTCAGGTTCATGCTGCCCGAGACCATGATCACCACCAGGAAGCAAAAGCCCATGGCGATTTCATAGCTCACCATCTGTGCCGAGGCGCGCAGCGCGCCCAGGAAGGCGTACTTGGAGTTCGATGCCCAGCCGGCGATGATCACGCCATAGACTTCGATGGAGGTAATCGCCATCACCAGCAGCAGGCCGGCATTGACATTGGCCAGGGCCACGTCGGGACCGAAGGGGATCGCCACCCAGGCGGCAAGCGCGGGCATGATGGCCATCAGCGGGCCCAGCACGAACAGGCCCTTGCTGGCCGCCGCAGGCTGGATGATTTCCTTGGTCATCAGCTTGAGGCCGTCGGCCAGCGGCTGCAGCAGGCCCATGGGGCCGACCCGGTTGGGGCCATGGCGCACCTGCATGAAGCCGAGCAGCTTGCGCTCCCACAGCGTGAGGTAGGCCACCGCGCCCATCAGGGGCGCGACGATCACGACGATCTTGAGCAGGATCCAGAGCACGGGCCAGGCCGCGCCGGTCCACCAGGCGAAGGGCAGGAGGTTCAGCCCGCCGTTGTACAGCGCGTCGATCATGCCGCCACTCCTTCACCGGCCGCCATGCGGGCATCGGCCGTCAATTGCAGCGAGGTGGCGCGGCGCACCAGGCCATCGAGTTGGTAGATGGAGGCCACCGCGGGCTCACCCACGGGTGCCACAGCTTGCGGCACGTGGGCCACGGCATTGGACAGCTGCTCGGCCGGCAGCATGGCCAGCTTGCCCGCGGGGGCGTTGGTGGCACGGGCCAGCACGTCCTGCGAGGTCTCGAAGTCGAAGCCTGGCACTCCGAGCACGTTGGCCAGCACGCGCAGCACCTTCCAGGCGGGGCGCGTGTCGCCCAGCGGGCGCACCACCGCGTGGAAGCTCTGCAGGCGCCCTTCGGCGTTGACGAAGCTGCCCGAGGTTTCGGTGAACGGTGCGATGGGCAGCAGCACGTCGCTGATGTCCATGTTGGCCTTGAAGGGGCTCAGGGTCACGACCATCTGCGCCTGGCCGATGGCCGCAGCGGCTTGCGCACCGTTGGCGGCGTCGAAGGCCGGCTCGGTGTTCAGCAGCAGCACGGCCTTGAGGCCACCCGCCAGCATCTGGCCGGCGTTCAGGCCGCTGCCCACGGGGTGGGCGCCAGCGAACTGGGCACCCACGGTGTTGGCGGCTTCGGTGAGGTAGCCGACGGTGGCACCGGTCTGCTCGCCGATCCAGTTGGCCAGGGCCAGCAGCGCTGTGGCCTGGCCGTGGTGCGCAGCAGCGTTGCCCAGCAGCACGGCCTTGCGTTCACCACCCAGCAGCGAGCGGGCGATGGCCAGGCTGGCCTCGGAGGCTTCGGCTGCACCCTGGGGGGCAGCGACATTCTTTTCCTGGGCAATGGCCGAGGCGATGGATCCAAGGGCTTGCACCCACTGGCTGGCGTTCTGCAGCAGTTGGTGCTTGATGGGCATGGCCCAGTCGCCGACGGAGGAATCGACCACGCTCAGCTGGGCGCCGTGGCGCACGGCATGGCGCACGCGCAGGGCGAACAGCGGATGGTCCTTGCGCAGGTTGGAGCCCACCACCAGCACGCGTTGCAGCGTGGACAGGGAGGCGATGGACGTGCCGAGCCAGCGGATGCCTTCGGGCGCCGCGAATTCGGCGTTGCGCAGGCGGTAGTCGATGCTGTCGCTGCCCAGGCCGCGCACCAGTGCGGAGGCCAGGTACAGCTCTTCGAGCGTGCTGTGCGGGCTGACCAGGGCGCCGATGCTGTTGGCACCGTGGTCGGCCTTGATGTTCTTGAGGCCATTGGCCACGTACTCGAGCGCGGTCTGCCAGTCGACGGTCTTCCAGACACCGCCCTGCTTGAGCATGGGCTCTGTCAAGCGTTCGTCGCTGTTGAGCGATTCGTACGAGAAGCGGTCGCGGTCGGCGATCCAGCATTCGTTGACGGCCTCGTTCTCGAACGGCACCACGCGCATGACCTTGTGGTTCTTGACCTGCACGATGAGGTTGGCACCGGTGGAGTCGTGCGGGCTGACGGAGCGGCGGCGCGACAGTTCCCAGGTGCGGGCGCTGTAGCGGAACGGCTTGCTCGTGAGCGCGCCCACGGGGCAGATGTCGATCATGTTGCCCGACAGCTCGGAGTCCACGGTATCGCCCACCACGGTGGTGATCTCGGAGTGCTCCCCGCGGTGGATCATGCCCAGCTCCATCACGCCGGCCACTTCCTGGCCGAAGCGCACGCAGCGGGTGCAGTGGATGCAGCGGCTCATCTCCTCCATGGAGATCAGCGGGCCCACGTCCTTGTGGAAGACCACGCGCTTTTCTTCCTCGTAGCGCGAGGAGGAGCCGCCATAGCCCACGGCCAGGTCCTGCAACTGGCACTCGCCGCCCTGGTCGCAGATGGGGCAATCCAGCGGGTGGTTGATCAGCAGGAATTCCATGACCGACTGCTGGGCCTTGATGGCCTTGTCGCTCTTGGTGCGCACGATCATGCCCTGCGTCACCGGCGTGGCGCAGGCGGGCATGGGCTTGGGTGCCTTTTCCACGTCCACCAGGCACATGCGGCAGTTGGCGGCAATGGACAGCTTCTTGTGGTAACAGAAATGGGGAATGTAGGTGCCGGCCTTTTCGGCTGCATGCATCACCATGCAGCCTTCGGCGACTTCTACCTTCTGCCCGTCGAGTTCGATTTCAACCATATGCGTTTCTCGCGATCAGGCGGAGGCGGAAGCCTGCGGGGTCTTCTCTTGGCGGATCAGCGCTTCGAATTCCGGACGGAAGTGCTTGATCATGGCGCGCACCGGCATGGCCGCTGCGTCACCCAGGGCGCAGATGGTGCGCCCCTGGATGTTGTCTGCCACCGAACTGAGCAGATTCAGGTCGCCTTCGCGCCCCTGGCCATGCTGGATCCGGTCGATCACGCGCCACATCCAGCCCGTGCCTTCGCGGCACGGCGTGCACTGGCCGCAGGACTCGTGCGAGTAGAAATAGGACAGGCGCAGCAGGCTCTCGACCATGCTGCGGGAGTCGTCCATCACGATGACGGCGCCCGAGCCCAGCATCGAGCCGGCCTTGGCGATGGAGTCGTAGTCCAGCGTGCATTCCATGATGATGGAAGCCGGCAGCACCGGGGAGGACGAGCCACCGGGGATCACGGCCTTGAGCTGGCGGCCCTTGCGCACGCCACCGGCAAGTTCGAGCAGCCTGGCGAACGGCGTGCCCATGGGCACTTCGTAGTTGCCGGGCTTTTCCACATCGCCCGAGACCGAGAAGATCTTGGTGCCGCCGTTGTTGGGCTTGCCGCATTCGAGGTAGGCCTGGCCACCATTGCGGATGATCCACGGCACGGCCGCGAAGGTCTCGGTGTTGTTGATGGTGGTGGGCTTGCCGTACAGGCCGAAGCTGGCCGGGAACGGCGGCTTGAAGCGCGGCTGGCCCTTCTTGCCTTCGAGCGATTCGAGCAGCGCGGTCTCTTCGCCGCAGATGTAGGCGCCGAAACCGTGCGCCGCATGCAGCTGGAAGCTGAAGTTGCTGCCCAGGATCTTGTCGCCCAGGTAGCCGGCGGCGCGCGCCTCTTCGAGCGCTTCTTCGAAGCGGTCGTAGGTCTGGAAGATTTCGCCGTGGATGTAGTTGTAGCCCACCGAGATGCCCATCGCGTAGGCCGCGATGATCATGCCTTCGATGACGATGTGCGGGTTGAACTGCAGGATGTCGCGGTCCTTGCAGGTGCCCGGCTCGCCTTCGTCGGAGTTGCACACCAGGTACTTCTGGCCGGGGAACGAGCGGGGCATGAAGCTCCACTTGAGGCCGGTGGGGAAGCCCGCACCGCCGCGGCCACGCAGGCCCGATTCCTTGACGGTGGCGATCACCTGGTCCTGGGTCAGGCCTGCGCCTTCGCCCTGGGCCAGGATCTTGCGCAGGGCCTGGTAGCCGCCGCGCGCCTCGTAGTCCTTGATGCCCCAGTTGGTGCCGTCCAGGCCCGCATAGATCTGCGGGTTGATATGGCGGTCGTGGAAGCAGGTCTGGACGCCCGTGGCCTGGAACTGCGAGAGGATCTGTGCGGCGGTGGTCATGCTTGCCCCTCTGCAGCCTTGAGGCCGTCCACGAGCTGGTCGAGCTTGTCGTTGTCCATGAAGCTGCACATGGTGCGGTCGTTGACCAGCATCACGGGCGCATCGGCGCAGGCGCCCAGGCATTCGCACTGCTGCAGCGTGAACAGGCCGTCCGGCGTGGTCTCGCCCATGGTCACGCCGAGCTTCTTCTCGAGGTGGTGCAGCGCCTTCTGGCCGTCGCGCAACTGGCACGGCAGGTTGGTGCAGACGTTGAGCTTGTACTTGCCCGTCGGCTGCTGGTTGTACATGTTGTAGAACGTGGTGACTTCGTGCACCGCGATCTGGGCCATGCCCAGGTAGTCGGCGATCACGGCCTCGCTCTCGGCGCTGACCCAGCCCTGCTCCTGCTGCACGATGGACAGGCAGGCCATCACGGCCGACTGTTTCTGCTCGGGCGGGTACTTGGCCACTTCGCGCGCAAAGCGCGCCAGCGTGGCTTCGGTGATCTTGGTATTGCTGCTGTTCATCGGTCGATCTCCCCGAACACGATATCCATGGTGCCGATGATGGCCACGGCGTCGGCGATCATGTGGCCGCGGGCCATTTCATCGAGCGTGGCCAGGTGCGCAAAGCCGGGCGCACGGATCTTCAGGCGGTAGGGCTTGTTGGCGCCATCGCTGACCAGGTAGATGCCGAACTCGCCCTTGGGGTGCTCCACGGCGGCATAGGCCTCGCCCTCGGGCACGTGGAAACCTTCGGTGAAGAGCTTGAAATGGTGGATCAGCTCCTCCATGTTCGACTTCATGGATTCACGATCGGGCGCAGCCACCTTGTGGTTGTCGGTAATGACAGGACCGGGGTTGGCGCGCAGCCAGTCCACGCACTGCTTGATGATGCGGTTGGATTCGCGCATCTCCTGCACACGCACGAGGTAGCGGTCATAGCAGTCGCCCGTCTTGCCCACCGGAATGTCGAAGTCCATGCGGTCGTAGACGTCGTAGGGCTGCGTCTTGCGCAGGTCCCAGGCGATGCCGGAGCCGCGGATCATGGGGCCGGTCATGCCCAGGTTCAGCGCGCGCTCGGGTGGCACCACGCCGATGCCCACGGTGCGCTGCTTCCAGATGCGGTTGTCGGTGAGCAGGGTCTCGTACTCGTCCACGCAGCCGGGGAAGCGCTTGGTGAAGTCGTCGATGAAGTCGAGCAGCGAACCCTGGCGGTTCTGGTTCATGGCCTCCAGGGCCTTGGCGTTCTTGATCTTGCTGACCTTGTACTGCGGCATGGAGTCCGGCAGGTCGCGGTAGACGCCGCCCGGACGGAAGTACGCCGCGTGCATGCGCGCGCCGGAGACGGCCTCGTACATGTCGAACAGGTCTTCGCGCTCGCGGAAGGTGTAGATCAGGATGGTGGAGCTGCCGCAGTCGTTGCCGTGCGAACCCAGCCACATCAGGTGGTTGAGCAGGCGCGTGATCTCGGAGAACATCACGCGGATGTACTGCGCGCGCTCGGGCACTTCCAGACCCAGCAGCTTCTCGATGGCCAGGCAGTAGGCGTGCTCGTTGCACATCATGGACACGTAGTCCAGGCGATCCATGTAGGGCAGCGACTGGATGTAGGTCTTGTGCTCGGCCAGCTTTTCGGTGGCGCGGTGCAGGAGGCCGATGTGGGGGTCGGCGCGCTGGACGACTTCGCCGTCGAGCTCGAGCACCAGGCGCAGCACGCCGTGCGCTGCAGGGTGCTGCGGTCCGAAGTTCAGGGAATAGTTCTTGATTTCAGCCATGGTGGGTCACGTGGGGCGCAAGGCGCCTTAGTGCAGGCCTCCGTACTTGTCTTCGCGGATGATGCGCGGCGTGATCTCGCGCGGCTCGATCGACACGGGCTCGTAGACCACACGGCGTTGCTCTGCGTCGTAGCGCATCTCGACGTGGCCGGACAGCGGGAAGTCCTTGCGGAAGGGGTGGCCGATGAAGCCGTAGTCGGTCAGGATGCGGCGCAGGTCGTTGTGGCCGTCGAAGACGATGCCGAACAGGTCGAACGCTTCGCGCTCGTACCAGTTGGCCGAGTTCCACAGATCGGCAACGGAGGCCACGACCGGGAAGTCGTCATCGGCGCAGAACACCTTGACGCGCAGGCGCTGGTTCAGGCTGACGGACAGCAGGTGCGACACCACGCAGTAGCGCGCGCCTTCGTTGACCTCGTCGGCGTAGGCCGAGTAGTCGACGCCGCACAGGTCGATCAGCTGCTCGAACTGGCAGCCGGGCGCATCGCGCAGCTGCTGCATGGCAGCCAGGTAGTCGGGGGCGGAAACCTCGACGGTGACCTCTTCGAGGGACACGTGGATCTTGCGGACCTTGTCGCCCAGCACGGCGGCAACGGTGTCCTTGATTTTTTCAGGGCGAATGGCAACAGATGTCATCGTCAACCCTCAGACGCGCGCAATGGTGTTGGTGCGGCGGATCTTCTGCTGCAGCTGGATGATGCCGTAGATCAGCGCTTCGGCCGTGGGCGGGCAGCCTGGCACGTAGACGTCCACGGGCACGATGCGGTCGCAACCGCGCACCACGGAATAGCTGTAGTGGTAGTAGCCACCGCCGTTGGCGCACGAGCCCATCGACAGCACCCAGCGGGGCTCCGACATCTGGTCGTACACCTTGCGCAGCGCTGGTGCCATCTTGTTGCACAGCGTGCCGGCCACGATCATCAGATCGGACTGGCGGGGGCTGGCACGGAACACCTCGGCACCGAAGCGGCCGATGTCGTAACGCGCGGCCGCCGCGTGCATCATCTCGACAGCGCAGCAGGCCAGACCAAAGGTCATGGGCCACAGCGAGCCGGTCTTGGCCCAATTCACCACGGAGTCATAGCTCGTGGTGATGAAGCCTTCCTTCATCACGCCTTCAATCATTGCATCAGTCCTTGTTGAAGCCCGCTGTCATTCCCAGTCGAGGGCGCCCTTTTTCCACTCGTAGACAAAGCCCACGACGAGGATCGTCAGGAAGATCACCACAGCCACGAAACCGGCAGCACCCACCTCGTGGAGCGTGACCGCCCACGGGAAGAGAAACGCGATTTCGAGGTCGAACAGGATGAAGAGAATGGCGACGAGGTAGTAGCGCACGTCGAACTTCATGCGCGCATCCTCGAAGGCTTCGAAGCCACACTCGTAGGGGGAATTCTTGGCGTCGTCCGGGCGGTTGGGACCGAGGACATATCCAATGAGAAGAGGGACAACGCCGACGGCGATGCCGACCAAGATGAACAAAAGGACGGGGAGGTACTGATCGAGGTTCATCTTGAGGATGTGCTCACCGCTGTAGCCTGGCCCGACATGGCCCTTGCTGGGTCATGTCGGGGAGGCCTTTGTTTTGGTGCCGTCGGCGAGACTCGAACTCGCACAGCTTTCGCCACTACCCCCTCAAGATAGCGTGTCTACCAATTTCACCACGACGGCTGGATGTATGTGCCTGGATGGCATGAGGAACCTTGCGGTTTTGGCTTTCCAGACAATCCCGGATTCTACTCCGTAAAAACCCTGCTCTGCAGTTCAGGGCCCAAATTAGTGCAGATTATTTGGTCGGGATCTGCGCTGCACCGGAAGCCGGCACCACAGGCACAGGAATCGCCGCAGGGGCCGCACCCGATGCCGCAGAAGCGGGCGCGGGCGAAGTCGCTGCAGGCGCTTCGAGCACGCTGCCGGAACTGGCGGGGCGCGCGTTGCCGAAGTATGCCAGAGCCAACGTGGCGGCGAAAAACACCGCCGCCAACACCGCCGTGGTGCGCGACAGGAAGTTGGCGCTGCCGCTGGCGCCGAACAGGCTGCCCGAGCTGCCACTGCCGAAAGCGGCACCCATGTCGGCACCCTTGCCGTGCTGGATCAGGATCAACCCGATCATTACCAGGGCGGTGATCATCTGCACCGCCAGAACCACGTTCACGATCACATTCATTCTCTGTTTACTCCTGATTTGAATAGCTTCAAGCGCGGCCCGCAGGGGCCGCACCAATGATCTGCAAGAAATCGCCCGCCTTGAGCGAGGCACCGCCCACCAGGCCGCCATCGATGTCCGGCTGCGCCAGCAGCTCGGCCGCATTCGTGGCATTCATGCTGCCGCCATACAGCAGGTGGATGCGGTCAGCATGCTCGCTGGCCAGGGCCAACTGCGCACGCAGCACGGCATGCACCGCCTGGGCTTGCGCGGGCGATGCCGTGCGGCCCGTGCCGATGGCCCAGACCGGCTCGTAGGCCACCACGATTTCGCTGATGCAGTGGCCATTGAGATGGATCACCGCAGCCAGCTGGCGCTTGACGACAGCCTCGGTCTCGCCGGCATCGCGCTCTGCCAGGGTCTCGCCCACGCAGACGATGGGCGTGATGCCCAGCGCCAGCGCGCGCTGCGCCTTGATGGCCACGATGGCATCGGTTTCGCCGTGGTACTGGCGGCGCTCGGAATGACCCACCAGTGCATAGCGCGCACCGAACTCCTTGAGCATGGCGGCCGACACCTCGCCGGTGTAGGCCCCCTGCTCGTGCGCCGACACATCCTGCGCAGCCAGGGCGATGCCCGAGCCCGCAACCAGGGTCTGCACCTGGGCCAGGTAAGGCGCCGGCACCGCCACGGCCACATCGCACTGCGGCGCGGCCGAGGCCATGCCATCCCGCAATGCCTTGAGCAGCGCTTCGTTGGCGGCCAGGCCGCCGTTCATCTTCCAGTTGCCTGCGATGAGCTTCTTTTTCATGTTCACCACGTCAAAACAATCTTGCCAATGTGCTGGTTGGATTCCATCAGCGCATGCGCCTTGGCCGCGTCGGCCGCGGCAAACGTACTGTGGATGACCGGACGCACGGTGCCGGCGGCCAGCAAGGGCCACACCCGCTCGCGCAATGCGCGGGCGATGGCACCCTTGAACGCCACCGGGCGCGGGCGCAAGGTGGAGCCGGTGATGCTGAGCCTGCGGCGCAGCACCAGGCCGGCATTGATCTCGCTCTTGACCCCGCCCTGCACGGCGATGATGACCAGGCGGCCATCCTCTGCCAGGCATTCGACTTCGCGCGCCACATAGCTGCCCGCGACCATGTCCAGCACCACGTCGACACCCTTGCCGTCGGTGATGCGCCTGGCCTCCACCACGAAGTCCTGCGACTTGTAGTTGATGGCATGGTGCGCGCCCAGGTCCAGGCAGGCCTGGCACTTGTCGTCGCTGCCCGCCGTGGCGATCACCGTGGCACCGAAGGCGCGCGCCAGCTGAATGGCGGTGACGCCGATACCGCTGGTGCCGCCCTGCACCAGCAGGGTTTCACCCGCCTGCAGGCGACCACGGTCGAAGACGTTGCTCCACACCGTGAAGAAGGTCTCGGGCAGCGAGGCGGCCTCGATATCGCTGAACCCGGCAGGTACCGGCAGGCACTGCTCGGCCGGCGCCACGCACCATTGCGCATAGCCGCCACCAGCCACGAGCGCGCAGACACGATCGCCAATGGACAGGCCCGACCGGGCCAGCGCATCGGCATCACCCGCCTCCACCACGCCGGCCACCTCCAGACCAGGGAGGTCGGAGGTGCCAGGCGGGGGCGCGTAATGGCCCATGCGCTGCAGCACGTCGGGGCGGTTGATGCCGCTGGCGCCCACGCGGATCAGCAGCTCGCCCGCAGCCGGCACGGGCACGGGGCGCTCACCGAGGCGCAACACCTCGGGCGCGCCGAACGAGGAAATCTCCACCGCTTGCATAGGATGGTCCGTGGTTGATCGCATGGATATCACTGGTCTCGCCCGCCGCCTGCGGGAGGCCGCTGCAAGCGACCCACCCGACGGCGACAGACAAGGCGGCAGATCAGCCGTTCACCTGGCCCGATGCGCCGTCCGACGGCAGCGACTGTTGTTGCTGCTGCTGTTGCTGATCGGCTGGCTGGCGATCGCGGCCATGGTCGCGGCGGGGTTCGCGGTCGCCACGCTCCTGGGGAGCTGGGCGGTCGCTGAAACCACCACCCGCTGGGCGGTCGGCCAGGGCCTTCATGGACAGCTTGACGCGGCCCTTTTCGTCGGTTTCCATGACCTTGACCTTGACGATCTGGCCTTCGGTCAGGTAGTCGCCGACGCGCTCGACGCGCTCGTGCGCGATCTGGCTGATGTGCAGCAGGCCGTCCTTGCCGGGCAGCAGGTTGATCAGGGCACCGAAGTCCAGGATCTTGGTCACAGGGCCTTCGTAGACCTTGCCGATTTCGACTTCGGCCGTGATCTGCTCGATGCGGCGCTTGGCTTCGTCGGCCTTGGCATTGTCGGTGGCGGCGATGGTGATGGTGCCGTCTTCCTCGATGTTGATCTGGCAGCCGGTCTCTTCGGTCAGCGCACGGATCACGGAACCGCCCTTGCCGATCACGTCACGGATCTTCTCGGGGTTGATCTTCATCGTGTACAGCTTGGGCGCGAAGTTGGACACTTCGGTCTTGGCTTCGCCCATGGCTTCCTGCATCTTGCCCAGGATGTGGATGCGCGCCTCCTTGGCCTGCGCCAGGGCGACCTGCATGATTTCCTTGGTGATGCCCTGGATCTTGATGTCCATCTGCAGCGCGGTGATGCCGGCGGTGGTACCCGCCACCTTGAAGTCCATGTCGCCCAGGTGATCTTCGTCGCCCAGGATGTCGGTCAGCACGGCAAAGCGGTTGGCGTCCTTGATCAGGCCCATGGCGATACCGGCCACATGTGCCTTCATGGGCACGCCGGCGTCCATCATCGACAGGCAGCCGCCGCAGACCGACGCCATGGAGGAGGAGCCGTTGGATTCGGTGATTTCCGACACCACGCGCATGGTGTAGGGGAACTCTTCCTTGGTCGGCAGCACGGCCACCAGGGCCCGCTTGGCCAGGCGGCCGTGGCCGATTTCGCGGCGCTTGGTCGAGCCCATGCGGCCCACTTCGCCGGTGGCGAAGGGAGGCATGTTGTAGTGCATCATGAAGCGGTCTTCGTACTCGCCAGCCAGGGCGTCGATGCGCTGGGCATCGCGCTCGGTGCCCAGCGTGGTCACGACCAGGGCCTGGGTTTCACCGCGCGTGAACAGGGCCGAACCGTGGGCACGGGGCAGCACGCTGTTGCGGATTTCGATGGGGCGCACGGTGCGCGTGTCGCGGCCATCGATGCGCGGCTCGCCGGCCAGGATCTGGCTGCGCACCAGGCGCGCTTCGATGTCGAACAGCATGCCTTCGACCTTGACGGCGTCGAACTCCACGCCTTCGGCCTTGAGGCCAGCCATCACGGCGGCGTAGGCTTCGCGGCAGGCTTGCGTGCGGCTTTGCTTGTTGCGGATCTGGTAGGCGGCGGCGAGCTTGTCGTCGGCCAGGGCACCGACCTTGGCGATCAGGGCTTCGTCCTTGGCAGGAGCCTGCCAGGTCCACGCGGGCTTGCCGGCGTCACGCACCAGGTCGTGGATGGCGTTGATGGCCACATTGCCCTGCTGGTGACCGAACACCACGGCGCCGAGCATGATTTCTTCGGACAGCTGCTGGGCTTCGGATTCCACCATCAGCACGGCAGCTTCGGTGCCCGCGACCACGAGGTCCATCTGCGAGCTCTTGCGCGCGGTCTGGCCGGGGTTCAGCACGTATTCGCCGTTGATGTAGCCCACGCGCGCGGCGCCGATGGGGCCGGTGAACGGGATGCCGGAGATGGCCAGGGCGGCGCTGGTGGCGATCAGGGCGGCGATGTCAGCGTCGACTTCAGGGTTGAGCGACACGGTGTGGATCACCACGTGCACTTCGTTGAAGAAGCCTTCGGGGAACAGCGGGCGGATCGGGCGGTCGATCAGGCGGCTGGTCAGCGTTTCGTGTTCGCTGGGCTTGGCTTCGCGCTTGAAGAAGCTGCCGGGGATCTTGCCCGCGGCGTAGGTCTTCTCGATGTAGTCCACCGTCAGGGGGAAGAAGTCCTGGCCGGGCTTGGCCGACTTGGAAGCCACCACGGTGGCCAGCACCACGGTGTCATCGATGTTCACCAGAACGGCGCCGGAGGCCTGGCGGGCGATTTCGCCCGTTTCCATGATGACGGTCTTGTCGCCCCATTGGAAGGTCTTGGTGACTTTGTTGAAAATGCTCATGTTCAGCTCCTTTTGTTGTAGCTGGCAGCACAGTGCCAGCCTGGCGTGGAGGGCAATTCAGAACACGATGCCATTCCAGCGGACCTGCCCCTGCGCACGGTGGCGGCAGGCCCGTTGGAATGACACAGCTTCGCTCTGTTTTGCGGCTCCGAAGTAAAAAACGCCTGAGCTAGCGGACTAACCCAGGCGTTTTGGCATGCAATCGGGATTACTTGCGCAGACCCAACTTGGCGATCAGGGCGGTGTAGCGGTCAGCGTCCTTGGCCTTGAGGTAGTCCAGCAGCTTGCGACGACGACTCACCATGCGCAGCAGGCCGCGGCGACCGTGGTGGTCCTTGGCATGCGTCTTGAAGTGGGGGGTCAGTTCGTTGATGCGGGCCGTCAGCAGGGCCACTTGCACTTCTGGGCTACCGGTATCGTTGGCAGCACGGGCGTTGGCCTTGACGACTTCGGCCTTGATGGAGGATGCGATCATTTGGTTTTTTCCTTGGATGGGGGCTGCAGCAGAACGCCGAAGACCCCGGTTTTTACTTGCGCCACCCGCTGGAAAGGCCGGTGGCGTGCGTCTTGCACCATGCAAAACCATCGGATTATAACCTGCACCCTGGCAAATGGGTCTTTTTGGGCTTGCCGAAGCCTACGGGGGCGACCAGAATGCGTCCATGGCCGACTTTCACCTCATGGGCCGGGCAAAAGCAAGCGACAAAGCACCCTCAAATGCAACAGGAAGCGCGAACTGGCAGGTGGCGCGCCTGTCGCCTGCGGGCATTAGTGCCGGGCTGCCCCCTGAAGAAACCGCTGTTTGCCCGCTCATCCCGGCTTCCATGCCACTGGTCAGCACACCATGGTCACGTCACATCCGGTCACCTAATATGAAAATCATGCAAGCACCGAGCCTTCACCGTTGGTCAGGAGTCCACACACCCGGCGGAGCCGCGCACCCCAGCGCCGGCTTCACGGCCATTGAGCTGATGGTCGTCGTGGCCATCGTGGCGATATTGACTGCGCTGGCAGCACCCAGCTTCCAGCCGCTGATCGAACGCTGGCGGGTGCGTGATGCGGCGGAAGGCATGACATCGACCATGTATCTGGCACGCTCCGAAGCCATCAAGCGCAGCGGCAACGTCATCATCATCAAGAACCCTGACAACTACCTCGGATCCACCTGCGCCACCACTGGTCTGACGGATTGGAGTTGCGGCTGGCGGGTGTTCTTTGACGCCAATGGTAGTGGCGATCAGACCCTGCCCTGCAACGCGGCAGCCATCCCGAACGAATGTGACATCCAGACCGCACCTGAGATGACCCGGATGACCGTCAATCTGGCAGGCAGCACGGGAAAAATCGTTGTTGACCGCTGGGGAATGGCGTCACATGGCGGGGGAGCCCCGGCCAACATGTTTTTTGAAGTCATGCCCAAAGGCAAAGACATGACTGACGCCAGCGCGGCACGCCTTTGTGTTGGCATGGGGGGCCGCATTGTCCGCAAAAAAGGGAGCGAGACATGCTGACAGCAATCCTGCCACCTGAATCCCCAAGAACCCCCCTCACCGGCCAGAGAGAACCCTCCATGCGTCCCGCCCACATTCACCACCATGGTTCGCAGCGCGGCGTCAGCCTTGTCGAATCACTGGTCGCCATTGTCGTCATGTCGCTGGGCATCCTGGGTATCCTGGGCATCCAGATGCGCACCCTCACCGACACCTCGACCACCCTGCGCCGGGCGCAGGCCATTCGCCTGATCGAAGACCTGGGCGAGCGCATGAAGATCAACCCGAATGCCATGGCAGACATCGGCACCTATGTCACCGCGTTCGCCGACGCTCCGACGGTAGGCAGTTGTGCGACGGGCTGCGACCACACGCAATTGGCCACGTATGACTTGGCCGTCTGGAAAAAGGCCATCCGGGACAATCTCCCTCTGGGCCAGGCCAGCATCTTTGTGCCGCCGGCCGAAGCCGGCGTGCCCGCCGGGCAAAGGCGCCAGCTGGGGGTGATGATCGCCTGGCGTGAGAATGAGCGCGACATTGGCGATGCCGCCGAAAAGAAAATCTACAAGGACAACATTGACGCCACCCAAGTTCGGGCCGCTGACGGCACCTTGAGCGATGGTGCTGGCTTTGCCTGCCCCGCCACGTTCACCTGCCACCTCCAGTACATCCCCGTCGCTGCACGGTGCGCGCCCTACGCCCCCGGCGGCAACGCCCCCTCGTATTACTGCCCAGGGGTTTGACATGTCGACAAGAAATCGCCCCATTCCCACAGGCCTGGCACATCGCAGTCCTGGCCACCACCGGCACAAGGCCCTGTTGACGCCTTCCCACTCCCAGCGCGGGTTCACGCTGATCGAATTGATGGTGGGCATCACCATCGGCCTGCTGACCATTGCCGTGGCGATGGGCGCGCTCATGGTCTCGCGCGGCGTCTCGGGCACGGTGTCCGACACCAGCGGCATCCAGCAGCAGGCAGCCTACGCCATGCGTGTCATTGGCCTGCAACTGCGCCAGGCAGGCTCCATACGCCTGAACATGAACCCCAACTCCTTCGTTGCGGAGGACCTCTACATCGCACCAGTAGGCTTCGAGGCCACCGCCGCCGCCTCGGGCAGCGCCAAAGGATTCAATCCATCCACCGACACCATCACCGGCACCGATGCACCGCCCACCCTCACGCTGGGCTACCGCCGCTTTACGGAGCCCGTGTTCAGCAGCGTGGTCGAACAGACGTTGGCGCGCAATTGCGTCGGAGGCCCTGACAGCGCCAACCCAGACCAGCGCCTGGAGAGCGTCTTTCAACTCACCGGCAGCGATCTGCAGTGCAGCGGCAACGGCGCGGCAGCACAGTCCATTGCGCAAAACGTAGCCAACTTCCAGGTGCGCTACATGCTGCAGGATACCGTGAGCACACTCGGCATCCCCAAGATAACGCCCGTTGACGCGGCCGGGGTAGGCAGCAACTGGGGTCGGGTGCAGGCAGTGGAGGTGTGCCTGGTGCTCTATGGCGTCGAGGCCATCGACCTGCCCGCCGGTAGCAACTACACCGATTGCAACGGCACCGCCGTGGACATGAGCACCCTGACCGGCGCCCGCGCGCGCCGCATGCACGCCGTGTTCCGAAACGTCTTCCAGATGCGCAGCCAGGGGCTGACCGCCGCCATGTAACGCTTGACGAGAAAAAACCCCCATGCCAAGGCTCCCCCTTTCCAACCACCGGCCACTGCGCCCGCAGCAGCGGGGCGTGGCGCTGTTTGTCGTCATCGTGTTCGTCATGCTGTCCATGCTGCTGGCACTGTGGGCATCGCGCACCTCGCTGTTCAACGAAATGGTGGTGGGCAACGACGCCGACTACCAGCGCGCCTTCGAGGCCGCCCAGGCCCTGCTGCAGGACGCTGAACTCGATATCCGGCGCGAGTTTCCGGACGGCAACCCCTGCACTGCGGCCACGTGCCGCGACTTGGTTGGCGCCGCCGACAAGATTCCGGCGGATCCCTCAGAGGTGACCCCCCTGCTGACGACCCTCGACAGCCAACCCACCAAGTGCCGTTCGGGCCTGTGCACCAAGCGCACGGGGCGGCAGGATTTCTGGAACTACACGAGTGCCACGAATCCTCCACCCCCCGATTTGAAACCTGGAGAGGTCAAGCTCGAAGACATGACCCAGCCCACGGTTGGCGCTCGCTATGGCCAGTACACGGGTGCGGCCCAGGGCAGCGCAACAGCCCAGGCCAACCCCATCTTGCAGTGGGATGCCACCACACCCAACAACCAGGGTGGCTGGTACTGGATTGAATTGCTGAAGTACGACGACAGAGAGGGCGGCCCTGATGTCATCATAGATCCCAGCAGGGCCGACGTACTGGCGCTGAACCTTTCACCCAACGTGGTCTACCGCATCACCGCCGTGGCCTACGGGCGCAAGCCCAACACGATGGCCGTGCTCCAGCAGACCTACGCCCGGCAGCCCCGCAAGAACTGACACGGACCCACCACCCCCCATACCGCAGAACGGCTTGGACCTTCGGCTGACCGGTCCCTGCACAAGTCTTCACCACCCAACTTCCCTAAGGAGCGCGCCATGCACCGCACCGCTGCCCCCCGTTTTCGCAAGCACCTCATCGCCCTGGCGGCCAGCGCCGCGATGGCGCCGCATGGCGCCTGGGCCCTGGACCTGGCGCAGTCACCGCCAGGCACGGTAGAGCCTTACGTCTCCCCCAACGTCATCATTTCGATTGACGATTCCGGGAGTATGGAGTTTCGCCTGGACAGCGAAAACAGCACGAGCAACAACCAGACGACCCCCAATCCCGACGGTACCTGGCCGGCGACGGCCAAGCGCATCAACGTGCTCAAGTACACGATGGTCGGCAGTGGCGGAACAGGCGGCATTTTCCGCGACACCACGCTGCTGCCCGACAAGAAGATCCGGCTTGCATGGCAATCCATGTGGAACAACGGTGACTCGCCCGACGCGCTCAACGTCAACAGTTCGACCATGAAGACCAACTCCATGCGCCGGCTGAACACCACCCACCGCAACAACTTCATCAGCTTCATCAGCGACCTGGAGGCGAGAAACGGCACGCCCTCGCACACGATGTTCAAGCAGGCCGACGAATACATGCGCAGGGGCTTGGGCACCAGCAGTGCCTGGGCGTCCGACCCCGGCACCACAGGAGCGCCTTACCTGGCCTGCCGCCGCTCTTACCACATCATGATGACGGACGGCCGCTGGAATGGCACGGCCCACGCCATTCCAGACACTTCGAAGCGCGACAACGCGAACAATATGTCGCTGCCCGATGGCAATGTGTATGGCGGCAGCAACGCCACGGAACGCGCCAAGACTGCGCTCTACCGGGATACGGTCAACAACACGCTGGCCGACTGGGCCTTCTACAGCTGGGCCACGCCCATGCAGACGTCGGGCCTGACCGGCACCATGCAGCCGGCGGCAGACTACCGCAAGGCCCCCGCCACCGAGAACTTCGGCAAGGACAGCGCCAACAAGGACGCGATCCTGGAGCGCTACTGGAACCCGCGCTACAACCCGGCCACCTGGACGCACATGGTGACCTACACCATTGGCTTCAGCACCGTGTCCACCACCTGGCCGGGGGCCTCCGACATTGCCGCACCCACGGAAAAGACCCCCTTTGGATACGACGGCAGCTTCCGCGATTTCGTGACGGGGACCAAAACCTGGCCCACCATGGACAACGAGAACAAGCGCTCGCTGGACCTGTGGCATGCCGCCCTGAACGGCCGGGGCCGCTTCTACGCCGTGACCAAGGGCGAAGACCTGGAAAAGGCCTTCCGCGAAATCTTCGGCCAGATCAATACCGCCACCGACCCCGACCTGAGCGCCAGCGCCACCAGCGGCTCCAACATCTCGCGCAGCGAAGTGGGCAAGTACACGGCAGCCTATGAGCCCACCAACGGCTGGAAGGGTTTCGTGACCGCCGAGCGCGTAAAACCCGACGGCACCAGCGTCAGCGACCCCGGCTGGGGCGGCAAGAACACTGCCGACAAGCTCGATGCCCTGGCCACCGTCGGCACGCGCCTGGTGCTCAGCTGGAGCGACAAGTGGGACGCCAGCAAATACCGCGGCGGCGTGCCTTTCAAGTGGGCGTCGGACGAGGCCAACCTCAGCACGGCACAGAAACTCTGGCTGCAAAAGAATGTCGGTGGTACCGATGAGGGGGCCACCAAGGGCCAGGAGCGGCTTGAATACATCCGCGGCGAGCGCGACAAGGAGGGCTCCGACGACACCGGCTACACCACAACCAAGCCTTACCGCGAACGCAAGAGCCGCCAGGGTGACATCATCAACTCCGATGTATGGTACCTGGGCCCGCCTGCCGGGGACTCGTTGCTCAAGGGCTATGCGAGCTTCGTGCGCAGCGAGAAATCACGCGCACCCATGATCTATGTGGGCGGCAATGATGGCATGCTGCATGGGTTTTCAGCGGCCGATGGCCAGGAAAAACTGGCCTATGTGCCCCGGGGCGTGATTCCCAACCTGACCCTGCTGACCGACCCGCAGTACAACAACAAGCACCGCTATTTCGTCGACGGGTCCCCCATGACCGGGGACATAGACGCCAATGGAGGCATACAGGACCCCAGCGACCCCGCCTATGCGGCCTTTGTGCCCGACTGGCGTACCTACCTGGTGAGCACCCTGGGCCAGGGCGGCAAGGGGTACTTTGTGCTGGACGTGACCAATCCCTCGGCCACTGCTTCGCCATCCGGAGTGCCTGGTTTTACCGAAGGCAATGCGCAGACACTGGTCAAGCTCGACCGCACGCGCGGCTCCAGCGAAATCGCCCCCATTTGCGGCGCCATGACCGGCCTTGAAAAGACCACCTGCGAAAAGATCGTGGAAGAAGACAAGGACATCGGCCACATCACGTCCCGGCCGGTGCGCGACGCCAACGACGCCATGCGCACCACGCAGATCACGCGCATGAACAACAACCGCTGGGCCGTGGTGCTGGGCAATGGCTACAACAGCACCAACCAGCGCCCGGTGCTGCTGATCCAGTACTTGGACGGTCAGCGTGAGCTGCTGCGCATCCCCACCACCAACCAGGCGGCTGGCACGGGCAATGCCAACGACAACGGCCTGGGTGCCCCACGCGTGGTGGACCTGGATGGCGATGCCCGCATCGATGTGGTCTACGCCGGGGACAACCTGGGCAACATGTGGAAGTTTGACCTGACCAGCGCCACCCCTGGCGACTGGAAGGTCGCCTTCAACGGCAGCCCGCTCTTCACAGCCCAGGGGCCGGCCGCACTGGGCAACGCGTCGCGCACCAAGATCCAGCCGATTTCCACGGCCCCCACCGTGCGCGCCAACGACCGCAACAAGCAGAGCGGCAGTGGGCCCACGGCGACAACCTCGCGCGTGGGCGGCATGATGGTCGCCTTCGGTACAGGCCGCAATGTGGATGTCAACGACCCAGCGAGTGTGGATGTGCAGTCGCTGTACTCGGTGCTGGACAACACCCGTTACCGCTTCGTGGGCACCGGGGCAAGCAGGCGCCTGGAGGTCCATCCCGGCGGCGGCAGTTGCCCCAATGGTGCCGATTGCGTACCCGCCCCCGCAGCCCTGGGCACCGGCGTCGCGACGGCCAAGCTGGGTCAGCAGAAATTCACCGATGTGAGCGGTGACAACGCCACGGTCGATGTCGTGGACGAACTGAAGCTGGAAACCTGGGGCAACTACAACGGGTGGTACCTGGACCTGCCAGCCGTGGGCGAGCGCCTGCTCAAGCCCCTGGAGTTCTACGACGCCACCAACCTGCTGACGGTGTGGTCGCAAGTGCCGGCCAAGGGCTCCAACGTGGACCCCAATGTCGAAAGCTGCGAATCGACCTCGGTGGATGGAGAGCGCCAGTACCGTACCTTCGTGAACATCATGGACGGCAAGCGCCCCACGTTCCAGATCGTGGATGTGAACGGCGACAAGAAGTACGATGCGGCCGACCAGGGTGTCTCCCGGATCCAGGTGACCAAGGGCCCGCACAGCATCATCAAGAAGAACAAGTCGCTGAACCTGGACATCGATGCCAAAGGCAACACCAGAATCGATGCAGCTGCACCGGAGGAATCCATGCGTCCGAGCTGGCGCCAGATCCGTTAATCGGGCCCGAGGACTGTACGATGCACACAATGAACCACAACACATCCATGCGACAACGGGGCTTCACACTCATCGAGCTCATGACGGTGGTGGCCATCGTCGGGATTCTCACGGCGATCGCCCTGCCCAGCTACAGCGAGTACATCCGGCGCGGGCACCGTGCCGATGCCCGGGCTGGCTTGCTGCAGGCCGCACAGTACTTTGAGCGGGCAGCCACTGCGACGGGCGTGTACCCAACTTCTGTTGCGGGATACACGCTTCCAACGAACTTGAGCTGGTCCGGAGATGCCACCAAACGCTACGATATTGCGGTTGTCGGCACGGCAAGCACCTTCACGTTGACGGCTACACGCAAGGCGGGGACAGCGCAGGCGACCGACAAGTGCGGCAATCTAACGTTGACCAATACCGGCACGCGAGGCATGGCGGCGGGAACCTACACCCCAGCCACCCTCACCCAGGCCGACTGCTGGAACAAGTGACCCCGCCCCCATCCGACAGACCCCGCATGCGCTAGCATGCACGCCACCATGGCGACCTCTTCGGAACAACAACACACCACCCAAGCGCTTGAGCTAGCCACTCAGGCGCTTTGTCTTTCCAACCCCAATCCCCGCGTGGGCTGCGTGATCACTACGCCAGATGGCCGCTTCCTCGGCCAGGGCTTCACCCAGCAGGCCGGCGGCCCGCATGCCGAGGTCATGGCACTGCGCGACGCGGCCGCCCGGGGCAACGAGGTGCATGGCGCGACCGCCTTCGTCACGCTGGAGCCCTGCTCCCACCAGGGCCGCACGGGGCCCTGCTGCGATGCGCTGATCGGTGCCGGGATCGGCAAGGTGGTGGCTTCTCTGGCCGACCCCAACCCCCTGGTTTCGGGCCAGGGCTTTGCGCGCCTGCGTGCAGCGGGCGTCGAGGTGGTCGTAGGGCCCGGGGCCGAGGAGTCGCGCGAGCTCAATATCGGCTTCTTCAGCCGCATGCTGCGCGGCACGCCCTGGGTGCGCCTGAAGACCGCCGCCTCCCTCGATGGCACCACCGCCCTGTCCAACGGGCAGAGCCAGTGGATCACCTCGCCCGCAGCCCGCGCCGATGGCCATGCCTGGCGCGCCCGCGCCTGCGCCGTGCTCACGGGCATCGGCACGGTGCTCGATGACGACCCGCGCCTGGACGTGCGCGAGGTCGCCACGCAGCGCCAGCCCCACCTGGTGATCGTCGACAGCCAGTTGCAGACCCCGCTGCAGGCACGCCTGTTCTCCATCCCGAACCGCACCTGTCTGGTCTATACCGCCAGCGGCGACCCGGAAAAGACGGCGGCACTGGAGGGCCGCGGCGCCACCGTGGTCCATCTGCCCAACCCCCAGGGCAAGGTGGACCTGGGCGCCATGCTCCAGGACCTGGGCCGGCGCGCCATCAACGAATTGCACGTGGAGGCGGGCCACAAGCTCAATGGCTCCTTCCTGCGCGAAGGGGTGGTAGACGAGTTGCTGCTGTACCTGGCGCCCCGGCTGCTCGGGCCGGGCCTGGGCATGGCCCAGACAGCGGCCCTGCAAGCGCTCGCGGACGGGACCGCGCTCGAGTATGTCTCCGTGGACCGGATCGGGCCCGATCTGCGCGTCGTCGCCCGGGTACAGGGGCGTGACCGCTTCTGACCCCGCTACCAGCACACAAACGCACCAAAACAGCACAGCACCACCGCGGTGAACCATGCCACATGCTGGCGCATTTTTTGCTTGAAATTGGTGCACTCATTGCATGATGCAGTGAAACGCACCAAAACAGACCAAACAAACGCGTGGAGATGGTATGGAAGCACTCAAACAGGGCACGGATGCCTTGTTCATTCTGCTCGGGGCAATCATGGTGCTGGCCATGCATGCCGGCTTTGCCTTTCTGGAGTTGGGCACGGTCCGCAAGAAGAACCAGGTGAATGCCCTGGTCAAGATCCTCGTGGACTTCTCCGTGTCCACGGTGGTGTACTTTGCGGTGGGCTACAGCGTGGCCTATGGCACCCACTTCTTCGTGGGGGCCGAGACCCTGGTCCAGCAGAGCGGCTATTCGCTGGTCAAGTTCTTCTTCCTCCTGACCTTCGCGGCGGCCATTCCGGCCATCGTCTCGGGCGGCATCGCCGAGCGCGCCAAATTCTGGCCTCAGCTGATCGCCACCGCCATCATCGTCGGCTTCGTCTACCCGTTCTTCGAAGGCATCGCCTGGAACCAGCAATTCGGCGTGCAGGCCTGGATCAAGTCGCTCACCGGCGAAGAGTTCCATGACTTCGCCGGCTCGGTCGTGGTGCATGCCGTGGGCGGGTGGATCGCCCTGCCTGCCGTGGTGCTGCTCGGCTCGCGCGCCAACCGCTACCGCAAGGATGGCGCCATCTCGGCCCATCCGCCTTCGAACATCCCCTTCCTGGCCCTCGGGGCCTGGATCCTGGTGGTGGGCTGGTTCGGCTTCAACGTGATGAGCGCGCAGACCGTGGACAAGCTCTCGGGGCTGGTCGCGGTCAACTCGCTGATGGCGATGGTGGGTGGCACGCTGGCCGCCCTGGTGCTGGGCAAGAACGACCCCGGCTTCGTGCACAACGGCCCTCTGGCCGGCCTGGTGGCCGTGTGCGCGGGCTCCGACCTGATGCACCCGCTGGGCGCCCTGGTCACGGGCGCGGTGGCGGGCACCATCTTCGTCGTGCTGTTCACGCTGACGCAGAACCGGTGGAAGATCGATGATGTGCTCGGCGTCTGGCCCCTGCACGGCCTGTGCGGCACCTGGGGCGGCCTGGCCGCCGGCATCTTCGGCAGCAAGGCCCTGGGCGGCCTGGGCGGGGTGGCCTTCAGCGCCCAGTTGATCGGCACCACCCTGGGCGTGCTCTGGGCCCTCCTGGGTGGGCTGGTGGTGTACGGCGCCCTCAAGGCCACCGTGGGCCTTCGGCTGTCGCAGGAAGAGGAGTTCGACGGCGCCGACCTCTCCATCCACAAGATCAGCGCCACGCCGGACCGCGAAGTGAGCTGGTAAAGCGCTGCCGCGCGATAGCGCCGTTCACATGGCGTTACGTTTCGGCGCGCCGTCCGACAGCGGGCACCCGGGCCTCAGGCTATACCTTCGGTAGTATCCAGAAGGCCCGCTCCTCCATGCCCACCCCCATCGCCGCCCTCAAAGACCTTGCAGCCACCGCCCGCCATGGCTGGATGGCCCTGGTCGCCACGCTCACCGTGGCAGTGGCCACCGGTTGCGCAGGGCTGCCCCAGGATGTGGACCGCCCCGAATCCACCGCCCTCGCCTCCCCTGCCGGCACGCCGCTGGGGCAATTGGTAGAGGCCAACCGCCAGGCGGCAGGGCGCTACCCTTCGGGCTTTCTGCTGCTGGGTGGCCCCCAGGCGGCCTACAGCAGCCGCCTGGCACTGGTGGACGCAGCAACGAAGACGCTGGACCTGCAGTACTACGCCATCCACGCCGACGCCAGCACGGAGCGCCTGCTCCGAAGCGTGGTGTCGGCCGCCAGGCGCGGGGTGAGGGTCAGGGTTCTGCTCGACGACTTCCACAGCGCGGGACGCGATGCGCAGGTCATGCGCCTGGCCTTCGTGCCCAACATCGAGATGCGCATGTTCAACCCGCTCACCGGCGCGCGCGGCTCCACGCTGGGTCGCCTGTTCGGTGCCGCCACGGATTTCTCGCGCGCCCAGCAGCGCATGCACAACAAGCTGTTCATTGCAGACAACGCCATGGGCGTCACCGGCGGGCGCAACCTGGGCGACGCCTACTTCGGCACGGCCGATGCCGGCAACTTCGTGGACCTGGACGTGCTGGCCGCCGGCCCCATCGTGCAGGACCTCTCGCGCAGCTTCGACCACTACTGGAACAACCAACGCGCCTACCCCGTGCAGTCGCTGGTCACGCGCGAAGAGCTGGACGCCATGCGCAAACAGTACGAAGCGGCCGATGCTGCCGAGCGGGAGCGCCAGGTGGCGCTGGACAGCAACCCCCAGGCATCGCAGCCGCCTGCCAAGGTGCCAGTCCAGGGTCAGGATGACCCCGCCCACCCGGGAGCCTCGCACAACCGCATCTGGGACTACCATCCCATGGACCTGGGCAGCGCCGCCTTCGTCTGGGCGCCCGCTGTGGTGCTGGTCGACCAGCCCGCCAAGATCCCGGCCGAAGGCCCAGCCAGCACAGCGTCGCCGACCTCGGCACCTGCCACCGGATCCAATACCCGGCAAGCCGCGCGCATCGCGCCCTCCGCGGGGGCCAGTGCCCCGGCAACCGCCAGCGGCTCGGCGGCACTCCCCTCCATGGACCCCAACGATGCCGGCGAAGGCGACACCGTGGTGGACGGCCTGCTGCACCTGATGGGCCAGGCCCGGCGCGAATTGCTCATCGTCTCGCCCTACTTCGTGCCCGGGCCGGACATGAAACAGGCCTTTGCCCAGGCGCGGCAACGCGGCGTGCGGGTGCGGGTGCTCACCAACTCGCTGGCATCCAACGATGCACCCATCGCCCACGCCGGCTATGCCCGGCACCGGCCGGAGCTGCTGGCGATGGGGGTGGAACTGTACGAAATGCGCAGCGAGCTCACCGGCCTGGGCAGTGCCTTCGGCAGCCCGGGCGGCTCCTCGGGCCGCAGCGGTTCGCCCACCGGCTCGGTGGGCAGCTCGCGCGCCATGCTGCACTCCAAGCTGCTGGTGATGGATGGCCGCCTGGTCGCCATCGGCTCGATGAACCTGGATATGCGCTCGCAAAAACAGAACACCGAGATCGCACTGCTGATCCGCAGCACCGAACTGTCCCGGCGCATCACCACGCAGTTGGAACCAGCCCTGGGCGAACTGGCCTGGCGTGTGGAACTGCAGCAGCCGGGCGGCCAGTTGCTGTGGCATGCGCCACAGGGCAGCGGCCTGCAAAACAGCACCACGGAACCCGATGCCAGCGCCCCGTTGCGGTTGCTGCTGCAACTGCTCGGCCCGCTCGCCCCGGACCACCTGCTCTGACTCAGGCGGCAACGCGGTCCTGCAACGCGTCCACCCATGCCGTGATGGCACGCTGGTCCGTCATCGTCCGCACATGCTGGTACGCCACCTCGCCTTCGGGGAAGCGCCGGCGCATCAGGTTCAGCCACTGCTTGAGGCGGCCCGCGCGCTGGCGCGGCTCCAGGTCGTTGCACACCAGTTGCCAGAATGCGGCAATGTGCGGCAGCAGGTCGCCCCATTCCACGGTGTCGGTCCCCGGTGCGCCTGCATCGGTGGCGCGGATGGCCCGTGCCAGCCCCGGGTCGGCCACCATGCCCCGCCCCAGCATCAAGGCATCGCAGCCCGACACCGCGCGGCAGCGCAGGGCATCGTCCACCGTCCAGATCTCGCCATTGGCCACCACGGGCAGACCCACCGCAGCACGGATGGCCGGTATCTGCTCCCAATACGCCGGGGGCCGGTAGCCATCGGCCTTGGTGCGGGCATGCACCACCAGCTCACAGGCACCACCGGCCTCCATGGCCTGCGCGCACTCGCGCATCAAGCCCGCGTCGTTGAAGCCCAGGCGCATCTTGGCTGAGACCGGCAAGTGCGCCGGCACGGCGCGGCGCACCGCGGCCACCACCACGGCGATGCGCTCGGGCTCCTGCAGCAGGGCGGCACCGCCGCCATGGCGGTTCACCACCTTGGCCGGGCAGCCGAAGTTCAGGTCGATGCCCTCGGGGCCCAGCGCCGCCAGGCGCGCCGCATTCTCGGCCATGCTCACCGGGTCGGAGCCCAGCAACTGGGCGCGCACCGGCACCCCGGCCAGCGTGCGGCTGCCATTGCGCAGTTCGGGCAGGTAGCGCAGGAACACCTTGTCCGGCAGCAGCGTACCCGTGATGCGGATGAACTCGGACACACAGCGGTCCACGCCGCCCACGCGGGTGAGCACGTCACGCAGCACAAAATCGAGAAGCCCCTCCATCGGGGCCAGCAGCAGGGTCATCGCACAGAAAAAATCACAGAGGAAAACCGCCCCGCAGGGGAGCGGGCAACCCGCCATTGTGCGGCAGGCAGGTCATCACAGCGTCATGCCAGGGTGCTGCAATCGCAGGCACCCCGTCCCATGCCTGCCTGCGCCCCCACCATGCTGCTCCAAAAAACCGAAAAAGCCCGCCTGGAACTGTCGCCCGGCGTCCGTACGCTGAGCCTGCGCGAACGGTCCTTGCTGCTGCTGGCCGATGGCAAGTCGCTGTCGGACCTGCAGGCCATGTACAACGGCATCGGCGCGCAGATCGTGGACAACCTCATGCGCCAGGGCTACCTCACCGGCCCCGCCGCCCTGCCAGATGCGCCGGCGCCCACACCAGCGGCGGCCACGGCCCCGTTGGTGGTTTCCGAGCCCCCCACGGCATCGACAGCGGCAAACCCCAGCGACGCGCTGCGCTCGCTGGCCGGCACGCGCATGTACCTGTTCGACATCTGCGAGCGCATGTTCGCGCGCCGCGACCCCGCACTGGCGCGGCAGTTCCACGAGGCGCTGCGCGGTGCACGCGACCGCGCCAGCATGCTCGATGTGGGCGAAGCCCTGCTGGAGGAAGTGGCGCAGATGGCAGGGCCCGAGCGCGCACAGACCATCCGCGACCGCATGGAGCAGTTGCTGCCCCAGGAACCCGCCAGCACGGCGTCTCCCGCGTAATTTCCCCGCGCTCGCGGGGCAAGGGCTCAGTGGATGGCCGCCAACCGCCAAAGAGACGTCACCTCGGCAGCACGGGCGGCGTGCAGGGCGTCTCCGGCGTCGGCCACCTTGGCGTGCCGGGGCTGCACGTCATGGCGGCCCAGCACACGCAGCCCGCCCTCGGCGATCCAGCCCAGCAATTGCTCGCGCGGGCGCAGTTCCAGGTGCTCGGCCAGGTCCGACAGGATCAGCCAGCCTTCGCCACCCGGCTCCAGGTGGGCTGCCAGGCCCGCCAGGAAGCCGCGCAGCATGCGGCTGCCTTCGTCGTACACGGCATGCTCGATGGGTGAACTCGGGCGCGCAGGCACCCACGGAGGGTTGCACACCACCAGCGGCGCCTGCCCGGGCGGAAACAGGTCCGCCTGCAGCAGCTCCACCCGGTCGAGCACACCCAGGCGCTTGAGGTTGTCGCGCGCGCAAGCCATGGCGCGCGGATCCTGGTCGGTGGCCACCACGCGCTGCACACCGCGGCGCACCAGCACGGCCGACAGCACGCCCGTGCCCACGCCGATGTCGAACGCCAGCGCAGTGGCGGGCAGCGAGGTGTTGGCCACCAGGTCCACATACTCGCCGCGCACCGGCGAGAACACACCATAGTGGGGATGGATGCGGTTGTGCGGGCCTTCGCCCAGCGCAGGCACGTCCACGCCCTTCTTGCGCCATTCGAAGGCACCGACCAGGCCGAGCAGCTCGCGCAGCGTGGCCACCGAGCTTTCGCCGCTGGCCGGGCCCCAGGCCTCGGTGCAGGCCTGGCGCCAGTCGGGCGCCCGGCGCAGGTCGATGCCATAGTCGGGCGCGAGGGGGATCAGGATCGACGAGAGCACCCGCGCGCGCTGGGCTTGCGCCTGGCGATGCAGGTGAAAGGCCTGGGCTGGGGTGGCGGCCGCGGCTTTCTCAGCGGCCTTGGCCGCCGCCTTGGCCGGCTTGCGGTCCACCCGGCGCATCAGCGCCTGCAGCAGCATGCGCGCGTTCTGAAAGTCGCCCTGCCACAGCAGGCCCGTGCCCTCGCAGGCCAGGCGGTAGGCGGTATCGGCAGGCAGGGTGTCGTCGGCGGTCACCACCCGGCGGGGGGCCGGGGCGCTGCTTTCGGAGCGCCACTGGGCACTGTGGGCCTGGCCCAGGTGGTTCCACTCGATCATCGAAGCCTTAGTTGATGGGGCGCTTCAGGCGCACTTCTTCGATCTTGACGCCGCCGATGACATTGGTCTTGGCGGTGGAGAGCTCTTGCTTGAAGCCGGCCATTTCGTGGAAACGGATGGCGCGCTCGTTGCGCAGCGGCACCCAGGCCGTGACATTGGTGCAGCCTTCTTCCTGCAGACCATCGCGGGCGGCATCCCACAGGGCCAGGCCGACGCCTTGGTTCCAGTGGGTGGGAGCGGCGTAGATGGCCCAGATTTCGCCTGTGGTGGGGCGGGACTTCTCATCGCGCGAGCGGTCATAGCCGACAAAACCGACGATCTTCTCGCCATCGATGGCCACCTGCACCTGGGGCTCGCAATACTCGATGGCTTCGCGCCAGTAGGCCTGGCGCTTGTCGACGGAGGACATGGACTTCAATTGCTCGTCTGGCACCAGCCCTTTGTAAGCCTCTTGGGCGGAGACGGTGTGGATCTGGGCGATGGCTTTGGCATCGCGAAGCGTAGCGGGACGAACCTGGATACTGGACATGAAAAAACCGAACGAAAACAGGGTGTGAAAAAACGAAAGGACCGGCATTGTCGCCGCAAACGGTTTTTCACCCCTCGCCGGTAGGGTACCCGGGCCTGCAGCCCCTTGCAGATCCTGCCCCCGAAAGCGGCCCCAAACGCCTTGTCAGGCCAGGGCCAGCGAGCCCGCGAGCCCATCGCCGGCACGTTCGCGGGCCGACTGGGCGAGTGCGCGCTTGTTGCGGGGCCGAGGCACTTTCACCTCGGGCGGCATGCCGTTGACCGCGTTCAGCCCCACCACCAGGGTCACGCTGCGCGAGCCCCCGTCGCGCTCATCCGGGGCATAGGCGCGGTAGCTGCCGCTGCCCTGGCCGTGGCTGCGCTGCACCGTATGGAACACGATGCGCACGCCGCTCACCCGGTGACCGCTGAACGGCAGCACGCGCAGGCGGGCATCGCGGTCCAGCGCCAGTCCCATGCAGCCCGGGCGGTTGATGAGGTCGGTGCGGGCGCTGCGCCAGGTCAGGCCATTGTCGATCGAAAACTGCCAGTTGCCGGCCTGTGCATCCAGGTGCTCGATGATCACGCCCGCCGAGGCCAGCAGGTCCGGGCAGTTGTCGTGCACGATCTGGGCGATGCAATTGCCGCCCACCCCCACGCCTGCGGAAGGTTTGTGCTCGGGCGATGAAGGCGTTGGGTTCGAAAGAGCGCTGGCAGCCATGTTGTATTCCCCTGGTGGTTGGAAGAAGGTTGGGCCGTGCCAACCGCCACAGTTCGCTGGTCCCTACGGTACCAGGGTCACTGCATGGGGGAAAGTCTAAAAACCGCCTGCTCCCGCGTCCATCGCACAAATGGACTAGTTCGTACCCGTTCCCTCGTGCGGTGTTGTGCGCAATACTCATGGCATGCCCGCCAGCCTGTTGCTCATTGACGACCACACCTTGTTCCGAACCGGCTTGCGCCTGATCGTGCAGGACCACCCCTCCGTCGGCTCGATTGCCGAAGCCGGCTCGATTGCCGAAGCCTGTGCCCTGCCCCAGGCCCCAGCCCCGGTGGACCTGGTGCTGCTGGACATCCAGCTGCCGGGCATGAGCGGGCTCGATGGCCTGCGGTTATTGCGGCAATCGCACCCAAACGCCCGCATCGTGCTCGTATCTGCCAGCATCGCACCCGATGCAGTGTACGAGGCCCGCTCGCGCGGCGCCGATGGCTTCCTGCCCAAATCGGCCAGCGGCGAGGACATCCTGGAGGCGATCAGCGTGGCGCTCTCCGGCCAGCCCTGCTTTCCCGCGAACAGCGGAAATACCGCCTCCCTGCGCGCAGCCACCGCGCCCAGCCTCACGGCGCGCCAGCTCGAAGTGCTGTCGCTGCTGTGCACAGGCAAGCCCAACAAGGTCATCGCGCGCCACCTGGGCCTGAGCGAAAACACCGTGCGTGTGCACGTGGCAGCCATTTTTGCGCAGTTGGGCGTCAACAGCCGCAGCGCTGCGCTGCTGGCGGCGCAGCGCCTGGGCCTGTCCATGCCGCCGCTCCATGACGTTGTCTGAAGCCCTGCCGCTGATCCCGCGCTGGCCCTGGGTACGCCGACGCTGGGAGCGCGATGAAGTCCTGCGCGAGCAGGTCACGCTGCTGCGCCAGAACTTTCCCATGACCTTGCTGGCCTCCCTGGCCACTGCCCTGGGCACCCTGTGGGTGATGGCGCGCGTGGCCGACACCCAGGTGGTCAGCATCTGGCTGGTCTCGCATGCGCTCGTGGTCATCGGGGTGTACGCCACGCTGCGCGGCATGGCGCCGCAGAGCGACCCGGTGCTGCGCTCGGCACGCAAGCTCATGGCCTGCATGGCCGCCATGGGCTTGAGCTGGGGCAGCCTGGGCTTCGTGGTGCTGTACTGGGGTTCTGCCGAGAGCGTCATCTACGCCATCGGCATCGTCAGCACCGTCTCCTCCGGCGCGCTGGGCCTGGGGGCGCCCCTGTACCGCGCCTACATCACCTACCTCAGCTGTGCTGTCGGGGGCATCTTCGCCGCCGTGGCCCTGAGCGGTGGCCCCGCGATGTGGCCTGCCCTGTTCCTGGTGCTGGTGTACTACGCGCTCGCCGGCCTGCAGGCCAGCACGGGCGATACGGCCACCCGCCGCAGCATCGCCCTCAAGCTCGACAATGAGCGGCTGGTGGCCGAGCTGCGCGCCGAATCGCAGCGCGCCCTGGCCGCGCAGGAAGAAGCCGAGCGCGCCGACCGCGACAAATCGCGCTTTCTCGCGGCCGCCAGCCACGACCTTCGCCAGCCGCTGCATGCCATGGGCCTGTTCCTGGAAACCCTGCAGCGCAGCCCCATGAGCCCGCACCAGCTGACCGTGCTGGGCCATGCGCAGGCCGCGTCCAGCGCGGCCGTGGAAATGCTCACCACCTTGCTCGACTACTCGCGGCTGGAGGCCGGCGTCGTCAAGATGCGGCCGGCCGCCTTCGCCGTGCAACCCCTGCTGACCGCGCTGGAGCAGGAGTTCGGCGTGCAGGCCGACAATGCAGGGCTGGTGTACCGCACGCACGAGACCTCCACCGCAGCCTATGCCGACCGCTCGCTGGTCATGCTGGTCATGCACAACTTCATCTCCAACGCGCTGCGCTACACCGCACGCGGCGGCGTGCTCATCGCCTGCCGCCGCCGCGGGCGGCGCATCGCGCTGGAGGTGTGGGACACCGGGGCCGGCATACCGCAAAGCCAGTGGGACAACATCTTTCAGGAATTCCACCAGCTGGGCAACCCCGAGCGCGACCGCCGCAAGGGCCTGGGGCTGGGCCTGGCCATCGTGAAACGCCTGGTGCGCGAAATGGGCACCTCGGTGGAGCTGAGTTCGCGCCCCGGGCGCGGCTCGGTGTTCCGGCTCTGGCTGGACGCCTGGCAGGGTGCTCTGGAGGACGAAGCCCCGCCCTCGTTCAACCACTTCGATCTCACGGGCCTGCAGGTGCTGGCCATCGACGATGACGAATCGGTGCGCCTGGGCATGCAGGCCCTGCTGCAAAGCTGGGGCTGCCACTGCACCACGGCCGAATCCAGCGCCGATGCCCTCGATCACATCGAGGACAGCACGCCCGACCTGATCATCACCGACTTCCGCCTGCGCCACGAAGAAACCGGCAAGCAGGTGCTGCAGGCCCTGCGCGCCTACCTGGGCGTCGCGGTGCCGGCCATCATCATGACCGGCGACACCTCGCCCCAGCGCCTGCGCGACGCGCAGACCACGTCGGCCCTGCTGCTGCACAAGCCGGTGTCCACGGGGCAACTGCGCGATGCCATCGTGCAGCTGATCAGCGGCGCCGTGCCCGTGACCCCGTCGCCCGATGCCCTGGCTACAGCCAGCGGCGAAGAAGCCCCATGACCTGGTCGAAGCGCGCGCCATAGGGCGGGTAGAACAGCGAGCCCATCGCCCAGCGCGACTGCACCAGCACCGACTTCTGGTGGCAAAAGCGCAGAAAGCCCGCTTCCCCGTGGTAGGCACCCCAGCCGCTGTCGCCCACCCCGCCAAAAGGCAGGTTGTCGTGCGCGATGTGCATCAGCGTGTCGTTCACGGTCACGCCACCGCTGACGGTGCGGCGCAGCACATCGTCACGCACCGCCTCGCTCTGGCCGAACCAGTACAGCGCCAGCGGCCGCGGGCCGGCATTGATGTGCGCCACGGCGTCGTCCAGGCGCTCGTACGAGATCACGGGCAGGACCGGTCCGAAGATCTCCTCCTGCATGATCTGCATGTCCGAGGTGACGCCGAACACCAGGGTGGGCAGCATCTGGCGGCTGGCGCCATCGCCCAGCGTGCCCACCGTGTTCACCACCGGCTTGCCCGCAGTAGGGTCGATGGGCTGCACCTGCGCGCCCTGCGTCTGCGCCTGCTGCAGCATGGTGCGCAGGCGCGCGTGGTGGCGCGGCGTGATGATCGACGCGTAGTCCGGATTGCCCTCGATGGTCGGGAACAGGCGCGCCACGGCGGCCCGGTAGGCGTTGGCAAACTCGGTCTCGCGCCCGCGCGGCACCAGCACGTAATCGGGCGCGATGCAGGTCTGCCCGGCATTGAGCAGCTTGCCATGGGCGATCTTGAGCGCCGCATCCTGCATGTCGCAGTGGCCGTCGATGATGCAGGGCGACTTGCCACCGAGCTCCAGCGTGGTGGGCGTGAGGTTCTGGGCGGCCGCCAGCGCCACCTTGCGGCCCACGGGCGTCGAGCCGGTGAACACCAGATGGTCGAACGGCAGCGAGGCAAACAGGGCCGCCAGGTTGGCATCGCCCTGCACCACGCAGAATTCCTCGGGCGCAAAGAACTGTGCCACCAGCAGCGCCATCTGGGCCGAGGTGTGGGGCGTGAGCTCGCTGGGCTTGAGCATCACGCGGTTGCCCGCAGCCAGGGCCGTGATGGCCGGCCCCAGGGCCAGCTGGACCGGGTAGTTCCAGGGCGATATCACCCCCACCACGCCCAGCGGCTGGCGCTGCACATGGGCGCTGGCAGGTTGCAGGTACAGGGGGGTGCGCACCTTCTGCGGCTTCATCCAGCGCGCCAGGTGCTTCAAGGTGTGCGACAGCAGGGTGCGCAGCACGAAGAAATCCGCCACCTCGGTGAGCCGGGGCGAGCGCATGCCGAAATCGGCCTGCACGGCCGCCGCCAGCACGGGCCCATTTTCATCGAGCAGCTTGCGCATGCGCAGCAGGCGCTCGCGGCGCACGAGCAAAGGCACCTCGACCTGCGTGCGGCTGGCCTGCCGCTGGGTTTCAAAAAGGGCGTGGATATCGGCTGGAGTCATGGAACGCATGATAGAGCGCCCGGCCCCTGCCACCGGACCATGCCGGGGCGCCCACAGGGGCATGCCGAGCACCGCTTCGAGCCCCTTTTCTGCGGCATTGCGACCGCCCTCAGCGCAGCTCGCGCGGCTCCACGTCGGTCACCTCCACGGCCCCGGGCAGCACCCCGCCGCGGCGCGAGGGCGCTGCCGGTTCAGCGGCTGCATCGGGCTGGCGCGCAGCGCCCCATTGCGCCCTGGAGCGCATGGCAGCGCTGAAACCGGTGCGCGGGTCGACCCGCATGACCCAGGGGGTCATGGGCCGGCCCGTGAGCCGGGCCCAGGTCGCGCGTGCTGCCCACGCCAGGCCCAGCACCAGTGCTGCAGCCAGCAGGCTCAGGAACACCACCAGCCCCATGGCCAGCACAAGGGCACGCACGGCAAAACGCACCAGACCCGAAACAAGTTTATTCAAACGACACCTTTCCTTTCAACGGGCAGCCTCAAACAGCCGCCCCTTTCCCCTCAAGCGGACTCGGAAGCCCCGCCGAACTGGAAAACACCCGGATCCAGCACCGGATCCACCGTCACCGGGATCACGCTCTTGGGCGGGAACCGGCCCTCCAGCAACAACTTCGACAGCGGATTTTCGATGCGCTGCTGGATGGCCCTCTTGAGCGGACGGGCACCGAACACCGGATCGAACCCCACCTTGGCCAGCTCTTCGAGCGCCGGGCCGGAGATCTGCAGCTGCAGGTCCATCTTGGCCAGGCGCGCTTCGAGCAGTTGCAGCTGGATGCGTGCAATCGCCTCGATGTTCTTCGCATCGAGCGCGTGGAACACCACCGTCTCGTCGATCCGGTTGAGGAATTCGGGTCGGAAATGGTTCTTGAGTTCCCCCCACACCGCTTCCTTGATGTCCTCCGAGTCCTGCCCGACCATGGCCTGGATCAGGTGCGAGCCGATGTTGCTGGTCATCACGATCACCGTGTTCTTGAAGTCCACGGTACGGCCCTGGCCATCGGTCAGGCGGCCATCGTCGAGCACCTGCAGCAGCACGTTGAACACGTCGGGGTGGGCTTTTTCCACCTCGTCGAGCAGCAGCACGCTGTAGGGCTTGCGGCGCACGGCCTCGGTCAGGTAGCCGCCCTCCTCGTAGCCCACGTAGCCCGGGGGCGCGCCGATCAGGCGGGCCACCGAATGCTTTTCCATGAACTCGCTCATGTCGATGCGGATCAGGTGGTCCTCGCTGTCGAACAGGAAGCCCGCCAGCGCCTTGCACAGCTCGGTTTTGCCCACCCCGGTGGGGCCCAGGAACAGGAAGGAGCCCGTGGGGCGGTTCGGGTCGGACAGGCCCGAGCGCGAGCGGCGGATGGCATTGGCCACGGCGGTGATTGCTTCCTCCTGGCCGACCACGCGCTCGTGCAGCTTGCCTTCCATCTGCAAGAGCTTGTCCTTTTCGCCCTGCATCATCTTGGCCACGGGGATGCCCGTGGCACGGCTCACCACCTCGGCGATCTCCTCGGCACCCACTTGCGTGCGCAACAGGCGCGGCGCGCTGGCCACGCCATCCTTGCCGGCCTCCTTGGCCTGGGCTTCCTTGAGCTGGCGCTCCAGGTCCGGCAGCTTGCCGTACTGCAGCTCGGCCACCTTGTTGAAGTCGCCCTTGCGCGTGAACTCCTCGATCTGGAACTTGAGCTTGTCGATGGCTTCGCGCACGTGCGCGCTGCCCTGGGCCTGGGCCTTCTCGGACTGCCAGATCTCGTCGTAGTCGGCGATCTCCTTTTGCAGGCGCACGATCTCCTCCTCGATCAGGCCGAAGCGCTTGACCGAGGATTCGTCCTTCTCGCGGCGCACGGCTTCGCGCTCGATCTGCAGCTGGATCAGCCGGCGGTCGAGCTTGTCCATCACCTCGGGCTTGGAGTCCATCTCGATCTTGATCTTCGACGCCGCCTCGTCGATCAGGTCGATCGCCTTGTCGGGCAGAAAGCGGTCGGTGATGTAGCGGTGCGACAGCTCGGCTGCGGCCACGATGGCCGGGTCGGTGATGTCCACGCCATGGTGCACCTCGTACTTCTCCTGCAGGCCGCGCAGGATGGCAATGGTCGCCTCCACCGTGGGCTCGCCCACCAGGATCTTCTGGAAGCGGCGCTCCAGCGCCGCATCCTTCTCGATGTACTTGCGGTACTCGTCGAGCGTGGTGGCGCCCACGCAGTGCAGCTCGCCGCGCGCCAGGGCCGGCTTGAGCATGTTGCCCGCGTCCATCGCGCCCTCGCCCTTGCCGGCACCCACCATGGTGTGCAGCTCGTCGATGAAGACGATGGTCTGGCCCTCGTCCTTGGCCAGTTCGTTGAGCACGGCCTTCAGCCGTTCCTCGAACTCGCCGCGGTACTTGGCACCGGCCAAGAGGGCCGCCATGTCCAGGCTGAGCACGCGCTTGCCCTTGAGCGACTCGGGCACCTCGCCGGCCACGATGCGCTGGGCCAGGCCTTCCACGATGGCGGTCTTGCCCACGCCGGGCTCGCCGATGAGCACCGGGTTGTTCTTGGTGCGCCGCTGCAGCACCTGGATGGCGCGGCGGATCTCGTCGTCGCGGCCGATCACCGGGTCGAGCTTGCCCATGCGCGCGCGCTCGGTCAGGTCCATGCAGTACTTGGCCAAGGCGCCGCGCTGTCCTTCGGCGTCGGGGCTGTCCATCTTCTGGCCGCCGCGCACGGCCTCGATGGCCGCCTCCAGGCTCTTGCGCGTGAGGCCGTTGTCCTTGGCGATGGTGGCGGCCTCGCCCTTGCTGTCGATCAAGGCGAGCAGGAACAGCTCGCTGGCGATGAACTGGTCGCCGCGCTTGATGGCCTCCTTCTCGGTGGCCTGCAGCACGCGGCCCAGCTCGGGCCCGCCCTGCACCTGGTCCTGGCCGTGCACGGCCGGCAGGCGCTTGACGGCGCTTTCCGCTGCGGCCAGCAGGCCCTGCACGTTGACACCGGCACGCTGCAGCAGCGCGCGCGGACCGTCCTCCTGGCGCAGCATGGCCACGAGCATGTGCACAGGCTCGATGTAGGCGTTGTCATTGCCCAGCGCGAGGGTCTGGGCGTCGCTCAGGGCTTCCTGGAACTTGGTGGTGAATTTGTCGAGACGCATGGGTGAATGTCCTTCCGAATTGCGTCACACATGGGGACTTTCGGCACGCATTTCAAGCATCCCGGGCCCAGCCAGGCCGGTGGACAGTGCCAAGCCCTGCTCTTGCGCGCCCGCTTTGGAGGCCCAGCGCGCGCAATTACCAACACTTACATATCGACATTGGACGCAGCGATGCCCCAGCGGGTCAGCGCTGCGTCGTCGCTCACGCGCGCATCGACCCAGCGCGCGCCGGCAGGCGTGACCTCCTTCTTCCAGAAGGGCGCCTGGGTCTTGAGGTAGTCCATCAGGAATTCGCAGGCCTCGAAACTCTGGCCCCGGTGGGCGCTGGTCACCGCCACCAACACGATCTGGTCGAGCGGCTGCAGCAGCCCCACCCGGTGGATCACGCGCACGCCAAAGAGCGCAAAGCGCTCGAAGGCCGCATCCACCATCGCGGCGATGGACTTTTCGGTCATGCCCGGATAATGCTCCAGCTCCAGGGAAGCGACGTCGTCTCCGTCGTTGCGGTCGCGCACCGTGCCCACGAAGGCGCACACCGCGCCCACACGGCGGTCTCCGTGGCGCAGCGCGGCGACTTCGGCCGACAGGTCGAAGTCGCCGGTCTGGATGGAAATGCAGGATGCGGGGGGGGTGCTCATGGCTGCGGATTCCTCTGTCTTCACGGCCGCTGGTTCAAGGCGAGCGGTGCAGGCGGGGTGCCGCCAGAAGCGCCCGCTCCTCTTCCAGCACCTTTTCCAGCTGCACCAGCGCAGGCGTGCGCGGCAGCTTGGCCACCAGGGCCTGCAAACGCGTGACGTCCGTCACCGTAGGGGCGACTTTGACCTGCGCGATGGCCGCAGGGTGGTTGCCTGATTGGATCAACGCCAGTACCTTGGCGGGCCATTCACTCTTGGGTTTTGCCATGGAATTGTTTTTTCTGAAAAAAGAAGTCGATTGTCTGTAGCATCCGGCAGAACTGTACCCCCCATGGCCACACAAACCATCACCACCGAAAAATACAAGCTCTACCCGTCGCCGCGCAACCGCAGCAAGGACATTTTCGCGCACGAGGTGTTCGTGCCCTACCCCTATGCCCTTGTGGACCTCGACAGCATGGAGCTGGCCGGCAAGACCACGCTGTTTGCCGCCTGCCGGCTGTCGGACATGAAAATGGGCCAGGTGGTGACCTTCGAGCTGGACGCGGACCGGGTGAAGTTCGAGCGGCTGTTCACCCCTGACTGAGAGGCTGAGCCGCCAGGCCCTTCGCCAATACTTGATGCCAACGGCGTCCCCAGGGACACCAACCCGCCCATGCCGGGCGGACCGACCTCCTGTCCATGAAATTTTCTGACATCACGCAGCGCCTGCGCTCGGTAGAACACGACAACAACATCGACGTCCTGCGCGCCTGCGCCATCCTCTCGGTGGCCCTGCACCACCTCTCGGTCTACGCCGGCATTCCGGTGCCGCTGTTCGGCCCCGATGGCGGCGGCATCGGCGTGCAGCTGTTCTTCCTGATCTCGGGCTACCTCATCATCCAGAGCGCCGAGCGCAACACCCTGGGCGACTATGCCAAGGCGCGCTTCTTTCGCATCTTCCCGGTGTACTGGGTGGCCCTGGTGGGCATCGTGCTGGTCGAGATGGCGCTGGTTCCCGGGTTCCGGCAACTGGTGGCCAACGACTACCCGCATTTCCTGCTCAACCTGCTCAACCTGCAGCAGCTGTCGGTGCGCAGCAGCCTGTTCTTCGACCGCGTGCACGTGGGCTGGACGCTCACGGTGGAGCTCTTCTGGTATGCCATCGTGCTGGTGCTGGCCCTGGTGGCGCACCGCGTGCGCTGGCGGCATTTCTGGCTGCTGGTGCTGCTCCTGTCCACGCTGCTGTCCATCGCCTGGATCAAGACGGCCAACACCGGTGCGCTCGACTTCCTGTACCTGACCCAGGCACGCAACGCAGGCGTCGAGTTCTCGCCGGTGCTGCAGCATGCGCTGATCAAGTCCAACATCGTGGGCTACCTGTACTTCTTCGTGCTGGGCACGGTGATCTACCGCTATGAGAAGGTGCTCACGCGCATTCCCAGCAGCGTCCTGTGGCCCGTGGCGCTGCTGCTGATCCTGCTGTGGTCGCAGTGGCAGGTGCTCGTGGGCATGGCGCCGCAGCCGCTGGCCGCCGTGGGGCTGGCCTGCGTGTTCATCCTGTTCCTCAAGCTGCCGCCGATCCAGGACATGCTGGTGCGCTACATCGGCAAGATCTCGTACTCCCTGTACCTGGTCCACGCCAAGGTGATGCTCGTGGTCTATGTCCAGCTGCAGTGGTCGGGCGTGGGCGCCCACCTCGCTGTCGTGGCGGCCACCCTGCTGCTGGCCACCGGGCTGTACTACACCGTGGAGCAGCCGATGATCGAATACGGCAAGCGCTTTCGCAGCAAGAACCGCAGCAGCGTGCCAAACAGCGCCACGGCCTGACCTTTCCACTGCCATTTCGAACTGCCTGCGCCATGCACGACGACGACAACCAGATCCACGTTCCCCCGTCCTTCATGGCCGTGTACAGCGACGCCCGCCAGCGCCTGCGCGAGCCGGCCAGTGTGGTGCGCACGCGCTACGAACTGTGCGAGGACCTGGCCGGGCACCTGGTGGAGCATGCGCAGACCCTCTACCATGTGCAGGCCCCTTCCGAGACCGAGATCCTGCGGCGCATCCATGCCGGGCTGTGCACGGGCGAGTCCGGCGTCTCCGTGCCCGAGGCCACCTGGATCGTGACGCGCCTGGCCGAGCTGCTGGTCTGGCAGTGCCCCGAGCTGATCGCCCCCGTGGAACCGGCCCCTGAGCAGGGCTGACGCACTCCCCGCTATACTTCGGCCATGACCACCCGCTGCACCCTGGCAATGAACACCGCACCTGCGGTAGCCGTGCAATGCGTGGTCAAAGCCAAAAAACCAGAGCTCATCTGACCGGAGCTGTGGTTCCGTCCGGATGAGCGACGGAACCCCTGGCAGAAAGACAGCTCCTTTTCCCCTTTTTCCTTTCTCTCCCGGTATTCCGCGCGCGCAGCCTGGCGGTTCTTCCCCTGGTCGAACCTGAAAGGATGTTTTCGCATGCCATCGCCCACCTCTTTTGCCAGCCCCTTCCACGGGCTCTGGATCCCGCTGGTCACGCCGTTCAAGGACGGCGACGTGGACCACGCCGCGCTGCACGCGCTGACCACCCGCCTGCGCGCCGACGGCGTGGCAGGCTTCGTGGCTTGCGGCTCCACCGGCGAGGCCGCAGCCCTGGACAAGGAGGAGCAGCTGCAGGTGCTGCAGACGGTACTGGAGGCCGCCGCCGGCCTGCCCGTGGTGATGGGCCTGTCGGGCTACCACCTGGGCCAGGTGACGGCCCAGGTGCAGCAATGGGCACAGCTTCCGCTGGCGGGCCTGCTGGTGCCTGCGCCGCACTACATCCGCCCCTCGCAGGAGGGCCTGCTGCACTGGTTCCGCGCCATCGCCGACGCCAGCCATGTGCCCCTCATCGTCTACGACATACCCTACCGCACGGGCGCCAGGCTGCACACCGAGACCCTGCTGGCCCTGGCGCAGCACCCGAACATCCGGGCCATCAAGGACTGCGGTGGCGACCCGGCCAAGACCCAGGCGCTGATCGCCGATGGTCGCCTGGCCGTGCTCGCGGGAGAGGATGCGCAGATGTTCACCACCCTGGCCCTGGGCGGCGCTGGCGCCATTGCCGCCAGCGCGCACTGGCAGGCCGGCCGCTTCGCGGCATTGATCGCCCAGGTGCAGGCCGGCCAGCTCGCCCAGGCACGCGCGGCCTGGCAGGAGCTGCAGCCCTGGATCGCACTGTGCTTTGCCGAGCCCAACCCGGCCCCGCTCAAGGCCTTGCTGGCCCGCGCGGGATGGATGCGCAACGAACTGCGCGCGCCGATGATGCCGGCATCACCGGCCCTGGAGCAGCGCTTGCAGACCGTGTAAGGGCTGCGGCGTGGTTCAGCCGCCCGTGACCGGCGGGAAGAACGCCACCTCGGCGCCCTCGTGCAGGGCGGCGGTCTCGCCGCTCATCACCTGGCCCAGCGCCATGCGCACGGCCCGGCCCCTTGCCAGGCTGCCGGCATGGGCGCCGCCGCGCGCGATCAACTCATCGCGCAGTTCGCCCAAGGTCGCGGCAGCGGTGTCCACCACCTCGCTGCCCTGGCCGATGGCCTCGCGGATGGAGGCGAAATAGCGCACGGTGATCTTCATGCCAGCAGCTCCGCGAAAGCAATGAACTGCACCGTATCGCCCGGCGCAATGGTCTGGCCGGCAGGGTTGTCCACCACGCCATCACCCCAGGCGGCCGAGGTGAGCACACCCGAACTCTGGTTGGAAAACAGATCGAGGCCACCCGCCGCGTTGTGCCGCACGCGCAGGAACTCCCGGCGCTTGTCGGCCCGGGGCCAGGCGAAATGCGCCGTGCCCGGCAGCGCGCGCGGGGCCACGGCCTGCACGCCCTGCAGGCGCAACAAGAAGGGCCGCACCAGCAGCGCAAAGGTCAGAAAGCTGGACACCGGGTTGCCGGGCAGCCCCATGAAGTGGGCGCTGCCGATGCGCCCGTAGGCGAACGGTTTGCCCGGCTTCATGGCGATCTGCCAGAGGTCCAGCGTTCCCAGCGATTCCACGGCGGGCTTGATGTGGTCTTCTTCACCCACCGATACGCCGCCGCTGGTGAGGATCAGGTCGTGGGCTTCGCTCGCCTTTTGCAGGGCCTGCACGGTCGCATCGCGCCGGTCGGGCACGATGCCCAGGTCGGTCACCTCGCAGCCCAGGCGCAGCAGCATGGCGCGCAGGAAGAAGCGGTTGCTGTTGTAGATGGCGCCCGGGCGCATCTGCTCGGGTGGCACATCCCCCGGCATGACCAGTTCATCGCCGGTGGAAAACAGCGCCACGCGCGGGCGGCGCGCCACCTGCAGTTGGTGCAGGCCGATGCTCGCCGCCAGGCCCAGCTCAGCGGGCGTGAGGCGGGTGCCGGCGGACAGCACCACCGCGCCACGCGTGATGTCTTCGCCAGCCCGGCGTATCCATTGGCCGGCGGCTGGCACGGTGTGGATGCGCACGCTGCTGCCATCGTCCAGGGCTTCGCAGTCTTCCTGCATCAGTACCGCGTCGGCCCCTTCAGGCACGGGCGCCCCGGTGAAGATGCGCGCGGCCGTGCCCGGCTGCAGGGGATCCCCCGCGCTGCCGGCGGCAATGCGCTGCGACACGGGCAGCACCCTGCCTGCCGCTGCCACGTCGGCGCGGCGCACGGCGTAGCCGTCCATGGAGCTGTTGTCATTGGGCGGCACCTGCAGCGACGAAACAGCGTCCTGGGCCAGCACGCGGCCGTCGGCATCGAAGGTGGTGACCGTATCGGTGCCTGCCAGCGGGGTGGCACGCTCCAGCAGCTCGGCCAGGGCCTCGGCCAGGGACTTGAGGGGTTTGAAAGCGGTGAGAGGTCTCATTGGTGCAGATCCCAGTCGTACTCGAAGCGATCTGCATACAGCAGCAGCCAGTCCACGACCTGGGCCGGGTCGTTCAGGTCGAGCAGGGGCAGGCCTGTGGGCACCGGCAGTTGCTGCGGGGCATCGGTGGCCACCGCGGCCACGAAATCGTCGTCGGCGTAGCGCACGGGTTTGGGGTCCTGGCCGGCCTCGGGGGCGCGCCAGACCTCGACCTTGAGCAGGTCGCTGTCCTTGAAGCCTTCCACCAGCACCCAGTCCACGCCCTGGTAGAGCTCGGCGAGCAGGTGGTGCACGGTGAGCTCGGCCGGCCGCTCGAACTCGCGCACCAGTGCCAGGCGCCGGTCGGAAGCGGCCACCACCTCGAAGGCACCGGCCTCGCGGTGGCGCCAGGTGTCCTTGCCCACGTGGTCGATGTCGAAACTGTGGTGCGCGTGCTTGACCACCGAGACCCGAAGTCCGCGCAGCCGCATCTCGGGAATGAGCTGCTCGACCAGCGTGGTCTTGCCGCTGCCGGAGAACCCTGCAAAACCTACCACCTTCATTCCATGCTCCTGCACAAGGCCATGGCTTGCATGGCCCACCAAGCTCCGTCACAGAGCGACAGGGACGCCTCAGGGCATCCCGAACGACGGGCACTCACTGCCCGGCGGCACCTCACTGGCAGTGGCGCTCGATGTAGGCCTGCACCTGGCGCACGTCGGCCGGCATCACCTGCACGCGCTTGGGCAGGTCTTCGATGCCGGCGAACTTCGCGGGCCGGTCCGGCGCCTGGCCCAGGGCCTCGACGATGGTCTCGGCGAACTTGATCGGCAGGGCCGTCTCCAGCACGATCATGGGCACCACCGGGTCGCTGTGGTGTTCCAGCGCCACCTTCACGCCGTCGGCGGTGTGGGTGTCGATGGTCACGCCATGGCGCTGGAAGTTGTCGCGGATGGTGGCCAGGCGGTCGGCATGGGTGCTCTTGCCGCTCGCGAAGCCGTAGCGGGTGGCCGCCTCGGCAAAATGCGGGTCAGCGCTCAGGTCGAATTGGCCCTCCTTGGCCAGCGCATCGCCGAACAGGGCCTTGGTGCGCGCACCATCGCGGCCGAGCAGGTCGAAAACGAATCGCTCGAAGTTGCTGGCCTTGCTGATGTCCATCGAGGGGCTCGAGGTTTCGTGCGTGTCGGCACTGCTGCGCACGCGGTACACGCCGGTGCGGAAGAACTCGTCGAGCACGTCGTTCTCGTTGGTGGCCAGCACCAGCTTGGCAATCGGTAGGCCCATGGAGCGTGCCACATGGCCCGCGCAGATGTTGCCGAAGTTGCCGCTCGGTACCGTGAAGCTGACCTGCTGGTCGTTGCGCTCGGTGGCCTGCACGTAGCCGGCGAAGTAGTAGACCACCTGGGCCAGCAGGCGCGCCCAGTTGATGGAGTTGACGGTGCCAATCTTGTACTTGCGCTTGAAGGGCAGGTCGTTGCTCACGGCCTTGACGATGTCCTGGCAGTCGTCGAACACGCCTTCAATGGCGATGTTGTGGATGTTCTCGTCCTGCAGGCTGAACATCTGCGCCTGCTGGAAGGCGCTCATGCGGCCGTGCGGGCTGGTCATGAAGACGCGCACACCCTTCTTGCCGCGCATGGCGTACTCGGCCGCGCTGCCGGTGTCGCCGCTGGTGGCCCCGAGGATGTTGAGCTCTTCGCCGCGCCGGCCCAGTTCGTATTCGAACAGGTTGCCCAGGAGCTGCATGGCCATGTCCTTGAAGGCCAGCGTGGGGCCGTTGGACAGGCCTTCGAGCCACAGGCTGTTTTCCAGGTGGCGCAGGGGCACGATCTCACCGGTGCCGAAGACCTCGGCGGTGTACGTCTTCTCGCACAGGGCCTTGAGGTCGGCGGCTGGGATGTCGTCGATGTAGAGCGACAGGATCTGGAAGGCCAGCTCGGCATAGCCCTGCTCGTGGTAGGCCTTGCGCAGGCGCGTGAGCATGGCGTCGTCGACCTGCGGGTAGTGCTCGGGCAGGTACAGGCCGCCATCGGGGGCCAGGCCTTCGAGCAGGATGTCGCAGAACTGCTTGCGGTCTGCATGGCCGCGGGTGCTGAGGTATTTCATGGGGATTTCAGTCTGCGTTCAGGGCGCGGGTGCCGGCCTCAGTTGAGCTCTTCCTTGCGGATGCGCGTGATCGGCGCCAGCACGGTGGGCAGGGCTTGCATCTGGGCCAGCACGGTGTCCATGGTGCCTTCGCGCGTCTCGTGCGTGAGGATGATGAGGTCGGTCTGCGTGGAACCTTCCCCACCCACCTCGTCGGCTTCGCGCTGCAGCATGGCGTCGATGCTGATGCCGGCTTCGGCCAGCAGGCCCGTGACCTTGGCCAGCACGCCGGCCTGGTCGGCCACGCGCAGGCGCAGGTAGTAGCTGGTGACCACTTCGCTCATGGGCAAGAGCGGCAGCGTGCCCATGGCATCGGTCAGCGTGTTGGCCTGGAAGGCCAGGTGCGGCACGCGGTGCTCGGGGTCGGCCGTGTGCAGGCGGGCGATATCCACCAGATCGGCGATCACGGCGCTGGCGGTGGGCTCGCTGCCCGCGCCCTTGCCGTAGTACAGCGTGGTGCCCACGGCATCGCCCTGCACCACCACGGCGTTCATGGCGCCCTCGACGTTGGCGATCAGGCGCTTGGAAGGCACCAGGCTCGGGTGCACGCGCAGCTCGATCCCCTTGTCCGCGCGCTTGGTGATACCCAGCAGCTTGATCCGGTAGCCCAGCTGCTCGGCGTACTTGATGTCGGCCGCACCGAGCTTGGTGATGCCTTCGACGTAGGCCTTGTCGAACTGCACCGGGATGCCGAAGGCAATCGCGCTCATCAGCGTGACCTTGTGCGCGGCGTCCACGCCTTCGATGTCGAAGGTGGGGTCGGCCTCGGCATAGCCCAGGCGCTGCGCTTCCTTGAGCACCACGTCGAAATCCAGGCCCTTGCTGCGCATTTCGGACAGGATGAAGTTGGTGGTGCCGTTGATGATGCCGGCGATCCACTGGATGCGGTTGGCCGTGAGGCCTTCGCGCAGCGCCTTGATGATGGGGATGCCACCAGCCACGGCCGCCTCGAAGGCCACCATCACGCCCTTGGCCGATGCGGCCGCGAAGATCTCGGTGCCGTGCACGGCCAAGAGCGCCTTGTTGGCGGTGACCACGTGCTTGCCGGCAGCGATGGCTTCGAGCACCAGCGCACGCGCAATGCCGTAGCCGCCGATGAGCTCGATGACGATGTCGATGTCGGGGTTGGCGATGATGGCGCGCGCATCGTTGACGACCTGGATGCCAGCGCCCACGGCGGCCCGGGCACGCTCCACGTCCAGATCGGCCACCATGGTGATCTCGATGCCGCGGCCCGCGCGGCGGCGGATTTCTTCCTGGTTGCGCTGCAGCACGTTGAACACGCCGCTGCCGACGGTGCCGATGCCCAGCAGGCCTACTTGGATGGGTTTCATGGTCATAAAAATCAGGGTTTCTTGGAAACAGGGTTGGTGGGCAGGACCACCATGGCGGTATAGGCGGGCAGTTGCCAGGCGCCGCCGGCAAAGCCTCGGCACATGCTGTCGCCCGATTCGCCGGTGCGCACGAAGCTGCGGCCGTCGAAATGCCATTCCTCGATGGACCAGCAGTCACCGATGCCGCGTCCCTTCATGGAGGAGCGGATCGAGCCGTCTGCCGCATCGAATTCGCCTTCGGCGTCGAGTTGCTGCGGCTGGTAGGGCGGGCGGTCGTTGGCCAGCCAGTTCAGTCCACCGAAATTGTAGGCGCCCATGGCACAGGGGATGGACAGCAGTACCTTGCCATCCGTGAGGCGATGCACCTGCACGTCGGCCGGTTGGGGCGCGTCGCCATTGCAGCGCCCGGCCACTTGCTTGGCGTCGATGGCGCCCAGCAGCGGCCTGGCGAGTGCAGCATCGCCCTTGCGCGCGGGCAAGGGGCGCACGGCGTTGACCGTCGGCGCGGGCACCGGGGCCGGCACCGACGACTCGGCCTGGGTACCGCGCCGCACCAGGGCGCCTGGCGTGCCGACGCGGCCCTGGGCCTCGTCCATCTTGAGCAGCACCGCGTTGGCACCGGCGAGCGACAGCACCCACCGGTCCTTGCCCGCCGTGACGATGGCCTCGTCGTTCTTCTGCAGCTCCTGCAGCAATGCCGCCACCTGGCCTGCGGGAACGCGGGGAATGTCGCCCGCGAGGCCGGCCAGCGAGAGCTTGCCCACCTGGAGGTTCAGCGATGCCGGTGTGGCCTTCTCAGTCGACACCTGTAAATCCACCAGCACCGGCGTGCCGGGCCCGGCTGCGCGCGTCAGGCGGATGGAGACGGGTTCGGAATCCCCGGCTTCCGCCTGGTAGCCCACGGCCCGGCAGGCACGGGTGTTGTCGCACTGCAGGCCCCAGTCCTTGTGCGTGAAACCTACGGGCGCCTTGTCGGCGGCCTGCACCGGCAGCACCGGCGCGGCCAGGCTGGCGAGCATTGCCAGGACACGGGCGGCAAGGCGGTGGCGCATGGGGCAGGTCTCCTGTCGGTCAGCGGGCCCGGCCGCCTCAGGCCGCCGCAGTCTGCTGGCGCTTGCGGTACTGCTCCAGGAAGCGGGCCACGCGGCCGATGGCGTCGCGCAGGTCGTCCTCGTGGGGCAGGAACACGATGCGGAAATGGTCGGGCGCGGCCCAGTTGAAGCCCGTGCCCTGCACCAGCATGACCCTGGTTTCCTGAAGCAGCTCCAGGAAGAACTGCTGGTCGTCCTGGATGGGGTAGATGGCCGGGTCCAGGCGCGGGAACATGTAGAGCGCCGCGCGCGGTTTCACGCAGGTGACGCCCGGGATGGCCGTGATCAGCTCGTAGGCCAGGTCGCGCTGCTTGCGCAGGCGCCCGCCCTCGCACACCAGCTCGTTGATGCTCTGGTGGCCGCCCAGTGCGGTCTGGATGGCCCACTGCCCCGGCACATTGGCGCACAGGCGCATGTTGGAGAGCATGTTCAGGCCCTCGATGTAATCGCGCGCCGGTTTCTTGTCGCCCGAGACCACCAGCCAGCCCGCACGGTAGCCGCAGGAGCGGTAGCTCTTGGACAGCGAGTTGAAGGTGAGCGTGAGCACATCCTCGCTGAGCGAACCGATGGCGGTGTGCGTGGCGCCGTCGTACAGCACCTTGTCGTAGACCTCGTCGGCAAAGATCACCAGGCCATGCTCGCGCGCAATGGCCACGATGCCCTTGAGCAGTTCGTCCGAGTACAGCGCGCCTGTGGGGTTGTTCGGGTTGATGACCACGATGCCCTTGGTGCGCGGCGTGATCTTGGCGCGGATGTCGTCCAGGTCGGGCATCCAGCCATTGGCCTCTTCGCACAGGTAGTGCACGGGCGTGCCGCCCGAGAGGCTGGCCGCCGCCGTCCACAGCGGGTAGTCGGGCGAGGGCAGCAGCAGCTCGTCGCCATTGTCCAGCAGGGCGTTGGTGGCCATCACGATCAGCTCGCTGGCGCCGTTGCCCAGGTAGATGTCGTCCAGGGCCACGCCCTTGATGCCCTGCTTTTGCGTCTCGTGCATCACCGCCTTGCGCGCCGCGAAGATGCCCTTGCTGTCCGAGTAGCCGGCCGAATTGGGCAGGTTGCGGATCATGTCCTGCTGGATCTCTTCGGGCGCATCGAAGCCGAACACCGCGAGATTGCCGATGTTCAGCTTGATGATCTTGTGGCCCTCCTCCTCCATCTGCTTGGCCGCGTCCATGATCGGGCCCCGGATGTCGTAGCAGACGTTGGCAAGCTTGGCGGATTTCTGGACGGTTTTCATGCGCTGGAGGGTGCGGTGGAGAAAAAGTGCGGTTCGCACCAGGGTCAGCCAAAGGGGCCGTCCGGTGGGCGAAACCTATAATTTGACCACAGATCACCAGCGAGGCGGGCCCGGGGCCCGCAGCGCGCGCACCCACCGCACACCATGAAATTCCAGCCGGACAAAGCCAACGCACAAACCGTCACGGGCTACGGCCCGGGCTGGATCGGGGTGGATGGCGAAAAGATCACCCACAGCGTGATCGTCGGCTCGGACGGGCTGCGCCAGGCCTGGCCCTGCACGCGCTTCGAGGACCTCACGGCCGAACACTTTGCCGAACTGGCGAAGCTCGAGACCGAGCTGGTCATCTTCGGCAGCGGCCAGCGCAACCGCTTTCCACCGCCGGCCTGGCTGCAGCCGCTGATGGCGCGCCGCCTGGGCCTGGAAACCATGGACACGGCTGCCGCCTGCCGCACCTACAACATCCTGGCGGGCGAGGGGCGCAACGTGGTTGCGGCGCTGCTGCTGGAGCCGACGCCCTGACGCCGGGGCCCGGATACACGCGCCACAGGGCCCGCAGGTACCGAACAGGTTCCGGCCTGTGTACTTTGGTTACAGAATGCGATTCGCGAAAGAGTCCGTTTCAGGGTAAAATCTCCGGTTGCGGTCAGGGGCCTTCCAAAAGCAATAACACCCCCACTCCCCTGGCTTATCAACGACTACATCCTGAGAGATTGAAGTGATATGGCGATCGTTGTCAACAAACCCCTCCCTGAATTTGAAGCCAACGCAACCGGTGGAATCAAGGTCTCCAACACCTCCCACCTTGGCCAGATTCTGGTTCTGTACTTCTATCCCAAGGACAACACCCCGGGCTGCACGACGGAGGCCATGCAGTTCCGCGACAAGTACAAGGACTTCGTGAAGGCCGGCGCCGCCGTGTTCGGCGTGTCGCGCGACAACATGAAGTCGCACGACGACTTCAAGGAAAAGCTGGAACTGCCGTTCGAGCTGATCGCCGATACCGAAGAGAAGATGTGCCACATGTTCGGCGTGGTCAAGAACAAGATCATGTACGGCAAGAAGGTCAAGGGCATCGAGCGCAGCACCTTCCTGATCGGCCCCGACGGCCTGCTGGTGCAGGAATGGCGCGGCCTGAAGGTCCCCGGCCATGTGGACGAAGTGCTCAAGGCCGTCAAGGGCATCAAGGCCCTGAAGAAGGCCGCCTGATTCCCGGCCACCCGGGCCCCACCCCCGCGCTGCGGGGATGCGCCACGGGGAATAGGCATAATGGTTCAATGCCCCTGGAAACTGCAACGCTTCCCTCCCCCAAAAAAGCCGCCTTGGCCTCCAGGCGGCTTTTTGTTTTCTGAATACCCCACTGCCCGAGGCCCTGCTTACCATGCCCCTTCCTCCCGCTCCCGCCCGACGCGCCGCCCTGCTCTCCCCCGAAGCCTATGACGTGGTAGCCCGACCCGGCCGCACCCAGCAGCCCGACGCCCCCGAAGCCGTGGAATCCGCCGCCCCGCGCGCCCCCGCCCGCAAGACCGCGCCCCGCGCTGCACTGCAGGCCGTGCCGAGCACCACGCTGCAGGCGGCCGAGCAACGCCCTGCAGGCCGCAGCCGCAGCGAACCGGCCGCAGCCCCTGCACCCACAGCCCCCGCCACCGCCCGCAGCACCACGCCCGGCCGCAAGACCGCCCGCACGGCGGCCGCCCCCGCTCCTGCAGCGGCGCCCGCCAGCCGCACCAGCGGCAGCACCAAGCGCGCACGCCCGAGCGGCCCGTCCAAGCTGTTCGTGCTGGACACCAACGTGCTGCTGCACGACCCGACCAGCCTGTTCCGCTTCGAAGAGCACGACATCTTCCTGCCGATGATCGTGCTGGAGGAGCTCGACGGCCACAAGAAGGGCATGACCGAAGTGGCCCGCAACGGCCGCCAGACCAGCCGCACCCTGGACGCCCTGGCCGGCGTGCACGGCGCCGACATCGCCCACGGCCTGAAGCTCGACTCCACGGGCCAGCGCGCCGCCGGCGGCCACCTGTTCTTCCAGACCGCGCCGCTGGACTACAGCCTGCCCACCAGCCTGCCCCAGGGCAAGGCGGACAACCAGATCCTGGGCGTGGTGGAAGCCCTGCGCAAGCTGCACGCCCCGCGCGAGGTGGTGCTGGTGTCCAAGGACATCAACATGCGCGTCAAGGCGCGCGCCCTGGGCCTGAACGCCGAGGACTACCAGAACGACAAGACGCTGGAAGACGGCGACCTGCTGTACTCGGGCGTGCTGGCCCTGCCGCCGGACTTCTGGGTCAAGAGCGGCAAGAACGTGGAAAGCTGGCAGAGCGGAGTACACACTTACTACCGCATCGGCGGCCCCATCGTGCCGCAGCTGATGATCAACCAGTTCGCGTACTTCGAGGCCCCCGGCGAGCCCAGCCTGTTCGCGCGCGTGAGCGAGATCCGCGAAAAGACCGCGGTGCTGCAGACGCTCAAGGACTACGGCTCGGCCAAGCATGCCGTCTGGGGCGTGACCACGCGCAACCGCGAGCAGAACTACGCCATGAACCTGCTCATGGACCCCGAGATCGACTTCGTGACGCTGACCGGCACGGCCGGCACCGGCAAGACCCTGCTGGCCCTGGCCGCAGGCCTGACCCAGGTGCTGGACGACCGCCGCTACACCGAGATCATCATGACCCGCGCCACGGTGAGCGTGGGCGAGGACATCGGCTTTCTGCCCGGCACGGAAGAAGAGAAGATGGGCCCCTGGATGGGCGCGCTGGACGACAACCTCGAGTTCCTGGCCAAGGGCGACGGCGGCAATGCCGGCGAGTGGGGGCGTGCCGCCACCAACGAACTGATCCGAAGCCGCATCAAGATCAAGAGCATGAACTTCATGCGCGGGCGCACCTTCCTGAACAAGTACGTGATCATCGACGAGGCGCAGAACCTGACGCCCAAGCAGATGAAGACGCTGATCACGCGCGCCGGCCCAGGCACCAAGATCATCTGCATGGGCAACCTGGCACAGATCGACACGCCCTACCTGACCGAAGGCTCCTCGGGCCTGACCTATGCGGTGGACCGTTTCAAGGGCTGGCCGCACAGCGGCCACATCACGCTGGCGCGAGGTGAGCGCTCACGCTTGGCAGACTTTGCCAGCGAGGTACTCTGACGAACCGCGCTGCCCAACAATGAAAAGGCCCCTGCCGATGGCAGGGGCCTTTTTTATTCCGATGGCGCCTGAGATGGGCGCGCCCTCGCCAGCGCCCCCGTGCAAGGGCCGCCCCGCCGCACCGGGGGCGTCCCCCTCAGGGGGAAGGCGCGAAGCGCCTCAGGGGGCGGGGTCAATAATCATCACCACCGCTGCCCATGGCCAGGTTCTCGAAGCGGGTCTGGTTCTTCTGGAAGAACAGCTTCACGGTGCCGGTGGGGCCGTTACGCTGCTTGCCGATGATGACCTCGGCCACGTTGGGCTCCTTGCTGTCCTTGTTGTAGTAGTCGTCGCGGTAGATGAACATGATGATGTCCGCATCCTGCTCGATGGCGCCCGATTCGCGCAGATCGGACATCATGGGGCGCTTGTCGGTGCGCTGCTCCACCGAGCGGTTGAGCTGCGAGAGCGCGATCACGGGGCATTGCAGCTCCTTGGCCAGCATCTTCAGGCCCCGGGAGATCTCGCCCAGTTCGGTGGCGCGGTTGTCGGCGCTGCCGGCGCCCGAGCCGCTCATGAGCTGCAGGTAATCGACCACGATCAGGCCGAGCTTGCCGCACTGGCGCGCCAGGCGGCGGGCGTTGGCACGCAGCTCGCCCGGCGTCAGGCCCGGGGTTTCGTCGATGTGCAGCGACACGGTGCGCAGGCGCTCGATGGCCTCGGTCAGGCGCGGCCATTCGTCGTCGGTGAGCTTGCCGGTGCGCAGGTTGCCCTGGTTCACGCGGCCGATGGAGCCCACGATACGCACCGCCAGCTGGGCGGCGCCCATTTCCATCGAGAAGATGGCGACCGGCAAGCCTTCGTTGAGCGCCACGTGTTCGGCGATGTTCACCGCGAACGAGGTCTTGCCCATGGAAGGGCGCGCCGCCAGCACCACCATGTCGCCGGCCTGCAGGCCCGAGGTCATGCGGTCCAGGTCGGCAAAGCCGGTGGGCACGCCGGTCACATCGACCGGGTTGTCGGCCATCTCCTGCACCTTGTCGAGCAGGTCGATCACCAGGTTGTCGAGCGACTGGAAGCCCTGCTTGGTGCGCGAGCCCTCTTCGCCGATCGCGAAGATCTTGGCCTCGGCCTCGTCCAGGATGCGCTCCACCGTCTTGCCCTGGGGATTGAAGGCGTTGGTGGAGATTTCGTCGCTGGCCGTGACCAGCTTGCGCAGGATGGCGCGCTCGCGCACGATTTCCGCATAGCGGCGGATGTTGCTCGCGCTCGGGACGTACTGCGCCAGGTTGTTCAGGTAGGCCAGCCCACCTGCATCCTGGGCGTTGCCCTGGTTCTTCAGGTGCTCGAAGACGGTGATCACGTCGGCCGGCTTGCTGCCATTGATCAGCGCACCGATGGCCGAGTAGATCATCTGGTGCTCGTGCCGGTAGAAGTGGCTCTCGACCAGCAGGTCGCCCACGCGGTCCCAGGCGTTGTTGTCCAGCAGCAGGCCGCCCAGCACACTGGACTCGGCCTCGATGGAGTGCGGCGGCGTGCGCAGCTTGGCAATCTCCTGGTCCTCGCTGGAACCGGATGGCGGCACGAAACCCTGTTCGTCAAGCGGGGGGAAGACAGCGGACATGGAATTTCTCCGGGCAGGGACCTGATGGAGCGCACCCCCTCACCAGCACGGTCTGGCATCCGGGGATAAGCCTTGGGGCAATCTGTGGATTACCGGTGGGCAATCCTGTACAGATGGCGCAGTCGCAAAGACAAAAGCCGCCCGAGGGCGGCTTTCGCGGCAAGTCACGCAGGTTACTACGTGCTGGCGATCAGGCGGTTTCGCCGTAGACCGACACAGTGACGTCCACCACCACGTCGGTGTGCAGAGCCACGCTGACCGTGGTTTCGCTGACGACCTTGATCGGGCCGTTGGGCAGGCGAACCTGGGCCTTGGCGACCTTGTAGCCTTGCTTGTTCAGCTCTTCGGCGATGTCCTGGTTGGTCACGGAACCAAACAGACGGCCGTCCACGCCAGCCTTTTGCGTCAGCTTGACCGTGGTGCCGGCCAGCTTTTCGCCTTCGGCCTGGGCTTGCGCCAGCTTGGCGGCAGCAGCCTTTTCCAGTTCGGCGCGCTTGGCTTCGAACTCGGCCTTGGCCGATTCGGTGGCGCGGCGTGCGCGGCCCGAAGGGATCAGGAAGTTGCGTGCGTAGCCGTCCTTGACCTTGACGATTTCGCCCAGGTTGCCGAGGTTCACAACCTTGTCGAGCAGAATGATTTGCATGGGTTGTGCTCCTTAGATCTTGTGCTGGTCGCTGTAAGGCACCAGGGCCAGGAAGCGGGCGCGCTTGATGGCGGTGTTCAGCTGGCGCTGGAAGATGGCGCGCGTGCCGGTCAGGCGCGCGGGGATGATCTTGCCGTTTTCGGCGATGAAATCGCGCAGCGTGTCGACATCCTTGTAGTCGATTTCTTCAACACCGGTCACCGTGAACCGGCAAAAGCGCTTGCGCTTGAACAGCAGGGACTGGGTGTTGCGCTTTGGGCGCTTGTCTTTGTTGAACTTCTTGAACGTGGCCATTGCGGACCCCTTGAAAATTAATTTTGTTGAATATCCTGGATGTGGAGCACAGCGTTCCTGCCATTGCGCGGCGTGGCGAGAAAGCCGCTGAAAGTCCATCGACTTCCAATCTGCTGCCTCGCAAGCCGCTCGGCCATCGCACCGAATGCGACGGCCTTCATGGCTGCCTTGACATCCCGCGGTTCGCCTGCCTCGTTCTGCCTGGACTCGTGTTCGAGCCGAAGGGCAAGGGCGGGCAAGCCGGCGGGGGTGTAGCGCAGGGCCTCAGCCTCGGCGATACAGGCCGTCAAGACGACGCGGTTCTCCACTCCCGAAAGGGCGGTGGACGATCAGCGCTCGCCGGCAGCGGCGTATTCCGCCTGGCTGGCCTTGCGGGCTTCTTCGCGCTCGACGGTCTTCATCATCGAAGATGGGCCCGTGTCGGCCTTCTTCTTCTGAACCGTCAGGTGGCGCAGCACGGCGTCGTTGAACTTGAAGGCATGCTCCAGTTCAGCCATCACGGCCTGGTCGGCTTCGATGTTCACGCACAGGTAGTGGGCCTTGGCCAGCTTGTTGATCAGGTACGCCAGTTGACGGCGGCCCCAGTCTTCCACGCGGTGCACCTTGCCACCGCCAGCGGTGATCATGCCCTTGTAGCGCTCCAGCATGGCTGGAACTTGTTCGCTTTGATCCGGGTGGATCAACAAAATGATTTCGTAATGACGCATGCAGACTCCTTTTGGGTGAAACCACCCGCTGCGTCTAGAAGCGGTGTGGCAAGGGCAAAGCCGTAGATTATAGCCCGCATCTTTGACCTTGTACACTCACCCCTGCTCCAAGAGGCTTGCCGCCCGGCCAATCCCCTCGCCCAGGTCGCCGCAGATGTCCCCCGCATTGCGCGCGAACTTGAAATACCACACACACGCCCAACCTTGTGCGCGTACTGTTTTATTTACGAAGACCAAGACATGTCCGACAACAGCCAGCCAACCACCTCCCAAGACGCCTCCCCCGAAGAAATTGAAGCCGCCATGGCCGCCAATGCCTCTGACGAGCTGGCGCGCCTGCAAGGCGAGCTGGCCGAGCTCAAGGCCAAGAGCGCCGAGCTGGCCGACCAGTTCCTGCGCGCCAAGGCCGAGGCCGAAAACGCCCGCCGCCGCGCCGAGGACGAGGTCACCAAGGCGCGCAAGTTCGGCATCGAGAGCTTTGCCGAGAGCCTGTTGCCCGTGGCCGACAGCCTGGACGCCGCCCTGGGCATCAAGGAAGCCACCCCCCAGCAACTGCGCGAAGGCGCCGATGCCACCCTGCGCCAGCTGACTTCGGCGCTGGAGCGCAACAAGGTGCTGGCCATCAACCCGCCTGCCGGCGAGAAGTTCGACCCCCACCAGCACCAGGCGATCAGCGTGGCGCCTGCCGAGCAGGAGCCCAACACCGTGGTGGCCGTGCTGCAAAAGGGCTACAAGATCGCCGACCGCGTGCTGCGCCCGGCCCTGGTGACCGTCACCGCTCCCAAATAAAAAATGGTGGATAACGGCTTGAAGCCAGCCAAGTTATCCACACGTTACTAGTTATCCAAATCACTCAAACATCGCGGAGAAGAACATCATGGGAAGAATCATCGGTATTGACCTGGGCACCACCAACAGCTGCGTTTCCATCATGGAGGGCAACACGACCCGCGTGATCGAAAACAGCGAAGGCGCCCGCACCACGCCCTCCATCGTGGCCTACCAGGAAGACGGCGAGATCCTCGTCGGCGCCTCGGCCAAGCGCCAGGCCGTGACCAACCCGCGCAACACGCTGTACGCCGTGAAGCGCCTGATCGGCCGCAAGTTCACCGAGAAGGAAGTGCAAAAGGACATCGACCTGATGCCCTACAAGATCGTGGCCGCCGACAACGGCGACGCCTGGATCGAAGTGCGCGGCAACAAGCTGTCGGCCCAGCAGGTGTCCGCCGACATCCTGCGCAAGATGAAGAAGACGGCCGAAGACTACCTGGGCGAGCCCGTGACGGAAGCCGTCATCACCGTGCCCGCGTACTTCAACGACGCCCAGCGCCAGGCCACCAAGGACGCCGGCCGCATCGCAGGCCTGGATGTCAAGCGCATCATCAACGAGCCCACCGCCGCGGCCCTGGCCTTCGGCCTGGACAAGCAGGAAAAGGGCGACCGCAAGATCGCCGTGTATGACCTGGGCGGCGGCACGTTCGACGTGTCCATCATCGAGATCGCCGACGTGGACGGCGAAAAGCAGTTCGAAGTGCTGTCGACCAACGGCGACACCTTCCTGGGCGGCGAAGACTTCGACCAGCGCATCATCGACTACATCATCAGCGAGTTCAAGAAGGAACAGGGCGTGGACCTGTCCAAGGACGTGCTGGCCCTGCAGCGCCTGAAGGAAGCCGCCGAAAAATCGAAGATCGAGCTGTCCAACTCGGCCGCGACCGACATCAACCTGCCCTACATCACGGCAGACGCCTCCGGTCCCAAGCACCTGAACATCAAGCTGACCCGCGCCAAGCTGGAAGCCCTGGTGGAAGAGCTGATCGAGCGCACCATCGCGCCTTGCCGCACGGCCATCAAGGACGCTGGCGTGTCGGTCTCCGACATCCACGACGTGATCCTGGTGGGCGGCATGACCCGCATGCCCAAGGTGCAGGAGAAGGTCAAGGAGTTCTTCGGCAAGGAACCGCGCAAGGACGTGAACCCCGACGAAGCCGTGGCCGTGGGCGCCGCCATCCAGGGCCAGGTGCTCTCGGGTGACCGCAAGGACGTGCTGCTGCTGGACGTGACCCCCCTGTCCCTGGGCATCGAGACCCTGGGCGGCGTCATGACCAAGATGATCACCAAGAACACCACGATCCCGACGAAGTTCGCACAGACCTTCTCGACCGCCGACGACAACCAGCCGGCCGTGACGATCAAGGTGTTCCAGGGCGAGCGCGAGATGGCTTCGGGCAACAAGCTCCTGGGCGAGTTCAACCTGGAAGGCATTCCACCCGCATCGCGCGGCACGCCGCAGATCGAAGTGTCGTTCGACATCGACGCCAACGGCATCCTGCACGTGGGCGCCAAGGACAAGGGCACGGGCAAGGAAAACAAGATCACCATCAAGGCCAGCTCCGGCCTGTCGGAAGAAGAGATCCAGAAGATGGTGAAGGACGCCGAACTGAACGCGGCCGACGACAAGAAGAAGCTGGAGCTGATCCAGGCACGCAACCAGGGCGAAGCCGCCGTGCACAGCGTGAACAAGAGCCTGGCCGAGCATGGCGACAAGCTCGACGCCAGCGAGAAGGAAGCCATCACCTCGGCCGCAAAGGCCCTGGAAGACGTGCTCAAGGGCGAAGACAAGGCGGCCATCGAGGAAAAGACGACGGCCCTGATGGCCGCCAGCCAGAAGCTGGGCGAGAAGATGTACGCCGACGCGCAAGCCGCGCAGGCGGCCGCCGGCGCCGGCGCGGGTGACGCCTCGGGCGGCCAGCAGGCATCGTCCTCCTCCGCCAGCAGCAAGCCCGACGACGACAACGTGGTCGATGCCGAGGTGAAGGAAGTCAAGAAGGGCTGAACACGCCCCGTTTGACCCGAGCCGCCGCGCGAGTTTCCTGACCGGGGGGCTTGCGCGGCGTTCCTGTTCCAACCGGGCCCAGAAAGACCATGTCCAAACGAGACTTTTACGAAATCCTGGGCGTTCCCAAGAACGCTTCGGATGAAGAGATCAAGAAGGCCTATCGCAAGCTCGCGATGAAGCACCACCCCGACCGCAACCAGGGTGATGCCTCCAAGCCTGCCGAAGAGAAGTTCAAGGAGGCCAAGGAGGCCTACGAGATGCTCTCCGATCCGCAAAAGCGGGCGGCCTACGACCAGTACGGCCACGCCGGGGTGGACCCGAACATGCGTGGCCCCGGCGGCGCGGGCGCCGAGGGCTTTGGCGGCTTCGCCGAGGCGTTCGGCGACATCTTCGGCGACATGTTCGGCCAGCAGGGCGGGCGTGGGCGTGGCGCCGGTGGCCGCCAGGTCTACCGCGGCAGCGACCTGAGCTACGCCATGGAGATCACCCTGGAGGAAGCCGCACGCGGCAAGGATGCGCAGATCCGCATCCCCTCGTGGGAGAGCTGCGACACCTGCCACGGCAGCGGCGCCAAGCCCGGCACCAGCGCCAAGACCTGCGCCACCTGCACGGGCAGCGGTACGGTGCAGATGCGCCAGGGCTTCTTCAGCGTGCAGCAGACCTGCCCGCACTGCCGCGGCACGGGCAAGATCATTCCCGAGCCCTGCACCACCTGCCACGGCCAGGGCAAGCTCAAGAAGCAAAAGACGCTGGAGGTGAAGATCCCTTCGGGCATCGACGACGGCATGCGCATCCGCAGCACCGGCAACGGCGAGCCCGGCACCAATGGCGGCCCGCCAGGCGACCTGTACATCGAGATCCGCCTGAAGAAGCACGACATCTTCGAGCGCGATGGCGACGACCTGCACTGCCAGGTGCCGGTGAGCTTCATCACCGCCGCGCTGGGCGGCGAGATCGAGGTACCCACGCTCGCCGGCAAGGCGGCCATCGACATCCCCGAAGGCACGCAGGCCGGCAAGCAGTTCCGCCTGCGCGGCAAGGGCATCAAGGGCGTGCGTGCCAGCTACCCGGGCGACCTGTACTGCCATATCGCGGTCGAGACCCCGGTCAAGCTGACCGAGCACCAGCGCAAGCTGCTGCGCGAACTGGAAGACTCCCTGAAAAAGGGCGGCGCCCGCCACTCGCCCAGCGGCGAGAGCTGGACGGACCGGCTGAAGAACTTCTTCAGCTGAGCACCCAGCCTCTGCCCCGCCACCGCACGGCGCCGCCAGGCCCGTGCGGTTTTTTCATGCCCGCGCACGCCAGAAAGGCCGCATGCGCGATGGACGACATCGCGGTTCGCGATGACAGCCGGGTACTTTTTACAGGAAAATACGCTGACGCCCTCTCCAAACGAGAAGCACCAAGAACCCAGAGACCCGATGAAAAGCTCCGAGCGCAGTTTTGCGCGCCGCATTGACCTCACTTCGCTGCAACTGTTCGTGGCGGTGTGTGAACTCGGCAGCATCGGCCGTGCGGCAGAGCGCGAATTCATCGCGGCCTCGGCCGTCAGCAAGCGCCTGTCGGACCTGGAAACCGCCGTGGACACGGCCCTGCTCTATCGCCACAGCCGCGGCGTGACGCTGACGCCTGCGGGCGAGAGCCTGCTGCACCATGCGCGCACGGTGCTGTTCGGCCTGGAACGCATGCAGGGCGAGCTCAGCGAATACGCCGACGGCGTGCGCGGCCACGTGCGCATGCACGCCAACATCTCGGCCATCTTCCAGTTCCTGCCGGAGGACCTGGGCGCCTTTGCGCGCGAGCACAGCCAGATCAAGATCGACCTGCAGGAGCACCTGAGCAGCGATGTGCTCAACGCCGTGCACGAGGGTGCCGCCGACCTGGGCATCTGCAACGTCGGCATGGCCACCGGCACCGGCGGCAACGAGCTGCAAAGCCGCCCCTACCGCGCCGACCACCTGGTGCTGGTGGTGCCCGAGGCGCATGCGCTGGCAGAGCACAGCGCCATCGGCTTCGAGGAGGTGCTGGACTGGGACATCGTCGGCCTGCACGCCAACAGCAGCATCAGCCTGGCCATGCGCGCCGCGGCAGCCGCGGCCGGGCGCCCGCTGCGCCAGCGCATCCAGGTCACCGGCCTGGATGCCATGTGCCGCATGATCGACAACGGCCTGGGCGTGGGCCTGCTGCCCGACCGCGCCTTCGAGCTGATGCGCGGCGTGGGCCACCTGCGCGCGATACCGCTGGCCGAGGCCTGGGCCCACCGCGAGCTGCGCGTGGTGGCCCGCGATTTCGACGCCCTGCCCGTGACCGCCAGGCTGCTGGTGGAGCACCTGGCACCGCAGCAGTCCGGGGTGGCGCGCACGCACGCCGCGCCCGCCACCGAGGCGCTCGCCCCCCAGGGCAGGCCCCACTAAAATCACATTACCCACCTGAAAGAGACGCACCATGGGACGCACCCTGTACGACAAGATCTGGGACGAGCACGTCGTCCACACCGAAGAGGACGGCACCTCCATCCTCTACATCGACCGGCACCTGGTGCATGAAGTCACCAGCCCCCAGGCCTTCGAAGGCCTGCGCGAGGCCGGCCGCAAGGTCTGGCGCACCAGCTCCATCGTCGCCACCGCCGACCACAACACGCCCACCACGGGCTGGGAGAGCGGCTACGACGGCATCACCGACCCGATCAGCAAGGAGCAGATCACCACGCTGAACGACAACATGGCGCAGATCCACCCTGCGGCGTTCTTCCCGTTCATGCACAAGCGCCAGGGCATCGTCCACGTGATCGGACCCGAAAACGGCGCCACCCTGCCGGGCATGACCGTGGTCTGCGGCGACAGCCACACCAGCACGCACGGCGCCTTCGGTGCGCTGGCGCACGGCATCGGCACCTCCGAAGTCGAGCACGTCATGGCCACGCAGACCCTGCTGGCCAAGAAGGCCAAGAACATGCTGGTGCAGGTGGACGGCCAGCTCGCCAAGGGCATCACCGCCAAGGACGTCGTGCTGGCCATCATCGGCAAGATCGGCACGGCTGGCGGCACGGGCTACACCATCGAATTCGCGGGCTCGGCCATCCGCAGCCTGTCCATGGAAGGCCGCATGACCGTGTGCAACATGGCCATCGAAGGCGGCGCGCGCGCCGGCCTGGTGGCCGTGGACGACAAGACCATCGAGTACGTGCGTGGCCGCCCCCTGTCGCCCACGGGCGTGGAGTGGGACCAGGCCGTCGCCTACTGGAAGACCCTGCAGTCGGACCCCGACGCGCACTTCGACACCGTGGTCAAGCTCGACGCGGCCGAGATCCAGCCGCAGGTCACCTGGGGCACTTCGCCCGAGATGGTGCTGGGCATCGACGCCCGCGTGCCCGACCCCGACAAGGAAAAGGACGCCAACAAGCGCGGCGCCATCGAACGCGCGCTGACCTACATGGGCCTGCCCCCCGGCAAGCCGATCAACGACATCACCATCGACAAGGTGTTCATCGGTTCGTGCACCAACAGCCGCATCGAGGACATGCGCGAAGCCGCTGCCGTGGTCAAGAACCTGGGCCGCAAGGTGGCCAGCAACGTGAAGCTGGCCCTGGTGGTGCCCGGCTCGGGCCTGGTCAAGGAGCAGGCCGAGCGCGAAGGCCTGCACGAGATCTTCAAGGCCGCGGGCTTCGAGTGGCGCGAGCCCGGCTGCTCCATGTGCCTGGCCATGAACGCCGACCGCCTGGAGCCCGGCGAGCGCTGCGCCAGCACCAGCAACCGCAACTTCGAAGGCCGCCAGGGCGCCGGCGGGCGCACCCACCTGGTGAGCCCCGCCATGGCCGCAGCTGCGGCCGTGCATGGCCACTTCGTGGACATCCGCCAGTTCTCCTGAACCCTTTCACCCCTCCATTGATCCAACGCCCGTTGGCCTTTTCACCCACCGACCGAAGGAGTCCCGTCATGAAGAAGACCGCCACTTTCATCGCCCTTTCGCTGGCCTTCCTGCTGGCCGGCTGCAACACCGTCAAGGGCGTGGGCCAGGACGTCCAGCGGGCCGGCGGCGCCCTTGAGCGCGCCGCCAACAAGTAAGGCAAGCCACCATGCAGAAATTCACCGTGCACAAGGGCCTCGTGGCCCCCATGGACCGCGAGAACGTCGACACCGACGCCATCATCCCCAAGCAGTTCCTCAAGTCGATCAAGAAGACCGGTTTCGGCGTGAACCTGTTCGACGAATGGCGCTACCTGGACCATGGCGAGCCCGGCCAGGACCCCGCCAGCCGCAAGCCCAACCCCGACTTCGTGCTCAACCAGCCGCGCTACCAGGGTGCCAGCGTGCTCATCGCGCGCAAGAACTTCGGCTGCGGATCGAGCCGCGAGCACGCCCCCTGGGCGCTGGACCAGTTCGGCTTTCGCGCCGTGATCGCGCCGAGCTTCGCCGACATCTTCTTCAACAACTGCTTCAAGAACGGCCTCCTGCCCATCGTGCTGTCCGAGGCCACCGTGGCCCAGTTGTTCGACGAGGTGGCGGCCTTTCCCGGCTACCAGCTCACCGTCGACCTGGAACGCCAGGTCGTCGTGCGCCCACAGGGCGAAGAGATCCCGTTCGAGGTGCAGGCGTTTCGCAAGTACTGCCTGCTCAACGGTTTCGACGACATCGGTCTGACCCTGCGCCAGTCCGACAAGATCCGCGCCTTCGAAGCCCAGCGCCTGGCCACCAAGCCCTGGCTGGCGCACAGCATGGTCTCCTGACCCCACCACCAGTTCATCGACCAGTGGCTGTCCACCCGGCAATGGCGCCGGGGCGCGGCCATTCACTTTAAGAAGAAGTCCTTCATGAAAATCGCAGTTCTGCCGGGAGACGGCATCGGCACCGAAATCGTCGCGGAGGCCGTCAAGGTTCTCGAAGTGCTGGACCTCCAGTTCGAGATGGAATCGGCCCTGGTGGGCGGTGCCGCCTACGAGGCGCACGGCCACCCCCTGCCCGACGCCACGCTCAAGCTGGCCAAGGAGGCCGATGCCATCCTGTTCGGCGCCGTGGGCGACTGGAAGTACGACAAGCTGGACCGCCCCCTGCGCCCCGAGCAGGCCATCCTGGGCCTGCGCAAGAACCTGGGCCTGTTCGCCAACTTCCGCCCTGCGATCTGCTACGAGCAACTGGTGGGCGCATCGAGCCTCAAGCCCGAACTCATTTCGGGCCTGGATATCCTCATCATCCGCGAGCTCACGGGCGACATCTACTTCGGCCAGCCGCGCGGGCGCCGCATCGCCACCGACGGCCACTTCCCCGGCGCCGAGGAAGCCTTCGACACCATGCGCTACAGCCGCCCCGAGGTGGAGCGCATCGCCCACGTGGCCTTCCAGGCCGCACGCAAGCGCAGCAAGCGCGTGACCAGCGTGGACAAGGCCAACGTGCTCGAGACCTTCCAGTTCTGGAAGGACATCGTGACCGAAGTCGGCAAGGAATACCCCGACGTGGAACTGGACCACATGTACGTGGACAACGCCGCCATGCAACTGGTGCGCGCGCCCAAGAAGTTCGACGTGGTGGTCACCGGCAACATGTTCGGCGACATCCTCTCGGACGAGGCCTCCATGCTCACCGGCTCCATCGGCATGCTGCCCTCGGCCTCGCTCAACAGCAGCAACCAGGGCCTGTACGAGCCCAGCCACGGCAGCGCCCCCGACATCGCGGGCAAGGGCGTGGCCAACCCGCTGGCCACCATCCTCTCGGCGGCGATGATGCTGCGCTTCTCGCTGAACCAGGAAGCCGCCGCCCAGCGCATCGAGGCCGCCGTGCAGAAGGTGCTGGCCCAGGGCCTGCGCACGCCCGACATCTGGAGCGAAGGCACGACCAAGGTCGGCACCGCGCAGATGGGCGATGCCGTGGTGCAAGCGCTGAAGTAAGCGCGGCAGCGCGCAGGCAACTGCTGCATCGTGCAAAGGGCGGTCCAAGGACCGCCTTTTTCATTGCGGCATGCCGCCAACGCCCCCTTGAGCGCCTTGCCGGGCTTGCGATATACTCGGCGCCTTATGTTTGCCGCCCACACGTTCGCCCTGAACATTGCACCCGCCGCCACGGCCGGTGTGGCTGCGCGCGCAACCATCACCAAAACCACGACCATTAAGGGCTGACTCAGCCTGGTTCGTCGTGCGCCCTTCCTGGCCTGACGAGCCAGGCGAGCAGTCCGGTCTGGCACTGTTTCTTAATCTGAAAAGGGGCGTTGAAATGAGCAAGTTGGTAGGTTTGGTCGGCTGGCGCGGCATGGTCGGCTCGGTGTTGATGGATCGCATGGCCGAAGAAAATGACTTCGACCTGATCGAGCCCTTGTTCTTCTCCACCTCCAACGCGGGCGGCAAGGCCCCTGCAGCGGCCAGGAACGAGACCACGCTGCAGGATGCGTTCAACATCGACGCCCTGAAGCGCTGCGACATCATCATCACCGCCCAGGGCGGCGAGTACACCTCCGAAGTCTTCCCCAAGCTGCGCGCCACCGGCTGGAACGGCCACTGGATCGACGCCGCCTCGACGCTGCGCATGGAAAAGGACGCCGTCATCATCCTCGACCCCGTGAACCTGCCCGTCATCCAGGACGCGCTGGCCAAGGGTGGCAAGAACTGGGTCGGCGGTAACTGCACCGTCAGCTGCATGCTGATGGGCGTGGGCGCGCTGTACAAGGCCGGCCTCGTCGAGTGGATGAGCACCCAGACCTACCAGGCCGCCAGCGGCGGCGGCGCCCAGCACATGCGCGAACTGCTCACGCAGTACGGCACGCTGAACGCCGAGGTGAAGTCCCTGCTGGACGACCCCAAGAGCGCCATCCTGGAGATCGACCGCAAGGTCATCGCCAAGCAGCGTGCGCTGACGGGCGCCGAGACGGCCAACTTCGGCGTGCCGCTGGGCGGCTCGCTGATCCCCTGGATCGACAAGGACCTGGGCAACGGCATGTCCAAGGAAGAGTGGAAGGGCATGGCCGAAACCAACAAGATCCTGGGCCAGGGCGAGGGCTTCGGCTCGAGCGCCATCCCGGTGGACGGCTTTTGCGTGCGCGTGGGCGCCATGCGCTGCCACAGCCAGGCGCTGACCTTCAAGCTCAAGAAGGACGTGCCCGTGGCCGACATCGAGGCCATGATCGCCGCCGACAACGAGTGGGTGAAGGTGGTGCCCAACACGCGTGAAGCCACCATCAAGGACCTGACCCCCGTGGCCGTGACCGGCACCATGACCATCCCTGTGGGCCGCGTGCGCAAGCTGGCCATGGGCCCCGAGTACGTGGGCGCCTTCACCATCGGCGACCAGTTGCTCTGGGGCGCCGCCGAACCCCTGCGCCGCATGCTGCGCATCCTGCTGGCAGCCTAAGCTACCCCCGGGCAAGTCCTGTCGAAAGCGCGCGCAATGCAGATTGCGCGCGCTTTTTTGCGCCTGGCAGCCTGACACACCCGGTTACGTGACGTTGGCAATTGGCAACATCTAAACGCCCCAATCTGGTGCATGAACACCAGGGGCAAAGCTTCCGCGCCACCTCAGCTTGTCAGTGCAAAACATTGATGCTATGGTGCTTTTTACATATTTTCACGCGCCGGGGCGGGACCAGACCATGAGAAAAACAGCACCGCTCGACCGAGCCGCACAACCCAATCAGTTGATGGCAAACATGCATCGTTGGAAATTTTCTGTGCTGGCGGCTGCGGCCGTGGCAACCGCAGGGCTCTATGCCACCGATGCCTCCGCGCTCGCGCTGGGCCGCATCACCGTGCAATCCGCGCTGGGCGAGCCCCTGCGCGCCGAGATCGACCTGCCGCAGATCACCCCTGCAGAGGCAGAGACGCTGAAGGCCAGCACGGCCACGCCGGAAGTGTTTCGCGCCCAGGGCATGGAGTACTCGCCCACCATGAACAACCTGCAGGTGCAACTGCAACGCCGCGCCGATGGTTCGGCCGTGCTGCGCCTGTCCAGCGACCGCCCGGTGAACGACCCCTTCGTCGATCTGGTGCTCGACGCCACCTGGGGCTCGGGCCGCCTGGTGCGCAGCTACACCATGCTGTTCGACCCGCCAGCGATGCGCCGCCCAGCTCCAACGGTCACCGCAGCGCCCCAGATCACCCCCCCGGCTTCGCGCACCGAGACCCCGCCCGCCGTGGCTGGCCGTCCTTCGAGCGCAGCAGCACCCGCCGCCGCTGCCCGTGCACCGGCCGCGCCGCGTGCCACGCCTGCCGAAGGCAGCGTGACCGTGCAGCCGGGCGACACGGCTGGCCGCATCGCCAATGCCAACCGCCCAGATGGGGTTTCGCTCGACCAGATGCTGGTGGCCATGCAGCGCGCCAATCCGGACGCCTTCATCGGCGGCAACATCAACCGCGTCAAGGCCGGCGCCGTGCTGCAGATGCCCGACCAGGCCACGGCCCAGGCCACGCCTGCGCCCGAAGCCCGTCAGATCCTGGCCGCGCAGAGCCGTGATTTCAACGCCTTCCGCCGCAAGCTGGCCGAATCCGCCCCGTCCACCACCGTGGCATCGGCCGAACGCTCGGCCACGGGCTCGGTGCAGACCCGGGTGGAAGACAGCAAGCCGGCCACCACGGCCCCCGACAAGCTCACGCTGTCCAAGGGCTCCGTGAAGGGCCAAAAGGCCGCCGAAGACCAATTGGCCAAGGACAAGCAGGCCAGCGACGCATCGGCCCGCATGGCCGAGCTGTCCAAGAACATCAGCGACCTGAACAAGCTGGGCGCCGCATCGGCCGCAGCCCCCTCGACGCCGGCCACACCGGCAGCACCGCCCGTTGCTGCCCCCGCAGCCCCCGCGGCGAGCACACCCGCCCAGGTGGCCGTGCCCGGCGTGCCCGCCACGCCAGCCGCCCCCGAAGCCCCACCGGCAATGGCGGCCTCCGAACCCACCAGCGGCGCATCGGCCGAGGCCAGCGCAAGCCCTGCGTCGGATGCGGCCCCTGCAGCCCCAGCAGCCCCCGCCTCCAAGCCCATCGTGCTGCCGCCACCCACACCGGTGGCAGAGCCCGGCTTCTTCGATGGCCTGCTCGACGACCCGCTGATCCCCCTGGCCGGTGGCGGCCTGCTGGCCCTGCTGCTGGGCTATGGCGCCTACCGCGTGATCCAGCGCCGGCGCAACAATGCGGGTGTGGACAGCTCCTTCCTGGAAAGCCGCATCCAGCCCGATTCGTTCTTCGGTGCCAGTGGCGGCCAGCGCGTGGACACCGCCAACAGCGAGATGACCACCGGCTCGTCGATGGCCTACTCGCCCAGCCAGCTCGATGCCGGCGGCGATGTGGATCCCGTGGCCGAAGCCGATGTGTACCTGGCCTACGGCCGCGATCTGCAGGCCGAGGAAATCCTCAAGGAAGCCGTGCGCCACAACCCGGCCCGCGTGTCCGTGCACGTGAAGCTGGCCGAGATCTATGCCAAGCGCCAGGACCGCAAGGCCCTGGAGGCCGTGGCCGGAGAAGTCTTCAAGCTGACGCAGGGCGAGGGCCCCGACTGGGCGCGCATCGTCGACCTGGGTCGCGGTATCGAGCCTGAAAACCCGCTGTACCAGCCCGGCGGCCGCCCCGGCATGGTGGAAGACGAGAGCCCCTCGGTTCCCGGCGCGTTCGTGAGCACCTTCACGGGTGCCCCCGTGGCCTCCGCCGCCCTGCCACCCGATCTGGACCTGGACCTGGACCTCGATCTGCCCGACGACGCGCTGACCGATGCACCGCCTGCCCCCCCCGGCGGATTTGCGGCCGCCGCGGCGGCGGCCACCGCTACGGCCGCTGCACCCGCACCACGCGCACCGCAGCGCATGGAGCCCGTGCTGTCCAGCGACGATTTCGACCTGCCCGACCTGTCGGCCGATGCGGCCTGGAATGCGCCGGCACCGGCCCCCACGCCTGCACCGGCAGCCCGTGCGGCAGCGCCCAGCGATGAACTCACCATGGCGCCCACCGGCCCCATGCCGCTGGCCGACGCCCAGGACTCCGGTCCGATGGACTTCGACCTGGGCGAGCTGTCGCTGGACCTGACGGCGCCCTCCAAGCCCATGGCCGCCCCGGCTTCGCGCGAAGTGGAAATCCCCACGGCCGCCGTGCCCATCTCGCCGGAAGACGACGGATCGGCCGCTGCCCAGGACGACCCGCTGGCCACCAAGCTGGCACTGGCCGAGGAGTTCAACGCCATCGGCGACACCGACGGTGCACGCACGCTGATCGAAGAGGTCGTGGCCGAATCGAGCGGCGCCCTGCGCACCCGCGCCCAGCGCATGCTGGTCGAACTGGGCTGATGCACTCGGCTGCCACGGCCCTGAGCTACCCCACCCGAGCCCAGGCCCGCCCATGAGGGTGGCCCTGGGTGTCAGCTACAACGGCCAGCCCTACAGCGGCTGGCAGAGCCAGCTGTCCGGCAACACCATCCAGGACAAGCTGGAAGCGGCCCTGGCGCGCTTTGCCACGCACCGCGTGAGCACCCTGTGCGCCGGCCGCACGGATGCGGGGGTGCACGGCCTGATGCAGGTGGTGCATTTCGACACCCCCCTGGACCGGCCGCCCTCGTCCTGGGTGCGCGGCACCAACACCTTCCTGCCCCCCGACATTGCGGTGCAATGGGCCGCCCATGTGCCCGACAGCTTCCACTCGCGTGGCAGTGCCGTGGCGCGCCGCTACGCCTATGTGCTGCTGCAGTCGCCCGTGCGCCCGAGCGTGGACGCCGGGCGCGTGGGCTGGGTCTACCACCCGCTGGACCCTGCGGCCATGCGCCAGGCGGCCGACCACTTGCTGGGCGAGCACGACTTCAGCTCGTTTCGCGCCTCGGCCTGCCAGGCCAAGTCGCCGGTCAAGACGCTGTCGCGCATCGACATCACGCAGCGTGGCCTCGGGGAGCCGCACCCCGAGCTCGGCTGGAGCCCCTGCTACTGGCGCTTCGAGTTCGAAGCGAATGCCTTTTTGCACCACATGATCCGCAACCTCATGGGCTGCCTGGTGGCGATCGGCCGGGGCGACCAGCCGCCCGAATGGATCGAGCAGGTGCTGCAGGCGCGCTCGCGCGATGCGGCGGCGCCGACCTTCTCGCCCGACGGGCTGTACTTCCAGGGACCGGTCTACGACGCCGCATGGGGCCTGCCCCAGCGCACGGCTGCGTATGATTGGCTCCCATGAGCACCTCCCCGCCCTCCCAAGCCGCCCCCTACCCCGCCGCACGCACCCGCATCAAGATCTGCGGACTGACGCGTGAAGAGGATGTGGATGCCGCCGTGGCGGCGGGCGCCGATGCCATCGGCTTCGTGCTGTTCGCCCAGAGTGCGCGCGCCGTCACGGCAGCGCGCGCTGCCGAGCTGGCGCGGCGCCTGCCGCCCTTCGTCACCCCGGTGCTGCTGTTCGTCAACGCCAGCACCGAGGAGGTGGTGGCCGCCAGCGCGCAGATCGCCGGCGCCACCGTGCAGTTCCATGGCGACGAAACGCCGGAGCAATGCCAGGCAGCCACCGCAAACGGTGCGCGGCCCTACCTGCGCGCGGCCCGAATACCCCTGGGCCCGGATGCGGCACAATTCGACCTCGTAAAATACGCACACGATTTTTCAAACGCCCAGGCCATCCTGCTCGACGCCCATGTCGAAGGGTACGGCGGCGGCGGCAAGGCATTCAATTGGTCACTCCTTCCACCAAGCGTCGGCTCTCACCTCGTTTTGTCTGGTGGACTCACGCCTGCAAACGTGACCGATGGCATTTTGCAAGTACGCCCGCGTTGCAGCACGCTGGCGGTTGATGTCAGTTCCGGCGTCGAGGCCCAGGGGCCCGATGGAAAACCCTTGAGGGGCATCAAGGACGCCGAAAAAATCCATCGCTTCGTTGCCGCCGTGCGTGCGGCCGATGCACAACTTGCAAAGAATCCCCATGAGTTCCTATCAGCAACCTGATCCTTCGGGCCATTTCGGCTCCTATGGCGGCAGCTTCGTCAGCGAAACGCTGACCCACGCCATCAACGAACTGCGCGAGGCCTATGCCCGCTACCAGCACGACCCCGAGTTCCTGGCCGAGTTCCAGTACGAGCTCAAACACTTCGTGGGCCGGCCCTCGCCCGTCTACCATGCCGCGCGCACCAGCCGCGAGCTGGGCGGCGCGCAGATCTACCTCAAGCGCGAAGACCTCAACCACACCGGCGCCCACAAGATCAACAACGTGATCGGCCAGGCCATGCTGGCGCGGCGCATGGGCAAGCCACGCATCATTGCCGAGACCGGCGCCGGGCAGCACGGCGTGGCCACGGCCACCATCTGCGCGCGCTACGGCCTCGAATGCGTGGTCTACATGGGCTCGGAGGACGTCAAGCGCCAGAGTCCCAATGTTTACCGCATGAAGCTCCTGGGCGCCACCGTGGTGCCCGTGGAGTCGGGCAGCAAGACCTTGAAGGATGCGCTCAACGAGGCCATGCGCGACTGGGTGGCCAACGTGGACAACACCTTCTACATCATCGGCACGGTGGCGGGCCCGCACCCCTACCCGATGATGGTGCGCGACTTCCAGAGCGTGATCGGCACGGAATGCCTCACGCAGATGCCCCCGATGCTGGCCGAACAGAAGGTGCAGGGCGAGCAGCCCGATGCCGTGATCGCCTGCGTGGGCGGCGGCAGCAATGCCATGGGCATCTTCCACCCCTACATCCCGTTCGAGAAGACGCGCCTGATCGGCGTGGAAGCGGCCGGCGAGGGCCTGGACAGCGGCAAGCACTCGGCATCGCTGCAGCGCGGCAGCTCGGGTGTGCTGCACGGCAACCGCACCTTCATCCTGCAGGACGCCAATGGCCAGATCACCGAGACGCACAGCATCAGCGCCGGCCTGGACTACCCGGGCGTGGGCCCCGAGCACGCCTGGCTGCAGGAGATCGGCCGCGCCGAGTACGTCGGCATCACCGACAAGGAAGCGCTGCAAGCCTTTCACCACCTGTGCCGGGTGGAGGGCATCATTCCTGCGCTCGAATCGAGCCACGCCCTCGCCTATGCCATGAAGCTGGCACCGACCATGCGCGCCGACCAGTCCATCCTGGTCAACCTGTCCGGGCGCGGCGACAAGGACATCGGCACGGTGGCCGACCTGTCGGGCGAAGATTTCTACGACCGCCCCTCCATGCGCGGACTGTCCGTGAAGGGTGCAGAGGCCAAGCCATGAACCGCATCAGCACCACTTTCGACCAATTGAAGGCGCAGGGCCGCAAGGCCCTGGTGCCCTACGTCACCGCCGGTTTCCCGTTCGCCGACATCACCCCGGCCCTCATGCACGGCATGGTGGAGGCGGGCGCCGACGTGATCGAGCTGGGCGTGCCCTTTTCCGACCCCATGGCCGACGGCCCGGTGATCCAGAAGGCGGGCGAAAAGGCCCTGTCCCTCGGGATCGGCATGGCCCAGGTGCTCGACCACGTGCGCGATTTTCGCAAGCGCAACAGCACCACCCCGGTGGTGCTCATGGGCTATGCCAACCCCGTGGAGCGCTACGACCAGGTGCACGGCGCCGGCGCATTCGTGCGCGACGCGGCTGCGGCCGGCGTGGATGGCGTGCTCGTGGTGGACTACCCGCCCGAGGAATGCGAGGCCTTTGCGGCCAGCCTGCGCGCGCACGGCATGGACCTGATCTTCCTGCTGGCCCCCACCAGCACGGACGAACGCATGGCCCAGGTGGCGCGCGTGGCCAGCGGCTATGTGTACTACGTGTCGCTCAAGGGCGTGACCGGATCGGGCGCGCTCGACACCTCCGCGGTAGAGCAGATGCTGCCGCGCATCCGCCAGCATGTGCAGATCCCCGTGGGCGTGGGCTTCGGCATCCGCGACGCCGCCACCGCCCAGGCCATCGGCAAGGTGGCCGACGCCGTGGTGATCGGCACGCGCATCATCCAGTTGATCGAGGACCAGCCGCATGAGAAGGTGGTGGCGATCACCGTGGACTTCCTGCGCGGGATCCGCAAGGCACTCGACGCATAATGTGCCCCTTGGCGTTCGCCCAGCCCGGCGGACGCCCATCGTGGTTACACACACGGTTCCGGTCTTTTTGCGCCCTGCCCTGTCGGCACGGCAACCGGCAAAATGCCCCGAAACCCTGTCATTGACGAGGAAAACACATGTCCTGGCTCGAAAAACTCCTGCCCGCCAAAATCCAGCAAACCGACCCGACCGAGCGCCGCCAGGTGCCCGAGGGCCTGTGGATCAAGTGCCCGAGCTGCGAAACGGTGCTCTACAAGTCCGACCTGGAGCACAACCAGAACGTCTGCCCCCAGTGCAGCCACCACCACCGCATCGGTGCGCGGGCGCGCCTGGACGCCTTCCTGGACCCCGAAGGCCGCTACGAGATCGGCCAGGAAGTGCTGCCCGTGGACGCGCTGAAGTTCAAGGACAGCCGCAAGTACCCCGAGCGCCTCAAGGAAGCGCTGGAAAACACGGGCGAAACCGATGCCCTGATCGTCATGGGCGGTGCCGTCAAAAGCATCAACGTGGTGGTCGCCTGCTTCGAGTTCGACTTCATGGGCGGCTCCATGGGTTCCGTGGTCGGCGAGCGCTTCGTGCGCGGCGTGGAAACCGCGATCGAGCAGAAGGTGCCCTTCCTGTGCTTTACCGCCACCGGCGGTGCGCGCATGCAGGAAGGCCTGCTGTCCCTGATGCAGATGGCCAAGACCAATGCCGCGCTGACCCGCCTGGCCAAGAAGGGCCTGCCCTACATCAGCGTGCTGACCGACCCGACCATGGGCGGTGTGAGCGCCGGCTTCGCCTTCGTGGGCGACATCGTGATTGCCGAGCCCAAGGCACTGATCGGCTTTGCCGGCCCGCGCGTGATCGAATCGACCGTGCGTGTGACCCTGCCCGAGGGCTTCCAGCGCGCCGAGTTCCTGCAGACCAAGGGCGCGGTGGACTTCATCTGCGACCGCCGCGAACTGCGCAACACCGTGGCCAGCAGCCTGGCCATGCTGCAGCGCCTTCCGGCCGACGCGGTGCTCTGAGAGGTTGAGAGTCTTTCGTCCATGCCCGCCTTGCACGCCAAAGCTTCCAGCCTCTGAGCGCACGCCGGTCATCAAAAAAGCGCCTGTCTCCGACAGGCGCTTTTTGCTTGGGGGCCCGAAGAGCGTCAGCGCATGACGTTGGCTTGCAGGTTGGCCAGCACGATCATCAGCACCTGCAGCAGCACCAGTACCACCAGCGGCGACAGGTCCACACCGCCGAGCAGGGGAATCACCTTCTGGAACGGCCGCAGCACGGGGGCGCACAGGCGCCACACCACATCGGACAGCGGCGAGCGGGCAGCGATCCAGGACATCACCGCATGCACGATGAGCAGGCCCATGAGCCCCGACACCGCCACCTTGGCCAGGCCGAACAACACCAGCCAGGGCAGCCAGGCCCAGGCGGCAGCCGCGCCGACGAGCAGCAGGAACAACACGTACTGCAGCACCTGGAACAGAATGGCAGCCACCAGGCTGGAGAGGTCCCACTTGCCCACCGGGGGGATCAGCTTGCGCAGCGGCAGGATGATCCAGTCGGTGAGCGCAAAGACCAGCCCGCCGATGGGGTTGCCAAACGGCACGCGCTGCGACTGCATGTACAGGCGCAGCAGACAGGCGCCCGTGAGCAGGCCACCGACGACATCGAGCAGGAAGGAAGCGATCTGGAAGAACATGGGAGCGGCAAAAAGGAAAGCGGGCGGTGCGAAAGCAGCCCGCGCCATGGGATGATAGCGGGCCAAGGTTTCGCCCCATGACACAACCCCTTTCCCTGTCATCTTTGCCCCTTTTCCCCCTGGGTTCCGTCCTCTTTCCCGACGGGCTTCTGGCCCTGCGCGTGTTCGAAGTGCGTTACCTGGACATGGTGCGCAAATGCCACCAGATGGGCGCGCCGTTCGGCGTGGTGTCCCTCACCCAGGGCCACGAGGTGCGCCAGGCGGGCGCCCCCGAAGAGCAGTTCAGCGAAATCGGCACCCTGGCCGTCATCGAGCAACTGGAGTCACCGCAGGCCGGGCTCATCACCCTGCAGTGCCGTGGCAGCCAGCGTTTTCGCATCATGCAACGCAGCCACCTGGTGCATGGACTGTGGATCGCCGATGTGACGCACCTGGACCCCGACATGGCCGTGCCCGTGCCCGACGACCTGCGCAAGGCATCGCAGGCCCTGGCGCAGGTGCTCAACACCCTGCAGCAGCGCGACCCCGACAGCCCCACGGCGCTGGTGCCCAGCGCCGCCCAGCTCGACGACTGCGGCTGGGTGGCCAACCGCTGGTGCGAGCTGCTGCCCGTGCCGCTGGAACTCAAGCAGCGCCTGATGGAACTGGACAACCCCCTGGTGCGGCTGGAGCTCGTGGGCGACGTGCTGGAACGCACCGGCATCGCGCAGTGACCTGCGGATCTGGCAAAGCGGCAAACCCGTGCTGAGCAACGTTCTGGAGTGGCCCCGCCCGGTCAAGCGGCTGGTGGTGGTGGCGCTGGACATCGCCATGGGCCTGTTCGCCATGTGGCTGGCCTTCACCCTGCGGTTGGACATGCTGCACTGGCCCGAGGGCATGCAGTGGCTGGCCTATGGCCTGGCACCGCTGCTGGCCTTCCCCATCTTCGTGAACCTGGGGCTGTACCGCGCCATCTTCCGCTACACCGGCATCACCGCGCTGGTCACGACCGGCAAGGCCGTGGCGATCTACGGGGCGCTGCTGTTCGCCATCCTGATGGCGGGCCAGTGGATCGGCATACCGCGCAGTGTGGGCATTCTGCAGCCGGTGATCTTTCTGCTGCTGGTGGGCGCCAGCCGCTCGCTGGGCTGGATGTGGCTGGCGGGGCAGACCACGAAGGCGCCGCACCGCCTGCTGATCTACGGCGCCGGCACGGCCGGTGCCCAGACGGCCGCCGGCCTGGTGAGCGCGCGCAACTACGTGCTCGAAGCCTTTGCCGACGACGACCGCGCCAAGGTGGGGCGCAGCATCAACGGTGTGCGGGTGTACGCGCCCATCGCGCTGGCCGAGGTGGTCAAGCGTTTTGGCATCACCGACGTGCTGCTGGCGCTGCCCAGCGTGCCACGCCAGCGTCGCCACCAGATCATCGAGAACCTGCGCGAGCTGCCCGTGCGCATACGCACCATCCCCGGTCTCACGGACCTGGCCAGCGGGCGCGTGACGGTGACCGATTTCCAGGACCTGGACCTCGAAGACCTGCTGGGCCGCGACCCGGTGGCGCCCGACCCCGCACTGCTGGGCCGCCATATCCGCGGCCAGGGGGTGATGGTCACGGGTGCGGGCGGCAGCATCGGCAGCGAACTGTGCCGCCAGATCGCGCGCCAGGGCGCGGCGCGCCTGCTGCTGGTGGACCACAGCGAGTTCGCGCTCTACAGCATCCACCAGGAGCTGCAGTCCATCGTGCAGCAGGAAGCCATGGCCTGCGAGCTGGTGCCGCTGCTGGCCAGCGTGAGCCACGCGCAGCACATGCTCGACCTGTGCCAGGCGCACCGCCCGCGCACCATCTACCACGCAGCCGCCTACAAGCACGTGCCCATGGTGGAGGCCAATGCCGGAGAAGGCATCCGCAACAATGTCTTCGGCACGCTGAACATGGTGCGTGCCGCCATGGCCAGCGGCGTCGAAAACTTCGTGCTCGTCTCCACCGACAAGGCCGTGCGCCCGACCAACGTGATGGGCGCCAGCAAGCGCGTGGCCGAACTGGTGCTGCAGGCCATCGCCTCGTGCACCCAGCATTCCCCGGCCGATGGCGGTGCTCCGCGCAGCCACTTTTCCATGGTGCGCTTCGGCAATGTGCTGGGCTCCAGCGGCAGCGTGATCCCGCTGTTCCGCAGCCAGATCGCGGCGGGTGGCCCGGTCACCGTGACGCACCCGCAGGTGACGCGCTACTTCATGACCATCCCCGAGGCCGCGCAGCTGGTGCTGCAGGCCGGCGCCATGGCGCAGGGCGGAGAGGTCTTCGTGCTGGACATGGGCGAGCCCATTGCCATCCTGGACCTGGCACAGCGCATGGTCGCGCTGGCGGGCCTGAGCGTGCGCGCCCCGGAGCACCCCGAGGGCGACATCGAGATCGTCTTCACCGGCCTGCGCCCTGGAGAAAAGCTCTATGAGGAACTGCTGATCGGCGATGGCGCGCAGCCCACGCCGCACCCGCGCATCCTGCGCGCCCATGAGGAACACCTCGCCTGGGACGTGCTGGAGGGCTGCCTGCAGGCGCTGGAGCAGGCCATCCACCAGGCGGACAGCGCCGCCATGATGGCCTTGCTGCACGAGCTGGTGCCAGGCTTCCACCAAGAGTGAAATGAAGCCCCCCCTGAGTCGCTTCGCGCCTTCGCCCCCAGCGCAAGGGCTGGATACGCCGCCTTCGCGGCGGGGCGGCCCTTGCGCGGGGGCACTGGCCTGTGGCGCGCCAGTTCCATCCGCTGCGGGCAGCGCTCAGCGCCATGGATCACTGACGTGAGCTCCACCCTGCTGCGCGCCACGGCCACCCTGCTGACCGGCAGCGTGGTGGCCCATGCGCTACCCCTGCTGCTGGGCCCGGCGCTGACGCGCCTGTACACGCCAGCCGAATTCGGCCAGTTCGCCCTGCTGTGGGCCCTTGCCACCAACCTGGCCGTGGTCGGCTGCGCGCGCTATGAATTTGCGCTGCCGTTGGAAAAGGCCGACCCCGGTGCGGCCGAACTCATGGCCTTGTGTGCCCGTGTGCTGCTGGCGGTCACGGCCTGCGCCTTGGTGGCGGGCGGCGTGGTCGCGGCCGTGCAGGGCATGCCGCTGGCCTGGGCCCTGCCCCTGGCCGTGCTGTCCATCGCCGCCACGCAGTGGCTCACGCTGTGGGCCACGCGCTCGCAGCGCTTTGGCCTGCTGTCCATCGCGCGCCTGGTGCAGCATGGGGGCGCCGCCCTGCTGCAATTGGCGCTGGGCCTGCTCAAGATCGGCGCGGCCGGGCTGCTCGCCGGTGCGGTGGCCGCAGGCCTGGTGGCTGCCGTGGCCCTGGCCAGGCCGGCGCCCTCCGGGGGCTGGGCGGTGCTGTGGCGCACGCCCTGGGCATCGCTGCGCGCCATGGCCGCAAGGCACCGCGATTTTCCGCTGCTCAATACGCCGCATGCCTTCATCGGGGCGCTGCAGGACACGCTGACGCTGATCGCCGTGGCGGCCTGGGCGGGTGGTGCGGCGGCGGGTCTGTGGGCGCTGTCGCTGCGCTACCTCAAGGCGCCGGCCACCTTGCTGGGCGGCGCCCTGTCGCAGGCGCTGTACCCCCAACTGCTGCAGGCCCGGACCGCGGACGAGGCCCGCGCCCTGGTGCGCAAGAGCATGCTGGCGCTGGCGGCCATCGCGCTGCCGATGGCCGCAGTGCTGATGCTCTGGGGGCCGTGGCTGTTCACCACCGCATTCGGTGCGCAGTGGAGCGAGGCCGGCCCGCTGGTGCGCGCGATCGCGCCCTACATCGCCCTGCACTTCATCGCCTCGCCCCTGTCGGTGACCACGCTGGCCTGGCGCGCGCAGGCTTGGGCGCTGCGCCTGGCACTGGTGGGACAATTGGCCTTCTTTGCCGGGCTGCTGGCCGGACTGGCGCTGGGCGGCCTGGAAGGCGCGGCCTGGGGCCTCTCGGCCTCGATGCTGCCCTACTTCGCCTACTACTTCCTCACCCTTGCCCACTGGAAACACATCCCCGATGAAAGCCTGGCTTAACCGCGCCCGGCGCCGGATCTGGCAGGCGCTGATGTACCGCATGGTCTTCGGCGAACGCACGCCGGACGGCATGCTGCTGGCGCACACGCGCATCGCGCCCAGCACCTGCATCGAGGGCGAGCATGGCCTTGTGCTCGCGGACCATGTGTTCATCGGCCAGTTCAACTTTCTCGACGCCACGGCAGGCCTCACCATCGACGAGGGCGTGCAGATCACCAACTTCGTGAGCATCGTCACGCACAGCTCGCACCGCGCCATCCGGCTGCTCGGGCGCGGCTACGCCACCCATACGGGCGGCGCAGTGCCCGGCTATGTGAAAGGGGCCGTGCACATCGGCGCCTACTCCTTCGTCGGGCCGCACAGCCTGATCGAGGCGGGCACGCGCATCGGCCGGGGCGCACTGATCTGCGCCTACTCGCAGGTGCGCGGCGAGGTGCCCGACTTTGCCGTGATGGCCGGCGCGCCCGCGCGCCAGGTGGGCGATGTGCGCACGGCCGATGCGGCGCTGCTGGCGCAGTACCCTGAGTGGGCAGAACACTACCGCGCCTGGGCGGGCGAACTGCCGCAGGCCGCGGAGGGCATTCCCCATGGCTGATGCAGCCAGGCACCTGTGCCTGCTGGGCGATGCCACCAGCCCGCACATCCAGCGCTGGGCGGCGGAGATGCGTGCGCGCGGCTACCGGGTATCGCTGGTCACGGCACGCCCGGCACCTGTCGATGGGGTCGAGCAGAAGGTGCTGGCCCCCGTGCGCCGCTCGAGCGACTGGCTGCTGCGCGTGCGGCAGGCGCGCCGCTACGTGCAGGCGCTGGCGCCCGACATCGTGCACGCACACTACATCACGTCCTACGGCTACCTGGCGGCCCGCTGCGGCCGACATCCGCTGGTGATGACGGCCTGGGGCAGCGACCTGCTGGTGACGCCGCAGACGAATACGCTGGTGCGCTGGCTCACGGGCTGGAGCCTGCGCCGGGCGGACCTGATCACCGGTGACTCGCAGAGCCTGATCGATGCAGCCAAGGCCTACGGCCCGGCCTGCGCCGTGCAGGAGATCCATTGGGGTGTGGACCTGGCGCGCTTTGCGCCCGCGCCCTGGGCCGGCAAGACCGGGCTGCAGCTCGTGAGCCTGCGCTCCTGGGAGCCCAACTACAACATCGACACCATCATCGAGGCCGTGGGCGCGCTGGTGGCACGCCATCCCGAGGCGCAGGTGCAACTGCACCTGCTGGGCGGCGGATCGATGGAAGCTGCGCTGCGCGCGCTGGTGAGCGCCAGAGGACTGGAACGGCAGGTGGTCTTTCACGGCCGGCTGGACGATGCGGGCATGGCGCGGGTGCTGGCGCAGTGCAAGCTGTCGGTCTCGGTACCGACGAGCGACGCGACCTCGGTCTCGGTGCTCGAAAGCATGGCCTGCGGCCTGACCGTGGTGGCCAGCGACCTGGACGCCAACCGCGCCTGGCTGGATGCCAGCCTGCTGGTACCGCCACGCGATGCGGCGGCACTGGCGCGCTGCCTGCAAGCCCTGGCCGCCGACGACGCCCGGATGCAGCGCCATGGACAGGAGAATGTGCAGCGCATTGCGCGCGACGGCGACCGCGCCGTACAGATGGACACAATGGACCGACTTTACCGAGAACGGATGGGCACCCCATGAGCCGGCCCCAGGACACCCCGGCATGGGTCAGCGTGATCGCACCCTGCCGCAACGAGGCAGCGCACATCGAGGCCTTCTGCGACAGCGCCCTGGCGCAGGTGCTGCCGCCCGGCTGGCAGATGGAAGTGCTGGTGGCCGATGGCTGCAGCGACGACGGCACGCGCGAGTTGCTGATTGCGCGCAGCGCACAGGACGCGCGGCTGCAGTGGGTGGACAACCCCGGGCGCATCGTCTCCACCGGGCTCAATGCCTGCATTGCGCGCGCGCGCGGCGATGTCATCGTGCGCCTGGACATCCACACCCGCTTTGCGCCCGACTATGTGGCGCGCTGCATCGAGGCGCTGGCGCGCACCGGTGCCGACAATGTGGGCGGCCCGTGGGTGGCCGAGGGCACGGGGCCCCTGGGCGAGGCCGTGGCCGCCGCCTTCCAGTGCCGCTGGGTGGTGGGCGGCGCACGCTCGCGCGACACCCGGTTCGACGGCGAGGTGGACACGGTCTACCTGGGCTGCTGGCCACGCGCCGTGTTCGAGCGCATCGGCGGCTTCGACGAAGCCCTGGTGCGCAACCAGGACGATGAGCACAACCTGCGCCTGCGCCTGGCGGGCGGGCGCATCTGGCAAAGCCCGCTGATCCATTCGCTCTACCACCCGCGCAACTCGCTCTCCCACCTGTTCGCACAGCAGCGGCAGTACGGCTACTGGCGCCCGTTCGTCATGCGCAAGCACGGGCAGGCGGGGTCGCTGCGACAGGTGGTGCCGGCAGCCTTCGTGGCGGCGCTCGGCCTGTTCGCGCTGTGCCTGCCCTGGACCGCGCTGCCGCTGGCGGCACTGGTGGCGCTGTATGCGACCTACGTGGCCCTGGCCTCGGTGTCGGCCGCGCGCAGTGCAGGCCGCTGGCAATTGCTGGCGCGGCTGCCGGTGGTGATTGCGGCCTACCACGTGGCCTATGGCCTGGGCACCTGGCGTGGCCTGTGGGATGTGCTGCGCGCCCGCACGCCCTCGGCCCGGTTCGCCCGGATCACGCGATGAGCCACCCGACCGAACCCCAGGCCGTGCAGGCGCGTTACGCGCGCCGCGACGCTGCGCAGGATGCCCTGCGCTACCAACTGATGGCCAGCGCCTCGGCCCTGCAGGCGCAGCAGGAGCGCCTGCGCGCCCAAGTGCGGCTGTGGAACGCGCACGGCTGGATGGGCCTGGCGGACCGGTCCATCACCGAGGTGGGCTGTGGCGCGGGCGGCAACCTGCACGACCTGTTGCGCCTGGGGGCGCGCCCCGAGCGCCTGCAGGGGCTGGAGCTGATCGCCGAGCGCGCCGCGCAGGCACGCGCCGGCTTGCCAGGAGCCGTGCGCATCATCGAAGGCGATGCCACGCTGGCGCCCGTGGCCGAGGGCAGCCAGCACGCGGTGCTGGCCTTCACCCTGTTCAGTTCGCTGCTGGACCCGGCATTCCGCCAGCGCATGGCCGATGTGCTGTGGCGCTGGGTGGCGCCGGGCGGCGGTGTGCTGGTCTACGACTTCGTGGTGGACAATCCCCGCAACCCCGATGTGCGCGGCGTGCCCCTGGCCGAGCTGCGCCGCCTGTTTCCCCACGCGCAGGTGCAGTCGCGGCGGATCACGCTGGCGCCGCCGATTGCGCGCAGGCTGCCTGCGGCCTGCATCGGGCCCACATCCGCACTGCTGTACCCACTGCGCACCCACCGCCTGACCTGGCTGGCCAAGCCGGCCTGACCGTTGGCATCCCCGCACCGCACTGAATTACGCTCCATGAAAATCACCGTCATCGGCACCGGCTATGTGGGCCTTGTCACCGGAGCCTGCCTCTCGGAAATGGGCAACCACGTGGTGTGCCTGGACCTCGATGCCCGGCGGATCGCCGCGCTGAACCAGGGGCAGTTGCCCATCCACGAGCCTGGCTTGCTCGACGTGGTGCTGCGCAATGCGCACGCCGGCCGCCTGGAATTCACGACCGACACCGACCACGCCGTGGCGCATGGCCTGCTGCAGTTCATCGCCGTGGGCACGCCCCCGAGCGAAGACGGATCGGCCGACCTGCAGCATGTGCTGGCGGCGGCACGCTCGATCGCTGAGCGCATGGCGGGCTACAAGCTCATCGTCAACAAGAGCACGGTGCCCGTGGGCACGGCCGACCGGGTGCACGAGGCCGTGGCCGGCGTGCTGGCGGGCCGCAGCCTGTCGGCAGACTTTGCCGTGGTGTCCAACCCCGAGTTCCTCAAGGAAGGCAGCGCGGTGCAGGACTTCATGCGGCCGGACCGCGTGATCGTGGGCACCCAGGACGAACGCGCCACCGAGCTCATGCGCGCCGTGTACGCACCCTTCATGCGCAACCGCGACCGCCTGGTGGTGATGGACGTGCGCAGCGCCGAGTTCACCAAGTACGCGGCCAATGCCATGCTGGCCACGCGCATCAGCTTCATGAACGAGCTGGCGCTGCTGGCCGAGAAGCTCGGCGCCGACATCGAGAACGTGCGCACCGGCATCGGCATGGACCCGCGCATCGGCACGCATTTCCTTTACGCAGGCACGGGCTACGGCGGATCGTGCTTTCCCAAGGATGTGCGCGCGCTCATCAAGACAGCGCAGGATGCGGGGCAGGAGTTCCACATCCTGCCCGCCGTGAAGGCCGTGAACGACCGCCAAAAGCAGGTGCTGACCGACAAGATCGTCGCACGCTTTGGCGCCGACCTCGCAGGCCGGCGCTTCGCGCTCTGGGGCCTGGCTTTCAAGCCCGGCACCGACGACATGCGCGAGGCGCCGAGCCTGGCCATCATCGAACGGCTGCTGGCCCTGGGCGCCGAGGTGGTTGCCTACGACCCCCAGGCCATGGACCAGGCGCACCAAGCGCTGGGCGAGCGCACAGGTCTTACGTTCGTGCAGTTGGCCGATGCGGCGCTGCAGGGCGCAGACGCGCTGGTCATCGCCACCGAGTGGAAGGAATTCCGCAGCCCGGACTTCGCCCATCTGGCTGCCACGCTGCGCGAGCGCGTGGTGTTCGACGGCCGCAATCTTTTCGAGCCAGCCGAGCTGCGCGCTGCGGGGCTGGAGTACCACGCCATCGGCCGTGGCGCTGCCCCCGCCAACCCCTTGCCATCCGACCATGCCGAACGCTGACACCTCCGCCCTGCCCTTCCTCCCCTTTGCCCGCCCGGATATCGGCGATGCCGAGGTGAACGCCGTTGCCGAGGCCATGCGCTCGGGCTGGGTCACCACCGGCCCGCAGACCCGGGCTTTCGAGCAGGCCTTCACCGACTACCTGGGCGGCGGCGTGGACAGCCTGGCCGTGAACTCAGCCACGGCCGGCCTGCACCTGGCCCTGGAAGCCCTGGGCATCGGCCCGGGCGACGAGGTGGTCGCCCCCACACTGACCTTCACGGCCACGACCGAGGTGGTGCGCTACCTGGGTGCCGACCCGGTGCTGGTGGACGTGGACCCGGTGACACTGAACATGGACCCGGCCCGGGTGCGCGCCGCGATCACGCCGCGCACCAAGGCCATCATGCCGGTGCACTATGGCGGCCTGGCCTGCGACATGGAAGCCATCCTGGCCATCGCCCAGGAACATGGCCTCAAGGTCGTGGAAGACGCCGCCCACGCCCTGCCCACGACCTGGAAGGGGACGCTGGTGGGCCAACTGGCCTCCGACGTGACGGTGTTCAGCTTCTACGCCAACAAGACCATCACCACCGGCGAAGGCGGCATGGCCGTGACGCGCGACCCGGATCTCGCCAAGCGCATGCGCGTGATGCGCCTGCACGGCATGAACCGCGATGCCTTCGACCGCTTCACGTCCAAGACGCCCGCCTGGTACTACGAGGTGGTGGCCCCGGGCTTCAAGTACAACATGACCGACGTGGCTGCGGCCATGGGCGTGCAGCAGCTCGCGCGCCTGCCGGCCTTCGTGCAGAGGCGCCAGCACCTGGCGCAGCGCTACCACGCGGCGCTGGCAGGCTTGCCACTGGTGCTGCCGGCCGAGGCACCGGCAGGCGACGTGCATGCCTGGCACCTGTATGTAATCCGCCTGGCGCCTGGTGCACGCCTGTCGCGCGACGCGCTGGTGCAAGGCCTGTCGGACCTGGGGATCGGCACCAGCGTGCACTACGTGCCGCTGCACCGCCACCCCTACTGGCGCGACCGCTACCAGCTCACGCCCGACATGTTTCCGCAGGCCGACGCGGCCTACCAGGCCATGGTGAGCATTCCGCTGTTCACGGCCATGACCGATGCCGACCAGGACCGCGTGATCAAGGCCCTGCAGACCCTGCTGGGATGAGCATGCTCAAGCGCCTGATGGACATCGTGGTGGCGGGCAGCGCCTTGCTGGCGCTCGGCCCGGTGCTGCTGGCCATCGCGCTCTGGGTGCGCTGGGATTCGGCGGGCGGAGCATTGTACCGCCAGGAGCGCGTGGGCCGCCACGGGCGCAGCTTTCACATCTACAAGTTCCGCTCCATGCACACCGGGGCCGACCGTGCCGGCCCGGCCATCACGGTGGGAGAGGACGCGCGCATCACCCGCGCCGGGCATTGGCTGCGCCACAGCAAGCTCGACGAGCTGCCCCAGCTGTTCAACGTGCTCAAGGGCGACATGAGCCTGGTGGGGCCCCGGCCCGAAGTGCCGCGCTATGTCGCCATGTACCCGGCCGAGCTCAGCGCCATCGTGCTGAGCGTGCGCCCGGGCATCACCGACCTGGCCTCCATCGCCTTTCGCAACGAGGGTGCGCTGCTGGCACAGAGCGCCGACCCCGAGCGCACCTATGTGGAGGAGATACTGCCCGTGAAGCTGGGCTACGCCGCGCGCTATGCGCAAAACCCCAGCCTGTGGCAGGACCTGGTGATCCTCGTGCGCACCGCACAGGCCGTGCTGCGTCCAGCCCGCGCGCCCGGCGGCAGCCCTGTCCCACCGCGCTGAGCGGCTGAAAAACCGGAGCGCAGGGGCAAAAACCGTGCAGGGCACGCCAAGCCGATAAAATGGCCGGTTCGCCGCCGCGGCACAGGCAAATGTGCAGCCCCCGGCAGCCCTCCACAACGACGCACCACGCGCGCACCGCATTGACCGCACCTATGTCTGAACAGAACACCCCTCCAGTGCCCCCGGACGACAACAAGCTCATGGCCGAACGCCGTGAAAAGCTCCGCGCCCTGCGCGAGGCACAGGCCCAGGGCGGCGCGGTGGCGTTCCCCAACAATTTCAAGCCGGCGAACAAGGCGGCAGACCTGCACGTGACCTATGGCCCGCTCGATGCCGAGGCCCTGGAAGCCAACCCCGCCACGGTGAGCGTGGCCGGGCGCATGATGCTCAAGCGCGTGATGGGCAAGGCCAGCTTCGCCACGGTGCAGGATGGCTCGCTGGGCGATACCGGCGGCCAGATCCAGCTGTACGTGACCCGCGATGCACTGGGCGAGGAAGCCTATGCCGCCTTCAAGCACTGGGACCTGGGCGACATCGTGGGTGCCGAGGGCACCACCTTCAAGACCAAGACCGGCGAGCTGTCGATCAAGGTGACGCGCCTGCGCCTCTTGACCAAGAGCCTGCGCCCGCTACCCGACAAGTTCCACGGCATGGCCGACCAGGAGCAGAAGTACCGCCAGCGCTACGTGGACCTGATCACCGACGAGCAGGCGCGCAAGCGTTTCATTGCGCGCAGCAAGGCCGTGAGCGGCCTGCGCGAGTTCATGGTGGACCATGGCTTCCTGGAGGTCGAGACGCCGATGCTGCACCCGATCCCGGGCGGCGCCAATGCCAAGCCCTTCGTGACGCACCACAATGCGCTCGAGCAGGAGATGTACCTGCGCATCGCGCCCGAGCTTTACCTCAAGCGCCTGATCGTGGGCGGGTTCGAGCGCGTGTTCGAAATCAACCGCAGCTACCGCAACGAAGGTATCTCGGTGCGCCACAACCCCGAGTTCACCATGATGGAGTTCTACGCGGCGTACTGGAACTACCTGGACCTGATGGATTTCACCGAGACGCTGATCCGCGAAGTGGCGCTGAAGGCCACGGGTTCGCTGCAGCTGAGCTACCAGGGCCGCGCCGTGGACCTGTCGCAGCCGTTCGCGCGTCTGACGATCCGCGAAGCCATCTTCCAGTACACCGAGGCGGGCGCCCATGTGGACGATGCTGCCTGGCTGACCAGCGCCCTGAAGAAGCTGGGCCTGAACGAGGAGAAGAACAAGCTCTCGACCCGTTCGCTGGCCAGCCTGCAGGTGCTGTACTTCGAAGAGACGGTGGAAGACAAGCTGTGGCTGCCCACCTTCATCATGGAGCACCCGACCGAAATCTCGCCGCTGGCACGCGCCAACGACACCCGCCCCGAGGTGACCGAGCGCTTCGAGCTGTACATCACCGGGCGCGAGTTCGGCAATGGTTTCAGCGAGCTCAACGACGCCGAGGACCAGGCTGCGCGTTTCCATGCCCAGGTGGCCGCCAAGGACGGCGGTGATGACGAGGCCATGTTCTACGACCACGACTTCGTGCGCGCCCTGGAGTACGGCATGCCCCCCACGGGCGGCTGCGGCATCGGCATCGACCGCCTGATGATGCTGTTGACCGATAGCCCGAGCATCCGCGACGTGATACTGTTCCCGGCACTGCGACGGGAGTCCTGAGCGGCCTGCCGTTCGCCTCCTGAGCTTTGCCCCAAGGAGTCACCGTGCCCTTCACTCCCCGCAGCGCGCCCTACCCCGCCACGGCCATCGGGCCCTCGTCCCGCAACCGCTTCTCGGTGCTGGTGGTCGAAGACCAGAACTCCGTGCGGGCGGCGCTGGTGGCGGAGCTGCGGCACGCCGGGGTGTCGGAGATCTTCGAAGCCCCCGAGGGGGCCGCCGCACTGACCCTGTTCAAGGCGCACCGACCGGACCTGGTGTTGCTGGACATCCGGCTGCCCGGCCAGGACGGCTACTGGGTGGCCCAGCAGATGCGCGAGAGCGAGGCGGGTGACTGGACGCCCATCATCTTCCTGTCAGGCCTGGACAACGAGCTCGATGTGTGGCGCGGCATCGAGGTGGGGGGAGACGACTACCTGGTCAAGCCTGTCAAGCCCATCGTGCTGATGGCCAAGCTGCGCGCCATGCAGCGCCTTCTGGACATGCGCCGGCGGCTGGTGTCGGTGTCGGCCGAACTGCACGTGGCCAACCAGCGGCTCAACGAAATGGTGGAGGTGGACGCGCTCACCGGCCTGGTGAACCGCCGGGGCTTCGACCGCATGCTGCACAGCGAAATCCTGTCGGCCCGGCGCGATGGCACGCCGCTCACGCTGATGCTGTGCGACCTGGACCATTTCAAGCTGTTCAACGACGCCAGCGGCCATGTACAGGGCGATGCCTGCCTGAAAGAGGTGGGCCGCCTGCTGCGCGAGGTGTGCGTGCGCCCGCGCGATGTGGCTTCGCGCTATGGCGGCGAGGAATTCGCGCTGATCCTGCCCAACACCCCCCGGTCGGGCGCCATGACCTTTGCGCGGGCCCTGGGCCAGTTGCTCAAGGTGCGCGGCATAGCCCATCCGGACTCGCCCCTGGGCGATGCACTCACGCTGTCGGGCGGCATCACCACCTGCGTGCCCGACGACAGCACCAATGCCGAGAGCATGATCATGCGCGCCGACCAGGCCCTGTACGCGGCCAAGGCCCAGGGCCGCAACCGCTTCTTCAGTTTCGAGATGCAGATGGATACCTTGGAGCAGTTGCGCAGCTGATGGCGATCTTTTCCGATTTCTTCGCGCCCGCAGGCGCCCCTTTCCCATGGCCACCAACGGTCTGCAAGCTTTGAAGACGCGCCTGCCCGACTGGGTGCAGGACTGGCTCGACGTGATCGTGCCCGGCCTGCAGATCCTGCTGATTGTTTTCGTGGCCTGGATGCTGCAGCGCCTGCTGCGGCGCCTGGTCGCGCGTGCCGCCGCCCACTACCAGTTGCCCGATGAGCTCCTGGTGCCCATCAAGGGCCTGATCCGTTGGACCCTCGTGGCCAGCGCCTTTTTGCTGGTGCTCGAACGCATGGGTGTGTCGGCCACGGTGCTGTGGACAGCCCTCACGGGCTTTGCCACGGTGGGTGCCGTGGCCTTTTTCGCGGCGTGGAGCGTGCTGTCCAACCTGTTCTGCGCACTGCTGATCTTCACGGTGCGGCCGTTCCGCGTGGGCGACTACATCGAGGTGCTGGACACGGCCGAAAAGCCCGGCGCCAAAGGGCGGGTAACCGACATCAACCTGCTGTACACCACGCTCGAAGACCACCAGCATGCGGGCCCGGACGGCACCTGGCTGCAGATACCCAACGCACTGATCTTCCAGCGCGTGGTACGGCGCTGGCGAGGGCCGCCACCTGCGGCGGCAGCGCCCGCCGCGCCGGCAGCGCCCACGCTGCCCGCGCCATCCGCCCCGGCGCAGGAACCTCTGCCCGCCACGCCAGCGCCCTGAACCGCCAGAGCGCGCTCAGGGCAGCAGGTCCAGTGCCTGCAGGTAGGCCGGCTGGTACATGAGATCGTCCCAGGCCTGGGGAAAGGTTTCGGGCAGCAGGGCGATGCGGCGCGACTCGCTGTCCACGCTGGGTTGCCAGCGGCCCTGGGCTCGGGCCTCGGCCAGGCCGTCGAGCAGTTCGTCCACTGCCTTGCCATCGCCCACGCTCTGGTTGCACAGCAGCACCAGGTCGCAACCAGCCTCCAGCGCGGCCAGGGCACCATCGGTGTAGCTGACCAGTTGGCCATCGAGGCGGCGCGCCCCTTCCATGCTCAGGTCGTCGCTGAAGATGGCGCCATCAAAGCGCATCTCGCGGCGCAGGATGTCCTGCAGCCAGCGTTGGGAGAAGCCCGCAGGACGGCTGTCCACCTTGGGGTAGATCACGTGGGCCGGCATCACGCTGGTGAGTGTGCTGCTGAGCCAGGGGTACGGGGCGGCGTCGTCGGCCAGGATGGCCTTGAGGCTGCGCGTGTCCACCGGCACCTCGGTGTGCGAGTCGGCCTTGACGAAACCATGGCCGGGAAAGTGCTTGCCGCAGTTGGCCATGCCGGCCTGGAGCAGGCCGTGCATGAGGCTCTTGGCCAGCAGCGCCACAACGCGCGGATCGCGGTGGAAGGAGCGGTCGCCGATCACGCCGCTGCGTGAGCCAGCACCTTCGTCCTGCCAGTCGAGGTCGAGCACCGGGGTGAACGAAAAATCCACGCCGCAGGCGCGCAGCTCGGCGCCCAGCACGTAGCCGGCAGCCGTGGCCGCATTGCTCGCGCGCAGGGCGCCGCTGCCGGGCACTGCCTTGGCGCCCTTGCCATCGTCCATCCACATCGTGCCCAGGGCACGCATGGGCGGCAGGTGGGTGAAGCCATCGGTGCGAAAGCGCTGCACGCGCCCGCCTTCATGGTCCACGCAGATCAGCAGGTCGTCGCGCACGGCCTTGATGGCGCTGGTCAGGCCGAGCAACTGGGCACGGTTGTCCCAGTTGCGGGCGAACAGGATCACGCCGCCCGTGAGCGGGTGGGCCAGGCGGCGGCGGTCGTCGGCGCTGAGGGACGTGCCGGCCACATCGAGGATGACGGGTGCGTGTTCGGTCATGGGATCTCTGGATAGTCAGGAAGGAGTGGTTTGCGGATACACGGGCAGGCGCGCGCCCGCGAGGATCACTGCGCCTTTTCGACCACGCAGAAGCTGGCCGCGTAGTCCGTTTCGTCGGTCACGCTCAGGTGGGCCTTCAGGCCACGCTCTTCGAACCACGCCTTGAGCGCGCCGTGCAGCACGATCACGGGCTGGCCCGAGGCGAGCTTGGCGACTTCGCAGTGGCGCCAGGTCATGGGCATGCGCATGCCCAGGCCGATGGCCTTGCTGAAGGCCTCCTTGGCGGAAAAGCGGGTGGCCAGGTAGCGCAGGCCGCGGTCCGGCCAGCGCGCCGTGCGCGCGCGCCAGGTGGCGAGCTCGCCCTCGGACAGCACCTTCTCGGCGAAGCGGTCGCCATGGCGCTCCAGACTGGCCTGGATGCGGCGCACATCGCAGATGTCGGTTCCGATGCCGTAGATCATGGCGCGGCGCTCAATCGGCGGCGGCGATACAGGCGTTGTAGGCCTGTACGGTGGCGGCGTAGCCCAGCTCCAGCGCGTCGGCGATCAGCGCGTGGCCAATGGACACTTCGAGCACACCGGGCACCTCGCGCACGAAGGCGGTGAGGTTGTCACGGTTCAGGTCGTGGCCGGCATTGACGCCCAGCCCGGCATCGAGCGCAGCCTGGGCAGCGGCCCGGTAGCACTCCAGCTGTTCTGCCTGCGCGGGTGTGCCCCAGGCGGCGGCGTAGGGCTCGGTGTAGAGCTCGACGCGGTCGGCCCCGACGGCCTTGGCCGCGGCCATGGCCTCGGGTGTCGGGTCCATGAACAGGCTCACGCGCACGCCCAAAGCCTTGCACTCGGCGATCAGGGGGGCCAGGCGAGCGGCGTCCTGCGGGAAGCTCCAGCCATGGTCACTGGTGAACTGGTCTTCGCTGTCGGGCACGAAGGTGGCTTGGTGCGGACGCACCTGGCGGATGAAGTCCATGAGGTTCTGCGAGGGGTTGCCCTCGATGTTGTACTCCCGGTCGGGCCAGGCCTTCATGAGCTCGGCCAGCTCGAACACGTCCTGGCCGCGGATGTGGCGTTCGTCCGGGCGGGGGTGCACGGTGATGCCCCGCGCTCCGGCCTTGAGGCACACCTGCGCCGCGCGCGTGACGCTGGGAATGCCCAGGTGGCGCGTGTTGCGCACCAGGGCGACCTTGTTGACGTTGACCGACAGGGCGGTACGGTGCGGCGTGGGGTGTGGCATGCGGTGTGGAGAGGTCAGAGAGACTGCAGATCCATCATGAGCTGGCGGGTGCGCAGCGTGGGACTGCCGCAATGGTATTGCAAGAGCGCCCGCAGCTGGGGCTTGAGCTCGGCGGCCACGGGCGCGCAGGCACGCAGGGTGGCGGTATAGCTGGATGCATGGCTGTCCAGCGCCGCCTGCAGGGCCTGCCACTGGCTGCCCGGCAGCGCGACACGATCGCCCGAAGAGGCCGTGCGCAATCCCCCTTCGGCCACCAGCGTGTAGCGCGTGGTGGGGTGCAGGGGTTCCAGGGTCATGGTCTGCGCATCCAGGCTGGGCAAGAGGCCGATCTCGCGCAGCAGCAGCAGCTCGAAGCTGCGCAGCACAGGCTCGAGCGCATCGCCATGCTCGCTGGCAAGCACGCGCACCACGCCGGCATAGTCATCGAACAACGCAGTGTGCGCATCGGCCCGGGCGAGCAGGCGCAGCAGCAATTCGTTGAGGTACATGCCCGACAGCAGGGCATCGCCCGTGGGCATGACATGCCCACCCACCCATTCGGCCCCTTTCAGGGCATGGATGTCGGCCAAGCCATCGCCCGACAGGGTGTAGGTGAGCAGCAGCGGCTGCAGCGGCAGCAGCACGGGGCGGAAGTTGGAGCTGGGCTTCTTGGCACCTTTGGCGACCAGTGCCACGCGGCCCTGGCGGCGGCAGAACACCTCCAGGATCAGGCTCGATTCGCTCCAGTCGTAGCTGTGCAGCACGAAGGCGGGCTCATCGGAGATGCGCTTGGCAACGGCCACGGGCGGCTTTCTTCTTTACGCTGCGGGCGCACGAAGACCCGGCGTGTGGAGCACCGCGGCGGCCATCCTCACTCGTAGCCGAAGGAGCGCACGCGCGCTTCGTCGTCGGCCCAGCCCGAGCGCACCTTGACCCAGAGCTCCAGGAACACCTTGGCGTCCATGAGCTTTTCAAGCTCCTGGCGGGCCTCGGTGCCGATGCGCTTCAGGCGCTCGCCCTTGTCGCCGATGACCATCATCTTGTGGTTGTCACGCTCGACGACAATGGTGGCGGCGATCTTCACCAGGCGCCTGTGCTGCTTGCTCGCCTCTTCCTCGAACTTGTCGATGACCACGGTGGAGGTGTAGGGCAGCTCGTCGCCGGTGAAGCGGAACAGTTTCTCGCGCACGGTTTCGCTGGCCAGAAACTTCTCGCTGCGGTCGGTGAGTTCGTCCTCGCCATACCACCAGGCCTGCTCGGGCAGGTACTTGGCACAGATGCCGAAGAGGCGCTCGATGTCGCCCTTGTTCTTGGCCGACATGGGCACGAATTCGGCAAACGGGTGGCGCTCCTGCATGCTCTTGAGCCAGGGGGCCAGTTCGGCGCGGCGGTTGACCATGTCGAGCTTGTTGGCAATCAGCAAGGTCGGGATGCCGGGCTTGAACAGCGACAGCACCTTGGCGTCGGCCAGCGTGAAATTGCCCGCCTCCACGACGAAAAGGATCAGGTCCACATCGCCGATGGCGCCCATCACCGTCTTGTTGAGCGACTTGTTCAGGGCCGTCGCATGGCGGGTCTGGAAGCCCGGGGTGTCGACAAAGACGAACTGGGTCTGCTCGCGCGTGCGGATGCCCGTGATGCGGTGGCGCGTGGTCTGCGCCTTGCGCGAGGTGATGCTGATCTTCTGGCCCACCAGGGCATTGAGCAGGGTGGACTTGCCCACGTTGGGCTTGCCGACGATGGCGATCACGCCGCAGCGCTGGCCCGGCACGGCCGCCGGCGCGCCTGCAGCGGCCAGCATGGCATCCAGATCCCCCGGGGTCTGGGAAGCAGGAGGGGTGCCGGCATCGCCCGCCGTGTCTTGGGTGGCGTCGTCGTTCATAGGTTCTTTGCTTTCAGTGTGGCCAGCATGGCCGCTGCCGCGGCCTGCTCGCCGGCACGGCGGGAGCCGCCGATGCCACGCTCGGTCAGGCCCAGTTCGGGAATATCGCACTCGACATCGAAGGTCTGGCGGTGCGCCGCCCCCACGGTGGCCACGACGGCATACTGCGGAAGCTTCATTTTGCGGCCCTGGAGCCACTCCTGCAACGCGGTCTTCGGGTCTTTGGAGGCCGCCTGCATCTGCGGATTGATCTCCACCGCCTGGAACAGGCGGTGCACCAGGGCTTCGGCCTGGAGGTAACCGGCGTCGAGGTACACCGCGCCGATCAACGCCTCCAGCGCATCGGCGAGGATCGAGGGGCGCTGCTGGCCACCGGACTTGGATTCGCCTTCGCCCAGGCGCAGCACCTCGGACACGCGCAAGCGCAATGCCAGCTGGTGCAAGGTGTCCTGCTTGACCAGGTTGGCCCGCACACGCGAGAGGTCGCCTTCGGGCAAAGACCCCAGGCGCTGGTACAGCAGGCTCGCCACCGCGAGGTTCAGGACGGAGTCCCCCAGGAATTCGAGCCGCTCATTGTGGTCGGCGGAAAAACTGCGGTGCGTGATGGCGCGTTGCAGCAGCGAGGGGTCGGAAAAAGGGTGCTGCAGGCGGTCCTGCAGCGCAAGAAGACTGGGGGACACTACTTGGTCTGTCCCTCGAAGCGGTAGACGAGAAACGCCGGACCGGCGAGGGGGATCTCGCGTGAATATTTGAAGCTCACAACGGTCTTGTCGCCGCGCTTGGTCACTTCCAGGTCTTTGCCGGAAATGGAGCTGATATTGTCAATGGAAGCGGCTCGGTCGAAGCTACCGCGTATCCCGGGAACCGTGGTCTCTTCCTTGGCAGCTTTGGTTGCCGCCTTGTTGATGGCCTGGTATTCCAGAAAGATAGGCAAGGACTGGCCGCCAATGGCAAACGCTGCCACGCAGATCAATCCGATGAAAATCACGCCGATGAAGGACAGGCCGCGCTGGCGCGAGCGGCTGGCAAAACGATGGGTGTGCATGCTCTCCCCTCTCAATGTTGATGGAAATGGGCTATCGGTCAATGAAAAGGCCCGATGCGCTTGAGATTACCGAAATTCATCCAGACAAAAAAGGCCTTGCCCACGATATTGGCGTCCGGCACGAAACCCCAATAACGGGAGTCCAGCGAATTGTCGCGGTTGTCTCCCATCATGAAGTAGTGGCCTTCGGGCACCTTGCAGACGACACCCTCGACACTGTAGCGGCAGTTCTCGCGGTACGCAAAATTGCTGGCGCCCTGGATGAATGCCGGGACCTCGGGATTGTTCAGCAGCCGGTGGGGCTTGCCGTCCACCTGCTCCTCCAGTTGCTTGAAGTAGCGCATGGTGTCTTCCTCGAAGAAGTCCGGGGCATTGGTGGTGGGCACTGCCTGCCCGTTGATCGTGAGGCGCTTGTTCAGATAGGCCACTTCGTCACCCGGGACGCCGATCACGCGCTTGATGTAGTCCAGGCTGGGCTGCGGCGGATAGCGAAACACCATCACATCGCCGCGCACCGGCTTGTTGCCCTCGATGATCTTGGTGTTGATCACCGGCAGGCGCACGCCATAGGTGAATTTGTTGACCAGGATCAGGTCCCCCACCAGCAGGGTCGGGATCATCGAGCCCGAAGGAATCTTGAAGGGTTCGAACAGGAAGGAGCGCAGCACGAACACGGCGGCGATCACCGGGAACAGGCCGGCCGTCCAATCCAGCCACCAGGGCTGCATGAGCAAGCGCCCCTGGGCTTCCTGCACATCCACATCCACCTTCTGGATGCCCATGCGGTCCAGTTCGGCCCGGCGCTGCACGGCCGCATCCTCGATGGCCTGGGCCGCGCGGCGGCGCTGGGGCAGGAAGTACAGGCGCTCGGCGAGCCAGAAAGCACCGGTGACCACCGTGGCCAGGAACATCAGCAGCGCAAAATTTCCTTCGATGAGGCCAAAGTACCAGGAGCCGATGTAGCCAATGAAGGCGGCCAGGATGGCGGCCGTGAGAACTTGCATGAACTGCATCAATCTTCCACCTGCAAAATGGCGAGGAAGGCCTCCTGGGGCACCTCGACCGAACCGATCTGCTTCATCCGCTTCTTGCCCGCCTTCTGCTTTTCCAGCAGCTTGCGCTTGCGCGAGATGTCGCCGCCATAGCACTTGGCCAGCACGTTCTTGCGCAGGGCCTTGATGGTCTCGCGCGCGATGATGTTGGCACCGATGGCCGCCTGGATGGCCACGTCGTACATCTGGCGGCTGATGATCTCGCGCATCTTGCCGACCACGGCCCGGCCGCGGTACTGCGACTGCGAGCGGTGCACGATGATGGACAGCGCATCGACCTTCTCGCCGTTGAGCAGGATGTCCACCTTGACCACGTCGGAGGCACGGTACTCCTTGAACTCGTAGTCCATCGATGCATAGCCGCGCGAGACCGACTTGAGCTTGTCGAAGAAGTCGAGCACGATCTCACCCAGCGGCATCTCGTAGGTCAGCATGACCTGGCGGCCATGGTAGGCCATGTTGATCTGCACGCCACGCTTCTGGTTGGCCAGCGTCATCACCGGGCCCACATAGTCCTGGGGCATGTACAGGTGCACCGTGACGATGGGCTCGCGCACCTCTTCCAGGCGGCCCTGGTCGGGCATCTTGGAGGGGTTCTCGACCATGACGGTCTCGCCATCGGCCTTGACCACCTGGTAGACCACGCTGGGCGCGGTGGTGATCAGGTCCTGGTCGAACTCGCGCTCCAGGCGCTCCTGCACGATCTCCATGTGCAACAGACCCAGGAAGCCGCAACGGAACCCAAAGCCCAGCGCCTGGCTGACCTCGGGCTCGTAGTGCAGCGAAGCGTCGTTGAGCTTGAGTTTCTCGAGCGCGTCGCGCAGCGAGTCGTACTCGCTGGCTTCCGTCGGGTACAGGCCGGCGAACACCTGGGGCTGGATTTCCTTGAAACCCGGCAGCGCTTCGGTGGCGGGCCCGGCGTTGTTGGGCAGCTTCTTTTCGAGCGTGATGGTGTCGCCCACCTTGGCGGCCTGCAATTCCTTGATGCCGGCGATGATGTAGCCCACCTGGCCCGCGTCGAGCGAGTTGCGCGGCTCGTTGGCGGGGGTGAACACACCGAGGTTGTCTGCGTTGTACACCGCTTCGCTGGCCATCATCTTGATGCGCTCGCCCTTGAGCAGGCGGCCATCGACCACGCGCACCAGCATCACCACGCCGACGTAGCTGTCGAACCAGCTGTCGATGATCATCGCGCGCAGCGGGCCGTCGGCATTGCCACGCGGTGCGGGCACCTTGGCCACGATGGCTTCGAGGATGTCGTCGATGCCCATGCCGGTCTTGGCAGAGCAGGGAATCGCATCCCCTGCATCGATGCCGATCACGTCCTCGATCTCGGCCTTCGCATTCTCCGGATCGGCATTGGGCAGGTCCATCTTGTTGAGCACGGGCACCACTTCCACACCGAGGTCCAGCGCGGTGTAGCAGTTGGCCACGGTCTGTGCTTCAACACCCTGCGAGGCATCGACGACGAGCAATGCGCCTTCGCATGCCGACAGCGAACGGCTCACCTCGTACGAGAAGTCGACATGCCCTGGCGTGTCGATCAGATTGAGGTTGTAGACCTGCCCATCCTGGGCCTTGTACTGCAGCGCAGCGGTCTGCGCCTTGATGGTTATCCCACGCTCTTTTTCGATGTCCATCGAGTCCAGAACCTGGGCCTCCATATCGCGGTCCGCAAGGCCACCGCATCGCTGGATCAAGCGGTCGGCCAACGTCGACTTGCCATGGTCGATGTGCGCAATGATGGAAAAATTTCTGATGTGGTTCATCAACGGGAAGCGTCAAGTAATTGAATTAAAACGGCGCGCACAAGAAAAAAGGGCGCGTCGAGTGGCGACGCGCCCTGAACCAACAATCATTGGCAACTGCGATAGTTGGATCTTCATTGTAGGCAAAAAGCGTGTCGGGAGCAGCCCGGCACTGGCAGGAAAAGGGTCGTTGCCTGACTGCAACAGGAATTTTATACACAGTTTATTCACAGATCCAGACCATGCACCGATGAACAACTTGTGGGTGAGCTGTGGATCAGCTGTGCATGAACACGGGGCATCCCGCATGGTGGAGCAGGAGCCGTTCAATATGCACATAACGGTTGAACAGACCCCTACATTCTATCGAAACTGGTTGATGCCCTGTTCCAGATGTTAGCGAGAGCTAACCCCTGAAATTTTTTTCGGGCCCCAGAGAGGTTCAGGTTCCGGCGCGATTTTCCCGGAAAACCCGACCCCGGGCAGAGGGAATTGCCATCGGGACACCCCTCTCCGATACCCCCTGGGAACCCCGCCGACCCCTCAACGCAGAGGACGGATCACCGCATACTGGGTCCATTCGCCGCGGCGATAGAGCACGCTCAGGGGCTTGCTCTTGTCCGCCTTGGACACCACCGCCTCGAATTCCTTGAGGCCCGCGATCTCCGTGTTGGCAACGGAAAGAATCACATCGCCTTCGCGCAGGCCTGCACGCGCAGCGGCATCGGTGGCCGATGCCACGGCCACACCGCCCTTGAGCTTGAGGTCCTTCTTCTGCGCATCGGTGAGCTCCAGCACGGACAGGCCCAACTGCTGGGCCGCTGCCGATGCCTTGGGCTTCTCTTCGCGCTCCGCAGGCTTGCTGGCCACCGGCTTGTCGGGCTCGATCTCGGCAACGGTGATGGACAGGTCGCGTGCACTGCCACGGCGGAACACGGTGATGGCGCTCTTGGTGCCCGGCTTGGTGTTGCCCACCAGGCGCGGCAGGTCTGCCACCTTCTCGATGGGTTTGCCATCGAAGCGGGTGATGATGTCGCCCGCCTCCACCCCGGCCTTGTCTGCAGGCGAGCCCGATTCGACACCGGTCACCAAAGCGCCTTGCGCCTTGCCCAGGCCGATCGACTCCGCGACGTCCTTGGTCACGTTGCCGATCTGCACGCCGATACGGCCACGCGTCACGCGGCCCGAAGAGCGCAACTGCTCGCTGACACGGATCGCCTCGTCCATCGGGATGGCAAAAGAGATGCCCATGAAACCGCCCGAGCGCGAATAGATCTGGCTGTTGATCCCCACCACCTCCCCGCGCATGTTGATCAGCGGGCCGCCGGAATTGCCGGGGTTGATGGCCACGTCGGTCTGGATGAAGGGCAGGTAGTCGCCGGTATCGCGTGCCTTGGCACTCACAATGCCGGCGGTCACGCTGTTTTCGAGACCGAAGGGTGAGCCGATGGCCATGACCCACTCTCCCACCTTCAGGCGGGTCACATCGCCCACCTTCACCGCCGGCAGCCCGGTGGCCTCGATCTTGACCACGGCCACGTCGGTGCGCTTGTCGGCCCCCACGATACGGGCCTTGTATTCCCGCTTGTCGGTCAAGGTCACGATGACCTCGTCCGCCCCGTCGACCACGTGCGCATTGGTCATCACGAAGCCGTCGGCCGTGAGAATGAAACCCGAGCCCACGCCGCGCGGTTGCGGCTCTTCGTCCTGCTGCGGGCGCTGGGGACGCTGCTGGCGCGGCATGTTGGGAATGGGCACGCCGAAGCGGCGGAAGAACTCCAGCATCTCCTCGTCCATGCCGTTCGCACCCAAGCGCTCCGAGGCCTTTTCACGCGTGCGGATGTTCACGACCGAGGGACCGACCTGGTCCACCAGGTCGGTGAAATCGGGCAAGCCACGCACCACTGCGGACTGCGCCATCGCCACCTGCGTGGGCACCACAGCCACGCCGGCCACTGTCGCCACCATGCCAAACATCGCCAGGGCACGCAGCGTACTCCAATCAAACTTGGACATCATCGACCTTTCATGAAATGGGGGGGAACGTCAAAAATCTGTCACTGCATGTGAAAGGAGGGCCGGCAAATGGTTCCCGAAACCCCCGGCCCCCGCCGCAGGGCGGCGACCTGGATCAGCGCGCGCGCTCCAGCGCCCCGACGAACAGGCGCAGCGTCTGCATCGGCACCTCACCCACCGCCGTCACCCAGGCATCGGGCACCATGCGCTGGCCCAGCATCTGCGTGGCCCCGACACTGCCCAGTTGGCCCTGCGCACCGTGGCGCTGCGCATCGAAAGGCTCCACGAACAGCGACACCGTGGCCAGGCCATCGGAATACAGGCACTGCAGCACTGCAGGTGCGCCAGAAGAAGCCGCAGACGCCCTCTTGTGGCAGCTCTGGGCGACGAAACCCGCCACCGGCTGGCGCAGCCTCCACCCCTCGTCCAGAGCCGTCGTCTTGACCGCCGCCGGAGCGATCACCTTGTAGCCCGACAGGTCGTCCATCATGCGCGCGAGCTTGTCCATGGGAACGGAGGCGTTGAGGTCGAGCTCGGAGAACGCCGCCTGCTCCAGCACCCTGCCGTCCGCCGCCAGGGTCTGCATCTTGACCACCAGACCCGACTCCCGTTCGCTCCAGATGCGGTAACCGAAGCGCAAGGGGTCCAGCGGCTTGAACCAGACCACATCGGCATCCAGGCCTGCCACGCGCTCCTGGCCCAGCATCTGGGCTTCATAGTGTTTTGCCAGGGACGTACCCTGCACCGACGGCAATTGCGGAAAGAGCCCCCGCGCGTCCCCACGCTCGGTGCGCACGGTGCGCTCCTCGGGCAGGAAGGTGCGCACCTCGTCGTTGCGCCGAAAGACCTTGCGTGGCTTGCCGCTCAGGCCATCCACACGCTCGAGCTGCTGCTTGCCATCACAGGCATTCCAGATGCGCGAGCTGAACATGGCGCCCGAAGAGGACAGCACCACGAAGGTGCCGACATAGGAACGGTTGCGCGGCGCCTGGTGCATGCGCTCGATCCACTGGCCGATATCCCGGGCAGGGGTCACCACCGACAGCGGTGGCAGCGCCGATCCCGGCGCCCCTTGCACGGACTGGGCATGGACGCCCGCAACGGACGCCATGCCGGCACAGACCCACCAGGCCGCGCTGGTAATCACCTGGCGCCAGCGCAGGCGCTGCGCGGCATCCACGAGGGCAAAATCAGGCATCAATCCCATTGCGAGGCAGCCGGCAACCTTCACCGGCCGGGCGTGGCAAACGTGGCGTTGCGCAGGAAGCCCGCAGGCATCTGCAACGCAGAGGTGCTGCCAAACTGCTTGTGGGCCGCCAGCAGTTCATCCAGGCGCGGGTCGCGGATCATGACCTGCTGCCCTTCGCTGTCGGCCACGGCGACCAGAGGTGCCGGGGGCGGCGTGCCCTGGGAGACCTGGGCCACCGGCAGCACAGGGGCCCCTACAGCCGCCATCTGCGCGCCAGGGGACGCGCTGCCACCCTGCAATACGCCGAGGGACGACCAACCGATGGCCGCCACGGCCGCCAGGGAGGCCACGCCGGCCACCATCTTCCAGCGGAACACCGAGGCATTGGCCGCAGGCAGCTGCGCCTGCGCCACCACGGCCAGTTCGGGCTCGGGCGCCAGCGCCACCGGGCGCTGCACCGGGGCCTCCTGGGCCATCTGTTCGCGCAGGCGCGCAAGCAGCAGGTTGCTGCCGTCGGCCCGCGCCAGCTCGTTCGACCGCAGCACATCCCCCACCATGTGGTAGAGCTGCCAGGTGGCCAGGCCATCGTCATCGACGGCACACGCCATGGCGTCCGCAAACGCATCGCCGTGCAATTGGCCATCGGCCAGTGCCGAAATCTGTTCGCGCTTCGTCGTCGTCACATCATTGTTCATGGTCTCACCTGCATATCCGCCACCAGACACTGCTTCGCCCTTGCCGTACACCACCATCACCACCTTTTGCCCGTCTGGTTTTCCAGCATCGGGCGCACGCGGGCCGAAATCGCCTCCCGCGCACGGAAAATACGCGACCGCACCGTGCCGATGGGGCACCCCATGGCGGCGGCGATCTCTTCGTAACTGAGCCCCTCGATCTCGCGCAATGTCACTGCCTGGCGCAAATCCTCGGGCAGCGCCTCCATGGCGGCATTCACCGCCTGGGCTATTTCATTGGCCGCCAGCACCGTTTCAGGGGTTTCGTCGCTGGTTAGTTCGTGTCCGACACGAGAAGTTTCATCGTCATCGTCGGCGCCCCTCAGCGCATTCTCCGAAATCACCGGGTTGCGCTTCATGTCCATCAGCGCCTTCTTGGCCGTATTGACGGCAATCCGGTACAGCCAGGTGTAGAACTGGGCATCGCCCCGGAACTGGTGCAGGGCCCGGTAGGCGCGGATGAAGGTTTCCTGGGCGATGTCCGGGATGAGGTCGGTATCGCGCACCATGCGACCGATCAGGCGCTCGATGCGGCGCTGGTACTTGATGACCAGCAGCTCGAACGCCCGCTGGTCGCCCGCCACCGTGCGCTCCACCAGGAGAAGATCGCTGTTGTCGGGTGTGGGAGGCGGCGTTTGGGCTGTCATCGAATCTCTGGGTTCACGCCTGTCGGCTGTGGATCGGCGCGAATTCTCCGGCACTCACCGTGCCCGTTCCGGCGCGCGAATATACCGCACGGCGCAGATCAGGCCATCGCTCGGGCTGCTGGCGGCTCTCCAGCCATAGCCAGATGCGCGGCCGCCCGGCGGCTGCATGCACACACACCCACAGGTGGCCTTGCAGGTCCCACTGCACCTCGGGCGCGCCTTGCAGCGGCATCGGCGAGCGCCCCGGCAGCAGGCTGTCCAGCCGCCACTGCTGGCCATCCCATTGCAGCTCCCCGCAAAATTGGCCACGCCACCAGTGCCAGGCACCGGCCACCGCAGCCAGCCAGGCGGCAACGCCGACGCCGGCAGATGCCCGCCCCTGATCGATCCCGAGCAGCCACCAGGCCAGCAACGCTGCACTTCCGAGCAGCGCGATGGCGGCCAGCACGCCGCCCACGGCGCGGCTGCGCCGCACCGGAAAGCGCACGGCAGGAGCCTGGCGCGCCGCAGATTTCATGGAGGAAAAGGGCAATGCAGGGACATCATCGCCCTGCAGTTTGCCGCAAACCGCGTGCCAGCGCGCGCCATGGCTGCGCTACACAAGCCAGGCCGTGCAGGCAAAGGTCGCTCAGACCCGCTTGAACACCAGGGAGCCGTTGGTCCCGCCAAAGCCGAAGTTGTTCTTGAGCGCATAGTCCATCTTCAGATCACGGGCCGTGTTGGCACAGTAATCGAGATCGCACTCGGGATCCTGGTTGAACAGGTTGATGGTCGGCGGCACCTTCTGGTGGTGAAGCGCCAGCACGGTGAACACGCTTTCGATCCCGCCCGCGCCACCCAGCAGGTGGCCCGTCATCGACTTGGTGGAGCTGACCACGGTCTTGTAGGCGGCATCGCCCAGCGCCGCCTTGATGGCATTGGTCTCGTTGAGGTCACCCAGGGGCGTGGAAGTGCCGTGCGCGTTCAGGTAGCCCACATCCCCGGGGTTGACGCCGGCGTTGCGCATGGCGCTGACCATGGCGCGGCGCGGGCCGTCCATGTTCGGAGCGGTCATGTGGCCGGCATCGGCACTCATGCCGAAGCCGCTGAGCTCGGCATAGATCTTGGCGCCACGGGCCTTGGCGTGCTCATACTCCTCGAGCACCAGCACGCCAGCTCCCTCGCCCAGCACGAAGCCGTCGCGGTCCTTGTCCCAGGGGCGCGACGCCGTCTTGGGATCGTCGTTGCGGGTGGACAGCGCACGCATCGCGGCAAAGCCGCCGATGCCCAGGGGCGACACCGTGGATTCCGTGCCACCGGCAATCACGACGTCGGCGTCGCCGTACTCGATCATGCGGCCGCCCTCGCCGATGCAGTGCAGACCCGTCGTGCAGGCCGTCACCACTGCCAGGTTCGGACCCTTGAAGCCAAAACGCATGGACACGTGGCCCGCCACCATGTTGATGATGGATGCCGGCACGAAGAACGGCGTGATGCGCCGTGGCCCGCGGTTGGTCAGCTCGGCATGGGTGTCCTCGATCAGCGGCAGGCCGCCGATTCCAGATCCGATCACGCAGGCGATGCGCGTGGCGAACTCGTCGTCCAGCGCCTCTCCGGTGGGCAGCCCCGCATCCTGGATGGCCTGCGCTGCCGCGACGATGCCGAAATGGATGAAGGTGTCCATCGCGCGCGCATCCTTGGCGCTGATGTACGACTCCAGGTCAAGCCCCTTGACCTCCCCTGCAATCTTGCAGGCAAAGTTCGACGCATCGAACTTGGTGATGAGGTCAATGCCGGAATTTCCAGCGAGGACATTGGCCCAGGCATCGGCCACCGTGTTTCCCACGGGGCTGACGCAACCCAGGCCGGTCACGACAACGCGACGACGGCTCATGCGTAAAAACCTTCTGCTGATCGCTCAAGTCAGGCGCAGTGCGCCGGCTCAGGCCTTCTGGTGGGTGTTGGCGTAATCGATGGCGTTTTGCACCGTCGTGATCTTCTCGGCGTCTTCGTCAGGGATCTCGATGCCGAACTCGTCTTCCAAGGCCATCACCAGCTCCACCGTGTCGAGCGAGTCGGCACCGAGGTCTGCCACGAAGGCCTTTTCATTGGTGACTTGGGACTCTTCCACACCGAGTTGTTCGGCAATGATTTTTTTGACGCGTGCTTCGATATCGCTCATGGTTTCCCTCTGGGGGTTGTGAATGAATCCGCGATTCTAGCCGCTTAAGGAGAAGCCCCTCAGCAGCCCGCCGTCCGGATGAACCGGCGTTATCTTTCAACAATTACATGTACATGCCGCCATTGACATGCAACTCCTGCCCGGTCACATAGCCCGCCTCGCGTGAAGCGAGGTAGGCGACCGCGTGGGCGATGTCCGAAGGCTTGCCCAGATGGCCCAAAGCGATCTGCGTTTGCAGGGCTTTTTGCTGCTCTTCGGGCAGGCCTGCCGTCATGTCCGTCTCGATGAACCCGGGGGCCACGCAATTCACGGTGATGCTGCGGCTGCCCAGCTCGCGCGCCAGTGCGCGCGTCATGCCGGCCACACCGGCCTTGGCGGCAGCGTAGTTGGCCTGGCCCGGATTGCCCGATGCACCGACCACGCTGGTGATGCTGATGATGCGCCCGAAACGCTGCTTCATCATGGGACGGATCGCGGCACGGCTCACGCGAAAGACCGCCTTGAGATTGGTGTCCAGCACCGCATCCCAGTCGTCGTCCTTCATGCGCATGGCCAGCGTGTCGCGCGTGATGCCGGCATTGTTCACCAGCACGTGCAGGCCGCCCTGCTGCTTGACGATGGCATCGACGGTGGCCTCGATGGCCGCACCGTCGTTCACGTTGAGGTTGACCCCCTTGCTGCCCGGGTAACCCGCCAGGGCCGCAGAGATGCGCGCCGCACCCTCGTCGGTGGTGGCCGTACCGACCACCTGGTAGCCGCGCACGGCCAGCTCCAGTGCAATCGCCGCGCCGATGCCGCGCGACGCGCCGGTGACCAGGGCCACCTGGGTGGGTTGAACAGATTCCGTCATGCCAGCAACTCCCGTGCTTCGGCCAGCGAGGCCGTGTCAAATACTGCCGCACCGACCAGTTCGGGGTCGATGCGCTTGGTCAGGCCCGCCAGCACCTTGCCGGGGCCGCACTCCACGATGTGCGTCACGCCGCGCGCCTTGAGCGCCTGCACGCACTCCACCCAGCGCACCGCGCCAAAGGCCTGGCGCACCAGGGCATCACGGATCGCGTCGGCATCGCTGTGTACCGCCACATCCACGTTGTTGACCACGGCAATGGCGGGCGCCGCCAGCGCCACGCTGGCCAGCGCCTCGCGCAGCTTGTCGGCTGCGGGCTTCATCAGGCTCGAATGGAAAGGCGCCGACACCGGCAGCAGCAGCGCGCGCTTGGCGCCGCCGGCCTTGAGCACCTCGCAGGCCTTGTCCACCGCGGCCTTGGTGCCAGCGATCACGGTCTGGATGGGGTCGTTGAAATTCACGGCCTCCACCACCTCGGTGCTGCCTGCACCGAACGTGGCTGCCGCCTCGGCGCAACCGGCGATGACCTTGGAAGCATCCATGCCCAGGATGGCCGCCATGGCACCGGTGCCCACGGGTACGGCCTCCTGCATCGCGGCGGCGCGCAGGCGCACCAGAGGGGCTGCCTGCGACAGCGTCAACACGCCTGCGGCGACCAGCGCCGAGTACTCCCCCAGCGAGTGTCCGGCCAGCGCGACAGGCGTGGCACCGCCCTCGGCACGCCACACACGCCACGCCGCCACACCGGCGGCCAGCATCACGGGCTGGGTGTTGGTGGTCAGGGCCAGGGCCTCCCTGGGCCCCTCCTTGATCAGCAGGGCAATGTCTTCGCCCAGCGCATCCGAGGCTTCGCGCAGGGCCTCGGCAACCGCCGGGTGATCACCCCAGCCATCGAGCATGCCAACCGACTGTGAGCCCTGCCCGGGAAAAACAAATGCAAATGACTTCATGCCAGCACAGGTAGATAAAAGGAATCGGGTTCTGCAGACCGCCCAGGGGCGGCAACCTACAGCTTCAGGAGCACGGCGCCCCAGGTGAATCCACCGCCAACGCCTTCGAGCAGCAGCGTTTCACCCTTCTTGACCTGCCCGCTGCGCACACCGTGGTCGAGCGCCAGCGGAATGGAGGCCGCCGAGGTATTGCCGTGCTGGTCCACCGTGACCACCACCTTGTCCATCGGCAGCTTGAGCTTGCGGGCCGTGCCCTGCATGATGCGGATGTTGGCCTGGTGGGGAATCAGCCAGTCCACATCGGCCTCGGTCAAGCCGGCCTTGGCCAGCACCGCGTGGGCCGCCTTTTCCAGCACCCCTACGGCCAGCCGGAACACGGCTTGTCCGTCCATCTTGAGCACGGGATCGCCGAGCACCTGGCCACCCGAGACATTGCCCGGCACGCACAGGATGCCGACATGCTTGCCATCGGCATGCAGGTCGCTCGACAGGATGCCCGGCGTGTCGGACGCTTCCAGCACCACGGCCCCGGCACCATCACCGAACAGCACGCAGGTGGTGCGGTCTTTGAAATCGAGGATGCGGCTGAACACCTCGGCGCCGATCACCAGGGCGCGGTTGGCAGCGCCGGTCTGGATCATGGCATCGGCCACCGACAGCGCATAGACGAAGCCGCTGCACACGGCCTGCACATCGAAGGCCGGGCAGCCGTTGGCCCCGAGCTTGTTCTGCAGAATGCAGGCCACCGAGGGAAACACCATGTCCGGCGTGGACGTGGCGACGATGATCAGGTCGATGTCCTGCGCCTGCAGGCCCGCAGCCGAAAGGGCATTGCGCGCCGCTTCGAGACCCAGATCGCTGGCCGCCACATCGGGGGCTGCAAAATGCCGCGCCCGGATTCCCGTGCGCTCGACGATCCATTCGTCCGAAGTTTCGATGCCATCACGGGCCAGCTCGGCCACCAGGTCGGCATTCGTGAGCCGGCGCGGTGGCAGATAGCTGCCAGTGCCGGTGATGCGGGAATAGCGTCTCATTAATGTGTCGTCGCCGCTGCAGGCCGGGGCTGGGCATCGGCAGGGGCCAGGAGCGGCGCCGCATGCGCAATCCGGGCCCGGACACGGTCGAGCAGGTTGTTGCGGGCTGCATCATACGCCCGGTTCAAGGCCTGCTCGAAGGCCATGGCATCGGCCGAACCATGGCTCTTGAACACCAGTCCGCGCAACCCGAGCAGGGCTGCGCCGTTGTAGCGCCGGTAGTCCATACGGGCCATCAGAGCTTTTAGCACCGGATAAGCGACGATGGCAGCAGCTTTGGTAAAAATGTTTCGGGAAAACTCATTCTTGAGCCCTCCAATTACCATGGCCGCGACCCCTTCGCTGGCCTTGAGCGCCACGTTGCCGACAAATCCGTCACAGACCACGATGTCCACCGTGCCCTTGAAGATGTCATTGCCCTCGACGTTGCCGTAGAAATTGAGATCACCCGCTTCCGCCGCAGATCGCAGCAGTTCGCCAGCTTTTTTGATGATTTCGCTGCCTTTGATGATTTCTTCACCAATATTGAGCAGTCCGACGGTGGGCTCCCCGCCATCATCGCGCAGGGCCGACACCAAGGCCGAGCCCATCACCGCGAACTGCAGCAGATGCTCTGCCGAGCAGTCCACATTGGCACCCAGGTCGAGCACCGTGGTGGCGCGCCCCTGGTTGTTGGGCAACTGGGTGGCAATGGCAGGCCGGTCGATGCCGTCCAGGGTCTTGAGCAGGTAGCGCGCAATGGCCATCAGGGCGCCGGTGTTGCCGGCAGAGACCGCAGCCGCCGCCGTGCCATCCTTGACCTGCTGGATGGCCACGCGCATGGAAGAGTCTTTTTTGCGGCGCAAGGCCACTTCGACCGGGTCGTCCATGGCCACCACCTCGGTGGCGGGGACAATGGTGGCGCGGTCGTGGGAAAAATCCTTCAGGCTGTCCGCCAGGCCGACCAGCAGCAAGCGGGCATCCGGGTGATTGCCAAGGAACTGACGGCACGCCGCGAGCGTGACGCGGGGGCCGTGATCGCCCCCCATGCAGTCAACAGCCAGTGTGATCATGGGCGACTTGTCCGGCCAACAGCGCGGGCCGGAAGATGGATACAACGGTCAAAACAAAGGCCCGCGCTACAAATTTAGTAGCAACGGGCCTTTGAGGGGTACTGAAGATCAGGCTTCAGACTTGTTCTTGAGCACCTGACGGCCACGGTAGAAACCGTTGGGGCTGATGTGGTGACGCAGATGGGTTTCGCCGGTGGTGGGTTCCACTGCAATGCCTGGCACATTCAGGGCATTGTGCGAACGGTGCATACCGCGCTTGGAAGGGGACTTTTTGTTTTGCTGAACGGCCATGATGGCTCCTGGTCTTAAATAGGTTGGTAAATACGCGATGGGCCCATAGAAGACACGAGGGGATTCGCGCGAAGCCCTCGATTATAGCCCAAACGACTCAGTGCTTCCTAGTGTCCTTTTTGAGGCCTGCCAGCGCCGCAAAAGGATTGGGCTTGTCGGCATTCGCCTCCTCGAAATCGTCATCCGACGATGCCAGCGGCACGGCGGTGGGGCACTCGTCATGCTTGGGCACCACGGGCAGTGCCATGAGCAGCTCGTCCTCGATCAGCTCATGCAGGTCGAATTCGCGGCTCATGGCCAGCAGATCCTCATCGCTCTCGTCATCCAGAGCCTCGGCCGTGGCCTCGTCGGCCACGAAGCGGAAGGCGCGGTCCACCTCGAGCGGCACGTCCACGGGCGCAAGGCAGCGCTGGCACTCCATCGGAAAGGTGGCACGCACCTTGAGCACCAGCCACACCTGGCTGGCACCGCCGAGCGCCGTGCGCACTTCCCCCTGCGCCTGCCAGTCCACCAGCAGGTCGGGGTGCAGGCCCCGGGCCTCCTGGGCCAGGCGCTCATACTTCAAAAGGGAATCATGGCCGGCCAGGCGCGCGCCGGCCAAGGCGAAGGCCTTGACGTCGAGCCGGTCCACTGAGAATTCCTTGGTCATGGCGGCAGTGTAAGAGAATCAGCGAATGCATCAATCCCCTGCCCCGCAACGCCCTGTGGTATTGGGCTCCACGTCGCGCTATCGGCGCGAACTGCTGTCGCGCCTGAACCTGCCTTTCGAGGTCGCCTCGCCCGACGTGGACGAGACCCCCGCACCAGGCGAAGCCCCGCGCGATCTGGCCCTGCGCCTGGCCCTGGCCAAGGCCCGGGCCGTAGCCCGCCTTCACCCCGAAGCCGTGGTCATCGGCTCCGACCAGGTGGCGGACCTGGCCGGCCAATCGCTGGGCAAGCCCGGCACCCATGAACGCGCCGTGCTGCAATTGCGCCAGATGCGCGGGCACACCGTGATTTTCCAGACCGCCGTGGCCACCGTGTGCCAGGCCAGCGGTTTCGAGCAGGTGGACATCGCCCCCGTGGAAGTGCGCTTTCGCGACCTGACGGACGACGAAATCGAGCGCTACCTGCGCGCCGAACAGCCCTACGACTGCGCCGGCAGCGCCAAGAGCGAGGGCCTGGGCATCGCCCTGCTCGACGCCATCCACAGCGACGACCCCACGGCCCTCATCGGCCTGCCGCTGATCCGCACCTGCCGCATGCTGCGCGCCGCCGGGGTGGTCCTGCCATGAGCACCCGCCCCGCCACGCCCACGGATGCGCCATCCGGCGCCGCCGCCAGCGGCACGCTGTACCTGGTGCCGGCCCCGCTCGACTTCGGCTGCGACGTGGAAATCCCGCTGCAGGAGGCCCTGCCCGCCGGCACCCTGCAGCAGGCCGCGCAGCTCACCCACTGGATCTGCGAGAACGCCAAGAGCACCCGCGCCTACTTGAAGCGCATCGATGCCCTGCACCCACTGGCAACGCCCCTGCAGCAGCAACAGATCACCGAGCTGCCCCGCGAAGTGCACAAGAAGGGGGACCACGGCGACAAAGGCTCGGCCACTTTCGACGCCAGGCCCCTGCTGGCCCCGGCACTGGCCGGGCATGCCATGGGCCTGGTCAGCGAGGCCGGCATGCCGGCCGTGGCGGACCCGGGCTCGTCCGTGGTGCGCGCCGCGCACGACCTGGGCATTCCCGTGGTGCCACTGGTCGGCCCGGTTTCGCTGCTGCTGGCCCTGGCCGCCAGCGGCCTCAATGGCCAGAGCTTTGCCTTCGCCGGCTACCTGCCGCAGGACGGGCAGGAACGCACGCAGCGCATCCGCGAGCTCGAATCCCTGGCCCTCAAGACCGGACAGACCCAGCTGTTCATCGAAACGCCCTACCGCAACCCCGCGCTCTGGCAGGCCCTGGTGCAGACCCTGCAGCCCCACACCC
>NZ_JAXHOB010000006.1:0-43291 GCF_034519795.1 Acidovorax sp.
GACCGTCTGCAAAGTCGGCAACCTATCGCGCTGGCAAGGCAGCCAGCGCAGCCTCCAGTGCATCGATGAACATGGCCGCCACATCGCAGCCGGTCTGGTCAAAGGTCTCCTGGAAGCAGGTGGGGCTGGTGACGTTGATCTCGGTGACGCAGTCACCGATCACGTCCACGCCGGCCAGCAGCAGACCGCGCTCCTGCAGGATCGGGCCCAGGGCGTTGCCGATCTCCCAGTCGCGCTCAGACAGGGGGCGCGCCACACCCTTGCCGCCGGCCGCCAGGTTGCCACGCACTTCGGTGCCCTGCGGGATGCGCGCCAGACAGAAAGGCACGGGCTTGCCGCCGATGACGAGCACGCGCTTGTCGCCTTCGGAGATCTGGGGCAGGAATTTTTGCACCATCACGCTCTCGGCGCCGTCCTTGTTCAGCGTCTCGATGATGCTGCCCAGGTTCAGACCGTCCGGCCCCACGCGGAAGATGCCCATGCCGCCCATGCCGTCCAGGGGCTTCAGGATGATGTCCTTGTGCTCGGCATGGAAGCTGCGGATGTCCGCCGGGTCGCGCGTGACCAGGGTGGGGCCGATGAACTGCGGAAACTCCATGATCGCCAGCTTCTCGGGGTGGTCGCGCAGCGCCCGGGGCTTGTTGAATACGCGTGCGCCATCGCGCTCGGCCTGCTCCAGCATGTGGGTGGCGTAGAAGTATTCGCTGTCGAACGGCGGGTCCTTGCGCATCAGCACCGCGCCGAAGTCGGCCAGCACCGCGCTGCGCACGGGCTGCTCGGTGTACCAGTCGTCCGGGTGGCCGGTGAGCACGATGTCGCGCACGCGTGCCGTCACCTTGCCGCCGCACACCCAGCTTACGTCCTGCGGGCCGCACACCGCGATGGTGTGGCCTCGGCGCTGGGCCTCGCGCATCATGGCGAAGGTCGTGTCCTTGTAGATCTTGAAGCTGGCCAGCGGGTCGGCGATGAAGAGGATTTGCATGGGCTGGAAGATGGATGAATGTAAAAAGACCGGCGCCCCATGGCAGGGACGGCTTTTGTCCATATATAGAAGGACGTGAGCCGTCAGCCACCCTGGGTGCGTGTACGCCCGTACTGTTGCACAAATAGCGCAAGGCTGCCTGCGACCACGCCCCAGAAGGCCGAGCCCACGCCCGCCACCACCACCCCGCTGAGAGTGACCAGGAAGGTGATGAGCGCCGCCTCGCGGTGCCCCTCCTCGCGCAGCGCCGTCGCCAGGCCATTGCCGATGGTGCCCAGCAGAGCCAGCCCGGCGATGGCCACCACCAGCTCGGAAGGGAACGCGGTGAGCAGCCCGGTGATGACCGCGCCGAACAGCCCGATCACCACATAGATGGCGCCGCAGGACACCGCGGCCGTGTAGCGGCGGGCGCGGTCTTCGTGTGCCTCGGGGCCCATGCACATGGCAGCGGTGATGGCGCTGAAATTCAGGGCAAAGGCGCCAAACGGAGCCAGCACCAGCGTGCCCAGGCCCGAGAGGGTGAGCAGGCGCGAGATGGGCAGGGGGTAGCCCGATGCGCGGATGACCGCAACGCCCGGCAGGTTCTGCGAGGCCATGGTCACCACGAACAGGGGGATGGCCAGGCTCACGGTGGCGGCCAGACTGAACTCTGGCGTGGTCCACACCGGTGCGGCCAGCGAGAGGTGCACGGCCGACCAGGCCATCTGCCCGCGCAGCGCCACCCAGGCGATGCCCAATGCCAGCGTGAGCACCACGGCATAGCGCGGCAGCAGGCGCCGCCCCAGCAGGTAGGTGGCCAGCATCAGCAGCACCAGGGGCAGCGCCGTTTGCGCTGCAGTGAATGCCTGGATGCCGAAACGCGCCAGCACGCCAGCCAGCAACCCGGCCGCGATCTCCATGGGGATGCGGTTCATGATGCGCTCGAACCAGCCGGTGACGCCGCACAGCGTGATCAGCGCGGCGCTGACCATGAAGGCGCCGATGGCCTCGCCCATGCTGAAACCACCGGCCAGCCCCGCCGTGGCCAGCACCGCTGCGCCGGGGGTCGACCACGCGATCATGACCGGCATGCGAAGCACCAGCGATGGCACCAGGGAGCACAGCCCCATGCCCAGACCCAGCGCCCAGATCCAGGAGGTGACCTGCCCCGGCGTGGCATGGAAGGCCTGCGCCGCCTGGAAGACGATGGCCACCGAACTGGTAAAGCCCACGAGCACGGCCACGAAGCCTGCCGTGAACGACGACAGGCTCAGGTCTTTGAAAAATTGCATGGGCTGGATTCTGCCTCGCGCACCGAAAAGGTGCGCGGCGGGGGCTATCTCGGCCCTGCGGGGTTCGCTCCGGGGAGCGTCAAATCTCGATCTTCGAGCCCAGTTCCACCACCGCGTTGTTGGGCAGGTGCAGGAAGTCTGCCGCGCCGCTGGCGTTGTGGTGCATCTGGGCGAAGAGCTTCTCGCGCCAGGGGGCCATGCCGCTGCCGATGGTGGGCACCACGGTGTCGCGCGAGAGGAAGTAGCTTGTGGTCATGGGCTCCATGCCACAGCCGCGGCCACGCAGTTGCTCCAGGGCGCGCGGCAGGTCGGGGTCGTTCTTGAAGCCGTAGTGCACCACCACCTGCCAGCAATCGTGGCCCAGGGCGTCCACCTGCAGGCGCTTGTCCATGCCGATCCAGGGCACCTCATGGCTCTTGACCGTGACGAACAGGTTCTGCTCGTGCAGCACCTTGTTGTGCTTGAGGTTGTGCAGCAGCGCATTGGGCACGACGCCTGTCTCGGCCGTGAGGAACACGGCAGTGCCTTCCACGCGCGTGGGCGGGCTGATGAACACCGACTCCAGGAAGTCCTTGAGGTCGATGGCATCGGCACGCAACTTGTCGTTGACCAGATGGCGCCCCTGCTTCCAGGTCATCATCAGCGTGAAGACGATGCCACCGATCATCAGCGGGAACCAGCCGCCCGCGAACAGCTTGAGCAGGTTGGAGGCGAAGAAGGCCAGATCCACCACGAAGAAGCAGCCCGTGGCGGCCACGCACAGTGCCAAGGGGTAACCCCAGCCATAGCGGATCACGAAGAAGGTCAGCGTGGTGGTGATCAGCATGTCCAGCGTCACGGCGATGCCGTAGGCGGCGGCCAGGTTGCTCGACGAGCGGAACATCACCACGGCCAGCACGATGGCCACGAACAGGCCCCAGTTCACGAGCGGGATGTAGATCTGCCCCGTGTCGCGCACGCTGGTGTGCTGGATGTTCAGGCGCGGCAGATAACCGAGCTGGATGGCCTGCTTGGTCACGCTGAAGGCGCCGGTGATCAGCGCCTGCGAGGCGATCACCGTGGCCAGGGTGGCCAGCACTACCAGGGGCAGCAGCGCCCAGTCGGGCGCCATCATGAAGAATGGATTTTTCACCGCCTCGGGCTGGGCCAGCAACAGCGCACCCTGGCCGAAGTAGTTGAGGACGAGTGCCGGCATGGCCACGCAGAACCAGGCCAGACGGATGGGCCGCTTGCCGAAGTGCCCGAGGTCGGCGTACAAGGCCTCGGCACCGGTCACGCACAGCACCACGGCGCCCAGGATGATGAAGCTGGTGCCCGGGTTGGCGATCATGAAGCCCAGCGCATAGTGCGGACTCATGGCCCAGAGGATCTCGGGGTGGCTGACGATGTGGGACACGCCCAGGACCGCCAGGGTCGCAAACCAGACCAGCGTGATGGGCCCGAAGAACTTGCCGATGCCGCTCGTGCCGCGCTTTTGCACCATGAACAAGCAGAACAGCACCACCAGGGTCAGCGGGAGCACGTACTGCTTGAAGTGCGGCGAGACCACCTCCAGCCCCTCCACCGCCGAGAGCACCGAGATCGCCGGGGTGATGACCCCGTCGCCATAGAACAGCGAGGTGCCGAAGATACCCACCCCCAGCAGCACGCCGCGCAGGCGGGGTTTGTCCTTCACGGCCTGGGAGGCCAGGGCCAGCATGGCGATCAGCCCGCCTTCGCCGTTGTTGTCGGCACGCAGCACCAGCACCACGTACTTCAGGGAGACGATGACCGTCAGCGTCCAGAAGAGGATGGACAGGATGCCGTAGATGTTGTCCTGGGTGAAAGGCACATGGCCGGACCCGAACACCTCCTTGACCGCATACAGCACGCTGGTGCCGATATCACCGTAGACAACACCGATGGCGCCCAGCGTGAGCGCTGCGAGCGAGGATTTGGAGCTTTGCACTGACCGCACCCGGCACACGTTGCTGCCGGGGTTCCGTTACTTTTGGGAACGCTATTGTGCTCCTGCGCTGGTGCAGCGGCGCACCAGCGCAGGGCATGTTGCAGCGCAGCAACTGGCCTCTGGCGTCACCTGCGCGGACGTGGCATGCAGGTTTCAGAGCCCTTTACCCACGAAACTGGCGCGGCGCAAGGCCAGCGCCCCCGTGCAAGGGCCGCCCCGCCGCACCGGGGGCGTCCCCCTCCCAGATTGCGAAGCAATATGAGAGAGGGGGTGTCGCACATTAGAGAGAAAACCTTAGTCGTAGACTTCTGCATCCGGATTGGTGGCTTCCAGCTCATAGCTAGCGGCCAGCATGGCCAGACGGGCCACCACGCCGTACATATAAAAGCGGTTGGGCGCGCTCACCCCGGGGCGCATGCCCGGCTGGGGCATGTGCGTGCTGTGCTCGAAGGCCAGGGGCACGAAGCTCGCGCCCGGCGCGTTCAGGTTCTCGTCGATGCCGCGCTCGGCATGCATGCGGTAGAAGCCGCCCACCACGTAGCGGTCCATCATGTAGACCACGGGCTCGGCCACGGCGTCGTTCACCCGCTCCTGGGTGAGCACGCCTTCCTGGATGATCACGTCGTTGACCACCTGTCCGTCCTTGATGACGGCCATCTTGTTGCGCGTCTTGCGGTTGACCGCGTCCAGCTCCTTGGCGTCGCGCACGGTCATGATGCCCATGCCGTAGGTGCCGTTGTTGGCCTTGACGATCACGAAGGGCTTTTCGTTGATGCCGTATTCCTTGTACTTGCGGCGCACCTTGGTCAGCAGCGCATCCACGTGCGTCTGCAGGTTCTCCATGCCCGCACCCTCGGAGAAGTCCACGTCCCCGCACTGGCTGAACATGGGGTTCACCAGCCAGGGGTCGATGCCCAGCATCTTGCCGAAGCGCTTGGCCACCTCTTCGTAGTTCTTGAAGTGGGTGCTCTTCTTGCGCACGCTCCAGCCGGCGTGCAACGGCGGCAGCAGGTACTGCTCGTGGATGTCTTCCAGGATGCCTGGCGCGCCCGCCGTGAGGTCGTTGTTCAGCAGGATGGTGCAGGGGTCGAAGTCCTTGAGCCCCAGGCGGCGCTTGGTGCGCACCACGGGCTCCAGCGTCACCGTGTCGCCATTGGGCAGCTCGATCAGGGTGGGTTTCTTGATCTCGGGGCTGATGGAGCCCACGCGCACGTTAAGCCCCGCCATGTTGAAGATGCGCTGCAGCTGCACCACGTTCGACAGGTAGAAGGTATTGCGCGTGTGGTTCTCGGGAATGATCAGCAGGTTGCGCGCCTCGGGGCAGATCTTCTCGATGGCGGCCATGGCCGCCTGCACGGCCAGCGGCAGCATCTCCTTGGTCAGGTTGTTCCAGCCGCCGGGAAACAGGTTGGTGTCGACCGGGGCCAGCTTGAAGCCGGCGTTGCGGATGTCCACCGAGGTGTAGAACGGCGGGGTGTGCTCCATCCACTCCAGCCGGAACCAGCGCTCGATGGCGGGCATGGAGTCGAGCACGCGCTGCTCGAGTTCGTTGATCGGCCCGGTGAGGGCCGTGATGAGATGCGGAACCATGGGGAGCCCTCAGAGGAGACGGTAACGATTGCGATCCATTGTAGGGTTGGGGCGTGACCGGTTCTTCGCAAGCCCGGGGCGGCTTTCTTTCAGCGCCGCCAGAACGACGGGGTCAACAGCGCCATGAAGCTCAGGATTTCGAGCCGCCCGAGCAACATGGCGAAGGTGCAGACCCAGATCTGGAAGTCGGTGAGCACCGCGAAATTCCCTGCCGGCCCCACGCTGCCCAGCCCTGGCCCTGCACAATTGACGCTGGCCAGTACCGCCGAAAACGCGGTCACCGGATCCAGGTCGGTGAGCAGCAGCAGCATGCTCAGCCCGAAGACCGTGCCACCGTACACCAGCATGAAGGCCAGCACGGAGAAGATCACGCGGTTGTCCACCACACCGCCGCCCAGGCACACCGGCTGCACAGCACGCGGGTGCACCAGGCGGTTCATCTCGCGGCGCGCCTGCTTGACCAGGATCAGCATGCGCACCATCTTGATCCCGCCGCCGGTCGACCCGGCGCTGGTGGCCACCCCCGACAGCAGCAGTATGAACACGGGCGCGAACACCGGCCAGGCCAGGTAGTCCACCGTGGCGTAGCCCGTGGTGGTGGCCAGCGAGATGGTGTTGAACATGCCATGGCGCAGGGCGTCGAGCGGCGCGTACACCCCCTTGGCCCAGAGCAGCAGTGACACCACCAGCCCGCCGCCGGTCAGCGCGAACAGCGTGGCACGCAGCTCCGGATCCGTCCAGAAGCCGCGCCAGTGCCCCTTGCGAAAGGCCACGAAGTACAGCGCAAAGTTGCAGCTGGCGACCAGCATGAAGAAGATGCAGAGGGCTTCGAGCAGCGGCGACTGGAAGTGCCCGAAGCTCGCATCATGGGAAGACAGGCCGCCCAGGCTCACCGTGGTGAACATGTGCATCAGCGCATCCAGCGGCGCCATGCCGGCGAGCCAGTAGGCCAGGCCGCAGGACACGGAGAACAGCGCATACACCCCCCACAGGCCCTTGGCCGTGCCGGTCATGCGCGGCGTGAGCTTGGCGTCCTTGAGCGGGCCGGCGGCTTCGGCCTTGAACAGCTGGCTGCCCCCCACGCCCAGCAGGGGCAGCACGGCCACCGCCAGGATCAGGATGCCCATGCCCCCCATCCACTGCAGGAAAGTGCGCCAGACGTTGACCGACACCGGCAAGGTGTCAAGGCCCGCGAGCACCGTGGCTCCCGTGGTGGTCAGACCCGACACCGCCTCGAAATACGCATGGGTGAACGACATCGAGCGCCCGATGTGGTGCCCCGCCAGCATCAGCGGCAGGGCTGCGGCCAGCGGCAGCAGCATCCAGACCAGCGACACCAGCATCACCCCGTGGCGCGGCTGCAGCTCATGGCGGAAGTGGCGCAGGCGCCACCAGAGCCAGGCGCCGGCCATGAAGGTGGCGCCCATGGCCTGCGGGTACACGTGCCAGATGCCGTCGCGCGTCCACAGCGAGACCGCCAGCGGCAGCCCCATGGCCAGCGAGAAGATCATGGCCAGGATGCCCAGCACGCGCAGGACGGGAAACAGGTCCACCATGGCGCGTCAGAAAAAGGTGGCGCTCACACGGAACAGCTTTTCCACCTCGCGCACCAATCGCTTGTGCGGCAGGAAGAACACCACGTGGTCGTTGCCCTCGATCACCGTGGCACTGCGCGGGATGATCACCTGCGGCTCGCGCAGGTCTTCGGGCGAGACATCGGGCGAGTCGGGCAGGCCGCGCACGATGAGGCCCATGTGCACCTCGCCGGGCAATTGCAGTTCGCCCACCTTGCGGCCCACCACGCGCGAACTCTTGCGGTCGCCGCGGGCGACGATCTCCAGCGCCTCGGCCACGCCCCGGCGCAGGCTGTGCACGGCCTGCACGTCGCCGCGCCGCACATAGGCCAGCAGTTCGCCGAGCATGGCCTGCGCGGGCGACAGCGCAATGTCGATCTGCGTGCCGTGCATCAGGTCGGCATAGCTGCGCCGGTTGATCAGCGCCAGCACCCGGCGGGCGCCCAAGCGCTTGGCCAGCAGGCAGGACATGATGTTGTTCTCATCGTCGTCGGTGAGCGCCAGGAAGAGGTCGATCTCCTCGATGTTCTCGTCGCCGAGCAGGTCCTCGTCGGTGGCGTCGCCCTGCAGCACCAGGGTGTCGGCAGGCAGCAGGGACGCCAGCTCGATGCAGCGCTGTGCATCGTCCTCGATGATCTTCACGCGAAAACGCCCGCCCTGCTTGGCCAACTGGCGCGCCAGGCGCAGGCCCACACGCCCCCCCCCGGCGATCATGATGCGGCGCACGGGCTGCACGGCCGTGGCGCCGCGCCGGTGCAGTGCGGCCAGCACGTGCGCGATGTGCTCACTGGCCGCGAGCACGAAGACCTCGTCGCCCGGCTCGATGCGCGTGGTGCCGTCGCAGGCCACGAAGCGGTCAGGCTCGTCGGGAAAGCGCCGGTAGATGGCCACGATGCGCACCGCCACGTCGGGTGCGTCGGCACGCAGTTCGGCAATGGTGTGGCCCACCATGGGCGCGCCGGTCCGCGCGCGCACCGAGGCCAGGCAGGCCCGACCGCCCGCGAACTCGCGCACCTGCATGGCCTCGGGGTACTCGATGAGCTTGCCGATGTAGCGGGTCAGCGATTCCTCGGGGCAGATGATGCGGTCCACCGCAAAGCCTTCCGGCCCCACCAGCCGCGCGTCATCGTCGAAACCCGAGGAGCGCACGCGCGCAATGCGCGTGGGGATGTTGAACACGATCTGCGCGACTTTGCAGCACACCAGGTTGGTTTCGTCCTGCGCCGCGCAGGCGATCAGCAGGTCGGTGTCGTGCGCGCCGGCCTCGGCCAGTACGGCGGGGTCGATGCCGCTGCCGACCACGCCGCGCAGGTCGAAGCGCGACTCCAGGTCGCGCAGGCGCTCGGCATCGGTGTCGATGACGGTGATGTCGTTGCGCTCGGAGACCAGGCTCTCGGCCACGCTGTGGCCGACACGGCCGGCACCCAGGATGATGATTTTCACGGAAGGATGATGGGTAGGTGCGGCGTGCGCGTCAAGCCGGCTGCCGCAAGCGGCCGCCGGGGCCGAGCATCAACTGCGCACCTCGCCTTCGCCCAGCACCACGTACTTGAGCGAGGTCAGGCCCTCGATGCCCACGGGGCCGCGGGCATGGAACTTGTCGGTGCTGATGCCAATCTCCGCCCCCAGCCCGTATTCGAAGCCATCGGCAAAGCGCGTGCTGGCATTGACCATGACGCTGGCCGAATCCACCTCGCGCAGGAAGCGCTGGGCATGCACATGGTTGGTGGTCAGGATGGCGTCGGTATGGTGCGACGAATAGTGGTTGATGTGCGCGATCGCCTCGTCCACCCCGTCGACCAGCTTGATGCTGATGATGGGCGCCAGGTACTCCTCGGACCAGTCCTGCTCGGTGGCATCGACCAGCCTGGCGCCGGCCACCGAGGCCAGCAGGCTGCGGCTCTCGGGGCAGACACGCATTTCCACGCCCTTGGCGGCATAGACAGCACCGATCTGCGGCAGGAAATCGGCCGCCACGCCGCGCGCGACCAGCAGGCCCTCGCTGGCATTGCAGGGGCTGTACTTCTGCGTCTTGGCGTTGTCGGCCACCTTGACGGCCATGGCCACGTCGCAGGGGTCGTCCACGTAGGTGTGGCAATTGCCGTCCAGGTGCTTGATGACGGGCACCTTGGCATCGCGGCTGATGCGCTCGATGAGGCCCTTGCCACCGCGCGGGATGATCACGTCCACGAACTGCGGCATGGTGATGAGCTGGCCCACGGCCTCGCGGTCGGTGGTCTGCACCAGTTGCACCGCGTCCTGCGGCAGGCCGGCCTCGGCCAGCGCCAGCTGCACCAGGCGCGCCAGCGCCTTGTTAGAGTCGATGGCTTCCGAACCGCCGCGCAGGATGCAGGCATTGCCGCTCTTGATGGAGAGGCTGGCGGCCTCGATGGTCACGTTGGGGCGGCTCTCGTAGATCATGCCGAAGACACCGATGGGCACGCGCATCTGGCCCACGCGGATGCCGCTGGGCTGCTGCTTCATGCCGATGATCTCGCCGATCACATCGGCCATGGCGGCGAGCTGTTCGCAGCCTTCGGCACAGGTGTCGAGCACCTTGGGCGTGAGCTTGAGGCGGTCGACCAGGGGTTCGGCCAAGCCGGCGGCACGGGCGCGCTCCAGGTCGCGGGCATTGTCGCCCTGCAGTGCCGCCGTGTGCTCGCGCAGCAGGAGCGCCAGGGCGCGCAGGGCCTTGTTCTTGACGGCGGCCGGCGCACGCGCCATGCGGGCGGAGGCGGCCTTGGCCTGGGATCCGAGGGTGTGCGTGTATTCAGCCACATTGAGCGCGTTCATGGCGCCGATTCTCGCAGAAGCGCCCTGCCCCTGCGCACCCAGGGGCAGGGCATGCGGCCCAGGCCGGGGGCGGATGCCGGGGCTGCCGCCCGCCGCCATCCGGCGGAACGGCCTTGTCCGCGCCGGCCTGCAGGCACTCAATGGAGCGTATGCACCACCTTGTAGCGGCCCGCACGGACCATTTCGGCGGCTGCAGCGGCATCGTCGCCCACGCCGTAGCCCACGACCAGCTGCACGCCTTCCAGCCCGCTGAAGTTCAGGCCCGAGGCGATGCGCACCGGGACCGAGCGGGGCAGCGCCCCCGACAGGTAGGCAGGAAAGGCGCCGCCCGTGTAGGGAGCCCAGCCGTTGGGGCCCAGGAAAAGCACGGTCGAACCGGCCAGCGCTGCCACGTAGACGCGGCCCGTCTTGCCGCGGTGCAGGGTGGAGACCGTGGCGCCCACGTCCACCGTCACGTTGCTCAGGGGGCCGGTCTGCCCGCCAGCGAAGGTGCCGCTGGCGTCTCCCACCCGCCCGGCATCGAAGGCCGCGCCATTGCCGCCCAGCACGCGCACAGGGGCAGTGCTCTTGTCGGTTCCGCCCAGGTTCGTGCCCTTGCCCCAGATCCAGACGCTGCCGTCCACACCGATCACACCGGAGATCGCAGAGCCCGCCGCTGCAGCGACCACGGGCGGAAGACCCGCAACGTGCGCAATCTTGGGCACTTCGGTCGAGGGGTTGACCAGGGTGCCATCACCGAGCTGGCCAGCGCTGTTGACGCCGCAGGCGTGCACGGCACCGTCGGCATCGACGAACAGGGTGTGGCCATCGCCAGGCTCGATCTGCTGAATGCGCGACAGGCCGAGGATGGGGGAGATGTCGATCAGGGCAAAACCGCCGTTCTGGATGCCTTTTTGGCCGCAGTAGGTGGCGTTGGTGGAGGCCTGGCCCCAGACGGCTACGCTGCCGTCGTTCTTGAGGGCGTAGTACTGGCCGGCGATGTTCATGGAGGTAGCGGCCACGGCCTGTACGCTGCCCAGGGCGTCGATCACGACGGGGGCGGTAGCGGTGCCGGCCACCGGGGCCAGGGCCTTGTTGCCGTTGGAGCCCCAGGCGAGGACTTTGCCGTCCTGGCGCAGTGCGAGGGCCGCAGCATCCGAGGCGCTCACGGCGACGGCACCTTGGGCGCCGGCCACCAGGCGGGGCACGGGGTTGCCGCCGGGGCTGGTCTGGCCGGTGCCCAGCAGGGCGGAGCTGTTGCTGCCCCAGGCGTAGACTTGGCCTGCTGCGTCGGTGGCGAAGGCGGCAGCGGTGTCGGTGCCGGCGTTGATGCTCACGATGTTGGCCAGGCCGTTGATCTGCACGGGCACGCTGGTGCCGTTGCCACCGGTGCGGCCGCCCGAGTTGTCACCCCAGGCCCAGACCGTGCCGTCGGCCTTGAGCGCCAGCGAGAACGAACCCCGCGCCACCACCTGCACCACGTTCTGCAGTGTGGGGATCTGCGTGGGCACCGTGCGCGTGCTGGTGTTGCCCAGGCCCAGTTGCCCACCGCCGCCGTAGCCCCAGGACCAGACGGTGCCGTCGGAGCGCAGCACCAGCGCGTGGTCGTAGCCCATGGAGATGGCCGGCTGCACTGCGTGCGCGGAGCCCATCGCGAAAGCGCAGCACAGTGCGGCAGCGCCCAGGGCTGCGCCGGTGCGGAAATACTGGTTCTTCAGCAATTGTTGTTTCATCGGTGTTCTCAGCAGTTCGGTAAATAGAGACAAAGTCAAAGACAGGTAGAACGTTCAGAACCCATGGAGGGCTCCATGAACCAGCGGTGTGCGCCGTGCCAGCATCTTTGTGATGCATGGCTGCGAACCGCCTGGCCGCGAGTCTGACGGCGGCGGGCTTTGCAAACAATGGTGTGAGGCGCAGGCCGGCGGGCCCGGCGTGAACTTGTGCACGAAGCCGGCCCGCAAAAGCGCACGGCCGTGCGGTTACAGAAGCCCCCGGGCCTTTCGCGGATACTTGGGGCATGGCAGCCGAACACGACCAACTCACCACCTTGCAAGCCGCGCTGGCGCGTTTCAGCGAGGGCGCGGCCAGTGCCGCGTCCCTGAGCGAACTGGCGCGCGGGCAGGCCCAATTGCTGGCGGCGCTGCCGCCGCGCTACAGCGAGGTGCTGCTGAACCTGCTGGACCGGCTCGAATCGAGCGCGCTGTTCTCCGAAGAGAGCTGCTCCTTCAGCCAGAAAGACCTGGTGGCCAACCTGCAGATGTGGGTGGACAAGGCGCGCGGCACGCTGGACGCGCGCTGAACGCAGCGCGGGTTACTTTGCCGAACTTGTCAGCCGGCACAGCTGCAGCGCCAGGCGCTGCAAGGCCTGCCAGCCATCGGTGGGCCAGTCAGGCGACTTCAGGCCCTTGACGATGCCGTCCACCGTGTGGGCCGACTGCAGCAGGCGCGCCAGTGCCGCGTCGCTGACCTTGGGCAAGATGCGTTCGAACAGGCGCTCCTTGGGGCCCCAGATGCGGTTCTCGCGCAGGGCCATGGGCAGCGGGCGCCCGGCGTTCATGGCGTCCTTCACACGTTTCAGGGCACGGATGTCCTCGGCCAGGGCCCAGTGCACCAGCACCTCGGCCTCGCCCTCGGCCTGCAGGCCGTCGAGCATGCGCTGCACGCGCCCGGTGTGGCCGGCCAGCACCGATTCGGACAGCTTGAACACGTCGTAGCGCGCCACGTTGAGCACGGCGGCCTCCACCTGGGCCTGCGTGAGCTCGCCTGGCGGGTGCAAAAGCGCCAGCTTCTGGATCTCCTGGTGCGCGGCGAGCAGGTTGCCCTCGACGCGGTCGGCAAAGAACTGCAGCGTGCGCTGGCCTTCCTCGCCCGCCACCACGCGCTGGCCCTGGGTGGCCAGGCGCTGGGCGATCCACTGCGGCAGCATGCCGCGCTCGATGGGGTCGATCTGGACCGAGGTGCCGTTGCCCTCCAGCGCCGCGAACCAGGCGCCCGTGCGCGTGGCCTTGTCCAGGCGCGGCAGCATCACCAGCGTGAGCGTGCTGTCGTTGCCCCTGGCCGCGTCGGCAATCTGCTGCAGCGCCAGGCTGCCATCCTTGCCGGGCTTGCCCGAAGGGATACGGATCTCCACGATCTGCTTGTCGGCAAACAGGCTCAGCGAACCGCCCGCAGCCAGCACGGCGCTCCAATCGAAGTGGGCACCCGCTACCGTGTACGAGCTGCGCTCGGTATAGCCCTGGCTGCGCGCCGTGGCGCGGATGGCATCGGCCGCCTCCTGCTGCAAAAGCGCTTCATCGCCATGCAGCACATACAGTGGCGACAGGCCCTTTTGGAGGTGGGAGGAGAGTTGGGCCAGGGCGACTTGCATGGGGCAAAGTCTATCGCCCCCGGGGCGCATGCCAGGCCTCGCGGGAATGTGATGCAGGGCCAAGCCCTGCAAACTGCCATTTCGAAACGACAAATTGATCGATTTGTGGCCTAAATGGCGCAGGCTTTTGGCTTTGCATTGCCCGTGCGCAGACCCACAATAGTGGCCTGCCAGCTGCCGCGCTACCCGTGCCGCAGCGGCCTCCTCCCACCCCACAAAGGCTTTCCCGCATGACCATCTCCCCCGCACCGCCCCCTGCCGCCAGCCTGATCGGCGCGCCCACCGACATTGGCGCTGGCGCGCGCGGCGCCTCCATGGGGCCCGAAGCCCTGCGCGTGGCGGGCTTGCAGGCGGCCCTGGAGCGGCACGACCTGCAGGTGGTGGACCGCGGCAACCTGAACGGCCCGGCCAACCCCTGGCAGCCGCCCGTGGACGGTTACCGCCACCTGCCCGAGGTGGTGCAGTGGAACCAGCTGGTGTTCGATGCGGTCTATGCCGAGCTGCAGCAAGGCCGCCTGCCAATTCTGCTGGGGGGTGACCACTGCCTGGGCCTGGGCAGCATCAGCGCCGTCGCGAGGCACTGTGCCGATACCGGCAAGACGCTGCGCGTGCTCTGGCTCGACGCCCATGCCGACTTCAACACCAGCGCCCTGACCCCGAGCGGCAATGTGCATGGCATGCCCGTGGCCTGCCTGTGCGGCCTGGGCCCGCCCGAGCTCACGGGCCTGGCCGGCATGCCTGGCGGCGGCCCGGCCCTGCGGCCTCAGCAGGTGCGCCAGATCGGCATCCGCAGCGTGGATGCGGGCGAGAAGCGCCTGGTGCACGAGCAGGGGCTGGAGGTGTTCGACATGCGCGCCATCGACGAGATCGGCATGCGCCAGGCCATGCAGCAGGCCCTGGCCGGCATGGACGACGAGACCCACCTGCACGTGAGCTTCGACGTGGACTTCCTCGACCCTGCCATCGCCCCCGGCGTGGGCACCACCGTGCCCGGCGGCCCCACCTACCGCGAGGCCCAGCTGTGCATGGAGATGATTGCCGACAGCGGCCGCCTGGCGTCGCTGGACATCATGGAGCTGAACCCGGCCCTCGATGTGCGCAACCAGACGGCCGAGGTGGCCGTGGACCTGGTGGAATCACTCTTCGGCAAGAGCACTTTGATGCGAGTACCGCCCCTGAGGTGATGCCGATGGATTCCCGGCAGCACTGCATGCGCCGATAGTGCTCGATACTGGCGCGGCCAAAGCCAGTGCCCCCGCGCAAGGGCCGCCCCGCCGCGCTGGGGGCGTCCCCCTTTGGGGGGAAGGCGCGAAGCGACTCAGGGGGCTACCGTTTCACGACCGCCAGGCGGCGCAGCAGCTGCTGCACGATGTCGGTCTGCATGTTGCGGTACAGCAGGGCCTCTTCGGCCTCCTTGGCCAGGGCGATGGTTTCGTTGTAGCTGATGTCGCGCTGCTGCAGCAGCTCGGTCTCGGGCATGAGCTCGGCGCCATTGGCACCGCGCACCCGGAACTTCACGCGCAGCCGCAGCTGCAGTTCGCGCACCTGGCCCGAGGCGTTCTGCCCCACGACCACGCGCTCGCGCTGCTCGGACAACAGCTCCAGCCCGACCTGGGCCTTGGGCAGGTCGGCCATGTCGCGCAGCACCGTGAGCTTGGAGCCGGACCCATCCAGCGTGCGCTGCAGCTCGCGCGCCAGCGTCGAGCTGGGAGGCGCGGCGATGAACAGCGTATCGAACGAGAACTCGGGCACTCCGCGCAGGCGGAAGCCGCAGGCCGCGAGCAGCGCGGCAGGTGCGAGCGTGAGCAGGGTGCGCTTGTTCATCATGCTCACACCACCACGTTCACCAGGCGCCCCGGCACCACGATCACGCGCTTGGGCACAGCCCCGGCGGCCTGGGCGACAAAGGCTTCGCTGGCCAGCGCAACACGCTCGATCTCGGCCTTGTCGGCCTGGGCCGGCACAAGGATGGAGCCGCGCAGCTTGCCGTTGACCTGGAGCATGAGCTCGATCTCGTCCTGCACCAGCGCGCCGGCATCCACCTGGGGCCAGGGCGCATCGAGCAGTTCGCCGAGGGCGCCGGCATAGCCCAGCGTGGTCCACAGCGTGTGGGCGATGTGCGGCGTGGCAGGGTACAGGCTGCGCAGCAGGATGCCGAAGCCCTCGATCAACGCCACCTGGGCGCCGGCCGAGTCGGTGGCCTTGAAGTCCTCGAGCGCGTTGATCATCTTCATCGCGCCCGAGACCACCGTGTTGTACTGCATGCGCTGGTAGTCGTAGTCCACCTGCTTGAGCACGGTGTGGATCTCCAGGCGCAGGGCCTTGGCCTCCTTGCCGAACTGCACGTCGGCCAGGCTGGTGGCCCCGGCCACGCTGGCCAGCGTCGCATCCCGGTCGATGGCCGCGAGCTTGAAGCCGAAGTTCCACACGCGGCGCAGAAAGCGGTAGCTGCCTTCCACGGCGGCATCGTTCCACTCCAGCGTGGCTTCGGGCGGGGCCGTGAACATGGTGTACAGGCGGGCGGTGTCGGCACCGTACCTGGCGATCAGGTCCTGCGGATCGACACCGTTGCGCTCGGTCTTGCCCATCTTGCCGACGCCGCCGTATTCCAGCAGCAGGCCTTGCGCGAACCGGCCCTCGGCCTCGTTCAGCTTGCCGCCGGTGATGCGGCCCTGGGCATCCAGCACGGGGGTCACGCCCTCGGGCGGGAAGTAGCTCTTGCCACCCTTCTCGTCGCGCGTGAAGTAGATGTGGTTGAGCACCATGCCCTGCGTGAGCAGGTGGGCAAACGGTTCGTCCACCGTCACCAGGCCCAGGTCGCGCATGACCTTGGTCCAGAAGCGTGCATACAGCAGGTGCAGGATGGCATGCTCGATACCGCCGATGTACTGGTCCATGCCGGCACCACCGGTCGCGACTTTCTGATCGCGCATCCAGTAGGCCGTGCCGTCGGCCACCATGGCGTCATTGTTCTTCGGGTCGCAGTAGCGCATGAAGTACCAGGAGCTGTCCACGAAGGTGTCCATGGTGTCGGTCTCGCGCCGCGCGGCCTTGCCGCAGACGGGGCAGACCACGCCGGCGTGAAAGCCCTCGTGCTTGTGCAGCGGGTTGCCCGAGCCATCGGGCACGCAGTCGGTGGGCAGCACCACCGGCAGGTCCTTCTCGGGCACCGGCACGGCGCCGTGCTCTTCGCAATGGATGATGGGAATCGGCGTGCCCCAGTAGCGCTGGCGCGAAACGCCCCAGTCGCGCAGGCGCCAGGTGGTCTTGGTCTCGCCCAGGCCCTTGGCCTGCAGCGCGTGGGCCACGGCGGCCACGGCCTCCTTGTAGCCCATGCCGCTGAAGCTGTCGGAGTTGATGGTCACACCGCGCTGCTTGTCGCCATACCAGTCGTTCCACTGGTGGTAGTTGAAGTGCTCGCCGTCCACCAGCACCACCTGCTTGATTTCCAGGTCGTACTTGAGGGCGAAGGCGAAGTCGCGCTCGTCGTGCGCCGGCACGCCCATCACGGCACCGTCGCCATAGCCCATGAGCACGTAATTGCCCACCCACACCGGGATCTGCTCCTCGGTGATGGGGTGGGTGACGAACAGACCCGTGGGCTGGCCCTTCTTTTCCTGCGTGGCCAGTTCGGCCTCGGTCGTGCCGCCGCTCTTGCATTCCTCGATGAAGGCCGCCAGCGCCGGGTTGCCGCGTGCCGCATGGGCGGCGAGCGGGTGCTCGGGCGCTACGGCGCAGAAGGTCACGCCCATGATGGTGTCGGCACGCGTGGTGAAGACGTACATGCGGCCATCGCCGATCAGCGCGCCATCGTCACCGCGGATGTCGTGCGGGAAGGCGAAGCGCACGCCTTCGCTCTTGCCGATCCAGTTCTCCTGCATGAGCTTGACGCGCTCGGGCCAGCCGGGCAGCTTGTCGCCGGTGACGAAGTCCAGCAGTTCTTCGGCGTAGTCGGTGATCTTCAGGTAGTAGCCGGGGATCTCGCGCTTTTCCACCGTGGCGCCGGTGCGCCAGCCCTTGCCGTCGATGACCTGCTCGTTGGCCAGCACGGTCTGGTCCACCGGGTCCCAGTTCACGACCTGGGTCTTGCGGTAGGCGATGCCCTTGTCCAGCATCTTCAGGAACAGCCACTGGTTCCAGCGGTAGTACTCGGGGTCGCAGGTGGCGACTTCGCGCGACCAGTCGATGGCCAGGCCCATGGCCTGCATCTGCGTCTTCATGTACGCGATGTTCTCGTACGTCCACTTGGCGGGCGGCACGCCGTTCTTGAGCGCCGCGTTCTCGGCCGGCAGGCCGAATGCGTCCCAACCCATGGGCATGAGCACGTTGTGGCCGTTCATGCGCAGGTAGCGCGTGAGCATGTCGTTGATGGTGTAGTTGCGCACATGGCCCATGTGCAACTTGCCGCTGGGGTAGGGCAGCATCGAGCAGGCGTAGAACTTCTTCTTGTTCGCGTCTTCGACCACGCGGTAGGCATCGCGGGCGGTCCAGTGGTCTTGCGCGGCGCGCTCAACCTCTTGGGGAGAGTATTTGTCTTGCATGGAGGCTCGGGTCAGGATGGTGCAGCCACAGGACTGCGCTGCGCGGATTTTAGGCTGTCGGGCGAGCCACCGCGGTGGCGGGCCCGGCACGCCGGGTTTCAGGGCTTGTTCGGGGCTGCGGCGGCGGCCTGCGGATCGGCCACGAAACCGATGCGCTGCAGGCCTGCGGCATGGGCCGCGCCCATGATTTCGACGATGCGGCCATAGGGCACGGCGGCGTCGGCGCGCAGCTGCACTTCGGTGTCGGGCGCTGCAGCACCGATGCGCTGCAGGCGCTCGGCCAGCGCGGCCTGCGCCAGCGGCTGGTCATCGAGGTAGGCCTGGCCGGTACGGTCCACCACCAGGGTCAGGGCCCTGGCGGGCGCACCGGAGGCAGTGCCCTCGGCGCGCGGCAGGTCCAGGCGGATGGCGCTGGCCATGAGCGGCGCGGTGAGGATGAAGATCACCACCAGCACCAGCATCACGTCGACCAGCGGCGTCATGTTGATGTCGCTCATGGGTTGGGAGTCCGGCGTACGCTCCAGTCTGCCGAAGCTCATTCCCCGCCTCCCGGGCGGGAAATCCCACCCTGCGGGGCGCCCCCGGCAGCCGTGTCGATGCGCAGCTCGCGCAGATCGCGCGCAAAGCCTTCCAGGTCGGCTTCGATGCGCCCGATCAGGCGCCCGCAGACGTTGTAGGCCAGCACGGCCGGAATGGCCACGGCCAGGCCGGCGGCGGTCATGACCAGGGCTTCGCCCACGGGGCCGGCGACGCGGTCGATCGTGATCTGCCCGGCGCCGGCCATGGCCGACAGCGCATGGTAGATGCCCCAGACCGTGCCCAGCAACCCCACGAACGGCGCCGTGGAGCCCACGGTGGCCAGCAACACTTGGCCGAACTGCAGGCGGCCCAATACGGCGTGCAGGGCGTCGCGCAGCACGCGTGTGAGGCGCTGGGACAGGCCGCCCATGCAAGCCAGGGCCGTGGGAGATGCCTGGTCGGCCACGCTGTTGACGGCGGCCACCATGGGCAGCACCAGGGCCAGCCGGTCAAAGCCCTGCAGGCGCAGCGCGGCCTCCGGCAGCGACGGGGCCTGCCAGACGGCGGCCACGCAGCGCGCCACGTCGGCACGGGCGCGGCGCAAGAGGCGCAGCTTCCAGACGATCACCACCCAACTGGCGACAGACATCCCCAGCAGCAGCAGGGCCGTGCCCTGTGTCACCGCGTCGCCCTGGCGCCACCAGTGGAATGCGTCCATGCGCGTGAACGGCCTGTGTGCCTACTTCAGGTTCAGCACGTCGAACATGTCGTGCAAACCGGTCTTGTGTGCCGCCAGGTAACGCACGGCGCGCAGGCTGCCCTGGGCATAGGTGGTGCGGCTGGACGACTTGTGCGTGATCTCGATGCGCTCGCCGATGCCGGCGAACAGCACCGTGTGGTCGCCCACGATGTCGCCACCGCGGATGGCCGCAAAGCCGATGCTCGACGGATCGCGCTCCCCGGTGATGCCCTCGCGGGCGTACACGGCGCATTCCTTGAGGTCGCGGCCCATCGCCTCGGCGATCACTTCGCCCATCTTGAGCGCAGTGCCCGAGGGCGCATCCACCTTGTGGCGGTGGTGGGCCTCGATGATCTCGATGTCGTAGCCGGTGGCCATGGCCTTGGCGGCCATTTCCAGCAACTTGAGGGTGACGTTGACGCCCACGCTCATGTTGGGTGCCATGACCACGGCCGTGCGCTGCGCCAGCGCCGCGATCTCGGCCTTCTGCTCGTCGGAGAACCCGGTGGTGCCGATGACCATCTTCACGCCCAGTTCGGCGCACACGGCCAGGTGGGCCAAGGTGCCTTCGGGGCGGGTGAAGTCGATCAGGACGTCGGCGTTCTGCAGGCCCACCCGCAGGTCGGAGGTGATGGCCACGCCGCTGGCATGGCCGAGGAAGGCGGTGGCATCCGAGCCGATGCCGGGGCTGGCGGCCACGTCCAGAGCGCCGGCAAGCACGCAGTCATCGGTGGCACGCACGGCCTCGATGAGCATGCGGCCCATGCGGCCCGATGCGCCGGCAACGGCCACGCGCACGGGGGTGGGGGCTGTCGATGTATTCCCTGCCATGTGATTCCTGGATTCGCTAATGGGTGACGATGAAAAAATAGCCCCCATGGGGGGCCGCCCGGTCAGCGCCCGGGCGCTTCGAGGGGCGGGTAGCGGGTCGGCGCCATTTCCTGCGGAGCGGCGTCGGCCGCCTTCTCGGCAGGGGTTTCGGCCTTGCGTGCGGGGAAGCGTGCGAGCTGGTCCTGCGTGGCTTCGAGCACGGGCACCTTGCCCTTGCCAGCACGGCCACCGTCCAGCGAGGCCACGAATTCGGCCTCGGAGGGCATTTCGTCACCTTCCGAGCGGGCCAGCACATCGCCCTCGAAGAACACGGTGAGCTTGCGGGTCTGCAGTTCGGCCGATGGTTTCTTCAAGGTGAAGACGTATTCCCAGCGGTTGGCATGGAACAGGCTGGTCACCAGGGGGGTGCCCAGGATTTCACGCACCTGCTGGCGGCTCATGCCGGGCTTCAAGGCCTCGACCTGTTCGCGCGAGACGAAGTTGCCCTGCACGACGTCGATCTTGTACGGCGTGACCACGGTGGCCAGGCGGCGGCTGGCGCCGTCCAGGCTGCCGCACCCCGCCAGGGTACCGATGGCGGCACCCACCAACAGGATCCAGCCCAGGCGGGCATTGATACGGGCTTTGACTGGCATGGGGGAAAGAGCAGAGGATATGATCAAACCATTGTAGCGGCAGCCTCTCTCCCCTTCCCGGGCCACCGGCAACCAGGACCAATCCATGACCAATATCGACGAACTCAAAAGCACCGGCCTCAAGGCAACCCTGCCGCGCCTGAAGATCATGGAGATCTTCCAGAAGGGCACGCAGCGCCACATGACGGCGGAAGACGTGTTCCGCGTGCTGCTGGAAGAGCGCTCGGACATTGGCCTGGCCACCGTGTACCGCGTGCTCACCCAGTTCGAGCAGGCGGGCATCCTGATCCGCAGCAACTTCGAGAGCGGCAAGGCGGTGTACGAGCTCAACGAGGGGCAGCACCACGACCACTTCGTCTGCACGTCCTGCGGCAAGGTGGAGGAGTTCTACGACCCCGAGATCGAAAAGCGCCAGCAGATCGTGGCCAAGGCCAAGGGCTGGCTGGTGCAGGACCACACCATGGCGCTCTACGGCCAGTGCGCGTCGTGCGCAGCGAAGGCCAACTGAACACCCTTCTGAGTACGCCGCTCGGCAGGTGAAACTGGCACGGCACAGGCCAGCGCCGCCGTGCAAGGGCCGCCCCGCCGCAGGGGCGGCGTCCCCCTCCAAGGGGGAAGGCGCGAAGCGACTCAGGGGGTGGCCAATTATCCGCCGGTGTCGCGCTCCATGGCGCGGCGGTGGCGCTCGACGAACTCCTGGTAGGTGTCGATTCCGCGCAGCTGCAGGATGGTATTGCGCACGGCCGCCTCGACCAGCACGGCGATGTTGCGGCCGGCCACCACCTGGATCACCACCTTGAGCACCGGCACGCCGAGCACGTCCTGCGTGAGCGGCTCGTAGGGCAGGCGCTCGTAGTCGCGCTCCAGCGTTTCCTTGCGCACCAGGTGCACGATGAGTTTGAGGCGCATCTTGCGGCGCACGGCCGTCTCGCCAAAGATGGCGCGGATGTCCAAAAGGCCGATGCCACGCACTTCGAGCAGGTTCTGCAGCAACTCGGGGCACTTGCCCTCGATGGTGGTCTGGTTGATGCGAAACAGGTCCACCGCATCGTCGGCCACCAGGCCGTTGCCGCGCGAGATCAGCTCCAGGCCGAGTTCGCTCTTGCCCAGGCCCGACTCGCCGGTGATCATCACGCCCAGGCCCAGGATGTCCATGAACACGCCGTGCATGGTCGTGCGGTCGGCAAAGTGCTTGGACAGGTAGGCCCGCAGCACGTCGATCACGAAGGCCGAGGACTCGTGCGTGGAGAACATCGGGATCTGCGCGCGCTCGCACATCGATACCAGCGCATCGGGTGCGGTCTGGTTGTCGGCCAGCACCAGCACCGGCGGCTCCAGCGTCACGATGCGGGCGATGCGCCGCTTGCAATCGTCGGGCGAGGCACTGCTCAGGTAGGCGATTTCGCGCTCACCGAGGATCTGCACCCGGTAGGGATGGATGTAGTTGAGGTAGCCGACCAGGTCCGCCCCTGAACGCGCAGAGCGCACGGCGACTTCGTCGAAGCGGCGCTCGGAGGCACCCAGGCCCGCGACCCATTCCCATTTCAGGGGGCCGCGGAACTCCTCGAACAGGACGTCGGCGCTGACAACATTGGGTTTCACGGCTGGCGGCGGGGGATGCGCGGTGCCGACGGGCTCAGGCGGCCTGGGTGGACTGCCAGCCGGCGATCATGCCGTGCAGCTCGGCCGCATCGGTGCTGGCCTTGAGCTTTTCGCGCAGCACCGAGTCGCTCAGCAGTTCGGCGATCTCCGAGAGAATCTCCAGGTGCTTCTGGGTGGCCGCCTCGGGCACCAGCAGAAAGATCAACAGAGCCACCGGCATTTCGTCCGGGGCATCGAAACCGATGGGATGTGCGAGCTGGAACACCGCAGCCATGGGGGCCTTGAGGCCCTTGATGCGGCCATGCGGGATGGCCACGCCATGGCCCAGACCCGTGGAGCCCAGGCGCTCGCGCGCGAAGAGGCTGTCGGTGATCAGGGCACGCGAGAGCCCGTGCTGGCTCTCGAACAGCAGACCCGCCTCTTCGAAAGCACGCTTCTTGCTGGTGGAGTCCACGCTCACAAGCACTTGGGCGGGAGGCAGGATGGAGGCGAGTCGGTTCATGGTCAGAGGTAACAATTATGCACATATTGGCAGTAACCCTGAGCAATTTACAAGGGGCCACAAAAAAACCGCCTCCAGGGGCGGTTGCTGTGGCCCGCTATGCAACGCTCATGCGTGCATTTCGCGCTTGGCAGCTTCGTGGTGGTGGTCCTGCAGGCGGTCCTTGTGGCGCACCACCTGGCGGTCCATCTTGTCGACCAGCTCATCCACCGCAGCATACAGGTCGGAGTGGGAGCTTTCGGCAAACAGGTCGTTGCCTTTCACATGGATATTGCATTCCGCTCGCTGGCGCTTTTCCTTTTCCTTTTGCTTCTCTACTGTCAGCAGCACCTTGACGTCTACTACCTGGTCGAAATGGCGATTGATCCGGTCCAGCTTGGTGGTCACATAACTGCGCAGGGCTGGGGTAACTTCGAGGTGGTGACCGCTGATCGTCAAGTTCATAAATAAGTCTCCTGTGGCTCTCGGTGGAACAAATGCCGCCCTGGATCAGAGGTGCGGCCCGGCGAACTTGGATGCATCCATTGACGGGTTCACTATGCCCCTGCTGTCATCGAAATGCAATCCCATACCGCCCCTGCCCGCTGGGTTATGCCCGACGAGGTGCCAGCGGCCCGAAAAGGGCGCACAATGGCTGAGTTGGCGGGGAGCCCCACCTCTTTCGCCACGCGATTCAGGCCTTTGCTGCAGTCGCCGGCGCTGCGCCATGCAGCACCAGCCGCCCCACCACCACGATGGACAGCACGCTGGCAACGATGCCCACCACGGCCGCCATCCAGTAGCCCTGCACCAGGCCCTGTGCATCGCGGCTGATCAGCACCCCTCCCACCAGTGACGCCACCCCCATGGCCGCCGACTGCACCGACGCATTGAGCGTCATGAAGGTGCCGCGCAGTTGCGGATTGGCGGCCGAGGTGATGATGGCCATGCCGGGAATCATGCGCCCGCTCATGAAGGCGAACATCAGCGTGGACACGATCAGCACGGTCCACAGCGGCACCCCATGCACCAGCGTGATGCCCAGCAGGCAGGGCCCGACCGCCAGCGCCAGCCAGCGGAAGGTGGCCACCTTGCCGCGCGCATCCGTCAGGCGCCCGAACAGGCGCGCGGTGAACAGGGTCACCACCCCGCCGCACAGGTAGATCAGCGGCACCTGGTCGGTGCGCACGCCGGCATTGGCCTGCATGTAGATGGTGATGTAGGGGATCACCGTGAAACCGGTGAACATCAGCAGGCCCGAGAACAGGAAGGCCTGCCGGTGGTTGGCGTCCCGGAGCACCTCGGCAATGCCGCCCAGCGCCGTGCGCTGCTGGCCTGCGGCCAGGTGGGCGTTCATCGTGGGCAGCGCACGCGCGGCAAACACCAGCAGCAGCAGGCACATGGCGGCGATGGCGAAGAACGGCATGTGCCAGCCTCCGTACTCGGCGAACACCAGCCCCAGCGGCACCCCGGCCACCGTGGACACCGAGAACGAGGTCATGACGATACCCATGGCGCGCCCGCGCCGTTCGAAGGGGATGACATCGGCCACGATGGTCTGGCACAGGGCCGAGAGCACGCCGCCGAACATGCCGGCCAGCACCCGCGCCACCATCAGCGTGGCATAGGTGGGCGCCAGGCCGCAGGCCAGCGTGGCCAGGCCGAACAGCGCGTACAGCGCCAGCAGCAGCCGCTTGCGGCCAAAGCGGTCGATGTAGGTGGAGGCCAGCAGCCCCGAGACACCGGCCGAGAGGGTGTACGCCGACACCAGCAGGCCGAACTGCGCATCGCTGATGGAGAAGATCCGCGTGAGCTGTGGGCCCAGCGGCATCATGATCATGAAATCCAGGATGTGGGTGAACTGCACGCCCGCCAGTGTCAACAGCAGCCACAGTTCGCGGCGGGGAGTGAGGGGATGGGAAGTGGGCACGGGGGGGATTGCCGGCAAGGGCGTGGTGAAAGCAAGCCCGGCAGTGTGCCGCCCCTCGGGATGTGCCACAAGCCCCTGCCCGACCGGACCGCCCGCCCCGGCGCGTAAAATCCCGGATTGCACAGAATGTGGCCGCGCGGGTGCGCGCCCTCACCCCTTTCCCCAAGGCCTGCCTGCAGCGGATACCGACTGCCCCACACCGACACCATGACCCAGCCCAGCTCCAACGCCCTGCACACCTCCGCCCTGACCTCGCTGCCGCTGCTGGCGCGCGGCAAGGTGCGCGACAACTACGCCGTGGGCGACGACCGCATCCTGATGGTGGCCAGCGACCGCCTCTCGGCCTTCGACGTGATCATGGGCGAACCCATCCCCGGCAAGGGCGAGTTGCTCACGCAGATGGCGCTGTTCTGGTTCGACAAGCTCGGCCATATCTGCCCCAACCACCTGACGGGCGACGCCCCCGAGAGCGTGGTGACGCCCGCAGAAGCCGAGCAGATCCGCGGCCGGTCGATGCTGGTGCAGCGCCTCAAGCCCATCCCGGTCGAGGCCGTGGTGCGCGGCTACCTGGCCGGCAGCGGCTGGAAGGAATACCAGGAATCGCGCTCGGTCTGTGGCGTGCCGCTGCCCGAGGGCCTGACCAATGCGGCCAAGCTGCCGGCGCCCATCTACACGCCGGCCGCCAAGGCCGCAGCCGGCGAGCACGACGAGAACATCACCTTCGAGCGCACCGTGGAGATGATCGGCCTGCCCCTGGCCACGCAGATCCGCGACCTGAGCATCGCCATCTACCAGGCCGCCGCCGAGATCGCGCTCGCCAAGGGCATGATCATTGCCGACACGAAATTCGAGTTCGGCCTGGCGCCCGACGGCACCCTGGTGCTGATGGACGAAGTGCTCACGCCCGACAGCTCGCGCTACTGGCCCGTGGAAGGCTACGAAGCCGCGCTGGCAGCCGGCCAGAACCCGCCGAGCTACGACAAGCAGTTCGTACGCGACTGGCTGGAGCAGGCCCAGGTCAACGGCAAGCCCTGGGACAAGACCCCGCCCTCGCCGCGCCTGCCGCGCGAGGTGATCGAGAAGACCGCAGCCAAGTACCGCGAGGCGCTGGAACGTCTGATCGGCTGATTCCCCGGTCCCTGCAACGCAAAAGGCTCCCGAGGGAGCCTTTTGCGTTGCAGGGTGCCGGTCAGCTGAGCACGACGCTCGACAGGCGGCGGCGGTACGTGGCCACCACCGGGTCATCGGGCGGGATCTGGCCGTCGGCCACCTTGGCCTTGGGCTGCTCGATGATCTCCAGGATGGCGACGTAAGTCTTGCGCGCCACCTCTTCACCCCAGGCCTTGTCGCGCATGAGGATCTCGAGCAGCTCGTCCATGGCATCCGTCCAGCGCTGTTCGGTGATGAGCCAGCGCGCCTGCGCCAGGCGGGCGTCGAAGTCGCGCTTGTTGGCCGCGATCTTCGCGTCGAACGCAGCCGTGTCGCCCGCGCCCTCGGTGGTCGCCACGGTATCGATGGCGTCCATCCAGACCTTGAGCGCGGCGATCTTGCGCGAATTCGGGGCCTTGGCGATCACCGGGGCGAAGGCCACCTTGGCGTCGTCGTCGCGGCCCAGTTGCAGCAGCAGCTTGACGTAGTCGAAGCGTGCGTCGTCATTGCCCGGGTCGGTGGCCACGGCGTGCTGCAGCTTCTCCAGCGCGGTGCCGGTATCGCCTTCGGCCAGGGCGTCCAGGGCTTCTTCCTCCTGCTCCTCGGCTTCCAGGACCTCGGCCGTGGGCACATGCTTGTCGAGGAATTCGCGCACCTGGCCTTCGGGCAGGGCGCCCATGAAACCGTCCACGGGCTGGCCGTTCATGAGCAGCACGCAGGTGGGAATGCTGCGGATGCCGAACATGCCGGCGAGCTGCTGCTCCTGGTCGGAATCGATCTTGGCCAGCTTGAAGCGGCCGTCGTACTCGGTCTCCAGCTTCTCCAGCACCGGACCGAGCGACTTGCAGGGGCCACACCAGGGCGCCCAGAAATCCACCAGCACGGGCACGTCCATCGAGGCGGCAATCACCTCGGCTTCAAAATTTTCTACGGTGACATCAATCATGGTCGGGGGCCCAGGGCCGGTGAAGCAAGTTGGCGCTATTTTGGCGCATTGAAACAACCCCGTGGCAGGGGGGCCATCGCAAATCGTAAAATCGGGGGTTCCACCTACAGCACTGCGGCAGACCGGAGTCCGCCGCAGCGCCCCCACACACACCATGAAACCCATCCAGATCGGCGTGGTCATGGGCTCCAGCAGCGACTGGGAGACCATGCAGCATGCAGTGCAGATTCTTGAGCAATTCGGCATTTCCCACGAGGCACGCGTGGTGTCGGCGCACCGCATGCCCGATGACATGTTCGCCTATGCCGAAGCCGCTGTCGGCCGGGGCCTCAAGGCCATCATCGCCGGTGCGGGCGGCGCAGCGCACCTGCCCGGTATGATCGCCGCCAAGACCACCGTGCCCGTGCTGGGCGTGCCCGTGGCCAGCCGCCACCTGCAGGGCGTGGACTCGCTGCACAGCATCGTGCAGATGCCCAAGGGCATCCCCGTGGCGACCTTCGCCATCGGCACGGCTGGTGCCGCCAATGCCGCCCTGTTCGCAGTGGCCTTGCTGGCCAGCGAAAACCCGGAGCTGCGCCAGCGCCTGGAAGCCTTCCGCGCCGAGCAGACCGAGGTCGCCCGCAACATGGCCTTGCCACCGGCTGCTGCATGAGCACACTGACTGCACCTCTCCTGCCGGGCGCCACGCTCGGCGTGCTCGGCGGTGGCCAGTTGGGCCGCATGTTCGTGCACACGGCCCAGGCCATGGGCTATTTCACGGCTGTGCTCGACGCCGATCCGACCAGTCCCGCCGGGCTGGTGAGCCACCACCATATCCAGACCGGCTACGAGGACGCCGCCGGCCTGGCTGAGCTGGCCCGCGTGGCCGATGCCGTGACCACCGAGTTCGAGAACGTGCCCGCCACCGCCCTCGCGGCCCTGGGCGCGCTGCGCCCGGTGTCGCCCGCTGCGGGTGCCGTGGCTGTGGCGCAGGACCGCGCGCAGGAAAAAGCCCATTTCGTGCGCTGCGGCGTGCCCTGCGCCCCCTATGCGGTGATCGAGACGGCCGCGCAACTGGCGGCCGTCCAAGCCGACCTCTTGCCCGGGATCCTCAAGACCGCCCGCATGGGCTACGACGGCAAGGGCCAGGTGCGGGTGAGGACCGCCGCCGAACTCGCGGCCGCCTGGGATTCGGTGGGCCAGGTGGCCTGCGTGCTCGAAAAGATGCTGCCGCTGGCGCTCGAATGCTCGGTCATCGTCGCGCGCGGGGCCGATGGCGCCTGCGTTCACCTGCCGGTGCAGCGCAACCTGCACCGCGACGGCATTCTGGCCGTGACCGAGGTGCATGCCGGCAACCTGCCCGATACCTTGGCGCGCCAGGCCATTGCGGGTGCCATCTCGATTGCCACCGGCCTGTCGTACGTGGGCGTGCTGTGTGTGGAGTTCTTCGTGCTGCAGGACGGCAGCCTGGTGGTCAACGAGATCGCCCCGCGCCCGCACAACAGCGGCCACTACAGCCAGAACGCCTGCGATGTCTCGCAGTTCGAACTGCAGGTGCGCACCATGGCCGGCCTGCCACTCACACAGCCGCGCCAGCACAGCCCGGCCGTCATGCTCAACCTGCTGGGCGACCTGTGGTTCGCCGCCGACGGCAGCGGGCAGACCCCACCCTGGGCTGAAATCCTGGCCCTGCCCGGCACCCATCTGCACCTGTACGGCAAGCGCGACGCCAAGCCCGGACGCAAGATGGGGCACCTGAACATCACGGCCGACAGCGCCGATGCGGCACGCGCCACCGCCCTCAAGGCGGCTGCCCTGCTGGGCATTGCGGCGTTCTGAACCGGCCCCGGACCGCATGCCATGATTCTTGACGGCACCCAGCCCGAATCCATCGCCGCTGCCGCCCGTGCGGTGCGCAGTGGCGCCCTGCTGGGCCTGCCCACCGAAACGGTGTATGGCCTCGCGGCAGATGCCAGCAGCGATGCCGCCGTGGCCCAGATCTTTGCGGCCAAGGGCCGGCCCAGCGACCACCCGCTGATCGTGCATGTGGCAGATGCCTCGGGCATTGCCCATTTCGCCAGCGAGGTGCCGGCCTTTGCGCAGGCCCTGGTCGACGCATTCTGGCCCGGGCCGCTGACCATCATCCTGCCGCGCCGCCCCGGCGTGGCAACGGCCGCCACCGGTGGCCAGGACAGCGTGGGCCTGCGTTGCCCGGCCCATCCCGTGGCACATGCCTTGCTGGCCGCGTGTGCGGCCCCCGGCGATGGTGGCGAACTTGGTGGCCCGCCCGTATGGGGCGTGGCAGCGCCCAGCGCCAACCGCTTCGGCCGCGTGAGCCCCACCACCGCCCGGCATGTCGCCGACGAGCTGGGGGAGGACTTGCTGGTGCTCGACGGCGGCCCCTGCGGGGTGGGGATCGAGTCGACCATCGTCGACTGCACGCGTGGCACGCCGGTGCTGCTGCGCCCGGGGGCCATCGCGCGCGCGCAGATCACCCGCGCCTGCGGCATCGCTCCGCTGTCCAAGGAAGACCTGCCCGAGCACACGCCGCGCGCCTCGGGCACGCTGGAAGCCCACTACGCCCCCAACGCCAAGGTGCGGCTGATGGATGCCAAGGCCCTGCAGACAGGCCTGGACCTGCTCGGCGCCGATGCCGCCCACATGGCCATCTATGCCCGCGCGGCGCTGCGCACGCGCTCGTCCAGGCTGCTCATGCGCCGCATGCCCGATGATGCGTCTGCCACGGCCCAGCAGCTGTTTGCCGTGCTGCGCAGCTTCGACGATGCCGGGGTCAAGCTGATCTGGATCGAAGCTCCGCCTCCCACCCCGGAATGGGAGGGCGTGCGCGACCGCCTGCAGCGCGCTGCGGCAGCCTGAGTACCAATATGGCCGCACTGTGACAATGCTTTACATGGCTTGACATGGCGTCGTTAAACTAACCCCCCATTTTCTGGAGAAATACATGGCAGCAAATTGGATGCGCCGCACCGTACTGGTGGCCGCATGCGCGTCGGCCACACTGCTTGCGGCCTGCGGTTCGAGCACGACGGAGTCGGCTTTCAACCCTGAACGCCTGGTGGCCTTTGGCGACGCTTACAACGACATCGGCCAGAAGGGAACGCGCTACTCGGTCAACGATGGCAGCGTGAACAACTGGACGCTGCAGATCGCATCGCGTTACGGCAAGACCCTGGCCGCATCGTCCGCTGCTGGCGGCCGCAGCTACGCCGTGGGCAACGCGCGCGTGGCGATCAAGCCCGATGCCGCCGGCGTGGCGACCACGCCCACGGTAACGGAGCAGATCGACGCCTTCCTGGCCGCCGGCGGCGTTGCCACGAACGACCTGATCGTCATCAACGGGGGCCCGAGCGATGTGATCGCCGGCATGGCCGCCGTGACGGCCGGCACCCAGAGCACCACCGACATGGTGGCTGCTGCGCGCAAGGCTGGGCAGGACCTGGCCACCCAGGTGCGCCGCCTGGTCGCCGCGGGCGCCAAGAACGTGGTCGTCACCGGCACCTATGACCTGGGCAAGACGCCCTGGGCCAAGACCATCAACCGCGAAGCCCTGCTCAGCGATGCCAGCAGCCGTTTCAACGAAGGCCTGCTGGTGAGCATTGTCGACCTCGGTGCCAATGTACTCTACGTGGACTCGGCCTACTATGTGAACCTGTATGTCGGCACCCCTGCCAACTACGGTTTCAACAACGCCACCACGCCCGTGTGCACCTCGCTGGACACCACCAACGGCATCGGCATCGGCGCCGGCCAGGTCAACTCGGCCCTGTGCACGACCTCGACCCTCCTCACGGGTGCCAACCAGGATGCCTACGTGTTCGCCGACAGCGTCTACCTGACGCCCAACGCCCACCGCCAGTTCGGCAACTACGCCTACGACCGCCTGCGCGCGCGCTGGTAAGCGGGTTTCTGCCGGGCCTGGCCCACAAAAAAGGCCGACCCATGGGGTCAATGCCAGTCAGTTAAGCACCCAGGCCGTTAAGCCCCCAGGCCAACTGATGCAGTAAAAAGGTAACGTGTTCAACACGTTCCCTTTTTTGCTTGATGAGCCTGCTTCGGCGCGCACTGCGCGATACCTTGCCCCGAGTTCCAGATCGGCTTGACGAGCTCAGCGCGTTGATAGACCCCGCCTGGATCGAGCAGGCGCTGGCAGCCAGCGGCAAAGCCTCGATCAGGCGACGCAAGCTGCCTGCCGAGCACGCCGTGTGGCTGGTGATCGGACTGGCACTGTTTCGCGATCGGCCACTCTGGCAGGTAGTGCAGCAGTTGGACTTGAGCCTGGATGGGCAAGCACTTCCCGCGCCGAGAGCCAGCGTGCAGGTCCGCCAGCGCTTGGGAGAGGCCCCCTGGCTGAGCTGTTCTCTTTGCTGACCCAAGCCTGGAGTCGCCCAGTGGCGAATGCAAAGCAGCCCCTGCGCGTGCTGGCCGTGGATGGTGTGGTCTGGTCAGCCCCGGACACGCCCGAGAATCGCGCGCAACTGGGCAGCAGCAGCAACCAGCATGGCCCCTCGCCCTGGCCGCAGATCCGCGCCACCTGCTTGATGGATACCCACAGCGCAGCTTCCCCAGGGTTGTCAAAAATCGTGCTCCCAAATTCCCAACGAAAAAAAATGCCAGTCAGGGTTAACTGACTGGCATTGGACCCGGAGGTCGGCTTTGGCCGTTGGCGCAGCGGCTCGCTTACTTCACGATGATGTCGAACGCAGCACGCGCCTGGGCGTGGCAGAACGGTGGCTCATAGGTGCCGTGGTAGGCACCATAGTAGGTGGCAAAGGCCGCGGAAGTCGGGTCGGTAGGCGCTGCGCCACCGGGGCCGAAGGCGGTCTGGATGGCACCGTCCACATCCACCGAGATCACGTTGGTCACGCCGCGTGCGGCGAAATCGGCGGCCATCACGCGCTGGTGCACGGCAGGTGGCACCGTGGGATCGCCCGAGCCACCGCACAGCAGCACGCGCGACTTGGGCGTCCAGCCCAGAAGGTCGTTCTTCTGCGCTGCCAGATAGAGTGGATCGTTCGCATTCGTCTGGCTGCTGGCAATGAAGGCCGGCTGGAACAGCGCATCGCGCGCCTGGTTGGGTGTGCCGGCCGGCAAGGTGCCCGAGGTCACCAGCGTGGTGTAGTTCATCGTCGGGTTGGGCAGCAGGGTCTCGATGTAGTTCGAGTACGGCGCCTTGAAGGCCAGCTTCACGTCGCTGTAGATGTTGCCGTAGACCTTCTGCCAGGCCGTCACGAGGTAGGGCACGAAGAACTGCACGCCCGCGATCGCATCGGGGATGCGCAGCGAACCCGACAGGTTGTAGGGTCCTGCCAGGTGGGCACCAGCCGCCACGTCGAACTCGTTGCCGTAGTCACGCTCGGCGGCACGGTGGGCGGCCATGGACGCATGCCCCCCCTGCGAGTACCCGGTGAACAGAATGCGGCCCGACAGGTTGCCCCCCACCGAAGCGGCGGCCTTGCGCGCAGCGCGCACCGAGTCGATCACCGAGGTGGCTTCCGAATCGGCATGCAGGTAGGGGTGGTAGCTGTAGCCCGACTTGGCAAACCCAAGGTAGTCGGTGGCCACCACGGCATAGCCCTGCGAGGCGTACATCGCGGCCAGCAGGAAGGTCTCGCTGTCCTGTGGGTTGGCCAGGGTGCGCGGCTTTTGCACGTCGGTGCCCTTGGCGTAGGCCAGCAGGGCGGTCTTTTCCGTGCTGCAACTGCCCGCGGGCACCAGCATCACGCCCGAGGCGTTGGTGAGCTCGCCGGCCTTGACGCCTGCCGTGTAGTAGTTGATCGCCACCACCTTCACATCGCAGCGTGCCTTGCCGGCAATGGCACGCAAGCCGCTGGACGTGGTGCCCGCGTCGATCTGGTCGGCGGTGAGCGTGGTCAGGACGGTGGGGATCTCCACCAGGTCCCCGCGTCCGTGGTCGTCGGAGCCACCGCAGGCGGCAAGCAGGGCCGCTACCGCGGCGACACAGGTCAGGCGAAAATACTTCATGGGCGCATCCTCCGGTCTATAGGTATGTGGTTTGGTCGGTTGATCGTAACGCCGCATCGTGCGCGCACCAGCGCCAGAGCCGCCATTAGGGAATACGAGGACCTGCGGACGCCTGGGCGACACGGGTTCGTGCCCCAAGCCGTCGCCTACTGGTCGCGCGCGGCCCAGTCGGTCAGCGCATCGAGCACCGGGCGGGCGGCACCGGCATTGGCATGGTTGACCATGGCCACCAGCACGTAGCGCCGTCCGCTGGCGCCGTGCACATAGCCGGCAATGGCCATCACATCGCGCAGGCTGCCGGTCTTGAGGTGGGCCGCGCCCCGGGCCTGGCTGCGGCGCAGGGTGCCATCCACGCCAGCGATGGGCAGGGAGGACACCAGCTCGGGCATCACTGGCGAAGCCCAGGCCGATTGGAGCATGCGCGCCAGGCCCTGGGCCGTGATGCGCGCATCGCGGGACAGGCCCGCGCCGTTGTCGGCCACAGGTTGGTCGGTATCGCCAAAGCGCAGTTGCCACCAGCGGCGCAGGGCCTCGCGCGCCCCGTCGAAGGTGGCCGGCGTCCCCTTCGTCCCCAGGGCCAGCGTGAGAAACACCTGCTGTGCCATGACGTTGTTGCTGTACTTGTTCACGTCGCGCACCACCTCGGCCAGCGCGGGCGAGGAGGCCACGAAGGCGGGCTTCAGGCCAGCCGGCACCTTGCCGTCGCGCACGCTGCCCGTGAGCTTGCCGCCCAGCTCGCGCCACATGCCCTCCAGCGCGCGCGCCGCAAAGCCGCGCGGGTCCGACGGCGCAATCGGCCACACGCGCTCACCGCAACTGGCCGGGAACACGCCCTGGAAGGCGATGCGCGCGGGGTCGGCCAATTCCGCCTTCAAGGCGCCGCGCCAGTCGCCGCAGTCCGCCCCAGGCGCGGCCAGCGCCACGGAAGTCTGGCGCTGCACGCCGGCCATCGGGGGGTCGTACTGGATGCGCGCCAGACCGGCGGCGGCATCGGGCACGAAGGTCATGACCTGGGACTTGTAGTTCACCAGCAGCGCATCGGGCGAGGCGTTGTAGGGCCGCAGGGGCTCGTTGTCGAAGCTGCCGGGGTCCTGCTCGGGCACGTCGAAGGCCGTGCGGTCGAGCACGATGTCACCCACGATGACCTGGATGCCCTGGCCCTGCAGGCGGCGCAGCAGCAGCCACAGCCGCTCCATCACCAGCTTGGGATCGCCCTGGCCCTGGATGTAGACGTTGCCGCGCAGGCTGCCGTCCTGCACCGTGCCCTGCACGTAGACGGGAGTGTTCCAGGCATAGGCCGGGCCCAACTGATCGAGCGCCGCGTAGGTGGTGACCAGCTTCATCACCGAGGCCGGGTTCATCGGCACCTGGGCGCGGTGCGCCAGGCGCGCGGCCTGGCGCGGGCCGCCCTGGGCATCGACCACCAGCACCGAGAGCGCCTCGCGTGGCAGGCGGGCACGGGAGAGCGCGGCCTCCACCTCGGGCGGCAGCGGCGAAGGGCTGGGCACCTGGGCCTGGGCACCGGGAAGCGCCAGGCCCCACAGCAGCGCCAACGGGGCGGCAAGGCGCCACGCTGGCGCAAAGAATGGCAGGGGCAGGCAGGTCAACGGGCGTACGGACAGCATGGACGGGGAGTCTATCGCCCCGCCCCCCCACCCCGGCACGGCCTGCCCGGCGCCGCCCGATAATCCCCGGATGCGTCTTTCTCCTCGCGCCATGGGCCTGCTGGCGGCCCTGGTGACCGTCACCCTCTGGACCAGCTTCATCGTGATCGCCCGCGCCTCGGCCCAGCGCAGCCTCACGCCCCTGGACATCACGCTGCTGCGCATCGTCGGCGCCAGCGTGGTGCTGCTGCCCTGGGGCTGGTGGCTGGTGCGCCGGCGCCGTGCGCTGCTGGGCGCCAGTGCCCCCGCCTCCAGCCTGGGCGGCATCTCGCCGCTGCCGCTGTCCACCACGGCCCTGCTGGGCGTCTTCGGCGGGGTGCTGTACGCCGTGCTGGCCTACGCCGGCTTTTTCCACGCCCCGGCCACCCATGCCGCCGTGCTCATGCCCGGCAGCCTGCCGCTGTGGACGGCGCTGCTGGCCGTGCTCGTGCTGCACGACCGCATCACGCCCTTGCGCGCCATGGGCCTGGCGCTCATCGTGGCCGGCGACCTGCTGGTGGGCGGGCGCAGCCTGCTGGCCGGCTTTGCGGGCGGCGATGTGTGGAAGGGCGACGTGCTCTTCATGCTGGCGGCCGCGAGCTGGGCCGCCTACAGCGTGCAGGCGCGGCGCCTGGCCGTGGATGCGGTGCAGGCCACCATCGCCATCACCGCCTTCGCGCTGCTGGTGTACGCACCCGTGTACGCGGTGCTGCTGGCACTGGGCGCGGTCACCAGCCACCTGGGCCAGGCGCCTTGGAGCGAGATCCTCTTCCAGTTGGTCTTCCAGGGCGGCGGCTCGGTGGTCATCTCGGGGATTGCGTTCACGCGCATGATCCAGCACTACGGCCCCGTGCGCAGCACCATGATCACGGCGCTGGTGCCCGGGCTGTCGGCCATCGGCGCGGTGCTGCTCCTGGACGAACCCATGCACTGGAACCTGGGCGCGGGCCTGGCGCTCGTGACCACGGGTATCCTGCTGGGCGTGCTGCGCAAGAGCCCCGCGCCCGCCTCTGTGCCGACCGCCGCCCCAAAATCCGCAGCCTGATTTCCCCGCCTGCCACCGCCATGAACCTGCTTGCCTTCGATACCAGCACCGATACCCTGTCCATTGCAGTGCAGCACGGGGACGCGGTGCGCGAGCACACGGGCCCTGGCGGCGCACTGGCCTCGTCCACGCTGATCCCGGCCATCAACCGCCTGCTGGCAGAGGCCGGCCTGTCGTTCGCCACGCTGGACGCCATCGTCTTCGGCCGGGGCCCAGGCTCCTTCACCGGTCTGCGCACCGCCTGCGCCGTGGCCCAGGGCCTGGCCTTCGGCGCGCGCGGCGGTGCGGGCGTGCCCGTGCTGCCGGTGGACACCTTGCTGGCCGTGGCCGAAGAGGCCCGCCACCAGCATGGCTGCACGCAGGTGGTGGCGGTGCTCGACGCGCGCATGGACGAGGTCTACAGCGCCCGCTGCGAATATGTGGCGGGGGCCCACCGAGAGCCGCTGGCTGGCCGATGCCGACTTCGGCCTGGGCGCGCCCGATACCGTGCAAGTGCCAGCCGGCTGGAGCGTGGCCGGCAATGCGCAGGCCCCCTATGAAGAGCGCCTGGCGCCCCTGGCCACGCATGTGCGGGCCCTGCCCACGGCCACCGCGCTGCTGCGCCTGGCGCCGGCCCTGCTGGCCGCCGGGGCGGCCGTGCCCGCCAGCGATGCCCTGCCGCGCTACATCCGCGATAAAGTGGCGAAAACCACGGCCGAGCGGGACGCGTTGCGCGCTGCCCAGGCGGCCGCTACGACCAACCCCTGAACCAACGACTTTCGCCATGAGCGCCGTACCCACCCCGTCTGCGGATGCCCCCGAGGCGCGACTGCAAGCCCTCACGCTGTCCCAGCTCGACGCCGTGCTGGAGGTGGAGCAGCGCGCCTACACCCACCCCTGGACGCGGGGCAACTTCATCGACGCCATGGCCTCGCGCTACGAGTGCCAGTTGCTGATGGGCGGCGACCAGTTGCTGGGCTACTTCGTGGCCATGATGGGGGTGGACGAAGTGCACCTGCTGAACCTCACCGTCACGCCCGAGTTCCAGCGCCAGGGCTGGGCCCGCGTGCTGCTGGACGCGCTGGCCCTGTGGTCGCGCGGCAAGGGTGCCCAGTGGCTGTGGCTGGAGGTGCGTGTGAGCAACCAGCGCGCCCAGCAGATCTATGAAACCCATGGCTTTCGCCGCGTGGGTGAGCGCAAGCGCTACTACCCGGCCCACCATGGCCTGCGCGAAGACGCGGTGGTCATGAGCCTGGCATTGTGAGAACCCCACCGCCCCCCGCCCGCCCCCTCCCCCCCCACCCCATGAGCCTTCCCCTCGATGCGCGCCAGCGCGCCATGCTGCAGGAGATGGGGGTGACCGTGTGGGCCCCCGGTGAAGCCACTGCGGCCCCGCCCGCCGTTGCCTCCGTGGCTGCGCCGGCCGCCCGGGCCGTGCCCGCCCACGACGGAGCAGTGGCCACGGCGCTACGGCCGGCCCCGCAGTCCCCGGCGCCCGCCGCACCGCAGCCAGCGCAGGCGAACACCTCCGCACCGGCAGCGCCACGCGCAACCGCAGCCAGCACACCGGTGCCCCAGGCCGCTGTGGCAGCGGCCACCGGCCTCTCGCTCCACGCGCCCCAGGCGCTGTATCCCACGGCAGACCCGGCGCGCACGCCGGCAGGCCTGGGCAGCGGCTGGCTCATCGTGGCCGAAATCCCCCAGCCCGCCGAGCCACTGTCGGGTGATGCTGGCAAGCTGCTGGACAACATGCTGCGCGCCATGCAGCTGCACCGCCACCCGCGGGTGTTCCTTGCGGCGCTGCAGCGCATTGCGCCTGGCGGCCACGGCGGTGATGCCGACGTGGCCGGGCAGTTGGCCGAGGCCGTCACCGTGCTGCAACCGGCCATGGTGCTGGTGCTGGGCCATGTGGCCGCCCGCGCCGCACTGGCCAGCACCGAGCCCCTGGGCCGCCTGCGCGCGGGGCCGCACACGCTGGCGGGCTGCCCGGCCGTGGTCACCTACGACCCGGCTTTCCTGCTGCGCTCGCAGGACAACAAGGCCGCCGCCTGGGCCGATCTGTGCCGGGCGCTGGCCACCGTGCGCGCAACCACCCCAGCAGCCTGAGGCGCAACCAGGCCCGGTGCTGTCACAGACACGCCTGCGGCCCAATGCGATAATCCGCCGCTTGCACTTTTGACGGAGAACGCTCCTTGGAAACCTACCCGAGTTGGTAGCTTTCAGCTCCCCGGCCTGCCGTGGGGTTGAAAGCAACCCCTGACCCCCCACCGCAGACGCCACACACAAGGGAGTGAGCCCATGCTCAACATCTTTACGCTCGCCAATGGCCGGCTGTTCCAGGAAGAAATCGAGTCCCTGGAAGAGCTGACCAGCTTCCAGCCGATCTGGGTGGACCTGGAAGCCCCCACGCTCGAAGAAAAACGCTGGATCAAGCAGCACTACGGCCTGTCCATCCCCGAGGATGCGATGGACGAGGACATCGAGGAGTCCGCCCGCTTCTACGAAGAAGACAACGGCGAGCTGCACATCCGCAGCGACTTTTTGATCGACGACGACGAAGACCCGCGCTCGGTGCGCGTGGCCTTCATCCTGAACCAGCACAACACCAACCTCAAGAGCCGGGGCGTGCTGTTCTCCATCCACGACGAAGACGTACCCGTGTTCCGCCTGCTGCGCATGCGCGCACGCCGCGCGCCGGGCCTCATCGAGGACGCCAAGGAAGTGCTGCTCAAGCTGTTCGACGCCGACGCCGAGTATTCGGCCGACACGCTCGAAAACATCTACGACGAGCTGGAAAAGGTGAGCAACCAGGTGCTGGCCGGCGACGTGACCGACACCCGCGCCGGCGAGGTGCTGGCCGCCATCGCCCGCCAGGAAGACTTGAACGGCCGCATCCGCCGCAACGTGATGGACACGCGCCGCGCGGTGAGCTTCATGATGCGCACCAAGATGCTCAACTCCGAGCAGTTCGAGGAGGCCCGCCAGATCCTGCGCGACATCGAGTCGCTGGACAACCACACGGCCTTTCTGTTCGACAAGATCAACTTCCTGATGGACGCCACGGTCGGTTTCATCAACATCAACCAGAACAAGATCATCAAGATCTTCTCGGTGGCCAGCGTGGCCCTGCTGCCGCCCACGCTGATCGCCAGCGTGTACGGCATGAACTTCAAGTTCATGCCCGAGCTGGACTGGTCACTGGGCTACCCCTATGCGCTGGGGCTGATGGTGGCCAGTGCGCTCGGGCCCATGTGGTACTTCCGCAAGCGCGGCTGGTTGAAGTAGCCCCCCTGTGGCGCTGCGCGCCTTCCCCCCCGAGGGGGGACGCCTCCAGCGGCCCGGCAAAGCCGGTTCCGCGGTGGCGCTGGCAGTTGAGGGCAACTTCGGGCTCTGCGCGCTCCAAATTGTGCATGTCGGGAAATCACAGCTTTTGCAGCAGCGCCAGCACCATGTGCTCGGCATAGCGGCTGGCCACGGTCTGCACGAACAGGGCGAAGTCGCCGTGGGCGGTGTCGTCGGCGCGGTCGGAGATGGTGCGGGCGGCGGCGAAGGGGATGCCGTAGTCGTGGCACACCTGGGCGACGGCGGCGCCTTCCATTTCCACGGCCAGCACGTCGTGGCCGGCCCGCCGCAGTGCTGCGCGCAGCTGCCGGGCTTCGTCGGCGGTGGAGACAAAGCGGTCGCCGCTGGCCACCAGGCCGTGGTGCACGCGGTGCGGGCGCCATCGTCCAGACGTCCGTTTTCAAAGGCAAATGGCCGGCGCCGCACACCCACATCGCTTGCCGCTTCCCAAAGCAGAGCAGACAGGTGCGAGATCGCAGACCAGGCGGCTGCGCGCGTAGCCCGGCAGCTCCCAGCGCGGGAACAGGGGCGAGGCGTCCATGTCGTGCTGGAGGTAGTCCTGCGCCACCACCACGTCGCCCACGTTCACCCCGTCCCCCAGGCCCCCGGCCACCCCGGTGAACACGATGCGGGCCACACCAAAATGCTCGATCAGCGCCGTGGCCGTGGTGGCTGCCGCCACCTTGCCGATGCCCGACAGCGCCAGCACCACCGGCCGGTCGTGCAGCTCGCCCCGCCAGAAGGCGCGGCCTGCGTGCATCACGCGCTGGGGGGCGCTCGAGCTGGGCAACCAGGCTGGCTTGCTCCTCGGTCAGGGCGCTGAGGATGGCGGTGGTCATACGAAAAACCTTCGGATCGGCGGGGTGGGGGAGCAACGTGCGGCCGCCGCCCCTTGCGGCGCAGCGATAAAACCAGCCGAAGGCGCCTGTGTCGAATGTGGGGCGCGCAAAGCCCGACGCGCCGCCCGCCGGGGGTTGTCACTTCTTGTCGCGCAGCTCGCGGCGCAGGATCTTGCCCACGGGCGTCTTGGGCAGTTCGGTGCGGAACTCGATCACCTTGGGCTGCTTGTAGCCCGTGAGTTCGCGGCGGCAGAACTCCTTGACCTGGGCTTCGGTGAGCGCCGGGTCCTTCTTCACGATGACCAGCTTCACGGCCTCGCCGGTCTTTTCGTCGGGCACACCCACCACGGCGCATTCGAGCACGCCGGGGCAGTTGGCCACCACTTCCTCGACTTCGTTCGGGTACACGTTGAAGCCGCTGACCAGCACCATGTCCTTCTTGCGGTCCACGATCTTGAAGAAGCCGCGCGCATCCATGATGCCGATGTCGCCGGACTTGAAGTAACCGTCGTCGGTCATGACCTTGGCGGTTTCGTCGGGGCGCTGCCAGTAGCCCGCCATCACCTGCGGGCCCTTGATGGCGATCTCGCCCGGCTCGCCCAGCGTGGTGATCTCGCGGCCCTCATCGTCGATGAGCTTCATGTAAGTGCCCGGGATCGGCACACCGATGGTGCCGGTGTACTCGGTGGCCGTCACGGGGTTGCAACTGGTCGAGGGGCTGGTTTCCGACAGGCCGTAGCCTTCGCAGATGGGGCAGCCGGTCTTCTCCAGCCAGAGCTTGGCCACGGCGCCCTGCACGGCCATGCCACCGCCCACCGAGACCTTGAGGTTCTTCCAGTTGACGGTGTGGAAGTCGGGGTGGTTGGCCAGGCCGTTGAACAGCGTGTTGACGGCCGGGAAGCTGTGGAAGGTGTGCTTGGACAGTTCCTTGAGCACCGCAGGCAGGTCGCGCGGGTTGGGGATCAGGATGGTCTTGCCGCCGGTGCGCATGGACAGCATCATGTTCACCGTGAACGCGAAGATGTGGTACAGCGGCAGCGCGCAGACGCTGGTGGGCTGCTCGCCCGCAGGCACCTTGCTCATCACCGGCGAATTCCAGGCCTCGGACTGCAGCACGTTGGCGATCACGTTGCGGTGCAGCAGCACGGCGCCCTTGCTCACGCCCGTGGTGCCGCCGGTGTATTGCAGCAGCGCGATGTCATCGGGCTTGATGTCGGGCTTCTTGAGCGTGCCGCGCGTGCCCTGGGCCACGGCCTGGTTGAAGCGCACGGCCCCCGGCAGGTTGTAGGCGGGCACCATCTTCTTGACGTTGCGCACCACGTAGTTGACCAGCGCGCCCTTGAGCAGGCCCAGCTGGTCACCCATGGCGCACAGCACCACATGCTTGACGGGCGTGTTCGCAATGCACTGCTCCAGCGTGGCCGCAAAGTTCTCGATGATGACGATGGCCTTGGCGCCTGAGTCCTTGAGCTGGTGCTCCAGTTCGCGCGGGGTGTAGAGCGGGTTCACGTTGACCACCACAAAGCCCGCGCGCAGCACGGCGGCCACGGCGACGGGGTACTGCGGCACGTTGGGCATCATGATGGCCACGCGGTCGCCCTTGACCAGGCCGAGGCCCTGCAGGTAGGCCGCAAACGCGCTGGAAAGCGAGTCGGTCTGGCCGTAGGTCACCTCCTTGCCCATGAAGCTGTAAGCCACACGGTCGGCGTACTTCGTGAACGCCTCGTCCATCAGGGCGACGAGGGAGGTGTACTGCGAGGTGTCGATGTCGGCGGGAACCCCTTGCGGATAGGCGGCCAGCCATGGGCGGTCGGTCATGTGTTTTGTCTCCTGGTAAGTTTTTAGTGGCGCCGTGAATGGACCGTGCCTGCCATTTTCAGCACGGTCGTGCTTTTTTGCGGTGAAATTATGCCCGTCAGCCCTTGAGCGCGGCGAGCACTTCGTCGAGCATTTTCTTGGCATCGCCGAACAGCATGCGGTTGTTGTCCTTGTAGAACAGAGGGTTGTCCACCCCCGCATAGCCCGAGGCCATGGAGCGCTTCATCACGATCGAGGTCTTGGCCTTCCACACCTCCAGCACCGGCATGCCGGCAATGGGGCTCGTGGGGTCGTCCTGCGCGGCGGGGTTCACGATGTCGTTGGCGCCGATGACCATGGCCACGTCGGCTTTCGGGAAGTCTTCGTTGATCTCGTCCATCTCCATCACGATGTCGTAGGGCACCTTGGCCTCGGCCAGCAGCACGTTCATGTGGCCGGGCATGCGGCCTGCCACCGGGTGGATCGCAAACCGCACGTTCGTGCCCTTCTCGCGCAGGGTCTTCACGATCTCGTTGACCGTGTGCTGCGCCTGGGCCACGGCCATGCCGTAGCCGGGCACGATGATCACGCTCTTGGCGTCGCGCAGCAGCTCGGCCGTTTCCGTTGCCGCCACCGGCACCACCTCGCCCTGCGGCTCGGCGGCATCGCCCTTCTTGGCCGGGGCGCCGCCGCCGGAGCCAAAGCCCCCGGCAATCACGCTGATGAAGTTGCGGTTCATCGCGTTGCACATGATGTAGGACAGGATGGCGCCCGAGGAGCCCACCAGCGCGCCGGTCACGATCAGCAGGTCGTTGCTCAGCATGAAGCCCGTGGCCGCCGCAGCCCAGCCCGAGTAGCTGTTGAGCATGGACACCACCACGGGCATGTCGGCCCCGCCGATGGCCATCACCATGTGGATGCCGAACAGCAGCGCAATCACCGTCATCACCGTGAGCGGCAGCATGCCCTGCTCCACCGTTTCGGCGCGCAGGAACTCGCGGCCGAACCAGATCACGATCAGCAGCGCGGCCAGGTTGAGCCAGTGACGGCCGGGCAGCAGCAGCGGCTTGCCGCCGATCTTGCCGTTGAGCTTGCCAAAGGCAATCAGCGAACCGCTGAACGTGACGGCGCCGATCAGGATGCCGACATAGATCTCCACCTCGTGGATGATCTTTTCGGCCCCTTGCAGCTGGATGGAGGTATCGACGTAGCTCGCAAACCCCACCAGGCAGGCCGCCAGGCCCACCAGGCTGTGCATGAGCGCAACCAGCTCGGGCATCTGCGTCATCTTGACGACCTTGGCCGCATACAGGCCAATGCCGCCGCCGATCACCAGAGCGCCGACGATCCAGGCCATGCCGGAGGCGCTGACGCGCGGGCCAAACACGGTGGCCAGCACGGCCAGCGCCATGCCGACCATGCCGAACAGGTTGCCCCGGCGCGAGGTTTCGGGGTTGGACAGCCCACCCAGGCTCAGGATGAACAAAATGGCCGCGCCCAGGTAGGCGACGGTAGCGAGACTTTGGGACATGTTGCGTGCTCCTCGTTGTTCTTGTTGTTATCGGATTACTTGCGGAACATGGCCAGCATGCGGCGCGTGACCGCAAAGCCGCCGAACATGTTGACAGCCGTGAGCACCAGCGCAGCAAAGGCCAGCCACAGGATGAGCCCGTCCGGTCGCCCGTTCACGCCCGCATCGGGCGGCGCAATCTGCACCAGCGCACCGATGGCGATGATGCTGGAGATGGCGTTGGTCACGCTCATCAGCGGCGTGTGCAGCGCGGGCG
>NZ_JAXHOB010000020.1:0-995131 GCF_034519795.1 Acidovorax sp.
CCCCCCAAACCTCTCCCGATACGCCTGCGGTGTAACCCCCAACTGCCGCACAAACAACTGCCTCAACGCCTGCTCCGACCCCATGCCCACGCGCGCGGCCACGGTCTTCAGCGGCAGAGCGGCCTGTGGCTGAGAGGTTGACTCCAGCAACCGCCTCGCCCCTTCCAGCCGCGCCGCATCGACAAACGCCGACGGCGTCTGCCCCGTCTCCTGCACGAACACTCGGCGAAAGTGCCGCTCACTCATGGCCGCACGCGCGGCCAGTGCGGCCAGGGGCATGGGCTCCTGCAGATTCTCCAGCACCCAGGTCTGCACAGCCTGGATGTCGCGGTGGGCGGTGCCCTGGCTGGCCAGTTGCACGCTGAACTGGGATTGCCCGCCCGGGCGCTTGAGATACATGACCAGATCGCGCGCCACCTCCAGCGCGAGGGCGTGGCCAAAATCTTCTTCCACCAGGGCCAGCGCCAGGTCGATGCCGGCGGTGACGCCTGCAGACGTCCACAGCGGGCCGTCGCGCACGTAGATGGCGTCGGGGTCCACGTCGATGGCGGGGTAGCGCTGGCGCAGCAGGGCGGCCACGCTCCAGTGGGTGGCGGCGCGGCGGCCGTCGAGCAAACCGGCGGCGGCCAGGAAGAAGCTGCCGGAGCACAGGGCGATCATGCGGTCCACGCGCGGGGCCACGCGGGCGGCCCAGGCGACCAGGTCGGGCGAGGCGGCCAGCACCTGCTCGATGTTGCGCGAGCCGACGAGCACCACGGTGCAGCCTGTGCCGCCTTCTTTCCCTTGGTGCTGCTCCAGCTCGGCCAGGGTGTGGGTGGCGGTCAGGGCCATCAGGGTGTCGGACTGCACGGCCCCGGCCTGGGCTGCGACCACGCGCACGGCGTAGCCGTCGGGCCGGCCGTGCTGGCGCAGGTGGACGTTGGCGTAGTCGAACACGGACATGGGGCCCACGGCTTCGAGCGCCTTGAAGCCGGGGTAGACGACGAGGTCGATGCGGTGGGGCTGGCCGGCGGGGTGGTGGTGGTGTGGGTGGTCCATGGGCGCGCAAATGCGGGGAAAGAGCGATGGACTATACGGGGGCCGATGTCCGCCAAGGCTGTGTACCGTTGAATTCGGCCATACCCCCAAGGTCTGCGGCCATGGGTTTTGGATAGCCCTGCACATGGCCTACAGTCACGAAGTCAACACGCGCGATGCGGGCCGCAGAGCCCCATCGCCCTCCCCCATTACCAACCAATCACCCCAACACCATGACCATCAAATCCAAAGCCGCCGTGGCCTTCAAGGCCGGAGAACCCCTGCAGATCGTCGAGATCGACGTGGCGCCGCCCCAAAAGGGCGAGGTGCTGATCCGCATCACCGATACGGGTGTGTGCCACACGGATGCGTTCACCCTGAGCGGCGACGACCCCGAGGGCCTGTTCCCCGTGGTGCTGGGCCATGAAGGCGCGGGCATTGTGGTGGAGGTGGGCGAAGGCGTGACCAGCGTGAAGCCGGGCGACCATGTGATCCCGCTGTACACCGCAGAGTGCGGCGAGTGCCTGTTCTGCAAGAGCGGCAAGACCAACCTGTGCGTAGCAGTGCGCGCCACGCAGGGCAAGGGCGTGATGCCCGATGGCACAACGCGTTTCAGCTACAACGGCCAGCCGATCTACCACTACATGGGCTGCTCGACCTTCAGCGAGTACACGGTGGTGGCCGAGGTGTCGCTGGCCAAGATCCACCCCGACGCCAACCCCGAGCAGGTGTGCCTGCTGGGCTGCGGCGTGACGACGGGCCTGGGCGCGGTGAAGAACACGGCCAAGGTGCAGGAGGGCGACACGGTGGCGGTGTTTGGCCTGGGCGGCATTGGGCTGGCGGTGATCCAGGGCGCCAAGCTGGCCAAGGCCGGGCGCATCATCGCCGTGGACACCAACCCCAGCAAGTTCGACCTGGCCCGCACCTTTGGCGCGACCGACTGCGTGAACCCCAAGGACCATGACAAGCCGATTCAGCAGGTGATCGTGGAGATGACGACCTGGGGCGTGGACCACAGCTTCGAGTGCATCGGCAATGTGAACGTGATGCGTGCGGCGCTGGAATGCGCGCACCGCGGTTGGGGCCAGTCGGTCATCATCGGCGTGGCCGGGGCCGGCCAGGAGATCTCCACCCGCCCCTTCCAGCTGGTCACGGGCCGCAAGTGGATGGGCACGGCCTTTGGCGGCGTAAAGGGCCGCAGCGAGCTGCCCGGCATGGTGGAAGACGCCATGGCCGGCAAGATCCAGCTGGAGCCGTTTGTGACGCACACCATGGGGCTCAAGGACATCAACGAGGCGTTTGACCTGATGCATGAAGGCAAGTCGATCCGCTCCGTCGTCAAGTACGCCGCCTGAACGAATTTGCCTTCAACCGGCTAACGTCGTTGGGGAGCCTTGCCGTGCAAAAGCACTGTCTGCGGCTCCCCGCCGAGGGCCTGCCAACACTATTCGCGGGGTCGCGAAGGCCTTTGCCGGCGTGCAAATCTAGGCGCGCGACGCCGCGTGTGCCCTTGCACACGCAAGGAGCGCAACGACGAGTGGCGGGCCGGCAAGGGGCCTTCCCTTCGGGTTGCCCGGCCTGGGGGCCGTCTGCGGCGTTGCCCGCGCTTGCAAGGTGCACACCTTGCTGCGCACGGGCGCCTAACATCCAGCCCCCAGGCCGGGCAACGCGATCCCCGAGAATAGTGTTGACAGGCCCTTCATCCGGCTGAATCCAAATCCGTAGGACACGGCATAAGCGTCGATCACGAAAGCCTTGCGAACCGAAACATGTCGAACACATCCACACCCTTCGAACTGCTCAGCGAACACGCCTGCTTTGGCGGCGTGCAGCGCTTCTACCAGCATGCCTCCACCGAGATCGGGCTGCCGATGAAGTTCTCGGTCTTTCTGCCGCCAGCGGCGCAGCAGGGGCCCGTGCCGGCCCTGCTGTACCTGGCGGGGCTGACCTGCACCGAAGAGACCTTCATGGTCAAGGCCGGGGCGCAGCGCCTGGCGGCCGAGCTGGGGCTGGCGCTGATTGCGCCCGACACCAGCCCGCGTGGCGCCAACGTGCCGGGCGAGGCGGAAAGCTGGGACTTTGGCGTGGGTGCGGGCTTTTACCTGGACGCCACGGCCGGGCCCTGGGCGCGGCACTGGCGCATGGAAAGCTACCTGGTGAAGGAGCTGCTGCCGCAGGTGCTGGCGCAGTTGCCGGTGGACGGCGAGCGCCTGGGCATCTCTGGCCACTCGATGGGCGGGCACGGTGCGCTGACACTGGCGCTGCGCCACCCGGGGCGGTTCAAGAGTGTGTCGGCATTTGCGCCCATCTGCGCGCCCACGCAGTGCCCCTGGGGCGAGAAGGCCTTCACCGGCTACCTGGGTGCGGACCGCACGGGCTGGATCGAGCACGATGCCACGGTGCTGATGCAGAACCACCCTATTGCGCCCTACCCGGCGGGCATCCTGATCGACCAGGGGCTGGCCGACAAGTTCTTGCCCACGCAGTTGCACCCGGAGCTGTTCGAGGCGGCGTGCAAAGCCATTGGCCAGCCGCTCACGCTGCGCCGGCACGAGGGGTATGACCATGGGTACTACTTCATCCAGAGCTTCATGGCGGACCACCTGGTGCACCATGCGGGGCAGTTGGGCGGCCAACCCGGCGTGTGAAATCCGGCTGGCGCCAAGCCAGCCCTGCGGGCGCTAATCAAACGCTAAGTTGGCATTAATGGCCACTTAAGCCTGCGGCGGGAGACTCCCGCCATGCACCAGACCCTGCCGCAGCTGCGGCCCCTTCCGCCCTCTTCTTCCACCTCGCATGCCACCAGCCCCGACCCCACGGTACCGCCGCGGGAGGAACTGCACCCGGCCTGGGTGGTGCTGCTGATCAGCCTGTGGCTGGCCACGGTGTGCAATGTGCCGCTGTGGCGCGAGGTGGCCACGCTGCCGGGCCACGGCAGCCTGCGCGGCTGGGGCTTTGCGCTGGCCTTTGGGGCCATCGTCACGGCGGGCAACGCCGGGCTGCTGGCCCTGCTGGCCTGGCGCTGGACGCTCAAGCCCGCAGCCGCCCTGCTGGTGGTGATGGCCGCCTTTGGCGCGTATTTCATGCTGGCCTATGGCATTGCCATCGACGCGAGCATGCTCACCAACGTGTTGCAGACCGATGTGCACGAGGCGGGCGACCTGCTGGGCCTGCGCATGCTGCTCACCGTGGCTGCGCTGGCTGCACCGCCGCTGCTGTGGCTGGCGCGCACGCCGGTGCGGCGCCTGTCGCCGCTCAAACAGGTGGCGCACAACGGCTTGCTGCTGGCGGGCTCCATCGTGGTCATCGTGGCCAGCCTGCTGATGGTGTTTCAGGACTTTTCGTCCACCATGCGCAACCACACCAAGCTGCGCTATTTGATCAACCCGCTCAACAGCGTGTACGCCCTGGGCAACGTGGCAACCCGACCGCTGCGCATGGACAACCACACGCTGATCCCCGTGGGCCGCGACGCCCACCTGGGCGCCAGCTATGCGGGCCAGGCCAAGCCGCCGCTGCTGGTGCTGGTGCTGGGCGAGACCGGGCGCAGCGGCAATTTCGGCATCAACGGCTATGCACGCGACACCACGCCCCTGCTGTCGGCGCGCCGCAAGGAGCTGGTGAGCGCGGGCAATGCCTGGTCGTGCGGCACCAGCACGGCGGCATCGGTGCCGTGCATGTTCTCGCACCTGGGCAAGAGCGGCTACGAGGGCCGATCGGCCAACTTCGAGAGCCTGGTCGACGTGCTGCACCACGCCGGCCTGGCCGTGCTGTGGCTCGACAACCAGTCGGGCTGCAAGGGCGTGTGTGACCGCCTGGGCGACACCAACACCGCCAACCTGAAAGACCCCGAGCTGTGCGCCCACAAGGGCGAGTGCCTGGACCGCATCATGCTGAAAGACCTGGACGCGCGCATCGCTGCCCTGCCGGCCGAGCAGCGCCAGCGCGGCACGGTGGTGGTGATGCACCAGCTGGGCAGCCATGGGCCGGCGTACTTCAAGCGCTCGGCGCCCGATGCCAAGAAGTTTGCACCCGAATGCGCATCCGCCGCGCTGCAAGAGTGCGACCGCCAGCAGGTGGTGAACGCCTACGACAACAGCGTGGTGGAGACGGACCGCTTTCTCGATGGCGTGCTGCAATGGCTGGGCCGGCAGGACGCCACGGCCCAGACGGCCATGGTGTACGTGGCCGACCATGGCGAGTCGCTGGGTGAGAACAACCTCTACCTGCACGGCCTGCCCTATTCGATTGCGCCCGACGTGCAAAAGCACGTGCCCTGGATCACCTGGCTCTCGCCCGCCATGCAGGCGCGCATCGGGGCCAGCACGGGTTGCCTGCAAAAGGACCTGGCCACGCGGCGCATCACGCACGACCATTATTTTCATTCGGTGCTGGGGCTGATGGATGTGCAGACGGGGGCTTACCAGCCGGAGCAGGACATGTTTACGCCGTGCCGGGATGCGGGGGCGGCGCAGGCGAAGGCCGATGGGGCGGGGGCGGCGCCGCGCAAGTCCTGAGCAAGCGATCTTTTCCATGGCGTGCACAGGATGTGCATACGGCGATGTGGCTGTTTTGATGGCGTGCTTTGGTTGAAGGCGGAGGCCGGGATGTGCGCCCGGCGGCGCAGTAACTTTCTCTTGAGTCGCCAAGAGAAAGTCACCAAAGAGAAGGCGACCCCGCTGCCCGTGTCCCCACTCGCCCGGTGGGCGAGTGGGGCAGCCTGCGATGCTCGAAGCTGGGGTGCGCCGCAGAACTCACTGCGTTCCCCCTGCGGGCGAACTCCGTTCAAACAGCTGCGGCGAGTCAGATGACGAAGCGCGTGTGTCCTTCGGCACACGCGCCACCCCAGCTTCTGCGCTTCTCGGCACGGTCAGAAGGGGGTGGGAGCGGGCTCCATACGGGCCATTGCTTCGCTCGGCCCCAACTGCCTCGCTGCGCTTGGCCTGGGCAGGGCGGCTGCGCCCCAGCCGTCGGCAGCGCGCAGCGCGCGCGTCCCCGACCCCAGGCGCAGCTGCGAAGCAGCAGCCGGGTGGTACCCGCTCCCCACCCCTGCTGGCTGCGCCGAGAAGCGCAGGGGCTGGGGTGGGTGCGTGTGCCGAAGGACACACGCACTTCGTCCTCTAGCTCGTCGATGCTGTCTGAGCGGAGTTCGAAGAACGCAGCGAGTTCATCGACGCCCACCTCAGATCCGAGCATCGCAGGTTGCCCCCGTTCGCCCGACAGGGCGAACGGGGGACGCAGACTGGGGGCCGCCTTCTCTTTGGTGACTTTCTCTTGGCGGCCCAAGAGAAAGTTACTGCGCCGCCGGGCGCACATCCCGGCCTCCGCCCGTCATCAAAGCATGCAGCAACCACCAACAAAACCCCTTCACCAACAAAACAAAATGCTCAAAACAAACACCCCTGATTCTTCGCAAACCCGGCCCGGTACTGCGTCAAATCCAACTCCGTCCGCACCCGGTTGAGCCCCAACTTGCGGCAAGTGGCCCCAAAGCGCTGTCGCAACATATCGGCCCACAACCCCGTCCCCTTCATCCGCGTGGCAAAGTCACTGGCGTAGACCTTGCCCGCATCGCGCTGCGCAGGGTCCAGCGCATGCAGATCCTGCACCCGCGCCATCACCCGCGCCGCGCGCTGCGGGTAGTGCAGCTCCAGCCACTCGCGGAACAGGGGGTCCAGCTCCCACGGCAGGCGCAGCACGGTGTAGAAGGCACTGGTCGCCCCGGCCTCGTGCGCGGCCTGCAGCACCAGCTCCATGTCTTCGGTGATGAACGGGATCTGCGGTGCGACGCTCACGCCCACGGGGATGCCCGCCTCGGCCAGCGTGCGGATGGTGCGCAGGCGCCGGTGGGGCGCGGCGGCGCGCGGCTCCATGCGGCGCGCCAGGGCGGCGTCGAGCGTGGTGATGGTGACGTACACGGCGGTCAGGCGCTGCGCGGCCAGCGGGGCGAGCAGGTCGAGGTCGCGCTCCACCCCGGCGGACTTGGTGATCAGCGAGAACGGGTGGCGCATGTCGCGCATCACCTCGATCAGGCCGCGCGTGAGTTGCAGCTCGCGCTCCACGGGCTGGTAGCAGTCGGTGGCTGAGCCGATGTTGATGAGGCGCGGCACATGGCTGGCCCGGCCCAGCTCATCGCGCAGCAGTGCGGCGATGTTGTGCTTGGCGATGATCTGGGTTTCGAAATCAAGCCCCGGCGACATATTGAGGTAGCTGTGCGTGGGCCGCGCGTAGCAGTAGACGCAGCCATGCTCGCAGCCCCGGTAGGGGTTGACCGAGAGCTCGAAGAAGATGTCCGGCGAATCGTTGGCGCAGATGGCGCTCTTGGCCGTTTCCAGGTGCACCTGGGTGGCAAGTGGCGCGGGTTGTTCGTCGCCCTCTTCCACATACGCGTCCCAGCCGTCGTCCACCACCTCGCGCGTGTCGCGCACGAAGCGGTGCGCCAGCGCCGTGGCCGCGCCCCGGCCGCGGATGGCTGCGAGGGGGATGCGGACCTCCTGCATCACCTGGGGGGCGTTGTCGTCGGGTGGTCGGGTCGAGGCGGGCATGGAGGGGAAACCGGGTGGGCTTCAAGGAAGCGTCGTCGAATACTGTGTTTTTACACAGCTATCGTACCCGATTGCCCCTGGCGTGTCTTGCCGCTTACAAACCTCGCGCCGCTGGCGCAGAGCCCTCTCGTTCTATGCCCAGGCCCTTGCCCAGGCGTCTGCCATGGCAGGCGTGTGGTAGCAGGCGGCCTCGAAGCTCTTGGTGCAGACGGCGCGCTCCAGCAACTGGATGTCCGCCTCGTGCTGGCGCGCCACATGCACGTCCTCGAAGAAGAGCACCTTGTCGCAGCGCTGGTCCAGCACCAGCTCGGCGATCTGCGCGTCACCGCCCAGCGGGCCGCTGCGCAGAGGCTGCACCCACGGCAGGTCGCGCGGCCAACCGCGCGACCAGGCCATCTCGTTGAGCCGGCCGCCCGTGGTGCCGGTGGCAAAGCGCTCCCGCGTCTGCGAGAGCAGGTCGAAGTGGCGGAAGGCGAAGTCCACCATGGCCGACTTCAAGGCATCGTGGGCGATCAGCGCGACGGATTGCTTGTCGATGGCGGGCACCATCGCCGGCTGGCGCTCGCGCAGCGAGACCCCGGCCTGCAGCGCCGCTTCCACCGCCACCCATTCGACGGCGGCGGCCACCGTGAGCAGCAGCGGCTTGCCATGCGAGATGCACTGGCGCTTGAGGGCCTGCGCCTCGGGGTAGAGGGACGAGGGGTCGAGCGGGTCGAGCAGGTAGATGGCGCCGGCCAGTTCCTGCTCAGGGTGTACGCCGCCCGCAATGCGCGAGACCACGCGCATCACCCCGCCCTCGCGCCCGTAGGGCAGGCGCATGAGGTGGGGGAAGTGCTTGGCCAGGGCATGTTGCTCGATGGCGTCGGCGCAGCCGCCCACGGCGGCGATGCCGAGCTGGAGTTCGGCCAGGGCCGGCCGCGACGCTGCGGCCCATTGGGCCAGACCGCCATCGGCGGTGGAGCGGTGCAGGCGGTGGGCGGCCAGGCCGAAGGTTCGTGGGGGAAGGGTTGTCGTCACCATGTACTCCGAATGCGCATGCCAGTCTAACGCCCGCCTTGGCGGCACTACTCCTTGAACAGCCCCTCGATCACCGCGCGCAGCCACTGGTTGCCCGGGTCGGCCTCGAAGCGTTTGCTCCAGTGCAGCGACACGGTGAAGTCGCGCAGCGGTAGCGCAGGCTCGATGATGGTGTAGCCGCCCTGCGCCGCAAAGCCGCGTGCGATGTTGCGCGGCATGACCACGGCGAGATCCGTGCCGCGCACGATGGAGGGCAGCACCATGAAGTGCTCGGTGGTCAGGCGCAGCCGGTCTTCGAGCTGCAGCAGGGCCAGGATGCGCAGCGTGTCCGAGTGCGAGCGCACGGCGACGAATTCGAGCTGGCGCAGGTCGTCGAGCAATGCCGTGGCGTTGCGCCGGCGTTTGGCGAAGGGGTGGCCTTCGCGCAGCAGCACGATGTAGCGGTCACCCAGCAACTGCACGCGCTGCGTGTCCTTCACGGCGGGCAGAAAGCCGAAGGCGAAGTCGATGCGGCCGCTGTCGAGCAGGGGCGCTATCTGGTCGCCCGGCACGGGCAGGGTTTCGAGCCGCACGCCGGGGGCCTGCTGGCGCAGCGCGAGCATGAGGTCGGGCAAAAACCGGCCCTCGCCGATGTCGCTCATGTGGATGCGGAACACCTTGCGCGACTGCAGGGGGTCGAACAGCGCGGATTCGTTGAGCGCTTCTTCGAGCGTACCCAGCGCGCTGCGCACGGCGTCGGCCAGACGGTCGGCCTTGGGCGTGGGCTGCACGCCGCCGCCCGCGCGCACGAACAGCGGGTCCTTGATCAGCAGGCGCAGCCGCGTGAGCGCCTGGCTGGCTGCGGGCTGCGTCAGGTCCATGAGCTCGGCCGCGCGGCTCACGCTGCGTGTGCGGTAGACCGCATCGAACAGGCGCAGCAGGTTGAGGTCGATGTCCTTGATATGCATTGGGCGAATACTGCTTAGTCGCTTCATTGTATTGATGGATGTGCGGCGGGGGCCGAAGATCGGTGCTTCCTTTTGCTATCCACCCTGCCCCATGCTCCAGGCCCTTGATTCCCGTGCTGCCGGCGCCGCCCCCGCCACCGACCTGCGCCCTACCGTGCGCGAGGTGGTGCTCGACCTGCTGCGCGGCTTCGGCATCAACACCATCTTCGGCAACCCGGGCTCGACCGAGCTGCCGCTGTTCCTCGACTTCCCGAAGGACTTTCGCTACATCCTGGGCCTGCAGGAGGCGGTGGTGGTGGGCATGGCCGATGGCTATGCCCAGGCCACGCACAACGCGGCCTTTGTGAACCTGCACTCGGCGGCCGGGGTGGGCCATGCCATGGGCAATATCTTCACGGCGCACAAGAACCGCACGCCGATGGTGATCACGGCCGGGCAGCAGGCGCGCTCCATATTGCCGTTCGACCCCTTCCTGTTCTCGGGCCAGGCCACGGAGCTGCCCAAGCCCTATGTGAAGTGGAGCATCGAACCGGCGCGCGCCGAGGACGTGCCGCTGGCCATTGCCCGCGCCTATTACATCGCCATGCAGCAGCCGCGCGGGCCGGTGCTGGTGTCCATTCCTGCGGACGACTGGGACAAGCCCTGTGAGCCGCTGGCAGCACGCACAGTGAGTACCGAGACCCGGCCCGAGCCGCGCGTGCTGGGCGCCATCGGCGACGCGCTCGATGCGGCAGAGCGCCCGGCCTTTGTGGTCGGTGCGGCGGTGGACCGCGATGGCGCATGGGACGACGTGCTGGCACTGGCCGAGCGGCACAACGCTGCGGTGTGGATCGCCCCCATGTCGGGGCGCTGCGGCTTTCCGCAGGACCACCGGCTGTTCATGGGCGTGCTGCCCGCCATGCGCGAGAAAATTGTGGCGCTGCTGGGCGGGCACGACCTGGTGTTTGCGCTGGGCGCAGCGGCCTTCACCTACCATGTGGAGGGCCACGGCCCGCATGTGCCGCCCGGCGCGCAACTGGTGCAGCTGATCGAAGACCCGGGCACGGCGGCCTGGACGCCCGAGGGCACCTCGGCCGTGGGCGGCGTGCGCCTGGGCGTGCAGGACCTGCTGGCCCGCCCGGCACCCCGCAAGCGCCCTGCCCCGCCGCTGCGCGCGGTGCGCCCGCGTGCCGAGCCCTCGGCGCTGATGAGCGTGCAGTACGTGATGCAGACCCTGGCCGAGGTGCGCGACGCGCATTCCATCGTGGTGGAAGAGGCGCCCAGCTCGCGCGCCGCCATGCATGCCTACCTGCCCATCCTGCACAGCGAGACTTTCTACACCATGTGCAGCGGTGGGCTGGGCTATGCCATGCCGGCCGCCGTGGGCGTGGCGCTGGCCAAGCCGGGCAGCAAGGTCATCGGCCTGCTGGGCGACGGCTCGGCGATGTACTCCATCCAGGCACTGTGGAGCGCGGCGCAGCTGCGCCTGCCCATCACCTTCATCATCCTGAAGAACCGGCGCTATGCCGCGCTGCAGGAGTTTGCGCCGACCTTCGGCTTCGGGCCCGAGGACAAGCTCGAAGGCACGGACCTGCCGGACCTCGACTTTCTGGCGCTGGCACGCGGCCAGGGCTGCGATGCGGTGCAGGTGAGCGACCCGGCGCAACTGCACCAGGTGCTGCGCGATGCGCTGGCGCACCCCCGGGCCATGCTGGTGGAGGTGGATGTGGCCTGAGCAAGCCCCCTCTCATCGCAGCAAGCCAACCCAACAGACCCGGACGACCGGGCACCCAGTTTACGGAGACATGACCATGACGCACCAGAACGCATTCCAGCATCCCTTCCTTCGCCGCCGCTTGGCTGGCGCCCTCGCCCTGGCGGCGCTTGCAGGCGCCGCCTTGCTGCCGGCGGGCGCCCTGGCGCAGGCCTATCCCGCCAAGCCCATCAAGGTGGTGGTGAACTTCCCGGCGGGCGGGGCGGCCGACCAGATTGCGCGCGCTGTGACGGTGCCGCTGCAGGCGGCGCTGGGCCAGCCCGTGGTGGTGGAAAACCGGGGCGGCGCGGGCGGCAACATTGGCGGCGAGGCGGTGGCCAAGTCGCCGGCTGACGGCTACACGCTGCTCATGAGCTCGGGCGGCATGGTCTCGGTGAACCCCCACATCTACCCCAAGATGCCGTTCGACCCGGTGAAGGACCTGGTGCCTGTGGCTGCTGCGGCGCGCGTGCTGGTGTTTCTGGAGGTGCGGCCCACGCTGCCGGTGAACACCGTGCAGGAGTTTCTGGCCTACCTCAAGGCCAACCCGGGCAAGCTGACCTTCGGCACGCCGGGCAACGGCAGCTCGCCCCACCTGGCGGCCGAGATGCTCAAGAGCCAGGCCAATGTGTTCGCGGTGCATGTGCCGTACCGGGGCGCGGCACCCGCCATGCAGGACCTGCTGGGCGGGCAGGTGGATTTCATGTTCGACCCGGGCATCGGCCTGCAGCATGTGAAGGCCAACAAGCTGCGCCTGCTGGCCGTGGGCAGCGCCAAGCGCTCGCCCCTGTTTCCCGATGTGCCCACGCTGGACGAGGTGGGGTTGAAGGGCTTTGACGCCGACACCCTGTTCGGCTTCTATGCGCCTGCCGGCACGCCCGCCGAGGTGGTGACGAAACTCAACCGCGAGATCAACAAGATCCTGGCCACGGCCCCCGTGCAGGAGCGCATTGCCGCGCTGGGCGGCGAGCCCGCGCCCATGGCGCCCAAGGAGTTCCACGACCGGGCGATGAGCGATAGCAAGCGCTTTGGTGCGCTGATCAAGGCGCGCAACATCACAGGGGACTAAAGCCCGCACGGTGCGGTGCGAGATTGCCGGCAAGCGATGCGTCCCGGCCTATAGTCCCGCCCTTTGCAACAATCCCCTGCGAGGTACCCCATGGCGCGCAAGCCCCAGATCATCCTGTCGTCCCTGGACGTCGACCGCATCGAAGCCCTGCTGGCCGCCATTCCCGCGAGCGTCTTCCCCGGCAAGGCCGATCTGCAGGCCGAGATCGACCGCGCCGACGTGGTGGCGCCCGAAGACATCCCGCCGCATGTGGTGACGATGAACTCCACGGTGCAATTCGCCATCGAGGAGACGGGCAAGGAGTTCTGCCTGACGCTGGTCTACCCGCGCGACATGGACGGCAGTGCGGACCGCCTGTCGATCTTCGCGCCCGTGGGCAGCGCGCTGCTGGGCCTGGCGGTGGGCGACGCGTTGGTGTGGCCCGGCCCGGGCGGCAAGCCCATGACGGTGCGGGTGAAGGCCATCCTGTACCAGCCGGAAGCGGCAGGTGAGCTGCACCGCTGATTCCAAGCCTCACTTTCAGTTTCCATTGCGCTGCGCAACGCCTGCAGCCCATGAAACTGGCGCACGCCGAGCCAGCGCCCCCGCGCAAGGGCCGCCCCGCCGCGCTGGGGGCGTCCCCCTCAGGGGGATGACGCGAAGCGGCTCAGGGGGAGCATATTCACAACAGGTGTTGCGTTGTCATGCCCTGCTGCGACAATCGGGGGCCATGACAGCGCCCCCGCACTTGCCCGACGAACCGAACGCCCCGGCAACGGCGCTGGCGGCTGCGCCTGCGTTCGACCCGGACTCGACCACCGCCTTCCAGCAGCGCATGGAGCGGGCCCCGGAATGGTTCTGCTCCTTTTTGGCCGGCAACATCCGCGAGAAGAGCCGCCTGAAGCGCGAGATGGCCACCATGAAGGGATCGGTGGCCTGGCTGATGAAGCAGCGCCGCCAGGGCAACTGGACTGCCGAGGAGCGGGAGCAGTTGCGCGACGTGATGCGCTCGGCCTCGTCGGTCAGCCCCTACCTGTTCATCTGGGTGATCCCCGGCTCGATGCTGCTGCTGCCCTTCATGGCCTGGTTCCTGGACAAGCAGCGCAAGCGGCGTGAGGACCGGCCGCCTGTCTGACGGCCCGCAGGCAACCCAAAGCCTGCTTCGGGGTAGTACCCCACGCGCCTCCGGCGAGTCACGCCCAGTTGCTGCCGAGGGCCACCAGCATGCCCGCTCCCACCAACCCGGCCTGCCAGCGCAGCGCCATGGACCAGGTGGGCACGTGGCGCTCCACCCGCTGGTAGAGTTCGCGCCCTGCCAGCAGCGACAGGGCAAAGGCCAACGCCATGCCCAAGGCGTTGAGCACGGGAGATTCAGGGAACAAATGCCCCACCACGGCGTTGACCAGCAGGCACACGGCAAAGTGCACGAGGAACACCGAGTACGACATCTGGCCCAGCCGCACCAGCGGCACCAGGCCCTGCCACTGGCGCAGGCGCACCGAGCGCAGGGCAGCCACCAGCAGCACGGCGGTCACCAGCGCGACGGCGATGCGGCCGCGGTATTCCAGCGCCAGCGCGGCACCGCCGAGCAGCACGATCAGCGCAAGCCAATCGGTGGCGCGCGGCGCCTGCACGGCCCAGTAGGCCATCATGCCCAGGCCATAGGCACCAAAGAAGTACCAGGCCCACATGTCCTGGCCGCTGTCGAGGTTGAACACCAGCAGCGATGCCGCCGTGAGCGCCACCAGCAGGCCCTGGGCCAGCATGGACCCATGGCGCCGCGCCCAGGCGCCAGGCAGCGCCCGCACGGCGGCCCAGACCAGCACGCTGAGCGTGAACAGCTGGAAGTCGATGGCCACGTACCAGACGCCGGCCGAGAGCGCGTCTTCGCCCACGATGTCCTGCAGCAGCAGCGCATTGGCCAGCAGTTGCGCCAGCGTGGGCTCGTCGGGCACGGAGTCGTGGCTCATCCAGGAGCGCACCAGCGCGGCCACCAGCACCGCCAGCAGCAGGGCCACGGCGCAGGGCACGATCAGGCGCACGAAGCGTTTGGCGACCGCCGTCAGCGCGCTGTCGAAGCGGGCCACGCCCTGGGGCGCCAGGCTGGCCACCGCCAGGTAGCCACCCAGCACCAGGAACACCTGCACCGCCATGCGCCCGTAGTCGTACAGCCAGGCCATCAGCCACGGCGCCAGCGGCGCGGCGATGTCGGACATCGGGCCGTAGAAAGCCAGGTGGTGGCAGACGATGGCGGCGCACGCCAGCCCCTTGATCATGTCGATCAGGGGGGTGCGGAAGGTTGCGGAAGACATGCGGTGCAGGACGGAAACGGCGATTGACACTCCCGCCAGTGCGGGCAACCGCCTATTGTCGCTTGTTACAGAAGTTGCGCTGTCGTGCATGCCAGCGGCATGTCCGCTGCCGCGAATTCCGACGCCTCAAGCCGCTCGCTTCATACGGATTTGCATTCAATCGTATGACTAGGCGGGAGCCGCAGACAGTGCTGTAGCACGGCAAGGCGAACCAACGACGTTAGACGGTTGAAGGCAAATCCGTATCAGTACCTCAGGCTGCCCTCGGCATCCACGATGGCAAGCTCCACATAGGTCGAGCCGTTGTGGTTCTTGGGCGAGTATTTCACGTTGAAGCGCCCGAACGAGATCTCGCCGGCCTCCTCCATGGCGCGGGTGAAGGATTCGGTGCTCAGGTTGCGCCCGGCGCGGCGCAGGCCCTCGACCAGCAGGCGCGCATGCACGAAGCCCTCGAACTGCGAGGCCGAGGGCTGCGCGCCAGGGGATTTGGCACGCAGCAGGGCCAGGTACTCGGCCACCACCGGCACGGTGGTGCTGCGCAGCGAGGGCATGATTTGCGCGAGGATGATGCCGCGCGACTTCTCCTTGAGCTCGCGCTGGATCACGTCCATGCTGGCCACCGAAAAGCCGTAGTACGTGGGCCGCGCCGAGGTGGCCTGCACACCCTTGATGTAGTGGGTGAAGGTGGTGCCCGCCGTGGCCACGATCACGGCCTGCGGCTGGGCCTTTTCGGTGGCCTGGCCGGCGGCGGCGAAATCGGGCTGCTTCGGATCGACCTTGATCTCGGCCACGAAAGGCAGCTTTTCCTGCGCGGAGGCCTTCTTGAGCTCTGCCAGCAGCGTCTTGCCCAGGCCGTCGTCCTGGTAGAACACCGCTACCCGGTCCATGCCCTGCTGGCGCAACTGCGAGACGATCTTCTGCGCCTCGCTGGCGTAGCCTGCGCGCACGTGGAACACGTGGGGGTTGAAGTTCTCGCGGAACACCGAGGCGCCCGTGACCGGGCCGAACAGCAGGGTGCGGTGCTCCTGGATCAGCGGCAGGATGGCGGCCGTCTGCGCGGTGCCGGTGCTGTTGAAGACCATGAAGACCTTGTCGTTCTCAAGCAGCCGGCGCGTGTTCTCCACCGCCTTTTGCGCATCGAAGGCATCGTCGAGCGTGGTGTAGCGGATCATGCGGCCGTGCACGCCGCCCTGGGCATTGATGGCGTCGAACAGCAGCCGCGAGCCTTCGCCGTACTGCGCGGTCTGGGGGCCGAGCGGGCCCGAGAGCACGGCCGAGGCACCAAGCCGTATCTCGTCCGGCGTCACGCCCTCATTGCGGGCATGGCACAGCCCGGCCGCGCCCAGCGCGGCCAGCAACACAAGTATCCGAAGCATGTCGTCCCCCAGCTTGCCAATGATGATCGACCAGGACCACTGCCCTGCGGTCCATTTGGTTATTGATCATCATTATCTGCAGGCCCGCGACCCATGCCCTAGGGGTTAGCCCTTCCACCGCAGAGCGCGGGGGAGCCAGCCACTGTTCAGAGTGCCAGGCGCGCGCGCGCGGCCTGGTATTCGCTGCGCAGGCGCGCCACGAGCTCGGCGGTGCTGGTCACGGCGTCGATGGCGCCGATGCCCTGGCCGCAGCCCCAGATGTCCTTCCAGGCCTTCTTGGCGTCGCCACCGAAGTTCATCTTGCTGGGGTCGGACTCGGGCAGGTTGTCGGGGTCCATGCCGGCGGCGCGGATCGAGGGCGCCAGGTAGTTGCCATGCACGCCGGTGAACAGGTTGCTGTAGACGATGTCGTCGGAGCTGCCGGCCACGATGGCCTGCTTGTACTCGTCGCTGGCGCGCGCTTCGTGCGTGGCGATGAAGGCCGAGCCGATGTAGCCGAAGTCGGCGCCCATGGCCTGTGCGGCCAGCACCGCATCGCCGCTGGCGATGGAGCCGCTGAGCGCGATGGGGCCGTCGAACCATTGGCGGATTTCCTGGATCAGCGCGAAGGGGCTCTTCACGCCCGCATGGCCGCCGGCACCGGCGGCCACGGCGATCAGGCCGTCGGCGCCCTTCTCGATGGCCTTGTGCGCGAACTTGTTGTTGATGATGTCGTGCAGCACGATGCCGCCCCAGGCATGCACGGCCTGGTTCACGTCCTCGCGCGCGCCCAGGCTGGTGATGATGATCGGCACCTTGTACTTGGCGCAGACCTGCATGTCGTGCTCCAGGCGGTCATTGCTCTTGTGCACGATCTGGTTGATGGCAAAGGGCGCAGCCGGCTTGTCGGGGTTGGCCTGGTTGTAGGCCGCCAGCGTCTCGGTGATCTCGGCCAGCCATTCGTCGAGCAGCTCGGCAGGGCGCGCGTTGAGCGACGGCATGGAACCCACCACGCCGGCCTTGCACTGCTCGATCACGAGCTTGGGGTTGCTGATGATGAACAGCGGCGAGCCGATGACGGGCAGGGACAGGTTCTGCAATGCGGGAGGCAGCTTGGACATGGCGGGTTCGTTCCAGTTTGAAGGATGGATGAATGGATCAGGTTCTTGTGGGGTACAGGGCCCGCGCACAGCGCGCCGGCCCCGCATGTCTCCCCCGTGCGCTCAGAAGGAGTCGAGCGCCAGCTCCGTCACGCTGTCGGCGCCTTCGACGATGCTGTCGCGCAGGCCCGGTGCCTTGACCAGGATGTGCTCGGCATAGAACTGCGCCGTGGTGATTTTTGCCTGCATGAAGGCGGCATCCTGTCCCTTGTGCAACAGCTCCTGGGCCGCCAGCAGGCTGCGCGCCAGTTGCCAGCCGGCCACCAGGTTGCCCGCCAGCATGAGGTAGGGCACGCTGCCGGCGAACACGGCGTTGGGCGAGGTCTTGGTGCCACCAGCGACGAAGTCCACCACATCGAGGAAGGCCTGGCGTGCGGCCGTGAGGCGGCGCGCCACGGCCTTGGCGGCAGGGGTCCCGTTGGCCAGCAGCTCGGCCTCGGTCTTCTCGATCTGCGCGGCAATGCCCTTGGCGGTCTGGCCCCCGTCGCGCGCGGTCTTGCGGCCCACGAGGTCGTTGGCCTGGATGGCCGTGGTGCCTTCGTAGATGGTGAGGATCTTGGCGTCGCGGTAGTACTGCGCGGCGCCCGTTTCCTCGATGAAGCCCATGCCGCCGTGCACCTGCACACCGAGGCTGGTGACTTCGATGCTCATCTCGGTGCTGTAGCCCTTGACCAGCGGCACCATGAATTCGTAGAACGCGGCATTCTGCTTGCGCGCATCGGCGTCGGGGTGGTGGTGCGCGGCGTCGTAGGCGGCTGCGGCCACGGTGGCCATGGCGCGGCAGCCCTCGGTGTAGGCGCGCATGGTCATGAGCATGCGGCGCACGTCGGGGTGGTGGATGATGGGCGCGCTGGCGGCAATGGAGCCGTCCACGGGGCGGCTTTGCACGCGGTCCCGGGCATAGCCCACGGCCTTCTGGTAGGCGCGCTCGGCAATCGCGATGCCCTGCACGCCCACGGCGTAGCGCGCGGCGTTCATCATGATGAACATGTATTCGAGGCCGCGGTTCTCCTGGCCCACGAGGTAGCCCACGGCACCGCCGTGGTCGCCGAACTGCAGCACGGCCGTGGGGCTGGCCTTGATGCCGAGCTTGTGCTCGATGCTCACGCAGTGCGCGTCGTTGCGCGCGCCCAGGCTGCCGTCGGCGTTGACCATGAACTTGGGCACGACGAACAGGCTGATGCCCTTGACGCCCTCGGGCGCGCCCTGCACCCGGGCCAGCACCAGGTGCACGATGTTGGCGGCCATGTCGTGCTCGCCATAGGTGATGAAGATCTTGGTGCCGAAGACCTTGTAGCTGCCGTCCGGCTGGGGCTCGGCGCGCGTGCGCACCAGGGCCAGGTCGGAGCCGGCCTGGGGCTCGGTCAGGTTCATGGTGCCGGTCCACTCGCCGGTCACCAGCTTTTCGAGGTAGCTGGCCTTGAGCTCGTCGCTGCCGGCCGTGAGCAGCGCCTCGATGGCGCCATCGGTCAGCAGCGGGCACAGCGCGAAGCTCATGTTGGCGCTGTTGCACATCTCGATGCAGGCCGCGCCGATGGTCTTGGGCAGGCCCTGGCCACCAAAATCGGCCGGGTGCTGCAGACCCTGCCAGCCGCCTTCGCCGTACTGGCGGAAGGCGTCCTTGAAGCCGGGGGTGGTGGTGACCACGCCGTCTTTCCAGCTCGAGGGGTTCTTGTCACCCTCGAAGTTCAGCGGAGCCAGCACGCCCTCGTTGAACTTGGCGCATTCTTCGAGCACGGCCTGGGCGGTGTCGAGGCCCGCGTCTTCGAAGCCGGGAATCTGTGCGATCTGTTCAATGTTGGCCAGGTGCTCGATGTCGAACAGCATGTCCTTGACGGGGGCGGTGTAGCTCATGGATGTCTCCGAGATATCAGAAAAAACTCAAAAAAAAGGCACCGCAAGCGATGCCCTTCTGTGGCAGTTGGTGCCGTCAGGCCGCCTTACAGCGCCTTGACCAGCTCCGGCACAGCGGTAAACAAGTCCGCCTCCAGCCCATAGTCCGCCACACTGAAGATCGGCGCCTCGGCATCCTTGTTGATCGCCACGATCACCTTGGAGTCCTTCATGCCCGCCAGATGCTGGATGGCCCCCGAGATACCCGCCGCGATGTACAGCTGCGGCGCCACGATCTTGCCCGTCTGGCCCACTTGCCAGTCGTTCGGGGCGTAGCCCGCATCCACCGCAGCGCGGCTGGCGCCCAGGGCGGCCCCGAGCTTGTCGGCCAGCGGGGTCATCACTTCGTCGAACTTTTCCTTGCTGCCCAGGGCCCGGCCACCGGAGACGATGATCTTGGCGGCGGTGAGTTCGGGGCGGTCGCTCTTGGCGATCTCGCTGCCCACAAAGGTGCTCTTGCCGGTGTCGGTGGTCGCTGCTGCGGTTTCCGTCGCTGCGCTGCCACCGGATGCTGCTGCCGGGTCAAACCCCGTGGTGCGCACGGTGATGACCTTGGTGGCGTCACCGCTCTGCACGGTGGCAATGGCGTTGCCGGCGTAGATGGGGCGCTCGAAGGTGTCCGGGGAGACGACCTTGGTGATGTCGCTGATCTGGGCGACATCGAGCTTGGCGGCCACGCGGGGGGCCACGTTCTTGCCGCTGGCGGTCGCGGGGAACAGGATGTGGCTGTAGTTGGCAGCAATGGCGAGCACTTGGGAGGCCACGTTCTCGGCCAGGCCGTGTTCCAGGCCCGGGGCGTCGGCGTGGATCACCTTGGCCACACCGGCGATCTGGCCGGCGGCCGTGGCTGCAGCACCGGCATTGTGGCCGGCGATCAGCACATGGACGTCGCCACCGCAGGCCACTGCGGCGGTCACGGTGTTGAGCGTTGCGCCCTTGACGCTTGCGTTGTCGTGTTCAGCAATAACGAGTACCGACATTCAGATCACCTTCGCTTCGTTCTTGAGTTTCTCGACCAGGGCGGCGACATCGGCCACCTTGACGCCGGCGCCGCGCTTGGCGGGTTCGGTGACCTTGAGGGTCTTCAGGCGCGGAGTGACATCCACGCCCAGGTCTTCGGGCTTGACGGTATCGAGCTGCTTTTTCTTGGCCTTCATGATGTTGGGCAAGGTGACGTAGCGCGGCTCGTTCAGGCGCAGGTCGGTGGTGATGACTGCGGGCAGGGTCAGGGCCAGGGTTTCCAGGCCGCCGTCGACTTCGCGGGTCACGCTGACCTTGTCGGCGGAGAGTTCGACTTTGCTGGCGAAGGTGGCCTGGGGCAGGTCGGCCAGGGCGGCGAGCATCTGGCCGGTCTGGTTGGCGTCGTCGTCGATGGCCTGCTTGCCCAGGATCACGAGGCCGGGCTGCTCTTTGTCGACCAGGGCTTTGAGGATCTTGGCCACGGCCAGGGGTTGCAGTTCGACGTCGGTTTCCACCAGGATGGCGCGGTCGGCGCCGATGGCCATGGCGGTGCGCAGGGTTTCCTGGCACTGGGCCACGCCGCAGGAGACGGCGATGACTTCGGTCACCAGGCCTTTTTCTTTCAGGCGCACGGCCTCTTCGACGGCGATTTCGTCAAAGGGGTTCATGCTCATCTTCACGTTGGCGATGTCCACACCCGTTTGGTCCGACTTGACTCGGACTTTGACGTTGTAGTCCACCACGCGCTTGACAGGGACCAAGACCTTCATTGCTGCGGCTCCTAGAGTTGGTTGAATTGACGTTTACGTAAACTGGAACATTCTATGCCGCAGTGCACCCAAAAGGGTGCAGGCCGGCGCCCCATCGGCTGCAGGGGCATAAAAAAGAACGATCGTGCTTTTTGGTGATTATAGGGCACTTGGCAGACCGCCCGATGTCTCGCCGGAGGCACCGGTCACGGCAGCACCCGCAGACAGGCCGGCAGGGACGGCACCGTCCTTGAACTGCACCACGCGCTGCGGGTAAGGGATGTCGATGTTCGCGGCGCGCAGGCCTTCGAGGATGGCGATGTTGATGGCCGAGCGCAGGTTGAGCGAGCCGGCCGAGGGGTCGCTGATCCAGAAGTTGAGGCTGAACTCCAACCCATCGGGCGCGAAATTGATGAGAAAGGCCACGGGCTCGGGCTCCGTGAGCACGCGCGGCTGCGCAGCGGCGGCAGCGCACAGAATGGCCTGCACCTGGCCCACGTCGCTGTCGTAGCCGACGATGATGTTGGTGGTGACGTTGAACTTGCGGTCGGCGTCCGACAGGTTCTCCACGCGCTGGGTGATCAGCGTCTCGTTGGGCACGATGGACTCGCGCCCGTTGCCGGCGCGGATCAGGGTGTAGCGGGTCTTGATGTCGGTAATACGGCCCTCGAAACCATCGACGCGCACGTTGTCGCCGATGCGCAGCGAGCGCTCCAGCAGGATCACGAAGCCGCTCACGTAGTTGGAGGCGAGCTTTTGCAGGCCAAAGCCCAGGCCCACGCCGACCGCCCCGCCCAGCACCGACAGCGCCGTGAGGTCTACCCCCACGGCCGACAGCGCGAACAGCATGCCGACGAGCAGCAGCACGGCGCGCACGGCGTTGCCGGCGACCTTGCGCATCGACAGATCGGTCACGGCCGTGGCGAGCACCCGCCGCTCGAAGGTGGCCGAGATCCACAGCGCCGCGACCAGCACCAGGCTGGCCGACAGCGCGCCCTCGATCAGCGTGGCGACGCTGACGGTGGACTTGCCGAAGTTGAGCGTGATGCTGTCGAGCTCACTGCGCACCGCAGGCAGCAGCCCCACGATCCACAGCACGGCCGCGCCCCAGATGACCCAGGAGAACAGCCCTTCGAGCAGGCGCACGAGCGCCGATGCCGGGAAGGCGACGCGCAGCACGCGGGCGATGAAGCGGATCAGCGCGAGCGAGACCAGCATGGGGACTGCGATGCGCAGCACGAACACGGGGTGGTAGTGCTCCACTGCAAGTCTGCCCGCGAAGGTGAGGACCAGGGCGATCAGGGGGAAGAGCAGGCCGTCGATGGTGTTGCGGCCGATCCAGACGGAGTCGGGGGGTTGGTTGCGGCCGATCAGTCTGGCGGCGAACAGGGCGATGGCGATGGCGGCGGCGAGGACGCCGAGTTCCAGCCAGACGCTGGAGTGGTTGAAGTCGGCGAGGAGTTTGTCGAGGATTTCCATGCGGTTGGGGTCTGTATCACGCCGGGCTATTCTTTGCCGATAGTGACTGTTTGCTTGGGTGTAAGGCGGAGGCCGGGATGTGCGCCCGGCGGCGCAGTAACTTTCTCTTGGGCCGCCAAGAGAAAGTCACCAAAGAGAAGGCGGCCCCCAGTCTGCGTCCCCCGTTCGCCCTTGCGGGCGAACGGGGGCAACCTGCGATGCTCGGTCCTGGGGTGGTGCCGCAGAACTCACTGCGTTCCCCCTGCGGGCGAACTCCGTTCAAACAGCTGCGGCAAGCCAGATCACGAAGTGCGTGTGTCCTTCGGCACACGCACCCACCCCAGGCCCTGCGCTTCTCGGCGCAGCCAGCAGGGGTGGGGAGCGGGGACAAAGACGGCTGCTGCTTCGCAGCTGCGCCGGGGGTCGGGTCGCGATGCGCGCTGCCGACGCGTGGGCTCGATCGCCCTGGCGAGCCGAGCGCAGCGAAGGACCACGGGGCCGAGCGAAGCAATGGCCCGTGTGGAGCCCGTTCCCACCCCCTTCTGACCGTGCCGAGAAGCGCAGAAGCTGGGGTGGCGCGTGTGCCGAAGGACACACGCGCTTCGTCATCTGACTCGCCGCAGATGTCTGAGCGGAGTTCGAAGAACGCAGCGAGTTCCGAGGCGCACCCCAGCTTCGAGCATCGCAGGCTGCCCCACTCGCCCACCGGGCGAATGGGGACACGGGCAGCGGGGTCGCCTTTCTTTTGGGTACTTTTCTTTGGCGAAGCAAAGAACAAGTACCTCGGCCGCCGGGCCGAGACCCGGCCTCCGCCCTCAGTAAAAGAGAAGAAGCAACCACCACCCATATCACTCAAAAATCATTTCCACGCAGGCGCTCGCTTCTCAACAAAAGCCCGAGCCCCTTCCTGTGCAGCCCCATCCATCATGTTCACCGCCATGGCCTGCCCAGCCAACTGGTATGCCGCCTCCACCCCCAACTCCCGCTGCTGGTAAACCAGGGCCTTGCCCATGGCCACAGCAACCCGAGGCTTCTGCAAAATCGACTGCACGAGCTTCTCCACCTCCGCATCGAGTTCGCCTACAGGCACTACGCGATTCACGAGCCCCTGCTCCAGAGCCGTAGAAGCATCGATGAAATCACCAGTCAACAGCATTTCCATCGCACGCTTGGAAGAAACATTGCGCACCAGCGGCACACTGGGCGTAGCGCAGAACAGGCCGTAGTTGATCCCACTGGTCGCAAACGTCGCGCTGTCGACAGCCACCGCCAGATCGCACTGCGCCACCAGCTGGCACCCAGCCGCCGTGGCCATGCCCTGCACCCGCGCGATCACCGGCACCGGCAGCTTGTGGATGGCCAGCATCATGCGGCTGCACTGGGCGAACAGCTGCTGGTACCAGGCCAGGTCCGGGTGGGCCGCCATGTCCTTGAGGTTGTGGCCGGCGCAAAAAGCCTTGCCTTCGGCCGCCAGCACCACCACGCGCGCAGTGTCGTCGCGCGCCACAGCATCGAGCGCCTGCTGCAGCGCAGTCAGCATTTCCGAGCCCAGGGCATTGAAGCGCGCAGGGTCGTTCAGGGTCAGGGTCACCACGCCGCGCGCGTCGCGCGCAACACGCAGGAGGGGATGTTGTTCGGATTCCGTCATGTCATTGCAATCCCAAAATCACAGGTCGGCCAGCACGCGCAGATGGGCCTCCACACTGCGTGCCAGGGGCCCCATCACATACCCGCCCTCCAGGCAGGAGACGATGCGCCCCTTGGAATAGCGCTGCGCGATGTCCTTCACGCGCTGGGTGATCCAGGCGTAGTCGGATTCGGTCAGGCCCAGTTGCCCCATGTCGTCCTCGCGGTGGCCGTCGAAGCCGGCGCTCACGAAAATCATCTCGGGCTTGAAGGCCTCCAGGCGCGGGATCCACATCATCTCGATGATCTCGCGGATGTCCATGCCGCGCGTGTAGGCGGGCACCGGCACGTTGACCATGTTGGGCGCGGGATCCTGGTCGCCGCTGTAAGGGTAGAACGGGTGCTGAAAAATGCTGACCATCAGCGCCCGCGGGTCATTGGTCAGGATGTCCTCGGTGCCGTTGCCGTGGTGCACATCGAAATCGACCACCGCCACGCGCTGCAGGTTGTAGCGCTGCAACGCGTACTTGGCGGCCACCGCCACGTTGTTGAAGAAGCAGAAGCCCATGGCCTTGCTGCGCGTGGCATGGTGGCCTGGCGGGCGCACGGCGCAAAAGGCGTTTTCCACCTCGCCGGCCATCACCGCATCGGTGGCGGCCAGGGCGGCCCCGGCGGCGCGCAGCGAGGCGTTCCAGGTGTGGGCGTTGATGGAGGTGTCGGGGTCGAGCTGCGAGTAGCTCGGGCCGCCGGCCAGGATCTCTTCGTTGAGCCGGTCGGACAGGCCGCGCATGGCGGCCACGTGCAGGCGGTCGTGGGCCAGCTCGATGTCTGCCAGGGACGCCTCGGGCGCCTCGCGGCGGTCCAGCGCATCGCCCACGCCGGTGATCAGCAGCCGGTCTTCGATGGCATCGAGCCGCTCGGGGCACTCGGGGTGCCCGGGGCCCATTTCGTGCTTCCAGCAGTCGCGGTGGGTGAAATAGCCCGTTTTGCTCACAGTCAATCCCCGTGTCTCGTCTTTTTCGGATAACGTCGCGCCATGACCATGAATGCCCAGCACAAAATCAAATCGCTTCTGGACCAGCTTAACACGGTGATCGTAGGCAAACAGGCCCAGGTACAGGACTGCGTGGCCTGCCTGCTGGCCGGCGGCCACCTGCTGATCGAGGATGTTCCGGGGGTGGGCAAGACCACCCTGGCCCACGCCCTGTCGCGCACCTTCGGGCTGCAGTTCTCGCGCGTGCAGTTCACAGCCGACCTGATGCCCAGCGACCTCACCGGGGTTTCGGTGTACGAACGCGGCAAGGAGTCCTTCGTGTTCCACCCCGGCCCGGTGTTCGCCCAGGTGCTGCTGGCCGATGAAATCAACCGCGCCAGCCCCAAGACACAGAGCGCGCTGCTCGAAGCCATGGAAGAAAAGCAGGTGTCGGTGGAAGGCGAGACGCGCGCCCTGCCCCACCCCTTCTTCGTGATCGCCACGCAGAACCCGCACGACCAGCTCGGCACCTTTGCGCTGCCCGAGTCGCAGCTGGACCGCTTTCTGATGCGCATCTCCATCGGCTACCCCGACCGGGCGGCCGAGCGCGTGCTGCTGGCCGGCGCCGACCGGCGCGACATGGTGGACTCCATGCTGCCCCAGTTGTCGGATGAAGAACTGGCCGAGCTGCAGCGCCAGGTGCTGGCCGTGCACACGGCCGATCCGCTGCTCAACTACGTGCAGGACCTGATCGCGGCCACGCGCTCGGGCCGCTGGTTCCTGCAGGGGCTGTCGCCGCGTGCGGGCATCGCGCTGGTGCGCGCGGCCAAGGCGCAGGCGCTGATCAGCGGGCGCGACTATGTGGCGCCCGACGACGTGCAGGCCGTGCTGCCCCAGACCATTGCCCACCGCCTGGTGCCCGTGGGCGATGCGGGCCGGGGTGCTGTGGAGCAGGTGCGCGCCATGGTCGAGTCCGTGCCCCTGCCTTGAGCCCGAGGGACATGGCAACCGCCACATCGCCCACGCCATCGCCCGGCCGGCTGCGCGCCGCCCTGGCAGCGCTCAACCCGCTCACACCGCTGCGCAAGCGCTTCGAGGCCTGGTGGATGGTGCGCCGGCCGCTGAGCGACACGCTCACGCTGACCCAGCGCAATGTCTACATCCTGCCCACGGGCGCGGGATGGATGCTGGCGCTCACCTTGCTGATCCTGCTGGTGGCGTCCATCAACTACCAGCTCAACCTGGGCTACCTGCTGACCTTTCTGCTGGCAGGCAGCGCGGTGATCGGCATGCACATCTGCCACGCCACGCTGCGCGGCATCACGCTGCACCTCAAGGAGCCCGAGCCGCACTTCATGGGAACCAGCGCCACCATCGAGGTCCAGGTGTCCAGCGAACGCAAGACGCCGCGCTACGGCATCGGCCTGGCCGTGCATGGCAGCGGCGGCGAGGCGCACCACTGGGCCTGGACCGATGTGCCGGCGCAGGGACGCTCCACCGTGCATGTGGCCTTTGCGCCCCCGCGCCGGGGCCTGCACCGCGTGCCCGTGCTCACGGCCGAAACCCGGTTTCCCCTGGGCACCTTCCGCGTGTGGACCTACTGGCGCCCGGCCGCCCAGGTGCTGGTGTACCCGGCGCCCGAGCTGCCCCCGCCGCCGCTGCCACCGGGCGAGCCGCGCGGTGCGGGCACGGGCAGCGCGCCCTCGCAGGGCATCGGCGAGTTCGATGGGGTGCGCGCCTACCGGCGTGGCGACCCGCTCAAGCTCGTGGTCTGGAAGAAGGCGGCCAAGACGCTGGGCACCGGCACCGACGACCTGGTGAGCCGCGATTCGCAGCAGGCCCAGCGCCACGAGCTGTGGCTCGACCCGTCCCAGGCCGCCCTGCCCGACCCCGAGGCCCGCATCTCGCGCCTGGCCGCCTGGGTGCTGCAGGCCGACCGCCTGGGCCTGGACTATGGCCTGCGCCTGCCCGGCGTGGAGATCGCGCCCGACACCGGCACCGCCCACCGCCGCCGCTGCCTGGAAGCGCTGGCGCTGTGCTGAACTTCTGCCGGTGACCCGCCATCCAAACGCATTGCCCCCTGCACCCTTTTCATCGGAAACCCGACGCTCCATGAGCCTGCGCCAGACCCTCGCCACCCTGCCACGCGACACGCGGGACACGCTGTTCCTGCTGTTCGCCACGGCCTGGGTGATCGCCCCCCAGGTGGCCAACCTGCCCGCCTGGGCCAGTGCCATGGCCTTCGGCATGCTGCTGTGGCGCGGCTGGATGGCCTGGTCGGGCCGGCCACTGCCCGGGCGCTGGCTGCTCACGGTGCTGGTCATCGTGGCCGTGGGGGGCACGCTGCTCACGCACCGCACCATCCTCGGGCGCGATGCCGGCGTCACCCTCATGGTGATGATGCTGGCCTTCAAGACCCTGGAGCTGCGTGCGCGGCGCGACGCCATGGTGATCTTCTTCCTGGGCTTCTTCACGATGCTCAGCAACTTCTTCTTCTCGCAGTCGCTGCTCACGGCCGCCGCCATGCTCGTGGCCTTGCTGGGCCTGCTCACGGCCCTGGTCAACGCCCACATGCCGGTGGGGCGCCCGCCGCTGGCGCAGACCTTTCGCATCGCAGGCACCATGGCCCTGCTGGGCGCGCCCATCATGGTGGCGCTGTTCATGCTGTTTCCGCGCATGTCGCCGCTGTGGGGCATGCCCGGCGACAACCTCACGGGGCGCAGTGGCCTGTCGGGCACCATGAAGATCGGCGACATGGCCGAGATCGCGCTCGATGAGCGGGTGGCGATCCGCCTGCGCTTCGAAGGTGCGCCCACCGACATCCCCCAGCAGTCCATGCTGTATTTCCGCGGGCCGGTCATGGCCGCTTTCGACGGGCGGCAGTGGCAGGCCGAGCCGTTCCGCGAAGACAGTGCCTGGGCGGCGCGCGTGGCGGTGCCCGCCAACCTGCAGACCCGCGGGCCCGCCGTGCGCTACGAAGTGACGCTGGAACCCCAGCGCCAGCCCTGGCTGATGGTGCTGGAGGCCACCCCCGAGGCCCCCCAGGTGCCCAACATGCAGGCCTACATGACGCAGGACCTGCAGTGGATGACCACGCGCCCCATCACCGACGTGCTGCGCTACCAGGCCGTGAGCTACCCCGATTTTCGCCACGGCCCGCAGGAGTCCATACGCCAGTTGCGCGTGTACACCGAACTGCCACCCGGCTTCAACCCGCGCACCCTGGCACTGGCGGCTGAGATGCGCGCCGACCCCGCGCTGGCCGGGGCCAGCACCCAGGTGCTGGTCAATGCCGTGCTGCAGCGCCTGCGCACGGGGGGCTACGGCTATTCGCTGGAGCCCGGCGTCTTCGGTGAGCATACCGCCGACGAGTTCTGGTTCGACCGCAAGGAAGGCTTCTGCGAGCACATTTCCTCGGCCTTCGTGATCCTGATGCGCGCGCTGGACATACCCGCCCGCATCGTCACCGGCTACCAGGGGGGCGAGCGCAACCCCGTGGACGGCTACTGGACCGTGCGCAACGCCGACGCCCACGCCTGGGCCGAGGTCTGGATGGAGGGGCGCGGCTGGGTGCGCGTGGATCCCACGGGCGCAGTGTCGCCAGGCCGGGTGGGCCAGTTCCAGCGCCTGCGGGCCCCCGAAGGCGCATTTGCCAGCGCCATGGGCACCATCAGCCCGGGCATGGTGCAGAATCTGCGCGCCATATGGGAGGCCGTGAACAACGGCTGGAGCCAATGGGTGCTCAACTACAGCCAGAGCCGCCAGTTCGACCTGCTCAAGGCCCTGGGCTTCGAGTCGCCAAGCTGGCAGGACCTGACCACCGTGCTGGGCGTGCTCATCGTGCTGGCCGCCAGCGGCGGCGGGCTGTGGACGCTGTGGGAACGCAGCCAGCACGATCCCTGGCTGCGCCTGCTGGCCCGCGTGCGCCAGCGCCTGGCCAAGGCCGGCCTGGTGCTGCCCGACACCTTGCCGCCGCGCTCCATGGCCCAGCAGGTGACCGCCCACTTCGGTGACAGCGCCAGCGGCCTGGCCGCCTGGCTGCTGCGGCTGGAGCAGGTACGCTATGCCCCCGAGCCCGCCCAGCAGTTCGGCGCCCTGCGCCGCGAATTCAACACCCTGCCCTGGCCCCCGTCCGCACGGGGCCGATGACCCGAACGACATGCGCCTTCTGAAATCCGTTGCCATCGCCTGCATGGCGGTGGCCTGTGCCCTGCCCGCCCTCGCCAGCCCCTCCAAGCCCGCCAAAAAAGCCGCCGCGAATTCCACCGTGCAGGGCGGCGTGCCCTACGCCAACCGCCCAGATGCCATGGCCTTTGCCGACGACCTGGCCGCCCGGCGCGGCCTGGACCGCGAGTGGGTGCGCCAGGCCATCGGCCAGGCGCGCATGTTGTCCCAGGTGCCGCGCCTCATGCTGCCGCCGCCCGTGGGCACGCCCAAGAACTGGCGCGTCTACCGCAGCCGCTTCATCGACCCGGTGCGCATCCGCGCCGGCGTGCGCTTCTGGCAGGAGCACCGCGAAGCGCTGGAACGCGCCGAGGCCGAGTACGGCGTGCCGGTGGAGATCATCGTCGGCATCATCGGCGTGGAGACCATCTACGGCCAGCAGATGGGCAACTTCCGCGTGATGGACGCGCTGGCCACGCTGGCCTTCGACTTTCCCAACGCCCACCCGCGCGCCAAGGAGCGCCGCGAGTTCTTCCAGCGCGAGCTCGAACAGTTCCTGAGCCTCTCCAACCGCAGCAACATCGACCCCTTCGAGCCGCGCGGCAGCTATGCGGGCGCGATGGGCCTGGGGCAGTTCATGCCCTCGAGCTGGGTGCGCTACGCCGTCGATTTCGATGGCGACGGCCGCATCGACCTGTTCCGCAGCCCGGTGGATGCCATCGGCTCGGTGGCCAACTACTTCAAGGGCCACAACTGGACCACGGGCATGCCCACGCACTTTGGCGTGCAGTTCGACACCGCGCGGCTGCAGCTCGACACCCTGCTGGCCCCGGACATCCTGCCCACCTTCAGCGCCGCCAGCATGCAGGCCAAGGGCGCGCTGCTCGACGCCGCAGGGGCCCAGCACGTGGGCCCCATGGCGCTGGTGGAGCTGCAGAACGGCGGCGACACCCCGACCTATGTGGCGGGCACGGAGAACTTCTACGCCATCACGCGCTACAACTGGTCGAGCTACTACGCCATGGCCGTGATCGAGCTGGGCCGCGAGGTGGCGGCGGCGCGGTAGGAAGGCCCTTACCATGGCGGCTTCGCCAACGGACCCCACCCGATGCACGCCATGGCCCCGCCGTCCCACCATTCCCGCGCCGCACGCGCGCCCCATCTGGCCGCGGCGCTGCTCATCACCCTGACCACCCTGGTGCCGCCTGCAGGCGGTGCGGGCACCGCCCATGCCGCGCCCCCGGCCACCATCCCGGTGACCGCAGTGAGCGAGGCCACACTGCACGCCCTCTTCGACGCCGAGCAGATGCCCGAACGCATGCGCGAGATACAGCAGGCCGTGAACCAGGCGCAGCTCGATGCCATCGAGGGCATGGCCGAACCGGCGGAGCGCGAGCGCAAGCGCAAGGCCTATGCCACGGCGCAGCCGGTGCTGCAGCAGCACTTTGCGTGGGAAACGCTGCGCCCCCTGGTCACCGGGGTGTACCAGACGCAGTACACCGAGGCCGATGCGCGGGCCCTGCTGGCCTTTTACGGCACGGCGCCGGGCCTGCTGCACCTGAACAAGCTGCAGCCGGCCATGATCGAGGCCACCCTCGCACTCGCAAAATTCATGGACGAGCGGGTGGACGCCCTTTTCGAGTCCAGCGACGACCAGGGCCGCGCCAAGGGCCCTCGGCCGCCCAGGCCGGCGGCCTGGACCGCTGCTGATGCCCACGATGCCCTGGCGGCCGACCTGACCCGGCTGCTGATGCAAAACGAGTTCAACGCGCGCATGCAGCGCCTGGAATCGGCCATGCGCGCGCAAATGGGGATGGTGCAATCCGAGGCCCTCAGCAAGCAACAGCGGCAGTGGTTTGCCAACATCTCGCAGCGCATGCGGGCGGACATCCGCTTCGAAACCGTGCTGCCCCTGATCGTGCAGGCCCTGCGGGCACACCTGGCGCCAGAAGAGCTGCACGTGCTGCTCGGCAGCGAACGCAGCCCCGAGCGCAAGGCCCAGCGGGCCAAGGCCCTGGCCGCCAGCGACGCCCTCAGCGCCCGCCTGCAGGAGAAGATCCGCACCGAGATCTTCCCCGAACTGCTGGCGGCCATGGCGCGTGCCGAAACCACAGTGGCGCCCGCCAGCGGCGAAACCAGGAGGCCCTGAGGCCGCCGGCCCTGCCACGGCCACGCTCCAGCAGACCAGGGCTGCACGCAAGGAGGGCGCTAGGCAGGGGGAGCAGGGGGAACCTCAACTCACGGTCTTTGCATCGTGCAGCCGTGCGGCTGCTGGGCCTTGGCAGGGGCGATCTGGCGCACCACGCGAAAGCCGTAGCCCGAGCCTTCGACGTCGAACTTGACGCCCGGTGCGCCCTTCTTGTCCATCACGCCCACCACCAGCGCCTGCTGGAACTGGTGGTCCGCCGCGCGCATGCTGCCGCCCTGGCCCGAGAGCTGCACGCTGGCCTTTTCCATCTGGCGCGCCACGGCCACCGGATCGGTGCTGCCCGCGCGCTCGATGGACTGCGCGAGTGCCTCCACCATGAGCTGCATGCGCATGTGCACGTAGTCGTCCTGGGGCTTGGGAAAGCGCTCGCGAAAGGACTGGTAGAAGGCCTCGCTCTGCGCACCCGGCACGTTGGGCAGCCAGTCGGCCACGGCCACCACCTTGCCGATGCCGGCATCGCCGATGGCCGCCGGAGCCCCCAGCGCATTGCCGTAGAAGGTGTAGAAACTGCCGTCGTAGCCCACCTCGCGCGCGGCCTTGACCAGCAGCGTGAGGTCGTTGCCCCAGTTGCCCGTGACCACGGCCTGCGCGCCGCTGGTCTTGATCTTCACGGCATAGGGCGCGAAGTCCTTCACGCGGCCCACGGGGTGCAGCTCTTCGCCGACCACGGACACATCGGGGCGCTGGGCCGCCAGCTGCTTTTTCGCCTCGCGCAGCACGGCTTGGCCGAAGCTGTAGTCCTGGCCGATCAGGTAGACGCTTTTCAAGGCCTTGTCGTCGCGCATCACCTCCATGAGCGCGGCCATGCGCATGTCGGCATGGGCGTCGAAGCGGAAGTGCCAGAAGCTGCATTTCTCGTTGGTCAGGATGGGGTCCACCGCCGAGTAGTTCAGGAAGATCACGCGCTTGTTCGGCTCGCGCTCGTTGTGCTTGTTGATGGCCTCGATCAGCACTGCGGCCGTGGCCGAGGAGTTGCCCTGCAGCACGACCTGAGCGCCATCGTCGATGGCCGCGCGCAAGGCCGACAGGGCCTCCTCGTTCTGGCCCTTGCTGTCGTAGCGCTCCAGCGCCAGCGGACGCGGGCCGCCGGCACTGGCCGGCAGAGCCACGCCACCGCGCGCGTTGACGCGCTCCATGGCCCAGTAGATGTTGCGGTAGACGGCCTCGCCGGTGTTGGCGAAGGAGCCCGAGAGGCTTTCGATCAGCGCCATCTTCACGGGCTTGGCGGGTGCTGTGGCGGCAGCCTGCGCCCAGCTGCTGGAGGCGGGCGCCAGCGTGCAGGCGAGTGTGGCGGCAACGGCCAAACCGGAACGACGTAATGCCGCAGTGCCTGATTTCAAGCCCGCGAACCGCAATTTATTCATGCTCTTTTTCCCCTTGAAAACCCGCGCGGCCGTACACAAGTTCTGTCCATGCGGCGACCACGTCGAGAGCCGCGCAGTGTATAGGAGTCCTTTTCCATGATCTTCGCCCCCGTCGCCCGCCGTTCCGCCTTCAACAACACCCCCCGTTCCGCCGATCTGGCCCTGCAGCGTTTTCTGCTCGGCAGCTTTGCCAATGCAGCCCCGGCCCGCTCTGCCGGCGTGACCGTCACGCAGGACGACAAGGCCACCACCTTGCAGCTCGATGTGCCCGGCCTGGCCCGTGAGCAGTTGCAGATCGCCATCGAAGGCAATGTGGTGCGCCTGTCCAGCGTGGAAGGCGCCCCGCGCCAGGTGCAGCGCGCCTGGGAGCTGGCCACCGACATCGATGCCGCAGCCAGCAGCGCCAAGCTCGAAAACGGTGTGCTCACGCTCACCCTGGTGCGTGTGGAGCCCGTCAGCAAGGCCACCACGCTGAGCATCCAGTAAGTCAGTACACGGCGCAGTGGAGCGCGGCCTGGCGGCCGCGCTTCACCCGTCCATGCCATGGGCCCTGCCCGTCAAAGGCCTTGCTGCATCAGGGCTTTGCCCCCGTTCTCTCACGCGCCGAACCGCAAGGGTTCCTTCAATTTCCGTACGCGCGCATTCCCAACAGCACCACCACCGCCAGCCCCAGCAGGCATGACACGGTCTGCCAGAACCGCACCGGATTGCGCTCCACCAGCAGTGGCGCACGCAGACGATGGAACTGCACGCCGGGCGATTGCAGGTCGTACAGGAACTCGGACACCGCCTCCTGGCGTCTGTGTGCCTCGGATCAAACAGGTTTATCGCCCTTGCGCTCGGGGTGGGCGAACGCCAGGTCCGGCAGGGACAGCGTGGCCTCGGCCACATCGAGCAGGCGGCGGTTCTGGTCCATCGAGGTCTTTTGCAGCACGCGGAAGGCCACTTCCTCGTTCATGCCCAGGCGGGCCATGAGCACGCCCTTGGCGCGCTCGATCACCTTGCGCTCGTTGAGCGTGCGGCGCGCCGCCTCGAGCTCGGCCTCCATGCTGGCCATGCGCGCCGACTGGGCCTGCAGCAGCTCCAGCAACGATGCCGATTCACCCGCATGCGCGCTGGCGGCCTGCTCGGGCACGGCCTCGGGTGCGATGGCGATGTCGAAGAAGCGGTCCACCGCGTGCGTGCGCTGCGGCGGGTTGTCGCGCAGGCCGCGCAGCAGGCCCCTGGAGTCCTGCAGGTCCTGCTGGGCTTCGAGGATGCGGGCCGCGCAGTCCTCGCGCAGGCGCTGCACCAGCTCGACCTGCAGCAGCCACAGCGCGTTGATGCGCTCGGTGGACACGTCGAACCAGGCGTCGCTCAGGTTGCTGTCCAGCGCGGCGCCGGGGCGGGCCACGCACAGCGTGCGCCGCAGGCGCTCCAGCTGGGCCATGCCCGGGGCCAGTTGCTGCTGCTCCCAGCGCGTGCGCAGGGCCGGGTCGGCAAATTCGGAAAACACGCGCAGGCTGCGCTCCTGCGCATCGATCAGGTGCAGCACGCGCTGCTGGTGCGCATCGCTGCCCAGGCCTGAAGCAAAGAGCAACGCACCCATGGCACGCTCCTGCCCCGCCTCTTCCTGCGCCTGCACCAGGTGCAGCAGGGCCACGAGCTGGCGCGAGACGCTGGGCAGAGCGGCCGCATCGGCCACGTGGAAGACCAATTCGATCAGCCCCGCGATCAGGTGGCTGAACGCGGCAATCGAGTCGTGCGCCGCCATCGCCTGCTTGTCGATCTGGCTGCGCAGCGCGGGCAGCGAATCGAGCCCCAGCAGTGCCCAGGCCATCAGCGACAAGGCCTTGGCCGTCGCGCCCTGCGCGGGCTCGACATGCTGGGCAAACTCCGCGCGCAGCTTGGCCTCCAGCAACACCACCTCCTGCACGATGCGACCGCGCAGGTCGGCAAAGCGCTGAGCCTTGGACGCCAGGTACACGCCCGATGCACCGCGCTCGCGCTGCAGGCCCTCGATCAGCTGGCCGACCACATCCACCAGCGCGGCCCGGCTGGCCAGGTGGTGCACCGCATCGATCTCGAGTTGGCGCGAGCGCAGCACGAGGCTGGAAACGGACAGGGGCGCGGCGGCCAGGTCGGGCATGCGGTGACTCCGGGATTCAGGATACGCAGATGCTAACCCCGCCAGACGCCTCCCAAAGCGTTCAAGCGACTGCCACGCTGATGCGCCCGCCCTCGGCGCGCACGCCGTGCGCCTGCACCGAATGCTCGGGCGCCTCCAGGCATTCGCCGGTGCGCAGGTCGAAATGGTTCTTGTACAGCGGCGAGGCAACCACGACGCGCTCGCCCAGGTTGCCGATCAGCCCGCGCGACAGCACGCTGGCACCCGACTTCGGGTCCACGTTGTCGATGGCGAAGAACTGGTCGCTGCCGGTGCGGAACACGGCCACGTGGCGATCGGCCACCAGCGCGCAGATGCCGGTGCTGGGCAGGATGTCGTCGACCGCGCAGATGTCGGTCCAGGCAAGGGAGTCGGTGCTGCTGTTCATGGGAAGTGCGCTCATGGGAGTTCTCCGTTATTGATTCATTGCGCTACAAGTTGCCCGCAGCGCGAGCAACTGGCGCAGCCGACATCAGTGCCCCCGCGCAAGGGCCGCCCCGCCGCGCTGGGGGCGTCCCCCTCCCGAATCGCGTAGCGAGTCGAGAGAGGGGTGAAGGCGCGAAGCGACTCAGGGGGTGCTTCATGTCAAGCTGCCTGGCGGATGGGGATGACCTTGGCAGGGCCGGTTCCACGCTCCTCAGCGCGCGCCGGGCGGATCTGGCCACGCTCCTCGACGAAGAGCACGTTCTCGTCGGCCTTGTCGCTGTTGACGAACGAGCGGAAGCGCTTGCGCGTCTCGGGGTCGGTCACGGCGGTCTTCCACTCGCACTGGTAGGTGCTCACCACGTGCTGCATCTGGGTTTCGAGCTCGGCGCACAGGCCCAGGCTGTCCTTTTGCAAAACATCCTTGAGGTAGTCGAGGCCGCCCTCCAGGTTCTCGCGCCAGGTGCTGGTGCGCTGCAGCCGGTCGGCCGTGCGCACATAGAACATCAGCACCCGGTCGATCATGCGCACCAGTTCTTCTTTCGACAGGTCGGACGCGAACAGCTCGGCATGGCGTGGCTTCATGCCGCCGTTGCCGCAGATGTAGAGGTTCCAGCCCTTGTCGGTGGCGATGATGCCGATGTCCTTGCCCTGCGCCTCGGCGCATTCGCGCGTGCAGCCCGAGACGCCGAACTTGATCTTGTGCGGGGCGCGCAGGCCCTTGTAGCGGTTCTCCAGCTCCACGGCCAGGCCCACGCTGTCGCCCACGCCATAGCGGCACCAGGTCGAGCCCACGCAGCTCTTGACCGTGCGCAGCGACTTGCCATAGGCGTGGCCGGACTCGAAACCGGCGGTGATCAGTTCCTCCCAGATCAGGGGCAGTTGCTCCAGGCGCGCACCGAACATGTCGACCCGCGCACCGCCGGTGACCTTGGTGTACAGGCCGTACTTCTTGGCCACCTGGCCCACGGCGATCAGGCCGTCGGGCGTGACCTCGCCGCCGGGCATGCGCGGCACCACCGAGTAGGTGCCGTCCTTCTGGATGTTGCCCAGGTAGTAGTCGTTGCTGTCCTGCAGGCCGGCGAGCTCTTTCTTGAGCACGAACTCGTTCCAGCACGAGGCGAACACGCTGGCCGCCACGGGTTTGCAGATGTCGCAGCCCATGCCCTTGCCGTGCTGGGCGAGCAGGTCGCCGAAGCTCTTGATGTTGCCCACGCGCACCAGGTGGTAGATCTCCTGGCGCGAGTACGCGAAGTGCTCGCAGATGTGGTTGTTCACCGCCATGCCGCGGCGCGCCATCTCGGCCTTCATGACCTGGGTGACCAGGGGCACGCAGCCGCCGCAGGTGGCGCCGGCCTTGGTGCAGGCCTTCATCTCGGCGATGGTGCAGGCGCCATTGCCCACGGCTTCGCAGATGCCGCCCTTGGTGACGTTGTTGCACGAGCAGATCTGCGCCGTGTCGGGCAGCGCGTCCACGCCCAGGCCGGGTTTGGCCTTGCCGTCGCTGGACGGGAAGATCAGGAACTCGGGGTCCTCGGGCAGCGCGATGCCGTTGAGCGCCATCTGCAGCAGGGTGCCGTATTCGGTGGCGTCGCCGATCAGCACGGCGCCCAGCAGTTGCTTGCCGTCCTCGCTGATGACGATCTTCTTGTAGACCTGGCGGCGCTCGTCCACGTACTGGCAGGTGCGGCTGTGCGGCGTTTTCGCGTGCGCGTCGCCGATGCTGGCCACGTCCACGCCCATGAGCTTGAGCTTGGTGCTCATGTCCGCGCCCACGAAGGCGGCGTCGGCGTCGCCTGCGATATGGCGGGCCGCCACACGCGCCATGTCGTAACCGGGCGCCACCAGGCCGAAGGTCTGCTCGTTCCACGACGCGCATTCGCCGATGGCGTAGACGTCGTGGTCGCTGGTACGGCAGGCACTGTCGATGGCCACGCCGCCGCGCGGACCGACGGCCAGCAGGCTCTGGCGCGCCAGGTCGTCGCGCGGGCGGATGCCGGCGGAGAAGACGATCATGTCGGTCTCCAGCCAGGTTCCGTCGGCGAACACCATGCGGTGGCGCGCGCGGGCGCCATCGGTGATCTCCTGGGTGTTGCGGCCAGTGTGCACCTGCACGCCCAGCTCCTCGATCTTGGCGCGCAGCACGCGGCCGCCGCCTTCGTCGACCTGCACGGCCATGAGCCGCGGGGCGAACTCGACCACATGGGTCTCCAGGCCCATGTCGCGCAGCGCCTTGGCGCATTCCAGGCCCAGCAGGCCACCGCCCACGACCACGCCGGTCTTGGATTTGGCACCCGAGGCCTGCATGGCCTCCAGGTCCTCGATGGTGCGGTAGACGAAGCAGTGCTCGCGGTCGCGCCCCGGCACCTGGGGCACGAAGGGGTTGGAGCCGGTGGCCAGCACCAGCTTGTCGTAGGGCAGCACCTCGCCCTCGGCCGTGGTCACGGTGCGGGTGCGGCGGTCCACCGAGGCGGCCCGAGCGGCCAGGCGCAGCGTGAAGCCGGTGCGCTCGAAGAAGCCGGGCTCGACCAGCGAGAGCTCATCGGCCGACGTGCCGCTGAAGAAGGCGGAGAGGTGCACCCGGTCGTAGGCAGGGCGTGGCTCCTCGCAGAGCACGGTGACTTCGACGCCGGTCATGCCGGTCTCGGCCAGGCTTTCGAGGAACTTGTGGCCGACCATGCCGTGGCCAATGAGAACGATTTTCATGCTTGCTCATCCTGCAAGGACCCGGGGAACATATCGAGGGGTGCAGGATGTGCCATGCCTTGCGGCACAACGCACCCTCCGCGGAACCACGGGCGTGGGTTGGAACTACCAAGCAGCCAGCTACGGAAGCCGCGGCTCGCTCGGGTGTTCCGCCATCATTAGCGGAGGGGTTGTTATCAGTGCGCGGGCAGCTTTACCGGCGTACGGCCTGTTCTCAGCAATAAGCGTGCCGACTCTTTTGCGTGCGGACCCTGCCCCAGCCCAAGGGGCACCGCCGCCAGGCGCCTCGCTGCGGTGCAGCATGTCACCAACTTGGGGCGAGGATGGGGCAAGCCTTCGCCCTGCCCCGGTGCCTGGGCACCGGGGAGGCACATCACTCGTGGCGCAGGGCGTCGATGGGGTCCATGCGCGCTGCCCGGCGCGCAGGGAAGTAGCCGAACACCACGCCGATGCCGGCCGAGAACACGAAGGACAGCAGGTTCACCCCCGGGTTGAACAGGTAGGGCACGCCCATCAGCACCGACAGCCCCAGCGAGGCCGCCGTGGCCAGCACGATGCCGATGAGCCCGCCCAGCGCGGCCAGCACCACGGCCTCGATCAGGAACTGCAGCAGCACCTCGCGCTCGAGCGCGCCGATGGCCAGGCGCAGCCCGATCTCGCGCGTGCGCTCGGTCACGCTCACCAGCATGATGTTCATGATGCCGATGCCGCCCACCAGCAGGCTCACGGCCGCCACCGCACCGAGCAGCGTGGTCAGTACCTTGGTGGTGCCCGAGAGCGTCTCGCCCAGCTGCTTGGTGTCGAGCACGTTGAAATTGTCCTCGTCCGAGTCCGAGAGCTTGCGCAGCTCGCGCAGCAGTTGGGTCAGGCTGGCCTTCACGCGCTCGGGTTCGCTGCCGTCCTTCATCGACACCAAGAGGGTGTTGACCCGGGTATTGCCGGTCACACGGCGCTGCAGCGTGCGCAGGGGCACCAGCACGGTATCGTCCTGGTCGTTGCCGAAGGCGCCCTGCCCCTTGGAGGCCAGCACCCCGACCACCTCGCACGAGAACGCCTTCACGCGCAGTTGCTCGCCCACCGCGTCGCGCGTGCCGTACAGCTCGCGGCGCACGGTCTCACCGATCACGCAGACCGCGGCGCCCGCGCGCAGCTCGTCGTCGGTGAACTCGCGGCCGATGCGCAAGGTCCAGTTGCCGGTCTGCAGCCAGGCATTGGTGCTGCCGATGATGCTGGTGGCCCAGTTGCGCCCGCCCGCCACCACGGTGGCTGCCGCGCGCGACTCGGGCGCCACGGCCAGAACGCCGCCGATCTGCTGCGCGATGGCATCGGCATCGGTGTCCTTGAAGGCGGCCCCGCCCGCGCCGCCGCCCGGCCCCATGCGCTGGCCGGGGCGCACCTGCAGCAGGTTGGTGCCCAGGCCCGAGATCTGGTTCTGGATGGCCAGCGTGGCTCCGTTGCCCAGCGTGACCATGGTGATCACCGCGCTCACGCCGATCACGATGCCCAGGATGGTCAGGAACGAGCGCATGAGGTTGCGCCGTATGGAGCGCAGCGCCAGGAGAATGGTGCTCAGGAACATCAGCGCACCTCCACCAGCGGCAGCGCCGCGCCGGGCGCGGCCTGCTCACGCAGCAGGCCGCGCGGGTGCGGGTTGGGGACATCGCTGTCCACCACGCCATCGACGAAGCGCACGATGCGCCGCGCGTACTCGGCCATGTCGCTCTCGTGCGTGACCATCAGCACGGTGATGCCCTGGTCCGCGTTCAGGCGCCACAGCAGCTCCATGATCTCGTGGCTGCGCTGCGTATCCAGGTTGCCGGTGGGCTCGTCGGCGAGCAGCACGGCCGGCTCGGTGACGATGGCGCGGGCGATCGCCACGCGCTGCTGCTGCCCGCCCGACAGCTCGGCCGGCGTGTGGTGTTCCCAGCCCTTGAGGCCCACTGCGGCCAGCGCCCGGGCCGCCGCCACGCGGCGCGACGCCGCGGGCTCGCCCCGGTACAGCAGGGGCAGCTCCACGTTCTCCTGCGCCGAGGTGCGCGCCAGCAGGTTGAAGCCCTGGAACACGAAGCCGAAATAGCGTCGGCGCAGCCGCGCGCGCTCGTCGCGCTGAAGCGCCTCCACATGCACGCCCTTGAACAGGTAGTCGCCCGTGGTGGGCCGGTCCAGGCAACCGAGGGTGTTCATGGCCGTGGACTTGCCCGAGCCGCTGGGCCCCATGATGGCCACGAAATCGCCCTGGGCGATGTCCAGGTCCACGCCCTTGAGCGCCTGAAAGGCCAGCGCGCCCTCACCATACACCTTGGTGACGCCACGCAGGCGTATCAGCGGCATGCCGCCTGTACCGCCTGCGCTGCCAGTGCTGCCTGCGGCCGTCATCGCGCCGCCCCGTTGCTGCGCTGGTCGGTGATCACGGCCATGCCGGGCGCGATGCCCTCGCCGGTCACCTCGGTCATGCGGCCGTCGCTGATGCCCACGCGCACCTGCAGCGGCTGGGCCGTGCCGTCCTTGAGCACCCACACCTGGCGCATCTTCGCTGCCGCGTCCTCACCGGACGGCCCGCCCGCGCCCGCGCCCGCTCGGCGATTGCCCCCCTGGCGGGGCATGCGCGGCATGAGCTGCCCCAGGATGCCCCCCCCCTGTGCCGACGCGGGCTTGGCCCCCGCCGCTGGGGGAGCGCCTGCGGCGGCGCCCGCCGCCGGGGCCGCCTGCGCCGGCGTGAAGCGCAGCGCCGTGTTGGGCACCAGCAGCACATCGTTGCGTTCGGTGGAGGTGATGGTGGCCGCCGCCGTCATGCCGGGGCGCAGGCTCATGTCGGTGTTGTTCACCTCCAGCCAGGTGATGTAGGTGACCACGTTGTCCGTCTTGGTGGAGCCGAAGGACACGCGCGTGACCGTGGCCGGGTAGCGCCGCGAGGGGTAGGCGCTGACGGTGAAGCTGGCCTTCTGCCCGACCTGCAGCGAGCCCACGTCGGCCTCGTCCACGCTCACGTCCAGGCGCAGCCGGGTAAGGTCCTCAGCCACGGTGAACAAGGTCACGGCCTGCAGCGACGCGGCCACGGCGTTGCCGGGCTCCACCGTGCGGGTGAGCACCACGCCGTCGATGGGCGAGCGAATGGAGGCCTTGGACAGGCTGGTCTCATCGGTGGACAGGGCTGCACGGGCATCGTCCACCGTGGCGCGGGCGCTGGCCTCGTCGGCGCGCGCGCGCTCCAGCGTGGCACGGCCCGTGTCCAGTTCGGCGGCCGAAGGCACCTTGCCGCCCGACAGGCGCGCCACTTCTTCGAGGCGGCCCAGGCTTGCCAGCGCCTCCTTGGTGGTGGCCGCGGCCTGTGCCTGCCGCGCCTGCGCGGAGGCCAGCGAGGCGCGCGAGCGCAGCACCTGCGCATCGAGCTTGGCGGTATCGAGCTCCACCAGCACCTGGCCCTTTTTGACCTTGTCGTTCACGTCCACCATCACCTGGCGCACCGTGCCCGACAGCTCGCTGCCGATGGTCACCAGCCGCGTGGGCTGCAGCGTGCCGTTGGCCGACACGGACAGCGTGAGGTTGCCCTTCCTGACCTCTTCCGCCACATAGACCGGTGCTTCGCTGGCCCGCTTTTGCACCTGCCAGGCGTAGATGCCGGCCCCCGCCAGCGCCAGCGCCGCGACGCCCAGCCACAGCGAGGTGCGCCGGTACCAGCGGCGCGGTGCATCCCCGCCCAGCAGGGCCTGCAGGTCGGCCGGGGCACTGGCCCCGGTGGTGGCAGCACGGGGCTGCGATTCCTTGGTGTTGTCGGTCATGGCAATCGGCTCGGGTGAAGGCTGGAAAGAAGGGGCCGTCGGGTGTCCATGCGCCGTGTGCGCAGGACCCCCCATGGGGCTGCAGGAAATGAAACGGCGCAGGGCTAAGGCGCCTGCCAGCCGCCGCCCAGCGCCTTGTACAGTCGCACATGGTCGGCAGACAGGTTGGCCACCGTGGTGGCCACGCCCTCCTGCGTGGACAGCAGCGTGCGCTGGGTCTCCAGCACCGACTGGAAGTCGATCAACCCGCTGCTGTAGCGCTGGCGCGCCAGCAACTCGGCGTTGCCGGCGGCGTCGGCGGCCAAGCGCAGGCGCACCAGGCGCTCGCGGTTGCCGCGAAGGGACACCAGTGCATCTTCGACGTCCTTGAGCGCCGTGAGCACGGCCGCCTGGTAGGCGATGCGCGCCTGCTCCAGGCTGGCCTCCTGCGCCCGCACCTGGGCGCGCGCGGCGCCGCCATCGAGCAGCGGTACCGAGATGCTGCCCAGCAGCGAGGCGGCCACGGCACTGCCGCCGCTCAAGGCCCCCAGCGTGAGGGCGCGCAGGCCCAGCGAGCCGCTGATGCCGAAGTCCGGGTAGCGCGCCGCATCGGCCTGCGAGACGCGGGCCAGCGCGGCGGTGATGCGCTGCTCGGCGGCGCGCACGTCGGGCCGCTGGCGCAGGGTTTCGGCAGGGATCGCCATGGCCAGTTCATCGCCGGGCTGGGGCACGGCCACGCTGGCGGCCAGTTGCGCATCGAGCGCGGCCGGCGCCTGGCCCGTCAGCACGGCCAGGCTGTGGCGCGACTGGGCCAGGCTGGCTTCGAGCGCGGGGATCTGCGCGGCGGTCTGCTCCGACGCCGCACGCGCCTGCTCGGCCACGAGCGAGGTGGTCAGCCCCGCCTGCAGGCGCCACTGCGTGATCTGCAAGGTCTCGCTCTGGCTGGCCAGGTTGCTGCGCGCGATCACCAGCCGCTGCTGCAGGCCGCGCAGCTCGATGTAGTTCACCGCCACCTCGGCCGCCAGCGACACCTGCACGTCGGCCAGGCTGGCCTCGGCTGCGCGGGCATCGGCCTCGCTGGCGTTGACCCCGGCGCGCACGCGGCCGAACACATCGGGCTCCCAGCTCGCATCGAAGCCCACCTGGAAGTTGTTGCCGGTGCCGCTGTTGCCCGAGCGGCTGCGCTGCGCGGAGGCCGAGGCGCCCACCTGGGGCGACAGGCCTGCGGCCTGCACGTCCACCTGGGCGCGCGCCTGCCGCAGCGCAGCCTGGGCCGTGCGCACGCTGGTGTTGGCCATGAGGGCCTGCTCGACCAGCGCGGTCAGTTGCGGGTCACCCAGGCGCTGCCACCACTGCGCGAGCGAAGTGGCCGTGTTGCCAGGGGCCGCCGTTGTGCCGGCGGCCCATGCCGTGGGCACGGGCGTGTCGGGCAGGCGGGTGTCCTGCGGGGCCATGCTGGCGCAGCCGAAGAGGGCAGCCGACACGGCCAGCAGCGGCCAGCGGGATGCATGGCGGCGGGCTTGCTGACGACCGGGGGTACGCGGTGAGAAAAGACGCATGGAAAGTATTCGCTTCGGGTTGTTCGGCCCATTGTGCAGACCCCACCCTTCGCAAAAATAGCCAACGCGTCAACCCCATGTAAAGAATTGCTGCAGTGCAAGATGCCCCTGCACCATGCAGGGAAGGCTCACCTCAATGCGATTGCAGTTCAGGCGCAGGCAGCGATGCCCGCCCGCGGTACTCGCTCGGGCTGTAGCCCGTGTGGGCCTTGAACACGCGGCTGAAGTGGCCGCTGTTGCGAAAGCCCCAGGAGATGGCGATGTCCGTCACCGAGCGGTGGGCGTGCGCCGGGTGGCGCAGCTCGCGCAGGCAGGCTTCCAGGCGGCGCTGCTGGATGGTGGCGGCCAGGGTGTCGCCATCGTCTGCCATGGCGTTGTACAGGTGGCGCCGGCTGCAGTTGAGCGCCTGCGCGATGCGGTCAATGGTGAGTTCGGGGTCCGCCAGGTGGCGGTCGATGTACTGGCCGATGCGGTCGCGCAGGGCCTCGCGCTGCGACACGGCGCTGTGCTGGCCGTTGCGTTCGAGCAGCGACAGCTGCACCAGGTGCGTGATCACATCGGCCACGCCGTCGGCAGCCGCATCGGACATGCGGGGCAGCTCGGTGAAGGCGGCGCGCATGGTGTCCCAGGCCAGGCGGGAGACACCGCTGGTGCCCGAAAAGCGCTGCACCATGAGGTCGTCGAGCTTGAGCTTGCGCTCGGGCAGTTGCTCCTTGGGGATCATCAGCACCATCTGGCGCACGGCCTCGTGGTTGCTCACGGCGTAGGCGCGGGTGGTGTCGTACACGCTCCACTCACCGGGCGACAGCCACACCTGGCGGCCGTTCTGCTCGAAGCAGGCGCGCCCTTCGAGCTGCGCCACCACCTTGATGTAGGCCCGGTCGCTGCCGCGGATCAGGCTGGGGGTGCGCACCACGCGGTGGCGGCTCACGTCGAGCTGGCACAGGTTGACATAGCCGGCCTGGCCCGAGGTGATGTGGCCGGCAAAGGCCTCGTCGCCGAAGGCATCCGACTCCAGCCCACCAATGAGCCGCCACACTGCGTCGCCCCACAGGTGCAGGCGGTCGCGCGGTGCCACGGTATCGGTGGATACCTCGGTCAGGGGGTGGGCCATGGTGTCTCCAGTGCAACGGCTGGCGCCGCCGGTATGCCCCGGATTATCCGGCGGCGGCCTATTCCCCGGCGCAGCGCGGAAATCCGGGTAAACCCGCTGCGCCGTGCACGCTGGGACCAGCGTTTTGTGCACGCTCAGCGCAGCGCCCCGAAGCCCTCCTGCCTACGATCGGTCAACGGCCCGCACCACGCGTGCCGCCTATCCCAGGAGACACAAAAATGGTTCAACAATCCAAACGCCAATGGATCAAGGGCGTGGCCGCCACTGTGGGCGCCATGTCGGTCGCCCCGCACCTGCTGGCCCAGTCCGGCCCCGTGCGCGTGGGCTACGCCATCGCCCGCACAGGCCCCTGGGCAGCGGGCGCCCAGGTCAGCCAGGAGCCCAACTACCTGCTCTGGGCCGAGCAGGTGAACGCGGCAGGCGGCCTGAGCATCAAGGGCGCCAAGCGCCCCATCGAGCTCATCGGCTACGACGACCGCAGCGAGACCGAAACCTGCGTGCGCACCTTCGAGAAGCTCATGGGCAGCGACAAGGTGGACCTGATCCTGCCGCCCTGGGGCTCGGGCGCCAACTTCGCCATCGCACCGCTGGCCAACCGCTTTGGCTACCCGCTGCTGGCGCCCACGGCGCTGTCGCGCAAGCTGATCGACATGAACCTGCCCTACTTCTTCTCGCTGCTGCAACAGCCCGACAAGATGATGGGTGCGCTGGTGGACATGCTGGTGGCCAACGGCGTCAAATCGATCGCCATCGTCTACATGGACGATCTGTTCGGCCTGGAGAATTTCGCGGCGCTGAACAGCGCGCTCAAGAAGACCAGCATCCAGGTGGTGGAGCGCAAGAGCTACCCCCTGGGCGTGAAGGACCTGGCGCCCGTGCTGCGCGGCATCAAGGACCTGAACCCCGATGCCTTCATCGGCATCACCTACCCGCCCGACACCATCCTGGCCAGCCGCCAGGCGCGCGAGGTGGGGCTGAACCCCAAGTTCTTCTATGCCTCCGTCGGCACGGCCTTCCAGCTGTACAAGAACGTGATGCAGGCCAACACCGAGGGCGTGATCGGCATGGGCTCTTGGAGCGTGAAGACCAGCCCCGAGGCCAAGGCCTACTTCGACGCCCATGTGAAGAAGTTCAACAAGGAGCCCGACCGCTGGGCCAGCGGCCACGCCTGGGCGGGCCTGCAGATCCTGCAGCAGGCCGTGGAGAAGGCGGGCCTGGACCGCAAGGCGCTGCGCGAGCACATCGCCAAGAACGAATTCAAGACCATTCTGGGTGGCATCCGCTTTGCGGGCAGCGAGAACGCCTCCATCCCCGGCACCGTGAGCCAGTGGCAGGGCAGCGATTTCGAGGTGGTGTGGCCCAAGGACCGTGCCACCGCGCAATTGAACACAGCAAAACCAGCCTGGAAATAACAAAGTGTCTCTGACTTCCTGGGCCGAACTGGTCGCCAGTGGCCTGATTACCGGCGGCATCTATGCGCTGGTGGCCATGGGCCTGAACCTGCAATACGGGCTGATGCGCATCATGAACATCTCGCATGGCGAGTTCCTGATGCTCGGCGCCTTTCTGACCTGGTGGGCGCACACCGCATGGGGCTGGTCGCCCCTGCTACTGATGCCGCTGGCCTTCATCGCGCTGTTCGTGCTGGGTGTGGCGGTGCATGCGCTGTGCTTCAAGCGCCTGGCGGCGCGCGCGCCGAACGTCGACGTGTTCGAGGCACGCAGCCTGATGGTGGGCTTTGGCCTGATGTTCCTGGTGCAGAACACCGCGCTCCTGATCTGGGGCGGTGACCTGCGCGGCTACGAATACCTGGCCGACCCGGTGCAGATCGCAGGCATGCGCTTCACCGAGAACAAGCTGGTGCTGTTCGGCGTGGCGCTGGCGCTGTCGGCCGCGCTGATCGCCTTGCTCAAGCTCACCTTGCTGGGCAAGGCCGTGCGGGCGCTCATGCAGTCGCCCACCGGGGCGCAGCTGGTGGGCATCAACACCCGGCGGCTGCACCCGATGATGTTCGGCATTGGCCTGGGCCTGTCGGGCGTGGCGGGGGCCCTGCTGTCGATGACCTACGAGATCTCGCCATCGATGGGCGAGCCCTACACCGTGACGGCGCTGATCGTGATCACGCTGGGCGGCTTCGGCAGCCTGGCGGGCAGCCTGGCCGGCGGCCTGCTGCTGGGTGTGGTCGAAGCCCTGGGCATGCATTTCAGCAGCCCGTCTCTCAAGATGCTGCTGAGCTATGCGGTGTTCATCGGTGTCCTCATCTGGCGCCCCAACGGGCTCTTTAGCAAAAAATGACCTTCCATTCCAACAAGCCCTGGCTCGCACTCGCAGTGGGCGTGGCCGTGGTCGGCACCCTGCCCTGGCTGGTGTCCGAGTTCATGGCCTCGGTGCTGCTCAGTTGCCTGATGTACATCGCGCTGGCCACCAGCTGGTCGCTGTTCTGCGGCGCCACGCGCTACCTGTCGCTGGCGACTTCGGCCTTCTTCGGCATCGGGGCCTATGCCAGCGCCACGCTGCTCAACGTGCTGCCCTGGCCGCTGGTGATACTGGCGGGCGCGCTGATCGCGGCGGTGGTGGCCATCGTGATGGGTGCGGCCGTGCTGCACCTGCGCGGCACCTACTTCGCGGTGCTCACCTTCGGCATGACGGAGCTGATCCGCCACGCCGTGACCTTTGTCGAAAAGCAGGTCTCGGGCACGGTGGGCCGCGTGCTCACGGTGGTGCCCAGCAACGAGACGGTGTACCTCACGGTGCTGCTGATCGCGGCGGCCGCCATTGCCACGTCGATTGCGGTAAAGCGCAGCCGCTTCGGCCTGGCGCTCTCGGGCATCGGCGCCGACGAGCAGCGCGCCCAGACGCTGGGGGTGGATACGCGGCTGGCCAAGATCGCGGGCTTCGGCATCACAGCCGCCTTTGCGGGCGCCGTGGGTGCGGCCATGGCCGTGCGCTGGACCTACATCGAGCCGGCGGCCGTGTTCAGCCCCTTCATCGGCTTCCAGACGGTGCTGATCGCGCTGATCGGCGGCGCGGCCAGCATCGGCGGCCCGGTGCTGGCGGCCATCGTCTTCAGCCTGCTGGCCGAGACACTGCGCCTGCAGCTGCCCTATGGCTACATGATGGTGCTGGGCCTGCTGCTCATCCTGTGCGTGATGTACCTGCCCAACGGGCTGGCCACGCTGTGGCAGCGCAAGCGGGCGGCCAAGCCTGCAGCGGAGGCCGGCCATGTCTGAGGCATTGTTGACCATCGACGCCGTGACCGTGCGCTTTGGCGGCCTGACCGCGGTGGACGGTGTGAGCGCCACGCTGCATGCGGGCGAGCTCATCGGCATCATCGGGCCCAACGGCGCGGGCAAGACCACCTTCTTCAACGCCATCTCGGGGGTGCAGCCCCCCACCTCGGGCACATTGCACTGCGGGGGCGACGACCTGACCGGCAAGGGCCCACACCACTATGCGGCGCACGGCATTGCGCGCACCTTCCAGACGCCGCGTGTGTTCCCGGACATGACGGTGCGCGACAACGTGCGCTTCGGAATGCAGTTCGCGGGGCGCCACCGCCAGGGCCCCGTGGGCCTGCGCAATGAGGACGAGATCCTGGCCATGCTGGGCCTGTCGGCCCTGGCCGATCGCCCTGCCGCCGACGTGACGCCCTCGCAGCAGCGCCTGCTGGAGATCGGCATGGCCCTGGGCACGCGCCCGCGCCTCTTGCTGCTCGACGAAGTGGCCGCCGGCCTGACCGAGGCCGAGGTCGACGCCATGGCCCAGCGCATCCGCCGCCTGCGCGACGACTGGGGGCTGACCGTGGTGTGGATCGAGCATGCGGTGACCACCCTGCTCAAGTACGTGGAGCGCGTGCTGGTGCTGCACCAGGGCCGCAAGATCGCCGACGGCACGCCGGCCGAGGTGGTGCGCGACCCGCAGGTGATCGAAGCCTATCTGGGAGATGAAATGGCCACACCGGCAACGCCTGAAGGAGCCACGGCATGAGCGGCGCACAGCTTTCGGTGCAGGGGCTGACCACAGGCTACGCAGGCTTTCAGGTGCTGCAGGACCTGTCGCTCCAGGCCCAGCCCGGCATCACCGTGATCGTGGGCCCCAACGGCGCGGGCAAGACCACGCTGCTCAAGGCGCTGGCCGGACTGCTGCCACGCCAGGGCACGGTGCTGCTCGACGGCCAGCCGGTGCCCGCGATGAATGCCACGGCCTGCGTGCAGCGCGGCCTGGCCCTGGTGGCCGAGGGCCGCCAGCTGTTTCCGCAGATGACGGTGACCGAGAACCTGGAACTCGGCGGCTGGCTCGTGCCCTCGCGCGTGCGCGCCGAGCGCCTTGCCCAGGCCTTCGAGGATTTTCCGCGCCTCAAGGAGCGTGCCCAGCAGTTGGCCGGCACCATGAGCGGCGGCGAGCAGCAGATGGTGGCCGTAGCCCGCGCCATGATGAGCGGCCCGCGCCTCTTGATGCTGGACGAGCCCTCGCTGGGCCTGGCACCGCGCATGGTGGATGAGCTGCTCGCCATCGTGCAGCGCATCGCGGCGCAGGGCGTCACCGTGCTCATGGTGGAGCAGAACGTGCGCAAGGCGCTGCAGGTGGCGCAGCGCGGCTATGTGCTGGAGCGCGGGCGCATCGTCGCCTCGGGCGATGCCGCCACGCTGCTGCAGTCCGACGCGGTGCGCCAAGCCTATCTCGGCGTGGCCTGAATCTTTTTCACTCTTTCTTATCCGACTTTCTTTCCTTGTCGTTCAGGAGATATCCATGACTGCCATTTCCATGCTGATCAACGGCGAGCGCGTGCAGGCCGCCGGCGGCGCCACCTTCGAGCGCCGCAACCCGCTCGACGGCTCCGTGGCCACCACCGCGCCCGCCGCTACCGTGGCCGATGCCAAGGCCGCCGCAGACGCAGCTGCCAAGGCCTTCCCCGCCTGGTCCGCGCTGGGGCCCAACGCGCGCCGCGCGCTGCTGCTCAAGGCCGCGCATGCGCTCGAAGCCAAGGGCGAGGCATTCGCCGCCGCCATGGCCGCAGAGACCGGCGCCTCGGGCCTGTGGGCCGGCTTCAACGTGCACCTGGCGGCCGGCCTGCTGCAGGAGGCGGCGGCCCTGACCACACAGATCGCGGGCGAGGTGATCCCGTCCGACGTGCCCGGCAGCCTGGCCATGGGCGTGCGCCAGGCCGCAGGCGTGGTGCTGGGCATCGCGCCGTGGAATGCGCCCATCATCCTCGGCGTGCGCGCCATCGCCACGCCGCTGGCCTGCGGCAACACCGTGATCTTGAAGGGCTCGGAGCTGAGCCCCGCCACGCACGGCCTGATCATCGAAGCGCTGCAGGAGGCCGGCCTGCCCCCGGGCGTGGTGAACTTCGTGACCAATGCACCGGCCGACGCGGGTGCGGTCGTCGAGGCCATCGTGGCCCACCCGGCCGTGCGCCGCGTGAACTTCACGGGCTCCACCAAGGTCGGGCGCATCGTCGCGCAGACCTGCGCCAAGTACCTCAAGCCCACGGTGCTGGAGCTCGGCGGCAAGGCGCCGCTGGTGGTGCTGGACGACGCGGACGTGGACGCTGCGGTGGACGCCGCCGTGTTCGGCTCTTTCGCCAACTCGGGCCAGATCTGCATGTCCACCGAGCGCATCGTGGTGGATGCCTCCATCGCCAACGACTTCGTTGCCCGCTTCGCGGCGCGCGCCCAGGCCCTGCCGCTGGGCGACCCGCGCAAGGGCCCGGTGGTGCTCGGCTCGGTGGTGGACATGGCCACCGTGCAGCGCTGCAACGCCCTGATCGACGACGCCCTGGCCAAGGGCGCCAAGCTGGTGTGCGGCGGCAAGAGCGAGAACACGCTGATGGCCGCCACCATCATCGACCACGTGACGCCCGAGATGGACATCTACCGCGAGGAATCCTTCGGCCCGCTCAAGCCCATCGTGCGCGTGAACGGCGTGGAGGAAGCGATTGCCTGCGCCAACGACAACGAGTTCGGCCTGTCCGCCGCCGTGTTCGGCCGCGACATTGCACGCGCCTGGAACGTGGCTGCGCGCATCGAATCGGGCATCTGCCATGTCAACGGGCCTACCGTGCATGACGAGGGGCAGATGCCGTTTGGCGGGGTGAAAAATTCGGGGTGGGGGCGGTTTGGGGGGATGGCGGGGGTGCGGGAGTTTACGGAGCTGCGGTGGATTACGGTGCAGACTACGGCGCGGCACTATCCGTTCTGAGCCTTCTACATGGGTGCGGCGTGCCTGTGTTAAGGGCGGGAGCCGGGATGTGCGCCCGGCGGCGCACCTACCTTCTTTTGCGTCGCCAAAAGAAGGTAGGCCAAGAAAAGGCGACCCCGCTGCCCGTGTCCCCCATCGCCCTGTCGGGCGCTGGGGGCAGCCTGCGATGCTCGGTCCTGGGGTGACGCCGAAGAACTCCCTGCGCTGCCTCTGCGAGGCAGCTGCGGTCAAACAGCTTCGGCGAGCCAGATGACGAGGCGCGTGTCCTTCGGCACGCGCTCACCCCAGGCCCTGCGCTTCTCGGCACGGTCAGAAGGGGGTGGGAGCGGGCTCCACTCGGGCCATTGCTTCGCTCGGCCTGGGCGGGGCGATCGCGCTCAGCGCGTCGGCAGCGCGCACCGCGCGCGTCCCCGACCCCAGGCGCAGCTGCGAAGGCAGCAGCCGTGCGGTACCCGCCCTCACCCCTGCTGGCTGCGCCGAGAAGCGCAGGGGCTGGGGTGGGTGCGTGTGCCGAAGGACACACGCACTTCGTGCTCTAGCTTGCCGATGCTGTCTGAGCGGAGTTCGAAGAACGCAGCGAGTTCATCGGCACCACCCCAGTTCCGAGCATCGCAGGTTGCCCCCATCGCCCGGCAGGGCGATGGGGGACGCAGACTGGGGGCCGCCTTCTCTTTGGTGACTTTCTCTTGGCGGCCCAAGAGAAAGTTACTGCGCCGCCGGGCGCACATCCCGGCTCCCGCCCTCAACCAAGGCAAGCAGCAACCACAGACAACAAACCGGCAACACGCTATCCCCCACCGCCAGCAAGCCCCCCTACCAAGCTGACACCCATGAAATCGCTGCTCCCGGCGGGAAAGGCAACCAAAGCATCGGGATCGCTGGAATAGCGTGCGAATCCACCAGCTCCCTGTTCCACGCCACGGCGGCAGCATGGAACACCGTCATCACAAGGGAAGATCGCGCAAGACCCAGGGCCAGACAACCGCCCTCCTCAGGCCACGGCCCACGAAGCATCGGCCAGCGCCACCACACCGCTGAGCTTGATGAGGCTGTCATTGGCGCCCAGGGCAGTGGCAGCATCGTTGACCAGGATGTAGGTGTCGGCACCGTACCGGAAGGCGACGGCCTTGTGGGCCCCGGCCGTGGTGGCGGCCAGGGCCGCTGCATCCAGCAAGGATGCCGATGCCGCGATGCTGGCCAGTTGCGCTTCACCGAGGGCCGCCTTGACCGTGGTTCCGGCAGCGGTCAGACGGACCGTGTTGACGCCGTTCTCGAAGTCGGTCACCCAGATGGCCGACCAGCCGAGCGCCTGTGAGGTGCTGGTGTCCAGGTCCCGCGCTGCGGCGCCCGCAAGCCCACCGATGTGGAGCGTGTCGGCGCCACGGCCCAGGGTCACGATGTGCGCATTGCTGGCACCGATGGTGACCACATCATCGCCATCACCCGAATTGAAGACCAATCGCGCGCCAGAGGCATCGTCGATGATCAAGGTGTCGCCTGCCGTACCGCCCATGATCCCCACAGTACCGGTGCCGGTGGTGGCAAACCCCAGGTTCAGGGCGCCCGAGAGGGCCGACGCATCGATCGTGCCGATGTGTTCCCCTGTCACCGTGGTGGTGAGACCCTGGCCACCACGGATCACAATCAGTTGGGCGGCATCGGCAGCGATCCGGGCATGGTTCACCGTGGTGGACGCCACGGTGCCCGCCTTGCTGTCGATGGTCAGGGTCTCGATGGCGTTCACGGTGATGGCATCGGCTCCTGCGGCATCGGCCAGCACGATGCTGGCGGAGTCGAAGGCACCGGATGCCCCCGCGAAACCGATGTTCAGTGCGCCGCCGGCAAGGGAGTTCTGGATGCCCACCTTGGTCGCCAAGTGCACGCCAGTGAAGGTCGCGGAGCCCGCTGCAGCCTCCCGCCACAGCTGCTGGATGCCGGTGGATCGGTCGGCGCTGAAATGGGATGCATCCCCCGCGTGATGAAGACGTTCTCAACATTCTTCAGTATGGGAACAACCGATTCTCCGCCGCCCAGCAAGGCTTTCAGCGCATCGGCATTTGTCCAGTCCGAGCCCGAGCCTCCGCCATTGACCACATCGAACGATCCCAGCATGCCTGGTGTGGCGGCGAGGAAAACGTCGCCATAGATGGTACCTTCCAACGCATCTTCTCCGTTCGTCAGTGACAGGGTGACACCCGTACCCACCGACCATCCAGGTGACTGCGTGAGGCCCTGGTTGGCCGGGTTGCTGGTGTAGGCGTGCGAAGTGTCCACCTCCAGGTTCCACATGGCCGCAGCCGCCCCGTAGATGGCAAGGTCACCCGTGGCGCCCTCCAGCCACGACAGGATCTGCCCCAGCTGAAGTGCAACGATGCCCACATTGGCCTTGCCTACGGAGACCAGGTAGTCCGTCAACACCGTTTGCAGGCCTGCATTGGGCAGCAGGCCCATATTCCTCAGGAGCAGGGTGGACAACTGCGTTTCGGTCATGCCCGTGTAGCCCTCGCCATACAGCAGCGCGAAGTGGGTAATTCCATACGAACCGGCGGCCGTAACCATGTTGGTGTAGGCGGCGTAGGAGTGCGATGTATCATTGAACGCCCGGCTCAGCATCGTGATGCCTGCGGGGACGCCCGAAACTTGTAGCGGCATATCAACCTCTCGGTTCAGAAAATGGGCGAACGGCAGGGCAGGAAGCGCTCCAGGCGCGCATCAGGCCACCGTCCACGAGGCATCGGCAAGCGTTGTGACACCACTGAGCTTGACGAGGCTGTCATTGGCACCCAGTGTCGCGGCGCCATCGTTCACCAGGATGTAGGTGTCGGCACCGTACCGGAAGGCGACGGCCTTGTGAGCCCCGGCCGTGGTGGCAGCCAGGGCCGCTGCATCCAGCAAGGATGCCGATGCCGCGATGCTGGCCAGTTGCGCTTCACCGAGGGCCGCCTTGACCGTGGTGCCGGCAGCGGTCAAACGGAGCGTGTCGACACCGTTCTCGAAGTCGGTCACCCAGATGGCCGACCAGCCGAGCGCCTGTGAGGTGCTGGTGTCCATATCCCGGGCTGCGGCGCCCGCCAGCCCGCCGATGTGGAGCGTGTCGGCACCGCTGCCCAGGGTGAAAATGTGAGCGTTGTATGCGCCGATGGTGACCGTGTCGGCCCCATCGCCAGCGACGAGGACCAACCTTGCGCCGGAGGCATCGTCGATGCGAATCTGGTCACCCGACCGGCCCCCGAAAAACCCCACAAAGCCGGTGCCAGAGGTGGAGAAGGCCAGCTCCAGTGAGCCCGCGAGCCCGGAAGCGTCGATCGTGGCGAGGTGGGTGCCGGTCACGGTGGTCTTCAGCCCCTGACTTCCGGTGATCACGATCTCCTCGGCCGAGTCTGCGGTGATGTTGGCCTGGTTCACGGTGGTGGATGCCACGGTGCCTGCCTCGCTCGTGACATCGAGATATTCGACGCCGGTCACGATGACCTCATCGGCCCCGGTGGCATCGGCCAGCAGGATGTTGGCGGAGTCGAACGCACCGCCCACCTCGGCGAAACCCACGCTCAGCGGTCCGCCTGCAAGGGAGTCCTTGATGCCCACCGTCGTCGCGAGGTTCACACCATCGAATGCCAAGGAGCCAGCGGCGGCTTCTCTCCACAATTGGAAGATGCCCGTGGAGCGCCCAGCATAGAACTCGGCCCCGCCTGTGGCTGCGATGAAAACCTTGTCGATGTCTCGCAGCACTGGGGCAACCATTGCGCCCGCCGCCAGCGCAGCCTTCAACACATCCCCCGTCCGACCGCGACCGCCACCACCAATGACGTCAGTTGATCCCAACTGCCCAGGACGGTCTGCCAGAAAGAGATCGCCATGCCCGGTGCCTGGCAGAAAGTCTTCGCCGTCCGTTAATGGCAGCGTGACACCGATAGTCACTGGAAAAGAAGGCTCCGGGCTCGACGGGACCGTATTCGACGGAATGCTGGATTTGTAGTGCGACTTGGCCACCTCCCTGTTCCATCGGGCCGCTGCTGCTCCGTAGAGGGCCTGATCGCCCGTGGCGCTCTCCAGCCCCGAGAGGATCTGCCCCAGCTGCAGCGCGACGATGCCCACGTTGGCCTTGCCTACGGACACAAGATAGTCCTTCAACGCCGTTTGCAGGCCGGCATTGGGCTGCAGGCCGAGATTTCCAAGGAGCAGGGCGGACAACCGGGCTTCGTCAAGATTCGTGTATCCCGCGCCATACCGCAGAGCGAAGGGGAGAGCGCCACTCGAATCGGCAGCCGCCACCTGATTCATATAGGTGGCATTGGAAGGCGATGTGTCATTGAACACGCGGTTCAGCATGGTGACGTCTGCGTAGGCACCAGAAACTTGTGCGGGCATCTTGGGTTCCGTGTTGAACTGAAGAAGGGAGGGCATGCGGGATGCGCTACTGGCGCTTCAGACAACAGTCCACGAGGCATCGGACAGCGCGGTCACGCCGGCCAGCTTGACCAGGCTGTCGTTTTCCCCCAGTGCAGCGGCGCCGTCGTTCACCAGGATGTAGGTGTCGACACCGTAGCGGAAGGCGATGGCCTTGTTGGCGCCTCCCGTAGTCGCAGCCAAGGTCGCGGCGGCCAGCAGCGAGGACGCCGCCGAGATGCTGGCCAGCTCGCCGCTGCCCAGCGTGGCCTTGGTGGTCGGGTTGGCGCTGACCAGCTTGAGCACATCGGTACCGCTCATGAAGCCGCTCAGCCGGATGGCTGAAGCGGCCAGCGTGGCTTCCGTGCTGAGGTCCATGTTCTGGGCCGCCATGCCTGCCATGCCAGTGATGAGCACGGTGTCGGCCCCATCCCCCAGGGCAACAGCGTGTGCCACCAAGGCATTGAGTGCAATGGAAATCCCTGCGGTACCGTCCAGCGTCAGATCCAGGCCAGCCCTGAGGCCCGATGCGTCGATCACGGACAGCTTGGCGGCTGCCACGGTGGTGGTCAGGGCCTGACCGCCAGAGAAGGTGATCCTTTCCGCCTGGGCGGCAGTGATCCGGGCCTGGTTGGTGCTGGTCCCCGCCAACAGGCCCGCGGTGCTGAGAACGTTCAGGGTTTCGATATCCGCCACGATGATTTCGTCGTTGCCCGTGGCGTCGGCAAACACCAGGCTCGCCGAGTCGGCCGCCCCCGAAGCGTTCGCAAACTTCACGCTCAGGGCGCCGCCTGCGCCGGAGTTCTGTATGCCGATGGTGGTGGCCAGGTTCACATCCGAGAACGTGGCAGGGCCTGCGGCTGCATCGACCCGCAGGTCGATCAGACCGATCGCGCCAGAGGCGCTGAATTCGGCCCCTGCCCCCGCCTTGATGAATGCGTTGTCGACGCTGGTCAGGGTGGGCGACACCACCATTGCAGCCGCCAGGGTCGCCCTCAGGGTATCTGTGCCGCGCCCGCCATCGACCACGTCGGCGCTGGACAGCATGCCCGCCGTGCTGGCCAGGATGGTGTCGTTATGGTCGCTGGTCTGTGCAGCGGATACGGTGTCATCGCCGGAAGTGAGCAAAACAGTCAGCCCCGGCATGCCGATAGGGCCGACCGGCGAGGGCTCGATGTTGGCGGGGTTCGTGGAGTAGTTGTACGAGGCCACCAGCTCGTTGTTCCACGCCACGGCGGCCGCGCTGTAGATGGCCTGGTCGCCGGTTGCATTCTCCAGGTCCGAGAGGATCTGCCCCAATTGCAGTGCGACGATACCGACGTTGGCCTTGCCCACGGCAACCAGGTAGTCCTTGACCGCCGTTTGCAGCCCCGCATTGGGCAGCACGCCCATATTGCCCAGGATCTTGGTGGAGAGCTCGTCCTCCTTCAGGCTGGCAAAGCGGGCACCGAACTGGAATGCAAAAGCCGCGTTGCTTTCAGGGGTCGTGCCGGCATCAGCCTCCTGGCTAAGGAACGACGCATTCGAAGGAGATTGGTTGTTGAATGCACGGTGCAAGATCAGGACCGTGTAATTTATGGGCCAAATGGAAGTCTTGGGCATCGCATACTCCAGCACAATGGAAGATGCGCAAAGCGTAGTGGCATGCCCGACCACCCAGTGTGTCAGCCGTCACATGAAAACATTTTGAAACGCAGGGTGGAACCGTACTCGCGCCTTTGGGACGGCATGCAGCGCCCCCTCGGAAACGCATCGTTGCCGAGGGGCCGCCAGGCAGGCATTCGCCGGACAGCCCTTCAGGCTGCGGCTGTGATCAAGTCCAGCGGCCAGCGCGGCTTCACGTCAAACGCGTACTCGGCCGAGGCCTGCTGCTGCCCCGATTCGAGGCGCATGGCAGCCGCCATCGCGATCATGGCGCCGTTGTCGGTGCACAGGTGCAGCTCGGGGTAGTGCACGCGCACCTTGTTTTTGGCGCAGGCTTCGTTGAGCTGCTTGCGCAGGTGGCGGTTGGCGCCCACGCCGCCGGCCACCACCACGCGCTTCAAGCCCGTCTGTTTCAGAGCGGCCAGGGTCTTTTTCACCAGCACCTCGACGATGGCGGCCTCGGTGCTGGCGGCCAGGTCGGCCTTGCGGGGTTCGAGTTCGTCGCCGAGCTTCTTCGCCTGGGTGAGCACGGCGGTCTTGAGGCCTGCGAACGAGAAATCGAGGTCGCCGCTGTGCAGCAGCGGGCGCGGCAGTTTGAAGGCCGCAGGATCGCCCTGCTCGGCCAGGCGCGACAGCGCGGGGCCGCCGGGGTAGCCCAGGCCCATGAGCTTGGCCGACTTGTCGAAGGCCTCGCCAGCCGCGTCGTCGATGGTTTCGCCCAGGATCTCGTAGCGGCCCACGCCGTCCACGCGCATGAGCTGGGTGTGGCCGCCGGACACCAGCAGTGCGACGAAAGGGAATTCGGGTGGGTCGGCGCTCAGGAAGGGCGAGAGCAGGTGTCCCTCAAGATGGTGCACGCCCAGCACGGGCTTGCCCAGTGCTGCGCCCAGGGCACAGGCCACGCCTGCGCCCACCAGCAGCGCACCGGCCAGGCCCGGGCCGCGGGTGTAGGCCACCACGTCCACATCGGCCAGGCTCTTGCCGGACTCGGCCAGCACCTGGCTGGCGAGGGGCAGCACACGGCGGATGTGGTCGCGGCTGGCCAGCTCGGGCACCACGCCGCCATAGGCCTGGTGCATTTCGATCTGGCTGTGCAGGGCGTGGGAAAGCAGTGCGGGCACCTGGCCTGCCACGCGCGTTTCCACCAGGGCCACGCCGGTTTCATCGCAGGAAGACTCAATGCCCAGTATCAACAACGTCATGGCCCCGAGTGTAGAGGGCCGGCGCCCCCCGCGAGGCGCGACAATCGGACAACCCCACGCCGTGCACGCCCCACATCTGCATTCCAGCCCTCCATGGCCGACACCCTCCACTTCCACGCCCCCCAGGCGGCGCAGATGCTGCTCCTGGCCCAGCAGGTGCGCGCCTGGGAGCGCGTGGCACCTGCTGAGTACCAGGCGCTGCAGCAGCGCCAGCTGCAGACGCTGATGCGCCACGCGCACCAGCATTCGCCCTTCTGGCGCCAGCGCCTGGAGGCGGCCGGCTGGCCCGCCGAGACCTCACCCGGGGCGGTGCTCGAACGCCTGCCGCTGCTCACCCGCGCGGACCTGCAAACGCACTTTGTCGATGTGCGCGCGCGCTGGCCCGGCCTGGAGGAGGCCGGCATCGCCACGTCCGTCACCTCGGGCTCCACCGGTGAACCCGTGCGCGTGGAAAAAGTCGCGGCGATGTACTCGCCGCTGTATGCCGCGATCTCGTGGATGGAGGCCCAGTGGCACCAGCGCGATGCGGCGCGCAAGATCGCCGTGCTGGGCACCGGCATCACCGATGGGGTGCGCGACAGCTGGGGCGACATGTACACCGCCCTGGGCCTGCGCGGCCCGTGCGTGGTGCGCAACATCACGCAGCACGGCATGGATTCGCACCTGGACTGGCTGCTGGAGCACCGGCCCGACTACCTCAAATGCAGCCCGTTGGCTGCCGCCGAGCTGGCGCGCCTGGCGCTGGCACGCGGCGTGCAGTTGCCCATCCGGCAGGTGATCTCGCAGTCCGAGCGGGTCACGCCCGGCCAGCGCGCGCTGTGCCTGCAGGCCTTTGGCGCCAGGATCATCGACCGCTACTCGTGTGAGGAAACCGGCTGGATCGCGCTGCAGTGCCCCGAGCACGACCACCTGCACCTGCTGGGCGCCACCACGCTGATGGAGATCGTGGATGGTGAAGGCCGGCCCTGCCCCGTGGGCGTGCCGGGCCGGGTGCTGGTGACCAGCCTGCACAGCTTTGCCATGCCCATCATCCGCTACGAGCTGGGCGACATCGCCGAGTGGGGTGGGCCGTGCAGCTGCGGCATGGCCCTGCCCGTGATCGCGCGCATGGGGGGCCGCACGCGGCACCAGGTGCAGACCGGCCAGGGCCTGTTGCCCATGCCCTTTCTTGGCGATGAGCTGGGCCGCATCGAACCCATCCGCGCCTTCCGCATGCGCCAGTATGCGGATGGCACGCTGCAGCTGCAGATCGAGGCGCCGCGCGTGCTCACGGCCCACGAGCACGCCGCCGTGCGCGCGGTGTTCGCCGCCAATGGCCTGGCCGACCTGCCCTTGCGCGTGGAGCACCTGGCCCGCATCGACTGGCCTGTGGGGCGCAAGCGCGAGGAGTTCGAGCGCGTGGACCGCGCTTTCGAACCGGCCCCTTAGCCCAAGGGGCTCACTGCTGCGGCCAGACCTTGCCCTGGTTCACAAAGGCGCCGCTGCCAGCACGGTAGCCGAAGTAGACCTCGGCATTCGCTGCCCGCATCTCCGCTTCGGTGAAGTCCAGCGACGGCTTGAACTGCAGCGTGGCGGCGTTGGTCACCTGGCTCGCGAAGGCAATGCCCTCGGCGTCTGCCGGCACCTGGCTGGTCCAGCTGCCATCAGCCTTGCGGAAGAACCACAGGTCCGGGGCAGAACCCTCGGCCGGGATGCGCGCCGCCACCCAGGCGCTGATCTTCGGATTGGCAGCCACATCGGCTGCCGTCTGCGCCAGGGTGATGCCCAGTTGCAGCGGCTGACCGGCGGTGGACAGCACCGCAGTGGAAACCGTTGCAGTCGCCACCGTGGCGGCCGCCGCCTGCTGATCGGCGGAGCTGACGGTGCCCACGGCCGGGCTCGGGCCCTCCACTGGATCGGGGTAGGTCGTGGCGGTCCAGCTGATCGCTGTGTACCCGGCAGCGTACCTGGCCATGTCCACGTCGATGGCGCCCTGCACGTCGTACAGCGGGCTCCCGTTGATCTGGCGGATGTAGAGCCAATTGCCCTGGCTGGTGCTGCCCTTGCTGGCGTCGAGTTGGCCGCCCACGAAGCGCACCGTGCCACCGCCATCGTGCACCACGAAGTGGTCGGCAGCGGGCTCGTTGACCAGCCGCGAGAACGTGGTGTCGATGTGCTCGGTGGCCTGGACGTTGGCGTACTCGGCAGCGCTCAGGGCCCCCTCACGCACCGGTGCCGAGCCGTAGCGCAGGGCAAAGGCGGATTCGGTGCGCTGGGGCGCATAGCCCGAGAACATGAACGAACGGGTGCCCGCGGGGATGTAGATCTTGAATTCCTTGTACTGCAGCTGGTAGCCCGTGAACTCGGGCAAGGCCAGCGAGCCACCGCCCGGGAATGCACAGCCCCCCGTGGCGTAGCCAATGGCGCAGCCCGTGACGCCTTCAGGCGCGTACTGTTGCTGGAAGCCGACCTTGGTATTGAAGGTGTAGTCGTAGGTGCCGGTGGCAGGGGGCAGCGCGATGCGCAGCGGCGACTGGTGAAGCGAAACGAAATTGGCAGCTTGGGCCAGAGACACCACCGCAGAAAGACACAAGGCAACCAGAAACCGCATCGACACCACTCCAGACAACACCCAATAGCCAGCAAAAAAGCGCCCCTCGGGCGCCCACCCATTCAGTTATATAAAATAACTTTCAGCCACCAAGACCGCGTAGGACATGCCGCACACGAAGACGCAGCCCTGTCCCACCACACGCACGTGGCGAGGCTCTGAGGGGCAATGCCCAGCGAAGTTCCTGTAAAGATTCGTACCGCAGGCAGGGCCCGGGCCGGGCGAGCGGCTCAACGCTGTGGGTCAGCGCAGCGCCGCGCGCGCGTTCAGCAGTTGCTGCACCATGGCCACCACCGGGGTGGTCTGGGTGTCGTATTGCGACTCGGGGGCGAGCGGCGCCTCATAGGCACTGTCCCAACCGGTGAGCCCCGTGATCTGCCCCGCCCTGGCGCGCGCGTACAGGCCCTTGGGATCGCGCCGGGCGCACTCCTGCACCGAGGTGCTCAGGTGGATCTCATGGAACTCCCCGGGTGCGAACAGGGCGCGCACCCGCTGGCGGTCGGCCTCGAAGGGGGAAACAAAGGCGCACACCACGGTCAGGCCGTTGTGGACCATGAGGCGCGCCACCTCGCCTGCGCGCCGGATGTTCTCGGCCCGGTCGGCGGCAGACAGCCCCAGGTCGGAGCACAGGCCCTTGCGCAGCTCGTCGCCATCGAGCACGCAGGCCCGGCCGCCGGCCTGGTTGAGGGCCTGGGCCAGCGCGGTGGCCAGGGTGGTCTTGCCTGCGGCGGGCAGGCCGGTGATCCAGTAGACGAGGGGGTTCAAACAGGGCTCCGGGCTGGGTAGGTCAGGAAATGGTTCACCTCCTACTATGCCAGCCACGGCACCGTCCAGCACCCCCAAAAGAGCAGGTGTCTCCCTGGCCTGGGTTCTTACCAGCGGTCCGAGCGCATGCGCAGCTCCCACCCGCCGCCGCGCAGCTCGTACACGCCCACGGCGCCGTAGCGCTGCTCGCCCTTGTCGTCCCAGGTCATGGTGCCGATCACCGGCGCATAGCCGTTGATGGCGTGCATGGCCTTGGTGATGTCCTTGGGTGCAGCGGACTTGGCCTTCTGGATCGCGGCAGACAGCACGTAGGTGCTGTCGTAGCTGTAGTGTCCGCCGTAGGCCGGCGGCTTCTTGAACTCGGCCACGTACTTCTCGAGGAAGGGCTTGCCGGTGGTGAACTCCCTGGCCTCCAGCACCGGAGAGGTGGCGTAGATGCCTTCCACGATGCCGGCACCCTTGGCCATGTCGGTGGTCTTGATGGTGTCGCCACCCAAAAGGCGCACCTTGGTGTGGTCGACCTTCTTGAGCGCCTCCAGCAGGGCGATGGCCTGGAAGTCGTTGAGGGTGGAGACGATCACCTCGACCCGGGCGGCCTTGAGCTCTCCGGCCAGGGCATCGAAGGCGGTGGTCTTGTCGTCGAAGGACTTGCGCACCACGACTTCCTTCTTCTCGGCCTTGAGCTGCTCGGCCGCGCCGTCGGCCAGGCCCTTGCCGTAGGGGGTGCCGTCGTCCAGCGCCGCGTAGCGGCTGGCGCCCAGCTGCGTGGCGGCGAACGAGCCGATGGCGCGTGCCTGCAAGGTGTCGTTGGCCACCATGCGGAAGGTGGTGGAAAAGCCCAGTTGCGTGAACTTGGGGTTGGTGGAGATGGCGATCTGCGGGATGTCCTTGGCGGCGTAGATGGGCGCGGTCTCGATGCTCACCCCCGAGTTCAGGTGGCCGATGACCGCCACCACGCCGGCATCCACCAGTTGCTGGGCGACGGTCTTGCCAGTGGCGGCGTCGGCCTTGTCGTCGACGGAGACCACCTCCAGGGTCACGCGCTTGCCGTCCACGGTATAGCCGCCCTTGTTGAGTTCGGCCACGGCCAGGTTCACCCCGTTGAGCAGGTCCTGCCCCAGGGCGGCCAGGGGGCCGCTCAGGGGCTGGGCCACCCCGATCTTGATGGTGTCGGGCACTTTGCCGCACCCCGCCAACAGGGCGGTGGCGGCCACAGCGGTAAAGGCCAGGCTGGCCGAAAATCGGCGCCGGTCGATGGGCAGGTTCATGCAGGAAGCTCCATATCAGTATGTCAATGTGACCGGATGTATATGCGACGCCGCGAAGAGGCGCTATCGGGTATGCCCTCCCAATACACACTCTATTAGCAAGTTTCAGGCCCCCACAGCCGCCGGGCGCCAAAAACCAGGGTAGACCCCTGTCCGCACCAGTCCGGCGCACCAAGTTGTGGCGTAAATCTTGCTATGCTGACGGCATGAATGAGGCCTTGCGCATTGTGGTGGTCGCCCCCGATCTGGCGGTTGCCGACTCCGACGACGAGCATGCCCTGCTGCAGGCAGAGCGCTCGCGGGCGCTGCGCATCGGCCTGCTGGAAAACAACTTCAACCTGGTGGCCACGCTGCCGGCCGATGTGTTCCTGAGCGAGCGCCTGGCCCAGCTGCAGCCGGACCTCATCATCGTGGACGCCGAAAGCGAGGCACGCGATGCCCTGGAGCATGTGGTGATGGCCACGCGCGACGAGCGCCGCCCCATCGTCATGTTCACCAACGACGAGGACACCTCGCACGTGAAGGCGGCCGTGGCCGCCGGCGTGTCGGCCTACATCGTGGCGGGCCTGGCGCCCCAGCGCATCCGCCCCATCCTGGATGTGGCGATGGCGCGCTTTCAGCACGAGCAGGCGCTGCGCGCCGAGCTGGCCGATGCCAAGACCGAGCTCAAGGACCGCAAGACCATCGACCGCGCCAAGGGCCTGCTGATGGAGCGCCAGGGCCTGACCGAGCAGGCCGCCTATGAAAAGCTGCGCAAGACGGCCATGGACAAGGGCCTCAAGCTGGTCGACGTCGCGCAGCGCATGCTCGACGTGGCCGATCTGCTGGGCTGACCAGGCGAGGCGGCGGCGCTGCATGCGCGCGCTCTGACCCGCGAGTGGCCCGTCGACGGCCCGCCTGCGCAGGCACTGCACCACACTCACCCTCGGCACTCCGGCACCACGTTCCGCGATGGTGCACCGCACAACACCTGTGCAGTCGAACACGGTGCATGGCCTGGGCCATTTTTCGGAGAGCAGGGCTGAATTGCGCATTGCACATCGGTGCAGCGCTATGAAAACGGCAGCAAACTGAAATGCCAAGGGCCTGGCACAGGGCTTGCATTACCTGGACAAGACCAACGAAGGTCTTCGATGAGCGGTACCCACCCAATGGCGGGCAGGTACCACTCGCCACCGGACACAGGCGTCCCACCCGCGCTCGGCGCTGCGTGACTTTCTTTGTGAAGTTGCAGCAGCCCAGGCGCCGGGGGGACGCCTTTTTTGTTTTTCACGCCACCAGGGGAGCCCCATGACCGATCTGCTCAAAACCAGTCTCAACCGCCGCACCGTGCTGCAGGCCGCCACCGTGGGCGCCGTGGGTGTGAGCCCGGCGCTGCGCGCCCTCGTCCACGCACAGGGCTCCGACGCGCCCGAGAAGAAGGAAGTGAAGATCGGTTTCATCCCGCTGACCGATTGCGCCAGCGTGGTGATGGCCTCGGTGCTGGGCTTCGACAAGAAGTACGGCGTGACCATCATCCCCACCAAGGAAGCGAGCTGGGCCGGCGTGCGCGACAAGCTGGTCAACGGCGAACTCGACTTCGCCCACGTGCTGTATGGCCTGGTCTACGGCGTGCACCTGGGCACCGCCGGCCCCAAGAAGGACATGGCCGTGCTGATGAGCCTGAACAACAACGGGCAGGCCATCTCGCTGTCCAAGGCGATCGCGGACAAGGGCGCCGTGGACGGCCCCTCCCTGGCCAAGCTGATGGAAAAGGAAAAGCGCGAGTACACCTTTGCCGGCACCTTCCCCACGGGCACGCACGCGATGTGGATGCATTACTGGCTGGCCGCCGCAGGCATCAACCCGCTGTCGGGCGCCAAGCTGATCACCGTGCCGCCACCGCAGATGGTGGCCAACATGCGCGTGGGCAACATGGATGGGTTCTGCGTGGGCGAGCCCTGGAACCACCGGGCCATCATGGATGGCATCGGCGTGACGGCCAACACCACGCAGGACCTCTGGAAGGACCACCCCGAGAAGGTGCTCGGCACCACTGCCGAGTTCGTGAAGAAGAACCCCAACACCACGCGCGCCGTGATGATGGCGATTCTGGAAGCCAGCCAATGGATCGACGCCAGCCTGTCCAACAAGATGAAGATGGCGGAGACGGTTGCGCAAAAAGCCTACATCAACACCAGCGTGGACGCGATCAATCAGCGCATCCTGGGCCGCTACCAGAACGGCATGGGCAAGACCTGGGACGACCCCAACCACATGAAGTTCTTCAACGATGGTGCGGTGAACTTCCCCTACCTGTCGGACGGCATGTGGTTCCTGACCCAGCACAAGCGCTGGGGCCTGATCAAGAGCCACCCTGACTACCTGGCCGTCGCCAAGCAGATCAACCAGGTGGATCTGTACAGGTCGGTGGCCAGCGCCATGAAGATCAACGTACCCAAGGACCCCATGCGGACCAGCAAGCTCATGGATGGCGTCGTCTGGGACGGCAAGGATCCCGCCAAGTACGCCGACGGATTCAAGATCAAGGCCTGAGAGCCGTCAGCACCAGGCCCCCGTTCGTCCCACGTTCCCACCCGCACAGGAGATCCACCATGGTCAGTGCCGTTTTCCACTCCCCTCCCGCCGCGCTGCCGGCCGAGCCCGGCGCCACGCCTGCACGCCATGCGGCGGGGGGCGTTGCCCCTGCCGAAGTGCGCACGCAGGCCGCAGCCGAACCACCAGCCGCCAAGCGCCCGCCGCGCGACTGGGCGGCGGTGTCGCGCAACTTCTGGATGGCCGTGCTGCCGCCGCTGTGCGGCCTGGGCCTGCTGATCGGGACCTGGTCGCTGGTGTCTGCCGCCACCGGCAAGAGCATCCCGACGCCGCTGGAAACCTGGGCACAGGCGCTGGAGATCTTCAGCAACCCTTTCTACCGCAATGGCCCCAATGACCAGGGCGTGGGCTGGAACGTGCTGATGTCGCTGGAGCGCGTGGCCGTGGGCTTCGGCCTGGCGGCGCTCGTGGGCATCCCGGCGGGCTTCGTGATCGGGCGCTTCAACTTCCTGTCGCGCATGTTCAATCCGCTGATCAGCCTGCTGCGCCCGGTGTCGCCACTGGCCTGGTTGCCCATCGGCCTGCTGGTGTTCAAGGGCGCCAACCCGGCTGCGATCTGGACCATCTTCATCTGCTCCATCTGGCCCATGGTCATCAACACCGCCGTGGGCGTGCAGCGCGTGCCGCAGGACTACATGAACGTGGCCCGTGTGCTCAACCTGTCGGAGTGGAAGATCGCCACCAAGATCCTGTTCCCCGCGGTGCTGCCCTACATGTTGACCGGCGTGCGCCTGGCGGTGGGTACGGCCTGGCTGGTGATCGTGGCCGCCGAGATGCTGACCGGCGGCGTGGGCATCGGCTTCTGGGTCTGGGACGAGTGGAACAACCTGAACGTCAAGAACATCATCATCGCGATCTTCGTGATCGGCATCGTGGGGCTGGCGCTGGAGTTCGCGCTCATCAAACTGGCCACCGCATTCACATTCGAAGAGGTGAAAGCATGAACACCGCCACCACGGCACACGCATCCCACGGCGCCAAGTTCATCGAGGTGCAGGGGGTCGAGCAGACCTTCAAGACCGCCAAGGGCCTGTTCCCTGCCCTGCGGGACATCAACCTCACCATCGCCAAGGGCGAATTCGTGGCCCTGATCGGCCACTCGGGCTGCGGCAAGTCCACGCTGCTGAACCTGATCGCCGGGCTGACCACGCCCACGGCCGGCGCCCTGCTGTGCGCCAACAAGGAAATCAGGGGCCCCGGCCCCGAGCGCGCGGTGGTGTTCCAGAACCACTCGCTGCTGCCCTGGCTGACCTGCTTCGACAACGTCTACCTGGCGGTGGAGCGCGTGTTCAGCGCCCGCGAAAGCAAGGCCGAGCTCAAGGCCCGCACCGATGCGGCGCTGGCCCTGGTGGGCCTGACGCACGCCGGCCAGAAGCGCCCCGGCGAGATATCGGGCGGCATGAAGCAGCGCGTGGGCATTGCCCGCGCCCTGTCGATGGAGCCCCAGGTGCTGTTGATGGACGAGCCCTTCGGCGCTCTGGATGCCCTGACCCGCGCCAAGCTGCAGGACGAGCTGCTGGAGATCGTGGCGCGCACGCACAGCACCGTGGTCATGGTCACGCACGACGTGGACGAGGCCGTGCTGCTGTCCGACAAGATCGTGATGATGACCAACGGCCCGGCCGCCACCATCGGCGAGGTGCTGCGGGTCGACCTGGCCCGCCCGCGCAAGCGCGTGGAGCTGGCCGAGGACCCCCAGTACGTGCACTACCGCAAGGCGGTGATCGACTTCCTCTACACGCGCCAGGGGCACGTGGAAAAGGCGGCCTGAGCGACCGCGCCGGACAGCCGGCGCGGGAGGTGCGCGAAGGCGCTGGCCGAAAGGCCAGCGCCTTTTTTCATGCTCAGTGCGTCCCTGTGATGTATTGCTCCAGCTGCTCGATGATGAATTTCTGCTCGGAGATGATGTCCTTGACCAGGTCACCGATGGAGATCATGCCCACGAGCTTGCCGTCGTCCACCACCGGCAGGTGGCGCAGGCGTCCGGTGCTCATGATCTGCATGCACTGCTCGCTGGTCTGGTCGGGCCGCACAAAGCGCACGGCCGTGGTCATCACGTCGCGCGCCAGCGTGGCGGCCGAGGTACGGCCCAGGAGCGCGATCTTTCGCGCATAGTCGCGCTCGGTGAAGATGCCCACGATGGCGTCGTCCTCGGTGACCACCAGGGCACCGATGCCCTTGTCGGCCATGAGTTGCAGGGCCGCCAGCACGGAATCGGTGGGCCGGATGGTGTGCACGGTGGTGTCAGGCTTGGACTGGAGAATCTTGGCTACGACGGTCATGGAAACCTCCCTCTGAGAGACGTGAATTCGGGGCACGGGACCATTTCAGCCCATCTGCCTGCCGAGCGCAACCGGTAGCGTCCCATGCTGATGTTTCTGCGCTGTTGCATTGGCCTGCGGCCGAAACAAATCGAAAAGAAACGAAACCGCTTCGAGACCCCGATTAGGGGTTAACCCGGCACGATACACCCATGTTCAACGCGCTGACTCTCTCGGGAACAAGCCTGGTGGACACCGCAGGAACTCTGTGGATTGTTTCTGATACCGGAATAGTTAATTTGCGACTGAGTAGTTTTTCAATGAACGCTCCAGGCGTACAGTTCAACCCATCGATGAGCCGAACCCGCAAGGCGACTCACCGAACCCGGTTCAGCAGCTTGTTCGTATCGCAGCCGTTCCGGTTTTTTTGAGACGCTTTTTCATTCAAAGGACATCACCATGAACACGACCGCACGTTTCCTCTCCATCGCCGCTGTTGCCGCTTTCGCTTCTTTCGGTGCCCAGGCCGACGAAGCCGATGCTTCGCAATTCGCCACCCAATTCGAAACCAGCCGCACCCGCGCCGAAGTGGCCGCTGAAGCAGCTACCGTGGCCCAGACCCGCAGCATCGAGCCTGCTGGCTCCCGCGTGGTGACCTACAAGTCCACCGCTGATCGCGCTGCGGTTCGTGCCCAGGCTGCCGATGCCGTGCGCACCGGCCAGATCTCTTTCGGCGAAACCGGCGCCCTGTAAGCCGCCCCAGCCCTGAACCGAATCACCCCCCATTTTTTGATTTTTGACCGGAGTATCACCATGAACAACACCGCACGTTTCCTTTCCATCGCCGCCGTTGCCGCTTTCGCTTCTTTCGGTGCCCAGGCCGATGAAGCCGATGACTCGCAGTTCGCCCTGAAGTTCGACACGAACCGCACCCGCGCCGAAGTGGCTGCCGAAGCCGCCACCGTGGCTAAGACGCGCAGCATCGAGCCAGCAGGCTCGCGCGTCGTGACCTACCAATCGACGGCTGACCGTGCTGCCGTGCGTGCCGCCGCTGCCGAAGCCGTGCGCCTGGGCCAGATCCCTTCGGGCGAAATCGGCGCGATGTAATCCATCCGCCAGGCAGGGCAGCAGCAGACCGCACTGCAGCCACCCAAGCAAAAGGCCGGGGCCCCGCAAGGGGTCCCGGCCTTTGCAATTGGCGCAGCCTGCTTTTTCCCGCGTTGGCCGAACTGGCTTGGAACGGACAACAAAACTCAGCGAAGCGGTTCTGGCCAGGCGCTGCGTCGCAGGCAGTACGAGTAGTACGACAAGACGCGGCAACGACGCCAGAAGAGGTTTGCTAGGAGGCTGAATGGACCGCTGCGGCCGATTTGCACCCGACGATTTCCAAGTCCGACAGCCTCCTGGCCGCTCTTACTTGCGCGCCTGCGCCACGGCGCCCTGCACCTCCTTCCACAGGTCTTCACCCACGTTGGTGGCGATGCTGGCATTCACGGCGCCAAGCTTTTCGCGCATGCGGCTGGCTTCGGCGGACGACAGTTCGTTGACCTGCATGCCCTTGCCCTTCAAGTCGGCCAACGCCTTGTTGGCCTCCTCGCGGGTGTCCTGGCGCTCGAAGTCGCGGCTCTTCTTGGCGGCGTCGAGCAGCACCTTTTGCTCGGCCTTGGAGAGACCGTCCCAGTACTTCTTGCTGACCAACACGATCCAGGGGCTGTAGACGTGGTTGGTGACCGTGAGGTACTTCTGCACCTCGTAGAACTTGCTCGACAGGATGGTGTTGTAGGGGTTCTCCTGGCCGTCCACGGTGTTGGTCTCCAGGGCCGTGAACAGCTCCGAGAACGGCAGGGGCACGGCATTCGCGCCCAGGGTCTTGAAGCTGTCCAGGAACACGTTGTTCTGCATCACGCGCAGCTTGATGCCGTTCATGTCTTCGAGCTTGGTGACCGGGCGCTTGCTGTTGGTCAGGTTGCGAAAGCCGTTCTCCCAGTACACCAGGCCCACGAGGCCTTTTTCCTGCAGCTTGTCCATCACCTTCTGGCCCACGGGGCCGTCGAGCACCACGTCGGCCTCCTTGGCGTTGTTGAACAGGAAGGGCGTGTCCCAGATCGCCATCTCCTTGGTGATGCCCACCAGCGTGGCGGTGGAGCCGACCATCATCTCCTGCGCGCCGCCGATCAGCGCCTGCTGCATCTGCACGTCCGAGCCCAGTGCGGCGGCGCCAATGGCGCGCACCTTCATCTTGCCGCCCGAGGCCTTTTCGACCTCTTGCGCAAACAGCTTGGTGGCGCGGCCCTGGTTGGACACTTCGTTCAGGCCGTAGCCGAAACGGATGATGCGCGGCTTGAAGTCCTGGGCAGCGGCCTGGAACGAGGCGGCGACAGCGGCGACCGACAGGGCGGCCAGCAGGGTACGGCGGAAAGTCTTCATGGTTGTCTCCATTGGCAAGGAAAAGAAAGGCACGGAAAAGGAAAGGCGCAACGCCGTCACCGCATCCAGAGGACCGGTGCCGTCACGATCTGCGGGAACACCACCAGCAGCGCCAGGATCAGCACATAGGTGAACAGGAAGGGGCTGACGCCCTTGATGACGCTGTGCATCGAGATGCGGCCCACGCCGGCCACGACGTTGAGCACGGTGCCCACGGGCGGGGTGATCAGGCCGATGGCGCCGTTGAGCACGAACATCAGGCCGAAGTACACCGGGTCGATCCCGGCCTTGACGGCGATGGGCAGCATCACGGGCGCGAAGATCAGGATGGTGGGCGTGAGGTCCAGCGCGGTGCCGATGAGCACCAGCACGACCATCATCACCGCCATCAGCAGGCGCGGGTTCTCCACCAGCGGGCCGAGCCAGCCGGTCAGCACCGTGGGCAGGTCGGCCAGGGTGATCATGTAGCTGGCCACCTGGGCGCCGGCGCACAGGAACATCACGATGGCCGTGGTCTTGGCAGCGCGCACCAGCACGCCATAGATCTCGGGCACGCGCATCTCGCGGTGCACGAACAGGGCCACGGCCAGGGCATAGAAGGCCGCGACCACCGCCGCCTCGGTGGGCGTGAACACGCCGGACTTCATGCCGCCGATGATGATCAGCGGCATCAGCAGCGCCCAGAAGGCCTTGGCCGTGGCACGCAGGCGCTCGCGCAGCGGCAGCGGCGCGCGGCTCGGCGGCAGGTCGATGCCGCGCAGCACCCAGCGCCACGCGAAGATCAGTCCCGCGCCCATCATCAGGCCGGGCACGATGCCCGAGACGAACAGCGCCGAGATCGAGGTGTTGGTCGTCACGCCGTAGATCACGAAGGGCATGGAGGGCGGAATGATGGGCGCGATGATGCCTCCCGAGGCGAGGAGCCCGGCCGAGGTGTTCATCGGGTAGCCCTGCTGGCGCATCATGGGCAGCAGGATGGTGGCCAGCGCCGCCGTGTCGGCCAGGGCCGAGCCGCTCATGCTGGCCATGAGCACCGCTGCGCCGATGGCCACGTAGCCCAGCCCGCCGCGGATATGGCCGACCCAGGCCTGCGCCATGTCGATGATGCGCCGGCTGATGCCGCCGGAGTTCATCAGCTCGCCGGCCAGGATGAAGAAGGGCACGGCCAGCAGCGGAAAGCTGTCGACCCCGGCCACCAGGTTCTGGGCCAGCAATTGCGTGTCCCAGAAATCGAGCACCCAGGCCATGCCGGCACCGGTGAGCACCAGGGCCAGGCCCATGTTCATGCCCGTGCCAATAAACACCAGCATGCCCAGCGAGAAGATCAGAAAAGCCTGCGCTTCGGGACCCATGTCCATCACTCCACTTCCGCGCCGTGACCGAGGTCCAGCGGCTTGCGTTGAATCAATTCGATGAGCGCCATCACGCCGATGGCCACCGCACACAGCAGGGCCGGCAGCGGCAGCAGCGCGGCCGAGTAGCCGAGCACCACCGAATGGCTGCCCAGGCCCACCACCACCTGCTGCCAGGCACCCCAGGCCAGCATGGCGCAGGCGGTGATCACCAGCAGGCGGATGAAGGCAGAGAGCAGGCCGAAGGCCAGCGGCCGCTTGGCCAGCAGCCCGGCCAGGCTGGTGAAGGCCATGTGCTCACCCGCGGGGTAGGCGGCTGCAGCGCCGATGAACACCATCCAGACGAACAGCAGGCGCGACAGTTCCTCGCTGGCGGCGATGCCGCTGCCAAAGCCATAGCGCAGCACCACGTTGACGAAGACGGCCACGGCCATCACGCCCAGACAGCTGGCCATCAGCACCTGGGCCACCTTCTGGAAGCGGCCAATGGTGGCAGGCGCGGGATCGGGAAGGGAGGTGTTGGCGCTCATGGGGTGGTTTCCTGGTGGGCGGGCGCAAGCCAGGCGATGACCTGGGCCTGCAGCGTGGCGATGCTTTGCAGCGCATCCAGGCGCAGCACGCCGGGCTCGCCCACGGGCGACTCCAGCGTGGCGAACTGGCTGTCGACCAGCGTGGTGGAAAAGAAGTGGGTGTTCACCCGGGCTGCCACGCGCTCGCCGGCAGGGGCCCGGTCGATGTCGAGGAAGGCAAAGCGCACGCCGGGGCAGGCCGCGCGCAGTCGCTCGCGGTAGGCCTTCTTGAGGGCCGAGCAGGTGAGCACCGCGCCTGCTGGGTGGCCCTGCAGCAACTGGCCCAGGGTGGCCAGCCAGCCTTCGCGGTCGGCGTCCGCCAGGGCAATGCCCTGGCGCATCTTCTCGCGGCTGGCGGCGCTGTGGTGGTCGTCCCCTTCGATCAGGGGCAAGGCCTGGGCCTGCGCCACCGCGGCGCCCAGGCTGGACTTGCCGCAGCCGGCCACGCCCATGACCACCAGAAAGACCGGCGACGACACCGATGACGGCAAAGAACTCATATTGGTAGCGCTATCCAACAAACTTCAAAAAAACATCCCGGCGGGACGAGGGGAAAATTCATGTGCCATAAGGAAAAATGCCACACTACTGCGCGTGCCGGCCTTGCTCTTGCCTCTGGACAGCGCTATCCTAAATCCATCAGGCCATAACCACCCGAGGGAAAACCCTTGTCCAGACCCGAATCCAGGCGCCGTTCCAGCGGCCGCGTCACGCTCAGCCACGTGGCCGAGACAGCCGGCGTGAGCCCCATCACCGCCTCGCGCGCACTGCGCGGCGAGCGCGGCGTGGCCGACGAATTGGTGCAGCGCGTGAAGGCGGCTGCCACCCAGCTGGGCTATGTGCCCGACCCTGCGGCCCGCGCCCTGGCCTCGCAGCGCAGCGTGCAGGTGCCGGTGCTGGTGCCGCTGCTGTCCAACGCGCTGTTCGTGGACGTGCTCGACGCCGTGCACCGCACCCTGTTCCCGCATGGCTACCAGGCCCTGATCGGCGTGACCCACTACGACCCCGATGAAGAGGAACAGTTGCTGCGCACCTACCTGGCGCACCGCCCGGCAGGGCTGCTGGTCACGGGCTTCGACCGCACCGAATCCGCGCGCCAGATGATTGCCGCCAGCGGCGTGCCCTGCGTGCACCTGATGGAGATGACCACGGCGCCCGGCGTGTACTGCGTGGGCTTTTCGCAGCAGGACGCAGGCCACCGCATCACGGCCCACCTGCTCGAACGCGGCCGCCGGCGCGTGGCCTTTGTCGCCGCGCAGCTGGACCCGCGCACCATGCAGCGCGCCGAAGGCTACCGCCGCTGCCTCAAGGAAGCCGGCCTGCACGACCCGCACCTGGAACTGCTCAGTGCCCAGCCCTCCTCCATCCGCCTGGGGGCCGAGCTGTTCGAGCAGATGCTGCGCACCCAGCCCGATGTGGACGCCATCTTCTTTTGCAATGACGACCTGGCCCAGGGCGGCCTGCTGGCCGCGCAGCGCCTGGGCATTGCCGTGCCGGGCCAGGTGGCGGTGGCGGGTTTCAACGACCTGGCAGGCAGCGACCAGATGCTGCCCACGCTGACCACGGTGCGCACGCCACGCTCGTCGATCGGCGAGGCCAGCGCGCGCATGCTGCTGGCGCTGATGCGCGGCGAAGCACCCGCGCACAACTCGGTGAACCTGGGCTTCGAGCTGACGGTGCGCGAGAGCACCTGAAGGACCCCAAGACGGTGAAAATGGACCGCTGCGGCGGTTTTGCAGCCGACACGCCCCAAGCGCGACTGCCTCCTGGACAGAGTTTCTACACACGGGATGGATGAGACGACTGCGTCGACAAGCCTGGTGGCATTCAGCGACCCGTGGAAGGCGATGCCGAAGTTTCAGGACCTGCCGAGGCAACGCTGGTTGCAGCCCCCAGCGCTCTGGCGTCGACCTCCCAGCCGCGCAGTTTGTCGCGCGCATGGCGGCGCTGCTCGGGTGTGGTGCTGTTGTGCAGCTCGGCCAGCCAGGCGCAGTTGTTCTCCACCACCTTGCGCTGATAGGCTGCATACGCCGGACGCGGCGAGCGCAGCCAGTTGCCCATCAAGGCCTTGACCTGCGCCTGGGCGACCGGCGCCGCCAAGGCGCGACCGTCGCCGGTGAGCGAACGCAGCGTTTGCAGCGTGTCACGCTGGCGGGCCAGGCGCTCCTGCTGCCACACTTCAGCGTCGTAGGGCGACGCGGCCAGCGCCTTGGACAAGCGCTCTCGTTGCGCATCGTCCAGCCGGCCATAGAGCGTTTCAAGCCGCTCGACGGTACGCTTGTGCCGTTCCTCTCGGCGCTCCCCCAGGTCGGGCTGCAGGTAATCGTCGCGGAACTCCTTGTTGCTGCGCTCGTAGCGCTTCTCGATGTGGCGCAGTTGCCGTGGCCTCAGCGACACCACCAGCTCGGTCGCGGGCACCACGGCTTGCGCCAGCGCGGCCTCGGTGCGCAGGAGAAGTTCGGGCTCCCAGCGGCACAGCGCGGCGCCGGTGGTGTTGTCCATCACCTGCGTCTGCATGCGGGCCAACATCCCTGCGTACTCCGGCAGTTGCGTGCTGCGGTGCCAGCGGAACCAGGCGCCGATGGCGTCGCGGGTGCGGGGGCCCTGCTCGTCGTCCAGGTCGGCGTAGTTGTCGATCCACAAGGTGGTCCAGTTCGGGGCCTGGTTGTAGGCCAGCCGCACCACGGTGCAGCCGGCGAGAGCGAGTGCCAGCAGGCTGGCACCGACTATCCGCGCGCCCTTTCGCCATGGCGTTGCACAGAACGATTCGCGCATGATTCTCCACATGGTCCTGGTGGCTGCGGGCCAGGATACCCGCATGGCCTCCGATTCACCGGGCCAGCTGCAACGTGCGTTCGATGCCACCGCCTCGCTGCAGGCCAAAAGCACGAAATACGCTGATGGGCCCGGTGGCTTCACTTTCTGACCAGGTGGATGCGCGTGAGTTCCGACGGCTTGCAAAGCCGAAGCACGAATCCAGGCCATCGTGCTGCGCCGTTTCGCAGCCAGCACCGCAACGATTCGCATCCAACGGCTCAAGCCGAGGCGAGCGCCCTTTGCGAAGACGACGATTTCATGGCCTTGCGCAAGGCCACCGCGTCCTGGGCCTGGGCGGGCGCCGAGGCATCGAGGCGGAACACCGCCACGGTTTCGGTGACCGATTGGGCCTGGCCCTGCAGCTCCATGGCCGAGGCCGCGTTCTCCTCCACCAGCGCGGCATTCTGCTGGGTGATGGTGTCGAGCTGGGCCACCGCAGCGTTGACCTGTGAGATGCCGGTGAGCTGCTCGTTGGAGGCGTTGTGGATCTCGCCGATCAGCGTGTGTACCCGGCGCACCAGCTCCAGCGATTCGCCCATGGTCTTTTGCGCGGTGTCGGTCTTGTGGTGGCCCTCTTCCACCTTGGTGGCCGAATCGTCGATGAGCTGGCGGATCTCCTTGGCGGCCGACAGCGTGCGGTGCGAGAGGCTGCGCACCTCGGACGCCACCACCGCGAAGCCCCGCCCCTGGTCGCCCGCGCGCGCGGCCTCCACGGCGGCGTTGAGCGCCAGGATGTTGGTCTGAAAAGCGATGCTGTCGATGAGCTGGGTGATCTCGCCGATGCGGCCCGAGGCGGTCTGGATCTGCTTCATGGTCTCGGCCACGCCATCCACCGCTTCGTTGCTGCGCTCGGCCACCGAGGTCGCCTGCGTGGCCAGCACCGTGGCCTGGCGCGCCGACTCGGCCGTGTGCTTGACGGTGCCGGTGATCTCCTCCATCGACGCCGCCGTCTGCTGCAGGTTGCTGGCCTGGGTTTCGGTGCGCGAGGACAGGTCCTGGTTGCCCTGGGCGATCTCGCGCGTGGAGACCTGCATGCGCTCGCTCTCCTGGCGCGCATCGCGCACGATGGACAGCAGGTTCACGTTGAGCTGCGACAGCGCCTTCTGCAGGCTGCCCACGGTGTCGTCGCGCGAGACCTCGATCTTCTGTGTCAGGTCGCCTGCCGCCATGCGGTTGGCCCAGCCGAGCATCTGCGACAACGGCGCCACCGTGGCCTGGTGCAGGTACCAGGCCATGGCGAGCGCCAGCGCCAGCACGCCCACCCAGGCCAGGCCCGAGCCGAACGAGAAGTCATGCCCACCCACCTCCGCCGCACCCCAGGCAGCGAGCACCAGAACGAGCAGGCACAGGCACATCTTGCCCATGGGGCCGAACCGGAGCCGGGCCGCCAAGGCGCCCCAGGCGGTGTTTTTGACCAGGCGCCCGTTGCGCAGCACATGCACCAGGCTGCCGCGCTCCTTCTCGGCGCGCATGGTGGCGTAAAGCTGCTCGGCCGCCTGGATCTGCTCGCGCGTGGCCTCGGTGCGCACCGACATGTAGCCCGTGGGGTGCTCGCCCTGCATCAGCGGCGTGACATTGGCCATCACCCAATAGAAGCTGCCGTCCTTGCGGCGGTTCTTGACCGCTGCCGACCACGGCTGGCCGCTACCGATGGTCTCCCACATGTCGCGAAAGGCCTCCTCGGGCATCTCCGGGTGGCGGATCATGTTGTGGGGCTGGCCCAGGAGTTCCTCTTTCTCGTAACCACTGACCTCGATGAACATCGGGTTGCAGTAGAGGATGCGGCCTTTGAGATCGGTCGTGGAGACCAGGGTTTCGCCTTTGGGAAAAACGTACTCCTGGGCACTGACCGGCAGATTCACGCGCATTGGATTCCCTCCAAGGATGGCATCCCGTCCCCGCTGTCTGTGGCCATCCGACCCTGCAGCGGTAAAAACATCCTAGAAGCAATGCGCCCATCGCGCAAACAACATTTGCGCAAGGCAGGCATCCCCAGCCTGGTGCGGGACATGGTGCACGCCGGCACGCACCGGCTTCCACCGCGCACCATGCCGGGTCACTGGTGCTGGGGAAACAATCAAAATCAATAGCAGTCGACTGTTTGAGCACGGCATTTTGCCGGCAGTTTCGGTCCGTACCACCGAGCGCACCAACATTGGCACACGCCTTGCTTGGAATGCAGCACGGCCAAAGTTGGCCGTTTGTGTTGCCCGGTGCAAAGGCGCATCCGGCAGGCACAGGACGCAGGCGTCCCCATGGAGAGTCGTTGGCCATTGGCCGGCGTGCTCCGTGCGGACGCCTTTTTGTTTTTCCATTTTCCTTTCCGTTGCAAGCCACGGCACAGAGCAGCACTGCAGGCGGTCCTGCCGCCATGCAGGCAGACGCCCTTTCCACGCGAGACATCCATGCTTCAATTTCGGGACTTCTTCAAATCCGGCCACTCCCCCACGCTGTGGTCCGCGTTTCTCTATTTCGCCTTTTCGTGCGCGGTGTGGGTCATCAACGGTGCGATGGCGCCCTTCATCACCGAGAGCCTGAAGCTCACCCCCACGCAGATGGGGATCATGCTGTCCATCCCGATCTTCGCGGGCGCGCTGATGCGCTTTCCGCTGGGCATCCTGGCCCAGTACATCGGGCGCAAGAACGCCACGCTGGTGGAGATGGCCGGCATCTTCATCGCCATGGCCTACGGCTACCTGTTCGTCAACGACTACAACGACCTGCTGGCCATGGGCGTGCTGCTAGGCGTGGCGGGGGCCAGCTTCGGCGTGGCGCTGTCGCTGGGCTCGGGGTCCTTCCCACCGCGCTACAAGGGGCTGGCCATGGGCATCGTGGGCGCCGGCAACGTGGGCACCGCCGTGTCCGCGCTGCTGGCCCCCGTGCTGGCGCAGAAGTTCGGCTGGCAGTCGGTCTACGGCTTTGCCGCCGTGAGCGTGGCCATCCCCGCCCTCGTGATGGCCATCTATGCCAAGGAGCCGCCGGACCGGGCGCCCCACGCGTCCTTTCGCGAGCACATCGCCTGCCTGTTCGAGAAGGACGGCTGGGCCTTCAGCCTGATCTACGCCGTGACGTTCGGCGGCTTCATCGGCCTCATCGCCTTCATGCCCACCTACTTCTATGACCAGTTCGGCGTGAGCAAGGTACAGGCCGGCCAGTTGACGATGATGGCCGCCTTTCTGGGCGCGGCACTGCGTGTGTTCGGCGGCTGGCTGTCGGACCTGTGGGGCGGCGTGAACACCCTGACGGGCGTGCTGGCCATCACCACGGTGAGCCTGGTGCTGTGCGGGCTGGCCGAGAACTCGCTGCCGGTCACGATGCTGCTGTTCCTGGTGTGCTTTGCCGCACTGGGCGCGGGCAACGGCGCGCTGTTCCAGCTGGTGCCCCTGCGCTGGCCCCTGTCCACCGCCGTGGCCGGCTCCATGATCGGCGAGATCGGCGCCCTGGGCGGCGGCTTGATCCCCAACGCCATGGGGCTGTCGCGCCAGTACAGCGGCACCTACCTGTGGGGCTTCGTCTCCATCGCCGTGTGCGCCGCCGCCATGCTGGTGCTGCTGCGCGTGATGCAGATCCGCTGGACCCGGACCTGGGCGGAGAAAGGGGGGCGTGCGCGCAGCGCATGACCGGCGCCAGCCAGCCGACGCGTAGCGTTGCCAGCACTTTCGCTAAAAGGGTGATCGCGCGCGCAAGCTCATCTCGGCAAGAACAACACCCAATACACCAGCAGCAGATTCACCAGCACGCTCACCGCCAGCGCGATCTTCCAGATCGCCGTGGCGTCGCGCTGCACCAGCGGCACCGCCGGCGCATGCGCATTCAGGGGCCGCGAGGCGCCGCGCTCCAGCGCCAGCAGCAGTTCCTCGGCGGTCTCGAAGCGCTGGGCGCGGTTGCGCGCCACAGCCTTCAAGGCGATCTGGTCCAGCCAGATGGGCACCTCGGGGTTGTGGCGGCTCGGGGCCACGGGGTCGCGGTGGTAGCGCCCGATCTGGTAGGGCACCACCTCGCCATAGGGCAGGCGCCCGTGGCTGAGCAACTGGTACAGGGTCACGCCCAGCGCGAACAGGTCGCTGCCGGCATCGGGCATCTGCCCGGTCTCGCCATCGGCACTGCGCTCGTAGCCAGGCCACTGCTCGGGGTTCATGTAGCTCGGCGTGCCGGCATGCAGCAGGCGCGTGGCCTCGGGCTCGCGGCCACTCAGCGCCACGCCCAGGTCGAGCACGCGCAGCACGCCGTCGTCGCCCAGGTGCAGGTTGTCGGGCTTGATGTCCCGGTGCACCACGCCCTGGCGGTGCAGCAGGCCCAGCACGCGCACGGCCTGGGTGAGCACGCCCACCGTGCGCGCCACGCCAAAGGGCTGGCGCCGGCGCAGTTGCTGCCCCAGGGTCTCGCCCCGGTGCCAGTCGTACAGCAGGTAAAAGAAGCTGCTGCTGGCGCCTGATGCGGCAGCAGGCCAGTCGTTCAGGCAGGCCAGGTGGGGCGCAGCGCTGCCCGACTGCATGCGCCGCGCCACCCAGGCCTCGTGCGCCAGCGTGGCGCGCTCTTCGCCGTCGTGCGCGCGCTGGGGGTTCAGGGTCTTGAGCGCATACAGGCGCTGGGTGGCGGGGTCGCGCACCTGGTAGATGCGGTGGATGCCGCTGTCGGCCACCAGCGCGGTGACCACCAGGCCATCGACCGCATCGCCCACCTTGAGCAGGGGCAGCACCGGCAGTTCCTGCGCGCGCCGCGATTCGTCCTGCAAGGTGGCCTCGAGCACGCCACGCACCTGCACGGCCATGGCGGTCACGTTGTCGCTGCTGCCCCGGCGCAGGGCCGTGCGCACCAGTTCCTCGCAAAGCGCCTGCGGCGCCAGGCCCTGGCGCATCAGGCCGCGCAGCTCGCGCTCGGGCAGGCTGCCGTGCACGCCATCGGACACCAGCAGGAACAGGTCGCCGGTCTGCAGCTCGCCCTGGCTGTAGTCCACCACCACATGGTCGTCGAGCCCCAGGGCACGCGTGAGCTGGTGGGCGAACTCGCGCTGGGCGATCACATGGTCGGCCGTGAGCTGCTGCAGCCGCCCGCCGCGCAGCAGGTAGGCGCGCGTATCGCCCACATGCGCCACGGTGAAGGACTGGCCGCGCAGCACGAGGGCCGTGAGCGTGGTCAGCCCCACGACGGGCTGGCGCCGCCGGTTCATGGCGGCCAGCCAGGCGTTGTGGGCACAGAGGATGCGGTCCAGGGCCACCGTGGTGTCCCAGGTCTCGGGGGTGGCGAAGTAGTCGGACAGCAGCGTTCGCACGGTGGTCTGCGCCGCCTCGCGCCCATTGCCACCCGCGCTCACGCCGTCGGCCAGAGCGGCAATGGCGCCGCGGGCATGGTCGCGCCCCCGGCCCTCGACCAGGGCGGCAAAGTCCTCGTTGCCGTCCTTGCGGCCGGCCTGCGAGACGCAGCCGAAATCCAGTTCAAAGCTCATGCACCATGGGCAAGCATCTTTCGTGCCCAAGCTGGTGCAAACAACCACCATCAACGCACTCCGACCAGGCGACAGGGCGCCAAAATCCCCATCATGGTGCGATGCAACATGGTGCGCAGGGGGCCGCATGAGGGCCCGCCCCCCGAACATCCGGAAAAGGAGGGATGCCCCGGATCGGGGCGCTGCCTTGGCACACGCATTGCTTAGTTGGAGGCACGGCCCGCAAGGGCCCCGCGGGCCCCCGGTGCAATGGCGCACCCCGGCCTGCAAGGACGAAGGCGTCCCCACATGCGGTCTCGAGCGATCTCGAAGCAGCATGGTGTGGGCGCCTTTTTTGTTTTCGTGTTGTCGATGGGCGTGGGGGCTGCGATGAAAAAATCCAGGCTGGTGATGGTGGGCAATGGCATGGCCGGTGTGCGCACCCTGGAAGAGCTGCTCAAGATCGCCCCGGACCTCTACGACATCACGGTGTTCGGTGCCGAGCCGCACCCCAACTACAACCGCATCCTGCTGTCGCCCGTGCTCGCGGGTGAGCAGACCATCGACGAGATCATCCTCAACGACTGGTCCTGGTACGAAGCGAACCAGATCACGCTGCACACCGGCTTCACCGTGACCGAGGTGGACCGCGTGCGCCGCGTGGTGCATGCCACCAATGCGGCGGGCGAGGCCATCAGCGCCGAGTACGACCGCCTGATCCTGGCCACGGGCTCCAACCCCTTCATCCTGCCCATCCCGGGCAAGGACCTTCAAGGCGTGCTCGCCTACCGCGACATCGCCGACACCGAGGCCATGATCGCTGCTGCTGCCACCTACCGGCACGCGGTGGTCATCGGCGGTGGCCTGCTGGGGCTGGAGGTGGCCAACGGCCTCGTCAAGCGCGGCATGCAGGTGAGCGTGGTGCATGTGGGCAACACGCTCATGGAGCGCCAGCTCGACGAGGTGGCGGGCGGCATGCTGCAGCAGTCGCTGCAGGAGCGCGGCATGCAGTTTTTGCTCAATGCCCAGACCGCTGAACTGGTGGGTGGCCCCGAGGGCCGCGTGACGGCCGTGAAGTTCAAGGACGGCAGCGAAGTCCCCGCCGACCTGGTGGTGATGGCCGTGGGCATACGCCCCAACACGGCGCTGGCCGAAAAGATGCGCCTGCATGTGAACCGGGGCATCGTGGTCAGCGACACGCTGCAGACCATCACCGATGCACGCATCTACGCCGTGGGGGAGTGCGCCGCACACCGCGGCATCGCCTACGGGCTGGTGGCGCCGCTGTTCGAGCAGGGCAAGGTGCTGGCCAACCACCTGGCGGAGCTGGGCATCGACCGCTACCAGGGCTCGCTCACCTCCACCAAGCTCAAGGTGACCGGCATCGACCTGTTCAGCGCCGGCGACTTTCAGGGCGGCGAAGGCACCGAGGAGATCGTCATGAGCGACCCCGTGGCCGGCTCGTACAAGAAGCTCGTGATCAAGGACGACAAGCTCGTGGGCGCCTGCCTGTATGGCGACACGGTGGACGGCAGCTGGTACTTCGAGCTGCTGCGCGAAGGCCGCACGGTGGACGAGATCCGCGACCAGCTGATGTTCGGCCCGGCGAGCACGGACTGAGCGCCCGCCCTCCCCTGCTGCACGACGAACAAGCCAACCAAGGTGATCGAACCCATGACCCACCACACCACCACCACCACCACCAACACCGCCGCACGGCACCCCCTGCAGCGCAGGGCCCTTTTGAAGGCGGGCGCTGCCGCAGGCGCCGCCAGCGTGGCCGGTGCCCTGGGCTTGGCCCTCGCCTCGCGGCCTGTGCAGGCCCAGGTCGCCAACCTCAACGACGCCATCAACAAGGCCGGGCGCCAGCGCATGCTCAGCCAGCGCATGGGCAAGGCCTGGCTGGCCCTGGCCCACAAGGTGCAGGAGCCTGCGGCGCGCCAGGTGCTGGAGCAGTCCGTGGCGCTGTTCGAGCGCCAGCTCGCCGAACTCAAGTCCTACGCGCCGAATCCCACCATCCGCGACACCTACGGCCAGCTCGATGCGGCCTGGGTTTCACACAAGGCCACGCTGCTGGGCGGCACGCCCGCACTGGCCGGCGCCACCGCGATGCTGCAGGCCGATGCCAGGGTGCTGGCCCTGGCGCACCAGGGCACGGTGCAGTACGAATCGGCCTCGGGCAAGCCCGTGGGCCACCTGGTCAATGTGGCCGGCCGCCAGCGCATGCTGAGCCAGCGCATGGCCAAGTTCTACCTGGCTGCGCAGTTGCCGGTGGATGCGGCCGTTGCCGCGGCGGAGATTGCCAAGGCGCGCACCGAGTTCATCGCGGCGACCGAGGTGCTGCGCAAGGCGCCTGAAGCCAACGATCGTATCCGGCAGGAGTTGCTGCTGGCGGATGGGCAGTGGGTGTTCTTTGATGCGGCCTTGCAGCGGATGCAGGCGGGTGGGGTTGCGGGGAGTACGGCGCGGCAGGTGTCGGAGGTGTTTGTGGCGAGTGAGAATTTGTTGTCGAGCATGGATCGGGTGACGGGCCTTTATGCTGCTTTGGCTGGGTGATACGGTGGTTCGTAGCTGCTCCTCTTGTGGTGTTGAAGGCGGAGGCCGGGATGTGCGCCCGGCGGCGCACCTTCTTTCTTTTGCGTCGCCAAAAGAAAGAAGGCAAAGAAAAGGCGACCCCCAGTCTGCGTCCCCCGTTCGCCCTGTCGGGCGAACGGGGGCAACCTGCGATGCTCGGATCTGGGGTGGTGCCGCAGAACTCGCTACGTTCTTCGAACTCCGCTCAAACAGCTGCGGCAAGTCAGATGACGAAGCGTGTGTGTCCTTCGGCACACACGCCCACCCCAGCTCCTGCGCTTCTCGGCGCAGCCAGCAGGGGTGGGGAGCGGGGTCAGGGTCGGCTGCTGCTTTCGCAGCTGCGCCGGGAGTCGGTCACGCGCTGCGCGCTGCCGACAGGCCGAAGCGCAGCGAGGCACACGAGGCCGAGCGAAGCGATGGCCCGTGTGGGGCCCCTATCCCTTCTGGACGTGCCGAGAAGCGCAGGGCCTGGGGTGAGCGCGTGTGCCGCAGGACACACGCGCCTCGTTGTCTGGCTCGCCGAAGCTGTTTGAGCGGAGCTGCCTCGCAGAGGCAGCGCAGCGAGTTCTTCGGCGCACCCCAGGGCCGAGCATCGCAGGTTGCCCCGGAGCGCAGCGCAGGGGACACGGACAGCAGGGTCGCCTTTTCTTTGCCTACTTTCTTTTGGCGAAGCAAAAGAAAGTAGGTGCGCCGCCGGGCGCATACCCCGGCCTCCGCCCGCCATACAAGCACACCGCAACCACAACAACAAAGACCACGCCCATGACAGAAACCAAATCCACCTGCCCCTACTGCGGCGTAGGCTGCGGCGTGATCATCGAATCCGAAGGCCCCCAGATCACCGGCGTGCGCGGCGACCCTACCCACCCCGCCAACTTCGGCCGCCTGTGCACCAAGGGCTCCACGCTGCACCTCACGGCCACGAGCCCCGTCACCCTGCAAACCCGCCTGCTGCACCCCCTGCACCGCGCCCAGCGCGGCCAGCAGGCCCTGCCCGTCACGTGGGATGCAGCACTCGGCATGGCAGCCGGCAAATTCGCCGACACCATCGCAGAGCACGGCCCCGACGCCGTCGGCTTCTACGTGAGCGGCCAGTTGCTCACCGAGGACTACTACGTCTTCAACAAGCTCGCCAAGGGCCTCATCGGCACCAACAACATCGACACCAACTCGCGCCTGTGCATGAGCAGCGCCGTGGCCGGCTACAAGGCCACGCTGGGGGCCGATGCGCCGCCCGCCTGCTACGACGACGTGAAGCACGCGCAATGTCTGTTCTTCGTGGGCAGCAACGCCGCCTGGGCGCACCCCATCCTGTTCCGGCGCATCGAGGACGCGCGCGCGGCCAACCCGGGCATGAAGGTCATCGTGGCCGACCCGCGCCGCACCGACACCGCGGGCATGGCCGACCTGTTTCTGCCGATACAGCCGGGCAGCGACGTGATGCTGTTCAACGGCATGCTGCACCTCATGCTGCGCGAGGGCTGGGTGGATGCCAACTACATCGGCGCACACACCACCGGCTTCGAGACGCTCAAGGCGCTGGTGGCCGATTGCACGCCCGAGCGCGTGGGCGCGGTGTGCGGCATCCCAGAGGCCGACCTGGCCACGGCCGCGCAATGGTTCGCCACCTCCAAGGCCACGCTCAGCCTGTACTGCCAGGGCCTGAACCAGAGCAGCAGCGGCACGGCCAAGAATGCCGCGCTGATCAACCTGCACCTGGCCACGGCGCAGATCGGCAAGCCGGGTGCAGGCCCGTTCTCGCTGACCGGCCAGCCCAATGCCATGGGCGGGCGCGAGGTGGGCGGCCTGGCCAACCTGCTGAGCGCGCACCGCGACCTGGCCAACCCCGCGCACCGCGCCGAGGTGGCGGCGCTGTGGGGCGTGGCCGATGTGCCGTCGCGCCCCGGCAAGACGGCGGTGGAGATGTTCCAGGCCGCCGCCGACGGCGAGATCCGCGCGCTGTGGATCGCCTGCACCAACCCCGCGCAGAGCATGCCCGACCAGGCCACGGTGCGCCGCGCACTCGAACGTGCCGAGTTCGTGGTGCTGCAGGAGGCCTTTGCCACCACCGCCACCGCGCAGTACGCCGACCTGCTGCTGCCCGCCACCACCTGGGGCGAGAAGACCGGCACCGTGACCAACAGCGAACGCCGCATCTCGCGCGTGCGCACTGCGGTGCCTGCGCCTGGACAGACGCGCCACGACTGGGCCATCGCAGTGCAGTTTGCGCACCAACTGGAGGCGCGGCTGCGCCCCGGCGCACCCAGCCTGTTCCCCTACACCACCGACGATGCCGATGCCGGTGCCCAGGCCGTGTGGAACGAGCACCGCGAAACCACGCGCGGCCGCGACCTGGACATCACCGGCCTGTCCTGGCCCCTGCTCGAAGCCGACGGCCCGCAGCAGTGGCCGCTGCCCGAGGGCGCGGCCAGCGGCAAGGTGCGCCTGTACGAAGACGGCATCTACCCCACACCCGACGGCCGCGCGCGCTTTGCGGCCCACGCCTGGCAACCGGTGGCCGAGCCGCGCGAGTCGCGCTACCCCTTCGGCCTGACCACCGGCCGCCTGCGCGACCAGTGGCACGGCATGAGCCGCACCGGCACGCTGGGCCGGCTGTTCGGCCATGTGGCCGAGCCCTCGGTGCAGATGCACCCGGACGACATGGCGCAGCGCAAGCTGCACAGCGGCGACCTGGTGCATGTCACCAGCAAGCGCGGCTCCATCGTGGTGCCCGTGCTGGCCGATGCCAACCTGGGCCTGTCGCAGGCCTTCATGGCCATGCACTGGGGCAGCGAGTACCTCAGCGGCCAGTCGTCCACCGGCGAACGGTTGTCGGGCGTGAATGCGCTGACCACCTCGGCCTACTGCCCGACCTCCAAGCAGCCCGAACTCAAGCACGCGGCCGTGAAGATCCTCAAGGCCGAAATGCCCTGGACGCTGCTGGCCATGGCCTGGCTGCCGGGCGACAAGGCACTTGCGGCACGCGAGTCGCTGTCGGCCTTGATGGAGGCCTTCCCGTTTGCCAGTTGCGTGCCCTTCAGCAACAACACCCCGCTGTCGGAACCGGGCCGCGAGCGCACCGGCGTGCTGCTGCGCGCCGCCGGGCACGAGGCACCACCGGACGCGCTGATCGAGCGCATCGAGGCCCTGCTCGGCCTGGGCACGGCCGACACCCTGCGCTACGCCGACAGGAAGCGCGGCCAGCGCCGCGCCGCGCGCCTGGCCCGGCGGGACGACGGCAGCAGCACGCTCGAAGCCATCGTGCTCGCCGGCGACACCAGCGCCCAGGGCTGGATCAAGACCCTGCTGCAGGAAGAACTGCCTGCGCAGACCTATGGTCGCCTGCTGCTGGTGCCCAGCGCCAAGGCCCCGGTCGCGGTGCAGTCGCGCGGCAAGACCGTGTGCACCTGCTTCAACGTCACCGACGTGGCGATCACCGGCACGCTGGCGCAGTGCCACGGCACCGACGAGGACCGGCTGGCGCAGCTGCAGGGCCAGTTGCGCTGCGGCACCAACTGCGGCTCCTGCCTGCCCGAGCTCAAGCGCATGGTGCGCGCCACCGGGCCGCTCGCCAAAGCGGCCATCGCAATCGCCGCCATATAACCAAAAGTTCGCTGGGTTGCGAGAAAATACCCAGCCCCACTCCAAAGAGCCATTCACCCACCATGGGCATCAGCCAGTACATCAAGGAAATCGGCCGCGGCCCGCGCGGTGCCAAGCCGCTCACGCGCGAGCAGGCCACGGACCTGTTCGGCCAGGTGCTGGACGGCACGGTGACCGACCTGGAGATCGGCGCGTTCTGCCTGGCCATGCGCATCAAGGGCGAGACGGCCGACGAGATGAGCGGATTTCTCGACGCCACGCACGCCCGCATGGCCCTGCTGCCGGCCAGCGACCGCCCGCTGGTGGTGCTGCCCAGCTACAACGGCGCGCGCAAGCTGCCCGTGCTCACCCCGCTGCTGGCCCTGCTGCTGGCGCGCGAGGGCCTGCCCGTGCTGCTGCACGGCATGCGCACCGAGGCGCGGCGCATCCTCGCCTCCGACGTGCTCGAAGCGCTGGGGGTGCCGGCACTCACCGCGCCGCGCAAGGTGGCCGATGGCGAGGTGGCCCACATCACCACCGGCCTGCTGCACCCGGGGCTGGCACGCCTGCTGGCCGTGCGCCAGACCGTGGGCCTGCGCAACGCGGGGCACAGCGCCGTCAAGCTCATGAACCCCTGCGCCGGTGCGGCGGTGGTGGTCACCAGCTACACGCACCCCGAGTACTTCGAGATGCTGCAAAACACCTTCAGCACCATGGGCATGAACGCCTTGCTCTCGCGCGGGCTTGAGGGCGAAGTGGCGGCCGACCCGCGCCGCACACCCCGTTACGACGCCTTCGTCGGCGGGGTGCACCATGTGTTGCAGGAGCAGGAGCCCGGCACCGCGAGCGAGGTGCCCGGCCTGCCCACCGAGATCGACGTGGCCACCACGGCCGACTACACGCGCCGCGTGCTCGCAGGCGAGTTGCCGACACCGCCCGCCCTCACACGGCAGGTGGAACATATCTTGCACATCACCGGTCAAACAGCCACCGCCGCCATGCCGGAGACACAGCCATGAACCGCCCCACGAATCCATCCGCACCCTCGCACCAGCACGAGCGCCCACACCTGGGCACCGGTGGTTCCTGCACCCTGGTGGGCGCGGGCCCCGGTGATCCGGAGCTGCTCACGCTCAAGGCGCTCAAGGCCATCCAGGCGGCCACGGTGCTGCTGGTGGACGATCTGGTGAGCGATGCCATCGTGGCCTATGCATCCCCTACGGCGCGCATCGTGCATGTGGGCAAGCGCGGCGGCTGCAAGAGCACGCCGCAGGCCTTCATCGAAAAGCTGATGCTGATGGCCGTGAACGAGGGCGAGAACGTGGTGCGCCTCAAGGGGGGCGACCCCTTCATCTTCGGCCGCGGCGGCGAAGAGGTGGAGCACCTGCGCGCTGCAGGCGTGCCGGTCACGGTGGTCAACGGCATCACCGCCGGCCTGGCGGGCCTGACCTCGCTGGGCGCGCCGCTCACGCACCGCGAACATGCCCACGGCGTGGTCTTCGTCACCGGCCATGCCAAGCCCGGCGACGCCGGCACCGACTGGCGCCAATTGGCGGCCACCGCACGCGACGCCAGGCTGACGCTGGTGATCTACATGGGCGTGAGCGGTGCCGCCACCATCGAGCAGGAGCTGCTCACCGGGCTGCCCGCCGCCACGCCCGTGGCCATCATCCAGCACGCCAGCCTGCCACAGCAGCGCCACGCCGTGACCACCCTGGGTGAGCTGCATGCCACCATCGCCCGCGAGGGACTGGCGAGCCCCTCGGTGATCGTCGTCGGCGATGTGGTGCAGGGTGTAGCGCTGGCATCGCAGGATGCCGCACAGCAACACGCCGGGCACCACGCCACCCCAGCGCCCCGGACACGCCTGGCCTTTTGACCCTGCCGCGGCCGCTGCACGCAACACTTTGCCGCGACACCCCGGTCAGCCAGCACCAGGGCTGCACACCAAAGCTGATAGCATCGCCGCGCTTGCAACAAGCCGCGTCTTCTGGGCAGCCCTACCCCATCGACGCGCTGCAGGCGCGCCATCGCCATCCGCCCAGGAATTTTCTTGAACACTCGTTTTGCGCACCCAGCCGTTGTCCTGGTGCTGTCGTTTTTAGCCGTGATCGCACTGGGCACTGCGCTGCTCATGCTTCCGCTTGCACATGCACAAGGGCAGGCGCACCTTTTCTCACGGCACTTTTCACGGCCACATCGGCCGTGTGTGTGACCGGGTCTGGTGTTGAGTGGACACCGGCACCTCTGGAGCGGCTCGGGGCAGGTCCTGATCATGGGGTTGTTCCAGATCGGCGGGTTCGGGATGATGACGTCGGCCACGCTGATGGGCCTGCTGACAGTGGGGCAATGCGTATCCGCACCCGGCTGCTGCTGCAGGCGAGACCCATTTACTGGCGCTGGGTGGACTGAAAAGCGTGGCCAAGCTCGTACTCAAGGTGACCGTGGCGGTGGAGCTGCTGATGGCGCTGGCCCTGTGTCTGCGGTTTGCACTGGCTTCGACATGCCCTGGGGCGAGGCGGCGTGGCAAGGTGTCTTTCACGCCATCTCTGCCTTCAACAACGCGGGCTTTTCGACCTGGGGCGACAGCGTGATGCGGTTTTCGTCCGATGCGCTGGTGCTTGTTCCCCTCATGCTGGCGATCATCATCGGCGGCCTGGGGTTTCCGGTACTGCACGAGTTGCTGGCTGAACGCAGACGCAAGCGCCCACTGTGGTCCATGCATACCGCCATCATCGTGTGGGGGCTCGCTGGCGCTGATCGTGCTGGGCACGGTGGTGATCTTTCTGGCCGAGTTCCAGCAACCCGGGCACCCTGGGACTATGGGCTGGGCACACAAGGGGCTGGCTTCGCTGTTCACCTCGGTGTCGGCGCGCACGGCAGGGTTCATGTGCTCGACATCGGTGCGCTGAGCACCGAATCACTGGCGCTGCACTACATCCTCATGTTCATCGGCAGGGGCAGCGCGGGCACGGCCGGGGGCGTCAAGGTGACTACGTTCTTCGTGCTGGTGCTGGTGGTGTGGAACGAGATCCGTGGCCACCGCGACGTGGAGCTTGGCGGCCGTCGCATCGCTGATTCGGTGCAACGCCAGGCCATCACCATCTTGGTGCTCAGTTCGGCAGTGGTGGGCCTGGCCATGTTGCTCATACTGCCGCTGACGCCGCTGCCGCTGGAGGAAGCGCTGTTCTTGAAGTGGTTTCCGCATTTGGCACTGTCGGCCTGTTCTACCGACTATCACGGCTGACCTGGTGCCAGGCGCACAGGCCATCATCATTGCGCTCATGTTCATTGGGCGCGTGGGCGTGGTCACCCTGGCCGTGGCCCTGGCCACCAACCAGATGCGCCGCAACTACCGTTACCCCGAGGAGAAACCCATTGTTGGATAAAGCCGTAAAGAACCTGTCGGGCAGCGTGGTGGTGATTGGCTCTGGGCCGGTTTGGCAAGGCGTTGCCAAATCGCTGGTGGAGCTGGGCCACGATGTGCTGGCCATCGAGATGATGCCGAGACGGTGCAGTCGCTGGCCAGCGTGCTGCCCCTGTGGTGCAGGCCGACGCCACCGACCCGGAAACATTGCGCCAGCTGGCCGGTGCCCGATTTTGCGCATGCAGTGGTGAGCATCGGCGGCAACCTGGAGGCCAGCGTGCTCACCATCCTGAAGCTGAGCCAGCTGGGGCTCAAGGACATCTGGGCCAAGGCCATCGACCCGCAACACGGCCGCATTGCCGAGCGCGTGGGGCCCACCTCGGGTCTACCCCGAAGCCGACGATAGGCGAGCGCGTGGCGCACCTGGTCACCGGCAAGATGATTGACTTTATCGAGTTTGACGACGGCTTTGCCATTGCCAAAACCAGGGCACCGATGGAGACGCACAACAAACCGCTGTCCCAATCCGACGTGCGCAAACGCCATGGCATTACGGTGGTGGGCATCAAACGCCGCCACCTCGACTTCATCTACGCCAAGGCAGAAACCGAAATCAAACCGGGCGACCACCTCATCGTGGCAGGCCCCACGCGCATGGTGGAGCGGTTTGCGGCGCTGTACTGAACCCTTCGCCTGAGGGCGTATGCCGACGCCGCGTGGTGCGGCTATCAATGGTGTGGCACTCCCATCGCGCCACCCACCATCGCAACGCGGGGTCTCTGGCCCAGGTATTGCTTGACTGTTTGTATCTGGATGCAACCAGCACAAGGTATAAACACCATGGCAGCCTTTCCCCTCTCCGCCCGCAACGGCATGGCCACTTCCTCCACGCCTACCACGCCCTCCTCGGCACTTTCCCTGCCGCCCAAGGCAGCGCCTGTGGCAGGTCGCGACAACGACATGTCGCTGGTCAACCTGGCAGCACGCCAGCGCATGCTGTCGCAGCGCATGGTGCCGCAAACGGTGCTGGCCGCACGTGGCAGCGATCTGCACATGAAGGCCGCGCGCAGCTCGCTGGCACTGTTCACCGACAGCCAGGCCCGGCTGGTGGTTACCGCCCGCCATCTGGATGCGCCAGCGGAGACATCATCCGCAAGGCCTACCACGGCTCTGCGGGCGTGGGTGCCACCATCGACGCATTTGCCCAGCAGGTGGGCACAGCGCTGGACCTGGCTGAACGCCAGAGCCCGCGGGTGGACGACGCCCTGGCGCGGCTGGTGGAATCTACGGACAGCGCGCTGGACGCGCTGAACACGGCCACCACGGCGTTTGACCGGGTGGCCAAGGCCAAATCCGAAACACTGATGAAAGAGCTGGCAGGCATCGTGGCGTCCATCCAGACCGTGGCGCGCGAGGCCAAGGTGGTCAGCTTCAACGCCCAGGTGATGGCCGCCCGCGCAGGGCAGCATGGGCGCGAGTTTGCGGTGGTGGCCAACGTGCTCTCGGGCATCACCAACGAGATCGATGGCCTGTCGCTGCAAGCGGTGTCGCTGGCGGGGCGAAGCCGCAACGCAGCGTAACGCGCCTCGCCGCGCAGGCCCCGTTGTTGTTAAGTAGTAGTGGTTTCGCGCACTTGCTGAAAGCGTTCTGCCAGCTCTTTGCGTAACGATTTGCGCAGCAGCGCAGCGTCCCAGCGGCGGCGTTCGTCGGGGGTGGATGGCGACAGAGGCGGCACCTGCACAGGCTTACGGGACTCGTCCACGGCCACCATCGTGAAAAAGCAGCTGTTCACATGCCGCACCACCTGCGAGCGGATGTCCTCGGCCACCACCTTGATGCCGACTTCCATCGACGAGCTGCCGGTGTAATTGACGCTGGCCAGAAACGTCACCAGCTCGCCCACATGGATGGGCTGCAGAAACATCACCTGGTCCACGCTAAGTGTGACCACATAACAGGCCGAATAGCGGCTGGCGCACGAGTAGGCCACCTGGTCCAGCAGTTTCAAAATAGCCCCGCCGTGGACATTGCCCGAGAAGTTGGCCATGTCGGGGGACATCAGCACGGTCATGCTGAGTTGGTGGGAAGGGATGTTCATGCGCGGATTTTAGGGGCGAGGTGGCGGGTGAGTGCATATGCGCTGTGGCCCGCTACACTCGCGCCACACAAGCCGTTTCAGGCTTGTAGAAGACCAATTACACCCATCGCGGTCAATCGCTTCAACAGCACGCAGGCACGGGATGCCGGAGGGAAACATGCTCGAAATCGACAAGCTCAATGAGTTCACGGAAAGCCATGGCGCGCTGCGCCGCGGGCGGGGGCTGGTGTCCGGGGTGATTGCACTCACACTCGCCATCCTGTGTTTTCTGGGCGTGCTGGCATTCCACTTCCCTGAGTACCTGACCACGCCGCAGTTGCGCAAGAGCTACGACGTGGCGGTGATCCGCAACATCATGCTGGTGGCCATGGCCATCGCGGGTGGCATATCGCTGGTCAACATTCTGTTCAACCGGTCGCGCTGGTTGTCCACCTTCGCGTTTGCCATGGTGGCACTGGCGGCCATACTGGGCGGCCACAAGGTGGAAGTGGACCCGAACTTTCCGGACGACACGCTGTACATCGGCCTTGACTGGTTCATCCTCGACCTGCTGGGCAGCTCGCTGATTTTCATCTTCATCGAAAAGCTGTGGGCGCTGCGCAAAGACCAGCCCATCTTTCGCGAAGAATGGCAAACCGACTTTCACCACTTCATCGTGAACCACATGGTGGTGGGCTTTGTACTGCTGGCCACCAACCTGCTGGTGCACAAGTTTTTTGGCTGGGCTGCCAATGACGGCATTCGAGGCTGGGTGGAGGGCCTGAACTTCTGGGTGGCGCTGTTCCTCATCGTGCTGGTGGCCGACCTGGTGCAGTACTGGACACACCGCGCGTACCACGAGGTGCCTGTGCTGTGGCGCCTGCACGCCGTGCACCACAGCGTCAAAAGCATGGACTGGATGGCGGGCTCGCGCCAGCACATTCTGGAGCTCATCATCACCCGCACGCTGGTGCTGGCGCCCATCTATGTGTTCGGGTTCTCCAAGGAAGTGATCGACGCTTACATCGTCATCGTGGGCTTCCAGGCAGTGTTCAACCACGCCAACGTGAGCGTGCGCCTGGGCCCGCTGCGCTACGTGCTGGTCACGCCCAACTTTCACCACTGGCACCACAGCCAGGACAATGAGGCGCTGGACAAGAACTACGCCGCGCACTTCGCGTTTCTGGACTATCTGTTTGGCACCGCCGTCAAAAGCACCAAGCTCTGGCCCGAACACTACGGCGTGCTGGGCGACTACGTGCCCAACGGGTTCATCAAGCAGTTCAAGTTTCCGTTCACCTGGAAGGGGTAAAAGCCTGCGCCGCTCCGAAGTGCGCAAGCATGACCCGGTCGTTGCGTCACAAATTGGACAGCTCGTCTTCCAGCGATTTCAACTGCCCGCGCAGTTCCTGCGTACGCGCTTCGCAAGCGGCTTTGTCCTTGGCGGCAGCGTCCGCGCGCTCCTTCGCAAACTGAGAGCCTGCCCCCAGACTGCGCCGTAGCGGCCCCGGACTGGGCCACACCTTCCTGCTGCTGTGGCGCCGCCGCGCATTCCCGCTGATTGCGCTCGACGGCAGCGCGCGCCTGCGGTATGCCCTGGCTCTGCAGAAAATTCTTGCGCTGCCACGACGGGCCGAAAGCGCCCTCTTGCGCTGCAGAGGGGCTGGGCGGTATGGGCGTGGCACCCTGCATCGCAGGCCGCACGTCGATCTTCTCACCCTGGCCCACGCAGGGCGCATCCTGAAACGACACCTTGCCATTGGCGTCGGTGCATTTATTGATGGCCCAGGCTGGGGCCACGAAAGCCAGCAACAAGCTACAAGCGGCACAGCGGATGGGATTCATGGAACAGTCCTTGGCAGATGAATGCCGCATGCTACCGCGCCGCGCGCACTCTGCTTCATGCCTTCTGCAAGGGCCGGACGCTCATCGGAGGGCCCTTTCCTGCGGAGGAGTCCGCGCCGAACAGGTTTAACAAGCACTCTTCATTCGATGCACGTTGGAAGGGCGAACTTCTGCCCAGCAGCCACCAACCGCCTAGTCCGTCGCGGCATCCAGCCGATAGCCAAAGCCTCGCACCGTCTTGATGAGCGCAAGCCCGTGGCCTTCGTCGATCTTGGCGCGCAGGCGGCGCACATACACGTCGACCACGTTGGTCAATGGGTCCTCGTTGGTGCCCCAGACGTTGGAGAGAATGCGCTCGCGGCTGTACACGCGGCCCGGCGCGCTCATGAGCAGCTCCAAAAACGCCAGTTCGCGCGCCGTGAGCACGATGGGCTGACCGGCGCGGCTGGCCTGCATGCGCTCCAGGTCCAGCGACAGGTCTGCCACCTGCAGGGTGCTGGCGCGCGCGCGCTGCTCACGCCCGCGGCGAAGAAGGGCCTCGATGCGAGCCAGCAGCTCTTCAAACGCAAAGGGCTTGGTCAGGTAGTCGTCGGCTCCCAGGCGCAGCCCGTTGATCTTGTCTTCGGTGTTGCTCAGCGCGCTCAGGATCAGCATGGGCATCTGGCGGCCTTCTGCGCGCAGGGTTTGACACAGCTCCAGGCCGCTCAGGCCGGGCAGCATCAGGTCCAGTATCAACAGGACACCCGGCTCCGCTTCGCGGGCCATGGCCAGGCCTTCGGGGCCGGTGCGGGCCAGCTCCACGCGATAGCCCTCGGCCTTGAGGCCGCGCACCAGAAAGTCGGCCACACGCCCATCGTCTTCCACCACCATGATGTTGTTCATGCCGTCTACCTCGTTGCCCTTGTTGCCCTTGTTGCCCTTTTGCCCTTGCCCAGTGCCATCGCCCGAATCAAGCAGCAGCGATGCGTGCACCCGCCGCAGCGTGATGCGCACCACCGTGCCCTGCAGCGGCGCGCTCTCCACATCGATTTCGCCTTGGTGCGCCTGCACGATGGCATGGGCGATGGACAGGCCGATGCCCGTTCCATCAGCCCGGTGCGCACGCGCCCGGCGCCCGCGCACAAACCGCTCGAACACGCGGGGCAGCTCATCCGCATCAATGCCAATGCCCTCGTCACGCACCACCACTTGCACACCGTCGGGTGCGCCGCGCAGCCCCACGCGCACGGTGGTTCCCGGCGCCGAGTAATGCACCGCGCTGCTCCAGCACGATCATCAGCGCCTGGCGCAGCCGGTCAGCATCGGCATAAACGGCCACGCAACCGGTGGGCAGTGCCTCCACGCCATCGCCTCCTCGCTGATCCTCAAGCCATTGCACCTGCACACCCTGTGGCGCGCCCAGGGCCATAGCCTGCTCGGATGCGTCGCCCAAAAGAGAGCGCGAAGGGTCCACCGGGGCCGAGGTGCATCACCAGCTGGTCGGCCTCGGCCTTGGCGATCAGCAGCAGGTCGTGGATCACGCGGGTGAGCTGGTCCACCCCACCCACGATGCGCGCCGTAATGTCTGGCGGTATTCCTCCACCGGCTTGTCGCCGCCGCGCGGCCTGATCTCGGCCTCGCCGCGGATGGAAGTGGCGGGGGTGCGCAACTCGTGCCCCAGGTCCGCAAACAACTGGCGGCGACGCTGGTCCAGGCGCTGCAAGGTGTCGTGCGCGGCGCTCAGCTCCTGCGTGCGGGCCTGTACGGCGTCTTCCAGCCCACGGCGGGCAGCGTCGGCCCGGGCGCGGTGTTGCTGCAGCTCGGCCGCCATGGCGTTGAAGTGCTGGGCTACGCGATCGAATTCATCGTGAGAGCCTGTGGCCACCCGGTGGTCCAACGCACCGGCCTGCAAGGCCTGCGTCCCCTCCAGAAGGCGGTCCAGCGGGCGCTGCAGGCGCCGCGTCAGGTGCAACGCCAGCACTGCGGCCAACGCCAGGGTGATGAGGGCCATTCCAATCGCCTGCCCGCGCAGCACATCCAGGCCGCGCTCGGTGGCGGCGCGTGCCACGGGCACCGCAGCACGCTGGTGTGCGATGGCGCCGTTGATCAGCTCGCGCAGGTCGCGCCCCCGCGCCATGTCAAAAACCTGGGTCAGCTCGCCCCACAGGGCAGGAAAATCAGCGCCCTCCTCCAACGGCACCAGTTGCGCCAGCCGCGCCTGCACCGCCTGGATGTTGTCGTGCAGCAGCTCTGTCACACCCACCAGCTGAGGCACCTCGGCTGGCATGCTCACGCCGTCGCGGCGCGCGATCTCGGTCCACAACGCCAGGTCGCGTTGCACCAGGTCATCGAGGTTGGTGGCACTGGCGACCATGGCGGCCACCAGGCGATCGCGCTGCTCGGGCTGGGCATCGGTGTTCATCAGGCGCTGCATGGCCCACACACTCAGGCGCTGCTTGTTGGCCGACAGGTCCAGCAGCTCGGACTGGATGTCGCTGGCCAGCCGGCTGTGCTGGGCGTAGTCATTGACGCGATTGGCGCCCCAGTACACAAACGCGGCCTGAATACAGACCAGGGCCACCAGAGCAGCAAATGCCAGAGAAAGTCGTGCGCGGTACATCGGTAGGCCCCGAAAGAAGGCCTGAATTATGAAGGGGCGCAGACGCGTGATCGAAGCGCCCCTCAAGAGTAGCGCGCAGTGGGTCAACGCGTCAGTTGCCGGTAAACGGTAACGAAGAGTGGTGCACCACGATGCGCAGTTTGCCCGCGTCATCCTTGACAAAAGTCCAGGTCTTGTCGACCGATGTGACCTTGCCGGCCTTGTCTGTAAACATCACATTGCCCATGGTGCTTGCAGAGTCACCTGCAATGAAAACGGCGCTGTTGGCTACTTCGCACTGGGTCCAGCCCTTCGAGTACAAAGCCGGTGTCCTTGGGGAAGGCCGGGTTGCCGCCCACAAAGTACGACAGCGCGCCTTCACGCGTGACTCGGAACGTCTGGGGCGCTGTGGTCAGCGTGGGCTTGAACAGCACCGCACCCATCTGGTAGCCGTAGGCACTGTCGATCACTTTCTCTGCCAGAGCCTTGGCCGCCACCGGGCCGCTGGCGGTGTTGATGGCACTGATGTCGACCAGGGCCTTGCACCAGGCTTTCTGGGCAGACAGCACTTCGCTTTCGAGGATGGCGTGGTTGACCACCGGGCCCTTGGCCGCAGCCGGCAAAACGGCCGTGCCGAGCAGGAGCGTGGCAATGGCAATGCAGGTGTTTGTTTTCATGATTTTCGGTGGTTGAGATGGGTTTATCTCGCTGACGCCCGGATGGCTGCCTGCGAGACCTTGAGTTCACCAAGTTGGAATGGATGCGCTGTGAATGCTGAATGAGCAGAACGTGAGCAAAACGTGAACACCAGATGAACGAGGCCCAAAAAACTGCAGCAGCGGCAGCGCACGCGTTGTGTTCGCCCTGTGTTCTGATGGACCAGGCTCTGCGCTGGTAGCGTAAAAAAAAAAAAAAATTAAAAAAAGGGGTCGCTGTCGATGCAGCGCTGGCAATCGCCAGTCGCCCGGTGGTACGCGCCCCCGGCAAACGCCCCTGCGGACACGGCCCTCAGCCCTCCTACCATCGCCGCACCTAGGGCCGTGATGGCCGACGCCAGCAGGAGTTTGGGTCTTCGTACAGAGTCTTTGTTTGATGGAGAAGCGGCTTCACCGCATAGCCAGCCGCTGACATGCTGTGCGCTGCAGCAACACCCTTGTTTGCTCACCCACGTGACCAGTTCCTTAAAGGCAGGTGAGATGAACCAAGATCACGCGCAACCTGGTGGCGGTGCAAACCTCGGGCACTGCCTTGGCTGGTGAGGGACACAAGGACAATTCGGCAAGCTGCTGCTGCGTTGTGTCGAGAAAGCGATTGAAGCCAGTATGAAAATATAAACAAGGTGACGGATATAAAAGGGGAGGGATTCCTGGAAGAAGGCACGCCCTGGGTGGGGGCGTTTGCGCTGAGCCCCAAGGGCGCGAAATTGGAGGATTAAAAATGAGATATACGGGATGAAAAAACGCTGCCGAGGCGCGCCAAGGCCATGGCCGCACAAACGCCACAGGCCGCGCTGCGGGTGGTTTCCGTCCTGGGCCGCCCGTGGTGGCCTATGTGCGCTACCATAATGTTGGGGGGGTTATCTTGGTGATGGGTTTTTAATAAAAAAAAAAAAAGTTCAGCACGGAAGCCCACCGTGATTCCAACTTTGTGGACATCGCCGTGGTAAGCTCGGGCGTTATAAGTCACACTATTGATAATGGTTGAAATTTCAAAAATTTTCATTCAATTTAAATTTTCTATTATTAAAAAATAAAAATATCCCTAAAAATAAAAAAAAATTTTTTAAATAACATCTCCCTGGGGGGGGGGGAAATAATGAATCACATAACCCCTCCATCAAAAACCAAATATCCGAGAGCGAGACTTAATGAAATTCAGGATGGGACTATAAATATTCATCTAAGGCTACTATTTAAACGCTCCCGGAATTATTCAACCCAGCATTTAGTCTCATTATAATACAATAAAATCCAAAGGGATTTTTCTGCACGACTTAATACCAATCAAACCTCAAATGGTAGAGAAAGTCGATTAAAAAAAATAAAAGATTCATTCAAAAACTAAATATATAAGTTGTGAAATACAAAGAGAAAAAGAAAGACCTGGCTTTACCCTGAAATAGGGGAGAGTGATGTAGACTAGAGAATTTGAATCAATCGGGTTCCTCGTCACCTATGAACAAGAGTAAGGCAGATAATCAAAGAGAACCCTAGAAAGAGGCGGAATTTTTTGGAATTTAAAAGAGATGAATAAAAAAGTAAGCCCCTTAGCCAATCATAATAAAAGAACTTTGCCGTAATGAAATATCTGCACAAACGATAGCCTGGAAGGCACAAAAATTTACAGGGAAACGACCTAAATTTAATTACGAAAGAAAATACACCATATCTTCATAGGATCAATACCCGGAATAATTCCGTAAAAATAGTCGAGTTGAGGATTTGCTGATACTGATAACGGGTGTACCGGCAAGGACGTAGCCCACATTAGGCGATGAGCGGCGACCATGATCGCATGCGGCGACGATGGCGGCCCCCGCCACCCCGAGGGATTTCGCCCTTCCACCGTGGGGTTTGGGATAGAGGAATTTCGCTGATCCCACGACTGAAATGGACCTGGAAAACCTCTCTTGGAAATGGAAGTGGACGGGTATCCCTACCAACTCACATAACGACACAAACTCATAACCCAGCTCCCCCACAGCTTCCAATTCTTTCGACGCCATCATCATCGGCGCCGGCGCAGCCGGCCTGTTCTGCGCGGGCCAGGCGGGCCAGCGCGGCCTCAAGGTCCTGCTGATCGACCATGCCGAGAAGGTGGCCGAAAAGATCCGCATCTCGGGCGGTGGGCGCTGCAACTTCACCAACCGCGACCTCGATCCAGCCGCGCCGCACAAGCATTTCGTGGGGCAGAACCCGCAGTTCTGCCGCTCGGCCCTGTCGCGCTACACGCCGCAGGATTTCATCGCGCTGGTGGACAAGCACGGCATCCCCCACCACGAAAAGCACAAGGGACAGCTGTTTGCCGACCGCTCGGCCGAGGACCTCATCGCCATGCTGCTGGCCGAGTGCGCCGAGGGCGGCGTCACGCACTGGCAGCCCTGCGGCGCCAAGAAGATCGCCTTTGACGCCGGCGGCACCGATGGCCAGGGCAGCTACCTGGTGGACACCGACCGCGGCCCCGTGCAGGCACGCAGCCTGGTGGTGGCCACCGGCGGGCTGTCGATCCCCAAGATCGGCGCCACCGACTTTGGCTACCGGCTGGCGCGGCAGTTCGACGTTCCGCTCATCGAGCAGCGCCCGGGCCTGGTGCCGATGACCTTCGACGGGGACGCCTGGGCGCCCTATGCGCAGCTCTCGGGCCTGGCGCTGCCGGTGCAGATCAGCACCGGTGCCAAGAAGGCGCGCATGGTGTTCGACGAAGACCTGCTGTTCACGCACCGCGGCCTGTCGGGCCCGGCGGTGCTGCAGATATCGAGCTACTGGCAGGAGGGCACGCCCCTGGCCATCGACCTCGCGCCCACGGTGGACCTGCCCGCTGCACTGGCGCAGGCCAAGCTGCGCTCGCGCAAGCTCATCGCCAATGAGTTGGCCACCCTGGTGCCGAGCCGTTTGGCCGACGCCTGGGCCCAGCGCGAGGCAGACTGGCAGCGCCCCATCGCCGAAGCGTCCGACAAGGCGCTGGCGCGCCTGGCCGAACAACTGGCGCGCTGGGAACTCACCCCCACCGGCACCGAGGGCTACAAGAAGGCCGAAGTGACGCTGGGCGGCGTGGACACGCGCGTGCTCTCGCAGCAGACCATGGAATGCAAGACCCAGCCGGGCCTGTACTTCATCGGCGAGGTGGTGGACGTCACGGGCTGGCTGGGCGGCTACAACTTCCAGTGGGCCTGGGCCAGTGCCCATGCCTGTGCTGGAGCGCTGCCCGCCAGCACAGCTCACTGATCGGCCACTTGGCCCCAGCGCGCATGGCCTAGCCAGTTGCGCAGCGCCACGGCACCGCCGGGGGTGATCTCCAGCGCCCGGGTATCGCTGCGGCGCAGCAGCCAGCCCTGGTCCAGGCAGTGGCTGCAGATCACGGCACCCAGGCGGCCGGCCACATGCATGCGCCGTTCACTCCAATCCAGGCAGGGGCGGCAATGGGGCCGCTTGCCGCCTGCGCCGGGGTCCGCCGCCGCATCGATGCCCAGGCGGTGCGGCGCCGGGGCCGGCCCCGCGCGGTGTGGGGGCGCGCGTCGGGGTGGGGGGGGGGGGGGCGCGCGCGTGGAGGGGGTGGGGGGGGGTGGGGGCGCGGGGGGGGGGGGGGGTGGGGGGGGGGGGGGGGGGGGGCGGGGGGGGGGGGGGGGGGGGGCGCGCCCCCCCGGCGCCGGGGTGGGGGGGGGGGTGGTGGGGGGGGGGGCGGGAGGAGGGGTTGCGGGAGAGGGGGGCCGGGGGGGGGGGGGAGGGGGGGGGGTGGGGGGGGGGGCTGTGGTGGGGGTGGCGGGGGGGGGGGGCGGAGTCGGGGGGGGAGGGGTGGGGTGGGGGGGGCGGTGGGGTGGTGGGGTGGGGGGCCAGCTGGCGCGGGGTGAGCGCGCGCCCGTCCATCAGCGCCACCAGCATGGCCGTGCGCGCGGGCTCCCCCACGAGGCCGGCGATGTGGGCGATCTGGTTGGTGTTCATGCCCACAGTGTGCACCGCGTGAGGTCGGGAACACTTCGCATGCCGACGAAGTGAGTCCACCTGCCGAAGGCCCCGGAGAATCGCTCAGGGAATGCTGACCAGCTCGCCGAAGCGCGAATCGCCCAGCGCCGGGCGGCTGGCGTGCTGCTGCACCCACTCCTGCAATTGCGCCACGGGCAGCGGCCGGGTGAAGTGAAAGCCCTGCAGCTCCTCGCAGTCGAGCGCATCGAGCACCTGGGCGGTGGCCAGGTCCTCCACCCCTTCGGCGACGATCTTCAGGCCCAGCGTGTGCCCCAGCGCGATGATGGCGCGGGTGATCGCCATGTCCGCCGGGTTGGTGAGCATGTCGTGGATGAAGGATTTGTCGACCTTGAGACGATCGATGTCGAAGCGCTTGAGGTACGCCAGGCTTGAGTAGCCGGTGCCGAAGTCGTCGATGGACAGCTGCACGCCCAGCGCCTTGAGGGCGGCCAGCTGGCGCTCGGCCGCGTTGGCATGGTCCATGAGCTGCGACTCGGTGATCTCCAGCTCCAGCCGGTGGGCCGGCATGCCGTTCTTGGCCAGCAGCGCCTCGATGTCGGGCACGAGCTGCGGATCGGCCAGTTGCGCCGCCGAGAGGTTGACCGAGACCGACACCTGCGACAGCGGATGCGGCGCCCGGCCCAGCGGGCCCTCGTACTCCAGCGCCTGCCAGGCCAGCCACTGCGCGCTGGCCTGCTGCAGCACCCAGGCGCCGATGGGGCGGATCATGCCGGTCTCTTCTGCGATGGGGATGAACTCGCTGGGCGGCACCATGCCCAGCACCGGGTTGTTCCAGCGCAGCAGCGCCTCCACACCCTGCAGGCGCCCTCCCCGGGCGCTCAGGCGTGGCTGGTAGTGCAGGCTGAACTCGCCGCGCCCCAGGGCCCGGCGCAGGTGCTGCTCCATCGACTGGCGGGCCAGCGCGCGCTGGTCGGTCTCGGCCGAATAGAACAGGGCCATGTCGCGGCCGGTGGTCTTGGCCTCGTACATGGCGGCGTCGGCCCGGCGCATCAGCTCGTCGATGTCGGCGCCATCCTCGGGATAAACCGCGATGCCGACGCTGCAGCTCACGTTGAGCTCGTGCCCTTCCACCGGATGGGGCTGGCGGATCAGCGGGATCAGCCGGTTCTCGACCAGCTGCTGCACGTCTTCGGGCCCGGCCACGTCGCGCATGATGACCACGAACTCGTCGCCGCCCAGGCGGCTCACGGTGTCGCGGCTGCGCACCGCCTGCGTCAGGCGCTGCGCCACCGAGCGCAGCAGGCCATCGCCGATGTGGTGGCCCAGCGTGTCGTTGATGGCCTTGAAGCGGTCCAGGTCGATGAACAGCACGGCCACGCGCTCGTTGCAGGCCTGGGCGTGCGCCAGCGCCAGCTGCAGGCGCTGCACGCACAGCGAGCGGTTGGGCAGCTCGGTGAGCACGTCGTGGTGCGCCAGGAACTGGATGCGCTCCTCGTTGAGCTTGCGGTCGGTGATGTCGATGGCGATGCCGATGTGGTTGACCACCTCACCGGCCTTGCCCTCGCGCACGGCCGACACCATGAGCCAGGCCGGGTAGGTCTCGCCCGAGCGGCGGCGAAAGCGCACCTCGCCCTGCCAGGACTCCTTGTCCTGCATGGCGCGCGCGATCTGGGCCGACAGGGGCTCCTGCCCGGCGGTGTCCTCCTGCAGGAACCCCAGGCCCTCGCCGATCACCTCGTAGAAGTCGTAGTGCGTGCTGCGGCAGAAGGCCTTGTTCACGCTGATGATCTGCTGGTCGGCGTTCATGATGATGATGCCCTCGGACGAGGCCTCGAACACCTTGGCCCACAGCTCCAGGCGCTGCTCCATGACCTTGAGCACGTTGATCGGCGTGAAGGCCGTGAGCACCGCGTCGCGCCCCTGGAACACCAGGCGCCGCGCCGACAGCACGGCCCACGACGGCTCGGGACCGCCCTTCCAGCGCACCTCGAACTCGTCCACCGAGCCCTGGTCGGCCAGGCGCTGGAAGAAGCGCGCGCGCACGCCCGGCTCCAGCCCCGCCCCCCAGGGGTCGACGGTGCGGCCATTGAGCCACTGCCCGGCCGGCGCGTTGGAGTGCAGCACCTCGTGCTCGGGGATGGAGGTCACCATCAAGGGGATCGGGAAGGCCTCCACCAGTTCGCGCTGGGCCTCGGCCGCACGCGCGCTGGCGGCCAGCTCCTGCTGCAGCAGGCGCTCGCGGTCGAGCTGGGCCAGCATGCCGTTGAAGGCGGTGACCAGGCGGCCGATCTCGTCGCTGCTGTTCCAGTGGGCGCGCAGCGTGTGGTCGCCGCTCTTTCTCACCTCGTCGGCCACACGGGCCAGTTGCTGCAGCGGCTTGGCGATCTGGCGCGCCACCAGCGTCACCAAAGACAGGATGCAGCCCAGCAGCACCAGCGCCGTGCCCAGATGCAGCCACATGCGCGAGTACAGGCTGTCCACGCGCTGGTGCAGCAGGCGGTCGAGGTCGTTGATGCCCGAGCCCCAGGCGGCCTGCAGGGAGCCCAGCACCTTGGCCTCCTGCTCGGACAGCTGCGCCATGGTCAGGCGCGATTCGCCGCTGGCGATGGCCTGCAGGTGCGACTGGAATTCGAGCAGCGTGGCGTTGAGTGCCTCGCGGTCATGCACCAGCGCCGCACGCATCTCGGGCGAGCCGGCGATGAAGGCCTGGTTGTAGTCGGACTCGACGCCCAGGGTCACGGCTTCGAGCCGCCCCACCAGCGTGAGCAGCTCGGACGACCACTGCGGCCCGCGCGCGGTGCGCGGGGAGTTCAGGAAGCTCACGGTGTCGTGCACGGCCTGCAGCAGCTCGGGAAAGCGCAGCACCGACAGCGACATCTCGTAGTAGCTGTCGAGGTCAGGGTCGAGGATCAGGTTGGACTGGTTGCCCACCGTGGTGAGCAGCTCGCGCCCATCGCGCAGCAACTGGCTGCGCAGGCGCGTGAGGGCCTGCGGGTCGGCCTGCGCGGCGGCATCGGTGCCCAGGCGCTGCAGCGCATCCTTGAAGCGCTGGCCGGCCTCCTGCGTGTGCAAGGCTTCATCGTGCTCGGCACGCACGGTGTCCAGGCGCCCCAGCGTGTCGGCCACCGACAGGCCCGGCTGGCCAGGCTGCAGGAAGCGGCCCAGCAGCCCGTCGCGCACCACGGTGGCGTAGCTGGTGCCCACGATCTCCTTGCGCGTGAAGTCGATGGCCTGGTTCTTTTCATGGATCAGGATGCTGGAGACGTAGATCACCGCCGTGAGGTCCAGCAGATAGATGAGCATGAGCTTGCGGCCCACACTGAGCCGGCCTAGCCAACCTGATACGCGGTGCATGATTGCCATGGGTGACCAGTTTCCCGTTCCTGCAGGATGCGCCCGGCGGTTCGGCGCCAGGCAGTGAGATCGTGCACCGCACTGCCCCGGTCGGGCAGAACGAAACACTCTGTAAGTACACATGCAATTTCCGCGCCACACGCACCAGCTTGGGGCGCCGAAGAATGTCTGCGCTGGTCGCACGAAGCCCTTGCCCTTTATTCCAATCTGCCTGCTATAATGTCCGGCTTCGCTGGCATGCCCCGTCGGCCAATACTAGTTACAGACGGGGACAACCGCCACGCAAGGTCTTGAGGCCCGATCTCCCCAAGACCCTCTGCGGGCAAAAAAATTTGGAAACCATTAGCTAATGACTACGATCCGCGTAAAAGAAAACGAACCCTTTGACGTCGCACTGCGCCGCTTCAAGCGCACCATTGAAAAGCTCGGCCTGCTGACCGACCTGCGCGCCCGCGAGTTCTACGAAAAGCCAACGGCCGAGCGCAAGCGCAAGAAGGCTGCCGCCGTCAAGCGCCACTACAAGCGCGTGCGCAGCATGCAGCTGCCCAAGAAGCTGTACTGATCGCTGGCCCTCACCGGCCACATCAACCCGCGCTCGGGACGCCAGGCGCGGGTTTTTTGCTTTTTGCGCCCTCTTTTTGCAGATTCAACGACAAGACCACAGGAGAAATGCCATGTCCCTCAAGGACCAGATCACCGAAGACATGAAGACCGCCATGCGCGCCAAGGACAGCGAGCGCCTGGGCACCATCCGCCTGCTGCTGGCCGCGCTGAAGCAAAAGGAAGTTGACGAGCGCATCGAACTCGACGATGTGGCCGTCATCGCCATCGTGGACAAGCTGATCAAGCAGCGCAAGGACTCCATCGCCGCCTTCGAGCAGGCCGCGCGCCAGGATCTGGCCGACAAGGAGAAGTCCGAGCTGGTGGTACTGCAGGCCTACCTGCCCGAGCGCATGTCGGCCGAGGAAACCCTGGCCGCCGTCAAGGCCATCGTGGCCGAACTGGGCGCCTCGGGCCCTGGCGACATGGGCAAGGTGATGGGTGCGGTCAAGACGCGCCTGGCCGGCAAGGCCGACATGGGCCAGGTCTCCGCCGCAGTGAAGACCGCGCTGGCAGGCGGCTGAGCCCCTCTAGTCCACTGAAACCGAGAAATCGACTGTGCGTGAGGGTCTGGCAGGGCCGCAATCTAGGCGCCGGGCGCAGCCGGGTTGCACGCCCGGCGAGCACGGCAACGACGAGTGCGGCCCTGCCAGACCCTCACCCTTCGGGCCGGGGTAGCAGCGGGAGCATCGCGGCGTTGCGGGCTTTGCCAAGGCGGCCAGCCTTGGCCGCAGCCCGCGCCTTGCGCTGCATCCCGCTGCCACCCCGGCGCACAGCCGATTTCTCGGTTTCAGTGGACTAGCCGATCCCGGACCACTCCCTTTTGAAGTGGTCCTGCAGAAACTCCACGCACACGCGCACCTTGGCCGACAGGTGCAGCCGCGTGGGGTAGACGGCCCAGACATTGGCGTCCTGGCGCCATTCGGGCAGCACCTGCACCAGGTGCCCGGCCTGCAGATGGGGCTGCACGTCCCACAGCGAGCGCAGCGCAATGCCGCGCCCGTCCACGGCCCATTGCACCACCATCTCGCCGTTGTTGGCCGACAGCGGGCCGCGCACTTTGACCATGTCCTCCACAGCGCCGCTGCGCAGGCGCCACACGCCAAAGGGGTGGTCGCGCTCCTTGATCACCAGGCAGTCGTGGCTCGACAACTCAGCCAGTGCGCGCGGTGTGCCGTGGCGCGCCAGGTAGGCCGGCGAGGCACACAGCACGCGGTGGTTGTCGGCCAGGCGCCGCGCGATCAGGTGGGGCGCGATCTCATCGCCCACGCGCACATCGAGATCAAAGCCCTCACCGGCCACGTCCACCAGCCGGTCGAACACCTCCAGCCGCACCTGCAGGCCCGGGTGCCGCTCCACCAGGCGCGACAGCGCAGGCGCCACGATGCGCCGGCCAAAGCCGAAGCTGCTGCTCACGCGCAGCAGGCCGCGTGGCTCGCGGCGCGTGACCGCCACCTCCTGCAGCAGTTGGTCCACGTCGTCCAGGATGCGCTGCGCCCAGTGGAACACGCGCTCGCCCTCCTCCGTGACGGCCACGCGCCGCGTGGTGCGGTGCAGCAGCTTCACGGCCAGGTCTTCTTCCAGCAGGCGGATGCGCTTGCTCACGTAGGCGGGCGAGGCGCCGAGCTCGGTGGCTGCGTCCGCAAAGCTCGATTTGCGCACGACCACGGTGAAGACACGCAGGTCTTCGGTCGACGGGCTTTTATGCACGATGTGTGAAGAATGGATGCACAGGCGGCCGATTGTATTTTGTACCGTGCTGTCCAACAATGCAGGCCACGCACCCTCCATCCTCCAAGGAAGACATCTGATGAGCAGCAACACCACCCAGTACACGATCGCCGTGATCCCCGGCGACGGCATCGGCAAGGAAGTCATGCCCGAAGGCCTGCGCGCCGTGAAAGCCGCCGCCGAGCGTTTCGGCATCGCCCTCACCTACCGCACCATCGACTGGGCCAGCTGCGACTACTACGCCGAGCACGGCCAGATGATGCCCGACGACTGGAAGGCGCAGCTCGCGGACGTGGACGCGATCTTCTTCGGCGCCGTGGGCTGGCCCGCCACGGTGCCCGACCATGTCTCGCTGTGGGGTTCGCTGCTCAAGTTCCGCCGCGAGTTCGACCAGTACATCAACCTGCGCCCGGTGCGCCTGTTCGAGGGCGTGCCCTGCCCGCTGGCCGGCAGGAAGCCCGGCGACATCGACTACTTCGTGGTGCGCGAGAACACCGAGGGTGAGTACACGTCGCTGGGCGGCATCATGTACGAGGGCACGGAGCGCGAGATCGTGATCCAGGAATCGGTCTATTCGCGCAAGGGCACGGACCGCCTGCTGCGCTTCGCCTTCGACCTGGCGCAGAGCCGCCCGCGCAAGCACGTGACCCTGGCCACCAAGAGCAACGGCATCGCCATCAGCATGCCCTGGTGGGACAAGCGTGCCGACGCGGTGGCCAAGGACTACCCGGAGATCACGCTGGACAAGCAGCACATCGACATCCTGACCGCGCGCTTCGTGCTGCAGCCCGGCCGCTTCGACGTGGTGGCCGCCACCAACCTGTTCGGCGACATCCTCTCGGACCTGGGCCCCGCGACCACCGGCACCATCGGCCTGGCCCCTTCGGCCAACCTGAACCCCGAGCGCACCTTCCCCTCGCTGTTCGAGCCCGTGCACGGCTCGGCACCGGACATCTACGGCAAGAACATCGCCAACCCCATCGCCATGGTCTGGTCGGGCGCGCTGATGCTGGACTTTCTGACCCAGGGCCAGGGCGCCGGCCGTGCAGCGCACGACGCCATCGTGGCGGCCATCGAGGCGGCCTTGAAGGAAGGCCCGCTCACCCCCGACCTGGGCGGCAAGGCCAGCACCACGGAGCTCGGCCAGGCGATCGCCGCGCGCATCGCCACGGCATGAGGCCGTGCGGGGCTTTCAGCCCCGCTTCCACACCCGATGGCCGAACTGGTTGATGAACATGCCCAACAGCACTGCCACCGTACCCGCCCACTGCGCGGCGGTCGGCTGCTCGCCCAGCACCAGCATGGCGGCCAGCAGGCCCACCACCGGGATCAGCAGCGAGAACGGCGACACGCGCCCGGCCGGGTGGCGCTGCAGCAGCCGCGTCCACAGGCTGTAGGCCAGCAGGGTGGCCAGCAGCGCCAGGTAGAGCACGGCAAACAGCGCGCGGCCGTTGAGCCCTGCCAGTTGCGCGGCCACCGCAGCCGGGCCATCGAGCCACAGCGCCAGCGCGAAGAACGGCACGATGGGCACGGTGCTGCTCCAGACGATGAACGGGAACGGCGCGTAGTCGCCCCCCGCGCGCGCCGCAAAGCGCACCACCAGGTTCGAGGTGGCCCACATGAAGGCGGCCCCCAGCGTGAGCACGAAGCCCGCCAGGCTCATCTGCAGCGCGCCCTCGCCGTGGGCGCTGGCGATCACCAGCAGCCCCCCGAACGCCACCGCCAGGCCCAGCCACTGCGCAGGCCGCGCGCGCTCGTGCAGCAGCGTGACCGCCAGGATCAGCGTGAAGAAGGCCTGGGTCTGCATGACCACCGAGGCCATGCCCGCCGTCATGCCCAGGCGCAGGCCGAGGAACAGCAGGCCGAATTGCCCCAGGCCCTGCGCCAGGCCATAGCCCGCGACGAAGCGCCAGGGCAGTGCCGGGCGGCGCACGAACAGCAGGAAGGGCAGCGAGGCCGCGGTGAAGCGCAGGGCACCCAGCAGCATGGGGCTCAGGGTCTGCAGGCCCATCTTCATGACCACGAAGTTCAGGCCCCAGATGACGATGACGGCCAGCGCACAGGCCAGGTCGCCTTGCGACAATGTGCGGGGCGGTGCCGCACCCACCCCCGACGGCGTGGCCGCCGTGTTCATGCGCGGCCGCCTGCCAGCACGTTGGCCACGGCCACGGGCCGCCCCTGCTGCTGGCGCGCCGCCACGAAGGCATCGAAGGCCTGCGCGCTGGTCTTGCGCGGCACATAGCCCAATTGCTCCTTGAGCGCGGTGTTGAGCAGCACCGGCCGGTAGCGCAGAAAGTCGAGCTGCTCGGGGCCATAGCGGCTCACACCCAGGCGCGAGCCCACGAACAGGGCCGATTGCAGCAGCCAGGCCGGCAGGTCGAGCGTGCGCTTGCCCAGGCGCGCCGCGATCTGGTGGATGGTCAGCGCCCCATCGCCCGCCAGGTTGTAGCAGCCGGGCGCCGCGCCATCGAGCGCATGCAGCAGCGCGCCGGTCACGTCTTCGTCCCAGATGAAGACGAAGGGGCTGTCGCTGCCGCGAATGGCCAACAGGCGCGGCTTTTCGAACAGCGCGGTGATCTGGTTGTCCACCCGCTCGCCCAGGATGGTGCCGATGCGCAGCACCGTCTGCGCCAGCTGCGGATGGCTCTGGCGCCAGGCGGCCAGCATCTCCTCGACCAGGCGCTTGTGGTGTGCATAGGCAAAGCTCTCGTTGCCGCGCAGCGGGTGCGACTCGGTGAGCCAGGGCGCGTTGTCGGCATGGTAGCCATAGGCCGCGCCGCTGGAGGACACGAGCACATGCCGCACGCCCTGGGCCGCGCAGGCTTCAAGCACGTTGCGTGTGCCGTTCACGTCCACGTCGTATTCGAAGGCCCGGTTCGAGTCGCGGCCCGGTGTGACGATGGAGGCCAGGTGCACCACGGTGTCGATGGCATGGCGCTGCAGCGTGGCGGCCAGGGCCGGGTCGCGCACATCCTGGGCCTGGTAGGTGACGCCCGGCTGGCGGCGCTCGGGCGGCACCTCGCGCACGTCCAGGGCCACCACGGTGCCGGTGCCCGGCCGCCGGGCCAGCGCCGCCACCACGCCCCGGCCCAGGAAGCCATCGGCCCCGGTGACGAGGATGTTGCGGGCGCGCGGGGCCGGCGCGCTCATGCGCCCTCCCCTTGCAAGGCCGCAGGCGCGCCCACGGGATCCTTGCGGCCCCACCAACTGGCCAGCGCCAGGCCGGCGATGATGTCCCAGAAGCCCCAGACGCCGGCCACCACGGCCATCCCACCCAGGCCGCCAAAGAAGCTGAAGATCACCACCAGGCCCAGGCCCGCATTGCGGATGCCGACCTCGATGGCGACAGCGCGCCGGTCATAGTCCTGCAGGCCCGTGAAGCGCGCGCACAGGTAGCCGGTGCCGAAGGCCAGCGCATCGTGCAGGGCCACGGCCAGCAGCACCATGCCCACATAGTCGAGGAAGAAGCGCCAGTTGCCGGCGATGGCGCCCAGGATGAAGCCGATGAGCGCCAGGAAGCTGGCGATGCGCACGGCCTTCTTCACGCGCTGCGTGAGGCGCGGCAGGTGGTGCGCGCACAAGAGGCCGAGCACGAAGGGCACACCGATGATGGCGACGATGTGGCCCACCATCTCCAGCGGGTCGAGCGCAATGGTCTTCAAGAGCGGCGCGGCCGTGGGGTGCATGCCGCCCCAGAACGCGAAGTTCAGCGGCATGAGCACGATGGCGATGGCGTTGGAGATCGCCGTCATGGACACCGACAGCGCGACGTTGCCGCGCGCCCGGTGCGTGAGGATGTTGGACACATTGCCCGGCGGGCAGCAGGCCACGAGGATCATGCCCAGCGCAATGCTCGGCCCCACGCCGAGCGCCAGCGTGAGCACATAGGTCACGGCCGGCAGCACGATGAACTGCGCGGCAATGCCCACGGCCATGGCCCAGGGCATCTTGGCCACGCGGCGGAAGTCGTCCGCCCGCGTGTCGAGCGCGATGCCGAACATCAAAAAGGCCAGCACGCCGTTGAGCAGCATCAGCGATGCGGGGTTGAAGTTCAGGCGGATCTCGTCGACGGGCAGCATGGTATTCGTCTCCTCGGTGGGCTCGGTGGCCCTTTTCTTGTGGTGCGGTCAGCCCAGGGCGGCTGCGGCGTTGCGCACGGCGGCGCGGTAGGTGTCCTTGTGCACGTAGTACGCCATGCGTTCGAGCTGCAGGTACTTGAAGCCACCCGACAGGTCCGGCGGCGGGCCCTGCACTGCGGCCGTGAAAGCCTTGGCGGCGGGCGTGCCGGCATCGAGCGCCTTGAAGTAGCGTGCCACCAGCTCGGCCTGCTCGTAGCGGCCCTGCCAGCCGATGCCGCTGGCCTCGATCATGCCCAGCACGGCCAGGCGGCGCCGGCCGGGTGCGAAGATGTTCAGGTGCAGGCGCGGTGCCATGCCCTGCCAGTTGAGCAGCTCGCGCGCGATGAAGGGATAGTGCAGCGTGTAGCCCGTGGCGGCGAGCACCATGTCGTAGTCCTGCTGGGTGCCGTCCTTGAAGTGCACGGTGGCACCATCGAAGCGCGCGATGTCGGCCTTGACGTGGATGTCGCCATGGCCCAGGTGGTGCAGGATCAGCGAGTTCACGATGGGATGCGACTCGTACATCTTGTACGTGGGCTTGGGGAAGCCGAATCGCGTGGGGTCGCCCGTGAACCATTTGAGCACCGTGCTGTCCACCTTCTGCTTGAGCCAGGGCGGCAGCGGGCGCTTGCCGCCCACGGTGTCGGCGGGCTTGCCGAACACGTACTTGGGCACGAAGTAGTAGCCGCGCCGCACCGAGATGTCGACGCTCTCGGCGTAGTGCACCGCATCGACCGCGATGTCGCAGCCCGAGTTGCCCGCGCCCACGATGAGCACGCGCTTGCCCTTGAACTGCTCGGCGTGCTTGTAGGCCGAGGTGTGCAGCAGCTCACCGCTGAAATGGCCCTCGAAACGCGGCATGCTGGGCTCGGCCAGCGTGCCGTTGGCGATCACCACGCCCTTGTACTCGGCCGCTTCGGTGCCCCCGTCCGCCGTGGCGATGGTCACGCGCCACAGCGTGTCCTCGCTGTCGCTGACAGGCTCCACCTTGAGCACGCGCACGCCGAAACGAAAGTGCCGGCGCAGGTCGAAGTGCTCGGCAAAATCGCTGAAATAGCGGCACAGCTCGCGGTGGCTGGGGTAGTCGGCCACGCTGTCGGCCATGGGGAACTCGCTGAACTCGGTGGTGCGCTTGCTCGAGATCAGGTGCGCCGAGGCATAGACCGTGGAGCGCGGGTTGGCGATGTTCCACAGCCCGCCCACATCGGTGTACGCCTCGAAACCCTGGAACGGGATGCCGAGCTTTTGCAGATTGCGCGCACCGGCCAGGCCCGAAGGGCCGGCACCGATCAGCGCAATCGAGCCGCGCGTGGTGGCGCTGGTGGTGTCCACGCAGGCCTGCAGGTCGGCGGGTGCGTTGCGAAGGTCGTCTTGCATGGTTGCCTGGCTTGAAAGTGAGGGGTCAACGGGGTTCGGCAGGCGTTGTGCCATCGGCAGCGCCCGGCAGTCCCGGGATGGCGGTGGCACCCGCCTCGCCCACGCGCGGCTTGCGCGGCTGGCCGCGCAGCAGGCGGTCGTAGGTGGTGGCGGGCAGGCAGGCCAGCAGGCGCGAGAGCCAGCCGATGTGCCGTGGCAGCACGATGTGCTCGCGCCCGCGCGCCACCCCGGCCAGCAGTGCGCGCGCCGCAGCATTGGGCTCCATCAGGCCCGGCATGGCAAAGCGGTTGCCGGCGGTGAGTGCCGTGCGCAGGTAGCCCGGGCTCACCGTGTGCACGGAAAGGCGCGTGCCCCGGCACTCGGCGCGCAGGCTTTCGAGGTAGCGGATCAGCCCGCCCTTGCTCGCGCAGTAGGCGCCATTGCCGGGCATGCCGCGCCAGCCCGCGATGCTGGCCACGCCGACCAGGGCGCAGCGCGGCCCCTGCACGGCATGCGCATGCAGCGCCTGCACAAAGGGCTGGAAGGTGGTGGCCGGGCCGAGCAGGTTGATTTCCAGCATGCGGCGCATCACGGCCAGGTCACCGGCCTCACGGGTGTCGAAGCCGCCCGCCACGCCCGCGTTGGCGACCACCAGGTCGGGCAGACCGGCACGCGCCATCCAGTCGGCAGCGACCTGCGCCATGGCCGCGGCATCGGCCACATCGGGCGTGTACACCGCGCAGCGGCCGGGTGCGGTGGCGGCCAGCGCATCGAGCACCGGGCGCTGCAGGCCCACCAGCGCCACCTGTGTGCCCTGGGCGAGGAGTTCGCGCACCACGGCCTGACCAAGGCCGCCACAGGCTCCGGTCACGACGGCATTGCGAAAGGGTGCAGGGGATGGAGCCATGGGCGAGAAGGGCTTTCAGAAAAAAGGGTTGCACCCACTTTAGGGCAGGCCTTATAAATCCCGAAATATTTTCCTAATTCGTCTCGAAATCAGAGATTCATGACAGAAAACACTGCTGTATCACCCGGCCTGCGCCTGTTCGACCTGTTGGAGGTGCTGGTGCGCGAGGCCCGCCCGCTCACACTGGCCGAGGCCGTGGCCGCCAGCGGCTGGCCCAAGCCCAGCGTGCACCGCCTGCTCATGCAGTTGGAGGCCGGCGGCCTGCTGGCGCGCGAACCCGACGGCCGCCGCTACGCGCCCGCACCGCGCCTGCTGCGCCTGGCCGAGGCCACGCTGGCCGGCAGCACCCAGCAGGGCGTGCGCCACGCGGTGCTGCGCCAACTGGTGGCCGAGGTGGGCGAGAGCTGCAACTTCACGGCCCTGTCGGGTGCCGAGGTGGTGTACCTGGACCGCATCGAGTCGGCCTTTCCGCTGCAGATGAACCTGCGGCCCGGCACGCGCGTGCCCGTGCACTGCTCGGCCAGCGGCAAGCTGTTGCTGGCGCACATGGCCGCAGGCCAGCGCAACAAGCTGCTGGATGGGCTTGCGCTCACGCGCCACACCGCGACCACGCTGACCACGCGCGCCGCGCTCGATGCCGAGTTCAAGCGCATCCGCCGGGAGGACTACGCGGTGGATGCCGAGGAGTTCGTCGAAGGCCTGGTCTGCGTGGCCGTGCCGGTGCGCGGAGCCGATGGCAAAAGCATCCGCTGCGCGGTGGCACTGCAGGCGCCCGTGGCCCGCATGTCTCTGGCCCAGGCGCTGGAGAAGCTGCCAAGGCTGCAGGCTGCTGCTGCGGTGCTCGCGCGCACCTGGGGCTGATGGCTCAGGGTTTGGCGCGTGGCTTCTTGCGGCTGCCCGCCACCTGGCGTATGCAGTCGATCAGTTGCTCCGTCACGGGCGTGGGCCTCTGGCCGCGCAGGGTGATCAAACCCACCGGCGGCAGGTCGATGGGCACCGCCAAGGGCAGTACCGCCACCTGCCCTTGCGCCGCAAAGTGCTGCGCCACCGAGCGCGCCATAAAGGCCACGGCACCGCGCTGATGGATGAAAGCGAGCTGCGTGAGGAAGGAGGCTGACTCCACGATGTCGGCCGGCGGGTGCAGGTCGTGCGCAAAGAACATCTGGTCGAGCTTGACGCGCAGCGAGGCCCAGGGCGGCGGCATCACGCAGGGCAGCGCGGCCAGGTCGGTCCAATGTGGTTTGCGCTTGCGCGCCAGCACATGGCCAGGCTGCACGACCACGGCCATGGGCTCGGCATACAGCGCTTCGGTTTCGAGGTCGGGCGAGGCGTAGCCCGGCTCCAGCCGGCCCACGAACAGGTCGAGCTCACCGAGCCGCAGCTTGGGCAGCAATCGTGTGAGGTCGCCCTCCTCGATCAGCACGCTGGTGTGGATGGAGCGCGCCTTGAGCCGCTCCACGGCCTGCGCCAGCAGCACCGGCGTGGCCACCACCATGGCCCCCACACTGGTGCGGCCGCTGGCACCGCTGGCCTCGGCGGCGATCTCGGCGCGTGTGCGGTCGTAGCCCGCCAGCACCGAGCGCGCAAAACGCACCACACTCAGGCCTGCGGCCGTGGGCTCGGTGCCGCGCGTGGAGCGGTCGAACAGCGGCAGGCCGAACATGCGCTCGATCTCGGCCAGCGTCTTGGAGACAGCAGGCTGCGTGACCGACAGGAACTCGGCCGCACGGCCCAGGTGGCGGAACTGGTCCAGCGCCACCAGCATCTGCAGGTGGCGCAGCTTGAGGTTGGAGCGCAGGACACGGTCGATGCGGGTCATGGGGTTTCTCCTGATTCATGTCTTACAGGCTATGAAGAGAGTCCATAGTTTCATTGGATTGTTATGCATCGCCTGAGAACAATCGCGGCTCCCGATCAAAAAAATGGAGACAGACATGAACGACACCCCACGCCAGGACCGGCGGCAGCTCATCCTTGGCGCCCTCGGGGCCACTGCGCTCGCAGCCACGCATGGCACGCTGTTCGCGCAGACCTACCCCGAACGCCCCATCACCTTCATCTGCCCCTGGCCCGCAGGCGGCACGGCCGACCAGTCGATGCGCACCCTGTGCACCGTCGCCGGCCGCATCCTGGGCCAGGCCATCGCGGTGGAGAACCGCGCAGGCGCCTCGGGCATGATCGGCTCCAAGGCCCTGGCCGCGGCCAAGGCCGACGGCTACACCATCGGCCAGATCCCAATCTCCGTCACGCGCTTTGCGCAGTTGGGCACCTTGCAGGCCGACCCGCGCAAGGATTTCACCTACCTGGCACGCACCTCGGGCCAGACCTTCGGCATCGCCGTGCCGGCGGACTCGCGCTTCAAGACCCTGAAGGACTTCGTCGACCATGCCAAGGCCAACCCCGGCAAGGTGACGTATGCCCACGCCGGCGTGGGCGGTGCCACGCACGTAGGCATGGAGGAGTTCGCGGCCGCGGCCGGCATCGCGCTCAACCATGTGCCCTACAAGGGCGGTGCCGAGGCGCTGCAGGGCGTGCTGGGCGGCCATGTGGATGCGCTGGCCGATTCCAGCTCCTGGGCACCGCATGTGGAGGCCGGCAAGCTGCGCCTTTTGGCCACCTGGGGCGAGCAGCGCACTGCGCGCTTCAAGGACACACCTACCCTGCGCGACTCGGGCTACAACGTGGTGGTGGATGCCCCCAACGGCATCGGCGCGCCCAAGGGCCTGGAACCGGCCGTGGCCGCCAAGCTGCGCGACGCCTTCCGCCAGGCCGTGGCCAGCCCCGAGTTCAAGGCGGTGGCCGACAAGCTCGATGCGCCGCTGTTGTACCTGGACGGCCCCGACTACGAAAAGTACGTGAACGCGGTCTACCTGAAGGAGACCGTGCTCATCGACAGGCTCAAGCTGCGCGAGCTGATGCGCAGCTGAGTCCCTGCATCCCCAGAAGCAAAAGGTCCCGATGACTACCCCTGCGGCCCCCACCGCCCTGTCCAGCCCCCTGCTGCACCTGCATCCCAACGACAACGTGCTGGTGGCCAAGACGGCCCTGGCCCTGGGCCAGGCCATCCCCGAACTCGGTGTGCGCACGCGCGCCCAGGTGCCCGCCGGCCACAAGATCGCAGCTCGCCGCATTGCCGAGGGCGAGCAGGTGCGCAAGTACGACACCGTGATCGGCGTGGCCACGCGGGACCTGGAGCCCGGCGACTACGTGCACAGCCACAACCTGCAGATCGTGGACTACTACCGCGACCCGGCCTTCGGCGCCGACGTGCGGTCCGTGGACTATGTGCCCGAGGCCGGGCGCGCTACCTTCCAGGGCTTCGTGCGGGCCGACGGCAGCGTGGGCACGCGCAACTTCATCGGCATCCTGTCGTCGGTGAACTGCTCTGCCACGGTCATCAAGCGCATTGCTGCGCACTTCACGCCCGAGCGGATGGCGGCGTTTCCCCACATCGACGGCGTGGCCGCCTTCGCCCAGACCAGCGGCTGCGGCATGTCCTCGCCCAGCGAGCACTTCGACGTGCTGCGCCGCACGCTGGCGGGCTATGCGCGCCACCCCAACCTGGCGGGCGTGCTCATCGTGGGCCTGGGCTGCGAGCGCAATCAGGTGGATGCGCTGGTGGACTCGCAGGGCCTGAAGGCCGGCCGACTCATGCGCACGCTGGTGATGCAGGAGGTGGGCGGCACGCGCGCCACCATCGAAGCCGGCATCGCCGCGATCGAGGCCATGCTGCCGGAGGCCAACGCCGCACGGCGCCAGACGGTGAGCGCGGCCCACCTCAAGATCGGGCTGGAATGCGGGGGCTCGGACGGCTTCTCGGGCATCACGGCCAACCCCGCGCTGGGTGCGGCCATGGACATCCTGGTGCGCCACGGCGGCACGGCCATCCTGTCGGAGACGCCCGAGATCCACGGCGTGGAATTCATGCTCACGCGACGTGCGGTGAGCCCCGAGGTGGGCCAGAAGCTTCTGGACCGACTGGCCTGGTGGGAGCGTTATGCCGCCGGCCAGAACGCCCAGTTCAATGGCGTGGTGGGCCATGGCAACCAGGCCGGTGGCCTGGCCAACATCTTCGAAAAATCGCTGGGCTCGGCCATGAAGGGCGGCACCACACCGCTCCAGGCGGTGTACGAATACGCCGAGCCCATCACCGAGAGCGGCTTCGTCTTCATGGACTCGCCCGGCTACGACCCCGTGGCCTGCACCGGCCAGATCGCCAGCGGCGCACAGCTGATCTGCTTTACCACCGGGCGCGGCTCCATGTTCGGCAGCAAGCCGGCGCCCACCATCAAGCTGGCGAGCAACACGCCCATGTTCACGCGGCTCGAAGAGGACATGGACATCAACTGCGGCGTGGTGATCGATGAGGGCATCTCTGTGCCCGAGATGGGGCGGCAGATTTTCGAGCAGATCCTGCGCCACGCCAGCGGCGAAGCCACCAAGAGCGAGGCCCTGGGCCTGGGCGACCATGAGTTTGTGCCCTGGCATCTCGGAATAGTCAGTTGAACACCTCCTACCGAACCCCACACTCCCATGCCCCTGACCCTCACCCGCGCTGACCTGCTGCGCAGCGCCAACTTCATCGCCGGCCAGTGGACGCCCGGCCCCGGCGCCCTGCTGGCCGTGACCGACCCGGCCACCGGCGCAACCATCACCCAGGTGCCCGACAGCGGCGCAGCCGAAGCCCTCGCCGCGCTCAATGCCGCGCATGCTGCCTTCCCGGCCTGGAAGAAGGTGCCGGCCAGGCAGCGCGCCCAAATCATCAAGCGCTGGAACGATCTGGTGCTGGCCCACCAGGACGACCTGGGCAAGCTCATCTCACGCGAGCAGGGCAAGCCCCTGGCAGAAGGCAAGGGCGAGGTGGCCTATGCGGCCAGCTACATCGAATGGTTTGCCGAGGAGGCCACGCGCATGAACGGCGAAGTGATCCCCGCGCCCGTGCCGGGCCGGCGCATGCTTGCGCTGAAGGAACCTGTGGGCGTGGTGGCGGCCATCACGCCCTGGAACTTTCCGGCGGCGATGATCGCGCGCAAGATCGCCCCGGCCCTGGCCGCCGGCTGCACGGTGGTCTGCAAGCCGGCCGAGGACACGCCGCTGACCTCGCTGGCCCTGGTGCTGCTGGCCCACGAGGCGGGTGTGCCCGCTGGCGTGCTCAACATCGTCACCGCTTCACGCGAGAAGACGCCCGAGGTGGTGGACCTGTGGCTCGATGACGCCCGCGTGCGCAAGATCACCTTCACCGGATCGACGCCCGTGGGCAAGCACCTGGCGCGGCGCGGCGCCGACACGCTCAAGAAGCTGTCGCTGGAGTTGGGTGGCAACGCGCCCTTCATCGTGTTCGAGGATGCCGATGTGGATGCGGCCGTGGACGGATTCATGGCCGCCAAGTTCCGAAACGGCGGCCAGACCTGTGTCTGCCCCAACCGGGTGTTCGTGCACGACCGCGTCCACGACGAATTCGCCAGCAAGCTCAGCGCCCGCGTGGCCGCGCTCAAGGTGGGTCCTGCCAGCGACCCGGCCTCGCAGATCGGCCCCATGATCAATGACCGGGCCGTGGAAAAGATAGCGCGCCACGTGCAGGACGCAGTGGCGCGGGGGGCGAAAGTGCTGACCGGTGGCCAGCGCCTGCCCGGGCTGGGCCCCACCTACTACGCGCCCACGGTGCTGGTGGGCGCCGACGCCTCCATGGCCTGCTCCTGCGAGGAAACCTTCGGCCCCGTGGCACCGCTCACGCGCTTCGCCACCGAGGCCGAGGTGATCGCCGCAGCCAACGACACACCCTTTGGCCTGGCGGCGTATTTCTACAGCAACGACGTGCGGCGCATCTGGCGCGTGGCGGACGCGCTGGAGACCGGCATCGTGGGCATCAACGAAGGCGTGATCGCGGCCGAGGCCGCGCCCTTCGGCGGCGTCAAGGAGTCGGGCTACGGCCGAGAGGGATCGACCCACGGCCTGGACGACTACCTGCACACCAAGTACATCTGCCAAGGCCAACTCGACTGAAAGACCCCATCCATGCCCGCCCACAACCCCTTCAGGGCCGCCCTGGCCGCACGCCAGCCGCAGATAGGCCTGTGGCTGTCCATGGCCGACCCTTACCTCGCAGAAGTGGCGGCAACCGCCAGGTTCGACTGGCTGCTGATCGACGGCGAGCATGCGCCCAACGACGTGCGCAGCACCTTGGCCGCGCTGCAGGCCGTGGCGCCCCATGGCGCCAACCCCGTGGTGCGCGTGGTGCAGGGCGACACGGCCCTCATCAAGCAGATGCTGGACATCGGCGCCAAGACCCTGCTGGTCCCCATGGTGGACACAGCCGAGCAGGCCACTGCCATCGTCTCGGCCACGCGCTACCCGCCCCTGGGCATCCGGGGCGTGGGCAGCGCCGTGGGCCGCGCATCCGAGTGGAGCGCACGCACGGACTACCTGCAGGTCGCAGACGACGAAGTCTGCCTGCTGGTGCAGGCCGAGACCGTGCAGGCACTGCAGAACCTGGAAGCCATCTGCGCAGTGGATGGCGTGCATGGCGTGTTCATCGGCCCGGCGGACCTCGCTGCCTCGATGGGCCACCGGGGCAACCCGGGCCACCCCGAGGTGCAGGGCGCCATCGAGGGCGCGATGAAGACCATCCTCGCCAGCGGCAAGGCCGCCGGCACACTGACCTCCGACCCGGTGCTGGCGCAGCGGTACCTGGAACTCGGTTGCAGCTTCGTTGCCGTGGGGGTGGATGTGCTGCTGTTCGCGAATGCGGCAAGAGCCCTCAGAGGCCGGTTTGCGGGTGCCGAGGCACCAGCGCCTGCCAAGCCTGGCGCGGCGTACTGAGCCCAGAACAGTCCCACAAAAAAGCCCTCCAGGCTCGCGCCAGGAGGGCTTTTCGCCCTGTGCGGCCCGCCAGGTAACTCAGCTACCGGCCACCTTCATGCGATTCACGAGCACGGAGCCCACGGTCTTGGCGCCGTAGTTGTAGGTGTCCGCACCCACGACCTCGATGCCCTGCAGCATGTCCTTCAGGTTGCCGGCGATGGTGATCTCGTGCACCGGGTAGGCGATGCGGCCGTTCTCGACCCAGAAGCCGCTGGCGCCGCGCGAGTAGTCGCCGGTCACGTAGTTCACGCCCTGGCCCATGAGTTCGATCACGAACAGGCCGGTGCCCAGCTTTTGCAGCATGGCATCGAGGTCATCGCTGGCCTGGGTCAGGCGCGAGGTCATGGTCAGGTTGTGCGAGCCGCCGGCGTTGCCGGTGGTCTTCATGCCCAGCTTGCGCGCCGAGTAGGTGGACAGGAAGTAGCCTTCCACGCGCCCACCCTTGACCACCTTGCGCGGTGCCACGCGCACGCCTTCGTCGTCGAACGGCGAGCTGCCTTTGCCACGCAGGATGAAGGGGTCTTCCTCGATGTCGATGTGCTTGGGAAACACGCGCTTGCCCAGCGAGTCGAGCAAAAAGCTGCTCTTGCGGTAGAGCGCGCCGCCGCTCACGGCCTGCACGAAGCCGCCGAGCAAACCGGCGGCCAGGGTGGATTCGAACAGCACCGGGCACTGCGTGGTCGGGATCTTGCGGCTGCCCAGGCGCGACAGGGCGCGTTCGGCCGCATAGCGGCCCACGGCCTGCGGCGAGGCCAGCTCGGCCGCGTCGCGCATGGAGCTGTACCAGGCGTCGCGCTGCATCTCGGCGTTGCGGCCGGGCAGCGAGGCGATGGGCGCCACCGAGAAGCTGTGGCGCGACGAGGCATAGCCGCCGCGAAAGCCGCGCGTGTGGGCACTGAAGAAGTGGCTCTGCTGGGCCGACACGCCTGCGCCTTCGCTGTTGGTGATGCGGCGGCTGGCCTTGAGGGCGGCGGCCTCGCATTCCATGGCCAGCTTCGCGGCCTGCTCGCTGTCGATGGACCAGGGGTGGAACAGGTCCAGGTCGCGGTGGCTGTCGGCGGGCGCGATGTCCTCGGCGTCGGGCAGGCCGGCCATCGGGTCTTCGGCCGTGAAGCGGGCGATGTCGTAGGCGGCCTGCGCCGTCTGCTCGATGGCCTTGCTGGAAAAGTCGGAGGTGCTGGCATTGCCCCGGCGGTTGCCGATGTAGACGGTGATACCGAGCGACTTGTCGCGGTTGCGCTCCACCGTTTCGAGCTCGCCCTTGCGCACGCTGACCGACAGGCCGCAGCCTTCGGAGGCCTCGGCCCCGGCGTCGGTGGCCCCGAGCTTTTTGGCATGCGCGAGGGCGCGGTCCACCAGTTCTTCGAAGAACGGACGGCTGTAGCTGAAGCCGTTGTCGGGGGTGCCGGATGCGGTGGCGGCCGGGGCGCTGGAGGCGCGCGGCGTGCGGATGGAGGGTTTATTCATAGCGGCAGCTATGATACTTGCCGCTGTGGCGCGCGCTGCGCCACCTCCCCATTTGCCCCCACCCATGTCACGCAAACCCAAAAAAGGCTACTTTGTGAAGGGCCAGTTCGTTGCCGAAGGCAGCGAAATGGACATTCAGCTCAAAGCCGAACTCAAAGGCACGCCCGATGCCAGCCGAACCGATCTCAAGCGCGAAAGCGATGCCCTGCAGGACCTGGGCAAGGAGCTTCTGAGCCTGCGCGCCGACCTGTTCGAGAAGGTGGGCCTGCCCGACAAGCTGGTGGACGCGCTGGCCGAGGCCAAGCGCATCACCAATTTCGAGGGCAAGCGCCGCCAGATGCAGTACGTGGGCAAGATCATGCGCAAGCTCGACCCCGAGCTGGTGCAGGCCGCGCGCCAGGCGCTCGAAGAGCAGCACAAGGGCTCGGCCGACGAAAAGCTCAACCTGCACCTGGCCGAGCACTGGCGCGACCGCCTGATTGCCGACGACGAAGCCCTGGCCCCGTGGATGGCCGAGCACCCCGATACCGACACCCAGCAATTGCGTGCCCTGATCCGCCAGGCGCGCAAGGATGCGCCGCCGGCCGACAAGGCGGCCGTGTCGCAGGGCCTGGCGCCGCGCAAGGGCCGCGCCTACCGCGACCTGTTCCGCCTGGTGCGCGAGCACATGGGCGATGTGCCGGCGAACGACGAAGACGGCGACGAGGATGGGGACCATGCCTGAGGCCGCGCACGACGCCGTCCACGACCCGGTCCGTATCGGCATCGTCTCCATCAGCGACCGCGCCAGCAGCGGCGTGTACGAGGACAAGGGCCTGCCCGCGCTGCAGGAATGGCTCACCCGCTGCCTGCTCAACCCCATCACGTTCGAGGCGCGCCTGATCCCCGACGAACAGGCGGGCATCAGCGCCACGCTGATCGAGCTGGTGGATACCGCCGGCTGCAGCCTGGTGCTGACCACCGGCGGTACAGGCCCGGCCCTGCGCGACGTGACGCCCGAGGCCACGCTGGCCGTGGCGCACAAGGAAATGCCGGGCTTTGGCGAGCAGATGCGCCAGATCAGCCTGAAGTTCGTGCCCACGGCCATCCTCTCGCGCCAGGTGGCGGTGGTGCGCGGGCAGAGCCTGGTCATCAACCTGCCCGGCCAGCCCAAGGCGATTGCCGAAACGCTGGAAGGCCTGCGCGCTGCCGATGGCAGCCAGAGCGTGCCCGGCATCTTCGCGGCGGTGCCCTACTGCATCGACCTGATCGGCGGCCCCTACCTCGAAACGCGCGACGAGGTCTGCAAGGCCTTTCGCCCCAAGAGCGCGGTGCGCAGCCGCTGACAGCAAAGGCAAGGCAGCACGAGCGCTGCGGGTGCACCCGCTGCCGCTCTCCGATTGCAGTTTGTAACCATCCATGCGATTGATGACCGGCAGCGGTGCGCCCGGTCACACGGGCTTGCGGTGTGCAGCCCCTAGACTGGCCGGCTTATCCACTGCACGCCAACCAAGCGCATGATGATGAAGAAAAGACTCCTCCTCCAGCTCACCCTGGTAGCCCTGCTCGCGGCCTGCGGCGGTGGCGGCGGCAGCAGCGATGGCCCCACGCCTGCGCCCCAGCGCCTGGTCGGCGAGATCTTCGGCACGCCCGAACAGGTGGCCACCTCGGACCTCGTGACCAATGCCGGCTACGGCGGCTACGGCGGCGCACTGGAAACCTCGCGCGCGATCCAGAAGGCCGGCAAGACCAATATGCTGGACTTCTTGTTCCTGTTCAACATCTCCGACAAGGGGGCTGCGCGCCTCGCGGGCGACGCCCCGGCCCTGCTGGAGGCCTACATCGCCACGAACAGCGACCTGCTGCAGCCCGGCGTCTACGTGTACCTGCTCGACGAGATGTACCTCAAGGCCTCGCTGGTGGCCGACGACCCGGTGGAGTACCAGGCGCAGCTCGACGACCTGCGGCGTGCCGCCACGCTGGTGCGCCAGCGCCTTCCGCAGGTGAAGATCGGCCTGTCGTTCAGCCCGCATGCAACCTTCGGCCACCCGAAGGTCATGCCGTTCATCGCTCGCGCGATCGCACTGGTCGACTGGGTGGGCACCACCACCTACTGGCTCGGCGACAAGGCCACCACCGCCGCGCTGCACGACTGGTCGCGCAGCCTGCCGGGCCTCGCGCGGGCCGCGCAGCCCAAGGTGGAGACCTGGTACATCGCCCAGGCCTTCCGCGAACCCGCATGGGACAGGCAGGCGTTCCGCGAGTTCATGCAGACGGAGCTGCAGATCTCGGACAGCTACGACGCGATCATCTTCTTCGGCTGGCAGGAGACCTCGGAGCTATCCAGGCTGACCGCCGGGCGCTACTTCGAGGCCGAGACGCGGGCGGTCTACAGCAGGTTCCTCAAGCCATGATCCCGCGGGTGGGCAGGGGCCTCGGAACGGGTGCTACTTGCCCACCAGCTCGTTGAGCTTGCCCGCCTCGAACTGCTCGGTGGTCGCTGCATCACAGGGCACGCAGTCCTTGGCCGGCTGGTGGGCCGAGAGCTTCTCGATGGCCTGCCACAGCAGCATGATCTGGTGCTCCTGCGAGGAGGCGTTGTCGATCAGGCCACGCATGGCCTGCGACAGCGGATCGTCCTCCTGCGTGATGCCGTAGGCCGTGAACTTGCGCGACTGCGGCTCGGTCACGTCGGCGCTCTGGCCTGCCTTGGAGGGGATGATGCGCGCCGGGATACCTACCGCCGTGGCGCCCGCAGGCACAGGCTTGATGACCACGGCGTTGCTGCCGATCTTGGCACCATCGCCGACCTCGAAGCCGCCGAGCACCTTGGCGCCCGCACTGACCACCACGTCCTTGCCCAGCGTGGGGTGGCGCTTGGCGCCCTTGTAGAGCGAGGTACCGCCCAGGGTCACACCCTGGTAGATGGTGCAGCCGTCACCGATCTCGGCCGTCTCACCGACCACCACGCCCATGGCGTGGTCGAAGAACACGCGCTCGCCGATCTTGGCGCCCGGGTGGATCTCGATGCCCGTGAGCCAGCGCGCAATGTGCGAGATAAAGCGCCCCAGCCACTTGAAGCCATGGCCCCAGCACCAGTGCGCCGGGCGGTGCAGCCAGATGGCGTGCAGGCCGGGGTAGCAGGTAATCACTTCCCAGGTGCTGCGCGCAGCGGGATCGCGGTCGAGGATGCACTGGATGTCGGAACGCAGGCGTGCAAACATGGCTATGGTTGTTTTTGGAATATGGAAATGCAGTCTAGCGCTTTGCCTGCGCCGTCTCGATCATGGCTTTTGCGACACCACGCAGGATGTGGATTTCCTCGGCCCCCAGTTGCGCGCGGTTGAAAAGCTGGTTCAGGCGCGGCATGAGCTTCTTGGGCGCCTCGGGGTCAAGGAAGCCGATGTCCACCAGCGCGCGCTCCCAGTGCTCCAGCATGCCGGCCACCTGGGCGGCATCGGCCAGCTCACGCGCCGGGGCGGCATCGGCCAGCTCACGCGCTGGGGCGGCATCGGCCACCTCGCGCTCCGGTGCAGGCACAGCGGCCGGCCCATCGAAACCGCCCAGGGCCATGCGCCATTCGTAGGCGATCACCTGGATGGCCGCGCCCAGGTTGAGCGAGCCGAACCCGGGGTTGGTGGGAATCGACAGCGCCACATGGCAGCGGTAGACGTCCTCATTGGCCATGCCGAAGCGTTCGGAGCCGAACAGGAAAGCCACTCCCGACTCCACGGCGGCGTCTGCGGCCCTGGGGGCGACCAACTGCGCAAAATGCTCGCGCGGCGAGCGGGTCGGTGGCCCGAAGTCCCTGGGCGTCATGGCCGTGGCGCACAGGTGGCTCATGCCGCCGAGCGCCTCGTCCAGCGTGGCGACGATGCGCGCGTTGTCCAGCACGTCGAGGGCGCCGCTGGCGCGCTGGATGGTTTCTTCACGCCGCAGCACGTTGGCCCAGCGCGGCTCGACCAGCACGAGGTCGTCGAAGCCCATGGTTTTGAGGGCGCGCGCGGCGGCGCCCACGTTGCCGGCATGGCTGGTGTTGATCAGGACAAAACGGGTCTTCATGGGGTGACAGGGGACCGGATCAGCCCCAGACTGGGACAAAAACCGGCAAAGCAGGTAAAATTAGCGCCCTATTGTCGCCGCCCGCATCGCCGGGCGGTGTTCCACGCTCCTCTTTCGCAAGGCGCCCCTGCCGGCGCACTGCTTGAAACCACAATTTATGTCGTCCAACCTGCACCCCATGCTCAACGTGGCCATCAAGGCCGCACGCGCCGCCGGCGCCATCATCAACCGCGCGGCCCTCGACGTGGAGGCCGTGCGCATTTCGCAAAAGCAGGTGAACGACTTTGTGACCGAGGTGGACCACGCGGCCGAGAAGATCATCATCGAAACCCTGCTGACGGCCTACCCCGGCCACGGCATCCTGGCCGAGGAGTCGGGTTCGGAATACGGCGCCAAGGATTCCGAATTCGTCTGGATCATCGACCCGCTGGACGGCACCACCAATTTCATCCACGGCTTCCCGGTCTACTGCGTGAGCATCGCCTTGTCCGTCAAGGGCAAGATCGAGCAGGCCGTCATCTACGACCCCTCGCGCAATGACCTGTTCACCGCGACCAAGGGCCGTGGCGCCTACATGAACGACCGCCGCATCCGCGTGAGCAAGCGCACCCAGCTCAAGGACTGCCTGATCTCCACGGGCTTCCCCTTCCGCCCGGGCGACAACTTCAAGAGCTACATGAACATGATGGCCGACGTGATGCAGCGCACGGCCGGCCTGCGCCGCCCCGGATCTGCCGCGCTCGACCTGGCCTATGTGGCTGCGGGCTTCACCGACGGCTTCTTCGAGACCGGCCTGTCCATCTGGGACATCGCCGCCGGCTCGCTGCTGGTGACCGAGGCCGGTGGCCTGGTGGGCAATTTCACGGGTGAGGCCGAGTTCCTGGAGCAGCGCGAGTGCCTGGCCGGCACGCCCCGCATCTATGGCCAGCTGGTGCCCATCCTGGGCAAGTACAGCAAGTTCGCCAGTGCCGGCGACAAGGCGGCCGTGCGCCAGGCGGCCGATGCCGGTGAGCCGGATGCGGCCCCAGCGGCAGACGCCGCGCCCGACGCACAGGACGGCGCAGCCAAGGACGAGAGCGCTCCGTTCTGACAGCCTTTGGGGGTGAGGTGGACTATCGCCACCCTCCCCCACCCCATCAACCCGGGTCGGGGTACTTCTGCGCGATGACGCGGAAATCCTCGGCGATGTCCACGAAGGCATCCACCATGTCGGGGTCGAAATGCGTGCCCCGGCCGCGCACGATGGTGCTGCAGGCCTGGTCGTGTGAGAACGCGGGCTTGTACACGCGCTTGCTGATCAGCGCGTCGTACACATCGGCCACGGCCATGAGCCGGGCCGACACGGGGATGGCGTCGCCCGCCAGCCCCTCGGGGTAGCCCGAGCCGTCCCACTTTTCCTGGTGGCTGTAGGCTATTTCCTTGGACACGCTCAAGAACGCCACGCGCATGCCCAGGCGCTTTTCGGCGTCCTCGATGGCGGCGCGGCCCAGCGTGGTGTGGGTCTTCATGACCTCGAACTCTTCGACCGTGAGCTTGCCGGGCTTGAGCAGGATGCTGTCCGGGATGCCGATCTTGCCGATGTCGTGCAGGGGCGCCGACTTGTACAGCAGGTCGATCATGCGGTCGTTGAGCACATGCTCGAAGCGCGGGTGGTGGCGCAGCCGCTCAGCCAGCGTCTTCACGTACAGCTGCGTGCGGCGGATGTGGTTGCCGGTCTCGTTGTCGCGGGTCTCGGCCAGCGAGGTCATGGCCATGATGGTCACGTCCTGGATGGCCTGCACCTCCAGGGTGCGCAGGGCCACCTCGCGCTCCAGGTAGGAGCTCTTGTCGCGCAGGAAGTCGGCCGTGGCCTTGAGCGCCAGATGCGTGTTCACGCGCGCCAGCAGGATCGGCGGGCTGATGGGCTTGGTGATGTAGTCGACCGCGCCCAGGGCCAGGCCCATGCGCTCGTCATCGGGGTCGGAGCGCGCCGTGAGGAAGATCACCGGGATGTCGCGCGTGGCGGGCGAGGCCTTCAGGCGCCGGCAGACCTCATAGCCGTCCACCTCGGGCATCATGATGTCCAGCAGGATGAGATCGGGCTTGGTGTCCGACTGGGCGATCTTGAGCGCCTTCTCCCCATGGTTGGCCACCTTCACCAGGTAGTGCTCGCGCAGCAGGCTGCCCATCAGCGTGAGGTTGTCGGGCGTATCGTCCACCACCAGAACCGTGGCAATCGGCTTGTCCACAAGGGTCGGCTGGTGCGAAGCGAAGGGCGCGTTGTCCATGGGCTTTCCTGCGAAGAGAGGACTGGTCAGGGGGCGGTGGCGGAATCGGGCGCGGAGGGCGGCTCGGGCACCACGGAGGCGATGGTATCCAGCGCCTGTTCGAAATCAAAGTTCCGAATGTGCACATCCACTGCCTTGAATACCGGGTCCAGAAATGCCTCCAGCACGATTGCATTGTGTTGCAAAAACTCGGCGGCTGCCGGGTCGTCCTGCAACAACAGCGTGCGCAACTGGTGCAGCAGCTCGGCGGGGGCCTGGGTCGGCGCCACGCTGCCGGCATCGACCAGGTCCGGCGCGCTGGCGGTCCACTGCTGCAATGCATCGATCAGGGGCTTGAGCGCGCCGTCCAGCGCCGCGAGCAGGGGTGCCGTGGTCTCGGGCGGTTGCGGGCCCCTGCGCAGCAGGTCTTCGAGCTGGTGGGCGCGGTCTGCCACGGGCTGCGCGCCGATGTTGGCGGCCACCGAACGCAGCGTGTGCGCCAGGCGCTCGGCCAGGCCCACCTCCCCCGCATCGAGCGCCGCCTGCATCTCCCGTACCACCGCCGCCTGGCCGTGCGCGAAACGGCCCAGCATGTCGCCATAGAGGGCAGGCTTGCCCAGGGCCCGCTGCAGCCCCAGCGCTGTATCCAGCCCGGCCACCAGCGGCCAGGCCACGGGCTTGGGTGGGCTTGGCGGCAGCGCCGCGCCGTTGCGCAGGGGCGGTGGCGGCAGGCCCTGGGGCACGCCCAGCCCGGGGCGCGGCTGTATCCAGCGCGCCAGCGCCTGCCACAGGGCGGCCGGGTCGATGGGCTTGGCCACATGGTCGTTCATGCCGGCATCAAAGCAGCGCTGGCGGTCGGCGTCCATGGCATTGGCCGTCATGGCCACGATGGGCAGGCGCGCAAAGCGCGGATCGGCGCGCAGGTGCCGGGTGGCGGTCTCGCCGTCCATCACCGGCATCTGCATGTCCATCAGCACCAGGTCGTAGCTGTCTTCGTGCAGCCGGCGGATGGCTTCCTGCCCGTTGCCGACCACGTCCACGTCAAAGCCCGCATCGCGCAGCAGCTCCACGGCCACCATCTGGTTGAGTTCGTTGTCCTCCACCAGCAGCACGCGCGCTCCCCGGATGGCCAGCGGCAGCTCTTCGGACACGGGCGGCGGCACGTACTGGCGCTGCAGCGCGGGCAGCGCGTGCTCCAGCGGCTGCATCAGCGTCTCCAGCAGCAGCGAGGCATTCACCGGCTTGATCAACACCGTCTCGATGCCCTGCGCGCGCGCAGCGCGCATCACGTCCTCGCGCCCATAGGCCGTGACCATGAGCATCTGCGGCACCTGGGGCATGCCCAGGCGGCGGATGTGGCCCGCCAGCTCGACGCCGTCCATGCCCGGCATGTGCCAGTCGAGCAGCAGCAGACCGAAGAAGCGGTTCTTCGCCATGGACTCGCGCAGGATCTCCAGCGCCTGCAGGCCGGAGTAGGCCTGCTCCACCTCGAAGCCCATGGCCTGCAGCATGTCCGAGAGCACGGTGGCAGCCGTGTGGTTGTCGTCCACCACCAGCACCCGGCGGCCCACCAGGTCCGGCGGCGGCAGCAGCACCCGGGCCGGAGCGCCGCGCTCCAGCGGCAGGCTGACCCAGAAGGTCGAGCCCTTGCCGAACTCGCTGATCACCCCGACCTCACCGCCCATCAGTTCGGCCAGGCTCTTGCAGATGGCCAGGCCCAGGCCGGTGCCGCCATAGCGGCGCGTGGTGGAGGTGTCGGCCTGCTGGAAGCTGGCGAACAGGCGCCCCATCTGCTCGGCCGTGAGGCCGATGCCCGTGTCGCGCACCTCGAAGCGCAGGCTCACCCGCTTTTCGCTTTCTTCGAGCAGCCGCACGGCAATGCTGATCTCGCCCTGGTCGGTGAACTTGATCGCATTGTTGGCAAAGTTGATCAGGATCTGGCCCAGGCGCAGCGAATCGCCCACCAGATTGGGCGGCACGTTGGCGGCGACATCGCACACCAGCTCCAGCCCCTTGGCACCGGCCTTGTAGCCCACCACGTCGGTCACGCTCTCCAGCATGCGGTCGAGCACGAAGGGCTGCTTTTCGACCGTGAGCTTGCCCGCCTCGATCTTGGAGAAATCCAGGATGTCGTTGATCACGCCCAGAAGGTGCTGACCGGCCTGCTGGATCTTGCTCACGTAGTCGTGCTGGCGCGTGTTCAGCCCCGACTTGAGCGCCAGGTGCGACATGCCGATGATGGCGTTCATCGGCGTGCGGATCTCGTGGCTCATGTTGGCCAGGAAGTTGGACTTGAGCGCGGTGGACTCCTCGGCCAGCTCCTTGGCGCGGCGCAGGTCCTCCTCGGCGCGCTGGCGGTCGGTGATGTCCACGAAGGTGCCGATGGCGCCACCGGGCGAGCCGTCGGCGCGCGCGAAGGCGTGCAGCCAGAACAGGGTGTGGTGCACCTGCCCGTCGGCATAGGGCATGTCCACCTCCCGGTGCACCGAGTGCAGGCCGTTCATGGCCTGCAGGTTGTCGCCCTGGAAGCGCGTGCGCTGCTCGGGCGACAGGAAGTCGAGGTCGAGTATCGTCTTGCCCACGAGGTCGGCGCGCCGCACCCCGAAGGCCTGCTCGTAGGCGCGGTTGAAGCCGATGTAGCGCCCGTCGGCCCCCTTGTAGAACAGCGGCACGGGAATCGCGTCGATCAGCGCCTGCTGGAAGCCGAGCTGCTCCTCCACCTGCTCTTCGAGTTGCTTTTGGTCGTGGATGTCCACGCTCACGCCCACCACACGCACCGCGCGGCCCGCGCCGTCGCGCAGGATGCGCGCGGCCATCAGGAACCAGCGCACCTCGCCGTCCGGGCGCACGATGCGCCAGGAGTTGCGCAGATCGGTGTCGGCCCCGTCCAGGCTGGCCCTGAAGTTGGCACTGGCCTCCTCACGGTCATCGGGGTGCAGGCGGTCAAGCCAGTAGCCCAGGCCTGCGGGCTGCGTGCCCGCCGGCAGGCCCAGCATGGAGACGAGCTTGTCGGACCAGACCACGGTGTCGGCCACCAGATCGATGTCGAACACGCCCACCTTGCCGGCTTCCTGGGCGATCTCCAGCCGCTCATTGGCTTGCTGGATGGCGATCTCGCCCTTGCGGGTCTCGGTCACGTCCTCGATGACCCAGATGGAGGCCGAGCGGTAGCCTTCCATGTTGATGCTGCGCCCAGCCAGCCGGGCCTCGAAGCTGCTGCCATCAAGCCGGCGCAGCGTGGCGCGCTCGCGCAGCGCCTGGCCCGAGGCGAGCCGCTGCGCGATGAGCGCCGCGAAGCTGTCCGACTGCGCCTGGTCGCCGAACAGCGCGGCCACCTCGCCGCCCAGCAACTGCGAGGCCGTGCCGCGCATGAGCTCCACGAAGGCCGGGTTGAACTGGCGGAACTGCCCTTCGCAGACCAGCAGGATGGGCGGCGCATTGTCGAAGATGGCCGTCTGCTGCTCCAGCAGCTCGTTGAGCAGGCGTTCGCGCCGCTCCAGCTCGGACTGCGCGCGCATGCGCTGCGACACATCCTCGTGCAGCCCGACGATGGCGATGCGCTTGCCGCGCCCATCGAACACGGGCGACAGGATGGCTTCGTCGTGGTAGATGCTCGCGTCGCGGCGCCGGTTCACGAAGCTGCCGCGCCAGGAGCGGCCCGACAGCAGGGTGGCCCACATGTCCTTGTAGGTCTGCGGCGGCGTCTGGTCGGTGGAGACGATGGACGGCTTCTTGCCGCGCACCTCGTCCAGCGCATAGCCGGTGTTGCGCTCGTACTGGGGGTTCACCCAGTCGATGCGGCCTTCCCCATCGGTGATGACCACGGCCACGGGGCTGCTCTCCAGGGCCGCGCCCAGCACCCGGAACCGCTCCAGTGCCGCCGCCATGCGGGTGCGGCTGCGCAGCAGGTCCAGCAGCAGCAGCCCCAGCAAGGCCAGCAGCACAAAGGCGGCAGCCCCCACCTGCCAGCGCAGCAGGGTCGGCACCAGGGTGCTGACATCATCGAGCACCACCAGTTGCCACTGCCCCCCGGGGTCGTTCCATTCGACGTTGCGGCTCGCCACCGCATAGCTCACCCCGTTGAGCAGCACCTCGCCGGCATCGGGCGCAAACGGCAGTGCGGAGGCCACGCCGTTCTCGAAATGGCGCCCGAACTGGCGCGATGCCCGGATGGCATCGATGCGCGCCTGCGTGAGCGGCGGCGCCACGGCGAACTGCCATTCGGGCCGGGTGGAAGAGAACACCACGCCCTGAGGGGACATCAACAGGGCCGGGATGCCGGTGCTCGCCAGCAGCGCATCGACCACCTCGAAGCCCACCTTGAACATCACCACGCCAACGATGGTGCTGTTGGGAGAGTCCGTCTCGTACAGGGGCGCCGCGTAGTACAGGCCCCGCTCCTGGCTGTTCACACCGATGGCCGCATAGACGCTGATGGCGCCCTTCATGGCCTGCTGAAAATAGGGCCGAAAGGCCAGGTTCAAGCCGGTCGCACGCTCGCCAGCGGTCTCGTGCGCCACCACGGTGCCATCGGCCGACATCACGTACACGCCGCTGATCAGAAAGCGCCCGCGCGCCACCGCCAGCCGCGCCAGCGAGCCCGGGTCATCCGGCGGCGTATAGCCGCGCGCCATGTCCTTGAGCTGGGGCTCACTCAGGCCCATGAGCGACACCGCACCGATCAGGCCCCCGCCCGTGGTCTGCGTGATCAGCGCATCGGCCGCCTGCTGCACGATGCGCGTGCGCTCCACCGCACGCTCCTGGCCGCGCCAGTAGGCCACGGCCTGCACGACCAGCCAGGCGCCGAGCAGCGACAACGCCACCACCAGCGCCAGACCCCGGGTCCAGGCCGGATCGCGTTCGAGCACGCGATCCAGGAATCTTCCCTCTTTGTCGTTCCTGTTCACCTGTGCCATGCACAGCCTCCCAGGCGGGTTGAGGTGTCAGCGCGTCGGGTCCAGCATTGCATCGATTTCCTCCACCGGCACAGGCCTGCCAAACAGATAGCCCTGGAAGCCCTCGCAGCCATGCAGCCTGAGGAACCCCAGTTGCCCCGTCGTCTCCACCCCCTCGGCCACCACCTGCAGGTCCAGGCTCTTGGCCAGCGCCAATATGGTGCGCACGATGGCCGCGTCGTTGGGGTCGCTCAGCACGTCGCGCACGAAGCTCTGGTCGATCTTGATCTGGTCCAGCGGCAGCCGCTTGAGGTAGGACAGGGACGAGTAGCCGGTGCCGAAGTCATCCAGCGCAAAGCCCACCCCCTCTGCCTTGAGCTGCTCCATGCGCACGATGGTGTCTTCGATGTCCCCCAGCAGCAGGCTTTCGGTGAGTTCCAGCTTGAGCAACTGGGGTTTGGCCTGGCAGTCTTTCAGGGTGCCCAGCACTTCGGCGACGAAGCCCGGTTGCCGGAACTGGCGCGCGCTGACGTTCACGGAGATGCTCAGGTGGGCGGTGGCGGGGCTCTGGCCCCAGCGCTGCAGTTGCCTGCAGGCGGTCTCCAGCACGTACTGGCCCAGGGGGAGGATGAGGCCGGTCTGTTCGGCCAGGGGGATGAAGTCGCCGGGGCTGATCATGCCGCGCTGGGGGTGGCGCCAGCGCACCAGGGCTTCGGCGCCCACCAGGCGGGCCTGGTGGTCGACGACGGGCTGGTAGTGCACGAGCAGTTCGCTGCGGGCCAGGCCCTGGCGCAGGTCGGCTTCCAGGTTGGAGCGGGCGTTGACGGCGGCCTGCATGTCGGGGTCGAAGAAGCGCTGGGTGTTGCGCCCGGCGGCCTTGGCCTGGTACATGGCCAGGTCTGCCCTTTTGAGCAGTTCGTCCACCGACAGGCGTTCGTCGCCAAACAGGGTGATGCCGATGCTGGGGGTGCTGTAGTGCTGCTGGCCTCCGAGCGCGAAGGGCTGGTTCAGGCTGGCCAGGAGTTTTTCGGCGACGGTTTCGGCCTGGGCGGCGGCGTCGGCCAGTTCGGGGTTCAGGTTGTCCAGCATGACGACGAATTCGTCGCCGCCAAAGCGCGCCACGGTGTCGGCTTCGCGCACGCTGCCCACCAGGCGGGTGGCAACCTGGGACAGCAGCTGGTCGCCCATGTCGTGGCCCAGGGTGTCGTTGAGGTCCTTGAAGTTATCGAGGTCGATGAACAGCAGGGCCCCGAGGTTCTTGCTGCGCTGGCAGGCGGCCAGGGAGCGTTGCAGGCGGTCGAGCAGCAGGCGGCGGTTGGGCAGGCCGGTGAGTGCGTCGTAGAACGCCAGGCGCTCGATCTCCTGCTCTGCGCGCTTGCGGTCGGTGATGTCCATGGTGAAGCCATGCGAGATCACCGAGCCATCGGCCTCGCGGTGCGGTATGGCGTTCGTCATGTGCCAGCGGATGCTGCCATCGGGCATGCGCACCCGGTACTCGCACTGCCAGGGCACGAGCTTGCGCACCGACTGCAGGGCCGAGCGCTGCAGGGCCTGCAGGTCCTCGGCCAGCACCCAGTTGGAGAGCACACCATGGTCGGCCGTCACTTCGTGCGGCTCCACCCCCATGAAGTCGCGCACCGCATCGCTGATGTACTGCACGCTGGTGACGCCATCCAGGTGCAGGCGGTACTGGTAGATGAAGCCGGGGATGCGGCTGGCAATGCGCTGGATGAACAGCAGTTGCTCGCGCAACTGCTCGGCGGCGCGGCGCTCATCGGTCACGTCCTGCACCACGCCCATGTCCACGCGCATGCCGTCCTTGGCCGTGAGCCGGCGCACGCGCGAGCGCATCCAGCGGATCTCGCCATCCGGGCGCTTCCAGCGGTACTCGACATCGGCACCGGTGCCGCGCTCGCGCGCAGTCTCGAACACATGGCGGTCCTCGGCCAGGATGCCGCTGACCGCGCGCTCGGGGCTCATCCACTCCTGGCGCTCCACCCCAGCGATATCGCAAAGACCGGGGGACCACAGCAGCACCGTCTCGCCCGGGTCCTCGATGCGCCGCCAGTGCCCGGTCTGGGCCAGGCTTTCCATGGTGTTGAAGACATCGGTCTGCTCGCGCAGCTCGCGCCGCACGTCCTGCAGCGCATGTTCGGCAGCGGCCAGCGCAGCGCGCAGGCCCTCGGCCTCGCTCGCGTCGCGCACCGTGACGACGATGGAGCCATTGTCGAGACGGCGCGCCGACACGTCCCAGGCCACCAGCAGCCGCCCCGGCTCGCGCGCCACCTGGCGGCACTCGAGCAGCATGCCGGTGCGCGCCACGGTCTGCAGTTGGTCCACGAGGTTGGTGCCCGCCAGCAGGTCAAAGACATCGACCGCATCGGCACCGCTGACGCGCACGCCCCCCAGGCCCGGCATGCGCCGGGCAGCGGAGTTGGCGGCGCGCAAAAGCAGCCGCCCATCCAGCGGGCGAAATTCCATCAGTGCCAGGGGAACGGCATCGAGCAGCGCCTGCAGGCGCGCCTGCGCCGACGACTCCGCGAAGTCTTCGCTGGCACCCGCAAACAGATCGGTCAGGAGTTCGGCAGAAATCACAGTCGCTCTGAAACCTCTCACAAACGGTGGGCCGCACAGGGTCATGGCGGCGGCAGCCACCAATGTACACCGCAAAGTATGTCAAAACGTAACAAAACAGAATCACCCATTTGGGCGGTGACCCCGGTGGCACAGGCGCATGTTCCCACGTTCTGCCGCCATGGCGCGCTTATTTATGGGTGCCCCGGCCTGCGGCCCCCTGGCCGGTGCCCGGCCGCAGGGAGCGGGGCGCCCCCGCCACCGGCGCCCTTGGAAGCCCCTTTCGCGCCCCGCCCGTGCCACTTCGTCGCACGCCGGTGGCAGCACGGCCAGGGCGTTTCTAGAGTGCGGGCACTGGAGACGCGGTGTCTCCATCCACCCTGGAGAACTGCACATGACGATGGCTTCACCCCTTTTGACCGCCCGCCAACTTCCCCGCACGGCGCGCGCCCTGGCATTGGCCGGCGCATGCCTGGCCCTGGGCAACGCGCACGCGCTGGACCTGACCGTGGAGGTGGGCAACACCAAGGCGGACAAGGGGCCGGTGCTGGCTGCGGTCTATGGCTCCGCCGACGGCTGGCTGAAGTTCAGCAAGGCGGTGCAAAGCGGCATGGCCCCGGTGTCGGGCGACAAGACCGTGCTGGTGCTGCGCGACCTGCCCGCCGGCAGCTATGCGCTGTCGCTGTACCAGGACGAGAACGGCAACGGCAAGCTCGATACCAACCTGGTCGGCATGCCCCAGGAACGCACCGGCTTCAGCCGTGACGCCCAGGGCAACATGGGCCCGCCCCGCTTCCAGGACGCGGCCATCGAGCTGCAGCAGGACACCACCATCACCATCCAGTTGCGGTGAACGGCACACCAGGAGCACGCACCATGGACCGCCGCCTCTTTTGCCAGTCACTGGCCCTGGGAACCGCCGGCAGCGCGCTGGGCGCCCTGCCCCTTTCTGCCGCACACGCTGCCGGCAGGCCCGAGTCCGGCGCCACGCTGAGCGCCTTCAACCAGCGCCGCAGCGGCGCGCCCTGGGCCCTCGGCTTCGAGGGCCTGCAGGCCGACCTCGCGCCCCAGCCGATGCAGTTGCGCGGCAAGCTGCCCCAGCACCTGCGCGGCACCCTGCTGCGCAACGGCCCTGCGCAGCACCGCCTGGGCGATGTGCGCTACCAGCACTGGTTCGACGGCGACGGCATGATCCAGCAGTACCGCTTCAGCGACCAGGGCGTGCGGCACCAGGCACGCTTTCTGCGCACGCAGAAGTGGGTTGCCGAGAACGCGGCCGGCCGCCGCCTGCTGCACAGCTTCGGCACCGAGGTGGCCGGGGGCAGCCCCATGGCGTCGGCCGATGCGGGCAACGTGGCCAATACCAGCGTGGTGCACCACGCGGGCGAAACCCTTGCCCTGTGGGAGGGCGGATCGGCCACGCGGTTCGATCCTGCCACCCTGGAAACCGGGGGCCTCAAGACCTGGACACCGGAGCACGCGGGCATGCCCTTCTCGGCCCACCCCAAGATCGGTGCCGACGGTACGCTGTGGAATTTCGGCGTGAGCAGCGCCCATGGTCTGCTGTCGATCTACCGGGTTTCGGCCCAAGGGCAGGTGCGCACTGCCACGCTCCAGGTGCCGGACATGGCCATGGTGCACGACTTCGCGGTGACCGAGCAGCACCTGGTCTTTCTGCTGCCCCCGCTCATCTTCGACCTGGAGCGGGCCCATGCGGGCAGCACCTTTCTGGACAGCCATGTCTGGAAACCACAGCTGGGCATGCGGGCGCTGGTGCTGCACAAGGACCGGCTCGACCAGCCACAGTGGATGGAGCTGCCCGCCGGCTTCCTGTTCCACACCGGCAATGCCTGGGAAGACGGCAAGGGCGTCATCCACCTCGACTACATCCGCTCGGAGGATGACTCGGTGATCAACCAGGGCTTTCGTGCGCTGATGCGCGGCGACTTCGAGGGCGAGCCTGCGCATGCGGTGGCGCTGGTCGAACTCGACACGCGCACCGGCCGTGCGCGGCAGACCCTGCAGGCGCACCACGCCGAATTTCCGCGCATTGATCCGCGTTTCGTTGGCCGTCGGCACACACAGCTCTTCATGGCAGAGCGGGTAGCCGTGTCGAACCGCCCGGGCTTCGACTGCGTGGCGCGGCTGAACGTGGACAGCGGCAAGGTGGACCGCTACCGCTACGGCGCCGACGTGATGGTCGAGGAGCATGTGTTCATCCCCGCCCGCAGCGCAAGCGCCAAGGAGGGCGAGGGCTGGCTGGTGGGCACGGCGCTGGACCTGCGCAATCAGCGCACGCTGCTCTCGGTGTTCGACGCACGCCGGCTGGCCCAGGGCCCGCTGGCCCAGGGCAGCATGGACCGCGCGGTGCCCCTGGGCTTTCACGGGACCTTCATCCCGGCTTAGGACCGAAGGGGCTCGCCCCCGGCGCTGGCCATGGCAGGCTGGCGGGCCAGTTCGATGAAGGCCCTCACGTAGTCGATGGCAGTGTCCGCATCGCGGGCTCCCAGGAAGATCTGCTTGGCGATGCCGCGCGCGCCCAGCCGCACCGGCACCACGTCCATCTTGGCCGCGTACTCCTCGACCAGCCAGCGCGGCAGCGCGGCCACACCGCGGCCGCTGGCCACCATCTGCAGCATGATGTCTGTGGTTTCGATCGCCTTGTGGCGCCGGGGCGTGACGCCTGCGGGCAGCAGGAACTGGTTGTAGATGTCCAGGCGCTCGATGTCCACGGGGTAGCTGATGAGCACCTCCTGGGTCAGTTGCTGCGGCTTCACGTAGGCCGCGCCGGCCAGCGCATGGCCCCGGGCCACGACGAGCACCTGCTCGTAGTCGAACACGGGCTCGAACTTCAGCCCGGGCTTGAACAGCGGGTCGGGCGTGACCAGTAGGTCGATCTCGTAGCCGAAGAGCGCGCCGATCCCGCCGAACTGGAATTTCTGCTTCACGTCCACGTCCACGTCAGGCCATGCGGACAGATAGGGCGACACCACCTTGAGCAGCCACTGGTAGCACGGGTGGCATTCCATGCCGATGCGCAGCGCACCGCGCTCGCCCTGCGCGAACTGGCCCAGGCGCTCTTCGGCCAGGTCCAGTTGCGGCAGCACCCGGTTGGCCACCGCCAGCAGGTACTGGCCCGCCTGCGTCAGGCGCAGGCTGCGGCCTTCGCGCAGCCAGACATCGGTGCCCAGTTGCTGCTCCAGCTTCTTCATGCTGTGGCTCAGGGCCGACTGGGTCAGGTTCAGCACGCCTGCGGCGGCCGTCAACGACCCCTGTTTTTCGACCTGCTGGACGATGCTGAGGTGGATGCGCTCAAGCATTCAAATGAGCCATATTCATGGATTCGTGAAATAAAACCATTTTACTTCATCACTCCGCACCCATAGCATCGACTCCCATGAAAGCACACACGGCACATCCACTGCGCATCGTCGCGGTTTCTGGCGGGCTGCAACGCCCCTCCAAGGCCGCATCCCTGGCAGAGCATCTGCTGGACCTGATCGCCGACACGTTCCCGTGCGAACAGCGCCTGGTCGAACTGGGCCAGCTCGCACCGCAGTTGGCCGGCGCGGTCTGGCGCTCGCAACTGCCCGACACGGTGGAGCGGGAACTGGCAGCGGTCGAACAAGCCGACGTTCTGGTGGTGGCAACACCGGTCTACCGGGGCTCCTATACGGGGTTGTTCAAGCACTTCTTCGACTTCATCCACCAGGACGCCCTGGTCGACAAGCCGGTCTTGCTGGCGGCCACCGGCGGCAGCGAGCGCCATGCCCTGGTGATCGACCACCAGTTGCGGCCGCTGTTCAGCTTCTTCCAGGCTCGCACCTTGCCGCTGGGCGTCTACGCGACGGACCACGATTTCGCCGGCTACCGCCTGCAGAACGAGGCCCTGATCGAGCGCGCCCGGCTGGCGGTCCACAGGGCATTGCCCTTGGTCGAATTGGCGCGCCAAGCCCGGCCCTCTGTGGTCCAGGAAATGGTTGCGGCCTGAAGCAAAAACCGTCTTTTCTTTCAACAATCAGCCCACCCGATCGCAATGACCAAAGAACTTGCCTTTAGTCTCAAGACCCTCCGTTTCGATGAAAACTACCAGCCATCGGACAGCACGCGCATCACCACCAACTTTGCCAATCTGGCCCGCGGAACAAGCCGGCAACAGAACCTGCGCAACACGCTGGGGATGATCGACAACCGCTTCAATGACCTGGCGCATTGGGACAATCCGACGGGAGATCGCTACGCGGTCGAGCTTGAGATCATCTCCGTCGAGATGAGCCTTGGAGCCAAGGGCAGCAGCAGTGCTGCGTTTCCGTTGATCGAGATACTGAAACCCTGCATCCTCGACAAGAAAACGAACAAGCGCATCGACGGCATCGCGGGGAACAATTTCTCATCCTACGTGCGCGACTACGACTTCAGCGTGGTGCTGCCGCAATACAACGCCCATCGCGCGGAATTCGGCACGCCTCATGACTTTGGCGACCTGCATGGAAAGCTGTTCCAGCAGTTTGCCAACTCGGGCCTTTACAAGGAGCGCTTCGGCAAGCCGCCTGTCATCTGCATCAGCGCCTCGACCAGCAAGACCTACCAGCGGACCGGCAACCAGCACCCCGTCCTGGGTGTCGAGTACCAGCAGAATGAACCATCCTCGACCGACCAGTACTTTGCCAAAATGGGGATGCAGGTGCGCTTCTTCATGCCGCCCAATGGCGTTGCGCCATTGGCTTTCTACTTTGTTGGCGACCTGCTGGGCGACTACACGAACCTCGAGTTGATCGGCACCATCAGCACCATGGAAACCTTCCAGAAGATCTACCGCCCCGAAATCTACAACGCCAACTCTGCCGCAGGCAAACTCTACCGACCGAGCCTGAAGAACCAGGATTACTCGTCGACCCAGATTGTCTACGACCGCGAAGAACGCAGCCAGTTGGCTGTCACGCAGGGGAAATTTGCAGAAGAGCACTTCATCAAGCCGTACAGGAACGTTCTTGAACAATGGGCTGCCACCTGCGCGATCTGATACCCCGGCATAGCGCACCAAGCGGGCCAGACGGCCCCAGCATATGCTCACCCCATCCATCTTTGCTTTAAAGGAATTTTCAGATGTTTGAAACCTCCATCGCCGGCAGCCTGCCCAAGCCCGCCTGGCTGGCCGAAACCAACAAGCTCTGGCCCCAGTGGATGGCCGAAGGCGATGCGCTGCGCCAAGCCAAGGCCGACGCGACCCTGCTGTGGATCAAGGCCCAGGAAGATGCAGGCCTGGACATCGTGGGCGACGGTGAGCAATCGCGCCAGCATTTCGTGCACGGCTTCCTGGAGCAGGTCGAGGGCATCGACTTCGAGCACAAGGTGAAGATGGGTATCCGCGACAACCGCTACGACGCGATGGTGCCGCAGGTGGTTTCGGCCCTGCGCCTGAAGGGCCGCGTGCATGCTTTCGAGGCACAGCTGGCGCGCGCCCACACGAAGAAGAAGCTCAAATTCACCCTGCCCGGCCCCATGACCATCGTCGACACCGTGGCCGACCGCTTCTACGGCGACAAGGTGAAGATGGCCTTCGCCTTCGCCGAACTGCTCAACCAGGAGGCGCTCGCGCTGCAGGCCGATGGCGTGGACATCATCCAGTTCGACGAGCCCGCGTTCAACGTCTACATGAAGGATGCCGCCGATTGGGGCGTGCAGGCGCTCGAGCGTGCGGCGCAGGGCCTGACCTGTACGACGGCGGTGCATATCTGCTACGGCTACGGCATCAAGGCCAATACCGACTGGAAGAGCACCCTGGGCGACGAATGGCGCCAGTACGAGGCGGTGTTCCCGGCCCTTGCCAAGAGCAGCATCGACCAGGTGAGCCTGGAATGCATCCACTCCCATGTGCCGCCCGACCTGATGAAGCTGCTGGCCGGCAAGGACGTGATGGTCGGCGTGATCGATGTGGCCAGCGACGTGGTCGAAACCCCCGAGGAAGTGGCCGACACCATAGCCCGGGCGCTGGAGTTCGTGCCCAAGGAGCGGTTGTTCCCGTGCACGAATTGCGGCCTGGCGCCGATGGGGCGGGATGTGGCGTGGCGCAAGCTGCAAGCGCTGGCGGCAGGCACCCAGCTGGCCAAGGAGCGGCTTGCCGCGGCGTGACGCTCACCCGGCCGTCCATCCTGGCGTAGGCGGCCGCCGTTGATCGCAACGGCCGCAAGGCAACCCATGGGGCCGGTGGGTCCGATGGGTCTGCGGCCACAAAGGTCCGTTGGATCATCCACAAAGCATCTCCCGCTGCGGCGGGCGTTCCGCCTTGCATTGCGCGGCGGCAACCGCCCATGGCTGGAGGGCGCGAAAGCAGGTGGTCAACGGCTTCTCCCTACCCAGGCCCCTGCACTCCAGGCAGGGCGACCTGGTGCGGCGGGCGAGAATACGGCCCCGCGCACTGCACCGCATTGCGCCAGAATTACCCCCAGCGCTGGCCTCCATGCCGCCAAGTCATTGATTTAAATGGATAAAGCAGACCTGTCCTCGCACACCCCGATGATGCAGCAGTACTTCACCCTGAAGGCTGCGCACCCGGACACGCTCGTCTTCTACCGCATGGGCGACTTCTACGAGCTGTTCTATGCCGACGCGGAAAAGGCCGCGCGCCTGCTGGACATCACGCTCACGCAGCGCGGCCAGTCCGGCGGCCAGCCGGTGATCATGGCCGGCGTGCCCTTCCATGCGCTGGAGAACTACCTGGGCCGGCTGATCAAGATGGGCGAGTCGGTCGCCATCTGCGAGCAGGTGGGCGACGTGGCCACGGCCAAGGGGCCGGTGGAGCGCAAGGTGGTGCGCGTGGTCACGCCCGGCACGCTGACCGATACCGAGCTGCTCTCGGACAAGGCCGAGTCCCTGCTGCTGGCCGTGCACCAGGGCCCGCGCGGGCGCGCTGGCCTGGCCTGGCTGAGCGTGACCCAGGGCCGCGTGTACCTGGCCGAATGCGCGCAGGACGAGGTGGGCGCCTGGCTGGCGCGCGTGGCGCCCAGCGAGGTGATCTACAGCGCGGGCGTGACCGAGCGCTTCGAGCAGCAGCTGCAGGTGCTGCGCCAGGGCGGTGCCTTCACCTGCCCCATGGGCCCGCGGCCGGACTGGCAGTTCGACGCCACGCTGGGCGAGCGCAAGCTGCTCGAGCACCTGGGCGCGGCCAGCCTGCAGGCCTGGGGCGCGCAGGAGCTGACCCAGGCCCATGCCGCCGCCGCCGGCCTGCTGGCCTATGCCGAGCACACCCAGGGCCGCACGCTGACCCACGTGCACAGCGTGCAGGTGCAGCGCGGCGACGACCTGATCGACCTGCCGGCCAGCACGCGGCGCAACCTGGAGATCACGCGCACCCTGCGCGGTGAGGATGCGCCCACCCTGTTCTCGCTGCTGGACACCTGCATGACCGGCATGGGCAGCCGGCTGCTCAAGACCTGGCTGCTGGAGCCCCCGCGCGAGCGCACGGCCGCGCGCCAGCGCCTGGCCGCCACCACCGCGCTGCGCGGTGCGGGCGGTGCCGGTGGCGGCGCCGGCCCGTGGGCTACGCTGCGCAACGAACTCAAGGGCGTGAGCGACGTGGAACGCATTACCGCGCGCATCGCCCTGCGCCAGGTGCGCCCGCGCGAGCTGGTGGGCCTGTGCAAGACGTTGCACAAGGCGGCCCTGCTGGCGCGTGCCGGCCAGGCTGCCGAGCCCTACCTGGCGGAGATCTTCGGCCAGTTGCACCCGCCGGTCGATTGCCCCGAGCTGCTGCAGCGCGCCATCACCGAGGAACCCGCCGCCCTGGTGCGCGACGGCGGCGTGATCGCCACGGGCTTCGACAGCGAACTCGACGAGCTGCGCGCCATACAGACCAACTGCGACGACTTTCTGCTCGACCTGGAAACGCGCGAGAAGGCCCGCACCGGCATTGCCAACCTGCGCGTACAGTTCAACAAGGTGCACGGCTTTTACATCGAGGTGACCAGCAGCAACCTGGACAAGGTGCCCGATGACTACCGCCGCCGCCAGACGCTGAAGAACGCCGAGCGCTTCATCACGCCCGAGCTCAAGACCTTCGAGGACAAGGCGCTGTCGGCCAACGAGCGTGCGCTGGCGCGCGAGAAGTGGTTGTACGAGCAGGTCTTGGACCAGTTGCAGCCCCACGTGCCCGCCCTCACCCGCCTGGCCCAGGCGCTGGCCGCCCTGGACGTGCTGTGCGCGCTGGCCGAGCGCTCGCTCACGCTGAACTGGTGCGCGCCGCAGTTCGTGGCCGAGCCCTGCATCGAGATCGAGGACGGCCGCCACCCGGTGGTGGAGGCGCGGCTGGCCGAGGTCTCGGCCGGCAGCTTCATCGCCAACCACACGCGGCTGAACGCCAACACGCGCATGCAGGTCATCACCGGCCCCAACATGGGCGGCAAGTCGACCTACATGCGCCAGGTGGCGCTGATCGTGCTGCTGGCCAGCATGGGCAGCCACGTGCCGGCCAGCGCCTGCCGGCTGGGGCCCATCGACGCCATCCACACGCGCATCGGCGCAGCGGACGACCTGGCCAATGCGCAATCGACCTTCATGCTGGAGATGACCGAGGCCGCGCAGATCCTGCACGCCGCCACGCCGCACAGCCTGGTGCTGATGGACGAGATCGGCCGTGGCACCAGCACCTTCGACGGCCTGGCCCTGGCCAGCGGCATCGCCACCCACCTGCACGACAGGACGCGCGCCTTCACGCTCTTCGCCACGCACTATTTCGAGCTGACCGAGCTGCCGGCCAAGGCGCGGCATGCGGTGAACATGCATGTGAGCGCGGCTGAGGCGGGGGCCGACATCGTCTTTTTGCACGAGATCCAGCCCGGCCCGGCCAGCCGCAGCTACGGCATCCAGGTGGCCAAGCTCGCGGGCGTGCCCGGTGCGGTGCTGAACCATGCGCGCCACGCGCTGGCCTCACTGGAAGAACGCGCGGGCGAGGACGAGCTGCAGGTGGACCTGTTCGCCGTGCCGGCCATGCCCGAGAGCGCGGGTGCCAGCCCGGTCGAGGCACTGCTGGCCAGCATCCACCCCGACGCGCTGAGCCCGCGCGAGGCGCTCGATGCGCTCTACCAGCTCAAGAAGCTGGCGAGCAGTTGACCTCCCCCTTACAGATCCTGTGCCAGCGGCGCCAGTTGCCCCAGCATGTAGTTGAGGAACGGCGGCACGCAGCCGATGTGGCTTGAAGGCACGGCGGGGCAGTCGGTCAGGGTCACGAGGTCGCCGGCGCCCTGGGCGCGCATGGCCTGCAGCGTGGTGACCGAGCTGCCATAGGGCACGGTGACGTCGTCGCGGCCGTGGTACAGGCGCACGGGCACCTGGGGCTTCCAGTCGTGCACGTTGCTCACGCGCGCCACGGCCTGCACGTCGTCGGCCAGGAAGTTGTCGATGAACTGGTTGTCGAACGTCACGTCGGCCTCGTCGGGCAGCAAGGCTTTCAGCAGCGCACGGCGCACCTCGCGCTGCACGCTGCCGCCCAGGTAGCGCAGAAAGCCGGGGTTGATCAGCGCGCCGAGCACGGGCTCGCGATCGCGCACCACGTTCACCAGCCCGTCGAGCGTGGCCTGCACGTTGTACGGCCCCGCCCCCACCACCACCATGCGCAGGGCCTGGCGCTCGGGCGCAGTGCCCGCCTGCAAGCTGCGGTGCGCGGCCATCGTGGCGTAGCCGCCCTCGGAATAGCCGGTGAGGAACAGCTGGCCGTTGTCGGCCGCATTGCCCTGGCTGCGCCAGGTGCGCGCTGCCGTCAGCATGTCCAGCGTGGCCGCCGCCGTGGGCGCCGCCAGCAGGTAGGGATGGGGCACGCCCTTGGAAACACCGTAACCCACGTAGTCCGGCGCCACGACGATGTAGCCCAGCGAGGCCATCACCACCGCGACCTCGGAGCCCACGGCGTTGTTGCTCGGGGCCTCGGCACTGGTGAAGATGGTGCCGTGCTGGTAGCCCAGAACCGGGCTGCGCGCACCTGCGGCCTTGACCGGCACGCTGACCAGGCCCGAGGCGCGCACCTCGCGGCCCTGGGCATCGGAGGTGATGTACTCCAGCCGGTAGGACGTGACGGAATAGCGCGGCACGATGCCCTGCACCTTGGAGGCATCCTTGGCGAGCGCCTCGGTGATCTGGGCCGGGGTGATGGTGTTGAGCAGCGCAGCCGATTTGAGGTCACCTGCGGCGGCCACGGGCGGCGGCACCGGGACGTCGCCATCGCTTTTGCTGTCACCGCCACCGCAGGCGGTCAGCGCAATGGCCGCAGCCACCAGAATGCTGCGCGGCAGGAGCGCAGGCCTTGCAAGGGTAGGAAAATGGAACAAGGTACCGCCTTCAGGTATGAGTTGTGAGTGATGGTAAGCATGGCAGCGCAAATTCGCGTCAGCCAACACGCCGTGGGGATGTCAGATTTTGTTTCCTGCGGCAGTGGCTTCGTCGGGCGAAGGTGGTTTGCGGCGGATTGGCCATAAAATCGGGGGTTGCCACTGCGCCGCCTGGCACTTTTGCTATTGTTTTTGAAATGCCCCGGCAGCGCCGATGCCCAGGCTGGTGCACACTGCAGGGCCTGGGAGCCTGTCGGACTTGGAGCGTCGAAAGCGAAAATCGGCCTCAGCGAGGACAGTTTTTGCCGGATTCGCAGCCCCATAGCCAGGCTATGGAGCAAGAAGACGGTGAAAAATGGACCGCTGCGGCCGATTTGCAGCCGACGATTTCCAAGTCCGACAGGCTCCTGGCCAAGCCCCTCGCGCCGCCGACAGGCGCCCCACAATGCCTTCCTTTTTGCCGACCTAAGCCTCCATGACGTATTGCGTCGCCATCAAACTCAACGCCGGGCTGGTTTTCCTGTCCGATTCCCGCACCAATGCGGGCCTGGACCAGATCAGCTCGTTTCGCAAGATGATGCTGTACGAGAAGGCGGGCGACCGCTTCATGGTGCTGCTGTCCGCCGGCAATCTGTCCATCTCGCAATCGGTGCGCGAGATCCTGCAGACCGAGCAGATCATCGACCGCGACGAGGAAGAGCCCATCACCATCTGGAACGCCAAGAGCATGTTCGACGCCGCGCGCGTGCTGGGGGCCGCCGTGCGCCATGTGCACGAGCGCGATGGCGCGGCGCTCAAGCGCTCGGGCGTGGACTTCAACGTGTCCATGGTCTTCGGTGGCCAGATCAAGGGCGAGGGCATGCGCCTGTTCCAGGTGTATTCGGCCGGCAACTTCATCGAGGCCACGTCCGAGACGCCCTACTTCCAGGTCGGCGAGTCCAAGTACGGCAAGCCCGTGCTCGACCGCGTGCTCACGCCCGAAACCCCGCTGGACGAGGCCGCCAAGTGCGCCCTGGTGTCCATGGACAGCACACTCAAGTCCAACCTCTCGGTGGGCCTGCCGCTGGACCTGGTGGTCTACGAAGTGGACCGCTTCGCCACCGACAAGATCATCTGCATCGACGAGCACAACCCCTATTTCCGCATGCTGCACGACAGCTGGGGGCAGAAGCTGCGCCAGGTGTTCGACAGCATCGAAGATCCCGCCTGGGGCGGAGGTGACACGGCCGTGCCGATCATGGTGAACCCCTCGCGCAGCAAGGCGCTCAAGAAGATCACCAACCACCTGGACAAACTCATCTAAGAAGGTGGGAACGAATCCGCCATACCCGCTCATGCTGCAAAAACACGCCCGCTCGTCGTTGCAAATGCGCGCCATAGCCCGAGCTATGGCTGTGCTTTGCGCCTAGATCGAACGCGTTTTCGCAACCTGCTCGGGCACGTCGGATCCATTCCCACCTTCTGAGTGCCGGGCGCGCCTGCCGCCCTGCCCCTCCCGCTTCCCCCTCTATGCTCCCCATCGTTTTCTCGCACGCCAACAGCTTTCCCGCGGGTACCTACCGCCTTCTCTTCCAACTCCTGCGCCAGCGCGGCTTCGACATCAGCGCGGTGGAGCGCTACGGACACGAGCCCCAGTACCCGGTTTCCAACAACTGGCCGCACCTGGTGCAGCACCTGGCGGACTTTGCGGGCGAGCAGATGCAGCGCCTGGGCGAGCCGGTCTTTCTGGTGGGGCATTCGCTGGGCGGGTTCCTGAGCGTGATGGCTGCGGCACGCCACCCGCACCTGGTGCGCGGCGTGCTGCTCATCGACTCGCCGCTGATCGGCGGCTGGCGCGCCAATGCGCTGGACGTGGCCAAGCGCACCCAGGTGGTGGGCTCCATCTCGCCTGGCAAGGTCAGCCGCCAGCGGCGCTTTTCCTGGGCCAGCAACGAGGAGGCGCTGGAGCACTTTCGCCGCAAGAAAGCCTTTGCGCACTGGCACCCCGAGGTGTTGCGCGACTACATCACCCATGGCCTGGCCGACCAGGACGGCAAGCGCGTGCTGGGCTTCGACCGTGCGGTGGAGACGGCCATCTACAACACCCTGCCGCACAACCTGGGCCGCTTGCTGAGCCGGCACCCGCTGCAATGCCCCGCAGCCTTCATCGGCGGGCGCGATTCCGAAGAGATGAAGCAGGTGGGCATGGCCATGACGCTGCGCATCACCGAAGGGCGCACCATGATGCTCGACGGCAGCCACCTGTTTCCCATGGAGCAGCCTGAGGCCACGGCCGCGGCCATCGAGGCCTCGCTGCTGAACCTGGCGGCCGTGGCGGCACGCGGCTAGCCACCCAAGGGCCTGCCAGGGCCCCAGGGACATGGAACGCCCCCTGAACGAGGGTTGTTTCTAATCCTTCCTGTCTATTCACGGGCGCACGCAATTGACGCCACAATGGGTGAACCGTTGAATAGAGGGGGAAAAGCGCGCTGTTGACCGATTCTCAGGACAAAAAAGCGGGGAATGTGTCGCAACAATCCCCTACACTGGGGTTTTGTAACAGCGTGTACACGTTTCATGCCTGCTTCCAATTTGCTGACCGTCCGGCTGCCGCTGCTGATCTTCGTGCTGGTTTCGGCCTGGCTGATCTACACGTCCATCGGCCCCGGTAAAGCCGTCACCCTGGCCATCGCGATCGCCTCGGTGCTGATGTTCGCCGCCACCTGGGCCAGCGCCACACGGCTGCTGGGGGCGTCCGCCGCGCTGCGCTTCCTGTCGATCTCCGTCTCCCTGGGCTGGTTCGCCGAGCAGATGGGCAGCACCCATGGCTGGTTCTTCGGCAGCTACACCTATACCGACGTGCTGGGCCTGCGTTTCGTCGGCGTGCCGGTGGTCATCCCGATGATGTGGTTCGCGCTGACCTATGCGGGCTACGTGATCAGCAACCTCATCGTCTGGCAGGCGCCGGTCGATGGGGCTCCCGGGGTGGGCAATGCGCTGTTCCTGTCGTTTCTGGCGGCCATGATCGTCACGGCCTTCGATCTGGGGGCCGACCCCTACCTGGTGTATGTGCTCAAGGCTTGGATCATGACCAAGACCGATGGCGCCTGGTTCGGCGAGACGGTGCAGGGCTTCTTCGGCTGGGTCTTCGTGAGCTTCTGCATCCTGTGCGCCTTCCGCTTCGCCACGCGCAAGATGCCGCTCAAGGCCGGCTCGGTCCACTTCCTGCCGCGCCACGCCACCGTGCCGCTGGGCATCTACAGCGCCGGTCTGGTGTTCCAGGTGTTCCTGGGCCACCCGGTGGAGATCAAATCCATTGCCCCGTTTGCCATGGGCATCCCGCTGCTGTGCGCCCTCGCCGGCCTGCAGCGCTGGCGCAACCAGCTGAAAGCCGCACAATGAGCCACAAGAACACGGAGCCCGCCATCTCCGACGCGGCCCTGGCCTCCATGCAGCAGCATGCCGATCCGCTGGCCGACGACACCATGGCCGACATCCTGGGCCCCTGGCCGCCCGGAATGCCGTCGGTGGATGCGCCCCAGTGGGAGCGCATCGCCACCGTCAACCGCCTGTTTGGCGAATGGACCACCAATGCCAGCATCGACGGATGGAAGGCCAGCGGCGAGGGCGTGACGCCCGAGCTGGCCCAGGCGCTGCAGGACTACCTGGCCAAAGGCCAGGCGCTGCCCGACTGGGCGGACGCCCGCAAGATCGAACGCGCCGAAAAGATCTTCTTCGACCATGGCGCGCTGTCGTGCATCCTGCTGTTCTGCGCCAGCCTGCCCGAGTGCTACGTGATCCCCGACCTCTCCAGCGTGCTGCACACCGCCGGCCAGCTGGAGCAGCACACCGAGTACCGCATCCGCTCCACGGCGGCCATGATCTTCCCGGTGATGATGCACGGCGGCCTGACCCGCAGCGATGGCGCGGGTGTGGCGCAGATCCTCAAGGTGCGCCTGATCCACGCCACCATCCGCAACCTGATCATGCGCGGCAAGCCCGAATCGGCCGTGAAGGACCTGCTGGCGCAGCTGAACATCGTGGGCGCCGGCAAACTCGGGGCGTTGCCGGGCCTGCCGTCCAGGCCCACCATGTACCAGGCGCTGTTCGCACGCGGCTGGGACCTGGCCAACGACGGCCTGCCCTGCAACCAGGAAGAGCTGGCCTACACGCTGCTCACCTTCGGCTATGTGTTCCTGCGCAGCATGCGCCGCCTGGGCATCGGCCTGGCGCAGCACGACGAGGAGGCCTACCTGCACGCCTGGAACGTGGTCGGCCATGTGCTGGGCATCGAGCGCGGGCTGATGGTCGAGACCATGGACCAGGGCAAGGAGCTGATGGCCCGCATGCAGGCGCGCGGCCGTGCCGAGCCCGTGAGCCCCGACCCCCGCCCTGGCCTGGGCCAGGCACTCATGGCGACCATGGCCAATTCGATCCCCTGGGACATCGCCAAGCCCTTCCCGCAGCTGATGACGCGCTTTCTGTGCGGCAAGGCCACGGCGAGCGACCTGGGCCTGACCCAGCCGGTGCCCTGGTCGTCGGCCCTGCTGTTCTGGGGCGTGCTGCTGGTGGCCCGGGTCATCGACCGGGTGCTGCGCCTGGTGCTGCCGCGCTTTTCCATCGTGCGCACGCTCACGCGCATCCTGGGCTACCACTTCATGAGCCGCGTGCTGATGAGCCAGACCCGGCCCCTGCAATTGCCCAGCGAGCTGCTCAACCAGGTGGACGGGGTGGTGCACAGCTGGAGCGACGACCCCCATGTACCGAAGTGGATCAACCGTATCGAGGACCGCCTGACCACACGCGGCACCTGGAGCCTGAAGCTGGCCACCAGCGCCCGCCCGGCGGCCACGGCCTCCCAGCCTGCCGCCACGGCGCAGGAGCCAGCGTAGTCCCCATGGCCCGCCACCCCAGCGCCACCCGCCGCCAGTCGGCAGGACACGCGAGCCTGCCGCCTGCGCGGCGCGGTGCGTGGCGGTGGATGGCATGGCTGGCCATGGTCCTGCTCTGGCCGGCGCTGGCCGCCGCCGCAGCCCCGGCGGTCCAGCCGCTGGTGCTGGACGACCAGCAACCCTCGGTGAACGCCTGGCCCCAAGTGCGCATGCTGCCCGACGCCAGCCGGTACCAGACGGTGCAGAACATGCTCGGGCGCCTGCCCGAGTTCGCCCGCCCCAGCGGAGCGCAAGGCACCCTGGGCGTGCGCCAGGACGCGGTGTGGCTGCACCTGCCGCTGCGCGTGGCCCAGGCACCGGCCCATCCCTGGATCCTGAGCATCGACTACCCCGTGCTCAACGAGGTGGACGTTTACCTCACATCGCAGGGGGCAGTGGTTCAGCAGGCCCTGATGGGCAATCTGCGCCCCTTCTCCGACCGGCCGCTGCGCGGGCGCACGCCTTCGATGATGCTCAACCTGCAGCCCGGCCAGCAGTACGAGCTGCTGGTGCGCGTGCGCACCGCGGGCGCGATGATCGTGCCGCTGACGATCAGCAAGGCCCCGGTGCTCCTGCCGCTGGCCCTGCGCGAGCAGATGCTGCAGGGCCTGCTGGCCGGGCTGGCCCTGTGCCTGGTGGTCTACAGCCTGACCCAGTGGGCAAGCCAGCGCGAAAAGCTGTTCCTCTTCTATGCCCTGCTGGTCACGGGCAGCGCGGGCTTTTCGATCCAGTTCTTCGGCATCGGCAGCCAGTTCCTGTGGAGCGACAACCACTGGATGGAGGTCCATGCCGCCAGCGCCGCCGGGCTGCTGGCCCTGGGGGCTTCGTTCCTGTTCATGGGCTATGCGCTGGCGGGCGACAATCCGCGCAGCCGCTTCCTGGCCATCATGCAAGGCGGGGCCACGCTGTGCGGGCTGGTGGGCATCGCCTTCCTCACCGACCTGATCGACACCCGGCAGGCCACCGCCTTCCTGAGCATCTTCGGGCCACTGCCCTCGCTCATCAGCCTGCCCCTGGCCTTGAAGCGGGTGCGCCAGGGCGACACCGTGAGCACCACGCTGCTGGCGGCCTGGATCGCCTACTTCGTTGCCGCCGCCGTGATGGTCGGTCTGGTGCAGGGCTGGGCGCCGCTGTCGTTCTGGACCCTGCACTCCTTCCAGATCGGCGCCACGGTGGACATGCTGCTCTTCCTGCGCGTACTGGCCCTGCGCACCGACGCCCTGCGCACCGCCACCGACGACGCCCTGCGCGAGCGCGACGCCATGCGGGCCCTGGCCTATACCGATGCGCTCACCGGGCTGCCCAACCGGCGCGGCCTGCAACTGGCCTTGAGCAGCGCCATCTCGCTGTGCGCGCCCAACCGCCTGGTGGCCGTGTACCTGCTGGACCTGGACGGCTTCAAGCCCATCAACGACCTGCACGGCCACGATGTGGGCGACGACCTGCTGGTGGCCGTGAGCCACCGGCTGCAGGACCATGTGCGGCGCAAGACCGACGTGGTGGCGCGCCTCGGCGGGGATGAATTCATCATCATGGCCGCCGATCTGGTCCGCGCCGAGCAGGCCGAGGACCTGGGCAATGCGCTGCTGCACGCGTTCCGTGAGCCATTCAGGATGAGCCACCTGCAGATGCACGTGGGCCTGACCATCGGCTATGCGCTGGCCCCCCTCGATGGCGCCGAGCCCCGCGAGCTGATCCGCCTGGCCGATGCCGCCATGTACCAGGGCAAGCAAAGCGGCAAGCACTGCCTCATCCGCAACGATGCCAGCGTGGCGCTGCCGGCCTGAACCCCATGCGCCTGACGAGCCCCGCCCCCTGGTCGGCACGCTGCGTGCATAGGGACCTGTTCCCCAGGCATACTGGTCGACCCCAGCCACCAAGGCCTGCCGCCACCGACCTCGCGCCCCGCCCTGTGCCCACCATGTCCAGCGCCCCCCCCCTTTGCGTTGCCGGTGCCACCCCGGTGGCGCATGGCCCACCCGGTGGACACCCGACGGGCGTGTTGCAAGGGTTCCTGCGTTCGCTGGCCCGCCTCGGTGCGATGGCCGCCGTGGCGCTGCTGGGCCTGCTCATGCTCCAGGGGCTGCCGGCGCATGCGGCCACGCCGCTCGTGCTCAGCCCTGACAGCGAGAGCCTGGACGCCTGGAGCGTGATCACCCTCCAGGCCGATGCCTCGCGCGAACTCACGGCCAGCGACATGCTGCGCCGGCTCGACCGCTTCGAGGAGCCGGCCCGCCGCGGGGGCTCCATCGGAACGCACAAGGAGGCGATGTGGCTGCGCATTCCGCTGGCCGTGCCCGAGACCCCCTCGCACCAGTGGATCGTCAACCTCGACTACAGCTCTCTGCAGGAGGTCGACATCTACCTGACCAGCCAGGGCCAGGTGCTGCAGCAGGCGCTGCTGGGCTACCTGCGCGCGCCCGGCAAAACCGCAGGCGCCAGCAGGACGCCAGGGCTGGCCCTGAACCTGCAGGCCGGGCAGGCCTACGACGTGCTGGTGCGCGTGCGCACCGCAGGACCGATGATCCTGCCCATCACGCTCAGCGAGGCACCCTACCGGCTGAAGATGGCGCTGCGCGAACAGATGCTGCAGGGCCTGCTCAACGGCCTGGCCTTCTGGCTGCTGCTGTACAGCGTGCTCCAGTGGGTCGGCCAGCGCGACCGCCTGTTTGCCTGCTATGCGCTGGTGGTGCTGGGCAGCGCCGGCTTTTCCCTGCAGTTCTTCGGCATCGGCGTGCAGTTTCTCTGGCCGGGCAGCGTGTGGATGGAAATGCACGGTGCCATCATCTTCGGCCTGGTGGCGCTGGTGGGCTCCTTCCTCTTTCTGCGCCAGGCGATGGCCGGCGACGCCCCACACAGCCGCTACGCCCGCACCATGCAGGGCGGCGCTGCACTCACGGCCCTGGTGTGCCTGGCCTTCGTGTTCGACCTGCTGAGCGTCAAGGCGGCCACCCTCTTCATGAGCCTGTTCGGCATGCTGCCGACCCTGCTGAGCCTGCCCGCCGCACTGCGCCGCGCACGCCGCAAAGACCCCATCGGCGCCACGCTGCTGGTGGCGTGGACCGTCTATGGCGCGGCCGCCCTGCTGATGGCGGCCCTGGTCCAGGGCTGGGTGCCGGTGAATTTCTGGACCCTGCATGCCTTCCAGTTCGGCGCCACGGTGGACATGCTGCTCTTCCTGCGCGTGCTGGGGCTGCGCTCGGAGGCCTTGCGCAAGGCCACGCTCGATGCCCTGAGCGAGCGCGATGCCATGCGCTCGCTGGCGCATACCGACCCGCTCACGGGCCTGCCCAACCGCCGCGGCATGCAGATCGCACTGAACTCGGCGCTCCAGCAGTGCGCGGCCGACCGCATGGTGGCGGTGTTCCTGCTGGACCTGGACGGCTTCAAGCCCGTCAACGACACGCATGGCCATGACGTGGGCGACGACCTGCTGGTGGCGGTGGGCAAGCGGCTGCGGGACAACATGCGGCGCCAGAGCGATGTGGTGGCGCGCCCCGGTGGCGATGAGTTCATCATCCTGGCCCCCGAACTGACCCGGCCCGAGCAGGCCCGCGAGATCGGCGAAGGCCTGCTGCAAGCGTTCCGCGAGCCGTTCACGCTGCGCAACCTGCGCGTGAGCGTGGGTCTGACCATCGGCTACGTGCTGGCCCCCTTCGACGGCAAGGACGTGCGCGAACTCATCAGCAAAGCCGACGCCGCCATGTACCGGGGCAAGCAGACCGGCAAGCACTGCCTGCTGCGTGGCGACAGCCCCGTGGCACTCGCATCCTGACCATGCAGCAAGCCCTGGCCCCCCCACCCACCGCCCGCCCGATGGCCGCACTGCGCAGGTTCTGGGTGGTCGCAGCCTGGGTGTTGCTGCTGGGCATGCTGGCGGGCGCCGGCAAGGCCCACGGCGCCGAGCCTCTGGTGCTGCACGACAGCAGGGCCTCCGTCGAGCTGTGGCCCGGCGTGACCATGCTCTCCGACCCGACGCTCCAGCTGGGGCTCGAAGAGGTGCAGGCGCGCGCGGGCGATTTCGTGCCCCCTCCGTCCAAGGGCGCCACGCTGGGTGTGCGCTCGGACGCCATCTGGCTGCGTGCCCCGCTGTTGGTGCACCTCACCTCCGACGGCCGCTGGACGCTGGACTTCAACCACCCGGACCTCAACCGCATCGACGTCTACGTGCTCAGTGCCGGCCAGGTGACGAAACATGTGGTGCTGGGCAGCCTGCAGCCCTACTCGCAGCGGCCGCTGCAAAGCCGCTCACACGCCGTGGCGCTCGAGTTCCTGCCCGGCCAGGCTTACGAACTGTTGATGCGCGTGGAGACCCGGGCGGCCATGATCCTGCCCATCACGCTCAACAAATCGTCCGCCATGCTCGCCACGGCGGTGGATGAGCAGATGCTGCAGGGCGTGCTCACCGGCCTGGCCCTGTGCCTGCTGATCTACAGCCTGGCCCAGTGGACCAGCCTGCGCGAGCCGCTGTTCATCTTCTACGCGCTGCTGATCACGGGCAGCCTGATGTTCTCGCTGCACCTGTTCGGCATCGGCCGGCAGTACCTGTGGAGCAACAGCCTGTGGTTCACCGAGCATGCGGCGGGCCTGTCGGCCCTGCTGGCGACCTGCGGCTCCTTCCTGTTCATCAGCCAGGCCCTGGCGGGCGACCGGCCCAAGAGCCGCTTCCTGCGCGCCATGCGCTGCGGCGCCGCACTGTGCGTGCTGCTGGGCCTGGCCTACAGCCTGGACGTGCTGAGCACGCGCGCCATCGCCGCCATCGTCAGCATCCTGGGCCTGGTGCCCGCGCTCATGGGCATTCCGGGTGCGGTGCGCAAGGCCCTCGCGGGCGACGGCGTGGGCACCAGCCTGCTGCTGGCCTGGCTGATCTACTTCGTGACCACGGCGGTGATGATCGGCGTGATCAACGGCTGGGTGCCCGTGAACTTCTGGACGCTGCACTCCTTCCAGTTCGGCGCCACCATCGACATGCTGCTCTTCATGCGCGTGCTGGGCCTGCGCACGCATGCCCTGCAGCTGGAGGCGCTGCACGCCAACCGCGAGCGCGATGCCATGCATTCGCTGGCGCACACCGACCCGCTCACCGGCCTGCCCAACCGCCGCGGCCTGAACATGGCCCTCGCGGCGGCCCTGCCCCGCTGCAGCAAGGGCGACCTGCTGGCCGTCTACATGATGGACCTGGACGGCTTCAAGCCCGTCAACGACCAGCACGGCCACGATGTCGGCGACGAGCTGCTGGTGGCCGTGACGCGCCGCCTGCAGGGCCATGTGCGGCAAAGCGACGTGGTCGCGCGCCTGGGCGGCGACGAGTTCGTGGTGATGGCCGGGCACCTGGGAAGCGTCCAACAGGCGCAGGAGCTGGGGCTCAAGCTGCTCGATGCCTTCCGCCTGCCTTTCTCGCTGGGGAACATCCAGGTCCATGTGGGCCTGACCGTCGGCTACGCCATCGCCCCCGACGACAGCAGCGACGCTGCCGGCCTGCTCAAGCTCGCCGATGCCGCCATGTACAGCGGCAAGCAAAGCGGCAAGTTCTGCCTGCGGCGCAACACCGGGGACCTGGCACTTTCGTCGGCATAGGATCGCCAGGCCCTGCGGGTACCTGGGGAATCCATTGCTGGTCAAACGCGGAGCGTTCCGTTACACAGGAGGCCTCGCAAACTCTCTACGGATCCTGTGCCATGGCCCATCGCAAAAGTCCCGCCCGCCTTGCCAAAGCTGCGCGTGTCGCGCAATTCCATGCCCTTGCCGCCTCGGCAGCCGATGCCGCGGGGGACACCGGCGATGCCTCCGAAACCGCGATCGCGCTGGAGTCGCTGGCCCACCTGGAGCACATGCTGGTCGGCCGGGTGGTGCTGCCGTCGAGCCCCGATTACGACACGGCCCGCCAGGAATCGAACCCCGCCTTCCAGTCGTTCCCCAAGATCATCGTCTACTGCGCGGTCGAGAACGACGTGCTCGAATGCCTGGCCGTGGCACGCAAGTACAAGGTGCCCGTGGCCGTGCGCTGCGGCGGGCACAGCACGGCCGGCTACTCGGTCAACAACGGCATGGTGATCGACCTGAGCGACATCCAGGGCGTGGTGCTGGACCCGCCGAACCAGCGCGTGTACGTGCGGCCCGGCACCGACTTCGACCACTTCAACGGGGCCATGAACCACACCGGCTGGCACGTGCCCACCGGCGCCTGCGGCAGCGTCTGCGTGGGCGGTTTCGTGCAGGGCGGGGGCTACGGCTACACCTCGCGGCGCTACGGCATCCAGAGCGACATGGTGGAATCCCTGCGCGTGGCACTGGCCGACGGCAGCATCGTGACGGCCAGCGAGAGCGAAAACCCGCTGCTGTACTGGTCCATGCGCGGGGGCACGGGAGGCAACTTCGGCGTGCTGCTGCAGGTCACCTACAGCATGGTGCCGCTGGACACGGTGTGGGCCTGGTCCATCGGCTGGGACATGTCAGAGGCCGCCAACGTGCTCACCATGATGCAGCAGCGCTACATGCAGAGCGGCGCGCCCGATGCCCTGGGCTACATGATGAACCTGGGCTACTACGGCGGCAAGCCGGTGGCCATGGTGCAGGGCATGTTCTGCGGCACGCGCGAGGCCGGCCTGCAGGCGATTGCCCCGCTGATGGCAATCCCGAGCGCCCAGCTGCTGGTGGACCAGACCGGCACCTACCCGGACATGAACATCTGGCTCGAAGACCACCCCTATTCGCTGCCCGACAACCTGCCCGACGGCATTGCCGAAAGCAAGGCTTCGGGCTACATCAGCCGCCCGCTCACCACGGCGGACTGGCAGGCCATCATCGACTACTTCCTCACCTCGCCCAACCAGTGGTCGCTGGCCTACCTGGAGCCCTACGGCGGCGCCATCAACCGCTATCCCATCGAGGCCAGCGCCTTCATCCACCGCCGCGTGGATGCCGACCTGGTGGTGGACGTGTTCTGGCGCAATCCGGCCGAGCGCGCGCAGACCGAGGCCTGGCTGGCCGGCTTCATGAAGCTGGTGCAGCCCTTCCTGAACGGGCATGTCTACCAGAACTACCCCGATGCCAGCTTGCAGGATTTCGAACAGGCCTACTGGGGCCCTGCCTACCCCACCCTGCAGCAGGCCAAGCAGGAGTACGACCCGACCAATTTCTTCAAATTCCAGCAGAGCATTCGCCTGCCCGCTGAATAGGCACACGCACGCTCAGGTCTGCTGCAGTGCGCGCTCGGCGTAGTGCAGCCGTCCCTTGCCCGCGCGCTTGGCGGAGTACATGGCCTGGTCGGCGCGGTTCATGAGGGCGTCGGTCTCCCCTTCGAGCGGGGGATGCACCGCCACGCCGATGCTGGCACCGACGCGCAGCTCGCGGCCCTGCACCCACATGGGTTCCTGCAGAGCGTCGATGATGCGCTGGCCGATTCCATCGGTCACGTCGCGCGTGACCTCGCGGTCGAGCATGACCAGGAACTCGTCGCCCCCCAGCCGGGCGATGGTGTCGCCCGCCCGCACCATGGACGCGAGCCGCTGGGCCACCGTGCGCAGCACTTCGTCCCCCGTTCGGTGGCCTTCCGTGTCGTTGACGCGCTTGAAGCCGTCGAGGTCAATGAACAGCAGCGCCACCGAGCCTGCGTTCTGCCGCGCCCGGGCCAGCGATTGCTCCAGGCGGCTGTGGAACGCCGCACGGTTGTAGAGCCCCGTCAGTGAGTCATGGTTGGCCAGGTACTGCTGCTGGCGCGCGATCTGGATCTTGGCCGAGACATCCTGCACCAGGGCCATGATGGACGTGACACGGCCTTCGGCATCGGTCAGCGCGGAGTTGAACCACTCGCAGTGCACCTCGGAGCCGTCCTCGCGCGTGAAGGAGGTCTCTGCCCGGTTCTGCGCCTCCTGGCCTTCCTGCAAGCGCTGCAGTGCCTCGTGCAGGCCTTCGTCCGAGGTGTGGCCCAGCAGCTGGGTGAGCGAGCGCCCTTCCAGGTGCGCCACGGGGAGCCAGCCCATCAGTTGCACTGCCCGCTGCGAGCAGTGCAGCAGGCGCAGGTCCTGGTCCATCTCCATCACCGCCAGAGGGCTGTTCTCCATGTGCGACGACAGCCGCTGGTTGGCAGCGCGCAAGGCGTTCATGGTGACCTGCAGTTCATGCACGTCCAGCGCTGTGGTGATGAAGCCGTCGATGACGCCATTGCGCGCAGGCCATGGGGTCAGGCAGATCGTGCGCCATTCGTCGAAGCCGTACGGGGTGCGCAGCAGGCGCTGGTACTGCACGCGCTCGCCGCCGAGCACGCGCTCGACGAAGGGCATGAAGCGGGCGCAGTCGTTCTCGCCGTACAGGTCGACCAGGGTCTTGCCCACGAGGCGCTCGGGCGTGCTGCCGAACCAGCGCGCGTACTCCTCGTTCACGTAGACCATCTGCAGGCCCCGGTCCACTGCGGCCAGGGTAGCGCCCGCACTCTTCGTGATCAGTTCAAGCAACTCTTCCTTGGACCAGTCGGTATGCCTGGCACGGCGGAGCAATCTTTCTGGCTCATCTGGCGTCATGTGGCGAAAGTCCCGGGGCAAGGATCATCTATTGGCCAAGCGAAAGCAGGGTGGGCGCTGCAGGACAGCGCTACTCACAAGTTACAGCTTATCACCTTCGTGGCCCTTGCATGGCTGGGGCGTGCCCGCTATTCGGCCCAGCGCACCCAGCCACCCCAGGCCGTGATCAGCACCACCATGCCGAACACGATGCGGTAGTAGGCAAACGGCACGAAGCTGTGGCTGCTGATGTAGCGCAGCAGCCAGCGCACGCACAGCCAGGCGCTGAAGAACGAAAACACCAGCCCGGTGGCGAACATCGGGATGTCGGCCACGGACAGCAGTGCACGCTCCTTGTACAGGCTGTACACCCCGGCACCGATCAGCGTGGGCATGGCCAGGAAGAACGAGAAATCCGTGGCCGCCTTGCGCGACAGCCCGAGCAGCATGCCGCCGATGATGGTGGCGCCGCTGCGGCTGGTGCCCGGCACCATGGCCAGGCACTGCACCAGACCGACCTTGAGGGCATCAAGCGGCGTCATGTCGTCCACCTCGTGGACGCGCGTGGCCGCAGCCGGGCGCTTTTCGGCCCACAGGATGATGAAGCCGCCCAGGATGAAGGTGCTGGCCACCACCACCGGCACGAACAGGTGCGCCTTGATGGCCTTGCCCAGCAGCAGGCCCAGCACCACCGCCGGCAAAAAGCCGATGAGCACGTTGAGCACCAGGCGCTGGGCGCTGCGTTCGCGCGGCAGCGCCACCAGGGTGGCGCGGATCTTCTGCCAATAGACCAGGATGACCGCGAAGATGGCGCCCGTCTGGATGGCGATGTCGAACACCTTGGCCTTGGCATCGTCGAAGCCGAGCAGGGAGCCTGCCAGGATCAGATGGCCGGTGGAGGAGATGGGGAGAAATTCGGTCAGGCCTTCGACCACACCCATGAGGGCGGCCTTGGCCAGCAAAACGAGGTCCACGCGTGCGTCCTTATGGCCCACAGGGCCGGCAAAAGCTGCCGATTATCCCTGCCGACCGCTCCCGGCCGGCGCCAAGACACCTGCACTTGGCTCCGGTCCGCTGCATTTCGCTCCCTCGCCCGCGCATTTCATCGCAGCCCCGTGGCAGGCCCGCAAGGGGATCGGCACAGTACGCCCACCGCTGAAACCTGACCCCAGGAGCCCACCATGCAGATCACCCCCGTCATCGCCATCCACATGGCCGCCGCGCTGGCTGCGGTTGCCATCGGCCCGCTGGCCCTGTGGGCCCGCAGGAGCCGCGACCAGCGCCCCCGCCTGCACCGCGCCGCCGGCTACGCCTGGGTCACGCTGATGGTGATGGTCGCCGTATCGGCCGTGTTCATCAGCGGCGACAAGGGCCCGCGCCTGGCAGGCTTTGGCGTCATCCACCTGCTGATCCCCATCACCCTGGGCCTGATCGCCCTGTCGTTTTACTTCCTGGTGCACGGCAACGTGATGGCGCACCGCCGGATCATGCAGGGCACCTACGTGGGCTCCTGCCTCGTGGCGGGCGCCTTCACCCTGCTGCCCGACCGCCTGCTCGGCCAGTGGCTCTGGCGCCAGCTGGGCATCGCCTGACCACCCACCACCGCCTACTTTTCGTCCCCCGCACCGGAGCAACGCCATGGTCATCGACCTTCTCATCCACCACCCCGAAGCGATTGGCACCGTCCTGCAGAAGACCCCCACCTGGGTCTGGGGCCTGCTCGCCGGGCTCCTCGCCCTGGGCGGCAGCCAACTCGTAGATCGCAGCGCCAGCCTGACCCGCGTGGCCGTGATGCCCGTGGCCATGGCCCTGTTCTCGGCCTATGGCCTGGTGTCGGCCTTCGGCAGCTCCGGCCAGGTGCTGGGTGCCCTGGCCGCCTGGCTGGCCGCGGCCGCCGTCGTGGCCACCCTCACCCTGGCGCGGTGGCCCGCCGCGCCGACCGGCGCGCGCTACCTGGCCGCCTCGCGCAGCTTCCAGCTGCCCGGCAGCCCGCTGCCGCTGTTGTTGATCCTGGGCATCTTCCTGACCAAGTACCTGGTCGGCATCGAGCTGGCCATGCAGCCGGCCCTGGCGCACGACGCCACCTTCGATCTGCAGATCGCAGCGCTGTACGGCGTGTTCAACGGCCTGTTCATCGCCCGCTCGGCCCGCCTGTGGCGCATGGCCCTGGCCCCGCAAGCCACCGCCCACGCCGCAGCCTGATCCCCCGTCGACCCACAACCACCATTTCCAGGAGATCCACCATGTCCCACCGCTACCCCTTGTCGAGCGACCCCATCGAAAACCTGGCCCGCCGACGCGCCGGCGCCAAGCTGGGCTGGTTCATCCATGCCACCGTGTATGTGCTGGTCAACCTGCTGCTGGTATCGCTGTCGCTGTCCAGCGGCCGGCACTGGGCGGTGTTCCCCCTCGCCGGCTGGGGCATCGGCCTGCTGGTGCACGGCATGGTGGTGTTCTTCCTGGCCGGTGGCTCCCACTGGCACGAACGCATGGTCCAATCCGAGCGCGACCGGATTGCCCAGAACCACAACCGCCCCTGAACACGGGCCGAGGAGCGCGCCATGCACAACCCCCTCCATCTGGCATTCGCAGGCCTGCTGGCGCTGTCGGCGGGCCTGGCACAGGCGGGTGTCGGCCTTCGGGAGATCGCCGGACTGCACGGCGACGGCCCGGTGACGGTCTACTACCCCAGCAATGCCGCCGACCAGCCCCTGCAGCGCGGCCCGTTCCAGCTGCAGCTCGCCTGGCAGGGCGCGCCGGTGGCAGGCAATGGCCGGCTGGTGGTGGTCTCGCACGGTTCGGGTGGCAACCCCTGGGTGTACTCGGATCTGGCGCGCGCACTGGTGGCCGCAGGCTTCGTGGTGGCCATGCCCGAGCATGCAGGCGACAACGCCAAAGACCCGTCCAGGCCCGGGCCCGACAGCTGGAAAAAGCGCCCCGCCGAAGTCTCGCGCGCCATCGACGCCATCGCGAAGGACGCTGCGCTGGCGCCCCTGCTCTCGCTTGACAAGGTTGGCATGTACGGCATGTCCGCCGGCGGCCACACGGCGCTGAGCCTGGCGGGCGGGCGCTGGTCCCCGGCCCGGTACCGGCAGCACTGCGAGGCGAACATCGCCGACGACTTCGCCACCTGCGTGGGACTGCTCACGGAGCTCAAGGGCAATTTCCTCGACGGCGTGAAGAAGAGCGTGGCGCTGGGCGTGATCCGCCAGCGCTATGACGACGCCACCTGGTACACGCACGAAGAACCCCGCATCGCCGCCGTGGTGTCGGGGGTGCCGGTCGCAGCGGACTTCGACATGGAATCGCTGGCCCGCCCCCGGGTGCCGCTGGCGCTGATCACCGCGGGCAAGGACCTGTGGCTGGTGCCGCGCTTTCACAGCGACCGGGTGACCGAGGCCTGCGCCGGGCGCTGCACGGTGCTGGCCGCCCTGCCCGACGCAGGCCACGGGGCCCTGCTCTCGCCGCAGCCGCCGCTTGCCCACATGTCCGAGCTCGCCGTGCGCCTGCTGGGCGACCCGCCCGGCTTCGACCGTGGCCAGATGCGCGCGGTGGACACGCAGATCGTGCGCTACTTCGAGCAGCACCTGCGGGCGCCTGCGCCCGTGCAGGCCAAGGCCCCCTAACTACGCCACGCTGCGGCCTAGGAGGCTGTCGAACTTGGAAATCGTCGGCTGCAAATCGGCCGCAGCGGTCCATTTTTCACCGCCTTTTGCCCCATGGCCTGGCTATGGGGCTGCAAATCCGGCAAAAACTGTCCTCGCTGAGGCCGATTTTCGCTTTCGACGCTCCAAGTCCGACAGCCTCCTAGAATCACCCCAACCATGACCGCCCCCCTGACCCCCGAAGCCATCGAGCGACTCGCCCGCAAACGCGCAGGCGCCAAGCTCGGCTGGTACATGCATGCCGTCCTGTACGTGGTGGTCAACCTGGTCGTGTTCTCCATGTCGCGCTACGGATTCGGCCACCGCCCCTGGTCGGTGTACCCGCTGCTGGGCTGGGGGCTGGGGCTGGCTCTGCACGGTGTCTCGGTGTTCGTGCTGGGCACCGGCAGCGGCCTGCGCGAGCGCATGGTGCAAAAGGAGCGCGAGCGCCTGCTGCGCCAGCGCGACGGCAATGGCCGCTGACTCCAGGGACGGCGGCGCGCCATGAAGATCGACTGGCTCGACAAGCTGCAGCGCCTGCTGCAGACCCTGGCCTTCTGCCTGGCGGTCTCCGGCATCCAGTACGCCTTCCGGCCCGACAAGCCCTACTACCTGCCAGCCACCTACTCGCTGGCCATCGGCACGCTGACCTGGGCGCTGGTCGATTTTGGCCGCCACCTGTTTTCCTCCAGCGAGGAGTTCGGCTGGCCCAAGGGCATTGCGGGCTTCGCGCTGCCCCTGGTGGGCATCGTGCTGGGCTACCTGGGCGGCACCCTGCTGGCGGACTGGTTGTGCGGCGCCTCGTCATGGGGCAGTGCGGGGCGCGCACAGTTGCGCATCTCCATCGGTATCACCGTGGTGGCGGGAACCGTCATCTGCTACTACTTCTACGTGAACGGCAAGAGCGCCTGGATGCAGGCGCGCATGACCGAGGTGCGCAGCCAGGCCACCGAAGCCCAGCTCAAGCTGCTGGAGACGCAGCTCGAACCGCACATGCTGTTCAACACCCTGGCCAACCTGCGCATGCTGATCGGCACCGACCCGGCGCGCGCCCAGGACATGCTGGACCGCATGATCGCCTACCTGCGCGCCACGCTGAGCGCGTCGCGCAGCACCCAGCACCCGCTGGCCGACGAGTTCCAGCGCCTGGCCGACTACCTGGAGCTGATGGCCGTGCGCATGGGCCCGCGCCTGGCCTACACGCTGGACCTGCCCGAGGCCTTGCGCGAGGTGCCCGTGCCCCCGCTGCTGCTGCAGCCACTGGTGGAAAACGCCATCCGCCACGGGCTGGAACCCCAGGTGGAGGGCGGGCACATCACCGTGCAGGCGCGCACGCAGGCGGGCCCAGCGGGCACAACGCTGCTGGTGCTGCAGGTGAGCGACACCGGCGCCGGGCTGGACGCCGCGCGCCCCGCCGCGTCCACGGCGCCGGGCACCGGTTTCGGGCTGGCCCAGGTGCGCGAGCGCCTGGCCACGCTGCATGGCGAGGCCGGGCAGTTTGCGCTGGCCGCCCATGCGCCCCGGGGTACCCGCGCCACCATCACCTTTCCCTTGACTACGAGCCCGGCATGAACACCCCTACCGTGCGCGCCCTGATCGCCGAAGACGAACCCCTGCTGGCGGCAGCGCTGCAGCAGGAACTGGCCCGCGCCTGGCCGGCGCTGCAGATCGCCGCCACCGTGGGCGATGGCCTGTCGGCCGTGCGCCAGGCGCTGGCGCTGCAGCCCGAGGTGCTGTTCTTCGACATCCGCATGCCGGGCCAGAGCGGGCTGGACGCCGCCGTGGAGCTGGCCGATGCCTGGCCTGCGGACAGGCCCTTCCCGGCCCTGGTGTTCGTGACGGCCTACGACCAGTACGCCGTGCAGGCCTTCGAGGCCCAGGCGGTGGACTACCTGCTCAAGCCCGTGCAGGCCGCGCGCCTGCAGAAAACCGTGCAGAAGCTGCAGCAGGCCCTGGCCACCCGGCCCCCTGCGGCCAGCGCGCTGGAAGCCACCATGGCCCAGCTGCGCCATCTGCTGGCAGCCCCCGGGGTCGCGGCTGCGGCGCCTGCCAACCCTCCCGTGGCCGCAGCGCCGCTCACGCTGATCCAGGCCAGCAGCGGCAGCCAGATCCACATGGTGCCGGTGGCCGAGGTGCTGTACTTCGAGGCCGCCGACAAGTACGTGCGCGTGCTCACGGCCGCGCGCGAGTTCCTGATCCGCACGCCGCTCAAGGAGCTCACGGAGCAGCTCGACACCAGCGTGTTCTGGCAGATCCACCGCAGCACCCTGGTGCGCGCCAGCGCCATCACCACCGTGACGCGCGATGAGGCCGGCAAGCTGCACCTGGCCCTCTCGGGCCGGCCCGAAAAGCTGGCCGTGAGCAGGCTGTACGCGCACCTGTTCAAGGCCATGTAAAGTCGGTGCCGGACCGCGTGCACGCGCTCTGGTAAAATCGGCGCTGGGTGTACATGCCGCAGGGGCATGGCAGGTTCATGCGTCGGTCGGGCCGCCACGCGGCTTTTTTGCGACTGGATTTCATGCATTCCCACGCCATCCAATGGATTGCGGCCAGCCTTTTCGGCATTGCCCTGCTCCACACCTTCGCTGCCAAACAGTTCGAACGCCTCTCCCACCGCTATCCCCGCCACGCCGGGCTGTTCCATCTGCTGGGCGAGGTGGAGGTGGTTTTCGGCTTCTGGGCCATCGTGCTGGTGCTGGCCATGGCCTTCGTTTCAGGTGGCGCACAGGCGCTGGACTACGCCGAATCGCGCAACTACACCGAGCCCCTGTTCGTCTTCGTGGTGATGGTGATCGCCGCATCCCGCCCGGTGCTGCGCACCGTGATGGCGGCAGTGGATGCCATCGCGCGCCTCGTGCCCGTGCCCACCCCGCTGGCCACCGCCTGGCTCGGGCTGGCCGCCGTGCCGCTGCTCGGCTCGCTGATCACCGAGCCCGCCGCGATGACCATTGCGGCGCTCATGCTGGCGCCGCAGATCTTTCGCCCGGCCGTGCCCGAGCCCGTGAAGTACCTGGCGCTCGGGGTGCTGTTCGTCAACGTGTCCATCGGCGGCACGCTCACTTCCTATGCGGCCCCCCCGGTGCTGATGGTGGCCACCACCTGGCAGTGGGACAGCGCCTTCATGCTGGCCACCTTCGGCTGGAAGGCCGCGCTGGCCGTGCTGGTCAACGCAACGGCCTGCGCCGTGGTGCTGCGCAAGCACCTGCGGGCCGCCAACGACCCGGCGGCAGCGGACGCCGGCATGCAGAACGCACCAGTGCCTGCCACCGTGGTGGCCGTGCACCTGGCGCTGCTGGCCGGAGTGGTGCTGTTCGCGCACCATCCCGTCGTGTTCCTGGGCCTGTTCCTGATGTTCCTGGGCTATACCCAGGCGTATGAGCGGCACCAGAGCCCGCTCATCATCAAGGAGGCCCTGCTGGTGGGCTTCTTCCTGGCCGGGCTGGTGGTGCTGGGCGGCATGCAGCAATGGTGGCTGCAGCCCATCGTCGCGGGCCTGCAGCCGCTGGCCCTGTTTGCCGGCGCCCTGGGTCTCACGGCCATCACCGACAACGCGGCGCTGACCTACCTGGGCTCGCTCATCGAAGGCATCTCCGACCCCGCCAAGTACATGCTGGTGGCCGGTGCCGTCGCCGGGGGAGGCCTCACCGTGATCGCCAATGCCCCCAACCCGGCCGGCGTGGCCCTGCTCAAACGCGGCTTTGCCGACGAGACGATCGGCGCAGGCGGCCTGCTGCTCGGCGCACTGGCACCCACGGCAGTGGCAGCCGCCGCGTTCCTGCTGCTGTGATCAATCGGCCTTGAGCTGCATGGCGGGCCGCGCCTGCACGCGGTCCAACCAGGCCTGCACATGCGGGTGCGAGGCCACCGGCGCGCCGATGTAGACGCTGTAGCCGATGACCGAGCCCACGATCAGGTCCACCAGCGAGTAGTCGGCGCCCAGCATCCAGGGCTGTGCGGCCAGGCGCGCATCGAGCAGGGCCAGCAACTGGTCCAGGCCGCTGCGCGCGGCATCTGCCCAGGCGTCGCTGCGCAGTGCCGCGTCGCCCTGCGTGGCCAGTTGCAGGCGCACCAGCACGGTGCCGTAAGTCACATAGGCCCAGGTGGCCCAGGACATGGCCTGCAGCCGCTCGGGCGTGCCCTCCTTGGGCCACAGGCCGCGCTCCACGCCGTACTGGCCGGCCAGCCAGAAGTGGATGGCCAGCGCCTCGAACATGGGGTTGCCGTCCACGGTGATGCTCGGCACCTTGCCATTCGGGTTGAGGGCCAGGAACGCGGGGCGGCGCTGGTCGCCGGCCTTCAGATCGAGCGCGATGCGCTCGTGGGGAATACCCAGTTCGACCAGCGCGCTGGCGATGGGAGTGGCGCTGGACATGGGGTGCCAGTAGAGGACGATGGACATGGAAGGCTCCTTGACGTGGTTGGTTGAGGGTTCAATCCGCTTCGGCACTGCGCCGTGAACGTGGATGCAATGTAGGATCGATTGCGGACAGATTCCGCCCTCAATAAGAGCTACAGTTGTTTCATGTTGTCTTCGTCCTCCCGCCTCCTGCGTGTGCTCTCCCTGCTGCAGACCCGCAGCCACTGGGCCGGCGCCGAACTGGCCGGGCGCCTGGAAATCCACCCGCGCACCCTGCGCCGCGACATCGACCGGCTGCGCGAACTGGGCTACCCCATCCACGCCAGCAGCGGCGTGGCCGGTGGCTATGCCTTTCGCGCCGGCCAGGCCCTGCCGCCACTGCTGCTCGACGACGAGGAGGCGCTGGCCGTGGCGATTGCCCTGCGCCTGGCCACGGCCGGCACCGTGGGCGGGGTGGAGGAAAGCTCGCTGCGCGCCATGGTCAAGCTCGAACAGGTCATGCCCGCGCGCCTGCGCAAGCGCATCGACGCGCTGCGCTCGGCCATCCTGCCCACCGAGCACGTAGGCCCCACGGTGCACGCCGCCGTGCTCTCGGTGCTGGCCACGGCCTGCCGCGACCAGTTGCGTGTGGACTTCGCCTACCTGGACGGCAAGGGCCAGGCCAGCCAGCGCACGGTGGAGCCGCAAGGCCTGGTGCACACCGGCCAGCGCTGGTACCTGGTGGCCTGGGACCCGGCACGCAGCGACTGGCGCAGCTTTCGCATCGACCGCATTGCGGGCGACGCCGTGGCCGGCAGCCACTTCGCGCCCCGCGCCGGGCCGGAGGGCGGCGACCTGCGGGCCTATGTCTCGCGCTCGGTGGCGCTGACGCAGTACCCGCAGCAGGCGCGCATCGTGCTGCACCAGCCGCATGCCACCATGGCACGGCGCATACCGCCCTCGGCTGGCGTACTGGAGGCGCTGGACGACACGCGGTGTGTGCTGGCCTGCGGCTCGCACCAGCAAGCCACGCTGGTGTACTGGCTGCTGGCGCTGGATGTGGAGTTCGAGGTGCTGGAGCCGAAGAGCCTGCGCGCCTACCTGCAGGCCGCCACCGAGCGCGTGGCGCGTGGACTGGCGCGCGGGTCTGGCACCATGGTGCCTTCGCCATGACCACCCCCGCCCCCATGCCGCACCTGCCCTACCCCGACCTGTTCCAGATGCTGGGCCGCGCGCTCAGGCCCACGGATGCGGTGGACCCGCTTGCCATCACCAAGGCCGAGCACGCCCTGGGCCTCACCGCACCGCGCGCCCTGCGCGAGTTCTACCTGCTGGCCGGCAACGCGCGCGACTTCACCACGGTGTACGACCAGTTCCTGCCGCCGGCCGACTGGAGCGTGCAGGACGGCAAGCTCGTCTTCCTCGAAGAGAACCAGGACGTGGTGCACTACGGCGTGGACTGCAGCGCCGCGGCAGGCGACGATCCACCGGTATGGCTCACCACCACGGGCGATGCCACGGAGTGGTACCGCGTGTGCGAGGGCTGCTCGGAGTTCATCGCCACCATGCTGGTCTGGCAGTGCACCTTCGGCGGGGCGCTGCCGCATGCCGCCTCGGGCCTGGCCGGGCCCGGCACCGAGAGCGCGCTGCAGGCCCGGTGGCGCCATGTGGGCACCGTCAACGAAATGCGCGCCTACGTCCAGCCCGGGCATGCTGCCTGCCTGGTGGAATGGAGCGATGGCATGCGGGTCTTCGTGGCGGCACTCAGCGACGACACGCTATGGGCGCTGCAGGATGCGCTGGGCGTGGTGCTGGAGGCTGGCGATTGAGAGGCTGGGCACCGCACACTTTTATCCCAGCAGGCAGCCAAGCACCTTGGTCAACAGATCGTTCACATCGCTGGCCGGCACCACCCCCGGCAACTGCACGCCGCCGTAGAGTTCGAAGACTGGCTTGCCCCACTTGAGCCCCATGGCCATCTCCGACAAGGTGCCCATGTTGCTACCGATGGCCACCAGGCAGACGCCGGCGCGCGCGATGATGGCATTGCGCATCTCGCCCATGCCGGTGGGTACCGCCACGCTCAGCCACCCGTTGGCCTGGGAGTCGTCGTCCTCGGGCAGAATGCCCACGGCAATTCCCCCGGCCTCGCTGGCCCCGCGCGATGCAGCCGCCATGACGCCGCCGCGCCCACCGCAGATCACCACCATGCCCGCCCCGGCCAATGCGTGCGCCACGGCATGGGCAGCGGCGCACTCGGCCTCGTTGGCATCGCCGGGCCCGATCACGGCCACCGGCTGGCGGTGGCGTGAAGGACCCTGCTGCCTGGCGGCCAGGCGCTGCAGCGCCTGCACCGCCGGTGCCGGCCAGGCCTGCAGGGGCCGTTCAATGGCCTGCATTGCGCTCGCGCCTTCGCGTAAAGACATCGCCCACTCCCATCACCACCACACACACCACCATCAGCACCAGCGACAAGGCCGCCGCCACCGCGAAATCCGACCCGCCATCGCTGACCTGCGCGAGCAACATCAGCGGCAGGATGTTGAGCTGCGTGCCCACCAGCGCCAGCGCCGTGCCGTAGGTGCCCATGGCGATTGCGGCCACCATGCAGGCGTTGGAGAGCACCGAGGGCAGCACCTCGGGCACCACCGTGTCCCAAAAGGCCCGCGCGCGCGACGCGCCCAGCGTGCGCGCGGCCTGCACCGGGCGCAGGTCCAGGTTGGCGAACACCGGGTACAGCGACAGCGCCACGCGCGGGATCAGGTAGTAGGCATAGGCCACGCCCAGGCCCGAGACGCTGTAGATCCAGCTGCCGATCACCGCCGGGTCACCGCCCAGCCCCGCCAGCAGTTGCGTGACGAAGCCCGCGCGCCCGAAGGCCAGGATGAAGCCATAGGCGATCACCAGCCCCGAAAAGGCCAGCGGCAGGCCCAGCAAGGTCATCATCCACTGGCGCCGCGACGGGCTCTGGCGTGCCAGCTCGATGGCGATGCAGGCGCCCACCAGCGCCGACACCGCGCCCGCCGCCAGCCCCAGGGCCAGCGTGTTGCGCAGCGCACCGAGGAACAGCGGGTTGCCGAACAGCCGCGCAAAGGCGCTGCCGCCATCGCCAAACGCCTCGGGCAGCAAGGCCGCCAGCGGCAGCGCAAAAAAGAGCGCCATGAAAGCCCATGCGGGCCAGGCGCCGAAGCGTCGCATGCGCGAGGGCCTGCTTACTTGTTGCCCAGGGCCGCCTGGGCCCACAGGCGGTCCACCTCGGCCTTGCGCTCGGAAGCCTTGACCACGTCGAGCGGGCGGATCTGCGGCGCGGCCGGCATCTTCGCGGCCACGTCGGCAGACAGCGGCGTGCCCGGCACGGCGGGGCGCACGAAGCCCTGCGCGAACAGTGTCTGCCCGGCCTCGCTCATGATGAAGTTGAGCCAGAGCTTGCCGGCATTCGGGTTGGGGCCGTTCTTCACCAGGCTGATGGCATAGGGCGCGGCCACGCTGGCCTCCTTGGGGATCACCACCTCGACCGCATCGCCCATGCCGTCCACATGCTTGGCCTTGAGGCCGTCGTTCTCGTAGCTGATCCAGACGGGGATCTCGCCCTTCAGGAACTTGGCGTAGGGCGTGGTGCCCTCCACGCGCAGCACGTTGCCGGCGGCATGCAGCTTGCCCAGGTAGTCGGTGCCGGGCTGCACGTTGTCCACTCCGCCGCCGTTGGCGTAGGCTGCGGCAAAGGTCAGCACCTGGCCGATGCCGGTGGAGCGCGGGTCCAGGTAGACCACGGTGTTCCTGAACTCGGGCTTGAGCAGGTCGGCCCAGCCGGTGGGCACGTTCTTCACCAGCTTCTTGTTCACCAGGAAGGCGATGTTGAGCGTGTGGATGGTGAACCAGCGGCCCTCGGCCTCGCGGAACACCGGTGGCAGCTTGTCGAAATTGACGGGCTTGAAGGGAGCGACCACGTCCTTCTTCGCCGCATCCACCGCCGACGCGGCGAAGTAGTAGGCGGTGTCGGCCTGCGGGCGGCGGCGGGTCTTCTCCAGCGCCACCACGGTGGCGGCCGAGCCGATGTCGTTGTAGGTCAGCTCGATCTCGGGGTAGCGCTTCTTGAAGTCGCGGAACAGCGACTTCCAGTTGGCCCACTCGGGGCCCGTGTCGAACGAGACGCACAGGCCTTCCTTCTGCGCCTCGGCATACAGGGCCTTCTCGCCCGCATAGAGCTCGGGGCCATCGAAGGCGAAGGCGCTGCGGGCGGCAAGCGTTGCCAGGGGCAGAGCGCCGGCGGCCTGGATCAGTTGTCTGCGGTGCATGGTGAAGACTCCTCGGGTTCGGGTTGGGAGGGGTAAGGAAGACATCAGTGGTCTAGCAGGCGGATGTGCTCAGGGGCGATGGCGATCGCCTCGACAGCCGGCACAGCCGACTCGGCAAGAAAAGGCTTGTCTGCGCCCGGCACGGCAAAGTCGTAGCGCGTGAGTGCGCCCAGGTAGCGCTGGGCGCCGCACTGCCCTTGCAGCCGGTTCACGCTGCCGGGGGCCGGATCGGGTCGCATGTGCTCAGGCCGCACCATCACGTACAGTGCGGCGCCCACAGCGCGTCCGCCCGTATGGGCGTGGAGTTCGGCAAAGCCCAAATCCACCCGGCCCGGCGCGCTGACCTTGCCGGGCAGGATGGTGGACAGGCCCACGAATTGAGCGACCGCACAGCTCGCAGGCTGCTCGTATAGCGCGCGCGGCGTGGCGATCTGCAAGAGGCGCCCGTCCTTGAGCATGGCCACGCGATCGGCCATGACCAGGGCCTCCTCCTGGTCGTGCGTGACCAGCAGCGTGGTGGCGCCAAAGCGCTGCTGGATGGCGCGGATCTCGTCGCGCAGGTGCCCGCGCACGCAGGCATCGAGCGCCGACAGCGGCTCGTCGAGCAGCAGCGCCAGCGGGTCGATGGCCAGAGCGCGTGCCAATGCCACGCGCTGCTGCTGCCCGCCCGAGAGCTGGCCGATGCCGCGCTGCGCGTAACTGCCCAGGCCCACGATGTCGAGCAGCTCCTGCGCGCGCCGGTGGCGCTGGTCCACGGCCACCTTGCGCAGCTTGAGGCCGTAGGCCACGTTGTCGAGCACCGACAGGTGCGGGAACAGCGCATAGCTCTGGAACACCATGCCCATGCGGCGCTGGTGCACGGGCGTGGCCGACATGTCCTGCCCGCCGAAGACGATGCGGCCCGAGTGGCCGGTGGTGAGCCCCGACACCAGCTGGAGCAGCGTGGACTTGCCCGAGCCACTGGGCCCGATCACCGCCACCAGCTCGCCGGCGCGCACGTCCAGGGAGACCTCGTGCAGGCCGTGCGTGCTGCCGGGATAGTGGTAGCTGACGTTGTCGAGGACGAGGCTCATGGGCGGGCTTTGACGAGGGAGGAGGACAGCAGGGCCGATGCACCCGCCAGCACCAGCAGGATCACTGTGGCGGCACAGGCAAAGCCCGTGGCGCCATAGAAGGCCTGCAGCAGCACGACGGGGTAGGTGCGGTTCTGAAAACTGGTGAGCAGGTTGGACACGCCGAACTCGCCCACCGAGATGGCGGCCACCATCACCAGGCCGCTGAGCAGGCTCTGGCGCAGGCTGGGCAGCACGATGCCGCTGAACTGCTGCCAGCCCGAGGCGCCCAGCGTGGCAGCGGCCTGCTCCAGCCGGTAGAGGTCGAGGTGGCGCAGATCGGCCAGCAGGGTATTGGTGAGGTAGGGCAGCGTGAGAATGGCGTGCGCGGCGATGAGCAGCGGCATGGAACCGAGCCAGGGCGCCAGGTCGGTGTTGAACACCACCATGTAGCCGAAGGCCAGGGTGATGGCCGGCACGGCCACCGGCATGGCGCTCACGACGCGCGCCGCCAGCCCACCACCACGCCGCGCGCCGTGGTACAGCGCATAGGCCAGCGGCAGCGCCAGCACGGTGTTGATAGTGCAGGCCGCCATGGCCACCAGCAGGCTGCTCACGAAGGCCTTGCGGAACGAGGTGTCCTGCCAGAGGTCGAGGTACCACTGGCCCGTGGTGCCCGTGGGCAGCAGCGTGTTGGTCCAGTTGCCGCCCACGCTGCCGACCACCAGCAGCGCGATGGGCAGCAGCAGGTACAGGCCGTAGAGGAGGGAAATACCGCGAACCACGTTGTTGTCTCCCATGTCAGAATCACCGGCACACTTTCCGGATGCGCTACTGTCCGCCACAAGGCATGCCGCAGCACTGGCCAAATTCTAGGGAGAGACCGCCCCATCATGGGTGAAACCTGGATGAGGACAGCTGAGCAATTGGAAAACGTTTTTCACACGGCCTTCATCAAACCCGGATATGAAACGCGACTGCCCGACCATCCAGGAGCTGCTGGCCTTCGACGCCGTGGCACGGCACCAGAGCATTACCCTGGCCTCGGGCGCGCTGTGCATCACGGCCAGCGCCGTGAGCAAGCAGGTCGCGGGGCTGGAGTCCTTTCTGGGCCGCCAGTTGCTGCAGAAGAACGGCCGCGGGGTGGAGCTGACACCGCAAGGGCGGGTGTACTGGCAGAAGATCTCGGGCGGGCTGCGCGCCATCGAGGCGGCCACCTTCGAGGCCCGCTCGGGCGACGCGGGCGCGGGCCTGCTCACGCTGGCCAGCGTGCCCACCTTCCTCACCAAATGGCTGATCCCGCGCCTGCCGGCCTTCAGCCAGCAAAGCCGCCACGTGATGCTCAGCTTCAGCCGCCACCTGGAGCCCAGCGACGGCATACCGGCCGGTGTGGATGCCGCCATCCGCTACGGGCCTGATGGCTGGCCGGGCGTGGTGTCCGAGTACATCGCGGGGCGCGAGTTCGTGCTCATCGTGGCGCGCAGCCTGGTCGAAGGGCGCCACCGCATTGCCCAGCCGGCCGACATCCTGGGCCACACCCTGCTGCACCACGAGGGCGCGCCCACGGCCTGGCGGCAGTGGGCCGCACAGCACGGCGTGCCCGAGGTGCAGACCCTGGCCGGCCCGCGCTTCGCCCAGTATTCGGCGCTGATCCAGGCCGCCTTGAACGGCCTGGGCATCGGGCTGGTGCCGGCCCTGCTGGTGCAAAAGGAGTTTGCCGAGGGCTCGCTGCTCGCCCCCTGCGGCAGCCCCATCCGCGTGGACCAGGGCCACTACCTGTGCTACCGGCCCGACCGGCTGGACCTGCCGGCGTTCGCGGCGTTCCGGGATTGGATCCTGACCGAAGGGGCGAGGTCGCGCGGAGGATCTGCAGAATGACCGCACACCACCAGCCCACGGCCTTTACCTGGACACCCTGGCTGCGCACCCTGCGCGACGAACTGGTCCAGGACGGCGGGGCGCACACGGTACTGCTCTACGGCTCGCGCGCGAACGGCAGCGAGGACCAGGACAGCGACTGCGACATCGCCGCCTTCGCCCCGCGCGAGGACACGGGCCGCGATACGCGGGTGGTGGACGGCGTCTTTCTCGATGTATTCGTCTACCCCGAATCGGTGTTGCTGCAGCAGCCCGCCACCGAGTTCCTGAAGCTGCGCCAGAGCGTGGTGCTGGTGCAGCGCGCACAGCAGGCCGACCGCTTTCTGCAAGGACTGCAAGCCCTGTTCGCCCAAGGACCACCCGCGCTGCCTGCCGATGAGGCCCACGCCCGCAGATCCTGGGCCTGGAAGATGGTGGCGCGCATGGAGCGCGGCGATGCCGAAGGCCACTACCGCCGCGCATGGCTGCTGACCTCGTTGCTGGAAGACTACTTCGCCTTGCGCGGCCTGTGGTACGAAGGCCCGAAGAAGGCGCTGCAGTGGCTGGGCGAGCACGACGCTGCAACGGCGGCGGCGATGGAAGCGGCGCTGTCGCCCGGGGCATCGCAGGCCAGCATCCGCCATGCGGTGACCTGCGTAGCGGGAGCACCACCGGGCGCGAGTCCCCACAATGCACCAAGAGAAGCCTTGCCATGAGCACCACCCCACTGCAGCACGAGGTCCGGGAATTCTTTGACGCTTTCGTGGCGGCTTTCAGGGAGTTCGACGGACCGCTCGTGGCCCAGCGCTACACCTCGCCCTGCATGTCGGTGGACGCGCAAGGCAAGCTGCGGTCTTTCCGCACCCGGGCAGAGACCGCGGACTACTTCCAATCTGTGCTGACGACCTACCAGGAGCAAGGCTGCCGCTCATGCCGGTTCAGTGATCCGGAGGTGGTGGCCATGGGCTGCAGCAGCACCCTGGCCACGGTCACCTGGGAGCTGCTGCGTGGCGACGGCAGCATCCTCACCACATGGCGTGAGTCCTACCACCTCGTTCGCACGGGGGATGGTTTGCGCGTTGCCACCTCCACGGACCATGCCGGCTGACGGCTCCATCGCAGCCGCCATGCGACCTGCACCGTGCCCTGAGGCACTGGCCGCCGCGGATACCATCGCGTCTGTGGCGCCCCTTCGTGATGGCCCGCAAGAGATCCTCCACCCGCGCACCATCCACCAGGAACCACACCATGCTGCCCACCTTGCTTGCCATCGCCTTGCTCCACTGGGTCGTCCTGGTCACCCCGGGCGCCAATGTCCTGGTGGTGACCCACCTGGCGGCCGGCGGCCAGCGCCGGGCTGCGTGCTGCGCAGCGGTTGGCGTGACCACGGTGGCGGTGATCTGGTCGGCCCTGGCGATGATGGGCATCGGCGCGGTCTTTGCAGCACACCCCTACCTGCGCATCGCGGTGCAAGTGGCGGGCGGCCTGTACCTGCTGCATGTGGCCGTGCGGCTGTGGAGCAGCCAGGGCGGCGATGCACCGGCGGTGGCCGGGCGGCTATCGCTCCTGGCGGCCTTCCGGCTGGGCTTTTTCACCAACATCCTGAACCCCAAGTCCGCCCTGTTCTTCGGCAGCGTGTTCGCCACGGCACTGCCGCCCCAGCCTTCTGCAGCCTTGTTGATGGCGGCCGTCGGGGTGGTGCTGGCCAATGCGCTCGCATGGCACCTGTTGCTGGCATTTGCCTTTGCCACGGCGCCGGTGCAAGCGGCCTATGCGCGCCAGCGCACGGCGCTCAACCGACTCGCCAGCCTGCTGGTGGGCGCATTCGGGCTGCGTTTGCTGGCGGCCACCGGCCAGGAATTGCGCAGCACACCGTGAGCACTCTCACCTTGCCAGCGGCTCCCAGTTCCCCGCCACGTTCTTGAGCAGGGTGTTCACGGCCACCAGGCGGCGGTTCTTCACATCGATCAGGCTGCGCTGCGACGAAAGCACCGAGGCCTGGGCCGTGATGACATTGAGAAAGCCCACGGTGCCGGCGCGGTACTGGTTGTTGACCACGTCGAGCGCGCGCTGGGCGGCGGCCAGGGCCTCGGTCTGCAGTTGCTGCTCCTGCGCCAGGGCGGTGGCGGCCGTGAGGTTGTCCTCCACCTCCTGCAGCGCGGTGAGCACCGTCTGGCGGTAGCTTGCGGCGGCCAGGTCGTTGCTGGCGCGGGCCGATTCCACGGCGGCAGTGCGCGCACCGCCATCGAACAGCGACACGGCCAGGGCCGGGCCGAGCGACCAGAACAGGTTGGGCGCACTCAGCAGCTTGGACAGCTCCGAACCCCGGTACCCGGCCGAGCCCGAGAGCGTGAGCGCCGGGAAGAAGGCCGCGCGCGCCACGCCGATCTGGGCATTGGCGGCGGCCACGCGGCGCTCGGCGGCGGCGATGTCGGGGCGGCGCTCCAGCAGCTGCGAGGGCAGCTGCGCGGGCACGGGCGGCGGGGCCGGCAGCTCGGCCGTGGCCGGCAGGCTGAAGGCGGCGGGCGCCTGGCCCACCAGGGCGGCCAGCGCATGTTCGAGCTGGGTGCGGCTGGTCTCGGATTCGAGCAACTGCACCTGGGTGGTCTTGTACTGCGCCTCGGCCTGGGCCACGTCGGCCAGCGATGCCACGCCGGCCGCCTGGCGGTTGCGCGTGAGCTCCCAGCTGCGGGCATAGGCATCGAGCGTCTCGCGCAGCAACCGGGCCTGGGCTTCGGCGGCGCGCAGCGCAAAGTAGGTCTGGGCCACCGTGGCCTGCACCGACAGGCGCATGGCGGCGAGGTCGTCGGCGCTGGCCTGGGCGCTGGCGCGTGCCGCGTCCACCGTGCCCGAGATGCGGCCCCACAGGTCCAGCTCCCAGCTGGCGTTGAGGCCCAGCGAATGGCTGGTGCTGATGCGCGCATTGCTGCTGCCGTCGGCCTGCAGCGCGCTGCCGCTGCGCGAGCGCGCGCTGCTGGCACTGGCGCCCAGGCTGGGCAGCAGGCTGGCGCTGCTGCTGGCCACTGCCGCCTGCGCGGAGCGCAGGCGGGCCACGCTCTGCGCAATGTCCTGGTTGCCGGTAGCCGCCTGCCGCTGCAGCGTGTCGAGCGTGGCATCGCCATACAGCGACCACCATGCCGTGGGCACGGCATGGTCGCCACCGGGCTGGGCGGGCTGCCACAGGCCCTGGGCGGCGGCGCCGCCTTCCTTGTAGGCCGGCGGGATGTCCATGGCCGGGCGCTCGTAGGCCTGCTGGCTGGCGCAGGCGCCGAGCAGGGCCAGCACGGCCAGCGAGAGCGCCAGCCGTGCAGAGAAGGAAGGGGAGACAGGGGAAGGCATCAATCGTTTCCTTGAAGCGCCACCACGGGGCCCTGCGCCGGGCGCTGGCTGCGCCAGCGGCGCGCCGTGCGCAGCACGCGGGCGCGCAGGCGGTCCAGCGCCACGTAGACCACGGGCGTCGTATAGAGCGTGAGCACCTGGCTGAACAGCAGCCCGCCCACGATGGCGATGCCCAGCGGCTGGCGCAGCTCGGCGCCGTCGGCCCGGCCCAGGGCCAGCGGCAGCGCGCCGAAGATGGCGGCCATGGTGGTCATGAGGATGGGGCGCAGGCGCAGGTTGCAGGCGCGGTAGATGGCCTGGGCGGCGCTCACGTGGCCGCCGCGCTGGCGCACCAGCGCGAAGTCGATCATCATGATCGCGTTCTTCTTGACGATGCCGATGAGCAGGATCACCCCGATCAGCGCGATCAGCGAGAACTCGGTCTTGAACAGCATCAGCGCCAGCAGCGCACCCACGCCGGCCGATGGCAGGGTGGACAGGATGGTGAGCGGGTGCACCAGGTTCTCGTAGAGGATGCCGAGCACCAGGTAGATGGTGATGATGGCCGCCAGGATCAGCAGGGGCTGCCCGGCCAGCGCGTCCTGGAAAGCCCCGGCCGTGCCACCGAAGGTGCCGCGGATGCCCACCGGCACACCGAGCTCCGACACCGCATTGTGGATGGCATCGGTGGCCTGCGACAGCGAAATGCCCGGCGCCAGGCTGAAGCTCACCGTGCTGGCCGGCGTGCCCCGGTCGTGGCTGACCGACAGCGGCGTGTTGGTCTGCGTGATGCGCGCAAACGCCGTGAGCGGGATCTGCTGACCCAGGTTGTTCACGAAGAAGAAGCTGCGCAGCGTTTCGGGGTCCTGCAGGTACTGGGGTGCGGCCTCCATCACCACGCGGTACTGGTTGAGCGGGTTGTAGATCACGCCCACCTGGCGCTGGCCGAAGGCGTCGTTGAGCGTGGCGTCGATGGTGGCCACCGTCAGGCCCATGCGGGTGGCCGCGTCGCGGTCGATCACCAGCGTGGTCTGCAGGCCGTAGTCCTGCACGTCGCTGTTCACGTCCTCCAGCTCGGGCAGCTGCGACAGGGCCTGGCGGATGCGCGGCTCCCAGGTGCGCAGCTCGGCGATGTCGTCGGCTTGCAGGGTGTAATCGAACGAGGCGCTGCTCTGCCGCCCGCCGATGCGGATGTCGCGCTGGGGCGTCATGAACAGGCGCGCGCCGGGCTCGTTCTTGAGCTGCTCGCGCAGGCGGTTGATCACCACCTCGGAGCTCTCCTGCCCCGGCCCGCGCTTGAGCGACATGAACATCATGGCCGCATTGCGCTGCCAGCCGCCTGTGAAGCCGGTGACATGCTCCACGGCGGGGTCGGCCTGCACGATGGCCAGAAAGCGCTGCAGCCGCTGCTCCATGGCCTGGAACGAGGTGGCCTGGTCGGCCCGGATGAAGCCCGAGATGCGGCCCGTGTCCTGCTCGGGCATGAAGCCCTTGTCGATGGCGGTGTACAGGTAGACGTTGCCGGCCACCACGCCGGCCAGCACCAGCAGCACCACGGGTTGGTGGCGCAGGCACCAGGCCAGGCTGCGGCGGTAGCCGCGCAGGCCGCGCTCCTGCAGCCGGTCGACCCAGCGCGAAAAGCGCGCCCACCACGACTGGCTGGGCGCTCTGGGCGCGCGGTGCTGCCTGAGCAGCACCGCGCACATCATGGGCGTGGTGGTCAGCGAGACCAGCAGCGACACCAGGATGGCGGCCGACATGACGATGGCGAACTCGCGAAAGAAGCGCCCCACGATGCCGCCCATGAACAAAATGGGCACGAACACCGCTATCAGCGAGATGCTCATCGACACCACCGTGAAGCCGATCTCGCGCGCGCCGTCGAGCGAGGCCTGCAGCGCGCTCTTGCCGCGCTCCATGTGGCGCATGATGTTCTCCAGCACCACGATGGCGTCGTCCACCACGAAGCCGGTGGCCACGGTGAGCGCCATCAGCGACAGGTTGTCGAGCGTGTAACCCGCCAGGTACATGATGCCGAAGGTGCCTGCCAGCGACACCGGCACCGCCACGCTGGGGATGAGCGTGGCGCGCGCATTGCGCAGGAACACAAACACCACCATGATCACCAGCGCCACGGCGATCAGCAGGGCGTTCTCCACCTCCCTGACCGAGGCACGCAAGGTGGGCGTGCGGTCCGAGACGATCTCAATGTCGATGGCGGCCGGGATGGAGGCCTTGAGCGCCGGCAGCAGCGCGCGCACGCGCTCCACCGCTTCGAGGATGTTGGCGCCCGGCTGCTTGTACACCTGCAGCAGGATGGCCGGCTTGCCGTTGGCCACGCCGAAGTTGCGCACGTCCTGCACCGAGTCGGTGACCTGGGCCACGTCGGCCAGGCGGATGGCGTTGCCGTCCTTCCAGCGCAGCACCAGGGGCGCGTAGTCGGCCGCCACGCGGGCCTGGTCGTTGGCGGTCACCTGCCAGTAGTGGTCCTCGCGCTCCACCGAGCCGAGTGGGCGGTTGGCGTTGGTGCTGGTGATGGCCGCGCGCACCTGCTCCAGCGAGACGCCGTTGGCCGCCAGGCGCAGCGGGTCGAGCTGCACGCGCACGGCGGGCAGCGCACCGCCGCTGATCGACGCCTGTCCCACGCCCTCGACCTGCGAGAGCTTTTGCGCCATGACGGTGGAGGCCGCGTCGTACATCTGCCCGCGCGTGAGCGAGTCGGACGTGAGCGCCAGGATCATGATGGGCGAATCGGCCGGGTTCACCTTGCGGTAGGTGGGGTTGCTGGGCATGCCCGTGGGCAGCAGCGTGCGCGACGCGTTGATGGCCGCCTGCACGTCGCGCGCGGCGCTGTCCACCGTGCGGCCCAGGTCGAACTGCAGCGTGATCGAGGTGCTGCCCAGTATGGAGCGCGAGGTGATCTCGTTGACGCCCGCGATGGCCCCCAGGGCCCGCTCCAGCGGCGTGGCCACGGTGGCGGCCATGGTGTCGGGGCTGGCGCCGGGCAGGCTGGCCGAGACCGAGATGGTCGGGTAGTCCACCTGCGGCAGCGGCGCCACGGGCAAGAGAAAGTACGACACCGCCCCTGCCAGCGCCAGGCCGATGGTCAGCAGCATGGTGGCGATGGGCCGGTGGATGAAGGGGGTGGACAGGCTCACACCGCTCCCTCGGCATGTGCCGCCTTGGCCGCGCGCCGTGCCCGCCAGCGCTCGGCCGCGTTCTCGAAGGTCAGGTAGATCACCGGCGTGGTGAACAGCGTCAGCAACTGGCTCACGATGAGGCCGCCGACCATGGTCACCCCGAGCGGATGGCGCAGCTCGCTGCCCACGCCCGTGCCCAGCATCAGCGGCAGCGCGCCCAGCAAGGCTGCCAGCGTGGTCATCAGGATCGGGCGAAAGCGCAGCAGGCAGGCCTGGTAGATGGCCTCGCGCGCGGGCAGGCCCTGGTCGCGCTGCGCCTCCAGCGCGAAATCGATCATCATGATCGCGTTCTTCTTGACGATGCCGATCAAGAGCACGATGCCGATGATGGCGATGATGTCCACATCGAGCCCCATGACCAGCAGGGCCAGCAGCGCCCCCACGCCAGCCGACGGCAGCGTGGACAGGATGGTGACCGGGTGGATGGTGCTCTCATAGAGCACGCCAAGCACGATGTACATGGTGACCACCGCCGCCAGGATGAGCAGCAGCGTGTTCGACAGCGAGGCCTGGAAGGCCAGCGCCGCGCCCTGGAAGCTGGTCTCCACCGACAGCGGCAACAGCCCCGCCTCCTTGGCGGCGGCCTGCTCGGCCTGGATGGCCTTGACCGCATCGCCCAGCGCCACGCCGGGCGCGGTGTTGAACGAAATGGTGGCGGCGGGCAGCTGGCCCACGTGGTTCACGCCCAGGGCCATGGGACGCTCTTCGATGCGCGCCACGGTGGACAGCGCCACCGGCTTGCCGGCCGTGGAGGTGACGTAGATGTTCGCCAGCGCCTCGGGCCCGACCTTGAACTGCGGCGCCACCTCCAGCACCACGCGGTACTGGTTGGACTGGGTGAAGATGGTGGAGATGAGCCGCTGGCCGAAGGCGTTGTACAGCGCCGTGTCGATGCCCGCCACCGTCACCCCCAGGCGGCTGGCCTGGGCCCGGTCGATCTGCACGAAGGCCTGCAGGCCCTGGCTCTGCAGATCGCTGGCCACGTCGGCCAGTTGCGGCAGGCCACGCATGCGGCGCACCAGGTCGGCGGTGCTGGCCTGCAGCTGCGCCGAATCGGGCGAGGAGATCAGCAACTGGTACTGCGTGCGCGCCACGCGGTCTTCGATGGTCAGGTCCTGCACGGGCTGGGCGTACAGGCGGATGCCGGGCAGGTCGGCCGTGTCGTCGGCCAGGCGGCGCACCACGGTGGACGCCCTGTCGCGCTCGCCATGGGGTACCAGGTCGATCAGCAGGCGGCCGGTGTTGAGCGTGGTGTTGGCGCCATCCACCCCGATGAAGGACGAGACGCTTTTCACCGCCGGGTCGCGCAGGATGCGCTCGGCCAGCTGCTGCTGGCGCTCGGCCATGGCGGCGAACGAGATCGACTGGTCGGCCTCGGTGGTCGCCTGCAGCGTGCCCGTGTCCTGCACCGGAAAGAAGCCCTTGGGCACCACCATGTACAACAGCACCGTGAGCGCCAGCGTGGCGATGAAGACGATCCAGGTAAGCCCCTGGTGGCCCAGCACCCAGTTCAGCGCGCGGCCGTACTGGGCGATGGTGCGATCGAAGAAGCGGCCCGTGGCCTGGTACAGCCGGCCATGGCTTTCCTCGGGCGTGTGGCGCAAGAGGCGCGCGCACAGCATGGGCGTGAGCGTGAGCGAGACCACGGCCGAGATCAGGATGGCCACCGCCATGGTGATCGCGAATTCGTGGAACAGCCGGCCCACCACGTCGCCCATGAAGAGCAGCGGGATCAGCACGGCGATCAGCGAGATGGTCAGCGAAATGATGGTGAAGCCGATCTGCTTGGCGCCCTTGAGCGCCGCCTGCAGCGGGTGCTCACCCTCCTCCACGTAGCGCGCGATGTTCTCGATCATCACGATGGCATCGTCCACCACGAAGCCGGTGGAGATGGTCAGCGCCATCAGCGTGAGGTTGTTGATCGAGAACCCCGCCATGTACATCACGCCGAAGGTGCCCACCAGCGACAGCGGCACCGCCACGCTGGGGATGAGCGTGGCCGAGGCGCTGCGCAGGAAGACGAAGATCACCGCCACCACCAGGCCGATGGCCAGCGCCAGCTCGATCTGCATGTCTTTCACCGACGAGCGGATCGTCACCGTGCGGTCGGTCAGGATCTGCACGTCCAGCGAAGCCGGCAGCGTGCTCTGCAGCTGGGGCAGCAGGGCCTTGATGCGGTCCACCGTCTCGATCACGTTGGCGCCGGGCTGGCGGCGGATGTTGAGGATCACACCGGCGCGCGCGCCCGTGTCGGGCGTGCCGGCCCAGGCGGCCAGGCGGGTGTTCTCGGCATCGTCCACCGTGGCGGCCACGTCGCTCAGGCGTACCGGCACGCCATTGCGCAATGCGATCACCAGGTTCTGGTACTCCGCCGCCGACTGCAACTGGTCGTTGGCATCGATGGTCGAGGCCCGCGCAGGCCCGTCGAACCCGCCCTTGGCCTGCTTGACGTTGGACGAGGCGATCACGCCGCGCACATCTTCGAGCGTCATGCCCACGGCCGCCAGCGCCACCGGGTTGACCTGGATGCGCACGGCCGGCCGCCGCCCGCCCGCGATGGCCACCAGGCCCACGCCCTTGACCTGCGAGAGCTTGGGCGCCAGGCGGTTTTCCACCAGGTCGTTGACGCGGATCACGGGCAGCGAGGGCGAGGTGATGGCCAGCGTGAGGATGGGTGCGTCCGCCGGGTTCACCTTGCTGTAGATGGGCGGCATGGGCAGGTCGTTCGGCAGCAGGTTGCTGCCGGCGTTGATGGCCGCCTGCACCTGCTGCTCGGCCACGTCCATGGCCATGTCGAGCGCAAAGCGCAGGGTGATGACCGAAGCCCCGCCCGAGCTGGTGGAGGACATCTGCGCGAGGCCCGGCATCTGGCCGAACTGGCGCTCCAGCGGCGCGGTGACGTTGGAGGTCATCACGTCGGGGCTGGCGCCCGGGTACAGCGTGGTGACCTGGATGGTGGGGTAGTCCACCTCGGGCAGGGCCGAGATGGGCAGCAGCCGGTAGGCCAGCAGGCCTGCGATCAAGAGCGCCACCATCAGCAGCGAGGTGGCGATGGGGCGCAGGATGAAGATGCGCGAAAGGTTCATGGGGGCGGTGCCCGCTTCAAGGTGATCGGGGCCGCGTCAACGCGAGGCCGCTGCGCCAGGGGCCGCCATGCCGGCCGCCTGCATCTTGCCGCCGATGAAGGCACGCCGCTCGTCGGGCGCCATGGCCTGCAGCTTCTGGCGCTCCTCGGGGCTCATCTTGTCGAGCAGGGCGCGCACCTCGGGTGACATGCCGGGGCGGCGCTCACCGCCAGGGGCACCGCCTTCGGCCGATGCGGCAGGCGCCGGTGCCGCAGTCGCGGGCTCGCCACCCACCGTCCCGCTGGCTGCCCCTGCAGGTCCGGCCGCGCCGGGCTGGTTGCGCTTGCTGCGCAAGAAGGCGCGGCGCTCTTCCTGCGTCATCTTGGCGAACCTGTCGCGCTCTTCCTGGGTCAGGTTGCGCATCGCGGCGCGGCGCGCGCCGCCCTCCTGCACAGCCTCGTCGGCGCGGGCGGCAGCGCCCGAATCGATCACGGCCACCTTGGCGCCTTCGCGCAGGCGGTCGATGCCGTCGACCACCACCTGGTCGCCGTCCTTGAGTTCCCCTTCGACCGCCACGCGGTCGCCATCGGCAACGCCGACGCGGATGCGCCGCTGCGTCACCGTGCCATCGGGCTGCACCAGGTAGACGTAGTTGTTCTGGATGGCCGTGCCGGGCACGGTGAGCGCGTTTTCCAGCAGATTGACCTGCAGGCGCACGTTCACGAACTGGTTGGGGAACAGCGTGCCGTCCTCGTTGGCAAAGCTGGCCTTGACCTTGATGGTGCCGGTGGTCGCGTCGATGGCGTTGTCCAGGGCACCCAGGCGGCCACGCGCCAGGCGGCGCTTTTGCTCGCGGTCCCACAGCTCCACGGGCAGCTCGGCGCCTTGGGCCAGGCGCTGGTTGATCTGCGCCAGGTGCGCCTCGGGCACGGAGAACACCGCGTCGATGGGGCGCACCAGGTTGATGGTGACGATGCCCGTGGCGTCCGAGGGGCCGACCACGTTGCCCCGGTCGGCCTGGCGCAGGCCCAGGCGCCCGGCGATGGGCGCGGTGATGCGCGTGTAGCTCAGCTGCAGCCTGGCGGCGTCCACCTGGGCCTGGTCGGCTGCCACGGTGCCTTCGAGCTGCCGCACCTGGGCGGCCTGGGTGTCCACCTGCTGGCTGGCGATGGAATCCTTGGCCAGCAGGTCCTGGTAGCGCTGGAGGTCGAGCTGCGCGTTCTTGAGCAGGGCCTGGTCACGCGCGAGGTTGCCCTGCACCTGGCCGAGCGATGCCTGGTAGCTGCGCGGGTCGATCTCGGCCAGCAACTGACCGGCTTTGACCTCCTCGCCTTCCTTGAAGTGCAGGCGGATCAGCTCACCGCTGACCTTGGCGCGCACCACGGCCGTGGCGCGTGCGCTCATGGTGCCGATGGCATTGACCTGCACCCGCACGTCCTGGCGCCGCACCACGCCCACCGACACGGGTTGGGTCTGGCCGCCGGCACTGAAGCGTGCCGGTCCTCGGCCGCCAGGGCCGCCCGGGCCGCCGCGCCCCGCAGACGCATCGGCCTGGGCCGGCGCCGCCTGGCGCTGCTTCCACCACAGCCCGCCACCCACAGCAGCCGCCATGAGCACCAGCAGCACGACCCACCACAGGGCGCGCCCCTGTTGGCGCAAGAGGGACCGCGGAGACACAGGCAGGAAACGGAGGGACGGCATGGTGGACGCAACAGGTGGAATCGTGGCTATGGTAGCCATGCGCCGCGACACTCCGGCGCGCAGGCAAAGGGATTTACCCCGCCTTTACCCTCGCTTTACGGCGTTTTCAAGGCCGAAACGCAATTCAGTTGCCCATGGCGCTGCGCGCCACCCGCATCGCATGAAACTGGCGCGGCCCAAGCCAGTGCCCCCGTGCAAGGGCCGCCCCGCCGCACCGGGGGCGTCCCCCTCCCGACTCGCGCGGCGAGACGAGAGAGGGGTGAAGGCGCGAAGCGGCTCAGGGGGTGTTTCATTTCAGCGGTTGGTGGCCAGCAACAGACCGCCCGCGCCCATGAAGAAGCCGCCCGTGGCCTTGTTCAGCCGCACCACCCCGCGCGAGGTGCGGATGAAGCGGCGGATCTGCCGGCCACCGGCGGCATAGACCGCCGTGGCGACGAACTCGGCCACCAGGTACACGCTGCCCAGCACCAGGAACTGGCGCGCCGCCGGCTGCGCCGGATCGATGAACTGCGGAAAGATGGCCGCGAACAGGATGATGGCCTTGGGGTTGGTGATGCCCAGGAGGAACTCCTGCGTGACCAGCGACCACAGGCGAACCGGCGCCGCGCTCGCAGCCACCTCTGCCCCGTCAACGACCTCCAGGCCATTGAACTCGCGGCTGCGCCAGGCGCGCCAGCCCAGCCAGAACAGGTAGCAGGCGCCCACCCACTTCACGGCAGTGAAGGCGGCTTCGGACGCCAGCAGCATGGCCCCCAGGCCCACGGCCGACACGGTGAGAAAGATCGCAAACGCCGCCGCGCGCCCGAGGGTGCCCACCAGGGCTGCGCCCACACCGGCACGGATGCCGTTGTTGAGGCCGCAGAAATTGTTGGGGCCGGGCGTCAGGGCGATGGCCACGGCGACAGGGGCGAAGAGAAGGGCGTCCATGGGAGTTTCCGGTGAAAACGGCCGCATTGGCGGCACAGACCCCAGTTTAGGGCTTGGAAAACGATCCTGTTCGGCCAGGGTTACCGGTCAGGCAGCGCGATGGTCGCCTGCCAGGGCACGCCCACCAGCGCATCGTAGTGGGCCACCACCAGGGCACGGTCCGCCTGGGTCGCCAGGGCGGCCAGCGCCTGCTGCAGGTACTGCACCGAGGGCTTGTCGAGCCCAGCCACAGGCTCGTCGATCAGCGTCAGCGCCGCGCCCGAGGCCAGCGCCCCGGCCGTCCAGACCTTGCGCCGCGTGCCGGTGGACAGCATCAGGAAGCGCTTGTGCAGATGCTCCTGCAGCCCGAAGCCCTCGATGTGCCTGGCCAGCGCCGCCGCATCGAATTGCGGGTAGCGGGCGGGCAGTGCGGCGAGCCAGTCCTGCGCCACCTGTTCGCTCAGCGCGTCCGAGCGCGGGTCGCCCTGGAACACCTGGGCGCGGTAGGCGGCAGGTGAGGCGTGCAAAGGCACACCCTGCAGCACCAGTTGGCCGGCGTCAGGGGCGAGCTCGCCCGCCAACAGGCGCAGCAGGCTGGTCTTTCCACTGCTGTCGGCGCCGAGCACGAGCGTGGTGCCGGCCGGCAAGCGGGCGTCCAGGCCCTGGAACAACGGGCATTCGGGGTAGGCAAAGCACAGGCCGTTGATGTGCAGGATGGCATCGGTGCTGGCAGCAGGCATGGAACGCAAGACCTTGGAGAAGCGAAGCCGACCATTCTAGGAACTGCCGCCCGGCCCTGCGCGACAATGCACGGCCCCACCCTGCCCCCGACCGCACGCCATGCCCCTGCACTACCTGGATTTCGACTACAGCGAAGACTTCGAGGGCACCGGCACGTTCGACGCGATGGCTGCGGTGGCCCCCGCGCAGCTGGCGGCCCTGCATGCCGAGGTCGCACAGGTGCTGGCCTGGGCCCATGCGCAGTTTCCCGGCGGCTGCGGCCCGGCCGACGAGGGCGGTGAATGGGACTACGACCTCTCTGCCGTGCAGGAGGTGGCCACGCCCCTGGACCTGGCATTCGACGACGCCAGCGGCACCATTGCGGTGCAGCCGGGCACGCCCGGCCCGGCGCGCACCACCGTCACCCTGTCGATCAGCGGCAGCAGCATGTTCTGCAGCGCGCTGCGCGAGGCCTTCGCACTGGGCTGAGCCAGCGCGGCCTCCCAGCCCCGATTGTGTAAAGACGCAGCTGTCGGTGCCGGTCACCACGGCAACAGGCTCTCAGCCTACATACAACACCCGGGTAAACGCCTATCCTGCAATGGCAGCGGTGTGCAGGGGTTGCCTTGCACTGGCCACGCAAAGCCCAAGGTCAGGCGCACAGCGCCTGGCAGAGCTGCACCCACCAGAGAGGCTCACTTCATGCTCGCGCAATCGTCTTCTTCCATGGCCCCGCCCTTCAACCCGATGACGGCGCCCTTGCCCCTGGCAGCGGCCAACGAGTCGCCTGCTGCGGTCACACCTGCTGCCAACCACCTCCAGCAGTCGCAAGGCATGCAGACTGCGCCCATGCAGGCCACCGCAGCACCGTTCATGGCCAACACCCGGGTGCGCATGGAGCTGGAGATCGAGCTGCACTACGAGATCGACCAGTACGGTGCCGACTTCGTGTTCAACATCCACGCCGCGCACACGCCCAGTCAGGCCGTCAGCAACGAACGCCTGGTGATCAACCAGAACATCCCGCAGCAGATCCACACCGACCCGGCCACCGGCAACCGCTACCTGCGCCTGCATGGCGAACCTGGGCCGCTCAGCGTGGCGTACTCGGCCACGGTGGACATCACCCACCACCGCACCGACCCCATGCAGCTGGCCGAAGTGCCCGTGCGGCGGCTGCCGCAGGAGGTGATGGGCTACATCTACCCCAGCCGCTACTGCCAGTCCGACCGGCTGCTGCGCCTGGCGCTCAACGAGTTCGGCGCCCTGTGGCAGGGCCACAGCCGGGTGCAGGCGATCCGCGACTGGGTGCAAAAGCACGTGGCGTTCACGTCCAACACGTCCAACTCCAACACCTCGGCCGTGGACACCCTGGTCGAGCAGGTGGGGGTTTGCCGCGACTTTGCCCACCTGATGATTTCGCTGTGCCGCGCGATCAATATCCCCGCACGCTTCACCACCGGCACCGACTATGGCGCCGACCCCGCCCTGGGCCCGCCCGACTTCCACGCCTATGTAGAGGCCTACCTGGGCGACCGCTGGTACCTGTTCGACCCCTCGGGTACGGCCATTCCCATGGGGCTGATCCGCTTTGGCACCGGGCGCGATGCGGCCGACGTGGCGTTTGCCACGATCTTCGGCGGCGTGCGGGCACAACCGCCGGTGATACGCACCAAGGCCGTGGAGGATGCGGGCCGCGGTTTCGTGCTGCCGCACCACTGCCGCGAGGCGCTGTCGACCGACCATGGGGCGGCTTTCGCCACCCGGTTTGCCGATAAATAGGGCGTTTCAACCACCCTGTCGTGGGCGCGGAATAAAGCACATTTTCGGCACCGGGCCCGACCTATGGCCTAATACACGTTTTTCCACCATCTTTTCCAGAGAATTCCCATGGGCAACAAGATCGTCACCGAAGCAGACCGCAAGCGCACCCCCCGCCCTACGCCAGTGCCCGGCTACAACCTGGCCACCCCAGGTCGCGGCCAGCGCGTGAGCCTGGAGCGCGGCGTCGCCACGCGCAGCAAGAAGAACCCTGGCAAGCGCTCCAAGAAGGGCGGCTGATCGCCAGATCGCCACGGGCCGGCTGCGGCTGGCACCTTGCAAAAAAGCCCTCTTGCGAGGGCTTTTTGCATTCTGGCTGCGCTTTGGGGCCTCCGGCGCCCCGATCACGCAGGCATGGCGGCAATGTCCTCGCGCGCCATCTCCAGCAGCCACTGGCGAAACACAGGCAGGCTGGCTGCAGCCGCCCGGCGCCCGGGCAGGCGGCACAGAAAGTAGCCGCGCTGCAGGGTGATCGGCAGGTCGAACGGCGTGACCAGGCGGCCCGCATCGAGCTCGGCCCGCACCAGGCAGCGCTGCACCAGTGCAACGCCCATGTCGGCCATGGCCGCCTGGACCAGGATGGACACCTGGTCGAACACCGTCGACAGCTCGGGCTCGGCGCCCGTGGCGCCGACGGCGCGCAGCCACTGCGCCCAATTGCCGGGCGAGGTGGAATGGGCCAGCAGCGGCTCGGCGGCCAGGTCCGCCGGGTGCTGCCAGCGCTGCCGGGCGGCACGCGCGGGGTGGCACACCGGCACCACTTCGCGGCCGATGACGTAGTCGCACTCCCAGCCCGGCCACTGCGCCGCACCCAACCCGGTGAGGATGGCGGCATGCGGCGTGGGGCCCGAGAAATCCTCGTCCTTGCGGTAGGGAACGAAGCGCAGGCGCACATCCGGGTGCCGGGCCTGGAAGTCCGGCAGGCGCGGCACGAGCCACACGCTGGCCAGGGTGGGCACCACGGACAGCACCAGCTCCGTGGTGCGTGACGCCCCTACGCGCAGGGCCTCGCTGGCCGCCTCGATCGCCGCCAGCGGCTCGCGCACGGCAGCCAGCAACTGTGCGCCCGACTCCGTCAGCAGCATCTGCTGCGAACTGCGCTTGAGCAGCACCTTGCCGAAATGGCCCTCCAGCCGCGCCACCGCCCGGCTGATGGCACCCTGGGTCACACACAGCTCGTCCGCCGCGCGCGAAAAGCTGCCGGTGCGCACCACCGTAACGAACGCGTGCAGCTCGGACATCGATGGCGAATGCAGGCGCATGGGGCAGCAAGGCAGGGATGGTGTATGACCAATGGTAATACAGGAATGCCGGACTGTCGTTTGCGGGTGAGCGCTGTTCGCCAGAGACTGCCAGCACCCTTTGGCCACCGAGAGAACCCCCACACCATGGCAAGCACCCTCCTCCCTTCCTCCTTCAACCGCCGGGCCGCCCTGCTGGCCCTGGCCCTGGCACCGCTGGCTGGCGCGGTGCATGCGCAAGCCGCGTTCCCGGACCGGCCCATCAAGCTGATTGTGCCCTTCGCACCCAGCGGCTCGACCGATCTGGCGGCGCGGCTGATTGCCGAATTCGCGGGGCGCGAGCTTGGCCAGCCCATCGTGGTGGAGAACAAGGCCGGCGCCGGCGGCTCGCTGGGCATGGAACAGGTGGCCAAGGCCCGTGCCGACGGCTACACCCTGGGCATGGCCACCATGAGCACGCACGGCTCCAACGCGGCCGCCTATGGCAGCCGCATGAAGTACGACCCGGTGAAGGATTTCGCCCCGGTCTCCAACGTGGCCACGGTGCCCAGCGTGTTCGCAGTGAACGCCAACTTCCCGGCCCGGACCATGCAGGAGTTCATCGCGCTGGCCAAGGCCAACCCGGGCAAGTACAACTTCGCATCGCCGGGCACGGGCTCGCTCGGGCATGCCAACGTGGAGCATTTCTCCAGCCTGGCCAAGATCGAGCTGCTGCACATTCCCTACAAGGGCGCGGGCATGGCGCTCAACGACGCCGTGGCAGGCCAGGTCGACGGCATCACCGACAACCTGCCCTCGGCCCTGCCGCACATCAAGGCCGGGCGCCTGCGGGCGCTGGCAGTGCTCTCCGAGACCCGCTCGCCCCTGCTGCCCGATGTGCCGACCTACGGCGACCTGGGTTTCAAGGAAATGGGTGCCGGCGGCTGGTTCGGCGTGGTGGCACCGGCGGGCACGCCCGCGCCCGTGGTCAACCGGCTCAACCAGGCGATCCACGCGGCCATGAAACACCCCGACTTCATCAAGAAGATGGACGAGGCCGGCGCCACGCTGATCCCGGGCACGCCCGCGCAATTCGGCGTGCAGATCCGCCAGGCACTGGACCGCTACGCGCGCGTGGCCAAGGTCGCCAAGCTGACGGCGGAATGACGCGCATGGACCTGCACCCGGAAATCCCTGCCTTCACCCTGCACGCGCCGGTCGGCCCGGCCATTCCCCTGGTCTGCGACTCGCCGCATAGCGGCACCGCCTACCCTGCGGATTTTGGCCATGCCCTACCCCGTTCCCTGTTGCGCGCGGCCGAAGACACGCATGTCGAAGCCCTGTGGCAGGCCGCGCCCGAGGTGGGCGCCAGCTTGCTGCAAGCGCATTTCCCGCGCAGCTACATCGATGCCAACCGCACGCTCGACGACCTGGACCCGGCCCTGCTCGACGCGCCCTGGCCCGAGCCGCTGGCCCCGGGCGAGAAGACGCGCCTGGGCTACGGCCTCATCTGGCGCAACGTGAACGCCACCACACCCATCTACGACCGCAAGCTCACGGTGGCCGAGGTGCAGGCACGCATTGCGCGCTGCTACCAGCCCTACCATGCAGCGCTGGCGGCCGCCATCGGCCGGGCGCATGCGCAATTCGGCGCCGTCTGGCACCTGAACCTGCACTCCATGCCCAACAACGCCTACGAACGGCTGCAGATAGACAGCCCACACCCGCTGGCCGATTTCGTGCTGGGCGACCGCGATGGCACCACCTGCGAGCCGGCCTTCGTGGACCTGGTGGAAAAGGAGCTCAAGTCTCGCGGCTACACCGTGGCCCGCAATGACCCCTACAAGGGCGTGCAGCTCATCGCGCGCATCGGCCAGCCCGCGCACCACCGGCACAGCATGCAGGTGGAGATACGCCGGCCGGTCTACATGGACGAGACAAGCCGAGAACGTGGCGCGCACTTCGGCACGGTGCAGCGCGACCTTGCCGGCGTGCTGCAGGCGATTGCAGGCTACCTGCGCGAGCACCCCTCCATGCACGCACGGGGCTGACCGCCAGGCACAGGGCCAGATGGGCCCCAGCATCGCCCAGGCGACACAAAGGGTGCACAAAGGGCGCACAAAGCATCGGCAACAGCGCCTAAGATGCGCGCATGATCACCGTCCACCACCTTGAAACCTCGCGCTCGCAGCGCGTCCTCTGGCTGCTCGAAGAACTGGGCGTGCCCTACGAGCTCAAGATCTACCAGCGCGACAAGGCCACCAAGCTGGCCCCGCCCGAGCTCAAGAAGATCCACCCGCTGGGCAAATCCCCCGTGATCACCGATGGCGACGAAGTGGTCGCCGAGTCCGGCGCCATCGTCGAGTACCTGGTGGAGACCTATGGCGCACAGGCCGGAGGCGACCTGGCCCACCTGCAGCCCGTGCGCGGCACGCCCGAGTACCGCCAGTGCCGCTTCTGGATGCACTATGCCGAAGGCTCGCTCATGAACTGGCTGGTGATGAAACTGGTGTTCATGACCATCCCGCGCCAGCCCATGCCCTTCTTCGTCAAGCCCATCGCCAAGGCGCTGTGCGGCAAGGTGCTCGACAAGGTGGTGGACCCGAACGTGAACACCGCCATGGACTTCATGGAGCAGCACCTGGGCCAGCACACCTGGTTCGCGGGCGAGCACCTGACGATGGCCGACTTCCAGATGAGCTTTGCGGTGGAAGCGGCCCTGTCGCGCTCCAGCAAGGCCAGCACCTGCCCGAACATTCTGGCCTACAAGAAGCGCATGGAGGCACGGCCCGCCTACCAGCGCGGCATCCAGAAGGGTGGGCCGGTGGTGATGTCCTGAACGGACCTTTGGGCGCTCTGCCGACACGGCGGCAGGGTCTCTCACGAAGGGGCGATAACGCCCCGAAGAGCAGCAAGCTTGCGCCAACTGGGGCTTCAGAGCTTTTCAATTGCTCGGCACTTGATTTTTCGCACGAATCAAGCGCATACCAGGCCGTGGCGCCTTGATCTTGCAAGATAAATGCGCACAACAATCTCTACAGTCTCCATACCCCCAGCCGATCCACGGCTGCCCCCTTCTGGAGACGATGTATGACCGATCTGTTTGACAACCCCATGGGCCTGTGCGGCTTCGAGTTCGTGGAATTCTCCTCGCCCAAGCCCGGCCTGCTGGAGCCGATGTTCGAGAAGATGGGCTTTTCGCTGGTGGCCAAGCACCGCTCCAAGAACGTGCTGCTGTACCGCCAGGGCGGCATCAACTTCATCGTAAACAACGAGCCAGGCACTGCGGCCTACTTTGCCGGCGAGCACGGCGCTGCGGCCTGCGGGCTGGCGTTCCGGGTGCGCGATGCCCACAAGGCCTACAACCGGGCGCTCGAACTCGGTGCCCAGCCCATCGAGATCCCCACCGGCCCGATGGAGCTGCGCCTGCCCGCGATCAAGGGCATCGGCGGCGCGCCGCTGTACCTGATCGACCGCTTCGAGGACGGCAAGTCGATTTACGACATCGACTTCGAGTTTTTGCCCGGCGTGGACCTGCACCCCAAGGGCCATGGCTTCCAGGTGGTCGACCACCTCACGCACAACGTGTACCGCGGCCGCATGGCCTACTGGGCCGACTTCTACACCCGGCTGTTCAACTTCCGCGAGATCCGCTACTTCGACATCTCGGGCGAGTACACGGGCCTGACCTCCAAGGCCATGACGGCGCCGGACGGCCTGATCCGCATCCCCCTGAACGAGGAGTCGCGCCAGGGCGGTGGCCAGATCGAAGAGTTTTTGATGCAGTTCAACGGCGAAGGCATCCAGCACATCGCGCTGCTCACCGACAACCTGCTCGAATCCATCGACCAGTTGCAGATGGCCGGCATCCCCTTGCTGACCGCGCCCAACGAGGTCTACTACGAGAACCTGGAAAAGCGCTTGCCCGGCCACGGCCAGCCCGTGGGCGAACTGCAGGCCCGCGGCATTTTGCTGGACGGCACCACCGAAGGCGGCCAGCCGCGCCTGCTGCTGCAGATCTTCTCGCAGCCCATGCTGGGCCCGGTGTTCTTCGAGTTCATCGAGCGCAAGGGCAACTACCGCGAAGGCTTTGGCGAAGGCAACTTCAAGGCCCTGTTCGAGTCGCTGGAGCGCGACCAGATCAACCGCGGCGTGCTCACCGCCACCGACAAGGCGCCCGCCAAGGAAGCGGCATGAAGCTCACGCCCGAGGAGCTGGCAACGCAACTGCCCTCCCTGACCGGCTGGACGCATGCCGAGGCGCGCGGCGGCCTGATCACCAAGGAGTTCCAGTTCGCGGACTTCGTGCAGGCCTTCGGTTTCATGGCCCAGGTCGCCCTGCACGCGGAACGCATGAACCACCACCCCGAGTGGTCCAACGTCTACCACCGCGTGTCGGTCACGCTGACCACGCACGACGTGGACGGCATCTCGGCCAAGGACATCGAGATGGCCACGCTGATGAACCGCATCGCCGCAGCCTTCACGGCATAGACGGCCCAGGAGACACACATGCTGCAGCAGCTCAAGGAAACCGCCAAGCACGGCCTGGCGGCCGGGGACGCGCACGCGCCAGAGCGCCCCGACTGGACCATCGACCAAGGCTGGGCCAACTACACCAAGGAAGAACACGCCGTCTGGCGCACCCTGTTCGAGCGGCAGTCCAAGCTGCTGCCCGGGCGCGCCTGCGACGAGTTCATCTGCGGCATGCAGGACCTGCCGATCGGCCCCGAGCAGATTCCCGATTTCGAGCAGATGTCCAAGGTGCTCAAGAAGCGCACCGGCTGGGAAGTGGTGGCCGTGCCCGGCCTGGTGCCCGACGAGGTGTTCTTCGAGCACCTGGCAAACCGGCGCTTTCCCGCAGGCCAGTTCATCCGCAAGCCGCATGAGCTCGACTATCTGGAAGAGCCCGATGTCTTCCACGACGTGTTCGGCCATGTGCCGATGCTGATGAACCCGGTGATCGCGGACTACATCCAGGCCTATGGCGAAGGCGGCCTCAGGGCCTACCGCCTGGGCGTGCTGGAAAAGCTGGCCCGGGTCTACTGGTACACGGTGGAGTTCGGCCTGGTGCAGCAGAGCGATGGCCTGCGCATCTATGGCGCGGGCATTGCCTCCTCGGCCAGCGAGACGCGCTTTTCCGTCGAAAGCGATTCGCCCAACCGCGTGCGCTTCGAACTCGAACGGGTGATGCAGACCAACTACCGCATCGACGACTTCCAGGAGACCTACTTCGTGCTGGGCCACCTGGACGAGCTGCTGGAACTGGCCAAGATCGACTTCGCGCCGATCTACAACCGGCTGAAGGGGGCCCCGGAACATGATGCGGGCGCGGTGCTGCCCAGCGACAGCGTGGTGACCCGCGGAACCCTCGCCTACCACGACGCCAAGCGCCAGGCGGCACCTGCCTGATCGCCTGCCATGCGACACTCCAGAACGGCCCCACGCGGGCCGTTTTGCATGAGGGGCACACACATGGCACAGCAACCAACCGCAGCAGGCTACTCCGTCCTTTTTCTCTGCATGGGGAACATCTGCCGCAGCCCCACCGCGCACGGCGTGTTCCGCCACCGCGTGCAGGCGGCCGGCCTGGCCGACAGGGTGCGCGTGGATTCGGCCGGCACGCACAACTACCACCCGGGGGAGCCGCCGGACCACCGCTCCCAGCGCCATGCCTCACGGCGCGGCTACGACCTGTCGGACCTGAGGGCGCGGCAGATGCTGCTGGCCGACTTTGCCGCGCACGACCTGGTCCTCGCCATGGACTGGGACAATCTGGCCATGGCGCAGGCGCTGTGCCCGCCCGGGCACGCGCACAAGCTCAGGCGCCTCACGGAGTTCTGCCTGCACATGCAAAGCCCTGTGGTGCCCGACCCCTACTACGGCGGCGCCACGGGCTTCGATGATGTGCTGGACCTGGTGGAAGATGCCTGCGAGGGGCTGCTGCTGCATGTGCAGCGGGAGTTGCACGGCCGCCGCTAACCCCTGGCGACTGACGCCAACCCGCTCAGACAAAAAGAGGACCGGTGCTCTCGACGCAGATGCGTCAAAGGCAGCGCCAGAACCCTTGATCCCAAAATGGGACTAAAATCCCGGCATGCACATCGTTGCCCATTCCACACTGGTCGGCTTCTATAGCCAGCCCCAGTACCAAGATGCACGTGGAGCACTGGAGGCCTGGCACGAAGAGGTGAAAGCAGCCTCGTGGACCACCCCGGCCGATGTCAAGGCCCAGTTCGGGAATGCCAGCATCGTGGGCAACAACCGCGTGGTGTTCAACATCAAGGGCAACGACTACCGCCTCATCGTCGCCATCGCCTACCGCATGCAGTGGGTGTACATCAAGTTTGTCGGGACTCACACCCAGTACGACAAAGTGGATGCCACAACAGTTGATCAGTCGAACTAACTCCGAGGAGCACCAGCATGGAAGTCAAAGCCATCCGAGATGAACAGACCTACCGCACCACCCTGGCGCGCGTCTCTGCCCTCGTCGATCTGGACCCGGCACCCGACTCCCCGGAAGGTGAAGAACTGGAAGTTCTGGGAACGCTGGTCGAAGCGTATGAGACCAGGCACTACCCCATCGGCTCCCCCGATCCCATCGAAGCCATCCGATTCAGGATGGAACAGAGCGGCATCACCATCAAGGATCTGGAACCGATCATCGGCAAGAGCAATCGCGTGTACGAAGTGCTCGCCCGCAAACGCCCCCTCACCCTCGCCATGATCCGCCGGCTCAACACCCGGCTCGGAATTCCCGCGTCGGTGCTTATTTCCGACTACACCCTCGCATAGCCACGCCCGATGCGCGGGACCGCTCAGCGTACCGCGCAGACCAGAGGCCCAGGATCATTGTGCGCCACATCCCGGTCGTTCTTCGCCTGGCCGACCTCCATCAAGCGCGGCAGGGCCACGCCGTTCTTCACGGCCAGGATCTCGGCCATCACGCTCACGGCGATCTCGGGCGGTGTCTTGCTGCCGATGTAGATGCCGATGGGCCCTCGCAGGCGCGCCAGGCTGGCTTCGGTCTGCTCGAAGTGCTCGATCATGCGCGCGCGCCGCGCCTCGTTGTTGCGGCGCGATCCGATGCCCCCCACGTAGAAGGCCTCGGTGGACAGGGCCTCCAGCAGGGCCAGGTCGTCGAGCTTGGGGTCGTGCGTGAGGGCCACGACGCAGCTGCGCCGGTCGGGCTTGAACTGCACCACCACATCGTCGGGCATGTCGCTCACCAGCGTAGCGCCAGGCACCTTCCAGCCATGGCGGTACTCCTCGCGCGGGTCGCACACGGTCACGGCGAAGCCGTTGAACAGGGCCATGGTGGCCAGGTACTCGGCCATCTGCCCGGCACCGATGATGAGCATGCGGTACTCGGGGCCGAAGGTGTTGGTCAACTCCTGACCATCCACGGCCAGTTCGGCGGGCTCGGTGGCCATGGCCAGGGTGGCCGTGCCATCGGCCAAGCGGACGGTGCGCTGCACCAGCCGGCCGGCCTCCAGCGCGGCGATCAGCTCGGCCAGGCCCGCGGGGTCGGGGTCGTATTCGAGCAGCAATTCCAGCGTGCCACCGCAGGGCAGGCCAAAGCGGTGCGCCTCGTCGGCCGTGATGCCGTACTTGACGAAGGATGGCGGGCCCTGGGGAATGCGGTGCTCATGCCCCGTGGCACCAGCACGCTCCTGCGCATAGGCACGGGTGTGGCGGTCGATCAGGTCGTCCTCGATGCAGCCGCCCGAGACCGAGCCCACCACCGCGCCGTCGTCGCACAGCGCCATGATCGAACCCACGGGCCGCGGGGATGACCCCCAGGTGCGCACCACCGTGGCCAGCAGCGCACGCCGGCCGGCGGCACGCCAGCCGTGCAGGGAGCGCAGCACCATCACATCGAGGTTTTCCATCGTCATCGTGCGTAGATTGTGCCCAAGGCCCGGCGGTTCCGTGCGCAGAGGGGTACCGCTAGTTCAGCCACCAGGCCAAGGCCACCAACACCACGGCACCGGCCACCCAGACCCAGACGGGAATGCCGCCGCCGGGGCCTTCGGAGCCGCCTGCGGCCTGCAGGCCGGCGCGCTGGCTGGGCACGAAGCCGCTCGGCGGCCCGGCGTCCTCGCCCGGCTGGGTGGGGATTTCGGTGGGCACGGTGTCCGGCCCGCCCTCGACGGCAGGGGCAGCCGGTGGGTGGCGGCGCTGCATCTCGTTGTCGAAGCGCTTGAAGAAGTCCTCGGCCATGCCCTTGGCGGCGCCGTCGATCAGGCGCTGGCCCAACTGGGCGATCTTGCCGCCCACGGTGGCGTGCACGGTGTAGTGCAGCTCGCAGCGCTCCTCGCCACCTTCGGGCGGCAAAGGCGCGAGGCGCACCTGTGCATTGCCCTTGCCGAAGCCGGCCACGCCGCCCGAGCCATCGAAGGCGATGGTGTAGCTTTCGGGCGGCACGATGTCGGACAGCGTGATCTTGCCCGCGAACTTGGCCGACACGGGCCCGATCTTGAGGGCCATGGCCACGCTGTACTGGTTCTCGCCCGTGGGCTCGATCTTTTCGCAGCCGGGGATGCACAGCTTGAGCACCTCGGGGTCGTTGAGCGCTTCCCAGGCCTGGCTCTGGCTCGCGGCAAGGGGGCGGCTGGCTTGCATTTCCATGGGGGTATTCCTCGGTGATTCAGGTCATTGCCGCAGCACGGCCGCCAGGCTGCCGGCCAGGTCCTGCAGGCGGCTCAGGTTGTGCACGGCCAGCATGCCATGGGCCTCGCGGTGCAGCACCGAAGCGCCGCGCGCCGTGGGTGTGTAGCCGCCAAAGCGCAGCAGCGGGTTGAGCCACAGCAGGCGTGCGCAGTGGCGGCGCAGCCAGGCAAGCTCCTGCGCCAGCAGTCCGGGCGCGCCCGTGTCCAGGCCGTCGGTGATCAGCAGCACCAGCGTGCGCCGGCCCACCAGCCGGCGCGCGTGGCGCAGGCGCAGGGTGCGCAGGCTCTCGCCCATGCGCGTCCCGCCGGCAAAATCGTCGATGGCGTGGCTGGCAGTCTCCAGCATGGCGTCGGTGTCCGAGAGGCGAAAGGCCGGGGTCAGGTCCGTGAGGCCGGTGCCGAAGGCGAACACGTCGCGCCGCAAAGCGCCCGCGCGGCGTGGCGCGGTGGCAGCGTGCAAAAAGGCCAGCAGCAGGCGCGCATAGCGCTCCATGGAGCCCGACACGTCCACCAGCACCAAGAGCGGCAGGGGCTGGCGCCGGCGCTGCAAGAGCGGCAGCTGCAGGAACTCACCACCCGTGCGCGCCGCCTGGTGCATGGCGCCGGGCCAGTGCGGGCGGCTGCCGCGCGCGCCGGGCCGGGTGCGGCGCGCGGCAAAGTCGGGCAGCGGCAGCGGGATGTCGCGCGCGAGCTGCGCCACCAGCCGGTACTCGCTGGCCGAGAGCTGGTTGAAATCGGCCTGGCGCAGGCGCTGCACATCGCTGGCGGTCATCGCGGCGTCGAAATCGACCTTGTCCTCCTCGCGCGGCGGGGCGTTGCGCGCGGCGCGCACGGGCGCCAGCGCCTCGCTCACGCGCGGGCGGCGCTTCGCGGGCTCGGCTTTCGACTCGGCGCTGGGCAGCATCTGCGCCAGCAGCTTCTGCGCCACGTTGGGGTTCTTGAAATAGGCGTCGAACAGTTCGCGGAACACCAGGCGGTCCTGCTCGCGGCTGACCAGCACGGTCTCCAGCGCAGCCGCGAAATCCTGGCGCGGCATGCCAACCAGCATCACCGCCTGCTGGGCCAGGGCCATGCGCGCAGCGTCCACCTGCACGCCAGCGCGGCGCAGGGTGCGGCCAAAGCCCGTGAGGTTGTCGGCCAGCTTGCCGGTGCGGGCGTCGCCGAGCTGGGATGCCGTGGCGGCGGAGGGTGCGGCATTCATGTCAGCCCGCTTCTTCCACCGGCTTCAGCAACTCTGCCGCCATGTCCTTCGTGAGCGCCGCCACATCCTCGCGCTGCTTGAACAGAATGCCGGCGGTGTCGGAGACGATCTCGGGGTCCACCACCAAGGTGTCGAGCGCCACCAGCGCCTTGGCCCATTCCACACTCTCTGCGATGCCGGGCGCGCGCTGGAAGGCATTGGCAAACGGCTGGCTGCGCAGCCGGTGCACGAAGTCGGCCACCTGGGCCGCCAGGGCTTCGCTGGCGCCGGGCACCTGGGCGCGCACGATGGCCAGTTCGCGCTCGCGTTCGGGGTAGTCGAGCCAGTGGTACAGGCAGCGGCGCTTGACGGCATCGTGCAGGTCGCGCGTGCGGTTGCTGGTGAGCAGGGTCACCGGGGTGGCCGTGGCGCGCACCGTGCCGATCTCGGGAATGCTGACCTGGTACTCGCCCAGGTATTCAAGCAGAAAGGCCTCGAAGGGCTCGTCGGCCCGGTCCACCTCGTCGATCAGCAGCACGGCGCCGGGTGCGGGGGCCTGCAGCGCCTGCAGCAGGGGGCGGCGGATCAGGTAGCGCTCCTGGTAGACCTCGGCTTCGATGTCTCGCGCACCGCCCGGCTCCAGTTCCGCCGCACGCATGTGCAGCAATTGGGCCGCGTAGTTCCACTCGTACAGCGCCTCGCGCTGCTCCAGGCCGTCGTAGCATTGCAGGCGGATCAGGCTGCGCGCCAGCACTTCGGACAGGGCCTTGGCCAGCGCCGTCTTGCCCACGCCGGGCTCACCTTCGAGCAGCAGCGGGCGCTGCAGTCGCAGCGCCAGGAACACGGCGGTCGCCAGCCGCCGGTCGGCGAAATAGCCCACGCGCTGCAGGGCCTGCACCAGCTCGTCGATGGAGGCCAGTTCTGGTGGCAAGGCGTCAGCCCAGCATCTGGGCCACGGCCCTTTGGGTTTGCACGCTGATCAGGTTGGCACGGTAGATGGCGCTGGCGTGGATGTCGGTGTTCAGGTCGCTGGCGTCCACCTTCACCCCGGCGGCCGAGGCTACCGAGAAGTCCTTGTTCAGCGCGGCCTCCAGTGCCTGCTGGCGGAACACGCTGCTCGCGGCGCCGGTCACGGCCACGCGCACGCCAGCATCGGTCTGCGCCACGAACACGCCCACCAGCGAGAAGCGCGACGCCGCCTGCTTGAACTTGAGGTAGGCCGCGCGCTTCGGGACGGGGAAGCGGATCGCGGTGATCAGCTCACCCTCCTGCAGCGCCGTGGTGTACATGCCCACGAAGAAGTCATCGGCCGCGATCTCGCGCTGGTCGGTGATGACGGTGGCGCCCAGGCCCAGCACGGCGCTGGGGTAGCAAGCGGCGGGGTCGTTGTTGGCCACCGAGCCGCCCAGCGTGCCGCGGGCACGCACCTGGCGGTCGCCGATGTGCGCGGCCAGGTCGGCCAGGGCCGGGATGGCGGCCTTGACGTCCGCGCTGGCGGCCACGTCCATGTGGCGCGCCATCGCGCCGATCACCAGGGCATTGCCTTCGCGGCGGATGCCTGCCAGCTCGGGAATGCCATTGAGGTCGATGATCTGGCCCGGGTTGGCCAGGCGCAGCCGCATGGAGGGCAGCAGGCTCTGGCCGCCCGCGATGGGCTTGCCGCCGGCCGCTGCCAGGCGCGCCGCATCGGCCACGCTGGCCGGGGTTTCATAGGTGAATGCGTACATGGTGTGCTTCTCCTCAGGCCTTGGCGGATTGAATGGCATCCCACACGCGGTGAGGAGAGGCCGGCATGTCGAAATCCTTCACGCCCAGCGGGCGCAAGGCGTCGAGCAAGGCGTTGATCACCGCCGGCGGCGAGCCGATGGCCCCGGCCTCGCCGCAGCCCTTGGTACCGAGCGGGTTGTGCGTGCAGGGGGTGCAGACATGGCCGAGCTTGAACTCGGGGAAATCATCGGCGCGCGGCATGGCGTAGTCCATGAAGCTGCCGGTGAGCAACTGGCCGGTCTCGCGGTCGTACACGCAGTTCTCCATCAGCGCCTGGCCGATGCCCTGCACCAGCCCGCCATGCACCTGGCCCTCGACGATCATGGGGTTGATGATGGTGCCGAAGTCGTCCACCGCCGTGAAGCGATCCACCCGGGTGGAGCCGGTCATGGGGTCCACCTCCACCTCGCAGATGTAGGTGCCGGCCGGGAAGGTGAAGTTGGTGGGGTCGTAGAAGGCCGTCTCGTTCAGGCCCGGTTCGAGCTTGTCGAGCGGGTAGTTGTGCGGCACGTAGGCCGTGAGCGCCACCTGGCCGAAGGGGATCTTCTTGTCCGTGCCGCGCACGGTGAACTCGCCGCCGCTGAAGTCGATGTCGGCATCGCTGGCCTCCATCAAATGGGCGGCGATCTTCTTGGCCTTGGCCTCGATCTTGTCCAGCGCCTTCATGATGGCCGCCCCACCCACGCTGATGGAGCGCGAGCCATAGGTGCCCATGCCAAACGGCACGCGGCCCGTGTCGCCGTGCACGATGTCCACGTTCTCCACCGGGATGCCCAGGCGCGCGGCCACCACCTGCGCAAAGGTGGTCTCGTGCCCCTGGCCATGGCTGTGCGAGCCGGTGAACACCGTCACGCTGCCCGTGGGGTGTACGCGCACCTCGCCGCATTCGAACAGGCCGGCGCGTGCGCCCAGGGCCCCCGCGATGTTCGACGGCGCGATGCCGCAGGCCTCGATGTAGCTGCTGTAGCCCACACCGCGCAGCAGGCCCCTGGCGGCGCTGGCGCTCTTGCGCGCCTCGAAGCCGGCCACGTCGGCCAGCTCCTGCGCCTGGGTCATGCAGGCGTGGTAGTCGCCCACGTCGTACTGCAGCGCCACCGGCGTCTGGTAGGGGAAGGCGGTGATGAAGTTGCGCTTGCGGATCTCGTCCTGCGACAGGCCCAGCTCCCAGGCGCAGCGGGTCACCAGGCGTTCGAGCAGGTAGGTCGCCTCGGGCCGGCCGGCGCCGCGGTAGGCATCGACCGGCGAGGTGTTGGTGAACCAGGCATCGACCTCCACATAGACCTGGGGCGTGGTGTACTGCCCGGCCAGCAGCGTGGCATAGAGGATGGTGGGCACGGCGCTGGCAAAGGTCGACAGGTAGGCGCCCATGTTGGCATCGGTGTGCACGCGCATGGCCAGGAACTTGCCATCCTTGTCCATGGCCATCTCGGCATGGCTCACATGGTCGCGACCATGCGCGTCCGTGAGGAAGGACTCGCTGCGGTCGGCCACCCACTTGATGTTGCGGTTGAGCTTCTTGGCGGCCCATGTCAGGCACACATCCTCGGCGTACAGAAAGATCTTGGAGCCGAAGCCGCCGCCCACGTCGGGCGCGATCACACGCACCTTGTGCTCGGGCAGGCCCATCACGAAGGCGGTCATCAACAGGCGCTCCACGTGCGGGTTCTGGTTGCTGACGTACAACGTGTATTCGTCGTTGGCGCGGCTGTACGAGCCGATGGCCGTGCGCGGCTCCATCGCGTTGGGGATCAGGCGGTTGTTCACCAGGTCGAGCTGCGTCACGTGCGCGGCATTGGCGAACACCGAGTCCACCGCGCCCTTGTCGCCAATCGCCCACTTGTAGCAGTGGTTGTCGGGTGCGGCATCGTGCAGGCCGGCACCGGCCACCTTGCCGGCAGCGGCATCGGCCACGCTGACCACGGCGGGCAGCACGTCGTAGTCCACCTCCACCAGCTCGGCCGCATCGCGCGCCTGCTGCTGCGTGAGCGCCACGACCATGGCCACCTGGTCACCCACGTAGCGCACCTTGCCCTGCGCCAGGATGGGGTGCGGCGGCTCCTTCATGGGCTGGCCATCGGTGCTGGTGATGAGCCAGCCGCAGGGCAGGCCGTTGATGTTGTCGGCCGCCACATCGGTGCCCACGAACACGCCCAGCACGCCAGGCGCGGCCTTGGCCGCGTCAATGTTGATGCTGACGATGCGCGCATGCGCGTGCGGCGAACGCAGGAACACCGCATGGCTCTGCGCCGCCAGCACCACGTCGTCGGTGTACTGGCCGGCGCCGGTCAGAAAACGGTAGTCTTCCTTGCGGCGAAGCGATTCGCCGATGTGCGGAAGCTTGGAAAAGTCGGATGCACCCATGGTCTTGTCTCCTGGTGGAATGAGGGACGTGACTCAGGCGGAGGCCATGGCCTTTTGGCCATGCTGCACCGCGCGCACGATGTTCTGGTAGCCGGTGCAGCGGCAGATGTTGCCCTCCAGCAGCTCGCGGATCTCGCCCTCGTCGGCCTTGGGGTGGTGGGTGCACAGGTCGACCGCACTCATCACCATGCCCGGCGTGCAGAAGCCGCACTGCAGGCCATGGCATTCCTTGAACGCCGCCTGCATGGGGTGCATGGTGCCGTCGGGCGCGGCCAGGCCCTCGATGGTCTGCACCTCGGCGCCCTGGGCCTGCACGGCCAGCATGGCGCAGGATTTGACGGCCCGGCCGTTGACATGCACCGTGCATGCGCCGCACTGGCTGGTGTCGCAGCCCACGTGGGTGCCGGTGAGCAGCAGGTGCTCTCGCAGCGCGTGGACCAGCAGGGTGTTGGGGGGAACGTCAACGCTGGCCGCGCGGCCATTGACGGTGAACTGGACTTGCATCTGGCTGTCTCCTCGGAGGGTGTTGGCTGGATCTGCAAGCCGCATCTTGGGCCGGGCGCGGTGGCGGATTCCTAGGGTCAACCCTAGATCGGTGGCGCCCGGCCGCGGATATTCTCAAAATGAAACATGTTGCAGTGCACCGCCCGCGCATCATGCGCACTGCACACCGAAGCACCCCGCACTGGGTGCACCGGCCCGCCACCCCACGGGAGCCCGCCATGCTGTCCGCAGCTGTCGCCACGCCATCATCGCCAGACGAGCGCCAGGACCTGATTGCCCGCGCCCGCACCGCCCTGCTCAGCCAGGGCCAGGTGCCGGCGGCGCTGGGCATCGAGCCCTGGATCGTGCGCTCCTGGCAGCGCTGCCTGGCGCAAGGGCATGCGCCCGGCCAGCGCGTGGCGTTCGACCTGGTGAGCGCCGCCATGCTGCGCAGCGTGGCAGAGCAGCACCGCGATCTGCTGCAGGCGGCGCGGCCGGTGCTGGCCCATCTCACCCGAGCCATCGCCGGCATGCACTACTTCGCGGTGCTCACCGATGCGCGCGGCGTGGCGGTGGACGTGCAGGGCGCCATCGACCACGGCGACGCACGGGTGCATGCCATCGGGCGCGTGGGCATCGACCTGTCGGAGGCGGCCGTGGGCACCACCGCCATCGGCGCAGCCCTGGCCGAGCTGCAGCCCGTGTGGCTGCACCGGGGCGAGCACTTCTTCAACGACAACACCAGCTACAGCTGCGCCGGCGCCCCGCTGTTCGACCCGCAGGGCCAGTGCATCGGCATGCTCGACCTGACCGGTGTGGACGTGCCCGAGCGGCCCGAGCTGCGCCACCTGGTGGACCGCTCGGCCCGTGCCATCGAGGACGCGCTGCTGCTGCAGCAGCCCCATGCCCTGCTGCTGCGCCTGAACTGGCCCGGCAGCACGCTGGGCGGCGAAGGCGACGGCCTGATGCTGCTGGACGCCGATGGCTATGTGGTGGGCACCAACCGCACGGCGCGCCAGCTGGTGCCGCAGCCGCTGCGCGCGCCGGACACGCGGCCCCACGCGGGGGATCTGCTGGCCCTGCCCTGGCCGCTGCTGTTCGATGCGGCACTGCAACAGCAGCGCAGCGGCCCCGTGCCGATGGACATGCCCTTGTGGTCAGGCCTGCGCCTGCAGGGCTTGGCCCTGCCCGCCCGGCCTGCCGGCCAACGCACCAGCTTCGCACCCTTGCTGGCACCCGCACCTCTACACGCTGCGGCCAGCGCACCGCTGCGCGAGGCCGAAACCGCGCTGATCCGCCAGGCCGTGCAGGACGCCCGCGGCAATGTGGCCGAAGCGGCGCGCGCGCTGGGCATCAGCCGGGCGACCGTCTACCGCAAGCTCGGCACGCCCAAGGGGCACTGAAGAAGGCGCTGCTCAGCCCTGTGCGAGGGCGATCACAACGGCGTTGTCCTCTACCACCAGCAGCACGCGGCTGCCGGCGCGCAAGCCGCTGTCGGGCTGGGCAAAGCCCACCATCTGGATACCGCCTTCCAGCCCAGCGGACACCTCATCGCCCGTTTCGCCGCGCACCACGCGCACGGCCTTGGCTGGCAGCCGGCAGACACCGGGCTCGGCCAACGGCAAGTCGGCCCCGGCGCGCTCCACCTGCACCGCCGTGGCCTTGCACAGCGCCTGCACCACCAGGCCGGGCGCCAGGCCCAGCAGTTCGGCGCTCTCGCGCGTGATGCGCGCGCTGAGAAAGGCATCGCCACTGCCCGCAGTCCGGCCCAGGTGCACGCGCACGATCTGGCCGAGCATTTCCAGCCGCTGCACGGTGCAGGGCCACTGGTTGCGCATGCTGGTGCGCACCGCCAGGCGCGCCGCCGCCGGGCCAGCCCGGCCCTCCCAGCGGGCCAGCACGGCGCTGCGCGCTTCGGCCATGGCATCGGCGGCATCCAGCAACTGGTGGCCGGCATCGGTCAGTTGCGCACCGCCGCCGCCGGCACCGCCCACGGCGCGGTGCACCAGGGGCGTGCCCGCCAGGTTGGTCAGGGTGTCGAGCGCCTGCCAGGCGGCCTTGTAGCTCACACCCACGGCGCGCGCGGCCTGCGAGATGGAGCCGCCCGCGCCGATCTCGCGCAGGATGGCGATGCGCTTGTCCGCCATATCGTGGCCCAGGGCACCGGCAAAGGAAACAGGAGAGGTCAAGGGCATGGGTGAAAGGCCGATGGGAGATCGCAAACGTTTTCCACGCCGCCAATCCCACACGGCAGGGATCGGACGGAGCGCTTCACCATGCGGCGAGGTTCTACAATAGCGCTATTCTACAAATGAATAGCGAATGCGCGCCTTTGCCACCATGTACCTGCCTGTCACCCGTCTGCGCCATGCCTTTGGCGCCATGGCCCTCACCCTGGGCGCAATGCATGCAGCCCATGCCGGTCAGGTCTCGGTGGCCGTGGCCGCCAACTTCACGGCGCCCATGCAGAAGATCGCCGCCGCGTTCGAGGCCGACACGGGCCACAAGGCCGAGTTGTCGTTCGGCGCCACGGGCAAGTTCTACGCGCAAATCACCCACGGCGCGCCGTTCCAGGTCCTGCTTTCGGCCGACGACACCACGCCCGCCAGGCTCGAACGCGAGGGCAAGGTGGTGGCCCATTCGCGCTTCACCTACGCCATCGGCACGCTGGTGCTGTGGAGCGCGAAAGAGGGCTATGTGGACGACAGGGGCGCCGTGCTCAAGACCGGCGACTTCAAGCACCTGGCGATTGCCAACCCCAAGCTCGCGCCCTATGGCCTGGCCGCCACGCAGGTGATGGACAAGCTCGGGCTGACCGCCACGCTGCAGCCGCGCCTCGTGCAGGGCGAGAACATCGCGCAGACCTACCAGTTCGTGGCCACCGGCAATGCGCAGTTGGGCTTCGTGGCGCTGTCGCAGGTGATGGTGGACGGCAGGATCGGCCAGGGCTCGGCCTGGCAGGTGCCGGCCGACCTGCACGAGCCGATCCGCCAGGATGCGGCGCTGCTGGAAGCCGGCAAGGGCAATGCGGCGGCCACGGCGCTGATGCAGTACCTCCAGGGTGACAAGGCCAAGGCAATCATCAAGTCCCACGGCTATAGTTTCTGACGGGCGACTGCTTTCAAATACATACGACCGATTCAACCACCCATGCCCTTCTCCAGCGCCGATCTTGCGGCCATCGGCCTTACGCTGCGGCTGGCGGGCACCACCATGGCATTGCTGCTGGTGCTGTGCACGCCGCTGGCCTGGTGGCTGGCGCACACACCCTCGCGCTGGCGCGGGCCGGTGTCGGCCGTGGTGGCGCTGCCGCTGGTGCTGCCGCCCACGGTGATCGGTTTCTACCTGCTGGTGACCATGGGGCCCAGCGGGCCCGTCGGGCAGTTCACGCAGTGGCTGGGCGTCGGTACCCTGCCCTTCACCTTCTGGGGCCTGGTGGCGGGTTCGCTGATCTATTCGCTGCCGTTCGCCGTGCAGCCGCTGCAGGCGGCGTTCGAGGCCATCGGCACACGGCCGCTTGAAGCGGCGGCCACGCTGGGTGCCGGGCCGCTGGACCGGTTCTTCACCGTGGCGCTGCCGCTGGCACGCCCGGGCTTCATCACCGCAGCCATCCTGAGCTTTGCGCACACCGTGGGCGAGTTCGGCGTGGTGCTCATGCTGGGCGGCAACATTCCGGGCGTGACGCGCGTGGTCTCGGTGCAGATCTACGACCATGTGGAAGCGCTCGAATACACGCAGGCGCACTGGCTGGCGGGCGGCATGGTGCTGTTCTCCTTCGTGGTGCTGCTGGGCCTGAACCTCACGCGCCGCCGCGCGTCCATGGTGTCATGAGCGCCGCCCAGCAGATCAGCGCGCGCCTGCGCGTTTCGCGCCCTGGCTTCACGCTCGACGTGGACCTCACGCTGCCCGGGCGCGGCGTCAGCGCCCTGTTCGGCCCCTCGGGCTGCGGCAAGACCACCTGCCTGCGCGCCATCGCGGGACTGGCACGCGCACAGCCGGGCCGCGTGGTGGTCAATGGCGAGGTCTGGCAGGACGATGCGCAGCGCATCTGGCGGCCCACGCACCAGCGCGCGCTGGGCTATGTGTTCCAGGAGGCCAGCCTGTTCGAGCACCTGAGCGTGCGCGGCAACATCGACTATGGCCGCAAGCGCACGCCCCGGGAGCGGCAGCACAGCGTGGCACTGGACCAGGCGGTGGACCTGCTGGGCATCGCCCACCTGATGGACCGCAAGCCCCATGCCCTCTCGGGCGGCGAGCGCCAGCGCGTGGCCATGGCCCGGGCCCTGGCCACCAGCCCGCGCGCGCTGCTGATGGACGAGCCCCTGGCCGCGCTGGACGGAGAGCGCAAGGCCGAGGTGCTGCCCTACCTGGAGCGCCTGCACCAGGCGCTGGACATCCCCGTGCTCTATGTAAGCCACGCCATCGACGAGGTGGCGCGCCTGGCCGCGCACATGGTGCTGATGCAGGACGGGCGGGTGCTGGCCAGCGGGCGCACCGAAGACATGCTGGTGCGGCTGGACCTGCCGCTGGCGCACGGCGATACGGCTGCCTCGGTGGTCGAGGGCACGGTGCTGCGCCACGACGCGCACGACCACATCACCACCGTGCAGTTCGCCGGCGGCCAGTTGTTGCTGGCCAGCCCCACACAGCGGCCGGGCGGCGCGCCGGTGCGCCTGCGCATCCAGGCGCGCGATGTGAGCCTGACCCTGGCCGAGCAGGTGGACACCAGCATCCTCAACATCCTGCCGGCCACGGTGGTGCAGGTGGATACCGACAGCCCCGGGCAGTGCATGGTGGCGCTCGATGCCGGCCCCACCCGGCTGCTCGCCCGGGTGACGCAACGCTCGGCCCAGGCCCTGGCGCTGGCGCCGGGCCAGCGCCTGTACGCCCAGGTCAAGGGCGTCGCCATCGTGAACTGATCTGCGAGGCCCCCTGTCACCGACAATCCTCCCGGGCCTCGCCACCGCCAGGTCGTATGATGACTGCACAAGATTCGGGGGGAAGGGAAAGAATGTTTTCAATCGGGCATGACGCCACGCAGGTGTTCGCGGTGGGTTTTCCGCCGCTTCTGCACAGCCTGCTGTTCTGGATCTTCGCCTCGCTGGTCGTGCACGTGTGCCAGCGCCTCGTGGAGCACACGGCCTTTGCCATCGACCCGTCGAGCCGGCGCATCAGCGCCTCCCATGCCGCCCTGTGCATCGGCTGCGTCGTCTGGGCGCTGGACGTGGTGGGCATGCTCATGTATGCCGAGCTGGCCGGCCACACGCTGGGCCTGGTGCCAGCCCTCACGGGCCTGGTCATCATGGCGCTGAGCGCGCGGCTAACCGTTCCCACGCTGAGCACCAGCACCCGCAAGGCGCGCATCCTGCTGGCCGGGGCCGGGCTGTCGCTGGGCATGCTGGCAGCGCACTTCACCATCTCCGAAGGCTATGTATCGAGCTACGCGCGGGTCAACGGCCTGGCCATCGTGCTGGCCCTGGCCACGGCCATCGGCATCACCGCGTACACCTCGATACGCCACCGCGCGGCCAAGATGAAGGCCCTGACGCGCATCTACATTCCCCAGCAATGGCACGACAAGCTGCTGGCCGGCGCCGCCATCCTGGTGCTGCACTGGCTGCTGGTCAACACCTTTCCCCTGGAATGGCCGGACAGCGCCGCGCCCACCGACGGGGTGGCGCTGCTGGTGATCGTGCTGCTGTTCGGCATGGCCATCGCCACCGAGCAGCTAAGCAACATGCGCTTCGACCAGGCGCGCCAGCAGTTGCTGCGCCGCGGCCTGTCCTTGATGCGCACCTCGAGCTACGAATTGCGGCCGCCCGAGGGAGACATCCAGCTGTCGCTGATCGCCGACCAGTTGCCGACGCTGCTGCAGCCCGATCAACTGGCCCTGCACTTCCAGCCGATTGCCGACCTGGACCGCGGCGAGGTGCAGTTCGAGGCGCTGCTGCGTGTGCGCAGCGAGCTGCTCGGGGCCATCCACCCCGAGGCCTTTCTGCTGGTCTGCGAACTGCAGGGCAAGACCCCCCTGGTGGACCGGCTGATCCTGACCAACGCCATGGCCTCGGCCTGCCAATGGCGCAGCGAAGGCATGGCCGGCGCGAAGTTCAGCGTGAACGTGGCGCCGGCCACCCTGCTCGAAGAAGACTTTGCGCCCTGGCTGCAGGCCGGGCTCGCGCGCCATGCCCTGCCCGGCAGCGCCCTCAAGCTGGAGCTGACCGAACACGCGCTGATCGCCAGCGGCCCGCGCATGCTCGAGTCCATCCGCCGCCTGCAGGCCATTGGCGTGGGCGTGCTGATGGACGACTTCGGCGCCGGCTATTCCTCCCTGGGCATGCTGGCCGACCTGCCGATTGCCGGCATCAAGTGCGACCGCCTGTTCATGCGCCAGCTGGCGCAGGACCCGCGGCGCCAGTCGCTGCTGCGGCACGTGGGGGCGCTGGCCAGCGAGTTCGGCCTGTCGGTGGTGGTCGAAGGGGTCGAGACCCCGGCCGAGCTGCAGACCCTGGCGGCCTGCGGCCTGCCCACCATCCAGGGCTATGTCTTTTGCAAGCCCATGCCGGCCGCCGACGTGCCCGGCTGGAACCACGCCCAGTGGCCCCAACGCCTGGCAGCCCTGCGCGCGCAGCGCGACACGAGCGAGCCCCCGGGCGCAGGTGAAGCCCTTGCGGCGGCGGCTTCCTGGATGCAGCAACCCCAGGAGGCCGGCCGATGAGCGCTGCGCCGCTGACCGCGCTGGTGCTGGGGGGCTATGGCAACTTCGGCGCACGCATCTGCCGCGCGCTGGCCGGCGACGAGCGCATCCAGCTGCTGGTGGCCGGGCGCAGCGCCGCCAGCGCCCAGGCATTCGCCGCCACGCTGGGCGGTGGCGCCTGGGGCGTCGCGCTGGACCACAGTGCGCCTGGCCTGGTGCAGGCATTGCAGGCGCTCGGCGTGGGCCTGGTGGTCCACACGGCCGGGCCGTTCCAGGCGCAGGGCTATTCGGTGGCCGAGGCGGCCGCCGAAGCCGGTGCCCACTACATCGACCTGGCCGACGGGCGGCGCTTTGTCTGCGACTTCCCGGCGGCGCTGCACACCCGGTTCGCCGCCGCAGGGCGCACGGCCGTCTGCGGGGCCAGCACGGTGCCGGCCCTGTCCTCGGCCGTGGTGGACCACCTGTGCGCCGGCTGGCAGCGCATCGACAGCATCGACATCTGCATCGCCCCGGCCCAGCGTGCGCCGCGCGGCCAGGCCACGCTGCAGGCCGTGCTCAGCTACTGCGGCGCGGCCATTGCCGTGTGGGAGCAAGGCCGCTGGCAGGACCGGCTCGGCTGGGCAGCGCCCACCCCGGTGCAGTTCCAGCGCCTGCGCCCGCGCCTGGCAGCGGTGTGCGACATCCCCGACCTGGAACTGCTGCCCGCCCACTACCGGGTCACGCAGCGCGTGCGCTTTCGCGCCGCGCTCGAAGTGGGCCTGGCCCAGCGCGCCTTTGCCGCCATCGCCGCACTGCGCGCCTGGGGCCTGCTGCAGCGCCCCGAGCGCCTGGCCGGGCTCATGCACCGCACGGGCGGGGTGTTCGACTTTCTGGGCACGCCGCTGGGCGGCATGGTGGTGCGCGTGGCCGGCGCCGATGCAGAGGGCGCTGCGCAGCGCCGCGCCTGGCACATTGCCGCCGACAACGACCACGGCCCCGAGATCCCCTGCATGGCCGCCATCCTGCTGGCGCGCCAGCTCGCGCACGGCCAGGCCGCTCCACCCGTCCTGCCCCTTGGTGCCCACACCAGCACCAGCCTGCTGCCGCTGGAATCCTTTGCACCCGAGTTCGCGAAATGGGGCATGGTGACGGACGTGGTGGAAGAGGACGCACCCGCCCCATGAGCCCAGCCCACCGCCGCCTGCTGCGCTACAGCCTGGTTTTCGTCTGGCTCGCCACCGCAGTCGTCAGCGTCTGGGAGCTCGACGGCCAGAGCCGCCAGTTGCTGGCCACCCTGCCCTTCAACAGCCTCGCAGCCATCACCGCCCTGGTACTCGCCGGTGCCGCGGCCGATGCCGTGGTGGGCCTGTGGATCGCCTTGTGGCCCGGCCGCGCGGCGTATGCCGTGGCGCTGCTGCTGATGGGGGCGATGACGCTGCTGGCCACCGCCATCGAGCCCGGGTGGTGGCTGCACCCCTTCGGCCCGCTGACCAAGAACCTGCCGATCGCCGCCATCCTGATCGTGCTGCTGCGCGACGCCAAGCCATGAGCCTGTACCTCACCCTGAAATGGATCCACATCGTCTCCAGCGTGCTGCTGGTGGGCACGGGCCTGGGTTCGGCCTACTACATGTTCTTTGCCAACCGCAGCGGCAACCTGCAGGCCCAGGTGGTGGTGTCACGGCTGGTGGTGCGGGCGGACTGGTGGTTCACCACGCCCACCGTGTTCATCCAGCCCGCCACGGGGCTGGCCATGGCGCACATGGCGGGGCTGCCCCTGTCCACGCCCTGGCTCGCCGTCTCGCTGGGGCTTTACGTGCTGGCCGGCCTGTGCTGGCTGCCCGTGGTGTGGCTGCAACTGCGCATGCGTGCCCTGGCCCAGCAGGCGCTTGACGCCGGCAGCGACGCCCTGCCCGCCACCTACTGGCGCCATGCCCGCTGGTGGGAGGCGCTGGGCTACCCGGCCTTCGTGGCCATGGCCGTGGTGTTCTACCTCATGGTGGCCAAGCCTTCCTTGAATTTTTGAGCGCCCTTCAGGGCGCCACAAAGCCCATCCGTCGGAACACTGCCTGGGCCAGCTCCGAGCGCAGGGCTTGCACGAATGCCTGGGCGGCAGGCGGTGCGTCCGAGCGCACCGACACGCCGTAGGCCGCGCCCACCTGCAGTTCGGGGGGCACCTGCACCACCTGCAGACGCGGCAGTTCGCGCTGGCTGGCGATGGCGTTGGTGCAGTAGGTCAGAAAGACATCGGCCTGGCCCTGCTCCATGACCCAGGCATAGGTGCCGCGCCCTGCAGGCGGCTTGGGCGAGTGGGCACCGCCCGTGAGCTGCAATGCCTTGGCGTCCAGCACGGCGAAGGCCCCCGGCTGCACTGCCTCGGCACGCCGGAACAGCTCCCAGGCATAGTCGCCCGACGGGTCGGCGACGGGTGTGGAGGTGCCCACCCGGATGTCGGGCCGCAGCAGGGTCGCCAGCAGCGTGGCCGAAGCCACCGGCACCCGCTCGCCGGCCAATGCGCACAGGCCGTTGCGCACGAACACCACAGGCGCCTGCCAGCCGCCCCGGGCAGCCAGGCGTGCCGGGTGCTGCGTATCGGCCGAGGCAAACACATGGGCCGGCGCGCCCAGCTCGATGCGCTCGCGCAGCAGGCCCGAGGCGCCGAAGCTCAGCGCCACCGGCTGGCCGGTGCGTGCCTGGTGCGCGGCAACCACCTCGGTGAACACCTCGCGCAGGCTGCCTGCGGCATAGACCTGCAGGGCCGGCGGCGCGGCGCTCGGGCTAGCGCAGCCCGCCATGGCCAGCATGGCCCCTGCCGCCAGGGCCGTGGGCATCCACCGGTGGTGCATGGCCTGGGCCCACCCTACTTGCCAGCGTTCGGGAAGAACAGCTGCTCGCCGCCGATCTTGTAGCCGGCGATGCTGGCCTGGCCGCCGGGCGAGACCACCCAGTCCACGAACTTCTGCGCGTCCTGCACCTTGACCTGCGGGTGCTTGGCCGGGTTGACCACCATCACCCCGTACTGGTTGAACAGGCGCGTGTCGCCTTCCACCAGCACCGCCATGTCGGCGCGGTTCTTGAAATTGAGCCAGGTGCCTCGGTCGGCCAGCACATAGGCGCCGCTGGAGGCGGCGATGTTCAGCGCCGGGCCCATGCCGCAGCCGCATTCCTTGTAGCCGCTGCCCTTGGCCGCCTCGGCGCCCGCCAGCTTCCAGTAGCGCAGTTCGGCGGCGTGCGTGCCGCTCTTGTCGCCGCGCGAGATGAAGGCGACGTTTCCGGTGGCCAGCTTCTTCAGGGCCTCGACGATGTCCTTGCCCCGCGTGCCGGCCGGGTCGCCCTTGGGGCCTATGAGGATGAAGTCGTTGTACATCACCGGGTAGCGCTTGACGCCCCAGCCATCGGCCACGAACTTCTCCTCGGCCACCTGGTCGTGCACGAAGAGCACGTCGGCATCGCCGCGGCGCGCCATGTCCAGGGCCTGGCCGGTGCCCAGGGCCACCACCTTGATGTCGATGCCGCTGGCCTTCTTGAACTCGGGCATCAGGTGACCGAACAGGCCCGACTGCTCGGTGGAGGTGGTGGACGCCATGGTGATCGTGGCCTGCGCCGACGCCGCGCCGTGCGCAAAGACGATGGCCAGTGCGAGCACGTGGGGTGCGAACGGCAGGCGGCTGCGTGGGGTCTTGTAGTGGTGACTCATCCGATTTCTCCTTTGACGAACAAACGCGCGGCCTCCGGCAGGGGGCCGTTGAAAAAGTCATGCACCGGCAGGTCGGCCACCGTGCGGCCCTGCTCCAGGTAGACCACGCGGCTGGCCAGCCGCTTGACCTGGCCCAGGTTGTGGCTGCTGAACACCATGGTCACGGCCCGTGCGCTGCCGTCCGCCTGCACCGCGCTGCCGGCCAGGTCGGCCATCAGGCCCTCGACCTCGCGCTTGGCATGCGGGTCCAGGCTGGCAGTGGGCTCATCGAGCAGCAGCACCGCGGGCCGCAGGGCCCAGGCCCGCGCCAGCGCCACCCGCTGCTGCTGGCCGCCCGAGAGCGTGCGCGCGTTCTGCAGGGCAATGGCTTCGAGCCCCACGCGCCGCAGCGCCGCCAGCGCCTGGTCCCGCGCATCGCGCCAGCGCGTGCCGCGCAGCCACAGCGCCAGCGCCACGTTGTTCTGGGCGCTGGTGCGCAGCATGTGCGGGCGCTGGAACAGCATGGCCTGGCGCTGCGTGGCATCGCGCTGCACCTGGCCGGCACTGGGTGCCACCAGGCCGTGCAGCACGCGCAGCAGGGTGCTCTTGCCGCTGCCGTTGGCCCCCACCAGGGCCACGCGCTCACCGGGGGCAATGCGCAGATCGATGTCGGCCAGCGCCTGCACGCGCCCGTAGCGCACGGCCACGCCGCGCAGGTCGATCAGCGGGGAGACAACGGGCAAGGCCACGGGGAGGGGCGCCGGATACCTCACGCGGCCACCCCCACCATGGCGTCGGACGTGCCACCGTCCACACGTTCGCGCCAGCGGCGCAGCAGCGCGACCAGCACGTTGAGCGCCAGCACCACGCCCAGCAGCACCAGGCCCAGCGCCAGCGCCAGGGGCAGGTCGCCTTTGCTCGTCTCCAGTGCGATGGCCGTGGTCATGACGCGGGTGAAGCCATCGATGTTGCCGCCCACGATCATCACAGCACCCACTTCGGAAATGGCGCGCCCGAACGAAGCGATCAATACAGTGAGCAGCGCATAGCGCTCGTCCCAGGCCAGCAGCAGGCTGCGCAACAGCGTGCCGGCGCCCAGCGAGCGCAGTTGCTCGCCATGGGCGCGCTCGGCATCTTCCACCACCTGGCGCGTGAGCGCGGTGACCACCGGCAGCACCAGGATGGCCTGGGCCAGCACCATGGCCTTGAAGCTGAACAGCCAGCCCAGGGCACCGAACGGGCCGCTGCGCGAGAGCAGCAGGTAGACCACCAGCCCCACCACCACCGAGGGTACGGCCAGCAAGGTGTTGAGCAGTGCCAGCACCGCGCCCCGCCCCGCGAACCGGGCCACGCCCAGCCAGGCCCCGAGCACCAGGCCCGCGGCACACGCGAGCGCGCAGGCCGTGGCGCTGACCGACAGGGAGCGGCCGACGATGGTCCACAACGCCGGATCCCCGGACAAGGTCAGTTCGAGGGCGGTGGCGGCGCTTTGCGTCAGGGTGGACATGCTTGGGCTATCGTAGGGGCCTCCTCCTTCTCCAGCGATATGAACGTCCGTGCATAGGGTCCAACTTCACTACACGCTCAGCCGCGATGCGGGCGACACCCAGATCCGCAACCCCCTGCCCGAACTGCTGCAGGCGGTGGCCGAGCAGGGCTCCATCTCGGGTGCGGCGCGCGCGCTGCAGCTGTCCTACCGCCACGTGTGGGGCGCCCTCAAGCGCTGGGAGGAGCAGTTGGGGGGCGAACTCATCGTCTGGGGCAAGGGGCAGTCCGCCCAGCTGAGCGAGTTCGGTGCCAAGCTGCTGTGGGCCGAGCGCCAGGCCCAGGCCCGGCTGGCGCCGCAGATCGCCGCCCTGCACGCCGACCTGGAGCGCGCCTTCGCGGTGGCCTTCGACGAACACGCGCATGTGCTCACCATGTATGCCAGCCATGACGATGCGCTGGCCGCGCTGCGTGCCTATGCGGCCACGCCGGGCGAGACCGGCGCGCTGCACCTCGACATCCGCTTCACCGGCAGCGTGGACGCGATCCGCGCGCTCAACGAAGGCCGCTGCACGATCGCCGGCTTCCATACGCGCGAGACCCCCGCCGCCGATTCGCTGGCCGCCCGCACCTACAAGCCGCTGCTGCGGCCCGGGCGCCACAAGATCATCGGCTTTGCCCAGCGCACCCAGGGCCTGATCGTGGCGCGCGGCAACCCGCTGGGCCTCAAGACGCTGGCCGACGTGGCCCGCCAGGGTGTGCGCTTCGTGAACCGGCCCCTGGGCACGGGCACGCGGGTGCTGCTGGACGACCTGCTGGCGCAATCGGGTCTGGGCCCTGGCGACCTGCAAGGCTATGAACGCCATGAGCCCTCGCACACGGCCGTGGCCCAGGCGGTGGCGGCCGGCGCCGCGGACGTGGGCATGGGCATCGAACTGGCGGCGCATGCCCGGGGGCTGGCCTTCGTGCCCCTGGTGCAGGAGCGCTACCACCTGGCCTGCCTGAAATCCACGCTGGAGCAGCCGGCCACCCAGGCGCTGCGCGACCTGCTGCAGACCCCCGCCTGGCAGGCGCAGATGGCGGCGCTGCCCGGCTACGCGCCCATGCACTGCGGCGAGGTGCTGGCCATGAGCTCCGTGCTGCCCTGGTGGCAGTTTGCCCGGCCCAAACGCCCCCACGGCCGCCCGCCCCATGAAGCGCAAGGACCTGGCTGAGAGGCCGCGACGGTACGGACCGATCGGGTAGCGCCAGGTGTATCCCCTGGTCAGGACCCGTTCACCCCGGCATCCGTGCGCCTGGGCCGCTTTTGCCTGCGTTCGGCGCAGTTTTGCGCCTAGGAAGAAACCCTAATTGCTTCAATTTTGAGAGCAAAGAATTGAGGCCACACCGAGGGATAACACCGTCACACTGCCGTCAGGCTCGATTTAAAGTGCTCCGTAGAATCGCGCCGTTGTCACAGTTTGTACGGTGCCCCCGCCTACCCGCGGGCGCGTCGCGCATGTCCTACGCACAGCCTTTTTATTGGAGACACCATGCAGGCTCTACTTAAATTTTCACGGGGGGTCGACTGGCTAAGCACCCAGATCGGCAAGTACGTCATCTGGCTCATTCTGGCCTCGACCCTGATCAGCGCCGTCAACGCCATCGTCCGCAAGGCATTCAACATCAGCTCCAATGCCTTCCTCGAAGTGCAGTGGTACCTGTTTGCGGCGTCGTTCCTGCTCGCTGCGGGCTACACGCTGCTGCAGAACGAGCATGTCAAGGTCGACGTGATCTCCGGCCGCCTGTCCAAGCGCAAGCAGATCCTGATCGACATCTTCGGCTTCATCGTGTTTCTCACGCCCATGTGCCTGGCCGTGCTCTGGTACGGCATTCCGTTCTTCTACCGCGCGTTCGTCTCGGGCGAGATGTCGAACAATGCGGGCGGCCTCCTGCGCTGGCCGGTCTACCTCATGATGCCGCTGGGCTTCGGGCTGCTGCTGCTGCAGGGCTGGTCCGAGCTCATCAAGCGCATTGCCTTCCTGCAAGGCCTGATCGAGGATCCCACGGCGAAGAAGGCCGAAAAGACGGCCGAGGAAGAGCTGGCCGACTCGATCCGCCGCCTGTCCGAAGCCGCCAAGAACACTGGCAACACCGCCGACAAGGCCGCTTGAGCGGAAAGACCCCACACCATGGAATTCCTTGTACACAACCTCGCCCCGATCATGTTCGCGGGGCTGATCGTCTTCCTGCTGATGGGCTTTCCCGTGGCGTTCAGCCTGGGGGCCTGCGGCCTGTTCTTCGCCTTCATCGGCGTGGAGCTGGGCGCCCTGCCCGAAGCCCTGCTGCAGGCCGTGCCGCTGCGGATCTTCGGCATCATGCAGAACGACACCTTGCTGGCCATTCCGTTCTTCACGCTCATGGGGCTGATACTGGAGCGCAGCGGGATGGCGGAAGACCTGCTGGAGACCATTGGCCAGCTCTTCGGTCCCGTGCGCGGCGGCCTGGCCCTGGCCGTCATCTTCGTGGGCACCCTGCTGGCGGCCACGACCGGCGTGGTCGCGGCTTCGGTGATCTCGATGGGCCTGATCTCCCTGCCCATCATGATGCGCTACGGCTATGACCGGCGTCTGGCCACCGGGGTCATCGCTGCATCCGGCACGCTGGCGCAGATCATTCCCCCGTCCCTGGTGCTCATCATCCTGGCCGACCAGTTGGGACGCTCGGTGGGCGACATGTACAAGGGCGCCTTTGTCCCTGGCCTGATGCTGTGCGGCTTCTACGCCCTGTACGTGATCCTGATCGCGATCTTCAAACCCAACTGGGCCCCTGCACTGCCCCCGGAAGCCCGCACCCTGCGCGAAGACAACGGCAACAACGGACTGCCCTCGCTGGCGGTGCTGACCGCCGTCTGCACGGCCGCTTCGGTCTACGTGGCCAAGAACATGCCCGCCCTGCACACGTGGTGGTCCGGCGAAGCGGTGGAGCGCGTGGCACTCGACGAAACCATCGTGGTCTCCATGTGCTTCGGCGTGGCCCTCGCGTTCATCGCGGCCATGGTCAACAAGGTCGCCCGCCTGGGCCTGCTCTCGCGCGTGGCAGAGCGCGTGACCTTCGTGCTGATCCCGCCCCTGCTGCTCATCTTCCTCGTGCTGGGCACCATCTTCCTGGGCGTGGCGACGCCCACCGAAGGCGGCGCCATGGGCGCCCTGGGGGCCTTCATCATGGCCCTGGTGCGCGGCCGCCTGAGCATGTCGCTGCTCAAGCAGGCAATGCAGACCACGACCAAGCTGTCCTGCTTCGTGGTGTTCATCCTGGTGGGAGCCACCATCTTCGGCCTGACCTTCCAGGGCGTGGATGGCCCGCTGTGGGTGGAGCACCTGCTCACCGGACTGCCGGGCGGCCAGATGGGCTTCCTGATCGTGGTGAACATCATGATCTTCTTCCTGGCCTTCTTCCTGGACTTCTTCGAGTTGTCGTTCATCGTGGTTCCGCTGCTCGCGCCGGTGGCCGACAAGCTGGGCATCGACCTGATCTGGTTCGGCGTGCTGCTGGGCATCAACATGCAGACCTCGTTCATGCACCCGCCCTTCGGCTTCGCGCTGTTCTACCTGCGCAGCGTGGCACCGACCAAGGAGTACATAGACAAGGTGACCGGCAAGCTGACCCAGCCGATCACCACCATGCAGATCTACTGGGGCGCCGTGCCGTTCGTGATCATCCAGCTGATCATGGTGGGCCTGGTCATTGCATTCCCGGGCATCGTCTCCAGCGGGCTGGACAAGGAGGTCGTGTATGACCTCGACAAGGTCCGCCAGGAAATGGAGGCCACCATGCGGTCCGCACCCGAGGCTGCAGACCCGACGGCGGGCATGGAGGGCGGCGCGCCAGTTGCGCCGTCCTCGGATGCGGCAACTGCGGCCGACGACCCGATGAAGGCACTGCAGGACTCGATGTCCAGCGACAAGAAGTAGCCGATACGCCGTACGGGGCGGGGCCTGGTTGGCCCCGCCCCGGCAGCCCCTGCAGATGGAGACAGGCTCTCCGGATCTGCAGGGGCTTTTTTATGGGCGGCAAACCTTGTCCAGGCGCGCCATGGCCAGCGATGCCGTGGCACCCGCCGGCCTCGCGCCCCCGCCCAAGCGGGGCCACTTGCATCCACGTGAAAATCGGCCACCGCTTCCACCACCCGGGCGGCCCTGCGCGCCTGCAGGGCGAACTCGCCCATGCGGCGGGAGCACTGGCTGTGCAGTGCAGGCAGAGGGTGGCCATGGGCGCCCGCACCCCGGCACAGCCCGGAAAATGCGGGCGAAAAAAAACCCGCCAGCAACAGGCGGGTTTTCGACCTCGGCGCGGCAGCGTCTGCCGCCACGCCTTGGCAAAGCTCAGAGCTTCTGGGAAGCCATGAAGGTGTCGAAGCGCGATTCGGCAAAGCGGAACCACAGAACCTGGTCACGCTGGAACGAACGCAGATCGGCGTAGATCTTCTTCCACTCGGGGCTCTTGGCGTCGTTTTCGGCGAACACTTCCATCGAGGCCTTGAACGATGCCTCCAGGATGGGCTGCGAGAAAGGCAGCACCTTGGTCTTGGCGGCCACCAGTTGCTTGAGGGCCGTGGGGTTCAGGGCATCGTACTTGGCCAGCATGTCGACGTGGGCCACCTTCGTGGCGGCGTCGATGATGGCCTTGTTCTCGGCCGACAGGGCGTCGAAGGCTTTCTGGTTGACGTAGAAGTCCACTTCCGGACCACCTTCCCACCAGCCGGGGTAGTAGTAGAACGGAGCGACCTTGTTGAAGCCCAGCTTCTGGTCGTCGTAAGGACCCACCCACTCGGCGGCATCCAGCGTGCCCTTTTCGAGCGCCTGGTAGATTTCGCCGCCAGGAATGCTCTGGGGCACGGCACCCATCTTCTGCATGACTTCACCGATCAGACCGCCGCCCAGGCGCATCTTCAGGCCCTTGAAGTCGGCCGCCGACTTGATCTCCTTGCGGAACCAGCCACCCATCTGGGTGCCGGTATTGCCGCCGGCAAAGCTGATCATGTTGTAGCCGGCGTAGAACTCGTTCATGAGCTTGCGGCCGTTGCCATGCATCATCCAGGCGGTCATCTGGCGGGCATTCAGGCCGAACGGCACGGCCGAACCGAGCGCGAACGCGGGGTTCTTGCCATAGAAGTAGTACGGCACGGTGTGCGCCATTTCGACGGTGCCCTGCTGCACGCCATCCACCACGCCGAAGGGAGGCATCAGCTCGCCACCAGCATGCACGGAGATTTCGAACTTGCCGCCCGACATGGCCTTGACGGCCTTGGAGAACACATCGGCACCGCCGTAGATGGTGTCCAGCGACTTGGGGAAGCTGGAAGCCAGGCGCCAGCGAATGGCGGCCTGTGCGTGGACGGCCGGCGCAATGCCTGCGGCCAGCACGCCAGCGATGCCGGCATTCTTGATGATTGAGCGACGATCCATGAGGTTCTCTCCAATGTATTTGATTGCAAAACCCGGGCAGCACGCGTTGTGCACGGCAAGCCCGGGACTGGTTTCAGCCGGGTTCATTGTAGGAACATGCCCCCCTGCGGATTTGCGGGTTTTCCCGTGAAATCCCGGCTATCGCGAGCGGGCTTCAGGGTTCTGCAAGCATCCGCTCACGCTGCTGGAAACCGGCGCGCCCAGGCCGGGGCAGCCGAGCAAGGGCCGCCCCGCGCCGAGGGCTGCGGGGGGTCAGATCTTTTGCGCCGACATGAAGGTGTCGTAGCGCGACTCGGCAAAACGGAACCACAGAATCTGGTCACGCTGGAAGTTGCGCATGTCGGCGTAGATCCGCTTCCACTCGGGGCTCCTGGCGTCGTTGTGCGCAAAGGCCTCCATCGACGCACGGAACGCTGCATCCAGGATGGCGGCAGAGTACGGCAGCACCTTGGTCTTGGCGGCCACCAGTTGCTTGAGCGCGTTGGGGTTGAGCGCATCGTAGCGCGCCAGCATGTCGGCGTGCGCGAAGGACGCCGCAGCCTCGATGATGAAGCGGTAGTCCGGGGTGAGCGCGTCGTAGGCCTTCTTGTTCACGAACAGGTCCACCTCGGGCCCGCCTTCCCACCAGCCGGGGTAGTAGTAGAACGGCGCGACCTTGTTGAAGCCCAGTTTCTGGTCGTCGTAGGGCCCGATCCACTCGGCCGCGTCGATGCTGCCCTTTTGCAGTGCCTGGTAGATCTCGCCGCCCGGCAGGCTCTTGGGAATGGCCCCCAGCCGCTGCATGACCTCGGCCACCAGGCCGCCGCCCACGCGGATCTTGAGGCCCTTGAAGTCTGCCGGGGACCTGACCTCGCGCAGGAACCAGCCACCCATCTGCGTGCCGGTGTTGCCGCAGGCAAAGCTCACGATATTGAAGCCGGCATAGAACTCGTTCATGAGCCGGCGCCCGTTGCCGTGCAGCATCCAGGCGCCCATCTGGCGCGCGTTGAAACCGAAGGGGATGGCACAGCCCAGTGCAAACGCCGGGTTCTTGTCATAGAAGTAATAGGGCACGGCGTGGCACATCTCCACAGTGCCGCTCTGCACGCCATCCACCACGTCGAAGGGCGGCATCAGCTCGCCACCGGGGTGCACGGAAATCTCGAACTTGCCGCCCGACAGGGTGCGCACCGCCTTGGCGAACACCTGGGCACCGCCGTAGATGGTGTCCGACGACTTGGGAAAGCTCGATGCAATGCGCCACCGCAGCGTGGCCTGGGCGTGCACGGCCGGCGCGACGCCAGAGGCCAGTACACCCGCCAGGCCGGTGTGCTTGATGAGCGAACGGCGATGCATACGGCTGGTCTCCTGTTTCCGCGGGGGGTGAGGATGCGGCAGCGGTGGCTTGCTGCGCAGGGGCGCGCGTGCAGATCGGTGCAGCGCGCCTGCATTGTAGGAGGTGCCCCGCCAGCGGCTGTGCGGGTTTTCGACAGCACCCGCGCAGTGGGACGCTGCGGGGGCTACCGCTGCCGTGTAGTCAGGCCAGGAAGCGGGCGCGCACGGAGCGCTCGATGCCTGCCGCATCCAGCCCCTGCAGCGACAGCAGCTTGGCCGGGTCGCCGTGCTCGATGAACAGGTCGGGCAGGCCCAGCTGCAGCACCGGGCGCACGATACCGGCTTCGTTCAAGGCCTCGGTCACGGCGCTGCCGGCCCCCCCCATGGTGGCACCTTCCTCGACCGTGACCAGCACATCGTGGCGCTCGGCCACGTCGCGCAGCAGCTCCACGTCGACGGGCTTGGCCCAGCGCATGTTGGCCACCGTGGCGTCGAGCGCCTCGGCCGCTTCAAGCGCGGGGTACAGCAGGGTGCCGAAGGCCAGGATGGCGATGCGCGGGCCCGCTGCACCGGCAGTGGCCTTGCGCTCGCGGCGGATCTCGCCCTTGCCGAAGGGCAGGCCTTCGAGCCCGGCCAGTGGCGCCACGCCGGCACCGCTGCCGCGCGGGTAGCGCACGGCCACGGGGTGGCTCTGCCCGAAGGCGGTGCTGAGCAGTTGGCGGCACTCGCGCTCGTCGGCCGGGCAGGCCATGCTCATGTTGGGGATGCAGCGCACGAAGGGAATGTCGTAAGCGCCGGCATGCGTGGCGCCATCGGCCCCCACCAGGCCGGCGCGGTCGAGCGCGAACACCACGGGCAGGTTCTGCAGCGCCACATCGTGGATCAGTTGGTCATAGCCGCGCTGCAGGAAGGTCGAGTAGATCGCCACCACGGGCTTCATGCCCTCGCAGGCCATGCCGGCCGCGAAGGTGACGGCATGCTGCTCGGCGATACCCACGTCGTAGTAGCGCTCGGGAAAGCGCTTTTCGAACTCCACCATGCCCGAGCCCTCGCGCATGGCGGGCGTGATGCCGACCAGGCGCGGGTCGGCTGCGCCCATGTCGCACAGCCACTGGCCGAACACCTGGGTGAAGGTCTGCTTGGGGGTCGCCGTGCTCTTGACCAGGCCCACGGCCGGGTCGAACTTGCCGGGGCCGTGGTAGGCCACGGGGTCGGCCTCGGCCAGCTTGTAGCCCTGGCCCTTCTTGGTGACCACGTGCAGGAACTGCGGGCCCTTGAGGCTCTTGATGTTCTCGAGCGTGGGGATCAGCGAATCGAGGTCGTGGCCATCGATGGGCCCGATGTAGTTGAAGCCGAACTTCTCGAACAGCGTGGCCGGCACCACCATGCCCTTGGCCTGCTGCTCGAAACGCTTGGCCAGCTCCAGCAGCGGCGGCACCGGGCGCAGCACGGTCTTGCCCATGTTCTTGGCGGCGGCGTAGAACTGGCCGCTCATGAGCTGGGCCAGGTAGCGGTTGAGCGCGCCCACGGGCGGGCTGATGCTCATGTCGTTGTCGTTGAGCACCACCAGCAGGTTGGCATCGGCCACGCCGGCGTTGTTCAGCGCCTCGAAGGCCATGCCGGCCGTCATGGCGCCATCGCCGATGATGGCCACGGCATGGCGGTTCTCGCCCTTGACCTTGGCCGCCAGCGCCATGCCCAGGGCGGCCGAGATGCTGGTGCTCGAATGGGCCGTGCCGAAGGTGTCGTAGGGGCTCTCGGCGCGCTGCGGAAAGCCCGAGATGCCGCCCATCTGGCGCAGCGTCTTCATGCGCTCGCGCCGGCCGGTGAGGATCTTGTGCGGGTAGGTCTGGTGGCCCACATCCCACACCAGCCGGTCTTCGGGGGTGTTGAACACGTGGTGCAGGGCCACGGTGAGCTCGACCGTGCCCAGGTTGGAGCTCAGGTGCCCGCCCGTCTGCGACACGCTGTCGAGCACGAACGCGCGCAGTTCGGTGGCCAGGGCCTTGAGGTCGGCCCGCGGCATGGCGCGCAGGTCCGACGGGTCGTTCACGTTCTGCAGCAGGGGGTAGGAAGTCGTGGACATTGGCTATTCTTTTTCGGATCGATCAGTGCTCACTGGGCAAGAGACAGCCCCCGGCGGGCACCTGGTCTGGGTGCATCGTATCAACGGACGCGGGGAGTGCAGCCGCAGCCATCAATGCGTGCGGTCTACCACCATGTCCGCCAGGGCTGCCAACGCGCGGGTGTCGGCCAGGCCGCTGCGCGCCAGGGCCGCGTGGGCCTGCACCTGCAGCTCGCGGGCATAGGCCTGCGCGTTGCCAAGCCCGAGCAGGGACACATAGGTGGGTTTGTCGCTCGCGGCATCCTTGCCGGCCGTCTTGCCCAGTGTGGCGGAATCGGCCACCACATCGAGGATATCGTCCACCACCTGGAAGGCCAGGCCCATGACGGCGCCGTAGTCGGACAGGGCCTCGTGCGCCTGCGCATCTGCCGGGCCGCAGGCCACGCCCATCATCACGCTGCCCTGCAGCAGCGCGCCGGTCTTGAGGCGGTGCATGTGGCGCAACTGGTCTTCAGTGAGGGCCACGCCCACGCTGGCCAGGTCGATGGCCTGGCCGCCGGCCATGCCGGCCGAACCGGCCGCGCGCGCCAGCAGGCGGCACAGCACGGCCTGCACGGCCGGGGGCACGCTGCCGTCGTCGGGGGTCAGCAGCTCGAAGGCGAAGGCCTGCAGCGCATCGCCCGCCAGCAAGGCCTGGGCCTCACCGAACTGCACATGCACCGTCGGCTTGCCACGGCGCAGCACATCGTTGTCCATGCACGGCATGTCGTCGTGCACCAGGGAATAGGCATGGATCAGCTCGACGGCGCATGCGGCACGCAGCGCCGCGCCGTCGGACTGCGCGCGCAAGGCCGCTTCATCGGGGGCCACACCGCTGCACACGGCCTCCTCGGCCGCCAGCACCAGCAGCGGGCGCAGGCGCTTGCCGCCGTCGAGCACCGCATAGCGCATGGCCTCGCCCAGGCCGGCGGGCGCACCTTCGCCCACCCAGCGGGACAGGGCTTGTTCGACGCGGGCCAGGTGCCGCTGGCTCCAGGCAGCCAGGTCCAGGGGGGCGTTCACCACGGGCGCCGCGCTCATTCGGGCGTCCAGGCGTGCAGGCCGCCTTCGTCCAGCACCTTGATCTGGTCCTGCACGGCATCCAGGCGCTTGCGGCAAAAGGCCAGCAGTGCGGCACCGCGCTGGTAGCCCGCGAGCATCTGCTCCAGGGGCATCTGGCCCGACTCGATCCGGCCCACGAGCTGCTCCAGCTCTTCCAGCGCCGCTTCGTAGCTGGCAGGTTCTGCAGGGGGCGCGGCGGTGGCGGGGGCCTTGGGCATGGGAGGAGGCGGTGGACAAGCACCGCGAATGGAAAAACCGCTGATTTTAGGCCCAGCGCATGGCCCCCCTGCACACAGGTCCCCGGTTTGGAGAGCGCAGCCGGTAAAGAAGGGCTTGCCCCACGGACCCGTGCACCCGGGACACCGAGCGCACGAACCCTGCCCCATCCGGGCGCGGGCCGCAGCCCGCTCGCCAATACACGCAGGGGGGGTGCGGGAATGGGGGACGGCGAATAACCCCATTGGCTATAATCCCATTCTCGTCCAGCCGGCCTATGCGCCGGTTTCTTTTTTCCAGATGTGCCAAGCATGGCACACCTCCCTGTGGGGAGTCTTTAGGTCAGGTCCTCCATGTCTGATTTAAGTCTTCAACTGCAGCAGGCCGCAAGCCAACTACCAGTTTCAAGCTATTTTGACCAGGCGCTGTTCCAGCGCGAGCTGGACACCATCTTCCAGCGCGGGCCCCGCTATGTGGGGCACCAACTGTCGGTGCCCAATGCGGGCGACTACCACACCCTGCCCCACGAGGCCGAGGGGCGCGCCCTGGTGCGCAATGCCCAGGGCGGGGTGGAACTCGTCTCCAACGTCTGCCGCCACCGCCAGGCCGTCATGCTCAAGGGCCGCGGCTCGCTGCACACCCAGCAAAAGGGCAGCGCGGGCGGCAACATCGTGTGCCCGCTGCACCGCTGGACCTACAGCCCCAAGGGCGAGCTGCTGGGCGCGCCGCACTTCGCCGACGACCCCTGCCTGAACCTCAACAACTACCCGCTGCGCGAGTGGAACGGCCTTTTGTTCGAGGACAACGGCTACGACGTGGCAGCCGACCTGGCCCGGATGGGCCCGCGCGCCGACCTGGACTTCGGCGGCTACGTGCTCGACCACGTGGAGCTGCACGAGTGCAACTACAACTGGAAGACCTTCATCGAGGTCTACCTGGAGGACTACCACGTGGGGCCCTTCCACCCGGGCCTGGGCAGCTTCGTGACCTGCGACGACCTGCGCTGGGAATTCGGCAAGAACTACTCGGTGCAGACCGTGGGCGTGGCCAACCGCCTGGGCAAGGCCGGCAGCCCCGTGTACGAGCGCTGGCACGAGGCCCTGCTCGCCTTCCGCGGCGGCAAGCCGCCCAAGCACGGCGCCATCTGGCTCACGCTGTACCCGCACATCATGGTGGAGTGGTACCCGCACGTGCTCACCGTGTCCACGCTGCACCCCATCAGCCCGACCAAGACGCTGAACATGGTGGAGTTCTACTACCCCGAGGAGATCGCGGCCTTCGAGCGCGAGTTCGTCGAGGCGCAGAAGGCCGCCTACATGGAGACCTGCGTCGAGGACGACGAGATCGGCGAGCGCATGGACGCCGGCCGCAAGGCCCTGCTGGCGCGCGGCGACAACGAAGTGGGCCCTTACCAAAGCCCGATGGAAGACGGCATGCAGCACTTCCACGAGTGGTACCGCAACGCCATGGGTGACGCGGTTCCCAAACGGTGAAAATCCGAACAGCGAGGTAAACGCCGCCGAATAGCGGCCATTGCCCAAAGCGCTCTCATTACAATAGCTGCCAGTGCTTGTTTCGCAAGCACGGCAGCTATTTTCACTTTCGGATTTCATTTCCCCATGCAAGCCCTCTGGATGGTGTTGGCCGCGTTCCTCTTTGCGAGCATGGGGGTGTGCGTGAAGATCGCTTCGGCCCACTTCAATTCGGCCGAACTGGTCTGCTACCGGGGCCTCATCGGCATGGCCATCCTGTGGCTGCTGGCGCGCTCGCAGAAGGTCACCCTGGGCACCGCCTACCCGGGCATGCATGCCTGGCGCAGCCTGGTGGGAGTGGTGTCGCTCGGCGCCTGGTTCTATGCCATCGCCCACCTGCCCCTGGCCACGGCCATGACCCTGAACTACATGAGCAGCGTGTGGATCGCGGCCTTCCTGGTCGGCGGCACGCTGCTGGCATGGCGCCCCTCGGCCGCCACGCCGCGCCCGGCGCTGCAGGGCACGCTGATCGTCACCGTGCTCACCGGCTTCGTCGGCGTGGTGATGATGCTGCGCCCCAGCCTGGACCAGAACCAGGCCTTCGCCGGCATGATCGGCCTGCTGTCGGGCCTGTCGGCCGCGTTTGCCTACATGCAGGTGGTGGCCCTGTCGCGCCTGGGCGAACCCGAGTCGCGCACGGTGTTCTATTTCGCGGTGGGCTCGGCGGTAGCGGGCGGCGTGGCCCTGCTGTTCACGGGCACCTCGGTGTGGCCCGGCTGGCAGGCCCTGTGGCTGCTGCCCATCGGCATACTGGCTGCAGGCGGCCAGCTGTGCATGACCCGGGCCTACGCCAGCGCCAAGACGCAGCGCGGCACACTGGTGGTGGCCAACCTGCAGTACTCGGGCATCGTCTTCGCGGCCATCTACAGCGTGGCGCTGTTCGGCGACGTGCTGCCGCCCATCGCCTGGGCCGGCATGGTGCTCATCGTGGGCAGCGGCATTGCGGCCACCGTGCTGCGCGCCCGCGCGGCCCCTGGAGCCCCCGCCGAAGAACATTGATACGCCTTTCGGGGCCAACCATTGACACAATGCAGGGCATCCCTTCGCCCCTGCCCCAACCGCTGCCATGACCTACACCACCCTGATCTCCGCCACCGAACTGCAAACCCTGATCGCCAGCGGCGCGCCGCTGATGGTGTTCGACTGCAGCTTCGACCTGATGCAATCGAGCGCGGGCGCACAGCAGTACGGCCAGGCCCATGTCCCGGGCGCGGTGTATGCCGATCTCAACGAGAACCTGAGCGCAAAACACGGCGTGCCCGGCGCATCCCGCACCGTGTTGACGGCCCAGGAGGCGGACATGCCTGCATCGGGCGGCCGCCACCCGCTGCCCAGCCGCGAGCGCTTCGCCATCTGGCTGTCGAGCGTGGGTTTTGCCAATGGCATGCAGGCCGTGGTGTACGACCGCCAGGGCGCCAACTACTGCGGCCGCCTGTGGTGGATGCTCAAGTGGGCCGGGCACGATGCCGTGGCCGTGCTCGATGGCGGGCTGCAGGCCTGGCAGGCTGCGGGCGGCGCTGTGGCCAGCGGTGAAGAACCCGCGCACTTCCAGTCCAACTTCGAGCTCAGGGAGCCGCTGCGCCGCCTGGCCACGGCCAGCGACGTGCTGGCCAACCTGCAGCAGCCCGGCCAGACGGTGGTGGATGCACGCGCCGCGCCGCGCTACCGCGGCGAGGTGGAGCCGCTGGACCCGGTGGCGGGCCACATTCCCGGCGCGCTGAACCGCCCCTTCGTCGAAAACATCGGGCCCGACGGCAAGTTCAAGCCTGCGGCGGTGCTGCGCGCCGAGTTCGACACCCTCCTGGCAGGCCGCGATCCGGCCAGCGTGGTGCACCAGTGCGGCAGCGGCGTGAGCGCCCTGCCCAACCTGATCGCCATGGAAGTCGCCGGACTCGGAAAAACATCGCTTTTCGCGGGCAGCTGGAGCGAATGGGTGAGCGATTCTTCGCGCCCGGTGGAACGCGGCTGAGCGGGTTTCGGGCGCTTTGACCGCCTGGCGGCAGCAGGCCGCAACGCTCTTGCGGGCAGGACCGGGGCTTGGTGTTCTGTAAGGCAAATTCCTACAGGCACCACCCCTGAACCAGACACGCAGCACAGAGCAACGCTGACTTAATTTTTGATTGGCCCGGTTTCACAATCCATTTCAACGGATCACGCAAAACATGCAAACAGCATGGCAAGGCGAAGACCCGGAACTGGAACAAAGGAACCCTGCCATGACCAACGAACAACTGCTCGCCGAAATCCGCGAAGCCAACCTGACCTACCTGATGCTGGCGCAGAACCTGATTCGCCATGACAAGGCAGAAGCAGTGTTCCGTCTGGGCATGAACGAAGACGCTGCCGATATTCTGGCATCGCTGTCGGCAGCCCAAGTGCTCAAACTGGCCTCCCGGAACACGCTTCTTTGCAGCTTCCGCGTGGACGACAACCTGGTGTGGAGCTTGCTGACCAACCACACGGCCAAGAAGGTGGGCAACGAAGCCACCAACACCCTGCACGCCAACATCCTGATGGCCAGCCGCGTGTCGGAAGTGCTCTGAAGCACTGCCCTCCTGCCCCGTTCGTCCACCGCACCTCCGAAAGCCTGCCATGACCGCCACTCCCGCAAAAGCCCCGGCCAAGAGCGTCCTCAACGAATCCAAGCAGATCGAGCGCGCTGCGATGCTGATCGGCATGGGGGCCCGCATGCAGGTGCTGGAGTCGGAGACCACGCTGTCGTACGAACGCCTGATCCGCCTGTACAAGGAGATCGCCGGCAAGTCGCCGTCCAAGGGCCAACTGCCCTTTTCGACCGACTGGTTCCTGACCTGGCAGGAAAACATCCACAGCTCGCTGTTCCTGAACATCTACGAATACCTGTCCAAGGGCGTGGACCTGGACTCGGTGGAACTGCTGACCAAGGCCTACCGCCTGTACAACGAGCAGGTCACCACCGCCGAGATCGAACCCCTGCTGTCCTTCACCCGCGCCTGGCGCCTGGTGAAGTTCGTGGACGCGGGCATGCTCACCCGCACCCAGTGCGCCGACTGCAAGGGCCAGTTCGTCACCGAGCTTTATGAAAACCGCCACTACACCTGCGGCCTGTGCAACCCGCCCGCCCGCGCCGGCAAGAGCAAGAACGCCGGTGCACTCATGCTGCACTGATCCCCAGCCCGGCAACGCCGGACTGCGCAAGAATGACAAAGCCCCGCCGGTTTCGCCGCGCGGGGCTTTTTGCTGAAAAGCGCCTGTACCGGCCGGGGCCTACCGCGCCGCCAGCAGCGAGCGCACGTTCTCGTCCACCGGCATCGCGTAATCGTGCGCGGCCACCACGGTGTTGCCCACCGGGTTCACGATCTTGAGGCTGATGAACAGCGTGCTCGTGGAAACCGCGTAGGTGCCCACCACCACGGCCTGTGCGTCGTGCGCGCGGCTCACCTCGCGCACCTCGCGCGAGAGCAGCAGCTCGCCGGTGCCGCGCTGCATGGCCACGTTCTCGCGCAGCTTGAGCTCGGTCACGCGCAGGCCGCGCTGCACCAGGCGCGAGCCGATCTGTTCGGAGAAGATGCGCCCCAGCCGCGAGGACTCGTTCAAGCGGTCCACATTCACCAGCGTGGCGACCAGCACGGCATGCTGGGGATCCAGCGGTGCCTGCAGCAGCAGCGCATCAGCCGCGCGGTGGTTGCGCTCGATGGTGCTGGGGGTGATGAGGTCCATCAGCCCGCCACCGCTTCCACCTGCCTTGTCACCGTAGTAGTACGAGGCGCAGCCCGGCAGGGCCAGCACCGGCAGCCATGCGCCGGCCGTGCGCAACAGGGCGCGTCGCTTCATGGCGCCACCATCATCATCACCGGCGGGCTCACCACCTGCCAGGTCTTGACCGGGGTGGGCGCGGGCGGCGGGGGTGGAGGTGGTGGCGGCTGCTGCACCTGGTAGAGCACCGCATCATCCTGCTCGATGTAGTACACGTCCGAAGTCCGGGCCAGGTAGCGGTCGCCGCTTTCCAGCGAGGTCGTGATGAGCACCTCGGTGCGCGTGGGGCCGCCAGCGGCGGGGCCATCGGTGGTGTACTGCGCGGCATCGGCCAGCGCCCCGATGGCGATCGTCCCGGCCACGATGGAGCCGGCGCCGGGCGCACGGTGGGCCCAGTCGCGCGCCACGCCCACACCCAGGGCCAGCCGGGTCCAGGGCATGGGCAGGCTGTTGGAGACGCGGCCCGGGTGCTGCACCAGTTGGGTTTCGAACGCCAGGGTCACGGCCGAGGGCTGGTTGGTGAGCACCACACCCCGGTCCAGCAGGCGGGTGATCAGGAGCTTGCGAAAGCCGTTGTTGAAGCTGGTGTCGCCCGAGGCGGACACGTAGATCGGGTGCTCGCCCGCTGGCCAGGTGCGGATCTTGTCGGTGATGCGCGTGGCCACATCGTCGGCCAGCACATCCCAGTGGTGCACCGCGCGGGCCTTCTTCTGGTTCGATGCCGGGTAGTTGTCGGCACGCGGCACATCGAGCGACGAGCAGCCGGCCGCCAGCAGCGATGCCACGGCCAGCAGCGGCACGACCACCCGGTGCACGACGGGCCGGGCGGGGACATCGCCCTGCGTGGTCGAGGCCGTACCGGACTGCCCGGCGGGCAGTGGTCCTTGGGAGGGGCCCTGCGGCATGCCGCCAGGCAATGGTTCAACTTGCATGCAGCCATGCTAGCGGCCCGCCGCCGCCCCCATCGCGTGAATAGCGAGGCAATCGCGCTGTATTTTTGCGCGGCATGCAGGCTGCGCGTGGGGCGGGCGCCTACACAACATTTGCTCACAGTGCGTGACAATCCGCGCATGACCGCCGTGCCTGCCCCCTCCCAATCGAACGCTCCACCCCCGGCCCTGCCGCAGCAGCCGCAAGCTGGCGAGGCGTGCAACGGCACAGCGCCGGCAGGCCCACCGGCCATGCCCGGCGCCGCCGACCCCCAACCCCAACCCGAACCCGGGCCGGAGCGCGTTGCCAGCCCGCCCGATGCCGCCACCCTGGCTGCAGCCGCGCACCCTGCACAGCCCGCCTCGCCCGCCTCGCCCACTGTGGCGGCGCATGCCCCACCCAGCCCGCTGACGCTGCAGATGCCGGTGGACGTGCGCAACATGTCCCTGGCGCTGTTGGCCCTGTTTGCCGGCGTGGCCCTGCTGCACTGGGCCAGCGCGGTGTTCATTCCGCTGATGCTGAGCCTGCTGCTGACCACGGCGCTGCGCCCTGGCGTCAACATCCTGCGCCGCTGGCACCTGCCGCGCCCGCTGGGCGCCGCCCTGCTGCTCATGGCCATCGTAGGGGGCATGGCCAGCATGGCCTGGTCCCTGAGCGACCAGGCCGTGCAGCTCGTCGACTCGCTGCCCGTGGCGGCCAAGAAGGTGCGCGACAACCTGCGCGCCCAGGCCGGTATGCCCAGCAGGCTGGACACGATGCAGAAGGCCGCCGCCCAGATCGAACAGGCTGCCGCCGAGAACAGCGCCGCCGCCCCCGCCCGGCGCGGCGTGCAGCGCGTGGTGGTGGAGCGCCCGCCCTTCAACATCCGCGACTACCTGTGGAGCGGCACCATGGGCCTGGTCTCGGCCGTGGGCCAGCTCACGGTGGTGGTGTTCCTGACCTACTTCGCCCTGGCCTCGGGCAACCTGTTTCGCCAGAAGCTGGTGCGCATTGCCGGCAGCAGCCTGGAGCGGCGCAACATCACCATGCAGGTGCTCGACGACATCACCGGCCAGATCCAGCGCTACCTGCTGGTGCAGGTGTTCACCAGCATCCTGGTGGGCCTGGCCACGGGCTGCGCCTACTGGGCGCTGGGGCTGGAGAATGCGGCCGTGTGGGGCGTGGTGGCCGGCGTGCTCAACCTCGCGCCCTACATCGGCTCGGCGCTCACGGCCGGCGCCTCGGCGCTGGTGGCCTTCCTGCAGTTCGGCACCATCGACATGGCCCTGGCCATCGGCGGCGCCTCGCTGGTCATCCACACCCTCATCGGCAACCTGCTTACCCCCTGGCTCACCAGCCGCACCAGCAGCATGAGCCCCGTGGCCGTGTTCGTGAGCGTGCTCGCCTGGGGCTGGCTCTGGGGGCTGTGGGGCCTGCTGCTGGGCATCCCGGTCATGATGGCCGTGAAGGCGGTCTGCGACCGGGTGGAAGACCTCAAACCGGTCGGCGAGCTGCTGGGGGATTAGATCAAGCCCACCCTCTCCCTCCTCGCTGCGCGAGTCGGGAGGGGGACGCCCCCGGTGCACGCAAGCGAAGCGCCGCCTACGCGGGGTGGCGGCCCTTGCACGGGGGCGCTGGCCTGCGCCACGCCAGTTTCATGCGATGCGGGTTGTGCACAGCGCCATGGACAACGGATAGAAGACCTTATCCAGCGACCTCCTGCGCGGCAGCCGCCCCGGCCGCGCAGCGCTGCACGAAGGCCGGCAGATCGTCGGCCGCCATCGCGCGGCCGTAGTACCAGCCCTGCACCTGCAGGTCCATGTCTGCGGGCAGTACCTGCAATTGCGCCTGCGTCTCCACCCCCTCCACCACGATGGCCACCTCCAGGCTCTGGCAGAAATGCAGCAGACCCTGCAGCAGGCGAGCCCCCCGGGCATCGGCGCTGGCCACCACGAAGCTGCGGTCGATCTTGATGGTGTCCACCGCAAAGGCGTGCAGGTAGCTGAGCGAGGAATAGCCGGTGCCGAAGTCGTCGATGGCCACCTGGGCACCCACGGCGTGGATGCGGGCGATGGCGTCGCGCATCTGGCCCACGTCGGCGGCCAGAGCATCCTCGGTGAGCTCGACGCTGATGCAGCCGCCGGCAGGCGCGATCAACGCCACCAGCCGCTGGCAGTGCGCGGCCGACATGAGCGTGGGCCCCGTGACGTTGATGGAGATGGGCAACTCGAAGCCCGCGCTGCGCCAGCGGCGGTACTGCTGCAGGGCCGCGTCGGCCACCCACAGATCGACATCCTTCATGAGCCCGGCCTCGGTCAGCCAGGCCAGGAACGCCCCCGGAGACTGCGTGCGGCCCGTGGCATCGCGGGCCCGCAGCAGGGCTTCGCAGCCCACGCACTCGCCCGTGCGTGGCGACACCTGGGGCTGGTACTCCAGGAAGAACTCGTACTCGCCCATGCGGCGCACCTGGGCCAGCAGTTCCTCGCGGCCGGCCTGCCGCTGCTGCGCCAGGACCACCGGGTCGCTGGCATACAGGCGGCCCTGCTCCTGCAGGCGCGAGAACGTGGTGTCCAGCCCCGGCAGGTGCACCGTGGTGGCGTTGTGGCGCTCCAGCGCCCGCACCGCCGGTGCGTAGATGCAGGCGCCCAGCAGCACCAGTGCCAGCTGCAGCACCACCGCCGGCCAGGAGCCCTGGGTGCTGGCATAGGCGTTGAAGAGGACGGGGGCATTCAGCGGCATCGCCATCGTGGCCACAGGCACCCAGCCCGCCTGCACCGCGCCGAGCGCCAGGCAGGCGTTGACGGCCGGCACGAGGATGAAGGGGAGCAGCAGGCGCGGATTCAGTATCAGTGGAATGCCGAACAGCAGCAGTTCATTCACGTTCAGCAGGGCCATGGGCAGGCTGGCCAGGGCCAGCAGGCGCAGGCCGGGACTGCGCGCACGCCAGAGCACGGCCACCACCAGCGACAGGGTGCCACCGGCACCGCCGATGAAGGCGAAGGCCCCGAGCAGGCCGGCGTTGAGCGCGTAGGGCGGTGGCTGGTCCGCCAGCACCTCGATGGCATTCCACCCCACGGCCAGCTCCAGCACCTGGAACAGGGGCTGCAAGGCATGGTAGCCATGGATGCCGAAGAACCACAGCAGAGAATTCATCCCCGTGATCGCCACGGCATTCAGGTAGGGCCGGTCCGGGTCCACCACATCCAGGGGCAGGCTCCAGTGCGCCAGGCCCGACCACTGCTGCAGCAGCGTCAGCACCACGACCAGCAATCCGGCCGTGAGCACGCCGGGCAACACCATGTTCATGGCATCTTCCACGTTGTCGCTGACCAGCGAGCCGCGCGACAGCTGCAGCCAGCGCACCCGCATCAGCCGGGCCATGAGGGGCACGTTGATGATGGGCGAGGCGATGGCGATGAACAGCACCAGCGTGGCGGCGGCACGCGGGTGCCCGCGCAGCAGGTAGGCCGCCAGCGCCACGTACACAAAACACAGGAAGGCCACGGGCAGGCGCGGCAGGCTGTGGCGGATGGCCAGCATGTAGCCGATGGAGGCCGCGATCAGCAGCGGCAGGATGCGGCTGATCTCGGCATGCAGGCCGGCCAGCAGATCCGTGGTCTGCGTGGGCAGGCCCAGCATGCGCGTGAGCACCGACGACACCAGGAACACCGCCGACACCATGAGGCAGGGCAGCACCCACAGCAGTCCCTCGCGGATGGCGCGCATGGAGTCGGCGCGCGCGACCGCCTGCAGCCGCAGCGACAGCCGCACCTTCAGGGCCGCGATACCAATGCCCACACCATGCCCTCCCTGCCGCGCACTGCGGTCAGGCCCATGCTAGCAGGCGGACACCAGGATGGCAAAGCGGCTGAACCCGCCCAGCCCGACCACTCAGCCCGTGTTGCGCAGCCCCGCCGCGATCCCGTTGATGGAGATGTGGATACCGGTCTGCACGCGCTCGTCCCCCTGCCCTGCGCGCCAGCGGCGCACCAGCTCGACCTGCAAATGGTGCAGCGGGTCGATGTAGGGGAAGCGGTGCTTGATGGAGCGCGCCAGGGCCGCGTTGTGCGTCAGGCGCTGCTTGTCGCCGGTGATGCGCGTGAGCGCCTCGGCCGTGCGGTGCCACTCGGTCTCGATGGACGTGAAGACCTTCTTGCGCAGGCGCGCGTCGGTGACGAGCTCGCTGTAGCGCGAGGCCAGGGCCAGGTCGCTCTTGGCCAGCACCATGTCCATGTTGGACAGCAGGGTGCGAAAGAACGGCCACTGGCGGTACATCTTCTGCAGCAGCGCCAGTTGCGCCTTCGGATCCTTGCCCTCGGCATTCACGAAGGCGTCGACCGCGGCGCCGAAACCGAACCAGCCCGGCAGCGTGAGGCGGCACTGGCCCCAGCTGAAGCCCCAGGGGATGGCGCGCAGGTCCTCGATCTTCTGGCTGGCCTTGCGCGACGCGGGGCGCGAGCCGATGTTGAGCTCGGCGATCTCGCGGATCGGCGTGGAGTTGAAGAAATACTCGGTGAAGCCCGGGGTCTCGTACACCAGCGCGCGGTAGGCGCCCATGCTGGCCAGCGAGAGCTGTGCAGCCGCCTCCAGGAAGGCCTTGGTGGCCGGCTTGGTGGGCTGCAGCAACGTGGCTTCGAGTGTGGCGGCGACCAGGGTTTCGAGGTTGCGCCGGCCGATCTCGGGGTTGGCGTACTTGGAGGCGATGACCTCGCCCTGCTCCGTGAGGCGGATCTGGCCGCGCACGGTGCCGGGCGGCTGGGCCAGGATGGCCTGGTAGCTCGGGCCGCCGCCGCGGCCCACGGTGCCGCCGCGGCCATGGAACATGCGCAGCTGGATGCCGTGGTTGGTGGCCAGTTCGTCGAACAGCTCCACCAGCGCGATCTCGGCACGGTACAGCTCCCAGTTGCTGGTGAAGATGCCGCCGTCCTTGTTGCTGTCGGAGTAGCCGAGCATGATGTCCTGCTCGCTGCCGCTGCGGTGCACCAGGCCCGCCACGCCGGGCAGGGCGTAGAACTCGCGCATGATGGGCGCGGCGTTGCGCAGGTCTTCGATGGTCTCGAACAGCGGCACGACGATGAGGTCGTTGCGCGCATCGCCGTCCAGCGTGCCGCGCATCAGCCCGACCTCCTTTTGCAGCAGCAGCACTTCGAGCAGGTCGCTCACCGTCTCGGTGTGGCTGATGATGTAGTGGCGGATGGCCTGGTGGCCATAGCGCTGGCGCATGACCAGGGCCGCCTCGAAGATGGCCAGTTCGCCCCGGGCGTGGTCCGAGTAGCTGGCGCCCACCACGCGCAGCGGGCGCGCGTCGTTGAGCAGGCGCAGCAGCAGGGCACGCTTGTCGGCCTCGGACAGCGCGGAGTACGCCGTCTCGATGCGGGCCGTGGCCAGCAGCTCGGCCACCACTTCTTCGTGCTTGTCGGAGCTCTGGCGCAGGTCCACCGTGGCCAGGTGGAAACCGAACACCTCGACGGCACGGATCAGCGGGTGCAGGCGCTCGGCGGCCAGGGCTTCGCCGTGGTGCGACTTGAGCGACGCCTCGATCACGCGCAGGTCCGCCAGGAAGGCCTCGGCGCTCACGTAGGGGTTCTGCGGGGCCACGGCATGGCGCGCGGCCTCGCCGCCGGTCAGCTCCTTGAGCGACGCGGCCAGGCGCGCGTACACGCCAGTCAGGGCGCGGCGATAGGGCTCGTCCTGGCGGTGCTCGTTGGTGTCGGGCGAGCGCGCGGCCAGGGCCTCCATCTCGGCCGACACCTGCACCAGGCGGGCCGACAGGGACAGCTCGCCGCCCAGGTAGTGCACCTCGGTCAGGTAGTGGCGCAGCGCCACCTCGGCCTGGCGGCCCAGCGCGTACTGCAAGGTCTGCGCGGTCACGTTGGGGTTGCCGTCGCGGTCGCCGCCGATCCACTGGCCCATGCGCAAAAAGCTGTGCACGGGGTACTGGCCGAGCTCGGCCTCCAGGTCGGCGTAGATCTTGGGGATCTCGCGCAGAAAGGTGGCTTCGTAGTACGACAGCGCGTTCTCGATCTCGTCGGCCACGGTCAGCTTGCTGTAGCGCAAGAGGCGCGTCTGCCACAGCTGGGCCACGCGGGCGCGCAGCTGGGCCTCGTTGGCGGCCAGCTCGCGCGGGGTGAGCGCGTCCTTGGCGGTGTTGTACAGCTGGGCACGCACCTGGATGTCGTCGCGCGCGGCCAGCAGTTGGGCGATGTCACGCTCGGCGTCGAGAATGCTCTTGCGCTGCACCTCGGTCGGGTGGGCCGTGAGCACCGGCGCCACATAGCTGCCGGCCAGGGTCTGCGAGATGGTCTTGGGCGCGATGCCGGCCCAGCGCAGGCGCGACAGGGCGACTTCGATGCTGCCCTCCTGGGTGTCGCCCGCGCGCTCGTGCACGGCGCGGCGGCGGATGTGGTGGCGGTCCTCGGCCAGGTTGGCCAGGTGGCTGAAGTAGGTGAAGGCGCGGATCACGCTCACCGTCTGGTCGCCCGAGAGGGACTTGAGCAGCTTCTTGAGCGCGCGGTCGGCCTCCTGGTCCGCGTCGCGGCGGAAGGCGACAGAGAGCTTGCGCACCTGCTCCACCAGCTCATAGGCGGCCACGCCCTCCTGGTCCCGGATCACGTCCCCCAGAATGCGGCCGAGCAGGCGGATGTCGTCAATCAGGGGCTGGTCCTTGTCGGATCGTTTCATGCGAGGGTCTCCGGGATGGGGGGTGGCGGCCCACAGGCGTACCCTGAAAACCACCAGTGCGGGCGCATGCTAGCATCGCCCGCCCCTGAATAATTACAAACAGGTTACGAACTTGAGCCGCCATTTGCCCCATCCCATCGTGATCGCCACGCGCGAAAGCCGCCTGGCCCTCTGGCAGGCCGAGCATGTGCAGGCCCTGCTGCAGGCGCGCGGCCACACCGTACAGCTGCTGGGCATGACCACCAAGGGCGACCAGATCCTGGACAAATCGCTGTCCAAGGTGGGCGGCAAGGGCCTGTTCGTCAAGGAGCTCGAAGTCGCGCTCGAAGAAGGCCGCGCGCACATCGCCGTGCATTCGCTCAAGGACGTGCCCATGGAGCTGCCCGAGGGCTTTGCCCTGGCCTGCGTGATGGAGCGCGAGGACCCGCGCGATGCCTTCGTCTCCCCCCGCTACGCATCCCTGGACGAACTGCCCCAGGGCGCGGTGGTGGGCACCTCCAGCCTGCGCCGCCAGGTGCTGCTGCAGGCGCTGCGGCCCGACCTGCGCATCGAACCCCTGCGCGGCAACCTCGATACGCGCCTGCGCAAGCTCGACGAAGGCCAGTACGACGCCATCGTGCTGGCGGCCGCCGGCCTCAAGCGCCTGGGGCTCGCATCCCGCATCCGCGTCGCATTCGAAGCCACCACCATGCTGCCCGCAGCCGGCCAGGGTGCCCTGGGCATCGAGGTGCGCAGCGAGCGGCAGGACCTGATCGCCGCGCTGGCGCCGCTGGCGCACCAGCCCACCTGGCTCACGGTGGCCGCCGAGCGCGCCGTGAGCCGGGCCATGGGCGGCAGCTGCTCCATGCCGCTGGCAGCGCACGGAACCCTGGGCGCCGACGGCACGCTGCAGCTCGATGCCGCCTGGGGCGACCCCGAAAGCGCCCATGCGCCGCTGGTGCGCGCCCATGCCAGCGCCCCTGTGGCCACCCTGGCCCAGGCCGAGGCGCTGGGTGACGAAATCGCCCGCAGCCTGCGCGCAGGCGGTGCAGGATGAAGCACCCCCTGAGTCGCTTCGCGCCTTCCCCCTCTCTCGCCTCGCTGCGCGACGCGGGAGGGGGACACCCCCAGCGCGGCGGGGCGGCCCTTGCGCGGGGGTGCTGGCTTGCGCGGCGACAGTTTCATGGGCTGCGGGTGGTGCGCAGCGCTATGGTCCGCTGACATGGCCGCCACGGCGCCCCGGGTGATCGTCACGCGGCCCGAGCGCGAGGCGGCCCAGTGGGTGGAGCAGCTCACCGCGCTCGGCCTGGCCGCCACGGCCCTGCCCCTGATCGCCATCGGCCCCTGCACCGACCCACAGGCCGTGCAGGCCCTGGCCGAAGCCCGCGCACGGCTGGCCCAGGCCCCCGGCTACCGTGCGCTGATGTTCGTGAGCAGCAATGCAGTGCTGCATTTCCTGCACGGAGCCCCGCCCCTGCCATCCGATACCCGTGCATGGGCCCCAGGCCCGGGCACGGCGCGTGCCCTCACGCAGTTGGGCGTAGCGCCCGCCGCCATCGACGGCCCCGCCGCCGATGCCGCGCAGTTCGACTCCGAATCGCTGTGGCAGCAGGTGGCGCCCCAGATCCGAGCCGGGGACCGCGTGCTCATCGTGCGTGGCCGCTCGGCCGGGGTGCATGAATCCGCCGAGGGTTCGGGCCGCGACTGGCTGGCGCGCCATGTGCAGGCCGCAGGCGGCCAGGTGGACTGGGCCGTGGCCTACGAGCGCGGCGCGCCCCGCTTCACCCCCGAGCAGACCGCGCTGGCAGAGGTGGCCGCCCACGACGGCTCCCTGTGGCTGCTGAGCAGCTCCGAGGCGGTGGCAAACCTGGCCGACGCCCTGCCCGGCCGGTCCTGGACGGCTGCACGGGCCCTGGCCACCCACCCGCGCATCGCCCAGACCGCCCACGCCATGGGCTTTGGCCATGTAAGGGAGTGTCGGCCGGCGCTGGAAGACGTGGTGGCCTCGATAGAATCGGCCCCATGAGTTCCGCGCCCCCCAACGACCTGCCCGCCGCAGCCCCCTCCACTCCCGCCTCGCCTCGTGGCAGCAGCCTGCCCACCCTGCTGGTGGGTGTGCTGGCCGTGGCCGCCGTGGCCAGCAGTGGCCTGCTGTGGCAAAAGCTGAGCGTGATCCAGGAGCAGTTGGCGCGCCAGTCGGCCGATTCCGGGGCGCTGGCCATCGAGGCACGCACCATGGCGCGCCAGGCCGAGGAGTTGGTGCGCGAGACCGCCGCCCGCCTCTCGGTGGCCGAAGCCCGCGTCAGCGAAGTGGCGCTGCAGCGCAGCCAGCTCGAAGAATTGATGCAGAGCCTGTCGCGTTCGCGCGACGAAAACCTGGTGGTGGACATCGAATCCGCCCTTCGCCTGGCACAGCAGCAGGCCCAGCTCACCGGCAGCCTGGAGCCGCTGCTGGCCGCGCTCAAGACGGCCGACCAGCGCATCGAGCGCGCCGCGCAGCCGCGCCTGACGCCGGTGCAGCGCGCCATCGGCCGTGACATCGAGCGCATCAACCGCGCCCAGGTGACCGACACCGCCGGCCTGCTGGCCCGCCTGGACGACCTGGTCCGCCAGGTGGACGAACTGCCCGTGCTCAATGCCGTGGCCCAGGCTGCGGCCACCCGGCGCCTGGGTTCGTCCACCCCATCGGCCGCACCGGCCGGCACCGCGCCGGGTGCCGAGTTGCCCTGGTGGCGGGCCACCCTGCAGCGCAGCTGGGAGGTGGTGCGCGACGAAGCCCGCAGCCTGGTGCGCGTGAGCCGGGTGGACAACCCCGAGGCCATTTTGCTCGCCCCCGAGCAGACCTTCTTCCTGCGCGAAAACCTCAAGCTCAAGCTGCTCAATGCCCGCCTGGGCGTGCTGGCGCGCCAGTTCGACTCGGCCCGCGCCGACCTGGCCGCGGCGACCACGGCGCTCAACAAGTATTTCGACCCGGCCTCGCGCCGCACCCAGGCAGCCGCCACCACCCTGCAGCAGGCCCAGGCCGGCATGAAGGCGGCCGAACTGCCGCGCCTGGATGAAACCCTCTCCGCACTGGCCACGGCCGCTGCGGGGCGCTGAGAGGGGCAGCACGCATGCGCGCAGCACTCTGGCTCCTGGCGTTGTTCGGCGTGGCCGTCGCGGCCGCGCTGTTCGCGGGCAACAACCAGGGCACCATCACGCTCTACTGGCCGCCCTACCGCGTCGATCTGTCGCTGAACATGGTGGTGCTGCTGCTCGTCGGCGGTTTCGTCACCGTGCATGCCGCCCTGCGGGCCCTGGCGGCCCTGCTGGAACTGCCGCACCAGGCGCGCCGCTGGCGCGTGCAGCAGAAAGAACGCGCCATGCACAGCGCGCTGCTCGACGCCATGACGCACCTGCTGGGCGGGCGCTTCATCCGCTCGCGCAAGGCCGCCGTGGCCGCACTGGCCCAGGAAAACGCCCTGGCAGCCGCTGGCGAGTCGGTGCCGCACAGCCACCAGCTGCGCTCGCTGGCCCACCTGGTGGCGGCCGAGGGCTCGCACGCCCTGCAGGACTCCGCCACGCGCGACAGCCACCTGCAGCGCGCGCTGGAAGACGCGCCCGCGCGCGGCACGGCGCTGGAGCTGGAACTGCGCGAAGGCGCCCAGATGCGCGCCGCGCGCTGGACGCTGGACGACCGCGACGCCGATGCCACCCTCGAATGGCTGGCCGCCCTGCCCCAGGGCGCCGCACGCCGCACCCTGGCGCTGCGCATCAAGCTCAAGGCCACGCGGCTGGCGCGCCGCACGCAGGAGGCGCTGGACACGGCCCGCCTGCTGGCCAAGCACCGCGCCTTCTCACCCGCAGCGGCACAGAGCATCGTGCGCGGCCTGGCCACCGAACTCATCCAGAGCGCCCACGACACGGCGCAGCTGCGCCGCGTGTGGGACGACCTGGAGACCGCCGAGCGCAACATGCCCGAGCTGGCCATCCAGGCCGCGCAGCGCATGGCTGCCCTCGGCGGCGACGCCACGCAGGTGCGCGCCTGGCTGCTGCCGGTGTGGGAACGCATGGTGGAGCTGCCCGATGCGCTGGCCGAACACCATGCGCTCAAGCTGGTGCGCGCGCTCGAATCGGGCCTGGACGCCGTGGACGCGCCCTGGCTGGCACGCATCGAAGCGGCCCAGCAGGCCAACCCGCGCGATGCGCGCCTGCAGTACCTGGCGGGCATGGCCTGCCTCAAGCGCCAGCTCTGGGGCAAGGCCCAGCAGTTGCTCACCCAGGCGGCCCACCAGCTCGCCGACGCCAGCCTGCGCGCCAGCGCCTGGCGCCACCTGGCGGAACTGGCCGAGCAGCGCGACGACGAGGCCGCCGCCGCCGAGGCCTGGAAAAAAGCCGCACTCGCCCGCTGACCAGGCAGGCGGGGCTGTCCGCCCATCCCCCGGCCATCTACCGGCCATCCCTCTGCGCCCACCTTTTGCGGAACAAGAGGGAACTTTGAGCGCTCGCCCCCTATCAATTCAGTTTTTTTGAACTGAAGCATCAATCCTGCTGAAGCCGAAGGCGCTGGCAGCTTCCTACACTGCGCTCATCGCGGAGCCTTGTGCACACGGCACAGGGTGCGGCGTGCGGGGCAGCGACGGATGCGCCGGCCTGAAAAAACCTGCTCCAAGCACCTGCCTGCTGCCCACCCCTGCCCTGCCACCCCACCGCCGACTCACCCACGATGCCCACCTCCACACCGCCCTCCACCAGCCGACCGGCCCGCTACACCCGCACCGCCATGCTGATGCACTGGGTGCTGGGCCTGGCCCTGATCGGTGCCTTCTGCGTCGGCCTGTACATGACCAGCCTGCCCTTCTCACCAGCGCGCCTCAAACTCTACAACTGGCACAAGTGGGCCGGGGTCACCATCCTCACGCTGTCGGTGCTGCGCATCCTCTGGCGCCTGACGCACCGCCCGCCGGCCCTGCCGGCTGCCATGGTGCAGGCCATGCCGCGCTGGCAGGCGCTGGCGCACCATGCCACGCACGGCCTGCTGTACGCGCTGTTCCTGGCCGTGCCGCTGATCGGCTGGGCCTACAGCTCGGCGGCGGGTTTCCCCATCGTCTTCCTCGGCCTGTGGCAGTTGCCCGACTTCGTGCCCGTGAGCAAGGAGCTGGCCGAAGCCATCAAGCCCTGGCACCAGTACACCGCCTTCGCCATGGCGGGCCTGGTGGTGCTGCACGTGGCCGCTGCGCTCAAGCACCAGTTCGTCGACCGGGACGGCCTGATCGGCCGCATGCTGCCCGGCCCGCGCTGACCTGACCTCTCTTCCTTGTTCTTCCGCACCGATTTTTCAGGAGCCTTCATGCAAGCATCTTCCTTCGCCTCGGGCCTCGTGCTGGCTGCCGCCGTGCTGGCCGCACCGTCCGCCTTCGCCCAGCAGCAACTGGTCCCCGCACAGAGCGAGGTGCAGTTCACCGCGCGCCAGATGGGTGTGCCGCTCGAAGGCCATTTCAAGAAGTTCGATGCCAAGGTGGCGTTCGACCCGGCCAAGCCCGAGACCAGCAAGATCAGCTTCACCGTGGACACCGGCAGCGCCACGCTGGGCTCGCGCGAGACCGATGCCGAGCTGCCCAAGCCCACCTGGTTCAACGTGCCCAAGTTCCCGCAGGCCGCGTTCGAATCCACCACCATCAAGGCGCTGGGCGGCGGCAAGTTCGAAGTGGCCGGCAAGCTCACCATCAAGGGCAATGCGCAGAACGTGGTCGTGCCCGTGGCACTCGCCCAGAGCGGCGCCACCACCACGGCCACCGGCACCCTGCCCATCAAGCGCCTGGCCTTCAAGATCGGTGAGAACGAATGGGCCGACACCTCCATGGTGGCCGACGACGTGACCGTCAAGTTCAAGCTGGCCCTCACCGGTGTGGGCAAGCTCTGATCGCCCCGCGCTCTCCCTTTTCCGCGTTCCCTGTTCCCTTGACCCTTCCTTTTTCAGGAGTTGTTTACATGCGCAAGTCTTCGTTCGCCCTGCTCGCCCTGGCTGCAGCCGCCGTCCTGTCCACGGGCGCAGCCCAGGCCCAGAGCGCCGCCTACGCCATCGATCCGACGCACACCTTCGTGACGTTCGAGATCAGCCACTTCGGCGCCACGACCAACCGCGGCCGCTTCGACAAGAAGGAAGGCACTGTGCAGTTCGACCGCGCCGGCAAGACCGGCAAGGTGGAGATCACCGTGGACACCACGTCGATCAACTCCGGCACGCCTGCGTTCGACAAGCACCTGCAAAGCCCCGACATCTTCAACGCGGCCAAGTACCCCACGATCAAGTTCGTGTCCGACAAGTTCAGCTTCAACGGCGACAAGGTCAGCGAAGTGGCCGGCCAGCTGACGCTGCTGGACAAGACCCTGCCCGTGACCCTGAAGGCCACGCAGTTCAACTGCTACCAAAGCCCCATGCTCAAGCGTGAAGTCTGCGGCGGCGACTTCGAAGCCACCATCGACCGCACCCAATGGGGCCTGGACTACGGCGTGCAATACGGCTTCCCCAAGAACGTGCGCCTGGTGGTGCAGATCGAAGCCATCAAGCAGTAATCCACAACGAACCTTCTGGTCCGCACAAGCCACCCGCGGCACGGCCACGGGTGGCTTTTTTCATGCCGGGCGTGCATCGAGCCGCCAGCCTTCGGCATGCCATGCCCAGACATGCGTGGGCGCCAGCGCCGCCAGGAAATGCTGGTCGTGCGACACCACCAGCAGCGCACCGGTGAAGCCCTGCAGCGCCGCCTGCAAGGCCTCCACCGAGGCCAGGTCCAGGTGGTTGGTCGGCTCGTCCAGCAGCAGCATCTGCGCCGGCTCGCCGCACCACAGGGCGCAGGCCAGCGCGGCCTTGATGCGCTCGCCACCGCTGAGCACCCCGGCGGGCCGCTGCACGCGGTCTGCATCCAGGCCCAGTTGCGCCAGGCGCGTGCGCAGCGTGGCCTCGGGCAGGAGCGAGCCCAGTTCGGCCAGGCGCTGCAGCACGCTCGCGTGCGGCGGCAGCAGCGCGGCGTTGTGCTGGTCCAGCCAGGCCGCGCGCACGCCGCGCACCACACGGCCGGCCACCGGCGCCACCTGCCCGGCCACCAGGCGCAGCAAGGTGCTCTTGCCGCAGCCGTTGGGCCCGGTGATGGCAATGCGCACCGGGCCGCACCAGACCCCATCGAGGGCGGGCAGGGCCTGCGGTGCAAAGGGCGCCCGCACCTGCTCCAGCGCCAGCACCTGCTTGCCGGCGGGCACGCTGCTGCCGGGCAGGGCCAGTGCCACGGGTGCCTGCTGCGGCGCCTGGCGGGCGGCATCGCGCACGGCTGCATCCAGCTTCTCGCGCGCCTCCTGCTGGCGCTCGTGCTCGCGCCCGGCCTGGGCTTCGGCACTGTTCTTCATGCGGCCCAGCAGGATAGCGGCCAGGTTGGCTGTGCGCCCCACCTGGCGTCCCTGCGCGGTGCGGCGCTGCTGCGCGTCATGCTCACGCTGCAGCGCCCTGCGGCCCCGTTCGCGCTCGGTGCGTGCATGGTCGAGAGCGGCCTGCGCTGCGGCCCGCTCCTGGTCCCGTTGCGCCGCATACAAGGCCCAGTTCCCGCCATAGCGCCGCAGCCCGGCGGGCGACAGTTCCACGATGGCATCCACCACGCCCAGCAGTTCCCGGTCATGGCTGGCCACGAGCGTGCCGCCCCGCCGTGCCGCCAGTTGGTCCAGCAGCCAGCGCCGTGCACTGCGGTCCAGGTGGTTGGTGGGCTCGTCGAGCACCAGCACCTGGGCGTCGCTGACGAAAGCCCCGGCCAGCGCCACGCGCATGCGCTCGCCGCCGCTCAGGCGTTCCGCACCGCCGTCGGCAGGCAGATGCCCCAGGCCCAGCGCCTGCAGCGCGCGCTGCCAGCGCGCGGGCAGGTCCCACTGGCCATCGGCCTGCAGCAGGTCTTCGGGCGTGCCCTGGCCCGCCTGCAGGCGCGCCAGCGCGCGCAGCACGGGTGCCAGGCCCGCGAGGTCGGCCACCGTGCTGCCGGGGGTGACCTGCACCTCCTGGGCCACGGCATGCAGGCGTGCGCTGCGCAGCACCGTGCCCGTGGTGGGCTGCAGCCGGCCCAGCAGCAGTTGCAGGAACACGCTCTTGCCCACGCCGTTGGCGCCCACGATGCCGGTGGACCCGGCGCCCAGGGCCATGTCCAGGGGCTGGCTCCACAAGGGCTGCCCATCGGGCAGCGCCCAGACAACGCCCTGGAACTGGAGCGAAAGAGAAGAAGAGAAAGAAGAAAGGGGAACAGAAGCGGCAGCCGCCTTGCTGCCGCCACGGGCGCGCTGGCCCGAATGATTGGTCGTCGCCATACCTGAAGCACTCCACGGTCACCACAAGACCGCACCAGCCTTCGGGCAGGTGCGGGACAGCGTGAAAACGGGCTTACAGGCGCATTGGTGAAAACACCCCGGGTGGTTGGCGAGAGGCGCAATGTACCGCAGATACCCCCTCTTTCAAAATTCCCTTTACGTAAATTGATTACGAATAGTAGAATTTCTACATCGACACCAGCATCGACCCCAGGAGACCACCGCATGAATGCCGTTCCGAAGCCCGACCTCGCCAGCCTGCCCGCACCTGCCGCCTTCCAGCAGCTGCACCACTACGCCTACAAGGCGCGCGACGCCGAGGAGACGCGCCAGTTCTACGAGGACATCCTGGGCCTGCCGCTGTACCACATCATCCAGAGCGACCACGTGCCGAGCACGGGCGAGTACTGCCCCTACACGCACTTCTTCTTTCGCCTGAAGGACGGCTCGTTCATCGCCTTCTTCGACCTGGGCGACGACGTGAAGGCCGAGCCCTCGCCCAACACACCGCTGTGGGTCAACCACATCTCGTTCCGCGTGGACACCGTGCAGGAACTGCAGAACACCAAGGAGCGGCTGGAGGCCTTCGGCATCGAGGTGCTGGGCGTGACCGACCACCACATCTTCAAGAGCATCTATTTCTTCGACCCCAACGGCATCCGCCTGGAACTCACGGCGCAACTGGCCGACGCCAACGCCATGGCCAAGGACAGCGCCGTGGCGCATGCGCGCCTGAAGGAATGGACGGCCCGCAAGGAGCAATGGCGCAAGGAACGCGCCGAGGGCAAGGCGGCCGAGCCGCTCAAGCCCCAGACCAACGACCGGCCTGAATTCGCCAAGGGCTGAAGTCGGCCTCAGCAAAAAAGGCGCCACCCTCGCGGGCGGCGCCTTTTTCTTTCGGCGCGGTCCGAAAGCTACACCGCATCCAGCTCGGCCAGCAGGTCGCTGGTCGTGGCCGCCTCCAGCAGCGCGCGCGTGTAGGGCTGCTGCGGCCGGTCAAAGATGTCGGCCACGCTGCCCTCCTCCACGATGCGGCCGTTCTCCATCACGATGATGCGGTCGGCGATCTCGGACACCACGGCCAGGTTGTGCGAGATGAACAGGCAGCCGAAGCCGCGCTCGGCCTGCAGGCGCTTGAGCAGCTCCAGCACCTGCTTCTGGATGGTCATGTCCAGGGCCGAGACGGGCTCGTCGGCCACCACGAAGGCCGGCTTGCGCACCAGGGCCCGCGCAATCGCCACGCGCTGGCGCTGCCCGCCCGACAGGGCGTGCGGGTAGCGCTCGCCAAAGCCGGCCAGACCCACCTCGTCGAGCATGGCGTCCACCGTGGCCTGCAGCGCATCGCGCGTGAGCGGCGGGCCGTGGCGCAGCGGCTCGGCCACGATGTCGCGCACACGCTGCCGCGGGTCGAGCGAGGAATACGGGTCCTGGAACACCAGCTGGCAGGCCAGGCGGAACTCGCGGCGCCCCGCCGCATCGGCCTGGCCCAGCGGCGTGCCGCGAAAGCACACGTCGCCGCCCGCCACGGGCAACAGGCCGATCATGGCGCGGCCCAGCGTGGTCTTGCCCGAGCCCGAACCCCCGACCACGGCCACCACCTCGCCCGGCTGGATGGCCAGCGACACGCCGCGCACCGCCAGCTTGGGCGCGGCCTTGGACAACCAGCCCTGGCGCGCACCGGGAAAGCTCACATGCACGTCCCGGGCCTCGATCAGCGGCGCCCGCACCGGCCGTGCCGGGCGCGGGGCGCTGCGCTGGGGCAGTGCGTCGATGAGACTTCGGGTATAGGCCTGGCGCGGCGCCGTGAGCACGCTGCGCACGGGGCCGGCCTCGACCAGCCGGCCTTTTTCGAGCACCACCACCGACTGCGCGTAGCGCGCCACCAGCCCCAGGTCGTGCGTGATGAGCAGCACGGCCGTGCCCTCGGTGCGCGTGAGCTCGGCCATGATCTCCATCACCTCGCGCTGGCTCAGCGAATCGAGCGCCGTGGTGGGTTCGTCGGCGATCAACAAGCGCGGCTTGAGCAGCATGACCGAGGCCAGCATGATGCGCTGGCGCATGCCGCCCGAGAACTGGTGAGGGTAGGCGGCCAGGCAGCGCTCGGGGTCGGCGATCTGCACGCGGCGCAGCATGGCGATGGCGCGCTCGCGTGCCTGGGCCACGCTCAGCTTCTCATGCAGGCGCAGGCCCTCGAAGAGCTGCTCGGCAATGGTCATCGCCGGATTGAGCGAGACCATGGGCTCCTGGAACACCATGCCCACGTCGCAGCCGCGCAGCGCGCGCAAGGCGTTCGCCGACATGGCCCCGACGTCGCGCCCCTGCAGCAGCACGCTGCCGCCGCTCTGGCGCACCTGGGGCGGCAGCAGGCCGAGCACGGCGCGCCCGGCCATGGTCTTGCCGCTGCCCGATTCGCCCACCAGGGCGACCACGCCGCCGGCGGGCACGTCGAAGGAGACGGCGTCCAGCAGCGGACGGGCGTGGGGGCCGTGCACCGTGAGCTCACGCACGGACAGGAGCGGCTGCGGGTTGTTCTCGGTCGTCATGTCGGTTCTTTCGGCCAAAGGGGAGGACGATGGCCGCATCAGCGGTGCTCCATGCGCGGGTCGAGCCAGTCGCGCAGCGCGTCGCCCAGCAGGTTCACGCCGAGCAGCGTGAGCGCGATGCAGGCGCCGGGCGCAATGCCCAGCCAGGCGGCGGTCTCGATGTAGGGCCGGCCCGAGGCCAGCATGTTGCCCCAGGTGGGTGCCGGCGGCGGCACGCCCAGGCCCAGGAAGCTCAGCGCGCTCTCGGCCAGGATGACCCAGCCGAACATGGACGTGGCCAGCACCACCAGGGGCGCCACGCAGTTGGGCAGGATGTGCGCGAACACCGTGCGCAGGCCGGAGTTGCCAATGACCTCGGAGGCCTCGATGTACTCCTTCTCGCGCAGCGAGAGCACCGAGCCGCGCACCACGCGCACCGCCGTGGGCGCATAGGCCAGGCCCAGCGCGACGATGATGCCCCACTGGTTGGCGCCTACGATGACCATCACCCCCAGGGCCAGCAGGATGCCGGGGAAGGCCAGCATGGCGTCGTTGAAGACCATCAGCACCCGGTCCAGCCAGCCACGGAAGTAGCCGGCCACGAGGCCGATCACCACGCCCAGCACCAGGGCCAGGGCCACGGTGAGCGCGGCCACCAGCAGGCTGGTGCCGGCCCCGGCCATCAGGCGCGAGAGGATGTCGCGCCCGAACTCGTCGGTGCCCAGCAGGTAGCTGCCCGAGGGCGGCTGCAGCCGCTGGCGCAGCGCGACGCCCATGGGGTTGTAGGGCGTCCAGAACACCGACAGCAGGGCCATGGCGCCCACCAGGGACACCAGCAGACCGCCGACCAGGGCGTTGGCACGCAGACGTTTCATCAGGCGCTTCATCATGACGCGGACACCCGGGGATCGAACAGGGGATAGCACAGGTCCACCACGAGGTTGACGAGCACGTAGATGGCAGCCGTGAACAGCAGGCAGCCCTGCACCACGGGGTAGTCGCGCGCAAAGATCGCATCCACCAGCAGGCGGCCCAGGCCGGGCAGGGTGAACACCGTCTCCAGCACCGCGATGCCGCCCAAGAGGTTGCCAAGAACCAGGCCGATCATGGTCCAGGTGGGCGCGAACGCATTGGGCAGCACATGGCGCAGCAGCACCCGCCGCTCCGACAGGCCCTTGGCCCGCGCATGCGTCACGTACTCCAGGCGCAGTACCTCCACGGCGCTGGCACGCGCCATGCGGGTCAGGATACCGAGCTCGATCAGCGCCAGCGTGATGGTCGGCAGGATCAGGAAGGTCAGCGCCGAGCGCCAGTCCTCGCTGAAGGGCACGTAGCCCACCACCGGCACCAGGCCGAGCTTGAGCCCGATGAAGAGCAGCAGCAAGAGGCCCAGCCAGAAGCTCGGGATGGACAGGAAGAACGTGGCGGCAGCCACCACCATGGTGTCGAGCACGCTGTTCTGCTTCCACGCGGCCAACAGGCCCGCAGGCACGGCCAGCAGCGCGGCCAGGGCCACGGCCACGAGCACGATGGCAGCGCTCACCTGGAAGCGTTCGAGCAGCAGCGGCAGCACGGCCTCGCCGCTGGTGATGGAATGGCCCAGATCGCCCTGCAGCATCTTGCCCAGCCACAGCGTGAACTGCACGGGGATCGGCCGGTCGAGCCCGAACTGGGCATGCAGGTCGGCCAGTTGCTCGGGCGTGGCGCTGTCACCCAGGATGAGCAGTGCCGGATCGCCGGGCACCAGGCGCATGAGCACAAAGACCATCAGGCTCACGAGGAAGAGGGTCGGCAGCGTCCACAACAGGCGCCGGCCGACGTAAAGCGGAAAGGAGGAACCCATGGTGCGTGTACCAGGTCAGCAGGCCATCGGCTTCACGGTGCGCGCAGCGCCACGCCCCAGGCCCGCGGCGTGCCCAGCGCCCAGCCCTTGTAGCCCTTGGCGTAGGAGCGGGCGGCACTGGTGTTCACGGCCGAGTACATGAAGATCGCGGGCACGTCCTCGCGCATGCGGGCTTCGAGCCTGTCGAACAGGGCCTGGCGCTGGGCCGCGTCGCTGGTCTCCATGCTCTTGGCCAGCAGTTCGTGGGCCAGGGGTTCGTCCCACACCTTGCGCGGCTGCTTGTCCTTGTAGCCCGTGACCATCTCGTACGACAGCGCCGGGTCGAGCCGGGCCGAGAAGGTGAAGGCCATGGCCTGGTAGTTGCCCTTGGTGTAGCGGTCGAGCAGCGTGGCCCAGTCGAGCACTTCCACCTCGGCCTTGATGCCGGCCTCCTGCACCATGGCCTGGGTCAGCACGGCGATGTTGAAGACGCTGTTGTAGCGCTTGGTGGCCAGGATCTTGATGGGCTCGCCCTTGTAGCCGGCCTCGGCCAGCAGCTTCTTGGCCAGCGCCAGGTTGCGCGGCGGCACCGCCGCCTGCGGCTTCTTGTAGAAGGCGCTGGGCGTGGGCACCACCGAGCGGCTGGGCGGGGCATTGCCCGAGGTGACGGCGGCCACCAGTTCGGGCATGTCCAGCGCGAGCGCCATGGCGCGGCGGATGCGCGCGTCCTTGAGCAGCGGGTCGCGCGTCTGGAACAGCAGGCCCTGCACGTTCATGGTGGCCTGCGTCTCCATCAGCACGTCCTTGCGGCCCTTGTACTCGGCCATGTCCTCGTCGTTGATGTCGTAGTTCAGGTCGATGCCGCCCGAAAACAGCGCCGCCTTGGCAGCCGAGGAATCGGGGATGATGATGAAGCGCACCTTGGGTGTCTCGGCGATCTTGGCGCCGGTGTTGCCGTCGCGCGCGCCGGGCAGCGCCGCATAGCCGTCGTTGCGCAGCAACTCGATGTACTGGCCGCGCTTCCACTCACCGAGCTTGTAGGGTCCGGTGGCCACGGGCTCGCGCCACTTGCCGTCGGCTTCGAGCGAGCTGCGGTGGTAGATGCCGGTGCCGCCGCAGTCCACCCGCGCCAGCGTCGCCAGGAACAGGGCCGAGGGCTTGTCCAGCGTGTAGACCACGGTGGCGGCATCGGGCGCATCCACCTTGACCACCTTGGCCAGGCCGCGCCCGTCGAACTCGGCCAGGCAGCGCCAGTTGTTGGCCGGGGCCATGTAGCGGTTCCAGGCGAAGAGCACGTCGTCGGCCGTGAGCGGCGCCCCGTTGTGGAACTTGACGCCCTGGCGCAGCTTGAAGGTGTAGGTCTTGCCGTCGGCCGAGGTGCTGACCGACTGGGCCAGCAGCGGCGCCACGGAGGCGTCCTCGCGGTAGGCCACCAGGCCTTCGAGCACATGCATCATCACCGCGTCGGTGTTGTTGTCGCGGTTGATGCCGGGGTCGGTGGAGCGGATGTCGGCATTCAGGCGGATGCGCAGGGTATCGGCTTGCGGCTGGGCCTGGGCCAGGCCGAACGTGCACAGGCCGGCGAACATGGCCAGGCCTTGGGACAGCCAGCGCGAGGGGGCAGTAGTCATCTCGGGGTCCTTTCTTCGGGGGGGCAGGCAATCGGGCGGGAGGCGGGTGCGCTCAGGCCAGCGCCAGGTGGCGTTCCAGATCCAGGCGGTAGGTCTCGAAGCGGCGGCTGAGCGCGGGCAGCATGGCGACTTCCATCTCGCCCAGGGCCGGCTCCATCACCACCATGGCCACCGTGGCCGAGAGGTTGCTGCTGGAGTTGGGGCGCGGCGGGCGGCACACCGACCAGGGCGACTGGAAGTCGTCGAACAGCGCGGCCTTGATGTGCTCGCGCGTGAGCGCGCCGATGTGCGGCTCCACCAGCGCGCGCACGCGCAGGTCGCGGTACAGCGAATCGGGCGTGTTGACGATGCCCATGTCCTTGATCTTGGCCAGCGCAATCGGACTCTGGAAGTGGTTGGCATGCACGATGACGCCGCGCTCCGGGTGGATCTGGAAGGTCTCGTCGGGCGCGCATTCGAAGTCGATGGCCACGCCCGTGGCGTGCGAGACCATCACGTTGTTGGATGCCGACTTGGGCGTGCAGTACACGATGCGCATGGCCAGGGCCAGCTGCACCTGCTCCAGCGCCTTGCGGCGCAGCAGTGCCAGCGGCACGCCGAGCTGGCGGTAGTCACGGTCGGACTCCAGGTAGTTGGCGGTGATGGAGATGCCCGCAGAATTCATGCCCGAGCGCGCCATGCCGCCGGCTTCGGTGAAGGTCAGGATGTCCGGGCCGTCGTCGCGCAGCACGCGCAGCACCACGGCGGTTTCGGCGCACTCGGCCTTCCAGTCCCAGTTCTGCGCATGGATCACACGGCCCGAGGCCGTGGCTTCGGGCATCGCCACCACGCCGGTGCAGCCGTCGGGGTCGATCTGCGCGGGCTGGCCCTTGCGGCGCCGGTCGGCCAGCTTGAGGATCTCGGTGCGCGCATTGAGCATCACCACGGCTTCATACGACACACCGGCTCCCTCGGCGATGCCGCGCATCTCGTCGAGGTAGGCGGCATCGAAGGCCTCGATGGTGGGCTCGAAGGTCTTCACCAGCGTGCCGATCTCGGGCCAGCCGAGCTGGCTGCCTTCGAGCTGGGTGGAGTAATGTGCGATGCCGCGCAGGATGCGCGCCTTGGCCTGTTCGCCATACTGGCGGCCACGCTCGCGCGGTGCGCCGCGGACCTCGATCAGTGGGCAGGAAGGAATGGGCTGGTCGGTGCCCCAAGGGAAAGTCTGGTCCATGGCGATGGGTGGAGTGAGCGATCATTGATCGATGGACTGAATTGTATTTTGTAGAATAAAAAACATCAACTGTTTCTAGCTATGGTTTCTACCCCCCTGCATCTGGAGCTGGCAGACCGCATCAGCCGCCTCATCCACGAGGACGGCCTGGCGGCCGGTGCGCGCCTCAATGAAAACCAGCTCGCCGAGCGCCTGGGCGTCTCGCGCACGCCGGTGCGCGCCGCACTCGACCACCTTGCGCAGCAGGGCTTTGCCGAGCGCAAGCCACACCGCGGGGTGGAGCTGCTGCGCCTGCCGCCCCTGCCCTCCCCCGCACGCGAGGCGGCCGATGGCAGCGACGAACTGCTGCGGCGCATTGCCTACGACCGCCAGCATGGCAACCTGGGGGAATACGTCTCCGAAAAGGAGTTGATGGAGGCCTACGAGCTGGGCCGCCCGGCCATCCGCAACGCGCTGGAGCGCCTGGCCGACCTGGGCGCCATCGAGCCCAAGCTCGGCTATGGCTGGCGCTTTGCCACAGGCGCCTGGGACGCCAGCGTGCGCCACGAGAGCTACCGCTACCGCATGGTGATCGAGCCGGCCGCGATCCGCGAGCCCGGCTTTGCGCTGCCGCCCGCCTGGGCGCAGGACATGCGGCGCCAGCACGAGGAGTTTCTGCGCACCCTGTCGGAGGATTCGTCGAGCATCGCCTTCTTCGAGATGAACGCCGCCTTCCACGAGGGCGTGGCCGCCGCCTCGGGCAACCGCTTCTTCCATATGGACATCCAGCGCCAGAACCGCCTGCGCCGCCTGTCCAACTACGACTGGAAGTACGGCCCCGAGCGCATGCAGGTGAACTGCCGCGAGCACCTGGAGATGCTCGACCGCCTGCAGGCCGGCGACACGGAGCTGGCTGCCCTGTTGATGCAGCGCCATCTCGACGTGGCCAGCCGCCTGCGCCCTCCTGCCAAAGCCTGAGCGGACGTAACGCGCGAAGGCTTCGCGCTGGTGTATTGATTTTTGTTAAAACAAAAAACATAATACAAGGCATGCAGGGGCCGATGCCGCCATGGCGGGCACGCGGCTCCCTGCCCTTGCCTGTACTGCACCCACCGAAAGCCCCCATGACTTCCGCCACTACCCCCAGCACCCAGGGCGATGCCTTCTGGCTGCCCTTTACCGCCCAGCGCCAGTTCCAGCAGCAGCCCATGCTGTTCACCGCCGCCCAGGGCATGCACTACACCACCGACGATGGCCGCCAGGTGCTGGACGCCATGGCCGGCCTGTGGTGCTGCAACGCAGGCCACGGCCAGCCGCGCATCACCGAGGCGATCCGCGAGGCCGCGGGCCGCATGGACTTCGTCTCGTCGTTCAAGATGAGCCACCCGGCCGCCTTCACGCTGGCCCGGCGCATCGCCGACCTGGCGCCGGGCGGCATGGACCATGTGTTCTTCACCAATTCGGGCTCCGAGGCGGTGGACACCGCCCTGAAGATCGCCCGTGCCTACCACCAGGCGCGTGGCGATGCGCGCCGTACGCTGCTGGTGGGCCGCGCCAAGGGCTACCACGGCATGGGCTTTGGCGGCCTCTCGGTGGCCGGGCTCGGGCGCCACAAGCGCGACTTCGGCCCGCTGCTGCCCGACACCGCCCACCTGCCCCTGCCCTACGACGCCGATGCGCGCTTTTCGCGCGGCCAGCCGGCCACGGGCGCGCACTACGCAAATGCGCTGGAACAGCTGTTCGTGGTGCACGACCCGGCCACCATTGCGGCCGTGATCGTCGAGCCGGTCACCGGCTCGGGCGGTGTGTACCCGCCGCCCGTGGGCTACCTGCAACGCCTGCGCGAGCTGTGCGCACAGCACGGCATCCTGCTGGTCTTCGACGAGGTGATCACCGGCTTTGCGCGGGTGGGCGCCGCCTTCGGGGCCCAGGCCTTCGGCGTCACGCCCGACCTGATCTGCTGCGCCAAGGGCATGACCAACGGTGCCGTGCCCATGGGCGGCGTGCTCGTGGGCAACACGGTGTACGACGCGTTCATGCAGGGCTCGTCGGGCGTGATCGAGCTGTTCCACGGCTACACCTACTCGGCCCACCCGCTGGCCTGCGCGGCCGGCCTGGCCACGCTCGATGTGCACGAAGAACTGGGCCTGGCCGCGCGCGTGCAGGCCATCGCCCCGGCGTGGGAAGCCGCCCTGCACGGCCTGCGCGACGCGCCGCATGTGGCCGACGTGCGCAACATCGGCCTGCTCGGCGCCGTGGACCTGGCATCGCGCCCAGGCGCTGCCGGCGCGCGCGGCAATGCCGTGCATGTGGCCTGCTTCGAGGCGGGCGTGCTGGTGCGCAACTCGGGCGACACACTGGTGCTCTCACCGCCGCTGGTGATCAGCGAGGCGCAGATCGGCGAGGTGGTGGACAGCATCCGCACCGCCCTGCGGGCCACCGCCTGAGGCCAGCGCCATGCAGCAACACCTGGATTTCTACATCGACGGCGCCTGGACGCCCGCGCAAGGCACGCGCACGCAGGACGTCATCGACCCCAGCACGGAACAGCCCGTGGCGCGCATCGCGCTGGGCGATGCGCGCGACCTCGACCGCGCCGTGGCCGCCGCGCGCCGCGCCTTCCCCGCCTGGGCGGCCCACAGCCGCGAGCAGCGCCTGGCCGTGCTGCACGCGGTGATTGCCGCCTACGAGCGCCGCATGGACGAGATTGCCATGGCCATCTCACTCGAGATGGGGGCACCCATCGCACTGGCCCGCCAGGCCCATGCGGTGGCAGGCCTGTCGCATCTGAAGCAGGCGGCCCATGTGCTGGCCAGCTATGCCTTCGACGAGGTGGTGAACCGCACCCGCGTGGCGCGCGAACCCATCGGCGTGTGCGGCCTGATCACGCCGTGGAACTGGCCCATGAACCAGATCGCCTGCAAGGTGGCACCCGCGCTGGCCGCAGGTTGTACCGTGGTGCTCAAGCCCAGCGAGACGGCGCCGCTGTCGGCCCTGCTGTTCGCGCGGGTGCTGCACGAGGCAGGCGTGCCGCCCGGGGTGTTCAACCTGGTCAACGGCGACGGGCCGGGCGTGGGCGCGGCCATGGCGGCGCATGCCGAGATCGACATGATTTCCTTCACAGGCTCCACGCGTGCCGGCGTGGCCGTGGCCAAGGCGGCGGCCGACACGGTCAAGCGCGTGGCGCAGGAGCTGGGCGGCAAGTCGCCCTGCATCGTGGTGGACGGCGTGGACCTGCCGGCCAGCATCCGCCAGGCGGCGCTGCAGTGCTTTCGCAACACCGGCCAGTCGTGCAATGCGCCCACGCGCCTGCTGGTGCCCGCGCACCTGCACGATGCCGCCACGGCCATCGCGGTGGACGTGGCGCAGTCGCTGCGCATGGGCGACCCGCGCGACGCGGCCACCACGCTCGGGCCGGTGGCCAACGCGGGGCAGTACGCCAAGGTGCGCGAATGCATCGCCACCGGCCTGGGCGAAGGGGCCCGGCTCGCCACCGGCGGGCTGCAGCGGCCCGCCGGCCTGGCCCAGGGCTATTTCGTGCAGCCCACGGTGTTTGCCGAGGTGCGCAACACCATGGCCATTGCGCGCGAGGAGGTCTTCGGCCCGGTGCTCTGCATCCTGCCCTATGGCACCGAGGAAGAGGCCATCGCCATGGCCAACGACACGCCCTACGGCCTGTCGGCCTATGTGAGCGCGCCCGACCTGGCCCATGCCCGCCGCATCGCCCGGCGCCTGCGCGCCGGCATGGTGCACCTCAACGGCGCACGCGCCGACCACGCGGCGCCCTTCGGCGGCTACCGGCAGTCGGGCAACGGGCGCGAGTGGGGGCGCATGGGTTTCGAGGAGTACCTGGAGGCCAAGTCCATGTTCGGGTACGAGGAGGAAGTGACCACCCCCTGAGTCGCTTTCGCGCCTCAGGGGGTGTTTCAATTCATTCCGTGGGCGCGGGCACCGAGTGCAGCGTCACCGGGTGGTTGCCGTAGGCGTCCACGCTCTCGATCTGCACGCCAAAGCCCCACAGGCGTGCCACGTGCCGCAGCACTTCCTGCGTGTCATCGCCCAGCGGGCGTCCCTGGTACTGGGTGTGGCGCAGGGTCAGGCTGCGGTCGCCACGCAGGTTCACGTTCCACACCTGGATATTGGGCTCGCGCGTGCCCAGGTCGTACTGCTGCGACAGCAGCTGGCGCAGGTTGCGGTAGCCGTTCTCGTCATGGATCTCGCTGACCACCAGCTCGTTCACGCGGGCATCGTCGTGCAGGGCGAACAGGCGCATCTCGCGCATCAAATGCGGGCTCAGGTACTGGCCGACGAAGCTCTCGTCCTTGAAGTTGCGCATGGCATGGTCGAGCGTGGGCAGCCAGGGGGTGCCCGCGATGTCGGGGAACCAGTGCCTGTCTTCGGGCGTGGGGTTCTGGCAGATGCGCTGGATGTCGCGGTACATGGCAAAACCCAGCGCATACGGGTTGATGCCGCTGTAGGCCCGGTGCCCCACGGGGGGCTGGAAGATCACATTGGTGTGCGAGCCCAGCCACTCGACCATCACCCCGTCGCTCAGGTAGCCGTCGTCGTACAGCGTGCTCAGCAGCGTGTAGTGCCAGAAGGTGGCCCAGCCCTCGTTCATGACCTGGCTCTGGCGCTGGGGGTAGAAATACTGCGCGATCTTGCGCACGATGCGCACGATCTCGCGCTGCCAGGGCTCCAGCAGCGGGGCGTTCTTCTCGATGAAGTACAGGATGTTTTCCTGCGGCTCCTTCGGAAAGCGGTTGTTCTCCTGTGCCGCCCCCTCCTTGCCGGGGCGTGTGGGCAGGGTGCGCCACAGGTCGTTGACCTGCTGCTGCGCATACGACTCACGCTGCTCGCGCTCCAGGCGCTCGCGCGCCAGGTTCTTCTTGGACGGGCGGCGGTAGCGGTCCACGCCGAAGTTGGCCAGCGCATGGCAGGAGTCCATGAGCCGCTCCACCTCGTCGAAGCCGTAGCGCTCCTCGCACTGGGCCACGTAGTCCTTGGCATACACCAGGTAGTCGATGATGGAGGAGGCGTCCGTCCACATGCGAAACAGGTAGTTGCCCTTGAAGAAGCTGTTGTGGCCGTAGGCGGCATGGGCGATCACCAGCGCCTGCATGGCGGTGGTGTTCTCCTCCATCAGGTAGCTGATGCAGGGGTTGGAGTTGATGACGATCTCATACGCCAGGCCCATGTGGCCGCGCCGGTAGCGCCGCTCGGTGGCCAAAAATTCCTTGCCGTAGCTCCAGTGGCGGTAGTTCACCGGCATGCCCACGCTGGAGTAGGCATCCATCATCTGCTCGGCGGTGATGACTTCGAGCTGGTTGGGGTAGGTGTCGAGGCCGAAGCGCTCGGCAGTGGCGGCAATGGCGGCGTGGTAGCGCTCGATCAGCTCGAAAGTCCAGTCGCTCGGGTCGGGCAGCGGCTGCGCAGGGCGCGCCCCGGCGGGCAGGGGCTGCTCGGGCACGGTGCGGTGGCGGCGCTCGCCGACGATGGCGGTCTTCCAGGGGTTGTCGCGCATGCGGCGCTCCAGCACCGGGTACTGGGCCATGTGGTGGTTCATACCTGCACCCCTTCCTTCTTGAAGAGGTCGCGGAACACGGGGTAGATATCCCCCTGCTCGGACACCTTGCGCATGGCGAAGTGGGGGAACAGCGGCAGCAGCTGACTGTACTCCTCCCACAGGTTCTGCTCTTCCTGGGCCACCTGCACGTAGGCAAAGTAGCGCGCCAGCGGCAGGATGCGGTCCACCAACAGGGTGCGGCAGTTGCCGCTGTCGTTGGTGAAGTTGTCGCCATCGCTGGCCTGGGCCACGTAGATGTTCCAGTCCCCTGCGGGGTAGCGCGCGCGGATGATCTGGTCGAGCAGCACCAGCGCGCTGCTGACCACCGTGCCCCCGCTCTCGGTGGAGTGGAAGAACTGCTCCTCGCTCACCTCGGCGGCCTGGGTGTGGTGGCGGATGAAGACGATGTCGATCTTCTCGTAGTGCCGCGTGAGGAACAGGTACAGCAGGATGAAGAAGCGCTTGGCCAGGTCCTTGCGCGCCTGGTCCATGGAGCCCGACACGTCCATCAGGCAGAACATCACCGCCTGGCTGTTGGGCACGGGCACCTGCACGCGGGAGCGAAAGCGCAGGTCGATGGGGTCCAGGTAAGGGATGCGGCCAGTGCGCGCCTTGAGCTCGTCGATGCGCAGCCGCAGCACTGCCGCCTCGTCACTGGCGCCCTGGCCTTCTTCCACCAGGGCATCGAGCTGCACCTGCAGCGCCGCCAGCTCGCGGTGCGCCGACTGGCCCAGCGCGATGCGCCGCCCCAGCGCCCCGCGCATGGTGCGCAGCACCGCCAGGTTGTTGGGAATGCCGTTCTGGCTGTAGCCGGCGCGGCGCGGCTTGTACTTGGGCGTCTCGCCGATGTGCGTGCGCAGCAGGTTGGGCAGCGCCAGGTCCTCGAAGAAGAGCTGCATGAACTCTTCCTTGGTCAGGGTGAAGGTGAAGTCGTCCTCCCCCTCCCCGCTATCGCTGGCCTGCGAATCGCCACCGCCTCCACCACCCCCCTGGGGCCGCTGGATGCGGTCGCCGCGCACGTGCTCGGCATTGCCCGGGTGCACCCGGTCGTGGATGCCGCCCCGGCCATGGTGGAACGCGGGCTCGCCGATGTCCTTCCTGGGAATGGTGATGTTCTCGGCCTGCTCGATGCTGCGGATGTCGCGCTGCGACACCGCACGGCGCACGCCCTCGGCGATCTGCTCCTTGAAGCGGCGCACGAAGCGTTCGCGGTTGCCCACCGACTTGTTCTTGCCGGCGAGCCTGCGGTCGATGATTTGCAATGCCATCCCTTGCCCCCATCATGGGCCAGCGCCCCTTAGAACCTGTTCAATATCTTTTTGCAGCCGCGTTGGAGTGCAATCGGGATGAGTGGATGCTTCGGATGCGCCGCATGGGCTCATGCCCATGCAAGCAGCCGGGGCGTCCAATCGCCCGATTTCACTCCAACCCGGAGGGCAAGTCGCTTTTCGGGCGGTCTGCGGCGTTGCGGCGCTTGCCAATAGCCGAGCTATTGGCTGCTCACCGCGCCTAGCATCCCATCCCGAAAAGGGGCTTGCGCGGCTCCAAAAAGATATTGAACAGGTTCTTAGAGACACGCTGGCAACCCGGTCGATCAACTGCTTTTTCTGACGCGCAGGTACCACTCGCACAGCAGCCGCACCTGCTTGGGCGTGTAGCCCTTTTCCACCATGCGGGTGACGAAGTCCTCGTGCTTGCGCGCCTCCTCGGCACTGCCCTTGGCGTTGAAGCTGATGACCGGCAGCAGCTCTTCGGTGTTGGAGAACATCTTCTTCTCGATCACCAGGCGCAGCTTCTCATAGCTGGTCCAGCTCGGGTTGTTACCCTGGTTGTTGGCGCGTGCGCGCAGCACGAAGTTGACGATCTCGTTGCGAAAGTCCTTGGGGTTGGCGATGCCGGCGGGCTTCTCGATCTTCTCGAGCTCGGCGTTGAGCGCACTGCGGTCGAACACCTCGCCGGTGTCGGTGTCGCGGTACTCGTTGTCCTGGATCCAGTAGTCGGCGTAGGTGACGTAGCGGTCGAAGATGTTCTGCCCGTACTCGCTGTAGCTCTCCAGGTAGGCGGTCTGGATCTCCTTGCCGATGAATTCGGCATAGCGCGGCGAGAGGAATTCCTTGATGTAGCTGGTGTACTTGGTCTCCAGCTCGGCGGCGAACTGTTCGCGCTCGATCTGCTGCTCCAGCACATACATCAGATGCACCGGATTGGCCGCCACCTCGGCACTGTCGAAATTGAACACCTTGGACAGGATCTTGAACGCAAAGCGCGTGGAGATGCCGGTCATGCCCTCGTCCACGCCACCGTAGTCGCGGTACTCCTGGTAGCTCTTGGCGCGCGGGTCGGTGTCCTTGAGGCTCTCGCCGTCGTACACCTGCATCTTGCTGAAGATGCTGGAGTTCTCGGGCTCCTTCAGGCGCGTCAAGATGGCGAACTGCGACATCATCTTGAGCGTGCCCGGCGCACACACGGCGTTGCCCAGCGACGATTCGCGGATCAGCTTTTCGTAGATGCGGATCTCCTCGCTCACGCGCAGGCAGTACGGCACCTTGACGATGTAGATGCGGTCCAGGAAGGCCTCGTTGTTCTTGTTGTTGCGAAACGCCTTCCACTCGCTCTCGTTGCTGTGGGCCAGCACCACGCCGTCGAACGGGATGGCACCGAAGCCCTCCGTGCCCTTGTAGTTGCCCTCCTGTGTGGCGGTGAGCAGCGGGTGCAGCACCTTGATGGGTGCCTTGAACATTTCCACGAACTCCAGCAGCCCCTGGTTGGCCAGGCACAGGCCACCGCTGTAGCTGTAGGCGTCGGTGTCGTCCTGGGCAAAGGTTTCGAGCTTGCGGATGTCGACCTTGCCCACCAGGCTGGAGATGTCCTGGTTGTTCTCGTCGCCCGGCTCGGTCTTGGCGACACCCACCTGCTTCAAGATGCTGGGGTAGCGCTTGACCACACGGAACTGGCGGATGTCGCCACCGAACTCCTCCAGCCGCTTGACCGCCCAGGGCGAAAGCACCCGCTGCAGGTAGCGCCGGGGGATGCCGAACTGCTCTTCGAGCACCGGGCCATCCTCCAGGGCGTCGAACAGGCCCAGCGGCGACTCGTTCACCGGCGAGCCCTTGAGCGCATAGAACGGCACCTTCTGCATCAGGTGCTTGAGCCGCTCGGCGATCGAGCTCTTGCCCCCGCCCACGGGCCCCAGCAGGTAGAGGATCTGCTTGCGCTCCTCCAGCCCCTGTGCGGCATGCCGAAAGAAGCTCACCACCTGCTCGATGGCGTCTTCCATGCCGTAGAACTCGGCGAACGCGGGGTAGCGTTTGATCACCTTGTTGGCAAAGATGCGCGACATGCGCGAGTCGTTGCGCGTATCGACCATCTCGGGCTCGCCGATGGCGGCCAGCATGCGCTGGGCCGCCGTGGCGTAGACCATGGGATCGCGCTTGCACTCGGCAAGGTACTCGTCGATCGACATCTCTTCTTCGCGGCCGCGGGCATAGCGCGCTGCGAAATTGCTGATGGCATCCATACGTCCTCCTGTGGTGGCACCCTCCGCATCGGGGCCACGGTTTGCAGTGGGAATCGCTACCGGTTCTGGTCCTTTTTAGCACCACCGCCTGTCTTTGAACAGGGAATTCGTGTAGGCGCGCAACGCTTTTCTTGCGCCCTGCACATGCTTCGGTAGAGCATGGCACACTGCACAAGTTCACTCGCCGCGCGCATTCAGTGAACGTGGAGCGTCAGGGATTTCCTGGGTATGGGCACATGCCGCGATTGCCGCACGGCATGCAGGGACGCGGTGCCGGGGCGCAAGGCTGCGGGATCACGCCTGGCCCTGGTGCGCGCGCATGATCTGGTGGCGCTGCCAGTAGTGGCCCACGGTGGCGTTGAAGTCGTCCTTTTCCTTCTTGAGGCCGGCCAGCTTGATCTTGCTTTTCCTGGCGCCCAGGCCCAGGGCGTTCTTCTCGGGGTGGGTCACGAGCAGCGCGTTGCCAAAGCTGCTTTCCTTGAATTCCAGCGCCTTCACGGCATCCCAGTACACGGTGGTGCTGTCGGCCGAGGTGCTGATGCCGTCGATGCTCACGGTCACGGTGTCGCTGCCCTTCAGGGCGAAGACCACTGACGGAAAATACTGCAGCACCAGCGCGCGCTCCTCGTCGGTGGCGGGCTCGTAGCGGTAGGCCAGGCTGCGCTCGTGGTCGGCGGCAAAGGCCTGCTCGTATTCGCCCCACATGCGCTGTTCGATGGCATCGGCGGTGAGGATGTGCTGCACCCAGGTGGCAGCCGGCGGGCGCACGACGATGGCGCCATAGGCGCTCTCGGGCAGGTTCACCCCCACGGCGCGCATGCGCTCGGTCATGGCCGGGTGCGAGTCGAACGGGTGCGGCACGTTGGCGCTCTTCATCTCCGAAAGGAAGTCGGGCGACGCCGCATAGGGCGGCAGGCCCTGGGCCACGTAGCTGGCAATGCCCAGTGCGGCATCGTGCCGGCGGTTCTGGCCGAACAGTTCGTGCTCGATCCTGGAGCGGTACTGCGCATAGGCCGCGATCTTCACCAACGACTGTGCGATGGCGTTGGGCGAGATGAGCTTGGCGGCAATGCGGTCGGCCTTGAATTCGCGCTCGCGGCTCTCGCGCGCCAGCGCGATCTCGAAGACCATGCGGTACAGGTCCAGCAGGGGCGAGACCACGGCCGACAGGCCGCCCGTGCGCATGGCATGGCGGTAGTGGTCGTACTGGGCGATCTTGGGGCCGAGCATGGCGCTGCGCCGGGTGTCACCGCCGCGCAGGTGGGCCAGCTCGTGGCCCAGCACGGCATCGGCCTCCTGCTGGTCCAGCAGGCGCAGCAGCGGAATGCTCACGAACAGCGTGCGCCCCGTGAGCGCCTTGCCGCCCACGGCCAGCGGTGCCTCGGTCACGAAGAAATTGGCGTCGATGCCGGCCACGATGTGCCGGGGCGGCTCGGTCTTGAGGCGCTCGGCCATGTGGCGGATGCGCTTCCACAGCACGGGTGCGTCGGCCTCGGTCACGGGCTCGCCGTCCACCCGGTTGTTCAACTGCACGCGCGTGAAGATGCTCTTGATCGCCATGAGCACGCCGATGGCCACCGCAATGCCCACGAAGATGATGAGCTTGGGCGAGTATTTTTGGAAGAAGAAGGCCGTGAGCCAGAACGACAGCCACACCGCCAGCGCCCCCTGCACCACCAGCGCGGCAGCGCTCGCCCAGGTGGTCAGGTGCCAGCCGGTGACAAAGCTGGTGTACTGCATCTTGCGGTCCACGAAGGCCAGCGCCCCCAGGCCCAGCACCGCCGCCAGCAGCACCCCGCCCGCCAACAGGGTCCACAGCGAGGCCTTGCGCACCAGGTTGAACTGCCACAGCTCGCCGTACTGCTCGCACACCGCCGCGCGGTACTCCTGCACCTCGGCCGCAGGGTTGGTGCAGACCCGGGACGGCGGGTTGGCACGGTAGAAGTCCTTGCGGGCCTGCTTTTCGGCCGCAGGCATGCCTTTTTCGGCGTCGATGCGCTGGCTGATGCGGGCGACGAACTGGGCGTCCTCGTCGCGCTGGGCGTAGCCGGTGAACAGGTAGGCAGCCAGCGGGATCAAAAACAGCGACAGCAGCGAATAGGCAAACACCTTGGCCAGGCCCAGGCGCAGGGCGGATGGAATGTTCATACGGAAAGCCGACAGGTGGTTGGAATGGTTTTTGGGATCCGGCGAAGCACAAAGGGGCCCAGGCACGCCTGCAGCGCACCATGTCCTCACCCCTCGCGCCGGATTATCGGCAAACCCCTGCCTTGCGCCAGTCCGTGCCAGGCAACAATGGGACCAATGGCGGCAGCACCCGGCTGAAAGGCAAATACCCGCCACCACCCGCAAAGCGCCTGCCGGCCCCGGCCCACAGCTGACTTAAAATGCCCGGTCCACCCTCTCGAAAGCGGAAGGCGGGCCTACCGGGCCGCCTCCACCACCTGCCCCACCCATGAGCTCGCCCCTGCAACAAACCGGCCTCGACAGCCTTTCCAAGTCCTTTGAACCCGCCGCCCTGGAGGCCCATTGGGGCCCCGAATGGGAACGCCGTGGCTACGGTGTAGCGGGCTTTCGGGGCACCGGCACGGCGCAGGCGGGCGAACCGGCCTTTTCCATCCAGCTGCCACCACCCAATGTGACCGGCACGCTGCACATGGGCCATGCGTTCAACCAGACGATCATGGACAGCCTCACGCGCTACCACCGCATGCGCGGCTTCAATACGGTCTGGGTGCCCGGCACCGACCACGCCGGCATCGCCACGCAGATCGTGGTGGAGCGCCAGCTGCAGGAGCAGGGCATCAGCCGCCACGATATGGGCCCGACCCCGCCCGAGGCGCGCAAGAACTTCGTCGCCAAGGTCTGGGAGTGGAAGGAACAGAGCGGCAACACCATCACCACGCAGATGCGCCGCATGGGCGACAGCGTGGACTGGAGCCGCGAGTACTTCACCATGGACGACAAGCTCTCCAAGGTGGTGACCGATACCTTCGTGAAGCTGTACGAGCAGGGCCTGATCTACCGTGGCAAGCGCCTGGTGAACTGGGACCCCAAGCTGCAGTCCGCCGTGTCCGACCTGGAAGTCGAGAGCGAAGAGAAGGACGGCTCGCTGTGGCACATCGCCTACCCGCTGGCCGACGGTTCGGGCAGCCTCACCGTGGCCACCACCCGCCCTGAAACCATGCTGGGCGACGTGGCGCTGATGGTGCACCCCGAGGATGCGCGCTACACCCACCTGATCGGCAAGAACGTGGTGCTGCCCCTGGTGGGCCGCGAGATCCCCATCATTGCCGACGATTATGTGGACAAGGAGTTCGGCACCGGCGTGGTCAAGGTCACGCCTGCGCACGACCCGAACGACTATGCCGTGGGCCAGCGCCACCAGTTGCCGATGATCGTGGTGCTGACGCTGCAGGCCACCGTCAACGACAACGCTCCTGAAAAGTACCGCGGCCTGGACCGCTTCGTGGCGCGCAAGGCCATCGTGGCCGACCTGGAAGCCTCGGGCGCGCTGGTGGAGACCAAGAAGCACAAGCTCATGGTGCCCATCTGCACGCGCACCGGCCAGGTGGTCGAGCCCATGCTGACGGACCAGTGGTTCGTGGCCATGAGCAAGGTGAGCGACAAGGACCCCACGGGCAAGAGCATTGCGCAGAAGGCCATCGACGCCGTGGCCACCGGCCAAGTGGAGTTCGTGCCCGAGAACTGGGTGAACACCTACAACCAGTGGATGAACAACATCCAGGACTGGTGCATCAGCCGCCAGCTGTGGTGGGGCCACCAGATCCCGGCCTGGTACGACGAAGACGGCAACGTGATCGTGGCCCGCAACGAAGCCGAAGCCCAGGCCAAGGCCCCGGGCAAGACGCTGCGCCGCGACGAGGATGTGCTCGATACCTGGTACTCCTCGGCCCTGGTGCCGTTCAGCACCATGGGCTGGCCTGACATCGTAGCCCCCACGCTCGGCACTGGCGTGTCCTCGCTGCCCCCCGAGGGGGCGCATTCCGCCTTGGGGCGGCCCGGCGGCGGAACGGGCGACGGCCCGACCGACGACTACAACCTGTACCTGCCCAGCAGCGTGCTGGTGACGGGCTACGACATCATCTTCTTCTGGGTCGCCCGGATGATCATGATGACCACGCACTTCACGGGCCGCGTGCCGTTCAAGCACGTGTACATCCACGGCCTGGTGCGCGACGCGCAGGGCAAGAAGATGAGCAAGTCCGAGGGCAATGTGCTCGACCCGGTGGACCTGATCGACGGCATCGCGCTCGACCCGCTGTTGGACAAGCGCACCACCGGCCTGCGCAAGCCCGAGACCGCGCCCACGGTGCGCAAGAACACGCAAAAGGAGTTCCCCGAGGGCATCCCGGCCTACGGCGCCGACGCGCTGCGCTTCACCTTTGCGGCGCTGGCCAGCCTGGGCCGCAGCATCAACTTCGACAGCAAGCGCTGCGAGGGCTACCGCAACTTCTGCAACAAGCTCTGGAACGCCAGCCGCTTCGTGCTGATGAACTGCGAGGGCCAGGACTGCGGCCTCAAAGAGCACACCAAGGAAGAGTGCCAGCCCGGCGGCCCGGCCCACGGCTACATGCAGTTCAGCCAGGCCGACCGCTGGATTGCGTCGCTGCTGCAGAAGACCGAGGCCGAGGTGGCCAAGGGCTTTGCCGAGTTCCGCCTGGACAACGTGGCCAACACGATCTATGACTTCGTCTGGAACGAGTTCTGCGACTGGTACCTGGAGATCGCCAAGGTGCAGATCCAGACCGGCACCGAGGCCGAGCAGCGCGCCACGCGCCGCACGCTGATCCGCACGCTCGAAGCCATCCTGCGCCTGGCGCACCCGATCATCCCGTTCATCACCGAAGCCCTGTGGCAGACGGTGGCGCCGGTGGCCGGCCTGCAAGGCGACTCGGTCAGCATCGCCCGCTACCCCGAGGCGCAGCCGAGCAAGATCGACGAAGCCGCCATTGCGCACATGCAGCGCGTCAAAGGCCTGGTGGACGCCTGCCGCACCCTGCGCGGCGAGATGAACGTCTCGCCATCGACGCGCCTGCCCCTGTACACCGTGGGCGATACGGACTTCATGCGCGGTGTGGCACCGGTGCTGCAGTCACTGGCCAAGCTCAGCGAAGTCAAGGTGTTCGACGACGAGGCCGCCTGGGCCGCCGCCGCACAGGCCGCCCCCGTGGCTGTGGTGGGCGAGGCGCGCATGTGCCTGCACATGGAGATCGACGTCGAAGCCGAGAAGGCCCGTATTTCCAAGGAAATCGCCCGCCTGGAGGGTGAATTGGCCAAGGCCAACGCCAAGCTCGGCAATGAGGCCTTTGTGGCCAAGGCACCGCCCGCGGTGATCGACGAGGCCAAGAAGCGCATCGCCGACTTCACTGCCACGCTGGGCCGATTGCGCGATCAGCTTACACGCCTGGGGTAAAAATCCCGCGATACTGAGGGCAGATGCGCCCGGCTCCGTGCCGGGCCCTGCCCTCTTTCTATTTCCCTTTCCTGCAAGGAGCCCCATGACCGCTGCATCCGCCATCCGCAAAGCCGTTTTTCCCGTTGCCGGTCTGGGCACGCGCTTTCTGCCCGCCACCAAGGCATCCCCCAAGGAGATGCTGCCCGTGGTGGACAAGCCGCTGATCCAGTACGCCGTGGAAGAGGCCTATGCTGCCGGCATCCGCCACATGATCTTCGTGACGGGGCGCAGCAAGCGCGCCATCGAGGACCACTTCGACACCGCCTACGAGCTTGAAAGCGAACTCGAAGCCGCCGGCAAGCAGGAGCTGCTGGCCCTGGTGCGCTCGGTGCAGCCCGACGACATGGACTGCGCCTTCGTGCGCCAGCCCCGCTCGCTGGGTCTGGGCCATGCCGTGCTGTGCGCCGAGCCCCTGGTGGGCAAGGAGCCGTTCGCCGTGTTGCTCGCCGACGATCTGATGGTCGGCCCCAAGGGCGGACAGCCGGTGCTGGCGCAAATGGCCGCGGCCTTCCGCCAGCAGGGCCGCTCGGTCATCGCCGTGCAGGAGGTGCCCGAGGACCAGGTGCACAAGTATGGCATCGTGGCCGGTGAATCCGCCGGGGGCCCGCTGATCCGCATCGACCGCATCGTCGAAAAGCCCAAGGCCGACGTGGCCCCCTCGCGCATGGGCGTGGCCGGCCGCTACATCCTCACGCCCGGCGTGTTCGACGAGATCCGCAACCAGCCGCGCGGCGTGGGCGGCGAGATCCAGCTCACCGACGGTATCGCCCGCCTGATGCAGCACGAGGCCGTGTACGCCTTCCAGTACGAAGGCAAGCGCTACGACTGCGGCAGCAAGGAAGGCTTTCTCGAAGCCACGGTGGAACTCGCACTGCAGCACCCGCAGGTGGGCGCCCACTTCCGTGAATACCTCAAGGGGCTGAGCCTGTAAGGCACATCCCCATGTCGCACCGGGTGCGGCCGACGCACAAAAAAGTCCTCCTGCTGCAAGCACAGCTGGAGGACTTTTTGCTGTGGAGCGAGAACTTTCCTCGCTCCATCCAGACCATCGGTGTTACCTGCGGCGCAGGACGTGGATGAACTCTTTCGCCTCGTCTGCCCCTTCGCTCGTCTGCTCCACCAGCTCATTGCCGGTCTGCTTGGCAAACGCCTGGAAGTCGCGCACCGAGCCCACGTCGGTGGACACGACCTTGAGCAACTGGCCGCTGGCCAGGTCCGCCAGCGCCTTCTTGGCCTTGAGGATGGGCAGGGGGCAGTTCAGCCCGCGCGTGTCGATTTCTTTGTGGATGTCCATGGTCGTCAGTCCTTTGGCGGCAGGTCCAGGCCGCGGCGTCGCTCTGCATTTTCTTCGGCGGTGAAGAACACCGGCTCGTGCCCGCGCGTGCGCAACCAGTCGGCCAACGCATAGCCGGTGCCGGCGGGCCAGCACTTGAGGTCTGCCAGATCGTACATCCGGTAGTCCACCAGCTCGGGCGAGAGCTTCACCTCGCCATGGGCCACCACATGGTAGGCAATGATGACCTGGTTCATGCGCAGGAACTCGTACGCCCCCACCAGCGTGGTGGCGGTCACGTCGAGGTTCGTCTCTTCCTTGACCTCGCGCGCGATGCCTTCCTGCGGCGATTCACCCGCCTCCATGAAGCCGGTGATCAGCGCGAACATCTTGCCCGGCCAGGCTGCATTGCGCGCCAGCAGCACCTGGCCGTTGACCTCCACGATGGCGGCGAGCACCGGCGTGGGGTTGTTCCAGTGCGTCCAGCCGCAGGCCGGGCAGCGCAGGCGCTGCTTGTCGCCGCCGTCTTCGGCCACGGTGATGAGGGCCAGCGGCGTGCCGCAGTGGGTGCAATGGCGGGGTTCGTACTGCATGTTGCTCTGGATTTTATAGCATCACCCGCCCCGGATGTGGGCGGGCTGTTGCATGGATTGGTTCATCGTGCGGGCCAGCGGGCCGCGCCACCACAGCGTAGCAGCGGTGGCCGGCCAGCGCCGTCACGCGGGGAACACGCCGGTGGAGAGATACCGGTCGCCCCGGTCGCAGACCACGAAGACGATGGTCGCGTTGCTCACGCGCTGCGACAGCTGCAGCGCCGCCCAGCAGGCCCCGGCCGCCGAGATGCCGCCGAAGATGCCCTCTTCGCGCGCCAGGCGCCGGGCCATGTCCTCGGCATCGTCCTGGCTCACGTTCACGGTTTCGTCCACGGCGCGCGGGTCGAAGATCTTGGGCAGGTACTCCTGCGGCCACTTGCGGATGCCGGGGATGCGCGAGCCCTCCTGCGGCTGGGCGCCGATGATCTGGATGCCAGGGTTCTTTTCCTTGAGGAAGCGCGACACGCCCGTGATCGTGCCCGTGGTGCCCATGGCGCTCACGAAGTGGGTGATGCGCCCATCCGTCTGCTCCCACAGCTCGGGGCCCGTGGTCTCGTAGTGGATGCGCGGGTTGTCGGCATTGGCGAACTGGTCGAGCACCTTGCCCTCGCCCCGCTTTTGCATGGCCTCGGCCAGGTCGCGCGCATGCTCCATGCCGCCGCTCTTGGGCGTGAGCACCAGGTCCGCACCAAAGGCCTTCATGGTCTGGGCACGTTCGACCGACAGGTCTTCAGGCATCACCAGCACCATGCGATAGCCCTTGATCGCCGCCGCCATGGCCAGCGCGATGCCGGTGTTGCCCGAGGTCGCCTCGATCAGCGTGTCGCCCGGGCGGATGTCGCCGCGCTCTTCGGCGCGGCGGATCATCGACAGCGCCGGCCGGTCTTTCACCGAGCCCGCGGGGTTGTTGCCTTCGAGCTTGCCCAGGATCACGTTGCCCCGCGCGGTGTTGTCTGCCGCCCCAATGCGCTGCAGCGCCACCAGCGGCGTCTTGCCAATCGCGTCTTCAATCGTCGGATATTTCATGCGCCCTACTGTGCCATAATTTGAGTCTTCACGAATTCCCTGCCCGGGTGGTGAAATTGGTAGACGCAGGGGACTCAAAATCCCCCGCCGCAAGGCGTGCCGGTTCGATTCCGGCCCCGGGCACCATCGAATGCACCCATGCATCCAGATGAATCCAACCCGCTACATCTCCTAGGTGAAGCGGGTTTTTCTTTGCCCTGTCCCATATAAGCAGGCTTCCATGACCTGCACGAAGCACCTCAATGGCTCGACACCGGTGCGACGGACAGGGCAGGCAGCACGCACAAGAAGCCAGAAACTGTAGCTCCACTCAGGCGGCCCCAAAAGCATGGCCGCTAGGGCGACCGTGTAAGGTAACCTATTGCCAGCACATGGTTTTTGCCTTCGAAATTTGAAGCGCCAGAACTTCCGACAAGCCCCACGATGCCCCTCACCCTTCCCCAGTTAGAACGCCACCTTTTCAAAGCTGCAGACATCTTGCGCGGCAAGATGGATGCCTCGGAGTTCAAGGAATACATCTTTGGCATGCTGTTCCTCAAACGCTGCTCCGATGTCTTCGACCAGCGCCGCGAGGAAGTCATCGCCCAGGAGACAGCGGCCGGAAGCAGCCAGGTGGACGCCATCATGAGCTCCGAAACCCGGCGCTGGTACGGCCAGTCGTTTTATGTACCCCCTGATTCCCGTTGGCAGTATCTGGTCAACGACGCGCATGTCGATGTTGGCGGCTTTCTGAACCGGGCACTGGGTGGCCTGGAAAGCAACAACTCCAGTCTGAGTGAGGTACTGGAGCACATCGACTTTTCGCGCAAAGTGGGTCAAAGCAAGATACCTGACATCAAGCTGCGCCAGCTCATCAGCCACTTCAGCACCTACCGCCTGCGCAACGAGGATTTCGAGTTCCCGGACCTGCTGGGCGCCGCCTACGAGTACCTGATCGGCGAGTTCGCTGATTCGGCCGGCAAGAAGGGCGGAGAGTTCTACACCCCGCGCTCGGTGGTGCGCATGATGGTGCGGCTGGTCAAGCCCGAGCAGCGGCACAGCATCTACGACCCTTGCGTAGGCTCGGGTGGCATGCTGATCCTGGCCAAGGAATACATCGACGAACACGGTGGCGACGGGCGCCGGGCCGACCTGTGCGGGCAGGAGGCCAACGGCACCGTCTGGTCCATCGCCAAGATGAACATGCTGCTGCACGGCATCAGCACGGCCGACCTGCGCAACGAAGACACCCTGGCCGAACCGCAGCATGTGGAAGATCGCGAACTGATGCGCTTTGACAGGGTGCTGTCGAACCCGCCGTTTTCCATCAACTGGGGCAGCACCGACAGCGACCGCACGGGCCAGTCCACCTGGGCGCCCAAGTTCCGCGCCGAGCGGTTCAAATATGGCGAGGTACCGCTGGGCAGCAAGAAGGCCGACCTGATGTTCCTACAACACATGGTGGCTGTGCTGCGCGAGGGCGGCATGCTGGCCACCGTGATGCCGCACGGCGTGCTGTTCCGAGGCGGTGAAGAACGGGCCATTCGCTCCGCCATGATCGAGGCCGACCTGCTGGAAGCCGTGATTGGCCTGCCCGCCAACCTGTTCTACGGCACCGGCATCCCCGGCTGCGTGCTGGTGATGCGCCAGCGCCAGGGCAACGCCAGCGGCAAACCGGCCGAGCGCCAGGGCAAGGTGCTGTTCATCAACGCCGACCGCGAATACTTCGAGGGCCGGGCGCAAAACCACCTGCTTCCCGAGCACATCGAGAAGATCGTCAACACCTTCGATTCGTTTGCCGAGGTGCCGGGCTTTTCCGCCATCGTCTCGACCGCCACGCTGCGCGAGAACGACTTCAACCTCAACATCCGCCGCTACGCCGACAACGCGCCACCGCCCGAACCCCACGACGTGCGCGCCCACCTGTTGGGCGGCGTGCCCAAGGCCGAAGTGCAAGCCAAGGCCGCATTGTTCGCCGCACACGGCCTGGACCCGCTGGCAATATTTGCAGAGCGCGATGCCCACTACTTCGACTTCCGCGCCGAGCTGGACCAGCGGCAGGCCATCAAGCCCGCAGTCGAGGCCAACCCCGGCCTCATGGCCCGCGAGCAGGCCGTGCGGGACGCCTTTGATGCCTGGTGGATGGAACACAGCCCGCGCATCACCGCGCTGGCGGGTGCATCGGGCTTGGTGGGCCTGCGCAATGACATGCTGCACAGCTTCGCCGCCGCGCTGGAGCCGGTAGGGGTGCTCGGGCGGTTTCAGGTGCGCGGCATCGTGGCCGGCTTCTGGGACGATGCCAAGTACGAGTTCATGACCTTGATGGCGCGCGGCGCCCATGGCGTGGTAGATGCCTGGCGCACCAGCATCCTCACCGCGCTGGACGACGAAAAGGCCAAGGACAACCCGCTGGACCACAAGCTGGTGAAGTTTCTGATGGCGGAGTTTGTCGAGGCGTTGGCCGATCTTGAAGCACGCAAGGCTGCGCTGGACGGTCAGATCAAGGCGGCAACGCCGGACAAGACGAATGGCGAGGATGGCGATGAATCAGAGCCCGCTGACGAGGAGACCGTGGTCGATGAGGCACAGCTCAAGGAATGGAAGAAGCAGCTCGCCGCTTTGAAAAAGGAGATGAAGGCCAAGGAGCAGACTTTCGCCCAGCAGCTCAATGCGGCGGTCAATGCCCTGGACGAAGCCTGTGCGGCCACGTTGTTGCTGGCGATCCTGCACAACGATATGCAGATGATCCTGGATCGATATATCAATGCGCAGCGGCAGCAAGTGGTCGCTGCGTTTGAGAATTGGTGGGACAAGTACCGGGTGACACTGAACGATATCGAGGGAGAGCGAGACGCGGCATCCGCAGTATTGCGCAACTTTTTTCAAGAGCTCGGCTATGCCTGAGGAATTGGGGCCTTCAGCATGGAAGCAGACTAGTCTTGATGGTCTTGCAGAATACATCAATGGCTTCGCATTCACCGACAGTTACTGGTCGAACGAAGGCTTGCCTATTGTCCGAATCGCACAAATTACAGGCTCGCAAGGCATCGTTGATCGCTACCAAGGTTTGCTGTCTGACACCTTTAGATTGACCGACGGAGATCTGATCTTCTCTTGGAGCGGCACTCTGGCGGTTGTACGATGGAATGGCGGCCCGGCATGGTTGAACCAGCACCTTTTCAAGGTGATCCCGCGAAAGGGCGTTGATCGCGACCTACTGTTTCACTTGCTGCAGGCTTCCGTTGCCGAGATGGACAAGCGGACTCACGGCAGCACAATGAAGCACATCAAACGTGGCGAACTCCGGGACTTCATCGTGTCAGTGCCTGTCGAGGCTGACGAGCAGCGGGCTCTGGCGCGAGTCCTCGACGCCCTCGACGGTAAAATCCGCCAGACCGAAGCGATCATCAAAAAGCTCAAGCAGGTCAAGCAGGGGTTACTGCACGACCTGCTGACCCGCGGCATCGACGCCAACGGCGAATTGCGCCCGCCGCAGAGCGAGGCGCCTCACCTCTACAAGGAATCGCCGCTGGGGTGGATCCCGAGAGAGTGGGAGGCCGGCATGCTCGCAGATTGGCTTGAAGGCAGACCAAAGAATGGATACTCACCTCAGCCAGCCGGCAGATGGACCGGTATCCAGATGCTTGGTCTTGGCTGCTTGACTGCGACGGGTTTTCAACCACGCCAGTTAAAGGATGCGCCCGCAGGCGATCCCCTAGTCAAACCAGCTTTCCTAGCTCCAGGCGACTTGCTCATGAGCCGCGCCAATACAAGAGAGCTTGTTGGAATGGTCGGCACCTACCGCGACATCGGTACTCCATGTTGCTATCCCGACCTTATGATGAAACTGACTCCAAATTCGCGCACATCGGCGATGTTCTTGGAACTGGTTCTGGGTGCACCCGCCGCGCGTCGACAGATCCAAGCTTCGGCATCCGGAACTTCAGGCAGCATGGTCAAAATCAGCAGTGACATCGTAATGTCATTGAGCATTGCCGCCCCTTGCCTCGATGAGCAGCATTGCATGCTTAACTTCGTGAGTGCGTACGATGAACGCATCCGTCTCGAACTCGAATCTTGTAAACAGCTAAGTGCAGTGAAATCCGGCCTCATGGACGACCTCCTCACCGGCCGCGTCCGCGTCACTTCGCTGATCGACACCGCTCCATGAACAGCACCCCGCCCTCACTGCCCGCCCGAGAGTCGCTGACGGTCGAATTCAAGAGCGACCGCAAGCGCCTGTCGGACACCGACCTGGTGGAGGCAGTGGTCTGCCTGGCCAATGCCGAAGGTGGCGAGCTGTGGCTGGGCGTGGAAGACGACGGCACGCCGACCGGCCTGCACACCGAACATTTGCAGCTGGCAGGCCTGGGTGGGCTGGTGGCTGCACGCACCTCGCCGGCCGTGGCGGTCACCGTCACGCCGGTCTTTCTGGGTGGCGTGAATCTCGCCCACATTGCCGTGCCCAAGGGCAGTGCCGAGGTGTCCACCAGCGGCGGCGTCTACCTGCGCCGCCGCATCAAGCACGACGGCACGCCCGAATGTGCTCCCATGCTGCCGCACGACCGCGCCAGCCGCACAGCGCACTTCGGCCTGGCCGATGCGTCGGCCCTGCCAGTGGCAGGCGCCACCCTGGCCGATCTGGACCCCCTGGAGCGCGAGCGCCTGCGCCAGAGCGTGCAGCAATATGGCGGTGACCGCGTGCTACTGGACCTGGACGACGAGGCACTGGACGGCGCGCTGGGCCTGACGGCACGCCAAGCCAATGGCACGCGTGCGCCCACGCTGACCGGCCTGCTGCTGGTGGGCCGTGAACAGGCGCTGCGCGACCTGGTGCCCACGCACGAGTTCGCGTTTCAGGTGCTGGCGCGCGAGGCGGTGGGCTTCAACGAGTTCCGCCGCTTCCCGCTGCTCAAGGCGCTCGATTGGCTGGAAACCAACTTTCGCCCCTACAACCCTGAGCATGAGATTCAGGTCGGCCTGTTCCGGGTGCCTGTGCCGCGGGTGGACTTCGGCGCCTTTCGCGAAGCAGTGGCCAACGCGCTGGTGCACCGCGACTACCACCGCCTGGGCGCCGTGCACGTGCGCCTGGACGATGAGGGCCTGACCATCAGCAACCCAGGCGGCCTGGTGGACGGAGTGACGCTGGCCAATCTGCTGACCACCGAGCCGCGACCGCGCAACCGGGCACTGGCCGATGCCATGAAGCGCGTGGGCGTGGTGGAACGCTCGGGCCGGGGCGTGGACAAGATTTACCGAGGCATGCTGCGCTTTGGCAGGCCTGAGCCTGACTATCGGCGCACCGATTCGCAGAACGTGGTGTTGCGGCTGGCCACGGTGGACGCGGACGAGGCGTTCCTGAAACTGGTGGTGGCCGAAGAAGGCCGGCTTGGCACAGCCCTGCCCATTGACAGCCTGATCGCACTGGCGGCCTTGCGAGAGCTGAAGCGGCTGACCTCCGAAGACCTTGCCGCGCACATCCAGCGCGACATCGCGCAGGCCAAGCGCACCCTGGAAACACTGCTGGAGGCGGGCCTGGTGCAGGCGCATGGCGCGACCAAGGGCCGCACCTACACGCTGTCGCCAGGGGTGTATATGGCAGACGGCAACAAGGCGGCCTACACACGGCAGGCAGGTTTCAGCGCTTTGCAGCACGAACAGCTGGTACTGAACTATGCACGGCAACACGGCAGTATTCGGCGCAGCGAGGTTGTGGAGCTGTGCCGGCTGACCGCCCCGCAGGCGCGCGACCTGCTAAAACGTTTGAAGGTGGCCGGGCGGCTGGTGCAGCATGGCGAGCGCCGTGGGGCCTACTACACCCTGGCTGAACCTGCCCAGGGCTGAATAGCCGTGGTGCACGAATATGGACGGATATGGACGGATATGGACGGATATGGACGCCTGCACCGCGCGTGAAAGCCCGCACATCCAGCATTCGGCCCAAGCGGGGGCGCCATTTGGACTGGGAAATGGATGGACTGTTGGACGGGTGGCGCACCTGCAAGGCGATTTGCACATAAGCCGTTGATTTATATGAGTCAATGCTGTTTGATGGCTGTTTGATGGCTGTTTGATGGCTGTTTGATGGCTGTTTGATCGACGCGCAGCGCCTTGGTGATCACTGAACCTGGGGATGTATATGGGTTGGGAATTGGACGAGGTCGAGCGACCTTTTGTCGAGCAACTGCAGACCCTGGGCTGGAAGCACGTGGCCGGCCACCTGGACAGCCCGGACACCACGGGCCGGGCCAGCTTTGCCGAGGTGATCCATCAGGCGACGCTGCGCCGCCAGCTCCTCGCGCTGAACCTGCGCGACGGCCAGCCCTGGCTCGATGCCGAGCGCCTGTCACAGGCCGTGGGCGCCATCACCCGCCTTCCGGCCCATCGGCTGATGGAGGCCAACCGCGCCGCCACCGAACTGCTGCTGGGCGGCATCACGGTCGAAGGCCTGCCGGGGTGGGACGGTGGGCGCAACCAGACCATCCATTTCATTGACTGGGAGCACCCCGAGCGCAACGAGTTCGTGGTGGTCAGCCAGTATCGGGTGGACTGCCTGCCGGGCTACACACGCGGCAAGGCCTTCATCGTGCCCGACCTGGTGCTGCTGGTGAACGGCATCCCCCTGGTGGTGGTCGAGTGCAAGAGCCCCAGTGTGCCCGAGCCGCTGGCCGATGCCGTGGACCAACTGCGCCGCTACAGCAACCAGCGCCACGCCAGCGGCGAGGTGGCCGACAACGAAGGCAATGAACCGCTGTTCCACACCAACCAGTTGCTGATTGCAACGAGCTTCGACGAGGCCCGTGTGGGCACCGTGGGTGCCGCCTTTCGCCACTATGCTGCCTGGAAAACGGTAGTGGGCGCCGATGGCCAGGGCACGGAGGCCGATGTGGCTGCGGCACTGGGCAAAGAACAGCTCTCAGAGCAGGAGCGACTGGTGGCCGGCTTGTTGCGACCAGCCAACCTGCTGGACGTGGTGCGGCACTTCACCCTGTTCATGGCGGTAGAGGGCATGACCGTGAAGGCGGTGTGCCGCTACCAGCAATACCGCGCCGTGGGCCGTGCCGCAATGCGCTTGCGCACCGGCAAGACCCGGGCACAAGACGGCGAACACGACCGGCGCGGCGGCATCGTCTGGCACACGCAGGGTTCGGGCAAGAGCCTGACCATGGTGTTCCTGATGCGCAAGCTGCGCACCGACCCGGCTTTGCGCCGCTTCAAGGTGGTGGTGGTGACCGACCGCACCGACCTGGAAGAGCAGCTTTCTGCGACTGCCACACTCACGGGGCAGAACGTCCTGCGCGCTACCTCGGCCGAGGATCTGAAGCGCCACCTGCGCCGCCAGGGGCCTGACATTGTGTTTGGCATGATCCAGAAGCAACGCAGCGGCGATGCGGCCGGTGAGCCAGGCCTGAAGGCAGAAGATTTCCCCAAAACCAGCACACGCGAGCCGTCGCCGGGCGCCTACCTCTCCGAGGTGCTGAACGCGGACGAACACATCCTGGTTCTTGTGGACGAGGCGCACCGCAGCCAGGCCGGCGATCTGCAGGCGGCACTGCAGGTGGGCCTGCCCAACTGCGCGCGCATCGGCTTCACTGGCACCCCGATCCTGATGGGCGACAAGAAGCGCACGCACGAGATCTTCGGCGAGTTCATTGACCGCTACACCATCCGCGAAGCCGAGGCCGACGGTGCCATCGTGCCCATCCTCTACGAGGGCCGCACGGCCAATGGCGCGCTGAAAGACGGCGCCAGCATGGACGACTTGTTCGAGGACCTGTTCCGCGAGCACACGGCCGAGGAGCTGGAGGCGATCAAGAAGAAGTACGCCACCAAGGGCCAGATTTTCGAGGCGCCGGACATGATTCGTGACAAGGCGCGCGACATGCTGCGGCACTACGTCACCAACATCTTGCCCAATGGCTTCAAGGCCCAGGTGGTGGCCTACAGCCGATTGGCGGCGGTGCGCTACCTGGACGCCTTTATTGCAGCGCGCGACGAGTTGCTGGCCGAGGCCGGGGCCCTGAGCACCGACGACAAGGCGATGGACGATGAAACCCTTTGCCAACGGCCGCCGGCCGTGCAGGCACAGGTGCAGGCCTGGCGCTACCGCGAGGTGCTGGGCCGGATTGAGTTTGCACCCATCATCTCGGGCAGCAACAACGATGACCCGGTGTGGAAGCACTGGACCGATAGCGCAGCACAGGAGCAGCGCATCAAGCGCTTCAAGCAGCCGCTGCTGCACAAGGAGCCGGCCAAGGCCGATCCCCTGGCTTTCCTGATCGTGAAGTCCATGCTGCTCACGGGCTTTGACGCGCCGATCGAGGGCGTGATGTACCTGGACCGGCCGATACGCGAGGCGGAACTGCTGCAAACCATTGCGCGGGTCAATCGCACGGGCCACGGCAAGAAGTTCGGCATCGTGGTGGACTACTTCGGGCTGGCCCACCACCTGAAGGAGGCGCTGAACGCCTATGCCGACGACGATGTCGACGGCGCGTTGCAGAGCCTGAAGGACGAGGTGCCTGTGCTGCGTGACCGCCACCTGCGGGTGGTGGACCTGTTCCGCAGCTGCGGCGTGGAGAATCTGACCGACGTGGAGGCCTGTGTCGAGTTGCTGGCCAACGAGCGGTTGCGCGCCGAATTCTCGGTCAAGCTCAAGGCCTTTCTGGACACCCTGGACGTGGTGCTGCCGCGCCCCGAGGGTCTGCCGTTTTCGCCCGATGCCAAGCTGCTTGCCTTCATCTACGCCCGGGCTCGCAACCGCTACCGCGACACACCGGTGCTTGGCAAGGATGTGGGTGCCAAGGTGCGCAAGCTGATCGACGATCATGTGGTTTCGATGGGTGTGGACCCGAAGATCCCGCCCATCTCGCTGACCGATGCCGACTTTGGCAACAAGGTGGCTCGCGAGCCCAACGACCGGGCCAAGGCTTCGGAGATGGAGCACGCCATCCGGGCACACATCCGGGAGCATCTGGACCAGGACCCGGTGGCCTTTCGCAAGCTGAGTGAGCGCCTGCGTGAGTTGCTCCACCAGCTTGGCGAGCAATGGGATGAACTGACCAAGGCCTTGCAGGTGCTGATAGACGAGATCCGCACGGGGCACGCCGTGCACGATGAGCGCCTGCCGGACCTGCCCGCGCAGTATGGGCCATTCCTGCGGCTGGTGGTCGATGCTGCGGCTGGCGACCGTGCCATCACGCAGGCCGAGCAAAAGAAGCTGGTCGACCTGTCCGTGGAGGTGGTAGACACCATGGTGTCGGAGCTGACCGACAACTTCTGGCGGCCGAACCGGCAACCGGCACAGGACGCGCTCGGCACGCGGATCTTTGAAATCCTGATGAAGTCGCGCCTGATGCCGACGCCTCATATCGAAGCACTGGTCGACAAGCTGATGGAACTGGCGCGGGCAAACCACGACCGGCTGCTGAAAGCATGAGCACGCTGAGCGTCAACGACCTGCGTTTCGAGGTGCGGCGCAGCAACCTGCGGCGCGCGCTGGAGATTACCGTGGACCGGAGTGGTGAACTGATCCTGTCAGCACCGCCCGAGGTGCCAGACGCTGCACTGCGCGACTTCGTGCAGCGCAAGCGCATGTGGATCTACAAGCAGATGGCACGCAGGGAGTTACTAGCAAACGAGCCACCGCACAAGGTCTTCACCGATGGCGAGGGCTTCGCCTACCTGGGCCGCAACTACCGCTTGCGCCTGGTGCCCGAATCGGACGCCGCAGTAAAGCTGGTCAGCGGGCGTTTCGTGATGCCCAAGGCGCTGGCTCAAGATGGCCGAGAACACCTGGTCCGCTGGTACTGCGAGCGGGCCCGGCCTTGGCTAATGAGCAAGGTGCAGGACTTTTCGGCCAGAATGGAAGTGGAGCCGGCTGGCGTACGCGTTCAGGATTTGGGCTACCGCTGGGGTTCATGTGGCAAGGGCAGCCTGCTGTATTTCCACTGGAAAACCATCTTGCTGCCAGCACGCATTGCAGAGTATGTTGTGGTGCACGAGATGGCTCACCTTCACGAGCCACATCACACTTCCGAGTTCTGGCGCCGTGTAGAGCGCGCCATGCCGGACTACGAGCGGCGCAAGGTGTGGCTTGCCGAGCGCGGGATGGAAGTCGAAGGTTTGTGAGATTTGCTGGCCGACGCTGCAAGCCTTGAGATGATTTTTTTGCAGAGATCCCTAGTGTGATGGGTTTGTTGCGGATCACGCCGCCTTAACACTCTGCAAAGGTAGTGTCTCTTTTCTTTTGGACGATATTTTCAAAAAAGCGGGTTCCCGATACGTTTTCCCCTTCTTGACTTGAACGCGGCGGTGGCGCCGCGACAACGGCAAACGGAGGTTACTCATGTTCGATACAGGCCGATGGAATGTGACCGACCCGGCCGGGCGACAGGTTGGCGTGGTCGATGGCGACGAGTATGTGCGCGATGGCGACCACCTGCTCTACCGCATCGACGGCAATGAACTCTACTCCGCCGGCCCCGAGGGGCGGCTGTTTGGCTTCATCGAGGGCGAATTGGTAATCGCGCCTGCGACCAGTTCGCTGCTTCTGCGTTTCACCCGGGAATAGGCCGGCCCCTCCCGCTACGGCTTGTGCTCCATGCTGCGGAGCACGTTCTCCCCCGCCTTCTGCACATGCGCGGCAGACAGCTTGGCCGCAGCGTCGCCATCGCCGCGCTCGATGGCCGACACGATGGCGTTCAACTCCTGCAGCGTATAAGGCAGCCGCTCGGGCTGGGCCATGGAGATGCGGCGCAGCACCGTCACGCGGTTGTTGAGCTGGCGCAGCATCTGGCCGGCGACGAGGTTGCCGCAGCCGTCGACGAGGATTTCGTAGAACTGGTTCTTGGCCTGGAGCAGCCGGGCCCGGTCCTGCGCCAGGGCGGGTTTGGCCAGTTCGTTGAGCTTGGCGCGCAGGGCGCGCACCTGCTCGGGCGGGGCTTTGAGCGCGAACCCCCGGGCGGCAAGGCTTTCGAGGTGGGCGCGCACTTCGTAGATGTCGCGCACCTCACTGGGTGAGATGGTGCTCACCTCCGGCCCGCGGTGCGGGACGATGGTGATCAGCCCCTCGGCCTGCAGGTGCTGCAGGGATTCGCGCACGCAAGAGCGGCTGACCTCCAGGCTTTCGCACAGTTCGCGCTCCGAAAGCTTCTGGCCGGGCGAAAAGACCCCGTCGAGGATGGCCTGGCGCAGCGCGCTGGTGGCGCGCTCGCGCAGGGAGGTTTCTTCACGGGGCACACGGAGCATGGCGGTCATCGCGGCATCCTAGCGGATCTTCCTGCAAACAGATTGTCTGAAAACCATACAACGCTTGTCCAAGACCAGCTGCCATAATATGATTGTCTGACAATCTTATTGTATTTAATCTGCAGCACAAGCTTCCGCTGCGCTTTCCAGTCCTTTGCCATCCAGGAGTTTTCATGACCCGAGCCCTCGCCCCCAAGAACCCTGCCCTGTTCGACCAGGGCCTGTCCACCCGCCGCGAGGTGCTGGGTGCCGGCTACGTCGATGCCGCCATCCAGAACGCGACGGACTTCAACATCGACATGCAGGAGATGGTGACCCAGTACTGCTGGGGCGATGTGTGGAACCGGCCGGGGCTGGAACGCAAGACGCGCTCGTTCCTGAACCTGGCCATGCTGACGGCGTTGAACCGCCCGCACGAGCTCAAGCTGCATGTGCGCGGCGCCATCAACAATGGCGTGACGCGCGACGAGATCAAGGAGGTGTTCCTGCAAACCGCGATCTACTGCGGCGTGCCCGCAGCGATCGACTCCTTCCGCGTGGCGGCGGAGGTCTTCAAAGAAATGGACCAGTAACCGGCACGAACAAAGGCACCACACCGGGGTGTGGCGCCTTGGGCCTACGGGCTCTGCAACCGAGCCTGAGGGGCGGGCGGGCTAGGGCCTGTTCACACTAATTTCGGGGATCGCGTTGCCCGGCCTGGGGGCTGGATGCAAGGCGCCCGCGTGCAGCAAGGTGTGCACCTTGCAAGCGCGGGCAACGCCGCAGACGGCCCCCAGGCCGGCCAACCCGAAGGGAAGGCCCTTGCCGGCGCGCCACTCGTTGTTGCGCTCCTTGCGTGTGCAAATGCACACGCTGCGTCACGCGCCTGGACTGGCACGCCGGCAAGGGCCTTCGCGACCCCGAAATTAGTGTGAACAGGCCCTAAGGCTTGCGCGCGCCCGAGGCGATTTCGTCCAGCGCCTGCATGGCCTCTTCGCGGCTGGCCCAGCCATCGTTGGTGACCAGCGTGTTGTGGCCGTCCACCACCAGGTTGCTGCAGTAGTACCGGCCCGCCTGCTCGCGCAGCGTGGCCGAGTAGGTCGATCCGTCGTACTCACCGAAAACGTTCTCTTCGTGCGGGTCTTGCATCATGGCCTCCTTGTGGTTGCCATTGTGCGATGACCTGCTGCCCCGGTGTGTAGGCGCAGTGCGCAGGGCCTGCCCAAGACGGCAGGCCGCGAGCGCCGTGGGTCAGTCAGTTGTTCTGCCTGCGCACCAGGTGGCGACCGGTGTCGGTGATGGTCAGCTGGCCATGCGCATTCTTGGCAATGAAGCCGTGCTCGTACAAGCGCCCGGACACATGCTCCTTGAGCGCCGAGGTGACGCTGATGTTCTCCATCTCCAGGTGCTTCAGGGCGGCGAGTTCGTCCACCGTGGGCTCGAAATGGGGGGCATGGTAGACGGGGATGTAGTTCGCGTTCAATGTCATGACGGCTCCTTGATGAAATAGTGAAGGTATGAGGTGCCTGCATGGCCCCGGGGATGCCTCCCCCAAGCCACACACGGGTGTGACCCGCGCACCGCGCATACGTTCCGTCCATCTTTCCAACCGGGCTGTAGGACCAGGGAGGACGCGGCCCTCATCCCACCATTGCCCGCGCCACCAGCGTAGACCTGTCCGTCGCAAGGCGCAAGCGGGGGAGCCCCTTGCTCAGGCACTGCCCTGAGCGGCCTCCTGGAGCCATTGCGAAAACGCTGCCAGAACCGGCGACTGCACATGCGCAGGGCTCACCAGGTAGTAGCCGCGCTCGCCCTGCAGCGGCTGGTTGCAGGCCACCACCAGCTCCCCGCGTGCCAGCTCCGCCTCGATGAGCAAGGGCGGGATCAGCGCCACGCCCAGGCCGCAGGTGGCGGCCAAGGCGAGCATGGAGAACAGCTCGTAGCGCGGGCCGTCGAGCGCATGCGGCGCATCGACGCCCATGGCCTCGAACCACTGGCGCCAGCCGTAGGGGCGCGTGCTTTGCTGCAGCAACGGCAGCTCGGTCAGCACCGCAGGGGCCACGGGCTGGTAAGCGCGGCCCAGGCCGCGCTGGGCGGCGGCCTCCAGCAGGCGCGGGCTGCACACGGGCACCACGTCCTCGTGCATGAGCAACTGGGCGGTGATGCCAGGCCAGTTGGCCACCTGCTCGGCCGTGCCGGCGTACAGGGCGGCGTCGAACGGGGCGTCGGCAAACAAAAAGGGGCGGGTCTGCGTCTCGATGTGGACCACGATGTCGGGGTGCAGCTGGGCCAGTTGCGGCAGGCGCGGTATCAACCAGCGCGTGGCAAAGGTCGGCACCGCCGCCAGGCTCAGCGTGCCGCCCTGGCCCTGGTGGGCCATCACATCGAGCGTGTCGCGCTCCAGCCCCTGCAGCCAGCGTGCCACCTGGCGGCCATAGTGCGCGCCGGCGGGCGTGAGCACCACGCCATGGCGTGTGCGTCGGAACAGCGCCACGCCCAGAAATTCCTCCAGTGCCTGGATCTGGCGCGACACGGCGCTTTGCGTGAGCGACAGCTCCTGCGCAGCACGGGTGTAGCTCTCGTGCCGGGCGGCGACTTCGAAACAGGCCAGGGCCTGGGTAGAGGGAATATTGCGGCGCATGCTGAACAGGAACTTGAAAACACCGAATCGGCACCCAATCGACCTTTGGCCAACTAAGTGCGCAGTATTCCATACATTCCAAAAACGCATTTCTGGATGAAAAGAACTCGCTTGCTGACAACCCCAGGCAGGCCTACGATGGCACCCATTCGCAGCACGGCCCCGTACCGTGCCCCCTCTTTCATCTGCTTCTTCACGGAGACACGCACCATGGCCAAAAACGCCGCCTTCCATTGGGACGACCCCTTTCTTCTCGACCAGCAACTGAGCGACGACGAGCGCATGGTGCGCGACGCGGCTGCGGCCTACTGCCAGGACAAGCTGGCACCGCGCGTGCTGGAAGCCTTCCGCCACGAGAAGATGGACACGACGATCTTCCGCGAGATGGGCGAAGTGGGCCTGCTGGGCCCCACCATCCCCGAGCAATACGGCGGCCCGGGCCTGAACTACGTGGCCTACGGCCTGATCGCTCGCGAGGTGGAGCGCGTGGACTCGGGCTACCGCTCGATGGCCAGCGTGCAGAGCTCGCTGGTGATGGTGCCCATTTATGAATTCGGCACCGAAGCCCAGCGCCAGAAGTATTTGCCCAAGCTGGCCAGCGGCGAGTGGATCGGCTGCTTCGGCCTGACCGAGCCCGACCATGGCTCCGACCCCGGCAGCATGGCCACGCGCGCCTACAAGGTGGACGGTGGCTACAAGCTCAAGGGCAGCAAGATGTGGATCACCAACAGCCCCGTGGCCGACGTGTTCGTGGTCTGGGCCAAGGAAGTCTCCGAAGGCGGCGCCGTGGGCCCCATCCGCGGCTTTGTGCTGGAAAAGGGCATGAAGGGCCTGACGGCCCCCGCCATCCACGGCAAGGTGGGCCTGCGCGCCAGCGTGACGGGCGAGATCGTGATGGACGACGTGTTCGTGCCCGAAGAAAACGCCTTCCCCGAAGTGCAGGGCCTGAAGGGCCCCTTCACCTGCCTGAACAGCGCACGCTACGGCATTGCCTGGGGTGCGCTGGGCGCGGCCGAGTTCTGCTGGCACACCTCGCGCCAGTACACGCTGGACCGCAAGCAGTTCGGCCGCCCCCTGGCCGCCAACCAGTTGATCCAGAAGAAGCTGGCCGACATGCAGACCGAGATCGCCATCGGCCTGCAGGCCTGCCTGCGCCTGGGCCGCATGAAGGACGAAGGCACGGCCGCGGTGGAAGCCACCTCCCTGATCAAGCGCAACAGCTGCGGCAAGGCGCTGGACATCGCCCGTCTGGCCCGCGACATGATGGGCGGCAACGGCATCAGCGACGAGTTCGGCGTGGCCCGCCACCTGGTGAACCTGGAAGTGGTGAACACCTATGAAGGCACGCACGACGTGCACGCACTGATCCTGGGCCGTGCGCAAACGGGTATTGCTGCCTTCAGCAACTAAGCCCACCAAGGGCGCGCCAACGCGCCCTGCCCTTCTACGGCCGCTGCCCCTTGCATGGTGCGGCGGCCGTCTGTCCTTTCATGATTTGCAGTTCCTGATCCTATGACCACACCTTCTGTCGGCGCCCTCGATGGCATCAAAGTCCTGGACCTCTCGCGCGTGCTGGCGGGCCCGTGGTGCACGCAGATCCTGGCGGACCTGGGCGCCGACGTGGTGAAGGTGGAGCGCCCCGGCGTGGGCGACGACACGCGCCACTGGGGCCCTCCGTTCCTCAAGGATGCTGAGGGCAACGACACCACGCAGGCCAGCTACTTCACGGCCTGCAACCGCAACAAGCGCTCTGTCACCATCGACATGGCCACGCCCGAGGGGCAGCAACTGATCCGCGACATGGCGCTGCAAAGCGATATCGTGGTCGAGAACTTCAAGGTCGGGGGCCTTAAACAGTACGGCCTGGACCATGCCAGCCTGCGCGCACTGAACCCGCGCCTCATCTACTGCTCGGTCACGGGCTTCGGGCAGGACGGGCCGTATGCCGAGCGCGCGGGCTATGACCTCATGATCCAGGCCATGACCGGCATGATGAGCATCACCGGCCGCGCCGATGGCGAGCCCGGCGGCGGCCCGCTGCGCGTGGGCGTGGCGCTGACCGACCTGTTCACTGGCGTGTACGCCAGCACGGCCATCGTCGCCGCGCTCAACGTGCGCCACCGCACGGGCGAAGGCCAGCACATCGACATGTCGCTGCTGGACGTGGGCATGGCCATTCTGGCCAACCAGGCTGCGGGTTTTCTGGCCACGGGCAATGCGCCCACGCGCCAGGGCAACAGCCACCCGAGCCTGGCGCCCTACCAGGACTTCCCCACGCAGGACGGCGCCATGCTGCTGGCCATCGGCAATGACGGCCAGTTCGCGCGCTTTTGCGCAGCCGCCGGCCAGCCCCAGTGGGCCGGCGACGAGCGCTTTGCCAGCAACACCCTGCGCGTGAAGCACCGCGCCGAGCTGATCCCTGCCATGGAGGCGCTCACCCGCACGCGCACCACGGCCGAGTGGATCACCCTGCTCGAAGACAAGGCCGTGCCCTGCGGCCCCATCAACACCATTGCCCAGGCCTTTGACGATGCGCAGGTGAAGGCGCGCGGCCTGGCCGTGGCCCTGCCGCGCTGGAAAGATGGCGAGGCGGGCGACGGCGTGGCGCACATCACCGGCGTGGCCAGCCCGCTGCGCCTGTCGGCCAACCCGCCCACGCTGCGCAACGCGCCGCCAGCCCTGGGGCAGCACACCGACGAAGTGCTGGCCGAGCTGGGGCTGGATGCAGCGCGCATCGCCCAGCTCCGGGCGGCCGGCGTGCTGTAGCGCCAACCCCGCACCAGTCCCGGGCCTGGCCTTGCAAGCCAGGCCTTTTTCATTTCTGAAGGCCATTGGCGTGCACCGACCGCGCCACAAAAAGCCGTACACAAACATTTACAACGCCCATAATGCAGTGGAGCGCCTTGGCGTCCCTCTGCCATTGCTGCGGTGATCTGTGGAATCCAAGGAGTCCCGTCATGAAGCTCAGCCTCAAGCTCCCCCTGGCCTTTACCGCGTCGCTGTTGCTGCTGTTTGCAGCGGCCATGTTCGGCATCAGCCGCCTGAACCAGGCCCTGGACACCTACGAAACCACCGTGGCGCAAAGCTTCCAGCACGAACGCATGGCGTCGGATGTGCTCAATGGCTTCAAGGTGCAGGTGCAGGAATGGAAGAACGTGCTGATCCGCGGCAAGGACCCGGCCCAGCTCACGCGCTACTGGGCAGCGTTCGAGAAGCAGGAAAAGTCCGTCGGCGACCAGGCCCGGAAGCTGCTGGCCGCCCTGCCCCCGGGCGAGGGGCGCGAGCGTGTGGCGAAGTTCGTGCAGGCCCATGAGCGCATGGGTGCGGCCTACCGCAAGGGCTTCGAGGCCTTCAAGGCCGCAGGGCAGGACGTGGAAGCCGGCGACAAGGCCGTGCAGGGCATGGACCGGGAGCCCTCGCAGTTGCTCGACCAGGCGGGCGAGTTGATCGGCAAGGCCAGCGGCGAGGTGGCCGACCGCGCCGCTGCCACGGCACAGCGCGCCACCACCATCAGCCTGGCCGTGATGCTGGTGGTGTGTGCCACGGGCATCGCCGGCGCCATCGTGTTCAGCCGCACGGTGACGCAGCCGCTGGGCAATGCCGTGCTGGTGTCGCAGGCCGTGGCGGGCGGCGACCTCACGGTGGCCACCGAGGTGCGTGGCCGGGACGAGATCGCGCAATTGCTCAACGCCCTGCACGCCATGCAGGGCAGCCTGTCGAACGTGGTGAGCAACGTGCGCACCAACGCCGACAGCGTGGCCCTGGCCAGTGCCGAGATCGCGCAGGGCAACAACGACCTGTCGGCCCGCACCGAACAACAGGCCAGCGCGCTCGAAGAAACCTCGGCCTCGATGGAGGAACTCAACTCCACCGTGCAGGCCAACGCCGACAACGCCCGCCAGGCCAACCAGCTGGCGCTCAATGCCTCCACCGTGGCGGTGCAGGGCGGCGATGTGGTCTCGGAGGTGGTCAAGACCATGAAGGGCATCAACGACAGCAGCAAGAAGATCGCCGACATCATCAGCGTGATCGACGGCATCGCCTTCCAGACCAACATCCTCGCGCTCAACGCCGCCGTGGAAGCCGCGCGCGCGGGCGAGCAGGGCCGCGGCTTTGCCGTGGTGGCCAGCGAGGTGCGCAGCCTGGCCGGGCGCAGTGCCGAGGCGGCCAAGGAGATCAAGAGCCTGATCCATGCCAGCGTGGAGCGGGTCGAGCAGGGCACGAGCCTGGTCGACAAGGCCGGCGCCACCATGACCGAGGTGGTGGCAGCGATCCGCCGCGTGACGGACATCGTGGGCGAGATCAGTGCGGCCAGCACCGAGCAGAGCCTGGGCGTATCGCAGGTGGGCGAGGCCATCACGCAGATGGACCAGGCCACGCAGCAGAACGCGGCCCTGGTGGAAGAAAGCGCTGCGGCCGCCGACAGTCTGAAGGTGCAGGCGCAGCAACTGGTGGACGCGGTGGCCGTGTTCCGGCTGCAAGGCGGCGACCAGGTCGCCCGCCCCTCCGCCAGCGCAGGTCGGGTGCCCCGCCTCGCAGCGGCATGAAGAACGCGAGGCGCTACTGCTGGTTTTAGCCCGCTGTCAGTAGGCGCGCAGGTGCGCCATGGTGGCCAGGCAGGCCTGGGCCACTTCCGTGCCCTTCTTCACGAAGTGCTCGCGGAAGAAGCGCACATGCTCTTCGTGCTCATGGAAGTCGCGCGGGGTGAGCACGGCGCTCATCACGGGCACCTCGGTGTCGAGCTGCACGCGCATCAGGCCATCGATGACGGCGGTGGTCACGAACTCGTGGCGGTAGATGCCGCCATTGACCACCAGGGCGCAGGCCACAATGGCATCGTAGCGCCCGGTTTGCGCGAGCTTCTTGGCCAAAAGCGGAATCTCGAATGCGCCGGGCACGTCGAAATGCTCGACCTGGTCGGCCGCCAGGCCATTGCGGCCGAATTCCGCCACGGCCGCATCGCGGGCCTGGTGGACGATGTCCCGGTGCCAGCTGGCGCAGATCACCGCAACGCGTTCGCCGCGCGGGGCACCGCTGCCGGCAATGGCCGTGACTGCATGGGGAGGGAGAGGCTGATTCATGGATTTTCTCGTACGAAAGAAAAGGATTACCAGAATCAGGGCGCGCGCGAACAAGGCGGCTGCCCACGGCAAGGCGCACGCGCGAGACGGCCGGCCCTATGGCGTCGCCGGTCCGAAAACCGGCCACGCCCAGCGGCGGCAGCCTGCCCACGCGGGCGCCCACACCGGCGGCAGGGGCCCATGGTTTCGCGATCTCTTTCATCCGGACTGTGACCGTCGGCTCTGGCATCGCACCAGATCTGCTGACCCCGCCGCTCCTGCCATGCATCCGAAGATGCACCGGCCAGTTGCCACGGGCGCTCGCGGGCTGCTGCGCGGCCCCGGATGGCCCAAGACTGCACAGATACCGCCGGTGGGGAATTGCACCCCGCCCTGAGAACGCTGCCGGGCGGAAAGCTTTTCTGCCCGGCAGCGCTATTCTAGGGAAAAACCCGCACTCTTGCAGTCGCCTGCAAGACCAGCCTGGTCTCAGCGCGGCTTTTCAAAACCGCCTTCCACCCAGGCCGTGGCGCTGGCCACGGTGAGCTTGAAGCCCGGCGACACGGGCACACGCGCCAGCTCTTCGCCCAGCTCGTCCTGCGCGCTCAGCGTGGCCGTGGCGCCCTCCTCGTCGGGCACGATGGCCAGCGCCACGCGCAGGCGCTGGCCCTGCGCCGTGGTGATGGCCAGGTTCTTGTTGAGTTGGGCGTGCAGTTGCTGCTCGTGCCGGCGCAGCACCTCGCTGGCGGTCTTCACCAGGGTGTTGAAGGCCGAGACGTCGAGCGGCTTGGGGTTTTTCTTGTCGCGCCCCATGGTCCAGGGGCCCACCAGCGCGGGCTCGGCCTCGCCGTGCAGGGTCATGGACACGGCCCAGCCATCGTCGTCCTCGTTCTTGATGACGCGCGCCATCCAGCGCTCGTCGCTCCACAGGCGGGGCTCGTTGATGGGTTCGGGGATGTCCTGGTCGTCTGGCATGGGGGAGGTCCCGCAAGGATTCAATGAGAGAAAGGGCGCAGAGCATACTGGCCAATGGCAGCGTCTATTTTCGAATAACCTTTTGTTATCGATGGAGCGCCTGAGGCACTACAGGCGGCTCGCTCACGGTGCAGCCTCGGTGGGCGGGGCCGCCACCGCGCGCAGTACCTCGATGAAGGCCTGCGCGGCCGGCGGGGGCGGCTCGCCCAGCCGCGTGATGAGGCCGTAGTCCGGCATGCGGTCCGGCAGCTCCACCGGGATGCGCGCCAGCAGCCCCTTGTGGATGTAGCGCTCCACCAGGGCCGAGGGCTGCAGCGAGAGCATGTCGGTCGCCTGCATCATCTCCAGCGCGAACAGGAAAGAAGGGGTTTCGACCACCCCCGAAGCGAGTGCCAGCCCGTTGCGCCCGAAGATGTCGTCGGACACCTTGCGCAAGGCGGTGGATGCGGGGTACAGGATCCAGGGCCAGTGGGACAGCTCCGCCATGCCCAGGTCGCGCGCGCCGCGCAGCGGGTGGTGCACGCCCGCCACGACCTGCAGCGGCTCGCTGGACAGGCGCTCGTACTGGAACTGCGTTCGCTGCGCGTCGTCGGTGAAGCGGCCGATCATGAGATCGATCTTGCGCTCCGCCAGCCAGGCGACGAGCTGGTCGCTGCTCTGCTCCAGCACCTTGAGCACCAGCAGCGGGCGCAGGCGCTGTATCTCGGCCACGGACGCGATCAGCACGTGCGCAGCAGACCCTGTGATGGCGCCTATGGTGAGGTGACCGTGCCCGCCTTGCTTGAGCGCATTGAACTCTTCCACGAATTTGCGGTGCCCGGCCAGCGAGGAGGCGGCATAGCGCAAGGTGAACAGGCCCAGTTCATTGGGCCGCATGCCGCGCGACAGGCGCTCGAACAGGCGCGATTCGAGGATTTCCTCGATGTCCATCAGGATCTTGGTGGCCGCCGGCTGGGTGATGTGCATCTGCTCGGCCGTCAGGCGCAGGTTGCGCGTCTGGCCCAGGATGTCCAGAAACTGCAGGTGCCGAAAACGCAGCCTCGCGCAGGCCTGGGCCAGGGACAGGGGTTTACCCGGAAACGGGCCTGAAGTCATAAGCATTTGGAATGGATGCTAGCAAAAAAGTGAGTGGACCCGGCAAGGCCCAAAACCTAATCTCTGCCTTGCGTTCAGGAGGGTCCGTCAGAGACCTGATGGCGCCGATGGGGCAGCCCACCGTGTCCAGCCATTCCATATTTGGAGACATTCATGAAGTTCAAAGCACTGGCCCTGGCGGCCACGATCCTGGCCGCCCTGGCCACTCCGGTTTCTGCACAGATCAAGGAACACGTGTTCAAGGTGGGCATCGGCCTGAACGATGACCACCCGCAGGCGCTGGCCGTCAAGCACTTTGCCGAGCAGCTGTCGGCCAAGAGTGGTGGCAAGCTGGTGGCCAGGCTGTATGCGAGCGGGTCGCTGGGCAACGACGTGACCATGACCTCGGCACTGCGCGGCGGCACCCTGGAGATGACGATTCCCGATAGCTCGACCCTGATGTCGCTGATCAAGCCCTTCGGCGTGCTGAACCTGCCCCTGACCTTCAACACCGAACAGGAAGCCGATGCCGTGCTCGATGGCCCCTTCGGCCAGAAGCTGCTGGCCAAGCTGCCGGAAAAAGGCCTGGTGGGTCTGGGCTTCTGGGAGAACGGCTTTCGCCACGTCACCAATTCACGCCGCCCGATCACCAAGGCCGATGACCTGGCCGGGCTGAAGCTGCGCGTGATCCAGAGCCCTCTGTTCCTGGACACCTTCAACGCCCTCGGGGCCAACGCCACGCCCATGCCCTTCACCGAGCTGTATTCGGCGATGGAGCAGGCCGCCGTGGATGGCCAGGAGAACCCGCCCGCCACCATCCTGTCGAGCAAGTTCTACGAGGTACAAAAGCACCTGGTGCTGTCGCGCCACATGTACAGCGCCTGGGTGCTGCTGATGTCCAAGAAGGCCTGGGACGGGCTGTCGGCCCAGGAGCAGAAGATCGTGCAGGAGGCAGCCCGCGAGGCCACGCTGTTCGAGCGCAAGACCATCCGCGCCTTCAGCGACAAGGCCCTGGGAGAGCTCAAGAAGGTGGGCATGCAGGTGACCGAGCTGTCGCCCGCCGAGCAGGCCCGCATGCGCGCCAAGCTGCAGCCGGTGCTGGCCAAGTACGGCAAGGAGTTCGGGGAAGAGACCACCGGTGAGCTGAACGCCGAGCTGGCCAAGGTGCGCGGCACCGCCAAGTGATCCGGCTGGCGCGGGCTCTGCCCCGCGCCAGCGCGACAGCCCTTCTCCCCTTTTTCAGAAGCCACCCCATGGACAAGAAACCCGTCCGCCCGTTTCGCTCGCGCGAATGGTTCGCCGACCCCGAGCGCTCGGACATGACCGCGCTCTACCTCGAACGCTTCATGAACTACGGGCTCACGCCCGAGGAACTGCGCTCGGGCCGGCCCATCATCGGCATTGCGCAGACCGGCAGCGACCTGTCGCCCTGCAACCGCATCCATGTGGACCTGGCGCGGCGCGTGCGCGATGGCATCCGCGATGCCGGCGGGATTCCGATGGAGTTCCCGGTGCACCCGATCTTCGAGAACTGCCGCCGCCCCACGGCCGCGCTGGACCGCAACCTGGCCTACCTGGGCCTGGTGGAGATCCTGTACGGCTACCCCATCGACGCCGTGGTGCTGACCACGGGCTGCGACAAGACCACGCCGGCCGGCATCATGGCGGCCTCCACCGTGGACATCCCGGCCATCGTGCTCTCGGGTGGCCCCATGCTGGACGGCTGGCACGATGGCGAGCTGGTGGGCTCGGGCACCGTGATCTGGCGCAGCCGGCGCCAGCTGGCGGCGGGTGAGATCGGCGAAGAGGAATTTCTGCAGCGCGCCTGCAGCAGCGCCCCGTCGGCCGGCCACTGCAACACCATGGGCACGGCCTCCACCATGAACGCGGTGGCCGAGGCCCTGGGCCTGTCGCTGCCGGGCTGTGCCGCCATCCCCGCGCCCTACCGCGAACGCGGCCAGATGGCCTACGAGACCGGGCGGCGCATCGTCGAGATGGCCTTCGAGGACCTGCGGCCCTCGCGCATCCTGGACCGCGACAGCTTTCTCAATGCGCTGTCGGTGGTCAGCGTGGCGGGCGGATCGAGCAATGCGCAGGTGCACATCATGGCGATGGCGCGGCATGCCGGCGTGGACCTGCGCGCAGAGGACTGGACCGAGCACGCCTATGACCTGCCCCTGCTGCTCAACATGCAGCCGGCCGGCAAGTTCCTGGGCGAGCGCTTCTTTCGCGCCGGGGGCGTGCCGGCGTTGATGTGGGAGCTGCAGCAGGCCGGGCGCCTGCGTGGCGATTGCCTGAGCGTGACCGGCAAGACCGTGGCCGACAACCTGCAGGGCCGCGAGACGCGCGACCGCGAGGTGATCTTCCCTTTTGCGGCGCCCTTGATGCACAAGGCCGGCTTCCTGGTGCTCCAGGGCAATCTGTTCGACTTCGGGATCATGAAGACCTCGGTGATTTCCGAGGCGTTTCGCCAGCGCTACCTGAGCCGGCCCGGGGCAGAAGGCATCTTCGAGGCGCGCGCCGTCGTGTTCGACGGTGCCGACGACTACCACGCGCGCATCAACGATCCGGCGCTGGGCATCGACGAAGGCTGCATCCTGGTGATGCGCGGTGCCGGCCCCATCGGCTGGCCGGGCTCGGCCGAGGTGGTCAACATGCAGCCGCCCGACGCCCTGATCCGCCGCGGCATCACCACCTTGCCCACCCTGGGGGATGGCCGCCAGTCGGGCACGGCCGACAGCCCCTCGATCCTCAACGCCTCGCCCGAAAGCGCGGTCGGCGGCGGCCTGTGCTGGCTGCAGAGCGGCGACACCCTGCGCATCGACCTCTCGGCCGGCCGCTGCGATGCGCTGGTGGCGCCCGAAGAGATCGCACGCCGCCGCCGCGAGCTGCCGGCGCCCCCAGTGCCCAAAAGCCAGTCGCCCTGGGAGGCGCTGTACCGCGAGAAGACCGGCCAACTGGTCGATGGCGCCACGCTCGACTTTGCCCTCGATTACCGCCGCATCTCAGAAAACACCCCGCGCCACAACCACTGACCGGCCCCCGGGGCGGGTTGGCACCGATCTCGAACTTTCAAGGACTTCCCGATGAGTGACACAACAGCGGCCGCCGTGGCCGGTGCGGCGACGCACGCCCATATCCTGCCCGACGACGGCCTGGCCGGCACCCTGGTGGGCCGCGCCTGGGTCGATGGCAGCCCGCCCGGGCCCGCCGTGGTGGTGCTGCGCGCCGATGGCGTCTACGACCTGAGCCAGCACTACCCCACCATGAGCACCCTGCTGGACACGCCCCGGCCCGCCGAGGCGGCGCAGGCGGCCCCGGGCCGCTACCTGTGCAGCGTGCTGGAGCTGCTGGCCAACAGCCAGCCCGGCATGCACGGGCAACGTGATACGGCACGCCCCTGGCTGCTGGCGCCCTGCGACCTGCAGGTGGTCAAGGCCGCTGGCGTGACCTTCGCGGCGAGCCTGATCGAACGGGTGATCGAAGAGCAGGCACGGGGCGACGCCAGCCGCGCCCAGGGCCTGCGCAGCCAGGTGATCGGCCTGATCGGCGACAGCCTGGCCGACATCCGCCCGGGCTCGGAGCAGGCCATGGCCTTGAAGGCCCTGCTGCAGCACAAGGGCCTGTGGTCCCAGTACCTCGAAGTGGGCATCGGCCCCGATGCCGAGGTCTTCACCAAGGCCCCCGTGCTGGCCTCGGTGGGCACGGGCGAGGAGATCGGCATCCGCGCCGACTCGGCCTGGAACAACCCCGAGCCCGAGGTGGTGCTGGCTGTGAACAGCCGTGGCGACATCGTCGGCGCCACCCTGGGCAACGACGTCAACCTGCGCGACATCGAAGGCCGCAGCGCGCTGCTGCTGGGCAAGGCCAAGGACAACAACGCCTCCTGCGCCATCGGCCCCTTCATCCGCCTGTTCGATGCCAGCTTCGGCCTGGACCAGGTGCGCAGCGAGACCGTGCACCTGCGCGTGGCGGGTGCGGACGGCTTCGAGCTGCGCGGCATCAACACCATGGCCAGCATCAGCCGCGACCCGGTCGACCTCGTGGCCCAGACCCTGGCCGCGCACCAGTACCCCGATGGCTTCATGCTGTTCCTGGGCACCCTGTTCGCCCCCATCGAGGACCGCGACCAGCCCGGCGGCGGCTTCACCCACAAGCTGGGCGACGTGGTCACCATCCACAGCGCCTGGCTCGGCGCCCTGCACAACACCGTGACCCACAGCGAGACGGCAGCGCCCTGGCGCTTCGGCCTGAGGGCCTTCATCGCCAACCTGGCCGCGCGCGGCCTGCTGCACAACGCGGTGCTCTGAGGAGCCGCTGGTTCCGCCACCCAGGAGGCAATCAACACATGCTCGACCGCTTCATCGACCGGTACGTCCGGGCCCTCAACCTGATCATCGCGCTGGCGCTGGCCGCCATGGTGGTGCTGGTCTTCGGCAACGTGGTGCTGCGCTACGTTTTCAACTCCGGCATCACGGTCAGCGAAGAGCTTTCGCGCTGGCTCTTCATCTGGATCACCTTCCTGGGTGCGGTGGCCGCCATCAAGGAGAACGCCCATCTGGGCACGGACATGCTGGTGTCCCGGCTGCCCGTGAGGGGCAAGAAGGTCTGCATGGTGATCGGGCAGGTGCTGATGCTCTACATCACCTGGCTTTTCTTCGAAGGCAGCTACAAGCAGATGAAGATCAACTGGGATGTGGAGGCGCCGGTCACCGGGGCTTCGATGGCCTTCTTTTATGCCTCGGGCGTGGTGTTCTCGGTGTGCGCAGGCTTTCTGCTGGCGCTGCAGTTGCTGCGCGTGCTGGCCGGCAAGCTCAGCGAGGCCGAACTGGTGATGGTCAAGGAGTCCGAAGAGCAGGCCGAGCTGGAGGCCTTGCAGGCCGAACTCGCACGCGAAAACGCCGCCCCCGGAAAACCGGAGACAAGACCATGACCGTGCTGATTTTTCTCGGCGGCCTGCTCGGCGCCATGGCCCTGGGCATCCCCATCGCCTATGCGCTGCTGGCCTCAGGCGTCGGCCTGATGTGGCACCTGGATCTGTTCGACTCCCAGATCCTGGCGCAGAACTTCATCAACGGTGCGGACAGCTTTCCGCTGCTGGCCGTGCCCTTCTTCATGCTGGCGGGCGAGATCATGAACGTGGGCGGCCTGTCGCAGCGCATCGTGAACTTCGCGCTGGCGCTGGTCGGGCACGTCAAGGGCGGCCTCGGGTATGTGGTGATCCTGGCGGCATGCCTGCTGTCCTCGCTGTCGGGCTCGGCCGTGGCCGACGCTGCGGCCTTGACGGCACTGCTGCTGCCCATGATGGTCAAGGCCGGGCACAAGAAGGAGGTGTCGGGCGGGCTGATCGCGGCCTCGGGCGTCATCGGGCCCATCATCCCGCCGAGCATCGGCTTCGTGATCTTCGGTGTGGCCGCCAACGTCTCCATCAGCAAGCTGTTCATCGCCGGCATCTTCCCCGGCATCATGATCGGCCTGGGCCTGGCGGTCACCTGGTGGTGGGTGGGGCGCAAGGAGGTGCTGGCCCTGCCCGAGAAAAAGAGCACCGCCGAGCTCTGGCGCGCCGCTCGCGAATCGGTCTGGGCCCTGACGCTGCCGGTGTTCATCCTGGTGGGGCTGCGCATGGGGGTCTTCACGCCCACCGAAGCCGCCGTGGTGGCGGCCGTGTACTCGCTGTTCGTGGCCAGCGTGATCTACCGCGAGCTGCCGCTGTCCGCCCTGCTGCCGATCTTCACCACCGCCGCCAAGACCACCGCCGTGGTGATGTTCCTCGTGGCTGCGGCCATGGTGTCCTCCTGGCTGATCACGGTGGCCAACCTGCCGGCCCAGATGGTCGAGCTGCTCAAGCCCCTGATGGGCAACCAGACGCTGCTGCTGATCGCCATCATGGTGCTGGTGATGCTGGTGGGCACCGCGATGGACATGACGCCCACCATCCTGATCCTCACCCCGGTGCTGATGCCCGTCATCAAGGCCGCCGGGATCGACCCGATCTACTTCGGCGTGCTGTTCATCATCAACAACTCGATCGGCCTGGTCACCCCGCCGGTGGGCACCATCCTGAACGTGGTGGCGGGCGTGGGGCGCATGAAGATGGACGAGGTGACCCGGGGCGTGCTGCCCTTCATGGCGGCCCAGTTCGCCGTGCTGCTCATCATGGTGCTGTTTCCGCAGACGGTGCTGGCGCCGCTGCGCTGGCTCACGGGCTGACCCGCAGGCGCGTGCTCCGGGGCAGGAGATCGCCAGAATTTTCTGGATCGGGAGCGGCTTTTGGCGTGCAATCCCTTCTTCTGCCGCAGCCAACCCACCTGGAGATATGCGCCATGCCCGATTTCTACATGCCCTTGTCCGGCCCCGTGAACCAGGCCTTCCAGTACTGGACGAAGATGACGATGGGCCAGGTGGGCCTGATCAACATCAACATGGGCAAATCCTCAGACCCCGCGCTGGAGCAGAAGATCATCGAAGACGTGGGCAGCTATGGCCGCCAGATCGGGCAGTTGAGCGACGCACTCCTGGCCGTGCTGCAGCACATGAAGACCGACACCTGGGACGCGGAATCCAGGGACGCCGTGGAGGCCTTCCGGCTGCAGGTGAAGGAGGTGGCGAAGCTCAAGGAGCGCCATCAACGGGCCAGCCGGTAGACTGGGTCACACCGGCTCCAGTGCGGGCAGCCGGTACGCCAGCACCTTGAGCGAGCGCTCCTGCGACACATCGGCGAACACCGCCGGATTCGCCACGCGCTCGACAAATTCCAGCTCCGGTGCGATCTCGCGCATCTGGTCCTGCAAAAAGGCCAGGCCCAGTTCGGGCGCGTTCAGGCACAGCAGCGCATGCCCTCCCGGGGCCAGCAGGTCCGGCAGGCGGCGCATGAGGCGCGCATAGTCCTTGGTAGCGACGAAACTGCCGCGCTGAAAGCTCGGCGGGTCCACGATCACCAGGCCGTAGGGCCCGCCGCGCGTGATCTTGCCCCAGGTGGAGAAGATGTCGTGCGCGAGGAAGCTCGCGCCGGTGGTGAGGCCGTTGAGCTGGTGGTTCTGCTGGCCGATGGCGATGGCTCCCTGGGCCATGTCCACGTTGACCACCTGTTTGGCACCGGCCTGCAGGGCCACCACCGAGAAGGCGCAGGTGTAGGCGAACAGGTTGAGCACCTTGAGGCCGTAGCGGTCGGTGCTGCGCGCGGCGGCGTAGTCGCGCACCCAGCGGCGGCCTTCGGCCATGTCGAGGAACAGGCCATGGTTCTGGCCCCGGGCCACGTGCACGCGGTAGCGGGCGCCCTGCTCGGTGACGACATGCGGGTCGGGCACGCTGCCAGCCATCAGCCGGGTTTCGCTGCGGCCCTCGTGCCGGGTCTGAAAGACCCAGTTCAGCAGCTCGCCGGGGTGCAGTTGCTCCCAGCGCGCGACCAGGGCGGCGCCGATGGTGTCCAGTTCCTCCTCGGCCACCGGCTGGAAGCTGGTGAGCACCCACACGGGCGGAAACACGTCCAGCACCCAGTGCTCGCAGCCCGGGTGCAGGCCGCCGCGGCCATGGAACACGCGCTGGGCGTCGGCGGGCAGGGGGGCCATCGTGGCGATGGCGGTCAACAGGGCTTGCATGGGAGCGGGGATCTACGAAATCTGGAAGGGGGCAGGACGCACATGCAGCCGGCAACAGGGAGTGTATGCACAGCGCGACTTTGTTCACGAAAGGCTTGCGGCATTGGCGGCCCCGCCTGCCAAAAGGCATGAACATGACATGGTGTCCTGGATCGTACCTGCGACTTTGCGAGTGGCGCCGAGGCGCATCTTCCACACCCTTGGCACAGCCTCTGCCGGAGAAACCCTTGCCACCACCGTCGGCCCCCCCAATGCCCATCGATAAGCGCCAGCAGCGGGTCGTTGCCTGCGCCCTGCTTCCCATTCTGGCTGTCTGGCAAGCCAATGGCCTGTACCTGCCCACGCTCGCCCAAGGGGGCATGCACCTGTTCTGGATGGCGGATCTGTGCCAATGGGTGGTCCTGCCCACGGCTTTGTTGTGGCTGCTTGCGCGCGCGGCCTCGCTGCGACCCAGCCACTATGGCCTGGCCGCTCCGGCCATGGATTGGCAAAGCCTGGCATGGCGGGCGCTGGCGGTCTTCGTGACGGCAGGCCTGGCATTTCTCGTGGCGCGCAACCTGGCGTGGACGGTGCTCAGGCCACCGGCAAGCTCCTTGCCGTTGGTGCAGATGTTTCCGAATGGCCTGGCCGGGGCGGCCGCCCGCGCCTATGCAGCCATCAGCGCGGGGCTGGTGGAAAGCATCTTCTTCATCGGACTGCCCTGGCTGCTGTACGCCAGTTGCCGCCCAAGGCCCTCGCCGCGATGGTTCGTGCTGGCCGTGTCGGCCATCTTCGCGTCGGCCCACTGGGAGCAAGGCAGCCACCTCGTGGTCGCAGCGTTCTTCGCCCACCTGGTGCTCTGTGCCTGGTTCTTCCGCTGGAGAACGCTGTGGCCGGTGGTGTTCGGCCACAGCATGGTGGACCTGGCGTTACTTGCCTGACCCCAGGTCCTGCGGAGCGCAGCGGACTCAACTCGCCACGGTGAAGCGCTGCTGCACATGGCGCGGACTCTCCAGTTCGTCGGCGATGGCCACGGCCAAGTCGGCCACGCTGATGCCGCCGGGGGCTTGGCCGTTCATCAGCGGTGCATCGGTGCCCAGGCGGTATTGGCCGGTGCGCTCGCCGGGGGCCAGCAGGATGGGGGGCGACAGGAAGGTCCAGTCCAGCGTGGTTTCGCTGCGGATCAGGTTCAGCGCCTCGCGTGCGGCCAAGGCGCCTGCCTTGTATTCGGCGGGGAAGTTGGGCGTATCCACCAGTTGCACGCCGGGTGCCACGAACAGACTGCCCGCGCCGCCCACCACGAGCAGGCGCTTGACGCCGGCCTGCTTGACGCCTGCATAGATGGCGCGCGTGCCGACGAGGAACTGGTCGTGGATGTCGGGCACGGTCCAGCCGGGGTTGTAGGCGTTGACCACGGCGTCGTGGCCGGCCACGGCCTTGGCGACCTGGGCGGCGTCCTGGGCATCGGCCTGCACCACGGTGAGGCCGTCGCGCGCAGCCAGTTTGCCGGGGTTGCGGGCCAGTGCGGTCACCTGGTGCTGGCGGCGCAGCAGTTCTTCGAGCACGGCCGAGCCGACGAAGCCGGTGGCGCCGATCAATGCGATGTTCATGTCATTTCCTTGGGTTGAAGTCGATGCAGTGAGAATAGGGGCTTGTCAAACAAGGCGGTAGATGCCAAAAATCGCCTTCACCTTGAAGCACAGCTTCACGAAAGCCCCATGGACGATTTAAAGCGCATGGCCGTGTTCGCCGCCGTGGTGCAGCAGGGCTCGATGAGCGGCGCCGCGCGCGCCCTCGGGATGAGCACCTCGGCGGTGAGCCAGCAGGTGCGCAAGCTCGAAAGCGATGGCGGCGTGACCTTGCTGCACCGGTCCACGCGCCAGCTGGCGCTGACCGAGGCCGGCCAGCGCTACCACGCGCGCTGTGCGGCGATGTGCGCGGCAGCCGACCAGGCGCGCGCCGAGCTGGCGGCCTCGCGCGATGCACCGAGCGGCGAACTGCGCCTGTCGGCCACGGTGGGGTTTGCGCGCCACATTGCGCCGGCCCTGGGCGAGATGCTGGCGGCCAACCCGGCCCTGCGTCTGCGCCTGCTGGTGGACGACGCGCCCATCGACCTGATCAACGCGCGCATCGACCTGGCCGTGCGCTTCGGCCGGCTGCAGGATTCGAGCTGGGCGGCACGGCGCCTGTGCGCGATGAACGTCTACCTGTGCGCCTCGGCCGACTGGGTGGCGCGGCACGGCATGCCTGCGCACCCCGATGCGCTGCTGTCGCACAGCTGGCTCGGGCTGGTGCGCGACGGCGAGGCCATGTTCGCCGAGCTGCGCAACGCCCAGGGCGAGGCGCGCGCGCTGCGCATGGAGCCGCGCATCGCCAGCAACAACCAGCTGTCGCTGCAGCAGATGTGCGAGGCCGGCCTGGGCGTGGCCATGCTGGGCAGCAGCGACGTGCACGGCGCACTGCAGTCAGGCCGCCTGGTGCGGCTGCTGCCGCAGTGGGAGCTGGGCACGCTCGATGTCTGGGCCGTGACGCCCCAGCGCGATGCCCAGCCCGCCAAGGTGCGCCAGGCGATCGCGGCGCTGCATGCCTACCTGCGCCAGGTGCCCGGCATGCTGGACTGAAGATTCGGCGATCCATCGATTTTTTATCGGTGCAGACCATAAATTCCATCGTTGTGCGAAGGCTGGGGCCTGCCTACAGTTGCGGGTTTTTTTTTCCTTTGGGGGCTTTTGGTGGAGGCTCAACCCGGCCCCCCCCGGCCCCCCCTATAGGGGGGGGTGGTGGGTTTTTGCGGGGGGGGGGGGGCGGGGGGGGGGGGGGGGGGGGGGGGGGGGTGGGGGTGTGGGGCACTAACAAGACCGGGGGGGGGGCGGCGAGAAGGGGGGGGGGGGGGGGGAGGGGGGGGGTGTGATGGATATGCGGGAGGGGGGGGGGGGGGGGGTGGGGGGGGGGGGGAGAAAGTATATCCACACCAAGAGAAGGGGGGGGGGGGGAGGGGGGGGGGGGGGGGAAAAAGAGGGTGGGGGGGGGGGGGGGGGGGGGGGGGGGGGGGGGGGGGGGGGGGGGGGGGGGGGGGGGGGGGGGGGGGGGGGGGGGGCTGAGACGGGAGCCGCAGACGAGTCCTGCGTTTGTCAGCACGGCAAGGCGAACCGAACGGAAGCTTACACGGTTAAAGGCCGGTCCGTATGAGGTGACGAGCGAGAGGGGGGGGGGGGGGGAGAGAGCCCGCGGGGGGGGGGGGGGGAGAGAGGAGGGGGGGGGGGGGGGGGAGGGGGGGGGGGGGGGGGGGGGGGGGGGGGGGAGAGGGGGGGGGGGGGGGGGGGGGGGGGGGGGGGGGGGGCATCCGGGGGGGGGGGGTGCGGTACAACCAGGGCTGTACCAACCCAGCAGGCCACCCGATGATCCTGGAAATCGCCCAACTCACCATCCGCCCCGGCCAGACCGGCGCCTTCGAGCAGGCCTTTGCCCAGGCCCAGCGCATCATCGCCTCGATGCAGGGCTACCAGTCGGACGGAGTGCTACTCATAAATTTCGGCAGCAACGACGACCTGTGAAACAAATGGACAGTCAACTGGCGGCGGCACCTTGTTGTTGATCGCCCTCAGCAGACATGTCACTCACGACCATCGAAGACAAAGCGACAGCAGCTCGTCCCTTGGCGCCTTAAGGTTTGGAAATGGATTTTAAAAAATGTTATGCGTATTCCCACCCAATCCCGGTGCGAATATCCAATGGCCGTTGTGGGTGGCCCCATTTGACGGAAGAAAATAATATAGAAGATCACAATGCTGTGAGGGGTGGGGCGAACAACATTATTTTATTAAATACAAAGAACCCCCAACCCGACATCCAGGGGCCGGGGGGCGGGGGCGTGGGTTGAGGAGAAGTTAGAAGGCAGTCGGCAGTCGGTAGTGGTGATGTAGATCGTAGTAGAAAAGAGACGTCCAACGCGATCGTGGGGGTGGTGGATTCTGTAATGGTGCGGAGGGAGTGAAATGAATGAAAAATGGTAGGGTAGGGGAGGGGTGAGGGTGTCTATCCATACAAAGATAGAGAAGAGGAGAGGAGGAAGAGAGTGAAGTGAATTTGTTGAGGGAGAGGACGAGGGGGGAGGATGTAGTAGCGTCTTGTTGGGTGGTTAGATATTTTGATGTTATTGTTGGGGTGGGTTGAGTAGGATATATGACTGATTAGTAATTTGAAATTTGCAGCGCGGGCCGGTACCATCAATCCTCTCTATTTCTACGGTCGCAGTGGCTTTAGCGGGAGGGGGGGGGAGGGAGGGGGGAGAAGGCAGAGGGGCGAGCGGACGTGTGAGCTGTGTGTGTTGAGTATTGGATTCGGGGTGTTTGGGTCGCCTCCCTTTTCCAAAATATCTCTTCGGAGGACGTGGGTGTTGCCATGGTGGCCTTTTAGGTGTGGCGGTGGCATTGAGTCTGGGGTTTCCAGGTGATTCAAAGGGCCGGAAATTCGGCTTGTCTCATTAGGGGGGAAAGGCGGGTTTGTTCGGGGTTGATGTAATGTTTTTTTTTAGGGGGGGGGGGGGGCGGGTACCTGTCTGGGAGAGTGCGGTGCGTTGGGTAAGAGAGGAGGTGGGTCTTTGTTTTTGTTTGTGTTTTTGAGATGGTGTTTTTATGGTATTTTTTTGTTGTGGGTGGGGGAGGATGGAGGGGGTGGTGGGGGGTGTGATTGGTGCGGTGGTGTTGTTGGGTGGTTTCTCTCGAGTCTAGTTTTTTTCGGAAGGGCTGGGCCTTTGGTGGGGGTCTAGTTAATTATGGTATTTTTTTGGGGGGCGTCTTCCGCTTCGTCCGTGTGTGTTTAAGTGGGTTGGGTTCCCTTAGCCCGATTTTACCGCCCCTGGTTGGTGGTGGGTGTGTGTATTTTTTTTCACATGCGGTGGGGGCGTATTGGGGCTAGTCTGTGTCGTCTTTATTGTGGGTTGGTTGTTGGTGGGGGGGTGGTGAGGTGGTGGTGGTTTTGTGGTGTGTTTGGTTGTTTTGTGTTGATGGGTTGATTTGTTGGTAGTGCGGTAGGTGTTGGTGGGGTGGGGGGGGTGTTGTGGTGGGTGGGGGGGGGGTGGTGTTTTGGGGTTTTTGTTTGTTTTGTTTTTGTGTGGTTTGTGGGTGGGTGGTTGGTTGTGGGGGTGGGGGTGTGTGTATTTTTGTTGGTGTTGGTTGTGTTGTTGGTGGTGTTTGGTTGGGTTTTTATTTTTGTTTTTTTTTTTGTTTATTTTGTTGTTGGTTTTTTTTTCTGTGGGGGTGTGTTGTTTTATGTTTGGGTTGTTGTTTTCGCTGGGTCTTCCTATTGTACTCCCGCCGGGGTGTTGGTTGTTTTTGTTTGTTCTTGCTTTCCCCGTTTTCCCGTTTTTTCTTGTTTTTTTCTTTTTTCTTTTTTTCTTGTTTCTGCCTTCTTCCCCTTTCCTCTTCTTCTTTTTTTTTTTTTTTTTTTTTTTCTTCTTTTTTTATTTTATCCTTTTTTTGTTTTTTTTTTGTTTGTGTTGGTTTTCTCTTTTTTTTTTTTTTTTGTTTTGTTGTGTTTTTTTGTGATTTTGTGTTTTTTTGTTTTGTTTGGGTTTGTGTTGGTTTTGTTTTTTTGTTTTGGGGTGTTTTTTTTTTTTTATTTTTTTTTTTTTCTGTTTTTTTTTTTTTTTTTTTTTTTTTTTTGTTTTTAGTGTTTGTTTTTTATTTTTTAAATTTAAATATTAGCCGCTGGATCGAGCGGCCAGACGACTATGTGCTGCTGGTGCGCTGGGCCACACTGGAGGACCACGAGGTGGGTTTTCGCCAATCCGCGCTGTACCAGGAGTGGAAAGCCTTGCTGCACCACTTCTATAACCCTTTCCCCGCCGTACTGCACTGCGGCCCAGTGGCAGGCCTGTAGCACAATGCAGGGAGCCTCTGCGCCCCGCCGGGCGGGGGCTGGCATGGGGCGTGCGTGGGCAGATGTCTCGGCGCCGCGACGTTGGGGTGCGGGCAGACCCCATTCGGGTACGACCTGACAATTTAACGTGCTGCGCACACCGTTCTGATCCTAGAATTTGTAAACGCGCGTATCCGCGCAAAGGACATCCCCATGAAAGCAGTGCAGCAGGACATCGACGAGCGGACCAACCTCACCAGCACCAACAAGTTCGAGCTGCTGCTGTTTCGCCTGGGCACCGACAGTGCCCTGGGCAAGTCCGAACTCTTCGGCATCAATGTGTTCAAGATCCGCGAGATCGTGGCCATGCCCAGCATCACCCCCATCGCCGGCACCACGGCCCACTCGCTGGGCGTGGTCAACCTGCGCGGCCAGGTGATCCCCGTGCTGGACCTGCCCTCCATCGTGGGCTGCAAGCCCCAGACGGGCCTGAACATCATGCTGGTGACCGAATACGCACGCACCACCCAGGCCTTTGCCGTGGAATCGGTGGAAGACATCGTGCGACTGGACTGGAAGCAGGTGCTTTCGGCCGAAACCAGCGGCGCCGCCGGCAAGCTGGTGACCAGCATCGCCCGCCTGGACGGCAACACCGACGAGTCGCGCCTGGCCCAGGTGCTGGACGTGGAAGCCATCCTGCAGATGGTCTCGCCCTCGGACGGCCACGAAGTCACCGAAGAGAAGGTGGGCGCCAAGCTCAAGCTCAAGCCCGGCTCCATCATCCTGGCGGCGGACGACTCCTTCGTGGCGCGCTCGCTCATCGAGCAGGAGCTCAAGGTGCTGCACGCGCCCTACGAGATGGTGAAGTCCGGCAAGGAGGCCTGGGACCGCCTGAACGCGATCGCCAAGAGCGCCGAGGCCGAAGGCAAGACCGTGCTGGACCGTGTGGCCATGGTGCTGACCGACCTGGAAATGCCCGAGATGGACGGCTTCACGCTGACCCGCAACATCAAACAGGATGCGCGCTTCCACGGCCTGCCGGTGGTCATCCATTCCTCGCTGTCGGGCTCGGCCAACGAAGACCATGTACGCAGCGTGGGCGCCGATGGCTACGTGGCCAAGTTCGTGGCGGAAGACCTGGCGGAGACCATTCGCCGCGTGCTGCCCAAGTAAGAAGCTAACGCTCTGCAGGTGGCAGGTACCTGTAGGGTGCCCTGCCATCGGCGTGAACGATGTCACGCACCTACCCACCCAATGGCATTTGGCCTACCTGCAAGGGCTATCGCTGCGTGCGCGTCTGCGGCACACTGGGTGCCGGTCAACCAAACACAGGGCTCAAACGTCAAGTTGCAAGCCGCCTTCGGGATGTAACACCTTCATGGTGTTGTTTTCCGGGGCTTTACCTGCAACGCGGAACGCGCCTCGTGCGCCGGGAGTCTGAATCCACATGACACATACCATTGCCCGCGTTCTTTCCGCCACGGTCCTGGGCGCCGTGCTGACTGGCTGTGCCACGGTACCGGGTGATCCGTACTACGCACCCGCCCCCACCTACTACCCGCCAAGCTCGTCGACCATCATCTATGACGCGCCGCCGGTCTACCGCTCGGCGCCTCCCGTGTACGTGGCACCGCCGCCAGCGGTGTACTACGGCAACCGCCGCGACGAGCGCGACTGGGCGCGCGAACGTGAACGCGAGCGCGCACAGCAGCAATGGCGCGACCAGGCCGAGCGCGAACGCCGCGACCGGGACCGTGATCGCGACAACGCCCGCCGTGACCAGGAACGCCGCAACCAGGCCAACCAGGAGCAGGCGCGCCGCGAGCAGGCCGAGCGTGACAGGCGCGCAGCCGCCGATCGCGCCCGCCCGCCTATGCAGTACGCCCCTGGCCCGGCACCTGGCGACTGGCGTGCCCGCCAATTTTCAAACAACCCCGACAAGCCCTGAGAGGCTGAGAGCCTTTCGACCATGCCCGCCTCGCACGCCAAAGCACCCAGGCTCGTCGTGGCAAGTGCTCGCCAGAGCCCGCGCCATGGCTGCGCTCTGCGCCTGGATTCAGGGCGTTGTGGTGCGCCTTTCGGGCACGGTCAGAAAACTCTCGGCCTCTGAGTGGCCAGCGGCCTTCGGCGACCAGATGCCATGATCCGCGCCCACCTACCCACGATCTGCGGCCTTGTTCTCGCGGGATGGTGCGTTGGCGCGCAGGCCCAGGTCACGCGTTGCACTGACGCGCGCACAGGCAAGGTCACGTACACCGATGGCACGTGCAGCAGCAGCGAGGCGGCCCGCGAGGTGGAGCCTCGCCGTACGCCGCAGGAGATACTGCTCGACCGGCAACTTTCCGCCGAGGCGCTGGAGCGCAAGCAGCAGCGCCAGCAGGCGGACAACGATGCAGCCGAGGCTGAGGCTCGGCGTGCGGCCGAACAGCGTCGTGAACGCGCCGCCAACGCCCCATTGCCGCAGGACTATGCCCGTTCGCCCGAGTGCGCGCGCTCGCGCCGCAACTACGACCTGCTGGCCGGCGAAGGCCCCCGCTCCACGCAGGAGCACGGGCAGCGCCTGGAAGCCGCCCAGCGGCAGATGGACCTCGATTGCCTGGGCCCGCAGGGCTATGCCGAAATAGAGCGTGCCCGCGCCGCCCAGCCCCGCGTGGTGGTCGTGCCGCCGCGTTACGGCATCGGCTACCCCGCGCCTTACCCACCCCCTGCGGTCTTCCCCCAGCCCTTTCCCACCACGCCCCAGCGGCCCCCGCCACGGCTTACGCAGTGCTCGGACTACCGCTGCACCGACAACCAGGGCAACACCTACCCACGCAACGGTCCCGGGCGCTTCCCGGGCCAGGGTGGTGTGTGCCGCTCGAACGGCGGGCAGGCGCCCTGCTGAACCGGTGCCGGCCCGGCGCACGCTCCACGGGGTGAATTGCGGCGCCACGGATGCCATGGGCAGGCCCGGCGCGGGCCGCTGGCTCACAGGCTGCGCAATGGTGCCTGTGGCGACGCACACGCAAGCAGACGCCGGGCTCTGCCCGGTGCGTCAGCTGCGCAAGCCCTCCACCACGCTGGGGTAGCGCAGGCGCAGGCCCAATTCCTGCAGCATGCGCCGGTTGTCCAGCCGGCGCGATTCGCTCATGAAGCTCAGCAACACCACCGGCAGCTCGGTCTGCGCCGTGCTGCGCGGCAGGCGCGGCGGGCGCGGCAGGCCATACAGGTCGGCCGCCAGGTCGAAATAGTCGCCCATCTTGATGTGGCTTTGGTCGCTGACGTTGTAGATGCGCTGCGCGCGCCCCTTCCACAATGCACGCAGGCAGGCACGGGCCAGGTCGTCGGCGTGGATGTGGTTGGTGTACACGTCATCTTCGGCCACCAGCACCGGCGTGCCCTTGCGCAGCCGCGCCTCGGGCGTGCCGCCTGCGCGGTCGGGGGCGTAGATGCCGGGAATGCGCAGGATGCTGGCCCGCACGCCCGCACGGCCCAGGTGGCGCACGGCGCGCTCGGCATTCACGCGGCGCTGCGCGCGCGGGGTGGCGGGGGCCAGGGCCCGCGTCTCTGGCACCAGCGCGCCCTGGCAGTCGCCATACACGCCGCTGGTGGAGGCATACACCATCGAAACCGGCTGGCTGCGCAGCCGCAGCGCGCGCGCCAGCGCCACGGTGCGCGGATCGCGCCACCAGGCAGCGCCGCCGGCGCCTTCGCCCGGGGGCGGGGCCAGGTGCATCACCCGGGTGGCCACGCCCGACAGGCGGCGCAGGCTGGCCGCATCGTCCAGGTTGCCCAGCAGGGGGGTGATACCCCGCGCGCGCAGGTCGTCGACCCGGGTGGGGCTGGAGGTGAGCGCCAGCACGCGCAGGCGCGGGGCCGTGGCGCCGGGCGTCTGCAACTGGCGCACCACGCGCTGGCCCACGTCGCCACAGCCAACGATCAGCAGGCGTTCACGGCGAAAGCGCGCCGGCAGGGCGCCAAGGGGGCTTTGGTTTGAGGGCAAAATCGGGTCCGCGAAGAAGACAAGTTCCAAGGATACCCACAACATGACCAGCGCCGAGGCGGCCCCCGCGACCAGTTTCCAGATTTCCGTGCAGCCCAGCGGCCGCGCCTTTGCCGCACAGGGCGATGAGTCCATCCTGGCCGCCGCCATCCGCAGCGGCGTGGGGCTGCCCTATGGCTGCAAGGACGGAGCCTGCGGCTCCTGCAAGTGCAAGAAACTGAGCGGCGCGGTGTTCCACGCCAACCACCAGTCCAAGGCGCTCTCGGCCGACGAGGAGGCCGCAGGCTTCGTGCTGACCTGCTGCGCCAAGCCCCTGACCGACGTGGTGCTCGAATCACGCCAGGTGACGGACGAGAGCGCCTACCCGGTCAAGAAGATGCCGGTGCGCGTATCCACCCTCACCAAGAAGTCGCACGACGTGATGCAGCTGCGCCTGCAGCTGCCGGCGGCCGACACCTTCCGCTACCACGCGGGGCAGTACATCGAGTTCATCCTGCGCGATGGCGCGCGCCGCGCATACTCCATGGCCAATGCACCGCACACCCAGGGCGATGCGCCGGGAGTGGAGCTGCACATCCGCCACATGGCGGGCGGGCGCTTCACCGACCACGTGTTCGGTGCCATGAAGGAAAAGGAAATCCTGCGCGTGGAAGGCCCGTTCGGCAGCTTCTTCCTGCGCGAGGACTCGGACAAGCCCATCGTGCTGCTCGCCTCGGGCACGGGCTTTGCACCCACCAAGGCACTGATCGAGCACCTGCAGTTCAAGGGCAGCACCCGGCCCACGGTGCTCTACTGGGGCGGCCGCCGCCCGCAGGACCTGTACATGGCCGATTGGGTGCAGGAGCGCGTGGCCGAGATGCCCAACCTGCGCTACGTGCCCGTGGTCTCCGACGCGCAGCCCGAAGACGGCTGGACGGGCCGCACGGGCTTCGTGCACCAGGCCGTGATGGACGATTTCGCCGACCTCTCGGGCCACCAGGTCTATGCCTGCGGCGCCCCCATCGTGGTCGAGTCGGCACGCGACGCCTACAGCGCCCAGCGCGGCCTGCCGCCCGAGGAGTTCTTTGCCGACGCCTTCACCTCCGAGGCCGACAAGCACGGCTGACATCGCCGGCAAGACCGTTCTTTTTGGAGTGGGCACTCCATTTTTTGCACAATGGCGCCATGAACCGCAGAAACCTCACCACCCTACTCGCCAGCGCCGCCGTCATGGCCGCTGCCCTTCCACACGCCGCGATGGCCCAGGATTCGGGCCAGCCGATCCGCCTGATCGTGCCCTATGCACCGGGCGGCCCCATCGACGTGACGGCGCGCGCGCTGGCCGAGCGGGTGCGCGACTCGCTGGGCACGGTGATCATCGACAACAAGGGCGGTGCTGGCGGCAACATCGGTGCCGACGCGATCGCCAAGGCGGCGCCGGACGGCCTGACCATCGGCATCGCGGCCACCGCCACGCACGCGGTGAACCCCTGGCTGTACAGCCGCATGCCCTACGACGCGGGCAAGGACTTCGCCGGCATCACGCAGATGGTGCGCGTGCCCAATGTACTGGTGATCAACGCCGCCAAGGCCGAGCAGCTCAAGATCAACACCCTGGCGGACCTGATCGCCTATGCCAAGGCCAACCCGGCCAAGCTCAACTACGGCAGCGGCGGCAACGGCAGCGCCGGCCACCTGGCGGGCGAGATGTTCAAGCAGCGCGCCGGCATCTTCGCGCTGCACATCCCCTACCGCGGCGCCAACCCGGCGCAGTTGGCCCTGTTGGCCGGCGAGGTGGATTTCAACATCGACAACCTGGCCGCTGCGGCCCCCAATATCCGTGCCGGCAAGCTCAAGGCCCTGGCCGTGACCTCGCTGGCCGCCAGCCCCTCGCTGCCGGGCGTGCCCCCGCTGTCGGACACCTTCAAGGGCTTTTCCATCGACACCTGGTGGGGCCTGGTGGCCCCTGCGGCCACGCCCAAGCCGGTGATCGACAAGCTCAACAAGGCCTTCGTCGCGGCCCTGAATGCGCCCGAGACCAAGACCCGCTTCGGCCTGCTGCTGGCCGAGCCCGTGCCCACCACGCCGGCGCAGTTCGAGTCCTTCATGGCCAGCGAGCGCGCCAAGTACCAGCAGGTGGTGAAGGCCTCTGGGGCAAAGGTCGACTGACCGTCCCACCGCCCCCTTCTTCAGCGCCCTCCGGGGCGCTTTTTCATGCCCGGGCCGGCAGCACGCTGCGCTGCCTTGCCACCACGGCCTCCAGCGCGGCCACCAGGGCATCGCATTCGGCGTCACCCACGGGCAGCGACAGCGCGATCAGGCCGCGCCGGGCCATGAACACGCCCTCTTCCAGCAGGCCGAAGAACACCAGGTCCTTGGCGCGCCCGTCGGTGACCTGCAGGTCGGCGGGGGAGCGCACGGGCGCAGCCGTGGCGTGCAACGCCATCAGCGAGCCGGTGCCGGTAAAGGCCATGTCCACACCGTGGCCGGCCAGCACGGCGTTGAAGCGCGCGCGCAGCTGCTCGCCGCGCTGGTTGAGCGCCTGAACCACCTGGGCGGTGAGCACCTGCGTGAGGCCCGCATGGCCAGCGGCCATGGTGAGCACGTTGTTGTTGAACGTGCCGGCGTGGGCCAGCGCATCGGGGCGGCGCGGGTCGAAGCGCTCCATCACGTCGCGGCGCCCGCCGAACACCCCGAACGACATGCCGCCCCCAAGGTACTTGCCCGCCGTGGTGAGGTCCGGCCGGATGGACAGCAGCGCCTGGCGCCCACCGAAGGACAGGCGCGAGGTCATGACCTCGTCGAACACCAGCAGCGCACCGCAATCGTCGGCCAGATCACGCAGCGCCTGCAGGAATGCCGGCTCGCCAGGGATGCAGCCCCCAGCCCCAAGCATGGGCTCGACCAGGATGGCGGCGATGTCTGCCCCGTGCGTGGCCACCAGCGCGCGCACGCTGTCGGCATCGTTGTAGCGCGCCAGCACGAAATCGTGCGGCACATTCATCGGTGAGCCCCCGCCCGCGAAGGTGAGCACGCCGCCGTGGTAGGCACCATCGAACACGATCACCTTGCTGCGCCCCGTGTGGGCCTTGGCGGCGGCCAGGGCCAGCAGATTGGCCTCGGTGCCCGAATTGGCAAAGCGCAGCAGCTCCATGGACGGAAAGCGCCGCCGGATCTCGTGCGCCAGCAGCCCCTCGCGCGCCGTGTGGGACGAGAGGTTGATGCCGCCAGCCAGCGCCTCCTGGATGGCGCCCATGATGACCGGGTGCGAGTGGCCGTAGAGCCCCGCCGTGAACTCGCCCAGCGCATCGATGTATTCGTGGCCATCGGCATCCCACACCCTGCAGCCCTCCCCGCGCGCCATGCTGAGCGGGAAGGGTCCGTGGAACAGCACGCTGCGGGTGTTGCCGCCAGGCAGCGCCGTTTCCGCTTCGGCCAGCAGGGCGGCGCTGCGCGGATTGCGGGCGCGGTAGGTCTCCACCGCCTCGAAAAGGGCGTGGTCCAAGGGGGTCTGGGTGGCGCTCATGCGATCTCCTGTACGGTGTACAATAAATTATGGATCCCAGGAGGCGATCTGGCAAGGGGCGGCGTTCAGCGCAGCCGGATGCCCGACAATCCAGCCACTGCCATCGCCCTTGTTCCCCATGCCCCGCGCCCGCACCAAAGCCCCTGTTTCCGCCGACACCGCCGCCGACGCTGCGGCCACGCCCCTGTCGCGCGAGAGCGTGCTGGCCGCTGCCCTCACGCTCATCGACCAGCGCGGGGTGGAGGCCTTCAGCGTGCGCGACCTGGCCCGCTCGCTCGGCGTGTACCCCACGGCGCTGTACTGGCATGTGCCCGGGGGCCGCAATGCGCTGATCGCCGGAGCGGTGACGGCCGCGGTGGGCGCGCTGGAACCCCCTGACGCAGCAGGCGACTGGCAAGCCGAGCTGCGCGCCCTGTTCGCACGCTACCGGCGGGCCGTGCAACGGCACCCGCGCATCGCCCCGGTGCTCGGTGCGCAGCTGGTCTCCAACGCCAGCCTGGACCCGCTGCTGCTGGAGAGCATCCTGGCGCTGCTGGAATCGGCCGGCTTCGCGGACCAGGGCCTGTTCGATGCCTACAACGTGGTGATCGCCGCCATGGTCAGCTTCGTGACCCTGGAACTTGCGCCGCAGCCCGAGGACGACCCCGATGGCTGGGCCGCAAGCCACCAGGCGCGGCTGGCACAGATCGACGCCACGGCCTGCCCCACCCTGGCGCGCCACCTGCCGCAGATGGCCAACCGCGCCTTCGTGGTGCGCTGGAGCAGCGGCAGCACGCACCCGCTGGATGCAGGCTTCGATGCCTGGACGGAGGTGGTGGTGCAGGGGCTGGCCGCTCGGCTGCCCCAGGCGGATTAGCTGCTGGCGCTTGCCACCGGCCAGAGCAGGGTGTCGGTGCGCTCGATGCGCTGGCCGGCCACTGCCGCCAACTGGCCTGGCGTAACGTGCTCGGGCGCCAGCTCGGACAAGGGCAGCAGCACGAAGGCCCGCTCCCCCATGCGCGGGTGCGGCACGGTGAGATCGGGCGAGGTGATGGTCTCGCCGCCATAGAGCAGGATGTCCAGGTCCAGCGTGCGCGGCGCGTTGCGGTACAGGCGCTCCCGGCCCGCCGCCACTTCGATGGCCTGCAGGGCCTGCAGCAGGGCCGTGGGCGACAGCCCGGTGGCCAGCTCGGCCACGGCATTCAGGTAGTCGGGGCCATCGGCATCCACCGGCGCGCTGCGGTACAGCGAAGACACCTGGCGCACCTGCGTCTGCGGCAGGGTGGCCAGGGAGGCCAGCGCTTGCTGCAGCGCGGCGCCCCGGTCACCGAGGTTGGCACCCAGGCCGATGAAGGCCGCTACCACGGCCATGCCGGTGCAGCCGCTCACTCTGCCGCGGGCGCGGCAGAGCCTGCACTGCCACCACCCGCACCACCGCCGCCCGTGGGCTTGCGGCGACGGCGGCGGCGCTTCTTGGGGGCGCTGCCGTCGGGGGGCACGGCATCGCCACCGTGCTCGGGGGCGAAATCATCGCCCTCGTCCTGCGCGCCGTCGGCCGAGGCGGCACGGGGCGCACGCGGCTTGGGTTGCGCGGCCGCCGGGGCCTGGCCCTCGCCAGCGGGCGCCGCCTTGGGCACGCGCCGCGCCGTGGGCTGGGCCACGCGCTGGCGCGCCTTCTGTTCCTCGCGGGCCTGGTCCATCAGGTCTTCGCGGCGGTCATCGTCGGCGGCCTGGAAGTCCTGCCACCACTCGGCCAGGGCCTCGCCGATCTCGCCCACGTCAGCCCGCAGGCGCAAGAAGTCGAAGCCGGCACGAAAGCGCGGCTGCATGACCATGCCAAAGGGTGTGCTGCCCACGCGCTTTTCGAAGCGCGGCTGCATGACCCAGATCTCGCGCATGTCGGCCGCCAGCTTGCCGCGGCCCGAGACGTCGCCGATGCGCTTGTCGAACACCTCGTCGATGGCCTCCTGCAGCGCCGGCAGCGCGTGCTGGCGCTGGTTGGTCATGCGCGCATCCCAGCCATTGCGCACGTCTTCCCACAGCACGCAAGCCAGCAGGAAGCTCGGCGCCACGGGCTTGCCTTCGCCCACGCGGCGGTCGGTGTCGGCCAGGGCGGCGCTCACGAACGGCGTGTCGGCGCGTTCCACCGCCACGTCCAGCAGCGGGTAGATGCCCTTGGCCATGCCGAGCTTCTTGAGCTGGGCGATGGTGGCGATGGCGTGGCCGGTCTGCAAGAGCTTGAGCATCTCGTCGAACATGCGGCTTTGCGGCACGTCGGCGAGCAGCGCCTGCGACTGCACCAGCGGCGCGGCCGTCTTGGTCTCGATGGTGAAGCCCAGGGCGCTGAGCTTGGCGGCAAAGCGCACGGCGCGGATGATGCGCACCGGGTCTTCGCGGTAGCGCGTGGCCGGGTCGCCAATCATGCGCAGCGTCTTCTTCTTGGCGTCCTGGATGCCCTTGTGGTAGTCCACCACGATCTGGCTGACCGGGTCGTAGTACATGGCGTTGACGGTGAAGTCGCGGCGCGTGGCGTCCTCGTCCTGCGGGCCCCAGACGTTGTCGCGCAGCACGCGGCCGCTGGCGTCCACGGCATGCTGCATGCCCGACAGCTGCTGCTTGCTGGTCTTCTCGTTGCCCGCGACCTGGCCGGCCGCGGCGTTGTCCAGGTAGGCGCGGAAGGTCGAGACCTCGATCACCTCGTGCTCGCGGCCCCGGCCATGCACCACATGCACGATACGAAAGCGCTTGCCGATGATGAAGGCGCGGCGAAACAGCCCCTTGACCTGCTCGGGCGTGGCGTTGGTGGCCACGTCGAAATCCTTGGGGCGCAGGCCCAGCAACAGGTCGCGCACGGCACCGCCGACGATGTAGGCCTCATAGCCGGCCTGCTTGAGCGTGGCCACGACCTCGGCCGCCCGGCGGTCCACCAGCTCGGGGTTGATGCCGTGCACGGTGGCGGGCACCTCTTCGCGCTTGCCGAAATGCGGCTTGCCGCCCGAGGTGCCGGGCGTCGATTTGCCCAGCAGTTTGTCGATGAACTTCTTGATCATGGGTGTGCAGTAAACAGGTCCAGTATGCGCCAGCCGCGCTCCTGGGCCAGCGCCCGCAGGCGCGGGTCGGGGTTGGTGGCGACCGGGTGGTCGACCTTTTCGAGCAGGGGCACGTCGTTCATCGAGTCGCTGTAGAACGTGCTCTCGACATCACCCCAGGTGAGCCGGCGCTCGGCCAGCCATTGTTCCATGCGCGTCACCTTGCCTTCACGCATGGTCGGCACGCCGTCGATCTCGCCGGTGTACCAGCCGCTCGCGTCGCGCAGCAGTTGCACGGCCAGCAACTGCTGCACGCCGAGCGCCTTGGCGATCGGCGTGGTCACGAATTCGTTGGTGGCGGTGACGATCAGGACCTCGTCCCCGGCGGCGAGGTGCTGCTGCACCAGGGCCAGGGCCTGGGGTTGGATAGCCGGCGTGATGACCTCGCGCATGAACTGTTCATGCGCCGTGGCCGCCGCCTCGGGGCCGCGCAGGCGCACGGCCTCGGTGGCAAAGCGCACGTAATCGTGCACGTCGAGTGTACCTGCCTGGTAGTGGGCATAGAACTCGCCATTGCGGCGCGCGAACTCGACGGGATCGTTCCAGCCGATGCGGATGGTGAATTCGCCCCATTCGTAGTCGGAGTCGAGCGGCAGCAGCGTGTGGTCCAGGTCGAACAGCGCGAGCCGGGGGCGGGTGGCCGGGGAAGCAGGGAGGGTCATTCGGTCAGTTGCCGGGGTGCAGCGGCATGGGGATGCGGATCGGGCACGCGGGAATCATTCGGACTCGAGCATCGCCTTGAGCAGCGGGATGGTGATGGCGCGCTGGGCGCGCAGGGCATAGGCGTCGAGCTGGTCAAGCAACTGCATCAGGCTGCCCAGGTCGCGCGAGAAGCGGTTGAGCATGTAGTCCATGACATCGTCGCTCAGGAACACGCCGCGGGCGTCGGCCTCCTGGCGCAGCACGGCGCGGCGCTCGGGCTCGCCCAGCAGCTGCAGCTGGAACACATGGCCCCAGCCCAGGCGGCTGCGCAGGTCGTCGCGCAGCGGCAGGTCGGCCGGCGGCAGGCTGCCGGCGGCCAGCACCCAGCGCTGGCTGCCGCTGGCCGGGCTGATGGCGTTGACGAACCAGTTGAAGGCCGTGGCCTGCTGGGACGTGCTGTACAAATGCACATCGTCCATGAGCACGGCGGACCAGCCTTCGTCGAACTCGGGCGGCTCGCCCATGGAAGGATCGAGCCAGCCCACGGCGTCGCCCTGCTCGCGCAGCGCCTGGCGCACGGCATGGAGCAGGTGCGACTTGCCGCTGCCCGACTCACCCCAGAGGTAGGTCGGCACGGGTGAACGGGTGGCCGGGCTGCTGCCGACCCCGGTCGCCAGGCGCAGGTGCTGCAAGGCGGCCTCGTTCGGGCCGGCGAAGAAACGGGAAAGCGTAGGCCCGGTGGCCAGGCCGATGTCGAGCGCCAGTTGCTTCATGCGCGGCACCCGGACAGGAGGGCCCAGCCCGTGGCGGTGGGTGCGCAGGCAGCGGGCAGTGAAAGAATCGGCAGCGGCATCACAGGTGGCATGGATAGGGGTCAGCCGTAGGTGACTGCGGCGGAACGCAGCGAAAGGGATGGCACAGGGCCTGTTTCAGGGCGCCAGGCGGCAGCTTGCAGGCAGCCCCGGCAGCGACAATACGGCCGATTTTAGTCTGCCGCCCGCACCTGGATGGCACAGGCACCCCATTCCGGGTGCGAATGCAGCGCGATCGCCAAAGCCCCGGCCCGCGCAGGGCTGACGGGACGGCGCGTCGATGCACCTTAAAATCACGGGATTCCAGCCCGCCCGGCGGGCCCACCAGCACACACCCTCCATGAGCTCTTCCGCGACCCCCACACCCCTTTCCTACAAAGACGCCGGCGTTGACATCGACGCGGGCGACGCGCTGGTCGAACGCATCAAGCCCCTGGCGAAGAAAACCATGCGCGAAGGCGTGCTGGCCGGCATCGGCGGCTTCGGGGCGCTGTTCGAGGTGCCCAAGCGCTACAAGGAGCCCGTGCTGGTCTCCGGTACCGATGGCGTGGGCACCAAGCTCAAGCTGGCATTCGAGTGGAACATGCACGACACCGTGGGCATCGACCTGGTGGCCATGAGCGTCAACGACGTGCTGGTGCAGGGCGCCGAGCCGCTGTTCTTCCTCGACTATTTCGCCTGCGGCAAGCTCGACGTGGACACGGCGGCCGCCGTGGTGGGCGGCATCGCCCGGGGCTGCGAGCTCAGCGGCTGCGCGCTGATCGGTGGAGAAACGGCTGAAATGCCCGGCATGTACCCTGCGGGCGAATACGACCTGGCCGGTTTTGCCGTGGGCGCGGTCGAAAAATCCAAGATCCTCTCGGGCAAGGACGTGCAGCCCGGCGATGTGGTGCTGGGCCTGGCCAGCCATGGCGTGCATTCCAACGGTTTCAGCCTGGTGCGCAAGTGCATCGAGCGCGCTGGCGCCCAGACCCCCGCAACGCTGGACGGCAAGCCCTTCAAGCAGGCCATCATGGAGCCGACCCGCCTGTACGTGAAGAACGTGCTGGCCGCGCTGGCCGCCCACCCCATCAAGGCGCTGGCCCACATCACCGGTGGCGGCCTGCTCGAGAACATTCCGCGCGTGCTGCCCGAAGGCACGGCCGCGCACCTGCAAAAGGGCAGTTGGCCCCAGACCGAGCTGTTCGCCTGGCTGCAGAAGACTGCCGGCATCGACGACATCGAGATGAACCGCACCTTCAACAATGGCATCGGCATGGTGGTGGTGGTGGATGCCGCCAACGCCGCCGCCACGGCCGCCACGCTGGCCGCCGCGGGCGAAACGGTGTACACCATTGGCGCCATTGCGCCACGTGGTGACGGCGCCGCCGTGGTCGTTGCCTGAGGCGGCCCGGCGCCATGGCGCAGCCACCGCTGGAACCGCCTGAAGCGGGCACCGACATCGTGCCCGCTTCCCTGCCCGACACCCCTGCCGTGCCGGCCTCCCTGTCCGGGGCGAGCCATCCGCTGCCGTTCGGTCCGCTGCCCCGCGGCGTGGCGCTGGCCAGCTACCTGTTGATGGCCGGTGCGCTGCTGCTGGTGATGTGGCGCAACCTGCTGCCCGGCCTGCTGTGCGTGTGCCTGGGCTTTCTCGCCACCCGGGCGCTGGCGCGCTGGTTCGCGCGGCTGGCCCAGCGCCGCGCAGGGCCGCACCCCAGCGTGCTGCCGCGCATGGCCGAACTGGCGGCGGCGGCCGTGGTGATGCTCTCGCCCCTGGTGCTGCTGGCCATTGGCGTCACCCATTCGCGTGGCTACCTGGTGGAAGCGCCCCAGCAGTACCGCGAACTGCTCGACTACATGGCGCGCACGGTGCTGGAGCTGCGCCTGAAGCTGCCGGCCGACATGGCCAGCCACCTGCCCGAGGGCGCGGCGGAAATCCAGCGCATCATCGCCAGCTACCTGGGGGCCAAGGCCGGCGCCCTGGCCATGGCCGGGCGCGCCTGGCTGGCGGGGCTGCTGTTTGCCTACGTGGGCCTGCTGATCGGTTCGCTGGCGGCCGTGCGGCCGATGGCACCGCCGCGCGGCCCCCTGGCCATCGCCCTGCAGCAGCGCATCACGCTGCTGGGCGAGGCCTTCCGCCAGATCGTGGCCGCGCAGTTCTGGATCGCGAGCTTCAACACCCTGCTCACGGCGCTGTTCCTGCTGTTCGTGCTGCCCATCTGGAAGCTGGAGCTGCCCTACACCCCGGTGCTGATCACCCTGACCTTCGTGGCCGGGCTGGTGCCCATCGTCGGCAACCTGCTGTGCAATGCGGTGATCACCATCGTCGGCCTGTCGGTGTCGCCCATGGCGGCCGCGGCCTGCCTGGGCTTTCTGATCCTGATCCACAAGGCCGAATACGTGATCAACGCCAAGGTCGTGGGCCGGCGCACGCACATGGGCGTGTGGGAGCTGCTCAGCGTGATGTTCGTGGCCGAGGCCGTGTTCGGCCCCGCCGGGCTGGTGGCGGCCCCGCTGTTCTACGCCTACCTCAAGAAGGAACTGGTCGCAGCGCGGCTGGTGTGATACGGATTTGCCTTCAACCGTCTAACGTCGTTGGTCCGCCTTGCCGTGCTGCAGCACTGTCTGCGGCCTCCCGCCTAGCTATACGATTGAAGGCAAATCCGTATGAGCCAGCCGGCGCAGCCCGGTCATTTGCGCGCGAACTGCTTTTCCACGAAGGCCCACACCAGGGTGGATGCGTCCGGCCCTTGCGGGTCGCTGTAGGGCAGGCTCGGCGTACCGCCACTCCAGGCATGGCCCAGGCCCACGATTTCGCGCAGCGCCACCACCGAGCGGGCGCGTGCCCGGTATTCGGTCACCCGCGTCGCATGGCGCTTGCCGCGCTGCAGCATGCGCGCCGTGCCGGCGCGTGCGCCCAGCGACCCGGCCCACAGCGTGGCCGTGGCCACCGCATTGCGCACGGAGACCACGCCGTCGGCATCGCCATGCAATATCAGCAAGGGGGGCAGTGGCGGCAGCGGCGTACCGTCGATGCGCAGGCCCGGCACCAGGGCACTGGCGCCTGGCGGCTCGGGCAGGTGCGCCTCGCGCTTGCCATGCATGGCGGCCATGGCCGTGGCGGCCGACTCGGCCGTGCCCGGCGCCACGCCGGAATGCATGGCCACGGCGCAAAAGCGCTCCGGGTAGGTCGCGCCCAGCAGGGCTGCCATGCTGGCACCGGCCGACAGGCCGGCCACCGCCACACGGTTCAGGTCCACCGGATGGCGGCGCGCCACCTGGTCCACGGCCGCCAGCAGGGTGGCGGCTTCGGCAGCGGCCTTGCCATTGCGCCGCTCGAACCAGTTCCAGCAGCCATGGGCGTTGGCCATGCGCTCCTGCTCGGGGTAGAGCACCAGAAAGCGCTTGCGCGCTGCCAGCCGGTTCATGCGCGAACTGGCGGCCAGGTCGCGCCCGGTCTGGCCGCAACCATGCAGCATGACCAGCAGCGGCAGGGTCTCGCCCTTCTTGAGCGCCAGTGCGGGCGGGATGTACAGATGGAAACGCCGCGCTCCCGCAGGCCCCGGCGCAATGCCTGCCAGCCACTCGCCACTGACGGGCTGGGGCTTGCGTGGGCGCGGGGCCACGCTGCGAATGGGCGGCTGCCTGGCGGTTTTCTGGGCCAGCGTGGGCACGGCACGCAGCGCCGTCACCGCCTGCGCGCGCATGGGCCTGGCCGCCTTCTCAAAGGCCTTGAGGTTGCGCTGGTAGGCGCGGGTGAGCGCTGACAGCGAGAAGAGACGGGAGCGGCGGGCCATGGGCAGAGGTGCGGATGCTATGCATAGATAGGGAAAACCCTATGCACCATAGCAGCTTATGGCTTCGTGCGCCTGACGCTATTCAATCAATAGCACGCAAGCGTTTTCAGCCAACGTTCACGCCGTGCAGGGTGCCAATACGAGGGGTATTCGGCAGGCCTCCGCCTGCAGGTTTGCAGCCCAGGCAAAGAATCATGGCAGAAATTGATCGATAGATGTCCATGCCGGGCGGGACTGCACGGATCTTCAAAGGGGAAGATACGTCCATTGCAACCCGAGCCCCAGGGCAACCACCATGAAAACCTGTCTGATTGTGATTGATTCCCAGGAATCCTTCCGCCAACGCCCCTACTTCACGGAAGACGATGTGCCCGCCTACCTGGCGGCGCAGAACGCGCTGATCGCGGGCTGCGTGGCACGGGGCGTGCCGGTGGTGCGCATCCTCCACAGCGACGGCCCGGCCGAGGCCAGCAACGCCTTCGCTGTCGAATCCGGCCATGTGCGGGCGCTCGAAGGCCTGGCGGCCTTCGACGCTGCGGCCACCTTCACCAAGTCGCGCCACAGTGCGCTGGTGGGCACGGACCTCGGTGTCTGGCTCACCCGGCACGGCATCCAGCGCCTGGTGGTGAGCGGCATCCGCACCGAGCAGTGCTGCGAAACCACCACGCGCCACGCCTCGGACCTGGGCTGGGAGGTGGACTTCGTGACCGACGCCACCCTGACCTGGGACATGGTGCAGCCTGATGGCCGCACGCTGCCCGCCGCCGACATCAAGGCCCGCACCGCCACCGTGCTGGCAGGCCGCTTCGCCACCGTCTGCAGCGCCGAACAGGCGCTGGCACGGCTGGCGCAGGCTTCCTGAACCCGGGAGCGACCATGCTGGAACTGCGCCCCTCCTGCGAGCACTGCAACACCGCCCTGCCCCCGGCCTCCCTGCAAGCGCGCATCTGCAGCTTTGAATGCACCTTTTGCGCAGACTGCGCCGAGCAAGTGCTCGGCAACGTCTGCCCCAACTGCGGCGGCGGTTTCGCGCCGCGCCCCATCCGCCCCGCACAGGACCGCATCAACGGCAACTACCTGGGCAATGACCCGGCGAGCACCCAGGTACGCCACCGTCCGGTGGACCTGCAGGCACACGCTGCCCTGGCTGCCAGCCTGCGCGGCCTGGCGCCCGAGCAGCGCTAAGCTCCGCAGGCCCCGCCATGAACAGCCCGCCGCTTCCCATCCACGTCTACTTCGCCCTGCTGCCCGGCAGCCTGGTGCTGGACTGGGCTGGCCCGGCCGAGGCGCTGCGCATTGCCAACCAGTTGCTGCGCGCCCAGGGCCAGCCGGAGCGCTTCGTGCAGCACTTCACGAGCCCCAGGCCCGAGGCGGTGACCTCGGTGGGCGCCATGCTGACCGGGCTGGAGCCCCTGCCCGCCACCCTGCCCCAACCGGCCTGGGTGGTGCTGGTGGGCCTGCCGGGCCAGGCCATCGCGGTGGACAGCAGCGAGGCGCGCGACCTGCTGCACTGGCTGCGCGGCTTGCGCCTGGCCACAGGCCGGCTGGAGCTGGTCACCATCTGCGCGGGCGCGGTACTGGCGGCGCACGCCGGGCTGCTGGCCGGCCGGCGCGCCACCACGCACCACCAGCACCTGGGCGAGCTGGCCCTGGTGGACCCGCACTGCGACGTGGTGTCCAACCGCGTCTTCGTGCACGATGGCGCGTTGCACAGCAGCGCCGGGGTGACCACCGGCATCGACCTGGTGCTCTACCGCATTGCCGACATCTGTGGCCCGGCGATGGCCGCCCAGGTGGCCCAGACCATGGTGGTGGCCTTGCGCCGTGGCCCGCAGGACCCGGAGCTCTCGCCCTTTCTGCACCACCGCAACCACCTGCACGGTCCCCTGCACCGCGTGCAGGATGCCGTGGGCCAGCAGCCCCAGGCGCCCTGGAACGTGGGCGCCATGGCCGAGGTGGCGCACACCTCGCCCCGGCACCTGAACCGGCTGTTTCTGGAGCATGCGGGCATTGCGCCACTGCAGTACCTGCGCCGCATCCGCCTGGCCGCCGCCGAGGCGGCCTTGCAGTCGGGCCACAACGTGACGCAGGCAGCGGCTCTGGCGGGCTTCAGCTCGGACACGCAGCTGCGCCGAGCCTGGCACCAGTTCGGCCGCCCGGGTACACCGGCCCGGGATGCTGTGAACGGCCACTGACCGAGGGTCAGGCCCAGCCCGGTGGGGCGTCAGTAGATTTCTGGCACGTACATGCCTGCGGGCACGGGCTGGCGCAGGTACTCGGGGTTGCGCACGCGCTCGGGCAGCACCACGGGCGGGTGCGGCACATCCTGGTAGGGGAACTGCGACAGCAGGTGCGAGATGCAGTTCAGGCGCGCCTTCTTCTTGTCCACGGCCTGCACCACCCACCAGGGGGCTTCGGGGATGTGGGTGCGCTCGAGCATGGTTTCCTTGGCCTTGGTGTAGGCCTCCCAGCGCACGCGGCTCTCCAGGTCCATGGGGCTCAGTTTCCACTGCTTGAGCGGGTCGTGGATGCGGCCCAGAAAGCGCAGATGCTGCTCTTCGTCGGTGATGGAGAACCAGTACTTGACCAGGGTGATGCCCGAGCGCACGAGCATCTTCTCGAAATCGGGCACGGTGCGGAAGAACTCCTCGTATTCGTCGTCCGAGCAAAAGCCCATGACGCGCTCGACGCCGGCGCGGTTGTACCAGCTGCGGTCGAACAGCACCATCTCGCCGGCGGCAGGCAGGTGCGCCACGTAGCGCTGGAAGTACCACTGCGTGCGCTCGCGGTCGTTGGGTGCCGGCAGCGCCGCCACACGGGCCACGCGCGGGTTCAGGCGCTGGGTGATGCGCTTGATGACGCCGCCCTTGCCGGCCGCGTCGCGCCCCTCGAACAGGATCACCACCTTCTGGCGGCTGTGCTGCACCCAGTCCTGCAGCTTGACCAGTTCGCCCTGCAGGCGGAACAGCTCCTTGAAGTACTGCTGGCGTGCTTGCCGGTCGGTAGGCACCAGCTCACCGACATCGTCCACGTTGCGGTCCTCGATCTCCAGCTCCAGCTCTTCGTCGTAGCTGTCGATCAGGTCGTTGGCGATGCGCTGCATCAGGTCCTGGGCATCGATGGGTGCGTTTTGGAACATGGCTTCGGAGGGGCAAATAGGGTTTCCCATGATGCGCCCGTCCGGTGACAAATGCATGACAACGCCATGAAGTGTCACACCGCTGTCATGCGGTAACAGCAGTATCGGTGGCCATGCGCTGGCGCTTTTGTTGCAGCTGCGGCCTTTTCGTCCTTTTTCCAGCCTTTCATGAACGCATCCGCCGCCAGTACCGCAGGCCAGAACTATGGGGGAGATGCCGCAGGCCTGATCTGCGGCTACCGCATGGGCACCCCGGGCCCGGCGCAGGCCATCGACTCGGTGGAGGCCGCGCAATGGCTGCAGTCGCTTGCCAGTGCCCAGGCACTGGAAGACCACCCGCCTGCCGACCTGGCCGGGGACGGCGAGGCCCTGCCCTTCGTCTGGCTGCATTTCAACTTGAGCCACATCCAGGCCGTGCGCTGGATGGAGCGCCACGCCGGGCTGCCCGACGCGTTTTTCGAGGCGCTCAAGGACGGCTCGCATTCCACCCGCATCGAGCGCGACGACGACACGCTGATTGCCGTGCTCAACGACGCGCATTTCGACTTCGCCTTCGAGCCCTTCGACATCGCCACGCTGTGGATCAGCGTGGCGCCGCAGCTGGTGGTCACCGCCCGCGCCCACCCGCTGCGCTCGGTTGATGCGCTGCGCACGGCGGTGCGCAATGGGCATTCGCCACGCTCCAGCGTGGCCCTGCTCGAGCAGCTCATGCGCACCCAGGCCGGCGGCCTGGTGGACATCGTGCGCGGCGTCACGCAGCGCATCGACCGCATCGAGGACGAGCTGCTGGCCGGCCGGCTGGACTACAAGCGCTCCCGCCTGGGCGTGCTGCGCCGGCTGCTGGTGCGCCTGCAGCGCCTGCTGGCGCCCGAGCCGGCGGCCCTGTTCCGCCTGCTGCAGAACCCGCCGGCCTGGATGGGCGCCGAGGACGCCCAGGAACTGCGCGACTCGACCGAGGAGTTCTCGGTGGTGCTGCGCGACATGCAGGGCCTGCAGGAACGCATCAAACTGCTGCAGGAAGAAGTGGCCGCCAACGTGCAGGAGGCCAACAGCCGCAGCCTGTTCGTGCTGACGGTGGTGACGGTGCTGGCGCTGCCCATCAACATCATGACCGGCCTTCTGGGCATGAACGTGGGCGGCGTGCCGCTGGCGGACAGCCCGCACGGCTTCTGGATCATCGTGGGCATCCTCGTGGTGTTCACCGCCGTGGCGGCCTGGATCGCCCTGCGGGGCACCCGGGACCGGTAGGAGGCGCCACAGGGCGGGCCATTACAATCCCGCCCCTTGCCTCGCTCCCCGGATTCCGCGCCACCATGAACATCGTCGTCAACGAAGAACTCAAAGCCTACATCGATCCCCTGACCCGCGACGAACACGACGCCCTGGAACGCAGCCTGCTGGCCGAGGGCTGCCGCGATGCCCTGGTGCTCTGGGGTGACGTACTGGTGGACGGCCACAACCGCTACGGCATCTGCCAAAAGCACGGCCTGCCCTTCCAGACGGTGCAGAACACGCAATTCCAGAGCATGGAAGACGTGCACCTGTGGATGATCGACCAGCACCTGGGCCGCCGCAGCGTCTCGGACTTCCAGCGTGGTGTGCTGGCCCTGCGCAAGCGCGAGATCGTGGCCGCGCGCCGCAGCCGTGCCGCCGCCATACCGCCCGAGCCGGTGGACGAGGCCGACCTGCCCTGGTCGTCCGACGGCCCGGTGGCAGCGCCCCCGCCGCCCGCCCCCGCGCCCGAGGAGCCCTCCGAGACCCTGAGCAGCCGCGAGGCGATTGCCCGCGCGGCGCGCCTGAGCAGCAGCCAGGTGGTGGCGATCGAGAAGATCCAGAAGCAGGCGGCGCCCGAGCTGGTGGCGGCCGTCAAGTCCGGCACCATCTCGCTGGCCACCGCCGCCACCGTGGCCACCCTGCCGGCCGAGGAACAGGTCGCCGCCGCCAAGGGCGGCAAGGACGAGCTCAAGCAGGCCGCCAAGCGCGTGCGCGATGCCAAGCAGCGCAAGCCGCGTGAAGACAAGGAAGACGCGGCGCCCGAAAAAGAGGCATCGGATGCCCATGCTGGCGGCGAACTGCAGGCGCTGCGCCTGCGGGTGGCCGAGTTGACCGCAGAGAACGAAGCCCTGCGGGCAGAACTGGCCCGGCTGCAGGGCTGACGCCGGCAGCCCTGCGCGAGAAAAGGTTCGTGCCTATTCGTTCGCGCTGCGCAAGGCAATCAGCCGTTCGGTGATGTGGTCGATGTCCAGGCCGTCCTCTACATGCTGGAGGTAGGTTTCCAGGTCGAAGATGGCCTCGGGCAGGTTGCCGCGCTCGGCGTGCGCGAGCCCGCGATCGCGCCACTCGCCCCAGGCTTCGGGCTGCAGCACGATCAGCCGGTCCTGCACCGCGATCAGCCGCTGCCAATCCTGCTGGGTGCGGTGCACCTCCTTGAGGTTGCGCAGCATGCGCGCGATGATGTCGCGCGGCGTGGCGGCCTGCAGGTACAGGCCCAGGGGCACGTCGTAGTCGTCCACCAGGCCGTTGCGGCGCTTGTAGGGCTCCAGCCGTTCGCCCAGCTCTTCGCGGCTCAGCGACTGGCCGGTGATCGGGTCCAGCACCACCTGCCCCTTGGGCAGCAGCACCTTGACCATGAAATGCCCCGGAAAGGCGATGCCGCGTGCATGCAGGCCCAGGCCCTGGGCCAGCTCCATCCACAGCACGGCCAGGCTGATGGGGATGCCCCGGCGCGTGCGCAGCACGGCATTGAGGTAGCTGTTCTCGGGGTCGTAGTAGTTGTTGACGTTGCCGCCGAAACCCATGTCGGCAAAGAAGAACTGGTTGAGCGTGCGCAGGCGCTGCAGCGCGGGCGCGTCGGCCGGCAGGCGGCGCTTGATGCGCGCCTGCAGCTGGTCCATGTCGCCCAGCAGCAATTGCACGTCGAATTCGGGGTATTCGTCCTGCGCCAGGCTGGCGGCGGCCTCCAGCAGGGGGAAGTGGTCATCGCTTTGCACCAGCGATGCAAAGTACTCCAGCGAGGTCGGTACGGTCAGGCTCAGTGGCATGGCAAGGTTGTAAGGTTCTGACCCGGCCGCGTCAAGCTGCAAAAGTCACGCGGGACAGGGTTATTTCGCTTGGCCACGGCCAGGCCGCTTCAGCGCCGCAGCATCTTGCGCAGCTTGAGCCCGGCCGCCCACAGGGCGCCGAAGTACAGCGCGGCCGATGCCGCCATGAGCGCCGCCAGCAGGCCGATGCGCTGCCACTTGGCGGCGCGCAGGCCCAGCCAGTCGAAATGGTACGACGACCACACCAGCAGCGTGGCCAGCAAGGCACTTGCAGCCACCACCTGCAGGATGAAGCGGCCCCAGCCCGGCAGCGGCTGGTAGCTGCCGCGCCGCAGCAGGCCGATGAGCAGCCACAGCGCGTTGATGAGGGCTCCCAGGCCAATGGACAGGGCCAGGCCGGCGTGCCCAATCCGAAGCCACCACACCAGCGCCACGTTGAGCAGTTGCGTGATGACCAGCACCGAAATGGCGATCTTCACTGGCGTGCGCACGTCCTGGCTGGCGTAGTAGCCCGGCGCCAGCACCTTGATGGCCACCAGTCCGAGCAGGCCCGCGCCGTAGCCAGACAGGGCCATCGCGATCTGGCCCACGTCGCCATCTTGCAGCTTGCCGTAGTGGAACAGCGTGGCCACCAGCGGCTTGGAGAAGGTGAGCAGGGCCACCGCGCAGGGCACGGCCAGCAGCACCACGATGCGCAGGCCCCAGTCGAGCATGGCGGAGTACCTGTCGGCATCGCCCGCGGCCTTGGCCGCCGTGAGCTGCGGGGTGAGCACCACACCCAGGGCCACGCCCAGCAGCGCGGTCGGGAACTCCATCAGCCGGTCGGCATAGAACAGCCAGGTGACGCTGCCCGGCGCCAGGTAGGACGCTATCTGGGTGTTGATCATCAGCGAGATCTGCGCCACGCCCACGCCCAGCAGGATGGGGCCCATGAGCGACAGCACCTTGCGCACGCCCGGGTCGGCCCAGGCCGTGCGGATGGCGCGCCAGCGGACGCCGATGCGCGGCAGCAGCCCCATGCGCGCCAGCACCGGAATCTGCACCGCCAGCTGCAGCACCCCGCCCAGCAGCACCCCGCCGGCCATGGAGTAGATGGGCTCGATGCCGCGCGCCTCCAACTGGGGGGCACCGAGCAGGGCCGCGCCGATCATGGACAGGTTGAGCAGCACCGGCGAGGCCGCCGGCACGGTGAAGTGCTTCCAGGTATTGAGCACACCCGCCGACAGGGCGACCAGCGACATGAAGCCGATGTAGGGGAACATCCAGCGCGTCATGAGCACGGCGGCGTCGTAGGCCGCCGGGGTCTGGCGCATGCCGCTGGCCAGGGCCCAGACCAGCACCGGCGCCCCGACCACGCCGAGCACGCAGGTCAGCAGCAGCACCCAGGCCAGGGCCGTGGCCACGTTGGCGATGAGCACGCGCGTGGCGTCTTCCCCCTGCTGCGCCTTGCTGGTGGCCAGCACGGGGATGAAGGCCTGGCTGAACGCCCCCTCGGCGAAGAAGCGGCGAAACAGGTTGGGGATGCGGAAGGCGACGTTGAAGGCGTCCGTCAGGGCGTTGGCCCCGAAGAGGGAGGCCATCAGAAGATCGCGCGCCAGGCCCGTCACACGGGAGGCCAGGGTCAGCAGGGAGACAGTGGAAGCAGCTTTGAGCAATGACACCGCCGGGAGTGTATGCGCTGGCGGGTGGCCGGCGGCGGCAGCCACCGCCGGAGTGTTGGGCAAAAGGGGGGCCAAGAGAGTCTCCGCGTGGAAGGGACGAGGCAGTCTTGGCGACGACCGTGAAGTGAAGATGAAGTCTGCGAGGCGGGTGTGAAGTGGCGCCCAGTGTTTCACCCGTTCACCAATAGCCCTCGCGTTGGCGGTACAGATGCAGCATCTAGGCCCGGTTGGCCGACTGGGCTATAATCGCGGGCTTTGCTGGCATCATCCTCAGACCTTAAGGAAACACATCAATGGCATCCGCTAAACCCAAGAAGAAGAACCCGCGCCTGGCGTCGGGCCGCAAGCGCGTCCGTCAGGACACGAAACTCAACGCCGCGAACACCTCGCTGCGCTCCAAATACCGTACCGCTGTGAAGAACGTCGAAAAGGCTGTTCTGACCGGCGACAAGACCAAGGCGACCGAACTGTTCGCCAAGATGCAAGCCGTGGTGGACTCCGTGGCCGACAAGGGCATCTTCCACAAGAACAAGGCCGCACGCGACAAGAGCCGTCTGTCTGCCAAGGTGAAAGCCCTGGCCCTGGCCGCCTGACCCTCTTCAGGCAAACAGCCCGAACGGCCCACGCCGTTCGCCGTTTGTAACGGGTGCGCTGCCAGCAAAAAACGAACGAACCGCCCTGGGGCGGTTTTTTCGTTTCCGGGGCGCGAATGCGGCAGATGCCATGCCCCGTCAGGTACAAAAAAAGCCCCGAGGGGCCTTCATGATTGCAATACGGGCGCCCTTTCAGGACTTGACGGGAGGGGACAGCACCGGAGCATCCGGCACCAGGCAGGCCTCGGCCACCTGCAGGTTGTTGTCGCGCGCGAAGTTGACGACGAAATCCCAGGCCATGGGCTCGTGGTCGCGCAAATCGCGGTGCACCACCACGCACTTGATGCCATTGAGGGTGGTGGGAATGCACCAGGGCGAATAGCTCAGGTGGCTACCCGGCCGCGCCCCCCCGGGGCGAAAACTGCTCATCACCCCCGCCAGACGCTCGGCCCAGTCGCTGGGACGGAAGGTTTTCCCGTCGTGGGTGACGCCTTGGATGAAGATCTCTTTGGAGGTGGGGGAAACCATCGGGTCGAAGTGTAATGGACAGCCGGCAGCCACAGGATCACTGCATGCTGCACTGCAGCGTAGCATTCTAACTCTTATATAAGAGCTACCTCCCTATTTCCTACCGGAGCACAAGGCATCGCCGGCCACGCGCATTGCAGTGATGCGCAATCGTCAACAGCGGGTCATCGCATGGCCCCTAGAATCGTGCTTCGTTTTCGGGGTGGACAAGCCCACCCTCTCACCGCACCGCCAGGAGATTTCTGCATGACCGCTTTCATTGAGGCCGCCTCGCCCCACGTGATGAACACCTATGGCCGCGTGCCGATTGCGCTGGCCCGTGGTCAAGGCTGCCGCGTGTGGGACGTGAACGGCAAGGAATACCTCGATGGCCTGGGCGGCATCGCCGTGAACACGCTGGGCCACAACCACCCCCAGCTGGTGCCCGCGCTGCAGCACCAGATCAGCCAGATCATGCATTCGTCCAACTACTACCACGTGCCCCTGCAGGAGACCCTGGCGGCCAAGCTGGTGGAGCTGTCGGGCATGACCAACGTGTTCTTCTGCAACTCGGGCCTGGAAGCCAACGAGGCAGCCCTGAAGATCGCGCGCAAGTACGGCGTGGACAAGGGCATCGCCAAGCCCGAGATCGTGGTCTACGAGAAGGCCTTCCACGGCCGCTCCATCGCCACCATGTCGGCCACCGGCAACCCCAAGATCCACAACGGCTTCGGCCCGCTGGTGGAAGGCTTCGTGCGCGTGCCGCTCAACGACATCGAGGCCATCAAGCAGGCCACCGAGGGCAACCCCAACGTGGTGGCCGTGTTCTTCGAGACCATCCAGGGCGAAGGCGGCATCAACCCGATGCGGGTGGAGTACCTGCAGCAGCTGCGCAAGCTGTGCGACGAGCGCGGCTGGCTGATGATGATCGACGAAGTGCAGTGCGGCATGGGCCGCACCGGCAAGTGGTTCGCGCACCAATGGGCCGGTATCGTGCCGGACGTGATGCCCCTGGCCAAGGGCCTGGGCTCGGGCGTGCCCATCGGCGCGGTGGTGGCCGGCCCCAAGGCCGCCAACGTGCTGCAGCCGGGCAACCATGGCACCACCTTCGGCGGCAACCCGCTGGCCATGCGCGCCGGCGTGGAAACCATCCGCATCATGGAAGAAGACGGTCTGCTGCACAATGCTGCCACCGTGGGAGAGCACCTCAAGGCCGCGCTCGTGCGCGAACTGGGCAGCCTGCCCGGGGTCAAGGAAGTGCGCGGCCAGGGCCTGATGCTCGGCGTGGAACTGGACAAGCCCTGCGGCGTGCTGGTGGCCCAGGCGGCCGAGGCCGGCCTGCTGCTGAGCGTGACTGCCGACAAGGTGATCCGCCTGGTGCCCGCGCTGATCCTGTCCACCGCCGAGGCCGACGAGATCGTCGCCAAGCTGGTCCCGCTGGTCAAAGCCCTGCTGGCCGAATAAACCCTGGGCGCGCATGCAGCGCGCCGCAATGCCATGAAACATTACCTGCAGTTCAACGATCTCAGCGCCGACGAGTACACCTACCTGTTCGAGCGTGCGGCGCTCATCAAGAAGAAGTTCAAGGCCTACGAAAAGCACCACCCCCTGGTGGACCGCACGCTGGCCATGATCTTCGAGAAGGCCAGCACCCGAACGCGCGTGAGTTTCGAGGCCGGCATGTACCAGTTGGGCGGCAGCGTGGTGCACCTGACCACGGGCGACAGCCAGCTCGGCCGCGCCGAGCCGATCGAGGACAGCGCCAAGGTCATCAGCCGCATGGTCGACCTGGTGATGATCCGCACCTACGAGCAGACCAAGATCGAAAGCTTCGCGGCGCACTCGCGCGTGCCCGTGATCAACGGCCTGACCAACGAGTTCCACCCCTGCCAGATCCTGGCCGACATCTTCACCTTCATCGAGCACCGCGGCTCCATCGCGGGCAAGACGGTGGCCTGGGTGGGCGACGGCAACAACATGGCCAACACCTGGCTGCAGGCCGCGGCGCTGCTGGGCTTCAAGGTGCATGTGAGCACGCCGCGCGGCTACGAGGTGGACGAGAAGCTGGCCGGCGCCACTGCCGGCAGTTGCCAGTTCTTCAGCGACCCGCTCGAAGCCTGCAAGGGTGCCGACCTGGTGACCACGGACGTGTGGACCAGCATGGGCTACGAGGCCGAGAACGAAGCGCGCATGAAGGCCTTCGCCGACTGGTGCGTGGACGCCGAGATGATGGCGGCCGCCAAACCCGATGCGCTGTTCATGCACTGCCTGCCTGCGCACCGGGGGGAAGAGGTGGAAGCCGATGTGATCGACGGGCCGCAGTCCGTGGTCTGGGATGAGGCAGAAAACAGAATGCACGCGCAAAAGGCTCTCATGGAGTACCTTTTGCTCGGCCGTGTCGCATGAAATGCGTCACGGTGGCGCGACAGCGCCAGCAGACTGTTTCGGCGCAGGCCCATGTCCGCAACGCGGACGTGAAGCAGTCGAAGACTGCGTGCCGCAGCCACAACAGAATGCACGCGCAAAAGGCACTCATGGAGTACCTTTTGCTGGGCAAGGTGGCCTGAGTTTTCTGCCCATGCCCTGGCGCCGCCAGCCCGCCCACTGCGCCGAGCTGCTGGCGCACTGGCAATCGCTGGGCCAGGCCCTGGGCCACGATACGCCCGCCTGGCGCAGCGAAGGCCGGCGCCTGGTGCTGGCCTGGGCGCGCTGGCCGCGCGCCTACCATGACACCACGCACCTGTGGGCCTGCCTGCGCCACCTGCAGGCGGTGCAGGCTGCAGAGCCGGGCGCGCTGCTGCAGCCGCATGCGGTGGCCCTGGCCCTGTGGTTCCACGACGCCGTCTACCGGCCCTGGGGCCGCCTGAACGAAGAAAAGAGCGCCGACTGGGCCAGCCGCTTCCTGGCCGCGCAGGGCGTGCCGCCTTCGCTGGTGCAGGCCGTGCACCAGTTCATCCTCGACACGCGCCACAACCCCGACCCGCTCACCGGCGATGCGCAGTGGGTCGTCGATATCGACCTGGCGGTGCTGGGCCAGAGCGAAGCGGTGTACCGCCAGTTCGAGCGCAACGTGCGGCGCGAGTATTTCTTCGTGCGCTGGCCGCGCTATGTGGCGGGCCGCAGCGCGGTGCTGCGGGGGTTTCTGGAGCGGCCGCGCATCTACGGCACCGAGTGGTTCCACGGTCGCCATGAGGCGCAGGCGCGCGCCAACCTGGCAAACGCCCTGGCAGCACTGGCACAGGGCCGGCTGTACGGCTGAAAGCCCGACGCGATCACCCTGGCAAACCGCCGGTCGGCAAACAGCCTGACGTACCATTTCTTCCCCCTCGACCAGCCCTTCCCGCCCCAGCGGCACGCTCCCCCATGTCCGACTCCCTCCACCCCTGCCTGACCTGCGGCGCCTGCTGCGCCAGCTTTCGCGTGGACTTTGCGGTGGAGGAGACGCAGGCCATGGGCGGCACGGTGCCCAACGGGCTCGCGGTCGAGGTCACCAGCAGCACCTGCCGCATGCGCGGCACCGACCATGTGCCTGCGCGCTGCGCCGCCCTGACCGGCAAGGTGGGCGAAAAAGCGGCCTGCGGCATCTACGAGTGGCGCCCCTCGCCATGCCGCGAGTTCGAGGCCGGCGACCATGCGTGCAACAAGGCACGCACGCGCCACGGATTGCCACCCCTCGAAGAGGGCCTGATCTTCTGAAACAGGTGCCAGCGCAGTCAGGAAAGTAGTTTAGGCTTCAACAAAAAATCCCTCTGCTGTTGGAATTAACCGACACCACGGGTTTTGCGGGACATGCAAACTTTGTCCCATGCAAGCCCGCCACACCCCCACCGCACGCCAGCTCTGGGACATCTCGCCACCCGTGCATGCGGGCAGCCCGGTGTTTCCCGGCGACACGGCCTATTCGCAGCAGTGGTGCGCCACCATCGGGCCGGGCTGCCCGGTGAACGTGAGTGCCATCACCCTGTCGCCCCACGTGGGCGCGCACGCCGATGCGCCGCTGCACTACGACGCAGAGGGCGCCACCATCGGCGATGTTTCGCTGGATGCCTTCCTCGGACCCTGCCGCGTCATCCATGCCATCGGCCGCGGTCCGCTGATCGAGTGGGAGCACATTGCCCATGCGGTCGATGCCACCCTGCCCCAGCGCGTGCTGGTGCGCACCTACGAACACATGCCGGTGGACCGCTGGGACGACGCCCTGGCCGCCTACGCCCCCGCCACCATCGCGCGCCTGGCCGACCTCGGGGTGCTGCTGGTCGGCATCGACACGGCCAGCATCGACCCGGCCGACAGCAAGACGCTGGACAGCCACCAGGTCATCCGCCAGCGCGGCCTGCGCGTGCTCGAGAACCTGGTGCTCGACGGCGTGCCCGAGGGCGACTACGAGCTGATCGCCCTGCCGCTGAAGCTCACCACGGCCGATGCCTCCCCCGTGCGCGCCGTACTGCGCGCACTGGACTGATTCCAAGACTTATCCCACGACTCCCATGACGACACTGCAAGACTGCCGCGCCCTCGACGCGCAAGACCCCCTGGCCCCGCTGCGCGGGCATTTCAGCCTGCCCGAGGGCGTGATCTACCTGGACGGCAATTCCCTGGGCGTACTGCCCAAGGCGGCTGCGGCCCGCGTGGCCGACGTGGTCACGCGCGAATGGGGCACCGACCTGATCCGCTCGTGGAACACCGCCAGCTGGTTCGACCTGCCGCAGCGCCTGGGCAACCAGCTCGCGCCCTTCATCGGCGCCGGCAAGGACGAGGTGGTGTGCACCGACAGCACCTCCATCAACCTGTACAAGGTGCTGAGCGCCGCGCTCAACATCGCCCGCGAGGACAGCCCCGCGCGCAGGCGCGTGGTCAGCGAGCGCAGCAACTTCCCGACCGACCTGTACATCGCCGAAGGCCTGTGCCGGGAGCGCGGGCTGGAGCTGGTGCTGGTGGAGCCCGAGGACATCGCCGCCGCGCTGACGGCCGACGTGGCGGTGCTGATGCTCACGCACGTGAACTACCGCACCGGCGCCATGCATGACATGGCAGCCACCACGGCCGCCGCACACGCGGCCGGCATCCTCACCGTGTGGGACCTGGCGCACAGCGCCGGTGCCGTGCCGGTGGACCTTCATGGTGCGGGCGCCGACTTCTCCATCGGCTGCGGCTACAAGTACCTCAACGGCGGCCCCGGCGCACCGGCTTTCGTGTGGGTGCACCCGCGCCACGCCAACCGCTTCTGGCAGCCGCTGTCGGGCTGGTGGGGCCATGCCGCGCCGTTCCAGTTCACGCCGGACTACCAACCGGCCCCCGGCATCACACGCTACCTGTGCGGCACGCAGCCCATCATCAGCCTGTCGGCCCTGCAGTGCGGCCTGGACGTGTTCGACGCGGCCCAGCCCCTGGGCGGCATGGCCGCGCTGCGCGCCAAGTCGCTGGCGCTGACCGATCTGTTCATCACCCTGGTGCAAGAGCGCTGCGCCGGCCACGGCCTGGGCCTGGCGACGCCGGTTGCGCACGCGCAGCGCGGCTCGCAGGTGTGCCTGACGCGCGACGAGGGCCAGGGCCTCCATGGCCAGGGCAGCGGCGCCTACGCCATCGTGCAGGCGCTGATCGCGCGCGGCGTGATCGGCGACTTCCGCAAGGGCGACGGCGGCCAGGGCCCGCACAAGGACATCTTGCGCTTTGGCTTCACGCCCCTGTACATCGGCTACGAGGACGTGTGGAATGCCGTGGAGCACCTGCGCCAGGTGCTCGACGCGGCCGAGTGGCAACGCCCCGAGTTCAACCAGATCCACGCGGTGACCTGAGCCATGTGCCCCTTCTCCAACACCGCTTCGGAGCCCGGTGCAGCAGCGCCCGCCGCAGGCAAGCCCGAATCCATCGTGCACGAAGAGCGCGCCCAGCTCGACTTCAGCCAATCCATGAGCTATGGCGACTACCTGCAGCTCGATGCGATCCTCACCGCACAGAAGCCCCTGTCGCCCGCGCACGACGAGATGCTGTTCATCGTGCAGCACCAGACCAGCGAGCTGTGGATGAAGCTCATGCTGCACGAGCTGCGCGCGGCCATCGGCCACATCGCCCGAGACGAACTGCAGATGGCCTTCAAGATGCTGGCGCGCGTCTCCAAGATCATGGAGCAGCTGGTGCATGCCTGGGACGTGCTGGCCACCATGACGCCGCCCGAGTACAGTGCCATGCGGCCCTACCTGGGCCAGTCCAGCGGCTTTCAGAGCTACCAGTACCGCAGCATCGAGTTCTCGCTGGGCAACAAGAACCGCGCCATGCTGAAACCGCACGAGCACCGCGCCGACCTGTTGGCCCAGGTGCAGGCCGCCTACGAAGCGCCGTCGCTTTACGACGAAGCCCTGCGCCTGCTGGCGCGCCGCGGCATTGCCGTGCCGGCCAGCCACACCGCGCGCGACTGGACCCTGCCCTACGAGGAAAGCGATGGCGTGGAGCAGGCCTGGCTCACCGTGTACCGCGCGCCCGAGAAGCACTGGGACCTGTACCAGCTGGGCGAGGAGCTCACCGACCTGGAAGACGCCTTTCGCCTGTGGCGCTTTCGCCATGTGACCACGGTGGAGCGCGTGATCGGCTTCAAGCGCGGCACCGGCGGCACGGGCGGCGTGAGCTACCTGCGCAAGATGCTGGACGTGGTGCTCTTCCCCGAGATCTGGAAGCTGCGCACCGATCTGTGAGTGCCTGCGGCCTGCGCAGCAGCGACAGCAGCCTGTCGCCACAGCGTGTAACCTCGGCAAGGGCGGCGCAACCGTGCACGCCCTCCCGGAGACACCGCCTTGCCGCCCCAGCCACCCGAGTCCGCCCCCTCCTCTTCGCCACACTCCCCTCTCGCACCCCGTGTCGCCTGGGTCATGCTGCTGGCCCTGATTTCGGGCTTCGCGCTGAGCCAGGCGTTTCGCACCATCACGGCCATCATCGCCACCGGGCTGCGCGCGGAGTTCGGCCTGTCGGCGCAGGCGCTGGGCGCGTTCGCCGGTGCCTTTGCGTTTGCCTTCGGCGGCATGCAGCTGTTCATGGGCGTGGGCATCGACCTGTACGGCGTGCGGCGCACGCTGCTGGTGGCCTTCCCGCTCACGATTGCCGGTTCGCTGCTGTCCGCGCTGGCGCCGGGCTACGCCATGGTGCTGCTCGGGCAGGTGTTGATCGGCGTGGGCTGCGCGCCGGCCTTCCTGGTGTGCACGGTGTTCATCGCACGCTACTTTCCCCCGGGGCGCTTTGCCATGGTCTCGGGCGTGGCCATGGGGGTCGGTGGCCTGGGCATGCTGTTCACCGGCACGCCGCTGGCCTGGCTGGTGCAGCACTCCTCCTGGCGCGCGGGCTTCGGTGTGCTGGCCGGCCTGGCGGCACTGGCCTGGCTGCTGATCTGGTGGCAGGTGCACGAGCCCGCGCAGCCGCAGCACGCCGCAGATGTGCCACGCGAATCGATCGCCTCGGCCGTGCGCGGCTTCGGCGCGCTGTTCCTGCTGCCGCACACCGCCGGCATCATGCTGCTGGCGCTGACCACCTACGCCTCCTTCCTCACGCTGCGCGGGCTGTGGCTGGGGCCACTGCTGATCGAGCGGCATGGCTATTCGCTGGTGGCCAGCGGCAACGTGGCCATGCTGTCCTCGCTGGTGTCGCTGTTCACCCCGGCCTGGTTCGGGCGCATGGACCCTGGGCCTGCGCACCGCCGGCGCTGGATCATGGGCTTCACCGCCATCCTGTGCGGCCTGTTCCTGGCCATCAGCCTGCTGCACCGGGAGTGGCTGGACGTGGGCGGCGCCATCGCCGTGGGCCTGCTCTCGGGCTACATGGTGCTGCAGTACGCGGACGTGCGCTCGGCCTACCCGGCGGCCATGACCGGGCGCGCCATGGCGGTGTTCACCATGGCGCTGTTCCTGGGCGTGGCGCTGATGCAGTGGCTCACGGGGCTGGCCGCCTCGCTGGCCTCTGCGCACGGCATCGATCCGTATGTGGCCGTGATGCTGACCATCTCGGCGCTGCTGGCGGCCGGGGTGCTGTCGTTCAGGCTGCTGCCGGCGCCCGCGCATTGATCTGCGGCGGGCATGTGGCACCTTGCCCGCTCACGCGCCACCACTGCAGCACGCCGAACAGCAGCTCGAATGCGGTGAATCCGAGAACGATGGCGCTGGCCCCATGGGCTACCGCGTAGATCTGCCAGGCTGCGAACAGGACTCGCGCCACCCCATCGAGCCGGCCCAGCAGCAGGCTGGGTGCCGCAATGCGCGCGATGGACCAGACCACCACCACCGAGCCGAGCAGGTTGGCCAGCAGCATGTGCGTGCCATCGAGCGGGTGCAGGGTACCGGGCAGGCCCAGTGTGGTGGATACCGAGGTCAGCAGGCCATAGAGCCAGGCAAAGGTCCACGGCAGCGCAAAGGGCCAGGTGACGAACAGGTCGTACCAGCCGCCAGCGCGCACGATGTTCAGGTAGCGCGGAGAGGGAAAGGCGGGGATGTGCATGGTGCAAAAAAGATCGGAGTGAAGAAGGCTCCGAGCTTCCACCTTGAAGTACGCTTCAGGGTCAAGCACTTTTTTTGGAAAGACGCGCCCCATGCTGATCGGAGAACTCGCCACCGCCGCCGGCCTGAGCCGCGAGGCCTTGCGCTTCTATGAGCAACAGGGCTTGATCCGCGCGCGCCGCCTGCCCAACGGCTACCGCGACTACCCCGAGGAGGTGCTGATGCTGGTGCAGTACATCCGCACGGCGCAGCAACTGGGCTTCACGCTCGCCGAAATCGGCGACCGCCTGCCCGCGATCTGGGACGCACCCGACCCCGCGCCCGCCGTTACCGAAGTGCTGTCCGCCAAGCTGCTCGAAATCGACGCACGCATCGCCGCGCTGCAGGCCTTGCGCCAGACGCTGGCGGAGCGGGTGCTGGCGGACTGTCCGCTGGTTGCGTCCTGACCGTCTCAGAGCGAACTGGCCACCGAGCCATCGCCCCGGTACAGCCAGGGCAGGTCCAGCACGCGCGCGCCCAGCAGGCGCAGCGAAGCGTCGCGGCCCCAGCGCACAGGGCCCATGGCGTGGAAGATGCGGCCATTGCGCGTAGCGCGGGCCTGCACGCGGGCGTTGCGTTGCCAGCGGTTCAGGGCGTAGCGCGTCAGGCGCAGCGGCACCTCCAGGTCATGCATGGACAGGGCGCGCTGCAGCTCGGCCGCGTCCTCGATGGCCATGCCGGCCCCCTGGGCCAGGTAGGGCAGCATGGGGTGGGCGGCATCGCCGAGCAGCGCCACCAGACCCTGCGCCATCTCTGCGGCACCGCGCACGGGCGCTCGGTCGCACAGCGGCCACAGGCGCCAGCCACCGCCGGCCGCCGCGACACCATACACGGCGTGCTGCAACGCCGGGCAGGCGCCCTGCAGGGCCTGCTCCAGGTCGGCGGCATTCGCGGCATGGTCCCAGCCCTGCCTGTCCGCAGGCGCCGGGCCTTCGATGATGACCACCAGGTTCTGCAGCTCGCCGCGCCGCACGGGGTACTGCACCACATGCAGGCGCGGGCCCAGCCAGGCGGTGATCTGCTGGGTGCGCAGGGCATTGGGCAGGGCGTCCTGCGGGACCAGGGCGCGGTAGGCTAGGTGGCCCGTGGCGCGCGGCGGCACATCGCCGAGCAACTGCAGGCGCGTGCCGCTCCACAGGCCGTCGGCCCCGACCAGCGCATCGCCCTCCACCTCCTTGCCTCGGCTGGTGCGCACCGTGACGACGGTCTCGGCGCCAGGAACTGCGGTGCCACAGGTGCTGCCGTCGCTGAAACCCTCGATGGCATGATCCAGGTTCAGCCGGGTGTCGGTGTACTTGGTGACGGCCGCCAGCAACAGCCCATGCAGGTCGGCGCGGTGGATGGTGGCGTAGGCGGCGCCATAGCGTTCGATGGCGGTGGCGCCCAGCGCCAGCTCGGCCAGTTCGCGCCCCGACAGGGCACTGCGCACCTGCAGCCGGGCCGGGAAAGCCGCCACGGACTGCAGCGGCTTCTGCAGACCCCAGGCCTGCAGCCGGCGCACCACGTTGGGTCCCAGCTGCACGCCCGCCCCGACCTCGCTGAAGGCCGCGGCACGCTCGTACAGCCGCACATCCCACCCGGCACGCGATGCGCCCAGGGCTGCTGCCAGCCCCCCTATGCCACCGCCCGCCACCAGCACCTGTTTCTTCATGCGCCGATTGTCGCGCGCCGGGCGCGGCCTGCGTTTGTCATGGCGCAGGAAGCAGGGCGCGCTCCAGCATCTCGGCCGGCATGGGGCGGGCGAACAGGTAGCCCTGGAAGGCCTGGCAGCCATGGCGCTGCAGGAACTCGAACTGGCCCGGCGTCTCCACCCCCTCGGCCACCACCGAGAGGTCCAGGCTGCGCGCCAGGGCCAGGATGGTGCGCACGATGGCGGCATCGTTGGGGTCGGTCTGCAGGTCGCGCACAAAGCCCTGGTCGATCTTGAGCTGGTCCAGCGGCAGGCGCTTGAGGTAGGACAGGGACGAGTAGCCGGTGCCGAAGTCGTCCATCGAAAAGCCCACCCCATGGCGGCGCAACTGCTCCATGCGGGCAATGCTGTCCTCCACGTCGGTGAGCAGCAGGCTCTCGGTCAGCTCGAAGCGCAGGCGCTCGGGGTTGGCGCCGCTGGCCTGCAGCGCGCCCAGCACCTGGGTCACGAAATCGGGCTGGCGGAACTGCCGCACACTGACGTTGACCGACAGGAAGAAGGGCCGCGTGAGCGCGCTTTGCGACCAGTGCACGAGCTGTGCGCAGGCGGCCTCCAGCACCCACTGGCCCAGCGGCAGGATGAGCCCGGTCTGCTCGGCCAGCGGGATGAACTCGCCGGGCAGCACCAGCCCGCGGCGTGGGTGGTTCCAGCGCACCAGGGCCTCGGCACCGAGCAGCTTGCCGGAGCCATCCACCACGGGCTGGCAGTACAGCAGCAGTTCCTGCTGGTTCAGGCCGCGGCGCAGGTCGGCCTCCAGCGCCGCGCGCATGCTCACGGCGGCCTGCATGTCGGGGTCGAAGAAGCGTTGCGTGTTGCGCCCCGCCGCCTTGGCTTGGTACATGGCCAGGTCGGCATGCTTGAGCAGTTCGTCCGGCGTGGACGGGCGTTGCCCGAACAGCGCGATGCCGATGCTGGGCGTGCTGTGGTGGCTGATGCCGTCCATGTCGTAGGGCTTGCCCAGGGCGGTGAGGATCTGTTGCGCGATGGCCGCCGCCTCGCTGCTGGCATGCGCCACCTCGGTGTGCAGGCCATCGAGCAGCACCACGAACTCGTCACCGCCAAAACGGGCCACCGTATCGCTCTCGCGCACACAGGCCAGCAGGCGCCTGGCCACGCGCACCAGCAACTGGTCGCCGGTGTCGTGGCCCAGCGTGTCGTTGAGGTCCTTGAAATTGTCCAGGTCGATGAACAGCAGCGCACCGTGCGCGTGGTTGCGTCCGGTCGCCACGGTGGCGCGCTGCAGGCGGTCCATCAGCAGGCGGCGGTTGGGCAGGCCGGTGAGTGCGTCGAAGAACGCCAGCCGCTCGATCTGCAACTCGGCCTGCTTGCGCTCGGTGATGTCGCGCCCCACGCCGCGGTAACCGCGCAGCACGCCCTGGGCATCGAACACCGGCACGCCGCTGACCGAGATCCAGTGCATGCTGCCGTCGGGCCGCTGGCGCTGCAGTTCCAGGTCGCGGAACGGCTGCTGCGCCGTGAGCACCGCGCGGTGGGCGTCCCAGTCGGCATCGCTCATGTTGAGCGCACCGATCTCCCAGCGGGTGCGGCCCATCACGCTCGACAAGGGGATGCCGTTAACGCTCAGGTCGCCCGCCAGCTGCACGAAGCGGCCGTCTGCGTCGTGCTCCCAGTACCAGTCGGACGACAGGTCGCTCAGGCCGCGAAAGCGGGCCTCGCTCTCGCGCAGCTCGTTTTCCACGCGCACATAGTCGCTCACGTCGGTGAAGGTGCGCACCATCCCGCCATCGGGCAGGCGCGTGGTGCGCACTTCGAACGTGCAACCGTCGCGCGTGGTGCGCCAGTAGACTTCGGGCGCGGGATCCACAGCGGAGCGTGCGACGTAGTCGCGTCCGCGGTGGTCCACCAGGTTGTAGCCCGCGCCGAAGTCACCGCGCTGGGCCTGCAGTTGCGTCAGCTCGGCCAGGGTGGGGCGGGCGGCCATCAGCGATTCGGGCAGGTCCAGCAGCTCCAGCACGCGCTGGTTGTAGATGGTGATACGCCCGTCCGGCCCGGTCCTGAAGATGCCCTGGCTCATGCTGGCCAGCGTGACCTGCAGGCCCTGGCGCTGCTCCTGCAGCAGGGTCAGCGCCTCGTGCCAGATGCGTGCATCCACGGTGCGCAAGGGCTGCGCCGCCCCGGGGGCGGCTGCCAGGCCCTGGCGGCCCACCAGCGCCGACAGGCGGTGCACCAGCTCGGGCAGGTGGCTGCCATCTGCGGCACGCAGGGCGTAGTCCCCCAGGCCGCAGCGAAAGCCACGCGCCGCGAGGACCTCCTGGTGCGCATCGAGGCACAGCAGCACGGGGCGCCCCGCACACAGCTCCAGCAGGCTGGGCAGGTCCTGGATCTGCGGATCCAGGCACAGCACCAGTGCATCCCAGGTCTGCGCGGCCAGCAGCAGGGAGGCGGCATCGGCCGAGGGGCTGTGCACCACGCGCCAAGCCGGGCAGCGCTGGGCCAGCACGGCGATGGCCGCCTGGGCGTGCAGCGCATCCCCGTCCACCCACAGCACGGTGGCGGCGGAAACAGGCACTGGGAGAGCGGGGTCCGGCACGGCAGTCATGGCACTTGGGCAGCAGGGGCCGGCACCGGGGGCTCGGGCAGGTGCTCGCGCTCGAACAGGTCCACCGGCACAGGCCTGCCAAACAGATAGCCCTGGAAGCCCTCGCAGCCATGCAGCCTGAGGAACCCCAGTTGCCCCGTCGTCTCCACCCCCTCGGCCACCACCTGCAGGTCCAGGCTCTTGGCCAGCGCCAATATGGTGCGCACGATGGCCGCGTCGTTGGGGTCGCTCAGCACGTCGCGCACGAAGCTCTGGTCGATCTTGATCTGGTCCAGCGGCAGCCGCTTGAGGTAGGACAGGGACGAGTAGCCGGTGCCGAAGTCATCCAGCGCAAAGCCCACCCCCTCTGCCTTGAGCTGCTCCATGCGCACGATGGTGTCTTCGATGTCCCCCAGCAGCAGGCTTTCGGTGAGTTCCAGCTTGAGCAACTGGGGTTTGGCCTGGCAGTCTTTCAGGGTGCCCAGCACTTCGGCGACGAAGCCCGGTTGCCGGAACTGGCGCGCGCTGACGTTCACGGAGATGCTCAGGTGGGCGGTGGCGGGGCTCTGGCCCCAGCGCTGCAGTTGCCTGCAGGCGGTCTCCAGCACGTACTGGCCCAGGGGGAGGATGAGGCCGGTCTGTTCGGCCAGGGGGATGAAGTCGCCGGGGCTGATCATGCCGCGCTGGGGGTGGCGCCAGCGCACCAGGGCTTCGGCGCCCACCAGGCGGGCCTGGTGGTCGACGACGGGCTGGTAGTGCACGAGCAGTTCGCTGCGGGCCAGGCCCTGGCGCAGGTCGGCTTCCAGGTTGGAGCGGGCGTTGACGGCGGCCTGCATGTCGGGGTCGAAGAAGCGCTGGGTGTTGCGCCCGGCGGCCTTGGCCTGGTACATGGCCAGGTCTGCCCTTTTGAGCAGTTCGTCCACCGACAGGCGTTCGTCGCCGAACAGGGTGATGCCGATGCTGGGGGTGCTGTAGTGCTGCTGGCCTCCGAGCGCGAAGGGCTGGTTCAGGCTGGCCAGGAGTTTTTCGGCGACGGTTTCGGCCTGGGCGGCGGCGTCGGCCAGTTCGGGGTTCAGGTTGTCCAGCATGACGACGAATTCGTCGCCGCCAAAGCGCGCCACAGTGTCGGCTTCGCGCACGCTGCCCACCAGGCGGGTGGCAACCTGGGACAGCAGCTGGTCGCCCATGTCGTGGCCCAGGGTGTCGTTGAGGTCCTTGAAGTTATCGAGGTCGATGAACAGCAGGGCCCCGAGGTTCTTGCTGCGCTGGCAGGCGGCCAGGGAGCGTTGCAGGCGGTCGAGCAGCAGGCGGCGGTTGGGCAGGCCGGTGAGTGCGTCGTAGAACGCCAGGCGCTCGATCTCCTGCTCTGCGCGCTTGCGGTCGGTGATGTCGCGGCACACCCCGAGAACGCCCGTGACCCGGCCATGCAGGTCGCGGATGGGTGTCTTGATGGTCTCGAAATACCCCTGGTAACCATCCTCGGCAAAAGTCAGCTGTTCCTCATAGACCAGGGGCTGCCAGGCCTGCATGGCGCGCCGGTCGTAGGCACGGAACTGCTCTGCCTCCGCTGCAGGCGAAATATCGAAATCGGTGCAGCCGATGATCTCGCGCTCGGGCTTGCCCGCAAAGCGCTCGAACACCGGGTTGCAGGACAGGTAGACCCCTTGCGCATCCTTGAGGAAGACCATGTCCGGTATGGCGTTCACCACGCGCGCCAGGTGGGCCTTTTGCTGGGCCAGCTCGGTTTCGATGCGCTTGAGCTCGGTCAGGTCGTAGGCGAACACCACCACGGCCATCACGCCCTGCTCCGTGATGGACTCGGGCACCAGCGTGGTGTGGCGGTACTGCGCGCCATCCAGGCCATCGATGCGGTTTTCAAAGACCGCCGTCTCTCCGGCAAAGGCCTTTTGCAGCTGGGGCAGCATGCGCGCCATGACTGCGGCGGGAATCACCTCCTGCAGCAGCTGCCCCTGCAACTGCTCGGGGGTGCGGTGCAGCCACCGGGCCTGCTGCTCGTTCACATAGAGCACCCGGTGGTCGCGGTCCAGCCGCGCCACGCCACCCGGCACCTGGCGCAGCATGTTGGCCATCTGCACCTCGTGCGCGTGGGCGGCCTGCTCGGCCTCGCGCACGGCGGTGATGTCGCTCTGCACGCCATCCCAGATCACGCGCCCGCCATCGAGCAGCCGGGGCGAGGAACTCAGGTGTATCCAGCGCACCGCCCCCGAGGACACGCGCATGCGGAAAGTGGCCTCCATGGGCCCCATGGTGCGCAGCGAGCGCTCCCTGGCCTCCTCCAGCGCGGGGAGGTCTTCGGCAAGGACCTGCTGGTACAGCACATCGGGGTCGCGCAGCACATCCTCGGCGCGCAGGCCGTTCAGGCGCTCGATGGCATCGCCGATGTGCGCGAAGTGCATTCGGCCGTCGGCCTCGCGCACCACCTGGTAGAGCACGCTCAGGGGCAGGTTGCGGCCCAGCAGCTGCAGGCGGGTTTCGCTTTCGCGCAGCTGGGCCTCGGCTTCGGACAGGCGGGCGTAGGGCAGGCGGATACCGGCCACGAACACGGCCTGGTAGAGCAGCGCGTAACCCACCACGCGCAGGGCGTGCGAAAGGACATCCGCCTGCCTGGCATGCGCGAATGCCTCGATCCCCAACAGCAATTCGCTGCCGGCAAAGGCCACGGCAGCCCAGCCCATGAGCCGCTCACGCTCCCTGCCGCTGCCGCTGCCGCTGCCATTGGTATTGCGCAGCATGAGCCAGGCCGCCAGCCCCAGGCCACTGACCAGCCCGGCAAGCAGCAAGCCATGCCATACCCCGCCCGACGCCTGGGCCACCCAACGCGCAGCGGGCCCCATGCCCATCCATGCCAGCGCCAGCGAAATCGCGCCAGCCACCACGGCCCACATCCGGGCGGGACCGAGCAAGGACACCCGCAACGCTACCAACAGCAGGGTGGCACATTCGGCAACGCGCACCCAGCCTTCCAGCCACAGGGCCGTGTCGGCCACGGTGCCTGACACCGAAGCCGGGGTAGCGTGCGCCGGCACACCGTGCAAAAAGTTGCACACGACCGCCACACCGAACCCCACCACCAGCCCATTCGCATAGCCCTGGGTCTGCCGGTCCAGCACATGCAGGGACACCGACACCACCAGCAACGCCAGCAGCATGGCCACCAGTTCCATGAAGGGTTCGAGTTCAGGTCCGGTGCCTGCCCCATGGCCCAGGACAGGGCCCAGCAGCACCACCACCAGCGCCAGCGCGGCCACGACCAGCACCACCGTGAGGGCAGGGCTCTCCGACGCGAAATTCCGCCGCAGCGGGCGGTGGGCAGGTGGATTCATGGAACCTGTGGGTAGGCTGTCGACAACCGGACCTCACAAGTGTATCGGCCAGTAAGCGCCAGCGGCGATTCCCGGCGGAACGCCGCTGCACCGGCGCCACAAACGCCGGCAGTGGGCCGGCTCGCCGACCCGCTGCTCCGCGGCTCAGAGGCTGGGAATTTTTCGGCCGTGTCCAAAGGGCGCGTCAAAACGCCTCGGATCTAGGCGCAAAGCACAGCCATAGCTCGGGCTATGGCGAGCATTTGCTTTCGACGAGCCGGGGTGTTTTGGCGTGCAAGGCGGGCATGGACGAAGGATTCTCAGCCTCTCAGCCCCCCAGCAGTTGGCGCAGCACGAACGGCAAAATACCGCCCGCCTGGTAATAGTCCACTTCGATGGGGGTGTCGATGCGCAGCGTGACCACCACCTCCTGGCTGGAACCATCGCTGCGGCGAATCACCAGCGTGGCGTCGCTCTGGGGCGTGAGCGCCGGATCGGGCAGCACGTTGATGGTTTCGTTGCCCGTAAGGCCCAGCGATTCCCACGAATCCGTGCCCTTGAACTGCAGGGGCAGCACGCCCATGCCGACCAGGTTGGAGCGGTGGATGCGCTCGAAGCTGCGCGCCACCACGGCCTTGATGCCCAGCAGTTGCGTGCCCTTGGCGGCCCAGTCGCGGCTCGACCCGGTGCCGTACTCTTCGCCGGCAAAGATCACCGTGGGCGTTTTTTGCGCCATGTACTGCATGGCGGCATCGAAGATGAACATCTTCTCGCCCTGCAGGGGTCCCTCGTTCTGGAACACCGTCACCCCGCCCTCTTCGCGCGAGCCATCGGCCGTGGGCGGAAGCATGAGGTTCTTGATGCGCACGTTGGCGAAGGTGCCGCGCATCATCACGTCGTGGTTGCCGCGGCGCGCGCCATAGCTGTTGAAGTCGGCCTTCTGCACACCGTTGAGCTGCAGCCACTGGCCGGCGGGCGAAGTGGCCTTGATGGAGCCTGCGGGCGAGATGTGGTCGGTGGTGATGGAATCGCCGAACAGCGCCATGATGCGCGCGCCGTGCACTTCGGAGGCCGTCGCGGCGCCCTGCTCGAGCGTGAATTGGGCGAAGAAAGGCGGCTCGGCGATGTAGGTGCTGGCAGGCCAGGTGTAGGCGTTGCCGCTCACGCCCTTGATCTTTTCCCAGAGCTTGCCGGGGTCGGTGGCGACCTTGGCGTAGTTCTCGCGGAAGGCCTTGCCGTTCATCGCGTACTTCATGAGCTGGTGCACTTCCTCGCTGCTCGGCCAGATGTCACCCAGGTAGATGTCGCGGCCGCCCTTGCCCTTGCCCACGGGCTCGGTCATGAGGTCCTTGAGCACCGTGCCGGCAATGGCATAGGCCACCACCAGCGGCGGGCTGGCCAGGAAGTTGGCCTTGAGGTTGGGGTGGATGCGCGCCTCGAAGTTGCGGTTGCCCGAGAGCACGGCCGCACAGATCAGGTCGTTGCCGGTGATGGCCTCGTTGAGTTCGGGCGTGAGGTCACCCGCATTGCCGATGCAGGTGGTACAGCCGTAGCCGGCCAGTGCAAAGCCCAGCTTCTCCAGGTACGGCAGCAGGCCGGTCTCGGTGAGGTAGTCGGTGACGATGCGCGAGCCGGGGGCCAGCGAGGTCTTGATGTGCGGCTTGACCTTGAGGCCCGCCTCCACGGCCTTCTTGGCCAGCAGGCCGGCGGCCAGCAGCACGCTGGGGTTGGAGGTGTTGGTGCAGCTGGTGATGGCGGCGATCAGCACGTCGCCGTTGCCCACCGTGGGATCGGCCCCCTTGGTGGGCATGGCTGCGGCGGCATCGGCATGGGCGGTGGCCAGCGCGGGCTTGTTGCCCTCCATCTCGGCCACGGAGCGCGGAGCGCCCGCGGGTGCGGGCTTGTCCTTGGGGGCGGCATCCTGCACCAGGTCCTGACCGCGGTGGATGTGGTGGCGCGTGTACAGCAGCTCGGCCGGGCGGTTGAAACCGTTTTCGGCGTTGGGCTTGCTGAACAGGTCGATGAACTGGCTGCTGACCTTGCCCAGCTCGATGCGGTCCTGCGGGCGCTTGGGGCCGGCCAGGCTGGGCGTGACGCTGCCCAGGTCGAGCTTCACGACCTGCGAGTAATCGATCTCGCCGGCCAATGGCACTCCGAACAGGCCCTGGGCCTTGAAATAGGCCTCGAAGGCTTCGATTTCGGCCTTGGTGCGGCCCGTGCCCTGGAAGTAGTCGATGGTCTTCTCGTCCACCGGGAAGAAGCCCATGGTGGCACCGTACTCGGGTGCCATGTTGCCGATGGTGGCCCGGTCGGGCAAGGCCAGGGTGCGCGTGCCCTCGCCGAAGAATTCGACGAACTTGCCCACCACCTTGTGCTGGCGCAGCAGCTCGGTCACGGTGAGCACCAGGTCGGTGGCGGTCACGCCCTCGCGCAGCTGGCCCGTCATCTCGAAGCCCACCACGTCGGGCGTGAGGAAGTACACAGGCTGGCCCAGCATGGCGGCCTCGGCCTCGATGCCGCCCACGCCCCAGCCCACCACGCCGATGCCGTTGATCATGGTGGTGTGGCTGTCGGTGCCCACCAGGGTGTCGGGGTAGTGCACGCCGTCCTTGGCCTTGTGCACACCGCGCGCCAGGTACTCCAGGTTCACCTGGTGCACGATGCCAAAGCCCGGAGGCACCACGCCGAAGGTGCTGAAGGCCTGCATGCCCCACTTCATGAACTCGTAGCGCTCACGGTTGCGCTGGAACTCGAGCTTCATGTTCAGGTCGAGCGAATTCTTCTTGCCGTAATGGTCGACCATGATGGAGTGGTCCACCACCAGGTCCACCGGCACCAGGGGTTCGATCTTCTTGGGGTTCTTGCCCAGCCTGGCGGCCACGCTGCGCATGGCGGCCAGATCGGCCAGCAGCGGCACGCCGGTGAAGTCCTGCAGCACCACGCGCGAGACGACGAAGGGGATCTCGTCCTTGCGCTCGGCCGTGGGGGCCCAGTGCGCGAGCTGGCGCACATGCTCGGCCGTGACCTTGCGGCCATCGCAATTGCGCAGCACCGATTCGAGCACGATGCGAATGGACACCGGAAGGCGCTTGACGGAAGGAAACTCCTTGGCGAGGGCAGGGAGCGAATAGAACTGTCCGGTCTTGCCGGACGCGGTCTTGAAGCTCTTGAGCGTGTTGGCAAACGCGTGGCGGGCGGGCTGGGGCGACGACTTGGTCGATGTGGCCATGGCTGACTCCTGTTGTGCGACAAGGCCTATTCTGTCAGTCCCGCGTGGCGGATGGAACGGTGGGGGTATGAACGCGCATGGACCTGGTGCCCGCCTGCACGCCGAAAGAGGGGCCGAAGCCCCTCTCCAACGGCACCTGCATGCACCGGCCACGCGGCCGGTGCGCGTGCCCCGCGTTCAGGCCACGGCCATCGACGGCAGGCGGCGCACGCCAAACCATTGCAGCTCGGCCAGCAGGCCCACCGACACCACATGCATGACCAGGTAGGCCTGGCCCCACCCACTGGGCGCGATGGCCGATGACAGCAGCAATGCCAGGCTTGCAAGAGCCCACACGGCATTGCCCACGATCAGCAGCCAAAGCAGGCCGCGGGGGGTATTGCGCGGGCTGGCAATCGCCATGGCCAGAACCGCATAGGCAATGAGCGCCAGCCCACTGGCCGAGACCAGCCCCACCGGCAGCCCGAGCCACCCGGCGAGCGTGTCGGTCAGCGCCAGGTGCAGGGCGGCGAGCAGCACGCCGGTGGCGGCATCGAACCAGACGACGGCACGCAGGAACGAGGGAGAGGACAGAAGGGACATGGTGGACTCCTTGAAGCGATCGGGTTGAAAGAGCCTCCATGGTTGCGGCCCGGCTGCACCGCGTCGATGACATGCCAGGTAATGGCCTGCACGCCGACTGGCCCTAGGATGGAGGGCATGACCAGCACCCACCGCCCCCCACGCCCCTCCCTGCCGCACCGGCCTGCGGCCGCTGGCCATCGCGGCAGCACGCCGGGCCCCGCCTCGTTCGGCGACCACCTGCGCAGTTGGCGCCAGCAACGCCACCTGAGCCAGCTGGAACTGGCCGACGAGGCGGACATCTCCACCCGCCATGTGAGCTTCATGGAAACCGGCCGCACCAACCCCAGCCGCGAGATGGTGCTGCGTCTGTGCGAGCGTCTGGCGATCCCGCTGCGCGAGCGCAATGCCCTGCTGGTGGCCGCCGGCTATGCGCCCATGTACCGCGAGCGCGCCCTGGACGACCCGGCACTGGCCGCCGCGCGCCTGGCCGTGGAACTGGTGCTCAAGGGGCACGAACCCTGCCCGGCGCTGGCGCTGGACCGCTGCTGGAACGTGGTGGCCACCAACCGCGCCGCCCAGGCGCTGCTGGCCAACCATGTGAGCCCCGAACTGCTGGAAGGGCCGGTGAACGTGTTCCGCCTGAGCCTGCACCCCAAAGGCCTGGCACCGCACATCGCCAACCTGGCCCAGTGGCGCGCCCACCTGTTCGAGCGCCTGCGCCAGCAGATCCAGGCCACGGCCGACCCGGTGCTGATCGCACTGCAGGCCGAACTGCTGGAATATCCGGCGCCCGAGGAATCGAGCCCCCTGGTGCTCGACGGGGAATTGCTGGGCGTGGTAATGCCGTTCTGCTTTCAAAGCGCGCGGGGAACGCTTTCGTTTATCAGCACCACCACCATATTTGGTACCCCGGTGGACGTGACCCTGCAGGAGCTGGCCGTGGAATCATTCTTCCCGGCCGACGAATTCACGGCGCAGGTATTGCGCGAGATCGCCGCAGCCCCTGTCTGAGCAGCGCGGCCGATGCGCCCTGTGCCGCACCCTCCGGGCAGCCATATGGGGCGCGCCAAGCAAAAAGCCCGCAGCTGCGGGCTTTTTTTATGCGGCCCGGCAAAGGGCCGCCCATCCATGGCGGATTCAATCCATCAAATGGCGAATTTCTCGCGGTTTTCGTTTTGAATCCACTTCGGCGCCTTGCCACGGCCCGTCCAGGTCTGGCCGGTGGATGGATCACGGTACTTGGGTGCCACCTTGGTGCCCGCACTGGCGCTGCGTGCACGGCCACTGGGGAACACGTCCTGCGCGGTCAGACCAAACTCCGCCACCAGAGCGCGCACCTGCGACACGGCATCCGACAGCTCGCGCTTGCGCGCCTCACCGATTTGCTGTTCCAGGGCTTCGCGTTGCTTGAGGAGTTCTTTATAGCTGGTTGTCATGGTATGTTGGGCTGCTGGGTGGACAAAGAAGGCCCCATTATAGGAATAATGGGCAAACTTTGCCGGGTTTGCCAAAAAATTCGTGACAAGCTGTTGAAACAAGCCCTGGTTGAAAATAAATCCATGTGTCCAGGTAATCAGCCGGACTGGTCGGGCTGGTCCATTTGCGCCAATACCCTGTCGATTCTCTTGCCCTCCAGGCCCAGCACCTCGAATATCCACCCGGCACAGGCAATGTGCTCGCCCACCCCAGGCAAATGGCCCGATTCGGCCATCAGCAATCCTGCGAGGGTGTTGTAACGGCCCCGCTCCTCCCCGGGTAAATCGCGAATATCCAGGCGTGCCTTGAGTTCGTTGACCGGCATCAGGCCGTCGAGCAGCCATGCGCCATCCTCGCGCCGCGTGGCCCAGGCGTCGGTGGCGGCGCCGGGCTGGAGCTCTCCGGTAATCGCCTCCAGCAGATCGCGCGGCGTCATGATGCCCTGGACCACGCCGTATTCATCCACCACGAAGACCATCCGGCCGGAGCGCGCGCGGAACTGTTCGAGCAGTTCCATCCCACTCAGGGTTTCGGGCAGGAAAGCCGCCGGCAGCACGTACTGCTCGATGGCGCCTGGGGCCTGCACCCCCAGCTCCAGCAGGCGCGCCACGCTGACCAGACCCACCACCTCGTCGAGCGACCCGCGGCACACCGGATACCAGGAATGGGCGCCGTGGCCGCCACCGGTGCCCGCCATCTGCAGGGCTTCGGCCACGCTCAGCCGCGCGTCGAGCCACTGCAGATCGGTGCGCGGCACCATCAGCGAGGTCAGCGGCCGGTCATCGAGGCGGAACACGTTGCGCACCATCTGGTGCTCGTGGTGCTCGATCACGCCGGCATCGCGCCCCTCCTCCAGGCTGGCCACGATCTCCTCCTCGGTCACTGCGCGGCCGGCGTTGTTGTCGATGCGCAGCAGGGCGAGCACGCCCTGGGTGGACAGCGACAGCAGCCGCACGAAAGGCTTGGCCCCCAGTGCCACCCAGGCCATGGGCCTGGCCACCAGGCGGGCCACGGTTTCGGGGTAGAGCTGCCCGATGCGCTTGGGCACCAGTTCGCCGAAGACGATGGTGATGAAGGTGATCACCGTGACCACCAGCGCCGTGGCCGTGATGCCGGCGGCGCGCTCGGGCATACCCAGGGCCAGCAGCCAGCGCGCCAGGTCATCGCTGAACGCGGCCTCGCCGATGATGCCGTTGAGCATGCCGATGGAGGTGATGCCCACCTGCACGGACGAGAGGAACTGGGTGGGGTTCTCCAGCAGGGTGAGCGAGGCCTGCGCGCCCTTGTCGCCGCCCTCGGCCATGGCCGCAAGGCGTGACTTGCGGCTCGATGCCAATGCCAGCTCCGACATGGCAAATACGCCATTGAGCAGCGTGAGCAGCGCAATCAGCAGAAAATCCATGATTCAGGGCATAGGAACACGATGGCACTTTACTGTATTGGCGATATCCAGGGTTGCGACAGCGCGCTCGGGCGCCTGCTGGACGAGATCGGCTTTTCTGCGAGCCGCGACACGGTCTACCTGCTGGGCGACCTGGTGAACCGGGGCCCCGGGTCGGCTGCCGTGCTGCGCCGCTGCATGCAGCAGGGCGATGCACTGCGCCCGCTGCTGGGCAACCACGACCTGCACCTGCTGGCTGCAGCGCACGGCGCACGCAAGCCCTCCAGACGCGACACACTGGACCAGGTGCTGGATGCGAGCGACCGCAGCGCCATGCTCGCCTGGTTGCGCCAGCAACCATTGATGCGCACGCACCTGCATGCAGGCGAGCGGCTCGCGATGGTGCACGCCGGCCTGCTGCCCGCCTGGACGGTGGACGAAGCGCTGGCGCTGGCCAGGGAAGTGCAGGAGGTGCTGCGCGGCCCGGGGCTGTCGGACTTTCTGCACCAGATGTACGGCAACGGCCCGGACCGCTGGGACCCGGCGCTCACGGGCATGGACCGCCTGCGCACCATCGTCAACGCCATGACGCGCTTGCGTTTTTGCTCGGCGGACGGGGTGATGAATTTCGAGAGCACCGAGAGCGCAGGCACGGCCCCCGAGGGCCTGATGCCCTGGTTCGAGGTACCGGGCCGGCGGGCGGGCGGTACGCTGGTGGCCTTCGGGCACTGGTCCACGCTCGGCCTGCTCGACCGACCGGACACCCTGGCGCTGGACACAGGCTGCGTATGGGGCGGCTGCCTGAGCGCGATGCGCTTTGGCGCCACGCTGGCCGACCGCGAGCTGCTGCAGGTGCACTGCGAGCAGTCACAGCAGCCGGGTTGAGGCGTGACAAGGGCTGCCGAAGCAGCCCTTGAAAGATCCATCCACCCGCCCGACCTGCGCTTCAGTCGGCTGTGACAGCCTGCGCCTGATCGGCGGCCACAGGGGCGGCCGCCTTGAACAGCGCCGCCACCTTGCGCTTGGGCTTGATGTTGGCCGACACGCTGCTGCGCGGCGCCGACTTGGCCGATTCCCAGGCAGGGGCTGCATCGGCTGCCGCGCTGGATTCGTAGGGCTTTTCGAAGAACGGGTCGCGCGACGCCACCGCAGGGCGAAAGCCCCGGTGCTGCTCGCGCGGCTCGCGGCTTTCACGGCCAGGGCGGTGGTCACGTTCGCGCTCGCGGCGCGGCGCGGCGGAGGCAATGGCATCGCGCCCGTCACCGGTCTCGCCCGCTTCACGCCAGGCACGGCGGCCATCGTTGATGCGGCCACGGGGCTGGTCTTCGTCGTACTCGACGGCTTCGAGCTCGATCTTCTTCTTGATGAGCTTCTCGATGTCGGCCACCAGGCGGGCATCGCTGCCCGACACCAGCGTGACCGCCAGGCCCGAGGCACCGGCACGGCCCGTGCGACCGATGCGGTGCACGTAGTCTTCGGCGTTGAAGGGCACGTCGAAGTTGAACACCGCCGGCACATCCTTGATGTCGAGGCCGCGCGCGGCCACGTCGGTGCACACCAGCAGGTCGACTTCGCCCTTCTTGAAGGCTTCCAGGGCCTTCAGGCGCTCGTCCTGGCTCTTGTCGCCATGCAGCGCGGTGGTCTTGAGGCCTTCGCGCTCCAGGCTGCGCGCCAGGCGGGCGCAACCGAGCTTGCTGTTCACGAAGATGAAGGCCTGCTTGATGCCCCGGGTCTTGAGCACCTGGTGGATGGCGCGGCGCTTGTCGTCGTCGTTGGCGCTGTAGAAGCGCTGCTCCACCGTGGAGGCCGTCTCGTTCGGGCGGGCCACCTCGATGGTGATCGGGTTTTGCAGGTAGCTGCTGGCCAGGCGCTTGATCTCGGGCGAGAAGGTGGCCGAGAACAGCAGCGTGGTGCGCTGCTTGGGCAGGTAGGACAGGATGCGCTGCAGGTCGGGCAGGAAGCCGATGTCCAGCATGCGGTCGGCCTCGTCGAGCACCACATACTCGACCTGGTTGAGCACCGCATTCTTGGCCTCGATATGGTCCAGCAGGCGGCCGGGGGTGGCCACCAGCACTTCGACACCCTTCTTGAGCTCCAGGGTCTGGGGCTTCATGTCCATGCCGCCAAAGACCACGGTGCTGCGCAGCTTGGTGTACTTGGCGTACAGCGCGATCTGCTGGGCGACCTGGTCGGCCAGTTCGCGCGTGGGCAGCAGCACCAGCGCGCGCACAGGGTGGCGCGCGGGCGATGTGGAACTGCTCTCGTGCTTGAGCAGGCGCTGCAGCAGCGGCAGCGAGAACGCCGCCGTCTTGCCGGTGCCGGTCTGGGCAGCGCCCATCACGTCCTGGCCGGTGAGAACCACGGGGATGGCCTGCTCCTGGATGGGCGTCATGGACTCGTAGCCCATTTCGGCCACGGCGCGTGCCAGCGGCTCGGCCAGCGATAGATTGGAAAAAGAACTTGTCATTTAGCCCTCTATTGTCGCACCGGTGGCCCAAACACACCATGGGGGTGGTAAGCAAGGGTGTATTCACCGAGCCATGCCGCCAGAGGACTGGATTTGGTGCTTTTAATTCGATAGCACCAAAAGAATAACCATCCGCACACAGATGGAAATTTCAGAAGCTCACTCGAGCACCGCGCGCAGCTGGCGCGTGGTCACCGCCAGACGGCGCGCGCCGATCTGGGCGATGTTGTTCATCACCGTGAGGGCGGCCTCGGGATAGCGTTGCGCCCAGGCATCGAAGTGCGCGCGCGACAGCCGCGCCAGCTGCGCCGGCCCCAGTTCCGCTCCGGCGCTGGCGGTGCGGGCTGCACCATTGAGGAACGCCATCTCCCCGAACGCCATGCCCGGCCCCACGGTGGCCAGGCGCAGGCCGCGCTCGGGCGGCCACTGCGTTGCCAGCGTGATGTGTCCCGACTGCACCACCAGCAGGTCGCGGTCGGTATCGCCGGCATTGAACACCACGCCGTGGGCTGCCAGGGGCAGCGCCTCCAGCACCGCTTCCAGCGCCAACCGGGCCTCGGCAGCCATGCCCTCGCCGATTTCGCCGAGCCTGTCCTGCTCGGGATAGACGGGCCGTTCGTGCTCGGGCCGCTCGGCCAGGATGGCGGCCTCGGCCCATTCCAGGGCCCGGTCGCCGTCGGCGAAGCAGCGCACGCCAGGGCCCACGTGCTCGGCCGCCGCGCGGTCGAGCGCGGCCACGGCGCAGGCCACGCCCTGCTGGCCGAGGTCGCGAGCCAGGGCCCGCAGCTGCGCCAGGGCCGTGCTGTCCCAGGCCGGCACGCGGCTGGCATCCAGCACCACCCAGCGGTGGCGCGGCTGCAGCATCAGCCGCACCTGCTCGGCCAGGTGCGCCGCGACGCCGAAGGACATCACGCCCTGCAGCTCGAACACCGCCACCTGGTTCATGCGCGGGGCCAGCCAGGTGTCGGAGCCCGCCCGGCGCAGGCGGCGCGAACGCAGTTGCCCATCGAGCCGCACATGGCGCAGCACCTTGGAGGCCGAATCGCGCAACAGCACGAAGGTGGCCACCACCAGCCCGGCCACCAGCGCCCCGACACCGCCCAGAATGGCGAACACCAGCGCCACCAGCCAGCTTTGCGCCCAGGTCACGCCCGAGCGGCGCGCGTAGCCGGGCGACCACAGCAGCCCGGGCACCTGCATCAGCCCCGCCAGCACCAGCCCGCCGGCCAGGCAGGCCATGGGCACCCAATGCAGCCACCAGGCGCCCGTGACGGCCACCACCAGCATGATGCCGGCATGCCAGCGCGGCGCGCTGGCCGAGGCGCCGGCCTGTGCCAGCACGATGCGCGAGCGCGAGGCACTGGTGGACGCCGGGATCATGCCCGCCAGGCCACACAGCACGCCCAGCAGGCTCTCTCGCCGCAGCGCCTGGTTGGGATTGCCACGCAGGCCATGGTCGAGCTCCAGCTCCTGGTTGAAGACCAAAATCTCCAGGCTGTTGACCAGCGCCATCAGCAATGCCAGCAGCACCAGCGCCGAGCCGTGCCGGTGCACCAGCTCCAGCCAGGGTATGCCCGTCCAGTCGGGCCACAGCGGCCCGGCAAAGGCACTCTGGCTGACGGCCGGGGCGAACACATTGCCCAAGCCCACACCCCACAGGCCGGCCACGGCCACGGCCAGTGCCACCAGCACCACGGCCGTGAGCAGGCCCGGCATGCGCGGCCAGCGCCGGCGCAGCAGCACCGCCAGGCCCACCACCGCGAGGGCGGCCACGGCGTGCCACAGGGTACGCAGGTCCCAACCCCACCCGGCGCCCGCCCCCAGGCCATTGCGCAACTGCCCCACGACCATGGACAGGCCCACGCCCGCTGCAAAGCCATGGGTCACCGAAATCGGCAGAAAGCGCGCCACCGAGGCCAGCCGCAGCACGCCCAGCAGCCACTGGAAGCCGAAAGCCAGCGCCACGGTGGCCCCGCTCACCGCCAGCACCTGGCGCGCCGTGAGGCCCAGGGTGCCCGCCGCGCCATGGGCCGTGGCCACCACCGCAGCGAACAGCAGGGCCACCACGGTGGTGGGCGCGTACACCACGCCAGGGCGCGGTGCCAACACCGTGAGCAGCAGGCCGGGCAAGGCGGCCGACCACAGGGCCAGGGCCGCCAGCGAATAACCACCGGCCAGCGGCGCGAAGGCCAGCAACCCCAAACCCACCGCATGCGGGACCGTGACCGCCGCCGCCGACCAGGCAGCGGCTGCGCCCGAGGGGGGCGACACCGCGGGCCCGGCGCCGGCCGTCCCCTCGCGAACTGCAGCGGAGGACGGCTCAGCGCCCATCACAGGCTGCGGGCGGAAAAGGTGTCACAGCCCTTGACGCTGCCGTTCTGCAGGCCGTTGTTGAACCAGCGCTGGCGCTGCGCGCTGCTGCCGTGGGTGAAGCTCTCGGGCACCACCCGGCCGCCGCCGGCACCTTGCAGGGCGTCATCGCCGATCTTGGCGGCCGCGTTCATGGCCTCTTCCACGTCGCCCTGCTCCAGGATCTTGCGGGCCGCCTGCGCGTGGTGCGCCCACACGCCGGCAAAGCAGTCGGCCTGCAGCTCCAGCCGCACGGACAGGGCGTTGTACTCGGCCTTGCTCACGCGGCCGCGCATCTGGTCCATCTTGCCGCTGATGCCCAGCAGGTTCTGCACATGGTGGCCGACCTCGTGCGCGATCACGTAGGCCTGGGCAAAATCGCCGGGCGCACCCAGGCGGTTCTTGAGGGTTTCGTAGAAACCCAGATCGATGTAGACCTTCTGGTCGGCCGGGCAGTAGAACGGCCCCATGGCCGCCTGGCCCGCGCCACAGGCCGTGGGCGTGGAGCCGCGGAACAGCACCAGCCGCGGCTCCTGGTAGGTGCCGCCGCCCTGGCGGAACACCGCTTTCCACACGTCCTCGGTGTCGGCCAGCACGGTGGAGACGAAGCGCGCCATGGTGTCGTCGGCCGGCGGGCGCTGCGCCGGCCCCTGCGGTTGCTGCTGCACCTGTGCGGGCGGCCCCCCTCCGCTGAGCAGGCCCAGGATGGTCAGCGGGTTGATGCCCAGCACCCACCCGCCCACCAGCGCGATGACGATGGTGCCGATGCCGATGCTGCGGCCGCCGAAGATGGGCGAACCGCCGCCGCCACCACCGCCGCCCCGGCGGTCCTCCACGTTGTCGGATTCCCGATTGCCTTCCCATTTCATCGTTGTTCTCCAGCGCCCCCACCAGACGGGGGCATGGACAGCATGTTACGCGCGGCGCGCCCTCCTCGGCAGCCCGCACAAGTAGGAGAGCAGCGCGCTACCATGCAGTCTGTTTCTCGTACCTGAGCGCCCCACTCCATGCTGCACCACCCCCACCCCCCGCACGGCGCCAGCAATCCCGTCATCCTTCTCACGGGCTTCGACCCCTTCGGCGGCGATGCCATCAATCCCAGCTGGCTGCTGGCCCAGGCGCTGCAGGGACAGGGCATCGGCGGGCATACCGTGGTCTCGGCGCAACTGCCCACCGTGTTCGGCCAGGCCCTCGCGCGCCTCACCGCCCTGCACCAGCAACTGCGCCCCGCGCTCACGGTGTGCCTGGGGCAGGCCGGCGGCAGGGCGGCCCTGTCGATCGAGCGCATCGGCATCAACGTGGACGACGCGCGCATCCCCGACAACCGGGGCGCCCAGCCCATCGACACGGCCATCGAGCCCGGCGGCCCGGCGGCCTACTTCGCCAGCCTGCCCATCAAGGCCATGCTGCGGGCGGTGCAGCGCACGGGCGTGCCCTGCGAGGTGTCGCAGACCGCCGGCACTTTCGTCTGCAACCATGTGCTCTACGGCCTCATGCACCTGCTGGCGACCGAGGGGGCTGCCGGCATGCGCGGCGGCTTCGTGCATGTGCCCTGGCTGCCCGGCCAGGGCACGCCCCCCATGGCGCTGCGCGACATGGTGCGCGGCCTGCATGCCGCGCTGTGGGCGGCTGTGCTGGCGCAGCAGGACATTGCGCTCGGCGCCGGCGCCACCCACTGAACTGCGGGCTGGCCCACTGCCGGCGCGCGCCCAGGCTGTGTACAGTCTGCGGATGCAACCCGTACCGCCTACAGCCTCCTCCCCTGCCGTGCTCGGCCCCGAGGCCACTGCAGAACTGCTGCCCTGGGCCGCGCTGGCCGACGAGATCGCGGCCCTGCTGCTGGAGGACGGCGTTGCGGTGCCGCCGCGCAGCGTGCTGCCGCTGGCGGGCGGCGCGCGCCTGTTCGTGATGCCGGCCAGCGACCGCAGGGTGGCCATGGCCAAGCTGATCACCCTGACGCCTGGCAATGCGGCGCGCGGCCGGCCCACCATCCAGGGTGACGTGGTGGTGTTCGACGTGGCCAGCGGAGAGCGGCGCGTGGTGCTGGACGGCCCCACCGTCACGGCCCGGCGCACGGCGGCCGTCTCGCTGCTGGCGGCACAGCGCCTGGCGCCGGTGCCGCAGGGCCCGTTGCTGGTGGTGGGTGCCGGCGTGCAGGGCCTGGCCCATGTGCAGGCCTTCGTGCAAGTGCTCGGCGTGCGCGAGGTCTGGGTGGCATCGCGCAGTGCGGCCAGTGCCGAGGCCCTGGCGCAGGCGGCCCGCGCCCTCGGTGCCCAGGCCCGGGTGGTGCAGGACGCCGACGCGGCCCTGGCGCATTGCCCGCTGGTGGCCGCATGCACCCCGGGCACGGCCGTGGTGCTGAGCGCCCCGCCCCGGCCCGATGCCTTCGTGGCGGCGGTCGGCGCCTACACCCCCGCCATGGCGGAACTCTCGCCCGGGCTGTGCCGGTGGATGGCCCAGCAGGGCATGGTGGTGGTGGACACAGCCGATGCCGTGCACGAGGCCGGCGACCTGCTGCAGGCCGGGATCGACGTGGCGCGCCTGCCCACGCTGCAGGACATGGTGCGGCAAGAAGCTGCTGCGCGCGCCCACACCGGGCCCGTGCTGTTCAAGAGCTGCGGCTGGGCCGGCTGGGACCTGGCGGCCGCCCGCCTGGTGCTGCGTGCGGGCGCCGCCGCACCCCTGGCCATTGACGGGCACACCGGACCAGGCGCACATTCCCCGGCAGGGAGTCGACCACTACCATGACCCACCCCCGCCGTTTTCGCGGTCAAAGCCTGCGCACGCAGATCTCGCTGGTGTTTGCCTTGCTGGTGGTCGGGCTGGCCGTGCTGCTGTCTCTGGGTTTTGGCGAATTGCTCAAGCTGCGCGTGCAGCGCGACGCCAGCCATGCCCTGCACACCGTGGCCGACAATGCCAGCCGCCAGCTGGCCAACGGTCTGCTGGAGCGCAGCCGCGCGGTGCAGGTGCTGGCCGATGCGCCGGGAATCTGGGAACGGGGGCTCGATTCGCCAGAAGTGCGCCAATTGCTGGCGCGCACCCAGGCCATCGACCCGCACAGCCTGTGGATCGGCGTGGCCGATGCCCAGGGCGTGGTACGGGCCGCCACCAAGCGGCTGCTGGAAGGCCAGAGCGTGCGCGAGCGCCCCTGGTTCATCGCCGGCCTGCAGGAGCTGCATGTGGGCGACGTGCACCCGGCCAAGCTGTTGGAGGCACTGCTGCCGCCCAACGCCTCGGGCGAGCCCTACCGCTTCGTGGACTTCGCCGCCCCCATCCGCGCAGGGCCGACCACCGTGGGCGTGCTGGGCATGCACGGCAGTTGGGAGTGGACCCGCGAGGTCCTGCAAAGCCTGGCCCCGATCGGCATCCAGGGCGCCTCGGTGGACCTGTTCGTCTTTGACCGCACGGGCCAGCTCATCTTCTCGCCACCGGAGTACCGCAGCCAGCTCGAAGCCGGCGGCCAACGTGTGCCCCTGCCGCTGACCGTGGCCACCCGGGAGTCGGGCGCCCGGCCCGCGACCGTGGTGCCCTGGGCCGATGGCAAGGACTACCTGACCGCCAGCGTGCGCATGGAAGCCCGCAATGCCCCGAGCGACCTGGGCTGGCACATCGTGGCCCGGGAACCGGTGGAAATCGCCTTTGCAGACGCCGACCGTGCGGTGCAAATGGCCCTGGTGATCGGCCTGCTGGCAGCCGCGCTGGCCTCCGCCCTGGCATGGATCGCGGCGCGCCGCCTGAGCGAGGACCTCTACGTCCTGGCCGATGCCGCCAGCCTGGTGGAGTCCGGCAAGCCTGGCGCCACCATTCCCCTCGTCACCCGCAACCGCGAGGTGCACCAGCTGTCGTCGGCACTGAGCGCCATGACGCAGCGCCTCATGGGGGCCCACGAAGCCATGGAGGATCAGGTGCGCCTGCGCACCCTGGAACTGGAAGCCGCCAACCGCGCGCTGGACCTGCAGGCCCGTACCGACGCGCTCACCGGCCTGCTCAACCGCCGGGGCTTCGAAAGCCGGATGGAGTTTGCGCTGGCCCTGGCGCGCCGCAGCGGCCGGCACCTGAGCCTGATTTCCGTGGACGTGGACCATTTCAAGCGCGTGAACGACAGCTTCGGGCATGAAGCGGGTGACGAAGTGCTGCGCCGGCTGGCACAGACGCTGCAGCAGCGCCTGCGCGCGTCCGACGTGATCGCACGAATGGGGGGCGAGGAATTTGCGGTGGTGCTGCCGGACACCGACCTGGAAGGTGCCCGCGCCATCGCCCAGTCCATTGTGGACGGCATGGGCGCGCAGGAAGACCCGCTGGTGGGGCGCATCACGGTGAGCGCCGGCATATCGAGCCTGCGCGGTGGACAGGACAACGCCCACGAGATGCTGCGCCGCAGCGACGCAGCGCTCTACGAAGCGAAGGGCCAGGGGCGCAACAGGGTGTGCGCCGAATCTCCACCGAAGTAGTCCCCCAGGCGGTTGGCCAGCGCGTCCAGTTCGCCGTCATGGTGCAGGCGCGCCGTGGCAAGCTGTTCCTGCGCATAGGGCGGGTGGCCCAGCATCATCGCCGTGTTCACGCAGTGGCCACGCTTGGCCATGTGCAGGATGAAGGCATCCAGCACCTCACAGGGCCAGTAGTGGATGTCAGCCTCGCCATGCTGGTCATGGCGGGCGGGGTGGGGGGCAGACAGGCTGGGCAGGTCGGCACCCGCCGTGGCGCGGGGTGCGGACGGTTCAACAAAGTCGATCATGTTGGACTCCTTCACACGGGCCCTGCGAACATCCGCAGGCATGCATCCATGCTATGGAACTTACCAACGCTTGCACTTCAGCCGAAGTGCATTGCCCTTGTAGGACGGCGCCACCGGGCAGTAGCCGGCCCCGACAGGAGCATCAGGCCTTGGGCAAGGTCACACCCACCTGGCCCTGGTATTTGCCGCCCCGGTCCTTGTACGAGACCTCGCAGACGTCGTCCGGATCGCTCTCGAAGAACAGCACCTGCGCGCAGCCCTCCCCGGCATAGATGCGGGCCGGCAGCGGCGTGGTGTTGGAGAACTCCAGCGTCACGTAGCCCTCCCATTCGGGCTCGAACGGGGTCACGTTGACGATGATGCCGCAGCGCGCATAGGTGCTCTTGCCCAGGCAGATGGTGAGCACATTGCGCGGAATGCGGAAATACTCCATGGTGCGCGCCAGCGCAAAGCTGTTGGGCGGGATGATGCAGCTGTCGCCATGGAAATCGACGAAGCTCTTTTCATCGAAGTTCTTCGGGTCCACCACCGTGCTGTGGATGTTGGTGAAGACCTTGAATTCGGGCGCGCAGCGGATGTCGTAGCCATAGCTGCTGGTGCCGTAGCTGATGATCTTGCGGCCCTCGGCCTCGCGCACCTGGCCGGGCGCGAAAGGTTCGATCATGCCGTGCTCGGCCGCCATGCGGCGGATCCATTTGTCGCTTTTGATGCTCATTGACTTCACTCCTGCCCGTATTTTAGGAGTTCGCCGCGTATCACCGCCCTGACACGGATGTTTTGCATGCTTCTTGCTAAAGAAACCGTGTCCCTCTTCTTGCCTGACACCATGCAGCCCAACCCACCAAGCGCTCTGATCTCCCTGGTCCTCACGGCCGCCCTTCTGGCCTGCGGCGCCGCCCGGGCCCAGTTGGCCAGCGACTCGCCCGCAGCCAAACAGGCGCAGGACGCATGCCGCACCGAGGTCTCGAAGTTCGAGGAAGCCATCGGCTTCGTTCGCCGCTCGCAAGGCAACCAGGCTGCGGCCGACCTCAAGGAAAAGCTGCTGCCTGCCAAGCTGGAGAGCGACATCCTGTTCAAGGACGGCTACTGCGGCCTGGCGCGCTATATCCGCGACAAAAAGCTCAACCGCTGAGGGCCTGGCTGATCACCGTGCGCTCGACCAGGCGGTCGTCGCCCAGCACGATCATTGCGAAAAGCAGCTCGTCCAGGTTATCGGCCTGGGCGGTCTTGCGCGCCAGCAGCGGGGTGGCGGCGGGGTTGATGATCACGAAATCGCCCTCGCAGCCCGGCTGCAGGTTGCCCACCACACCAGCCAGGCCCAGCGCTGCCGCCGCGCCTGCCGTGTGCTGCCACCACAGCTGCTGGGGCGAGAGGCTCAGGCCGGGCTTGGTCTGCCCCTCGCGGCCCACGTAGTAGGCGGCCAGCATGGTGCGAAACGGGCTGAAGCTGGTGCCGCCACCCACATCGCTGGCCAGGCCGTAGCTAAAGCCCACCCGGTCGGCGCCCGCGTAGTCGAAGAAGCCGCTGCCCAGGAACAGGTTGCTGGTGGGGCTGACGGCGGCCACGGTGCCGGTGTCGCGCATCAGCGCCCGGTCGTCGTCGTCGAAATGGATGCAGTGGGCATACACGGCGCGCTCGCGCATCAGCCCGTAGTCGCCGTACACCGCGAGGTAGCTGCGCGAAGCCGGGAACAACTCGCGCGCCCAGCGCACTTCGTCGAGGTTCTCGGCCACGTGCGACTGGATCCACACCTCGGGGTGGCGCGCGGCCAGTTCGCCCGCGCCCTGCAGTTGCTCGTGCGTGCTGGTGGGTGCAAAGCGCGGCGTGATGGCATAGCCCAGCCGGTCCACACCGTGCCAGCGCCGGATCAGTGCCTCGGTGTCGATCAGGCTCTGCTCGGTCTGGTCGCGCACGCCATCGGGCGAGTGGCGGTCCTGCAGCACCTTGCCGGTGATCAGGCGCAGCTGCTGGCGCTGTGCCTCGGTGAACAGCGCGTCCACGCTGGCCGGGTGCGAGGTCGCGAAGGTCAGCGCGGTGCTCACGCCATTGCGCAGCAACTCCTCGACGAAGAAGCCCGCCACCTGGGCCCCGTAGGCCGGATCGACGAAGCGCGATTCGTGCGGGAAGGTGTAGTTCTCCAGCCAGGGTAGCAGGCCATCGGCGGGCGCGCCGATCACGTCGGTCTGGGGAAAGTGGATGTGCATGTCCACGAAACCGGGCGCGATGAGGCGCCCGGGCAGGTGCTCGACCGCACCCTGGCCGTAGGTGGGTGCCAGGGCCGTCCAGGCCCCCGCGGCCACCACACGCTGGCGACCTGCGCCATCGGGGGCGATGGCCAGCAGGCCATCCTCGTCGTACAGGGCCGAGCCATCGTCGGCGAAACGCAAAAGGGCAGAACGGTAGACACGCATGGCGCTAGCTTAGCGGCAGCGGCGCGCCGCTGCATAAGCGGCTGCCCATAATGCCTATGCGCCCTGGCGACGCAGGATCAGTGGCTCAGCTTGCCCTGCACGCCTTCGGCGAGCCAGTTCATCTTCAGGATCTGCGCGTCGCCGAGCACCTGCCCCGCAGCGATGACCTCGCGGCCCTCGTTGTCGCGCACGGCCGCCTTGCCTGCCCGGAACGGGTGCAATGTGCCTGCGCCCACGGCCTTCTGCGCGGCCAGCACCTCCTGCTGCACGGCGGCGGGCACCTTGGGGCCGAAATCGCCCACACGGATCATGCCCTCGCGCACGCCCCCCCACACGGTGCCACTCTTCCAGGTGCCGGCCTGCACGGCGCGCAGGCGCTCGGTGTAGTACTTGCCCCACTGGTGGGTGACGGCGATGATCTGTGCATCCGGGCCCACGCCACGCATGTCGGAGTGGTAGGCCACGGCCATCTTGCCGCGCTCCTGCGCGGCGGCCATCACGGCGGTGGAGCCGGTGTGGAAGGCGATCACGTCGACATCCTGGTTGAACAGCGCCATGGCGGCATCGCGCTCCCTGGGCGGGTCGAACCAGGCATTGAGCCACACCACCTTGACCGTGGCCTGGGGGTTCACCGAGCGCATGCCCAGGGTGAAGGCGTTGATGCCCTGCAGCACTTCGGGGATGGGAAAGCCCGCCACATAGCCGGCCACGCCGGTCTTGCTCATGCGGCCCGCGGTGATGCCCGCCAGGTAGCGGCCCTCGTAGTAGCGCGCATTGGCGGCGGCTACGTTGGCCGTGGTCTTGTAGCCGGTGATGGACTCGAACTTCACGTTCGGGTAGTCCTGCGCTACCTTGAGCGTGGGCTCCATGTAGCCGAAGCTGGGGGTGAAGATGATCTGGTGGCCCGTGGCCGCCAGGTCGCGGATCACGCGCTCGGCGTCGGCCCCCTCGGCCACGTTCTCGACGAAGGTGGTCTTGACCTGGTTGCCCAGCGCCGCCTCCACGGCCTTGCGGCCATCGTCGTGCTGCCGGGTCCAGCCCGCTGCGGTGATGGGCGAAACATAGACGAAGCCGGCCTTGAGTGGCTCAGCTTTGGGCGCTGCGGCCGCTGGCTGGCCAGGGGATTGAGAAAGGGCGGGGGAGATGGAAACGGCGCCGAAAAGCGCACTCACACAGACCGCACGCAGTGCGGTGGCGAGGTTTTTATACATGGTAGTCCTCTACATGGTCCCGATGGCAGAAAAAGCAAAAGGCTGCCGGGACAGCAGCCTTTGCGGGGCGCCATTGTACCAAGGCGCCGGAAAAGGCGCTGCGCGAGTGGCAGCGCCCGGTGCCTCAGTCGCGCACGCTGGTGGTGGTGTAGCCTGCGGCGGAGGTGATCTCGCTTTCGGTGAAGGGCACCCGCAGCCACTGCTTGGCGCCGTAGGCGCGGGTGTAATCGGCGAAGTGCGGCGAGGCCGGGTCGTCGGACAGCGAGAAGGTCAGGAAGGTATGGGCCTGTACCCCACCGGCCGGGAAGCTCACCACCTGCATGTAGCTGTTGCCGTAGGACTGGCCGACCATGGAATAGCCACCCTCTGCGATGGGGTTGTCGGAGCAGGTGATGGTGAAGTAGCCGGCCCCGCCGCAGCCACCGTACAGCGGGATCTTGCTGCCGTTGCGCAGGGAGTACAGCACATCGCCGCGCTGCGCATCCATGGCAAAGCCGCTGGCCTGCACCTTGGCCACCGCGGCGCCGAAGGCCTGGCGCAAGGCATCCGCCGCACCGGGCCTGAGGTCGCGCGGCGTGTTGAGCGGGTCGGCGGGGTCGAAGGGCACGGCATAGAGTTGCGAAGCCGGCAGTTGCTTGGCGCTCCAGAACTCGTCCCAGACATGCGAGCCGCGTGCCGTGGTGTTGCCGGTGTTGTCCCAGGCACGCAGCGCGGCGCAGGCAGCAGTGACATCCACCGTGCCCACGGCGACGACGGCGATCTGCGGCGTGCTGCAGACCATGTCCAGCGTCTGGGACTTGAAGCGCTCGGCACTGTAGACGCGGCTGTTGAGCACCATCTGCCGCACGATGGCGCTGCTGGCCTGCTTGCCCGGGTAGCCATCGGTGCCCGCGAAGCGGTCCTGCACCATCTGGTGGCCCAGGCGGGTGCGCAGGCTCAGCGCCTCGGTGCCGGCGGCGCCGAAGATGGCCGGATAGCCGGTCAGCAGGGCCTTGGCATTGGTGGACCAATAGCTGTCGTTCATGTTGCCCACATAGTCCTCGCGCAGCAGGCTGGGCATGCGCGAGCGGCCCACCGCCCCCTTTTGCACCGAGTCGGCATCGCTGCCCCAGTCGCAGGCGCTGCGCGAGCCATCGAAGAACGGCGCATTGGGGATCGCCGCCGCCATGGCCTTGCCGAAGGTGGTGGTGCAACTGGCCACCTGCTCGGGCGACACGTTGGGCACGGCGCCGATGTCGGCATACCAGGCCTTGGCATGGCCACGGCCCACGGCCACGGTGTTGACCCAGGGGATGGCCGCCTCCTCCCGCTGGATGGCCATGAACTCGTCGAGCGAGCCGGCCTGGTTCCATCGCATCCAGTTGCGGAAGGTGCGGTAGTTCTCGCCATTGATGTCGCGGATCGCGAAGGCCTTGGTGCCGCTCCAGCCCAGGGCCGGGTTGAGCAGCCCCATGTTCAGCATCGGTCCGTACTCGGACTTGTAGAGCGTGCGCGTCACGGCCGTGGTGGCACCCGCCGCATTGCGCACCTGCACGGTGATGGCCTTGGCCGCCATCTTCACGCTCTTGCCATCGCGCTCGTAGCTGGTCGGGTCGCCCGGCGTGAGCGTGAGTTCGTAGAAGCCGAAGCGGCGCGCGGTGGAAACGGTGTGGCTCCAGGCCACGTTGTCGTTGAAGCCGATGAGCACGACCGGGATGCCCAGGAAGGACACACCGCTGACGTTGAGCTCGCCCGGGATGGTGAGCTGCGCCTGGTAGAAGCGGTCCGGCCCGGTCCAGTACCAGTGCGGATTGCCGAAGAGCACGCTGCTGCCCTCCCCCGTGACCGCAGAACCGAAGCCGTACATGTTGCTTCCCACACCTTCGGTGCCGCCCACCGCCAACTGGGGCGCCCGGGTGTCCGCCGGGTCGAGCACGGCGACCTGGCGGGCCGCAGATTTCGTGGCCGCACCATTGCCGACCAGGCGGGCAGCCGCTGGCGGCTGGGCATTGGCGATGTTGGGCAGGAAGTTGCTGTAGCCGCCCGCCAGATTGGCGGCGTACATGCGGCGCCAGATGTCCTGCGCCGTGATGGGCAGCACCCAGCTCTCGGAACGGCAGGCCGCATGGGCGCGGGTGCCGGCCTTGGCTTCCAAAACGTAGCGGTTGTAGCCGGCCGCAAAGCCCTCGACCAGCTTGCGCATGTTCTCCGGCTGGGCGACCGCCATGGCATCCACGGCGTCGGGCGAGAGCACGTGGCGGTGGAAAAAGTCCGAATCGAGGTTGCTCGGCTGGCCGATGGTGCTGTCGTGCAGCAGCGTGGCTTCGCCACCCAGGTACTGCGAGCGCTCGCCCCGGTAGGTCAGGAAGGAATCGGCCATGGTGCACAGGTTGTCCTCGGCCTGCGCGTAGCCGTAGCCGTAACCCGCCCCGGCCCAGTTCGAAGCCTTGATGTGCGGCACGCCCATCTCGGTGCGGCGGATCTCGGCGCTGTAGCCGCTCCCGCCATCGTCGCCGCCGCACGCGGCGAGCAGCGCCGCCAGGGCCAGCAGGGAAAGCGGCCGGGAGCCGCTGCGTATCAGATGCTTCATTGCTGTTGTCTCCTTGTGCCCTCTTTGGTGGGGCACAGGCAGCTTAGGCAGCTGCGGCGGCGCTGGCTTGAACGCAGCGGCTAGGTTGACCAGGGCCTACTGGGCCTGCCAGGTGCGCAGGGCGTGTTCGTCCACCACCACGGCCACGCTGCCGGCGTTGGCCAGGAAGGACGGTGGCAGGCCGAAGTAGCGCTGGAAGGTGCGGCTCATGTGCGCCGCATCGGTGAAGCCGCCGGACAGGGCGATCTCGGTCAGCGAGCCGCCCGTGGCCATGAGCTGCACCGTGCGCCGGATCTTGGCCCACAGCAGGTAGCGCTTGATCGACATGCCGGTCTGTTCGCGGAACAGGTGGGTCATGCGGTCCGGCGACAGGCAGGCCAGGCTGGCCAGTTCCTTGAGCGCGATGGTGCTGCCCTGCCCCGAAGCGACGTGCAGGCGGTGAAGCACCCGGTCCACACGCGGGTCCAGCAGGGCCCGCTGCGCCTGGGCGCCGCAGATGCACTGGACCATGCGGTTGCTCAGTTCACGCAGTTGCGCGGAGCTGAGCTGGCCGTGCAGCGCACCCGCGAACTGGTCGCGCAGCGCACCGAAGCAGGCTGCATCGATGGTCAGGATGGGGCGCTCGCCCAGGGTGAGCGAGAGCTCGCGAAAAGCCGCCGAGGCCGGATCGATGTTCAGCGACAGCAGACCGCAGCCATCGGCATCAAGCTGGCGCGGCACATGGGGCGCCACCAGCGCGGCGGTACAGCGCAGCACGCTGCCGTCCACGGTGACGAGCGTGAACGGGTGCCCGCTGACGGAGGCCAGCAAGGTGGCCGAAGAGCGTGCCGTGAGGCCGGACTGGATGGCCGGCGTGATGTAGAAGAAGCGGTCGTCCCAGAGGTGCAGGTGGTTGGGTGTCGGCATGCGTGGTGCCTGATCGGTGGTGTTGTCTCCTGCACCATTGTGGGGCAGAAGACCGATCAGGGCCAGCGCGCGTTGCCCACCTGCACGGCGGGCGCGTGCTCAATGCAGGCGCAATGTGCCGGTGGCGGCACCCAGGCGGAAGGCGCCCACCACGTCCGCCAGGCGGGCGGCCTGGTCCTTCAGGCTTTCGGCAGCGGCGGTGGATTCCTCCACCAGCGCAGCGTTCTGCTGCGTCATCTGGTCGAGCTGGCTGACGGCCACGTTCACCTGGCCGATGCCCTGGCTCTGCTCCGAAGCGGCAGCACTGATCTCGCCGATGATGTCGGTCACGCGGCGCACGGAGCTCACGATCTCGTCCATGGTGCTGCCCGCGTTCTGCACGAGTGCGGCGCCCGACTCCACCTTCTCGACCGACTGGCCGATCAAGGTCTTGATCTCCTTGGCCGCTTCGGCGCTGCGCCCGGCCAGGCTGCGCACTTCGCTGGCCACCACGGCAAAGCCGCGGCCCTGCTCACCGGCACGCGCCGCTTCCACGGCGGCATTGAGCGCCAGGATGTTGGTCTGGAAGGCGATGCCGTCGATGGTGCCGATGATGTCGGCGATCTTCTTGCTGCTGGCGTTGATCGCGTCCATGGTGCTCACCACCTGGGCCACGACTTCGCCACCGCGCTGCGCCACCTGGGCAGCCGAGGCGGCCATCTGGTTGGCCTGCACGGCCGAGTCGGCGCTCTGGCGCACGGTGCTGGTGAGCTCTTCCATGGAGCTGGCCGTTTCCTCCAGGTTGGCGGCCGTCTGCTCGGTGCGCGCGCTCAGGTCCTGGTTGCCGATGGCGATCTGCGTGCTGGCGGTGGAAATGCTGTCCACCACCCCGCGCACCTGCTGCAGCGAGCCGTGCAAAGCACTGCGCATCACGTCCAGCGAGCGCAGCAGATGGCCGGTCTCGTCGTTGGCGTAGCTGGCCTGGGGTGCGCCGGTCAGGTCCATGCCGGCGATGGATTCGGCAATGGCTTCGGCCTGGCGCAGGGGGCGGGTGATGCTGATGGCCAGCAGCCAGGCCAGCAAGGCACCGAGCACGAGGGAGATGGCGGTGCACACCTGCAGCAGCAGGGTGGTCTGGGCGCGCAGGTCCTCGGCACGCTTGCCGGCGGCGTCCAGCTGGGCGCGCTGCGCGTCCACCATCTGCTGCACGCCGGCCAGGTAGTCGCGCGAGGTGGGCTCGAAGCGCTCGGTGAACACCTTGTTGGCGTTCTCCGCATCGCCGGCCTGCTTGAACTTGCTGACCTCCTCCCGCGCGGCCAGGTAGCTCTTGCGCAGCTCGCCGACCTTGGTGAACAGCTGCTTCTCCTCGGCCGTGTCCATCTTCGACTCGATGAACTTCTGCAGCTCGTTGGTCTGGCTGATCGAGGCGGCCGTGGCCGGTGCGAAATACGGGATCAGGGCCGCGTCGCTGCTCTTGGCGATGGCCGCCGCGCGCTGCACGCCCGAGGTGGTGTGGCGCAGCCAGTCGGCACCGGCACGCTCGGTCTTGATGTTGTCGTTGACCATGGTGTCGATCTCGGTGCCGAGCTGGCCCAGCCGGACCACGGCCACGATGGAACTGAGCAGGAACAGGGCAAGGATCGCACCAAGCACCAGGGTCAGGCGCTTGCCGATGGACAGCTGATTGAGAAACATGGGGAAGGCTCCGGTCTGGAAGGGCGCGCAGCTTGCGCAAAAAAATACGGCCCCAGGGGCCGTATTCAGCAGTGCCAGCGCCTCATGGGACCAACAAATGCTTACAGAAAGTTGAATTATAGGGTTTACCCTGAATTTCTGCCGGCCAGGAAAATTTTCCCCGCGGTGGGAGCCTCAATAGTCATGTTCCATGAAGCGCTCGAAGCGTTCCTTGAGCTTGTGCTCCCAGACACGCTTGTCGGCGTTGGATGCGAAGCTGGCCTCGAAGCTGTTGAACGCCAGCTGGTAGGCATGGCGCACCGTCATGCCGGTGGCGGCGAACACCTCGGTGAAGTTGTCGTTGATGTAGCCGCCGAAGTAGGCCGGGTCGTCCGAATTGACCGTGGCGGCCAGGCCGGCATCGAGCAGCTTCGCCAGGTTGTGGTCCGCCAGGTTGGGGAACACACACAGCTTCTGGTTGGACAGCGGGCACACGGTGAGGGCGATGCGGTCCTGGGCCAGGCGCTGCATCAGCGCGGCGTCGTGCACGGCCTGCACGCCGTGGTCGATGCGCTCGACCTTGAGCACGTCGAGCGCGCTCCAGATATAGGCCGGCGGCCCCTCCTCGCCCGCGTGGGCCACCAGGTGCAGACCCAGCTCGCGGCAGCGCGCGAACACGCGCGCGAACTTCTCGGGCGGGTTGCCGACCTCGCTGCTGTCGAGGCCCACGCCGACGATCTTGTCCAGAAAGGGCTGCGCCTGCTCCAGCGTCTCGAAGGCCGACTCCTCGCTCAGGTGGCGCAGGAAGCACAGGATCAGCGTGGCGCTGATGCCCAGGTCTGCCTTCGCATCGACGCAGGCGCGGTGCAGGCCGTTGATCACCGTCTCCATCGCCACGCCGCGTTCGGTATGGGTCTGCGGGTCGAAGAACAGCTCGGTGTGCAGCACGTTGTCGGCCGCGGCGCGCACCAGGTAGGCGCGCGCCATGTCGTAGAAGTCCTGCTCGTGCAGCAGCACGCTGGCGCCCGCGTAGTAGATATCGAGGAAGCTCTGCAGGTTGGTGAAGGCGTAGGCGCTGCGCAGCGCTTCCACATCGGCATAGGGCAGCGACAGGCCATTGCGCTGCGCCAGCGCGAAGATCAGCTCGGGTTCGAGCGAGCCCTCGATGTGGATGTGCAGCTCGGCCTTGGGCATGGCGCGCAGCAGCTCGGGGATGCGCGCGGCGGGAATGGGGGGGACCTTGAACATCAGCAAACTCCAAAGGTGATGCCGCTCGCGCGCAGGTAGCGGCGGTAGGCGGATGATGCCTTGTCGGCGGCGGTATGCAACTCTGCGCGCAGGTCCAGCGGCAGGCGTTGCGGTGTCTGGGACTCCAGCACGGGCTGGTCCTGGGTGAAGATGGTGTGCTGGAAGGCCTGCAGCTTCTCGTCGGGCGACTCGAAATCGGCCACGGCCAGGCGAAACCACACGCGGCTGATCTCGGGCGTGAGCGGGCACACGAACAGCGCGATGGACTCGCGCCAGCCGACCACTGCGGTGGTACCGACCTCGGGCACCTTGGTCAGCACCGCCGTGTAGGGGCCCGTGACCTCGTAGGTGTACTCCACCTGGGCCGGCGCCGTCGAGTGCAGGTTGGACTGCGGCTGCCAGGCCTTGCAGCCCGTGGCGCGCAGGCCCGTGGGCGTGGGCTCGACGCGGTAGTCGTCGATGGCCGTGGCCTCGCGCATGCCCAGCCAGCCATCGTGCACGAAGCCGAAGTGCGCCATGTCCAGGAAGTTCTCGACGATGCGCGGGGCGCTGGTGGCCACGTCGTAGGGGCCGCAGTGGAGCTTGCGCAGGCGGGCATCGCCTTCGGCCTCGAAAGCGGGCGGCACAGCATCGCCTGCTTCGAGCTGCACCCACACCAGACCGTTGGCTTCGACCACGCCATGGTGCCGGGCGCAGTGCGTGGCGGGCGGCGTGAACTGCGGCAGCGCCGGCACGTGCACGCACTGCCCGCCAGCCGCGAACTGCCAGCCATGGTAGGGGCACTCGATGCGGCCACCCTGCACCCGGCCCAGGGACAGGCGCGCACCGCGGTGCGGGCACCGGTCCGTGAAGGCCTGCACCTGGCCTTGCGCGTCGCGCCAGAGCACCAGGCCGCGCTGCAGCAGCTGCACGGCCAGCGGCGCCTGCACCACCTCGTGCGCCAGGGCCACGGGGTGCCAGAGGGTGGTTTCGATCATGGGAAAGCGTTGTATTTTCAAAGGCCCGGCGTGCGCGCCTTTGGGGCATTTTGTACGGCCCCAACGAAAAAGGGAACGTGCGCAGCACGTTCCCTTTCGTGGATCAAGCCACCGGAGTGCTTACTTCTTGTCGCCGCCGGGGATCTTGCCTTCCACGCCCTTGACGTAGAAGTTCACGCCGCTCAGGAACTTGTCGTCGGCGACGGTGTCCTTGGCCACCACTTCCTTGCCGTCCTGGCCGACGATGGGGCCCTTCCAGATCTGGAAGCTGCCATCGGCCAGGCCCTTCTTGATGGTTTCGACCTTGGTCTTGGTATCGGCAGGCACGTCTTCGGCGATGGAGACGATGTCGATCGCGCCTTCCTTCACGCCCCACCAGCTCTGGCCCGTGGCCCACTGGCCTTCCAGTGCGTCCTTGGTGGCCTTAATGTAGTACGGGCCCCAGTTGATCACGGCCGATGCCAAGTGGGCCTTGGGGCCGTAGGCGGTCATGTCGCTGTCCCAGCCGAAGGCGCGCTTGCCCTTTTCCTGGGCGGTCTTGAGCACGGCGGGCGAGTCGGTGTTCTGGAACAGCACGTCGGCGCCGCCGTTGATCAGCGAGGTGGCGGCTTCGGTTTCCTTGGGTGGGCTGAACCATTCGTTGACCCAGACCACCTTGGTCTTGATCTTGGGGTTGACCGACTGTGCACCCAGCGTGAAGCTGTTGATGTTGCGGATCACCTCGGGGATCGGCACCGAGCCCACCACTCCGAGGGTGTTGGTCTTGGTCATGGCACCGGCGATCACGCCGGCCATGTAGGCGCCTTCGTAGGTGCGGCTGTCGTAGGTGCGCACGTTGTCGGCGGTCTTGTAGCCGGTGGCGTGCTCGAACTTCACGTCCTTGAAGTCGGGGGCGATCTTCTGGATCGACTCCATGTAGCCGAAGGTGGTGCCGAAGATCAGCTTGTTGCCCTGGCCGGCCAGGTCGCGCAGCACGCGCTCGGCGTCAGCCGATTCGGGCACGCTTTCGACGAAGCTCGTGACGACCTTGTCGCCGAATTCCTTCTCGATGGCCTTGCGGCCGTTGTCGTGGGCAAACGACCAGCCGCCGTCACCGACGGGGCCGACATAGGCGAACGCGATCTTCAGTGGCTCGGGCTTGGGCGCGGGTGCGGAGGCCACGGGTGCCGGGGCGGGCGCAGGCGCCGCAGCGGCCGGCTCTTCCTTCTTGCCACAGCCCACCAGTGCGGCAGCGGCTACAGCGGAGAGCGCAGCCACCTTGAGCAGGGAGCGTTTCTGCAGATCAGTCATGTCGGTTCCTTTTGAAGAGAAGAAAGAAAGTGTTGCAACAGCGGGGGAACGAAAACAGCGATTATGGGGTGATCTACCGGGCGGTAACCCAAGGTTTTTGGGGGAGATGCGACCGGCAAGGCTCCAGCACCCGGCAGGATGCAAGATCCAAGCCGAGGCCGTGCCCCACGGGAAAGCATTCGCCCGTATTCAAGAGCCCGGGTAGAAAGGTTTGCCCAGCGAGGCGGGCATGTTGATGCGGATCCACGCCGGGTTGCGCGAGATCAGGGCCAGCACCACGATGGTGGCCACGTAGGGCAGCATGCTCAGCAGCTGGCTGGCCACCTGCACGCCCGTGGCCTGCAGGTGGAACTGCAGCATGGTCACGCCGCCGAACAGGTAGGCCCCGAGCAGCACGCGCGCCGGGCGCCAGGTGGCGAAGGTGGTCAGCGCCAGTGCGATCCAGCCGCGGCCCGCCACCATGCCCTCGACCCACAAAGGGGTGTAGACCGTGGAGATGTAGGCCCCCGACAGGCCGCACAGCGCGCCGCCGGCCACCACGGCCGCCAGGCGGATGCGGCGCACGGGGTAGCCCAGGGCATGCGCCGACTCGGGCGACTCGCCCACCGAGCGCAGCACCAGGCCCGCGCGCGAGCGGTACAGGAACCAGATCAGCGCCGCCACCAGCAGCATGGTGAGGTAGACCACCGGGTGCTGCTGGAACAGCGCGGGCCCGAGCAGGGGCACCTCGGACAGGCCGGGGATGGCGTACTTGGGCATCTCGGGCAGCTTGGCCTGCACGTAGCTGATGCCCAGGAAGGCCGAAAAGCCCACGCCGAACAGGCTCAGCGCCAGGCCGGTGGCGTACTGGTTGGTGTTGAGCCAGATCACCAGCACGCCGAAGATGGCGGCCAGCAAGGCCCCGGCAGCCATGCCGGCTGCGAAGCCCAGCCAGCTGTTGCCGGTGTGCACCACCGTGGCAAAACCGGCGATGGCGGCGCACAGCATCATGCCCTCGGCACCGAGGTTGACGATGCCGGCCTTCTCGTTGATCAACAGGCCCAGGGCCGCGATGGCCAGGACGGTGCCCGCACTCAGCGTGGCGCCTATGAGCAGTGCATAGGATTCCATATCAAGCTTCCTTCCAGGCCGAGAGATTCACGCAGAGGGTGTGGGGGTGGTTCATGCCTTCACCCCTTTCGTGCCGACCCAGCGCACGCGGTACGCGATCAGCGTATCGCAGGCCAGGAGCGTGAACAGCAGCAGGCCCTGGAACACGCCGGTGAGCGACTTGGGCAGGCCCAGGCGCGATTGCGCCAGCTCGCCACCGATGTAGAACATGCTCATCAAAATGGCCGAGAGCACCATGCCCACCGGGTGCAGCCGCCCGACGAAGGCGACGATGATGGCCGCGAAGCCGTAGCCCGCCGGCACGTAGGGCGTGAGCTGGCCGATGGGGCCGGCCACTTCGAGCGCGCCGGCCAGGCCTGCGGCCCCGCCCGAGATCAGCAGCGCCACCCACAGCGCACGGCGCGACGAGAAGCCCGCATAGCGCGCGGCCGCCGGCGCCAACCCGCCCACCTGCTGGGCAAAACCGGCGCGGGTGCGGAACAGAAACACCCACAGCGCGGCCGCGCCGGCCAGGGCCAGCAGCAGGCCGATGGACACGCGCGAGCCCTGCATCAGGCGCGGGATCTGGGTCACGCGCTCGAAGGTCTTGGTCTGCGGGAAGTTGTAGCCCATGGGGTCCTTCCACGGGCCATAGACCAGGTAGCCGAGCACCAGCGTGGCCACGTAGACCAGCATCAGGCTCACCAGGATCTCGCTGGCGTTGAACTTGTCGCGCAGCAGGGCCGTGAGCCCCGCCCAGGCCATGCCGCCGAGCACGCCGGCCAGCAGAATCGCGGGCACGATCCAGGGCCCGGTGGTCTTGTCGGCCAGCAGCGCCACACCACCGGCGGTCACGGCACCGATGACGAACTGGCCTTCGGCACCGATGTTCCAGACGTTGGAGCGAAAGCACACCGCCAGGCCGAGCGCGATCAAGAGCAGCGGTGTGGCCTTGACCATCAGCTCGCCGATGGCGTAGGGCGTCTTGACCGGCTCCCAGAAAAAGATCTGCAGCGCACGCACGGGGTCCTTGCCCAGCGCAGCGAAGAGGATGATCCCGATCAGCACGGTAAAGGCCAGCGCCAGCAGCGGCGAGCCGAAGGTCCAGAGGCGCGAAGCCTGGGGGCGCGGTTCGAGCTTAAGCATGGTGGTGCTCCCCGCCAGCGGCCACAGCCGCCTGCGCCAGGTGGCCCTGCACGTCGGCATGCCACAGCCCGCTCATCCATTCGCCGATGCGTTCCACGGTGGCCTCGGCGCGCGGCACCGAGGGCGAGAGGTGGCCTTTGGCCACGACATGCAGGCGGTCGCAGATTTCAAACAGTTCGTCCAGCTCCTCACTGACCACGAGCACGGCGCAGCCGGCATCGCGCAGCGCCAGGATTTCGCCGCGGATCTGCGCGGCGGCGCCCACGTCCACGCCCCAGGTGGGTTGCGAGACGATGAGCAGCCGGGGCTTGGCATCGATCTCGCGGCCCACGATGAATTTCTGCAGGTTGCCGCCCGACAGCGACTTGGCCGCCGCATGCGGCCCGCCGGCCTTGACGTGAAAGCGCTCGATGATGGCGCGCGCATGCGATTCGAGCGCACCCACCTTGATCCAGCCACTGCCCGCCACCGAATTGGTGCGCGTGAGCAGCAGGTTGTGCGCCAGGCCCATGGTGGGCACGGCGCCACGGCCCAGGCGCTCCTCGGGCACGAAATGCAGGCCCAGCGCGCGGCGGCGGCTCGGGCCCATGCGGCCGGCGTTCTGGCCGGACACCTGGATGCTGGCCGGCTCGGCGCGCTGGTCTTCACCCGACAGCGCGTAGAGCAATTCCTTTTGCCCATTGCCCGAGACACCGGCAATGCCGACCACCTCGCCGGCCTTGACCTCGAAGGCCAGGTCCACCAGGTCCACGCCGAACTGGTCGGCACGCGGCAGCGACAGGCCCTGCACGTTGAGCACGGTGGCGCCGGTCTGCACGGTGCGGTGTTCCAGCGCCGGCGGCTCGGCGCCGATCATCAGGCGCGAGAGCGAGGCGTTCGACTCCTCGGCCGGGTTGCACACGCCCGTGACCTTGCCGCCGCGCAGCACGGTGCAGGCGGTGCACAGCGCCCGGATCTCGTGCAGCTTGTGGCTGATGTAGAGGATGCTGCAGCCCTCGGACGCGAGCTTGCGCAGCACCACGAAGAGCTTTTCCACCGCCTGGGGCGTGAGCACCGAGGTGGGCTCGTCGAGGATCAGCACCTTGGGGTTGGTGAGCAGTGCGCGGATGATCTCCACACGCTGCATCTCGCCCACGCTGAGCGTGTGCACCGGGCGCAGCGGGTCGATGTCAAGGCCGTATTCGGCAGCCTTGGCGGTGATGCGCTGGGTCACCTCCGCCAGGTCCTGGCTCTTGTCCAGGCCCAGCCAGACGTTCTCGGCCACGGTCAGCGTATCGAACAGGCTGAAGTGCTGGAACACCATGGCGATGCCCAGGGCCCGCGCCTCCTGCGGGTTGCGCACCTGCACGGCCTGGCCGTTGAAGTGCACGCTGCCCTCATCGGGCTTGACCGAGCCGTAGATGATCTTCATCAGCGTGGACTTGCCCGCGCCGTTCTCGCCCAGCACGGCATGGATCTCGCCCGGCTGCACCGTGAGCGAGACACCGCTGTTGGCCACCACGGCGGGATAGCGCTTGGTGATGCCTGTGAGCTGCAGCCGGGGCGCCAAGCCCGGGGCATTGGAAAGAGGTGGTGAACTCATGCGGTGGATTGTCTCTCAGTTTGTGGGTCGTTATGGGGTTGAAACTGCCTGCCATCGCTTGTTCAGCATGAACGCGAAGCTATTCTTTTCGTAGCGAAGCGGCCACCGCCTTCACGCAGTCGCGCAGCCACACGGCGGCGGCGGAGTGGTGCGTGCGGGCGTGCCACAGCTGGTAGTACATGAGGCGCGGAAACTCCACGGGGGCTGGCAAGATGGCCAGCGGCAGGTGGCCGACATAGCGCTCGCAGTACTGGCGCCCGGTGGTCAGCACAAGCAAGCTCGATGCCACGATGTGCGGTATGGCGCTGAAGTGCGCGCAGCGCGCCGTGATGTTGCGCGCCAGGCCCAGGCCGTCAAGGTGCACGTCGATCACGCCGCGCGCCCCCGGGTGGGTGGGCGTGGGGGCGATGTGCTCGGCGGCCAGCCAGCTCTCGGCGTCCCAGCCGCGGCGCACGGCGGGGTGGTCGCGGCTGACCAGGCACACCACCTCGTCGCCGAACAGGCGCCCCATGTGCAGGTCGTCCGGGGGCTGCGGCCAGTTGCCGATGACCACGTCCACATCGCCCTGCGCCAGGTGGGCGTGGTAGTGCGTGTCGCCCGACAGCGGCAGGATCTCGATCGGGCACATCGGCGCCTCGACCTTGATGCGCGCCACGAGCTGGGGCAGGAAGAACGGGTCCAGGTAGTCGCTGGCGGCCACGCGGAAAGTGCGCGTGGCGGTGCGCGGATCGAAGCCGCGCGCATCGGAGAACAGGGCCTCGGCCGAGCGCAGGATGGCCGCCGCCGGCTCCACCATGCGCAGCGCGGCGTCGGTGGGCATCATGCTGGCGCCCGAGCGCACCAGCAGCGGATCGCCCGCCAGGTCGCGCAGCCGCTTGAGCGCGGCCGACACCGCCGGCTGGTGCATGCCCAGGCGGACGGCTGCCCTCGATACGCTGCGTTCAGTCAACACGGTGTGCAAGACCCTTATGAGATGGAGGTCTATCTTGTCGAAAAGGGCGTGGTCTCGCATACAGGGGCCTGCATTCTTGTCATACGCCATCACGTATGCCGCTGTGCGCGAGGGCTGCGCTGCGCGGTGTGGGGAGTGGGGGCGCGGGTGGGGTGGGGGAAAAAGTGTCGGCGCACTGTACACCGCACACCCCCAGCGCCGTGCCCCTGGAAATCCCTGTGCAGGACCGCAGGCCCGCGGTCAAGCCCCGCGCAGTGCGGCTACCGCCTCGCGATGGCGCTCAGATCTCGTCGATGGCGGTGCTGCGGGCCTGCGCGGGCGTGTCCGCGCCGATGGCGAAGCGCTCGCCGGTCTTCACGTAGAAGCTGGCGCCGAAGCGCCCCACGGGATGGAAATCCTGCAGGCGCACACGCCAGCGTTCGGTGTCCACCAGGCCCTCGCGTACGCCCAGCCACTGCACGCGGCCGATGAAGACGTAGCGGCTGGCGGTCTCCAGCGTTTCGTGCAGCACGCATTCGAAGGCCACGGGCGCCTCGGCGATGCGCGGCGGCGCCACGCTGCGCGACGGCACGGGCGTGAGGCCGGCATGCGCCAGCTCGCTCTCGTGAGGCGGCAGGCTGTCGCCGCAGGCATGCATCTGCGCGGCCATGGCTTCGTCGGTGATGTGCACCACGAACTCACCGGTGCGCAGGATGTTGGCCGCCGTGTCCTTGAGCAGGCCGTCCTTCAGGCGGTTGATGCTGACCATGACCACCGGCGGGTCCTCGCCCAGCATGTTGAACATGCTGAACGGGGCGGCATTCACCGTGCCGTCTTCGCCCAGCGTGGTGATCAACGCGATGGGGCGCGGCACGATCAGGCTGGCCATGAGCTTGTAGCGCTGGTAGGCGTCTATCTGCGAGAAGTCGATGTCCATGGCGCCGCGCTTGAATAAATCGTATACGAAATTTTAGAACATGCCGTTGATTCAGATCGACATCGCACAGATCGTATACGATTTTCGCAATCAGCCCTGCGGCAGCTCTTCCGGCAGAGACAGGCGCGCCTCCAGCGCCAGCAAGTGGCGGTCCATGGCGTCGGCGGCGGCGGCGCCATCGCGCAGGGCCAGGTGTTCCACGAGCTGCTCGTGCTCCTCGTGCTCGCAGGTGGATTCGCCGGGTGCCTCGTACAGCGCGACGATGAGCGAGCAGCGCGTCATCAACTCCGACAGGATGCGCTGCAGCTCGGCATTGCCCGACAGTTCCGCCAGCGCCAGGTGAAAGCCACCCGCCAGCGCCACCCAGCGCGCATGGTCCTGCTGGTGCAGGGCCTCGTGCTCGGCGCGCATGCGCTGCTTGAGGCGCTGCAGCTCGCCGTGCGTGATGCGCGCAGCCAACATGCGCACGATGCCGGCCTCGATCACGCGGCGCGCGGCGAAGATGTCGCGCGTCTCCTTCGGGCCGGGCCGGGCCACCATCGCGCCCTTGTTGGGCACGATGTCCAGGATGCGCAGCTCGGCCAGCCGGTGCAGGGCCTGGCGCACCACCGTGCGGCTCACGCCGAAGCGCTCGCACAGCGCGGGCTCGCCCAGGCGCTCACCGGGGCGCAGCCGGCCGTGCATGACGGCGTCGAGCACGGCCTCGTACACCGGCTGGTCCAGGGTGGCGGCGGGTGGGCGGGAAGGCGTTGCGGCGGGCATGGGCAGAAAGGGGGCGCGGTGGCGTGCGACGGTGGAAAGCTGCAAGGGTGCGGTGTGCGCGCCAGTGTAGCCAGCCGCCCCGGTGTCACGGCAGCCGGCCGGCCCCCACGGGGTGTGGGGCAGCGGCCTTTTTTGCCCCCGATGGGCGCGCAGTCATAGCGCGGCAGGCATCCTCGTTATACGCTCTGGCATATGCGGTCTGTTGCAGGCGCGCATACGCTCTGGTTCTGACCGATTTGCCCGTTTTTGAGCACCCCACGCATGACGATGACCCACCGACCTCTTCGCTTCATCCGCCGCGGCCAGCCCGCGGCGCTGCACGACGTACCGCCCGACCGCACCTTGCTGGAGGTACTGCGCGAGGACCTGGGCTGCACCGGCACCAAGGAAGGCTGCGGCGAAGGCGACTGCGGAGCCTGCACGGTGGTGCTGGGCGAGGAGCGTGGCGGCAAGCTGCACTACAGCGCCGTGAACAGCTGCATCCGCCTGGCCCACTCGGTGGACGGCATGGCGCTGTGGACCGTGGAAGACCTGGCCGAAGACCCGCTGATCCGCCCCGCCGGCCCGGCCGCGGCGGCCGAGAAAGCCATCGCCCTGCACCCCGCGCAAGAAGCCATGGTGCAGTGCCATGGTTCGCAGTGCGGCTTCTGCACGCCGGGCTTCGTGATGAGCCTGTTCGGCATGTACCAGAACCATGTCTGCCACGGCCAGCCCATCACGCGCGAGCTGGCGCAGGAAGAACTCTCGGGCAACCTGTGCCGCTGCACAGGCTACCGCCCCATCCTCGACGCCGCCCAGCAGATGGCCGCCCTGCCCCCCGTGGCCGTCGATGAGGCGCAGGTGTTGCGCCAACTGGCCCAGTTGCAGGCACCGGCGGCCGACGGCACGGCCTACCTGGCCCCCACCACCCTGCCCGCCCTGCTCGCCGCACGCGCTGCGCACCCCGGTGCCCAGGTGGTGGCCGGCTGCACCGATGTGGGCCTGTGGGTCACCAAGATGCACAAGCAGTACGCGCAGATCCTGGACGTGACGCGCACGGCCGAGCTGCTGCAGCTCGATGAAGACACGCAGCGCATCACCATCGGCGCAGCGGTATCGCTGACCGATGCCTTTGCCGCCCTCACGCGCCAGTGGCCGCAGCTGCACAGCTTTGCCACACGCTTCGCAGGCCTGCCGGTGCGCAACTCGGGCACGCTGGGCGGCAATGTCGCCAATGGCTCGCCCATCGGCGACTCCATGCCGCTGCTGATCGCATTGCGCGCCCAGGTCGTGCTGGCCAGCACGCGCGGCGAGCGCACGCTGGCACTGGAAGACCTGTACACCGGCTACCGCCAGAACGTGATGGCGGCCGATGAGCTGCTGGTGCGCATCGTGGTGCCACGGCCGGGCGTGACCGAGGCCCTGCGGGCCTACAAGATATCGAAGCGCTTCGACGACGACATCTCCGCCGTGTGCCTGGTCATCAACCTGGACATCGAGGCCGGCGTGGTGCGCCGCGCCAGCCTCGGCGCCGGTGGCGTGGCCGCCACGCCGGCACGCGCGCGGCAGGCCGAAGCCGCCCTCACCGGCCAGCCCTGGTCGGCCGAGACCGTGCAGAAGGCGGCCGACGCCCTGCAGGCCGAGTTCAACCCCATCTCCGACATGCGCGCCAGCGGCGCCTACCGGCGCACCGTGCTGGCCAGCCTGCTGCAGCGCTTCTGGCTCGAAAGCCAGGGCCAGGACGCGGTGAGCGTGGAAAATTTCCGACTGGAGGCCAGCGTATGAACCAGCGTGACCCCTCTCCCCTGAGCCGCGACGCCGTGGACGATCCGGTGGTGGCGCAGGCCGATGCGCATGCCGACCAGCCCGTGGCGACGCCGCTGACGGCCACCCCGCCCGCAGCCCTGCGGGCCATGGGCCATTCGCACATCCACGAAAGCGCACGCGCCCAGGTGGCCGGTGCCGCCCACTACATCGACGACCTGCCCGAGATCAAGGGCACGCTCTATGCCTCGCCCATCCTCTCCACCGTGGCCCACGGGCGCCTGAACGGCGTGGACGCCAGCGCCGCCCTGGCCCTGCCCGGCGTGCGCGGCGTGGTGCTGGCGGCTGACGTGCCGGGCGACAAGATGCTGGCCGCCTTTGCGCACGACGAGCCGGTGTTCGCCATGGACACGGTGCAGCACATCGGCCAGGTGATCGGCCTGGTGGTGGCCGACACGGTGATGCAGGCGCGCCGCGCCGTGCGCGCCGTGAAGCTCGACATCACGCCGCTGCCGGCCGTGCTCACGGTGCAGGACGCGCTGGCGGCCGAAAGCTATGTGCTGCCCCCCGTTTTTGTGCGCCGCGGCGATGCTGCGGCCGGCCTGGCCGGCTCGGAGCACCGCCTGGAAGGCACTTTCGAAGTCGGCGGGCAGGAGCACTTCTACCTGGAGGGCCAGATCGCCTATGCCATGCCGCTGGAGCAGAAACAGCGGTGGGTGTATTCCAGCACCCAGCACCCGGGCGAGGTGCAGCACTGGGTGGCGCATGCCCTGGGCATCGACAACCACGCGGTGCGCGTGGAGTGCCGGCGCATGGGCGGCGGCTTTGGCGGCAAGGAGACGCAGGCCGGCCACCTGGCCGTGTGGGCCGCCGTGGCGGCGCACAAGCTGGGCCGGCCCATCAAGCTGCGCCTGGACCGGGACGAGGACTTCATGGTCACCGGCAAGCGCCACCCGTTCGCCTACCGCTACGACGTGGGCTTCGACGGCACGGGGCGCATCACGGGCCTGAACCTGCACATGGCGGCCAACTGCGGTTTCTCGGCCGACCTGTCGGGCCCGGTGGCCGACCGCGCCGTGTTCCACAGCGACAACGCCTACTACCTGAGCGACGTGGAGATCGCCTCCTACCGCTGCAAGACCAACACCCAGAGCCACACGGCGTTCCGCGGCTTCGGCGGCCCGCAGGGCGTGATCGTGATCGAGGCCATCCTGGGCGACATCGCACGCGCCCTGGGGCTGGATGCGCAGGACGTGCGCCTGCGCAACCTCTACGGCCGTGATGAATCCGAGGGCCGCAACGTCACCCACTACCAGATGACCGTGGAGGACAACATCCTGCACGAGCTCATGCCCCAGCTGGAGCGCGACGCCCACTACCGCGAGCGCCAGGCCGCCATCGCGGCCTGGAACGCCACCAACCCGGTGCTCAAGCGCGGCCTGGCGATCACGCCGGTCAAGTTCGGCATCAGCTTCACGGCCACCTTGTTCAACCAGGCCGGCGCGCTGGTGCATGTGTACACCGACGGCAGCGTGCAGGTGAACCACGGCGGCACCGAAATGGGCCAGGGCCTGCACACCAAGGTGGCGCAGATCGTGGCCGACGAGCTGGGCGTGCCGCTGCAGCGCGTGCTGGTCACGGCCAGCGACACCAGCAAGGTGCCCAACGCCAGCGCCACTGCCGCATCGAGCGGCACCGACCTGAACGGCCGCGCGGCCCAGTTCGCCGCGCGCCACGTGCGCGACAACCTGGCGGCCTATGTCTGCGGGCTCGATGGCTGCGGCGCGGGCGCCATCCAGTTCGCGGGCGGGCAGGTGATCTCGCCCAAGAAGGTGCGCGCCTTCGACGACGTGGTCAAGGAGGCCTATGCCAACCGCATCCAGCTGTGGAGCGACGGCTTTTACCGCACGCCCAAGATCCACTACGACAAGACCACGCTCACGGGCCGGCCGTTCTACTACTTCTCGTACGGCGCGGCCTGCACCGAGGTGGTGATCGACACGCTGACCGGCGAGAGCCGCGTGATCGCCGTGGACATCCTGCACGACGTGGGCCACAGCATCAACCCGGCCATCGACATCGGGCAGATCGAGGGCGGCTTTGTGCAGGGCATGGGCTGGCTCACCACCGAGCAACTGGTGTGGAACGACAAGGGCTACCTGGCGACGCACGCCCCCAGTACCTACAAGATCCCGGCCACGGGCGACATCCCCGCGCATTTCCGCGTGAGCCTGTGGCCCGAGGCCAACCGCGAGGACAACGTGGGCGGCAGCAAGGCCGTGGGCGAGCCCCCCTTCATGCTGGCCATCAGCGTTTACGAGGCGTTGCGCAATGCCGTGGCGGCTGCGCGCGGCGCAGGCGAGAACGAGCGTGCGCCGGTACAGTTGACCGCGCCCGCCACGGCCGAGAACGTGCTGCGGGCGCTGGGCAAGGTCAGCGGCTGACGGGCATCAATACGGCCCCAGCGCCATGCGACCGGACGATGTCATGTCGCGCGCGTGGCGCGTCTCCACCCGGTTGCGCCCGGCGCGCTTGGCGTCGTAGCAGGCCATGTCGGCCGCATTCAGCACCGAGGCCACATCGTGCAGGTGGGCGTCGAGCACCACCAGGCCGATGCTCACGCCCAGTGTGAAGCTGCGGCCCTGGTAGGACGGCTCCCAGGCCTGCACCGTGGCGCGCAGCTGCTCGGCCACGGCCTGGCCGCGCGCCAGCGGGCAGCCGGGCAGCACCACGGCGAACTCGTCGCCGCCCAGGCGCGCAGACCAGCCCACCTGGCGCACCTGGGTCTCGATGAGCCGCGCCACGTGGCGCAGCACGTCGTCGCCCGCATCGTGGCCGGCCACGTCGTTGACCAGCGTGAAATGGTCGAGGTCGAGGAACAGCACCACCCCGTCGTCGGGCGCATCGTCCACCGGTGCGTCCGATGCGCCCGGTGCACCGTTGGTTCGCGTGCGTGCCGAGCGCTCGGCCAGCAGCAGGGCCAGCCGGTGGTCGAAGGCCGAGCGGTTGTGCAACTGGGTGAGGGCGTCGTGCGTGAGCTCCCAGGCCTGCTGGTACTGCGCCTCGCGCGCGGCGGTGATGTCCTCCAGCATCCACACGGTGCCCCCGCCCAGCGCCTCGGAGTCCACCTTGCGGCCCTGCACGCGGGCCCAGACCGGGCTGCCGTCCTTGCGCACAAAGCACACGTCGCCATCGAAGGTGCCATGCGCCGCAAAGGCCGACTGCACACGCTCGCCCAGGCGGGCGTAGTCGGCGTCCGAGCCGTACAGCGTGCGTGCCGGCCGGCCCTGCAGCTCGCTTTCGGCATAGCCCAGCATCAGGCAGGCCTGGCGCCCCACCACTTCCAGAATGCCGTGGCGCGTGATGACGATGCCCACCGAGGCGTTCTCCAGGATGGCCTGGAACTGCCCGTGCAGCAGCGCGTGCAGGTGGTCCTGCTGGCGCTTTTGCTGCGCCAGCCCGTCGAACACCCGCACCAGCGCGCCCACCTCGCCCCGGCCACCGGGCCACTCGACGGGGCCCCGGGAATCATGCCGAAGCAGCTGCTGCGCGCCCCGCCACAGCTGGGCCAGGGGCTGGGCCATCCAGGCCATGGCCACGGCCAGCAGCAGCACGCCCAGCGCAATCACCGCCGCGGCCAGCCACCAGGCATCGCGCTGGGCGCCCTGCAGCGGCGCCAGCAGCGCCTGCGAATTGCTGACCCGGGCCACGAACCACTGCGGCAGCGGCATGCCGGCCACGCTCACGATGTGCTCGGGCTGCACCTCGGTGACCCCGCGCCCGACCACCGGCTGCGCACGGCGCAGCCACTCGGCGAACACGGGGGCCAGGCCCGGCTCGTCGCGCACCTGGCCCATGATGCGCGCGGGGTCGGTGTGTGAGAGGATGGTGCCGTCGCGGGTGAAGACCACCAGGCGCGAATCATCGCGCGCCGGCAGCGCCATGGACTGCGGCAGCAGGCCCTGCGACTGCAGCCTGAGCGCCCCGGCCACCACACCCAGCACGGCGCCCTCCTCGCTGTGCAGCGGCAGCGTGAACAGGATGCGCGCATCGCTGGTGCGCCCGGCAATCAACTCCGACACCTGCGGTTTGCCGTCGATCAGCGTGCGGCGCAGGGCATCGCGCTCGGACGGGTCCAGATCGGCCGCCTTGACCAGTTGGCCCGCGCGGATGTTGAGACGCAGCTCACCGTCCTTGCGGGCGACGTGCAGGGCGTCGAAGAAGCCCACCGCGGGCAGGCCCTGCTGCAGCAGCCAGTCCAGCGACGACGGCGACTCCAGCATGGCCGGGGTGATGCCCTGTGCCACCGTGCGCAGCACCTTCTGGCTCTGCTCGATCTTGCTGGCCAACAGCCGTGCCACCACCTCCACCTCATCGGTCTGCTGGCCGACCACGCGGCGCATGGCCTCCTGGCCTGCGGCACGCGATACCAGCCACACCGATGCCGCACTGGCCAGCACCATCACCAGCGCCGCCACCGCCATCAGCCGCAGCACCAGAGAGCCCGGCAGGCTCCAGGCAGGCTCTTGCGCAGCAGCGACGGGGTTGGCGGGTGGCGTCATGCGCTGTCCCGGTCTGGAGGGCTGCAGGTACGGACGATGAAGGAGGCAGGCATGGAAGCTGTAGGAAACAACAGGGCTTCCAACAAATATACGCAGCACCCGCCCGCCCGGGCTTGGGTGGAACCCTCACATCGCCCCAAGGAAAAACCCTAGTGGAGTTGAGTCAGCCGCCCGCCACGGACTGCAGCGCCATCGGCTGCGGCAACCTGAGCACGTTGCCGGTGCCCGCGACCAGGCCGTGCTCGCGCAGGTGGCGCATCACGCGCGAGAAGGTCTCGGGGGCGATGCCCAGCTGGGCGGCGATGAGCCGTTTGCGCTGGTGCAAGGTGACGCTCATCGCGCCGCCCGTGTCGGGCTCGGCGTTCTGCAGCAGCCATTGGGCGCAGCGCGCCTGGGCGTCCTGCGCCAGGCGGCTCACGGCCAGGCCCGACTGCTGCTGGTAGCCCGTGGCCATGTTGCGCAGCAGGGCCTGCACGGCGGGCGGCAGCTCGGCGCAGTGGCTGCGAAAGGCCTCCACCGACACATGGCGCAGGTGCACAGGGGTCTGGGCCACCATGTCCATGGCGCAGGGCTCGCCCAGCAGCGCCGAGGCAGCGTCGAGCCAGAACGGCGCCTCCACCACACCGAGCTGGTGGCGCATCTGGCCGTGCTCGCACACCCCCAGCAGCACCCGCCCGCGCTCCAGGTGGGCCACGGTGGCCAGGGTCTGGTGGCGGTGGCGCAGCACGTCACCGGCCGCAGCGATCTGGACCTGAGCAGGCAGGGAGAAAAGCGAAGTGGGCAGCATGGCCCGAACTGTGCCGCGCGGTGCCGTGGAGCGCATTGAGCAAGATCAAACCGGCGCCACAGGCGCGGCCTCGGCCCGGCGTCCGTTTTCTGTAAGCAGTTGTTCGGCCAGGGGCATGGAACTTGCAAACCCGGCCGGCTGGTTCCGCCCGCGCACCATGGTGCGGCATGCGGCCGGTACCAGAGCCCTGTGCCGGATTTCCGGCCCTTTCTTCACCCCCAGGAGTACACAATGAAAACAAACCTGATTGCCCTATCACTCGGTGGCGCCCTGCTGTGCGCCAGCGCAGCCACCCAGGCCCAGAGCTCGGTCCAGCTGATGGGCCTGACCGACGTGTTCGTCGGCTCCCTGCGCAACGCCGGCGATGCCGGCCGCGCGACGGTGCTCAACAGCGGCGGCATGACCACCTCGTGGTTCGGCGTCAAGGGCACCGAAGACCTCGGCGGCGGCCTCAAGGCCAACTTCGCGCTGACCTCGTTCATCAAGGTGGACAGCGGCGTGCAGGGCCGCTTCGTGAACGACACCTTCTTCTCGCGCGATGCCAACGTGGGCCTGTCGGGCGGCTTCGGCACGGTGACGGTGGGCCGGGGCCTGGCGCCCAACTTCCTGCCCTCCATCCTGTCGAACCCGCTGGGCGATTCGTTCACCTTCGCGCCGCTGATCCTGCACATGAACGTGCCTCTGTTCAACGGCACCGGCTGGACGGCCACCACGCCCTCGGACACCGGCTGGTCCAACGAAATCATCTACAGCACGCCCAGCCTGGGCGGGCTCACAGTGAACGCGCACTACCAGGTGGGCGAGGTCGCCAATGACAACGGCAAGAAGAACATCGGCCTGAACGCGCTGTACTTCAACGGGCCGCTCACGCTCACCGGCTTCTACGAACGCGACCAGGTCGGCAACCCCGCCGTGCCCAGCACCTACCTGGGCACCACCAAGAGCGACTGGATGCTGGGCGGCGCCTACGACTTCACCGTGGTCAAGGCGTTTGCCAGCTACGGCCAGGCCAAGGCCGACAACACCGCCAACAAGGCCAAGACGCTGCAACTGGGCGTGTCCGTGCCGGTGTTCAGCACCGGCAAGGTGCTCGCATCATGGGCCCGGACCGAAATGACGGCCACCGACGTCTCGCGCAAGACCTTCACGCTGGGCTACGACCACTTCCTGTCCAAGCGCACAGACCTGTACGCCATGCTGATGAACGATCGCATCACCGCCCGTACCACCGGCAACAGCTTCGGCTTGGGAATCCGCCACAGGTTCTGACCCCAGGGCCGCGCAAGCGGCCCTGGCAAGCTACAGCACCAGGATCGCGCGGAAGTCGTTCACATTGGTGTGCGTGGGCCCGGTGACCAGCAGGTCACCCAGGGCCGCGAAGTAGCCCCAGGCGTCGTTGCGCTGCAGGGCGTCTTCGATGTCGGCGCCCACCGCGTGGGCGCGGTGCAGGGTGTCGGGCACCACGAAGGCCCCCGCGTTGTTCTCCACGCCGTCGATGCCGTCGGTATCGGCAACCAGGGCCCAGACCGACGCTTCGCCCTGCAGCGCCTTGGCCAGCCCCAGGCAGAACTCACCGGCGCGTCCGCCACGCCCGCGCGGGGTGCCGGGCGCGCGCGGGCGCACCGTGACCGTGGTCTCGCCACCCGAGAGGATGACGCAGGGCTTGGTGAACGGCTGGCCCCGGCGCGCCACAGAGCGCGCCATGGCCGCGTGCACCTTGCCCACCTCGCGCGACTCGCCTTCGATCTCGTCCGAGAGGATGACGGCATCCACGCCCGCCGCGCGCGCCGCCGCGGCGGCCGCCTCCAGCGCCTGCCAGGGCGTGGCCACCAGGTGCACCGCGTGGCCATCGAACACGGCATCGCCGGGCTTGGGGGTTTCCAGCGCCCCGTCGCGTAGCGCCTGCTGGGTCTGCGGCGGCAGCGCGATGCCGTAGCGTGCGAGGATGCCCAGCGCATCGGCGCAGGTCGTCGCATCGGGCACGGTGGGCCCGCTGGCGATGACCGAGGGGTCGTCGCCCGGCACGTCGCTGATGGTCAGCGTGACCACGCGCGCCGGCGCGCAGGCCGCCGCCAGCCGCCCGCCCTTGATGCGCGAGAGGTGCTTGCGCACGCAGTTCATCTCGGCGATGTCGGCCCCGCTCTCCAGCAGGGCGCGGTTGATGCGCTGCTTGTCTTCGAGCGTCAGGCCCTCGCCCGGCAGGGTGAGCAGCGAGGAGCCCCCGCCCGAGATCAGGCACAGCACCAGGTCGTCGGCCGTCAGGCCTGCGGTCAGGTCCAGCAGGCGCTGTGCGGCGGCCGCGCCGGCGGCATCGGGCACGGGGTGCGCGGCCTCGACCACCTCGATGCGCTGCGCCAGGCCCTCGGGCCGGGGCGGGATGTGGCCGTAGCGCGTGACCACCAGGCCCGACAGCGGCGCATCGTGCGGCCACAGGGCTTCGAGCGCCTGGGCCATCGCCCCACCGCCCTTGCCGCCCCCCAGCACCAGGGTGCGCCCGCGGGGCGGCGCGGGCAGCCAGGCACGCATGCCGTGCAGGGGCTGGGCGCTGCGCACGGCAACGTCGAACAGGCCGCGCAGAAAGCCGCGCGGATCGGTGTGGAAATCGGGCAACCCGCCGGCTTGGGAAGAAGAAGTTTCGGACATGGAGCCCATTGTGCGCGGCCTCGGGCGAACCAGTGGAAACCCGAAGCCGCTGTAACGCAACTGTCACGGCCAGCCGGTATGGTGGACCCCCTAGAAGTGACAAATTGCAACCATGGCGCATCCCAAGCAAGAACGTCTCGACCGCATGCTGGCGCTGCTGTCGCCTGCGGCGCGGCTGGGGTCGGGACCGCTGGCGCGGCTGATGCGCAGTGACGGCCTGTACTGCGTTTTCCAGCCGCTCGGGGACCTGCGCGAAGGCAGCATCTTCGCCCATGAGGCCTTGATCCGGGGCCCCGAGGGCTCGGCCCTGCACACCCCCGACGTGCTGCTGGACCTGGCGCGGCGCGAGGGCCTGCTGCTGGATTTCGAGCTGGTGTGCGTCTTCACGGCGCTGCGCGACTGGGGCGACCACGGTGCCCCCGGCCGGCTGTTCGTGAACATCAGCGCCGATGCACTGGTCCACGCCGTGGAGCTGTGCGGCGAGCGCCGCCTGGGCGAGGCGGTGCGCAGCTTCGGCGTGAGCGCGCGCATGCTGGTGTTCGAGATCACCGAGCACGAACGCGTGACCGACATGCCGGCGCTGCGCGAGGCCATCCGCGAGGTGCATGCCTGCGGCGCGCGCCTGGCGCTCGATGATTTCGGCGACGGGCGCTCCAGCCTGCGCCTGTGGTCCGAGGTCAAGCCCGACTTCGTGAAGATCGACCGCTACTTCATCCACGACATCAGCGAGCACCCCGAGAACCTGCAGATGCTGCAGGCCATCAAGGGCATTGCCGACGTGTTCGGCACGACCTTGATCGCCGAGGGCATCGAGACGCGCGACGACCTGCGCGCGCTGCGCGACCTGGCCATCCCCTACGGCCAGGGCTGGGTGCTGGGCCGCCCTGCCCGCACCCCGCGCGAAGCGATCGACGGCCCGGCGCTCGACGTGCTGCAGGACCGCCGCGTGGCAGTGCTGCCGCACCTGGGCCAGACGGCGCGCCCGGGCATTCTGCGCAGCCTGCTGGTGGTGCAGGCGCCCACCGTGACGCCCTCCTCCACCAACGACGAAGTGGCCGCCCTGCTGCAGGAGCGGGTGGACCTGCATGCGCTGGCGGTGGTCGATGGCGCACGCCCGGTGGCGCTGATCAACCGCCAGCAGTTCATGAACCACTACGCCACGCTGTACTTTCGCGAAGTGCATGGCCGCAAGCCCTGCATCGGCTTTGCCAACAGCACGCCCCGCGTGGTGGAACTCGACTGCGACGTGGACCAGCTCGTGGGCATCCTCACCTCGCAGGACCAGCGCTACCTGAGCGACGGCTACATCGTCACCGACAACGGCCGCTACGTGGGCCTGGGCACCGGCGACCAGCTGGTGCGCGCCGTGACCGAGACGCGCATCGAGGCCGCGCGCCATGCCAACCCGCTGACCTTTCTGCCCGGCAACATCCCCATCAGCATGCACATGCAGCGCCTGCTGGAGAGCGGCACCGAGTTCGTCGCCTGCTATGCCGACCTGAACAACTTCAAGCCCTTCAACGACCACTACGGCTACTGGCGCGGCGACCAGATGATTCGCCTGGTGGCGCGCCTGGCCACCACGCACTGCGATCCACGCCGTGACTTCGTGGGCCATGTGGGGGGCGATGATTTCATGCTGATCTTCCAGAGCAGCAACTGGCTGCAGCGCTGCAAGAACATCGTGGACGAGTTCGCGCGCGAAGCGCTGACCCTGTTCGACGACGGCGCGCGCGCGGCAGGCGGCATCCATGCGGAAGACCGCCACGGCGTGCGCCGCTTCTTTCCGTGCACCACGCTGGCCATCGGCGCGGTGCGCATACAGCCCGGCATCTACCGCCACGCCGAAGAGGTGGCCAACCTGGCCGCCGTGGCCAAGCACGAGGCCAAGCTGGCATCCACCGGCGTGGTGCTGCACGGCGGCGAGCTGCCCGGGCCGCCGCACAACGCGCTGCGCGCGTTGCAGAGCGTGCTCGCAGCCTGAGAGGCTGCGCCGGGCTCAGCGCAGCATCAGGGCACCTTCGCCCCGTCCTGGAACCAGCGCCCGATCAGCGCGCGCTCGGCGTCGGTCATCTGCGTGGCGTTGTTCATGGGCATGAGCTTTTGCACCACCGATTGCTGGTACACCGCCTGGGCATGCTGCTTGACCAGGGTCGGCGAATCCAGGCGCAGGTTCTTCATCTGCACCTGGGCGCCATGGCACAGGTAGCAACGTTGTTCGAGCACCGTCTGCACGGCGGCGAATTCGCCACCGGCGCCCGCTGCAGCGGGGGCTGCTGCAGCCGGGGTTGCGGCTGCAGGCGCAGCCTGCGAGGCTGCAGGAGCCCCGGTGACCGCAGGCGCTGTAACCGCCGCCGGCTTGGCGGCAGCCACCGGTGCAGCCACCGGTGCCGGCCGCATCCAGACAATGGCGCCCAGCAAGGCCACCACGCCCACCAGGGCATAGGGCAGCGGGTTCGGGTTGCGGCCGAGCTTGTAGCCGTGGCGCATCACGAAGAACTGGCGGATGGCGGCACCCGCGAACATCATGACGATCAGCACCAGCCAGTTCTGCGCATGGCTCCACAGAAAGCTGTAGTGGTTGCTCAGCATCGCAAAGATCACCGGCAGCGTGAAGTAGGTGTTGTGCACGCTGCGCTGCTTGCCGCGCTTGCCGTGGATCGGGTCCACCTTCTGGCCGGTGCGGATCTGGCGCACCACGGTGCGCTGGCCGGGAATGATCCAGAAGAACACGTTGGCGCTCATCGAGGTGGCGATCATCGCGCCCACCAGCAAAAAGGCCGCGCGCCCGGCGAACAGATGGCAGGCCAGCCACGAGGCGATGCACACCAGCACCAGCACCAGACCGCCGACGATGGCGTCGCCATTCTTCTTTTGCCCGAAGATGCGGCAGATGCCGTCGTACAGCAGCCAGAACACGACCAGGAAGGCCAGCGCCGCGCCAATGGCCGCCGGCGGCGCCCAGTCCATGCGCGACTTGTCGATCAGGTAGGTGCCCGCGCTCCACAGGTAAGACACCGTGAACAGCGCAAAGCCGCTGAGCCAGGTGCTGTAGCTTTCCCAATAGAACCAGTGCAGGTGCTTGGGCAGCTCGGGCGGGGAGACGGCGAACTTGACCGGGTGGTAGAAGCCGCCGCCGTGCACGGCCCAGAGCTCGCCGCTCACGCCCTGCTTTTTCAGGTCCTCGTCTTCGGGCGGCGTGAGGCTGCTGTCCAGAAAGACGAAGTAGAACGACGAGCCAACCCAGGCGATGGCGGTGATGACGTGGACCCAGCGCAACAGCAGGTTGGCCCAGTCGAGAAGGTAGTGTTCCATTTTTTTCTCAACCTTGGCGGCGTGGGGGGACACACCGCCTGAACAACCTGCTCACCACTGCGGGCGCTCTGAGCAGAAGATGGGGTCGCGCACCATGGCAAACCAGGTTTGCCGGGGCACCGCTGCGACCCATGGGACCGGTGCCGCAACGGCCTGCCAGATCCCGGGTGAAAGTGTATGCAAAAACTGTTCTCAATTCCAGTCTGTAAGGTAGCAATCAGGCCTGGGAATACCCTTGCAGCGGATTTGCCACAGCCTGCACTGCCGCCACTGATTGCAAGAGTTGTGCCGCAACCGCCACGGCAATCACCTCGGGCTCCTTGCCGGGGATGCCCGGCACGCCGATGGGGCAGGTCACATGCGCCAGCTCGCTCGGGCTGAAGCCGCGCGCCGTGAGCCGGCTGGTGAAGGTGGCCCACTTGGTCTTGCTGCCGATGAGCCCGATGAAGGGCAGGTCGCCGCGCTCGCGCTGGCGCTTGAGGCACGCGGCCACCACGTCCAGGTCCTCGGCGTGGCTGAAGCTCATGATGAGCACGCGCGAGCCCGGTGCCAGCGTGGGCACGGCCATCTGCACGGGCTCGGAATGCTCGCAGTGCACATTGGGCGGCAGCGTGTCCGGAAAAATCCCGTCGCGGCTGTCGATCCAAGTGAGCGCAAAGGGCAGCGGCGCCAGCGTGCGGGCCAGGGCGTGACCCACATGGCCGCCACCGAACAGCGCCACGGGGTGCAAGCGGGGCGCCAGGCGCGCAGCCAGGGCCGGCACGTCGGCAGCGCACGCCCGCTCGAACACGATGTGCACCACCCCGCCGCAGCACTGGCCCAGCGCCGGCCCCAGTGCAAAACGCACAGGTGCGGGGTCGCTCGCCTGCGCGAGCGCCAGGCGGCGGCGCGCCTCGGCAATCGCCTGGTGCTCCAGGTGCCCGCCGCCGATGGTGCCCACCAACCGGTCGGCGAACACGGCCATCCAGGCCCCGGATTCACGCGGCACGGACCCTTGGGTAGACTCCACCCTGACCAGACACGCCGGAGCAGCCGCAAGGCCCTCCAGCAGCAAACGCAAATCCGTCACCGCCATCCTTTCGAAATGCCCGGTGCCACTGCCTATTGCAGCGGCCGTAGCCACCTACACAAAGCCCACCATGTCCGTTACCCCGCCCCCAAGCAACCCCGGCAAGCGCGGCCACTGGCTGCTGGCAGGCATCATGGCCGCGGGCGCCGCCCTGGTCGCAGCCTGCAAAGGCACTCCAGAACCCCCCTTGGCGCCAGAGAGCCGCCCACCCACCAGCACCACCACCGATACCTCCACCGTCCGGGGCCCCGTGCCGGCCTCTGCCGGCTCCGCCCGGGCCTCTGCCGCCGCCACGCCCCGCGCCTACCGGCAAGATGGTGCCACCCACGTCTACGGCCTGAACGCCGAGCGCATCTTCAAGGGCCGGCTGCCTGCGCATCTGTATGCCATTGGCGTGCTCGAAGTGGACATCGACCGCACCGGCAAGGTCTCGCGGCTGAACTGGCTGCGCGCCCCGCGCCATGCGCCCGAGGTGGTCAAGGAGATCGAGCGCACCGTGCGGGCCGCCGCCCCGTTCCCCGTGCCCACCCGCCTGGGCAAGGTCACCTACACCGACACCTGGCTGTGGCACAAGAGCGGCAAGTTCCAGCTCGACACCCTCACCGAAGGCCAGGACTGATCAAGAATTAATCAGGAGCCCCGGTAGGTCGAGTAGCTCCACGGGCTCACCAGCAGCGGCACGTGGTAGTGCTGGTCTTCGTGCGCAATGCCGAAGTCCAGGTTCACCTGGTTCAGAAAGTTCGGCTCGGGCAGCTGCACGCCCTTGGCCTTGAAGTACCCCGCCACGTCGAAGCGCAGCCGGTAGGTGCCAGCGCGCAGGCTGGCGTTGTCGAACAGCGGCGCATCGGTGCGGCCGTCGTGGTTGAGCACCAGGCGCTGCAGCAGCGTGGCGGCGTCGCCGTGGGTGGAATACAGGGCCACTTCCATGCCGGCGGCGGGGCAGCCGTGCATCGTGTCCAGAACATGTGTGCTCAAGCCCATAGGGAATCTCCTGAAGGATGGAGGCCGTAAAAATGCGACCTGTAGACTAAAAGTGTATACACTTTTGGCCAATCCTCCTATCATGTCGCCATGGAATCTTCATCCACCAGTGCCATCGTCGAGGCGTTGACCCGCGCCATCGTTGAACACCGCCTGCAGCCGGGCACCAAGCTCGCCGAGCAGAAGCTTGCCGACCATTTTGGCGTATCGCGCACGCTGGTGCGCCAGGCGCTGTTCCAGATGGCGCAGAACAAGCTGGTCACGCTGGAGCCCGCGCGCGGTGCCTTCGTCTCCACCCCGTCGGTCGAAGAGGCGCGCCAGGTGTTCGCCGTGCGCCGCATGCTGGAGACCGAGATGACCCGCGCCTTCGTGCGCAGCGTCACCCCCGCCAAGATCAAGGCCCTGCGTGCCCATGTGGCCAGCGAGAAGGCCGCCATGGGCACGGCCGATGCCAGCAGCCGCACCGAGCTGCTGGGCGACTTTCACGTGCGCATGGCCGAGCTCATGGGCAACGAGGTGCTGGCCCACCTGCTGGGCGATCTGATCTCGCGCTGCGCGCTGATCACGCTGATGTACCAGTCGGCCAGCGCCGCCGAGCACTCGCACGAAGAGCATGGCGAGATCGTGACGGCGCTGGCCGAGCGCGATGAAGACCATGCCGTGGCCCTCATGCAGTCGCACCTCGAACATGTCGAGGCCAGCCTGACCTTCGACCGCAAGCGCCCCGCCAGCGACCTGGCCATGGCGCTCGCCCCCGTGACCGCTTCGCAAGTCCACTGACACCATGATCTACGACGCCACCCAACCCTACCCCCGCGACCTCGTCGGCTACGGCCGCAACCCGCCCCATGCGCAGTGGCCCGGCCAGGCGCGCATTGCCGTGCAGTTCGTGCTCAACTACGAAGAGGGCGGCGAAAACGCCACCCTGCATGGCGACGCGGGCTCCGAGCAGTTCCTGTCGGAAATGTTCAACCCCGCCAGCTACCCCGAGCGGCACATGAGCATGGAGGGCATCTACGAATACGGCTCGCGTGCCGGAGTGTGGCGCATCCTGCGCGAGTTTGACAAGCGCGGCCTGCCGCTCACCGTGTTCGGCGTGTCGAGCGCGCTGCAGCGCCACCCCGAGCTGACCCAGGCCTTCGTGCAGGCCGGCCACGAGATCGCCTGCCACGGCCTCAAGTGGATCCACTACCAGCACATCCCCGAAGAGGTGGAGCGCGCCCACATGGCCGAGGCCATGGCCATCATCGAGCGCATGACCGGCCAGCGCGCCACCGGCTGGTACACCGGGCGCGACAGCCCCAACACCCACCGCCTGGTGGCCGACTTCGGCGGCTTCGAGTACGACAGCGACTACTACGGCGACGACCTGCCCTTCTGGATGAAGGTGCAGCGCAGCGACGGCAGCGTGGCGCCCCAGCTCATCGTGCCCTACACGCTGGACTGCAACGACATGCGCTTTGCCCTGCCCCAGGGCTTCTCGCATGCCGACCCGTTCTACCAATACCTCAAGGACACCTTCGACGCCCTGTACGCCGAAGGCGACCCCGATGGCGACAACGCGCCCAAGATGATGAGCATCGGCATGCACTGCCGCCTGCTCGGCCGCCCCGGCCGCATCACGGCGCTGCAGCGCTTTCTGGACCACATCGCCCGGCACGACAAGGTGTGGGTGGCGCGCCGCGTCGACATCGCGCGCCACTGGGCCCAGGTACACCCCTTCAACGACACCGCTGTCACCAGCAGCAAGGCCTGACCACCATGGCACTCACCCTTGACCAACTCAACGCCGCCACCCCGGCCGATGCCCTGCAATGGCTGGACGGCGTGTACGAGCACTCGCCCTGGATCGCCGAGCAGGCCCTGGCCCAGCGCCCCTTTCGCTCGCTGGCGCACCTGCGCCACGCGCTGGCCCACGCCGTGCGCACCGCGCCGCAGGATGCGCAGCTGGCGCTGATCCGCGCCCACCCCGAGCTCGCGGGCAAGGCCATGGTGGCCAACAGCCTCACGGCCGAATCGACCAACGAGCAGAGCAAGGCGGGCCTGGCCCAGTGCACGCCCGAGGAGTTCGCGCGCATCCAGCAGCTCAATGCGGACTACAACACGCGCTTCGGCTTCCCCTTCATCCTGGCGGTGCGCGGGCCGCGCGGCGCGGGCCTGCCACGGCAGGAGATCATCGCCACCTTTGCGCGCCGGCTCGACAACCACCCCGACTTCGAGCTGGCCGAGGCGCTGCGCAACATCCACCGCATTGCCGAGATCCGCCTGAACGACAAGTTCGGCGCCGAGCCCGTGCTGGGCAACGACGTGTGGGACTGGCAGGAGACCCTGGCCCAGCACTCCGACCCCGGCTTTGCCGAGAAGGGCCAGCTCACCGTCACCTACCTCACCGACGCGCACCGCGCCTGCGCCCAGCGCATCAGCCACTGGATGCGTGATTGCGGCTTCGACGAAGTCGAGATCGACGCCGTGGGCAATGTGGTGGGCCGCTACCACCCTGCCCCCGGTGCAGCCCAGGCCAAGTACCTGATGACCGGCTCGCACTACGACACGGTGCGCAACGGCGGCAAGTACGACGGGCGCCTGGGCATCTTCGTGCCCATGGCCTGCGTGCGCGAGCTGCACCGCGCCGGCAAGCGCCTGCCCTTCGGCATCGAGGTCATCGGCTTTGCCGAGGAAGAAGGCCAGCGCTACAAGGCCACCTTCCTCGGCTCGGGCGCGCTCATCGGCCACTTCAACCCCGCCTGGCTGGACCAGAAGGACGCCGACGGCGTGACCATGCGCGCCGCCATGGAGCATGCCGGCCTGTGCATCGCCGACATCCCCAAGCTGCAGCGCGACGCAGCCCAGTACCTGGGCTTCATCGAGGTGCACATCGAGCAGGGCCCGGTGCTCAACGAGCTGGACCTGCCGCTGGGCGTGGTCACCTCCATCAATGGCGGCGTGCGCTACATCGGCGAGATGGTCGGCATGGCCAGCCACGCCGGCACCACCCCCATGGACCGCCGCCGCGACGCCGCCGTGGCCGTGGCCGAGCTGGCCCTGTACATCGAGCAGCGCGCCGCGAAGGACGGCGACTCGGTGGGCACCATCGGGCTGCTCAATGTGCCCGGCGGCTCCATCAACGTGGTGCCGGGCCGCTGCCAGTTCAGCCTGGACCTGCGCGCCCCCACCGACCCGCAGCGCGATGCGCTGGTCAAGGACGTGATCGACCAACTGGGCCAGATTGCCGCGCGCCGCGGCATGCGCTACACGCTGGAAGAATCGATGCGCGCCGCCGCTGCCCCCAGCGCCCCCGCCTGGCAGCACCGCTGGGAACGCGCCGTGGACGCCCTGGGCGTGCCCGTGTTCCGCATGCCCAGCGGCGCCGGGCACGACGCGATGAAGCTGCACGAAATCATGCCGCAGGCCATGCTCTTCGTGCGCGGGCTCAACGCGGGCATCAGCCACAACCCGCTCGAATCCACCACCAACAACGACATACAACTGGCCGTGGACGCCTTCACGCATGTCCTGAACCAGATCGCCGAGGAAACCCCCGCATGACCGCCACCACCGCTCCACTGACCTCCACCTACAGCGCCCTGGACGCGTGGATCGACCAGCATTTCGACGAGGAAGTGCAGTTCCTGCAGGCGCTGGTGCGCGTGCCCACCGACACGCCCCCGGGCAACAACGCGCCCCACGCCGAGCGCACGGCCGAGCTGCTGCGTGATTTTGGCTACGAGGCCGAAAAGCACGCCGTGCCTGCCGCCGACGTGCAGGCCTATGGCATGGAGTCCATCACCAACCTGATCGTGCGCCGCAAGTTCGGCAGCAGTGACGGCAAGGGCCCCACCATCGCCCTGAACGCCCACGGCGACGTGGTGCCCCCCGGCGAAGGCTGGACGCACGACCCCTACGGCGCCGCAATCGTGGACGGCAAGATGTACGGCCGCGCCACCGCCGTGAGCAAAAGCGACTTCGCCAGCTTCACCTTTGCGCTGCGCGCGCTCGAAGCCGTGGCCAAGCCAACGCATGGCGCGGTGGAGCTGCACTTCACCTACGACGAAGAGTTTGGCGGCGAACTCGGCCCGGGCTGGCTGCTCGAAAAGGGCCTGACCAAGCCGGACCTGATGATCGCGGCCGGCTTCTCGTACGAAGTGGTCACCGCCCACAACGGCTGCCTGCAGATGGAGGTGACGGTGCACGGCAAGATGGCCCATGCCGCCGTGCCCCACACCGGCGTGGACGCGCTGCAGGGCGCCGTGCACATCCTGAACGCGCTGTACGCGCAGAACCAGGAATACTTGAAGGTCACCTCCAACGTGGCCGGCATCAAGCACCCCTACCTGAACGTGGGCCGCATCGAGGGTGGCACCAACACCAACGTGGTGCCCGGCAAGGTCACGTTCAAGCTCGACCGCCGCATGATCCCCGAAGAGAACCCGGTGGAGGTGGAAGCCAACATCCGCCGCGTGATCGAGCAGGCAGCGGCCGAGCGCGCCGGCATCTCGGTGGACATTCGCCGCCTGCTGCTGGCCAACGCCATGACGCCGCTGGCCGGCAACAAGCCGCTGGTCGATGCCATCCAGAAGCACGCGCAGGAGCTGCTGGGCGAGCCCGTGCCCGCCCTGGGCACGCCCCTGTACACCGACGTGCGCCTGTACGTGGAACGCGGCATTCCCGGCGTGATCTACGGCGCCGGCCCGCGCACCGTGCTCGAATCGCATGCCAAGCGCGCCGATGAGCGGCTGGACCTGCAGGACCTGCGCCGCGCGACCAAGGTGATCGCGCGCACCTTGAAGGACTTGCTCGCATAACTCGCTTACAGATCGGCATGGCGTGGAGTCCAACCGCCATGCCGACCCGACCTACACTTGCTGCGGGCGCATTCCACCAGGGATGCGCCCGTTTGTCATTCCGACACCCGGACGGACACACCCAAAAGACCGATAACAGAGGAGCACCTACCCAATGAGCATCCGCCACACCTTGCTGGCCAGCAGCGTCGCACTGGCCCTGGCCAGCCTGACCGCCTGCGGCAGCACCACCCCGGCCGTTACGGCTTCGGCCCCGCCAGTGGCCGCAGTACAGCAGACCGCAGCGGCCCAGGCCGCCAGCGCCGCCTATGACTTCGACATGGACGTGTTCCACCCCGTGGTGGCGCGCAACGGCATGGTCGCCACCGAGCAGGAGCTGGCCTCGCAGATCGGCCTCGATATCCTGAAGGCCGGCGGCAACGCGGTGGATGCGGCCGTGGCCATCGGCTTTGCGCTGGCCGTTGCCCTGCCCAATGCGGGCAACCTGGGCGGCGGCGGTTTCATGATGGTGCACGACGCCAAGACCGGCAAGAGCGTGGCCCTGGACTTCCGCGAAGTGGCGCCCAACAAGGCCACGCGCGACATGTACCTCGATGCCAAGGGCAACGTGGTGGACGGCAAGTCGCTGTACACCCACTACGCCGTGGGCGTGCCCGGCACCGTGGCCGGCATGGAGCATGCGCTCAAGACCTGGGGCACCCTGCCCCTGTCGCGCGTGATTGCCCCCGCCATCGAGCTGGCGGACCGGGGCTTCCCCGTGAGCGAAACGCTGGCCAAGATCCTGGACCAGGAAAAGAAGAACATGGGCAAGTGGCCCGCCACCCAGGCCATCTTCTGGAAGAACGGCGCGCCCCTGAAGGTGGGCGACGCGCTGGTACAGAAAGACCTGGCCCAGTCCATGCGCCTCATTGGCCAGCAGGGCGCCAAGGCGTTCTACGAAGGCGAGATCGCCCAGAAGATCGCCGCCGAAATGGCCCCGCACGCCGGCGCCCTCACGCTGCAGGACCTGCGCGAGTACAAGGTGGCCGAGCGCGTGCCCACGCGCGGCACCTACCGCGGCTATGAGATCGTGACCATGCCGCCACCCTCCTCCGGCGGTCCGCACCTGGTGCAGATCTTGAACATGCTGGAGCCCCTGCCCCTGGCCCAGTGGGGCCCCAACAGCGCGCAGACCATCCACTACATGGCCGAGAGCATGAAGCTGGCGTATGCCGACCGCGCCGAGTACCTGGGCGACCCGGACTTCGTGAAGATCCCGCTCAAGGGCCTGACCTCCAAGCGCTACGCCGCCGCACTGGCCAAGGGCATCGACGCCAACACCGCACGCAGCGGCAAGAGCATCAAGCCCGGCCAGCCCCAGCCGTACGAAAGCGACCAGACCACCCACTACTCGGTGGTGGACAAGGCCGGCAACGCCGTGGCCGTGACCTACACGCTGAACACCAACTTCGGCAGCGGCATCGTCGCCAAGGGCACCGGCATCATGCTCAACAACGAGATGGACGACTTCTCGGCCAAGCCCGGCGTGGCCAACGCCTACGGCCTGGTCGGCGGCGACGCCAACGCGGTGGCCGCCAAGAAGCGCCCCCTGTCTTCCATGACCCCCACCCTGGTGCTCAAGGACGGCAAGCCCACCCTGGTGACCGGCAGCCCCGGCGGCGCGCGCATCATCACCACGGTGCTGCAGACGGTGGTCAACACCATTGACTTCGGCATGAACCCCGCCGAAGCCGCCGCCGCACCGCGTGTGCACCACCAGTGGACGCCGGACGAACTGCGCGTGGAAAAGGGCTTGTCGCCCGACACCCTGGCACTGCTCAAGCAGCGCGGCCACAACATCGCGGTGAAGCCGTCGATGGGGCGTACGCAGACGATTCAGCTGCGGGGTGGTGCGCTGTACGGGTACTCGGACCCGCGCAATCCGGATGGGAAGACGTTGGGGTATTGATGCATGGTCTGACGGGCCCGCGCCGCAGGCCCGTCATGGTTGATCCATAGCTCAGCCAACAAGGCACCAACGAACAAAGGCCGCGCCCTGTCAGGGACGCGGCCTTTGTCTTTGTAGCGCCTGTGCCGGCTTTATCGCCTCATCAGGCCGTGCCAAAAATCATCACCGTAGCGGACGGCGCAGAACGCAAAAAACCAGGCAGAAGCCCATGGTGATGGCCAGCATCGGCAAAAAGCCGGAGAGCAAGCGACTGCAAGGCGCTTGGACTTACCCCGGCCCGACTGGCGCTGGAGAAGGTACTGCTGCCATATCATTTCGCGACCCAACTGGTACCGCGCAACCGACCGCTTCTCAGTAATTCAAAGCCTGTTCACACGAATTTCGCTATCCCCGAAATTAGTGCGAACAGGCCCTAACGACTCGTCAGTGGTTTATGGCACGAGCCTGCCCAAAACCCCTGCCATACTTGATCTGGTGTGGTTGATTATCCTATCCGTTGGTTTCACCTGACTCCCTTTTTGCGACAGCCCCGCATGCCTACCACTCTCACGCCGTCCGCAAAACTGTTGCAACTGCTACCCGAGGCGGTGGTGCAGACCGATGCGCTGTGGGAGATCACTTACCTGAATCCGGCGTGGACAACGCTCACCGGCCATTCGGTGGAGGCAGCGCTCGGCAGGTCTCTGCTTGAATTTGTGCATCCCGGCGACATTGGCACCATGCGCTCGGGCATGCCGGTGTTCCGGTTGCGATTTGCCGACGCGAGCTATCGCTGGGTGCGACTGAAACTCCACCCGGAGACGGATGCAGCGGAGCGGGTGATCAGCCGCCAGGGTGTCCTGATCGAGATTACCGAGGTCACCGAGCAGGTGCTGGTGGAGGTCCGCCAGCGCTTTTTGCGCTTGCTGGAAACCATTGATGGCGTAGTTTGGGAGGCTGAAATCGGCGTGGGCAATACCTTCCTCAGCCCGCAGGTCGAACGGTTGTTCGGTTTCTCCGTGGAGGAGTGGCGGTCTGACCCGGGCTTTTGGCGAGCGCATGTGCATCCCGACGACCTGGAGGCGGCCTTGGTGATCGACGATGCCGCCTACAACGCCACGCACAGCCATGCCTACGAGATGAACTACCGACTGATTGCCAAGTCGGGCAAGGTCGTGTGGGTGCGCGATCTGTGCCGCGCAGTGGTCGAGCCGGGGCGGCCGAACCGCATGATCGGCCTGATGATCGACGTCACCCAGCAGAAGAACACCGAACTTGAGTTGCTGCGCTCCGAAAACCGCTATTCGCTGGCGACCCTTGGATCCAATGACGGCATCTGGTTCTGGGACTTGCGAACTGACGCCCTGCATGTGTCCGGGCGCTTTCACCAGATCGTCGGGCTGGGTAGCGGCGATCTTGTACACGACGGTGGCTGGAGCTTTCTGGAGCAACTCATCGATCCCGAAGATCGCGTGCGCGTGCAGGCGGCCTACCACAGGCATCTGTCGGGGAACAGCCCGAACTTTTCGGTGGATTTCCGCGCGTTCCACGCGGCTGGACGGCTGGTGTGGGTCAATTGGCGCGGGCTCGCCGAGTTTGAAGACGGCGTTGCGGTGCGCATGGCGGGCTCGTTGAGCGATCTGGCGGACCGTGGCAGTTCCTACGATGCGCTGACCAGCTTGCCCGGCCGGCCGTTGTTCCGCGATCGCCTCGCGAATCTCATGGCGCTGCACCAGAACGAGGCTGCGAATGGTGATGGCGTGCCAACACGCGATGGAACCACCATGTTCGCCGTGCTGCTGCTGGATCTCAACGGGTTCAAAGCCGTCAATGACAACTACGGGCATCATGTGGGCGACCGGCTGTTGCAGCAGGTGGCGCGGCGGCTCGAATCCTGCGTGCGGGCGGTTGATCTGGTCGCCCGCATGGGTGGCGACGAATTCAATGTGCTGTTGGAGTCCATTGATCCCGCTGAAGCCAGCAACCGCGCTCAACAGATCGCCGCCGCCCTCGCAGCGCCTTATGTGGTCGGCGAACACACCGTGATCAGTGGCGCGAGTATTGGACTTGTCAGCAGTGCATCCAGGCTGGCGACGGTGGACGAATACCTGCGCGCCGCAGACACCGCAATGTACCAGGCCAAAAGCCAGTCATCGGGCGTGTGCGTGTTTCAATAAAAGGTGCCAGAGACGACTTCCTGCGCGGCTGACTCATGGCTCGTTTGACTCGTCCCCCTTGTGGTCCGGACAGGACGTGAACCTGCCCCGCCGAAGCCACCGCCGCACCACGTGTGCACCACCAGTGGACGCCGGACGAACTACACGTGGAAAAGGGCCTGTCGCCCGACACCCTGGCACTGCTCAAGCAGCGCGGCCACAACATCGCGGTGAAGCCTTTGATGGGGCGCACGCAGACGATTCAGCTGCGCGGTGGCGCGCTGTATGGGTACTCGGATCCGCGCAATCCGGATGGGAAGACGTTGGGGTATTGATGGTTGATGGGTAGCCTGCCTAGCGGGCCAGCACCCAAGCAAAAAGGCCGCGCCCTTCACAGGGTGTGGCTTTTTTTGTTGCCGTCACCACGACCACAGCAATGCCAGTTCCTGCCGCCGAGGATTCTCAAAGCCTCTGAAGAAACTCATAGCACGACTAACTCATCGTCTGCAAGGTAGAGCGACCATCTTGATGGCATGCTAGGAATGTGCGATAGATGATGCATCAGAACTATTCGAGTGACTGGCTGCGAGGAAGTTTTTTCTAGACTTTTCCCTTGTACACCGGCAGACTGTTACGCAAATTATCAATCTTGTTGAAAAACCGCTTAAATCTCACGCTGCCACCCGTAAGTCGTTGATTTTATACGGTGTAGTGACTAGGATGTCAAAGGATTTCCCGCCGATCAGCATTCCGAGCGGTGTCTCCTCACATCCATTCGAATTTCATAGCGAATAGAGGGAGAACTATGAAGAATGATAGTACCTTGTCTAACACTGCAAGATCTACGCTTGTCGAATTGGAGACCCTTTTGCAGGAAGCGTCGCATTTTTCAGCTTTGAGCATGGTCAATGAGCGTGTTAGAAATGTGCATGATCGGATTCTTTTGTGTCTTGATGCAGCATCAATTGAGGATACTGACGCAATTCTTGGCTGTGCCGATGCAATAAGTTTAAGAGATTCCCTGATTGCCTTGAATGCAGAGATGCATCAAAAGACTGAGATTGCTCTTGCTCAGCGATTTTTGGCTAGTGACAATCAAGAGGATCCATTTGAAGGATCATGGGTTAATAAAGGATTTTCTCGTCTTCTCCACATGCAGCTTGAAAATTGGAAAGCAAGCAATAATCTATCAAAGATTATGTCCGGGGCTGTTGTAATTGTTGGCGGTGGTGCGCTACCACAGACTCAGGTTTTTCTACACAAACAGCTTGGCTGCAAAGTTATTTCAGTGGATTGCCATGCAGAATCTGCTGAACTGTGTAGGAAAATTCTGAAAAAGACTGGATTTTCGCACCTCGAAGTATTTAATGAAGATGGCTGTCAGTTTGACTACACGGGTGCCTCGATGATCGTAGTTGCCACATTGGTGCAAAAAAAGGCGCAAATCTCCGCGCGAGTAGCGGAAACGGCTCCTGACGCTTTTTTCGCACCGAGAATGCCGCTCGGGCTTCATGCAATGTGGAGAGAGTTAGTGCCATCGACGGATTTTGCGAAGTGGGGATGGCAATTGCTTGACATGTGCGCTCCACCCGACTCTTCAGTTGGGAGCATGCTCTTTGTACGAAATCCAGCGCAGGGCTGACTTTATGCCACATGCAATTTTTGTTGACCCAGATATTACTTGGATTAAAACAATCAGCAGAGCCCGAGAGCGCGGCATGCAAGCAATCGCGATCCAATCTGAGCGGTATGCGCATGCCTACCCGATGATACGGGAGAGTGTGGATGGTCACATCACAGCCAATACCTCCCACCTGCTGGATCTTTCAAATTCGATCCAGAAAATTCATCTATCTGACTCCACAGCATTGCTTACATCCAATGATGCGATTCTTCCTGTTTTAGCGGCAGTCGCTGAAAAATTAAATATCCCATTTACATCGTGTGTTGGAGTTAACTTTGCCCGAAACAAAGCTGCCATGCGCCGACGTATGGGTGAGTTGGGGTTTCGAATGCCGAGAATGGAGACTTTTGAGAAACCTCAAGAAGTCCTAGAGGTTGCGGAAAGTATCGGCTACCCTTGCATCGTAAAGCCATGCAGCGGGCACCAAAGTTGGCTTTGCTTCAAAATCCTGTCTAGTGATGAAAGAATCAGGGTAGCTGAAGAGTTAGAATATATGGTCGATAATATTTTTTCCGAAAGCACTTGGTCATTAAAAAATGGTTTTATATGTGAGGAATGGCTCGAAGGACCAGTGATGTCTGTTTCTATAGCAGCTTCTCTTGGTTGCTTGGTACCAGTTTCGGTCGCGTTGGGCAGCGTTTCCGATGACGCGCCATGCTCAGGCTTTGGATCAGTTATTCCATTTATCGAAAACCCTAGAGTCACGGAGGAATGCGAGAGATACGCTGCATCAGTATGCGTAGCATTGAACCTTGACATTGGTGTTTTCGACATTGAAATGGCATGGACCTCTAACGGCCCCATTCTTATTGAGGTGAATGCGCGAAGAATGGGTGGCGTTATGCCTGTAGCCTATGAGATGGCTACGGGTGAAAATTTCTCAGATTTTCTCTTGAATGCCTACCTTGGAAAATCAATCAATAAACCGCCCAACTCCACACGTACGGCTGTAATCCGAAAGGTTATTGCATCTGAATCGACAAAATTGCCGGATGGCTTTGACGAATCTTGGTGGTCTAAATTTGACGGCGAGCTTTATTATCGAAATTACTCACTTGAAAGTGGCCGTAATATAGACGCCCTCGAGGTTTTGGCAAGAATAATTCTCATCGACAGCAACTCAATTACAGCCTTCTCTAAATTAAATCAAATTGTTGCAAAACTGGAAGAAATAACAGGCAAGATTTTTCTGAGGGGGCGACTACCTTGGCCTAAAAATTATTGAGCTTGCACAACCAAAAAAAAGGCATAACCAAGCAGCCTAGTGAAATCGCTTGGTAAAAAAGGATTTATCATGAGTACTCCTCCTCCTGGGCCGCTTCCTAAGCCTAAGCCGAAGCCGACACCCAAACAAAGTTCAATCCCCTCCAATAGCAGGGAGAAACCGGATGCAGGGATAAACTTTAGGCATCCAGATCTACCAAGAAGCTAAAAAACCCACCCCGCCCTTTCAAGGAGCGGGGTATATGGAGGCGCTCATGGCTGAGCTTTACATCCCCAACAGTCAGCGAATTGCATCGACAAAAGCCGAGATTTATGTCTTTGATGATTTTTTAAACAGTGCGGAGTGCCAACACCTCATTGATTTAATAAGCAAAAACCTTCGTAATTCTGAGCTTACTTCACTTAATGAACAGGACAAGGATTTTCGGACGAATAAAAGCTGCGACATAGATGAACTGGACTCCAGTCTTGCTGTCCAGATCGACTTGCGAATGTCGAGAATCCTAGACTTTGACCCGGAGGATAGTGAATTCATGCAAGGTCAATTTTACGGAATTGGCCAACAGTTCAAGGCTCACCACGACTCCTTTTCCGAGGAGGAGCTTTTAATCCACTCGCGAGGCCTTGGCCAGAGAACGTACACATTCATGGTGTATCTTAACGATGTCGAAGAGGGAGGGGAGACTTTCTTCCCGTCGCTTGGACTGAAATTCTCGCCCCGCAAAGGGCAAGCTCTGATATGGAACAACTTAGACAAAGAAAGCGCGCAAAATCCACATTCACTGCATCAAGGATTGCCCGTAATTAATGGCGAGAAATTCATTGTCACGAAATGGTTTCGCTTAAAAAAAAATCTACCAAAAATAGAAACATCAACCAAATATTTCATAAAGGCCCATACTCGCCTTGGTTTAAAAAAATGTGCAGCTCCAGAAGAACTATTTCACGAAATAGCAGCAAATTATCACGCAAACATCAACAAAGCGACTACCGAGATTGGCAGCGACCATCTCATTGTCAGCGAATCAAAATTGCAAAGCAAAAGTGAAATAGTGCCGATTGATGAATCGCTTTGCGAAAAAATCAAGGCATCACTGAAACCGCTTGTTGAAACTTGGGCACAAACATCTTTAGTACCTACATACGTATATGGAATTCGTGTTTATCGAAGAGGGGCCATATTATTGCGCCACAGGGATAGAGCGGCCACACACACAATCGGTGTTTTGATAAATATTGATCAGGATGTTGAAGAGGATTGGCCGCTCACTATTGAAGATAATGACTGTCGAGACTATGACATACTACTGCGCCCGGGTGAGATGTTATTTTATGAAGGCACTAGACTGCAACATGAGAGATCCCGCCCCTTGCGCGGGTCCCGGTATGCCAATCTGTTTTGTCATTTCACAGCGATGAATAACTGTACTGAGCTTGATCGCATTTAACCTCTGGGTTATTTTAATTTTTCTCATGTGGGAGTTAATCAGCCCCAACGCTTGAGGTGAGTCATAAGCGCAAGGAACCGCGACGCCAAGAGGTGGCCGCCAAGAAGCTCCCCTTGTCGTCGTTGACGCCCACCCTGGTCAACGGCAGCCCCGGTGGCGCGCGCACCATCACCACCGTGCTGATGACGGTAGTGAAACACTATCGACTTTGGCATGAACCCCGCTGAGGCCGCTCCCGCACCGCGTGTGCACCACCAGTTGACGTCTGATGAACTGGCGCGTGGAAAAGGGCTTGTCGCCCGCCACCCTGGCATTGCTCAAGCAACGTGGGCACAACATCGCGGTGAAGCCGTCAATGGGGCGTACGCAGACAATTCAGCTGTGGGGCGGTGCACTGTATGGGTACTCGGATCCGCGGAATCCGGATGGGAAGACGTTGGGGTATTGATTGATGGTTGGCCCGTTTGATGGACCATTACGTGGCAAAGGTCGCACCCTCACAGGGCGCGGCCTTTTTGATTGCGCCGCCACCGCTGCGAATGGAAATGCGGCCTCCATTTTCGTCAGGGCGCCAGCGAGACGGGAAAAAGCGCGGGTAGGAGCAATAGAGCCCAGTTAGGCACCATCATTTCGTCTCTCAGCAGGCCATAATAAGCCCCCCATAGCGGACCGCACGGCCTGCGAACAGTAGCCAGAAAACCACGGCGCTGCTGAGCATGGCCAATAATCTCTACAGATCTAATCGAAGGCCCGTTCGAAATCCACGAGTGTGCCAGCCAAGGCTGCACAAGAAGCGCACCCCAGTTTCAAATAGGTCAGACTCTCGATTAGACATCGCCACACTTTCGATATGAATCGCATATCGGCCTATGATCGACAATCGAAGCTCCCGCACATGTCCTTGGAATTTTCAAACCATCAAAAATGGCATGAATTTTTAAAATTCATTCCCTTTTCTTGCCAGGCAGCAATGAAGTAGGAATCGACAAGTAGTGTGAAGAATTGAGACTCCATCTTAATGAAGAATATCCGGCAAGCAATCGATGCCCAACCCATCTCGTATCGATAAGTGCGGGCTTATCCGGCATATTCGCGAGCAGCAACAACCCCATCAAATGCACCCACTTCTTTCGTGAGACTGGCTTAATACCATATGCATGATATGAGCGCCCGCTAGAAAAAAGCTGCAGTTCGAAATTCAAATTTTCAGCGACCCAAGCAATGACTTCCTTGCGCCTACACAGATCAGCAGCAAAATCCACCATCGGAATATGCATTTCATGCCGACCAAACCTTAATACAGAATCTAGAGCAAGTTCACTATCAGCTGGCAATTCGGCAATTTTTGCTTCAAGCCACTGAGGTGTAATCCGAGCAATCGGAATTTTAAAACGCTCCCTCTTATCGACGATTGTCTGAGGAACGTATTTATAACAGGAAAATGACGCAATCCACTCACCATCCCCAAGAGCATTTACCCACTGCGGAACCAGGTTAACTGGATGCGAAGCATAGGCTTTAATCATAACTGATGAGCCCCCCCACCATAAAAGCGACGATACATTATAATCGAGAATTCGTCGGTCATCCCTGCAAGGTAGTCCACAATCAGATGCGCTCTCGCAGCCCATTCAAGGACGTCTAGCTTCTCTCGAGAAAGGTCCAGCGTCTTTAATCGCTTGACCTCATGCTGATAGACTTTAAGGTGCTTCTTGGGAAGCAAGCTTTTAAGGGTGCATGCAAGTGCGGCGCCGTTCACTTTGCCAGGTGAATCTTGACAAAGTAATGCGACAGCATCATAGGTTGATAAATCAAGCAATAAACTGAACTTATCAAGAATTCCTGAGACCACTTGAAAACCTACCAATTCCCTTTCTCTGACCACAGAACACGTGTATAGGTGATCATTTGAAAATTGCCGAACAACTTCCAATAGCGCATTTGCGGCTCTAGAACGCTCAAAGAGCTGAAAATACTCCCCTCGCAATATATCATCATGATGGGTTCCATATAGCTCGCAGGCCCTCTTCACCAGCTCATTTGTTGTGGTAGTCCTAAATCTTACAAACCATCCAGAGTCATCGCCAACTTTTCCAGCCTGGGGAATAGCACCAAGCATTGCCTTTGCTTGACGCGAGCCAACTTTGGAAAGCGCTTCTCGGAGAGCTTTAATTACATCATCATTTCTAATAATTCGCTTTTCTAACGCATCCTCAATATCACTCAAACAATATGAAATATCATCCGCCGCCTCCATCAAGTAGGTCAGTGGATGCCTAGCCTCCGGATTTAACGAGAGTCCTCTCTGCACTTCAGTAAGAATATCAGCTTCAGAGAAGAAAACTCCTGCCTTTTTAATTCTCGACCCATCTTTTTTCTCACCAACCTTATCTGGCGTCCATGGATATTTTAGCGTAGCCGCGAGTTGGGTCAAGGTCAAATTATATCCAAACTCGTCCCCAACCCACTGTAGGCGCGTCGCCATTCTAAACCCTTGAGGATTACCATCAAAATACAGGAAATCCTTGAATAGATGATCAAAAAGCTCATCATCATTCAACCTACTTTTAAATTGATATTGGCGAGATGAAAACCACTCACGAATCGATTCCTCGCCAAAATGTCCAAATGGCGGATTACCCAAGTCATGCATCAAACAAGCAACTTCTACGAATGTAATCAGTGCATTTGCTGAATTATGGCTTTTGGGGTCATTCAGCCGCCCTAACAATCCATCTGCTAGAAGTCTTTGAGCAACCCCCTCGGCGATATACGTTCCGACAGAGGCAACTTCAAGCGAATGAGTTAGCCTCGTACGGACAGCGGCATTCGACTCCTGAGGAAACGCTTGTGTTTTTAACTGCAACCTACGGAAACTTGCCGAGAAAAGTAGACGCCCCCTATCACTTGCAGCCTGCAAAGCTAAAGTCCTTCCTTTTGGACCAGTCGTTTTTCGCCTACGCTTTTCACTTATAAGCTTTTTATAAATAGATGCAATCTTCGCTTTATTCATTCTCATCTCCATTGCCCAAATTTATTCCCCCGTCATCTTAGGTGAAATCGCATAAGGGCCACTCACATCACGAGGTGGAACCCCGGGCATACCCTCATACGCGCCCGCTCCAACTTGCCTACAGTTCTTGTATGCAAGATTTGCTTTCAAGACACAACTGAAGGAGACGGGGCATGCTGCGGTTTTTTAAATCCCTCTTTGGCCAGGTGATCCTGGCCCTCATAGCCGGCGTGGTGGTGGGCCTGGTGTGGCCCGACACCGCCATTGCCCTCAAGCCTCTGGGCGATGGCTTCATCAAGCTCATCAAGATGCTGATCCCGCTGATTGTGTTCTGCGTGGTGGTGCATGGCATCGCGGGCACGGGGGACCTCAAGCGCGTGGGCCGGGTGGGCATCAAGTCGCTGATCTACTTTGAGGTGGTGACCACCGTGGCGCTGGTGCTGGGGCTGGCGCTGGCCTTTATCTTCGAGCCTGGGGTGGGAATGAACGTGGACCCCAGGGCGCTCGACCCCAAGGCCATGGGCGCCTATGTGGAGAACGCGGGCAAGCTGACGGGGGGCGGATTCACCGACTTTTTGCTCAAGCTGATCCCGAACACGGCGGTCAGCGCGTTTGCCAATGGCGATGTGCTGCAGGTGCTGCTGTTCTCCATCGTGTTCGGCTGCGCGCTGGCGATGCTGGGTGAGCGCGGGGCGCGGGTCACGGTGCTGATCGAGGACCTGTCGCACGTGCTGTTCAAGACCATGGGCATCATCATCAAGCTGGCGCCGCTGGGCGTGCTGGGTGCCATTGCCTTCACGGTGGGCAAGTACGGCATTGGCTCGCTCAAGCAGCTGGGCATGCTGGTGGTGCTGTTCTATGCAGCGGTGGCGATCTTCGTGGTGGTGGTGCTGGGCACCATCATGCGGGTGTCGGGCTTCAGCCTGTTCAAGCTGCTGCGCTACCTGCGCGAGGAACTGGCGGTGGTGTTTGCCACCACCTCGTCGGACAGCGTGCTGCCGCAGATCATGGCCAAGCTCAAGCACATGGGCATTCGCGATTCGACGGTGGGGCTGGTGATCCCCACGGGCTATTCGTTCAACCTCGACGCGTTTTCGATCTACATCACCCTCGCCGCCGTGTTCATTGCGCAGGCGACCAACACGCCGATCTCGATGGCGGACCTGCTGACGATTCTGGCGATATCGCTGGTCACGTCCAAGGGCGCGCACGGCGTGCCGGGCTCGGCCATCGTGGTGCTGGCGGCCACGCTGCAAGCCATCCCCGCCATTCCGGCCATCGGGCTGGTGCTGGTGCTGTCGGTGGACTGGTTCATGGGCATTGCCCGGGCCCTGGGCAACCTGATCGGCAACTGCGTGGCCACGGTGGCCGTGGCCGCGTGGGAGGGCGACATCGACCGCGAGCGCGCGCATGCGGTGCTGGACGGGCAGGACGTGGCGCCCATTGAGCCCGCCCCTGAGATGGCAGCGGCCCAAGTGGCGCCACAATCGGCCGCATGAGCACTCCAACCACCAGCCAGACCCAGATCGCACAACAGGTGGTCGAATCCATCCTGGCCCAGAAACTCGCCCCCGGCGAGCGCCTGGGCGAGCAGGAGCTGGCCGACCTGTTCGGCGTGAGCCGCACCCTGGTGCGCGAGGCGCTGATGCAGTTGCAGGCGCGCGGCTTTGTGGAGGTGCGCCCGCGCAAGGGCTGGTATGTGGTGGAGCCCACGGTGGAGGACGCACGCGACGCGTTCTCGGCCCGGCGCATCATCGAGTCGGGCATATTGGCCGATGCGGGGCGGCCGCTGCAGTCGGTCACCCCCCGGCTGCGCGCCCACATTGCCGAGGAGCAACTGGCCATCGAGGGGGCGGACGCGGCCACGCGCGCCTTTTTGCTGGCCGATTTTCATGTGTGCCTGGCCGAGAGCATGGGCCACCGCAGCCTGAGCGACATACTGCGCGACCTGACGGCGCGCACCACGCTGGCGGCATCGCTGTACCAGTCGCGGCACGAGGCCAGCCAATCGTGCGCGGAGCACGAATCCATCGTCGAGGCGCTGGAAGCCGGCGACACCGCCCTGGCGCGCGAGCGGCTGCTGGCCCACATCGGCCATGTGGAGGCGGCGCTGAACCCCGGCCAGCCGCTGGTGCGCGACCGGTTGCGCGATTCGCTCACGCCGCTGACAGGCACGCGCCTGGCAGCGCCGGGGTAGTCCTCCCCCCACTTCCTCCCCTCTCCTTGCCACCACCTTGCGCCCAGCAAGGTGGTGTGCTCAGCCACGCCCCTGGCTAGGGTTTACCGGGATAAGACTGTCGCCATAACGTGTATACACTTTTTGTATGGATCGCTGTACACCCACCTGTGTGCAGACCATCCAACTTTCCAACCACACCCGACAGACCCACCCCGAAGGAGCTTTGCCATGCAACCGTCCGTGCACCCTGTGGATGAACACCTGCCCATTGGGCGCCTGGGGGCGCTGGGCTTGCAGCATGTGCTGGTGATGTATGCGGGGGCCGTGGCGGTGCCGCTGATCGTGGGCCGGGCGCTCAACCTCACGCCCGACCAGGTGGCCAAGCTGATCTCGGCCGACCTGTTCGTCTGCGGGCTGGTCACGCTGATCCAGGCGCTGGGCGCCACGCGCTGGTTCGGCATCCAGCTGCCGGTGATGATGGGGGTGACCTTTGCCTCTGTGGCGCCCATGGTGTCCATGGCGCAGAGCACGGGCGGCACGGCGGGCGCGGGGCTGATCTTCGGCTCGGTGATCGGGGCAGGGGTGATATCGATCCTGATCGCGCCCATGGTCAGCCGCATGCTGCGGTTTTTTCCGCCGGTGGTGACGGGCACCATCATCGCGGTCATCGGCATCAGCCTGATGCGGGTGGGCATCAACTGGATCTTTGGCAACCCGGTGGGCCCCACGGCGCCCAATGTGGTGAACCCCGAGCACATCAAGTGGCTGACCGAGGCGCAGTCGGCCGCCGGGGCGCCGGGCTCGTCGCTGCCGCCGGTGCCCAAGGGCTTTGCGGTGGTGCCCACGGTGCCCAACCCGCGCTATGCGGACCTGACGGGCGTGGGCATTTCGGCGCTGGTGCTGGTGTCCATCCTCTTGATCGCCAAGTTTGCCAAGGGCTTCGTCGCCAATATCTCGGTGCTGCTGGGCATTGTGATCGGTGGCGTGGTGGCGGCGGCCATGGGGCTGATGTCGTTCGAGAAGGTGGGCAAGGCCGACTGGTTCGACCTGGTGCTGCCCTTCGAGATCGCGCTGCCGGTGTTCGACCCCATCCTGATTTTGACGATGACGCTGGTGATGATCGTGGTGATGATCGAGTCGACCGGCATGTTCCTGGCGCTGGGGGACATGACGGACCGCAAGATCGAGCAGGACGACCTGACCCGCGGCCTGCGCACCGATGGCCTGGGCACGCTGCTGGGCGGCATTTTCAACACCTTTCCGTACACCAGCTTCTCGCAGAACGTGGGCCTGGTGGCGGTGACGGGCGTGAAGAGCCGCTTTGTCTGCGTGGCTGGCGGCGTGATCTTGATCGTGCTGGGCGTGCTGCCCAAGATGGCGGCGCTGGTGGAATCGCTGCCCACCATGGTGCTGGGCGGCGCGGGGCTGGTGATGTTCGGCATGGTTGCGGCCACGGGCATCCGCATCCTGGGCGGGGTGGATTTCCGCAACAACCGCTTCAACGGCATGATCGTGGCGGTGTCCATCGGCGTGGGCATGATCCCGCTGATCGCACCCAACTTCCGCCAGTGGATGCCGCATGCCATCCACCCGCTGATCGAATCGGGCATTTTGCTGGCCTCGATCACGGCGGTGGCGCTGAATGTGTTCTTCAACGGTGCCAGCAAGGACACCAGCGCTGCCGTGAACGCAGCGCGCCAGGCAGAAGCGCACTGACCCCCAGTCACCCAACAGCCCCGGCGGCCCGCCCTGTGCGGCCCGCGGGGCTTTGTTTTTTCAGGCCTCGCCCAAAAGTCCATGCAACGCCGATGGAAAAGCGGGCCACACGCCCAAAAGCCCGCGCCTCTGTGGAAAAGTGCCGGGGAAGGCGCAACAGAGGTTGACAACTTGCGCCCGTGCAACATAGCGTACCCCTTGGTACGTTACATTGATCCTTTGCAAGGAATCCAATGCGCACAAAATTCAGCAAAATGTTGGCGGCCACCGGTCTTGTGACGCTCGACCCGGAGGAAGATACCCACCTGGACGCGCCCGCCGAGGCCTACCCCGAGCCCGAGGCGGAGCCCGAACCCGCGCCTGCGCCAGCGGCGCCCGCGCCGGTGCTGGCGCCCGAGCAGAGCGTGGTGGCCGAGCAAAAGGATTTTGCCGACCTGTACCGCGAGGCCAACGTGCCCGTGGTGGCCTACAGCGCCGAAAAGCTGCTCAAGCTGATGGGGGGCCTGGAGAGCATGCCGATGGAGGTGCGCAAGCAGGCCATCAAGGCCATGGACGACGCCGACGAGACCTGGACGGTGGACGATTCCGTGCTGGACGCGCAACGCAAGGTCAAGGCGCTGGCCATCGCCAAGCAAAAGATTGCGCAGCAGGTGGCTTCTGCACTGCAAAATGCGGACCGCGAGATCGCGGCCATCCAGGCCGAAGAACAGGACAAGAGCGCCCAGGTGCGCAAGCAGATCGCCGAGCTGACGGCGCTGCTGGACCGGGGCGTGGCGCGCGCCGCGCAGCAGACGGCCGATGTGCGTGCGGCGGCCAGGACAAATCAGGAGGCCGGGGAGAGGGAATCCGCCCGGCTGGATGCAGAAATGAACCGGCTGGGCCAGATCGTCATCACGTTCTCGGGCCAATCACAGGTTCAAAAATAAAGAGGAGTAAGCAATGCAATTGACTGGCATGGGGAAGGCGCTGATCGCGGTCATCGTCGTGGGGGCTGCGGGATCCGTCCTGTGGAACATGGGCGGCAAGATGTGGGTGCAGGACAAGCTGGGCAAGACCGAGGCGTCGGCCCCGGCCAGCGGCAGCAGCCCGCAGGACGGCAGCGCGGCGCCCGCAGTGGTGGCCGGCAACACGGCGCCCAGCGCACCCGCTGCGGCGGCGCCCAAGGGCGGCGCCCTGGGCTCGGCCGGCAACCCGCTCAAGGTCAGCATCGTGAGCTTTCACGGCTATGCGCCGGCCCTGGTGGCCAACGGCAACAGCCTGAAGACGCAGCCGGGCTCGATCTTCCAGAAGGCCGGGGTGAACGTGGAGTTCATCATCCAGGACGACATCCCGACGCTGACCACCATCTTCGAGAGCAATACGGCGCAGTGCGCCTGGCGCACCTCGGACTTCTGGGCGCAGGAGCAGCCCAACCTGATCAACACCAAGCACGATGGCCGCGCCATCATGATCGTGGACAACACGCAGGGCGCCGACGCCGTGATCGCGCGTGACCCGGACATCAAGCGCATCGAGGACCTGGTGGGCAAGAAGGTGGCGCTGCTCAAGTACACGCCTTCGCACGGCCTGTTCATCAACGCCATCAACAACTCCAGCCTGAGCGCCAAGCAAAAGGCCAACGTGCTCGACCGCGTGGTCTACATCAACGCCGACGAGGGCACGCCCGGCGTGCGCGCCGCGTTTGCCGCCGGCAGCGTGGACGCCGCCGTGCTGTGGGACCCGGACCTGTCGCTGGCCGTCAAGGCCACGCCCGGTGCGCGCGTGGTGTACTCCACCAAGGTGGCCACCAACCTGATCTACGACGTGATGGTCTGCAACCAGAAGATGCTGCAGGACCCTGCCAACCAGCAGGCCTTCCAGGGTTTCGTCAAGGGCTGGATGGACGGCGTGATCGCCGCCCGCGCCAACCCCGCAGGCGCTGCCGAGGCGCTGGTGCGCACCGAGCCTTTCTTCGACCAGTTGGCCAAGAAGGAGGGCATGCCCTTCATCACCAGCCTGTTCTCGAACCTGGTGTGGACGGGCCTGGACGACAACGCCCGCATTCTGGGCCTGGCGGGCGACACCAACCACTATGAGCGCGTGTACCGCGAGTTCGACGCGATCTACCGCGCCGCCGGCTCGCTGGCCAACCCGAATTCGCCCGTGGTCTCGCCGCAGAACTCGTTCGACTACCGCTTCATCAACGCCCTGCTCAAGGACAACCAGGCTGCGCGCGCCGCCGCCGCCAAGCCCGAGTTCACCTTCGACACGGCCGGCATGCAAAAGGCCGAAACCCGCCCCGCCGCGCTGACCAAGCCGGTGAGCGTGAACTTCCCCGTGGGCCAGGCCGAGCTGACCAAGAAGGCGCAGGAGGTGATCGACACCCAGGTGGTGCCCTTCATCAACAGCAATGGCTCGGCGTACTTCGAGATTTCGGGCAACACCGATTCGACCGGCAGTGCGCAGGCCAACCAGCGCCTGTCGAAGGCGCGGGCCGACGCGGTGACCAAGTACGTGGTGACGCAGTGGGAGATTCCGGCCGCGCGCTTCAAGGTGGTGGGCAATGGCTCGAACAACCCGATCTGCAACGAAGCCAACCCCGGCGCGCTGGAGGTGGACCTGGACACCTGCCGCCAGATGAACCGCGCCACCCGCATCGCCGTGCTGGCACGCTGAGGGGCCGGCGATGGCCCAATTCTGGAACCCCAGCCATCCGATCTCGCCCCAGACCCAGCGCATGCTGGGCGTGGGCGCCGTGGTGGTGGTGCTGGCGACCTGGGCGCTGGTGAGCGCATCGGGCCTGGTCAACTCGAACCGGCTGCCTGCACCGTGGGAGGTGGCCATGGCCTTCTCGCGCCTGGCGTGGGACCCCGTGCGCCAGGAGAGCCTGCTGCTGACCTCGGTGCTGTGGTCGGGCGGGCGGCTGGTGGTGGCGGGCATTCTGGTCATCCTGATCGGCCTGCCCATCGGCATTTTGATGGGGGCATCGCCGCGCATCAACGCCACGCTGTCGCCGCTGATCGACCCGTTCCGCTCGGCGCCCATCGTGGCGCTGCTGCCCATCATGGTGATGTGGTTCGGCATTGGCGAGGAGATGAAGATCGTCTTCCTGTTCTCGGGCGCGGTGGTCTACCTGATACCGCTGGTGCGCGACGCGATCCGCTCGGTGCCGCAGTCGTACTGGATCAGCGCGCGCGACCTGGGCGCCACGCCGTGGGAGTGCATTCGCCGCGCGGTGATACCGATGGCCATGCCGCGCATCGTGGACGGCATCATCATCGCCATCTCGGTGATGTGGACCTACATCACCGTGGCCGAGTACGTGAACGCCAAGGAGGGCCTGGGCCAGTTGATCCAGAACGCGCGCCGCTTCTCGGCGATGGACCAGGTGTTCGCGGGCATCATCACCATCATTGCGCTGGCGCTGATCACGCACCGCCTGATGACATGGGCAAAACGCAAGATGTTCCCTTGGGAACAGAGCGTTTGACGGCCCGGGCATGCACCACCAATAAGAACTGATACAACAAAGCCAAGCATGACATCGACCCCGAGCGCTGCGAGCATTTCCATCCACATGAGCGGCATCGTGCAGGAGTACCCTGCCGCCAACGGCCGGGGCGTGCTGCGCGTGATCGACGGCATCGACCTGCAGCTCACGAACCCCAGCATCAACATGCTGCTGGGCCCCTCGGGCTGCGGCAAGTCCACGCTGATGCGCATGATGGGCGGGGTGCGCCCGTTCAATGTGAAGACGCCGACCATCGGCCGGGTGGAGATCGACGGCCGCGAGTGCCTGGACCAGCACGACGATGCGGTGACCGTGTTCCAGCAGTACGCCAACCGCCCAGACCTGACGGTGTGGGACAACGTGGCCTTTCCGTTCACGCTCAAGCTGTGGAAGGGGCGCATCACCCAGGCCGAGATCAAGGAGCGCGTGGACACCATCCTCGCCGCGGTGGGCCTGGCCGACAAGAAGGCCATGCGCCCGGCGCAGCTGTCGGGTGGGCAGAACCAGCGTGTGGCCTTGGCGCGCGCCCTGGTGCTGCGCCCGCGCATCTTGCTGATGGACGAGCCCTTTGGCGCGCTGGACCCGCAGACGCGCGAGGAGATGCAGCGGCTGCTGCTGTCGCTGTGCAAGGCCAACCCCTGCCTGGTGGTCTTCGTCACGCACGACGTGAGCGAGGCGCTGGCGCTGGGCGACCGGGTGATCGTGCTCTCGCCCCAGCCCGCAAAGATTGCCGATGACTTTGCCATCCACGCCGAGCACCCGCGCTCGGAGGCCTGGGCGCGGTCCACCGAGACCCTGCGCATGCAGGACCGCATCCTCACGTCGCTGCGCGACGCGAAGGGCCATGGCCAGATCACGCTGAGCGTATGAAATTCGACCCGGGCGAACGGGAAGAGCCCCCGTACATCCAGGAGTTTTTGACCAGCAAGTGGAACGTCACGGCCTCGCTGGGCGCGGCCGCGCTAGCGGTGCTGGCGTCCTTCCCGTACGGGTTGCCGGGCTTCATTTTCGTGGGCACGGCGTACGCGGCCATCGAAGGGCTGGCGCTGCTGTACGTGCCGGGCATGTCGACCTTTCGCTACAGCGTGCGGCGCAAGTACGCCACGCTGCGCTACCAGGCGCAGGTGGACAGCCTGCTCAAGGAGCTGGGCGACCGCAATGAATGCGACCCCAGCTCCAAGCGCATGCGCGTGTACCTGCAGACGCTGGACCGCATCGACGCGCTGGAGCGCATGGTCAAGGCCCGCACCTGCGCGCTGAGCGTGGAGGACATCGACCGCCTGAAGGACGTGACACGCGACTACCTGGCGCGCTGGCTGGCCATCGTGAGCGCCAACGAGCGCCAGAGCCAGCTGAGCAAGAAAGAGATCGCCGACCGCCTGCGCAGCGTGGAAGAGCAGTTGGCAGCGACCACCGGCGAGCGCGAGCGCCGCCAGCTGCTGCAGGCCAAAAAGGACTACCTGCGGCTGATGGAGAGCAGCAGCCGCCTGAGCAGCCGCATGTTCGCCATCGAGGCGGCCATGGTCTCCATGCCCGACATCATCGAAGAGGTCTTTCAGCAGGCCGTGTCGATGCCCATGGCCAGCGATGCATCGGCCCGGCTGCGCGAGAGCGTGGACCGCCTGGCAATCGAAGAAAACCTGGAGGCCGACATCAGCGAGGAGCTGGACACCATCGGCGTCCATGTACCGAGCCCCGCCGTGGCAAAAGCTGCCGCGGCCCCCGTGCCCCGCCCCGTGGCACAAACCATGAAATGACCCCTGCCATGAAGACCACCACCGTACAGAAATCGCACCTGCAGACCCTCGTCGATTTCGACGAGTACACGCGCCTGATGGAGGCCGCGCTGAAGGCTGCCATCGTCTCCGACGAGCCGGGCCGGCTGGTGCGCTTCTTTGCGCGCTACATCGCCTGGAACGGCTACTTCGGCTGCAGCGTGGCGTCGCTGGCGGGCAAGATCGGCTGCGCACGGCATTTGTTCACCGACCCGGCCGAGCCCTTTCTGCCGGCGGCCGACCGCAACGTGCTGGTGGCCAGCTACATCTTCGATGCGGCGCGCGACGAGTTCGACGACCATTCGACCCGCGCGCGCGACCCGCACCGCAGCCTGGCACAGGCCTTCCTCAAGGGCATCGTGCAGACCACCATGCCGGGGGCCGACATGGCCACGCTGAATGCGCTGGCGGCCGAGCCCGCCTGGCTCAAGGCGCTGAACCAGGGCGTGATGCGCGGCTATGGCGGCGGGCAGGACGATTCGCTCGCATCCATCTTCCACGCCATGGGCTACCACCTGGGCAGCGAGCTGCTGGCCGACCGCGAGTTCACCGTGATCGGCGCCACCCTGCGCGAGGCCGGCGGCGGCCTGGCCGAGCGCCTGTTCCACACCGAGGTGGACATCGGCAGCACCAAGCACAAGGCCTTGTCCTGGGTGGGCATCCACTCGGGCGAGGGCGGCGCCGTGGAGGCCGACCACTTCGAGTGGGCCACCCAGGGCGTGAACGCCGCCTTCGACTTCATCGACCCCGCGCAGCGCGCGGCCATGCTGACCCAGGTCGAGCAGGGCTTTGCCGCCTTTGCCCAGGACCACCGCACCTTCTTCGACAACGTCAACATCAGCTAAGCAAGGGACCTGCACCATGGCTTCTTCCAACTTCCTCGGCCGCCTGAGCAACCTGTTCACCGGCTTTCTCTCGCTGTTCGTCTCGGGCATCGAAAAGAACAACCCCGAGATCGCGTACGAGAACTCGATCAACAGCATGAAGGCCAACTACGACCGCCTGAAGAAGGCGGCGGGCGCCATCATCCGCCAGCGCGACGACGTGACCACGCGCCTGCACAACGCCAAGCAGAAGCAGGCGCAGCTCGAAGCCAACCTGCAGCAGGCCATGGACACCAACCAGGACGACCTGGCGGTGAGCATTCTGCAGATGAAGAACGACAACGACCAGTCGGTGACCGAGCTCACGGCCGAGGCCGAGACGGCCATGGCCGAGGCCGAGAAGATCAAGGACGCGCTGCTGGAGATGAAGAGCGAGATCAAGCGCGTGGAAGACGAGCGCGACCGCAACCTGGCCAAGCTGGCCGGTGCCAAGGCCAAGATCCAGATCCACAGCCAGCTCGAAGGCCTGTCGGTGGATGCCGAGATTCGCGCGCTGGACAACGTGCGCGGCCACATCGCCAACGTGATCTCCGAAGCCAACCTGGGCGACGAGCTGCGCGGCGCCGACCTGGATGTGCGCATGAAGGGCCTGCAAAAGGGCGCCTCGCGCGCCACGGCCGAAGCGCAGCTGGCGCAACTCAAGGCGGCACGCGCACAGGGTGCCGGCGCCAAGCAGATGTAACCAGCCTGCCATCGCCCAAGGAAACCCGTGAGCACACCTACCCCCTCCTCAGTGCCCGCCACGCCGGCCTGGGTCGACACCGTGCGCCGGCGCTACCTGGGCGGCGATGCCTCGGTCTTCGTGCTGTACCGCAACATCTACGACCGCATCCTGCTCGATGGCAAGTTCGTCGAACTGGAGCAGTACCTGTTCCGCTCGCTGCTGGAGGGCAAGAAGAAGCGCGTGCTTTCGCACAGCATCGCCTCGGGCACGCAGGCGCTGGCGGGCCGGGCCTTCGACGCTGAGGCCGAGCCGCTCGATGGCATCGAGCAGGCGCTGACGCACGAGAGCGGCACGGCGGTGGTGATCCACTACGCGGGCTCGCTGTTCCCGGCGGGCGACCCGTCGATGATGACCATGCAGGACCGCCAGGCGATTGCCAAGCTGCACCGCTGGTCGCTGGACCCGCAGATCGGCGACAGCGACAACGTGGTGTTTTTGCTGGTCGAGTCGCTGACCGAGCTGAACGCACAGATCCTGTCGAACCCGCGCATCGCCACGGTCGAGATCCCCATGCCCGGCCAGGCCGAGCGCGAGACCACGATCCGCATGGCCGACGCCTCGCTCGACGCCGGCCAGGTCACACGGCTGGCGCAGCAGGCCTCGGGCCTGCGCCTGGTGCAGCTGTTCGGTCTGCTGGGCAATGACAGCAAGGCGCCCGCGCCCAACGATGCCGAGCGCGAGGCGCTGATCCGCGAGCTGATCGCCGGCACCGAGGACGCCGAGGCGCGCGCCAAGCAGCTGACCAAGCTGACCAGCGGGCAGACCAACGAGCAGATACGCCACCTGCTGCAGCCGGGCAGCAAGGCGCCGGCCAAGGGCAACGCCTTCGAGGAGATCGCGGCGCTGTTGCGCACGCGCAAGCGCGAGTTGGTGACGCAGGAGTGCTTTGGCCTGATCGAGTTTGTCGAGCCGAAATTCGGCCTTGAAGGCGTGGGCGGCATGACCATGGTGAAGGCCGAGCTGGCCGCCATTGCCGCCGCCATCCGCTCGGGCAACGTGGCGCGCATCCCCATGGGCATTCTGGTGGTGGGGCCCATGGGCTCGGGCAAGACCTTTGTCACCAAGGCCTTCGTGCGCGAGGCCGGCATACCGGCGGTGATGCTCAAGAACATCCGCTCCAAGTGGGTGGGCGCGACCGAGAGCAACCTGGAGAAGGTGCTGGCCATGGTCAAGGCCATGGGGCCGATTGCGCTGATCATCGACGAGGGCGACCGCAGCCTGGGTGGTGAGGGCGACGAGGACGGCGGCACCTCGTCGCGCGTCACGGCGCGGCTCAAGGAGTTCATGTCGGACACCGACAACCGCGGCCAGGTGCTGTTCATCATGATGACCAACCGGCCCGACAAGCTCGATGCCGACATGAAGCGGCCGGGCCGCTTCGACACCAAGATACCGCTGTTCTTCCCCGAGAACGGGGCCGAGCGCGCGAACATCGTGCGCGTGATCCTGAAGCGCTTTGGCAAGGCCGTCGAGGAGCCGGCGCCGCAGGATGACGACGACGGCACCAGCGCAGGCTGGATGGAGGCGGCGCTCGAAGACACCGAGTTCTCGAACGCCGAGCTGGAGGCGCTGACCCTGCTGTCCATCGACCTGGCCGAGCGCGCCGATGGCCGGCTCACGCGCGAGGTGTTTTTGCAGGCCGCGGTGGACTACATGCCCACGCGCGACACGCTGATGATCGAGTACATGGAGCTTTTGGCCATCTCCGAAGCATCGCGCCGCAGCCTGCTGCCCGAGAAGTTCAAGCACCGCACCACCGACGAGCTGCACGCCGAGATGAAGCGCGTGCGCAGCCAGCTGCGCCTATGAGCAGCGCCAGCGACCATGTGCACACCCTTGCCAAGGAGCAGGTGCGCAAGGCACTGACCGCCGCGAAGAACGACAAGCGCTGGGGCTGGCAGGAGGTGTCGGAGCTGCTCACCGAGCTGGGCATCGAGCAGACCCCGAACAACCTCACCACGCGCCAGAGCCGGGGTGCGTTCAAGGCGTCTGACTTTTTGCTGCTGCTGCGCAGCATGGGCGTGACGCACCTGGACCTGAGCGCCCTCGAAATCCCCGGCCTGGCGCCGGCCACCCGCAAGGTGGAGGCCAACAAAAAGGCACGGCTGTCCAAACCTGGATAGGCCTATTGGCTTTCTGAAAAGGAAGACAATCCGATTTTTGCCGTGCACCGGGCCCACCGCCCCGCCCACCTCACCGGCCCCACCGGGCCAGGTCAGGCCTCCACCCCGTGACCATTCCATCGATGGAACCCCAGGTTGGAATCCATGCAATCAACGCATTAACCCTCACCCCGATAGCTTCCTCCATGGAGTAAGCTCATTTTTGGCATTTGCTGAGAATCTCCTGCAGGATTTCCGTATGACACAGAACCTTTCCGCTGCCGAAGAGGCATTGCGCGACGCGGCCCGCGAATACCACCGCAACCCCAGCCGGGGCAAGATCGCAGTCACCCCCACCAAGCCCCTGTCCAACCAGCGCGACCTGTCGCTGGCCTACTCGCCGGGCGTGGCCTATCCCTGCCTCGATATCGAGGCCGACCCGTCCAAGGCCTTCGACTACACCTCGCGTGGCAACCTGGTGGGCGTGATCACCAACGGCACGGCCGTGCTGGGCCTGGGCGACATCGGCCCGCTGGCCAGCAAGCCGGTGATGGAGGGCAAGGGCTGCCTGTTCAAGAAGTTCGCCGGCGTGGATGTGTTCGACATCGAGCTGGCCGAGCGCGACCCGGACAAGCTGGTCGAGATCATTGCGGCGCTGGAGCCCACGCTGGGCGGCATCAACCTCGAAGACATCAAGGCGCCCGAGTGCTTCTACATCGAGAAGAAGCTGTCGGACCGGCTGAACATCCCCGTCTTCCACGACGACCAGCACGGCACGGCCATCATCTCCAGCGCTGCGCTGCTCAACGGCCTGGAGCTGGTGGGCAAGGAGATCGGCGCGGTGAAGATCGCCGTCTCGGGCGCGGGTGCCGCCGCCATTGCCTGCGTGGACGTGATGGTGGGCCTGGGCGTGAAGCGCGAGAACGTCTTCATGGTGGACTCCAAGGGCGTGATCTACGAAGGCCGCCCCGGCGGGCTCGATGCCTCCAAGCAGCGCTATGCGCAAAAGACGGAGGCCCGCACCCTGGCCGATGTGGTCGATGGTGCCGACGTCTTCCTGGGCTGCTCGGCCCCCGGCGTGCTCACGGCCGAGATGTGCAAGACCATGGCCGCCAAGCCCATCATCCTGGCGCTGGCCAACCCCGAGCCCGAGATCCGCCCCGAGCTGGCCAAGGCTGTGCGGCCGGACTGCATCATCGCCACGGGCCGCTCGGACTACCCGAACCAGGTCAACAACGTCCTGTGCTTCCCCTACATCTTCCGCGGCGCGCTGGACTGCGGCGCCACCAAGATCACCGAGGCCATGAAGCTGGCCTGCGTGCGCGAGATCGCCGACCTGGCCAAGGCCGACGTCAGCGAAGAAGTGGCCAGCGCCTATGCGGGCAAGGAGCTCACCTTCGGCCCCGACTACCTGATCCCCACACCGTTCGACTCGCGCCTGATCCTGAAGATCGCGCCCGCCGTGGCCAAGGCGGCGGCAGAGTCCGGCGTGGCCACACGCCCCATCACCGACATGGAGGCCTACAAGGAAGCCCTGTCGCGCTTCGTGTATCAGACCGGCATGCTGATGCGCCCGGTGATCACTGCGGCCAAGGCGCTGCCAGAAGGCAGCAAGCGCGTGGCCTACGCCGATGGCGAGGACGAGCGCGCGCTGCGTGCCGCGCAGATGGTCATTGACGACAAGATCGCCCATCCCATCCTCATTGGCCGCCCCGCCGTGATCGCCGCCCGCATCGAAAAAGCCGGCCTGCGCATGCAACTGGGCAAGGATGTGGAGGTGTGCAACCCCGAGGACGATCCGCGCTTTCGCCAGTACTGGGAGCACTACCACGGCCTCATGAAGCGCAACGGTGCCACGCCCGAAGTGGCCAAGGCCGCCGTGCGCCGCTCCAACACCATCATCGCCTCGCTGATGGTGGCGCTGGGCGATGCCGATGCCATGATCTGCGGCCTGGTGGGCACCTATGAAACCCACCTGGAGCGCATCCACAGCATCCTGGGCCGCCAGGAAGGCGTGAACGACTATGCCGCCCTCAATGCCCTGATGACCAACCGGGGCACGCTCTTCATCGCCGACACCTACGTGAACGAGGACCCCACGGCACAGCAACTGGCCGACATCGCCTGGATGTCCGTGCAGGAGGTGCAGCGCTTCGGACTGCCGGCCAAGGTGGCCTTCCTGTCGCACTCCAGCTATGGCTCGTCCAAGCGCGCCTCGGCCCGCAAGATGCGCGAGGCGCGCGACCTGTTCGTGGCCGCCCACCCCGAGATCGAGTGCGATGGCGAGCTGCACGGCGACGCCGCGCTGGAGCCCAACATCCGCAATGCCTACATGGCGGACTCCACGCTCACCGACTCGGCCAACCTGCTGATCTGCCCCAACCTGGACGCGGCCAACATCCTCTACAACGTGCTCAAGACCACGACCAGCGGCGGCGTGACCGTGGGCCCTATCCTCATGGGCGGCGCTGCCACGGCGTACATCCTGACCCCTGCGGCGACGGTGCGCCGGGTTTTCAACATGACCGCCCTGGCCGTTGCCAGCGCAGCCACGCGCGCGCATTGATCTGCAGCAGCGCTTACAAAAAAAGAGGCCCTCGGGCCTTTTTTTTCGATCCGCCGTGCGGGTTCAGAGGCTGGGAATTTTCTGGCCGTGCCCGAAGGGCGCGTCAAAACGCACTGGGTCGACGATCCGGGGTGTTTTGGCGTGCAAGGCGGGCGTGGACGAATGATTCTCAGCCTCTCAGCGCACGGACACGTCCACGTAGCCGGCGACGGGCGGCAGGTGCTCGATGAGCCAGTCGGCATCGAGCTGCAGGGCGCGGGTCACTTCGGCGGGCAGGCTGGCGATGGTGTCGGCGGGGGACTTGGGTTCCTCCAGCCCGATCTCGGCCAGCAGGGTGGCCACGTGCAGGATGCCGCCCAGGCGGCAGAACGGGTTGGAGGCCACGGGGTCCTCGGCCGTCTCCAGCGCACGCACGATGGTGTCCGGAAAGCGCCAGCGCCGCGCCAGCTCGCCGGTGACCTGCGCTTCGGTGAAGCCCAGCAGCGAGCGCTCGCGCTCCCAGCGGCCACCCGCATGGTGGGGCAGCTGTTCGATGGCGGGAATCTGCTCGGGCATCTTCTGCGCAATGATCAGCTCGCCCAGGCGCACCAGGAAGCCGGCCAGCCAGGACTCCTGCACGTCCGAGCCCAGGGTGCGCGCCAGCCACTGCGAGTAGCCGGCGATGGCCATGCTTTCCCTCCAGAAGGCTTCGGCGTCCACACCCGAGGCATCCTTGAACACGCCGGACATGCACGACGCCAGGGCCAGGGTGCGCACCTGGTTCAGGCCCACCATGGTGATGGCATCGTCGAGCGAGGCCACCTGGCGCGGCAGGCCGAAACGGGCGCTGTTGGCCAGGCGGATCAGCTTGGCCGTGAGGGCCGGGTCCTTGGAAATCGCGCTGCGCACCTTCTCGAAGGGGATGTCATCGTCCTTCATGGTGGCGATCAGCTCGCGCGCCACGTCGGGGATGGTGGGCAGTTGCACGTTCTCGAAGAATTCCTGGATATTTGCCATGGAGACCCCCCTCAACCATTGGAAACGAATGGACTTTCGTTGTACCACCGGCACGCCGGCCGCGGGTGCACGTTTGCCCCAATGCGCGCACCTGGCTGGGGCATCGCGGATGTACCACCGTGGCATACAGTGCTGATGCACCATTTCGGGAAAGCCTGTAGGGCCGTATGCACCAAACTGGCGAACAATAGGCGCCACCCCGGTCCCGCTCCCCTGAAAGCGGGCATCGTTTTTGCTGATTGCTCGGCATCGCACACAGGCGGTGCATCCCGGCCGCCAGCGCGTTTCGCTTTTTATTTCTCTGCCACTCCCGACAGGATCCTACCCATGAACAAACGCTCCCTCCTGCAAGCCGCTGTGCTGCTGGTCGCCGCCGGCAGCTTCTCCCTGGCCCATGCGCAGGCCACCACGCCCATCAAGTTCCAGCTCGACTGGCGCTTCGAGGGCCCGTCCGCCCTGTTCCTGCAGCCCGTGGCCAAGGGCTACTTCAAGGCAGCGGGGCTGGATGTGTCGGTGGACGCTGGCAACGGATCGGGCGGCGCCGTGCAGCGCGTGGCTTCGGGCACCTACGACATGGGCTTTGCCGACCTGGCCGCGGTGATGGAATTCCACGCCAACAACCCCGACGCGCAGAACAAGCCCGTGGCAGTGATGGTGGTCTACAACAACACCCCGGCCTCGGTCATGGCGCTCAAGAAGAGCGGCATCACCAAGCCCGCCGACCTGGCAGGCAAGAAACTCGGCGCCCCGGTGTTCGACGCCGGCCGCCGCGCGTTCCCGATCTTCCAGAAGGCCAACGGCGTGGGCAGCGTGCAGTGGACCGCCATGGACCCGCCGCTGCGCGAGACCATGCTGGTGCGCGGCGACGTGGACGCCATCACCGGCTTCACCTTCACCTCGCTGCTGAACCTGGAGGCGCGCGGCGCCAAGGCCGCCGACGTGGTGGTGCTGCCCTATGCCGACTTCGGCGTGAAGCTCTACGGCAACGTGATCATCGCCTCGCCCAAGCTCATCAAGGAGAACCCCGCCGCGATCAAGGCCTTCCTGAAGGCCTTCACCAAGGGCGCCAAGGAAGTCATGGCCAACCCGGCCGCCTCCATCGAGCACGTGAAGGCGCGTGACGGCATCGTCAACGTGCCGCTCGAAACGCGCCGCCTGCAGCTGGCCATCGACACCGTGATCAACAGCCCCGACGCGCGCGCCGAAGGCTTCGGCAAGGCCGTGCCCGGCCGCCTGTCGCTGATGGCCTCGCAGGTGTCCGACGCCTTCAACACCAAGACCCGCGTGAAGGCCGACGACGTGTGGACCGACGCCTTCCTGCCCAGCGCCGCCGATCTCAACATCCTGCCCAAGAAGTGACCTCTGCGGCCAGCGGCGTGCCGCTGGCCGATGCATTCCCTCCGACCCGCCCGCCCAGCCGCCTTTTACGGGCTGGCGGGCCCAGCCCACAAGAACACCATCCAATGACGGCTGCCGATTCCTATTTCGTGGATTTTCGTGACGTCTGGCTCGCTTACAACGACGAGCTGCGCGCGCAGAACCACTTCGCCGTCGAGGCCATCGACCTGCAGGTCCGCCAGGGCGAGTTCATCGCTATTGTCGGCCCCTCGGGTTGCGGCAAGTCGACCTTCATGAAACTGGCCACGGGCCTGAAGATGCCCTCGATGGGCAAGATCCTGATCGACGGCAAGCCCGTGACCGGGCCGCTCAAGATCTCGGGCATGGCCTTCCAGGCGCCTTCGCTGCTGCCCTGGCGCACCACGGTGGACAACGTGCTGCTGCCGCTGGAGATCGTGGAGCCCTACCGCAGCCACTTCAAACAAAAGCGCAAGGAGTACGAGGAGCGTGCGCGCAAGCTGCTGCAGAAGGTAGGCCTGGGCGGCTACGAGGACAAGTTCCCCTGGCAGCTGTCGGGCGGCATGCAGCAGCGCGCCAGCATCTGCCGCGCGCTGATCCACGAGCCCAAGATGCTGTTGCTGGACGAGCCCTTCGGCGCGCTCGACGCGTTCACGCGCGAGGAGCTGTGGTGCATTCTGCGCGATCTGTGGACCGAGCAGAAATTCAACGTCATCCTGGTGACGCACGACCTGCGCGAATCGGTCTTTCTGGCCGATACGGTGTACGTGATGAGCAAGAGCCCCGGCCGTTTCGTGGTGCGCCGCGAGATCGAGCTGCCGCGCCCGCGCGACCTGGAGCTGACCTACACCAAGGAGTTCAGCGACATCGTGCACGAGCTGCGCGGCCACATCGGCGCCATACGCCAGGGTGCAGGCAAGCCTGCCGCCCCCATCCCGCAATAGGCTCCATAGATTCCCATGCACAACAAGAACCTCGAACGCTGGTCGCCCTGGATCCTGCTGGTGGCCACCATCATCCTGTGGCAGATCATCTGCTCGGCCTTCAACGTCTCGGAATTCATCTTCCCCAGCCCCTGGGCCATCGGCACGCAGCTGGTGGAGTTTGGCGGCGTCATCGCCGGCCACGCCTGGCGCACCTACTGGGTCACCATGGCGGGCTTTGGCATCGCCATCGTGGTCGGCGTGCTGCTGGGCTTCGTGATCGGCTCCTCGCGCCTGGCTTATGCCGCCGTCTACCCGTTGATGACAGCCTTCAACGCCCTGCCCAAGGCGGCTTTCGTGCCCATCCTGGTGGTGTGGTTCGGCATCGGCGTGGGGCCGGCCATCCTCACGGCTTTTCTGATCAGCTTCTTTCCGATCATGGTGAACATCGCCACCGGCCTGGCCACGCTGGAGCCCGAGCTCGAAGACGTGCTGCGCGTGCTGGGCGCCAAGCGCTGGGACGTGCTCACCAAGGTGGGGCTGCCGCGCTCCATGCCCTACTTCTTCGGCTCGCTCAAGGTGGCCATCACCCTGGCTTTCGTGGGCACCACCGTGTCGGAGATGACCGCCGCCAACGAGGGCATCGGCTACCTGCTGATCAGCGCCGGCTCGTCGATGCAGATGGGCCTGGCCTTTGCCGGCCTGATGGTGGTGGGCGCCATGGCCATGGTGATGTACGAACTGTTCAGCTGGATCGAGAAGCGCACCACGGGCTGGGCACATCGCGGGTCTCAGGGTGAATAACGCGATGGCGTTGAGCGATGCCCAAGCCGCCACGCTGCTGCGCCGCGCCAACACCGTGGCGCAGCGCGCCATGGGCATGGGTCGCCATCCCTTCGGCGCGCTGCTGGTCGCACCCGATGGCCAGACCGTGCTGGCCGAGCAGGGCAACATCGACACCGTGAACCATGCCGAAAGCACCCTGGCGCGCACGGCGGCGGCCAACTACCCCGGCGCCTACCTGGCGCAGTGCACGCTGGTCACCACCTTCGAGCCCTGCGCCATGTGCGCCGGCACCATCTACTGGGCGGGCATCGGCAGGGTGCTGTATGGCGCCGAAGAGTCGTCTCTGAAGGCACTGACCGGCGACCACCCCGAGAACCCGACGCTGGACCTGCCCTGCCGCACGGTCTTCGCCGCCGGCCAGCGCGCCACCGAGGTGCTGGGGCCGGTGGCTGCGCTTGAAGACGAGATCACGGCGCTGCACCGGGACTTCTGGCGCTGAGAGCGGCTAACAAAACTCTTCTGGCGTCGTTGCCGCGTCTTGTCGTACTACTCGTACTGCCTGCGATGCAGCGCCTAGCCAGAACCGCTTCGCTGAGTTTTGTTATCCGCTCTGAGCCGACCCTGTAGGCAACGCCGGAAAGCGCCCGTCGATATACTCGCCGCCCTGTAACCACAGGATATTTCGGCATGCGCCTGGACACTTTTCTGCACCCCCTGGCGCTTGCACTGGCCGTGGCCGGCCTGGCCGCGTGCGGCGGCGGCACCGCCCCGAGCCAGCCGGCAGCCGCTGCGCCGGCGCCTGCCATCCAGGCCACCGGCCCGGCGCCCATCAAGGTCGGCATCGCCCTGGGCGGTGGCGCGGCCAAGGGCTTTGCGCACATCGGCGTGATCAAGATGCTGGAGGCCAATGGCTTCGCGCCCGCTTTCATTGCCGGCACCAGCGCGGGCAGCGTGGTCGGCGCGTTGTATGCGAGCGGCATGAACGCCTTCGAGATGCAGGAAAAGGCCGTGGCCCTGGACGAGGCCAAGATCCGCGACCTGCAGTTTTCCACCGGCGGTCTGGTGCTGGGCAAGAAGCTCGAAGACTATGTGAACGAGCAGGTCGGCCGCAAGCCGCTGGAGCAACTGGCCAAACCCTTCGCGGTGGTCGCCACGCGCCTGGAGGATGGCGAGCGCACGGTGTTCGCCCGCGGCAACACCGGCCAGGCGGTGCGCGCATCGAGCAGCGTGCCCGGCGTGTTCCAGCCCGTCACCATCGGCAAGTACCACTTCGTGGACGGCGGCATCGTCAGCCCCGTGCCGGTGGACGCCGCGCGCCAGCTGGGCGCCGATGTGGTGGTGGCCGTGGACATCTCGAACAAGGCGCGCGGCAGGTCGCCCGGCGACATGCTGGGCACGCTGGGCCAGTCCATCGCCATCATGGGCCAGAAGCTGGGCGAGGCCGAACTGGCGCGCGCCGACGTGGTGATCCGCCCGCTGGTGCTGGACATCGGCGCGGCTGATTTCAGCCAGCGTGCCAGTGCCATCCTCGAAGGTGAAAAGGCCGCGCTGGCCGCCATGCCGCAGCTGCGCGAGCGGATTGCCCAACTGCAGACCGAGCGTGCGCGTGCTGCGCAGGTGGCCCGCCAGCAGATCATCGAGGCCGAGCACAAGGCCTGCCTGGACAAGCGCTCGCGCCTGCAGCGGCTGGCCGGCATGGCAGGCATGGGCGAGGGCTGCCCCGCGCCATCGGCCAGGTAAAGGCCTGCCAGGCAAAGGCGGCAAAAGAACCCGCACTCGCGCACCGGGGCGCGGTGGCATGCCCTGCAAGACCCGCCGCAAGCACCCGGCGCCCGAAAGTGCGAGACTTGGCTCGATGAAGAGCGACTACAGAGTATCCAGGTCGAAGGCGACGTGGACCCAGGCCCGCCAACCCATGAAGGGCCACCGGTGATGGGCAGACCAGGGACGGTGGTACTGGGGCGGCAATCGGGTTGGTGGCCGACCGCAACAGGGCGGCGAGTGTTGCTGACCTTCCTGTCCCTGGCTTTGGTGCTGGGATACGCCCTTGCCATCCGCCTGCCACCAGCGGCCGGATGGGAGAACGGCTGGATCGAAAACAGCCAGTTGCTGATACTGGTCGGTGGCGGGCTGATGGCAGTGCAGTTTGCCCGGGTCAGCAGGCGCGAGGGCCTTCCATCCGCGATCAGGGCGTTCGGCCTGCTCTGTGCGCCCACCTGGTTCCTGATGGTCGCACGCGAGCTGAGCTGGGGCGCCGCGTTGGGCGCTCCCGTGGTGGTCATGCCCGACGGCCCTTTTTACTCCTCGTCGGTCCTGTGGTACCACGAGGCGATCCGGCCACTGGTCGCTGTCTTTGCCCTTTGCGCACTGGGCTTTGCCGCGCGATTGCGTCTCGGCCGGATGCTGTGGCGGCTTGTGCGCACGGGGAATTTTCCGACGGCGGAGTTCACCATTCTGCTGCTCGCGGCGCTGGTCAGCACTTACGCGGACGGGCATCTGTTCGGACTCCCCATTGTGCAGATGCTCCACGGGCATGAGGTCGTTCTGGAAGAATGGATGGAGCTGCTCGGCTATCTGGCCTTGCTCCTGGGGCAGCGGCATGTCTTTGCAGCGCTGAACGGCTTGTACGAGGAGTAGGCCACGCGCTCTGCGAGCGAGCTGGCGGCGCGGGTGCTTTCACGCCGGTGCGAAGGGCAGGCCGGGAGCCGGCCGGGCGCTCCGGCGTGCCGCCGGCCCCGTGGCACGGATGTTGCACCTGCACCCGCAAGAGTAGAAGCGTTCACCGCCATGGCCCGCGCCTGCACCGCCCCGGTGCCGCGCACGGCCCGGGCGTCCGGAAATTGCTCTTGAAGACCGCTGCCCGTGCGCCGCATGGGCACCGGCTGTGTCTTCAAGCGCGCGGGTGCACCGGCTTCGTTCATCTCTCCCCCGCACCCGCCTTGCTGGCACCGCCGGTGGTTCCGACCCACCTGTGACGGAGTGCCATCATGATGAAACGTCGTTCCCTGCTTCAAGCCGCCGGCGCCGCAGCCTTTGTCGGCGCCGCTTCTCCCTTGGCCTTTGCCCAGGGCAACCTGCAGAAGTTCAAGTTCAACCTGGGCTGGAAGGTCGAGGCCTCGGGCGCGGGCTTTCTGCTTGCGCACCAGCGCGGCTACTACAAGGACGCGGGGCTGGATGTGGCCATCGATACGGGCAACGGCTCGGCGTCGGCCATCAGCCTGGTGGCGGGCGGGGCCTACGACGTGGCCTCGGCCGACCTGTCGACCATGATCGAGTTCAACACCGCCAACCCGAGCGCCAAGCTGGCCGCCGTGGCGATCCAGTACGACCTGAACCCCAACGCGGTGATGGTGCGCAAGGACGGCCCCATCAAGAAGCCTGCCGATCTGGCCGGCAAGACCATCCTGGGCCAGCCCTTCAACGCCTCGCGCAAGCTGTTTCCGGTGTTCGCCAAGGCCCAGGGCTTCGACACCGGCGGCGTGAAGTGGGAGAACGTGGCGCCCGACATCGGCGACACGCGCTTCGTCAAGGGCGACTTCGACGCGGCGGCCTATTTCTTCTTCACCGGGCTGCTCAACCTCAAGGCGCGCGGCATGGGGCCCGAGCAGCTCACGGTGTTCCGCTTCTCGGACTTCGGCATGCAGTCGTACGGCAACGGCCTGGTGGCCAGCCCCAGGACGATGCAGGAGTCACCCGATGCGATGAAGGCCTTTGTGAAGGCCACCACGCGCGGCTGGATCGAGGCCATAGCTGACCCCAAGGCGGGCGCCGCAGCCATCAAGGCGCGCGAACCACTGGCCAACGAGGCCATCGAGCTCGAACGCCTGCAGCTCATCGTGGACGGCACCATGAAGACCGCCGAGACCCGCGCCAACGGCTGGGGCGCCGCCACCCCGGCACGCCTGCAGGCCACCATCGACGAGACGGTGGCGGCCTTCGGCCTCAAATCCAGCCTGGCCGTGGCCGACATCTGGACCGAGCGCTTTTTGCCCACGGCGGCAGACCGCAAGCTCAAGGGCTGACCGAGGCATTGCCATGGGCATCCCCCTCATCGACCTCACCGGGGCACTGCACACCGGCGCCCCGCGCGGCGCCGACGTGGCTGCCGCGCTGCGCCAGGCCTGCATGGGCCCCGGCTTCTTCTATGTGGTGAACCACGGCGTGCCGCAGGAACTCATCGCGCGGCAGTTCGCGTTGGTGCAGCGGTTTTTCGACCTGCCCCTGGCCGAGAAGGAGGCCATCTCGCTGCACCGCTCGCCCTCCATGCGCGGCTATGAGAGCCTGGGCGGCCAGACGCTCGATGCCGGCGCGCGGCCCGACCTCAAAGAGAGCTTCTACTGCGGGCTCGACTATGCGGCCGATCACCCCTACGTGCAGCGCGGCTACCACTCGTACGGCAGCAACCAGTGGCCCGCGCAGCTGCCCGAACTCGGCGAGCAGTGCCGCGCCTACATCGCCGCTATGCAGCAACTGGCGCTGCGGCTCATGCAGCTCCTGGCGCTGTCGCTCGGCCTGCCCGAGGGCTACTTCGACCACACGCACGCCAACCCCATGCTCACGCTGCGGCTGCTGCGCTACCCGCCGCACCCCGAGGGGGCCGATGCGCTCACCTTCGGGGCCGGCGAGCACACCGACTGGGGCGCCATCACCCTGCTCGCGCAGGACCGCCATGGCGGGCTGGAGGTGAAGCTGCCTGGCGGCGAATGGGCCGCTGCCACGCCCATTGAGGGTGCGCTCGTCGTGAACCTTGGCGACATGATTCCGCGCTGGACCAATGGCCTGTACCGCTCCAACCCGCACCGCGTGCGCAACGTGCACAGCGGCGGGGCGCCGCGCCACTCGATCCCTTTTTTCTACACGCCCGACTACGAAGCGCGCGTGGCCCCGGTCGCTACCTGCGTGCCCGCTGGCGAGGCGCCGCGCTTCGAGCCCTGCACCGTGGGCGAGCACCTGCAGGCCATGTACCGCAAGACCTATGGCCTGGCCGACAGCACGAGAAAGGCGGCGATGGCATGACGGCGACCAAGCTTTGGTTCAACCTGTTCTGCCGCGACATCGAGGCCCAGTTGCAGTTCTACCAGGCGCTGCTGCAGTTGCCCGAGGCGGTGGGCACGCGCTCGCCCATCTACCGCGCGGTGGAGACCGAGCACTTCCAGCTGGGCTTCAATGCGTCCGAGGCCTATGCCCTGCTGGGCCTGGCCGACCGCCGGCCCGACGAGGCCCAACTGCCACCCCGCAGCGTGACGGGCTACGCTACCTTCATGCTTGCCACGCCCGAGGCCGTGGACGCCGCGGGCCACCAGGCCACGGTGCTGGGCGGGCAGCTCATCAAGCCGCCCTACGCCACCTACTACGGCCAGTGGCAGGTGGTGCTGGCGGACCCGGAGGACAATGTGTTTCGCCTCAGCGCGTTCGGGCGGGCTGCCGCATCGGCATGAGCGGCACCGGGGCACCGGGGCGCCGTGGTACAACGCGCCGATGCAGAACACCCCCCGCCCCGGACACCCCTTGCCGCCCGACGTGCAGGCCGCGCTCGACGCGGGCCAGATGATCGAAGCCATCAAACGCCTGCGCGCCGCCACGGGCCTGGGCCTCAAGGAGGCCAAGGACCTGATCGATGCGCACCAGCGTGGCGAGGCGGTGTCGGTAGCGGCCCGTGCGGCACAACAGCCGCTGGACGGCAGCTTCCACGTGCCCGACGCGGTGCGCCAGGCCCTGGCCGACGGCAACAAGATCGAGGCCATCCGCCTGCTGCGCGACCATGAGGGGCTGGGCCTCAAGGAGGCCAAGGAGCGGGCCGATGCGATCGAGCAGTCCATGGCCGAGCCGACCTCCATCGGCATGGGTGCGGGCACCCCGGGCCTTTCGCCCGGCCAGCAGCCCGGCGGCGGCGCAGGCAACTGGCTTGCGGTGGCCGTGGTGGTGGCGATTGCCGCAGGCGCCTACTTCTGGATGCGGGGCGGGGGTTAGTCAAGCCCCGCCCCGCTGCCCATCCATCAGTACTTGTTGGAGAAATTGGCGCTGATGCGCTGGCGCAGGTACTCGGCGCCGGTGATGGGCGGGTACTTCTTCGCCGGGCCTTCGATGACGGCGTCTTCATTGGCCTGGCAGAAGAAGGCCAGGCTGTAGCGTGCGCCCTGGTATTCGTTCGGCAGGGGGTTGCGCACGCGGTGGAAGTTGCTGGGCAGCTGGTCGTCGCTCCAGCGCGTGAGCATGTCGCCGATGTTGCAGGTGATCACGCCCTCGGCCGGCTCGACGCTGGTCCACTGGCGGCCCTCGGCTTCCTTGCCGGGCAGCACCTGCAGGCCGCCCTGGCCGGGGCGCTGGAACAGCAGGGTGAGGCAGTCGAAGTCGGTGTGGGCGCCGGCGCGCCACAGGCCCAGCTCGTCCTTGAGCGCCGGGTCCACCGCAAAGTAATGCAGCATGCGCAGCGTGCTCTGGTAGGTGGGCAGGTCGGGGTTGTGGGCGCGGGTGAAGAAGTCCGCGTCGAAGCCCAGCTTGTAGGCAAAGCACGAGAGCAGGCGTATGCCCACCTCCCAGCACTGGCGCTCGAAGGCCAGCGTGGCGGCCTGGAAGCCCGGCAGCTCGGCCTCGGTGGGCCACAGGCCGGCCATGCGCGGGCGCGTGACCTGGTAGGACTCCTTCTGGTCCGGCGTGCGCGTGGAGGGGCGGATCTGCGCCTTGTGCTCCCAGCCGGAGTTGCGCGACAGCGGCCACTGGGCCTTGGTGTCCTTGGGCTGGTCGAAGAAGGCCTGTGCCCGCGCGAAGGCCGCACGGATGTCCTCGATGGGGATGCCGTGGTTCGTCACCTGGAAAAAGCCGATATCGACCGATGCGGCCCACAGCTGCTCGGCGATCTCTTCCTTGCGCTCGTCGAAGTTCGATATGTCGATGCGGCGCACTTCGCGCGTGGAGGTCTCGCCGTCCATCGCGCCGCCCATGCGCGATTCTTTTTCGAGCTCGCCCAGCACATCGGGGGCGACGGTGGGTTCGTAGACGGAAGATGGGGAGGGTGTGGCAATGCTCTGCATGGGGTCTGTTTCCTCGTTGGATCAATGGCAAACAAGGCACATGGCAGACCGCAAGGCATGAAGAAGCGGCACGGCGCCATGTGGCTCTTGAAGGGAACAATGGCAACGGCCCGCAGGCTGCGCGGGCCCGCAAAAAGGCACGCGCACTGCACACAAGCCGCCACCGGCTTCAAGAGCAATGACCCGCCAGCCGGCCCGCGCAATGCGGATCTGCTGGACTGAACGCTTCTACTCTCATTGCGGATGCTAGCAAACAGCAGGCCAGCAACACCGCCATGCTCCTCCCAGGAGAGCCCCTTGGCACCTTCAGGCCCAGGGCCTGCCCCTCACCAAACCAGGGCGCCAACGCACCAAGCCAGCGCACTGCGGGTGCGTGCCCAGCGGCTGCCAACCCCGATGCACAAGAGGCCCGGCAGGGACTCGCGCCAAGGCAAGGCCCTGGCAAGCAAGGGCCTGGCGCACAGCACAGCGCAGCGCTTTCGCGGCACCGGGCACGCTTTCTGCATCAGCCCCTGCCGAGTAGAAGCGTTCAGCGCTGCCACCCTTTTCTGATGGTGGCGCCCGGAAATTGCTCAGTTCGACCCGGTTCTGCGGCGCACACGCCCGTGGGCCCGGGACATTCCACCGAACCTGGGCCTCCGCCATGATGCAACGCCGCCGCTTTCTCTCGACCACCCTCGCCTCCTCCATCGCCACCACGCTGGGCGCAGCCAGCCTGGCCGCGCCTGCCGTGGTGCATGCGCAGGGCGCCCTCACCCCGCTCAAGTTCACGCTCGACTTCCGCGTCACCAGCCAGACCTCGCCCTTCTTCCTGGCGCAGGCCAAGGGCTACTTCAAGGACGAGGGCCTGGACGTGAGCATCGACGTGGGCGCAGGCTCGGTCGCATCGATCACGCGCGTGGCCAGCGGGGCCTACGACATCGGCCTGGGCGACATCAGCGCGCTGGCCGAGTTCCACGCGCAGAACGCCGACACGCCGGTGCAGGCCATCTACCAGTACTACAACCGCGCGCCCTTCGTCATCATCGGCCGCAAGGACCGCGGCATCACCACCGACTTCCAGTCGCTCAAGGGCAAGAAGGTGGCCGCCGCCGCCGTGGAAGCCACGCGCCGCAGCTGGCCCATGGTGGCCCGCGCGCTCAAGACCCCACCCGAGCTGTTCAGTTGGGTGACCACCGACTTCAGCGCGCGCGACAACGTGGTGGTGCGCGGCGATGTGGATGCCGCCACCTACTTCCACGACTCCGCCGTGTCGCTGTTCGCGCGCGTGCCACCCAAGGACCTGTCGGTGCTCGAATACAACAAGGCAGGCCTGCACCTGTATGGCAACGCCGTGCTGGCCGGCAAGCTGCTGCAGGACAAGCCCGAGGTGGCCAAGGCCTTCCTGCGCGCCAGCAACCGCGCGCTGCGCGAGACGCTGGCCAACCCCGAGGCCGCGTTTGCCGCCATCAAGGCGCGCGAAGCCATCCTGAACATGGAGGTGGAGCGCGAGCGCTGGGCCATCACGCGCCAGTACCTGCAAACGGCCGAATCGCAGGCCGTGGGCCTGGGTGGCGTGCAGGGCACCGTGCTGGCGCACCAGATCGAGGAGGTGGGCACCGTGTTCAACCTGGCGCGCAAGCCCGCGCCCGAGCGCGTGTTCAACCCCGCCTTCCTGCCGGCCCTGGCCGAGCGCAAGGTGGTGGCATGAACAGCGCCGCACCGGCAGAACTGCTGCCGCAGGAGGCACAGCTGGACGAGCGCGACGGCAGCTACCTGCGCCAGGCCATCGCCCTGGCCGACAAGGCCCGCGCGCGCGGCAACCGGCCCTTCGGCGCCCTGATCGTGGCGGCCGATGGCCGCGTGCTCGCCGAGGCCTGGAACGCCACCGGCGAGAACGGCGACTGCACTGCACATGCCGAAACCTCGGCCGTGCGCCTGGCAAGCCCCGTGCACAGCCGAGAGGACCTGGCCGGCGCCACGCTGTACTCGTCGGCCGAGCCCTGCGTGATGTGCGCAGGCGCCATCTACTGGGCCAACATCGGGCGCGTGGTGTACGGCATCGACGCAGTGCGGCTGCGCGTGTTCCGCGGCGAGCGGCTGGACCAGCGCGATGCCGAACTGTTCTGCCGCGACGTCTTCAACAGCTCGCCGCACCCCATCGATTGCATAGGGCCAGCGCTGATCGAAGAATCGTCCACCTCGCACCAGGGCGCGTGGAAGAGCTGAGCACCGGCGCGTACGGCGGCAGAAGGCATGCATACATGTCACACATTGTTCATGGCATGCCAAATGCATAACGGGGGCAAGCCAACCCTTCGACGGAGACACCCCATGCATGCCCTGATGTCCGCAATGCCCAGCCAGTTCGACGACCCGACCGAGATCGACGCAACCGACGGCTCCTACCTGCGCCAGGCCATCGCCTGGTCGTGCACGGCGCGTGCGCGCGGCAACCGGCCCTTCGGCGCGGTGGTGATCGGCGGCGACGGCACGCTGCTGGCCGAGGCCTACTGCAACACCAGCGAAACCGGCGACTGCACCGGCCACGCCGAGACCAATGCCGTGCGCCAACTCAGCCCGCGCGTGGGCCGCGACGCGCTGGCCCAGGCCACGCTGTACTCATCGGCCGAGCCCTGCGTGATGTGCGCGGGCGCCATCTTCTGGTCGGGCATCGGCCGCGTGGTGTTCGGCATCGATGCGGTGCGCCTGCGCGAGTTTCGCGGCGAGCGCCCCGAGCAACGCGACGCCGAGCTCTCGTGCCGCGATGTGTTCGCCGCATCGCCACACGCCATCGAATGCATCGGCCCGGCGCTGATCGAAGAGGCCAGCGCACCCCATGTCGGCTTCTGGAAGTCGTGAGCAGCGACAATCGCCCACCATGCCGACCAACGCCCCGCCCGTGAACGAAGCCGATATCGAGACCGGCAGCAATGTCGTCTCGGGAACCCTGCTCAGCCGCTCCAAGCAGGGGCGCGAGCGCATCATGGGCGCGATCCGCGAGGCGGCGATTGCCGAGTTCAGCCGCCATGGCTTCAAGGGTGCGTCCACCAAGGCCATCGCCGAGCGCGCGGGGCTGACCAAGCCGCAGTTGCACTACTACATCGCCAGCAAGGAAGAGCTCTACGAAGAGCTGCTGTACTCGGTGCTCAACGGCTGGTCGGGCGCCTTCCAGTTCGACAGCCAGAGCGACAACCCCAAGAAGGTGCTGAGCAGCTATGTGCGCAAGAAGCTCGACTACGCGCTGGACAACCCCGGCCTGTCGCGCATCTTCACCACCGAGGTGCTGGGCGGCGGGCGCAACCTGGGCAAGTACTGGCCCGTGGCCGTCAAGTCGACCCAGCAGAAGGTGGAGTTGATCGACCGCTGGATCGCCGAGGGCCGCATGCGCCCGCTGGACGCGCGCCTCTTGCTCATGCAGATCTGGGGCATGACCCAGCACTACGCCGACTACGGCGTGCAGGTGCACATCATGCTGGGCCTGGCACCCGACGAAGCCATCGACCGTGAGCCCATCGTGCGCCAGCTCACCACATTTGTGCTGCTGGGCTGCGGCCTCGCACCAGATTAAGCACAGCATGCACGTTGGCGGGCGCAATGCCTGCCCGCCAGTGGCCTGAGCAGGCCACGCACAGCCCCTTGACCCAGGGCAAGACCCCCGGGCCAGCCGAAACCCGCACCAGGCCTTGCTGGCACAGCATTTGCAATAGTTTGACCAATCGATCAAATCAAGTGGTCAAACATGCACAACCCAGCCACGGCAGCGCCGCTGCCCGCCACGGAACAGGTTTTTGAACTGGTGCTTGCGCGCAGCCAGATGCGGTTGCCGGTGGAGCCCGGCGAAAGCATGGCCGATGTGCTGCAGCTCGCCGGCATCGCCATCGACACCCTGTGCGAACAGGGCGTGTGCGGCACCTGCGCCACGCGCTGGCTCGAAGGCGCCCCGGACCACCGCGACAGCTGCCTGAGCCCCGAAGAGCAGGCCACCCGTGTGGCCGTGTGCTGCGCGCGCAGCCACGGCCCCACGCTCACGCTCGACCTTTGAAGAAGGACACCTCGCCATGCGCATCCTCGTGATCTATTGCCACCCGGTGGAGGCCAGCTACAACGCCGCCCTGCACGACGAGGTGGTGCGCAACCTGCGCGCGGCCGGCCATGAGGTGGACGACTGCGACCTGTATGCCGAAGACTTCAACCCCGTGCTCAGCCGCGAGGAGCGCCTGGGCTACCACGAGGTGCCGAGCAACCGCCTGCCGGTGCAGGGTTATGTGGACCGGCTGCTCAAGGCCGAGGCGGTGGTGTTCTGCTTTCCCACCTGGTGCTTCGGCATGCCGGCCATGCTCAAGGGCTTTTTCGACCGCGTGCTGATGCCCGGCGTGGCCTTCGACATCAGCGACCCGCACAACGTCAAGCCCTCGCTCACGCACATCAAGCGCATCTCGGCCGTGGTGACCTATGGCCGCCCGCGCTGGACGGCGCTGCTCATGGGCGACCCGCCGCGCAAGTCCGTCACACGCTACATGCGCCTGCTCACGGGCGGCAAGGCGCGGGTGGACTACCACGCCTACTACCACATGAACGTGGCCACCCCGCCGCGGCTCGCAGCCTTCAAGGCCCGTGTAGGCCAGGCCATGGCGCGCTTTGCGTAAGGGATTTTCATGCACGCATCCAACGCCCCCGATCACATCCTGAACGCCCGCCTGCCGCGCTGGCTGCTGCCCCACGCCTGGCCCACCAGCGCCGGCCAGCCCGCCCTGGCCGACCTGCACCTGGCCCAGGGCCGCATGGCATCCATCGCGCCGCACGACCCGGCCCGCGCCCTGCCCGAGGGCAGCACCTGGGACCTGGCCGGCGCGCTGGTGCTGCCCGGCCTGGTGGATGCCCACACCCATCTGGACAAGGCCTTCACCCTGCCGCGCATGGGCAGCGTCCAGCCCGGCCTGCTGGGCGCCATCGAGGCCATGATGGTCGACCGCCAGGGCTGGACCGAGGCCGACATACGCCAGCGTGCCAGCCGCGCCCTGCAATGGGCCTGCGAGGCCGGTACGGTGCATGTGCGCACCCACTGCGACTGGTGGGAGCCCGAGGCCCAGCCCCTGGCCTGGGGCGTGCTGCGTGAGCTGGCGCAGGAGTGGGCCGGCCGCATCACGCTGGAGCGCGTGGGCCTGATCCCCCTGCACCTGTACACCGATCGCGCCACCGCCATGCAACTGGCCGCCACTGTGGCTGCCAGCGGCCCGGGCGCACTGCTGGGCGGCTTCGTGCACTCGACCAACTGGAACCCGCAGGCCCTGCGCCACCTGTTCGAGGCCGCACAGCACCACGGCCTGAACGTGGACCTGCATGTGGACGAAGAACTGCACCCCGGCGCCCTGGGCCTGGCGACCACGGCTGCGCTGCTGCAGGAACTGCGCTTCGAAGGCCATGTGGTCTGCGGCCACACCTGCGCACTGGCCGCGCAGGACGAGGCGACAGCCCTGGCCACGCTCGACGCCGTGGCGGCAAGCCCCATCACCCTGGTCACCCTGCCCATCACCAACCTGCTGCTGCAGGACGCAGTGACCGGCCGCACGCCGCGCCAGCGCGGCCTGACCCTGGTGAAGGAAGCCCATGCGCGCGGCATCCCCGTGCTGGTGGCCAGCGACAACGTGCAGGACCCGTTCTGCCCCGTGGGCAGCTTCGACCCGCTGGAGGCCCTGGCCACCGGCGTGCTGGCCGCGCAGCTCGACGCGCCGTTCGACCGCTGGTCCGAAGCACTGTGCCGCGGCGACTGGCTGCGCCGCGGGCCCGACGCACTGCCCCTGCAGCCCGGCAGCGCGGCAGACCTGATCGTCTTTCAGCAGGCCGACCGCTGGGGCTTTCCCTCGCGCACGCAGCCCCGCGTAGTGCTGCGCAACGGCCGCGTGGCCAGCGGCCATGCCAGCGCCGCCTGGCACCTGGCGAATGCCACCCCCGCACCATCCACACCCATCCCTGCACGGAGCCTTGCATGAGCGACAACGCACCCAACACCCCAGGCATCGCCCAGCCCCTGGCCCGCTATGCCGCCTGGCGCCGCGCGGGCGACCTGGTGTTCCTGTCCGGGATCATCGCCGTGGACCCTGCAGCCAGCCGTATCGTGCGCGGCTATGCCGACATCCCCGACGAGGCGGCCACGCTGGTCGGCCGCACGGGCGAGTTCAGCAGCGACACCAAGGAGGGCCCCATCCTCGCGCAGAGCTGGTACGTGCTCGACCGCATCCGCCTGACCATCGAGGCCGCGGGCGGGCAGATGTCGGACGTGTTCAAGCTGGTGCAGTACTTCAAGAACCTGGACCACTTTCCCCAGTACAGCCGGGTGCGCAAGCTGTTCTTCCCGGGCGAGCCCCCGGCCTCCACCGTGGTCGAGGTCAGCGGCATGCTGCCGACCCCGGACATCCTGATCGAAGTCGAAGCCACGGCGTACCTGCCCTTGAAATGAAGCCCCCTGAGTCGCTTCGCGCCTTCCCCCTCAGGGGGACGCCGCCAGTGCGGCGGGGCGGCCCTTGCACGGCGGCACTGGCCTCGGCCATGCCAGTTGCACGGCCGCTGATGGCGGCACCCACCTGCGATTGAAGAACCTCTCACCACTGCTTTTTTGAACCAGCGTCCTACCCACGAAAGCCCATCCATGCTGCACGGCTACAACCCGCCCCACCGCTACCTGCCCTACCTGAGCTGGACCGAGATCGTCGACCTGCCGGACAAGGAGAACACCGTCATCGTGCTGCCCACGGGCGCCACCGAGCAGCACGGCCCGCACCTGCCCTGCGCGGTGGACACGGTGATCAGCGCCGGCGTGGTGGGCCATGCCCTGGCGCGCCTGCCGGCCGAGGTGCCGGCCTTTGCCATGGCGCCCATCACCTACGGCAAGTCGGAGGAGCACCTGCACTTTCCCGGCACCATCACCTTGAGCGGCGAGACCCTGCTGGCCACCATGAACGAGGTGGGCGAGTCGGTCTACCGCGCGGGCTTTCGCAAGCTGCTGTTCGTCAACGGCCACGGCGGCCAGCCGCAGGTCATGGAGATGTGCGCGCGCGAGCTGCGCCTGCGCCATGGCGACTTCATCGTGGTGCCCAGCTTCACCTGGCGCGTGCCGCACGTGGCGGGCAAGTACCTGTCGGAGCAGGAGAAGAAGCTGGCCATGCACGCCGGCCATGCCGAAACGGCGCTGATGCTGGCCCTGGCCCCCGACACCGTGCACATGGAGCGCGCGGTGGTGAACTACCCCCCCGTGTTCGACTCGCCCCTGCTGTCGCCCGACGGCCGCCCCGCCTGCGCCTGGAGCGCGCGCGACTTCGGGCCCAGCGGCATCATCGGCGACCCACTGCCCGCCACCGCCGAGCAGGGCCACGCCATCCTCGATTCGCTGGCCGTGAGCTGGGCCGCCGCCATCACCGAGCTGCACAAGCTGCAGTGGGCCGCCCGCCCCGAGCCCACCTGGGGCCGCGCCAACCACACGGGCCATGTGGAGAACTCCTCCGCACTGGCCTGAAACCTGCGAAGCCCGCACACCGCCATCCCTGACGCCCCTGTTCCATCCCCGCCCATCACCCTACCGGAGAACTGCCATGATGAAGACCGCCTCCCGCCTTTCCAAACTTGGTGCAGCCGCCCTGCTCGCTGTTGGTGCCATCGGCACCAGCCAAGCGCAGGAAAAGTTCACCTACATGACCAACTGGTACGCGCAGGCCGAGCACGGCGGCTTCTACCAGGCGGTGGCCACGGGCCTGTACAAAAAGTACGGCCTGGACGTGAGCATCAAGATGGGTGGCCCGCAGGTCAACATCGTGCAGATGATGGCGGCCGGCCAGGCCGAGTGCGTGATGGGATCGAGCGACCTGCAGATGATCCAGATGCGCGAGGGCGGTGTACCCGTGACCACGGTGGCAGCGGTGTTCCAGAAAGACCCGCAGGTGCTCATCGCGCATGACGACGTGAAGAAGTTCGAGGACCTGAAGGGCAAGACCATCCTCATCGCCTCGTCGGCCCAGCGCGGCTACTGGCCCTGGCTCAAGGCCAAGTACGGCTTCACCGATTCGCAGACGCGGCCCTACACCTTCAACATCCAGCCCTTCGTGGCCGACAAGAACACCGCCCAGCAGGGCTACCTGACGTCGGAGCCGTTTGCCATCGCCAAGGCCGGCGTCAAGGCCAACACCCTGATGTTCAGCGACCAGGGCTACCCCGCCTACGCCACCACCGTGAGCTGCATGGACAAGACGCTCAAGGAGCGCAGCGCCGCCGTGGCCTCGTTCGTGAAGGCGTCGATGGAAGGCTGGAAGAGCTACCTGGCCGACCCCGCCCCCGGCAACGTCCTGATCAAGAAGGACAACCCCAACATGACCGACGAACAGCTGGCCTACAGCGTGGCCAAGCTCAAGGAGATGGGCATGGTGACGGGCGGCGACGCGGCCAGCATGGGCATCGGCACCATGACCGACGCACGCGCCAAGGCGAGCTACGACTTCTTGGTCGAGTCCAAGCTCATCGACCCCGCCAAGGTGAAGCTGGCCGACACGTACAGCACCGCCTTCGTCAAGGACCTGAAAGTCCTTCCGTAAGCCCACCCTGCCCTGAAACAGCGGCCTCTGCCCCGCGCGCAGCGGGGCGGGCCGCATCCATCGAAAGGCCACCCCATGCAGTCCGCCGAGTCCACCCCCGCCCCTCTCGCGACCCACCGCCCCACGCCCGCCGTGCAGGTGCTGTCGGCCGAGAAGACCTACCCCAACGGCACGCAGGCCCTGCTGCCGGTGGACCTGACCATCGAAGAGGGCGAGTTCGTCACCCTGCTCGGCCCCTCGGGCTGCGGCAAGAGCACGCTGCTGAAGATGGTGGCCGGCCTGCTGGAGCCCACCGACGGCCGCCTGCAGCTGTGGCACAAGCCCGTGGCGCAGCTGGACGAAAGCGGCAAGAAGATGGCCTTCGTCTTCCAGTCGCCCACGCTCATGCCCTGGGCCAGCGTGCAGACCAACGTGCGCCTGCCGCTGGATCTGGCCGGCGTGCCGCGCCAGGAGGCCGATGGCCGCGTGGCCGAGGCATTGGCCCTCGTGGGCCTGTCGAAATTTGCCAGCGCGCTGCCGCGCGCCCTGTCGGGCGGCATGCAGATGCGCGTTTCCATCGCGCGCGGCCTGGTCACCCAGCCTGATCTGCTGCTGATGGACGAGCCCTTTGGCGCGCTCGACGAGATCACGCGCCACAAGCTCGACGCCGACCTGCTGGACCTGTGGCGCAAGAAGAAGCTCACCGTGATCTTCGTGACCCACTCGATCCACGAGGCGGTGTTCCTGTCGAGCCGCGTGGTGATGATGGCCGCGCGCCCCGGGCGTGTGGTGGAGCAGTTCACCATCGACGCGCCCTACCCGCGCACCGCCGATTTCATGGTGTCGCCCGAGTTCAGCCGCTACGCCAAGCAGTTGCAGGACAGCCTGCTGCGCGCCAGCGCCAGTACCGAAGACGTCGAGGAGACCGCAGCATGAGCACGCCCTACCCTGCGGCCTCCGTGGCCCCTGCTGCCGCTGCCGAGCGCAGCGCACAGCCTGCGCGCGCACCAGCCCCAGCCAAGCCCGCCAAGCCGCGCATTCCCCTCATGGCCCAGCCGCGCGTGCAGCGCGTGGTCTACCCGCTGCTGGTGGGCCTGGTGCTCATCGCGCTGTGGCAGGGCCTGGTCACGGCGCTGGAGCTGCCGCCCTACCTGGTGCCCTCGCCCCTGCTCATGCTCAAGACGCTGTTCACCGACTGGGCGGCCCTGGGCGGCTCGCTGTGGGTCACCGTCAAGATCACGGTGCTGGCCTTTGGCGTGGCCACCGTGGCGGGTGTGCTGATCTCGTTTCTGTTCGTGCAGAGCAAGCGCATCGAGACGGCCCTGTTCCCTTACGCCGTGCTGCTGCAGGTCACGCCCATCGTGGCCGTGGCGCCGCTGATCATCATCTGGGTAAAGGACCCGACCGCGTCGATGGTGATCTGCGCCGCGCTGGTGGCGCTGTTCCCCATCATCAGCAACACCACGCTGGGCCTGCGCAGCGTGGAGCCCGATCTGCAAAGCTACTTCCAGCTCAACCGCGCCACGCGCATGCAGACCCTGCTGCGCCTGCGCATACCGAGCGCGCTGCCCTACTTCTTTGGCGGGCTGCGCATCTCCAGCGGGCTGGCCCTCATCGGCGCCGTGGTGGCCGAGTTCGTGGCGGGCACGGGCGGCCAGGGCGCGGGTTTGGCGTACCAGATTCTGCAGGCCGGCTTTCAGCTCAACATACCGCGCATGTTCGCCGCACTGCTGCTGATATCGCTGACCGGGGTCGCACTGTTTGCACTGATGGCCTGGGGTACCCGCCTGGCCCTCGGGAGCTGGCACGCCAGCGAAAACTCGCACGACTAGTGTTCTGTCCCGTAAATAGATGCCAAAAATAAAACCGATGGATTTCGCGCCAGGGCAAGGCGCAAACCGCAGCGATAGCCGTAGCTATCGCGAGGATTTGCAACGCGGCCCTGGCGTGAAAGACGCGGTTTTATTGGCATTTATTTGCGGGACAGGACACTAGCCCCACCCACCCAGGCCACATCCATTTTTTGACACCGCGCACGCGTGGTGGGGGCGCCGCTTTGCCCGCCACACACCACCCACTGCACCGACAGGAGAGACAGACATGACCACCACCACCGCCCACCAACTGCCCGAACAACTGCCCGGCCTGGACTGGATTGCCGACCCGCTGCGCGTGGGCCGCCTGTCGCAGGACTTTGCCTGGTTCAGCCCCGTGCTCAAACGCGACCTGGCCGGCAAGCGCGGTGACGTGGCCGTGCGCCCGCGCACCGAGGACGAGATCCGCCAGGTGGTGGCGGCCTGCGCCAAGGCGCAGATCCCCCTCACCGTGCGCGGCAGCGGCACCGGCAACTACGGGCAGAGCACGCCGCTGCATGGCGGGGTGATCCTGGACCTGTCGGGCTACAACGGCTTTGGCTGGGTGCGCGGCGGCGTGGGCCGCGCGCAGGCCGGCATCCGCCTGTCGGAGTTCGACGCGCAGGCCAAGCCCCAGGGGCAGGAGCTGCGCTGGCTGCCCTCCACCTACCGCAGCGCCACGCTGGGCGGGCTGTTTGGCGGCGGGTTTGGCGGAGCCGGGTCGATCAACCACGGCCCGCTGGCCGCGCCCGGCAACGTGCTGGCGGTGCGCGCCATGACGGTGGAGCCCGAGCCCCAGGTCATCGAGCTGCGCGGCCCCGAGGCCATGCTGCTGCACCACACCTACGGCACCAACGGCATCGTGCTGGAGCTGGAAGTGGCCCTGACCCCCACCGTGGCGTGGACGGAGTGCATCGTCACCTTCACCGAATTCGACGCCGCGCTGGAGTTTGCCGACCGCTTTGGCGCCGCGCCGGGGCTGGAGAAAAAAGAGGTGTGCTTCCTGGCCGCGCCCATCCCCGACTACTTCACCAGCCTGGCCGAGCACCTGCCCAAGGGCTGCCATGCGGTGATGCTGCTGGTGGCCCCGCACTCCGAAGACGGCATGCGCGACATGGCCGCCAAATACGGCGGCAGCGTCAGCTACCGCAAGAGCGCCGACGAGGTGGACAAGAGCCACAAGACCCTGCTCGAATACACCTGGAACCACACCACCCTGCACGCGCTGAAGGTGGACAAATCGCTCACCTACATCCAGAGCGGCTTCACCCCCGCCACCCGGCTGGAGCAGGTGAAGGCGCTCGAAAAAGCCCTGGGCGGCGAGGTGATGATGCACCTGGAGTTCCTGCGCACCAAGGAAGGCGCATTCAACTGCAGCGGGCTGCAGCTCATTCGCTACAGCACCGAAGAGCGCCTGAACCAGATCATGCAGATCTACCGCGACCACGGCGTGCAGATCAACAACCCGCACGTGTACATCGTGGAAGACGGCAAGCAGAACAACCTGGACCCCGCCGTGGTGGGGATCAAGCAGCGCTTTGACCCGCAAGGTTTGCTCAACCCCGGCAAGCTGCGCAGTTGGGTGCCGCCGGTGGCGAAAGCCGCATAGCCCCTGGGGCAGCGGCTGCAGGCGGTGCAAAGGCATAATCAGCTATTCATTTAATAGCAGTTCCCATCCATGTCCTGGCACGCGCGCCTGCAGCTCGACTACACCGTTGAAGGCCCCACCACCCGCACCGTGGCGCGCTACCAGCACGATGGGCCGCTGCGCATCCTGCAAAGCCTGTACCCCGAGGGGGAAGGCATCTGCCACAACGTGCTGGTGCATCCGCCCGGCGGCCTGGTGGGCGGCGACACGCTGGACATCACCACCACCGTGGGGCCTGGCGCGCATGGCCTGATCACCACGCCAGGGGCGACGCGCTTCTACCGCTCCACCGGCCCGCTGGCGCTGCAGCGCAGCCACCTCACGCTGGCCGAAGGCGCGCGCCTGGAATGGCTGCCGCTGGAGGCCCTGTGCTACAGCGCCTGCAATGCCGAGAACCACCTCACCCTGAACCTGGCCCCTGGCGCCGAATGCATGGGCTGGGACGTGACCGCCCTGGGCCTGCCCCATGCCGACCAGCCCTTTGTGCAGGGCCGCTTCGTGCAGCACCTGACCGTGCCCGGCCTGTGGCTGGAGCGCGGCGTGATCGACGCGGCCGACGAGCGCCTGCTGCAAAGCCCGCTGGGCCTGGCCGGCCAGCGCTGCATGGCCAGCATGTTCTTTGCCGCCGGCAGCGCGCTGGAGCGCAACCGCCGCGACGCCGCGCTGGACGCGGCGCGCGCGGTGATGGATGCGCACCCCACCCTGACCGCCACCGCAGGCGCCACCAGCCCCAACGCACAGATGGTGGTGGTGCGCGTGCTGGCCCCTCAAGTGGAGCCGGCGATGAAGCTGCTCAAGGCGGTGCGCATGGCCTGGAGAAAAGAGATGTGGGCGCTGCAGGGCGAGGCGCCGCGCATCTGGGCGATGTAGCCGCAACGCACCCAACCCCCGTCACAACACAGGAACCCCACGCACCATGTCCATACAACCCAGCGCCGCCACGCGGTATTTCTCGGGCACGTATGCCGAAGCCCGCGCCAAGTTCCTCGATGCTGCTGCCCAGAGCGGCGCGGCCGTCGAATCCTTCGTGCACCCGGAGCACCGCGGCGCGCTGGGCGAAGAGCTGGCCACCGACGTGGCGCTGATCGGCGCCATTGATGCGAAGAAGATCCTGCTCGTCACCTCGGGCACGCACGGGCCCGAGGGCTTTTGCGGGTCGGGCACGCAGGTGGCCACGCTGCACGATGCCGACCTGCTGGCGCGGCTGCAGCAGGCCGGCGTGGCGCTGCTGCTGGTGCATGCGGTCAACCCGCACGGGTTTTCGCACCTGCACCGCACCAACGAAGACAACATCGACCTGAACCGCAACCACATCGACTTCAGCGCGCCGCTGCCGGTGAACGCCGCGTATGCCGACGTGGAGCCGCTGATGCTGCCGGCCACCTGGCCGCCGACGCCCGCCGACGACGCGGCGGTGGACGCCTACATTGCCCAGCACGGCCTGGCCGCGTTTCGCAACGCCGTGTTCAAGGGCCAGTACACCTCGCCCGACGGCTTGTTCTACGGCGGCACCGCGCCATCGTGGAGCAACCGGACCATCCGCGCCATATTGCGCAAGTACGCTGCTGCCGCCACGCACCTGGGCTGGATCGACGTGCACACGGGCCTGGGCCCCTACGGCCACGGCGAAAAGATCTACCCCGGCCGCAACACGCCCGAGGACCTGGCGCTGGCCCAGTCCTGGTGGGGCGCCGACGTGTTCTCGCCCTTCTCCGGCGACTCCGCCTCGGCCGACGTGTCGGGCCCGGTGGTCACCACCGCGTTCGACGAATGCCCCCACGCCCGCATCGCCCCCATGGGCCTGGAGTTCGGCACCCTGCCCGAGGCGGACATGCTGCTGCGCCTGCGCGCAGACACCTGGCTGCGCAGCCACCCCGACGCACCGGCGGCGCAGCAGCGCGAGATACGCACCCAGTTGCGCGACGCGTTCTACTGCGACAACGAGGAGTGGAAGGGCATGGTGCTGGGGCAGACGCGGGTGGTGTTGTTGCAGACGGTGCAGGGGTTGCGCAAGGGTTGATGGGGTCGGGGCAGGCGTGCCGGATTGAAGTCGACGTTCGGGGTGGGCTGCGGTGGGCCTTGCCTTCTCGGCACATGACGGCGGACTGGTCCTGCAAAAGGCTTTCCAGGCATTGCGTGGCATCGATGCCATAGGGCTGGCCGCGCTCGGGGGCATCAATCTGGCTGATGCGCACGCGCTCGGGCCCCGTGGGTGTGTTCACGTGCAGCGTGTCGCCATCGGTGATGGGGTGACTGCTACCCCTACGCAGACCTGCGCTGGTGCGTGACCTGGGCGCAAGGGGCGGCGGCCAAGACCTGTGCTGCCGTCCCGATGGCAACCGTTGGCACCGGTGCCGCCTCAGTGCAGGGGCAAGGCTGCTGACGGAGGAAGGTGACTCCAACGGAGTAGGCGGTCGGTTCGCATCTCCAATACCCCCGAACCAAGAGATTGTGATCAGCCCATATCCCATGGCCATGATCGAACTGCATTGTGAAGAGCGTGGTAGATTTTTACGTGCATACAAAAAAATAATTGCACGCCAATTTAATTGGCACTACAATAAATTTATGTTCACAGTCATCGAGACCCCGGAGTTCATCAGTTGGTCCGCAGGGGTCTGGAGCGATGCAGAGCGCGCCGACTTCATCAGCTGGATTGCTGTGAACACCGAAGCTGGTGATGTGATCCCCGGTTCGGGAGGCCTGCGCAAGGTGCGTTGGAGCCGCTCTGGCATGGGCACACGCGGCGGCGCCCGGGTGATCTACTTCACCCGCAACGAAAAGGGCGAGGTGGTGCTGGTGCTGGTCTATGCCAAGGCCAAGTTCGACAACATCAGCGCCGCTGTGCTGAAAGCAATCAAGGAGAAATTCGATGCCCAACAAAAAGATGGACCCCGAAGTGGCCGAGTTTGAAGCGGCGCTTTTGCGCAGCGTGGGCCAGGCCCTGGCGGGCGAGGTGGGTGCGGTGCACACGCCGGAGCAGATCACGGCGCGCAAGCGGGGCCGCCCTGCGGGCACCACGAAGGCCGATGCAAAGCAGCGGGTGACGCTGCGGGTGGACCCCGATGTGCTGGATGCGATCAAGGCCACGGGCAGCGGCTGGCAGACCCGGATCAATGACCTGCTGCGCGCGGACATTCAGGCGGGGCGCCATACGGAGAAGGCGTAGGTGCACAAGTGCGCAAAAGCGTGCGCAACCAGTCACAGCCCATTCAGCGGGATGCCTCGCCAGCCCCTTCCGACAGCTTTTCGCCCAGCAGGTTGGCGGTGTACCGCAGCCGGTCGATATCCGCATCCCTCTGCACGCCCCGGCTGAAACAGCACAGGGTGCCATAGACCTGGCCGTCTGCCAGGCGCACGGGGGTGCTCAGATGAGTGCCGATGTCGAACCCGGGGTCGGGCGCCTGGCCTGCCTTGACGAGAGGCACGGCATTGTCGATCTTTTCTGGCAAGCGGCCTTCGACCGCATACGGGCACCAGCTTTCTTCGGCCGGGTCGGACATGCCTGCCACGACGGGCGCAAACCGGCGCCCTGCGATGTAGCACCTGGCCAGAACCGCTTCGCTGAGCTTTGTTGGCCGCGCTCTGCGGCCACCCAGCCCGGCACCATGGGCCGCAACAGTCCATTGGTTGCGACTGCTACAGCACATCAGCAGAACGGCATGACTATCAGGCGGCAACCGATGCCACCGCAGGCACCTTCAACAACCCATCGGCCTTGAACATCGCCCGAATCCCGCGCACGGCCTGGCGGATACGGGCCTCGTTCTCAATCAGCGCGAAGCGCACGTACTCATCCCCCTGGTCGCCAAAGCCGATGCCAGGGGACACGCAGACCTTGGCCTTGTCGAGCAACTGGCGGGCGAATTCGAGCGAGCCCAGGGCGCGGTAGGGCTCAGGGATGCGGGCCCAGATGTACATGCTGGCCTTGGGGCAGTCCACGACCCAGCCCGATTCGGTGAGGCCTTTGTACAGCACGTCGCGGCGGCGCTGGTACTGGGCGGCGATGTCTTTCACGCACTGCTGGTCGCCCTCGAGCGCGGCGATGGCCGCGACCTGCAGGGGGGTGAAGGTGCCGTAGTCGTGGTAGCTCTTGATGCGGGCGAGCGCGGCCACGAGGTCGGGGTTGCCGACCATGAAGCCCACGCGCCAGCCGGCCATGTTGTAGCTTTTGGAGAGGGTGAAGAACTCCACGGCCACGTCCTTGGCGCCGGGCACTTCCATGATGCTGGGGGCCCGGTAGCCGTCGTACACGATGTCGGCATACGCCAGGTCGTGCACCACCAGAATGTCGTGCTTCTTGGCCAGGGCGATGACGCGCTCGAAGAACGACAGCTCCACGCACTGCGCGGTGGGGTTGCTCGGGAAGCCGAAGATCATCATCTTGGGCTTGGGGTAGCTGCCGCGGATGGCTTTTTCCAGCTCGGCAAAGAAGTCGACATCGGGCGCCACGGGCACGCTGCGGATGTCGGCCCCGGCAATCACCGCGCCGTAGATGTGGATGGGGTAGCTCGGGTCGGGCACGAGCACGGTGTCGCCCCGGTCCAGCGTGGCCAGCATCAGGTGGGCCAGCCCTTCCTTGGAGCCGATGGTGACGATGGCCTCGGTGTCGGGGTTGATGTCCACGGCATAGCGGTCTTTGTACCAGTGGCTGATGGCGCGGCGCAGGCGGGGGATGCCCTTGCTGGCCGAATAGCCGTGGGTGTCGGGCCGCTGGGCCACCTCGGTGAGCTTGGCCACGATGTGCGGCGGGGTGGCGCCATCGGGGTTGCCCATGCTCATGTCGATGATGTCCTCGCCACGGCGGCGGGCCGCGAGTTTGAGCTCGGCCGTGATGTTGAAGACGTAGGGGGGAAGGCGATCGATGCGCGCAAAGCGGCGCTTGCCCTGAGAAGCAGACATGCTGATGAACTTTCACGTAAGCGCCCGGAACCGTCCGAGCGACGTGGCTGGCAGAAAGGCCGGCCCGCATTCAATGTACATCAAACGCGGTGTTCGTTCCTCACATTGCGGCGGTGTCGCACCGCCGCTACGCTCAGGCGTTCAGGCCTGTGCTAGCGCGCGTGGTGGCCTTTTCGCTCGACATGGACCACGCGAAGATGCCCACGCCGCAGATGCCCAGCACCACGCCGACCCAGCCGGTGGAGGTCCACCCCATGCCGGCCGAAATGGCCACACCGCCCAGCCACGCACCCAGCGCGTTGGCGGCGTTGAAGGCCGAGTGGTTGAGCGCGGCAGCCAGGGTCTGCGCATGGCCCGCCACGTCCATCAGGCGGATCTGCAGTGCGGGGCCGATGGCGACCAGCGTGCCCAGGAAGAAGGTGGAGAGCGCAGCCGTGACGGGATGGTGGGCCGCGGGCACGGACAGCGCCAGCACCACGATGGACCACAGCAGCACCGTGCCCACGGTGGGCATGAGGGCCTTGTCGGCCATGCGCGAGCCAACGATGTTGCCCACCACCATGCCCAGGCCGAACAGCGCGAGCACGAAGGGCATGAGCGCAGGCGGCATGCCGGCCACCTCCAGCAACGTGGGCTTGATGTAGCTGAACACCGCGAACATGCCGCCAAAGCCGATGGCGCCGATGCCCAGGGTGAACCACACCTGCTTGCGCGCCAGGGCACCCAGCTCACGCAGCGGGCTGGCGCCGTGCGATGCCGGCATCTCGGGCACCCACAGGCGCACCATGACCACGGCGGCCACGGCGATGAGCCCCACGAAGACAAAGGCCGCGCGCCAGCCGAAATGCTCGCCCAGCGCCGCAGCAATGGGCACGCCCACCAGCGTGGCCGTGGTCAGCCCCAGCATGACCCAGCCCACGGCGCGCGCGCGGCGCCCCGGGGGTGCCAGCGCGGCGGCAACGAGGGCCGCCACACCGAAGTAGGTGCCGTGTGGCAGGCCGGTGAACAGGCGCATGGCGCTGAGCGAACCGTAGCCGGGTGCCAGGGCCGATGCGAAGTTGCCCAGCGCATACACCACCATCAATGCCATCAGCAGCGCACGCCGGCCCCAGTTGGCGCACAGCACGGCCAGCACGGGCGCGCCCACCACCACGCCCAGCGCATAGGCGCTGATGACGTGGCCGGCCTGCGGAATGCTCACGTTGATGTCGCGCGCCACCTCGGGCAGCAGGCCCATGATGACGAATTCACCCGTGCCGATGGAAAAGCCACCGACCCCCAGGGCCAGCACGGCGCGCACCAGGGTGCGGTCGTCGGTAGGGGTGTGGGCGATGGGCGACGACGTGGGGGACAGGGGCGCGGTCATGGCGGCAGCAGCAACGGCAACAGGGCAACGCCGCACCAGCCATGGGCAAGGCGGCGCAGAAGAAGCACGGGATGGGGAAGAAACGGAGTTACGGGGGTAAACCCGATTCATGTAACCATATCACGCCCCGCGCTGCGCTGCAGGGGCGGGGATATCTGTAACCTTGGTGAACAGGCCTCGCCAGCGGGGCTGCTACGCTAGTGGACTGAGCACGCCCCTCCTCCCACCAAGGACCGCGAATGACAACACCCAGCACAGCCGACCACATTGCCGACACCGTCAAGGTGCTGGCCTTCGACATTTTCGGCACCGTGGTGGATTGGCACGGCTCTATCGTGCGCGAGATGCAGGCGCTGTACCCGGCCGTGGATGGAGATGCCTTTGCCATTGCCTGGCGCAGCGGCTACCAGCCGGCCATGGCGCGCGTGATGCGTGGCGAGCAGGGGTGGACGCGCATCGACGCGCTGCACCGCGGCATCCTCGACGAGATACTGCCTAAATTCGGCCTGGCCCACCTCACCGAGGCCGAGCGCTGGCACCTGAACCACGTGTGGCAGCGGCTGGACCCATGGGCCGACAGCGTGGCCGGGCTCACGCGGCTCAAGACGCGCTTCACCATCACCACGCTGTCGAACGGCAACATCAGCCTGCTGACCCACATGGCCAAGCGTGCGGGCCTGCCGTGGGATTGCGTGCTGAGCGCCGAGGTGTTCCGCGCTTACAAGCCCCACCCGGACACCTACCTGGGCGTGGCGCGCACTTTTGACCTGGAACCCGCGCAGGTGGCGCTGGTGGCCACCCACCACGACGACCTGGAGGCTGCGCGCGCCTGCGGGCTGCGCACCATCTATGTGGAGCGGCCGCTGGAACTGGGCGCAGCCCGCCCCAAGGACTGCACGCCGCAGCCAGGCAACGACCTGCACACGTCCAGCATCCTCGATCTTGCCCAGCGGCTGGGTTGCTGAGCGCAGGCCTCGGAACCTATCGCGCCGCCACCAGCAGCTGCACGAACATCTGCACCTTGGCATGGCACTCGGGGCTGATGGAGGTGAACTCCAGCCCCGCCAGCCACTGCCCGCCCTCGGGCTTCAAGGTGATGACGCGGGCGTAGACGTCGGTGGCGTGGTATTCGACCAGCGTCAGGTCGAACTCAAGCTTGAGCTCGCTGTGCAGGGCCAGTTCTTCGGTCAGCTCGACCAGCAGGCCGTGGTAGCCGATGTCGCGGATGGCGGCGTGCACGATCTGCGGCACGATGATCTTGTCCTGGATGCGCTGGCACAGGCAGGGCAGGCGCGTGTCCACACGGTGGCTGCGGCGAAACTCCTGGCGCGGCACCTTGAGCTTGCGCGAGGGGATGGCCACCAGCTCGCGCAGGCCCACGGGCTGCTGGCGCCCCTTGACATAGACCTGCATGGGGGCCGACGCCGACACCAGCCCCCAGCAGCGCTGGTAGGTGGCCTCGCTGATGAGCACCTGCCCACGCAGGCTGAAGGCCTCGATGCGCGAGGCGAGGTTGACCTCTTCGCCGATGACGGTGTACTCGGAATACACGTCCGACCCGAAGCGCCCGGCCATCACCGTGCCGGTGTTCACGCCGATGCCCAGAAACACCTCGGGCAGGCGCTCGCGCATGTGGGCCAGGTTCAGGTCGCGCATGGACATCTGCATTTCGACCGCGCACATCAGCGCGCGGTCCACATCGTCCTCGCGCGCCACGGGCGCGCCGAACAGCACCATGATGGAGTCGCCCATGAACTTGTCAATGGCGCCGCCATGCTTGAACACCACCTCGCTGAGCAGGGACAGGCAGCGGTTGAGCGCGGGAATCACCACGCCCGCAGGCAGCGATGCCGACAGCGCCGTGAAGCCACGCAGGTCGGCCAGCAAAATGGTGACCTCGCGCGGTGCCACTACCAAGCCTTCGTTGAGTACGCCATCCGGCCCCTCGCTACCGCGAAGGATGGCCGCCATCTCGGCCGTGGCCGCCTCGTTGAGCGGGGCACCCGTCTCGCGGGCAATCAGCGCCTGCAGGCGACGCAGGGCATCGTGGTTGAATTCTTTGTGCATGGGCGGCAAGCGCAGGGGCTCCAATGGGAAGGGCCGGGGCCATGGAGGCGCCCGCCAGCCAGAATAGGGGCGCGCCGGGCCATCGGTCAAGCCGCCCGCGGGAAAACGACCAGGAAAACAACCAGCGAGTGGGCGGAGCGCGGCGGGCCCGGCACGGCAACTCGTGCGCGCATGCGCACCGTGCGGGCATTCACACCGCCAAAGCCCCTGTCGGGTCGTCCACCCACTGCCGCTGCACGCAGTGGAAGGCGGCACGCTCGGGGTCGTAGTCCCAGCGCGCGGCCCAGCGCAGCACCTTGTCGGGGTCTTGCGCATCGGCCTCATGGCTCAGGATGACCAGGCTGTTGGGGTAGCCATGGCGCAGGCGGTGCGATACCGCCGTGCCGGCCTGGCTGGCCCACAGGCCCGGCAGCGGTTGCAGCAGGCCGGCGGCGTGGGTGTGGCCCGACAGCAGCATCTGCGCACCGGCATCGCGCCAACGCAGCAGGGCCTCGTCGGCGCGCGCGGGGCGGTGCTCCCTATCCTGCGTGTTGCGGGCGGCGAGCGGATGGTGGGCGACGACGATGCGCCAGGGCTCTTCGTAGGCCTCGGCCAGTTGTTTTTCGACCCGGGCGATCTGGGCGCTGGACAGGCTGCCGCGCTCGTGCCGCCAGGGGCGCGTGGTGTTCACTCCCACGATGAAGAAGCGGCCCAGGTGCCGCACGGGTTCCAGGTCCTTGCCGAATTCGTGCTCGAAGCGGTCGTAGGCGCGACCCCAGCGCAGCCACCAGGCGAACAGCGGCAGATCATGGTTGCCGGGCAGCACCACCGTGGCGCCGACATCGAGCCCGCGGATGAAGCTGGCGGCCTGCGCGAACTGGGGAGCGGTGGCGCGCTGGGTGACATCGCCAGAGACCACCACCACTGAGACCCCGAGCTGGCGCGCCAGGGCCTGCACCGCGCGGCAGACCACAGGCTCGTGGGCGCCGAAGTGCAGGTCGGACAGGTGCATCAAGACGGACATGGGCGTAGGGTACAGGCGCCAGGGCGTGAGCGGGCGGATTCGGGCCCGGTCAGCCGGCTGCCATGGCGCCACCCAACGCGGGCAGGGGCACGATCGCGGGGGCCTCGGGCTCGGCGGCAACGTGGTCGGGCTCCTGTTCTGGCTGCGGGGCGGCGGAGCTGTCGCGGTCGAGCGTGGTGCGCGTGACCAGCCACAGCGGCTTGTCGTGCACCCGAAAGCGCAGCGGTGGCGCCATCCATTCACGCTCACCGTCGAAAGCCACCTTGACCTGCGCGGGGCGCCAGCTGGCGGGGGCCACGGTCATCTCGGCACAGGCCATGCTCACCACGGCACTGTCGCGCGCCAGTTGGCCGGTGGCCGCGTTCCAGACCGTGCGGGCCACTGACCAGCGGTCCTGCGGTTGCAGCAGCACGACGCCGAGCTGCCCGCCGTCGGCCACGGATTGGGCCTGCGTGAGGCCCATGCGGCCCAGCTGCAGCGGGTTGTTGCCGACGAACAGGGTGGTGACCAGGTGCTCCTCCTGCTGCGCCTGGGCACCTTCGTGCGTGCGCATGATGACGCGCCAGCGCCGCCCGCCGGCGGGGCGGAACATGCTCCACACCGCGGACAGGATGGCCACCATGCGCGAGCGGCCAAAGCGCTTGGAGGCCATCTCGCGCTCGGCCAGCAGGCGCGGGTACAGGCCCACGGCGGCGTTCACCACGAACATGCGCTCGTTGACGAAGCCGACCTGCACGGGGCGCATGTCGCTGCGCTCCATGGCGTGCAGCATGTCCTGCACGGCGATCTCGGGGTCGAGCGCCAGGCCGTGCTCGCGGCTGAAGTAGTTGAACGTGCCCATGGGTATTACCCCCATGGGCACCGCCTCGCGCAGGGCCGCCGCCGCCACCGCATTGATGGTGCCGTCGCCGCCTGCGGCCACGACCAGCCCGCCATCGGCCTGCGCGTCGCGCACCGCCTGGTAGGCCAGCTCGACGATGTCGCCGCGCTGGTCGGGCACGTGCCAGACCACGTCGTGCGCATGGGCTGCAAAGGCCCCTTCGAGCTTGGCGCGCACCAGGTCGAAGTCGGCGCCGGGGCGCTTGGGTACCACGAGGTGGATGCGCCCATGGGGATGGACGGCAGGGGGGCGATGGGCGATGGTCATGGATGAAAGGCAGGCTCCGATAGGCGGCATGGCGCCACTGTATCCATGGTGCCCTGAGCACCCGCCCGGCACTGTCAGCCACGGCGCTGTGAATCTGTCGGCGCCTTGTCCTACATTCACGCCCGGCGCAAAGGGGTGATGGGCGGTGCGATACAACCGCAGTATCCACCCGAAACCGAACGCTTGCCAGTGAATCCCATGAACACCACCGCCATCGGCCACCTCATCGCCAGCCACCCTATGGGCTGGTGGTTGGCGGGCCTGGCGCTGGCCGGCCTGGCGGGGCCCCTTGCGCTGTGGGGCCTGCGCACGGTGCGCCGACACGGCGGGCCGCTGCTGCAGCGCACGCTGCCCACGGCCATCGACCCGCGCTGGGCCCTGCTGGCAGGCATGCTGGCCGCTGCCTGCGCCGTGGTGCTGGCGGGCAGCGTGATGGCCGAGCTGGCCGAGAGCGGCAGTGAGCAGGACGGTGACTGGGGCGCGGTGGACGATGCCATTGCCGAAGCCCTGCGCCTGCACGCCGCCACCGGGGTGCTGCGTTTCTTTGCCGCCCTCACCCACCTGGGCGACACCGCCGTGCTCACCGCGCTCACGGCCCTGGTGGCCGCCGGCCTGTGGTGGCGCGGCCACCGCCTGCTGGCCACCGGCTGGCTGGCGGCCATGGGCGGCAACGGGGCGCTGACGCGCATCCTGAAAAGCATTTTCGAGCGCGCCCGACCCGAGCACCTGCACCACGGCGTGGCGCAGGCCGATGGCTACAGCTTTCCCAGCGGGCACAGCAGCGCCTCGATGGTGGGCTACACCCTGCTGGCCTACCTGGCCACGCGCCTGCTGCCACCGCGCTGGCATGTGCCCTGCGTGGTGCTGGCGGGCATGCTGGTCTTCACCACCGGCTGGAGCCGCATGGTGCTGCAGGTGCACTACGCCAGCGACGTGCTGGCCGGCTGGCTGCTGGGCGGCACCTGGATGGTGTGCACGGTGCTGGTGATCGAGGGCGTGGCGCGCTGGCGGCACCGGGGGGATGTGGCACGCACGACCGCAGCCTGATCAAATGGCCACCAGGTTGCGGATGCCCTTGGCTTCCATCTCGCTGCCCGGCCCGCGCGCGATGACCTCGCCGCGCTCCATGACGAGGTACTGGTCGGCCAGCTCCTGCGCGAAATCGTAGTACTGCTCGCACAGCAGGATGGCCATCTCGCCCTTGTCGGCGAGCATGCGGATGACGCGGCCGATGTCCTTGATGATGCTCGGCTGGATGCCTTCGGTCGGTTCGTCCAGGATCAACAGGCGCGGCCCCGGCGCGAGGGCGCGCGCGATGGCCAACTGCTGCTGCTGCCCGCCCGAGAGGTCGCCGCCACGGCGGCGCAGCATCTGCTTGAGCACCGGGAACAGCTCGTACAGGTGCGGCGGCACGGGGGTGGAGCCGCTCTTGTAGGCCAGGCCCATGCGCAGGTTCTCTTCCACCGTGAGGCGGCCGAAGATCTCGCGGCCCTGGGGCACGAAGCCGATGCCTGCGCGGGCGCGGTCATACGGAGTCGCCTTGTCGATGGCCTTGCCATCGAAGCTGATGGCGCCGCTCTTGATGGGGACCAGGCCCATGAGGCTTTTGAGCAGGGTGGTCTTGCCTACGCCGTTGCGGCCGAGCAGGACGGTGACCTTGCCGGGTTCGGCGGTGAGGCTCACGTCGCGCAGGATGTGGGAGCCGCCGTAGTACTGGTTGATGTTTTGGACGGTGAGCATGTTGGTTGGCCTATGTCGGGTGCCTATGGTTACTTCTGCTCTTGTGCAGAGGGCGGAGGCCGGGTCTCGGCCCGGCGGCCGAGGTACTTGTTCTTTGCTTCGCCAAAGAAAAGTACCCAAAAGAAAGGCGACCCCGCTGCCCGTGTCAGAAGGGGGTGGGAGCGGGCTCCACTCGGGCCATTGCTTCGCTCGGCCTGTGGTCCTTCGCTGCGCTCGGCTCGCCAGGGCGGCTGCGCCGCCCGTCGGCAGCGCACAGCGCGAGCCGACCCCAGGCGCAGCTGCGAAGCAGCAGCCGTGTTTGTCCCCGCTCCCCACCCCTTCTGGCTGCGCCGAGAAGCGCAGGAGCTGGGGTGGGCGTGTGTGCCGAAGGACACACACGCTTCGTGAACTGACTTGCCGCAGCTGTCTGAGCGAAGTTCGAAGAACGTAGCGAGTTCTGCGGCACCACCCCAGGTCCGAGCATCGCAGGTTGCCCCCATTCGCCCGACAGGGCGAATGGGGGACGCAGACTGGGGGTCGCCTTTTCTTTGCCTACTTTCTTTTGGCGACGCAAAAGAAAGTAGGTGCGCCGCCGGGCGCACATCCCGGCCTCCGCCCTCAAACAAAGCACAGAAGAACGAAGAGCAGCAAACCATCACCGCCCCAGATAAACCTCAATCACCCGCTCATCCGACTGCACCTGGTCCAAGGTCCCCTGCGCCAGCACAGACCCATCGCACAGCACAGTCACGATCTCAGAAATAGTGCGGATGAACCCCATGTCATGCTCCACCACCATCAGCGAGTGCTTGCCCTTCAGGGTCAGGAACAGCTCGGCCGTGCGAGCCGTCTCGTCATCCGTCATCCCGGCCACAGGCTCGTCGAGCAACAACAACTTCGGGTCCTGCATCAGCAGCATGCCGATCTCCAGCCACTGCTTTTGCCCATGGCTCAAATTCCCCGCCATGCGCGCCACGCTGCCCGCCAGGTGAATGGTGTGCAGGATCTCGGCCAGCCGGTCGGACTGGGCCGAATCGAGCTTGAAGAACAGGCTCGACGACACGCCCTTGTGGGTCTTGAGCGCCAGTTCGAGGTTCTCGAACACGGTGAGCTGCTCGAACACCGTGGGCTTCTGGAACTTGCGGCCTATCCCCAGGCTGGCGATCTCGGGCTCGTTGTGGCGCAGCAGGTCGATGGTGCTGCCGAAGAACACCGTGCCGCTGTCGGGCCGGGTCTTGCCGGTGATGATGTCCATCATCGTCGTCTTGCCGGCGCCGTTGGGGCCGATGATGCAGCGCAGCTCGCCGGGGGCGATATCGAGGCTCAGGTTGTTGATGGCCTTGAAGCCGTCAAAACTCACGTTCACGTCTTCGAGGTACAAAATGCGGCCATGCGTGACGTCCACCTCGCCGGGTGTGGCGATGCGCGAGAAGCCCGCGGCGCGGCCGCCCGATTCGGTCTGGCCGGAGGCCACCGGGGCGGCCTTGGCAGCAATGCGGCGCGCGCCCTCTTCCATCAGGTCCGGGGTCATTGCGTGCCTCCCTTCTTGTCGTCGTTGTTCTTGTTCTTGCTGCCGAAACCGAATTTCTTCACCAGGCCCACCACGCCGTTGGGCAGGAACAGGGTGACGGCAATGAACAGCGCCCCCAGGAAATACAGCCAGAATTCGGGCGCCGTCACTGTGAGCCAGCTCTTGGCGCCGTTGACGATGAAGGCGCCGACGATGGGGCCGATCAGCGTGGCGCGGCCACCCACGGCGGCCCAGACCGCGATCTCGATGGAGTTGGCGGCGCTCATCTCGCCGGGGTTGATGATGCCGACCTGGGGCACGTACAGCGCGCCGGCCACGCCGCACATCATGGCGCTGATGGTCCAGATGGTGAGCTTGTAGGGCAGCGGCGAGTAGCCCGAGAACATGACGCGCGTTTCGGCGTCGCGCACGGCCTGCAGCACGCGGCCGAACTTGCTGCGCACCAGCCAGCGGGCCAGCAAGAAGAAGCCGAGCAAGGTGAGCCCCGTGAGCACGAACAGCAGCATGCGCATGTTCTGCGTGGCAATCGGCTGGCCCAGGATGCGCTTGAAGTCGGTGAAGCCGTTGTTGCCGCCAAAACCCGTCTCGTTGCGAAAGAACAGCAGCATGGCCGCATACGTCATGGCCTGGGTGATGATGGAAAAGTACACGCCCTTGATGCGCGAGCGGAAGGCGAAGTAGCCGAACACGAAGGCCACCAGGCCGGGCACGGCCACCACCAGTATGAGCGTGGCGATGAAGCTGTCGGACAGCATCCAGTGCCAGGGCAGTTCCTTCCAGTCGAGAAACACCATGAAGTCGGGCAGCTCGCTCTTGTAGTTGCCGTCGCGGCCGATCTGGCGCATGAGGTACATGCCCATCACATAGCCGCCGAGTGCGAAGAACAGGCCGTGGCCCAGGCTCAGGATGCCGGTGTAGCCCCAGATCAGGTCCATGGCGAGCGCGCAGATGGCGTAGCACATGATCTTGCCGAGCAAGGCCACGGCGTAATCGCTCATGTGGAACACGCTGCCGGCGGGCACCACCAGGTTGAGCAGCGGCGCCAGGGCGCAGACCACGATGAGGGCGACGATGAAGGCCGACCAGCCGGTGCGCGTGAGCAGCGGGGCCGAGGCGGGCAGTTGGAGAGAAGGCTTGGTAATCATGGTATGGCTTGCCCGTTCAGTCCGCTGTACGACCCTTCACCGCGAAGATCCCTTGGGGCCGCTTCTGGATGAAGATGATGATGAACACGAGCACGGCGATCTTGGCCAGCACGGCGCCGGCCCAGCCTTCGAGGAACTTGTTGAGCACGCCCAGGCCCAGGGCCGCATACACGGTGCCGGCCAGCTGGCCCACGCCGCCCAGCACCACGACCATGAAGGCGTCGACGATGTAGCTCTGGCCCAGGTCGGGGCCGACGTTGCCCACCTGGCTCAGGGCGCAGCCGGCGAGACCCGCGATGCCCGAGCCGAGCGCAAAGGCCATGGTGTCCACCCGCGCAGTGTTCACGCCCATGCACGAGGCGATGGGCCGGTTCTGCGTGACGCCGCGCACGAACAGGCCCAGGCGCGTGCGCCCGATGAGCCAGCCCATGGACAACAGCACCGCAATCGCAAAGCCGATGATCACGAGGCGGTTGTAGGGCAAGGTGAGGTTGGAAAGCACCTGCACGCCACCGCTCATCCAGGCGGGGTTTTCCACACCCACGTTCTGCGCACCGAAAATCGTGCGCACCAGCTGCATCAGCACCAGGCTGATGCCCCAGGTGGCCAGCAGCGTCTCCAGCGGGCGGCCGTACAAAAAGCGCAGCACGCTGCGCTCGAGCACCGCGCCCACCAGGGCCGATGCGCCGAAGGCCAGCGGCACCGCAGCCACCAGGTACCAGTCGAAGGCGCCGGGCAGGTATTTCTGGAACAGGCCCTGCACCACGTAGGTGGCATAGGCGCCGATCATCATCAGCTCGCCGTGGGCCATATTGATCACGCCCATCAGGCCGTAGGTGATGGCCAGGCCCAGCGCCACCAGCAGCAGGATGGACCCGAGGCTGATGCCCGAGAACGCGGCGCCCAGGCGCTCGCCCCAGGCGAGCTCGCCGTCGATGGCCCTGAGGGCCGCCTGCAGCGCGGCCTTGACCTTGGCGTCCTCTTCCACCGTGGCGCGTTCGTTGAGCAACAGGCGCGTGTCGGGCGTGGCGCTCAGCGACAGGGCCTGCGCGGCGGCGATGCGCTGGGCCGCGTCGTCGCTGCCCAGCAGGGTGGCAGAGCGGGCCAGTTCGAGCTGCGCCTTGATGGCAGGTTGTGTCTCTTGCGCAAGGGCTTTGTCGAGCAGCGGCAGGCGGCCGGCGTCGGGCTCGCGCGTGAGGGCCTTGGCAGCGGCCAGGCGCTTGGCCTCGTCCTTGCCGAACAGGGCCAGGCCGGCCATGGCGGTGTCGATCTCGCCGCGCATGCGGTTGTTGTTGATGATGTCCTCGGCGTCTTCGGGCACGGGCACTTCGGTGCCGGTGACGGGGTCCTGCCCCTTGCCGTCGCGCACGACGATGGCCTTGCCCGCCACGATCTTCACCTCGTCCGCGGCAAGGGCCTGGAGGAAGGCAGCGATGCGCTCGTCAGGCTGCACGATGGCCTGCTGCACGGCGGCCACGCGCTCGTCGGTGTCGCCGGCGGCCATGGCCAGCGCCTGCTCGGCCGTGAGTGCCTGCGCAGGGCCGGCCCACGCGAGCAGGCACAGCCATGCCATCGAAAGAAATCTGAACATAGTGCGTCAGTCAATGCCTGTGGAGGCACCCCGCAAGGCGGGGTGCGCCCGGAAAGAAAAAAGGGAGGGGCACGGCAGCGCCCCTCCCCTTGCAAGGCGCCTGTCCGCCTTGGGCGATGCCGTTACTTCTTGGCAGGTTCGTCGGGCTTCTTGTCGTTGCCTTCGATGTAGGGGCTCCATGGCTTGGCCTTGACGGGGCCAGGGGTCTTCCACACCACGTTGAACTGGCCGTCGGCCTTGATCTCGCCGATGAACACGCTCTTGTGCAGGTGGTGGTTCTTTTCGTCCATCTTGGAGACGATGCCCGACGGTGCCTTGAAGGTCTGGCCGGCCATGGCGGCGATCACCTTGTCGACATCGGTGCTCTTGGCCTTCTCGACAGCCTGCTTCCACATGTTGATGCCGATGTAGGTGGCTTCCATCGGGTCGTTGGTGAGCGGCTTGTCCTTGTGGCCGGCGATGCCCTTGGCCTTGGCGTAGTCGCCCCACTTCTTGATGAACTCGGTGTTGGCCGGGCTCTTGATGGACTGGAAGTAGTTCCAGGCGGCCAGGTGGCCGACCAGCGGCTTGGTGTCCACGCCGCGCAGCTCTTCTTCGCCCACCGAGAAGGCGACCACGGGCACATCCTTGGCCTTCAGGCCGGCGTTGCCCAGTTCCTTGTAGAAGGGCACGTTGGAGTCACCGTTGATGGTGGAGACCACGGCCGTCTTGCCGCCCTGGCTGAACTTCTTGATGTCGGCGACGATGGTCTGGTAGTCGGAATGGCCGAAGGGGGTGTACTTCTCGTCGATGTCGCTGTCCTTCACACCCTTGGACTTGAGGTAGGCGCGCAGGATCTTGTTGGTGGTGCGGGGGTACACGTAGTCGGTGCCCAGCAGCACCCAGCGCTTGGCGCTGCCGCCGTCCTTGCTCATCAGGTAGTCCACCGCGGGGATGGCCTGCTGGTTGGGCGCGGCGCCGGTGTAGAAAACGTTCTTGGACAGCTCTTCACCCTCGTACTGCACGGGGTAGAACAGCAGGCCGTTCATTTCCTCGACCACGGGCAGCACCGACTTGCGGCTCACCGAGGTCCAGCAGCCGAAGATCACCGAAACCTTGTCCTGGCCCAGCAGCTGCTTGGTCTTCTCGGCGAACAGGGGCCAGTTGGAGGCCGGGTCCACCACCACGGGTTCGAGCTTCTTGCCGAGCACGCCGCCCTTGGCGTTGATCTCGTCGATGGCCATCAGCACGGTGTCCTTGAGCACGGTCTCCGAGATGGCCATGGTGCCCGACAGGCTGTGCAGGATGCCGACCTTGATGGTGTCCTGCGCGTGGGCTGGCAAGGCAGACAGGCCAGCGAGCGCAGCGACGGCCGCGAGGGCCTTGAGGGAATAACGACGTTGCATGTGTGCTTCTCCAGTAGAGGGGTTCAAACCGCTTCGCCCGATGGCGCCTTGGTGGGCGCATGGTTCGGTCGATGGAATGGATTCTGGAGACAGCCCCCCGGATCGGGAATACGCCGGGTGGCGTACACGGCCAGTTACAAGCGGGGCAAAAATCGCCACTTCACCCAAGCTGTTCGGTCGCCTTCAGCTACCAAAAGCAGAGCAGAAACCTTCCCCTCGGCATACGCCACCGCCCGCTCAGCGCGCCGGCCGCTTGAGCGCATGCACGGTGGTGGTCTTGCGCACCGGGCTGGACAGCACCAGCGAGGTGGTCACGCCGCCGTGCTGCGCCAGCGCATCGACCACGCGCTGCAGGTCCTCGGGCTCGGCGATGGCGCAGCGCACGATGAAGCAGTCCTCGCCCGTGACGCGGTCGGCCTCCAGCACCTCGGGCATGGTCTCGAACAGCTTCACATAGGGCGCAATGCCGGCGTGCGTGGTCTGTATGCGGATGAGGGCCTGCAGGCGCACGCCGATGGCGCGCAGGTTGACGCGCGCGCCGTAGCCCTCGATCACGCCCGCGTCTTCGAGCTTGCGCACGCGCTCGCTCATGGCCGGTTGCGACAGCCCGATGCGCTTGCCCAGGGCGGCCAGGCTCTGGCGGGCGTCGGCCTGCAGGGCTTCGAGGATGAGCCAGTCTTTCTTGTCGAGTTGCATGGTGGGTGGGGGAAGGGGGTGGTGCAGGAGCCGATCATCCATCGGTTTGGCGTCCATTGTTCCGATGCCTTGCCCTTCCTGCGCAGCGCTGGGGCGCCTATCGTCCCAAAACCTCTTCACGATCTTTCAGGAAAGAAACCCATGCTGCAGTTGGTTGGAATGCTCGATTCGCCCTATGTCCGCCGCGTCGCCATCGCGCTCACGGTGCTCGATGTGCCGTTCACGCACCTGCCGCTGTCGGTGTTCAGCACCTTCGATGCGTTCGGGCGCATCAACCCCGTGGTCAAGGCGCCCACGTTGGTCTGCGACGACGGCGGCGTGCTCATGGATTCGACGCTGATACTGCAGTGGGCGGCCACGCTGTCGCCGCGCCGGCTGCAGCCAGCGGGCGGCCCGGCGCTGCAGCGCGAGCTGCGCCTCACGGGCCTGGCGCTGGCCGTGTGCGAGAAGGCGGTGCAGATCGTCTACGAGCACCAGTTGCGGCCCACCGAGAAGCTGCACGCCCCCTGGCTGGAGCGCGTGACGGGCCAGTTGCTGGCCGCCTGCGCGCTGCTGGAGGCAGAACTGGCGCGTACGCCCCTGCCTGCGCCCGCCAGCGAGATCGGCGACGCGGGCATCACCATCGCCGTGGCCTGGGATTTCACGCAGATGATGGTGCCCGACACGGTGGCGGCGGCTGGCTACCCGGCGCTGGCCGCCCATGCGGAGCAGGCAGAGCGCTTGCCGGCCTTTGCCGCATGGCCGGCGCGCTGAATCGGGCGCTTGTGTCGCCTGGGCGCATCGCGCCCGACATCCTGCCGGTATACGATGGCCCCTACCCATCGCTCCGACGAGAGGCAGGCAACAACCATGGTGAAACGACGCACAGTGCTCTGGGGAGGCGCCGCCACGGCCGGCGCGCTGGTGATTGGCTGGGGGGTGCTGCCCCCGCGCCAGCGCCTGCGCACGGGCGATCCCCTGCCCACGGCGGGCGGCCAGGCGGCGCTCAATGGCTGGCTCAAGATCGGCGCCGACAACACCGTCACGGTGATGATGGCCAAGGCCGAGATGGGCCAGGGCACGCACACCGGGCTGGCCGCCATCCTGGCCGAGGAGCTCGATGCCGACTGGCCCCAGGTGCGGCTGGAGATGGCGCCCATCGACGACATCTACAACAACCTGGTCACCGTGGTCGACGGCCTGCCCTTCCACCCCGACAACGATGGCTCGATGAAGGCCGTGGCCGGCTGGCTCACCGCCAAGACCATGCGCGAGGTGGGTGTGATGATGACGGGCGGCTCGTCCAGCATCAAGGACCTGTGGCTGCCCATGCGCGAGGCCGGCGCCAGCGCCCGGGCCATGCTGGTGCGCGCAGCGGCCGCGCAGTGGAACGTGCAGGCCACCGAGTGCAGCGTGCAGGCCGGCGTGGTGGAGCATGCCGCGGGCCAGCGCGCGAGCTTCGGCGAGCTGGCGGCCCTGGCCGCGCAGCAGCCGCTGCCGGGCAAGGTGGCGCTCAAGGAGGCGGCGCAGTTCCGGTTGATCGGCAAGCCGCTCACGCGCATCGAGGCGCGCAGCAAGCTCGATGGCACGGCTGTTTTCGGCATCGACGCCAACCCGCCCGGCCTGCTGCATGCCGCCGTGGTGATGTGCCCCACGCGCGGCGGCAAGGTGGCGCGCATGGAGGGCGCGGCTGCCGAGAAGCTGCCGGGCGTGAAGAAGGTGCTGACCGTGGATGCGCTGAACGGCAGCACCGGCGCCGTGGCCGTGATCGCCGACACGCCCTGGCATGCGCGCAAGGCCGTGGCGGCCATCACCGTGGAGTGGGACCACGGCCCGGCGGCCGCACTGTCAAGCGCGGCGGTATACACCCAGTTGGCCCAGGCGCTGGGCCAGGCCAAGGGCTTTGGCTACCACCAGAGCGGTGATGCCGAGGTGGCCATGCAGGGCGCGGCGCGCACCCTCACGGCCGACTACCGCGCGCCCTACCTGGCGCACGCGGCGCTGGAGCCCATCAACTGCACGGTGCACTTCAAGGACGGAGCGGCGACGGTGTGGACCTCCACCCAGGTGCCCGACCTGGCGCGCACGGCTGCGGCCAAGGTACTGGGCATCGCCGAGGACAAGGTGGACGTGCAGCAGTTGCTGCTGGGCGGCGGCTTCGGCCGCCGGCTGGAGGTGGACTACGTGGCCCAGGCCGCCGCCATTGCGCGCGAGGCCGGTGGCGCACCGGTGCAGACGCTGTGGACGCGCGAGCAGGACACGCAGCACGATTTCTACCGCCCTGCGTGCATGGCGCGATTCAAGGCCGGCTTTGATGGCGAGGGCCGGCTGGTGGCCTGGGACAACCTCTCGGTGGGCCAGGCCATCGTGCCTCAGGTGCTCGGGCGCATCTTCGGCCTGCCCGGGGCCGGACCGGACAAGACCACCTCGGAAGGCGCCTTCGACCAGCCCTACGAATGGCCCAACGCACGCATTGCGCACGAGATCATCGCGCTGCCGTTGCCGGTGGGCTTCTGGCGCTCGGTCGGGCATTCGCACCAGGCTTTCTTCAAGGAAAGCTTCATGGACGAGGCCGCAGCTGCGGCCAAGCAGGACCCGGTGGCCTTTCGGGCCAGCCTGCTGCAAAAGCACCCGCGCCACCTGCATGTGCTCAAGAAGGCGGCCGAGCTGGCGGGCTGGGGCCAGCCGCTGGCAGCCGATGCATCGGGCGCGAAACGCGCCCGGGGCATTGCGCTGCACCAGTCCTTCGGCTCCATCGTCGCCCAGGTGGCCGAGGTGTCGGTGGCGGCAGACAGCAAGGCCATCCGCGTGCACCGCGTGGTCTGCGTGATCGACTGCGGCGCGGCCATCAACCCCAACCTCATCACCCAGCAGATGGAGAGCGCCGTGGTCTTCGGCCTCACGGCCGCGCTGCATGGCGAGGTCACCGTGGACAAGGGCCAGGTGCAGCAGGCCAATTTTCACGACTACCCGCTGCTGCGCATGGCCGAGTGCCCGCGCATCGAGGTGCACATCGTGCCCAGCGCCGAGCCGCCCGAGGGCGTGGGCGAGCCGGGCGTTCCGCCCATCGCCCCGGCCGTGGCCAACGCCCTCTTCGCGCTGAATGGCCAGCGCCTGCGCAGCCTGCCGCTGCGCCTGGCCTGAGAGGCTGAGAGTCTTGCGTCCATGCCCGCCTTGCACGCCAAAACACCCCGGCTCGTCGTTGCAAATGCTCGCCATAGCCCGAGCTATGGCTGTGCTTTGCGCCTGGATCCAGTGCGTTTTGACGCGCCTTTCGGACACGGCCAAAAAACTCCCAGCCTCTGACCCCTCAAGGAGCCCCATCCATGCCCACCACCCTTCGCATCAACGGCAAGGCCGTCTCCGTGAACGCCGAGCCCGACACCCCCCTGTTGTGGGTGCTGCGCGGCGAGCTGCACATGAACGGCACCAAGTTCGGCTGCGGCATGGCGCTGTGCGGCGCCTGCACCGTGCACCTGAACGGCGAGCCCATGCGCGCCTGCGTCACGCCGCTGTCCGCCGTGGGCGAGGCCGATGTGACCACCATCGAGGGCCTGGTCGGCCCCCAGGCCGAAGCCCTGCGCAACGCCTGGATTGCGCTGGACGTGGCCCAGTGCGGCTACTGCCAGAGCGGCCAGCTGATGTCGGCCTGCGCGCTGCTCACCAAGACCACGCAGCCCAGCGATGCCGACATCGACGCCGCCATGTCGGGCAATGCCTGCCGCTGCGGCACCTACCCGCGCATCCGCGCGGCCATCCACCAGGCCGCAGGCAAGCAACCCGGCTGACAGACGCCGCCGGAATGCGCCAGCGGGGCACGGCCCCGCTCAACTGGCCAATGCGCCCTGGGTTGGCCCCGGATCGTGCAGCATGTGGGCCTCTGCACGGGCGGCAGACTCTGCAGCCACCGCCGACTGGACGTTGTTGCGCCCGGCCTGCTTGGCCCGGTACAGGGCCTTGTCGGCGGTGTTCACCAGTTCCTCGAAGCTCGCACCGCGCACGTCGTACAGGGTGGCCACGCCGATGCTCACGGTGACGGTGACGCAGGCGCCGTCCGCATCCACCAGCACGTTGTGGTCCGACACGCCCGTGCGCAGCGACTCGGCCAGGCGCAGCGCATTGGGGGCATCGATGCCCGGCAGCACGATGACGAACTCCTCGCCCCCGAAGCGGGCCACGATGTCCACCGCCGTGCGCGCGCGTGCAAGGCAGGCCTGGGCCACGGCACAGATCACCCGGTCCCCGGCCAGGTGGCCCCAGGCGTCGTTGACGGCCTTGAAATGGTCGATGTCCACCACCATCAGCGACAGCGGCTGGCCCAGTTGCCCGGTGCGCAGGCACTCGCGCGCGCCCAGGTCCATCAGCGTGCGCCGGTTGGACAGGCCCGTGAGCGAATCGCACGCGGCCAGTTGCTCCAGCGCGGTGTTGAGCTGCTGCAGCAGGGCGTTCTGCTCGCGCAGCTGGCGGTTGATCTGGGCGATCTCGTCTTCCTTGCGCTTGCGGTCGTCGATGTTGAAGGTCACCCCGATCAGGCGCTTGCCCGGCGTGTCGGTATGGCCGTCCATGATGCGGCCGTAGTTGGCATACCAGACCCATTCGCCGCTCTTGGCGCGCAGCCGGAACTCGCAGCGGTACTGCGGCGTGACACCCGACATGTGGTCGGACACGGCCTGCTGCACCGTCGCCAGGTCATCGGGGTGGAACAGGCCGTAGACGTCCTGCAGGCCCGAGACGATCTCCTCCTCGGTGAACCCCAGCTCCAGGAAGGTCTTGGTGGCCTTGCGGGTCACGTTGCCGGTGAGCAGATCGTTCTCCCACAGGTCCAGGCCAGCCGCCTCCAGCGCCAGCTCCAGCCGTTCCCGGTTCAGATCTGCTTCACCCATGGTGGCCCATCCACTCAGAGGCTGGGAATTTTTGGCCGTATCCGAGGGGCGCGTCACAACGCACTGGATCTAGGAGCGTGCGCGGCAGAAGGCATCGAAGCGAAACGTCCGAAAACCGAGGATCGCTGGGTAGTACCGACAAGCCCAGGGTGGCCCCCTGGGCGCCGGAGGTGATACCCGGCGAGACCGGTTTGTCGGGCGTTGCAGCCGATGCTCCTTCTGCCGCGCACGCTCCTAGGCGCAAAGCACCGCCATAGCTCGGGCTATGGCGAGCATTTGCAACGACGAGCCGGGGTGTTTTGGCGTGCACAGCGGGCATGGACGAAAGATTCTCAGCCTCTCAGGCCGAGGGCATGGCACCGGCATAGCCGATGTTGCGCAGCAGCCCGGCAAACGATGCCACCACGCCCGGCGTGTTGTACAGCTGGGGCGCGGTCTGCACCTGGATGATGCTGACCTGCCGGCCGGTGCTCTGGCCAGTGGCGGTGTCGAAGTAGATGGCCAGGTCATCGCTGGCGTTGGAGAAGCCCCGGCCCGTGCTCTCGGAGTAGTAGCAGATCGAGTCGGGCGCGATGATGTCGGGCGAGGTGCTCGCCGTGCTGTACATGATGAGGTTCTCGTTCAGGTTGTACAGGTAGTGGGTCTCGGTACTTTGCGACGGGTCCTGCGCGTTGTCCAGGCGGATGATGCCGGAGTCGAGCGAGGACGCGCTGGAGGTGGACTGCGTGACCGCCGTGATGTAGAAGTTGGTCAGCACCGCCTTGGCGGACCGGCCGGTCAGCTGGGTGATGTTGGCCGCCACGGACGCCGTGGACGGCGGGCTGGCCGCCTGCAGCAGCGAAAGCCCCAGCTGGCGCGCCTGCTCCAGGGTGCCGGGTATGTAGTTGCCCGACAGCGCGTAGCCGTTGCCCTCGTTGGACGGCCACATGGCAATGCCCGAGTAGCCCCCGAAACCGCCGACCACGCTGCCCGCCAGCGTTTCCACCTTGTCCGCGGTGGGCGCGCCCAGCACGGCCGATTCGACCAGCGGCGAAGGGGGGGCATCGCTGGCCAGCGCGCAGGGGCATGGCGCCAGTTGGGCGCTGCCGGTGAAGGTGGTCTGCGGCAGCTCGGGCACCGCGCGGCCGGCGCCATCGCCGTTGACCACGTAGACCGTGCCGCGGGACATGCCGGCCCCGATCAGGGGCACCAGGGAGTTGATGGGACCGATCTCGACCGGGATCACGCAGCCCAGAGGCGACCCGGTGGCCTGCTCGAACACCTGCGAGGTGTTGGTGATGGAGTTCTGGATGGCCGCGAGGGTCAGCCCGTCGGCGGCATCGGGCGAGCCCATGATGGCCAGCACGCAGGATGCGGTGGCGCCATCGTAGTCCTTGACGGTGACCGGCGTGAAGCTGCCCTGCTGCGCCAGTTGCTGGAGGATGGTGCAGGCATCGTTGTAACTGCCACCGCCGCCACTGGCCAGTACCGCGGCGCCCGCCGCGACGGCCTCCAGATCGCCCAGCCCATAGGTAAACACTGCAGCCGCCATTGGATTCCTCCCTGTAGTCTTGGTTGGCTGGCACGATACGCCTTGCCGCCTGATTGTCAACCCGAAGCAGGCCACAGTGGCAGGAAAGCACGCTGGCCGAGCGCGGCGGCTTCGCCTATGCTCCGTACAGCCCCATTTTTCCGAGTAGCAACCCCGCCAATACCATGAGCCACACCGAAACCTCCGTCATCTACGGCACCGAAGACCTGCTGATCAGCCTGTGCAACTCGGTCACCCGCGTGCTCAATGTGGCCACCCACAGCCAGATCCACTACTCCGGGATGGTGCAGCGCATCAGCAAGACCTGCCTGAAACCCGACATCGGCTGCTTCGTGCTGTTCGACGGCGGCTTTTCGGGGCTGGTGATCATCAATTTCTCGGCCCAGGCGGCCATGGAGCTGTATTCGAGCTACCTGTTGAACATGGGCATGTCCAAGGACGACCTGGTCTCTTCCTACACCTCGGACGAAGTGAGCAACGTCATGGGCGAGCTCATGAACCAGGTGGTGGGCGACTTCACCGGCAAGGTGCGGCGCGAGCTGCAGACCCACATCACCCAGAACCAGCCCAAGATGCTGGTGCTCAACAAGCAGGTGATGCTCAGCGTGGACGCCAACCTGGACAAGCCCGAAGCCCGGCGCGTGACCTTCTACACCGCCAGCAACAACATCTTCTACCTGGAGCTGGCCATCGACCGCACCGAATTCATCAAGGTGGTGGATTTCGAAGCCCAGGACACACCCGATGCCGATGCATTGATGTCCCAGAACGCGCAGGGCACACAGAAGCCCCCGGCCCCGGCGCCCGCAGCGGACACCGGCGGCGGCGGATCCGATACGGACGAACTGCTCAAGTCCCTCGGGATGTAGGCCCGCCAGCCCCCGCACCTGCCAGCATGCGCCCGCCGCCCCCGCGGGAACCCCTTCCCTACGAGGAACTGCCGCTGGGCCGGCTGGACAGCGCGCGCATCGAAGCGCTCTGGCGCTACCACCCGGGTGCGCCGCGCCGGCAGACCGTGCTGCCCGACGGGCGCATGGACCTGGTGGCCCACGCTGCACTGGAGCATGGCGCCAGCGGCCACATCACCCGCATCACCCTGGCCATTGCCGGCCCGGCCGACCGCCCTGCCACCGTAGCCCACCGCGCCCCGGTCTGGAGCATGGGTGTGCGCTTCCAGCTCGGCTGGGGCGGCGCCTGCCTGGGCCTGGAGCCGGCCACGCTGGTGAACCAGGTGCTGACCGGGACTGCGGCCGAGCAGGCGCTCGGGCCGCTGGCCTCCCCGCTGCTCGCCGCCACCGATAGCCACGCCCTGCAGGCTGCGCTGGTGGCTGCTGCGGCGGCCTTGGCGCAACGGGCCGGGCCGGCCCCGGCCACCAACCCCTCGCAAGCCCGCGCCCTGCAGGCCCTGCGCTGGCTGCGCCAGCACCCCGGCGCCCCGCTGCATGCGCTGAGCGCCGCCCTGGCCCTGCCCGAGCGCACCTTGCGCCGCGACATGCTGGCCGCCGTGGGCCTGCCGCTGCGCAGCCTGGCCGGCATCCTGCGCTTTCAGCGCGCCATGGCGCTGGTGCAGGGTGGTGCCCTGCCCTCGCTGGCCCACCTGGCACACGAGGCAGGCTATGCCGACCAGGCGCACATGACGCGGCAATTCCGCAAACTGGGTGGCTTTACGCCGGCACTTCCGCAGCCCGTGCCGGTGGTGGCATAGCGCGGCCTGCCCGCGCCATGCGCTCCGCCAGCGCCCCCTGGCGCGCACGCAGAAAGGCGCACAGCCGGTCCCCATAGTCCGCGCCCACGGCGCCTGCCACCGCGGGCCGGGCCGCCAGCGCCGTGCGCCAGGCCGCCACGCGCGGCAGGCCGGTGAAAACCCCGAAGTCGCCGATCCGGTCGAACACGTCGAAGTAGTGGAATACCGGGCCGAACACCGCATCGACCAGCGTGAAATCCGCCCCGGAAAAGTAAGGGCCCGCTTCGATGCGTGTGGCCAGCTGTGCCTCGACCTGCGCGAACAGGCGCTGCAGGTCCGCAGCCCGGCCGGCCAGCGCGGCTTCGTCGGGTGCGCTGTAGAAGGCGCCGATGGCGTGGAGCACCACAGAACCGAATTCCATCCAGGCCCGGTGCCGGGCCCGGGCCAGCGCATCCTGCGGGTGCAGGCGGGGCGCCGCGGTTTCGTCCAGGTACTCGCAGATCGCGGCCGATTCGAAGATGGGCTGACCATCGACCAGCAGCACGGGCGTCTTGCCCAGCGGGGAGACCTGAAGAAACCAGCCGGGCTTGTCGGCCAGGTCGATGTCGATGCGTTCGAATGCAATGCCTTTTTCTGCCAGGGCGATGGCAGCGCGCTGGACATAGGGGCACAGCGGGTGGCTGATGAGGGTGAGTGCGTGCGGCATGGTGGTCCTTCAAGAGTGGGAGCGCTGAATCTATGATTGCATCTGCGAAATGAAAATAGGCACACTCGCAACCCATGATTGCACCAACGCAATACCAGCTGGACCCCGCCGACTTGGAGACTGTGCTCGCTCTGGTACGCGCCGGCACGCTGGCCGGGGCCGGCGAGCGCCTGGGGGTGGATCCGTCCACCGTGTTCCGCACGCTGCAGCGCATCGAACGGGGCCTGGGGCAGGCGCTGTTCACGCGCTCGCGCACCGGCTACCAGGCGCTGGAGCTGGCGCAGACCCTGGCCGGACATGCCGAGCAACTGGAGTCGGCGCTGGAATCGGCCCGCTCCGCCGCGCAGGCGCAGCCCGAGCGCGTCTCGGGTACGGTGCGCATCACCACCACCGACACCATCCTGCACGGCCTGGTGGCGCCCGCGCTGCAGACGCTGCAGGGGCAGCACCCGCTGCTCGAGTTCGAACTGCATGCGGGCAACGACCTGGCCAGCCTGACCCGGCGCGACACCGACATCGCCGTGCGCGCCACGCGCCGCCCGCCCGCGCACCTGGTGGGGCGGCAGGTAGGCCCCATCCGCATGGCGCTGTATGCCGCGCGCCAGGGGCCTGTGCAGCAGCTGGCCGACGTGCAGGCAGCCCCGCAGGACTGGGTGGCGCCCGACGATGCACTGCCCGAGCACCCCTCGGTGCTATGGCGCAAGCGGCATTTTCCCAAGGCCGTGGCGCGCTACCGCGTGGGCAGCATCCTCACCGTGATGGAGCTGGTGGCCCTGGGGCTGGGCGTGGGCGTGCTGCCGGTCTTCCTGGCCCAGCCACACCCCGGCCTGGTGGCGCTGACCGGCGCGCTCGACGAGTGCGAGACCGGGCTGTGGCTGCTCACCCACCCCGAGTCGCGCCACCTGCGCCGCGTGGCCACGGTGTACGGCCACCTAGCGCGCACGCTGGTGCTGGAGTGAGCAAGGCTGAACGGGGGCCATTGGCCGCAACGTTCAATACGCCCCCGGCGCGCCGGCCGATACTGGGGACATGCACATACAGCCCCTTTTTGCCGAGAACGACCCGGCCACGCTCTACCGCCTGATGGCCCGCTATCCGCTGGCCACGCTGGTCAGCACCCGCACCAGCGGGGCGGCCGATGCCCATCTGCTGCCTCTGGAGCTGCGTCAGCAGAACGCTGCGCCGGCCCGCCTGCGGGGCCATGTGGTGCGCGACCATCCGCTGCGCCGTGACGTGGCCGATGGCGGCAGCATGCTCGTGCTGTTCCAGGGGCCCAACGCCTATATCTCGCCACGCTGGTATGTGAATGGCCAGCGCAGCGCGCGCCTGGCGCCCAGCTGGAACTACGTGGCGGTGCAGGCGCGCGGGCGCCTGCGCTGGGTGGAGGACGACCCCGCGTGGTTGCTGGCCCACCTGGCGGCCCTGACCGCCGCGCAGGAGTCCGGGCGCAGCGAGCCCTGGTCGCTGGAGCTGGCGGCGCCCAACTACGTGCAGGACGCCGCGCGGCGCCTGGTCGGGTTCGAGATCGAGGTCACGGCGCTGCAGGGCAAGCGCTTTTTGTCGCAGCAGCGCACCGAGGCCGACCGGCACAGCCTGGTCGAGCACCTGGCACGCGAGCCCTCGGGCATGGCGCGCGATGTGGCACAGCTGATCACCCCCTGACCCCGGAATCTGCAGGCGTCAGTGGGCAGATGGGTCGGAGCGGCGCTCGCCAAACAGCCCGCCCTGCCCTGATGGCGGGCCGGACGCACCGAGCATCTGAACGAACTGCGCCAGCTGCGGGTCTTCGATGAAGCTGGCGGCGGACGATGCACCGAGCAGCTTCTCGGGCGACTGGGGCCGGGCCACGATGAAGCCCTGCACATAGTCCACGCCGATCTCGGCCAGCGTCTGCACCGTGGCGTGGTCTTCGGCCCACTCGGCGATGGTCTTCATGCCCAGATTGCGCGCCAGGCTCACGATGGCCTCGACGATGGCCACGTTGGCGGGGTGGCGGTTCATGTTGACGATGAAGTTGCCGTCGATCTTGAGCAGGTCGGACGGCAGGTCCTTGAGGTAGGAGAACGAGGTGTAGCCGGCACCGAAGTCGTCGAGCGCCACCTTGGCGCCATAGGAGCGCACCTGGCTGATGAAACGGCGCGTGTTCTCCAGGTCGTGCAGGGCCACGCTTTCGGTGATCTCCAGGCACAGCCAGCTGGCCAGGTGCGGGTGCTCGTCGAACAGCGCGAACACGTCGTCGATGAAGGCCTCGTCGTTGAGCGAGGCGCCGCTCAGGTTCAGGCACACGAACTGGGTGCGCCCGAGCTGGCCATGGTGCTTGCCAAGCCACTCGAACACGGTGCCCAGCACCCACCGGTCGATGACACCCATGCGCCCGCTGTGCTCGCCGGCGGCGATCAGCCGTGGCGTGGGCACCAGCGCACCGCTGGCATCGCGCATGCGCAGCAGCACCTCGAAGTTGAGCGACTCGGTCGGCGCGGTGAGCGACATGATGGGCTGCATTTCCAGGTACAGGCCCTCGATGCGTTCGTCGGACGACAGCCGCTCCACCAGCTTCATCTCGGTCTCGTGGGCGATCAGCCCGGGCGCATCGCGCTCATACACCGCCAGGCCGTGCTGCAGGCCGCGCTTGGCATCGCGGCAGGCATGGTCGGCGGTGGAGACCGCATCGCGGATGGTGCTGCCCGGCGCCACCTCGATGAGGCCGATGGAGCCGCGCACGTGGAACGAGCGCGCCCCCACCCGGTAGGGGCTGGTGCAGATGCTGGCAACAATGCCCTGGCTGATGAGCCGGGCCAGCGTGATGTGCGTGTCCGGAAAGACGATGAGGAATTCATCGCCTCCCACGCGCCCGATCTGCATGTTGCCCGAGAGCATCTGCGAGACGCGCGCGCACACCTGCTGCAGCACGTCGTCCCCGGCCGCATGGCCAAACAGGTCGTTGATGAGCTTGAAGCGGTCCAGGTCCAGGTAGGCCAGCGCCAGCGGCTTGCCCTGGTTGCGCTGGGCCAGGGCCGATTCGAGCACCTGCTCGATGCCGCGGCGGTTGAGCACGCGCGTGAGCGCATCGTGGTGGGCCAGCACGCGCAGGTTTTCGGTGGCGCGCGATTTCTCGGTCACGTCCTGCAGCGAGCCTTCGATGCGGCCGCGCGCCTGGGTGGCACGCACCATGAAGCGCCGGGTCAGCTCTCCGTCATCGCGCCCGCTCACCGCGAACTCGGTTTCCGTCTCGCCCTGACCGTGCACCATCTGGTCGAGCTGCAGCCAGGCCGCGTCGCCGAACTGCGCGCGCCAGGTGCGCCCGCCGTTGTCCAGCAGGCCGTCGCCCAGCATGTCCACCAGTGCGGGGTTGGCGCTCAGGAAGCGGCCTTGCAGGTCGAGCGTGAACAGGCCGATGGGCATGGCCTCGTAGGCATACTGCAGCTGGGCCTGCACCTCCAGGCGCTTGACGTGTTCCTGGCGCATCTGCTCGGCAATCGCCAGCGCCGCCAGCAAGCTGGACGACAGGGCCGCCGTGACGTGGTTCACGGTGCCCACCAGCACCTTCATGCCATAGGCGGCCGCCACGATCTCCGAAAAGCTCGACAGGAAGGTGACCCCCAGCGAAGCGCCGTACCACATGGCCACGCGCGAGCGGGTCTTGAACACGATGCGCACCAGGCTCACCGTCATGAGCAGCAACCCCAGGCCGGTGGAGACCCACATCATGGGCAGGTACAGGCCGTAGGGCAGGAACACGGCGGCCAGCAGGAGGGGAATGCAGGCCCACTGCGCGCCGCGTATCCAGGGCCCCAGGCGCGAACGGTCCAGGTCTTCCTGGAACAGGTTCTTGTACAGCGTGATGGTCAGAAAACCGTACACCGCCACGGTGAGCGCACGGGTCGGAAACAGCCAGGGCGTGGGCACCAGGTGGCCCAGCCACTGCACGTCCCAGCCGGCCGAGATGGCACCCACCCGCAGCGTGACCACCAGCCAGGCGGCAAACAGCACGTACAGCGACTGGCGATTGATCAGCGCCGTCATGAGCACGAACATGCCCAGCACCACCAGGCCGCCTTCGAGCAGGCCCAGGTTGCGGTGGAACTCGAGCACCGAGGCCTGCAGATCGGCCTGCGCCCACCAGTCGGCCTGCAGGCGTGCCGGCCCGACGAAGGACGCACGGCACAGCACGCGCTGGCCGGCACTGGCCTCGGGCAGGCCGAAACCGGCCTTCAGGGGGACGAGACTGCCGCTGGCCTGCTCACGCGTGGACTGGCCGAGCGATACCAGGCTCTTGCCGTCCCAGCAGGCCATGGCCACGGCATGGCGCGAGGGGAACAGCAGCGAGGGCGGCTGCGCCATCGAGACCGGCAAGTCCACCAGCAGCCAGAGGGGCGCCTCGGACAGGTTGGTATCGTGGAAGGACTTGAGGGGCCGATCCGCCAATGCGGCGAGTGCCTGCTCGGGCGTGAGCTCTGCGGCGGCCTGCGGCAGCACGCGCATCATCAAGGTGTGGCCGCCGGCCGACAGGTAATTGCTCTGCCAGAACAGCAGCGCCCACACGGCCACGCCAGCCATGGCAATGGGAATGATGTAGATGGACATCGTGCGCAGCAGCCAGTCCATCCAGACTACGCCGCGCCGTACCCAATGCCGTGCGTGCTCCTGCAATCGCGCTGACCCCATGTGTTCGTGTGGATACGCAGCCCCCTCGGCCACGCGCTGGATCGCGCATGGAACCCGGCCAGGCAAGGCCGCGATCACGCGCAAACTTCCATCTTGTCACGGAACACACGGCCTGCATCGCAAGTCTTTGCACGTTCCCCATTTTTTTGGAAGTTTACAAAGCAACGCACACAAAAAAGGCCACGGCAGGTGTGGCCTTTTTACCAACAGGTGATTTTTCTGGAGGGACCAGCTCGCACCTTTCACCCCACCCACCGGGGGTGGGATCGCTCAGGCAAATGCCCGGTTGCTGATGCGCGGGGGCAGCTCCCGACCCCGGCCACTGGCCGACGCACGGCGCGGGGTCGGCACCACCACGGCCGGCTTGTCGCTGGCGGGCAGGCCATGGACGGGCACCGGGCCCATGTCGATGTCCGGATGGCGGGTGTGGCAAAAGAAGTTGAGCGCCGGGTGCTGCGCCTGCTGCCAGCGTGCCGGGCCGCTGTCGATGTCGAAAGCCATCACCCGGTGTGGCAGGTTGCCCGCGTGGGCCAGGGGAATGAAACCCTTGGCAGGGAACAGGTCCTCGAACAGCAGTTGCTCGTAGTGCCGGTCGATGGGCGCGCGGCCAGCGGCAATGGCCTGCTCGATGCCCTGGCGCTCGCAGTACTGGAAAGCGGCCTTGATGAGCACCGTCTTGACCAGCCGGCCCATGGTGCCGCCCACGATGCCCAGGCGCGTCACCTCGGCCAGGTGCATGCCGTCCATCCATGCCGGCAGGTCGACCGACTGCTCCACGCTCAGGGCGCGAAAGCGGTTGCTCTGGATGCGCGCAGTACCCAGGGGAGAGCCGTCGAGCTTGGACTCGGCCAGCAGCACCACGACCCCGTCTTCGTAGTCGGTGGCCTCGGGCTCCTGCAGTTGGTGCGCCAGGTCGGGCACATGGCGCGCATAGGCCGCGTGGCGGATGTGCACGGCCTTGCGCAGGTCGGCCTCGTTCCTGACCAGGCGCACCCAGAAGGGCAGGCGCTCCTCCTTGGCGGCCAGGCGGTTGAGCGCGTCCATGCGCGTGGGGCGCAAGGCAGTGCGCGCCCCACGCTCCCTGGAGGCCACGCCAAAGGCCCGCGACGGCAGCGGCGGGTGCACACGCACGGTAGGGGCGGGAGCAGTGGCGATGGACTCAAACATGATCGGGCCTCGGTGACAAGAAAAAATTGGCAAATTGCGCAATTCCAATGTAGAGGCCGCTCCGGATTTCTTGAGTCAGGGCCGGGATGGAAATCCTGTCTCTTTTCTTCGGACACGCCTGGTGCGAAGTTGCCTGACAGGCCTGTCTCCCTGGCGGGCAGTGGCGTGTCTCCCTTGCGATCACTGGCGTTCAAAGACCTTGTCAGCGGACCGCACGCATCCCCGAAAAATGACCCTGTTGGGCTCAAAGCATCGTGATGCGGGTGCGCAGGGCGCAGAGGTTGTAGGCCTGTCCTACACCGGGGCGATGGGCCGTCCTATCCGGGCCGCGTGTCATGGCGCATAGATTGGGGTACTGGACACACCACAATGGAGGACGCCATGCCCCAAACGAGTTGGAGCGCCAAGCGCGAACGCCAGTACGGCCACATCAAGGACAGCCTGCTCGAGCGCGGCAAGAGCGAGCGCACGGCCGAGCAGATCGCCGCGCGCACCGTGAACAAGGAGCGCGCGCAGCACGGCGAGGCCGAGAAGGCCAACCCCAAGACCCTGAAGGACACGCCCGCCCCGGTGCGCGGCGGCCAGCGCTCGCACCAGGGCGCGCAGGGCCGCACGCGCGAGCAGCTGTATGAAGACGCCAAACGCAAGGGCATCCAGGGCCGCTCGAAAATGAACAAGGCCCAGTTGCAGAAGGCCGTAGACCGCTAGCCCTCGAACTGCGGGTGCAGCTGCCGGATGCGGTTCATCGCCATGCCGGCCGCCGCCGTGCGCGTCTCCACCCCGAGCTTGGCGAACACGCGCTCCAGGTGCTTCTTGACGGTGGCGGGGCTGGCACCCAGGATGTCGCCGATGTCGCGGTTGATCTTGCCCTTGACGACCCAGTAGAGCACCTCGGCCTCGCGCGCGGTGAGCTTGAAGGACAGGCTCATGGACTCGATGATCTTGGCGTCGGACACCTCGCGCATGACGATCAGCCAGTCGCCGCCGCCCTCGCTGTCGCCGGCCTGCTGGTGCAGGCGGAAGGTCAGGCGCCGCGCGCCCTGGTCGATGGCCAGGCGCGGGGGCTCGGCCTGGGCATGGGCCAGCAGCTCGGCAGCGTTTTCGGCCAGCACATGGCGGCGCAACCAGGCCTGCACCTGCTCGGGCGCCCAGGGGCTGGCCTCGCCGAAGTAGGCCTTGAGCAGATCGCGCGCCAGCGGGGTCTGCCAGACGATGCGCCCATCCACCGCGCGCACGGTGATGCTGGCGTAGCCGAAGGCGTCGAGCGCGTTGCGCGCCTCGCGCGCCTGGCTGGCGTCGGCCCGGGCCTTGCGCGCGGCGCCCAGGTGCACGCCCATGCGTGCCATCACCTCGCGCGGCTTGATGGGCTTGGTGACATAGTCCACCCCGCCCGCCTCCAGCGCGGCCACCAGGTGCTCGGTCTCGGTCAGGCCGGTCATGAAGATGATGGGGATGTGCGCCGTCAGGGGCGATGCCTTCAGGCGGCGCGCGACCTCGAAGCCATCCATGCCGGGCATCATGGCGTCGAGCAGCACGATGTCGGGCAGGGCCTGCGCGGCGCGCTGCAGCGCCGCTTCGCCGTGCATGGCCACGAGCACGGTGTAGCCCGACTCGTCGAGCGCATCGTGCAGCACGGCCAGGTTGTCGGGCACGTCGTCGACGATGAGCACGACGTCGCTGTCACCCCGGTCGAGCGTGTCGCCGGGGGAGGATGCGGCCAGCGGGCCGTGGGTGGGTGCTGCGGTGTTCACGGTGGTGCCTGCTCAAGTATCTGCCCCATGGCGTCGAACTGGAACTGCCGGGCCAGCCCGCGCATGGTGTGCACGAAGGCGCCGTGGGCGGGCTGGTGGCGTTCGATGTCTTCCAGGGCGTTGAGGATGCCACGGTAATAGCCCAGCGACACGGCCTGCGCCAGGGCTGTCAGCGCGCCGGGGTCGGGGTAGCTCAGGGCAGCGTCCGGCGTGGGCGCGGGCAGCGCCGTCTCGGGCCCTGCCTCGCCCAGCCACTGCAGCGCCAGGCGCCGCTCCAGCCAGTCGAGCAGTTCGCTGTGGCGCACGGGCTTGACGATGAAGTCCTCGGGGCGGATATCGACGTCGTTGTCCAGGGCCTTGTCGAAGGCGTTGGCCGAAACAATGGCACATTGGACAGGGGGCAGATTCATCTGCCGCACGCGCCGCAGGGTCTCCCAGCCATCGATGCCGGGCATGGCCAGGTCCATGAAGATGGCGTGCGGCCGGTAGCCGGTGGCCAGCAGGTCGAGGGCGTCGTGGCCGCTGGCGGCCTGGCGCAGCTCGAAGCCCAGGGGTTCGAGCAGTTGCACCAGCAGCTCGCGGTCGGGCTCTTCGTTGTCGACCACCAGGATGCGGCGGCGCTCGCCGGCGTAGCCCTTGCGAACCCGCTGCACCCGCGCCAGCGGCGCTGCTGCGGCCTTGCCCAGGGCATCGGCATGCACCTCGGGCAGGAACAGCTTGACGTGGAACACCGAGCCCAGGCCCGGCTCGCTGGTCACGGTGAGCTCGCCGCCCATGAGCGCGGTGAGCATCTTGGCGATGGTCAGGCCCAGGCCGGCACCCGGCGCGGCGGCCACGGCCGCAGCGCTGCTGGCACCACCGCCGCGTGCAAAGGGCTCGAAGATGCGCTCGATCTCGTCGGCACTCAGGCCCGGTCCCGTGTCCTGCACGTCGATGCGCGCGATCTCCCGGGCGTAGCGCACGCGCAGCGTGACGCGGCCGTGCGCGGTGAACTTGACGGCGTTGCCCAGCAGGTTGATGAGGATCTGGCGCAGGCGCTTTTCATCGGCGCGCACGACCTCGGGGATCACGCCCTGCACATCGAACTGGAAGGCCAGGCCCTTGGCGGCAGCCTGCAGCTCGAACAGGCCGGCCATCTCGTGCAGGCCGTCGGCAAAGCGCATGGGCGTGACAACGAGCGTGAGCTTGCCCGATTCGATGCGCGCGATGTCGAGCGTGCCCTCGATCAGCGACAGCAGATGCTCGCCGCCGCGGCGGATGACGTGCACGGCCTGCTTGCGGTGCGGCGGCACGCCCGCGTCCTCACCCATCAGCTGCGCGTAGCCCAGGATGGAGTTGAGCGGGGTGCGGATCTCATGGCTGATGGCGCTGATGTAGCGGCTCTTGGCCTGGTTGGCCTGGTCGGCGGCGCGCTTGGCCTCCTCGGCCACCTGGCGCGCCTGCTCGGCCACGCTGCGGGCGTTCTGCAGGGCCTCGTCGGTCTGGCGGTGCAGCTCGATCTCGCGCACCAGCAGGCCGGTCTGGCGGTTCGACTCCTCCTGAGCCACCTGGCGGCTCTTGTGCGCCAGCACCAGCCACCAGGCGACGATGCCGGAGATGACCAGCAGCGCCAGATAGGCCTTGAGCAGGCCCGAGCGCAGCGCCACCTCGGGCGCGGCCAGCACCTCGGTATCGGTCATGGCCTGGGCGATGGTGTTGAGCTCCTGGTGGTACAGCAGGCCCATGACGGAGGCCAGCAGCGGCGCAATCACCAGCATCAGCAGCAGGAAATGGCCCAGGCCCGTGTCCAGGTAACGCCAGACGGCGCGCGGCAGCACCCAGCGCAAGGCCGAGGACCACTGCACCGCCATGCTGGCGTGGGGCTTGCACAGGTCGCCGCAGCGCGCATCCAGCGTGCAGCACAGCGAGCAGATGCCGCCACCGTAGGCCGGGCACTGGGCCATGTCGGGCGCCTCGTACTCGCGCTCGCAGACCACGCAGCGCTGCACGCTGTAGCGTGTGTACGTACCCAGGTCCGCCGCGACCTGGCCGCTGACCGGGCCGTGCATGGGCACGGCCGCCGGCTCGGGCTGGCGCGCGATGTAGTAGCGCCCCTGGGTGGCCCAGGCGATCAGCGGCGCGGTGACGAAGGCCACCGCCATGGCGATCACGGCCGAGAAGGCCTGCGGCAGCGGGCCGAACAGGCCCAGGTGGGCACTGATGGACAGGACGGAGGCCAGCGCCATGGAGCCCACACCCACGGGATTGATGTCGTACAGGTGGGCGCGCTTGAATTCGATGCCCTTGGGCGACAGGCCCAGGGGCTTGTTGATGACCAGATCGGCCACCACCGCCATGATCCAGGCGATGGCGATGTTGGAGTACAGGCCCAGCACCTCGCCCATGGCGCGAAAGACGTTCATCTCCATCAGCATGAAGGCGATGAGCGTGTTGAACACCACCCACACCACGCGCCCCGGGTGGCTGTGCGTGAGGCGCGAGAAGAAGTTGGACCAGGCCAGCGAGCCCGCGTAGGCGTTGGTGACGTTGATCTTCATCTGCGAGACCACCACGAACAGCGCCGTGGCCGCCACCGCCCAGCCGTAGTGCGAGAACACGTAGCCGTAGGCCACCAGGTACATCTGGTTGGGGTCGACCGCGCGGTCGGCCGGCACCATGTGGGTGAGCGCCAGGTAGGCCAGCAGTGCGCCGCCCAGCATCTTGAGCACCCCGAGCACCACCCAGCCGGGCCCGCCGGCCAGCACCCCCAGCCACCAGCGCCCGCGCGTGGCGGGGGTGCTGGCCGGCATGAAGCGCAGGTAATCGGCCTGCTCCCCCATCTGGGTAATAAGCGCAATGCCGACCGTGAGAGCCGCACCAAACAAGGGCAATTGAAAGCTGGCACCGCGCCCCGATTCACCGCCATAGTGCGATATGCCCGCGAACGCACCAGGATCGTGCGCAATGACATAGACGAAGGGCACCACCAGCATCACCAGCCATAGCGGCTGGCTCCACACCTGCAGCCGGCTGATGGCCGAGACCCCGTGGGTGACCAGCGGAATCACCACCACCGCGCAGATGAGGTAGCCCCAGGTGGGCGGGATGTCGAGCGCCAGCTCCAGCGCATAGGCCATGACGGCCGCCTCGAGCGCGAAGAAGATGAAGGTGAACGAGGCGTAGATCAGCGAGGTGAGGGTGGAGCCGATGTAGCCGAAACCCGCGCCGCGCGTGAGCAGGTCCATGTCCACCCCATACCGCGCGGCATAGACGCTGATGGGCAGGCCCGCCAGAAAGATGATGAGCCCCGTGGCGACGATGGCCCAGAAGGCGTTGATGAAGCCGTATTGCACCAGCAGCGTGGCACCCACGGCCTCCAGGATCAGGAACGAGGCCGCGCCGAACGCCGTGTTGGCCACGCGCCATTCGGACCACTTGCGAAAGCGCTGCGGTGTGTAGCGCAACGCATAGTCTTCCATGGTCTCGGTGGCCACCCAGCTGTTGTAGTCGCGCCGGACCTTGACGACCTGCTGCGGGGCCTGTGCGTCCACGTCCATGCCACCCTGTAAGGGAGTGCCCGCGTCAGACGAGGCGATGGTGGGGGTGGTGGAAGACATGGAGGGGCGTCAATGGATGCGGGGCGACAGTCCCCGTGGTGGTGCAGTTTCCATGCCACTGGCGCCACCCCAGGCGGGGCGGATGCGCCAATCGACGTATGGCCGGCACGGGGCTTGCTCACTATGATGGTGCGGACCAGGGCCGGCCCTTGCTCCAGCGCACGGCACCGCACCGCCCTATCGATCACCACACCGCCAAGACCATGGAACTCACCCCCCGCGAAAAAGACAAGCTGCTGATCTTCACCGCGGCCCTGCTGGCCGAGCGCCGCAAGGCGCGGGGCCTGAAGCTCAACTACCCCGAGGCCATGGCCCTGATCAGCGCCGCCGTGATGGAGGGCGCGCGCGACGGCAAGACCGTGGCCCAGCTCATGAGCGAGGGGCGCACGGTGCTGACCCGCGCCGACGTGATGGACGGCATCGCCGAGATGATCCCGGACATCCAGGTCGAGGCCACCTTTCCCGACGGGACCAAGCTGGTCACGGTCCATCAACCCATCGTCTAAGCATTCTTCCTGGAGATCCACTTCATGCGCGCATCCCGCACCCTTGCCCTCATCGCCCTGGCCACGCTGGCCACGGCCGCCAGCGCCCACACCGATGGCGGCGCGCACGTGCACAACGACTTCTTCAGCGGCTTCACCCACCCGCTGTTCGGGCTGGACCACCTGGCCGCCATGGTGGCCGTGGGCCTGTGGAGCGCGCTGGCCGCGCGCCGCGCCGGGCCCGAGCTGCTGTGGGGCCCGCTGGGCTTTGCCAGCCTGCTGCTGGTGGGCGCGGTGATGGGCCTGCAGGGCGTGGCGCTGCCGGCGGTGGAGCCGATGATCGCCGCATCGCTGCTGGCAACGGGCCTGCTGGTGGCATCGCGCCTGCGCGTGCCGGGCATGGTGGCGGCGCTGGGCGTGGGCGTGTTCGCGCTGTTCCACGGCCTGGCCCACGGCTACGAACTGGCCGGCAGCGACAGCGCCTGGCAGACCCTGGCCGGCATGCTGTGCGCCACGGTGCTGCTGCACTGCGCGGGCCTGGCCGCTGGCTGGGCGCTGCGCCAGCGCACCGTGTGGCTGGCGCGTGCGGCCGGTGCCGGGGTGGCCGCCCTGGGCGGCGCCCTGCTCTTGCAACTGGCTTGACCCCACCAACGCACAAGGACACGCCACCATGACCCCAGGCGAGCTGCTGATCGACGCGGGCGAGCATGCCCTGAACCCCGGGCGCCGCACGCTGACCGTGCTGGTGCGCAACACGGCGGACCGGCCCATCCAGGTCGGTTCGCACTACCACTTTGCCGAGACCAACGGCGCCCTGGGCTTCGACCGCGAGGCCGCGCGCGGCATGCGGCTGAACATCGCCTCGGGCACGGCCGTGCGCTTCGAGCCCGGGCAGGAGCGCACCGTGGAGCTGGTGGACTATGCGGGCGACCGCACGGTGTACGGCTTTCGCGGGCTGGTGCAGGGGCCGCTGTGATGCAGCGCCCTGCCCTTTTCTCCATCCCCCTTTCCAGCCCCGCGTCGGGCACCAGCAAAAGGTTTTGAACCATGGCAACCATTGGACGACGCGCCTATGCGGAGATGTTCGGCCCCACCGTGGGTGACCGCGTGCGCCTGGCCGACACCGACCTGATCGCCGAGGTGGAGGCGGACTACACCCTGCGCGCCGGCGGCTACGGCGAGGAAGTGAAGTTCGGCGGCGGCAAGACCATCCGCGACGGCATGGCGCAAAGCCAGCGCACGCGCGACGCGGGCGCGGTGGACACGGTGCTGACGAATGCGCTCATCATCGACCACACGGGCATCGTGAAGGCGGACATCGGCCTCAAGGGCGGGCGCATCGTGGCCATTGGCAAGGCCGGCAACCCCGATACGCAGACGGGCGTGGACATCATCATCGGCCCGGGCACGGAGGTGATCAGTTGCGAGGGCAACATCGTCACCGCTGGCGGCATCGACAGCCACATCCACTTCATCTGCCCGCAGCAGATCGAAGAGGCCCTGGCCTCGGGCGTGACCACCATGCTGGGCGGCGGCACGGGCCCGGCCACGGGCACGCTGGCCACCACCAGCACATCCGGCACCTGGAACATGGAGCGCATGCTGCAGTCGGCCGATGCCTTCCCGATGAACCTCGGGTTTCTGGGCAAGGGCAATGCCAGCCTGCCGGCGCCGCTGCGCGAGCAGATCGAGGCCGGGGCCATTGGCCTGAAGCTGCACGAGGACTGGGGCACCACGCCCGCGGCCATCAGCAACTGCCTGGACGTGGCCGAAGAGACCGACACGCAGGTCGCCATCCACAGCGACACGCTCAACGAGTCGGGCTTTGTGGAGAACACCATTGCCGCCGTGGGCGGGCGCGGCATCTGCGCCTTCCACACCGAAGGCGCGGGCGGCGGCCATGCGCCGGACATCCTGCGCGTGGTGGGCGAGGCGAACTTTTTGCCATCCTCCACCAACCCGACCATGCCCTACACGGTGAACACGCTGGACGAGCATGTGGACATGCTCATGGTGTGCCACCACCTCGATGCCGGCATTGCCGAGGACCTGGCCTTTGCCGAGAGCCGCATCCGCAAGGAGACCATCGCGGCCGAAGACATCCTGCACGACCTGGGCGCCATCAGTATGATGAGCAGCGACAGCCAGGCCATGGGCCGGGTGGGCGAGGTGATCCTGCGCACCTGGCAGACAGCGCACAAGATGAAGGCGCAGCGCGGCTCGCTCGACGGCGACAGCGCGCGCAATGACAACACGCGCATCAAGCGCTATGTGGCCAAGTACACCATCAACCCGGCCATCGCGCACGGCATCAGCCACGAGGTGGGCTCGATCGAGGTGGGCAAGTGGGCCGACATTGTGATCTGGAAGCCGGCCTTCTTCGGCGTGAAGCCGGCGCTGATCTTGAAAGGCGGCTTCATCGCCATGGCGGCCATGGGCGACCCGAATGCCTCCATCCCCACGCCGCAGCCGGTGCACTACCGGCCCATGTTCGGTGCCTTTGGCGGGGCCATTGCGCGCACCTCGCTGACCTTCGTCTCGCAGGCGGGGCTCAATGCGGGCATCGGCGAGCGCTTCGGCCTGGCCAAGACGCTCGTCGCCGTGCGCAACATCCGCGGCGTGCGCAAGCAGCACATGGTGCACAACCACTACACCCCGCGCATGGAGGTGGACGCGCAGACCTACACGGTGCGCGCCGACGGCCAGTTGCTGACCTGCGAGCCCGCCACGCTGCTGCCCATGGCGCAGCGCTACTTCCTCTTCTGAACCGACACCGCACCTTCATTTGATCCGATGATCCAGGCATCCAAACTCATTGCCCAGGGCCGCGGCCTGGCCCCCGTGCTGCTCAAGCGCGCCACCACGGTGGAGCTCGACTGGGATGTGCGCCAGAAAAGCCGCTTTTCGGCCACCGACTCTGCCGGGCGCGAGCTGGGCGTCTTCCTGCCCCGGGGCACGCTGGTGCGCGGCGGCGATGTGCTGGTGGCCGAAGACGGCTCGCTGGTGCGCGTGCTGGCTGCGCCGCAGCCGGTGCTCTACATCACCCACTGCCAGAACCACGGCACACCGTTCGACCTGACGCGCGCCGCCTACCACCTGGGCAACCGCCACGTGCCCATCGAGCTGCAGCCCGACCACCTGAAGATCGAGCCCGACCATGTGCTGGCCGACATGCTGCGCGCCATGCACCTGATCGTGCACGCGAAAGACATGGCGTTCGAGCCCGAGGGCGGCGCCTATGCGGCAGGGCATGGCGGCGGGCACGGCCACCATGGGCATGAGCATGGGGACCATGGCCACGCACACGAACACTCCCACGACCATGGGCACGATCACGACCATGGTGATGGGCACGGCCACAAGCATGCCCACTGAGCATTGCGCCACGCGGCATTGCAAGCCACCAGCACCATGATGATGATGCGCGAGCCCCATGCCGCCACGGCACTGCCCGCAAGCAGCCTGCTGCAGCTGATCTGGCTGGCATCGCCTGCGCTGCCCGTGGGCGGATTCTCGTATTCCGAAGGGCTGGAAAGCGCCATTGAAAGCGCGGGCGTCGCGTCCGAAGCGGCCGTGGCCGCCTGGCTGCTGGACCAACTGCACATCACCCAGGCGCGCGGCGACATGGCCGTGGTGGCGCAGGCCGTGGGCGCCTGGCGCCAGGGCGACATGGCGCATGTGCGCGAGCTCAACGACTGGGTGCTGCACACGCGCGAGACCAGCGAGCTGCGCCTGCAGACCGAGCAGATGGGCCGCTCCCTGGCCGACTGGCTGCGCAACCAGCACCAGGGCGACGCGGCGCGCATGCCGGCGGTGCAGGCCCTGGCCGCCCTGCCCCCCACCTACCCCGTGGCCTTTGCACTGGCCGCGTCCACCACCGAGGCATCGGTCTACGATGTGCTGCTGGCCTTTGCCTTCGGTTGGGCCGAGAACATGGTGCAGGCCGCGCTCAAGTCCATGGCGCTGGGCCAGAGCGCGGGCCAGCGCATCCTGGCGCGGCTGGCCCAGGCCATCCCCGAAGCCGCCACCCATGCGCTGGCGCTGCCCGACGGCGAGCGCCAGGCTTTTTCACCGATGCTGGCCATCCTGTCGGCCCGGCACGAAACCCAGTACTCCCGCCTTTTCAGATCATGACCACCACCAGCCCCCTGCACCACATCCCCCGCCGCACCAAGCACCTGCCCCCGCTGCGCGTGGGCATCGGCGGCCCTGTCGGCTCGGGCAAGACCACCCTGCTCGAAATGCTGTGCAAGGCCATGCGCGACGACTACGACCTGATCGCCATCACCAACGACATCTACACCAAGGAAGACCAGCGCCTGCTGACGGTGAGCGGCGCCCTGCCGGCCGAACGCATCCTGGGCGTGGAGACCGGCGGCTGCCCGCACACGGCGATCCGCGAGGATGCGTCGATCAACCTCGAAGCCATCGACCGCATGCTCGAGCAGTTCCCGGATGCCGACGTGGTCTTCGTCGAGAGCGGCGGCGACAACCTGGCCGCCACGTTCAGCCCAGAGCTGTCGGACCTGACCATCTACGTGATCGACGTGGCCGCCGGCGAGAAGATCCCGCGCAAGGGCGGCCCCGGCATCACCAAGAGCGACCTGTTCATCATCAACAAGACCGATTTGGCGCCGCACGTGGGCGCTGACCTGTCGGTGATGGCGTCGGACACCGTGCGCATGCGCACCACGCCCCAGGGCCTGCGCCCCTTCGTGATGACCAACCTGAAAACCCTGACCGGCCTGGCCGATGTGGTGCGCTTCATCGAGACCAAGGGCATGCTGGCCAAAGCGACCGCTGCGGCCGGCTAGAATATGCGCCTTCCCTCCCGGAGACTTGGGTGAGCGGTTTAAACCAGCAGTCTTGAAAACTGCCGACGGGCAACCGTCCGTGAGTTCGAATCTCACAGTCTCCGCCAGTGACAGGGAAAGCAGGCGCCCTCCGGGCGCTTTTTCTTTGGGCCATCATGCTGCTGCACCCATGACCGCAAGCTCCAAACCCATCCTCATCGTCGCCGCCGGGAAGACCTTGCCCGGCATCCGTGAGACCGAGGGGGATTTCGACGACTGGATCGCCGCAGGCCTGGGCGACGCACTTCCCCACCGGCGCATCGATGCGCAGCAAGAGGCAGCCGCCCTTCCCGATCCGTCCGAGCTGTCGGCCGTGGTGGTCAGCGGCTCGCATGCCATGGTGTCGCACCGCGAGCCGTGGAGCGAGCGGCTCGCGCTGTGGATGCGGCGCTGTGTCGAGGCGCAGGTGCCGGTGCTCGGCATCTGCTACGGCCACCAGTTGCTGGCGCATGCGTTTGGCGGACAGGTGGACGACCTGCCGGGTGGCCCGGAGGTGGGCACGCACGCCGTGCGGCTGATGCCCGAGGCCAGGCACGATGCGCTGTTCTCAGGGCTGCCGGAACAGTTCCCAGCGCAGTTGGTGCATTACCAGTCGGTGCTGCGCCTGCCGCAGGAGGCCGTGTTGCTGGCACGCAGCGCCCTGGAGCCGCACCAGGCCTTTCGAGTGGGAGGCTGCGGTTGGGGCGTGCAGTTCCACCCGGAATTTTCGGCGCAGGCGATGCAGGCCTATGTGGGCCACGTCAACGGGCCCCACGATGCCGCCGTCAGCGCCACGCCTGACGCGGCCAGCTTGCTCGGCCGCTTCGCCGCGATGGTGGCGGCACGGGACTGAGAGGCTGAGAACCTTTCGTCCGTACCCGCCTTGTACGAGCTGCACCTGCATTTGCAGGGCGCCGCCCAGGGTGCCCGCCGCCGACGGCCCTGCCTCTGCGTCAAGCAGCTCTTCAGGTGGCAGCGACCACCAGCCGCACAATGGCGTCGTCGAAGAGCCAGGCAGGGTCCCATCCCGGTTCAAGGCGGCCCAGCCTGACCAGGCCGTCCGAGAGTTGCCCATCCTTGTAGAAGATGGCCAGGTTGCCCCATGGCGCATAAAAGCAGAGGTCCCCGGCGACTGGCCTATGGGCGGCAGGCGCTCCCTCGGTGGCCAGTGACCGAGGCAAGCCTGCAATCCTCTCGGTCGCCTCGTAGTCCTCCAGCGCCAAATCCAGCGGCAGCAGCAACGCGAAATCGCGCGCACTCGCGTTGTCGTCGAGCGTTGCCGTCGCGACCACCGCACCGTTCAGGATGACATCGACTTTCATGAAGGCTCAACCAGGTCGGACCTTGCGGCCGGAGCGCCTGGCGGTCACAGCAGTTTGTCGGGCGTGATCGGCAGATCGCGGATGCGTTTGCCGGTGGCGTGGAACACCGCATTGGCGATGGCAGCGGGAATGCCCACCATGCCGAGCTCACCCATTCCCTTCACCCCCAGCGGGTTGACGATGGTGTCCTCCTCCTCCACGAAGATGGTCTCGATGGCATGGATGTCCGCATTCACAGGCACGTGGTAGTGCTGCAGGCTGGCCGTCATGATCCGGCCGTAGCGGTGATCGATCTCGGTGGCTTCTTCCAAAGCCATGCCGATGCCCCACACCACGCCGCCGATCTCCTGGCTGTGCGAGGCCAGCGGGTTAAGAATCCTGCCGCAGGCGGTCACCTCGATGACGCGGGTGACCTTGACGGTGCCCAGGTCGGGATCGACCTTCACCTCGACGAACTGGGCGCCGTGGGCCAGCGATGCGTACTTTGCGCGCTCTGGCGATGGCGTGGAGTCGTAGGTCTCGACGATCTCGTGCGTACCGGTGCGCCGCATCACGTCGGCAATGGCCACCGATCGCGACACATCGCCCTTGGGGCGCAGAACCCCGTCGAGCATCTCCACCTCGTCAGGGGCCTTCCCCCGCAGTGGAGATGTTGCATCCCGGTTCGCCAGCTCCAGGAGCTTCGCTGTGATAGCCAGGGCAGCGCCCCGAACAGCGGAACCCACGCTGGATGTGGTCCATGAGCCGCCTTGCGCCGGTGCCTTGGGCTGGCGCGTGTCGCCCAGCTCGAAATGCACCTGGTCCAGCCGCAGCCCCAGGAATTCGGCCGCGATCATGGTCATGACGGTGTAGGTGCCTGGCCCGATGTCGCTGGTTGCGCTGGTGACACTTGCCGTGCCGTCGGCGCGAAACACAATGCGCGCGCTGGCCGGCTGCTGGAAGGCGCCCCAGACACTGGAGGCCATGCCCCAGCCGACGAGCAGCCGGCCATCGCGCATCGAGCGCGGCTCGGCCTTGCGGTTGCCCCAGCCAAACTTCTCTGCGCCCAGGCGGTAGCACTCGCGCAGCGCCTTGCTCGAGAAAGGCTTGCCGCTTTCGGGGTCCACCTCGGCGTAGTTGGCCAGGCGCAGCGCCAACGGGTCCATCTTGAGCGCGTACGACAGCTCGTCCATCGCGCTTTCCAGGGCGAACATGCCGCTCACGGCGCCCGGTGCGCGCATCCACGTGGGCGTGGCAAGGTCGGTGGCGGCCACCTTCAGCGGCGCATGCAGATTCGGGCACGCATACACCTGCTTCAAAAAGCTGGTGGTGGCGTCCGAGAACGGCTCGAACGAAGAGGTGTTGTGAAAGGCTTCATGGATGATGGCCGACAGCTTGCCATCGCGGTCTGCCCCCAGCGCCACCTTCTGGATGGTGTGGGGCCGATAGCCATGGCCGGTGAACATCTGCGCCCGCGTGTAGACCACCTTCACCGGGCGCTTGAGTTCGCGTGCGGCCATCGCCGTCAGGGAGGGGTAGTAATTGGGTTTGAGCGATGCGCCGAAGGCCCCACCGACGAACGGGGACACCACGCGGATGTTCTCGGCCGGCACGCCCAGGCCCGCGGCCAGGTGCTTCTGTACGCCAAAGACCTCCTGTGTCTTGTCGAAGATGGTGAGTTGATCGCCCTGCCAGAAGGCAATGGCTGCGTGCGGCTCGATCGGGTTGTGGTGGTGGATGGGGATGCGGTACTCCGCCGCCACCTTGACCGGCGCCGCCTGCATGGCGGCCACCGGGTTGCCGCGGGGCACGGCCTTGGCCGAGGCCGGGTCGGGCTGCGCCCGTTCCAGCACCGTGGCGAGGTCGGTGTTGTGGGGTTCGGTCTGGTAGCTGACCTTCACCAGCCTCGACGCGTGCCGGGCCTGTTCGTAGGTCTCCGCAACGACCAGGGCAATCGGCTGGCCGTTGAAGAACACCCGGTCCGACTGCAGCGGCCACGCCCACCCGGGCGCCGCCCCGGCAGCCGGTGGCGGCCCCAGCCGGCCCGCATTCAGGTGCGTGAAGACGCGGATCACGCCCCCCGCCTGCTCTGCCTGCCGTGTGTCGATGGCCGAGATGCGCCCCTTGGCCACCGTGCTCAGCACGATGAAGCCGTAGGTGATATTCGGGATCTGGAACTCGGCGGTGTACTTCGCCTGGCCTGTGACCTTGGCGAGTCCGTCGACGCGGGTGGTTTCTTTGCCCAGATGGCGTGCCATGGCGATCTTCTCCTCAAGCCAGTCGCGACGCGCGCATCAGCGCCCGCACGACAGAACGACGACCCAGTTCCACCTTGTAGGCGTTGTGCGCCAGTGGCCGCGCATCGCGCAGCGCGGCTTCAGCCGCGCGCTGAAAGATGGCCTCATCGGCGCGCTGGCCGACCAGCACGGCCTCGGCCTCGGCGCTGCGCCAGGGCTTGTGGGCGACGCTTCCCAGCACCACGCGCGCCTGCCGTATCGTGCCGCCGTCCAGCTGCAGCGCGGCGGCCACCGAGACCATCGCAAACGCGTACGAGGCGCGGTCGCGCACCTTCAGGTAGTGCGAGTGGCGCGCAAAGTCGCCCGACGGCACCGGGAGCTCGATGGCCAGGATCAGATCGCCGTGCTCCAGGTTGTTGTCGCGCTGCGGCGTATCGCCCGGCAGCCGGTGGAAGTCGGTGATGGCGATCAGCCGCTCACGCCCATCCGGTGCGCGCACACGCACCTTGGCATCCAGCGCGTACAAGGCCGTTGCCATGTCGCCAGGGTAGGTCGCCACACACGATTCGCTCCAACCCAGGATCGCGTGGATCTTGTTCAGGCCCTCCCGTGCGCCGCAGCCGCTGCCGGCCTCGCGCTTGTTGCAGGGCATCGATGTGTCGTAGAAGTAGTTGCAGCGCGTGCGCTGAAGCAGGTTTCCGCCGTTGGTCGCCATGTTGCGCAACTGCCCGGAGGCGCCTGCCACGATCGCCTGCGTCAGCAGCGGGTAGCTCTCGCGGACCAACGGGTGGTTGGCGGTCTCGCTGTTGGTTGCCAGCGCGCCGATGGACAGGCCGGAGCGCGTGCGCTGGATCTCGCGCAGCGGCAGCCGCGTGATGTCCACCAGCCGCGTGGGCCGCTCGACGTCCTCCTTCATCAGGTCCAGCAGGTTGCTGCCACCGGCCAGGTACCGGGCTTGGGGCATGGCCGACACCGCTGCGGTAGCGGCAGCGGAATCTGCGGCGCGAACATACTCAAACGGTCTCATGGCCGTCCTCCTTTGAAGGGCTGGAAGCGGTGGATGCCATCGCAATTTGCGCCTCGGTGGCAAAGCCCCAGGTCTGGGTTGCCTGCCGGCCCGAATGGACTTCCTGAATCGCGGCGACGATGCCTGGATACGCGCCGCAGCGGCAGATGTTGCCGCTCATGCGCTCGCGGATCTCGTCGTCCGTCAGGCGGGTCGTTGTCCTGCCGACGTTCTCGGTGACGTGGCTGACCTGGCCGCGCCGGGCCTCGGCCAGCATGCCGACGGCAGAGCAGATCTGCCCCGATGTGCAGTAGCCGCACTGAAAGCCATCGTGCTTGATGAAAGCGGCCTGCATCGGATGCAGTTGGCCGCCCTTTGCCAAGCCCTCAATGGTCGTGACTTCACGGCCTTCGAGCGTGGCGGCCAGGGTCAGGCACGAGAGCACACGCTGCCCGTCGACCAGCACCGTGCAGGCGCCGCACTGGCCCTGGTCGCACCCCTTCTTGGAGCCGGTGAGCGCAAGCCGCTCGCGCAGCGCATCGAGCAGTACGACGCGCGAGTCGAGCTGCAGCGTCTGCGGTGTGCCGTTGACCTTGAACGTCACGCCCACGACGTTCTGCGCGACGATGGGCGCAGACGCCGCACCCGGCACCGGCGGCAGTTGCGCCAGCGCGGACTCCGTGGCCAGCAGGTTGGCGGCAAACAGGCCGATGCCACCGCCACCGGTCTGCACCATGAACGTGCGCCGCGCCTGGCCAACGCCCTTGAGCTCAGGCATGTCACGCACCAGGGCGGCCTCGTCGGCACTGATTTCCGTTGGCAGATCGTTGTGTGTTTCGTGGGGCATGGACTGTGTCCTTCTTGAAAACCGCATTCGTGGAGGCCACGCAGGGGCGCTGGCCGATGGGGCTGGGCGTGTTGTTCTCATCGTTCTTTGCCGCACATCGAGTTTGTCGAGCAGCCGGGTGTTTGACTACCGAACGATTGCTTATTGCTGCTATTACCTTGGCTAATAATTCCCCGCAATGCAAGGCGGGCGCGCAATGGAGTGACCGCTACCAGCGCGAGAACGTGATGCGAGCGGTGCCCTGGCCGAGCGCCTGCGCCAGGCCGCTCGGGTCGTCGACGCGGCCAAGGCGCGTGTATGAATAGGCCGACTCGAAACCCAAGTAGAAAAGGACCAGGGTGTCTGAGCCGTACAGCATCAGGTCGCCGTTGCTTATCGTGCCCGGTCGAATTGCATTTGCGGGCAGTGCCTTGGGCAGCTTGGCGTGCTTCTCATTGCTGTTGAGGTCCGGCATGTCCAGCGTCAGCGGCAATTGGCTGACAAATGCGCGGGCGGCATCGGTATCGGCCACCGTGAGTGTGAAACGACGGTTTCCAACGGTGAGCTGCATGCGCGTTGCCTTTGAAGTGTCGGATGCCAGTGCTGCGTCTGCCTGGCTTGCCAAGGGCGCGCTGGGCCGCGCCTGTCCAGCAGCATTGCCGACGCCAAACATAAGGAGTGCGGCGGCCAGGCCAGTAGCCAGCATCTGCGAGGGACGGTGAGCGCGCACCGTGGGGGCGGGCAATGGGTCATGTTGCGTCATGTGGATTCAGCGTGGCTCGCACGCGCCGTCAAGGTGACGAGGAATGCGCCGACCAGGAGCAGTGCGGCGCTGAAGGCGAAAGTAGCCTGGTAACCACTGGCATCGAACAGCAGTCCACCGGCGGTGGACCCCAGTGCGATGGACAGCTGCACCACCGCCACCATCAGCCCGCCGCCCGCCTCGGCGTCCTGCGGGAGGGTCTGCGCGATCCAGGTCCACCAGCCGACCGGGGCTGCAGTGGCCACCAGGCCCCACAGCGCCAGGAGCACGGTGGTGGCGACCACGGAACTGCCCAGGGCCGTGAGCAGCACCGCGATGGCAGCCATCACCACCGGGATGATGGCCAGGGTGGCATAGAAACCTGCTTTCAGAAATCGCCCGATGAGCAGGGTGCCGATGAAGCCCGCGACGCCGAGCGCGAGCAGGATGAGAGACAGCATGGACACACCGACCCCTGTCACCGCCTCCAGGAACGGCCGCAGGTAGGTGAACAGCGCAAACTGCCCCATAAAGAAGATGCCCACCGCCAGCATGCCGAGCACGAACCGCCGGCTCTTGAAAAGTCGGAGCACGTTGCCAGACCCTGCGCGCGGCAAGGCCGGCATGGCGGGCAGGCTGAACCACTGCCAGGCGAATGCGAGCACAGCGATGGGCACCAGGCACAAGAAGGCCCCGCGCCAGCCCATGATGGACGCAAGGTAGCTGCCCAGCGGCGCGGCGATGACCGTGGCCAGTGCGTTGCCGCCGTTGAAGATCGCCAGCGCGCGGGGCACCTTGGACGGTGGCACCAGCTGCATGGCAGTGGCAGCCGACAGGGACCAGAAGCCGCCGACGACCACGCCGATCAGCGCCCGGCCCACCATGTACGTGAGGTAGTTGGGCGCAAGGCCGACGATGGCACCGGAAACACACATCATCGCCGTCAGCGCGAGCAGCAGCGCCTTGCGATGGATTCGCCCTGCAACCGCTGGGATCGACAGGCTGGCAAGCACCGCAAAAGCGCCGGAGATGGCAATGCCCTGCCCGGCCATGCCCTCGGTGACCTGCAGGTCCGATGCCATTGGCGTCAACAGGCTCACGGGCATGAATTCCGAAGCGATCAGCGCAAAGACGCACAGCGTCATCGCGAAGACTCCGCCCCAGTGCGCAGAGCGACCACCGCTTTCCTGGTCAAGCGGTATGCCGGCGGTCGCGGTGATGGCAGGGGCCGCCATCAGACCCGGGCCTTGATGAGGTGGCGGTCAAAGAACGATGCCAGCTTGTCCCATGGGATCAGGGTCACCCGGTCGTACAGGTCCACATGGCCAGCACCGGGCACGTAGTGCAGTTCCTTGGGCTCGGCAGCGCGCTTATAGGCGTCTTCGCTGAACTCCTTGGAGTGCGCCTGGTCGCCGGCGATGAACAGCAGCGGCCGGGGCGAGATCGTCTCGATGTCGTTGAACGGGTAGAAGTTCATGAACTTCACGTTGCTGCTCAGCGTTGGCATGGTGGTGGTCTGTGACGAAGCGCCCAGCGGCGTGAACTCGCCGCGCGGGGTGCGGTAGAAGTCGAAGAATTCGCGCTGGATCGGGTGCGTGTCCGCTTTCAGCCTGAGCACCGTGCCGCCGGTGTACTGCACTGCACCGCCGTTGAACTCCACGTCGCGCTGCGCTGCGGCGGAAGCGATGATCTGCTTGCGCTGCGCCAGCGTTTGCGAGTGGTTGAGCGCATTGCGGTTGGCCGCCCCCATGTCGTACATGCTGACCGTGGCGATGGCCTTCAGGCGCGGGTCGATCTTGGCGGCGCTGATGACGAAGCTGCCGCTGCCGCACACGCCGATGGCGCCGATCTGCTGCCGGTCCACGAACGCCTGGCTGCCCAGAAAGTCGACCGCGGCGCTGAAGGTTTCGGCATACATGTCGGGAGACACCGCATTGCGCGGCTGGCCCTCGCTGCCGCCCCAGAATGCCAGATCCACCGACAGGGCCACGAAGCCCCGCTCGGCCATCTTCGTTGCGTAGAGATTGGCGCTTTGCTCCTTGACCGCGCCCATGGGGTGGCCGACCACGATGGCCGGGGTGCGCTTGTTGCGGTCCAGCGTGCTGGGCACGAACAGGGTGCCAGTCACGGTCATGCGGTATTGGTTCTTGAAGCTCACTTGCTGCACGATGACCTGGTTGCTCGTGTAGAAGTTGTCGGCGCCAGGGGGCACCGATGCGCCCATCTTCGGTGCAGCTGCGAATGCCGTGCTGCCCGCGGTCGACAGCATGCCGGCGGCTGCGCTGGTGCCGGCGATCCTCAGGAATTCGCGCCGGTCGGGCAACGGTTCGGCTTGCCCGACGGCGGATGGGAGGGTGTGGTCTGCTTGATGTTTCATGGCCGGAGTTCCTTGTGCTGTGGGTGCGCCGCGGCTGCCTGCGCTCATGCCCTGAGGCTTGCAGGCAAGTGTGCCGGTCGAGGCATCCATTGACTAGGTAATGAATGCTTAATACATTTATTAGCCTTGATAACAAGTCGAATAACAAGTTGTAAGGAAGCGCCATCGATGCCACGACGCAATTTCAACGATCTGCTGGCCTTCGTGACGGTCGCGCGCGAGGGGAGCTTCACGCGCGCTGCGGGCACGCTGGGGGTCACCCAATCCGCACTCAGCCAGGCCATCCGCGGACTCGAAGAGGGCCTGCAGATCCGCCTGCTGACGCGCACCACCCGCAGCGTCGCGCCGACATCGGCCGGCGAGCGGCTCATGAAGGCCATCGGGCACCGCTTCGAGGAAATCGAGGCCGAGCTCGACGCACTGACCGAGCTGCGGGACAAGCCCGCAGGCACGGTGCGCATCACCTGTGGCGACAACGTGCTGCACACGGTGCTGCTGCCCAAGCTCGCGCCACTGCTGCGCGAGTACCCCGAGATCAAGCTGGAGTTCGACGTGAACTACAGCTTTCGGGACATCGTGGCCGACCGGTTCGACGCCGGTGTGCGCATGGGCAACACGATCGACAACGACATGATTGCCGTGCCCATCGGCCCGCCGCTGCAGATGGCCGTGGTCGCTTCTCCCGGGTATTTCGCGGCCAACCCCATTCCCAGGACACCCGCAGACCTCACCAGCCACCAGTGCATCAACCAGCGCATGCCGACATCGGGCGGCCTGTATGTCTGGGATTTCGAGAAGCGCGGCCGCAAGATGAATGTGCGTGTCGATGGGCCGCTGATCTTCAACACCTCCGCGCCGCAAGTCGACGCGGCGTTGGCCGGGCTGGGCATCTCCCTGCTGCCCGAAGATGAGCTGATGCCGCACATCGCATCGGGGCGGCTGGTGCGCGTGCTGCAGGACTGGTGCCCCAAGTTTGCCGGCTACCACCTGTACTACCCCAGCAAGCGCCAGCCCTCGCCCGCGTTTTCGCTGGTGGTGAAGGCGCTGCGCTTGAGCGGGTCACGAGCAGCCTAGTCGCCGAGTGCGCCAGAACGAGACACCCGATCTGCCAAGACTTCTGTTGTGCACTGCGGGCCGACTGGTGAGGGTGATGGTTGCATGACCCATGCCGCTGCTGCACGCTTTACCTATCCACGCCAGCGCAGTGCCTCGATCACCAGGGCCAGCGCGGGCGCAGTCTGGCGGCGGTTGGCATAGTACAGGTGGTAGGGCGAGAAGCTGGGCCACCAGTCCTTCAGCACCGGTACCAGGCGGCCCTGCTCGGCGTGCGGCTGCACCAGCTCCAGCGGCACGTAGCAAAAGCCCAGCCCGTCCAGCGCCGCCTGCAGCATCAGCTGGGTGTTGTTGAACACCACCTGTCCTTGCACGCGCACGGCCAGGGCCTGCCCGTCCTTCTCGAAATCCCAGGCATACAGGCCGCCGTGCGTGGGCAGGCGCAGGTTCACGCACTGGTGCCCGGTCAGCTCGTGGGGCGTGAACGGCAGTGCCTTGCCCGCCAGGTAGGCCGGTGAGGCCGCTACCGCCATGTGCAGCGGCGGCCCGATGCGCACCGCCACCATGTCCTTGTCCACCCGGTCTCCCACGCGCACGCCCGCATCGAAGCCTTGCGAGGCGATGTCGGTGAAGGCGTAGTCCACGCTGAACTCGATGCGGATGTCGGGGTACTCCAGCAGCAGCGGTTGCAGCCGGGGCCAGAGCACGGTGGCAATGGCGTGGTCGTGCGCGGTGATGCGCACGGTGCCGGCAGGCTTGTCGCGCATGGCGCTCAGGGCGCCCAGCTCGGCCTCGATTTCCTGCAGGCGTGGGGCGACCGTGGCCAGCAGGCGCGCCCCGGCCTCGGTGGTGGAGACGCTGCGCGTGGTGCGGGCCAGCAGGCGCACGCCCAGGCGCGCCTCCAGCGCCAGCATGGCATGGCTGAGCGCCGAGCGCGACAGGCCCACCTGCGCCGCGGCGCGGGTGAAGCTGCGCTCGCGCGCCACCACCACGAAGGCGCGCAGATCGTTGAGGTTTTCGCCGGGGGACATGGATTGGTGAATGTGCTGCACAAGTGCATGCCGATTTTGGCATCTTCTCAGCCCAATCGCCTCTGCCTACAGTCACTGCAGCGGGCCGGGGGTGGTCACAGCCAACCTCCCGCACCCCTCAGATCCCCTCCCCTCCCTCCTTTTCATCCTTCAGGAACCCCAGCCTATGAACCCCACCCTCATGCGAACCGCGTTGGTCCTGGCCGTGGCCCAGGGCGGCGCGGCGGCCGCCACCGAGGCACCCACCGCCACCAGCACGCAGCAGATCACCCGGGCCGGCGCGCAGGCCTCGGCCGCCGGGCCCGATGCCTTCTTCACCGGCCGCGTGCGCGTCGATCCGGTCTGGCCTGCCGACAAGGGCATCAGCGCCTCGGGCGCCCATGTCACCTTCGAGCCGGGCGCCCGCTCTGCCTGGCACACCCACCCCGCAGGCCAGCGGCTGGTGGTGGTCTCGGGCACAGGCCGCACGCAGGAATGGGGCAAGCCGGTGCAGGAGATCCGCCCTGGCGACGTGGTCTGGTGCCCGCCCGGCGTGAAGCACTGGCACGGCGCTGCGCCCAGCACGGCCATGACCCACCTGGCCGTGACGGGCACGGCAGATGGCAAGAACGTCGAATGGATGGAAAAGGTCAGCGATGAGCAATACCACAGCAACACCACGGCGCGTTGAGCGCATGGCCCGGCTCGCAGCCATCGGCCTGCTGGCGGGCCTGGCACTTGCACCGAGCCATGCATCCACCAGCCCCCAGGAACCCAAGGCCATGCAACCCACCACCGCGCAGACCAGCGAGACGCTATCGCCGCGCCAGCAGGCCATCGTGCCCATCGCCGCCTTCGCGGCGGCCGGCGACATCGCGCGCCTGGGCCCCGCGCTGAACCAGGGCCTGGATGCGGGCCTTACCGTGGCCGATGCGCGCGAGGTGCTGGTGCAGGTGTATGCCTACGCGGGTTTCCCGCGCAGCCTGAACGCGCTGGGCGAGCTCATGAAGGTGCTGGAGGCCCGCCGCCAGCGCGGCGTGCAGGACGCCCCCGGGCGCCCGCCCAGCCGGCCCATCCCGCAGGGCGATGCCCTGCTGGCAGCCGGCACGGCCAACCAGACCCGCCTGGTGGGTGCGCCCGTCAAGGGCCCTCTGTTCGACTTCGCGCCGGCCATCGACGAGTACCTCAAGACCCACCTGTTCGGCGACATCTTCGAGCGCGACAACCTGGATTGGCAGAGCCGGGAAATCGCCACGGTAGGCATGCTCTCGGCCCTGGCCGGCGCCGAATCGCAGCTGCAGTCGCACATGGGCATCAGCATGAACGTGGGGCTCACGCCTGGCCAGTTGCGCCAGCTCGCGCAGGTGCTGGCCGAGCGCGTGGATGGCGCCCATGCGGCCCGCGCCGACGCGGCGCTGGTGCGGGCCCTGGCTGCTCGGGGTGGCAAGTAGCGGCAGTTGGCAAGGGCAGCAGCGCCGACACCGGGCCCACAGTCCACAGCCGCCGTGGATGACCCTGTGGAAAACGCTGATGGATACGGCGCAAAGCCAATGCCGGCGCGGGCTGTAACGCGGTGCCTGCGATTTCATCAATGCCCCGAGCGGGCGAGTGTGAGGGTGCCCTGCGTCCACATGCACGGTCCACAGACGGCGTGGATGACCCTGTGGACAAGCACTGGGCATGCACGTCAAATCCAGCACTGGCGCGGCCTGCAACGCGGTGCCTGCGAATTCATCAGCGCGGCGCGGGTACCGGAGAGCCTGGCCTGTCCGCCGCAAACCGGCCCGGCTCCTTGCCATGCCTTTGGCGCCTGCCACGCACCGGCGGCCGAACCAGTCCACAGCCACCGTGGATGACCCTGTGGAAAAGGCCTGTGCATGCCGCGCAAAGCCAATGCCGGCGCGGCTTGCAACGCGGTGCCTGCGGATTGACCAATGACCGTGCAGGGAGCGCAAACGGCGTCCGCAAAGTCCACAGCCGGCGTGGATGACTTTGTGGATAACCCCTGTGCAGACACGCCACATCCAGCACTGGCGCGGCCTGCAACGCAGTGCCTGCGATTTCATCAGCCGCGCGCCGCAGCCGCCCCCCTTGCCTGCCGCAAGGCGCGCCGGAAGCGCAGCCTGCGTGCGCTGCCACACCATCCACAGCCACCGTGGATGACCCTGTGGAAAACCCTGATGGATGCACCGCAAAGCCAGCACTGGCGCGGTCTACGACGCGGTGCCTGTTCTTTCATCAGCCCACTTCCGCGCGCCGCAGCATAGTGGTGGGCCACTTTTCAGGCCCTGGCGCATGGTTGGCAATGGCCCGACTGTAGCGCCGCGCACCTCCCCGGTACACCTTGCCACGCAGCCCACTGCAGCAGTCCACAGCCACCGTGGATGACTCTGTGGATAACCCCTGTGCATGCCGGCCAGGCCCAGTGCCGGCGCGGGTTGCAACGCGGTGCCTGCGATTTGACCAATCCACCGCCGCATGCGCGGCTACACTGCCTGCAGGAGGTGTGCCATGCAAGCAGATTCGTCACCCGCGGCCGGCAAGGGCCCCTTTTTGCCGGACGTTGCCAGGATCGCGCTGGGCGTGTTCATCGGCGGTCTGGCCGCCCTGTTCGCCCACGATGCCATCGTCGGCCAGCGCCCGCCACCACCGGCGGCCACGCCCGCCGTGCAGACACCGCCACGGCCCGTGGGCGATGACAGCACCAGCAGCGGCACACCCAGCACGCAGGCTGCCCCTCCACCCATGGTGGCCCAGCCCGCGCCGCCACCGGCACCGCCCGCCCCCGAACCCGCGCCGCCAGCGTCTGCACAGACCGCAGCACCCCAGGTCGAGGCCCCGCCGCCCACTGCGCCGGTGCAGGACGCGGGCCAGAAGAAGGTCGACGACGAGCTCAAGACCGCCCAGGCCCTGGCCGCCCGGCTCGAATCCGAGCGCCAGCAGCGCCGCGCCGACGCCTGGGCCCGCTACTTCCAGCCCAGCCCGGTGTGCCGCGCCGACCCGGCCACCGGCGCCTGCGCCGACGCCCACCTCGCGGCGCGCAAGCGCTTCGACGCGCAGTACGTGGACCGCTGACGGTGCATTCCAGGAGGCTGTCGGACTTGGAAATCGTCGGCTGCAAATCGGCCGCAGCGGTCCATTTTTCACCGTCTTTTTGCCCCATAGCCTGGCTATGGGGCTGCAAATCCGGCAAAAACTGTCCTCGCTGGGGCCGATTTTCGCTTTCGACGCTTCAAGTCCGACAGCCTCCTAACGGCGACACCCCCGCCCTTCTTCGCCGATGAACAGCCAGCTTCGCTTCGTGATGCACCCCGACGATGAGCGTGAGTTTGCCGCGCAGGTTCTTGCCGACCCTGCGGTGCTGCTGATCGACGGGCCGCGCTGGCCAGCCGCCGCGCCGCAGACCTTCCGCTCCCTTGATGCCATCCGCGGCAGCTATTGCATCCTCTGGTCGCCCGATGACCAGGCAGCGCTGCAAGCCCGCTACATCGCCGGCTGCAACGACTGGTACTGCGAATCGGAAGACGCCACCGTTCAGTTCCTGCGCTCCGAGCTCTTCGCGGAAGGCGTGCTCACCGAGGGGCGCATCGCGGTGGCCACGGGCATCGCCAGCGCGCAGGCCGCCCAGGGGGTGGAGCGGCGCTACAAGGCGCTGGGCCGCTTCGTGCGCAAGCACTACATCAACGCGGTGGTCAGCTGGTGCAACCCCAGCCTGCCCTTCGGCCCGGCCGGGCCGGGGCGCTCGGCCAACCTCGGCAAGCCCGACGCCCAGGTCTGGGTGGGCCCGCATGCGCTGCAGTGGCTGCGCGATGGGAGTGCGCAGCAACGCCGCACCATCAAGCAGTCGCGCAATGCGGTGGTGGAGGCGCGGTTGGCCGACAGTTTCACCACTGCGGCCTGAAAGCCGACCGCACCGTCCCCGATGGCCTTACGGCCGCGTGCGCGCCGGCACACGCGTCTCCAGCGCGCTGGGCACATAGGCCGGCGCAAAGGTGCAGCCCGTGCCGAAACGCGCTTCCAGCGCGGTGCAGCGCTGCGCCACGCTGGCGGGCGTGGGCTTGGTGCGCGTTTCCACCCAGTCGAGCAGCGAGGTCACCAGCGCCGGGTAGGTCGGGTCGCTGATGTAGCTGTGCGTGCCGCTGGTCACGAAGGTCTGCACCAGGCGGTCGCCACTGCCGCCGCGGTCCATCACGGTCTTGAAGTAGGCGTCCAGTTCGACGAAGGCCGTGGGGTCGTTGATCCACTTGGTGGTGAGCACGGGCACGGGGATGGTGCCCTTGGGGTCGGTGTCGTCGGCAAAGCGCTGCACGGCAACCGGGTCGGCGCGGTAGCGCAACACGCCGGCGTTGAGCGCGGCATCGTCGGCCGAGCCGCTGTAGACCACGCCGGTGTTGCCGAAGGGGCTGGCGCCGCCGGTGCGCCTGGCTGTCACGTCCTGGAAGTGGTAGGTGCCCCAGCTCAGGTGGGCCGATATCGAGCTGGAGGGGATCTTGATGACCTTCTCGATGGTCTCGACCTTGCGCTGCTGCTCGGGTGTGCGCTGCGCGGCGGGCTTGTCCAGGCCCAGGCATTCGTTGGCACGGGCGTTGAAGTCGTCGCGTGCCAGGGTCAGCGTGGCCGGCAGGCCCAGGTTGAGCGCGTAGCTCGCCTCGGTGGGACGCGGGTGGTTGTTGCACAGGTACTGGTAGACGGCGCGCAGGTCCAGGCGGAAGTCGTACGAGCGCGTGCCGCCGGCCAGCACACCGCTGGTGAGCAGCACCGCGTCGTACGGTTGCGCGCCCACGGTCTGCGCGGTGAACATCTCGGCGGCCTTGGCGGCCACGCCCGCGCCCCACGACTGCCCGTGCAGCACCGTGCGCTTGGGCACCGCCACATGCTCGTTGAAGATGCGGCGCAGGCGCTCGGTGTCCTCGGCCGCGGCGCGCACTTCGACCCCGCCCTGGCGGAAGGTGGAGCCCGCCCAGGCGTAGCCGGCCTTGACCATGATGGCCCAGCGGCAAGAGCCTGTTCATAGTCTTTTTGAAGCCGCGTTGGAGTGCAATCGGGATGAGTGGATGCTTCGGGTGCGCCGCATGGGCCCATGCCCATGCAAGCAGCCGGGGCGTCCAATCGCCCGATTTCACTCCAACCCTTCGGGCAAGTGCCTTTTCGGGCGGTCTGCGGCGTTGCGGCGCTTGTTGATAGCCGAGCTATCAACTGCGCACCGCGCCTTGCATCCCATCCCGAAAAGGGACTTGCGCGGCTTCAAAAAGACTATGAACAGGCTCTAGGGTCTTCCCGCGCGCGCTCGGCCGTGGGGGCGGCCAGGTCGGGCCCGCCGTGGGCGTGCAGGATCAGGTTGCCGCCCCAGTCCTTGGGCGTGGCGATGAGGTAATAGGCGCCGGCCGAGTCGCGCCCGCCCAGGCAGGTGGCCGTGGCGGGCACTTCTGCCGGGCAGGCCACTGCGACGGGTTTGGCCTCGGGCGGGTGGGAGGGACTGTCGCTGCCGCCGCAGGCCGACAGCAGGGTGATGGTCGAGAGGGTGGTCAGGACGGACAGGGTCGACGAAGCGACCGGGCTGCGCGGGCCGGTGGTGGAACGCATGGATTGTGTCTCCGGATGTTGTTGTGGCAAAAGCGTGCTCCTCTGCGCAATGCACAGGCGGGCGCGCAGCCCGCCACAGGGAAACCGACGAGGCCGGTTGCAGGGAACAGGGCGTATCCTAGAAGCGTAGGCTGCACATGCCAAACACCTGAATAATCTGTGGTCCATACGTTATGAATATCGAGTTTCGGCACCTGCGCTACTTCGTCGCCGTCGCGGATGCCCGGCACATCACGCGCGCCGCCGAGCGCCTGGGCATGCAGCAGCCCCCGCTGAGCCAGCAGATCAAGGGACTGGAAGTGGAGCTCGGTGTGCCCCTGTTCCTGCGCCACCCCAAGGGCGTGACGCTGACCGATGCGGGCCAGCTCTTCTACGCCGAGGCCACGCGCCTGCTGCGCGACTGCGCGGCCATGCAGGAGCGCATGCTGGCCTTTGCCGACGGCAGCCAGGGCATGCTGTCCATAGGCTTCACCAGCTCGTCGGCGGCGCACGACTTCACGCCCGAGGCCCTGCGCATGTGCCGCGCCACCCACCCCGGCATCCAGCTGGTGGTGAGCGAGAACAACGCCGCCGAGATCACCGAGGCGGTGGCCTCGTCGCGCCTGCACTGCGGCTTTCTGCGCGTGCCCGTGGCCTGGCCCAAGGGCGTGGTGCTCAAGACCCTGCTGCAGGAGCCCGCCGTGCTGGCCATGCCGCGCGACCACCCGCTGGCGCAGGCGCCTGTGGGCAAGAAGCAGCCGCCCGTGCAGCTCAAGGAGCTGCAGGGCGAGAAGTTCATCTTCGTGCGCAAGCCCGGCGCACCGGGGCTGTATGCCAACCTGCTGGAGCTGTGCACGCGCGAGGGCGTGGCCATCAACGTGGTCTCGGAGGTGGACCGCATGATGACCAACCTGAACCTGGTGGCCGCCGGTGCCGGCATTTCGGTGGTGCCCTCGTCCATGCAGGGCACGCACCACAACGCCATCGTCTACCGGCCGCTGGCGCGCGCGGTCAAGCTCGGTGCACCGCTGACGCTGGCCTGGCGCAAGAGCGACTGCCACGGCCCCACGGCCGCCTTCGTCGAGCTGGTCACCAAGATCGCGGCCGGGAGGGCCAAAGTTGCCGCGAAGCCCTGAGCCCCCGCGGCCCGCCATCGCCGCATTGGCCCGCCGCCGCCTGCTGCGCTGGGCCGCGGGCGGCGCGGCCCTGGTGGCTACAGCACCGGCCTTGCATGCAGCCGCCGCACCGCGCTGGCCCAACCGCCCGGTGCGCCTGATCGTGGTGTACCCGCCCGGCGGCGTGAGCGATGCGACGGCGCGCGCGCTGGCGCAGCCGCTGGCACGCGCGCTGGGCGTTCCCGTGCTGGTGGACAACCGTGCAGGGGCCGGCGGCTCGGTGGGCATCGACCTGCTGGCCCGGGCCGCGCCCGACGGGCACACGTTGGCGTTCTCGGCCATCACACCGCTCACGCTGCAGCCGCTGCTGGTATCCGGCGGCCTGCGCGACCCGCTGGGCCTGGTGGCGCCCGTCGTGGGCATCATGCACACGCCGGTGCTGGTGATGGGCACGCCGGCGCTGGGCCCGCGCTCGTTCACCGAGATGGTCGCCCTGGCCCACACGCGGCCCGGCGCGGTGCGCTGGGCCAGCTCGGGTGTGGCCACCACCGGGCACATGGTGCTGGTGCAGACGCGGCTGCACAGCGGTGCCGACATCACCCACGTGCCCTACCAGGGCGGCGGCGCGCAGCTCAACGACGCGCTGGGCGGCCAGTTCGAGGTGCTGTCCTCCAACCTTGCGGCGCAGCAGCTCGAGTACGTGGGCGCCGGGCGCCTGCACGCGCTGGCCGTGGGCTCGCCCGCGCGCATGCCAGCGCTGCGCGAGGTACCCACCCTGGCCGAACTGGGCTACCCGCGCGCCAACCTGAGCTCGCTGTTCGGCCTGTTCGCGCCCGCACACACGCCCGCAGCGGTGGTGCAGGGCCTCAACGATGCCGTCAACCGCATTCTCAACGCCGGGGGCTTCGCCGCAATGCTCAGGGACAAGCACCTGCTGCCCGCAGGCGGCACGGTGGCCGCTTTCGCGCAGCAGATCACCGCCGACCGGCAGGGCAACGAGGCGCTGGTGCGCCAGAGCGGCGCCGTGCTGCGCTGAGGTGGGTGGTTACTGCCGGATGCGGCCGGTGGCGCTCACGATGGACAGCTCCACGAAGCGCGAGCCCCCGCGCTGTCCGGGGCGGTAGCCCACGGTGTAGCCGCCCAGGTCCAGGCTGTCGATGCTGTCCAGCGCAGCGGCCAGGTTCTCGCGCGTGGGCCGGGCACCGGCGCGGCGGGTGGCCTCGGCGATCACCTTGGCGGTGATGTAGCCTTCCATCATGGCGTAGCTCACGGGCACGTCGGGGTCGCCGCTCTTGGCCTGCACCTCGCGGAATTCCTTGCTCAGCTTGCTCGATGGGCGGTAGGGGTTGGGCGTGACCTGGGCGATCGAGATGCCCTGCATGTGCTCTTCGGCCAAGCGCTTGGCCAGTTGCTCCAGGTCCACATCGGACGAGGCGAAGAGCCGCGCCGTGCCGCCTTCCAGCCGGTATTTCTCGATGAAGGCCGAGGCGGCGGCGCCGCTGGTGATGAGGATGATGGCCTGGGGCTTGGCCGCCTGCAGCAGATTGTTGGCGTTCTCCATGCGCAGGGTGTCCATCTCGTAGGAGCCCTTGGCCACGAGGCTGCCGCCGTTCTTCTTCACCGCCTCTTCGGCGCTGGCGAGCAGCGCCGGGGCGTCGGGCCCGTCTTCGTACAGCAGACCCAGCTTGGTGATGCCCACGGTGGCCAGGTGCTCGGAGATCTTGCCGATCTCGTCGCGCAGGCCGGCACGCACGTTGTACAGCAGGGGCGAGTCGGGCTGGAAGGTGCTGCTGCGGTAGCCCACCAGCGCGATCTTCTCCTTGGCCAGCAGGCCGGACTTCTGCAGCGCGGCCAGGTTGCCGGCGCCCATGTAGCCGGCCAGCAGCAGCGGGCGCTGCTCGGCCAGCAGTTGCTGGGTGGCTGCCAGCGTCTGGTCGGCGCGGCCGCCATCGTCCTTGCGGGCCAGCACCAGGGTGTTGCCGTTGATGCCACCGGCCTTGTTGACGTGGTTGAAGTACATCTGCATGCCCGCCGAGTAACCCCGGCCGTCGCTGGCCTTGAGGCCCGACAGCGGCGCCACCTGGCCGACCACGATGGGGGCTGCCTGCGCCGCTCCCACCATGGCGGCGAGCAGCACGCCCACACATAGAACAGGGCTGGCAAGCCAGTGGCGGACAGTGGTTGCGGCGGCGCTCGGGTTCATGTGTCTCCTCGGTTTTATCTCGTTATGGACATGCCGGCGCAGGCGCGCCGGTGGCCGAGCGCGTTTATACCAGCACCCTCACCCGGTCGACAGCCTTCTGTCAGCTTTGATTTGGGAGAAAACTGGCCATGCGGGCTTGCGCTCTGGCCTGGAGAGTGCAACCATGGGTATCCAATTCCCGGGGGAATACCATGAAGAAGCTGCTCTTGCTGCTGTTGGCCTTGGTGGTATCGCATGGCGCGCTGGCGCAGGCCAGCGAGGCGCCGACCCTCGATGCCGTGCAGTTGCCGCTCCTCGAACGGCCTGCGGCCAGCCCCGCCCCCAAAGGGGCCACCGGCCAGGCTCTGGTGATCGAGCCCACCTATTTCTACACCTACCTGCTGAGCACCAGCACAGGCACCACGTACCCGGTGGCCACCCAGAGCCTCGGCTACCTGACGCGCAACGATGCCTTCAACGAACTGACCGGCTATCTGGGCTGCACGACAGCGGGCACCTTCGTCCCGTTCGACGGCTACGTCGCGGACCGGTACAACTGCCCCTTCTACAACGGCATCATCGTGGTGGCCTGGGCGCCCAACCTGGTTTACGCGCCCTGGATCTGGTACTACTACCTGATCCCCTGACAGGGCAGCGCTCCGTGCCCGCCCAAAGGGCAGCACAGCGCATCGGCAAAAGCGGCATGCAGAGTACCGGCAGCAGCGCACGCGGCGGTGCGAGGGGACATGACCCGGTCAGCGCGCCACAAGAGCCAGGACCAGCAGGCGCTCAGCGATGTCGTCGGCATCCTGCTCCATCTCTGCCAGGCTGAAGCTGCCCGCGCACCATCCCCCGTACCAGATGCGGAAGGCCTTCACGCCAGCAGCGGGCGAGTGCTCGCCATACCAGCGGATGGCTTCGTCGATGCGCGAGTGGTAGGTGGGCGTGCCGACCTGATCGCGCTCATCGAACATGCGCGCACGGTAGCTGTGCGCGCCGTCGTGGGCGATGTGCAGGATAAGGCTGCCTGGCAAATGACTGTCCTCCTCACGCGCCCCGCCCTGGCGCGGGTCGGGGCTGGGGCTGGCAATGGCGGCAAGCATGGTGGTGTTGTCCTGCAAGGCCATCAGCCCATGGCCTGGAATTCGCCACGGAAGGTGTCCCCGAACTGCGGCTCCACCTGCACATGGGCCATGTCGGTCCGGCCCACCATGAGGTACTCGCTCTGCTGGGACTGGGAGGCCGCACGCATGGGTTGGCCCATCTGCAGCGGATTGGGCTCGCCGATCAGGTCAAGGCGCCTCATCTGAAGGTCTTCGAAGTGCATGGTGTCCATCCTCGCGTTCGGCAAAAACAGTGGCTATGGCTGCATTGGCGCACTTCCGGCTGTGGAGCGGGGTCGGAGAGCCCAGGCCCCCGGTGTAGGAAATGTCCTGCACCATGGCAGCTCCCCAGTAGGCACGGCCATGGCGGTTACGCCGCGTCACAAATGGGCGGCGCGCAAGGCGGTATGGTGGTGGGCGTACCCCGTTGTTCCAACGGGCTCCCTTGCGCGTTCCGCCGTCACTTTCAGGAGATTCATTCCATGCGCCGCATTCCCCAACGCCCCCTTCTCGCCACCTGCGCGGGCCTCGCCCTGGCCCTGATCGCGGGCTGTGCCGGCACCCCCGCGCGCGCGCCAGCGGCCGACACGCCGTCCGTGGGCCCCGGCCCCAGGGGTGGCACCTGCAATGCCGCGCCGGCCCAGGGCGCCAAGGGCAAGCAGCCCACGGCCAGCACGGTGGAACAGGCGCGCGTGGCTTCGGGCGCGGCCATGGCGCGCGTGCTGCGCGACAACCAGCCCGTCACGATGGAGTTCAACGCCGAGCGGCTGAACCTGGTGACCGACGCGAGCGGCAAGATCACCACCGTGCGCTGCGGCTGAGCGAGCGCTGCGGGCAGGTGCCGGGCAGGGCCGGATATCATGCCCGGGGCGGCCCGCCCTCTCCTTCTTTTCCACCCCTTCGCGCCGCACCTTCCTGCCCGATGCCGCTGCGCTCGCTCACCACCCCGTCCCGCACCACCCGCGCCATCGCCGCGCTGTCGCTCACCCAGCTCATCGGCTGGGGCTCCACCTTCTGGCTGCCTGCCGTCACGGGGCCGGCCATGGCGGCCGAACTGGGCATGGGGCTGCCACTGGTGATGGCCGGGCCCACGGCCATGCTGGTGGTGATGGCCCTGGTCTCGTGGCCGCTGGGCGCCGTGTTCGAGCGCCATGGCGCGCGCCCGGTGATGGTGCTGGGCTCGCTGCTGGGCGCTTTCGGCCTCATGCTCGTGGGCCTGGCGCAGGGCCCGGTGTCTTACCTGCTGGCGTGGACGGTGCTGGGCCTGGCCGGTGCCGGCATGCTGAGCACGCCGGCGCAGATCGCGGTGACCGAAATCGCTGGCGACAAGGCGCGCCGGGCGCTGGGTGTGCTGATCCTCGCCGGGGGCCTTACTTCCACGCTGTTCTGGCCGCTCACGGGGCTGCTGCAGGCCCAGTGGGGCTGGCGCGCGGCGACGCTGGCTTTCGCCGCACTGGTGCTGCTGGTCTGCCTGCCGCTGCACTGGACCATGCTGGCGCGCCGGCCCCGGGGGAAAACCGCCACCAAGGCGCCGGCCGCGCCGGCTCAAATCGACCGCCCCCGCTTCGCCCTGCTGGCCGTGGGCTTTGCGGCCAATGGCTTCGTGACCTGGGGCTTTGCCCTGACCATCATCATCCTGTTCGAGGCTTCGGGCCTGAGCCATGCAAGCGCGCTGGCTGCCGCCTCCTTCATCGGCATCGCGCAATGGGCCGGGCGCCTGTTCGACTTCCTCGGCGGCGGCCGCTGGTCGGGCTTCGCCATGGGCCTGGCAGCCGCAGCCCTGTTTCCACTGAGCTTCATCGTGCTGCTGATGGGCAGCAGCTTTGCCAGCGCCCTGTTGTTTGCGCTGGTGTACGGGGTTGCGGGCGGCGTCATCGCCGTCAGCCGCGCCACACTGCCGCTGCTGGTCTTTCCGGCCAGCGCCTATGCGCGCGCGTCGGCACGGCTGGCCATGCCGCTGAACCTCTCGTTCGCTGCCGCGCCGCCGGTGTTCGCCGCCATCATGGCCGCGGCGGGACCCCACGCAGCCCTGTGGCTGGCCTTCGGCATATCGCTGCTGGCGCTGGGCGCATTGTTCGGCCTGTGGCGCTTGCAGGGCGCCCCCCGCAGCGCCTGATCAGTCGGCCAGGAACAGCTCCTGCAGGTCGCTCAGGAAGTCGAAGCCCCGCTCCGTGGGCCGCACCTGGCCTGCCAGGTCACGCACGATCAGCCCCTTGGCCTCGGCCTTCTCCAGCGCCTTGGCGATGGCGGTGACGGGCAGGCCGGTGCGCTCGGTGAAGTCCTTGAGCGCAAAGCCCTCGCGCAGGCGCAGGGCGTTGAGCATGTACTCGAACGGCAGGTCGGCACGGCGCACCTCTTCGTCCTGCGCCACGGCGTGGCCAGCCAGGGCGTTGTCCATGTAGCGGCCCGGGTCGCGAAAGCGCACCTGGCGCACCACGCGGTGGGCAAAGCTGAGCTTGCTGTGTGCGCCCGCGCCGATGCCCAGGTAGTCGCCGAACTGCCAGTAGTTGGTGTTGTGCCAGCACTGGTGGCCGGGCCGCGCATAGGCCGATATCTCGTAGCGCGACAGGCCCGCCGCGCCCGTCATCTCGGTGATGCGGTCGAGCATGGCGTAGGCCTGGTCGTCCTCGGGGATGGCCGGCGGGTACTTCGCGAAATAGGTGTTGGGCTCGATGGTCAGGTGGTAGATGGAGATGTGCGGGGGATTCAGCGACAGGGCCGTGGCCATGTCTTCCTCCAGCTCGGCCGGGGTCTGCCCCGGCAGGGCGTACATGATGTCGAGGTTGAAGGTGTCGAAGGCCTCGGCGGCTTCACGCACGGCGGCCAGGGCCTGGGCGCGGTCGTGCACGCGGCCCAGGGCCTGCAGATGCCGGTCGTTGAAGCTCTGCACGCCGATGGACAGGCGCGTGATGCCTGCGGCGCGAAAGGCCTTGAAGCGGTCCTTCTCGAAGGTGCCGGGGTTGGCCTCCATGGTGATCTCGCAGTCGGCCTCCAGGCGCAGGCGCGCGCGGATGTCGCCCACCAGGCGGTCGATGGCCGCCGGAGAGAACAGGCTCGGGGTGCCGCCGCCGATGAAGATGCTGTGCACCGAGCGGCCCCAGATCAGGGGCAGCGCGGCCTCCAGGTCGGCCATCAGGGCGTCGATGTAGCGCTGCTCGGGCACCTGGCCGGGGGCAGCGGGCGCGCCATCGGCCCCTGCGGCGGCGCCCCGGTACTCGTGCGAGTTGAAGTCGCAGTACGGGCACTTGCGGATGCACCAGGGCAGGTGCACGTACAGCGACAGCGGCGGCAGGCTCTGCAGTTGCAGCAGGCCGGCGCGCATGTAGTGCTGGATGTCGCGCACCACGGCGGGCTCGGCGGCCTCGGTGTCGGGGACGATGGGGATGTGGGTCATGGGACTTCGGCGGCCGGCTCAGAGGCTGGGAATTTTTTGGCCGTGTCCGAGGGGCGCGCCAAAACGCCTCGGATCTAGGCGCAAAGCACAGCCATAGCTCGGGCTATGGCGAGCATTTGCAACGACGAGCCGGGGTGTTTTGGCGTGCAAGGCGGGCATGGACGAAAGATTCTCAGCCTCTCAGAACCAGCGCTCGCGCATCAGCGCCAGCATCTGCTGGGCCGAGCGGCCGCGGTGGCTGTGGGCATTCTTCACTTCCACAGGCAGCTCGGCAAAGGTCTTGCCGAACTCGGGGATGAACATCACGGGGTCGAAGCCGAAGCCGTTGCTGCCGCGCGGCTCGCGCGTGATCTCGCCGACCACGCGGCCCACGGCGATCAGCGGTTCCGGGTCTTCGGGGCTGCGCACCGCCACCAGGGTGCTGACCATGGCGGCGCGGCGCTGGTCGATGTGCTGCATCTGCTCCAGGATGGCGCGCACATTGGTGTCGTCGCCTTTTTCGTAGCCGAACTGCGTGGCGTAGTAGGCCGTGTCCACGCCCGGCAGGCCGCCGAAGGCGTCCACGCACAGGCCGGCGTCGTCGGCCAGGGCCGGCAGGCCGGTGTGGGCGGCGGCAAAGCGCGCCTTGGCCAGGGCGTTCTCGACAAAGGTGCGAAACGGCTCGTCGGCCTCGCCCACGCCCAGGTCACCCTGGCGCACGAGTTCGACCGAGAGCGGCGCCAGCATGGCCTGCAGCTCGGCCAGCTTGCCACGGTTGTTGGATGCGAGGACCAGTTTCATCGTAGAGGAACCATCTTGTTATGGGGGGCCGGAGCGGCCCGAGGGCATCGGAATCAGTCGCGCAAGGCCTGCTGCTGCAGGGTGATCAGCTCGGCAATGCCTTTTTCGGCCAGGGCCAGCAGCGCATCCATCTCCTTGCGCGTGAAGGCCACGCCCTCGGCCGTGCCCTGCACTTCCACATAGTGTCCGGCACCGGTCATGACCACGTTCATGTCGGTGTCGCAGCCCACGTCTTCCACATATTCCAGGTCGAGCAGCGGCGTGCCTTCGACGATGCCCACCGAGATGGCGGCCACGGGCTGCAGCAGGGGCGATTGGGTGATCTTGCCGGCAGCCAGCAGCTTGGTGACGGCGTCCTGCGCGGCCACCCAGGCGCCGGTGATGGCGGCGGTGCGGGTGCCGCCGTCGGCCTGGATCACGTCGCAGTCGAGCTGGATGGTGCGCTCGCCAAGCAGCTTCAAATCGAACACGGCGCGCAGGCTGCGGCCGATGAGGCGCTGGATCTCCTGCGTGCGGCCGTTCTGCTTGCCGCGCGCGGCCTCGCGATCGCTGCGGCTGTGGGTGGCGCGCGGCAGCATGCCGTACTCGGCCGTCACCCAGCCTTCGCCGCTGCCGCGCTTGTGCGGCGGCACGCGCTCTTCGACCGAGGCGGTGCACAGCACCTTGGTGTTGCCGAACTCGATCAGCACCGAGCCCTCGGCATGCATGGTGTAGTGGCGCGTGATGCGCACGGGGCGCAATTGGTCGGCGGCACGGGCGCCGGTGCGGGTGAAGGTGGTGGTCATGTGGTTTCCAGTGTCAAAGGGAAAGCCCGCGCGCGCCGCACCCGGGACGGTGAGCGTGCGACAGGCGAGGCTGGGGGCGGGGCCAGAGGCGGTCCGCACAGGGCGCTGCGCGCCTGTTCTTCGTCCGGTCAGGCTTTCCGGGCTGCGGAGCGGCGGATGGCTTCGTTGATTTCGGCGATCGAGCGCTCGATGGCGGCATCGTCCAGGTCGTCCACCAGCCCGTCGAGCGGGCCGGCCTGGATGGTGGAGGCGAACACGTCGTCGCTGATGCTGTCGGTGGACACGCCCTGGGTGGACTCGAAGGCATCGGGCGTCTCCCACTCCAGCGCCACCACGGTCACGTTGTCGCTGCTGTCACCCGCAGTGCGCAGGGCCTCTTCCACCAGCTCGGGCACGGCATGCGACACCGTCTGGCGCGACATCTGCTTGGAGATCTCCTCGTCGCTGAGCGTGCCCCACAGGCCGTCGGAGCACAGCAGGATGCGGTCGCCCTGCTCCAGGTACACCGGGCCGGTGATGTCGTAGATGGGCTTGGTCGGCGAGCCCAGGCAGGTGAACAGCACGTTGCGGTTGATGCGCTCCAGCCCCGGTGGCGGGTTGTTGCGCAGCTCCATGTACGAGTGGTCGCGCGTGCGGGTGAGCAGGTCGCCGTCGCGCACCATGTACAGGCGCGAGTCGCCGCAGTGGATCCAGGTGGCCGTGCCGGCCTGGATGACGGCGGCCACCAGCGTGGTGCGCGGCGTGTCGAGCATGCCCTTGTCGGTGGCGTAGCGCAGGATCTGGTGGTGCGCGGCCAGCAGCGCGCCCGAGAGAAACTCCTGCACGTCCTTGAGCTGGGGCTTGGCCTCGCGCTGGAACAGCGCCGAGATGGTCTGCAGCGCGATCTGCGCCGCCACCTCGCCCTCGGGGTGGCCGCCCATGCCGTCGGCCAGCACGAACAGGCCCGATTCGCGCGTGTAGCAATAGCCCATGCGGTCTTCGTTCTTCTCGCGGCCGCCGCGGCGGCTGATCTGGAACACCGAGAACTTCATAGTGATTCACCCGGGCAAGGGGGCACCAGGATGGACAGGCACCTCGTCGCCTGGACCTGCTTTGCGTGCGCCGTCGTGTTCATTTGGGCTTGGCTCCGATACCGGTGGCTTCACCCACCTTCTGCACATTCTTCTTGGTGTCGGACACCAGGGTATCGAGCTGCAGGCGCATCTTCTCGGCCACCGTGAGCTTGGTGTAGCGGCGCTCGCCCTCGCGGCTGAGCTCCTTTTGCAGGGCGAACACCGACTGCGGGCGCGACAGCGGGTCGAGCGCCATGCACCACTCCACCACCTCAATGAGGTTGTCGGAGTACACGCCGCGCAGCTTGGTCAGGGCCAGCGAGAGGCGGTCCTTTTCGATGCGCTGGGGCGCCTCGTTGGGCGGAAAGCCCTGCATGCAGGCATAGATGCAGGCGCCGATGGCGTAGATGTCGGTCCACGGACCCATGGACGAGTCGCGCCGGTACATCTCGGGCGCGGCGAAGCCCGGCGTGTACATGGGGCGGATGAAGTTGCCCTCCTTGGACAGCACCTCGCGCGCGGCGCCGAAGTCGATCATCACCGCCTTGTTGTCATCGGTGATGAAGATGTTGGCCGGCTTGATATCCAGGTGCAGCATCTTGTGCTGGTGCACGATGCGCAGGCCGCGCAGCACCTCGTCGAACAGCGAGCGGATGGTGGACTCGCGGAACACCTTCTGCGTCTTGAGGTCGCGCGCGGTGATGATGAAGTCCTGCAGGGTCGCGCCCTCCAGGTAGTTCATCACCATGTAGACGGTTTCGTTCTCGCGAAAGAAGTTGAGCACGCTCACCACCGAGGCGTGCGAGATCTGTGCGAGCGCGCGGCCTTCCTCAAAGAAGCTCTTGAGGCCCAGGCGGTACAGCGACAGCTTCTCGGACTGCACCTTGGGCAGCAGCTCGCCCGGGGCACGGGTGGCCAGGGACGAGGGCAGGTATTCCTTGATGGCGACCTGCTGGCCTTCGGTGTCGAGGGCCAGGTAGACCACCCCGAAGCCGCCGGACGACAACCGGCGCACCACACGGTAACCACCAATCGCGGTATCGGGTGGCAAGGGGGCCGGTTTGATTTTTGACATATTTTGCGAAGATGACTCGGGGGTAAGGCGGAACCCGGATAATCGCCGGATCGCAAGCAACCATCAAAAAGTCCAATGCCAGTTTACAGCATGACCGGCTATGCCAGCGCGCAGCACGGCACGTCCGCCGCCGGCGCTGAAACCGAAGGCCGCGCCACCCAGTCGCGCCGCCTGGGGTTGGAGATCCGTTCGGTCAACAGCCGCTTCCTGGACCTGTCGTTTCGCCTGCCCGACGAATTGCGTGCCATGGAGCCCGCCCTGCGCGCCCTGCTGACCGCGCGCTTGAAGCGCGGCAAGGTGGAGGTGCGCGCCGCGCTGGAGAACGAAGACAGCAACACCCTGCAGGACCCGCCGGCCCGGTTGCTGCAGCGCCTCAATTCCCTGCAGGATTCGGTCAAGTCCTGGCTGCCCAACGCCGCGCCGCTGAGCGTGGCCGACGCGCTGCGCCTGTGCGCCAACGCGCATTCGGGCAACGAGGACTGGAGCGAGGCCGTGCCCGTCCTGGCCGAAGAAGCCCTGACCGCCCTGATGTCGGCCCGCGAGCGCGAAGGCAAGCGCCTGGCCGCCATGCTGCTGGACCGTCTGAAGCAGTTGCGCGCCCTGGCCGAGCAGGCCGTGCCCATGGTGCCCCTGCTGGTGGAGCAGCAGCGCCAGCGCTTCATGGAGCGCTGGAAGGAGGCCATGGCCCTGACCGATGGCGCCACCCTGCCCGAGGCCGCTCGCGACCGCGCACTGACCGAGGCCACCGCCTTCGCCATCCGCATCGACGTGGCCGAGGAGATCACCCGCCTCGACTCCCATCTGGACGAGATCGAGCGGCTGCTCAAGAAGGGCGGCGAAGTCGGCAAGCGCCTGGATTTCCTGATCCAGGAACTGCACCGCGAGGCCAACACCCTGGGCTCCAAGTCGGCCGCGCTGGACCTGACCCGCATCAGCGTGGACATGAAGGTCCTGATCGAGCAGATGCGCGAGCAGGTGCAAAATATCGAATGACACTCATGTTTTGATAGCGCCCCGCGCACATCACCTATGGACTACCCAGGAAATCTCATCGTAGTGGCAGCCCCCAGCGGCGCCGGCAAATCCAGCCTCGTGAAGGCCTTGCTGGAACTGGACTCGCACGTCCACCTGTCCATCTCGCACACCACGCGCCCCCCCCGCGGCCAGGAAAAGCACGGCCGCGACTACTATTTCGCGTCGCAGTCCGAGTTCGACGCCATGGTCGAGGGCAATGCCTTCGTGGAATGGGCGCACGTGCACGGCAACCGCTACGGCACCTCCAAGAAAGCCATCGAAGAGCGCATCGCCCAGGGCTCGGACGTGATCCTGGAAATCGACTTCCAGGGCGCACTGCAGATCAAGGAGGCATTCGCCAATGCCCTGCTGGTCTTCATCCTGCCGCCGAGCTGGGAGGAGCTGCGCTCGCGCCTGGAACGCCGGGGCGAGGACTCTCCGGAGGTGATCGAAGTCCGCCTGAAGAACGCGGCTACCGAGATGGCGCAGGTCAGCAAATTCGACTTCGTTATAATCAATGAGTTGTTTGAGCGCGCGCTTTTCGACCTGAAAGCCGTCGTGCACGCCCAGCGCCTGAAGTACGCCGCCCAGCGACGCGCCCGTGCTGACACCTTCCAGTCGCTCAATATCACCTGAATCCCCGGAGTACCCACCGATGGCACGCATCACCGTAGAAGACTGTCTGGAAAAGATCCCCAACCGCTTTCAGCTCGTGCTGGCTGCCACCTACCGCGCCCGCATGCTGAGCCAGGGCCATGCCCCGCGCATCGAAAGCCGCAACAAGCCCGCCGTGACCGCCCTGCGCGAAATCGCCGAAGGCAAGGTCGGCCTGGAAATGCTCAAGAAGGTTCCTGGTTGAATCTTTCGGCGGGCACCGGCCCCCGAGAGCACCGCTTTCATGCGGTGCTTTTTTTTTCCTCGGCGACCCGTATGGCGCACCCGCGCTACATTTAAGGCATGAACGCGGTGTTCAACACTCCTTCGGCAGCAACGCATGCCCGGCCTGGCGACACCCACGCGCCAGTCAGTGCCTCTGCGGCAGCGGCCAATGCAGCGGCTGCCAGCTTTGCCGCGCTCACCGACAACCTGGATTACCTGGACGCCCACAGCATCGAGCAGGTGCGCCAGGCCTACCGCTTCGCCGACGAGGCCCACCTGGGCCAACTGCGCAACAGCGGTGAGCCCTACATCACCCACCCCATCGCGGTGGCCGCCCAGTGCGCCACCTGGAAGCTCGACGCCCAGGCCCTGATGGCCGCACTGCTGCACGACGCGATGGAAGACTGCGGCGTGACCAAGGTGGACCTGATCGAGCGCTTCGGCGCGCCGGTGGCCGAACTGGTCGACGGCCTCACCAAGCTCGACAAGCTGCAGTTCAACACGCGCGAGGAGAACCAGGCCGAGTCGTTTCGCAAGATGCTGCTGGCCATGGCGCGCGACGTGCGCGTCATCCTCATCAAGCTGGCCGACCGCACGCACAACATGCGCACGCTGTCGGACATGCCGCGCAGCAAGTGGGGCCGCATCTCGTCGGAGACGCTGGAGATCTACGCCCCCATCGCCCACCGCCTGGGCCTGAACCAGACCTACCGCGAGCTGCAGGACCTGTCGTTCCGCCACCTGCACCCCTGGCGCTACGCCACGCTGGCCAAGGCGGTGAACAAGTCGCGCAACCGCCGCCGCGACCTGGTGCAGCGTGTGCAGACCGAGGTGGACGCGGCGTTTTCGCGCATCGGCATGCAGGTGCGCCTGGCCGGCCGCGAAAAGACGCTCTACGCCATCTACCAGAAGATGGACCAGAAGCACCTGAGCTTTGCCCAGGTGACGGACATGTACGGTTTTCGCGTCATCGTGCCCACGGTGACCGACTGCTACACGGCCCTTGGCGTGCTGCACCAGATGTACAAGCCGGTGCCGGGCAAGTTCAAGGACCACATCGCAATCGCCAAGCTCAATGGCTACCAGTCGCTGCACACCACGCTGGTGGGCCCCTCGGGTGTGAACATCGAGTTCCAGATGCGCACCGACGAGATGCATGTGATCGCCGAGGCCGGTGTGGCCGCGCACTGGCTGTACAAGGCGCAGGACGGCGACGGCACCTCGGCCGAGCGCCTGGGCACCAAATGGCTGCAGTCGCTGCTCGACATCCAGAACGAGACGCGCGACGCCGCCGAGTTCTGGGACCACGTCAAGGTGGACCTGTTTCCTGACGCGGTCTACGTGTTCACCCCCAAGAGCCAGATCATGGCCCTTCCGCGGGGCGCGACGGTGGTGGACTTTGCCTACGCCATTCACAGCAACGTGGGCGACCGCACCACGGCCGCCAAGATCAACAACGAGCAGGTGCCGCTGCGCACCGAGCTCAAGAACGGCGACGTGGTGGAGATCATCACCGCCCCCATCTCCACGCCCAACCCGGCGTGGCTGGGCTTTGTGCGCACGGGGCGCGCGCGCTCCAAGATCCGCCACTACCTCAAGACCCTGGCGCATGCCGAGTCCGAAGGCCTGGGCGAGAAGCTGCTGACCCAGGCCATCCGCTCCGAAGGCCTGGAGCAGTTGCCCCCGGTGAACGCCGAGACCCAGCCGATGTGGGACAAGCTGCTGCGCTTCACGGGCAACCGCACGCGCAGCGAGCTCATGACCGACCTGGGCCTGGGCAAGCGCATCGCCAGCATCGTGGCCAAGCGGCTCATGGTGCTGATGAGCGAGCACGGCCACCGGCCCGACGCGCTGCTGCTCAGCCGCGAGCGCTACACCTCGCACGAACGGCTGTCGCAGGGCGCGGTCACCCTGGACGGCAGCGAGAACGCATCGGTGCAGTACGCCCACTGCTGCCGCCCCGTGCCGGGCGACGCGATCGTGGGCTACCTTGGCCGCGGTGAAGGCCTGGTGGTGCACAACACCCACTGCGGCGTGGCCAAGCGCCTGCAGCACAAGGACAGCGAGCGCTTCATCGCCGTGGACTGGGCGGACGAACCCGTGCGCATGTTCGAGACCGGCATCGTCGTCACCATCACCAACAGCAAGGGCGTGCTGGCCCGCGTGGCCGCCGACCTGGCCAGCGCCGAGGCCGACATCACCCACGTGGACATGGACGACGAGGTGGCGCTGGACACCACCGACCTGCGCTTCATCGTGGCCGTGCGCGACCAGGCCCATATCGAAGCCGCGCTGCGCAACCTGCGCCGCACGCCCGCCGTCATCCGCGCCAGCCGCATCACGCCTGCGGCCTGAACCTCGCTGGCACCGCGATTCGGCGGTCAGGAGGCCGTTGCATCCTGCGCCGCAGGCGGGGGATCGTGCCGCTCGTAGCGCACCTCCAGTACCTCCAGCGAGCGCACGCCGCCCGGCGTGGGCAGCGGCACCTCGTCGCCCACCCGGCTCTTGAGCAGGGCCCGCGCCACGGGCGACACCCAGCTCACCTGGCCGCGGCCGCTGTCGGCCTCGTCGATGCCCATGATGGTGATGGTGCTCGTGGCGTCCTCCTCGTCCACGTAGGTCACGGTGGCGCCGAAGAACACCTGGTCGCTGCCGGCGTGGACCAGCGGGTCCACCACCTCGGCCACCTCCAGCCGCTTGGTGAGAAAGCGGATGCGCCGGTCGATCTCGCGCAGGCGCTTCTTGCCGTAGAGGTAGTCGCCATTTTCCGAGCGGTCGCCATTGCTGGCCGCCCAGTGCACCACCTCGACGATCTTCGGGCGCTCGTTGTCGATCAGGTCCAGCAGCTCGCCGCGCAGCCGCGCATAGCCCGCAGGCGTCATGTAGTTGCGCGACCCGGCAGGGATGGGAGGCAGCGCCGGCCCTTCGTCGTCATCGGCCTGCGTGTCGGATTCCTTGGTGAAAGCCTTGCTCATGGGGGCATGTTACCCGTGCCGCAGCGTGGACCGCCGCGCGCCTTGGCGCCCCTCAGGTCCTGGGGGGCTTGCCCACGGGGTCGTCGGCTTCGTCCTCCACTTCGCCCGCAAAAGCCCCGGCCCCGTCTGGCGATGGCACCGTGCCGGGTTACTGCCGGGGCGCGGATGGATGCGGTGCGCTGACGAATGGCCTGGGCAGGTGCTCGGGCGCGCGGTGCTGCGGATGGTCCTTGGGATCAGTGGCCATGGTGGTCAACTCCTGGGAGGGGAATCTCTTCGGCTACCGACACACCTTCACCCGACGCGGAAGTCGCTGCCTCCCACACCAGTCCCAGCGCCCGGCATTGCAGGTGCAGTTCCTCGGTGGCGACATCGCGCTCCTGCGCATCGAACCGGAGCGTGGCCACCAGCCGGTCACCGCCGCGCAGCAACACTTCATAGCCCCGGCCCTCCTGGTCTGTCCAACTGAAGAGCACAGCTTCCGCATCCGCCTCCACCGGTGTGGAGGCAAGGCGCTCGGATCCAGGATCGCGCTGGAACTGGCAGGTGACGGCGTGGGCGGGCATGGCTGTGGGAGACGGAGGTCTTCTTTGCAGTGAACTCTGCCCCACAGGGTGCGCCGGCCGGAGCGGGTGACGTGTAGGAAGACGGCGTGAGGTGCGTAAGAAGAGCGGGGTCATCTCAAGGCCCCCAGCGGCATCTGGCCAGATGCGGCATGAGAGCAGGACCCACCAAGGAAAAAGCCCTGATACCTTGCGATATCAGGGCTTACCTGTTGGTGCGGCTGGCAGGAATCGAACCCACGACCCCTTGGTTCGTAGCCAAGTACTCTATCCAGCTGAGCTACAGCCGCTAAGCTTCGAATTATAGCATGGATTTTTCAACATTTCAAAAAATCGCTGCTTGCTGCGTTTGCCTCAACGTGAAACCCTGGTGCAATCACAGAACCCGTCTGCTGCACGTATTGTAGCGCACGCAAAAGGAGCCTCCAGGCAAAAGGTCCAAATTTATTGAACTGCGCCCCTGATCGGCCAGTTGCCCCTCTTGTCGGTGACCCCATGCAAAAAGGCCCCGAAGGGCCTTTTTGCGAAGTGGGCAAGCGCCGCGCGCCAACCCGTTTACTGGGGCCAGACCTTGCCCTTGCTCACAAAGGCGCCCGTGCTGGTCTTGTAGCCGAAGTAGATCTCGACATTGAAGGCGCGCAGGTCCGTGTCCGTCAGGTCCAGCGAGGGCGAGAACTTCAGGGTGGTCGCGTTCGTGCCCAGGCTGGAGTAGGCCACGAGCTCGGGGTTGGGCAATACCAATTGGGCCCAGCCATCGACCTTGCGGAAGAACCAGACATCGGTCGTGAAGAACAGGCCGTTGGCGGGAATGCGTGCAGCCACCCAGGCACTGATCTGCGGGTTGGCAGCGACCTCGGTGGCCGACTGGGTCATCGTGATGTCCAGCTTGAGGGGCTGGCCAGCGGTAGAGGCCACCGAGGTGGTGACCGTCGTGCCTGCAACCGGCGGGTTGGTGGTGCCACCGCCGCCGCCAGGGCTTGCAGTGTCCACGGGATCCGGGAAGGGGCTGGTGGTCCAGGTGATGGCGTTGTAGCCCGCTGCGTACTTGGGCATGTCCACGTCCAGGGCGCCCTGGTAGTCGAACAGCGCGGCGCCGCTGAGCTGGCGAACATAGAGCCACTGGCCCTGGTTGGTGCTGCCGCGGTTGACGTCGAGCTGACCACCCACGAAGCGCAGGGTACCGCCACCATCGTGCACGACGAAATGGTCGACGTCCTGGGTGACCAGGCGCGCAAACGAGGAATCGATGCGCTCGCCGGTCTGTGCCGCCTGGTACTCGCTGCCGCTCAGGGCGGCGACACGGGTCGGCTCCTTGCCGTAGCGCAGCACGAAGGCCGACTGGGTGCCTTGGGCCGCATAGCCCGAGAACAGGAACGAACGGGTCCCTGCGGGGATGAAGATCTTGAATTCCTGGTTCTGCATCTGGAAACCGGTGAATTCAGGCAGGGAGAGGGAACCTGCGCCAGGGAAGGCACAGCCGCCGGTGCCGAAACCGATCGCGCAACCCGTCACGCCGGTAGGCGCGTACTGCTCCTTGAAGCCGACCTTGGTATCAAAGGTGTAGTTGAACGTGCCGGGCGCCGGAGGCAGCGCGATCTTGTGCGCCGACTGGTGCATCGAAACGAAATTTGCAGCCTGGGCAAACGTGGTCACTGCCGCTAAGAACAAAACAATTAGATACCGCATTGAATGGACTCCAAAAACAAAAATGGCCGAGCAGTGTCGGCGGGCTTCCTCCAGCAAAGCCCACCACCCCTTGGGTGAAAGTTGCGCAGACCCGAATGGCCCACCGCGCGTACGGACGCAGGCACCCTGCGCCATCACACCCCGATTGCCGCAGGACTCGCAAGAAGCGTGACATTGCGTGTCTTCAAATGGTATCGATGGTCCGTCGTCAATGCAGTGACGTGGCGCACAAGTTACATACTGACATCCGGTCGCGGCAAACGCCTACAAACATACGTAGTTTGACAGCGTAGGACATGAAAAGGATCAAGACCAACTTCGCATGAAGGACTTCCGAGCGCACGCGGGCCTGAACTGGGCTGCAGCCCAGGGCCATACGATGGGAAAGCACACGCCTTTGAGCGAGAGGACTTCAAAGCCATATGCCATGGCCTTGGGCGGCCTGGTCGGCTTTGGCGGTTTTCTGCAAAAACAATAGCAGAAAACCTAAGCGGGATATGGTAGGGCGTGAGGGACTTGAACCCGCGACCAAAGGATTATGAGTCCTCTGCTCTAACCAACTGAGCTAACGCCCCGTGTACCTGACCGAAGATGGGGCACGCGGTATTGTAGGGTGTATCCAGGGGCTCAGCGCCGGTGGCTGAGCGCGTTGGACACCAGCTTGGAGGTGATGTCCACGATCTGGATCATGCGGTCGTAGGGCATGCGCGTGGGGCCGATCACGCCCAGGGTGCCGACCACCTTGCCATCCACCTCATACGGGGCGCTCACGATGGAGAGTTCCTCGAAGGGCACGACCTGGCTTTCGCCGCCGATGTAGATGCGCACGCCGTCGGCCTGGCTGGAAAAATCCATGAGGCGCAGGATCTGCGTCTTCTGCTCGAACAGGTCGAAGGCGCGGCGCAGGTTGCCCATGTCGCTGGAGAAGTCGCTCACCGACAGGAGGTTGCGCTCGCCGGAGATGACCACCTCGTCCTGCGCCTCGCCCTCCGAACCCACGTTGACGGCCGCCTGCATCAGCGTGCCGATCTCGCCGCGCAGCGCGTCCACCTCGGATTTGAGGCGCTCGCGCACCTGCTCCATCGCCAGGCCGGCGTAGTTGGCATTGAGGAAATTGGCGGCCTCGATGAGCTGCGACTGCGAGTGGTCGATGTCAGTGAAGATCACGCGGTTCTGCACATCGCCTTCAGGCGAGACGATGATCACCAGGAAGCGCCGCTCCGACAGCCTGAGGAATTCGATGTGCCGGAACACCGAGGTGCGCCGTGGCGCCATCACCACACCGACGAACTGCGACAGGTTGGACAGCAGGTTGGCCGCGTTGGCGATCACTTTCTGCGGTTGCTCGGGCGCCAGCGGTGGTGAAATCAAAGGGTCACGCTGCACCGTCAACATGGTGTCCACGAACAGCCGGTAGCCCCTGGCCGTGGGAATGCGCCCCGCCGAGGTGTGCGGGCTGGCGATCAGGCCCAGCTCTTCGAGGTCGGCCATCACGTTGCGGATGGTCGCTGGCGACAGGTCCATGCCGGAGGCGCGCGAGAGCGTGCGCGAGCCGACGGGCTGCCCATCGGCTATGTAGCGCTCCACGAGCGCTTTGAGCAACAACTTGGCGCGGTCATCGAGCATGCGGTCGATTTTAATGAGGGAAGTGGGTGATTCCCTGTCGGGTTTCGTCTATCGTTGTACGGAGAAGTCCGCATGGGATGCACTAGCATTAAACACCGAGCACGGTTTTTTGGGCCGTTTCAGCTGGCGCCTTCGCGGCCCACGGTGGCCGCAGCGGCACGTGCAAGGCCCCGCGCGGGCCCGGTGTTCCTACAACAATGATGTAATTTGACGATGACCTCCAATTTCCGCCATGTCGCGCTCATCGGCAAGTACCAGCAGGCACCGGCGACGGCTGCGGCGGCCTCTTCCATGACCGAGAGCTCGCGCCAGGCCCTGCAGGACATCGCCCAGTTTCTGCAGGGCCAGGGCTGCACCGTGGTGCTGGAGGCCGAGACCGCCGCCAACACCGGCCTGACCGGCTACGCGGCGATGGACGTGGACACCATCGGCACCCAGTGCGACCTGGGGCTGGTGGTGGGGGGCGACGGCACCATGCTGGGCATAGGCCGGCAACTGGCGCGCCACAAGACACCGTTGATCGGCATCAACCAGGGGCGGCTGGGCTTCATCACCGACATTCCCTTCGACACCTACCAGGCCACCCTGCCCCCGATGCTGCAGGGCGAGTACGAGGAAGACCTGCGGCCGCTGATGCATGCCCGCGTGGTGCGCGACGGCCAGGTGGTCTTCGAGGCGCTGGCCATGAACGATGTGGTCGTGAACCGGGGCGCCACCTCGGGCATGGTGGAGCTGCGCGTGGAGGTGGGCGGCCGCTTCGTGGCCAACCAGCGGGCTGACGGCCTGATCATCGCCTCGCCCACGGGCTCCACGGCCTATGCACTGTCGGCCGGCGGCCCCATGCTGCACCCGTCCATTCCCGGCTGGGTGCTGGTGCCGATCGCGCCGCACACCCTGTCCAACCGGCCCATCGTGCTCTCGGATGCGACCGAGATCGCCGTCGAGGTGGTCAGTGGCCGCGACGTGAGCGCCAATTTCGACATGCAGTCCCTGGCCTCGCTGCTGCACGGCGACCGCATCCTGGTGCAGCGTTCCGAGCACTGCGTGCGCTTTCTGCACCCGCTGGGCTGGAACTACTTCGCCACCCTGCGCAAGAAGCTGCGCTGGAACGAAGGGGGTTCCTGACCATGGCCCTGAGGCGCATCACGCTGCGTGATTTCGTCATCGTTGAGGCGCTGGAGCTGGAGCTGCAAGGCGGCTTCACCGTGCTCACCGGCGAGACCGGCGCCGGCAAGTCCATCCTGATCGACGCCGTGCAACTGGTGCTCGGCGCCCGCGCCGATGCGGCCCTGGTGCGCGAGGGCTGTGCGCGCACCGACGTGTGCGCCGAATTCGACGCGACCGGCCACATCCGGCCCTGGCTCGAAGAGGCGGGGCTGGAGGGCGAAGACCTGTTGCTGCTGCGCCGCACGGTGGACACCCAGGGCAAGAGCCGCGGCTGGATCAACGGCACGCCCGCCACGGCCACGCAACTGCGCGCGCTGGGCGAGCTGCTGCTGGACATCCACGGCCAGCACGCCTGGCAGAGCCTGACCCGGCCCGAATCGGTGCGCGGCCTGCTCGACGCCTACGCCGGCACCAGCGACCGGCCCACCGTCGAGCGCTGGAACCAGTGGCGCCAGGATCAGAAGGCCCTGGCCCAGGCCCGCGCCGCCCAGGCCACCCTGCAGCAGGAGCGCGAGCGCCTGCAGTGGCAGATCGCCGAAGTGGACAAGCTGGCGCCCGGCGACGACGAATGGAGCGAGCTGGACGCCCAGCACAAGCGCCTGTCCAACGCCTCCGCGCTGATGGACGCGGCCAACGCCGCCATCGCGGCCCTGTCGGGTGGCGATGCGGAGGGCGGCGGCGGCGCGCTGGACGGACTCTCGCGCGCCCAGGACCTGCTGCAAGGCCACGAGCACCTCGAAGCCGAGTTCGCCAGCGCCGCCGACATCCTCGACTCCGCCGTGGCGCAGGCCAGCGACGTGGTGCATTCGCTGCACGCCTACCTGCGCCACAACGACCTGGACCCCGAGCGGCTGGCCGCCGTGGATGCGCGGCTGTCGCTGTGGATGACGCTTGCGCGGCGCTACAAACGCAGCCCGGTGGAGTTGCCCGCCCTGCTGCACGGCTGGAAGGCCGAGCTGCAGCAGCTCGACGCCGCAGCCGACCTGGTGGCCCTGGAAAAGGCCGAGGCCGCCAGCGCCCGGGCCTACCAGGCCGCGGCGCGCGCCTTGTCGCTGGCGCGGGCCAAAGGCGCGCCCCGGCTGTCGGCCGCCATCACCCAGGCCATGCAGGGCCTGGGCATGGCCGGCGGCCAGTTCGAGGTGGCCCTGGGCAAGCTGGCCGAGCCTGCCGCCCATGGCACGGACGACGTGGCCTTCCTCGTGGCGGGCCACCCGGGAGCGAGCCCCCGGCCCATCGGCAAGGTGGCCTCGGGCGGCGAGCTGTCGCGCATCTCGCTGGCCATCGCGGTCACCACCAGCGCCCTGGGCGAGGCGCCCACCCTGATCTTCGACGAGGTGGACTCGGGCGTGGGCGGGGCCGTGGCCGACACCGTGGGCCGGCTCATGCAGCAGCTGGGGCGCGACCGCCAGGTGCTCACCGTCACCCACCTGCCCAAGGTCGCGGCGCGGGCCGACCACCACCTGGTGGTCTCCAAGCGCAGCGGCGCCAAGGGCACGGCCAGCCAGGTGGTGGCCGTGCAGGGCGAGGACCGCATCTCCGAAATGGCGCGCATGCTGGGCGGCGACGACTCCAGCAAGGTGACCGTGGCGCACGCGCGCGAGATGCTCGCCATCGCGCCGCCCGCCGCCCCCGTGCGCCGCCCCAAGAGAAGGAAGCAGGCCGATGGCGCTTGAGATCGTGCTGATCACCGGCATGTCCGGCTCGGGCAAGTCGGTGGCACTGCATGCCCTGGAGGATGCGGGCTACTACTGCGTGGACAACCTGCCGCCCGAGCTGCTGCCGGCCTTCGTGTCGCTGGAGCACCGCCACCACGGCAACCGCGTGGCCATCGCCATGGACGTGCGCAGTGCCACGTCGCTGCCGCTGGTGCCGCTGGAGCTCGACCGGCTGCGCAAGCAGGGCGTGGTCGTGCATTCGCTGTTCCTGGACGCAACCATCGACACCCTGGTGCGGCGCTTCTCCGAAACGCGCCGGCGCCACCCGCTGTCGCACGACGAACTGACCCCGGACGCGCTCAAGCAGGGCCGGCGCGCGCTGGTGCAGATCATCGAGCTCGAGCGCGAGCTGCTGGCCGACCTGCGCGAGGAGGCGCATGTCATCGACACCAGCGCCATCCGCGCCTCGCAATTGCAAAGTTACGTAAAGACGCTGATGGCGACGGCGCCGGGGCAGCTGACCCTGGTGTTCCAGTCGTTTGCCTTCAAGCGCGGCATACCGGTGGATGCAGACTACGTGTTCGACGTGCGCATGCTGCCCAACCCGCACTACGAGCCCGAGCTGCGCGACCTGACGGGGCTGGACGCGCCCGTGGCCGACTTCCTGCGCGCGCAGCCCGATGCATCGCTGATGCAGGGCCACATCGAGGGTTTTCTGGCGCACTGGCTGGAGATGCTGGACCGCAACCACCGCAGCTACGTGACGGTGGCCATCGGCTGCACCGGGGGTCAGCACCGCTCGGTGTACCTGGTGGAACGGCTGGCCGAGGCCTTCGGCAAGCGCTGGGCGACGCTGCGGCGCCACCGCGAGCTGGACGGGCGCTGAGAGGCTGCGAATCTTTCGTCCATGCCCGCCTTGCACGCCAGAACACCCCGGCTCGTCGAAAGCAAATGCTCGCCATAGCCCGAGCTATGGCTGTGCTTTGCGCCTGGATCCAGGGCGTTTTGACGCGCCATTCGGACACGGCCAAAATATTCCCAGCCTCTGAGCGGACGCCTTACAACAGGCCGCCGAAGAGATTGCCCAGCAGCTTGCGGATGGGCGCGGGCAGGCCCATCGCCTCCCACTCGCTGGCGCCGAACCAGCCGCCCTCCCCGGCCGCATCGCGCGCCGCAGGCGCCGTGAGCACCACAGGGTGCAGGTGCAGGTCGCGGTGGGTCAACACGTGCAGGAAGGCGCTCAGCGCCTCGGTCTGCCCCGGGACCACCGGCACGGGCAGGTGGGCCAGGTGCTCGTGCAGGTGCGCCTCGTCGGCGAACACAGGCAGGCAGAACAGCCCGGCCCAGATGCCCGAGTCGGGCCGGCGTTCCAGCCACACGCGGCCCTCTCCATCGCGCATCACCAGCAGCCACCAGGATTCTGCGCGGCGCTTGAGCTTGCGCGTGCGCACCGGGTAGCGCTCGGCATCGCCAGCCTGGCCGGCCACGCAGATGTCCAGCAACGGGCAGGGCGGGCAATCGGCGCTGCGCGGGCTGCACAGCGAGGCGCCAAGGTCCATCAGGCCCTGGGTGTAGCGCGGCATGGCGTGGCCGAGATCCTCGGTGGGCAACAGCGCCTCGGCCTGGTCCCAGAGCAGGCGCTCGTTCTTCGCCACGGCGAGGTCGGCGTCGAAGCCCAGCACCCGCGTGAGCACGCGGCGCACGTTGGCATCGAGGATGGGTGTGCGCTCGGCAAAGCAGAAGGAGGCGATGGCACCGGCCGTGGAGCGGCCGATGCCCGGCAGGGTGGCCAGTACCTCGGCCGTGCGCGGGAAGGCGCCGCCGTGCAGGGCCACCACGGCCTGGGCGCAGGCGTGCAGGTTGCGTGCGCGGCTGTAGTAACCGAGGCCGCTCCACAGGCCCATGACCTCGTCCTGCGGGGCTGCGGCCAGGGCCTGCACATCGGGGAATCTTTCGAGAAAGCGCGCGTAGTAGCCCAGCACCGTGCTCACCTGGGTCTGCTGCAGCATAATCTCGGACAGCCAGACCCGGTACGGGTCGCGCGTGTTCTGCCAGGGCAGGTGGTTGCGCCCGGCCGTCGCCTGCCAGCGCACCACGCGCCGGGCGACCTCCCCTGCCGCAACGCTCATGAAAGCGGCAGTGCCAGGTCCACGGCGGACTCTTCGGGCGCAGCCGGGTCGGCCGCTGGCGGCGCGATCAGTTGCGAGGTCAGCTCCTGCAGGCGGTGCTCCAGCTGGATCAGCTCGCCCTCGCCCTCCTCGATTTCGGCGATGCGCTCGACCAGGCCGCTGGCGGCCTGCTGGATGCGGTCCACCGCCTCCATGCGGCGGGCAAAGCTGCGGCGCCGCTCGCGCAGTTGCGCGTCGAGCTGCGCCGTGGCGGACTTGCTCCACAGCTCCAGGTCGTTGGCGGCGGATTCGTACACCGTGCGCAGGCGCATGGCCAGGGCGCGCACCAGGCGCTCGGAGAATTCTGGCTGGGCCAGCTTGAGCGAGTTGCCCAGGCCCAGGTACTGCAGGTGGCTCTGCTCGATCTGCGACAGGTCGTGCGAGAAATGCTCAAGCTGCGGGGGCGGTGGCACCTGCAGCGAGAAGCCGAACTCGGCATTGAGCTGGCGGAAGGTGCCGCCCAGCATGGCCTGGATCTCGGTGCCCGAGGCCTGGGCCTTGTCCAGCGTGCCACGCAGCTTGTCGAAGGTCTGCACGTAGATCTTCTTGACGCCGAGCTTGAGGCCTTTTTGCTGCAGCAGTTGGGCCAGTTCGGCCAGCTCCACCTTGAGCGCCTTGGAACCCAGTTGCTGGAACACATCGCGCAAGAGCTTTAGGTGCACGGCGCGCACGGCCTGGATCTTGGAGGCGGAGAGGTCGAACTCGTGCTGCTCCTGCTCGATGCGCTGGCGCATGGACTCGATGACCGAGGCATTCTTGCCGCGCAGGCTGCGCAGCTCTGCCATCTGGTCGTCCAGGTCGCGCCGGCGGATGTTGATGACCCGCCCGGTCTCGGCGCGCAGGCCCGCCACGCCCGTGGCCACTGCCGCGCGCAGGATGGCCTGGCGCTGGCCCATGATGCCCTTGGCCAGTGCCTCTTCGAGCACGGGCAGGCCGCTGGTCTCCAGCAACAGGTCGTCGGCCGAAATCTTGGCCACCAGGCCCTTCTGGGCGGACACGGGCACCACCTTGTCGGGGGATACGCCCAGCATCTCGGCTGCGGTGTTGACCTGGCGCACCATCTGCGCCTGGATCTGCTCGGCGGAGTTGAGCGAATCCCACAGGGTGTCGATCTTGTTGAGCACCACCAGCCGGCCGTCCAGGCTCTCGGTCGAGGTGGCCAGGTGCTCGCGCCAGATGGACAGGTCCGAGCGGGTCACCCCGGTGTCGGCGCTCAGGATGAACACCACGGCATGGGCCTGGGGAATCAGATTGACCGTCAGTTCGGGCTCGGCACCCACGGCGTTCAGCCCCGGGGTGTCCAGGATCACCAGCCCCTGCTTGAGCAGGGGATGGGGGATGTTGATGATGGCGTGGCGCCACATGGGCACCTCGACCAGGCCATTGGCGTCCGGAATCGGGTTCTCGTCCACCAGATCGTCGTGCCAGAAACCCAGCGCGCGGGCGTTGTCCAGGCTCACGCGGCGCACTTCGGCCACCTTTTCCAGGGCCTTGGCGATCTGGTCGGGGTCGTTCACGTCCAGCGGGATCTCCTGCCAGCGCTCGGGCCTCAGGCGCCACTCGGCCAGGCCGTGCATCTGCAGGCGCGTCTCGATGGGCAACAGGCGCAGGCTGGGGGCGAACTCGGCGTCGTAGCCCAGTTCGGTCGGGCACATGGTGGTGCGCCCGGCGCTGGCGGGCATGATGCGCCGGCCATAGTCGGCAAAGAAGATCGCGTTGATCAGCTCGGACTTGCCACGCGAGAACTCGGCAACGAACGCGACCATCACCTTGTCGGTGCGGACCTGGCTCTCCAGGCGCTGCAGGCGCTCCTGGACGGATGCGTCCATCAGCTCGTGCGAAGACATCCACTCGGCCAGCTGCTTGAGCTGCTGAGCGAACGCACGTCTCCACGCGCCATGCTGGTCAAACTGCTCGTTGAATGAAGGTCCCACTTTGCTCCCGGCGTTCGATAACGACTGTTTCTGTTCTGAACTGAACAAAATATAGCATCGACTGTGCGCCGGCCATAGCTGTGGATGGTGCTTACCCGTCACGATGGGCCGCATACACCACACTCGGCCGGGCCGGCCGCCCTGCGGGAGGCCCTCAGGCGCGCTGGCAGCGCGGGCAGAAAAAACTGCTGCGCTGGCCCTGGCGCAGGGCCCGGATGGGCGTGCCGCAGACTTTGCAGGGCGCCCCCTCGCGCCCGTACACATTGGCGTGGGCCTGGTAGCTGCCATAGGCGCCGTCGGCGTTCGAGAAGTCCTTGAGCGTGCTGCCCCCGAGCTCCACGGCGCGCTCCAGCACCTGGCGTATGGCGGCGTGCAGGCGCCCCATCCTGGCGGGACCGATGCGCGCCGAGGGGGTCTGCGGGCGAATACCCGACAGAAACAGTACCTCCGACGCATAAATGTTACCGACCCCCACCACCACCTTGCCCGCCAGCAGCATCTGCTTGATGGGCGCGCGGCTGGCCTTGATGCCCCGGCTGAAGGCGTCCAGGGTGAAATCGTCGGACAGGGGCTCCATGCCCAGGCCACCGAGCAGCTTGTGCGCCACGGCGTCGGCTTCGCCCGCGGCATGCACCACCGCGCCGAAGCGGCGCGGGTCATGCAGGCGCAGGGTACCCTGGGTGGTGGCCAGGTCGAAATGGTCGTGCGGGCCCGGCGGCGGCAGGGCGTGAGCAAAGCGCAGGCTGCCGGACATGCCCAGGTGCACCAGCAGAATGCCCTCGTCCAGGTCCACCAGCAGGTACTTGCCGCGGCGGCGCACGCCCAGCACCTGCCGCCCCACCAGGGCATCGCCCTCGGCCCCCAGCGGCCAGCGCAGCGGCTTGCCCAGCCGCACGCCCGTGACCCGGGCGCCAGCGATGGCCTGCGCAAAACTGCGCCGTGTTACTTCCACTTCGGGCAACTCAGGCATCCAAAGCCCTTACAAACAGGTAATCATGCATGGATTATTATGGGTCGATGGTGCCTTCAAACTACTTTCGGTCTGCCGTATTGACAGTTGCTCTTGCAGCTATCGCCAGCGTGGGCCATGCGCAGCAGCCACCCGGCGGTGCAGCGCCACCGGCGGCCGACCCCCCATCCGACGGCGCCCCTTCGAGCAACCCTGCCCTGGATGCAGAGCTGTTCTATGAAATCCTCATGGGCGAGATCAACGCCCGAACCGGCGAGGCGGGCACGGGCTACGCCCTCATGCTGGAGGCGGCGCGGCGCACCAACAACCCCCAGCTCTACCAGCGCGCCGCCGACATGGCCCTGCAGGCGCGCGCGGGCGACCATGCGCTGGCAGCGGCCAAGGCCTGGCGCGACGCCCAGCCAGATTCGCGCGAGGCCAACCGCTATGTGCTACAGATCCTGATCGCCCTGAACCGCATCGGCGAGACGCCGGAGCTGCTGCGCCAGGAACTGGCCCAGGCCCCGGTCCAGGCCAAGCCCACCATCCTGGGCATCGTGCCCCAGATGTTCGCCCGCGCCAGCGACAAGCCCCTGGCCGCCAAGGTGGTCGAGCAGGCCCTGGTCGACGAACTGGCCAAGCCTGACAACGCGGCCGCCGCGCACATTGCCATCGGGCGCGTGCGCCTGGCCGCCGGCGACAAGACCGGAGCGCTGGCCAGCGCCCGCGCCGCCCAGGATCTGGACCCGGCCAGTGAAGGCCCTGCCCGCCTGGGCCTGGAGCTGCAGGAAGAGAGCGTGCCCGAAGGGGAAGCGCTGGTGGCCCGCTATTTCGCCAGCCAGCCGCAGGCCACGCCCGAAATGCAGATGGCCTACTCGCGCGTGCTGCTCGGCCAGCAGAAGTATGCCGAAGCCAAGACCCAGCTCGAAGCCGTGACCCGGGCCAAGCCGGACCTGCCGGAGCCCTGGCTGATCCTGGCCACGCTGCAGCTGCAGGACAACCGCCTGGACCTGGCCGAAACCTCCCTCAAGCGCTTTCTGGCGCTCATCGAGGGCCCGGGCATCAACCGCGAAGCGCGCCAGCGCAGCCTGAACCAGGCCCATCTGCTGTACGCGCAGATTGCCGAAAAGCGCGGGGATTTCGCTGCGGCCGAAGGCTGGCTCGCCCGCATCGAGAACTCGGGCGAGCTGTTCAGCGCCCAGAGCCGCCGCGCCTCGCTGCTCGCCAAGCAAGGCAAGGTCGCCCAGGCGCGGGCGCTGCTGCGTGCCCTGCCCGGCGTGACCGAAGACGACAAGCGCATGAAGCTGCTGGCCGAAGTGCAACTGCTGCGCGACCAGCGCCTCTTCCAGGACGCCTACGAGGTGCAAACCGAACTCGTGGCCCTGGCCCCCGAGGACAGCGAACTGCTCTACGACCAGGCCATGCTGGCCGAGAAGATCGGCCGCTTCGACACCATGGAAAAGCTGCTGCGCCAGATCATCGCGCGCCAGCCCGACTACCACCACGCCTACAACGCGCTGGGTTACTCGATGGCCGAGCGCGGCCAGCGCCTGCCCGAGGCCCGCCAGTTGATCGCCAAGGCCCTGGAGCTGGCCCCTGGCGACCCCTTCATCACCGACAGCCTGGGCTGGGTGGAGTTCCGCATGGGCAACAAGGCCAAGGCGCGCGACCTGCTGGAGACCGCCTTCAAGGCCCGGCCCGACGCCGAGATCGCCGCCCACCTGGGCGAGGTGGTCTGGAGCATGGGCGAGCGCGACAAGGCCCTGGGCATCTGGCGCGAAGGCCTGCGCCTGAACCCCGAGAACGACAGCCTCAAGGACACCTTGAAGCGCCTGGGGGCCAAGCCCTGATGCGCAGCACTGGCAGCGCCGCCGGCAGGCCGGGCGATGGCCTGCCGTTGGGCCGGTGGATGGCATGGCTGGCCCTGGCCTGCATGCTGTGGCTCACGGGCTGCGCCCAGCCGCCCCGGGCCGCCACGGCCTCCGGCACCCCCTCTGCTGCTTCGGCCTCCTGGTCGGGCCGCCTGTCACTGCAGGTGGAAGGCCAGGCATCGCAGTCCTTCTCCGCGCTGTTCGACCTGCAGGGCAACCCCGGCAAGGGCGAACTGGTGCTGACCAGCCCACTGGGCAATACCCTGGCGCGCCTGCACTGGGAAGACGGCCGGGCCCAGCTCTTGACCGGGCAGGAGAAGCGCGAATCCACCTCGCTGGATGAATTGCTGCGCGAAGCCACCGGCACTGCCATCCCCGTGGCCGCCATCTTCGAGTGGCTCAACGGCAACCAGGCCACGGCCACCGGCTGGCAGGCCGACCTCTCGGGCAGTGCCGACGGCCGCCTGGTCGCGCGGCGCCACGACCCCTCCCCCGAAGCCACGCTGCGCATCGCGTTCAGCCGCTGAGCAGCGCGCTACCCTCCGCCTTTCCTTCCATGCAATCGCTGTTCGACGTACCCGCACCGGCCAAGCTCAATCTTTTTCTGCACATCACGGGCCGGCGCGCCGATGGCTACCACCTGCTGCAGTCGGTGTTCATGCTCATCGACTGGTGCGACACCCTGCACTTCGAACGCCGGCCGGCCGGCGCCCTGAGCCGCGAAGACCTGGGCCCGGCGCTGCCCGAGATGGACCTGGTGCTGCGCGCGGCACATGCCCTGCAATCGGCGACGGGCTGCACCGAGGGCGCACACATCGGCATCACCAAGCGCATCCCTGCGCAGGCCGGCATGGGCGGCGGCTCGTCGGATGCGGCCAGCACGCTGCTGGCGCTGAACCGGCTGTGGGGCCTGAACCTCTCGCGCCAGGCGCTGCAGAAGATCGGCCTGGCCCTCGGCGCGGACGTTCCGTTTTTTTTATGCGGCACGAACGCTTTTGTCGAAGGAATTGGTGAGACAATCACGCCGCTTGAGAATGCACAGCAACTTCCGCAAGCACGCTTCGCGGTCGTCAAGCCCGCAGCAGGATTGGAGACAAAAGCAATTTTTTCTTCGCCGAGTTTGAAACGCGATTCTGGCTGTGCTACAATCTTAGGCTTTGCTGCAACACACTTTGACTTCGGTCGAAACGATCTGCAGCCAGTTGCCGAGGCACTGTGCCCCGATGTGAAGCAAGCCCTTTCATGGCTTGAACAGCGCGGGATGCGGCCCAGGATGACAGGCTCGGGAAGTGCTGTGTTTGCACAAATGCCACATGCAGCAGATCTGGAAGGCGCCCCCGGCGATTGGCAGATCAAGGCATGTGACAATCTGATGGTTCATCCTCTGGCAGGGTGGGCATCGGACGAGAATTTCGGTTAGCTGCTTTCGGCAGTTGACCCGTGTAGGGGAGTCGCCAAGCTGGTTAAGGCACCGGATTTTGATTCCGGCATGCGAAGGTTCGAATCCTTCTTCCCCTGCCAAATATCTACTCGCGTAGTACGGGCTTTTTTTTCAGACCGCTGGGACGCTCATGCAAGGCAATCAACCCGACTTCATGGTATTCACCGGCAATGCCAATCCTGGCATGGCAGCTGAAATTGCCCAACACCTCGGGACCACGCTCGGCGCCGCCGATGTGGGCCGCTTCTCCGATGGTGAAGTCACCGTCGAGATCAAGCAGAACGTGCGTGCGCGCGATGTGTTCGTGGTGCAGTCCACCTGCGCCCCGACCAACGAAAACCTGATGGAACTGCTGATCATGGTCGATGCGCTCAAGCGTGCATCGGCAGAGCGCATCAGCGCCGTGATCCCCTACTTCGGCTACGCCCGCCAGGACCGCCGCCCCCGCTCGTCGCGCGTGCCTATCACCGCCAAGGTGGTGGCCAACATGCTGCAGGCCGTGGGCGTGGCGCGCGTGCTGACCATGGACCTGCACGCCGACCAGATCCAGGGTTTCTTCGACATCCCGGTGGACAACATCTACGCATCGCCCGTGCTGCTCGGCGACCTGCGCCAGAAGAACTACGAAGACCTGATCGTCGTTTCGCCCGACGTCGGTGGCGTGGTGCGCGCCCGTGCGCTGGCCAAGCAGCTCAACTGCGATCTGGCCATCATCGACAAGCGCCGCCCCAAGGCCAACGTGTCCGAAGTGATGCACGTGATCGGCGAGATCGAAGGCCGCAACTGCGTGATCATGGACGACATGATCGACACCGCCGGCACGCTGGTGAAGGCCGCCGAAGTGCTCAAGGAGCGCGGTGCCAAGAGCGTGTATGCCTATTGCACGCACCCCATTTTCTCAGGTCCTGCCATCGAACGCATCGCCAAGGGCTCGGCCCTCGATGAAGTGGTGGTGACCAACACGATTCCCCTGAACGACAACGCCAGGGGATGCGCAAAAATCCGCCAGCTCTCCGTGGCCCCGCTGATCGCCGAAACGATCCAGCGCATTGCCAAGGGCGAGTCGGTGATGAGTCTGTTCTCGGACCAGGACAACCTGTTCTGACATGCCCCGGGCCTCGCAGGAGGCCCTCGGTGGTGCAAGACGGTTGTTGTTGACATCAAGCCTCCTTCGGGAGGCTTGTCTGTTGGTTCGGGAACGCAATGTGGCCTGCCTGCCCCATGGCAACGCAGGTCTTTTTAAAACAGGGCACGACTGGTCGCGGTCTGCCCTTTCAGGAGCTAGTTATGAACTTCGTCGCTTTTGAGCGCGCCAAGCAAGGTACGGGTGCGAGCCGCCGTCTGCGCAATTCGGGCAAGACGCCTGGCATCGTCTACGGCGGTGCTGCCGAACCCCAACTGATCGAGATCGACCACAACGCACTGTGGCACGCCCTCAAGAAGGAAGCCTTCCACTCCAGCGTGCTGGACATGGAAGTTGCCGGCGCCACCAGCAAGGTCCTGCTGCGTGACGTGCAATACCACCCCTACAAGCAACTCGTGCTGCACATCGACTTCCAGCGCGTGGATGCCAAGACCAAGCTGCACATGAAGGTGCCACTGCACTTCAGCGGTGCCGAAGAGTCCAACGCCGTCAAGGTGGACCACTGCCTGGTGAACCCCGTCGTGAACGAACTCGACGTGACCTGCATGCCTTCGGACCTGCCCGAGTTCATCGCTGTGGACCTGTCCAAGCTGCAAAAGGGCACCTCCCTGCACCTCAAGGACATCAAGCTGCCCAAGGGCGTGAGCGCCGTGATCCGCGGTGGCCAGAACAACCCCGTGCTGGTCTCTGTGACCAACCCGGTCGTGGTTGTCGAGACGCCTGTGGAAGCCGCTCCTGCTGCGGACGCCAAGGGCAAGGGCAAGGGCAAGAAGTAACTCTTGGCTTTTCCCTGTCCGGATCAGCGTTGCCCTGGTGGCGCTGCTTCCAGCAACAAGAACGGCTCACTTCGGTGGGCCGTTTTTGTTTTGTTCGAGCGGTATTGTGTGAAGAGTTTGTGGACGCTTGTTTGTCTGTGGTGGCTGCGTGCGTGTGTAAAGGGCGGAGGCCGGGATGTGCGCCCGGCGGCGCACCTACTTTTTTTTGCGCAAAAAGAAAGTAGGCAAAGAAACAGCGCCCCGCAGTCTGCGTCCCTTCGCTTCGCTGCGGGCAACCTGCGATGCTCGGGCCTGGGGTGGTGCCGCTGAACTCGCTGCGTTCTCCGAACTCCGCTCAAACAGCATCGGCAAGCCAGATCACGAAGCGTGTGTGTCCTTCGGCACACACGCCCACCCCAGCTCCTGCGCTTCTCGGCGCAGCCAGAAGGGGTGGAAACGGGGTCACGTACGGCTGCTGCTGCGCAGCTGCGCCTCGGGTCGGGGACGCGCGCGTTGCGCGCTGCCGACGGCCTGGGCGCGATCTCTCTGCCCAGGCCGAGCGCAGCGACGGCGCACCGGGCCGAGCGAAGCAATGGCCCGTAGGGAGCCCGCTCCCACCCCCTTCTGACCGTGCCGAGAAGCGCAGGGCCTGGGGTGAGCGCGTGCCGAAGGACACGCGCATCGTTGTCTGGCTCGCCGAAGCTGTTTGACCGGAGCTGCCTCGAAGAGGCAGCGCAGGGAGTTCTTCGGCGTCACCCCAGGTCCGAGCATCGCAGGCTGCCCCCTCGCCACCGGCGAGGGGGACACGGGCAGCGGGGTCGCCTTTCTTTTGGGTACTTTTCTTAGGCGAAGCAAAGAACAAGTACCTCGGCCGCCGGGCCGAGACCCGGCCTCCGCCCTCAACGAAGGCACACAGCAACCACAGACAGCAAGCCACCGATAATCCCCCCATGATCAAGCTGTTTGTAGGCCTGGGCAACCCAGGCCCCGATTACGAAGCCACCCGCCACAACGCCGGCTTCTGGTGGATCGACGCCCTCGCGCGCGAACTGAAGGTACACCTGGTTCCCGAACGCAGCTACCACGGCCTGGCCGCCCGTGCCACCGTGCACGGCCAGAGCGTGTGGTTGCTGCAGCCGCAGACGTTCATGAACCTGTCTGGCAAATCCGTGGCCTCGCTCGCGCGTTTCTTCAAGATCGCGCCCGAGGAAGTTCTGGTGGTGCACGATGAACTCGACATCCCCCCGGGCCAGGTCAAGCTCAAGCGCGGTGGCAGCCACGCGGGGCACAACGGGCTGCGCGACATCCATGCACAGCTGGGTTCGGCCGACTACTGGCGACTGCGCGTCGGCATCGGCCACCCGGGCGTGAAGTCGGAAGTCGCCAACTGGGTGCTCAAGAAGCCCGCCCCCGACCAGCGCACGCTGATCGAGGACAGCATCAGCCACTCGCTCAAGTCCTACCCGGCGATGCTGGCCGGCGAGATGGACAAGGCCACGCTGCTGATCCACACGGTCAAGCCGCCCCGCCCCAAGCCGCCCCGCCCCAAGCCGCCCCGCCCGCCCGAGCTGGCAACGGCAAGCCCGCCGCTTGCCGCCAAGCAGCCGGACGCGGCGAGTTGAGAGGGTTCGCGGTTCAGCCCTGGGCGGGCGCCTGCAAGCGCTGGAACTTTTGCCAGAGGGTTTCCCGGGTCTCCACATGCTGGGGATTCACGGGGATGCAGGCCACGGGGCAGACCTGCACACACTGGGGCTCGTCGAAATGCCCTACGCACTCGGTGCATTTGCGCGGGTCGATCTCGTAGATCTCCTGGCCCAGGTAGATCGCGTCGTTGGGGCACTCGGGCTCGCAGACGTCGCAGTTGATGCACTCGTCGGTGATCATCAGTGCCATGGCACGCCCCCCAGCGCACGGGGTGCGGTCAAGACAGGGGGAGACAGTGCGCGCTTCATGGTGCACATTATCGTGGGTCCGGGCATGTACCTTGCGAGCCACACCACATCACAACACCGCCAGCGTGGGGGTTTTTGCCGTTATGCTGTGTATACACATTAATTGTGACGCTTGGGTATCTCCACGGACCGGGCGCCACGCACAACCACCTCACCCACACGACACCCCACCATGGGACTGTTCTTTCTCAAGCGGTTCATCACGCTCCTGGCGACGCTGATCGGCGCCTCCATCGTCGTCTTCCTGGTGCTGGAGATCCTGCCGGGCAATGCGGCGCAGATGCTCATGGGGCCCGACGCATCGCCCGACGCCGTGGCCGCCCTGGCCACCAAGCTGGGCCTGGACCAGCCGGCCATGCAGCGCTACTGGGAGTGGATCAGCGGCCTGGTGGTGGGTGACATGGGCAACAGCTACGCCTACAGCACGCCAGTGCTGGAGCTGGTGCTCGAACGCCTGGCCCTCACGGTGCCACTGGCCCTGATGGCCATGGTGATCACCACCGTGCTGGCGCTGATCGCAGGCGTGTACGCGGCCTCGCGCCACAACAAGGTGGGCGATGTGGGCGTGATGGGCCTGGCGCAGATCGGCATCGCCATCCCCAATTTCTGGTTCGCCATCCTCTTGATCCTGCTGTTCTCGGTCAAGCTGCAGTGGTTCTCGGCCGGAGGCTTTCCGGGCTGGACGGAAGACGCTGGCGGCAGCCCGCTCGAAGCCCTCAAGGCCCTGCTGCTGCCCGCCATCGCACTGGCCGTGGTGCAGGCCGCCATCCTGGCGCGCATCACGCGCTCGGCCGTGCTCGAGGTGCTGCGCGAGGATTTCGTGCGCACCGCGCGCGCCAAGGGGCTGTCGCAGCGTGCCGCGCTCTGGGGCCATGTGCTGCGCAACGCCATGATCCCGGTGATCACCGTGATGGGCCTGCAGTTCGCCAACCTGCTCGCCGGCACCATCGTGGTCGAGAATGTGTTCTACCTGCCGGGCCTGGGCCGGCTGATCTTCCAGTCCATCTCCAACCGCGACCTGATCGTGGTGCGCAACTGCGTGATGCTGCTGGCAGCCATGGTGGTCATCGTGAACTTCGTGGTGGACATCCTCTACGCCGTGATCGACCCGCGCGTCAAAGCCAGCGACATCTGAACGACACCCCGAACCCCATGAGCGCCGTTCCCTCCACTCCTTCCATCCGCCCCGCTGGCACGCCCCCGCCCGGCTGGTGGCACCGCGCGCTGCGCCACCGCAGCTTCGTCATCGGCGCCGTGCTGTCGCTGCTGCTGCTCCTCGCGGCCAGCCTGTCCCTGGTCTGGACCCCCTGGTCCCCCTACGAGATGGACCTGCCCGGCAAGCTGCAAGGCCCCACCCTGGCGCACTGGCTGGGCACCGATGCCTTCGGACGCGACGTGGCTTCGCTGCTGCTGGTGGGCGCGCGCAACTCCATCCTGGTGGGCGTGATCGCGGTCGGCATCGGCCTGTCCATCGGCACGGCACTGGGCCTGCTGGCCGCGGCCAAGCGCGGCTGGGTGGAAGAACTCATCATGCGGCTCGCGGACTTCACCTTCGCTTTCCCGGCCATCCTCTCGGCGATCATGATGACGGCGGTGTTCGGCGCGGGCATCGTCAACTCCATCATCGCCATCGGCATCTTCAACATCCCGACCTTCGCGCGCGTCACGCGCGCCTCGGCCAATGCCGTGTGGTCGCGCGAGTACATCCTGGCGGCGCGCGCCTGCGGCAAGGGCGCCTGGCGCATCACCATCGAGCATGTGCTGCCCAACATTTTGTCGGTGCTGATCGTGCAGGCCACGATCCAGTTCGCCATCGCCATCCTGGCCGAGGCCGCGCTGTCCTACCTGGGCCTGGGCACGCAGCCGCCGCAGCCTTCGTGGGGCCGCATGCTCAGCGAGGCGCAGACCCTGATGTTCCAGGCGCCGCTGCTGGCCGTGTGGCCGGGCCTGGCCATCGCCTTCGCCGTGCTGGGCCTGAACCTGCTGGGCGACGGCCTGCGCGATCTGCTGGACCCGCGCCTCTCTCGCAAACGATGAAGACGACCTTCTGCCATGCCCCTGCTTGAAGTCTCCAACCTGCAGATCCGCCTGCAGACCCACCGGGGCCCTGCCGACGCCGTGCGCGGCGTGAGCTTTGCCCTGGAGCGCGGCGAAACCCTGGGCCTGATCGGTGAATCGGGCTGCGGCAAGTCCATCACCGCCATGTCGCTCATGGGCCTGCTGCCCGACAGCGCCCAGGTCAGCGGCAGCATCCGCTTCGATGGCGAGGAACTCGTGGGCCGCACCGACGCGCAGATGTGCCGCATGCGCGGCAACCGCATCGGCATGGTGTTCCAGGAGCCCATGACGGCCCTGAACCCGGTGCACAGCATCGGCCGCCAGGTGGCCGAGCCGCTGCGCCTGCACCGGGGCATGGGCGCCGCCCAGGCACGGCAGGAAGCGATATCGCTGCTCGACCGCGTGGGCATACCGAATGCCGCGCAGCGCTTCGACGCCTACCCGCACCAGTTCTCGGGCGGGCAGCGCCAGCGCATCACCATCGCCATGGCCCTGGCCTGCGGGCCCGACCTGCTGATTGCCGACGAGCCCACCACCGCGCTGGACGTGACCATCCAGCAGCAGATCCTGGACCTCATCAGCGACCTGGTGGCCGAGCGCAACATGGCGCTCATCCTGATCTCGCACGACCTCGGGGTGATTTCGCAGAACGTGGACCGCATGATGGTGATGTACGGCGGCAGCGTGGTCGAGAGCGGCTCCACCGCCTCGGTCTTCTCCGCCATGGCCCACCCCTACACGCGCGGCCTGTTCGCCGCCCGCCCGCACCTGGGCGCAGTGCATGCGCCGGGCCAGCGCCCGCGCCTGTCGACCATTGCCGGCACCGTGCCCGAGCTGGTGGACCTGCCCGCCGGCTGCCCGTTCGCCGGCCGCTGCAGCTACACGGTGGACGCCTGCCACCACGAGCGCCCCGCCGCCACGCTGGTGGCCCGTGATGCAGACGGTGACCACGAGGTACGCTGCCTGCGCCGCGACGCCATCGCCCAGGCGCTGAGCGCGCAGCAGGCGGTCGAAGTCGTGGAGGTGGCCGCATGAGCAGCAAGCAGCCCTCGGCAGCAGCCAGCGCCGACACCGCCCTGCTCCAGGTCACGGACCTGGTGCGCGAATACACTCTGCCGCGCGAGCACCTCTTCAAGCCCCCGGGCAAGGTGCATGCCGTCAACGGCGTGAGCTTTTCCATCGCCTCGGGCCGCAGCCTGGGCATCGTGGGCGAATCAGGCTCGGGCAAGTCCACCCTGGCTCGCACGGTGATGGCGCTCGACGCGCCCACCGCCGGCACGGTGCACCTGCTCGGCCGCAACCTGCACGCGCTGGCGCCGGCCGAGCTGCGCCAGGCGCGGCGCGACTTCCAGATGGTGTTCCAGGACCCCTACGGCTCGCTCGACCCGCGCCAGACGGTGGAGCGCATCGTGACCGAGCCACTGCAGGCCCAGGGCGAGACCAGCCGCGCCGAGCAGCGCGAGCAGGCCGGCCAGGTGCTTGCGCAGGTGGGCCTGCGCACCAGCGACCTGGGCAAGTACCCGCACGAGTTCTCGGGCGGGCAGCGCCAGCGCATCGCCATCGCGCGGGCGCTCATCACGCGCCCGCGCCTGATCGTGGCCGACGAGCCGGTGAGCGCGCTCGACGTCTCGGTGCAGGCCCAGGTGCTCAACCTGATGCAGGACCTGCAGCAGCAGTTCGGCATCACCTACATGCTCATCAGCCACGACCTGGCGGTGGTCAACCACCTGTGCGATGAAGTGGTGGTGCTCTACCAGGGGCGCATCGTCGAGCGCGGCTCGCCGGCCGAGCTGTTTCGCAATGCGCAGCATCCCTACACCCGCTCGCTGGTGGGCGCGGTGCCCCAGGTGCAGCCCGGCCGCGCGCGTGCCCGGCGCGCCGCTGCGGCCGCAGCCGCGAAAACCGCATAACCACAAGCGCCACCAATGGTGTACAAAGCTTCCGTGCTCCCCGGTAACAATTTGCACCGGGGTCTTCGTCAGTTTTTTGTCTGGAGAGTCCGAACATGCTGAACCGCCGTACCGTTCTTGCCACTGGCGCCATCGCCACCGTGCCCCTCGCCACCCCGTTCGGCGCCCTTGCCCAGGGCCGCAAGGACGCCGTGGTGCTGGCCATGACGCTGGAGCCGCCAGGGCTGGACCCGACGGCCGGCGCCGCCTCGGCCATCGCCGAGATCGTGCAGTACAACATCTTCGAGACGCTGACCAAGATCAATGCCGACGGCAGCGTCTCGCCGCTGCTGGCCGAGAGCTGGGAAGTCTCGCCCGACCTCAAGACCTACACCTTCAAGCTGCGCCGCGGCGTCACCTTCCAGAACGGCGAGCCCTTCAACGCCGCTGCCGTGAAGTTCTCCTACGACCGCGCCGGCGGCGAAAAGAGCACCAACAAGGACAAGCGCACCTTCGCCAACCTCACCACGCAGGTGGTGGACGACTACACCGTGGTGCTGCTCAACAAGGACATCGACCCCGATCTGCTGTTCATCCTGGGCCAGGCCACGTCCATCATCGTCGAGCCCAAGAGCGTCGATGGCAATGCCACCAAGCCCGTGGGCACCGGCCCCTACCAGCTCAGCGCATGGAACAAGGGCTCTTCCGTGGTGCTGACGGCCTGGAGCGGCTTTCGCGCCCCGGCCAGCATCAAGATCAAGCGCGCCACGTTCCGCTTCATCTCCGACCCGGCCGCCCAGGTCGCCGCCCTGCTGGCGGGCGACGTGGATGCCTTCCAGCGCGTCACGCCACGCAGCGTGAGCCAGTTCAAGGCCAACCCGCGCTTCCAGGTGCTGGTGTGCGGCTCGCGCGCCAAGACCATCCTGGCCATCAACAACGCCAAGAAGCCGCTCGATGACGTGCGCGTGCGCCGCGCCATCGCCGCCGCCGTGGACCGCAAGGCCGTGATCGAGGGCGCCGCCGACGGCTATGGCGCGCCCATCGGCAGCCACTACGTGCCCGGGGCCTTCGGCTACGTGGACACCACGGGCGTGAACCCCTACGACGTGGAGAAGGCCAAGAAGCTGCTGGCCGAGGCCGGCGTGAAGACGCCGCTGGAGCTGACCGTGACCCTGCCGCCCACGCCCTACGCGCGCCAGGGCGGCGAGGTGATCGCGGCCCAACTGGCCAAGATCGGCATCACGGCCAAGCTGCAGAACGTGGAATGGGCGCAGTGGCTCAGCGGCACCTACGGCAACAAGAACTACGACCTGACCATCATTTCGCACGTCGAGCCGTTCGACCTGGGCAACTTCGCCAAGCCCGACTACTACTGGGGCTACAACTCGCCCAAGTTCAACGAAATCTTCAACCAGATCAAGAACGCCGCCCGTCCGGCCGACCGCTCGCGCCTGCTGGGCGACGCGCAGCGCCTGCTGGCGCAGGACTCGGTGCACGCCTTCCTGTACTCGAACCAGTGGATCACGGTGGCCAACAAGAACCTCAAGGGCCTGTGGAAAGACATGCCCGTGTTCGTGAACGACATCTCGGTCCTGTCCTGGGCCTGATGACCACCACCCGGCGGCGGATCGGCCCTTGCGGGCCCACCGCCGCCAGGGCGACAGGGGCGCCAGCCACAGGCTGTGCGCCCCTGCCCCCTTATCGCTGCCACGCCGCCGTGCAGCCACCTTTCTCCCCCTCTCCTGCCCCAGCCTCCTGCCATGAGTGACCTCCACGACCTGCCCGCCCACGCCCTGATCGCTGCCTACCGCCAGCGCACGCTGTCTCCCGTCGAGGTCACCGAAGCCGTGCTCAGGCACATCGAGGCGTGGGAGCCCCACATCCGGGCCACCTACCTGCTGCGCCCCGACCTGGCGCTGGACCAGGCCCGTGCCTCCGAGGCCCGCTGGAAGCGCGGCGAGCCCATGGGCCCGCTCGACGGCGTGCCCGCCACCATCAAGGAAAACATCGCCACCCAGGGCGACCCGCTGCCGGCCGGCACGGCTGCCGTGGACCTGGTGCCCGCGGCGGCCGATGCGCCCCCCGCCGCGCGCATGCGCGAGGCCGGTGCCGTCATCGTGTCCAAGACCACCATGCCCGACTACGGCATGCTGTCATCGGGGCTGTCGAGCTTTCACCCGCTGGCGCGCAACCCCTGGGACACGAGCAAGGGCCCGGGTGGTTCCAGCGCCGGTGGCGGCGCAGCGGCTGCGGCCGGCTACGGCCCGCTGCACATCGGCACCGACATCGGTGGCTCGCTGCGCCTGCCGGCCAGCTGGTGCGGCATCTTCAGCCTCAAGCCCAGCCTGGGCCGCATACCGATCGACCCGCCCTACACCGGCCGCGCCGCCGGCCCCATGACACGCAGCGTGGCCGATGCCGCGCTGATGATGCAGGTGCTCAGCCGCCCCGACGCGCGCGACAGCATGGGCCTGCCCGCGCAGGACATCGCCTGGGACCGGTTCGACCAAGGCGCCGAGCGCCTGCGCGGCCTGCGCATCGGCCTGCTGCTGGACGCCGGCTGCGGCCTGCCGGTGGACCCCGAGGTGCGCGCCGCCGTGGAAAACGCCGCGCGCCTGATGGAGTCCGCCGGGGCCACCATCGTGCCCATGCAGCCCTTCATGACAGAGGCCATGCTCGACGGCATGGACCACTTCTGGCGCATGCGCTCCTTCACCGACATGCAGGCCCTGCCTGCGGCCAAGCGCGAGAAGGTGCTGCCCTACATCCGCGCCTGGGCCGACAGCGCCGAAGGCATGTCGGGCACCGCGGTGTTCAACGCCAGCCAGCAGTTCCACCTCACGCGCGTAGCGGCCGTCAAGGCCTGCAGCGCGTTCGACTACGTGATCTCGCCGGTGGCGCCGATGGTCGCCTTCCAGGCCGAGCTGCCCTCGCCCACCAACGACCCCCTGCGCCCGCTGGAGCACATCGGCTTCACCGTGCCCTTCAACATGTCCGAGCAACCGGCCGCATCGGTCAACTGCGGCTACACGGAGGCCGGCCTGCCCATCGGCCTGCAGATTGCGGGCGCACGCTTCGACGACCTCGGGGTGCTGCAGGTCTCGCGCGCTTTCGAGCTGGTCCGTGGCCCGCAGCGCCCCTGGCCGCAGCCGCCCCGGGGTTGAGCCATGGACGTCCTGATCCTGTCGATCCTGATCGCCAGCGGCATCTACATGCTCAATGCCAAGGAGCAGCGCAAGCGCATTGCGCTGCTGGGCAGCCACCTGGCCAACTACCAGATCGAAAAGCTCATGGAGGCGCTGACCGAGGGCTACCTGCGCGCCCTGGGCGAGGGCACCGACGAGCGGCGCGGCCAGATCTGGTCGCTGCTGGAAACCACCGAATCCCAGCTGGCCGAGCAGTTCGCGCGCTTTGCAGCCGACTTCGCCAAGGTGGACGAGGCCCAGTCCCGCGTCAGCCGCCTGGCCCTGGCCATTCCTTTCGCGCAGGCCATCCTGCCCGCCGCTACCTTCGACATGCGCCGCGCACTGGCCGTGCACGCGCGCGGCATCGCCAGCGTGGCGGAGAACAGCGAGCACCGCACGCCCAAGGACAAGGCCTTCGTGATGACGGCCGAACTGCTGCTCATGCAGCACAGCTGCCACTGGTTCTGCAAGTCCAAGACGATTGCCACGGCGCGCATGCTGGCGCGCCACAAAACGCCGCACGAGCAACTCGTGGCCTCGGTGTCCGCCCCCACGCGCACCGCGTACCTCGCGCTCATCCACGGGAAATGAGTGACCGCCAGACGGGGTAGCTTCTTGCCCCGCACAATGCACCGATGCACACCGCCACCGACAGCCTGGGCAACCCCGTCACCCTGCACGAGCCGGGCAGCCTTGCCGCCCTGAACGATTTCGTCGAAGGGTTCATCCGCTGCGAAGCGCGTGCCGTGAACGTGCTCGCGGCCGAGCAGGACGAAAGCGCCATCGTGCAGGCCTGCTGCGCGGCGCTGCACATGTTTGCCGAATCGGCCGATGCACCGCGCAACGCACAACCCTACCTGGCGCGCGCACAGGCGACCGCCGGCCAGGCCAGTGAGCGCGAGCAACGCTTCGTCGCCGCCGTGGCCGCCTGGGTGGCGGGCGACCTGCCCCGGGCCATTGCGCTGCACGAGGAGCAGGCCCGGCTGCACCCGCGCGACCTGGCCTCGCTCAAGCTGGGGCAGTACCACCTGTTCAACCGAGGCGACTCCCCGGGCATGCTGCGCATCGCCCTGGCCGCCCTGCCCGCCGCAGCCGAGGTGCCCTACCTGCATGGCATGCTGGCCTTCGGCTGGGAGCAGTGCCATCTGCTCGACCATGCGGAAGCCGCTGCGCGCCATGCGGTGGCCCTGTGCCGCAAGGAGCCCTGGGCCCACCATGCGCTGGCGCATGTGATGCTGACCCAGGGCCGCATCGCCGAAGGCACCGATTTCATGGCGAGCGTGGCCGACACCTGGACCGGCCTGAACTCCTTCATGGTGACGCACAACTGGTGGCACCAGGCCCTGTTCCTGCTGGAGCAGGAGCGCCACGCCGAGGTGCTGGCACTGTACGACCAGCAGGTCTGGGGCGTGGTCAAGGAATACACGCAGGACCAGATCAACGCCGTCTCGCTGCTGGCGCGGCTGGAGCTGGCTGGCGTGGACGTGGGACGCGCACGCTGGGACGACCTGGCCGCCCACCTTGCGCTGCGCCTGTCCGACCAGGTGCTGCCCTTCCTGGACCTGCAGTACCTCTACGGCCTGGCGCGCGCCGGGCGCCTGGACGAGGCGCGCACACTGCTGCGCCACATCGAGGAGCACGCCGCCAACCGCACCGAGGCGCACGAGCGCAGGGTGTGGCAACAGGTCAGTGTGCCCGCCGCCCACGGCCTGCTCGCCCATGCGGCCGGCGACTGGGCCACGGCGGCACACCAGCTGGGCCAGGCCTTGCCCCAGTTGGTGGCCGTGGGCGGCAGCCACGCCCAGCGCGACCTGTTCCACCAGGTCTACCTCGACGCCCTGGCCCGAAGCGGCCAGTGGGCCACGCTGCAGAACCTGTTGCAGCCCCAGGCCAACGCGCAGCCTGAATCCCTGCGCCTGGCGCGGCAGCTTCGGGGGGTGTACACCGCCCTGGCCCTCGACAGCGCCCTGGGCCACGCGTAGGACAAGGCTGCGTGGCATCGTAGCCGCACAGCCCGCCGCTACGGCGGCACGCCATCGGCGGTGCAAACCCCTGCTGGCACGGGGCCTGCACAGGGCAATCCGGTTCTAGAATGGGGATGCACGGTGCCCTGGGGTGCGGTGCACCCTCCCCCCTCCACAGGTCACCCGTACCTTGCCGCACACTGCTCTCACGCCACTGCAGCCCGCCACGACCGATGCATTGCAAGCGCTGCGGCATGCCACGGCCGCGCGGCATGCGCAGCTCGACTCCCGCCTGCCCATTGCCCGCACGGACGCCAGCCTGGCCGACTACCTGGAGCATGTCCACGCACTGTCTGCCTGGCTGCAGGCGCTCTGGCCTGCACTGCAATGCCTGCAGGCGCAAGCACCCGGCTTTGGCTTCGCGCCTGCGGGTCGGCTGCTGGCGCTGCGCGAGGACCTGGCGCACGCAGGCCAGGCCAGCCTGCCCTGGCCCCAGCCCAGCGCGGCCACTGCGCTGGGCGTGGAACAGGCCTTGTCGCACCATCCGGAGCAGGCCGATGCCGTGCGCTGGGGCCTGGCCTACGTGGTCGAAGGCTCGCAACTCGGCGCGCAGGTGCTGTACCGCGGCCTTGCGTCCCGGCTGGCACCGCACCCCCTGCGCACCCTGCAGGGCGATGGCGCTGGCACCGGGGCGCGCTGGAAGGCGTTCATGGCACTGCTGCGCGCGCACGTGGTGTCGCCCCCGGCCATCGCGGCCGCGTGCGACGGCGCGCTGGCCGCCTTCCAGGGCCTGCAGCTGCATTTCGATGCCACGCAGGGAACGCCCGCATGAGCTCCGGCACCGCCCCTGTGCAGCCCACCACGCTGGAAAACTGCGACCGCGAGCCCATCCACATCCCGGGCTCCATCCAGTCCCACGGCGTGCTCGTGGCCGTGGATGCGAGCGGCCTGGTGCGCCATGCCAGCGGCAATGCCCATGCGCTGCTCGGGCATGCGCTGCAGCCGGGCGAGCTGCTGCGCGGCAGCAGACTGGTCGCGCAGCACCCGGTGCTGGGAGAACTGCTCGACGAAGGTCTGGCCGCGCTGGGCGCTGCGGCCGACCTGCCCATGCCGACCGAGCTTTTGGCCGCAGGCCGCAGCTTCGACGTGGTGCTGCACCAGTCGCACGAGCTTCTGGTGATCGAGTTCGAGGCGCGCCAGGCATCCTCCGACGCGCTGACGGGCTTTGCCATGCAGGCGCACCGCGCCATGGAGAAGCTGCGCCGCCCGCGCGCCTCCATCGACGACCTGCTGCAGCTGGCAACGCAGGAACTGCAGGCGCTCACCGGCTTCGACCGGGTGATGGCCTACCGCTTTCGGCCCGACAGCAGCGGCGACGTGGTGGCCGAGTCGCGTGCCGACTTCCTGGACCCCTACCTGGGCCGGCGCTACCCCGCCAGCGACATCCCGGCGCAGGCGCGTGCCCTGTACGTGGCCAACACCCTGCGCGTGATCGCGGACGTGCAGGCCGCGCCGGTGCCCCTGGCACAGGCCCCAGGCAGCAAGCCACTGGACCAGAGCGCCGCCATCCTGCGCAGCGTCTCGCCGATCCACATCGAGTACCTCACCAACATGGGCGTGGGCGCGTCCATGAGCATTTCCATCGTCATCAACAACCGGCTGTGGGGCCTGCTGGCCTGCCACCACATGGGCCCGCGCCAGGTGCCCTACAGCGTGCGCATGGCCTGCGACGTGATGGCGCAGATGCTGGGTGCCACCATCCAGGCGGCCCTGGCGCGCAAGCAGGCCGAGCGCCAGCAGCAGGTGTCCGAGCTGCGCACGCGCGTGATGGAGAGCGTGCTGCACTCCGACGATGAGTTCGCCGCGCTGTGTGCCCATGCGGCCGCCCTGGCCACATCGATGCACGCCGGGGCCGTCATCGTGTCCGAAAGCAGCAAGCTGTGCACCGAAGGCGAGATCAGCGACTCGGCCGCCCAGGCCCTGCTGCACTGGCTCGATGCCACGCATGCCGGCGGCGCCCTCTATGCGACCCATGCCCTGCCGCTGGAGGCGCCCGAGGTCGGCGTGCAGCTGTCCCCCTGGTGCGGTGTGCTGGCCCTGCCGTTGGACATGCACCGCGGCAGTTGGCTGGTGTTCCTGCGCAAGGAACAGATCGAGACCATCCACTGGGGCGGCAAGCCCGAGAAAGAGGTGCGAGCCGGCCCGCTGGGCCCGCGCCTGACGCCACGCGGCTCGTTCGACCTGTGGAAGGAAATCGTGCGCGCCACCGCCGAGCCATGGGCCGGCGACGACCTGGACCTTGCCCGCCAGTTGCTCGCCGAGCTGGTGCGCGCCCAGAGCACCCGCCATGCCGAACTGAACAACGCCCGCGCCCACCTGATGGCCGTGCTCGGCCACGACCTGCGCGACCCGCTGCACTCCATCAGCATGGCGGCACGGGTGCTCGAAAAAAACAGCGGCACCGATGGCAGCACCGGCCGGCTGGGCCAGCGCATCCAGTCCAGCAGCAGCCGCATGCAGCGCCTGGTGAGCCAGGTGATGGACATGTCGCGCCTGCAAAGCCGTCTGGGACTGGACCTGAGGCCCGCAACCCTCGACCTGGTGCAGCTGCTGGCCGACCTGATGGACGAGGCGCGCACGGCCCACCCCGGCATGCAACTGGTGGGGCACCTGCCGGACAGCCTGCGCGCCGAGGCCGACCCCGACCGCATCGCCCAGGTGTTTGCCAACCTCATCAGCAACGCACGGCACCATGGGGATGCGGGCCACCCGGTCGAGGTGCATGCGCATGGCACACCGGCCGGGCCCGTGATCGAGGTGCGCAACGTGGCGCCGGCCATCGCGCCCGAGGTGGCGGCCGACCTGTTCACCCCGTTCAAGTCCTCGTCCGTGGGCAAGGTGCGCAACCGTTCCGGCCTGGGCCTGGGCCTGTACATCGCACACCAGATCGTGCAGGGCCACGGCGGCCGCATCGGCTACGCGCACGAAGCGCCGCACGTGGTCTTCACCGTGCACCTGCCCCTGCGTCCCCCGGGCGCCGCCAACAACCCCCTTGCCTGACCACCATGCCGCTAGAGATCCTCGTCATCGACGACAACCAGGACGCCACCGAACTCCTGGAAGAACTGCTGACCATGGAAGGCCATGCCGTGCGCACGGCCGCCACTGCGGCCCGCGCCCTGGCACTGGCCCGCGAAAAGCCGGTGCAGATCTTCCTGGTGGACCAGAACCTGCCGGACATGAGCGGCTCGGACCTCGTGCCCCTGCTGCGCGAGAGCGTGGCCGCGCATGGCAGTGGCCCCTGCTTTGCGATCGCCATCACCGGCATGGCCTCGGGCAACGCCCGCACGGCGTCCGGGCAGATGGGCGTGTTCGACTACATCCTGGGCAAGCCGCTCGACTTCGACGCCTTCGATGCGCTGCTGGCACGCTGCGCCGCCGCGCTGCAGGCCCCTCCCGCTCCCTGAGCACCACAACCCGAGCCCTCCACCCCATGCCTGCCCAGAAATCTGCGCCCCCTGTGCCCGACCACGACCGGGAGCTGACGGATGCCGGCCTGCAGCATGCCGTGCTGATGCGTGCCATGCCGGTGCTGCGGCACGACGTGGCCAGCCCCTTGTCGGTGATGCGCATGGGCACCATGCTGCTCAAGCGCCGCCTGGGCCAGGGCGACATGGCACCCGAGCAGGCCGTGGAGCGCGTGGAGCAGCTGGAAGAACAGCTCAACGAGATCTCGCGCCACATCCGCCGCCTGCGGCTGTGGGACCTGCAGATCAACGACCGCCACACCGTGCTGGAACTGGCGCGCGAAGCGGTGGAACTGGCGCGCCCGATGCTGATGGTGCGCGGCACCGAGATGGAGCCCCTGGCCGAGGACGCCCCCGGCTGGGAAGGCGATGCCAAGGTGCTCCACAGCCTGCTGTACCTGGTGCTGGCTGCCATCTACCACCTGGCCGAACAGCCCGGTCCGGCGCCCGCCCAGGTCACGGTGGAGCCCGTGGGTGCCCTCGGCGTGCGGGTGCGCTCACACGGCACCTCGACCGCGTCGCAGAATTTTCTGCCCCCACCCGAGGCCGGAGGCCCCGCGCGGCCCCCGGCCCTGGACCTGGCCGCCCTGCTGCGGCTGGCCCAGCCCCTGGGCGTGCAGGTACAGGCGAGCGAGCGTCAGATCGACATCACCCTGCCCGGAGCCTGACGGCTCCAGCGCGCGGCATGCTCAGTCCGTGCTGCCTTCCGTGACCAGCAGCTTGGCCTGGTCATACACCGGCTGCGGCGGCAGGTCCGCCAGGTGGCGCACATCGCCCCAGTGCAGCAGCTCGATGGCCTCGCCATCCAGGCGCACGCGGTTGAAACCGGCATTCGGGATGTCGCTCTGGCGCGGGCCGTGCAGGCCCACGCCGCGGGCCGTGCGCCAGACCATGTCGAGCACGCCGCCATGGGTCACCACCATCAGCGTCTTGCCCGCATGCTCCTGCGCCAGACGGCGCACGGCGCCCATCACCCGGGTGTGGAACTGGCGCGTGGTCTCGCCGCCGGGCATGCCGCCATCGGCGTCGAAGCGCAGCCAGTTCTCCCAGGCCTCGGCATGCTGCAGCTTGATGTCGTCCACGCGCATGCCGTCGACCAGGCCGAAGCTCTGCTCGCGCAGGCTGGCATCCAACACGTTGTCGATGTGCAGCTGTGGCAGCAAGGTGCCCAGCACGGGCTGCGCCGTCTGGCGCGTGCGGATGAGGTCGCTGCAGACCAGGTGGTCCACCGCCAGGCGCTCGGCCCCCAGGCGTTCGGCCAGGCGGCGCGCCTGCTCATGGCCGGTGGCGTTCAGGGGCACGTCCACCTGCCCCTGAAAGCGCAGCTCGCGGTTCCAGTCGGTCTCGCCGTGGCGTATCAAGATCAGTTCGGTCATCCTGACCATTATCGAATGCATGCACAGTATTGCAAGCCATGACGGTGAAAATTCGCATGCCCGGCGTTTCGGCCCTCAACGGATCGGGACGATGAGCACCTTGCGGCGCGGGGCGCAGCCGGGGCCGTCGTAGGGCGGGCTGTCCTTTTCCCAGCCGCTGCCGGGCGAGGTCTGGGCGCAGACGCGCTGGCCATCGACCTTGCTGCGCCAGTAGAACCAGGGGGCCGGCGCGGCGAATACCGCCGTGACGGCGACCGTGCAGGCCAGCACCCCGGCCCAGCGCCGGCAAGCCTGCATGGAAGCGATGGCAACTGTCATGGCGCCATTGTGTCCACCCCTGCGCTCGCCAGGGGCATGGGCGCGGTGATGATCCAGCCTTCCAGCGGGTCCAGGCCGGGCGGCAGGCCATACAGCGCGTCGCCCTCGGCATGGCGCAGCTCGGCCCAGCCGGCCTGCAGCATGCACAGCACGGCGTCCAGGCTGTCGCCGCTGGCGTCGGCCACCAGGGCATCGCGCTGGGCGTGGCTGAGTTTGAGGCGCAGCGCCAGGCGCGTCTGCCCCAGCTCCAGCGCGGTCAGCAGGTCCTTGCGCGCGATGAGGCGCTCGGGCGTCTGTTTCGCCACGTCGTCGCTCTTGTAGCTGCGCCGCTGCAGTACCTCGCGCGCGAGCAGGCCAGGATACGCCTCCAGCGCCACGCGCGTGGGGTCGCCGGCATGCAGGCCGGGCAGGTGCACGCCGGCATCGAGCAGCAGCGGCAGCCCGGCATGCAGCATGTAGGCCACGGGCGGGTTCACCCATTTCATCGACGGGCTGGAGCCCGCGGGCCCATCGGTCGCGCGGTGCGCGAACTTGCCGCCCACGGGGCGCGCATCGCAGAAGCCGGCAAAGGCCTCGCGGATCTGTGGGCGGGTGAGCGACCGGTAGTGCTGCATGCTGGCATGCCACTGCAGCGGCCAGCCCAGGGTCTGCAGCAGCTCGCGAGGCAGGCCGAAGGGCAGGTCGAACCCGCCCACCCAGTGGCGCGGCTCGGCCAGCCAGGTGCCCACCGCAGCCAGTGTTTCCAGCCGCACCAGTTCCGTGAGCTGCACGCGCGCACCATCGCGCCGGCCCAGGGCCAGCACCACCGGCTTGCGGCGCGTGGGGCTGCTCGAAAAGTCGCACCCGAGCAGCATGGCCTACCCCAGGGCCAGCGCGGTGACGCCGGCCGCGATGAGCACGGCCCCGCAGATGCGCGCCACGCGGTCGCCTTCGCCCAGCAGGTGGCCGCCGATCAGCGCGGCAAAGAGCATGGACACCTCGCGTGCTGGCGCGACATGGGACAGGGGTGCCTCCTTCATCGCATACAGCACCAGCACATAGGCCACCGGGCTGACCATGGCCACCAGCAGCGCGAAGCGCCATTGCGCGCGCCACAGCTGGCCGGCGGTGGGCAGGTCGCGCAGCACCACAGGCGCGAGCAGTGCCACGCGCACGAAGTTGCCCATGTAGTCCACGAGGATGGGCGACATCAGCAGGATCTTGACGGCGTAGCCGTCGACCACCGTGTAGCTGGCGATGAAGGCCCCCGTGAGCAGGCCGTAGAACATGCCCTTGTGCACGCGCTCGCGCGCGCCCGGATCGTGCGCGGCGCGCAGCAGGCCCGGGCCGCCTGCGATCAGGAACACCCCGCCCACCACGCCCGCGATGCCGGCCACGCCCAGCGCCGAAATGCGCTCGCCCAGCAGCGTGATCGCCACCAGCGACGACATCAGCGGCCCCGAGCCGCGCGCCAGCGGGTAGACCACGGTGAGGTCGGCCCTGCGGTAGCCGCGCAGCAGGATGACGAAGTAGCCCACGTGCAGCAGCCCGCTGGCCACCACGAAGCCCCACTCCACCGCGCCCCACAGCGGCACCGCATCGCGCCCCAGGTACCAGCCCAGCGGCGCCCAGACCAGCATCATCAGCACCGAGGTGAAGAACGCGAAGCGCGAATCCCCACCCGCCTTCTTGGCCACGATGTTCCAGCAGGCATGGATCAGGCCCGCCAGAATGATGAGGCCGAAGGCGTTGAGGGTCACGGTGAAAAAGCGGGGAAGGGAATGCAAAAGGCCGCAGCGCGTCGGCGGCTGCGGCCCGGGTTCGGATGTCTGGAAAAGAGGGCAGGCCTGGAGGCCAGTCCTTTTTAAGCTCGCCCGATGATGGAAGCCGTAGCCATGAGTTCTTCGAGCAGCGCGAACGACACCTTGCCGGACACCGCATACGGGTCGAGCTCGGGCTTCTCGGAATACTTGAGCAGGATCGAGTGGTTGATCTTGGACAGGTTCACCTGGCCCATGGTCCAGCCGCCGAAGCGGCGCTCGGTGATCTCCTCGTAGTGCAGCAGCTCCACGTTCTGGTGGCGCGGGTCGCGCTGGATGTGGCCGTACAGGTCGCTCACGGCAGAACGGCCGCCCTCGATGGCCTGCAGGAAGATACCGCCGCCATAGCACAGCACCCCGGTGATGCCACTGCCCGGGTTGTGCTGGCGCGATTGCGTGAGGATGGCTTCGATCGCGGAGGGCGAGGTATCCACCGCGCGGCTGGCATAGAGCAGGCGTACGAGCATGGTCAGTTCTTTCCGGGGATGAGGGACAGGAATTCGCGGCGCAGCGAGGGGTCCTTGAGGAACACGCCGCGCATCACGGAGTTGATCATCTTGCTGTCCATCTCGCGCACGCCGCGCCAGGACATGCAGAAGTGGCTGGCCTCCATCACGATGGCCAGGCCGTCGGGCTGGGTCTTTTCCATGATCAGGTCGGCCAGTTGCACCACGGCCTCTTCCTGGATCTGCGGGCGGCCCATGACCCAGTCGACCAGGCGCGCATACTTGGACAGGCCGATCACGTTGGTGTGCTCGTTGGGCATCACGCCGATCCAGATCTTGCCGATCACCGGGCAGAAATGGTGGCTGCAGGCGCTGCGCACGGTGATGGGCCCGACGATCATGAGCTCGTTCAGGTGCTCGGCGTTGGGGAACTCGGTGATCGGAGGCTGCGCCACGTAGCGGCCCTTGAACACCTCGTTGAGGTACATCTTGGCCACACGGCGTGCCGTGTTGTGCGTGTTGTGGTCGCCTTGCGTGTTGATGACCAGGCTGTCGAGCACGCCCTGCATCTTGACCTCGACCTCGTCCAGCAGCCTCTCCAGCTCGCCGGGCTCGATGAATTCCGCGATGTTGTCGTTGGCGTGGAAACGCTTGCGCGCGGCGGCAAGGCGCTCTCGGATCTTGACGGAGACGGGCGTGCCTTCTTCGTCCGGCGGGGTGGTCGTCATATCGGCGGCAGTGGGACTGGACATGTCCGGCATCGTAACAGTGAACCGAGCCGGCCGTCTGGCAAAGGTTTTACGCACCTACCGCCCAGCCCATATTGCGATACAGCTACCATTTGCATAGCAACAAAGCCAGGCTGCCGGGCTCAGTAGCGGCGTCCGGTGATCCACAGGGCCAGGCGCATCAGCGCATGGGCCACCTGGTCGAGCACGCGCTGGCGCAGCGGCCGGCCCGCGTAGCGCGCCGGCTCCATGCGCCGGCCGGCCTGCTGCATGGCCTGCACCAGGCGTGCGCGCAGGTCGGCGGCAAAGGCCGCATCCTCCACCACCACATTCGCCTCGCGCGCCAGCAGCAGGCTCAGCGGGTCGAGGTTGGACGAGCCCACCGTGGCCCAGGGCCGCTCGCCCAGCGCGTCGATCACGGCCACCTTGGCGTGCAAAAAGCTCGGTGCGTACTCGTGGATCTCCACCCCCGCCGCGAGCAGCGCGCCATACACCGGCCGCGCCGCGTGGTACTGCATGAAGTACTCGTAGCGCCCCTGCAGCAGCAGGCGCACGCGCACGCCGCGGCGCGCCGCCATCAGCAGTGCACGGCGCAGCTTGCCGCCGGGCAGGAAGTAGGCGTTGGCAATGATCACCTCGTGCCGCGCCGCCCCAATCGCGCGGCGGTAGGCACGCTCGATGCGGCTGCGGTTGCGCACGTTGTCGCGCAGCAGCAGCGCGGCGCGCATGCGCGGGCCGTCTTCGGCCACCTGGGCCGCATGCCGGGCGGCGCTGGCCGCGCGCAGCGCCTGCAGGGCCTCGGGCAGGCGGCGCTCGCGCATGTCGCGCACGGCCTGCATGCGCCACCACAGCTGGTCCATGGTGTCGCTGGCCACCGCCACCAGGCTGCCCGTGGCCTGCACGGCGAAGTCGAAGCGCGGCGCAGCCAGGGCGCCGTGGTTGGGGTCGTGCAGGTCGTCCAGCACGTTGATGCCGCCGCAGAACAGCATGCAGCCATCGACCACGCACAGCTTGCGGTGCAGGCGGCGCCAGCGGTGCGGCAGCAGCAGGCCCAGCGGCCCGAGCGGTGAGTACACCCGAAAGCGCACCCCGGCGGCCAGGAAGCGCTCGGTCCACTCCAGGGGGAAGGCGCCCGTGCCCACGCCATCCACCACCAGCTGGGTGCGCACGCCGCGCCGGGCCGCGCGCTCCAGGGCCTCGGCCACACTGGCGCCGGTGCCGGTGAAATCGAAGATGTAGGTCTCGAACTGGATGTCCGACAGCGCTGCGTCCATGGCCTCGACCAGCGCGGGAAACAGCTCCTGCGCGCCTTGCAGCAGGCGCACCCGGTGGTCGGCGGTGAAGGCCCGCGACAGAGTCAACGCAGCGGCTCCACCGCGTGGCGCGCCACCCACAGCCTGCGAAACTGGCGCGGCCGGGGCCAGAGCCCCCGTGCAAGGGCCGCCGCGCCGCAGTGGGAGCGGCACCCTTCAAGGGGGAAGGCGCGAAGCGACTCAGGGGGTGACATTCAGAGCCGGAACTCGGCGATGAGGGGCAGGTGGTCCGACATGCGCCACCAGATGCGGCCACGCGGCACATGCAGCGACAGGGGCGTGAGGCCACGCACATAGACATGGTCGAGCTGCACCAGGGGCAGGCGCGCAGGGTAGGTGAAGGCCCGGGGGTCCTCGAATTCATGCAGGCCGAAGCCTGCGAGCATGCGCTTGACCTGCAGGCCCCAGTCGTTGAAATCGCCCGCGACCACCAGCGGCGTGCCGCCGGGAATCTCGCGCTCGATGAAGCGCTGCAGCCGCTCGATCTGGCGGATGCGGCTGCCCGGGATCAGCCCCAGGTGGACGACGATCACGTGGATCTTGCGGCCATGGGCGTCCACTTCGACGTGCAGCAGCCCGCGCTGCTCGAAGCGGTGGTCGGAAATGTCCTCGTGCTGGTGGCCGATCACGGGCCAGCGCGAGAGCAGCGCATTGCCGTGCTCGCCGTGGCGGGTGAAGGCGTTGGTGCGGTAGACCGCCTCGTAGCCTTCGGGCGCCAGGTACTCGGCCTGGGGCAGCTCAGGCCAGCGCTGGAAGTATTTGGCCTCGCCACGGTGCAGCTTCCTCACCTCCTGCAGGCAGACGATGTCGGCATCGAGCTGCTCGACCGCATGCCCCAGGTTGTGGATCTCCAGGCGGCGGGCCGGGCCGATGCCCTGTACCCCCTTGTGGATGTTGTAGGTCGCCACCCGCAGGATGTCTGTGTTGTCCATGGCACCGATTGTGTCGCAAGCAGCCGACAGATCGCCGGTCGGGACGGGCTTTCCCGCATCGCACAATGGGCAGACCGGGCATACACTGTGCTTGCAGTGAGCAGTTACTTTTAATTACACCACCCTGAACTGCAGATGGCCACAGGCAAAGACCCGGATCCACCCGAGAGCCAGGCGCTGATCATCGACAGCAATGCCACCTCGCGCAGCATTCTGGTGGGGCAATTGCGCGAGTACGGGGTCACCAAGATCGTGCAATGCAGCCGCGTGCGTGACGCCCGCGCCAGGCTGGAGCACACGGTGTTCGACTATGTGCTGTGCGACCAGTTCTTCAGCGAATCTGGCGACTCCGGGCAGACCTTGCTGGACGACCTGCGCCGAGCGCAGCTGCTGCCGTTCTCCACCGTGTTCTTCATGGTCACGGCCGAAGCCTCGTATGCGGCCGTGGCCGAGGCCGCCGAGTCGGCGCTCGATGGCTACCTGCTCAAGCCCTTCACTCCGAGTGCCCTGTTCGAGCGGCTGAGCCTGGCGCGCCTGCGCAAGATCCACCTCAAGCCCATTTTCGACGCCATCGAGCAGGAGGACTTCGAACTCGCGTCGCGCCTTTGCGTGGAGCGCTTCGAGGCGCGCAAACCCTACTGGCTGTATGCCGCGCGCATCGGCACCGAGTTGCTGCTGCGGCTGAACCGCCATGACGAGGCGCGTACCCTGTTCGAGGCCGTGATCGCCGCACGCGCCCTGCCCTGGGCCAAGCTCGGCGTGGCGCGCGCGCAGATCGAATCGGGACAGGCCAACCGCGCCATCACCACCTTGCAGGGCCTGATCGGTGAGGATGCCTCGTTCGCCGATGCCTACGATGTGCTGGGCCGCGCCCAGGTGGAGCTGGGCAATTTTTCCGACGCCATCGAAACCTACCGCACGGCCAGTGCGCTCACGCCCGACTCGGTGGTGCGGCTGCAGAAGCTGGGCATGATGTCCTACTACATGGGTGACCGCAAGACCGCCGCCAGCGTGCTCTCGCGCGCGGCCATGCTGGGCATCGACTCCAAGCTGTTCGACTTCCAGGCCCTGGTGCTGCTGGCCTTTTCCTACTTTTCCGACAAGGACCGCAAGGGCATCGAGCGCTGCGTGGCGGACTTCGCCCGCATCCTGGAGCGCCACCAGGACAGCACGCGCATCCAGCGCTTCGCCAGCATTGCCCAGACCCTGCTGCTGATCCAGCAGCGGCAGTTCTCCGCCGCCGTGGCGGCGGTGCGCGACATGGCGCGCGAGATCGGCGAGGCCAGCTTCGACTTCGAGGCCGCCTGCAACCTGGCCAGCCTGCTGGCGGTGCTGGCCGCCACCTCCATCGACCTGTCGGACAGCGAAAAATGGGTGCGCGCCCTGGGCATGCGCTATGCCAACACGCGCGGCCTCACGGAACTGATGGCCAATGCCTGCAACGTCTACCCCGCGTACAGCGACATGGTGCGCGAATGCCTGCCCCAGATCAACCAGTCGGCCGAGAAGGCCATGGCCCAGAGCCTGGCCGGCGATGCCGAAGGGGCCGTGCGCAAGCTGCTGCAGTTGGCCGAAAGCTCCCTGAACTCCAAGCTCGCGGACATGGCCCAGCAGGTGCTGCTGCGCCAGCGCGAGCGCATTGCGGATGCGGATGCGCTGCAGGAAGAGGTGCAGGCCGTGCGCGCCCGCTGCGGCAACGCCCCGACCCGCGCGGTGCTGGGGCAGGACGGCGATCGCCGCCCCGGTGGCGTGGTGATACGCACGCGCACGCCACCACCGCCCGAAGCGGCCGCGTCCGCCGCGCTGGCCGCCATTGCGGCCCGCACTGAACTGTCCGCAGACCAGATCCTGGACATGCCCGACGAGCCCTCCATCGACGACATCCTGGGCGTTCCCACACCCGAGCCCCCCGATCCGGCGGAGAAGCTCAGGCTGCGGCCGCTGTAGCCACGATCAGATGCCGCAGCAGGCTCTGCACCCTCAGACAAAGCGGAAGGCGATATTGCCCAGCGGCCCGTAGTCCGCATGGAAGGTGTCGCCTGCGGCGGCGGCCACCGGCCGCGTGAACGAGCCACCCAGCACCACCTCGCCGGCCGCAAGCCCCTCGCCGTAGGGCGCGAGCTTGTTGGCCAACCAGGCCACGCCCGTGGCCGGGTGGTTGAGCACCGCAGCGGCCAGCCCGGATTCCTCGATCACGCCGTTCTTGTAGAGCAGCGCGCCACACCAGCGCAGGTCCACCGCGTCGGGCCGCACGGGGCGCCCGCCGGTGACGATGCCGGCATTGGCCGCGTTGTCGGAAATGGTGTCGAACACCTTGCGCATCACCCCGGTGTGGCGGTCGTGCTGCTCGATGCGCGCGTCGATGATCTCGATGGCGGGTACCACGTACTCGGTGGCGGCCAGCACGTCGAAGATGTTCACGGGCGGGCGTCCCGGCTCGCCGCGCAGCGGCTTGCCGAGCACGAAGGCCAGTTCCACCTCCACGCGCGGCAGGATGAAGCGCTGCATCGGTATGTCGCAGCCCTCGGCGAAGAACATGTCGTCGAGCAGGGTGCCGAAGTCGGGCTCGGTGATCTGGCTGGCGATCTGCATGGCGCGCGAGGTCAGGCCGATCTTGTGGCCGCGCACCGTGCGGCCCTCGGCGATCTTCATCGCCACCCAGGCGCGCGAGATCGCGTAGCCGTCCTGCACCGCCATGTCGGGATGGCGTTTGGAGAAATGCTCTACCTGCACGCGGGTCTTCTCGGCCTGGTGCAGCTCATGGGCGAGTTGCTGGATCAGTGCGTCATCGAGCATCGTCAATCCTTCCCGCTGTTTTTGGCGGCCTGCCGGTAGTTGGTCTTCAGGTGCTCGGGCACGCGCTCGTCGAAGCCGCAGGCCACGCGCCGCACCTCGGGGCTGTCGGTGGGCTGGTGGCCCACGCCCAGGGCCGAGGCGCGCGGCGCATCGATGGCGACCACGGTGCCCGCCAGGCGGCCCAGGCCGGTGATCTCGCATTCCACCAGGTCACCCGGGTCCACCGAGCGCGAATGGCAGGGTGTGCCCATGAGGATCACGTCGCCCGGCACCAGGGTGATGTGGCGCGCGATGTCGGCCACCACGTAGTGCGGGCCCCAGATGGTCTCGTCGCCAATGTGCGCCTCCTGCACCACCAGGCCGTTGCGGTAAGTGCGCAGCGTCTGTGCGAACAGGTTCACGCCGCGCACGATGCCGGGGCCGATGGGCAGCAGCGTGTCCGCGCCCTTCACGCGCAGCATGCTGCCCTGGTCGGTGTCGCGGTAGTTCTGCAGTCCCATGTCCAGCGCCGGGCAAAAGCCTTCGATAAAGTCCCAGGCCTCGTCAGGCAGCACGTTGCGGCAGGTCTTGCCGATGACCACGGCGTACTCGCCCTCGTAGTTCAGGTACAGGCAGTCGGCGGGCTTGTGGATCTCGCAGCCGTGGCCGTTGACGGAGGTCGGTGGCTTGGTGAAGTAGGTGGGCGTCTCGGTGGGCCTGGGCTGGTTGCGGGTTTCCATGCTGCGCGAGCGGTACGAGATATGCACCGCAATGACCTTGCTGGGCGACACCGGCGGCAGGTGCTGCACGCTGGCGGGGTCGAGCACGCGGCCATCGTCCAGGCGCAATTGCCCCTGCTGCGCGCCCTCTTCCACCATGGTGCCCCAGCAGGCACTGCCGCCCACCAGCACGCGGCGGCGCTCCACGCGCGGGCCGCGCATCACGGCGGGCAGTTCGGTGACCGGGAATTCGAAGTTCATGCCGCCACCTGCGCCTGGACTGCCGTGGCGCCCTCGCCATCGAACCACATGTGCACATTGCCCGTGCCGCGTGCGTTCTCGTAGGCCGACAGGGCCACGCCGCGCGCGCGGCAGTCGGCACCGCCCATGGCGCCCAGCATCTGCAGGTAGTGCGCGCCGAAGGCCTCCCAGGGCATCTTGCGGTACTCGTCCTGCCAGCGCTCCAGCACCAGGTCGTGGCGGCCCTGCTCCATGAACGCGATGGCGCCCTTGTCGCTCTCGATGTTCTCGGGGCGCGAGACATTGCTCTCGTGGAAGATGCGCGGGTGCGTAGGCTTCCAGTCGATGGGGTTGAAACGGTGGCTCAGCGCGCCCGATGCCAGCAGCAGCACGCGCAGGTCGCTGCGGCGCACGGCCTCTGCAATCGCCTCGCCCGATTGCAGGAAGTGGCGCCAGTCGCAGTTCTGGCACGAACTCACGGTGACCACGGGCGTGTCGCTGCGCTCCAGGCGCAGGTGCTTGACCAGGTTGATGGTGGCGTACTGCTTGCCCAGATCGGGGTGGTTGATGACGCGGTTGTAGCCCTTGTGCTCGCGCGAGACGGCCTCGATCTCCAATGCCAGCTCCGGGTGGCCCCGGTAGTCGTAGGGCACGCCGTGCAGATACCACGGCATCTCGTCCGAGATGAACATGCCCTGGTAGCGCGGCGCGCCGTCCACCAGGTGGTAGCCGGTGGTGAACCAGTGCGAGTCGAAGAGGATGACCACGTCGGGCCGGGCCGCGGCAATGCGCTCGCGCAGGCGCGCATAGCCGGGGATCAGGTCCGAGTCGGCCCCCGCGCCCTGCAGCACGCGAAACTCTTCGCACTGCATCAGGCCGGGGTGGTGCGAGGCGATGGCAGCGCCAACGATGCTTCCCATGGGATGTGTCTCCTGTGCAGGTAGTGCTCAGCGATGGCTGAAGCTGGCGCGGAAAGGTTTTTTCGGAAGGACGACATCCTTGACGTCGCAGAAGAACTCGAAGCTCCAGTCCCCGCCCTCGCGGCCCACGCCGCTGCGCTTGATGCCGCCGAAGGGCGCGGCCAGGTCGCGGATGCCGAAGCTGTTGACCCAGATGAAGCCGGTGCGCACCTGCTGCGCCACGGCGCTGGCGTGCTCCGTTGCGCCGTAGCAGACGCCGCCCAGGCCGTAGTCGGTGCCGTTGGCCAGGGCGATGGCCTCCTCGTCGCTGTCGAAGGCCTGCAAGGTGAGCACCGGGCCGAAGACCTCGTTCTGCACGATCTCGCTGTCCTGGCGCACATTGGTGAGCAGGGTGGGCTGGTAGTACTGTGCGCCGAGGGGGTGGTGCGCGCCGCCCCAGAGCAGCGTCGCGCCATCGGCCACGGCACGCTGCACGAAGCCGTGCACACGCTCGACCTGGCGCGGGTGGATGATGGGGCCGACCTCGGTGGTCGCCTCGCGCGGGTCGCCCACGGTGAGCTTTTCCACATGGCCGCGCAGGGCGGCCACGAAGGCGTCGTGCACCTTGCGGTGCACCAGGAAGCGCGTGCCCGCCAGGCACACCTGGCCGGCGTTGCGGTACATCAGCGCGCCGGTGGCGGCGGCGTTGTCGATGTCGGCGTCTTCCAGCACGATGAAGGCCGACTTGCCCCCGAGCTCCAGGCTGCAGGGCACGAGGTTGGCGCCGGCGGACTGGGCGATCCACTTGGCCGTGGGCACCGAGCCGGTGAACGAGACGCGCGCCAGGCGCGGATCGCTGACCAGGCGCGCGCCGGTGCTGGCGCCCGCGCCCTGCACGATGTTGAGCACCCCGGGCGGCAGGCCGGCGGCGTGCGCGCAGTCGGCCAGCAGGCTGCTGGTCAGCGGCGCCCATTCCGGCGGCTTGACAATGACGCAGTTGCCAGCGGCCAGGGCCGGGCCGAGCTTCCAGGTGGCCAGCATCAGCGGCGCGTTCCACGGCGTGATGATGGCCACCACGCCGGCCGGGTCGTGGCGCACGAGGTGGGTGGCCTGCTCGGTCTCGATGGGGCGGTCCTGCAGGGTCAGTGCAAGTTCGGCGAACCAGGTGATGTTGAGCATGGCGCGCGGCACCACGCCATGCTTCATGCGCGAGAGCAGCACGCCTGCGTCGTTGGACTCGAGCGTGCAGAAGGCCTCGGCGCGCTGGCCGATCTCGGCCGCGAAGCGGTCGAGGTAAAGCTTGCGCTCGGCCGCCGTGAGCGCGCTCCACGCCGGGAAGGCGCGCGCCGCCGCGGTGACGGCGGCATCCACCTGCGCCGGCGAGCCCTCGCTGATGCGGCCCAGCAGCGCCTGGTCGATGGGCGAGTGCAGGTCGAAGCGCATCTCGGACGCCACGCGCTGGCCGTCGATGTAATGGTGGGGTGACACGGCGATGCCGGCGACGTTCAGCGTCTCAGTGCTCAAGGGGGTTTCTCCATCGGGGACCGCGGCATCCGCGTTGCCCACGAAGTATCGGGAGCCGGGGCGCCGACCACAATCAACGCTTTCTTACCGATTGTGAAGATGGTCTAATGAATGGCCATGTCCCTGCCCCACTTCACGCCGCGCCAGCTCGAAGCTTTCGTCACCGTGGCCGAGATGCGCAGCTTCACGGCCACGGCGGACCGGCTGGCGCTCACGCCCTCGGCCGTGAGCCAGCTCGTGGGCGAGCTGGAAGACGCACTCGGCTTCAAGCTCTTCGAGCGCAGCACGCGCCGCGTGGCCATCACCAGCGCGGGGCGCGAGTTCCTGGGCTCGGCCGCGTCGGTGCTCAAGCACCTGCGCATGGCGCAGTCGGCCGCCAGCGATGTGCGCAACCGCGCGGCCGGCATCGTGCGCATTGCGGCGCCCCTGGTCGTCGCCAGCGTGATCCTGCCCCAGGCCATCAAGGCCTACCTGCAGCAGCGCCCCAAGGTGCGCATCCACATCCGCGACGTGCCGGTGGAAAAGCTGGTGGATGCGGTCGCCAGCGGCGACGCTGACCTGGCCCTGGGCCCGGACCGGGCCTGCGGCGACGACGTGGCGCGCACCCGACTGTTCGAAAGCCCCTGGGTGCTGTGGTGCGCCCCCACGCACCCGCTGGCGCGCCAGCGCAGCGTGACCTGGCAACAGCTGCACGCGCACCCGCTGGTGGCTGCGGGCCGTGACCACGAACGCAGCGTGGCGCAGATGCACACCGGCCTGCCCAGCGAGCAGCGCGTGACGCCGGTGGAAATCGTGGACAACATCTCCACCGCCCTGGGCCTGGCCGCCGCCGACGTGGCCGCCACGCTGGCGCCCGACTACGTGGGCGCGCTGGCCAAGCCGCTCGGGCTGGTGCGCCGGCGCATCCTGGCGCCCGAGGCCATGCGCTACGTCTGCCTGTACAGCCCCACGCAGCGCGCCACGTCCCCTGCGGCCGAGGGCTTTGCGGAGCACCTGGTCAAGGTCCTTCCCCAACGCCGCTGAAGCGGGGAAGCAGCAGGCAGGCCTCGGCATTGCTGGCCGAAAAGCAGCGGTCCGCCGCATCGCGCCAGGGCAGCCACTGGTAGGCCACATGCTCGCGCGGGCTCAGCACCACGGGCGTGCCAGCGGGCACGCACAGGCCAAAAACGCGCTCGCGGTTGAACACCACGCCCGGTGCATAGCGGTGGCGCCACTGGGGCCAGATGTCGTAGACGTTTTCCAGCAGCCAGTCGCTCAGCACGCAGCCGCTGGCCTGCACGTCGATGCCGGTTTCCTCCTGCACTTCGCGCGCGGCGGTGGTTTCCCAGGGTTCGTCCTCGCGGTCCTTGCTGCCGGTGACGGACTGCCAGTGCTCACCCCCGTCCGCACGCCGGATGAGCAGGATGTCGAGGGCTGGCGTGTGCACCACCACCAGCACCGACTGCGGCAGCTTGAAAGGCCGCGCCGCTACCTCCTGGCCACTCATGCCGCGGCCACGAGCGCGTCGACGTCGTGTGCCGGGCCGTCGGTCAGCGCGCCCAGGGCGCACTGCAGCAGCCACTGCGGGGAGATGCGGCACAGCAAGCCGGGGGCCGGCTTGCCGCCGGCGCTGGGTACCGGGATCACGGCATCGATCAACGGCGTGCCCGCAGGCCCGGCAGCCATGCCCACGGGGCGCAGCTCGCGCCGGTCCAGGTCGAGCATGGCGCCCAGTGCGTCGACGCGCAGGACGAACTCGCGCGTGCTGCCCCCCTCCAGCGGCACACGCACCAGCACCATCTGGCGGTTGGGGTCGGCCGCGCGCAGCACGGGCGCATCGCCCGGCCCCGCTGCCACCACGCTGCGCAGGTCCACCACGGAGTAGACGCGCTCACCGATCTGCGCAAGCCCCAGGAAAGGATGGCGCGATCCACCACCGTGGAGCACCGCCACGTCGGGAGCGGCCGTGACGACCTGGGCCGCCTCGACCCCGAGCCAGTGGGAGCCGATCAGGAACGTCGCCATCTGCACGCGGTGGGCTGCGTCCACCCGTGCAGCGCCCGCATGCGCATCGACCATGGGTGCGGCAGGGGTTGCCGGGCGGCGTTCGCACAAGTGGCGCAGCACCAGGCAGCCCAGGCCATGCTCGTAGCCGTCGCTGGTGCGGAACTCGCGGTATCCCTGGCCGCGCGCCTGGCCCATGCCGTACAGATGGCCGCCGAGCGCGGCCGTACGTCCGCCCTGGCGGCTGGTGGCAATGGCCTCGGGCGCCTGCAGGACCGCCGCATCCCCGCTGGCGCGCACCAGGCGGTCCTGGGCATCGACGAAGGCCAGCGTATCGCGCGCGCCCGTGCCCACGGCGCAGTCGTCCAGGATGGACTGGAGCTGGTGGGCCGCATCCCAGACGATGGCGATGCCGCCGAGCACCGGTCCACCCGCACTGCCTCCCATGCCGTCGCCGACGTCGGCCCGCACGGCGGCGGCATACACGAAGGTCGGCCCCTCGCTGTAGAAGCGGCTGGTCTCGTAGCGGCTCACGGTGTAGGCCTGGCTGCCCTGCAGGCGCAGGCAGCGCTGTGCCCAGTCCTCGTCCAGCCGGGTGCCCACCTGGTGGGCCTGCCCCGGTTGCGAGACGGCGACGACCCGGCCATCGGTGCCGAACAGCACCAGGCAGGCATACACCGTGTACAGGCTGTTGATCTCCGCCAGCACCGCCGTGGCCTGGCTGCAGCCCTGGGTGCCTGCAGCGAGGGTGCGGGCGAACTGCGGCGTGAGCGCCCACCAACGGCAGTCGTTGGCGCGCTCGTAGAGGTTGCGATCCAGGATCTGCATGGCCAGTGCGGCGCGGCCCTGGGCGTCGCGCAACAGAGAGCGCAGCACCACGCTGTAGAGGTCTTGCAGGGCACTGGCAAAGGCCTGCGCGGTCTTGCGCGCGGTGGCACCGATCTCGGACAGCAGGGTCTTGGCAAACAGCAGTTCGCGCGGGGCCGCTGCATCCCGGCCGCCACCCACAGCATCGCCCGCATCGCCGATCTGGTTGAGCTCCAGCAGGCCGTTCCAGACCGAGCGCTCCAGCGCCGACTGGATGGCGGCCGAGCGCCGGGGAATGTCGCGCAGTTCCTGCGACAGCAGCTGTGCCTGGCCCGACAGTTCGTTGGCCAGCGCGCTGCGCTCGTCGTGCGAGGCCTCGTCGAACGCGATGTCCAGCGGCAGCAGCGCCACCCCGCGCCAGCCCGGCCCCTGGTAGCCCTGGAAGCCCTGGGTATCGCGCACGGCCATCAGGTAGCGCCGGCTGGCATGGCCCAGCGGGTACACGCCCGCGCTGCCCGCCTGGGGCAGCAGCCAGCCTGCGGGCAGTTGCAGCGGGTCGCCCGACACCAGGACGCGCCCGCTGGCATCGACCAGGGCCAGCACCGCATCGCTGCCTTGCAGCAGGCCCTGTGCATCCCCTTGCTGCACCGAATCGAAGATGGCCGGCATCTCGTCGGCCAGCTTGAACTCCAGGCACAGCACGCCCACGATGCGCCCGCCCGAATGCACACGCCGGGCATAGACCAGCGTTTGCGCCGGCGTGCCGCAAAAGCCGTGCACGGCGTGGTGCTCGACATAGCCCGCATCGCTTTGCAGCACCGAGCGCAGGAAGACCGCATCGGCATCCACCTGGTCGAGCCCGCCCACCGGGCTCACGGCCCGCAAACTGGCACAGGGCTGCAGATCGGTGTCGAAAAGGAAGATGTTGCCGTAGACGGTGTACTTGCTGGCGTACTCGGCCAGGCGCGCCTCGATCAGCGGGCGCAGGGACGGGTCCGGGTCGGCGAGGTACTCGGCCACTCCCACGTCGGTGGCGAAGAAACCGATGTCGGCCGTGCGCTCGAACAGGTTGCGCACCAGCACGTCGATGCACACCTGGGCGCGGGCCGCCAGGTCTTCGGTGCGGTTTTTCAGGGCCTCGCTGACCAGGCCCTGCATCAGGTCGCTCGCGAGGGCCGCGAAGTCCCTGCGCGCCTGGGCCAGGTCACCGCCCGAGGAGGCCTTGGACGACAGCAGCGACAGCGAAGACAGCAGCGCGAGCTGATCCCAGGCAGTTTCGACCAGGCGCAGCTCCTGGCGCTGGTGCTGGGCCGCAGGCATGTAGCGAAGCCATTGCTCGGGGGAATTCAGGGAGTGAGACACGGAGGGAAGCCTTTGTGCAAACGGGCCCGGAGATGCGCGAAGCGCCATTGTGCTGCCGGCCCCTTCATTCGCAAACAAGCATATTGCATGCCGTTTGCAAATATATTGCGTGGCTTTGCACTAGGCTGACAGGTGCCGCCCCTGCCGATGCACCCAACCCCCTCCAATGCCGCGACCCGGGCGCGGTGGGGCCTCTCAGGGCTTGCGCGTCGCCACGGGTGGCGGCAGCTCCTTGGCCTGCAGCTGCTGCACCTGGGTCACGAGCTTGTTGTGGGCATCGAAGAAGGCCGCTGCGATCACCTTGCCCTCGTTGGTGTTGCTCCAGCCGGCGCCGCCAGCCCCGCCCATGCGCCCCCAGAGCAGGCCCGCCGCACCCAGGTCGGTGGTGCGCGCGGCACCGGTGGCGGCGGCCACCTGCTCGGTGGTCTCGTTGTCGGTGAGCAGCAGTGCGGTCTGCGCCTCCTTGAACTTGACCTGCTCGGCCAGGCCCACCAGGCCCGCGATGTCACGCAGCACAGGGATCATGGCGATGATGCTGGCGATGCTGCGGCCCGCGTCCTGCTCGCTGAAGGTCAGGCTCGGCGTCAGCGTGTACTGCGCCTCGTAGCCCTTGCCCTTGGCCACGGTGGAATTCTTGCGCAGGATGCCGGCGTCCTTGAGTTCCTGCTCCTGCACCGTGCCGCGCAGGCCCGCTGCGCGGTCGACGATGCGAAAGCAGCCGCTTTGCTGGGCGATCAGGCGGATCAGCGGCACGGGCGATGCGGGCAGCTGGTAGCTGCTGGAGACGGTGTAGCCGTTTGCGTTCTCGGCCAGGGCCAGCGTGGCCACGGGCTGGCTGCACTGGGTGAGTTCCTTGGCGGCCTCCTTGGCGCCCGCAGGCCCGGCGGAGCCGGTGACCACCGAGCCGCCCTGGCCCAGTTCGGTCTTCTTTTCACCGCAGCCGGCCAGCAGCAGGGCCACGAGCAACAGGGCCAGGGGGGCTTTCACGCAAGAACGCATGGGGAACCTCGACTCGATTCGAAAGGGGGAACACGGTGGGCATGGCCCATGAAAAAAGCGGCACCGGCCAGGGGCCGCTACCGCTTTTCATCAGGGATGCCCGGTCATGGAGATGACAGGCTGGGGGCCGGCCCGTCCGCTCAGGCCGCCTTGGCGGCGTCCACGTTGCGCAGGCGGATGTGCAGCTCGCGCAATTGCTTTTCGTCCACGGGCGACGGGGCCTGTGTGAGCAGGCACTGGGCGCGCTGGGTCTTGGGGAAGGCGATCACATCGCGGATCGATTCGGCGCCGGTCATCAGCGTCACGATGCGGTCCAGGCCGAAGGCCAGGCCACCGTGCGGGGGCGCGCCGTACTGCAGCGCGTCCAGCAGGAAGCCGAACTTCTCCTGGGCTTCCTCGGGCGAGATCTTCAGGGCATCGAACACCTTCTGCTGCACGTCGGCGCGGTGGATACGGACCGAACCGCCACCCATTTCCCAGCCGTTGAGCACCATGTCGTAGCCCTTGGAGATGCACTTCTCGGGCGCCGTGACCATCCAGTCCTCGTGGCCGTCCTTGGGGCTGGTGAAGGGGTGGTGCACCGAGTTCCAGCGCTGGTTGTCTTCGTCGAACTCGAACATCGGGAAGTCCACCACCCACAGCGGGGCCCAGCGGTCTTCGAACAGGCCGTTCTTCTTGCCGAATTCGCTGTGGCCGATCTTGATGCGCAGCGCGCCGATGGCGTCGTTGACGATCTTTTCCTTGTCGGCACCGAAGAAGATCAGGTCGCCGTCCTGGGCGCCGGTGCGCTTGACGACTTCCGCGATCGCCGCGTCGTGGATGTTCTTGACGATCGGGCTCTGCAGGCCTTCACGGCCCTTGGACAGGTCGTTGACCTTGACCCAGGCCAGGCCCTTGGCGCCGTAGATCTTGACGAACTCGGTATACGCATCGATTTCGCCACGCGACAGGCCCGAGCCTTCCTTGGCACCACCGGGCACGCGCAGGGCCACCACGCGGCCACCCTTCATGTTGGCCGCGCCGGAGAAGACCTTGAAGTCCACGTCCTTCATGACGTCCGTCAGGTCGGTGAACTCGAGCTTCACGCGCAGGTCGGGCTTGTCCGAACCGTAGCGGTAGGCCGCGTCCTGGTAGGTCATGACCGGGAACTCGCCCAGGTCCACGCCCAGCGTGTTCTGGAACACCGTCTTGATCATGCCCTGGAACATGTCGCGAATGTCCTGCTCTTCCATGAACGAGGTTTCGATATCGATCTGGGTGAACTCGGGCTGGCGGTCGGCACGCAGGTCTTCGTCGCGGAAGCACTTGGTGATCTGGTAGTAGCGGTCGAAACCGGCCACCATCAAGAGCTGCTTGAACAGCTGGGGCGACTGGGGCAGCGCGAAGAAGTGGCCGTCGTGCACGCGGCTTGGCACCAAGTAGTCGCGCGCGCCTTCGGGCGTGCTCTTGGTGAGCATGGGGGTCTCGATGTCCACGAAGCCGTTGGCGTCGAGGAACTTGCGCACCTCCATGGACACCTTGTAGCGCAGCATCAGGTTGTTTTGCATGTAGGGGCGGCGCAGGTCCAGCACGCGGTGCGTGAGGCGCGTGGTTTCGCTGAGGTTTTCCTCATCGATCTGGAACGGAGGCGTGACCGAAGGGTTGAGCACATTCAGTTCGTGGCACAGCACTTCGATCTGGCCGGTCTTGAGCTTGTCGTTGGTGGTGCCGGCGGGGCGCGCGCGCACCACGCCCTTGACCTGCACGCAGTACTCGTTGCGCACTTCTTCGGCGATCTTGAACATCTCGGCGCGGTCCGGGTCGCACACCACCTGCACATAGCCTTCGCGGTCGCGCAGGTCGACGAAGATCACGCCACCGTGGTCACGGCGGCGGTTCACCCAGCCAGACAGGGTGACGGTTTGGCCCAACAGGGCTTCGGTCACAAGACCGCAATAGTGGGAACGCATGGCCATGGCAGAACTTCCGGCGCCCCTCGGGCGCATTGAGAGAAAAAGGGTTACTTGAGGGGGGGCAACTGGGTCGGATCGACCGGAACCACCACGCCCATCGAAACAATGTACTTGAGCGCGGAATCCACGCTCATGTCGAGCTCGACGCAGTCGCTCTTGCGCAGCATCACGAAATAACCGCCCGTCGGGTTCGGGGTGGTGGGAACGTAGACGCTCACGAATTCATCGCGCAGGTAGGCTGCGATCTCGCCATTGGGCGCCCCGGTGACGAAGGCCACCGTCCAGACGCCTTCGCGCGGCCACTGCACCAGCACGGCCTTGCGGAACGCGTTGCCGTTCTCGGCGAACAGGGTGTCGGAGACCTGCTTGACGCTCGAGTAGATCGAGCGCACCACCGGGATGCGGTGCACCAGGGCATCGCCCCACTGCACCAGCTTGCGGCCGGCGAAGTTGCTGGCAATGGCGCCCACCACGAGCAGGATGGCCAACGTGAGCACCACACCGAAGCCGGGCACGTGCACGCCCAGCAATCGGTCGGGTTGCCAGGCCTCCGGCAGGATCTGCAGGGTCTGGTCCAGCGTGCTGACGATCCAGTGCAGCACCCACGCGGTGATGACACCGGGCACGATGACCAGCAGACCGGTGAACAACCATTTGCGCAAGGAAGGCATCCGCAGATACTCAGGTTTTGGGGGTGGAGCCCGTGCCAGCGCTCGGGGCGCTCACGGCAGGGGCTGTGGATTCTTTCTTCGCGCTGTCCGTGCTGGGTGCCGGGGCCGCCGCAGGGGCATCGCCGGCCTTGGCGTCGGCAGCAGGCGCGGACGTGGCGCCACTGTTGCCGCCGCGGAAGTCCGTCACGTACCAGCCCGAGCCCTTGAGCTGGAAACCCGCGGCCGTGACCTGCTTGGAGAACGCCTCGGCGCCGCACGCCGGGCACACCGTCAGCGGTGCGTCGGAGATTTTTTGCAGCACGTCCTTGGCATGGCCGCAGGAACTGCATTTGTAGGCGTAGATAGGCATGTCGGGCGCGTCGTTGAAGGCAAAGTGCAAAACCTTCAATTATAGGCGTGCGGGCCCGAAGTCCCTATCCGGTACCCCTGCGACCCTGGACCCTGGAGCCTGGCACCAGTGGGCTTGGCTTACTCAACCCCGACCACACGGTGGTGCGGCGAGTGCGTGTCGGCCAGCAGCTGGGGCATGAGCGAGCCCACCAGCATGCCCACGACGGCGGCCAGCAGGCCGGCGAGCTGGGCCGGGAACACTTCACCCCAAGGGGTGTTGAGCAGCAGCAGCCAGGTGCCCAGCCCGAGCACGATGGCCACAATGGCGCCCTGCGTGGTGGCGCGCTTCCAGTACAGGCCCGCCACCAGCGGCACGAAGGCGCCCACCAGCGGCACCTGGTAGGCGCCCGAGACCAGTTCGTAGATGGACGTGCCCTGCATGCGGATCGCATAGGCCAGCACGCAGCCGCTGAACACCAGGGTCGTGATGCGCATGGTGCGCAGGTGTTCCTTGTCCGTCATGGTGGGGCGGAACTGGCGCCAGATGTTCTCGGTGAAGGTGACGCTGGGCGCCAGCAGCGTGGCCGAGGCAGTGGATTTCAGGGCCGAGAGCAGCGCGCCGAAGAACAGCACCTGCATGATGAAAGGCATCTTGGCCATCACCAGCGTGGGCAGCACCTTTTGCGGATCGTCCTTGAGCAACTCCGCCGTCTCGCCGGGCATGATGATCAGTGCGCTGGCCACGAGGAACATGGGCACGAAGGCGAACAGGATGTAGCAGATGCCGCCGATGATCGGGCCGCGCGTGGCGGCCTGTACGTTGTTGGCCGACATCACGCGCTGGAACACGTCCTGCTGCGGGATGGAGCCGAACATCATGGTGAGGCCCGCTGCGATGAAGAACACCACGTCGTGGAACTTGGGCTCGGGCAGGAAGCGGAACAGTTCGCGGTTCGAGGCGAACTCGATCACCTTGTCGGCCCCGCCGGCCATGTTGCCCGCGAACACCGCGATGATGGCCAAGCCCACGACCAGGATGATCATCTGGATGAAGTCGGTGACGGCCACCGACCACATGCCGCCGAACAGCGTGTAGGCCAGGATGGACACCACGCCGATGACCATGCCCATGGGGATGCTGATGGCGTCACCCGACAGCAGGTTGAACACCAGCCCCAGCGCCGTGACCTGCGCCGAGACCCAGCCCAGGTAGCTGAGCATGATGATCAGCGAGCAGACGACTTCGACCGTGCGGCCGAAGCGCTCGCGGTAGTAGTCGCTGATGGTCAGCAGCGTCATGCGGTAGAGCTTGCCCGCGAAGAACAGGCCCACCAGGATCAGGCAGAAGCCCGCGCCGAAGGGGTCTTCGACCACGCTGCCGAGCCCCCCCTCGATGAACTTGGCCGGTATGCCAAGCACCGTCTCCGAGCCGAACCACGTGGCGAACGTGGTGGTGATGATCATGTACAGCGGCAGGTGCCGCCCGGCGATGGCGAAGTCCGCCGCGTTCTTCACGCGCCGGGCCGCCACGAGGCCGATGGCAATGGTGATCAACAGATAGACAATAACCAGGGTCAACAGCACGGCATGCTCCTCGATGTCGCGAAGGGGGGGTAGGAAAGGGAACGGCTAGAAAATCCGGAAACGCTGCAGCACTTGCAACTGCTGTACCAGCATGAAGAACAGCCAACCCAGGAAGAAGCCGATCCCCGAGTAGATGATGCCATTGAGCAGGCGGTTGGTGCGTTTTTGCTCGGCCAGCAGCTCCACCAGCTCGCGCCGGTGGTCCTGGGGGCGGTTGCGCAGGTAGTCGTGCAGCAGGCGCGGCAGCTCGGGCAGCATTTTGGCAAAGTGCGGGCTCTCTGCCTGGATTTCGCGCCACAGGCGCTGCGGCCCCATCTGGTCGAGCATCCATTTCTCGAGGAAGGGCTTGGCGGTGCTCCACAGGTCCAGCTCGGGATCGAGCTGGCGGCCCAGGCCCTCGATGTTGAGCAGCGTCTTTTGCAGCAGCACCAGCTGCGGCTGGATCTCCACGTGAAAGCGCCGCGAGGTCTGGAACAGGCGCATCAGCACCATGCCCAGCGAGATCTCCTTGAGCGGCCGGTCGAAGTACGGCTCGCAGACGGTTCGGATCGCCGATTCGAGGTCATTCACCCGCGTGTCGGGAGGCACCCAGCCGCTTTCGATGTGCAGTTCGGCCACGCGCTTGTAGTCGCGCCGGAAGAAAGCCGTGAAGTTCTGCGCCAGGTACTCCTTGTCGAACTCGGTGAGCGTGCCCACGATGCCGAAGTCCAGCGAGATGTAGCGCCCGAAGGTGCCAGGGTCCAGGCTCACCTGGATGTTGCCCGGGTGCATGTCGGCGTGGAAGAAGCCGTCGCGGAACACCTGGGTGAAGAAAATGGTGACGCCGTCGCGCGCCAGCTTGGGAATGTCCACCCCGGCGTCGCGCAGCCGTTCGATCTGGTTGATGGGCACGCCGTTCATGCGCTGCATCACCATCACCTCGGCATGGCAGAAGTCCCAGAAGATTTCCGGGATCAGCACCAGGTCCAGGCCCGACATGTTGCGGCGCAGTTGGGCGGCATTGGCCGCCTCGCGCACCAGGTCCAGCTCGTCGTGCAGGTAGTTGTCGAACTCGGCGACCACCTCGCGGGGCTTGAGGCGCTTGCCGTCGGCCGACAGACTCTCCACCCAGCCGGCCATCATGCGCATCAGCGCCAGGTCCTTCTCGATCACCGGCAGCATGCCCGGGCGCAGCACCTTCACGGCCACTTCGCGTTCGATGCCGTGGCGGTCGCGCAGCGTGGCGAAGTGCACCTGGGCGATGGAGGCGCTGGCCACCGGGGTGCGGTCGAAAAAGGTGAAGACCTCATCCACCGGGCGGCGGAAGGCACGCTCGATGGTGGCGATGGCGATGTCGGAATGGAATGGCGGTACGCGGTCCTGCAGCAGCGCCAGTTCGTCGGCGATGTCCGCCGGCAGCAGGTCGCGCCGGGTGGAGAGCACCTGGCCGAACTTGACGAAGATGGGCCCCAGGCGCTCCAGCGCCTCGCGCAGGCGCTGGCCGCGCGGAGCGTCAAGGGTGCGCCCGATGGAGACGATGCGGGACACCAGGCGCAGCCACGGCTTCTGGAAGCTGTCGAGCACCAGCCCGTCCAGCCCATAGCGGAACACCACCCAGAGGATGGCCACACCCCGGAGAAAACGCTTCATGGACCGGTCCGGTCGGCGCCAGGGCTGTGGTTGCTGCCACTGTTGCCCGCCGGTGGTACGGGGGCCGGTGCAGGCGGGTACGCGGTGGCGGTGTGGCTGCTGCCATCGGCCGGCGGCACGCGCGAGCCGACGAACTGGCGCAGCGCCTGCGCTGCCTTGCGCGCCACTTCGCTGATGGTGTGCGCGGGAGCATCACCCACCACGCGGGAGAGGTCCTCCTCCAGATCCCAGCGCACGTTGTCCACCAGCCAGTTGATTTCGGCCGCCAGTTGCACATCGCCCTCGATGCGGATGGCGGGTTTGTCGCCGCGCAGCGCCACCTGGGCCAACGCCAGGGGCGAGGTCTCGGTGATTTCGAGCTGCAGATCGGGCGTGGCGCCTTCGGCCGCCAGGTTCAACAGGCCTGCCGGCGTGATCACCAGCGCCATGGAGAACGCGCGCCACTGCACCCGCGCCACGCGCCCACGCTGGCGCACCAGGCGCTCCATGGCCTCGCGCTCCTGCATGAGCACATGGTTCAGGAACAGCACCAGCCGCTGCTGCACCTCGTGCACGAGCCATTGCGGCGGCTGCGGGCCTGCGGCCAGGCGCTCGAAGAGGCCGTCCAGGAACGAAAAAGGGGACTGTGTTGCCATAGTCCCCGATTATTCCCTGAACTCGGTCCAAAACATGGGTTTTGGACCGATCCGAGGTGATTTACAAAGCCGTGCTCACTGCAGGGCCTGCACGCCGGCCACGAGCCAGCCGCTGTCACCGCTCTTGGCCTTGGTCATGTTCCACACTTCGCGGAAGGGGCTCGGGCCTGCCGAGAGCTCTTCGCGGATCATGCCCGAGAACTCCACGCTGGCCATGTAGCCATCGTCCAGTTCCTCGATGCCGAGCAACTGCGCATCGATCATCACCACGTCGGTGTGGTTGGGCTCGGCACCGCGGTGCGTCTCGCGCTCGGCCAGCTGCGAGCGGATCTCTTCGAGCATGCTGTCGGTCATCATCGAGCGCAGGGTGTTGATGTCCGAACGGTCCCAGGCCGCCTGCAGGGTCACGAAGTTGCGCTTGGCCGCTGCGAGGAAACCGGGCGTGTCGAAGCCCTCGGGCACGCCCCAGTTCTGCGAACCGGACAGCGCCGCCGCACCGGCGGCAGCGCCGCCCAGGCCGGAACCGATCACCACGCCCGAACCGGCCGCAGCGGGTTGCGCGCGCGCCGCCTCGAAGGCCATGCTGTTGCGCTCCCAGGGACGGGCCGATGCATCGTTGCCGACATTGTTGGGGCTGTACTGCGGGGGCACCTGGGCCGCGGCCGGCGTGGCCGCACCGGCGCCCTGGAAGGCGAAGGGCGAACCACCCGCCGCTGCACCGCCCTGGTTGCCAGCGCCGCTGCGCATGCGCATGACCATCTTGAAGATGGCGAACGCCGCCACGGCCAGCAGCAGGATCATCAGGATGTTGCCGAAGCCTGCACCCAGGCCCAGCGAACTGGCCAGCCAGGCCAGGCCCAGGCCCGCAGCCAGGCCGCCGAGCATGGCACCCCAGGGCTTCTTGGGAGCGGCGGCCGCAGGGGCCGCAGCGGGCGTGGCCGGTTTGGCCGCGTTGTTGGCGTTTTGGGCAGGGCCGCCGGGCGCCGCGGATTCGCGCTGCGTCACGTTGCTGGACTGCTTGCCCACCGAGTTGCCGCCACCCAGGCGGCGGGCGTCGGCATCCGCATGCGCGAACGCCAGCATTGCCACCAGAACCACAGACCACAGTTTCATCATGTCATCTCCATCTTGTATACGGCTGAGCTTTGCTGCTCAGCACTTGATTCCAACATGCAAGGCCACTATGCCGCCAGTCATGTTGTGATAGTCCACATGCCCAAAGCCACTTTGTTGCATGAGGCTTTTGAGCTCCTCCTGGCCCGGGTGCATGCGGATGGACTCGGCCAGGTAGCGGTAGCTCGAGTCATCGCCGGCCACCAGCTTGCCCAATTGCGGCAGCACCTTGAAGGAATACCAGTCGTAGGCCTTGGTCAGCGGCTTGGCGACCTTGGAGAATTCGAGCACCAGCAGCTTGCCGCCGGGCTTGAGCACGCGGCACATTTCCTTGAGCGCAACATCCTTGTGCGTCATGTTGCGCAAACCAAACGCCACGCTCACCACATCGAAGTGGGCATCGGGAAACGGCAGCTTCTCGGCATCGCAGACCAGGGTGGGCAGCACCACGCCCGCGTCGATCAGGCGGTTGCGCCCGGTGCGCAGCATGGCCTCGTTGATGTCGGTGTGCACCACGCGGCCGGTGGTGCCGACCTTCTTCGAAAACGCCAGGGCCAGGTCGCCCGTGCCACCCGCGATGTCCAGCACCTGGCTGCCTTCGCGCAGGTTGGCCACCATGACGGTGTAGGCCTTCCAGGCGCGGTGCAGGCCCGCCGACATGAGGTCGTTCATGACGTCGTACTTGGACGCGACGGAATCGAACACACCGCGCACATGGCGCGCTTTGTCCTGCTCGTCGACGGACTGGAAACCGAAATGGGTGCTGCTCATGGGATTCATGCTAGGCGCCTGTGCGCCCAAGGTACAGCGACAACCCCGCACTGAAACGGGGCATCTGCCGCAGGGGTTTTTCAATACCCCGCATCAAAAGACAGGCAACACCTGTCCATGCATGCCGGGTTTGCTATTGTAAGAAGAGCACCAAAGGCCAGCGCACCGGGCGCCACAGTGGTGCGCGCGGGCCACAGTGGCTGCGCCGGCACGGCCCGTACGGAGTTGGGCGGGTATCAATGGCTGCCGCAGGCGCCGCCGCCGTGGTCGTGGCCCTTGGGGGCCATGGGCGCATCGCGGTCCACGCCAGCATCGGCCAGCCGGCTTTCGTACTGCGCCCACAGGGCGGCCTCTTGCTGGCCCAGCTCGTACAGGTATTCCCAGGTGAAGATGCCCGTGTCATGCCCATCCGAGAACGTGGGCTTGACGGCGTAGTTGCCGATGGGCTCCAGGCCTTCGAGGGCCACGTCGCGCTTGCCGGTCTGCAGCACCTCCTGGCCGGGCCCGTGCCCTTTCACCTCGGCCGAAGGCGAGTACACGCGCATCAGTTCGAACGGGATGCGGAATGCCGCGCCATCCGAGAACACCACTTCGAGCACCCGCGACTTGCCATGCACCGTGAGCGCCTGGGGCGTGGGCGAACCCGTTTTCAAACCTGCCATGGATATCCACCTGTGAAAAACGGCCTTGGCGACGACCGCCAGGCCGGCCTGCATTCTCCCACCCGCAGGCCGTACCGCGTGCAACCCGCCGGGCTGCGCGGTTACCGCAGTGTCTGCAGCGCGGCCACCATGGCGGCCTCGGCCGCCGGCAAGCGCGCACGCAGCGCGGCCTCCTCGTCCGCCGGGCTGGGCCGCTGGGCCGCCGCCCACACCGGCGCGGGGAAATGGCTGTCCCAGGCAAAGCGCGCAATCACGTGCCAGTGCAGGTGCGGCACCATGTTGCCCAGCGCCGCCAGATTGACCTTGGTGGGCGCCAGGTGCTCGCGCAGCGCCTGCTCCACGGCCGTGACGGCTTCCATGCAGTGCACGCGCTCGGCGGCCGACAGATCGGAGAACTCGGCCGCGTGCGCATTCCACACCACGCGGTAGAAGGCCGGAAAGCCGGCTTCGTCGGCGCGGATCACACGCACGCGCGTGCCGCGCCAGACCAGTGCGCCGCCATCGGTGGCGCACAGGGGGCAGGCATTCGCCCCCCCGTCACTCATACGAGCACCCGCTCGATGCCGCCCTGGTTGGCGCGCTCCACGTACTCGGGCATCCAGTTCTCGCCCAGGATCTCGCGCGCCATCTCGACCACGATGTAGTCGGCTTCGAGCAGGCCGTTGTTCAGGTCGTCCTGGTAGCGGTTCAGGCCCTGCAGACAGCTTGGGCAGCTGGTGAGGATCTTCACGTTGTCCTTCTCGCCCACGGCGCCGCTGGCGCGCAGGGCGGCCTCGCCCTTGCGGATTTCCTCTTCCTTGCGAAAGCGCACCTGGGTGGAGATGTCGGGGCGCGTCACGCCCAGCGTGCCCGATTCGCCGCAGCAGCGCTCGCTCTTCAAGACCTGCTCGCCGACCAGCGCCTTCACGGTCTTCAAGGCGTCTTGCTGCTTCATGGGGTTGTGGCAGGGCTCGTGGTACAGGTAGGCGCCCTTGCCCTGCAGGGCAATGCCCTTTTCCAGCAGGTATTCGTGGATGTCGATGATGCGGCTGCCCGGGAAGATCTTGTCGAACTCGTAGCCCTGCAACTGGTCGTAGCAGGTGCCGCAGCTGACCACCACGGTCTTGATATCGAGGTAGTTGAGCGTATTGGCCACACGGTGGAAGAGCACCCGGTTGTCGGTGATCATCTTCTCGGCCTTGTCGAACTGGCCGCTGCCGCGCTGCGGGTAGCCGCAGCACAGGTAACCCGGGGGCAACACGGTCTGCACGCCCGCATGCCAAAGCATGGCCTGGGTGGCCAGGCCCACCTGGCTGAACAGGCGCTCCGACCCGCAGCCCGGGAAGTAGAACACCGCCTCGGCCTCGGCCGTGGTCGCCTTGGGGTTGCGGATGATGGGGACGTAGTCCTTGTCCTCGATGTCCAGCAGCGCACGCGCGGTGCGCTTGGGCAGGCCGCCGGGCAGTTTCTTGTTGATGAAGTGGATCACCTGCTCCTTGACCGGCGCGGTGCCCACGGTGGCAGGCGGCTTGGCGGTCTGCTTGCGGCCGACCTTTCGCAGCAGGTCCACGGCCATGCGCTGGGCCTTGAAGCCCACGTCCACCATGGCCGAGCGCATGAACTTGATGGTCTCGGGATTGGTGGCGTTGAGCATGGTCATCGCCAGCGCGTTGCCGGGGCGGAAGGTCTTCTTGCCCATCTTGCGCAGCAGGTTGCGCATGTTCATGGTGACGTCGCCGAAGTCGATCTTCACCGGGCAGGGGCTCTCGCACTTGTGGCACACCGTGCAGTGGTCGGCCACGTCCTCGAACTCCTGCCAGTGCTTGATGCTCACGCCGCGGCGGGTCTGCTCCTCGTACAGGAAGGCCTCCACCAGCAGCGAGGTGGCCAGGATCTTGTTGCGCGGGCTGTACAGCAGGTTGGCGCGCGGCACATGCGTGGCGCACACCGGCTTGCACTTGCCGCAGCGCAGGCAGTCCTTGACCGAATCGGCGATGGCGCCGATGTCGCTCTGCTGCATGATCAGCGACTCATGCCCCATGAGGCCGAAGCTCGGCGTGTAGGCGTTGGTCAGGTCGGCGTGCAGCAGCGCCGGGTCGCGCGCCTGGCCGCCGGGGGTGGTGTCCATGGCCAGCACCGGCGCGGCATCGCGCAGCAGCTTGCCCTTGTTGAATCGGCCCTCGGGGTCCACGCGCTGCTTGTACTCGGCGAAGGGGCGCAGCTCCTCGTCGGTCAGGAATTCGAGCTTGGTGATGCCGATGCCGTGCTCGCCCGAGATCACTCCGTCCAGGCTGCGCGCCAGCACCATGATGCGCGCCACCGCCTCGTGCGCGGTCTGCAGCATCTCGTAGTCGTCGCTGTTGACCGGCAGGTTGGTGTGCACATTGCCGTCGCCGGCATGCATGTGCAGGGCCACCCAGACGCGGCCCTTGAGCACGCGCTTGTGGATGGCCGTGGCCTCGTCGAGGATGGGCTTGAACGCCGCGCCCGCGAAGATGCCCGAGAGCGGGGCGCGCAGCTGGGTCTTCCAGCTCGCGCGCAGGGTGTGGTCCTGCAATTGGGGGAACAGGCTGTCCACGTTCTGCAGCCAGGTGGCCCACAGCGTGCGCACCTCGGCCACCAGGGCGATGGCCTGGGCCACGCGGTCCTCGAGCAGTTCGGCCGAGGGGATCTCGTTGGCGTCGTCCTGCTTTCCGAGGGGCAGGTTGCCGCGCTCGAAGAAGTCGGTGAACGCATCGCACAGCTTGATCTTGTTGCGCAGCGACAGCTCGATGTTGATGCGCTCGATGCCGTCGGTGTACTCGGCCATGCGCGGCAGCGGGATCACCACGTCTTCATTGATCTTGAAGGCGTTGGTGTGGCGGCTGATGGCGGCCGTGCGCTTGCGGTCGAGCCAGAACTTCTTGCGCGCCTCGGGGCTGATGGCGATGAAGCCTTCGCCGTTGCGCGAATTGGCGATGCGCACCACCTCACTGGTCACGCGCGCCACTTCGTCGGCGTTGTCGCCCGCGATGTCACCGATCAGCACCATCTTGGGCAAACCACCGTTGCCCTTCTTGCTCTTGGTGGCGTAGCCCACGGCCTTGAGGTAGCGGTCGTCCAGGTGTTCCAGGCCGGCGAGCAGCACGCCGGAGCGTTTTTGCTCGGCGAACATGTAGTCCTTGATCTCGACGATGCTCGGGACCGCGTCCTTGGCATTGCCGAAGAATTCCATGCACACGGTGCGGGTGTGCTGCGGCATGCGGTGCACCACCCAGCGCGCGCTGGTGATCAGGCCGTCGCAGCCCTCTTTCTGGATGCCGGGCAGGCCCGAGAGGAACTTGTCCGTCACGTCCTTGCCCAGGCCTTCCTTGCGGAAGGTCTTGCCCGGAATGGCCAGGCGCTCGGTGCGCAGCGGCGTCTTGCCGTCGGCCTCGAAGTACTGCAGCTCGAAGGTGGCGGTCTCCACGTCATGGATCTTGCCCATGTTGTGGTCCAGCCGGGTCACTTCGAGCCACTGGGCCTCGGGCGTCACCATGCGCCAGCTGGCCAGGTTGTCGAGCGCCGTGCCCCAGAGCACGGCCTTCTTGCCGCCGGCGTTCATGGCGATGTTGCCGCCGATGCACGAGGCCTCGGCGCTGGTCGGGTCCACGGCGAAGACGAAACCCGCGCGCTCGGCCGCATCGGCCACGCGCTGGGTGACCACGCCGGCCTCGGTCCACACCGTGCCCACCTCGCTGTCCATGCCCGGCAGGCGGCGCATTTCCACCTCGGTCATGGCCTCGAGCTTCTCGGTGTTGATGACCACGCTCTTCCAGGTCAGCGGAATGGCGCCGCCGGTGTAGCCGGTGCCGCCCCCGCGCGGGATGATGGTCAGCCCGAGCTCGATGCAGCCCTTGACCAGCAGGGCCATCTCGGCCTCGGTGTCGGGCACCAGCACCACGAACGGGTACTCGACGCGCCAGTCGGTGGCGTCGGTCACGTGGCTCACGCGCGACAGACCGTCGAACTTGATGTTGTCCTTGGCCGTCAGGCGCCCCAGCGTGCGCTGGATGCGCCGGCGCAGCTCGGTGGCCTGCACGAAGGTGGCATTGAACGCGGCCACGGCCTTGCCGGCGGCCTCGACCAGCTCGCCCACCAGGCGGTCACGCCCGGCGTCGTCGCCCGGGGTGCGGCGCTTGTCGATCTCGGCCAGGCGGTGCTGCAGGGCCTCCACCAGTTGCTTGCGCCGGCCGGGGTTGTCCAGCAGGTCGTCCTGCAGGTAGGGGTTGCGCTGCACCACCCAGATGTCGCCCAGCACCTCGTAGAGCATGCGGGCGGATCGCCCGGTGCGCCGTTCCTTGCGCAGCTGATCGAGCACCTCCCAGGCTGGGGACCCCAGCAGGCGGATCACGATCTCCCGGTCGGAGAACGAGGTGTAGTTATAGGGGATCTCGCGCAGACGCACAGGCTCGGCGGCCTGCGTCTGCAAGGCAGCCAACGCTATCGGAACATTCATGGGGGTCTACCTGGGGTGGGCGCTGCGCGCCCATGAGCCTCGGGGGCGTGATTTTACGCCAGAGGCCCGGCGGGTGCAGGGCAGGCCCCTGCCCCACCCCGCGCACCCGCTCAGGCGATGTTCAGAACAGCACCCGGCTGCGCAGCGTGCCGGTGACGCCGGCCAGCTTGTCCAGCGCCAGGTCGGACGAGGCCGCGTCGATGTCGATCACCACGTAACCGACCTTCTCGTTGGTCTGCAGGTACTGGGCAGAAATGTTGATCTGGTTGTCCGAGAAGATGCGGTTGATCTCGGACAGCACGCCCGGCACGTTGCGGTGGATGTGCAGCAGGCGGTGCTTGCCCGGGTGGGCGGGCAGCGCCACCTCGGGGAAGTTGACCGACGAGGTGCTGGTGCCGTTGTCGCTGTACTTCACCAGCTTCTCGGCCACTTCCAGGCCGATGTTGGCCTGGGCCTCCATGGTGGAGCCGCCCACGTGCGGGGTGAGGATCACGTTGTCCAGCCCACGCAGGGGCGACAGGAACTCGTCCTTGTTGGTGCGCGGCTCGACGGGGAAGACGTCGATGGCGGCGCCCAGCAGCCTGCGCGACTTGAGCGCCTCGGCCAGCGGCTCGATCTCGACCACCGTGCCGCGCGCGGCGTTGATCAGGATGCCGCCCGGTTTCATGGCGGCGATCTCGGCGGCGCCGATCATCCATTGCGTGGAGGGCAGCTCGGGCACGTGCAGGGTCACGATGTCGCTTTGCGCGAGCAGGTCGTGCAGCTTGTGCACCTGGCGCGCATTGCCCAGGGGCAGCTTGTTGACCACGTCGAAGAAGGCTACCTGCATGCCCAGGGCCTCGGCCAGCACCGACAGCTGCGTGCCGATGGAGCCGTAGCCGACGATGCCCAGGGTCTTGCCGCGGATCTCGTAAGCGTTGTCGGCCGATTTGAGCCAGCCACCACGGTGCGCCACGGCATTTTTCTCGGGCACGCCGCGCAGCAGCAGGATGGCCTCGGCCAGCACCAGCTCGGCCACGGAGCGGGTATTGGAATACGGGGCGTTGAACACGGCAATGCCCCGCTCGCGCGCCGCATCGAGGTCCACCTGGTTGGTACCGATGCAAAAGCACCCCACGGCCACGAGCTTGCCGGCCTTGGCAAAGACTTCCTCGGTCAGCTGCGTGCGCGAGCGGATGCCCAGAAAGTGCACGTCGGCGATCTTGGCCTTCAACTCCTCGTCGGGCAGCGCGCCGGAGATGGTTTCAATCTGGGTGTAGCCCGCAGACCGAAGCACTTCCACCGCAGAGGGGTGGATGCCTTCGAGCAGCAGGAATTTGATCTTGTTCTTGTCCAGAGAGTTGTTGGCCATGGCAGTTGTGGTTGCGGATGAAAAACGGAACAGGTCATGCGGCGCACCGAAGGTGTGCGGCGCAAGCACCACTATGCACCAAGGATGGTGCAACGCACAAAACCTTGCAGCGCTCCGTGAATGGCAAAATACTGTCACATAAGCGTCACAATTGGACACACCGCGCCCAGCGCAAGGGGATTTCCCCAGTTGTGACCACTACAGTGCTGTGCGACAACGACACATCACTGTCACATGGGGTGCCTAGCATCCGCCCTTTGTGCATTTCGCCATCTCCGGAAGGAACCATCCATGCAAATCAAGCATCTGGCACTGTCTGCTGCCATCGCCCTGTCCGTCTGCGCGCCTGCGCAGGCCCAACAAGTAGAAATCCAGTGGTGGCACTCGATGAGCGCCGCCCTGGGCGACTGGGTGAACGATCTGGCCAAGCAGTACAACGCCAGCCAGACCAAGTACAAGGTCGTACCCACGTACAAGGGCACCTACGACGAGTCGATGACCGGTGCGGTCGCGGCCTTCCGCGCGGGCAATGCCCCCCACATCATCCAGGTGTTCGAAGTGGGCACCGCCACCATGATGGCCAGCAAGGGCGCCATCGTGCCGGTGGCCAAGGTGCTCAACGACGGCGGCTTCAAGTTCGACCCGACCCAGTACGTGTCGGCCGTGGCCGGCTACTACACGGCGCCCAACGGCCAGATGCTGAGCTACCCGCTCAACAGCTCCACCACCATCTTCTACTACAACAAGGACGCCTTCAAGAAGGCGGGCCTGGACGCCGACAAGCCGCCAAAGACCTGGCCCGAATTGTTCGCCACCGCCTCCAAGCTCAAGGCCAGCGGCCACAGCTGCCCATTCACGACGAGCTGGATCAGCTGGACGCAGCTGGAGAGCTTCTCGCTGTGGCACAACACGCTGTTCGCGTCCAAGAACAACGGCTTCGACGGCAATGACGCCCAGCTGCAGATCAACACACCGCTGCACGTGCGTCACTTCGAAAACCTGGCCAAGGCCTCCAAGGACGGCAGTTTCGTCTACAAGGGCCGCGCCAACGCGCCCGACGCCTCCTTCCCTTCGGGCGAGTGCGCCATGATCATCGGCTCGGCAGGTCTGTATGCCCGCGTGGCCAAGGAAGCCAAGTTTGCCTACGGCATCTCGACTTTGCCTTACTACGACGACGTGAAGGGCGCGCCCCAGAACACCGCCATCGGCGGCGCCAGCCTGTGGGTGATGTCCGGCAAGAAGGCCGAGGAATACAAGGGCGTGGCCGACTTCCTGAACTTCCTGAACGACACCAAGATCCAGGCCGCCAGCCACCAGCGCACCGGTTACCTGCCCGTGACCACGGCAGCCTACAAGCTGACCGAAGCCTCCGGTTTCTATGAAAAGAACCCCGGCACCGACGTGGCCGTGACGCAGATGATCCGCAAGGCCACCGACAAGTCGCGCGGCATTCGCCTGGGCAATTTCGTGCAGATCCGCACCATCATCGACGAGGAAACCGAGCAGATCTGGTCCGGCAAGAAGTCTCCCAAGGAAGCCCTGGACACCGCAACCACCCGCGGCAACGAGCAACTGGCGCGCTTCGCACGCGCCAACAAGTAAGCGCTTTTAGCGCCCATGGCAGCAGCCCTGGCACACCGGCCAGGGCGTTGCCGAAAGCCCGCCTCCCTTGCAAGCCCACCCGGCTTGCTGGTCGGCGGGTTGTCTTTTTGAGAGTCTGGACATGGAAAAACGCGTTCTCTTTCGCTCTGCGTGGCTACCCTGGGTGCTTCTCGCGCCCCAGTTGGTCATCATCAGCGTCTTCTTTTTCTGGCCTGCGGGGCAGGCCCTGGTGCAGTCGTTCCAGGTGCAGGACACCTTCGGCTTTTCCAACGAATGGGTAGGGTTCGACAACTTCAAGGCGCTGTTCGATGACCCCGGATACCTGGCCTCGTTCAAGACCACCGCGTTCTTCTCCATCCTGGTGGCCGTCAGCGGCATCAGCCTGTCGCTGGTCCTGGCCATCTTCGCGGACCGCATCGTCAAGGGCGCCCTGGCGTACAAGACGGCGCTGCTGCTGCCCTATGCCGTGGCCCCGGCCGTGGCCGGCGTGCTGTGGATGTTCATGTTCTCGCCCTCGCTCGGCGTGGTGTCGTACATGCTGCGCCAGTCGGGCTTCAACTGGAACCACGTACTCAACTCCGACCACGCCATGGCGCTGATCGTGGTGGCGGCCGTGTGGAAGCAGATCTCCTACAACTTCCTGTTCTTCCTGGCGGGCCTGCAGTCCATCCCCAAGTCGCTCATCGAAGCCGCCGCCATCGACGGAGCCGGCCCCTGGCGCCGGTTCTGGAGCATCCAGTTCCCGCTGCTGTCGCCCACCACGTTCTTCCTCTTGGTGATCAACGTGGTCTACGCCTTCTTCGACACCTTCGCCATCGTGGACTCGACCACCCAAGGCGGCCCGGGGCGCGAGACCTCGATCCTGGTCTACAAGGTGTACTACGACGGCTTCAAGGCCATGGACATGGGCGGCTCGGCCGCGCAGTCGGTGGTGCTGATGTTCATCGTGGTGACGCTTACCGTGATCCAGTTCCGATATGTAGAAAAGAAAGTGCAGTACTGACCATGGTAGAGCGCAGTCCCTATCTCAAACTCTTCTCGCACCTGATCATGGTGCTGGGGGTGATCATCGTCGGCTTCCCGCTGTACCTGGCGTTCGTGGCCTCAACGCACACGGCACAGGACATCGTGCAGGCGCCCATGCCCCTGCTGCCCGGCAGCAATTTCTGGCAGACCTACCACGACACGCTGTTCGGCGGCGGCGCGGGCGCCGGCTCCACCGCGCCCGTGGCGCGCATGATGTGGGTGAGCTTCGTCACCGCCATCGTGATCACCGTGGGCAAGATCGCGATCTCGCTGCTCTCGGCCTTCGCCATCGTGTACTTCCGTTTCCCCTTCAAGGGCATCTGCTTCTGGCTGATCTTCATCACGCTGATGCTGCCGGTGGAAGTGCGCATCGGACCTACCTACCAGGTGGTCTCCAACCTGGGCATGCTCAACAGCTATGCGGGCCTGACCGTGCCGCTGATCGCCTCGGCCACCGCGACCTTCCTGTTCCGCCAGTTCTTCCTGACGGTGCCCGACGAGCTGGTGGAGGCCGCCCGCGTGGACGGCGCCGGCCCCATGCGCTTCTTCAAGGACATCCTGGTGCCGCTGTCGCGCACCTCGATCGCCGCACTGTTCGTGATCCAGTTCATCTACGGCTGGAACCAGTACCTGTGGCCGCTGCTGGTGACCACCTCGGAAGACATGTACCCCGTGGTGATCGGCATCAAGCGCATGATCGCCGGCGGCGACACCGGCAATGAATGGAACATCGTGATGGCCACAGCCCTGCTGGCCATGCTGCCGCCCGCGCTGGTGGTGGTGTTCATGCAGCGCTGGTTCGTCAAGGGCCTGGTCGATACCGAAAAGTAAGCGACACACCCGCAACCCAATGACCGTGGCGGCCACCCACCCGTGCCGCCCAGACACAACCCAGATCCCCAAGTTGTTATGGCATCCATCTCCCTTCGCAATATCGTCAAGCGCTACGGCACCGGCCCCAAGGCCAACCAGGTCATCCATGGCGTGAACGCCGAGGTCCAGGACGGCGAGTTCGTCGTCATCGTCGGCCCCTCGGGCTGCGGCAAATCCACCCTGCTGCGCATGGTGGCGGGCCTCGAAGAAATCTCCGGCGGCGAGCTGCGCATCGGCGACCGCGTCGTGAACGACCTGGAACCGGCCCAGCGCGACATCGCCATGGTGTTCCAGAACTATGCGCTGTACCCGCACATGACGAACTTCGAGAACATGGCCTATGGCCTGAAGATCGCCAAGGTGCCCAAGGACGAGATCAAGGCGCGCGTGGACAAGGCCGCCAAGATCCTGGAGCTCGGCCACCTGCTCGAACGCAAGCCGCGCGAGCTCTCGGGCGGCCAGCGCCAGCGTGTGGCCATGGGCCGGGCCATCGTGCGCCAGCCCCAGGTGTTCCTGTTCGACGAGCCGCTGTCCAACCTGGACGCCAAGCTGCGCGCCCAGACGCGCCTGGAGATCCAGAAGCTGCACCGCGAGTTGGGCATCACCAGCCTGTTCGTGACCCACGACCAGGTCGAGGCCATGACCCTGGCCGAGCGCATGATCGTGATGAACGCCGGCAACATGGAGCAGTTCGGCACGCCCGAGGAGGTCTACCACACGCCCGCCTCGACCTTCGTGGCCAGCTTCATCGGCTCGCCGCCGATGAACCTGCTCAAGAATGCGCCGAGCGGCAAGCCCGGCACCATCCTGGGCATCCGCCCCGAGCACCTGGACGTGCGCGGCGAGGGCTGGGAAGTCACCGTGGAAACCGTGGAACTGCTGGGCGCCGAGCGCCTGATCTACGGCCGCGTGCATGGCGAGCAGCTCATCGTGCGCGTGGAAGAAGGCACGCACTCGCCGGCCCCCGATTCGATCATCCACGTGGTGCCGCGCGCCGACCGCCTGCACGCCTTCGACGCCACCACGGGCAAGCGCATTGCGGGCTGAACTCCATGAGTGACGCGCAAACCGAGGCCGGCTTGGTCGCTGCCTGGCCCTACCCGCGCTGGATCGCGCACCGCGGCGCGGGCAAGCTCGCGCCCGAGAACACCCTGGCAGCGTTTCGCCTCGGGGCCCAGCATGGCTACCGCATGTTCGAATGCGATGCCAAGCTCAGCCGCGATGGCGTGCCCTTCCTGATGCACGACGCCACGCTGCAGCGCACGACCAATGGCCAGGGCACCGGCGGCGACCTGGACTGGAGCGCCCTGTCGCAGCTCGACGCCGGTGGCTGGCATTCGCGCGCCCATGCGGGGGAACCCCTGCCTACGCTGGAGGCCCTGGCGCGCTACTGCATCGCCAATGCCTACTTCCTGAACATCGAGATCAAGCCCACGCCCGGGCTGGAAGAGACCACCGGCCGCGTGGTGGCGGAAACTGCCGCCCGACTGTGGCAGGGCCAGGCGGTGCCGCCGCTGCTGTCGTCCTTTCAGCCGGCCGCGTTGGCGGGGGCGCGCGCCACGGCGCCGCAGCTGCCGCGCGCGCTGCTGGTCGACGTTCACCGCCAGGGCTTCGTCGACGAGGCCCATGGCCTGGGCTGCGTGGCCATCGTCTGCAACCATGCGCTGTGGGACGCCGCGCTGGTGGCCACCGTGCACGGCCAGGGCATGCGCACGCTGAGCTACACCGTGAACGACCCCTGGGCCGTGCAGCGCCTGATCGCGCTGGGCACGGACGGCATCATCACCGACCGGGTCGATCTGTTCAGCCCCGCAGGCTGACCCACAGTTCCAGCCTTCCCGGGCTGGAACACTCTCTCACAAGCGGTGCGATGGGCGCGCCACAATGCACGCATGACATTGCACCGCCTCCGTGACCGCCTTGCGGCCTGCACGGCCCTCCTTCCTGCGCCCCGGTATTCCCGCCACCTGACCGGCCTGCTGCAGGCCGCCCTCCTGGCGCTGCTGATCGGACCGTTCGCCCTGCCGTCCGCGCTGGCCCAGGGCCGCGGAGCCACGGCACCCGCCGCCGCAGCCAGCAGCGCCGCCGGCGAAAAGCCCGAACTGCCCAGCGTCGACGCGCTGCGCGAGCGCTTCGATGCCATCCCGGCCAAGATCGGCGAGGACGACGACTACCGCCAATGGCTCAGCGATGTCTCGGCCATCGGCACGGCCGCGAGCCAGGTGGCCGCGCGGCGCGCCGAGGCGCTGGCGGACGTCGACTCCCGGCTCGCGGGCCTGGGGCCCGCGCCGGACAAGGGCGCATCGGCCGAGGCGCCCGACGTGGCGCAGCAGCGCAGCGCGCTGACCAAGGAGCGCAGCGGCATCGACTCCGAACTCAAGCTGGCGCGCCTGATCGCGGTGGATGCCGAGCAGCGCAGCGCCGACATCATCCGCCAGCGGCGCGAGCTGTTCCAGACGGCGCTGACGACGCGCATCGACTCGCCGCTGACCGGCACCTTCTGGCGCAATGTGCGCAGCTCGTTCCCCAGCGACTGGATGCGCCTGCAGTCCCTGGGCTCCGAATTGCAGGAGGCGGTGGAAAAAGCCTGGGAGCCCCGGCACCGCACAGGCTTTGCGGTCAGCCTGGCCATGGCACTCTTCGTGGCGATTGCCGGCACCTGGTTGGCAGAACGCCTGCTGCTGCGCCTGGCCCCGGCACGCCTGCCGCAGGGCCGCCTGCGCCGCTCACTGCTGGCCTTTGCCTCGGTGGTGGCGCACACCCTGCTGCTCGGGCTGGCGGCGCAACTGGCGTGGAGCAGCCTCACGGTAGACGGCGGCCTGGGCCCGCGCCTGCAGGCGCTTGAGCGGGCCACCATGCAGCTGGTGGTGTTCGCCGCCTTCATGATTGCGCTGGGCCATGCGCTGATCTCGCGCAAGCGCAGCTCCTGGCGCCTCACGGCCCTGTCGGACGAGCTGGCCACGCGCCTGGCCCCCTACCCCTGGTGGCTGGCGCTCACGGCCGTGCTGGGCGGGCTCATCATCGAGGTCAACCGCTTGGTGGGCGCCAGCCTCTCGGCCGAGGTGTCGGCGCACACCCTGTCGGCCCTGCTGATGGCGCTGGTCATCCTGTGCGCCCTGCGCCACCTGCGCGCGCCCGCAGCGCCTGCGGGGGACGCTCCGGCCACCGAAACCCCGGCGCAGGAGCCACCGCCCGCGCCTCGGCCCATCTGGGTGGGCCTGCTGGTGGCTGCGGCAGCCGCCACGGCCTGCGCCATCCTGGTGCTGCTGGTGCTGGGCTTCGTGGCCCTGGCGCACATGCTGGCCGGCCAGATGGTCTGGACCGGCGTGGTGTTCGCCACCACCTACCTGCTGTTCGAGCTGGTGGAAGACCTGGCGCAGGCTGTGCTGTCCTCGCGCGGGGGCTTCGGCCAGCGCCTGCACAAGGGCCTGGGCATCGACGGCAAGCTGCTGGACCAGAGCGCCGTGGTGGCCTCGGGCGCGCTGCGCGTGGTGCTGCTGTTCTACATGGTGATTGCCCTGCTGGCGCCGCTGGGCACGGCGCCCGACGAGGTGTTCCGCCGCGGTGGCAGCGTGAACCAGACCCTGCAGGTGGGCAGCGTGACGCTGGCGCCGCAGGCGCTGCTGACGGCGCTGGCCATCGCCTGCGCCGGCTTCCTGATGATCCGCATCTTGAAGCGCTGGCTCAGCGACCAGTTCTTTCCGAACACCTCGCTGGAGCCGGGCATGCGCAGCTCCATCGTCACCCTGCTGGGCTATGTGGGCGGGGTGGCGGTGATCGCCATTGCGTTGGCGGGCCTGGGCATCAGCGTGGAGCGCATCGCCTGGGTGGCCAGCGCGCTCTCGGTGGGCATCGGCTTCGGGCTGCAGGCCATCGTGCAGAACTTCATCTCGGGCCTGATCCTGCTGGCGGAGCGGCCGGTGCGCGTGGGCGACTGGGTGGTGCTGGGCGAGACCGAGGGCGACGTGCGCCGCGTGAACGTGCGCGCCACCGAGATCCAGCTCGGCGACCGCTCCACCGTGATCGTGCCCAACTCCGAGTTCATCACCAAGACCGTGCGCAACATGACGCTGACCGGCGCCCCCGGCCGCGTGCTGCTGCGACTGCCGGCGCCGCTCGATACCGACGCCCAGCGCATGCGCGAGGTGATCCTGGCGGCCTTCACGGCCCACGAAGGCATCATGGCCGACCCCGAGCCCATCGTGCAGCTCGAAGGCATCCTGAACGGCACGCTGACCTTTCTGGCCATCGGCTATGTGAGCAACCCGCGCAATTCGGGCGGGGTGCGCAGCGACCTGCTGTTCTCCATCCTGGACAGCCTGCGCGATGCGGGCCTGGCGCTGTCACCACCCGCCACGACGGCCATCACGCATGGCACCCGCGCACAGGGGGGAGACACGCCGCTGGCGCCGGTTGCCCCAGCCTGAGGGTGCGCTCAGGCGCGCCAGCTCTTGCCCATGGCCCACTGGCAGCTGGCGCAGGCCAGCACCAGCGCGGCGTAGGTGGCCATCTTGCCGTCGCGGCCCAGCAGCACCAGTCCGCCCAGCAGAACAGTGCTGCCCACTGCGAAATGGATAGCAGCCTGGGCCCACGTGGCGCGGTAGGCACCGGATTTCCAGCCCAGCAGGCGGGCGCCCAGCACCATCAGCACGGCCATGGCGGCGGCGGGCGCGAGGAAATTCAGCAGGTGGTTCAGCGTGTCCAGAGGACCCATAGGAATTGACCCAGATCAAGGCTTTCCCAGGCAGTTGTACCGGGAGGTTCCAACAATTTTATAATCAGCGTCTATGGCAGTCTGGGCCCTCGGCATCAACCACACCACCGCGCCCCTCGATTTGCGCGGCAGGTTCGCGTTCGCGCTCGACCAGATCGCCCCCACGCTGCACGGCCTGCGCCAGTCGCTGGGCCAATCCAGTCGCCACCCCGGTGTGGAAACCGCCATCATTTCCACCTGCAACCGCACCGAGATCTACTGTGCGGGTGAGCAGGCGGCCATCGACCATACCCTGGGCTGGCTGGCGCAAAGCGGCGGCGTGAGCCCGGCGCTGCTGCGCTCGCATTCCTACTCGCTCGAAGACAGCCTGGTGGCGCGCCATGCCTTTCGCGTGGCCAGCGGGCTCGACTCCATGGTGCTGGGCGAAGCCCAGATCCTGGGCCAGATGAAGGACGCCGTGCGCGCCGCCGAAACCGCTGGCGTACTGGGCACCACCCTGAACCAGCTGTTCCAGCGCAGCTTTGCCGTGGCCAAGGAGGTGCGCACCTCCACCGAGATCGGCGCGCACAGCATCAGCATGGCGGCTGCCGCCGTGCGTCTGGCCGGCCAGTTGTTCGAGGACCTTGGCAAGATCCGCGTGCTCTTCGTGGGCGCAGGCGAGATGATCGAACTGTGCGCCACCCACTTCGCGGCCAAGAACCCCAAGCAGATCGCGATTGCCAACCGCACGCTGGAGCGTGGCGAAAAACTCGCCACGCGCTTTGGCGGCGAGGTCATGCGCCTGGCCGATCTGCCCGAGCGGCTGCACGAGTTCGACGCGGTGATCAGCTGCACCGCCAGCAGCCTGCCCATCATCGGCCTGGGGGCCGTGGAGCGCGCGCTCAAGAAGCGCCGCCACCGCCCCATGTTCATGGTCGACCTGGCGGTGCCACGCGACATCGAGCCCGAGGTCAAGGCCCTGGGCGACGTCTATCTGTACACGGTGGACGACCTGGCCAGCGTGGTGCAGACCGCCCAGGCCAACCGCCAGGCGGCCGTGGAGCAGGCCGAGGCCATCATCGATGCGGGCGTGCAGAGCTTCATGCACTGGATGGACCAGCGCCACCCCGAGGGTGGCGTGGTGCCCCTGATCCAGCAGCTCAACGCCCAGACCGACAGCTGGCGCGCCGCCGAGATCGCGCGCGCCAAGAAGCTGCTGGCCCGTGGCGAGGACGTGGATGCCGTGCTCGAAGCCCTGTCGCGCGGCATCACGCAGAAGATGCTGCACGGCACCATGGCCGAGCTGCATGCAGGCGACGCCGAGATGCGCGCCCAGACGGCGCAGACCGTCTCGCGCCTGTTCCTGCGCTCGCAAAGCAAGAACAGCGGCCTGTAGCGGCGCCCGCCGCTCCACCCGGCCCGCTGCCCGCCGCAGGGCAGCGCCCGCTACGAACGCGTAGCAGCCCCTCCCCCTTTTTCACCGCATGAAGACATTTCTCAGAAACCAGCTGGAGCGCTACGCCCAGCGCTTGGGCGAGCTCGATTTCCTGCTCTCGCGCGAGGACATCATGGGCGACATGGCCCAGTACCGCCTGCTCTCGCGCGAACATGCCGAGGTCACCCAGGTCGCGGGCCGCTATGCGCGCTACGTGCAGCGCGAGGCCGACCTGGCCGGCGCGCGCGAGATGCTGGCCGACCCCGACATGGCCGAAATGGCGCAGGAGGAAGTCACCAGCGCCGAGGCCGAGCTGCTGCAGCTGGAAGACGAGCTGCAGCGCCTGCTGCTGCCCAAGGACCCGGACGACACGCGCAACGCCTTCATGGAAATCCGCGCGGGCACGGGCGGCGACGAGTCGGCCCTGTTCGCAGGCGACCTCACGCGCATGTATTCGCGCTATGCCGCCAACGTGGGCTGGAAGGTCGAGGTGGTGAGCGAGAACGCGGCCGAGCTCGGCGGCTACAAGGAAATCGTGCTGCGCATCGAGGGTGACAACGTGTATGGCACGCTCAAGTTCGAATCCGGCGGGCACCGCGTGCAGCGCGTGCCGGCCACCGAGACGCAGGGCCGCATCCACACCAGCGCCTGCACGGTGGCCGTGATGCCTGAGCCCGACGAGACCGAGGCCATCAAGCTCAACCCGGCGGATCTGCGCATCGACACCTTCCGCGCCAGCGGCGCCGGGGGCCAGCACATCAACAAGACCGACTCGGCAGTGCGCGTGGTGCACTTGCCCACCGGCATCGTGGCCGAATGCCAGGACGGCCGCAGCCAGCACAGCAACAAGGCCAAGGCCTTGCAGGTGCTGCAGGCGCGCATCCAGGAAAAGGAGCGCAGCGAGCGCGCCGCCAAGGAAGCCGCGCTGCGCAAGGGCCTGATCGGCAGCGGCGACCGCAGCGACCGCATACGCACCTACAACTTCCCGCAAGGGCGGCTCACGGACCACCGCATCAACCTCACGCTGTACAAGCTGCTGCTGGTGATGGAGGGCGACCTGGCCGACGTGCTGCAGGCCATGGCCCATGCCCGCGAGGCCGAGCAGCTCGAAGAGCTGGAAATGGGCGCGGCGGGCTGATCCTGCACGCCCCCCCCGCCATGGACGATACCACCCCCAACCCGCCCGCCACCGTGGCCGACGCCCTGGGCCAGGCCCGCACCCTGGGCCTGGTACGCATCGACGCGCAACTGCTGCTGCTGCACGTGCTGGGCCGCGCCACCACCGACCGCGCCTGGCTGCTGGCGCACGACACCGATGTGCTGCCCCCCGAGGCATCGGCCCGCTACCAGGCACTGTGCCTGCGCCGCGCGGCGGGCGAGCCGGTGGCCTACCTCACGGGACGCAAGGAGTTCTACGGCCTCTCGCTGCAGGTGGACGCCCGCGTGCTGGACCCGCGCCCCGACACCGAGACGCTGGTGGACTGGGCCCTGGAGGTGATCGCCCCCCTGCCCGCCCCGCGCGTGGTGGACCTGGGCACGGGCAGCGGCGCCATCGCCCTGGCGCTCAAGCACCAGTGCCCAGCGGCCCGCGTGCTGGCCGTGGATGCCAGTACCGATGCGCTGGCCGTGGCACAGGCCAACGCACAGCGCCTGGCACTGCCCGCAGCGTTTGCACAGGCCAACTGGCTGCAGGGCGTGGAAGGCCGCTTCGATGCCATCGTCTCCAACCCGCCCTACATCGCTGCCGCCGACCCGCACCTGGCGGCACTGACCCACGAGCCGCTGCAGGCCCTGGCCAGCGGCGTCGATGGGCTGGACGACATACGCACCATCGTGGTGCAATCCCCCAATAACCTTGTGCCAGGGGGCTGGCTGTTGCTGGAGCATGGCCACGACCAGGCGGATGCCGTGTGCGAACTGCTGCGTGCCGGGGGGTTCAGCGAGGTGCAAAGCCGCATGGATCTGGCCGGCATCGCCCGCTGCTCGGGCGGACAGTGGCCGACAGTGAAATAATCGCGCTGTTGCGGGCCTGCGAGGCCCGCCAGCCCTTTCAAGGAGTATCCCCATGAGCGACACCCAGCAACGCATCGACGCCCTCGTGAAATCCAGCGACATCCTGCTGTTCATGAAGGGCAACGCCAGCTTCCCCATGTGCGGTTTTTCGGGCCGCGCGATCCAGATCCTCAAGGCCAGCGGCGTGGACCCCAAGTCCGTGGTCACGGTGAACGTGCTCGAGGACGACGAGATCCGCCAGGGCATCAAGGAATACAGCCAGTGGCCCACCATCCCGCAGCTGTACGTCAAGGGCGAGTTCATCGGCGGCTCGGACATCATGATGGAGATGTACGAATCGGGCGAGCTCAAGCAGGTGCTGGGCACCGGCGCGTAAGCGACTCGTCGCCTGGCACAAGGCCGCCTTCGGGCGGCCTTGTGCTTTGGGGGCAACACCCAGCGTTGTCAGGGCTTGTCCTGCACTTGCGCAGGCATGTTGTGTGCTTGAATGCTTGCGTGACGTGACGTTTTTGCAACTCACAAGGAGAGCATGCGATGACCAGCCATAGCCTTGTTCCCCAAGCACCCACCCTGCGCCTGCCGGTGGCCCAGATGCGCAATGTGTTCCACCCCGGCGATGTGGAGCGCAAGCTCTCGCGGCTGCAGGAGTCGGGCAACCAGCGCGAATACGAAACTCTGCGCACCGTCTACGAGCGCATGCTGGAGCGCGGACCGGAGCGCTTCCAGGTGAAGCCCTCGGGGGTGCCCGACATGGTGAGCCTCTACGAACAATTGCCCAATTTCACGGACGTGCTGGACGACGTGAAGCGCCATGTGGCCCTGGCCCAGGACAGCTGCGACGGGCTGGAGGTGACGCCCATGCTGCTGCTGGGGCCCCCGGGCATCGGCAAGACCCATTTTGCGCGCCACCTGGCCGAGCTGCTGGGCACGGGCATGAACCTGTTGCCCATGAGTTCCATGACCGCAGGCTGGCTGCTGTCGGGCTCGTCGGCCCAATGGAAGGGGGCACGCCCCGGCAAGGTTTTCGAGGCCCTGGTGGAGGGCGAGTACGCGAACCCGGTGATCGTGGTCGACGAGATCGACAAGGCCGCGTCGGACGCGCAGTACGACCCGCTGGGCGCGCTGTACAGCCTGCTCGAGCACGACACCGCGCAGAGCTTCACCGACGAGTTCGCCGAGGTGGCCATCGACGCGAGCCAGGTCATCTGGATCACCACGGCCAACGACACCCGGGGCATTCCCGACCCGATCCTGAACCGCATGAACGTGTTCGAGGTGGAAGCCCCCACGCTGGCGCAGGCGCGCACCATCGCGCGCAACCTGTACCAGGGCATACGCGCCGGGCACGACTGGGGCCGCCTGATCGACCCCGAGCCGCAGGGCGATGTGCTGGACCTGCTGGCCACGATGCCGCCGCGCGAGATGCGCCGGGCGCTGATGACGGGTTTTGGCAACGCGCGGCTGGAGCGGCGCTCCACGGTGGAGATCGCCGACCTGCCGCGGGCGGCCTCGGGGCGCAATCGCATCGGCTTCGTGCAGTAGGGCGCTGCACGCGGCCTGTTGGGGCGCCGGGCTCCCAGATACACTCTGTAGCCCGGTGTGCCGCAGCGCCACGTTCTGTCGCTCTTCATGTCCCTGACCCAAAGCTTTTTCGTGATCGGGCTGCTGATTGCAGCCAGTGCCTTCTTCTCCATGGCCGAGATTTCGCTGGCGGCCGCGCGCCGCCTGCGCCTGCGCCAGATGGCCGACGAGGGCGACGGGCGCGCCGACCGCGTGCTGCGCATGCAGGAGCAGCCGGGCGACTATTTCACGGTGGTGCAGGTAGGGCAGAACGCGGTGGCCATCCTCGGCGGTATCGTGGGCGAGGGGGCGCTGAGCCCGCACTTCAGCACGCTGTTCGGCTGGTGGCTGAACGAGGGCCATGCGCAGAAGGCGGGCTTCCTGGCGTCGTTCCTGGTCATCACCTCGCTGTTCATCCTGTTTGCCGACCTGTTTCCCAAGCGCCTGGGCATGGCCGAGCCCGAGCGGCTGGTGGTGCGCCTGGCCAAGCCCATGGCCTGGTGCATGGCGATCCTGCGCCCGGTGGTGTGGTTCTACAGCCGGCTGGCAGATGCGCTGTTCCGCGTGCTGGGGCTGTCTTCGCTGCGCGATGACCGCATCACGTCCGACGACATTCTGGCCATGATGGAGGCCGGCACCCGTGCCGGCGTGCTGGCAGCGCGCGAGCAGCAGGTGATCACCAACGTGTTCGAGCTGGACACGCGCATGGTGTCGAGCGCCATGTCGCAGCGCGACCGGGTCTCCTTCTTCCTGCGCGACGAGTCGGACGCGGTGATACGCCTGCGCATCGCGGCAGAGCCGTTCTCGACCTACCCGGTGTGCGAGGGCGACATCGACCATGTGGTGGGCTATGTGGATGCCAAGGACCTGTTCCAGCGCGTGCTCAACAACCAGCCGATATCGCTGGCCGACGACAGCCTGGTGCGCAAGGTGCTCATCGTGCCGGACCGGCTCACGCTGTCCGAGGTGCTCGAGCAGTTCCGCCAGGTGCACGAGGACTTTGCGGTCATCGTCAACGAGTACAGCCTGGTGGTGGGCGTGGTCACGCTCAACGACGTGATGAGCACGGTGATGGGCGACCTGGTTTCGCCGCTCGACGAGGAGCAGATCGTGCGGCGCGACGAGAACTCGTGGCTGATCGACGGCGTGACGCCCATCGGCGACGTGCTGCGCGCCCTGTCGCTGGACGAGTTGCCGCATGCCGAGGAGTACGAGACCCTGGCCGGCTTTTTGATGGTGATGCTGCGCCGCGTGCCGCGCCGCACGGACAGCGTAAGCTGGGGCGGCTACAAGTTCGAGGTGCTGGACGTGGACAGCTACCGCATCGACCAGGTGATGGTGTCACGGCTGTCCCTGTCCGCTAACGACAATGCGAACACCCCCGGCACGATAGTGTGAAGCGGGGCTGCTAGCCTGCGGCTGGCCGGTCGACGTATTCCCAACTGCGCTGGGCACCGAAGACGGCATTCGGGTAGGGAGGGCGCCCCCGGCTGCCGTTGTAGCGGCCGAGCGCCATGAAAAGATCGCCACGCTCGCGGTCGATGTAGTGGCGCAGGATCACGCAGCCAAAACGCAGGTTGGTCTGCATGTGGAACAGTTTGCCGGCGTCGCCATCGCCGATCACGCGCGTCCAGAACGGCATGACCTGCATGTAGCCGCGCGCCCCCACGCTGGAGACGGCGAACTTGCGGAAGCCGCTTTCCACCTGGATCAGGCCGAGCACCAGGGACACGTCGAGCCCCGCGCGCTTGGATTCATACCAGACGGTCTGCAAGAAGTCGCGCCGCACCTGCCACTCGGGCTTGCGCCGGCGCAGGCGGTCGCTCATCGCGGCCAACCAGCGCACGTAGTGCAGACGGGCATCGGTCGTGAAGAACTCGGGCTCGGGCGGGGCCTGGTTGGCGATGGCGGAGCTCAGTGCGGTGCGCACCGAATCCATCAGCGGCTCTTCGAGCTGGCCGCCGGCAAGCGCCGCGCTGGGCGCCCCCAGCCACGCCGATGGCCCCGCCAGCGAAGCGGCCAGGCAGGCGCGGCGGGAAAGGCCGCGGCCCTCGCCGCCCAAGCCGTGCACCCCGTTCATACCGCCATGCGGCCCTTCACGTGGGCCCAGATGTCGGTGATCGCCACCTTGGTGGCAGCGCTGTCGCGGCGGTGCTGGTACTCGACCTGGCCTTCCTTGAGGCCGCGGTCGCCGATCACCACGCGGTGGGGCACGCCGATCAACTCCCAGTCGGCGAACATGGCACCGGGGCGCTCGCCACGGTCGTCCAGCAGCACGTCGACGCCGGCCGCCAAAAATTCGGCGTACAGCTTTTCGGCAGCGACCTTGACCTCTTCGCTGCGGTCCATGCCGATGGGGCAGATGACAACGGTGAAGGGGGCGATGGCGTCGGGCCAGATGATGCCGCGCTCGTCATGGTTCTGCTCGATGGCGGCAGCGGGCAGGCGCGTGATGCCGATGCCGTAGCAGCCCATCTCCAGCGGCTGGGGCTTGCCGTTCTCGTCCAGGAAGGTGGCGTTCATGGCGCGGCTGTACTTCGTACCGAGGTAGAACACATGGCCCACTTCGATGCCGCGCTCGATGGCCAGTTCCCCCTTGCCGTCGGGCGAGGCATCGCCCGCCACGACGTTGCGCAGGTCGGCCACAGCGTCGGGCTCGGGCAGGTCACGGCCCCAGTTGACGCCGGTCATGTGGAAATCGGCCTCGTTGGCGCCGCAGATCCAGTCGGCCATGAGCGCCACGTCGCGGTCGACCACGGTCTTCACGGGCTTCTTGAGACCCAGGGGGCCCAGGTAGCCGGGCTTGCAGCCGAAGTGCTCTTCGATCTCGCCAAGGGTGGCGAATCGGAAGCCCGCCAGGCCCGGCACCTTGCCGGCCTTGATCTCGTTCATGTCGTGGTCGCCGCGCAGCAGCAGCAGCCAGACCTGGGTCTTGACGATTTCGCCCGCTTCGTTGGTCTCGTCGGTGGCCAGCACCAGGGACTTGACGGTGGTGTTCAGCGGTACGTTGAGCAGTTGGGCCACATCGGCGCAGGTGCTCTTGCCGGGCGTGGGGGTCTTGGTGAGCGCCTGGCTGGCGGCACCACGCGGGCCGGTGGGCGCCAGGGCCTCGGCCTTTTCCATGTTGGCGGCGTAGTCGCTGCCGGGGCAGTAGACGATGGCGTCTTCGCCGGTGGCGGCGATCACCTGGAATTCTTCGCTCAGGTCGCCGCCGATGGCACCGCTGTCGGCGGCCACGGCACGGTAGGTCAGGCCGAAGCGGTCGAAGATGCGGCGGTAGGCCTGGGCCATGACCTGGTAGCTCGCCTTGGCGGCAGCTTGGTCACGGTCGAAGCTGTAGGCGTCCTTCATGGTGAATTCGCGCCCGCGCATCAGGCCGAAGCGGGGACGGCGCTCGTCACGGAATTTCGTCTGGATCTGGTAGAAATTCTTTGGCAACTGTTTGTAGCTGCGCAGTTCCTGGCGAGCGATGTCAGTGATCACTTCTTCGCTGGTGGGCTGGATGACGAAGTCGCGGCCATGGCGGTCCTGGATGCGCAGCAGCTCAGGGCCCATCTTTTCGAAGCGGCCCGTCTCCTGCCAGAGCTCGGCCGGCTGTACCACAGGCATGGCGAGCTCCACAGCGCCGGCACGGTTCATTTCCTCGCGCACGATGGCCTCGACCTTGCGCACCACGCGCAGGCCCATGGGCATGTAGTTGTAGATGCCGGCACCCAGCTTCTTGATCAGGCCGGCCCGCGTCATCAACTGGTGGCTGACCACCTCGGCGTCGGCAGGCGCTTCCTTGAGGGTGGAAATAAAGAATTGGGAGGCTTTCATCGGCTTCGGCAGAGGGCGTCTGGGTGCAGCCCACTTGCTGCGCTCAAAGCGCCGTGCATAATGGACACAGTTTAAAAATTTGGGGTTTGATTATGCTTGACCGGGACGGCTTTCGGCCGAACGTCGGCATCATCCTGCTCAACCAGAAGAACCAGGTGTTCTGGGGCAAACGCATCCGCACCCACAGCTGGCAGTTCCCACAGGGTGGCATCGACCGGGGGGAAACCCCGGAACAGGCCATGTTCAGGGAGCTGCACGAAGAAGTGGGCCTGCACCCCAACCATGTGCGCTTGGTGGCCCGGACACGGGACTGGTTGCGCTATGAGGTGCCTGACCGGTACATCCGCCGCGATGCGCGCGGACACTACAAGGGCCAGAAGCAGATATGGTATCTGCTGCAACTGGTCGGACACGACTGGGATCTGAACCTGCGTGCCACCAACCATCCGGAGTTCGACGCCTGGCGTTGGAACGACTACTGGGTGCCGCTGGACGTGGTGGTGGAGTTCAAGCGCGGCGTCTACGAAATGGCGCTGACAGAGCTGGCGCGTTTCCTGCCCCGCAACGAGCAGCGCAACCGCTACCTGCGCAGCGGCATGCGCGCGCGCGATGGCGAGCATGCGGGCAGCGCCATGTTCCGCACCGGCTCACTGCTGGTGAATCCGGGCATGGAGCTTCCGCCGGGCGCCAGTTTCGACCCCGATCCGCAGAGCAGCCGACCCATGGGGCTGGAGGGCTTGCCCGTTTCCTCCCCGGAGCCGGTGGTGGCCAGCAGCGCCCCGCCCCCTCTCAAGTAACCCGGCCCCGGCGCACGCGCCGAGCGAGTGCCATGCCCGCAGCCGGGTAGGGCCTCGGCATGGTCCACCCTCACGCGATGGTGAGCACCATGTTGTCGCGGTGCACCATCTCGGCCTCGGCCACATAGCCGAGCAGGCGCTCGAACTCTGATGAGGACTTGCGGCACAGCAGGCGTGCCTCGGCGCTGGCGTAGTTGGCCAGGCCCCGGGCGATCTCCACCCCAGCCAGGTCGCGCACGGCGATGACGTCGCCGCGCGAGAAATCACCCTCGACAGCCGTCATGCCGATGGGCAGCAGGCTCTTGCCTTCGTCGCGCACCTTGGCAGCGGCTCCGGCATCGACAAGCACGGCACCACGCAGTTGCAGGTGGTCGGCCATCCATTGCTTGCGGGCCTGTTTCTTTTGCGTCTGCGCCACCAGCAGGGTGCCCAGGGCCTCGCCCTTGACCAAGCGCAGCAGCACGTCCTGCTCACGCCCCCAGGCGATGACGGTGGAGGCGCCCGAACCGGCTGCGCGCTTGGCCGCCAGGATCTTGGTGATCATGCCGCCCCGGCCGATGCTGGAGCCGGCGCCGCCGGCCATGGCTTCGAGCGCGGGGTCTCCCGCCTTGGCCTCGTGCACGAACTGCGCGGCGGGGTCACGGCGGGGATCGGCGGTGTACAGGCCCTTCTGGTCGGTGAGGATGACAAGGGCGTCGGCCTCCACCAGGTTGGCCACGAGCGCGCCCAGGGTGTCGTTGTCGCCGAACTTGATTTCGTCGTTGACCACCGTGTCGTTCTCGTTGATCACCGGCACCACGCCCAGGCGCAGCAGGGTGAGCAAGGTGGAGCGGGCGTTGAGGTAGCGCTCGCGGTCGGCCAGATCGGCATGGGTGAGCAGCACCTGGGCGCTGCCCATGCCCTGCTCACGCAGCTTGGTCTCGTACATCTGGGCCAGCCCCATCTGGCCGACGGCGGCGGCAGCCTGCAGCTCGTGCACCTCATGGGGGCGGGTGGTCCAGCCCAGGCGCTTCATGCCCTCGGCAATGGCGCCGCTGGAGACCATGATCACCTCGCGCGGCGCCCCACCGCCCTCGCCGCGCACCAGCGCAGCGAGTTGCCGGCTCCACTCGCCGATGGCCGCCTCATCGAGGCCCCGCCCTTCGTTGGTGACCAGGCTGGAGCCTACCTTGACGACGATTCGGCGGGCATCCCGCAGCACACTGGAAACCATTTTTGCTTCTTTTGCCTCTGTCGCTGGGCGGCCAGGACGGCTGCCATCAGTGCATTGTTGTCTGGGGGCCCTAGGGCCATGCTGCCCGGCTTTCAGTCGGGCGCATCACCCGCAAAGCGCGGATCGATTTCCTCGGGCGTGTTTTCAACGCGCTGTTGCGTCTGCACATGCCGGTAAATGGCATGGATCAGCGGCTCGCAGCCTTCGCGGGTGAGCGCGGAGATCTGGAACACCGGGCCCTTCCACTTGAAGCGCTTGACGAAGTCCTTCACGCGCTGCTCACGCTCTTCCGCCGGCACCATGTCCAGCTTGTTGAGCACCAGCCAGCGCGGTTTGTCGTGCAGTTGCTGGTCGTACTTCTTGAGCTCGCCCACGATGGCCTTGGCCTGCGCCACCGGGTCGACCGCGTCGTCGAACGGCGCCAGGTCCACGATGTGCAGCAGCAGGCGGGTGCGCTGCAGGTGGCGAAGGAACTGGTGGCCCAGGCCCGCCCCCTCGGAGGCCCCCTCGATCAGACCCGGGATGTCGGCGATCACGAAGCTCTGCTCGGGCGCCACGCGCACCACACCCAGATTGGGATGCAGGGTCGTGAAGGGGTAGTCCGCAATCTTTGGCCGCGCATTGGACACGGCAGTGATGAAGGTGGACTTGCCGGCATTGGGCATGCCCAGCAGACCGACGTCGGCCAGCACCTTGAGCTCCAGCTTGAGGTTCTTCTTCTCGCCGGGCCAGCCGGGCGTCTTCTGGCGCGGCGCACGGTTGATGGCGCTCTTGAAGCGCATGTTGCCGAAGCCGCCGTCGCCACCCTTGGCAATGGTGACCACCTCGCCCGGATTGAGCAGCTCGTACAGCACCTCGCCGGTTTCGGCGTCGGTGAAGATGGTGCCCACAGGCACCTTGAGCGTGATGTCCGAGCCAGCGGCACCGAACATGTCCGAGCCCATGCCGTGCTCGCCGCGCTTGGCCTCGTGCCGGCGCGAGTAGCGGAAATCGACGAGGGTGTTCAGGTTGGGGTCCGCCACGGCGAACACATGCCCGCCCCGGCCGCCGTCGCCCCCATTGGGGCCGCCGAACTCCTTGTATTTTTCGTGCCGGAACGACACGCAGCCATTGCCACCATCACCGGCGGCAATGTCAATATAGGCTTCATCGACGAACTTCATGGGTATCCAGTTTACAAAAGAGCGCTGCGCAAGAAAATCACCGGTGAAGGAGCAGCAGGGCTTTGCTCTTTTCGAGGGGCGTGCGGGACGCCGACAGAACGCGTTAGCAGGAACTACCAGGCTGTCCAAACAACAAAGCCCCGACAAGGCGGGGCTTTGTTAGCTGCCGGGGTGAAACCCCTCAGGCGGCCGTCACATTGACTGTCGACTTGGACAGTGCACCCTTGGTGCCGAACGATACGTGGCCGTCCACCAGTGCGAACAGGGTGTGGTCCTTGCCCACGCCCACGTTGGTACCGGGATGGAAACGCGTACCGCGCTGGCGCACGATGATGGAGCCAGCACTGATCAGTTCACCACCGAACGCCTTGACACCCAGCATCTTTGGCTTGGAGTCACGTCCGTTTCGCGTAGAGCCGCCGCCTTTTTTCTGTGCCATGACATCAGCTCCCTATTAACCCGCGATCACGCCGATTTGCAGTTCGGTGAACTGCTGACGGTGACCTTGACGTTTCTGATAGTGCTTGCGACGGCGCATCTTGAAGATGTGCACTTTGTCGTGCTTGCCGTGCGCCACCACAGTGGCTTTGACCGTTGCACCGGACACCAGGGGCGTGCCAACCTTCAGTTCAACGCCGTTGCCGACAGCCAGAACCTGGTCGATCACAATCTCCTGGCCTACGTCCGCAGCAATCTGTTCTACTTTAATTTTTTCGCCGGAAGCAACGCGATACTGCTTGCCGCCGGTTTTTATGACCGCGTACATGTTGACCTCTTGATATGAGTTCCGCAGACGAATTTCTGCAGAGCCCACTAGTTTAGCATAGGGCGCGGATCGTAGCAAGACAGCGACATCCGCAACGAACCTGGCGTACCGCGGCGCGAGGAAGGCCACGGCCGTTCCTATAATCCGCTGCACTCCGAGCGCTCCTATCTTGACTGACCACTCCCAAACAGCCGCCACGCCCGCACTCACGCTCATCGCCGCCGACATGCAGGAGGTGGACCGGGTGATTGCTGCACGCCTCACCTCCTCCGTCCCCCTGGTCGCGCAGATTTCGCAATACATCATCGCGGCGGGTGGCAAGCGCCTGCGCCCCGCGCTGCTGCTGCTGGTGTGTGGCGCGCTGGGCTACCGCGGCGCGCATCGCTTCGGCCTGGCGGCAGTGGTGGAGTTGATCCACACCGCCACACTGCTGCACGACGACGTCGTGGATGCATCCACCCTGCGGCGCGGCCGTGCAACGGCCAACGAGACCTTCGGCAACCCTGCCAGCGTGCTGGTGGGCGACTTCCTGCACACGCGATCCTTCCAGATGATGGTGGAGACCGGCAGCATGCGGGTCATGGAGATCCTCTCGGAGGCCACCAACGTGATCGCCGAGGGCGAAGTGCAGCAGCTCATGAACATGCACGACGCCTCGCTGGACGAGGAGGGCTACCTGCGCGTGATCCGCTCCAAGACCGCCAAGCTCTTCGAGGCCAGCGCACGCCTGGGCGCGGTCCTGGCGGGCAGCCCGGCCGAGCTTGAAGAAGCCTGCGCCATGTACGGACAGGCCCTGGGAACCGCTTTCCAGATCATCGACGACGTGCTCGACTACGACGGCAATGCCAGCGAGATGGGCAAGAACCTCGGGGACGATCTGCGCGAAGGCAAGTCCACCCTGCCACTGATTGCGGCCATGCAGCGCGGCACGGCGGCGCAGGCGGCCATCATCCGCGAGGCCATTGAGCAAGGCTCCACCGAGCAACTGCCCACCATCGTCGGCATCGTGCGGGACACCGGCGCGCTGGAAGTCACCCGGGTCGCGGCCATTTCAGAAGCACGCCGGGCCATCGCCGCCCTGGGAGCTTTTCCGGACAACGAATACACCGCCGGTTTGCTACACTTGGCTTCTCAATTGCTGGACCGCCGCGCATAGGCCCGCCCCCATGCGACCCGCAGGTCCCCGCGCCCCACGGGCGCCACACGGGGTGTAGCTTAGCCTGGTAGAGCGCTACGTTCGGGACGTAGAGGCCGGAGGTTCGAATCCTCTCACCCCGACCACTGCCCCATGGTGGCCCGACACCCCACAAAACCAGTGTGAACTGTGGTTCAGGCGCCAATATGCGATGCTGTACAGGTCTTTGCCAATAGGCGATGATAGGATGGCTTGCTGCTCAACTCCTAACACATTACCGGTTACATGGCTGCTGTAGATACTGCTCAGAAAGAAACACCTGCAATAGCCCTTCCAGGCTTGGGCCGGGCGTTGATGTCTGCGGGAAAGCTGACCCAAAAGGCAGCCGAGGATATTTACAAAAAGTCACAAGTCAGCCGGACCAGTTTTATTGCGGAGTTAACGGGCTCAGGGGTCGTGTCCGCGACCGACCTGGCCCACACCGTATCCGCTGTATTTGGCGCACCGTTGCTGGACCTGGAAGCCATCGACCCTTTGCGGCTACCCAAGGACTTGCTGGACGTAAAAATCTGCCAGTCCTACCGGGTCGTGGTGCTGAGCAAGCGCAACAACCGCCTGATCGTTGCGACCGCCGATCCCACGGACCAGGAGGCTGCCGAGAAAATCAAGTTCACGACCCAGATGGGGGTGGACTGGATTATTGCCGAATATGACAAACTGAATCGGCTGGTAGAAAGCAGTACGAAATCGACGAGCGAGTCGATGGAGAGCATGACCAGCGGGGGCGATTTTGAGTTTGATGACGTCCCGATTGAGGAAGCGGCCGATCCGGCCGATGTTGGCGCCTCTGACGTCGAGGATGCTCCGGTCGTCAAGTTTCTGCACAAGATGCTGCTCGATGCGTTCAATATGCGGGCATCCGATCTGCATTTTGAACCCTATGAACACCAGTACCGCGTGCGATTTCGCATTGACGGTGAATTGCGTGAAATCACATCGCCTCCGATTGCCATCAAGGACAAGCTGGCCTCGCGCATCAAGGTGATCTCGCGCATGGACATTTCCGAAAAGCGCGTGCCGCAGGACGGAAAGATGAAACTGAAGATCGGTCCCGACCGGGTCATCGATTTTCGCGTGAGCACCTTGCCCACGCTGTTTGGTGAGAAGATCGTGATCCGTATTCTGGATCCGTCCAGTGCCAAATTGGGTATCGATGCACTCGGCTACGAGCCTGAAGAGAAGGCGCGCCTGCTGGACGCCATCAGCCGGCCCTACGGCATGATTCTGGTGACTGGTCCCACTGGCTCGGGCAAGACGGTGTCGCTGTACACCTGCCTGAACCTGCTCAACAAGCCGGGCGTGAACATCGCCACGGCGGAAGATCCCTCGGAAATCAACCTGCCCGGAGTGAATCAGGTCAATGTCAACGACAAGGCCGGCCTGACCTTTGCCGTAGCGCTCAAGTCCTTTCTGCGCCAGGATCCCGACATCATCATGGTGGGGGAAATCCGCGATCTGGAAACGGCCGACATCTCAATCAAGGCCGCCCAGACCGGTCACTTGGTGCTGTCCACGCTGCACACCAACGATGCGCCCACGACACTGACACGGATGCGCAACATGGGGATTGCCCCGTTCAACATCGCCTCCAGCGTCATCCTGATCACCGCGCAGCGCCTGGCGCGTCGGCTCTGCCCCCTGTGCAAGGTGCCCGCAGACATTCCACACGAGGCCCTGGTAGATGCAGGCTACTCCGAGGACGAGCTCGATGGCTCCTGGGTGACCTACCGGCCCGTTGGATGCTCTGCCTGCAACAACGGCTACAAGGGCCGCGTAGGGGTCTACCAGGTCATGCCCATCACCGAAGAAATCCAGCGGATCATTCTGCGCGACGGCAGCGCTCTTGAGATCGCCGAGCAGGCCAGGAGCGAGGGCGTGCGATCCCTGCGCGACGCGGCACTGTACAAGGCCAAGCTGGGGCAGACTTCCCTCGAAGAAGTCCTGGCCGTGACCAACGAATAAACACTACAGAATAGCGACGGGGAATACCATGGCGACTGCAGCAGCATCGAAGGACATCAAGGATTTCGTCTTCGAATGGGAAGGCAAGGACCGGGCCGGAAAGATCGTGCGCGGCGAAATCCGTGCGGGGGGTGAAAACCAGGTCCAGGCCACACTGCGTCGCCAGGGCGTGTTCCCGACCAAGATCAAGAAGCGGCGGATGAAGTCGGGCAAGAAGATCAAGCCCAAGGATATTGCCCTGTTCACGCGCCAGTTGGCCACCATGATGAAGGCCGGTGTACCCTTGCTGCAGTCGTTCGACATCGTTGGTCGCGGCAACACCAATGCGAGCGTGACCAAGCTGCTCAACGATATCCGTACTGATGTAGAGACGGGGACGTCGCTGAATGCGGCGTTTCGCAAGCACCCGCTGTACTTCGACTCCCTGTACTGCAATCTCGTGGAAGCCGGTGAAGCTGCCGGTATTCTGGAAGCGTTGCTGGATCGGTTGGCCACCTACATGGAAAAAACGGAGGCGATCAAGTCCAAGATCAAATCCGCGCTCATGTATCCCATCTCCGTGATGATCGTGGCATTTGTGGTGGTCACGGTGATCATGATTTTCGTGATTCCCGCCTTCAAGGAAGTTTTTTCATCTTTCGGAGCAGATCTGCCAGCTCCCACCCTCCTCGTAATGGGCATCAGCGACGTCTTTGTCAAATGGTGGTGGTTGATCTTCGGCGTCATAGGTGGGGGCTTCTATTTCTTCATGGAGGCGTGGCGCCGCAACGAAAAGATGCAGAAATTCATGGACCGGGTCTTGCTGAAGATTCCCATTTTTGGCGCATTGATAGACAAATCCTGCGTGGCCCGCTGGACACGGACCTTGGCCACGATGTTTGCTGCCGGTGTCCCACTGGTTGAAGCACTTGACTCCGTTGGTGGGGCCTCCGGCAACTCGGTCTACGCAGTGGCCACCGAAAAGATCCAGCAGGAGGTCTCCACGGGCACCAGCCTCACGGCAGCCATGGGCAATGCGAATATCTTTCCATCAATGGTGATCCAGATGTGCGCCATCGGTGAAGAATCCGGCTCTATCGACCACATGCTGGGCAAGGCTGCGGATTTCTACGAAGCCGAGGTGGATGAAATGGTTGCCGGGCTCTCGAGCCTGATGGAACCCATCATCATCGTGTTTCTGGGCACCCTGATCGGCGGGATCGTGGTGTCGATGTACCTGCCCATCTTCAAGCTCGGCCAAGTCGTCTAATGGTCTTGGATCCGTGGTGGAGCGCCGCGCTGGTCGGCGTGACGGGCTTGTTGATCGGCAGCTTCCTGAATGTGGTGATCTACCGGCTGCCCAAGATGATGGAGCGGCAATGGAATGCGGAGGTGGCCGCCTACGCCGCAGAACGGGCAGCGCTGGAATCCACCGGCACAGCGGACGATGCGCAGCCGCAGCCCCCCCCGGCAGAACCCTTCAACCTCATGGTCCCCCGCTCGCGCTGCCAGGCGTGTGGGCACATGGTGCAGTGGTATGAAAACATCCCTGTTCTGAGCTACCTGTTCCTGCGTGGCAAATGCTCGTCCTGTGGAGTGCACATCAGCCTGCGCTACCCCTTGGTGGAATTGGGCACGGCAGGCCTGTTTGCCTTTCTGGGCCATTGGGGCGGGCTATCGGCCCCCACCCTTGTCTGGTGCGGGTTTGCCGCGGCAATGGTGGCGCTTGCCATGATCGACTGGGACACCACCTTGCTCCCCGACGACATCACCCTGCCCTTGCTGTGGGCGGGATTGATTGCTTCGACGCTCGGCTGGACAGGCGTTCCCGTGGCGGCCTCGGTGACGGGTGCCGCCGCTGGCTATCTGTCCCTGTGGCTCGTGTACTGGGGTTTCAAGCTGGCTACCGGCAAGGAAGGCATGGGCTACGGCGACTTCAAGCTGTTCGCCGCGCTCGGTGCCTGGTTTGGCTGGCAGGCCCTGGTACCGATCATCCTCATGGCTTCGGTGATCGGGGCTGTCGTAGGTCTGGCCCTGAAATTCCGAAACCAGTTGCGTGAAGGCGGCTACGTTCCTTTCGGCCCCTTCCTGGTCGGTGCGGGGCTGGCTTCGATGGTCTTCACCCCTGAAGCCATTCTCCAGGCAGTGCTGGGCCGTCTGGGGCTGTAAGCCATGCGCATCGGCCTGACCGGAGGCATCGGCAGCGGCAAGAGCACCTTTGGCCAGTTGCTGGCGTCGTTGGGGGCGGCGCTGATCGATGCCGACCAGATCGCACGCAGCGTGACAGGCCCGGGAGGCGCGGCCATCGAAGCGATCCGGCAGGCCTTCGGTGCCGACTATGTCGACGCCACCGGAGCGCTCGACAGGGCCCGCATGCGCACCCTGGCCTTCTCCGACGGCGGTGCACGGGTGCGCCTCGAATCCATCGTGCACCCGCTGGTCACACAGCACAGCGCCGACGAAGCCCGCCAGGCGTTGCAGGACGGAAAGCAGCTGATCGTGCACGACATCCCCCTGCTGGTGGAATCCGGGCGCTGGGCCCGGCAACTCGATGCCGTGGTGGTGATCGACTGCCCGCCAGAAACCCAGATCGAGCGCGTGGTCCGGCGCAGCGGCCTCACGCGCGAGGCCGTTCAGGCCATCCTGTCGCACCAGGCCAGCCGCGCCGTGCGCAGGGGTGCGGCCGATGCGGTGGTACACAACGGCCCACTCTGCACATTGACGCAATTGCAGGCCCAGGCCGTGCAGCTGGGGCGGCTGTTCGGGCTATGATGCACGCGCAGCCTGTTGCGCCCCGTTTTTGCAGGGTGCACGCCAACGGTGCCACAGAACACCCCTGAGAGCCCCGGGAACCCGCCAGCGTGATCCTTTACGAATACCCTTTCAACGAGCGCCTCAGAACGTACCTGCGTCTGGAGCAGCTGTTTCGCCGGCTCGGCGAACTGATCCCGCGCTCACACGCCCTGGACCACCATTTCGCACTGGTCACGATCTTCGAGATCATGGACGTGGCGGCACGGGCCGACTTGAAATCGGACGTGCTCAAGGACATCGAAAAGCACAAGCACCAGCTCGACAGCTACCGTGGCAACCCGTCGATCTCGGAAACAGCCCTGGACGCAGTGATCGCGCAGCTCGACCACTGCTTCACGGCCCTGAACACCCAGAGCGGCAAGTCCGGCCATGCCCTCACCGAGAACGACTGGCTGATGAGCATCCGCAGCCGCGTCGGCATCCCCGGTGGTACCTGCGGCTTCGATCTGCCCGCCTACTACGCTTGGCAGCACCGCGACGTGGCCTACCGCCAGAGCGCCCTGCAGGAATGGGCATCGACCCTGGCGCCCATGGCCGAGTCCATCTACGTGCTGCTCAAGCTGCTGCGCGACTCGGGCGTGCCGCAGAAGGTGGCCGCCGAACGGGGCCAGTTCCAGCAGAATCTGCCCCAGGGCCGCACCTTCCAGCTGCTGCGCCTGCGCATGGACCCGTCGCTGGGACTCATTCCCGAAATCAGCGGCAACCGCCTGATCGTCTCGGTACGGCTGATGCGCCAGGAGGCCGATGGCCGCCTGCACTCCTGTGCGGAGGATGCCGCGTTCGAACTGACCCTGTGCGCGTGAAGGAGACGCCCACCATGGCCCCAAAAACACCCCCTGGCAGCACCACAGCCCGCACCGTCGTCTGCCCCACCTGCGGCGGCGACAGTATCTACAGCCCCACCAATGCCTACCGGCCGTTCTGCAGCGAACGCTGCAAACAGGTGGACCTGGGCGCCTGGGCCAGCGAAGATTTCCGCATGCCCGCCGAAGCACCGCCGGCAGATGCCCAGTACGGTGACCCCAAGCTGCAGCACTGAGCCGCTGATCGGGGCCCTCTACGTCAGGACTTCGGAAGTTCCGGCGCCACGAACACCTGGCCGCGCTCCTCAGACAGCCATTGCAGGACCGGGTAGGCCCCCGGCAAGACGGGGCTGACGTCCAGCGGCAACTGCTGCCAGGCCATCTCCTGGCCTTCGCGCATCTCGAATTCCCCCGTCCAGGCGTGCACCTTGCACCAGTGCAGGCGCACCAGCGCATGCGGGTAGTCGTGCTCGGTGACCTTCCAGACCTCGGCAGGCCCGATGCTCACGCCCAACTCCTCGACCAGTTCGCGCCGCAGGGCCTGCTCCACCGTTTCGCCCACCTCCAGCTTGCCCCCCGGAAACTCCCAGTAGCCCGCATAGGGCTTGCCGGGTGGCCGGGTGGACAGCAGCAGCGCGCCGTCCGGGCGCACTAAAATGCCCACCGCCACCTCGGTGTGCTTGCGCACCACTGCCTCGCCGGCCACGGGCTCAGCCACCCTGGCGCCCCGCGTAGTCGCGCGCGAACTGGTAGGCCACGCGGCCGCTGCGCGAACCGCGCTCCAGCGCCCACACCAGGGCCTGGGGGCGCGCCGCAGCGATGTCCTGGGCATTCACGCCCAGCGACGAGAGCCACTGCGCCGCGATGGCCAGGTACTCGTCCTGGCTGAACGGGTAGAAGCTTACCCACAGGCCAAAGCGTTCCGACAGAGAGATCTTTTCCTCGACCACCTCGCCCGGGTGCACTTCACCATCCTCACTGTGCGTGTAGGTCAGGTTCTCGGCCATGTACTCGGGCAGCAGGTGGCGGCGGTTGCTGGTGGCATAGATCAGCACGTTCGGCGTTGCCGCGGCCACCGATCCATCGAGAATGGACTTGAGCGCCTTGTAGCCCGGCTCTCCCTCTTCGAAGCTCAGGTCGTCGCAGAAGACGATGAACTTCTCGGGTCGGGCCGAAACCACGTCCACGATGTCGGGCAGATCGGTCAGGTCGGCCTTGTCCACCTCGATCAGGCGCAGGCCCTCTGGCGCATAGGCATTCAGGCAGGCCTTGATCAGCGAGGACTTGCCCGTGCCGCGCGCGCCCGTGAGCAGCACGTTGTTGGCCGGCTTGCCCTGCACGAACTGGCGCGTGTTGCGCTCGATCTTGTCCTTCTGGCCATCGATCTCCTTGAGCTCGCCCAGGGCCATGGCCGCCACGTGGCGCACGGGCTCCAACGTGCCGTGGCCACTGCTGCGCTTGCGGTAGCGCCAGGCGATCGAGGCCGTCCAGTCGGGCGCGGACAGCGGCTGTGGCAAGGCCGCCTCGATGCGGGTGATCAGTTGCTCCGCGCGCGCGATCAGGTGTTCCAGTGCTTGGTTCATGTGCCAGTGGCTCGCGTGTTCAGGAACGATAGTCCGCGTTGATGGTCACGTATTCATGGCTGAAGTCGCAGGTCCACACGGTGTCGACCGCATCACCCCGGCCCAGCAGCACGCGCACGGTGATCTCGCTTTGCTTCATCACGCGCTGGCCGTCTTCCTCGCGGTAGGCCGGGTTGCGCCCCCCCTTCACGGCCACATGCACGTCGTCCAGGTACAGATCGATCCCGGTCTGGTCCAGGTCGTCGATGCCAGCGTAGCCCACGGCTGCCAGGATGCGGCCCAGGTTCGGGTCACTGGCGAAGAAGGCCGTCTTGACCAGGGGCGAATGGGCGATGGCATAGGCCACCTTGCGGCACTCGTCGCCGGTCTTGCCGCCTTCAACACGCACCGTGATGAACTTGGTGGCACCTTCGCCGTCGCGCACGATGGCCTGGGCCAGCTTCTGCGCCACCTGCAGCATGGCGGCCTGCAAAGCCTTGCCTTCGGCACTGGCCAGGTCGGTGATGGGGGGATGCGCCGCCTTGTTCGTGGCCACGACCACGAAGGAATCGTTGGTCGATGTGTCGCCGTCGATCGTCACGCGGTTGAACGAGCCATCGGCCAGTTCGCGCGCCAGTTGCTGCATCACCGAGGGGTGCACCGCCGCATCCGTGGCCATGAAGCCCAGCATCGTGGCCATGTTCGGACGGATCATGCCAGCGCCCTTGCTGATGCCGGTGATGGACACCGTCGTGCCCGCAATCTGCACCTGGGCCGAAAAGGCCTTGGGCAGCGTGTCGGTGGTCATGATGCCTTCGGCGGCGCGGGCCCAGTGGTCGGGCTGCGCATCGGCGATGGCCGCTGGCAGGCCGGCCTCGATGCGGTCCACCGGCAGCGACTCCATGATCACGCCGGTGGAGAACGGCAGCACCTGCTCGGGCGCCACGTTCAGCTGGCGTGCCATGGCCACGCAGGTGGCACGGGCACGCGCCAGGCCGTCGGCACCGGTGCCGGCGTTGGCATTGCCGGTATTGATCACCATCGCGCGAATCGCCTGGCCGCCCGCCAGGTGCTCGCGGCCGACTTGCACCGGCGCAGCGCAAAAACGGTTCTGGGTGAACACCCCTGCCACGCTGGCGCCCTCGTCGATCAGGAACACCGTGAGATCCTTGCGGTTGGCCTTGCGGACACCGGCTTCGGCAACACCAATACGAACACCGGCAATCGCATGCAGATCGGCGGCAACGGGGGCAAGAAGATGGACGGGCATGGGAGAAGCTCTTTCTTGAAGGAAAACTTGCGTCCGATTATCCGGAAAACCGTGGCGCGCCAATGAAAACACGGGCCGAAGCCCGTGTTGTGTACGTCAGAAGATCAGGCCAGCTTGCCGTGGCACGCCTTGTACTTCTTGCCGCTGCCGCAAGGACAAGGGTCGTTGCGCGACACGCGCACGCCTTCGGGCAAGGGCAGCTCGCGGGCACCTGTGGCCTGGCGCTGCTCCAGCGTGGTTTCCACCTCGCCGGTCTCGGTGGGCGCCGTGTAGGTCACGTTGGCAATGCTCTCGGCCCGGCTTTCCATGTCCTGCGCGGCCTGATCGAGCTGGGCCTGCGACTGCACCTGCACGGTCATCAGCACCTTGGTGACTTCGTTCTTGACCTGGTCGATCAACTGGCGGAACAGCTCGAAGGCTTCGCGCTTGTACTCCTGCTTGGGCTGCTTTTGCGCATAGCCGCGCAGGTGGATGCCCTGGCGCAGGTAGTCGAGCGAGCTCAGGTGGTCGCGCCAGTTGGAGTCGAAGTTCTGCAGCAGCACCACGCGTTCGAACTGCGTGAAGTTCTCGCGGCCGACCTGCTCCACCTTGGCCTCGAACGCGGCCTGGGCGGCCTGCACCACCTTTTCCAGGATCTCGTCGTCGGTGATGGCGCTCGCACCCTCTACGATGGCCTTGAGGTCGATGTCGACCTGCCATTCGTCGGCCAGCACCTTCTGCAGCGTGGGGATATCCCATTGCTCTTCCACCGACTCGGCAGGCACGTACTGGCGCACCAGATCGGTCATGCAGTCGTCGCGCATGGCGGCAATCACGTCCGACAGCTCCGAGGCATCGAGGATGTCGTTGCGCTGCTGGTAGATCACCTTGCGCTGGTCGTTGGCCACGTCGTCGTATTCCAGCAATTGCTTGCGGATGTCGAAGTTGCGCGCTTCCACCTTGCGCTGGGCCGACTCGATGCTGCGGGTCACGATGCCCGCTTCGATGGCCTCGCCATCGGGCATCTTCAGGCGGTCCATGATGGCCTTGACGCGGTCGCCCGCAAAGATGCGCATCAGCGAATCGTCCAGGCTCAGGTAAAAACGCGAGGAGCCGGGATCGCCCTGGCGGCCCGAGCGGCCACGCAGCTGGTTGTCGATGCGGCGCGACTCATGGCGCTCGGTGGCGATGATGCGCAGGCCACCCAGGGCCTTGATCTTCTCGTGGTCCACGGACCAGTCGGCGCGCAACTGGGCGATCTGGGCCGCGCGACCGGCCTCGTCCAGCGCCTCGTCGGCTTCGACGGCAGCGATCAGCTTCTCGATGTTGCCGCCCAGCACGATGTCGGTACCGCGCCCTGCCATGTTGGTGGCGATGGTGATCATGCCGGCACGCCCGGCCTGGGCCACGATGTCGGCCTCGCGGGCATGCTGCTTGGCGTTGAGCACCTGGTGTGGCAGGCCTTCCTTGTTGAGCAACTGGTCGATAATCTCGGAGTTCTCGATCGACGTCGTGCCCACCAGCACTGGCTGGCCACGCTCATGGCATTCGCGGATGTCCTTGATCGCGGCTTCGTATTTCTCGCGCGTGGTCTTGTAGACGCGGTCGAGCTGGTCGTCGCGGCGGCTCGGGCGGTTCGGCGGGATCACCGTGGTTTCCAGGCCGTAGATTTCCTGGAACTCGTAGGCTTCGGTGTCGGCCGTGCCGGTCATGCCCGCGAGCTTGTTGTACAGGCGGAAATAGTTCTGGAAGGTGATCGAGGCCAGGGTCTGGTTCTCGGCCTGGATGTTCACGCCTTCCTTGGCTTCCACAGCCTGGTGCAGGCCTTCGCTCCAGCGGCGGCCCGACATCAGGCGGCCGGTGAATTCGTCGACGATCACGATCTCGCCGTTCTGCACCACGTAGTGCTGGTCACGGTGGTACAGGTGGTTGGCACGCAGCGCTGCGTACAGGTGGTGCATCAGCGTGATGTTGGCGGGGTCGTACACCGAGGCGCCTTCGGCGATCAGACCGTGGCTGGCCAGGATGCGCTCGGCGCTTTCATGGCCCTGTTCGGTCAGGAACACCTGGTGGGTCTTCTCGTCGAGCGTGAAGTCGCCGGGCTTGGTCACGCCTTCGCCGGTGCGCGGATCAGCTTCGCCTTCCTGGCGAACCAGGAGCGGCACCACCTTGTTCATGGCGATGTACATGGCCGTGTGGTCTTCGGCCTGGCCGCTGATGATCAGGGGCGTGCGCGCTTCATCGATCAGGATCGAGTCCACCTCGTCGACGATCGCGAAGTTCAGGCCCTGCTGCACGCGGTCGGCGGCCTCGTAGACCATGTTGTCGCGCAGGTAGTCGAAACCGTACTCGTTGTTCGTGCCGTAGGTGATGTCGGCGCGGTAGGCGGCCTGCTTTTCCTCGCGGGGCATGTTGGGCAGGTTGATGCCCACCGTCAGGCCCAGGAAGTTGTACAGCCGGCCCATCCACTGCGCATCGCGGTTGGCCAGGTAGTCGTTCACGGTGACCACGTGCACGCCCTTGTCGGACAGCGCATTCAGGTACACCGGCAGCGTGGCGGTCAGGGTCTTGCCTTCGCCGGTGCGCATTTCGGCGATCTTGCCGAAGTGCAGCGCCATGCCACCGAGCAATTGCACGTCGAAGTGGCGCATCTTCATGATGCGCTTGGAGCCCTCGCGCACCACCGCAAACGCCTCGGGCAGGATATCGTCCAGCGACTCGCCCTTGGCCACCCGGTCCTTGAACTCCTGCGTCTTGGCGCGAAGCGCCTCGTCCGTCAGCTTCTCGTAGTCGGGCTCCATCGCATTGATGCGGGAGACCGTCTTGCGGTACTGCTTGAGAAGCCGGTCATTGCGGCTGCCGAATAGTTTGGTAAGGAAGTTGGTGGCCATGCGAACAGGACCGCCCCACCCGCTGCAATCAGCGCGCGAAGCGACCGAAACCCCTAAGATGAATTGAGATCAGTTGGGTCCGCCGCCCGGTATTGCAAGGACTGCACTACCCAGGGCCGCGAACGCCGGACCCGCGATTTTACCTGCCTGCAGCAGGACTGCCGGAAGCCGCCACCAGGCCCGGCCTTTGCGCCGTGGCAAGCTGGCCTCCCGCGACGGCGCTGCCGGCACTGAGAAACTTCTGCGGGTCCTGGAAAACCCCCTGCACCAGCACCTCGAAGTGCAGGTGCGGTCCGGTGGAGCGGCCGGTGGTGCCCACCTCCGCGATCTTCTGCCCACGTTTGACGATGTCCCCTCGCTTTACCAGGGTACGCGAGGCGTGGGCATAGCGTGTCACCAACTGGTTGCCATGGTCCACCTCGATCATGTTGCCGTAGGCGGAGTGGTATTCCTGTGTCACGACCACGCCGCCGGCGGCGGCCAGGATGGCCGTGCCGGTGTCCGCCTGGAAATCGAGCCCGGTGTGCAGGGCCGACTGCCCGGTGATCGGGTCGATGCGCCAGCCGAAGGAAGAGCCGGGCTGCTTTCCCGCCACAGGCGCATGCGTGGGAACCATCTTCTTGCGGATGTGCTGGTCGAACAGGCGCGATTCCATCACTGTCATCAGGTCCACGCGCTGGTTGGTCAGGCGCTCCAGGTCGTCGAGCGTGGCCTGCAGCTCTTCCATGCTCAGGTTGTGGGCACTCACCAAGGCGCCGCCGCGTCCGTCGCTGCGCAGCTCCGTGGCAGGCATGCCGGCCAGGCCCAGCACGCGCTCGCCCAGAGACTCAAGCTGCACCATGCGCGCCTGCATCTCTCCGACGCGCTTGGCCATGGCATCGAGGTTGACGCGCATGAAGCGGTCGCGCTCGGCGAACTCGTCCTTCACCACCAGGCGCACCAGCGTACCGAAGACTGGCCAGCCCTCGCGCGCGCCCTTGAGGAAGACCCAGTGGTAGAGCCCAGCGGCCGTGACCATGAGTCCCAGGGAAAGAACCAGGCCCGCCAGCAGAAGGCGAGCCCCGGAAAGGTGAATGGCGCGGCTGCGCGCCAAACGGGCGTCCGTGATAATCAGGTGCACTACGACATCTCCACGCCCACCGGCGCATCCCCATGACCCGCCGCCACCACGCCGTCACCCTGCAGCAAGCCAGCGCGGAATCCCCCACGCTGCACATGCTGACCGCATTGACACGCGACTCCAGCGAACGGCTCAAGGCCATTGAATTGTTGTTACCTGCCGGCCTGCGCCAGTCCGTCCAGGCGGGCCCCATCGATGGGTCCACCTGGTGCCTGCTGGTCAAGAGCAATGCCGCCGCGGCCAAGATCCGACAACTGCTGCCTGCATTGCAGGCGCACTTGCGCAGCCGGGGGTGGGAGGTTAACTCCATTCGGCTGAAAGTTCAAACCTGAAAAACAGGCGATGCCCTGCCAGGCTCAGCGAATGGACGAAAAAAGGGGCAAAAGATGGTGCCGGTTATCGGAATCGAACTGATGACCTACCGCTTACAAGGCGGGTGCTCTACCAACTGAGCTAAACCGGCGAAGGCTGGATTTTATCCTGCAAAAACAGCCCGAAAAATGAACCAGGGGGTGTGCCGCCCTATTTCACGCGCTTGAGCGCTGGGCGGCTGCCACCGCCGGAGGGCGATGGACGCGGTGGATTGCCATCCCCGCCATCTGCGGCGGAGGAGGACTCCCCCGGCACCAGGTGGACCACCCGGTCATCCCCGGGCGATGGTGCGGCCGTCGGGGGCACGGCCACCGGCACCTGGGACAGCTCGGCAGGCGCCGAAGCCGGGGCCGAAACGCCCTGCGGCTGGGCGCCGCCCACCAGGTTGTCCACCGGCGGCGGAAACGCCATGCCCTGCCCGTTCTCGCGCGCATAGATCGCAATCACCCGGCCCACAGGCACCAGGATCTCGCGCGGCTTGCCGCCAAAGCGGGCCTTGAACTCGATGAAATCATTGCCCAGCTGCAGCGCACTGGTGGCGTCGTAGCTGATATTGAGCACGATCTCGCCATCGTTGACATACTCGCGCGGCACCTGCACGGAATCGTCCACCCGCACCGCCACATAGGGCGTGAGCCCGTTGTCCGTGCACCATTCGTACAGGGCGCGGATCAGGTAGGGGCGTGTGGACGTGGATTCCGTGGCATTCATGGGCTAGAGGCAGGCGTTCTGGGACGGACGATGGCGCACGCGCATTACTTGCGCATGACCTTTTCGGAGGGCGTCAGCGCTTCGATGTAGGCAGGGCGCGAGAAAATGCGCTCGGCGTACTTGAGCAGCGGGGCGGCATTCTTGCTCAGGTCGATGCCATAGTAGTCCAGGCGCCACAGCAGCGGGGCAATGGCCACATCCAGCATGGAGAAGTTGTCGCCCAGCATGTACTTGTTCTTGAGGAACACGGGTGCCAGTTGCGTCAGGCGGTCACGGATGTGGGCGCGTGCCTTTTCCAGCGCCTTCTCGTTGCCCTTGGTCGCGCGCGACTCCAGGATGTTCACGTGCACGAACAGTTCCTTCTCGAAGTTGAGCAGGAACAGGCGCACGCGGGCACGGTCCACCGGGTCACCGGGCATCAGCTGCGGGTGCGGGAAGCGCTCGTCGATGTACTCGTTGATGATGTTCGACTCGTACAGGATCAGGTCGCGCTCGACCAGGATGGGCACCTGGCCGTAGGGATTCATCACGCTGATGTCTTCGGGCTTGTTGTACAGGTCCACATCGCGGATTTCGAAGTCCATGCCCTTTTCGAACAGGACGAAGCGGCAGCGGTGGGAGAAGGGACAGGTCGTTCCCGAGTAAAGCACCATCATGGTGTGAGGCTCCTAAAAATCAAAAGAGTGGGAGCCAAAAGCGCCCACTCTGTAAAGACCCCGCCGCACCCCGCGAAGGGGTGTGGCATGTGGATCCGGCGTGTTACTTGACGTCTTTCCAGAACGCTGCGTTCAGTCTCCAGGCAATGACCGTGAACACACCCAGGAAGAGCAGCACCCAGACACCGACGCGGATGCGGGTGTTCTGCGCGGGCTCACCCATCCATTGCAGGTAGCTCACGAGATCGCCGATATTCTGTTCGAACTGCAAAGGCGTCACCGTTCCAGGGGTCACCTGCTGCCAGCCCTTGAAGACCTGGGTCTTGTGGCCATGGCTTTCGTGCTCCTCGAAGACCGGGCGGCGGTCGCCCTGCATCTCCCACAGCACGTGCGGCATGCCCACGCTCGGGAAAGCCAGGTTGTTCCAGCCCGTGGCCTTGGTCTCGTCGCGGTAGAAGGTGCGCAGGAAGGTGTACAGGTAGTCCGCACCCGTGCCGCCATGGCCGGCGCGCGAACGCGCGATCACGGTCAGGTCGGGCGGGTTGGCACCGAACCATTCCTTGGCCTGCTTGGGATCGATGGACGCCTTCATGGTCTCGCCGACCTTGTCGGTCGCGAACAGCAGGTTGTCCTTGATCTCCTGCTCGGTCAGGCCGATGTCCTTGAGGCGGTTGTAGCGCATGAACGCCGCCGAGTGGCAGCTCAGGCAGTAGTTGACGAAGATCTTGGCGCCATTTTGCAGCGATGCCAGGTCATTGGTCTTGTTGGGCGCCTTGTCCCAGGCAATGCCGCCTTCGGCGGCCTGCGCACCCGAAACAATGCCCAGGGCTGCGATCAGCGTGAGGATGAGTTTCTTCATTGTTCTTGTCTCCCGCTCAGTGCGCGGCAAAGGTCACACGGTCAGGCACGGGCTTGGGCGTGCCCAGGCGGCTCCACCAGGGCATCAGGATGAAGAAGCCGAAGTAGAACAGCGTACCCACCTGCGAGACGCGCTCACCGATCGGCGACGGCGGCTGCACACCCAGGTAACCCAGGATCAGGAAGTTGAGCACGAAGATGCCGTACAGGTACTTGTGCCAGTCGGGACGGTAGCGGATCGACTTGACCGGGCTGTAGTCCAGCCATGGCAGGAAGAACAGGATGATCACGGCACCACCCATCACCACCACGCCCCAGAACTTGGCGTCGATGGCCAGCATCAGCGCGGCCACCACCAGGGCGGCGACCACGGCACCGGCCTTGATGAAGCTCGGGATCTTGAGCTTGACCGAAGCCAGCACGGCGCCACCCACCACGCACAGGATCAGCGCGTACATCATCTCGCTGGTGATGGCGCGCAGCATCGAGTAGAACGGCGTGAAGTACCAGACCGGCGCGATGTGCGCAGGCGTCTTCAGCGGATCGGCCGGGATGAAGTTGTTGTATTCGAGGAAGTAGCCGCCGAACTCGGGGGCGAAGAAGATCACCGCCGTGAAGGCCATCAGGAACACGCAGACACCGAAGATGTCATGCACCGTGTAGTAAGGGTGGAAGGGCACGCCATCCAGCGGCTTGCCGTTCGCATCCTTGGGCGCCTTGGGGCCCTTGATCTCCACGCCGTCGGGGTTGTTGGAGCCCACGTCGTGCAGCGCCAGCAAGTGGGCGACCACCAGGCCCAGCAGCACCAGCGGCACGGCGATCACGTGGAAGCTGAAGAAGCGGTTCAGCGTCGCATCGCCCACCACGTAGTCACCGCGGATCAGCAGCGCCAGGTCCGGGCCGACGAAGGGAATCGCGGCGAACAGGTTCACGATCACCTGCGCGCCCCAGTACGACATCTGGCCCCAGGGCAGCAGGTAGCCCATGAAAGCCTCGGCCATCAGGCACAGGAAGATCGCGCAGCCGAACACCCACACCAGCTCGCGCGGCTTGCGGTAGCTGCCGTAGATGAGCCCGCGGAACATGTGCAGATAGACCACCACGAAGAAGGCCGAAGCCCCCGTGGAGTGCATGTAGCGGATCAGCCAGCCCCAGGGCACGTCGCGCATGATGTACTCGACCGACTCGAAGGCCTTGGCCGCATCGGGCTTGTAGTGCATCACCAGGAAGATCCCGGTGACGATCTGGATCACCAGCACCAGCAGCGACAGCGAGCCGAAGATGTACCAGAAGTTGAAGTTCTTCGGCGCGTAGTACTCCGACATGTGCACGCGGTAGGCATCGAAGGCGGTCGGAAACCGGTTCTCGAACCAGTTGGTGACCTTCGCGCCAGCCGAGGCGTTGGGGGAGATTTCCTTGAATTCGTGGGCCATGTTCTTGTATCCCTCAAGCCTTGTCTTCACCGATCAGGAGGCGGGTCTCCGACAGGTACATGTGGGGCGGCACTTCCAGGTTGTCCGGGGCCGGCTTGTTCTTGAACACACGGCCGGCCATGTCGAAGGTGGAGCCGTGGCATGGGCACAGGAACCCGCCCTTCCAGTCGTCGGGCAGCGAGGCCTGCGCGCCCGTCTGGAACTTGTCCGACGGCGAGCACCCCAGGTGCGAGCAGATGCCCACCGCCACCAGGATCTCGGGCTTGATGGAGCGCGCTTCGTTGCGGGCGTATTCGGGCGTCAGTTCCGAGGGCTTGCGCTCGGACTTGGGATCCGCCAGCTGGCCATCGAGCTTGGGCAGCTCGGCGAGCTGCTCGGGCGTGCGCTTGACGATCCAGACGGGCTTGCCGCGCCACTCCACGGTGACTTTTTCTCCGGGTTTGAGCGCGGAGATGTCCACCTCGACGGCCGCACCTGCAGCCTTGGCCCGCTCGGAAGGCTGGAAGGTACTCACGAAAGGAACGGCGGTTGCCACGCCGCCCACCGCACCAGCACAGCCGGACGCAATCAGCCACGTCCGCTTGCTGGAGTCGATTGGGGTGTCACTCATGGGGATCCTCGATGTACATCGCTATTGGGGTCAACCGCGAATTGTAGCGGAGTGAAAAGGGTCATTGCAGGCGGACACTCCGCCTTGACAGGGGGCAGACCTGGGCAATACTCGCCTTCTTGTCTATTATCAAGAGGGGTTATCCATGGGCATTGCACAAGAGTTCCGGGAATTTGCGGTCAAGGGCAACGTGATCGACCTGGCCGTGGGGGTCATCATCGGCGGCGCCTTCGGCAAGATCGTGGATTCGGTCGTGTCCGACCTGATCCTGCCCGTGGTCGGGCTGGTGTTCGGCAAACTCGATTTTTCCAATCTGTTCGTCGTGCTGGGCAATGTGCCCGCCGGAACGGCCATGACGCTGGACGCCCTCAAGAAGGCCGGCGTGCCGGTGTTCGCCTACGGCAACTTCATCACCGTGGCAGTGAACTTCATCATCCTCGCGTTCATCATCTTCATGATGATCAAGCAGATCAACCGCCTCAAGCGCGAAACCCCGGCGGCACCCGCTGCTCCGGCCGCGCCGCCCGAAGACATCGCGCTGCTGCGCGAAATCCGCGACAGCCTCAGGAACCGCCAGCCCTGAGCATCCGGCGCTATCGCGCCAGTTGGCGGGCCATGCGCACGGCCTCCACCAGGCTGCTGGCGTCGGCGATGCCCTGGCCGGCGATGTCGAAGGCCGTGCCATGGTCGGGGCTGGTGCGCACCAGCGGCAGGCCCAGCGTCACGTTCACGCCCTTGTCCACCCCCAGGTACTTCACGGGGATCAGGCCCTGGTCGTGGTACATGGCCACCACCACATCGAACTCGCCTGGGTGGCCGGGCACATGGCGCGCGCGCATGAACACCGTGTCGGGCGCGAAGGGGCCGTGCACGTCCATGCCTTGCGCCCTCGCCGTCGCGATGGCCGGGGCGATGGTGTCCACTTCCTCCCGGCCGAACAGGCCGCCCTCGCCCGCGTGCGGATTGAGCCCCGCCACACCGATGCGCGGCGCGCGGCCCAGGGTGCGCAGCAGGGCGGCATGGGTGATCTGCAGCGTCTGTGCAAGGTTGGCGGGGGTCACGGCATCGATGGCGTCGCGCAGCGACATGTGGATGCTGACCAGCACCGTGCGCAACTCGTCGCTGGCAAGCATCATGCGCACCGGCATGGCGGCCAAGGGCACGCCCCGGTGCCGCGCTGCCTCGGCCTGCAGCAGTTCCGTATGGCCGGGGTAGTCCACGCCAGCGGCCGACAACGCCTCCTTGTGCAGCGGCGCAGTGACCAGCGCGGCCACGTCGCCGCGCAACGCGCCGCGCGCCGCCCACACCACGCATTCGGCAGCAGCGCGGCCGGCCTCGGCGCCGATATGGCCCCAGGGCTGCGGCCCGGGCAGCCCCGGCAACGGCAGCACCGGCACACAGCGCACAGGCACCTGCAGGGCCTGCTCCGGCGCCTCGATCAGCGCCACCGGCAGCGACGGCATGCCGGGGCGCTCGATGCACTGCGCCGCCCGGCGCAGCGTGGCCACATCGCCCACCACGAAGCAGCCGCGCAGATCATCTGGTGCATCGCGGAAGGCCTTGGCAATGATTTCGGGACCGATCCCGGCGGGATCGCCCTGCGTAATGGCGATGGCGGTGCTCATGCGGGGTTGTCCACCTCGATGAAGACATGCTCCACACCCGCCTGCTGCGCCACATGCGCGGCCACCGCCGGGGCGCCGTAGCGCTCCGTTGCATGGTGGCCCGCCGCGATGAAGCATACCCCCGTCTCGCGCGCCAGGTGCGCCTGGGGTTCGGAGATTTCGCCGGTGATGAAGGCATCGGCACCGGCAGCGATGGCCGGCTCGAAATAGCCCTGCGCCCCGCCCGTGCACCAGGCCACGCGGCGAATCGGCCGCTGCAACGCCCCCGGAGGTTGCACCAGCGTCACGGTGCGGCCGAGGGCCCCGGCCACATGGTCGGCCAAAGCCTGGCCATCGGTGAACTGCGCGCTGGCCACGCAACCCAGGTCCTGCTCGCCAAAACGCGCATCGGCCGCCAGGCCCAGCACCCGGCCGAGCTGCGCGTTGTTGCCCAGCTCGGGATGGGCATCGAGCGGCAGGTGGTAGGCGAACAGGTTGATGTCGTGCGCCAGCAGCAGCTGCAGGCGCTGTTTCATCCAGCCCACCACGCGGCCGTCCTGCCCGCGCCAGAAAAGGCCGTGGTGCACGAAGATCGCATCCGCCCGCGCATCGATGGCGGCTTCGATCAGCGCGCGGCTGGCCGTCACGCCGCTCACGATGCGGGCGATGTCTGCCTTGCCCTCCACCTGCAGGCCGTTGGGGCCGTAGTCCTTGAAGCGCGCGGGCTGCAGCAGCGCATCGAACGCCTGCAGAAGTTGGGGCCGGGAAATGCTCATAGGCCTATTGTCGCGCGGGTGCGGCACCACGCCCACAACCTCCAGCGGCACGCATGGAGGACAATGCTGCCATTCCCGCGCCGTGCGCGCACATTCCCCTGCGATGCTTTCCCCATCCAACCCATGAAGCGACTCTGGCTGCTGTTTTCCCAAACCGTGACGGTGCTCGTCGCGGCCTATTTCGTCGTGGCCACCCTCCAGCCTGGCTGGCTGGGGCACGGCACGGTGCGCTCGGGCGCGGGCATCGCGCTGATCGAGGCCCCCGCCAACACCTCGGCCACGGGCCAGCAGCCTGCCGCCGGCAGCTTCAGCGCCGCAGCGCGCAAGGCCGCGCCGGCCGTGGTGAGCATCAACACCAGCAAGGCCGTGCGCCATCCGCGCAGCAACGACCCCTGGTTCCAGTTCTTCTTTGGCGACCAAGGCAACAACAGCCAGCAGCAGCAGGCCGGCCTGGGCAGCGGTGTGATCATCAGCCCCGACGGCTACATCCTTACCAACAACCATGTGGTGGAAGGTGCCGACGAGATCGAGGTCACCCTCACCGACAGCCGGCGCGCCCGCGCGCGCGTGATCGGCACCGACCCCGACACCGACCTGGCCATCCTCAGGATCGAACTCGACAAGCTGCCCGTCATCGTGCTGGGCAATTCGGACACCCTGGACGTGGGCGACCAGGTGCTGGCCATCGGCAACCCCTTCGGCGTCGGCCAGACCGTGACCAGCGGCATCGTCAGCGCACTGGGCCGCACCCAGCTCGGGATCAACACCTTCGAGAACTTCATCCAGACCGACGCCGCCATCAACCCCGGCAACTCGGGCGGCGCGCTGGTGGATGTCAATGGCAACCTGCTGGGCATCAACACCGCCATCTACTCACGCTCGGGCGGCAGCATGGGCATCGGCTTTGCCATCCCGGTGTCCACGGCCCGCCTGGTGCTCGACGGCATCGTCAAGGACGGCCAGGTCACGCGCGGCTGGATCGGCGTGGAGCCCAACGAACTCTCGCCCGAACTGGCCGAAACCTTCGGCGTGAAGGCCTCCGAAGGCGTGATCATCACCGGCGTGCTGCAGGACGGCCCCGCGGCCCAGGCCGGCATGCGCCCGGGTGACGTGATCGTGAAGGTGGACGGCAAGAACGTGGGCAATGTCTCCGAACTGCTCACCGCCGTGGCGGCCCTCAAGCCCGGCACGGCGGCCCCCTTCAACGTCAAGCGCGCCGATGCCCTGGTCGAACTGAACATCACCCCGGGCCTGCGCCCCCGGCCGCAACGCAACGTGAGAAGGTAGACCCCCTGGCGAATCCGCCGCATCCGCAGATTGGCGGCGCTTGCACAGGGGAGCACTGGCATGACCGCGCCGGCTTCAAAGGTTGGCCGCTACCAGACTCATGCCCATAAAAAAAGCAACTGTCGCTCTTGGCTGCAGTTGCTTTTTTTTGGATCCATCCCATCGCGGGAAGGATGGCATCCGGTCAGGAGGAAGAGGACGACGAGGCCGTGCTCTCGGCGTCTTCCGGCGCCTTGGTGTGCTTGATGAAGAGCTGCGCGGCCCAGATGCCCACCTCGTACAGGATGCACATGGGAATGGCCAGCGCGAGCTGCGACACCACGTCCGGGGGCGTCACGATGGCCGCCACGACAAACGCCCCCACGACGAAGTAGCCGCGAAAGCTTTTGAGCTTTTCCACGCTGACGATGTTCATGCGGGCCAGCACCACCACCGCGATCGGCACCTCGAATGCCAGGCCGAAGGCCAGGAACATCGAGAGCACGAAGCTCAGGTAGGCCTCGATGTCAGGCGCGGCCGTGATGCTCTTGGGTGCAAAGCTCTGGATGAAGGCAAATACCTGCCCGAACACGAAGTAATAGCAAAACGCCACGCCGATGAAGAACAGCAGCGTGCTGGACACCACCAGCGGCAGCACCAGCTTCTTCTCGTGCGAGTACAGGCCCGGCGCCACGAAGGCCCAGACCTGCCACAGCACGAAGGGCAGCGCCATGAGGAAGGCCGACATCAGCAGGATCTTGAGCGGCACCATGAAGGGCGAGATCACCGAGGTGGCGATCAGCGTGGCGCCCTTGGGCAGGTGGGCCACCAGAGGCGCCGCCAGAAAGTCGTAGAGCGCGCCAGGGCCGGGAAAGAAGAACAGGATCGCCGCCGCGATGGCAATGGCGATGATGGCCTTGACCAGCCGGTCGCGCAGTTCCATGAGGTGCTGCACGAACGGCTGCTCGGTGCCGGCCAGTTCGTCTTCTTTGGGGGGAGTTTCGGACATGTTGGATTTTCAGGGGCGTGGGGGCCACCCATGCAGCGCGCACCGGAGGCTGCGCGGCATCGTCAATGGAATTTCTGGGGCCGGTAACGGGCAACGCGCGCCGCGCCGGACTGCGCCTTGGTGCGCACGCCGCTGCGCGACTTGTACCACTGGGGTGTGGCGCCGCGCTTGAGGCGCCAGTTCTTGCCAGGGTGCTTGTAGGCAGGCACCACCACCGAGGTCTCGAAGGGCTCGGGGGTGGTCATGTCCGTTGCGGCGGCCCAGTCCTTTTCGAACTCGCTGGCACCGGTCTGGATGGACTGCTGCACGTCGCGTGCGGCGCCTTCCACCGTGTCCTTCATCTTGCGCAGCTCGTCGAGCTCCATGGAGCGGTTGACCTCGGACTTGACGTCGGCCACGTAGCGCTGCGCCTTGCCCAGCAGGGTACCCACCGTGCGGGCCACGCGCGGCAGCTTTTCGGGGCCGATGACGATCAGCGCCACGGCGCCGATCAGCGCCATCTTGGACAGGCCAATATCAATCATGAAGCAGGTGACCGTTCAGCGGTCAGCTCTTTTGCTTGGCTTCGACGTCGATGGTGGTCTTGTCGGCCGCCTGGCTGCTGGTCACCTGACCCGCAGGAGGATTGACAGCACCGCTGTCTGCCGTGGAACCGTCCTTCATGCCGTCCTTGAAGCCCTTGACGGCGCCCCCCAGATCAGAACCCATGTTCTTGAGCTTCTTGGTGCCGAACACCATGACGACGATCAACAGCACGATCAGCCAGTGCCAGATGGAAAAAGAGCCCATGGAAAATCTCCTAACGAATTGCAATCATTTTAGACCCCGGCCGTGACCGGAGTTCACGCCCCCTGCGGCGAAACAGGGGTCTATCGCCGCAGAACGTCAGCTGGGGTCAGCCTTTGAGCCACGGGCGGGGACCGCCCATCACGTGGATGTGCAGATGGTGGATTTCCTGCCCGCCTTCAAGCCCCGTGTTTACCACGATGCGAAAACCGCCCTCCGGGTAGGGGTTGCAGCCCTGCTCCATGGCCAGCCTGGGCGCCAGCGCCATCATGCGCCCCAACACGCCGGCATGCGCCTCGGTGACCTGGGCCATGGAAGGGATATGCGCCTTGGGAACCATCAGGAAGTGCACCGGGGCCCACGGATGGATGTCATGGAAGGCGAACATGTCATCGTCTTCATGGACCTTCTTCGAAGGAATCTGGCCCGCGATGATTTTGCAGAAAAGGCAGTTCGGGTCGTGCATGGTGGGTGGATGGGAATAGGCGGTATGTCATTGCCAAAAGGCACATTCAGCCATTGTCGGCGATCTTGATGCTCGGGCGCACGCCCACGTCCTTGCGGTGGGCCTTCATCCAGGCCTTGCCCTGCTGGCGCCCCAGCTCGAACAGCTGGTGCACGAAGGCCGTATCGGCGCGTACCTTGCTGTCCGCGCCGAAGGAAGCGAGCACCGCGCCCCCGTCGATGCGGTGCATCAGCACATTCTTGTAGCGGCGCGCATCGAGCTTGCCCTCGGCCAGCAGCCGGCGCACGAACTCGATGGCGCGCAGCTCGGCCAGCAGGCTGGCGTTGAAGGTCACCTCGTTCATGCGCTCCATGATCTCGTGCGCGTTGTCCGGCACCGAGAGGTGTTCGATGGGGTTGATCTGCACCAGCAGAATGTCCGAGGTCTCGGTCTGGTAGATCAGCGGGTGCAGCGCCGGGTTGCCCGAATAACCGCCATCCCAGTAGTGCTCGCCATCGATCTCCACGGCCTTGAAGACCATGGGCAGACAGGCCGAGGCCATCACGGCGTCGGCGCTCAGCCGCGGACCCGAGAAGATCTCGCCACGTCCCGTGCGCACATTGGTGGCACACACGAAGACTTGAGGGACCACGGTCTCGATGCTGGCTCGCCTCGAACACAGCAGGCCGAAATCCACTTCGCGCTCCAGCAGCTTGCGCAACGGATTGAACCCGAGCGGATTGGTCTGGTAGGGCGAAAACCACTGGGACATCATGCCCACCAGCGGGTTCGCGGCCGACAGCGGCGTGCCCCAGGTCAGGCTGCCCAGAGACCCCACCCCCTGCCACAGCCGGGCAAGGGACTCCCGGGCCAGCGCGCAGCCGGCCGCATGGGCCTCGACGGGATCCTTGTGGGCCTGCGCCGCCTGGGCAAAGCCATGGGCCAGCGCCACGGCATTCATGGCGCCGGCGCTGGTGCCGCTGATGCCGTCGAAACGCCACTGCCCGTCTTCGAGCAGGGCATCGAGCACGCCCCAGGTCAGCGCGCCGTGGGAGCCCCCGCCCTGCAAGGCCAGGTTCAGGCGCCGCGGCGCCTGGGGTTCAGGCATCCACCGCCTGGTTCTTGCTCATGGCCAGCATGCCACGCACGATGCGGTACAGGAACCACAGCGAGATGATGCCCCAGGCGATCCAGCCGGGAATGATGAAGAACAGCCACAGCGGCGCGGTCACGGCGTACAGCACGCCGGCCCAGATAACGGAGCGGATGCGCCAGGAGAAATGGTTCTCCTGCCAGGTACCCTGGGCATCGCCGCGCTTGACCAGGTCGAGCACCAGGGCGATGACCAGCAGCAGCGCGCTGGCCTGCGTGCCCGGCAGCACGGCGCCCAGGGCCACGATCAGGTGCAGCGCATAGCTGACCCAGCCGATGTTCTTGAGGCTTTCGGCCTTCTGGTCATTGGTTCGCACGTCGATGATGTCGCTCATGGAGATCCTTCCTCGTGGGCTGCACGCGCAACGGCCTTGCGCAGGGCTTTCTCCTCGATGCCGCTGGTGCCTTCGCGGCGCTCGAGCTCGGTGACCACGTCGGCTGGCGACAGGCCATAGTGGGCCAGCGCGATCATGGAATGGAACCACAGGTCGGCCACCTCGTAGACCAGCTTGCTGGCATCGGCACCATGGTCCACGTCCTTGGCGGCCATCACCACCTCGGTGGCTTCCTCGCCGATCTTCTTGAGAAAGGCATCGGGGCCCTTGTGCAGCAGGCGCGAGACGTAGCTCTTGTCGGGGTCGCCCCCGTTGGCGGGTTTGCGGCTCTCGATGACGGCGGCCAGGCGCGCCAGCGCGCCCTCAGAGGACGGTACCAGGGAATCGTTGGAGCTCATGGTCTTATCTGTAGATGGATTCGGGGTCTTTCAAGACCGGATCGACAGTTTTCCACGCACCATCCTTGAGCACGCTGAAAAAGCAGCTGTGCCGGCCCGTGTGGCAGGCAATGCCGGGCGCGTGGCCCAACTGGGTCACCTTGAGCAGCACCACGTCGTTGTCGCAGTCCAGGCGGATCTCGTGCACGGTCTGCACATGGCCCGATTCCTCGCCCTTGAACCACAGCTTGCCGCGCGAACGGCTGAAGTACACGGCACGGCCGAGTTCTGCAGTCTTCGCGAGGGCCTCGCGGTTCATCCAGGCAAACATCAGCACGTCGCCCGTGCCCTGCTCCTGCGCGATCACGGGCACCAGGCCCTGCGCATCCCATTTCACTTCGTTGAGCCAGTTCATGGCCCGGATTGTCGGCGATTTGGGTGACCGGCCCGAATTGCAGGGCCCGGGGCAGACATGAAAACGGCCCCTCTGCACCCTGGTCGGGCAGAGGGGCCGCAGCGCAGCGGGCGCTCAGCGCAGGTTCAGCACGTTGGAGTAGCGCCCCGAACGCAGCATCTCTGCCGCTGCAGCCTGGCCATTCACGCCCAGTCCGTAGCCCAGGATAACGATGCTGCCGGCCAGCGCGCTCAGGTCCATGCCATTGATGTTGAGCACCGGCGCCGAGACGGGCAATGCCCCGACATACAGCGCTGCCATGTAGAACGGGTTGTAGGGCACGAAATTGGACCGCGCACCATCGAGCATGAACAGCTGGCCGTCGGGCAGCAGCAGGGCCACGAAGATCGCCCCAGGCTGGCCGGCGTGGGCTGCGGGCAGGGTCACGCCGGCCTTGGCCGTCAGGCTGGTGAGCGGCCCGCTCTGGGCGGTGCTGAACGCAGGCTGGTCGCCGGGGGCCGGGGTGCCCGTGCCAGGGGTGCCGCCGGAGCCCGGGTTGCCGGTATTGACCGGATTGCTGCTGTTGTCCACCCCGGCGTTGAGCGCGAGGCGCGTGGGCGTGCTCACGACGCCGTTGGAGGTGGTCACCCCGTTGCCCAGCACGCCGCCATCGGTGCGACCCCAGGTATAGACCGCACCGTCGGGCATGAGCGCCGCTGCGGCGAAGGCACCCACGAAGACATGCGACACCGGACCGGGCAGGCCCTGCACCTGCACCGGTCCCACCTTGGCATTGGCAGGCACCGAGTCCCACTTGGTAGAGACCGTCGTTCCGTCTCCGAGCAGGCCGCTGGCGCCCTGGCCGCACGCAAACACGCTGCCGGCACCGTCCACGAACAGCGCGGAGCCACCGCCCGCCGCGATCTGGCGCAGGTTGGCCAGGTTCTTGATGGTGTAGGGCTGGGCCGCCGTCTGTGGGTTCTCCTGGCCACAGGTCAGCACGCCGCTGCTGGTGTCGCCCCAGGCCAGCGCCTGGCCATTCTTGATGCCGTAGTACAGCCCGGCCGCGTTGCCCGTGGCCGTCGCATCGATGAAAGCCAGGCCCGTGGGCTGGAGCGCCGTCACGCCCAGAGGGTCGGTGGCAGCGTTCACCGCCTGCATGGGGTTGTCGCGCACGCTGTTGCTGCCCCAGCCGATCAGGCTGCCGTCCTGGCGCCGGCCAATCATCTGGGTGCCTGTGACGGCAAGTTGCACGATGCCGGTGGCACCGGCGACGGGCAGCGGCTGCCCCCGCTGCTGCGGGCCGTTGGGCCCCAGGCCCAGGTTGCCATAGCCGCTGTCATAGCCCCAGGCCCAGACCTGCCCGTTGCCGTCCGTGGCATAGAGCGAGTAGCCATTGGTCGCGGCCAGCACCGAGACGATGCCCGAGAGGCCCGGCACCTGGACAGGCTCGTAGCGGAACTGCCCGCCCGAGGTGTTGGAGCCGATGAGGCCGTCGGAGACATTGCCCCAGACCCAGACGCTGCCATCGCGCTTGACGGCCGCCGACAGTTGCCCCCCTGCGGTCACGGCAACCACGTCCGTGCCCAGCGCGGCGATCTTCGCGGGCGCAGGGTTGCTGCGGTCGGCCTGGCCCCGGCCCAGTTGCCCTGAGTCACCGCGCCCCCACGAGGTGACGCTGCCATCCGCATGGAGCAGCAGCATGTGGTAGTCGCCGATGACGACGTGCGGAATGGCGGCCATCGCCGGGCCGGCCAGCCCGAGCAATGCGCCGGCCAGCACGAGGGCCCGGCGCAAGAACCTGTTCAAAGAATCAGCCATGGAGCAGCTCCTGCAAGAGGGAAAGAAGGTGCCTGGATTCTTCCGCCGCCGGCGTTCGCCGTCTGTCCCTCGAACACGGGACAAAACGGTTCATGTGCAAGCAGCTGTGACAGCAGGCCCCGCGTATCATGAAATGCACCGCCGAGCTTCCAAGGCCTGCCCCCTCCATGTCCGCTTTGCTCTCCGTGCTCGTGATCGAGGACGACCCGCTCTTCAGGCAGCGCCTGTGCGACAGCATTGCCGCCGCGCCCGACCTGCGCCTGGTGGGCGCTGCCGGTGACGCGGCCTCGGGACTGGCCCTGCTGGCCCGGCACCAACCGCAAGTCCTGCTGCTCGACCTGGGCCTGCCCGACCTCAACGGCATCGAAGTGATCGTGCGCAGCGCAGGCGTGGCACCCCATTGCGAGGTGGTGGTGGTCACGGTGTTCGGCGACGAGGCCCATGTCATGCAGGCGCTGGCTGCGGGCGCCACGGGTTATGTGCTCAAGGACACACCGGCCCTGGACCTGGCCGAGATGGTGCGTGCCGTGCATGCGGGCGGCAGCCCCATCAGCCCCGTGATAGCGCGCCGCCTGCTGACCCGGCTGGCGCCCGCCGGCCCGTCGCGCCAGCGCGTGCAGGCCGGCCCGCCGGAAACCGCGGCCAGCGAAGCCGACGCGGGCCTGCTCAGCGAGCGCGAATGCGAGATGCTCGGCATGGCCGCCAAGGGCTACAGCTACCGCGAGATCGCGCAGATGATGGGCGTGACCCAGCAGACCGTGCTCACCTACGTCAAGCGCAGCTACCGCAAGCTGCAGGTGCACTCCCGCTCCGAGGCCGTCTACGAAGCCCGCAAGCGCGGGCTGATGGGCGACTGAAGGCCCCGCTGCCCGTGACACCTGTGGCCCGCCCATCCTCCACGCGACCGCCATGCCGGCAGGCCCTGCGCTGGATGGTGGCCGCCTGCCTGGCCACGCCCCCACTGCTGGCCCAGGCTGCCGCACCCGAGGCCGCAGCATCCATGCCGGTCACGCGCATGGAGCGCTGGGCCCCGAGGCCGGGAACCGAGCCCTCCATCGGCCCGCCCGCAGACGACGCTGCGCAGGGCACCTGGCATGCAGTCGACCTGCCGCAGGCGGTGCGGCGCCAGCCGATCACCCGCGCCGCCGTCAACCTGCCCCTGCCCACCGTCTGGCACCGTACCCCCTGCCCGGCGCCCGTCGCACAGGAGACCCTGGCCCTGTACCTGCCGCGCGTCAACGGCGGCCCCTTGCAGGTCTGGATGCGCACGGCGCAGGGCACGCGGCAGTTGCTGGACAACAGCCCGGCATGGCCCTCGCAGTGGAACCAGCCCATCCTGCTGCGCCTGCCCGGCGCCGCCTCCCCATCCTCGCAGCCGGGCGGCGGTTGCTGGCTGTTCCTCGCGCTGCCGCCGCGCGCCGATGGCAGCTATGCCCTGAGCCGCCTGTGGATGGGGCCGGAGCCCGAGGTCCAGGGCCTGTGGTCGGCGCGCCAGCGCTGGGTCGTCACCGTGCCCCTGGCGGCCAGCACCACGCTGCTCATGCTCGGGCTGTTCTCGCTGGCCTTCTGGTGGCGCCGCCGGCAGGACACGGCCTACCTGTACTTCGGGCTCGCGTCGCTGGCCTGGTGGCTGCGCAACCTGCACTACGGCATCGAGCTGCCGCAGAACCTCGACGCCCTGCGCTGGTTCTGGTGGGCCACCGATGCCTCGATGACCTGGGTCATGCTGCTGGTCTACCTGTTCTCCCTGCGCTTTGCCACGCGCCGCTTCCCTTGGGTAGAACGCCTGCTGCTGGGCTTTGCACTTCTGGTATCGGCCCTGTCCATGCCGTTCCTGCCCTGGGCCCTGGATACGCCGCTGCTGCTGCATGCCGCCAATACGCTGGTCGCCATGGGCGTGACCCTGCTCATCGCCGGGTCGGCCTGGCGCGGCAGCCGCGAGTTGCGCGTGCTGACTGTGGCGCTGTGCATCTGCCTGGGCCTGGGCGTGCACGACCTGGCGCTGCTGCAGCTGCGCATCTCGCCCGAGAGTCTGTACCTCATGCCCTACGCCATGGTGCTGGTGCTGGGCGCCTTCCTGTACGCCGTGAACCGCCGCTACATCGATGCGCTGGAGCATGCCGAGGGCGCCGCCCAGGTGCTGCAGGACAGGCTGGCCGAACAGCAGCGCGCGCTGCAGGGCAATTTCGTCCTGCTGGCCGAGGTGGAGAACGAGCGCGTGCGCCTGATGGAGCGCCAGCGGCTCACGCGCGACATGCACGACGGGCTGGGTGCCATGCTGGTGTCGTCGCTCGGCCAGATCGAGCAGGGCCGCCTGTCGCAGCCCGAGGTGGCCCAGGTGCTGCGCGACTGCCTGGAGGACTTGCGCCTGACCATCGATTCCATGGAGCCCATCGACCAGGACCTCACCACCCTGCTGGCGACCCTGCGCCAGCGCGTGGGCCATCGGCTGGCACAGGGCGGCATCACCCTGCACTGGCACATGGACGACCTGCCGCCGCTGCCCTGGCTGGATGCCCCTGCGGCACTGCACGTGCTGCGCATCGTGCAGGAGGCACTGGCCAACGTGGTCAAGCACTCCGGGGCAGGCAACGTCACGCTGTCGGCCAGACTGGACGCGGGGCCGGGGGTGTGCGTGCAGATCGAGGACGACGGGCGCGGGCTGCAGGCCCGGCCGCATGGGCACCAGGGCCGCGGGCTGGGCCACATCGAGGAGCGCGCACGGCAGTTGGGCGGCCATGCGCGGATCGTGCTGGGGGCCGGGGGCGGCACAGTGGTGCAGCTGTGGCTGCCGCTGCAGGGCCCGCCGCCTGTGGCGGAGGGGTTCAGGCACTCGCGCTGGCCTGCACCCTAGTCCACTGAAACCGAGAAATCGGCTGCAGTGAACTAGCAGTGCATCAGGGCTGTGCCACCGTCAGGAAGACCCACTTGCGGTCCCAGTTCCTGCGGCCCAGGTACTTGATGGCGATCACATAGCGGCCGGGCGGCAGGAAGTCCTGCGTCAGCGTCTCCTGCTGCGTGACCACGGGCTGGCCGTTGATGCGCACGCTCTGCTGCGCCACCATTTCGGTCTCGCTCTCCAGGCCTTGGTCGTCAAGCTCATACACCGTGACGTCGGGCTCTTCCTTTTCTTCGCCCACGTGGGGCAGACCCATGGCGTTGGGACGGGTGAGCACGTCGAGCGCCACCTTGCCGTCCACCGGCTCGCGCACGATCCAGTAGACCTCGCGCACGTTGTCGTTGAGCTCCTTGAGCAGGGCCTTGAGCTGGGTGTACTCGGCCTTGTCGGCAATCACCTGTACGGGCTTGCCTCCGATCGTCGCGTCGAAGCAGCGGCCGATGCGGTCCACGCAGGGCGCGCGATCAAAATAGCCGCTCACATACGAAGGCGCGGGCACCTGGGCGAACACGGGTGCCACCACCAGACCCGCCACCAGGGCAAGCGTCCAGCGCACAGGGGGCAGCCGGCTCACAGGCGCACGGGGATGCCCCGCCCTGCCATGTGCTGCTTGGACTGGCCCACGGTGTACTCACCATAGTGGAAGATGCTGGCGGCCAGCACCGCGTCGGCGCCGCCGAGCTGGATACCGTCGGCCAGGTGGTCGAGGTTGCCCACGCCGCCCGAGGCGATCACGGGCACGCTCACCGCATCGCTCACGGCACGGGTGAGCGCCAGGTCGAAGCCGGCCTTGGTGCCGTCGCGGTCCATGCTGGTGAGCAGGATCTCGCCCGCGCCGCGGCGCGCCATCTCGGTGGCCCAGGCCACGGCGTCCAGGCCGGTGTTCTTGCGCCCACCATGGCTGTACACATCCCAACCCGGGCCCACGGCCTTGCCGTCGGCGCCGGTGCGCTGCGCATCTTCTTCGGAGCGGCGCTTGGCATCGATGGCCACCACGATGCACTGCGCACCGTACCTGTCCGAAGCGGCATTGATCACGTCGGGGTCGGCGATCGCGGCCGAGTTGAAGCTGGTCTTGTCGGCGCCCGCATTGAGCAGGCGGCGCACATCGGCCACCGTGCGCACGCCGCCGCCGACGGTGAGCGGAATGAACACCTGGCTGGCCACGGCTTCGATGATGGGCAGGATCAGGTCGCGCCCGTCGCTGGTGGCGGTGATGTCGAGAAAGGTCAGTTCGTCGGCACCCTGCGCGTTGTAGCGCGCGGCGATCTCGACCGGGTCGCCCGCATCGCGCAACTCGACGAAGTTGACGCCCTTGACCACGCGGCCTCCGGTCACGTCCAGGCAGGGGATGATGCGTTTGGCAAGCATGGCAGTCAAAGGTAGTCGTTGGGGCGCGCTTTGCGCGTCAGCCGTTGAGTTCATCGGCGCGCGCCTGCGCCGCCGCGAAATCGAGGTCGCCGCTGTAGATGGCGCGCCCGCAGATCACGCCTTCCACGCCCTCGCCCTCGACGGCGCAGAGCTTTTCGATGTCGGCCATGTTCGACAGGCCGCCCGAGGCGATCACCGGGATGCTCAGCGACTGCGCGAGCTTGACGGTGGCTTCGATGTTGATGCCCGAGAGCATGCCGTCGCGGCCGATGTCGGTGTAGATGATCGACTCGACGCCCCAGTCCTCGAACTTCTTGGCCAGGTCCACCACCTCGTGGCCGGTGAGCTTGCTCCAGCCGTCGGTGGCGACCTTGCCGTCCTTGGCGTCGAGGCCGACGATGATGTGGCCGCCGAAGGCGCTGCAGGCGTCCTTGAGGAAACCGGGGTTCTTCACGGCTGCCGTGCCGATGATCACGTAGCGCAGGCCGCCGTCGATGTATTTCTCGATGGTGTCCAGGTCGCGGATGCCGCCACCGAGCTGCACCGGGATGTCCTCGCCCACTTCCTTGAGGATGGACTTGATCGCCGTGAAGTTCTTGGGCACGCCGGCGAAGGCACCATTCAGGTCCACCAGGTGCAGGCGGCGTGCGCCCGCCTCCAGCCACTTGCGCGCCATGGCGGCAGGGTCTTCACCGAAGGTGGTGGATTGGTCCATATCGCCTTGCTTGAGGCGTACGCAGTGGCCGTCCTTGAGGTCGATGGCGGGAATGAGCAGCATGGTGGGTTCGGGTGGAAAGGGGCGAGGCCGGGCTCGGCCCGAACAGGGTTGGAAAATAAAGACTCAGGGATTCCAGTGGAGGAAATTGCGGTACAGCGCCAGGCCGTGCTCCGCACTTTTCTCGGGGTGGAACTGGGTGGCAAAAATATTATCGCGTGCAATCGCCGCGGCGAACACACCGCCGTAGTCGGCTTCGCCCGCGCAGTGGGCCGCGTCCTTGGGCCGGGCATAGAAGCTGTGCACGAAGTAGAAGTAGCTGCCATCGGGCACGCCGGCCCAGACCGGGTGCACGCCGGCGCTGCCATGGGGCACCTGGCGCACCTGGTTCCAGCCCATCTGCGGCACCTTGAAGCGGCTGCCGTCGGGCTGGTTGCGGCCGGCGAGGTCGAACTTGGTCACTTCACCGGGGATCAGCGACAGGCCGGGCGTGTCGCCCTCGGCGCTGTGGTCGAGCAGCATCTGCATGCCCACGCACACGCCGAACATCGGTTTGCCGGCAGCCGCTTCGAGCACGGACTGCTGCAGGCCCGAGTCGCGCAACTCGCGCATGCAGTCAGGCATGGCGCCCTGCCCCGGCAGCACGATGCGCTGCGCAGCGCGCACCTCTTCAGGGCGCGAGGTGACGAGCACGGTCCAGCCCGAGCCCTCGGCCGCGGCCTGCACGGCCTGCGACACCGAGCGCAGGTTGCCCATGCCGTAATCAACCACGGCGACGGTTTTTGCTTCCATATTCATAGCTATCGGCGCTTGGTCAAAAAGCGGTAGCGGCCTTTTTCTTGGCGAAGGGGTATCAGAGACTGCCCTTGGTGGACGGAATGGTGCCGGCGGCGCGCGGGTCGCGCGTGAGGGCCGAGCGCAGCGCGCGGGCAAAGGCCTTGAACACCGTTTCGCACTGGTGGTGCGCGTTGATGCCCTTGAGGTTGTCGATGTGCAGCGTCACGCCCGCATGGTTCACGAAGCCCTGGAAGAATTCGTAGGTGAGCTGCGTATCGAAGCCGCCGATGCTGCCCGCCGTGAAAGGGATGTGCAGGTGCAGCCCGGGGCGGCCCGAGAAATCGACCACCACGCGGCTCAGCGCCTCGTCCAGCGGCACGTAGGCATGGCCGTAGCGGGTGATGCCCTTCTTGTCGCCCACGGCACGCGCGAAGGCCTGACCCAGGGTGATGCCCACGTCTTCCACCGTGTGGTGGCCGTCGATGTGCAGGTCGCCGTCGCAGTCGATCTCCAGGTCGATCAGCCCGTGGCGGGCGATCTGTTCGAGCATGTGGTCGAAAAAGCCGATGCCGGTGTGCAGCTTGGCCTGGCCGGTGCCGTCGAGGTTGATGCGCACCGTGATGTGCGTCTCGGCGGTGTTGCGGCTGACCTCGGCGGTGCGGTCGGCCTGGGGATCGGTCGAGGCGGAAGTTACGAGAGCAGAAGAAGTCATAGGGAGGCTTGGAGCGCAGCAAGCATCTGCGCGTTGTCGTCGGCGTTGCCCACCGTGAGGCGCAGGCAGTTCACCAGCATGGGGTGCATTGTAGAAACGTTCTTGACGAGGACCTTGCGCTTTTTCATGCCCTCGCAGGTTGTGGCGGAATCGGCCACACGCACGAGCACCATGTTGGCCTCGCTGTCCCAGCACTTTTCGATGCCCGGCAGGGCCCTGAGGGCCTGCATCAGCAGTGTGCGCTGGGCGCGCAGCTCGGCCGCCTGGTCGGCGAACACGTCGGCATGCTCCAGCGCGAACAGCGCTGCCTCGCAGTTGAGCACGCTCACGTTGTAGGGCGGGCGCACCTTGTCGATCTCGGTGGTCACGGCCGCCGGCGCGATGAGGTAGCCCAGGCGCACCCCGGCCAGGCCGAACTTGCTGAGCGTGCGCATGAGCAGCACGTGGGCGTTGCGCGCGGGCTCGGCGCGCATGCGGTCGATCCAGGTGCGGCTGGCGAAAGGCTGGTAGGCCTCGTCCATCACCACGAAGCCGCCCTGTGCGCCCACCGCGTCGATGATGCGCTGTACGGCACCCTCATCCCACAGCGTGGCCGTGGGGTTGTTGGGGTAGGCGATGTAGGTGATGGCCGGGCGGTGCTGGGCGATGGCGGCCAGCATGGCGGGCTCATCGAGCTCGAAATCGGGTGTGAGCGGCACGCCCACGAAATCCAGGCCCTGCAACTGCGCGCTCAGCGGGTACATCACGAAGCCGGGCATGGGTGCCAGCATGGTGGCGCGCTCGCCCGGTTGGGCGCAGGCCAAGGCCAGCAAGGTGATGAGTTCGTCCGAGCCGTTGCCCAGCACGATGCCATGGCCCTCGGGCATGCCGGCGTACTTCGCCAGCGCGGCCTTCAGGTCGTTCAGGCGCTCGCCGGGGTAGCGGTTGAGTGCCAGCGCGCCCAGGCGCTGGCCCAGCGCGGCCTGCAGATGGGCGGGCAGGCGAAAGGGGTTCTCCATCGCGTCCATCTTGAGCATGCCGGCGGACGGCTGCACGCCATAGGCGTGCATGGCGCGCACGTCGGCACGGATGCGGTTCAGGGCGGCCAAGGGCGGGGCAATGGTGGTCATTCTGCGGTATCCAGTTCGTGGGGGGCGACAAGAAAGGGGTTGATGCAGCGCACGGCGTCCAGCATCTGGTCGTGCGGCAGCGCCTCGGTGAGCAGGTAGCGGCAGCCCTGCTGGTGGGCCGAGGAGACGATGAGGGCGTCCCAGTAGCCCAGGCCATAGCGGTCCTGCAGGTCCCAGGCGCCGTCCACCGTATAGGCATCGAGGTGCGGCGGCAGCCACACGCGCAGGCGCCGCACCTGGGCGCGCACCAGCGGCACGGTGCGCGGGCCCTCGAAGCGCTGGATGGCCTGGTTGTACAGCTCGTTGAGCACCTGCGAGCTGATGCGGCCGCTGCGCGTCTGCCAGCAGAAGGTCAACCACTCGCGCGCCCGTGTCTGGCGCGCCGGGTCGCGGTCGTCCACGCTGGCGAGCAGCAGCTCGGTGTCGACGAAGAGGGGGACGGTGGTACTCATCGTTTGAACAGAATCTCGCGCGGTACATAGGGGCCGCTGGATGCCCCCCAGCTCTCGAAGCCCAGCGCCTCGCGCATGGCCTGGGCATAGGCGTCTTCCTGCCGCATCTTCTCGGCCAGCCACTCACCCACCAGGCGCGACACGCTGCTGCCGCGCTTGGCGGCTTCGATGCGCACCCATTCGGCGGCGGCGTCGTCCATGGTGATGGTGACGTTTTTCATGGCTCAAATATTACACGAACTTCGTGCTTCACGAAGTTCGTGTGAAAAAATTCAGGCGGCTTGACGGCCGCTGGCCTCCAGCACGCGGCAGGCCATCTCGCCCACGGCGCGCAGGGCCACCAGGTGTGCCGGGGTCCAGTCACCCCCCACGCCGATGCGCAGGCAGTTGCGAAAACGCCCGCTGGCGCTGAACACGGTACCGGGCGCGATCAGAATGTGCTCGGCCAGGCAGGCCTCGTGCAGCTGCACCGAATCGAGCGCGCGCGGCAGCTCCACCCACAGCAGCATGCCGCCAGGCGGGTCGCTGACCCGCGTGCCCGGCGGAAAATGTGCGCCGATGGTGTGGCGCACCTCGTCGAGCCGGGCCGCTGCGGCGGCGCGCAGCTGGCGCATGGCGGCCGCATGGCCACTCTGGTTGATCAGGTCGGCCAGCGCCAGCTCCAGCACGGCCGACTGGCCACCGGCCTGCATGTCCTTGATGCTGCGCAGTTGCTCGGTCCAGCGCCCCGCCTCGACCCAGCCCAGGCGCAGGCCGGGGGCCAGCGTCTTGGAGAACGAGTCGCAGAGCATGACGTGGCCCGTGGTGTCGTAGGACTTGACGGTGCGGCGCATCTCGTCGGACTCGGCCAGGTCGGCGTAGATCGCGTCTTCGATCACGGCCATGCCGTGGCGCGAGGCCATCTGCGCCAGGCGCCGACGCTCGGGCTGGGGCATGCAGCTGCCCAGCGGGTTGCTCAGCGTGGGGACCACCATCAGGGCCTTCACGGGCTGCGTGTCCAGCGCAAGCTGCAGCGCATCGAGCGAGATGCCGTGGCGCGGGTGCGTGGGGATCTCCAGCGCCTTGAGGTGCAGGCCCTGCAGCACTTCGAGGAAGGAGAAGTGCGTCGGCGACTCCAGCGCCACCACGTCGCCTGGCTGGGTGACGGCACGCAGGCACAGGGCGATGCTGTCCATGCAGCCGCCGGTGATCACGATGTTCTCGGGGTCCAGGCTGCAGCCCAGGCCCACGGCATAGCGTGCCAGGGCGCGCCGCGCCTCCTCCTGCCCGGCCGAGGACGGGTAGGTGCACAGCAGCTGCCGGTTGCGCTGCACCGATCGCACCACGGCGCGGCGCACGCGGTCGGGGTTGAGCATGTCGGGCCCCGGCGTGCCGCTGCTGAATGAGAGCATGTCCACCGGCTGGGCGCGGCCCATGATGCGCTGGCCCAGCCAGTCCACCGACACCTCGCGCGGGCGGCGCAGCGGGCGCGGGGTCGTGGGCTCAGGCAGGTTGACCGGGCGCGCCGCCACGAAGAAGCCCGAGCGCGGGCGCGCGGTGATCAGCCGCGCGTCTTCGAGCCAGTGGTAGGCCTGCACCACGGTGCTCTGGGCCACACCGCGCTGGCGCGCCAGCTCGCGCACCGAGGGCATCTTTTCGCCGCGCGCCAGGGTGCCGTTGCGCACCAGCTCGGCCAGCTGGGCCGCGATCTGCAGGTAGAGGGGGGTGGTTTCCACGGCGTCCATGGCTTCATTCTGTACTGGCAGGGCCAGCGGTGGCCAGTACAGATTGCCCCCAGCCAGTACGACACAGAGCCCTGCAGCGGGGGATCTGTACTGCACCAGCTCGCGCCGTGCTGTGGCTGGTGGCCCAGGGCCCGGGCGCGCACAGTGCAAGGCATGAACCCACTGCACACCCCCTCCCCCGCTTTGCCCACTGTCCCTCCGCTGCGGCCACAGGCCCTGGCGCTGCAGTGGAACCGCCAACCCTTGCCGCCCCTGCAGGCGGTGCAAACACTCGAATTCCGCGCCGGCGAAACCGCCTTGCTGGAAGTGGAGCAAGGCCGGGTCTGGGTGACCTGCGACGGCCTGCTCGAAGACTATTTTCTGGAAGCCGGACAACGCCTGAGCTTCACCGGGCCGGTGCGGCTGCGTGTAAGCGCCGAGGGTCAGCGCCCTGCACGCCTGAACTGGGCCAGCCTGCGCGCCAGCGATGCGGCCAGCCGCGCCACCACCCCGCTGGCCGGTGCGCAGCCCGCTGCAGGCCTGCGCATGCGCGCGGCCTGACGCCAGCCGTCAGCCCCGCGCTGGCGGCACCGGCACGAGCCGCAGCTCGGCAGCGCGCGCATGGGCCTGCAGGCCTTCGCCATAGGCAAGTTCAGCCGCAATGGTGCCCAGGGCCTGGGCGCCGGCCTCGCTCACCTCGATGAGGCTGCTGCGCTTCTGGAAGTCGTACACCCCCAGTGGCGAACTGAAGCGTGCCGTGCCGCTGGTCGGCAGCACGTGGTTCGGGCCGGCGCAGTAGTCGCCCAGGCTTTCGCTGGTATAGGCGCCGAGGAAGATGGCGCCCGCGTGGCGCAGCAGCGGCTCCCAGCGGTGGGGTTCGTTGCTGCTCACCTCCAGGTGCTCGGGGGCGATGCGGTTGCTGATGGCGCAGGCCTCTTCCATGCTGCGCGTGTGGATCAGCGCGCCGCGGCCGTTCAGGCTCTTGGCGATGATCTCGGCGCGCGGCATGGCGGGCAGCAGGCGGTCGATGGCCTCCTGCACGGCGTCGATGTAGGCGGCGTCGGGGCACAGCAGGATGCTCTGCGCCAGCTCGTCGTGCTCGGCCTGGGAGAACAGGTCCATGGCCACCCAGTCGGCCGGGGTGCTGCCGTCGGCCAGCACCAGGATTTCGCTGGGGCCGGCGATCATGTCGATGCCCACGGTGCCGAACACGCGCTTCTTGGCGCTGGCCACGTAGGCATTGCCCGGGCCGGTGATCTTGTCGACCTTGGGCACGGTCGCGGTGCCATAGGCCAGCGCAGCCACGGCCTGCGCCCCGCCAATCGTGAAGGCGCGCGTGACGCCGGCCACGTAGGCGGCGGCCAGCACCAGTTCGTTGCGCTCGCCCTTGGTAGACGCCAGCTGCGCGCCCGAGCCGCCGGTGGCGACGCTGCCGCGCACGGGCGTGGGCACCACCATGATGATCTCCTGCACGCCGGCCACGTGGGCGGGGATGGCGTTCATGAGCAGGCTCGACGGATAGGCCGCCTTGCCGCCAGGCACGTAGATGCCCACGCGGTCGAGCGGGGTGACCTTCTGGCCCAGCAGGGTGCCGTCCTCGTCGCGGTAGCTCCAGCTCTCGCCCGAGGCCTTCTTCTGCGCCTCGTGGTAGCTGCGCACCCGCTTGGCCGCGGCCTGCAGGGCATCGCGCTGGGCCGCGGGAATGGCGTCGAACGCCGCCTTGAAATCGGCCTGCGTGAGTTCGAGTCCGGCCATGGAATCGGCCGCCAGGCCGTCGAAGCGCGCCGTGTAGTCGAGCACGGCGGCATCGCCGCGCGCCTGCACGTCGGCCAGGATGTCGGCCACGCGCTGCTCTATGGCTGCATCCGTGTCGGCGGACCAATGCAGGCGATCGCGGAAGGCGGCTTCGAAATCGGCGCTGTCGGTACTCAGGCGAACGGGCTTGGCTTGCATGGCTTTCGGGTCTCTGTCGCTGTGGGAAATCGGTGGATCGTTCAGGCGCGCGCTGCGGTGGCTGCGGCAAAGGCATCGATGATGCGGCGCAGCGGGGCCTGCTTGAGCTTGAGCGCGGCCTGGTTGACGACCAGGTAGGAGCTGATGTCCATGATGCGCTCGACTTCCACCAGGTGGTTGGCGCGCAGGGTGTTGCCGGTGGACACCAGGTCGACGATGGCGTCGGACAGACCGATCAGCGGCGCCAGCTCCATGCTGCCGTAGAGCTTGACCATGTCCACATGCACGCCCTTGGTGGCGAAGAAGTCGCGCGCGATGGAGGTGTACTTGGTGGCCACCTTCAGGCGCGAGCCCTGCTTGACGGCGCGCTCGTAGTCGAAGTCGTTGCGCACGGCCACGCTCACGCGGCACTTGGCGATCTGCAGGTCCAGCGGCTGGTACAGGCCCTGGCCGCCATGCTCGATCAGCGTGTCCTTGCCGGTCACGCCGATGTCGGCACCCCCGTACTCCACGTAGGTGGGCACGTCGGTGGCGCGCACCAGCACCACGCGCACATCGGGCTGGTTGGTGGGCAGGATGAGTTTGCGCGATTTTTCGGGGTCTTCGAGCACCTCGATGCCGGCGGCGGCCAGCAGCGGCAGGGTTTCGTCGAAGATGCGGCCCTTGGACAGGGCGAGGGTGATCATGGTCATACGGATTCTCTGAAAAGGGGCGCGGGCGGTGTGGTGGTCAGGACATCCGCTCGATGTCCGCGCCGATGCCGCGCAGCTTGGCTTCCATGCAGTCGTAGCCACGGTCCAGATGGTAGATGCGGTCCACCACGGTCTCGCCGTCGGCCACCAGGCCAGCAATCACCAGGCTGGCCGAGGCGCGCAGGTCGGTGGCCATCACGGTGGCGCCCGACAGGGGTGGATTCACGGCCTCGGCCTTGCCCAGGCCCTCGATCACGGCCACTTTGCCATCGGTCTGGATGCGGGCGCCCAGGCGCACCAGTTCGTCCACATGCATGAAGCGGTTTTCGAAGATGGTCTCGGTCACCGTGGAGGTGCCCTGCGCCACGCAGTTAAGGGCCATGAACTGGGCCTGCATGTCGGTGGGGAACCCGGGGTACTCGGTGGTGCGAAAGCCCTGGGCGCGCAGCTTGCCGGCACCGGGGCTCTGCACGCGGATGCCAGCCTCGACGGCCTGCACCTGCACACCGGCCTCGCGCAGCTTGTCGATCACGGCATCGAGGTGGTCGGCGCGGCCATGGCGCAGCACCACGTCGCCGCCGGTGGCGGCCACCGCGCACAGGAAGGTGCCGGCCTCGATGCGGTCGGCCACCACACGGTGGGTGCAGCCGGAAAGGCGCTCCACGCCCTGTATGCGGATGCGGCTGGTGCCGTGGCCCTCGATCTTCGCGCCCATGGCGATCAGCATCTCGGCCAGGTCGATGATCTCGGGCTCCTGCGCGGCGTTCTCCAGCACCGTCTCGCCCTCGGCCAGCGACGCGGCCATGAGGAAGTTCTCGGTGCCGGTCACGGTGACCATGTCGGTGGTGATGCGCGCGCCCTTCAGGCGCGTGGCACCGGCGGGCAGCCTGGCGATCATGTAGCCGTGCTCGACCACGATCTCGGCACCCATGGTGGCCAGGCCCTTGATGTGCTGGTCCACCGGGCGCGAGCCGATGGCGCAGCCGCCGGGCAGGGACACCGTGGCCTCGCCGAAGCGCGCCAGCAGCGGGCCCAGGGCGAGCACCGAGGCGCGCATGGTCTTGACCAGCTCGTACGGGGCCTCGGGCGTGTTCAGGCCGCTCGCGTCGATGCGCACCGTGCCGTCGGGGCTGCGCTCGGCCGCCACGCCCATGTTGCGGATCAGGGTCAGCATGGTGCTCACGTCCTGCAACTGGGGCACATTGAGCAGGGTGACCGGCTCGGCCGTGAGCAGCGCGGCGCACAGTTCGGGCAGCGCGGCGTTCTTGGCGCCGGAGACCAGCACCTCGCCCTGCAGGGTGCGGCCACCACGGATGAGGAGTTTGTCCATCACTAAACCAGTGAAAAAGTTGTTGGAAGGGCTGGGTTGCAGCGCCTCAGCGCGGCTGCGTTGCCCATTCGGCGGGCGTGAAGGTCTTCATGGACAGGGCGTGCACCTCGTCCGTCTGCATGCGCGTGCCCAGCGTGGCGTACACGCGCTGGTGGCGCTGGATGGGGCGCTTGCCCTCGAACTCGGCCGAGACGATGGTGGCGTACCAGTGGCGGCCATCGCCCTGCAGGTCGATGTGCTCGCAGGCCAGGCCGGCGGCGATGAGGTCTTTGAGTTGGTCGGCGGTCATGGGTGGGGCGTGGTTGTCTGCATCCGGGGCGGGCGGCAAGGGTACCGCGAACCGCTCCCGAGCGGTTCAGTATCGGTCAATGGCGGATCTTGTAGCCGGTGCGCAGCAGGTGCACGGCCAGCCAGCTGACCGCGAGCCAGGCCACGCCGACGATGGACAGGCTGAGCCAGGGCGAGGTGTCGCTCTGGCCGAAGAAGCCATAGCGGAAACCGTCGATCATGTAGAAGAACGGGTTCAGGTGGCTCACGGTCTGCCAGAACGGCGGCAGGGACTGGATGGAGTAGAACACGCCCGACAGGAAGGTCATGGGCACGATCACGAAGTTCTGGAACGCCGCCATCTGGTCGAACTTGTCGGCCCACAGCCCGGCGATGAGCCCCAGCGTGGCCAGCAGCGCGGCGCCCAGGAACGCGAACGCGAGGATCCACAGCGGTGCGGCGAACTCCGGCCGCGCGAAGGCGATGGTCACCAGGAACACACCCAGCCCCACGGCCAGCCCGCGCACGATGGACGAGCCCACGTAGGCCACGAACCAGGCCCAGTGCGACAGGGGGGTGAGCAGCACGAACACCAGGCTGCCCATGATCTTGCTCTGGATCAGGCTTGACGAGCTGTTGGCGAAGGCGTTCTGCAGCACGCTCATCATCACCAGGCCGGGCACCAGGAAGGCGGTGTAGCTGATGCGGTCGTAGACCTTCACATGGTCTTCGAGCACGTGGCCAAAGATCAGCAGGTACAACACCGCAGTGAGCACCGGGGCGGCCACGGTCTGGAAGCTCACCTTCCAGAAGCGCAGCACCTCCTTGTAGAACAGGGTCTGCCAGCCGGTCATGCGCGCACCTCCACAGGGGCCGCGCTGGGCGCCGCAGGGGGATGGGATGAGGACGTGCCGGCCATCACCTGCAGGAACACATCCTCCAGGTCAGGGCGGCGGATCTCCATGTCATGCACCTCCACACCCGCCACGCGCAGTGCGGCCAGGTGCTCCTCGATCTCGCGCGCGTCGTGCGCCGGCATCTGCACGATGCGGCCGGTGACGCGCGCCAGGCGCGCCAGCGCGGGCGGCAGCTCCACGTCGGCCTTGAACTGCAGCACGTTGCCCGAAGCGGCCTTGAGCAGGTCGCTGGTATCGGCCAGGGCCACCACCTGCCCGGTCTTGAGCATGGCGATGCGGTTGCACAGGGCCTCGGCCTCTTCGAGGTAGTGCGTGGTGAGCAGCACGGTGTGCCCTTCCTTGTTCAGGCGGGCGATGAATTGCCACAGGGTCTGGCGCAACTCCACGTCCACCCCGGCGGTGGGCTCGTCGAGCACGATGATGGGCGGCTTGTGCACCAGGGCCTGGGCCACCAGCACGCGGCGCTTCATGCCGCCCGACAGCTGGCGCATGTTGGCATTGGCCTTGTCCGTGAGGCCAAGGTGGTGCAGCAGCTCGTCGATCCAGGCGTCGTTGTTCTTGACGCCGAAATAGCCGGACTGGATGCGCAGCGCCTCGCGCACGTTGAAGAAAGGGTCGAAGACCAGTTCCTGTGGCACCACGCCGAGCTTGCGGCGGGCCTGGGCGAAGTTCGCCTGCACGTCGCTGCCCTGCACCAGCACACGGCCGTTGCTGGGGCGCGCCAGGCCGGCGAGGATGCTGATCAGGGTGGTCTTGCCGGCACCATTGGGGCCGAGCAGTCCGAAGAACTCCCCCTCCTCGATGTCCAGGCTGACCTGGTTGAGTGCCTGGAAAGGGCCTTTGGGCGTATCAAAGGTCTTGGAAACGGCTTGGAATGAGACTGCGGGCATGAGCCGCTGATTTTAAGGCCTGGTGCACAAACCTGCTGTGCCGGCCCCGGTAGCCCCTGCTAGGCGGGTCAGGCTGCAGGCAGCAGATCCGCGACGCCGTAGAGGCCGGCCATGCTGGCCAGCGCGGCGGGCAGGCCCTGCACGGCAAAGGTCTTGCGGTCCGAGAGCGCCTCGCGCCGGCACTCGAGCAGCACCGCCAAGGCGGAGGTGTCGAACACGGCCAATGCCTGGGCATCGACCACCACGCCCGGTTCCTTGTGCACCTTGAGGCCCTGCAAGAGCATGCGCAGGCACGCCGGTGCCTGGCGGTGGGTCAGCTCCTGCGGAAGGACCAGTACGGGCATGGAGGACGGCGCCTGGTCAGCCCTTGGTGCCGGCATTGGTCTTGTTGCGCGCCTGGAGCGTAGCGATCAGGCCATCCACACCCTTGGCGTTGATTTCCTGCGCGAACTGGCCCTTGTAGGTTTCCACCAGCCACACGCCGAGCACGTTGAGGTTGTAGATCTTCCAGCCTGCGCCATCACCCGGGGTCTTTTCCAGGCGGTAGTCGAGCTGGATGGGGTCGCCACGGCCCACGATCTCGGTGCGCACCAGGACATCCTTGTCGGCCGGGTCGGCGCGCAGGGGCTTGACCTGGATGCTCTGGTCGCCCACCTGGGCCAGCGCACCCGCATAGGTGCGCACCAGCAGGATCTTGAACTCGTCCTGCAGGCGCTTTTGCTGCTCGGGCGTGGCCTGGCGCCAGCCGGGGCCGACGGCGGCGGCCGTCATGCGGCGGAAATTCACATTCGGCATGACCGTCTTGTCCACCAGCGCGATCACCTTGGAGATGTCGCCGCCCTGGATGGACTTGTCGGCCTTCACCGTGTTGAGCACGTCGGTGGACAGGCGCTTGATCAGGGCATCGGGCGCCTCGTCGGCGGCCGAGGCCGCCAGCGGCAGACCCAGGGAAGTCACGGCCATCAAGGCCAGGGCCATGTGGCCCACGAGTCGTCGGTTCATCATCATGTCGTCTTCTTTCATGGGGCGGGCAAGGCACCCTTGATTTCATTGTGGGCGCGAAGCGCCTGCCATGTGCTTCTGCCCGGTAGCGGGTTGCAAGCAAGTGCAACACCAGGCAGGTGTTCAGGGTTCAGTGGTTCAGCGGGTCTTGGCATCCGCCGGCGGGGGCTCCTCGGGCAGCACACCGTCATTCGCGTTGCGTTGGCTGTCGTCCTTGTCCTTGTCCTTGTCGTAAGGGACCGCCCCAGCCTGGCTGCGCACCTGCAGGAACACATCGCGCGTGAAGCTGTACTTGTCGAGCGCCGCGCTGTCGAGCACCGAGCCGGCCCGCAGCAGGTTGGCACGCGCGTCCACCGCGCGCAGGGCGTACAGCGAATTGCGGGCCGATGTCGGGTCCACGTAGCGCCCGGGGTTGCCCATCATGTCGACAGGCAGGGCCAGGGTGTCGCGCACGGTGGAAGGACCCAGGATGGGCAGAACCAGGTACGGGCCGGTAGCCATGCCCCAACTGCCCAGCGTCAGGCCGAAATCCTGGCGGTAGCGGTCGATGCCGATCTCGCTGGCCACGTCCAGCACGCCGCCCAGTCCGAGGAAGGTGTTCACGTTGACACGCATGAAGCTGGAGGCCGCACCTTCGAGCCGCAGCTGCAGCACGTTGTTCACGAAGGACCAGACGTCGGTCAGGTTGGCGAAGAAGTTGCTCACGCCGGTGCGCACGAGCGGTGGCGTGACTTCCTTGTAGGCCGTGGCCACTGGCTTGAGCACGATGGCATCGACCTGCTCGTTGAATTGGGTGACGCCGCGGTTGTACGGCTCCAGCGGGTCGCGCGGATCGTTGCGGGGACCACTCGCGCAGCCGACCAGCAAGGCCAGACCCACCACGGCCACCAGGGCCCGGCCGGCACGCCGCAGCGCTGCAGCGCCATGGGCGGGGTGGTTTTCATCGTCGCGGGCAGTACCCGCTGGCATCCTGTTCATCATTTTTTGCTACCTGCCCCTGCGGGCTTACTGCCGTCTTCGGCCTTGCTGTAAAGAAATTGTCCGATCAGGTTTTCAAGCACCACGGCGGACTGCGTGGCGGTGATCATGTCGCCCGCCGCAAGGTTCTTCTCGTCGCCACCGGCCTCGATGCCGATGTACTGCTCGCCCAGCAGGCCGCTGGTGAGGATCTTGAGCGAACTGTCCTTGGGAAACACATAGCGGTCCTGCATGGCCAGCGTGACGCGCGCCTGGTAGGTCTTGTCGTCGAAGGCGATGGACTCGACCCGGCCCACGACTACGCCAGCGCTGCGCACGGCCGCCTGGGGCTTCAGGCCACCAATGTTGTCGAAGCGGGCGGTAAGCTGGTAGCCGCGCTGGAAATTGAGGGTCAGCAGGTTGGCCGACTGCAGGGCCAGGAACACCAGCGCCGCGATGCCCAGCATCACGAACAGGCCTACCCAGACATCATTTTTGGAGCGTTGCATGGTTGCGATCTCTTTGCTTACTTCTTAGATGCTGAACATCATGGCGGTGAGGAGGAAGTCCAGCGCCAGCACCGCCAGCGAAGCCATCACCACCGTGCGCGTGGTGGCGCGGGACACCCCTTCGGGCGTGGGCTTGGCGGCATAGCCCTGCAGCAGTGCCACGAAGGTGACGGTGATGCCGAAGACAAAGCTCTTGGCGACGCCGTTGCCGACGTCTTTCCACACATCCACCCCACCCTGCATCTGGCTCCAGAAAGCGCCGGGGTCGATGCCGATCAGCACCACACCGACCACCCAGCCGCCGATCACGCCGACGGCGCTGAACACCGCCGCCAGCAGCGGCATGGTGATGATGCCGGCCCAGAAACGCGGCGCCAGGATGCGGCGCACGGGGTCCACGGCCATCATTTCCATGGCGCTGAGCTGCTCGCCCGCGCGCATGAGGCCGATTTCGGCCGTGAGCGAGGTGCCCGCCCGGCCGGCGAACAGCAGCGCCGTGACCACCGGCCCGAGCTCGCGCACCAGCGACAGCGCCACCAGCATGCCCAGCGCCTCGGACGAGCCATAGCGCTGCAGCGTGTAGTAGCCCTGCAGGCCGAGCACGAAACCCACGAACAGGCCCGAGACGGCGATGATGGCCAGCGAATAATTGCCCAGGAAGTGCACCTGGTCGCGCACCAGCGAGGGCCGCATGAAGGTGGCACCGAACAGGCGCACCAGGCGCACGAACAGCTGCGCCGCGGCACCGATGTCGGCCAGTTGCTGGCGCACCGCCAGACCCACGTCGGAGGGTTTGTACCAGCTCACAGGCCTATCCCTCCGGCAGGGCCGAAGTCCTGCTCTGCCGTGGGCCCCGGGTAATGGAAGGGCACCGGCCCGGTGGGCAGTGCGTGCACGAACTGGTGCACCAGCGGGTCCTCGCTGGCGCGCACCTCGTCGGGCGTGCCCTGCGCGGCGACCACGCCCTCCCCCAGGATGATCACGTGGTCGGCCAGGCGGAAGGTTTCCTCCAGGTCGTGCGAGACCACGATGCTCGTCAGCCCCATGGCATCGTTGAGCTGGCGGATGAGCTGGGCAGCCGTGCCCAGAGAAATGGGGTCGAGCCCGGCGAAGGGCTCGTCGTACATGACGAGCTCGGGGTCGAGCGCGATGGCACGGGCCAGCGCCACGCGCCGCGCCATGCCGCCGGAGATCTCGCTGGGCATGAGATCGCGTGCGCCGCGCAGGCCCACGGCATTGAGCTTCATGAGCACCACATCGCGCACCAGCGCCTCGGGCAGGTCGGTGTGCTCACGCAGCGGAAAGGCCACGTTCTCGAACACATCGAGGTCGGTGAACAGGGCGCCGAACTGGAACAGCATGCCCATGCGCCGCCGTGCCGTGTACAGGGCGGCTGCATCCATCGTCCCCACATTCTGGCCATCGAACAGCACCTCGCCCTGCTGCGCCTGCTGCTGCCCGCCGATGAGGCGCAGCACCGTGGTCTTGCCGCCGCCCGAGGCCCCCATGAGCGCCGTGACCTTGCCGCGCGGCACGCTCAGCGACACGTCGCGCAGGATGGCGCGGTCACCATAGGAGAAGGTGACGTTGCGCAATTCGGCAAAGGGCGAGGGCTCAGGCATCGATGAGAAACAATGGGCAAGGATCAGAAACGGGGGTCCACACGCAAGGCAACCCACGCGCGGGGCAGCAGCGATGGTAGCCGAATCAGCAAACATACATACATGAATGTTTGCACACTTCCCGTACGGCTATGCAGCAGTGTCCGGTATGCCAGTGTCTGGTATTCCCGGAGGGACATTGCTTCCAATTGTGCCTACATCCTGCGTCGCGCGTGCGCAACGGTTTTTTCCCGGTACCTCCCCCTGTCCGCACCACGAAAAACGGCGCCGCTCGGGCGCCGCTCTCAGCCTTCGACCTGTCAGCGATCAGCGCGGCAGGTCCGAGTAGCCCATGAGGAACTCATCAACCGAGCGCGCGGCCTGGCGGCCCTCGCGGATGGCCCAGACCACCAGGGACTGGCCGCGGCGGATGTCGCCGGCGGCAAAGACCTTGGGGGCGCTGGTGGCATAGCCGCCATCGAACTCGGTGGTGGCGCGGGCGTTGCCACGGGCGTCCTTCTCGACGCCGAAGGCTTCGAGCACGGCGGCCACAGGGCTCACGAAGCCCATGGCCAGCAGCACCAGGTCGGCCTTGAGGATCTTCTCGGAGCCGGCGACCTCGACCATCTTGCCGTCCTTCCACTCCACGCGCACGGTCTTGAGGCCGGTGACCTTGCCCTTCTCGCCGATGAACTCCTTGGTGGAGATGGCGAACTCGCGCTCGCAGCCCTCTTCATGGCTGGAGCTGGTGCGCAGCTTGATCGGCCAGTAGGGCCAGGTCATGGGGCGGTTTTCGACTTCGGGCGGCTGGGGCATGAGCTCGAACTGCGTGACACTGACTGCGCCATGGCGGTTGCTGGTGCCCACGCAGTCGCTGCCGGTGTCGCCGCCACCGATCACGATGACGTGCTTGCCGTCGGCGCGCAGCTGGTTCTTGAGCTTGTCTCCGGCGTTGACCTTGTTCTGCTGGGGCAGGAACTCCATGGCGAAGTGGATGCCATCGAGGTCGCGGCCGGGCACGGGCAGATCGCGGCTCTGCTCGGCGCCGCCGGTGAGCAGCACGGCGTCGAACTCGGCCTGCAACTGCTCGGGGGTGATGGTTTCCTTGGCCCAGTTGGTGACCTTGGAGCCCTTGCCCAGACCGTCCTTGGCGGCACCGACGAAAACGCTGGTGCGGATGGTGACGCCTTCGGCCTTGAGCTGGTCAGCGCGGCGGTCGATGTGCGACTTCTCCATCTTGAAGTCGGGGATGCCGTAACGCAGCAGCCCGCCGATGCGGTCGTTCTTCTCGAACAGGGTCACGTCATGGCCCACGCGCGCCAGTTGTTGGGCCGCAGCCATGCCGGCGGGGCCGGCACCGATCACGGCGACCTTCTTGCCGGTCTTGTGCTTGGGCGGCAGGGGCTTGACCCAGCCCTCTTCCCAGGCGCGGTCGATGATGGCGTGCTCGATGGACTTGATGCCCACGGCATCGTCGTTCACGTTGAGCACGCAGGCCGCCTCGCAGGGTGCGGGGCAGATGCGGCCGGTGAACTCGGGGAAGTTGTTGGTGCTGTGCAGCACGGCGATGGCGCTCTTCCAGTCGGCCTGGTAGACCAGGTCGTTGAAGTCCGGAATGATGTTGTTCACCGGGCAGCCGCTGTTGCAGAACGGCGTGCCGCAGTCCATGCAGCGCGCGCCCTGCACCTTGGCCTGGGCCTCATCCAGGCCTATGACGAATTCCTTGTAATGCTTCAGGCGCTCGCCGACGGGCTTGTAGCCCTCTTCGATGCGCTCGTACTCCATGAAGCCGGTGGTCTTTCCCATGATTGCGTGTCCTATGTCTATGAATGCTGTGCAGGTGTGTGGTCGGGCAGCGCCTTACTTGGCGGGTACGGCCACGTTCTTGGAGGCCGGTGCCACCGCAGGGGTGGCAGGCTCCTCGAGCACCTTGCGTTCATAAATCTCGGCCAGCGCGCGCTTGTACTCGGTCGGGAAGACCTTGACGAACTTGCTGCGCGATGCCGCCCAGTTGTCGAGCAGTTCGCGCGCACGCTTGCTGCCCGTCCAGCGGTTGTGGTCCTCCAGCAGCTTCTTGAGCTGGGCTTCGTCGGTCTGGCCGTTGTGCCAGATGGCGCGTGGAACCGTGGCTTCCTGTTCGGACGACGGCAGGATGCGCTCGAGCGTGACCATGGACATGTTGCAGCGCGTGTCGAACTGGCCATCTTCGTCGTAGACATAGGCCACGCCGCCACTCATGCCGGCCGCGAAGTTGCGGCCGGTCTTGCCCAGCACCATCACGGTGCCGCCGGTCATGTATTCGCAGCCATGGTCGCCCGTGCCTTCGACGACCGCCGTGGCACCCGACAGGCGCACGGCAAAGCGTTCGCCGGCCACGCCGCTGAAGAAGGCTTCACCCGTGGTGGCGCCGTACATCACGGTGTTGCCCACGATGGTGTTGCGTACCGAGTCACCGCGGAAGTCGATGCTGGGGCGCACGACGACGCGGCCGCCCGACAGGCCCTTGCCCGTGTAGTCGTTGGCGTCGCCGATCAGGTACAGCGTGATGCCGCGCGTGAGGAAGGCGCCGAACGATTGGCCGCCCGTGCCTTCGAGCTGGATACGGATGGTGTCGTCCGGCAGGCCCTCGGGGTGGGCACGCGTCACGGCACCCGAGAGCATGGCGCCCACGGAGCGGTTGACGTTGCGCGCCACCTCGATGAACTGCACGCGCTCACCCTTGTCGATGGCCGGGCGGCTGCGCTCGATGAGCTTGCGGTCGAGCGTGTTCTCGATGTTGTGGTCCTGCACGTCCACGTGGTAGCGCGGCACGTCGGCCGGCACATTGGGCTGGGCGAACAGGCGGCCGAAATCGAGGCCGCGGGCCTTCCAGTGGGCGATGCCGGAACGCGTGTCGAGCAGGTCGGAGCGGCCGATCAGGTCGTCGAACTTGCGGATGCCGAGCTGGGCCATGATCTGGCGCACTTCTTCAGCGATGAAGAAGAAGTAGTTCACCACGTGCTCGGGCTTGCCCGAGAACTTGGCGCGCAGCGCGGGGTCCTGCGTGGCCACGCCCACGGGGCAGGTGTTGAGGTGGCACTTGCGCATCATGATGCAGCCTTCGACGACCAGGGGCGCCGTGGCAAAGCCGAACTCATCGGCACCGAGCAGCGCGCCGATGGCAACGTCGCGGCCGGTCTTCATCTGGCCGTCGGCCTGCACGCGCACGCGGCCGCGCAGGCGGTTGAGCACCAGGGTCTGCTGGGTTTCGGCCAGGCCGATCTCCCAGGGGCCGCCCGCGTGCTTGATCGACGACCAGGGCGATGCGCCCGTGCCGCCGTCGTGGCCGGCGATCACGAGGTGGTCGCTCTTGCACTTGGTGACGCCTGCGGCGATGGTGCCCACGCCGACTTCGGACACCAGCTTGGTGCTGATGCTGGCGTGCGGCGCCACGTTCTTCAGGTCGTGGATGAGCTGGGCCAGGTCTTCGATGGAGTAGATGTCATGGTGCGGCGGGGGCGAGATCAGGCCCACGCCGGGCACGCTGTGGCGCAGCTTGCCGATGTAGTTGGAGACCTTGCCACCGGGCAGCTGGCCGCCTTCGCCGGGCTTGGCACCCTGGGCCATCTTGATCTGGATCTGGTCGGCCGAGGACAGGTACTCGGCCGTGACGCCGAAGCGGCCCGAGGCCACCTGCTTGATGCGGCTGCGCAGGGAGTCGCCGTCCTGCAGGGGCAGGTCGACCTCGACGTTCTCGGCGCCGATCACGCTCTTCAAGGTGTCCCCCAGCTTGATCGGGATGCCCTTGAGTTCGTTGCGGTAGCGCGCGGCGTCCTCGCCGCCTTCGCCGGTGTTGCTCTTGCCGCCGATGCGGTTCATGGCCACGGCCAGCGTGGCATGCGCCTCGGTGGAGATGGAGCCCAGCGACATGGCGCCGGTGGCAAAGCGCTTGACGATTTCCTTGGCGGGTTCGACCTCGTCCACGGGGATGGCCTTGGCGGGGTCGATCTTGAACTCGAACAGGCCGCGCAGCGTCATGTGGCGCTTGCTCTGGTCGTTGATGATCTGCGCGTATTCCTTGTACGTGTTCCAGTTGTTGGCACGCGTGGAGTGCTGCAGCTTGGCGATCGCGTCAGGGCTCCACATGTGCTCTTCACCACGGGCGCGCCAGGCGTATTCGCCGCCGGCGTCGAGCATGGTCTCGAGCACGGGGTCGTCGCCGAAGGCGGCCTTGTGCATGCGGATGGCTTCCTCGGCGATCTCGAACACGCCGATGCCTTCCACGCGGCTCGCGGTGCCGGTGAAGTACTTGCCCACGGTGTCGGTGTTCAGGCCGATGGCCTCGAACAGCTGCGCGCCGCAGTAGCTCATGTAGGTGCTCACGCCCATCTTGGACATGATCTTGGACAGGCCCTTGCCGATGGCCTTGACGTAGTTGTAGATGGCCTTGTCCGGCGACAGGTCGCCGGGCATGTTCTTGTGCATCTCGGCCAGGGTTTCCATCGCGAGGTAGGGGTGCACGGCTTCGGCGCCGTAGCCGCCCAGCACGGCGAAGTGGTGCACTTCGCGCGCGGTACCGGTCTCGACCACCAGGCCGGCCGTGGTGCGCAGGCCGGCGCCCACCAGGTGCTGGTGGATGGCCGACAGGGCCAGCAGTGCTGGGATGGCCACCTGCGTGGCGCTCACGGCGCGGTCGCTGACGATCAGGATGTTGGCACCGCCCTTGATGGCGTCCACGGCCTGTGCGCACAGCGAGGCGAGCTTGGCTTCCACGCCCTCACGGCCCCAGTCCAGCGGGTAGGTGATGTCGATGGTGGCGCTCTTGAACTTGCCTTGCGTGTACTTTTCGATGTCGCGCAGCTTGGCCATGTCGGCGAAGTCGAGCACGGGCTGGCTCACTTCGAGCCGCATGGGCGGGTTGACCTGGTTGATGTCCAGCAGGTTGGGCTTGGGGCCGATGAAGCTGTTGAGCGACATCACGATGGCCTCGCGGATCGGGTCGATCGGCGGGTTCGTCACCTGGGCGAACAGCTGCTTGAAGTAGTTGTACAGCGGCTTGTTCTTGCCCGAGAGCACGGCCAGCGGGCTGTCGTTGCCCATGGAGCCGATGCCTTCCTCGCCATTGCGGGCCATGGGGGCCATCAGGAACTTGATGTCTTCCTGCGTGTAGCCGAAGGCCTGCTGGCGGTCGAGCAGCGGCAGCGTGGCGGCTTCGGGCGCAGGCGCGTCGGCCGCAGCGTCGATGCTGTCGAGCTTGATGCGCAGGTTTTCGATCCACTGCTTGTAGGGCTTGGTGTTGACGACGTTGGCCTTGAGCTCCTCGTCGTCGATCATGCGGCCCTGCTCCAGGTCGATCAGGAACATCTTGCCGGGCTGCAGGCGCCACTTGCGCACGATCTTGTTCTCGGGGATGGGCAGCACGCCCGATTCCGAGGCCATGATGACCAGGTCGTCGTCGGTGATGCAATAGCGCGAGGGGCGCAGGCCGTTGCGGTCCAGCGTGGCGCCGATCTGGCGGCCATCAGTGAAGACGATGGAGGCCGGGCCGTCCCAGGGTTCCATCATCGCGGCGTGGTATTCATAGAAGGCGCGGCGGCGCTCGTCCATGGTGGTGTGCTGCTCCCAGGGCTCGGGGATCATCATCATCACGGCCTGGCTGATGGGGTAGCCGGCCATGGTCAGCAGTTCCAGGCAGTTGTCGAACGTGGCGGTATCGGATTGGTCGGCGAAGCTGATGGGGTAGAGCTTGTGCAGATCGGCCGCGAGCACGGGCGAGGCCATCACGCCTTCGCGCGCCTTCATCCAGTTGTAGTTGCCCTTGACGGTGTTGATCTCACCGTTGTGCGCCACGTAGCGGTAGGGGTGGGCCAGCGGCCACTCGGGGAAGGTGTTGGTGGAAAAGCGCTGGTGCACCAGGCCGATGGCCGAGACGCAGCGCTCGTCCTGCAGGTCCATGTAGTAGGTGCCCACCTGGTCGGCCAGCAGCAGGCCCTTGTAGACCACGGTGCGGCTGGACATGCTGGGAACGTAGTATTCCTTGCTGTGCTTGAGCTTGAGGTTCTGGATGGCGGCGCTGGCGGTCTTGCGGATCACGTACAGCTTGCGCTCCAGCGCGTCCTGGACGATCACGTCGTTGCCGCGGCCGATGAAGACCTGGCGCAGGATGGGCTCCTTCTTGCGCACGGTGGGCGACATGGGCATGCCGACGTTCACCGGCACGTCGCGCCAGCCGAGCAGCACCTGGCCTTCGGCCTTGATGGCGCGTTCCATCTCCTGCTCACAGGCCAGGCGCGAGGCATGCTCCTTGGGCAGGAAGATCATGCCCACGCCGTATTCACCGGCGGCAGGCAGCGTGACGCCCAGCTTGGCCATCTCTTCGCGGTACAGCGCGTCGGGGATCTGGATCAGGATACCCGCGCCGTCGCCCATGAGCTTGTCGGCACCCACGGCACCCCGGTGGTCGATGTTCTCCAGGATCTTCAAGGCCTGCGTCACGATGTCGTGGCGCTTGACGCCCTTGATGTGGGCGACGAAACCGAGGCCACAGGCGTCGTGTTCGTTGGACGATGAATACAAACCGTTTTGTTGGAGATGCTGGATCTCGGCAGCCGTGGTCATGGCGCACTCCTCATGAATTTTCGCAGGGAGTGCAAGATTAGTGCATTGCAACATGCAAGGCAAGCATATTAATTAGGGTCAGATTCTTATTAAATTACCCAACCGAGCAAGTCGGATTTAATTGGGGACATATTTAACCGAAGCGAATTGCGGGCGATCGTTTTGAAAACCCGTTCAGAGCTCGATGGAGGGCGCGGGCATCGGCGGCCGGCCTGGCTTGGCCTTGGCCACCCGACGGGGGGTCAGCTTCTGCAGCTCTGCAACGAAGTCGGGCTCGCCCAGCGCCCATCCGCTCAAGGCAGACTGCGTGAGGGCCTGGAGCTGCGTGTCGCCCAGGCCCGATTGCACCAGAGCGGCATAGGCAGCCTCGCGCGCGAAAGGCGTGTTGCCCAGCGCCCAGTACAACGCATGGGTGGTAAGAAGCTTGTCGGTACGCAGTCCCAGCCAGTGGGCGTGGCTGGACCAAGGGTAGTCCGCTGCGCGCGCGGCGATGCCGGCGCGCACGGGATTGAGATCGATATAGACCATGCAGGCCAGCAAATGGCGCTCGGCCTCTATCACGGTGGAGCGGTAGCGCCCCTCCCACAGAGTGCCAGTGCGGCCGTGGCGCTGGTTGAAGTAGCGCACATAGCTGCGGCCGATGGACTGCATCATCTGCGGCAGGCCTTCGTCGGTGGCCGGCGTGGCCAGCAGATGAAAGTGGTTGTCCATGAGCACATAGGCATGCAGGGCCACCTGGAACTTGCGCGCGTTTTCGTCCAAGAGTACCAGTATGGCCTCGAAGTCGGCCCGGTCCAGGAAGATCGCCTGGCGGTTGTTGCCGCGCTGGATCACATGGTGGGGAAAGCCGGGCAGTGTCAGTCGGGGCAGGCGGGCCATGGCGAAGGCGGGTGGTTGGAGGGAACGGAGAGGCATGATATACCTGTCCCCTATTTCACCCAATGCGGTGCCCGCCGCCCACAGGGACCCAGAGTGGATTCTAGGAGCGTGCGCGGCAGAAGGCATCGAAGCGAAACGTCCGAAAACCGAGGATCGCTGGGTAGTACCGACAAGCCCAGGGTGGCCCCCTGGGCGCCGGAGGTGATACCCGGCGAGACCGGTTTGTCGGGCGTTGCAGCCGATGCTCCTTCTGCCGCGCACGCTCCTAGGGCGCGACGGCTTCGGCGCTGTCCGCCTGTACTTCGGCTCCGGGCTGCAGCCCGAAGCGTGCGGCCATCGCCTGCTCCAGCCCCATTTCGCGCAGGATGGCGCGCAGACGTTCAGCCGCGCTGCGCTTCTTCTGGCCGGTGTAGCGTGCGATGATGAGCTCGTTCTTCATGCTGTGCTCCCAGCCCACGAGCTCGGTCACCGTGACCTGGTAGCCGCTGGCCTCCAGGTACAGGCAGCGCAGCACGTTGGTGACCTGGCTGCCCAGTTCGCGCGTGTGCAGGGGGTGGCGCCACAGCTCGGCCAGCGGCGTGCGCGACAGCTGCAGCGCCTTGCCCTGGCGCAGGCAGGCGGCCATCTCGGCCTGGCAGCAGGGCACCAGGACCATGGCGCGGGCCCGCTTTTGCAGGCCGAAGGCCATGGCATCGTCGGTGGCGGTATCGCAGGCGTGCAGCGCGGTGACGACATCGACCTGCGCAGGCAGTTCAGCGGCATCGGAGGATTCAGCCACCGACAGGTTCAGGAAGGACATGCGGCCAAAACCGAGCCGCTGGGCCAGCGCGCGCGACTTGTCCACCAGCTCGCTGCGCGTTTCGATGCCATAGATATGGCCGCGCGAGAGCGCCTTGAAGTACAGGTCGTAGAGGATGAAGCCGAGGTAGGACTTGCCCGCGCCATGGTCGGCCAGGCTGGGGCTGTGCCCCTCGGCCGACAACTCGGTGAGCAGGGGCTCGATGAAGTTGAACAGGTGGTACACCTGCTTGAGCTTGCGCCGCGAATCCTGGTTGAGCCGCCCATCGCGGGTGAGGATGTGCAGCTCCTGCAGCAGCTCGATCGACTGGCCTGGGCGCAGTTCGGACAGCAGATCCGCTTGTGCTGCTGGGGCACCCTTGCCCGCAGGCTTGGCGCTTTGCTTGTTGCGGGGCGCGTTCATGCAGCACCTCCCACCGCTGGGGCAGCGGCGCAGCCGGCACCAACCTGCAGAGCCTCCCACCCCGGCATGCCCAGCTTTTCAAGCACTTCGATATTGCGTTCGTAGATGGTCTCGGCCTCGGGGAAGACCTCTACCGCGTGGTCGATGCTTTCCTCACGCAACAAGTGCAGCGTAGGATACGGGGAGCGGTTGGTGCAGTTGGTCACGTCGTCCGCGGCGGTGCCGGCGAACTGGAACTGTGGATGAAAGCTGGCGATCTGCAGCGTGCCGTCGAGTTCGAGTTCGTCCACCAGGTCTTCTGCCGCGCCGAGAAAGTCGTTGAAGTCCAGGAAATCCGCCAGCAACGGCGTGGGCACGAGGAGCAAGGTGGTGTCCCGGACGGCTGCATCCATCCCCGCCAAAGCAAGCAGCTCTTCACGCAGGTCGGCCAACAGTTGCTGGGGATGGACGGCGGCACTCACCACGTAGTGGATCTGCCCCTTGGCGTGCACTCCCTTAGCGAAAGGGCACAGGTTCAGTCCGATGACGGCCCGCTCCAGCCATTGCACCGTGTTGCGGACGACCGGGTGCTCAGCAGGGGGCAAGGAGACCTCGGTCGATGGCAAGGCCGCAGAAGAATGGGTGTTCATGCAAAGGCGCTGGGTGCGCGCGTGGGGTGGCTGGCAATTTTAACGGGCGGGGGCCAGCAGGTCTTTTGCCACCCTTTTCGGCCGGATCCAGCGCCCCTCCATCCGTCAGTAGAGCAGGCGTTGTCCCGTCAAGCGCTCGTGCTCTCGCGCGGCGAAGCGGTCCGTCATGCCCGCAATGAAATCGGCAATCGCACGCGCCTTGACCATGCCATCGCTGGTGCTGGCCTGTTGCGCAAAAGCGGGGTTCATCTCCTGCGGCGTCTGCACATAGGCGGCAAAGAGGTCCCGCACGATCTGCTGCGCACGCCCGGTGGTCTCCATGACCTGGGGATGGCGGTACAGGTTCTTGAACAGGAAGCGCTTGAGCACCGTGGACTGCTCACGCATGGCATTGCTGAACATCACCAGCGGCTCAGACTGCCGCACCGCGTCGGCGCTGTCCGGCGCCGCCTGTGCCAGCGCCGCCGAGGTAGCGTCGATCACGTCGTACACCTGGGCGCTGAGCATGAGGCGAATGGCCTCGAACAGCAGGCGGCGGTGCATGGCGGCATCGTTCAGGTGCGGGTGCGCCACCTGGGCCGCATGGCGGTACTGGTCGAAGAGCGGCACCTCGCGCAGTTGCGCCAGGGTGATGAGGCCAGAACGCACTCCGTCGTCGATGTCATGGGCGTTGTAGGCGATCTCGTCGGCAAGGTTGCACAGCTGGGCCTCCAGACTGGGCTGCTCGCGGCGCAGGAAGCGCCCCCCAACCCCGCCCGGCTCGGCCTCCTCAAGCTGCTGTGCATGGGTGCGCGAGCAGTGCTTGAGGATGCCCTCGCGCGTCTCGAAGCTGAGGTTCAGGCCGTCGAAATGGGGGTAGCGTTCTTCCAGCTTGTCCACGACGCGCAGGCTTTGCAGGTTGTGCTCGAACCCGCCATGCCCGGCCATGCAGCCGTGCAAGGCGTCCTGCCCGGCATGGCCAAAGGGTGTATGGCCCAGATCGTGGGCCAGTGAAATGGCCTCGACCAGGTCTTCGTCGATGCGCAACGAGCGCGCAATCGAGCGCCCCAGTTGCGCAACCTCCAGCGAATGGGTCAGGCGGGTGCGGAACAGATCGCCTTCGTGGTTGAGGAAGACCTGGGTCTTGTAGACCAGCCGGCGAAAGGCCGTGGAGTGCACGATGCGGTCGCGGTCGCGCTGGTACTCTGTCCGCGTGGGTGCCGGCGCTTCGGGATACCGCCGGCCCCTGCTCAGGGCAGACAGGCTGGCATAGACGGCAAGATTCGCTCTATTGGTCAAAATTCCTGCCATCAATCAACAGGTGGTGGTGCCGCTGAACAGGCAGGACGAAGGCCTCCCGCATCGTTACTGGCAGCATGCATCGATCACCTCCCGCACCAGCGCATCGGGAGCCGCTCGGACAATCGCCTTGCCAGGGCCATCGATGAGCACGAAGCGGATCTCGCCCGCCTCGGACTTCTTGTCGATGCGCATGAGCTCCAGGTAGCGGCCTGCGTTGTCGGCCGCGTCGAGGACAGGCCCCTTGGTCGGCAACCCAGCACGCTCGATCAGCGTGACGAGCCGCTGCACGAAGGCATCGTCGACCAGGCCCAGACGGCGCGAGAGTTCGGCTGCCATCACCATGCCGGCACCCACGCCTTCGCCATGCAGCCACACACCGTAGCCCATGCCCGCCTCGATGGCATGGCCGAAGGTATGGCCAAAATTCAGGATGGCCCGCAGGCCGCCCTCACGCTCGTCCTGGCTCACCACCCAGGCCTTGATCTCGCAGCTGCGGCGCACGGCATGGGCCAGTGCCACCCGATCGCGCGCACGCAAGGCATCAACGGAGGACTCCAGCCACTGCATGAATGCCATGTCGGCGATGGGCCCGTACTTGAGCACCTCCGCCAGCCCGGCACTCATCTCGCGCGCGCTCAACGTGTCGAGCGTGGCCAGGTCGCACACCACCAGCCGAGGCTGGTAGAACGCGCCCACCATGTTCTTGCCCAGCGGGTGGTTGATGGCCGTCTTGCCTCCCACCGAGGAATCCACCTGCGCCAGCAAAGTCGTGGGTATCTGCACAAAGGGCACGCCGCGCATGTAGGTCGCTGCGGCAAAGCCGGTCATGTCGCCGATCACACCACCGCCCAGCGCGAACAGCACGGCCTTGCGGTCGCAACCATTCGCAAGCAGGGCGTCGAAGATCAGCTGCAGGGTTTCCCAGCCTTTGAACTCCTCGCCGTCCGGCAAGGTCACCGTGTGCACGACCGGGTAGCGCTTGCGCAATGCCTCCACCACCTGAGCGCCATACAAAGGGCCTACGGTGTCATTGGTGACGACCAGCGCCGATGTTCCGCAGGGGAGCTCCAAGCCCCCTTGCAGGCGACTGAGGAGGTCTGCACCGATTTCGATGCCGTAACTGCGATCACCCAGGTCAATGGAGACAGTGTGGGAGGCGATGCCTGCGGTGGATGCAGGGCGAGCAACAGGATTCAGATCGACGGTTTCAGACATAGGGCTGTAGTTTACGCAGAATGCCGTCGCGCTCCCCAGGAGACATCACGGGCGGCAATGTCCAATGGAGAAAGCCCCGTGGGTCAGGACCCACGGGGCTTTCCAATTCTCCTGCAGGGCGCTCAGAGGACTCGAAAATTCCGAATCCAGCCAAACGCCCCTTGGGGACTCATCAAGGGCACGCCGCCGTGTTGGCACCGATCTGCACAGACACCTGCTGAGTCACGGTGACCGAACCGCGGGTCGCCGTCACCAGGAACCTGGCATTGCAGGAGGCGGTAGGGGTGCCGCTGACCACACCGCTGTTGCCCGTGCTGCTGCCCCTCAGGCCTGCTGGCAGGGGGGTGGGGGCGAAGGTCCATACCACGGGGTCCGTCGCATTTCCACCAGTCACTGACAAGCTGTACAGATACGCTTCGCCAACATTCCCAGCAGGCAGAGAGCACACGGCACTGCCATTGCTCACACAGCCGTTCACCGTCAGGGGATTAGGGACAGACGCACCAGCCTCCACCGTGAACTTCACATTGCCCGATGCCTTGGCACCCAGGGAATCGACCACCGTAAGCACCCCGCTGTAGGAGCCAGGACCTTGGGGCACCCCGCTCACGATGCCATCATTGCTGATGGACAGACCACTTGGCAGCGCAATAGCGGACCAGGTGTAGGGACCAACGCCTCCCTGAACTGGGAACACTGCGGCAAAAGGCAGGCCAACCGTCGCCTCCTGATCCGCAGGCGTGGGCAGGGTCAGCGGCGCCTGTGCAACGTTGTCAACCACAGGCACTGCGTGAAGCGCCGTCACTGGGTCCTGAATGCCGTTGGTGACGTCATTGTCAAACCGGTCAGTGACATATTCCAGCACGATAGCGCCGTTGCTAGGACCGCTTGAAAGTGAGAACAGTCCCACGCCGCCAATGGTACGCACTTGCAAGACGCTACCCGACTGGTTCCCTTGCAACAGGCGTGCACCCACAGCAGCTTGGCCAATCGGTCGGATGCTGACTTGCAAATTAGGGGCCGACGGAGCTGGAATAGGCTGATTGGCATCGTCCATGACGAACGCTTGCACGCCGATATTGTTCCGGTAGGGAACCCGGGCAATGTTGTCTCGCGACAACAAAACGCCAGGAGCTTCTGCCACTCCTGTGACGCTCGAGACTTTACCCGTCGCAGCGCCCACCGCAATGTCCACGCTCGCGCTGTATACCCTCCTGTCACGAGGGTCGGTCACCGAGCAAACGACACGCGCTGTGCCTGCCTGATCGCCTGCATGAAAGTGAAAGGAAGCGCCACCAGCGTTGGCACCCAAGACGATAGAGCGGAAGGGTAACTGATTTCCATTGTCGTCTTCGTGTTCTTCATCGCCATCAAGATAGTACAAGGCCCCAGTATCGAGACCTTGGACAATATTGCAGGCAAAGATATCTTCGCCGCCGGGAATAGGGTTGGAGCCGACTCGTGCATCCACATAGAGCGTCGTTGTATAAGCTGCAAAGGCACCGATATTGGCAGGCGAATTGCCGATATTGATGGGCAACTGAGATTTTGCCGTCGTCAAAGTAATGCGGTACTGGAGATTGGACTCTCCCCCACTACCCCCGCCACCACCGCAAGCCGCTAGCACAGCAACAGAGGACAGGAGAAAGGCTTTCCATAACTTTTTCATTTTCTTTCCCATTTCAAATAACTTTAACGGAATGCCGAGCGATCGGTGATGACTTTGGGTGTGATGAAAATCAGCATTTCCTGCTTATTCGCTGATTTCGTGCGCGTCTTGAAAAGATTGCCCACCCCGGGAATATCGCCCAGCAGAGGAACCTTGGTTTCAGTGTTGTCTTCGAACAACTCAAAAATTCCGCCAATCACCACAGTTCCACCATTCTCCACCAGCACCTGCGTCTTGATGTGCTTGGTGTTGATTGCCCGCACATTGTTCAGCACCTCGCCAGGGCTGTCTTTGTTGACATCCAGATCAAGAATGATATTGCCTTCAGGGGTGATCTGAGGCAGCACTTCCAGCTTCAGCACGGCCTTCTTGAACGCAATCACCGTTCCGCCATTCGGCGCAGTCACCGGGTAAGGGAACTCCGTGCCTTGTTCGATAGACGCCTTTGTCTGGTCAGCAGTCACAACCCGCGGGCTGGAGACGATCTTGCCTTTGCCATCGGCCTCCAGCGCAGAGATTTCGAGATTCAAGAATCGGTTCGCAGCCGAATTGAAAATAGAGATCGCAAAGCTCGATGGATCGTAGCCGCCAATCGCAGTGGCTGGCAGATTGACAAAGTTACCATTTGTGTTGACCACGCCACCCGCCGAAGTGGACGCGACCGCATTGCTGTAGTTGGTTCCAAAACCAATCCGGTTGCCACTGGTCCCCAACGAGTACCCACCGTCTCCACCACGCGCAGCGCGAAGGTCTGTCGCACCCAGTCGCACTCCAAGCGAACGCCCAAATGTGTCAGACGCCTCCACAATGCGCGCTTCGATCATCACCTGCCGAACGGCGACATCCAGCGTAGAAAGGAGCTGGCGCACCTCTTCTAGCTTGCTGGCTGTATCAGTTACGAACAGTTGGTTGGTGCGCGGCTCGGCAATGGCGCTGCCACGTTCGCTCAAAAAGCGATTCGACGTCCCTCCCGAAGAAGTGGCGGAAAGCTGCACCACCATGTCTACTGCCTTGGCATAGTTCATCTGGAACGCCTGCGTCCGCAGAGGCTCAAGCTTCTGAATGGCCAATGCGGCTTCAAAATCTTTCTTCGTACGGTCATCTATTTCGTCCTTGGGGGCAATCCAGAGAACAGAACCATTCTTGCGCATGCCAAGGCCCTTGGCATCCATGATGATCTGCAGAGCCTGATCCCACGGAACATCCTTGAGCCGCAGTGTCAGCGCGCCCGTGACCGTGTCGGAAGTAACGATATTGAAGTTGGTGAAGTCAGCAATCACCTGCAGCAGGGACCGCACCTCGATGTTTTGGAAGTTGAGCGACAACTTTTCACCACTGTAGCCAGGCCCCTGGGTCAGCTTGGTCAGATCCACCTTCTTCTGGCGCACTTCCACCACGAACTGGTTGTCACTCTGGTAGGCGCTGTGCTCCCACTCCCCGACCGGCTCGATCACCATGCGCACGCGCTCACCCTGCTGCGTGGTCGAGATGATCTGCACGGGCGTACCAAAATCCGTGACATCCAGACGCCTGCGCAACCCCTCGGACAGCGAAGACTTCAGAAAATCCACCGTCAGACCCTTGCCAATGGGGCGCAGGTCCACACCGACCTGGTTATTGGGCAGCGTCACCACCACCCTGCCAGACCCGTCGGCACCACGTCGAAAATCGACGTCCTTGATGGCCATCACTTCGGTATTTGCATTTTCCGCGAAGCTCACTGGCTGCGAAGTGGTTGCGACGGCGGGAGCCGAGTTGTTATCCAGATAAACCAGTACCGACTTGCCCTGAAGTTCCGTACGGTAGGACGACGCCTGTTTCAAATTCAGCACCACCCGTGACCTCCCAGGAGCCTGGACCAAATTGGCCGAACGGATGTTCCCCTGATTGATCTGCACCGCCGACTTTCCCATTGCACTGGTCGTGTCAGGAAAATCCAAGGCGATACGCGCAGGAGATTGCGTCACGAAGCCCGTCGGCAAAGCCGACACAGGCTCTGAAAAATCAATCCGTACAATCTCGACCCCACCTTGCATGGCACCCGAAATATTCTCAATGGAGCCTTGCGCCCATGCCAGCGACGACGCAGCAACCGATGTCGCAAGAAGTACGCCTCGATTGAAAAATCGCATCATCCCGAAACTGTTCTGCTTCATTTTTTTACCCCTTCTTGCAACTCAAGCGACGTCGTGCGTTCAATCCAGTCGCCTGTCGCGTCCTGCACAATCTCACGCAGCTGAATGGCTGTTTCATTGATGGACGTGATGCGCCCATAGCTCTGCCCAAGGTACTGGCCTACTGTGACCTGGTACAGCAGCTTGTCGGCCGTGACCAAGGCTGCCGGCTGTCCCTTCTTTTGCAGACTGCCCACCATCTTGATGGTATCCAGCGGATACGCCTCCAAAGGCTCCTTGCGGCGCGCCATTTCTGGCGCAATCAACGCGGCGTTGGAAGCCAGTTGCGCAGAATCCCTGCGCAAAGCCTGTGTCAGCTTGAGAGGATTGAAAGGCTCCAGCTGCGCATCCGCTGCGTAGGCCTCAGGCTTGAATTGTTTGGGCTCGGTAATCGGGGTCACGCGCGGCTTGGCCTGCGCACGCTCATCGCTGATCCACTGCCGCACTTCATCCTCGCCCGAAGCAATACAGCCACTCAACGCTGCAGCACAGGCAAGTGCCAACCCGCTTTTCAGAACTCTCATTTTGCAGCTCCCTTCGCTGCCGTCTTGCGCTGTGCCTGAATTTCTTCAGAGTCAAGATATCGGAAGGTCCGAGCCGTGGCGTCCATGACCAGAACGCCATTAGCTATATCTCGCTCTTTGTCTTTGCCCTGAGGCGCGCTAATCGCCACATCATTCAAAGTGACAATACGCGACAAATGGGCGATGTCGGAAGCAAATGCCCCCATATCGTGGTAGCGGCCTGTCACCCGGACGGAAATGGGCAACTCTGCATAGTACTCCCGGACAACGACCTGTCCTGGCCGGAAGAGTTCAAACTGCAAACTACGCCCCAGCCCGGATTGGTTGATATCAGAGAGAAGCGCAGCCATTTCCGCCTTGCTAGGCAGTTGCTTTTCCAACTGGATAACATACTGCTGAACCTGCTCGCGCTGCTTCTTCAAGGCATCCAGGCTCACCGCCTTTTGGAGCTTCTTTTTGTAGTCTTCGCGCAGCGTCAACTCGGTGGCCTTTTCCGTCTGCAGTTCCACCTCATAGTCCGTCAGTTTGACAAACCAGAGCGCAACCGCTACTGCCACGACAATGAACAGACACAGCATATACCGAGGAAGCGGCGGCCACAGCGAGGGATCCTTGGTATCCAGATTGGTGAACTGGCGTTGCAGGTTTGCAAACTGCGCAGACACATCGACTTTTTGGGCTTTGATTTTTGCCATGGGTCAGCCTTTAGCAGAACTTGCTGCTGTTTCCATCGCCTTGCGCGCTTCGCTGGATTTCACCAATTGAAAGCGAAGGTTGAACGATGCGACCCGCCGGGTGTCCCGAGGGGACAGGGCCACGTTGCTCGCCACAATCTCCACCAATTCGGGTTTGGAAAGCCAAGGTGTGTTGTTGGAAAGATTGCGCAGCATTTCCGAGATCCGCTCATTGGACTGCGCTACTCCCTTGATTTCAATCGACTGGTTGGTCTGTTTCAAACTGGTCACATACACGCCGTCAGGCAGTTGCTTGACCAACTCCGTCAGCAAGTGAACCGGCAGATTGCGATCCGCCTGCAGATCCTCCACAGCCTTCTGGCGGGCGCGCAGTGCAGCGATTTCTTCTTCGATATTGGCAATTTCCTTAATCTGGCCTTCAAGCACTTTAATTTCAGACTTGAGGACCCCATTCTTGGCTTGCTGGTCCTCAATCAGTGTTTGCAAGACCCAATAGATCAGCCCGGCGATCAGCAGACCGATGATCGCGGAAGCCACCATCGTCGCCTGAAATCCTTCACGGCGGCGTTTTCTGGCGGCTTCCCGGTGGGGAAGTAAGTTAATCAAGATCACTGCAGGAACCTCCGCATGGCAAGGCCGCACGATGTCAGGTAGGAAGGCGCTTCGCGCACCATCTTCTTGAGCCGCACCGAGTTGCCGATTTCCATGCCATCAAAGGGATTGGCCAGGCTGCAGGCAAAACCTGTTTGCTGGGTGACTGCCTCCGTCAAGCCGGGCAGCGGAGCAGAACCACCCGCCAGGACGATGTGATCGATGCGGTTGTGGGGGGTACTGGTGAAGAAGAATTGCAGCGCCCGACCGATTTCCTGGGCCATGTTGTCCACGAAGGGCCGCAGCACCGCCGCCTGGTAATCCTCGGGCAGATCGCCATTGCGCTTCTTGTTCTCGGCCTCTTCCACCGAAAAACCATACTGCCGAACAATCAACTGGGTCAGCTGTGCACCGCCGAATGCCTGGTCGCGGTCGTACACCACCTCATCATTGCGGATGACCTGCATGCTGGTGGTCACGGCCCCTACCTCGAACAGTGCCACCAGAGCGTCCACACCCTTGTTGGGCAAGGCCTCGATCAAGCGGCCTGCGGCCAGGCGCGAGGCATTGGACTCGATATCCACCACCACGGGCTTGAGTCCGGCAGCTTCTGCGAGCCCCTGCCGGTCCTGCACTTTTTCCTTGCGAGACGCGGCAATCAAAACCTCCACATCACCCGGGGAACTCTTGCTGGGCCCTATGACACAAAAGTCCAGGCTCACCTCGTCCAGAGAGAAAGGAATGTACTGATTTGCTTCAGACTCGACCTGGACTTCGAGCTCCTGCTCGGTCATGCCGCCGGGCAGGGTGATCTTTTTGGTGATCACCGCCGAGGGGGGCAAAGCGAGCGCCACATTTTTGGTGCGGGTGCCGCTTTTCTTCACGAGGCGACGCAGGGCTTCGGCCACTTCGTCGAACTTTTCGATATTGCCATCAGTGATCCAGCCGCGTTCCAGCGGCTCGATGGCACAGCGCTCTAGGACCAGGCCTCCCGCCTTGTCCCGCCCCAACTCGACCAACTTGACGCTGGATGAGCTGATGTCGATACCCAGCAGAGGCGCAGCCTGGCGACTGAACAAAGATCCCGTTGAGATCAAGATGGGTCCCCTGTAACTTGTCAAAATGACGCAACAAAACTTAACACTTCACATGAATGCTATCAGTAAGGTAGTTCACCGGCAAAGAATTTTCCCCATCTGATCGGTTCCGAGCGTTGCCAAAACCACACGATTGGTTGGGCGGGCTCTGCGCAATTGCAACACCGTAAAGCGGCCGCCGAGACCGTTGGTCGGGGCCTTCATCCCCTTTCCCCTGAAAGAGGCCCGACATTTTTATAATGGTGCCTCCACCAATCGGAGCGATATGCCGCCGCCCTCTTCTCCCCAGCAAAAGCCAACCGACTCTTCGACCGCCGCTTCCACTCGCTCCCGTCCCACCTGGCTCCGCTGGCTGATCGGCTTCGTTCTCTGGACCACGGGCCTGGCCGTCGCGGGCGCGCTCGGCTTGTTGCTGACCATTGCCGTGGCACTGTCGGTGGCCTACCCCAATCTGCCCGACATCTCGGACCTGGCCGACTACCGCCCCAAGCTGCCTCTGCGGGTCTACTCCTCGGAAGGTGCACTGCTGGGTGAGTTCGGCGAGGAACGGCGCAACCTCACCCCCATCCAGGAAATCCCCAAGGTCATGAAGGATGCGGTGCTGGCCATCGAAGACTCGCGCTTCTTCCAGCATGGCGGTGTGGACTACAAGGGCGTGATTCGCGCGGGCCTGGCCAATCTGGGCCGCATCAAAAGCCAGGGCGCTTCCACTATCACAATGCAGGTGGCACGCAATGTTTATCTGTCGTCAGAGAAAACATTTACTCGCAAAATTTACGAAATATTACTGACATTCAAACTGGAACATATGTTGACCAAGGACCAGATCCTTGAGATTTACATGAACCAGATTTACCTGGGCAACCGCGCCTACGGATTTTCTGCGGCAGCGGAGGCCTACTTTGGCAAGCCGCTCAAATCCATTTCGATTGCCGAGGCGGCGATGCTGGCCGGCCTGCCCAAGGCGCCTTCTGCCTACAACCCCATCAGCAATCCCAAGCGCGCACGCTCGCGCCAGCTCTACATCATTGAGCGCATGGAAGAGAACGGCTTCATCACCGCCCAGGAAGCCGCCGCCGCCAAGAAGGAAGATCTCAAGATCCGCAGCGGCCCGGACAACACGCGCATCCATGCCGAGTACGTGGCCGAGATGGCTCGCCAGCTCATCTTCACGCAGTATGGCAACGAGGCCTACACCCGGGGCCTGAACGTGTACACCACGCTCAATGCAGGAGAACAGGAAGCGGCCTACACGGCCCTGCGCCGCGGCATCATGGACTATGAACGCCGCCAGCAGTACCGTGGCCCCGAAAAGTTCGTGGTGCTGCCCACCGCCGCCCAGGACGTCGAAGACGCCGTGGACGATGCGCTGGCCAACCACCCCGACAACGGCGACGTGATGGCCGCCGTGGTGCTGGAAGCCGGCCCCCGCAAGATCGTTGCAGCCCGTGCCAATGGCGACAACCTCGAAATCACCGGCGATGGGCTCAAGCCTGCCCAGTCCGGCCTCAGCGACAAGGCACCGCCCAACATCAAGATCCGCCGCGGCGCCGTGATCCGCGTGGTCAAGACGCCCAAGGGCGCCTGGGAGATCACCCAACTGCCCGAGGTGGAAGGCGCCTTCGTGGCACTCGATCCACGCAGCGGAGCCATCCGCGCCTTGGTGGGTGGTTTCGATTTCGACAAGAACAAGTTCAACCACGCTGCGCAGGCCTGGCGCCAGCCGGGCTCCAGCTTCAAGCCGTTCATCTACTCGGCGGCACTGGAGAAAGGGTTCACGCCCGCCACGGTGGTCAACGACGCGCCGCTGTTCTTTGACGCAGGCACCACCGGCGGCCAGCCCTGGGAGCCCAAGAACTACGACGGCAAGTACGACGGACCCATGACCCTGCGCACAGGCCTGGCGAAGTCCAAGAACATGATCTCCATCCGCATCCTGCAGGCCGTCGGCCCCAAGACGGCGCAGGAGTGGGTGTCGCGTTTCGGCTTCGACGCCGAGAAGCACCCCGCCTACCTGACCATGGCGCTGGGCGCGGGATCGGTCACGCCGCTGCAGATGGCCTCGGCCTACTCGGTGTTCGCCAACGGCGGCTACCGCGTCAACCCCTGGCTGATCGCCAAGGTCACCGACCACAAGGGCCGCGTGATTTCCGAAGTCACGCCGCCTGCGGTGTCTGAGCTGCCACGCGCCATCGATGCGCGCAATGCCTTCGTGATGAACAGCCTGCTGCAGGAAGTCACCCGCTCCGGCACCGCTGCGCGCGCCCAGGGCACCTTGAAGCGGCCCGACCTTGCCGGCAAGACCGGAACCACCAATGACTCGGTGGACGCCTGGTTCGCCGGTTACCAACCGACCATCGCCGCCGTCACCTGGATCGGCTACGACACGCCGCGCAACCTGGGCAGCCGCGAAACCGGCGGTGGCCTGAGCCTGCCGGTGTGGATCAGCTTCATGGAGCGCGCACTCAAGGGTGTCCCGGTGAGCGAGCCCGTCGTGCCGCCCGGCGTCGTCAATGTCGGCGGAGAATGGTTCTACGAGGAATATGCACGCAACGCAGGCATTGCCAGCGTCGGGCTGGAGGAGCAGCAGCGCACCACCGGTGGCCCCGATGTGGCCCCGCATGCGCCACCGCCGACAGAAGAGCGCAACCGCATTCTCGACCTGTTCCGCAATTGATCAACGCCAACGCTTGAGAACAAGGGCCGCCGTGTGCGGCCCTTGTCCATTCTTGCGCCCGCACGTGTCAGGCGGAAAAGACCAACGGCATCCCGGACTGCGTGCGTGCGTCCTCGGTCAGCCTTGCAAAGAACTCGCCGCCTCCCTTGGTGTCCTGCCACAGCGAGCCATCGAACCGGTAGTGATAGCCGCCCGACTTGGCGGCCATCCACACCTCGTGCAGCGGCTTTTGCAGATTGATGACGATCTGGCTGCGATTGGCAAAGCTCAGCGTGATCATGCCGCCCGAGCGCTGGTTGTCGATATCCGCGTCCGTGGTGTCATTGAGTTCATCGCAACTGCGCTCGACGGCCGCCAGCAGTTTCTCGGCATGGTCCTGGAATTCAAGGTCAGTCATTACAATTTGCGCATGTTGAAAGCATCCCAAATTCTAGTCAGGACGCTTGTCCTTGCTGCCAGTGCGGCGGCCATCGCAGGCTGCGGCCAGCGCGGCCCGCTGTACCTGCCCTCCGGTCCTGCGGCCGCGCAGCGCGCCACCCTGCCCGAAACGCTCACACCCGGCGCCACGCCCTCGACAGCCACTTCAGCGCCCCAGGCCCCCGCCTCCACGGCGCGCTGACCCCGTCTTTTCAAAACGGGCGCCCCCCGGTCCCTGATTGCCCATGGCTTGATTTCCATCAAGCCGCCTGGCCATGCGCCGTCCTACAGTCGGTTTTTCACTGCACTGCGGCACTGCCATGGCCATCGAACTGTACCGAGACAAGAACCACGCCTGCCTGATGTTCACCGACCTGATCGAGGAGGATGGCCAGGCCGTGCAGGCCAACCAGTTCCTGATCGTGGACGACGACACCGGCGCCATCATCGATCCCGGCGGCAACCTGGCGTTCAACGAGCTGTTCGTCGGCATGACCAAGCACTTTGCGCCACACAAGCTGTCCTACCTGCTTGCCTCGCATGCCGATCCGGACATCATCGCCTCGTTGGACCGCTGGATGACCAGCACCAAGGCCAAGCTGGTGATCTCGCGCGTCTGGGAACGCTTCGCACCCCATTTCACCAAGGTCGGCAAGACCGAGAACCGCGTGATCGGCGTGCCCGACAGTGGCGGCCATCTGCCCCTGGGGCGCAACGAACTGGTGCTGCTGCCAGCGCACTTCCTGCATTCCGAGGGCAACTTCCACTTCTACGACCCGGTCAGCCGCATCCTCTTCACGGGAGACCTGGCGGTGTCGATGACCTCGGGGGCAGAGGCCCGCATTCCCGTCACCGACCTAGCGCCGCACATTCCGCGCATGGAGGGCTTTCACCGCCGCTACATGGTCTCCAACAAGATCCTGCGGCTGTGGGTGCGCATGGCGCGTCAGCTGGACATTTCCATGCTGGTGCCCCAGCACGGCGCCCCCATCCTGGGCAAGAAGGCCATCAACGACTTCTTCGATTGGGTGGAGAACCTGATGTGCGGCATCGACCTGTTCGACGACCGCGCCTACCAGATCCCCACCGCACACATCGATCCTGTCACCCGCCAGATGCGCCCCGCCCTGCGCGCCGTGGGCTGATGGCCGGGGTGAGGCTCAGCGCGAGACGGCGGCGGCGCTGCTGGCGGCCTTCACCGCACGCTTGCGAGCGGCCTGCCATGCGCGCCAGCCCAGCAGCACCGCCAGGATGGCCGCATACACCGCCACCTCGCCAAAATCATTCTTGCCCGCGCGCATCCAGAAGAAGTGCAGCACCGCCAGGCCGGCCACGGCATACACCGTGCGATGCAGGGCCTGCCAGCGCTTGGCGCCCAGGGCACGGATGGCGCGGTTGAACGAAGTGGCCGCCATCAAGATGAGCAACACGAAGGCAGCGAATCCCACCAGGATGAACGGCCGCTTGACAATGTCCACCGCAATGTCCGCAATCTCGAAGCCCATGTCGAACCAGCTGTAGCACAGCAGGTGCAGCAGCGCATAAAAGAACACGAACAAGCCCAGCATGCGCCGAAAGCGCGCCAGTTGCGGGGTGGCGGTCAGCACCCGCAGCGGCGTCACCGCCAGCACCAGGCACAGGGCGCGCAGCGTCCAGTCGCCGGTGGCGCGGATCAGCGCCTCGGCGGGATTGGCGCCGAGCTGGTTGGATGCGGTCGCGTACACCAGCCACGCCAGCGGCAGCAGGCACAGCACAAACACCAGCGGCTTGGCCCAGGGATGGAGCAGGAGTTTTCGCATGGCAGCGGCGCGGGAAATGCCGGGCGCCGGCAGGTCAGTAGAACTTCTTGAGGTCCATGCCCGCGTACAGCTGGCCGACCTGGGCTTCATAGCCGTTGAACATCAGCGTCTTGCGCTTCTTCGCGAACAGGCCATCCTCGCCGATGCGCCGCTCGGTCGCCTGGCTCCAGCGCGGATGGTCCACATTGGGGTTCACGTTGGAGTAGAAGCCATACTCCTGCTGCGCCGCCTTGTTCCAGGCCGTGCCGGGCTCCTTCTCGGTGAAGCGGATCTTGACGATGCTCTTGGCACTCTTGAAGCCGTACTTCCACGGCACCACCAGGCGCACCGGCGCACCATTCTGGTTGGGCAGCACCTCGCCGTACATGCCAAAGGCCAGCAGGGTCAGCGGATGCATGGCCTCGTCCATGCGCAGACCTTCCACGTAAGGCCAATCGAGGACACGCGAGCCCACGAAAGGCATGGTGGCCTTGTCCGCCAGCGTCACGAACTCCACGTACTTGGCGCTGCCCTGCGGTTCCACGCGCTTGATGAGTTCGGCCAGCGAATAGCCCACCCAGGGGATCACCATCGACCAGCCTTCCACACAGCGCAGGCGGTAGATGCGTTCTTCCTGTGCACTGAGTTTGAGCAGGTCCTCGATGCCGTACTTGCCTGGCTTCTTCACCAGGCCTTCGACCTCCACCGTCCAGGGCGAGGTCTTGAGGGTGTGCGCATTGCGTGCCGGGTCGGCCTTGTCGGTACCGAACTCGTAGAAGTTGTTGTAGGTGCTGGCGTCCTTGTAGTCGGTCAGCTTCTCCATCGACACCGCGCCCGCCACGGACGACTTGGCACCCGCCAGCGCGGCCAGCTTGCCCGGCCGGGCAGGCGGCGCCGCCTGCGCCAGGGCCTCGCGCCCCGCCCAGGCGGCCATGGCGGCACCCGCTGCGCCGCCGGCCATCAGGCGCAGCATGTCGCGGCGCCCTTCGTAGGCCGCGCGCGGCGTGATGTCGGAGGAGTGCGGGTGGTTGAAACCCGATTGGCGAGAATTCAAGGTCATGGGGGCTCCGGTCAGGCGGTGATGGAATCGTCTACGGGTAGAGCAATACCACCCTTAGTTCGTTCCCAATACGGATCAGGTTACACCGCAGATGCAATGTTTGCAGCACCCGCGCTCCGTATCCTGCGCCTCGCGCCCCCCTACAGTGTGCCGTAGCTGTGCAGCCCGCTCAGGAACATGTTGACCCCGAGAAAGGCAAAGGTCGTGACGGCCAGGCCCACCAGCGCCCACCAGGCCGACACCGTGCCACGCAGGCCCTTCATCAGGCGCATGTGCAGCCAGGCGGCATAGTTGAGCCAGACAATCAGCGCCCAGGTCTCCTTGGGGTCCCAGCTCCAGTAGCCGCCCCAGGCCTCGGCTGCCCACAAGGCGCCCAGCACCGTGGCGATGGTGAAGAAGGCAAAGCCCACGGCGATGGCCTTGTACATCACATCGTCCAGGATCTCGAACGAGGGCAGGCGCTCGGCGATACGCCGGCGCCCGAGCAGGATGCCGGCCACGATCAGCGCCGAGATGCCGAAGTACACCATCCAATAGCCACCGCCGCTTTCGGTGGCGCCCTGGCGGAACACGATGGGCTCGAAGCACAGCACCACGCCCAGCAGCCACAGCGGCGCCAGCTTGTACCAGCGCGTCTCCGTGGCCTGCTGCTTGATCAGGTAGGCGAAGGCCACCATGGCCGACAACGCGAACGTGCCGTAGCCGATGAAATTGGCCGGCACATGCAGCTTCATCCACCAGCTCTTGAGCGCAGGCACCAGCGGCTGGATCTCGTGCGCCTCGCGCACCACTGTGTACCACAGCAGAAAGCCCACGGCCGCGCTCACCACCAGCATCACGAAGCCGCCCAGGGCGCGCGTCTTGTACTGGGCTTCGTAGTACAGGTAGAAGGCCGCCGTCATCCAGCAGAACAATACGAACACCTCGTACAGGTTGCTCACCGGGATGTGGCCGATGTCCGGCCCGATCAGGTAGCTCTCGTACCAGCGCACCAGGGTGCCGATCAGCGCCATGCCCACAGCCACCCAGGCCAGGCGCGAGCCGATCAGGTTCATGGTGTGGCCCTCGCCGCGCGCGAACATGCCGATCCAGTAGAACGCCGTGCTCATGAAGAACAGCATGCTCATCCACAGGATGGCCGACTGGCTCGACAGGAAATACTTGAGCCAGAACACCGTGTCGGCGCGCGCCAGGCTGCCGACCCCGTCGACCTGGTACAGGCCGATGGCCATCAGTGCCACCACGGTCACCACCAGCATCAGCGTACGCAGCGGACGCCAGAACCAGCCCAGCCAGATGGTCGAGGGAATGGCACCCAGCAGGATGCCCTTTTCATAGACATCCATGAAACTGCCATAGCGCTGCAGCGCGAACAGCGCGCCTGCCGCCACGATGACGGCAAAGGCCCAGTCCAGCCAGTTGCGGCGGGAGAAAAAGCCCTCATTCAGGGTGATCGTGGTGTTGCGGGTGGCCGTGTTCATGGGTTGCCTTGCAGGGGCTTGGCCCCGATCAGTTTTTCTGCGAGTTCCACGAACTCGTTGTCTCCGTCCATGGTCTTGCGGTTGGTCGAGAGCGCCATCATGGCATGCGTCTTCTCGCCCTGCGGCGCCACCCAGACCCAGATGCGGCGCTCGCGGATGTAGAGCATGGCAAAAACGCCCAGAATGAGCAAGGCACAGCCCAGGTAGACGATGTTCCTGCCGGGCGCACGGGCCACCTGGAACACGCTGGCCTGCACCTGCGTGAAGTCCTTGAGTTCGAAGGCAATGGCCGCCGGGTAGATCTGCACATCACTGAGCGAGAGCACGGCCTGCGTCATGAAACCGCGCGTCTTGTCGTCCGGCGGCAGGGGCTGCAGGCCGGCATGCTTGCGCGACAGTTGCGCCAGCTCGAACAGGGTGCCGTTGAGGATGCGGATCAGCACCTCGCCCGCCCGGTTGCGCTCGGCCTCCGGCACGTTGGACTCCATGAAGTCGGAGATCGCCTGCAACCCACCCGTGGGCTTGCCATCGACGATGCCATTGCCGGCAAACAAGGCCAGTGCGCGCATGGCCGACTGCGCCAATTGCTCGCCCACCTCGGGACGCGACGGGTCGATGGCCTGCGCCACATAGCTGCGCACCGCCTGTTCGCGCGCCGCCGGGTCGGCCAGCGCGGCGCGCAGGCGCAGGAAACCGTCCATCCCGCCCTGGTCGTCGGTCGGTATGCGCAGGTAGCGGAAGGCATCCGTCGGCGTTTCGCGCACGCCCAGCAGGTACACCGGCACGCCGTCGCCCGTGTCCACGGGCAGCATGTAGTTGTGGAATTCGCGCGCCTGGCCTGCCGCATCGCGCAGCTTGTAGCTCACGCTCGGGCCCACGTTGCGCAGTTCCTTCTTGGTCACGGTCTTGTTGGCCGCGCCCAGGCGCGACTCCACCGCTTCGCGCAGGTCCACCTTGCGCACGTCCACGCCCGTCGCACCAGGGCCGGCACCGCCGAAGTTCTCGACGTTGATGGTGCGCAGCGCCGTGAACTCCAGCGTCATGGTGTCGCTGCCCGGCACGCCGCCCTTGTTGGTCAGCTGGGTCGAATCCCCCACCACCCCTTCCACATCGAAGGACTTGGCGCCCGGCACCATGGGCACGGCACGCAGCTTCAGGTGCGAGCCCCCATCGTCGAAGCTCGACTGGTAGATCTCCACGCCCTTGTAGCTGGCCGGGTGGTTCACCTCCACGCGGGCCGGCGTCTTCTCGCCCGTGGCCTTGTCGTGGATGATGATCTCGCTGGCAAACAGCTTGGGCATGCCCGTGGAGTAGTGCTCCACGATGAACTTCTTGAGTTCGATGGCGAACGGCAGCTCCTGCAGCAGCACGCCATCGGACTGGTTCAGGAGGGCAGTGCTCGACTGCGTGCCCTCGGCCACCAGCAGGTTGCCGCGAAAAGTCGGATTGCGCTCGGACAGCCGGTGCTCGGGCTTCACGTCCGCGATCAGTCCGCCACCGGTATAAGGCGTCTTGCCGCCCAGCAGCATCTGCGCACGCACGATCAGGTCGCCATCGAGCAGCCCGCCCACGCACACCAGCACGATGGCGCTGTGCGCGGCGATGTAGCCGATCTTGTTGGCGGCCCCGGCCTTGGCCGCCACCATCCAGCCCGTGCCAGCGCCGGCCGGCGTGTCGCGCTGCTGCAGGCGCACCTTCCAGCCGCCGCCGGCCAGCAGGGTGCCGATGCGCTTCGCCTCGGCCTCGGCGCCCTCGGGCAGCTCGGCCTCGGCCTTGTGGTGGAAGGCCTTGAGGCTCTGCTCACGGATGTTTTCCTTGTAGACGCGCAGGTCCACCAGAATCTTGGGCGTGTTGCGCGCAATGCACAGCGAGGTGCTCAGCACCAGGAACGCCAGGATCAGCAGGAACCACCATGCGCTGTACACCGCATTGAGCTGGATGGCGCCGAACAGCGCCGCCCAGAACGGGCCGAACTGGTTCACGTAGTTCGCCGCCGGCTCGTGCTGCTTGAGCACGGTGCCGATCACCGAGGCGATGCAGATCACCGTCAGCAGCGAAATGGCGAAGCGCATCGAAGACAGCATCTCGATCACGGCGCGCAGGGCCTTGGAGCCGTACTGGACGCGAACGCCTTGGGTGTTGTCAGACATGGAGGAAAGAGGGGCGATGGGGCAGGCAAAGAAAAAGGACGGGACCATCTGCTCGATGGACCCGCCCTTTTTGGGTTTGTTTTTGGCGGTTGGTTCCGGTCGGCCCGCGCTGTGTGGGCCTTGCTTGAGAAAGATCAGTCAGCCAGTCGATCCATCAACGCAGGCCGGCGATGTAATCCGCCACGGCCTTGATCTCGCGGTCGTTCAGCTTGGCGGCCACCTGCGTCATCTGCAGGCTGTTGCCGCGCTTGCCGTCGCGGAAGGCGACGAGCTGCGTGGCGGTGTAGTCGGCATGCTGGCCGGACAGGCGCGGATACTGGGCCGGAATGCCAGCGCCGTTGGGGCTGTGGCAGCCGGCACAGGCCGCGATCTGGCGGTCGGCAATGCCACCGCGGTAGATGCGCTCACCCAGGGTGACCAGGGCCTTGTCCTTGGCGAAACCGGGCTTGGCGGCCTTGGCCGTCACCCAGTACGCGATGTTCTTCATGTCCTCGTCGGACAGGGCCATGGCAAAACCCTTCATCACCGGATCGTTGCGCTTGCCGGACTTGAACTCCTGCAGTTGCTTGACCAGGTACTCGGGATGCTGGGCCGACAGCTTGGGGTTCGCAGCGATGGCCGAGTTGCCGTCCGCACCGTGGCAGGCCGCACACACCGCCGTGAAGCTGGCTTCGCCCTTGACCAGGTCAGGCTTGGCAGCCGCCTTGGGCGGCGTAGCGGGTGTCTCGCCCGCAGAAAAAGCCGGAAAAGCAGGTGCTGCCAGCACGGCAGCCATCAGCATAGAGGCGAGCAACTTCATATCGAGGGTCTGTGTGTTTATGTGCGCAAAATCTCCGCGATTCTACAATGAGGCCCCACACGCATCTCAACTTCTCATGACGACCACCCCTATCGCGCCAGTTGCTGGCTCTCTTCCGCCCGCACCCGACGCCAAGATCGCCATGGGTTGGATGCACACGGCCAGGTTCCTGACCACGGCTGCGCAACTGCACCACCTGCCCCCCATCACGGTACCCGAGATTGCGTTCGTGGGCCGTTCCAATGCCGGCAAATCCACCTGCATCAACACGCTGACGCAGCAAAAACAGCTCGCGTTCGCCTCCAAGAAGCCCGGCCGCACCCAGCACATCAACCTGTTTTCCCTGGGAAAACAAGGCGTGATGGACGCCGTGCTGGCCGACCTGCCGGGCTACGGCTATGCCGCAGTCTCGCGCTCGGACAAGGTGCGCTGGCAGCAGGTGATGGTCAATTACCTGGTCAGCCGCCCGGGCCTCACGGGCATCGTGCTGCTGTGCGACCCCCGCCTGGGCCTCACCGAACTCGACGAAGCCCTGCTCGAAGCGGTTCGCCCCCGGGTCGAGGAAGGCCTCAAGTTCCTCATCGTGCTGACCAAGGCCGACAAGCTCACGCGTGCCGAACAGACCAAGGTGCTGTCGATTACGCGACTGCAGGCCGGCGGCGGCGAGGTGAAGATGTTCTCTGCCCTGAAGAAACAGGGCGTGGACGAGGTGGCCCAGCTGCTGTGGCAATGGTCCCACCCCGTGCCGGGTGCCGAGCCGGCCCCTGGCGATGCCCCTGCACCCGACGCGGCCAGCGCCGACGACCAGGAACCCGAGGAAGATTGAGCGCCGGCGCCGGTCCCATGAGCGCTGGCAGCTACCCTAACGATAGCAACAGCGCATGATCCAGACCCGCAACCTGACCCTGCCCCACGGCACCACCCTGCAGTGCCGCGAGAGCGGCGCCGCCGGCCGGCCCGTGCTGCTGTTCCTGCACGGCTTTCCCGAAGGCGCCTTCATCTGGGACGCCATGCTGGCCCATTTCGCGCAGCCCGAAAACGGCGGCTACCACTGCGTGGCACCGTACCTGCGCGGTTTCGGCGAATCCAGCAGCCCCGTGGACGTGCAGGCCTACCGGGCCAAATACCTGGTGCAGGACCTCGTCGCACTGGTCGCGGCCGTGAGCCCCGGCCAGCCGCTCGAGTGTCTCGTGGCCCACGACTGGGGCGGCGCCGTGGCCTGGAACCTGGCCAACCAGCAGCCGCAACTCATGCAGCGGCTGGCCATCGTCAACTCCCCCCATCCCGGCACCTTCCTGCGCGAACTGCAGCACAACGCCGCGCAACAGGCCAGCAGCCAGTACATGCATTTCCTGTGCAGGCCGGATGCCGAGGCCCTGTTGGCCGAGAATGACTTCGAACGCCTGTTCGCTTTTTTCGACGACCCCGAAGGCCGGGCGCCCCAGTGGCTGACCGACGGCGTGCGCGCGCAATACCGTGCGCTGTGGCAGCAGGGCCTGACCGGCGCCTGCAATTACTACCGAGCAAGCCCGCTGCGCCCGCCACGAGGGGACGACAACGCCATCGCCGGCATCTCCTTGCCCGACAGCATGCTCACCGTGTCGGTGCCCACCCTGGTGGTCTGGGCGATGGACGACCCTGCCCTGCTGCCCGGTCTTCTCGATGGCCTGCCGGGCTGGGTTCCACACCTGCAGATCGACAGGGTCGAAGGCGCATCGCACTGGGTCGTGCACGAGCAGCCAGAGCGGGTGGCCAACGCGCTCGGGGGCTTTCTCCGCAGGGGCTGAGCCCCCCGCTTCAATAGATCGAAGGCTCGCCCTCGGGGCGCGTCTTGAAGCGCTTGTGCACCCAGTAGTACTGCCCCGGCGTCACGTCGATGTAGGACTGCAGGTACTGGTTCATCAGCGCGGTGTCGGCTTCGGCATCGTCCGTCGGGTACCCAGGCCAGGCGGACGACAGCTCGGCCACGTAGCCCGTGGGTGTGATGCGCGTGACCATGGAGATCACCTTGGCACGCCCCAGCCGGGCAAAGCGCGAGAGCGAAGGCACCGTGGCCGCCGTCACGCCGTAGAAAGGCACGAACAGCGAGTCGTTGCGCCCGAAATCCATGTCGGGCAACAGGTACAGCAGGCCGCCCTTGCGCAGCCCGCTCAGGATGGGTTTGACGCCATCGCCCCGGTTGAGCATGCGCACGTTGCCAAAGCGCTGGCGCCCGTTGCGAATCCAGACGTCCACCGCCGGGTCCGGCTGGGGCGTGAAGATAGAAGTGAAGGCCCGGTCGGTGTGCAAGGTGAGCGCGGAGCCCCCGGCATCCATGCCGTAGAAATGCGGCGCGAAGATGATGGTGGGCGTGTCGCCCAGCAGCTCGTCCAGTGCGCCCGTGAGCTTCACGCGGCCCAGCACCACCTCGCGCGGGGCGAACCACAGCCAGCTGCGGTCCAGCCAGGTCTGGCAGAAACCCACGAAGCTCTCGCGCGCCCACTGGCGCCGCCGCGCCTCGGTGGCATCGGGAAAGCACAGTGCAAGATTGCGCAGCGCCACCCTGCGCCGCGGCGCCGCCAGCAGGTACAGGGCATGGCCGATCAGCCATCCCATGGCCCGCAGCACCGGCAGCGGCAACAGCGCCAGCACGCGCATGAACCACACCCCCAGGCGGCCGGTCATGCGCCCACCCCGGTTGCAGCCACTTCCACGCGCGGCTCCTTGTAGCGGCCGTAGCCCCAGAGGTACTGCTGGGGGGACTGGCGTATCAGGTGTTCCATGGCCTGGTTGATCTGTAGCACGGCGGCATCGGCGTCGGCAGCCAGCGGCGCGGGCAGGGGTTCGAAATGCACCACGTAGCCGCGGCCCCAGGACAGCCGTTCGCAGCGCGCCAGTACCACGGCCGCCCCGGTCTGCTGCGCCAGCCGTATCGACAGCGTCATCGTATAGGCGCCCTTGCCAAAGAAGGGGCTCCACAGCCCCTGGCCCTGGGGCGGCACCTGGTCGGGCAGCAGGCCCACGGCCTCGCCCCGGCGCAGTGCCTTGATCATCTGACGCACGCCCGAGAGGTTGGTGGGCACGGCCAGCATGCCTGGCCGGTTGCGCGCGGTCTCCATCACCTTGGCCAGCCAGGCCTGGCGCGCAGGACGGTAGAGCACGGTGATGGGGCCGTGCGTGGCGCTCCAGCGGTGCGCAGCGGCCTGGGCCGACAGCTCGAAGCATCCCAGGTGCGGCGTCAGGTACAGGATGCCTCGCCCCTGCGCATAGGCTTCTTCGACGCAGGCCCCGCCCTCGATGCGAAACGGCAGCGGCGCGCCCAGCCACAGGCGCGGCAGCTCGGCCACCATGCGGCCCGCATGGCCCACGGCGGAGCTCACCTCACCGAAGCGGTAGCCGGCCTGCGCGGCATTGGCCCGAAAGCGCCCGCGGTAGATGGGCGAAGCCAGAAAAGCCAGCCATCCCATGGCAGCGCCCAGGCCATGGAGCAGCCACAGTGGCAACACGGAAAAGAGACGGAACAGAGATGGCATTAAAATGACAGGGTCGCTGAGTTAAATGAGCAACTTGCAGGGCGACGTTAAATAAATCTGCTAAAGCGTTCGCCAAAGCTCCTTCGGAGTGAGGGCAACGCCCCAAATGCCGGAACACAGGAGTTTATTCAAATGGCGAACGACTTTCTTTTTACCTCGGAATCCGTCTCCGAAGGCCATCCCGACAAGGTGGCGGACCAGATCTCGGACGCGATCCTCGATGCGATCTTCAAGCAAGATCCCCGCAGCCGTGTTGCCGCCGAAACGCTGACCAACACCGGCCTGGTGGTGCTCGCTGGTGAAATCACCACCAACGCCCACGTGGACTACATCCAGGTGGCGCGCGACACGATCAAGCGCATCGGCTACGACAACACCGACTACGGCATCGACTACAAAGGCTGCGCCGTGCTCGTGGCCTACGACAAGCAATCGAACGACATCGCCCAGGGCGTGGACCAGGCCAGCGACGACCACCTGAACACCGGCGCCGGCGACCAGGGCCTGATGTTCGGCTATGCCTGCGACGAAACGCCCGAGCTGATGCCCGCGCCGATCTACTACGCCCACCGCCTCGTGGAACGCCAGGCCCAACTGCGCAAGGATGGGCGCCTGCCCTTCCTGCGCCCCGATGCCAAGAGCCAGGTGACCATGCGCTATGTGGACGGCAAGCCCCACAGCATCGACACCGTGGTGCTCTCCACCCAGCACCACCCCGACCAGAGCGAAACCGCCAAGACGATGAAGGCCAGCTTCATCGAGGCCGTGATCGAGGAGATCATCAAGCCCGTGCTGCCCAGCGAGTGGCTCAAGGACACCAAGTACCTGATCAACCCCACCGGCCGCTTCGTCATCGGCGGCCCCCAGGGTGATTGCGGGCTGACCGGTCGCAAGATCATCGTCGACACCTACGGCGGTGCCTGCCCCCACGGCGGTGGCGCCTTCAGCGGCAAGGACCCAACCAAGGTGGACCGCTCGGCCGCCTATGCCGCCCGCTACGTGGCCAAGAACATCGTCGCCGCCGGCCTGGCGCGCCAGTGCCAGATCCAGGTGGCCTACGCCATCGGCGTGGCACGCCCCATGAATGTGACCGTCTACACCGAAGGCACGGGCGTGATCCCCGACGACAAGATCGCTGCACTGGTGCAGGAGCATTTCGACCTGCGCCCCAAGGGCATCATCCAGATGCTGGACCTGCTGCGCCCGATCTACGAAAAGACCGCCGCCTACGGCCACTTCGGCCGCGAAGAACCCGAGTTCACCTGGGAGAAGACCGACAAAGCTGCTGCGCTTCGCGCAGCAGCCGGGCTGTAAGCCCGCCGCGCGAATAGCGCGGTTTTCGGTCTTCGGGCGAAGTTCATATCGCGTAAGCGATGTGAACGCAGACCAAAGTACGGACAAGGCTGCTGCACTGCGTGCAGCTGCAGGGCTGTAAGGCCCGGCGCCTCCCCTCTTCGGGAAACTTCAGTACAACAAAGCCGCAGCGCTCACCGCGCTGCGGCTTTGTCGTTTCCGGCCCCACGCTCCATCGGATCGGTGCTCTCCTACACCCACACTCCGCACCTGCCGACGCTCCCGCCACGGCCACCCCGGTATCTTTCAGTCACATCTATTCGCAGCCGTTGCTGCCCCCACTGCAAGGAACCCACATGCTCAAGTACGCCATCATTTTTGCCCTGATCTCGCTGGTTGCCGGTGCACTGGGCTTCACCGGCGTGGCGGCGGGCACGGCAGGCATTGCCAAGATCCTGTTCGTGCTGTTCCTGGTGCTGGCCGTGATTTTCGTGGTCCTGGCGGCCATCGGTGTCGGCGCGGCCCGCAAGGCCCTCAAGTAAGCCGCCCGCCTGCCCTCTCACTGCCAAGGATTCCCATGAGCCAACAGAACATCTTCGAAGCCCTGCGCGAAAGCCACGAACTGCAGCGCGACCTGTACCGCCGCCTGACCGAAACCAGTGGCGATACGCCTGAGCGGCAGGAGCTGTTCACGCAGCTCAAGACCGAGCTGGCGGCGCACGAGCTGGCGGAGGACCGGAATTTCTATGCCCCGCTGATGCAGCTCGACGCCGGCATGGACCTGTCGCGCCACGCGATTTCGGAGCACCACCAGATCGATGAGCTGGTGGAATCACTGGAAAAAGCCGATCCCGCCACCCCTGCCTGGCTTCCCCTCGCGAAAAAGCTCGCCGAGAAGGTGGAACACCACCTCCAGGAAGAGGAGCACCGCTTCTTCCAGATGGCCGGCAAGCTGCTGACCGAAAAGCAGAAGACGTCCCTGGCCGGCGACTACCTGAGCGACTACGACGACGCCAAGGCAGCCACGGCCTGATCGTTCCGTGGCATCGTAGGCGGCAGGCTCAGACCGCGTCCTTGGCCTGCACCACGCAATTGCGGCCGCTGGACTTGGCTACGTACAAGGCCGTGTCGGCGCGCTTGATCAGCGCGTGCGCGTCTTCCACCTGGTTCCATGTGGCCACACCGAAGCTGGCACTCACATGGCCCACCGCGTCGAAAGGCACGGTGGCGATGCGTGCGCGCACCGCCTCGGCCATGGCCATGGCGGCGTCGACCGGCGTCTCTTTGAGCAGCAGGATGAATTCCTCGCCACCGAAGCGCGCCGCGCAATCGGACGAGCGCAGCAGCTCGCGCACCCGCAGGGCCGTGGCCTTGAGCACCACATCGCCCGAATCGTGGCCGAAGGTGTCATTGATGCGCTTGAAGAAGTCGATGTCGAACATCACGACCGACAGGCTGCTCTTCTTGATGCGCGTGTCGGCCATCTCGGCCTCCAGCCGTTCGAAGAATTTGCGGCGGTTCACCAGGTCGGTCAGGAAGTCCTTGGTCGCCAGGTCTTCGAGCTTGCGGTTCAAGCGCGCCATGGGCTCGATCACCAGCGACGACAGCGACAGATTCAGTATCGCAAACAGCAGCAAAAAGCTGCCCGCCAGCGCCGTCATCACCGTGTTGAAGGTCGTGCGCGCCTTCTCGAGCGGGTAGAACATGGGCACCCGCACCACCTGGATGCCGATGGTTTCATTCATCTGCCAGCCAAAGCCGTTCTTGTCGCCGTAGATCTTGAGCATGGTCGGCGGCGCTGCGGCGGGCGTGCTGTGGCAGGCCAGGCATTGCGGCTGCTTGATCGTGATCGGGCGGGCGACATAGAGCGTGCGGTGCATGCCCTCGCCGACCTCACCAGTCACCTCTTTCTTGAGATCGGCCCGCCCTTCGCGGAAGTCCTTGATGATGCGCTCTTCCCACTCATTGGCTCGGTCGCGCAGATTGGTGGGGTTGAGCACCGCCTCCTTGTACTCGTAGCCCGGAAAGCGGTTCTGCAGCCGGCGCAGCGTTTCGGTGGCTGCAAAGGCCGGCACCGTCTGCGGCAGGAACTGCTCGGCCAGCGTCACATCGAGGTGCGGCTTGACCAGTTCGGTCGTGTAGTCGCGGATGGCCATGGCGGCGTGCATCATGAGCTGCGAGTTGTGCTGCACCTCTTCGATGGCCGTCTTCTGCAGGAAGCGGTGCACGTACAGGCCCGTGCCTGCCGCCGCCACCAGCAGCACACAGGCCAGCACCAGATTGAATTTGAGCCGCAATGACATGGAAAACCTCGTAGCCGACTGTAGCCAGCATGTATGACGGATGGCAAGCAAGCTTTGGCAGCCTGCGGCGCACCCCATCGTGGCTGTGTCGTGCGTTACCGGCCCAACAGGCGCGGTTGCAACACGGCACAAAGTTTTCGTTTGTGCCAGATTTTGCACGCCCGGTCCAATGAAATTCGCCCAGTGGCGTGCTGCATGCAGCACCCTGTCCATGCTGGGCTGCGTCCCGGCCATCATGTCACGCACCTGCAGTTCGCCTTGCGCCACTTAGTTGCACAATTGAATTAACTGGCTTACACTGGCGCCACCGACAGACAAGGACATGACCATGGCACACACCACCCAGGCTCTGGTGATCGACCCGCAAAACGATTTCTGCGACCTGCCCGCTGCCTGGCAACCTGCCGATCCGGTCACCGGCATGCGCACCACCCCCTCGCTGCCGGTAGCGGGTGCCCATGCCGACATGCAGCGCACGGCCGCCTTCGTCCGGGCCCGCGGTGCACTGCTCGACGGCATCATCATCACCCTCGATTCGCACCAGCAGTTCGACATCGCCCACCCCGGCTACTGGCAACAGGCCGATGGGCGGGCCGTGGCGGCCTTCACGCCCATCACGGCAGCCCAGGTGCGCGCCGGCGCCTTCGCGCCCCGCAACGCGGCCCTGCTGCCGCGCACCCTGCAGTATCTCGACGCGCTAGAACGGCAAGGCCGCTATACCCACATGGTGTGGCCCGTGCACTGCGAGATCGGCAGCTGGGGCCATGGCGTGCATGCCGAAGTGCTGGCTGCCTGCGGCGAGTGGCAGCTGCAACGCCAGCGCGCGGTGCGCAACGTATTCAAGGGCACCAGCCCCTTCACCGAGCACTACAGCGCCATCGAGGCCGAGGTGCCCGATGCGGACGACCCGGACACAGCCCTGAACACCCGCCTGCTCGCAGCGCTGGGCGCGGCCGACCGGCTGTTCATCGCCGGCGAGGCCAGCAGCCACTGCGTGCGCGCCACCACCGAGCACATCGTGCAGCACCTGCCGCGGCTGCAGCCGGGCTGGGAGCCCGCGCGTATCACCCTGCTGACCGACTGCATGAGCCCGGTGGGCGGCTTCGAGGCCGAGCACACCGCTTTCCTCGATGCCATGCGCGCCCAAGGCGTGCAACTGGCGCGCAGCACCGACGATTTCTGAGGAGCCACCATGTCCGACCACATCATTGACAGCCTGCTCGACACCGACCTCTACAAGTTCACCATGTGGCAGGCCCTGCTGCACGGCCACCCGCAGACGCAGAGCGAGTACCGCTTCGTCTGCCGCAACCAGAGCGCCTACCCGCTCAGTGAACTGCTGGACGAGGTGAACGCCGAGCTCGACCACCTGTGCACGCTGCGCTTTGCGCCCGACGAACTGGCCTATGTGGGCGGGCTGCGCTACATCAAGAGCGACTTCATCGACTTCCTGCGCATCTTCCAGTTCCAGCGCAACTTCATCGAGGCCTCTGCAGAGGATGGCCAACTGCACATCGTCGCGCGCGGCCCGCAAGTGCATGTGATGGGCTTCGAGATCTTCGTGCTGGCCATCGTCAACGAGCTGTATTTCCGGCGCTTCGACCCGGCCGCGGCGCTCGCCGAAGGCCGCAGCCGCCTGGCCGCCAAGGTGCAGACGCTCAAGGACCTGGCGCAGCAGGCCACGCTGCGCCACCCCTTCGAGCTGTTCGACTTCGGGCTGCGCCGGCGCTACAGCGGCGCATGGCAGCGCGAGGTGGTGCAGACTTTTGCCAAAGAGGCACCGCAATGGTTCAAGGGCACCTCCAACGTGCTGCTGGCGCGTGACCTGAACCTGGTGCCCATCGGCACCATGGCGCACGAGTACCTGCAGACCTACCAGGCCCTGGGCGTGCGGCTGCGCGACTTCCAGAACACCGCGCTCGAAGAATGGGTGCAGGAATACCGGGGCGACCTCGGCATCGCGCTGACCGACACCGTGGGCATGGACGCGTTCCTGGCCGACTTCGACCTGTACTTCGCCAAGCTGTTCGACGGCCTGCGCCACGACTCGGGCGACCCGGTGGCCTGGGGCGAAAAGGCCCTGGCGCACTATGCGCGCCTGCGCATCGATGCGCACACCAAGCGCCTGGTGTTCTCGGACGGCCTGAACCTGGAGCGTGCCCTCATGCTCTACCGCCACTTCGGCGACCGCACGCAGCTGGGCTTCGGCATCGGCACCCACCTCACCAACGACATGGGCCAGACGCCGCTGAACATCGTGATGAAGCTCACGCGCGCCAACGGCCAGCCCGTGGCCAAGCTGTCGGATACGCCCGGCAAGACCCTGTGCGACGATGAGACCTTTCTGGCCTATCTGCGCCAGGTATTCAATGTCAAGGGATGAGCGACTGAGAAAACTCTCCTGGCGTCGTTGTTCCGTCTTGCCGTACTTTCAGTACTGTCTGCGACGAAACGCCTAGCCAGGACCGCTTCGCTGAGTTTTTTCAGCCGCTCTGCAAGCACATAGGTTCGACACAAGGAAAAGCACGCATGCTCCGCATCACCCTTGCCCAACTCAACTTCACCGTCGGCGACATCGAAGGCAATGTCGCGCGCATGGTGGCCGCCGCACGGCAAGCCGCGAGCGAGCAGGCCGACCTGGTGGTCTTCACCGAACTCGCGCTGTGCGGCTACTACCCGGGCGACATGCTCGACGAAAGCGCCTTCCAGCAGCGCGTGGCCGCCGGGCTGGCCGCGTTGCAGCAGGCCTCGGCCGAGCTGCCCGGCCTGCACTGGGTGGTGGGTGCGCCCACGCCCGCGCAGGGGCCCGGCAAGCGGCTGCACAACAGCCTGCTGGTGCTGCACGGTGGCGCGGTGCGACTGCGCTATGCCAAGCAGTTGCTGCCCACCTACAACATCTTCGATGAGCGCCGCCATTTCGAGCCCGGCCCCGACGTGGCCAAGGTGCTGCGCATCGGCAATGCCCAGGTGGGCCTCCTGATCTGCGAGGACGGCTGGAACGACAACGGCGCCGACTATGCGACCAACCCCTTCGACCGCATGCGCGACGCTGCCCCCGACCTGGTGGTGAGCATCAACGCCAGCCCCAGCCACATCGCCAAGCGCGAGCAGCGCCACCAGATCTTCGGCGACGCCTCGCGCCGCAACGGCCTGCCCATCCTGTACGTGAACCAGGTCGGCGGGCACGACCAGATCGTGTTCGACGGCGCGTCGTTCGCGGTGGAGCCCGAAGCCGGCATCGTCTTCGAAGCCCGGCGCTTTGTGGAAGACGTGCGCACCCTGCAGTTCGACAACGGGCGCTTCCTCACCGCCGCAGGGGAGAAGCCCGAACCCGTGCCCGCGCAGGGCCTGCCCACCATGGAGTTCTACCGCCAGCAGATCGTGCTGGGTCTGTCGGACTATGCGCGGCGCTGCGGCTTCAAGCAGGTGGTGGTGGGCAGCTCGGGGGGCATCGACAGTGCCCTCACCCTGGCGCTCGCCGCCCAGGCGCTGGGGCCCGAGAACGTGGTGGGCATCACCATGCCCTCGCGCTTTTCATCGAGCGGCTCGGTGGACGACTCGGTGGCCCTGTGCCACAACCTGGGCGTGCAGTTGATCACCCACCCCATCGCCGACCTGGTGGCGGTCTATGCGCAGCAGTTCGAGGCCAGCTTTGGCCAGGTGCTGCAGGGTCTGCCGCTTGAAAACCTGCAGGCGCGCATCCGCGGCACGGTGCTGATGGAGTATTCCAATGCCTTCGGCCACCTGCTGCTGACCACGGGCAACAAGTCCGAAATCTCGGTGGGCTACTGCACACTGTACGGCGACACCAACGGTGGCCTGGGGCTGATTGGCGACCTGTACAAGACGGAGGTCTTCGCCCTGTCGCGCCACATCAACGCGCATGCGGGCCGTGAGCTGATCCCCGAGGCCATCATCGACAAGGAGCCCTCGGCCGAGCTGGCCCCGAACCAGCGCGATGTGGACAGCCTGCCACCCTACCCGGTGCTCGACGAGGTGCTCAAGATGCTGATCGAGGGCGACCGCCTGGCACCTGCCGAGTACGATGCCGCCCGGGCCTTCGTACAGCAGCTCGAACAGGGTGACGACGGCCGCACGCTGGTGCAGCGCGTGCGCATGATGGTCGCCCGCAACGAATACAAGCGCCGCCAGGCGCCGCCCATCGTGCGCGTGCGTGCGCGCGCCTTCGGCAGCGGCCGGCAGATGCCGATCGCGGCCCGCTATGTCTGATCCAATACACCCCATGTACGACACCGCCCTCTATATCGGCCGCTTCGAGCCCGTCCACCAGGGCCACATGGCCCTTTTGCAGCGCGCGCTCGACAGCGCACGCCAGGTCATCGTGGTCATGGGCTCGGCCTGGCAGGCCCGCTCGCCCAAGAACCCCTTCACCGCCGCCGAGCGCGAGCAGATGCTGCGCGAGGCCCTGCCCGAGGCCGACCGTGCCCGCGTGCAGGTGCTGCCCGTGCGCGACTACTACAACGAGGCCGTGTGGGTGCAGGCCGTGCGCGAGGGCGTGGCCCGCATCGCGCCCGAGGCAGGCCGCATCGGCCTGGTGGGCCACTTCAAGGACGCCACCAGCAGCTACCTGAGCGCCTTCCCGGGCTGGGAGCTGATCCACATGGAGCGCCAGGGCCGCATCGACGCCACGGCCATCCGCGACGCCTACTTCGGCGCCACGCCGACCACCGTGCGCACGGAACTCGACGACCTGCGCGGCGAGATGCCCGCAAGCACGCTGGCCTTTCTCGAACGCTTTGCACAGACGCCGCATTTCGCGGCCCTGCAGGAAGAATGGCGCATGCTGCGCCGCTACCGCGAGGCCTGGTCCGCAGCGCCCTACCCGCCCGTGTTCGTGACGGTGGACGCCGTGCTGCGCTGCCAGGACCATGTGCTGCTGATCCGCCGCGCCCATGCGCCCGGCAAGGGCCAACTGGCCGTGCCCGGCGGCTTCATCGAGCAGCGCGAGACGGTGTGGCAGTCGTGCCTGCGCGAGCTGGTGGAAGAGACCCATTGCCAACTGCCCGAGGCCACCATGCGCGCCGCGCTGCAGGTTGTGGCCGTGTTCGACCACCCCGACCGCAGCCAGCGCGGGCGCACGCTCACGCACGCGCACTACTTCGACCTGGGCCAGGCACCGTTCCCCACCGTGCAGGCCGATGACGATGCCCAGCAGGTGCAGTGGACGCCGGTTGCCGAGTTGGCAGGCATGGAAGAGGAATTCTTCGAGGACCACTTCCACATGCTGGACCATTTTCTGGGGCTGACCGGCTCCGCCCAGCCCCTGCGGTGCAGTAACTGGCTTGGCCAGGAGAGGACTTGGTTCGTAGCCAAGCCCTCGGTCCATATCAAGTGCCCGCCCGCTCCAGCATCGCATGCAGCAGCACGTTGCAGCCAGCCGTGATGTGCTCGGGCTTGGCGTCCTCGATCTCGTTGTGGCTGATGCCGTCCTTGCAGGGGATGAACACCATGCCGGCGGGCGCCAGGCGCGCCATGTACACGGCGTCGTGCCCGGCGCCTGACACGGCGGGCATGTTGGAGTAACCGAGCTTGGCGGCGGCGCGCGCCACGGCGTCCACGCAGTCGGCATGGAACACCTGGGCCGGATAGGCCGAGACCTGCTCGATCACGATCGGCAGACCGGTGTCGGCGCTCAACTTGGCGGCCACGGCGCGGATGTCCTGGTCCATGCTATCGCACAGCGCGTCGGTGGCATTGCGCAGGTCGATGCTGAACTTGACCTGGCCCGGGATGACGTTGCGGCTGTTGGGGTGCACATGCACCATGCCCACCGTGCCGCGCCCGTGCGGCGGGTGGCGGTGGGCGCAGGCCACCACCTCCTGCATGAGGTGCGTGGCGACCTGCAGCGCATCCTTGCGCAGGGCCATGGGCGTGGGGCCGGCATGGGCCTCCATGCCGGTCACGGTGCAGTCGTACCAGCGGATGCCGAGCACGCCGGTGACCACGCCGATGGTCTTGTCGTGGTCTTCGAGCACCGGGCCCTGCTCGATGTGCGTCTCGAAGTAGGCGCCGATGGGGTGGTCGCCCGGCACCTGCTCGCCGATGTAGCCGATGCGTTCGAGCTCGCCCTTGACGGTTTTGCCCTCGGTGTCGGTGGCGGCGTAGGCATGCTCCAGCGTGAAGGCCTTGGCGAACACGCCCGAGCCCATCATCACCGGCACGAAGCGCGAGCCCTCTTCATTGGTCCAGAAAGCCACCTCGATCGGTGCCTCGGTCTCGATGCCGTGGTCGTTCAAGGTGCGCACCACCTCGATGCCGGCCAGCACGCCGTAGTTGCCATCGAATTTGCCGCCCGTGGGCTGGGTGTCGATGTGGCTGCCGGTCATGATGGGCGGCAGGCTGTTGTTGCGCCCCGGGCGGCGCATGAAGCCGTTGCCGATCTGGTCGATGGTCACGGTCATGCCGGCCTCGCGCGCCCAGCGGGTGACGAGGTCGCGGCCTTGCTTGTCCAGGTCGGTCAGCGTCAGGCGGCACACGCCGCCCTTGGGTGTGGCCCCGATCTGCGCCAGCTCCATGAGTGAATCCCACAGGCGCTCGCCGTTGATGCGCAGGCTGTCGATGTCGGTCTTGGTTGCGGTGTCCATGGTGTTCTCCGGATCGGTTCTGTCAGCGGGCCACTGCGGTGGGCGCCAGGTCCTGGGCGCGCTTTTGCACCGCCTGAAAGTTGGCGCCGAAGGCCGGGCGCTTGAGGTAGCGGCCCTGGCCCTGCTCGGCGCGCAGCTCGCCGTTGGCATACACCACGCGGCCCTGGCTCACGGTATGGCTCGGAATGCCGCGCACGGTGCGGCCCTCGAAGATGTTGAAATCGCCCTTGCTGTGCTGGGTCTTGGCCGAGAAGGTCTTGGTGCCTTCGGGGTCCCACAGCACCAGGTCGGCATCGGCGCCCTCGCCGATGAAGCCCTTGCGCGGGTAGATGTTGAACAGCTTGGCCGCATTGGCCGAGGTGATGGCCACGAACTCGCTGGGCGTCAGGCGCCCGGTGTTCACGCCGCCATCCCAGATGGCAGCCATGCGCTCTTCCACACCGCCCGTACCGTTGGGGATCTTGGCGAAGCTCTCCTTGCCCATGGCCTTCTGCGCGGCGCAGAAAGTGCAGTGGTCCGTCGCCGTGGTGTGCAGCTGGCCCGACTGCAGGCCGCGCCACAGCGCCTCCTGGTGGCCCTTGGGGCGAAACGGCGGGCTCATCACGTAGGCGGCGGCCTTGGCAAAATCGGGGTCGCGGTACACGCTGTCGTCGATCAGCAGATGGCCGGCCAGCACCTCGCCATACACCCGCTGGCCGCGCGCGCGGGCGCGGGAAATGGCGTCGGCCGACTCCATGCAGCTCACGTGGACCACGTAGATCGGCACGCCCAGCACGTCGGCAATGGCAATCGCGCGATTCGCGGCCTCGGCCTCGACCATGGGCGGACGCGACAGCGGATGGCCCTCGGGCCCGGTGATGCCCATCTTGGTCACCTCCTGCTGCAGCAGGTACACCAGTTCGCCGTTCTCGGCATGCACCGTGGGCATGGCCCCCAGCTCCAGCGCGCGCTTGAAGCTGTTCACCAGGGTTTCGTCGTCGCACATGATGGCGTTCTTGTAGGCCATGAAGTGCTTGAAGCTGTTCACGCCCTCCTCCTGCACCAGTGTGCCCATGTCGGCGCGCACCTGCTCGCTCCACCAGGTGATGGCGACGTGGAAGCTGTAGTCGGCCGCTGACTTCTCGGCCCAGCCGCGCCACTTGCGGTAGGCGTCCATGATGGGCTCCTGCGGGTCGGGGATCACGAAGTCGATGATGCTCGTGGTGCCGCCCGCCAGGGCCGCGGCCGTGCCGGTGAAGAAGTCGTCCATGGTGACGGTGCCCATGAACGGCAGCTGCATGTGGGTGTGCGGATCGATGCCGCCGGGCAGCACGTACTGGCCGCTGGCGTCCAGCACCTGCGCGCCCGCAGGCGCCTGCGCGGCCGCCCCCTCCCCGACGGCCACGATGCGGCCATCCACACACAGCACGTCGGCGCGCTGCTCGCGATCTGCATTGACCACGGTGCCACCGCGGATCACAAGGGCTTGGCTCATGGGGTTCTCCTTCAGGGTTTGCAGGGGTGGCCAGGGCCACAGGCCCGCAGCAGGCCGGATGGGGTCGCTGCGGGGCAGGTCGTCATTTCTTCTTCGCGGTCAGGTAGTAGTAGGTGCCGGCGACGGCCAGGCTGAAGAACCAGCCAAAGTCGAACAGCGACTGCAGCAGGCCGGGCACCGCGCCCTTGTCCACCACGCCCGACACCGCCAAGTAGCCTGGCAGGCAGGGCAGCACGCCCAGGAAGAAGGCCACCAGGGCGTGGATGTTCCAGCCGTTGCTGTATTCGTACTCGCCGCCACGGCGGTACAGGTCGTCCACCTTGAGTTCGCCCTTGCGCACCAGGTAATAGTCCACCAGCAGGATGCCGGCGATGGCGCCCAGCAGTGTGCCGTAACCGCCCAGCCAGGTGAACAGGTAACCGCCCGAGGTGGCCAGCAGCTTCCAGGGCATGAACAGCAGGCCGATGAGCGCCGCGATCAGGCCGCCCATGCGAAAGCTGATCTTCGATGGTGCGATCTGGCTGAAGTCGTACGAGGGCGAGACCAGGTTGGCCGCCACGTTGGTGGTGAGGTTGGCCAGCAGGATCACCAGCAGGCCGATACCGGCGGCCAGGCTGCCCATCTGGGTGAGCAGTCCGTCAGGGAACAGCTGCGCCTTGCCGTAGAGGATGGCCGAAGCCGAGAAGCCGATGACGCCGACCATGGAGAACAGGGCCATGGGAATGGGCAGGCCGATGGCCTGGCCGATGACCTGGTCCTTCTGCGAGCGCGCAAAGCGCGTGAAGTCGGGGATGTTCAGGGCCAGCGTGGCCCAGAAGCCCACCAGCCCGGTGAGCGCGGCCCAGGTCTTGGGCCCGCCTTCCACCACCTTGGCAGGCAGGTTGAACAGCTGGCCGGCGGGCACCTTCATCATCAGCACCACGACCAGCAGCAGCGAGGCGCCGACCATCAGCGGCGCAGCGATCACCTCCAGCACGCGGATGGACTCGGGCCCCTTCCAGATGAACCAGATGTGCACGGCCCAGAACGCCAGGAAGCACATGAACTGCGAAGTGCTGATGGTCTGCCCTTCGGCCGGCCCTGCGAGCCCCATGCCCAGGATGTTGAGGAAACCGTGCAGCGCCAGTGCGCCGAAATAGCAGTTGATGGAGAACCATCCGCAGGCCACCAGCCCGCGCAATACCGCCGGCAGATTGGCGCCCTTGACACCGAAAGAGGCGCGCGCCAGCACCGGGAAGGGCACGCCATAGCGTGGCCCCACGCGGCCGATGAGCACCATGGGAATCAGCACGATGCAGTTGGCTGCAAACACCAGCCACACCGCCATCTGCCAGGTGAAGCCCTGGTCCAGCATGGAGCTGGCCATGGTGTAGGTCGGCACGCAGACCACCATGCCCACCCACAGGGCGGCATAGTCCTTCCACGCCCAGTGGCGCTGCGCCGGCGTGGTGGGGAGCAGATCTTCGTTGGCCAGCGGATTGGACGCTGCGCCGGGCAGATGCCCCGCCCCGTGGGCGGCGCTGCCGGTACTGTGGTTCATGCCTGTACTCCTGTGAAATGTTGACTTCTTGGGGTTGCACACAAGCCGCTGTCTGCTCCGGCGCTCCGGTACCGGCAGATGGCGGACGGGAACGCGGTCACCGCGCTCCGGGGGAAGCCGGCGATGCTATAGACCCGCTGCCGGCTCCGCCAGATGCAGTGCAGCACCGCGTTGCGATTGCGCACTCGCCGCGCCGGATGGCATGTCCCCGCATCACGCGCCCGCCGCCACGCGCTGGGGATTGTTCGGGTGCGTGGTCCAGTTGGCGTACTCGCCGGTGACCACCTTGCCGGTGCGTGCGTCCACTTCGCCGGGTTCCAGGCTGCGCAAGGTGATGCACTCGGGCACGGGGCAGATCGAGACGCACAGGTTGCAGCCCACGCACTCGGCATCGTTGACCTCGAACTTGCGCACGCCGCCCTCCTTGGTGAAGGTGATGGCCTGGTGCGAGGTGTCCTCGCAGACCACGTGGCAGCGGCCGCACTGGATGCAGGCGTCCTGGTTGATGACGGCCTTGTCGATGTGGTTGAGGTTGAGGTTCTTCCAGTCCTTGACGGTGGGCACGGCCTGGCCCTGGAAGTCGGCAATGGTCTCGTAGCCATGCTCGTCCATGAAGTTGGACAGGCCGTCGCACATGTCCTGCACGATCTTGAAGCCGTAGACCATGGCCGCCGTGCACACCTGCACCGTGCCACAGCCCAGCGCGATGTACTCGGCCGCGTCGCGCCAGGTGGTGATGCCGCCGATGCCGCTGATGGGCAGGCCCGCGGTCTGCGCGTCGCGTGCGATCTCGGCCACCATGTTCAGGGCGATGGGTTTGACGGCCGGGCCGCAATAGCCGCCGTGCGAGCCCCAGCCGTCGGTGCTGGGGCTCATGACCATGCGGTCCAGGTCCACGCCCATGATGGAGTTGATGGTGTTGATCAGCGACACCGCGTCGGCCCCGCCGGCCTTGGCCGCGCGCGCCGGCTGGCGCACGTCGGTGATGTTGGGCGTGAGCTTGACGATCACCGGCAGGCGGCTGTAGTGCTTGCACCAGGCGGTGACCATCTGGATGTACTCGGGCACCTGGCCCACGGCGGCGCCCATGCCGCGCTCGCTCATGCCGTGCGGGCAGCCGAAGTTCAGCTCGATGCCGTCGGCCCCGGTGTCCTCCACCAGGGGCAGGATGTTCTTCCAGCTTTGCTCCTCGCAGGGCACCATGAGCGAGACGATCATGGCGCGGTCGGGCCAGTTGCGCTTGACGCGCTTGATCTCCTCGAGGTTGGTGTGCAGCGGCCGGTCGGTGATGAGCTCGATGTTGTTCAGCCCGATCACGCGCCGGTCCTGCGACATCAGCGTGGAGTAGCGCGGGCCGTTGACGTTGACGACCGAGGGGTCTTCGCCCAGGGTCTTCCAGACCACGCCGCCCCAGCCGGCCTCGAAGGCGCGGGTGACGTTGACCTCCTTGTCGGTGGGGGGCGCTGAGGCCAGCCAGAAAGGGTTGGGGCTGCGGATGCCCAGGAAATTGCTGCGGATGTCGGCCATGGTGTGGTGCTCCGGTGTAGGAATGGATGCGCAGTGGCGCGTGCTCAGGCGCCTTGCAGCCCGGCGTGGATGGACACGGCAGCCACCTTGCCGTGCTCCACGGCCTCCACGGTCAGGTCGCGCCCGCCGGCACGGCAGTCGCCGCCGGCCCACACGCGGGCCAGGCTGGTGCGGCCGTCCGCGTCGGTGGCGATGCGCCCGCCCGTGAGCGCAATGGCCTGGCCTACGGGCTCGGGCACATAGGTCTGGCCGATGGCCTTGAGCACCATGTCGGCCGGGATCACGAAGCTCTCGCCGGTTTCCACCAGGCGGCCACCCTCCACTGCGGTGGCGGCAAAGCGCACGCCGGTGACAGCGCCATCGGCGCTGAGCACCTCCTTGGGCGCGGCGAAGTGGCGGATGGTGACGCCGTTGGTCTGCGCCCATTCCTGTTCGACGTGCGAGGCGGACATGCTCTCGGCCCCGCGGCGGTAAGCGATGGTCACCTCCTCGGCGCCGAGCTTGCGCGCCTGCACGGCGGCGTCCACCGCCGTCATGCCGCCGCCGATCACGACCACGCTGCGCCCCACGGGCAGGGTGGACAGGTCGCTGGCCTGGCGCAGCTCGGCGATGAAGTCCACGGCATTGCGCACGCCGCTGGCCGTCGGTTCGGCGATGCCCAGGGCGTTGACGCCCGACAGGCCCACGCCCAGGAACACCGCATCATGGCTGGCCAGCAGGCTGTCCAGGGTCATGTCGCGGCCCAGCAACTGGCGCGTGCGCACCTCGATGCCGCCCACCGAGAGCAGCCATTCGACCTCCTTCTGGGCGAAGTTGCCGGCGGTCTTGTAGCTGGCCAGCCCGTATTCGTTGAGGCCGCCGAGCTTGGGGCGGGCGTCGAACAGCACCACGTCGTGCCCGCGCACGGCCAGGCCATGGGCGCAGGCCAGGCCGGCCGGCCCGGCACCGACCACGGCGATGCGCTTGCCGGTGGGAGCGGCGCGCTGGAACAGCGGCGCCTCGGGTTTGGCGAAGAAGGCGTCGGTCGCGTAGCGCTGCAGCGAGCCGATCTCGACCGGCTTGTCCTCATTGGTGTTGCGCACGCAGGCCTGCTCGCACAGCACCTCGGTGGGGCAGACCCGGGCGCACATGCCGCCCAGGGGGTTGGCCTCCAGGATGGCGCGGGCCGCGCCGCGGTTGTTGTCCTGCGCGATGCGGTGGATGAAGGAGGGGATGTCGATGCCCGTCGGGCAGGCCGTGGCGCAGGGTGCGTCGTGGCAGTAGTAGCAGCGCTCGGCCTCGATCAGCGCCTGCGGGCGCGTCAGCGGCGGGTGGGCGTCGCCGAACCGGGTGGCGTAGTCGGCCAGGTTCAGGCGTGCGGCATGAATGCCGCAGGCGTGGCTTGCGGGTGTGTCCATCAGTTTTCCTCCGGCAGGGTCAGGGTGGGGGTGGGGGTGGGGGCGCTGCACGCCAGGCGCGCAGCGGCGTGGCCTGATCCGCACGGACGGCGGCAGGGGGCTGCGCAAACAGGGCGGCCGGCGCATGCACGGGGGCATGCAGCCGCAAATTCCGGAGGTTTCATCGTGGTCCTCGCTAGGGGGTGCAGGTGCCCGGTGCTCTGTCTGCGCCGGTGCCCTGCTTTGCCATTCAATTTACCAACCAGTAAAAATTTACCAATCAGTAAAATCCCTACAGCAAACCCCATGCCAGGCGTTTGCCAGCCACATTGACACACAATGGTGCAATGACCGACGTCCGACAGCCCCCTGCCGCCCCCGCCCGGCGGCGCCCGCAAGCCCCCCTTGCCCCTGCCGCTGAAACCGCCGCCAAGGCGCCCACCGCGTCGCGCCTGCTCAAGGAGCAGGGCATCCTGACCGAGGCGGAGAACCATTTCGCGCAGTTCGGCTTCGAGGGCGCCTCCCTGGAGAACATCGCGGCGGCCATCGGCATCAGCCGGCACAACCTGCTGTACTACTTCCCGAACAAGGAAGCGCTGTACCAGCGCGTGCTGGACGACGTGCTGACCCAGTGGCTCGAAGGCATGGAGGACCTGTCGCACAGCGACGACCCGCAGCAGGCGCTGCGCCGTTACATCCGCGCCAAGCTGCGCTACTCGCGCGAGCGCCCCAATGGTGCAAAGGTATTCACCAAAGAGGTGATTGCCGGTGCACCACGCTATGGTGCCGCCATCGCCGCACGGGTGGGCCCGCTGCTCAAGGCCGAGGTGCGCACCTTCGAGCGCTGGGCCCGCGAGGGGCGCATCGCGCGCGTCAATTTCACGCACCTGATGTTCATCATCTGGTCGGTGACCCAGGCCTATGCCGAGCAGGAAGCCCAATTCGCCCTGCTGCTGGGCAAGCCGGCACTGACCGAGCGCGACTATGGCAAGGCCGAGGAACTGATCTGCCGCATGGTGATCAAGGCGCTGGAGCCGGACACGGTGCCGGAAAGCCCGCCCCCGGCGTCACTCTGACCAGAGAGGTCAGCCCCGGGCCTGCGCATAGCGCGCAAGGCGCTCGCGGTCGAGCAGTTCGACCACGCGGTAGCCCACGCGCAGCATCCCCTCCTCTTCCCACTGCTTGAGCTGGCGGTTGATGCTCTGGCGCGACACACCGAGCATGAAGGCCAGGTCCTCCTGCGACACGGCCAGCACCACCGTGGTGGACTCTGCACTGGCGGGCCGGCTGTCCAGCGTCACGAGCCGGTGCGCCAGCCGCACGGGCAGCGGCTGCAATATGGCGTCGTCGATCCAGGCCAGGGCCTGGCGCAGCCGCTGGCACACCAGCCGCGTGAAGGCCATGTGCAGCGCCGGCTGCGTGGCGATCAGGTGGTGGAAATCCGCGGCCTGGACCACGGCCACTTCCGAGGGCTCCACGGCGCAGGTGTCGTACACCCGGTGCTGGCCCACGAACAGTGACACCTCTCCGAACCAGTGACCCGGCTCCAGCACGGCGATCACGGCCTCGCGCCCGTCGGGCGCGGCCACGCTCACGCGCAGCGCGCCCTGCACCATGCCGAACAGCGCGTCGGGCGCCGAGCCCTTGAGGAACAGCGAGTCACCGCGCTGCAGCTGCCGGCGGTGCGCCACCTGCAGCAGCGCGTCCTGCACCTCCTCTGGCAAACGCAGGCGTTCGTCGGCCCGGTGGCCGAGGTGGGCCGGCAGGTCGGCGTCGGTGGCCGGTTCGGGATGGGAAGGCATGGCGTGCGCTCGGGGCGAGGTGGCTGGCGGCAGCCATTGTGTGGGCAAGGGAAGCCGCCATGGCGACGCGCAGCGGACATCTCCGGGTTTGTACCAACCCCCAATTGCCAACACCGGACAGTCTCGCCGGGGCGGCCTGCGGATAGTGGACTGGTGCGCGGCAGCCCCCCGGGGTGCCGCACCCACCCACCACCGAACCAAAGGACCACCCCATGACGACCCCCACCACCGAGCGCAACGCCCGCCGCGAGAAGACCGTGCTCGACCACTTCGCCGACGAGACGCGCCAGGATTTCGATGCCGTGCTCGGCACCTTCCCGCACCCGCACTACGAGCTGATCCCTACCGGCGAGGTGCACGACGGCAACGAGGATGTGCGCCGCTACTACGCGGCCACGCGCCAGGCATTCCCGGACCAGCGGCACGAGATCATCCAGCTGCGCCATGCCGGCGACTCGGTCATCGTGGAGTTCTGGCTGCTGGGCACGCACAAGGGCCCGCTGGGCGCCTTGCCGCCCACGGGCAACAGCTTTCGCTGCCGGATGATCGCGCTGTTCATCTTCGACGAGGCCGAAACCCTGGTCTGCGAGCGCGTGTACTTCGACACGCTGACCATGCTGCGCCAGCTGCTGGTGGGCGTGCCACCGGCCGCGCTGCCCGGCATCATCGGCTCGCTGCTGAGCGGCCAGGCTGCCACCGCCGGCAAGACACCGGTGCCCGAGCAGGCCACGGCATGAACGCGCGCCTGCAGGGCCACCACGCCGTGGTGACCGGCGGCGCACAAGGCATTGGCCTGGCGATTGCGCGCCGCTTCCTGCACGAGGGCGCGAGCGTCTCGCTCTGGGACATCGGCGAGCGCCAGTTGCAGGCCGCAGCGCAGGCGCTGGACGCGCCGGGCCGGGTGTTCACCGCAGCCGCCGACGTGTGCGACGAGGCCGCCGTGACGGCTGCCGCCCAGGCCAGCGCCACAGCCCTGGGCCCCGCCACCGTGCTCGTGAACAACGCCGGCGTGCTCGGCCCGCTGGTGCCCACTTGGGAGCACAGCGCGGCCCAGTGGCGCGCGGTGCTGGACACCAACCTCACCGGCGCCTTCCTGTGCTGCCGCGCGCTGGTGCCGCAGATGCTGGCCGACCTGGCCGGGCAGCGCGCGCCCGCGCTGGGGCGGCGCGTGGTCAACATCGCCTCGGTCGCGGGCAAGGAGGGCAATGGCCTGAACGCAGCGTATTCGGCCTCCAAGGCCGGGCTGATCGCGCTGACCAAGTCGCTGGGCAAGGAACTGGCCACCACCGGGGTGCTGGTGAACTGCATCACCCCGTCGGCGGCCGAGACCGGCGTGTTCGACGGCGTTCCCGCAGAACACCGCGCCCAGTTGCACCAGGCACTGCTGTCGCGCGTGCCCATGGCCCGCTTCGTCGAACCGGCCGAGGTGGCTGCCATGGCGGCCTGGCTGGCGTCTGCCGATTGCTCGTTCAGCACCGGGGCGGTCTTCGACATCTCGGGCGGCCGTTCCCTGTATTGAGGAGATTCCCCATGAACATGATGACCGAACCCCTCTCGCCGGCCCGCCTGCTGCAGCCGGTGGCCGACTTCGACGGCGCACGCAGCGCCCCCACGCCGCAGGACCGGCTGCGCGCGCTGCGCCGCGCGGGCGAACAATTCCGCGAGCGCTTTCTGGGCGAACCTGCCGTGCGCTATGCGCGCAGCTTCGACCTGCTGCGCATCCCCTACCCGGCCTGGTATGCCTTCAACGGCGTGTACTCGCAACAGTTGCTCAAGCCGCACATGGTGCATCTGCTGGCGCGCACGGTGCTGGTGCAGTTCGAGGATTTCGGGGGCCAACTCAGGCACCTGCTGTTCACCCCCGCCGATTTCGAAACCGGCAGCGAGACGCCCTATTTCAAGCGCCTGAGCGAGCAGACCCCGAAGTTTCTGCACGGCGTGATCGCGCCGGTATACGGCACGGTGCTGCAGGCCCTAGCCTCGGTGGGCGTGGCACCGGAGCAGATCGATTTCATCACCTACGACCACCTGCACACGCAGAACCTGCGCCGCTGGCTGGGCACGGGCAGCGAGCGCGGCCTGCTGCCCAACGCCCGGCTGCTGGTGCACCGCCAGGAGCTGGCCAGCGTGGCGGGCCTGTTGCCCACGCAGGCCGACTGGTACTGCCCCGAGGGGTTGCAAGGCGTGGCGCCCGAACGCGTCGTGCCCTTCGACGGCAGCGTGCAACTGGGGCGCGGCATCGCACTGGTGCACACGCCGGGCCACACCGAGGGCAACCACTCGCTGGTATACCGCACGGCCGATGGCATCCGCGTGAGCAGCGAGAACGGGGTCAGCGCCGACAGCTGGGCGCCCGAGGCCTCGCGCCACAACGGCATACGCCGCTATGCGAAGGACACCGGCTCGGAGGTGATCCTGAACGGCAACACCCAGGAGGGCAGCGTCGACCAGTACCTGTCGATGGTGCTGGAGAAGACCATCGCGGGCATCTCGGCCACGCATGGCTTCAGCAACGTGGTGCCGTCCAGCGAATGCTCGCCGCACTGGTTGTTCCCCGGTGCACCCACCAGCCACCTGTGGGGTGCCACCACCGCCGGCGTGCTGCAGCGACCTGGGTGAGATCCACGGCGGTTCCCCTGCGCGGCTTTCCACACCAACAACACGAGACAAACGCCATGAACTCCCCCACCGCCCTTTTCCCCGCTGCGGCAGGTGCCACCCAGGCACCGTCCACCGCCGACGACGCCACCTACCGCCAGATCGCCTGGCGGTTGATCCCGGTGCTGTTCGCCTGCTATGTGTTCAATTACCTGGACCGCACCAACATCGGCTACGCCCAGCTGCAGATGAAGAGCGACCTGGGCTTCAGCGACGCGGTGTTCGGCCTGGGCGCGGGCATCTTCTTCATCGGCTATGCGCTGTTCGAGATACCGAGCAACATGCTGCTGGCGCGCGTAGGCTTTCGGCTCACGCTGCTGCGCATCATGGGGCTGTGGGGCCTGGCCTCGGCCGCCACGCTGTGGGTGACCACGCCGGCGCAGTTCTATGTGCTGCGCTTCCTGGTGGGGGTGTTCGAGGCGGGCTTTGCGCCGGGCGTGCTGTTCTACCTCACGCTGTGGTTCCCCTCACAGCGCCGGGCCAAGGTGACGGCGCTGTTCTTCATGGCCTATGGCGCGGCGCCCATCGTGGCAGGGCCGCTGGCGGGCGCGACCATGACCTGGCTGGACGGCCTGTGGTCGCTGCACGGCTGGCAGTGGCTGTTCATCGTGGAGGGCCTGCCCTGCGTGCTGCTGGCCGTGCTCGCCTACCGCCTGCTCGACGATGGGCCGCAGGCCGCCCGCTGGCTCACACCCGAGCAGAAGCGCCAGGTGCAGGACGATCTGGCGCGCGACCAGGCGGCCAGCGGCGCGGATGCGCGCAGCAGCTTTGGCAGCGCCTTGCGCAACGGGCAGGTGTGGCTGCTGGGCTTCATCTCGTTCCTGGTGATCCTGGGCATCTACGCCATGTCGTTCTGGCAGCCCACCATGCTGCAGTCCATGGGCCTGTCGGTCATGCAGATCGGCCTGTACTCGGTGGTGCCGGCAGTCACGGGCATCGTGGCCACGCTGCTCATCGCCGGGCATTCCGACCGCCGGCAGGAGCGGCGCTGGCACTTCGCGGTGACCGCCTGCATCGGCGCGGCCGGCCTGTCGCTCACCACCCTGTTCATGCACAGCCCGTTGGCCGCCGTGGCCTGCCTGTCGCTGGCCTCGGTCGGCATCTCCAGCGCCTTCGCCATCCTCTGGGCCGTGCCCGGCAGCCTGCTGAGCCGCAACGCCGCAGCCATGGGCATCGCCCTCATCACCACCCTCGGCGGCACGGCCGGGGTGGTGGCGCCCGTGATGGTGGGCGCCATCAAGACGGCGACCGGCGGCTTCGCGCTCAGCCTGTACCTGCTGAGCGGTGCCCTGGTGCTGGCGGCGGTGCTGATGGTGCTGGCCGTGGGGCGCGGCCGGCAGGCGGTGCGCTGAACGCATGTCCCCCAGGGCGTGGGACAAATTGCCCCACCCCCACCCATGCGCAGGGGCCAGGGTCGATAATGCCCCATGCACGCGCTGCGCACTTCGTCACTGCTGGCCCGCCTGATCCTGGCGTGGTTCGTATTGACTGTGGGCGCGGCCATCGCATCGCCCATCGTCCACCCCCAGGCCCTGCAGGTGGTCTGCACCACGGGCAGCAGCGTCAAGCTGGTGGTGGTCGGCGAGGACGGCGGCGCCACCGAACTGGGTCAGCACACCCTCGATTGCGCCATGTGCCTGGGCGCCAGTGCACCGCCGCCACCTGCGCAGCAGCATGCACAGCGCCATGGGCCCCTGGCGCACGCGCTCGCGCCCCCTGTGGCAGCGACCATCGCGGCCATCGTTGGCGCCCCCCTGCCCGCCCGCGGGCCACCGACCTCCCTCGCCTGACACCTGCGCTGCTGCATGCCCCTCAAGGGCATGCGCGTGCTTTTGGCGGTAGCCACCGCGCCTTGACGGCGCCGGTGCGCGCCCCGGCGGCAGCCCGCCGTCCCATCCTCCGATACGTGCCCCCATGAACACCCCATCGACACCACCCCGCCGGGCCGCTGCCGCAGCGCGAGGCCCCTCCCACCATCGCCGCGACCTGCTGGGCCTGGCGCTCGCGCCTTTGCTGGCGGCGACACTCGCGGGCTGCAAGAAGGCGCCCGTGGCCTACAAGGGCATGGACATCACCGGCGCCGAATACGCCCGCGATTTCCAGCTCAAGGATGCCCAGGGTCAGGTGCGCACGCTGGCCGACTACCGCGGCAAGGCGGTGATGCTGTTCTTCGGCTTCACGCAGTGCCCCGACGTGTGCCCCACCGCCCTCACCCGGGCAGCCGAGATCCGCCGGCTGCTCGGCGACGACGGCCAGCGGCTGCAGGTGGTCTTCATCACCATCGACCCCGAGCGCGACAACCCGACCGTGCTGGGCGCCTACACGCAGGTGTTCGATCCGAGCTTCGTCGGCCTGTACGGCGACCTGGAGCAGACGGCTGCGACGGCCAGGGAGTTCAAGGTCTATTACAAGAAAGTGCCCACGGGTGCCTCCTACACCATGGACCACTCCGCCTTCAGCTATGTCTTCGACCCGCAAGGCAAGCCGCGCCTGGTGCTGCGCCATGAACAAAGCGTCAAGGAATGCGCCGACGACCTGCGCCAGTTGCTCCAGCAATCCGCCTGAACCCCATTCCATCCACGGAGATTTTTCATGCCTTTCATCCACCGATCGCTCCTGGCCGCCGCTGCCATCGCCGCATTTCCCTTCGCAGCCCAGGCCCAGGTCACCGTCAAGGACGCCTGGGTGCGCGCCACCGTGCCCCAGCAGCAGGCCACGGGCGCCTTCATGCAGATCCAGGCCGCCAGAGACAGCAAACTGGTGTCTGCCAGCTCCCCGCTCACGAACGCCGTCGAGGTCCACGAAATGGCCATGCAGGACAATGTGATGCGCATGCGCCAGGTGCCGGCCGTCGAGTTGCCCGCCGGCAAGGTGGTGAACCTCCAACCCGGCGGCTACCACGTGATGCTGATGAACCTTCAGCAACAGGTGAAGGCGGGTGACACGGTGCCGATCACCCTGGTCTTCGAGGGCAAGGACGGCAAGCGCGAATCGGTGGAGGTCAAGGCACCCGTGCGCCCGCTCAACGCGACGGCGGCACCCGCGGCCCACGGTGCGCACAAGCACTGAACGCCCTGGCGCAGCGGACCGCGGGTCCGCCGCCGTTCCGGTGCGGATTTGCATCCCGTCGGACCGTCCGATGGAAAGCCGCTGACGGTACTTCCCGCAGCCCCGCCAGGGCGAGCTCACGCGCTTGCCGCTCAGTTCAGCGTGTGCACGACCCTGTAGCGGCCTGCACGGACCATTTCCGCAGCGGCGGAAGCGTCGTCGCCCACACCGTAACCCACGACCAGTTGCACACCCTCCAGCCCGCTGAGGTTCAGGCCGGACGCAATGCCCACCGGAACCGTGCGGGGCAGCGGTCCGCTGCGGTAAGCCGGAAAGGCGCCCCCGGTGTAGGGCACCCAGCCGTTCGGCCCGAGGAATACCACGGTGGAACCGGCAAATGCTGCGACGTAGACGCGGCCGGTCTTGCCGCGGTGCAGTGGAGAAATGGCGGCTGCCACATCGATCGTCACATTGCTCAAGGGGCCGGTCTGCCCGCCGGCAAAGGTGCCCGGGGCTTCACCCACCCGGCCCGCGTCGAACGGAACACCGTTGGCACCCGCCACCCGCACGGGCGCCGTCGCCTTGTCGGCACCGCCCGTGGCCAGGTTGGTGGCCTTGCCCCACACCCAGACACTGCCATCCACGCCGATGACGGCGGAAATGGCCGAGCCGGCCGCAGCCGCCACCACCGGTGGCGGGCCCCGCGAAATGGTAATCTTGGGGGCCTGGGGTTGGGGGTTACCAGGGTCCCATAACCGGGGGGGGGGGGGGTGGTGGAGGCGGAGGGAAGGAACGGCACGGTGGGGGTGAAGGAAAAGGGTTTGCCCTTGGCGGGGCTTGATGTTGGGGAGGGGGGAGGGGGGAGGGGGGGGGGAGAGGTCAAGGGGGAAAACCCAGAAGCGGCCGCCACCTTCCGGTCTGAGGAGAGGGGGGGGGGCCGTGCCCGCCCCCGGCCGGGAAGGGGTCGGTGGCCTAGGGCGTGGAGTGGGCGGGCGTGCTCGCCTGGGGGGGGGAGGGGGGGGGCAGCGCCGGGAAGGGGGGGAAGAGCACCCGTGGCGGGCGGGGGGGGGGGGCGGGCGGCGGGCGCGCGTTCTTTCCTTCCTATCCCCACGAAACAACCATCCTACCATCTCGGAGCAGGGGCACCGCCGCGCCGTCGGAGCCACCCCCCCCCCCCCCCTCCGCCCGCGGCGGCAAGGGGGGGGGGGGGGTGCGGCCGGGCGGGCCTGCCCGGGGGGTAGGTGGGGGGGGCTGGTTGTGCCCCCACCCAAAAAAACACGGCCGGGGGAGGGGGGGGGAAGGGGGGGGCGCGGGCATGGATGGGGAAGAAAGACGACAGGGAAGCCAGGGGCATGGAAGCGCAAGGGCGCCAAGGTGCCGCGGGCGCCGGGGGGGGGGACACCGGAAGGCGCCCCCTCGGCCCAGGGCGTCGCGGGCGAGCGGGGCCCAAAAGAGGAAGCGCCCCGCGACCACCAGCATTCTGCGGGGGGGAGGGGGGGGGATGTGGGGGGGGCGCGGGGGGGGGGGGCCGAGCCGGAGCGCCAAGCGAGGACCGCGGCATCGGCCCGGGACGAGAGCGCGGCAGCGAGGGCAAGGAGAAGGCGGGTGGAAGGCAGGGAGAGGGGCAGCGGCAGGGGAGGGGGGGACGCGAAAGCGAAGGGGGGGCGGGGGGGGGAGGGGGGGGGGGGGAAAGAAAAGCTGATCCTCAGGAAGCATCAACAATAAAAAAAAAAAAAAAAGAGAGAGGGGCGGGCCGGGGGGCGGGCGGGGGGGGGGGGGGGGGGGCGGGGGGGCGGGGGGGGGGGGGGGGGGGGGGGGGGGGGGGGGGGGGGGGGGCGGGGGGGGGGGGGGGAGGGAGGGAACGAGGGCGGGGGCGGCCCGCGCGGGCGCGCCGGGGGTGGGGGGAGGGTGCGGAACGACTGTTAACTCTCGCGACACATCTCTGCTAAGTCGTTGATTTTTCTAGTGGCTCCCCAGAACGCGCCATGTAACTTGCGGTGCCCGCGCCACTCAACATTCGTCGGTGAGGTATTTGCGCCATCAAATCCTAGTTTTTGCGGAAACGAAATTGCACACTGTCCGGCATAGCTCTTACACGAAGTCGCACTGGCCTGCAAAGGCACTAGAAAAGCACCATCTGCGCTAACGACGAGTGCTTTGCGGCCCATCGGGAAGCAGGGGAGTGGATAAGCAGGGCTTCCAACAATGATTGCGCCGAGCTGGAGTCAGGCGAGACCGTATTCGCACCCGTAGCTGCCTCACCCAGAAGATCAAGCAAAACGGATGGCCGACGGGCCAGGGTCACATGCTCACCTCGCGCCAGTCTGAGCCCAATGCTTCCTGCCCATTCAATAGTCTGCCGAGCCTTAGGCAGAGCGCCCCGATTCCGTTTTTGATCTTGCGAGTCTGGGGTGTAGCTATATGCAGTTGCTAGCGCGTAGGTCATCCTGAAAAGTCCGTCGAGACTCAATCCCGCCATAAACGGAGCCAGCGGATACTCAACTTCGTCGTCTTTAGCCATGGATTTGAGGCTGGCTACAGTCCTTCGGTGTCCATCGTCCATGCGGCTATCAATCCATTGAGCGAGAGTAAGCTCCCAAGGCGTTGGCTCTTCGAGCACATCTACGGCTGCCCAAGGGTATCCACAGTCGCAAACGCCAACGCATGGACGATGCCAGTTGAGAGTTCGAGCGCACGCTGGGCAACAGTCGATCAATAGCCGCTTGTGCATTGCACATGCAACCGCAAGGGAAAAATCCCATGCAGCCCGGCAGTATCCGGACTCCTGCAGGCAGTCCGGGCACACCCTTGGATAAAAGCGATTGAGAAAGTAGCTGCGGCCTAAGCCATGACCCATATACGAGCAGCCATTCACTCGGCGCTGTTCCTGGACGCGCTCAAGCGCGAGCTCAAGCCGCTCAACACTCGCTCCAAACCACTCAGCCAGACGAGGAGCATCTTGGGAACTCAGCGTGTGAAACCGATTCCTGCCCAGCATGTGCTTGACTTGCACCAGTCCTCCAATGCCGTTGCCACTACTCATTCGTAGCGCGTACCCCTGCCCAGACTCACCACTCCATATCTCATCTTGCAGCGGGTATACCGGTGATTCCTCGATCAACGATGGATGCAGGGGATTCATAGCGAGCGCCTTTCCCTGGGGTAGAGGGGAGAGGCCCGCAGTTCGCCACGAATCCGCCAAAGCAGCCCGCCCAACTGCATACGCCGCTTTGAGGAGAGCCGCCAGTGCCACGGCGGTCGGTGCCTGGAAGGCGATGTGCCCAGAGAGAGAAAACTGTCTGAGTTGAGCGTCCAACCTCTTTCACGCATATAGATCTCGCTAAGCCGTGCCATGTTTTCAGCACTTCTAGCTTTTGCCCTCACCTCGGATGCGCTCCCTGCTTGGAGCCTCTCCGAAAGCGGCCTGGCGACGTCACGCCGCGCTTGACGAGCTTGCAGCGCGGCTACATACAAAGGGACGACTTGAATGAGATCCCTTTGCTCAACGAGTTCGGCCTCCCACACTGGGGCAAGAGCTTTGCGAAGCCTTATTTGCTCACTCCGGTTGTAGTCAGAATTTTTACTGTTCACCGCAGCAAGAGACCAGCCGCACTTCGGACATTCAGCGAGCGACAGCGCCGAACGACCAGTCAATCTAGCCTTGTCGACAATGAACGGGTAGGAGCACACGCAGCATTCCTGATTGAGCGGCACTCCGTGAATCCAGCACTCCCGCACGTGGGCGAGGCGCCAGTACCAGCGCAGGTAGGGCGTTTGGTCTTCCTCAAAGCACGCCCCGCACCATCGATAGCAGGGAGCTCCGTTGCGGCGATACATGAGGTTCTTCTCTCCCGACTCAACCGAAAGCACTGGCAGCCAATCCATAGAAGAGGCGATATCAGTGCAGTCGAACCCCGCCATGCGCAGGGTGCGGCGCCATTCAATGATCGGGAGCGGGCGATCCCAATCGAACTGCTGCGGTCGAAATCGCACTACTCTCGTGAGTACCGCAAAAGAGTATTGGTGATCACCGCAGAGGCGTTGAAGCCACGATGCACGGCTTTCGTTCGGCAAAGGCGGACTGGCAGCCCAAAAGCGGCCTGCCTCGTCCTGCAATCCCTCGGGCATGTTCATCGCTGTGCCTTTCCGTCGCCAGGCTTGTACCGAGCAAAGGGGTTGTTCTGATCAGCAATGTCACCCTTCGCATCGCGAAGCCCCTTTGATAGAGACTCAAGTGTCACCACCCTATTCGGCTGGGATGCAGCGTGCATGCATGCGTAGGTAAGAATCCGCTTGAGCAATCGCATGTTTCCGCCCGTGGCAGTATGCAAAGGTCGGCAGGCATCCGTGTTCACTATCGACAAATCCACGGCTTGAACGCCTTGAGAGAATCCTCCGAGAAGCATCCGCCAATGGTCATCGAGCGCAAGTGGGTGGAGCACAAAAGACGCCGATGCGCGGCTTATAAATTGCGGATTCAAGAGCGATAACCGCTCCAGGACTCTGGTTCCTGCGCCAATCACAGGAAAATTGAACATATCCATACGGACTTTCAACCAGTCTGTGGCAGCTCTGGCAGTGATGTCTTTGCCCCCCTCGCAGAGATGCTGCATTTCATCAATCAACAATGCACATGGACGGCGGCGCTGCAGAGCAACAGTGGTCATGTGATTCAAAGCCACGAGGGTGGGGCGCGAGGGCAATGCAGGAAACCCCAACGCCATCGTCATCGCAGCTGCAATACCTCGTTGGTCAACAGCATCATCCAAAGCTATTCGCAGGCAGCTTTCTTCAAGTGCGGAAGGCTTTGAGAACTCTCGGTTGATGAGATCCAATAGCAACGTCTTACCCATGCCGGGTTCGGCCATGATCAGAATCCCGCTGGGTGAGCGAAGAGTCCTCATTGTGTGGATCAGATCTCGACAAGCATCCCGTACTCTTTGAAATGCTTGATGATCGACCACCACGTTAAGCACCTGTTCACCCACTTTGAGTACCTCCGTTGATCTACGACCGGAAAAATCGGGCAATGAATCGTTCATGAGTCAGTTCTCCTCAAGTGAGAAAGAGCGGAATGGCATTACTTCAGGGAGCTTCGTCTGCATCACTTGGCTGACCTGAAGAGGGACTTCTGTTGTCATGGTGGGTTGTGGTCGAGAGGGTTCCATGGGGACAGAGGTCAACCCTTGTAGACGGACGAGTGCAGAGTGCTTGCGCACGCGAAGCCCTCGCTTAGTTGCGTCTTCCCAACTTGCTTGGAGCCGCAATATCGACTTCTCCATTTCTTCGTAGGCATTTGCGCGTGTCAAGCGCCTGCCGAGTTCTTGGCGAATGATCTGCAGCTGCACCAGTGACAAGCCGTAGCCGTCATTGAATAGTGGCCGTTGCAAAGGAACGTTGAGCCAAGACTTGGCCTTTGGGAGATTTACATAGATGCTGCTAAGGTCGTCCGGATTGAAGCGAATTTCGGCCTGGAACGAGCCTCGGTTTTGGCGGCGGTAGTCCTGAAGTTCAACCGAGTTGAACCTGAGATACTGAAAGAACACCCCATCACCATCAACACGCCGAGATGCGGCCAGTCCGCACAAAATGTCCAGTCCATTCAACTGCGTTGGCAACATTGCAGGAGGACTGGATAGACGCCCTTCTTCCCAGAGATCCCACGGACGACATAGAGTCTTGGGGTGGATCTGTAGGGGATACGCCTGGGAAGCCCACTGCACAAGACATGTGCACAGGTCGTCAAAGACGACTGCCGCTGTCACTGAAGGGTCTGGCGCGATGGCATTGCCAATGACCGAGTGAACACGCCCATGCATAGGCAGCGTCCGATTCGACTCCTTAATAGCACGTTCAATTGCCGCTTTGAACCATGGCTGACGAACCGGGTTGAAGATCAAGTCGCAGCGCAATTCCCAGCCTATACGCTTGAAATTTGCGGCATGAAACTCCAAGCCGTTGTCGACGACGATGAGCTCAGGAACACCCATTGCTGTCCAACGTAAAGGGTGCTCTTCGAGGGCTTCAACCCAATCGTCCTTCGGAAGGATCGATACTTGAAGAGCTCGTGCGACTGTCGCTGACGAAGGTCCGTAAAAACTGATGTAGAGGCCGAGGAGGTAGCCAGAGTAGCGATCAATAAGCAGGGTGATCCATGGCCGGCCTAAGGGCACTCCCGTCCTCGGATCAATGACCCAGATATCAAGGATCGTGTGGTCCACCTCGACCCGTTCCATGATTCGCGAGCTCTGGTCTCCTTTGAGGCTATAGCGCCACTTGTTCCGTGCGTAGTCAACCCCCACACGTTTGACATCCCGGATGTACGGCGGAATCTGCTCTACCCGTCTATTGATCGTCCTTTCTGACGGGCACTGCAACGCCGTTCCCTTCGTTCGGTTGTGCTGCTTCACAGCCTCTCGAATCTCGGACGTGACCTGCTTGACCGAGGGGCCTCGCAGCGATAGATAGCGTTTTGCAATCAGTCGATCAACAATGCACTCGACATCCACTTGGATGCGTTTCGGGCGAACGGTGAACTCCCGCCGGTCCACCAGAACATACGCATTCTGGTCCGAAGCCAAGTATTTTCGAGCCCACGCTTCAACGGTTGCCCCTGACGGAGGTCTGAACGGTGTCTTTTCTCCCTTTTTGGTCGCTTCGTCAGCTATTGCCGACCAAACTTTCTCCGCTACGATTTTGCACTGCGCGCGGGAGAAACTTCTGACAGGGGTATTGAGTACACCCTTGACAAACCGAAGGCGGAACTCGATCAGCTTTAGCTGCCGCGGCGTCCAGCTCACGGGCATTGCACTGTAGGTATCCTCGCGGAAATCCGAGGATGGAGGCACCGATGTCGGCACGTACTTTCGAGCAAAGATATCCTTGAGCAGTTGACTGACTTTGAATGTGACAATTTCGAAGTTGTCCAGGTACTTGAACTGAACGCGGCCGTCGCCCAAGTCACGTTCGAACTCCAGCTGCCGTTCACCGTGGCGAAGCACCAAACCACGACTTAAAGTAATCATGGTTGTCTCCTTCCACAGTTTCGATAAAAATGACTTGCTCTGGCTCTACGAGAAAATCCGCAGGCACACGACACTTGTGGCGCGCAACCAGGTTCCAGATCAATGCTTCGGACAGACCGGTTTCGACCAGAGCTTTGACTGTGGCGCTGCCTGAGCAACGCTCGCGCATCTCCTTAAGACATTCGAGTGCCTGCTCGTCTGTGAAGCGTAAGCGCCCGTACCGCATCAGCAGCAAAGCTCGCGCGGCAAGGGCCTGACCATCGATCATTTCATCAGTGATGACAAGGAAGCGATAGCCGTCCGCAAGTAGGCGTTCTTTGGCACGTTTGAACTTGTCTTCGTGCTTGGCGATGAAGACTTTCGGCTTGACCTCAACGATCAAAACCCCACCATCTCTGAAGACGATCTTGAAGTCGGGCGTGTAGCTTTCCTCCTTCGTTCCGTTCATCAATATCAGCTCAAGCGGCTGATGCACGATGTCTTTGACGACGGGGCATGCCAAGGCCGCTATTACAAAGCGGCGTTCCAAATGCGATTCGTGCTCGACCGGATGATCTAGCAGCCAGCCTGGATTAACCACACCGACCTCGCGGTGTGGGTTTCGGGTTACGACTTTTCGTGTCACGGGTACTCCTGTTGGGTTGAGCTTGCCCAGCACGCAACAAAAAAATTTGCGCGCGCGGCTTGACATCGCCGCAGTCACAGGAGTAAATTCACCGCAAAGGGGCCGAATCCTTAGGTGGCAGTTAACTCCGCGACCGACAGCGCCGATCATCTGAAAGGGTGGTTGGCGTTTGTTCTTTCTGGGGTGGGTTTCTCCTCAATATTTCGATACCGCACGAAGAGCAGGGGATAGCTTTGCTCTGACACTGCGATGTGTTTTGGTCTTCTTTGTCTTGTTTTAGTTACACGCGGCGGTGCTCGCGCCCCACCGTATAGACTTTGAAGTTCGCGACTACTGGGCGCATCTCGCCAAGCGACAATCAGTCGGGCAAGGTGTCCTTGCGCAAATGCCATTCCAGACGCTGTGTAGTCGTGCGCATGATCCAGATAGACCGCTCCGCAGTGCACCATTGTTTGGCAACCAAACCCTGCAGAACTGCACGCACGGTGGCGTCGTGATCGCCGTCAAAAGCCGCAAGCTTGCGCTGGCAGTACGGAATCATCTGCTCCACCAGATCTGCGCAAACTTCGAAGGCCTCGATGACTTCAATGGGTGAGGTACCCTGGGCGTAGAACTTCCCGGCCTCCTTGACGATAGAGATTTTTGGCTGAGCGCCTGCGAGGGCGGAATGTATCGCGGTGACGGGAAAGTCCAGCGGTACTCCAGGGTGGGCGACTCTGCTGACATCGAGCATTTGTGCTCCTTTCAAAGGAGTCCAACATACTCGCTGCACACTGAAATTTCAATATTAGCGGAGCAGCACGATGCGTTGCTTGCATAACGTGTCAGCGAGGCCTTAACAGCTCTCGCACGATAGATGCTCCCTGCACCAACTGTCCGGTAAGCGGCCAGCCATGCGATCTGACGACGACACCAATCCTGAGACAACCCAACGCTTGCACGCTCATCATCCTGGCACAGATTGAAGACCAACACACGGTAGATCTTGGCCTGCATGAACGCACGCGGCAACTCACGGTACTTGCTTCGAGCTGCGCCGTAGGCGCCGCCTGCATCAGCTACAGCCCTATAGCCATGTTGGTGGACACAAGTTTCGTTGGCATTCGAGTCCGTGCGCAGTAATCTGATGCCATGCCAACACTGCTTCTTGACTTCGATGAGGTACTGCACCCGGAGTTCTGCCACGAGTCCACGCACTTTTGTTGCCTGCCGTATTTTGAAGAGGCTGTGCGACTTGCTCCTGAAGTTGAGATAGTTATTGCAAGCACTTGGCGGCATCAACACCGACTTGAGGATCTGGCTCGGCGGTTTTCTGCGGACGTCTCGCAGCGGGTCATTGGCGTGACGCCCCACTTTCCGGCTCTTGACGACGTTCCACAAACGCTGCTGAGTTTCGAGCGCGAGGCTGAATGCAACGCGCGGCTTCGCGCCAATGGGCGGGTTGCAAGCCCCTGGCTGGCCCTGGATGACAGGTCTTGGCTGTACAGGCCCTTTAACCGCGCTCTGTTCTCGGTCAACGGCAAGACCGGCTTGACTGCTCAGGCTTCAGGCGAATTGCTACAGCGACTGCTGACTCTCTGATCAATTGCATCAAACTTGCGTCCACTCACTTCATGAATATGGGCCTGGACCTCACTCAAGGATCGCTATGCCTCTGAACCCCAACACCGTCAAGAAGCGCTCCGAGCCCAAGCGCAGCGCGTCGATTGATAGCCGCTACCGAGTCGCTCTGCCAGCGGAGATTGGGTGGAGGGTGGGAAGCCGCGTGTATTTCTCTCTTGCGAAGAATGCCAGTGATTGGGACGAGTCACCCGGGGTAGTGATTACGATCAAACCTCGGATGTTGTGGCAAGGGAGATTGGCTTCCGGACGCATCCGGCGCAACGGCTTCGCGCCGCTCGTAAGATTGCGCAGCAAGCGCCGCCCGCGTTGGGCATAAAACTCGCGCTTCGCGAGGGCATAACAATAATGGAAACGCTCTCCGTTAGCCATGGTGCCGTCAAGAGTGACGGCAAAACTATCTTCCATCCCCATGAAGCCCGGCTAGTGTTGCGCCGCCCGACATGGCCGCGGTCAATTCCGATTCGAGTTCAACGTGGTGGACGATCGAGGGTAAAACTGCCTGCATGGAACCAGTTTCCGCATCACCCCGGAACTGCTACGGCATCTGGCGCGACCAGCTACAGCAAGGTGATCGCGCGCGATGCCCACGGTGCCATGCACACAACGTGCAGTCAAGGCGCCAGGGTGATCCATGGGTTCCCATTCCGCCCGAGGCAGATCAATGAGCGACACCTACCTCGTTTTTCTTCGTGCGAGGACAAAGACCAGCCGTTGGCGCTAGCCAAGCTCAGCTCGTAACATGGGCGTGTTTGCAAACATGGCCATGATTGATCGGTTGAGGAGCACCCGGAAGTGACACGGCTCCAATTCCCAGACTTCCTACAGGAGCAAGGATATGAGCTTCAAACCAATCATTGCTCTGGACGCGGATGGCGTGCTTCTCGACTACAACCTGGCCTATGCCTCTGTGTGGGAGCGAGCCTTTGGCCAGCGGCCGGCCGAAAAGGACAAGGACGGGTACTCGCCGCTTGACCGCTGGGCAGTTGAATTTTTGGAGGGTGAGCGCCTGGCTGTTCTGCGCGCATACATGGATGAGCAGTTCTGGTCTTCCGTGCCTCCGCTTGAACTCGCAGTCGATGCATGCCACCGGCTCCACGACGCTGGCTACGACCTGGTCTGTGTGTCCGCGCTTGCGAACGACTTCCAAGATTTCCGCCTCAGGAACCTAAGGGATGCCGGCTTCCCTATCGAGCGTGTGATCGCAACGGGGCGGTCTGCGGGAGCGCGCAGCCCTAAAGCTGATGCCATCGAGCAGCTTGCGCCGGTGGCATTTGTAGATGATTTTCTGCCGTACTTCCGCGGCATTCCGCCGGCCGTCCATCGTGCCCTGATTACCCGTGGGGGCAACGGAACGCCCAACGTGGGGCCAGAGCTCGCACAGATTCATTCCTTGCATGGCGACCTGTGGCGCTTCAGCGAGTGGGTACTCGGACCTGGTTGCACGCTGCGATCAAGGGCACCATAAAAACTGGCTTCCCGCAGCGGTACGCCGCACGTAGACTTGCAGCCCCGGTAGCCCTGGACTTACATCAGTCATTCAAATTGCGAGGTCTCAATGACCGCCAAAAAGCCGACTCCTGAATCCGCTTCGCAGGCCCGAGACCGTCTGAAAAGCGAGAGCGTGCGCAACACCTTAGACGCCCTCAATGCTGCTGTTCGCGAGGGACGTCTCGTAACGCTACGGCCTGAGTCATCAGATGTTCAACCTGGAATTCGACCCCGAACTTCCAGGCGCAAGAAAACCGAGGAATAGCGGCCCGTCCTCGTTGCTCAGCCGTCGGAGAAGGTGCCACGCTGCGCAGCTTCAAGGCGGGGCTTCGCGCAGCTTTGCCGAGGCTCTCCGAGCGCTCCTGGGAGATGGCGGGGTGCCCAGCAACTTGCCTGTGAGCTTGCGTACGATAGGGGCGACGGGAAAAATCAAGGGCACACCCACTACATAGGCAACGCAGAAGGCCTTCGCCCAAGCCTCCAGAAGCCGCCCGCTCCAACCCACGTTCACCGCGATGATGACAAAGGTCATGACGAAAATCATTGGCGCGCCCATCACCATGGAGAACACCAGGCGAAACCCTTTTTTGCGGATGCATGCTGGAAGCTCTCCCAACGCGTCAGACGCAAAGCCACTGCTCGATCTTTTCGCGGCTGGGCACCCCGCCGGCGTGCACCACCTTGCCATTGACCACCACCCCAGGGGTGCTCATCACACCGTAGCCCATGATGGCGCGCGGTTCCTCCACCTTTTCAAGTTTGACCGTGACGCCTCTTGCCTGCGCCAGCTGGTCAATGAGAGCAATGGTGGTTTTGCATCTGGCACAGCCGGTGCCGAGTACCTTGATGTCCATGGAATTTCCTTGGGAGTTGACGTTGAAAAAAATGGCGCGGTTACAGCACGGCGTTGAACACCAGGCCGACCATCAAAATGCCCGTGGCCACCACAGCGACAAAAGTGGCTATCAGGCGGACCTTCAGCACCTTGCGCAGGATGATCATCTCGGGCAGAGACAGAGCAATCACGCTCATCATGAAAGCCAGAACGGTGCCCAGCGCAGCGCCCTTGGCCAGCAGCGCCTGCACGATGGGGATGACCCCGGCTGCATTGGTGTACATGGGCACGCCCATCAGCACCGCCAGCGGCACCGACCACCAGGCGTCCTTGCCCATGAAGCTGGCCATGAAGTCCTCTGGCACATAGCCATGGATGGCGGCGCCCAGCGCAATGCCGCCCAGTATGTAAGGCCAGACCTTGCCGACAATCTCGCGCACGGCGGCAAAGCCCCCCTGAATGCGGTCGGCCAGGGTGGCGCCGGTGTCTTCAAACTGCACGGCGGTTTTGGGCATCTCGCGCACCCAGTCTTCCAGGTGGGCTTCCATCTTCAGGCGGCCGATGATCCAGCCGGCCACGATGGCCACGCTCAGACCCAGGCCGAGGTACATCAATGCGACCTTCCAGCCGAACATGCCAAACAGCAGGGCCAGCGCCACTTCGTTCACCATGGGGGCGGAAATGAGGAACGAGAAGGTCACCCCCAGCGGAACGCCCGCTTGCACAAAGCCAATGAACAGCGGCACGGCCGAGCAAGAGCAAAACGGTGTGACGATGCCCAGGGACGCCGCCATCACATTGGCCACTCCCTCGCTGCGCCCGGCCAGCAAGGCGCGCGTGCGCTCCGGCGTGAAATAGCTGTTGACCATGCCCATGACGAATACCACGCCCGTGAGCAGCATCAGCACCTTGGGGGTGTCATAGAAGAAGAATTGAAGGGCACCGCCCAGATGGCTGGCGCGGTCCACCGGCAAGGCGGCGACCAGCGCCTCAGAGGCGGGGATCAGCGTCTGGTACAAGCCCAGCCAAGCGATGGCGGCCAGGGCCAGAAAAGCGATGGGATGGCGCTGCGACCAGGGCTTTGGGGGCGCGGTGAGAGTGTTCATGCCTGTGAAGACGCGGCATGCTCCCAAAAGACGCAGGATTTCCTGGAAATATAGCCAAAATAGGCTGTAGCGCCCGTATCACTTGCGTTATCAGCTATATAAATTGGAGCAAATCAGAGCGGTGGCCGCGCTACGAAGTCCTGCACATGCCCCGCCGAGTCGAGTTGCACGCGGCACGCGGTCGTCATTTGCTGCTTCATGCGCACTCGTGCGCGCTGCACGCGCGACTTGGCCGCGCTAAGGGTCAACCCCTTGGCCCGAGCGTAGTCCGCCTGCGGCACGCCTTGCAGGTCACACAGGGTGATGGCCTCGCGGTCGTCGGCAGACAGTTCCGACAACACCCGGGGCAGGCAAGCGCTCAGGATGTCCACCGCTTGCGGCTGCTCTATCTCCGGGCTGGGCAGGTCTTCCGGCAGCTCAACCGAGCTGCGTGCAACCCGCAGCCGATCAGCCAGCGTGTTGCGCGCAACTTCAAACAGCCAGGCGCGGGCGTTTTGTACTGAGCAAAAGCGCTCACCCTGGCGCAGCGCCTTGAGAAACAAGTCTTGCAGCAAGTCGTCCACGTCTGCCGTGTTGTGCATGCGTTGACGAGCCCAGCCGCGCAACTCGGCTTCGTTCTGGACCCAGGCTTTGGATAGGCAGTTCATTGGGCACTCTTTCGCGGCAGCTAAATCGGCTGATCTTCATCCGGAATACAGCTCCGTAGTTTCGCCGCACCACGGCGTGCCGTTCGCTGCAAATCACGGTCAATTCACAAGAGACTAGCGCTAAATGACTGGTGACAAATTGCCTACGGGGTAACAAAGAGGCGGCATGCAAGCAGCAAGCTCCTTGATTGTCATGTGAGTAGTTCGTGCACTGTCGATTGTTGATCAGCTCAAAGGTTCTCGTGCCAACCTCTAAGCTCAACAGCGCTCACGGCGTTCCAGAAGCCGTCTCAGATCAGTGCCGAGTCACCGGGCCAGTACCCGTCGCTTACAGTCGGCCGCTTGCGGGCATGGTTCATTCGTGGGTTTTACTTTTCAGCCCTCGTGACTGTGGTGGCTGACCAGCACAAAGAACAGTTCTGGCTTGATGTTTGTATAGCGGGACAGGTCTGCCCTCAAGCAGGGTCCGGCTTCGGCCAAGGCCGCTTGCGCCTGGCTCAGGGTCGCGAAGCAGGCGTGGGTGCTCGCCACCAGGTCGCCAGCCTGCAGCGGTGCCACGCGGTGTACAAGGTCCGACTCCAGGCGCACCAAGCCCAGCGGTCCGGTGGCCTGAAGCGTGATGCGCATGTGTTCTGTCTGGTAGTACACCGCGTCGAAACGCGCGCCGTGGGACCAGCGGTAGTGGGAGGTAATCCGGTACATCTTTATGTTTGTAAAGGACAGGGCTCGGATTTGCGCTGCTGCCACGCATCCAGTGTCTTGCGGGCTTCGGCTGTCGGCACTAGCGTTGCCCCTTCGTCTGCGGGAGCGGCCAGCTCTACGACATACCCGTCGGGGTCGCGCAGGTAGATGGATCTGATGCGGCCGTGGTGGCTGATGCCCCGGACCTCCACACCAGCCGCCCGTGCCCGGTCAATCATCGGCTGCAGCGCATCTGCGTCCACGGCCAGCGCGATGTGCAGGTCAAAGTCGTGCTGGACCTTGAAATCGAAGGGCATACCCGGCACGTCGAAAAACGCCAGGCTGGATCCATCGCCGAGTGCGAAGAACAGGTGCAGCGCCTGCACATCGCGCCCGGTCTTACTTTGCCGGATCTCAAAGGCGTCAGTGAGTGGCAGGCCGAGGAGGTCTTCGTAGAACCGGCGTGAGCGTTCGGCATCACTGCAGCGCCAGGCGTTGTGGTGCAGGCCGTAGATGGCTGGCAGGGTAGGTGTTCTCATGGCTCAGCCCGCCGCCATATCAGTGGCCGTGGCTTCACCTGGCTGAGCCAGCACGGCATGGAACATGGCGTGGGTGCTAACGTAGGCTGATCGCGCTTTCATGGTGCGCAGCCAGCGCTGCAGGTTGGGCCACGGCGCGTAGTCTAGGCCGACCGCTTCACCGACCGTGAGGATTCCGAGGCCGAGGTAGTCGGCCAATGTGATGTGCTCACCCACCAGGAAGCGCCCGTTGGGTCCGATCATGTCGGCATCGAGGATGCTCAGTAACCGCTCCACACGCGGCTGCGCCCATGACAGCACCTCCTGCTGTGCCTCAGCCGTGCGCCGGCGGTATGGGGGAAACAACTGCGGATAGGCCAGCCCATAGAGCAGTTCACGCGACAGGCCGGTGTTCAGCCAGTCCATCGCCTCGTTCACCCGGGCCCGCGACTGGGTCTCTGCGGGGTAGGTGGCCGAGCCAACGTGGTCGGCCAAGTATTTCAGGATCGTCGACGACTCCGTGAGTCTAAACTCTCCGTGCTCCAACACCGGCACGGCCTGGTTGGGATTGATGGTGGTAAAGGCAGGGCTGAATTGCTCACCCGCGAACAGGTCCACCACACGCATCTCGATGGCCAGCGAGTGGTCGGCCGCAAACATCATGATCGGCCGGCTGGTGGTCGAGACCGGGTGGTGGTACAGGCGTAGCGAAGGCTCGGCGGGCTCCGCTGCTGTCGGCGCGGTACTTTGAAGGGGGGGCATCAATATCTCCGTTCTGAAGGTGCGGCACAAGGGGCACATCGCAAAGACGGAGACCACGGCAAAAGGTGTCAGAGCTTTTCGGTTGCAGATAGTTCGCGCGGCTGCCAGCCTGTGGTGAGCGCAGCGCGCAAACGGCCAGACCCGGCGGGTGCACACATGGCGGCAGCGGTTGCGTCGTAGTCGAGCACCTGTCCCTTGGCCGACAAGGCCACGCGGCAGCACTCCACCAGTTCTTTTTGCAACAGGCGGCGCCCCCTGCTGGCGCGAGTCTTGACCGCCGACAGCGAAAGGCCTTGTGCATCGGCCACACGGGCCAGTGGTTGACCGTCCAGCTCGCAGGCGATGACCGTAGCGCGGTAGGTGTCTGGCAACCGTTCGGCCATTGGCCGCAGACAGTTGGCCAATTCGATGACCGCGGCATCTTCATCGCCGGCCGTGGGGGTGGCAAGGTCCTCGGGCAACTCGTCGGTTGGCCGCTGCCGGCGGTGGTGGTCCATCGCCGCATTGCGAGCCACGGCGTAGAGCCAGCCGGTCAGGTTCTGCGGCGCGTGGGCTTCGTCGCGACTGGCGAGAAGCGCCTTGACCACCACATCGTGCAGCAGGTCCTCGGCCACCTGGGCGTCCCCGGTGTGCTTGCGCAGATACGCCAGCAGTGCCCCACGCAATTGAGCGTATGCTTCAGCGACGGTGTCAATGGGCTCGGCCGCTGGCATGGCATGCGGCACACGCCCACAGGGAAACGCGCTGTCTGGGCACCCTCGTTCGCGCAACGGGCCGCGCACGGACTGCGCTGCGCTGGCGCACGGCGGGCTCCGGTCCATGTTGTCGTCTGGGGCCACTGCGTTGATGTTCATTTGCTGCTCCCTTCGGGCCGCGATAGCGGCAGATCGACACATAGACGCGCAGCCAGGCCAAAGGTGACAAAGTCTGGTGACTATCGCCTCCCGCAGGGGTGCCGCCGGGCTGCGTTGCGACCTTGGCTGGCCGACGGCGTCTTTGGAGGTACTCAATTCTCCACCAGACCCCTTCCATGTTCAACACACCCGCCGCCGCCCGCCCCAGTGTCCCCTGTTGTGCTATTACCGGCCCCAGGCAACGCAAGTCGATGGGTGCCAGCGTGAAACGACTTCGCGACCGGGTGACCGATGCCATCGCCGCATGGCGCCGGAGCCGGCACGACGCGCGCTACCTCGGCTACCTCAATGACATCGAGTTGGGAGAGATTGGCCTGACCCGGTCGACTCTGCGAAACATGGGTATCCACGCACCGGCACGGCGCTGCCGCGACCAGGAGCGTTTCCCATTTTGACTCAGTGCGAACGATTCACCCTTGCCGTGCTGCCTACGCCAGTCCAGCAGGCGCGGCACCTGCGATGATCAGCTCCATGCACAAGACCGATGTGATCATTGTTGGCGGCGGGCAGGCTGCGCTGTCTGTCGGCTATTTCCTGCGCCGGACGGGGCGCAGCTATCAGATCCTCGACGCCGAGGCTGGGCCTGGCGGCGCATGGCGCCACGGCTGGCAGTCGTTGCGGCTGTTTTCGCCCGCCAGTTGGAGTTCACTGGCGGGCTGGCCCATGCCGCCTGGCCCAGACCGCTACCCGACGCGTGACCAGGTGCAGGACTACCTGCAGCGCTACGAAGAACGTTATGCCTTGCCAGTGCAGCGGCCGGTGATGGTCAAGGCCGTGACGCGTTACGAGCAGGGACTGCTGGTCCAGTCGGCCGACGACGCCTGGCAGGCTAGGGCGGTGGTCAGCGCCACCGGCAACTGGCGCTGCCCCTACACCCCGTCGTACGCGGGCCTTGCTAACTTCAGGGGCCTGCAATTGCACTCCGCCCAATATGTCGATCCGGCGTCCCTGGCGGGCCAGCGGGTGCTGGTGGTGGGTGGTGGCAACTCCGGCGCACAGATCTTGGCCGAGGTTTCGGCCCTGGCGCAGGCCACCTGGGTAACAGAACAACCGCCGCGCTTCCTGCCCGACGACGTGGATGGCTCGGTGCTGTTCCAACGGGCCACAGAGCGATGGCGCGCGCAGCAAGAGGGGCGCGTGGTCGAGGCCCTGCCGGGCGGCTTCGGCGACATCGTGATGGTGCCGCCGGTAAGGGAGGCCCGCGCGCGCGGAGTGCTGGTGGCGCGCGAGCCCTTTGAGCGCTTTGTGGCAAACGGGGTGCGTTGGCGCGATGGCAGCGAATCTGCCTTCGATGTGGTGATCTGGTGCACCGGCTTCCGGCCGGCGTTGGAGCATCTGGCGCCGCTGGGCATTGTCGACGCACATGGCCGGGTGGAGGTGGCAACTCACGGCACCCGCAGCGTGATCGAGCCTCGCCTGTGGCTTGTGGGCTATGGCGACTGGACCGGAATGGCCTCGGCCACGCTTGTAGGCGTGATGCGCAGCGCCCGCGCCACTGCGCAGGAGATAGACGAGGCGCTAGGACGCGATCCACCCTGAACCGGGGGCGGTCCACGCGGCTCACGCCGCCGCGTCTGTCGGTGCTTCTCGCGCGTACAAGTCCGGCAAAAAGCGCTCCAGCTGCCCTACTTCTTCGATGTTGTGGAGGATCCACGCGTCGCCCCGTGCCGTGTCGAACACGAAGCGGCGGATCAGCGGCCGGGCCCAGCCCGAGGCTAGGCCGATCGTCAGGCTGTTGATGAAGCGTATGCCGTCTGGCACGGCCTCGAGCGGTAGTCCATGGCTGCCATACGCAGACCATGCAGACGCGGCCGGTGCCCAGAGCCTTGTTCGTCGAGCCGCACGATGTCGCTGAGCACATCGACCCGGTAGCTCGGATTGCGATTCAGCAACTCGACGATATGCAACTGCGCACCTACCCCGATACTGCCATCGCCCAGGGGCTGCGCGTACGACACCCGTACATGGTCGCGCGGGTGCCAGACTGGGTAGCGCGGCAAACGCCCGCCTTCGAAGTCCATGTCACCCTCGCGGTTCTGGAACCACCAGGCCAGCATTCGCGGCGTGATGCCCTGCAACACCTCATGTTCGATCCAGCAGTGCAGCCCTCCGTCGGGCAGCACCTGCGCGCCGCTGCGTGCGCTGGTCAGCGGCTTGGGTTGCCACGTGATAGGCAGGGGCGGCGGCGCGGAGTTGGACATGCCGCGCCTCACGGAAACTGCACGAACGGGCCTGCTGGCGTCTTGCCAGGCGGGACGTAAGCCGGCGCCGGCTGGCCCGCCGGCCCTGCTGCTTTGACATAGCGGTAGATCGCACGCAGGTCGTTGTCGGACATGGCGCGCAGGTTGAACCAGGGCATGGGTGGGCGCGGCGTCATGGTCCGCGCGTGTTGCAACCATTGGGTCTCATCCATGTTCGCGAAGTACAGGCGCAGGTTGGTGGCGTAGGTCGTGCCCCAGGGGCCGCGCCAGCCCAACGTGTCGCCCGTGAGCCACTTCGATTCGGACAGTTTGCCGGCCGACTCGTTGTAGCCCGCGGTGTGGCAGTCGTTGCAGCCGGTGGTCTTCACCAAATAGCGGCCCAGTTCGACGGAGTCGCGGGGCCGTTGGGGGCCGGCCGGTGACTGTGCCAGCGCTGCCGACGCTGCCAGTGCTGCGAAAAACGCTGCTGCAAAGTGTATGGCTGGTGACTTCATTCATGCTCCTGGACAAGGTTGTGCAGGCATAGACGGCCCCGACGGGCAAAGGTGGCATGCGCACCGGCACTGGCCCGCCGATGCCCCTTGACCCTGCCACCTTGGGTCGAAAACGGCGTCTATCCCTGCGAATGGTCGAACGCACCGACGTCTGGTGCAACCCATGGAGTCCTACATGAACCGCATCCCTATTCAACTGTCCGTGCAGACCGGCAGGTATCCGGGCCCTGTCTTACTTGGGGCGTCGCGGGACCTGGCACTTCTGTAAAGCAGGAGCATTTGCCTGAGATCTTTTACCCATTTACTCCCAGATCAACTAAATACGAAGGAACCTGAGTCATGTCTTCAATCACCATCTCCCCTTCTCCCATTGCCGTCATCGGTGCCGGGCCAGTAGGCCTGGCCGCTGCCTCCCATTTGGTTCGACGCGGGCTGCCCGTCGTGGTGTATGAGGCCGGTGCGGGCGTCGCCGATCACCTGGGCCGATACCGGCAGGTGCGGCTGTTTTCGCCATGGCGTTTCAACATTGATCGTGCAGCGCGCGAGCTGCTGATGGCCTCGGGCTGGAAGGCCCCCGACGACGAGCAGTTGCCCACAGCCGGTGAACTCGTCGACGACTACCTCACGCCGTTGTCGCGCACGCCAGCGCTGGCACCGCATATCCACTTCGGCGCGAGGGTGCTTGCGGTGTCGAAGCTCGGCTTCGACAAGGCCAAGACCGCAGGCCGTGAGCAGGCCGATTTTCTATTGCAGGTACAGACCGGCGACGGCCTATACGAGCAGCGCGCCCGTGCGGTGATAGATGCCTCTGGCACTTGGTCGCAACCCAATCCATTGGGTATTCACGGCCTGTCGGCACGGGGTGAGACAGAGGTCGGGATACGTGCGCGCATTGTGCACGGCATGCCCGACATCCTGGGCGCAGACCGTTCGCGCTATGCGGGGCGCAAAGTGCTGGTGGTTGGAGCAGGTCACTCGGCTGCGGGCAACCTTCTCGCACTGGCGACTCTGACCGAACAGACGCCCGGCACGAGACTGGCCTGGGCTGTGCGCGGGACCGACCTGCGACGGCTGTTTGGCGGCGGCGAAAACGATGGCCTTCCAGCCCGTGGCGAGCTGGGCTCGCGGCTGCGTGCACTGGTTGAGCAGGAGCTGCTGGAACTGCACCTGGGTTTTGGCATCCGCGAGATCGTGTTGGACGGGAAGCTGCCTGAAGGCCTGCGCGTTGTGGCCTCAGACAGCACAAAGCCGCCAATCGAGGGTGTCGACGAGATTATTGCATCCACAGGTTCGCGGCCCGAACTGGGCATGCTGCGCGAACTGCGGCTTCGCTTTGACCCCTGGCTGGAGAGCACCGACGCGCTGGCGCCACTGATCGACCCCAATGTGCACAGCTGCGGCACGGTGCGCCCACACGGCCATCGAGAGTTGGAGCACCCGGAACCCCGCTTCTACGCCATCGGTGCCAAGAGCTATGGCCGCGCGCCGAACTTTCTGATGGCGACCGGCTACGAGCAAGCCCGCTCCGTTGTGGCCGCGCTGGCGGGCGACTTGGCCGCTGCGGACGACGTGCAACTGGAGTTGCCAGAGACTGGGGTCTGCTCTACAGATCTGGCGAGCCCGGACCTAGTCGCCGGTGGCGGCGCCTGCTGCGGAGGCCCGCCCAAGGAAGACGCATCAGCTTGCTGTGCGCTCGACGAAGTCAAAAAAACCGAGGGCGAGGCGGGTTGCGGTTGTGGCCCGAAGTCGGCGGTTGTTGCTGCATCGGCCAAGCGCCTCAAGTCCGCATGCTGCGGTTGAGGACCCCCGTGGCACCGAACTGGAATAGTGGCAATTGCTGGCACGGCATCGATTGATGCTGCCGGCGCGCCTGCTGCAGGCCGTGGCACATTCTGACTCTGGTTGGCTGCCGACCGATGGTGGGCGAGCGCCCAGTGGCTGGAGGCCGCGCTGGGCCTGGCTGCCTTCATCGCCATTCGGTTCCTGCGCGTGCTTGCCGCCGCAACACAAGCATCTTTCCACCTACTACACGCCCTGCAGCTTGAAAGGCCCCCGTGACAATCGCACCTCTATCCCCTTTGACTTCTCCACCCGCCGAGTTCCACCTCAGCATCCGGGTCGCCGATCTCGATGCCAGCATCGCGTTCTACTCGGCGTTGCTGGGAAGTCCCCCCAAGGACCGAACGGCCAGGTTCGCGACCTTTCTCTCGACAGCGCTGCGACTGAATCTGGTGCTGGTGGTTAACGACAGCGGCCAGCCGCTGGACACCTACAGCCTCTACCACCTTGGCCTGGGGCTGCTTGACCGTGAGTCGGTCATCGAAAGCTACCACAACGCCCTTGCACAAGGATGGGAGGTGATCAAGCCCCCACGAACCACCTGGCACGGCACGCCGCTGCACGAATTGTGGCTTCGGGATCCCACGGGCTATCAGATTGAACTCTATGCGCGCCTGACACCCGATGAGCTGGCACAGATGCCCCAGGACAAGCGCGCAGTTTTTCTGGTGTCTGGCACGGGGGCCGTGATCTGACGGTCCTGGTCGGTGTAGTCGCAACGCATGCACTTGAGGGGTAATACAGGGTTGTGCGCCATACCAAGTGCAAGCGAAAGGTATCGTCGCCGCGTCATTGACTTTGGCGGCCGTGCTTGTGACCGTTTTGGTGCTGACCCGCTCAGATCCCCTGCTGATGTGCTCCTTCATTCTGGAGCTCAGGCTGACTAGGTCCGCCAGTTGAATAGTCAATGCGCGGGTACTGAAACTACCCTGTGGGGATGAAGGAGACCATAGACGCGCTCGCTTTTCAGCCTGGCGCCTGTCGTCAATGCCGCTGCTTGCAAAGCGCGGCATTCACTGATTGCCCTTGCCAAGCCCAGTTCCATCGTCCATCGCGGGTCGGCTCCGCCAGCTCTGCGGCACTGCGCTAGGTTTCGCCGCAGCCTGGTCACCACACTAGGCTGCCGTTCGCAGTCACAAAGTCGTAACACAACCCTCTTAAATTCGATATTTCCAAATATCTAAAAGGGTAGTGCGATGAAGAAGCTCAGCGATGCGGTCACCATTGATTTCAATGACGAGAACTCAAACACCTCCAGCAATCCAACCTTCGACTCCGTCTTGGCAGCCCGCCTGAGCCGTCGTGGTTTGCTTCGCGGGGGTATGGGCACCGTAGGTACGGCATTGCTCGGTAGCTTCGCGGTTACAGCCTGCGGTGGCGGCGATGACAACGTGGCTGCGGTTCCTGGGGAAACCTTGCTGGGCTTTACCGCTGTTGGCAAGAGCCTGGCCGATGCGGTCATCGTACCTGCTGGCTACACGGCCAGTGTGATCTATGCGCTGGGCGATCCGCTGACCGCGACGACCCCCGCTTTCAAGAACGATGGCACCGACGTCGACTATGAAAACCGCGCAGGCGACCACCACGACGGGATGGAATGGTTTGGCCTGAGCAGCGATGGGCGCCTCTCCACGTCTTCGACGGACCGTGGGCTGTTGGCCGTCAACCACGAAGCCACGACCGACGAGAAGCTGAGCTCGTTCTTCATGCACGCCAATGGCGGAACCACCACGCTGCCACGTCCTGCCAGCGAGATCGACAAGGAAGTAGCTGCCCACGGCATCTCCGTCGTGGAGGTCAGGAAGACCGCTGGCAAATGGGCGACGGTGCAGTCGTCCGCATTCAACTTCCGCCTCACTGGATTGAGCGAGATGGAAGTGGCAGGGCCTGCGCGCGGAAACGCGCTGATGGTCACGAAGTTCTCGCCTACGGGCACCCGGACCCGCGGCACTTTGAACAACTGCGGCACTGGCAAGACGCCGTGGGGCACCTTCCTTACCGGTGAAGAAAACTGGTTCGGCTACTTCACCCGTTCCTCAACCGACGATGCCGCCCGTGGCAACGACAAGAGCGTTACCTCGCTCAACCGCTACGGCCGCAATCAGGGTGCAGCATCCCGCCACGGCTGGGAAAGCGGCGGCACTGAGGACAAGTACGCGCGCTGGATCAACAGCAAGCTGGGCACCTCTGCCAACGGAAGCGACGACTACCGCAACGAGATGAACGGCATGGGCTACATCGTCGAGATCGACGTGCTGGACAAGTCCAAGCTCGCGAAGAAACGTACTTTCCTGGGCCGCTTTGCGCATGAAAGTGCCGCTTTTAGCACGCCAGTGGTGGGCCAACCTCTGGCGGTGTACATGGGCGACGATGCCCGCAATGAATACGTCTACAAGTATGTCTCGAGCGCCCTTTGGTCCGCAGCGGACGCCAATCCCACCGATCGCATGGCGACTGGCGACAAGTACCTGGACAACGGCAAGCTGTATGTCGCCAAGTACAACGCTGACGGGTCCGGGCAATGGATTGAGCTGTCGATGGCCAACCCCCTGATCGCCAACTACGCCGGCTACAAGTTCGCAGACCAGGCCGACATTGTGGTGAACGCACGCATTGCAGGCGACGCCGTCGGCGCCACCAAGATGGACCGTCCCGAATGGGGTGGCGTGAACCCCGCCAATGGCGAGATCTACCAGACCCTGACCAACAACAGCAACCGCCGCGTTGAGCCATCGGGCTCCACACAGTTGGCCCCTGACGCCTCCAATCCTCGTGTTTACACCGACATGAAGGGCTCCACCGCACAGCCAGGAAACCCGAACGGCCACCTGCTGCGCATGAAGGAAGGCAGCGCAGGCGGCGCTGCAACTTCGTTCACCTGGGACATCTACCTGTTTGGCGCCGAAGCCGGTGCCGACAAGGGGATGGTGAACATCTCCAACCTGACTGCCGACCAGGACTTCTCCAGCCCAGACGGCCTGGTGTTCAGCCCCTCCACCGGCATCTGCTGGATCCAGACCGATGACGGTGCCTACACTGATGTGACGAACAACATGATGCTGGCGGCCATCCCTGGCCGTGTGGGTGACGGTGGCAAGAAAACCCTGAGCTACACCAAGGCCGATGGCAGCAAGCTTGATGTCGCCACAGACGTGGGCAAGGCGCCGACCCCGTCGACCCTCAAGCGCTTCCTCGTCGGACCGGTCGGATCGGAGATCACGGGCCTGTGCGAAACCCCGGATGGCAAAGCCATGTTCATCAACATCCAGCACCCGGGCGAGAACACTGCGAACGCCAACATTGGTGACCCCGCAAAGTACACGAGCCAATGGCCGTCCAACGCCGGCTACGGCCCTGGCAAGCGTCCGCGCTCCGCCACGATCGTGATCACCAAGAACGACGGTGGTCGCATCGGTAGCTGATCAGACTGATAGTTGACTTGAGAACAGAGCAGGCCCATGCAGCAGCACGGGCCTGCTCATTTTTAAACACTGGACTCCCCGGCGTGATTCGCCGACCTACTTGGGTCACTGGACGGACGACCGTACCTGATCCTTTCGCAAGGTTTGACCATGATGAATGCGCGAATTCTTCCGCGAAGCGTCCTCGTCATCGATGGCGAGAATCTGGCGAGGCAAATTACCGCTACTTTCCTGTCGCAGAACGGCTTTTCCGTGTTCCAGTCGGCCAAGCCTTCCCTGGCGAAAGATTGTCTGTGTCGGGCCAAACCAGACCTGATCGTCGTCAATTGGTCGTTTGCGCAGGCGTCTCCGGAGGCCTTCATCGAAAGCCTGCGAACATCCCTGGCCCACCCCCACACACCGGTCATCGCAATCGACCAGGGCGCGGGCGAGCAGCAGGCCATTGAGGCGCTGGAGGCCGGCGCTGATGACTTCTTGGTCAGGCCTTTTTCGCCCGCCCTGTTGCTGGCAAGGATGATGGCGGTACTGCGCCGGCGCGCCCCTGAGATTTCAGACAGAGAGGTGACAGTCAGTGCGCTCACGCTCAACCCCGCCAGGCACGAGGTCACTTGTCTGGTCGGGCACAGGGAGGTCCGCATCGAAATCGGCCCCACGGAATTTCGGATGCTGCACTTCCTCATGAGCAAACCGGAGGTTGCGCATACACGGCTGGAAATCCGCAACAGGGTCTGGGGTGAGGACCAGGCCATCGATGAACGGACGATCGATGCCCACATCAAGCGCCTCAGGACTGCGCTGGCCCCGACTGGGATGGATTCCATGATCCAGACGGTAAGGCTAGTGGGCTATCGGCTTTCTCGCAAACCTCTGACTTCCGACCTGACCGATGCGGGCATCTTGCCGCGCCCCCCGGCACCGGTGCCGAGGGCTACCAGCCGCAGGCCGTTCATATTTGCAGCCCAGTGAAAGCCCTCGCTGAGGACTGACCTCCACAGGTCAGGAAGATACCTTTGCGGCGTCCGTACCTACCACCTTGAACCGCTTCATCTTCTCCCACAAGGTCTTGCGGCTGATTCCCAGAAGCTCTGCCGAACCCGACACACTGCCTTCGGCGCGCTGAAGCGCACGCTGTATGTGGCGGCGCTCTGCCTCTTCCACCATCGCCTGCAGGGGTACAAAATCAGCCGCTTCGTCGTCATTCCCGTGCGACGGATTGCGTGTGGCCGGAGATTCCGCGTCCACGGGCAAATCGATAACGCCCTTATCACTGAGCACGACCGCCTGCTCCAGGTAGGCGCGTAGCTGCCGTGCATTTCCCTTCCAAGTGCGCCCCATGAGGTCGCGCATAAATGGCTCCGAGACAGCGAGCACGCGGCCGTGCTCCGCCGTCAACTGTCCCAGCATGCGCTGTGCAAGCCAGCGGATGTCCTCGGGCCGCTCGCGCAAGGGCGGGAGGCGCAGATTGATGACGGCCAAGCGATAGAAAAGGTCTTCCCGGAACGAACCGGCCACCATGTCTGCATACAGGTCACGGTTGGTGGCTGCAATCACTCGAAAGTCACTGACCGTGGTGCGCTCCGAACCTAAACGGAAGAAGCAGTGCTCTTGCAGAGCCCGCAATAGCTTGGCTTGCATATGGTGCGGCAGGTCTCCCACCTCATCCAGAAACAGCGTCCCTCCGTGCGCCCGCTCCATGAATCCTCTGTGCGCGCGCTGCGCGCCCGTGAAGGCTCCTTTCTCGTACCCGAAAAACTCCGCCTCCATCATGTTCTCCGGGACCGCAGCGCAGTTGACGGCCACGAAGTCGCCTTTGGCCTTGCGCGGATCCAGACTGTGGATGAACTGCGCGGCTACTTCCTTGCCCACACCCGATTCGCCCGTGAGCAACACGGAAGACTTCTGCCCAGCAATCTTGTGGATCATTTCTTCGATCCTGCGCATCGACTGGGATACCCCGAGAACTGCGTCGTCGGTCTCAGGATGACCGGCAGAGGTACAGGCGTGTACCTGCTCCACCAAGCGTTCAATTTCGAAGGGCTTGGTGAGGTACTCCCGGGCTCCCGCCCGGATGGCGGCCACAGCGTCATTCACACTGCCATAGCCTGTCAGGAAAAACCACGGGATGGACCGGCTTGCCGGCGGCAGACTCGAAAACCAGTCGGTGGCCAATCCGTCAGGCAGGCGCACGTCGCTGATGACCACGGCCCAGGGATCAGCGATACGGCCAGTGGCCTCGGCCAAGCGGCGGCACCAGACCACCTGATAGCCCTCCAGTTCGAAGCGCTGCTGCAGCGATTCGCCCATGATTGGATCGTCTTCAACGAGTAACAGTGACTTGCTCATGTGCATTGAGGTTGGGTATCCAGAAACAAAGCTCGGTTGCAGCCGCTGAATCGGCGACCAAGTGAAAGCCGCCACCGAAGCGATTGGCAATCTCGCGGCATATCCACAGGCCGAATCCACGGGGGTCATTGCCCCCCTCGGATGCGACGCGAGTCTCCAAGTCAGCCGCCGTCAGGCGCAAGCCGGTATTGCCGATGCTGATTCGCAAGACCTGCGCATCTGACTGGACCAAGGCATGCGCCAGTCCGCCATCGCCTGCGGCTTTGATGGCGTTCAACAACAAATTGAGCATGACCTGGCGCACCACCGCTGACGGAACGCGAAACGCCGAAGAGATGTCCAGGTGGAGGCTGATCTGCACGCCCAGGCGCTGTGCCTCGGGCTGAACCAGCGTGACAACGTCGTTGATGTCGCCGGGGAGCAGGGCCCGGTCTTCCACGCGCGCCTGGGGCAGCAGAGCTGCCGTCATGGTCTGGATCTGCTTAAGGCCTCTGTCGATCAGATCGATGCTGCGAATCCGTGTTTCTTCTGCTGCGCCATGGATGCGCAGGGTCTGGGCGACAGTGAGCAGGCCCGCCAGTGGGTTGTTGATCTCGTGCGCAACCGCTGCGGTGATGCGCCCAACCGCAGCCAGGCGCTCAGCCGACAGCGCACGCAGTTCAGCCTCCTGGCGCACCTGAAGCTCGGATAGCAGGCGCCTGACCGCATCCCCAATGCGATTGAGTTCGGGATCCTTGGCCACGGGCACCTGGGCGCTCAGTTGCGCGGCATCGGTGCGGCCGATCTTTGCGATGCAACTCGCGATTTGCGCGATGGGCCGGCCCATCCGCTCGCCCAAAAACCAGCCGGCTGGCACCAGCAGTGCAGCTGCCAGCAGCGCACCTATCGCCGCAGGCTGGGCAACAGCCACCCAGTCGGTTGCAAAAGCAGGGGCATCGATCTCGACATACACAAATCCCAGCAAACCACCGTCCTCGCTGCGGATAGGCTCCACGAGTGTCAGCGCGCCATCATCGGCCGCCTGCTCAACCCGGGCGCGAATATCATTCGCCGCCAGAGCAAGCTTCGCATGCGCTGACTCTCCCAATGCCATGACCCCGGTCACCAGCCTGGAAGGATCAGAGCCTGCGAGAAACCGACCCTTAGCGTCAAGGATGGCGGCACGTGTCTGGCCCCGCTCTGTGCCCGGTAGTAACGCCGCTGTGTCTCGCAGCAGGGTGTAGGCACGCCAGGTATCGTCTGCGGCGAGCAGGGGCCGGGCCTGGGCCCTCAGAAGAACCATCGCCTGGCGCACGGTGGTCAATACCTCTTGCCTGGCTGAGCGCGCGGCTATCTGGGCCGCCACAGCCGAAACCAGCAAAGCCGAAACCAAGACGGCCAATACCAGCCCGAGCGGTACCTGAAAACGATAGGGAAGCCTGCGAAACATGGACTCAGCCCGCCCGCGCCTGCTCTTCGGCGAGGCGTTCGATGGAGGCAAAGATGCTGGCAGGCTCCTGTGCGAATCCGTCCAGGTTGAGGGCCTGCAACAAAGGCTTTCCGAGAGGGTCTTGACCCATGCCCGCCAGGGCCGATTGCAGACTCCGGGCTGCCGCGTCGTACATGCCGCTTTGCACTACCAATGGCGGGAACCCGAAGGACTCAGACCGCCACACTACCTCGGTGGCAAATGCAGCAGCCATGCCCTGGCGACGCATGGTCTCCCACACATAGCCGTCGATGCACCCTGCGTCGGCCAGCTGCGCCGCCACAGCTTCCGCAACGTTGCGATGGCCGTGGGCAAAGAATGATCGGCGAAGGTCGCGCGCACGTAGATCGGCCTGCCGCAACTGCGCCTGCGGTACCAGCCAGCCCGAGTTGGAGAGCGGATCCGAATAGGCCAGTGCACGACCTTTCAACTGGGCCCAGCCCTCGATCTTGTGGCGCTGGTCCACCGGGCGAATCAAGTAGGACCTGTAGAGCGGCTGGCCTTCGAACAGGGGTACCGAGAGCAACTCCAGCCGAGTGCGTTGCCGCACGAACGGATACCCGCATACCCAGGCGGCCTCCAAATGGCCAGCGAACAGAAGGTCAAGGATCTCCTGGTACGACTCGCGGGTGGTGAAGGTGACCTCGGCGTTCGTACGACTGGAGAGATAGGTCCCCCAGCGGGACAGAAACGCCGCTTGGTCGGCAAGGATCACCGCCGTCAGTCCAACGCGAATGCGCGGCACATTGTGGGCACTGGCACCGCCGGCGCAGCCCGCCAGGGCAGGCAGCACCCGGAGCACAGTTCTTCGTTGCATCGTGGGTTCTATGGTTACGAAACCGTAACTTAGCGCCCTTGTGAGAGTTACCAAACCCGGACATACCCGAGGATTGACTTCGCTAAGTGCTTGAAATCATTGATTTCCTGTGCGGGCATCCAACTTGCACAAGTCCGTTGTCAGCACACACAACGGAGACACGATGGAAAACCCAAAACTCAGCCGGCGCATCTTCATGATGACCAGCGGGGGCAGCGCGGCTGCCTTGGCCACGACCCACCTCGGCACCGCACATGCGGCGCCATCCAGCGCAGCGGGCGCGGGCGCCACCACGCTGAACTACCCGCGCCGGGCAGTCGGCAAGGCCCGCGCCATGCCGGTGAACGAAGCCGTCACGTTCAACTATCCCGATGCCAGCTCCATGTGCTACGCCATCCGCATGGGCGCGCCCGTTCCTGGCGGTGTCGGCCCTGACAAGGACATCGTCGCCTACAGCGCCATGTGCACCCACATGGGCTGCCCCGTCACCTACGACGGCGGTACCAAGACCTTCAAGTGCGGTTGCCATTTCTCGGTGTTCGACCCAGAGAACAGCGGCCAGATGGTGTGCGGCCAGGCAACGGAGGACCTTCCGAGAATTCTGCTGGAGTACGACGCACGCACCGACAGCGTGCAGGCCGTCGCCATCAACGGCCTGCTGTACGGCCGCCAATCCAATGTTCTGTGAGGAAGGTACACCATGAGCACCGACATCAGAGACCGTATCGCGCTGCCTCCCAAGGACGCGCAAAAGAGCAACATGACATGCCACTTCTGCATCGTCGGTTGCGGCTACCACGTCTACAAGTGGGACGTGAACCGGGAAGGCGGGCGCGCACCGGGCGAGAACGCCCTGGGTGTGGACTTCCGAAAGCAGGTGCCGCCCATGGCCATCACCATGACCCCTGCCATGACCAACACCATCACCGACCACTCGGGCAAGCGGTGGAACATCATGGTCCTGCCGGACAAGGCATGCGTGGTCAACAGTGGCCTGTCATCCACCCGAGGCGGGAAGATGGGTTCGTACATGTACACCTCCGACGGGATCGGCAAGGACCGCCTGAAGACGCCTCGCATCTTCCGGGGCGTGGACTGGTTTGACACCACATGGAGTGAAGCGCTCGCCATCTATGCCGGCGTGACCAAGAAGATTCTCGACACCGACGGCCCTTCGGGCGTGATGTACGACTGCTTCGACCACGGCGGCGCGGGTGGCGGCTTCGAGAACACCTGGGGTACGGGCAAGCTGATGTTCTCGGCCTTGAAAACGCCCATGGTGCGCATACACAACCGCCCCGCATACAACTCCGAATGCCATGCCACGCGCGAGATGGGCATCGGTGAATTGAACAACAGCTACGAAGACGCGCAGGTGGCCGACTGCATCGTGGCGACGGGCTGCAACCCCTATGAGACCCAGACCAATTATTTTCTCAACCACTGGGTGCCCAACCTGTCTGGCGGCACCTCCGACAAAAAGAAGAAGTGGTTCCCCGGCGAGGCAGCTGCGGCGGGCAAGCTGATCGTGGTCGATCCGCGACGCACATCCACCATCGCCATTGCCGAGCAGGTGGCAGGCAAGGAAAACGTGTTGCACCTTGACCTGGAGCCGGGCACGGACACTGCCTTGTTCAATACGCTTCTCACCTACGTGGTGGACCAGGGATGGCACGACAAGGCGTTCATCAGCTCTCGCACGTCGGGCTTTGACGAGGCCATGAAGACCAACCGCATGTCCCTTGAAGAAGGAGCCAGGATCACTGGGCTGCCTATCGAAAAGATCAAGAAGGCGGCTGAATGGGCCTACAAGCCGAAGTCTTCGGGGCACCAACCCAGGACGATGCACGCCTACGAGAAGGGCATCATCTGGGGCAACGACAACTATGTGATCCAGAGCGCGCTGGTGAGCCTGGTCATCGCTACGCAGAACGTGGGGCGTCGTGGGACCGGCGTCGTGCGCATGGGTGGGCACCAAGAGGGCTACACGCGGCCCCCTTACCCAGGCGACAAGAAGATCTACATCGACCAGGAGGTCATCCAGGGCCGCGGCCTGATGTACACCATCTGGGGTACCAATCCCTTCCAGTCCACCAACAACGCGCAGCAGCACCGGGAAGTGCTGACGCGCCGCGCCAACATCGTGCGCGAGGCCATGGCAAAGGCCCGTGGTGCGGACGTGGCGGCGATGGTGGACGTCATCTATGACGCCTGCAAGAACAAGGGCGGGCTGTTCGTCGTTGGCATCAACCTGTACCCGACCAAGCTGGCAGAGGCCGCACACATGCTGCTTCCCGCAGCGCAGCCCGGGGAGATGAACCTCACCTCGATGAACGGGGAGCGTCGCCTTCGCTTGTCTGAGCGGTTCATGGATCCACCGGGCTCCGCCAAACCCGACTGCCTGATTGCGGCGGACATCGCGAACACCCTCAAGGCCCTGTACTCCCAGGCTGGCAACGCCAGCATGGCGGCCCGGTTCAATGGATTCGACTGGAAGACGGAGGAAGATGCCTTCAACGACGGATTTCGCCAGGCAGGTCGGCCCGGCGCTGGCCATATCGACAGCCAGGGTGGTGACACAGGCTATTTGGCCACCTACGAACTCCTGCGCAAGGCGGGCAACGATGGTGTGCAGCTTCCGATTGTCGAAGTCAAGGGCGGCAAGCTGATCGGCACGCCGATACTCTACGGCGACGGTAAGTTCGACACCAAGGACGGCAAGGCGGCGTTCAAGCCAGCCAGTTGGAATGGCCTGCCCGCACCCATTGCCGCCCAGAAGACGAAGCACAAGTTCTGGATCAACAATGGTCGCGCCAACGAGGTATGGCAAACCGCCTACCACGACCAGTACAACGAGCTGGTCAAGGACCGCTACCCGATGGCTTACCTGGAAATGAATCCGAGCGACACCGGGGCCCTGGGCCTGAGCGCTGGCGATGTCGTCGAGGTGTTCAACGACTATGGCAGCACCTATGCCATGGTGTACCCCGCCAAGTCGATCAAAGCCGGGCAGACCTTCATGCTGTTCGGCTACTTCAACGGCACGGCTGGCAACGTGACCAGCGACTGGACGGACCGCAATGTGATTCCCTACTACAAGGGCGCGTGGGCCAGCATCCGGCGGGTGGGCACCTTGGCAGACTACAAAGCGACCGTGTCCTTCAAGGAAAGGCACTTTGCATGAGTGCGGTGCCCAACCCGGCGGCAGGGCTAACCCCTGGGCACCAGGACCCGCTACAGCCCCGGACCAGCGTGCGGGCAGAGCCAGACCTGATGGCACTGCTCGCACGCCGCAAGAACACATCTCCCAGGCGCCTGTCCGGGCCCGGCCCAGATGCGCACACCCTTTCGGCTGTGATGGAGGCTGCAGTCACTGCACCGGACCATGGCCTGCTGGTTCCATGGCACTTCATCCTCATTCCGAAAGACATGCGGCAAGCGCTTGGCCGGGCGTTTGCAGCGGCATTGATCGAGCGCGATCCAGGCGCGACGGAGGCCCAGACCACGGCTGCAGCAGAGAAGGCCGATCGCGCACCGTGCCTGCTGGTTGCCGTTATGCACGCTGATGACGGCACCAGTGGCATCCCTGACCAGGAGCGGCTAGTGTCTCTGGGGTGCGCGATACAGAACATCCTGCTCGCCGCAACATCGATGGGCTATGCGAGTGGCCTGACCAGCGGCCGGTCGCTGGGCTCGAACGCCGTGCGCTCTCTGCTCGGGCTTCATCCACACCACCGTGCCATCTGCTTCATCGCACTGGGCACGTCCTCGGCGCCGCCGCGTGAGCGGCAACGCCCCGATCCCCATTCCGTTCTGCGCGTTCTATCCGCGTAGTTTCTCCACTAACCCGTCTACTTTGCATTCCATGTTTCGTTCCATCTCCCAGATATCCGGCATTGCCGTTGTGCTCATTCTTGCCAATCCTGCCGCCCAAGCCAGCGATGCTCTTGCCACGAAGAGCAACTGCATGGCCTGCCATTCCAAAAACACAAAAATTGTGGGACCCGCTTTCAAGGATATAGCCGCCAAATACGCGGGCGAAAAGGGTGCGACCGACAAGCTCGTGCAGAAAGTGAAGAAAGGCGGCGGTGGGGTGTGGGGACCCATGCCCATGCCGCCCAATGCGGGCCTGTCTGATGCAGATGCGCGAGCGTTGGTGGTGTGGATCCTGCAGATAAAGTGACGGGCTTGTTGCAGTACGAAAGCACAGGCGTCAACGCCCCAGCAGACCCCTGGACAGAAGTCCTTGCGGCCCGGCGAAGTCTTACCGCAGCGAAAGCCGCAGCGCCAGCGCCGCCAGGGTGACCAGCAGCACGGGAACGGTGATCACCGCCCCCACGCGGAAATAGTAGCCCCAGCTGATGCGGATGCCCTTGCGTGCCAGCACATGCAGCCACAACAGCGTGGCCAGCGAGCCAATGGGGGTGATCTTGGGCCCCAGGTCGCTGCCGATGACGTTGGCGTAGATCATCGCTTCCTTGACCACGCCGGTGGCGGCAGAGGCATCGATGGACAGCGCGCCTACCAGCACGGTGGGCATGTTGTTCATGATGGATGACAGAACCGCCGTCAGCACCCCGGTTCCCATGGCCGCACCCCAGATGCCGTAGCTGGCAAAGGCGTTGAGCCACTGGCTGATGTACGCCGTCAGCCCCTGGTTGCGCAGCCCGTAGACCACCAGGTACATGCCCAGCGAGAAGATGACGATCTGCCAGGGTGCCTCGCGCAGCACCTTGGTGGTGCTGATCACCTTGCCACGGCCCGCCACGGCCAGCAGCAGCACGGCGCCTGCGGCTGCGGTGGCGCTGACCGGCACGCCCAGCGGCTCCAGCCCGAAAAAGCCGATCAGCAGCCAGGCCAGCACCGCCCACCCCGTGCGAAAGGTCGCCAGGTCGCGGATGGCGGCCGATGGGGGCTTGAGCTGCCCCGGGTCGTACGCAGCCGGAATCTCCTTGCGAAAGTACAGCAGCAACACCGCCAGCGAGGTCGCGACCGAGGCGATGTTCACCGGCACCATGACCGAGGCGTATTCATTGAACCCGATGCGAAAGAAGTCGGCCGAGACGATGTTCACCAGGTTGGACACCACCAGCGGCAGGCTGGCCGCGTCGGCAATGAAGCCCGCTGCCATCACGAACGCCAGGGTGGCGCCGGGGCTGAACCCCAGGGCCACCAGCATGGCAATCACGATGGGGGTGAGAATGAGGGCCGCGCCGTCATTGGCGAACACCGCCGCGACAGCCGCGCCCAAGAGCACGATGAGCGCAAACAGCATGCGGCCGCTGCCGCGCCCCCAGCGCGCCACATGCAGGGCCGCCCACTCGAAGAAGCCCGCCTCGTCGAGCAGCAGGCTGACGATGATGATGGCGATGAAGGCGGCCGTGGCGTTCCACACGATCTGCCAGACCACGGCGATGTCGGACAGCTGCACGACGCCGGTGAGCAGGGCCACGGCGGCGCCCGCGCTGGCGCTCCAGCCGATGCCCAGCCCGCGCGGCTGCCAGATGACCAGGGCAATGGTGGCGACGAATATTGACAGAGCCAGAAGCATCTGTTTCCTCTTTCTTGGTGCTCGCGCGTGAGAACTCCCCAGATCCAGCGGATCAGGAGCAATACGTGCAGGGGTTTGTGATGGGCAACCGGTCGAAATGCTTGCGCTGTCGGCGCGGCTATACACCGGGAGTTTGAATATTTCAATAGTAGTTGCATAATTGATTTCATGCAACCTTCTCAACCAATCACGATCTTCCACAACCCGGCCTGCGGAACGTCGCGCAACGTGCTCGCGATGATCCGCCACGCCGGCATCGAGCCTACTGTCGTCGAGTACCTCAAGACGCCGCCCAGCCGCGAAAAGCTCACCGAGCTGATCGCCGCCATGGGCATCCCTGTGCGCGCGCTGCTGCGGCAAAAAGGCACGCCGTACGACGAGCTGGGCCTGCAAGACCCCGCGCTGTCTGACGAGCACCTGCTGGACGCCATGCTCGCCCACCCGATCCTCATCAACCGGCCCATCGTCGTGGCGCCCGCCGGCACGCGGCTGTGCCGCCCCTCCGAGGCGGTGCTGGACCTGCTGCCCGCGCTGCCCGGCCCGTTCACCAAGGAAGACGGTGAGCTGGTCATCGACGCCCAAGGACAGCGGGTCGCTTGAGCTCAGGCAAGCTTGGCGGCAATGGCCGCAGGCCTTACGCGGATGGCGCTGCGGGCTGCAGGCGGCCTGCGGAGCTGGAATGCCGCACGTCCAACCCGTTGGTTGCGTAGATCGTGAACTCTGCCAGGTTCTTGGCGTGAGCGCCGATGCGCTCGATGGCCTTGGCTGCAAAGAGCAAATCCAGGCCTGCGCGTACGCTGCGAGTGTCGTTGGCCATGTGCGTGATCATGGAGCGCACGAACCCCTCCAGCGCAGCTTTGATCGCTAGGTCATCTTCAAGCAAACTCAGGGCGGACGGAGCGTCCATCCGTGCCAGCGCATCCAGCGATTTGCTCAGTTGCTCAGATGCCAGATCTCCCGCGATGCGCAGACCTGACGTCGGAAAGTCCCGTGTCCGGCTGTGCTCATGCATCGCTTTGCCCATGCGGGCTACCTTTACTGCCTCATCCCCCGCGCGCTCAAGGTTGGCCGTGGTCTTCGACAGCGCCATGAGCAGTCTCAGGTCCATAGCGGCTGGTTGTCTACGGGTGATGATGGAGCACACTTCGCGGTCAATCTCCAGCTCCATGGCATTGACGTCCCGCTCCCTTTGGAGAACTCTTTGAACTACCTCAGGAGTGGGGCAAGCCACACAGTAGAGTGCCTGGGATACCTGGTTTTCCACCAGCCCGCCCATGCTCAAGACGCGACGAGTGATGTCTTCCAGCTCTGCGTCAAACTGATGATCCAGATGCCGCCCGGACATGGGCGCATCAGCCGAAACGGCCCGTGATGTAGTCTTCGGTTTCGCGTCGGCGCGGCTTCATGAAGACATCCTTGGTCATACCGAATTCGATCAACTCGCCCAGATACATGTAGGCGGTGTAATCGGATACCCGTGCGGCCTGCTGCATGTTGTGGGTCACGATGAGGACAGTGACCTTGGATTTCATCTCGGCGATCAGCTCCTCGATGCTGCTGGTGGCAATCGGATCGAGCGCGGATGTCGGCTCATCGAACAGGATGAGTTCGGGGTCGGTCGCCAACGACCTCGCGATGCACAGACGCTGCTGCTGCCCGCCCGACAGGTTCATGGCCAACTCGCCCAGGCGGTCCTTCACTTCGTTCCAAAGCGCTGCGCTCTTCAATGCGGCTTCCACCTTGTCTTCCATGTAGCTGCCGGACTTTTCGCCCCGCACCTTCAGGCCGTAGGCCACATTCTCGAAGATCGACTTGGGAAACGGGTTGGGCTTCTGGAAGACCATGGAAATGCGCATGCGTACTTCGATGGGGTCGACCGCAGGGTCCAACAGGTCCACATCATCCGGCAGCAGTTGGATGCTGCCACCGTATTTGTTGCCCGGGTACAGGTCATGCATGCGGTTGAAGCAGCGCAGGTACGTGGATTTACCGCAGCCGCTGGGGCCAATCAGAGCAGTCACCCTGTTCTCGTAGACAGGCATTGAGATGCCCTTGAGCGCCTTGAAATCGCCGTAGTGAAACTCCAGGTTGCGGGACTCGGCTTTTGTCGGCGGTACTGGCTCGTCTGCCTCTTCCACCGCGTCGTTCGCGGTCAGATGACGATGGGTGCTTGGTTTCGCGATCATGGGCAGGTCACCACTTGATGTTTTTGCGCAGGCGGTATCTCAACCAGATGGCCGCTGCGTTCATGCAAAGAGTCATAAGGACCAAAACAAAGCTGGCTGCAGCAGCGTTCTGGAGGAAGGCGGGGTCCGGGCGGGATGTCCAGTTGAAGATCTGAATGGGCATCACGGTAAAGGGTGACGTCAGCCAGTCGAACATGCCTGCCGGGGGCGTGCCGCTGAAAGGCACAGGCGGCAAGAAGGCGATGAACGTAAGTGCTCCGATGGTGATGATGGGCGCCGTCTCACCGATGGCACGCGACATGCCAATGATCACGCCCGTGAGGATGCCTGGAAGGCTGTAGGGGACCAAGTGATGGCTCACCACTTGGAAACGGGAGGCCCCACACGCATACGCTCCTTCGCGGACGTGCACTGGAATGGAGCGCAGCGCTTCTCGGGTGGTCGTGATGACGATCGGCAGTATCAGCAACGCGAGCGTCAACCCGGCGGTAAGGATGCTCTGGCCGAGGCCGAAGGTGTAGATGAACAGACCCAAGGCAAGCAGACCGTAGATGATGGACGGTACGCCAGCAAGGTTCGTAATGTTGATCTCGATGACATCAGTGAACCAGTTCTTGCGTGCGTACTCCTCCAGGTAGATGGCGCTGCTGATGCCAATAGGAACCGCCACTGCAGCGGTCACCATCATCACCAGGATGGAGCCGACCCATGAGGACAGGATCCCTGCGTTGGCCGCCCGGCGCGATGGGAAAGAGGTGAAAAACTCGGTGCTCAGCCGGGGTATCCCCGTGATCGCCATGTCCAGAAATAGCACCAGGAGAGTCATCACGGCGACCATGATGGAGAGGATGCCCAGCGCGCCAAACAGCAGGTCCCAGCGCTTTCTTGTGCGTATTGAAGCACGCAGCGCGTTTGTCTTCGCGTTCATCAGTACACCTCCCGGTAGCGGCGGCGCATCCAGTGGCCGATGAGATTGAATGTCAAGGTCAGCACCATCAGTGACAGCCCCGCAGCGAAGATGGTTTGATAACCGACGCTGCCATGGGGAAGGTCTCCGAGGGCCACCTGCACGATGTAGGCGGTGATCGTCGCGGCCGGCTCCAGCGGATTCAGCGTGAAGTTGGGTTGCATGCCTGCGGCTACTGCGAGGATCATGGTTTCACCGACGGCCCGCGAGATTCCCAGGATGTAGGCGGAAGCGATGCCGGACGTAGCGGCAGGCACCACCACACGCATGGCCGTCTGCAACCGCGTACCGCCCATGGCATATGAGCCCTCGCGCAGGGTCATGGGCACGGCGCGCATCGCATCTTCAGCAAGAGACGAGACGTACGGGATGATCATTACCCCCATGACCAAGCCGGCAGACAGGATGTTGAATGTCGGCAAGCCCGGGTAGATCTTCTGAATCAGCGGGGTCACAAACATCAGTGCGAAATATCCGTAGATGATTGTCGGGATCCCGGACAGGATCTCCAGCACCGGCTTGAGCACCTCGCGCACCCTGTGCTGAGCGAACTCCGACAGGTAGATGGCGATCATGGTGCCCAGTGGTATTGCTACCGCTAGTGCCACCAGCGAACTAGTGAGGGTTCCGGACATCAGTACCCAGATGCCGAAGTGCGCATCTGAGAAAAGCGGAGTCCATTGCTTGTCGGTAAGGAACTGCCAGATGGGCACGGCGGAAAAAAAGACCACGGACTCTTTGACCAGGATATAGACAATGCCGATGGTGGTGAAGACGGATACGCAGGCGCACATCAGAAGGACGAACTCGATGAGAGCTTCCTTTTGCTTGCGGATCTTTTTGTTGCGTGCGTATTGGGCCAGTTTCGCCGCGCCGGTCGCACGGGGCGGGCTGGTCCTGGCGCCAAGGGGGGCGGCTGGCAAGGTGCTCACTAGGGTGATCCTGAAAAAGGCGTTAGAGGCGCCCACAGCCTCGAAAAGCGAGGCTGTGGGCTATGCCGTGCTTAGAACTTGGCTTCGCGCTTTTGCAGTTCTTCGATGGTTACGCCGACTTCCGCTACGCCGCCGAACACGGTGCCCTTCTTGCCCTTGGCAAGGTGCTCTTCGTTATTCTTGTAGGCGTTGGCCGGCAGTGGCACGTACTTGACTTCCTTCATGATCCGCGAGCCTTCCTTCATGTAGAAGGCGACGAATTCCTTGACCTCGGCCCGCTCCAGCGATTTGGAGTTCACGTAGATGAAAATGGGGCGTGCCAAGGGCTGGTAAGAGCCGTTGATGACGTTCTGCTCATTGGGTGCAACAGCAGCCTTGCCCGCCTTTTCCACGATGGGCAGGGCCTTGAGAGTGCTTTGGTTTTCCGCGTAGTAGGCATATCCCAGGTAGCCGATCGCATTCACGTCGCCCGCGACACCCTTGACCGTGACGTGATCGTCTTCAGTCGCGGCGTAGTCACCGCGGCTGGCCTTGGACTTGCCGTTGATGGCTTCAGTGAAATAGTCAAACGTGCCCGAATCCGAACCGGCGCCATACAACTTGAGCGGGGCATCGGGGAAGGCGGGGTTCACTTGCTTCCACGAAGTGATCTTGCCCTGTGCAGCAGGCTCCCACATGGTCTTGAGTTCCGCAACCGACAATTGCTTGAGGAAGGTGTTCTTGGGGTTGACCACCACGGTCAGAGCGTCAAAGCCCACTGGCAGCTCGAAGTACTCGACGCCAGCGGCCTTGCATGCGTCCATTTCAGCCTTCAGGATAGGGCGCGATGCGTTGGAGATGTCTGTCTCGCCGCGGCAGAACTTCTTGAAACCGCCGCCGGTGCCAGAGATGCCAACGGTGACTTTCATGGCACCCTTCTTCAGCTTCTGGAAGTCTTCGGCGACACCTTCAGTGGGAGGGAAAACGGTCGAAGATCCATCGATCTTCACAACCTGCGCATATCCAGGGACTGCGGTCAACGACGCGAACGCTGCGCAAGCGAGCGCCAGCTTGAAAGACATTTTTTCCATGGGAGCCTTGATGGGTAGTTGGATGATTGCCGACATAACTAGAAATGTGGATATGTCGAAGCGAATTCTGTGCAGGTTTGGTGACAGATTCGTGACAGGCGCTATTCCGTCGCCGGTGGCCAATGGATTAAAGACCGCCACAAACCTGTCATGTGCTGCGGCGATAATGCTCTGTTAGTCTCCTCGCAGCCAAACCCGGTGCCCTCGCGCTTCCCTGATGAACACTGATCAAGCCGTCATTGCCCTTGCCGCTTTGGCCCAACCCTCGCGTCTAGGCATCTATCGCCTGCTGGTCGTGGCTGGTGAGGCTGGGATGTCGGTCGGAAAGATCGGAGAGCAACTTCAACTGGCGCCTGCGACGCTGTCCTTTCACATGAAGGAACTCACGCACGCCGGCTTGATCAACGGGCGGCAGGAAGGTAAGTTCGTTTTTTATCGAGCGCAGTTTCCGCGGATGAATGAACTCCTGGCATTCCTGGCCGAACATTGCTGCAATGGCTCACCGGAGGAATGCGGAATTGCACTGCCCCAATGCGTCGAAGACACCCTGTCCCAGACCAGGCAACCTGCGAAGCAGACTGCTCCCCAACCTACTTGAGCCGAGCGGTCGATGGTGGAGGGCGACTGAGGGCATAACCCTTCATGCCGAGTTGTCTCACAACATTACAACAATTGTTGTATAGTCAATTCGTGGATAAAATAGCTGCAACATCCGTTTTTGAATCTCTGTCCTCACCCGTGAGGCTTGATGTATTCCGCCTCCTCGTGAAGCAAGGCCCTGCGGGCATGGTTGCGGGGGAGATCGCCTCCGCCTTGGACCTCCCCCCCACCAACTTGTCGTTTCACCTCAAGGCGATGACCCATGCCTCCTTGCTGACGGTCGAGCAGGAGGGGCGTTATCAGCGTTATCGGACCAACATTTCAGTCATGGTGGAGGTCATCGCCTACCTCACGGCGGAGTGCTGCGCTGGCAATCCCGGTCAGTGTGTGGAACTGAGTGGGCCAACCGGCTGTGGTGAAGTCGTAGCGCCAGTGGCGTCTCCTGCGAAGACCAGGAAGGCTTCGAAGGTCGTCACTGTGGAGTGAAGCAGGACTCACTCTGGTGTCTTCTTTCGGTCATTAATTCAATGTTTAATGGAATATTGAAATGAAAACAATTCAAATTTTTGATCCTGCGATGTGCTGCAACTCTGGAGTGTGCGGTGTTGATTCCGACCAGGCGCTTGTGAACTTCGCCGCCGACTTGCGATGGGCTCAAGGACATGGAGCGCAGATTGAGCGCTTCAACCTCGCCCAGCAGCCCGTGGCGTTTGCGGACTCCCCGCCAGTGAAGCGGTTCCTGGAAACTTCCGGAATTGAGTCGCTTCCACTGGTCCTGGTGGATGGGCAAGTTGTATTGGCTGGGCGCTATCCGGCGCGTGGCGAACTGGCCCGTTGGGCAGGGATTGAAGCCGAAGGCACTCCTGCCGCAGTTCGCAGTTGCTGCGCAGGCAACGGATGCTGCTGAATCCGACCGTTCCATGCACATTCTTGACGCCCCCCCCAGATTTCTCTTCTTCACAGGCAAGGGAGGTGTCGGCAAGACTTCGATCGCCTGCGCCGTTGCAGTCCATCTTGCTGAGTCGGGTTCGCGAGTGCTCTTGGTAAGCACGGACCCAGCGTCCAACGTGGGTCAGGTGTTCGGTATTTCAATTGGCAACCACGTGACGCCTGTGCCGAGCGTGGCGCTGTTGTCCGCGTTGGAGCTGAATCCCGAGGAGACGGCGCTCGCTTACCGCGAGAATATCGTTGCTCCGGTCAGAGGCGTGCTCCCGCCCGCAGTGGTCATCGGTATAGAAGAGCAGCTATCGGGGGCCTGCACCACGGAGATAGCGGCGTTTGACGCGTTCACGGCGCTCCTCACCAGTGAGTCTCTGGACCAGGATTTTGATCATGTGGTGTTTGATACTGCCCCTACTGGCCACACCATCAGGTTGCTGCAACTGCCGGGTGCCTGGAGCACCTTTCTTGAAACAGGTAAAGGCGACGCGTCGTGTCTGGGCCCACTGGCCGGGTTGCAGAAACAGCAGTCGCAGTACCGTCAAGCGCTGAGTGCATTGACGGATCCTTTGCATACGCGCGTTGTGCTGGTAGCGCGTGCCCAGGGTGCTGCATTGCGCGAGGCAGCGCGCACCCATTCCGAGCTTTCTGATATCGGCATTGAGCGGCAGCATCTGGTGGTGAACGGGTTGCTGCCAGAGAGTGAAGCGGTTCAGGACGCAGTTGCCGCCGCAATTTTTCGCCGCGAGACCGCGGCCATGGGCGCGATGCCCGAGCAACTGCTAGCTCTTCCCACGGACCGCATTGCACTGAAGTCCTTCAACTTGGTCGGCGTGGAGGCACTTCGCGCGCTGCTCGACGAGCGTGTCTACCCTGGTGAAGCCTCCCTAGACGTTGCACCAGTAGTCGCCCCGCAACTGGGCAGTTTGGTCTCCGATCTTGCCAAAGAAGACCACGGCCTGATCATGCTGATGGGCAAAGGTGGGGTGGGCAAGACAACCCTTGCTGCCGCCATCGCCGTAGGGCTGGCCCAGCGCGGGTTGCCCGTGTTGTTGACCACGTCAGATCCGGCCGCCCACCTTAATGATGCCCTCGTGGGAACTCTGGACAACCTCTCGGTGGGGCGCATTGATCCGCACGTGGAAACCGAGCGATATCGCCAGCATGTGCTCGCCACAAAAGGCGCGAAGCTGGACCCGCAGTCGAGAGCGCTCCTGGAAGAGGACCTCCGCTCGCCATGCACTGAGGAGGTTGCCGTATTTCAGGCATTTTCTCGGATCATTCGCGAAGCGGGCAAGAAGTTCGTCGTGATGGATACGGCGCCTACCGGCCATACGCTTTTGCTGTTGGACGCCACTGGAGCCTATCACCGTGAAATAGCGCGGCAGATGGACAGTACCGGGTTGCACTACACGACCCCTCTCATGGATCTTCAGAACCCACGCAAGACGAAGGTGATCGTTGTAACGCTCGCCGAGACCACGCCTGTGCTGGAAGCTACGAGTTTGCAATCCGACTTGCGACGTGCCGGGATCAGCCCATGGGCATGGATCGTGAACAACAGCTTGGCGGCTGCGCGGCCTGGTTCCGCATTGCTGCAACAGAGAGCACGCAATGAACTGAGAGAGATTGATGCCGTAGCTCACAAGCATGCCACGCGCTACGCCGTGGTTCCGTTGCTGAGAGAAGAACCAATAGGCATCGAACGCCTGTCTGCATTGTCTGAGAGTGGATTCGATCAAGAAGCCCCATTGATCACGTCCCCTGACTTGGGTCCAAAAGATTTCCCCTCCACCCCAACTGGCTAAGGAGCCTTCTCATGAGCGAAAAAATCTACAACGTGCTGTTCATCTGCACACACAACTCTGCCCGCTCCATCCTGGCAGAAGCTATCTTGAACCACTTCGGAGGAGCGCGCTTCAAGGGCTACTCGGCTGGCAGCTTTCCCTCGGGCAAAGTCAACCCGCTGGCACTGACCACACTGGAACGCCTGCATGTGCCGGCCACTGATGCGCGCAGCAAGAACTGGGAGGAGTTCGCCGCGCCTGGCGCTCCTGAATTGGACTTCGTGTTCACCGTGTGTGACAACGCTGCCGGCGAAGTCTGCCCCATCTGGCCAGGTCAGCCAATGAGCGCACATTGGGGCGTACCTGACCCATCTGCTGCTGAAGGAACACCTGATGAAGTGACAAAGGCATTCCGCGACACCGCTCTTATTCTGAAGCGGCGCATCGAGTTGCTGCTTGCTCTGCCGCTGCACAAACTCGATTCCCTGGCCATCAAGCGCCAAGTTGAGGACATTGGTCGAGCATAAGCAGGGCCCGCCACCAGCGCTGCATCTCTCTAAGACCTTGCCAAGACCATGACCACCCACATCCTCATCCTCTGCACGCACAACTCCGCACGCAGCGTGCTGGCCGAAGGCATGCTCAACCACCTGGCTGCCGTGCGCGGCCTGGACGTGCAGGCCCACAGTGCGGGCAGTGCGCCCAGTGGCCGCATCAACCCCCTGGCGCTCGAAGCGCTGGCCAGCGCGGGCGTCAAGACCGAGGCGTTTCGCAGCAAGAGCTGGGACGAGTTCACCGCCGCCGACGCGCCGGTGATGCGCATCGTCATCACCGTCTGCGACAGCGCCGCCAGCGAGGTCTGCCCATACTGGCCCGGCACCCCCATCCAGATGCACTGGGGCTACCCCGACCCCTCCAACGCACAGGGCGGCGACGAGGCCAAACGCCAGGCCTTCGAGATCACGCGCCAGGCCATCGGCTACCGCATGCTTCAACTGCTGGAGTTGCCGCTGGACGAACTGAGCGACGCGGACCTGCAAGCGCAACTGAACAGGATCGCGCACAGTTGACCGCACACTGGGCGCGCACCAACTTGCGCGACCCTCTCTACACTTATCTGCCTCATGCATCCAGACTTACCCCAAATCGACGCCCAATTGCTGCAGCAACCTGACACCGCGCGCCTGTCCGCACCGTTGGTATCCACCCACCCCGTGCGCATCCTGATGCTGTACGGCTCTCTGCGCGAGCGCTCGTTCAGCCGCCTGGCCACCGAGGAGGGTGCGCGCATCCTCACTGCGTTGGGGGCTGAGGTGAAGGTCTTCAACCCCGAGGGCCTGCCCCTGGCCGACGGTGCCCCGGATACGCACCCCAAGGTGGTGGAGTTGCGCGCACTGGCCGCCTGGTCCGAGGGCATGGTCTGGTGCTCGCCCGAGCGCCACGGCGCGATGACCGGCATCATGAAGACCCAGATCGACTGGATTCCGCTGTCTGTCGGTGCTGTTCGCCCTACGCAGGGCAAGACGCTGGCAGTCATGCAGGTGTGCGGCGGCTCGCAGTCGTTCAACGCCGTCAACCAGCTGCGCGTGCTGGGGCGCTGGATGCGCATGATCACCATCCCCAACCAGTCCTCGGTGGCCAAGGCCTTTCAGGAGTTTGGCGACGACGACCGCATGAAGCCATCGCCATACTACGACCGCATCGTGGACGTGATGGAGGAACTGGTGAAGTTCACCTTGCTTACCCGTGACGTGTCCCCCTACCTGGTGGACCGCTACAGCGAGCGCAAGGAGTCGGGTGAGGCACTGATGCGGCGGGTGAACCAGGCGTCGATTTGACGACGGACATCGTCAGGCAGGAGCACATCGCATCCGCCCAAGAAAAAAGGACGGCGGGTGCCGTCCATGTTTTTTCTTGTCTACATCGTGATCTTGTGCGTCCAGCGGGGTAACCCGCTGCGCGACAGGTGTTTGACCAAAGAGTCCGTTCCGAAGAACTTCACGCGGCCACTTTCCATGAATGCCAAAGCCGCCTGATCGACTTTGAGCCCGGAATCGATAGCATTTGTTGGCTACTTTGCAAGCGCAAGCCAGCCTCTTTCTGCTTGTACATCGAATTGCTAAGTCGCCTCGGGCGACTCAAGGTTCACACCTCCACGATGCAGTTGAGTAAAGACACGTGCACATCGTCCGGCGTCCTGTACAGAGATTTTTTGCTGGGATGGAGCAGTTGCGCCCGTCTATTTTCGGCAGGGCCGACGGGTGGATTGGAAGCTAATGATCAATCCATGGGAAGTACGATATAACTCACTCTCCCTCCTTTACCGTGACTACATATGAACCGTGCTGATCTTGTCGGAATCCTTGCTTCAAAGAATGACCTTTCTAAGGTCGCAGCGAACGCTGTCCTCGATACGCTCATCGACACCATTCAGACTGCCGTCAAGAAGGGCGATGCAGTTCAACTGGTCGGCTTCGGCACGTTCAAGTCTGCGAAGCGCGCCGCGCGCACAGGCAAGAATCCATCCACCGGCGCCGCGTTGAAGATCCCTGCATCCACCGTGCCAAAGTTCGTGGCCGGTGCCAAATTCAAGGCCGCGGTAGATCCCAAGGCCGCAAAGCGCAAAGCAGAAAAGGCTGGCAAGTAGTCTGCGTTTCGCCTTCAAATCAATTCCAGCGATTGACCGCCAGGGCTCACCGCTTTGGCGGTTTTTCTTTGAGCGAAGCAGCTATCCAACTCGATTCGTACACAATGCGCGCATGAATACTTTCTCAAATGCATTCCGCGCTGAAGTCGTCCGCATGGCGCGCAAGGAACTCAAGCCAGAGCTGCAGAGCATGCGCAAGGCGCTTACCTCACACCGTTCGGAGATTGCGGCACTCAAGCGCGAAGTTAAAGCGTTGACCTCGCAACTCAAGGCAACCCAGAAGTCGGTCAAAGTGCCGGTGCAAGCCTCCGTAGTCGAAGAAGCGCCCGTGCGCAAGGGCGGTCGAAAGTGGGTTTTCAAACCAGAAGCATTGGCGGCAAAGCGATCTGAATTGGGTATCTCAGCACAAGACATGGCCAAGCTGCTGCAGGCTTCTTCCCCGTCTGTCTACAAGTGGGAAGCCGGCAAAGCCGCTCCTCGCGCAACGCAACTGGAGCGTATCCACGAGGTGCTTGGCATGGGCAAAAGAAAAGCCCTCGCACTGCTCGCAGACGGCCAGTAAAGCTTTGCTGGCTTCCTTGATCAGGAAGCTTGCCTGGCCCGCAGCACCTTCGAACCAGAGAAAATGCACTCCAGCTTCTCATTGATGTAGTCCGACATCACTGGGTGCAGCGGCAGCGTTTGCCCGTTGTGCACATTGCATTGCGTGAAGTCAATCCCGTCCCTGTGTGCAGCCCGGCAGGCCGTGATGTACTCATTCATGAGCCCGGCAAACTCGATGAAGGGATGGTTGCCGATGGACACGGCGCTGCGATAAAACGCATCCGCTGTCTCCTGCATGCGGCTCAAAGCTACCAAGCGTTCATTGGCGTCCATGTTTTCTTCTCCATCGAAACTCTGATGAAGAAAGCATAGCAGCCGGTCGTTGCAATTGAGCCCAGTTCGGTCAGAGCGTCACCACATTGAGCTCGCTGCCGAGCACCTCTTTGGCAAGAGGCACCAGGTGATCATGGTGGGTCAGGAAGATCACCTGCATCTTCCTCGACAGCTCGCCCAGAACTTGAAGCCCGGCTGCCGTGCGCCGGTCGTCGAAGTTGATGAACAGGTCATCCGCTATGAGCGGCATGTTCAGGCCTTGCTCGATCTGCATTTCCAGGGCCGACAGGCGCAGCGCCAGATACAGCTGGTCCCGGGATCCTTCGCTCATCCCCGACACTTCAACCTGTGCACCGGTGGGCCGAATACCGAAGAGCCTGGGCTTATCGTCAGCGGCGTCAACGAGCAGGCGCTCGAATGAGCCCAGGGTCAGCGTGTTGAAGGTTGCGGAGGCTTTGGCGAGCATCGGGCCCTGTCTCGTTTCGCGGAATTTCTCCATCGACCATTTGAGCAGGCGGGCGGCCGTGTGCAGCTTGAGGTAGCGCTCGGCTGCATCGGCCATGGACGCAACCGCCTCCTGGCGGCGTGCATCGGCCCTGGCAGCGGCGTCTGTGCCGTCCAGGGCGTCGAAGGTTTTGCGCTGGGTTCCGTGCTGATTGCTCAACTGGGCGATCTCTTCCACCAGTTGCGCGGATTGCGCGCCCAGTCGATCGATCTCGGCCATCAGCTCATCGGGAGCGACGCCTTGCGCTTCCTGGCGGAGTTGGTCCAGGCCAAGTCCATCTCCGCCGTGCACCAGGTTGGACTGGGCTGCACTGACTTTGGCTTCAAAGGCTCGGCGCTGTTCGGACTGCTCGGCTGCGGCGGCGAGCGCGTTGATATCGTCCACACCTGCCGTGGCCATCAATGGCGCCAAGCGCGCGTTTTGAGTTGCTTGGCGCTGCTGGACCTCGGCGAGCTCGGCCTCGACCTGGGCTTGTCTGGTACGCAGTTCGCGTTGCGTCTTCTCGGACTGCTTGGCGGTCGCAAGGCGCGCGAAGAGTTCCTGGGCGATCATGTCGGCTTCCTGCTCGACCAAGTCCGGGGCGGCACGCTGTGCAAGGGCCTCTGCCGACGCTTTCAGGTCGGAGAGGTCCATCTGCATGGGTTCAATGCGCTCGCTGCGGACACTACGAATCTGGGTCAGCAACCGTTCAACCTCCTGGATTGCTTCGAACTCTGCTTCGATCTGGCCAGCTGTCGTCGCGCTCTCATAGCCTGCCGCTGCTACGGCCGCCTGCCAGGCAGTCTCCCATTCGCTCCACGCTGACTGCGCTTGCTGGACCAAGCTTTGCAGTCTGGGAACGCTGTTCTGGGCGTCGGCCACCTGCTGCTCCAGCGCGCTGCGCTGACCTTGCGCCTGGTCGACGGCAGCCAGCAGCTTGCGTGCTCGCTGCAGACCGTCGTGGAGGGTGGGCATCTCGGTCGCTTCCGCTGCACCGCCCAGCATCGACCAGAGGGCAGTTGCGAGTTCGACACCAGCGGTCACCAGATCCTTGTGCTGCTGGTCGAGTTGGCCCAGCTCGGCACTGATCTCCAGAATCGCCCTGCGTTGGCGCAGCCATGCCGGCGCCATTTCCAGCGGCAGCTGTGGCAAGCCACTCGCCTCGGCCAATGTTTGCCATTGGCGCGCTCGGGCCTCGTTCCGGTCGTTTGCCGCCTGCAGCCGCGCCTGCTGCCCTTGCAACTCCAGACGCACATGCTCGATGCGTTCGGCCCTGGACCGGTGGGTCGCCTCATGCTGGACGCGATCAAGCCGGGTGTCAGCGAGCACATCGGCCTTGCCCACCCATTGCTCATAGGCATTGGCCTTGGCGGTCAGCTCGCTTGGCGCGGCCTTGATCGCTTGCCATTCCAGGTCTCGTGACTGGCGGGCCTCGTCGACCTGTTCTCGGGTCACCGGTTGGAAGTCCTGGACGAACTGCTGCAGCTCCAACTCCAGCCGTTGCAACTCCTCTGCTTTCGTCGCTACCGCGTCTTGCAGTGCCTGGGCCTCTGCGACTCCTGTTCGGCTCTCATCCAGCAGGCCTTGCACAACGGTGTCGTCGGGTACGAGCATGCCTGCGAGATCGTCCGGTTCGGCTCGCCACTTTCCAAGGCCGGCCAAGGCAGTCGCAAGCGATGCCCTCTGTGCATCCGCCTTCTGGGCCAGCTGGGAGACTGCTCCGGCATGGTCGCCAAGCTTCAGCGCCTTCTCGACAGTGCCTGCCAGCCTTGGATGCACCTCGCGGGCGACCAGGCGCTCCAGAGCCTGCTGCGCCTGCGCCATCTGCTGCTCGCGATCGGTCAGCGCGGACTGGGCGCTGCGCAACTGCTGGTTCAGTGTGCCCCGCTCTTTGAGCAGGTTTGCCAGGCGGTTGCGCGTGGTCGACGCCGGCAGGCGCTTGCGCACCGCGTCTTCGGTATCGGTCGCCCAACCCAGACTGCCGGAGAGTTCTTTCACCCTAGTCCAGTGGGTCTGGATCTCTTCGGCGCGCTTGACGATGTCCGTCCTGTGGCTGCGGTACTGCAGCCTGCGTTCATTGAGGTCGGTGATATCCGCAGCCAAAGACAGTAGAGCCTGGTCGACGTGGATGCCCTCTAGTTGGGTGCGCAGCGCAGAGCTCTCCTGTTCGAGGCGCTGGCTCTCTGCTTGGGCCAGGGCCATGGCCTGGGCCGCATCCCGAATGGTGGAGGATGCGTTCTCTGGCAGTAGCGGAACGTCATCGGTGAGGCCCAGTGCTTCCCTCTGGGTCTGGGCGGCATCCAGCGCCTGCAGCATGGGACGCACGCGGCGAATGCGCTCCAACTGGTTCAGCTGCTGGCGGGTATCCCGGTCGCGCTGGCGTGTGTCGGCGAGGGCCTGCTCGGTTGCTAGCAAGGCGTCATGCTGGGATTTCCAATCCTTGGTTTTGAGAACGGCCTGCTTCAGCTCTGCGCTCGCAGCTTCGTGGCTCTGGAGTGCTTGGTAGTAGAGCCGAGAGCCGGCTTTCTTCGGTCCCCACAAGGCATCCGCTTCCGCTTCTAGCTTCTGCAGGACATTAGCGAGTCCTTCAATGCCAGCGGCCGACTGGAACAGCAGCCGGCCAACATCGTCTGAAGCCGACAGGATGCCGGCGCCGCCTTCGACCAGCGTGGAGTGGTCCAGCGCATACATGCGCGTAAAGGCCTGCAGCTGCATTCCGCCCAGCCAGGGCTGCAGCACAGCGTCCGGCAGTGCCGCGTCTTCGGGTGAACGCACCGTGTTCTTGTTGCCCTTGGTGCGGTCGTAGGCGAGTTGCACGTTCTCTGCCGCGCCCGAGACCAGTCGCTCCAGCACGCCGCCAACCCGCAACTCCGACATGGGGTGAAGAAAGCCTAAGGAAGTCCTGACGGGAATCCCGAACAGCCAGTCTCCGATAGCTGAGCGGACTGTGGACTTGCCGGCTTCGTTGGGGCCCACGATGAGGTGGATATCTCTCGCCTGCTGGGGCAGCGACAGGTGGCGGTCGGTGAATTTTCCGTACCGGATCAGCTTGAGTTCGCGGATGCGCATGGAGGTGTCGAGCTGGGTGGTGATGTCAGACTGAGGCGCCAGCGCCAGCTACCCGAGCCATGAGTACGGGGGTAGCCTGGCGGACCCGATCGGCAATGAGCGATGGATCCGCTTGGCGAAGCTCTGCGAGTTCGAGAGATGCCTGGAGCACGTCGTGCGGGAGCTTTTCCAGCATGGCCTGCCAATCAGCCTGAAGCGACTGCAGGAACTCCGGATCGGCATGGGCAGAGGCGGCCAGTTCCTGCAGTGCGTTGAGCGCATCCTGGGCTTCGCCCTCCAGGCCAGCGGCTTGTGTCGCAGGCGCAGTAGTGGCGACGCGCACTTTTTCGATCCAGATGCGGTCCGGGTCCAGCACCACGGCCTGGGCGATCATCTCCTGCCGCAGTTGGCCCTCGTCGCTGGCCAGGGCCGCGTGGGCGGCTGACTGGCCTGTGAAGCTCACACGTACCGCCAAGGGCAGGCCAGCGGGTGAGTTCGTGAGCAGGTCCTCCATGGCCTGGCCCGCCAAACGAATGGCGCTGCGCAGGTCTTCGCAGACACTGACATCGACGGCCAAGGCGTGCCAGCGCAGCACGTCGACTTCGACCCGCTCGACCTCGGTGATCTCGCCTTCTTCGGCGCTGACCAAGAGCGCACCGCGCGGGCCGGTCTCGCGGATGTGGCGGCCTTGCAGGTTCCCTGGGTAGGCGATGGTGGTGTCGCCGCGCTCGATTCGCTGCTCATGCACATGGCCCAAGGCCCAGTACTGGTACCCCTTGGCCTGGAGCTCTGCCACTGTGCACGGGGCGTACTTGGGATGCTCGGTGAGGCCTTCAAGCGCGGTGTGCAGGACACCGATGTTGAGCCAGCCGGCGATGGGCATGGGGTAGCCGGGGAGCAGATTCTCCGTGGTGGCGGCCACCTTGAAGCTGCGGCCGTGCAGGGCGACCTTGAGCGGCTCGATCCGGAAGGTCTCGGCTTTGCGCGAGGCGAAGGCATGGACGTTGTCTGGGAGTTCCAGGCCCTTGGTCATCTCGCTGTCGGCGTCGTGGTTGCCGTAGAGCAGGTACACAGGGATGCCGGCCTGGCGCAGGCGGCCCATCTGGCGCACGAAGAACAGGCCGGTGTTGAAGTCCTTCCAGTCGCCGTCGTAGACGTCACCGGCGATGACCATGAAGTCCACTTTTTCGTCGATGGCCACCGTGACCAGGCGCTCGAAGGCATCGCGGGTGGCGGTGCGCAGGCGCTCCGCGGGGGCATCGGGGTAGGAGGACAGGCCGCGCAGGGGGCTGTCCAGGTGCAGGTCTGCGGTGTGGATGAATTTCACGAAGAGGTCTCCTCTGGAGGGCGGGCAGAAGGATGGCTGCGGATGCGGATCACTTGCGGGGGACGATCTGGATGGTGCCCAGGCCAGACGCAGGTGGCGGGGCGATCCAGTGGACCCACACTCCGCGCATCCAGGCGCCCAGGTAGATCACGCTCACGAGGAAGATGCCCCACTGGTCGGCTTTCCACGCGGCGTAGAACCAGGCGGGCTGGCCGAGCATGCCGAAGATGCAGGCCCAGCGCCGCAGCTTCTCACTGCGGGCTTGGGACAGCCAGGCGGCGAGGGCGCCGAACAGGGCGATGGCGATCTGGTCGAGTTCCATGCGGTGATTGTGCATGACTGGATGGAACCACAGGGCACCTCTAAAATCCTCAATTCTCCAGATTTTCGCCCATATGAATAAATGACATACGTGCGCTGTTTTTGAATAATCAGGGGTTTCTAGAGGTTCCCTACAGTAGGACATATCAAAACAATGCTTCAGCCGTGACGGCATCTGATCACGGCTAAGAATGGAAGAACGGCGAATGACGAACTCGACCCGATCGTTGCGGACCTGCGGCGACGTGGAGCACCAAACCGCGTTGCGTGAAGACTCTCACCAGCGCTATTGCCGCGCCATTCAACAAGACAGCGCGGACAGGATGAACTCACAGGATCGCTACAAAAGTTGGAGGTCAAAGTTAGATTGCGGTGGACGGTCAAGATCAGCTATTCGCTGCCCAAATTGACCAAGAGATCGCTCAATCTCGACTTGGGCGTGGAAACTGCAATACCAATGAGACGCCATCCAACTCGTTACGAGCACGAACAGTCACATCCATCGCCAATGCATAGATGCGTGACGCGAAGAGCCCAAGTCCGCTATGACTCGGTGCGTCACTGTCGGACACGCCCAAGTCGAAGATTCTCTCGATATCCGCCTCCGGAATTGACTCCCCTCGGTTAAAGACTGCAAGTTCAACCAGATCACCTGATTCTGACAATCGCAGTTCAATGCTGCTGCCGGCAACTCGATAACGCTGGGCATTGTCCAGAAGGTTGTCCAAGATTTGCTCCAGTTGGATGGAGTCCATTTGCACAACAACTTCGTGCTCAGGGCCGACGTACTTCACGTCCCTATTGTCTTCATTCAGGTTACGCGCGAACCGCTTGAGCCAATCTGTCAAGTCATGTGGTGACATTGCGATTTCGCCTGACCGAAGCCCGTCCTCCACACTTGTGGCTTCATGAAGCGCTTCGACCGCGCGTCGAATGCGGGCAAGCTTTTGCTGAACCGCTTGCTGGTCCTTGGTCGTGTTCACGAGGGAATGCAGCGGCGCTCGGATTTCGTGCCCAATGGCATCCAGAATCGCCTTTCTGTTCTGCACATGAGCCTCGGCCAACCGCAGCCTTTCAGCGCGCCGCAATTCCTGCGCGCGTAGCCGCTTGACCAAGTTTGCATCCCGGGATCGATTGCGTCTTAGCAAAAGGTGAAAGACGCGCGCTAAGGTACCAATTTCGTTGGGGGCGGCGAACTTCTTCAGATCGCCACCGCCAGCGGGCCGCACCGCCATTGCGTAAGCTACCGTTCTAAGACGACGTAGCTTCAGTGCATTGTGCCCCCAGTAAATGGCCAAGACCACAATGAGTCCAACTGCCGCAGAAACCCACGTGAACGCACGTGTCGCAAGGTCGGGCAGCGTGAATGGCGTAGCGGTGAGCGTAGCTCGAGCATTCACAACTCCGCCAACTCGCATGTTTTGGGAGGCTTGCACAGGCTCACTGTGAAGAACGCCCTTGGAGATGATGAACTCGGACCAATGATCAGCGATGTCTTGCCACCACCCATCAAGCCGCGTCGTCGACTGGCTGATGCCTGCATCGTCAGATCGCCAAAGAATGCGCCGAGCACCTCCAGAGCCAATGGAGCTGACCTGCAAAGACGCGCGTGACGGAACCGCTGATAGATAAGCCTGTGTCAAAGACACAACCGGAGTGCCGGCTTTTCCAGGAGGCACATCAAAAAGAACTTCCGTGTCCGAGGTAGTGGATGCCTTGTCGTAGATCCTCACACCAATTGCGATCTGCTTCAGAGCAGTTGAGGGCCATGCGTCGTCAGAGCCAGTCGGCAGCAGGAATGCTGAGTCAAGGCGGCCTACTACCGTCACGAAACTCTGCGGCGCGCTGCCATCCTCTTCGACCTGGCTTTCGAACGCCTGCCCGCTGACGAATCGGGAGGGCAAGCCCCCCTCTCCTGAAGCGAATCCGGCAAGCTCGTGGACCTGCTCGAAGCGGGCCAATTGTGAGGGGTACCGCGAGCGGGCCAGCGGAGGGACCTGATAGGCGAGAGTGAGGCGATTCTCTCGGGGCCCGCCGAACGTGAGGACTACACGATTCACCTCTGCGAGCGGGCGGCCAGGGTGATGGCGCTCGATCTTGCTGGAAGGGTAGCGCAAAGAGAAATACACATAGCGCCCAGTCTGGTCCCCTGGCACTGCGGCGAAACAGGCACGCAGGTTTCCCGCGAGCGGTCCTTCCCGCCGACCACCGGTGTATTCCACTTGGCAGGCTCTCGGCGCCTCGAAGTTGATGTCTCCTGTCTTGAACGCCCTTGCGTTGCCAGTCTGGAGCAGGTAAGAGAAGAACGAGCGACGTAACGTGATGACGTTCAGCGCGCGAGAAACCGCCGAAAACTCAGCGGGGTTCTCAAGCAGCGACGATCCATCGGGTTCACGTGTACTGAGCAGGAACTGGGCAAGCTGTCCATTGAGCTCGGACTCTTGAACTCGCTGCTCTTTCCTGTGCGCCGATATGCTGATGTCAAATACCGCCCCGCCCAAGATGGCGATGAGGAGGGCGAGGAGTGCGACAGTGGTGAGAGTGAAGTCCCAACTCTGCCACCACTGCGGCAAACGACTACGGTGTTGTTTTCCAGAAATAGCCACGGCCGGGTTCGTTGTCAATTCGGTCAAAATCTGGGTCGAACTCACGGAACTTAGTGCGCACGTTTGACAATTGCGTTGCGATTGCCTTGGCTGACATTCCCGACTTCAGGTTCCTGACCAAGTTCCTTGTCTCCACTACGGTACCAGGTCGTTCAATCAAGCATTGCAGGATGCTGAGTTGTGTCATCGTCAGCGCCACCGCGTTCCCCTTCCAAAGGTAGCGATTCTTCCGCAGAGGGTCAGCGGTCAGACCATCCGGTAACCCTTGTTGAGTAGTCAGGTCTTTCCCGGCCTCTGAATTCGACCATTCGAGCGCGTGTTCGATCTTATTAATAAGATCCTGCTCATCAACCGGCTTTGCAATGAAGTCGTATGCATGCAGCGTGAGCGCCAACCCCCTGAGGTTGTCCTCCGGCATCCCGGATACTACGATCGTTGGCCAGTTCGCGCGAATGTCGCTCAGCAGCCCAAGCCCAGCATAGCGATTCTTCGCGCCAGTTCCCAGCTCGATGTCCATCAGGACCAGGTCGAACTTTTCTTCTTTCAGCAACGTTTCAGCTTCCGCCTTGGTATAGGCCTGTCTGACGTCAGCCTGCAGCGAGTTCAGGATCAACGCTTTCAGGTTATCGCTGTCCTCCTGGACGTCTTCAATGATGGCTATACGAATCATGGGGGCCCCAGAACAAGGGTTTTCAGAGAATCGCAGCATCTCACAAACACGTGCAGGATTTGGGGGCACGCGGTTCAGGTTTCTTAACCACAGGACGATCATGACAAGATGTCGAGGCGCCTTCACGGAAACGTATAACCGAGCAAGGCAAGCGCCCCAACACCTGAACCGGTCTTCTACCAACCCTTTCCCAACTGCTGGAAAACTTCTGTCCAACACAACAACGGCGTCCTCACAAGGACGGGACAGACTTGAACGCCAATACCCCAGCACACCATCTGGTACGCCCCGAAGACCTGCCGCGGGGCATCTCTGCTATCCGCGTGCTCCCACACGCAACGCTTGACGCTCTCTGGGACAGCATCATTGTGGCCCCAGACATCAAGGAGCGCCTGCTGTCTCAGGCCATCCTGAACTTCTCCCTGCGCCCGAAGGTCTCGCGCGACCAGTTGCCGATGCATGGGGTGATCCTTCTAGTTGGCCCTCCAGGCACAGGCAAGACCTCGTTGGCGCGGGGTCTGGCCAGCAAGCTGGCGGGTCTCATGCCAAAGGCCAAGCCTCGCCTGGTCGAAGTCGATCCCCATGCGTTGACGAGCTCGGCGATGGGGAAAACGCAGCGCGCAGTCAGCGAGCTGTTTTCCCAGACAATCTCGGAACAGGCGAGCAACGGGCCGACCGTGGTTCTGTTGGATGAAGTCGAGACCTTGGCTGCAGACCGTTCACGGATGAGTCTGGAGGCAAATCCGGTGGACATTCATCGCGCCACCGATGCAGTGCTCGTCCAACTCGATGCGCTGGCAGAGAGCAATCCGAACATACTGTTTATCGCCACCAGCAACTTCCCACAAGCCATTGACGACGCATTCACGTCGCGCTGCGACTTGGTCATCGAAGTGCCCCCTCCAAACCGAGACGCTGTCACAGAGATTCTCCAGCAGTGCTTGGCCGGCCTAGCAACCCAGTTCCCGGGAATCGCCACTGTCGCAAACTCCCAGGAAATCGACAAAATCGCACATGCATGTGAAGGACTGGATGGTCGCGCGCTGCGCAAGATGGTGGTGAATGCGATGGCCATGAGTCGAGAAGTTGCTGCTGACCCGAACAAGCTGACCGCTGCTCATCTGCTCGCTGCGGCGAAGGAGGCAAAGCTGGTGCGCTCGCGCAAGGGGGGCCTCAAATGAGTACCGTCCGCCGAGACTTCCGCAGCGTCCCGTCTCGCGATGCCGCAGAGACATGGAGTGCCATCGTAGACCTCATTACGGCGAGCAGTCCCAATGCCGAAGCCCGCAAGGAACTCCTGAGCATCGCAGGAATTGTGGCGAGCGTGATCACCGATCAAGTTCCGCAATCTAGCCCAATCGTCGTCACCTGCGACGGACCGCGCACGCGCATCTACTGTCTGTATGACGACGACGCACTCGATGACTCGGCTAGCAACGAAGCAAAGCTAGGATTCGATGCGACGAAGGGCGACTGGAAGGTCTCAGTCGCGGTGGCTGCCGAAGATCTTTCCTGGGTGCAGGCGGCGCTTAAAAAGCAGACAAACCGGGTGGTCGCACGTGATGCAGCGGACGGCATTGAAGTCGACGCCGACAAGAAGTCGGCCAGAGCATCCGCCGTGGCGCTCGACTGGCAAGGGTTCCTGAAGCCATGAGCACCGTTTCCGTTTATTCGTACACCCACTCGGTCACTTACGTCACCGACAACGTGCTCAAGAGCCTGAAAGACATCATCCGCATGAGCGGACTTTCACCCGCAAACCTAGTGAACAGCTGGGAGAGCAAACACCGCGCCATAAAGACCTGGATTGAATCCCGCCACCTTGAACGGGTCGAGTTGGAGATCTTCAACCCGGCGACGAACGCGATGATCGTCCGCTGGGACCTGGACATCGTCTACCAGTGGAGCGATTGCGATGGTTCGTTCTACACCGACACCGAGCAGCTGAAATACGCCATCAGAAAAGCCGGCGTGGCCCCTGAGAGCGCGAGCTATGAAGTCATCCTGAAGACCAAGCCTGGTCGGCCGGATGTCTCTGGCTGGGGGCCTGCTACTTCGCGCTCGACCGATGGCATGGTGCGCCAGACCCTTGGCTCTACTGTTGAACATAGCGGACTCGGGGCGAGCACCGCTTACTGGAGGACCCGCTGATGATCTCCCTCGATGATGCCTTCCGAAAGTTCAAGTCCCGGCTTGAGCTCAACGACCGCGAACAGGCAAACGCCTCCAAGCGCCACACCGAAGTTCGTGAGCATATCTGTTCCAGATTTTCGATCCAGCGCGACTTCCTGACTGGTTCTTACAAACGGCACACCAAGACCAAGCCCTTGAAGGACATCGACATCTTCTTCGTCTTGTCGGACTCCGAGGAAAAGAAGTACCGCCCCCAGGCACCTTCAGAGATTCTGGAAGACTTCTACAACGCGCTGGTTGAGAAGTACGGCAAGGAGGCTGTTCGCAAGCAAGGGCGCTCCGTCAGCGTCGACTTCGGCGTGGTTGTCGATGCAGAAGACAACACGGACTACCGTGTCGTCAGCGTGGACGTAGTACCTGCTGTAGCGGTTGGCTCTGACTTCGAAATTCCCAACAACGACACCGGCAAATGGATGAAAACCAATCCCGAAATCCACGCGAACAAGGCGCGGGATGCGCACCAAGCCTTCTCCTCGGAGTGGAAAGGGCTTGTCCGGATGGTCAAGTACTGGAACAACAACCCTAAGCACGGCGCAGACAAACCTGTAAAGCCGTCATTCCTCATCGAGGTGATGGCGTTGGAGTGCCTGCACGGCGGCTGGCAGGGGCGCTTTGACTATGAGATGCAGGCGATGTTCTCGTCGCTCGCTAATCGCATCACGGACGAGTGGCCTGATCCAGCGGCAATGGGATCACCCATCAGCGACGGGATGGATGCTGCGAGAAGGGACCGAGCACAACAACTGCTTCTCGCTGCCAGCCGTGAGGCCTCCAACGCCATACACCTGGCTCGCAAGGGGCAGAGCGGCGAGGCATTGAAGGCGTGGCGTGCTCTGTTCGGCCCCAAGTTCCCACTCTCCTAGAGCGTACCTATGACCCAAAATTCAACAACAACAACGACGACGACCGCGCTCAATGCCGCTGTCGACGACACCAGCTGGCTCAAACAGGCTTTTGCGAACGTCCAGACCGCGCTCGGCAGCCAGATGGCGCTAGCCACTCAGTCCATCAGCCACGCGGGAACGATGGGCTCGGTGAATGAGGAGCACTGGCTGGAGTTGCTCCGCTCCTACCTACCAAATCGCTATGAGGTAGCAACCGGCATCATTATTGACTCGAAGGGAAATCGCAGCGATCAAATCGATGTGGTCATCTTTGACCGGCACTTCACGCCCACCCTGCTTGATCAAAAGAACCACCGGTACATTCCCGCCGAGGCCGTCTACGCAATCTTCGAATGCAAGCCTGAAGTCAACAAGGGATACATCGAGTATGCGGAGAAGAAGGCTGCGTCTGTCCGCAGCATGACGCGCACTTCCGTGGCCATCTCGCACGCTGGCGGTACCTACCAGGCCAAGCCGCACTTCCGCATCCTGGCAGGGCTGCTGGCACCACGCTCGGGGTGGGTCAATGGCCTGGACAGCACCTTCTTGGGCAACCTCGGCAGCCAGTCCGTGTCCGCACTTGACTGCGTGTGCTCCCTGGATCATGGTTGCTACGACTGCTATGACGGCAGCCATCTCGTGGTGTCTGAACAGGGTGCAATGATGTACTTCCTCTTTCGTCTCCTCGCGCGGCTGCAGAGTCTGGGAACAGTACCGGCAATTGACTGGGCCGCGTACAGCCGCATCATCAAGGCGTAAAGCTACATCGAGCTCAGCGATCCGAAGCAGGCCGGCAGATTACAAGATCGTAAATGACAACTCACTTTTCTATGGAGTATTCATATGGCACGAGTAAAAATTGAAGATGTAGTAGATCACCTCAGCTCGGAAATGCGCCGAGCATTGGAAGACGCGGTACGAGAGGAGATTCCGAATGCGGAGTTTGATTCGTACGCACTTTTCCGAGCTTTCAAACGAGCTGTCTATCGGAAGTGCCGTGTCTGGGAAAACGTCCCAGACCAATATGTGGAGATGTGAGGCGGCATCGTACGGGCACATCTACAGGCGAGTGACTGCACCCCTTCTACGCGCCACGATAGTCTCGCGTGTCAGAGGGGTGGCATGTATTGGGAGCTACAGCAGTCGGCCCATCGTGCGCAGCAGTCTGCGTCCGTTCGTGCGTAGTATTTCAAACGCTTCGGGTTCTGCGCATTCCCATTGAGGTGCAAATAGCTGGGCTGTTCTCTCCATACTCCAAGGCTGAACTGGCACGCCATTATCCTCGGCGAACGGTCCATCGCTCTCGGGAACCACCCTGTCACGAGGGATCTTTGCGACAAGCGTGCGGCCGGCTGCGCTGTTAAACGCAGCGGGTCCTATGCTGAACCAACACCCCAATTTGTATGCGGTCTCCATCTCTCCAACTGTCCCAGTGAACCAATGCAGTACCGCAGTGCCGAAGCCTGGGTTCTTGAGAAGAATGGACAGGACCTCTTTCGCGGCACCCCGTGAATGGATGCTCAAAGTTCTCCCGCCCAGCTCTCTGCTTCGCGACACGACGGCATCAAAAACTTGACGCTGGATCGCCAAACTCGACTTAAAGCGATAGGAGCCATCCAGCCCTACTTCACCTACCGCTACTGCATGCTCCATCTGCTGCAGCAGTTGGGGGAGCTCGCCGGCGCGGGTCTCGACCAGTTCGGGGTGCAGGCCAGGCGTAATGAGTACTCGCGGCACATGACCCAGCACCCTCGACGTGGCGTCATAGGCTCTGGGGCTGGTGGTTACAAGCCAGGTGAATTCATTGCGAAGAGCTGCCTCCTCTGAGACAGCTTTGGCACCAGGATATAGATCAAGATGGCAGTGAAAGTCCATCAAAGCACGCCATCCCTCCGAAGGACCGCTTCAATCTCGACCAGGCCATCGCTAAGTACCTGTCGATACAACGCCCGCTCGTCAGGTCCAGCGAATGCCAACGTTGCGCCCAGGAACCGATCTAGTCCTCGTTCTTCCATGGTGAGAACTGCAAGCGCTGCAGCCATTGCGTCGTCAGGTCCGCTCGACTTGTCCGATGCAGCAAGGGAGTCGTGTACATAGACCGTTGCATCTCGATTTGGCCCCCATGCGTGAAACGCGCCTTTCCGGATCATGCAAGGTACACAGCGCCCGCAATGTTTTCGGTTGTATGTGCGAAAGCGGCCGCAGCTTGTCGTTTCACAGGCCAAGCCTTGCAGCAGGGATTGATCGCGGCACTCCTGGAGCATCTGGCCCTTGGTCTTGAATCTGTAGGGCAACTCAAGCACTACCCTGCAACCAAGTTCGTCCAGCAGGTACTGCATCATCGCGATGAACTGAGGGTGAGTTGTCTTGGTGCTCAGGCTAGATACACGACCCGGCACCAATGGAGGATTGATGCAGATGAATCCGTTTTCCGGGACAAATACTTGCACGCGTTCTCCCTCAATGCGAGACGCAGCTAGTACCGCAAAAGCATAGAAAGCCAGGGACCGGGCGCGTGTCGACGGCTCACGCTGACCAGCGAAGTTGATGCCGTGACTCCACTGCCAATGTGCGCTGGCGCCACCCAGCCTGTTCGCGAACTTCCCCTGCTTAACCGAGTCATCATGCGCCAGTTGAGACACGAAAACCGGCCTTCGACCTCCAGAAACGAGGTCAATTCCGCCCACAAGGCTGTCCAGTCCACCAGAAAGCAGGCACACGCAGTCGTGCGGCAAGGACGTCACTTTTCCCGTAGGTGGCGCCTCCCCACCTGCGACAAAGTGGAGAGTCCAGTAGTCACCCGTCAGCAACTTGAGCATCTTCGCCAGATGCTCCTCAAATCCAACCCAGCGCATAGGCTCGTGCAGGCCAATGGTCAGCTCTATTACGCGAGTCCATCCGTCAGCGCTATTTTCTCTAGGACACGCCAGGTCGGCCGCGCAGGCGGCAAGGCAAAACTGTACAAAATCCCAAGTCACAGAGTCAGGCGCGAAGCCCTTGCGCTTCAACTGAGACCTCCATTTATTGGCAATGTTACCGACGCCTTCGCGCCCCGCCGTTCGAAAAAATGCGAAGGCTTGCTCATCAGGCCGCATGCTCGCCGGCAAGCTGTCAGCACTTGTGCATAGGACTTTCATTCGCCGAACACCTCCAAGGTTGCAGCAAGGACTTCCCGAGCTAGACTGTGTGCATCAACGGGTCTTGTTCCCAACTTATCGATCTCTACACGAACCAATCCCCGCACATATTCACGAATGTCGTTTCGGCACAGCTGCACCTGCTGTGGGGTGTACTTGAGCTTCTCATAGCTCTGACCGAGGAGCAGGTCTACACGATTGCAGATGTCGTTGGCCACGGTGAAGCCGACGATGTCTGCGATCTGTTGATCACTCAGATTGAAGATATCGACATCTGGTGACGTTTCGTACAACATCGACAACGTCTCCGTTGCCGCATTGCGAATCGAGTCTTCGTCAATGCTTCCAGACTGCGGGATAACCTCTCTAACCACCTCCAAAATAAGGTCGTTCGCGGAGAGGTTGGCCGCTCGAGCGCGCTGAACCCAGTTGACGATGCCCGAATCTGTTCCGTCACGCGCCTGGGTGAGGAAATGGCCGAGTGCACCGGCTCCTTGCGCAGTAGCCCGCATAGTGTTTGCAGCACGAGCAGCACCGCCCATTCCTCGACTAACCATGCGCTTCGCTGCGGTCTTGAAGCCGTCCCGCCCTCCGCCGCCGAGGGCACCGGACATCGCGACGCGTGCCCCGGCGAACCTTCGTGCCGGATTCGCAGCTGGAACCAGATGACTGGGCTCTATTTCGCTTTGAGGTGCATCGTCTTCTCCAGGGGCTCCAGAATGGCCATCACCCGGTGCATCGTCGTTATCGTCAGCGCCAGTATCGCCTCCGCCGGGGGCACCTTCCAACCACTCTGGATCAAACGGTGAGCGGGGACCGCCTCCCTTACTCGAAGTTGAAGTTCCCATCAGCTTGACCTATTGCCATCGGGCTGGATTGCACGCTTGACCCTCACGTCAGTGTCCGAGTGAGCAAGCCAGGAATCCAGCACAGGCTTTGCCCACTGCTGAGTACTGAGTCCAGGGATGATCCCTGCGCCAATTTGGGAAACGGGGGCCTTAAACAATAGCGCTTCCGCTGTTGGACCATGTTGTGGATATACCTTGCAGGTTTCGATGAGCATCAAGACGTCGACGGCGTTACGCCAGCCGCGCTTGGGCGCTTGTAGTGCCCAAGCCCTTGTCATCGCCAAGCCGGCCTGAAGAGCACCGGCGTTGGTAATTGCCACTGTTAGATGTACGTTTGGGGTCGTTGCTGCAGCGAGCGCGTCTCGCAGCTCTCGCCCAACGGCCGTCAACGAATCCGCACCGAAGTCTCGGGTTTGTGTGTCTCGGCTGAGATGCAGCAATGGACGAAGGTCCATGTTGCCAAGCGATGGAGAAAGCCCGAGCCATTGACGCACAAATGTGTCTTGATCGTTGAACGGCGCTACAAGGGCTTGCCCCGTCGCGTTAGACTCCTCGGCAGATCTCAGCGCTGCTACTCGCCCGTCTGACTCCGACGTCACTAGATTTGAAAGATCGATGGCGAGCTCAGGGGCGCAGCGCTCGACCAGATGCCATTTCGCGAGTGCTTCGAGGTCCAGCGTGATACCTTGGGGCTCCGCCAAGCTCGATCGCAGAAAGACGGTGTTCAGGAAGCGTTTAATGAGCCTCGGATTTCCATTGACGGCGATCGACCTGGTCAACAATGGCGCAAGCCCATCCGCGAGCTTCATCCTTTCGACCATCAGTTGGTTGTCGACACCAACCTGCGCCTCTAAAAATTCTAGGCTAACCGCATCGCCGCGCCATGCGTCACGCAGTCTCTTGGAAACTTCGGCTCGGGCAATGTCAAATTTCGTCGGGTTAAAGACCCCATCCTCCTTTGCGCGCTGCATGAGCAAAAGCGCGATGTATGCCTTGGCTTCGTTCACGCCCAATCTCGGAACCTGCAATGGAACCTGGATCAGCTTGTCAAAGTAGTTGGTCGCGACCTCGTCCTTGATTTCAGTCCCTGCGAAATGAACACGGACTGCACCTTTGATGAAGTCATTGTCGGCAGCGATCACAAAAGCGCTGCGCTTGATGAAGAGCAGTAAACGGATAGATTCGAGCGTTGAGATCGCGGTTTTTGGCAGGCAGCGATCAAGATCGTCGACGAAGACGACCAACGTAATTTTCAGCTCCTCAAGCAACGCTTCGAGCGCTGCTCGAAATGCCTGAATCTCTCCAGGTAGTGAGATAGGCTCGGCTGGCTTGAGAAGTCCGTCTCCGCCGTTCTTTTTTTCTTTTTCTTCATTCTCTTTTTCTTCAGCATCGCCTTTGCCGATGAGCCCAAATCGCTGCATCGCTCGACCAACCATGCCGACTGGTACGCCCGTGAAATAGGTAGCAGCTGCCTCGCCTCCCAATTGGACAAGTCGCAAAACATTGATGCGCTTCAAGAGGCGCTTGGCTTTCTCATATAGGTCCTGATTGCTCCTTGCTCGCTCGAGCACTTCGTCACCTACCAGTTGGAGCAGAGCATTGCGGGCACTATCGAAGTCTTGGTAGAGCCAAGGGTTGAACGTGACAAGCACGTATGTGTTTTCATTTGGTTTGTTCAACGCTTGTAAGCGCTGAGCGACCATTTTGACCAGCGAGGTCTTACCCGCGCCCCACCCTCCAGAAATTCCGACAGATATGGGCTCGCCTCCAGCCTGCTGCAGCAGCTTTGCACAAGCATCCGCTACGACCCCAAAGTTTAGATAGTCGATCGTCGTTTCATTGTCATGCCACACCTATTTCTCCCTCCTAAATCGCCATATTTTTAGGCCACCCCGTTTAATCGCCTCTAGATGCGCTCAAATCACTCTGCACTGGGAGCGCCTCCACCATCACTCTGGTACGGAATCGCAAAATACTCAAATAGTTTTTGCGCTTAACTTGATGCGTCCACTGACGCCACTGACCAAAATTCAAAACGGAGGTCAGCCTGACAGCGTCATGGCATAAGATTTGATTGTGAGATTGGCCATCCAAGGCGCTCGGCGGTCTTGCGCACAATCCATTCGGATTGCAAGTCTGTACACCACTTCTTGCTGAGCAAGCTCTGAAAAACCGCTCTCAGCGTAGCCTCTTGGTCCCCCTGAAACGCAGCCAGTTTGCGCTCGCAGTACGGGACCATCTGTACGACCAAGTCCTCGCAGACCTCGAAGGCGGTAGCGACCTCGGAGGGTGAGGTACCTGGGGCGTAGAACTTTCCATTCTCTTCGATCAAGCTCATCTTGGCATGCGCGCCAGAGAGAGCAAAAGGGATCGCGACTATCGGGAAGTCGGCGGGGATTCCGCTGTGGATGGAACGGTCGATTGACATGGTCGCTCCTTGCAATGGGAGCAACATACCTCCAACGGGCTGGGGCTTCAAGGGCAGTATGGAATCAAGGCCACGGTGTTCGTGCATTGCTTTGGTCCAGCCCCCGCACCATCTTCGGCAAAAGCAGTGGCCAGTACGCCTCGATGCGCGCAGTTCAAGCTTCGCTGCCGAGATTTTCTGGGGATGGACGGCCAAACAGCCTTCCGATAGAAGAATGTCCACTCAACCCGTGGATGAATCTGTGGATATCTCCGTGGTATGTCCTGCAGTGCCCGCACCGGCGCGGGTCCTAACGGAGTGCTTAATTCATAGGCAAGACCGAGCATGGGCTGCAGGTCCTGCCTGTTGAAGTGCAACCAACGCTGCCCAATCAAGGCTTTCGAGGGACACCTTGGGTGCACGCAGTGGCTTTGCTATCCTGCTTGTCTCTGGACGAACAACGAGGTTCATCATGGAGCTTCACCTTGTCAACAAGCGTCCGGCGCCGGATGTCCTTTCGCAGCCCGAAGTCCAACTGCACCACTGGCGCATCCTGCGGCGGGGCAATGGAACCCTGCACATTGCCGCCCAACTTGATTCGGGGTCACTGCGTGTCACCTCCTTGCTGCAAGCCATAGACCTGCCCAAGGCAATTGTCAAAACGGAGTCAGGACGGAGCTACCACCTGTGCGCTCCACCTGAGGAAGACCAACTTCTGAGGTCGCTCATGGTGCTAAACGCAGCCCGAGACCTGGTTCAGGTCTCGGGAGATGTGAGTGAAGCCATCTGGGCCGCTATCACGATGGGTGCTTGGCCCGACGAGAACACCTGCTTGCTGCCCTCAGTGCAATAGTGCCACTCCGTTGGCCTGCCGCCCTCATGCCACAGGACGGCCAGGCCTGGCAATTTCCACAATGCAGGAAGTGCCCGACGGACCTTGTTTTCATCCGACGGACTTTATTTGTTGTAGTCACTAGGAGTCAAAACCCCACCTTGTGCAGTCACCGTAACGGGCTTAGCCGGATTGCAGAACCTGTCCGCAGACCAATGTGTCTCAGCTCGGGCTTCAGGTCGGATGAACAAGGTTGTAGACCCTGACAGCTGCAAACATCACCTTCGCGCGATCCCTGCTCTTGAGGGAGAGGCCACCTGTGGGTTTTGACACCTCTTATTTTTACCTGACACCTTTTATTTATACGATCACAGGGACCCGTAAGCAGCACCGATTCAGTCACCATCACGCTCTTGGCCAAGTTGCATGACTGGTCCACGTCTGTCTCGTCAAGAGTCGAATCAACCCGCTGGTTTAGCTGGTGATATAGATCTGACGGACAGCGTCGCCCCGTGTTGCCTTGCTAGTCGGTCTCTCAGGACGACCTCGCGCCCCAAAACAGCTTCAAACTCAAAACACAAATAGTTACATACAACCCTCAATCCGGCGGCTTTGACGTCGTGTTGGATGTGACTCGCGCGCAGCGCCCAGGCAGTGCATGCCTTCCCACAGTTAGAATGAAATTGCTATGAAATTCGCAGCATCCGAATCAATCCCGGCTTCACAATGCGTCGAACCCAACCGTCCAAACGGCTTCTGCCAGCCACTCTAAAAAACGAAGGTTAAGTGGCGCGTTGACGAAACTACAGTGGCGTTCCGCAACTGGATGCGTGTTTCACACCCTCCCAATCACCCCATGTCTTGAAACGGCAACAAATGCCCGTATCATTAGCACTCACTGCAACGGAGTGCTAACACTCCTTGCTGGATGAAGTTTGGTAGCGCCTGGGCCCGGTCCGGGCGCTTCGTACTGTCGGTAATTTTTGAACCAGGAGCAATGCAATGAACCTTCGCCCCCTGCACGATCGCGTGATCGTCAAGCGTATCGAAAGCGAAACCACGACCGCCTCCGGCATCGTGATCCCCGACAACGCCGCTGAAAAGCCCGATCAAGGTGAAGTGCTGGCCGTCGGCCCCGGCAAGAAGAACGACAAGGGCGAACTGATCGCCCTGAACGTGAAGGTCGGCGACCGCGTTCTGTTCGGCAAGTACTCGGGTCAGACCGTCAAGATCAAGGGCGATGAGCTGCTGGTCATGAAGGAAGACGACCTGTTCGCAGTGGTGGAGAAGTAAAGCTGCTGCGCAGGCGCCATGCGTCGTTGCGCGGTGCTCGCAATCCTCACGTACAGGAAGTACGTTCCGGTTGCTGTGCTCCGTGCGCCTAGCCTGGCACCTGCTCGCTACGCTTTCCCCTCTCCCCCAAGCCAGTCGCAATTGATTCAGTTAATTTTCAGGAGCTCCAAATGGCAGCAAAAGACGTAGTTTTCGGCGGCGAAGCCCGCGCACGCATGGTTGAAGGCGTGAACATCCTGGCCAACGCGGTCAAGGTGACTCTGGGCCCCAAGGGCCGCAATGTGGTGCTGGAGCGCTCGTTCGGCGCCCCTACCGTGACCAAGGACGGTGTGTCCGTGGCCAAGGAAATCGAACTCAAGGACAAGCTGCAGAACATGGGCGCCCAGCTCGTGAAGGAAGTGGCCTCCAAGACCAGCGACAACGCTGGTGACGGCACCACCACCGCGACCGTGCTGGCCCAGGCCATCGTGCGCGAAGGCTTCAAGTACGTGGCCGCCGGCATCAACCCGATGGACCTGAAGCGCGGTATCGACAAGGCCGTGACGGCCCTGGTGATCGAGCTGAAGAAGGCTTCCAAGCCCACCACCACCTCCAAGGAAATCGCACAGGTCGGCTCGATCTCGGCCAACTCCGACGAAACCATCGGCAAGCTGATCGCTGACGCCATGGACAAGGTTGGCAAGGAAGGCGTGATCACGGTGGAAGACGGCAAGTCCCTCGACTCCGAACTGGACGTCGTGGAAGGCATGCAGTTCGACCGCGGCTACCTGTCGCCCTACTTCATCAACAACCCCGAAAAGCAATCCGCGATTCTGGACAACCCCTTCGTGCTGCTGTTCGACAAGAAGATCAGCAACATCCGCGACCTGCTGCCCACGCTGGAGCAGGTTGCCAAGGCTGGCCGTCCGCTGCTGATCATTGCCGAAGAAGTCGAAGGCGAAGCCTTGGCGACGCTGGTGGTCAACACCATCCGCGGCATCCTGAAGGTCGTGGCCGTCAAGGCCCCTGGCTTCGGCGATCGCCGCAAGGCCATGCTGGAAGACATCGCCATCCTGACGGGCGGCAAGGTCATCGCTGAAGAAGTGGGCCTGACCCTCGAGAAGGTGACCCTGGCCGACCTGGGCCAGGCCAAGCGCATCGAAGTGGGCAAGGAAAACACCATCATCATCGACGGCGCCGGCGCTGCTGGTGACATCGAAGCCCGCGTCAAGCAAGTGCGCGTGCAGATCGAGGAAGCCACGTCCGACTACGACCGCGAAAAGCTGCAGGAACGCGTGGCCAAGCTGGCCGGCGGTGTGGCCGTGATCAAGGTCGGCGCTGCCACCGAAGTCGAAATGAAGGAAAAGAAGGCCCGCGTGGAAGACGCCCTGCACGCTACCCGTGCAGCGGTGGAAGAAGGCGTCGTGGCCGGTGGTGGCGTGGCCCTGCTGCGTGCCAAGCAAGCTGTCGGTGACTCGGTCAAGGGCGACAACGCCGACCAGGAAGCCGGTATCAAGCTGGTCCTGAAGGCCATCGAAGCGCCCCTGCGCGAAATCGTGAACAACGCCGGCGGCGAAGCCTCGGTGGTGGTGAACGCTGTGTTGGCCGGCAAGGGCAACTACGGCTTCAACGCTTCGAACGACACCTACGGCGACATGCTCGAACTGGGCATTCTGGACCCCACGAAGGTCACCCGCACGGCCCTGCAGAACGCTGCCTCCGTGGCATCGCTGCTGCTGACGACCGAAGCCATGGTTGCAGAAGCACCCAAGGACGAGGCCGGTGCCGGCGGCGGCATGCCCGACATGGGCGGCATGGGTGGCATGGGCGGCATGGGCATGTAATTGCCCGGCCTGGCGCAGTGACCCGCTCACTGCGCTGCCAACCAGCAAAAAGCCCGCAGGCCTTACGGCCTGCGGGCTTTTTTCATGGTGCGCGCCGTTCAGGTCATTTCAGCGCCTGCGTGGCCTGCGCCAGTTGCGTGATGCGCGCCCAGTCGCCCGAGCGCACGGCGTCAGCGGGGGTGAGCCAAGACCCGCCCACGCAGCGCACATTGGGCAGCGCCAGGTAGTTGGGCGCCGTGGCGTTGGTGATGCCGCCCGTGGGGCAAAAGCTCACCTGGCCGAACGGGCTGGCCCAGGACTTGAGCAGCGGGATGCCGCCGACGGCCTCGGCCGGGAACAGCTTGAGGAACTGGAAGCCATCGGCCAAGGCCTGCATGATCTCGCTGGAGGTGGCCACGCCGGGCAGCAGCGGCAGGTTCAGCCCCTTGCAGGCCGAGCCCAGCGCCGAGGTGTAGCCCGGGCTCACGGCAAAGCGGGCGCCAGCCTCGCTCGCGCGGCGCGCATCCTCGGCGTTGAGCACGGTGCCCACGCCGACCACGGCCTCGGGCAGTTGGCGCGCAATGGCCTCGATGGCAGGCAGGCCCGCGGGCGTGCGCAGGGTGACTTCAAGCACCTTGACGCCACCGGCCAGCAAGGCCTCGGCCAGCGGAATCGCGTCTTCGACCCGGTCGATCACGATGACCGGGATGACCGGGCCGTAACTGGCGATGTCCAGCGGGTTCAGGGCGGGGGGGGAGGCATTCACAGCCATGTACAGGCTCCTTGTTCAGCGCCGCCCGCATGGCGGCGAAAGTTGGCAAACAGTTCCCGCCCAAAGCCGGTGGCTGCGGGCGCCTTGCATTCGTCGGGGATGCGCGCGGCCCATTCGGCCTCGTCCACCAGCACGTCGAGCGTACCCGCCACGGCGTCCACGCGCAGCAGGTCGCCGTCGCGCACCCTGGCCAGCGGGCCGCCGCCCAGCGCTTCGGGCGTCACGTGGATGGCGGCCGGCACCTTGCCCGAGGCACCGCTCATGCGGCCGTCGGTCACCAGCGCCACCTTGAAGCCCTGGTTCTGCAGCACGGCCAATGGCGGCGTGAGCTTGTGCAGCTCGGGCATGCCATTGGCACGCGGGCCCTGGAAGCGCACCACGGCCACCATGTCCTGCTGCACTTCGCCCGCAGCGAAGGCCGCAAGCAAGTCCTCCTGCGAGTCGAACACGCGCGCTGGCGCCTCGATGATGTGGCGGTCTTCCGGCACGGCCGAGACCTTGATCACGGCGCGGCCCAGGCGCCCCTGCAGCAGGCGCAGGCCACCCGTGGGCGAAAACGGCTGGGCCACGGGTCGCAGCACCGCCTCGTCGCCCGAGGTGGCGGGCGCAGGGGCGCCCCCGGCCGCGATGCCGCCCTCGTTCACGCTCAGCACGTCGGGGTGCATGAGGCCGTTGGCCAGCAGCTCGCGCAGAATCCAGGGCGGGCCGCCCGCGGCCTGGAACTGGTTCACGTCGGCATCGCCATTGGGGTAGACGCGGGCCAGCAGCGGCACGACGGAGGACAGGTCGTCGAAGTCGGTCCAGTCGATCAGGATGCCGGCGCTGCGCGCGATCGCCACCCAGTGGATCAGGTGGTTGGTGGAGCCCCCCGTGGCCAGCAGCGCGGCCATGGCGTTGACGATGCAGCGCTCGTCCACCACATGCGCGATGGGCGTGAAGCGCTTGCCGCGTTTGCCGATGTCGAGCACGGTGCGCATGGCCTGGCGCGTGAACTCCTCGCGCTCGCCGGTGCCGGGCGGGGCAAACGCCGCATCGGGCACGTGCAGGCCCATGGCTTCCAGCAGCATCTGGTTGCTGTTGGCCGTGCCGTAGAAGGTGCAGGTGCCGGGGCTGTGGTACGCCGCCGACTCGGCCTTGAGCAGTTCGTCGCGGCCGACCAGGCCCTGGGCGTAGAGCTCGCGCACCTTGGCCTTGTCCTTGTTGGGCAGGCCCGAGCCCATGGGGCCGGCGGGCACGAACACGCAGGGCAGGTGACCGTAGTGCAGCGCGCCGATCAACAGGCCCGGCACGATCTTGTCGCACACGCCGAGCAGCAGCACGCCGTCGAACACATCGTGGGACAGCGCTACCGCAGTGGCCATGGCAATGGCGTCGCGGGAGAACAGCGACAGCTCCATGCCGGGCGTACCCTGCGTCACGCCATCGCACATGGCGGGCACACCCCCTGCTACCTGGGCCATGGCGCCGTGGCGCGCGGCCTCGTCGCGCAGCAGCGCCGGGTAGCTCTGGTAGGGCTGGTGGGCCGACAGCATGTCGTTGTAGGCCGTGACGATGCCGATGTTGGGCGCCTTCTCGACCGTGACCTTGAATTTTTCGGAGCCCGGCAGCGCCGCATAGGCATGGGCCAGGTTGGCGCAGCCCATGCGGTCCTGCGGGGGCTTGCGCTGGACCATGGCGTCGACCGTGGCCAGGTAGGCGGCACGGGTGTCCTTGCTGCGCTCGATGATGCGGGCCGTCACGCGCGCTACGACTGAATGCATGGGATGCTCCATCGGGGGTGGACTTGGATAGTGGGGAAAAGAGAGTACAGCTCCAACAGGAGCCTCTAGAATGTAACTCGATAACTACCCCGGATCAAGCCCATGACCCTGCAGACCCTCCCCCTGCCCCCCTCGGAACTGGGCGAATCGCCATTCTGGCACCCCCATGAAACATCCCTTTACTGGTGTGACATCCAGGGAAGGCAGGTGAACGCCTGGGCGCCAGCCAGCGGGCAGCTGCGCACCTGGGACATGCCCTCCGAACCCGGTTGCTGCGCCCCGGTGGCGGGCAAGAAACTAGTAATCGGGTTACGGGACGGCTTTTACCTGCTCGACACCAGCAGCGGTGCCCTCACCTGCCTGGCCCTGCTGCCCGGCAACGCGCACGACACCCGGGTGCTGCGCCTCAACGATGGGCGCTGCGATTCGGCGGGCCGGTTCTGGGCCGGCTCGGTGATCAGCCCGCGCACGGCGCCCGACGCGGCCCTGTGGCGGCTGGAGGCGGCGCCCGGCGGCTTTCGGGTGCAGAAGATGGCGGGCGACAACTTCACCGCCAACGGCCTGGCGTTCAGCCCGGACGAGCGCTGGCTCTACTGGGCCAACACGCCCGAGCACCGCATCGACCGCTTTGTGTTCGATGCCGCCACCGGCAACATCGAAAGCCGTGCACCGTGGGCCACCTTCCCGCCCAGGCAAGACGGTGCCCCCTACGGTGGCCGCCCCGACGGCGCGGCCGTGGACGTGCAGGGCAACTACTGGGTCGCCATGTACGAGGGTGCCTGCGTGCTGCAGCTGTCGCCCGCCGGCCAGGAGCTGCGGCGCATTGCCGTGCCCGTGCAGTGCCCCACCATGGTCTGTTTTGGCGGCGACGACCTGCGCACGCTGTACATCACCTCGGCGCGCGCCGGCCGGCCGCAGACCGAGCTGGACGCCGCCATCCCGGCGGGCTCGCTGTTCAGCCTGCCCGTCGAAGTGCCGGGCCTGCCCGTGAACTTCTTCCAGGCCAACGCGGCGATGTGACCGGGTGGTCAGGGCGCGCGCAGCGCGCCCAAGGCCAGCAGCACGTCGTAGCAGGCGCCCATGTTGTGGTAATCGACCTTGCCGGCGTTGCTCTTCTCGCGTGTGTGGTTGAGGTTGCGGCCGTCGAGGATGCGGAACCAGGCGCCGTGCTCGTGGTCGACGAAGTGCTGCCAGCAGTAGGTCCAGATGCGCTCGTACCAGTCCCAGTAGCGCTGCTCGCCGGTGTGCACGGCCAGCACGGCGGCGGCGGCCATGCTCTCGGCCTGCACCCAGTGGTACTTGCCGTCGTCGCAGATGCTGCCGTCGGGCGCCATGCCGTAGACGATGCCGCCATGGGCGGTGTCCCAGCCTTTGTCCAGTGCGGCATCGAACAGGAAGCGGGCACACGGCAGGTGCCAGGGCGCGGGCGCCAGCGCATCGAGCTGCAGCAGCAGCTTGGCCCATTCGGTCTGGTGGCCGATCTGGTAGCCCCAGGGTCGGAAGATGTTGCTGCGGTCGTGGCGGTTGTAGTCCCAGTCCACCGACCAGTCGGCGCGAAAATGCTCCCACACCCAGCCACCGGCCAGCGCGGCCTGGCGCTGGCAGATGTTCTGCGCAAGCAACTCGGCGCGCTCGATGTAGCGCCGGTCGCCCGTGGCGCGAAAGGCCGAGATCATGGCCTCGCAGGCATGCATGTTGGCGTTCTGCCCGCGGTAGTCCGCCAGCGCCCAGTCGCGTGTGGCCTCGTCGGCATAGAGGCCCTCGGCCGGCTGCCAGAAATGCTGCTCGGCGGTATCGAAGGCCTCGGCCAGCCACTCGCGGGCCTCGGGTACGCCGGCTTCGTGCGCCCGGGCATAGGCCAGCATCACGAAGGCCATGCCATAGCAGTGGCGCGTGGCGTCGAGCAAGGTGGCGTGGCCGCCATGCCAGTCGATCAGCCAGGCATAGCCGCCGGTGGCTGGGTCGAGGAAGGCGGTGCGCAAAAACTGCAGCGCATGCTCCATGCCGTGGCGGTAGCGCGCCTCGCCGGTGGTCTTGAACAGCATGGCATGCGTGACCACGAAGCGCGTGGCGCTCACCAGGTGGCGCGTGCGCTCGTCGTAGACGGTGCCGTCGTCGAGGAAGAAGTGGTACATGCCGCCCCCCGCATCGGTGGCCACGGGCTCGTAGAACGCCATGGTCTGGCGGATGTGCGCGTGCAGGAATGCGGGCGAGCGGAAATCGGGCGGCTGCGGTGCAGTCATGGGCTTGTCTCCTCGTTGGGCCGCAGGGTGCGGCCTGGGCGCCTCAAGGCGCCTCGTTGTGAAATGCGATGAGCGCGGCGCTGCGGCTCAGCCGCCGCGCAGGCGCGCCAGCAGCCCTGCCGTGGAGCCATCGAGCCCTGCGGCATCGCCCGAAGCCAGGCGGGATTCGAGGTCGCGCGCCAGCACCTTGCCCAGCTCCACGCCCCACTGGTCGAAGCTGTTGATGCCCCACAGGCTGCCGCTCACGAATACGCGGTGCTCCTGCAGCGCGATCAGCGCACCCAGCGAGGCCGGGGTCAGCGATTCGAGCAGCAGGAAGGTGCTGGGCCGGTTGCCCGGGAAATGGCGGTGTCCGTCCTCGGCGCTGGGCTTGCCCACCATCAGCGCCTGGGCCTGGGCCAGGGCGTTGGCAAGCAGCTTGTCCTGGTGACCCGGCAGCGGGTGCGCCGCCTGGCGCACGGCCACGATCTCCAGCGGCAGCACGTCGGTGCCCTGGTGCAGCATCTGGAAGAACGCGTGCTGGCCGTTGGTGCCGGGCTCGCCCCAGAGCACGGGCGAGGTGGCGTACGGCAGCTCCTGGCCGTCGGCCCCCACGCGCTTGCCGTTGCTCTCCATCTCCAGCTGCTGCAGGTAGGCCGGCAGCCGGCCCAGTGCCGCGTGGTAGGGCGCAATGCAGCGGCTGGTGAAGCCATGGAAGTTGCGGTACCAGAGGTCGAGCAGGCCCAGGCGCACCGGCAGGTTGGCGGCCAGCGGCGCGGTGCGGAAATGCTCGTCCATGGCATGCGCGCCGGCCAGCAGCCCACGGAAGCCTGCCGCACCGATGGCGATGGCGATGGGCAGGCCGATGGCCGACCACAGCGAATAGCGCCCGCCCACCCAGTCCCAGAAGCCGAAGGTGGTGGTGATGCCCAGGGCAGCGGCCGCCTCCACGTTGGTGGTCAGCGCCGCGAAGTGGCGCGCCACGTCGCTGCCGCCCTCTGCGCCGAACCAGGCCAGCGCCGAGCGCGCATTGGCCATGGTCTCGGCCGTGGTGAAGGTCTTGGAAGCGATGAGGAACAGCGTGCTCTCGGCCTTGAGCCCCTGCAGCACGCCATGCAGTTCGTGCCCGTCCACATTGGAAACGAAGTGCAGACGCTTGCCCGCGGCGCGAAAGGCATCGAGCGCGAGCACCGCCATGTGCGGACCCAGGTCCGAGCCGCCGATGCCGATGTTCACCACGTCGGTGATGGCGGCATCGCCGCGCACCTGCTCGGCGTACTGCAGCATGGCGCCCAGCGTGCCATGCACCTCGGCGAGCTTCTGCGCGATATCGGGGCCGTCACCGGGCAGCGCCAGGCCCTCCGGGCGGCGCAGCAGCGTGTGCAGCACGGCGCGGCCCTCGGTGTGGTTAATGGGCTGGCCCGCGAACATGGCATCGCGCTGCGCAGCGAGGCCACAGGCCTCGGCCATGCCCAGCAACAGGGACTCGGTAGGCCGGTCCCACAGGTTCTTGGAGAGGTCGGCGAACACCTCGGGGGCGGCCTGACTGAAGTGCGCAAAGCGCTCTCCATCCTCGGCGAAGGCCTGCCGAAGGTCCAGTGCGCGCCCTTGCGCCTGGAACAAGGCCTGCAGCGCGGGCCACTGGGGAGTCTGGTCACAACGAAGGGACATGGGAGAGCTACCTGGACAGGAAAATGGAAAACGGCGAAATAGTAACTTGATTACCAAAACAGGCTGGTATTTTTTTGTTGCAGACACAGCCTGGAACGCCAGTTGCTCTGCTGTCCTACACAAATCGATGTAACGTGATTACAATTTCGCGGAAACGCACGACGACCAATGCACTGAATACGGAGACCCCATGAGTTTTGACCTTGTCCTGTTTGGCGGAACCGGCGACCTGGCCTGGCGCAAGCTCATGCCGGCGCTGTTCCAGGCGTTCCGCCACGGAACGCTGCCCGAGGGGGGCCGCATCATCGCGGTGGCCCGTGACGAGCTCAGCCATGAACAATACCGCAGCCTGATCCAGTCGCGCTTCGACGGCGTGGACCTGGCCAAGCGCCCCACCCCCGATGAGTTCGCACGCTTCGGCGCCCTGCTGCACTACCTGCGCATGGACCTGTCGCAAACCCAGGACTATGCCCGCCTGGCCGACATGCTGCACGAGCGCAATGCCGAGTCGGTGGTGATGTACGTGGCCACGGCACCGAGCCTTTTCACCAATGTCTGCGAGCAGATCGCCGCCGTGGGCCTGAACGGCCCGACCACCCGCGTGGTGCTCGAAAAGCCTTTGGGCCACGACCTGCGCTCCAACCAGGCCATCAACGACACGCTGCGCCGCGTGCTCAAGGAAGAACAGGTCTTTCGCATCGACCACTACCTGGGCAAGCCCTCGGTGCAGAACCTGTTCGCCATGCGCTTTGGCAACGCCCTGTTCGAGCCCCTGTGGCGGCGCGAAACCATCGCCAACATCCAGATCACCATCGCCGAAGAGCTGGGCGTGGAGACGCGAGGCGCCTTCTACGACCAGACCGGAGCCCTGCGCGACATGGTGCAGAACCATGCCCTGCAGCTGTTGTGCGCGATCGGCATGGAGCCGCCCATCAACGCCAGCGCCAACGCCATCCGCGACGAGAAGCTCAAGGTACTGCAGTCGCTCAAGCCCTGGAGCGTGGAGACCATCGGCCAGCACGTGATCCGCGGCCAGTACGTGGCCGGCAAGACGCACGGCGCCAGCGTGCCCGGCTACCTGCAGGAAAAAGGCGTGGCCGCCGGCAGCACCACCGAGACCTTCGTCGCGCTGCGCACCGAGATCTCCAACTGGCGCTGGGCCGGTGTGCCCTTCTACATCCGCACCGGCAAGCGGCTGGCGGGGCGCGACGCGCACATCGTGGTCAACTTCCGCCCCGTGCCGCACCCGATCTTCCGCACCTCGGCCGGCGCGGCCAACCGCCTGGTGATCAACCTGCAGCCCAAGGACGGGCTGGAGCTGCACCTCCTGGCCCAGGGTGCCGCCCAGCACCAGACCGAACCTGCCTTGTCGCAGGTGTACCTGAACCTCGACTTCGACCAGCGCTTCGGCACCGAGCGCGTGGGCGCCTACGAACGCCTGCTGCTCGATGTGATCGCCGGGCGCCTGAACCTCTTCGTGCGCAGCGACGAGCAGGAGGAAGCCTGGCGCTGGGTGGAACCCATCCTGCAGCACTGGCGCAACGACGCGCTGGGCCCACGGCCCTACACCGCTGGCAGCTGGGGCCCGAGCGCCGCCAGCGCGATGATCGCGCGCGACGGCTATTGCTGGAGCGAAGAGGTCTGACGCTCTTCGCGCGGCCCCACAACAAAAAAGGCTCCGGTTGGAGCCTTTTGTCATTCATGCCGGGTTACGGCCTTTGGGGGGAAACACTTCCACATGGTGGCGGCATCCACGACCGTGAGATGCCACCACCATGGGAAGGCCCGCATTCTTTACATGGCGCCGATTTCGCCCGAAGGGATCTGGCCCAGGCGCACGGCTTCGGCAGCGGCCGCACGCACGGCAGCACGGTCAGCCGTCGATTGGTAGGTCACGACGCGCGAGCCTGCTGGCTCGAGGCTGCGCGTCTTAGCCACGGTGGCGGCTTCGGCAGCCACTTCGGCACGGGTACGGTTCGTGTCGAACTTCAGGGCGAACTGCGATCCATCGGCTTCGTCGGCATGGGCACCGAAAGCGGAGAAAGCAGCCACAGCGGCGATGGAGAGGAAACGTGCAGTCTTGTTCATGGTGATCTCGATTCTTTATTGGGTTTGACAGGGGGTCAGGTCAGTTCAATCCGGGGCGGCTTACAGCGCGCCGATTTCGCCAAAAGAGATCTGGCCGGTGCGCACAGCGTCAGCAGCCTGGGCACGCACGGCAGCGCGGTCAGCGGTCGACTTGTAGGTCACCACGCGGGAGCCAGCAGGCTCGATGCTGCGGGTCTGGGCCACGGTGGCGGCTTCAGCGGCCACTTCGGCGCGGGTGCGGCTGGTTTCGAATTGGGTGGCGAATTGCGAAGCATCGGCTTCGTCGGCCTGGGCACCGAAAGAAGCGAAAGCGGCAACAGCGGCGATGGAGAGGAAGCGTGCGGTCGTGTTCATGATGAAATCCTTGGAAGAAAAAAGTGACTCAAAAAACCGGGACAAAACCATTTCGAACCGGGTTCGGTGAGTCGCCTTGCGGGTTCGGCTCATCGATGGGTTGAACTGTACGCCGCGGGCGATCAAAGAAAAACCACTCAGTCACGAACTGACTGTTCCGGTTTTGAAAACAATGCACCCAAGAAAAATGCCGCGAGGGAAACCCTGCGCGGCATTTTTCTTGGAGTGGAAGATCGCTTATTCCGGCAGCGGCCCCACCAGTTCGATGGGCAGGCCATCGGGGTCGGCAATGAAGGTGAAGGGGCAGCCCGTGAGCGGGTCCATGCGCACGGGCTCGGCCACGACACCATGGGCGGCCAGGGCCTGCAGGCTGGCCTCAAGGTCGTCCACCCGCAACGCGAGGTGCCTCAGCCCGCAGGCCTCGGGGTAGGAAGGGCGCGGTGGCGCCTCGGGAAACGAGAACAGCTCGATCTGCGTGCCATCGGGCAGCGCGAGGTCGAGCTTGTGCGACTGGCGCTCGGCACGGTAGGACTCGTGCACGATGGCCAGGCCCAGCACCTCGGTGTAGAAGCTTTTGGAGCGTGCGTAATCCGAGCCGATGAGGGCCACATGGTGCACGCCCGACAGCGCCAGCGACGGCACGCTCGCCACGGCTCAGCCGCCCGCGATGTCGAGCGCGCGCGAGGCGCCGTACAGTGCCGGGGTAGCGCTCGGGTCGATGATCCAGCAGGGGATCGACGCCAGGTACGGCGCAAAGCGGCCTTTGGCCTCGAAACGCTGGCGAAAGGAAGACTGGTCGAACCACTCGCCCAGGCGCGGCACCATGCCGCCACCGATGTACACCCCGCCGCGCGCGCCCAGCGTGAGCGCCAGGTTGCCGGCCACACTGCCCAGAAAGCCGCAGAACAGCTCCAGTGCCTGCAGGGCCAGCGGGTCCTTGGCCTGCAAGGCCATTTCGGTCACCTGGGCGGGCGAGTTCACCTCGGTGCCGCCGGCCCTCGCCACGGTGCGCACGGCGTGGTACAGGTCCACCAGGCCCGAGCCCGAGACCGCGCGCTCGGCCGAGACATGGCCGTAGCGCTCGTGCAGCACGCGCAGCACGTCGAACTCGTGCTGCGTGTCGGCCGCCAGCGTGACGTGCCCACCCTCGCCCGACAGCGGCACGCCGGCCGGCGAGTGGGGCGGGAACACCAGGCCCGAAACGCCGAGGCCGGTGCCCGCCCCGACGAGGCCAATGGCCTCCCCCGGCACGGCCTGGCCGCCGCCCACCTGGCGCAGCAGGTCGGGCGTAAGCAAGGGCAGCGCCAGGGCCAGCGCGGTAAAGTCGTTGATGACCACCAGCCGCGCAAAGCCGAAGGCCTTGCGCACCGCCTTCTGCGAAAAGCTCCAGCTGTGGTTGGTCATGCGGATGGCATCGCCCGTCACGGGGTTGGCAATGCCGAAGGCCGCCTCCTGCGGCGCGGCAATGCCCACTTCGGCCAGGTAGGTGCGGATGGCATCGTCCACCGTGGGGTACTGGGCGCACTGCAGCACGCGCGTATCGTGCAGCGTGTCGTCCCCCGGGGCCTGCCAGGCCAGGCGGATGTTGGTGCCGCCGATGTCGGCGAGAAGGCGTGTTGCGGGCATGGTCGAAGGGGCAGCGTCCGCTGCAAGGCAGCGGACCGCTCACCCGGAATTGGATGGCTGAAAACGGCAGAGCCGACGCAAACCGGTTTGTAACCCAGAACGCCCCAGGCAGCCGGGTCAAAGCCCCCATGCAGCGAGGCCGAAGGCAGTCGGGGGTTGCCGCCTTGCGGGGCGGGATCAGGCGATGCGCTGTTCCGTCCCGGTGTCGAACCAATGGGCGTGCGCTGGCGCCACGGCCAGGCCCACGCGGTCGCCGGGCTTCACGCGCGTCTGCGCATCGGTGCGCAGCGTCATGCTGCCGGCGGCGGTGTCCACCATCACATAGGTGTCGGGGCCCGTGGGCTCGACCACGCTGACTTCGCCGCGCCAGGGCGAGCTGTCCTGCATCACCAGGTGCTCGGGGCGTACGCCCAGCATCACCTCGGGCGCCGCCTGCGGCGCCGCCAGCTCCAGCGACACCCCTTGGATGGCGAAGTGCCCGGCCGCCTGCGTGCCGCGCAGCAGGTTCATGGTGGGCGAGCCGATGAAGGTCGCCACGTAGGTGTTGGCCGGGTGGTTGTAGATCTCGTCGGGCGTACCGAGTTGCTGCACCACGCCGCCCTTCATCACCGCGATGCGCGAGCCCAGGGTCATGGCCTCGACCTGGTCGTGCGTCACGTACACGCTGGTGATGCCGCTGGCCTGGTGCAGGCGCTTGATCTCGGCGCGCATCTCCACGCGCAGCTTGGCGTCGAGGTTGGACAGCGGCTCGTCGAACAAAAACAGCTGCGGCTGGCGCGCCAGGGCCCGGCCCATGGCCACGCGCTGGCGCTGCCCGCCCGACAGCTGGCTGGGCCGGCGGTCGAGCAGGTGGGTGATCTGCAGCATGGCGGCCACTTCGTCGATGCGTTTCTTGCGCTCGGGCTTGGGCATCTTGCGCATTTCCAGCGCAAAGCCGATGTTGTCCGCCACACTCAGCGTGGGGTACAGCGCATAGCTCTGGAACACCATGGCGATGTCGCGGTCGCGCGGGGGCATGCCCACCACGTTCTTGTCGGCGATGCGGATCTCGCCCTCGGTCGGCTCGTCGAGCCCCGCGATGATGTTCAGCAGGGTCGATTTGCCGCAGCCCGAGGGCCCCACCAGGATCAGGAACTCGCCCGGTGCGACGTGGATGTCGATCTTGCGCAGCACCTCCACGCTCTTGTCACCCTTGCCGAAACGCTTGTTGATGCCCAGTATGTCCAATGAAGACGCCATGATTTCTTACCCTTAACCTTTGACCGCGCCGGCCGTCAGCCCGCGCACGAAAAACTTACCCGCCAGCACATAGATCACCATGGTCGGCAGGCCGGCGATGATGGCGGCCGCCATGTCCACGTTGTAGGCCTTGACGCTGGAGCTGGTGTTGGCCAGGTTGTTCAGGCCCACCGTGACCGGCTTGGAGTCGGTGCCCGAGAACACCACGCCGAACAGGAAGTCGTTCCAGATGTTGGTGAACTGCCAGATCAGCGTGACCATGATGATGGGCGTGGACAGCGGCAGCACGATGCGCCAGAAGATCTGGAAGAAGCTCGCGCCATCCATGCGTGCCGCGTTCACCAGCTCCTTCGGAATGGCCGCGTAGTAGTTGCGAAAGAACAGCGTGGTGCCGGCCAGGCCCGCCAGGCAGTGCACCATCACCAAGCCTGTGATGGAGCTCGACAGGCCCAGCCAGCCGAGCACCTGGCTCATGGGCAGCAGCACCACCTGGAAGGGCATGAACACGCCGAACAGCAGCATGCCGAACAGCGCATCGCTGCCGCGGAACTTCCACAGGCTGAGAACGTAGCCATTGAGCGCACCCCACACGGTGGAGATCATCACGGCCGGCACGGCCATGGCCACCGAATTCCAGAAGAAGGGGCGCAGGCCATTGCAGTCCACCCCCGTGCAGGCGCTGGACCAGGCCGTGCTCCAGGACGAGAGGTTGAGCGATGCGGGCAGCGCCAGCAGCGAGCTGCTGCGGATTTCCTCGGCATCCTTGAGCGAGGTGACCAGCATCGCGTACAGCGGCAGCAGGAAGAAGGCGGTGGCCAGGGCCAGCACCGCGTAGACCAGCAGGCGGCCCACAGAAGGGAAAAGGGAGGGCTTAGCGGTCATGGGGTTTGCTGCGCAGTTCGCTGTACAGGTAGGGAATGACCAGGGCTGCCACGGTGGTCAGCATCATGGTGGCGCTGGCCGCGCCCAGGCCGATCTGGCCACGCGAGAACGACATGGTGTACATGAAGGTGGCGGGCACATCGGTGGCATAGCCGGGGCCGCCGGCCGTGAGCGCCATCACCAGGTCAAAGCTCTTGATCGCCAGGTGCGACAGCACCATCAGCGTGGAAAAGAACACCGGGCGCAGCGCTGGCAGCACGATGCGCCAGTAGATGCGCGGCAGCGAGGCGCCATCGACCTGCGCGGCCTTGATGATGCTGTCGTCGATGCCGCGCAGGCCCGCCAGGAACAGCGCCATCGCAAAGCCCGCGCTCTGCCAGATGCCGGCGATCACCACGCAGTAGATGGCCATCTCGGTGTCCACCAGCCAGCCGAATTCAAAATTGGGAAAGCCCCAGTCGCGCACCATTTTTTCGATGCCCAGGCCTGGGTTGAGCAGCCACTTCCAGGCCGTGCCGGTGACCACGAAGGACAGGGCCATGGGGTACAGGTAGATGGTGCGCAGCGCGCCCTCGGCGCGGATCTTCTGGTCCAGCAGCACGGCCAGCAATACGCCGATGGCGAGCGAACCGCCCACATAGCCCACGCCGAAAATACCCAGGTTCTTCAAGGCCACCCACCAGCGGTCCATCTCCCAGAGCTTTTCATATTGCGCCAGGCCCGCCCATTCGTAGTTGGGCAGCATGCGCGATACGGAAAGGCTCAGCACGCCGTTCCAGACCATCAGACCGTAGATGAAGGCAAAACCCAGCACGAAGGCCGGTGCCACGACCAGCTTGGGCAGCCAGGATTCAAAGGAGTTCTTGGTCGTCATTGCAAAAGAAGCATCGGGTGCATACGCTGGCTGGGACATGGGCGACGGACGCGCCGTCCATCATCACGTCAACAGGAAAAACAACAACAAGGAAAAAAGGGGGGCACACAGGGAGTGCCCCCCAAGAACAAAGTCACCTCTGACTTAACTCGCTTTCTCCCTCCTTACCACCAGATCTCGTATTGCACACCCACCAGCGTGCGCGAGGTCTTGCCATTGGCGCCGAAGGTCGCGGCATTCGCCACGGCAGCGGCCTGGTTCCAGTTGGCCTTGGTCACGTACAGGCGCAACTCGGGGCGCGACCAGAAGTCCTGGTTCATGGCCAAGGCGCCAGCCAAAGTCACCTTGCTCAGGCGCTGGTCAGGACCCGTGCCCTTGCGGGTGGTGGTCGACACTTCGGCCAGGGCCTTGAAGTTCTGCGTGATGGCGTACGAGCCGCGTCCGCCCAGCGAGAAGTCCTTGGTCTCCACGCCCGTCAGGTCGGTCTTGTTGGTCTGGTAGCCAATCAGTGCCTGGCCGCCGAAGGGACCGCTTTGCCAGTTGATGGAGTCGGCGATGCGCGTAGAGCGCCGGCCGGGACGGGTGCCGTCGATGGCCTCGAACTCGCCGTCGATCCGGGCATGGCCCCGCGAAGTCTGCAGGTACAGGGTGTTGCTGACCCCGGACAGCAGGAAGTCCTTCTGGGTGTGCATCAGCGAGATGCCCGAACCCGAACCGCCGTTGACCTGGTTCTTGCCGCCCACCGCGGTCAGCAGCACGCGCAGCTTGCCGTTGGGGTTGGTGTTGATCTCGGACAGATCGACGTTCAGGCGGTGCGCCTTGACGTCGTTGGGCAGGTTGGCATCGAACTTGTCGCCACTGAACACGCCCACGCCGAGCTTCATGCCGCCGATCGGCATGTCGGTCATGCCGGCACCGACGTTGTCGCCGTAGTTCAGCAGGAAGTAGTCGACGATGTGCACGTCCTGGATACGCAGGCGGCGCTGGCCGACCCAGAACTTGGCTTCGGGCGAGAACGAGAAGCCGCTCATTTCCACGAAGGCCTGCTCGGTGCTGATGTCGCCACTGCCCCACTTGGCAGGCATGTAGTTCAACTTCCACTTGATGCCGCCCGCCTCGAAGCTGCGGGCGAAGTTGACTTCGATGCCGTTGTCGCCTTCATTGCCCAGGCGGAATTTCTGCAGCTCGCCGCCCAGGGCCAGGTTGCCCTTGACGCCGTCGGAATGGTTGAACACCGGGCCACCCCGGGAGTAACCGTTGAACTCGAAGCCGGCAACATCCATTGCCATGGCACTGCTCATCGCGCATGCGGCGGCCAAAGCCACCGCCGTGAGGCGGTTTCTTTTCATCATGATGGGATCCCTCAGTGGTGGTTTATTTGGTCTTCGCGGCGGTCGCGATCTTCTTCATGGCGTCGGCGACGCTCACCTTGTCGTCGTTCCAGAACTGGCTGACGACGTCCTTGATGGCACCTTCCGTGGCGGGCGCAATCGCCATGCCGTGGGCCACGCTGGGCAGCAGGCTGGCGCTCTTGGCGGTGTCCACGAAGTCCTTGGCGGAGGCCTTGGCGCAGTCGTCGAACTTGTCCATCTTCTGGCCGGCGCGCACCGGGATGGAGCCCTTGTTCAGGTTGAACACCTCCTGGAACTCGGGGCTCATGATGGAGCTGGCCAGGTCGCTCTGCGCCTTCTGGGCCGCAGCGTCCTTGAGCTTGAACAGGATGAACGAGTCCACGTTGAAGGTGTAGGACGTGGTCGTGCCCGGTGCGGCGGCGCACATGAAGTCCTTGCCCGGCACCTTGTTGGCGGCCAGGAACTCGCCCTTGGCCCAGTCACCCATCAGCTGGAAGCCCGCCTTGCCCTGGATCAGCATGGCCGTGGCCAGGTTCCAGTCGCGGCCGGGAGCACCCGGGTCGGTGTACGACTTGATGCGGCGGAAGGTCTCCAGCGACTTCTTCATGGTGTCGCTGTTGATGGCCTTGTCGTCGAGCTTGACCAGGGCATCCTGGTAGAACTTGGGACCGCCGACGCCCAGCACCACGGATTCGAAGGTGGTGAAATCCTGCCAGTTCTGGCCGCCGTGGGCCACAGGCACCAGGCCTGCGGCCTTGAGCTTGTCGGCCGCAGCGAAGAACTCGTCCCAGGTCTTGGGCATGGCGCTCACGCCGGCCTTTTTCAGGGCCTCGGAGCTGCCCCACATCCAGTTCACACGGTGCACGTTGACCGGGGCGGCCACATAGGCGCCCTTGTACTTCATGATGTCGGCGACCACCTTGGGCAGCAGCTCGTCCCACTTCTCGGCCTTGGCCAGCGCGTCCATGTTGGCCAGCACGCCTTCGGACGCCCATTCCTGGATCGCCGGGCCCTTGGTCTGGGCTGCGGACGGCGGGTTGCCCGAGATCACGCGGCTCTTGAGCACGGTCATGGCGCTGTCGCCACCACCGCCGGCCACGGCGAAGTCACGCCAGGTGTGGCCCTTGCCCTGCATGATCTTCTTGAGCTCGGCCACCGATTTGGCTTCGCCACCCGAAGTCCAGTAATGCAGGACCTCTACTTCCCCCGCACCGGCGGACGCCGATGCCGCCAGAACCGCCGCGACGGCGGCGACTTGTGTCAACTTCCACATACCCTTGTCTCCTCGTTTGTGTGAATCCATTTTGTGCGCCGCCTTACCGGTGGCGTTCAGCGCAGTCGGTACTTTAATTACAATAATTAATGAACATATCAGGACTTTCCCGGGGTGTCCGTTGCACGCCAATGCAATGGGGCCGTTATCGAATTACGGTGCGGCATGTCCCCCGCCTTGGTGCTTTCCCTGCTGTGCGCCCCTGCGACAGTTGCGCTGCAAGACCCTTTGTTATCCTCTATCCATGCCCACCATCCTGATAGTCGAAGACGATGCACTGCTGCTGGACGCGCTGACGGGCCAGCTCCAGCAACTGGAGTTCAGCGTGCACACCGCCTCCAGTGTGGCCGAGGCCACCACCTTGCTGCAGGGCCAGGCGGTGGACGGCATCATCCTCGACCTGGGGCTGCCCGGCGGTGCGGACGGCATGGAGCTGCTGACCTGGGCGCGCACCCACATTGCCGGCCTGCCAGTGCTGATTCTGACCGCACGCGACGGCATCGACGACCGCATCCACGGCCTGAACGCCGGGGCCGACGACTACATCACCAAGCCCTTCAACATGCAGGAGCTGCAGGCCCGCCTGCAGGCCATGCTGCGCCGCGCGCGGCAGCCCGCATTCACGCAGGGCAGCAGCGCCGCCGGGGGGCCCAGCACCGCCATCGGCAGCCTGCAGATCGACCATGGCAACCGCAGCGCGGTGTTGGGTGGCGAGCCATTGGAGCTCACGCAGCGCGAATGGGAGCTTTTGGAGCTGCTGGTCAACCGCTGCGGCGAGGTGGTCACGCGCGACGATGTGCTTGCCGCCTGGCGCGCGGGCCCGCCAGAACCCGGGCAGACCGCTGCCGCTGCGCTCAACTCCAACGCGCTGGAGGTGTACGTGCACCGACTGCGCAGGAAGCTCGACGCATCGAACCTGGTGATCCGCAACATCCGCGGGCTGGGCTACATGCTGGCCAAGCCTGCGGAATGACCGCGACCGCCGCGCTCCTGCCCACCCCCTGAGGACCGTGATGCGCCCGATTCCCGGCGTCTCCCTGCAACGCAAGCTGCTGCTGTGGCTGCTGCTGCCGCAGCTCGTGCTGTGGCTGTCGGGCGGCTTTCTGGCCTGGCGCATCGCGTTGCAGAATGGCGAGAAAGGCATCGACCAGACGCTCACCCAGTCGGTGCGCGCCCTGGCGCGGCAGATCAAGCCCATCGGTGACGGCCTCTTGGTCGATTTCCCGAAGGCCGCGCAGGACATCCTGGAGCAGGACCCGGCCGACCGCATCACCTACATGGTGTCATCGCCCCCTGGTCGCTTCCTGCTGGGCAATGCGCAGTTGCCGCCGCCCCCGCCGGTGAGCGTGGAGGTGGGCGAGCCCTTTCTGTACCAGGCGCGGGTGGACGACCGCCCGGTGCGCGTGGCCCTGCTCGACGTGGACTACGGCACGCCGCAGACACGCCAGCGCCTGCGTGTGCAGGTGGCGCAAAGCCTCACGGTGCGTGAGCGCATCGCGCAAGAGCTGCTCGAACAGATGCTCTTGCCCATGGGCCTGATGGGCCTGGCGCTCAGCGCCGTGGTGTATGCCGGCGTGCTGCGCGGCCTGCAGCCTTTGAAGCGCCTGGAGGCGCAGATCGAAAAGGCCGGCGCACGCAAGCGCAACACCACCGACCCCCTGCCGCCCATCGAATTGACGTCGGCGCCGCAGGAAGTGCACTCGCTGGCCAGCACCATCAACGCCCTGCTGGAGGCCGTGGCGCGCGGCCAGCACAAGGAAAAGCGTTTCCTCAACGATGCCGCCCACCAGCTGCGCACGCCGCTGGCGGGCCTGATCGGCCAGACCGAACTGGCACTGCACGAGAGCCACGAGCCGGCCGTTCAGGAGCGGCTGCACAAAGTGCTGTCGGCCGCGCGGCGCAGTGCCCACCTGGTACACCAGTTGCTGCAACTGGCGCGCTCGGAAAGCAGCGTGGCCATGCAGACCCTGGACCTGCCGGCCCTGGCGCGCGAGGTGGCCCGCGACTGGGCCGCGCGTGCCGTGGCCAGCGGCGTGGACCTGGGCTACGAAGGCGAGGAGCAACTGGCCGTGCAGGGCCACCCGCTGCTGCTGCGCGAGGCGCTCAACAACCTCATCGACAACGCCCTGCACTACGCGGGCCACGGCGCCACAGTGACGGTGCGGGTGGACATCGCGGGTGCGGGCCTGGCCACGCTGGCCGTTGAAGACGATGGGCCCGGCGTGGCACCCGCCCACCTGCGCGACCTGTTCGCGCGCTTCTGGCGCGGCTCGGACAAGCCCGGCGGCTGCGGCCTGGGCCTGTCCATCGTCGAGGAAATCGCGTTGCAGCACGCCGGCCAGACCTTCGCGGAGCCGGTGACGCCGCATGGCCTGCGCGTGGGCCTGAAGGTGCCGCTCAGCGCGGTAGCTCCTCGCACGTAAGGCGTGCTGCGGGCTCCTTGCTGCTCAACGCATCGTCTTTGCCCGACAAAACTGGCGCGCTCCATACCAGTGCACCCGCGCAAGGGCCGCCCCGCCGCGCTGGGTGCGTCCCCCTTGCCGAATTGCGCAGCAATTCGAGAGAAGGGGTGAAGGCGCGGAAGCGCCTCAGGGGGATGTACCTAATCAGGCCGCCAGGATCAGCTTTTCGAGCTTCACGGCATCCACCGCAAAGCCGCGAATGCCCTCGGCCAGCTTCTCGGTGGCCATGGCGTCTTCGTTGAGCGCGTAGCGGAAACCCGCCTCGTCGTAGTTCACCGCCGGCAGGTCAAGCGCCTTGGCGGCCGCGGCATCGAGTGCGGGCGCCAGCGGTGCATCGCTGGCCGCCAGTTGGGCCAGCAGATCGGGGGCGATGGTGAGCAGGTCGCAGCCGGCCAACGCGGTGATCTGGCCGGTGTTGCGAAAACTCGCGCCCATGACTTCGGTGGCAATGCCGAAGTGCTTGTAGTGGTTGTAGATCTGCGCGACGGACTGCACGCCAGGGTCATTGGCACCCGAGCGCGCGGCCTCGTCCCACTGGGCGCCGGCCTGCTTCTTGTACCAGTCGTAGATGCGGCCCACGAAGGGCGAGATCAGCTGCACCTTGGCCTGGCCGCAGGCCACCGCCTGGCAGAACGAGAACAGCAGGGTCAGGTTGGTGTGGATGCCGCGCTGCTCGAGCTTTTCGGCCGCCTGGATACCTTCCCAGGTGGCGGCAACCTTGATGAGCACGCGGTCGATGTGGATGCCCTCGGCCTGGTACAGCTCGATGATGCGCTCGCCGCGCGTGATGGTGGCCTCGGTATCGAAGCTCAGGCGTGCATCGACTTCGGTGGAGACGCGGCCCGGGATCGTGTCCAGGATCTCGCGGCCGAAGCGCACGATCAGGCGGTCGATGATCTCGTCCATCGGGCGGCCACGGAACTGATTCACCGTGTCCGTGAGCAAGGGGGCGTATTCGGGCTTTTGCACGGCCTTGAGGATCAGCGAAGGATTGGTCGTCGCGTCCTGCGGCTGGAACTGGGCCAGTTGCTTGAAGTCGCCGGTGTCGGCAACCACGGTGGTGAACTGTTTGAGGGCGTCGAGTTGGTTCATGCCCCCATTATTCCGCATCGCTGTGTCGGCCGCCGGTACTACCAAGCACCGATACCCCGCGCATTCCCTGAGCAAGATGCGGCGGACCTTCCTGCGGCTGACTGCGGGTTGAACCCAAGTTACCAAAATCGATGGAACCCAGTTACCATCAATTCCTTGCATCCGCCGATCCACACCATCTCCTTGCTCCCCTGCCGGGGACGCCGCTGACATGCTCGACCGCATCACCGCCTCCCTGTCGTCGCTCGCCCCGGCCGAACAGCGCGTGGGCAAGCTCGTGCTGGCCGACCCGCGCAGCTTTGCGCGCCTGCCCGTGCGCGAGTTGGCCGAGCGCGCCCATGTGAGCAAACCCACCGTGGTGCGGTTTTGCCGCAGCATGGGCTACGACGGGTTGGCCGACTTCAAGCTCAAGCTGGCGGGCAGCGTGAGCGAAGGCGTGCCCTTCATCCACCGCAGCGTGGACGCCGACGACAAGACCGGCGACGTGCTGGTCAAGGTGGTGGACAACGCCGTGGCCGCCTTTTTGCAGTACCGCAATGCCGCCAGCACCGTGGCGCTGGAACGCGCGGCCGAGGCGATTGCGGCCACCTGGAAGACCGGGCGGCGCATCGAGTTCTATGGGGTGGGCAACTCCGGCATCGTGGCCCAGGACGCGCAGCACAAGTTCTTTCGCCTGGGGGTCACGTCGATTGCCACCAGCGACGGCCACATGCAGGTGATGAGCGCCACCCTGCTGGGCCCGGGCGACTGCCTGGTGATCGTCTCCAATTCGGGGCGCACGCGCGACCTCATGGATGCGGCCGACATCGCGCGCAAGAACGGCGCGACCACCATCGCCATCACGGCCAGCGGCTCGCCACTGGCCAGCACCTGCCAGATCCACCTGGCCGCCGACCACCCCGAAGGCTACGACCGCTACAGCCCCATGGTGTCGCGGCTCATGCACCTGCTCATCATCGACGTGCTGGCCACCTGCGTGGCCCTGCGCATCGGCAGCCCGCTGCAACCCATCCTGCAGCAGATGAAAGAGAACCTGCGCGCCAAACGCTACGCGTAGGCAGCCCGCTCCCTTCTACGCAGCAGCCGGTGCCCAGCGCTTGAGCACCAGGGTGGCGTTGACTCCGCCAAAGCCAAAACCGTTGAGCATGGCATGCTCCAGCGCCATCGGTCGGCTCTTGAGCGCCACCATGTCCAGCCCCTCGGCCAGCTCATCGGGCTGCTCCAGGTTCAGCGTGCCGGGCACGATCTGGTCGCGCAGGGCCAGCGTGGTGAAGATGGCCGCCACGGCACCGGCAGCGCCCAGCAGGTGGCCCGTGGCCGCCTTGGTGGAGGCGATGGCCACCGACTTGCCGGTACCGAACACGCGCCGGATGGCAGCGAGTTCGCCCCGGTCACCCACGTAAGTAGAGGTCGCATGGGCATTGAGGTGCTGCACCTCGCTGGGCGCCAGGCCCGCCTGGGCCAGCGCGATCTCCATGGCGCGGCGCGCGCCATCGCCGTCTTCCGGGCCGGAGGTGATGTGGTGGGCGTCGCCCGAAGTGCCATAGCCCACGACCTCGGCCAGCGGCGTGGCGCCACGCGCCAGCGCGTGGTCCAGCGATTCGAGCACCAGCATGCCCGCGCCCTCGCCCATGACGAAGCCATCGCGGCCGGCGTCGAAGGGGCGCGAGGCCTGTTCGGGGTGCTCCGCGAAGCCGGTGGACAGCGCCTTGGCCGCCGCGAAACCACCCAGGCTCACGCGGTCGATGGTGGCCTCGGTGCCGCCGCAGACGGCAATGTCGGCCTCGCCGCAGCGGATCATGCGTGCGGCGTCGCCAATGGCCTGCACGCTGGCCGCGCAAGCCGTCACGGGAGCACCGATGGGCCCTTTGAGGCCATGGCGTATGGAGACCTGGCCAGCCGCCAGGTTGACCAGGAAGGACGGTATGGTGAACGGCGACAGGCGCTGCGGACCGCGCGTGTCGGTGGTGCGCACGGCCTCGGCAATGGCACCGAAGCCCCCGATGCCCGAGGCAATCACGGTGGCCGTGCGCTGCTGCTCCCCCTCTCCTGTCGGCGCCCAGCCGGCCTGCGCGAGAGCCTGCTGTGCAGCACCCAGGGCGAACGGGATGAAGCGGTCCATCTTGCGCTGGTCCTTGGACGAGGCGACAGTGTCGGGGTCCCAGCCGCCTTCGGGGTCCTGCTCCTTGGTGGGCACCGCGCCACCGACCTTGGCCGCCAGCCCCTCCACCACCGCATCGGGCAGGCGGCGCAGGCCCGACGCCCCTGCCAGCAGGCGGCGCCAGGCCAGTTCCACCCCGACGCCCAGGGGTGAGACCAGCCCCATGCCCGTGATCACCACGCGCGGCAGGCGCGAGCCCTGGCCCGGTTGCTGCGTTCCCTTGTGTTCATTCACCATCGCGTTACCCTTTCAGTGCGCGGCGCAGGCCGCGCATTTATGATTGCGGGCGTCATCATAAGTGCGTTGGCGTATTTTGCGTACGACCATCATCAAAAAGAGGTTTCCACCATGAAAGTCTCGAAGGCGCAGGCCGCAGAGAACCGCCGGGGCATCCTGGATGCGGCCGCGCGCCTGTACCGGGAGCGCGGCGTGTCGGGCGTTGGCGTGGCCGACATCACGCGCGACGCGGGCCTGACCCATGGCGGCCTGTACCGGCACTTCGAAAACAAGGATGCGCTGGTGCGCGAGGCCTGCGCACGCGCCTTCGACTGGACGATCACACCGCTCGATGGCATGGGACAGGACATGGGCAGCGGTGACGCAGGCCTGGCCGCACGGGTGACGAGCTACCTCTCACCGCAGCACCGCGACCACCCGGGCGAGGGTTGCCCTGCGGCAGCGCTGGCAGTGGATGCGGCGCGGGCCGGCGGCGAGTTGTCCGAAGTGTTCGCGCAGGGGATCGAGCGCAACATCGAGCGCTTTGCGCGCATGCTCGAAGGCCTGGATCACGGCGAGCCCAGTGCCCAAGGCCGGGCGCGTGCCATGCACATACTGGCTACCATGGTCGGCGGACTGGCGCTGGCGCGCGCCACGGCCGCCGGGCGGCCGGCCCTGTCCGACGAGATCCTGGCTACGCTGCGCGAACACCTGATCGCCGGATCGAAGGCCCCATGAAAAATGCCGGCGCGGGGCCGGCATCGGTACAGGGTTCAGGCAGGGAGCTTTCGCCCCCACCCCTCAGTTCGGTCCTGTGAAGTTGCGCGTGCTGTACAGCTCGGTCGGCAGGCGCTTGAGCGATGGCAGGCCGGTGGCTGCATCCTTGGGCTGCTTTTCGATGTAGCTGAAGAACACGTCGGCATCGAGCACGCCGATGTCCAGGCGGCGTGCGGCCGGCACGGCGGCCAGGGTCTTGTAACCGTCGCCACCGGTGGCGTTGAAGCTCAGCACGAAAAGCCTGTAGGTTTTGGCATTGTCCAGCGGGCCCCAGCTTCCCGTGGCGGGGTTTCGCACCTCGATATGGGTCACGCGCTGGCCGAAGGCTGCACGCGCATTCACGTCGTAGCGCAGGCCGCCGGTGTAGGGGTAGGGGCCCGACGAACCGCCGGGGCCGTACACGGCTTCGAGGCCGTCTTCCAGCATGCCTTTGACCTCCGTTCCCGTGATGTCCAGGCGGAACAGCATGTTGCCGAAAGGCAGCACCTGGATCACCTGGGCGGCCGTTGTCCGGCCTTGCAGCGCAATGCGCACGCCACCGCCGCTTTGCAGCGAGATGTCGGCACCGCCGTACTTGAGGTTGGCTTCGTCCAGGTAGGCCTGGGCGACCAGTTGCTGGATGTCACCGCCACGCGCGCTCACGCTGCCTTCGGCGTTGCAGGCCGCGCTGGAGCGGCCATAGTCCACCGAGCCCACGCCGCCGGGCACGCGGCGCGAGCACAGCTCTTGCGGCGCGAAGGCGACCTGGGTCACGTTGAAGCCGGCGATCTTGTCCTTGTAGGGCTGGAGCACGGCCGTGGCGGCGGCGGACGGCTGGGTGATGCGCAGAAAGCCGCTGGCGGCCACGCTGGCGCGCAGAGCGGTCTTCTCGGTATCGGTGGCGGCCTTGCCGGCAATGGTGAAGTTGTCGCCGATCAGCACATGGGGCGTGCCATTGCATTGCGTGACTTCGCCGTTGCCGTCGAAGCTCACCTTGAGCTCACCCACCACCTGCGAGTATTCCCAGGCCTGCACCACGCAGACGTTCTTGCCGTCCTTGTCGGCTACGCGTGTGGGGTAGGCGCCGGCAGGGCTGCCCACTGCGGTCGTGGTCAGCCCGACCGGGCCCAGCAGGGTGTGCGAGTCGCCACCCACCACCACGTCCACGCCGCTGAGCCTGGCCGCAATCTGCTTGTCGTAGTCATAGCCTACGTGGCTCATGACGATGATCTTGTTGATGCCCTGGCCACGCAGGCGGTCGATCTCGCGCTGGGCTGCCGTGGCCTCGTCTTCGAACGTGGTGTCCGGGTCCGGACTCGACGATGCCTTGGTCTTCTGCGCAATGGTCAGGCCGACGATGCCGATCTTCTGGCCGCCGCGTTCCACCACGGTGGAGGGGCTCACGTAGCCGGGAGCCCGGCTGGGGTTCAGGGCCGAATTGGCGCCGAACTTCACGTTGGCGCTGAGCACCGGGGTCTTGCAGGCGCCTTTTTTCAGCAGGTCCAGGAAGCCCTTGAGTCCGGTGTCCCCCTTGTCGAACTCGTGGTTGCCCAGCGTGAAGGCGTCGAAGCACACGGTGTTCATCAGTGCTGCGTCGGCCTCGCCATCGGCGCCGGCGCGGTTGAAGTAGAGCGTGCCCGTGATCGCATCGCCCGCATGCAGCTTGAGCACGTTGGGGGATTGGCCGGCCAGCTCCGCGATTGCCGCCGTCACGCGCGCAAAGCCGCCCGCATCCACGGCCACGTCCACGGCAGCGGTGCCGCCCGCAGACAGCTTGAGCGTCTTGGACTTGGACTCCAGGGTGGAATGGCTGTCGTTGATGTGAAGAATGGTCAGGTCCAGAGACCCGCCGCCGTCCGATCCACCGCAGGCGGCCAGCAGGCCTGCCACCGCCAGCGCTGCCGCGCCCCGGCGCACCCAGCGTGCCCCGCTCGTCGTTCCCTTACCCATGTGTGCTCTCCCAGCCATTGGTCAAAAGCAGCCATGGTGGAAACGCCAGATGACAGTGCCGTGAAACGGGCCGAATGGGCATTCCAACGAAAAGGGCTCCCGAAGGAGCCCCTGGTATTGCGCGCAGAGCAATTATTGGATGCGGCCTTCCTCCACCGCGTGGCAGGCGATGCGGATGCCACCGATGCTCAGCAGCTGCGGGCGCTCGGTGCGGCAGCGGTCGTTCACATGCGGGCAGCGTGGGTTGAAGGCGCAGCCGGGCGGCGGATTGAGCGGGTTGGGCACCTCGCCCTGCACGGGGGTGCGCGCCTTGCCCGTGTCGTGCATCTTGGGGATGGCATCGAGCAGCATGCGCGTGTACGGATGGCGCGGATGGTCGAACAAGGTGTGCTTGTCGGCCAGCTCCACCAGGCGGCCCAGGTACATCACGCCGACCTGGTCGCTCACGTGGCGCACCACGGCCAGGTTGTGCGAGATGAACAGGTAGGTCAGGTGGCGCTCGCGCTGCAGGTCCTTCATGATGTTGAGCACCTGGGCCTGCACCGAGACGTCGAGCGCCGAGGTGGGCTCGTCGCACACCAGGAACTCGGGCTCGGTGGCCAGAGCACGCGCGATCGAGATGCGCTGGCGCTGTCCGCCCGAGAACTGGTGCGGGTACTTGACCATGTCCAGCGGCGACAGGCCCACCGACTTCAGCAACTCGCCCACGCGCTGCTTGAGTTCGGCCTTGTCGGTGATCAGGCCGTGCTCGCGCAGCGGCTCGCCGATGATGTCCTCGACCAGCCAGCGCGGGTTCAGGCTGGCGTACGGGTCCTGGAAGATCATCTGGATGCGCCGGCGCATGGCGCGCGCATCGTTGCCCTTGAAGGCGGCGTGGGCGTCCTGGTTGTCGAAGGTCAGGCCGCCGCGCGTGGGCTCGTACAGGCCCACCAACAGGCGCGCCACGGTGCTCTTGCCGCAGCCGGACTCGCCCACCAGGGCCAGGGTCTTGCCCTTTTCGATCTCGAAGCTCACGCCGTCCACGGCATGCAGCAGGGTGCGCGGCTTGCGCTCGATCATGCGGTTGAGCCAGGGAGCGGAGACATCGAAGGTCTTGGCCAGGTCATGCGCCTGCACCAGGGCCTTGCCGGCGCTTGCGGTGGTGGAAGGCACGGCGCTCATGCGGACACCTCCGCCGTGGCAGGGGCGTGCAGCCAGCAGGCCGCGCGGGTGGAGCCGGCAGGCATCAGGTCGGGGCGATCCACCATGCAGCGGTCGAAGGTCTTGGGGCAGCGCGGGTTGTAGGCGCAGCCCTTGGGGATGGCATTGAGGCGGGGCATGGCTCCGTCGATCTGGTTCAGGCGTTCACGGTCCACCGCCATGTCGGGGATGGAGGCCATCAGGCCGCTGGTGTAGGGGTGGGAGGGCTTGTTGATGACATCGTGCACGGGGCCGATCTCGGCCACGCGGCCGGCGTACAGCACGGCCACGCGGTCGCAGGTCTCGGCGATCACGCCCATGTCGTGCGTGATCAGCATGACGGCGGCGCCGCGCGATTTGCAGATGTTCTTGAGCAGCGTGATGATCTGCGCCTGGATGGAAACGTCCAGGGCGGTGGTCGGCTCGTCGGCGACGATGAGCTTGGGCTCGGCCGCCAGGGCCAGGGCGATCACCACGCGCTGGCGCATGCCGCCCGAGAACTGGTGCGGGTAGTGGTCGATGCGCTCGGCTGCGGCGGGGATGCCGGTGTCCTGCAGCAGCGAGATGGCGCGCTGGCGCGCTTCGGCGGCGCTCACCGGCAGGTGCGCGAGGATGGTTTCGGTGAGCTGCCGGCCCACGGTGTACAGCGGGTTCAGCGAGGTCAGCGGGTCCTGGAAGATGGCGCCGATGCGCCGGCCCCGGATGTGCCGCATCTGGTCGTTGCTGAGGTTGTCGATGCGCTGGCCCTCCAGCAGGATCTGGCCCGAGGCCACGCGGCCCGGGGGTTCGAGCAGGCCGATGATGGCCGCACCGGTGAGCGACTTGCCCGCGCCGGACTCTCCCACCACGCCCAGGATCTCGCCGGGTGCAATGGAAAAGGAAATGTCGTCCAGGGCGCGCAGGGTACCGCGGCGGCTCGGGAATTCGACAACGAGGTTTTTGACTTCTAGAAGACTCATGGGAATACCGCTTTTCTTTTTCTCGTTCAGCGCAGACGCGGGTTCAGTGCGTCGCGCAGCCAGTCGCCGAGCAGGTTCACGGACAAAGCGATCAGCACCAGCATGGCGCCGGGGAACACGGTGATCCACCACTCGCCGGAGAACAGGTAATCGTTGCCGATGCGGATCAGCGTGCCCAGCGATGGCGAGGTGGGCGGTGCGCCCACGCCCAGAAAGGACAGCGTGGCCTCGGTGATGATGGCGGTGGCCACCTGGATGGTGGCCAGCACCATCACCGGACCCATCACGTTGGGCAGCACATGCTTGCGCATGATGCGCAGCGACGAGACCCCCGTGACGCGGGCGGCCTGCACGTATTCCTTGTTGCGCTCGACCAGGGTGGAGCCGCGCACGGTGCGTGCGTATTGCACCCAGCCGGTGAGCGAGATCGAGATGATGAGCACCCCGAAGGCCAGCGACTCGTGGGCATTCGGGAACAGCGCCCGGCCGACGCCGGCGATCAGCAGGGCCACCAGGATGGCGGGAAAGGACAGCATCACGTCGCACAGGCGCATGAGCACCGCGTCGATCCAGCCGCCACGGAAACCGGCCAGCAGGCCGAAGGCCACACCCACCACCACGGACAGCAGCACCGAGGCGAAGCCCACCACCAGGGAGATGCGGGCGCCGTAGATCAGCGCCGAGAGAATGTCGCGCCCCTGGTCGTCGGTGCCCAGGGGGTATTTCATGGAGCCCTCCGCAATCCAGGCGGGGGGCAGGCGTGCATCGCTGAGCTCCAGCGTCGCCAGGTCAAAGGGGTTGTGGGGAGCGACCCATCCTGCAAACAGGGAGCAAAACAGGCATATCAGGGCGATCGCCGCCGCGACCATCGCCATGGGCGATGTGCGAAAGCTGTAGCCAACGTCGCTGTCAAACCAGCGGGCAAGGGTTGTTTTCATTGTGGGAAACCAGTGGGCAGACAGCACGCACGGCGCGGGTAGCGGTCGTGGTGGCTGTCTGCTGAAATGTCCGTCTCTAACTGACTTGTTAACTCAACTGCCGGGGGCTGTTACTTGATGCTCATCCACTTGAAGGGCATGAAGTTGTCGGCCAGCTGGACCAGCGTGACCTTCTTGCTCACGCCCCAGGCCAGTGCCTGCTGGTGCAGCGGCAGCGTGCCCACATCGGCGGCATGGATGTCGAAGGCTTCCTTGATCATGGCGTTGCGCTTGACCTTGTCGGTCTCGGCCTGGATCTTCTTGGTCAGCTCGTCCACCTTGGGGTTGCAGTACGAACCCAGGTTGAACTGGCCCGTGCCCTTGTCGTCCACGCAGGCCACCAGCGCATTGAGGGCGTTGTGCGAGTCGTAGGTGGCAGGCGTCCAGCCCAGCATGTAGAAGCTGGTGTCGCGGCGCAGGATCTTGGGGAAGTAGGTGCCCTTGGTCTCGGCCTGCAGGTTGATCTTGACGTTGATGCGCGAGAGGTTGGCCGCCACGGTCTGGCAGATGCGCCCGTCGTTCACATAGCGGTCGTTGGGGCAGTTCATCGAGACTTCGAAGCCGTTGGGGTAGCCGGCTTCGGCCATGAGCTTCTTGGCGGCTTCCACGTCGTAGGGCAGGCGCTTGGCATCGGGCTGGAAGCCGTTGATGCCGGGGCCCACGAGCAATGCCGACGGGTTGGAAGCGCCGCGCATCACGGTCTTCTTGATGCCTTCGATGTCGATGGCCTGGTAGAAGGCCTGGCGCACGCGCTTGTCCTTGAAGGGGTTCTTGCCCTTGACGTTGGAGTACAGCAGTTCGTCGCGCTTCTGGTCCATGCCCAGGAAGATGGTGCGCAGCTCGGGGCCGGTGATGGCGCGGGTGTTGGCGCTGGTGTTGACGCGGTCGATGTCCTGCACGGGCACCGGCTCCATCACGTCCACTTCGCCCGAGAGCAGGGCCGCGACGCGCGTGGCATCGTTGCCGATGGGCGTGAACACCACTTCGGTGGCATTGCCTTCGATCTTGCCCCAGTAGGTGCCGTTGCGCGTGAACACCGAGCGCACGTTGGGCTGGCGTTCGCGCAGGCGGTACGGGCCCGTGCCGTTGGCCTTGAACGATGCCGCGTTCTCCACACCCTTGCGGCGGTCCACGGGGACCATGGCCTGGTTGGTCTCGCACCACTTCTTGCTCATCATGTACACGAGCGAGACGACGTCGGGCAGGATGGGGAAAGGGCTCTTGGTCTCGATCTCGATGGTGTGGTCGTCGATCTTGCGCACTTCCTTGAAGTCGTTGGTGTAGCTCTTCATGTCCGAGCCCTCGACCTGGGTGCGGGCGAAGCTGAACAGCACGTCGTCGGCCGTGAAGGGGGTGCCGTCATGGAATTGCACGCCCTTGCGCAGCTCGAAGCGCCACACGGTGGGGGAGGTCTGCTTCCAGCTCGTGGCCAGGGCCGGGGCCAGGCTCAGGTCCTTGTTGCGGCCGACCAGCGGCTCGTAGACGTTGCCGGTGACGCTCAGCTGCAGCGATTCGTTGAGCGAGTGCGGGTCCATGGACAGCGAATCGCCCTGGTTGGCCACGCGGATGGTCTGCGCATGGGCCACCACGCTGGATGCAGCCAGCGCGGCAAACAAGGCCGTCATGGCGATTTTTTTCTGGAATGTCATGCAATGCTCCTGGTGGGTGAAAGGGGGTGGCGGTACAAGGGGAAAAAAGGCGCCGGTACCTGGTGCTCCGTCAGAGCGTGGGCAGTGGCATCGCCTGCTCGATCAGGCTGGCATGCAGCGCAGCGCCCAGCGGCAGGATGTCGTCGTTGAAGTCGTAGCGGCTGTTGTGCAGCGCGCTGCCGCTGGCGCCCGTGCCCTGCCCTATGCGCAGGTAGGCCCCGGGCTTGTCCTGCAGCATGAAGGAGAAGTCCTCGGCGCCCATGCTGGGCTCCAGGTCGCGCACCACGTGGTCGGCGCCGATCAGCGATTCGGCCACGTTGCCCGCGAAGAGCGCCTCGTCCTCGGAATTGATGGTGGCCGGGTAGATGCGTTCGTAGTGCACGGTGGCGGTGGCACCGAAGCCCAGCGCGATCGCGCTGCACAGCTCCTTGAGGCGCTTTTCGACCATCTCCTGCACCACGGGGTTGAAGGTGCGCACGGTGCCCACCAGCGTGGCCGAGCCCGGCAGCACGCTGAAGGCCCCCAGGTCACCGGCCTGCATGGCGCACAGGCTGACCACGGCGCCATCGAGCGGGCGCACGTTGCGCGAGACGATGGTCTGCGCGGCGGTGATGATGTGCGCGGCCACGAGCATCACGTCCACCGTCTGGTAGGCATGCGCACCATGGCCGCCGCGGCCGGTGATCTCGATGGTGATGCGGTCGGCCGCCGCCATCATGGCGCCGGAGTTCAGGCCCACCGTGCCGGGCGCCATGGCCGGCCAGTTGTGCATGGCGAAGATCGACTGCACAGGGAAGCGCTCGAACAGGCCGTCTTCCATCATCACACGGGCACCGGCGAAGCCTTCCTCGCCGGGCTGGAACACCAGCACGGCCTTGCCGTCGAAATTGCGCGTCTCGGCCAGGTAGCGCGCGGCGCCCACCAGCATGGCCGTGTGGCCGTCATGGCCGCAGCCGTGCATCAGGCCCTGCTTGCAGGACTTCCAGGAGAAGTCGTTGTGCTCGGTCAATGGCAGCGCGTCCATGTCGGCACGCAGGCCCACCATGGAGCCGCTGGCCGTGCTGCGCCCGCGGATCACCGCCACCAGCCCGGTGCGGCCGATGCCGTCGTGGATCTCGTCCACGCCGCAGACCTTGAGCGCCTCCTTGATCCGGGCACCGGTGTAGACCTCTTCGAAGCCCAGCTCGGGGTGCGCGTGCAGGTCGCGGCGCAGGGCCGTCAGCTCCGGATGGAAGTGGGCGATGTGCGCAAAGGCCCGGCCGCCCGCCTTGAGTCGGGGAGCCTGCATGTCAGTGGCCTCCGGCCTTGCCCACGCGCAGACGGGGGTCCACTGCAAAGTACAGCAGGTCCACCACCAGGTTGATGACCACGAAGATCAGGGCGATCAGGCACAGGTAGGCGGCCATCACGGGGATGTCGGCAAAGGTCACGGCCTGGATGAACAGCAGGCCCATGCCCGGCCACTGGAACACGGTCTCGGTGATGATGGCGAAGGCGATCAGGCCGCCCAGCTGCAGGCCGGTGATGGTCATCACGGGCACCAGCGTGTTCTTGAGCGCGTGGCCGAAGTGGATGGCCCGGTTGGACAGGCCGCGGGCGCGTGCGAACTTGATGTAGTCGGTGCGCAGCACCTCCAGCATTTCCGCGCGCACCAGGCGCATGATCAGCGTGAGCTGGAAGATGGCCAGCGTCACCGCCGGCAGGATGATGTGGTGCCAGCCTTTGGCCTTGAGCAGGCCGGTACTCCACCAGCCCATCTGCACGACCTCGCCGCGCCCGAAGCTCGGGAACCAGCCCAGGTGCACGGCAAAGACCAGGATCAGCAGAATGCCGATCAGGAAGGTGGGCAGCGAGACGCCCAGCAGAGACAGCGTCATGAACAGCTGGCTGGTGAAGGTGCCGCGCTTCAACGCCGCATACACGCCCATGGGCACGCCGATCACCAGGGCCAGCACGGCGGCGACCAGGGCCAGTTCGAGGGTGGCGGGAAAGCGCTCGGCAATCAGGCGCGAGACCTTGGCGCCCTGGCGCAGGCTCAGGCCGAATTCACCTTGTGCGGCATTCACGAGGAAGTGGCCGAACTGCACGAAGAAGGGTTTGTCCAGGCCCAGCGCCACGCGCAGTTCGCGGATCTGGTCGGGGGTTGCGTCCTGGCCCAGCAAGAACACCACGGGGTCTCCGACGTACTGGAACAGCATGAAGGAGATGAAGGCCACGGCGACCATGACGATCACGGCCTGGATCAGGCGGCGCAAAATAAAGGCAAGCATCAGAGAGTCGAGTGTGTATTCGATGGGACGCCTTGGCCACTTTTGGTGGCGCGGCGCTCGTGGGGATCGTGTCGAAAAAAACCAAGGAGAGCAAAGGCCGGAAGGCCCTTGCTCTCCATCTGCAAGGATAGATCAGTTCACCTTGACCAAACGCATGTCCACGCGGTTATCGGCGCGGTGGACCAGCTCGATGTTCTTCTTCACGGCCCATGGGATCACCTGGTCGTACAGAGGAATGTGCGAGACCGTGTCGTTGGACAGTTGCAGCGCCTCGGTCATCATGCGCGAACGCACGGGGGCATCGGTCTCGGCCTTGACGCGGTCCACCAGGTAGTCCATGCGCTGGTTGCTGTAGCGGCCCACGTTGTAATTGCCGTCGCCGCCCTGGCCGACGCTGCGCACCAGCGATTGCAGGCTGTACAGCGCGTCGAAGGTCGGCACGCCCCAACCCAGCATGTAGATGCTGGCTTCGTTGCGCTGGATCATGGGGAAGTAGGTCACCAGCGGCAGCGTGCGCAGCTTGGCCTTCACGCCGATGCGCGACCACATCGCGGTGACGGCCTGGCAGACGGCTTCGTCATTGATGTAGCGGTTGTTGGGGCAGGCGAAGTCGACTTCGAAACCCTCGGGGTAGCCGGCTTCGGCCAGCAGCTTCTTGGCAGCATCGACGCTGTAGGGGAAGCGCTTGCCCACGGCTTCGGTGTAGCCGGCCACCTGCGGTGCGACGAGCGTGCCGGTGGGCTTGCCCAGGCCGCGCAGGGTGACGCGCTCCAGCGCGGCGGTGTCGATGGCCTGGTACAGGGCCTTGCGCACCTTGACATCCTTGAGGGGGTTCTTGCCCTTGACGTTGGAGCCTGGCAGTTCGTCGCGGAACTGGTCCATGCCCAGGAAGATGGTGCGGTTTTCGAGGCCGTCGATCACCTTCAGGTTGGCGTCCTGGCGCAGGCGGCCCAGATCCTGGGGAGCGGGGTCGAGCACCATGTCCACCTCACCCGAGAGCAGGGCGGCGATGCGGGTCGCGGCCGACTTGATGGGGGTGTAGACGATCTCCGTCACGTTGCCGTCCATCTTGCCCCACCAGTTGGGGTTGCGCTTGAACACCATCTTCACGTCGGGCTGCCAGGAGTCGAGCGTATAGGGCCCCGTGCCCATGGCGTTGCGGTGGGCGAAGTTCTCGTCCGTTCCCTTGATGTCCTTGGGTTCCACGGACTTGTTCTTTTCGGCCCAGGCCTTGCTCATCATGCGCAGCTCGGTCATCTGGCGCAGCAGCACGGGGTTGGGCGCCGTCAGGATGACGTCAACGGTCTGCGCATCGACCTTGTTGACCTTGCTGATGCCCTGCACGTAGGGCGTGAAGTTGGAGGTCTTGGCCATGGCGCGCTGCAGCGAGTACACGGCATCGTCGGCAGTGAACGCCGAACCATCATGGAACTTGACGCCCTGGCGCAGCGTGAAACGCACCTGCGTGGGGGTCACTTCCTTCCAGGCCGTGGCAAGCACAGGCTCCACCTCGAAAGTCTTGCTGTTGTAGTACACCAGACTCTCGTACACATTGGCATGGATGCCGTTTTGCAGCGCGTTGTTTTGGGAATGAATATCCCACGTGGCGATTTCGCCCTGGCTCGCCCATTTGAATGGTTTGGCATTAGCACCCGTGGCCATCAGCATGGCGGCAGCTGCGGCAATCGACAGCAGGCTGAGATTGAGTTTCATGAAACCTCTTCAACAATGTAAAAGTTTTACTATGCAGTAAATAGCGGCCATCGGCCAACGGGAAATCCCTGAATCCCGCCCCTCCCCGAGGGACTATTTATGCCCCGATGAAGCGCATTGACATGCAAGTAAAGTGCCAACACCGCACGGGCCGATTGCGCCAACAGGTGATGGATCAACAGGCACGACAGGGCCTGGATCAGGGCATTTGCACCGATACGCGCCCTTGGCCCGCAGCTTTGCCCCTTCGACCCGCGCCGCGCCCCTATTGCGGGCATCACCGCGCCATTGCACCCAACACACGGCCAAACGCTGGGTTGCGCCCTGAGCACGCAAGAGTAGGATATCCACGACTTCACCGGAAAATATCCACCCCTTTGCAGCACGCGCGCAAATCCACCGCGCAACACCATAAAACGAATCTGCAATGGCAATAAAAAAAGCCGCCCGAAGGCGGCTTTTTTGTATTCATCCATTGATGGCTGGCATATAGCCAGCCGTCAATATCAGAAGCTGTGACGGATACCGAAGTCGTAACCGCTGGAGTTGCGGCCAGCTGCAGTCACAGAACCGTTCAGAGCTTGAGCGGCGCCGTTCTTGTTCTTCACAGCAGCTGCGGTAGCGTACACGGCGGTGCGCTTCGACAGGTTGTGCACATAGCCCAGAGCGAACTTGTTGCTACGTGGGTCAGCTGCGTTGGCAACTTCGATTTCGTAGGTGGAGTAAGCAACGCGGATTTCGCCAGCGCCGACGGGGATCAGACCACCGATCAGCCAGCCGGTGCCTTCGTTGCCGTTCTTGACGTCGTCGCGGTTGACGTGGGCCAGCAGCTTGCCGAAGCCGAAGTCGTATTGGCCACCCAGGTTCCAGGCCTTGATGTCGGCGTTCAGGAACTTGGTTTGCGAAACGGCCATTGCCACGTTCACAGGACCGTTGGCCCAGCCAGCGCGCAGTGCCAGACCGTTGCCGTCCTTCTTGTTGGCAACGTTGCTCAGGTTTTCACCCAGGTAGTACTGCACTTGGCCGTAGAAACCGCCCAGGTTGCGGGGCAGGAAGTAGCCGATGGCGTTCGAAGCGCGCACGGTGGTTGGGCCACCCAGGCTGGAGTTCAGCGTTTGGGTCGTGCCAACGCCGTTCGTGCCGAACGGATCGAACACGGTCAGGTTCCAGAATTGGGGGGTGTAGTCACGGCCCAGACGCAGTTCACCGAAGCCGCCGTTCAGGCTGACGGTCGAACGACGGTTGAACGTCAGGCCGCCGTTGCTGTTGCCACCGGTGGCTTGGTTGTTGGTGTTGGTGCCGCCGCCACGACCGTCGTCGTTGACCAGGCCGGCTTCCAGCCAGAACGAAGCAGACAGGCCACCGCCCAGGTCTTCAACGCCGCGGAAACCCAGGCGGCTGCTGTTGTAGCCGGAGTTCGTCAGTTGCGAGCGGTTAGCAACGCTGCCGTTACCGTAGGCATACGTCGCGTCGACGATACCGAACAGAGTCACGGACGATTGAGCCATTGCAGCGCCGGAAGCAGCCAGCACAGCCAGGGCAATCAGGGATTTTTTCATTGCGAGTTACTCCAAGGTTAAACATAGGGCGCCGGTACGGGGGGTCTAGGAGTGCCTTGCACCTGCTCAGTCCCGCCGGTTCCCCGGGCCAACCTCCTGGTGGGGAAGTTGTTCTTATTGCACCAGAGGCCGCCCCGTTTCGCAAAGGAATTCACCCACAATCGAGCCGAAAGGGAGATTTCGTTGCAGTGTTGCAACATTTCAGTGCACCCCGGCAAAATCCACCACCGATGCACCAGCGAAGTGCCTTTCGGCCGTTTTTTGGCCCGCACCCATTCGTGTCGATTTGCAACACATGTTTCCACATCCATCCTCACCCCCGCCTGCCATGGACGCCTTCTTGACTGTCGCCGACAACGCCTTGCGCACCCTTTTTGCCACACCGCGCGCCTCGCAAACCTCCCCCGCCGCCGGCCACGCGGAGGGTGCCATGACCCCTGCGCAGCGTGAATTGGCAGGCTCCCTGATGCGCGTCAACCACGTGGGCGAAGTCTGCGCGCAGGCGCTGTACACCGCGCAGGCGGCCGTCACCCGCGACGACCGCCTGCGCGGCCACTTGCTGGAGGCCGCGCGCGAGGAAACCGACCACCTGGCCTGGACCCGGGAGCGGCTCGACGCCCTGGGCGCCCGCCCCAGCGTGCTCAATCCCCTGTGGTTTGCCGGGGCCTTCGCACTGGGCCTCGTGGCGGCCAAGGTCAGTGACCGGGTGAGCCTGGGCTTCGTGGCGGAAACCGAGAACCAGGTGGCGGCCCACCTGCAGGGGCACCTGGCGCGCCTGCCGGCACAGGACCTGGCCTCGCGCGCTGTGGTGGCACGCATGAAGGACGACGAGGAGCGCCACGCGGCACAGGCCCTGGCCGAAGGCGCCACGGTCTTGCCACCGCCGGTCCAGGCACTGATGCGGGCCGCCGCCAAGGTGATGACGACCACGGCACACCGCATTTAAGCCCCCCTGAGCCGCCTTGGGCGCGCCCACTTCATGGGTGGCGCCAGGCGTATCAGGCTTCCACCACCTCGAAGCCGGTGGTGATCTCGGCCGTCTTGCCCAGCATGATGCTGGCCGAGCAGTATTTTTCGTGGCTCATGGCAATCGCGCGCTCCACGGCGGCGGGGGGAATGCCCTTGCCAGTCACGGTGAATTGCATGTGGATCCGGGTGAACACCTTGGGATCGACCTCGGCGCGCTCGGAGGTGAGCTTGACGCTGCAGCCGCGCACGTCGTGGCGCCCGCGCTTGAGGATCAGCACCACATCGTAGGCTGTGCAGCCCCCCGTGCCGGCCAGCACGGTCTCCATGGGCCGGGGTGCCAGGTTCTGCCCGCCATTGGCCGGGTTGGCGCTGTCGGGCGCGCCGTCCATCGCCAGGACATGGCCGCTGCCGGTTTCCGCCACGAACCCCATTCCCGAGCGGGTTCCGGCGCCGCCGGTCCAGCTGACTGTGCATTCCATGTGTGTTTCTCCTCGGTGATTCATCAAAAAACGTGGCTTTTTTCACGAAATGGGCAGGCCACTCCAAAAAAAGTCGGTGGATTTTGCTGCATCGCAGCATCCTTCGCGCTAATATTGCGCCATGCGTTGCCCTTTTATCGAAAAGGGACAGGTGCTGGAAATGTTCCACCACCTCCAACGCGCCGATTGTCTCCTCCATCTCCTCAAAGGATGGATTCAGCCCCGGGCTTTGCGGCCTGGGGCTTTTTTTTTGCCCGGACGGGGCACTCGGCACCGCCTGCATCCCGGGCGCAGGAAATCTATGATGTGTGCCCCGCTCACACCCGAGCCGGGAGCCTGGAGCCTGTCCCCTGCCATGACCCACGACCTGACCCCCGCCGATTACCTCAAGAAGATCCTCACCGCCCGCGTGTACGACGTGGCGATCGAGTCGGACCTGGAACCCGCCCGCGACCTGAGCCGCCGCCTGAACAACCGGGTGCTGCTCAAGCGCGAGGACCAGCAGGCCGTGTTCAGCTTCAAGCTGCGCGGCGCCTACAACAAGATGGCGCACCTCACCCCCGGCCAGCTGCAGCGCGGCGTCATCTGCGCCTCGGCCGGCAACCATGCCCAGGGCGTGGCCATGAGCGCCAGCAAGCTCGGCGCCCGCGCCGTGATCGTGATGCCCACCACCACCCCCCAGGTCAAGGTGGATGCCGTGCGCACGCTGGGCGGCGAGGTGGTGCTGCATGGCGAGAGCTATTCCGACGCCTACCAGCACGCTGCCGAACTGCAGGCCAAGGAAGGCCTGACCTTCGTGCACCCCTTCGACGACCCGGACGTGATCGCCGGCCAGGGCACGATTGCCATGGAGATCCTGCGCCAGTTGCAGCGCCTGGGCAGCAACCGCCTGGACGCGGTGTTCGTGGCCATCGGCGGCGGCGGCCTGGTGAGCGGCGTGGCCAACTACATCAAGGCCGTGCGCCCGGAGATCAAGGTCATCGGCGTGCAGATGAACGACTCGGACGCCATGATCCAGTCGGTACGCGCGCACGAACGTGTCACCCTGGCCGATGTGGGCCTGTTCTCCGACGGCACGGCCGTCAAGCTGGTGGGCGAGGAAACCTTCCGCATCGCCCGCGGCCTGGTGGACGAATTCATCACCGTGGACACCGATGCCGTCTGCGCCGCGATCAAGGACGTGTTCGTGGACACGCGCAGCATCGTCGAGCCCTCGGGCGCGCTGGCGGTGGCGGCCATCAAGCAGTACGTGGAAACGCACCAGACCGAGGGCGAGACCTACGCCGCCATCCTGTGCGGCGCCAACATGAACTTCGACCGCCTGCGCTTCGTCGCCGAGCGCGCCGAGGTGGGCGAGGAGCGCGAAGCCCTGCTGGCCGTGACCATCCCCGAGGAGCGCGGCAGCTTCCGGCGCTTTTGCGAGGTGGTGGGCGCCCTGCCCGGCGGCCCGCGCAACGTGACCGAGTTCAACTACCGCATCAGCGACGCGGCCGAGGCGCATGTGTTCGTGGGCCTCACGGCCCAGGGCAAGGGCGAGTCGCAAAAGCTCGCACAGATCTTCACGGAGCACGGCTTCGGTGCGCTGGACCTCACGCACGACGAGCTGGCCAAGGAGCATCTGCGCCACCTGGTGGGCGGGCACTCCGCGCTGGCGCAGGACGAGCGCCTGCTGCGCTTCGTGTTCCCCGAGCGGCCGGGCGCGCTGCTCAAGTTTCTGAGCCTGATGCAGCCGACCTGGAACATCAGCCTGTTCCACTACCGCAACCAGGGCGCGGACTATGGCCGCATCCTCGTGGGCATGCAGGTACCGCCCGAGGACTCGGCCACCTTCGACGCCTTCCTCGCCACCCTGGGCTACCCCTATGTGGAAGAAACGCTGAACCCGGCCTACCGCCTGTTCCTGCGCGCCAAATAGCCCCCAGGCCCGCACAGCGCCCCCCATGCAAGCCCTGCGCCACTACCTGCTGGCCGTGCAGTTCTTCACCCGCATCCCGGTCACCGGGCGGCTGGCCGGCTGGGTGGGCTTCAGCCCCGCCATGCTGCGCGCCAGCGCCGCCCACCTGCCGGGCGTGGGCTGGCTCGCGGCGGCCGTGGCGGCGGGGGTGTATGCGGCGCTGGCACTGGCCCTGGCGCCCAACCCGCTGGGCCCGGCCGTGGCAGCCGTGTTCTGCACCGTGGCCACGGTGCTGCTCACCGGGGGCTTCCATGAGGATGGCCTGGCCGACGTGGCCGACGGTCTGGGCGGCAGCTATGACCGCGAACGGGCGCTGGACATCATGAAGGACTCGCGCGTCGGTGCCTTCGGTGCCATGGCGCTGGTGCTGGCCTTGCTGGCCAAGGTGAGCCTGCTGGCGCTGCTCGGCGTGCACGGCCTGACCACGGCGCTGGCGGCCCTGGTGGGCGGGCATGTGCTGTCGCGCCTGTGGCCGCTGTTCATCGTGCGCCGCCTGCTGCATGTGGGCGACACCGTGCGCTCCAAGAGCAAGCCGCTGGCCGACCAGATCACCGGCACGGCACTGCTGGTGGCTGCCGCCTGGTGCGTGGCCCCGCTGGCGCTGGCCTGGTTCTGGAGTTCCACGGCCATCAGCCTCGCTGCCTTCACGCTGAGCGCGCTGGGCGCGGCCTGGATGGCCCGGTGGTTTGCTCGGCGCCTGCAGGGCTTCACCGGCGACTGCCTGGGCGCCACGCAGCAAATCGGCGAGATCGGCTTCTACCTGGGCGCCGCGCTGGCCCTGGGGCATGGCTGAGGGCCGCGACGTGCAGCTCTGGCTGGTGCGGCACGCGCCGCCGCTGGTCGCCCCGGGCACCTGCTACGGCATGCTGGACATGCCCGCCGAACGCGCCCCTACCCAGGCCTGCGCCCAGCGTCTGGGCCAGGCCCTGCCGGGCCCCGCACTCGTCTGGCATTCACCCCTGCAACGGTGTGTGCAGTTGGCCCAGGCCGTGCAGGTGGCCCGCCCCGACTGGCAACCGCTGCCCGACGCCCGGCTGCGCGAGATGGATTTCGGCGCCTGGGAGGGCCGCACCTGGAACAGCCTCGCCAAGGCCGACATCGATGCCTGGACTGCCGACTTCGCCCACCACCGCCCCGGCGGCGGCGAACCATTGGCGGACATGCTGGAGCGCGTGGCCCATGCCCTGCACGGCGCGCGGGCTGCGGCGCAGGCCGCCGGCCTGGCCCATGCGGTGTGGCTCACCCATGCCGGCGTGGCCCGCTGCGTGGACTGGTTGCTGCGCCATGGAGAAGATGCCACGCCACAGGCCGACCAATGGCCCGTGCATGCCCCCGCCTGGGGTGAGTGGAATACAGTGCAGCTGAGGTAAGAGCCTGTTGCGAAGCCCCAGGGACCGCCCCTAGAGTGGCAAAATACCAACAGCCAGCACGGTAAGGAGAAGCAAGCCCTGAAAGCGCCGGATTCGCACCGGCGCCTGCCCGCCCTTCGGGGTCAGTTCTTGCGCGGCATGTCCAGCGTGAGCATGGCCGGGCCACCGACATCGGCCCCCAATTGGGCCTGGCGCGGGCTCAGCGCCTGCAGGACCATGCCGGAATCCACCACGGTCCCGACGCGAAATGGCTTGGCGGGCTTGCCGTCCACCGCGATCAGCGCGGCGCCGCCGCCACTGTGGCGCCCGGACAGCACGCCAATCAAGGCAAACCGGCTGGCCAGCGAGGCCACCGGCGCCGCCACGGCCACCACCGCGCCAGCGGGCATGGCCCCGAGTGCGCGCGCGACCGCCTGGGCATCGGGTATCGCCGCCATGGACGCCGCAGCCGGCACGGTTTGCGCGACCGGCCGGTTCGACAGGCGCAGCCCCCAATAGACCACGCTGGCGCCCGCCGCAGCCCACAGCGCCAGAGTCCCCAGGCGCACGCCCCATTTGCTGTATGAATTGGTCACCATGCGGGGATTATGATTCACCCGATACGACCCTAGCGAGACCGCCTGCAGTGAACACCCTCTCTTTCCTGTCCTCACCCTCCTCCCTGCGCTGCGCACGCCGCAGCCTGGCCCGGGGCTTCACCCTGATCGAGCTGATGGTGGTGGTGGTCATCATCGGCGTGCTGGCAGCGCTGATCGTGCCCAACGTGCTCGACCGCGCCGACGACGCGCGCAGCACCGCCGCCAAGACCGACATCACCAACATCATGCAGGCGCTCAAGCTGTACCGGCTGGACAACCAGCGCTACCCGACGCCCGAACAGGGCCTGCAGGCGCTGGTGGCCAAGCCCACGTCCGGCCCCATCCCCGGCAACTGGAAGCTGTACCTCGAAAAGCTCAACAACGACCCCTGGGGCCGCCCCTACCAGTACCTGAACCCCGGCATCAAGGGCGAGATCGACGTGATGTCCTTCGGTGCCGATGGACAGTCGGGCGGCGAAGGCAAGGATGCCGATATCGGCAGTTGGCAGTAGCCGTGACCCCCACGGTCGCGCACTGGCGTGTCGCTCCCTGCCCCCCGAGGGGGCCGGGCCTTGCTTGGGGCGGCCCGGCGCGGCGGCCGCACGCCCTCGGGCGGCGCCGCGACCGTTGCAACCATGCCCCATGGAACCCTCTTTTCGCCCTGAAAAGGAACTCCGTCGCCACCATGACTTCTGGAGCCGCGCAATGCGCGTCCATCAGTGCTGGGTAAGCCCATGACACGCCGTGCGAGCGGATTCACCATGCTCGAATTGCTGGTGGTCATCAGCATCATGGCGCTGGCGACGGCGGGTATTTCGCTGGCGCTGCGCGACAACGGGCAGACGCAGCTGGAGCGGGAGGCGGCGCGGCTGGCGGCCCTGCTGGAGTCGGGGCGGGCGCAGTCGCGGGCCAGTGGCGTGCCGGTGCGCTGGCGCGGTGGGCCGCAAGGTTTCAATTTCGAGGGGCTGCCGCCCGATGCCCTGCCGCACCGGTGGCTGGCGAGTGGCACCCTGGTGCGGGGCAATGCCGTTTTGCTGCTCGGGCCCGAGCCGGTGATCGGTGCGCAGCAGGTGCTGCTCACGCACCAGGACCATCCCGACCAGGCCCTGCGCGTGGTGACGGACGGGCTGCGGCCTTTCAGCGTGGAGTCGGTGCAATGACCCGCGCCCCCCTGAACACACACCAGCAGGGCTTTACGCTGGTGGAGGTGCTGGTGGCCCTGAGCATCGTGGCGATTGCGCTGATGGCCGGGCTGCAGTCCACCAATGCCCTCACGCGCAATGCGCTGCGCCAGTCCGACATCGTGCTGGCGCAGCTGTGCGCCGAGAACGAGCTGGTGCGCATGCGCCTCTCGCGCCAGATGCCCAGCGTCGGCGACAGCACCCAGCCCTGCGAGCAGGCGGGCCGGCGCCTGGATGTGCGCCTGATCGTGCGGCCCACGCCCAACCCGAGCTTTCGGCGCGTGGATGCCCAGGTGCTCGACGGGGAAAACTCCATCCTGCGCATCTCGACCATCCTGGGGCGCTATTGAACATGGCTTGCAGGCTGACGCCCCCCACCCAGCGGCTGGCCGTGCCAGGCCGCAAGCACCGCACACCGCCGACCGCCCTGGCCGGCTTTACGCTGATCGAGCTGCTGGTCGCGATTGCGCTGATGTCCATCCTGGCCATCATGAGCTGGCGTGGCATCGATGGCATGGTGCGCGCGCAGGAGCAGACGCGCCAGCGCGCCGACGAGATGCTGGTGATCCAGTCGGCCCTGGCGCAATGGGGCGCCGATCTCGATGCCATCCTGCCGCTGGCCAACACCACCCCGATGGACTGGGACGGGCAGGTGCTGCGCATCACGCGCCGCACCACGGCCGTGCCCGACGAGGGCGCGCTGGTGGTGGCCTGGACCCGGCGCGACATGCCGGGCGTGGAAGGGGGAGGCCAATGGGTGCGCTGGCAATCCCCGCCCGTGCGCAACCGCACCGAATGGCAGCAGGCCTGGCAACTGGCCGAGCAGTGGGCGCGCACGCCCGACGAACAGGCCCGACGCTACGAAATCAGCCTGGTGCGCATCAGCAGCTGGCAGCTGTTCTATTTCCGCGGCGGCGCCTGGTCCAACCCGCTGTCGAGCGCCGGCCAGACCCCGGGCAGCCCGGCCACCGCCCTCCCCGACGGGGTGCGGGTACAGGTCACCCTGTCTTCCGGCCAGGCGCTGAGCGGCGCCGTGGTGCGCGACTGGGTCAACCCGACCCTGGGCGGAGGACGCACCTGATGCGCCGCACACCGCACACCCGGCAACGGCCAGCGCGGGCCCAGCGCGGCGCGGCGCTGCTGGCGGCCATGCTCACCGTCACGCTCGTGGCCACCTTCGCCGCCGCCTCCCTGTGGCAGCAATGGCGCGCCATCGAGGTCGAGACCGCCGAGCGCGCCCGCGTGCAGGCCGCCTGGATCCTGGTCGGGGCGCTGGACTGGTCGCGCCTGATCCTGCGCGAGGATGGCCGTGCCGGCGGCGCCGACCACCTGGCCGAGCCCTGGTCCGTGCCGCTGCAGGAAGCCCGGCTGTCCAGCTTCCTCGCGGCCGAGCGCGGCGTGGCCCAGGTGGACGACGCCAGCACCGACACCACCGATGCCTTTCTCTCGGGCCAGATCACCGACCTGCAATCGCGCCTGAACATCACCAGCCTGGCCGAAGGCGGGCAGGTGCAGGCCGGGGCCTTGAAACAGTTCACCCGCCTGTTCGAGCGGCTGGGGCTGCCCTCGCAGGAGCTGGCGTTGCTGGTGGAGAACCTGCGCAAGGCCCAGGCCCGCACGGGGGCCGATGGCAGCGCCCCCCTCATGCCCCAGACGGTGTCGCAGCTGGGCTGGCTGGGGTTGTCGCCGCCGACCATCGCGGCGCTGCTGCCCCATGTCACCATCCTGCCGGTGCGCACGCCGGTCAATCTCAACACCGCCGGCATCGACGTGGTCTGGGCCGCCATCGACGGGCTGGACATGGCCGGCGCCCAGAAGCTGGTGCAGGCCCGCGAGTCGAAGCATTTCCGCTCCATGGCCGAAGTGGTCGAGGCGCTGGGCAAAGTCCCGTTCGAGACCAATGACCTGGCCATCGCCTCGGCCTACTTCGAGGTGCGGGGCCGGCTGCGCATGGACAACACCACCGTGGACGAGCGCTCACTGGTCCGCAAACTGGGCCTGGAAGTGACGACGCTGTGGCGGGAACGCGGCGCCTTCGACCGGGATACTGCCGCTCCGGCGCAACAGAGCTTGCGCTGAATGCGCGCAGCACAGGAGCCACCGCCTAAAATGACCCGCACTACCCGCCCATGAGCACGCTGATACTCTCCCTGCCGCCCACCCCTCCGGGGCTATCGACCCAGTACGGCTATACGCTGACGGCGGACGGGCACACCGCCCAGCGCCATGCGCTGGCCGAGGCGGCCCTGTTGCCCGAGACCGCACGCCCCGGCGAGGTCGTGGCCGTGGTGCCGATAGAGGCGCTCTCCTGGCAGAAAGTGCAGTTGCCGCCCGGCCTGCCCCTGGGTGCCAGCCAGCAGACACCGCGCCTGCGCTCGGTGCTGGACGGCCTGCTCGAAGACCGCCTGCTCGACGACCCGGCCCAACTGCACTTTGCGCTGCAACCGGGCGCCCAGGCCGGCGTGCCGGTATGGGTCGCCGTGTGCGACCGCGCCTGGCTGCGCGCCCACCTGCAGGCCCTGGAGGCTGCCGGCCGGCGCGTGTCCCGCGTGGTGCCCGAATTCGCGCCCGGCCCCACGGCCAGTGGCGTGCCCGAGGTGTCGGCCATCGGCTCGGCAGACGAGCCGCAACTGATCCTGTGCGGCCTGGGCCCCGACCAGGGCATCTCGGTACTGCCCCTGACACCGGCCACGCTGGCACTGGCGGGCCTGGGCAGCGCTGCCGGGGGCGACGCACCACCCACACCTTTGCGCGCCGACCCGGCCGTGGCGGAACTGGCCGAGCACGCCCTGGGCCACCCGGTGAGCCTGCACACGGCCAGCGCCCGTGCCCTGGATGCCGCCCGCAGCGACTGGGACCTGGCGCAGTTCGAACTCTCCAGCAACAGCCGCTCGCGCGCCCTGCGCAAGGCCGGTGGCGCCCTGAGCGCCCTGCTGTACGCCCCGCAATGGCGTGCAGCGCGCTGGGCGCTGGGGGTGCTCGTGCTGGCCCACCTGGCAGGCCTGAACGTCTGGGCCTGGCAGGAACGGCAGGCCCTGGCCGCCAAACAGGCCAGCGTGCGCAGCACCTTCACCCAGGCATTCCCGCAGGTGCAGGCGGTGATCGCGCCACTGGAGCAGATGGAGCGCGAGATGGCGCTGCTGCGCCAGGCCTCGGGCAGCTTCTCGGCGCGCGACCTGGAACCCATGATGGCCGCGGCCGGCAGCGCGCTGCCCGATGGCCGCATCCCTACTGGCCTGGAATTCACCACCGGCGAACTGCGCCTGCGCGGCCTGCCGCTCGCCCCCCAAGAGGAACCCGTGATCACCACCCGACTGCGGGCTGCCGGCTATACCGGCCGCCTGGACGATGGCAGCCTGGTGCTGCGTGCGGAGACCGCCCCATGAGCCAGCTCGCCCCCTTGAAAGCCCAGTGGCGGGCCATGGCCCCGCGCGAACAGAACTTCGTGCTGGGCGCGGTCGCCCTCGTGGGCCTGGCCCTGGTGTGGTGGGTGGCCATTTCCCCGGCCTTGCAGACCTTGCGAACCGCCCCCCAGCGCCATGCCGAACTGGACGCGCAGCTGCAGCGCATGCGCAGCCTGCAGGCCGAGGCCCAGCAGCTGCAGGCCATGCCCCGCAGCAGCACGGGCGATGCCACGGGCGCCCTGCGCAGCGGCCTCACGGAGCGCATGGGCACGGCCGCCCAGCTCAATGTGGCGGGTGACCGCGCCACCGTCACCCTGAAGGCAGCGCCCGCAGATGCCCTCGCGCAGTGGCTGGCGCTGGCGCGCAGCAATGCCCGGGCCGTCCCCATCGAGGCGCGCCTGACCCGCACCATCGCACCTGCGGCCCCCGCTGCGGCGAGCGGCGTTCGCCCAGGCCTGCAGGCCCCGGCCTCACCACCGGCCATGGCCGCCCCCGCCCCGGGTGCGGCGCCCGCAGGCCTGCTGGTGCCCCCGATCCCTGGGGCCGTTGCGGCCAGGGGTGCCAACCCCACGCCAGGCAGCGCGCCCGCAGGCCCTGCCCCCGGTACCCCGCGCTGGGACGGCACCCTGGTGCTGGCCCTGCCTGCGCGGTGAGCCCCGCGAAACGCCCCGTGTCGCCCGCCCGCAGCCCACGCTCCCCCTCCCGCGCCACCGGCGCCGTGCCCCGCTCGCCCTGGGGCTGGGCCGTGGGCGGCGCATTGGCCGGGCTGCTGCCGGCGCTGGTGGTCTTCGCCCCCGCGCAATGGCTCGCCCAGGGCCTGGCCCGGGCCACGGGCGGCCAGTTGCTGCTGTCGGAAGCGCGTGGCACGGTCTGGAACGGCTCGGCCCAGTTGGTGCTGACTGGCGGCACCGCCAGCCAGGACCGCACGGCCCTGCCCGGTCGCCTGCAATGGACGCTGCGCCCCCGCTTCACCGGCGTGCACGCCCAGGTGCAGGCCGCCTGCTGCACGGTGCAGCCACTGCAGGCCCGACTGGCGCTGGGCATATCGCAACTGCGCGTGGTGGTGGGCGACAGCCAGAGCCGCTGGCCCGCCGCACTGCTGTCGGGCCTGGGCACGCCCTGGAACACGCTGCAGCCGCAAGGCCAGCTGGCGCTGCAGACCCAGGGGCTGCAGGCCGCCTGGCAGGCCGGCCGCATGGTGCTGGAGGGCAAGGTGCAGCTCGATGCGCTGGACATGTCCTCGCGCCTGTCCACCCTGCGCCCCATGGGCAGCTACCGCCTGGCCGTGCAGGGCGGCGAGGTGCCCATCCTGACCTTGACCACCCTGAGCGGCCACCTGCAACTGAGCGGCACCGGCCAATGGGTGGGCCAGCGCCTGCGCTTTGCGGGCGAGGCCAGTGCGGCGCCCGACCGCGAAGCGGCGCTCACCAATCTTCTGAACATCATCGGACGGCGCAACGGCGCGCGCTCCCTCATCAACGTGGGTTGACCTATGACGACTTCCGCCTCCTCCCTTTCGCCGCGTCTGCAATTCGCCGTCAGCTCGATCACCCTGGCCGCCCTGCTGCTCACCAGCAGCCCGCTGGCCCTGGCGCAGACCGCCGTAGGCACAGGCACCAGCAGCGTGCGCGGCAACGAACCCGTCACGCTGAACTTCGCCAACGCCGAGATCGAGGCCGTGGCGCGCACCATGGCCACCATCACCGGGCGCAACGTGGTGGTCGATCCGCGCGTGAAGGGCCAGCTCACGCTGATCACCGAACGCGCCGTGCCGCCCTCGGCGGCGTTCCAGCAGTTCCTCGCGGCGCTGCGCCTGCAGGGCTTCACGGTGGTCGAATCGGCCGGCCTGTACAAGGTGGTGCCCGAGGCCGATGCCAAGCTGCAGGGCGGCAGCGTGGGCGTGAGCGAATCGGGCTCGGCGCGCGGCACACCCGGCGGCGGGCAGATCATGACGCAGATCTTCAAGCTCAACTACGAGAACGCGGGCAACCTGGTGCCGGTGCTGCGCCCGCTGATCAGCCCCAACAACACCATCAACGTGAACCCGGGCAACAACTCGCTGGTGATCACCGACTACGCCGACAACCTGCAGCGCCTGGGCCGCATCATCGCGGCGATGGACGTCTCCAACGCCAGCGACGTGGAGATCATCCCGCTGCGCAACGCCCTGGCGGTTGACCTGGCGCCGCTGGTGGCACGCCTCATCGATGGCGGCAGCGGCGCCGCACCCGCCGCCGCCCAGGGCCAGGCGGACACCTCGTTCAAGACCACGCTGCTGGCCGAGCCGCGCAGCAATTCGCTGATCCTGCGTGCCGCCAACCCCGCGCGGGTGGCCATGGTGCGTGCGCTCGTGGACAAGCTCGACCAGCCCCCGGTGCCGGGCAGCAGCGCCTCCATGGGCAACATCCATGTGGTCTACCTCAAGAACGCCGATGCGACCAAGCTGGCCACCACCCTGCGCGCGGCCATGGCCAGCATGGGCGGCAACGCCACGGGCGGCGCGGGCGCCAGCACGCCGGCGATTTCTTCCGGCGGCGCGTCTTCTTCCCCTTCGCTGTCGGGCGGGGGCAGCAACAGCGGAGGCTTGAGCGGCAACTCCAACAGCAGCCTCGGCGGGCTGGGCAGCAGCTCCGGCATGGGTGCCGGCTCGGGCATGGGCAGCGCCAACAGCAACCAGCCCTCCACCGGCGGCCTGATCCAGGCCGACCCGACCACCAACTCGCTGATCATCACCGCACCCGAGCCCCTGTTCCGCCAATTGCGTGCCGTGATCGACAAGCTCGACGGCCGCCGCGCCCAGGTGCTGGTGGAAAGCATGATCGTGGAGGTCTCAGCTACCAAGCTGGCGGAGTTCGGAATCCAGTGGCAAGGGGTTTTGGGCAAGCAGGGCGATGGCACCGTTGGCGTCATCGGCACCAATTCCGTCCAGGGTGGAGGCGCCAATATCCTGAATCTCACGGGAGCACTCGCAAGCGGAAGCACAAGCGCCATCACCTCTGCCGCCAGCACGCTGAGCAAGGGCCTGAACCTGGCTCTTGCACCGCGCATCAATGGCCAGTATTACTTGGGCGCGCTGGCCAACTTCCTGCAGAACAGCGGTGATGCCAATGTGCTGTCCACCCCCAACCTGATGACGCTGGACAACGAGGAAGCGCGCATCGTGATCGGCAACAACGTGCCCTTCCCGACCGGCTCGTATGCCAACACCGGCGGCAGCAACACGGTGAACCCCTTCACCACGGTGGAGCGCAAGGACGTGGGCCTGATGCTCAAGGTGCGCCCGCAGATCAGCGAGAACGGCACGGTGAAGATGTCGATCTACCAGGAGGTCTCCAAGATCGACCGCGCGACTCTCTCTGACGTGAACGGCCCCACGACGAGCAAGCGCTCCATCGAGTCCAATGTGGTGGTGGACGATGGCAACATCATCGTTCTCGGCGGTCTGTTGGAAGACAGCTACTCACAGGGCGAGGACAAGGTGCCGGTGATGGGCGACCTGCCCGTCGTGGGTGGCCTGTTCCGCAGCGAAAACCGCACACGCAACAAGACCAACCTGATGGTCTTCCTGCGCCCCGTGGTGGTGCGCGATGCCGCCACCAGCGAAGCCCTGATGGTGGACCGCTACGACGCGATCCGCGGGCTGCAGCAGGTGACCCAGCCCGCGCCGAGCCTGCCACTGCGCTCGATATCGGGCGCCCCCGTGCTGCCGGAACTGCCCCAGCGCAGCGCTCCGGCAACGCGCATGCAGCCAGCCCCCATGCAGGACCTGGTGACGCCCGTGCAGCCAGCGCCCCGGCTGACGCCTTCGGGCGTGCCCATCAGCGAAGCCCCTGCGCCTGCTGTAGCCACTGCGGTGGCAGCGGCTGCCGCCACCGCACCGACCTACTACGTGCGTGCCGGCGTGTTCGGCGACGATGCCGCCTCGCAGGCATCGCTGTCAAAGCTGCGCAATTCAGCACTGCCTATCTCCGAGCAGATCGTCGACACCAGCCAGGGCCCCCGCACCAGCGTGCGCGTAGGCCCGTACCACAACCCTGCTTCGGCCGACTCCGCTGCCGCGATGGTGCGCGAGCTCGCGCCCGCCGCCACGGTGACCCGCCAGACGCTCTGACCCATGCGCCACCCCCTGCCCTACGCCTTTGCCCGCACCTCCCAGCTGCTGCTGGAGGACGACGGCCAGCAGCTCGTGCTGTGGCACGGCCCTGCACCCGATGTGACCGCACTGTCGGAAGTGATGCGCAAGCACAAGGTCCGCCACCTGCAATCGCTGGCGGCCCCGGCCCTGGCCCAGCGCATCAGCGCTGCCTATGCCCAGGGCGAATCGAGTGCTGCGACCGTAGTGAGCGAGGTCGAGTCCGACGCCGATCTGTCGCGCATGATGCAGGACCTGCCGGCGGTGGAAGATTTGCTGGAAACGGCCGACGACGCGCCCATCATCCGCATGCTCAACGCCCTGCTCACGCAGGCGGCGCGCGATGGCGCGAGCGACATCCACATCGAGCCCTACGAGCGGCATTCGAGCGTGCGCTTTCGCGTCGACGGCTCGCTGCGCGAGGTGGTGCAGCCCAACCGCGCGCTGCATGCGGCCCTGATCTCGCGCCTGAAGATCATGGCCGACCTGGACATTTCGGAAAAACGCCTGCCGCAGGACGGGCGCATCAGCCTGCGCCTGGGCACGCGTGCCATCGACGTGCGCGTCTCCACCCTTCCCAGCGCCCATGGCGAGCGCGCCGTGCTGCGCCTTTTGGACAAGAGCGAGAGCAAGCTCAGCCTGGAAGCCGTGGGCATGCAGGGCGACACGCTGCGCCGCTTCGAGGGCCTGATCGCCCAGCCGCACGGCATCATCCTCGTGACCGGGCCCACGGGCTCGGGCAAGACCACCACGCTGTACGCAGGCCTGGGGCGGCTCGATGCCACACGCAACAACATCATGACGGTGGAAGACCCCATCGAGTACGAACTGCCCGGCGTGGGCCAGACCCAGGTCAACAGCAAGATCGAGCTGACCTTCGCCAAGGCCCTGCGCGCCATCCTGCGCCAGGACCCGGACATCATCATGATCGGCGAAATCCGCGACTTCGAGACCGCGCAGATCGCCATCCAGGCCTCGCTCACCGGCCACCTGGTGCTGGCCACGCTGCACACCAACGATGCGGCCAGCGCCGTCACGCGCCTGACCGACATGGGCGTGGAGCCTTTCCTGCTGTCGTCCTCGCTGCTGGGCGTGCTGGCCCAGCGCCTGGTGCGCAAGTACTGCAGCCACTGCCAGGGGGCCGGCTGCGAGCATTGCAGCCAGACCGGCTACACCGGCCGTACCGGCCTGTTCGAGTTGCTGGTGACCAACGATGCCATCCGCGCGCAGATCCACAACCAGGCCTCCGAGGCGGATATCCGCACCGCGGCACTGGCCGGCGGCATGGCGCTGATGCGCGAAGACGGCGAGCGCCTGATCGCGGCCGGGATCACCAGCCGCGAAGAAGTGCTGCGCGTTACACGGGACTAATAGCCCTTCGCACCGCAAGCGCCCCGCGCCCAGCAAAAAGCCCCCGTCACCAACCGGCGACAGGGGCTTTTTGCTGGGCGCAGCCGGGGGTTTTCTACCCGCTGGCAGACCGTCAGCGGATCTGCAATGCCTGCTTGGGCGCGCGCACCGGAACGGCTGGCCGCTGGGCCGGCGCAGGGATGCCCTGGCGGGGGGTCGGCATGCTGCCGCCGGCACCCGGGCTGGCGGCCCTGGCTCCCGACTGCAGTTTGAACTGGCTCACGGCCTGGGTCAGCTGCAACGCCTGCTCACGCAGGGATTCGGAGGCCGCGGTCGACTGCTCGACCAGTGCGGCGTTCTGCTGGGTCATGTTGTCCAGCTGGCTCACCGACTGGCTGATGTGGCCCACGTTGTCGCGCTGTTCGGCCGAGGAGGCCGTGATCTCGCTGATGATGTCCGAGACGCGGCGCACGCTGCCCACGATCTCGTTCATGGTGGCGCCGGCCTGGCTCACCAGGCGCGAGCCGTCTTCGACACGCTCCACCGAGGAACCGATCAGGCCCTTGATCTCCTTGGCGGCGGCCGCCGAGCGCTGGGCCAGGCTGCGCACCTCGCTGGCCACCACGGCAAAGCCGCGGCCCTGCTCGCCCGCACGGGCGGCTTCCACGGCCGCATTGAGCGCCAGGATGTTGGTCTGGAAGGCAATGCCGTCGATGACACCGGTGATGTCGGCGATCTTGCGCGAGCTGGTGGTGATCTGGTCCATGGTGGTCACCACCTGCGAGACGACCACACCGCCGCGCCCGGCCACCTCGGCGGCCGACGAGGCGAAATCGCTGGCCTGGCGCGAGGACTGGGCACTCTGGCCGATGGTGCTGGTGAGCAGTTCCATCGACGAGGCGGCCTCTTCGAGGTTGGCCGCAGTCTGCTCGGTGCGGTGGCTCAGGTCATGGTTGCCCGAGGCGATCTCGGTGCTGGCCGTGGAGATGTTGCTGGCCGCCTCCTGCACCTGCTGCACCAGGCCGCGCAGGGCATCCTGCATGCGCGCCATGGAGGCCACGAGCTGGCCCACCTCGTCCTGCGAGGTCACCTGCACGTCCTGGGACAGGTCACCGCCGGCGATGCGCTCGGCCAGGGCGCTGGCCTCTGAGATCGAGCGGGTGATGGAGCGCACGCTGAAGAAGGTCAGCGGGATGAGCACGGCCAGCGCAAGCACCAGCACGATGCCGATCAGCCCGGACATGGTCGTGGTCAAGGTGTTGACGCCTTCGCGCGCCTCGTCCATCTTGGTGCGTGCCGTCACGGAGAGATCGGACAGCAGCTTGTCCGTGGCCTCCATGTGCTTCTTGAGGCGGTCGGCATAGGCGCCGCCCACGGCGCCATCGATCTGGGCGCGCTCGATCTGTTCGAACACGGGCGAGATGCCGGCCTCGTACTCCTTGACCTCTGCCAGCGACTTGTCGATGGCCTCGACGAAAGCCGCATCGCCCGACTGCACCTGGCGCACGTCGGCCATGCCCTTGTTCAGCGCGGTGAGCGATTTCTTCCAGCCCTCGCGCAGGGCCGCGACCTCGACGGAGTTGTTGAAGCTGATGATGATGTCTTTCTCGAGGCGGCGCAGGTCACCCAGGGTGGTGCGCAGCTCGGCCACATCGGTCAATGTCTGCACCCGCTGGGAGAACAGCTGGTCCAGGGTGCTTCGGGTGCGCTCCAGGGCCAGATAGCCCATGGCACCGATGACGACGAGCAGAACCAGGGAAAAGATCGTGCCGAAATAGAGACGTGCGCGGATGGAAAGACGGCTGAGCAGGTTCATCGCTCTTCCTTACATTTATTGACAACTACAGCATAGCAAATTTGGTGCCATAGATCTTGCTGTACCTATGGTGCGGGTGTGGGCGCGACTGTATGCGCCCATACAGACTCCGCCCCAGAGGGTATGTACCTCCCCCCTGCCCCGAGCAGCCAAACTGCGAGGGCAGTAGCCGTGCTTATTTCACCGGGTGGATGGGCACATACAGTTCACCGCCGCCGCGCTGGAACTCCACAGCCTTGGCCTCCATGCCGGTGGCCAGCGCCTCGCTGTCGGCCAAGCCTTTCTGCGCCGCGAATTCGCGCACTTCCTGCGTGATCTTCATCGAGCAGAACTTGGGCCCGCACATGGAGCAGAAGTGCGCCACCTTGGCGCTGTCCTTGGGCAGCGTCTCATCGTGGTATTCCCTGGCCGTCTCGGGGTCCAGGCCCAGGTTGAACTGGTCCTGCCAGCGGAAGTCGAAGCGCGCCTGGCTGAGCGCATCGTCGCGCGCCCGGGCGCCCGGATGGCCCTTGGCCACGTCAGCGGCGTGCGCGGCGATCTTGTAGGCGATGATGCCCTGCTTGACGTCGTCGCGGTCGGGCAGGCCCAGGTGCTCCTTGGGCGTCACGTAGCACAGCATGGCCGTGCCCATCCAGCCGATCATGGCCGCGCCGATGGCCGAGGCGATGTGGTCATAGCCGGGGGCGATGTCGATGGTCAGCGGGCCCAGGGTGTAGAACGGCGCCTCATGGCAGGTTTGGAGCTGCTCGGTCATGTTGGCCTGGATCATGTGCATGGGCACGTGGCCGGGGCCCTCGATCATGGTCTGCACGTCGTGCTTCCAGGCCACCTGGGTGAGCTCGCCCAGCGTGTGCAGTTCGGCGAACTGGGCCTCGTCGTTGGCGTCCGAGGCGCAGCCGGGGCGCAGGCCGTCGCCCAGGCTGAAGGACACGTCGTAGGCCTTCATGATGTCGCAGATGTCCTCGAAATGCTCGTACAGGAAGCTCTCGCGGTGGTGCGCCATGCACCACTTGGCCATGATGGAGCCGCCGCGCGAGACGATGCCCGTGCGCCGCGCCGCCGTGAGGTGGATGTAGGCCAGGCGCACGCCGGCATGGATGGTGAAGTAATCCACGCCCTGCTCGGCCTGCTCGATCAGCGTGTCGCGGAAGATCGCCCAGGTCAGGTCCTCGGCCACGCCGCCGACTTTCTCCAGCGCCTGGTAGATGGGCACGGTGCCGATGGGCACCGGGCTGTTGCGCACGATCCAGTCGCGCGTGGTGTGGATGTTCTTGCCGGTGGACAGGTCCATCACGTTGTCGGCGCCCCAGCGGATCGCCCAGACGAGTTTTTCGACCTCTTCCTCGATGCTGGAAGTGACGGCCGAGTTGCCGATGTTGGCATTGATCTTGACCAGGAAGTTGCGCCCGATGGCCATCGGTTCCACCTCGGGGTGGTTGATGTTGGCCGGGATGATGGCGCGCCCGCGCGCCACCTCGTCGCGCACGAACTCGGGCGTGATGACCCGCGGAATGCTCGCACCCATGGGGTTGCCGGCCAGGCGGCGCTCACGGCCGGCGTCGGCCTGGTACTGCGCCATCCACTCGCGCTTGCCGTTCTCGCGGATGGCCACGTACTCCATCTCGGGGGTGACGATGCCCTTTCTGGCGTAGTGCATCTGCGTCACGTTGGCACCGCTGCGCGCGCGCAGGGGTTGGCGCTGCAGCGCAGCCGCTTCGGCGCGCAACTGGGCCAGGCGCACGGCGTCCTCGCTCTTGCTGCCATCGTCGAGCGCCAGCGGAGCGCGGCCCTCGTAGTGCTCCACGTCGCCCCGGCCGGCGATCCAGCCGCCGCGCACGCTGGCCAGGCCGCGGCGCACGTCGATCACCGCGTCGGGGTCCGTGTAGGGGCCCGAGGTGTCGTAGACGCTGACCTGTTCGCCATTGGTCAGCGCGATGTCGCGCACGGGCACGCGCAGGTCGGCATGCAGGTGGCCTGGCAGGTAGGCCTTGCGCGAGGCCGGGAACGGCTCGCGCGTGGCGGCCAGCAGTTCGGCGAATTTTTCGCGGGCGAGGGGATCGGGTGCATTCATGGGGCGGGTCTCCAGTTCCGGTGGCAAAGGGAATTGCTCCGGAATGGACCTGCGCCCCGCGCATGCGCCAGGGCGCATGTGCGGCACACCCTGCGGGCCAGCAGGGGCGCGCACGGGCATGGAGGTCGGCTCTTCTTCCGCCGGTATGAACCGGATCAAGTTCGTCGGGTTCGCAGGCAGCCTGATTGTTGGTCAGGCCCCATGCATCTCAGCGCTTTCGCACACCCCGGAGCAGGTGCCAGTATATCGATACCGGCCTGCCCCGTGGCTTCATATGCGCCCGATGATCACCACGGCAAAGAAGAACACGGCGGCGATGACGGTCCACTTGAGCACCACCAGCCCCCAGCGCTTGTAGTGCGCCTGTCCGGTGCCCGCGTAGAACGCGAACGATACGGCCGCTGCCAGCAGCAGCGCCATGACGGCCCAGCGAAAGAGCAGCATGAAGGCCCGCGCCTACCAGGCGCGCGCCGGCTGCGCGAAGCCCCGCGGTGCCTGGCGTTCGTCCTCGAAGGTGACCTCTTCCCAGGCATCGGGCTGGGACAGCAGCTCGCGCAGCAGCAGGTTGTTCATCGCGTGGCCCGAGCGGAAGGCGCTGTAGGCCGCCAGCAGGGGCCGGCCGATGATGTACAGATCGCCCATGGCGTCGAGGATCTTGTGCTTGACGAACTCGTCGTCGTAGCGCAGCCCGTCGCTGTTGAGCACCTTGTAGTCGTCCATCACGATGGCGTTGTCCAGCCCGCCGCCCAGGGCCAGGCCGTTGGAGCGCATCATCTCCACGTCGCGCGTGAAACCGAAGGTGCGCGCGCGTGCGATGTCGCGGCTGTAGTTGCCCTCGCCCAGGTCGAACTCCACGCGCTGGCCAGTGGAGTCCACCGCAGGGTGGTCGAAATCGATCTCGAAGCTCAGCTTGTAGCCATGGTAGGGCACGAGGCGCGCCCACTTGGCCTGGGCACCGCTGCCCTCGCGCACCTCCACCGGGCGCTTCACACGGATGAAGCGCTTGGGGGCTTTCTGCAGTTCGATGCCCGCGCTTTGCAAGAGGAAGACGAAGGACGACGACGAGCCGTCGAGGATGGGCACCTCTTCGGCCGTGATGTCCACGTAGAGGTTATCGAGCCCCAGCCCGGCGCACGCCGACATGAGGTGCTCCACGGTGTGCACCTTGGCACTGCCGACCCCGATGGTGGAGGCCAGGCGCGTGTCCGTCACGGCATCGGCACGGATCGGGATGTCCACGGGCTGGGGCAGATCGACCCGGCGAAACACGATGCCGGTGTCGGGCTGCGCAGGCCGCAGGGTCAGCTCGACCCTCTGGCCGCTGTGCAGCCCCACGCCGACGGCGCGGGTCAAGGTCTTGAGGGTGCGTTGCTGGAGCATTCCCGCATTGTAAAAGGGTGGGCCCGTCCCTGCTCGCCGCAAGACCATGGCAAGGCCTTACGGCACCCGCCACAGTTTCCCGCAAAGGCCCCGGTACACATAGGCACTGGAGGGCGTTGTGGGGCTGCTGCCCTCTCGCTCCAGGCTCACCGCCAGCTCCACTGCCTTGGCAAACACGGTTTCGGACGGGGCGCCCAGTTGCAGGTGCACGAACGCCCCTTGCGGCAGCGGCGCCACGGGGCTGGCCTTGCCCGCCGCATCCAGGGACCACAGGTACAGCACCTGGCCGGCCGGCACGGGCACGGCCGCGAGGCGCTTGATGTCTACCGTGTGCCCCTGCCGCAGGCTGGAGACGATGAGCCCTGGGCGTCCATCCGCCAGCCCCAGCACGCCTACATAGCTTTCGGGCAGTTGGGTGGAGGCAGGGGCATCCTGCCCGCCGTGCTGGGCCTGCCAGAGCGACGGCAGCAGCACCCCCACCATCAGGCCCAGCGCCAAGGCGCCCGCCGGGGCTGGCTGCAGCAAGCGTTTCCACCACGGCACCCGCACCCCAGGGGCAGGAAACCCCAGGCGCTGCTCGATGGCGCGCCAGGTGGCGGGTGCCGGCGCCTGGGGTGGCAGGGCCAGCAGCGCGGGCGCCATGCGCTCGTTCCAGCGCGCCACGGCTTCGGCCAGGTCGGGCCGCCGCGCGAGCAGCTTCTCGAAGCGGCGGCGGGCGCCGCCCTGCAGCGTGCCCAGGGCGTACTCGCCTGCCAGCAGGTCCACAAGCCCGGGGTTCTGGTGCCATGTCATGCGCAGGACTCCATGCAGTCGCGCAGGCGCGCCAGGCTGCGGCGCATCCAGGCCTTGACCGTGCCCAGGGGGCGGGCCAGGCGCTGTGCCAGCTCGGCATGGGTGAGCCCTTCGTAGTAGACCAGCAGCAGCGCGCTGCGCGGCTCGCTGTCGATCTGGCCCATGCAGCGCCCCAGGCGCGAGCCATCCTCCTCGGCCAGCAACAGCTCCAGTGGCGAGCCGCCTTCGGCTGCAGCATCGTGCACCTGTTCCTCGCCATCGGCATCGCGCCAGTGCAGCGGCGTTTCGGGACGGCGCTTGCGCAATGCGTCGATGGCGCGGTTGCGCGTGACCACGCACAGCCACGACAGGCTCAGCGCCTGCCCGGTTGCACCGGTCTGCGGCCGGTTCCACAGGTGCACGAAGACCTCCTGCAGCACGTCTTCGGCCAGGGCCCGATCCTGCACCACGCGCACGGCCACCGCCAGCAGGCGGCTGGCCACCAACTGGTACAGGCGCTGGAAGGCCGATGTGTCGCGCAGCACCACGCGCGACAGCAGCTGCGCCACGGCGTCGGGCAGCTCATCGGCGGTCAATGCAGCGGCCGTCATCGTGGCACCGCGAACAGTTGCACAGGCATGCCCGAAGCCTGTGCGAAACCGGCACGGATCTCGTCGAACGTGCCTACGCGGATGTCCTCGAAATCACCCCAGCGCAGCGGCGGCGGCAGGTCGCCATAGACCTCGCTCGGCGCGTGCAGGCAGGCGTATTCGGCCGCGGGGTTGAGCACGAAGCGCTCGTTGCCCGGCAGGCGCTGCGGCTTGCCCGGCACCATGCGTGGATCGCGCGTGAAGCGGTTGGGGAAAATGCGCTGGATGCGCCGCGTCACGGGGTCCTGCGAGTAGCAGTACACATAGCCGGGGCGCAGCACCGCGATGTCCAGGCTGGCGCTGCCGCGCTGCGGTGCCCCCAGCGCCACGGCAAGTGCCGCAACCTCGGGCGCCGCAACGGGTGCAGGCGGTGGCGGGGCCGCCGCTGCGCTGGTGTCGCCGGGCGCTGGTGCTGCGGCGGGCACGGCGGCCAACGCGGCGCCCGATGCGCGCGTGGAGGCATTGCGCGGCAGCGCCTTCAGCGGGCCGCGTGGCACCTTGGCGAGCACGAAGGAGCGAAAGAACCCCTCGTCCAATGCGCCCTGGGCAGGCAGGCCGAGCGCCTGGCGGTAGCTGCGCAGCGCCGTGGCAAAGGCGGCGTCGGCCTGGTCGTCGATGGCGCCGTCGTAGTAGCGCCGCTCGCGCATGCGCTCCTTGTAGAAGGCGATGCGTTCGGCCTCGTCCATGGACAGGAACCAATCGGCCAGCTCGCGCTGCACCTCGGCATCGCTGTCGGTGGTGCCCAGGCACTGCCAGTAGGGCGCGCGCAGCAGCTTGCCCACCAGTTCCACGGCGGCCAGCTCGACCATGTTGCGCGCCGCCTGCGAGGGGCCATCGGCGCGCGAGGTCGAGAACGAGAACACCACGCCGATGCCGGGGTTGACCAGTTGCGCCTGGCCATCGGCCGCGCTGGCGTCGCGGCTGGCCAGCACGGTGGTGTTCTTGGACGACACGCCGGGCAGCAGCGTCATGCTCGCGGTCTCCACCACGGCGGCGTCCAGGCCCAGCACAGAAAACTTGGTCTCGCTGCCGAAGCGCACGCCGAACACCGATTGGGCGAGCGTGGCGCCAAAGGAGCTGCCGTTCTTGAGCACCGATTCGTCGAGCTGGCTCACCGTGCCGCGGATGTTGTAGGCCGGCACCACACCGAAGGCGCTGGTGCGCTGCGCCTGTGCCAGCACCTGGGCCAGATTCTGCTGGTCGCTGCCGAAGACCGACAGGCGCACGCCGCGTGAGCGCCGCGTCATGTCCGACACGGCCGAGGTCAGCATGTCGCGCGCCGAGATGGGCACCTTCTGCGTGGCGTCGCGGAACTCTTCCATCATCATGGTCACGTCGCGCGTGCCCATGTCGAACATCATCTCGTCCATGCAGCGCAGCGCGGGCGTGAAGTTGGTGATGGTGCGCTGCGCCTTGTCCGTGGGGTTGGCCTGGGCACGCACCTCGTTGAGAGCGGCACGGTCGGGTGCACCGGCACAGCCGGCCAGAGCCGCCGCCAGGGCCAGTACAGCGGCCGGAGCAGCTGCACGGCGTGCAAGGTGCACAGGGGAGTGGTTGAAGGTCATGGCAATCTCGGCAAAGGGGATGGGCGTGCACAGGCCAGCCCGCGATGCGCACCCAAGCCGGTGCACGCACAGCGCGGGCCGGTGCGAAAAGTCAGCGGCCTACGGGGCGGGTGTAGGACACGCGCACCCAGCGGTCCTCGTTGCCGGCGGCGTCGGTGTCCAGGTGCCAGTCGTTGCCGGGGCCGGCGTGCTCGCCCTCGGGCTTGGTCGGGCCTTCGGTGGGGCCCTGGCAGCGGTCTTCACCGCGCTTGACCTCCAGGCGCCAGCCAATGCCGTTGACGTTCTGGCACATGGGCCTTTTCTTTTCGATCTTTTCGCAGCCCAGGCTGTCCTGGCTGCGGCCGGTAACGTCGTTGTAGCCATTGGGGCAGCTGACGCCGTTGGCCGGGTTCTTGCCCAGGGTGTAGTGCACGGGGTAGCTCGCGGGCCACAGGTGAACGATCTTCTCGGCCACGAATTTGTCGGCACCGCCGGCGTTGACGACGCGCTGGTAGCGCCCTTCGTCAGGCCCGAGCAGCGCGGCCGGGCCGACGGCAGTCAGGTAGCCCATGATGTCGCCGGGCAGACCCGACTGGCCCTTGAGCTTGGGCGGCCCGGCCACCGGGTTCATGGCCGAAGGCACGCTGATCACGTCGCCCGCCACTGCAGGCAGGCACTTGTCGCTGCCCGCCATCTGGATGGCGACGTAGTTGGGTTTGTTGGCGGGCGGGCAGATCGAGCCGCGCTCGAACACCAGGGTCACGCTGCACTTGAGCACGCCGCCGCTGCGGTTGACCTCGGTGTTGGCCGGGCATTCGGCGCGCTCGGGCACGTTGCCGGTGGCGCGCAGCAGGGAGGCCTTGTCGGCCCAGGCGGAGGTGGAAACGGCGGCACCGGCCAGGGTGAGGCAGGCGATGGCGATGGAAGAGAACTTCATGGTGGTGTCCTTCAGGAAATGGGGGAATGCAATCGGTGAGGGGCCTTGGGTGCGATCGGTTCAGGGCTTGGGCACCACGTGCCATGTGCCACCCATGCCGTCGCCCAGGCGGTCGCCGGCCTTGGCATCGCTGGCGTAGTAGTACAGGGGCTTGCCCTTGAAGCTCCACTGGCGCGCACCACCGGCCTCGATGACGCCGAAGTCGCCCTCGGCCTTGGCACCGGCCTTGGCGGCAAAGGCCGGCCAAGCAGTCAGGCAGCCGCCGCTGCAGTTGCTCTTGCCAGCAGCGTCCTTGTCGAAGGTGTAGACCGTGCGGCCGGCGGCATCGGTGAGCACGCCCTGCTGGAAGACGGGCTGCGCCTGCGCGGTCAGCGTGGCCAGGCCCAGGAGCATTGCGGGTGCGAAGTACTTGAGCTGTTTCATGTTGGTTCCTGTATCTCGGTAGGTCCGGTTGAAGGGCGCCACATGGCGTCCTGCTTGTGGAACGGCGCGGTGCAGCGTTTGGATGCAGGGGGCAGAAAACTTTTTTGCGGTCTCGACCTGCCCCCCTGCCGAGGCCCTGAGGCTCCTGCAGCACCGGGAAAATCGTAGGTTCCGGGCGCTTGGCCCGCACCCCATGAACATGGGAGGAGCGGCGCCGCGAACATGGGATGCCACAGGGCGGGCGGGCGCTAAGATGCAGCGACACCCACCCTGCAGCCCTCCCCCACCCCGCCCTCCATGAGCACACCCCGCTGGCGCGTCGTACTGATCGAGGACGACGCCGAGATGCGCAGATTCTTCGAAGGCTGCGTCACCGCCCACCCCGACCTGGAGCTGGCCGCTTCCTTCGGCATGCTGGCGCCTGCGCGCCGCTGGCTGGATGAGCACCCTGCCGACGTGCTGCTGACCGACCTGGCACTGCCCGATGGCCATGGCCTGGCGCTGCTGCAGCACGTGGTGCGCACGCAGCCGGCGTGCGAGGTGCTGGTGGTGTCGGTCTTCGGCGACGAGGACACCGTGATCGCCTGCGTGGAAGCCGGTGCCGTGGGCTACATCCAGAAGGACTCGACCCCGGCGGACGTGGGCCGGATCATCGTCGGGGTGAAGCACGGCGAATCGCCCATCTCCCCCATGATCGCGCGCAAGCTGCTGGCCCGGCTCCGCCAGCGGGGCGCGCGCGAGGAACCCCAGCCCCATACCGTGGACCCGGCAATGCCCAGCCTGGAACTCACGCCGCGCGAGTCGGACGTGCTGGAGCTGATCGCGCGCGGCTACTCGTACGCCGAGATCGCGCGCCTGCAGGACATCTCCAAGCACACGGTGCAAAGCCACATCAAGAACCTGTACAGCAAGCTGGCCGTGCACTCGCGCGGCGAGGCAGTCTTCGAGGCCAGCCGCATGGGCCTGCTGGACCGCCACCGTCGCGCTCCCTGACAGTTCACCAGCCATGCTGCGCACCCTGGGCCTGCCCGAGTCGTTCATCGGCCATCTGCTGTGCGGGCTGCTCCTTTGGGGCCTGCAGGTTCTGCCGGCGCTGGCGCAGGACGCTGCGCCGCCCCCGGGCGTGCAGGTGCTGCGCGACGCCGAGCTGACGCTGCGCCTGCGCCAGAGCGCCATCCCGACCACGACGGCCCATACCCTTCCGCTGCACTGGGACGTGCTGCACCGGCGCAAGGCGGGTTGGGCCACCGCCACGCTGCGCTTCGACGCCACGGATGCCCAGCGGCTGCAGCCCCAGGCCCTGCTGATCCCCCGGCTGGGCAATGCCTACCGCATCTCGCTCAACGGCATGGAACTGGCCACCGGCGGAGAATTGCTGCGTCCCAACGACGGCTGGAGCGGCCGGCGCCCGCTGTGGATCCGGCTGCCGGGCTCGCTGCTGCAGGCGCACAACGTGCTGGAGATCCACATCCGTGCGGACTATCTGCGGCGCGCCGGCATCTCGCCCGTGCAGTTCGGGCCGGAGGCGGCGCTGCAGGGCAACTGGCACGCGCTGGAATGGCAGCGCGTGACGCTGCCGCGCGCGGTCTCGCTATTCAGCCTGGTGGTGGGCATCTTCTGCCTGCTGCTGTGGTGGCAGCAGCGCCAGGCGCTGTATGCGTTTGCGGCGCTGTGCGAACTGGCATGGGCCTGCCGCGTCACCGCCGCCTGGCTGGAGGAGATCTTTCTGGCCTGGCCCGCCTGGTTCCAGGCCGTGCAGGGCCTGTTCTGGACCGGCTGCCTTGCCACCTACTGGCTCACGCGCACCGTGTGGGGGCCCCGCCCACGGGCAGAGCTGTATGCCGCGTCAGCGATCTTCGTGCTGTGCCCCTTTGCCGTGGCCGGCGGCGCCGACTGGGTGCTGGGCTGGACCGTGGTGCTGGTCCTGGCCTGGGCCGCACTGATCCTGCGCCTGGGCTGGGAATGCCGGCATACCCACGACAGCCCGCGGCTGTGGATGCTGGCGGCCCTGTGCGTCTGCTGGGCGGCCCTGGTGCGCGATATCGCGGGGGCACGCCTGGCGCCTGCGCAGTACATGGATGGCGGCTGGACGCAATGGGCGGCCGCCTTCGCTGGCGTGGCCGTGCTGGCCATCGTGGGGCAACGCTTTCAGCAGGCGCGCAATGCGTTGATCGACCTCACGGCGTCGCTGGAGCAGCGCGTTCTGCAGCGCGAGGAGAAGCTGGCCGAGCAGCACCAGGCGCTGCGCAAGCTCGAGCGCATCAGCGCCAAGTCCGAAGAGCGCGCACGCATCCTGCGCGACATGCACGATGGCGCGGGTGCCCACCTGATCACGGCCATGCGCCAGCTCGAAGGCGGGGTGGCATCGCAGGCCCAGGTGATGCAGACCCTGCGCGAGTCGCTGGACCAGCTGCGCCTGTCGGTGGACGCGATGTCCTTGCCCAACGGCGACGTCAACGCACTGCTGGCCAGCCTGCGCTTCCGCCTGGAGCAGCGCATCCGCGATTCGGGTCTGGAGCTGCTGTGGGACGTGGCGCTGCTGCCCCTGTGGCCCGGCAGCAGCGAGGAGGCCATGCGCCACCTGCAGTACATCGTGTTCGAGGCCATCTCCAACGTGCTGCAGCACGCCCGCGCGCGGCAGCTGGCACTGACCGCCCGCGCCGACGACCAGGCCATCACCATCCACCTGCGCGACGACGGCGTGGGCAGGCAGGATGGCGCCTGCGGCAATGGCCTGCGCACCATGCACGAACGGGCGGGGCTGATCGGCGCGGCGCTGGCGCTGCGCCTGGAAGACAGCGGTGGTACCGCAGTGTGTCTGTCCTTGCCGCTGGATGCACCCGCCCTCGCGGCGGCATGAAGTGCCACACCCCCTGAGTCGCTTCGCGCCTTCACCCCTCTCTCATATTGCTTCGCAATCTGGGAGCGGGACGCCCCCAGCGCGGCGGGGCGGCCCTTGCGCGGGGGCACTGGCCTTGGCGGCGCCAGTTTCATAGACCTCAGGTGGCGCGACGCGCAATGGACAACTGATACCCCTCTGGCACCGCCCATGAAAAAAGGGGCCCAGGGCCCCTTTGGCAGGCGTGGGCCGCAATGGCCCGCCGGACGGTCAGTCCGCCTGCTTGCGCAGGAAGGCCGGGATTTCCAGGTCGTCCATGCCACCCGAGGACAGCGCGTCCACGCGGGCGGCGGCCTGCGTGCGGTTGGTGCGCCACACGCTGGGCACCGACATGCTGCCGTAGTCGGCCTGCGAGCTGCCGCCGCCGCCATGGCCGGTCTGGCCCGAGGGCACGCCCATGGCATTGCCCATCGCACCGGCAACGCCTGCCACGGGGATCTGGTAGGCCATGTTGTCGGTACCGGTGCGCAGCCCACCCTGCACCACCGAGATCGGCTGGCGGCGGGCGTTCTGGCGCGACAGGCCGGTGGCGACCACGGTCACGCGGATTTCATCACCCAGGGTGTCGTCATAGGCAGCACCGAAGATGACATGCGCATCCTTGGACGCGTAGGCGTTGATGGTGTTCATCGCCAGGCGCGACTCGGACAGCTTCAGGCTGCCCTTGCTGGCCGTGACCAGCACCAGCACACCCTTGGCGCCCGACAGGTCGATGCCTTCGAGCAGCGGGCAGGCGATGGCCTGCTCGGCAGCGATGCGGGCGCGGTCTGGGCCGCTGGCCGTGGCCGTGCCCATCATGGCCTTGCCGGGCTCGCCCATCACGGTGCGCACGTCTTCGAAGTCGACGTTCACCTGGCCGTACTCGTTGATGATTTCGGCGATGCCGCCCACGGCGTTCTTGAGCACGTCGTTGGCGTGCGCGAAGGCTTCGTCCTGGGTGATGTCATCGCCCAGCACTTCCAGCAGCTTCTCGTTGAGCACGACGATCAGCGAATCGACGTTGGCTTCGAGTTCGGCCAGGCCGTTGTCGGCGTTGGTCATGCGGCGCCCGCCCTCCCAGTCGAAGGGCTTGGTGACCACGCCCACGGTGAGGATGCCCATTTCCTTGGCGATGCGCGCGATCACCGGTGCCGCGCCCGTGCCCGTGCCGCCGCCCATGCCGGCGGTGATGAACAGCATGTGCGCGCCGTCGATGGCCGCGCGGATGTCCTCGGCTGCGGCTTCGGCTGCGTCACGGCCCTTGTCGGGCTTGCTGCCGGCGCCCAGGCCGCTGGCGCCGAGCTGGATCACGCTGTGCGCGGAGCTGCGCGTGAGGGCCTGCGCATCGGTGTTGGCACAGACGAATTCCACGCCCTGCACACTGCGGGCGATCATGTGTTCGACGGCGTTGCTGCCGCCGCCGCCCACGCCGATCACCTTGATCTGCGTGCCCTGGTTGAATGTTTCGGCTTCGATCATTTCGATGGACATGTTGGAGCTCCTGGTTCTGTCTTCGTACGCAATTGCAAAATGGGGTTCGGTGTTGTCTGGTGGCGCGGGCGGCATGGCGGTCCTGTACATCGCCATCGCCCGCGAGGCATTCGAGGGCCTGCGCGGGCAAAACTGTGGTGGTGGGAGTTCCTCATCAGAAGTTCCCCACGATGAAGTCCTTGAACCGACCGAACGCCGTCTTCATGGAGCCGCTCTTTTGCGCCACCTTGAAGCCGCGCAGGCGTGCCAGGCGCGCCTCTTCGAGCAGGCCCATGACGGTGGAGGCACGGGGCTGGGCCACCATGTCCGACAGGGCGCTCGAATACTTGGGGATGCCGCGGCGCACGGGCTTGAGGAAGATGTCCTCGCCCAGCTCGATCATGCCGGGCATGACGGCGCTGCCGCCCGTGAGCACGATGCCCGAGGACAGCACCTCTTCATAGCCCGACTCGCGGATCACCTGCTGCACCAGCGAGAAGATCTCCTCCACGCGTGGCTCGATCACGCCGGCCAGCGCCTGCTTGCTCAGCATGCGCGGGCTGCGGTCACCGAGGCCCGGCACTTCGACCTGGCTTTCGGGGTCGGCCAGCAACTGCTTGGCGTAGCCGCTCTCGACCTTGATGTCCTCGGCGTCCTTGGTGGGCGTGCGCAGCGCCATGGCGATGTCGCTGGTGATCAGGTCGCCTGCGATCGGGATCACCGCCGTGTGGCGGATGGCACCGCCCGTGAAGATGGCCACGTCCGTGGTGCCCGCGCCGATGTCCACCACCACCACGCCGAGCTCGCGCTCGTCGTCGGTCAGCACGGCCTGGCTCGATGCGAGCGGGTTGAGCAGCAGTTGCTCCACCTCCAGCCCGCAGCGGCGCACGCACTTGATGATGTTCTCGGCCGCGCTCTGGGCACCGGTCACGATGTGGATCTTGGCCTCCAGGCGGATGCCGCTCATGCCGATGGGCTCCTTGACGTCCTGCCCGTCGATCACGAACTCCTGCGGCTCCACCAGCAGCAAGCGCTGGTCGGAGGAGATGTTGATGGCCTTGGCCGTCTCCACCACGCGCGCCACGTCGGCCGAGGTGACTTCCTTGTCCTTCACGGCCACCATGCCGCTGGAATTGAGGCCGCGGATGTGGCTGCCGGTGATGCCGGTGTACACGCGCTGGATCTTGCAGTCGGCCATCAGCTCGGCCTCTTTCAGCGCCTGCTGGATGCTCTGCACCGTGGCGTCGATGTTGACCACCACGCCGCGCTTCAGGCCATTGCTCGGGGCCACGCCCAGGCCTGCGAGCTTGAGCTCGCCATTGGGCAGGACTTCGGCAACCACGGCCATGATCTTCGCCGTGCCGATGTCCAGGCCGACCACCACGTCTTTGTATTCTCTTGCCATATTCAGTCACTGCCCTTCGTTGTTCTGCCCTGCCCGCTGCGCTGTCTGTACCTTGCATGCATGCTGCTACCTCCGTGTGGCGGCGCCAGCGGCCGCCTCCGGGCTCGTGGTGGTCACCCCCTTGAGCCGCAATGCATACCCTCCCGCGTGCCGCAGGTCCGCCGACTCGAGCGCATCCACCCGGCGCTTGTACTGGGCGGCCACCTGGGTCAGCGTGCGTGCAAAGCGCTTGGCGCGTGCCACCACTTCCACTGGCGTGCCGCCCCCGAGTTCCACCACGGCCTCGGTGTCCAGCGTGGCGCGCCAGCCGCCGCGTCCGGTCAGCGCCAGCTCTTGCATCTCCATCCCGAGCGGCTGGAACACCGGCTGCAGCAGGCCGTACATCTGCAGCACCTCGCCCGAAGTGCCGCTCGGTCCCTGCAGGCGCGGCAGGCCGTCCTGCTCCACGTCGCCGACATTCGCCTCGAACACCTCGCCCTGGGTGTTGACCATGGCCGAACCCGTGTCGGGGCCCCAGTACGCCACGGCGTCGTGCTCTTCGAGCACCACGTGCAGGCTGCCCGGAAACTCGCGCCGCACCGAGGCCTTGCGCACCCAGGGCACCTGCTCGAAGGCCTCGCGCGCCTTGCGCAGGTCCACCGTGAAGAAGTTGCCCACCAGGTGCGGCGCCACGTTGGCGCGCAAGGTGACGGCGTTGTTGTGCACCAGCTCGCCCTGCACCACGATGCGGGCGATGGCAAAGCCCGGGTAGCGCAATACCCACCAGGCACCCGCTGCCAGCACGAGCATGGCGCAGCCCACGAACAGGACCGATGCGGTCATGTTCATGAGCTTGACGTCCAGCGGTGCGGGCAGCGTGTTGTTCATCAGGTCCCCAGGGTGCTGCCGGCGGGCGTGTCCATGGTGGCCGTGGCCAGCACGCCCACGCACAGGTCTTCGTAGCTGATGCCCGATGCGCGCGCCGACATGGGCACGAGCGAGTGCCCGGTCATGCCGGGCGAGGTGTTGATCTCCAGCAGAAAGGGCTGGCGGTCGCTGGCGCGGATCATGATGTCCGCACGCGCCCAGCCGCGGCAGCCCAGCGAGCGGAAGGCCGCCACCACCAGGCGCTGGATCTCGCGCTCCTCGGCCTCGGGCAGGCCGCTCGGGCAGTGGTACTGCGTGACGTCGGTGAAATACTTGTTCTGGTAGTCGTAGTTGCCCTCGGGCGCCACGATGCGGATCACCGGCAGCGCATAGGCGCCTGCCCCCTCGCCCAGAACCGGGCAGGTGGTTTCCTCGCCCGCGATGAACTGCTCGCACAGCACCTCGGGGTCGTAGCGCGAGGCCAGGGCATAGGCCTCGCCGCACTGCTCGGGCGAGGTGACCTTGGTCAGCCCGATGGTGGAGCCTTCGCGCGAGGGCTTGACGATCATCGGGGCGCCCAGCGCCGCCAGCGCCTCCGTGGTCTCGGCCACGCTGCCCACCAGGCGCCACTCCGGCGTGGGCAGGCCCTCGGCGCGCCAGATGCGCTTGGTCATGATCTTGTCCACCGCGATGCTCGAGGCCATCACGCCCGGGCCGGTGTAAGGGATGCGCAGCAGCTCCAGCGCGCCCTGCACAGTGCCGTCTTCGCCATGGCGGCCATGCAGTGCGATGAAGCAGCGCGCATAGCCGTCGCGCCGCAACTCGCCCAGCTCGTTCTGCGAAGGATCGAAGGCATGCGCATCCACGCCGCGCGAGCGCAGCGCCTGCAGCACGCCGGTGCCGGACATCAGCGACACCTCGCGCTCGGCGGACGCGCCGCCCATCAGCACGGCGACCTTGCCCAGTGCCTTCACATCCACGTTGGAACCCAGTTTCGTCGTCATCGTCATGTCGCGCTCCCCGCCAGCGCCTTGTGCTTGGATTGGTTGTTGTTCTGCAGCATGTCGACCACCTTGGCCGGCACGGCACCGATGGAGCCTGCGCCCATGCACATCACCACATCGCCGTCGCGCGCGTTGTCGGCAATGGCCTGGGGCAGCTCGGCCACGTCGTCCACGAAGACGGGCTCCACGCGGCCGGCCACGCGCAGCGCGCGTGCCAGCGAACGGCCGTCGGCCGCCACCACGGGGGCCTCGCCCGCGGCGTAGACCTCGGTGAGCAGCACCGCATCGGCATGGCCGATCACCTTCACGAAATCCTCGAAGCAGTCGCGCGTGCGGCTGTAGCGGTGCGGCTGGAAGGCCAGCACCAGGCGCCGCCCGGGAAATGCACCGCGCGCCGCTGCCAGCGTGGCCGCCATCTCCACCGGGTGGTGGCCATAGTCGTCGATGACGGTGAAGCGCCCGCCATCCTTTGCAGGCAGGTCGCCATAGCTCTGGAAGCGCCGGCCCACGCCCTTGAAGCCGGCCAGCGCACGCTGCACGGCTTCGTCGGGGATATTGAGCTCCACCGCCACGGCAATCGCCGAAAGCGCGTTGAGCACGTTGTGCTCGCCCGCGAGGTTGAGCACGATCTCCATGTCGGGCAGCGTGACGCCGTTGCGCCGCTGCACGGTGAAGCGCATCTGGCCGGCCTCGGCACGCACGTCGATGGCACGCACCTGGGCATCTTCGGAAAAGCCGTAGCTCGTGATCGGGCAGGTCACGCTCTGCAGGATGTCGCGCACGGCCGGGCTGTCCACACACAGGATGGCCGTGCCGTAGAACGGCATGCGGTGCAGGAAGTCGACGAAGGCGCCCTTGAGCCGGCCGAAGTCGTGCCCGTAGGTCTCCATGTGGTCGGCATCGATGTTCGTCACCACCGCCATCACGGGCAGCAGGTTCAGGAACGAGGCGTCCGACTCGTCGGCCTCGACCACGATGTAGTCGCCGCTGCCCAGCTTGGCGTTGGCACCGGCGCTGTTCAGGCGCCCGCCGATCACGAAGGTGGGGTCCAGGCCCGCCTCGGCCAGCACGCTGGTGACCAGGCTGGTGGTGGTGGTCTTGCCATGCGTGCCGGCAATGGCGATGCCTTGCTTGAGGCGCATCAGCTCGGCCAGCATCAGCGCGCGCGGCACCACGGGGATGCGCTTGTCGCGCGCGGCCAGCACCTCGGGGTTGTCGGCCGTGACGGCGGTGGAGGTGACCACCGCATCGGCGCCGTCGATGTGCGCGGCGGCATGGCCCAGGCAGGTCTTGATGCCCAGGCCCTGCAGCCGGCGCAGGGTGGCGCTGTCGGCCAGGTCCGAGCCGGAGATGCGGTAGCCCAGGTTGAACAGCACCTCGGCGATGCCGCTCATGCCGGCGCCCCCCAGGCCCACGAAATGGATGTGGCGAATGGCGTGCTTCATGGTGTTGCAAGCTCCTCGCAGGCAGTCACCACCGCGTGGGTGGCATGGGTCTTTTGCATCTTCTTGGCTTCTGTGGCCCGGCGCAGCAGCTCCGGGCGCTCTGTGTTGCTCAGCACCGCCGCCAGGCCCTGGGCCGTGAGCTCGCGCTGCGGCACCAGCCAGCCGCCCCCGGCATCCACGAGGAAACGGGCGTTGGTGGTCTGGTGGTCGTCCACTGCCGAGGGAAAGGGCACGAACAGGGCGGCAGCGCCCACGGCGGCGATCTCGGTCACGGTGCTGGCGCCCGCGCGGCAGACAATGATGTCGGCCTGCGCGAACGCGCTGGCGGTGTCGTCGATGAAGGGGGTCAGCTCGGCTTCGACCCCGGCGGCGGCATAGTTGGCGCGCAGCGCGTCGATCTGGGTGGCGCCGCTCTGGTGCAGCACCACGGGGCGCTGCCCGGCCGGAATCAGCGCCAGCGCCTGGGGCACGATCTCGTTGAGTGCGCGCGCGCCCAGGCTGCCGCCCACCACCAAGAGGCGCAGGGGGCCGCTGCGGTCGGCAAAGCGCTCGGCAGGATCGCTCTGGCGTGTGAACGGAGCGCGCAGCGGGTTGCCCACCCACTGGCCCTTCTTGAAGACATTCGGGAAGGCGGTGAACACCCGGTCGGCCACGCCGGCCAGCACCTTGTTGGCCATGCCGGCCACCGAGTTCTGCTCGTGCAGCACCAGCGGCTTGCCGCACAGCACACCCATCATGCCGCCCGGAAAGGTGATGTAGCCGCCCAGGCCCACCACCACGTCGGGCTTCACGCGGCGCACCACCTGCAGCGCCTGCCAGAAGGCGCGCAGCAGGCGCAGCGGCAGCAGGGCCAGCGTCACAGGCCCCTTGCCACGCACGCCCGAAAAGTCGATGGTCTCCAGCGCAAAACCCTGCGCCGGCACGATGCGCGACTCCATGCTGCCGGGCGCACCCAGCCAGTGCACGTGCCAGCCGCGCGCACGCAGCTCCTCGGCCACGGCCAGGCCGGGAAAGATATGGCCACCGGTGCCGCCGGCCATGATGAGGGCGGTTTTGGGTGCACTCATATCCGCCCTCCCCTCATCATGTGCTTGTTCTCATAGTCGACCCTCAACACCACCGCTATCGCCACCAGGTTCATCAGGATGGCCGAGCCGCCAAAACTCATCAGCGGCAGGGTCAGGCCCTTGGTGGGCAGCGCCCCCAGGTTCACGCCCATGTTGATGAAGGCCTGGAAGCCCAGCCAGATCGCCACGCCCTGGGCGACCAGACCGGCGAACACGCGGTCCAGCGCGATGGCCTGGCGGCCGATGTGCATGATGCGGCGCGTCATCCACAGGAACAGCACGATGAGCACCAGCACGCCCACCAGGCCAAACTCCTCGCCGATCACGGCCAGCAGGAAGTCGGTGTGCGCCTCGGGCAGCCAGTGCAGCTTCTCGACGCTGCCGCCCAGGCCCACGCCGAAGATCTCGCCGCGCCCGATGGCGATCAGCGAGTGCGACAGCTGGTAGCCCTTGCCCAGGGCGTGCTGCTCGCTGAACGGGTCGAGGTAGGCGAACACGCGCTCACGGCGCCAGGGCGAACTGGCGATCATCAAAGCGAAAGCGCCGACCAGCACGGCTGCGATCAGGAAGAACATGCGCGCGTTGACGCCGCCCAGGAACAGGATGCCCATGGCGATCACCGCCACCACCATGAAGGCCCCCATGTCCGGCTCGGCCAGCAGCAGCACGCCGACGATGGCCACAGCCGCCCCCATGGGCAGCACGGCGCGAAAGAAGCGTTCCTTGACCTCCATCTTGCGCACCATGTAGTCGGCGGCATAGATGAGCACGGCGAACTTGGCGACCTCGGACGGCTGGAAGCCCACCGGCCCGATGGACAGCCAGCGCCGCGCCCCATTGACCACCTTGCCAACGCCCGGGATCAGCACCGCCACCAGCAGCAGCAGCGCCGCCACGAAGAGCCAGGGCGCCGCGCGCTCCCAGAGCTTCATGGGCACCTGGAAGGTCAGCAGGGCCGCGACGAAACCCACCACCAGATACATCATGTGGCGGGTGAGGAAGTGCGTGGACGCGTAGTTGGCAAAGCGCGGGTTGTCCGGCATGGCAATCGATGCCGAATACACCATCACCAGCCCCCAGGCGAGCAGTGCCACCACCACCCACAGCAGGGCCTGGTCGAATCCCAGCACGCTGGCGGGCGTGGTGGCCGACTGGCGGTACTCGGTGCCGCCCACGCGCACGGGCAGCACCTCGCCGGCCTTGCCAGTGAGGCGGCCGAGCCAGCCGGCCAGGCGCTGCGCGAAGCCGGTGGGGGCGCTGGCGCTGCTGGCGGCCATCACATGCCCTCCAGGGATTGGCCGGCGTCCTGCGCCATGGCCAGCACGGTGTCGCAGAACACGCGCGCGCGGTGTTCATAGCCGGTGAACATGTCGAAGCTCGCGCAGGCGGGCGACATCAGCACCGCATCGCCCGAGCGGGCACGCTGCGCCGCCTGGTGCACGGCTTCGGGCAGCGTGGCTGCGTCGAGCAGCGGCACGCCGGCCTCCTGCAGGGCCGTGCGGATCAGCGGCGCATCGCGCCCGATGAGCACCACGGCGCGCGCGTAGCGCGCCACGGGGATGGCCAGGGGCGCGAAATCCTGGCCCTTGCCGTCGCCGCCCAGGATCAGCACGATGCGCCGGTCGGCCCCCAGGCCGTTGAGCGCGGCCACGGTGGCACCCACGTTGGTGCCCTTGCTGTCGTCGAAATACTCCACGCCATCGATCAGGGCCACGGGCTCGACGCGGTGCGGCTCGCCTCGGTACTCGCGCAGGCCGAACAGCATGGCCGACAGGGTGCAGCCTGCCGACGATGCCAGGGCCAGCGCCGCCAGCGCGTTGGAGGCGTTGTGGCGCCCGCGGATGCGCAGCGCATCGGCCGGCATCAGGCGCTGGATGTGCAGGTCTTCCTCGTCCGCCGGGACGGTGGCTGCAGCTTCGCCCCCCTGCGCCGCAGGGGCGGCACGGCGGCGGGTGCTGCGCTTGCGGGTCTCGTCCGCTTCGTGCGCGCGCACCAGCCAGGGCATGCTGCCCACGGTCTCGATGCCGAAGTCGCCCGGGCGCCGGGGCATGTCGATGCCGAAGCTCAGGTGCTCGCGCAACGGCACCTTGGCGGGCTGCTTGCTGCGCGAGGTCGGGGCGGGCTTGCCCGAAGCGGCTTGCGCCGCCTGTGCCGCAGCGACCGAGGCGGTGCCCAGCATCTCCATGACGGTGGGGTCGTCGCGGTTGAGCACCATCAGGGCCGTGTCGCCGAAGATGCGCGCCTTGGCCGCCGCATAGGCGCCGATGTCGCCATGCCAGTCCAGGTGGTCCTGCGTGATGTTGAGCACCGTGGCGGCCGTGGGCTCGAAGCCGGTGGCACCGTCGAGCTGGAAGCTCGAGAGCTCGAGCACCCAGACTTCGGGCAGGGTGTCGGCGTCGATGTGCCCGGCCAGGGTGTCGAGCAGCGTGGGGCCGATGTTGCCCGCCACGGCCACGGTCTTGCCCGCGCGCTCCACCAGTTGGCCGGTGAGCGAGGTGACCGTGGTCTTGCCATTGGTGCCGGTGATGGCCAGCACCGCTGGCGCATAGCCGTGCGAGGCGCGCAGGTACTGCAGCGCTGCGGCATACAGGCCCAGTTCGCCGCCGGTGGCCAGGCCGATGGCCTGCGCCGCCGCCCAGACGGGCGCCACGGTGGCCGGGCTCAGGCCGGGTGAGCGGTAGACGGCGTGCACGCCGGCGCCGCCCTCGACCAGGCTGGCATCGAACGGCCCGGCCACGAAGCGCACGCCCGGCAGTTCGTTGTGCAGCACTGCCAGTTGGGGTGGGGCCTCGCGCGTGTCGGCCACCGTGACGCTGGCGCCGCAGCGCACGCACCAGCGGGCCATGGCCAGGCCCGAGGCGCCCAGGCCCAGCACCAGGAAGTGCTTGCCCTCATAGGGCAGCATGCCCTCGCCCGGACGGCCCTGGGGCTGCGCGGGCTCGGCCTCGCCCTCGGACTCGTCCACGGGTGCAGCCAGCAACGGCGAAGGCTCGCTCGTATCGGGCGCATTCACCTCGGCAAAGATCTGGGCCACGAAATCGGCGGCCGCCTTGGCCGCGGAGATGGCCGGGGCCACATAGCCGTCGGCGGGCTGCGCCTGGGTGGGTGCGGGCGTCGCGGCAGTCTGCAGCGCATCGGCCGGTTCACCGCCTTGCACTGCGTCTGCGGGTACGCCGTCGGCTTGTGCCAGGGCCTCGGCACCGGGCAACGCCACATCTTCTTGCGGCGGGGCCGCCTCTGGCGCGCGTTGAGGCACGCGCACGGCCTCGTCCCCGGCCGGCACACGCAGGCCGTCACTTGCCATTGGGGGCAGGTGATGGCCAGGCTCGGTGCCGTTGGCGTGGGGATCGTGGGGCGTGGTCGTCATGGTCAGCGCAGCTTGAGCGTGGACAGGCCGATCAAGCACAGCAGCATGGTGATGATCCAGAAGCGCACGACCACCTGGGTCTCCTTCCAGCCGCTCTTTTCGAAGTGGTGGTGCAGGGGCGCCATCTTGAGCAGGCGTCGGCCTTCGCCATAGCGCTTCTTGGTGTACTTGAACCAGGTGACCTGCAGCATCACAGAGAGCGCCTCGACCACGAAGATGCCGCCCATGATGGCCAGCACGATCTCCTGGCGCACGATGACGGCGATGGTGCCCAGGGCCGCGCCCAGCGCCAGCGCGCCCACATCGCCCATGAACACCTGTGCAGGGTGGGCGTTGAACCACAGGAAGGCCAAGCCGGCGCCGGCCATGGCGGCGCAGAAGATCAGCAGTTCGCCGGCGCCCGGGATGTTCGGGAAGAACAGGTACTTGGAATAGACCGAGCTGCCCGTGACATAGGCGAACACACCGAGGGCCGAGCCCACCATCACCACCGGCATGATGGCCAGGCCGTCCAGGCCGTCGGTCAGGTTCACGGCATTGCTCGAACCCACGATCACCAGGTAGGTCAGGATCACGAAGCCGAGCACGCCGAGTGGGTAGCTCACCTCCTTGAAGAAGGGCAGCTGCAGGCCGGCCTTGGGCGGCAGGTCCAGCGAGAAGCCAGACCGTACCCAGGTCATGAACAGCTCGAACACCTTGGCGTTGGAGCTTTCCGAAATGCTGAACACCAGGTACACGGCCGCGATCAGGCCGATGACGGACTGCCAGAAATACTTCTCGCGCGAGCGCATGCCTTCGGGGTCCTTGTTGACCACCTTGCGCCAGTCATCGACCCAGCCGATGGCGCCAAAGCCCAGGGTGACGATGAGCACGATCCACACGAAGCGGTTGGACAGGTCGAACCACAGCAGCGTGGAGATCGCGATCGACAGCAGGATCAGCACCCCCCCCATGGTCGGCGTGCCGCTCTTGGACAGGTGCGACTGCATGGCGTAGCCCCGGATGGGCTGGCCGATCTTGAGCGAGGTGAGCACGCGGATCACCTTGGGGCCGGCCAACAGGCCGATCAGCAGCGCCGTGAGCGCCGCCATCACCGCACGGAAGGTGAGGTACTGGAACACGCGGAAGAAGCCGAGCTCGGGCGACAGCCCCTGCAGCCATTGCGACAGGATCAGCAGCATGCGGCACCTCCGTGCTGGAGGCGCAGCGCCTGGCCTGCGTGCGTCGGTTCAGTGCGTTGCGTCATGGCTTCCCTCGGACTTTCCTTGTTGTTCTTGTGGTGTTGCTTGCGGGCCAGCGGCAGCCGCAATGGCCTCCACCACCCGTTCCATCTTCATGAAACGCGAACCCTTGACGAGCACGCTGCCCACCGTGGGCAAGGCCGCGCAGACAGCCGCCTGCAACTGCTCCATGCCCTCGAAATGCACCGCCGACCCATGGGCCTGCGCGGTGTGTGCCGACAGCGTGCCCAGCGCGTACAGCGTGGCGATGCCGGCCGCCCTGGCCTGGGCACCGGCCTCGGCGTGGAACTGCGGCCCCTGCTCCCCCACCTCGCCGATATCGCCCACCACCAGCAGGTGCGGGCCGGGCAAGGCGGCCAGCACATGAATGGCCGCCTGCAGCGAATCGGGGTTGGAGTTGTAGGTGTCGTCCACCACGGTGATCTCGCGCCCAGCGTGCTGCACGCTGAAGGCGCGCGAGCGGCCCTTGACGGGCACGAAGGCATCGAGTCCCTGTGCAATCGCGGACAGCGGTGCGCCGGCAGCCAGGGCGCAGGCGGTGGCGGCCAGCGCGTTGGTCACGTTGTGGCGGCCGGCGATCTGCAGGCGGCAATCGAGGGCCCCGGCGGGTGTCTGCACCTGCACCACCCAAGCGCCCTGGGTCCATTCGGCAGACGCGCAGGCCACATCGCCCCCCTCGCCGAACGCGAGGCAGGGGCGTGCCCCGGCCAGTTCGCGCCACAGCGGGGTGAAGGCATCGCCGGCCGGGAACACGGCCACGCCGTCGGCAGGCAAGGCCGCGAACACCGAGCCGTTCTCGCGCGCCACGGCTTCGACCGTGTGCATGAACTCCATGTGCTCGCGCTGCGCGTTGTTCACCAGGGCCACCGTGGGCTGGGCCATGGCGGCCAGCACGGCGATCTCGCCGGGGTGGTTCATGCCCATCTCGATGACGGCGGCGCGGTGTGCGCCGTTCAGGCGCAGCAGCATCAGCGGCACGCCGATGTCGTTGTTGAAGTTGCCCTGCGTCGCAAAGGCGGCATCGCCCTGCCAGGCGCGCAGGATGGACGCGATCATCTGCGTCACCGTGGTCTTGCCGTTGCTGCCGGTCACGCCGATCAGCGGCAGACCGAGCTGGGCGCGCCAGCCGGTGGCCAGCGCACCGAGTGCCGCCAGGCTGTCGGGCACCTCGATGCCTGGCAGGCCCGCCGCTTCAAGGCCGCCATGCGCCATGGCAGCGGCCGCCCCGCCCGCGCGGGCCTGGTCCAGGAAGGCGTTGGCATCGAAGCGCTCACCCTTGAGCGCCACGAACAGGTCGCCCGCCTGCAGGCTGCGGGTATCGGTGTGCACGCGCTGCACGACTGTGTCGCCATCGCCCACCAGACGCGCCGATGGGATGCGCGGGTGGATCAGGGCGTGCGCCTGGCGCAGGGTCATCGTCTTCATGCCCATGTGCGGGCTCCTCGGGCCTGCAGCGCAGCCTGCGCATGGGCCATGTCGGAGAACGGCAGGCGCACACCGGCCGCCTCCTGGGTGTCTTCGTGTCCCTTGCCGGCGATCAGCACCACGTCCAGGGCATCGGCCTGGCCGATGGCGGCCGCGATGGCAGCGGCCCGGTCGGGCTCGGGCTGCACCGAGGCGCCGGCAATCGTGCCTTGCAGGATCTGGTGGATGATCACGGCGGGGTCTTCGCTGCGCGGGTTGTCGCTGGTGACCAGCACGCGGTCGGCCTGCTGCTGCGCCACGGCGCCCATCAGCGGGCGCTTGCCGGCGTCGCGGTCGCCGCCGCAGCCGAACACGCACCACAGCTGGCCGCCGCGTTCGTCGGCCAGGGGGCGCAGCGCGCGCAGCGCCTTGTCCAGCGCATCGGGGGTGTGGGCATAGTCCACGGCCACCAGCGGCTGGCCAGCCGCCACCAGGCGCTGCATGCGCCCGGGCACGGGTTGCAGGCGGCTGCAGGCGTCCACGGCGTCGGCCAGGGACACGCCCAGGCTGCGCAGCGTGGCCAGCACGCCCAGCAGGTTCAAGATGTTGTACTGGCCGATCACGCGGGTCTGCAGTGCGTGCCGCTCGGCGCCCTCCACCACGATGAAGCGCAGGCCCTGCTGGCCCAGCGCCACGTCGCGGGCGACCAGGCGGGCCTCGGCGTCGAGCGCGATGCTCCACAGGTCCAGCGCAGAGCCCGCCAGCTCGGCGTGCAGCTGCGCGCCGGCCGGGTCGTCCACGTTGATGATGGCCGCTTCCAATCCGCTCCAGCCGAACAGCTCGCGCTTGGCCAGCCAGTAGTCGGCCATGCTGCCGTGGTAGTCGAGGTGGTCCTGCGTGAAATTGGTGAACACGGCCACACGGATGCGCGTGCCGTCCAGGCGCCGCTCTGCGATGCCGATGGACGAGGCCTCGATGGCGCAGGCGGACAGGCCCTCGTCCACAAACTGCGCGAAGGCGCGCTGCAGGCGCACGGGGTCGGGCGTGGTCATGCCGGTGTAGGTGAGTGCCGGTGGCCGCCCCAGCCCCAGGGTGCCGACGATGGCGCAGCCCTTGCCGCCTGCGGAGCCCACCAGCAGGTTGAGCGCATCGGCCAGCCACGAAGCGGTGCTGGTCTTGCCATTGGTGCCCGTCACGGCGAGCACGTCCAGCCGATCGGCGGGATGGCCGAACCACTCGGCCGCAATCGGGCCGGTGGCGGCCTTGAGGCCTGGCAGCGCGGCGATGTGCTCACCCTCCAGCGCAAAGGCTTGCACGCCCGCCTGCTCCACCAGGCAGGCCGTGGCGCCGCGCACCAGGGCGTCGGCCACATGAGCGCGCCCGTCGGTGGCCGCACCGGGCCAGGCGATGAAGCCGTCGCCCGGGCCGATCAGGCGGCTGTCGGTCTGCAACGTGCCGGTGACGCGGCTGCGCAGCCACTGCACGGCGTCGCGGGAGGAGTTGAGCACCTGCATCACAGGGACTCCTCGACCGGGTTGGCCACGATCTGGGGCTTGACGGCCATGTCGGGCTGCACGCCCATCATGCGCAGCGTCTGTTGCACCACTTCGCTGAACACGGGGGCTGCCACGGCGCCGCCATAGAACACGCCGTTGCTCGGCTCGTCGATCATCACCGCGACGATGATGCGCGGTTTGTCGATGGGCGCCATGCCCGTGAACCAGGCGCGGTACTTTCCCGAGGCGTAGTTCTTGCCCACCTGCTTGCGCGCCGTGCCGGACTTGCCGCCCACCGAGTAGCCCAGGGTCTGGGCCTTCTGGCCGGTACCGCCCGGGCCGGCCGCCATCTGCAGCATCTTGCGCACCTGGTCGGCCGTGCGCTCGGAAAACACGGGCACGCCGATGGCGGGCTCATCGGTCTTGAACATGGTGGCCGGGATCACCTTGCCGCCGTTGGCGAACACGGTGTACGAGCGCGCCATCTGGAACAGGCTGGCCGACAGGCCGTAGCCATAGGACATGGTGGCCTGCTCCACGGGGCGCCAGGTCTTGTAGGGGCGCAGCTTGCCGCTCACCACGCCGGGAAAGCCGATCTGCGGCTTCTGGCCGAAGCCAGCGGCCGAGAAGGTCTCCCACATCTCGCGCGCGGGCATCTGCATGGCGAGCTTGGTGGTGCCCACGTTGCTCGACTTCTGGATCACGCCCTCGACCGTGAGCAGGCCGTAGTTGTGCGTGTCCGAGATCGTGGAGCCGGTGATGGTGATGCGCCCGGGGTTCGTGTCCACCGGCGTCTCGGGGCGCACGCGCCCGCTCTCCAGGGCCAGGCCGACGGTGAACGGCTTCATGGTCGAGCCCGGCTCGAACACGTCGGTCAGCGCGCGGTTGCGCAGTTGCTCACCGGTCAGGTTCTGGCGCTTGTCGGGCACGTAGCTCGGGTAGTTGGCCAGGGCCAGCAACTCGCCGGTGTGCGCATCGAGCACCACCACGCTGCCGGCCTTGGCCTTGTGCGCGGTGACCTGGTCGCGCAGCTTCTGGTAGGCGAAGAACTGCACCTTGCTGTCGATGGACAGCTGCATGTCGCGCCCGTCCACGGGCGGCACGGTCTCGCCCACGCCTTCGACCACGCGGCCCAGGCGGTCCTTGATCACGCGGCGCGATCCGGCCTTGCCGGCCAGCTCCTTGTTGAAGGCCAGCTCCATGCCTTCCTGGCCATGGTCCTCGACATTGGTGAAGCCCACCACGTGCGCGGCGGCCTCGCCTTCGGGGTACTGGCGCTTGTATTCCTTGCGTTGGTAGATGCCCTTGATGCCCAGCGCCGCGATCTGCTGGCCCACGTCCCAGTCGAGCTGGCGCTTGATCCAGACGAAGGTCTTGTCCTCGTCGGCCAGCTTGGCATTGAGTTCGGACAGCGGCATTTCCAGCAGCTTGGCCAGTTGCTTCATCTTGGCCCGGACCTCGGGCTGGTCCTGTTCCACGTCCTCGGGGATGGCCCAGATGCTGGCGGCCGGCACGCTGGAGGCCAGGATCAGGCCGTTGCGGTCGAGGATCTTGCCGCGGTTGGCAGGCATCTCCAGAGTGCGTGCGAAGCGCACCTCGCCCTGGCGCTGGAAGAACGCGTTGCCGAACACCTGCACATAGGCCGCCCGCGCACCCAGGCCAAGAAAGCCCAGCGCGATCATCGCCACGATGAACTTGCTGCGCCAGACCGGCGTCTTGCTGGCCAGCAGCGGGCTGGAGGTGTACAGAACGCTGCGGCTCACGGCTGCGTTCCTGCGGCAGGCGCTGCGGCCTGCGATGACGATGCGCTGGCCGTGACGCCGGCCGGATCGGAGACGTACTGCGTGATGGCCGGCGTGGCCGTGCGCATCTGCAGTTGCGCGCGCGCGAGTTTTTCCACGCGCAGCGGCGTGGCCTGGGCGCGCTTTTCCACCTGCAGGCGCTGGTGCTCGGTTTCGAGCCGGCGCGCCTCTGCCGTGGCCCGGTCGAGCTCGGTGAACAGGCGGCGCGACTGGTACTGGGTGTGCACCAGGAACAGTGCACTCGCCAGCACTGCCAGCAGCAGCACCAGGTTCAACCGCGTCATGCAGGCACCTCCGTGCGCTCGGCCACGCGCATGATGGCGCTGCGCGAACGGGGGTTGCCCGCCACCTCGGCGGCGCTGGGCTTGATGCGGTCCAGCGCCACCAGCTTCATGGCCTGGGGCGCGGCGAACGGCGCCCGGCGGTCGTAGACCTCCTTGGAGTGCTTGGCGATGAACTGCTTGACGATGCGGTCTTCCAGTGAATGGAAGCTGATCACCGCCAGGCGCCCGCCCGGCTGCAGCACCGAGAGGCTGGCCTCTAGCGCCTGTTGCAGCTCTTCAAGCTCGGCGTTGATGAAAATCCGAAGAGCCTGAAATGTGCGCGTTGCAGGGTTCTGGCCCGGCTCGCGGGTTTTGACCGCGCCAGCCACGAGACTGGCCAGTTCACCGGTGGTTGCAACAGGCCCCCGCTCTTCGCGCCGCGCAACAATCGCCTTTGCAATGGGGCCAGCAAACCGTTCTTCACCGTAGTCACGTATCACCTCCGCAATCTGTTGAACCTCGGCAGTTGCCAACCACTGGGCCACGCTTTCGCCGCGCGTGGTGTCCATGCGCATGTCCAGCGGACCATCGAAACGGAAACTGAAACCCCGCTCGGGGCTGTCGATCTGGGGCGAGCTCACGCCCAGGTCCATCAGCACGCCCGCGGCGCTGCCGGCAGGCAGTTCACCGAGGTGGCGAAATCCTTCGTGCCGAATGGAAAAACGCGCATCGTTGATGCGCGTTGCTTCGGCGATGGCTTCAGGGTCCTTGTCGAAAGCCACAAGACGCCCCTGCGGCCCCAGCCGCAGCAGGATCCGGCGCGAGTGCCCCCCGCGCCCGAAAGTGGCGTCCACAAAGGTGCCGGACGGCTCGGGGCCTGCGCCTCCGAGCAGCGCGTCCACCGCTTCTTCGAGCAGGACGGTCGTGTGTTGCAAAGCCTCGGTCACCGCGCGCCCTTAGAAAGAAAAGTCCTTGAAGACGTCCGGCATCTCACCCTGCATGGCCTTGGCCTCCTGCTCGTCATAGGTGGCCTTGTCCCAGAGTTCGAAATGGTTGCCCATGCCCAGCAGCATGGTCTCGCGCGAGATGCCGGCGGCCTCGCGCAGCTCGGGCGACACCAGCACACGGCCCGTGCCATCCATCTCCACGTCCTGGGCATTGCCCAGGAAGATGCGCTTCCACCACTGGGCAGACATGGGCAGCTCGGCAATGCGCTCGCGGAACTTCTCCCACTCGGGGCGGGGGAAGACCATGAGGCAGCCGTGGGGGTGCTTGGTGATGGTGAGCTGCCCGCCCGCCGTCGCCGCGAGGACGTCACGATGCCGGGTCGGCACGGACAGCCGACCCTTCGCATCGAGACTCAGCGACGAGGCACCTTGGAACACGGACAGATTTCCCACTCGGTTGGAATCCACTCGGGCCCTGGAATCGGGCTCTGAGGGCACTTTTCACCACTTAATTGCACTTTTTTGCACTGTAGCAGGAAAAGCACACCGAGCAAGGGGGTGCACAACAAACTTTTGCAATGAAATCAAGGACTTAGGCGCGACTCCGAAGAAGCCAAACAAGCAAAAGTCGTTGAGAAAGAACCACTTACAGCAGCCTATGCAAGTGATACCTCAAGGCAGCGCCCAAGGTCACAGGATGTAGCGCGACAGATCCTCGTTCTGGCTCAGGGTTTGCAGCCGCGCATCCACATAGGCGGCGTCAATAACCACTGTCTGACCCGATAGTCGTGTTGCATCGAAGCTGACTTCGTCGAGCAGCCGCTCCATGACCGTGGACAGGCGCCGGGCGCCGATGTTCTCGGTGCGCTCGTTGACCTCGAAGGCGATGTGCGCCAGACGCGTGATGCCCTCTGGGGCGAACTCCAGCGTGACCCCCTCGGTGGCCAGCAGCGCCTGGTACTGCTTGACCAGGGAGGCATGGGTCTGCACGAGGATGGCTTCGAAGTCCTGTACCGACAGCGAGCCCAGCTCCACCCGGATCGGAAAGCGCCCCTGCAGTTCGGGAATCAGGTCGCTGGGCTTGGCCAGGTGAAAGGCCCCCGAGGCGATGAACAGGATGTGGTCGGTCTTGACCATGCCGTACTTGGTGGAGACCGTCGTGCCCTCCACCAGCGGCAGCAGGTCGCGCTGCACGCCCTGGCGCGAGACGTCGGCGCCGCTGCTTTCCTGGCGCGATGCCACCTTGTCGATCTCGTCGATGAAGACGATGCCGTTCTGTTCGGCGTTGGCGATCGCGCGGGTCTTGATCTCTTCCTCGTTGACGAGCTTGGCGGCTTCTTCCTCGATGAGCAGCTTGAGCGCCTCGGCAATCTTGAGCTTGCGCGTGCGCCGCTTGTCCTGGCCCATCTGGCTGAACATGCCGCGCAGTTGCTCGGTCATCTCCTCCATGCCCGAGGGCCCCATGATCTCCAGCGCCGGCCGGCTTTCGGCCACGTCGATCTCGATCTCCTTGTCGTCGAGCGATCCCTCGCGCAGCTTCTTGCGGAACACCTGGCGCGCCGTGCTGTCGGTGGCAGGGGGGGCTTCACTGCCAGCGGCCGAGCGGGCCACGGGGATCAGCACATCCAGGATGCGCTCCTCGGCCGCATCCTCGGCGCGCGTGCGCACCTTTCGGGTTTCGGCATCGCGGGTCTGCTTGACAGCGATCTCGGCCAGGTCGCGGATGATGGAATCCACGTCCTTGCCCACATAGCCCACCTCGGTGAACTTGGTGGCCTCGACCTTGATGAAAGGGGCATCGGCCAGGCGCGCCAGGCGCCGGGCGATCTCGGTCTTGCCCACGCCCGTGGGCCCGATCATGAGGATGTTCTTGGGGGTGATCTCGTGGCGCAGTGTGCCCTCGACCTGCTGGCGGCGCCAGCGGTTGCGCAACGCGATGGCCACGGCGCGCTTGGCGCTGGCCTGGCCGACGATGTGGTGGTCGAGTTCGGAGACGATTTCTTGGGGGGTCATGGACGACATGGGGATCCGCCTGGTAGCAAGGGAGGGACCGGCCACCACAGCACTCTGCGGCCGGCGCCATGGAAGGAAAAGCCCGAGGCGGGTGCGCCGGGCCAGGCACTCACAGCGTTTCGATGGTGTGGTGCATGTTGGTGTAGATGCACAGCTCACCCGCGATTTCGAGCGACTTCTTGACGATCTCCTGCGCAGGCAGATCGGTGTGGTTGAGCAGCGCCTTGGCGGCCGAGTGCGCGTAGGCCCCGCCTGAACCAATGGCGACGATGCCCTGCTCGGGCTCCAGCACGTCGCCGTTGCCGGTGATGATCAGCGAAGCCTCCAGGTCGGCCACGGCCAGCATGGCCTCCAGCCGGCGCAGCACGCGGTCGGTGCGCCAGTCCTTGGTCAGCTCGATGGCGGCGCGCACCAGATGGCCCTGGTGCTTGTCGAGCTTGGCTTCGAAGCGCTCGAACAGCGTGAACGCATCGGCCGTGGCACCGGCAAAGCCGGCCAGCACCTTGCCATGGTGCAGCTTGCGCACCTTGCGGGCCGAGCCTTTGACGACAATGTTGCCCAGGGTGACCTGGCCGTCGCCGCCGATGGCGACCTGCACGCCGTCAGGGGTCTGGCGGCGCACGCTGAGGATGGTGGTGCCGTGAAACACCGGATGGTTGTGAGAGGAGTCCATAGCTGGCGCAGATGGGGGCACCGGCACAGCTTTCAAGCCAGGGCAAGGCCCGCGCCGGGCGCGCACAGGCGGAGCGCGTCAGCTCTTGCGCGGAAGGACCCAGGCGTGCTCGTTGATGCCGATCACGTTGAAGAAGATGGCCACCAGGCGCTGCAGGTTGTGGAAATGCACTTCGTGGCCCTGCCCCTGCTGCTCTGCGGCCCAGTTGAGCACCGAGCCGGCAGCAGCAAAATCGACGCGGATCAGCTTGTCGCAGGACACCACCAGCGGCACCCCGGGGCGCATCAGCGCCTGGAAGGGCTCCAGCAGCGGCGTGGCATCCCCATCGATGTGGCCGCTGAGCGACGCCACAGGGGTAGTGTCCAGCGTGGCCGGGATGGACGCATCAAAGCCGAAATCCGACGCCAGCATGTCGCGCTCGGCCGGTGCCGCTGTCTGGCTGCTGGCTGCGGTGGCGTCATCCGAGTAACCCATCTTGGGCGCCACCCAGGACGGCGGCGATACCTCGTAGGTCACGCAGTAGTCGAGCGCCACCAGTTCGAACTCGTCAGGCCGGCCCATCAGGCGCAGCGCCGCCATGCGCAGGCGCCACCACTCGGGGCCCGAGGCCCGGTCGCCCGACTGGGTCATGCTCTCCATCAGGGAGGTGAGCCGGTCCACGCCCGAGAACACGAACTGGCCCGCACGGTCCGCCCATTTGGTGAACTGGTCGGCCAGCAGGGGCACTGCGGCATCGTCGATGCCGGCGATGCGCGTCCAGGCCAGGGTCCAGGGCGCGGCAGAGCGCTCGATGGAGGCCTGCAGCGCCGCGACTGACGATACCGTGAGCCGCGGAGGCGCATTCCAGCTGAAATCCCGGCGGGCCGCACCCGCTGCGGGCGCCTGCTCCTGCACCAGACCGAGCTGCTCGGGCATGGAGAACCACAAGGGCGCCGAGCGGCTGAAGCCGGCGGCAAAATCGATGGCCAGGGTGTCGAAGCGGTCGTGCTGGCCCGTCGCGCGGTACAGGTCGAACAGCGTCATCCAGATTTCCAGCTGCTGTGCCGGCTCGTCCTGCTGGTGCTGTGCCAGCACATCGAGCAAGCCGGACTCCGCCCCCGCATGATCGCCGTTGGCGAAGCGGATGGCGGCTTCTTCAAGGTCGGGTTCGTGCACGAATTCCTCCGGTGCGGATGCGGTTTCGGGCGTTGGTGCCGGACTCGGGTCAAACGATGCCAGTACGTCCTGCCGCGGCGGCTCCCCCCGCATGGTCGCATCGGTGCCGCCAAACTTGCCGATCGCCATGCTGTCGTCGTCAAAAAGGGGCTTGACCGCAGGGGCTGCGCCAATGGGCGCGGCCAGGCTGACGGGGGCCGTAGGGGCAAAGGCGCGGGCGGCGGCCTCGTCCTCCCCGCGAAAATCCGCAGGCTGGGTGGGCGCATCGCCATTGGCCTTGCTCTTCCACCACTGCTGCGACATCTGCGCCTCGATCTCGTCGATCTTCTTGAGCGTCACTGCGCGCTCGTCGGGCGAGGCCATGCTGCTCTGGAAGAACGAGGGGCGCGCGGTGGGGTCCTCGGTGCGCTGGCCCTGCAGCACCTCGCGCTGGCGCAGCTTGCGCAGTTGGTCGAACTCGCGGCGGCGCACGAAATCGTTGCGGCGTTTGCGCTCGATCATCTCCTTGAGCATCTGCTTGCTGTACTGGCTCTCCCGGTCGTCCTGGAGCGAGTCGAGCTCGGTCCAGTTCGTTGTCGGGTTGCGCACAAACCGCACCATTTTGGACAGCAGGCCGCCGGGCGTGGTTTCTTCCTTGCTCATGGGATAGGCGAAAGAGGGTGCGTGCGCAGGAGTGTGTTCAGGCCGGTCAGACTTCAGTCACCAAACATTTTCTGCTTGAGTTCACGGCGTTGCTGCGCTTCGAGCGACAGCGTGGCCGTGGGGCGGGCGATCAGGCGGCCGACGCCGATGGGCTCGCCGGTCTCGTCGCAGTAGCCGTAGTCGCCTGCGTCGATGCGGGCGATGGACTGCTCGATCTTCTTGAGCAGCTTGCGCTCGCGGTCGCGCGTGCGCAGCTCCAGGGCGTGCTCTTCCTCGATGGTGGCGCGGTCGGCCGGGTCCGGCACCACCACGGTGTCTTCACGCAGGTGCTCGGTGGTTTCACCGGCACTGTTGTGGATGTCCTGCTTGAGCTGGACCAGCTTCAGGCGAAAGAACGCCATCTGCTTGTCGTTCATGTATTCGCTGTCAGGCATGGCCAGGACTTCAGCGTCGGTCAGCTCCTGGGCCGTCTTGGCTTTCCAGTTGTTGGCCAGCTTGGGGTCTTTTTTGGCAGCAGTGAAAGTGGGATGCACTTGCGCGGTCGTGGGCATGGTCTGTTGGTAGCTGGCTTTGGCAGCGGTGGAAGCCGTTGCCTGTGCCATGGATGGTACGGTCAATTGGGCCAATCGGGAAGAAGGCCGGGTCGTGCGCACGGGTACATGGGATCCCGCCTGAAGAACAGGTTCGGGGGCGACGGGTACCGGGGCGGCTGTCACCTTGGGAGCAGCCTTGGCAGGGGCCTTTGCAGCAGCTTTGGCTGCCGCTGGGGCGGCAGCACTTTTACCCGCGTTCGGGGCTGCTTTCGCAGCCGCCTTGGATTTGCTGGTTTCGGCTTTCACTTCCTGGTCTCCTCGCTATACGGGCGGGCCCAGGCTGCGCTGGCAGCCAAGGGCGGATGGCAAGCCTTCCGGGGTTTTACCGGGGCGCGATTGTATCGACCTGGGCTGACGCAAACGGAAACGTTGCAGATACGACACAACTTGCCACCCATATCACCCCATCCAGAGGGAAATCCGGGGCGTCGGGGGACCGCGACAGTCTTTGACAATCCCGCGCCCACCGCCACGCCCGGTCAGACCAGGCTCTGTTCCAACCCCTGCAGGAGGATGTCCTTGGGCAGGTCGATGCCGATGAAGACCATCTTGCTCAGGCGCTCCTCGCCCTCGGCCCACTGCGGCCCCAGGTCGCTGCCCATGAGCTGGTGCACGCCCTGGAAGATCACCTTGCGCTCGGTGCCCTTCATGTACAGCACGCCCTTGTAGCGCAGCATGCGCGGACCGTAGATGTTGACGATGGCGCCCAGGAAGTCCTCGAGCTTGGCCGGGTCGAACGGACGCGTCGAGCGAAAGACGAAACTCTTGACGTCGTCATCGTGGTGATGGTGGTGGCCGTGGCCGCCGCCGTGCTGGTGCGAAGGATGGTCGCAGTGCTCACCGTGTTCATGGTCATGGTGGCCATGGCCATGGTCGTGGTGGTCGTGAGCCCCTTCTTCCTTGAGGAAGTCGGGGTCGATGTCGAGCTTGGCATTGAGGTTGAAGCCGCGCAGGTCCAGCACCTCCTTGAGCGGCACTTCGCCGAAGTGCACGGCCTTGATGGGCGCGCGCGGGTTCATGTGCTTGAGGCGATGGATCAGGGCATCGGTCTCTTCGGCGCTCACCAGGTCGGTCTTGGACAGGAAGATCTGGTCGGCAAAACCCACCTGGCGGCGTGCCTCCTGGCGGTCGTTGAGCTGTTGGGGCGCGTGCTTGGCATCCACCAGCGTGACGATGGAGTCGATGAGGTAGGTCTCGGCGATCTCCTCGTCCATGAAGAAGGTCTGCGCCACGGGGCCAGGGTCGGCCAGTCCGGTGGTCTCGATCACGATGCGGTCGAAGTCGAGCAGCCCCTTGCGCTTCTTGGCAGCCAGCAGCTGCAGCGTCTCGCGCAGATCCTCGCGGATGGTGCAGCAGATGCAGCCATTGCTCATCTGCACGATCTGCTCCTTGGACTCGGTCACCAGGATGTCGTTGTCGATGTTCTCTTCGCCGAACTCGTTTTCGATCACGGCGATCTTCTGGCCGTGGGCTTCGCTGAGCAGGCGCTTGAGCAGGGTGGTCTTGCCCGAGCCCAGGAAGCCGGTGAGGATGGTCGCAGGAATGAGGGACATGAAAAAAAGCCTAGAAAAGGATACGGGTGCCAGGGGGACAACTTGCGGAAGTTTAGCCACGAAATCAAGACCACGCCGCCCCTGCGCTCCGACGGACCCACCTACTTTTCACCGAATATCATATGTCACGACTGAATTCTCAGCTATCAGTAGGAGAGCAAAAAACGCATTCCTTGATGTAAGGAAGTTGCGTTAGCGCCCGGGCACGCAGCACTGCGCTTCAGGATTTGCGCATCACCACCAGCCCCTTGAGGTACTCGCCCTCCGGGAACTCCAGCGTCATCGGGTGGTCGGGCGCACCCGCCAGGCGCTCGACGATGTAGCCGTCCACCCCGGCATCGGCACCGGCCGAGGCCACGATCTTGTGGAACAGGTCGGCGCTGATGCCGCCCGAGCACGAGAAGGTGAACAGCACGCCGCCGGGCGTGAGCAGTTGCAGCGCCAGGCGGTTGATGTCCTTGTAGGCGCGCGCGGCACGCTCGGCATGCGCGGCGGTGGGCGCGAACTTGGGCGGGTCGAGCACGATGGCGTCAAAGCGCTGCCCTTCCTTGAGGAACTGGCGCAGCGAGGCATTCACATCGGCATCGAGAAAACTCGCACGGTTCACGTCGAAGCCGTTGAGCGCCACGTGGGCGCGCGCCCGCTCCAGCGCGGGGCCGGACGAGTCGATGGAAGTCACGTGCCCGCCGCCCGGGCCGCCCGCCGCCTCGGCCGCACGCATGCCGGCCAGGGCCGCCACGCTGAAGCCCCCGGTGTAGCAAAAGCAGTTGAGCACATGCTGGAAGCCCAGGCGGCGCGCATAGTCGGCAAAGCGCTTGCGGCTGTCGCGCTGGTCCAGGTAGAAGCCGGTCTTGTGGCCTTCGGCGATGTTCAGCGTGAGCTGCCACTGGTGCTCGTGGATGGTCAGCTCCACGGGCGGCGCCTCGGCACCCGCCACCGGGCCTCCACGCAGCCAGCCCGTGGCGGGCTCCAGCCCCTCCAGGGTGCGCACGCTCGCATCCGAGCGCTCGTACAGCCGGGCCAGGCCGGTTTCGCGCAGCAAGGCATCCGCGATCACACCTTTCCAGCGCTCGGTGCCGGCGCTGGTGAACTGCGCCACCAGCGTGTCGCCGTAGCGGTCCACGATCAGTCCCGGCAGGCCGTCGGACTCGCCATGCACCAGGCGGATGCCGTCGCTCTGCACGTCAAACCGGGCGCGGGCGATGATGGCGCGCGCGCAGGCCGCGATGAAGAAGGGCTCGTCGATGCGCTGCGCCTCGTCGAAGCTCCATACCCGGGCGCGGATGCGCGAACTGGGGCTGAACGCGGCCCAGGCCAGGAACTGGCCCTCGTGCGACTCGACACGCACCGTCTCACCGCTGTCGCCGCCGCCCTTGGCGATGGCCGACTCGAAGATCCAGGGATGGCGGCGCAGGAGCGAGCGCTCCTTGCCAGGGCGAAGGCGAAGGGTTTTCATGGGCCCGATTGTGCCGGCTGGGGCCCGCACCGCGCACCACATCCCGCCGCCCACCCCGTTCACAACGCTGCGCGCCCCGATACCGCTGTATGGGACACAAGAAACAAGCTCCCGCCCCGTGGGACTCTCACCCGAAAGGGTGGCCAATTTCCTTTCGCCAGCAAAGACCTTCAGTGGTACAAAACCCCGACGTTTCCACCGGAGCCTCTCTGCACCGCCCCACTCCACGCGACGCAGCCCCCCTTGTCCACGCTGCGCACCGCACCCGCTCCGGAACTCCGATCCACCCACCGGTCCGATGCCATGAACCTCCACCAGATGAAAGTGTCCACCCGCCTGTCGCTGCTGCTGGTGGTGCTGTGCGCCCTGACCGTCGTGATCGGCTGCGCCGGCCTGATGGGCATGCAACGGTCCAATGCCGGCCTCGACACGGTCTACCAGGACCGTGTGGTCCCCCTCAAGCAGATCAAGCTCGTGTCGGACGCCTATGCGGTCAACATCGTGGATACGGCGCACAAGGTCCGTGACGGCGCGCTGACGGCCCAGCAGGGCCTCGATTCGATTGGCAAGGCGACCCAGGACATCAACGAGCACTGGAGTGCCTACCTCGCCACCAGCCTCGTGCCCCAGGAAACGCGCCTGGTCGAGCAGTTCCGGCAGCTGCAGCCCACGGCGGACGCGGCCGTCGCCGCCCTGAAGGCCCACCTCCAGCGTGGCGATACAGCGGCCCTGGCCGCGTTTGCCGCCAGGGACATGTACCCCGCGCTGGATCCATTGCAGAACGTGCTCGGGGACCTGGTGCAGGTGCAGCTCGATACCGCGCGCAACGAATACGAGCGCGCCGTGGAGTCCTACCGCGGCACCTGGCTTTTCGTGGCCAGCGCGATTGCCATGGGCCTGGCCTTCACCCTGGTGTTCGGCTACCTGGTGACACGCAGCATCATCCGCCAGCTGGGCGCCGAGCCCAGCGCCGCTGTCCATCTGGCGCGCAGCGTGGCGCACGGCGACCTCACGGTGCCCATCGCGCTCAGGAGCGGAGACACCAGCAGTCTGATGGCACAGCTCAAACGCATGCAGGAGAGCCTGGCGGCCATGGTCTCCCTGGTGCACCAAAGCTCTGAAAGCGTGGCCAGTGCGGCCGAGCAGATAGCCCAGGGAAACACCGCGCTCTCTTCACGCACGGAAGAACAGGCCAGCGCCCTCGAAGAGACGGCGGCATCCATGCAGGAGCTGAACAGCGCCGTGCGCCAGAACGCCGACAGCGCCCGCCAGGCCAACGAACTGGCGCTCTGCGCCTCCACCGTGGCACGCCAGGGCGGTGCCGTGGTCGCGGAAGTGGTGGACACCATGAAACGCATCAATGAAAGCTCGGCGCAGATCGCCGACATCATCGGCGTGATCGACTCGATCGCCTTTCAGACCAACATCCTGGCTCTCAATGCTGCGGTGGAGGCCGCCCGCGCGGGCGAACAGGGCCGGGGCTTTGCCGTGGTGGCCACGGAAGTGCGCAACCTCGCGGGCCGTGCCGCAGCGGCTGCGCACGAGATCAAGGCCCTGATCGGTGCCAGCGTGGAGCGTGTCGAAATCGGTACGGCGCTGGTGGATCGTGCGGGCCAGACCATGGGCGAGGTGGTCGACTCCATCCGCCAGGTCACCGACATCATGGGAGAGATCAGTGCGGCCAGCGGCGAGCAAAGCACGGGTGTCGACCAGATCCAAGAGGCGGTGACGCAGATAGACCAGGTCACCCAGCAAAATGCCGCGCTGGTCGAGGAAATGGCCGCTGCCGCAGCCGGGCTGAGCCACCAGGCCCACGGGCTGGTGGCGACAGTGGCGGTCTTTCGGTTGCCGGGAATGCCCCCGCCGAGTTTGGCGCTGGCTGACCAAGGCCTTCGCCCAGCGCTTCTGAACGGCTGATCTGAACGGCGAGTGCCTGCGGGCTGCGAGCCCGAAGCCCGGTGCGGGCAAGCAACAGGACGAAGCGGCACGCATGCGCGCCCTCGGCTCAAAGATCGTTTCTGCGGCCCGTCAAAGCGCCTGGCCGAACCGCTCGAAACGCGGCATGAAATAGCGGTCGGTATCGGCCGACACCAGCACACCGAGCGCCCGGCCGATCAGCAGGTGGCGCGGCACCAGACCGATGTAGCGCGAATCGGCGCTGTTGTCGCGGTTGTCCCCCAGTACCAGGTACTCGCCCGCAGGCACTGTCACGGGGTCAAAACTGCTGCGCGCCGTCACGCCGTGCAGCCACTGCACCCGGCGCTCATGGCCCTGCACCTGCTCCGTCAGGCGGGTGGCGTCGACGGTGCGGCCCAGGCCCACGGCCTCCTGCAGCGCCTGCGGTGCGTCGTAGCGGGCAGCTTCGCCGTTGATGATGAGCACTTCGTCGCGCATCTCCACCGTATCGCCGGGTACCGCCACCAGGCGCTTGATGAGGCGCGTGCCGTCCAGCGGCGAAGAAAAGGTCACCACGTCGCCGCGCTGCGGCTCGCCCAGCGGCGCCAGCACCACGTCGGTCAGGGGAATCTTCACGTTGTAGGCCAGGCGGTTGACGAACACCACGTCGCCCTCGACCAGGTTGGGCCGCATCGAGCCTGATGGAATGGGATTCCAGTCCGCCACGGCCGTGCGGAACAGGCCGAAGCACACCAGCAGCACCAGAAATCCCTTGTTGGCCTTGATCCAGCGTCGCATCGATTCTTCTCCTCGGGTTGTCTCTTGAGCGGCTTTTCGTGTGGCCCTGCGCTGCACGGCCACAGCGCTCGGAGCCCACCAAGGCGCCAAAGGTTCCCGGCCGGCCATGCAACCGCAGCCCGCACGCCGTGCGGTCGGCACAACGGAGCGCTGCGGCCCCTGGTTTGACCCCTGGGCAGGCACGCAGCCGAGGGTGCACAATGGTTGCAAAGTGTGTTTTGCCGAAACCTGTGTGATGACGCAGCCGCCAAGCCCAGAGGGCCGGCGGCTACCCCAACGGACCCGCCTGCATGGCAGAACCCCGCCTTTTGACACTCCTGCCCACGCGCGTGCAGCAATGGCTGGCCCCCTACGAGGCCGATGAACCGCTGGCCGCGAGCTTTCGCGCCCAGCAGCTGCAGGCCATGCTGCGCCTGACCCCGCTGGCCATGGCTGTCAACGTCTTCAACGGGTGCTTCATCACCTGGCGCCTGGCCACGGTGCCCCCCTGGCTCTGGGCCTGGATGCTGGCACTGCTGTTTGTGGCGGCGCAGGGACTGCGTGCCTGGCAGCGCGCACGCAACCACCCTCCCCGACTGCTGGCCTCGAAGAAGGCGATCCAGCGCGCTGCCCGGCACGCGGGCGTGCTGGGCCTGCTGTGGGGCGCCATACCCGCGGCGCTCTTCGCCTCGGCCACGGCGCCAGACCAGATGATGATCCTGGCGATCAGCTGCGGAATGATCTGCGCGGGGGGCTTTGCGCTGGTGACGGTGCCCGAGGCGGCCCTGAGCTATGTGCTGCTGCTTGCCGGCGGCTCGGCCGTGGGGCTGGCACGGGCGGCAGACCAGCCAGGCACGGTGACGCTGCTGGTGCTGCTGGTGACCTATGGCCTGGTGGTGATCGCCTCGGTGCGCGTGATGGCCCGCTCCTATGGCTCGCGCTTGACGGCCGAGGCCGATGCGGCCCACCAGCAACAGATCGTGGGCCTGCTGCTGCGCGATTTCGAGGAGAACACCAGCGACTTCCTCTGGGAGGTTTCCAGCGAAGGCACGCTGCGCCACTCTTCCAACCGCCTGGACCAGGCGCTGTGCTACAGCCGCCAGGACGACCCCGACCTGGGCCTGGTGGAGCTGATCGCCCGCACCCACCAGGGCGCCACCCATGGCGTGGACCCGGCCAGCTACCTCCAGGCGCTGCACAAGGCCCTGGAAGGGCCGCAGCCCTTCCGCGACCTGCTGGTCCCCCTGGTGATCGGCGGCCAGTTGCGCTGGTGGGCGCTCACCGCCAAGCCCATCTGGCGCCTGGACCAGACGCTGCAGGACTGGCGCGGCGTGGGCGTGGACATCACCCACAAGAAGCATGCCGAGGACGAGATGCACCGCCTGGCGCATTTCGACGTGCTGACCGGGCTGGCCAACCGGCGCCACTTCCAGCACCGCCTGCAGCAGCATTGCGCGCTGGACAGCACTGGCGCCGGCGCGGCCGCCCTGCTGTGCCTGGACATGGACAACTTCAAGCGCGTCAACGATGCCTACGGCCACGGCAACGGCGACCTGCTGCTCAAGACCGTGGCGCAGCGCATGGCGCAGCAGGTGCGCAGCCGCGACCTGGTGGCCCGCCTGGGCGGGGACGAGTTCGCCATCCTGCTGGACGGCGCCAGCATGCGTGCCGAGGTGCAGGTGTTCTGCGAACGCCTGCTGCGCGCCATCGAGCAGCCCTGCGATCTCTCGGGCCTGGCGATCTCGCCGCACCTGAGCATCGGCGTCGCCTTCCTGCCGCACGACGGCAACCACGTGGACGCCCTGCTGCACCATGCCGACCTGGCCCTGTACGAAGCCAAGCAGCGCGGGCGCGGACAGGTGCAGTTCTTTTCCATCGAGATGGACCAGCGCGCCCACCGGCGCATCGCACTCGAAGACGGCCTGCGCACGGCCCTGGCCCAGGGCGAGCTGCACCTGGCCTTCCAGCCGCAATGGCACCTGGCCTCGGGCCGCATCGCGGGGCTGGAAGCCCTGCTGCGCTGGAACAGCGCGCGTTTTGGCAGCGTATCGCCCGTGGAATTCATCCCGGTGGCCGAAGAGGCCGGGTTGATCCGCGACATCGGTCTGTGGGTACTGGAGCATGCCTGCCAGGCCGCACGCCAATTGCCGGGCGACCTGGTGATGTCGGTCAATCTCTCGGTGTGCCAGTTCGACGATGCCCTGCTGGCCGACAAGATCCTCGCCGTGGTGGAGCGTTGCGGCCTGCCCCCGGGGCGGCTGGAGCTGGAGATCACCGAGTCGGTCTTCCTGCAGGACACCGACGACGTGATGACCACGCTGCACCAGCTGCGCCATGCGGGTGTGCGCATTGCGCTGGACGACTTCGGCACGGGCTACTCCTCCCTGGCCTACCTGCGCAGCTTCCCGTTCGACCGGTTGAAGATCGACCGCTCCTTCATCGCCCCCATCGAGGGCAGCCCCGAGTCGGAGGCCATCGTGCATTCGGTGATCGAACTGGCGCAGGCCCTGCACATGGAAACCACGGCCGAGGGCATCGAGACCGCCGAGCAGGCCCAACTGCTGCAGGGCCTGGGCTGCGTGACGGGCCAGGGCTACTACTTTGCCCGGCCGCTGGACCTGGCGGCGGTCACGGCCTTCATTGCAGCGCAGACTGCGGCGCTCACCTGACCCGTTCTATTCAGCGCCCGAGCCAGGTTTGCGCCGTGCCCGGGGATGCGCCGCGTCGTACACCTTGGCCAGGTGCTGGAAATCCAGGCGCGTGTAGACCTGCGTGGTGGTGATGTTGGCGTGGCCGAGCAATTCCTGCACGGCGCGCAGGTCGCCGCTGGACTGCAGCAGGTGGCTGGCGAACGAGTGGCGCAGCATGTGCGGGTGCACCGGCGTGGTCAGCCCCGCCTGCTGGCTGCGCTGGCGCAGGCGCAGCCAGATGGACTGCGCCGTGAGCCGTGCGCCGCGCTGGCCCAGGAACAGCGCGGCATCCATGCGCGCCGAGCCCTCGCCGCCGAACGGGCCGGCACGCAGCGCCAGCCAGGCCGAGAGCGCCTCGGTCGCGGATTTTCCCACCGGCACGCTGCGCCGCTTGCTGCCCTTGCCGAACACATGGGCCTCGCCGGCCTGCAGGTCGATCCAGCCGCGGCCCTGGCGCTGGGTTTCTGCGCTGGGCACGGCATCGAGCCCCGCGAGTTCGCCCACCCGCAGGCCGCAGCCGTAAAGCAGCTCCACCATGGCTGCATCGCGCGCCTCCAGCCAGGGGTCGGCGCCGGTGTTGTCGAACTCGGCCAGGCGCACGGCATCGTCCACGCCCAGAGCCTTGGGCAGGGGCTTAGGCGCCTTGGGGGCGCGCACATCCTGCACCGGGTTGTGTGGCACCAGGCCCTGGCGCCCGGCCCAGATGAAGAAGCCGCGCCAGCCCGAGAGGATGAGCGCAATGCCGCGCCCGCTGCGCCCGCCGCTGTGCATCTGTGCGACGAAGCGGCGGATGTGCGCCGTCTGCAGCTGCAAGAGCGGCACGCCCACGCCTGCGGCCAACTGCGCCAGCTTTTCGAGGTCCAGCGTGTAGAGCGTGAGCGTGCGCGCCGCCAGGCGCTTTTCCACGCGCACATGCTCCAGGTAGCGCAGCACCAGTGGATCTGGCGCCGGGGTGCCGGCGCCAGGGGGGATGGATGCGGCGGTGGTCACGTGAACTCGTCCGCCGGGCCGGTCAGCGCAGGCGCACCAGCGCCGAGCTGGCCAGCTCGGCAATGCGCGAGAGGAAATCGGTGCCCATGGTGGCATCGAAGCGCTGGGGGTCGTGCGAGCCCAGTACCAGCAGGCCAAAGGCCGGCGTGGCGCTGTCGATCGCGCCCTGGCGCAGCGGCAGCAGGGCCAGCGACTGGGCCTGCACGCCATCGATCGCGCTGAGCCAGCCGGCGGGCTCGAAGCCCAGGTTGGGGCCGCAGAACGGCATGGTCAGCGACGAGGCGAAGGCCCGCGCGTCCTCGCTGGCCCCCTGGGCGAAATCGGCATCCACATACGGGCCGGCCACTTCCCACACGCGCACCGTGGCCTGGGGCACGTCGAACAGGGTGCGGATGCCTTCCACCACCGCCTCGGGCAGGTCGAAGGGGTCCTTGACCTGCAGCAGCGCACTGGTCCACTGGTGCACCTTGGCCGCAATGGCGGTGTTCTCGCCGCTGTTGCGCACCATGTCCATCACGCGGTGCTCCAGGCCCTTGATCTTCTCGCGCAGCATCTCGGCCTGGCGCTCCTGCAGGCTCACGGCGCGGGCGCCGTGGGGGCTGGTGATCTGCACGCTGGCCAGCACCTCGGCGTGGCGCTCGAAGAAGCCGGGCGTGTTCTCCAGGAAGCGGGCGATGTCGTCTTCGGTGATGGGCGGGATATGGGTGCTGGGATTGGTCATGCTGCGTCCGGAATGTCGATCTGGCCTTCGAATACGGTGGTGGCCGGGCCGGTCATGAAAAGGGAATCGGTGCCCTCGCCGCTCCAGGCGATGGTCAGGCGCCCGCCGTGCATGTCCACATGCACTTCGCGGTCGAGCAAGCCCAGGCGAATGCCGGCGGCCACGGCCGCACAGGCACCCGAGCCGCAGGCCAGGGTCTCGCCCGTGCCGCGCTCGAACACGCGCAGGCGCACATGGCCGCGGTCCACGATCTGCATGAAGCCCGCGTTCACGCGCTCCGGAAAGCGCGCATGGCTCTCGATCAGCGGGCCCCACAGCCCCACCGGGGCCGTGTCCACGCTGTCCACCAGTTGCACCGCATGCGGGTTGCCCATGGAGACCACGGCCACCGGCACGGTGACCGGGATGCCCTGCACATCGAACGCCAGGGGCCAGGTGCGGCCGTTGCCCTGCACCGTGGGGGCGAGGGCTGTGGCATCGAAGGGCACGCGGGGCTCGTCGAGCACCGGCACGCCCATGTCCACCGTGACCCGGCCGTCGGCATTGAGTTTTGGCGAGAGCACACCGCTCAGGGTCTGCACGCGGATGGTGTCCTTGGTGGTCAGGCCCTTGTCGTAAACGTAGCGCGCAAAGCAGCGCGAGCCATTGCCGCACTGGCCCACCTCGCCGCCATCGGCGTTGTGGATCACGTATTCGAAGTCGATGCCCGCGGCGGGCGAGGGCCGCACGGTGAGGATCTGGTCGGCGCCCACGCCGAAATGGCGGTCCGCCAGGTAGCGGTACTGGCCGGTGGTGAGGTTCAGGCGCGCCTGGGTCTCGTCGAGCACGACGAAGTCGTTGCCCGCGCCCTGCATTTTGGTGAAGTGGATCTTCATGCCCCGGATTATCGTCGCTGGCGGGGCGGCCCTGCCAACCACCGTGGCAATGGCAATGCCCCCATCCAGCACAGGGCGGCCAAGCGGTTTAGGCTAACGCGTCTTTGAAAACAACGAACGAGGAGCCCATGGCAGACATTTCCGCTTTCCCCATCACCCGCAAGTGGCCGGCCCAGCACCCCGACCGCATCCAGCTGTACTCCCTGCCCACGCCCAACGGCGTGAAGGCCTCGATCGCACTCGAAGAACTGGGCCTGCCCTACGAGCCGCACCTGGTGAGCTTCGAGACCAACGACCAGACCTCGCCCGAGTTCCTGTCGCTCAACCCCAACAACAAGATCCCCGCCATCCTCGACCCCGACGGCCCTGGCGGCAAGCCACTGGCGCTGTTCGAGTCCGGTGCCATCCTCATCTACCTGGCTGACAAGACCGGCCAACTGGTGCCCCAGGACGCGGCGGCCCGCTACCAGACCCTGCAGTGGGTGATGTGGCAGATGGGCGGCCTGGGCCCGATGTTCGGCCAGCTCGGCTTCTTCCACAAGTTCGCCGGCAGGGACTACGAAGACAAGCGCCCGCGCGACCGCTATGTGGCCGAGTCCAAGCGCCTGCTCGGCGTGCTGGACCAGCGCCTGGCCGGCCGCCAGTGGGTGATGGGCGACACCTACACCATTGCCGACATCGCCATCCTGCCCTGGGTGCGCAACCTGGTGGGCTTCTACGGCGCGGGCGAGCTGGTGGAGTTCGACCAGTTCAAGGAAGTCCAGCGCGTGCTGGACGCGTTCGTGGCGCGCCCGGCGGTCGCTAAGGGCTTGAACATCCCCGCGCGCGGCTAAGCCATCCTCTCCTGGAGAAAGTCCAGGAAGCACGCAATGCGCGCCGCCAGCTGCGTGTTGCGGTAATACACCGCGTTGATGGGCTGGCGCACGTCCACCGTGTCGCGCGCCAGCACCTGCACCAGGCGGCCGGCCTCGCGGTCGCCTGCGGTCATGAAATCCGACAGGCACACCAGCCCCACATGTTCCAGCGCCAGCTGGCGCAATGTTTCGCCGCTCGACGCCGTGAGGCTGGGCACGATCCGCCATTCGTCTCCGTGCGTGCCGCGCAGCGGCCAGCGGTTGAGCGACTCGGGTTCGTTGAAGCCCAGCAGCGTGTGCCCGGCCAGGTCGGCCACGCCCTTGGGCTTGCCGGCGCGCGCCAGGTACTCCGGGCTGGCCAGCACGCGCAGGCGGCTGGTGCACAGGGGGCGCGCATGCAAGGTCGAGTCCTGCAGCCGGCCTATGCGGATGGCCACGTCCGTGCGCTGCTCCAGCAGGTCGATGTACATCTCGTCCGTATTGAGCTCCAGCGTGATCTGCGGATAGGCCGCACGGAACGCCGGCACCAGCGGCACCACGGCGTGCAGCATGAAGGGCGTGGCCGCATTCACGCGCAGCCGGCCGGCGGGCTGCTGGCGCCGCGCGGCCATGTGTTCCTCGGCATCGTCGATGGACGCCAGGATGGCGCGCGTGCGCTGCAGAAAGGCCTGCCCCTCCTCGGTCAGCTCGGTGCGCCGCGTGGTGCGGCGCAGCAGCGTGGTATCGAGCTTCCTTTCCAGGCGCCCAAGGGCTCGGCTGATGCCCGAGACCGTCTGGCCCAGTTGGTCGGCGGCAGCGGTGATCGAGCCGCCATCGACCACGGCGACAAAGGCCTGCAGCTCTTCCAGGGTGGTTTTCATGGGCCTATCCAATCCTTGATTGTTGATTCACAGTCAACTATCTATCGAGCGTAACCGTCTTTTTCTGCAAGACTGAAAAAACCACACTCCTTCCCATTGCCACAGGAGTGTTTCCATGCCCATTGCCTTGCTCGCGCTGACGCTCAGCGCATTCGCCATCGGCACGACCGAGTTCGTGATCGTTGGCCTGCTGCCCACCGTGGCGGCCGACCTGTCCATCAGCATCCCCTCGGCGGGCCTGCTGGTGAGCCTGTATGCCCTGGGGGTCGCCATTGGCGCCCCGGTGCTCACCGCGCTGACCGGCAAGCTGCCGCGCAAGGCGCTGCTGCTGTCGCTGATGGCCTTGTTCACCGCCGGCAACCTGCTGGCCTGGCAGGCACCGAGCTACGAATCGCTGGTGGCCGCGCGCATCCTCACCGGCCTGGCGCACGGGGTGTTCTTCTCCATCGGCTCGACCATCGCCACGGGCCTGGTCCCGCGCGAGAAGGCCGCCAGCGCCATTGCCATCATGTTCACCGGCCTCACCGTGGCGCTGGTCACCGGGGTGCCGCTGGGCACCTTCATCGGCCAGCACTTCGGCTGGCGCGAGACCTTTTTGGCCGTCTCGGCCCTGGGCGTGGTCGCCTTCATCGGCAGCGCACTCTTCGTGCCGCGCAACATCGCCCACACGCCACCCGCCTAGCTGCTGCAGCAGGCCAAGGTGCTGGCCGAGCCGCGCCTGCTGCTGGTGTATGCCAAGACGGCCATCGGCTACGGCGGCACCTTCATCCCCTTCACCTTCCTGGCACCCATCCTCACCGACATATCGGGGTTCAGCGCCGGCGCGGTGGGCTGGGTGATGCTGGTCTATGGCGTGTCGGTGGCCGTGGGCAACCTCTGGGGCGGCCGGCTGGCCGACCGGCTGGGCCCCATCCCTGCGCTGCGCATCGTGTTCGCCCTGCTGGCCGCCGTGCTGCTGCTGCTGCAGTTCACCGCACCGCACCCCTGGCTGGCGCTGGTGACCGTGCTGCTCTGGGGCGCCGTGGCCTTCGGCAATGTCCCGGGGCTGCAGGTCTACGTGGTCAAGCAGGCCGAGCGTTTCACGCCCCAGGCGGTGGACGTGGCCTCGGGCCTGAACATCGCCGCCTTCAACCTGGGCATCGCCGGTGCCGCCTGGGCCGGTGGCCTGATCGTGACGCACCTGGGCCTGATGCACACGCCCTGGATCGGCGCCGTGGTGGTACTGGGCTCCCTGGCCCTGACGCACTACAGCGGCGTGCTGGACCGGCGTGCCGGCATCCCCGTGCGCTCCAGTGGCCCGGTCCCCGTCGGCCACTGATCACCCACTTTTTCCCTGCACATCCACACGGAGTCTTTCTTCATGCATTCTTCTTCCATCCCCGCCTTCGGCCTGGGCACCTTCCGCCTCAAGGACCAGGTCGTCATCGAGTCGGTGCGCAACGCGCTCGACCTGGGTTACCGCGCCATCGACACCGCGCAAATCTACGGCAACGAGGCCGAGGTCGGCCAGGCCATTGCCGAAAGCGGCGTGCCACGCAGCGCGCTGTTCATCACCACCAAGGTCTGGACCGAGAACCTGGCGGCGGACAAGCTCATCCCCAGCCTCAAGGACAGCCTCGCCAAGCTGCGAACCGAGCAGGTGGACCTGGCGCTGATCCACTGGCCCTCCCCGAGGGGTACCGTGCCCGTGGCCGAGTACATGGGCGCCTTGGCCGAAGCCAAGGCCCAGGGCCTGGCGCGGCAGATCGGCGTCTCCAACTTCACCGTGGCGCTGATGCGAGAGGCCATTGCCGCCGTGGGCGCGGGCGCCATCGCCACCAACCAGGTCGAGCTGCACCCCTACCTGCAAAACCGCAGCGTGGCCGACTTCGCGAGAAGCCAGGGCATCCCCATCACTTCGTACATGACGCTCGCCTACGGCAAGGTGCTGAACGACCCGGTGATCGAAGCCATTGCCCGTGCGCATGGTGCCACCACGGCCCAGGTGGCCCTGGCCTGGGCGCTGCAACTGGGCTATGCGGTCATCCCTTCGTCCACCCGGCGCGAGAACCTGGCCAGCAACCTCAAGGCGCAGCAGCTGCGCCTTACCGATGCCGATATGGCGCAGATCGCTGCACTGGAACGTGGCGGCCGCCTGGTCGATCCCGAAGGCCTTGCCCCTGCCTGGGATTGACCGATCCTCTCAGCCGGCCACCACGCGCACAAAGGCCGGCACCACGCCCAGGGCATCGTCGCGCCGCTGCAGTGCATGCACATCGGCACGCGGTGCCTTGGCCCCCAGGGTCTTGAGCACCACGCGGGCGCCGAACAGGCTGCCGAGCGACGACGGCACCAGCGCCACGCCCAGCCCTGCGGCCACCAGGCTCAGCAAGGCCGCCAGTTCCACCGTGGTCTGCGCCACCCGGGGCGCAAAGCCGGCCTGCACGCAGCACTGCACCATGTGCTCGGCATGGGCCGAGGAGTCGCGGCGCAGCATCACGAAGGCTTCGCTGCGCAGGTCCTTCAAGGCCAGCGCCCTGCGCGCCGCCAGCGGGTGGCCGGGCGGCAGGACCGCCACCACGGGGTCGGGCCACAGCAGGGTACTGGAGAGCTGGTCGTCGTTGACCGCCGTGCGCGAGATGCCCACGTCGATGCGCTTGTCGCGCAGGGCCGCCTGCTGCAGCGAGGGCTGCATCTCGTGCAGCACCACGTCCACGCCCGGGTGGCTGTTCCGATAGCGCGCCAGCGCTGCCGGAAACGGCCCGAGGAAGTGCGAGCCCGACAGCCCCACCTCGATGCGCCCCGCCTGCCCCTGGCCGATGGCCGCCACGCGCTGGCGCGCCGTGTCCAGCCGCTCCAGCACCGCGCGCGCATCGACCAGGTAGGCCTGGCCGGCCAGCGTCAGCTCCACGCGCCGGCTGGTGCGCACGAACAACTGGGCGCCCAGCTCCGCCTCCAGCTGGGCGATCTGCAGGCTCAGCGGCGGCTGCGAGACATGCAGGCGCTGCGCGGCGCGCGTGAAGCTCAGCTCTTCGGCCAGGGCGATGAAGTAACGCAGGTGCCGCAGTTCCATTGATACTTCTCAAGTCTTGATCAAGACCAACAATATATTGGACTGCTGGTTCGCTTGTTTCCACAATACCCTGACTACAACATCCAGGCGGAGACAAACATGACGATCAAGCACAGCCTGCTGGCTGCCACGCTGGCCCTTTCGGGTCTGGCCTCGGCGCAGGACAACTTCCCCAGCAAGGCCATCACGCTCACGGTGCCCAACCCGCCCGGCGGTGTGGTGGACACCTCGGCCCGGTTGCTCAACGAACCCCTGGCGCGCGTGCTCGGCCAGCCGGTGGTGATCGACAACAAGGCTGGCGGCAGCGGCAACGTGGCCTATGGCGCCGTGGCCCGCGCCAAGGCCGATGGCTACAACCTGCTGATCTCGTACTCGGCCTACCACGTGGGCAACCCGGCATTGACCCCCAGCCTGCCCTGGGAGGCCAAGGATTTCGCCCCCGTGGCCCTGCTCACCGTGGCCACCAACGTGATCGCGGCCCACCCCTCGGTGCCCGGCAACAACCTCAAGGAGTTCATCGCGTACCTCAAGGCGAACCCCGGCAAGGTCAACTACGCATCGCAAGGCAATGGCTCGCTCTCGCACATCGGCACCGAAATCTTCAAGCAGCAGAGCGGCACCTTCATGACCCACATCCCCTACCGCGGCTCGGGCCCGGCCGTGGCCGACGTGCTGGCCGGCCAGGTGCAGGTGTTCATCACCACGCCGCCCTCGGTCATGCAGCATGTGGTGAGCGGCAAGCTCAAGGCCTTTGCCGTGACGGGCACCAAGCGCCACCCCGGCCTGCCCAATGTGCCGACGGTGGCCGAGGCCGGCATGCCCGACTTCAAGCTCGAAGCCTGGGTGGGCCTGTTCGCCCCGGCGGCCACGCCACCGGCGGTGATCGCCAAGCTCACGGCCGATGTGAAGAAGGCGCTGGAGATGCCCGAGACGCGCCAGCGCGCCGACGCGGCCGGCATCGAACTGCGCTACCTCGCGCCCGAGGCGCTGGGTGAGCTGGTGAAGACCGAGACCGCCTACTGGGCCAAGACCATCAAGGGCGCCGGCATCAAGGCCGACTGACCCGCCAGCCTCCTACCCCTGCGTGATCCCATTCCCGGCGCCTCGCGCGCCGGGCAGGGCAGCGCTTTGCCCATTTTTCCCTGAAAGACCGCCATGCAACGCACCTACCGCATCGGGCAGATCGTGCCCAGCTCCAACACCACCATGGAGACCGAGATCCCCGCCATGCTGCGCGCCCGCGAGCAGGTGCTGCCCGAGCGTTTCAGCTTCCATGCCAGCCGCATGCGCATGCAGAAGGTCACCCAGGAAGAGCTGGCCGCCATGGACCGCGACTCCGACCGTTGCGCGCTGGAACTGTCGGACGGGAAGATGGACGTGATGGGCTATGCCTGCCTGGTGGCCATCATGAGCATGGGCCTGGGCTACCACCGCACGTCCGAAAAGCGGCTGCACGAGGTCACGGTGGCCAACGGCAAGCCCGCCCCCGTGGTGTCGAGCGCCGGCGCGCTGGTCGAAGGCCTGAAGGCCATGGGCGCGAAGAAGGTCTCGGTGCTGACCCCTTACATGAAGCCGCTCACCCAGCTGGTGGTGGACTACATCGAGCACGAGGGCATTGCCGTGCACGACAGCCTGTCACTGGAGATCGCCGACAACCTGGAGGTGGGCGCACAGGACCCTGCTGCCCCGGCGCAGATCGTGCAGCGCCTGGACACGCATGGCGTGGACGTGGTGGTGATCTCGGCCTGCGTGCAGATGCCCTCGCTGGCTTCGGTGCAGGTGGCGCAAGACCGGTTGGGCATCCCCGTGGTGTCGGCGGCGGCGTGCACCACCTGGGCCATGCTCAGGCGCCTGGGGCTGGAGACCCGGGTGCCCGATGCCGGCGCCCTGCTCTCGGGCAAGTACTGATCCGCGGGAAAGCCCCGCGCTTTCCTGCATGACGCGCTCGGCAGGCTGCGGGTCAAAGCCGGATAATGGCCCCATGCCCCGCATCAGCCAGCAACTCCATCCCCACCGCGAACCCGTACCCACCCGCCTGGCCGCCACCGTGCTGCTGCTGCGCGACGCCGAGGGCGACGGGGCGCTGGAAGTGCTGATGACGCGGCGCTCGCCCAACGCGAGCTTTGCCCCAGGGGCCTACGTCTTCCCGGGCGGCGGCATCGATGCGCTCGATGCCCAATCGCACGCCGCAGCGGACCGCCGCCCTGCCCAGAGCGACCTGCACCTGACCCAGGCGATCGCCGCCATCCGCGAGAGCTTCGAGGAACTGGGCGTGCTGCTGGCGCGCCACGCCGATGGCCGCATGGCCGATGCCGCCGACATTGCCGCGCTGGACCGCAGCGCGCCCTTTGCCGCGCAGTGCGAAGCCCGGGGCCTGCGCCTGGCGGCCGACAGCGTCTACCTGCTGGCCTACTGGACGGCCGACCGCGACCTGCCGCGCCGCTTCGAGGTGCCCTTCCTGGCCGCACGCATGCCCGAAGGCCAGACCCCGGTGGCCGACGAGGCCGAGCAGTTCGAGCCCGTGTGGGTGCGTCCGGCCGATGCGCTGGCGCGGCACGAGGCAGGCCAGTTCTTCATGATCTTCCCAACCATCCGCACACTGCAGCGGCTGGCGAAGTTCAAGAACACCGACGCCGTGCTCGCCGCCCTGGCCAGCGAACAGCCCCTGTGGGTGAGCTGCCCGCGCGCCGGCCTGCTGGCCGGCAAGGAAGCGCGCTACATGGAAGACGAGATGCCCTTCGGCGAACTGGCGCTGGTCTGCCCCGACGGGCAGATCGTGCACCCGCTCGACTGGCAGACCGACCACCCCGTGCCGCTGCTGAAGAACGTGCAGCGCCTCACAGCCCCCAACTCGGGCGTGATGACCGGCCCGGGCACCAACAGCTACCTGGTGGGCGACCCGGCCACGGGTTATATCGCCATCGACCCCGGCCCGGCCGACCCCGAGCACCTGGAGAAGCTCTGGCGCGCCGCCGGTGGCGACATCCGCGCCATCGTCTGCACGCACTCGCACCCCGACCACTCCCCCGGCGCCGCGCCGCTGCAGGCGCTGTGCGTGCAGGCCGGCCAGCCAGCGCCCCCCATCCTGGGCCTGCGCTCGGCCCCCACGGCCCGCGTGGCCAGCGCCTTCACGCCCGAGCGCGAGCTGGCCCATGGCGAGCGCCTGGTGCTGTCCGCCCCGGTGGCCGATGCCACCACCAGCCACACCCTGCAGGTGATCCACACTCCCGGCCATGCGGCCAACCACCTGTGCCTGCTGCTGGAGGAGGACGGCCTGCTGTTCAGCGGCGACCACATCCTCAATGGCAGCACCACCGTGGTGGACCCGCCCGACGGCAACATGGCCGACTACCTCGATTCGCTGGACGCACTGGATGCGGCCTGCGAAGCCCATGGCGTGCACTTCATCCTGCCCGCGCACGGCTATGTGCTGGGCGAGGCGCGCAGCGCGATTGCCCGCCTCAAGGCCCACCGCCTGGCACGCGAGGCCAAGGTGCTGGCCGCCATGCAGGCCCTGCCCCAGGGCAGCATGGACGACTGGGTGCGCCACGCCTACGACGATGTGCCCCCGCGCATGTGGCCCGTGGCCCAGCGATCGCTGCTCGCCCACGTAGAACGCATCCGCGCCATGGAACCCGGTAATGACTGAAAAAAACCCTGAAGCCGGCCATGTGCGCCTGGCCAAGCGCGTGGCCGAGCAGCTCAACTGCTCGCGCAGCACGGCCGAGCAATTCATCGAGGGCGGCTTCGTGAGCGTGGAGGGCGCCGTGGTCGAGGCGCCCGGCGCGCGCGTGGCACTGCACCAGAGCGTGACCGTAGACCCCGACGCGAGCCTGCTGGAGCTCACCCCCGTCACCCTGCTGCTGCACAAGCCCGCCGGATTCGAGGCGGGCCTTGGCGCGCCGGGCCAGGCGGGCGCCGCCCATGCGAGCCGCAGCCAGGGCGCGACGCCCGCTGTGACGCTGCTCGCCTTGGCTTCGCACCTGCCCGAGGACGCCTCGGGCATTCGCGTGCTGCAGCGCCATTTCCGCCAGCTCGAATGCTTCACCCCGCTGCCCACCGAGGCCAGCGGCCTGGTGGTCTATACACAGGACAAGCGCATTGCGCGCAAGCTGGCCGAGGACATCGAATCGCTGGAGCAGGAGTGCATCGTGGAGGTGGCCGGCGAGATTGCCCCCAACGGCCTGCAACGGCTGTGCCACGGCCTGTCCTTCAACGGGCGCGCCCTGCCCCCCATCAAGGTGAGCTGGCAGAACGAGACGCGGCTGCGCTTTGCGCTCAAGGGCATCCGCCCGGGGCAGATTCCTGCCATGTGCGAGGCCGTGGGCCTGCGCGTGGTGGCGATCAAGCGCATCCGCATCGGCCGCGTCCCGCTGGCCAAGGTGCCCGAAGGCCAGTGGCGCTACCTGCAGCCCTGGGAGCGTTTCTGAACGTTCATTTTTAGCTATCAATAAATGAGCAATCACCATTTCGAGGGATGGTGATCCGCCGCAGGCCGCTGATACACTGCCCGCCATAACAGGAGGGAGTCCATGGACCATCAGCAATCAGGGGCAGGAGCGGCGCCCGTCTCGAACTTCGCGCAGGAGATCGGTGCGCATCCGCTCGAATTCACCGGCAGCGGTGGCGAATACTTCCGGGTGTGGATCGTCAACGTGCTGCTGACCATCCTCACCCTGGGCTTCTACACCCCCTGGGCGCGCCGGCGCACTGCGCAGTATTTCTATGGCCATACCCTGGTGGCGGGCAGTCCACTCGAATTCACGGCGCAGCAGCGCCGGATGGTGATGGGCTTCGTCATGCTGGTGATGATCACCATCGCCTACAACATTGCCGTCAACACCGGGCAGGACACGGCGGTCTCGCTCTTCCTGCTTGCCGGCGCCCTGCTGGCCCCGTTCATCTGGGGCAGTGCCATGCGCTTTCGCCTGGGCTCCACGCGCTGGCGTGGCCTGCGCCTGCAGTTCACGGCCTCCTGGCGCGAGGTGTATGTGGCCAGCTGGCCCGTGTTCGCCATCGCCCTGGTGTGGATCGGGGTGTTCTTCGGCATCCAGTACCTCGCGCCCGAATCGGCCGGGGCGCTGCAGGAACTGGCGGCCGACGACAGCGGCGAGGCCGACCTGCCGACCATGACCGCCGCCATCTGGGGCCTGCTGGTGCTGGGCCTGCTGCTGTCGGTGCTGTGCTTCATCCGCCTCGAATACAACTACAAGAGCCTGCTGGTGCTGCGCGCCCAGGTGGGGGACGAATCCGGTCGCTGGAAACCCGTGTACCTGGATTTCATCAAGGTCTGGGCGGCCACGGTGGCCGTGTTCCTGTTGTTCGTGGTGGGCATCTCGGCGGGGCTGGCGGTGCTGGCCGGGGGGTCGTTTGCGCTCTTCGCCGGCCTGAAGGACAAATGGGGCGCGCTGATTCTTGTGGTCTTCGCAGTGGCGTTCATCGCAGGGGTCTTCCTGCTGTTCCTGGCCTCGGCACCCGCGCGCGCCTACCGCGAGGCGCGCATGTTCCAGCTCATGTGGGACAACATCGGCCTGAGCCAGGTGGCGCGCTTCAAGTGCCAACTGCGCACGGGCCGCTACGTGCTGCTGCGCATCAAGAACCTGTTCCTGACCCTGCTCACGCTGGGCCTGTACCGGCCGTTCGCGCGGGTCAGCGAGTACCGCATGAAGGTCGAATCCGTCACCTTGCACGTCAAGGGCAGCGTGGACCAGGTGACCGGTGCCATGGTGCGCCAGCAGCAGCAGGGCGGCATCGGCGATGCGCTGGCCGATGCGGCCGGGCTGGACCTGATCGGTTGATGGCCTCAGCCACATCCCCCGCTGCAGCACCCGCCGGCACCCTGGTGCCCGGACGCTGGTTCGATGGCCTGAGCAGCCAGGCCAGGCCGGTGCTCGTGGGCCTGCAGCCCACCCCCAAGGGCCCGTCGCTGGCGCTGCACCCGCTGTCACAGCCCGGCGCGGCCCCGGCGGTGTTCACCTGGAGCGAGGTGGGCTGGCCCGAGGCCTGGAGCGAGCGACGCCCGCAGCAGCGGGTGGTGGTGGACCTGCGCGACCACGGCAGCCTGGAAATCGACGCCGTGGCCCAGTGGCACGCCGCTCTGGCCGAAGCGGGTGCCCGCCCCAGCCTGGCCGAGCGCATGCAGACGCGCTGGCCCGTGCTGCTCGGCGTCACAGTGGTCGCCGTCGTCGGGCTGACCCTGTTCTACCGCTACGGCACGCCCTGGGCGGCCACGGAACTCACGCGCTTCGTCCCCCTGTCCTGGGAAACCAGCGTGGCCAGCAATGTGCTCACGCAGATGGACAAGGGCACGCTCAAGCCGAGCAAGCTGCCCCAGGAGCGCCAGGCCGCACTGAAGGCACGCTTCGACACGCTGGTGCAAGCCTTGCCCACCCAGTTGCAGCGCTACCCGGGCTACGCCCCCACCTACACGCTGTCGTTCCGCTCCGGCATGGGGGCGAATGCCTTCGCCCTGCCCGGCGGCACGGTGGTGATGACCGATGGCCTGGCCAAGACGGCAGAGAAAAAGGGGCTCAGCGACGACGCCCTCGTCGGCGTGCTGGCGCATGAGATCGGCCACGTGGCCCACCGCCACACCACGCGCATGGTGGTGCAGCAGGGCGTGCTGCAGATGGGCATGGGCCTGGCGCTGGGCGACGTGTCGGGCATCGTCTCCACCGGCGCATCGGTGCTCACCGGCCTGGCCTACAGCCGCAACCACGAGCGCGAGGCCGACTGCTTTGCGATCGCGCTCATGGGCCATGCGAAGCTACCCACGGCGCCCATGGGCAAGCTGCTGCTGGCCATTGCGCAGGACGAAGACGACGAGGAAAAAGCGGCCAGGAAGAAGGCCGCCACCGCCGCCAAGGAAGGCGCCAGCGCACCGGCCGAGGGCTCTGCATCCACCACAGCAGAACCCAAGGCACCGGAGGCACTGGGCCCCGTGTGGTCCTTGCTCAGCAGCCACCCCGACACCGTGGAGCGCGCCACCGAACTGGAACAAGGGCATGCCTTGCATTGCCCCAAGCCTGGCTGATCAGCGTGTCGCCTGCACAGGGCAGGCCTGCGCAGCATTGACAACTGCCGTCGCCGCGGATTTGAATTCAAAAGTGTGAAGCGCGCCGATAAGCCGGATTCTGTGCACCGCAGTTGCCCGCGGCGTGACCGCCATTACTCTGGGCCGGGTGTCGCCACCACGGCTCGATGCTACCTACCCGCCAACTCTGCGGAACCACATCAACGTTGGCCTACTTGGTATTGCTGCGCGTAGAGATTGCCCGTTTCACCCCAAACAGGCTGCGGGCATGCCCGCTGCCTGTTTGGGGTGGCTGTTCGGACCTGGCTTTCGCCAGGTTCGGACAGCTCTCGCTGTCCTCTCGCCAGCTTGCGCTGGCGCCTCACAGAACACCTCGTACAGGCACCTGTCTAGACTCGTCTCTGTTGCTCTGATCCTCACCTCGCGGTGGGCAGCCGTTAGCTGCTACGCTGTCCTGTGCAGTCCGGACGTTCCTCCAGTGCCTGGTTTCCCAGATTGCACCAGCGGCGGTCTGGCGCGCTTCACGAGATGGATTATCGTTCACCGCCGCTGGCCCGCTCCCAAGTGAGGCCAAAACGGCCCAGGTATTTGCGCAGTCGGTCCGCATCGTTGACCACCGTGCGCTGCGCGCGCGAGGCCTGGAACAACTGCCGCCCCGCATCGGACAGGGTGCGCGCCTGGCGGCACACGCGCAGCACGGCGGCCAGTTGAAGCTGGTCGAACAGGTCCATGGCGTGCAGGGCTTCTTCACCCAACAGGGCACGCAGATCGATCGCATCGGCAGCCCGCGCGCCTGAGAGCCCATCGCGCGCATCCCTGGCCGGCTGCCACAGCCACTGCAGGCGCGCGATCTCGGCCTCCACCAGCGGCAGGCCGATGCGGCCGCTGTCGGCCAGCGTGGCCAGGCGCGTGGCACTGGCCGAGAGGTCGCGGAAGTTGCCGCTCCACAGCGCATCGGCCGACTGGGCGTAGCGCAGGTAGGCGCTGCGCGCCTCGGCCGAGAGCCGAACCGTGCGGCCCAGCTCCGTGCCGGTGCGCGCCAGCAGGTGATCGAGGTTGGGCTCGATGTCCTCGGGGCGCTGGGCCAGGCCCGGCAACTGGTAGCTCCAGAGGTTGATGCGCGCATACAGGTCTTCGCGGAAGCGCCCGGCCGCCACTTCGGTGCGCAGGTCGCGGTTGGTGCCGGCGATCAGCTCGAAATCACTGGCCACCTCACGGTCGCTGCCCATGGGGTAAAAGCGCTTTTCCTCCACTGCCTTGAGCAGCATGGCCTGCTCATCCAGGCCCAGCTCGCCGATCTCGTCGAGAAACAGCACGCCCTTGTGCGCCGTGCGCAACAGGCCTGCGCGGTCGGCCGCTGCGCCCGTGAAGGCGCCCTTCTTGTGGCCGAACAGCGTGGACGCGGCCCCGTCGCCATGCAGGGTGGCGCAATTGACCTCCACGAACTCACCCTCCACCTGGTGGCGCGCCTTCTTGAGCTCGTACATGCGCCGCGCCAGGTGCGACTTGCCCGCGCCCGTGGGCCCGGTGAACAAAATGGGCGCGCGCGAGCGCACCGCCACGCGCTCCACCTCGTCGATCAGCGCGTTGAAGCGCGCATTGCGCGTGGCGATGCCGCTCTTGAGGAAGTCCACCGCATCGCGCTGCTCGGCGCCGAAGCGCTGGGCGATGACGTCGTAGCGCGACAGGTCCAGGTCGATCAGCGCATAGCTGCCCGCGTCGCCCATCTGCTGGCGCCTGGGCGGCGAGGTCTGCGCCAGCACGCCGGGAATGCGCCGCGACTCCACCAGCAGAAACAGGCAGATCTGCGCCACGTGCGTGCCGGTGGTGATGTGGGTCCAGTACTCCTCGCGCTCGGTGTCGAAGCGGTAGGCCTGCGTCCAGTCGAACAGTCTGGCGTAGACCTCGCCGAAATCCCAGGGGTCGGCGATCTCCATGGGCACCAGCCGCACCGTGGTCTCGGGCGAGGCGGTGGCGATGTCGTTGCGCACCTGGTGCGCCAGCTCCTGGTGGGCCGGCGTGTACAGCAGCTCCATGCGGTGCACCACCATGTCCTCGTGCTGCACCAGCGACACGGTGGGTCGCCACTTCTCCCAGCGCCCTGCGCCCTTGCCGGAATCGAGCTGGGTACCGATGAAGCCCATCACCACAACACTCTTCATGGATAGATTACTAGCTCAAAAAATAATTTTTGATTCTACACACTCAATCAATCAGACAGTACCAATCAGAAAAATTCGAAAATTTCCCAATCAAATCAATTACTTGGAAATTTCCTCACCTTACCACCCGCGAGCTGGCACACGCATTGCAACAACAGTACCGAGACCGAGATCAAAAAAAGACAACATCAGAGGAGTTCAACATGGTCAACACCCAACTGTTCCAGACGCTGCGCGGCACGCTGATGCCCACCGCCAACGCACTGAACGAAGCCGGCGGCGCGGCCTTTCTGCCATCGCCCAAGCACCAACTGGCTCAGTTGGCCGCCACGGGCTGCCTGAACAACACCTTCTACACCAAGGCCGAAAGTCAACTCGACACCGTTCTGTCCCTGGCCAGCGAGGTGGATCCTGTGTTCGTGGCCAAGACTGCGGTGTATGCACGTCGCGCTGGCCATATGAAGGACATGCCGGCGCTATTGGCCGCCTCGCTGGCCCAGCGTGACGTGGGACTGCTGACGCAGGTGTTTGGCCGTGTGATCGACAACGGCAAGATGCTGCGCAACTTCGTGCAGATGCTGCGCTCTGGAGCGGTGGGTCGAAAGTCGCTGGGAACCCGCCCGAAGAAGCTGGTGCAGCAGTGGCTGCTGTCGGCGACCGAAGCGCAGTTGCTGAACGCATCGGTGGGTACCACGCCGTCGCTGGCGGATGTGGTGAAGATGGTTCACCCCAAGCCTGCCGAAGCATGGCGCGCAGCCTGGTTTGCCTGGCTGATCGGCCGTCCCTACGACACGGCAGCCCTGCCGCCGCTGACGCAGTCCTTCGAGCGCTACAAGCGCGACCGGGCCGCCGAGGTGCCGGACGTCCCCTTCCAGATGCTGACCGCTCTGGACCTGGATACGCAGGCTTGGGCACGCATCGCAGAGCGAGGCTCGTGGCAGATGGTGCGCCAGAACCTGAACACCTTTGCCCGCCACGGCGTGCTCGCACTGCCCGGGGTGGCAGATGCGGTGGCCGCGAAGCTGCGCGATCCGCAGGCCGTGGCCAAGGCACGGGTACTGCCGTACCAGTTGATGGCGGCCTACACCGCTGCCGGCCCTGAGGTGCCGACGGTGGTGAAGGAAGCGTTGCAGGATGCGATGGAACTGGCACTCGCCAACGTACCGCAGTTCGCGGGCCGTGTGGTGGTCTGCCCCGACGTGTCCGGCTCCATGGGCTCGCCAGTCACGGGCTACCGCAAGGGCGCCACGACGGCGGTGCGCTGCATCGACGTTGCAGCCCTGGTGGCTGCTGCGGTCTTGCGCAAGAACGCCGATGCCCGTGTGCTGCCGTTCGAAACGAAGGTGGTTTCACTGCAGCTCAATCCGCGGGACTCGGTGATGACCAATGCGTCCAAGCTGGCTGCGATTGGCGGCGGCGGGACTGCATGCAGCGCTCCGTTGGCCTTGCTGAACCAGGAGAAGGCACGCGCCGATCTGGTGGTGCTGGTGTCCGACAACGAGTCGTGGGCCGATACGGCACGTGGCCGCTCGACGGCAACGATGCAGGAATGGGCCCAGTTCAAGTCGCGCAATCCGGCGGCACGGCTCGTGTGCATCGATATCCAGCCCTGTGCGACCACCCAGGCGCAGGAGCGCGCCGATGTGCTGAACATCGGCGGCTTCAGCGACGAAGTGTTCACCCTGCTGGCCCTGTATGCGGCTGGCGGGCTGGGCGCTGACCACTGGGTGGGAGTGATCGAGGAAACCGCGATCTGAAGTGAGAGGGAGCCGCAGACCAGCGTCTGCGGCTCCCGATTCGGAGGAACGATTGAACGTCGTCGTTCGGCGAATGCAGGTGTGACTACATCCAAAGCCAGTCACACCAACCGTTTGTCGCCGAACGGGGACCCAGGTTATGTGCGAATGCAGGCAGGACTACATCTGGTTGGACCGGGGTTCGAATCCCAGCGCCGCTTCGGTGGCGTGGTCGATGTCTTGCCGTTCTTGTCGCATTGCTTTTTGCAGCGAATGCTGGTGGAACTACAGACTATTAATCTCGGGGTCGCAGGTTCGAATCCTGCCGGCTGCAAAGCCGTAGCTCAGTGGATAGAGCACGTAAAACGTTTCACCGATCTTGTCGCTGCTCTTCATCATCCGAGAAGTTTGGCGTTTCTTTGACGAATGCAGATGGAACTACTGTGTCGCGGGTTCGATCCCCGTCCGCAGCCTGACAACAGCGGTGGTAGCTCAGTTGGTAGAGCAAGCCGTTCCATCCCCTCTTGTCGCAAAGAGATGGCCAGGATGCAGTTTATGGGGTGAATGCAGGTGGGTTTACAGGTAGAGCGTCGTGGCCTCGGTCACGGAGGTCCCGGGTCCGAATCCCGGTCTGCTTTGGCAGATAGCTCAGTTCACAACCCTCCGCTCCTCGTCACCTCTCATTTTTACGGGCGCGCTGGCACAGAAGGGAGCGCCACTGCCAAAAATGTTGTTGTTGCCGGCAGGTCGGGTAACACCGAGTGCAGCGGGAGAGTCGGTGAACGGGCAAGGTTGAGGATGCAGGTGCTGGCTCCGATGACGGGTCTGCCACTGGCGCGCGTTTCCAACCGTTCACTGGGCCAGCGGAGTAAAGCACCCTGGTCGCTGCAAAGATGCGGGTTCGAATCCCGCCGCGTCCACCAGATAGCAAAAAAGAAAGAAGAAAAGAGGAACACCATGAAACAGACCGCACGCGAGAAGCGCTTGGCAAGGCAGGCACCGTCGCCGCTCACACCCGAGTCCATCGGACTCGATGCCACGCTCTATGCCGACGCCGTGCGCTACCTCTTCGACCGGCCCGTGCCGGGGAAGAAGGAGCGGGAGTGGTACTGGGACCTGGATGAGCCGTACTTTGAGGCCACACCGCTGCAGTGGACGCATATCCAGACCGCGCTGTTCGCCAACGCGGGCACCGATCTGACGGCCTACAGCGACGAGCAGGTGGGCATGGGCCTGAACTGCGTGATGAGCACCAACGCCGGCGACATCCCCCTGCAGGTGCTCGACCCCTCGGTGCCACTGGCGGATGCGGTGCGCATGCTGCAGGCCTTTCCCCGGCTGTGGAGCGACTGCATCGGCCCGCGCAGGGCCCCTGTGCACGAGGCCATCGGCAGCAGCAGTGGCCGCCTGGGCTTTGTCTGCTACATGTGGTTCGACGTGTGGCCGACCTTCTGGAACGCCCGGCACATCCCCGAATGGCGGGATGCGATGTGGCAGGTGTTCTGCCAGATGCTGGACGTGCCCTGCCGTGACGTGCAGGTCGCGGCCCTGCACGGCATCGGCCACGAGGGCCACGCCCTGTTGCGCCCCCGGGAGCTGCAGGAGCGGGTGGAGCAATTCATCCGCAGCGTGCCGGCGCATGACGAGGAACTGAGGAACTATGCGCGCGCCGCGGCCCAGGGAATGGTGCAGTAGCGGCGCCATACGAGGGACGCAACGGCGCACGACGCGCCATGAGAGGACGAAGATGAAAGCACAAGCAACCGCGAACGGCACCGTATTGCCCCCTGCCCTGCGTACCGTGGTGGACGCTGCGTACGCCGCTTTCCAGCACCACGCAGCCCCCACGGGCACGCTGGACGTATGCCTGGCCTGCTGCATGGACGAGGCGATGGAGCGCGAGATGCGCCGCCTGCCACTGCGCCAGGTCTCGACCCGGCACTTCTATGAGTACAACGGCTCTGCGAAAAGCAGCGAGCAACCCGCCGAGGAACTGGCCTACTTCCTGCCCCGGATGCTGGAGCTGCTGGCCCAGGGCGAAGAGCTGCACCACTCCACCGAGCTGTACCTGGACCGGCTGGGCAACTGCAGCGCCCATGCGCTGTCGCCCCGTGAGCGGGCTGCCGTGGATGCCTTCGCGCTGGCCTTCTTCCGCGAAGGACTGGGCCACCTCGGGCGCGAGCCGGGCCCGTTCAATGGCGCGAACGCTTTCGACATCCTGCTGATGTTCCACAAGGGCGGCGTGTCCATCGATCCGCTGCTGGCGCACTGGCTGCAGGACGAGCGGGGCAGTGCCGTCCTACATTACGCCAACGCAAGTTACTGGGACTTCTGGGGGCAGCGTGAAATACAGAATGCCTTTGCCGAAGACCAGCCGGTGTTTCGCGAAACGATGAAGGCCTGGCTGCTCGACGCGGGCAACCGGCAGCGCTTTGCGCAGAAGATCCTGGCGGTGGACACGAGCGCCATGGGCCCGCCCACGCACTGCACCTGTGGCAACTGCATGGGTCAGCGCCAGGTGCTGGAATCGGTGTTTGACATGATCAGCGAATGAACATCAACCAACAGAACAACAACGAATAGAAGGAAAAAGAAATGAGCTACCTGCAACGCAACGTGGAAAACGGCGTCCCCATCAAGATGTGGACCCAGGGCGTCCCTGTGGAAGAAGAGGCCCAGAAGCAACTGGAGAACGCGGCACGCCTGCCCATCGTGTTCAAGCACGTGGCGGCCATGCCCGACGTGCACTATGGCATCGGCGCCACGGTGGGCTCGGTGATCCCGACCTTCAAGGCCATCATCCCGGCGGCGGTGGGTGTGGACATCGGCTGCGGCATGATGGCCTGCAAGACCACGCTGCACGCCAACGACTTGCCCGATAACCTGGGCCCGCTGCGCTCGGCGATCGAGAAGGCCGTGCCGCACGGCAGCAACCCGCGCCGCATGGGCCGCGACAAGGGCGCGTGGGAAACGCCACCCGACGAGACCGACGTGGCCTGGGCCGCGCTCAAGGGCGAGTTCGACGCGATCTGCGAGGACTACCCGCGCTTTCGCAATACCAACAACCACAAGCACCTGGGTACGCTCGGTACCGGCAACCACTTCATCGAGGTGTGCCTGGACGAGCACGGCAGCGTGTGGTTCATGCTGCACTCGGGCTCGCGCGGCGTGGGCAATGCCATCGGCACGCACTTCATCGAACTGGCCAAGAAGGACGCCGAGCTGCACCAGCGCAACCTGCCCGACCAGGACCTGGCCTACTTCGAAGAGGGGGCCAAGTATTTCGGCGACTACGTGCGCGCGGTGGGCTGGGCGCAGAAGTTCGCGCGCGCCAACCGCGAGGTGATGATGCAGCGCGTGATCGCTGCGGCCCGTAGGGTGATCACCAAGCCCTTCGAGGCGCATGTGGAGGCGGTGAACTGCCACCACAACTACGTGAGCCGCGAGACGCACTTCGGCGAGGACGTGCTCATCACCCGCAAGGGCGCGGTGAGCGCCAAGGCCGGCGAGCTGGGCATCATCCCCGGCAGCATGGGCGCCAAGAGCTTCATCGTGCGCGGCAAGGGCAATCCCGAGAGCTTCATGAGTTGCAGCCACGGCGCAGGCCGCAAGATGAGCCGCACCAAGGCCAAGAAGATGTACACCATCGCCGACCAGATCGCCGCCACCGAGGGCGTGGAATGCCGCAAGGACGCCGACGTGATCGACGAGATCCCGATGGCCTACAAGGACATCGACGCCGTGATGGCCGCGCAGCAGGACCTGGTGGAGGTGGTCTATACCCTCAAGCAGGTGGTGTGCGTGAAGGGATAGCCTCCCTTGCACCTCCACGGCAACCATTGAACGGAGCCGGCGCTGGCCAGACCAGTGCCGGCATCAGCACATGCACCAAGAACAGCAACCAGAAGAATTTCTGCAATCGGCCCACCCCATCGATCCCGCCATGCGCGCGCAGATCATGGAGAACCTGGGCGCCATCGAGGCGCAGCACCAGGTCACCATCCTGTTTGCCTGCGAGTCGGGCAGCCGGGGCTGGGGCTTTGCCTCGCCCGACAGCGACTACGACGTGCGCTTCATCTACGTGAACCGCCTGCCCTGGTACCTCACGGTGACTCCGGGGCGCGACGTGATCGAGGTGCCCATCAGCGGCGACCTGGACATCAACGGCTGGGACCTGCGCAAGGCCTTGGGGCTAATGCGCGAATCCAACCCCACACTGCTCGAATGGCTGCGCTCGCCCGTGGTCTACCGCGAGGACGGGCCCACCATGGATCGCTTTCGCGCGCTGGCCGAGACGGTGTTTTCCAACGCCAAGGGCTGGCACCACTATGCCTCCATGGCCAAGAAGAACTTCCGCGAGCACCTGCAGGCCGATGAGGTGCGCTACAAGAAGTACCTTTACGTGCTGCGCCCCCTGCTGGCCGCGCGCTGGATACGCGCGCGCCCGGGCGTGCCGCCCATGCGCTTCGCCGAGCTGGCCCAGCACACGCTGGACCCGGTGGCCGACGCCGGGCTGATCGCCGAAATCAACGCGCTGCTGGAGGTGAAGATGCGCGCGGGCGAAGCCGCGACCAGCCCGCGCTGGCCCGGCATCCACGCCTTCATCGAAGCGGAGCTGGCACGCAACGCGGCCGAGCCGGTGCAGCCTTTGCCCGTGCCCGGCCATGCGGCGCTCGATGATCTGCTGCACGACACGGTGCTGCGCTTCAACGCGCCCCCAGCCAAGGAGGCGCCATGCTGACGCTCGACGGCTCCCAGGGCGAAGGCGGTGGCCAGATCCTGCGCACCGGCCTGGCCCTGTCCATGGTCACCGGCCGGCCGCTGCGCATCGAGCGCATCCGTGCCGGCCGCGCCAAGCCCGGGCTGATGCGCCAGCACCTGGCCTGCGTGCAGGCGGCGGTGCAGGTCAGCGGCGGGCAGGCTGACGGGGCGGAGCTGGGCTCCCAGTCGCTGCAGTTCACGCCCGGCACGGTGCGGGCGGGCGACTACACCTTTCGCATCGCCGGTGCCGGCAGTTGCCTGCTGGTACTGCAGACCGTGCTGCCCGCGCTGATGCTGGCCGATGGGCCCAGCCGCATCCAGCTGGCGGGTGGCACGCACAACCCGATGGCGCCGCCATTCGACTTTCTGCAGCGCGCCTATGCACCGCTGCTCGCGCGCCTGGGCGTGGGGCTGGTGCTCACACTGGAGCGGCGTGGCTTCTACCCCGCGGGCGGCGGCCTGCTGCAGGCCGTGATCACCCCTGCCACGCAGGCGCTCGTGCCGTTTGACCTGACCGAACGCGGGGCGGCCCTGCCTGCCTGGGCCGAGGCGCTGGCCCCCGGGCTGGCGCGCAGCGTGGCTGCGCGCGAACTGGAGGAACTGGGCCGGCGCCTGGGCTGGACGCACGAGGCTGACCAGTTGCGCGCGCCCGGCGTGCGCCAGCACGAAGGCCCTGGCAACGTGCTCTTGGCCACGCTGGAATATGCGCAGGTGACCGAAGTGTTCTGCCAGTTCGGCGAGCGCGGGGTGTCCTCCGAACTCGTGGCGCGCCGGCTGGCCGACGAGGTGCTGGCCTTCCAGCGCAGCACGGCGGCCACCGGCCCGCACCTGGCTGACCAGTGGATGCTGCCGCTGGCACTGGCCGTGTGGCGCACCGGCCAGGCTGCCAGCTACACGGCCAGCCAGCTCACGGACCACACGCGCACGAACGCCGCGGTGATCAACGCCTGCCTGCCGGTACGGGTGGTGACCGAGGATTTGAACGGCAGCACCCTGGTGCGGATAGAGCCCTGGCCCGCACCGTGAAGGCCCGGCCGCGCCCATGGGCTCCCGACTGGGACAAAATGCCTGTTTTGCATTCCCCCTTCCATCCCTTGCCTGACCAGGAGACGCCATGAAAGTCGACACCATTCTGCAGACCATCGGCAACACGCCCCACGTGCGCATCAACCGCCTGTTCGGCAGTGCTGCCAATGTGTGGGTCAAGGCCGAGCGCGCCAACCCCGGGGGCTCGATCAAGGACCGTATCGCCTTGTCCATGGTCGAAGATGCCGAGCGCTCGGGCGCGCTGCAGCCGGGCGGCACCATCATCGAGCCCACCTCGGGCAACACCGGCATCGGCCTGGCGCTGGTGGCCGCCGTCAAGGGCTACAAACTGGTGCTGGTGATGCCCGACAGCATGAGCATCGAGCGCCGCCGCCTGATGCTGGCCTACGGCGCCACGTTCGACCTGACCCCGCGCGAAAAGGGCATGAAGGGCGCCATCGCCCGCGCGCAGGAGTTGCTGGCCCAGACGCCGGGCGCCTGGATCCCCCAGCAGTTCGAGAACCCCGCCAACATCGACGTACACGTGCGCACCACGGCGCAGGAGATCCTGGCGGACTTTCCCGACGGGCTCGACGCCATCATCACCGGCGTGGGCACCGGCGGCCACCTCACGGGCGTGGCACGCGTGCTCAAGGCGAAGTTCCCGCAACTCAAGGTGTTCGCGGTGGAGCCCTCGGCCTCGCCCGTGATCTCGGGCGGCGCGCCCGCGCCCCACCCGATCCAGGGCATCGGTGCAGGCTTCGTGCCCAAGAACCTCGACACCACCGTGCTCGACGGCGTGATCCAGGTCGATGCCGAACCGGCGCGCGAATACGCACGCCGCTGCGCCCGCGAAGAAGGCATGCTGGTGGGCATCTCCTCGGGTGCCACGCTGGCCGCCATTGCCCAGAAGCTGCCTGAGCTGCCAGTGGGCGCGCGCGTGCTGGGCTTCAACTACGACACAGGCGAGCGCTACCTGTCGGTCGAAGGCTTCCTGCCCGCCTGAACGCACCCCGCTCGGCGGGTAGGCGCTGCACGCGCTGACGGCCAACCGTCCTACAGCGAGCCCGGCCTGCGGCCGGAACAATCAAGGTGACACGCCACCACCCCAGTGCCCAGCGCATCCGGGGTGGTGCACCGCACCACCAGGGTGCGACACCTCTTTCCGATTGCTTGCATGGCCCACGCTTCCACCACCCAGCCCATTGCCTTCAAGGTATTGACCGTGAATGTGCACAAGGGCTTCACCACCTTCAACCGGCGCTTCATGCTGCACGAGCTGCGCGATGCCGTGCGCAACGTGGCGGCGGACCTCGTGTTCCTGCAGGAGGTGCTGGGAACGCACCACCGCCATGCGGGCCGGGTAGAGAATTTTCCGCAGGAGCCCCACTACGAGTTCCTGGCCGACACCATCTGGACCCAGTTCGCCTATGGCCGCAATGCGGTGTACGACAACGGGCACCACGGCAACGCACTGCTGTCCAAGTTCCCCATCACCCACTACGAGAACCACGACATCTCGGTGAGCGGCCCCGAGCGGCGCGGCATGCTGCACTGTGTTTTGCAGCCGCCCAAGCACCACAGCCCCGTGCATGCCATCTGCGTGCACCTGGGCCTGCAGGAGGCCCACCGCCAGCGCCAGCTGCGCAGCGTGTGCGACCTGGTCAACAGCTTCGATCCCGACGAGGCGGTGGTGGTGGCCGGCGACTTCAACGACTGGCGTGGCCGCGCCCACGAAGTCTTGCGCGAGCGAGCCAACCTGCACGAAGTGTTCGTGCAGTCCACCGGCCGTGCGGTACGCACCTTCCCCGCATCGATGCCCTTGCTGGCGCTGGACCGCATCTACGTGCGCAATGCCTCTGTGCACACCCCCTTGAACCTGCCGAAGAAGCCCTGGGACAAGCTCTCGGACCACGCACCCCTGGCTGCGGAGATTTCGCTATGACGCGCGCATCACAGTCCTCTCGCTGGGTTCCTGGAAACCAGTTCGAACTGCTCGAGAACGGGGAGGACTTCTTTCCCCGGGTGTTCGATGCCATTCGCAAGGCACGCCGCGAGGTGATGCTCGAAACCTTCATCCTGTTCGACGACAAGATCGGCCAGGAACTGCATGCCGTTCTGCTCGCCGCAGCGCAGCGCGGCGTGCAGGTGCATGTGCTGGTGGATGGCTTTGGCTCGCCCGACCTGCCGGACCAGTACCTGGGTGCCTTGGTGGAAGCTGGCGTGCATTTTCGCGTTTTCGACCCCGGCAAGCGCGTCATGGGCCAGCGCCTGAACGTGCTGCGCCGCATGCACCGCAAGATCGTGGTGGTGGATGGCGAACTCGGCTTCATCGGGGGCATCAACTACTCGGCCGACCATGTGGCCGATTTCGGCCCCGAAGCCAAGCAGGACTACGCGGTGCAGGTGCGCGGCCCCATCGTCGCCCAGATGCACCACTTCACGCGCGAAGCGGTGCTCGACCCCGATGACCGCCGCCGCAACAAGGCGTCCAACACGCGCGGCTTGCCGTACGAGGGCACGGCGCACGCCATCTTCGTCACGCGCGACAACCACCGCCATACCAACGACATCGAGCGCCATTACCGCATTGCGCTGCGCTCGGCGCGCAAGCGGGTGGTGATCGCCAACGCCTATTTCTTCCCCGGCTACCGCTTCATCCGCGAGATGCGGCGCGCTGCACGCCGTGGGGTGGACGTGCGCCTGATCCTGCAGGGGCAGCCCGACATGCCCATCGTGAAGACCGCGGCGGGCCTGCTCTACGACCACCTGCTGCGCGCCGGGGTGCGCATCTACGAATACTGCGACCGGCCGCTGCACGGCAAGGTGGCCCTGGTGGACGACGAATGGTCCACCGTGGGATCGAGCAACCTCGATCCGCTGAGCCTGTCGCTCAATCTCGAAGCCAATGTCATCATCCGGGACCGGGCCTTCAACTCCACCCTGCACGGGCGCCTTGCACACCTGATGGAGAACTCCTGCAAGCAGGTGGAGCCCACGCCCAAAAGCCGCTGGGAAGGCCTGCGCCTGGTGCGCAGCTACTGCGTGTTCCACCTGATGCGCTGGTTCCCGGCCTGGGCCGGCTGGCTGCCGCGCCACGAGCCGACCATTTCGCTGGTCAAGGCCGATGCGCTGGCGACCGACAATCCCCAGGCGGCTTCCGCCACTTAGGATACAGCCCATGAGCGCTCCCGCCACCCACCCTTTGCGCGGGACCACCACGCCATCCTCCGCCGCAGCCCCGCACAAGGAGACTGGCCGCTGGAGCACCGTGCGCAACAGCCGCTGGTGGCCCTGGGCCATCACGCTGGTCACCGGCGCATTCGTGCTGCTGATCGGCGCCCTGCTGTTCCGGCAGGCGCGCAGCGTGGATTGGGGCGCCGTGTGGAATGCGCTGATCGATCTGCCCATGGCCGCGCTGCTGGGCGGTGCCGCGCTGGCGCTCGCCAGCCACGGCATCTACAGCAGCTTCGACCTGTTCGGGCGCTACTACACGCGGCATGGCCTGCCGGTGGCACGCACCATCGGCACCACGCTGATCGCCTACCCGTTCACCCTCAACCTGGGCTCCCTCATCGGCGGGGTCACGGTGCGCTACCGGCTGTATTCGCGCCAGGGCCTGTCGGTGGGCGACATCGGCCAGGTGGTGGCCATCAGCATCATCACCAACTGGCTCGGCTACTTCGCGCTGGCGGGTGCGGTGTTCTGGCTCTGGACGCCGCAACTGCCCGAAGGCTGGGACATGGCAGGCCACCAGCTGCGCTGGATCGGCAGCGCCATGGCCGCGGTGACCGGGCTGTACCTCGTGGCCTGCGTGCTGCGCCGGGGGGCGCCGATCACGCTGCGGGGGTACACCTTTCCCGTGCCGCACGGGTCCGTCGGGCTGCTGCAGGTGGTGCTGTCGGCCGTGAACTGGATGGTGATGGCCGGTGCCATCTGGCTGCTCACGCAGCAGCAGGTGCCCTATGTGGCGGCCCTGGCCACCGTGCTGCTCGGGGCCGTTGCGGGGTTGATCTCGCGCATTCCCGCCGGCCTGGGCGTGCTGGAGGCCGTGGGCACGGCCGTGCTGTCGGCCTATATGCCGGCGCCGCAGGCGCTGGCCGCCATCCTGGCCTACCGCAGCCTGTACTTCTTTGCGCCGCTGGTGCTCGCCGCCCTGGCCTTTGGCCTGGTGGAGCTGCGCTGGCGCAAGCAGGGCGGCGGTCCCACGGCCTGAACCGCCGGGCGTGCAGGCAAAATCGGGGGGCCTTCGCCTCCCCCCTTTTGCACCTCCATGCCCCTTTCTCCCGCCGTTACGCCGCTGCACATCGCAAAGCAGGCTGGCGAAGCATCGCTCACGCCCGCGCAGCAGTCGTTCAACGACCTGCTGGCCCAGATCGCCGACCAGCGCGCGATCCTCGCCGCCTGGAACCAGGCCATCGACGCCTACCACCAGCGCCATGCCAAGGATGTGGCGCCCCTGCTCGACAGGTACTACGCCGCGCACGCCGACCTGGTCAACGCCCTGGTGGAGGCCTCGGCGCGCAAGGGTCTGGGCCGCACGCTGCTGCGCGACCTGCATGCCGTGATCGCCCGGCTGGCCCGGGATCTGGCCGACAACCTGCGCGACCCGGCCACCCGCGAGGCAATGCAGGCGCTGCACGCCCAGTATGCGCAGGAGAAGCCTCCAGATGTGCCCGACACGCCGGACGCCTTGCAGATTGCGGCCCCCGGCGGGCCCGAGTCGCCAGAGGACATCGTGCGCCGTGTGGAGGAGGAGATGCAGGCGCGCCAGGCCCGCGCCCAGAAGGAGCGCGAACGCCACCACGCCAGCCGGGCCCGCAAGCCCAGCGCGCAACAGCGCCAGCAGCAGGAAGCCGCGCAGGAGGCCAGCCAGTCGGTGCGCTCGGTGTACCGCAAGCTCGCCAGTGCCCTGCACCCCGACCGCGAGCCCGATGACGCGGAGCGCCAGCGCAAGACCGCGCTCATGCAGCGCGTGAACCTGGCCTACGCAGCCAACAGCCTGCTCGATCTGCTGCAACTGCAGCTCGAAGTGGAGCAGATCGACGCCCAGCACATGGCCGCCGTGGGCGACGCACACCTGCAGCGCTACAACCAGGTGCTCACCGACCAACTGGCAGAGTTGCGCCAGGAGGTGGTGACGCTGGAGAACACGATGCGGCTGCAGTTGGGCCTTGCATCCAAGCGCAAGCTGCAGCCCGGCCAGCTGATGGCCCAGCAGCGCAGCCAGATCAAGGTGCTGGAGCACGATATTCCGCTGCTGCAGCGGGAGGTTCAGGCGGTGGCCGACAACGACTACCTCAAGCAATGGCTCAAGGCGCAGGCCGAGGGCCTGCTGGACGCGGACTGACCACCCTGGCGGGCGTGGCAGGGCCGCCTCCTTTAAAATACCAGCCCCACGACATTGCCACCGCCCGATCGACACGGGCCTGCAAGACCATGATCCGCCTTTCCGAAATCAAGCTGCCGCTGGCCGCCGTGCCGGCCGACGCCGCCGAACACCCGCTGGACGCGCTGCGCGCCCAGGCCGTCCAGATCCTGGGCATCGCCCCGACCGACATTGCCGGCGTGCACGTGCACAAGCGCAGCTTCGATGCGCGCAAGGCCGACCTGCTGGCGGTCTACATCATCGATCTGACCCTGGCCGACCCGTCGGGCGAAGCCGTGCTGCTGGCCCGGCATGCCGGCCGCCCGCACATCCAGCCCACGCCCGACATGGCCTGGCAGCCGGTTGGCCAAGCGCCCGCCGATCTGCCGCTGCGGCCCGTGGTGGTGGGTTTCGGGCCCTGCGGCATCTTTGCCGCGCTGGTGCTGGCGCAGATGGGCTTCAAGCCCATCGTGCTGGAACGCGGCAAGCCGGTGCGCGAGCGCACCAAGGACACCTGGGGCCTGTGGCGCAAGCGCGAGCTGCATGCCGAGAGCAACGTGCAGTTCGGCGAAGGCGGTGCCGGCACCTTCAGCGACGGCAAGCTCTACAGCCAGATCAAGGACCCGCGCCACCTGGGCCGCAAGGTCATGGGCGAGTTCGTCAAGGCCGGCGCGCCCGAAGAGATCCTGTACGTGGCGCACCCGCACATCGGCACCTTCAAGCTGGTGAAGGTGGTGGAGAACCTGCGCGAGCAGATCATCGCACTGGGCGGCGAGATCCGCTTCGAGCAGCGCGTGACCGACGTGGTCGTCGAAGGTTCGGGCGACAAACGCCAACTGCGCGGCCTGAAGGTGCTGAACCAGGCCACCGGCGAAACCACCGATTTGCGCGCAGACCATGTGGTGATGGCCCTGGGCCACAGCTCGCGCGACACCTTCGCCATGCTGTACCAGCGCGGCGTGGCCATGGAGGCCAAGCCGTTTTCCATCGGTTTCCGCGTGGAGCACCCGCAGGGCGTGATCGACCGCGCGCGCTGGGGCCGCCATGCCGGCCACCCGCTGCTGGGCGCGGCCGACTACAAGCTGGTGCACCATGCCGCCAACGGGCGTGCGGTGTACAGCTTCTGCATGTGCCCGGGCGGCACGGTGGTGGCCGCCACCAGCGAGCCGGGCCGGGTGGTCACCAACGGCATGAGCCAGTACTCGCGCAACGAGCGCAATGCCAACGCCGGCATGGTGGTGGGCATCGACCCCACGGACTACCCCACGGGCGCCGAAGCCTTCGCGCTGCACCTGGGCGCCACCTACGGTGTCGAGGCGCAGCCGGCCGGCCAGCACCACCCGCTGGCGGGCATCGTGCTGCAGCGCCAGCTCGAATCCAATGCCTATGTGCTGGGCGGTAGCGACTACAGCGCTCCCGGCCAACTGGCGGGTGACTTCATCGCCGGTCGCGATTCGAAGCAGCTCGGTGACGTGGAGCCTTCGTACAAACCCGGCGTGGCCCTGGGCGACCTGCACGCGGCCCTGCCGGGCTATGCCATCGCCGCGCTGCGCGAGGCACTGCCGGCCTTTGGCCGCAAGATCAAGGGCTTCGACATGCACGACGCAGTGCTCACCGGGGTGGAGACGCGCACCTCTTCACCGCTCAAGATCGGGCGCCGCGAGAACCTGCAAAGCCTGAACACCGGTGGGCTCTATCCGGCAGGCGAAGGCGCCAGCTATGCGGGCGGCATCCTGTCCGCAGGGGTCGATGGCATCAAGGTCGGCGAGGCCGTGGCCCGCGCCATGCTGGGTATTGCCTGAGGCCGGTGACCATGCTGTTCACCGCCCCCACGCGCACACAGCTCACCGCCGCCGCGCTGGCCATGGCCGCGGTCGTGCTGGCCTCCAACATCCTGGTGCAGTTTCCGATCAACGACTGGCTCACCTGGGGCGCCATCACCTACCCGGTGGCCTTCCTGGTCAGTGAACTGGTCAACCGCCGCCATGGCCCGCAGCAGGCGCGGCGCGTGGCCTGGGTGGGGTTCGCGGTGGCCGTGGCGGCCTCGCTGGTGCTGGCGCCGGCGCGCATTGCCGTGGCCTCGGGCACGGCCTTCTTGCTGTCGCAGTGGCTCGATATCGGCGTGTTCGACCGCCTGCGCCACGGCAGCTGGTGGCGCGCGCCGCTGGTCGCCACGCTGCTCGCGGCCATGCTCGACACGGCTGCTTTCTGGAGCATCGCCTTTGCAGGCACCAGCGACCCGTGGGTCACCTGGGCCCTGGGCGACCTGGCCGTGAAGCTCACGTTGGGCGTGGCGCTGCTGCTGCCCTTTCGCCTGCTCATCGGCAGCAGGGCAGCGGCTCTTCATTGACGCGCTGGCTTACTTGCGCTGCAGGAAGTCGACGGCCAGCGCAGCCAGGGTGCGGGCGCCCACGGGCAACTGGTCTTCATCGATGTCGAACAGCGGCGAATGGTTGGACGGGGCCTTGTTGAAGTCCACGCCCTTGGGGGGTGCACCCAGGAAGTAGAAGAAGCCCGGCGCCACCTTCTGGAACTCCGAGAAGTCTTCCGAGCCGCTCACCTTGGGAATGATCATGGCCTTGCCGCCGGTGGCCAGCTTGAGCGCGGGCAGCGAGGCCTCGGTCAGCGCCGCAGGGTTGGAGGTCACGGGGTAGGCCACGGGGCCGAAGCGCACCTTGGCCTTGGCACCGCTGGACGCCGCGATGGACTCGGCCGTCGTGGTGATGCGCTTGAGCGCCTCCTGGCGCATCTCTTCGTCGAATGTGCGCAGCGTGCCCAGCAGTTCCACGTTGTCGGGAATGATGTTGTAGCGCGTGCCGCCATGGATGGAGCCGATGGTGATGACGGCGGGCTCCTTGCTGATGTTGAGCTGGCGGCTCACCACCGTCTGCAGGCCCAGCACCACCTGGCTGGCGGCGATCACCGGATCCACCGCATTCCAGGGCGAGGAGCCATGGCCACCCCGGCCTTCGACCTGGATACTGATGTTGTCCGAGCCCGCCATCAGCGGACCGCTGCGGTAGCCCACCACGCCCGACGGCAGGTTGGCCGTGACGTGCAGGCCGTAGATGGCCTGCACGTCTTTCAGCGCGCCCTCTTCCACCATGGCCTTGGCGCCGAAACTGGGCACCTTGCCATTGGCATCGGGTTCCACGGGCGCGCCCTCCTCGGCCGGCTGGAAGATGAACTTGATGGTGCCCGGCAGCGTGGCGCGCATGCTGGCCAGCGCCTCGGCCGCGCCCATCAGCATGGCCACGTGGGCATCGTGCCCGCAGGCGTGCATCACCGGCACTTCCTTGCCCAGGTAGTTCGCCTTGACCTTGGAGGCGAACGGCAGCTTGGTGTTCTCGGAGACCGGCAGCGCATCCATGTCGGCGCGCAGCGCCACCACCTTGCCTGGCAGGCCACCGCGCAGCGTGCCCACCACGCCGGTGCCGCCCACGCCGGTCTGCACTTCCATGCCCAAGCGCTTGAGGTGCTCGGCCACCAGCTTGGCGGTGCGCACTTCCTGGCCCGACAGCTCGGGATGGGCATGGATATCGCGGCGCCAGCTGACCATCTTGCCAGCCACGCTGTTCACGGCGGCATCGATGGCCTGCAGGCCGGCGGCATCCAGGGCCTGGGCATGGGCGGAAGAAACCAGCGCCAGGCTGCCGGCGACGAGGCCGGCAGCGATGGCGATCGATGAGAGGGTTTTGTGCATGAGGCGGGGTCCGTGCAAGGGGGATAAAAAAGAACGAGCGTTCATGCTACGGGTACCCAGATGTTTCATGACAAGCGAAAATCGCCATCTAACAAGCCGATATCGCCATGCCCGCACTGACTTTTCGCATCGACATTCCGCTCGTGCCCGAATCCGCCCTGGGCAACGCGCTGCACTTCATCGACCTGCTGCGCAGCGCCAACCTGCTGGCCCGGCTGCGCTTGGGCAACCAGGCGCCGCGCATGGACTGGCGGCTCCTGGATGCCGATGGCCGCCCCCTGCCTGCCCTGCCCGACCCCTGGGCCCACTACATGGCCGCTGGGGGGCCCGACGGCCCGGCGCAGGCCCTGTTCATTCCTTCGTTCCTCGCGGCCGACATCCCGGCCATTCGCCAGGTGGTGGCGCGCCACCCCGCACTGGTGCGCCAGATCGGCATTGCGGTGGATGCCGGCCAGAAGCTGCTGACGATGGGTGACGGGGCCTGGCTGGCCGCGGCCAGCGGCCGCCTGCACGGGCACACGGCCAGCCTGCCCTGGTTCTACATGGCCGGTTTTGCGCGCGACTTCCCTGGCATCACGCTGGTGCCGGGCCGGGACTGGAGCGACGATGGCCCCTGGCTCAGCGGTGCCCTGCCCCACAACCTGGTGGACCTGGCCATCGCCCTGGTGCGCCATGCCTTTGGCGAGGAACTGGCCCGGGCCTGCGCCACGGTGATGGCACCCGACCACCAGCGGGCGCAGGCCGCCCTGCAGGCCAATGCACAGCAGCACATACCCGCCACGCGCGACAGCACCCTTGCGCGCGCCATCGCCTGGATGGAGGCCCACCTGGAAGAGCCGTATTCATTGGAACGCCTGGCGCAGGCCGCATCGGTGAGCACGCGCACCTTGCTGCGGCACTTCCAGGCCGAGCTGGCGCAGTCGCCGCTCGACTACCTGCATGCCCTGCGCTGCGCACGCGCAAAGGTCATGCTCGAAGTGACGCTGGAGAGCGTGCCCAGCATCGCCGTGGCCTGCGGTTATGCGGACCCCGCGGCCTTTCGCCGCATCTTCGTGCGGCATGTGGGCATGCCGCCGGCCGAGTACCGCAAGCGCCACGCCTTGCGCGCGCCGCGCCGGCGCTGGCGGGTGGACGTTGCGGGGTAGTGCGCTTCAGCGCGGCGCAACTGCAGCCCCCGGGGGCAGGCGAAACGCCTCCACCAGTTCGGCCAGTTGTTGCGCCTGCATGCGCAGCCCCTGGGCGGCAGCAGACGACTCCTCCACCAAAGCGGCGTTCTGCTGCGTCATCTGGTCCAGCTGCGACACGGCCTCGCCCACCTGGCTCAGGCCCGTGGTCTGCTCGCGCGCAGCGGTGCTGATCTCGCCGATGATGGTCGCCACCTGTTTGACCGAGTCGACGATCTCGCCCATGGTGCTGCCGGCCGCGTGCACCAGCGCCGAGCCTTCGTCGACCTGGCGCACGCTGTCGCTGATGAGGCCGCCGATCTCCTTGGCCGCCGTGGCCGAGCGCTGGGCCAGGCTGCGCACCTCGCTGGCCACCACGGCAAAGCTGCGGCCTTGCTCGCCGGCGCACGCGGCTTCGACCGCCGCATTGAGCGCCAGGATGTTGGTCTGGAAGGCGATGCCATCGATCTCGCTGGTGATGTCGGCAATGCGCCGCGACGATTGGGCAATGCCCTCCATCGTGCCCACCACGCGGTCCACCGCTTCGCGTCCGCGCTGCGCCACGCCGCTGGCCGGTCGCCAGGCTGCTGGCCTGCGCAGCCGCATCGGCGCCGTGGCGCACGGTGGCCAGCAACTCCTCCATGCTGGCGGCGATCTCTTCGAGATTGGACGCCGTCTGCTCGGTGCGGGCCGACAGGTCGCTGTTGCCCGCACCGAGCAGACCGCTGGCATCGGCCACGGAACTGCTGGCCCCGCGCATGCCCACGACCAAGGCCGCCAGGCGCGACTGCATGCCACCCAGGCGGGTCATCAGGGCCTGCAGTTCATCGCGGTTGGCAGCATCCACGGCTGGGATGTTCGGGGTCAGGTCGCCCTCGGCGCACAGGAGACGAAGACTTGAGCCCCATCTGCTCCGAGCCAGCCAGGTAGCTCTCGTGCAGAGACCGCCTGGATCACCGGGCCGCCCTGTCCTCCATCACCGCCGCGCCTGCCGCTGCACGCAGGTCCCTGGAGAGTTCCGGGCTTCTGACTGCCCGCGCCAGCACCAGCGCGCCCACCAGTTGCGACAGCGTGGCCAGGGCCTGCTCTCTGCGCCCCGCCGGCCCGTCGCCGGCCACCAGCGGCTCCAGCACCCGCAGAAAATTTTCGACCCCGGCCTCGAAGGTGCCCTGCATTGCCGGCCCGGCACGGGCCACATCGGCGGCGAGCGCGGCCATCGCGCAGCCTTGGGCCCTGCGCTCGCAATGCGCGTCCGAGAGATAGAAGCCCACCAGCGCCCGCAGCGCCTCGGCTGGTGGCTTGGCCGACAGCTCCTCCCAGTAGTGGTTGCTGGCCTGTAGTGCGCGCTCACATGCCAGGCTGGCCAACTCGTCCTTGGACTCGAAATGGCCATAGAAGCCCCCGCGCGTCAGCCCGGCGGCCTGCATCAGATCGTTCAGCCCGATGCCGTCGAACCCCTTTTCACGGAACAGCTCGCCTGCCACATCCACGATGCGTTCGCGGTTGGCCTCGGCCTGCGCCCTGGTCACCTTCATGGCTTTCTCCTTGTGCTTGACTTATTTTACATGTTGATCGACATTTATGCTTATTCATGTCACACGACATTTAACGCAACCCGAGGTCGCCATGCAAGCCCTGATTTCCGCCTATGCCCGCACCCCCTTCCATTTCGCACGCAAAGGCGCGCTGGCCACGGTGCGGCCCGACACCCTCGCCGCCGAGCTCATCAGGGACCTGGTGCAGCGCACGGGCATCGACCCTGCGACGCTGGATGACGTGATCGCCGGATGCGCCTACCCCGAGGGCGCGCAGGGCAACAACATCGCGCGCATCGCGTCGCTGCTGGCGGGGCTGCCGCACGGGGTCAGCGGCATGACGGTGAACCGCTTTTGCGGCTCGTCCATGTCGGCCGTGCACATCGCCGCCGCGCAGATCGAGGCCGGGTTGGGCGATGCTTACCTGTGCCTCGGGGTTGAGTCCATGACCATGGTGCCGCAGGGCGGCCTCACCTTCTCGCCCCACCCCGTACTGTTCAAGCAGACCGATGCCTATATCTCCATGGGCGAGACGGCCGAGAACGTGGCCGAGCGCTACGCGGTGTCGCGTACCGACCAGGACCAACTGGCTTTTGAATCGCACCGCAAGGCGGCTGCCGCACGCGAGGCCGGCCTGCTGCGCAGCGAGATCGTGCCCATCGCCCTGCCCGGCGGACAGGTGGTGGCCGAGGACGGCTGCATCCGCCCCGCCACCTCGCTCGAAGCGCTGGCCGGCCTCAAGCCCGCTTTCCGCGAGACTGGCTCGGTCACGGCGGGCACTTCGTCGCCCCTGACCGATGGCGCAGCCGCGGTGCTGGTGACCAGCGAGGCCTACGCCGCGCGCCATGGCCTGCAACCGCTGGCGCGCATCGTCGCCATGGCCACCGCGGGCGTGGACCCGGCCTTCATGGGCCTGGGGCCCATCCCGGCATCGCGCAAGGCGCTGGCGCGCGCAGGCCTGGCCGCTGCCGACATGGATGTGGTCGAGATCAACGAGGCCTTTGCCTCCCAGGCCCTGGCCTGCATCCGCGAACTGGGCCTGCGGCCCGAGGCCATCAACCTCGACGGCGGCGGCATGGCCATCGGCCACCCGCTGGGCGCCACCGGCGCGCGCATCACCGGCAAGGCGGCGGCATTGCTGCAGCGCCAGAGCGGACGCTACGCGCTGGCCACCCAGTGCATCGGCGGCGGCCAGGGCATTGCCACGGTGCTGCAGGCGCTGTGAGCGCCACCAACCATTTCCCTCACCCCCACCTCACCCTCTTGCTCCAAGGACTGCTTCCATGAACCTCCAGAACTCCGTCGTCTTCATCACCGGTGCCAACCGGGGCCTGGGCCTGGCCTTTGCCCAGGCGGCCCTCGCCGCCGGTGCCCGCAAGGTCTACGCTGCGGCGCGCGATCCGTCCACGGTCACGCTGCCGGGCGTGGTGCCCGTGAAGCTGGACGTGACCGACCCCGCCCAGATCGCCGCCGCCGTGGCCGCCTGCCCCGATGTGACGCTGCTGGTGAACAACAGCGGCATCTCGCGCGGATCGGGCTTTCTAGGCGCCGATGCCATGGCAGCCGCACGCGCCGAATTCGAAACCAACTTCTTCGGCCCCTGGGCCATGGCGCAGGCCTTTGCCCCGGTGCTCCAGGCGAACGGCGGTGGCGCGGTGCTCAACGTGCTGTCGGTGCTGAGCTGGCTCACGATTCCCGGCGTGGCCACCTACAGCGCCTCCAAAGCCGCGGCCTGGTCGCTGAGCAACGGCCTGCGCAACGAACTTCGCGCCCAGGGCACGCAGGTGACCAGCCTCCACGTGGCCTACATGGACACCGACATGACCCGCGGCCTGGACGCCCCCAAGGCCGCGCCGCTCGATGTCGCACGCCTGGCGCTGCAGGGCGTGGAGGCAGGCCTCGCCGAAGTGCTGGCCGATGACACCACGCGCCATGTAAAGCAATCGCTCTCCAGCGCCACGCCGGCCTACGCAGGCTGAGGCAGGCCCGAAAAACAAAAGCCGCCGGGTTCACACCCGGCGGCTTTTTAACGGAGCGATACGGCCCCGGGGCCGTTCAACGCATCACGCCTTGTTCTGCAGCGCGGCAATGCGCTCTTCGATGGGCGGGTGGGTGCTGAACAGCTTGCCGATGCCGCCGGCAATGCCCATGGCGGCCACGCTCTTGGGCAGCTCGCCCGGGTGCATGCCGCCCAGGCGGGCCAGGGCATTGATCATGGGCTGGCGGCGCCCCATCAGCTGAGCGGCACCCGCATCGGCGCGGAACTCCCGCTGGCGGCTGAACCAGGCCACGACCATGGCGGCGGCAAAGCCCAGCACGATGTCCAGCACGATGGTGGTCACGTAGTAGCCGATGCCGGGGCCCGAGCTGTTCTCGTCGTTCTTGCGCAGGAAGCTGTCCACCGCGTAGCCGACCACGCGCGACAGGAACACCACGAAGGTGTTCATCACGCCCTGGATCAGCGTCATGGTGACCATGTCGCCGTTGGCGATGTGGGCCACCTCGTGGCCGATCACGGCCTCGACCTCTTCACGCGTCATGCCCTGCAGCAGGCCGGTGGACACCGCCACCAGCGCCGAGTTCTTGAACGCGCCCGTGGCGAAGGCGTTCGGGTCGCCTTCGAAGATGCCAACTTCGGGCATGCCGATCTTGGCCGCGTCGGCGAACTTGCGCACCGTCTCGACGATCCAGCGCTCATCGGCCGAGCCGGAGCCGTCGATCACGCGCACACCCGAGGTCCACTTGGCCATGGGCTTGCTGATCAAGAGCGAGATGATCGCGCCGCCAAAACCCATGATGAGCGCAAAGCCCAGCAGCGCGCCCAGGTTCAGGCCGTTGGCCGTGAGAAAGCGGTTGACGCCCAGCAGGCTCGCCACCACCCCCAGCACGACGACGACGGCCAGGTTGGTCAGTACAAACAAAAATATCCGCTTCATGTTCTCTCCGTGGGGTAGACAGGTCACTGCGGTCTAGATGGGGGGTGGATCGGCGCGATTCAAGCACCGCCACCCCGGGGCCCGCAGCCGCAGTTTCCCTTTGCGGTATGGTAGGGCGAATTGCCTGGAGGGGCCTTATCACACAGTCGCTGACGGGAATTAGAGCGTCTTGCCCGACGCGGTGCGGGAAGGCCGGAACACCTGCGGATCGTCGTAGAAGCACAGGTCTTCGTTGGCCAGCCACCAGCCGGGCACGCCCAACACCGGCAGCGGCGAGAATGGCTTGCCGGCCCAGTGCCCTGGCTCCATCTGCTGGGCCAGCCAGGCGTCGGCATTCGCTACCGAATCCATAGCACACTGCGCCCGATACACATGCGCGACGATGGGCTTGCGGGGTGCCACCAGCTTTTCGAGCAGCGCATGGCCGAACAGCAGCAGCCGTGCCTCGCGCCACAGCGGGCGCAGGTCCACGAACAGCCGCGTCCATTCACGCGCCTGCAGCGCTTGCCAGATCGGTGCGGGGGCGTCGAGCAAGGCGCCGTTCTCATCGAACACCGTGAGCGCATCGCGCAGCGGGCCGCGCACCGCACCAATGCCGTGCGCCGCGATGGCACCGGCCTGCAGTTCGTTGAGCCGCCGCTTGGCCTGCGGGAACTGCAGCCACACCAGGCCGTTGAAGAAATCGTGCAGGTTGTCGCGCGTGGGCACGCGGCGCGTCTCGAAGATATGCTGCTCATAGGCGGCGCCTTCGGGCAGGTCGTCCTGGGGGACAAACTGCACGGGCGCAGCCATGGCGCCCTGCAGCGCACGGTGCACGGGCGCGCCGTGCTGCAGCACCTGCTGCGCCACCGGCTGACCGGAGGCTCGCCACGGGGCCAGCCAGGCGGCGGCCCAGTCAATCGCCTCTAGACCAGCCGCCACGGCAGCGCTTCACCCGCGCGCAAAGGCTTGAGCTCGGCTTCGCCAAAGGCGAAGCTGTCGGGCGGCGTCCACGATTCGCGTTGCAGCGTGATGGTGCCGGTGTTGCGCGGCAGGCCGTAGAAGTCGGCGCCATTGAAGCTGGCAAAGGCTTCGAGCTGGTCGAGCGCGCCTGCATTGTCGAAGGCCTCGGCGTACATCTCCATCGCCGCATGGGCGGTGTAGCAGCCGGCGCAGCCGCTGGCATGCTCCTTGAGGTGGGCCGGGTGCGGCGCGCTGTCGGTACCGAGGAAGAATTTGGCACTGCCGCTGGTGGCGGCCTGCACCAGGGCCACGCGGTGCGTCTCGCGCTTGAGCACGGGCAGGCAGTAGTAGTGCGGGCGCACGCCGCCGATGAAAATGGCGTTGCGGTTGTACAGCAGGTGGTGCGCCGTGATGGTGGCGGCCGTGAAGCGGTCGGACGCGTTGACGTAGTCGGCCGCGTCCTTGGTGGTGATGTGCTCGAAGACGATCTTGAGCTCGGGGAAATCGCGGCGCAGCGGGATCAGTTGCTGCTCGATGAACACGGCCTCGCGGTCGAACAGGTCGATGTCGCTGCTGGTCACCTCGCCATGCACCAGCAGCAGCATGCCGCTCTTTTGCATGGCTTCGAGGGTCTTGTAGGTCTTGCGCAGGTCGGTCACGCCGGCGTCGCTGTTGGTGGTGGCACCGGCAGGGTAGAGCTTGGCGGCGACCACACCCGCTTCGCGTGCGCGCACGATTTCCTCGGGCGGCAGGTTGTCGGTGAGGTACAGCGTCATCAGCGGCTCGAACTGCACGCCCGCGGGCACTGCGGCCAGGATGCGCTCCTTGTAGGCCAGGGCCTGCTCGGCCGTGGTCACGGGCGGGCGCAGGTTGGGCATGATGATGGCACGGCCGAACTGGGCGGCCGTGTGCGGCACCACGGTGAACAACGGCTCCCCGTCGCGCACATGCAGGTGCCAGTCGTCGGGGCGGGTGATGGTGAGGGTGTTGGTGGGGGCTGCTGCGGTCATGGGCGATATTCTCCCATTCCCCGCATCATCCCCCGTCCAGCACCGCTCATTCGGCCGTGATACCGGCCTTGCGCACCACGTCGCCGAACTTCACCAGGCGCTCGGCCATCATCTTCTCGAAGGCGGCCGGCGCCATTTCCTCGGGCACGATCACGCCGCGCTCCTTGAGGTTGGCCACCATGGCAGGCGCCGTGGCGGCCTGGCGCACGGCCTTGTACAAGGTCTGCACGATGGCATCGGGCGTGCCGCCGGGCGCGGCCAGGCCGGTCCAGGAGGTGAGATTCAATTCGGGATAGCCGGCCTCGGCCATGGTCGGCACGTCGGGCAACTGCGGCAGGCGCTGGTCGGAGGCCACGGCCAGGGTGCGCACCTTGCCCGCCTGCACGTGCGGCAGCATGATGACCAGGTTGTCGAGGATGAACTGCACCTCGTTGGCCAGCACGGCCGTGATCAGCGGCGTGCCGCCGCGGTAGGGGATGTGCGTGGTGTGGGTACCGGTGACCGCCTTGAACATCTCCACGTTGAGCTGGCCCATGCTGCCCACGCCGCCGCTGCCGTAGTTGAGCTTGCCGGGGTTCTTCTTGGCGTAGTCGACGAACTCCTTGACCGACTTGATGGGCAGGCTCGAATGCACCACCAGCGCGTTGGGCTGGCGGCCCAGGATGGCGATGTTCTCGAAATCCTTGATAGGGTCGTAGCCGACTTTCGGCTGCGTCAGCGGGTTGGCCAGGTGGCTGCTTTGCGAGGACACGACCAGGGTGTAGCCATCGGGCTTGGCGCGGGCCACGCCCAGCGACGCGACGGAGCCGCCCGCCCCTGCGCGGTTTTCCACCACGATGGGAACGCCCAGAATGCGCGACAGCGGCTCCGAATACTGGCGCGCCATGATGTCCACCGAGCCCCCGGGCGGAAAGGGCACCACGAGCGTGATGGGACGCGAGGGGTACTTGTCCTGGGCCTGTGCGGCCAGCGGCGCCAGGCCCGCGAGGCCCAGCCCCAGACCGGTGTGGAGGATGTGGCGGCGATTGGGCTGCATGAAGGAGGTCATGGGTTCTTCTCTCAAGGTCTTGTAGGAAACGAAATCAGGGATGGTCCAGGATGAGCAGCGCCATGGCCTGCGCGCGCGGCACCAGGGTGGACAGCTCGCAGTACTCGCGCTCGGTGTGCGCGTGGCCGCCCACGGGCCCGGTACCGCACAGTGTGGGCGCGCCCACCGAAGCCGTCAGGCCGCTGTCGGCCGCGCCGCCGGTGAACTCGCCCTGCACCGAAAAGCCCAGCGATTGCGCGCCGCGCTGGTACAGCGCGAGCAGCGCATCGGGCGTGGGCTTCATGGGCAGGGTGCGGCGCACGGCGGTCACGCGGCCCTGGGTGCGCGGCACGGCCTCGGCCTCGACGATGGCGCGTACACGCTCGAACAGTTCGTCGGGGTCGGTCTCGGCGGTGTAGCGCACGTCCAGTTCGGCCTTGGCGTGCGGCGCCACCATGTTCGGCACAATGCCGCCCTGCACCACGCCGATGTTGGTGGTGGTGCCCGCAGCCAGGTCGGTCAGCGCATGCAGCGCCAGGATCTTGTGGGCCAGCGCCCCGATGGCGCTGGCGCCGGCCGCATGGTTGATGCCCGCATGGGCGGCCACGCCCTGCACCTCGAATTCGACCGCCATGGAGCCCTTGCGGCTGGTGACCAGATTGCCGCTCACACGGCCCGGCTCGGCATTGAGCACGGCGCGTGCGCCACGGGCTGCGGCCATGATCTGCTCGCGCGTGGCGGGCGAGCCGATCTCCTCGTCGCACGAAAAGAACAGCCGCAGCGGCGCCGTGAGCCCGCCGCAGCGCGCAAAGGCCTCAGCCACGAAAGTGTTCATCACCAGGCCCGACTTCATGTCGGCCACGCCGGGGCCATAGGCCCGCCCCTCCTCCACGCGGAAGGGACGGCGCGCCGCGGTGCCAGCGGGGTATACGGTGTCCATGTGGCCCATCAGCAGGATGGGTGCGCCCTCGGTGGGGCCAGGCACCTGCGCCTGCAGCAGCACGCCGTAACCCGGCACGGGCACGAACTCGACCGCCACACCGGCAGCCACGAGCCGCTCGCGCAGCGCGGCAGCCACCGCCGCCACGCCTGCTTCGTCGCGGCTGCCGCTGTCAATGTCTACCACCTTCTGCAACAGGTCTTGCATGGCCTGCTGCTGGCCGGCCAGCCAGGCCAGGATGCGTTCGCGCACCTGTGCACGGCTTTCTTCAAGGGTATCCTGCATGTTTTCCTTTCCATCCACGCCCGGGGAGGGCATGGTGATGGGGCGAAAGTGTTGCATGCAGCGGCCTTGTTTGCAATACATTTTTCACAAAACGGATACAAATGAAATCATCATTGCAAACCTCCGAGGGCCTGCTGCCCGAACGCCTGGCCCGCCAGGGCGCCGGCCTGACTGCCAGCGAACGCGCCCTGGCCGAGGCACTGGAACGCGACTACCCCCATGCGCTGCTGGAATCGGCCACCTCGCTGGCCGCCCGCACGGGCACCAGCGCCTCTACCGTGGTGCGGCTGTTCGCCAAGCTGGGCTATGGCAGTTACGCCGAGGCCCAGCGCGAGGCGCGCGCCGAGGTCACGGCCCTGCTGCAGACGGCGGGCCAGCGCGCGCCCGTGACCATCGGCACCCGGCGCAGCCTGCAGCAGTGCGTGGACGACGCCCTGCTGCACGACCAGCACAACATCAGCGCCACGCGCGACGGGCTGGACATGGCGGCCTTCGAGGCCATCGCCAACCGCTTGGCCCAGGAAAAAGGCCGGGTCTTCGTGCTGGCGCAGATCAACAGCGCGCCCGTGGCGGCCTGGCTGGCACTGCACCTGAACATGTGCCGCCCCGGCGTGCACGAGCTGGGCGCTGGCGCCGTGGCCGCCACCGACCAGTTGCTCTGGGTGCAGCCCGACGACGTGCTGCTGGCATTCAGCATCCGCCGCTATGCGAGCGGGCCGGTGAAGGTGGCACAGCGCTTTCGCGAGGCCGGCGGCCAGGTGCTGACCCTGACCGACAGCGCTTCGGCCCCGCTGGCCTTGCTGGCCCACGAACGCATCCTGGTGCGCACCTCCAACGCCTCGCCGTTCGACTCGTACACCGCCGCTTTCTTCCTGTGCAATGCCCTGGTTTCCGCAGTGGCGCAACTGCGGCATGAAGTGGTGTCCGAGGCGCTCAAGCGCCGGGACACGCTGTGGAAGGACGTCGAGGACCAGCAGCTCATCGTGGGCGAAACCCCCGTGCGCAGGCCTTCGCGCAAGTAGCGGCAAGAGCGGCAGGCGCCGGCAGGCAAAAAAGACAAAAGGCGCCCAGGGCGCCTTTTGTACCGTCCACCGCAGTGCGCCCGCAGGGGCCGCAATGCGTGCGCAACTCAGTGCGCCAGGATCTTGTTGAGGAAGTCCTTGGTGCGCGGCTGGCGGGCTTCGGGGTGGTTGAAGAAGTCGTCCTTGGAGCAGTCCTCCAGGATCTTGCCGCCCACGTCCATGAAGATCACGCGGTTGCTCACCTTGCGGGCGAAGCCCATTTCGTGGGTCACGCACATCATGGTCATGCCTTCGTTGGCCAGGCCCACCATCACGTCGAGCACTTCGCCGACCATTTCGGGGTCGAGCGCCGACGTGGGCTCGTCGAACAGCATCACGATGGGGTCCATGCTCAGGGCGCGGGCAATCGCCACGCGCTGCTGCTGGCCGCCCGAGAGCTGGCCAGGGAACTTGTCCTTGTGCGCCATCAGGCCCACGCGCTCGAGCATCTTCAGGCCACGCTTCTTGGCATCGTCGGGGCTGCGGCCCAGCACCTTGATCTGGGCAATCGTCAGGTTCTCCGTCACCGACAGGTGGGGGAACAGTTCGAAGTGCTGGAACACCATGCCGACGCGGCTGCGCAGCTTGGGCAGGTTGGTGCTGGGGTCGTGCAGCTTCACGCCATCGACCGTGATCTCGCCCTTCTGGAAGGGCTCGAGCGCGTTGATGGTCTTGATCAGCGTGGACTTGCCCGAGCCGGAGGGCCCGCACACCACGACCACTTCACCCTTGTTGATGACGGCCGAGCACTCGTTGAGCACCTGCACGGGGCCATACCACTTGGATACGTTCTTGAGTTCGATCATTTCTTGTTCCTCAATCCAATCTCTTTTGCATCAGCGAATGATCGCGATCTTCTGGTGCAGGCGTTTGACCATCCAGGACAGCGCATAGCACATCACAAAGTACAGAACCGCTGCGGCCAGGTAGGCCTCGATGGGGCGGCCGAAGTTCTTGCCCGCCACTTCAAAGCCCTTGAGCATGTCGTAGGCACCGATGGCGTAGACCAGCGACGTGTCCTGGAACAGGATGATGGTCTGCGTGAGCAGCACCGGCAGCATGTTGCGAAACGCCTGGGGCAGCACCACCAGCTTCATGTTCTGGCCATAGGTCATCCCCAGGGCCTGGCCGGCGTGGACCTGCCCACGCGCAATGGACTGGATGCCGGCGCGCATGATCTCGCTGAAGTAGGCGGCCTCGAAGGCGATGAAGGTCACCACCGCCGAGACTTCCGCACCGATGGGGCGGCCGATGATGGCCGGCACCAGCAGGAAGAACCACAGGATCACCATCACCAGCGGAATGCTGCGCATGCCGTTGACGTAGATGGTGGCCGGCACGTCCAGCCACTTCTTGCCCGACAGGCGCATGAGCGCCAGCACGGTCCCGAAGATCACGCCACCGATGGTGGCCACGAACGTGAGCAACAGGCTGAAATACAGCCCCTTGAGCACGAAGTTGGAGATCAGGTCCCAGTTGTAAAAGCCAAAGTCGAGATTCATTTGTCAGTGCCCTCCACCTGCGCCGCTGGGCACGACCACGCCGGGAATGCGCGCACGCTTCTCGATGAACGCCATGATGCGGTTGATGGCAAACGCGGAGATGATGTAGAGCGCCGTCACGGCCAGGTAGACCTCGATGCCGCGCGAGGTTTCCTCCTGCGCCTGCATGGCGAACATCGTGAGCTCGGCCACCGACACGGCAAACGCCACGGAGGAGTTCTTGAAGATGTTCATCGTCTCGCTGGTCAGCGGCGGGATGATGATGCGAAACGCCATGGGCAGCAGCACGTAGCGGTAGGTCTGGAAGGTGGTGAAGCCCACCGCGAGGCCCGCGTAGCGCTGGCCACGCGGCAGGGTATTGATGCCCGAGCGCACCTGCTCGGCAATGCGCGCCGACGTGAAGAAGCCCAGCGCCAGCACCACCAGAGCGAAGCCGGGCACGCCCTTCAGGACCGGAAAGAGGCTGGGCAAGACGTGGTACCACAGGAAAATCTGTACCAACAGCGGAATGTTGCGAAACAGCTCGACCCAGGCATTGCCCAGGCGCACGATCATCGGCCGGTCCTGCAAGGTACGCAGCGTGCCGATGGTGGAGCCCAACACGAGTGCCAGCACCAGGGCCAGCAACGAAACAGACACCGTCCAGCCCCAGGCCGACAGCATCCAGTCCAGGTAGGTGATGTCGCCGCCCTTGCCAAAGCAGCTTTGCACGACTTCCCTGTCCATGGTGTCCTGGCAGAACACCTGCCAATCCCAACTCATAGGATCACCCCTTTATTGTTTGGTATTGAATTGGGCGCAATCCTTTGCGGACCCAACAAAAAAGCCCCTTCGAACCATGGCGGCCGAAGGGGCGCAAGCAACCCGAAGATTACTTCTTGGCGTAGTCTTCCATGGGCTTGTCGTTCGGAGTGGCCCAAGCCGCCTTGGTGGCGTCGGACATAGGCAGGCCGATCTTGGTGTTGGTCGGAGGCACGGGCTGCATGAACCACTTGTCGTACAGCTTGGCCAGCGAGCCGTCGGCGATCTGGCGCTTGATGCTGTCGTCCACAGCCTTCTTGAAGGCCGGATCGTCCTTGCGCAGCATGCAAGCGATGGGCTCCACCGACAGCACTTCGCCAACGATCTTGTAGTCGGCAGGTGCCTTGGACTTGGAGATGTTGGCGGCCAGGATCGAGCCATCCATCACGAAGGCGTCGGCACGGCCGGTTTCCAGCATCAGGAAGCTGTCGGCGTGGTCCTTGCCGAAGACTTCCTTGAAATCGATGCCACCAGCGCGCTCATGCTTGCGCAGGGTCTGCACCGAGGTGGTGCCCGTGGTCGTGGCCACGGTCTTTCCCTTCAGGTCCTTGATGGACGTGATGCCGGAGTTGGCCTTCACGACGGTGCGCACTTCTTCCACATAAGTGGTCACGGCAAAGGCCACATCCTTCTGGCGTGCGGCATTGTTCGTGGTGGAGCCGCACTCCAGATCCACCGTGCCATTGGTCACCAGCGGAATGCGGTTTTGCGAGGTCACGGGCTGGTACTTGGTTTCCAGCTTGGCCAGACCCAGTTGCTTCTGGATGTCGGCCAGGATGATTTCACCCATTTCGGTGTGGAAACCCACGTACTTGCCATTGCCCAGGGTGTAGGAAAGACCCGAAGACTCGCGCACACCCAGGGTCACGCTGCCCGAGGCCTTGATTTTGGCCAGGGTATCGGTGGCTTGGGCGAATGCGCTGCCTGCAGCCAGGGCGGTCACGGCAACCGCGAGCAAATGCTTCTTCATTGGGATCTCCTTGTGTGAAACGAAAAAAAGGGGGGGATTTTAGAGATTTGCCCGGGCCGCAGGAGCCGGCAGGCAAAAAACCAAAAAAGGAACCACGCGACCAGCGATATTAGTCAGAACGGGACCTGGTCGGTAGGGTATTTCCAGAAGTCGCGCAACAGATAACTGACTGGAAGGTTCAGCGTCGTGTTGTTCGGGGGAATCGGCTTGGCGAACCACTTCTCATATATGGGGTAGATATCGCGGCTGGTGATGAGACGGCGCATCTCGTCGTCCACCAGTTTCTTGAATTCGGGGTCGTTCTTGGGCAGCATGATCGCCAGCGGCTCGGTGGTCATGAAACGGCCCACCACTTTCAGGGCGCCCGGGTTCGGCCGGCCGGCGGCCAGGCCGTACAGCAGCACGTCGTCCATCACAAAGGCATCGGCCTCGCCCTTCTCCACCATCTCCACGGCCTTGGCGTGGTCGGGGGCTTCCAGGATGGTGATGCCCATCAGCCGTTCGCGGTTGGCCTGGTCGGCCGCCTTCAGCGGCGTGGTCCCCTTCGTGGACACCAGTTTCTTGCCATTGAGATCCTCCACCCGGTCGATGGTGCTGGCCGATTTCACCAGCAGGCGCGCGCCGGTGATGAAATGCGGCACCGTGAAGGCCACCTTCTGGCGCCGCTCGGCATTGTTGGTGGTGGAGCCGCACTCCATGTCGGCCTTGCCCTGCTCGACCATGGCAATGCGGTTGGCCGGAGTGACGGCCAGGAACTCGACCTGCATGTCCTTCTTGCCGGTCTTCTTTCGAACCACGTCGGCCAGGCGCAGGCACAGGTCCATGGCGTAGCCGACCGGCTTGCCGCTCTGGCTGTCGATGTAGGAGAACGGCACCGACGACTCCCGGTGCGCAATCACCAGCTTGCCGCCGCCGCTGACGCGCTCGAGCACCCCCTGTGCAGACGCTGCGGATGCGCAGCACAAGGCAGCGATGCCCCAGGCCAATCCCCAATGCTGAACTTTCATGCGGTGTCTCGGTTAAGGAAGTGGAATCAGAACTGCAATCTTCGTGCCACCGTGGGGCCCTCAGTGGCAACCCTTGCTGCGCCTGATCCATCGATGGCGCCGACTGTACGTGTCGTTACCATGAAATTCCAATGCCGTTTGCGCGGACAACTATGCAAACTGTTTATATCCGTATTTACCCTTAGCATGAAGGCACGCCTGCGGTTCATGCCGCCTGCGCCTGCAGGTAGGTCCACAAGGCCTGGGCCGTGCCCTTGGGCGCTTCCTTGCCCGAGGGCTTTTCGCGGTAGGCCCGCACGTCCATGGTCATCTGCAGGCCTTCGGTGTCCGGCGGGGCGGCACTGACCAGCTTGCGCGTGCGCAGCTCTTTCTTGACCGCACTGTGGGGCAGGAAGGCCACACCATGCCCCTCCAGCGCCATGGCCTTGAGCCCCTCGGCCATGTCGGTCTCGTAGACACGGTCCAGGTGGATGGGGGTGCCCGACTCCTTGAGGATCAGCTCGGTCACCCGGCCCAGATAGGCGCCGGGTGCATAGCCCAGGTAAGGCAGCGGCTGGCCTACACGGCCCGGCAGCCGGAACAGCGGCTGGCCATCGGCATCGGCCTTGGAGTACGGGGACAGCACCTCCTGGCCCAGGCTCACCATCTCGTAGCGGTCGGCATCGAGCTGGAAGGGCTGCGAGGGGTGGTGGTAGGCGATCAGCAGGTCGCAGCCCCCCTCCACCAGGCGCATCACGGCGTCGTGTACGTTCAGCGCGATCAAGCGGCTCTTGAAGGGGCCGAACTTGTCGTGCAGGCTGGACACCCAGGCCGGAAAGAACGTGAACGCCAGCGTGTGCGGCACCGCAAACTCGATCATGTCCTTGCCCGCACTGGTGTGCGCGCGCAGCATGGCCCGGGTGTTCTGCAGCGCCTGCAGCATCTCCAGCGCCTGGTCGTACAGGGTCTTGCCGGCCGGCGTGAGGCGCGTGGGGTAGGAGCTGCGGTCCACCAGATCGGTGCCGGCCCAGGCCTCCAGGGCCTGGATGCGCCGTGAAAAGGCAGGCTGCGTCACGTGCCGCAACTGGGCGGACCGGCTGAAGCTGCGCGTTTCCGCAAGACTGACGAAATCTTCAAGCCACTTGGTTTCCATCGCTGCATTATCGTTTCCAGCCCTGCGGCGTGCCGGCCGGTCATGGAAAGCCTGTACAAGGGTTTATCCATAGCGCCATTGCGCACCATTGGTGTGCACACATAGCAACGCACCGCATAATAGGGAAAGCTGCGTCCAAAGCGCGCTCCCGCGTCACGGCCCCAGGTGCACAACACCGGCGGGCAGAGCGACCGGCCCCGTCCTGTTTGTTCTCCTGTACCGCCGCTCCGATGTCCTCCACCCCTCCCCAAGGGCCGGTGACCGACGCCTCCGTGCCCGTCGCCGCCCCTGACTCCGAAGAACCCCGCTCCCTGCGCATCGAGGACTGGCTCACCGTCATCGTGATGGCGGCGCTCGCGCTGATCACCTTTGCCAACGTGCTGGTGCGCTACTTCACCAGTTCCTCCTTCGCCTGGACGGAGGAGATCTCCGTCTTCCTGATGATCGTGCTGGCCCTGGTGGCCGGCTCCGCCGCCGTGGCGCGCGACCGCCACATCCGCATCGAGTACTTTGCCGAAGGCGGCTCGGCCGCCCGCCGCAAGCGCCTGGCGCAGCTGGGCGCCTTGGCCGTGGCCCTGCTGTTCGGGCTCATCGCCGTGCTCAGCATGCGCGTGGTCTGGGACGATTACCGCTTTGGCGAGACCTCGCCGGGCATTGGCGTGCCGCAGTGGTGGTACTCGATCTGGCTGCCCGTCATCTCGGCGCTGATCGCCGCGCGCGCCGTGGGCCTGCTGCTGCGCCGCAGCCGCGAACCGCTGCGCGCCGACGACGCCCCCGCCAGGGACGCGCAGCCATGATCGCCACGCTGCTGTTCGTGGCCTTCCTGGGCCTGATGTTCGTGGGCGTGCCGATCGGCGCCGCCCTGGGTCTGGCCGGCGCCGCCGCCATCGCCCTGGCCAATGCCGACAGCCAGTGGTTCGGCCTGCTGGCCGTGCCGCAGAACTTCTACGCCGGCCTGGGCAAGTACCCGCTGCTGGCGATTCCGATGTTCGTGCTGGTGGGCTCCATCTTCGACCGCTCGGGCGTGGCCCTGCGCCTGGTGAACTTCGCCGTGGCCATCGTCGGGCGCGGCCCGGGCATGCTGCCGCTGGTGGCGATTGCCGTGGCCATGTTCCTGGGCGGCATCTCGGGCTCGGGCCCGGCCAATGCGGCCGCCGTGGGCGGCGTGATGATCGCCGCCATGTCGCGCGCGGGCTACCCGCCTTCGTTCTCGGCCAGCGTGGTGGGGGCGGCTGCGGCCACCGACATCCTGATCCCGCCGTCCGTCGCCTTCATCATCTACTCGGTGCTGGTGCCGGGGGCCTCGGTGCCCGCGCTGTTCGCGGCCGGCATGGTCCCCGGCATCCTGGCGGGCATCGCGCTGATCGTGCCAGCCGTGTGGATGGCGCGCCGGCACAAGATGGGTGCGCTTGAAGCCACCATGCCCCGCCCGCCATTCTGGAAGAGCCTGCGCGAGGCCCTGTGGGGCCTGGCCGCGCCGGTGCTGATCCTGGGCGGCATGCGCGCCGGCTGGTTCACCCCGACCGAAGCCGCCGTGGTGGCCGTGTTCTATGGCCTCTTCGTGGGCATGGTGATCCACCGCACGATCAAGGTGCGCGATCTGTTCCCCATCCTGCGCGAATCGGGCGAGCTGTCGGCCGTGATTCTGCTCGTGGTGTCGCTGGCAGGCATCTTTGCCTACTCGCTGTCCACCCTCGGGGTGATCGACCCGGTGGCCAAGGCCATCGTGAATTCGGGCCTGGGCGAGTACGGCGTGCTGGCGCTGCTGATCGTGCTGCTCATCACCGTGGGCATGTTCCTCGATGGCATCTCCATCTTCCTGATCTTCGTGCCGCTGCTCTTGCCCATCATGCAGCACTACCAGTGGGACCCCGTCTGGTTCGGCGTGATCCTCACGCTCAAGGTGGCGCTGGGCCAGTTCACCCCGCCGCTGGCGGTGAACCTGATGGTCTCGTGCCGCATCGCGGGCGTGCGCATGGAATCGACCGTGCGCTGGGTCGGCTGGATGCTGTTCGCCATGTTCCTCGTGATGGTGCTGGTGATCGCCTTCCCGCAGCTGGCGCTGTGGCTGCCGGCGCGCCTGGGCTACTGACCCGTGGTAAACCCCGAGACCGATTTGCCTTCCACCCTACAACATTGACCCCAGGAGACTGACAACATGAAACTGCGCACCTTTCTGACTTCCGCCGTGGCCGCCGCTGCCGCACTGGCCTTCACCGCTCCGGCTGCCATCGCGCAGACGGCCTACAAGAGCGAGTACCGCATGTCCCTGGTGCTGGGCACCGCCTTCCCATGGGGCAAGGGCGGCGAATTGTGGGCCAACAAGGTGCGCGAGCGCACCCAGGGCCGCATCAACATCAAGCTGTACCCCGGCGTCTCGCTGATCCAGGGCGACCAGACGCGCGAGTTCTCGGCGCTGCGCCAGGGCGTGATCGACATGGCCGTGGGCTCCACCATCAACTGGTCGCCCCAGGTCAAGCAGCTGAACCTGTTCTCGCTGCCCTTTCTGATGCCCGACTACGCCGCCGTGGACGCACTCACCCAGGGCGAAGTGGGCAAGAGCATATTCGCCACGCTGGACAAGGCCGGCGTGGTGCCCCTGGCCTGGGGCGAGAACGGTTACCGCGAGATCTCCAACTCCAAGAAGGCCATCAAGACTCCTGAAGACTTGAAGGGCCTGAAGATCCGCGTGGTGGGCTCGCCCCTGTTCCTGGACACCTTCACCGCGCTGGGCGCCAATCCCACGCAGATGAGCTGGGCCGACGCCCAGCCCGCCATGGCCAGCGGCGCCGTGGACGGCCAGGAGAACCCGATCGCCGTGTACATGGCTGCCAAGCTGCATACCGTGGCGCAAAAGCACGTGACCATGTGGGGCTACATCAACGACCCGCTGATCTTCGTGGTGAACAAGGACATCTGGAATTCCTGGACCCCGGCCGACCGCGAGATCGTCAAGCAGGCTGCCATCGACGCCGGCAAGGAAGAGATCGCCATCGCCCGCAAGGGCATGGTCGAGGCCGACAAGCCCCTGCTCAAGGACATCGCCGCCAATGGCGTGACCGTGACCCAACTGAGCCCGGCCGAGCGCGAGGCCTTCGTGAAGGCCACGCGCCCCGTGTTCGAGAAGTGGAAGGGCCAGATCGGTGCCGACCTGGTGACCCAGGCCGAAAAGGCGATTGCCGCGCGCAAGCGATAAGCCCATACCGGCAGGCAGCCGACAAGTGCTGCCCGCACCATCTCCAAGGCGCTCCCTGTGACAGGGGAGTGCCTTTTTCGTGGGCGGCCGCCGCTTGGCCCGATGCTTGCAAGTGCCGCCTCGGTGCGGAGGGAGCGCATCTGCCGGTAGAAAAGCCCGCCAGCGGCTGCGGCTTTGCCAACTTTATCGTGCGTACACATATGGCCCCCACAATGCCTTCAACTCTGACTCCCCGTCTCCCATGCCGTTCCTTCTGAATGCTGGCCGCCCGGCGGCCACGGGCTCGCTGACGCTGGCCTCCTCCCCCGTCCGCGCCTTTGCCCACCCCTTGTCGCGGCTGAGCCCGGCCTGGGCACGAACCTGCATCGCGGCCCTGTGCCTCGGCGGCCTGGTGGCCTGCTCCGGCAAGGACCAGCCGGCCCAGGCCGGCGCGGGCAAGCCCGCCGGCGAGCCAGCGGTGGGCGTGGTGGTGCTGGCCCCCGAAAGCCAGACGCTGAGCACGGAGTTGCCGGGCCGCACGGCAGCGTTCCAGAACGCCGACATCCGCCCGCAGGTCAACGGCATCATCCAGAAGCGCCTGTTCACCGAGGGCGCGCTGGTCAAGGCCGGCCAGCCGCTGTACCAGGTGGACCCGGCCACCTACGAAGCGGCCCAGGCCAGCGCCCAGGCGGCCCTGGCCAAGGCGCAGGCCACGGCGCGCACGGCCCAGGTCAATGCCAAGCGCAACGCGGAACTGGTCGAGATCGACGCCATCAGCCGCCAGGTCTTCGACGAAAGCCAGGCCGCAGTGCAGCAGACGCAGGCCGACGTCGGTGTGGCGCAGGCCGCCCTGGATGCCGCGCGCATCAACGTGCGCTACACGCGCATCGTCGCGCCCATTTCCGGGCGCATCGGACTGTCGGCCGTCACGGCCGGCGCACTGGTGACGGCGAACCAGGCCAATGCGCTGACCACCATTCAGCAGCTCGACCCGATCCAGGTCGACATCACGCAGTCCAGCGCGGAGCTGCTGCAACTGCGCAAGCAATGGCAGGAAGGCCAGTTCACACGCGTGGATTCCAACCAGGCCAAGGTCAAGCTCATTCTGGAAGACGGGTCCACCTACGAAAAGGAAGGCACCTTGCAGTTCACCGGCACCGCCGTGAACCCGACCTCGGGCGCGATCACCCTGCGGGCGACCTTCCCCAACCCCGATCACTTCCTCATGCCCGGCATGTACGTGCGCTCCCAGTTGGCCACCAGCGTGGCGCCCCAGGCCCTGTTGCTGCCCCAGGAGGCCGTGATCCGAAACGCCGCCGGCGAGCCCAGCGTGCAGGTCGTGGGCGAGGACAACAAGCTCACCAAGCGCCCGGTGGAGCTCGGCCAGGCCGTGGGCAACCGCTGGCTGGTGATCTCGGGCGTCAAGGCCGGGGAGAAGGTGATGGTGGACGGTTTCCAGAAGGCCCGCGTGGGCCAGACGGTCAAGCCCACGGTGGTCAAGCCACGCGACAGGGCCATGCCTGCGGCGGCCACGGCCTCATCGGCCGCAGCCAGTTCCTGAGGCGCGCTGCGCGCCGCCCCACCCGACCGACCTGCGACCCCACCACACCCACGCTGATCCATGGCCCAGTTCTTCATCAACCGCCCGGTCTTCGCCTGGGTGCTGTCCATCGTCATCATGCTGGCGGGGGCGATGTCCATCTTCACGCTGCCGCTGGAGCAGTACCCCGACATCGCGCCGCCGCGCGTGACCATCAACACCACCTACACCGGTGCCTCGGCCGGCACGGTCGACAATTCCGTGACCCAGGTGATCGAGCAGCAGCTCAAGGGCATCGACAGCCTGCTGTACATGGATTCGACCAGCGATTCTGCAGGCCGCTCGCGCACGACCCTGACCTTCGCCCCCGGCGCCGACATCGACGTGGCCCAGGTGCAGGTGCAAAACAAGCTGCAGGCGGCCATGAACCGCCTGCCGGAGGCCGTCAAGAGCCGTGGTGTGTTCGTGAACAAGGGCGGCCAGGATTTTCTGGTGACCTACGTGTTCACCTCGCCCGACCCCACCGTGACCCAGGTGGCCATTGGCGACTACATCTCCAGCAACGTGGTGGACGTGATCGCCCGCCTGGACGGCGTGGGCGACGTAAACGTGTTCGGCACCTCCTATGCCATGCGCATCTGGCTGGACCCGGCCAAGATGGAGAAGTTCGCGCTGATGCCGTCGGACCTGATCAACGCCCTCAACGCCCAGAACGCACAGGTCTCGGCCGGCCAGTTGGGCCAGCAGCCAGCGCCGCCGGGCCAGATGCTCAACGCCACCATCACCGCGCGCACCAAGCTGCAGACGGTGGAGGAATTCGAGCGCATTGTCCTCAAGTCCGGCACCGATGGCTCGGTGGTCACCATGGCCGACGTGGCACGGGTGGCGCTCGAAGCAGACAACCTCACCGTGAAGTCGCGCCTGAACGGGCAACCGGGTGCCGGCATCGGCATCGTGCTGGCCGATGGCGCCAATGCCATGGATGTGGCCGACGCCGTGGCGCGCAAGATGAAGGAGCTCGAACCCTTCTTCCCGGACGGCATCACCGGCGTGGTCAGCTCGGACTCCACCCCCTTCGTGCGCGCCTCCATCGAGGAGGTCGTCAAGACCCTGGCCGAGGCGATGCTGCTGGTGGTGATCGTGATGTTCATCTTCCTGCAGAACTTCCGTGCCACGATGATCCCGGCCATTGCCGTGCCCGTGGTGCTGCTGGGCACCTTCGGCGTGCTCTCGGCGCTGGGCTATTCGATCAACATGCTGACCATGTTCGCCATGGTGCTGGCCATCGGCCTGCTGGTGGACGATGCCATCGTGGTCGTAGAGAACGTGGAGCGCGTGATGAGCGAGGAAGGACTTTCGCCCAAGGAAGCCACGCGCAAGTCCATGAAGGAGATCACGCCCGCGCTGGTGGGCATCGGCCTCACGCTGTCGGCCGTGTTCATCCCCATGGCCTTCTTCACAGGCTCCACCGGCGTGATCTACCGACAGTTCTCGATCACCATCGTCTCGGCCATGGCCCTGTCGGTGTTCGTGGCGCTGACACTCACGCCCGCACTGTGCGCCACCCTGCTCAAACCCATCGAGAAGGGCCACCACGCGGCGCACGACGGCCCGCCAAGGCGTGGACTGTACGGCCTGAGCGACCGCTTCTTCGCCTGGTTCAACCGCAGCTTCGACCGCACGGCCAACCGCTACCAGCGCGTCGTGGGCGGCCTGCTCAAGCGCAGCCTGCGCATGGTCGTCATCTACCTGGCGATCCTGGTGGGCGTGGGGCTGCTGTTCAAGGTACTGCCCACGTCCTTTCTGCCCAATGAGGACCAGGGTTTCGTGACGGCCTCGATCACCTTGCCCTCTGGCGCCACCGACGAGCGCCTGGGTGTGGTGCTCGATGAAATCAAGGACTACTTTCTGGCCAAGCCCGAGGTGCTGCGTGTGAACTCGATTGCCGGCAACAACGGCAACCAGAACTCGGGCCGCATGTTCATCCGGCTCAAGCCCTGGTCGGAACGCCCGCTGCGCAGCCAGTCCGCCGAGGTCATCGCCAGCCAGGCCACCAAGGACCTCGCCAAGCTCCGCGACGCGCGCATCTTCGTCTCGCTGCCTCCGGCCGTGCGCGGGCTGGGTTCAAGTGCGGGCATCAACTTCATCATCAAGGACCTCAACGGCCTGGGGCAGGACGCCCTTGTCGCTGCCAAGGACCAGTTGATCGAGCTGACCCGCCAGAACCCGATCCTCACCAACGTGCGGACCACCAACTTCGACAACACCTCGGAGCTCAAGGTCACCATCGACGACCGCAAGGCCGCTGCCCAGGGGCTGACCACGGCCGACATCAACAGCGTGCTCTCCAGCGCCATGGGCGGCACCTACGTGAACGACTTCGTGCACCAGGGCCGGGTCAAGCGCGTGTACGTGCAGGGCGACGCACCCTACCGCATGCTGCCGCAGGACATCGGCCACTGGAGCGTGCGCAACCGCAATGGCGAAATGGTGCCCTTCTCGACCTTTGCCACCACGTCGTGGACCAATGGCCCGCCGCAGCTCATGCGCTACAACGGCAGCCCGGCCCTGGAGCTGCAGGCCGAAACCGCGCCGGGCGCCAGCTCCGGTGACGCGATGGCCGCCATCGAGCAGATCATGGCCCAGATGCCCGTGGGCATCGGCATGGAGTGGACCGGCGCGTCGCTGCAGGAGCGCCGCTCGGGCTCGCAAGCCCCCCTGCTTTATGCCGTCTCCATCCTCTTCGTGTTCCTGTGCCTGGCGGCCCTGTACGAAAGCTGGAGCGTGCCGTTCTCGGTGATGCTGGCCGTGCCGCTGGGCGTGATCGGCGCGCTGCTGGCCACCTACACGCGCGGCATGAGCAACGACGTGTACTTCCAGGTGGGGCTGCTGACCACCGTGGGGCTGGCGTCCAAGAACGCCATCCTGATCGTCGAGTTCGCGGTGCAATTGCAAACCCAGGGCAAGAACCTGTACGACGCCACGGTGGAAGCCGTGCGCATGCGCCTGCGCCCCATCCTCATGACCTCGCTGGCCTTCGGCTTCGGCGTGCTGCCCCTGGCCATCGGCACGGGCGCCGGCGCGGGCGGCCGCCAGGCCATCGGCACCGGTGTGCTCGGCGGCATGGTGGCCTCCACCGTCCTGGGGCTGTTCTTCGTGCCCGTGTTCTTCCTGCTGGTGCGCTCGTGGTTCGCTTCGCGCAAGCCGGCCGCGCCCCCGCATGTCCCGACCGATGTGAAGGAGGCGCAGGCATGATGACATTGCGTAGCGCCCTTGCAACCCGCCCTGCTGTGTCCATCGGCATGTCCAAAACCCTGTTGACTCCCCTGTGCGCCCTGCTGGTCCTGGCCGGGTGCACCAATCTGGCACCCAGCTACGACCGCCCTGCAGCCCCGGTTCCCGCGGCACTGGACAACGCCGCCACGACGGCAGGCGCCAGCGAGGCCTATGCCCCGCTGGGCTGGGACGCAGTGGTGCAGTCCGCACAGTTGCGTGATGTCATCGCGCTCGCGCTGCAGAACAACCGCGACCTGCGCGCTGCGGCCCTGGCCATCGAGCGCGCCCAGGCCCAGTACGGCGTGAGCCGCGCCGACCGCCTGCCTGCAGTGAGCGGCACGGCCCAGGGCAGCCGCGCCCGCACCGCCGCCGACCTGACCACGGCCGGGCGCTCGCAGATCGGCGAGCAGTACAGCGCACAGCTGGGCATCACCAGCTACGAGCTCGACTTCTTCGGCCGCGTGCGCAACCTCAACGAGGCGGCGCTGCAGGAGGTGCTGCGCGTCACCGACAACCAGCGCAGCGTGCAGTTGAGCCTGGTGGCCGAAGTCACCAGCGCCTGGCTCAACCTCGCCGCAGACCAGGCGCGCCTGGAGCTGGCCAAGGAAACCCTGCGCTCGCGCGAAGCCTCCTATTCCTTGACCGAACGCACGCACCGCCTGGGCGGCACCTCGGGCCTGGTGCTGGCGCAGAACCAGACCACGGTGGACAGCGCGCGCGCCGACGTCGCGGCCTTCACCAGCCAGGTGGCGCGCGACCGCAATGCGCTGCAGCTGCTGGTGGGCTCGCCCGTTCCCGCCACCCTGCTGCCCGCGGTACAGCCCGCGCCCGCTGTGCCGGCGGCTGCCAAGGTGTCCGACGACAGGCGCAGCGAGCGCGTCACACAGGCGGCCGCGCCCGTGCCCATGCTGCGCGAGAGCGCCTTGCAGTTGCTGGCCGTGCCCGCACAAATCCCTTCGAGCGTGCTACTCTCGCGCCCCGATGTGATGGCGGCCGAGCGCAGCCTGCAGGCCACCTACGCCAACATCGGCGCCGCGCGCGCGGCCTTCTTCCCCAGCATCTCGCTCACGGCCAACGTGGGCACGGCGAGCACGGAGCTTTCGGGCCTGTTCGGCAGCGGCAACCTGCTGTGGAGCTTCGTGCCGCAGATCCGCCTGCCGATCTTCGACGGCGGCCGCAACCAGGCCAATCTGGATGTCGCCCAGGCCAATCAGCGCATCGCCCTCACGCAGTACGAGAAGGTCATCCAGACCGCCTTCCGCGAAGCCGCCGATGCCCTGGCCGAGCGCGCCACGCTGACGGACCGCATCACCGCGCAGACCTCGCTGCTCGCAGCGACAGAGCGGGTCTACGCCCTGTCCGAAGCCCGCTTCAAGGCCGGCGCCGACAACTACCTCACGGTGCTCGACGCGCAGCGCTCGCTGTACGCGGCCCAGCAGACCCTGCTGAGCCTGCAACTGGCCGAGCAGACCAACCGCATCACGCTCTACAAGGTCCTTGGCGGGGGCTGAGCCACGGCCCTTGTCGGCCAATCAGACGGGCGAAACCGGTGCCTCGCCCGCGAGGTGGCGGCGCGCGTTCTCGACAAAACGGTCCACCGAGGCCTGCACCGCCTCGGGCGACCAGCCGCCCACATGCGGGGTGAGCACCACGCTGTCCAGGTCCAGCAGTTCGGCCGGTGGCGCGGGCTCGCTCTCGTACACATCCAGGCCCGCACCCGCCAGGCGCCCTTCGCGCAGCGCGCTGGCCAGCGCGGCGGTGTCGATCACGCTGCCGCGCGCGATGTTGACCACATAGCCGCGCGGCCCCAGGGCATCGAGCACCTGGGCATCGACCAGGTGCTGCGTGCCCGGGCCACCGGGCGTGGCCACGACCAGAAAATCGGCCCACTCGGCCAGCGACTTCACATCGCCGAAATAGCGGTAGGGCACGTCCGTGCGCTCGCTGCGGTTGTGGTAGCCCACCTGCAGGTCGAAGCCCAGCGCGCGCTGGGCGATCTTCTTGCCGATGGTGCCCAGGCCGATGATGCCGATGCGCTTGTGCGAAACATTCGGTGGCAGCGGCAGTGCCGTGCGCCATACGCCTGCGCGGGTGGCGGCATCCAGCTTGGGAATGCCACGCACGGCGGCGATCAGCAGACCGAAGGCATGGTCGGCCACGCAGTCGTCGTTGGTGCCGGCGCCATTGGCCACGACGATGCCGCGCGCCTTGGCATGCGCCACGGCGATGTTCTCGTAGCCCGCGCCCAGCGCGCAGACCAGGGTGAGCGCCGGCAGCGCATCGATCTGCGCGGCGGTGAGGCCCACCGAGCCGATGGTGAGCACCACACGCACGCGGCTGCCGTACTCGGCAATGGCGGCCTGGTGCTGGGGGGCATCGGGCACATACACCAGATCGAAGGTTTCCGACAATTGGGCGCAGTGTTCTTCCGAGAGGAACGACAGGGCGAGCAGGACAGGTTGCATGGCAGTGGAATCAAAGGGAATTCAAAAGCGGTTCCGGCGGATGGAGGCCAGCGTCATGCCGCACCATCGCTTTGCTGCAGGGCCCACATGCTGGCGTAGCGACCGCGCTGGGACAGCAGTTCGGCATGGGTGCCGCGCTCGATGATGCGGCCGGCGTCCATGACCAGGATCTCGTGCGCTTCGACTACGGTGGACAGGCGGTGCGCGATCAAGAGCGTGGTCTTGTTCTGGGCGGCGCTCTGCAGTTCGGACTGGATGGCGCGCTCGTTGGCCGAGTCGAGCGCCGAAGTGGCCTCGTCGAAGATCAGGATCGGCGGGTTCTTGAGCAGGGTGCGGGCAATCGCCACGCGCTGCTTCTCACCGCCCGAGAGCTTGAGCCCGCGCTCGCCCACCATGGCCGCATAGCCGGCCGGCGTGCCGGCGATGAAGTCGTGGATGCGCGCCGACCGCGCCGCTGCCTCCACCTCGGCCTGGCTGGCGCCCGGGCGGCCGTAGGCGATGTTGTAGGCGATGGTGTCGTTGAAGAGCACGGTGTCCTGCGGCACGATGCCGATCGCCTGGCGCACGCTGGCCTGCGTCACGGAGCGGATCTCCTGCCCGGCAATGGTGATGCGGCCCTGCTGGATGTCGTAGAAGCGGTACAGCAGCCGCGCCAGCGTGGACTTGCCCGAGCCCGAGGGGCCGACCACCGCCACCGTCTTGCCCGCAGGGATCTCGAAGCTCACGCCTTGCAGGATGGGCCGGCCTCTGGCAGCGCCCTCGCCGGTGCGCGTGTCGTAGGCGAAATGCACATCCTCGAAACGCACCGTGGCCTGGTCCAGGCCCGAAAGTGGCTGGGCCCCGGGGGCGTCGGCCACCTCGCGCTCCTTGTCCATCAGCACAAACATCTTGTCCAGGTCGGTCAGGCTCTGCTTGATCTCGCGGTAGATCACGCCCAGGAAGTTCAGCGGAATGTACAGCTGGATCATGAAGGCGTTGACCATGACCAGGTCGCCGAGCGTCATGCGCCCGTCGACCACGCCCTGTGTGGCACGCCACAGCATGGCCACCAGGCCGATGGCGATGATCAGTTGCTGGCCAGCGTTGAGCATGGACAGCGTGGTCTGGCTCTTGAGGCGCGCGCGGCGCAGCCGCTCCAGGCTCTCGTCGTAGCGCCGCGCCTCGAAGCCTTCGTTGTTGAAGTACTTGACGGTCTCGTAATTGAGCAGGGAGTCCACCGCCTTGGTGTGCGCGGCCGAATCGAACTCGTTGGCCTCGCGCCGGAACTGCGTGCGCCACTCGGTCACCAGCACCGTGAAGGTGATGTAGAACGCCAGCGCCGCCAGCGTGATCCAGGCGAACCAGGCGTCGAACTTGACGGCCAGCACCGTGAGCACCAGCACCACCTCGACCAGGGTGGCCACGACGTTGAACAGGGTGAAGGAGATCAGCGACTCGATGCCACGCACGCCGCGCTCGATGTCGCGTGTCATGCCGCCGGTCTGCCGCTCCAGGTGAAAGCGCAGGCTCAGAGCGTGCAGGTGCTCGAAGGTCTGCAGCGCAATGGAGCGCGCCGCACCCTGCGTGGCTTTGGCGAACACCAGCTCGCGCAGCTCGCTGAAGATCGAGGTGGACAGGCGCAGCGCCCCATAGGCCAGCAGCAGGCCTACCGGCACCACCAGCAAGGTGGCCGGGTCGCCCAGCTTCAGGTCCATGGCATCGACCAGGGTCTTGAGCAGCAAGGGCACGCCCACGTTGGCCATCTTCGCGCCCACCATGAAGACGATGGCCGCGACCACGCGCCATTTGTACTGCCACAGATAAGGCAGCAGGCGGCCGATGGTGGCCCAGTCGGAGGGGGCGGCAGTGGTGGAAAGCGGGGCCGGGGTTGGGAGGGGTTCGCCGACAGGGCGCATGGGGGACAATTCCGGTTGTTGTTTTTACCGACCCGGCTGGCGCCTGGGTGGTTTTTCCGGGGCCCGCCCTGGAGTCCACCCGTGGTGTCCCCCAGCATCCGTGCCAGCCCCAACCGAGATTGTGCCCATGTCCGAGAATTTCAGCCCACCCGCCGCCCAATTGCCCACAGACAAGGAGCTGGTGCTCAAGGTGATCCCCATGCCGGCGGACACCAACGGCAATGGCGACATCTTCGGCGGCTGGGTCATGGCGCAGGTCGACCTGGCCGGCTCGGTGCTGCCGGCGCGCTACATGCAGGGCCGCATGGCCACCGTGGCGGTCAATGAATTCATCTTCAAGCAGCCCGTGCGCGTGGGCGACATCCTGTCGTTCTTCTCGTCGATCACGCGCGTGGGCAACACCTCGGTCACCGTGCAGGTGGAGGTGTATGCCGAGCGCTTTGCCGACCAGGGGCGCTACGTCAAGGTGACGGAAGCGCGCCTGACCTATGTGGCCATCGATGACGAAGGCCGCCCACGCCCGGTGCCGCGCCCCAGGAACGAAGGCGCATAGGCCCGATCAACGGGTCGCGGGCCTGCGGGGGTTCAGGCCGCCACCGCCATGGCCGTGGGCTCGGCACGCACCGGCTGTGCCGCGTTGCGCAATGCCGACGACGCACTGCCCGTGCCGATGCCGGACTCGATCTCACCCGCCAATTGGCCACCCTCTTCCACCACCAGCTTGCCGTAGCGGATTTTGCCGTTGACCTTGCCGGTGCTGTAGATCACGAGCTTCTGGCGCACGGTGAGCGTGCCGTTGAACTCGCCATGGATTTCGGCGATGTCGATCTCGGCCGAACCCCGGAAGGCGCCGTGCTCGGAGATCTGGATCACGCGCGAGTCCATGGTGGCTTCCACCGTGCCCTCGACCACGAGCGTGTCGCAGTCGGTGATCTCCACGCCCTTGAGCTTGATGTTGGGGCCCACGGTGAGCTTGCTGCCGGTGGAATCCGTGGCCGAAGAGGGCTTGGCCAGGGCTGGGCTGGCAGGGGCCGGTGCCGGCACGCCATTGGAGGCGGCAGCAGAGGAACTGGCCACCGAACCACCCAGGCCGGTGGCGTTGGAAGGACTGTGGCGGGGCTGAAACGACTCGGGTTCACGCTTGCCAAAGAAGGGGTTTTGCACGGCCATCGGTACTCCTTGAAAAGAGGCTTCATCGTAGGAGGGGGCCTACGCGATGGATGCGCGCTTTACGCAAGAACGGTAACCAAACGGTTCACCCGTAGCATGCACTTGCAAGGCTTGCGGGATCACACATGCGCCTGTTACATCCTTGGCCGAAAGATGCTCAGGAGACGATGTAGGCTGCGGCTCCTGCCGACATGGTCTCGCCGTTCGGCCCCTTGAATTCCATGCGCGTGGTGGCCACGCGCGAGCCCAGGCGCAGCACTTCGGCGTGCAGCGTGAAATGGCTGCCGATGCCCGGGCGCAGGTAGTCGATGCGCAGGTCGATGGTACCGAGCTTGGCAAAGCGGTGCAGGCGCTGGTCGGGCGCCTCGTCCATGTGGCGCGCACCAATGGCCGCCATGACGGCCAGGCCGCCCATGGCATCGAGCCCGGCGCTGATCACGCCGCCGTGCACGCGGTTGTAGGCATAGTGGCCCACCAGCTCGGGCTTCATCTCGATGCGCCCCTCCACCCGGTCGGGGTGCAGGCCGGTGATCTTCAGGCCCAGCACCTGGTTGAAGACGATCTTTTCCTCGAAGATGGATTTCAGGCCGGCCACGAATTCGGGCTCGAACTCGTGCGGCAGTGCGGTGATTGTTTTGCTCATGGTGTTCCTGTGCGGCATGCCAGCGCGCTCCCCAACTGATAGCAATCGATGCTTGCGCGGCAAGCGACCGGGCCATTTTCACTCAAAACTCGCCGTGGCGCCCCTGGCCAGCGCCAAAGCGCGCCGCGCCCTGCAAGGCCTCGGCCAGGCAGGCACGGCCTCCCTGCCACTCCTGCAGCAGCGCTTCGCACAAGGGCAGGCCCTCCTGCGCCAGCGCACTGGCACGGTCGGCCCGCAGCGTGGCCCGCGGAAAAGCGGCGATCTCGCGCGCCAGTTGCAAGGCAGCTGCCAACGCCTGGCCCGGCGGCACCACCCGGTTGCACAGGCCCATGCGCAGGGCTTCCTGTGCCTCCACCTTGCGGCCCGTGAGGATCAGATCGAGCGCCTGCGACAGGCCGATGAGGCGCGGCAGGCGCACCGTGCCGCCGTCGATCAGCGGTACGCCGAAGCGGCGGCAGTACACGCCGAAGTAGGCGTCCTCTTCCATCACGCGCAGGTCGCACCACAGGGCCAGCTCCATGCCGCCGGCCACAGCGGCGCCGCTGATGGCCGCCACCACGGGCTTGGACAGCTGCAGCCGGCTCGGGCCCATGGGCCCCGGTGGATTGTGCATACCGGCCGCGTAGTCGAGCCCCTCGGCCAGGGCTTCGGGTGATGTGCCTTCGGCCTGCAGCCGGGCACCTGCCTGCAGGTCCCAGCCGGCGCAGAAATGCCCACCCGCGCCATGGAACACGGCCACGTCGGCGCCATCGTCGCGTTCGAAATCCAGAAAGGCTGCATGCAGCGCCTGGGCGGTGGCGGCGTCCACGGCGTTGCGCACGCCGGGGCGGTGCAATGTCACCAGCGTGACACGGCCTTGCTTCTCTACCTCTATGGCCATCGGTTACTCCTCGCGCCGCATAGGACGCAACCCTTATTGCGCGCACGCCGGCAAAGGGACAACATGCGCCTTGATTCCCCCCATCAGGGTTAGCCCCGAGTGCGATACAGGCCGCGCACAGGCACCATTATTTATGCAAAGCAAATGCTTTGTATAAATATTCTGGAGAGCCAGTGTGCAATTCGTGCAACTGTTGATCAGCGGGGTCGCCCAGGGGTGCATCTACGGCCTGATCGCGCTCGGCTTCGTGCTCATCTACAAGGCCACCGAAACCGTGAGCTTCGCCCAGGGCGAGCTCATGATGCTGGGCGCCTTCTGCGGGCTGGCGCTGATGACGGTGCTCGGCTTCCCGTTCTGGGTGGCGGTGCTCGCCAGCATCGCGGCCATGGGCTTGTTCGGCACGGTGCTCGAACGTGCCGTCATCCGCCCGATCCTGGGTCAGCCCGCGTTCTCCATCGTCATGCTCACCATCGGCATCGGCTACGTGCTGCGTGGCCTGGTGACCATGATCCCCACCATCGGCACCGAGACGCACACCCTGCCCGTGCCCTACAAGGACCTGTCGTTCCGCCTCGGCGGGCTGGTGCTCAACGCCGAGCAGTTGGCCGTGATAGCCGCCACCGGCGTGCTGTGCCTGCTGCTGTTCGCGCTGTTTCGCTACAGCAAGCTCGGCATCGCCATGCAGGCCTCGTCGCAGAACCAGCTGGCGGCCTACTACATGGGCATCCCCGTGCAGCGCCTCAACGGCCTGGCCTGGGGCCTGGCGGCGGCCGTGGCGGCCGTGGCCGGGCTGCTGCTGGCGCCCATCACCTTCGTGCACGCCAACATGGGGCTGATCGGGCTCAAGGCCTTCCCGGCCGCCGTGGTCGGTGGCTTCGGCAGCCTGCCGGGCGCCATCGTCGGCGGCCTGGTGATCGGCATCGTGGAATCGTTCTCGGGCTTTTACCTGCCCGACGGCTTCAAGGACACCGCCGCCTACATCGTGGTGCTGGTCATGCTGATGGTGCGGCCCAACGGACTGTTTGGCGAAAAGCTGAGAAAGAAAGTCTGACCCCATGCGCTTTCTTTTCAAGACTTCCTACGAGCAGGACCTGCGCCTGGCCAAGCATGGCGGGCATGTGTTCTGGTACGGGCTGCTGGGCCTGGCCCTGGTGGCTGCGCCCTGGGTGGCGCCCGAGTACTGGCTGGCGCAACTGACCTTTGTGCTCATCTACGCCATCGTCGGCCTGGGGCTGATGCTGCTGGCCGGCTTCACGGGGCTGTTCTCGCTCGGGCATGCGGCCTTCCTCGGGGTGGGCGCGTACACACAGGCGGTGCTCACGGGCATGGGCTGGCCGTTCGCGCTGTCGCTGGCCTGCGCGGCCGGGCTCTCCGCCGCCGTGGGCGTGGTGGTGGGTTTGCCGGCGCTGCGCGTGAAGGGCATCTACCTGGGCATGGCCACCTTGTCGTTCGGCTTCATCGTCGAGGAGGTGTTCGCGCGCTGGGAGTCGGTCACGGGCGGCAACTCGGGCAAGCACCTGGTGCCGCCCGAGATCTGGGGCTTCAAGTTCGAATCCACAGAATCGTTCTACTTCCTGTGTCTGGTGATTGCCGTGGTCAGCACCCTGGCGATCATGAACCTGCTGCGCTCGCCCACGGGCCGGGCCTTCGTGGCCATCCGCGATTCGGAGATCTCGGCGCAGAGCATGGGCATCCACCTGGCGCGCTACAAGACGCTGTCGTTCTCGCTCTCGGCAGCACTCGCCGGCATCGGCGGCGCGCTGTATGCGCACAAGCTGCAGTTCATCTCGCCCGACCAGTTCAACATTTTGCAGTCCATCGACCTGCTGCTGATGATCGTGATCGGCGGGCTGGGCTCGGTGCATGGGGCCTTCCTCGGGGCCATCTTCCTGATCTCCATGCCGCAGCTGATCTCGCTGGGCAAGGACTGGCTGCCCACCGCCATCGGCCAGGCACCGGGGCTGCAGGCGGTGGTCTATGGCGCGGTGCTGATTCTCTTCGTGCTGTTCGAGCCCATGGGCCTGTACGGCCGCTGGCTCAAGGTGCGCACCTGGCTGCAGCTGTTTCCGTTCTACCGCAAGGGCCTGTTCAAGCGGCAGAAGTCCTTCCAGAAATCGGAGCGTTTGAAATGACCGGCGCCGTTTCCACCATGACCGACGACATCCTGCTCAGCGCGCAGAACCTCAGCGTGCGCTTTGGCGGCGTGCTGGCCGTGAACAACGTGGGCTTCGAGGTGCGCCGCGGCGAGGTGTTCACCCTGATCGGCCCCAACGGCGCGGGCAAGACCACGGTGTTCAACCTCATCAGCCGCATCTACACGCCCACTACCGGCACCATCCACTACGCGGGGCCGGCGGGCATGCTGCCGCTGACCGACCAGCCGCCGCACAAGGTGGCGGGCCTGGGGATTGCGCGCACCTTTCAAAACATCGAGCTGTTCGAGCATGCCAGCGTGCTGCACAACCTCTTGATCGGCCGCCACACGCGCCGCGAGACGGGCCTGTGGGCCGACATTCTGTTCACCCGCCGCGTGCGCGACGCCGAGGTGCGGGCGCGCGAGAAGGCCGAGGAGGTCATCGACTTCCTGGATCTGCAGCACTACCGCGACACCCTGGTGGCCGGCCTGCCCTACGGCGTGCGCAAGGTGGTGGAGCTGGCCCGCGCGCTGTGCACCGAGCCGCGCCTGCTGCTGCTGGACGAACCCTCCTCGGGCCTGAACGTGGAGGAGACCGATGACATGGCCTTCTGGATCCAGGACATCCAGCACGAACTGGGCATCACCGTGCTGATGGTGGAGCACGACATGTCGCTGGTCTCCAAGGTTTCGGACCGCGTGCTCGCCATGAACCAGGGCGAGGTAGTGGCCATGGGCACGCCGCGTGAGGTGCAGGCGCACCCCGGCGTGATCGAGGCCTACCTGGGCACCATCGACGACGTGAGCAACCTGCGCCGCCCGGCGGGCAGCGCACCGGCAAGGATGGCACGATGACCGTCATTCCCTTTCCCGGGCCCTCCGTCGCCAGCACCGCAGAGGGTACGCCGCTGCTGCGCCTGCAGAACGTGGAGAGCGCCTACGGCCCCATCAAGGCCATCCGCGGCGTGAGCCTGCAGGTGCAGCGCGGCGAGATCGCCGCCGTGCTGGGCAGCAACGGCGCGGGCAAGACCACCATCCTCAAGACCATCTCGGGCATCATCGATCCGCGCCGAGGGTCCATCGAATTCCAGGGCGCCCACATCACGGCCGCCGACCCGGCCGCCATCGTGCGCCGCGGGCTGGTGCATGTGCCCGAAGGGCGCGAGGTGTTCGCCCTGCTGTCGGTGCGCGACAACCTGCTCATGGGCGCCTACACGCGCAGCGACGCCGACGCGGTGGCGCGCGACCTGGAGCTGGTGTACGCCTACTTTCCCATCCTCAAGGAGCGCGCCGGGCAGGACGCAGGCCTGCTCTCGGGTGGCCAGCAGCAGATGCTGGCGATCTCGCGCGCGCTGATGGCCAGCCCCGAGCTGATCCTGCTCGACGAGCCCAGCCTGGGCCTGTCGCCCAAGCTCACCAAGGAGATCTTCGAGATCGTGGTGCGCATCAACCGCGAGCGCGGCACCACCATCCTGTTGGTGGAGCAGAACGCCAACATGGCGCTCAACGCCTCCGACTACGGCTACGTGCTGGAAAACGGCCGCATCGTGATGGAGGACAGCTGCGAGCGCCTGCGCGAGAAGGACGACATCAAGGAGTTCTACCTGGGCATGAAGGACGCCGGCGTGCGCGGCGAACGGCGCTGGAAAAAGAAGAAGAACTGGAGGTAACCGGCATGTCCAACCTATGGGACCTCTCCCACATCCAGCCGGCCGGCACCGACGTGCTCGCAGGCGACACCATGGCCGCCATGTTCTGGAATGGCGTGGCCGAGCGCGGCCCGCGCGTGTGGATGCGCCAAAAGCAGCTCGGCATCTGGAAGAGCTGGACCTGGGACCAGACCGCCGATGCCGTGCGCGAGATCGCGGGCGGCCTGATGGCGCTGGGGTTTGCGCCGGGCGAATGCGCGTCCGTCCTGTCGAGCACCAACATCGAATGGGTGCTGGCCGACCTGGCCGTGCTCAGCTGTGGCGGCGTCTCCAACGGCATCTACCCCACCGACGCGGCCAGCCAGGTGCACTACCTCTGCGAGGACTCGCGCACCAGCGTGCTCTTCGTCGAGGACGACGAACAACTGGACAAGGCGCTGGAAGTGCGCGCGCAACTGCCGCTGCTGCGCAAGATCGTGGTCTTCGACATGGAGGGCCTGCGCAGCCTGGCGGACCCCGGCATCATCAGCCTGCAGGACCTGCGCGCGCTGGGCCAGGCATGGAACCAGCAGCATGCAGGCGAGCTGGAGCGCCGCGTGCAGGGCTGCAAACCCGAGGACGTGGCCATCCTGGTCTACACCTCGGGCACCACCGGCAAACCCAAGGGCGCCATGCACACCCATGCCGCGCTGGCCTACACCGTGCGCGGCTACAACACGCTGATCTCGCGCACCGAGGACGACGAGGCCATGTGCTTCCTGCCGCTGTGCCACATCGCCGAACGCATGGGGGGCGAATACTTCTCGCTGTATACCGGCTCGCGCCTGAACTTCGTGGAAAACCCCGACACCGTGCCCGAGAACGTGCGCGAGATCGCCCCCACCGTGTTCACCGCCGTGCCGCGCGTGTGGGAGAAGTTCTATTCCGGCGTGATGATCGCGCTCAAGGAATCCACGGCGCTGCAGCAGGCGGCCTATGCCTGGTCCATCGGTGTGGGCACGCGCATTGCCGACCAGGTGCTGGCCGGAAAGCCCGTGGGCGCGGGGCAGAAGCTGCAGTTCCAGCTGGCGCGCTGGCTGGCCCTGGACAACGTGCGCAAGCTCATCGGCATTCACCGGGCGCGCTTCCTGGTCACCGGTGCGGCGCCGATATCGCCCGAACTGGTGAAATGGTACCTGGCCCTGGGGGTGCCCATGCTGGAGGTGTGGGGCATGACCGAGACCTGCGGCGCTGCCACCGGCGTGCCGGCCAGCCGCATCAAGCCCGGCTCCATCGGCCCGGCCGCCAGCTACAACGAGGTGCGCGTGGACCCGGCCACGGGCGAGATCCAGGTGCGCGGCCCGAACGTCTTCAAGGGCTACCTGAACCAGCCCGAGAAGACGGCGGAGACCATCTCCCCCGATGGCTGGCTGCACACCGGCGACGTGGGCGTGATCGACGCCGACGGCTACCTGCGCATCACCGACCGCATGAAGGACATCATCATCACCGCCGGCGGCAAGAACATCACGCCGAGCGAGCTGGAGAACGAGCTCAAGTTCAGCCCCTACGTGACCGACGCGGTGGTCATCGGCGACGCACGCCCCTACCTCACGGTGATCATCATGATCGACCAGGAGAACGTGGAAAAGTACGCGCAGGACCACGATGTGCCGTTCTCCAACTACGCCAGCCTGACACGCGCGCCCGAGGTGCAGGCGCTGATACAGGCCGAGCTGGACCGGGTGAACACCCGCTTCGCGCGCGTGGAGCAGATCAAGAAGTTCTTCCTGCTCGACACGCAGCTCTCGGCCGAGGACGAGGAGCTGACCCCCACCATGAAGCTCAAGCGCAAGCTCGTGCAACAGAAGTATGCGGAACGCATTGAGGCCATGTACCGCTGAGCCGTGCCGGGCCCCGGTTCCATAGGGAAAGTGCTGGTGCCCGGTGCCGGGCATCGTTCTATAACGACGAATCCGATCCATCCAAGGAGACGTGCCATGAAACTTCATCCCATTGCCGCGCTGGCCATCGTGGCCATGTCCAGCGGTGCCGCCCAGGCCCAGGCCACGCAGGGCGTGACCAAGGACAGCATCACGCTGGGCTCCATCCAGGATCTTTCGGGGCCGCTCGCGGGCTTCGGCAAGCAGGTGCGCCTGGGGATGATGCTGCGCGTGGACGAGGCCAACGAACAGGGCGGCGTGAACGGCCGCAAGCTCGACCTCAAGGTGGAGGACTCGGGCTATGACCCCAAGAAGGCGGTGCTGGCGGCGCAGAAGCTCGTCAACCAGGACAAGATCTTCATGATGGTGGCGCACATCGGCACGGCGCAGAACCTGGCGGCCATGCCGGTGCAGTTCAGCAAGAACGTGATCAACTTCTTCCCCGTGACGGCTGCGCGCGAGATGTACGAGCCCTTCCACAAGCTCAAGTACTCGTTCGCTGCCACCTACTACGACCAGATCCGCCTGGCCGCGCCCAAGCTCATCAAGGAAAAGGGCGCCAAGAAGATCTGCACCATCTACCAGGACGACGAGTTCGGCCTGGAGGTGATGCGCGGTGGCGAGGCGGCCTTGAAGGCCATGGGCATGGACTTCACCGAGAAGACCTCGTACAAGCGTGGCGCCACCGACTTCTCGTCCCAGGTGGCAAAGATGAAGGCGGCGGAGTGCGACTTCGTGGTCCTGGGCACCATCATCCGCGAGACCATCGGCACCATCGGCGAGGCACGCAAGACCGGCTTCAACCCCACCTTCCTCGGCTCGAGCGCGGCCTACACCGACCTGATCCACAAACTCGGCGGCAAGCCCATGGACGGCCTGTACGCCACCATGACGGTGCAGCACCCCTACCTGGACGAGGCCTCGCAGCCGATCCGCTTCTGGGCCACCAAGTACAAGACCAAGTTCAATGAAGACCCCACGGTGTTCTCGGTCTACGGCTATGGCGCCATCGACGCCTTCATCCGCGCGGCGCAAAAGGCAGGTACCTCGCTGACCACCGACAGCTTCATCAAGGCCATGGACACCATGGTCATCCCACCCGACATGTTCGGCAGCGCCGAGGCGACCTATGGACCGCAGAAGCGCCTGGGCAGCGACCTGTCGCGCCTGTCGCAGATCCAGGACAGCAAGTGGAAGGTGGTGTCGGACTACGTGAAATAGGCGCCGCCCACGCTCGTCTGCCGGGCCGCCCTGCATGGGCGGCCTTTTTCATGGGGCCGAACCATGGCAGAATTTTGAAAAGCAAATGCTTTGCAAAATTACACCGGAGACAGGCACCATGATCGAACGCACCCTCTTCACCGCAGACCACCAGGCTTTTGCCGAAAGCTTTGCGCGCTTTCTCGACAAGGAGGTCGCGCCGCACCACGCCGCCTGGGAGGAGCAGGGCTATGTGGACCGTGCCGTGTGGACCAAGGCGGGGGAGAACGGCTTTCTGTGCATGGCCCTTCCCGAGGAGTACGGCGGCGCGGGCGCCGACAAGCTCTACTCGGTGGCGCAGATGGAGGCGATTGCGCGTGCCGGGTTCACCGGCATCGGCTTCGGGCTGCACAGCGAGATCGTGGCACCCTACCTGCTGCACTATGGCACCGAGGAGCAGAAGCGCCGCTACCTGCCGCAGCTGGCCAGCGGTGCCATGGTGGGCGCCATCGCCATGAGCGAGCCGGCCGCCGGCAGTGACCTGCAGGGCATCAAGGCCACGGCCGTGAAGAGCGCCGATGGCTCGCACTATGTGCTCAACGGCAGCAAGACCTTCATCACCAACGGCTGGCATGCCGACCTGGTGATCGTGGTCGCCAAGACCGACCCGGCAGCCGGTGCCAAGGGCACGAGCCTGCTCCTGGTGGAGCGCGGCATGCCGGGCTTCGAGAAAGGCCAGCGCCTGAAAAAGCTGGGCATGAAGGCGCAGGACACGTCCGAGCTGTTCTTCACCGACGTGAAGGTGCCGGCAGACAACCTGCTGGGCGGTCCGGCCATGGAAGGGCGCGGCTTCATCTGCCTGATGGAGCAACTGCCCTGGGAGCGCCTGCAGATCGCCATCACCGCCGTGGCCGCGGCCCAGGCGGCCATCGACTGGACGGTGGACTACGTCAAGCAGCGCAAGGTCTTCGGCCAGCCCGTGGCCAGCTACCAGAACACCCGCTACACGCTGGCCGAGCTGCAGACCGAGGTGCAGGTGGCCCGGGTGTTCGTGGACAAGTGCTGCGAGCTGATCGTGGCCGGCCAGCTCGACACCGCCACGGCCAGCATGGCCAAGTACTGGACCAGCGACCTGCAGTGCAAGGTGATGGACGAATGCCTGCAGCTGCACGGGGGCTATGGCTACATGTGGGAGTACCCCATCACCCGCGCCTACGCCGATGCCCGCGTGCAGCGCATCTACGGCGGCACCAACGAGATCATGAAGGAAGTGATCACCCGCGCGATGGGGCTGGGCAAGTAGCCCGGGCCGCAGCCTGGGGCTGCGCTTACAGCAGCCAGGTCTCGCGGATCTCTTCGGGACTGAGCTTGCGCGGGGCCGGTGCAGCGCCGCGCACCTGCAGCCAGTCGCGCACGCCGTCACGGCCGCTGAGGCCGCGCACCAGCAGCACCCCGGCGGCGATGCCGCGCACGGCCGCCGCACTGCGGCTGGGTGCCATCAGTGCGGATACCGCCAGGCCCGCGCCAGCGGCCAGCGCCAGGTGGTGTTCGAGGAAAAAGCCGGGGCGCGCGTCGTCGTACTCGATGGCGTCGCGCGCCAGGCGTTGGAGGGATTCGGAAAGGGTTTTGGCCATTGTTCTGAGGGGGCGGTCAATAAGCGGCCCAGCTTGCGCAGGATAAGGCCATGAAGGGCCGGCCCACAAGAGTCTGTTCGCAGGCGACAGGATAGCGCGTTGCTGGCGCAGCTCGGTGCAGGCCGATTCCTACACAGGCCACTTACCAAATCCCACGAGCTGTTACAGGGCGGCCGCCTAAATTGGAAGTCGGGCGCACCGCGCTTGCGGGCGCCAAGAACGGTGTCCTAACTCCGGGAGACTTCCATGAGACATGCACGGCGCAGCAGCACTTCCCCCTGGCTCATTGCCGCCATCGGCGGCGCCCTCTTCGGCGTGGTGTGCGGCGTGGCGCGCGCGCAGGCGCCTGCCGATGCGCCCATGCCCTCCTCCAGGTCCATCCTGCCCTTCACCCAGGCGGGCTACGTGGGCCTGTCGGGCGGGCGTTCCCGGTACGACCTGTACGCCGGGCCGTCCGGTTTGGCCTACGACGACAGCGACACTGCCTGGAAGCTCAGCACCGGCGGCTACTTTCACCGCAATTTCGGCGTCGAGGTGGGCTACCTCGATTTCGGCCGGGCCTACCGGCTGGACGGAAGGACCAAGGCCCGGGGCCTGAACCTGAGCCTGGTGGGCCGCGCGCCCATCGGCGACCGCCTGGAACTGTTTGCCAAGGCTGGCACCACCTACAGCCGGACCTTCACGTCCGCCCCGCCCGTCTATGGTCTGCAGACTGGCAGGAACAGCGGCATGGGTCTGTCCTTCGGCGTCGGCGCCAGCTGGGGCTTCACGCCCAACATCGCCGCCGTGCTGGAGTGGGAGCGCCACCGCCTGCACTTCGCGGACGATACGGCGCCCGCCGACCTGGCCACCGTGGGCGTGCGCTACAGGTTCTGATCGCCCCCATTCCCCGGGCACTACCGGCCGACCTGCCCTTGCGGTAGCCGTCGGCCGCCCGTACCTCAGCTGTCGCCATTTATACAAAGCAGATGATCTGTATAAAGCCGTACCGTCCTATACTGCGGCGACAACTGGAGACACGCCATGACACAAGCCTATGTGTTCGATGCCATCCGCACGCCGCGGGGCAAGGGCAAGAAGGACGGCAGCCTGCACGAGGTCAAGCCCATCAGCCTGCTCACCGGCCTGCTGACCGAGCTGCAGCGCCGCCACCGCTTCGATACCGCTGCCGTGGACGACATCGTCATGGGCATCGTCTCGCCCGTGGGTGAGCAGGGTTCGGTGCTGCCCAAGGTAGCGGCGCTCAAGGCGGGTTGGGACTTTCGCGCCTCGGGCCTGCAGGTCAACCGCTTTTGCGCTTCGGGCCTGGAGGCCGTGAATCTGGCCGCGCAGAAGGTGCGCTCGGGCTGGGAGGACCTGGTGGTGGCCGGTGGCGTGGAGAGCATGAGCCGCGTGCCCATTGGATCCGACGGCGGCGCCTGGGCGCAGGACCCGGACACCAACTCGGCCACGCTGTTCGTGCCCCAGGGCATCGGTGCGGACCTGATCGCCACGCTCGACGGCTTCACGCGTTCCGACGTGGATGCCTACGCCGTCGAATCCCAGCGCCGCGCCGCTGCCGCACGTGCAGCAGGGTATTTCAAACAGTCGGTGGTGCCGGTGCAAGACTTCCTGGGCCTGCCCATCCTGGAGGAGGACGAGTTCATCAAGCCGCTGACCACGCTCGAAGGCATGGCCGCGCTCAAGCCCTCGTTCGAGCAGTTGGGCGGCATGGGCTTCGACGCCGTGGCGCTGCAGCGCTACCCGCAGGTGGAGCGCATCCACCATGTGCACCATGCGGGCAATGCATCGGGCATCGTCGATGGCGCGGCGACGGTGCTGATCGGCAACGAGGCTGCGGCCGCGTCCCACGGCCTCACACCGCGCGCGCGCATCGTGGCCACGGCGCTCAGCGGTGCCGACCCGACCATCATGCTCAGCGGCCCCATGCCCGCCGCGCGCAAGGCGCTGGCCAAGGCGGGTCTGGACATCGGCCAGATCGACCTGTTCGAGGTCAACGAGGCCTTTGCCGCCGTGCCCATGCGCTTCATGCGCGAACTGGGCGTGCCGCACGAGAAGGTCAACGTCAACGGCGGCGCCATCGCCATGGGCCACCCGCTGGGCGCCACCGGCGCCATGATCCTGGGCACGCTGATCGACGAACTGCACCGCCGTCAACTGCGCTACGGCCTGGCCACCCTGTGCGTGGGCGGGGGCATGGGCATTGCCACCATCGTGGAGCGCGTGTGATGACGATGACGACGGAGAACACCATGCAGACCATCCGCTACGAACTCCTCGACGCCGCCGACGGCAAGGTGGCGCTCATCACCTTCGACGAGCCCGATTCCAGCGTCAACACCATGTGCCGCCAATGGCAGGCCGACCTGGGGGAGGCCACTGCGCGTGTGCTGGCCGACCGCGCCCAGCTCAAGGGTGTGGTGCTGGCATCGGCCAAGACCAGCTTCTTTGCCGGCGCCGACCTCAAGGCCACCATGCGCCTCACGCCGGCCGATGCACCCACGGCCTTCGGCGAGATAGAGCGCATGAAGCAGCACTTTCGCACGCTGGAAACCCTGGGCATCCCGGTGGTCAGCTGCCTCAACGGTGCGGCCCTGGGCGGCGGCTGGGAGGTGGCGCTGGTGGGCCACTACCGCATCGCCGTGGACAACCCGCGCATCCAGTTCGGCCTGCCCGAGGTGACCCTGGGCCTGATGCCCGGCGCCACCGGCATCACCAAGATGACGCGCCTGCTCGGCCTGATGGGTGCGCAGCCCTACCTGCTCGAAGGCAAGCTGTTCAACCCGCGCGAGGCGCTGGAACTGCAGCTGGTGCACGAGCTGGTGGCCACGCCCGAACAACTGCTGCCTGCCGCGCTGGCACGCATCGCCACGCACCCGCATTCTGTGCAGCCCTGGGACGACAAGAACCACAGGATGCCCGGCGGCACGCCCGCCAACCCCAAAGTGGCTGCGGCACTGAGCGTGGCGCCCGCCATGCTCAAGAAGACCACGCGCGGCCGCTACCCCGCGCCCGAGGCCATCCTGGCCACCATGGTCGAAGGCGCCATCGTCGACTACGACACCGCACTGCGCATCGAAAGCCGCTACCTCGCGCGCCTGATGACCGGGCCGGTCGCGCGCAACATGATCAACACGTTCTTCTTCGACATGAACGCGATCAAGAGCGGCCAGTCGCGCCCCGGCACCTCCCCGCGCTACAAGCCGCAGAAGGTCGGCATCCTGGGTGCCGGCATGATGGGCGCGGGCATCGCCTGGGCCCAGGCCAGCCGGGGTATTGCCACCGTGCTCAAGGATGTCACGCTGGAGAAGGCCGAGGCGGGGAAGGCCTACAGCGCCAAGCTCTCGCAGGCGCGCGTGGACAAGGGCCGCATGGAGGCCACGGCCCAGCAGGCGCTGCTGGGCAAGATCAAGGCCACCGCCGATGCTGCCGATCTGGCCGGCTGCGACCTGGTGATCGAGGCGGTGTTCGAGAGCCGTGAACTCAAGGCGAACGTGACGCGCGAGGCGGAGCCCCAGCTCGCCGAAGGCGGTTTCTTCGCCAGCAACACCTCGACCCTGCCCATCACCGGCCTGGCCCAGGCCAGCCGCCGGCCCGAAAAGTTCGTGGGCATCCACTTCTTCAGCCCCGTGGACAAGATGAAGCTGGTGGAGATCATCCGCGGCAAGCAAACCGACGACGAGACCGTGGCGCGTGCGTTCGACTACGTGCAGGCCCTGGGCAAGGTGCCCATCGTGGTCAACGACTCGCGCGGCTTCTATACCAGCCGCACCTTCGGCACCTATGTGATGGAAGGCGCCGCCCTGCTCGGCGAGGGCGTGCCCGCGGCGCTGATCGAGAACGCGGCGATGCAGGCCGGTATGCCCGTGGGGCCGTTGGCCGTGCTGGACGAGACGGCGCTGACCTTGAGTGTGCATGTGCTGGACCAGACCCGTGCGGACTACGCGGCAGAGGGCCGCAGCTACCAGGCCACGGCCGGGGAGTTGCTGGTGGAGCGCATGGTCAAGGAGCTCAAACGCCCTGGCCGTGCGGGTGGGGGCGGGTTCTATGACTACCCTGCGGGCGGTCGCAAGCAGTTGTGGCCTCAGCTGCGTTCGCTGTTCGAGAAGACGCCTGCTGCAGGTTCCGAGGTTCTGGGCGTGCAGGAGATCCAGGATCGGTTGCTGTACCGGCAGGCGGTGGAGACAGCGCGGTGCCTGGCGGAGGGGGTGCTTACCAGCGTGCACGATGCGAACATCGGGTCGATCTTCGGGATCGGGTTTCCGGCGTGGACTGGGGGGGCGATGCAGTTCATCTATGGAACGGGGGTGGAAGCGTTCCTGGCGCGGGCGGATGAGTTGGCGCAGCGGTTCGGGACTGGGTTTGCGCTGGATGCGGCGGCGCGCTCGGCCATTGAGCGGTTTCAGCCTCGGTACTGAGTGTTGATGCCGGAGGCTTTACTGAACGATTTGCCTGGCTAAAGGGCGGAGGCCGGGATGTGCGCCCGGCGGCGCACCTACTTTCTTTTTGCGCAAAAAGAAAGTAGGCAAAGAAACAGCGCCCCGCAGTCTGCGTCCCTTCGCTTCGCTGCGGGCAACCTGCGATGCTCGGATCTGGGGTGGTGCCGCAGAACTCGCTGCGTTCTTCGAACTCCGCTCAAACAGCTGCGGCAAGTCAGATCACGAAGCGTGTGTGTCCTTCGGCACACACGCCCACCCCAGCTCCTGCGCTTCTCGGCGCAGCCAGAAGGGGTGGGAGCGGGGTCAAGGACGGCTGCTGCTTTCGCAGCTGCGCCTGGGGTCGGGGACGCGCGCGGTGCGCGCTGCCGACGGCCTGAGCGCGACCGCCCTGCCCAGGCCAAGCGCAGCGAGGCAGTTGGGGCCGAGCGAAGCAATGGCCCGAGTGGAGCCCGTTTCCACCCCCTTCTGACCGTGCCGAGAAGCGCAGGGCCTGGGGTGAGCGCGTGCCGAAGGACACGCGCCTCGTCATCTGGCTCGCCGAAGCTGTTTGACCGGAGCTGCCTCACAGAGGCAGCTCAGGGAGTTCTTCGGCGTCACCCCAGGTCCGAGCATCGCAGGCTGCCCCCTCGCCCACCGGGCGAGGGGGACACGGGCAGCGGGGTCGCCTTTCTTTGGGGTACCTTTCTTTGGCGACTCAAAGAAAGGTACCTCGGCCGCCGGGCCGAGACCCGGCCTCCGCCCTCAGAAAAGCACAGAAGCACCTACCATCAAAAAAATCAAACCTTGCTGAAGTCAGGCTTGCGCTTCTCCATGAACGCCGAAAACGCCTCCCGCGCAGCAGGCTCGCGCAGCATGCGCCCAAAGCTCGCGCCCTCTTCCGCCATGCGCTCCAGCACCGGCTGAATCTGCCCCTTCTTCATCAACCGCTTGGTCTCGATCAACGCAGACAAAGGCTTGGCAGCCAGCTTCTTCGCCTGCGCCTGCGCCACCCCATTGCACTCCGTAGGCGGCACCACGCAATTGACCAGACCCACTTCCAGCGCAGCCTCGGCCATGAAGGGCTCGCCCAGCAGCAGGGCCTCTGCGGCACGGTGGTAACCCATCATCTGCGGCACCAGCAGGCTCGACGCCGCCTCGGGGCACAGGCCCAGGTTCACGAAGGGCATGGAGAACGCTGCGTTGTCACCCGCGTAGACCAGGTCGCAATGGAACAGCATGGTCGTGCCGATGCCCACCGCCGGGCCGCAGACAGATGCGATGACGGGCTTGGGAAACGCGGCAATGCCGTGCAGGAAGCGGAACACGGGCGAGTCCTGCGTGGCCGGTGGCTGCTGCAAGAAGTCGCCGATGTCGTTGCCGGCGCTGAAGATCGCCACATCGCCCTGGAACACCACCACGCGCACGGCCGCATCCGCTTCGGCGGCAACCAGTGCATCGGCCATGGCCGCGTACATGGTGGTGGTGATGGAGTTCTTCTTGTCCACCCGATTGAAGGTGATGGTGGTGACACCGGCTTCGGTGTGAACGAGGATGTCTTGGGTGGGTGCAGTCATGGCGGGAATCTCGGGGTTTGGGATGAATAGGGCATCGAAGGACGGATGCGGGCGCAGGATGCTAACGCCCCCTGCCCGCTTTCTACCCGTCACTCCTTGTAGTAGACGATCTGGTGGCTCGTGGCCAGCATGGTGCCGGCCTCGTTCCACAGTTGCGCGGTCTGGTCGAAGAAACCGTTGCGGAACTCCTGGCCGCGCGCCTGGCCCAGCAGGTGGCCGGTGCCGGTGGCCTCCAGCTGCTCGGCGCTGGCGTGGAAATACACGGTGATGGACACCGTGCCCGCCGGCACGCGGCGCGCGCGGCGCAGCCAGACGCGCGGGTAGAACACGTCGGCAAGGGCGGCGAGCGACAGGAAATCCAGCGGCCGTGGTGGCGCATCGCGCATCCACAATTGCGTGGTGCTGTGGTCGCCGCTGCCGTCCCAGGTGTTGGGGATGGGGCCTTTCAACGGGCGCATTTCGTAGCGGTTGATCCACTCGACGCCCTGCCGGGCAATGGCCGCCAGTTCGGCGGGCGGCGTCACCTCGGGCATGGGCAGGTCGCCCACGCTCCAGGTCTCGCGGCGCACAGCCGTCACCGCCGTGCCGGTGGTGGTGACTACCAGCGCACCCTCGGCATCGGCCTGCAGGATGGACAGTGTCCAGTGCTGGGTGGAGCGGTTGGTGCGCACGGGCACGGCCTGGATGGTGAAGGCGCCCTCCACCAGGGCCCCTGCGTAGTTGACCGTGAGCGACAGGGGATCGCCCAGCCGGTCCGGGTGCAGCAGGATGGCCTTGAGCAGGCTGGCCGCCGTGATGCCGCCAAACGGACCGACCATGTTCCAGTAACCGGGGTGGGTCTGCCCCTGGTACTGCCCCGGGACATCGCCGCTGGTGGACAGCTGCAGCGCTTCGTCGAGCGGGTGAATGTGTTCGTCGGCGGGTGTTGCCGAAGCGTCGTCACTGACGTGCGGAGTCTGGGTGCTGCTGATCATGCGCTGAGTGTGCCGAAAATTTCGGGACTACACCGTCGTGCCGGTGACTGTGGCCGCACCCAGCCCCGCAAGCAAGGCCGCCGCCGCGCGCGGCCACAGGCTGCTGCTGAACTGGTCGCGAAAGAAACCAAAATGCCCGATGCGGCGCACCTGCAGATCCGCCGGGGTGATGCTCTCCACCCGGCGCTCGGTGTTCGCATACAGGTTGACCAGGTTGTGCGTGCCGCGCAGCGTCATGAGCTCGTCGTCGCTCATCGACAGGGCCAGCACCGGAAAGCGCACCGCCCCATAGCTCTGCGCCACGGCAGCCCCTTCGGCCCCCACGCTGTAGGCGGGGTTCAGGCACCAGCGGCGCCACTGCAGGATCACGCCGGCCGGCAGGTCGCCCACCTTCTTGAGCGTGCGCCCCGGAAAGTAGCCGCACAGCCGCGTGGCCAGCGGCACCAGCACCCACCAGAAATACGGAACGATGCGCTTGAGCTGCGGCGCATTGTCGCGCCAGTAGCCACTGCCCGCCGCCACGCTGAGCAGCCCATCGACCTGCGCCGGGTTGCGCAACAGCCCCGGCAACTGCGCCCCCAGGCTGTGCCCCAGCAGGTACAGCGGCCGCGCCGGCAACGCCGCCTTGGCGGCCGAAATCACGGCCTCGTAGTCCTGCGCCCAATCGAACAGATCCGCCTTCACGGCCCGCATGGGGCCCTGCAGCGAATCCCCATGCCCGCGGTAGTCGAACGTCGTGACCCGAAACCCCTGCTGCGCCAGCCAGCGCGCAAACGCCTCGTAGAACGCCTGCCGCACTCCCATGGCCCCGCCAATCACGACGCTGGCGCGAGCGCTGACAGCACCGCCATCGGGCTCGTACACGCGCAGCGCCAATTGCGCGCTATCTACCTGCAAAGTCTGCTTTTCCATGCTTGTCTCCTGTAAAGACCGATCTACGCCGGTTCAATGGAAAACACTTCGAACGCTTTGGGTTTGCACACCCCGCCCTCAAGGGCGTAGCGAGCGGCTTTCAGGCTAGGCGGACGGAGCGCAGCAACCGGAACGTACTTCCTGTACGTGAGGATTGCGAGCACCGCCCAACGACGCAGAAGGCCGCTCGGTAGCCAGCCAACCACCCCGTCCTCAAGGGCGTAGCGAGCGGGATGAGCTGCTAGGCGGACGGAGCACAGGAACCGCAACGTACTTCCTGTACGTGAGGATTCCGAGCACCGCCCAACGACGCAGATCGCCCGCTCGGTAGCCAGCCAACATCAAACGGATTCGAAGATGCCGGCGGCTCCCTGTCCCATGCCTACGCACATCGTGACCATGCCGTACTTGAGCTTGTTGCGCTTGAGCGCATGCACCACCGTGGCCGAGCGGATCGCGCCCGTCGCACCCAGCGGGTGCCCCAGCGCGATCGCGCCGCCCATGGGATTGACCTTGGAAGGGTCCATGCCCAGGGTGTTCATCACCGCCAGCGACTGCGCCGCAAAGGCTTCGTTCAGCTCGAACCAATCGATGTCCTGCTGGTTCAGGCCCGCATAGCGCAGGGCCGCTGGGATCGCCTCGATGGGGCCGATGCCCATGATGTGCGGCGGCACGCCCTTGGAGGCATAGCTCACGAAGCGCGCCAGCGGCGTCAGGCCGAAGCGCTTCACGGCGGCCTCGCTGGCCAGGATCAGCGCACCGGCGCCATCGCTGGTCTGCGAGCTGTTGCCGGCCGTGACGGAGCCGCGCGCGGCGAACACCGTCTTGAGCTTGGCCAGGCCTTCGAGCGTGGTGTCGGGGCGGGCGCCTTCATCGAGGCCCACGGTGCGGCTCTTGGCAATCGACTCGCCGGTTTCGAGGTTGGCCGTGCGGTCGGTCACTTCGATGGGGGTGATCTCATCGGCGAAGTAGCCGGCCTGCTGGGCCGCCAGGGCTTTCTGGTGCGACTGCAGCGCGAACTGGTCCTGCGCATCGCGGCTGACCTTCCACTGCTGGGCCACCTTCTCGGCCGTGAGGCCCATGCCGTAGGCAATGCCCACGTCGCCGTCGCGCTCGAAGATCGAGGGCGACAGCGAGGGCGAGTTGCCCATCATGGGCACCATGCTCATGCTTTCCACACCCGCCGCGATCATCACGTCGGCCTCGCCCACGCGGATGCGGTCGGCCGCCATCTGCACGGCCGACAGGCCCGATGCGCAGAAGCGGTTGACGGTGATGCCGCCCACGCTGGTGGGCAGGCCGGCCAGCACGGCGCCGATGCGCGCGATGTTCAGGCCCTGCTGGGCCTCGGGGATCGCGCAGCCGCAGATGATGTCCTCGATGGCCTTGGGATCGAGACCGGGCGCTGCGGCCAGCGCTGCCTTGAGCGTGGTCGCCAGCAGATCGTCAGGCCGGGTGTTGCGGAAGAAGCCGCGGTGCGAGCGCCCGATGGGCGTGCGCGTGGCAGCAACGATGTAGGCTTCCTGGACTTGTTTGGCCATGGTGGTGAAACTCCTTCAATTCTTGGCTGGGCGGCTGGAGGATGGAATCCAGGCCCAGATAAATGCACATTCGACCGGCTCGACGCCGGCCTCATCGGTCACGGTGACGGTGACCTGGACCTCGCCCTTGTCGCTGGCCTGCATGGCGGCGCGCTGCTCTGCGGTGAGCACGGCCACGGCCTTGAGCCCGCCGGTGGCGCGCTTGCGAAAAGCCATGCGGAGCTCCTTGGCCAGCGGGATGCAGTCGTCGCGCACGTTCATGCCCACGACCATGCCCGTAGCCGTCTCGGCCAGCAGGTTCATGGCCGAGGCGTGCACGCCACCAATGTGGTTCTGCACACGGCGCTCGTTGGCCAGGTGCACCTCGACCCGCTCGGGCGTGAGCGACACGAACTTCACCCCGGCCGTGCCCGTGAAAGGCACGGCGCGGCGCAGGATGATGTTCTGCACGAAGCCGCGCATGAAGGCCGGGGCTTCGTCCAGCCGCATCAGCGAGCGCTGCAGCTTGTTCGGGGGACGGTTAGCGTCGTTCATGGAGGCGACCGGTCAGTTGCGCACAGGCTTGCCGGTGGACAGCATCCCGAGGATGCGCTCCTGCGTCTTGGGGTGTTCGATGAGGGCGCAGAACGCCTTGCGCTCCAGCGTCATCAGGTACTCCTCGCTCACCAGGGTGCCGGCATCCACATCGCCGCCGCAGACCACTTCGGCGATCAAGCCGGCGATGTGGAAGTCGTGCTGGCTGATGAAGCCGCCGTCGCGCATGTTGACCAGCGAGCCCTTGATGGTGGCGATGCCGCTGCGGCCCGCTACCGGGAACAAACGCTTGGCCGGCGCACGCCAGCCGCCCTTGGCCAGGGACTTGGCCTCGTTGATGGCCACGAACAGCAGTTCGTCCTTGTGCGGCACGATCACGTCGCTGTCGAGCAGGTAGCCGAGCTTGCGCGATTCGAGCGCGCTGGTACCCACCTTGGCCATGGCCGCAGCCGTGAAGCCTTCGGTCAGGAAGGGCAGGATGTCCTTGCCCGTGGAGGTGGCGGCGTTCTCGGCCGCACGGCGGGCAATGTAGGTCAGGCCGCCGGCGCCGGGCACCAGGCCCACGCCGACTTCGACCAGGCCGATGTAGCTTTCCATGTGCACCACACGGCGGGCCGAGTGCACGGCCAGCTCGCAGCCACCGCCCAGCGCCAGGCCGCGCACCGCAGCGACCACGGGCACGTTGGCGTAGCGGATGCGCAGCATGGTGTTCTGCAGTTCGGCCTCGGCCCCTTCGATGGCGCTCACGCCGGCCACCATGAAGGCGGGCAGCATGGCCTGCAGGTCGGCGCCGGCGCTGAAGGGCTCGTCGCCCGACCAGATCACCAGGCCTTCGTAGTCCTTCTCGGCCAGGTCCACAGCCAGCGTGAGGCCTTCGGCCACGTCGGGGCTGATGGCGTGCATCTTGGTCTTGATGCTGGCGATCACGATGCCGGTGCCGGGCGCGCGGTCAGCGCCTTCCAGGGTCCACAGGCGGATGGCATCGTCCTCGTGCAGCGTGGTGCCGGCGGTGGCGAAGTCGGGCAGCGCCTCGCCGAGCAGCTTCTCGGGGAAGTGCTGGCGCTCGTACACCGGCAGCGCACGGCGCGCGATGAACTTCTGCGCCGATGCGCTCCACGAGCCTTGTGCGGTGTGCACGCCACCGGCCTCGGCCACGGGGCCCTTGAAAACCCACTCGGGCAGCGGCGCCTTGGAGAGGGCCTTGCCGGCGTCGATGTCTTCCTGGATCATCTTCGCCACGTCGAGCCAGCCGGCTTCCTGCCACAGCTCGAAGGGGCCTTGCTTCATGCCGAAGCCCCAGCGCATGGCCTGGTCTACATCGCGCGCATTGTCGGCAATGGTGGAGAGATGCACGGCGGCATAGTGGAAACTGTTGCGCAGGATGGCCCAGAGGAACTGGCCTTGCGCACCCTCGGCATTGCGCAGCAGGCGCAGGCGCTCGGCGGCAGGCTTTTTGAGCATGCGGCCGTACACCTCGTCGGCCTTCTGGCCGCCGGGCACGTACTCTTCGCTCTGGAGGTCAAAGCGCAGTACGTCGCGCCCGACCTTCTTGTAGAAACCGGCCTTGGCCTTCTGGCCCAGGTTGCCCAACTCCAGCAGCTTTTGGAGCACGGCGGGCGTGCCGAAGCTGGCGTAGAACGGGTCGCTCTTGTCGTCCAGGTTGTCCTGCAGCGTCTTGATGACGTGGGCCATGGTATCGAGGCCCACCACGTCGGCGGTGCGGAAGGTGCCGCTCGAGGCACGGCCGAGCTTCTTGCCCGTGAGGTCATCGACCACGTCGTAGGTCAGGCCGAAGTTCTCGACTTCTTTCATGGTCGCCAGCATGCCGGCAATGCCCACGCGGTTGGCGACGAAGTTGGGCGTGTCGTGCGCGCGCACCACGCCCTTGCCCAGTCCGCTGGTGACGAAGGCTTCGAGCTGGTCGAGCACTTCGGGCGAGGTCGTGGGCGTGTTGATCAGCTCCACCAGCACCATGTAGCGCGGCGGGTTGAAGAAGTGGATGCCGCAAAAACGCGGCTTGATGCTCTCGGGCAGGGCCTCGGAGAGCTTGGTGATCGACAGGCCCGAGGTGTTCGATGCCACGATGGCATGCGGTGCGACGAAAGGCGCGATCTTCTTGTACAGGTCGAGCTTCCAGTCCATGCGCTCGGCGATGGCCTCGATGATCAGGTCGCAGTCGCGCAGTTGCTCCAGGTGCTCCTCATAGTTGGCCTGGCCGATCAGGGCGGCATCGTCCGCCACGCCCAGGGGCGAGGGCTTGAGCTTCTTGAGGCCTTCGACGGCACGGGTGACGATGCCGTTCTTCGGACCTTCCTTGGCCGGCAGGTCGAACAGCACCACAGGCACCTTGACGTTGACCAGGTGCGCAGCGATCTGCGCGCCCATCACGCCCGCGCCGAGCACGGCGACTTTCTTCACTTGGAATCTTGACATCGGTGTTTCTCCATGAGGACGACAGCGGCGCAGCGCCCTGCCCTCGTTGTTGCGCGCACCTGGCGTGGCCCGGTGCGTGCGGTTGTCTTTGTCTTACTGCACCCGCACCCAGGTCTGCGTGCGGCCGAAGGGGCCGATGGAGCCGCGCACTTCCAGCTTCTTGCCACCCTCGATGGGCGCCATGCGCAGCGTGTAGTTGCGGCCGTTCTCGGGGTCGAGAATCTTGCCGCCCTCCCACACGTCCTTGCCTTCGGCCTTCTTGGCGCCGCGGATGAGCTCCAGGCCCTGCAGTGGCTTGCCCTTGCGGTCGTCGCTGCATTCCGTGCACACCTCGTCGGGCTTGGCGTCCTTGGCCAGGCGCTTTTCGAGCACGCCGGTCAGGGCACCTCCACCCGCATCGCGGATGCGGATCTCGGCCTTGGCCTCGCCGGTCTTGTCGTCAACGTTGCGCCACAGGCCTTCGGGCGTCATCTGCGCCCAGGCCGGTGCCGCAAAGGCGACGAACGCAAGGGCGGCTGTTGCTGCTTTGTACATGGACGCTGCTCCGTGGTTCAAGAGGTCGGGATCCGCAAGCCAGCGACTCAGGCCAGGGCCAGGTCGGTGTCCATCAGCACCTTGCTGCCGGCACGGGCCGTGCGCATCAGCGTCGCGGTCTCGGGGAAGAGCTTGGCGAAGTAGAAGCGCGCGGTCTGCAGCTTGGCCTGGTAGAACGGGTCGGTGTTGCCGGCGGCGATCTCGCGCAGGGCGACCTGGGCCATGCGGGCGAACAGGTAGCCGAACACCAGGTGGCCAGCCACGCGCAGGTAGTCCACGGCGGCGGCACCCACTTCGTCGGGGTTCTGAAGGCCCTTGAAGCCGATCTCGGTGGTGAACTTGGTCATCTGGTCGGCCAGGTAGGCGACGGGGTTGATGAACTCGGCCATCTTCTCGTTCACGCCTTCTTCCTCGACCAGCTTGCCCACGAGCTTGCCGAACTTCTTGAGCGAGGCGCCGTTGTTGCCCAGGATCTTGCGGCCCAGCAGGTCCAGCGACTGGATGGTGTTGGTGCCTTCGTAGATCATGTTGATGCGGTTGTCGCGCACGTACTGCTCCATGCCCCATTCCTTGATGAAGCCATGGCCGCCGAAGACCTGCATGCACGCGTTGGTGGCGATGTGGCCGTTGTCGGTGATGAAGGCCTTGACGATGGGCGTGAGCAGGGCCACGAGTTCCTCGGAGTCCTTGCGCACCTTCTCGTCGGCGTGGCCGTGGGCCTTGTCCAGCAGCAGCGTGCAGAAGATCTGCAGCGCGCGGCCGCCTTCGGCATAGGCCTTGGCCGTGAGCAGCATCTTGCGCACGTCGGGGTGCACGATGATCGGGTCGGCATCCTTGTCCTTGGCCTTGGTGCCCGACAGGCTGCGCATCTGGATGCGGTCCTTGGCATAGGCCAGGGCATTTTGGTAGGCCACTTCGGTCAGGCCCAGCGACTGGTTGCCCACGCCCAGGCGGGCGGCGTTCATCATCACGAACATGGCGGCCAGGCCCTTGTTGGGCTGGCCCACCAGGGTGCCGATGGCGCCGTCGATGGCGATCTGCGCCGTGGCGTTGCCATGGATGCCCATCTTGTGCTCCAGGCCCGTACAGAAGATCGGGTTGCGCTCACCCAGCGAGCCATCGGCATTGATGTTGAACTTGGGCACGACGAACAGGCTGATGCCCTTGCTGCCCTTGGGCGCGTCGGGCAGGCGTGCCAACACCAGGTGGACGATGTTGACGGCCATGTCGTGCTCACCGGCCGAGATGAAGATCTTGTTGCCGGTGATCTTGTAGCTGCCGTCGGCCAGGGGCTCGGCCTTGGTGCGCAGCAGGCCCAGGTCGGTACCGCAATGGGGTTCGGTCAGGCACATGGTGCCGGTCCACTCACCGCTGGTGAGCTTGGGCAGGTACAGCGCCTTTTGCGCATCGGTGCCGTGGGCATGCAGGGCCTCGTAGGCGCCGTGCGACAGGCCGGGGTACATGGTCCAGGCCTGGTTGGCCGAGTTCATCATCTCGTACAGGCACTGGTTGAGCACGAAGGGCAGGCCCTGGCCGCCGTAGGCGGGGTCGCAGGAGAGGGCTGCCCAGCCGCCTTCGACGTACTTGGCGTAGGCGTCCTTGAAGCCCGTGGGGGTCTTCACTTCGTGGGTGGCCTTGTCCAGCACGCAGCCTTCGGTGTCGCCGCTGATGTTCAGCGGGAAGGTGACCTCGGCAGCGAACTTGCCGGCTTCTTCGATCACGGCATTGATGGTGTCCACGTCCACCTCGGCATGGGCCGGCAGGGCCTTGAGTTCGTCGCTGACCTTGAGCACTTCGTGCATGACGAATTGCATGTCGCGCAGGGGCGGCGTATAGCTGGGCATGGGGTTACTCCTTGGAGATGGTGGTTTGGATGGAAACTTTGCGGCGTGCTGCAGCGGGTGCGGCTGCGGCCACCGGGGTGCTTGGTACGCTGTAGCGCGCCAGAATGTTCTGAAAGCCCATGACGGAGCGCGCCATGGAGCCGGGGGTGCGCAGGAAGCGCGCTTCATAGTGCAGCGCCAGGATCAGGCCGTGGATCTCGAAGAGCATCTGCTCTTCATTGGTGTCAGGGCGCAGTTCGCCGCACTCCTTGCACTGCTCGATGGCGCGGCGCATGGCGGCCAGCCAGGTCAGGACCGAACTGGCCAGCGCGTCGCGCACGGGGCCGTTGCGGTCATCGAACTCGACCGCACCGCTGATGTAGATGCAGCCCGAGTCGATCTCGATGGAGGTGCGCTTCATCCAGTTGTCGAACAGCGCACTCAGGCGCGCCACGCCGCGCGGCGCCGACATGGCGGGGTAGAACACCTCTTGCTCGAAGCGGGTGTGGTATTCGCGGATCACGGAGATCTGCAACTCCTCGCGCGAACCGAAGTGGGCGAAGACGCCCGACTTGCTCATGCCCGTCACATCGGCCAGGGCGCCAATGGACAGGCCCTCGAGCCCGATGTGTGTGGCCAGGCCGAGCGCCGCCTCGACGATGACCGCCTTGGTCTGCTGGCCTTTTTGCAGGGCGCGGCCCGTGCCGCTGCGGGGGCGCGGAATGCGGGTGACCGGGGTAGAGTCGGAGGTGGCGGGCATGCGTGCAAATAAAAACGAACGTTCGTACTATTCTGCAGCAAATTCACCGCGCCGCCAAAAGCCTCTCCAAAAATAGGGAGACCGTACCAAAAGTTTGTTGCACGGCAGCGACCCGGCGGTGCTGCAGGCGCGCCCTTGCGGCGCGCCGGGAACGCGTCTGCGCCCCTACTTCTGGACCATCAGCGCCAGGCTGGCATCCAAATGCTCGGTGGGCATGCGGCGAAAGCCCGAGCGCGCGTAGCGCTGCAGGCGCCCGAGCGCAAACGCTGTGAGCACGCTGGCGGCCACCTGGGCATCGACCGTGGGCGTGTCCGAGTCAGCTTTTGCAGGCCGCAGGCACTGGCGCAGCGTGGACTCGATGCGATCGAAGAACTGGTTCATGCGCTGCTGCAGGCGCTCGTGCTCGAACACCAGGGCGTCGCCCACCATCACGCGCACCATGCCGGGGTTGCGCTCGCCGAACTGCAACAGCACCGCGACGATGCGGTTTGCCTGGCGCAAGCCCACTTCGGCCGGCTGGGCGGGGTCGGGCACTTCGCGGCCGGTGATCTGCTGCACCAGGGTGAACACGGACTGCTCGATGAAGTCGATCAGCCCCTCGAACATCTGCGCCTTGCTGGCGAAGTGGCGGTAGAGCGCGGCCTCGCTGACGGACAGGCGCGACGCCAGCGCCGCCGTGGTGATGCGCTCCGCGCCCGGCTGTTCCAGCATGGTGGCCAGCATCTGCAGGATCTGCACCCGGCGCTCACCGGGCTTGGGCCGCTTGCGCGCGGCAGGGCTGTCCCCTGCATCGGCGGTGCTGGCTGGCTCGGGAGACGTGAAAAGATCGGACATGCGCAAAGAGGGAGTGAGTACGCTCCGGGGCTGGCAGCCCCAGAGCCCTGGGGCCTGTGGTCCCCACCACCTGGAACGCATGCCGGGGGTAACAGCATGCCCAGTCTGCGGCAGGGCGTAAATCATGTGTGGAAATGATTCTCGCACAGGCCTCGGAGCCCGCCGCCGTACCGCACAGGCTACAGCGGAAACACCACAGTCACCAGCAGGCCACGGCCTTGCGCCCCGGTGCCCAGGGTCAGCGAAGCGCGGTGCACACGGGCGATCTCGTCGGCGATCGCCAGGCCCAGGCCCGTGCCCTCGCCCACTGTGCCCGGCACGCGGTAAAAGCGCTGCATCACGCGGGTGCGCTCGGCATCGGGCACCCCGGGGCCATCGTCCTCCACCTGCAGGAAAACGCGCGGCGGCCCGCTCTTGCCCTGGCGCATGCCGCAGCGGATCGTGACGATGCCCGAGGGCGGGGTGTACTTGATGGCGTTGTCCACCAGGTTGGACAGCAGCTCGCGCAGCAGCCAGCCGTGGCCCGTGACATGCACGGGCTGGACCTCGATCCCCAGGTCCAGGCCCTTGCCGGTGGCGGGATCGAGAAAGGTTTCGAGCAGGGTCTCGCACAGGTCCTTGAGGTCCACCCGCTGGGGCAACTGGGCGTCGAGGCTGCGCGCGTCGGCACGCGACAGGGCGAGCAACTGGTGCGCCAGCTGCGAGGTACGGCGCGTGGCGTTGCGCAGCTTCTCGATCTGGTCCACGCCGAGCACGATGGCACCCTGGGTTCGCCCATCGGTGGACACGGGGCCCTTCTTGTCCGCGCCGGACGATGGCATCCGCTGGGGTGCCGCCGCCTTGGCCATCATGGCCCAGGCCTCGACCTGGGCCTGCAGACCCGCGAGCGGGGTGCGTAGTTGGTGCGCGGCATCGGCCACAAAGCGGCGCTGGCCCTCGGCCTGCGCGTTGACCAGGGCGAACAGTCGGTTGAGCGAATGCACGAGCGGCCGCACTTCCGAGGGCGAGGCCGCCTCGTCGATCGGGCTCAGGTCGCGCGGCGAGCGGTGCTCCACCGCTTCGGCCAGGTCCACCAGCGGCTTGAAGGCCTGGCGCACGGCCCAGTGGATGGCCAGCGCGGCTGCGGCCACCAGCACCAGGTTGGGCAGCAGCACGCGCAGCAGCAGTTGCTGGGCCCACTGCTGGCGCGGGTCGGACCCATCGGCCAGGGCCACCACCATCTCGCCAGCCCCCGTGCGCCCGCGCTGCACGGCCACACGGTAGGTCACGCCGCCGTACTCCATGCTGTGGAACTCGGGTGCCTGGGTGGTGGGCACGGCACTGTGCACCCAGTCGTCACCCAGCAGCAGCTTGCCCGACGGGTCGCGCACGCTGTAGCCCGAGAAGCCGGCGTTCTGCCGCAAAAAATCCTCCAGCGGTGGGGCCAGCAGCAGCAGGGGCGGATCGTTGTCGCGGATGGCCGGGGCCAGCACCGAGTCGGACAGGGCCGGCAACAGGCGCAGCAGGCGCTGGTCGTGCTGGCCGGCCGCCTCGTCCGCCGACCGGTAGTCGAGCCAGACCCCGATGGTCGCCAGCACGCACAGGGGCAGCACCAGCAGCAGCAGCAAGCGGTTGCGCAGGTCCGAGGTCATGGCACGCAGCCCGGGCCGTCGCACAGGAGGGGTCCGGGGTTCCATGGTCAGGGCCGCGAGAAGAAGAATGGGGCGTTTTCAGCCGGCCTGGAGTTCCAGCCGGTAGCCGAACCCCCGGATCGAGCGCAGCGCCACGCCGTGCGGCTCCAGCTTGCCACGCAGGCGGGAGACATACACCTCGACCGCGTTGGGGGTGATCTCCTTGTCCCAGCCGGTCAGGGCCTGCAGCAGCTTGTCTTTGCTGGCGGGTTTGGGCGCATTGATGAGCAGGTATTCGAGCACGGTCCACTCGCGCGGCCCGAGCTCGATCACCTGTTCGCCGGCATCGGAGCGGATGCTGGCACGCCGCCCTGCCGTGTCCAGTTCCAGCGGGCCGAAGCTGAGCACCGCCGTGGTGGCGGCCTGGGAGCGGCGCAGCAGGGCACGCAGGCGTGCCAGCAACTCGGGCAGCTCGAAGGGCTTGACCATGTAGTCGTCGGCCCCCAGGTCCAGGCCCTGCACGCGGTCGTGCAGGGCATCGCGCGCGGTGAGGATGAGCACGGGCATCGACGGGCTGGCCATGTCCGGGCGGCGCAGGCGCTTCGTGAGCTCGAGCCCGTCCATGGCCGGCAGGCCGATGTCGATGATGGCGGCGTCGAAGGATTCGACGCGCAGGACTTCTTCCGCGCGCTCGCCGCTGCCGACCCAATCCACTGCATAGCCGGCATCGGACAGCCCCAGCTTGATGCCGCTGGCCACCATCACATCGTCTTCGACCAGCAGCAGTCTCATTCCATCACCAGGATCATCAATGGCTGCGGATCATCGTGCCGTAGGCCTGGTCGGTCAGGATTTCGAGCAGCATGGCGTGGGGAACGCGGCCGTCGATGATGTGCACCGCATGCACGCCCGCCTTGGCGGCATCCAGCGCGCCGGCGATCTTGGGCAGCATGCCGCCGGAGATGGTGCCGTCGGCAAACAGCGCGTCGATCTCGCGCGCCGTGAGGTCGGTGAGCAGTTGGCCCTGCTTGTCCAGCACACCGGGGGTGTTGGTCAGGAGCATCAGCTTCTCGGCCTGCAGCACGGTGGCCAGCTTGCTGGCGACCACGTCGGCATTGATGTTGTAGCTCTCGTTGTTCTCGCCGAAGCCGATGGGGCTGATCACGGGGATGAAAGCATCGTCCTGCAGCGCCTTGACCACGCTGGGGTCGATGGAGAGGATGTCGCCCACCTGGCCCACGTCATGCTCGATGCTGGGGTCCTTGGTGTCGAGCAGTTTGAGCTTCTGTGCGCGGATCATGCCTCCATCGCGCCCCGTGAGGCCCACGGCCTTGCCGCCAGCCTGGTTGATCAGGCCCACGATGTCCTGCTGCACCTCACCGGCCAACACCCACTCCACCACTTCCATGGTTTCGGCGTCGGTCACGCGCATGCCTTGCACGAATTCGCCCTTCTTGCCCAGGCGATTCAGGGCCGTTTCGATCTGCGGGCCACCGCCGTGCACCACGACGGGGTTCATGCCCACGAGCTTGAGCAGCACCACGTCTTCGGCGAAGTCGGCCTGCAGGGCCGGGTCGGTCATGGCATTGCCGCCGTACTTGATGACAATCGTCTTGCCATGGAACTTGCGGATGTAGGGCAGCGCCTGGGCCAGGATTTCAGCCTTGTCGCGGGGAGCAATCGAAAGAAGGTCGGTCATGGGGGCGGGCCGTCGGGAGAAAACGATGAGGCGCAAATTGTGCCGCATTCGCGGGCCGGTCTGCCAACTGGCGCCGGGGAATCTCAGCGGCGCAACCAGTCCGGTACCTTAAACCGCACGATGGCCAGGTAGGCCACGACATAGCTGATCACGAAAAGCCAGCAGAAACCCATCAGCACCAGGGTGTTGTTCCAGAACAGGATGGCCGGCACCACCGTGAGCAAGGTGAAGCCCCACAGGTAGGGCGAGGTGCGGTTGTTGCGCATGAGCACGCGGCGCGATTCGTCGTCGTGGAACACGCCGCGCACGATGCGCCGGTAGATCAGTTGGTGGAAATGCAGGGCATCGGCCACGCCGGGCGAGACGCCACGAACCGCCTTGCGGTAGATCGAAAACACCGTCTCCCAGACCGGGTAGATCAGCAGCAGCATGGGGAACCAGGGGGAGACATCGGCATTGCGCTGTACCAGGGAGATACTGGCCAGGGCAATGACGACGCCCCAGACATAGGCTCCGCCATCCCCCGCAAACAGCATGCCCCGCGGGTAGTTCCAGACCAGAAAGCCCCCTGTGGCCGCAGCCGTGGTGACCAGCAAGGCCGCCAGGGAACGGTCCCCTACCTGCAGCGCCACGTGGGCCAGGGCGAGGCAGACGATGATCGCAACCATGCCCGCCAGGCCGTTGTATCCATCGATGATATTGAAGGCGTGGGGCAGGCCCGTCACGGCCAGCACCACGATGGCCAGGCCCAGCCAGGGGCAGGCCGACAGCAGCATGTCGATCCAGGGCAGACCGATGCGGGGAACGGAAAGATCCAGCAGGAAGATGGCCAGCAGCCCCGAGGCGCCGGTCAGCGCCAGGCGGTAGCGCACAGCCAGCCGCTGGGTCATGTCCTCGGCGATGCCGCCGAGCACGGCCGGCAGCAGTACCAGCAACCAGCTGCCCACCCACCAGCCCAGCTTGAGGGAGCCGGGATCGCCCAGAAAGGACTGCAGGATGCCCAGGCCCCAGGCGCTTGCCAGGCCCAGCAGCAGGGCGGCGCCGCCCAGGCGCGGCACATCCCCCATGTGGAAGCGCTGTGGCATGCCGTTTCCATAGGCGGACGCATGCCCCCGCACCCAGCGTACGACGAACCCTGCAGCCATCGCCGCCACCAGAAAACCCACCACGGACAACCAGATCATGAGGCGCCAATCGTAACTGCAGGGCCTGTGTCGGCAAGTAACCTCATGTACCCCTGCGTGCGGCTGGTCACACAAACGGCACCAATCGACAGCAACGCGAATGCATCTCTGTTGCATTCGATTGCACGGACACCCACCCTATCCCCGCGCGCAGGCAGCGCGGCGCAACAGTGCGCGGCAGCAGCAGGTTCCCGATTCAAAGGGCCAGCCAGGCGTTGATCTCCGTCACGCTGGCAGCACGCTCGTCCCCGGCCAGGGACTGCAGGCGCAGGCGCGACGCCACATACAGGTACCGGGCCTGGGCCAGGTCGCGCAGTGCCGTGGTCTTTTGCTGCTCGGCGTTCAGCACGTCCAGCGTGGTGCGGGCGCCGGCCTTGAAGGACATCTGGTTCGATAGCACGGCCTGCTCGGCCGAGCGCACGGCCTGCTCCAGGGCGCTGATGCGCAGCACGCCTTCGGTCATGCCGCGAAATTCGCGGTGCACGCGCACACTGAGGTCCAGGCGCGTGGCCTCCAGCTGCTCGCGGGCGCGCTCGGCACTGGCAACGGCCTGGCGCACGGTGGAGTTGACGTAGCCCCCCTGGTACAGCGGCACGGTCAGTTGCAAGCCAATGGACTTGTTGTCATAGCGCGAATTGACGTTGGTCACACTGTCGCTGCTGTTGCGCGACCACTGCGCGACGGCGTCGAGCGTAGGCTTGTGCCCGGCCTTGGCCTTGTCGATCTCGAAATTCGCAGCCTCCAGGCGGGCACGCAGGGCCTTGATTTCGGGACTGGCCTGCTCGGCCCGGGCAATCCAGTCGTCCACCGAATTCGGCGCGGGGCCCGCGGGAGCGAAGCGCGCCAGATCCAGGCGCGCCAGGGTACCGAGGGGCTGGCCCGTGATGGTCTCCAGCCGGCGGCGCGTGTACTCCACGTTCTGCTGGACCTCGAGCTCCTGGGCAAAGGTCATGTCCAGGCGGGCCTGGGCTTCGTCGATGTCGGTGCGCGTACCGCTGCCGGCAGCAAAGCCCTTCTTGGCCGCATCGAGCTGGACGGTATAGGTGCTTTTCTGCGAGCTGACGAGCACCAATTGCTCTTCGGCCAGCAGCGCCTCGAAGTAGGCCTCGCCCACGCGCACCACAAGGCTCTGCTCGGCATATTCCAGCGTGGCGTCCGCATCCTGCACCACGGCCTCGGCCTGCTTGACCAGCGCACCGATGGCGGGTCGGTACAACGGCTGGCGAATCGTCAGCGCCTGGTTTCCGCTGTAGTAGCGGTTCACGGTCGTGGTGGGCTCTCCGAGAAAGTTCTGCGTCCGGCTCGTGAGATCGTTGTAGTTGCGGCCCGCGCTGAAGGACATGTTGGGCAACCGCTGGGCCTGTGCCTGCGGCAACTGCTCGCGGCTGGCATTGGCTGCGGCGCGCGAGGCGCGGATGGTCGCATCATTGGCCACCGCAGCCTCGTAGGCTTGGCGCAAGTCGATGGACCAGGCGGGCGCAGCCGCCAACAGCCCGGCCACTGCGGCGGCCAGACAGCCCAGGCGGGCCGCAGGGCTGCGGCGGTCAGCGAGCACGGGCGAATGGGCGTATTGTTGCGGGGTCATCGCGTCACTCCTCGGTCATGGACGCCGCCAGCCGCTTGGTCAGCGGATGCAGCAGGTAGGTCAGCATCGAGCGCTCACCCGTCTTGAAGATCACTTCCACGGGCATGCCGGGCTGCAACTGGCGCGCGCCCAGCTTCTTGAGGCCATCGGCCGTCACCTGGACACGGGCCAGGTAGTAGCTGACGTTGGTCTGCGGCTCGGTGAGCAGGTCTCCAGAGATGGAAACCACCTTGCCGTCCACCACCAGTTGGGGCGAATGGGCAAAGGACGAGAACCGCACGTCCACCGGCAGGTCGGAATGCACCCGGTCGATCAGGTGCGGTGCCACATGCGCCTCCAGCAGCAGCGGGGCGTCCTTGGGCACGATGTCCATGAGCTTCTGGCCTGGAGAGATCACACCGCCCACGGTCTGGATGGCAAGCGCCACCACTTGGCCAGACGCTGGCGCCTTGATCTCGGTGCGCGCCAGATCGTCGGTGACCGAATGCAGCTTTTCATTGTCGGCCAGCACCTCGCGGCTGACGTCGGCCAGGTTGGTTTCAACCTCCTTGCGGTACTCCTGCTGGCGCGACAGCGCGCGCTGGCGCAGCTCGCCGATGGCGCGGCGCGCGCGTATGGTGTTGCCCTGCAGATCGGCAATCGCGGTGCTGGAGTCGGCCACCATGCGCTCCATTTCCAGCTGTCGGTTGCGCGGCGCATAGCCCTCCTTGACCAAGCCCCGCAGATTGCCCAGTTCTTCATTGATCAGCGCCAATTGGCTCTTGCGGCTGGCGAGCATGCCGTCATAGGCCTGCAACAGCCCTTCCTGGCCCTGGATGCTCTCCTCGATGGACTGCAGGTCAGAGCGCAGCAGGCTGCGCCGTGTCATGAACAACTGCTCCTGGTTCTGCATTTGCTGGCGGATCAACGGATCCGATGCAGCCGCCTGCAAATCCGGATGGAAGCTGATGCTCGCCAGGTTGCCCTGCTCCGCCAACAGCCGCCCCTGCATGGCCCGCAGCCCCAGATAGCGCTGGCGCACGGACTCGTAGTTGGCCTTGGCCACTGCCGAGTCCAGGCGGATCAGCAACTGGCCCTCCTGTACAGAATCGCCTTCGCGGACCAGCACCTCCTTGACGATACCGCCGCTCAGGTGCTGCACTGCCTTGCGCTTGGTGTCGAGGGCCACGATGCCAGATGCAGGCACCCCTTCGTCCAGGGGTGCCAGGGATGCCCAGAGAAGGAAGCCACCGAAGCCGATGGCCAGAACCCACAGGCCCATGCGGCCAGGGCGGCCTGTATCGCCTGGCTTACCGGCAGCTGAACTGCTTGCATCCAGCGGCGCATCCGGAGTTTTGTTCAAAGGAAACAATGATTTGACCATGTCAGTACCCGACAGAAAGAGGGATCGGTAAAACAGCGAGCAGCAGAAGAAATGACGCGCTCAAGCTGGCGTTGGCTGCAGTCCACCTGCAGCGCCAGCGGGAGGAGATGGGGGCGATTGCGCAGCCGCCTGGGCGGCACGCAGCGCATTGAGCACCGCGTCGCGCGGGCCATCGGCCTGGACCACGCCGTCCTGCAAAATCAGAAGGCGGTCTGCCACGGCCAGAATGCCGGGGCGGTGGGTGATCAGGAACACCGTGCAACCGCGTGCCTTGAGCTCCTGCACGGTGCGCACCAGAGCAGCCTCGCCCACGTCATCCAGGTTGGCATTGGGCTCGTCAAGCACCACCAGCACCGGATCGCCATGCACGGCCCGGGCCAGGCCCACCCGCTGGCGCTGGCCCCCCGAGAGCAGGTTGCCGGCTTCGCCGATGGGCGTGTCGTAGCCTTTGGGAAAGCGCAGGATCATCTCGTGCAGCCCCGCAGAACGCGCGGCGGCGATGACCTTCTCGGGGTCGACCGCCCCGAACCGGGCGATATTTTCGGCAATCGAGCCCTCGAACAATTCGATGTCCTGCGGCAGATAGCCCAGGTGCGGGCCCAGTTCCATGCGGTCCCAGCCCTCGATGGGCAAGCCATCGAGCAGCACCTCGCCCGATGCATCGGGCCAGATGCCCATCAGGCAACGCGCCAGGGTGGATTTTCCCGAGCCGGAGGGGCCCAGCACCACGGTAACGGCACCCGCCTGTACCGCGGTACTGATCCCTTTGAGGATGGGCATAGGTCGGCCCGGCGCTGTAGCCACCAGGTCACGTACCGTCACGGCCCCCTGTGGCGCCACGCGAGACAAGGCGGGATCGCGTTCGGGATGGTCTCGCAATAGATCTTCCAGGCGCTCGAACGAAGCACGCGCTCCCACAAAGTTGCGCCAGGTACCCACCAGCATATCGATGGGTGCGAGGGCACGGCCCATCAGGACGTTGGCAGCGATCATGCCCCCCGGCGACAGCTGGCCATCGATCACCAGCAAGGCGCCCAATGCCAATGCCAGGGACTGCTGGGTGTAGCGAATGAACTTGCTCCAGGCGCTGATCCGATGGGTCAGCGCCTGCGCGTGCCCCCCCAGATCCAACGCCTTGTCATGGCGACTCTGCCAATGGGGTCGCAGGTTGTGCACCATACCCATCGATTCCAGCACTTCCACGTTGCGCAATTTGCTTTGCAGATAGGCGCTGGAGTCAGAATTGGCTTTGGCCGCAGCCTCCGAAGGAGCGACAGTGTGGCGATGGCCAAACCATGCGAGAGCCCCCTGTATTGCTGCAAATACCAGCGCAGCGTAGCCCAGCATAGGATGCAGGAAGAACAGCACGGCCAGATAGATGGGCGCCCATGGCAAATCGAAGAAAGCCAGCGTTCCACTGCCGCTGACGAACTGGCGCATGTTGATCAGATCGGTGAATGTGCGCGCCACGGAGGCGCCCGATTGCGTGAGCCGGGCTTCAAAACTGGCATTGAACACCCGGGCGCTAAGTATTGCATCCAGGCGCAGACCGGCCTGCACCAGCACGCGCGACCTCATCCACTCCGAAAACGCCATCACTGCAAAAAGGAACAGAGTCACCAGGGACATGGCGATCAGGGTCAGGTCACTGCGGCTGACCATCACGCGGTCGAAGATCTGCAGCATGTACATCGTCGGTGCCAGCATGAGTACGTTGGCCACCATGCTGAAGATGCCGATCACGATGAATTCCCGACGGAACTCCCACAGCGCCTCTGCGAGCTCACTGCGGTGGAAAAAACCAGTTTTCTTCATGAAATATGAACCTGTATCAGGATGCGGCGAGGGCTTGTGCCGAGGCTGGCGCAGATTGTTGCGCTTGCGCTTGCGCTTGCGCTTGGGCTTGCGCTTGCTGCGCGTTGTTCAGCGCGGCCAGCACCTCATCGCGCGGACCGAAGGCCACTTGCTGTCCATCGCGCAGTACCAGCAACTTATCGACCACAGCCAGGACGCTCACCCGGTGGGTCATGATGACGAAGGTCGTGCCCCGCCCCTTGGCGGTCAGAATGGCCTGGGCCAGCGCCGCATCGCCTTGCTCGTCCAGACTCGAGTTGGGTTCATCGAGCACCACAAATACCGGGTCGCCGTACAGAGCCCGCGCCAACCCCACCCGTTGCCGCTGGCCGCCGGACAAGCGTGCTCCGTCAGACCCGACCGGATTGTCATACCCGTGGGGCAGGGACAGGATGAACTCGTGCAGCCCCACAGTGCGCGCCGCCGCCTCCACCTTGGTCATGTCCACCTCGCCAAAACGGGCAATGTTCTCAGCCAGCGTGCCTTCAAAGAGCTCTACGCCTTGCGGCAGGTATCCGACGTGGGGACCCAGTTGCGCCTTGTTCCATGTGTGCACATCGGCACCATCCAGCCGCACCTTGCCCCCAGCCGCTGGCCACAGCCCGGTCAGCAGCCGCGCCAGTGTGGTCTTGCCCGAGGCCGAGGGCCCCACCACAGCAAGCGCCTCGCCGGGTGCCAGGGCGAAGGCCAGACCGCGCAGTATCGGAGCCTGGGTACCAGGCGAGGCGGCGAACAGCTGCTCGACCTGCAAGGCCCCGCTCGGCGCAGGCAATGACATTCCTACTGGTTGCCCTGGCAAGGCGGCCAGCAGGCCATCCAGCCGGATCCAAGCGTCTCGCACATTGACTACCGATTGCCACTGGCTCACGACCTGGACCAGCGGCGCCAGCATACGCCCCCCCAGAATGGAGGCGACGATCATCATCCCCGCACCACCATGCAGCTCGTTGCGCAGCAGAAGCCAGCAGGCCAGGCCAAGCAGCAGGGAACTCAGAACGGTTTGCACAAACTTGGAAATGGCCTGAAAGGCGCCTCCGCGATCAGACGCCAGAGACTGAAGGCGAAGAAATTCCCTCTGCTTGTGCTGCCAGCGCTGGTGCATATCACGCAGCATGCCCATGGACTCGATCACTTCGGCATTGCGCAAGGCCCCATCGGCATACTGCTGAGCGGCAATGGCGCTGCCGTTGGCCTGCATCAGCGGCGGTTTCGTGGCGCGCTCATTGAACCAGGCCACCACCACCTGGATGACACCAAATACCAACGAAGCCCAGCCCAGCCATGGGCTGATCATGAAAAGCAGCACCATCATCACCAGTGCAATGGGTGTCTCCATGGCAGCCAGGAGTGCGGGCGAGTACAGAAAATCCCGGATGGCCCGAAAGTCATTGAGCGGTTGCTGCGAGGCGCCGGGCATTCGCTTCAGGCTGGCCTCAAATATTGCGCCAAAAATGCGCCCGCTCATGATCCGGTCCAGCTCCACGCTGGCAGAGCGCATCACTTCACTGCGCGCCCACTCCAGGACCTCCATCACCATGTATGCCCCCAAAATAAGCAATGTCAGCATCACCAGGGTGGTGTGGTTGCGCGTGTTCACCACCCGGTCATACACCTCCAGCATGTAGCCCGAAGGCGCCAGAATCAACAGGCTGGAGAACACACTGAACCAGCCAGCGCGAACGAAGTAGGGCTTGAGCGTGCCTATTGCCTTGCGCAGTTCAGAAGGGGGAACGTTGGGTTTCATACAGTCTCTTGAACCATGATGTATTCGGGGATTTCGCCATCAGGCATGTCCGATTGAGCTTCCTTGCCTTCAGGCCCATCACCCAATAGGAAGGACAGCACGTACACACCGTCGGAGCGGCGCGACAGCACGATCTCGCGCAGCTTTTTTTCGTGAAAGCTCGCCTCGTCTTCCGGGCGCAGTGCCAATTCGAAGCGCATGCGGCCATCCAGGGTGAACATGGACAGTTGCCCCGCCTTGACGCTCAGCGTATGGCGGTCAAAATAAACCGGCAGGGTGTCTGCAAACTGCAGCAAGGGCAGCGGCTTGTCACCCAGGCGTGCCAGGTTGAACGGGCTGGCGGGGTGCTGGTACACCAGACGCCCTGTCCGCGAAACGGAATAGATGGCGTTGCAGACCATCTGCGAGCCCATTTCCGGGAACTGCTCGCGCAGCTGGCGGTAGGTCAGGTGGTGCAAGGCCACCCGGTTCCACACCTTCGTCTGCTGCACCACGGGCGCAATGGCATTGCACACCTTGGCAAACCCCACCTGCAAGGCATGCAGCCGCTCCACCTGGTCGGGCGTCGCGTTGAGTGGAATGCGCAGAAGGGAATTCATATAGGAAACGGAGTGTACCAGTTCCTATATGAAGTTTTATGCGTACAACGAAGGTGCCTGCCTTGCGGGAGTGACCTGAATCACAGGGAGAAGAAGACGCAGCCCTGGCACGTGCGGCCATGGGCGCCCGATCAGGCGTAGTCAAGCCCCCGCGCGCTGAGCCCCACCAGGTCGATATGGGCTGCGTTGATGTCCAGGTTGGCGACGGCCACCGTGAACGACGCACTGGTGTAGGCGCCTGATTTGATCAGGCCCGCCAGCGACTGCACCGTGGCAGCATCTGCTGGCGCCCCCACCACGTTGCCGAACAGCAGCGCCACGACCTGCTCCGGCGTCGCCGAGGCGCCCAGAACCGCATTGAGGCCCAGCTGCGCCAGCTGCAGCTGCGACGCACCCGAATCCACCACGCCCAGCACCACCCCCACGAGATCGCGGCTGGCCACCCCTGCCGGACCGACCAGCGCCCCCAGCATGCGCGCTGTCGTACCAGCTGCGCCGTCCAGGTCCAGCGCCACGGAGCGGTCCGAAAAGCGCACCCGCTCGATCTGCAGCAAAGTGTCGGTACCGTCACGCCCCGCAGTGCCATCCACCAGCTGCCAGCCGCCGTCCTTGCGGGTCAGCGAGTAGCTGCCCCGGGCCCCATGGGCCACCAGGGTGTCCACCCCAGCGGCACCGTTGAACGTTTCATTGGCCTGCGTGCTGGTGAACACATCCGGCCCCGCAGTGCCGCTGGGTTGGCTCGAAAAATTCAGCGTCGGGCCATTCGTGGAATTGAAGCCCCAGGTGCCGCCCAGCCCATCGCGGCCATAGATCCAGTCCAGGGCCAGCAGGTCGTACGCCTGGAACGTGGTCTTGTAGGGACCGGCGCGCGTGTACGACATGACGGTGTTGTTGGTGTTGTCCTGCGAGGCAGGCAATGGCCGCGAGGAATCGAACGGGTGCGCAAGCCCCAGTGCATGGCCTATCTCGTGCAGCAGCACCTCGTAGCCAACGCCGCCCGCCGCGGGCTGGTTGTTGATGCCGGCATGCTCCACGTTGTCCAGGTACACCACCGATTCCGCGTTGAGCCGGGTCAGCGTCTGGCTGCCGTTGTAGCTGTAGTTGTAGAAGGTGGATGCCAATCCAGCCGTCGATGCCCCCGGAATATTGGTGGCCACGAAATGGAGATCGGCCTGCGCAGAGCTGCCCACCTCGGTAAAGGTGATGCCGGTGACGGTGGCCGCGTACTGCAGTATCTGCCGCGTGGCCTGCTGCTGGGCCGCATTGAACGCCGTGATGGGGCGCCCCGCATCGGTCGCCGCCACGCTGCCAGGGCTGGCATCGAAGGTGTAGTACAGCACGTTGCGGCCATCGGGAAAGAAGTTCCATGGCGACGGGTTGTCCAGCAGGGCATCGGCCTGCGGGTTGCCGGAGTACACGATGCTCTGAAGATCGGAAACGGTGGCCATGGTCGGGCTTTCATTCAGGCAGCCCCACCCCTCGAAAACCCGGTCGGCCGACCAAAGGCAGGCCGCCAATCAGGGCGCACAGGAAAGGTCTGGCCGCAGGACAAACACGTTGCTGCACCACTGTATCACCGCCGTCCATGCACCGCCGATATGGAAAACCAATGGCCATCGCATTGCAGTGGGCCGCCCTTATCGCATCGCCCGAAGGGCGGGCCCCAAATGCAAGCGCCGCCGACCCGCAATGCGGGCCGGCGGCGTGGCTGGGGTTTGGTCGACTTACTTGCCTGCAGGCTTGTCGGTAGCGGCCTTGCCCTGCGGCGGGGCAGCCTTGCGAAGCAGGTTTTCCAGGTCGCTGCGCATCTTTTCTGCATCAAGACCGGATGGCGTGGGCGTAGGGGTTGGGTTCGGTGTGTTCATGCCCTTACGTTATCACCGGCGCCCCTGCCCCACCCCATTAACCCTGCAAATGTCTCTGTTAAACAGGCAGGCGTGGGCATGCACCCGGCCAACCCACAGCGCGCGCAAATATCCACCAGCCCCCCCCCGGCAATCGCATGCAGCAGCACCATTTCGCTATCAAAATAGCAGCAGCATGAAGCAAAACCTGTCGAGTGGAGCGCTACAGACTGTCACCCTTCATACCATTGCGGCGCAATGCTGCACGCCAGGGCGCCAGCGTGCAGCAGCGCCCTCACCCGCTTATTTGGCCAGGTTCCGGAACACCGAGGGGCTTTCCGCCTGACCGAGCCCGGTGCCTTCGGCGATCGGCAGTTCGCGCGCAACACTGCCCGAAGAGACATTCGCCATCACCGAATTGACCGGCGCCACGCCCACCGACCCGTCGGCCAGCACCGTCAGTTCATAGACCGTCCAGACGTTGTTGGCACCGGTATAAGGCGCCGCCGGCGGCGTGAAGGTGTAGGCCTGGCCATTGGAAAGCTCCAGCCGCACGTTGGCATTCGACGTGCCGAGGTTGCCCGAGCCCGCATAGTGGTGCACCGAATAGCGGTAGACGCCCGGGCGCAACGCGCCACCCGTGCTGGCCGTAGGTGGGCAGGTCACCGTTTCCGGGCCGTAGGAGGAGATGTCGTCCACGTCCAGGGCGCACATGTCACCCGCATTCTTGGCAGCGAAGTACACATGCCAGCGATCGGTCCCATTGGCCGTGGGGCCCGTCAGGTGCGAATCCAGGTCGCGCGGGTTCTCGCCCCAGGTCAGTATGGTGCGGAACTGGCCGGCCGCCAGGCCGCCGGCACTGCCACTGGCGGGCGACAGGGCCACCGCCACCTGGTTGGGGGCAGCGCAGTTGAGCAGCACCGTCTGGTTGGCGGGCGAGTAGTTGGGTGCCGTCGTGGTCACCGTGAAGAAGCCCTGCGCCAGCCCCGCGAACGAGGCCACGCCCTGGGCATTGGTGGTGGCCGAGCGCGTGCCCAGCGTCACCGACGCATTGGCCAGGGGCTGGTTCGCGCCGCGCAACGCATCGAACACCGTCACCTGGGCCGTGGCGCACTGCACCGAGCCCGACCCGCCGGTCTGCTGCAGACCCACCGGCACCAGGTGCAAGGTGGCAGGGTCGAAGCGGAACAGGATGTTGTAGTTGGACTCCACCGTGGTCGTGGTGCCCGGCTGCTGCGGGTTGGCCACCGGCACCAGGAGGCGCAGGTTTTCCAGCAGCACGTCCGTCTGGTTGACGCCCGCGCCGCGGGTGCCGGAGAAATCGATGACCTGCGCTTGCGCGCCCAGCGCCAGGGCGGCGGACGCAGTGACGATGGCGCCACGTGCCCAGCGGGCAATGCCGTAAGTGTTCATGAAACCTGCCTCTCTTTGAATGGAACGCGAAGCGTAGGGGATATGCCTTGCCCTACCCCTGGCCCACCAAATCAGCAAAGACAGCTTTTAGGGTCATTAAACCAACGAAGCAAACAGAACGATGCAAATCCTGCATTTCATCTTCGCTCGGCTGTTTCAACTTGATGGGTGGATCAACGATTGGGAACAAATTTGCGGCACCCAGCCGTTTCGATTGGCCTCAACCATCAGGGCACCAGCTTGCCAGAGCGTGCTCTATTTTTACAAAGCACTTGCTTGCTAAAAATAAAGTGTTTTGCTATCGTGCAGTGCATGGAATCCCCCGCGACCCGGCGCAAACGCTCCCCTGCCCCCAAGCCCCCTGAAGCCCCATCCACGCCCATTGCCCGCACCCGCAAGGCCCCGGCCGCTGCAGCCGACGAACCCCGGCGCCCCCGGGGCCGCCCGCGCAAGACGGCCGAAGAGGTCGATGACGGCAACCGCCGCCGCAAGCTCATGGACGGCGCTGCCCGGCTGTTTCTGACCAAGGGGTTTGCGGCCACCACCACGCGCGACATTGCGGCGGCAGCAGGCATGCACAGCGGCTCGCCCTTCTACCATTTCGAGAGCAAGGGGGCGTTGCTCCATGCGGTCATGAACGAAGGCATGGTCATGGCCCTGCAGAGCCAGCAGCAGGCAATGGCCGCCCTGCCAGCGGGTGCCACGCCGCATGAGCAGCTGCGGGTGCTGATTCGCCACCATTTCGAGATATTGCTCGGCCCGCGCAGTGGCTTCATCCCGGTGATGCTGTACGAATGGCGTTCCCTGACGCCCGCGCAGCGCAAGGGGATCGCCCGCGTCAAGGACGCCTACGAGGCCGCCTGGATGCCCACGCTCGAAGCCCTGTCACGGCAGGGCGCACTGCAGGCCACCCCGGGCGTGGCCCGCCTGTTTCTTTTCGGCGCACTGAACTGGGCCGTGCAGTGGTTTGCCCCCAAGGGTGGCAAGTCGCTGGACGAGCTGACCGGCGAGGCGCTCGCACTGTTCATACGGGAGGCCTGAGCCATGTACCAGAGCGTGTTCGCACCCGGCCTGTTCGCGGGGCGGGTGGTGATCGTCACCGGCGGCGGGTCGGGCATAGGCCGCTGCACGGCGCACGAACTGGCGCGGCTGGGTGCGCAGGTGGTGCTGGTCGGGCGCAAGGCCGACAAACTCCAGGCCGTGCAGACCGAGATCACGGCGGACGGCGGGCTGGCCTCCTGGCATGCCTGCGATATCCGCTCCGAGGAGGCCGTGGCCATCGTGGTGCAGCAGGCCCTGGCCGAGCATGGCCGCATCGACGCGCTGGTGAACAACGCGGGCGGCCAGTTCATGGCGCCGCTGGCCAGCATCTCCGCCAAGGGTTGGGAGGCGGTGCTGAACACCAACCTCACTGGCGGCTTTTTGATGGCGCGCGAGTGCCACCGGCAGTGGATGCAGGCCCAGGGCGGCAGCATCGTCAACATCGTGGCCGACATGTGGGGCTCCATGCCGGGCATGGGCCACAGCGGCGCGGCGCGTGCCGGCATGGTCAGCTTCACCGAAACCGCTGCGCTCGAATGGGCCGGCAGCGGCGTGCGCGTGAATGCCGTGGCACCCGGCTACATCGCATCGAGCGGCATGGACAACTACCCGCCCGCTGCCGCCGACATGCTGCGCGCCATGCGCCACACCGTGCCACTGGGGCGCTTCGGCACCGAGGCCGAGGTCTCGGCAGCCATCGTCTTTTTGCTGAGCCCTGCAGCCAGCTTCATCAGCGGGACCACACTGCGCGTCGATGGCGCACGGCCCCAGGCGCGCCTGGGCTGGCCCATGCAGGTACCTGGCGAAGCCACGCAGCAGCGGCCCGCTGTCAAGCCATTCGAGGGCTTTCACCGCGCGCAGGTGCCGCGCGTGTTTGCGGCGCAGCCGCAGCAGCCGCCGGAGACAGCGCCATGACCGTCTTCGCCTCGCGCTTCAATGCCTTGGCGCCCGACGCGCAGCGGCGGCGCAGCGCCCAACTGGCGCGCCTGGAAGCCCTGCGGGCACTCGAAGACCGCGCTGCGGCCGCCTCGGCCCGCTCCCTGCCGCAGTTCGACAAGCGCGGCCAGTTGCTGCCGCGCCAGCGCGTGGCCCTGCTGCTCGATGCCGGCTCGCCCTGGCTGCCCCTGGCCACGCTGGCGGGCTATCTGCAGGACACGAAAGACCCGGCCCAATCCGTTCCTGGCGGCGGCATCCTCGCTGGTATCGGCATGGTGTCGGGCGTGCGCTGCATGGTGGTGGCCAGCGACTCGGGCATCGAGGCCGGCGCCATCCAGCCCATGGGGCTGGAGAAGATATTGCGCGTGCAGGAGATCGCGCTGCACAACCGCCTGCCCTTTGTGCATCTGGTGGAGAGCGCGGGCGCCAATCTCATGCGCTACCGGGTCGAGGGTTTTGTGCATGGCGGCAGCCTGTTTCGCAACCTGGCGCGGCTCTCGGCAGCCGGCATTCCGGTGATCACCGTGCAGCATGGCTCGGGCACGGCGGGCGGCGCCTACATGCCAGGCCTGTCGGACGTGGTGATCATGGTGCAGGGGCGCTCGCGCGCCTTCTTGGCCGGGCCGCCGTTGCTCAAGGCCGCCACGGGAGAGATCGCCACCGAAGAGGAACTGGGCGGTGCCGAGATGCACACCAGTATCTCGGGCCTGGGCGAGTACCTGGCACTGGATGACCGCGAGGCCATTGGCATGGCCCGCGCCATCGTCGAGGCATCGGGATGGGCGCCCCCCCGTTCAACGTCCACCGCCCCAGCTCCGACGCTGGGCGCAGATGACCTGCTGGCCCTGATGCCCGACGACCTGCGCCAGCCCGTGGACATGCGCGAGGTGATCGCGCGCCTCGCCGATGGCTCCGAGCTGCTCGAATTCAAGGCGCGCTACGGCATGGCGACGGTGTGCGCGCAGGCGCGCATCGATGGCCGCCCCGTGGGCTTCATCACCAACAACGGCCCCATCGATGTGGCGGGGGCCAACAAGGCGGCGCACTTCATCCAGTGGATGTGCCAGCTGGGCCACCCCATCGTCTACCTGCAGAACACCACCGGCTACATGGTGGGCAAGGACAGCGAGCAGGGCGGCATGATCAAGCACGGCAGCAAGATGATCCAGGCCGTGGCCAACGCCACGGTGCCGCAGATCACCATCCAGTGCGGCGCCAGCTTTGGCGCGGGCAACTACGGCATGTGCGGGCGCGGCTATGCGCCGCGCTTCCTGTTCAGCTGGCCCGGCGCCAAGACGGCCGTGATGGGCGGCGAGCAGGCCGCGCGCACCATGCAGATCGTGACCGAGGCGGCGCTGGCGCGCAAAGGCATCACGCCCGACCCGACCGAGTCGCAGGCCCAGTTCGACAAGATCGTGGCCATGTTCGAAGCCCAGGCCGATGCCTTCTACACCAGCGGCCTGCTGCTTGACGACGGCGTGATCGACCCGCGCGACACGCGCGCCGTGCTGGCCCTGTGCCTGGCCACCTGCGCCGATGCACAGGCGCGCCAGCTACACCCCATGCAGTTCGGGGTTGCCCGCATGTAGACGCGCTTTCCCTTCCTCTTGCACTGGTGGGCCCCACGCTGCTCGCAGCACGTGCATGCGCTTGATGTTCCAAGCCATGGTCACCAGTTCCATTCGCCTTGCGCCTTGTCCAGCCCGCGCATGCTCTCTGGGCCAGCCCATCCGCTTGATGATCCCAAACGGGCTCGACGTCTGCTTGCGAATTGTACAGCGCCTTGCCCGCCTGTGTTGACAGCCGGTGAACCATGCGGCCGGGATCGTCGGTCTGTGGGGCTGGGGGTCTGGGGCAAATCGCTCCATCACCGGCTGGTGATGAGACTCCCGTTTGATGGCCAGCAGCGGCTCGATGCCGCTGGCGCAGGCCAGACGTTGGCCTGGCTGAAGAAGCCGTTGTCGGCGATGAGGTCTGCACCTGGCCCACCCTCGGGCAGGCCTTGATCGCTCGAGCGTGGGCACGACTTCGCGCTTGTCGTTGCAGGCCTGGTCGTGCGCTGTGATCACCATCATCGTGTCGTGTCCACGCCGCTTGGCGTTGTAGCTTTGCTCGAAGCCCCGCCAGAGACGGGCATGATGCGCGACTCTTCGTCCGTAGGTTGACCTGATCGGTGTCCTTGGGGCCAGCGGGGCGGCTGGGGCTCCTGCCACGCGGCTCTTGCCCGCCTCGCGCTGGGCCTGGCGCTTGGTGGTTTGGCCAACGCCTGCGCTCGGCTGTGGCGCTCGGCCGCGCGCTGCTCGATCTGGCCTTGGCCTGCGCGAGGCGCTAGGCGGTCTGCGCCGGGCTATCTCGGCGGGCACGTCCATGCCGTCGGGCACCGCCGGGCGTCGCTGCTCTCGGCCAGCGCCAGCAGGGTCTGCACCTCCTGGCGCAGCTGCGCTTCGATCTTGTTGGCGTGCGCCCACGACAGCGCCTTGTGCTTGCTGGCGTTGGCCTCGATCTTGGTGCCGTCCAGCGCGATGTGCCCGAGCTTGAGCAGCTTCATCTCGCGCGCCAGCACCAGCACCTGCACGAACAGCTCCTCGACTGCTTGAGAAAGCGCCGGCGAACGTGGCCAGCGTGTCGTGGTCGGGTGCGTGTTGGCCGCCACGAAGCCGAAACGCCACCGAGTCATAGGTCGCCCGCTCGATCTTGCGGTGGATGCCGCCGCTGGCGTAGCCGTAACAGCAAGCCAGAAGACCGAGGGGATGCGCCGCCGGCCGCGTCCGCCGTTGGCGGGAGGCGCTCACTGCTCGATGACCTCCACACGGCGCAGGTGATTGGCCGGAACACCGCACGGAGGGTGGAGAGGAAGGAGGTCTGGCGGTAACGGTGACGAAGGGTAGGCGGGTGATATTTAAGGAGTCCACTGATTGTCACGCGGTGGCTGGGGAAGGAGGGAAAGCCCGACAGGCTCCAGGGAGGGGACCCCACACAAAAATCAACGGAGACACACCATGCAGTTCACGCACGAGCACCGCGAGATCCAGAAGACCCTCAAGCGCTTCATTGACGAGGAGATCAACCCCCATGTGGACGAGTGGGAGGCGGCCGAGATCTTCCCCGCGCACGAGGTCTTCAAGAAGATGGGCCAACTCGGCCTGCTGGGCCTGTGCAAGCCCGAGGAATACGGTGGCTCGGGCCTGGACTACTCCTACTCCGTGGCCATGGCCGAGACACTGGGCCATGTGCATTGCGGTGGCGTGCCCATGGCCATTGGCGTGCAGACGGACATGTGTACGCCGGCCCTCGCGCGACATGGCAGCGAGGAGCTCAAGCGAGACTTCCTGGCCCCGGCCATCGCGGGCGACACAGTGGGCTGCATCGGTGTGAGCGAGCCCGCTGCCGGCAGCGACGTGTCGGGCATCAAGACCACGGCGCGCAAGGATGGCGACGACTACGTGATCAGCGGCCAGAAGATGTGGATCACCAACAGCCTGCAGGCCGACTGGATGTGCATGCTGGTCAACACCGGCGAAGGCCCCGTGCACCGCAACAAGAGCCTGGTGATGGTGCCCCTGCGCGACGGCCCCGGCGGCCAGCTCACCAAGGGCGTAGAGGTGGCGCAGAAGATCCGCAAGATCGGCATGCACAGCAGCGACACGGGCCTGCTCTACTTCGACGAGGTGCGCGTGCCGCAGCGCTACCGCATTGGCGCCGAGGGCCAGGGCTTCATCTACCAGATGCAGCAGTTCCAGGAAGAGCGGCTGTGGTGCGCTTCGAGCACGCTGGAGGCACTGAACAACTGCATTGGCTGGACGATAGAGTGGGCGCAGGAGCGCAAGCTCTTTGGCGGTGCGCTGGCCGACCAGCAGTGGGTGCAGTTCAAGCTGGCCGAGCTCAAGACCGAGGTCGAGGCGCTGCGCGCGCTGACCTACCGCGCCTGCGAACTCTACGTGGGCGGGCAAGACGTGCTGGAACTGGCCTCCATGGCCAAGCTCAAGGCTGGCCGCCTGAACCGCGAGGTGCCCGACACCTGCCTGCAGTTCTGGGGCGGCATGGGCTTCACCCTGGAGAACAAGGTCTCGCGCATGTTCCGCGACGGGCGCCTGGCTTCCATCGGCGGCGGGGCCGACGAGGTGATGCTGGGCATCCTGGCCAAGACCATGGGCATTGCCAAAGGGCTCGGGAGAAACAGCCGCCATCCACTGACGACAGGCCTGCGCATGCACGATACCCCTGCTGATCGACCGCGCGCCGCTGGGTGCCGACCTGTTCTGCGAGACCTGGACCCTCAACGACCCGGCCAGCCGCAATGCGCTGACCGATGCCATGGTGGACGCCCTGCTCGGCGCCTGCACGCGCGCCCAGAGCGATGGCGCGCTGCGTGGTGTGGTGTTGCGCGGCGCGGGTGGGCACTTCTGCGCGGGCGGCAGCCTGGGCGGCTTTGCCAAGGCCATCGGCCAGCCGCTCGATGCGGGCGTGCCCGACCCGCTGGTGCCGCTGAATCGCCGCTTCGGCGCATTGCTGCAGGCGCTGTGCGGCCTGCCCCAGTGGCTGGTGGTTGCGGCGGAAGGCGCGGCCATGGGCGGCGGCCTGGGCCTGGCCTGCTGCGGCGACCTGGTGCTGGCCGATGCCGACGCCCAGTTCGGCGCACCCGAGGTCACGCTGGGGCTGGCTGCCCGCGCAGATTGCGCCGTCTTGGTGGGGCGAGGCCTTGGCGACGCGGCGGCCCGGCGTTCTTGCTCAGCGGTGCGCGCTGGTTAGTGGCCGCGCAGGCACAGGCCGCCGGTCTGGTGAACGCCGTAGTGGTCGACGGCGCGATGGACGAAGCCGTGCAGGCCCAACGCTTGCTTGCGGGCTACCGCGCCCCAGCCGGGCGCGGTTGCCGCCACCAAACACCTGCTGCTGCAGGTGCAAAGCGCGCCCCCGCTGCCCGCCCTGCTCGACGATGCCGCCCACCTGTTTGCGCCGCGCTGCGCGGGGCCGGAAGGCGCCGCAGGGCCTGCGCGCCTTCGGCCCGCAAGGCACCCGCCCTGGGAAGAGCGCTGTGGCATGAAAAAATAACTCATTGCCAATCGGGGAGAGATCGCCCGGGCGCCTCCTGCACACCGGCACACGCCATGGGCATCTCCACCGTGGCCGTGTACTCCGACCCCGATGCCCTGGCCCTGCACGTGCGCGAGGCCACCCAGGCCGTTTGGGCACTGGGCGGCAGCGCCAGTGCCGACAGCTACCTGCGCATCGACAAGCTGCTGGCGGCAGCACGCGCCACGGGTGCCGATGCGGTGCACCCGGGCTATGGCTTTCTGAGCGAGAACGCCGAGTTTGCGCAGGCCGTGGTGGATGCTGGCCTTACCTGGATCGGCCCGCCGCCCGCAGCCATCCGCGCACTGGGCAGCAAGGCCGGCGCCAAGGCGCTGGCCCAGGCCCAGGGCGTGCCCTGCCTGCCGGGCTATGCGGGCAGCGACCAAAGCGAGGAGCGCTTTGGAGCAGAGGCTGAGCGCATCGGCTTTCCGCTGATGGTGAAGGCCGTGGCCGGCGGCGGCGGGCGCGGCATGCGGCTGGTGGCCGATGCATCGCATTTGACCGCCGCATTGGTCAGTGCCCGCTCCGAAGCGCTGGCGGGCTTTGGCAATGGCGACCTGCTGATCGAACGCGCCCTGCTCAGCCCGCGGCATGTGGAAGTGCAGGTGTTTGCCGATGCGCACGGCCACTGCATCCACCTGGGCGAGCGCGATTGCTCGGTGCAACGGCGCCACCAGAAGCTCATCGAGGAATCGCCGAGCCCGGCGGTGGACGCTGCGTTGCGCGAGCGCATGGGCGCCTGCGCCGTGGCGCTGGCCCAGGCGGCGGGGTACGTGGGTGCCGGCACCGTGGAGTTCCTGCTCGATGAAGAGAACCCTGGTCAGCCCGGCAATTTCTACCTGATGGAGATGAACACCCGCCTGCAGGTGGAGCATCCGGTGACCGAAGCACTCACCGGGCTGGATCTGGTGGAGTGGCAGATCCGCGTGGCACGCGGCGAGCCCCTGCCCCTTAGGCAGGACCAGGTGGCCTTGCAGGGCCATGCCATCGAAGTGCGGCTGTGCGCGGAAGACGCCCACTTCACGCCACACACCGGGCGCGTGCTGCACTTCGCCGCGCCGTCGGCCACCTCTTTCGAACGTGCGCTCCTGGGCGGGTTGCGCTTTGACCATGCGCTGGAGGAAGGTACCGAGGTCACGCCCCACTACGACGCCATGCTGGGCAAGCTCATCGTGCATGCGGCCACGCGCGGCGACGCCATCGATGCGCTGGTGCGCGCGCTGACCGGCACCACACTGCTCGGCCTGCCGAGCAACCGCGCTTTTCTGGCGGCCTGCCTGGGCCATCCACAGTTCCGCGCAGGCCAGGCGCGCGTGCCCTTTCTCGCGCACGATCGCTGCACTGCGCGCCGCACTGCAGCCCAGGGGCCCGACGCCCAGGTGGCGGCCGTGTTCGCTGCCCTGCGCCATGGCGGCACCGGCCCCTGCCCTGCCCAGCCCCGTGCGCAGCCTGCGCTGGCGCACGCCAGGCGGCGCCATCCTGGCGCTGGCCGTGCGTGAAAGCCGGCGCCGGCACGGGTGCGGGTGCAGCTCGACGCGCTCACGCACGAAGCTTCCAGGTGCACACCCTGGGTGCCGGGGCGCGCGGCGCAATGCGCCCTATGGTGGGGCTGGCAAGGCCCAGGCCGGGTATAGGCCCAGGGCGGTGTGCCGCGCTGGCATTGGCAGCTCGGCGGCGGGGGTGGCTCGCTGGTAGCCGGAGAAGTGTGGCTGGACGCCTGAGGAACGCCTCGTGCGGCGGCCGCCGGCCGGCAGCGGCCGGCGGTGCCCGCGAGCTGCGCGCCCCCTTCAACGGGCAGGCTGCTGGCCGTGCATGCCCCTGTCTGCCGGCGAGGCCCTGCAGGCGGGCGCCACGGTGGTGGTGCTCGAATCCATGAAGCTGGAGCACAGCCCGGCCTGCCCTGCCGCCGCCACGGTGGCCGAGCTGCTGGTGGTCGTGGGCCAGCAGGTGTCGCCCGGCCAGGTGCTGGCCCGCTTTTGCGGCCAGCACCCCAGGAGGGATGACCCACGCTTGCCCCAGCGGCTGTGACCGACGAGGACCGTGGCGCCCTCACCGACACGGTACGCCGCTTTGCCCGTACCGGGCATCGCGCCCCATGTGGACGCCTGGGACGCGGCGGGTGAATTCCCGCGCACGCTGTACGCGCCGCGCGGCCGGCTTGCCTGGGCCTGCTGGGCCTGGGCTACCCCGAGCAGTACGGCGGCACGCCTGCCGCCGTGGGCGCTGCGCCTCTGCCGCTGTGGCAGGCCCTGGGCCGCTACGGCACCAGCGGCGGTGTGCTGGCCAGCCTGCTGTCGCACAACATTGGATTGCCCCCCGTGTTGGCGCATGGCACGCTATGCGGTGCAGCAAGCCGAGGTGATCCCGCCCGTGCTGGCGGGCGAGCGGATTGCGGCCCTGGCTATCACCGAACCCGGCGGCGGATCCGACGTGGCGCAGCTGGCGACCACCGCGCGGCGCGAGGGCGACGAGTATGTGATCAACGGCGAGAAGGTGTTCATCACCTCGGGCATGCGCGCCGACTGGATCACCGTGGCCGTGCGCACGGGCGAGGCTGGCAGCCGGGGCAGTGGCGGCCTGTCGATGTTGCTGGTGCCCGGCGACAGTGCGGGCCTGTCGCGCAGCGCACTGGCCAAGATGGGCTGGCTGTGCTCGGACACGGCGCACCTGCGCTTTGACGGTGCGCGTTCCCGCTCGCTACCGCCTGGGGGCCGAGGGCGATGGCTTCCGGATCATCATGGGCAACTTCAATGCCGAGCGCTTTGGCTTGGCCGCATCGGCCCTGGGCTTTGCCGAGGCCTGCTACGACGAGGCTTTGGCCTGGGCGCGCCAGCGCAAGACCTTTGGCGCACCGCTGGTGGCGCACCAGGTGATACGCCACAAGCTGGTGGACATGCAGATGCGCATCCCCAGCACCCGGCCTGGCTGGACGCGGTCGGCGCGCAGGCCGATGCAGGCCACACGGGGGGGGGGGGGGCGCCGAGTGGGTGGCCCAGGTCTGCCTGCTCAAGAACCACGCCACGCAGACCATGCACTTCGGCGGACCCCGCCGTGCAGTTTTTGGGTGGCATGGGCTACATGCGCGGCACCGTGAGCGAACGCATCTACCGCGAAGTGAAGGTCATGATGATCGGCGGCGGTGCCGAGGAGATCATGAAGGACCTGGCGGCCCGGCAACTTGGGCTCTGGAAGTACGCCCTGCTCGGGCGAGCAGGGCCATGGCGGGCAGGCTGGGCAGATGCCCGCGGCGCGTCAGCGAACGGCGTTGGCCTGACCGGCGGCTTGCGCGTTGACGGTGCGGCTGGTCGGGTAGGTGCCGGGGTGCAGGTCTTCAGCTTCTCGCTCACTTCGCCCTGGGCCACCACGTTGCCGGTGCGAAGCGCTTCGGCCAGTTCGGCCTGCACTTCGGTGCGGCTTTTGCCCGCTTGGGCGATCGGGGCGGCGTAGCGCGCTCGGGGTACACCACCAGCAGGCGCCCCGACTCGTCGTGGGCCGACAGGTTGCCGGTGTGGATCGCTTCGGCCAGCTCGGCCTTCACTTGTTCGC
>NZ_JAXHOB010000022.1:0-101063 GCF_034519795.1 Acidovorax sp.
GTGGGTGTTGGACGTTGGCGCTGATTCGTCCGTCTTTTTATGGCCGAGTCTGCTTCTTCTTGTGTTCGCGGGGCGACTCGTGAATGGGAGAAGCTCAGTCCTCTTCGCTCATCTGGGACTGCAGGTAGTTCTGCAGGCCGACCTTTGCGATCAGCTCGATCTGGGTTTCCAGGAAGTCGATGTGCTCCTCGGTGTCGTCGAGGATCTTTTGCAGGATGTCGCGCGAGACGTAGTCGCGCACGGTCTCGCAGTGGGCAATGCCGTCCTTGATGGTGGCCTGGGCACCCTTTTCGGAGCTCAGGTCGCAGGCCAGGATCTCCGGCACGTCTTCGCCGACCTGCAGCTTGGCCAGGTCCTGCAGGTTGGGCAGGCCGTCGAGCATGAAGATGCGGTCCATGAGCACGTCGGCATGCTTCATCTCGCCGATGGACTCGGAATACTCCTTCTTGGCCAGCTTGTCGAAGCCCCAGTGCTTGAGCATGCGGTAGTGCAGGAAGTACTGGTTGATGGCAGTGAGCTCGTTCTTGAGCTGGGCCTGCAGATGGCCGATGACCTGTGCGTCGCCTTGCATGGGGAGACTCCTTGTTATGTTGTTTCGCCGCTGATTGTCGTAAGGCGAAGGCCTGCGTGCAAGGCAAGCCCCCTTACTTGTGTATTGGCTGCGTGTGATGCTGAGTTGTGTTCGCGTTTGTGGCCGGTGCGTCCCGCCGCAGGCGACCGGCAGGGGGCTGCAGACGTTCGCCAGGGTTTCACAGAACGGGGCCACAGTCCGGGATGGGAGCCCGGACGCCTTTGAAACAGCCGCTTTCAACCCGCAACAGACGCAGGGCCGGGTTTCTTAGTATAGTCATAGGCAATTGATTCAATCAAATCAATTAATTGGATTGATGGCCTCAGAAGGCCTAAACTTCATTCCGTAGTCAGTTCAACCACCCTTAAGGAAACAGCAATGTCCCTGATCAACACGCAAGTTCAACCCTTCAAGACCACCGCTTTCGTCAACCGCAATGGCAAGGGCGAGTTCATCGACCTGACCGAAGCCGATCTCAAGGGCAAGTGGTCCGTGCTGATCTTCATGCCTGCCGCGTTCACCTTCAACTGCCCCACCGAAATCGAAGACGCTGCCGACAACTACCCCGAGTTCCAGAAGGCCGGCACCGAGGTCTACATCGTCACCACCGACACGCATTTCTCGCACAAGGTCTGGCACGAAACCTCGCCCGCCGTGGGCAAGGCCAAGTTCCCCCTGGTCGGCGACCCAACGCACCAGCTGACCAACGCCTTCGGCGTGCACATCGCTGAAGAAGGCCTGGCACTGCGCGGCACCTTCGTGATCAACCCCGACGGCATCATCAAGACCGCCGAAGTGCATTCCAACGAAATCGCCCGCGACGTCAAGGAAACCGTGCGCAAGCTCAAGGCGGCCCAGTACACCGCCGCCCACCCCGGTGAAGTGTGCCCCGCCAAGTGGAACGACGGCGCCAAGACCCTGGCTCCTTCGCTGGACCTGGTCGGCAAGATCTGATCGGCTGATTGCATCGGCAGAGCGGCCTTGGGGCCGCTCCCCAGCCGGACAGCGTCATGGCGCGCGTGCGCCATGCCGTCCGGCTTTTTTTCGCCCATTTTTTACGCTCTGTTGCGGACCCAGGCTTGCCACAAGCCGCCTTGGCCCCCACCCTACAAGCCAGAACTCGAAAGGACACCACCATGCTCGACGACCAACTCAAGACCCAGCTTGCCGCCTACCTGGAGCGCGTGACGCAGCCGTTCGAACTGGTGGCCTCCCTGGACGACAGCCCCACCTCGCGCGAGATGCTGGAGCTGTTGACCACCATCCAGTCCCTGCGCAGCGACAAGATCAGCCTGCGCACCGACGGCCAGGATGCGCGCAAGCCCTCGTTCAGCCTGCAGCGCGTGGGCAGCACGAATTCGCTGCGCTTTGCCGGCCTGCCCCTGGGCCATGAATTCACTTCGCTGGTGCTGGCCCTGCTGTGGACCGGCGGCCACCCGCCCAAGGTCGAACCCGAGGTGATCGAGCAGATCGCCGCGCTGGATGGCGACTTCGAGTTCGACGTCTACATGAGCCTGACCTGCCACAACTGCCCGGACGTGGTGCAGGCGCTGTCGCTCATGTCCATCTTCAACCCCAGGATCAAGACCACCGTGGTCGAGGGCGGTGCCTTCCAGCAGGAAGTGGCCGACCGCGAGATCATGGCCGTGCCCATGGTGTTCATGAACGGCAAGGTTTTCGCTTCGGGCCGCATGTCGGTCGAGGAGATCATCGCCAAGCTCGACACTGGCGCTGCTGCCCGCGACGCGGCCAAGCTGTCGGCCAAGGCGCCCTATGACGTGCTCATCGTCGGCGGCGGCCCTGCCGGCGCCGCCGCTGCGGTGTACGCTGCCCGCAAGGGTATCCGCACCGGCGTGGCGGCCGAGCGCTTCGGCGGCCAGGTGAACGACACGCTGGCCATCGAGAACTACATCTCGGTGCTGGAGACCGACGGCCCCAAGTTCGCCGCTGCCCTGGAAGCCCACACCCGTGCCTACGACGTGGACATCATGAACCTGCAGCGCGCCGACAAGCTGATCCCCGCCAGCGAGCCCGGCGGCCTGATCGGCGTGCAACTGGCCAACGGCGCCACGCTGCAGTCCAAGACGGTGATCCTGTCCACCGGCGCGCGCTGGCGCAACGTCAATGTGCCCGGCGAAGCCGAGTACAAGAACAAGGGCGTGGCCTACTGCCCGCACTGCGATGGCCCGCTGTTCAAGGGCAAGCGCACGGCGGTGATCGGCGGCGGCAACTCGGGTGTCGAGGCCGCCATCGACCTGGCCGGCCTGGTGGCGCATGTCACGCTGGTCGAGTTCGCCGACCAGCTCAAGGCCGACGCCGTGCTGGTCAACAAGCTCAAGAGCCTGCCCAACGTGAGCATCCACACCAACGCACAGACCACCGAGATCACCGGTGCCGACGGCAAGGTCAATGGCCTCAAGTACAAGGACCGGGCGACGGGTGAAGAGCACCTGGTACCGCTCGAAGGCGTGTTCGTGCAGATCGGCCTGGTGCCCAACACCGAATGGCTCAAGGGCACGGTGGAGCTGTCCAGGTTCGGCGAGGTCATCGTCGACTCGCATGGCCGCACCAACCTGCCCGGCGTGTTCGCAGCAGGCGACTGCACCACGGTGCCGTTCAAGCAGATCGTCATTGCCGCAGGCGATGGCTCCAAGGCTGCCCTGGCCGCCTTCGACCACCTGATCCGCATGCCGGTGCTGGCCAAGACAACGGCGGAGGCAGTGCCCGAGGCCGTGGCTGCGTGAACCTGCAGGCCCAGCATGGAATGAACGGGAGCCTTCGGGCTCCCGTTTCTGCTTTATGGACTGGGCAATGCTCAGATTCAATTCGTATTGATAATTATTCTCATATAATGCGCCTGTAGCCAGCCATTGCCAGCCCTTGGAAAGGGGCCTCCCGGCGTCCGAAGCCAGCTCTGTTTCCATCCGTCTCAGAGAAAAAGGGTTTCCTGCCGTGGCGCAACCAATCGACCAATTCCCCCGTTTCGCACTCCGTCCGCTGGCCTGGCTGGCCGCGCTGGCGTGTGCCTCCTTCACCGGCGCCCATGCGCAGGCCACGGCTGACGCGCAGCTCGTGGCGGCAGGTCCCGCGCTCAGGGAGGTGGTGATCAGCGGCTCGCGCAGCGAGCAGAACCCCGACGAGCTGCCGATGAGCATCGACGTGATCAATGCACGCATGCTCGAAGAAGGCCAGGTGCGCGATATCCGCGATGCGGTGCGCGAGCTGCCCAATGTCTCCGTCACGCGCTCTCCCGCGCGCTTTTCGCTGGCCAGCGGCTCCACGGGCCGCGAGCAGAACGCGGGCTTCAACATCCGCGGCCTGGACGGCAACCGCGTGTTGATGATGGTGGACGGCATCCGCCTGCCGCGCAGCTACGTGTTCAGCGCCAACGCCTTCGGCCGCGACTACCTGGACATGGGCCTGCTGCAGCGCATCGAGGTGGTGCGCGGCGCCACTTCGGCCCTGTACGGCTCGGACGGCATGGCCGGCCTGGTGAACTTCATCACCGTGGACCCCGAGAATTTCCTCCAGGACGGCAAGACCCTGGGCGGCCAGGTGAGCGCAGGCTACGACGGCGACGACCATGGAAAGCGCCTGGGCGCCACGGTGGCCGGCCGCGTCAACGACACGGTGCAGTGGCTGGTCAGCGGCAGCGTGAACCGCGCCCGCGAGCTCGACAACATGGGTACCAACGCTGCGGCCAACGCTGACCGCACCTTGCCCAACCCGCAGAAGGACCAGTGCGGTGCGCTGCTGGGCAAGGTGGTGCTCACGCCTGGCGGCGGTCAGCGCCATGTGTTCACGCTGGAGCACGTGGACAAGACCTCGGATTACGAGCTGCTCACCGCGCGCGCCAAGCCGCCGCTGGCGGCCACGTCCACGCTGTCGTCCCATTCTTCCACCGACATGCAGCGCACGCGTGCCACGTGGGAAGGCCACTGGCGCCTGAACGCAGGCTTCGCCGACGATGTGAAGGCCACCCTGAGTTTTCAGGACGCGCATTCGCGCGAGTACGCCTTCGAGGACCGCAGCACCGCCGCCGACCGTGTGCGCGACGTGACCTACGACGAGCGCAGCTGGCAGGCCAATGTGCAGGGCAGCAAGGTGCTGCGCACGGGCGGCAACTGGGTGCAGAAGATCACCTACGGCATCGACCATGCGTCTGCCAAGGTCACCAACCTGCAGGACGGCGTGACGCCGCCCGTGGGCGAGACCTTCCCGCTCAAGCGCTTTCCCGATACCACCGAAACCAGCACCGCCCTGTATGTGCAGGACGAGATCGTGAACGGCCCCTGGAGCGTGACGCCCGGCGTGCGCTTCGACACCTTCCGCATCAAGGCCGAGCAGAGCGGCTTCGGCGCGCAGGCGGTCTCGCTGTCGGGCAATGCCACATCGCCCAAGCTCGGCGTGCTGTACCGCGCCACCGATGCCTGGAGCGTGTTCGGCAACTACGCGGCGGGCTTCCGTGCGCCCAACGCCGGCCAGGTCAACGCCTTCTTCGAGAACCCGGTCAGCAACTACAAGACGGTGCCCAACGGCAACCTCAAGCCCGAGAAGAGCCAGAACTTCGAGGTCGGCGTGCGCGGCCGCATGGACGCACTGTCCATCGAGGCGGCCGCCTTCACCGGCCGCTACAAGGACTTCATCGAGGACCTGCGCCAGGTGGGTGGCACCGGCGCGCCGGGCAACCCGCTGGTGTTCCAGTCGGTCAACATCGGCCGCGTCAAGCTCAACGGCTTCGAGATCAAGGGCGACGTGCGCTGGGGCAGCCTCGCCGGCGGCCAGTGGAGCACGCCGTTCGCCTACGGCCAGACGCGCGGGCGCGACACCGCCACCGGCAAGCCGGTCAACACCGTGGACCCATCGCGCCTGACGGCCGGTGTGCGCTATGACACCAGCGCCTTCATGGTGCGCCTGGACATGACGCACGCTGCCGCCAAGAAGGCCGAGGACGTGACCCTGGCCACGGGCAGCACGCAGTACCTCACGCCCTCGTACACGGTGCTGGACCTGTCGGGCCAGTGGCGCATCCGCAAGGACCTGCGCCTGAATGCCGGCATCTACAACCTGACCGACAAGAAGCACTGGCGCTGGGCCGACGTGCGCGGCCTGGCCGCCAACGCCAGCTTCATCGACGCCTACAGCCAGCCGGGCCGCGCCGTGCGCGTCTCGCTGGTGGCGGATTTCTGAGCCACTTTCTCAAACCCACCGCGGAAGGAGACAGACCATGAGCCACGCCAACGATATGCCGGATACCCCCGCCTCCGGCGCCCACTGCGACGAGGAATACAGCCTGCCCTGCGCCGAGGCGCTGCTGGCCGGCACCCTGGCCCTGATGACGGGCTATGTGCAGGCGTGCTGCGACAGCCACCGCGATGCGATGGGCCGCAAGATCACCGCCAACCTGCAGATGCTGGCCGACGCCGAGGGCTTCACGCCGCACTTTCGCACCGTGGTCTGGAGCCTGCAGGGCCGCTGGGCCCAGCAGGGTGCAGGGCAGGGGGGCGATGCCGCGAATGCGGCCCTGTCGGCCGCCGAGCAGCGCCGCGCGCTGTGGCTGACCGCACCGGAGACCGTGCAATGAGCGAGGTACTGATGACGAACAACGCCGACCCGAACGGCATGCGCCTGCAGACCGCGCCCGCCATCCGCGAGCAGTTCGCCGCCGTGCGCGCCACGGGCAAGCGGGCCAAGGATGCCGCCGAAGCGCTGGGCCTGTCCGAAGGTGCGGCCATCGCGGCCCACGCGGGCGAGCACGCATACCCGCTCAAGGCCGTGCCTCTGCAGGGCTCGTGGCTGCAGCTGCTGCAGTCGCTGGAGGCTTGCGGCCCGCTGATGGCGCTGACGCGCAATGAAGGCGTGGTGCACGAGAAGACCGGTATCTACACCAAGATTTCGGCCACCGGCCCGGTGGGCCTGGCGCTGGGCGAGGACATCGACCTGCGCCTGTTCTTCGCGCAGTGGCATGCGGGCTTTGCCGTGACCGAGGCCGCCAGCGACCCGGCGCGCGCGCCCCAGCGCAGCCTGCAGTTCTTCAACGCCCATGGGCGTGCGGTGCACAAAGTGTTCACGCGTGACGCCTCCGACCTGGCCGCGCTCGATGCCGTGGTGCAGCGCTTTGCGCTGCCGAGCGCAGGCTATGTGTTCGGCGCCGCGCCGCTGGCCGAAGTGCCGCGCCCCGATGCCGAGATCGACGCCGCCGGCCTGCGCGAGGCCTGGGCCGCGATGCAGGACACGCACGAGTTCTTCGGCCTCACGAAGAAGTTCGCGGTGGAGCGCCAGCAGAGCTTTCGCCTGGTCGAGGGGCGGTTTGCCTGGCGCCTGGCGAAGGAGTCCGTCACCGCCGTGCTGCAGGAGGCGGCCGCGGGCGGCCTGCCCATCATGGTTTTCGTCAGCAGCGGTGGCTGCATCCAAATCCATACCGGCCCCGTGAACAACATCAAACCACTGGACACACCCGGAGCGCAGTGGATCAATGTGCTCGACCCCGGTTTCAACCTGCACCTGCGCACCGACATGGTGGCCAGCGTGTGGCTGGTGGAAAAACCCACGGCCGACGGCGTGGTGACCTCGGTCGAGGCCTTCGACCATGCGGGCGAGCTGATGGCCATGTTCTTTGGCGCGCGCAAGCCCGGCCAGGCCGAGCTGCAGGGCTGGCGCGATCTGGCGGCGCGCCTGCCGCGATTGCAGGAACTGGCCCATGCCGCGTGATACCGGTTGGATCGAACGCCGCCATCTGCTGCGCGGTGCTGCGGCGTTGCCGCTGTCCTTCGCGCTGGGCCGGGCCCATGCAGCGGGTGCTGCGCGCATCGTCTCGCTGGGCGGCGCGCTGACCGAGGTGGTCTATCTGCTGGGCGCTCAGGCCCAACTGGTGGGCACCGACACCACCAGCCTGTTCCCCGAGGCCGCGCTCAAGACCGCCAAGGTCGGCTACATGCGTCAGCTTTCGGCCGAGGGGCTGCTGTCCCTCAGGCCCGACGCCGTGGTGGGCACCACCGAGGCAGGGCCGCCCGTGGTGCTGGACCAGGTGCGCAGCGCCGGTGTGCGCGTGGAGCTGGTCAAGGCCGACCACACCTGGGACGAGGTGCAGCGCAAGGTGGCTGCCGTGGGCCGCGTGGCGGGCCGCGAACGCGAGGCCGCCGCCCTGCAGACCGACCTCGACGCCCAGTGGGCGGCGGTGCAAAAGAGCGTGGCCACTGCCGCACGGCGCCCGCGCGCGATCTTCATTCTTTCGCACAGTGGCAGCCCCATGGTGGCGGGCACCGGCACGGCGGCCGATGCGCTGATCCGCTTTGCCGGCGGCACCAACGCCATCACCCAGTTCGCGGGCTACCGCCCGCTCACGGCCGAAGCCATGGCCAGCGCCGCGCCCGAGGTGCTGCTCAACAGCACGCAGGGCATCGAGGCGCTGGGCGGCGAGGCGGCGTTCTGGCAGCGGCCCGAGTTGGCGCTTACCCCCGCCTTCCGCCGCAAGGCCCTGGTGACGATGGAGGCCAGCCAACTGCTCGGCTTCGGGCCGCGCCTGCCTGGCACCGTGCGGGAGATCCAGGCGCGCATGCAGGCGATCACCGCGTGAGCGGGTTGGCAGCCGTGCAGCCCCTGGTGCGGCGCACCCCGGGGCGCCTGTCCCCGCGCACCGCGCTGGCGCTGGGTCTCGCGCTGGTGCTGCTGGCCTTTGTCTGGGGCAGCACGCAGGGCGCCTACGCCATCGCTCCGGCCCAGTTGTGGCAGGTGCTGCTGCAGGCCGTGGGTGCCGTGCCCGCCCCCGAGCATGCGCCCGAGTACCTGGTGTTCGTCAACATCCGCCTGCCGCGCCTGCTGATGGGCGTGGCCGCCGGGGCGGGCCTGGGCCTGGCCGGCGCGCTGATGCAGGGGCTGTTCCGCAACCCGCTGGCCGACCCCGGCCTCATCGGCGTGAGCAGCGGCGCCGCGCTGGCGGCGGCCCTGGCCATCGTGCTGGGCATGCACTTTCTGCCCGACCTGCCGCGCACCTTGGGCAGTTGGACCCTGGTGCTCATGGCCTTTGGCGGCGGCCTGGTGGTCACCGCGCTCATCTACGGCCTGGCGCAGGCCGATGGCGGCACACGCATGGGGCTGATGCTGCTGGCCGGTGTAGCCGTCAATGCGCTGGCGCTGGCGGGGATCGGCTACCTCAATTTCATCTCCACCGACGAGCAGTTGCGCAATATCCAGATGTGGCTGCTGGGCAGCCTGGGCGGTGCGCGCTGGAGCGCTGTGGCCCTGGTGGGCAGCGTGGTCGCGGTGGCCTGCGGCCTGGGCCTGGCGCTGGCGCGCCCGCTCAATGCGATTGCCCTCGGTGAGGCGCAGGCCGCGCTGCTCGGCGTGCCGGTGGAACGCACCAAGCGCCTGGCCGTGCTGGTGACGGCATTGGCCGTGGGTGCCGTGACCGCGGCCACCGGCATCATCGGTTTCATCGGCCTGGTGGCGCCGCACTGGGTGCGCCTCGTGGCCGGGCCGGACCACCGCGTGGTGCTGCCGTGCTCGGCCCTGCTGGGCGCCACGCTGGTGCTGGCGGCCGACGTGGTGGCGCGCACAATCGTCAAGCCGGCCGAGCTGCCGCTGGGGGTGCTCACGGCCTTCATCGGCGTGCCGCTGTTCCTCGCCATGCTGCGCCAGTTCAGGAGCAAGGTATGAGCGCCAGCCTGCTCCACCCCGGCGATCCGCTGGTGTGCGATCAACTGGGGGTCGGCTTGGCGGGGCGTCCGCTCCTGGCCACCGTGCATGCGCACCTGGCGCCCGGCCGCGTCACGGCCATCCTCGGGCCCAATGGGGCGGGCAAGTCCACGCTGCTGTCCATGCTGTCGGGCCAGCGCGCGCCGCGCTCGGGCTCGGTGGGCCTCGGGGGCCGGGCGCTCTCGGCCATTGCCGCGCCCGAGCTGGCGCGCCTGCGCGCCGTGCTGCCGCAGGAGACGGCCGTGGCCTTCGACTTCACGGTGCAGGAGGTCGTGGAGATGGGGCGCTTTCCCCACCGCCAGTCGCCCAGCCGACAGGAGACGCGCATCGCCCACGATGCCATGGAAGCGACGGGCGTGGCCCATCTGGCGCAGCGCTGCGTGAACACCCTCTCGGGCGGTGAGCGCGCACGCGCCCACCTGGCCCGTGCGCTGGCCCAGATCTGGGAGCCCCGGCCTGACGGCGCCACACGCTGGCTGCTGCTCGACGAACCCACTGCCGCGCTCGACCTGGCGCACCAGCACCAGGCCATGGCCCTGGTGCGCCGCTGGGCGGTGGAGCAGGGCATTGGTGTGGTCGCGGTGCTGCACGACCTGAACCTGGCGCTGCGCTATGCGCACGACGTGGTGCTGATGGGCGCGGGGCGCTGCGACGTGGGGCCCACCGAGCAGGCGCTGGACGCCGCGGCGATTGCGCGTGTGTGGGGCGTGCAGTGCTCCGAAGTGCGCGCCAGCGATGGCACGCCGCAGTTTCTCGTGGCGGCGGGATGAAGCCGACATGACGATTTGGTCATCTGCCGCAGTCTTGCCCTTGGCCCCATGGGGATATGCGCAGTGGCGCATGCTGCGCCGCGCGATCTTGTCACTAGAATGCGCGCACACCATGCGCCGCCTGCTCCTCGTCTTCCTGCTGCTGTTCATGCCGCTCCAGTCCATCTGGGCCGCGGCATCGCCGTACTGCGGGCACGAGGCCGCGCCGCAGGCCTCGCATTTCGGCCACCATGTGCATGAGCACCAGGCCGATGCATCGGCCGAGCCATCCAAGGCCGACGAAACGCCCGACCACAGAGCCCTGGCCACCACCGGCACGGCCGACATGGACTGCCATGCCTGCCACGGTGCGGGCAGCGGCATGGCGCTGAGCGCCAGCGCCCAGGCCATCGTGGTGTCGGTGGGCCGCCCTGCGTCCCAGGCGGCGCCGGCCTGGGTCCACCCACCCCTCTCCCGCCCCGAACGCCCCAACTGGTCCGTCCTCGCCTGAGCGGCGAGGCGGGGCACCGGGTAGCCCCTTCCTGACGATTCCACGCGGCCTTTGCGGGTAGCAGCGGTGCGCGCATGCGCACCCGGCATCGTGCCTTGCCGATTTCAACCCCGTGGTTCACACCACTGCAGAGGAATCGGATGCAACGAACGAGAAGAAAATACACACCACGGTTGTCCATGATGGCCGTGGCGATGGGGTGGGCGCTGGCCACTGGTGCAGCGCTGGCCCAAGCACCGGCAGCATCGCCGGCCCCACCCCTCACGCTCAAGGCCTTGTTCGACAGGGCCTGGGAGCGCCAGCCCGAGGCCCAGTCGGCCGCGCTGCGGCGCGAATCGGCGCAGGCGGCGCGCAGCGGCACTGCGTCCTGGACGGCCGAGCCCGCCGCGCTGGAGCTGTCCACCAAGACCGACCGCCCCGGCAGCAACCAGGGCAACCGCGAGGTCGAGCTGGGCGTGGCCCTGCCGCTGTGGTTGCCCGGCGAGCGCGCACGCAAGGCCGCGCTGGGCGACGCGGAAATCAAGGCCGTGGAAAGCCGCCGCCTGACCGCGCAGCTGCAACTGGCCGCCAGCGTGCGCGAGGCCTGGTGGGCCCTGCAGCGTGCGCAGGCGGAACTGGGCCTGGCGCAGGACCGGCTGCAGAACGCCCAGCGCCTGGCGGCCGACGTGGCCCGGCGCTTCCAGGCCGGCGACATGTCGCTTGCCGACCAGACCCAGGCCAACGGCGCCGTGGCCCAGGCCGAAGCCGCCGTGGCCGAAGCCACCGGAGCGCGCGATGTGGCGCAGGCGGCCCTGGCTGTCTGGAGTGGCGGCGTGGAGCTGGCCGACGGGGCAGAGCCCGAGGCCGTGCCCGGCGCCGGCCTGCCCGCCGACCACCCCGCCGTGGCCGATTGGCAGGACCAGGCCGAGGTGGCGCGCCGCGCCGCCGACCTGGCTGCCGTGCAGACCCGCGCCAACCCCGAGTTGACCGTGGCCGCCACGCGCGGGCGTGAGCAGGCGGGCGAGCGCTATCTGCAAAGTTTCACCGTCGGGCTGCGCGTTCCCCTGGGCGGCGGCGACCGGGCGCGCGCCAAGGAGATCGCCGCACGCGCCGACGCGCTCGATGCCGAGGTGCGCGCCCGCGTGGAGCAGGACCGTCTGGCTGCCGAGGTGGCTGCCGCCACGGCGCGTGTGAAGGCCACGCAGGCCCAGCGCGAGGCCATGGCCCGCCATGCGGTACTGGCGCGTGACACGCGCGGCTTCATCGACAAGGCCTTCCGCCTGGGCGAGGCCGACTGGCCCACGCGCCTGCGCGTGGAGCTCGAGGCCGTGCAGGCCGAGCGCCAGTGGGCGCGTGCCCGCATCGATGCCGCAGCCGCTGTCTCCACCCTGCGCCAGGCCATGGGCCTGCTGCCGCAATGAGCAGCCTACCTATCTCGACACCATTTTTGTGATCACCATGCAACTCCCTTCTCTTTTTTCCGCACTGGGCTTGGCCCTGGTGTTGGGCCTCACGCCCCTGTGGGCACTGGCCGACGATGGCCACAACCATGGCGAGGCACCGGCCACCGCCGCCGGCCCGGCCCTGCCGCGCTTTGCCGCCACCTCCGACCTGTTTGAACTGGTCGGCGTGCTCGACGGGCAAAAGCTGGCGCTCTACCTCGACCATGCGGGCGACAACAGCCCCGTGAAGGAGGCCCAGCTGGAGCTGGACATTGCCGGTGCGCGCGTGACCCTCACCCGCGTCGCAGAGGGCGAGTTCCAGGCCGCTCTGGCCGCGCCGCTGGCCGAGGGCGTGAGCCCCGTCACGGCCACCGTGGTGGCCGGCACCGAGACAGACCTGCTGGCTGGCGAGATCGATGTGCATGCCGCTGCGCATGCCCATGCCGAGCCTGCGGGCCGGCGCAACGCGCTGGTGGCCGGTGCCGTGGGCGCCGTGCTGCTGGCCCTGGGCGCCGTGTGGGGTCTGCGGCGTGGCCGCGCCGCCCGCGTGGGAGGTGCCGCATGAAGCACTCCCTTGCGATCCGCACCCTGGCCGCCTTGCTGGTGGCCGCCGGCCTGTACGCTCCGCAGAGTGCTATGGCCGGCGAAGGCCATGACCATGGCGACGCCCCTGCCGCCGCCGATGGCAATGGCCCCAAGCGCCAGCCCGATGGCAGTGTGTTTTTACCCAAGCCCGCGCAGCGCCAGCTGGGCGTGCGCACCCTGGTGGCGGCCGAAGGCCGGCACCCCAAGGCCTTCGAACTGGCCGGCACGGTGATGATGGACCCCAATGCCGGCGGCAAGGTGCAGGCTGCGCTGGCCGGCCGACTGGAGGCCGGGCCCAAGGGCCTGCCCGGTGTGGGCCAGGCGGTGCGCAAGGGCGAGGTGCTGGCCTATGTGGTGCCCACGGCGGGCGCCATCGAGCGCTCCAACCAGATGGCCCAGCAGGCCGAGCTGCGCGCTGCGCGCGATCTGGCGGCACGGCGCGTGGCGCGTTTGAAGGACCTGGCGGACACCGTGCCGCGCAAGGACATCGAGGCGGCCGAAAGCGAGCTGCAAAGCCTGACCCAGCGCCTGGGCGCCGTGGGGGCTGGCCTGGCGACCCGTGATGCGCTGGTGGCGCCGGTCTCGGGAGTGATTGCGTCGGCGAACGCGGTGGCGGGCCAGGTGGTGGATGCGCGCGAGCTGCTGTTCGAGGTGGTGGATCCCGCGCGCCTGCGTGTGGAGGCCCTGGCCTACGACACGGCGCAGGCCCACAGCGTGGCCGGTGCCGCGCTGGCGGTGGGCGGGCAGCGCGTGCCGCTGCGCTTTCTGGGGGCGGCGCGCAGCCTGCGCGACCAGGCGCTGCCGCTGCAGTTTGCCGGTGACTCGGCGGTGCTGGGCACCCTGGCCCTGGGCCAGCCCGTGCGCGTGTTCGTGCAGTCCACCGAGCAGGCTGCTGGCGTGCAGGTGCCCGTGGCCTCGCTGCTGCGCAACCCCGCGAACCAGACCATTGTCTGGGTCAAGGAGGCGCCCGAGCGCTTCGTGCCCCGGGTGGTCACCTACGTGCCGCTGGACGGCACCTCGGTGGCCGTGACCTCGGGCCTCAAGGCCGGTGACCGCGTGGCCACGCAGGGCGCCACGCTGATCAACCAGGTCCGCTAGGAGCCAGCACCATGTTCAAGTGGCTACTCGAAAACAGCCTGGCCAACCGGCTGCTGGTGCTCATCGCGGCCGGCGTGCTCATGGCCTATGGCGCCTTCACGCTCTCGCGCACGCCGGTGGACGTGTTCCCCGATCTCAACAAGCCCACCGTCACGCTGATGACCGAGGCCGGCGGCATGGCCGCCGAGGAGGTGGAGCAGCTCATCACCTTCCCGCTGGAGACGACCATGAACGGCCTGCCCGGCGTGGAGAGCGTGCGCTCCACCTCCAGTGCGGGCCTGTCCTTCATCTACGTCACCTTCGACTGGAGCACGGACATCTTCAGTGCGCGCCAGATGGTGTCCGAGCGCCTGTCGTCCATGGAGGAGGGGTTGCCCGTGGGCGTGACACCGCGCATGGGGCCCATCAGCTCCATCATGGGCGAGATCATGCAGGTGGCGATCCCCATCGACGTGCAGCGCACCACGCCCATGGCCGTGCGCGAGTACGCCGACTGGGTGCTGCGCCCGCGCCTGCTGGCGATTGCCGGCGTGGCGCAGGTGATCCCCATTGGCGGCGAGGTGCGCCAGTTCCAGGTGCAGCCGCAGACGGCGCGCATGGCCGAGCTGGGCATCACGCACGACCAGCTCACGGGCGCGCTCAAGGGCTTTTCGGCCAATACCTCGGGGGGCTTTCTGGAGCTCAACGGGCGCGAGTACTTGATACGCCACCTGGGCCGCACCTCGCGGCTGGAAGACCTGCAGAACCTGGCGCTCACCGCCAAGAACGGCCAGCCCGTGCTGCTGCGCCAGGTGGCCGAGGTGACGTTTGCCGCGGCCCTCAAGCGCGGCGACGCGGGCTTCGAGGGCAAGCCCGCCGTGATCCTGGGTATCCAGAAGCAGCCCACGGCCGACACGATTGCGCTCACGCGCAGCATCGAGGCAGCGCTGGGCGATCTGAAGAAGTCGCTGCCCGCGGGCATGGAGGCGCCGCGCGTCACCTTCCGCCAGGCGAGCTTCATCGAGGCCTCGGTCACCACCTTGCAGGGCAAGCTCATGGGTGCCTCGGTGTTCGTGGCGGTGATCCTGTTCGTGTTCCTCGGCACGCTCAGGCCCACGGTGATCGCGCTCACGGCCATCCCCGTGTCGATCTTCATCACGGCGCTGGTGTTCAAGTACTTCGGCCTGTCGATCAACACCATGACGCTGGGCGGACTGGCCATTGCCATTGGCGGCCTGGTGGACGATGCGGTGGTGGACGTGGAGAACGTGCTGCGCCGCCTGAAGATGGACCGCGAGAAGCACCCGAACCACCGCCTGCATCCCATCGAGGTGGTCAAGCTCGCGTCGATGGAGGTGCGCTCGGGCATCCTCTACGCCACGGCCATCATCGTGCTGGTGTTCCTGCCGCTGTTTGCGCTGCCGGGCATCGAGGGGCGGTTGTTCGTGCCGCTGGGCATCGCCTTCATCGTCTCCACCGTGGCATCGCTGCTGGTGTCGGTCACGGTCACGCCGGTGCTGGCCTTCTACCTGCTGCCGCGCATGAAGAACCTGGACCATGGCGACACGCGCGTGGTGGCCTGGCTCAAGTCGCGCTACCGCAGCGGGCTGCTGGGCGTGCTGGCGCGGCCGCGTGTGGCCCTGGCCGTGAGCGCGGTGGCGGTGGTGCTGTCGGTGGCGGCCGTGCCGTTCTTTCCGACCACCTTTTTGCCGCCGTTCAACGAGGGCACGCTGCTCATCGGCATGCGCCTGAACCCGGGCGTGACGCTGGCCGAGTCGGCCGCACTGGCCAGCCAGGCCGAGGTGCTGGTGCGCCAGGTGCCCGAGGTCACGCATGTGGGCCGGCGCAGCGGCCGGGCCGAGCTGGACGAACATGCCGAGGGCGTGCACGTGAGCGAGCTCGACGTGGGCCTGCTGCCCGCGGCCGAGCTCAAACGCAGCATGGCCGAGGTGCAGGCCGACATCCGCAGCCGGCTGGCGCAGATGCCGGCGGCCATCGCCATCGGCCAGCCGATCTCGCACCGCATCGACCACATGCTCTCGGGGGTGCGCTCGCAGATCGCGATCAAGCTCTTCGGCGAAGACCTCGACACCCTGCGCGGCCAGGCCGATGCGCTGCGCGCGCGCTTGGCCAGCATCGACGGCCTGGCCGACCTGGAGGTGGAAAAGCAGGTGCTGGCGCCGCAGATCACCGTGCGCGTGGACCATGCCGCCGCCGCACAGTACGGCGTGCCGGCCGCGCAGGTGCTGGCCACGCTGCAGGGCCTGGTGGAGGGCGAGAAAGTCACGCAGATCGTGGAGGGCAGCCGGCGCTTTGCGCTGGTGGTTCGCCTGCCCGAGAGCGCGCGCTCACTCGAAGGCCTGGCGCAGATCATGATCGAGACCCCGCGCGGGCGCGTGCCGCTGTCGCGCCTTGCGAGCATCGAGGACGGCGACGGCCCCAACCAGATCAGCCGGGACGACGGCAAGCGCCGCATCGTGCTCTCGGCCAACGCGCAGGGCCGGGCGCTGTCCGACGTGGTGGCCGACATCCGCAAGGTGGTGGGCGAGACGCGCCTGCCGGACGGCTACTTCATCACCCTGGGCGGCCAGTTCCAGGCCCAGGAGGAGGCCAGCCGCCTGGTGGGCATGCTGGCCATCGTCTCGCTGGTGCTGATGTTCGTGGTGCTGTACACGCGCTACCGCTCGGCCACGCTGTCGGCGCTGATCATGGCCAACATCCCGCTGGCGCTGGTGGGCGCCGTGCTGGGGCTGTGGATTTCGGGGCAACCGCTGTCGGTGGCGGCGCTGATCGGCTTCATCACGCTGGCGGGCATCTCGGTGCGCAACGGCATCCTGAAGGTCAGCCACTACCTGAACCTGATGCGCGTGGAGGGCGAGAACTTCGACCACGCCATGATCGTGCGCGGCTCGCTCGAACGCCTCTCCCCCGTGCTCATGACGGCCCTGGTCACCGCCTTCGCGCTGGCCCCGCTGCTGCTGGAGGCCGAGCGCCCCGGCACCGAGATATTGCACCCGGTGGCGGTGGTGATCTTCTCGGGCCTGATCAGTTCGACCCTGCTTGACACCTTCCTGACCCCGGCCCTGTTCTGGTTGTTCGGCCGCCGTGACGCCGAACGCCTGCTGGACGACAAGAACGCCGAGGCCTTCTGAGCTTTTCCCCTGTTTCCGTCAACCGTTTGAAAGGACACCCATGAAAACCAAGTACCTCCTGGCCACGCTGGCCCTGGCCCTCTCTGGCGCAGCATTCGCTGCCGGAGACCACACCCATGGCGACGACCACAAGCCGCAGCACGGCGGCATCGTGGCCGGCACGCACGACATGGACTACGAACTGGTGGCACGGCCCGACGTGATCACCCTGCACCTGCGCGACCACGGCAAACCGGCCAGTTCCCAGGGCGTGGGCGCCAAGCTCACGCTGCTCAACGGCACCGAAAAGTCCGAGGCCGTGCTGGTGCCGGTAGGCGAGGGCAGGCTCGAAGCCAAGGGCACGTTCAAGGTCGCGGCGGGCACCAAGGTGGTGGCGCTGGTGACCCTGCCAGGCAAGAAGCCGGCGAATGTGCGTTTTGCGCTGAAGTAAGGCGCCAACCGGGGGAGACCCCTGTTCACGCGAAGCCCCTGCCAGCCCATGGCCGGGGCTTTTTGTTGGAGGCTCAGTACACCAGCCGTTCCGGGCGGATTTCCTGCAGGATGGTGGTGGCGATCTCTTCGATCGACTTGGTGGTGGTGGACAGCCAGCGGATGCCGGCGCGGCGCATCATGGCCTCGGCCTCGGCCACCTCGTGGCGGCAGTTGACCAGGTCGGCGTACTTGGAGTTGGGCCGGCGCTCGTTGCGGATCTCGGACAGGCGCTCGGGCTGGATGGTCAGGCCGAAGATCTTCTTGCGGTGCGGCTCCAGCGCGGGCGGCAACTGGCGGCGCTCGAAATCCTCGGGGATCAGCGGGTAGTTGGCCGCCTTCATGCCGTACTGCATGGCCAGGTACAGGCTGGTGGGGGTCTTGCCGCTGCGGCTCACGCCCACCAGGATCACATCGGCGCCGGCCAGGTCGCGGTTGCTCTGGCCGTCGTCGTGCGCCAGGCTGAAATTGATGGCCTCGATGCGGTCGGTGTACTCCTTGCTGCGGCTCACGTCACTGAAGCGGCCCACGCGGTGGTGGGACTTGATGCCGAGCTCCTCTTCCAGCGGGTGCACGAAGGTGCCGAACATGTCCAGCAGCATGCCACGGCAGCCCTCCTGGATGACGCGCAGCACCTCCATGTTGACCAGCGTGGTGAAGACGATGGGCTTCTTGCCCTCGATCTCGGCCGTGTGGTTGATCTGGCGCACCGTCTGGTGCGCCTTGTCCACGCTGTCGATGAAGGGCAGGCGCACATGGCGCGGTTTCATCTCGAACTGGGCCAGGATGGCATTGCCGAAGGTTTCTGCCGTGATGCCGGTGCCGTCCGAGACGAAGAATACGGTGCGCGTGTGCATGGGGCAGGGCCTTTCGGTGCTGGGGCCTGTCCACCGGCCGGTGATGGCCGTGCAGGCGCCTTTGGATGGGCGGGAAGGGGAATGTGGGGGCCTTGGCCGTTGTAATACCCGGGACTACAGGCATCGTAAACAGGTTCCTGCCCGTGGCTGGGCCGGCCGGCCTACAATTGTGTCAATTATCCAAATTTCTCAACCATGCACTTCGTCGGCCTACAACCACAACGACAAAGCCACCGCCAGTGCATGGCAGCTCGCCCCACGGTGCTCCCTTGTGGGAGCGGGCGCGCAGACGACCCGGTTTCAACTTCTGGAGCTTTCCCATGTCTGCACTTTTCAGCCCGACCGCCCTGGTCGTACCGTTTGAAAACCTGAGAATGACCGATGTCGAGTCGGTGGGCGGTAAAAACGCCTCCCTCGGCGAAATGATCTCCCAACTGCCCGAGGGTGTGCGCGTGCCCACCGGCTTTGCCACCACGGCCCACGCCTTCCGCGAATTCCTGGCCCACGATGGCCTGGCCGACAAGATCAGCGCCAAGCTCGCGAGCCTCGATACCGAAGACGTGCGCGCTCTGGCCCGCGTGGGCGCGGAGATCCGCGCCATGGTCGAGGCCCAGCCCTTCCCGGCCGATCTGCAAAAAGCCATTGGCGAAGCCTTTGCCACCCTGTCCGCCGGCAACCCGCAGGCCAGCTTCGCCGTGCGCTCGTCCGCCACGGCCGAGGATCTGCCAGACGCATCGTTCGCCGGGCAGCAGGAGACCTTCCTGAACGTGGTGGGCATCGACGACGTGCTGCACAAGATGAAGGAGGTGTTCGCCTCCCTGTACAACGACCGCGCCATCTCCTACCGCGTGCACAAGGGCTTTGCCCACGACGTGGTGGCCCTGTCGGCCGGCGTGCAGCGCATGGTGCGCTCCGACCTGGGTGCTGCGGGCGTGATGTTCACCATCGATACCGAATCGGGCTTCGAAGAAGTCGTCTTCATCACCAGCAGCTACGGCCTGGGCGAGACCGTGGTGCAGGGCGCCGTGAACCCCGACGAGTTCTATGTGCACAAGCCCATGCTCCAGGCTGGCAAGAAGGCCGTGATCCGCCGCAACCTGGGCAGCAAGCTGGTGCAGATGGTGTTCTCCACGGCCGAGGAAAAGGCCGCGTCGGGCAAGCTGGTCAAGACCACCGACGTGCCCACCGAGCAGCGCAACCGCTACTCGCTGACCGACGCCGACGTGCAGCAGCTGGCGCACTATGCGCTGGTGATCGAGCAGCACTATGGCCGCCCGATGGACATCGAATGGGGCAAGGACGGCACCGACGGCCTGCTCTACATCCTGCAGGCGCGTCCCGAGACCGTGAAGAGCCAGTCCAAGGGCCAGGCCGAGATGCGCTACAAGCTCAAGGGCCAGGGCACCGTGCTGGCCGAGGGCCGTGCCATCGGCCAGAAGATCGGCACCGGCCCCGTGCGCCTGGTGCACAACATTGCCGAGATGGACAAGGTGCAGCCCGGCGACGTGCTGGTGACCGACATGACCGACCCCAACTGGGAACCGGTGATGAAGCGCGCCAGCGCCATCGTCACCAACCGCGGCGGCCGCACCTGCCACGCGGCCATCATCGCGCGCGAACTGGGCATCCCGGCCGTGGTGGGCTGTGGTGACGCAACCGAGCTGCTCAAGGACGGCACGCTGGTCACGGTGAGCTGCGCCGAAGGCGACACCGGCCACATCTACGATGGCCTGCTCGAAACCGAGGTCACCGAGGTGCAGCGCGGCGAGATGCCCAGCATCCAAACCAAGATCATGATGAACGTCGGCAACCCCCAGCTGGCCTTCGACTTCTGCCAGCTGCCCAACGAAGGCGTGGGCCTGGCGCGCCTGGAGTTCATCATCAACAACAACATCGGCGTGCACCCCAAGGCGATCCTGGACTACCCGCAGATCGACGCCGACCTGAAAAAGGCAGTGGAATCCGTGGCCCGCGGCCATGCGAGCCCGCGCGCCTTCTACGTGGACAAGGTCGCCGAAGGCGTGGCCACCATCGCCGCAGCCTTCTACCCCAAGCCGGTGATCGTGCGCCTGTCGGACTTCAAGAGCAATGAGTACCGCAAGCTCATCGGCGGCAGCCGCTACGAGCCCGAGGAAGAAAACCCGATGCTGGGCTTTCGCGGTGCGGCGCGCTACTTGAGCGCTGACTTCGGCGAGGCCTTTGCGATGGAGTGCGAGGCGCTCAAGCGCGTGCGCAACGAGATGGGCCTGACCAACGTGCAGGTGATGGTGCCCTTCGTGCGCACCCTGGGCCAGGCCGAGCGCGTGACGCAGCTGCTGGCCCAGCACGGCCTGCAGCGCGGCAAGGACGACCTCAAGGTCATCATGATGTGCGAGGTGCCGAGCAATGCCATCCTGGCCGAGCGCTTCCTGGAGTTCTTCGACGGCTTCTCCATCGGCTCCAACGACCTGACCCAGCTTACCCTGGGCCTGGACCGCGACTCGGGCCTGGAACTGCTGGCCCACGATTTCGATGAACGCGACCCCGCTGTGCAGGCGCTGATCCACCAGGCCATCAAGGCCTGCCTGGCCCAGGGCAAGTACATCGGCATCTGTGGCCAGGGCCCCAGCGACCACCCTGACTTCGCGCAGTGGCTGGCGGCCGAGGGCATCTCCTCCATCTCGCTGAACCCCGACAGCGTGATGGCCACCTGGCAGCAACTGGCTGCGGGCTGAGATCTTGCGGGCACGGGCACGGGAATCCATGCAACGCCCTGGCTGATCCGCGATGCCCTTGCCGCCCCGTGCCCCCACCCAGTCTGCCGAGCCCGAGCTTGCAGGCCCTTTTCCGCCCGACCTGCACGACGTGCGCCACCTGTGGCTCAAGGCCGGGTTGCTGAGCATCTGGGTGCTGGTGTCCTTCGTGGCCACCTATTTCGCGCGTGACCTGCAGTTCCTCATTCCGGGCGGCTGGCCGCTGGGCTACTGGATCGAGGCGCAGGGCGCGGTGCTGGTGTTCATTGCCATCGTGGTGGTGTATGCCTGGGCCATGAACCGCTTCGAGCGGCAGGACGAACGGCGCCGCCTGGCGCTGGAAGCCGCCCCGCCAGCGGAAGGCAAGCCTGCTGTGGACAGGGACTGACGCCGTGCGCAAGCAGGGCCCAGCAGGAGCGCCCTCCGGCCATGCGCCCGGGGCCGGCACGGGTGCGGTGGAGAAAGCCTATTCCTGGCGCCTGCACCGCATTCTGGTGCTGTACATCACCGGGGTGTTCGGCTTCCTGGCCCTCATGACCTGGGCCGAGCACCAGGGGCTGTCGCGCCACTGGATCGGGCCGATCTTTCTGTTCCTCACCGTCATGGTGTATGCCGGCATCGGCGTCTATGGCCGCACTTCGGACCCCGAGGAGTATTACGTCGCCGGCAGGCGCATTCCGCCCATGTACAACGGCATGGCGGCTGCGGCCGACTGGATGAGCGCGGCCTCGTTCATCAGCCTCTCGGGGGCGCTGTACCTGCAGGGGTTTGCGGGCACGCCCGGCCAGCCCGGCGGCCTGGCCTACCTGCTGGGCTGGACGGGGGGCTTTTGCCTGGTGGCGATGCTGATCGCACCGCACCTTCGGGCCATGGGCCTGTACACCGTGCCCGATTTCTTCCACGTGCGTTTTGGCGGGCGCTGGCCCCGTGTGATCGCGGCGCTGGCGGCCGTGCTGTGCTCCTTCACCTATGTGGTGGCGCAGATCTACGGCGTGGGGCTGATCGCCTCGCGCCTCACGGGCGTGCAGTTCGAGATCGGCATCATGCTCGGCCTGGGCGGGGTGCTGCTGTGTTCCTTTCTGGGCGGCATGCGCGCTATCACCTGGACCCAGGTGGCGCAGTACGTGGTGCTGCTGCTGGCCTTTCTGATCCCCGTGTCCTGGCTGGCCTACAAGCAACTGGGCAGCCCGCTGGCGCCCCTGGTGTACGGTGCGCAGATCACCAAGATCGCCGACCTGGAGGCGCAGTTGCTCGACTCGCCCGCCGAGCAGCAGGTGGTGCAGGTCTACCGCCAGCGTGCGCAGGAGTTCGAAGAGCGCCTGAAGGACGTGGAGGGGGCCCTGGAGCGCGAACGCGAGAAGGGGCGCGAGCGCATCCGCACGCTGCGCGCGCAGAACGCCGACGTCGGCCTGATCGTGCTGGCCAGCCGCGACCTGGCGGCGCTGCCGCGCGACCCTGCCGCTGCGCGCGAGCGCTGGACGCGCGAGATGCAGGAGAACATCGAGCGCACGCGCCCGCTCGGGGGCCTGCCGCTGCACAGCCAGGCCTTTGCGGGCGACCCCGATGGCACGCCCGAGGAACAGCGCGAGTTCGACCTGAGCCGGCGCAACTTCATGGCGTTGATGTTCTGCCTGATGGTGGGCACGGCCGGGCTGCCGCACCTGCTCACGCGCTACTACACCTCGCCCACCGTGTCGGGTGCGCGGGCCTCGGTGGGCTGGTCCCTGTTCTTCATCGCCCTGCTGTACCTGAGTGCGCCGGCGCTCGCGGTGCTGGTCAAGTTCGAGGTCATGCACAACCTGGTGGGCAGCAGCTTCGAGGCGCTGCCCAACTGGATGGCCCAATGGGCGCGGGTGGATGCCTCGCTGCTGTCCATTGAGGACGTCAATGGCGACGGCATCGTGCAGTTCGGCGAGATCCGCCTGGGGGCCGACCTGATCATGCTGGCCACGCCCGAACTCGGCGGTCTGCCCTACGTGGTCTCGGGCCTGGTGGCGGCGGGCGGGCTGGCGGCGGCGCTGTCCACGGCGGATGGGCTGCTGCTCACCATCAGCAATGCGCTGGTGCGCGACCTGTACTTCCAGGGGTCGGACCGCGAGGCCTCGCCCGAGCAGCGCGTGATCCTCACCAAGTTTGCGCTGCTGGCGGTGGCGCTGTCGGCGGCCTTCGTCGCGGCGCTCAAGCCGGCCGAGATCTTGCCTATGGTGTCGGCCTCGTTCTCGCTGGCGGCCTCGGCCTTCGTGCCGGTGATGGTGCTCGGTATCTTCTGGCGCGGCACCACGCGCCAGGGGGCGGTGGCGGGCATGCTCTCGGGCCTGGGCGTGGCGGTGTACTACATGCTCTCGCATGTAGGCGCCGTGAAGGCGCTGCTGCCGGCCTGGCTGCTGGCCGATGGGCTGTGGTTCGGCATCCAGCCCATCTCGGCCGGGGTGTTCGGCGTGCCGACGGGCTTGCTGGTGGCGCTGGTGGTCAGTCGCATCACGCGGCCTGCGCCTGAGTTGCCGCGCGTGCGCGTGGAGATGTAGCGCCGCACTGCGCCCGGCGAAGCGGTTCTGGTCAGGCAGCCCGGCAGCACGACAAGACGCAGCAACGGCGCCAGAAGCGCTTTGGGGCCGGTCCCAATCGGCACAGGTCGCAGGGGCATGGAAAAACCCGACTTTTCAAGGCGCCCTAATCGTGACACTCTGTAAACCGGCTTCCACGGGAGGTGGTGAATGGGCTGTGCGCAGTCTGCGATGGGCAATATCAAAGAATACGGGGGAGGGTCATGGTTTTGGTCAAAACGCAGGCGGGGCAGGACGCACTCAAGGACCGCCAGGGTGGTTTGACATCGCGGCAGCGCTCCGCCTTCATCCTGTTCGATGGCAAACGCTCCACGGGCGAGGTGCTGGCGGCCACGGCGGCCATGGGCATCACGCAGGACGACGTGCAGGCCATGATCGCCCTGGGCCTGCTGGAGCCGCAGTCCGGCAGCGGCGCAGGCGCTGCCGTGGCTGCAGCCGCCGCCAAGGGCACGGGACAGGCGGTGGCAACTGCCAATGCCGTGTCGTCGGCCTCAAGTACCTCGTACGAAGCCACCGTGGCCATGGAGGCCGTGCAGGGCAGTGGCCGCTCGGACCAGCAGCGCTACACGGATGCCTATCCGATTGCCACCGAACTCACCGCCGGCCTGGGCTTGCGTGGCTTTCGCCTGAACCTGGCGGTGGAGGGCGCGGGCAGCTTCTCCGACCTGGCCGCGCTGGCCCCCAAGATCCGCGAGGCGGTGGGGGATGCGAAGTTTGCGCGCTTCGACAAGGCCCTTTTTGACTGAGGGCCGTGACAGCCGGCCATGAAAAAGCGGCCCGCAGGCCGCTTGGTCGTTCAGGTGGTGCCCGAAAGCGCTTGCCTCAGCGGCCGACCTTGAGCAGTTCCACGTCGAACTTGAGCGTGGCGTTCGGCGGGATCACGCCGCCAGCGCCGCGTGCGCCATAGCCCAGGGCGGCAGGGATGATCAGCGTGCGCTGGCCGCCGATCTTCATGCCCTGCACACCTTCGTCCCAGCCCTTGATGACCATGCCGGCACCCAGCGAGAACTCGAAGGGGTCGTTGCGGTCACGGCTGGAGTCGAACTTGGCGCCTTGTTCGCCGTTGTTGTAGAGCCAGCCGGTGTAGTGCACCGATACGTTCTGGCCCTTGGTGGCTTCTGCGCCTTCGCCTACGGTGGTGTCTTCGTACTGCAGGCCGGATGCGGTGGTGGTGAACGCCATGAAAATCCTTGTTTGCTATGGAGTTGGTAGCGGTATGCCGTGGTATTGCAACGGAAAAACGCCGGTTGAAGGGTGTTGGTGGAGGGCGCTGGCCCTGGCGAACGGCCTGATTTTACGCGGCTGGCTTCTTCACGCGGCTGGCCACCCAGCGCGTGGCGAAGGCCTGCACGTCGCTCAGGCGCTTGAGCAGGTCGGTGCCCGAGGGGGTGACGGTGTAGCCGTCGCTGCCGTGGTCGACCAGGCCGGCCTCGCGCAGTTCCTTGATGCGGGTGTTGAGCGTGTTGGGGGTGATGCCGCCCACGCTGTCCTGCAGCAGCCGAAAGGTCTGGGGGTGTCCGTCACGCAGGGCCCACAGCACACGCAGCGCATAGCGGCATTCCAGCCGCTCGAACAGCTGGTTGATGGCGAAATTTTCCTTGGAGCTCATACAAGCTTCTCCTCGCGCGGTGTGTATGGAAAACAGTGGCGGCCCGCCGGACACTGCCCGCAAGACGCCGCCAATATAGCTTGGAAACGATTTTGCTACAAGTTTAATAGCTCTGAACGCAGCGCTGACATGCGCCAACCCCATTAACAGGGGGTCTTTTTTGCGAAGTGTTGCGGCACTGCCACGGCGTGCAAGAGCCGGTAGCATCCCGGGCATCGGGCTGCGTTGCCCTGCGAGGAATCCATGGAACACAAGCACTTGCACGAGGCCAACCGGCTGTCCTGGAACGCCGCCACGCGTGCCCACAACCGCCACAAGGGCGACCAGGCCGTCTTTTTCCGGAATGGCGGATCGCCGCTGTTTGCGGAGGAAACCGCGCTGCTCGGCGACCTGCACGGCCAGGCCGTGCTGCACCTGCAGTGCAATGCCGGGCAGGACAGCCTGGGCATCGCCCGCCTGGGCGCCCGGGTCACTGGTGTGGACATCTCGGACGAGGCGATTGCCTTCGCCCGGGCGCTGTCCGATGCCAGCGGCATTGCCGCCGAGTTCGTGCGCTCGGATGTGTACGACTACTTCGACGGGCTGGCGGCCTCGGCAGGGCCGGGTGGGCTGTTCGACACCGTGTTCAGCTCCTACGGCACCATCTGCTGGCTGTCGGACCTGGCGCGCTGGGCACGCGGCATCAGGGCGGCGCTGCGACCGGGCGGGCGCTTCGTCTTCGTGGAATTCCACCCCGCCGCGCTGGTGTTCGATCCACAGTGGCAGGCCCGCTACGACTACTTCAACGAGGCACCGGTGCACGAGGCCGGGGTGGGCGACTATGTGGGCGAGACCCAGACGGCGCGCGAAGGGCAGGAGGCGGCAACGCCCGAGGTTTTCGCCAACCCCCACCCCAGCCACGAGTTCGCCTGGGGCGTCGGCCGTGTGGTGACGGCGCTACTGGCCGCGGGCCTGCAGGTCGAGGCGCTCGAGGAGTACCCGTACATGAATGGCTGGCGCGCCTTCGGGGACATGCAGGACCTGGGCGGGCGGCGCTGGGGCATGCCCGCCGGCATGGCGCGCATGCCGCTGATGTACTCCCTCGTCGCGCGCCGGCCGGCAGCGGCCTGAACGGCGCTCGCAAGGCTGCGCGGCTCAGCCGCGCGCTGCCAGGTGGTCCACCAGCAGGCGGGCCGCCGGGGTCAGTGCCTGCGGGCTGCGCCAGCAGATGGCAAAGCGGCGGTCGGCCCAGGGGTCTGACAGGTCGATGATGCGCATCGGCGCGGTCTGGGCAAAGGACGCGGCCACCTCGCGCGGCACCACGCTGATGGCCAGGTTGGCGCGCACCACGCGCAGGGCGGCGTCGAAGTTGGAGACCTGCACGCGGTGCGCCATGGCCTTGCCCTCCACGGCGGCGGCCCGGGTCAGCAGCAGTTGCACGGCGCTCAGGGCGGGCATGCTCACGAACTCGTGGTCCAGCACGTCGGCAAAGCGCACGCTCGTCTGCTGCGCCACCGGGTGGCTGGCATGGGCCACGATGGCCAGGTGGTCGTGGCGGTAGCTGCAGGTGGCCAGGCCCGTGAGGTCGGCCGCATCCCAGCAGATGCCGATGGAGGCGCTGCCCTCGCGGATGCCGCGCACCACGTCGGGGCTCACGCGTTCCTCCATGCTGATCTGGATGTCGCGGTGGGCGGGATCCTGCAAAAAGGCCGCCACGTCTTCGGCCAGCGATTCGGCCAGCACCGAGGCCGTCGCCAGCACCCGCACATGGCCCCGGATGCCGGTGGCAAAGGCGGCCATGTCGCGCTCGATCTGGCCCACGCTGACGAGCATGGCGCGTGCGTGCTCCAGCAGGGTTTCGCCCGCCAGTGTGGGCACCATGCCATGGCGCTTGCGCACCAGCAGTGCTGTGCCCACGGTGTCTTCCAGTTGCGCCAGCCGCTTGCTCACAGCCGAGCCGACGATGGACTCCTGCTCGGCCGCGCGCGCAATGTTGCGGTGCTCGCAGACGGCGACGAAGAGTTTGAGGGTTTGCAGGTCGAGCGGGCGCATGGTGGTGCTTCTCCAGATATTCCGGTTCGGAATTTTAGGAGTTCCAAAATTGAGTTCATATGTCGTGGTGGAATTTTTAGAATACCTCCACGCCATGAACACCGCTCACAACACCATGAACCCTGTGCCCGCGACCGCCGTCATCCGCGAGGTCGGCCTGCGCGATGGCCTGCAGAGCATTGCCACCATCGTCTCCACCGCGCACAAGATCGAGTGGCTTGATGCGGCCCATGCCGCTGGCCAGCGCGAGATCGAGGTCGGCTCCTTCGTGCCCGCACGCCTCCTGCCCCAACTGGCCGACACGGCCGAGGTGCTGGCGCATGCGCTCACGCTGCCCGGCCTCACTGCCTCGGTGCTGGTGCCCAACCTCAAGGGCGCCGAGCGCGCCATCGAATGCGGCGCCCACCTGATGGTGGTGCCCCTGTCGGCCAGCCATGCCCACAGCCTGGCCAATCTGCGCAAGACACCCGACGAGGTGGTGGCCGAGGTGGCGCGCATCCGCGCGGCACGCGACGCCTCGGGCAGCCGCACGCTGATCGAGGGCGGTGTGGGCACGGCCTTCGGGTGCACGCTGCAGGGCGAGGTGGCCCAGAGCGAGGTGCTGCGCCTGATGCAGGCCCTGCTGGACGCCGGTGCCGACCGCGTGAGCCTGGCCGACACCGTGGGCTATGCCGACCCGGCCGGCGTGCAGCGCCTGTTCGAGAAGGCCCGCGCCCTGGTGGGCGAGCGTCTGGCCTGCGCGCACTTCCACGACACGCGTGGCATGGGCCTGGCCAACGCCTACGCCGCATGGCAGACCGGCATCACGCGCTTCGATGCCTGCCTGGCCGGCATTGGCGGCTGCCCGCATGCGCCCGGCGCCAGTGGCAATGTGACCACCGAGGACCTGGCCTTCATGCTCGAACGCATGGGGGTCGCCACCTGCCTGGATGTGCCCGCGCTGCTGGCCCTGCGCCAGCGCGTGCAGGGCTGGCTGGCCGGTGAGACCTTGCACGGCACGCTGTGGCAGGCGGGGCTGCCACGTACCCATGCAGCCGCTGCGGCACTGGCGGTGGCCTGAACCATTTATCGTCACGACCCATGAATGCTCCTTTGAACCCTTCTTCTGTCCCTGCCCCCGCGCTGCCCCTGGCCGGCCTGCGCGTGGTGGAATTCACCCACATGGTCATGGGCCCCACCTGCGGCATGGTGCTGGCCGACCTGGGCGCCGAGGTCATCAAGGTCGAGCCGGTGGATGGCGACCGCACGCGCCACCTGCTGGGCGCGGGGGCCGGCTTCTTCCCCATGTTCAACCGCAACAAGAAGAGCATTGCGCTGGACCTGCGCACGCCCGAAGGCCTGGAGGTGGCGATCCGCCTGGCTTCGTCGGCCGACGTGGTGGCGCAGAACTTCAAGCCCGGGGTGATGGCCAAGTACGGCCTGGACTATGCCGCGCTGTCGCGCCTGAACGAGCGCCTGGTCTATGTGAACCACACGGGCTTTCTGCCCGGCCCGTACGAGCACCGCACCGCGCTCGACGAGGTGGTGCAGATGATGGGCGGCCTGGCCTACATGACGGGGCGCCCCGGCGACCCGCTGCGCGCGGGCACCAGCGTCAACGACATCATGGGCGGCATGTTCGGCGCCATCGGTGCCATGGCGGCGCTGATGCAGCGCGCGGCCACCGGGCGCGGGCAGGAGGTCGATTCGGCCCTGTTCGAGAACAATGTCTTCCTGGTCGGCCAGCACATGATGCAGTACGCCGTGACGGGCCAGCCCGCCGCGCCCATGCCCGAGCGCATCTCCTCCTGGGCGGTGTACGACGTGTTCAGCGTGAAGGACGGCGGGCAGATCTTCCTGGCTGCCGTGAGCGATGCGCAGTGGGCCACGTTCTGCAATGCCATGGGCTATACCGACCTCAAGGCCGACCCGGCGCTGGCCCTGAACAATGACCGCGTGCGCGCCCGCGGCACCCTGCTGCCCGATCTGCGCCGGCGCCTGGCGCTGCACACGGCCGAGGAGCTGTCGGCCATCTTCGAGCGCCACGGCCTGCCGTTCGCGCCCATCATGCGTCCCGAGCAGCTGTTCGACGACCCGCACCTGAACGCCACCGGCGGCCTGGCCGACATCACGCTGCCCGACGGCGAGCGTGCCGGCAGCACGGCGCGCGTGACGCTGCTGCCGCTGCGCATGGACGGCCAGCGCATGGCGGTGCGCACGGACCCACCGAAGCTGGGCCAGCACACGGCCGAACTGCTCGCCGGCCTGGGCTACACCGCCGACCAGGTGCAGGCATTGCAGGCGGCCGCCGCCGTGGCCTGATTTCACCCCCCCCTGCCTGGCGGCATGAGCGCAGCAGCCGTCTGCGCGCTGCCCGGCGGTTCACCCCCCAGGAGACAAAGCATGCACGCACTTTCTTCGACCACCCGCCGATGCGCCCTGGCCCTGGGCGCTGCTGCGCTCGCGGCACCGGGCCTGGCGCTGGCCCAGCTGGGCGACAAGCCCTTGCGCATCATCCTGCCGCTGTCGGCTGGCTCGGGCGCGGATGGCGCCATCCGCGCCATCAGCAGCAGCCTGTCCAAGGCGCTGGGCCAGCCCGTGGTGATCGAGAACCTGCCCGGTGCGGGGGGCATCACCGGCACCACGCAACTGGTGCGGGCACCCAAGGATGGCTCGGTGATCGGCGTGGTCTCCAACAACCACGTGGTCAACCCCAGTGTGTACAAGAACATCCCGTTCGACTCCATCGAGGACATCACGCCCATCACCATCATCGGCGCCACGCCCTTCGTGCTGGTGGTCCACCCCTCGGTGCCGGCGAAGAACGTCAAGGAACTGATCGCCCTGGCCAAGGCCAAGCCGGGCGTGCTCAACTATGGCTCATCGGGCAACGGCACCATCCTGCACCTGGGTGCGGCGATGTTCGTGGACCAGGCGCAGCTCGACATCAAGCACATCCCTTACAAGGGCATGGGCCCGCTCATGAACGACATCCTGGGCGGGCAGGTGCAGCTCGGTGTGGTCGCGGTGGCGCCGGCCGCTGCGCACATCAAGGCCGGCGCGCTGCGGGCGCTGGGCGTGAGCACCGCCACGCGCGTGCCCACGCTGCCCGACGTGCCGACCATTGCCGAGCAGGGGCTGCCGCGCTACGAGCTCGACGGCTGGATCGCTGCCGTGGCGCCTGCGGGCATCCCCAAGGCGGAACTGGTGCGTCTGCACAGCGGTTTCAAGAACGCGCTGGCCATGCCCGAGGCGCGCGACGCGCTGATCGCCCAGGGCTATGAGATCCGGCTCACAGCGCCCGAAACATCCACCGCCTTCATGCGCAGCGAACTGGCGCGCATGGCGCAGGTGGTGAAGAACGCGAACGTGAGCATGGATTGAAATGAAGCCACCTTGCGCAGTCGCTTCGCGGCGTCGCCCTGGAGGGCAAGCGCTGGCGGGGCAGGGTGGTGCCGTGTCCCGGCCGCTTCCCGAGGTAAAGATGGTTCAAATGCAAATGGTTTTCATTCTCTTCAACTAGAATCCTGGTTTCCCATCCCCGCGCGACGCCTTCGGCGTGTTGCGCGCACCCCTCCAGGAATGACCAAACCACAGGACAACCGGCGCCGTTCCTACTGGCTCAAGACGCTGCACGAATGGCATTGGGTCAGCTCGGCCATGTGCCTGATCGGCATGCTGCTGTTTGCCGTCACGGGTTTCACGCTCAACCATGCCGGGCAGATCGAGGTCAAGCCCCGGGTGGTGAGCCAGCAGGCCACCGTGCCCGGTGCGCTGCTGGCCACCGTCAAGGCCGCACCGCCACCGCCCAAGGACCGGGGGCCGCTGCCCGCTGCGCTGCAGGACTGGGCGCGCGCGCAGTGGTCGCTGGACACGGCGGACCGCGAGGCCGAGTGGTCGGCCGACGAAATCTATGTCTCGCTGCCGCGCCCCGGCGGCGATGCCTGGTTGCGTGTGAGCCTGGCCGACGGCGAGGCCGAGTACGAGCGCACCGACCGCGGCTGGATCTCCTACCTCAACGACCTGCACAAGGGCCGCAACACGGGGGCCGCCTGGAGCTGGTTCATCGACATCTTCGCCGCCGCCTGCCTGGTGTTCACCGTCACCGGACTGTTCATCCTGAAGATGCATGCGGGCAACCGCCCCTTCACCTGGCCCATGGTGGGCATGGGGCTGGTGATCCCGGTGGTGCTGGCGCTCCTGTTTATCCACTGAACCGAAAGAAGACAAGAATGCCTGTGACAAAGCATTTGCACCTGCGCTACAGCATCGCGCTGGGCGCATGCCTGGGCGCCCCGGCCTTTGCCGCTGGCCTGGGCGTGGGCGTGGAGATCCCGCGCCTGGACGTGGCCGAGTACCACCGCCCCTACGTGGCGATGTGGGTCGAGCGTGCCGACAACTCGGTGGCATCGACCCTGGCCGTCTGGTACGACGTGAAGATGAAGAACGACGAGGGCGCCAAATGGCTCAAGGACCTGCGCCAGTGGTGGCGCCGCGCGGGCCGTGAGCTCACCGTGCCCATCGACGGCGTGACCAGCCCCACGCGCCCCGTGGGCAGGCACCAGGTGGCTTTCAATGAAGGCACCAGGCAACTGGCCACGCTGCCCGCCGGCAGCTACAAGCTGGTGGTCGAGGCCTCGCGCGAGGTCGGTGGCCGCGAGCTGGTGACGATTCCCTTCACCTGGCCTGCCGCCAAGGCCCAGCAGCTCAGTGCCAAGGGCAGCAGCGAGCTGGGCGAGGTCACCCTCGACCTCAAGCCCTGAACCCTTTGACGAATACCCGGAGACTTTCCATGCAACTCAAGACCCGTATCGCCGCCTGCATCGCCCTGCTGTGCGGTGCCTTCTCGGCCCAGGCCCACAACGTGTGGCTGCTGCCATCGACCACCGTGCTCTCCAAGGCCGAGTGGATCACCGTGGATGCCGCCGTCTCCAACGACCTGTTCTTCTTCAACCACTTCCCGCTGGGCCTGGACAACCTCGTGGTGGTGGCACCCGATGGCTCGGCCGCCAAGCCCGAGAACGCGCACCGCGGCAAGCTGCGCAGCGTGTTCGACCTGAACCTCACACAGACCGGCACCTACCACCTGGCCGTGGTCAGCAGCGGCCTGAACGCCAGCTACAAGGACAAGGCCGGCCAGCCCAAGCGCTGGCGCGGCACGGCCGAGAAGTTCGCGGCCGAAGTGCCTGCCGACGCGCAGGACCTGAAGGTCACGCAGTCCGCAGGCCGCATCGAGACCTTCGTGACGGTGGGCAAGCCCAGCGCCATCAAGCCCACGGGCCAGGGCCTGGAGCTGGTGCCCGTGACGCACCCCAACGACCTCGTGAAGGGCGAGAAGGCCACGTTTGCCTTCCACGTGGACGGCAAGCCCGCCGCCAACCTCGACGTGGTGCTGGTGGCGGGTGCCACGCGCTACCGCGACAAGATCGGCGAGATCAAGGCCACCACCGATGCCAAGGGCGAGTTCAGCGTGACCTGGCCCGCCGCCGGCATGTACTGGGTGGATGCCGATGCCAAGGACGAGAAGACCTCGCTGCCCCAGGCCAAGGAACGCCGCCTGTCGTACGTGGGCACGCTCGAAGTTTTGCCTTGACCTTTTGCCGCTGAGGTTTCTGCGCGCATGAATATCCAGGTGCAGTACGGGCAGGGGTTCGGGCGCACAGCCGTTGCTGCGGCGCCTCTTCCTGCCCTGGCATCGTTCGGCGGGGCTGGCCATGCCGCCCCGCATGCACCCGTGCGCGCTGCCGACCCTGCTGTCTTGCAGACCCTGGTCGGCGAGGCCATGGGCACCACCTGGTCCGTGCGCCTGTGCAATCCGCAGTTCACACCGCTCGCGCCGGTGCGCGCAGCCATCGAAGAAGCCCTGGCCCTGGTCGTGCGGCAGATGAGCAACTGGGAGCCCGAGTCGGAGGTCTCGCGCTTCAACCGCGCGCCGGCGGGCAGCTGGCATGCGCTGTCGCCCGCGTTCTTCACCGTGCTGCAGGCCGCGCAGCACTGGGCGCTGGCCAGTGGCGGCGCCTTCGACGTGGGCGTGGGGGCGCTGGTGGACCGCTGGGGCTTTGGCCCACGGCCCGATGCGCAGGCTGACCATGTGGCGCCCGCCAGGATGCCCTCGGTGCAGGAGCAGCAGGCCCTGCGTCCGCACCGCGCGGGCCTGGCGCTGCGCGACGCGGGCTTGCAGGCGCTGCAGCCGGGCGGCCTGCAATTGGACCTGTCGGGTATTGCCAAGGGCTATTCGGTGGACCTGGTGGTGGACAGCTTGCGTGCGCAGGGCTGGACGGATTTCCTGGTGGAGGTGGGCGGTGAGCTGCGCGCGAGCGGCACGCGCCCCGGCGGCCAGCCCTGGCGCGTGGCCGTGGCGGCCGAGGCAGCAGGCACGGCCCGGGCGCTGCCGCTCCAGGACATGGCGGTTGCCACGTCGGGCGACCACTGGCATGCCTTTGAGCACGGGGGCCGCCGGTATTCGCACACCATCGACCCACGCACCGGAGAGCCGGTGGCACACGCCCTGGCCAGCGTGACCGTGCTGCACGCCGAGTGCATGCATGCCGATGCCCTGGCCACGGTGCTCACCGTGCTGGGGTCCGTCGAGGGCCTGGCCTTTGCCACAGGGCAGGGCGTGGCCGCGCTGCTGTGCGAACGCTCGCACCAGGGGGCTCAGTGGACTGCGACCCCGGCATGGCGCGAGCGCTTTCCCGAATTTCAATGAACTTTTCTGATCCCGCTGTGCGGCTGGCCGCTGCCGCCGCCCTGGTGCTGCTCTACACGGCCCTGTGCGCCGCCATCTGGCTGCGCGAGCGGCGCAGGCAACGGGCGCAGGCCGCACAGGCCCTGGCACTTGCATCGGCGCGCGAAGGTGTGCAGCCGCTGCTGGTGGTGTACGCCAGCCAGACTGGCCAGGCCGAGGAACTGGCGCGCGAGACGGCGCGCCTCTTGCACACGGCCGGTGAGCCCGTGCACCTGTGTGCGCTCGACAAGCTCGACGCGGCTTTGCTTGCACGCAGCCGGCGCGCGCTGTTCCTGGCCAGCACCTACGGAGAGGGCGATGCGCCCGACAATGCCGCAGCCTTCCAGCAGGGGTGCATGGGGGCCAGCGATGACGGTGCGCCAGACCTGTCGCAACTGCAGTACGGCCTGTTGGCCCTGGGCGACCGCCAGTACGCCCACTTCTGCGGCTTTGGCCGCCAGCTCGACGCATGGCTGCGGGCGTGCGGTGCGGTGCCGCTGTTCGAGCGCGTGGAGATGGACAACGGCACGCCGGCGGCCCTCACGGCCTGGCAGCACCAACTGGCGCAGGTATCGAGCCTGAGCGAGCTGCCCGCGTGGGAGGTACCCGCCTTCGAGCAGTGGGCCCTGGCTGCGCGCAGCCACCTGAACCCCGGCAGCGAGGGGGCTCCCGTGCACCTCGTGGAGCTGGCGCCACCCGCTGGCGCGGCGGCTGTTTGGGAGTCGGGCGACCTGGTGCAGCTGTGCGTGCCCGGCGACATGAAGCACCCGCGCGAGTATTCGATCGCTTCGCTCGCCAGCGATGGCCGCGTGCACCTGGTGGTGCGCCAGGCCACACGCGAGGATGGTACGCCGGGCCTGGCATCGCACTGGCTCACTGCGGGTGCGCAGGTGGGCGCTGCGGTGCCCATGCGCCTGCGCGCACACCGCAATTTCCGGCTCGAAGACAACGCCGCGCGCCCGCTGATCCTGGTGGGCAATGGCACGGGCATCGCCGGCCTGCGCAGCCACCTGCGGGCCCGGGCGCAGACAGGGGCCGGGCCCAACTGGCTGCTGTTCGGCGAGCGCAACGCTGCGCACGATTTCCTCTTTCGCGACGAGCTCACCGCCTGGCAGGCGGCTGGTGTGCTCACGCGGCTGGACCTGGCTTTCTCGCGCGACGACCCGGCCCACAAAGTCTATGTGCAGGACCTGCTGCAGGCGCAGGCCGCCACCGTGCGTGCCTGGGTCGAGGAGCAGGGCGCGGCCATCTACGTGTGCGGCAGCCTGCAGGGCATGGCGCAGGGGGTGGACATGGCCCTCACGGGTTTGTTGGGACCTGCGCCCATGGCCGAGCTGGTGCGCAGCGGGCGCTACCGGCGCGATGTGTACTGAATCCACAGAACACGAATGGTAATGAAAACGATTTCCGTTATTAATTGATACAGTCGCGTTACAGATGGCGCCTGCCGCCATCACCGACCGTCGTTGAGCCGCAGAACAAAACATTTCAGAGCGCGTGGCACGGACCGTTTCCGCCGTTTCCATCGTTGTTCCTGGAGTGTTTTTCACATGCCCATCCGCCTGCCTGCCGGTGCCTGTCCGCTGCGCCTTTCGTCCCTTTCTCTGCTGGTCGCCGCCGTGTGCGCGGGGGGCTCCGCCCTGGCCCAGGAGCCCGCCACGGCGCAGTTGCGCGAGGTGGTCGTCTCCGCGTCGGGCTTCGAGCAGGACATCAAGGAGGCGCCCGCTTCCATCACCGTGATCACGCGCAAGCAACTGGAGCAGAACCGCTTCAACAGCCTGGCGCAGGCGCTCGAGGACGTGGAGGGGGTGGACATCGGCACGGCCACCGACAAGTCGGGTGGCCTCAACATCAGCATCCGCGGCATGCCCAGCGACTACACGCTGATCCTGATCGACGGGCGCCGCCAGAACGCGGCCGGCAACGTCACGCCCAACGACTTCGGCGGCACGCAGACCAGCTTCATGCCGCCGCTGTCGGCCATCGAGCGCATCGAGGTCATCCGCGGGCCCATGTCCACGCTGTACGGCTCGGACGCCATGGGCGGCGTGGTCAACATCATCACGCGCAAGGTCGGCAAGACCTGGGCGGGCTCGGTCACGGCGGACTACGCGCTGCAGGAAGAGGCCGATTTTGGCGACACGCGTTCGGGCAACTTCTACCTGAGTGGTCCGATCCAGCAGGACATGCTGGGCCTGACCGTGCGTGGCAGTACCTTCCGCCGCGGCGCGTCGGACATCCGCTACACCACGCAGGCGGGCAGCGAGGTGGTGCCCATCATGGGTGCCAACCCCGTCAAGTCCGAGGTCAACACCCTGGGCGCGCGCCTGGCGCTCACGCCCAACAAGTACCACGACCTTGTGCTCGACCTGGACACGGGCCGCCAGACCTACGACAACTCACGCGGTCAACTGGGCACGCTCGGTGTGCAGGGCGGCTACGCTCCCGAGCAGAAGTACCACCGCGACCAGGTCACGCTGGCCCACACCGGCCGCTACGGTTTTGGCACCTGGGACACGAGCTACATGGTCAACCGCACCGGGACCATCGGCCGCACCATCCCGCCCGGCACGCCCGGTGCGGTGCAGGGCACGGCGCGTTCGCTGGAGGTAGAGAGCAAGGTGCTGGACACCAAGCTCATGCTGCCCTGGGGCAGCAATCATTTGACCACCGTGGGCGGCCAGTGGTGGGACGCCGAGATGAAGGATGGCGTGGCCCCCGGCACGTTTGCCTTCACGCAGAAGGCCGTGTTCGCCGAGGATGAGTGGAGCGTGCTGCAGAACTTCAAGCTCACGCTGGGCGCGCGCTACGACAACCACAGCATCTTCGGCGGCAAGGTCAGCCCGCGCGTGTACGGCGTGTGGAACGCCGCGCCGCAGTGGACCGTGAAGGGCGGTGTAAGCAACGGCTACAAGACGCCGCGCGTGGAGCAACTGGCGCCGGGCATCAACGGCTTTGGCGGCCAGGGCACGATTCCCCTGGTGGGCAGCCCGGGCCTGAAACCCGAGACCAGCCGCAGTACCGAGCTGGGCGTGTACTTCGACAGCCCCGGTGGCTTTGCGGCCAGCGCCATGCTGTTCAACAACGACTTCAAGGACAAGATCACCAGTGGCCCCGGCCTGCTCAACTGCAGCTACAGCGTGGCGCCCAGCCGCCCCGGCTGCGTGAGCTTCGGCAATTGGCCGCGCGTGGATGCGTTTGGCCAGTCCATCAATGTGGACGAGGCCGTGACGCGCGGGCTCGAACTGAGCACCCGCATTCCGATCGCCAAGGCCTGGTCGGCAACTGCCAACTACACCTACACGAAGAGCGAGCAAAAAAGCGGGCCCAACCTGGGCAAGCCGCTGATGGATACGCCCGAGCATGCCTTGAATGCGCGGCTGAACTGGGAGCCTTCGCGGCAGTGGAATGTGTGGCTGCGCGCGGAGTTCCGCAGCGAGCGTTTCCGGGATCCGGGCACGACTGCGGACACTCGGGCTGCGAAGGCAGCGTTGGGGGACTTCAAGGCGTACACGCAGTTCCATGTGGGGGGGCAGCTACAAGGTGACGCCGCAGTTCACGATCAATGCGGCTGTGTACAACCTGTTCAACAAGGATTTTGTAGAGTACACGGCGTATACGGTGCCGGGGTCGCCTGCGGTGACGAACTATCGGAATCTTTATACGAACAGCCAGGATGGACGGCGTCTTTGGCTTTCGGCTACTTACGAGTTCTGATTGCGTGATTGGGGTTGTCGCTTCGCTCTGATGGGGCCTGCTTTGTTGAAGGGCGGAGGCCGGGATGTGCGCCCGGCGGCGCACCTACTTTCTTTTTGCGCAAAAAGAAAGTAGGCAAAGAAATAGCGCCCCGCTGTCTGCGTCCCTTCGCTTCGCTGCGGGCAACCTGCGATGCTCGGATCTGGGGTGGTGCCGATGAACTCGCTGCGTTCCCCCTGCGGGTGAACTCCGCTCAAACAGCATCGGCAAGCCAGATGACGAAGCGTGTGTGTCCTTCGGCACACACGCCCACCCCAGCTCCTGCGCTTCTCGGCGCAGCCAGAAGGGGTGGGAGCGGGGTCACGGACGGCTGCTGCTTCGCAGCTGCGCCTCGGGTCGGTTCGCGCTGTGCGCTGCCGACGGGCTGGGCGCGATCACTCGGCCCAGGCCAAGCGCAGCGAAGGCACACCGGGCCGAGCGAAGCAATGGCCCGTGTGGAGCCCGCTCCCACCCCCTTCTGACCGTGCCGAGAAGCGCAGGGCCTGGGGTGAGCGCGTGCCGAAGGACACGCGCCTCGTCATCTGACTCGCCGAAGCTGTTTGACCGGAGCTGCCTCGCAGAGGCAGCGCAGGGAGTTCTTCGGCGTCACCCCAGGACCGAGCATCGCAGGCTGCCCCCAGCGCCCGACAGGGCGATGGGGGACACGGGCAGCGGGGTCGTCTTTTCTTGGCCTACCTTCTTTTGACGACGCAAAAGAAGGTAGGTGCGCCGCCGGGCGCACATCCCGGCCTCCGCCCTCAACAAAGGCAAGAAGCCAGAAACGAACCCTGAAGGATCAAGGCAAATCCACCCGAACAATCCGATCCGTAGCCGGGGGAACGACAGCCCCCCCAGCAGCCGAAAAGTAAGACTCCAAAGCATCCAGATCCTGCCCCGCCCCCAACCCATCCACGCCCTGCGTGAAGACAGTGAAGTTGTCCCCACCCGTAGCCAGAAAACTGCTCACCACCACCCGGTACACAGCATCGGAGCGCAGCGGCTGCCCATTGAGCAACACCCCGCTCACCCGCTGCCCCGCAGGCAGCCGCAGGTCATACCGGTAGGTGAAGCCCTTGGAAACCGACAGCACCCGCGGGCTCTGCGCGGTGTTGGTGCCGCTGGCGAACTGCTGCTCCAGGATGGCTTTGACCTGCGCACCCGTGAATGACTGCACCATCAGGCTGTTGCCGAACGGCTGGGCCGTGAACATCTGGCCATAGCGCACTTGGCCGTCGGGCCCGGGCACCAGGGCGCCGCGCACGCCGCCGGGGTTCATGAAGGAGATCTGGGCATTCAGGCCCGGGCCCTGGGCCGCGAGCAACTGGGCGTCGGCGATCAGGTTGCCCATGGAGGTTTCGAGCGACGCAGCGGGCTCGCGCGAGACGGGGCCCGTGAGACGGCCTGCGGGGCGCTGGGCCTGGGGTTCGGCGGCGGCGCGGTAGCGCTCCACGATGGCATGCACGCCCTCATCGCGTGCGAAGACGGGGAAGCGCGGGTCCACGGCGAAGGTGGTGGGCCCGCTGGTGAAGCCCTCGCCCTGCACGATGACCTGGCGCGCGCTCTTGCGCACCACGCGGCGGGTGGCGGTGTCCACGCGCAGGCGGATGTCGGTGATGTGCGTGCCGTACTGGCCCGCACTGGTCAGCAGCAGCGGGTGGGCCGGGTTCACGCTGCCGTAGTCGCACAGGTAGGAGCGGTGCGTGTGGCCCGAGACCACCACGTCCACCGCAGGGTCGAGCCGCTCCAGGATGGGCACGATGTCGCCGCTCAGGCCCTTGCAGCTGGTCTCGCCCAGCGCCGCCTCGGTCTCGCCGCCCTCATGCACCATGACCACGATCACGTCGGCGCCCTGGGCGCGCAGTCCGGGGACCAGGGCGTTGACGGTGTCGGCCTCGTCCGCAAAGCGCAGGCCGGCCACGCCGGCGGGCGCCACCATGGCAGGCGTGCCGCGCAGGGTCAGGCCGATGAAGCCTACGCTGACCGTGACGCCGCCTTCGGTGAAGCGCTTGATGCCGGTGGGCGGCAGCAGCGGGCGGCCGTCGTCGTGCGAGGTGTTGGCCGCCAGCAGGCCGAAGTTGGTGCCCGGGAAGGTCGGATTGAGCTGGCAGGGCTCGCGCACGGTGTGCTTTTCGCAGCCGCCGTTCTTCAGGCGCAGCAGCTCGCGCCAGCCCTTGTCGAACTCGTGGTTGCCCACGGCGTTGAAATCGATGCCCATGCGGTTGACGGCCTCGATGGTCGGCTCGTCGAGGAACAGTGCCGACACCAGGGGCGATGCACCCACCATGTCACCGGCCGCCACCACCGCATGGTGTTTGTGGAGAGTCTTCAGATGCGCGATGGCGCTGGCCATGTAGGCCGCACCGCCGGCAGGCACGCGCGCCTGGCCGCTGCCGTCGGGTGCGGCCACGTTCAGTGCCATGCGCGGCGGCTCCAGATGGCCGTGCAGGTCGTTGAAGGCGATCAGGCCGATGTCGATGTGGGTGGGGGGCGCGGGTGGGGACGCGCAGCCTGCCAGCAGGGCGGCCGTTGCCAAGGCAGAAGCGGCCCATGCCAGCGGCCACTGGCGTGCAGCGCCCCGCGCTGCGGCCGCGCTCAAAGGAAGGACGCCTGGATGGGTGCCACCTCTCGCACCACGTCCGCACACTGGGCGCGGTTGCGCAAGGCATGCTCCATCACCACCAGCGCCAGCAGCGCCTCGGCGATGGGCGCGGCTCGGATGCCCACGCAGGGGTCATGGCGGCCCTTGGTGATCACCTCGGTAGGCTGGCCGTGGATATCGATGGACTCGCGCGGGCTGATGATGGAGCTGGTCGGCTTGATCGCGATCGACACCTCCAGGTCCTGCCCGGTGCTGATGCCGCCGAGCACGCCGCCGGCGTGGTTGGTGCGAAAGCCCTGGGGCGTCATGGAGTCGCCGTGCATGGTGCCGCGGTGGGCCACGCTCTCGAAGCCGGCGCCGATCTCCACGCCCTTGACGGCGTTCAGGCCCATCATGGCGTGGGCGATGTCGGCGTCGAGCTTGTCGTACAGCGGCTCGCCCAGGCCCACGGGCACGCCGCTGGCCGAGATGCGGATGCGCGCGCCGCACGAATCACCGGCCTTGCGCAGCGCGTCCATGTAGTCCTCGTACTGCTGCACGTCGGCCACGGGGGCGAAGAAGGGGTTTGCGCGCACATGGTCCCAGCTCTCGAAGGCAATGGGCAGCTCGCCCAGTTGCGTCATGCAGGCGCGGAACTGCGTGCCGTACTGCTCGGCCAGCCATTTCTTGGCCACGGCGCCCGCAGCCACGGTGGGTGCCGTCAGCCGCGCCGAGGAGCGGCCGCCACCGCGCGGGTCGCGGATGCCGTACTTGTGCCAGTAGGTGTAGTCGGCATGGCCCGGGCGAAAGCTCTCGGAGATGGCGCTGTAGTCCTTGCTGCGCTGGTCGGTGTTGCGGATCAAGAGCGCGATGGGGGTGCCGGTGGTCTTGCCTTCGTACACGCCCGAGAGGATCTCCACCGCATCGGGCTCGTTGCGCTGGGTCACGTGGCGGCTGGTGCCGGGGCGGCGGCGGTCCAGGTCGGCCTGGATGTCCGCCTCGGCGAGCGGCATGCCGGGCGGGCAGCCGTCGATCACGCAGCCAATGGCCGGGCCGTGGGATTCACCGAAGTTGGTGACTGCGAATAAGGTACCGATGGTGTTGCCGCTCATGGGACCGATTATCCCAGAGTGGCGGAACCTGTTCAGCCGCCGCGCTCTTCTTCGGGCCAGTCGCGGATGTAGGCCTTGAGCATCTTGTTCTCGAAGTTCTGGCTGTCCACCACGGCCTTGGCCACGTCGTAGAAGCTGATCACGCCCATGAGCATGCGCTTGTCCATCACCGGCATGTAGCGGGCATGGCGGTCCAGCATCATGCGGCGCACCTCGTCCATGTCGGTTTCGAGGGTGCAGGTCAGCGGGTGGTCGTCCATGGCCGAGCGCACCTGCAGCGTGCCCACGCTGCCGCCGTTCTTGACGATGGCCTGGATCACTTCGCGGAAGGTGAGCATGCCCACCAGGTCACCGAGCTCCATCACCACCAGGGAGCCGATGTCGCGGTCGGCCATGATGTCCACGGCATTGGCCAGCGGTTCGTCGGGGGTGACGGTGTAAAGGGTGTTGCCTTTGACGCGAAGGATATCGCTGACTTTCATGATCGGTCTCCAATGGGGCTCGGTAGGGCGCGGCAGGCCTGTTCGCATGAAATATAGCCCACAATGCCCGCCAGCACCGACAACATGGGAGACATTGGATGCCCGGTTACTCCGACCCCGGCTTTGACACGCTTGCGCTGCATGCCGGAGCCACACCCGACCCCGCCACCGGCGCACGCGCCGTGCCGATCCACCTGACCACCTCGTTCGTCTTCGAATCGAGCGACCACGCCGCCTCGCTGTTCAACCTGGAGCGGCCCGGCCATGTCTACAGCCGCATCAGCAACCCCACCAATGCGGTGCTGGAGCAGCGCGTGTCGGCCCTGGAAGGCGGCGTGGGCGCCATCGCCACCGCCAGCGGCCAGGCCGCGCTGCACCTGGCCATCTGCACCTTGATGGGCGCGGGCAGCCACATCGTGGCCAGCACGGCGCTGTATGGCGGCTCGCAGAACCTGCTGCACTACACGCTGTCGCGCTTCGGCATCGCAACCACCTTCGTCAAGCCCGGCGACATCGACGGCTGGCGCGCCGCCGTGCGGCCCGATACCAAGCTGTTCTTCGGCGAGACGGTGGGCAACCCGGGCCTGGACGTGCTGGACATTCCGACCATCAGCGCCATTGCGCACGAGGCGGGTGTGCCGCTGCTGGTCGACTCCACCCTGACCTCGCCCTGGCTCATGAAGCCGCTGGAGCTCGGCGCCGACCTGGTCTACCACTCGGCCACCAAGTTCCTCTCGGGCCACGGCACGGTGGTGGGCGGCATCGTGGTCGACGGCGGCAGCTTCGACTGGGACGGCCCGCGCTCGGCGGGCAAGTTCGCCGAGCTGACTGAGCCGTACGAGGGTTTCCACAACATGGTGTTCAGCGAGGAAAGCTCGGTGGGCGCCTTCCTGCTGCGCGCACGCCGCGAAGGCCTGCGCGACTTCGGCGCCTGCATGAGCCCGCACACCGCCTGGCTGATCCTGCAGGGCATCGAGACGCTGCCCCTGCGCATGGAGCGGCACATGCGCAACACGGCGCGCGTGGTCGAATTCCTGGCCAGCCAGCCCTTCGTCTCGCGCGTCGGCCACCCCATGCTCGAGTCGCACACCAGCCATGCCTTGGCGCAGAAGCTGCTGCCGCGCGGCGCGGGCTCGGTGTTCAGCTTCGACCTCAAGGGCAACCGCGAGCAGGGCAAGAAGTTCATCGAGGCGCTCAAGGTCTTCAGCCACCTGGCCAATGTGGGCGACTGCCGCAGCCTGGTGATCCACCCGGCCAGCACCACGCATTTCCGCATGAGCGACGAGGCGCTGGTGAATGCCGGCATCACGCAGGGCACGATCCGCCTGTCCATCGGGCTGGAAGACGCCGACGACCTGATCGACGACCTCAAGCGCGCCCTCAAGGCCGCGGAGAAGGCGGCCTGAGCCCGGTGATGGCAGGCAAGGCAGCCTCCATGGACTGGCAGGCCTTCGAGCAGACGCTGCTGGACGACGCGCTGGCGCTGGTGCTGCCCGCGCTGCAGGCGCACACCCTGCGCGGCGATGTCTATGCCGTGGCGCTGGCGGGCATGTACCGCGAGCTCGATGGCCCTATCTACCTGCCCACAGTGTCCATGGGCAGCGAGGCCGCATTGGCCGAGGCTGAACCGGAAGATGAGGGCGGCACGCTCCACTGTCTGCGCTGGAACCCCGCCGACTGGAACTGGCCCGAGATGTCCTCGGACAGCGCAGCCATGGCCTCCGCCCAGGCCGCATTGGCGGCCGAGGCCCAGGGCGGCGACGTGGCGCAATGGCAGGCCACGGACCGCCGCTGCGTCGATGCGCTGGTGAGCGTGTGCCACCGGTTGCGTGCCGCCCTGCAAGCGTCGCCCGTGGCCGACCGGCTCACGAGCGGCTTTGCCGTGCTGCTGCACGAGGACAGCGACGAGGGCATTGCCATCGCCCAGCGCTGTATGGGTGAGGAGGCCTTTGCACGCCTGCTGCCCGGCCATGCGGCCGACCTGGCCGAGGCCCGGCGCGTCGCAGGGTTGCCCGATGCCGAGCGTCTGCGCTACCACCTGGCCTGCCTGGCGCACCAGCCTGCTCCCGAGCTGGGACTGACGCGCGCGCAGGCCCAGCGCCATGGCGAAGCGGCGCAGGATGCCCTGCGGGACTTCGGGCCTGTTGCCATCCCGGCTTTGCTGTCACTGCTGGAGCACACGTCGACGCAATGCGAGGCCGCGCGCCTGCTGGGCGAGATCGGTGCGGCCACGCCCGAGGTGGTGGCCGCGTTGCGAGCGCAAGCACTGAAACCTGTGCCGCGCAGCAGCAACCGCCACCTGGCCCAGGCGGGGCGCAACTGGTGCGCCAGCGCGCTCGCCCATCTGGGCGACAGCGCCTGGCTGCTGCAGCAGGCCCAGGCCGGCACGCTCGGCGACGAGTGCGTGGCGCAGGGCCTGTCCTCGCCCTACGGCGCGTTCCGCAACCATGCGCTGGCCCCGCTGCCGCTCGACTACCGCCTGATCGAATCCCTGCCCGCCGTGCGGCCCGCGCTGCTGCCGCTGGTGGAAAAATGGCTGCGGCCCGGCAAGGGCACCTGCACGCTGCGTTTGCACGAGGTGGACGAGGCCCTGCGCGGCCTGCAATCGCCACTCACCGTGGTGCGCCAGCACGCGGCCATGCTGCTGGGCGAGCGGGCCCTGGGCGCGCAGGCCGGCGGGCACATCGTGCCCGCGCTGGCCCATGCCGTGGCGTATGACAGCGACGAGACGGTGCGCTACCTGGCCGTGCTGGCCCTGGACGACTGGCGCAGCGAGGCGGCCGCCGAGCGCCCGCTGGCCGAGGCCACGGCCGCCAGCGATGCCAGCACCAAGGTGCGCGATGCGGCCCAGCGCTGGCTTCAGGTGCTGGACGACATTGCCGCTGGCGTGCCGCCACGCTGAGGTTTCTCGACACCGCAAGAACGAAACAAAGACAAACGAACACAGAGGAACCATCCGTATGCAGATCCAAGTCAACGGCCACACCACCTATTGCTACACCGGCGGCAAGGCCTTCAACCCCGCACTGCCCACCGTGGTCATGGTCCACGGCGTGCTCAACGACCACAGCGTGTGGGCCCTGCAAAGCCGCTACCTGGCCAACCATGGCTGGAACGTGCTGGCCGTGGACCTGCCGGGCCACTGCCGCAGCGCGGGCGAAGCGCCAGCCAGCGTGGAGGCGGGGGCGGACTTCATTGCCGCGCTGCTCGATGCGGCCGGTGTGCAGCGCGCGGCGCTGGTGGGCCACAGCTTCGGCTCGCTGATCGCGCTGGAGGCTGCGGCCCGGCTGGGCGTGCGCGTGAGCCACCTGGTGCTGGTGGGCACGGCCTACCCGATGAAGGTCTCGCCCGCGCTGATCGACGCGGCGCTCAACGAGCCCGAGAAGGCGCTGCGCATGGTCAACGTGTTCTCGCGCAGCACGCTGGCGCCGCCTTCGGGTGCGGGCTTCTGGGTTTATAACGCGGGCATGGCGCTGGGCCGCAAGGTGCTGCGCAGCAACACTGCGGTCAATGTGTTCCACCGCGGCTTCGTGGCCTGCGACAGCTATGCCAATGGGGAACAGGCGATTGCCGCTGTGCGGTGCCCGGTGCTGTTCGCGTTGGGCGCGCAGGACCAGATGACCGCGCCCAAGGCGGCCCAGGGCCTGGTGGCGGCCGCGCGTGCCGCCGGCAAGCGGGTGCACACCACCAGCCTGCCCGTGGGCCACAACCAGATGAGCGAGGCCCCGGACGGTACGTTGATGGCGATCCGCGACTTTATTTCCCTGTCCTGAGCCAAAGGCCCTCCCATGACCCTGCGCACCGCCCTGTTCGAGCTGGCCCGCCAGCACACGCTGGACCGACCGGCCGCCACGCGCCTGCTCGGCCTCGCGGGGTTCGAACGCCCGCCTGCCGCCCTGCACACCACGCTGTGGCGCACCGTCGCGGTCATCGCGGCGGCGCTGGGTGGCCTGGGCCTGGTGATGTGGATCGCGGCCAACTGGGAGAGCCTGGGCCGCTTCATGCGCTTTGCGCTGCTGCAGGGCTTCGTGCTGGCCATGTGTGCGGGCGCCGCTTTCAGGGCCGGGGCGCGTGCACCACTGGCCATGCTGGCGCTGCTGGGCACGGGCGCGCTGTTCGCCTATTTCGGGCAAACCTACCAGACCGGGGCCGACCCCTGGCAGCTGTTTGCCGTGTGGGCCGTGCTCACGCTGCCCCTGGCGCTGGCCGTGCGCAGCGATGTGGTGTGGGTGCCCTGGAACCTGGTGGCCATGGTGGGCATCTCGCTGTGGGCGCAGGCGCACACAGGCCACAGCTGGCGCGTGTCGCCTGCGGACATGACGGTGCACCTGGTCTCCCTGGGCGCCGCGCTGGCCGTGGCGGCGGCCATGCTGCCGCAGGCGCAGCGCTTCACCGGTGCGGGTGTGTGGGCGCTGCGCACGGCGGGCACGCTGGCGCTGATGATGGTGACACTCACGGCGCTGGGCGGCCTGTTCCACTCGCCCGTGGCAGGCCACTACGGCCTGGGCCTGGTGCTGCTGGCGGCGGCTGCGGCGCTGGTGGGCATGCGCACGCATTTCGACATCTTCCTGCTCAGCGGTGCGGCGCTCGGGCTCAACATCCTGCTGGTCACGGGGCTGGCGCGTGCCATGTTCTCGAACTCCCGCGTCGGTGATTTCGTGGGCTCGCTGCTGCTCATCGGCCTGGTCGCTGCGGGGTTGCTGGCGGCCACCGTGAATCTGGTGATGCGCCTGGCACGGCGCGCCGCATCGCAGCAGGGACAGGGAGACGCGGCATGAGTGGCGCTCCCATCGATCCGGTGGACACCTCGGCAAGCGCTGCGGCACCTGTGAACTCTGCCCCGCCGAGTCCTCTGGATTCCATCGTGCAAGCCGCCGTGGCGCAAGGCATCCTGCCGCCCGGCGCTTCGGCGGCAGACGCACACCGTGCCGGCGGCACGGCGCGCCCCTGGCCCGTGGTGCTGCTCACGGCGCTGGGCGCCTGGCTGGCCGCGCTGCCGCTGCTGGCCATGTTCGGCCTGTTCTTCGGCGAATGGATCGCGCGGGACGCGGGTGCCTACGTCATCGGCGCCGTGGTGCTGGCCGGCGCCACGGCCGCCCTGCGCAGCAAGGACCTGCCGATCTTCCTGGAGCAACTGGCGTTTCCTGCGCTGCTCACCGGCGCGGGTCTGCTGGGCTTTGCCTTCGGGCGCGACATGGGCCTGCAGCCGGCTGCAGCCTTCATGCTCGTGGTGGCGCTGTCCGTGGCCGCGCTCGTGGACTTGCCCTGGCTGCGCGTGCTGTTGGGTGCGGGCGCGGCGGCGCTCTTCGCCGTGCTCATCTGGCCCGGCTCCGAGGGCCGCTGGGCCTTGTCGCCGCTGGTGCCCTGGGGCATGGTGCACGGCGTGCTCGCGGTGTGGGTGGGCCTGCTGCTGTGGCAGCGCCATGCGCTGGGCCGCGGTACGGCCGGCAACTGGCTGGCAGCGCTGCTGGAGCCCCTGGCCTGCGGCTGGCTGCTGGTGCTGCTGTGGGGCATCTGCGGCCTGTCGGGCCAGACCTTTCTGGTGGGCGGTGCGTTCGGTGCCGGCATCGGCGGTGAGCTGGTGCGCGAGGTCGGCCGGGAGGTCGGGCCGCGCGCCTTTGCGCTGCAATGGCTGGTGCAGGCGGCCAGCGTGCTGCTGGCGCTGGGTGCCGCCGCCATCGCGCAGCGCGCCTGGCCGGTGCTGCGCCAGCCCCGCGCTGCCGTGGTGGCGTTGGTGCTGGCCCTGCTGTGCTGGTTCTCGCCTTTGCTCGGCAGCGCACTGCTGGCCCTGGCCATCACCGGCACCAGCCGCCGCTGGGGCCAGGCCACTGCGGCCGCCTTGGCCGGCACCTGGATCATGGGTGGCTTCTACTACCTGCTGGCCTGGCCGCTGGCCACCAAGGCGATGGTGTTGGTCGGCTGCGGCGCGCTGCTGGGCTTGCTGGCCTGGAGTGCACTGCGCACGCCCCGCACCGCTGCTGCTGCGGGGCCTGGCCACGCGGCCCGCCACTGGGCCCACCGTGCCAGCCCCTGGCTGCTGGCGCTGAGCGCGGTGGCCACCGTGGCCGTGGCCAACATCGGCATCGCCGACAAGGAAAACACGATTGCCAACGGCCAGAAGGTCTACGTGCCCCTGGCCCCGGTGGACCCGCGCTCGCTGATGCAGGGCGACTACATGCGCCTGCGCTTCACCCTGCCGCCCATGGTGGGTATCGACCGGCGCGAAGCCGGCGTGGAAGGCCTGCTGGGCAGCCGGCCCTATGCCGTGGGCCGGCTCGATGCACGCGGCGTGGTGGCCTGGGAGCGCGTGGAAAAGTACGATGCGCCCATCGCCCCCGGCGAGTTCCGCATCCAGCTCACGCCCAAGAACGGCGACTGGACGCTGGTGACCGATGGCTGGTACTTCGCCGAAGGCGACGCCAGCCGCTGGGAGCAGGCGCGCTTTGGCGAATTCCGTGTGCAGCCGGACGGCAAGGCCTTGCTGGTGGGCATGGCGGACGAGCAGCTCGTGCCCATCGGCCGGTGATGCGGCCGCGCATACCGCTCACTCGACCGGGTGGGCGGTGCGCTGCCATGCGGGCCAGCGCAGCAGCGTGAACGCCCGCAGCAGCCACTCCGCCGGCCCGTAGGCGTGCAGCGCCATCCAGCGGCGGCTCTGCACAAGCTGGGCCGCGTACAACGCCAGGCAGCCCAGCAACACCGTCAGCGGCGACACCCGCCCCACCAGCGCCAGGCCGTAGGCGGTGAACACCAGCGCCCCCACCAGGGACTGCAGCAGGTAGTTGGACAGCGCCATGCGGCCTGCGGGCTCCAGCCAGGCGCCCAGTCGGCGGCCTGCAGCGCCGCTCTGCAAGGCCCAGAGCAGTGCCGCGACATAGCTGAAGGTGAGGAAGGGCGCCGTGGCCAGGTCCAGCGCGAGCGCGGCGGCCGACACATGATCGGGTTGGCGGGTGGTGCTGTTCTGCGCTGTGGCATAGACCCAGGCACCCAGGCCGCCCACCGGCAGGCAGCACAGCACCCAGCGGCGCAGGCGTGCCGGCTGCAGCGCAATGGTGGCCAGGTAGCCCGAGCGATGGGCTGCCAACCCCAGCAGGAACATGGCCAGCGCACAGGGCCCCTGCACAAACACCAGCACGAACCAGACGCCATCGGCCATGTCACGCCCGCGCTGGGCAATGGCCGCGATCGCCCCGGAACGGTAGGCCTGTGCGGCCTGCTGTGCCTTGGCGTGGATCTCGGCCAGCGGCCAGTCCATCGGCGGTGCCAGCGACATCAGCCAGGCGAGCAGCCCCCAGCCCGCGGACACCAGCGCCAGCAGCGCCACGGCCATCACCGCCGCCGTGCCCGGTCGCAGTTGGCGCAGCGCCAGCAGCAACAAGCCCAGCAGCGCATAGGTCACCAGGATGTCGCCCGAAAACAGCAACCACGCATGCGCCACCCCCAGCAGCAGGAGCCCCGCCAGGCGCCGCAGCAAGCGCGGCACGAAGGCGCTGCCGGAGCGCTGGGCGGCATCCATCTGCAGGGCAAAGCTGTAGCCGAACAGCAGCGAGAACAAGAGGTAGAACTTGGTCTCGAAGACCAGGCTGATGAACCAGCGCACGGCATGGTCCACGGGCCGCGAGAACGCGGGGTCGGCCACGCCCAGGCCAAAGTAGGTCGAGGCAAAGCTGCCCGCGTTGACGACCAGGATGCCCAGCAGCGCGAAACCGCGCAGGGCGTCGATGGCGTGCTCGCGCGGCGGAGTGCCTGTACCTGCGGCCTGGTGAGCGTGATCTGCGTTCGGTGGGGTCTGCGTCATGGCGAAAAGGGAGACCGTCGCGGTCGTGGTCGCGCGCCGGTACACGGCGCGGGGCGGGGAGGGCATGGCGGAGTGTCCAGGGGGTGTCCCATGCGGCACTCCCACCCTGGCGGCCATGGGCGTATAAAGTGAAGCATAAGAGCGGATAACAAAACTCAGCGAAGCGGTTCTGGCTAGGCGCTGCGCCGCAGGCAGTACGTTAGTACGACAAGGCGCAGCAACGACGCCAGAAGAGTTTTGTTAGCCGCTCTAAGTATTACCCACGGAGACAAGACCATGGACATCAGCGCCCCTGCTGCGGACAAGGCGACGGCCCCCACCGACCCGCGTGCCTTCAAGAGCTTCGCGGAGTTCTACCCTTTCTACCTGACCGAACACAGCAACCGCACCTGCCGGCGCCTGCATTTCGTGGGCTCGACCCTGTCACTCCTGTGCCTGGCCTGGGCGGTAGCCACATGGCAGCCAGCCTTTCTGCTGGTCGGCCTGCTGTGTGGCTACGGCTTCGCGTGGGTCGGGCATTTCGGCTTCGAGAAGAACAAGCCGGCCAGCTTCAAGCGCCCCCTGTACAGCTTCCTGGGGGACTGGGCGATGTACCGGGACATCTGGCTGGGCCGCGTGCCGTTCTGAGAGGCCTGGCAGTCCCGGGTCACCTCGGCGGATGGGGCCTGGAGACCGCTTTCGGCCTTCAGTCCGCAGTGACCCCGGAGTCCTTGATGATCTTGGCCCAACGGATCATTTCGCCCTCCACGTACTTCTTGTGCTCTGCGGGTTCCAGGCGCGCGTCGGTCACGATGCGCACACCCAGTGCCTCCTCGCGCTGGATGAGTTCGGGGTCCTTGAGCGCTGCGCGGATGGCGGCATTCAGCCTGGCCAGCACGGCCGGTGGCGTGCCCTTGGGGGCGTACACGCCATGCCACACCGACATCTCGAAGCCGGCGAGGCCTGCTTCGGCCAGCGTGGGCACCTGGGCAAGCGCGGGCAACGCCATGCGCTGCTTGCTGGTCACGCCAAAGACCTTGACTTTCTTCGCTTCGATCTGGGGCACGGCGTTGGTGGCCTGCTCGCACATCAGGTCCACCTGCCCGCCCATCAGGTCGGTCATGGCAGGTGCCGTGCCCTTGTGGGGCACGAAGACCATCTTCGATTGCAGGCCGGCCTGCAGCACCAGCCCGCACAGGTGGGATGCCGAGCCCACGCCGGCATTGGCGAGGTTGACCTTTCCGTCGTTGGCGCTGATCCATTTGCGGAGGTCGGCAAAGTTGTTGGCCGCCAGGCCGGGCTTTCCGATCAGGGTCGAAGGTGCTTCGTTGATGAGTCCGAGGTACTCGAAGTCTTCCAGCGTCTTGTAGGGCAGCTTCTTGTAGAGCGCGGGTGCCGTGGAGATGCCGATGTGGTGCACCAGCAGGGTGTAGCCATCCGGGGATGCGCGTGCGACGCGTGCCGCGCCGATGGTGCCTCCGGCACCCGCCGTGTTGTCGACGACCACGGTCTGGGCCAAAGGCTTGCGCAGGGCCTCTGCCAGATCACGGGCGATTTTGTCGCTGGGACCGCCAGCGGAAAAGGGGACGACCAGGGTAATTGGCTTGTCCGGAAACTCGGCCCACGCGGTTGTGCTGATGCTGATCGCAACCAGTCCGATAGCTGCGGCTGCAGCCCCTTGCTTCAAAATGCCCATGGTTTGTCTCCTTCAGGTTCTGTTTTTGAGGGGGTGATCAGGCGGACAGTGCCTGCATCTGCGCGTACAGGTCGGCCTTGCCTTCGAAGCCGATGCCCGGCAGGTCGGGCAGCGTGACGTGGCCGTCCACGACCTTCACGCCGTCCGGGAAGCCGCCGAAGGGCTGGAAGAGGTCGGGGTAGGACTCGTTGCCGCCCAGGCCCAGGCCGGCGGCGATGTTCAATGACATCTGGTGCCCGCCGTGCGGGATGCAGCGGCTTGCGGACCAGCCGTGTTCCTTGAGCATGTCCAGCGTGCGCAGGTACTCCACCAGGCCATAGCTCAGCGCGCAGTCGAACTGCAGCCAGTCGCGGTCAGGGCGCATGCCGCCATAGCGGATCAGGTTGCGCGCGTCCTGCATGGAGAACAGGTCTTCACCCGTGGCCATGGGGTTCTGGTAGTAGTTGCGCAAGGTGGCCTGCAGCTCGAAATCGAGTGGGTCACCGGGCTCCTCGTACCAGAACAGGTCGTATTGCGAGAGCGCCTTGGCGTACTGGATGGCGGTGTCCAGGTCGAAGCGGCCATTGGCATCCACGCACAGCTTCTGGCCATCCTGCAGCACTTCCATGATGGAGTCGATGCGGCGCAGGTCTTCGTCGAGCGAGGCGCCGCCGATCTTCTTCTTGACCACGGTGTAGCCGCGGTCGATGTAGCTCTTCATCTCGTCTTTGAGCTTGCCGTGGTCCTGGCCGGGGTAGTAGTAGCCGCCGGCGGCATAGACGAAGATCTTGCGGTTCGGCGTGCCGTTGCCATAGCGGTCGGCCAGCAGCTGGAACAGCGGCTTGCCTTCGATCTTGGCCACGGCGTCCCACACGGCCATGTCGATGGTGCCGATGGCCACGGAGCGCTCGCCGTGGCCGCCCGGCTTCTCGTTGGTGAACATGGCGTTCCAGATTTTGTGCGGATCGAGGTTCTTGCCGCTGTCGTCGATCAGTGATTCGGGATTGGCTTCGAGCACGCGGGGGATGAAGCGCTCGCGCATGAGCTTGCCCTGGCCATAGCGGCCGTTGGAGTTGAAGCCGTAGCCCACCACCGGCTTGCCGTCGCGGATGACGTCGGTGACGACTGCCACCAGGCTCAGCGTCATCTTGCTGAAGTCGATGTAGGCGTTGCGGATGGGTGAACTGATGGGGATGGTCTTCTCTCTGATCTCAACGATTTTCATGCGGTGCTCCGGGGTCGAAACGGGGTGTCACAAGGGGTGACGGGATGGGTATGATCCGCAACCGCGCGGCGTTTGACCAATGCCGTTTTTCTTCTCTTCAGTGCTTTCAGAGCACAGCGGACTTGTTATGAACATCTCCTGGCTGGAGGATTTCCTGGTCCTGGCCGCCGTCGGAAATTTCTCCCGCGCCGCGGAAGATCGCCACATGACGCAACCTGCCTTCGGCCGCCGCGTGCGGGCGCTGGAAGAGTGGCTCGGGGTGGAGCTGTTCGACCGCAGCACGCAGCCGGTCCGGCTCACAGAGGCGGGCCAGTGGTTCCAGGGCGTTGCGCCCGAGCTGCTCGCCGAGGTGGCGCGCCTGCCCGGCGCAGCGCGCGCCGTGGCCGAGGCGAATTCGAAGAGCCTGCGCTTTGCCGCGACCCACGCCCTGTCCCTGACCTTCATGCCGGGCTGGCTGCGCAGCTATGGCGCACACACCATGGCCGGCAGCCTGCAGCTGGAGTCCGACATGCTGCACCGCTGCGAGGCCCTGCTGGCCCAGAGCAAGGTGCAGTTCGTGCTGTGCCATGCCCACGGGCAGGCGCCGAGTCCATTGCACGCGCAGGGCTACCCGTCGGTCTGCGTGGGCGCCGATGTCCTGCAGCCCGTGTGCGCGGCGGGGGCCGATGGCCAGGCGCTGTATGGCCTGGAGCGTGCCGGTGCGACAGCCCCCTTGCTGGCCTACAGCGCGGAGTCAGGGCTGGGCAACATCCTGCACAGGACCATCGATGGCGCGCTCGCAAGGCTCCCGACGCAGACCATCTTCACGGCCCACCTGGCGTCCGTGCTGCGCACGATGGCGCTGGAAGGCCGGGGCATTGCCTGGCTGCCCCAGAGTCTGGTCGGCGAGGATATCGCTGCCGGCAGGCTGGTGGCGGCGGCCGCGCCGCAATGGAACATCCGCGTCGAGATCCGTGTCTACCGCGCCCACGGGCAGATGGGGCCTGCCGCCGAGGCACTGTGGGAGGCGGTGGTGCAGGCGGAGGCGTCAAACCTCCTTGCCACGCGGACCTGACCTCAGCCCCTCAGCGCAGCCGGAACACCGCCACAGCTTCCACCAGTTGGTGCGCCTGGCCGCTCAGGCTGCCGGCAGCGGCGGCGCTTTGCTCCACCAGCGCGGCGTTCTGCTGCGTGGCGTCGTCCATGCGCACGATGGCCTGGGTCACGCGCAGCATGTCGTTGGTCTGTTCGGCACTGGCCTGGCTGATCTCTTCCATCAGCGTGCTCACGCCGCGGATCGACTCGACCACCTCGCCCATGGTGCTGCCGGCGTTGCGCGCCAGGCTGGAGCCTGCTTCCACGCGCTCCACGCTGGTCTGGATCAGCGCCTTGATCTCGCGCGCGGCGCTGGCGCTGCGCGTGGCCAGGCTGCGCACTTCGCTGGCCACCACGGCAAAGCCGCGGCCCTGCTCGCCCGCGCGCGCGGCTTCCACGGCGGCGTTGAGCGCGAGGATGTTGGTCTGGAAGGCGATGCCGTCGATGACGCCGATGATGTCGGCGATCTTGCGCGAGCTTTCCTGGATGCCCTGCACCACCTCGACCATCTGGCCCACCACCTGGCCGCCGCGCTCGGCGACCGAGGCACCGCTGCGGGCGAGTTCGTTGGCCCGCTGGGCGCTTGCCGCGTTGTTCTGCACGGTCTGCTGCAGCTGCTGCATGGAGGACGAGGTTTCGTCCAGTGACGAGGCCTGGTCTTCGGTGCGCATGCTCAGGTCGGTGTTGCCCTGGGCGATCTCGGCGCTGGCGCTGGCCACGCCCTCGGCATTGGCGCGCACGCCGGAGACCACGCGCTCCAGGTTCTCCTGCATGGCCGAGAGGGCCTGCAGCAGGCGCGCGGGTTCGTCATTGCCGTCGATGGCGATGGTGGTCGTCAGGTCGCCTGCGGCCACCTTGTTGGCCAGGGACACGGCCACGCGCAGCGGGCCCACCACCGAGCGCGTGAGCAGCCAGCCGGCAAACACCCCCAGTGCGCTCACCAGCGCCAGTGCCACCAGGCTGCTGACCAGGGCACGGCGCGCATCCTGCGCGGCCTGCTGGGCAATGGCAGCGCTGCTGTCGGCCACCTGGCGGCTGAGTTCGCCCAGCAGCTTGGCCGGGCCCTGGTCGATGTCGGCCACGTCGGCATCGCCGGCCGATGCCACGAAGCCCAGCGACTGGAAAGCCTCGAAACCCTTGCGGTAGCCCTGGGCCATCCGGGTGTGCGCATCGGCGAATTTCTGCAGTGCGGCGCGCTCGGCGCTGTCCACCAGTTGCGGCGCCAGGGCCTTGGCGGCATCGGCCACGCGCTTTTCGCTGGCCTGGAAGGCATTCCAGTGCAGTTCGCGCTTGCGCGAGTCCTCGCCGCGCAGCAGCGTGTTCTTCCACTCCATCACCTGGGTCTTGAACTCGCTCTCCATGCGCGAAACCGCGCGCTCCTGCGCCACGCGCTGCAGCACGGTGGCGTCGTAGGTGCCCAGGGTGCTGTACAGCGCGGCAATGCCGAACAGGGCTGCGCCGATCATCAGCGCCAGCACCAGGCCCAGTGCGCCCGCCATCCGCGTGCCAATGGAATAGTGGGACATTTTCATCAGGAGATCCTAGGTGTCGGCTGCAGGAAGGCGGTGCGGTGCAAGAGCCTCGCGAAGGGAGGTGTCAGGCCTTGAGCTTGAGCAGGTAGACCATCACGCGGGCGGTGGTCAGGTCCAGTTCCATGAACTCGGTGAGGTCTTTGCCCGTGAGCCAGGACGCATCCCATTTGTTGGCTTTCAGGGTGCGCACCCAGGATTCGTGCACGGTGGCGGCTTCCACGGCGCTCACCATCTCGGCCAGGCGGGCGGCTGAGACACCCTTGCCCGTGAACACACCACGCCAGTTGGCCATGACGGCATCGATCCCCTGCTCGCGGAAGGCGGGCAGGCCGAACACGCTGCGCCGGGCCGATACGCCGATGGCGCGCAGCTTGCCGGCCGCAATCGCTTCGCTGAACTCGCTGTAGCCCGACAGGCCCAGGGCGGCCTTGCCGGTGACCAGCGCGTCCACCACCTCGTTGCCGCCCGCAAAGGGGCGGTAGACCAGCGCTTCGGGGCTGGCCTTGGCGGCGCGGGCCAGCACGCCCGCATAGATGTGGTCCACCCCGCCTGCGGAGCCACCGGCCACCGGCAAGGCGGGCAGGTCGGCCTTCATGGCGGCCACCAGGTCCTTGGCTGTGCGGATCGGGGACGATGCGGGCACGGCGGCCACCAGGTAGTCGCTGGTCAGGCGCGCAATGGGCTGGATCTGCGTGAGGTCCACGGCCGGCTTTTGCAGCGCCACGGCGCCCACCATCACCATGCCGCCCATGAGCAGGGTGTTCGCGTCGTTCGCGTATTTCTCGGCGTAGCGGGCCAGGCCGATGGTGCCGCCCTTGCCGCCCACGTTCTCGTACTCCACCTGGTCCACGGCACCCGCGCCCACCAGGGCCGCACCCAGCGCGCGGCCCGTCTGGTCCCAGCCGCCACCCGCGTTGGCGGGGATCACGATGCGCAGCGTGCCCGCCAGCTTGGCGACTTTGGCCGGGGGGCGGGCCTGGGCCAGCACCGTGCCGCCAAACGGGGTGGCCAGCGCGGCGAGCGCAGCCGCGCGGGTCAGCACCTGGCGGCGCCGCGTGTTCATGGGTGTGTGGGCGGTCATGGGTTCTCTCGGTAAGCGAATGTATCCAGTCGCTCATGGTGGGCTCTGAAACTGTCATTCGGCTGTCCAGAGTATCAGGGTATACGCTTGAACGGGTGACACCTGTGGCCGCCACACCACCATGAAAAACGCCCTGCGCCGCGGGTGCGGGGCAGGGCGTCGCGGCGAGAAAGCCCCCTGCAAGGGGGCTTCGCCGGGGGCGCTTACAGCGAATCGATGAAGCTGCGCAGCTTGTCCGAGCGGCTGGGGTGCTTCAACTTGCGCAGCGCCTTGGCTTCGATCTGGCGGATGCGCTCGCGCGTCACATCGAACTGCTTACCCACTTCTTCGAGCGTGTGGTCGGTGGACATCTCGATGCCGAAGCGCATGCGCAGCACCTTGGCTTCGCGCGGCGTGAGGCCGTCCAGGATGTCCTTGACCACGTCGCGCAGGCCGGCCTGCATGGCGGCATCGATGGGAGCGGTGTTGGCGCCGTCCTCGATGAAATCGCCCAGGTGGCTGTCGTCGTCGTCGCCGATGGGGGTTTCCATCGAGATCGGCTCCTTGGCGATCTTCATGATCTTGCGGATCTTCTCTTCCGGGATCTCCATCTTCGCGGCCAGGATGGACGCATCGGGCTCGAAGCCGAACTCCTGCAAGTGCTGGCGGCTGATGCGGTTCATCTTGTTGATCGTCTCGATCATGTGCACCGGGATGCGGATGGTGCGCGCCTGGTCGGCGATCGAGCGCGTGATGGCCTGGCGGATCCACCACGTGGCATAGGTCGAGAACTTGTAGCCGCGGCGGTATTCGAACTTGTCCACGGCCTTCATCAGGCCGATGTTGCCTTCCTGGATCAGGTCCAGGAACTGCAGGCCACGGTTCGTGTACTTCTTGGCGATGGAGATCACGAGGCGCAGGTTGGCCTCGATCATTTCCTTCTTGGCATCGCGCGAGGTGGCTTCGCCCTCGTTCATGCGCTTGTTGATGTCCTTGAGCTCGGTCAGCGGCACGACCACGCGCGACTGCAGGTCCATCAGCTTTTGCTGCAGTTCCTGCACGGGCGGGATGTTGCGCGCCATCACCGTGCTCCAGGGCTTGCCGGCGGCGGCCTGCTTTTCCACCCACTTGAGGTTCAGCAGGTTGGGCGGGAAGTCCTTGATGAAGGTTTCCTGGGGCATGCCGCACTTGTCCACGATGATGCGGCGCAGCTCGCGCTCCTTTTTGCGCACGTCGTCCACCTGGCCGCGCACCATGTCGCACAGCTTCTCGATGGTCTTGGCGGTGAAGCGGATGGTCATCAGCTCTTCCGACAGGGCGTGCTGCGCCTTCACGTAGGCGGGCGTGCCGTAGCCTTCCTTGTCGTAGATCTTGTGGACCTTCTCGAACAGGTCGCGGAGCTTGTCGAAGCGCTCCAGCGCCTGCTTCTTGAGTTCTTCGAGCTTCTTGGTCAGCGCCTTGGAGCCGCCCTTGCCGTCGTCGTCGTCGGCTTCGTCGAATTCGTCGAAGTCTTCTTCGGCCACGTAGTCGTCGGCCTCGTTGGGGTTGGAGAAGCCGTCCACGATGGTGGAGATGACGACCTTGCCTTCGCGGATCTCCTCACCCATGTTGAGGATCTCGGCGATGGTGGCGGGCGATGCGCTGATCGCCTCCATCATGGCCATCAGGCCGCCTTCGATGCGCTTGGCGATCTCGATTTCGCCTTCGCGCGTGAGCAGCTCCACCGTGCCCATTTCGCGCATGTACATGCGCACGGGATCGGTGGTGCGGCCGAATTCGCTGTCCACGGTGGACAGGGCGGCTTCGGCGGCTTCTTCGGCTTCTTCTTCACTGGCGCCTGCAGGGGCGTTGTCGGTGATGATCAGCGCCTCGGCATCAGGCGTCTGCTCGTACACGGCCACGCCCAGGTCGTTCAGCGTGGTGATGACGGCTTCGAGCGTTTCGGCATCGACCAGCTTGTCGGGCAAGTGGTCGGAGATTTCGACGTGCGTGAGGTAGCCGCGCGTCTTGCCCAGCTTGATCAGGGTTTTCAGGCGCGAGCGGCGCTTGGCCAGGTCTTCTTCGGTCAGGACGGTCTCGTCCAGGCCGAATTCCTTCATCAAGGCCCGTTCCTTGGCCTTGCTGATCTTCATGCGCAGCGGCTTGACCTTCTCGGCCGTGGGCGTGGCTTCGGCCTCGACCTCGACTTCACCTTCCAGGTCGGATTCGATGTCCGACAGGTCGGCATCGTCGCTGCTCTCCTCGGCACCGCCAGCGGCTGCCTTGGGCTTGCGGCCACGCTTGGCGGGCACCTTGGCCTCGGCCGTGGCAGCGCCTGCGGCCTTGGCGGGGCGGCCAGGGCGCTTCTTGGGGGCCTCTTCGCCGTCTGCCTCGACGGCAGCCTTGGCGCGGGTTTTCTTGAGTTCTTCGGGGGCTTCCGTCTTCTCGGCAGACTTGTTCACAGGCACTGTTTTCACTTTCTTGGCGGCAGGGGCGGGCGCGGCGGCGGCTTTGGAGGCTGCGGCCTTGGCCGGACCCTTGGCCGCAGTTTTGGAGACAGCCTTCGCGGCGGTTGCTGGTGCGGACTTGGATGGCTTCGCGGACTTTTGAGCGGGCATGAACAACCTCAGAATCAAAAACGGACACAAAGAAAACGCAAGCGCCACAGGTCCCGGCGCGGGTGGCACTGCAAAAGCCGTGCTTTTGCAGCTCGAGGGGTATCCCTCAGGGGCAAGATGTCTGGGCGAACATTTGGTGTGCAGTCCTTGCGATGGGTGGGCGGTTGTGCGCGTTTGTCACGGTGGCCCGGCTCGGAGGTGCTGCTGTCGCTCTTGCCTAACCCTACATTATACCATTTGGAGCGATTTCAAGCCGCCTTGACGGTTGCGCCCAATAAAACAACGCGTTTTTGCTCCAGAACGCGGTAGCGCTCCAGGGCCGAGGGGTCCTTGGCCGCCTGCAGGACCAGCACTTTCTGCTGTTCCTTGATGTCTTCGATGAGCATCCGGTTCAATAGATCCCGCAGTTCCAGCCGCAGTTCCGCCAGTTCGCCCTCGGTCTGGGCATGGGCGCCGGTCATCACCTTGACGGCCAATTCCTCGCATTCATGCTCGCGCAGGCCCTCGCGCAGCACGGCCCAGGCCTGCGGGCCGTGCTCGTGGAATTGCCCTTCCAGCCAGGTGAACAGCGGCCCGTGGGGGGCAGGCTGGGCGCACAGGGCGGCGTGGTCGTCGTGCGTGAGCTCTTCGAGAAAGCCCATGTGCGACAGCAGCAGGCGGGCAGCATGGTCCGCGCGGCCCATGGCGGGGGTGCGCGGCAGGCGCGGCTGGGGCGGCCAGGGGGAGTCCTTGTCCTTTTTCTTCCACTTGCCGCCGGTGTTGACCCAGCCGCCCCCACCCTTGCGCAAGGGCGGCTTGCCATGGCCGGTTCCGCCATTTCCACCGCCGCTGTAGCCGCCATCGCCCTGGCCCTGGTACCCGCCGCCCACGTAATCGGGCTCATGCGGGGGGTGCCAGCCGTCCAGGTCGGGCGGGGCGCCACCCCAGGGGGGCTCATCGGCATACGGGTTGGCGGCTTCCTGCGTGCGCGCCGGGCGCTGCTGGGGCGCCGGTGGGGGGGCAGGAGCGCGGGCGCCACCGGGGTTCCACAACTCGGACAGGTCGCGGGCGTTCAACTGCGTCAGTTCGGCCAGCTCGCCCAGCAACTGGCGCTTGAGCACGCCGTCGGGCAGCGCCGTCCACAGCGGGCGGGCGTTGCTGGCCATGTGGGCGCGGCCCTCGGCGGTGCCCAGGTCGCAGCCGTCGCTGGCCGATTCGACCAGGAAGCGGCTCAGGGGAACGGCCTCGCTCACATGCCTGGCAAAGGCATCGGTGCCGTTGGCGCGGATGAAGCTGTCCGGGTCGTGCTCGGCCGGCAGGAACAAAAACTTGATGCTGCGCGTGTCCGTGGCGTGGGGCAGGGCGCCGTCGAGCGCCTTGCGCGCGGCACGCCGGCCGGCGTTGTCGCCATCGAAGCTGAACACCACCGATTCGGTGAAGCGCAGCAGCTTTTGCACATGCTCGGGCGTACAGGCCGTGCCCAGCGTGGCCACGGCGTTCGGAAAACCCAGCTGCGCCAGCGCCACCACGTCCATGTAGCCCTCGGTCACCAGGGCATAGCCGTGCTCGCGGATGGCGGTGCGCGCCTCGAACAGGCCGTAGAGCTCGCGCCCCTTGTGGAACACCGGGGTTTCGGGCGAATTGAGGTACTTGGGCTTGTCGTCGCCCAGCACGCGCCCGCCAAAGCCGATGCACTCGCCCTTGACGTTGCGGATGGGGAACATCACCCGGTCGCGAAAGCGGTCATAGCGCTTGTCCTGCCCGTCCTCGCCCACGATGACCAGGCCGCTTTCCTCCAGCAGCGGGTCGTCGTAGTGCGGGAACACGCTGGCCAGGCTGCGCCAGCCCTCGGGCGCATAGCCCAGGCCGTAGCGCTTGGCCACCGCACCCGAGACGCCCCGGCCCTTGAAGTAGGCAATGGCGCGCTGCGACTCGCGCAACTGGCGGCGGTAGGCGTCGCCGGCTTTTTCCAGCACGTCGGTCAGCGTGGCCTGCTTCTGGCGGGCCGCAGCGGCACGCTCCTTGTCCTGCTGGGAGATGTCGTCGTCGGGTACTTGCAGCCCGACCTGCTGGGCCAGGTCCTGCACCGCCTCGACGAAGCCCATGCCCGCATGGTCCATGAGAAAGCCGATGGCATTGCCGTTCTTGCCGCAGCCAAAGCAGTGGTAGAACTGCTTGGAGGGGCTGACGCTGAAGGACGGCGACTTTTCCCCGTGGAAGGGGCACAGCCCCATGAAATTGGCCCCACCCTTCTTCAACTGGACGTAGCGACCCACGATCTCGACCACGTCGGTGCGGGCAAGCAGTTCCTGGATGAATGACTGGGGGATGGACACCGGGGCATTTTCCTCTATCCCCGGCCGAGGCCCGGGTTCGCCCGCAGATCCCCGCAACAACCCTGCGTTGTAATAGGGCGGTTCATCGTCCCTGCGAAGGAAACCCCTGCCATGTCCCACATGTTCGACCAGCACCTGGACCGCAACCCGGCCAACTTCGCGCCGCTGTCGCCCCTGTCCTTCATCGAACGCACGGCCGAGGTCTACCCGGACCGCCTGGCCATCGTCCATGGCGAATTGCGCCAGTCCTGGGGCCAGACCTATGCGCGCTGCCGCCAACTGGCCAGCAGCCTGAACCGCGCCGGCATAGCCAAGAACGACACCGTGGCCGTGCTGCTGCCCAACACCCCGCCCATGGTGGAGGCGCATTTCGGCGTGCCCATGGCCGGTGCCGTGCTCAACGCCATCAACACCCGGCTGGACCCCGAAACCATCGCCTTCATGCTCGACCATGGCGAGGCCCGCGCCGTCATCGTCGATCCGGAATTCACCGGCACCCTGGCCAAGGCCCTGGCGCTGCGCCAATCCCAGGCGCCGCTGCGGGTGCTCACGGTGCAGGACGCCGTGTTCGGCCCGGCCGTGCAGGACCTGGGCGGTACCGACTACGACGCCTTCGTGGCCGCAGGCGACGCGCAGCACGCCTGGGAGCTGCCTGCCGACGAGTGGGATGCCATCGCCCTGAACTACACCAGCGGCACCACCGGCAACCCCAAGGGCGTGGTCTACCACCACCGGGGCGCGGCCACCAATGCCATCAGCAACGTGCTGGAGTGGGACATGCCCAAGGGGGCCATCTACCTGTGGACGCTGCCCATGTTCCACTGCAATGGCTGGTGTTTTCCGTGGACGGTGGCGGCACGCGCGGGCGTCAACGTCTGCCTGCGCCGGGTAGAGGCGCAGGCCATCTTCGACGCCATGCGCCAGCACGGCGTCACGCACTACTGCGGCGCGCCCATCGTGCACGGCATGCTGGTCAATGCGCCCGAGACCATGAAGGCCGGCGTGCCCGCCGGCATCCAGGCCATGGTGGCGGGTGCCGCGCCGCCCGCGTCGATGATCGAGGGCATGGAAAAGATGGGCTTCGACCTGACCCACGTCTACGGCCTGACAGAGGTGTACGGCCCTGCCACCGTGTGCGCGAAACACGGGGCCTGGGATGCGCTGGACATTGGCGAGCGCGCCCGCCTGAACGCCCGCCAGGGTGTGCGCTACCACCTGGAGCGCGACGTGCGCGTGCTCGACCCCGCAACCCTGCAGCCCGTGTCGCAGGACGGCGAGACCATGGGCGAGATCATGTTCAAGGGCAATATCGTGATGAAGGGCTACCTCAAGAACCCCCGGGCCACTGACGAGGCCTTTGCCGGCGGCTGGTTCCACAGCGGCGACCTGGCCGTGCAGTACCCCGACGGCTACATCAAGATCAAGGACCGCAGCAAGGACATCATCATCTCGGGCGGCGAGAACATCTCCTCCATCGAGGTGGAAGACGTGCTCTACCGCCACCCCGCCGTGCTGGCTGCCGCCGTCGTCGCCCGGCCCGACCCCAAGTGGGGCGAGACCCCCTGCGCCTTCGTCGAGCTCAAGGCCGGCGCCACGCTCACGCCCGAGGACATCGTGGCCCACTGCAAGCAGCACCTGGCCGGCTTCAAGGTGCCGCGCGCCGTGGTGTTTGGCGAGCTGCCCAAGACCAGCACGGGCAAGATCCAGAAGTTCGAGCTGCGCAAGCAGGCGGGGTCGGCCGGCGCGATCGACGTCTGAGACTCCCGGCCGTTGTCACGCGGCGGCGGTGCTGTCCGCCAGTTGCGCCAGCAGCCACTGCGCAAAGCACTGCGCCTCGGGTGCCGCGTCGGGCGCCAGGCCGTAGTAGTGGCGCGTGAGCGGCAGGCGCAGGGCGGGCAGGGGGCACACCAGGCGGCCGGCCGCCAGGTCGTGTGCCACCAGGGAGGCCGGTGCCAGCGCAAAGCCCAGGCCATCGAGTGCGGCCTGCAGCACGAAGTGCAGGTGGTCGAACTGCAGCCGGCTGGCGGGCCGCAGGCGCGGCGCGCCCACCTGGCGCTTCCAGTGGTCCCAGTCGTCGGGGCGCGAGCGTGACCAGAGCAGCACATGCGCGGCCAGCGCGCGGGGCTCGGCTACCGGGGTGCTCGTGAACAGCGCGGGCGTGCCGACGATCAGCGCCTCGTCCTGCAAGAACGGCTGCACGGCGATGGACGCCGGCCAGCCCGAATTGCGGCCGCGGCGGATCGCCACATCGAAATGCTCGCTGGCCTGATCGGGCGAGACGGTGCTGGTGACCACCTGGGGCGCTATGCCCGGGAACTGGGCCACGAAATCCGGAAGGCGCGGAATCACCCAGCGCACCGCGAACGAAGGCCGCACGTTGATGGTGACGGTGCGTGCGGGTGCAGCGCCGTCCATCAACGCATGTGCGGCTGCGCCGATCTGTTCCAGCGCAGGTGCCACCTCGGCAAAGAAGCGCTGCCCTTCGGGTGTGAGCGACACCTGCCGCACGCGCCGCTCGAACAGCGCTACTCCAAGGAACTCCTCAAGTGCCTTGACCTGCCGGCTGATGGCACCATGCGTCACGAACAGCTCGGCCGCCGCCAGTGTGAAGCTCTGGTGGCGCGCGGCCGCCGCAAAGGCGCGTACGGCATTGAGCGGGGGCAGGCGGGGTGTCATGTGTGCGATTTTCTCACGCATGGCGGGCCGTAAACTCGTTTGTCGCTGGCGGTGCGGCGCTGCACCATGGCGGCCATGCCCCCCGCGAAACCCGCTTCTTCACTTACGGAACCCGCCATGACCGCCGACCTTGCCATCGCCGATACCGGCCACACCATCGAGACCCTTGCCCAGCTCGAAGCCCTGTTCGGCACGCCTGGCGAGGCCTCGCTGAGCAAGGAGGTGCCGTATGTGCACCCTTCGTACCGCGCCATGATCGAGGCGTCGCCCTTTGCCGTGCTGGCCACCACCGGCCCGGGCGGGCTCGATGCCTCGCCACGCGGCGACCCACCGGGCTTCGTGCAGGTGCTGGACGAGCGCACCCTGCTGCTGCCCGAGCGGCGCGGCAACAACCGCGTGGACAGCCTGCGCAACATCGTGGCCGACCCGCGCGTGGCGCTGCTGTTCCTGATCCCCGGCGTGGGCGAGACCTTGCGCGTCAACGGCCGTGCCAGCATCACCACGGCGCCCGCGCTGATGGAGCGCTTCGTGGTCGGCGGCCAGCCGCCCAAGTGCGTGATCCGCATCGCGGTGGACACGGTGTACTTCCAGTGCGCGCGCGCCATCCTGCGCTCGCGCCTGTGGGAGGCCGCCGAGCCCGGGGCGCCCCGGCCCGTGCCCACGCCCGGCGCCATCCTCTCGGCCATCAGCCAGAGCTTCGATGGCGCGGCCTACGACCAGGCGCTGCCCGAGCGGCAGCGCACGACCCTGTATTGAGCGGCAGGAGCGGGCAGGGCGCCCGCTCCAGGCCGATCACAGCGACCGCAGGAAGGCCAGCAGCGCTTCGCGGTCCGCCGTGGGCAGCGCCTCGAAGCGGCGGCGTGCCGCATCGGCCTCGCCGCCATGCCAGAGCACCGCTTCGGTCAGCGAGCGGGCGCGGCCGTCGTGCAGGTAGCCCACCTTGGCGGCCTGGCCTGCGCCCATCACCTTCTCGGTATAGCCGATGCCCCACAGCGGCGCCGTGCGCCACAGCGCGCCCGTGGCCTGGCCCTGCGCGAAGTTGTCGGCCAGCTCGGCGCCCATGTCGTGCAGCAGCAGATCGGTGTAGGGGCGGATGGTCTGGTCGCGCAGCTCGGCGAACAGGTGGCCCGAACCGGTCTTCATCTCGGCCGTATGGCAGGCCACGCAACGCAGGCTGTCGAACAGCCTGGCGCCCAGGGTGACCTGCTGGGGGTTCACGCGGTGCTCGTCCAGCGGCGCCACGCCCTTGGGGAAGCCGCTGGCCTGGCTGCGCTGGGCCGGCACGGCCACCAGGGCCAGGTAGTTGGAGATCGAGGCCAGGTCGGCCTCGGTGATGCCTGGCTTGCGCACGCCTGTCGCGCAGGCGGTGGGGCCGTAGTTGCAGTCACGCGAGGGGTAGACGCTGGACGTGACCGACATGTCCTGCAGCAGCGCCGTGGAGGCCTGCTGGCGCAGCGTGGCCTTGGACGCCTTCCAACCGAAGCGGCCCAGGCGCACCACGCCGCTCTCGGGGTCGTACACATAGTTGGGCACGCCCTTCACGCCATCGGCATCCGGCACGGTGCGTGCGCGGGCCAGGATGTCGGCCTCGGGCACGGCTTCGAGCAGGCCCATGCCGATCATGGGTGGCGCCGCACGCAGCGAGTGCACGGCGGGCACCGGGCCGTCGAAGCCGAGCACGGGCTTGCGCAGCTCCACCACAGTGCCATCGGCCAGGCGCACATTGCGCGTCTCGAACCGGGCCACGCGCACGCTGTTGCCCCAGTCCTGCGCTTCGCCGGTGGCGGCGCGGGCGTTCATCTGCAGCACGCTGCCGTAGCGCGGATGCGGTTGCTGCTGGCCGGCATCGCCCAGGCTCGCGGTCTGCAGCGACATGCTGTCCAGGCGCTGGTTGACCTGCATGGGCGCAGGGCTGCGGCCGTTGTTCACGTGGCAGGCCACGCAGGCCGACTGGTTGAAGTGCGTGCCCTGCAGCTTGGCGGCCGGCATGTAGGGGTCGTTGCCCGGCTCGCTGTGGGCACCGGTGTCGAAGTTGGTGTGGATCAGCCGGCGCCCCTCGACGAAGCGCTGCATGTTCTGCATGCCCACGTTGTTGAACGGCTGCTGGAACATCGAGGCGCCATTGTCCGAGTAGTTGTACGAGACCGAGCCCGTGCCGCCCGACAGCGTGATCGCCGGCAGCGGCGCCGAGTTCAGCCGCGGCTGCACGCCATACCAGGGCACGAGGCCGGTGCCCACCACGTACAGCCACTCGGCCGAGTAGTAGCGGATGCCGCCGCTGTCGCCCTTGGACGACATGGACTCGCGTGTGCTGAACATGGCGGGGGAGACCTCGATGGCATCGCCGGCCACCAGGGCGCGCGAGGGCATGTTGGTGCCGTTGGGCAGGCCATCGGCGCCCAGGCCGCCGTGGCCCGGGTAGTCCTTGATGCGCAGGGTGCAGGGGCCGTTGATGCCATCGGGGCTGGCCAGGCGGCCATTGGCCGGGTAGGGCGTGGGTGCGCAGACCTTGACGTTGCGGTCCACCAGCTCGCCCGGGTTCATCCAGCCATAGCCGGTGACGCCGGGCCGGTCGAAGGCGCGAAAGAACGCCGTGTCGCCCGGCAGAAAGTCCACCGTGGTGTAGCGGTTGACCACCAGCGTGGGCTTGGTCACGCCCGCCACGCGGCTGTTGTCGATGATTTCCATGCCCCAGGTGCGGTTCTGGAAATACTGCGTCACGAAGGTCAGGTGGGCGCCGGGGCCCTTGTCCACCGGGGCGCCCGTGACCGGGTCCACCGTGTCATTGGGGCCGAAGCCGATCTCGTTCCACTCTTCACCCCGCTCGCGGCCGTGGCGGCCCAGGGCGCGTGCGCCGAAGCGCGTCACCAGCGTGCCATCGGCCAGGCGGAACTGGGTCAGCTCGGCGGCCTCGGGTGCGGCGGGCAAGGGTGCCAGCCCCTGGCCATTGGCCGGGTAGCGCCAGGCCGAGGTCGCGCCCACGCCCTGGGTGTTGTCGGTGCCCGGCGTCTTGAACTCCACCTCGAACAGCGAGTAGCCGTATCCGCCGGCCCGCGCCACGCCCTGCAGGCGGATGTAGCGCGCGCTCATGCCCAGGTTCAGGAACTCCTCGGTGCCGCCCTTGCCGTTGGTGACGTAGCGGATCTGCGTCCAGGTGCTCCCGTCCTGCGAGACCTGCAGCGCGTATTCCTTTCCGTAGGAGCGCTCCCAGACCAGCTTCATGTAGCCCACGTCGACCTTGGCGCCGAAGTCGAACTGGATCCAGGCATCGTCCACGAAGGTGCTGCCCCAGCGGCTGCCGAGGTTGCCGTCGATGGCGGCTGGGGCCGCCATGCCGGGGTTTTCCACTGCGGAAGAGGTCGCCGTCACGGGCTTGATGGCCACGCCCGGCTGGGTGGGCGCTGCAGCCGCCACCTGGTAGGCAGACTTCTGCTGCACGTAGACGACGTTGGACGAAGACTGTGAAGCCTCCTGCCCACTGCCGCCGCTGTCCGGGCTGCCTCCACCGCAGGCGGCCAGGCCCAGCGCCAATGCGCCCAGGGCACCCCAGCGCGCACTGCGGTGCGCGCGTTTGCTCATCGTGTATTGCATGTTTTTCCCACCCCGCATCCGTGTGCGTTTGTTGTGGGCAAATCATACGCATGCAGTCCATCGCGCCGTCTACCGCAGTTGCGTGGCCGCCTCAGTTAATTTGCGTTAATTAATTGCAAAACGTGTGCAGACGTATCTGCCAAGGGCGCGTTTATAGGCCATGTTCATCCGCGCATGGCTTGGCCTGTGGTGCTCCCTGTTTTGGGGCGGTTGCATATGGATGCACTTTGGTGGGCGCCATGGAAATATTTCATTTGGCAGCCAACCGGGTCAATGGCAAGTGGCCGCGCTGGTGGCTGCAGTCTCTTCGACTGGCGCCATTGGACGCGGGTGTGCAGCAAATTGGCATGCGTGCGAAGATGCCTTGCAAAGCCGCATGCAGCGGATCGAACCTTCCAACTGCCAGACGCCAGGAACCCAGAAATGACCCAGTCGCATCCTTCCCTCGCACTCCACGATGGCCGCTCCATCCCCCAGCTCGGCCTGGGCGTGTGGCGCACCCCGGCCGATGCAACCGCACAGGCCGTGAAGGCGGCGCTCGCATCAGGCTATCGGCACATAGACACGGCCGCCATCTACGGCAACGAAGCGGGTGTGGGCGAGGGCCTGCGCGCCAGCGGCGTGGCACGCGAAGAGGTGTTCATCACCACCAAGCTGTGGAACGCCGAGCAGGGCTTCGACACCACGCTGCGCGCCTTCGATGCCAGCATGCAGTTGCTTGGCCTCGACGTGCTCGACCTGTACCTGATCCACTGGCCGAACCCTTCGCGCGATCTGTACGTGGACACCTGGCGCGCCTTCGTGCGCCTGCAGTCCGAAGGGCGGGTGCGTTCCATCGGTGTTTCCAACTTCGAGCCCGAGCACATCGACCGCCTGGTGCAGGAGACCGGTGCCAAGCCCGTGCTCAACCAGATCGAGCTGCACCCGCGTTTTCAGCAGCGCCGGCTGCGCGACTACCACGCCGCGCACGGCATCGCCACGCAGGCCTGGAGCCCGCTGGGCCAGGGCCAGTTGCTGGAGGATGCGGGCATCCAGGCCATCGCTGCCAAACACGGCAAGACGCCGGCCCAGGTCGTCGTGCGCTGGCACATCGAGGTGGGCAACGTCGTGATCCCCAAGTCGGTCAACCCCGGCCGCATTGCCGAGAACGCCGGTGTCTTCGACTTCGCGCTGGATGCACAGGACATGGCGGCCATTGCCCAACTGGACCAGGCCGAAGGGCGCATCGGGCCGGACCCGCTGACTGCGGCGTTCTGAGCGCGCAGCGGGGCAGTTACGGCACGGTTTCTGCCTCGCGTTCTTTCCTGGCGGATGCCGAGCGCAGCTTGCGCTCGTAGCCGTCCATCTCCTTGAACGCGACGATCTCGCGCCTGCGGTACTTGGCGTACTCGGTCATGAAGGTCTGCGTGTCCGCATACGGGCCGGCGATATGACCGGGCCGCTTGGAGTCGGCAAAGAACCAGGTCTGGCCATCGCGCTGGAACGAGGCCACCCAGTGGCGGCGCAGGGTGTTGCCGCGGATGGCGACCGGGTTGAATTCGATCATCACGTAGACGGGGCGCGAGGCCGGGTCCACGGCGCGCAGCGTCTCCACGGCAAAGCGCGACAGGTCCACGCACACGCCCCGGGGCTGGGCAAAGAACGCTGCCGGCTCGTGGATCGGCATGCGCCCGCTGCGGCTGCGCTGGGTTTCGGACAACTGCATGGCGCGCTGCAGGTCGTACTCGAAGCGTGCACCGATGAAGGCGTTCACCTCTGCTGGGCTGCGCCAGCGCTGCAGGGCCTCGGCGTAGCTTGCCGGCGCATCGGCCAGGGCCATGGTGGTGCGGCCCGGCTCCGGTGCGTCCGATGCGGGGTCGGCGGCGCTGGCGGTGTCAGCCAGGGAAGGCCGGGCGCTGCAGCCTGCCGCGAGGCTGGCGACAAGGCCGGATGCGGCAATGGCAAACATTCTTCGTTGCATGGCAGGTATTCTCGGCTCGTTGGGCACGATGGAGTGGAGCCCCGGGCGAAAGGTTCCTGGGCGGCGTCGACGCCATGGCGGTTGGAACTGGGTATGCGGAAATCGCATGGGTGAATGGCATTCTATGGACCGAACACAATCCAGGGATGCAGGTGCCCCGCGGAATGGGGCCAGGCAACAACCACAGGGACAGGCAATGGATTCGTCGGTGTTCGTGATCGTGGCGCTGGGTGCGGCGGCGGCAGGCTTTGTACAGGGGCTCTCGGGCTTTGGCTTTGGCTTGACGGCGATGTCGCTCTGGGCCTGGACGCTGGAGCCGCGCCTGGCAGCGGTGCTGGTGGTCGCCGGCTCGCTCACGGGCCAGGTGCTCGCGGCGTTCTCGGTGCGCCGGGGCTTCGACAAGCTGCGGCTGCTGCCCTTCGTGCTGGGCGGGCTGGCGGGCATCCCCATCGGCGTGGCGCTGCTGCCGCGGCTGGACATGGACGCTTTCAAGCTGGTGCTGGGCACGCTGCTGGTGCTGTGGTGCCCGGCCATGCTGATGGCCCCACAGCTGCCGCGCATCGCACGCGGCGGCCGCCTGGCCGATGCGGTGGTGGGCATGGCGGGCGGGGTGATGGGTGGCATCGGCGGCTTCACCGGCGTGCTGCCCACGCTGTGGTGCACCCTGCGCGGCTGGGACAAGGACGCGCAGCGCGCCGTGGTCCAGAACTTCAACCTGGCCATGCTGCTGGTGACCATGCTGGCCTACCTGGCCACGGGCATGGTCACGGCGCCCATGCAGCCCTACCTGGCCGTGGCGCTGCCGGCCATGCTGGTGCCCGTTCTGCTGGGCGCGCGGCTGTACCACGGGATCAGCGAGGCGCGCTTTCGCCAGATCGTGCTGGGCATGCTCACGCTGTCGGGCGTGGCGATGCTGGCTTCGGCGCTGCCCAGGTTGGGGGGATGACGCACACGGCCAGGACGTGCCGGTGAAGGCCGGGTCTCTGCCCGTTCCCGTGCTGGGGTGCGTTGTCGGTGGTTGCTGTGTGCCTGCGTTAAAGGCGGAGGCCGGGATGTGCGCCCGGCGGCGCACCTACCTTCTTTTGCGTCGCCAAAAGAAGGTAGGCCAAGAAAAGGCGACCCCGCTGCCCGTGTCCCCACTCGCCTGGCGGCGAGTGGGGCAGCCTGCGATGCTCGGTCCTGGGGTGACGCCGAAGAACTCCCTGCGCTGCCTCTGCGAGGCAGCTGCGGTCAAACAGCTTCGGCGAGCCAGATGACGATGCGCGTGTCCTTCGGCACGCGCTCACCCCAGGCCCTGCGCTTCTCGGCACGGTCAGAAGGGGGTGGGAGCGGGCTCCACTCGGGCCATTGCTTCGCTCGGCCCGGGGTCCTTCGCTGCGCTCGGCTCGCCAGGGCGGCTGCGCCCAAGCGTCGGCAGCGCGAAGCGCGTACCCGACCCCAGGCGCTGCTGCGAAGCAGCAGCCGTCCGTGACCCCGCTCCCACCCCTTCTGGCTGCGCCGAGAAGCGCAGGAGTTGGGGTGGGCGTGTGTGCCGAAGGACACACACGCTTCGTGATCTGGCTTGCCGATGCTGTTTGAGCGAAGTTCACCCGCAGGGGGAACGCAGCGAGTTCATCGGCACCACCCCAGCTCCGAGCATCGCAGGTTGCCCGCAGCGAAGCGGAGGGACGCAGACTGCGGGGCGCTGTTTCTTTGCCTACTTTCTTTTTTGCGCAAAAAGAAAGTAGGTGCACCGCCGGGCGCACATCCCGGCTCCCGCCCCTCAAACAGGCAAGCCGCGTGATTCCAGACATACCAAAGAACAGATCAGTCCCCCATCACCACACCTTCACGCCGCGGATCCGCCCCCCCAAACCACAGCTTCTTCCCATGCGCATGCCCCCGCGTGATGGCCTGCAACCCACTGGTCATGTTCATCTCCCGCACCTCGGCCCCCCGCGCCCGCAGGGTCTGCACCGTGAGTGAAGGAAAACGCTTTTCCTCCAGCAGCGAGGGTCCGTTCATCGAGCCGAAGTTGGGCAGATTGATCGCCTGCTGCGGCATCAAACCCCAGTTGAACACGCCATACAACGTCTTGGCCGTGTAATGGATGATGGCCGCCCCACCCGGGCTGCCGCCACTCATCAGCAACTCGCCCGTGGCCTTGTCGAATACCAGGGTGGGCGACATGGAAGAGCGCGGCCGCTTGCCCGGCTGCACGCGGTTGGCGATCGGCTGGCCCTGCGCGTCGGTGGGCGCGAAGCTGAAATCGGTGAGTTCGTTGTTGAGCAAAAAGCCCTTGACCATCTGCCGCGCGCCGAACTGGTCCTCGATGGTGGTGGTCATGGCCACCGCATTGCCCAGGGCATCGACGATGCTGATGTGGCTGGTGCCGTACTCGGGCTGGTCGGGCATGGGCGCGTAGCTGGTGGCCACGGCACCGGGCTTGCCGGGCTGGGCGAGCTTGAGGCTCTGCGTGCCGATGAGCTTGGCGCGTTCTGCCAGGTAGGCCGGGGCGATCAGGCTGCTCCAGCTGCCCGCGGGCGGTTGCACGAAGTCGGGGTCGGCCACGTACAGGGCCCGGTCGGCAAACGCCAGGCGCGCGGCATCGGTGTACAGGTGCAGCCAGTCGGCCGTGGGCAGGCCGTCTTCGAGCGGCATGGCGGCGGCATCGGTGTTCCGGAGGATGCCCAGGATCTGCGCGATGGCGATGGCGCCCGAGCTCGGTGGTGGAAAGCCGCACATCCGGTAGGTCTTGCTCGCCACCGGGTAGTCGTGGCACAGGGGCTCGCGCTTCTTGGGCTGGTAGCCGGCCAGGTCGGCCAGGCTGAGCTTGCCGGGGTTCGTAGGGTGCTTTTGCACCTTGTCGACGATGGCCTGGGCGATATCGCCCTCGTGCAAGGCCTTGCTGCCTTCGGCGGCGATGCGGCGCAGCACGGTGGCCAGCTCGGGGTTGCGCAGATTGAAGCCCACGTCGCGCGCATCGCCATCGGGCTTGTAGAAGTAGGCTGCCGCCACCGGGTCCTTCTTGAGGTGGGCATCGGCCTTGGCCAGGGTGTTCAGCCGCGCGCTGACCTTGAAGCCGCCTTCGGCCAGCGTGATGGCGGGCTGGAACAGCGTGGCCCAGGGCAGTTTGCCATGCTCCTTGTGGGCCAGCTCCAGCATGCGCACGGTGCCGGGGACGCCGACCGAGCGGCCACCCACCACGCCGTCGTAAAAGGGCACGGGCTTGCCGTCCGCGCCGAGAAACAGCTTCTCATCGGCGGCGGCCGGCGCCGTTTCGCGGCCGTCATAGGCCTGCACCTTCTGGCCGGTGCTGTGCAGCAGGAAGGCGCCGCCGCCGATGCCGCTCGATTGCGGCTCCACCAGCGTCAGCACCATCTGCACGGCAATCGCCGCATCCAGGGCCGAGCCGCCGGCCTTGAGGATCTGGTAGCCGGCATCGGTGGCCAGCGGATTGGCGGCGGCCACGGCGAACTTCTCGGTGGCCCAGCCGGGCTTTTCGGTGTAGCCCGACGAGCCTTCGGGCTGGGCAGGCACCGTGTATTCGAACCGGGGCGCACTGGTGCAACCGGCCAGCAGCGCGGCCAGGGCCAGCAGGGTCAGGGTGGGATTCGTCTTGCGCATCACTTCTCTCCGAGGGGCTGGAATACGGGCCATGGTAAGGCGCATGCCTGGCGGCAGCGTGTCTTTTTTACAGGATGCTACAAGCGCCCGAAGGGTATTGCCGCAGGCAGGCCGTCTTGCTCAGGCCGGCACCGGCCCGGCACGCCGGTCTTCCACGGCGAAGCGCGCCAGCGTGCTGGCCCCGCTGTCCTCGCGCAAGGGGTCGTCGAGCACGCGCAGGGTGGTGGTCCAGCGGGTGGGCGTGATGTCGGCCAGGCCATAGCCGCGCTGCTCGCAGCGGGCCAGCAGCACATGCGGGCTGTTGCGCACCACGGCGTCCACCTTCACCTGCGTGGTGCCCGAGCGCGAGCTGATCGAGGTGCCGCAGAATTCGCTGGCGATCACCGGCGCGTCGGGCCGCGCCGCATCGGCCAGCACGCGGCAGACATAGTTCTGGTGGATGTCACCGCCCAGCAGCACGGTGTTGCGCGGTGCATGCTGGGCGATGGACTGCAGCAGGCGGGCGCGCGCCGCAGGGTAGCCGTCCCAGCTGTCGGTGGAAACCACGCCCGAAGGGTAGTGGCGCGGCGAGAACAGGGTCTGCTGCGCAACCACGCTCCAGCGGGTGCGGCCGTCCCGGGCGTCGGCCGCCAGGCCGGCCTCCAGCCATTGCTCCTGGGCCATGCCCAGAAAGCTGCGTGCGGTTTTGGCCAGTTCGGCGCAGTCCCTGGGGCGCACGGCGCCGGCGCCGCTGGCGCCTGCGGTGCGGCAGGCCTGCGGGCTGCGGTACTGGCGCGCATCGAGCATGTGCAACTGCGCCAGGCGCCCCCAGGGCTGGCGCCGGTACAGCTGCAAGGCGGAGTGCCCGGGCTGCACCAGACTGGCGGCACGCAAGGGCATGTTCTCGTAGAAGGCCTGCCAGGCGGCGCCGCGCTGGGCCAGGAAGGCGCTCGGCTCGCCCTTGCCCAGGGCCGCTGCGTAGTCGTTCTGCACCTCGTGGTCGTCCCAGGTCACGAGCCAGGGGCAGGTGGCATGGGCGGCCTGCAGGGCTGGGTCGCTTTTGTGCAGGGCGTAGCGGTCGCGGTAGTCGGCCAGCGTGGTGGCCAGGCGCAGGCCGTGCACGCGGGCCAGGCCCGTGCTGTCGCGCGGGCTCGCGTATTCATAGATGTAGTCGCCGAGAAACAGCACCAGGTCGGGCGCATCGGCACGCACATGGCGCCAGGCCGCGTAGTGGCCGTGCTCCCAGCGCTGGCACGAGGCAAAGGCCAGGCGCAGGCGCTCGGGCAGGGAGTCTGCGGCGGGTGCGGTGCGCGTGCGACCGGTGGCGCTGACGGCGTCGCCATGCATGAAACGGTAGTGGTACCAGCGGCCCGGTGCCAGGCCGGCGAGCTCCACATGCACGCTGTGGCCCAGCGTCGGTAGGGCGGTGGCCTGGCCGCGTTGAACGATGCGCTGAAAGCCCTCGTCGTCGGCCAGTTCCCAGTGCACGGTGAGGGGCGTGCCGGCCTGGCCCGGCTCTGCGGGGACAAGGCGCGTCCAGAGCACCACGCCATCGGCGCTGGGGTCGCCGCTGGCCACCCCCAGCGCAAAGGGGTTGGCCTGCTGGCGCCGGGGCTGGGCCCAGGCCCAGCGGGGCAGGGTGGTCGCGGCCGCGCCCTGTGCGGCCAGCAGCAGGAATGCGCGGCGTTGCTGGGGATTCACCAGTGGGGGCTCATGCCGCCATCACGCGGTTCTTGCCGGAACGCTTGGCCAGGTACATGCTCTGATCCGCACGCTTGATCGCGTCGAAGCTGCTCTCGCTGTCGTGCAGCTGGGCCACGCCCGCGCTGAAGGTGATGAGGATCTTCTCGCTGCCCTGCAGGAAAAAACGCGTGGTCAGCTCGCGCTGCAGGCGCGTCATCGCGGCCACGCCGGCTTCCACCGCCGTGTCGGGCAGCAGCAGCACGAACTCCTCGCCGCCGTAGCGCGCCAGCAGGTCCTGCGGGCGCATCACCTCGCGCGTGACCTTCGCCAGGTGCACCAGGGCGGCGTCGCCCACGCTGTGGCCGAGGCGGTCATTGATGAGCTTGAAGTTGTCGATGTCCAGCAGCGCAAAGCACAGCGGCGCACCCATGCGGCGCGCACGGGCGATCTCGCGCTCCATGGCCTCGTCCAGGCCCTTGCGGTTGAGGGTGCCGGTCAGCGGGTCGTGCCGCGCCTGGGCGCTGGCGCGGTCGAGCTCCTGCTGCAGCTTGGCAACCTCGGCGTGCTTGGCCTCGGTGCGCTCGCGCAGGTCCTGCAGCTCGGTGTGGGTGAGCTTGGTGTCCAGCGCCATGCTGCGCGTGGCGGTCATCACCTCTTCCAGCACGGGCGCGATCTCCTGCAGGCTGGCGGCCTTGCCGATGAGGTCGGCGCAGCGCTCCATGGTGCCCTGGTAGGTGGTGCTGGACGCGGTGATCTGCGCCAGGCGCTCGATGAAGGTGGCCAGGAGCTCCTTCATCTGCTCTTGCGCCTCGATGGTGCGCGCCTTGGCCTCGGTCTGCTTGAAGATCACGTCCTTGAGGCGCAACTGCACATCGTCGAGCCGGCGCAGCGTGAGCGGCGGGGTGGACGCCGTCATCAGTGCCTCGGCCTGGCCCTTGAGCCAGCGGTCGTCGGCGCTGAGCACGGCGATGTTCTCGAACACCATGTGCAGCAGTTGCAGCAGGCCCGCGCGGATGGCGGCCTGGTCCTCGGTGGCGAACGACAGCCGGTAGGTGAAGTTGCCCAGCATCAGCATCAGCGTGGGGATGAGGGGCGCAGGCTCGCGCAGGAAGGTGGTGAGCTGCCCGGCCATGTCGTGCACGCGCGCGTCGTCTTCGCCCAGCGCGGGCAGGGTGTTGTCGATCAGGCGGGCCAGCAGTTCGGCCAGGTCCTGCGGCAGCACGCTGATGGGGGCGGGGCTGGCCACCTCGACGGGCGCGGCTGCGGCAGGGCTCAGGCCCAGGTTGGCATAGCCGACGAACACGCTCTGCAGGCCGCTCCAGTCCTTGTTGGCGACGGCCTTCTCGAACTGGCCGAGCAGGCGTTTCTGCGCCGGGGTCTGGCCCGGGATCAGGCGCAGGATGCTGGCCAGCTGCGCGTCGGGAAATGGCGCAGCACTGCGCACGCCGGCGATCTCGTCGTAGATCGCCAGGTAGTTCTCGGGTGTCGGGGCCAGCCGGCGGGTCGAGAGCTGCTTGAGCGTGTCGCGTGCGATTTCGTAAGGTGGACGGTCGGCCATGGGCGGGCACCAGTAACAGGGGCTGCGATGAACCGCGAGTTTGACACAGCCCTCTGTTTCCCGTGGCAGGCGTTGCGCCCTGCGTCTGTTTTCGGTGCCAGACCTCTCAGTTGACCATCACGAGCTTGCCCATCACGCCGCGCGAGCCCATGTGGGCGTAGGCGGCAGGCAGCTCGGCCATGGGCATGGTGCGGTCGATCACGGGCTTGATCCGACCCTTGGCGTACCACTGGGCCAGCTCGCCCATCATGGCGGCATTGGCCTTGGGCTCGCGCTTGGCGAAGTCGCCCCAGAACACGCCGACGATGGAGGCGCCCTTGAGCAGCGCCAGGTTGAACGGCAGGGCCGGGATGGGGCCGGAGGCAAAGCCCACCACCAGGTAGCGCCCGCGCCAGGCGATGGAGCGGAAGGCCGGCTCGGCGAAATCGCCGCCCACGGGGTCGTAGACCACATCGGGGCCCCTGCCATCGGTCAGCGCCTTGATGGCCTCGCGCAGGTTCTCCTTGCTGTAGTTGATGGTGGCATCGGCGCCGATGGAGGTGCACAGCGCGCATTTTTCGTCGCTGGAGGCGGCGGCGATCACGCGTGCGCCCATGGCCTTGGCGATCTGGATGGCCGAGGTACCCACGCCGCCTGCGGCGCCCAGCACCAGCACGGTTTCGCCGGCCTTGAGCTGCGCGCGGTCCACCAGGGCATGGTAGGAGGTGGCGTAGATCATGATGAAGGCCGCCGCATCCACATGCGAGAAGCCCGGCGGCAGCGGCATGCACAGCGCGGCCGGTGCGATGGTGTGGGTGCCGAAGCCCCCGGTGCCCGACAGGCAGGCCACGTTCTGGCCGACCTGCAGGTGGCTGACCCCTTCGCCCACGGCCTGCACCACGCCCGCGTACTCCGAGCCGGGCACGAAGGGCAGGGGCGGCTTCATCTGGTACTTGTTCTGCACGATCAGCAGATCGGGGAAGTTCAGGCTGGCGGCCTTGATCTCGATCAGCACCTCCCCCGCCTGGGGCGTGGGCGTGGGCAGTTCGGTCCAGGCCAGGGCCTCGACGCCGGTGGGGTTGGTGCAGAGCCAAGCGTGCATGGGAAAAGTCTCCTGTCAGTGATGCGCCGGATGATAGGCGCGGCGTCGTGGCGCGCGATGTCCCCCGAGCGACCGGGGCCCGACCGCGCCGGTCGCGTCCTACAATCCGAGGCAAACCCGACCCCAATCCATGAAGATCCTGATTTCCAACGACGACGGCTTCCAGGCCCCCGGCATCGTGGCGCTGCATGATGCGCTCAAGACATTGGCGGGCGTGGAGGTGGAGGTGGTCGCGCCCGAGCACAACAACAGCGCCAAGTCCAACGCGCTGACCCTGCACTCGCCGCTGACCGTGACCAAGGCGGCCAACGGCTTTCGCTATGTGAACGGCACGCCGGCCGACTGCGTGCACATCGCCCTCACGGGGCTGCTCGGCTACCGGCCCGACCTGGTGGTCTCGGGCATCAACAACGGGGCCAACATGGGCGATGACACCATCTACTCGGGCACCGTGGGCGCGGCCATGGAGGGCTACCTGTTCGGCGTGCCCGCCATCGCCTTCTCGCAGGTGGACAAGGGCTGGGGCGAGATCGAGGCGGCCGCCGCCAAGGCGCGCGAGATCGTGGAGCAGATGCGGGCGCAGAGCCTGGTGACCGAGGTGCCCTGGCTGCTCAACGTGAACATCCCCAACATGCCGCTGGCGGCGCTCAAGCCCATCAGGCTGTGCCGCCTGGGGCGCCGGCATGCGGCCGAGCGCGTGATCGTGCAGGAGAGCCCGCGTGGCGAGGCGATGTACTGGATCGGCAACGCGGGCGCGGCCAAGGACGATGCCGAGGGCACGGATTTCCATGCCACGGCACAGGGGCATGTGGCCATCACCCCCCTCAAGGTGGACCTCACGGACCACGACAACCTGGGCTACTGGGCGCAGACCGCCTCGAAGCTCGCGGCGGGCATGTGATGCAGCGGCGTCCGGGTTTTCCCGCCAGGCTCCCGGGCAGCGCAGCGCCAGCGCCGCGCCCGGCAGGGGCCGGTGCTGCCCCCAAGGGTGCCGGGGCCGGCTTGGGCCAGCGGGCGCCAGCCGCCATGGCCGTGGGCGTGGGGCTCGATTCGGCAGCGGTGCGCAACCGCATGGTGCAAAAGCTCGCGGCTGGCGGCATCACCTCGCCTGCCGTGCTGCAGGCGCTGGCGACGGTGGAGCGCCATCGCTTCATCGACAGTGGCCTGGTCAACCAGGCCTATGAAGACACCAGCCTGCCGATCGGCCTGGGGCAGACGATTTCCAAGCCCAGCGTGGTGGCGCGCATGTGCGAACTGCTGCTCTCGGCCGAGAGTGCCCGGCCGGCCGGCCTCGCCCGGGTGCTGGAGATCGGCACCGGCTGCGGTTACCAGGCGGCCGTGCTGGGCCTGCTGGCGCGCGAGGTGTACACCATCGAGCGCCTGCGCGGCCTGCACGACAAGGCGCGCGACAACCTGCGCCCGTTTCGCCTGGCCAATGTGCACCTGATGCTGGGCGACGGCATGCTGGGCTACGCCAAGGGCGCGCCCTATGCGGCCATCATCGCTGCCGCCGGTGGCGACGCGGTGCCGCAGGAGTGGTGCGACCAGTTGGCGGTGGGTGGGCGCCTGGTGGCGCCCATGGCGGTGGCCGGCGGGCAGCAGATGTTGCTGGTGATTGACAAGACCCCACACGGGTTGAAACAAAGCGTGCTCGAACCGGTTCACTTTGTCCCTCTAAAATCGGGTATTGCCTGAAGGGAAAATGCTTATGTTGGTATCGCGTGGTCTTGTTGCAGGGTTTACCGTGGCGTTGCTGCTGGCTGGCTGTGGAACCCGAATGAACAAGGCCCCTGTGGAGGACCGGGGAACCTATGCCGGTGCCATGACCACGACCGGATCGCAGCCCGGCGTGGTGGCCGCGCCCATCAAACCCCTGCCCGGGGCAGAGAACGCCGGAAAGCCTGGTTACTACACCGTCAAGCCCGGCGACACCCTGATTCGCATTGGCCTGGAAAACGGCCAGGGCTGGAAGGACATCGCGCGCTGGAACAACCTCGAGAACGCCAACCTGATCGAGGTGGGCCAGGTGCTGCGCGTCGTTGCGCCCGGCACGAACCCGCCGCCAGTGATCGCGGCCGATACCGGCGTGGTCACCCGCCCGGTGACCTCCACGACCATCACACCGTCGGCGCCTGCGGGCACCCCGTTGCCGCCCGCGTCGACCGCCAGCGGCGCCCGGCCCACCACGCCCCCACCGGCCGTGGCCGCAGCGCCCGCGCCGGCACCGAGCGCGGGCGAGGACGACCTGAACTTCATCTGGCCCGCAGCGGGCTCGCTGCTGGCCGGTTTTGACGAGGCCCGCAACAAGGGCTACGACATCTCCGGCAAGGCCGGTGACCCGGTGCTGGCGGCTGCGGATGGCCGCGTGGTCTATTCCGGTGCCGGCCTGCGCGGCTATGGCAACCTGGTGATCTTGAAGCACAACAACACCTTCCTCACGGCCTACGCGCACAACCAGACGCTGCTGGTCAAGGAAGACCAGTCCGTGCGCAAGGGGCAGAAGATCGCCGAGATGGGCAGCACCGACGCTGACCGCGTGAAGCTGCACTTCGAAATCCGCCGCAATGGCAAGCCGGTGGACCCCGCGCGCTACCTGTCGGCGCGTTGAGCGCCGTGGTGGCGCCCGCGCAAGCCCCTGAACCCGGCCAGCCTGGCAGCCCCGATGAGGAGTGGGCCGGCGAGGAGGCCGGCGGATCCGACGAGGCCGAGGTGCGCCAGATGCAGGTGGGCACGGCGCAGCATGCCGCCCGCCTGGACCGGGCCCTGGCCGAGCTGGTGCCCGAATTTTCCCGCAGCTACCTGCAGCAATTGCTGGCCCAGGGGCTGGTGCGCCTGAACGGCAGCCCGGCGACCAAGGCATCGCTCAAGGTCAAGGCGGGCGACGGCCTGAGCCTGGAGATGCGCCCCACGCAACAGAGCCAGGCCTTCCGGCCCGAGGCGATGGACATCGAGGTGGTGTACGAGGACGAGCACCTGCTGGTGGTCAACAAGCCTGCCGGGCTGGTGGTGCACCCGGCCCCCGGCAACTGGAGCGGCACCCTGCTCAACGGCCTGCTGGCGCGCGACCCCAAGGCGCTGCTGGTGCCGCGCGCGGGCATCGTGCACCGGCTGGACAAGGACACCAGCGGCCTGATGGTGGTGGCACGCGAGCGCGCCACCATGGACGCGCTGGTGGCCATGATCGCTGCGCGCACGGTGCACCGCCAGTACCTGGCGCTGGCGCACAAGCCCTGGGCCGGCGCCGCCCGCCGCACGGTGGAGCAACCCATCGGCCGCGACCCGCGCAACCGCCTGCGCATGGCCGTGGTGGACCTGGCCAGCCATGCCGGCAAGCCGGCACGCACGGATTTTCGCCTGCTTGAAGGGGTGGACGAGGGCTGCTGGGTGGAGTGCACGCTGCACACCGGCCGCACGCACCAGATCCGCGTGCACATGGCTTGCATCGGCCACCCGTTGGTGGCCGACGTGCTCTACGGCGGCGCCCCGGCGGGGGCCTTGCAGCGCCAGGCGCTGCATGCCTTTCGCCTGGCATTCACCCATCCGGTCACCGGCCAATCGCTCGAGCTGCATGCGCCGCTGCCCCAGGACATGCGCGATGCACTGTCTTTCTGGGGCCTGCGTTACAATGGCGCATAGCGAAACGCAGGTATCTGTGTTTCCAGGCCTGACCGGCCCCTGGGGCGTGATCACCGCGCCCTGAACCCGAAGACGGAACCCCGCCGGGCCCCCGCGTCGCGCCAGCGGCCGCGCAATATGCGCCCCTTGGATGGAATCCCTGCTGCTGGTGTGGCCCTTGTCACGACACGTGCCGCTTTTTTCCCGGAATCGCTGAACCATGAACACGGTGGATGCCAAACGGGTCCTTGAGACTGCCCTGATTTGCGCGCAGCAGCCCGTGCAGCTGCGCGACATGCGGGTGCTGTTCAACGACGCCCTGGGTACGGACACGCTCAAGCTGTTGCTGCTGGATCTGCAGCGCGACTGGGCCCACAGCGGGGTGGAGTTGGTGCAGGTGGCCACGGGGTGGCGCCTGCAAAGCCGCCCCGAAATGCGCGAGTACCTCGACCGGCTGCACCCCGAGAAGCCCCCCAAGTACACGCGCGCCGTGCTGGAGACGCTGGCCATCATTGCCTACCGCCAGCCGGTGACGCGCGGGGACATCGAGGACATCCGCGGGGTGACGGTCAACAGCCTGATCATCAAGCAGCTCGAAGACCGTGGCTGGGTGGAGGTGATCGGCCACCGGGAGACGGTGGGGCGGCCTTCGCTGTTTGCGACCACGCGCCAGTTCCTCGATGACCTGGGCCTGGCCTCGCTGGACCAGTTGCCCATGCTGGAGGATGCCTCGGGCCATGCCAACGTGCTGGAGGCCATGGCGGCTGCGGCGCAGGGTGTGATCGAGGAGCCGGTGGAGGAGGAGGGCGCGGCGGAAGCTGCGCAGCCGTCCGAGGGCGATGCCCCAGAGCCACGGGTCGGCGAGCCGGCCGATGGCGGCGCGACGACCGAGCCTGTACAGCAAGCCCTCGCTGGCCTGGAAGCTGGGGCTGTGCCAGATGGGGATGCCGATGCCAACGATGACAACGACGACGATGACGATGGGCTGGTGGCAGCCGCTGCTGCGTGGGCATTGGAAGCCGCCGAGGTCTTGCTGCCGGACGATGTTTCGGGCGGGGCCGTGGAGGGCGGGGCGGTACGGCTCGATGGCGATAGCCATCTGGTGGCCGGCGACGATGCGGCCAAGGCGAGTGCCGCTTTGAGTGCGGACGATTTGAACAAGACGGAGCGGGGCGATGATGCTTCCCGCGACGATGATGACGATGCCCCACAGGGCGTCCAGGGAAAGCTGACATGAACGACGATTCGACGACCCCCGACCCCGCCACCTCCGGTGCCGAGGCTTCCACGCCGCCTGCCAAGCCACGCCGCGCACCGCGCAAGAAGGTGGTGGCCGACGATGCTGCCACTGCGGTGGCGCCCGCCGAGGCAGCGGTGCAGCCGGCTGCAGAGACCGAGCCTGCGGTGAAGAAGCCGCGCAAGCCGCGCCAGCCCCGCGCAGAGGCCGATGTGGCTGTGGTGGTCGAAGCGCCCCAGGCGCAGGAGCCCGCGCCGCAGCTGGCCGTGCAGGAGGTGCTGCCACTGGTCGACGTGCAGCCCGTGGCCTCCCAGGACGCACCTGCTGCTGGCGACGCAGAGGATGCGGCAGCGCCGGTACCGACAGTGCTGGTCGACCGTGCGCCCGGCGCGCGCATCTATGGCGACGCCCCCGCCGCACCGCGCGGCGATGCGCAGGAGCGCCGGGAAGGCCGCAAGGAAGGCCACGGCAAGGGACAGAACCACCAAGGCCAGGGCCCCAAGGGACCCCGGCCGCAGCACGGCGTGCAGGGCTACCAGTTCGAGGACGTGGTCTCCGGCCAGTTCGATGCGGATGAGGAGTCCGGCGAGGAGGTGCCCCTCAAGCGCGTGCTGCTGCCCCAGGTGGAGACACCCAAGCTGCACAAGGTGCTGGCGCAGGCCGGCCTGGGCTCGCGCCTGGAGATGGAGCAGCTCATCCTGGAAGGCCGCATCTCGGTCAACGGTGAGCCGGCCCACATCGGCCAGCGCATCCAGTTCGGCGACCAGGTCAAGGTCAACGGCAAGCCCATCCGCTACCGCATCGACCCACCGCCGGCACGCGTCATCGCCTACCACAAGCCCGTGGGCGAAGTGGTCTCGCACGACGACCCGCAGAACCGCCCCACGGTGTTCCGCAAGCTGCCGCGCCTGCAGCAGGGCAAGTGGCAGTCCGTGGGCCGGCTGGACCTGAACACCGAAGGCCTGCTGCTGTTCACCAGTTCGGGCGAGCTGGCCAACAAGCTCATGCACCCGCGCTTCGGCCTGGAGCGCGAGTACGCCGTGCGCGTGCTCGGCGCCCTGAGCAACGAGGAAAAAGCCAAGCTGATCGAGGGCGTGCGCCTGGACGACGGCATGGCCGCCTTCGGCTCCATCGAAGACGGCGGCGGCGAAGGTGCCAACTGCTGGTACCGCGTGACCATCTCCGAAGGCCGCAACCGCGAAGTGCGGCGCATGCTGGAGTCGGTGGGCCATGCGGTCAGCCGCCTCATCCGCATCCGCTACGGCGCGATGGTGCTGCCGCGCGGCCTCAAGCGTGGTGCGTTCCTGGAACTCGACGAGGGCGACATCCGCGCCCTGGTGAAGGCCGCCGGTGCCGGGCGCGATCCGGTGGAAGACCGGGGCGGTGCCGCGCCGGGCGAAGGCGCACCTGCGGGCAACGGCAACAAGCGCGGCAACATCCGCCGCGGCGGACCGCGCGGCGATCGCAGCCGCCGTGACCAGCCTCCGGGTGCCGGCGCCAACGGCCCGCGTGGGCAGAAGCCCCGCCGCGAGGGCGGTGGCCGGGGTGGCAATGGCGGCAATGGCAACAACAATGCCGACCGTGCACGCGGCGGCTCGGCCCAGCCCGATCCGATGAAGACCTCGGTCGGCTACATCGGCACCGACAGCCTGTCGCGCCACCGCCAGGCGCAGCGCGCGCCCGGTGGCGGTGGTGGCCCGCGCCGTGGTCGAGGCCGTTGATTCACAGGGGTTACCCAGCGCACGGTTAGAATCGAGGGTTTTGTCCGCTGGGCAAAAGAATTCGCATCGTTTATATCAATCCAATCAGGAAACTCACCATGGCAATCGAACGCACTCTCTCCATCATCAAGCCTGACGCAGTCGCCAAGAACGTGATCGGCCAGATCTACGCCCGTTTCGAAGCCGCCGGCCTGAAGGTCGTGGCTGCCCGCATGGTGCACCTGTCGCGCCTGGAAGCCGAGCAGTTCTACGGCGTGCACAAGGCACGTCCCTTCTTCAAGGACCTGGTCGATTTCATGATCTCCGGCCCCGTGATGATCCAGGCGCTGGAAGGCGAAAACGCCATCCTGAAGAACCGTGAACTGATGGGCGCCACCGATCCCAAGAAGGCAGAAGCCGGCACCATTCGCGCCGACTTCGCCGACAGCATCGACGCCAACGCCGTGCACGGCTCGGACGCTGCCGAAACGGCTGCCGTGGAAATCGCCTTCTTCTTCCCTGGCCTGAACATCTACACCCGCTGAGATGGTGGTCCCCATGCATGAGCCCACCCCGGTGGGGTGGCCGTACCATGGGGGCAACTGCGAGCGGTTACCCGAAGGGACGCCGCTATGACGACAACGATAGACACGAGCGCCATGCTCGCCCCACCTGCCACCAAGGCAGCGGCGACCCTGGCCACGACCACCAACCTGCTCGAGTTCGACCTCGACGGGCTGGCCGCCTTTTGCGAAAAGCTGGGCGAGAAGCGCTTTCGCGCGACCCAGCTGTTCCGCTGGATCCACCAGCGCGGTGCGCGCGATTTCGACGCCATGAGCGACCTGGCCAAGGCGCTGCGCGACAAGCTCAAGGGCTGCGCGCACGTGCAGGCGCTTCCGGTCATCTCCGAGCATGTCTCGGCCGACGGCACCGTCAAGTGGCTGTTCGACGTGGGCGGCGGCAATGCGGTCGAGGCGGTGTTCATCCCCGAGGACGACCGCGGCACGCTGTGCATTTCCTCCCAGGCCGGCTGCGCCGTGGGATGCCGTTTCTGCTCCACCGGCCACCAGGGCTTCAGCCGCAACCTCACCACGGGTGAGATCGTGGCGCAGCTGTGGTTTGCCGAGCATGCGCTGCGCGCGCGCCTGGGCAAGACGGAGCGCATCATCTCCAACGTGGTGATGATGGGCATGGGCGAGCCCCTGCAGAATTACTCGGCCCTGGTGCCGGCCCTGCGCGTGATGCTGGACGACCATGCCTATGGCCTGTCGCGCCGCCGCGTGACGGTGTCCACCTCGGGCGTGGTGCCCATGATCGACCGGCTGGCCCAGGACTGCCCCGTTGCCCTGGCCGTTTCGTTGCATGCACCCAACGATCCGCTGCGCGACAACCTGGTTCCGCTGAACCGAAAATACCCGATCGAAGAGTTGCTGGCCGCGTGCAACCGCTACCTGGAACATGCGCCGCGCGACTTCATCACCTTCGAATACTGCATGCTGGACGGGGTCAACGACCAGCTCGAGCATGCGCAGCAACTGATCGACCTGGTCAAGCCCGCGCGCGGCGAGGGCGTGCGCTGCAAGTTCAACCTGATCCCGTTCAACCCGTTCCCGGCGTCGGGCCTTTTGCGCTCTTCACAGGCACAGGTGCTGGCCTTTGGCAAACTGCTCAGCGACGCGGGCATCGTGACCACGGTGCGCAAGACGCGCGGTGACGATATCGACGCCGCCTGCGGTCAATTGGCCGGCGACGTCAAAGATCGCACAAAAGCCGCGGAGCGCATGGCCAAACAGCGCACAATCGCGCTCAAACCGGTGACCTGACAAATCAAACTTGAAGGAGGCTCTACATGGTGGGATTGGTTGAACGCTGGCAGCGCATGGGCCGCTGTGCGCTCCTGGCCTGTGGGGTGGTGGCTGGCGTGGCAGGGCTTTCGGGCTGTGCGAGCGGCGGCAGTGGCCCATCGGCCGGCGAGCCCGGCGGTGCTGTCTTCACCCCGTCCGACGAGCCCGAGGCGCGCCGCCGCGCGCGCATCCGCCTGGAGCTGGCGACCAATTACTTCGAGAACGGCCAGACCACCGTGGCGCTGGATGAGGTCAAGCAGGCCCTGGTCGCCGACCCCACCTATTCCGACGCCTTCAACCTGCGCGGCCTGATCTACCTGCGTCTCAACGAGTTCGGCCAGGCCGAGGACAGCTTTCGCCGGGCGCTCGGCCTGCGCAGCAACGATCCCAACCTGCTGCACAACCTGGGCTGGCTGCACTGCCAGCAGCGCAAGTACGCCGAGGCCGACCAGAGCTTCGTGACGGCGCTGGCCAACCCGGCCTATACCGCACGCAGCAAGACGTTGATGGCGCGCGGCCTGTGCCAGATGGAAGCCGGCCAGGCGGCCGAGGCCGAGCAGTCGCTGCTCAAGGCCTACGAGCTCGATGCGTCCAACCCGGTGGTGGGCTACCACCTGTCCAGTCTTCTGATGCGCCGCAATGAGCTCACGCGGGCGCAGTTCTACATTCGCCGCCTGAACAACAGCGAGTTCGCGAATGCGGAAACGCTGTGGCTGGGCATCAAGGTCGAGCATGGCCTGGGCGACACGGTCGCCATGCGCCAGCTGGGCGATCAATTGCGCAGGCGTTTCCCGGAAGCGCGTGAGACGGGTGCCTATCAGCGTGGGGCTTTCAATGAGTGATTCGGTGGCAGGGGTGTCGGTGCACGCAGAGGCACCGGGAGTGGCGGGGGGCAGGACAGCGGGGACCCTGCTGCGCGAGGCGCGCATGGAGGCCGGCCTGCACATTGCCGCACTGGCGGTGGCCCTGAAGGTGCCGGTCGCCAAGTTGGAGGCCCTGGAGGCTGACAATTTCGCGGTGCTGCCCGATACGGTGTTCGTGCGGGCCCTGGCATCGAGCGTGTGCCGCACGCTCAAGATCGACCCGGCGCCCATTTTGGCGCTGCTGCCGCAGAGCAAGAGCCCGCGCCTGGTGGCGGGCAACGCGGGGATCAATGCGCCGGTCAAGGGCAGCAGTTCCAGTGCGGGCAATGGCTCCTTCGCTCCGGCGTCGTCGGGTGGCAAGAAATCCTGGGCCATCACTGTGGTGGTGCTGGCCCTGCTGGTCGGGGCCCTGGCCATCATGTTCGTTCCGGCCGACCGCAATCCGTTCGGCAGCAGTGCGGATGACGAGGTGCCTGCCTCTCCACCCGTAGCCGCCCAGGAGCCGCAGGCGCCCGTGGCAGTGGCCTCCAGCGCGGCAGCGGCGGCCCCTGCGCCGGCGGCGGCTGCTGCGTCGGCGCCGGCTCCTTCGGTTGCGGTGGCAGCCAGTGCGGCCGCCCCGGCGGTGGTCGCTGCGGCGTCGACTTCCGAAGCGGCAGCGGCCGCCTCGGCCTCCAGTGTGCTGACGCTGAGCGCGCGCGGCGCCTCGTGGGTGCAGGTGCGCGACGCCAATGGAACCATTGCCCTGCAAAAGAATCTGGCGGTGGGTGAGTCGGTAGCCGTCTCGGGCACGCTCCCCCTGGCCGTGGTGATCGGCCGGGCCGATGTGACCGATGTGTTTGTGCGTGGCAAGCCATTCGCGCTGAGCGCCGTTTCGCGCGAAAATGTGGCGCGTTTTGAGGTGAAATAAGTGGACAAGTCCCTGACCGATCTGGCCCCGGTTGCCATTGCCCAGCCAGCGCCCCGGCGTTCCCGCCAGGCCCGTGTGGTCTGGGGTTCCCGCGTGGTCACGGTGGGGGGCGATGCGCCGGTGCGCGTGCAGTCCATGACCAATACCGACACGGTGGACGCCATCGGCACCGCCATCCAGGTCAAGGAACTGGCCCAGGCCGGTTCCGAATTCGTGCGCATCACCGTCAACACGCCCGAGGCGGCCCAGGCGGTGCCCTACATCCGCGAGCAGCTCGACCGCATGGGCGAAACCGTGCCGCTGGTCGGGGATTTCCACTTCAACGGCCACCGGCTGCTGACCGACTATCCGGACTGCGCGCAGGCGCTGTCCAAGTACCGCATCAACCCCGGCAACGTGGGCAAGGGCGACAAGCGCGACCGCCAGTTCGGCCAGATGATCGAGGCCGCCATCCGCTGGGACAAGGCGGTGCGCATCGGCGTGAACTGGGGCAGTCTGGACCAGGAACTGCTGGCCCAGCTGATGGACGCCAACAGCCGCCGCGCCCAGCCCTGGGAAGCGCGCCAGGTGATGTACGAGGCGCTGATCACCTCGGCCATCGAATCGGCGCGCCGCGCCGAGGAAATGGGCCTGAACGGCGACCAGATCATCCTCTCGTGCAAGGTCAGCGGCGTGCAGGACCTGATTTCCGTGTACCGGGCCCTGGCCCAGCGCTGCGACTATGCGCTGCACCTGGGCCTGACCGAGGCCGGCATGGGCACCAAGGGCACGGTGGCCTCGGCCACGGCACTGTCCATCCTGCTGCAGGAAGGCATTGGCGACACCATCCGCGTCTCCCTGACCCCGCAGCCGGGCGAAGCCCGCACCCAGGAAGTGGTCGTGGCGTCCGAGATCCTGCAGTCGCTGGGCCTGCGCATCTTCGTGCCCAGCGTGACCGCCTGCCCCGGTTGTGGCCGGACCACCAGCACCACCTTCCAGGACCTGGCCAAGCAGATCGACGACTACCTGCGCGCGCAGATGCCTGTGTGGCGCGTCAAGTACCCGGGCGTGGAAAAGCTCAAGGTGGCGGTCATGGGCTGCATCGTCAATGGCCCGGGCGAGAGCAAGCATGCCGACATCGGCATCAGCCTGCCCGGTACTGGCGAAGCGCCCGCCGCGCCGGTGTTCATCGATGGTGAGAAGGCCCTGACCCTGCGCGGCGAGAACATCGCCAACGAGTTCCACCAGGTGGTCGAAAACTACATCGAAAAACGCTTTGGCGGCACCCATCCGGTGGCCGCCCCGGCGGTGGGTGCGCCTGACGGCGCACTGGCCTGACCCGGCGGCGGCCGACGCCCCTGCGACAATCGCACCCTGCGGGCCCGAACGGCCCAGCGAGGCGGCTGCCTGAAGCCGCCTCCCGTATCCCTATTCAAATGGAAGCCCATTGCCGTGAGTAAAGACGTATCTGCCGCTGCTGCCAAGCCCGAGAAGCTGGTGGCGGTCAAGGGCATGAATGACATCCTGCCGCCCGATTCCGCCCGCTGGGAGTGGCTGGAGGAGAAAGTGCGCCATTTGATGGCGCGCTATGCCTACCGCAACATGCGCACGCCCATCGTCGAGCCCACGCCGCTGTTCGTGCGTGGCCTGGGCGAGGTGACCGACATCGTCGAGAAGGAGATGTACTCCTTCGAGGACCGCCTCAATGGCGAGCGCCTGACCCTGCGCCCCGAGGCCACGGCCGGCGTGGTGCGCGCGGTGGTCGAGCATTCCATGCTGTACGAGGGAGGCAAGCGCCTGTACTACATGGGGCCCATGTTCCGCCATGAGCGCCCCCAGCGCGGCCGCTACCGCCAGTTCCACCAGATCGGTGCCGAGGCCCTGGGCTTTGGCGGTCCCGAGGTGGATGCCGAGCTGATCCTGCTGGCCAACGCGCTGTGGAAGGACATTGGCCTTTCCAACGTGCGCCTGGAACTCAACAGCCTGGGCCAGCCCGAGGAGCGCAAGGCGCACCGCGCAGCGCTGATCGCCTACTTCGAGCAGAACGCCGACCAGCTCGACGAAGAGGCGCGCCGCCGCCTGCACGCCAACCCGCTGCGCATCCTGGATACCAAGAACCCGGCCATGCAGGCGCTGGTGAATGCCGCGCCCCGGCTCATCGACTTCCTGGGCACCGAGTCGCTGGCGCACTTCGACGCTGTCAAGGCCATCCTGGACGCCAATGGCGTGGCGTGGACGGTCAACCCGCGCCTGGTGCGCGGCATGGACTATTACAACCTCACGGTGTTCGAGTTCATCACCGAGCAACTGGGCTCGCAGGGCACCATCTGCGGCGGCGGGCGCTACGACTACCTGATCGAGCAGATCGGCGGCAAGCCTGCCCCGGCCGTGGGCTGGGCCCTGGGCGTGGAGCGTGTGCTGGAGCTGGTCAAGGAGCAGGGTGCCGAGGTGCCGGCCCTGGTGCCCGATGTCTATGCCATCATTCCCAACCGCGCTGCGTTGCCTGTGGCCACCCGGGTGTTGGAGCAACTCCGCGCTAGTGGTGTGCAGGTGCAGATGCACGGTGCTGCCACTGCAGGGGATGGCATGGGCAAGATGAAAGCGCAATTCAACAAGGCCGACGCCAGTGGCGCGCAGTATGCTTTGGTTTTTGGCGAGGATGAACTTGCCCGAGGCGTGGTGGGCGTCAAGTCCCTGCGCGATGGCGCCGGCGCCCAGGTGGAGCAAGCCATCGCCAATGTGGCCGATTGGGCCGCCACCCTACAATCCAACCGTTAATTCTTACCTATCTCCATGGCAAATCACTTAGACCTCGAAGAGCAGGAACAACTGGACCAGCTCAAGCATTTCTGGAACCAGTGGGGTACCCTCATCAGCTGCGTGCTGATCGTGGTGTGCGGTTCGCTGGCCGCATGGAACGGTTACCAGTACTGGCAGGGCCGCCAGGCCACCAAGGCGGCGGCGCTGTTCGATGCGGTCGAAGTCGCCAACCGCGCCAAGGACCAGACGCGCGTGGAGCAGGCTTTTGGCGACCTCAAGGCCAGCTATGCCGGCACACCCCAGGCGGCCCAGGCCGGCTTCCTGCTGGCCCGCAGCCTGGTGGAAGCTGCCAAGCCCGATGAGGCTCGCGAGGTGCTGGCCTGGGTGGCCGCGAACGCGGGCGACGATGGCTTCAAGGCCCTGGCCAAGCTGCGCCTGGCCGCCGTGCTGACCGAGCAGAAGAAGTACGACGAAGCGCTGGCCCAGCTGTCGGGCTCGCTGCCTGCGGCGTTCGATGGCGTCGCCGCCGACCACCGGGGCGACATCCTGATGCTGCAGGACAAGCGCACCGAAGCCCTGGCCCAGTACACCAAGGCCTACAAGGCCATGAGCGAAGACGTGGAATACCGCCGCCTGGTGGAAGTCAAGCTCAACGCGCTTGGATCCAACCCCGCCGCCGAGACCGTGGCCGCCGCCAAGACGGCAGAGGCTGCCAAATGAGCGCGCGCCTCGCTTCCCGGACGGCGCAGGCCCGCACGGCCCGTGGCCTGGTGCTGCTGGCCCTGGCGGCGGCGCTGGCCGGCTGCTCGATGATGCCCAGCGGCTCCTTCTGGGGCGGCGCGTCCAAGCCCGTGCCGGCCGACCTCGGTGCCAACGTGCCCGTGCTGGGTGTGCGCCAGGCCTGGACCAGCAAGGTCGGTGCGGTGGCGGCCCTGTCGCTGGACGTGCGCGTCAACGGCACCACGGTGACCCTGGCCTCGGCCGATGGCACGGTGGCGGCCATCGATGCCCGCACGGGTGGCGATGTCTGGCGCCTGGCCCTGGCCGAGCCGCTGTCTGCCGGCGTCGGCAGCGATGGCAAGCTGGCCGCAGTGGTGGCGCGCAGCAATGCGCTGATCGCCATCGATTCCGGCCGCGAACGCTGGCGCCAGCCCATGGCCTCGCAGGTCTTCACCGCCCCGCTGGTGGCCGGTGGCCGCGTGTTCGTGCTGGCCGCCGACCGCACCGTGACCGCTTTCGATGCCGCCACGGGCAAGCGCCTGTGGACGCAGCAGCGTCCCGGCGAGCCCCTGGTGCTGCGCCAGGACGGCGTGCTGCTGGCGGTGGGCGACACCCTGGTGGTCGGCCTGTCCGGCCGCCTGGTGGGCCTGAATCCCGACAATGGCAGCGCGCGCTGGGAGGCCCCGCTGGCCAGCTCGCGCGGCACCAACGACGTCGAGCGCCTGGTGGAGCTGGTGGGGCGCAGCAGCCGCGTCGGCGAATCCGTGTGCGCCCGGGCCTTCCAGTCCGCCGTGGGCTGCGTGAATACGGTGCGCGGCAACGTCGCCTGGACCCAGCGTGCCGCCGGTGCCGAAGGCATCGACGGCGACAAGGATGCGATCTTCGGCACCGAGAGCAATGGCGCGCTCGTGGCCTGGAACCGCAACAACGGCACGCGCCTGTGGGGTTCCGACCGCCTCAAGCACCGCAAGCTGACCTCGCCGCTGCTGCTGGGCCGCTCGGTGGTGGTGGGTGACGACACGGGCCTGGTGCATCTGCTGTCGCGCACCGATGGTGCGCCCCTGAACCGCATGACCACCGATGGCTCCGGCATTGCCGCGGCACCGGTGGCTGCGGCCGACACCCTGGTGGTGGTCACCCGCAACGGCGGTGTATTTGGCTTCAGGCCAGAATGATGGATCGTATTCAATGAAGCCAGTTATCGCCCTCGTGGGGCGGCCGAATGTCGGTAAATCCACGCTGTTCAACCGCTTGACGAAGACCCGCGACGCGATCGTGGCGGACTTCGCCGGGCTCACGCGTGACCGCCACTACGGCAATGGCAAGCAGGGCAAGCACGAATACATCGTCATCGATACCGGGGGCTTCGAGCCCGATGCCTCCACCGGCATCTACCGCGAGATGGCCAAGCAGACGCAGCAGGCCGTGGCCGAGGCCGACGTGGTCGTCTTCGTCGTGGACGCGCGCGCCGGTGTCTCGGCGCAGGACCATGACATCGCCAACTACCTGCGCCGGCTGTCCAAGCCCTGCGTGCTGGTGGCCAACAAGGCCGAAGGCATGGTCGAGGGCGTGCAACTGGCCGAGTTCTATGAACTGGGTCTGGGCGAGGTGTTCCCCGTGTCGGCCGCGCATGGCCAGGGCATTCGGAGCCTGGTGGAGATCGCGCTCGAACCGCTGAACCTGCCCGACCCCGACGAGGCCGATGCCTCGGACGACAAGAGCGTCATCAAGCTCGCGGTGGCGGGCCGCCCCAATGTGGGCAAGTCCACGCTGATCAACACCTGGCTGGGCGAGGAACGCCTGGTCGCCTTCGACATGCCGGGCACCACGCGCGATGCGATCACCGTGCCTTTCGAACGCAACGGCCAGCGCTTCGAGCTGGTCGACACGGCCGGCCTGCGCCGCAAGGGCAAGGTGTTCGAGGCCATCGAGAAGTTCTCGGTGGTCAAGACGCTGCAGGCCATCGAATCGGCCAATGTGGTGCTGCTGCTGCTCGACGCCACCCAGGGCGTGACCGACCAGGACGCGCACATCGCCGGCTACATCCTGGAAAGCGGTCGCGCTGTGGTGCTGGCCGTGAACAAGTGGGATGCTGTGGACGAATACCAGCGCACGCTGCTGGAGCGCTCCATCGAAAGCCGCCTGTCGTTCCTGAAGTTTGCATCGATGCACTTCATCTCGGCCAAGAAGCGCCAGGGCCTGGGTCCGCTGTGGACCTCCATCGCCCAGGCGCACAAGGCCGCTACCTGCAAGATGTCCACCCCCGTGCTCACCCGGCTGCTGCTGGAGGCGGTGCAGTTCCAGGCGCCCAAGCGCTCGGGCATGTTCCGCCCCAAGCTGCGCTATGCGCACCAGGGCGGCATGAACCCGCCCGTGATCGTGATCCACGGCAACTCGCTGGAGCATGTGACCGACGCCTACAAGCGCTTCCTGGAAGGGCGCTTCCGCAAGGAATTCGACCTCGTGGGCACGCCGCTGCGCATCGAGGTCAAGACGTCCCACAACCCCTTTGTGGACAAGGACGAAGGCTGATTCCGGAGTCCCCCGACCGCGTTCGCGGTGGGGGATGGGTAATGCATGTGCTGCACTGCAGCATGGTTATTGCAGCGACATGATTCTGTGCTTGGCACTGAAGAGTAACCATCTGTTTCCGGTGCTGCATATTCTCCAGAGGCATTTCCCTGGCAAGCACCCCGGTGCGGCGTGAAGAAAGGCCGGATTGGCGAAAGGCCATGCCACCACGCGGCAAAAGTCCGACTTTGCTGTGGTAAGGTGGTGGTTTACAACAACATTTTTGAACACGGAGAATATCGTGAGCAATAAAGGCCAACTTTTGCAAGATCCTTTCCTGAACGCGCTGCGTAGGGAGCATGTGCCGGTTTCCATCTATTTGGTGAACGGTATCAAGCTGCAAGGGCAAATCGAATCGTTCGACCAGTATGTGGTGTTGCTGCGCAATACGGTCACGCAGATGGTCTACAAGCATGCCATCTCCACCATCGTGCCCGGTCGTGCAGTCAATTTCTCGACGGCCGAAACCCCTGATGCAGACGGCGCCGGCACCTGAGTTGCGGCATCCAGTTCAGCATTCAATCCTGGGTCAGATGGTCATGGGCGGAGGCCATCCGCTTTGAGCACTCCCGCATCTTCTGACGCGGGTGGTGGTGCCTTGGTGTTGCTGGTGGGGGTCGACTTCGGCCTTCCCCACTTCGACGGCGAACTCGAAGAATTGGGCCTGCTCGCGCAGACGGCGGGGCTCAATCCTGTGGCGCGCCTGACCTGCAAGCGCAAGGCACCCGATGCCGCCCTGTTCGTGGGCAGCGGCAAGGCCGATGAAATCCGCACCCTGGCCCAGATGCACGGTGCGGTCGAGGTGCTGTTCGACCAGTCGCTCAGCCCCGCGCAGCAGCGCAACCTGGAGCGCCACCTGGAGTTGCCGGTCTCTGACCGCACCTTCCTGATCCTCGAAATATTCGCCCAGCGCGCGCGCAGCCATGAGGGCAAGCTGCAGGTCGAGCTGGCCCGGCTGCAGTACCTGAGCACGCGCCTCGTGCGCCGCTGGTCGCACCTGGAGCGCCAGACCGGTGGCATCGGTGCGCGTGGCGGCCCGGGCGAAAAGCAGATCGAGCTCGACCGCCGCATGATTGGCGAGGCCATCAAGCGCACGCGCGAGCGCCTCACCAAGGTCAAGCGCCAGCGTTCCACGCAGCGGCGCCAGCGCGACCGGCGCGACACCTTCACCATCTCGCTGGTGGGCTACACCAACGCCGGCAAGTCCACGTTGTTCAATGCCCTGGTCAAGGCCCGGGCGTACGCAGCCGACCAGCTGTTCGCCACGCTCGACACCACCACGCGCCAGCTCTATCTGGGCGATGCGGGGCGTTCGGTGTCGCTGTCCGATACGGTGGGCTTCATCCGCGACCTGCCGCACGGCCTGGTCGATGCCTTCCAGGCCACGCTGCAGGAGGCGGTGGATGCCGATCTGCTGCTGCACGTGGTCGATGCCTCCAATCCCCATTTTCCCGAGCAGATGGACCAGGTGCAGCGCGTGCTGCACGAGATCGGTGCCGCCGATATTCCGCAACTGCTGGTGTTCAACAAGCTCGATGCGCTGGGCGCAGAACTGCAGCCCGCGCTGCTGGAAGACCAGTACGAAGTGGAGGGGCAGATGGTGCCCCGGCTGTTCGTGAGCGCACGCTCCGGCCAAGGGCTGGACACTCTGCGCCGTGCGCTGTCCGCACGGGTGCTGGCGGCGCAGGAGGACATGACCCCAGCGGACGCTGCCCCATTGCCAGCCCACGAAGAGTGATTGGGCACAATGCCGTTTTGATCGATGCCACCAGAGAACCAGAGACTTTGCGCATGAATTTCCAAAATCGCACCCTACGCTGGGCTTCGCTGCCAGAACGTATCCGGGGCATGTTCAATCTGAACGACCCCCGCTGGGGTCGTGGTGAAGACAAGCCGGATGACGGCGCTCGCCCGGACGAGCGCCCGCCGGCGCCGCCCCCTGCAGGCAACCGCGGGCGCGAGAACAACAAGGGCCAGGGCAATGGCCAGCCGCCGGACCTGGACGAACTGTGGCGTGACCTCAACCGCAAGCTCGGCGGCCTGTTTGGCGGCAAGGGTGGCGGCCGCGGTACCGGGGGCTCCAGCAACGGCGGCTTCCAGCCGCCCGACATGAAGAGCGCGGGCGTGGGCGTGGGCCTGATTGCCGGTATCGTCTTCGTGATCTGGATGGGCACGGGCTTCTTCATCGTGCAGGAAGGCCAGCAGGCCGTGATCACCCAGTTCGGCAAGTACAAGAGCACGGTGGGTGCCGGCTTCAACTGGCGCCTGCCGTACCCGATCGAGCGCCACGAGCTGGTGTTCGTGACGCAGATCCGCTCGGCCGATGTGGGCCGCGACAACGTCATCAAGAGCACGGGCCTGCGCGAGTCGGCCATGCTGACCGAAGACGAGAACATCGTCGAAATCAAGTTCGCCGTGCAGTACCGCCTGAACGATGCCCGCGCCTGGCTGTTCGAGAGCAAGAACCCCTCGGACGCCGTGGTGCAGGCCGCTGAAACGGCCGTGCGCGAAGTGGTGGGCAAGATGCGCATGGACACGGCCCTGGCCGAGGAGCGCGACCAGATCGCCCCGCGCGTGCGCACGCTGATGCAGACCATCCTGGACCGCTACAAGGTCGGGGTCGAGGTCGTGGGCATCAACCTGCAGCAGGGCGGTGTGCGCCCGCCCGAACAGGTGCAGGCTTCCTTCGACGATGTGCTCAAGGCCGGCCAGGAGCGCGAGCGCGCCAAGAACGATGCCGAGGCCTATGCCAACGACGTGATTCCGCGTGCCGTGGGTTCCGCGTCGCGCCTGAACGAAGAGGCGGCCGCCTACAAGGCGCGCATCGTGGCGCAGGCGCAGGGTGATGCGCAGCGCTTCTCGTCCGTGCTGGCCGAGTACCAGAAGGCTCCCCAGGTCACGCGTGACCGCATGTACCTGGAAAGCATGCAGCAGATCTACGGCAATGTGACCAAGGTGCTGGTGGATTCGCGCCAGGGTTCCAATCTGCTGTATCTGCCACTGGACAAGATCATGCAGAGCGTGGCCACGGGCACGACCGGCACGCTGGAGTCGCCGCCGGCCAACGCCGCCGCGGCCGTGGTGCCAACGCTGCCGCCGACCTCCACTTTTTCGAATGACCCCCGGGCGCGTGACAGCAGTCGCACACGCGAACGTGAATCCCGCTAGGAGCAGCTCGTGAACAGAGTCGGATTTATCGCATCCACCCTCCTGGTGGTGCTTGCACTCATGAGCTCCATGCTCTTCGTGGTGGACCAGCGCCAGTTCGGCGTGCTCTACGCGCTCGGGCAGATCAAGGAAGTGATCACCGAGCCGGGCCTGAACTTCAAGCTGCCGCCGCCGTTCCAGAACGTGACCTACATCGACAAGCGCCTGCTCACGCTGGACAGCCCCGATACGGAACCCATGCTCACGGCGGAAAAGCAGCGCGTGGTGATCGACTGGTACGTGCGCTGGCGCATCTCGGAGCCCACGGAGTACATCCGCAACGTGGGCCTCGACGAAAGCGCTGGCGCCATGCAGCTCAACCGGGTGGTGCGCAATGCCTTCCAGGAAGAGATCAACAAGCGCACCGTGAAGGAGCTGCTGTCGCTCAAGCGCGAGGCGCTGATGGCCGATGTGAAGCGCGAAGTGCTGGAAACCGTGCGCGGCGCCAAGCCCTGGGGCGTGGACGTGGTGGATGTGCGCATCACGCGCGTCGACTATGTCGAGGCCATCACCGAGTCGGTGTACCGCCGCATGGAGGCCGAGCGCAAGCGCGTGGCCAACGAGCTGCGCTCCACCGGCGCGGCCGAAGGCGAAAAGATCCGCGCCGATGCGGACCGCCAGCGCGAGATCGCCATTGCCAACGCTTACCGCGACGCCCAGAAGCTCAAGGGTGAAGGCGATGCCGAAGCTGCACGCATCTATGCCGAGGCCTTTGGCCGTGACCCTCAGTTTGCGCAGTTCTACCGCAGCCTGGAAGCCTACAAGTCGAGCTTCAACAAGAAGAGCGACGTGATGGTGGTGGATCCGTCGTCGTCCGAGTTCTTCAAGGCCTTCCGCGGCAGCACGCCCCCCACGGCGCAGTCCGCAGCCCCGCGCAAGTAAAAGCGGCGTCCCGCGCACGGCGGCAGCCTCTGCATTGCAGGGCTGCCGTTTTTTTTTGGGTGTCTTTTCCACTGCAGGGTGGGTCGCCATCTTCTGTTCCATGTGTCCGATCTCCCTGTTGGCCAGTCCCCGGTTTGAGGGGCCTTGGCCGGTGCCGGTAGAATCACGGTTTTAACAGCCTCCCCTTTTCTCATGTCTGCTTGGGTCCTGCCGGATCACATTGCCGATGTCTTGCCGTCCGAAGCGCGGCACATCGAAGAATTGCGTCGCGGGCTGCTCGACACGGCGCGCTGCTATGGCTATGAACTGGTCATGCCGCCCTTGCTGGAGCACCTGGAATCCCTGCTGACGGGCACCGGCGAGGCGCTGGATCTCCAGACCTTCAAGCTGGTGGACCAGTTGTCGGGCCGCTCCATGGGGCTGCGTGCCGACACCACGCCGCAGGTGGCGCGCATCGATGCGCACCTGCTCAACCGCAAGGGCGTGACGCGGCTGTGCTACTGCGGCCCCGTGCTGCACACCCGCCCCGATCGCCCCCATGCCACGCGCGAGCCGCTGCAGTTCGGTGCCGAGATCTACGGCCATGCGGGGTTGGAGGCCGACCTCGAAGCCCTGCAGCTGGCGCGCGAATGCCTGCGCGTGGCCGAGGTGCGCGACACCTCCATCGACCTGGCCGACGTGCGCATCGTGCGCAGCCTGCTCGCCGGTGTGGCGGTGGATGCGCCGCTGCTCAGCCGCATCCATGCCGCGCTGGCGGCCAAGGACGCGAGCGAACTGGCAACGCTGACCCGTGATTTCCCTGCGGCGTCGCGCCAGGGGCTGCTGGCGCTGCTGCAGCTGTATGGCGATGAATCCGTGCTGGCCGAGGCCGACCAGGCCTTGAAGCACATCGCTGGCGTGTCCGAGGTGCTGTCGCACCTGCGCTGGCTGGCTTCGCGCCTGGACGGCGCCGTGGTCACCTTCGACCTGGCCGACCTGCGTGGCTATGCCTACTACAGCGGCACCCGCTTTGCCATCTACGGCAAGGGCGCCAGCGATGCGCTGGTGCGTGGCGGGCGCTACGACGAAGTGGGTGCCGTGTTCGGTCGCAACCGGCCTGCGGCCGGGTTCAGCCTGGACATCAAGCAACTGGTGAGCGTGGTGTCCCCGCGCGCCCTCAAGGCCGCCATCCGCGCGCCCTGGGGCGAGGCGCGAGACGTGAACGCCGCCATTGCCGAGCTGCGCCGCCAGGGCGAGACGGTGGTATGTGTTCTGCCGGGGCATGGGAGCGAAGTCGATGAGTTCCACTGTGACCGAGAGCTGGTGCAGATTGCGGGCCAGTGGGTCGTGCAGGCTGTTTGAGTTAATTGCAATTGAAAATTGGGTCTGAGATGAAAGCAACCAAAGGTCGCAACGTAGTGGTGGTCGGAACCCAGTGGGGTGACGAAGGCAAGGGCAAGCTGGTCGACTGGCTCACCGAGAGCGCGCAGGGCGTGGTCCGGTTCCAGGGCGGCCACAATGCCGGCCATACGCTGGTCATCAACGGCGTGAAGACCGCGCTGCACCTGATCCCCAGCGGCATCATGCGCCCGGGCGTCAAGTGCTACATCGGCAACGGTGTGGTGTTGTCGGCGGCCAAGCTCTTCGAGGAAATCGAAGGCCTGGAAAAGGCCGGCGTGGAAGTGCGCTCGCGCCTGCGCATCAGCGAGGCCTGCCCGCTGATCCTGCCGTTCCACGCCGCCATCGACGTGGCGCGTGAGGCCGCGCGCGAGCAGGGTGGTACCGAGAAGATCGGCACCACCGGCCGCGGCATCGGCCCCGCCTACGAAGACAAGATCGCCCGCCGCGCGCTGCGCGTGCAGGACCTGAAGTACCCCGAGCGCTTTGCCGCCAAGCTGCGCGAGCTGCTGGACCTGCACAACCATGTGCTCACCACCTACCTGGGCTCGGCCCAATTCGTCTTCGGCGACGCCTTGAAGCCCTATATCCAGGACGGCAAGGTGCAGTTCGATGTGGTGTACGCCGAAGCCATGCGCCATGCCGAGCTGCTCAAGCCCATGATGGCCGACGTCTCGCGCGAACTCAACGAAGCCAACAAGGCCGGTGCCAACCTGCTGTTCGAAGGCGCGCAGGGCACCCTGCTCGATGTGGACCACGGTACCTACCCGTATGTCACCTCCAGCAACTGCGTGGCTGGCAACGCCGCGGCCGGCTCGGGCGTGGGCCCCGGCATGCTGCACTACATCCTGGGCATCACCAAGGCCTACTGCACCCGCGTGGGTGGCGGCCCGTTCCCGACCGAACTCGATTGGGAAGTGCCTGGCACGCCTGGCTACCACATGAGCACCGTGGGTGCCGAAAAGGGCGTGACCACGGGCCGCAGCCGCCGCTGTGGCTGGTTCGATGCCGCGCTGCTCAAGCGCAGCGCCCAGGTCAATGGCCTGTCGGGCCTGTGCATCACCAAGCTCGACGTGCTCGACGGCCTGACCGAGTTGCTGCTGTGCACGGGCTATGAGCTCGACGGCGAAAAGATCGACCTGCTGCCCATGGGCGCGGAAGACATCGCACGCTGCACGCCGATCTACGAAACCCTGCCCGGCTGGACCGAAACCACCGTGGGCGTGACCGAGTACGCCAAGCTGCCCGAGGCAGCGCGCCGCTACCTGGAGCGCATCGCCGAAGTCACCGGCGTTCCGGTCGACGTGATCTCCACCAGCCCCGACCGCGACCACACCATCATGATGCGCCACCCCTACGTGGCCGATTGACCTGTCGTACCGCTGCCCTGGCGTCGCATGCCTGGGCGGGGCCGCGCAGTTCCATTCGCTGCGCGGCAAAACGCATTCCGTATTTTCTCTATATAGCGATGAGGGCTTGCTCTGGCGCTGCCGCCGTGTGATCCTCTCATCTACAAGCCATCATCCCCAGGAGCCCCGCCCATGTTGACCGAAGACGGCAAACACCTGTATGTCAGTTACGACGAGTACCACAGCCTGATCGAGAAGCTGGCGCTCAAGGTGCACCAGTCGAACTGGGAGTTCGACACCATCCTGTGCCTGGCGCGCGGTGGCCTGCGCCCCGGTGACATCCTGAGCCGCATCTTCGACAAGCCCCTGGCCATCATGTCCACCAGCTCCTACCGCGCCGAAGCCGGCACGGTGCAGGGCCACCTCGACATCGCCCGCTTCATCACCACCCCCAAGGGCGAAATCGCCGGCAAGGTGCTGCTGGTGGACGACCTGGCCGATTCGGGCCATACCCTGCATGCCGTGATCGACATGCTCAAGACCAACTACGCGCCCATTACCGAGCTGCGCAGTGCCGTCATCTGGACCAAGGGCATGTCCACCTTCACGCCCGACTACTCGGTGGAGTTTTTGCCCACCAACCCCTGGATCCACCAGCCCTTCGAGGGCTATGACAGCCTGAGCCCCGCCAAGCTGCTGGAGAAGTGGCGCGTTTGACGGGCCCTGGCGCTGGACGCCGCAAGAAGAAGGAGGGCGCAAGCCCTCCTTTTTTCTTGGTGCATGCCGGAGTTGGTAGTGCTGCTGGTGGTTCGGGTCTTGATCTGGGTTGCTGGTGGTGAAGAAAAAAGTTTGGGTTTTGAGTTGTCTGCGGTGTAAAAACCGGTATATAATTTGAGGCTTCGCTGAGTAGGTTGAGTTAACTGCAGGCAGTTGGCAAGATCAAAAAGAAAAAACGAAAAGTTTGACAGTTCTTCAAAAACTGTGCTAGAATTCAAGGCTCAGCTGATCGCAGCTAAGTCGGGAAAACAA
>NZ_JAXHOB010000005.1:0-42278 GCF_034519795.1 Acidovorax sp.
TGGGCGCCATTGTGGCGAGATTCCCCGCGCTCGGGCAGCACTCAAATGGGTGATGCGCCAGGCGCTCGAACAGCCCCTCAGAGGGCGTTGTGCTGCCGGTTCTCTTCTGCATCGATGAATTTACAAAGGGCTACACTCATCTCGCGCTCTGGCGGGAGGCACACGATGTTTTCGAGCAGGTGCGCGGCATCGTCAAGGTAGTGACCGCCGTGGCCGCTACACACCAGGGATGGACGGTTGCGAGCCCCTGCGCGAGATCCGCAAGGACAGGCGCTTTCGCACGCTGTCCATCTTGGCGCTCACGGCCAAGGCCATGCAGGGCAACCGTGAGAAGTGCCTGCAGGCCGGCCGCCAGCGACTACATCGCCAAGCCGGTGAACACCCACCAGCTACTTTCACTGATGCGTGTATGGCTGAGCCTCTGAGCCCGGGACCGACGGCAGGCCTTTAGCAGATGTGGGCCATCAGGGGCTGGGGGCAGGAGCAGGACATGCGCTGGGCGCGGGAGGCGGGCTTCGACCACCACCTGGTCAAGCCCGTCAGCCCGGAAACGCTCATCGGGATGCTCGCCGACCTGGCATCGGCGCTGGCCGCTGCGGGCTGAGGTTCGGCGACAATCACCCGCCGATCACCAGACCCCAAGGAACCATTGGACCCATCGATCCTCGCGCGCCTGCTGGCGCCCGCCTTTCTGGCCGCGCAAATCGAGCGGCACCTGCAGCTGGGGGGCGCCTCCCTGCGGTCCGCAACGCCCAGGGACATCGATGCCCCGGGCTACCTCTCCGACCTGGTGGGCGTGGTGCTGGACTGGAGCGATCCGGTCGCCAGCGTCCCGGCGCGCGCCGTGCTCAAGGTGTCGCACCCCGGCTACGGCCAGCCGGAGCTGCCGTTCTACGAGGGCATCGCCGCGCACCTGGGCAGCCCTGTCATCCCCCGGTTCTTTGCCGGCGGCGTGGATGAACCCACGGGGCGCACCTGGCTGCTGATGGAGGACCTGTCGGAGTCGCACATGCGGCCCAGCGAGGCCCCCCTGCCGCCAACCCTGGAGCGCAACGGGCAGATCGTCGAGGCGCTCGCGCGCTTCCACGCCGCAGGCCGGGATCTCGGCCAGGCGCCGGGCACGGGCGGCACCACGCTGTGGGACCGCCTGCGCGCATCGGACTGGCAGGACGGCGCCTGGCAGCGCCTGCAGGCCCAGGCCGGCGATGCGCTGGACGAGCGCACGCGGGACATGTATGCGCGGTTTCTCCCCGCGTTTGCGGAGCTCGTCGAGCGCGCCGACCAGTTCCAACACCGTACCCTCGTCCATGGCGACGCCCACGTCTGGAACTGGATGGTGCCACGCGACGGCAACGCGGCTGGGGTGGCCAAGCTCATCGATTGGGACGGCTGGCACCAGGGCGTGGGCGTGTGGGATCTCTCGTACATGATGGCGGTGCAGTGGGACCGCCGCGTGCGTGCGCGCTTTGAGATGCCGCTGCTCGACCGCTACCATGCGGCCCTCGTGGCCAGCGGAGTGTCCGGCTATCCGCGCGAGGCGCTGCAGCAGGACTACCGGCTTGCGGTGCTGCTGCACCTGCGCACGCCCCTCGCCCGGTTCGCGCGGGGCATGTCGGCCTATGTCTGGTGGCCCCAGATCGGGCGCATCGCCGATGCGGTGGAAGACCTGGACTGCCTGGATCTGTTGGGATGAAGCACGCCCCCACAGGCACACGGGCGCTGCCGGGGGCGCCGTTCCTGGTCTCGGTGGCGATCATGGCGGTCTGCGGGGGGCTCCTGGTCGGGCTGCGCGCGGTGCGGGGGCGGCTGGCAGGCTGAAGACCGGCCGGCGCCCGAGGTCCGGACCGCCCTGGCTTGCTCTGTGCGCCTTTGGCAGAGCGATCCTCCACACCACCAGGCCGCCCGCCGCGAACGACGCTGCAACCGCCGTGGCGGGCAGGGCACCGGTCCCCAGGGCGAGAAGGCCTGCGCCCACCAGGGCCGCCGGCAGGCCTGTCGCCACCGGCCAGCGCAGCAGGCGCAGCCGCGCCAGCAGGTAGAACAGCACTGCCTGGGCTGCCGCCACCACCAGGTACAGCAAGGGCCAGGCCATCAGGGTCGTGGTGATCGTGTGCGTGTAGCCGTCGTCGGGCGTGCCGTCGGGCCGCAGCAAGGGCAGCGAGGCGAACTCGATCACCACGGCCAGCAAGGGCACCAGCAGCGCCACGGCCGATCCGGCCAGCACGGCCTGGGTGAAACGGGCAAGAAAGGGGCGGGGTCGTGCTGGCATGGCTGCGAGGCTGTGAAGGTCCCGTGGATGGTGCACGATTGTTGCGTGCCGTGTCGCCATCCCTATGAGGTGGGAGTGAAGTTTTTCCAAAGGCCGGTTCGGTGCGAACCTTCGGGGCCCCTGCACATACGCCGCAGCGGGGCTGCCCGCCGTCATGCCTTGCGGCACAGGCCGCCATGCAGCGCTTGCATGGCCTTGTTGCTTTTTGTGCCGCGCGGCCCGGATGTTACGAAGGCTTGCATTTTTGGGCGGGGCGCGCGCCTATTCTCGGCCTCGATGTCCATGGAAAGCCAGCGCCGCGTACCGCGCGTTGCCATGGCGCATTGCAGAACAAGCCAATAACCCGAGGGAGAAGAACACCATGGCCCAGAACCACAACCGAACCACCATCGCCAGGGCCGCTGCTGCGGCCATCGCCACCGTGGCCGGCCTGCTGCCGCAGGCGCATGCACAAACGGCTGCAGCCGTGCGCGACGTCGCCGTCGTGGCCGAGGCCGATGGCCCGCAGGCCGCGCGCCTCGGCGCCCTGGTGACCGAGGGCATTCGCAAGAGCAGCTCCATGCGCTACAAGGAGCCCGCGTCCAAGGCGCAGCTCACCGTGCGCATCGCCACCATGTCGGCGCAGGACGCGGGCTCCATCGTCTATTCAGCAAGCTGGGTTTCCACCGGCAAGGACACCCTGATCGACCGGCAACTGGCCACCTGCGATGTGGAGCGCATCGCAGCCTGCGCAGACACGGTGGTGGCCAGGACGGATGCGGTGCGCGCGTCGCTGGCTGGCAAGAAGTAGGGCGGGTCGGTTGAGGGCAAATCCGTATCAGGCCACGGGAACCCAGTTGTCCAACTGCAGGCCGGGCACCTTGGCAAATTCGCGGCTGTTGTTGGTGACCAGCAGAGCCTGTTGGCTCAGGGCATGGGCGGCGATCATGGTGTCGAGCGAGCCAATGGGCGTGCCACGGCGCTCCAGATCGGCGCGCAGGTCGCCATAGGCCCACAGCGCTGCCTCGTCGAACGGCAGGATCGTGAGCGGGGCCAGGAACATCTCCAGCGCCTGGCGGTTGCGTGCCGAGCCGCTTTTGGCGACGCCATACGCCAGTTCTGCCGCCACCACGCTGCACAGCCCGATGTCGCCGAGCCGGTATTGGCGAAAGCGCTCCAGCACCGCAGGCGGCCTGGCATTGATGAGGTAGATGCAGATGTTGGTGTCCAGCAGGATCATGGGGTGATCTCTGCGCGCATCTGGTCGTCAGGCTGCTGGCGCTCCAGCACAAAGCCTGGCTCGAAAGCCGCCAGCCCTTGCTCCAGCGTTTGCCACGGGGCCTCGACCGGCAGCAGCAGCACGCCGTTGCCAAAGTGCTTGACGACAACCTCGGTGCCGGAAAAGCGGTATTCCTTGGGCAGCCGGACGGCCTGGCTGCGGCCTGACTGGAAAAGGCGTGCGGTGTCCATGGAGGGGCCCCTTCAGATGGTGATTATCAATGGTAGCTACCAAAAGCCGGCTCGTCAAAGCGACGGCTATTCCAGCGCCCGCCCCATCAACACCTGCACCTGCGGCACCCCCTCGGTTGGCCCCGCCTGCACGGCCCGCACCAGCGCCCGCGCCACGTCGGCGCCCGGCCGGGCGCGGTAGTTGGCGGGGATGATCGGGTCGAGCAGCTTGAAGGCCTGGATGGAGAGGGATTCGGCGGCGCGCGGCGCCTGGCCCAGGGCCTCGCGTTCGCCCAGCAGCAGGGAAGGGCGCGCGATCACCAGCGTGGCAAAGCCCAGGCTCTTGAGCACCTGCTCGACCTCGCCCTTGACGCGGTTGTAGAAGATGCGGGAGTGGGCATCGGCGCCCATGGCCGTGACCACGCCGCAGCGGGTGGCACCGGCTGCGAGGGCCGTGCGCGCCGTGGCGATCACCGCATCCAGGTCCACGGCGCGAAAGGCCTGCTGGCTGCCAGCGGCCTTGATGGTGGTGCCCAGCGTGATGTAGACATCATCCACGTGCGGCAGGGCAGGCACCACGGGCTTGGCGCCCAGAACGGCGAAATCCACGGCGTGCAGGTGCAGCCGTGGATGTGAAATGTCCGGCCTGCGCCGGCCGAGGGCATGCAGGGCATGCACCTCGGGTGGCAGCGCGCCGTTGCCGGGCGCTGCCATGGGGGATTGATCCCCGCCGTTGGAGTCCGCCCCCAATCCTTGGGACTGGCGCGGCCGAGGCGAGTGCTCCCGCGCAAGGGCCGCCCCGCCGCGCTGGGAGCGTCCCCCTCCCGACTCGTGCAACGAGTCGAGAGAGGGGGAAGGCGCGAAGCGACTCAGGGGGTGTTCTTCACCTGCCAAAAGAGCCGCGAGAACCGCCTGGCCCACGAGACCCGTTGCCCCGGCCACCAGAACCACCCGTGCCGCCTCCGCCATAGCCGCCACCTCCGCCGTTGCCGCCACGATAACCACCACCACCGCCACGGCGACCGCCGCCGCCCATGCTGTCCACGCTGGTACGCATCGGATCAGGCTGGCCACCTGCGCCGCCGCCGGCATGGCCGGAGCTGCGATGGCCTGGATTGGCGTGGCCCATGTGGGTGCCCAGGTGGGCATTGGGGCGTGGTGGCTGGTCGTCGTAGCGGTTGCCGCCACCACCACCTTCATAACCACCGCCGCCGCCACCACCGCCACCGGAACGGCTGCGTGCCGGGGCCTGGCCACCGGCGCGTGCGCCGCCGCCCTGGCCGCCGCCACCACCGCCAGCGCGTGCGCCGCGCGGGCCGTTGCCGCCACCGCCGCCGCCAGCCGAAGCACCGCCACCGGCGCGGCCACCACGGCCGCCGCCACCACCACCATTGCCACCGCCGGCAGGGCGGGGGCCACGGTCGCCGCCACCACCACCGCCGCCAGCACCCTGGCCGGCCTTGTTGGTGCGGATGCGTTCCATCATTTCGCTGCGGGCGGCCTTGGCGGCGGCCTGCATCACGTCACGGCTCGGGGGCTTGCCTGCGCCGCCCCAGATGGTCTGGCGGCCCATGGCGATGGGCTCGGCCTTCTCGCCTGGCTCGGGGCCGAAGCCGTCGATGACCTGCACGGGGATCTGCTGCTTGGTAAAGCGCTCGATCTCCATCATGAAGCCTTCTTCGTCCATGCAGACCAGGCTCACGGCCTCGCCGCTGTTGCCGGCGCGGCCCGTGCGGCCGATGCGGTGCACATAGTCTTCCGAGACGTTGGGGATTTCGTAGTTCACGACGTGCGGCAGCTCATCGATGTCGATGCCGCGCGCGGCGATGTCGGTGGCCACCAGGGCGCGGATGTCACCGCTCTTGAAGCCGGCCAGGGCCTGCGTGCGGGCGCTCTGGCTCTTGTTGCCGTGCAGGGCCATGGCGTTCACGCCGTTCTTGGTGAGGAACTCGGCCACGTTGTTGGCGCCGAACTTGGTGCGGGTGAACACCAGCACCTGGCTCCAGTTGTGCTGCTGGATGATGTGCAGCAGCACTTGCTTCTTCTTGCCACGGCCCACGGGGTGGATCACCTGGGTGATGCGCTGCACCGTGGTGTTGCTCGGCGTGACCTGGATGCTCTGGGGGTTCTTGAGCAGGGTGTTGGCCAGGTCGCGGATCTCGTCGCTGAAGGTGGCCGAGAACAGCAGGCTCTGCTTTTCGCGCGGCACCAGGGCCAGCACCTTCTTCACGTCGTGGATGAAGCCCATGTCCAGCATGCGGTCGGCTTCGTCGAGCACCAGCACCTGCACCGTCGACAGGTCCAGGAAGCCCTGTTGCTGCAGGTCCAGCAGGCGGCCGGGGGTGGCCACCAGAATGTCCACGCCGCGCTTGATGCGGTCGATCTGCGGGTTCATGCCCACGCCGCCGAAGACGACGGTGGAGTTGATATCGAGGTATTTGCCGTATTCGCGTACGGACTCTTCCACCTGGGCGGCGAGCTCACGGGTGGGGGTCAGCACCAGGGCGCGGATGCCCTTGCCGCCAAACTTGTTCTTGGGTGCAGCGCTTTGCGAAAGGCGGTGCAGCAGGGGCAGGGTGAACGCGGCGGTCTTGCCGGTGCCAGTCTGCGCGCCGGCCAGCAGGTCGTGGCCTGCGAGAACGGCGGGAATGGCCTGGGCCTGAATGGGCGTGGGGGTCTCGTAGCCCGTTTCGTGCACGGCCTTCAGGATGGCAGGAGCCAGGTTCAGTTCGTCAAATGTCATGTCGTTGAATGCGCCCATCCGGGCGCTGGGTATCGGCCTGTCGTACAACCGGGGGGTTGCCGAGCCAGTCTCAAGCCGACGAGGTTCAAGGGTGGGAGCCCAGAGGTTGGAATGCCTCTTTCGTCCCCAGCGGTGTGCTGATGTGGCGGGCAACTGGAGCCCGTCACGGTGTGTATTGTCGCATGGCCTGATAATCATGCCTTGAACGCAGAATTCTTCTGCCCAATTTCGCAGGTACAAGACTCAAGCAAATGGCCCAATACGTATTTTCCATGAACCGCGTCGGCAAGATCGTGCCGCCCAAGCGCCAGATCCTCAAAGACATCTCCCTGAGCTTCTTCCCGGGTGCCAAGATCGGCGTGCTGGGTACGAACGGCTCGGGCAAGTCCACCCTGCTCAAGATCATGGCCGGCGTGGACAAGGAGATCGAGGGCGAGGCCATCCCCATGGCCGGTCTGAACATCGGCTACCTGCCCCAGGAACCCCAGCTCGACCCCGACCAGACGGTGCGCGAGAGCGTGGAAGCCGCCATGGGCCGGGTGATGACCGCCAAGGCCCGCCTGGAAGAGGTGTACACCGCCTACGGCGATGAAAACGCCGATTTCGACGCCCTGGCCGCCGAGCAGGCCGAGCTTGAAGCCATCATCGCCACCGCTGGCACCGATTCCGAGCACCAGCTCGAGATCGCCGCCGACGCCCTGCGCCTGCCCCCATGGGACGCCAAGGTGGGCCTGCTCTCCGGCGGTGAAAAGCGCCGCGTGGCCCTGTGCCGCCTGCTGCTGTCCAAGCCCGACATGCTGCTGCTCGACGAACCCACCAACCACTTGGACGCCGAATCGGTGGACTGGCTGGAGCAGTTCCTGCAGCGCTACTCGGGCACCGTGGTGGCCATCACCCACGACCGCTACTTCCTCGATAACGCGGCCGAGTGGATTCTGGAGCTGGACCGGGGCTCGGGCATCCCTTACAAGGGCAACTACAGCGACTGGCTGACCCAGAAGCAGGCCCGCCTGGAGCAGGAGCAAAAGGGCGAGGAATCGCGCGCCAAGGCCCTGAAGAAGGAGCTGGAATGGTCGCGCCAGAACCCCAAGGCGCGCCAGGCCAAGAGCAAGGCCCGCCTGGCCCGCTTCGAGGAACTGTCGGACTTCGAGTACCAAAAACGCAACGAAACCAACGAAATCTTCATCCCCGTGGCCGACCGCCTGGGCCATGAAGTGATCGAATTCGAAAACGTCACCAAGTCCTTTGGCGACCGCGTGCTCATCGACAACCTGAGCTTCAAGGTGCCCGCGGGCGCCATCGTCGGCATCATCGGCCCCAACGGCGCGGGTAAATCCACGCTGTTCCGCATGATCGCCGGCAAGCAGGAGCCCGACAGCGGCACCGTCAAGATCGGCTCGACCGTGAAGATGGCCTTCGTGGACCAGACGCGTGACGACCTGTCGGACGACAAGACCGTGTGGGAAGACGTCTCCGGCGGCCTCGATATCCTGAACGTCGGCAAGTTCCAGATGGCCAGCCGTGCCTATTGCGGCCGTTTCAACTTCAACGGCGGCGACCAGCAAAAGAAGGTCGGCATGCTGTCGGGCGGTGAGCGCGGCCGTCTGCACCTGGCCAAGACCCTGATCGCGGGCGGCAACGTGCTGATGCTCGATGAACCCTCGAACGATCTGGACGTGGAAACCCTGCGTGCACTGGAAGACGCGCTGCTCGAGTTTGCCGGCACCATCATGGTCATCAGCCATGACCGCTGGTTCCTGGACCGCATCGCCACCCACATCCTGGCCTGCGAGGGCGACAGCCAGTGGACCTTCTTCGACGGCAACTACCAGGAGTACGAGGCCGACAAGAAGAAGCGCCTGGGCGAAGAGGGTGCCAAGCCCAAGCGCATGCGCTTCAAGGCGTTGAAGTAAGCTCCCCCTGAGGCGCTGCGCGCCACGGTGCCACCGCCAGAGGCGGCGGCCCCTGCACGGGGCGCCGGCATCGGGCGCGCAGGTTTCGGCGGCATTGCTCAGGGCTGGCGCTGGGGAAGGGCTTCCGCAGCCTCCCGCCGCTTGTTCTGCGATTGGAGCGTGGCTGAGAATGGTATGTAAAGACGCAAGCTGCCGCCCGTGTCCGCAGCGCCACCGACCAGCAGGGAATTGTGCAGATGCCCCTCAGGTCAAGTAGCATTGCAGCTGGAAACCTTTTTCCTATCCCCCTTCCCACCATGTCCCAGGCAGCGCCTTCTTCGAAAACCGTTTTCCGTGCCTGTGTCGTCAATGCAGTGCGCGGGGGCGAGGCGCTCATGGAAAAGCTGGTGGCGGTCACCCGCAACGCGCTGACCGCCGAAGAGAGCACGGTGCGCAACATCCAGCAGCGCAACCTGGCCAGCGACAGCCTGCGCCTGCTGGGCCAGCACGAGGCAGCGCTGGTCAAGGGCTACTCGATGGCCCTGCTCGAGATCTTTGCCGAAGGGCCGCCCGCCGCCGTCGGCAAAGCCCGTTCCGCAGACGATTCGCCCCTGGATTTCGGCGAGCTCTCGCTCATGGACGAGAGCGAGGTGCAAAACCAGGTGGAGCTGGCGCGTGCCCAGCAACTGGCCGCGCATGCCACCGAAGCGGTGCTGGCCGAGCTCAATACCCTGGTCAGCTCCGCCCAGGGCCTGCGCAGCGTGCAGCCCGAGCGCAATCCGTTGCGGCCAGAAAGCTACATCCGGGCCCTGCAGCAGGTGGTGGGCGAGACCGGCGTGAACGCCGAGGTGCGCGGGCTGTGGATGCAGCACATGCGCGACCTGCTGGGCAAGCTGCTGGTCGACGAATACAAGACCATGGTCAAAAGCCTGCGCGACAACGGCGTGGAGCCCGTGGGCTACGCCGTCGTCGGTGCGCCCGGCGCCCGCACGGGCTACGGCGGCCTGCAAGGCGGCGGTGGCGGTGGCTACGTGGGCCACAGCCACGGCGGCCCCATGGCCGGCCCCAGCGGCTATGGCAGCCCGGGCTACGGCAATACCGGCTATGGCAACACCGGCTACGGCCGCGGTGGCTATGGCGGCGGTGGCGCTGGCAACCACTGGAACGGCGACCCCAACAACAACTGGAGCGGCGAGGCCCAGGTACCCATGATGTCGCCCCAGGCCGCTGCTGCCGAAGAGGCGCTGCTCACCGTGGGCATCCTGCGCCAGATGCTGGCCGGTGGCGATCCGTTCGATCCGCGCTCCTATGGCGCCGTGGGTGGCGGCATGGGCGGCGGCGTGCCTTCGCAGCCCGCCGCCATGCAATCGGCCTGGGCCGGGGGTGGTGCCAGCGGTCCGGGCAGCATGCATTCGGGCCTGGGCGGTGCCTACCACCCCGGCAATGCGGTGGCCGAGGCCATGGAAGACATGGCCCAGCTCGAACGCCTGGTGGGCCGCCTGGCCGGCGTGCCGCAGGCCGTGCCACAAGTGGCGCACCCGGTACCCCAGGGCGGCTGGGCACCCACCACGCCTGGCACGGCACCCCAGCACCTGTACACGGTGCCTGGCATGCCCTACCAGCAGATCTACACCGTGCCCGTGGTGGCCCCGCACGACCCGCCGGCCATGGCCGCCGAGGTGGTGGGCCGCATGATGGAGAACATCGCCCGCGATTCGCGGCTGCTGCCCTCGGTGCAGCGCGCCGTGCAGAACCTGGAGCCCGCGCTCAAGCACCTGGTGCGCCGCGACCAGAGCTTCTTCACCGAGCCGGCGCACCCTGCGCGCGTGCTGCTCGACGAGATGACCCAGCGCAGCCTGGCCTTCCCCGACGAGAAGGCCCCCGGCTTCGCCCGCTTCATCCGCCTGCTCAACGAATCCGTGGGCTACCTGGCCGGCATCGAGATCAAGGACGCCACCCCGTTCGAGACCGTGCTCAAGGCCCTGCAGGCCGCCTGGAACTCGCAGGTGCAAAAGGCCAAGGCCCGCCAGGCCGAAAAAGACAAGGCCCAGCTGCTGGCCGAGCAGCGCGAGATGCTGGCCGGCAAGATCGCCGCCGACATCCGCAAGCTGCCCGACCTGGAGCGCGTGCCCGCCGACGTGCTCGACTTCGCCGCCGGCCCCTGGGCCGAAGTGGTGGCCCTGGCCCAGGTCTCGCAAGCCCAGGGCGGCGAGGACGACCCCGGCGGCTACCTGGCCCTGGTGCCCGTGCTGCTGTGGAGCGCCCAGCCCGAACTCACCCGCACCGAGCCCGACCGCCTGTCCGAAGCCATCCCCGGCCTGCTCGTCAAGCTGCGTGAAGGCCTGCAGACCATCGACCACCCGGCCGCCAAGACCAGCGCCTTCCTGGAGCGCCTGGTGGGCCTGCACCAGGACGCCTTCGAGCGCGCCAACTTCGCCAAGATCACCCTCGATCCCGAGGAATCTTCCCGTGCGCCGGACTCGCGCGACCCCATGGACTCCGTGGCGGCGGTCGCCGGCTACGACGACAGCGCCCAGGCCCTGGTGGACAGCGCTGCCCCGGCGGCGGCAGCCCCCGCTCCCGCCCCTGCCGAGCCCTATGCCGAATTCGTCGTGGGCGCCTGGGTCGAACTCATCACCAACGGCCGCGCCGTGCGCACCCAGCTCACCTGGACCAGCCCGCACGGCACGCTGTTCCTCTTCACCGCGCCCGACAACAGCACCCAGTCCATGACGCGCCGCATGCGCGACAAGCTGGCCGACGACGGCTCCCTGCGCGTGGTGCCCGCCCCCAAAGTGCGCCCCCCGGCGCCGGCCCCCGCGCGCGCAGGCGGCATCGCCACCACGCGCGGCAGCCTGCCGGCACCCCTGGAAACCGCGCGCGGCAAGCTCGGCAGCGCGCCCAGCAGCAAGCAGGCGCCGCTCGCGGGCAAGCCGTCGTCGTCCAAGGGGCGGTAGGCGGGGCACGGCCGGTCGGTGCCGTTTGCTGGGCGCAGGCAGCCTGCTGAAGAAGTGATCGGCCGGCGTGCCGCCGGCTGCGGAGCAGGGCAACTCAGCCTTGCTCTTTCTCCATCGTGCTCGGCGCAGGTATCAGCACATTGCCACAGCGCTTCTGGCCCTGCACCGGCAGCAGCAAAAACTGGTGCTCCTGGCCCGGCAGGTGGCCGGTGACCAGGGCGCACAGCGCCTCGCTGGCCGCCCGGGCGCTGGCTTCGTCGGCAAAGCCCAGCGTGGCGCGAAAGCCCGCGTGCAGCATGTCGGGCCGCTGGTAGGCCTGCACGATGTCGGGGCGCTCGGTGCTGACCAGTTCTTCCAGGCGGGCCTGGGCCTCGGGCGCAAAACCCGTGAATACGATCTTGCGGCCCGGCCCGATGGTCGGGGTCCAGCCCGTCACCAGCAGCTGCCGGCCGATCACGGCCACCGCGTCGATGGACCCGGCGTAGCCATGGGCCACGCGCGGCAGGGTCTTGCCCAGCGGCATGACGGCGCCGGCGTTGGCCAGCTGGGACCGGATGGCATCGTCCTGCTGCCCTGGCGGCAGGCTGGCGAGCGGCACCAGGCACAGGCACGCCTCGCTCCACACCTGGATGCGCGTGCGCTCGGCGGCATCGGCCGGTGGCGTGCGCAGCAGGGTCGGCCGGGCATGGGGCTGGCCCGGCGCGAGGATCCACTGCGCCGCGTGCGCGTTCATGATCATCGAGGTCATGGAGATGGGCGAGAAGAACTCGAACGGCGCCAGGATCTGCCCCTCGGGCGGCTGCATGGCGAAGGCGTAGTGCGCCTCGAACATGGCGTCGATGGGGCGATCATGCGCGCGCTGGGCCAGCGACTGCTGCGCCGCCGCCGCCACGAAGACGAGCAGGGCCGCCAGCTTCCAGCGTGCCAGGCGCGCAGGCCACTTCAGGCACCACAGCACGCAGGCGGCGGCCCAGGGCACCCACAGAAAGCGCGTGTAGGCCATCCAGTCCGCATAGGCCTGCACCGCGAACAGCAGCGGAAACACCACCACCACGGCGGCGGCGCCCAGGCCCACCAGCATGCGCGATCGGTCCGCAGCGGGCTGCGCCAGCACGCCCGCCACGGCGCAGGCCAGGCACAGCACAGCGGCTGCCACGCCCAGCAGGTTGGCGCCCAACAGGCCATCGGTCAGCACGCGCGCCAGCTCGGCAGCAAAGGCCAGCACGGCGCTCCAGCTGTTCAGGGCGTGCTGGTGGTAGCCGCCCACACCCGCAAACACGGCGATGCGCAGCGCCGCATACCCCAGCGCCACGGCCAGGGCCGGGGCCGCAAAGCGCCAGCGCGCCAGGCCGCGCGGCGCGCCCGCAGGCAGCGGCAGCAGCAGGTACAAGGCGATCCACGGCACATAGACCTCCTTGCACAGGGTCGACAGCAGGTAGAACGCTGCTGCTAGCAACGCCCAGCGCCACTGCGCCTTTCGCACGGCATGCACATAGGCCCACAGGCCCAGGCAGGCGAACAGCATGCCGTTCACGTAGTGCCCCGACATCAGCTGCTGGGCCATGTGCACGGCCGGGGCGCCCATCAGCAGCAGCGCCGCGGGCAGCAGCGCCTGCCAGCGCCCAAGCCAGTGGCGCAGCAGCAGGTACAGCGCGAACGCCGCGCCCGCCAGCGACAGCAGGTGGTGCAGGTAGTAGCCAAAGGGCTCCAGGCCGAAGAGGGCGTGGTTGACCTGGTAGATGAACAGGTTCCAGGGCGCGAACTGGTTGCCCGAGACGGCGCGCGTCACCTGCGGGTCCATGAACACCGACCAGGGGCTGTACAGGCCCAGGTAGAACAGGTGCTGGCCATCGTCCCAGCGCCAGGAGCCTTGCAGGGCGCTGCCATGCAGTGCAAACGCCAGCAGGCACAGCGCGCCCAGCACGGCCAGATCGGCTGCCCAGGCGGGTAGGGTGCGGGTTCTCATACGCTGCATCACAGGGGCCGTGTGCTGGCGGGCATCAGCGCGTTCTGGCAGCGCGTGCCGCCTTCGATGGGCAGCAGCAGAAACTGGTGCTCCTGCCCCGGCAACTGGCCGGCAACCACCGCGCACAGGTTGGCGGCGGCGGCCTGGGCGGCCTCCGGGCTGGCAAAGCGCAGCGTGGCGTGGAACCCCGAGTTCAGCATGTCGGCACGGTGGTGCGCGCTGGCCACGTCGGGCCGCTGCACGCTCTCGATGGTCACAGGCGGTACGCCGGCAAACCCGGTGAGGAACAGTTGTCTGCCGGCGCCCAGCGTCGGCGTCCAGCCCCTCACGTGCAGCACGCCGCCCTCGGTGGTGATGGCGTCGATGGCGCCGCCCCAGGCGTTGGCGATATAGGGCAGGGGCTGGCGCAGCGGTGCCGCGATGGCCTGGTCGTCCAGTTGTGCGTGCAGTGCGGCCTGCTGCAGGGCCGGGGCCAGCGTGTCCAGCGGCACAAGGCACAGGCAACTGGCCTGCCAGACGCGGATGCGCGCGCGCTCGCCCGCATCCGCCGGCCACTGGCGCAGCAGAGCGGGCTGGGCATGCGCCCGCCCGGGCTCCATGCGCTGGCGCGCGGCGTGGGCGCTCATGGTCACCGCCGCCACATAGCCGGGGGTATTGAACTGGATGGGCAGCAGCACCTGGCCGGGCGGGGGCTGCAGGGCAAAGCCGTAGTGCGCATCGAACATCGCCTCGATGGGCCGGTCATGCTGGCGCTGCACCCAGGCCTGCTGGCCCGCCGCCACCACAAAAACCAGCAGCGCCAGCGCATGCCAGCGCGCCAGGCGCGGCGGCCAGGGCAGGCACCACAGCACGCACAGCGCGGCCCAGGGCACCCACAGCAACCGGGCGTGAAGCTGCCACTCCAGGCCCGGTCGCGCCACGAACAGGAGGGGAAAGACCACCACCATGATGGCCGCACCCAAAGCCGCCAGGGCCCTCAGGCGCGCCTGCGGCGCCTGCGCAGCCAGTCTGACGCCAATGCACACCAGGCACAGGGCCGTGGCCAGCAGCCCCAGGGCGCCAGAGCCCAACAGCCCGTGCCTCAGCATCAGGGCCATCGCACCGAGCACACCGGGCACATCGTGCCAGCCTGTCAGCGTGCCGGGCTGGTACCCCCCCGCGCCGGAGAACACCAGCACGCGCATGGCGGCGTAGCCCAGCGCGACGGCCAGGGCGGGCAGGGCGTAGCGCCAGCGCTGCACCCATGGCATGGGCGCCGCCGCTGCGCCCAGTGGCATGAACAGCGCCAGCGCGATCCACGGCACATAGACCTCCTTGCACAGCGTGGACAGCAGGTAGAGCCCGGCCGCCAGCCAGGCCCAGCGCCATTGCCTGCGCTCCACGGCACGCAGCTGGGCCCACAGGGCCAGGCAGGCAAAGGTGAAGCCGTCCAGGTAATGCCCCACCATCAGCTGCTGCGCCATGTGGAAGGCCGGCGCGCCCACCACGAGCAGCGCCGGGGCCAGCAGCGCCCGCCAGGGTGCGAACCACTGGCGCATCAGCACATACAGCGCGAAGGCCGCCGCAGCCAGCGACAGCAGGTGGTGCAGGTAGAACCCCCGCGGGTCCATGCCGAACAGGGCGCTGTTGACCTGGTAGACGAACAGGTTCCAGGGCGCGAACTGGTTGCCCGATACGGCGCGCGTCACCTCGGGGTTCAGGAACACCGACCAGGGCGTGTACTGCGTGCTGTTGAAGAGGTGCGTGCCGTCGTCCCAGCGCCAGTAGGCGTGCACAGCACTGCCATGCAGCACCAAGACCAGCAGGGCCAGCAGGCACAGGGCGATCAGGTTCTGGCGCCAGCCAGATGCTTGAGATGGAGATATGGGGCTCACGGGACTAGCGCAGGCGGTAGGTGAAAAACCGGTGGCCCAGGTAGCTGAAGGCCGGGATCACCGTGACCACCAGCGCAATGCCCAGCGCATAGTGGCCGCCGGCCTGCTCCACCACCCAGGTGATGCAGGTGCTGACCACGCCGCCCGCGCCCGCCACCAGGCCAAAGCGCCAGGCGGTGGCCGCGCTCAGCCGCTGGCCAAAGCTCAGCAGCGTGTTGGCCGTGTACGAGAACAGGGTGGCCACGGCGAACGCCGCCACGTTGGCCACAGGCGGCCGCGCGCCCAGCAGTTCGATGCACAGGGTGGCAACGCACACGTGCGTGAGGGTGGACAGCACGCCGATCAGCGCGAATCCGATCAAGGACCGAGAAGTGTTCATGAAAAAAGACGGAAAGAGGGCACGGCGCCGCTCAGCGGGCATCGCGCTGCGCAGGGGCATCGCCTTCGGCTGCCTCGCGCACGATGTAGACCGGGCGCCCCTTGGACTCCATGTACACCCGGCCCAGGTACTCGCCCAGCACGCCCAGCCCGATCAGCTGCAGCCCGCCCAGGAACAGCACCACCGTGATCAGCGAGGCATAGCCCGGCGCATCGCGCCCGAACAGCAGCACCTGGCCCACGATGACCAGGCCATAGGCAAACGCCAGCAGCGCCACCGCCAGGCCCAGGTAGGTCCAGATGCGCAGCGGCACGGTCGAGAACGAGGTCACCCCCTCCACCGCCAGGTTCCACAGGCCCCAGCCCGAGAATTTGGTGTTGCCGGCCGCGCGCACCGGCCGGGTGTAGGGAATCGTCGCCTGGCGAAACCCCACCCAGGCAAACAGCCCCTTCATGAAGCGGCGCCGCTCGGGCAGGCGCTTGAGCGCATCCACCACCTGGCGATCCATCAGCCGGAAATCGCCCACATTCGGCGGTATCTGCGAGTCGGAAATGCGGTTGTGCAGCCGGTAGAACCACTCCGAAGTCTTGCGCTTGAGCACATGGTCGGCGCTGCGGTCGGTGCGCTGCGCCAGCACCACGTCAAAACCCTGCTGCCACAGCCGCACCATCTCCAGGATCAGCTCGGGTGGGTCCTGCAGGTCCGCATCGATCGGCACCACCGCCGCACCCAGCGCATGGTCGATGCCTGCGGTCAGCGCCGCCTCCTTGCCGAAGTTGCGCGACAGGTCGATCACCCGCAGGCCCGGCACCGTGCCGCCCAGCGCGTGCAGCCGCGTCAGCGTGCCATCGCGGCTGCCATCGTTCACGCACACGATCTCAAAGGCCAGCCCGGTCTGCGCCAGCACCGGCAGCAGCTGCGCAAAAAAGAGGTCCAGCGTGGCCTCTTCGTTGAACATGGGGCAGACCACGGAGAGCAGCGCGGGCGCGGTGGTGCCGTGGCCATTGCGGTGGCTGGTGGCTGGCAGGGAGAAGGGTACGGTTTCGTTCAAAGGGCTGTGTGGTGGTTGGCCGCTGGGCTGTGCGCATGCGCAGGGCGTCGAAGATACTACATACCCGCTTGCATGCTCCCCATTCACAGCCCACCATCGGCCCCGGCGTGTGCCCCGAAGCACACGCCGGGGCGCCCCACCGAGTGCGCGGCCGGCTCGGGCAGAGCATTTCAACCCCGGGAGAACAGCGGAATGCCCCTGCATGAATGCACTGGTGGTTGTTTTTCCACTTTTGCGCGCAACCGGACCAAGTTCGCGGGGCTGCGCGAAGACCCGGCGCATGGCCACCTGCAGCGGGCCGAACTCACCAGGCCTGTGCAGGCGCGGGGTTTCATCATCCAGCGGCACCCGCCCCACCGGGCGTAGCGCCCCACGCGCGGCACCGTGCCGCCTCAGATCGAATCATCGTTGTGCTGCGCCCATACCGGCGCCGCCGCTTCATGCGACTCGACCCCGCGAAAGAACGCATCGCCCAGCAACTGGTAGTCGGCCGTGCCCGGCCCCTGCCAGCCCATGAACTTGGGCCGGTGCACGGCAAAGCCACTGGGTGATTGCGCGTTGCGGTAGGGCACCGCCATGGTGAGCGTGGTGGGCGGCCGGGCGTACGAGCGCACCAGCACGATCAACGCATCCGTGCGGCCCGAGGGCAGGGTGATGAAACCGTCGTACAGGGCGTGTCATCACCCATTTCGCCCCCGCGCTGGCCCCGGCATGCTGATGGATGCGCGAAGCGCGGCGCAGCCCATAGTGGACTATGGGCAAGCCGAGCGACAAAGCAGGCGCCGCATGCCGGGGCCAGCCCGAAGGGAAAGCCTACAGCGCGGCGCATTGCGGCGTTGCCCTTCGCTTGCGTAGCGGTGCTACGCGGCACTCAGGGCGCCTTGCACTGCACCGCGCTGCAGGCTTTCGCGGGGGTGAAATGGGCGATGACACGCCCTTGCCGCACGCTCGGCCTGGCCCGGGTTCTGGTCCAGGTACTCCTGCGCCTGGGCTACGCCATCTTCCAGCTGGTCGGCCGCAAAGCGCAGCATGTTGCGCCCATAGGCCGCCGATTCCTGGGCCAGCATGGGGGTCAGGGCCTCGCCCTCGGCCACGCACCAGATGCCGTGCACGGCAAAGAAGCCTGCGAGTTCGATGGCGCGTTCCAGAGCGGCGCTCCAAGAGCCAACTGCCTGCATTGGCATGGGGATCCAGGTCCTTTGCGGTAGCGGCTTGCTGATACGTCAAGCGGCCTAGCAGGCTGAAGAAATACTCCCCAGATTCCAAGCACGTCCCGCCCCGCTGGCGCATGCGGGCTCTCTTGTTTTCACATCCCGAGATTGAAGGGGTCTATCGGGCTCTTTGGCGCTTGATTTGAGCCACTTCGGCGTCCATTTGCCCTCAATACGCCCCCTGCAGACGCACCTGTCCCAATTGCTCCAAAGTGCGCATGCGCACCAGGTTGTATCCCGCCATCGTCAGCACGAACATCTGGTCCACGCGCTCAAGGCCTCGCACCATCACCTGCCTCATGCCGCCCACGGTCTTGGCCCAGCCAAAGCCTTGCTCGATGAGCTTTCTCTTTTGCTGCGATACCGCGTAGCCTTCGCTTTGCGCAATCGCATCGGGCACAGCCGAGTTTCTGCCTGACTTGTTTTGCGCCACATGGGGAATGACGTTCATGGCCTGGCAGGCCTCAATGAATTCGCGTGCGTCATAGCCTTTGTCCGCTCCCAGCGTGATGGTTCGCGTGGGATCGGCCTGCGCCTGTCGGGCGTCGTTGACCATGGCCTTGGCCGCTTCGCGCTCTGCGTAGCCATCGGCCAGCGTGACCACTGCATTGGCCACCAGGCCGTGGCGGTTGTCGTTCAGGGTGTGGCCCATGTAGCGCAGCTCGCTGGCGGTTTTGCCTTTGCGGTACAGCCGGGCATCGGCGTCCGTTGTGGATTCATGGGTGTCGTTGCTGCGCCGCTGGCCCTTGAAGTTGCCGCCATTGCCATTGGCATCTGCACCAGGGTCACCATCTCCACCGCCGCCCGCGTCATCGTCGTCCTTGCGCACAAAGCTCTTGTGGCCCGCCCAGGCCTGGATGAGCGTGCCGTCCACGCTGAAGTGCTCGCCCGAGAGCCAGTGCTTCTTGTCGGCGATCTTGAGCACTTCGTTGAAGAACTCAATCACGGCGTCGTGTTCGATCAGCCGCTCGCGGTTCTTGGTGAACACGCTGGGCACCCAGACCTCATCGTCCATGGACAGGCCGATGAACCAGCGAAACAAGAGGTTGTACTGCACCTGCTCCATCAACTGGCGCTCCGAGCGCACGCTGTACAGCACCTGCAGCAGCATGGCGCGCAGCAGCTTCTCGGGGGCGATGCTGGGGCGCCCGCCCTTGATGTCTGCTTCGTACATGCGCGAGAACAGGGCATCCATCTTGGCCAAGGCGGTGTTGACCATCTTGCGAACGGGGCGCAGGGGGTGCGACTCTGGCACGAAGTCGTCGAGCTTGCGGACAGAGAACAGGCTCTCGGTGAAAGTGTCGGCGCCGCGCATGGGGTCAGGGTCAAGCGATGTGGGAGGGGCTGGTGAGCTTACCGGGGTTGGACTGCTGGGCTGGCTGAGCGGGAGGTATTTCTTCAGCCTGCTAGGCCCCGAAGATTGAACTCTCTATCGACCGGAGGCCTGCCCTTGCGGCGCTCAAGCAACACCAAGATCCTTTCCCCCAAATAGGTGAGGCGTTTTGATGGGCTAATGCACGATGATAGCCTGAGTTTTTGATTGCCGATTGTCTGCCATGAGTATCAATGCCGATGGGCAAGATAAAATAATAATTGAGGGAGTTTTTGTGAAATATCGTTTTCGGATTTTTTTGGTGATGATTTTTTGTTTTTGCATGCAAGAAAATTCGCATGCTGAAGACGTGAAAATTAAAAAAAATCCGAAAATTTATTATACGACGGCAAGCGGGGCTAGTCACTGGGAAACTCGCTTTGATACTTTGGTTGGCGCTTTTGCAAGTGTCAAGGAAAAGTATGCATCATGGAATGGGCCAAATATAACCTATGAGGCATCGAATGTAAGGCCTGAGCCTGGTTACCCCATATACAATGGTGTAGCTGGCTCTTATATGTGGGATATGAAACGTATTACGCCCGATTGGACGGATACGCGTACGACAAGGGAAATTACAGCCCATGCCGAATGTGATCAGAGCGATTTGCCAGCAGGTATGCAATGGGCTCTGGAGTACGATACTGCTGCGATGCAGGTATGGTGTGCGCGATTTGTTGCTGCTAAGCCGCCGCGGCAAAATCCACCTAGCTGTCGGAATGATAATTCCCAAGGGGGGAGTGCCCCGCAATGGGATTTTTCGAATAATTCTGGACCCAATGCCGATGGCGGTCAATTCGGCAATCCCATTTTCCCTTTCACGGGAGACAAGGCTCAGGCGGAGGTGGATTACGCCAATACGTCCATAGATGGCTTGCAGATGGTTCGGCTATTTCATAGTGACTGGGTTAGAAAATCTGAAAATGAGAATTCAGGGTTGGGTGCTGCTTGGCGCCATAATCATCATTCATTCTTAAAGAAGGTGAACGAGAACACGCTCCAGATGGCTTTGCCTGGCGGAGGGGAACAGGTTTTGGTCAGAGATACGTTTGGCCCCAATCCTGGCCCGTGGCGCGTGCTCGGTGGCAATGATGTGTTTTCTCAGATTGGGGATGAACTCCAGTTGCGCAGGACTTCTGACGGGGCGCTTTTTGTATTCAAAAATCAGCTGCTGGAGTCTGTCAATCAAAGAAATGGCTGGAAAACCCAGTACGCCTACGATTCGAACAAGCGGCTAAAGCAAGTTCGAAATAATTTTGGGCGAACTCTGGATTTTAACTATGACGGTACGGGCAAGCTCACCAGTGTCGTTCCATCCGATGGAAGTCCTGTAAATTACGCATTTGATGCGAATGGCAGGCTCCAAACCGTGACCTATGCAGATGGAGTAACCAGAGGCTACCACTATGAGAGCAGCTTTAGTGCAAATTTTCTTACGGGTATAAGTGTTCAGGGCCAGAGATTTGCCACATTTTCGTACGATCAGTCGGGTCTTGCAGTAAGCACAGAGTATGCGGGTGGTGCCAATAAATATTCAGTTTCTTACCCGAGTCTTGGCTCGTCCGCTTATGTCATCGATCCGTTGGGGCAGGGCAGAAGTTACAGCTACAGTAGCAAGAACGGGTATTTTGCCGTCACCGGGAGCAGCGCGCACCCTGCAACCAACAGACCTTATGCGCAAACCCGAACGCAAAATGACTTTGGACTGATCGCTTGGGAAGGCGATTTTCATAATGTCTATACCACCTACCAATGGGATACTGCCCGGCGGCTGCCTTTGAGCGTGACAGAAGCTTATGGCAGACCGGAGGCGCGCACCACCACCACCACTTGGCATGCAGACTTGCCGCTGCCTATGTCGGTATCCAATTCCGTGCAGACTATTAGTTATACCTACGATAGTGCCGGCAACAAGCTAAGCCAGTCTGTTGCCGAGACAGGCGCCGTGGGCACTGCCCGTACCACGGAATGGACCTACGATGCTGCGGGGCTCGTGTCCACTGAAACCGCTCCCAATGGTGGAGTAGTCACTTATGCATATGACACGCTCGGCAACCTCACGCTGCGCACCAATGCCATAGGCCATGTGGATGGCTACACCTACGACGCAGGGGGCAGGGTGCTTACCCATACCGCTCCCAACGGCTTGGTGACTGCCTACACCTACGACAGTCGTGGTCGTCTGCTAACAAGCAGCAGTGGAGGGCAATTGACTACGTTCACCTACACGCCTGCTGAAAAAGTGGCGACAGCCACTTTTTCCCATGGCCACAGCGTGACCTACACCTACGACGCGGCCCACCGCGTGACCGGCTGGAGTGACAACCGGGGCAACTCGGGAACCTATGTGCTCGATAACATGGGCAATCGCACCAGTGAGCAAGTGCGCAATGGCCAGGGCCAGCTTGCTTGGCAACTGTCCAAGACCATCAGCTCCATGAACCGTGTGACAGCCGAGGCCGTTGGGACTCAAAGCCCTCAGCGGTACAGCATCAACAACAATGGGGATGTATGGGCCGCAAGCAATGATTTTGAGGGCACCACCGTCTACATCCGAGATGGCCTGCACCGCGTGGAGCATATCGACAGCTCCGAAAATGCGCGCGCCACGATTTCCTACGATGCGCTGGATGCAGTCACCAGGGTTTCCGACTTCAATGGGGTCGTGACCGCCTACACCCGCGACGCCCTGGGCAACGCCACCAGCGAATCCAGCCCCGACAGCGGCAGCGAAACCACCCAATACGACGCCCTGGGCCTGCCCAGCAGCATCACCAATGCCCTGGGCCAGGCAACGACCATCACCCGCGACCTCCTCGGCCGCCCCACGTCGATCACGCACCCCGGTGGCACCACCACCCTGCGCTACGACCAGACCCCGGCAAGCAAGGGCTACCTCAGCGAGATCGAAGACGCCAGCGGCACCACCACCTACCAGCGCGACCTGCACGGCCGGGTGGTGAGTCAGACCCAGAAGCTCATCAACAACGACACCCGCACCCTGGCCTACAGCTACCACGCCACCACGGGGTTGCTGAGTTCCACCACCTACCCGGGCGGCCAGGTCCTGCAGAACGTCTACGACGCCACCGGCCAGCTCACCGGCCTGACCTGGGCCGGCCAGCCCATCGTCAGCGGCATCACCTGGAGCCCCCTGGGCCAGCCCACCGGCTGGAGCTGGAACCTGCCCGGCGCATCGGCGGCCATCCCGGCCACCCGCAGCTACAACACCGCAGGCCAACTGACCGCCACCGAGTTCAGCAGCTACATCTACGACGCCGCAGGCCGCATCACCAGCCTGACCCAATCGCTGATGCAGCCCGCCAGCACCGACGGGCAAGCCAGCACGGTCACTCAGGCCCCCGCCACCTGGACAGTCACCTACAACCGTGCAGGCCGCATCACCGGCTTCACCAAAACCGTCGCGGCTGGCACCCCCGCCCACACCGTCACCTACGCCTACGACGCCAACGGCAACCGCACCACCAGCAGCCAACAGCGCGCAGGCACCACCACCAACCGCACCTACACCCTCACCGCCAACCGCCAGACCGGTTTCAGCCAAACGCAGACAGGTGCCAGCACCGCCAGCACCAGCGTCACCTACCAGTACAACGCCGCCGGCGACCTGCTGAACGACGGCCTGCGCACGTTCCAGTACGACAGCCAGGAACGCCTGGAAAAAGTCACCACCGGCACGGGCACAGACGCCCCCAGCACCCAGTACGCCCACAACGCCCTGGGCCAGCGCGTGTTCAAGACCGAACCGCTGTTCACCAGCGGTAGCGGATCAGGTGGAACCACCAGCGGCAAAAACCTCAACAACCTGCTGGCCGACCCCGAAGACCAGGAAGGGCAAGCGGAAAAGGAACAAGACAAAGGCTTCATCCAGACCGCGTATGAATTCTTCACCCGCCTGTGGAGCCCCGGCAGCAGTGACGCGCAAAAGCTCGGCTTCGCATATGTCTACGGCACCGACGGCACCCTGCTGGGCGAATACGGCATGGGCGGCAGCAACAGCAGCGGCACCACCCAGTACATCTACCTGCCCACGGCCAACGGCCCCATGCCCATTGCCGCCATCGTCAATGGCGTCGCCTATGCCGTGCACAGCGACCACCTGAACACCCCGCGCAAGCTCACCCAACCCGACGGCCAGGTGGCTTGGCAATGGGCTTACACCGCCTTCGGCGACGAGCAGCCCACCCTGGGAGCCAAGCGCTTCACCAACGAAACCACCAGCCCCACCACTGGCAGCACCAGCATCCCCGAGGTGACCTTCAACCTGCGCTATCCGGGGCAGTACTACGACAAAGAAAGCAACCTGCACTACAACTACTTCAGGAGCTACAGTGCGGAGCGGGGGCGGTATACGCAGGCGGATCCTATTGGGTTGGAGGGTGGGTTCAATCGGTTTGGGTATGTAAACGGGAATCCGTTGCGCTGGACAGATCCCAAAGGGTTGGTGGCTCCCGCTGCGGCGGCCTGCCTGTTGAACCCCGTGATGTGCGCAACTGTTGTTACGACCACCGGACTGGTTCTTGCAGACGCATGCAAGAAGACATGGGATGCGTTGTCGCCCGGTATCAATGAGATGTTTTCCAGGCGCCCAAATAAGGAAACTCGCGATGAGTCAGATCTTCAAGCTACTGATGAAGAAGATAATATTCGGTGTCAATACTGCGGCGATGTGCTAACTACTGAGCCGGGACATGGAAATTCTCGCGAGTTTGACCATGAACGTCCATGGTCGCGAGGTGGTGGTTCTGATATAGGTAACGTATTGGATAGCTGTAGAACTTGCAATAGATCAAAAGGTAATAAGCTATTTCCGGAAGAATGGGTGCCTAAAAAATGAATTTTCATTTAAAATCATATGTATGCATTCACGTTTTTGAAAATGCTCGACCAATTTTGTTGGTGAGCAGGCCTGATGGTGATTGGTGTTTTCTATGCGGTGATGATCATGAAAATAGTGCAAAATCATATAGAGTTGTTGGTATGGGGCACGTTCTAAATAAGGACCCAACGCTTGAAAGTCTGTTAGATTTGCAGCCCGATTGGGAGGCGGAGCGAGAAAATGTTAAATCGGGATGGGGGCGAAAAAAAATTGTTGACTAGATGCCGCATCCCGGTTGATTACGCAACTTCCAATACGACAGCGAAGAACGCTTGGAACGTGTGACCACCGGCACCTGCGTGGACGCCTCCAGCACCCCGGACGGATGAAGGGGTCAGGTCTTGCCTTTTGCCCCCAGACGGCCAGGTGGCCTGGCAATGGGCCTACAGCTTCTTCGGCGACGAACAGCCCACCCTGGGCTCCAAGCGCTTCACCAACGAAACCACCAACGAAACCACCAACCCCACCACGGGCACCACCACCATCACCCGAGGTGACCTTCAACCTGTGCTACCCGGAGTACTACGACAAGGAGAGCGACCCTGGATGCGGCAGTTGAATGCGCCCGAGGGTGCCGTGATCGGCGTGCCAGGCAAGGCGTGAGGACGCGGCGCACTGTTGTGCGCAAGGACGAGCAACGCCGCATGGCGCGGTGAGCGCGGTTCCATCGGGTGCATAGCGCCTTGTCAATCGCCCAACCGGGGTGCTCGCAGGCCCACCAGGTCGCTTGCCCCCGCGGCTTGGCTGGGTGACACTGGCGCGGTCAACTGCGCGCGCATCGGGTGCTTTCACCATCAAGGGGCGCCATGTCCCCAGGCGTAGAACAGGCAACTATTTCACGAAACGGTGCCCGGGCGCAGGCGCTGGAGGCTCTGCCCGCCCAGGGGGTGCGCTACAACGCATGCATGATCCAAGCCAGCGACGATCGGCGCTGCAACCCAATCCACTGGACCAGTTGTTCTGCCAGGTGCCCCCCTATGATCCCTGCACACCATCGCCTCATCCAATTGAGCGCAGCCATCGCCGAGTTTGGCCTGGAGGCCTTGTTCCATCGCGATGGCCGCTTCGATACGATGCAAGACACCATGGTCCACCCCTTCGGTTCGCCCCATGCGGACGGCCCGCTGATGGCCCTGGTGTTCGATGGCGACACCCGCCTGGACGAGCCCTTCGACGCCATGGCCGCTGGCGCCAAGCGGCGCGGCCACATGGACGGCACCGCCACGCCGCTGGATGAACTGCTGGAGCGCGCCTGCACCGTGGTCGTCAACGGCGACCTGCAGGCACCGCGCATCGACACGCGTGGCTGCCAGGCGCTGTTCGTGTTCGGCAGCGTGCGCTGCGGCGCGTTCGAGTTCTGGCAGGGCCCAGTCCACTGAAACCGAGAAATCGGCTGTGCGCCGGGGTGGCAGGGGGATGCAGCGCAAGGCGCGGGCTGCGGCCAAGGCTGGCCGCCTTGGCAAAGCCCGCAACGCCGCGATGCACCCGCTGCTACCCCGGCCCGAAGGGTGAGGGTCTGGCAGGGCCGCACTCGTCGTTGCCGTGCTCGCCGGGTGTGCAACCCGGCTGCGCCCAGCGCCTAGATTGCGGCCCTGCCAGACCCTCACGCACAGCCGATTTCTCGGTTTCAGTGGACTAGCCTGGATCACCGGCGACCTGGTGGCCTCGCGCGCCGTGTTGGCCACGGCCAGCCATGACGACCCGGACCGGGCCGACCACGAAGGCCGCAGCTATGCCTGCGTGCAGGGCAGTGTGCAGGCCCCGCGTGTGCAGACCTGGTTCATGCACCTGGGCCACCTGAACTGGCGCGAAGGCAGTGGTGCGGAACTGCGCGAAGACGAGGCCTATGAAGGCCGCGAGCACCTGTGGAAGACCGACCCGGTCTGGCTGCGCAGCAATGGCATCGACAACGCCCTGGGCGTGCCGGGATGATCTCCCGCCGCCCGGTCCCGGCCGGCTTCGCCCGCCAACGCACTGTCGGCAGGAGAGAGGCCGCCAAGCCCATCAGCTGGCGGACTGCACCTTGTCGGAGACCAATGCGGCAGGTTCTGGCACGGGCGCATCCCCCGCCTGCACCCGCAGCAACTTCCTGCGCACCATCTGAATATGGTTGCGCAGCGCATACAGCTCGTCCGCATACGACAGCGGCACGCTGATCTTCTCCACCTGCGCCTCCAGCGCATCCAGGGCCTTGAGCATCTCGGGGTGGCCGGCGGGGTTGGTCTCCAGCGTGTCCTCGATCTCGCGCAGGCGGCCGTACCAGCGGAACACGCGCGAGCGCACGCGGAACTGGTACAGCGGCGGCACGATGCGCGACAGGGGCAGCAGCACGGCGATCAGCAAACCCATCACCAGCCACATGCGGTCGATAAGGTTGGCGATCCAGAAGGGCAGATAGCGCTGCATCATGGGCACGGGCTCGTTGATGGCGCGCTCGCCCTCCTTGGCGATGGGCAGTTCGCTGTGGCGGGTGCTGGGGAACTCGCGCGCGCGGTTGAACCAGCTGGCGCCGCCGTGCAGCTTCTGCGCGTTCTGCGCAAACAGCGTGAGCAGGGCAGGGTGGGTGCCGTCGCGCGCCAGCAGCGAGGTGGTGGTGGCCACCAGGCGCGCGTCCAGCGGCGGGATGTTGCTGGCCAGGTCGACCACGCCGCGCGGCAGGGTCACGGGCGTCAGATACGGAAAGCGCCGCGCATACGCCTCGTGCTGGGCAAAGTCCATCAGGTGTACGCCAGGGGTCTGCAGCAGCATCTGCACCATCAGCGACTCGGGGGCCGAGGCGAACACCAGGGCATCGAGCTTGCCGTCGAGAAAAGCCACGGTGGCCGGCGTCTGCTCCAGCTGCGACAGGCGCACCTGCTTGGGCTCCACGCGGTTGGCCTCCAGCAGTTGCTCCATCAGGCGCGGCACGCCGCTGCCTTCGGACCCCACGTTCACGCGCAGGCCGCGCAACTGGCGCAGGCTGTCCAGCCGGCCCGCAGCGTTCACGCGCAGGGCCGATTCGGCGCGGTAGAACAGCCAGATGGGCTCGACGAACAGGCTGCCCAGCGATGCCAGGTTGTCCGGGTCATCGGGCAGCAGCTCGGCCGTGCCGCCCTGCACAAAGGCCAGGTCGGCCTCGCCATCGCGCAGCAATTGCAAATTGTGCGATGAGCCCGCGCTGGGCTTGAGCACCACCTCGATGCCATCGGCCGCCAGCGCCTTCTGGTAGCGCTTGCCAAACTCTTCGTACGCGCTTTGCGCGGGGCCTGTGGCCAGCGTCACCGTCTTGGGCGGGTTGGGGTTGAGCCACCAGTAGGCGGCGATCAGCAGGCCCACGGCCAGAAAGGCCAGCGGGCCGGCAGACAGGATCAGGTCGCGCAGGGTGAGGAAGGTGTTGCGGAAGGCCTGGGGCATGGATGGGGAACTGGTGGGGCGTTTGTAGAGAAAAGGCTGCGCTGGCCAGGGGGGATGCGCCAGGGATACCGTGCTTTGCTGCACCTTGCGGACTTCACGATTATCCGTGCAGGCGATTGCGGCATGGGAGCGGGGTCTCGGTGAAAGGTATCCATTGGTGAGTGTGCAGTGCAGGACTTCACCCAGGGCGATACTGCGTCTACAGTACGGGCATAGATGGTGATCTGCACAACGCTCTTCGTTTTCATCGGCAACTCGGTGTCGGCGCCGTGGGTTGCCATTCGGTGCCCATGACTCAACTCGACCACCTTGTTGATGAGTGGATCATCGGCCAGTCCCATGGCGGTGTTGACTCCGCGCAATACCAGGCCCGTCAGCCCCTGATGCTGGAGGTGATGTCCCTGCCCGATGAAGCGCCCGAGATGGCGTGGCAGTTCATTCTTGCCGTCATTGCCCGCAAGCCGCCGCAGCAGGTTCTGCAAGTTCTGTCGGCTTTGCTGCTGGAAGACCTGCTGACCGCCCACGGCCCGTTGTTCATTGAGCGTGCGGCCCGACAAGCGGCAACGTGTGATGTGTTCAAGAAACTGCTCGGCGATGTGTGGCTCGACCCTGAAGACACGCCTGTATGGCGCGACGTCTACGCCATTGCCGGGGTAAAGCCGCCGTTTCCGGAAGGCTTGCGGACCCGGTCCGCAGAAAGACAGCATCCTGCAGATGCCTGAGCACTCCACCTCCGCCGCATCTGCAGCCGTTGCGGCCATTGGTGCCTACCAGCGCTATGTCTCCCCGTACAAGGGCTTTTGCTGCGCCCACCGCGCGCGCACCGGACATGCCTCGTGCTCGCAATTCGCGCGGCGTGCCATCGAGCGCTGTGGCCTGCTGGCTGGGTTGAGTCTGTTGCGGCGCCGGCTTCTGACCTGCGCCGCGTCCTACCAGGCCTTGATGGCAGGCGGGCAGAAGTCCTCAGATGCCGGGCCACTCAACGAACCATGCCCCCTGTTCACTCTGCGCAATGCCAAGTGTTGTGGCGGAACATCGCTGGCTTCGTGCTGGCCGTTCGTGTAGGCCATGGAGTGCGCCGCCGGTTACAGATTGGCTGGCGTGGCCTGGCCTCCAATTGCGACCATCATGGCAAACTTGACCCACCTTGGGCGTTTTGACTGAAGATGACCATCCTCACCCGCGAGAACCTCAGCAACGGCAGTTTCCGCAACCGCATGAACATGGACGCCCACCCGGCATGGTGGTCTGACGAGCGGGTGGAGGCGTCCTTTGCCCACGCCTGGGCCAGCCGCCCCGAAGGGCCTGCCTGGGTGTTCGGCTACGGCTCGCTGATCTGGAACCCGCTGATGCCGTTCGAGGCGCAGCACACGGCCACACTGCAGGGCTGGCACCGCAGTTTTTGCCTGCGCTCCATCTCGGGCCGCGGCAGCCCCGAGCGGCCGGGGCGCGTGCTGTCGCTCATGCCCGGGGGCTTTGTGCAAGGCGTGGCCCTGCGCCTGCCCGAGGCCGAGGCCCAGGGCGAGGTGCGCATGCTATGGACGCGCGAGATGACCGGTGGTGGCTACCTGCCGCGCTGGCAGCCCGTGCAACTGGAAAACGGCCAGTCCGTCACCGCCATCACCTTCGTCGCCAACCCCGAGCACCCGCAGCATGAGCACGATGCCTGCGCCGAAACCGTGGCCCGCCTGGTGGCAGTGGCCAAGGGCGTGTTCGGGCCCAATATCGACTACGTGCTCTCGCTCGACCAGGCGCTGCGCGAGCGCGGGCTGCACGATCCGTATGTGGAGGCCATCGTGCGGGGCATCAGGGATGCACAACAGGTCGAAGGGTAGGGTGCGCAGGCCTTTTGTGGTGCCTGCTGCCGCCGACCAAGTGACAATGCGGGCTGGCCCTGCATCCCAATCAACATCCGCTTTCGCCCGTTCATCCATGCCCATCCACGCCTTGATCCCCAGCCGCACCCTCCTGATCGCCGTCGACCCCGATGGCAGTTGGTCCCTGGCGGACGATGGCACACCGGGCTCGGCGGACGTGGATTTCCGCCTGGAGATCACCGATGACGGCGGCAGCGGCTGCCTGCTGGTGTGCGCGTCGCTCGACGGCCAGCTGGCCGCCGACCACTGGTTTGCCACGCTCGACGAGGCCCAGGCCTTTGCGGCCGATGCCTTTGGCGTCGAGGTGCCGGAGTGGGGTGGCTGAGGGCCAAAGGCCCCAAATCGCTGCCAGCCGCGCCGACAATCCATTCACCGTGTCCATTTTTCCCATCCACAAGACTTTGCGATGACCGAGCCCATCGACCCCAACGATCCGTTGGAAACCACGCAACGCGCAGCGCTCGGCGAATATGCCGACACCACACAACCTGCGGGGCTTGGCGACTCTGGAGAGCCGGCGGAGCCGGACCAGGACGCCCCCGCAGAAGTGGTGCGCCTGATCGCCGCGCTGACCGCCATACCGGGCGTGACCCGGGCGCAGCTGGACAACACCTACCTGCCCGAGGTGGCGCTGGCCGACCTGTCGCAGCCCGGTGGCCCGCATGCCGACCTGCCGATTGCCGCGCTGCGCCGATCAGGCGGCGCGCTGGAGAACGAGGTGCTGCTGTCGCTGGAATTCCGCATCCAGCGCAACGAATCGGGGCTGCGCGCCGCGGAATTCCTGTCGTGGTGGGTGCGCGAACAGTCGCGCTTGGGCGAGAACATGCAGCTGCGCACCCTGGGCCAGCCCCCCATGGTGGCGGGCGAGCAGCAACTGGGCCGCACCCTGCGCTTCACCATCGACTGGTTCTACGCCGATACCTCCGAGGACATGGCCAACGTGCTCAGCGCCGTGGGCGGCAAGGCGCTGGCCCTGGAGCTGGCCACCACCATGTACAAGGATGCGTTCTAGAAGACGACTCCATGGGCCCGCCTGGCCTGCCCGCACACGAGCCGCCGCATGACCATCGACCCCACCGAACTCATCCTGCTCGGCCTGTGGCTGGTGGCGCCCGCCGTGGTGCTGGGCCTGATGGTGCTGTATGCCCTGCACCAGCGCTTTGGCGAGCGCCTGGGCCTGCGGCCCTGGCGGGCCGCCAGCCTGCTGGTGGTGGTGGGCATCGCCTTCACCGCGCTGCTGATGGCCCACGGGCCCGCCGGATTGGTGCGCGCACTGGGCGTGCGCGACCTCCGCATCTTGGGCTGGTACACCATGTGGGCGCCGCTGGGCTTTGTGGCCGAGGCGCTGGCCCTGCCGGTGGCGCTTTGGCTGGGGCGCGGGCGGTAGAGCACGGCGTACGAGACAAAGCTGTGGCTGCAGTGCACGACGAGCAGCAGCGCATCCCCGTGCTGCACGAGGAACCAACTGGCGGTCTCATGGTCGATGACGTTCATGGGGGCGCCGGTTCAGGCCATGGTGCAAATTCGCGCGCCAGCATCTCGCGCCCGGGCAGCACCTGCTGCACGCGGTGCATCACGCGCGCGAGCAGCGGGTCGCTGGTGTCGATGGGCCGCTCCACGCCCCACCAACCGGCCGGCAAGGCGCTGGCGGCATGCAGCGGCGGTGCTGGCCAGTGGGGCGGCGGCGCATGGCCCAGCCAGATGCGAATGCGCACCCAGCCCAGCAGCTCCATGGCCACAACCATGTCGTGGAAGGTGTCGAAATCGAAGGTCTCCTCATCGGTCGTGACACGGGTCTCGCGCTGGTGCGCCTCGGCTGCAGCGCTCAGGGCAGCGGCCAACGCGGGCGAGCCACTGTCGGTGTGCACATGGTCAATCAGCCCCTGATAAGCCGCGCATGCGCCCGAGGTGTCCACCATGCCCGGCATGCAGAAGGCGCTGACGGGCTGGGCCGCCACAGGCGTAAGCCAGTGCGTGAGCAGCGACAGTGCAAACGGCCCGGACTTGGAGCCCGCATCCAGCAGGTGGCCGGCGCTGTGCAGCGCCAGCATGCGCCGGCCCCATTGCGCGCAGCGCAGGCGGTCGCCCAGGGCGGCCAGCAGGTACAGCACCCCGGCGGCCTGGTGGCTCAGGATGTGCGGTTGGGTGATCTCCCCACCCTCCAGCCGGGCGCACTGCACCGCCATGCCCCACAAACGCCAGGCTGCGGCGCGGCTCCAGGCAGGGCCCGGGTCCGTTCCCTTGGCCGTCCATGCATGGATGGCCTCGGCCTGCAGCCAGAAGCCCAGGGTGCCCATGCACACCGTGGAGGGCGAGCGCACATAGCCCGCAGCTTTTTCGGTGTGCGCGTTGGAAAAGCGCCTTACGGGCAACTGCGCATAGTCGGCCAGCGCGCGCTCCGAGCGCGTCAGCAAGGTGGCCTGGTTGCCCGGGTGGGCCAGCCACTGCCCCAGTTGGGCAAGGGCCTCGTCGGTGCTGCTGCGCATCGTCATCAGTCCTGGGCGTGTCCGTGGTCAAACATCCTGCGCTCAGTCTCGTGCGCACCGCTGCCGTCCAGGTGGCTGGCCATGCGCACCACGGGGCCGTGCAGGTAGCCGTCGACCAGCATGCCTTCGCGCCACTGGCGCATGCCGTCGCCCAGGCTCAGCAGCTCCACCAGACCGCCCGGCAAGGCACTTGCCCGAAGGGTTGGGGCGAAATCGGGCGGTTAGACGCCCCGGCTGCTTGCATGGGCGCGAGCCCATGCGGCGCATCCGAAGCATCCACTCGTCCCGATTGCGCCCCAACGCGGCCCCGCAAAGAGCGTGAACACGTTCTGGTGTTTCGGCCTGCAGCAGCGTGCGGTCGCGCGAGAACCAGACCACGTCGCAGCTACCGTCCTCGTTCTCCAGCGTGTTCGGCCCTAGCGGGAAACCATCGTCAAAACGCAGGCGGTACGCGCCATCGTCGAGCACCACATGCTCTATGCCGTACCCGCGCAGGCCGCGCACGGCCTCGATGGAAAAGGCGCGCACGACGTCGGCCTCCAGCGCCTGGCGGATGGCATGGTGGGCCGCGAAGAAGCGCTGCTGCCAGGCCTCGACGCGTTCGGCATACGGGGCCAGGATGGCGTCGCAGCTGGGGGCAGCATCCTCGTCATCATCACCGTCCTCGTCCTCCCGCTCGGCCGCGGCGGCGTAGGCTGGGGCGATTGCGTGCCAGATGGCATGCACCTCGTCGACGAACGGCAGGGCATCCGCCAGCGCCGGGTTGTGGGCGATGGATGCCAGCACCCGGCCGGGGTCGCCGCCCCTCTCCAGCAGCACGTTGCGGAAGTACTGGTCCACACCGCCGTTGGAGGCCTGGGCGTCGAAGAGGTCGAAGTCATAGACGGCGCGCACAGGCGGCGCCAGGCCGAGCGGCATCTCCTCGCACAGCGCATTAATGATGGCGGCGCTGAAGAACGGCGCCCGGCGAAGCAGGGTGGGCCAGTCGATGGCGGGCAGGGAGTGCTTGGTGGTGTTCATGGTGTCGTGCCTCAGTCCCGGTCCGGCGCACCCAGCGGAAAATGCGGACGAAAGTACCGCGCCTCGTCCACCGCACGCGCGAACGAGGGGCGCGCCAGCAGCCGCGCACGGTAGGCGCGCAGCGCAGGGTACTGCTCGGCAATCGGGTGCGTCCAGTCCGCATAGAACAGCGAGGGCGCGGCTGCGCAGTCGGCCAGCGTGAAGTGCTCGCCCGCGGCCCAGGTGCGGCCAGCCAGCCGGCCTTCGAGCCAGGCGTAGGCACGGTCGAGCTTTTCCACGGCCAGGGCCATGCCGTCCCGGCGCTTGACCGCATCGCCCGTGAGCGCGCCGTTCACGGCCAGCTGCATGGCGTTCATCACATGCAGGTCGAAAAACCGGTCCATGAAGCGCACGTCGAGCGCCTCCACCGGGTCGCTGGGGATCAGGCGCACAGGCCCCGGGTGCTTGAGCTGCAGGTACTCGATGATGATGCTGGTCTCCACCACGTCGCGCGCACCATCCACCAGCAGCGGAAACTGCCGCAGCGGCCACTTTGCCAGCCAAGCGGCCGCGTGCTGCGGCGCATCGGGCCCCAGCACGCGAAACTCGAAGGGCGTGGCGTTTTCGTACAGCGCGATCAGCACCTTCTGCGTGTACGACGAGAAGGGGTGGCCGTAGAGCGCGGGCGGCGCTGCTGCGGGGGCCTGGGGTTCATGCGGGGCGGGCTGGTTCATCCGGGTCTCTTCCTGCGGGGGAGGTGGATCGAAGGCGCACGGTACCACGCGGGCGCGGGCGGTTTCCCATGCGGCTACGGCGCGCGCCTGGTGGTGCCCGGCGGCACCAGGCCGCGCCGCGCGATGGGGGTGGAGAACACGATGGAGGTGCGCGTCTCGCCGTATTGGTTGATGGTGCCGATGAAGCGCTCCAGGTCGGCCAGGCTGGTGGCCACCACAGTCATCACATACGAATCGGCGCCCGCCACGTGGTGGCATTCCAGCACTTCGGGGGCCGCGCGCAGCCGGTCCAGCAGGGGCTTCTTGGCAGGCTGGGCCACGGTGATGCCGATGGTGGCCTGCACCGGGTAGCCGGCCTTGGCGGCGTCCAGTTGCGCGGTGAAACCTTGCGCAATGCCCGCATCCTGCAGCCGCTTGAGCCGCTCCGCCGTGGCGGCCACGGACAGGCCGGCCGCCTCGGCCAGTATCTTCAGCGGTGCGCGCGCGTCACGCTGCAGCGCGCCCAGCAGGCGCCAGGCGGCATCGTCCAGCTCGTGGGCCTGGGTTCTTGTCAGAGCCATGTTTCACCAGAAAAAAGCGGGGTCCAGGCCCGATGGGCCGTAGCAATCCACTGTACCACTGGGGTTCTTGCGGCAGATGATCGTGTATCTCCAACCCAGCCGCATTTGCACCATGTTCGACATACAGAATTACGCCAGCTTCATCGCCGCCATCCTGGTGTTTCAGGCCGTTCCCGGCGCTGGCACCATCGCCATCCTCGACGCCACGGCGCGCGACGGCCGCAGCGCGGGCATGGCTGCGGTGCTCGGCACCCTCGCGGGCGATGGCCTGTTCATGCTGGCGGCAGCGGCCGGCCTGGCTGCGCTGCTGCAGGCGCAGCCAATGGCCTTTCAGGGGCTGCAGTGGTGTGGTGCTGCCTACCTGTGCTGGATGGGCGTGCAACTGCTGCGCCGCCAGTCCGTTGGTGCAGGCGCAGTGCCCGCGCGCCCGCAGGCGGTGGGGGTGTACTTTCGCCGCGCCTTGCTGGTGAGCCTGACCAACCCCAAGGTCATCCTGTTCTTCGTCGCGTTCTTTCCGCTGTTCCTCAAGCCCGGCGCCCCCGGCGCCACGCTGGCAGTGATGATGCTGCACGTCACCGTGCTGAGCCTGGCCTACCAGACCGCTCTGGTGCTGGTGGGCAACCTGGTGGCGGTGCGGCTGAAGGCGTTTCCCGGCGCCCGGCGCCTGGCCACACGGATTGCGGGTGTGGCGCTGGTTGGGCTGGGAGGGCGGTTGGCAGCCGGCATTCGCTGAATGCCCCTTGACAGCGGCTTGCCTTTTTGCGCTGACGCATACCTGCGGGGGGCGAGCGCTACAGGTATCGCCAACTGCTCCGCAGAGTAGCAGCACAGGCTTCTCGCACAGCGCCGTGCCCGTGGTGCGGGCCACGGCCATTACTCTGGGCGCCCCTGTCTCCATGAGGTGCTTGCATATGTCCCTGGGATTCATCGTGGGCCTGATCGCCCGTTGCCTGCTGCTTGCCGCCCTGGCCACGGCGAGCGTGGCCTTTTCGGTGCAGTGGTATGCAACGCCGTATCCCAAGCCCGAAGGGCTGGCGACCATGGGGTGGCTGCTGCAGTGGATGGCATTCCTGTGCATCTGGTTTGGCTTTCGCACGCTGGACCCGCTGGCGTGGATGCGGGGCGGGCTGGTGCTGTTTCCGCTGGCCCAGGCCGCCGTCCATTGGATGGCGGGAGAAATGGGCCTGACCCGGGATTTCACGGGGTGGGGTGGCTTCCAGGCGATGTTCTGGCTGCACGCGATCATCTCGTGCTGCCTGTGCATGGCTGCCTACGGGGTCTATTTCGTCCTGCGGCGGGTGCAGGGGCTCAGCGCCAAAGTCATTGATGGGTGATGGTTGATGCGGGCCGCCGAAGCGCAGCCGGAGCAGGTGCTCCGGGAGACTGCTGCGTGCACTGCGGCCAGAGAAGGGTGCAGCCAAGGGCGTGCTGCAGCGCGGTATCGGGCCGCGCCGCCATATTTCGCTGGTGCAAACCCCGGGCGGTTTCGATAATCGTGTGGCGGTGCAACGTTCGAGCGCCGCCGCCATCAATTCAAAACCAACAGGGGTGTCTTCCATGCGTCTTCCACGATCCACCATCGGCAGGCCTGCGCGCCTGGCGCTTGCCACTGCCTTGCTGGCCGCCTGCGGGCTGGCCGGTGCGGCCACCACCTGGTCGCCCGACCGCCCGAGCGAGGTGCGCATCGGCAGCCTGGTGGTGGGGGACACCAAGTACGACAACGTCGTCATCACCGTGGGCAATGTGCTGGGCTTCAGCGCTACGGGGCCCAACCGCAGCTATGACAGCTTCAACCCGTCCAACGGGCAGCTCACCATTGCCACCCTCACGGTGGGCAGCCAGTCCTTCTACGACGTGGTGATCACGGTGGGCGGGCTGGTCAGCGTGGGCGGGGGCGGTGCGCTGCCGGCCCTGGTGCCCAACGACCCGCTGTTCAGCCGCCAATGGCACCTCAGGAACACCGGCCAGAGCGGCGCGGGCGGCCCGGCCGCCCTGGCGGGCGAAGACCTCAACATCGGCAAGGCCTGGCAGCTGGCCACCGGCACGGGCGTGCAGATCGCGGTGATCGACGATGGCCTGGACATCTTCCACGAAGACCTGCGCGTGGTGGCCGGCAAGAGCTGGGACTACCGCACCAATGGCTATGGCGATCCATCATCGTCCACCAGCCCGCACGGCACCAGCTGCGGCGGCCTGGCGGCGGCCATCGGCAACAACAACCTGGGCGTGACGGGCGTGGCCTTCAACGCGCGCCTGGTGGGCTACAACCTGCTGTCGGCCACCACCGGTGCCTTCGGCGCCGACGCGGTGACCAAGGACCTGGCCAGCAACCACATCTACACCAACAGCTACGGCGCGGCCGACAGCAATGGCCTGCTGGCCCCGGCCGACGAGCTGTGGCGTGACGCCATCCGCACCGGCATCAGCACGGGCCGGGGCGGCAAGGGCGCCATCTACACCTGGGCGGCGGGCAACGGTGCGCCCGAGGACCGCTCGGACTACGACGGCCAGGCCAACTTCCAGGGCGTGCTGGCCATTGGCGCGCTCAACGACCAGGGACAGCGCTCCTCCTACTCCGAGCCGGGCTCCAACGTGCTGGTCACGGCCTATGGCGGCGAGTTCTGCAGCACCCAGACGACCACCACCACCGATGTATCGGGCGCCGGCGGCTACAACGACGGCAACAAGCCCGAGGACATCATGGGCAGCACCAACTACACGCGCTGCATGAACGGCACCTCGGCCGCCACGCCGCAGGCGGCCGGCGTGGCCGCGCTGCTGCTGGAGACCAACCCCGCGCTCACCTGGCGCGATGTGCGCGCCATCCTGGCCCGCACCGCGCGCAAGACCGACCCCGCCAACGCCGGCTGGGCCACCAACGGCGGCGGCCTGCACGTGAACCACGAGTACGGCTACGGCGCCATCGACGCGCTGGCCGCCGTGCGCGCCGCCGCAGGCTGGGCGCTGCTGCCCGCGCAGAAAACTGCCACCCAGGCCGCCACGCTGGGCAGCCCTGTGGCCATTGCCGACAACGGCGCCACCGCCACCAGCAGCCTCACGCTGCAGGGCAGTGGCATCGGCAAGCTCGAATTCGTGGACCTGGCCATCACCTCCAGCCACACCAACGTGGGCGACCTGGAGATCACGCTCACCAGCCCTGCCGGCACGCGCAGCACGGTTTCGGTGGTGCGCGATTGCAAGGACACGGCGGCCAACGCCGTCACCTGTGGCGCCGCCCTCGAAGCGGGCTTCACCTTCGGCATCGCGCGCCTGATGGGCGAGGCCGCCGACGGCAACTGGACCCTGTCCGTGCGCGACGGCCGCACGGGCGAGACCGGCAGCGTCTCGGCCTGGAGCATCAAGGCCTATGGCTACTGAGGGGCAGCGCCCCCTGTTCCATCGCACACCACCCCATTTAACCGAATACCTGCCGAGGCCTCACACCATGAAGCTCCCCACTTTCTCTCTCCTGCGCCTTGCCGCAATGGCCCTGGCCGCCAGCGCGGTGGCCTCCGGCGCCCTGGCCGCCACCACGGCCCATTACTTCGACGGCGACACCCAGCGCACCATCACGCTCGACACCAGCCTGGTCGCGGTCATCACTCCGGTCCCTGAAACCGGCAGTGCACAGGCGCGCAGCGTGGGCGAGGGCGCCAGCCCCGCACCCCTGGTGCAGCTGCAGCCCGCCAGCCAGAGCGTGGCCAGGGGCGCTGCCGGCACGCACATTTCGCCCGTGTACCGCGAAGGCAACTCCCCCGCAGGCCGGCTGATGGCGCTGCCCGGCGGCGTGGTCGTGAAGTTCAATCCCGACTGGAGCGACGCCCAGGTGCGTGCCTGGGCCCAGGCCAAGGGCCTGACGGTCACCCAGCGGCTGGGCACCACGGGCAACTGGTACCTCATCGCCACGGCCCCTGGCAGCGCCGCACTGGAGCTGGCCAACAGCCTCAAGGCGGGTGGCGAGGTGCTGGCGGCCATGCCCAATTGGTGGAAGCAGACGGCGGCACGTTGAATCTGCTGTGCCGTTTCGGCCGCGGTGGCGCCACGAGAAGCCACCGCTGTTCGTTGCCGCCCAAGTGGCCGTGGGCAGCAGCACACAGGCCCAGCTACACCCGCAACCGCATGCAGCGCGCCGTGCGCGCGATGAAAGATTCGCCGCACTGGGATTTTTGTCAGCAGGGCGAGCCCTTGCCCTTTGAGTCTGTGGATGCCTACACCGCTGGCACCCGGTGAAGGAAGGAGCGATCGAACCATGGACAAGCCGGTCAGATTCGTCGCCACCCTTGCCGACCGGTGCTACGGACGTCTGGTACTGCCCCTGTTGCTGGGCCTGATGGCTGCCGTGGCGCTCACGCAGTGGGTTGCATGGTTCACGGGCGGCATGGGCATCTGGCTGGTGCTGGGGGCCGCCGGCATCGGCATCCTTTGGCACGCCGATGCCGTGGCCACTGCCACGGGCAAGCCCGCGACCGTGAGCACACCCGTCGGAACACCCGCGGACTTCGCCTGGCAGGGCGAGCCCTTGAACATCTCCCGCCCCATCGCCGCGCTCGGCCTGTGCCTGCTCGGCCTGGTCTGGGGCGGGCTGATCGGCTGGTGGGCCGGCGCACTCTGGGCCGGTGCCGCGGCAGTCGCCGTGGCGCCGCTTCCCATCGCCTTTCTCTGGGCGCTGGGCAACCGCCAGCCCATGCCCTGGGGCTACACGGCTTTTGCGGCCTGCGCGTTGCTGTCGGGTGTGGCGGTGTTGTGGGGGGCTGGTGCACGCGATGGGGTGAACCGTCTGGCGCTTCCGAATGGAGTCGCTCCGCCGAACTACACTGGAAAGGTGCCCAGCGGGGCCAAGCAACCCAAGCAGAACTGGACGGCACATGAAGCAGGAACAGGCAGCAGCGCTGTACGAGATCTATGAGCGCGCGTTGGCCGTGCTGTCCGAAGCGGAGCCTGTGATCCAGGCGCTCCCTGACGACGAGGAGCGGCGTTCTGCCTTTCGCAGCTATCGCGAGGTCATCGCCAAGGTTCTTTCCTCCCTGCGCGCTCCCCTGGTGCAGGAGTATCCGGCGCTGGATACGAGCAGCCCGACGGAAGACGAGCCCGACACTTTGCTCGATTCAGAGGAGCAGGAGCTCGTTGACCGCCTGACGCCAGAGCAGATACAGCGCATCGATGCGCAATTGCTGGCCGACTGTGTAGCTGGGTGGTGGCGCAAGTCTGCGCGCATTGTCGGCACAGCTTGGCTGGCACTCTCCAAGGAACTTCCCGATGTACCCGTTGCCTACTACGCCCAGCGCGTGATTGCGCTTGTGGAGGCGGGCAGTCTTGAAGCGCAAGGGAACCTGCACTACATGCGTTTCAGCGAGGTTCGCCTGCCCAGCAGAGCAGAATGTCCCTGATGCTGCCCGCCGCGCAATCTCGGCTGCCATTCCCCACACGCATAGCCCGGTGAAACCCCATGAATGAACTGCTCGACCCTCTCCTGGACATGCTTGCGGCGCCGCGCGTGCTGGTGTCGCTGGTCGCCGGGGTCGTCGCGGCAGTCTTCCTCGCCACCCATGTGCCCTGGTTCAGCGGTGGTATGGGCCTGGCGATGGCGATTCTGTCGCCCGTGGCGGGGTTGGTATGGGAAGCCCGGGCTGAGCAGGCTGGCCAGAGGAGGGCGGCACGGGGCCAACGCGCTTCCAAGGTGTTCCTGGCGCTGCTGCTGTGCGCCGCGGGCCTGGCGTGGATGTTCATGGGGAGTCCGCTGGTCGGCTCCCTCGAGGGGCGCCTCGCCGTGCTGGCCTGCGCCCCGTTTGCCGTGGGCGGCCTATATGCCCTGGTGTTCTGGCGCCCCGTGCCGATTCGCCCCCTGCTGTTCGCAGCGGCCTCGCTGTGGTCCGGCGCGGGCGCCCTCTGGTGGCTGCTGGCCGCGCAGGGGCACTTGTGAGCGGCGCGGCAGGCGTATGCCTGGCGGGCAAAACAAGAGGAACAACAGAAAACGGGGCCGCGAAGCCCCGTCGTTCATTCTGAAGGATATCTTCGCTCAGGGCCTGGCGGCCCGCCGCTTCTTCTCAAACGCCACGCACTCCGGCACCGACAGCAGGTCGTTGCTGTCCGCATCGGCCGCGTCGTAGTAGGCCATGCGGGCCTCCACCACCTCCTTGAACGACAGCTTGCCATCGCCATCCTTGTCGGTGGCCGTCAGGCGCTTGATGCGGCCCTTGCCCATGCGCGGCACGTGGGCCAGCTCGGCCAGGACGACATGGCCGCTGGCGTCGGGCCCCAGGCTGTGCCAGCGCCGCAGTCATGACCGGCCAGTGGGTGCTTGGTCTCGCCGCACCGCGCCAAGCGGCCCGTGGCAAGGGCAGCAGGAGAGGAGGAAGCCTCCGACGCGGTGCTGCCGTCGCACGATCCGGGCTGTTATCTCTGTGCGGGCAACACGCGGGTCAGCGGGGACGTGAATCCGGATTACACCGGGACGTTTGTCTTCACGAACGACCACGCCGCATTGATGCCCCCGTCTGACTCCCCTCCCCCCAGCAGAGGGAGGGCTGGAGAGGGGGAGGCCGTCGAGCCAAGCGCCCTGCCGCCCGTTGCCCCCTCCCCAACCCTCCCCCCGCTGGGGGGGAGGGGCGAACCAGATCGAGGCGGCCTACGGGACGAGTCGGGGTGATCTGCTTCTCCCCGACACGACCGCACGCTGCCCGAGCTGTCGCTGGCAGCGATCGGCGGCAGTCATCGACACCTGGTGCGAGCAGAGCGCCGAACTCGGCCGGACGCACCCGTGGGTGCAGGTGTTCGAGAACATTGGTGGGTAGGAGGGGGATGCCCTTATTAGATTACTAACCGGACACCCCGGCTTAGACGCCCAAGCCGTTCCTATAGTCGAAGTCGACATCAGGACCCCTGCCTTGATGCAGTGGATCGCGGCTCCCGAAACCAGCGAAGCCTCGTCCCTGACGACCCCCCCCCCCCCCCTCAGAACCTCTAAACCCCTATATACTACTACTACTGTGGGGTGGGTAGGGCTGGGGTAGGGGGGAGGGGGGTGGGGGGAGGGGGGGAGGGGGGTGGGGGGAGGGGGGGGGGGGGAGGGGGGGTGGGGGGGTGGGGGGTGGGGGGGGGGGGGTGGGGGGTGGGGGGAGGGGGGGTGGGGGGGTGGGGGGAGGGGGGGTGGGGGGAGGGGGGGTGGGGGGAGGGGGGTGGGGGGAGGGGGGTGGGGGGGGGGGGGGTGGGGGGAGGGGGGGGGGGGGGAGGGGGGTGGGGGGAGGGGGGAGGGGGGGGGAGGGGGGTGGGGGGAGGGGGGAGGGGGGGGTGGGGGGAGGGGGGGGGGGGGGGGGGGGAGGGGGTGGGGGGAGGGGGGTGGGGGGAGGGGGGAGGGGGGAGGGGGGAGGGGGGAGGGGGGGAGGGGGGGAGGGGGGAGGGGGGAGGGGGGAGGGGGGAGGGGGGAGGGGGGGAGGGGGGAGGGGGGAGGGGGGGAGGGGGGGAGGGGGGGAGGGGGGAGGGGGGAGGGGGGAGGGGGGAGGGGGGAGGGGGGGAGGGGGGGCGCGGGGAGGACTAAGAAATGCATTTTTCGGTGTAACTTTGGCATCTAAATACCCCTCGGACCCTAAAAAAGGCCATTTTTCGCCCTCCCCCCTGCTGGCCCCCCCCCCCCCCCCCCCCCCCCGCCCCCCCCCCGCCCCCCCCCCCCCGCCCCCCCCCCCGCCCCCCCGCCCCCCCCCGCCCCCCCCCCCCCCGCCCCCCCCCCGCCCCCCCCGCCCCCCCCCCCCCGCCCCCCCCCGCCCCCCCCCCCCCCCCCCCCCCCCCCCCCCCCCTCGGACCCCCGCCCCAAGCGGTCTGGCCTGCCTCGGGCTCCTTCTTGGAGTTGTCTCCTACGACCCCTAGGGAGTCTGCCCCATGGGCTAATACAAAACTGGCCTCCGTCGGTCTAACGGCGGGAACACGCCCGCGCAAGCAAAAGAAAAGTATAAGAATAGATAACAAAGTACAAACAAAACAAATAAAATGAATACAAGATAAAATAAAATAAAATAGTAAATGATAAAAATAAGAAAAATAGGAAACGTGACACCTCGGCTTGGATGCCCAAGCCGTTCCTGGAGTCGACGTCGACAGAAGGACCCTGCCTTAATGCAGTGGATCGCGGCTCCCGAATCCAGCGAAGCTTCGTCCCTGACGACCCCCCCCCACCCCCCCCCCCCTCAGAACCTC
>NZ_JAXHOB010000032.1:0-321746 GCF_034519795.1 Acidovorax sp.
GCCTGGCACTGGCCAGCGGCCTGACGCTGCCCAGCGCCCAGATCCGCAGCCAACTCGTGCGCCAGTGGCGCGCCCAGCCTCTGGCCCCCAGCAACCGCACACCCATCGTGTTTGCCCTGGGCCGCTGAGCCCGCCCCGTGCCATGCGACACATCCCCGCCCTTCTGCTACTGACTCTGGGCACCTGTGCCACGGGCGCACACGCCATCATCCGCTGCGAATTCAACGGCAAGAGCGTCAACCCGTCCAACGGCGCCGAAACCGCGGGCCTGACAGGCTTGTTGCGATGCCGCGACGAAAACACCGGCCAGCTGCAACGCGAGCAGGAGCTCACGGACGGCAAGTACCTGGGCAAGGAACGCTTTTTCGACCGCGAAGGCAGGCTCACGCGCGAGCGCAGCGTGAACGAGCGCGGCAACAGCCAAGGCCGTGTGGCCGAGTTCTGGCCCAATGGCCAGCTCAAGCGCGAGGAATTCGCGGAGAACGGGAGCACGGTCGGGGCGGTGCGCCGCTTCGACGCGAATGGCCGACCCGAGCGCCTGTCCTTCCATGCCGCAGGACAGGAGCAGTTCGCCATCGAATACAACGCCGCTGGCCAGCCCACGCGCCTGCAATGCCCGCGCGCCAGCGTGCTGCCCGAGGACCGCAAGCCCTGCGGCTTCGAAGGCGCCGCAGACACCCCACTGTTCACCAGCGCGGGCGCCAAGGCCGGCCAGGTGCGCTACGACCAGGGCCGGCTGCTGCTGTCCACCGAATGGACAAGCGACGGCCTTGTGGCGCAGCAGATGCTCTACGAGGAAGGCCGGCGTGTGCACCGCAGCTTTTTCACCGAAGGCGGCAAGAGCGTGCTGCGCGAGGAGCGCATCTTTGCGCCCGATGAGCCACAGCGCTTGCTGCGCGACACGCGCGGGCCGCTGCTCAGCCTGCGCCGCTTCGGCAGCAGCGGCCCGTTGATCGAGCAGCGCGGGTACGCCCAAGGGCGCGAGGCGCTGCTGGAGCGCTGGTACCTCAACGGCTCGGTCCGAGAACGCTCGACGGTGACGGGCACCGGGGAGTCCACCCGCATCCAGCGCGAGCTGCGCGACGACGAAGGCCGGCTCACGCGCCGGGAGATGCTCACCGCCGAGCAGTTTCCCACCGGCGTGCAGCAGCAGTTCCACGCCAATGGCCGCATGGCCCAGGAAGACCGCTACACCGCGCCCAACGCCCGGGGGCGAACCCGGCTGGAGGCGCGCAAGCAATGGGACGAGTCCGGCAAGCTCGTGGCCGACGACACCATCCTCGAAGACGGATCGCGCCAGCGCAAGGCCGGCGCAATCGACTCCTGATCAGCGCAACTGCGGCCCGGCGGACATCATCGCCTTGGCGGCGCCGATGCCCATGGCCGCGCCAAAGCGCTTGGCCAGTCGCTCGGCCACGTTGTCGCGACGGGTGTAGTCGATGATTTCCTCGGCCTTGACCACCTCGCGCGCCACGAAGTCGAGGTTGCCCAGCTTGTCGGCCAGGCCCATCTCCACGGCCTGCTGACCGGTCCAGAACAGGCCGCTGAAGGTTTCGGGCGTGACCTTGAGCCGATCGCCGCGGCCGGCCTTCACCACGCCGATGAACTGCTGGTGGATCTGGTCGAGCATGGCCTGCGCATACTCGCGCTGCTTTTCGGTCTGCGGGCTGAAGGGATCGAGAAACCCCTTGTTCTCGCCGGCCGTGAGCAGGCGGCGCTCCACGCCGAGCTTTTCCATGATGCCGGTGAAGCCGAAGCCATCCATCAGCACGCCGATGCTGCCCACGATGCTGGCCTTGTCCACGAAGATCTCGTCGGCCGCCGCAGCGATGTAGTAGGCGGCAGACGCACAGGTCTCCTCGACCACGGCATACACCGGCTTGTTGTACTTGGCCTTCAGGCGCACGATCTCGTCGTTGATGATGCCGGCCTGCACCGGGCTGCCGCCCGGCGAGTTGATCAGCAGCACCACGGCCTGCGAGCCCTCGTCCTCGAAGGCACTGCGCATGGCGGCCACCACGAACTCGGCACTGGCCTCGGCGCCCGAGGCGATCTCGCCCTTGATGTCCACCACCGCCGTGTGCGGTGTGCTCTTGCTCGCGCCGGTGGAGGCCTGGCGCATGGCACCAAAGACCAGGGCCGCAACCAGCAGCAGCCAGGCAAAGCGAAAGAAAATCTTCCAGCGGCGGGCCGAGCGCTGCTCGCTCAAGGCCGCAAAGGCCAGCTTCTCCAGCGTCGCGCGCTCCCAGCCGGGCTCCTGCGCGGCCGCACGGGCAGCGGACGGTGTGGCCGACTGCGACCACAGGTCCTGCGATGGGGGGAAGTTCTTGTCGGAACCCGGGGTTCCGGGCTGTTGGGGATCGGTCATTTCAGGCCTTTTGAGACACCGTGCAACCCATGGCGGGCATGGATGCGGGAAAACAGGGCGCGCCCGCTCGGTTCATCCAGGAGGCTGTCGGACTTGGAAATCGTCGGCTGCAAATCGGCCGCAGCGGTCCATTTTTCACCGTCTTTTTGCCCCATAGCCTGGCTATGGGGCTGCAAATCCGGAAAAAACTGTCCTCGCTGAGGCCGATTTTCGCTTTCGACGCTCCAAGTCCGACAGCCTCCTAGAACTCGACGGGCTGCAGGTTGTACGCAGTATGCCAGTGCACCACACCACCGGACTCCGACAGGGCTATCTTCACCAGGCCGCCCCGGCAAGGCCCGCCGGCGCACTGGCCGGTGTCGGGCAGGTAGGCCGCGCCATGCGTGGCGCACAGCAGCCAGTTGCCGGAATCGTCGAAAAAGCGGTCGGGCTGGTAGTCCATCTCCATCGCCACATGCGTGCAGCGGTTGAGATAGGCATGCGGCAAGCCGCGGTAGCGGATGGCAAAGGCCCGGCAGGTCTGGCCCGCATAGCGCACATCAAACGGCACCGCCAGCCCGCCGTCCGCCAGGTCGGCGCTGTTGCACAGGACGATGGGGGTGGATTCGGCAGGGGTCATGGCAGGACAGCAGCGGCGCGGGGGCGTACAGGTCAGCCGTTGGCCAGCAGCCAGTCGTGCAGTTCGCGCACGGAATGCGCCACCACCAGCGGCTGCAGCACATGGAAGGCATCGGGCTCATGGGCACCATAGCTCACGCCCACGCTGGCACAGCCGGCGTTTTTCGCCATCTGCAGGTCGTGCGTGGTGTCGCCGATCATGAGCACGCGCTCGGGCAGCACGTCGAACTCGGCCATCAGCTCCTGCAGCATCAGCGGGTGGGGCTTGCCGGCCGTCTGGTCGGCGGTGCGCGAACCGTCGAACACGCCCTTGAGGTCCTTGGAGTGCAGCACATCGTCCAGGCCGCGCCGGCTCTTGCCGGTGGCCACCGTGAGCAGGTGCCCGGCGTCGCGCAGATCGGCCAGCATCGGCAGCACGCCCTCGAAGAGGCTCAGATCGTCCTGGTGCTGCACATAGTGAAAACGGTAGCGATTGCCCAGCTCGGGGTACTTTTCGGGCGGCACATCGGGCGCCGCATGGGCCAGCGCCTGCATCAGGGCCATGCCGATCACGTACGAGGCAGCCTGGTCCGTGGGCACAGTGCCGCCCACGTCCTTCACGGCCGCCTGGATGCAGCGCACGATGATCTGGGTGGAATCGAACAGGGTGCCATCCCAGTCAAAGGCGATCAGGTCGAAACGGCGGGGGCGGGGCGTGGGACGCATGGGACGGGGCACTCAGGCAGAAGGGACAAAACCGGCCAGCTCGGGCGGCAGTTCGGCGTCGAGCGCCACGCGCTCGCCACCGGCCGGGTGGTTGAACTGTAACCTCCAGGCGTGCAGGAACATGCGCCGCATGCCCAGCTTCTGCAAGCGTTTGTTCAGCTCAAAATCGCCGTACTTGTCGTCCCCGACGATGGCATGCCCCTGGCTGGCCAGGTGCACGCGAATCTGGTGCGTGCGCCCGGTCTTGATGGTCACCTCCAGCAGCGTCATGGCCGGCAGGCCCTGTTCCTGGCGCGCCGGCACCACCCGGCGCACCTTGACCAGGGTGATGGAGCGCATGCCGTCGGGGTCGTCGGCCGTGGTCACGCGCACGCGGCGCTCGCCGTCGGCCTGCAGGTACTTGTGCAGCGGCAGGTCGATGACCTTGTTGCTGGCAGCCCACACCCCGGTGACCAGGGCCAGGTAGGTCTTGCCGGTTTCGCGCTCGCGGAACTGGTCCTGCAGGTGGGTGAGCGCCGAGCGCTTCTTGGCCACCAGCAAAATGCCCGAGGTGTCCCGGTCCAGCCGGTGCACCAGTTCCAGAAATCTTGCACCCGGCCGCGCCTGGCGCAGTTGCTCGATGACACCGAAGCTCACCCCGCTGCCACCATGCACCGCCACGCCCGCCGGCTTGTCGAGCGCGATCACGTGATCGTCTTCGAGCAGGATGGGGAATTCGCGCGCCGGTGCCGGGCGCTCGGCCTTCTCGGCCACCTTGTCGGAGATGCGCACCGGCGGCAGGCGCACCTGGTCGCCCGCCTCCACCCGGGTGTCGGCACTGGCGCGGCCCTTGTTGATGCGCACCTCGCCGCTGCGGATGATGCGGTAGACATGCGTCTTGGGCACACCCTTGAGATGCCGTATCAAAAAGTTATCGAGCCGCTGGCCCGCCGAGTCCTCGTCGACCTCGACGACGCGGGCGGCCGGCACGTTGGAAGCCGGGGCGGGGCCGGATGGCGGTTTGCCCCCTATAATGTGTTTCACCTGCGCGTTGCTGTGTAAGTGGTTGATTTGTCTGGAGTTTAGTCCACACGACCGCCACACGGGCGCAGGCAGGTCGATGCCAGCGGGTGTCGCCCACGCAGATTGCAGGCCAGATGCCTGCAATGGCCTGGGTGCCAGCCGGCGGGCTGACAGATTGAAACACTGATACGGAATCCCCCAAGCTGGCAGATGCGCCCCACCAGGGCAAGGTCTGCCAGCGGATCGAAGCGAGCATGTGGTTGTTGATGGCTTGGATTGTGACCTTGTGGCGGTGGCGCATGCCCCTGGCCATGCGCGCGCAATTGCCTGCAACAACCGTCCGGCCAGCGCAACCAGCCACCTTGTTCGTGGCAAAACTGCGCCTCTCCCACTCGCCCCCTTCCATGCGCCCCTGCCTTTCGCTGCCGCGCTAACGCGCGGCAGGCTTTCGGCATCCCCGGCAATTCCCTTCGTTTCGATGCGTCAGTCCAGGCATTCACAGCTCCTGTAGAGCTTGTTCAATGGTTTGGAACTGCGGGTGGCAGCCCGCGACGGCCCTGTCGGCCGCGCCGCTGCCCACCGCGAAACACAAGAAGGAAACGCATCATGAAGCGGATGCTCATCAACGCCACGCAGCCCGAAGAACGGCGCCTGGCCATCGTCGACGGACAAAAGCTCCTCGACTACGAGATCGAGATCGAGGGGCGCGAACAGCGCAAGGGCAATATCTACAAGGCCGTCGTCACGCGCGTCGAGCCCTCGCTGGAAGCCTGCTTCGTCGACTACGGCGAAGACCGCCACGGCTTCCTGCCGTTCAAGGAAATCTCGCGCAGCTATTTCGCCCCGGGCGTCTCGCCCAGCCAGGCGCGCATCAATGAAGTGATCCGCGAAGGCCAGGAGCTGCTGGTCCAGGTCGAAAAGGAAGAGCGCGGCAACAAGGGTGCAGCCCTGACCACCTTCGTCTCGCTGGCCGGCCGCTACGTGGTGCTGATGCCCAACAACCCCCGTGGCGGTGGCGTATCGCGCCGCATCGAGGGCGAGGACCGCGCGGAGCTCAAGGAGGCGATGGACCAGCTGGAGTACCCGAACGGCATGTCCATCATCGCGCGCACCGCCGGCATCGGCCGCACCGCGCCCGAGCTGCAGTGGGACCTGAACTACCTGCTCAAGCTGTGGAACGCCATCGACGGCGCCGCCAAGGGTGGCAAGGGTGCCTTCCTGATCTACCAGGAATCGAGCCTGGTGATCCGCGCGATCCGCGACTACTTCAACAACGACATCGGTGACATCCTCATCGATACCGACGACATCTACGAACAGGCGCAGCAGTTCATGGCGCACGTCATGCCCGAGCATGCCGCCCGCGTGAAGCGCTACCGCGACGACGCCGCCCTGTTCAGCCGCTTCCAGATCGAGCACCAGATCGAATCGGCCTACGCCCGCACCGTGCAACTGCCCTCGGGCGGCGCCATCGTCATCGACCACACCGAAGCGCTGGTCAGCGTGGACGTGAACTCGGCCCGCGCCATCAAGGGCGGCGACATCGAGGAAACCGCCACCCGCACCAACCTGGAAGCCGCCGACGAAGTGGCGCGCCAGATGCGCCTGCGCGACCTGGGCGGCCTGATCGTGATCGACTTCATCGACATGGAGGAGAGCAAGAACCGCCGCGAAGTGGAAAACCGCCTGCGCGACGCGCTGCGCCAGGACCGCGCCCGCGTGCAGTTCGGCACCATCAGCAAGTTCGGCCTCATGGAAATGAGCCGCCAGCGCTTGAAGCCCGCGCTGTCCGAAGGTTCGTCCATCCCCTGCCCACGCTGCGGCGGCTCGGGCCACATCCGCGACACCGAGTCCTCGGCGCTGCAGATCCTGCGCATCATCCAGGAAGAGTCGATGAAGGACAACACGGCCGCCGTGCACTGCCAGGTGCCGGTGGAAGTGGCCTCGTTCCTGCTCAACGAAAAGCGCACCGAAATCGCCAAGATCGAGCTCAAGCAGCGCGTGGCCGTGCTGATGGTTCCCAACAAGACGCTGGAAACCCCCAACTACCGCCTGGAACGCTTGAAGCACGACGACCCGCGCCTGGACCACATCGAAGCCAGCTACAAGCTCGCCGAGGAAGTGGAAGACCCCACAGCCGTGACGCGCCGCTCGCAGGAGCCCACCAACAAGCAGACCCCGGTGATCAAGGGCGTGCTGCCCGACGCACCGGCACCCCAGGTCGAGCCCCGCCCCGAAGGCGCGGCCCGCGCACCACGCGCCGGCCAGGGCCAGCGCCCTGCCGCCACGCCAGCTGCTGCAGCCCCCACGCCCACACCGGCACCCGCTGCGGCGCCTGCCGCGCCCCAGGAGCAAGGCATCCTGGCCTTCATCAAGGGTTTCTTCGGCTTCGGTGACAAGCCAGCAGCGCCTGCCCCAGTGGCCGCCCCAGCCCCGGTAGCCGCACCCGCAGCGGAAACCACCGCCCGCGAACCGCGCCGTGATGGCCGCGGCGAAGGCCGTGGCGGACGCCGCAGCAACCGCGATGCGCCCGGCCGCAGCGACGGCCCACGCGAAGGCGCAGGCCGTGACGGTGGCAACCGCGAAGGTGCCGCAGAAGGCCGTGGCCGCCGTGGCGAACGCCCGGCCGAAGGCCGTGCACCGCGCGACGCCGAAGGCCAGGGCAATCGTCCACCGCGCGAAGGCGGCGAACGCCGCCCCGAGGGCGAAGGCCGCGAGGGCCGTGAAGGACGCGGCGGCCGCAATGGCCGTGGTGGCCGCAACGACGGCGAAGGCCGCAACCAAGCCAACGGTAGCGCACTGAATGGCGAGCAGGCAGCGGCCGTCGCCGGTGCCCAGGTGGAAGGCCCGATCGGCAGTGACGCCGCCGCCGGCCAGCCCCCCCGTGGCGAACGCAGCGAGCGCGGCCCCCGCCGCGAACGCGGCGACGGCTCCGGCCGGCGTGAACGCGGCGAGCGCAGCGAACGCGCGCCCCGCAACGCCGAAGGCACGGAAGCCGCTGCCCCGGCAGGCGACTTTGCCGATACCTCGCCGCTGGCACTGCTGCCCGACCTGGACCTGACCGGCAATGAGTCGGCCAACACCGCTGCAGGCAGCGAAGAGCAGCGCCGCGAGCGCCGCTCGCGCGACCGCTATGGCCGTGACCGCCGCGAACGTGGCGAGCGCGGTCCACGCGACAACGCCGAGGCGGCAGCCGCACCTGCAGCGCCCCTGCTGGACTTCGATACCTCGTCAGTTCCGGCCCCAACGGCCGAGCCCCAGGACGAAGCGCCACGCCGCAGCTACTTCAACGCACCGGCACCCACCGCCGCGCAAGGCACGGCACCTGTGGCAGCCCCCGTCCAGGACAGCGCGCCAGCCCCCGTGGCTGTGGCTCCCGTGGCGCCTGCCCCGGCTGCCCCTGCCCCGGTGGTAGCGGCAGCTGCACCCGTCGTCGCAGCCCCCGCACCCGTGGCGCCCGCACCTGTGGCCCCGGCCCCTGTCGCCGCGGCGCCCGTGGCGGCGGCCCCGGCACCGGTCGCAGCCCCGGCCGCGGGCCTGCCGCTTGTGCAGGCCTTCACCCTGCCGCTCGGCGAGCTGCAGCAGGTCGCCGAGTCGTCGGGCCTGCAGTGGGTGAACTCCGATGCCGCAAAGATCGCCGCCGTGCAGGCCGCGATCGCGGCAGAGCCCAAGCCCATCCACGTGCCGCGCGAGCGTCCGCCCGTGGTGGTGGCCGACGAGGGCCCGCTGGTGCTGGTGGAAACCCGCCGCGACCTCTCGGCGATGAAACTCCCGTTCGAGCAGCCTCCAGCAGCTTGATGCGGTGAACAAGCAAGAAGGCGGCCTCGGCCGCCTTCTTGCTTTTGGGCCGTGCGTTTGCGCTGGCGCACGGCCGATACCGGTATCCTTGCAGCCACGACCCCGTGTCCCACGCTCCTTCTGTTCGACCCCGACGAGCCCCCACGCCACCATGCTGTTCCTGCTGTCTCCCGCCAAGTCGCTGGACTATGACACCCCGCTGCCGCCGGACCTGCCGCACACGCTGCCGCAGTTCATGCCCCAATCCACGGCCCTGATCCAGGTGCTGCGCGAAAAGTCGCACCAGGACATCGCCACGCTGATGTCGCTGAGCGACCCGCTCGCGGCCCTGAACATGGCGCGCTACCAGGCCTGGAAGCCGCGCTTCACTGCCAGCAACTCGCGCCAGGCCCTGCTGGCCTTCAACGGCGATGTCTATGAAGGCCTGGACGCACGCTCGCTGGGCAGCGAAGACCTGCAATGGGCGCAGGACCATGTGTGCATCCTGAGCGGCCTGTACGGCATGCTGCGCCCGCTGGACCGGATGCAGCCCTACCGCCTGGAGATGGGCACGCGCCTGGCCACCGATGCTGGCAGCAACCTCTACCACTTCTGGGGCAGCCGCATCGCGGAGCACCTGAACAAGCGCTTGCGGGCCGACACCACGCCCGTGGTGGTGAACCTGGCCTCCCAGGAGTATTTCAAGGTGGTGGACACCAAGGCCCTCAAGGCGCGCGTGCTCGAATGCGTGTTCGAGGACTGGAAGGGTGGCGCCTACAAGATCATCAGCTTTCACGCCAAGCGCGCACGCGGGCTGATGGCGCGCTACGCCGTGACCCACCGACTGGCGACCCCGCACGCCCTCCAGGGCTTTGACCTGGAAGGCTACACTTTTGCTCCCGCCGCCTCAGAGCCCGAGCGCCTGGTATTCCGGCGCAAGACCCACGTGTGAGATCTGCCATGGCATCGTCTTCCGAACAGTCGCCGTCCACCGCCACCACCACCGCAGCACGCCAGGCGATCACGCCCGAATTGCGCCGCTGGATCATCGAGCAGGCCGAGGCCGGCTTTGCCGCCCCCGTGGTGCTGCAGTCCATGCGCGATGCGGGCTGGAACGAGGACACAGCCGCCGAGGCGCTGGAAATCACGCTGCAGGACCACCTGAACGCACTGGCCGAGCAGCAGGGCCAGCCGCCCGCCGTGAAGGTGCCTGAGCCGCCCCTGGACGAATCTCCGGCCCAGATCGATGCCGGCGACCGCGCGGTGAACATCCTGCTGTCCATGGCCAAGCCGCGCATCGTGGTCTTCGGCAACCTGCTCTCGCCCGAAGAATGCGATGCCCTGATCGCGGCGGCCGAGCCACGCATGGCGCGCTCCCTCACGGTAGCCACCAAGACCGGCGGCGAAGAGGTCAACGACGACCGCACCAGCGACGGCATGTTCTTCCAGCGCGGCGAGAACCCGGTGGTGCAGCGCATCGAGGAGCGCATTGCCCGGCTGCTGGACTGGCCCATCGAGAACGGCGAGGGCCTGCAGGTGCTGCACTACCGCCCCGGCGCCGAGTACAAGCCGCACTACGACTACTTCGACCCGGGCGAGCCGGGTACGCCCACCATCTTGAAGCGCGGCGGGCAGCGCGTGGGCACGCTGGTGATGTACCTCAACACGCCCGAAAAGGGCGGCGGAACCACCTTCCCCGACGTGCATGTCGAAGTCGGCCCGCAGCGCGGCAATGCCGTGTTCTTCAGCTATGAACGTGCCCACCCCTCCACGCGCACGCTGCATGGCGGCGCACCGGTGATTGCCGGTGAGAAGTGGATCGCCACCAAGTGGCTGCGCGAGCGCGAATTCAAGTAAACAAAGGCCTGCCGCCAGCCCTGTGGCCCGCCGCAGGCACGGAACCAGGAGACTCCGCCATGAACGAAAACACCCCCGAACAATCCCAGTTGGGCAAGACCTCCGCCTATGTGGACCAGTACGATGCCTCGCTGCTGTTCCCCATCCCGCGCGCGGGCAAGCGCGCCGAGATCGGCGTCACCACCGCACCGCCCTTTTTCGGCGCCGACCTGTGGACAGCGTTCGAGCTGTCGTGGCTCAACCAGCGCGGCAAGCCGCAGGTGGCCCTGGCGCACATCACCATCCCCTGCGAAACGCCGAACATCGTCGAGAGCAAGTCCTTCAAGCTCTACCTCAACAGCTTCAACAACACGCGCTTTGCCGATGCCTCCGAGGTGCAGGCGCGCATCCGTGCCGATGTGAGCGAGGCCGTCTGGCGCGGTGCCGAACACCCGGCCACCGTGGGCGTGCGGCTGCTGCTGCCGGAGCTGTTTGACCAGGAACCCGTGCACGAGCTCGACGGCCTGAGCCTGGACCGCCTGGACGTGGAGTGCACGCACTACCAGCCCGCACCCGAACTGCTGCACGCCGTGCACGACGAGCCCGCCGTCACCGAGGTGCTCACCAGCAACCTGCTCAAGAGCAACTGCCTGGTGACCGGCCAGCCCGACTGGGGCAGCGTGCAGATCCGCTACACCGGTGCCCCCATCGACCAGGAAGGCCTGCTGCAGTACCTGGTGAGCTTTCGCAACCACAACGAATTCCACGAGCAGTGCGTGGAGCGCATCTTCATGGACCTGTGGACGCGCTGCAAGCCGCTCAAGCTCACGGTCTACGCGCGCTACACACGCCGCGGCGGCCTGGACATCAACCCGCTGCGCACCAGCCACCCGCAGGCCCTGCCAGGCAACGTGCGCACGGCACGGCAGTGAGAATCAGCCCACGATCTCGCGGGGGATCGTGAACAGGTTCCAAGGCCTGGGGGATTCAGGAGGGACCTATTTACTTGCCCAGCCAGTCGCATCGCAATCGGTGCAGGCGGTGCGCACGAGTGCGCCACGCCACATACAGGCTGGGCAACAGGGTTCCGGCCAAACACAGGGGCGCGGCCCAGGCATCGCCAAACACAAAGGCAGGCAGCCAGCCCATGAGCCAGAGCGTCAGGACCAGATCCCACAGGTGGTATTCCAGCGGATGCTCCACCCGGTGGTCCACATGCCACTGCTTGATGCGCTGGAGCTCGTTGAGCGTCATGACCATCTCCCGCCAGAGGAATGATCAATGCAAGTTTGACGTAAGATTTCGTCAAGCCCCCTGCACGACAGCAGACCTGTCGGCGGCCCTCAAAAAAGAGGGCGGGTATGCGGGTCGGCCTCGCGCACCCTGGGGGCGCGCGGCTCCGGCGGGCCGTCGGGCACCTCGCCCTCCCGCTCCAGCGTGCCCACGCGCACGCCCAGCAAACGCAGCTTCTGGTCCAGCGGCACGCGCTTGAGGCACTGGCCGGCCGTGCGGCGGATGGTGGCCGCGTCCTGGGTGTAGCGGTCCAGTGTCTGGTCGCGCGTGGCGATCCTGAAATCGTCGTAGCGCAGCTTGATGCCGATGGTCTTGCCGACATAGCCCTTGCGCTGCAGGTCGCCCGCCACGCGCTCGCACAGGTCGGTGAAGATGCGGCCCAGCTCGGCCTTGTCGCGCACGGCGTGCAGGTCGCGGTCGAAGGTCGTCTCGCGGCTCATGCTCACGGGCTCGCTCTCGGTCACCACGGGGCTGTCGTCGCGGCCCCAGGCCACGCGGTGCATCCAGGCGCCGCTCGACTTGCCGAAGCGCTCGATGAGCCACTGCGGCTCCTGCGCGGCCAGTTGGCCGATGGTCGTTATGCCCAGCGCCGCGAGCTTTTCGCCCGCCTTGGGGCCGATGCCATTGATCTTGCGCACGTTGAGCGGCCAGATCTTCGATTCAAGCTCGTTCTCGTAGACGATGGAGATGCCGTTGGGCTTGTTGAACTCGCTGGCCATCTTGGCCAAGAGCCGGTTGGGCGCCACGCCGATGGAGCAGGTCAGCCCCGTCACGTCGAAGATGCTTTTCTGGATCAGCCGCGCCAGCACCCGGCCGCCCTCGCGCTGGCCGCCGGGCACGTCGGTGAAGTCGATGTACACCTCGTCCACCCCCCGGTCCTGCATCACAGGGGCGATGTCGGTGATGGTGCTCTTGAACAGGCGCGAGAAGCGGCGCACCTCGTCGAAATCGACGGGCAGCACGATGGCCTGGGGACAGAGTTTGGCGGCCTTCATCATGCCCATGGCCGATCCCACGCCGAACTGCCGCGCCGCGTAGGTCGCGGTGGTGATGACGCCGCGGCCCACATAGTCCTTGAGCCGCGGGAAGTCGGCTACCGGGATGAAATGCGGCTCGCGCAGGCCCGTGCCGTCGGGCGTCTGGTGCAGCAGTTCGTCCACCTTGCGACGCCCGCCGCCGATCACCACGGCCAGGCCCTTGAGCTGCGGGTAGCGCAGCAGCTCCACGGAGGCGAAGAAGGCATCCATGTCCAGGTGCGCGATGCGGCGCAGGCGCGGGGCTGAAGGCTCGTCGGGAGGTGGGGAGGTCACGGCCTCCATTGTGCGCAAAAGCGCCGCCACCCTGCTGTCAGCCGCCCAGCTGTCTGCAGGGTGTGAGGGGCGGTTACTTCTTGGCGAGTGCTGCGGTGCGCAGGCCCTGCAGCGTGCCCGTGGGCGTGATCGCCTCGGGGTCGATCAGGCAGTGCAGCACGCTGGGCAGGCCGCTGGCGCGCGCACGGGCCAGGGCCGGGGCGAACTCCTCGGTGGTGGTCACGCGCTCACCATGGCCGCCGAAGGCCGCCGCATAGGCCTTGAAGTCGGGGTTCTTGAGCGCGGTGGCGCTCACGCGACCCGGGTACTCGCGCTCCTGGTGCATGCGGATGGTGCCGTACATGGCGTTGTCCAGCAGCACCACGATGATGGGCAGGCCGTACTGCACGGCGGTGGCGAACTCCTGGCCGTGCATCAGGAAGTCGCCGTCGCCGGCAAAGACCACCACCTCGCGCTGCGGCCACAGGCGCTTGCCGCCCACGCCGGCCGGCAGGCCGTAGCCCATGGAGCCGCTGGTGGGGGCCAACTGGCTGGCATAGGTGGTGAAGGGCCAGAAGCGGTGGATCCAGGTGGCGAAGTTGCCTGCGCCGTTGCAGAAGATGGTGTCGGCCGGCAGCACCTCCTTCAAGTGCTGCATCACCTGGCCCATCTGCAGTTCGCCGGGGATGCGGATGGGCGCGGTGTCGCTCCAGGCCAGGTACTCGGCATGGGCGGCTTCGGCATGGGCCTGCCATGGCACCGGTGCGGTGGGGCGCACCGCCACCAGAGCAGCCGTGAAGGCCTGGGGCGTGGCATGGATCGGCTGCGCGGGCCGGTACAGCTTGCCCAGTTCGTCCGCATCGGCGAGCACGTGCACGATGGGCTGCACGGGGTTGGGAATGGCGAACAGCTCATAGCCCTGCGACGGCACCTCGGACAGTCGCCCACCGACCACCAACACCAGGTCCGACGCGCGGATGCGCGCCAGCAGCTTCGGGTTCACGCCCAGGCCCAGGTCGCCGCCATAGCAGGCGTGCGTGGCAGGGAACAGCATCTGCCGGCGGAACGAGCAGTACACGGGCAGGGACCAGGCCTCTGCAAAGGCCGTGAATTCGCGCACGGCCTGCTCGGACCAGCGGCTGCCGCCCAGAATGGCCACGGGCTGCTGCGCATTGCGCAGGCGCTCGGCCAGCTCGGCCATCTGCGCGGCGCCGGGGTGGGTCTCGGCCGCCTGGTAGGGCAGCGCATCGGCCACCGCCGCTGCCTCGGTCAGCATGTCCTCGGGCAGGGCCACCACCACGGGGCCGGGCCGGCCCGAGGTGGCGACGTGGAAGGCGCGCGAAATCAGCTCGGGCACGCGCGCCGGGTCGTCGATCTGCACCACCCACTTGGCCATGGTGCCGAAGACGGCGCCGTAGTCCAGCTCCTGGAAGGCCTCGCGCCCGAGCGCACCGCGCGCCACCTGGCCCACGAACAGGATCATCGGCGTCGAATCCTGGTGCGCGATGTGCACGCCCGCCGAGGCATTGGTGGCACCCGGCCCGCGCGTGACGAAGCAGATGCCGGGCTGGCCCGTGAGCTTGCCCTGGGCCTCGGCCATCATGGCCGCGCCCCCTTCCTGGCGGCAGACGGTGACGGCGATGTCGGCGTCGTGCAGCGCGTCGAGCACCGCCAGGTAGCTTTCACCAGGCACGCAGAACAGCTGCTTGACGCCATGGGTGATGAGCTGCTGGACCAGGATCTGGCCGCCCGTGCGGCTGGCGGTATGGCTGGGGGAGGAAGGCGTGGTCATGTCAGGATTCCGGAACGAGAGAAACAAACAACAATCAAAAAATCGTCAGCGCAGCGCCTCGCACGCGCGGCGGATGCGCGCGCAGGCTTCCTGCAGGTCGGCCATGGACGCAGCGTACGAGATCCGGAAGTACGGCGCCAGTCCCAGCACGCTGCCAGGGACCACCGCCACGTGGAACTCGCGCAGCAGGTAGTCGCAAAAATCCGCATCGCTGCGCAGCATGGCACCGCCCGGCGTGGTGCGGCCCAGCACGCCTTCGCAGCTGGCAAAGGTGTAGAACGCCCCTTCGGGCACGCGGCAGCGCAGCCCGGGCGAAGCGTTGAGCGCGGCCACCACCAGGTCGCGCCGCGCCTGAAACTCGCGGCAGCGCTCGGCCACGATGTCCTGCGGGCCGGTGAGCGCCGCCACGGCCGCTGCCTGGCTGATGGACGATGCGCACGAGGTGGCCTGGCTCTGCACCACGGCCATGGCCGCAATCAGTGCGCGCGGGCCCGCACCGTAGCCGATGCGCCAGCCCGTCATGGCGTACGACTTGGAGACGCCGTTCACGGTGAGCGTGCGCTCGCGCAGTGCGGGCAGCACCGCCACCGGCGTGGCGAACGCATGGCCGCCGTACAGGATGTGTTCGTAGATGTCGTCCGCCAGCACCCAGACCTGCGGGTGGCGCAGCACCACCTCCAGGATGGGCTGCAGCTGCTCAGCGCTGTAGGCCGTGCCGCTGGGGTTGGAAGGGGAGTTGATGAACACCCAGCGCGTGCGCGGCGTGATGGCAGCGTCGAGCTGCCCGGCCGTGAGGCGAAAGCCGTTGGCCTCGCTGCACGGAACCACCACGGGCACGCCGCCCGCGATCAGCACCATGTCGGCGTACGAGGTCCAGTACGGCGCGGCCAGGATCACCTCGTCGCCAGGGTTCAGGCTGGCCATCAGCGCGTTGTAGATGACCTGCTTGGCACCCGCGCCCACCGTGATCTCGTTGGCTGCGAACTCCAGGCCGTTGTCACGGCGGAACTTGAGCGCGATGGCCGCCTTGAGTGCAGGCGTGCCGTCCAGCACCGTGTAGTGCGTGTCGCCCCGCGCCATGGCCTGCTGCGCGGCCTCCTGGATGTGGAGGGGCGTATCGAAGTCCGGCTCGCCCAGGCCCAGCACGATCACGGGCTGGCCCTGGCGCTTGAGCTCATTGGCGGCCTGGGTGATGCGCACGATGTCCGACACGCCGATGGCGCTGATGCGGTCGGCTGCACGAAAGGCCGTGGCGGGGATGGCAGCGTTCATTGCTGGTAGGACTCCAGGGGCTTGTCGTTGGGGGCGGCGAACAGCTGGCGCAGCGTGGTGCCCAGCGGCAGGTTCAGGGCCACGTTCTTGGGCGGGATGGGACTCATGAACCATTTGCTGTAGATCTTTTCCATCTCACCGCTCTGCATGAGTTTGGTGAGCACACCGTCGACGGCGGCCTTGAAGCTGGGGTCGTCCTTGCGGAACAGCAGCGCAATCGGCTCGGCGCCCAGCGGCTCGCCCACGATGCGGTAGGCCGAAGGGTCCTTGGCGTTGGCGATCATCCCGGCCAGCAGGTTGTCGTCGAGCACGAAGGCATCGGCGCGGCCGGATTCGAGCAGCAAAAAGCTTTCGTGGTGGTCCTTGCCCAGCACGGTCTTGACGGACGCACCGCCCAGGGCGCGCTCCTGCTTGCGCAGCAGTTGCACGGCCGTGGTGCCGGTGGATGCCGCAATGGTGCGGCCTGCGAGCTGGCTGACGGACTTGAGGTCCGAGTCCTTGCGCACCGCCATGCGCACCTCGCTCACATAGGTGGTCACCGCAAAGGCCACCTGCTGCTGGCGCGCGGTGTTGTTGGTGGTGGGGCCGCAGCCGATGTCGAGCGTGCCGTTCTGCACCAGCGGCAGTGTGTTCTGCGCCGTCACGGCCATGTACTCGAGCTTGGCGTCGGGCACGATCTCCTTGAGCACGCGCTCGCACAGCTCGACGTGGTAGCCCACGTACTTCTCGTTGGCGCCCAGCGCATAGGCCATCGGAGGCGAGGTCTCGCGCACCCCGAGCACGACCTTGCCGCTGGCCTTGATCTTCTCGAGTGTGGTCTGGGCACTGGCACCTGCGGCGCACAGCAGTGCGGCCAGGGCCACGGCCATCATCTTGCGGTTGGGGGAAAAAGCCATGTCGTTGTCTCCGGTGGTTGTTGTGGATGGCGTTGGGAAAGCGGTGGGGGCGCGCCGCACGAATGCGGCGTTGCTGCGATTCAGATGACGTTCTTTTCCAGCAGCGGCCGGTTCTCGGCGATGCGCGTGATGGACAGGGGCGACAGGTCCAGGCTCTGGTAGGCGCCCGTGAGCAGCAGCTCGGCCACGCCCCGCCCGACGGCAGGGCACTGCTGCAGGCCATGGCCCGAGAAGCCATTGGCGAACACCAGGTTGTCGCACGCAGGCGAGAGGCCCACGATGGCGTTGTGGTCGAAGGTATTCATCTCGTAGTAGCCGGCCCAGGCGCCCTGCATGCGCAGCGCCTCGAAGCCCGGGATGCGCTCGGCCAGCAGGGGCCAGACATGCTCCTCGAACGCGTGGTATTCGGGCTCCAGCGGGGCGAAGTCGGCGTCTTGGTCAGCGGGCGGTGCAAAGCCGGCAATGAAGCCCTGGCCCTCCGGCCGCAGCCAGATGCCGCTGGTGTCGATGAGCAGGGGGCAGCGCGGCAGTGGGGCCGGGCTGGACAGATGGAACACGGTGCGGCGCTTGCCCACCACGGGCAGGGCAATGCCGGCCCAGCCTCCAATGGCGGCAGCCCAGGGTCCACCGGCGTTCACGGCATGGCTGCAGGGCAGCGTGGTGCCGCTTTGCAACTGCACGGCGGTGACATGCTGCACGCCGTCGCTGGTGACCAGGTCAAAGCCCACGGCCTCGTCGGCCACATAGCGCACGCCCTGGCTCTGGGCCTTCTTGCGCAGCGCGGTCAGCAGCAGGTAGCCGTCGAACCAGCCCTCGCCCGACAGGCCGAGCGAGCCCAGCACCACGTTCTGCAGCGCCAGCCAGGGAAAGCGTGCAGCCAGCTCGTCCGGTGCGAGCAGCGCCACATCGGCACCATGGCGCCTTTGCAGCGCATGGTTGTCGCGCAGCGTGGCCTCACCAGCCGCAGTGGCCAGGTACAGGTAGCCGCCCTCGTGCAGGCCGACGTCGGGCACATCGCCGTTGCAGGCCAAAAGCGCGCCCACATTGCGCAGAAAGTCGATGCCGTAGGCCGAGATCAGGACGTTGATGTCGGTGGAGAACTGCTGGCGGATGGAGCTGGCCGACAGCGCCGAGGAGGCGCGTGCATAGGTCGGATCCCGCTCCACCACCACGACCTCGCAGCCCGGCTGCTGCAGCGTGAGGAAGTAGGCGATGGCACTGCCGATCACGCCGCCGCCGATGATCACGATGGGCATGCTGGTGGTGCTCCTGGGCATTGGCGTAGCGAACAGTGTGGTTAGAAGGTGTGAATGAATCCGGCGTGTCCGAGCAGGCCGCCACAACGCGTGCGATCTAGGCGCAAAGCACAGCCATAGCTCGGGCTATGGCGAGCATTTGCAACGACGAGCGCGCGTGTTTTGGTGGGATGAGCGGGCATGGCGGGTTCGTTCGCACCTTCTTAGACGTCGAACTTCACACCTTGCGCCAGCGGCAGCGCGGTGGAGTAGTTGACGGTGTTGGTGGCGCGGCGCATGTAGGCCTTCCAGCTGTCGGAGCCGGCTTCGCGGCCGCCGCCGGTTTCCTTCTCGCCGCCGAAGGCGCCACCGATCTCGGCACCGCTCGGGCCGATGTTGACGTTGGCGATGCCGCAGTCCGACCCGGCCGCCGACATGAACTGCTCGGCCTCGCGCACATTGAGCGTAAAGATCGAGGACGACAGCCCGGCGCCCACGGCGTTGTTCCAGGCGATGGCTTCATCGAGCGTGCTGTAGCGCACCACATAGAGGATGGGCGCGAAGGTCTCGTGCAGTGCCGGGCCTTCGTGCTTTGAAAGCTCGACCAGCGCGGGGCGCACATAGTACGCATCGCTGCCGGCCACGCCCTGCACGCGGTCGCCGCCATGCACTTTGGCACCCAGGGCGCGGGCTTCGTCCAGCGCCTTCTGCATGCCGTCGTAGGCGCCGCGGTCGATCAGCGGGCCGACCAGGGTGCCGGCGGCGCGCGGGTCGCCCACCTGCACGTTGCCGTACACCTTGGTGAGTTGCGGAACCAGCGTGTCGTAGATGCTGTCGTGCACGAACAGGCGGCGCAGCGTGGTGCAGCGCTGGCCGGCCGTGCCCATGGCGGCGAAGGCGATACCGCGCAGCGCCAAGTCGAGGTCGGCCGATGGCGCGACGATGGCGGCGTTGTTGCCACCGAGCTCCAGGATGGCGCGCGCGAAACGGGCGGCCAGGCGCGGGCCGACCGCGCGGCCCATGGCGGTGGAGCCGGTGGCCGAGAGCACGGCCACGCGGGCATCGTCCACCAGCACCTCGCCGATGGCGCGCTGGCCGATCAGCAGCTCCAGCAGACCTTCGGGCGCATCGCCGAAGCGGGCCAGCGCGCGCTGGGCGATGGCATGCGTGGCCAGGGCGGTGAGGGGCGTCTTCTCGGACGGCTTCCAGACCACCGAGTCGCCGCAGACCAGGGCCAGGGCGGCGTTCCACGACCACACGGCCACGGGGAAGTTGAAGGCCGAGATCACGCCGCACACGCCCAGCGGGTGCCAGGTTTCCATCATGCGGTGGCCAGGGCGCTCGGTAGCGATGGTCAGGCCGTAGAGCTGGCGCGACAGGCCGACGGCGAAGTCGCAGATGTCGATCATCTCCTGCACCTCGCCCAGGCCTTCGGAGGGGATCTTGCCGGCCTCCAGCGTCACCAGCAGGCCCAGGTCGTCCTTGGCGGCGCGCAGTTCCTCGCCCAGCAGGCGCACGAGCTCGCCGCGGCGCGGGGCCGGCACGTTGCGCCAGGCCAGGAAGGCCGTCTGCGCGCGGGCGATGGCGGCGGTGGCGTCACCCGCCGAGACCTCGTGCACGGCACCAATGGCCTCGCCGGTGATCGGCGAGCGCACCGACAGGCCGCCACCGGTGTAGGCGGCGCGCGGCACGCCCAGGCGCTGCAGCAGGGCATCGACATCGGTCACGAGGGAGTGGGAGACAGCAGAGGGTGCGGACATGGCGGCATTCCAAAAATCAATGCGCCCAATATCGCCCAATCGCCGGGTGGCGGATAGCAAAAAATTGGAACAACTTGATTCGCAAATAGAATCAAGTCACTTCAACATCTGTGCCCATTTCGGGGATAAAGCAGGCACCATCGCGGTGCGCCAGCGGTGTAAACCCTGAGAATCATTCCCGAGGAGCATGAACAACCATGTTTCGCAAGACCTTTCTGCCGCCCGTGGGCGACCTGCTCGCCTTCGAGGCGGCGGCACGCCACACCAGTGTCTCGCGCGCAGCGGAGGAACTGCACCTCACGCAGAGCGCGGTATCGCGCCAGATACGCCAGCTGGAGGAGCAACTGGGCATGGCCCTGTTCCACCGCGTGCGCCAGCGCGTGGTGCTGACCGATGCCGGACGCGTCTACGCGGCCGACGTGCGCGCCCTGCTGCAGCAGCTGTCGGCCGCCACGCAGAAGGCCATGGCGTTTTCGAGCGCGGGCGGCCTGCTCAACCTGGCCGTGCTGCCCACGCTGGGCACGCGCTGGCTGATTCCGCGGCTGCCGGGCTTCATGGCGCTGTACCCCGATGCCACGGTGAACTTCTCGGCCCGCTCCGAACCCTTCGACTTCGCGCAGGAGCCGATGGACGCAGCCATCCACTTCGGCGCACCGCACTGGGCCGGCGCCGTGTGCGAGTACCTGATGCACGAGGAGGTGCTGCCCGTGTGCAGCCCCCACTACCGCGCGCAGCAGCAACTGCACACACCGGCCGACCTCGCAGGGGCCGTGCTGCTGCAGCAGAACACCCGGCCCACGCAATGGACCGAATGGTTCGAGCGCCTGGGCGCCCCCACCCCGCAGGCGCTGCGTGGCCCGCGCTATGAGCAGTTTTCGATGATCGCGCAGGCGGCGGTGTCGGGCCTGGGCGCAGCGCTGCTGCCGCGCTTTCTGATCGAAGGCGAACTGGCCTCGGGGGCCCTGGTGGCCCTTTCCACCGACGTGCTCACCAGCAGCGAGGCCTACTACCTCGTCTACCCCGAGGCGCGCGCGCAGACGCCGCTGGTCAAGGCCTTCAGGGACTGGCTGCTCTTGCAATGTGCGGGGGCCGGCACCGCGGCCCGGCTCAGCCCGGCCCCGTAGCCGGGCCGCCCGGCACCAGACGCTGCTCCGGCTGCTGGCCTGCCAGGCTTTGCGTGGGGCGGCGCAAGGTGGCATCGAAGGGGTGGATGCGCGGTCCGATGGCGGCCGCCTCGCGCTTGAGCAGCTCCACCACGGTGGGCAGGCGGTCCTCGTTGAGGCGCGCGGCGATGGTGCCCACGCTCAATGCGGCCACCGCACGGCCCTCGCGATCGAGCACGGGCACACCCACGCCGGCCATGCCTTCGAGCAGGCCGGTGTTGCGCGCGGCATAGCCCGTCTGGCGCACGCGCTCGATCTCGGTGCGCAGGTAGACCTCGTCGTACACGCCGTACTCGCGCACGCGCGAGAGGTTGAAGCGGATGACTTCCTCGCGCTCGGCCTCGGGCAGGAAGGCCAGGATGGCCAGCGCACCCTGCCCCACCCCCAGTGCAACCCGCCCGCCGATGTCGCCGGTGAAGGAACGGATGGGGAATGGCCCCTCGCTGCGGTCCAGGCAGATCGCATCGAAGCCGCTGCGCACCAGCAAAAAGATGCTGTCGCCCAGGCTGGCGCTCAGGCGCAGCAGTGCAGGCCGGCACAGGCTGCGCAGATCGCCCGGGTTGCCGGCCTTGGCGGCCAGCGCGAAGAACTCGGTGGAAAGGCGGTAGAGCTTGCTGCGCTCGTCCTGTTCGGCCATGCCCTCGGCCACCAGCGATTGCAGCAAACGGTGCGTCGTGCCCTGGGTCAGGCCCACGGCACGCGCCAATTGGGTGACGCGCCCGCCCTCGGCCTGTACATCGGCCAGGGCCCGGATGACGGCAAACATGCGGGGCACTCCGCCCGTGGAGGTGGAAGCTGGTTCCATGCACTGCTCCTGTGGAATAAACGGCACTCTCAAACATCATCATATTCCATTAATCGAAATAAATTCAATAAATATTCTGATTAATGGAATACCCGATGCGAACTGGCCCGATTACTGCAATACATTGAATCGAAAGCGCAAGACAGTCCAGGGGCCGCCGAAACCGCACCGCGCCGGTGCAGCCCAGGCACCAGGCCCGCAGGACCGCCGCCGCGCCGCGATGAAACAGCGACCAGAAAGGCCCGTGCATGTCCTTCCTTCAACTCACTGATGTGACCAAGTTCTACGGCAGCACCTGCGCGGTGCAGGCCATGAACCTCTCGGTGGAAAAAGGCGAATTCGTGTCGCTGCTGGGCCCCTCGGGCTGCGGCAAGACCACCACCTTGCAGATGGTGGCGGGCTTCGAGGCGGTGACCAACGGCCGCATCGAGCTCGACGGCCGCGACATCACGCACGCCAAGGCCAACACGCGCGGCCTCGGTATCGTGTTCCAGAGCTATGCCCTGTTCCCGCACATGACGGTGGCCGACAACGTGAGCTTCGGCCTGGAGATGCGCAAGATGCCCAAGGCCGAGCGCAAGGAGCGCGTGGCCCAGGCCCTGGGGCTGGTGCACCTGGAGGCCCACGCCACGCGCTACCCGCGCGAGCTCTCGGGCGGCCAGCGCCAGCGCGTGGCGCTGGCGCGCGCGCTGGTGATCGAGCCGCCGGTGCTGCTGCTCGACGAGCCCCTGTCCAACCTCGACGCCAAGCTGCGCGAGGAGATGCAGTTCGAGCTGCGCCAGATCCAGCGCAAGGTGGGCACGACCACGGTGATGGTCACGCACGACCAGAGCGAGGCCATGTCCATCAGCGACCGCGTGGTGGTGATGGAGGCCGGCCGCGCCACGCAGATCGACCACCCGCACCGCGTGTACGAGCACCCGCGCACGCGCTTCATTTCCACCTTCGTGGGCAAGGCCAACTTGCTGCCCGGCAAGGTCACGGCCAGCGGCACGGCACGCACCCATGTGGCCGTGGGTTCGCTGGCGGTGCAGGTCGAGGGCCCGGAGTTTCGGCCTGGCGCCGCCGTGCTGCTCAGCGTGCGGCCCGAGAAGCTGCAGCTGGTGCCCGCCGTGCAGGGCCGGCTCGACGGCGAGGTGGGCGAACGCTTCTTCCTGGGCAGCCAGTGGCTGTACCGCGTGGCCACCCCCGTGGGCGAGCTGATGGTGCTGGTGCCCAATGACGGCCGCAACGCGCTCGACGAGGGCGACCGCACCGGTGTGGACTGGCCCGACCACTGCATGCGCCTGCTGCCCGCCGATGAAGCCGCCTTGGCCGAACCCGAGGCCGAGGTGGCCCCATGAGCAGCGCCACCCGCAAGGCCGTGCCCTGGTGGCTGTCGGCCCCGGCGCTGGTGCTGTTCACCTGCCTGCTGCTGGTGCCGCTGGCGCTCACGGCCGTGCTGTCGTTCAACGCCTTCGACCCGATGACGGGCGTGAAGTCCGGCGAGTTCACGCTGGAGCACTACGCCCACGTGTTCACCGACTCGTACTACCACGCCATCTTCTGGCGCACCTTCTGGATCTCGGCGCTGGTTACCGTGATCTGCGTCGCCATCGGCGCGCCCGAGGCCTACATCCTGAGCCGCATGGGCAACCCCTGGCGCTCGGTGCTGCTGCTGGTGGTACTGGCTCCCCTCTTGGTATCGGTGGTGGTGCGCGCCTTCGGCTGGAGCATGCTGCTCGGGCCCGAGGGCCTGGTCAACGGCACGCTCAAGCTCATCGGCATCGGCCCCGTGAAGATGCTCTACACCGAGATCGCCGTCATCGTCGCCCTGGTGCACGTGATGCTGCCCTTCATGGTGATCCCGGTATGGACCTCGCTGCAGAAGCTCGACCCCGGGGTGCAGAACGCGGCGCTGTCGCTCAAGGCATCGCCGTTCACCACGCTGCGCCGCATCGTGCTGCCGCAGGTGCTGCCGGGCATCCTCTCGGGCAGCCTGATCGTGTTCGGCCTGGCGGCCAGCTCCTTCGCGATCCCCGGCCTGCTGGGCGGGCGGCGCCTGAAGATGGTGGCCACCGTGGTCTACGACGAGTACCTGCACGAACTGAACTGGCCACTGGGCGCGGCCGTGGCCCTGACGCTGCTGGTGGCCAACCTGGTGGTGATGCTGAGCTACAACCGGCTGGTCGAAGGCCGCTACAAGAAAGCCCTGGGATAGACATGACAACCCCCACGCTCCATCACTTCGTGTATTCGCTGCCCCCCGAGGGGGCCGTGGCCTCCCTTGGGGCGGCCCGGCGGGAATCCTGACCATGCACAAGAACGGCCCCCTTGCCCTGGCGTTCAACGCCCTCGCCATCGCCTTCATGCTCGCACCCCTGGTGGTCGTGTGCGTGGTGGCCTTCACGCCCGAGAACACGCTGACCCTGCCGACCACGGAATTCTCGCTGCGCTGGTTCAGGGCGGTGTTCGAACACTCGGACTTCGTGCAGTCGTTCTGGAACAGCCTGTGGCTGGCGCTCGCGTCGGCCACGCTGGCCACGGTGCTGGCCGTGCCTGCGGGCATTGCCATCACGCGCTACGACTTTCCCGGGCGCGGCTTTCTCAACGGCCTGTTCCTCTCGCCGCTGATCATTCCGCACTTGGTGCTGGGCGTGGCCCTTCTGCGCCTGTTCGCCCTGGTGGGCGGCACGGGCAGCTTCGGCTGGCTGGTGCTGGCGCATGCGCTGATCGTCACGCCCTACACCCTGCGCCTGGTGGTGGCGGCACTGGTGGGGTTCGACCGCAGCGCGGAGCACGCGGCGCTCTCGCTCGGTGCCAGCCAGGCCACGGTGTTCACGCGCATCACGCTGCCCATGATCCTGCCGGGGGTCACCGGCGGGTGGCTGCTGGCCTTCATCAACAGCTTCGACGAGGTGACCATGTCGATCTTCGTCACCTCGCCGAGCACGGTGACGCTGCCGGTGCGCATGTACATGTATGCCACCGAGTCCATCGACCCGCTGATGGCCGCCGTGTCGGCCCTGATGGTGGCCGTGACGGCCTTTGCCATGGTGCTCCTGGACCGCGTCTATGGCCTGGACCGCGTGCTGGTGGGGCGCAAATAGATGGTCGCCATGACCCACACTCCTGCATCGCCCCTTCTGCGCCGCGTGGCGGAAACCCAGCGCAAGCCTGTGCCCTTCGTGCTGGATGGCCATGCCGCCACGGCACTCGAAGGCGATACGGTGCTCACCGCCATCCTGACCCTGCGTGCGCAGCTGCGCATCAACGAATTCAGCGGCGAGCCCCGCGCGGGCTTTTGCCTGATGGGCGCCTGCCAGGACTGCTGGGTGCTGACCGACAGCGGCGAGCGCCTGCGCGCCTGCGCCACCTTCATCGCGCCGGGCATGGCCCTGCGCACCGGCCAGGGCCCCGCATGAGCAACCCCACCCTGCAAGCCGTGATCGTGGGCGCGGGCCCTGCCGGCATACGCGCCGCGCAGACCCTGGCCGCGCATGGCGTGCGCCCCGTGCTGCTCGACGAATCGGCGCGCGGCGGCGGCCAGATCTACCGGCGCCCGCCCGCGCACTTCCAGCGCCCGGCCTCAGCCCTCTACGGCACCGAAGCCGCACGAGCCAAGGCCGTGCATGCCGCACTCGACGGCATGGCGGACCAGATCGACTACCACCCCGACAGCCTGGTCTGGAACGCCCAGGGTGGTGCACTCGACGTGCTGCACGGCCCCACGCAGACCACGCACACCGTGCCCTACCGCCAGCTCATCGTGGCCAGCGGCGCGGCCGACCGGGTGCTGCCCGTGCCGGGCTGGACCTTGCCCGGCGTCTACAGCCTGGGCGGCGCGCAGGTGGCGCTCAAGTTCCAGGGCTGCACCATCGGTAGCCGGGTGGTGCTGATGGGCAACGGGCCCTTGCTGTACCTGGTGGCCTACCAGTACGCACGCGCCGGCGCCACCGTGGCGGCCGTGCTCGACACCGCGCGCCTGGCCGACCAGGTGGCCGCCGTGCCGGCCATGCTGACCCAGCCTGCGGTGTTCGCCAAGGGTGTGTACTACGTGGGCTGGCTGCGCGCGCATGGCGTGCCCATCCACACCGGCGTGCGCCCTGTGCGCGTGCTGGGCGATGACCGCGTGGATGGCGTGGTGTGGAGCGACGGCACGCGCGAGCACACCCTGGCCTGCGATGCCGTGGGCCTGGGCTACGCGCTGCGCTCCGAGACCCAGCTAGCCGACCTGCTGGGCTGCCGCTTTGCCTGGGCGCCCCTGCACCGCGCCCACCTGCCCGAGCGCGATGCCGCGGGCCGCACCAGCGTGGCGGGCGTCTACCTGGCCGGCGATGGCGCGGGGATCATGGGCGCCGATGCGGCCGAATGGGCCGGCGAGCGTGCCGCCCTGGCCTTGCTGGCCGACTGGGGCGTGTCGGTGGATGCCGCCCGCGCCCAGGAACTCGAGGGCAAGCTCACCCGTTTGGCGCGCTTTCGCGAGGGGCTGGAGCGGGCCTTTCCCTTCCCCACCGATTGGGCCGCGCAGGCGCCCGACGCGCTGGTGGTGTGCCGCTGCGAGAACGTCACCGCAGGCCAGTTGCGCGCCACCGTGCGCGAGACGGGCGCCGACGAGATGAACCGCCTGAAGGCGCTGACCCGCGTGGGCATGGGCCGCTGCCAGGGCCGCAGCTGCGGCGTGGCGGCGGCGGAGATCCTGGCCCACGCCACCGGCAAGCCGGTGGAACTGGTGGGCCGGCTGCGTGGCCAGGCACCGATCAAGCCCATCCCCATCCACCTGCAGGCCGCCAGCCAGCACACCGGAGCCGCCGCATGAGCGCCGCCGCACCCCACCTGACCAGCCACCCGCGCCGGATGGACACCGACGTGGCCATCGTCGGCGGCGGCATCGTCGGCGCCTCGGCAGCACTGGCGCTGCGCCGCCGGGGTGTGGACGTGGTGCTGCTCGAACGCGACCTGTGCGGCTCGCGCTCCAGCGGCGTGAACTACGGCGGCGTGCGCCGCCAGGGCCGCCCCTTGAGCCAGTTGCCGCTTGCTCAGCGGGCGCACGAAATCTGGGGCAACCTGCCCGCACTGCTGGGCACCGATGGCGAGTACCTGCGCACCGGCCATTTCAAGATCGCGCGCAGCGAAGAGGACCTGGCCTCTCTGGAGCGCTACGAGGCCATGAGCCGCGACTACGGCCTCGGGATCGAGCTGCTCTCGGGCCAGCGGCTGCGCGAGCGCTGCCCCTGGCTGGGTGGCAAGGCCGTGGGCGGATCGCTCTGCGCCGAGGACGGGCAGGCCAATCCGCGCCTGGTGTCCCCCGCGTTCGCCCTGGCAGCGCGGCGCGCTGGCGCCCATATCTTCGAGCGCACGCCCTTGACCGAGGTGGAGCATGACGGGAGGGAATTCACTTTGCGCTCGGGCACGGCGCTCACCGTGCGTGCGCCCGTGCTCATCAACTGTGCAGGCGCATGGTCGGGCCCGCTGGCCACCCAGTTCGGCGAGGCCGTGCCGCTGCAGTCGGGCCACCCGGCCATGGCCGTGACCGAGCCCCTGCCCTTCTTCATGCACTGGAGCCTGGGTGTGGAGGGCGGCAGCATCTACTGCCGCCAGGTGGCACGCGGCAACCTGGTGCTGGGCGGCGGTTCGGGCATTGGCCTGGATGCGGACCGAGCACGCTCGGAGCGCAGTGCGATTGCGGCGCTGGCCGTGCAGGCCATCGAGCTACTGCCGGTGCTCAAGCACGCGCATTTCATCCGCACCTGGAGCGGCACCGAGGGCTACCTGCCCGACCGCCAGCCCGTGCTAGGCAAGAGCCGCACCACGCCCGGCCTGCTGCACGGCTTCGGCTTTGCGGGGGCGGGCTTTCAGATCGGCCCGGCTGCCGGTGAAGTGCTGGCCGACTTGGCGCGCGACGGCCGCAGCAGCACACCCACCGACGCCTTTTCCATCGGGCGTTTTTTCCCTGCCAGCGCCCCGGCGGCAGCCGCTGCCCATTGAGTTTCCATCCCCTGACCGCTACCCTTCCAACACCCTGAAAGGAAAGACCCATGACCTCCTCTCGCCAGACCTCTTTTGCGCGCCGCGCGCTGCTCACGGCAGCCGCGGCGGCGGCGCTGGCCGCCAGTGGCGTGGCCGGTGCCCAGACGAAAACGATCTACATCGGCATGAACGGCGGCACGATGGAGAAGGCGTACACGCAGTACGTCTTCCCCGCGTTCGAGAAGCTGCATGGCGCCAAGGTGGTGGTGGTGCCGGGCACCTCGTCGGACATCCTGGCCAAGGCGCAGGCCAACAAGGACAAGCCGCAGATGCATGTGATGTTCCTGGACGACGGCATCATGGTGCGCGCCATGGGCATGGGCCTGTGCCAGAAGCAGCGGCCCAACCCGCACCTCAATGAGATCTACCCCGCCGCCCGCTTCAAGGACGACCTGGCCAGCGGCGTGAGCCTGGGCATGACGGGCATCGCCTACAACACCAAGATGTTCACCGAGAAGGGCTGGGCGCCACCGACCTCGTGGATGGACTTCGCCGACCCCAAGTACAAGGGCAAGGTGGTGTTCCAGTCCATGCCCTCCTCGTCCTTCGGGCTGCATGGCTTCCTGATGTTCAACCGCATCCAGGGCGGCAACGACAAGAACGTGGAGCCGGGCTTCAACAACTGGGCCAAGACCATCGGCCCGAACGTGCTCGAGTACATCCCGAGCTCGGCCAAGATCTCCGAAATGGTGCAGACCGGCGAGGCCGCGATGTTCCCGCTCACGCCCACCGCCGTGGCCGCGCTCAAGAACCGGGGCATCCCCGTGGAGTACGCCCAGCCCAAGGAAGGCTCGGTGGTGCTGATGGTGGGCCAGTGCGTGATCGCCAACAACAGCGAGCCCGAGCTGGCGCAAAAACTCGCCGAGTTCCTGCTGAGCCCGCTGGCCCAGGCCAACGTGCTGCAGTTCGGCGCCCAGATCCCCACCAACCCCAAGGCCCCGGCCGTGGGCGAGGGGGCGGCCCAGGTGGCCCAGATCAGCCAGTGGATGAAGAGCGCCGTGACGCTGGACTGGGACAGCGTGAACGCCAGCCGCCCCGCCTGGAACGCGCGCTGGAACAAGACCATCGAGCGCTGATCGGCCTGCGCGGCAGGGGAATGGACTGCCCCGCAGCGACCTGGTGGGCCGCGCGGGCAGGGTATCCGTGACATATGTCACCGGGGCCGCCCGTGCCTTGCGCGCGCCCTGCGCCAAAAGCGCCTGCTGGACTTCAGAATCCGCTCCATCGAGTTTCTGACTTCATTCCCACAAGGCTTCCCCACCATGAAACGCTGGATGAAATGGACGGCTGGCAGCGCCCTGGCACTGGGCGTGCTGGTCGCCGCCACCGCCGCCACCGGCCTGTACCTGGCCGAGCAAAAGCGCAACCGCTACATCGACATCAAGCCGCGCCCCGTGGCCTACACCACCGAGGCGCAGACCATCGAGCGCGGGCGCTACCTGTTCAGCTCGCGCGGCTGCACCGATTGCCATGGGGCGCAGGGCACGGGGCGCGAGTTCGTCAACGACGGCAAGGGCACCCGGCTGGCCGGCCCCAACATCACGGCAGCCGGCGTGGTGGCGCGCTACCAGCCCGAGGACTGGAACAGCGCCATCCGCCATGGCGTCAAGCCCAATGGCCGCCCCCTGCTGGTGATGCCCAGCGAAGACTACAACCGCCTGACCAACGACGACCTGAACGCCCTGGTCTCCTACATCCGCCAGTTGCCGGCCAAGGAGGGCACGCCCGCCGCCATCGAACTGCCGCGCCCGGCCTGGGTGCTCTACGGCCTGGGGCTGATTCCCGACGCGGCCGCGCGCATCGACCACCACCTGGCCCCCTCGCGCCCGGTGCCGGCCGGCGTGACGGTGGCCAATGGCCAGTACGTGGCCAATATGTGCATCGGCTGCCATGGCGCCAACCTGGCGGGCGGCAAGATCCCTGGTGGCCCGCCGGACTGGCCGGCCGCCGCCGACATCCGCCCCGGCAAGGACAGCTCCATGGCGCGCTACCCGACGGTGGAGAGCTTCGTGGCCATGCTGCGCAACGGCAAGCGGCCCGATGGCACGCCCATCCAGGTCATGCCCTTCGAATCGCTGGGCCAGCTCAGCGATGTGGATGCGCGCGCCCTGTATGCCTACCTGCAGGCCCTGCCCGCCGATGGCAGCGTGCCCCCACCCCCTGCGGCCGAGGTGGCATTGAACCGCTGAAGCAAACCGCCGGGCCCTGTCAGTGCGCGTGCTGCGGGTGCGGTTGCGCCTGGCTGTACGCGCCCATCGGGCCACCCGGTGCGGTGGATGGGGGAGCGCGGCGCACACGCGGCACCACGCTCAACTGCACCGTGTCGAGCACCGGCGTGGCCAGCACCTGTAAGGCCTTGCGCGGCACATCCACCAGTTGCTCGGCATGCCACACGCGCACCTGGGCGGCGCCCTCGGGCACGCTGGCAAATCGCGCAATGCCGTTGTCGTCGGTCTTGAGGGTCCAGGCCGAATCGGTCACGAACACATGGCCACGCATGGAGCCGTGCAGGTGGCAGCCGAGCAGCAGCACACCGGCCGTGTCGAGCTTCACGTCGGCGAAGTTCGAGGGCTTGCCATCGGTCTTGCCGGCCAGCCGCAACTCGAAGCCGCCAGCACCGGGCGCCGCGCTGGCAGCGGGTGTGGCGGCATTCCCGCGCACATGGTGGTCCCAGCGGTCCTGGTTGGTGAAGCGCACCGTGGTGCCCGGCACCACCACCGTCACGGCGGGCACGAAACGCATCTTTTCCTGCTCGATCACGGGATTGGGCGCGACCAGCGTGGGCGCCGCGCCGCCGCCTGCGGGCGGGTAGACCACCACCACGGCATCTGGAACGGGCTTGCCGTCCCTGTCGAGCACCTGGATCTGCACGTTGCCGGCGTGGGCCCCCATGGCAAGGGCGGCGGCGATGGCGATGAGCGTGTTTTTCATGGACAAGGATCCCTCTCTGAAGTCAGTGAACGGTGATGACGTCGCGGTGCATGGGGGCCAGCAGGGCCAGCAGGCGGTTCTGTTGCGCAAAGGGGATGCCCTGCGCGTCCATGGCACTTTGCAGCACCTCGACGAGTGCATGGAAGTGGCCCTTGGTGATCTGCATGTCGGCATGGGCCGATTTCATATCGGCGCCTTCGTATTTGCAAGGCCCGCCGCTGAGCTGGCAGAACTGGTCGGCCAGGCTCTCCTTGAGCGCAGCAGGCTTGACGTCCTTGAAGTGGGCGCCGATGCGCGGGTCCTTCACGGCACGGTTCACGAAGTCGTCCACCAGGCGGTCGATGCCGGGCTTCTCGCCCAGCGCCTGGTACAGGCCGGCAGGGGCTGCGGATTGGGCCAGGGCGGGCACCGCCAGCAGGCAGGCACAGGCAAGGCCAAAGGCCATCAAGGTCTTTTTCATGGGGCGGTCTCCAAAGGTGCCGGTGTTCAGAACGCGGCTTGTGCCGAGAGGTAGTAACCCGTCTGGCGGCGGTTGCCGGTCACGCCCGGCACCACGCGGCCCAGGTCCACATAGGCCAGCGTGAGCGACAGGTGCTTGCTGGGCGCCCAGGCGATGAAGATGTCCTTCCAGTCGTCTTCGCGCAGCCCTGCACCCAGGCCGGCTGCAGCACCCAGGGCCTGCAGGTTGTTGGGCTTGAAGCGGTATTCGGCGCCCACCGCCAAGTCCTTGCGCAGCAGGTAGGCCAGCGAGAACTCGGGCTGCAGGCTGCGGCCGCTCTTGCCGGGCGCCGCCGAGCCGAAGCCCAGCAGGCCGTTCTGGTTGGCGTTGGTGGAGCGCAGCGTGGCATTGACCAGCAGGCTCTGCGCCAAAAAGAGCTTGGTGGCGCTCACATACACATCGGTGCCGCTGTTCTTCACGCCCAGAAAGTTGTAGACCGACTGGACCGAGCCCGGGCTGGCGCGCTTGTGCTCGATGCCCACGGCGATCTGCGGCATCCAGGTGTCGGCGTCGAGCACCGCATCGCCGGCCACCTTGACCTTGAGCCCAACCACGTCCATCTGGATGTGCTGGCCAGGGGTGACGCCAAACGCCGCGATGCCATTGAGCGCCAGCGCCGGCGAGGCATCGAAGTCCTGCCGCGCGAGCGACAGTTCGACCCGGTCGAACAGGCCGACCGCCGCGCCATAGCCGGTCAGCCCATAGTCCTGTGTGCCGGCGCGCGTGGCATAGCCGCTGAAACCGACCTCGCCCTCGGTGGCGTTGCTGCCGATCACGGCCCAGGGGGTGAGGCCCCCACCGGCCGAGCCGGCGATGGTGTTGACGCCGCCGGTGAGCAGCAGCTTGCCGGTATCGGCATGGGCCAGCCCGGCCGCCATGGCCAAGGCCGCGAACACGGTGAAAGGACGCCTGTGGTTCATCGGGGGCTCCAGTGCGAAAGCGATGTAAGAGGATGTTGCACCCTACTTACGCAAACGGATGTGCCACGGATTCAAAAACCACAGATATTTTTTCCCCCTCCGAAAACGGACAGGCGCGGTTTCAGAGCATGCGCTGGATCAGCTCGCCCTTGAACAGCACCGGCCCGGTGGGCCCACCGGCGCTGGGCACGCCGCCCTTGGGCTCCAGGCTGATGGCCAGGGCCGGCACCTGGCGCACGTCGGCCTCGCCGGCCGTCAGGTTGAGCAGCTTTTCCTGGCCCAGCACGCCGAGCGAGCGCGGGCCGCCTGCAGGCGGCAGCGCCCACAGCTGCAGCGATTGGTCCGCCCCTTCCTGGAAGCCGCCCACGCGCTGAAGCACCAGTTGGTTGTTCTTGGGGTCGAAGGTCACCAGCATGGAGGCAGCCGCCTTGTCGTCGGCCAGCACGGCCACGTACTGGATCTGCGGCGTGGCCTGCAGTTGCTGGCGCAGCTCGGCGATCTGGGCACCGCTGCTGGCGCGCAGCCCGCCATTGACCTGGACGCCGACCACCACGGCCACCAGGGTGGCCAGGGCGCCGGCCGCTGCCGCACCGCGCCACAGCAGCAGGCTGCGCAGCCAGCCGCCGGGGCCGGGAGCCACCGGCAGGGCCGGCTCCCCCGCCAGCCGTGAGACCTGCATGGCCTGGGCCGCCTTGTCGGCCTGCACCAGGTTGTCGATGCGTTTCCAGACGGCTGCATCGGGCTGGGCCAGTTCCTGCAGCTCGGCCAGGCCCGACCAATGGGTCTGCCACACCAGCGCGGCGGCACGCACCGCCGCGTGCTCGCGGGCCAGGGTTTCGAAGCGGCGGCGGGCGCCGCCGCGCAAGGTGCCCAGCGCGTAGCTGGCCGCCAGGCGGTCGAGCAGTTCGGGGTGTTGGGTGATGTTCATGGAGCCCCCTCAGATGTAACGGGCCATGCACTGGCGCAACTGCTCCAGGCCGCGCCGGATCCAGCTTTTCACGGTGCCCAGAGGCAGTTGCAGTTGCTCGGCCAGTTCGCTGTGGCTCTGGTCGCGCAGGTAGGCCAGGCTCACCACCTCGCGCTGCTTGTGTTCGAGCTTGCCCAGGCACTGGTGCAGGGCGAAGGCCTGTTCGCTGGCCTGCGTCACGTCCATGGGGTTGGGCGAATCGCCCTCCAGGGTCTGCGCCATTTCGTCGTCGAATTCGTTGGTGAGGTCGCTGCGCTCGGAACTGCGCTTGCGCAGCGCGTCCAGGGCGCGGCTGCGCACGATCAGCCCCATCCAGGCCATGGGCGGGCTCAGCGACGCGCGGTAGTTGCCAGCCCCGCGCCAGATGCTCAGGAAGGCTTCCTGCAGCACGTCCTCGGCCACGTCGCGGTGGCGCACGATGCGCAGCGCCAGGCCGAACAGCTTGGACGAGGTGCTCTCGTACAAGGCCTTCAGCGCGGAGTCGTCCTGCGCGGCAATGCGGTCAAGGAGGTACATCAGTTCACTGTCTGGGGTGAGGGTGCTCATGCGCCGATTGTGTGGGATGGGCCAGAAATCACGGTGGAAGTTCCAGGGGGTCTGCTGTGGATACGCCACAAACCGGCATCTGGATGCACAGCCGTGCCTTGAAAGCCGCCACCATGCGCTTGCCTCCAATGGCTGGCTGCGTACACGGGGCACAAGGCGAGGGTGGCGCCCCCCGGTACTGCCGAGTTCCCCATCCGACCCGCCTGGACGATGCGCAGGGGCGCGAAGACGTGGTGGCCTACCTGGCCACGCTCAGGCGCCTGGCAACCGCGGACCGCTGACGCAGCGCGCCACCGCTACCACTGGGCGCAGATGCCCACCAACCCCGCCAGCACCAGGGCCAGGCCGATGCCCTCGGTGCGCGACAGGCGCTCGCGGAACATGCGGCGCGAGACCAGGTAGCTGAACAGCACCTCGACCAGCCCCAGCGTGCGCACGTCGGATGCCGGGCGCATGGCATAGGCCGTGAACCAGGCGATGGAGGCCAGCGCGCCCATGGAGCCCGCGACCACCGACAGCCGCCATGCGCGCGCGATCGCGCCCGCCACGCCGGGTTGGCGCGCCAGCAGCCAGCCCCCCAGCACAATGCTTTGCAGCAGTTGCGCCCAGAAAACGCCCCAGGCGCCGGCCACCCAGGGCGCCACGCCCTCGCCCAGCGCCAGCGAGGCCCCGCGGAAGCCCACGCTGGCCAGCGCAAAGCATGCGCCCGAAGCCAATCCGTAGACCACCAGCTTGCTGCTGCCGCCCTGGCCGGAGCGCAGCGCGCGCCAGCCGCCCGCAGGCAGCGAGAGCAGCACCACGCCCAGCGTGGCTACGGCCATGGCACCCAAGGCCAGCGGGGCCGGCAGCTCCTGCAGCAGCACGGCCGAGAACAGTGCCACCTGCAGCACCTCGGTCTTGGAATAGGCCACGGCGAGCACGAAATTGCGCTCCTTCATCGCCAGCAGCAGGAACGCCGTGGCCCCCACCTGCGTGAGTGCGCCCATGGCCAGCCAGGCGGCATAGGGCAGCGAGAAATGCGGGACGGCGTAGCCCGATCCGACGAAGGTCAGCCCGGCCACCCAGGCCGAGGCCAGTGGCAGCCCGTAGAGAAATCGCACCAGTGTGGCCGCCAGCGTGCCCAGCTCGGCCGTGACGGAGCGCTGGGCGGCATTGCGCGCCGTCTGCGCAAGCGCGGCCCAGAGGGTGAGGGGAATCCAGGCCCAGGCCATCCATGAAAGAGTCATCGATGGGTTATAGCGCCCTGGCGTGGTGTCCCGCCCACTCCAACCGGCAAGGCGGCCATCCAGGCAGGAGAAGGCCCGGATTGCCTGCCCAGCACCTACACGGGGTAGGTACCCGGCAGCAGGATGGACCGGTCCACGTTGTTGATGTTGGTATGGCCGCAGAAAGCCATGGTGATATCGAGCTCCTTCTGGATGATCTGCAACGCGCGGGTCACGCCCGCTTCGCCGAAGGCGCCCAGGCCGTAGAGAAAACTGCGGCCAATCAGCGTGCCCTGCGCGCCCAGGGCGCGGGCCTTGAGCACGTCCTGCCCGCTGCGGATGCCGCCGTCCATCCAGACCTCGATGTCCTTGCCCACCGCCTGGGCGATGGCCGGCAGCGCGGCGATGGACGAGGGCGCCCCGTCGAGCTGGCGCCCGCCGTGGTTGCTGACGATGAGCGCATCGGCACCGCTGTCCACGGCCAGGCGTGCGTCCTCGGCGTCCATGATGCCCTTGAGCACCAGCTTGCCGCCCCAGCGCTTCTTGATCCACTCCACGTCGCCCCAGTTGAGCTGGGGATCGAACTGCTCAGCCGTCCAGGACGACAGCGACGACAGGTCGCCCACGCCCTTGGCATGGCCGACGATGTTGCCGAAGCTGCGGCGCTTGGTGCCCAGCATGCCCAGGCACCACTGCGGCTTGGTGGCCAGATTAATGAGGTTGCGCAGGGTGGGCTTGGGCGGGGTGGACAGGCCGTTCTTGATGTCCTTGTGGCGCTGGCCCAGGATCTGCAGGTCCAGCGTGAGCTGCAGCGCCGAGCAGTTGGCGGCCTTGGCGCGGTCGATCAGGCGCTCGATGAAGTCGCGGTCGCGCATCACGTAGACCTGGAACCAGAAGGGGTGGCGGCCGGTGTGCTCGGCGATGTCTTCGAGCGAGCAGATGCTCATGGTGGACAGCGTGAACGGGATGCCGAAGGCCTTGGCCGCACGCGCACCCAGGATCTCGCCATCGGCATGCTGCATGCCCGTGAGGCCGGTGGGCGCGATGGCCACGGGCATGGCCACGTCCTGGCCGAGCAGGGTGGTGCGGGTGCTGCGGCCTTCCATGTTGACGGCCACGCGCTGGCGCAGCTTGATGGACTGGAAATCGGCCGTGTTGGCGCGGTAGGTGCCCTCGGTGTACGAGCCTGAATCGGCATAGTCATAGAACATGCGCGGCACACGGCGCTGGGCAATGGCGCGCAGGTCTTCGATGCAGGTGATTTTGGACAGGTCAGGCACGGGGCTCCCTCGGTTCAGGCTGGGTCAGTATGGCGCCCATGGTAGCCCCGCACTCCCTGCAACGGGATGAAGGCTTTTACGGGGGTCTTGAAATTTTTGCATGGCGCCGTGACTGCGGTCAGCGGCGCGCGAGCGCCACCCCGGCGATGGCGACGACAAAGCCCACGAGCTGGATCGCCGAGAGCGTCTCGCCGAAGATGAACCAGGCCTGCAGCGCGGACAGCGGCGGCACGGCCAGCAGCAGCGCCGTGGTGCGCGTGGCCTCGCCCCGGCGCATGAGCCAGATGAGCAGCGTGGCCCCGCCGATGGACAGCACCAGCACCGAGAACGCCAGGTAGCCCCAGAGCGCGGCCGAGTTGTCCCAGTGCGGCTGGCCGAACGTGCCTGCCATGGCCAGCAGCACGGCCACGGCGCCGATGTTCTGCACGGCGCTGGCACTGCGCAGGTCGTCCCCTGCAGCCAATGGCGACTTCTGCACCATGGAGCCCACGGTGAGCGAGAAGATGCTGCCCGCAGCGACCAGCACCACCGGCAGCGACAGCGCGCTGGCATCGGCCGCCTGCAGGCGTGGCAGCAGCACCATGCCCACGCCGCCGAAGCCCAGGGCAAGCCCCGCCCAGGTGCTGGCCGACAGCCGCCTGCCGAGCACCGCCACGGCCAGCAGTGCCGTGAACAGCGGCTGCAGCGCGCCGATGAGCGACATGATGCCGGCCGCCAGCCCCTGCGACATGGCCCACCAGCTCGGCCCCAGGTACAGCCCGCTCATGAGCGCACCGGCCAGCAGGTGCATGGCGATGCGCCGCGCCCCCTGGGGCCAGGACGCCCGCACCCAGAGCGCCGCCGCGATGAAGGCGGCAGCCACACAGGCAAAGCGCAACGCCAGAAACCAGAACGGGTCGGCATGGCTGGCCACGCCGCGCCCCGCAAGAAAGCCCGTGGACCAGATCAGGACGAACAACACCGGGGCGAGCGCATGCATGGAAGGCAGGAATGAAGCGGACAGAACCGCCGAGCATAGACGCAGGGCGCCCAACGCGCAGGCCCCGACAACGCGCGGGTGCGTCAGCTCGGCTCGGGCACCAGCGGCTTGTTGATCACCCGCGGCTCGGCCCCAGGGCCCGCGTACAGCATGAACTGCAGGCGCCCGCTGCGCTTGGCGGTGTACATGGCGGCGTCGGCGTGCTGAGTGAGCGCTTCGAATGTGTTGCCATGCGCTGGAAACACGGCGATGCCGCCACTGAGGCCGACGGACAGGGGCTCGCCGCCGAGGTCGAAGGGGGTGGACGCCGTGGCCAGGATCTTGCGCGCCACGCTGCAGGCGCCCTCCACATCCTCCAGGCCCGGCAGCAGCACCACGAACTCATCGCCGCCCTGGCGGCATACCGTGTCCGACTCGCGCACGGCGCCTTTGAGGCGCTGGGCGAACTGCACCAGCAGCCGGTCGCCCATGTCATGCCCCAGGCGGTCGTTGACGCCCTTGAAGCCGTCGAGGTCGATGTACATCACGGCCAGGCTGCGGCCGTCGCGCCGCGCGTGCGCAATCGCCAACTGGGCACGGTCCTGCAACAGCAGGCGGTTGGGCAGGTCGGTCAGCGCATCGTACTGCGCCAGGTGGGCCATGCGCGCCTGCATGGCCACCGCCTCGGTCACGTCGCGCAGCACGGCCACGGCGCCGGTCACCGCGCCGTGGCGGTCGGTGATGGGGCTGGCGGTTTCCTGCACGTCGAAACGCTGGCCCGAAGTGCGGTGGTGCACCACGCTGCGCACCGACACCTCCTGGGCCACCCCCTGGATGGCCTGGCGCAGCGGACTGGGCATGGGCATGCCGGTGGCCGGGTCATGCAGGCGGAGCACGGCGTCGACCTGGCTGCCGGCGGCGTCAAAGGCCTGCCAGCCAGTGAGGCGCTCGGCCACGGGGTTCAGGTAGGTGATGGCGCCCTGCGCGTCGGTGCACACCACCGCGTCACCGATGGACTGCAGCGTCAGGCGGATGCGCTCCTTCTCCTCGAACAGCTGCTCCTCCATGCGCTTGCGGTCGGTGATGTCGGTGGTTTGCGAGAACACGCCGCGCACGACACCACCATCCATGTCGGGCACATACGAGACGATGGCATGGCGCACCCCCCCGGCCTTGTCGACCACCGTGCACTCGAAAAGCTGGCTCTCGCCGCGCAGCGCGCTGCGCAGGAAGGGCTCGCACAGGGCGTACAGAGAAGGGCCCAGCAGCTCGCGGCAGTGCCTGCCGCGCAACTGTTCGGCGGGCAGGCCGAACCAGGTGTCATAGGCGCTGTTGGCAAAGCGGTTGTTCAGGTCCGCATCCCAATAGCTCACCAGCGAGGGCAGGTTATCGAGAATGGTCTGGCGGTCGCGCTCGGCCAGGCGCAGCTCGGCGCTCACGGCCTGGCGGCGCAGCAGTTCGCGCACAAAGAGCATGGCCAGCCCCACGCAGCCGGCCATCAGCAGTGCCGAGAACACCCCGATCACCCAGGCGCTGCGGTGCCATTTGGCCAGGACGGTATCGCTCGACTGCGCCACGTTCACGATCAGCGGGTAGGCCCCTGCATGCTTCCAGGCCTGCAGCTGGCGCGTGCCGTCGGTGCCCGCCGCATCGACCGCGTCGACGCCCACCGCCGCAGCCTGCAGCCGTGCCAGGGCGGCCGTGCCGGCAATGGAGGTGTTCAGGTCGGCCTGGTCCTGCGGAAAGCGCGAGATCAGCAGCCCATCGGTTCGGTACAGGTCCACCCGGCTGCCGGCCCCCAGGTCGAGCGAGCCGAACAGCCCGTCGAAGTAGCTCAGGCGGATGGCTCCGACCACCACCCCCGCGAAGGAACCGTCTGGGCGGTGGTAGGCCCTTGTCAACGGAAGAATGTACGAGCCGGTGATGCGCGAGAGCACGGGGCGGCCCACGTGCAAGCCCCGATGGCCGCCTTCGGAGAACGCGAGGAAATAGTCCCGGTCGGCAAAGTTGGCCTGGCGTGGCTTCAGGGTGGAAGAGTCCAGTACGACGTCGCCCCGGTCATCGACCACCAGCACGGATCCGGCGCCAGGCACCTGCAGGGAGTTGTCGAACAGCACACCGTTGCGTATCTCCGGCGGCAGGGCCATCACCTCCGAGCGCTCCAGCCCCGCCACCACACCCTTGAGCGACTCGTCGAGCGATCGGAGGGTGCCGCCAATGCTGCGCTCCAGCGTGCTGGCCAGGTTGGCATTGGTGCGGCTCGCATGGTCCCAGCTGTCTTCCCGCATGGTCCAGATGGTGCGGGCGAACAGCAGGCCGATGCCCAGGGACACCAGCAGGGCCAGCCAGATCAGCCTGTGGGAGAAAAACTGGCGGGAGAAATGCATGGACAAGCGTGCGTTGCGGGGCAGGCGTCCTGCAGACCCGGTTATTTGCAACACAGTGTAACGTCGCCTGCATTCCAGGCATCGCGCGAAAAGGCAGGGCTTTTGCGGCACTTATCGGCGCGATGGCCCGCCGCCGCCGGCCGCCCGCACACCGGCCCCACGCACTTCGAACTGCAGTGTGTCATGCACCTTGCCCCGTGCATCCACCAGTTCCAGCTGGTGGCGCCCCGGCCAGGGCGGCCAGGCCCAGCGCGCACCACGCCCTTGCTCGCGCCCGTCGATGCGCCAACGCAGGTCGCGCCCGCCGCTGGCCACGAACTGCAGGCGCTGGCGCTCGGGTGGAATGTCGGGGTCGAGCGCGATGATGGTGCCCGGCACCGGGGCCAGGATGCGCGCCGATGGCGGCTCGTCGGCAGCCTCCGCAGCGGCCGGTGCGGCCCGCGAGGGCCTGCCACCGCGCTTCGCAGCCACGGCGTCGTCCGCCGGCCCGGTGTCGATGGCAAAGCGCGCCTGCTGGGTACCGGGAACGAACCACTCTTCGCGCGCCGCTTCCAGCGGCAGTGGCGCCGCCCCCTCCTGCGCTGCCTGCAGGGCCCCGAACTGCACGGCCTGGCGCACCAGGCCCTTGGGTGCAGCGGGCGCCCGGCTGGGCTCGCGCGCATGCAGAAAGCCCATCACCGAAGCCCAGATGGGCGCCGCGCCGCTGGTTCCGCTCACGTCGTGCATGGCCGCGCCGCTGGCGTTGCCGACCCACACACCCACCGTGTAGCGCTGCGACCAGCCCACGGCCCAGTTGTCGCGCATGTCCTTGCTGGTGCCGGTCTTCACGGCCGACCAGAAGCGCGTGGCGAGCACGCTGTCCGTGCCGAAGGTGCGCGAGCGCGCATTGCCGTCGGACAGGATGTCGCCCACGATGAACGCCGCGCCGGCATCGATGGCACGCACCGGCGCCGCGCCCGGCTGGCCCGGCCACACCCGCACCGGGCCGCGGTTGCCGCCGTTGGCCAGGCTGCGAAAGGCATTGGTCAAATGCAGCAGCGGCACCTCGGGGCTGCCCAGGGCCAGGCTGTAGCCGAAGTAGTCGCCGCCCTCGCGCAACGGCAGGCCCAGGGCGCCGAGCTGGCGGTGGAAGGCATCGGGCGTGACCATGACCAGCGTGCGCACGGCCGGCACGTTGAGCGAGGCCGCCAGCGCGGTGCGCGCCGAGACCCAGCCCTTGAACTGGCGGTCGTAGTTCTGCGGGATGTACAGGCCACTGGCCGTGGCGATGTGGGCCGGCGAGTCGTCCACCAGCGAGGCGGCGGTGAGCCGCCGCTCGGCAATGGCCTGGGCATACAGGAAGGGCTTGAGCGTGGAGCCCGGCTGGCGCAGGGCCTGCACGCCATCGACCTCGCCGGCCTGGCTGAGCTGGCCCGAGGAGCCGACCCAGGCGAGCACGGCACCGGTGGCGTTGTCGAGCACCAGCACCGCGCCGTCCTCGACGTTGCGGCCCTGCAGCTCGCGCAGGTGCTGGGCCAGCGTCTGCACGGCAAAGCGCTGCAGCGGCGCCCGCAGGGTGCTGGTCACCCGTTCGGGCACGGGGGCCGCGCCCGGCACGGCCTGCTGCTGGCGCAGCAGGTAGCGGGCGAAGTGCGGGGCCATGCCCTCGCTGGCGTCGAACGCCCGGCGCTGCAGGGCGGCCGTGACGAACAGGTCCAGTCCATCGCAGTCCACGCGCGCAGCCCCCTGGCCGGGGCGCTGCTGCAGGTCGCGCAGCACGCCGCAGGCGCGCTGGGAGACGAGCGCCGGCCGGGCATTGGGGGCCCGCACCAGCGCAGCGGCCACGGCAGCCTCGCGGTCATCGAGCCCATGGGCGGCCTTGTCGAACAGGGTGCGGCTGAGCGCATCGATGCCCACCAGCTCGCTGCGAAACGGCACCAGGTTGAGGTAGGCCTCCAGCACCTGGTCCTTGCGCCAGCGGCGGTCCAGCACCTGCGCGGCCACCGTCTGGCCGAGCTTTTGCACCACGCTGCGCCCGCCCGGCCCCTGGCGCCAGTCGCCGTCGAGCAGGCCAGCCAGCTGCATGGTGATGGTGCTGGCGCCGCGCGTGCGCTGGTTCCACAGGTTGCCCCAGGCCGCCGCCGAGGCCGCACGCCAGTCCACCCCGCTGTGTTCGTAAAAGCGCTTGTCCTCGCTGAGCACCAGGGCCGCACGCAGCGCGGGCGACACATCGGCCAGCGGCACCCACTGGCCGCGGCGCACCGTGGCATCGGTGCGCAGGCGCTGCACCACCTCGCCCTCCTGCGAGAGGACGAGGGTGTCGGAGGGCCTGAAATCCTGGCGCACCTCGGCGAAGCTGGGGATGGCGTGCGCGGGCAGCGGACTGGCAAAGAGGCCCCAGAACGCCACGAGCAGACCAAGCGCGCGCCCGCCGCAAGCAGGCTGCCAAGGCCTCGTGTTCGCGGGTTCAGCGGCCATCGTTGCCCCGAAGGCAGCGCCTGCGCAGCAGGGGCCAGCCCACCGCCGCCGCCGCGCCGAGCAGCGGGCCCAGCACCATGGCCGCCGTCACCAGGCTGCGCTGCGCCTGGAATGGCAGGCCCCTGGTGGCCCAGCCCGCGGCCACCGCCCCCAGCACGCAACCGAGGGCACCCATCCAGCGGTGGGGCCGCAACGCCGGCACCAGCCAGAGCGCCAGCAGGCACGCACCGAAGCTGGCGGCCAGGGCGCAGAGCACCTGCAGAACCTCCGCTCCATGGGCATGGGCGGTCACAGGCAGTATCGCCATGCCAGCGGCGCAACGCGCACGCCGCGCCAATGCCGGCCGCCCTTCAACCACCGGAATGCTCCCGCTCGAAGCGCTTCTCGGCCTCGGCCAGGTGGTGCAGCAGCACATGCGAGATGAGGTTGACGCCGATGCCGCCGAAGACGGCCGGCAGCACGTAGAGCGCGATCGACAGCTCCGATGCGAACACCGAGTCGTCGGCCAGCGAGGGCGTGTGCCGGGCCAGGGCGGCCATGCTCTGCAGCAGGTAGACATCGACGCCCGCGATGAGCACCAGCGCCACGCCAAAGCCCAGCACCGCCAGGCGCGAGATGGCGCGCGTGCGCAGCAGGGCCGCATAGATGCCGGCAGGCAGCACCAGCGAGAAGGCCACCAGCAGCCAGAACCGCAGCTCCACGAAGACGCTGGCGTTCATGGCCGGTGCCTGCGGGGCGGCGCTGCGGTACGCGGTGTCACTTGGCGGCCTCGACCTTCACGCGGGCGTTGGGGAACTCGCCGAACATTTCGGGCGCGTACATGGCTTCCACGCGGCTCGGGGGCAGCGCGAAGTCGCCCACGTTGTTCAGGCGCACGGTGTACTCCATCTTCACCGTGCCCTTGGGCAGGAACTGGTAGTAGCTGCGGAAGGACTCGAAGCTGCGCTCCTCGAACGCCGGCCAGCCGCTGCCGCTGCGTTTTTCGCCCTGGGTGGCGATCTCGGAATCGCGGCCCAGGCCACTGCCCAGGATGGTGGCGCCGCCGGGCACCGGGTCGGTGATGGCGACCCAGGTCATGTCGGCGCTGGCGTTGACCTCCAGCGTCACGCGCAGCACGTCGCCGCGCGTGTACTGGCCGGCGGGCAGCGACTTGTCGGCCTGCTCCACCGGGGTGATGGTCTTCTTGATGGCGTAACCGGCCGCGAAGGGGGCTTTCAGCTGGATGGCGGCCACCGATTGCAGCGTGAGCCAGGGCTTGCCCGTGCCCTGGTGGGCCACGGACAGGCTCTCCTTGCCGCCCGCTGCTGCCCAGGGCAGGAACATGCCGTTGTTGCGCAGATTGCCCGGAGCGGCCGGTGCGCCGAACCAGGTGGTCTGGTGCGCGGCGCCACTGGCATCCGAGGTCTTGATGCGCTCGACCTTGCTCCAGTCGACGCTGGCGCTGTTGGCACCCAGGGTGGCCTTGGTGCTGCCGGCGACCGGCGTGGCCTCGAACCTGGCCGAGAACTTTTCAAGGGCCAGGCCGCCCCAGAGGTTGGCCGTGGTGGTGTGCCAGGCACCGCCCTGCTGGCGGCTGATGAAGCCATTGGCCAGCCGGCCCATGTCGTCCTTCCAGGCCGGGTCGTCCATCACGGCCAGCATCAGGCGGGCGGTGTTGACGTCGCCGTTCTGCATCAGCCACCACCAGTAGTCGTCCTGCTCGGTGCTGAAGATCAGCTTGGTGCCCTGGAAGGACAGGCGGCTGCGCAGCACCTGCATGGCCTCGGCCAGGCGCTTGTCGCGCTCGGGCACATCGGCCACGCGGCGCAGCACGTTGACCCAGTCGATCACCGCGTGCGTGGGCCACTGGTTGGGCGCCACGGTGATGCTGCTGGCCATGCGGCCCTGGGCCTTGCCGTAGCGCGACAGGGCCTCGATGGCGGCCAGCTTGCGCATGTCCAGGTCCTTGCGCGGGCTCCAGAAGTCGCGCTGGATGCGGCCTTCGATGAAGGCGATCAGGCCCCGCTCCATGGGCGCGCGCGCCTCGTCGGGCAGTGCGAAGGCCGGGTCGATGCTGGAGGCCTCGTGCGTGGCTGCCAGCAGGTAGGCCGTGAGCGTGTCGCTGCCGCGGTTGGCATCGCCGTCGCGCGGCGGAAAGTAGTTGGCCAGGCCGTCGCTGTCCAGGTAGGTGGGCAGCTGGGCCACCACGGTCTGCCACAGCTTGCCGTCGCGCATGCCCACGGCCTTGCTGGTCTTTTGCTCCAGGCAGATGAAGGGGTAGTTGGCCCACCAGTCGCGCACGCCGGGCAGGCCCTCGGCCAGCTTGGGCTGCAGCGACATCTTCAGGCCGCCGCGGCCGGGCAGTGCGTCGGCCGGCGGGTTCACGTCCAGGTTGAAACTGCCGTCCACCTGCACCAGCGTGGCCTGCTGCACCGTGAGCGGAATGGCCGGGATGATGCGCTGGCGCGCCTTGAGCGCGTCGCGCGCGCCGCTCGCCGTGTCCTTGGCATCGATCTCCCAGAGGATGGCTTCGGCGCGGGTCTGCGCCAGTTGCGCCGGTGCCGTCACGTTCCAGGCCACCTCGCGCGACTCGCCGGCGGGGATGTCGATGGTCTGGGGCTTCAGGTCCAGCAGCGTGGCGCGGGGCGAGACCTCGACCTTCATCGCCGCCTTGGTTGTGTTGCGCAGCGTGAGCTGGGCGCGGAACTGGTCGTCCTCGCGCACCAGCGGCGGCAGGCCGCTGATGATCTGCAGGTCCTGCGTGGCGCGGATGCTGGTGCTGCCGGTGCCGAACAGGCCCACCGAGGCATCGGCCACAGCGACGATCTTGAAGGTGGTGAGCGCGTCGTTGAGCGGCACCGTCACCTTGGCCTGGCCATTGGCGTCGAGCTTGAGCGCGGGCTCCCACAGCAGCAGGGTTTCGAGCAGCTCGCGCGTCTGCGCACGGCCGCCGCCGCCGCCGGCGGGCACGGCCTTCTTGCCGTAGTGGCGCCGGCCGATGATCTCCATCTGCGCGGTGGAGGTCTGCACGCCCCAGCTGCGCCGCTGCAGCATGGCTTCAAGCACGTTCCAACTGGTGTTGGGCATCAGCTCCAGCAGCGCCTGGTCCACGGCGGCGAGGGCCACCTCGGCGTTGGCGGCGGGTTTGCCGTTGGGCAGGGTGGCGGTGATGGTGACCTGCGCCTTGCCGCGCACCGGGTAGCTTTCCTTGTCGGCCACGACCTTCACGTCGATCTGGTGGGCCTTGGTGCCCACGCGGATCTCGGCCAGGCCCAGGCGGAAGGCGGGCTTGGACAGGTCGACCATGGCCGTCGGGGCCTGGTACTCCTTGCCCTCGTACCAGAACGAGTTCCACCACTCGCGCGGCGACTTGAAGCCCCAGGTGAAGAAGCTGTACCAGGGCACGTCACGCAGTCGCCCGCGCAGGGCCAGCACGCTCACGTAGACGTTGGGGCCCCAGCCCTCTTCGATCTTGAGCTCGATGGTCGGGTCCTGGCCGTTGAGCTGCACCACGCGGGTGTCGATGATGCCTTCGCGCTCCACGGCCACCAGGGCCGTGGCGAAGCGGAACGGCATGCGCACCTGGAATTTGGCGGTTTCGCCGCTCTGGTAGCTCTTCTTCTCGGGCAGCAGGTCCATGCGGTCGTGGTCCTCACCGCCGAACCACAGCTCGCCCTGGCGCGTGACCCAGACCGAAGACGCCGCCTCGCTGGTGTTGCCGTCGCGGTCGCTGGCGATCGCCACCAGCTCCACCTCGCCGGCCTCGTCGAGCCTGGATTCGCACAGCAGCAGGCCGCGGCTGTCGCTCTTGCCGCTGCAGACGGTGCCCAGGTCCTTGGTCTCGGTCTGGTTGTCGTAGCTGTAGAAGCCGCCCACCATGCGTTTGCGCGTGGTGGTGGTGATGCGCGCCATGGCCTTGACCTGCAGGGGCACGTCGGCCGCCGCAGTGCCGTTGTGCTGCAGCGCCAGGGCCTGGAAGCGGATCTTCTGCTTGGCAGAGACCCAGCCCTCGGTCTTGATGCCGGCCACCACGCCCGCAGGCCACACGGTCTGCGTGCTGCGCAGGGTCTGCACTTCGCCATTGGGGTCGGCGTAGGTGGCCTCCATCACCAGGTCCTGCGGCTGGCGCCCCTGGGGCACGTTGTCGATGGTGACCTTGCCGGCGCCATTGCGGTCCAGCGTCACGGGCAGCTTGTCGGCGATGACGCGGCTGTCCTGGCTGGCGGCGGCCTCTTCATCGTCGCTGTTGCCGTTGCCCGACTGGCCACGCTTGCGCGGCGGGTTGAAGCTGAAGGCGTCGTAGTCGTTGTACTGCAGGGACTTGCTGCGCACCATGGCCGACACGCGCACCGGCAGGTTGGCTGCGCCACCGCCGGCCACGTAGTTGATCTGCACGTCCGTGGGCACGGAGCGCACGCGCACCAGGGCCTTCTTGTCGGCGGGCGCAATGCGCCCTTCCAGCACCGGCAGGCGGAATTCTTCCACGCGGAACTGGCCCGAGCTGAAGCTGCGCTCGCTGCCGCCCGCGTTGCGCAGCTCCACCGAGTACATGCCGAGCTTGGCCGCAGGCGGCACGGCAAAGCTGCTCTGCGCGCTGAAACCGCCCGTGGCCGTGCTGCGCCAGGCCAGGGGCTGGGTGTACTGCTGGCCGCTGCCGATGTGGGTGATCACCAGCGTGGCGGGCCGGCTTTCGGGAATGTCGAAGCCCTTGCGCGTCTCGGTGCGCAGCAGGTGCTTCATCGACACCGTTTCGCCCGCCCGGAACAGGGTGCGGTCGAAGATGGTGTGGGCGCGTTCGTCGGGATTGGCCTCGCTGCTGGTGGGCACGTTGAAGCGCCAGGGCTCGATGCCGCGCTGCCAGTCGCTCCAGGTGAAGGCCATGTCCTCGACGTTGTCGGCGCCCTTGCTGCGCGCGCTGACGAAGTAGGCGCGCTCGCCCTCCTCGCCGCACATTTCCGGATCCGAGGACAGGCCTTCGAGGCTGGCCACGCCCTGGGCATTGGTGGTGCCGGTGGCCAGTTCACGGCCGCTGCAGTCGGACACCCGCACCGTGGCGCCGGCCACGGGCTGGCCCTTGTCCAGGCTGGTCACCCAGGCCAGTGCGTTCTCGCGGCCGAGCTTGAAGTGCACGCCCAGGTTGGTCACCAGCGCCGAAGTGCGCACGTACATGGTGCGGGCGTCGCCATGGCGCTCGTCGAGCAGCGAGCTGCCGAGCCTTGGCGAGGCGATCTCCACCACGTGGAAGCCGGGCGTGAGCGGGATGCCCACCACCTCGAAGGGGCGCGGGTCGTTGCTCGCGGGCTTGGGCAGCTCCAGCATCTTCACGCCGCCCTGGCCGCCGAGCAGCGAGACCATGCGCGACTGCACGTAGTCGCGCTCGTTGTCGATCACCTTGGGCAACGGGCCCCTGGTGTCGCGGCGCGCTTCCTTGCGGTCGACATGGTAGTTGTCGTAGCGCTTGACCTTGCGGAACCAGGCAATGATGTCCGAGTCGCTGGTGGGCCGCAGGGTGCTGACCTTGCCGGCAGGGGCCGCAGGCGTGCCGCTGCCCGCCTGCAGGCCCTGCACCTTGAGGGCCGCCTCCACGTTGCGCAGCGTGACGGGCAGCAATGCCGGGCCCTCGGGGCCCTCGGCGAAGCGCTCGACGATGCCGAAGGGCGCGGCCGCGAACTTGGCCAGCGGCGGCATGCCGCCCGTGGCCACTTTGAGCGGGAAGCTGTCGGCGTTGCGAAGCGTGCGGCCCGAGGCGTCCTGGAAATCCTTGGGCAGCTCGATGGTGAACTGCGTGTTCTCGGCCAGCGGTGCGGTGAACTGCAGGCTGGTGACCACGGAATCGGGGTTCTTGTCCTCGTCCGCACCGCCTTCGAGCTGCGGCTTCAAGGTTTCCTTGCCTGATTTCAGGCGGATGCCGGCCGCCAGCTTGCGCGACAGCGGCGCGTTGAAGGACAGCGCCATCGGGCGGATCGGCAGGCAGGCGGCCTGCGCGTTCTCGCGCTCGCACGTGAACTCGGCCGAAAAGGGCTCGCGCACCTTGTAGGCAAAGCGCTTTTCGACCGCATTGGCCACGCCGCTTGGCGTGGCCACGCCCTTGCCGAAGACGAACTGCATGCGCGAGCCCGAAGTCAGGCGCCGGTTGCAGGCCAGGCTCACGTACTGCAGGGGCTGCTGCGCGGCACGCCTGTCCAGTCCCAGGGACTTAAGGATCTCGGCACGCTGGCTGCCTTCGACCAGGCGCACGGGAACCTTCTCACCCACCCCATCGAGCGCGCACCAGGTGTTGGCCTGCACGCTTTCGAGCGTCGCCGGCCCGTTGAGCTGCAGTACGAAGACCTGTTCCTCGTCGAGCTCCTGGTAGGTGCCAGGCCGCATGTTCTGCACGAAGGGCCCGCCGGTGTTGAACTGGAAGCTGGTGGGGCCCGTCAGCGCCGTGCCGGTGGCCGACTTGAAACCGGTCTTGACCGCCGCAGTGCAGCGCACCCCGGGAGGCAGGTCGTTCTCGAAGTCGAACACCCACTCCTTCTCGCCCGTCCAGCGGCCATTGCCCTTGGTGGCTGCGGCATCGCTGCAGCTCAGCGTGAGCGGCGCGGGCGCCTTGGGGTCGCCAAAATTGACGGCGGCCGCATCGAACTTGGCCACCACTTGGCGCACGCGCGCGACCTCGCCCTGGGGGGACAGGCTCGTGATCTGCAGGGCATGGGCCGCACCCATGGTGGCCAGCGACAGGCCGGCAGCAAACATCCAGTTCTTGGCTTTCACGCGATCCCCTCCAAAGGAACTGGCAAGCGTAACAAAAGCGCATGGCATGCAGGCCTGCGTTGCAAGCACTTACGTATCCAGAGCGTGCGCCACTTCACGCAACCGCCGTTTTTGCACTGCCGACAGGAGGACGGCTCGTGGTCCTACCCCCGCCTGTGGTGCCCTCGGGAAAGATGCCTTTTGACCCCACCCCCATTTCTGGAGCATCCATGGCCAAGTCCCCAGCCATCCGCAGCACTGCGGATAAGCCACGTTCGACCCCTAGCACCACCCCGTCCCCCGACACCCAGCGCGGCAATGGTGACGAATTGCAACAACAAGCGGGCGGTGATCACCCGGTGATGACAACCCAGCAGGGCATTCCGATCGCCGACAACCAGAACTCGCTGCGCGACACGCCACGCGGCCCCACGCTGCTCGAAGACTTCATCCTGCGCGAGAAGATCACGCACTTCGACCATGAGCGCATTCCCGAGCGCATCGTGCATGCCCGCGGCACGGCCGCACACGGCTACTTCGAGCTGACCGAATCGCTGGCCGAGTTCACCACCGCGCGCGTGCTGACCGAAGTGGGCGTGCAGACCCCGGTGTTCACGCGCTTTTCCACCGTGGCCGGCGGCGCCGGTTCGGTGGACACACCGCGCGACGTGCGCGGCTTCGCCGTCAAGCTGTACACGCAAGAGGGCAACTGGGACATCGTGGGCAACAACATTCCGGTGTTCTTCATCCAGGACGCGATGAAGTTCCCCGACCTCGTGCACGCCGTGAAGATGGAGCCCGACCGTGGCTACCCCCAGGCGGGCAGCGCACACGACACCTTCTGGGACTTCGTCTCGCTGATGCCCGAAACCCTGCACATGGTGATGTGGGCCATGAGCGACCGCACCATCCCGCGCAGCCTGCGCATGATCGAGGGCTTCGGCGTGCATTCCTTCCGCCTGGTCAACGCCGAAGGAAAAAGCACTTTCGTGAAGTTCCACTGGCGGCCCAAGCTCGGCATCCAGTCCACGGTGTGGGACGAGGCCGTGAAGCTGCAGGCGGCGGACAACGATTTCCACCGCCGCGACCTGTTCGAGGCCATCGAGGCCGGCAACTACCCCGAGTGGGACTTTGCCGTGCAGCTGTTCACCGAGGAAGACGCGGCAAAGTTCCCGTTCGACCACCTGGATGCCACCAAGCTGATCCCCGAGGAACTGGTGCCCCTGCGCACCATTGGCCGCATGGTGCTCAACCGCTGGCCCGACAACTTCTTTGCCGAGACCGAGCAGGTCGCCTACTGCCCCGCCAACGTGCCACCGGGCGTGGATTTCTCCAACGACCCGCTGCTGCAGGGCCGGCTGTTCTCGTACCTGGACACGCAGCTGTCGCGCCTGGGCGGTCCGAATTTCGCGCAGATCCCGGTCAACGCGCCCAAGTGCCCGTTCCACAACATGCAGCGCGATGGACACATGCAGATGCAGGTGCCCAAGGGCCGGGTGAACTACGAGCCCAGCAGCCTGCAGGGCGACACGCCGCGCGCCTCGCTGGCGCAGGGCTTCAAACACTTTGCCGAGCGCCCGGCCGACGATGGTGCCAAGGGCCGCGTGCGCGCCGAGAGCTTTGCCGACCACTACAGCCAGGCGCGCATGTTCTATCGCAGCCAGAGCGAGGTGGAGCAGGCGCACATGGCCTCGGCCATCGTGTTCGAGCTGTCCAAGGTGGCCACGGTGCACGTGCGCGAGGCGGTGGTGGGGCATCTGCAGCATGTGGACGCCGCCCTGGCCCAGCGCGTGGCAGATGGTCTGGGCATGGACGCCCTGCCCCCTGCGCCGCCCACTGCCGTGGAGCCCCAGGACCTGCCGCTGTCGCCCGCGCTGCGCATCATTGACCGCATGAAGCCCACGCTCGAAGGCCGCTGCGTGGGCCTGCTGGTGGACGACGGATCCAACGCCAAGTCGGTGGCCGCCTTCAAGAAGGCCGTGGAGAAGGCCGGCGCCACGGTGAAGATCGTCGCCCCCAAGGTGGGCGGTGCCACGATGGACGATGGCAGCCGCCTGCCCGCCGATGGACAACTGGCCGGCACGCCGTCCACCGTGTTCGATGCCGTGGCCTCCATCCTCTCGACCGAGATGGGCAACAAACTCTCTCGCGAGGCCGCGGCCGTGGATTGGTTCCGCGATGCCTTCGGCCACCTCAAGGCGATCGGCGCCTGCCCGGGATCGCAGGCCATCGTGCAGGCGGCCGGCATAGAGCCCGACGCCGGCGTGGTGGATCCCAAGGACAGCAAGGCCTTCATTGCTGCCGCGCAGACACGGCAGTGGGACCGCGAGCCGACGCTGCGCACCCTCGCCTGAGCAAGCGCGCCATGCCCCCCGCCCCTGCCCCCTCCCAGCGCAGCTGGGAAATCGATGCAGCCCGGGGGCTGATGCTGCTGCTGATGACGGTGACGCACTTGCCCACGCGCCTCACCTCGCCTCTGGGCCAGCCCTTCGGCTTCGTGTCGGCGGCCGAGGGCTTCGTGCTGCTCTCGGCCTACATGGCCGGCATGGTCTACGGCCGGGTGGCCTGGCGCAAGAGCGTGGCCGAGATGCACCACGCCTTCTGGCGCCGGGCCCTCAAGATCTACGCCTGCCATGCGGCACTGCTCTTGTTCCTGTTCACGGTGATCGCCTTCATCGGCATCCGCATCGAACAGCCGGCCGTGGTGGACCTGCTGAACTTCTACATCCAGCAGCCGTTCACCGCGCTGGTGGGTGGCCTGCTGCTGCTCTACGAGCCGCCGCTCCTCGACATTCTGCCGCTGTATGTGCTGTTCATGCTGGCCAGCCCCTGGGTGATGGTGCTGGCCTTCGTCTGGGGCTGGCGGCCGGTGATGGTGGTGAGCGGGCTGCTGTGGTTGCTGGCCCAGTTCGGACTGTCGCACTGGGTCTATGACGGCATCAACGCCATCGTGCCGCTGCCCGTGCCGTTCAGCGAGACCGGCGCCTTCGTGATGTGGAGCTGGCAGTTCCTGTGGATGCTGGGGCTGTGGATGGGCGCCACGCGCAACGACCCGAACGCGCCGGCGTTCACGTTTCCGCGCTGGTCGGTGCTGCTGGCCATTGCACTGGCCATTTTCCTGCTGGGGTGGCGCCATCTGGTCGGGCAAATACCGTTCCATCCCGAGGGTCCATACGCCGCGTTCAACCCCTGGTTCGACAAGTGGGCCCTGGGGCCCATGCGCATGATCAACCTCTTCGCATTGTTGCTGCTCGCCATCCACTACGGCCCCGGGCTGGCCCGCAGCATGCCGAGGCAGCGCTGGCTTGAGACGCTGGGATCGGCCTCGCTGCCGGTGTTTTGCGCCCACCTGGTGCTGGTGCTCCTGGTGCTGGCGGGGCTGGGTGCGAAATACGAGCGGCCCTGGCTGCAGGACATCGCCCTGCTGGCCGCCTGCTTCGGCGTGCTCTATGCGGTGGCACGGGCGACCCTGTGGCTTGAACGCCAACAGAAGGAAGACGCCGCGCCGCCCGCCGTGTTGGCCCCGGGCCAGAAGCGCCCGCCGATGTACCCGCCAGCGCCGTCCCGCACGGCAAGATCCGCCCAAGGCGAAAGCGATGGCGGGATGAAGGAGCGGGCTTTCAGCGGCCGGTGCTGACCTGGACGGCAGCAGCCGCCGGCACAGCCGCTGCTGTTTCCGTGGCTTTCTCGGCAGCCCGGTCCGAGCCGGCCTGCATCGTGGCCCGGCCACGCCCCACATAGTCCGCAATCACCGAGCGCCACAGCCGGTAGCCCGCACCGCTCAGGTGCAGGCGGTCCGGCCCGAAGAGTTCGGCCCGGGGCGCACCCTGCAGGTCGAGCATGGGGGTGAAGATGTCGATGTAATCGCTGTTGGGCAAGGTGCGCACATAGGCGGCCAGCAACGCATTCGCTTCGCGCGCCCTGGGCATCAGCTCGGCGCGCAAGGGGCTCGGTTTGATCGAGATGTAGGCGATGCGCGTGTCCGGCAGTTCGGCGCGCACGGCAGCCACGAAGCCCTCGAAGCTGTCGAGCACCTGCTGGGGCGAGCGGCCTTCGGCCAGGTCGTTGTCGCCCGCATAGACGAACACCTGGCGCGGGCGGTACTGCAGCACCAGTTGCTTGACGAAGTACTGGCAATCGGCCATGGTGGAGCCACCGAAGCCACGGTTGATGACCACCGGCACGTCGCGAAAGTCCTGCGGCAGCTGTGTCCAGAAGCGGATGGTGGAGCTGCCCACGAAGAGCACCCCATCCTCGGCAGGGGCCTGGGCCTTGTCGGCTGCGGCAAATGCATCCATGCTGGCTTGCCAGCGGGCATAGTGGGAGGCCGATGAGGACTGCGTGGTCTTGGGCCCGGGCCCCGCGCCCGATGGACCCACGGGCGCGGGGTGCACTACGGCCGTGCTCGACACCAGCACCCCCGACAGCGCAAGGCGCCGGGCGAGCTGGGAGAGGCGGGGAAATCGCTTCATGGCAGGGGCTCCAGGAAGTGGCACATCGTTATCAGATGGGGCCATTTTCGGCAGTTTCACCGCAGCCAACCCATGTTTTACAAATTCGGTGGGGCCCTCGCGCACAGCCAGCCATGGACACTGCAAGAGCCATCCGAATGGATGGTTCACGGCATGGTGGAGCTGTTCAGCGGCTGCGTCGCATAGGTGTGCAGTTCGGCCGAGGCGGCCAGCGTGGCCTTGCCCTTGCCGGTGCGCTTGCTGGCGTACAGTGCCTGATCGGCGCGGTCGATCAGCGCGGGCAGGGCCTCGGCCGCGTCGCCCTGGAACACGGCCACGCCGATGCTGACACCGATGCGCACATGCTCGCCGTTGTCCAGGCCGATGGGCGCCAGCATGTCCTGGATGGCTCGCTGGGCGATTTCCATCGCGGCCTGCGGCGACGTCACCGCATTCAACACCAGCGCGAACTCGTCGCCCCCGAGCCGTGCCGCCGTGTCGTTGGCACGCGCGAGCCCCGCCAGGCGCTGGCCTGCGCGCACCAGCACCTGGTCGCCGCAACCGTGGCCCATGCTGTCGTTGACGGCCTTGAAGCCATCGAGGTCCATCAACAGCAGCGCGCCGGCCCGGCGGTCACGGTAGGCCGCCAGCACGGCCTGGGACAGGCGATCCTCGAACAGGCGGCGGTTGGGCAGCCCGGTGAGGCGGTCGTGGCTGGCCAGCGCCAGCACCTGCTGGTGGGCCCGCACCAGCCAGGCACTGAGCAGCCCCAGCAGCACCGCGAACACGTACGACAGCGTCACCACCAGCGCAGGTGCACTGCCGGCGGCCTTCCAGCCACCGACCGGCACGGCACCCAGGATCCAGCTGCCGCCCCCGGGCAGGGGCACGTCGAGCGTGACCGGCTTTTCGTCGAAGAGGCCGGCGCGGCCCACGAACACGGCCCCCTGGGCGCCCATGGCATCGAGGCCGCGCGCAGCCACCTGGAAACCCATCTGTTCGGTGTTGAGCCCCACGTCGGTGAACAGGGTGTCGGCGTTCACGGCCAGCGAGACGATGCCCCAGTAGCGCGGCTCGGCCACGGCGGCCGCACCCGGCACGCCCGACAGGAACACCGGCGTGCGGCTCACGATGCCCAGCCCACCCTGCACCAGCGGGATGGGCCCGGCCACCACCGTGCGGCGGGTCTGGATGGCGCGCTCCACGGCGCCGCGCTGCTGCGGGTTGTCCAGGTAGCGCAGGCCCAGGGCCTTCTCGTTGCCCAGGCGCGGATAGATGTCGCTGATGACGTTGTCCGGTGCCAGCGCCAGGTTGCGGATGTTGCGCTGGCTTTCCAGCAGCCGCCCGACCACCGAGGCGAAGATCTCGGGCGGCATATGGCCTTGCGCGGCCACGAAGGCAGCCACGGTTTCGGGCACCGACAGCGTGCTCTGCAGCTGGCGGTCCAGGCGGTCGCGGATTTCGAGCAGGTGCGTCTGCCCGCGGGCCACGATCTCGGTGCGCGCCTTGGTGTGCGAGATATCGATCACCACCCAGGCCAGCAGCATGGCCAGCGCGCCGCTGCACAGGCCCACGATCAAGGGCAGGTAGCGGGACTGGCGCCAGTGGGCGGGCAGGCGGGCGTTAGGCATGGGTGGGGGTGGGCGGTGCCTGCCTGCTCCGGCAGACGGATTACTGGGCCACGAAGCCGGTGTCCTTGATGATCTTGGTCCAGGCAGCGGTGTAGGCCTTTTCGCGCGCGGCGAACTGCGTGGGCGACATGTGGCCCACGGTCAGGCCCATGGCGGTGAGGTGGTCGCGCACCTCGGGCATAGCGATGACCTTGGCCACGGCGTTCGAAAAGTCGGTGACGAACTTCTGCGGCGTGCCGGTGGGGGCATAGATGCCGTAGTAGGGCAGGTCTTCGAAGCCCTTGAGGCCCAGCTCGTCGAAGGTGGGCACGTCGGGCATGGCGGCCTGGCGGGCCTTGCCCAGCACGGCCACCACGCGCACCTTGCCGGCCTTGTGGTTCTCGATGAAGTCGGGGATGGAGGCCACGCCGGCACCGATCTGGTTGCCCAGCATGTCGGCCATCATGGGCGCGCTGCCCCGGTAGGGTGCCGACACCAGGTCGATGCCGAACTTGCCGCCCACCAGCTTCACCAGGAATTCTGGGGTGGACGCGGGGGCAGGGATGCCCACGGCGCCCTTGCCGCCACCTGCCGCCTTGACCCAGGCGACGTACTCGCTGAACGACTTGGCGGGCGTACCGCCCGAGACAGCGAAGGCGTTCACGAAGGTGGCGATGCCGACCACTGGGATGAAATCACGCGCGGGATCGAAGCCGGCGTTCTTCACCACCTGGGGCAGGATGGAGATAGAGTGGTCGTGGGTGAGAAACAACACCGTGCCGTCCGCCGGGCCGGCCTTGAGGGTCTGGGCGGCGATCTGCCCGCCTGCACCGGGCTTGTTCTCCACCACCACCGAGGTGCCGAGCTCGTCCTTGAGCTTCTCGGCCAGGGTGCGCGCGATGGCATCGGTACCACCGCCGGCCGGAAAACCCACCAGCAGCCGGATCGGCTTGGGCTGGGCCGAGGCCAGGCCTGTGGCCGCAAGGCCCAGCAGCAGCGCACCGGTGCGCAGGGTGTTCAGGAGAAGGCGGCGGCGGGGCGAGGTCATGCGAAGGGCTCCAGCGGATGGGTCATCAGGTGCAACAGGCAGGGATCGTAGCCGCAGGCGGCGGCGCTGTCATGCGCAGCCGCCTGCGGCATCCATCCCATGCAAGAAGCACGCCCAGAAGGCGTCAGCCCAGCCGTGCGCGGTGGCGCGCCAACTGGGCGCGCACCTGGGCAGGTGCCGTGCCGCCCAGGGTGTTGCGCGCATTGAGCGAACCGCGCAGGCTCAGCGCGTCGAACACGTCCTTCTCGATCTGCGGGTGAAAGCCCTGCAGCACGGCCAGCGGCAGCTCGGACAGGTCCACCTGGTGCGAGACGGCGGCCTTCACGGCGTGGGCCACGGTTTCGTGGGCATCGCGGAACGGCAGGCCCTTCTTGACCAGGTAGTCGGCCAGGTCGGTGGCGGTGGCATAGCCCTTGAGCGCGGCCTGCTCCATGGCGGGCGCGTTGACGGTGATGCCGCCCTCCTTCTTGCCCGTGGCGGGGTTCAACTGGCCGCCGACCATCTCGGCGAAGATGCGCAGCGTGTCCTTGAGCGTGTCCACGGTGTCGAACAGCGGCTCCTTGTCTTCCTGGTTGTCCTTGTTGTAGGCCAGGGGCTGGCCCTTCATCAGGGTGATCAGGCCCATCAGGTGGCCGACCACGCGGCCGGTCTTGCCGCGCGCCAGCTCCGGCACGTCGGGGTTCTTCTTCTGCGGCATGATGGAGCTGCCGGTGGTGAAGCGGTCGGCGATCTTGATGAAGCCGAAGTTCTGGCTCATCCAGATGATGAGCTCTTCGCTCAGGCGGCTCACGTGCACCATGCACAGGCTGGCGGCGGCCGTGAATTCGATGGCGAAGTCGCGGTCGCTCACGGCGTCCAGGCTGTTCTGGCACACGCCCTGCATGCCCAGGGTGCGCGCCACACGCTCGCGGTCCAGCGGGTAGGTGGTGCCGGCCAGCGCGGCGGCGCCCAGGGGTAGCACGTTGACGCGGCGGCGCACATCGGCCATGCGCTCGGCGTCGCGCGCGAACATTTCCACATAGGCCAGCATGTGGTGGCCAAAGCTCACGGGCTGGGCCACCTGCAGGTGGGTGAAGCCCGGCAGGATGACCTCCACGTTCTGCTCGGCCACGTCCACCAGGGACACCTGCAGCTCCTTGAGCAGGTCGGCGATCAGGTCGATCTCGCCGCGCAGCCACAGGCGCACGTCGGTGGCCACCTGGTCGTTGCGGCTGCGGCCGGTGTGCAGGCGCTTGCCGGCGTCGCCCACGAGCTGGGTCAGGCGCGCCTCGATGTTCAGGTGCACGTCTTCGAGGTCGAGCTTCCACTCGAAGCCGCCGGACTCGATTTCCGCGCTGATCTGCGCCATGCCGCGCTCTATCGAGGCATGGTCCTCGGCGCTGATGATGCCTTGCGCGGCCAGCATGTCGGCATGCGCCAGGCTGCCCGCGATGTCGGCCTGCCACAGGCGCTTGTCGAAGAAGACGCTGGAGGTGTAGCGCTTGACCAGGTCGCTCATGGGCTCGGAAAACAGCGCCGACCAGGCCTGGGCCTTGGTGTCGAGCTGGTTGTGGGAGGGCGCGGACGGCGCGCTATTGGCTTGGCTGTTGGACATGGGAGGGCAATAATCCGGTAGTTCTGACACCCGGAACGCCCGGATGCCGCAATGCAAAACACGCAAATTTTATCGACCCAGCCTCCCGAGGCCGAATCCGGCCCACCCAGAGGCCCTTCGCGCAGTGGCCAGCCCGCTGCCGGAAGGGCGCTGGTGTTCGACGCCTGCCAGGTCGGCGTGGTGCTGCGGGCCGTGCTGTTCGTCGAGCTCGTGGTCGGCGTGGGCACCCTGTTCGGCGCCCAGGACCCGGCGCAGTGGCTGGCCAGCATGGCCCTGGTGACGGGCGGCGCACTGCCGGCCACCCTGGCCTGGCTGATCACGGCCTGCAGCTTGAAGACCGTGCTGCAGGGCCTGGGCACGGGCCAGCAGTATGCGGCCGGCGTGGCCCTGGGGGCGCTGGCGGGCCTGTATGCCTGCGCCATGCTCACGCTGGCCGGTGTGGCCGAGCGCTCGCCCTGGGTGGCCAGTGCCGCCACGGGGGCCCTGCTCGCGGCCCTGCTGGTGGCGGCCCTGGTGCTGCGTGCGCGCGGGCGCACCCCGGCGGCCACCACGGCCCGCCTGACCGAGCTGCAGTCGCGCATTCGCCCGCACTTTCTGTTCAACACGCTCAACAGCGCGATCGCGCTGGTGCGCAAGGAGCCCGCCAAGGCCGAATCGCTTCTGGAAGACCTGAGCGACCTGTTTCGCGTGGCGCTCGTCGAGCAGGGCGAATCGACCACGCTGGCCGAGGAGATCACCCTGGCGCGCCGCTACCTGGGCATCGAGGAGGTGCGCTTTGGCAAGCGCCTGCAGGTGCAGTGGAGCCTGGACCCGCGCACCGACAGCGCCCGCCTGCCGCCCCTGCTGCTGCAGCCGCTGGTGGAAAACGCCGTCAAGCACGGCGTGGAACCCAGCCCGCGCGGCGGCAAGCTCAAGGTGATGACCGAGCTGCGCGGCAACCGCGTGGTGGTGCGCATCACCAACACCCTGCCCGCCAGCGACATCCGCTACCACGATGTGCCGCGCGGCCATGGCATCGCCTTGGCCAACGTGCGTGCGCGCCTGGCCCTGCTGCATGATGTGCAGGGCGAGTTCACGGCCGGGGTGCTCGATGGCCTCTACCAGGTGCGCATCTCCCTGCCCGTCCAGAGCGCGCCGGCCCGCGTATCCCGGCGCCCGAGGCGGCACGGCCGGCCCGCGACGCCCCCCTCCTCTACCCCGCCCCCTTCCGCCCCTACCCGCAATGCCGCGCCATGAACATCCTCATCGTTGACGACGAAGCCCTGGCCCGCAGCCGCCTGCGCACCCTGCTGGGCGATTGCGCCGAGACACTGCACACCACCGTGTCCGAAGCCGGCAACGCCGGCGAGGCCATGGCCCTGCTGGGGCCCACCGGGGGTAGCGCCTTCGACCTGGTGCTGCTGGACATCCACATGCCCGGCCAGGACGGCCTGGGCCTGGCGCATGCGCTGCAGGCGCTGGCCCGGCCGCCGGCCGTGGTCTTCGTCACGGCCCATGCCGACCACGCGGTGAATGCCTTCGAGCTCGACGCCGTGGACTACCTCACCAAGCCGGTGCGGCGCGAACGCCTGCAGCAGGCACTGGCCAAGGTGCAACGCACCACCCGCCCCACGCACAGCCCGGTGGCCCCTTCGGCCGCCGATGGCGAGGCGCTGGTGATCCAGGACCGGGGCCGCACCGAACGCCTGCCGCTGGCCGAGGTGCTGTATTTCAAGGCCGAGCAGAAGTACGTGACGGTGCGCACCGCCACGCGCAGCTACATCATGGACGGCGCCCTGAGCGAGCTGGAGGCGCGCTACCCGACGCGCTTCTTGCGCATCCACCGCAATGCGCTGGTGGCCCGGCGCGCCGTGCGCGCGCTCGAAAAGCACTACGACCCCGAGGAGGGCGATGGCTGGGCCGTGCGGCTGCAGGGCATGACGGAGGTGCTCACCGTCTCGCGCCGGCAGGTGGCGGCCGTGCGCGAAGAATTGGCGCGCTGACCTGCGGTTAGAGGATCTCCAGCACCGTCTCTGCAGGCCGGCACAACCGTGTGCCCAGCGGCGTGGCGACGATGGGCCGATTCATGAGGATGGGGTGGGCCACCATGGCGTCGATGAGCTGCGCGTCGGTCACGCCCGGCTCGCCCAGCTTCAATTCGGCAAACACCGCTTCCTTGGCCCGCACGACGTCGATGACCGGCACACCCATGGCCGCGACCAGCGCCTGCAGCGCGGCGCGGTCCAGCGGGGTCTTGAGGTACTCGACGATTTCGGGCTCCACGCCACGCTCCTGCAGCAGGGCCAGGGTGTTGCGCGAGGTGCCGCAACGGGGGTTGTGGTAAATCGTAATCATCGATTCTTGTCTTTCAGTTCCTCGCCAGCCACCGTTCGCAGCCGTTGAAGTGCCACAGCCCAGGCCAGTGCTCCCGCGCAAGGGCCGCCTCGCCGCGCTGGGAGCGCCCCCCTCCCGACTCGCGCAGCGAGGAGAGAGAGGGGGAAGGCGCGAAGCGACTCAGGGGGTGCCTCTCTAATGCGCATGGGCCGCGCCGCTGACGAGGGTGACGATGACCATGCCGGCAATCAGCCAGGCGATCTGCGCCACGGTTTCGCGCGCAGACAGGCGCTTTTGCAGTTGGGGAATCAGGTCGGCCAGGGCGACGTAGATGAAACTGCTCGACGCCACGGCCAGGAAGTAGGGCAGCAGGTCCTGCAGTTGCCCCACGAGGTAGTAGCCGACGATGCCGCCCAGTGCCGTGACGGCGCCCGCCAGCGACACCTTGACCAGCGCCATGCGCCGGTTCGGGCTGGTCTGGCGCAGCACCACCAGGTCGCCCATGTGGTGCGGCACCTCGTGCGCAAGCACCGAGACGGCGGCGATCATGCCCAGCCGGATGTCGGCCATGAAGGCCGATGCGATCAGGATGCCGTCACCAAAACAGTGCACGCTGTCGCCCGTGAGCACGGCCCAGCCGCCGGTGCGGGGGGCGCCGTGGTCGTGGTGGTGGTGCCCATGGCCGTGCTCGTGCTCTGCGTGCCCGTGCGGGGCCGGCTCGGGGGCCGCATGGCTGTGCTCATGGCCATGGTGCCAGAGCTCCGCCTTGTCCAGCAGGAAGAAGAACACCACGCCGATCAGCAGCGTGGCAAACAGATCGTGCGCTCCGGCCTGGCTCTCGAACGCCTCGGGCAAGAGGTGCATGAAGGCCGTGGCCAGCAGCGCGCCGGCCGCCAGGCTCAAGAGGTGCTGGGGACCCACGCTGTCGCTGCGGCCCCCAAGCCCCAGGCGCATCAGCAGCGCGGCCAGCCACACGCTGCCGATGCCGGCAGCCAGGGTGGCCAAAATGATTGCTATCAGAGTCATAGCTTTACGTGCCCGTCCATTGAGCGATAGGGATTGATTCTTGTGTCAATCGGGTGGCACCACGGGCTCAAAAAAAGCCGCCCCTTGAATGCAGGGGCGGCTGATTGTAGGAGAGCGGCCGGTCAGACGACGCCATTTGCCTTGAACCAGGCCAGCGCCCGCTTCCAGCCATCATCGGCCGCTTCCTTGCGGTAGCTGGGGCGGTAGTCGGCGTGGAAGGCATGCGGCGCGTCGGGGTACACCACGAATTCCGAAGCCTTGGCGGCGGCAGTGCCACCGGCCAGGGCTGCTTTCATCTTATCAATCGTGTCAAGGGGGATACCGGTGTCTTTTTCGCCGTACAGGCCGAGCACCGGCGCCTTGAGGATGGGCGCGATGTCCACGGGGTGCTTGGGCGTGAGGTCGCTGGCCTGGCCCACGAGGCGGCCGTACCAGGCCACGCCGGCCTTGACCGGGCCATGCGCTGCGTACAGCCAGGTGATGCGGCCACCCCAGCAAAAGCCGGTGATGCCGATGCGTGCCGCGTCGCCGCCGTTGGCCGTGGCCCAGGCCACGGCGCCGTCGAGGTCGGCCATCACCTGCGCATCGGGCACCTTGGACACCAGCTCGGCCATGAGCTTGGCGGCCTCGGTGTACTTGGAGGCATCGCCCTGGCGCGCATAGAGCTGCGGGGCGATGGCCAGGTAGCCGGCCTTGGCGAAACGGCGGCAGGTGTCGGCGATGTACTCGTGCACGCCAAAGATCTCCTGGATCACCAGCACCACGGGCAGGCCGGTCTTGCCGGCAGGCGCGGCGCGGTAGGCGGGCACCTTGAAGCCGCCCACGGTGAAGCTGACCTCGCCCGCCGTCAGGCCGTCGGCCGGGGTGGCGATGGCCGTCTGCGCCATCAGCGGCGTGGCTGCGGCGGCATAGCCCAGGCCCAGGGCCGTCTGCAGAGCCAGGCGGCGCGTGGCGCCGGCTTCGGTGGTGCGGCCGGGCACCAGGGCCTCGGTATCCAGTCGGTGGTCATCGCTCAGCATCGTCGATCTCCAAAGGTAAATGGGACAAGGCGAGCGCGCAGTCTAGGCGGTTTGGGTGGGCGCTGCCAGTGCGTTCCAAAAGACGGTGCCACCCGTCTGTCATTGCACGACGGCCGCCGGGCATTCACGGCACCTGCACCGCCTCCAGATAGGCCTGCCGCGCCAGCGCCGCCGCCAGCACGGCCGAGGGGTTGACCAGCGCCAGGCCGGGCAGCGCCGGCCCCTCCTCCAGCGCCAGCGGTATCTCGGTGCAGCCCATGACCAGGGTGCCGATGCCATGGCGCTGCTGCAGCGCGAGCGCCACCGCCCCGAAGCGCTGGCGTGCCAGGGCATAGTCGCCGGCCTTGACCCCGTCGTAGATGCCCTGCATGAGCTGTTCGCGTTCGGCCAGGGTCGGCAGGCAGCAGGCGATGCCCACGCGCTCCAGCTCGCCCTGGTACAGCCCGGCGTCATAGGCGCCGCGCGTGGCCAGCAGGCCCACGCTGCGCACCTGGCGCGCAGCGAGGCCGGCCACCACCTCCTGCACGCCATGCAGCACCACCAACTGCGGAAAGCGCTGCTGCAGCAAACCATGCCAGGCATGGGCGGTATTGCAGGCAATGGCGACGGCGCGGGCGCCCAGCGCCGCCAGGCGGCCGGTAGCCTGCAGCATGGGCTCGGCGGGCTGGTGCGCGCCCAGGCGCGTGTCGCCCAGGGCATTCGTGCGGTCGGGAATGGGCACCTGTGCCAGCCAGTGCTCGGGGTAGGCCTGGTCGTGCACGGGAATGCCCAACTGCGCCATGCGCTCGCCGCAGGCCTGCACGAACAGGCGCGCGAAATCCGCGCCCGCAGCCGGCCCCATGCCGCCCAGGATGCCCACCGTCTGCGTGGCGGGGCGATGGCTTGCCAACATGCTCGGTGGCTCCCTTCAGAGGGCCGGCTTGTCGCTCTGGGCCGTGAGGTTGTCGCGCAACTCCTTGCCCATGGGCAGCCTGAGGTTCTGGCCGCGTGGCGCGATGGGCGACATGAACCACTTGGTGTAAAGTTTCTCGAACTCGCCGGACTTCATCATGGCGCCGATGACGCCGTTGACCAGGGCCTGGAACTGCGGGTCGTCCTTGCGCAGCATGCAGGCATAGGGCTCGACCTGCAGCGCCTCGCCCACCACGTCCCACTCGGCCGGGTTGCGCGCGTTGGCCATGAGGCCGTAGAGCAGGATGTCGTCCATGGCGAAGGCCTCGGCCCGGCCGGTGTCCACCAGCAGCAGCGAATCCTCGTGGTCCTTGCCCATCAGCACTTCCATGTCGAGCTTGTTGTCGCGGTCGTACTTGCGCACCACCTGGGCGTTGGTGGTGCCCGAGGTGGTGGAGATCTTGCGCTTGGCCAGGTCGCCAAAGCCCTTGATGCCCGAGCTCTTCTTGGTCAAGAGGCGCGTGCCGGTGTAGAAGTAGTTGGTGGCGAACTGCACGTCCTTGCCGCGCACGCTGTTGTTGGTGGTGGAGCCGCATTCCAGGTCCACCGTGCCGTTCTGCACCAGCGGGATGCGGTTGAGCGAGGTCACGGGCTGCAGCTCGACCTTAATGGCCGGGTTGTTCAGGCGCTTCTTCACGGCGTCGGCCACGGCGTTCGAGATCTCCACGGCAAAGCCCACCGGCTGGCCGGTGCCTGCCAGGTAGCTGAAGGGCACGGACGATTCGCGGTAGGCCAGCGTGATCTTGCCGGTGTCGGCGATCTTCTTGAGCGTGTCGGCACTGGCGATGGAGCCGGCCAGCAGGCTGGTGGACAGCAGGGCGGCACGGGAGACGGCGGACAGTTGCATGGAATTTCCTTCAGGGACAGGTGGGATGGGATGGAGAGAAATGCACAAACGCAGGGCGTGGACGCACTGTAGAAATTCAGCGCCGCTTTGAACAATTCATTTCTCCGGGTAGGCCATGCCGGAAAGTTATGGGGGCGCCGCCCGCCCCCGACGATCGGAACCTGTCCTCAGGGCCTGGGACTGGGCAGGCCCTTGCTGGCCATGGTCTCGGCCACGGCCTGGCGCATGCAGGCGGCCATGGCGCTGGCCAGCAGCGAGGCCGGCCGGTTGACGGTGCGCAGCGACTGGATGGGCACGGGGATGTGCGGCGCCAGGGCCAGCACGTCGACCTGGCTGCGGTCGGCCGAGGCGGCCGTGCAGGCATCGACCAGCGCCACCGCATGGCCGTGCTGTGCCAGGGCCAGCGCCGCATGGTAGGTCTGCACCGTGATGGCCGTGCGCAGCCCCACGCCGGCCTCGCGGCAGGCATGGCCCATCACGGTGCCGATGGGGTCGCGCACATCCAGGCGCACCACGGGGGTTTCCGCCAGGTCGGTGAGGTGCACGCTGCCGGCGTGCACCAGCGCCGGGTCCAGCATGCCCTTGGGCGCCACACAGACCATGTAGCCGTCGGCGATGTGCTCCTGGCTCAGCGAGGGGTGGGCGATGGAGCTGAAGACGAAGCCCACATCCGCCTCCTGCAGCACCAGGGCCGAGACGATCTGCGGCGAGTGCAGGGCGTCGATGGCCACGTCCACGTCCGGATGCAGCGCTCGGAAGCTGCGCAGCGCGCGCGGCAGCACCTCGTAGCTCAGCGCCAGCACGGTCAGGATGTGCAGCGCCCCCTCGCGCCGGTCGCCCTTGAGGCTGGCCGCCAGGCGCTGCACGTCGTCGAGCTGGGCAAACAGGCGCTCGATGTGCGGGTACAGCGTCTGTGCCTCGGTGGTCGGCACCAGCCGGCCCTTGAGCCGGTGGAACAGCGCGAACCCGAGCTGCAGCTCGGCATGCGCCAGGATGCGGCTCACCGCAGGCTGGGTGACGTTGATGAGCCGCGCGGCAGCGCTCACGCTGCCGGTGAGCATCACGGCGTTGAAGACTTCAATGTGGCGAAGGCGCATGCCTCTTTACCTTGCAATGAATGCGCCAGCGCCGCGGCTTTTCAGTGCGCCTTGTCCCAGTTGGGGCCTACGCCGACCTCGGCCAGCAACGGCACCTTGAGTGCCGCCACCTCGGCCATCAGGCGCGGGATGTGGCTGCGCACCCAGTCCACCTCGCCCTCGGGCAGCTCGAACACCAGTTCATCGTGCACCTGCATGATCATCTTGACCTGCGGCTTGTGTGCGTCCAGCTCCTTCTGCACGGCCACCATGGCCAGCTTGATCAGGTCGGCCGCCGTGCCCTGCATCGGGGCGTTGATGGCCGCGCGCTCGGCGCCGCTGCGGCGCGGGCCGTTGGGCGAGTTGATCTCGGGCAGGTACAGGCGCCGGCCGAACACCGTCTCCACATAGCCCATGGACTTGGCGGCGGCCTTGGTCTCGTCCATGTACTGTTTGACGCCGGGGTAGCGCTGGAAATACTTGTCGATGTAGGCGGCTGCGGCCTTGGTCTCTATCCCCAAGTTCTTGGCCAGGCCGAAGCTGCTCATGCCGTAGATGAGCCCGAAGTTGATGACCTTGGCATAGCGGCGCTGCTCGCTGGTGACCTGGTCCACCGCCACGCCGAACACTTCGGCGGCGGTGGCGCGGTGCACGTCCAGCCCGGCATGGAAGGCATGCAGCAGCGAGTGGTCTCCGCTGATGTGGGCCATGATGCGCAGCTCGATCTGCGAGTAGTCGGCGCTGGCGATCACGCTGCCCGCAGGCGCCACGAAGGCCTCGCGCACGCGCCGGCCTTCGGGCGTGCGGATGGGGATGTTCTGCAGGTTCGGGTCGTTGCTCGACAGGCGCCCGGTGACGGCCACGGCCTGCGCATAGTGGGTGTGCACCCGCCCCGTGCGCGGCAGCGCGAGTTGGGCCAGCTTGTCGGTGTAGGTGCCCTTGAGCTTGACCAGGCTGCGGTGCTCCAGCAGCTTGGCCGGCAGCGGGTAGTCTTCGGCAAGCTTTTCGAGCACCTCTTCGTCGGTGCTGCGCGCGCCGGTGGCGGTCTTCTTGACCACGGGCATGCCCAGCTTGTCGAAGAAGATTTCGCCGAGCTGCTTGGGGCTGCTCAGGTTGAAGGGCTGGCCCGCGATCTCGTAGGCCTCGGTTTCGAGCTGCACGATGCGCTGGCCCAGCTCATGGCTCTGGTTGGCCAGCGTGGGTGCATCGATCAGCACGCCGTTGCGCTCGATGCGGTACAGGGCCTCGCTGCTGGCCATCTCCAGGTCGTAGACGAAGCGCAGCTTGTCGTTGGCTTCGAGCAGCGGCCACAGGGCCTTGTGCACGTCCAGGGTCTGGTCGGAGTCCTCGCACGAGTATTCGGCGGCCTTGGCCACGTCGACCTGCGCGAACGGAATCTGGTGCACGCCCTTGCCGCACAGGTCTTCGTAGCTGATGCCGCTGCGCCCCAGGTGGCGGTCGGCCAGGCTGGCCAGGCCATGGGGCTTGTGCACTTCGAGCACGTAGCTTTGCAGCATGGTGTCGTGCGCGTAGCCCTGCACCTCGATGCCGTGGTTGGCGAACACATGGCGGTCGTACTTGATGTGCTGGCCCAGCTTCGGGTGGCGCGGGTCCTGCAGCCAGGGCTTCAGGCGTGCCAGCACCTCGTCGAAGGGCAGTTGCGCCGGAGCGTCGGGCCCCTCGTGGCGCAGCGGGATGTAGGCGGCCGCGCCCGGCTCCACGCTGAAGCTGATGCCCACGATCTCGGCGCGCATCTCGTCGAGCGAGGTGGTCTCGGTGTCCAGCGCCGTCAGCGGCGCCACGTGCAGGGTGGCCAGCCAGCGGTCGAACTGGTCCCAGGTCAGAATGGTCTCGTAGCGCCCATTGCGGGCGGGCTTTTCCACCGCAGCCGGGGCGCCATCTGCCCCACCTTCCGCAGGCTCGGCGAACAGGTCGGCGGTGTCGGTGTCACCGGCCTTCTTGCGGGCAGCGGGCGTGGGCTCGGCAGCAGGCTCGGCGGCAGCCCCCCCGAGGGCCCGCGCCAGGCCCTTGAAGCCGTACTTTTCGTAGAACTCGCGCAGGCCATCGACCTGCTGCTCGCCGATCACGATGGCATCGAGCGCGGGCAGGCCCACGATGTGCTCGACCAGGTCGCAATCGGTGCGGATGGTGACCAGCTTGCGCCCGGTGGGCAGCCAGTCGAGCGTGTTGCGCAGGTTTTCGCCGGCCACGCCCTTGATCTCATGGGCGCGCGCCACCAGCTCGGCCAGCGAGCCGTATTCCATGAGCCACTTGGCGGCCGTCTTGGGGCCCACCTTGGGCACGCCGGGCACGTTGTCCACGGTGTCGCCCACCAGGGTCTGGTAATCCACCATCAGGTGCGGCGGCACGCCGAACTCGGCCGTCACGCCGGCCACATCGCGGCGCTTGCCGTTCATGGTGTCGATGATGGTGATGTGCTCGTCCACCAGTTGCGACAGGTCCTTGTCGCCGCTGGAGACCACGACGTCGATGCCCTGGCTGGCAGCGGTCACGGCCAGGGTGCCGATCACGTCGTCGGCCTCCACGCCGGGAATCGCCAGCACCGTCCAGCCGAGCATGCGCACCACCTCGTGGATCGGGTCGATCTGCGCGCGCAGGTCGTCGGGCATGGGCGCGCGCTGCGCCTTGTACTCGGGGTAGATCTCGTCGCGGAAAGTGGGGCCGCTGGCGTCGAAGATGCAGGCCGCATAGTCGGCATGCACCTCCTTGCGCAGGGCCTGCATCATGTTGATCATGCCGCGGATGGCGCCCGTGGCCGCGCTCGTGGGGTCGCCGGGCACGGCCCGCAGGTCGGGCATGGCATGGTAGGCGCGGTACAGGTAGCTGGAGCCGTCCACCAGCACCAGGGTCTTTTTATTGCTCATGGGGAGCCATTGTGCACGGCCAAAGCCTGCACAGCGCCCCTGTGCGGTGCGCTCTACAATCGGGCCATGCGCGCTGTTCACCTCCCCTTGCTGCTGGCCCTGGCCTGCGGCCCCGTACTGGCCCAGACCCCTGGCCAGAATGCCCCTGCGGGCGCCCCCCGGCAAGGCGAGGCGCTCACCACGCCCGAGTCCCTGTCCGGTCGCACCAACCAGCGCACCGAACGCATCCAGATCGAGGACGCGGGCAGCCGCGTCGACGAGCTGCGCGTGGGCGGCCAGACGCAGAGCATCAACGTGCAGCCCAAGACCGGCAACATGCCCAGCTACGAAGTGCAGTCGCCCGACGGCGCGCGCGGCCGCACCGGCGCCCTCAACGGCGCCGAGACCAATACCGGCCCCCGGGTCTGGAACGTCCTGAAATTCTGATGCCTGGCCGGGGGTGCTGCGCCCCCTGCTCCCGCTTTTTCCTCCGGATTTTTCCGCATTCCCCCTGCTGAGCGATGGCCGTTTTCACTGAAGTCTCCAATGAAGAGGCGCGCGATCTGCTGCGCCTCCTGAACCTCGGCAAGCTGGTGGCGCTGCGCGGCATCGAAGGCGGCATCGAGAACACCAACTATTTCCTGACCAGCGACCAGGGCGAGTTCGTTCTGACGCTGTTCGAGCGCCTGACGGCCGGGCAGTTGCCGTTCTACCTGCACCTGATGAAGCACCTGGCGCACGGCGGCGTGCCCGTGCCCGACCCGCGCGCCGACGGCAACGGCGACATTCTGCACAGCGTGTGCGGCAAGCCGGCCGCCGTGGTGAGCAAGCTGCGCGGCAAGAGCCAGTTGGCCCCCGGCCCGGTGCATTGCGCCGCCGTGGGCAACATGCTGGCGCGCATGCACCTGGCAGGCCGTGGCTACGACCGCCACCAGCCCAACCTGCGCGGCCTGCCCTGGTGGAACGAGACCGTGCCCGTGGTGCTGCCGCACCTCGATGCCGGCCAGACGGCGCTGCTGCGCTCGGAACTGGCCTACCAGAACCATGTGGCGGCCTCCTCGGCCTACGCCGCCCTGCCTACCGGGCCGGTGCATGCCGACCTGTTCCGCGACAACGTGATGTTCGATGGCGAAGAGCTCACGGGCTTCTTCGACTTCTACTTTGCCGGTGTCGATACCTGGCTGTTCGACCTGGCCGTGTGCCTGAACGACTGGTGCATCGACCTGCCCACGGGCGCCCACGACCCCGAGCGCGCCCGGCGCATGCTCGATGCCTACCAGGCCGTGCGCCCGCTCACCGCCGCCGAGCGCGAACTGCTGCCGGCCCTGCTGCGCGCCGGCGCCCTGCGCTTCTGGATCTCGCGGCTGTGGGATTTCTACCTGCCGCGCGAGGCCTCCATGCTGACCCCGCACGACCCGACCCACTTCGAGCGCGTGCTGCGCGGGCGCATTGCGCAGCCCGTGCATGCCGGCTGAGCCTCCCGAAAACGCACCTGAACCGGTATTCCGCGAGGAATGTCACGCCCTGGGGCACTTTCGCATGCCCCCATGCGGCCCCGGCCATGGTGCGCTGGGGTAAATTAGGCACTGTCTCCCCGCCCATTCGCCAGGCCCGACCGCACGGGCCGCTTTCCTGAGCCGCCCTCCGTTCCCATGAAACTCAACATCGTCCCCGCCCGCACCGGCATCGCCTGGGTCAAGCTCGGCATCCGGTCGTTCTGGCGCCAACCCATGGCGCTGGCGGCGTTGTTCTTCATGACCATGGCCGCCATGTCGCTGGCCAGCCTGGTGCCCCTGGTGGGCCCGGCGATCGCGCTGGCCCTGCTGCCTTCGGCCACGCTGGCCATGATGGTGGCGGCCGCCGAAACCACGATGGGGCGCTTTCCCACACCCGCCGTGCTGCTGGTGGCGTTTCGCACCGGCCAGCAGCGCCTGCGCGACATGCTGGTGCTGGGCGCCCTGTACGCCGTGGGCTTTCTCTCCATCATGGGGCTCTCGGCACTGATCGACGGCGGCCAGTTCGCCGGCGTTTACCTGGGCGGCACGCCGCTCAAGCGCGAAGTGGCCGAAAGCGGCAGCTTCCAGGCCGCCATGTGGCTGTCGATGCTGCTGTACCTGCCGCTGTCGCTGACCTTCTGGCATGCGCCCGGCCTGGTGCACTGGCACGGCATTCCTCCCGTGAAGGCCCTGTTCTTCAGCCTGGTGGCCTGCGTGCGCAACTTCGGTGCCTTCTTCGTGTTCGGCCTGGGCTGGATGGGCGTGTTCCTGATGGCCGGCGTGGTCGTGGCCCTGGCCTCGGGCCTGATTGCCCTGGCCGGGCTGGGTGCGGCCGCGAGCGGCATCATGGTCGGCACGGCCATGATGCTGGCTGCGATGTTCTTCACCTCCATCGTGTTCACCTTCCGCGATTGCTTCGAACCGCCTGCCAAACCCTCATCGGAGGAATCCCATGACGAACAGCCAGCACCAGCTCCAGGGCCGCACTGAGGACGAAATCGTCTGGTACCACAGGCGCAGCCTGTTGCAGGCGGCCGCGGCCTGGACGGCCGCTGGCGGGTTCACTGCGGCGCACGCGCAGCAGGGCCGCAACGTGGTGGAGATGCGCGGCGACGTGCGCCGCAACGGCCAGGCCCTGGCGGCGGGCGAAGCCATCGCGCCCGGTGACCGGATCGAGACCGGGCCGGGCTCCACCGTGGTCTTCACCGTCGGCAAGGACGCCTTCATGGTGCGCCAGAACACGCGCATGTCGCTCGAAGGCGACACCCCCACGGCGGTGAAGGTGCTGCGCCTGCTGACGGGCGCCGTGGCCAGCGTCTGGGGCCGCGGCAGCGAGCGCCAGGTGGTCATGCCCACGGCCACGGCCGGCATCCGCGGCACAGGGGTGTATGCCGAGGTCTTCCCCGAACAGGACTTTCGCAGCTACTTCTGCAACTGCTACGGCACGGTGGACATTGCGGCTGGCGGCGAATCCGTCGTCAGCCAGGCGTCCTACCACCAGGCCTTCTGGGCCGAGGTGGCGCCGCGCAACGGGCGCCTGCTGACACCGGCCGGCGCCATCAACCACACGGACGAGGAACTGGAGTTCCTGGCGAAGCTCGTGGACCAGCGCACGGCCTGGCAGATCGCCGGGCACAAGGGCAGCAAGGATGGCAGCGGGCAGATCACCTACCCCGCAGCGCCTGGCGGCAGCGCGCCAGCAACCCCTACCCCTACCCCAGCACCGCCCCCGCCCCCGCCCCCCGGACCCACATCGCGTGCGCGGCCACCGTCGCCGTACGGCTCCGACTACTGAGAGGCAGAAAGCCTTTCATCCGTGACCGCCTTGCACGCCAAAACTCCCAGCCTCTGACGCGCCCTGCCTGCCCGATCCTGCGCCCAGGAACACTCCACGGCCCAGAAGCTCCTGGCGAAAAAAAGCCGCCTGGCGTCCCCCTGCGGAGACAGCCAGGCGGCTGCACGAAAGGGGTTTCGCAACCCCTTCCCGTCTTGCGCTGAAGCGCTTTAGCTGCCGATCACGCCACCGTCGTTCTTGGTGATCACGATGGTGGCCGAGCGGGGACGCTTGCCAGCGCCATAACCGGCATTGGAAGGCCACTGGCTCTGGTACTTGGTCGGATCCGTGACGTTGGCCATCGCGGTCCCTTCGCCGGGGTGCTGGATGTTCACGAAAATGGTCTTGCCGTCCGGCGTTTCGGCCAGGCCCGTGATCTCGCAGCCCTTGGGGCCCACCAGGAAGCGCTTGAGCGTCTCAGGGGTAGGCGTCTTGCCCACATAGGTGGACACATCCACCTTGCTGCCGTCGGCCTTGGTGTAGGCCAGGGTCTTCTTGCCGCCATCGCCCACCTGGCCAGGCACTGCGGCCAGCATCATGCAGTTGGTCACATCGGTGTAGGCGCCGTCATCGGTCTGGATCCAGCAGATGCCGGTGGACTTGCTGAAAGCCAGGCCATCGGGGCTGGAGAAGTCCTGGTCGTCGGTCAGCGACGACAGGTTGACCAGCGCCTTGTCCGCGCCGGCTTCGGCGCCGAACAGGTACACGTCCCACGTGAAGCTGGAGGTGCCGTCCTTCATGCGCACCACATGGCCATGCGAGTTGCCATCCTGTCGCGCCGTGCCCTTCATGTCCGTGTAGGCGCGGGGGTTGGCTGCGTCCAGGCCCATCTGCGAGCTGCCCGAAGGTTCGAGGCGGCGGTTGCTGTTGTTGGTCAGCGTGAAGTAGATTTCACCGTTGACGGGGTTCACGGCGTTCCACTCGGGGCGGTCCATCTTGGTCGCACCCACGGCGTCGGCAGCCAGGCGGGTGTGGACGGCGATTTCGGCGGCGTTGGTGAAGCGGAAGGCGGAATAGTTGGCAATGGCGCTGTTGGCCACCGTCAGTTCAACCCACTGGCCCGTGCCATCGCTGTTGAACTTGGCCACGTACAGCTTGCCGCTGTCCAGGTACTTGTCGCCCACGGCCAGACGGTCAGCCGCATTGGCATCGGCCGCATTCCACAGCGCGGTGGAGACGAACTTGTAGATGTATTCGCCGCGCGAGTCGTCACCCATATAAACCGTCAGCGGCTGGCCTGCCGTCACCTGGCCGAACGCAGCGCTCTCGTGCGCGAAGCGGCCCAGGCCGGTGCGCTTCTTGGCCATGCGGGACTTGTCATAGGCGTCGATCTCGACGATGTAGCCCATGCCGTTCATCTCATTGCGGTAGTCGTCGCTGCCGTTGGCAGAGCTGCCGGTCTTGCTGTTGTTCCAGCGCTGGTACTGGTCGGCCGAGCCACCCGTTTCCCAGCCATGGCGCGATGCAGCGCCTTGTGTGCGGCCGTAGCGTTTGAGCGATGCGACGCTCTTGTCGTTGCCGCGTGCGGCGTCGTCGGCCGCATCGCGCGTGAAATAGCCGAACCAGTTTTCCTCGCCCGTCAGGAAGGTGCCCCAAGGGGTCTTGCCGGTGCCGCAGTTGTTCAGCGTGCCACGGGTCATGGTTCCGGTCGGCGAGTACTTGGTCACCAGGTCGGCGCTGCCACGGGCAGGGCCGGAGATTTCCATCGCGCTCAGCGGCGTCAGGCGGAAATTGAGTGCCGAATTGGTCGAATACGCCCACTTGCCGGCCATGCGTGCCACTTCGATCACGGCGATGCCGTGCAGGGCCACTTCCTTGTCCACTTCGGACGCAGGGCGCGGCAGGGTGGAAGTGCCGCCGTTGGCATGGATGAAGAAGGAGGAGAGCCTTTCATCCGTCGTCGCTTCGTGGTTGATGGCCAGCAGGCCGCGATCGGTGGCATTGTCCGAGCGCTTGCCGTCTGCACTCAGGCCAAACCATTCCATGCCATCGTGGTGGTCACCGCCGCGCTTGTCGAAATCGGTGTCGGTTCCGTCGTTCTTGTAGGCCGAAGCGCCGGCGAGGATAGGGTCGCCCAGTGCATACAGCACGCTGGCCGTGTAGCCTGCGGGGACGCTGACCACGTCGGCCAGGCTCTTGGCGACGGCACCGAAGCCCAGCTTGGCGGGCTCATCATCACTCCCACCACAAGCGGTCATACCCAAGCTGCCCAGCACCGTGGCACCCACGGTGCCCACGCTGCCGCGCAGCATGCCGCGGCGGCTCAGGCGTGCGCTGAGCACCGCCTCAAAGGTGGGGTTGGCGGAAGTATTGGAGTCTTCGTTGTTGAAATCGACGGCCGCCTGGGGCGCGTCTGCACGTTGTGTCATGACAGTCCTTGGTTTGTCTGTGGGGAAACCCGTGCAGCGTACGAAGCACAAATGACACTGATGTGACTGCCTGGAGGCATCTTCATGACCTCTGCAGACACCTTGGCATCGCCCGGGTCAGGCATCTCCCTCCGACCCATCGGTCTTCAAAGTAATGCAAATCAATCCTATTTATATAATCCGCCTGCCAAGCATCTGCAGCAGAGGGTCGAGGAACTCGTCGCCGAACCAGGACCACCGGTCTTGCCCTGCCCTGCTTTCTACCCGGCGCGCCCTGACTCCCACCCGTTGTCTGCGCCGCAGGCGCATCGCCTGCGGCGGCCGGCCGCCCCGTCATCGTCTTCGTTTGTTTCTGGAGAAAAAGCGCATGAAAACCACGCTACTGCACACCACCACCCTGGCTGTGGCCCTGATCGCCGCGAGCCCCCTGGGCGTTCCGGGTGTGGCGCAGGCCCAAGGCACGAGCGCCCAGGCACCGCAGGCCGTGACCGCCGCCGCAGTGGCTGCGCAGTACGCCACGCTGGTGCATGCCAACTACGAAGACACGCTGACCAGCGCCAAAGCCATGCAGGCCGCGATCAAGGCCTTCACGGCCCAGCCGTCGGCCGACACCCTGGCCGAGGCGCGCAAGACCTGGCTGGCAGCACGCGAGTTCTATGGCCAGACGGAGGCATTCCGCTTCTACGGCGGCCCGATCGACGACGACAAGGGCCCCGAGGGCCAGATCAATGCCTGGCCCATGGACGAATCGTATGTGGACAGCGTCGAAGGCAAACCCCAGGCCGGCCTCATCAACAACCGCAAGATCGCCATCACCAAGAAGGCGCTGGCGGCGCAGAACGAGCGCGGCGGCGAGGAGAACATCGCCACCGGCTGGCACGCCATCGAATTCCTGCTGTGGGGCCAGGACCTGTCCGAGACCGGGCCGGGCAACCGCAATTTCGAAGACTTCGTGGACGGCAAGAAGCCCAACGCCGACCGCCGCCGCCAGTACCTCACGGTGGTGACCGAACTGCTGGTCGACGACCTGTCCTTCCTCGTGAAGTCCTGGGCACCCGAGGGCAAGTCCAACTACCGCGCCCGCTTCGCCAAGGGCAACATGGAGTCGGTGCGCAAGATGCTGGTGGGACTGGGCTCGCTCTCGCGCGGCGAGCTGGCTGGCGAACGCCTGGAAGTGGCCGTGAACAGCCAGGACCAGGAAGACGAGCACTCGTGCTTTTCGGACAACACACACCGCGATGCCGTGACCAATGCCAAGGGCATCCAGAATGTGTGGCTGGGCGAGTACCAGCGCGCTGATGGCAGCATGCTCAAGGGTGCCTCGCTGCGCGACCTCGTCGCCGCCCGGAACCCGGCCCTGGCCGACAAGACCAGCCAGCAGATCGCTGCTTCGGTGGCGGCGGCCGAAGGCATCCAGGCGCCGTTCGACCGTGAGATCATCGGCGGCAAGGATGCGCCGGGCCGCCAGCGCATCCAGAAGACCATCGACAGCCTGACCCAACAAAGCAAGGACCTCGTGGAAGCCGCCAACGCCATCGGCATCACCAAGCTCACGCTGGTCCAACCCTGAGGCCGACTGCGCCTTCCTTGCGTTCCATGACCCTTTTGCAAGCCCCCTACCGCCGGCGCGCCCTGCGCCTGGCGGTCGCCAGCATCGGCCTTGCGGCCCTGGGCGGCCTCATGGCCGACACCCCTGCCGACCCGCTCGGCGAGAAGGTCGGCGGCAACACCACGGTGTTTGCCACGGGCCGCAATGCCTTCTCGTTCCCGGCCGCCAACCTCGATGACGCAGAGCGCACGCGCTTCGTGATCGGCAATTCGTTCTTCCGCCGCAACTGGGTCGAGGCACCGGCCTCCACCAAGGCGCGCGACGGCCTGGGCCCGCACTTCATCGCGCGCTCGTGCGGCGGCTGCCACGTGCAGGACGGCCGGGGCGAGCCGCCGGCCCTCTTCAACCGCCTGGGCGACACCAAGGACCCCACGGTGGCGTTGTTGATCCGCCTGTCCATCCCGGGCGCAGACGCCCATGGCGGCCCGAAGCACGACCCGGTGTACGGCGACCAGTTCAACAACGCGGCTGTGCAGGGCGTCAAGCCCGAGGGCCGCGTGACTCTGCGCTACAAGACCATCAAGGGCCGGTTCGCCGACGGCACGCGCTACGAACTGCTCGACCCGACTTATGGCTTTGCCGACCTGGGCTACGGCCCCATGCACCCCGAGATCATGGCGAGCCCGCGCATTGCGCCGCAGATCATCGGCGTGGGCCTGCTCGAAGCCATTGCCGAGGCCGACATCCTGGCCAACGCGGCCGACCAGGCCGCAGCAGGCGGCCCGATCAAGGGCGTGCCCAACCGGGTGTGGGATGCGCCCTCGGGCCGGATGATGCTGGGCCGCTTCGGCTGGAAGGGCAACGTCGCGACCATCGCGCACCAGACCGGCGGCGCCTTCCAGGGCGACATGGGCATCACCTCGAAGCACTTCGCCAACGAGACCTGCACCCCCACGCAAAAGGACTGCCTGGCCGCACCCAGCGGCAAGAGCGCCGCGGCGCAGGGCCAGCCGGGTGTGGAGATCGACGACAAGACCTTCGACGACGTGGTCTTCTACCAGGCCACGCTGGCGCCACCCGCACGCCGCAACCCCAAGGACGCGCAGGTGCTGCGCGGCCAGGCGCTGTTCGCGCAGGCCCAGTGCGCCACCTGCCACCGGCCGAGCTATGTCACCAAGGAAGGTCCTTTCCCGCACCTGACGAGCAAGGCCCTGTCGGGCCAGCGCATCTGGCCCTATACCGACATGCTGCTGCACGACATGGGCGAGCGCCTGGCCGACAACCGGCCCGACTTCGCCGCCAATGGCCGGCAGTGGAAGACCCCGCCGCTGTGGGGCACGGGCCTGATCAAGGACGTGAACGGCCACACCCGGCTGCTGCACGACGGCCGCGCGCGCGGCGTGCTCGAGGCCGTGCTGTGGCACGGTGGCGAAGCCGAGGCCGCCAAGGACCAGGTACTGAAGATGAACAAGGCCGAGCGCGATGCGCTGGTCAAGTTCGTGGAGTCGCTATGAAACACCCCTCCCTTCGCGCGGCCGCCGCCGCCCTGGCCCTGGGCGCGCTGCTGCTGCCAGCCCAGGCCCAGACCGGCTGGAAGCGCAACGCCGTGCCCTTCTACGACACCACGCACGCGCTGCAAAGCCTGTACGGCCACTGGGGCAAGCCGCGCGCGCAGGAGCTGGCCACGGCCGCGCAGGCGCTGGCGCCGGCCGTGCGCGCGCTGTGCGAGGCACCGGCCGGCCAGTCGGCCAGAGCCCTCACCGGCGCCCGCAGCGCCTGGCAGCGCAGCACGATGGCCTGGGAGACGCTGGGCGCCGTGGCCGTGGGCCCGGTGATCGCGCGCCGCACCCAGCGGCAGATGGACTTTGCGCCCACGCGCCCGGCGCTGATCGAACGCGCCATCAAGACCCAGCCCCAGGGTGCCAAGGCCTTCGAGCGCATCGGCACACCTGCCAAGGGCCTGCCGGCGCTGGAATGGCTGCTGTGGACGCAGCCCGTGGCCCCTGGGTCGGCCGCCTGCAGCTACGCCGTGGAGGTGGCGCTGGACATCGAGCGCGAGGCCGTGGCCGTGGCCAGTGCCTTCGACGCCGCCGCCGGCACCGACTGGGCCGCCGAGGGCGAGCAGGAGCGCTCCACCGCGGCCATGGGCGAGTTCATCAACCAGTGGGTCGGCGGTATCGAGCGCCTGCGCTGGGCGCACATGGAAAAGCCGCTGCGCGCCGCCCAGGGCACGCGCACGCCCGAGTACCCGCGCGCCGCCAGCGGCCAGGCCTCTGCCGCCTGGCAGGCCGAGTGGAACGCGCTGCGCACCCTGGCCGTGCTGCCGGAAAGCGCACCCACCCCCACGCCCGGCGAGGCCCTGGTGCCGCTGGAAACCTACCTGCGTGGCCGCGGCCTGAACCCGCTGGCCGACCAGTTGCTGGCCACCACGCAGCGCGTGGACAAGGCACTGCAGGCCATCGACCAGTCCGGTGCCACCGGCAAGGCGGGTGGCGAACGGGTGCTGCAGGCGTCCAGGGAGCTGGCCGCGCTCAAGCGGCTGGCCGAAGCAGAGATTGCCCCAGCGCTGCAAGTGAGCATCGGCTTTTCAGACGCAGACGGAGACTGAAGTGCATGTATCGCTGAGCCGCCGCCAGGCGCTGGTGCTGATGGGCGGTCTGGCCGCCGTGCCCCTGGCTGCGCACGCCACTCCCCGGGGTTCGGAAATGCAACTGCTGGGCGCCTGGCAGCATGCTGATGGCAGCTACCGCATCGGCGTGCTCGCGGCCCAGGCCGGCGGCCCTTCGCCGCTGCGCGTACGCCACGTGCTGGAAGTGCCCACACGCGCCCATGGCCTCAGCCAATTGCCCGATGGCAGCATGGTCGCCAGCGCGCGCCGCCCCGGCGACTGGCTGGTGCGCTGGCACCCGGGCCAGCCCGCCGACAAGGCGCAGTGGCACTGGGTGGATGCCACGCGCTCGTTCAACGGCCATGTGATCGCCAGCGCCGATGGCCGCCATCTCTACACCACCGAGACCGACATCGACACAGGCACCAGCCTCGTGGCAAGGCGCGACGCACGCAGCCTGGAGACCGTGGACGAGTGGACAACGCACGGCATCGATGCGCACGAGCTGATCTGGGCCCCCGCCGCCCAGGGCGCCAAGCCCTCGCTGATCGTGGCCAACGGCGGCGTGCCCACCGCCCCCGAGACCGGTCGCACCAAGCGCGACCTGCACACCATGGATTCGAGCATCGTGCAGCTGCATGGCGACAGCGGCGAGCTGCAGGGCCAGTGGCGCCTGCCCGATGCGCGCCTGAGCCTGCGCCACCTGGCCTGGAATGCCGAGCGCACGGTGCTGGGCATTGCCCTGCAGGCCGAGCATGGCGAGGCGGCCGACAAGGCGGCCGCGCCCATCCTCGCGCTGTTCGACGGCAAGGCCTTGCGCCTGTGCCCCGCCGGGCAGTCGATGGCGGGCTACGGCGGCAGCATCGCCAGCACCGCCGAGGGCTGGGCCGTGAGCTGCCCGCGCAGCCAGGGCGTGGCCACCTTCACGCCCGATGGCCAGTGGCGCGCCCTGGTGGGGCTGGAAGAGGTCTGCGCGCTCGCCGTGGGCAGTGGCCGGCTGTGGGCCGCCGGGGTATCGCACACCCTCGAAGACGCGCGCTCCCCCAGCCCCCTCACGCATGCGCACGCCAAGGAGCTCACGGGCGCGCGCATGGACAACCACTGGGTAAGGTTCGCCTGACACCCCCCAGGGGGTGGGCGTTTCAGGCCGCCCGGCCTGCGCGCTGGGCCACGTCCTTGAGGCTGCGGCGCAGCGCCAGCTTGCGCACGATGGCCGAGAACGCCCGCGTAGGTGCCGACTCGCGCGCCAGCGGCGACCACAGCATGCCCGGCGTGCGCACGGGCGTGGGGCTTTCGAGCCGCACCACCACCAGCCCCGAATGCGCTGACACCACATTGGCCGCGACGATGGACGCCAGTTGCGTCTTGCCCACCAGGTCCATCATGGGCGCAAGCGTGTTGATCTCGGCCACCACCTGCGGCTCGGCGCCGCAGGAGCGAAAGCACTCGTCCAGCATCTGCCGCGTGGCAAAGCTCGCAGGCAGCAGCACCATGGGCATGCGGTGCAGCTCCACCATGCGCACGCGCTTGCGCCGGGCGAGCGCATGTCCTTTGGCCACCACCAGCACCATCTCCTCGTTGTACAGCGGCTCGAACTGCAGCGGCCCCGGCGCAGCCGGCCGGTAGGCGATGCCCAGGTCCAGCGTGCCCTGCTGCAGGCGCGCGGCGATGTGGTCGGCCGACAGTTCTTCGACCACCACCTTCACGCGTGGGTGGCGCTCGTGGAAGGCGGCGATGCACCCCGGGATGAAACCCAGGTTGAAGGTGTGCGTGGAGCCGATATGCAGCTCGCCCGCCACCTCCGAGCCGTTCTGGCGCAGGGCACCCAGGCCCAGGTCGATCTCGTGCAGGGCCTTGGTGCAGTAGTGCAGAAACTCGTCGCCCGCACCGGTCAGCGCCACGCGCTTGCCTGCGCGGTCGAACAGCGCCGCGCCGATCTCCTCTTCGAGCTGCTTGATCTGGTGCGATAGCGTCGATTGCGTGACATGCAGCCGCTCGGCCGCGCGCGTGAAGTTGAGCGAGCCGGCCAGGGCGATGAAGTAGCGCAGGTGCCTCAGTTCCATGGCGGTGCCACCGGTGGTTGATCGATGCGATCGATGGTAACCATGAAAAACAATCATTTCCAGGAATCCGCCGCGCCGCCTACAGTCGCCTCCAACCCACAAGGCCAGCCCTGAAGACCGGGCGGCCCAAGACCCACAACAGGAGACAACGAGGTGCACAAAGTCCTCAGCGGTATCAAGGTGCTGGAACAAGGCACATTCATCACGGGCCCGGCGGCGGGCATGTTCCTGGCCGACCTGGGGGCCGAGGTCATCAAGATCGAGCAGCCCGGCGCAGGCGACCCGTTCCGCGCCTTCCGCGGCGGCCTGTACAGCCCGCACTTCCAGACCTACAACCGCAACAAGCGCAGCATCACGCTCAACCCCAAGCTGCCCGAAGATGCAGCCGTGTTCGACGAGCTGATCAAGGATGCGGACGTCTACATCCAGAACTTTCGCCCCGGCGCGGCCGACCGGCTGGGCGCGGGCGAAGCCCGCCTGCGCGGCCTGAACCCGCGCCTGGTGTACTGCGCGATCAGCGGTTTCGGCCAGACCGGACCGGCCGCAGGGCGCCCCGCCTATGACACCGTGGCCCAGGCCGCCAGCGCCTTCCTCAAGCTGCTGGTGAACCCCGCCAACCCCCGCGTGGTGGGCCCGGCGCTGGCCGATGCGATGACCGGCTTCTATGCCGCCTACGGCGTGCTGGGCGCCATCGTCGAGCGCGGGCGCACGGGCGTGGGCCGCAAGGTCGAGGTGTCCATGCTCGAAGCCATGTGCCACTTCAACCTCGACGCGTTCACGCACTACTTTTCCGAGGACGAGGTCATGGGCCCCTACAGCCGGCCCAGCGTCTCGCAGTCCTACGTGCTCGAATGCGCCGACGGTCTGTGGATCGCGCTGCACATGTCTTCGCCCGAGAAGTTCTGGCAAGGGCTGGCCAACGCCATCGAGCGCCCGCGCCTGTTCGACGACCCGCGCTTTGCATCGCGCGAGGCGCGCATCACCAACCAGGAAGACCTGATCGCGCTGCTCGGCGGCCTGTTCCGCGAACAGACGCGCAGCACCTGGTGCGAGCGCCTCGAAGCAGAGGACGTGCCGCATGCCCCCATGTACGACACCCGCGAGGCCATGGAAGACCCCCAGGCCCGCCACCTGCAGCTGGAAGTGAGCGCCCCCCACCCCGAAGGCGGCCAGTGGCGCACCATCCGCTCGCCCGTGAGCTTCGATGGCGAGCGCGCCCTGGAAGTCACGGCGCCCCCCACGCTGGGGGCCGACAACGCAGCCATCGTCGGGCCGATACGCCAGCGGCTCGGGCAAGCGCTCTGACCCGCAAACCGCCCCCCAAAAAACAAGGAGACAAGACCCCATGACCCCATCGAACGAAAACGAGCTGACCCAGGCCGTGCTGCAGCGCCTGGACGGCGCCAGCGACCCGCGCTTCGCGCAGATCATGGAATCGCTGGTCACGCACCTGCATGCCTTCATCCGCGAGGTGGACCTGAAGCCCGATGAATGGATGCAGGGCATCGAATTCCTCACCGCCGTGGGCAAGGCCTGCACCGGCCAGCGCCAGGAGTTCATCCTGCTGTCGGACACGCTGGGCGCCTCGATGATGGTGGTGATGCTCGACCAGCTGCGTGCCACCGCCCACGCCAAGGGCAGCCAGCGCATGACCGAAGCCACCGAGGCCACGGTGCAGGGCCCCTACTACTGGGAAGGCGCACCCGAACTGCCGCTGGGCGCCAACCTGTCCGAAGGCGTCAAGGGCGAACCTACCTTTTACAGCGGCCGCGTGACCGACACGCACGGCCAGCCCCTGGCGGGCGCGCTGCTCGACATCTGGTCGGGCGATGGCGAAGGCGTGTACGACATGCAGGTGGAAGGCTCGGGCATGGCCGCGCGCGCCCGCATCCGCACCGATGCGCAGGGCCGCTACTGGTTCTGGTCCATCCGCCCGAGCTTCTACCCCGTGCCGGTGGATGGCCCCGTGGGCCGCATGCTGGGTGGCATGGGCCGCCACCCCAACCGGCCCGGCCACATCCATATGATGGTCTCGGCGCCAGGGCATGCCCCGGTCACCACCCACCTCTTCGTGGCAGGCAGCCCGTACATCGAGTCGGACGCGGTGTTCGGCGTGCGCCCCAGCCTGGTCGTCGATTTCGAGCAGCACCCCGCCGGCCAGGCGCCCGACGGCAGCGCACAGGCCGCGCCCTGGTGGTCGGCGCACTACGACTTCCGCCTCGAACCGCAACACGCCTGAAAGCCGCTCCATGAAAATCGGAAAATCCACCGTCCCGCGCACGGCCATCTGCACCTCCAACGAGCACACCATCGCCGTGCGCGGGGAGGACCTGTGCCAGGACCTGATCGGCCACATCTCGTTCGCCGACTACTTCTTTCTGCTGCTCACCGGCCGCCGGCCCGACGCGGCCTGCAGCGCGGTGCTCAACGCCACCCTGGTGGCGATTGCCGAGCACGGCCTGGTGCCCAGCGTGCAGGCCAGCCGCATGACCTTCGCCGCAGCGCCCGATGCATTGCAAGGCGCGGTGGCCGCCGGAATCCTGGGCTGTGGCTCGGTGATCCTGGGCGCATCGGAAACGGCGGGCCGCATGTTCGCCGACGTGGCGGCGCGGGTCGATGCCGGCGCCACGCTCGACGATGCGGCCACGGCCGTGGTCACCGAGTTCAAGGCCGCACGCCGCTCCATCCCGGGCTATGGCCACCCGCTGCACAAGGAGGTGGACCCGCGCGTGGGCCGGCTCATCGCCGTGGCCACCGAAGCGGGTGCCGACCTGCGCTATGTGCAGATCGCTTTGGCGCTGGAGAAGGTGATCCCCGGCATCGTCGGCAAGGAGCTGCGCCTGAACGTGTCGGCCGCGATCCCTGCAGTGCTGATGGGCGTGGGCTTTCCGGTCGCGTCGCTGCGCGGCGTGCCCATCCTGGCGCGCACGGCGGGGCTCATCGCCCACCTGGCCGAAGAGGCCGAGACGCCGAGCGGCTTCGCGCTGTCGTACCAGGCCACGCGCGAGCTGCAGTACGAGGGCAGCCTGCCCGATGGCTTTGGAGAGGCCCCATGAAGCGCCGGCACATCCTTGCCGCCACCACCCTGGCGCTGCTGGCCGCCGGGGCCTGCGCCCAGGGCAATGGCCGCCCCCTCAAGCTGCTCGTGCCCTTTGCCGCCGGCACCTCGACCGACATCGTGGGCCGGGTGCTGGCCGAGGCCCTGGGCCGCCAGCTTGCGCAGACGGTGATCGTGGAGAACAAACCCGGTGCGGGCGGCACCATCGGCAGCGAAATGGTGGCCCGTGCGGGCGCCGACGCCAACACCCTGCTCCTGGGCACTGTGGGCACGCATGCCATCAACCCCACGCTGTACAAGAAGCTGCCCTACCAGCCGCTGCGCGACTTCGTGCCGCTGGGCTTTGCAGGCGCCACGCCCACCTTGCTGGTGGTGCCGGCCAGCGCGCCATGGAAGAACGTGGCCGACCTGCGCCAGGCCAGCGGCAAGTCGGTGAGCTTTGCCTCGGCGGGCAACGGCACCTCGGGCCACCTGGCCGGCGAGACGCTCAACATCCGCCTGGCCAAGGACTTCGTGCACGTGCCCTACCGCGACGGCGCGCAGGCACTGACCGAGCTGATGGGCGGCAACGTGCAGTTCATGTTCTACCACCCGGCCGCCGTGCTGCCGCACATCCGCGCGGGCAAGCTGCGCGCGCTGGGCGCATCGAGCGCAAAGCGCAGCGCGGCCGCGCCCGACGTGCCCACACTGGCCGAGCAGGGGGTGGCGGATTTCGACCTGGTCGCCTGGTTCATGCTGTATGCGCCCGCCTCGATGCCGGCCGCGCAGCGCGACGCCTTGCGCGATGCCACGCAGACCGTGCTGGCCCAGCCCGAGGTGCGCGAGAAGCTCGCCGCGCAGGGCATTGAATCCGCGGCCATGACCGCCGCAGAGATGGCCACGTTCGGCACAGCCGAGATCGCCAAGTGGGGCGAAGCGGTGAAACGCTCCGGCGCCCAGGTGGACTGATAGCGACCCACAGGCCACGCATGCCCCTCCCACAGCCCGCCCACCGGAGTCGGCGGCTCTGGCGCAGCCATGCCCGGCACGAAAGGAGTGATGCCATCGATTGACGGACAGACCCACACGGTGCGGTGCACGCCATGGCGGCGTTGCGCGGCAAACGAGCGAAGCGAACAGACCACACAAGCGGACACGAACCCGCGACAGGAGACAAGAATGCGCAGAACAATGGTGATGAAGACGATGCTGGTGCTGGCCGCCGGGGCGCTGCTGGCCGGCAAGGCCCTGGCCCAGGGGGCCGAATGGCCGAACAAGCCCATCAAGATCGTGGTGGGCTTTGCACCCGGCACGCCGCCCGACATCTTCGCCCGCATGTACGGTGAGTACGCAGGCAGGAAGCTCGGCGTGCCCGTGGTGATCGACAACCGGCCCGGCACGGCCGGCAACCTGGCTTCGGACACGGTGGCCAAGTCGCCTGCGGACGGCTACACCTTTGTGTACAACCTGTCCACGGCGTTCACGATCAACCCCTTCATCTACAGCAAGCTGCCCTTCGATCCTGACAAGGACCTAGTGCCCGTGGCCACCACCATGCGCCAGGGCCTGGTGCTGATCGCCACCAACAAGTTCCCCGCCAAGACCGTCAAGGACCTGGTAGCCGCCGCCAAGGCCAAGCCGGGCACCTACTCGCACGCCTCGTACGGCGCGGGCAGCCCCTCGCAACTGATCGTGGAGTCGCTCAAGGATGAGGTCGGCATCGACATGCTGCACGTGCCCTACCGCGCCAGCCCCATCGCCGACCTAGTGGGCGGCCAGGTGGACACGCTGATGGAGCCCATCGCCACCGGCTACCAGCTCATCAGCAGCGGCAAGGTGCAGGCACTGGCCTACTCGGGCCCCACGCGCCACCCGGCCCTGCCCGATGTGCCCACACTGTCGGAAGTGATGCCGGGCTTCTCGATGATGTCCTGGCACGGCATCTGGGCGCCCGCCGCCACGCCGCAGCCTATCCTGACCCGCTTCAACGCGTTGCTGGTCGAAGCCAGCAAGGACCCCGACCTGTCGCGCCGCATCAAGGAGCTGCACAGCGAGCCCCTGGGCGTGACACGCACCGAGATGGCGGCCATGGTGCGCCGCGATGCCGAGATCTACAGCCGCGTGGTCAAGGCACGCAACATCAAGGTGGACTGAACGGGCCGCCGCTGGCTGGAAAAGGCAGCGCGCTACCGGGTAGGCGCAGGTGCCGGAGCAGCGGCAGGGGCAGGGGCCGGCGCCTCCTGGGCCTTGGGCTTGGGCACCTTGTCGCAGCCAGCCAGGGCCAGGGCCAGCGCCAGGGCACAGGCGCCGGCCAGGGCGGCGCGCGACAGTGGGGATGATGGATGGCGGAGCATGGGCGGGACCTCCTGGCCGTCAAAGCAGAGGGCCTGCGCCGGACGGCGCGCGCGCAGGCCGCTGGAGCGTCCATTCTTGCGGCCAAGGCCCGCGCTGTCTGTCAGAAAAGGGCGTCAAAAAGCAGGCCGCGCCAGGGCCTTCACCCCTGTCAATCGACGATGGTCAGCTTGGCCACCGACAGCGCCAGCCACTTGGTTCCGTGGCGCGGAAAGCTCACCTGGGCCCGCGCATCGTCGCCCGTGCCCTCCAGCGCCAGCACCTTGCCCTCGCCGAACTTGGTGTGGAACACCGCGAGGCCCACGCGCAGGCCATGCGAGGGCGCGGCCTTCTGCACCGGCACCGGGGGGCTGGCGAACTGCTCCGAGCGGCCGGAGCCGAATGGGCTGCGATCGCGCTGGCCGAATGTGTTGCTGCCTGCATTGGGCGCATAGGTGCCAAAGCCCTGCTGCTTGGGCGTGATCCACTTGAGCGCCGCCTCGGGCAGTTCATCGAAGAAGCGGCTCTTGATGTTGTAGCGCGTCTGGCCGTGCAGCATGCGTGTCTGCGAATGGCTCAGGTACAGGCGCTTGCGCGCGCGGGTGATGGCCACGTACATCAGGCGGCGCTCTTCCTCCAGGCCCTCGCGCTCGTTGGCCGAATTCTCGTGCGGGAACAGCCCCTCCTCCATGCCACCGATGAACACGCCGTCGAACTCCAGGCCCTTGCTGGCATGCACCGTCATGAGCTGCACGGCGTCCTGCCCGGCCTGGGCCTGGTTGTCACCGGCCTCCAGCGCCGCATGGGTGAGGAAGGCCGCCAGCGGCGACAGCGTTTCGCCCGTGTCGGCATCGACGATGCCGGCCACGGTGGGCAGGGCCTCGTCGGCCACCGGCGCATCGGGGTCAAGCCCCTGGCTGGCCGGGCTTTGCGTGAGGCGGTCGTTGCGCAGCTCGTCTACCGGCAGGGCCACGGCATCGCGGCCAAAACCCTCCTGCGTGACGAAGCTTTCGGCCGCGTTGACCAGTTCCTCCAGGTTCTCGATGCGGTCGGCGCCTTCCTTCTCGGCGCGGAAATGCTCCACCAGGCCCGAGGACTGCAGCATGGTCTCGATGATCTTGCGCAGGTTCATGCCCTCGGTCTGCTCGCGCAGCACGTCGACCATGGCGACGAAAGCCGACAGGTTGGCCCCCGCCTTGCCGGGCACGGCACTCACGCCGTCGTGCAGCGAGCAGCCGGCGGCACGCGCCGCGTCCTGCAGCACCTCGATGCTGCGCGCGCCGATGCCGCGCGGCGGGAAGTTGACCACGCGCAGAAAGCTGGTGTCGTCGTGCGGGTTCTCCAACAGGCGCAGATAGGCCAGCGCGTGCTTGATTTCCGCGCGCTCGAAGAAGCGCAGGCCGCCGTACACCCGGTAGGGCACGCTGGCATTGAACAGGGCCGATTCGATCACCCGGCTCTGCGCATTGCTGCGGTAGAGCACGGCGATCTCCTTGCGCTCGAAGCCGTCGCTCTTCACCAGTTGCCGGATCTCGTCCACCATCCACTGCGCTTCGGCCAGGTCGGTGGTGGCCTCGTACACGCGCACCGGCTCGCCGGGGCCCTGCGTGGTGCGCAGGTTCTTGCCCAGGCGGCGGCTGTTGTGGCTGATGAGGGCGTTGGCCGAATCGAGGATGTTGCTGTAGCTGCGGTAGTTCTGCTCGAGCTTGATCTGTTGCTGCACATCGAACTCGCGCACGAAGTCGGCCATGTTGCCCACGCGCGCCCCGCGAAAGGCGTAGATGCTCTGGTCGTCGTCGCCCACGGCGATCACGCTGCCCCGCGCCTCGAAGCGCCCACCGCTGTCGTTGCCCGCCAGTTGCTTGAGCCAGGCGTACTGCAGCTTGTTGGTGTCCTGGAACTCGTCGACCAGGATGTGCGCGAAGCGGCGCTGGTAGTGCTCGCGGATCGGGTCGTTGTCGCGCAGCAGTTCGTAGCTGCGCAGCATGAGCTCGCCGAAATCCACCACGCCCTCGCGCTGGCACTGCTCTTCGTAGAGCTGGTAGACCTCGATCTTCTTGCGCGTGTCGCTGTCGTTGGCCTGCACGTCGCCCGGGCGCAGGCCCTCTTCCTTGCAGCCGGAAATGAAGTACGCCAGCTGCTTGGGCGGAAAGCGCTCGTCGTCCACGTTGTGCTGCTTGCACAGGCGCTTGACGGCCGAGAGCTGGTCCTGCGTGTCCAGGATCTGGAAGGACTGCGGCAGCCCGGCCGGCTTATGGTGCGCGCGCAGCAGCCGGTTGCACAGGCCGTGGAAGGTGCCGATCCACATGCCGCGCACGTTCACCGGCAGCATGGCCGACAGGCGCGCCACCATTTCCTTGGCGGCCTTGTTGGTGAAGGTCACGGCCAGGATGCCGCCGGGCGTGGTGTAGCCGTTCTGCAGCAGCCAGGCGATGCGCGTGGTGAGCACCCGGGTCTTGCCCGAGCCGGCACCCGCCAGGATCAGCGCATGCCCCGCTGGCAGGGTGACGGCGGCGAGCTGTTCGGGGTTGAGATTGGCCAGCAGGGGCGGTACAGCCGATGGTGCAGCGGGCGTGGGGGGCACCAGGGGATCTGGCGCACCCGGGAACAGGTCTTGTGGGAACATGGGGGCATTGTAGAAAGCGCCACCGCCCGCCATGAAAAACATTGCCCTTGCCGCAGCCATGCTGCTGGCCCTGCATGCGCCCCACCTCGCAGCCCAGTCGAGCTGCAGCAGCGACGGCGTGCCCCGCCCCGTGGCGCTGTTCGAGCGCTTCGTGAGCGCCGACTGCGAAAGCTGCTGGGCCGACAAAGCCACCCCGGCCCCCAAGGCGCCCGGCACCCTGGTGCTGGACTGGATCGTGCCCGGCACCCAGGGTGACAACGCCCCGCTGTCGGCCGCCGCCACGCGCGATGCCCTGGCGCGGCTGGCCGCCCTGGGCCGCACGGCGCCCACGGCGACCGACGTGCACACCGCCCCCGTGCAGGGCGTGCAGGGCAGCCGGCTGCGCGTGTCGCACGGGCCGGCGTTCAACGACTACCTGGGCGCTTCCATCGCCTTCTCTCCTGTGCCCACGCGGGGCGCGACCCCTGCGGCAGGGCCCGATGCGGGCGGTTTCTACCTGCTGCTGGTGGAATCCCTCCCCGCCGGTGCCGAAGGCTCGCCGGTGGCCCGGCACCTGGTGCGCAATGTGTACCAGCGCGCGCTGGACAACCCGCACACCCTGTCCAAGGGCGAGCGCTCGGGCTGGCGTGACTCACGCCCCATCTATATCCCCGAGGGCGCCAAGACCGACCGCCTGCGCCTGGTGGGCTGGGTGCAGGACAGGGACGGCCGCATCATCGACGCAGCCCAGTCGCGCTGCGTGCCGTAGACACCATTTCCTATTGAAGGGATAACAGTAGGGATATACCGGCGCCCGCTGGCGCGGGTAGAATCAATCACCGGGCCCAAGTTTCTTGCAGCCCGGTTTTTTTGTGCCTGCGCACAGCAGGGTTCGCGGCGGCCAGCACGGTCGCAGCCACGGAACCGGTCTCCAAGCCAAGCGCCCACCGCCGTGGAAATTGTTTTGCGGCGTCCTTTTATGGAGCTTGGAAATCTCATGGAAATCTTCGACTACGACAATGTTCTCTTGCTGCCGCGCAAGTGCCGGGTGGAAAGCCGCTCGGAATGCGATGCCGGCGTGGAGCTGGGCGGGCGCACCTTCCGCCTGCCGGTCGTACCGGCCAACATGAAGACGGTGGTGGACGAGACCATCTGCACCTGGATGGCACTCAACGGTTATTTCTACGTCATGCACCGCTTCGACCTGGACAACGTCCAGTTCGTGCGCGACATGCACGCCAAGGGTTGCTACGCCTCGATCTCGCTGGGCGTGAAGCAGCCCGACTACGACACCGTGGACCAGTTGGCGGCTGCAGGCATCACGCCCGAGTACGTGACCATCGACATCGCGCACGGCCATGCCGACAGCGTGAAGAACATGATCGGCTACCTCAAGTCCAAATTGCCCGCGGCCTTCGTGATCGCCGGCAACGTGGCCACGCCCGAGGCAGTGATCGACCTCGAAAACTGGGGCGCCGACGCCACCAAGGTGGGCGTGGGCCCGGGCAAGGTCTGCATCACCAAGCTCAAGACGGGCTTCGGCACGGGCGGCTGGCAGCTGTCGGCGCTCAAGTGGTGCGCCCGCGTTGCCACCAAGCCCATCATTGCCGACGGCGGCATCCGCAGCCACGGCGACATCGCCAAGAGCATCCGCTTTGGCGCCAGCATGGTCATGATCGGCTCGCTGTTCGCGGGGCACGAGGAATCGCCCGGCAACACCGTGGAAGTGGACGGCGCACTGTTCAAGGAGTACTACGGTTCGGCCAGCGACTTCAACAAGGGCGAGTACAAGCACGTCGAGGGCAAGCGCATCCTGGAGCCCATCAAGGGCAAGCTGGCGGGCACCCTGATCGAGATGGAGCAGGACGTGCAAAGCTCCATCAGCTACGCCGGCGGCAAGAAGCTGATGGACATCCGCAAGGTGAACTACGTGATCCTGGGCGGCGACAACGCGGGCGAGCACCTGCTAATGTAAGCACGCCCGTTCTTCACCGGGCCCGGGACAACCTCAGGCCCGCAGCAGGATCAAGGCCATGTGGTGCACATCGTGCCCTGGCTTGGCCAGCGCATCGACGATGCTGAAGTGGTTCAGGCCTTCCTGCACCTGGCAGCGCGGCACGGCGTGCGAGCCCCAGGCGTCCTGCACCAGCCGCGCCTGGCGGATGAACTCCGGGCTTTCATCGCCGCCCACGGCGCAGTACAGCATGCCCTGGCCGGGCGCCTGCAGGCGTGCCGGGCTGTACTGCAGCACCTGCTGTTCCGTGAGCTTGAGCGTCTCCTGCAGGAAAGGTGTGTGCATCAGCGGATCGAGGTCGTGCAGGCCCGAGATGGACAGGGCGCTGCGCACCGCGCCATCGGGCAGGTTGCCGATCAGGGGCCAGACGCTGGTGAGCAGCATGGCCGCCAGTTGCCCCCCCGCCGAATGCCCGGCCACCGTGATGCGGTGCGGATCGCCGCCATAGCGCCCGATGTTCTGCCAGATCCAGGCGATGGCCTTTTCCATCTGCCGCATGATCTGGGGAATGCCGACCGGGGCCTCCGGGGTGCCGGGGCACAACGCATAGTTGACCACCACCACGCAGACACCTTCGCGGTTGAAGGCCGGCGCGATGAAGGAATGGTCCGACTTGTCGAGCGCGCGCCAGTAACCGCCATGGATGAAAACCAGCACCGGAGCCCCCTTGCTGGAGCCGGGCGGCAGCTGGGTGGTGGGAAAGATATCCAGGGTCTCGCGCGTGCCCTTGCCATAGGCCAGGTCGGCCACGCACGGGTGATCGGCCCGCACCTGGGCCGATTCCTGGGCCCAGCGGGCGAAGTAGTTCACGTGCTCGGGCACCAGCGCCCGGTTGTTGTACATCAGCTCGAGCCAGGCGGGGTCGTGCGGCGTTTTGGTGTCCAGGGCCATGGGTTTGTTCTCCTCGTCGTCCTCGTTACATCATCCCGGCAAGTGGCGCCGACTGCAAGCCCGATGACAGGCTGGCAGCGCGAAAACCGCCGATGATGGCGCCAGAGACAACCGCACCAGGAGACAGACACCATGAACAACAACACCCCTCCCCTGCGCGCCGCCGTCCTGGGCATCGGCATGATGGGCGCGCCCATGGCGCGCCGGCTGCGCGCCGCCGGCCACGAGGTCCATGCCTGGAACCGCACGCGCGAGACGGCCGAACCGCTCGCCGCCTCGGGCATCACCGTCCACTCCGACCTGCGCGCTGCCGTGGCCGGCGCGGACGTGGTGATCAGCCTGCTGGCCAACGGCCCCGTGGTGGGCCAGGTGCTGTTCGAACTGGGCGCGGCGCAGGCCCTGCGCCGCGACGCGCTGTTCATCGACATGGCCTCCATCCAGCCGCGCGAGGCGCGCGACCATGCCGCGCGCCTGGGCGAGATGGGCATCGCCCACCTCGATGCCCCGGTCTCCGGCGGCACCGTGGGCGCCGAGAACGGCACCCTGGCCATCATGGCCGGCGGGCGGCCCGAGGACTACGCCCGTGCCCTGCCCGTCTTCGCCGCCTTCGGGCGCGCCACGCACGTGGGACCGCATGGCGCGGGCCAGCTCGCCAAGCTGGCCAACCAGATGATCGTGGGCATCACCATCGGTGCCGTGGCCGAGGCGCTGCTGTTCGCCGCCAAGGGCGGGGCCGACATGGCCAAGGTGCGCGAGGCCATCGGCGGCGGCTTTGCCGACAGCCGCATCCTGCAACTGCACGGCCAGCGCATGGTGGAGCGCGACTTTGCTCCCCAGGGCCGCATGACGGTGCAGCTCAAGGACATGCGCAACGCCCTGGCGACGGCCGGCGAGATCGGCTTCGACGCGCCCATCACGGCACTCTTCGAGGCGCTGTATGCCCAGGGGGTGGAGCATGGCCTGGGCGAGCTGGACCACAGCGGACTGTTCGTTGAACTGGCCAGTCGCAATGCGATGCAATGAAGATTTTTTTGCCCCGACTTGCCAACCCTGAAAAAACTAGTGCATAATTCGAGGCTCTGCAGCAACGCAGACAGATCATTAAAAGATTTGGGTTCTTAGCTCAGTTGGTAGAGCAGCGGACTCTTAATCCGTAGGTCGAGTGTTCGAGTCACTCAGGACCCACCAAATCTAAGCCGCAAGGCACATGAAGCCGATACTACAAAACGTAGTGTCGGCTTTTTTGTTGGCGCCGCCGACGATGCTGCCGATGCCCCGCCCCCCGGTCTGCGCACGCCACCGATCACGCCCCTTGCTCTCCACGCTCGCCGCCCGGGATGCACGCGCGAAGCCTGCGCGCCGTGCCTGCGTTCGCCCCTCACCGAAGCCTCCCTGGTTCCCGACAAAAGCCAGCGTGAATTTGGCGCGACAGATTTTTGCGCAGAAATTGCATCCAGCAGGCACTTTCCCGCGTACCCCTGCGCAAGGCCCTCAATGCCTCCGTGTTAATTGCAAACTAGTGTCTTCCGCCATTCCATAGCCAAAATGCATCGGTACACTTTGTCATACAGATGACATCGTCGGCAGGCACGTCGCGGGCGTCTCCACCACCCAACCGCCAGAACCCTTCAAAGCCCCGTGAATTCTCGATACACCACCCGAACAGTTCCCTTGCTGGCTGCGCTGATGGCCCTGGGCCTGGTCTCTGCACCCCTTCCCACGGCCAACGCCCAGACGGGCCCCGCCAAGGAATCGACCGCCAGGGAGCGGGCCAAGGCCCGCGCGGCCCGCAACGCAGCCCCGGTGCCCGACAGCCCCGCAACGGTCACGGCGGCAGAGCCCACCGCACCCGCCTTGCCCCTGCGCCAGTGGAAGACCAGCCTCAAGGACCTGGGCCTGGCGCGCCCCATCTCCCTGCGTGGCGTGGAGAGCGAAGCCAGTGTCGGCGTGGGTGTGCGGCGTGACGAAGTGGTGGAGGCCGCCCGGCTGCGCCTGACCTTCACGCTCTCGCCGGCGCTGATCCCGAACCTGTCGCACCTCAAGGTGATCTTGAACGACGAGACGCTGCAGACCATCGTGCTCGACAAGGAGCGCCTGGGGACGCCGCAGACGGTCGAACTCAACATCGACCCGCGCTACTTCACCGACTACAACCGCTTTCGCTTCCAGTTCATCGGCCACTACACGATGGAATGCGAGGCGCCCAACCATTCGAGCCTGTGGGCCACCATCAGCAATGAAAGCCAGCTGGACCTGTCGCTGCGCCAGATCCCGCTGCGCGACGACCTGGCCCTGCTGCCCGCCCCGTTCTTCGACCCGCGCGACAACCGGCCGGTGAACCTGCCCTTCGTGTACGGCGCCAAGCCCACTACGGGCACGCTCAAGGCATCGGGCTCGATTGCCAGCTGGATCGGCATGCTCGCCGGCTACCGCGGCAACCAGTTCCCGGTGTTCGAGAACCAGCTGCCACGCCAGCATGCCGTCGTGCTGGCCACCAACGACAACCGCCCCGCCTTCCTGCAGGCGATGGCGCCGGTCACCGAGCCCACCCTGTCCGTGGTGCCCCACCCCGAGGTTCCGGGCGCCAAGCTGCTGCTGGTGCTGGGCCAGGACGATGCGCAGGTGCAGATGGCCGCCGATGCCCTGGCCCTGGGCAAGGCCGTACTGTCGGGGCAGAGCATCGCCGTCAAGTCGCTCGACTACCCCGCCCTGGCCAAGCCCTACGATGCCCCGCGCTGGATCACCACCAAGCGCCCCGTGCGCCTGGCCGAGCTGGTGCAGAGCGCGGCCGACCTGCAGCTGCGCGGCTCGGTGCTCAACGACACGGTGAACGTCTACACGCGCATGGCGCCCGACCTGTTCACCTGGAACGCCAAGGGCGTGCCGCTGGACCTGACCTACCGCTACACGCCCAACAGCGTGTCGGACCACGGCGCGCTGAACATCTCGATCAACAACCAGTTCATCCAGTCCTACCCGCTGCAGTCGCGCGAGGACCGCACCAGCGGCAAGAGCACGGTGATGCTGCCGCTGTTCGACGATGGCAATGCCCAGACGCGTTCGGACCTGAAGATCCCGGCCTTCATGATCGGCGGCGACAACCAGTTGCAGTTCGCCTTCCAGATCCCGCCCAACGACCTGGGCCGCTGCCGCTCGGCACCGCCGACGGAGCTGTACGCCGCCATCGACCCGCAGTCGACCATCGACCTCACGGCCTTCCGCCACTACCTGGCCATGCCCAACCTGGCGGCCTATGCCAACAGCGGCTTCCCGTTCACGCGGGTACCCGACCTGGCGCAGACCTCCATCATCCTGCCCAACCAGCCCACCACGGCGGACGTGGAAGTCTTCCTCACCGCCGTGGGCCGCATGAGCGCCTCCACCGGCTACCCCGGCACGCGTTTCAAGCTGCTGCGCGCGGCCGAGGCCGACAAGGCCGCCGACACCGACATCCTCGTGATCTCCCAGGCCGACAGCGACGGCCTGCTGCAGAAGTGGCAGAGCCACCTGCCGGCCCTGCTGGCCGCGGGCGCGCGCTCCGTGCAGCCGCTGGAGCGCGCCATGGGCTCCTTCATCGACCTGTTCAACCTCGAATCCAACCAGCGCCTGTCGGCATCGGGCGGCCAGGCCATCCTGCAGGGCAATGGCCCGCTGGCCGCCGTCACCGGCTTCGAGTCGCCCCTGTCGGCAGGGCGCAGCGTGGTGGCACTCACGGCCACCGACAAGGAGGCCATGGCCCTCTTGAGCCTGGGCCTCAACGATGCCGGCAAGATCAAGAGCCTGCGCGGCGACCTGGGCCTGATGCGCGGCGACGCCATCGAGAGCTTTCGCATCAAGCCGGTGTACTACGTGGGCGACCTGCCGTGGTGGCAGCGCCTGTGGTTCCACATGCACAGCCATCCGCTGCTGCTGGCCCTGGTGGGCATCGGCACCGGCCTGCTGCTGACCTTCATCGTCTATGCCGCGCTGCGCAGCATGGCCCGGCGCCGACTGGCGGAACGCAATGACTGATTCCCTCCGACGCCGCACTGCGCTGCAGGCCACAGCCGGTGCCGCACTGCTGGCCTGCCTGCCGGCCGCTCTGGCCCAGCAGGCGGGCGCCGGCCGCGCCGTCTGGCCTGCCTGGGATGCCTTCAAGGCGCAGTTCATCAACGAGGGCGGCCGCGTGGTCTCCGATGACGATGGGGGGGGGCAGACCTATTCCGAGGGGCAGGGCTATGCGCTGTTCTTCGCGCTGGTGGCCAACGACCGCCCGATGTTCGACAAGCTGCTGCGCTGGACCGAGAACAACCTGTGCGCCGGCGACATGACGGCGCGCCTGCCGGCATGGCTGTGGGGCAAGCGGCCTGACGGCACCTGGGGCGTGATTGACGCCAACGCCGCCTCCGACGCCGACCTGTGGATCGCCTACGCGCTGGGCGAAGCCGGTCGGCTGTGGAACGAACGCAGCTACCGCGCGCTCTCGGCCCTTCTGGCCGCGCGCGTGCTGCGCGAGGAGACCGCCGACATCCCCGGACTGGGCCCCACGTTGCTGCCCGCACCCAAGGGCTTTGTACAGCCCAACGGCCGCTGGCGCCTGAACCCGAGCTACATGCCCATGCACCTGATGCACTGGCTGGCGGCGGGCGACGCCGATGCGCAGTGGAAGCTGCTGGTGGACAGCTCGCTCAAGGTCATCCGCGGTTCGTCGCCCAAGGGCTTCACGCCCGACTGGACGGTGTACGACGCCAAACAGGGCTTCCTCGTCGACACCGAGGGCAAAGAGAAAGGCCAGGGCACCTACAACGCCATCCGCGTCTACCTGTGGGCCGGCATGATGCACACTGACGCACCGGGCCGCAAGGCGCTGCTCGACACCCTGGCGCCCATGGCCCGCTACGTGCGCGACCAGGGCTATCCGCCCGAATCCATCGACATCCTGACCGGGCAGGCCTCGGGCCCCGCACCCTCGGGCTTTTCGGCCGCGATGCTGCCCTTCCTGCGCGCCGCAGGGGACGACAAGGCCCTGCAAGCCCAGCGCATGCGCCTGGAAGCGCGGCCCCTGCGGCCCACGGCCTATTACGAGCAGGTGCTGGCCCTCTTCGGCCAGGGCGCCTTCGATGGACAGTACCGCTTCACGGCGGCGGGCCAGCTCATCGCGCGGTGGAAGCCGTGACCAGGATGCCCCGCCGGACCCGCCTGTGGCTGCCCTCGCTCACCTTCCTGGCCGCCGCCTGCCTTCCCGCCAGCCACGGCGTGCTGGCCAGCGCGCCGCCCGCCATCGAGGCCGAGCTGCTCAGTGGTGCGCGCCTGTGGGCTTCCAAGAACCGCCCGGACATGGCGCGCCAGCTGGTGGACAAGCTGCTGGCGATGGACCCCTATTCGCCCCAGGGCCTGGGCACCCTCGGTGACCTGGCCCTGCGCGAGAAGAAGACCGAAGAGGCCCGGCGCATCCTGGAGACGCTGCGCACCCGCCACCCCCAGCACAAGGTGACCCGGGAACTCGAAGCGCTGGTGCGCGTGTACGGCCCCGACCGTGAAAAGCTCTCGCAGATGCGCCTGATGGCGCGCGCCGGCCGCAAGGCCGAGGCCGCCGACCTGGCGCGCGAGCTGTTTCCAGAGGGTCCGCCCGAACTCGGCGGCCTGGCCCTCGAGTACCACCAGATCCTGGGTTCGGGCGCCAAGGGCGGCGGCGAGTCCGTGCGCCAGCTGGGCAAGCTCTACCAGGACACGGGTGAGTCGCGCTACCGCCTGGCGCAACTCGAAATGCGCATGTACGGCGGCGAGAACCCCAGCGCCGTGGTGCAGGAGATCGAGGCGCTGGCCAAACAGCCCGACGTGAATGCCCAGCAGCTGCAGGACCTGTGGCGCCGCGCCGTCGACCGCCTGCCCAACACCGCGGCCAACCTGCCGCGCGTGCGCAGCTTCCTGCAGCGCTACCCGGGCGACCAGGCCATGGTGGACCGCCTGGCCGCCATGCAGCAGGCGGTGGAACGCGCGGAGCGCGCAGCCCGCGACCCGGCCAACATCGCGCGCAATGCTGCGCGCCTGGCGCTCGACCAGGGCAACACCGAGCGCGCCGAGGAGCAATTGCAGACCGTGCTCGCGCTGCGCCCCGGCGATGGCGAGAGCCTCGGTAACCTGGGCATGGTCCGCCTGCGCCAGGGCCAGCATGGAGAGGCCCAGGACCTGTTCGGCCAGGCCTTCGCGCTCACGCGCCAGGGCAAGTGGAAGGACCTGCAGGCCACGGCCCGGTTCTGGGGCTACCTGCGCCAGGCCGACGTGGCACTGGAAAAGAACGAACTGGCCACGGCCGCCGACCTGGCGGTCCGGGCCCTGGCCATGCAGCCGAACAATGCCGAAGCCTTGACGACCCTGGCCAGCATCCGCGACCTACAGGGCGAGCGCACCCAGGCCGAAGCCCTGTACCAGAGCGCGATCCGGGCCGAGGCCAACAGCAGCTCGGCCTTGAAGGGCCTGGCCGGGCTGTATGCGCGCACGGGCCGTTCGGGCGAAGCCCTGGTGCTGCTCGAAAAAGCCTCTGCCAGCGACACGGCCCTGGGCGAAAAGCTGGTGGGCACGCAGGCCGACATCCTTGGTGCCCAGGCCGACGAGCACCTGCAGGCCCAGCGCCTGAGCGCCGCCATGCGCACGCTGGAATCGGCCGTGCTGCTCACGCCCGACGATGCCTGGCTGCGCCACCGCCTGGCGCGCCTGTACCTGCGGCTGAACCTGCCGCGCGAGGCGCTGAGCGTGATGGACGAAGGCATCGCGCGGCCACCTGCGGCCGGCACGGATCGCAGCGCCATGCACTATGCGCGCGCCCTGGTGCGCTCGGCCGTGGACAACGACCAGGGCGCCCTCGCCGACCTGGCACAGATCCCTGCGGCCGAGCAGACCGATTCCATGCGGGCCCTGGCGCAGCGCTCCACGGTCAAGTCGCTGGTGGCGCAGGGCGGCGCCAGCCGCAGCCCGGCACAGGCCCAGGCCCTGCTCGACAAGGCCGAGCAGGCGGCGGGCAACGATGCCGAGCTGCTGTATTCGGTGGCCAACACCTGGTTCCGCCGCGCGCAGCCGGCCCGCGGCGTGGCCGTGTTCGACCGCCTGGCCGCGCGCAGCGCAGCGCTGCCGATGGACGTGCAGCTAGACCACGCCCAGTTGCTCAACCGCGCGCAGGACGACGTGGGCCTGGCCGCCCGCCTGCCCGCCTTGCTGCAATCGCCCGGCTGGAGCGCCGAGCAGGAGGCGCGGCTCGTCGCCGTGTACACCGCGCACCGCGAGCGGCTCATCGAGCAGCAGCGCCAGGCCGGCCACCTGGGTGAGGCCCTGCGCCTGGCCCGCCAGCCCCTGCAACTGCCCGACACGCCCGCCACCGCGCAGCAGCGCCCCCAGACGCAGGCCCGCCTGCTCATGGCTGCCGGCGAGTACGCCGATGCCGCTCAGTTGCTGGCCCCGCTGGCCAAGACCCAGCCCGACAGCCTGGAGGTCCGCATGAACCTGGCGGATGCACTGTCGCGCCTGGGCGATGCACGGGGCGCCACCGAGCAGGCCCTGTGGCTGCAGGACCACCTGCCACCCACCGATGCCGGCCAGCAGCTGGCGCTGCTGCGCATCTGGCAGCGCGCCGGCCGCATGGACGAGGCGCGTGCCCTGTCCGCCAGGCTGCTGCAGGACTTTCCGCAGGACAGCGACGTGCTGCTGCATGCGGCGCGGCTCGAGCGCGCCAACCGCAACTACGCGCAGGCGCTGGTGTTTTTCCGCAGCGCGCTCACGCTGGAGACGCGCGGCGCTGCCAGCGCGCCCACGGAGCCCGCCCCAAGCGAATCCGTAGTGGTCGAGCCCCCGCTGGTACTGCAGCAGAGCTATGCGCTCTCGCTGCCCGTGGACACGGCCGTGGTGGCCAAGATCCAAGGCGAGATCGACTCCATCGAAGCGCGCCGCCAGGTGTGGATCGAAGCCGCCCACACGGGCCTGCGCAAGAACTCCACCGATGGCATCTCCAGCCTGCGCGGCTGGGAGCGGCCCGTGGTGGCCTTCATGCCGCGTGGCTACGACGGGCACTACTTCCTGCACGTGGACCGGGTCAAGCTCGATGCGGGCGAACTGCCGGCCGATGGCTCGGACTTCACGGACTTCGGCCAGATCGCGGCGCTGCCGCCCAATTCGCCCTTGGCCTACCGGCGCCAGCGCGGCACGGGCACCAACCTGGGCTTCGGCTTCGTCGGCGACGATTTCCAGTGGGACATCGGCACCACGGGCGTGGGCTTTCCGGTGACCAACCTGGTAGGCGGCATCGCCACAACCGGCGACCTGGGCCGCTACGGCTACAAGCTCGAAGGCTTTCGCCGTCCGATCACGGGCAGCCTGCTGTCCTATGCCGGCGCGCGCGACCCCATCACCGGCCAGGTCTGGGGCGGCGTGGTCGCCACTGGCGCCTCCGGGCGCCTGTCGACCGACTTCGGCCCCTACAGCAGCTCGGTGAGCCTGAGCCTGGCGGCCCTCACGGGCAAGAACGTGGAAAGCAACACCCGCGCCCAGTTGCGCGTGGCGGTGGACCGCGATGTCTGGAAGGGCGACACCAGCGTGGTCAACATGGGCGTGGCCTTCTCGGCCTGGCACTACGGCAAGGACCTGTCGGAGTACAGCTTCGGCCATGGCGGCTACTACAGCCCGCGCAGCTACGCCTCCGTGGCGCTGCCCCTCGAGTGGAGCGGCCGCAAGGGTGCGCTCACCTGGCTGGCACGGGGTTCCATCTCGGTCTCGCGCAGCAGCAGCGGCGATACCGACTACTTTCCGCAGAACGCGCTGCTGCAGTCGCTGGCGCGCGCACGCCTGGCCGAAAGCGGCAGCGTGCCGGTGTACACGGGCAGCTCGGGCTCGGGCTTCGGCCGCTCGTTCCGCGGCGCACTGGAGTACCAGGTCACCAAAAACCTCGCGCTGGGTGCCCAGCTGGAGCTGGACCGCTCGGCCTACTACGCGCCCACCAACCTCATGGTCTATGGCCGCTTCCGCTTCGATCCGGTGCTCGCGCCGCTGGAGAACCGGCCGCGCCCCGTTCAGCCCTATTCGAGTTTCTGACATGTCCTCCGCCCCCTCTTCCCAGCGCACAGCTGCCCCGCCTGCGGGTTGGCTGCGCTCCCTTGCCCGGCTCGTGCGGCCCCCATCGCGTCAGGAGATGGTCGGCAGCGCCGCACCCACGCGCATCGGCATCCAAGGCCTGCCCGACGGCGTGGGGCAGTTGCCGCCGCATGTGCCGGTGTCGCTGGTGGCGGCCGACGACAGCAGTGCCGCGCGGTGGTTCCCGGCCCTCATCGAGGATGCCGTCGCTGCAGGCCCGGTGGCCCTGGTGGCGTCGGGCACCGCCTGGGCGGACGAACTGCTGCTGCGCCCGCCGGTCCGAGAAGCCTATCGCACAGGCCGGCTGATGCTGTGGGTGCTCTCGCCCGGCCTGCAGGCCGAGGTGCGCCGCCACGGCCTGCCGCCCTTGCTGGACGAACTCGGGCGCACGGGACTCAAGGACGAACACGCCCTGTACATCTGCGATGCGCAGGGCCTGCTGACGGGCCTGAGCGTGACCGAGCTGGCGCGCGTGAGCCGCCAGCTCAGTGCGCTGTGCCGCGAGCGGCTGCGCCCCGTGGTGCTGGGCTTCTTGCCGCCGCTTGCGCCCGAAGTGCTGCTGCCCACGCTGCGCAATCTGTGCCAGATGTCCATGCACATCGCCACGCTGCGCACCGAGGCCGACCGCTGGAGCCTGGGGCTGGAGCGCTGGAACACCGATGCCGGCGCCCTCTTCCAGACCGCCTTCGGCCTGCTGCACGATGGCGCATCGGGCCGCCTGGCCGCCGACGGCACGCGCACCCGCGGCGCCGTGCGCGAGCTGGTCGAGGCCGTGGACCAATCGGAGGTGATCGCCACGCGTGCCTCGGTCGATGGCCAGCGCGGCGTGCCCGGCCACTGGCGCATCGTCGACAGCCTGGCCGACATGGAAGTGGCCGCCGCTGCGAGCGTGGCCGCCACGGTGCTGATCGACGCCGGCCAGGCCTCGGACTTCGAGGCGCGCGCGCGCCTGGTGCACCAGTTGCGCCTGTCGCGCCCGCTCACGCTCAAGATCGTGGTGCGCGAGAACCTGGGCAAGCTGCGCACGCACAGCGAGCAGGCCCTGCTGCAACTGGGCGCGAGCGCCGTGGTCTACAAGGAAGTGGGCTTCTCCCGGCTGCTGCAACTGCTGCAGGACATCAACGCCCAGAGCCACACGCGCAAGGTGCACCCCGACTACGAACAGGCGCTGGACAGCTTCATGCCCGCGCGCGAGCGCGGCTACCAGCCGCCGGCCCAGTTCTGCGCCCTGGTGCGCGGCATGCTGGACCGCACGCAGGGCATCGGCCTGTCGCACAGCCTGGTGCGGCTGAACGTGCTGGCACAGATCCCGCACCTCGATGCCCTGCGCGCCTGCCACACCTCGCGCGACGGCGACCTGCTCACGGCCGACCACGAGAGCGTCTACGTCTTCCTGTTCGCCTGCCGCGAGCCCGACGTCGAGCTGGCGCTGCACCGCCTGTTCACACTGCCCCTGACCCAGCTGTTCGCCAGCGAAGCCACGGACAGCACGGACACCGGCATCCGCGCCATGGTGGCCCCCCTGCAGGAATCGGTGCGCAAGGGCCTGCCCGACTACAGCGCTGCGCTCGCAGGCAGCGCCCGGCCCGCCGCGGCACTGCCTGTGGCGCGTGCCGTGCCGGCGGCTACCCCGGTTCTGGCAGGCATGCCGGCCCTGCCGCTGGCGCCTGGCCTGGCGCCCGAGGTGGCCGGCACCGAATCCCGTCCGCTGCTTCCCGTGGCCGCCGGACCTGGCGTGCAGCACCGGCCCATTGCGCGGCGTGCCGTGCCGCGCCCCTCACCGAGGTCGATGGCATGAAGATCCTGATCGAGTTGCTGCTCTACACCGTGCTTGGCGCCCTGCTGGCCTGGCCCTGCTGGCTGCTGCTGCGCCGCGTGCGGCACGCGCGCCGGCCGCTGCGCTGCGTGCAACCCTACCGCCCCCAACTGCCGTCCTCTGGCGCAGTGACCCCGCCGCGCGCGGAATGACCGAACGAATGAAGAAGAGAGACCCTGCATGCGCGTGATTGCCGTCGTATCGCCGCTCGGTGGATCGGGGCGAACCACCCTGACCGCCCACCTGGCCACGCTCCTGGCGCGCCAGGGCCAGCCCTGCCTGGCGGTGGAGCTGTGCGCCCAGAACCTGCTGGGCATGCACCTGGGCATGCAGCAGCCCAGCGCCCTGGGCTGGGCCCCCCTGGCGGCGGCAGGCCGGTGGTGGGCCGATGGTGGCTTCGACAACACGGACGGCGTCAGCGTGCTGCCCTTTGGCAAGGCGCCGCCTGACGCCATCGAAGCCCTGCACCGGCAGTTGCAGGCGCAACCGCGCTGGCTGCAGGACCAGTTGGAACTGCTCGACGTGCCTGACGACTGCACGGTGGTGCTGGACACGCCTGCCTGGCCATCGCCCCTGGCGCGGGCGGCGCTGCGCTGCGCCGATGCCGTGCTGGTGACGCTGGAGGCCTCTGCCCGCGCCTGCGCCGACCCCGCCGGGGTGCAGGCCATGCTGCACGAGGCGGCGGCGGCACCGGCCGACCAGGGCGTGCTGGTGACGCGCTTCGACCCGCGCCGGATTTCGCACCGCGATGCCCTGCAGACGCTGCGCCAGCAATGGGGCGAGCAGCTGATCCCCTACACGCTGCACGAAGACGAGAACATCCCGCGCGCGCTCGCACGCGGCATGTGCGTGGGCAGCTTCGCGCCCCAGGCGCAGTCGGCCCGTGACCTGCAGGGCGTGTGCAACTGGCTCACCGGCCAGCGCCAGGCACCCCTGTCGATGCTGGTGGCTGGAGCCAGCCGGCCATGATGGAACAAGTCGATACCCGCGTGTCCACGCCCGCCGAACCCGCCACGGCGCAGGGCGCCCGCGCCCGGCTGCGCCTGGCATGGCAGTGGCTGGCGCGCCAGCTCGAAGTAGCGCCTGGCGCCCCCTGGTGGATGTGGCTGTGGCGCTGCGTGGTGCTGCCCGCCACGCCGGAGCGCGCCCTGCTGCCCTGGCTGCTGCAGCCGGTGCATTGGCTGTTTGCGGGCCTTGCCTTCGTGCTGCGCTGGGGCTGGAAGGGCCTGGCGCTGCTGCTGACCGCCGTGTTCTGGCCGATCCGGCTGTTCCTGCGCGCCATGGACCGGCTGGCCACCCACGTCAATGTGGAAAAGGGCATGCGCCTGGCCGACCAGGTGCTGTCGCCCGCCCTGGAGATACCGGGCCTGCGCTGGGTGGTGCTGGCCGTGGGCCTGCTCGCCGGCCTGGTGGTGATGACCACGCCCTTCAACTGGTTCGGGCAGACCCTGTTCATGCTGCTGTGCTGGGGCCTGTCGCTGGTGCTGCGCCGCCTGCCGGGGCGCTACCCGTCGCTGGCGCTCGCAGCCATCAGCCTGCTGGCCATGGGGCGCTACGCCTGGTGGCGCGTGACCTCGTCCATCGAGTTCGACTCGGTCATCGAGGCCTTCCTGGGCTATGGCCTGCTGGCAGCCGAGGCCTACACCTGGCTGGTGGTGGTGCTGGGCTTCATCCAGACCGCATGGCCGCTGCAGCGCCGCCCGGCCGCACTGCAGGGCATGCCGGCCTCGTGGCCCACGGTGGACGTGTACATCCCCACCTACAACGAGCCGCTGAGCGTGGTGCGCACCACGGTGCTGGCCGCCATGGCGCTGGAATGGCCCGAGGACAAGGTCAAGGTCTTCATCCTGGACGACGGCCGGCGCGAGGAATTTCGCGCCTTCGCCGAGTCCATGGGCGTGGGCTACATCGTGCGCCCCGACAACAACCATGCCAAGGCCGGCAACCTGAACCACGCGCTCGCCAAGACGGACGGCGACCTGGTCGCCATCTTCGACTGCGACCACATCCCCACGCGCTCCTTCCTGACCACGGCCGTGGGCTGGTTCCAGCGCGATCCGAAGTGCGCCATGCTGCAGACGCCGCACCACTTCTTCTCGCCCGACCCGTTCGAGCGCAACCTGGGCACCTTCCGCCGCGTGCCCAACGAGGGCGCGCTGTTCTACGGTCTGATCCAGGACGGCAACGATTTCTGGAACGCCACCTTCTTCTGCGGCTCCTGTGCCGTGATCCGCCGCGGCCCGCTGATGGAAGTGGGCGGCATCGCCGTGGAGACGGTGACCGAGGACGCACACACCGCCCTCAAGCTGCACCGCCGCGGCTATACCACGGCCTACATCAACGAGACCCAGGCCGCCGGCCTGGCCACCGAGAGCCTGTCGGCCCACGTGGGCCAGCGCATCCGCTGGGCGCGCGGCATGGCGCAGATCTTCCGCGTGGACAACCCGTTCCTGGGCAAGGGCCTCACGCTGTGGCAGCGCATCTGCTATGCCAACGCCATGGTGCACTTCTTCTTCGGGCTGCCACGGCTGGTGTTCCTCACCGCGCCCATGGCCTTCCTGTTCTTCGAGTGGCACATCATCAACGCGGGCGCCATCATGATCGCGCTGTACGTGCTGCCCTACATCCTGCAATCGAACATTGCCAACGCCCACGTGCAGGGCGAGCACCGGCACACCTTCTGGGCCGAGGTCTACGAGACGGTGCTGGCCTGGTACGTGGCCCTGCCCACCACGGTGGCGCTGATCAACCCGCGCCTGGGCAAGTTCAACGTCACGGCCAAGGGAGGGCTGGTGGAGCAGCCGTACTTTGACTGGGTGATCTCGCGCCCCTACACGGTGCTGGTGCTGCTGAATTTCGCGGCCTTCGGCATGGGGATCGGGCGCCTGTTCTTCTGGAACACCGAGGAGACCGCCACCGTGCTCTTGAACCTGCTGTGGACCACCTACAGCATCCTGATGCTGGGCGCCGCGCTGGGCGTGGCCTCCGAGGCGCGCCAGGTGCGCCGCATGCACCGCGTAGCCACCCAGTTGCAGGCCACGCTGTACCAGGACGATGGCAGCGTGCTGCAGGCGGTGTGCATCGACTTCTCGATGACGGGCCTGGGCCTGCAGCTGCCGGGCGGCACGCCGCTGACCGTGGGCGACAGGGTCCAGGTGGGCCTGTGGCGCGGCGACACCGAGTGCACCTTCCCTGCCACCATCATGCTGCACCGGGGCCAGGGCGCCACGGGCCTGCAATTCGACACCATGACCCGCGAACAACAGATCGACCTGGTGCAATGCACCTTCGCGCGCCCGGACACCTGGCGCGAGTGGAACGACAGCCATGACACCGACCGCCCCCTGCACGGCCTGCAGGAGATCGCCCAGCTGGGCGTGCTGGGCTACCGCAAGTTCTGGGAATCACTGCTCGAAGCCGCACGGGCGCGCTGGCCGCTGGGCCGCCAGCGGTCGCAGCAGGGGCTGCGCGCATGAGCTACTGGAACCTGTATTTCCTGGTCAAGGTCGGCCTGCATTTCACGGGCTACATCGGCTTCAGCTGGTGGCTGAACCTGCTGCTGTGGCTGGCCCTGCTGCCACCCATCGCGCACCCGCTGCTGCGGCGCACGCGCGCCGTGCTGGCCTGGCCCGCGGCCATCGCCCTGCTGTACCACGACTCCTACCTGCCCACGCTGGAGCGGGTGCTCTCCCAGCTCAAGGCCCTGGCCGGCTTCAGCGCCGACTACTGGCTGGAGCTGGCCGGGCGCCTGGTGAGCCCGGCGGCCCTGGTGCTGGCCATCGCCGGCCTGTTCCTGTACGGCGCGCTGGCGCGCCGCGTGCGCTTTGCCACCTTCGCCCTCGTCGGCATCCTGAGCGTGCCACTGGTGGCCGCGATCCAGGAACGCAAGGCCGAAGAGAACGCCGCCGGCACCCTGGCCAGCCAGGGCGACGGCACGCAGGCGGCCGATGCCTCGGACCCCGATGCCCTGCTGCAGAAGTTCTACGCCAGCGAGGGCCAGAAGCGCCTGCAGTTCACCCCGGCCGCGGGCGGCACGCCGCCCTTCGACCTCATCCTGCTGCACGTGTGCTCGCTGTCCTGGGACGACATGGAATTCGTGGGCCAGCGCAACCACCCGCTGCTGCAGCGCTTTGACGTGCTGTTCACCAATTTCAACAGCGCGGCCAGCTACAGCGGCCCGGCCTCGCTGCGGGTGCTGCACGGCTCGTGCGGGCAGACGCCGCACAAGAAGCTCTACGAAGGCATCGATCCGCAGTGCTATGTGTTCCCCAACCTGGAAAAGCTCGGCTACGAGACGGCGGGCCTGCTCAACCACGATGGCGTGTACGAGGAGTTCGCCCACACGCTGGAGCAGCGTGGAGGCCTGGCGGGCAAGCTGCAGCGCAACCAGGATGCGCCGGTGCACATGCAGAACTTCGATGGTTCGCCGATCTACAACGACCATGCCCTGCTCTCGCAGTGGTGGAAGAAGCGCAGCGCCCAGAGCGGCGGCGCCCCCGTGGCGCTGTACTACAACACCATCTCGCTGCACGACGGCAACCGCGTGCCGGGCATGAGCTCGCGCAGCAGCCTCGATACCTACAAGCCGCGCCTGGTGCAGCTGATGGCCGACTTCGACAAGTTCATCACGGAGCTGGAGAGCGCCGGCCGCCCGGTGGTGGTGGTGCTGGTGCCCGAGCATGGCGCCTCGCTGCGCGGCGACAAGATCCAGATCTCGGGCATGCGCGAGATCCCGGGCCCGCGCATCACCCTCGTGCCGGCCGCCGTGAAGCTGGTCGGCATGAAAAAGGCTGCAGACGCGCCGCCCGCCGCGCCGGTGGTGGTGAACCAGCCCATGAGCTACCTGGGCCTGTTCACGCTGCTGGGTGACATGCTGGCCGACAACCCCTATGCAGCAACGGCCCGCCCGCTGGCAGAGCGCCTGCAGGCCCCCGAGACCACGCCCTTCGTTTCGGAGAACGCGGATGTGATCGTGATGCGCAACGCGGCCGGCAAGTTCATGATGAAGTCGGGCAACGGAGAGTGGATTCCGTATACCTACTGACGCCCGGGGGCGCACGCTCCCGGCCCCAACCTGGTGCAGGAATTGCGCTGGCACCGTGCCGCAGTCCGCCGCTTCCCGCATAATCAGCCGGGGAGCCCGCCACGCGTCGGGCCTCTTTCCTGCCCACCTGCGGCCCCCCCTCACGAACTCCCGGCCCCTCCCGCATGAACCCACAAGCCCACCTGCTCTGGAAAGCACCCCGCTGGGCCCTGGCGGTGTTGCTGGCGGTGCTGGGTATGCTGGGGCCGTTCTCCATCGACACCTACATCCCGGCGTTCTCGGGCATCGCGGCGGCGCTGGGTGCCACACCGGTGGAGATGCAGCAGACGCTCTCGGCCTACCTGTTCGGCTTTGCCTTCATGAGCCTGTTCCACGGTGCGTTGGCCGACAGCTTCGGCCGCCGGCCGGTGATCCTGTGGGGCATTGCGGTGTTCACGCTGGCCTCGGCGGGCTGCGCGCTGTCGCAGACCATCGGGCAGCTGGTGGTGTTCCGCGCGCTGCAGGGCCTGTCCACGGGCGCGGGCATCGTGGTCTCGCGCGCGGTGATCCGCGACATGTTCCCGCCCGCCCAGGCGCAGAAGGTGATGAGCCAGGTCACGATCTATTTCGGCGTGGCCCCGGCCATCGCGCCCATCGTGGGTGGCTGGCTGTTCGTGCACACCGGCTGGCACAGCATCTTCTGGTTCCTGACCCTGGTGGGTGTGGTGCTGTGGACCGCCAACTACCGCTTGCTGCCCGAGACGCTGCACATCGAGCAGCGCCAGCCCTTCAACGTGCGCCACCTGATGCAGGGCTATGTGCAGCTCGGCTCCAGCGCGCGCTTCGTGCTGCTGGCGCTGGCCAGCGGCGTGCCCTTCAACGGCATGTTCCTGTACGTGCTGTCGGCGCCGGCCTTTCTGGGCGACCACCTGTCGCTGGCACCCACGCAGTTCTTCTGGTTCTTCATCCTGACCATCTCGGGCATCATGGGCGGGGCCTGGCTCAGCGGGCGCCTGGCCGGGCGCATTCCACCCAAGCGGCAGATCCGCCATGGCTTTCTGATCATGTTCACGGTGGCGGTGCTCAACCTGGTGGCCAACCTGCTGTTCCCTGCGCATGCCTGGTGGGCGCTGCTGCCGATCGCGGTGTTTGCCTTCGGCTGGGCCCTCATGGTGCCGGTGGTGACCCTGCTGGTGCTGGACCTGTACCCCGAGCGCCGCGGCATGGCCTCGTCGATGCAGGCCTTTGTGGGCTCCACCGCCAACGGCCTGGTGGCCGGGGTCATCGCGCCGCTGGTGATGCATTCGACGGTATTGCTGGCCCTGTCGTCGCTGCTGATGATGGGCATCGGCATGCTGGCCTGGATCTACCTGCACCACCGCTGGCCCGACATCGGCCGCACCCCGGTCAACCTCTGACCCGGGCAAGCGGCGGCCACGTCACGCGTCGGCGTGCCGGCGGTCGCGGTCCTTTTGCTGGTAGTAGCGGTTCTTTTCCGCGTACATGGCCTGGTCGGCGCGGTTGATGGTGGCCTCCACCGCATCGCCGGACTGGCAGCTGGCGATGCCCATGGCCAGACTCAGGTGCTGGCCGGGGTAGAACTGGTTGCTCAGGTCCAGCATGGAATTGATGCGATCCTGCAGTGCCAGCGCTCCGCGCTCGTCGGTGCCCGGCAGCAGCACGGTGAACTCGTCGCCGCCGATGCGCGCCGCGCAGGCCGGCGCATCCACGGCCTTGGCCAGCACCTCGCCGACCCGGCGCAGCATGGAGTCGCCCGCCGCATGGCCCTGCTCGTCGTTGACGACCTTGAGGCCGTTGAGGTCGATGGCGATCACGGACAGCGGCCAGGGCCCCTTGCGCGTGAGCCGGTTGAGCTCTTCGGCATAGAAGGCGCGGTTGCGCAGCTGGGTCAGCACGTCGTGCTTGCCCAGGTACTCGAGGTAGGCCTCGGCCTTCTTGCGGGCGGTGATGTCCACCAGCGAGAGCAGCACCAGGCCCCAGTCGTGCCGGTGGCTGTCGAGCACCGAGAACTGCATGTGGATGTTTACCGCATCGCCCGAGAGCGCGTAGTTCACCACCTCGCGCTGCTGGAAGGTCTTGCCCTCCCACAGGTCCTGCAATTGCTCGCCGAAGGACTCGTGCATCTCGCCGCGGAACACGCGGCCGATGCTGTTGAGCAGCATCTCCTTGCTGGAGGCACCGAACATGCGCAGGGTCTGCTGGTTCACGTCGATGACGCGGATCTCCTGCATGCAGCGCGCCACGAAGTCCGGGTGCACCTTGAGGAAGGTCTTGAAATCGCCGATGCCCTGGGCGCGCACGCCATCGAGCAGGTTCTTCACTGCGCTGAAATCCTCGACCCACAGCGACACGGGGGAATGCTCGAACAGGTCGCGCGCGTACTGCTCGCTGCGCTGGATGCGGCGCGCATCGTTGAACTGCACGGTGTTGTCTTCGAGCGAGACCAGCACGCGGCTCCAGTCGTGCTCGTAGCCCGGCAGGATGCGCGCACGCACCTGCACGTCCAGGCGCCGGCCATCGAGCGCGTAGTTCACCGTCTGGTTGGCGAACTCCAGCTGCCCATCCCACAGCTGCGCCAGCTCGTGCGCTGCGGTGTCGTGCCGGTCGTCGCGAAAGACCTTGTCGAGGTTGGCGACCAGGTGCTCCAGGCTGTCGGCGGAGAACAGCTCCAGCGTGCGGCGGTTGACCTGCAGCACGCGCAGCGATGCGCTGCACTCGCGCAGGCGGGCCCGGTCCTGGCCCAGATGGGCACGCAGATCGGTCACCCCTTGCGCGCGCCAGCCGTCGAACAGCTGCTTGAGCTCGCTGAAGTCCTCCAGCCACAAGGACACGGGCGCCAGCTCGAACATGTGCTCGTAATCGGCCCCCGAGGATAGAGATGACACCACGACAATTTCCTCCGTGGGCAATTATTGACGACATGGCCCGGGAAAACCGGCGCGGCATGCCATCCGCACGCAAAAAAGGGCTGGCACCTTGCGGTGCCAGCCCTTCATGACCCTTCAGACCAGGGTGTCTGTGCGATCAGCGAGCAGGACGGGCAGGACGCTTGCGCGCGTCGTGGGCCACGAACGGCTTGGCGCCGCCAGCACCGGCTGGCTTGGAGAATGCGGGCTTGCGGGGAGCAAAGTCACCACGCGGTGCACCGGCGTCGGCACGGGGGGCAAAGCGGCCCTGGCCCGCGTCACCGAAGCCTGGCTTGCGGCCATAGCCATCGGCATCGCGGCGGGGAGCGCCACCACCGAAGCCACGGTCTTCACGGGGAGCGCCGTAGCCGCCGCCACCGTTGCCACCTTGGTAGCCACCTTCACGGCCGCCACCCTGGGGGGCGCCGCGGTTGTCGCTGCCACGGCCGGCAAAGCCGCCGCCAAAGCCACCGCCGAACCCGCCACGGTCGTTGCCACGTGCGGGGCCATTGAAGCGGCCGCGCGATGGGTTTTCACGGTTGTCGTACGAGCGGCCGGGGCCGCCACGGCCACCGCCGAAGTCACCACCGCGTGGTGCCTGAGGCGCACGCTGGGTGGGCTCCATGCCGGCAACCACTTCCGACTTGAACTGCTGGCGGCTGTAGGCTTCGATGTCGTAGATCTTGCGGCGATCGCGGAACTCGGCGAACGTCACGGCCAGGCCATCGCGGCCGGCACGGCCGGTGCGGCCGATGCGGTGGGTGTAGTCCTCAGCCTTCATGGGCAGGCCGAAGTTGAACACGTGGGTGATCGTGGGCACGTCGATGCCGCGGGCAGCCACATCGGTCGCCACCAGGATCTGCACCTGGCCGGCGCGCAGCGCCATCAGGCGGCGGTTGCGCAGGCCCTGGCTCAGGGCGCCGTGCAGTGCCACGGCCGAGAAGCCTTCCTGTTGCAGGTCATTGGCCAGGCCGTCGCACTCCACCTGGGTGCTGGCGAAAACGATGGCCTGGTTGATCGTGGTGTCACGCAGCCAGTGGTCCAGCAGCTTGCGCTTGTGCTGGGCGTTGTCGGCCCAGTACAGCACCTGCTTGATGTTGGCATGCTTCTCTTGCGGAGAATCGATGGTCACCTTCTGCACGGACGAACCGCCGTCGTGCATCACGCGCATGGCCAGTTGCTGGATGCGCGGCGCGAAGGTGGCGCTGAACATCATGGTCTGCTTGCGCTGGGCGGTCAGCTGGTTCAGTTCGGCCAGGTCGTCCGAGAAGCCCAGGTCGAGCATGCGGTCGGCTTCGTCGACGACCAGGAATTGCACCTTGTCGAGCTTGATCTGCATCGAGCGCTGCAGGTCCAGCAGGCGGCCGGGGGTGGCGACCACGAGGTCGGCGTTCTGCAGCTTGGCGATCTGCAGCTGGTAAGGCATGCCGCCCACCACGTTGGCAACGCGCAGGCCACGGCAATGCTTGACCAGGTCGATGGCGTCGTGCGCCACCTGTTGCGCCAGTTCACGCGTGGGGCACAGGATCAGGGCGCCGGGGGTGGCGGCCTTGAAGTTGCGCGCGCTGGTGGGGTCCTTGCGCTTGGCGCGCTTGGGAGCGGGTTCGCCACGCTCGGCGGCTTCGGCCACGGCGCGCTCGAAAGCGGCACGTTCTTCGGCTTCGGCAGCGGCTTGCTGGTTGATCAGCGTGTGCAGCACGGGCAGCAGGAAGGCTGCGGTCTTGCCGGAGCCGGTCTGGCTGGAGACCATCAGGTCGATGAACTTCGAGGCATCGCTGCCCATGGCCAGGGGAATGGCCTTGAGTTGCACGCTGGTGGGCTGGGTGTAGCCCAGGTCGGCCACGGCCTGCACGAGTTCAGGGGCCAGGCCCAGTTCCACGAAGCCATTGGGCTCTGCGGTCACGGCGGCGTCGGCCTCAGCGGCAACGGCCACTGCGGCATCCAGGGTGGAGGACTGCACGGAAAGGTCGGCAGCAAAGGAAGTATCGGCAGGCGCGAATTCGCCCTGCACCAAAGAGGTGTCGGTCATGAATTTTTCTCTCACGAAGACGGTCGCGGGCGCTGCCCACGATTGGCTTCGTCAAATGGTTAAAAAACATCAACCATCAAACGAAACCTGCGCTGGCTCGTATAGGCCGGTGCGGGTGGGCGTTATTCGCCAGTCCTGCACTGTCGAAGGACAGTCGGCTGGCAAGCCCGGTGTGTGAGGGGAGATGCACAATCTGCGAGGGGATTCCTGCGCAGCCAGCGATTATTGCACGATTAAGGGTTTCCCCGCAATACCCCTCAACTTCGAAAACTTGCAAGCCGCACGGCCCCATCCCATGACCGGGAAGGGAGCCCGAGCGCCCCCCAGATTTACTTCACCTCCACGGACAGCAGATGCTCGCGGTAGTGGGCCAGTTCGTCGATGGACTCGTGTACGTCGGCCAGGGCGGTGTGCTTTTGCGCCTTCTTGAAGCTGGTGTAGGCCTCGGGCTTCCAGCGCTTGGCCAGTTCCTTCAAGGTGCTCACGTCGACATTGCGGTAGTGGAAGAACTTTTCCAGCTTGGGCATGTAGCGCACCAGGAAGCGCCGGTCCTGCCCGATGCTGTTGCCGCACATGGGTGCGGTGCCCTTGGGCACGTACTGGGCCAGGAAGGCGATGATCTGCTGCTCGGCCTCGGCCTCGGTCACGGTGGAGGCCTTGACCTTGTCGATCAGTCCGCTGCGGCCATGGGTGCCCTTGTTCCAGGCGTCCATGCCATTGAGCAGTGCATCCGACTGGTGGATGGCGAACACCGGGCCTTCGACGCGGGGCTCCAGGGTGGGGCCGGTCACGACCACGGCGATCTCCAGCAGGCGGTCGGTATCGGGCTCCAGGCCGGTCATTTCGCAATCGAGCCAGACCAGGTTCTGGTCCGATTTGGCGAGCTTTACAGGGGTGGGGTTGTTGGCTTCTGACATGGCCGGCATTGTCTCCTATGACCTAAACTCGCCGCACATGCCCACCTCAGACGACTTTTCCCCCTCGATGCTGCTCACACTGGCCTTTGCCGCGACCCTGGTCATGGGCCTGGCGCTCCGGTTCTGGCTGGCCAGCCGGCAGATCCGCCACGTGGCGCGCCACCGCGCCAGCGTGCCGGCGGCCTTTGCCGAGCGCATTCCCCTGGCCGCGCACCAGAAGGCGGCGGACTACACCATCACCAAGGCACGCCTGGGGCTGCTGGAGATGGCGCTCGGCGCCGCCGTGCTGCTGGGCTGGACCCTGCTCGGTGGCCTGGATGCGCTGAACCAGGCGCTGCTGGCCGTACTGGGCGGCGGCATGTGGCAGCAGCTCGCCCTGCTGGTGGCGTTTGCGGCCATCAGCGGCCTCATCGACCTGCCGCTCTCGCTGTACCAGACCTTCGTGGTGGAGGAACGCTTCGGCTTCAACAAGATGACGCTGCGCCTGTGGCTGGCCGATGCGCTCAAGGGCCTGCTGGTCGGCGCCCTCATCGGGTTGCCGATCGCGGCGCTGATCCTGTGGCTCATGGGCGCTGCCGGCCCCCTGTGGTGGCTCTGGGCCTGGTGCTTCTGGATGGGCTTCAACCTGCTGCTGATGGTGGTCTACCCTACCTTCATCGCGCCGCTGTTCAACAAGTTCCAGCCGCTCGGGGACGAATCGCTCAAGGCGCGCGTGACGGCCCTCATGCAGCGCTGCGGCTTCTCGGCCAAGGGCCTGTTCGTGATGGACGGCAGCCGCCGCAGCGCCCACGCCAATGCCTACTTCACGGGCTTTGGCGCAGCCAAGCGCGTGGTGTTCTACGACACCTTGCTGCGCCAGCTCGCCCCCGGCGAGGTGGAGGCCGTGCTGGCCCATGAGCTGGGCCACTTCAAGCACCGCCATATCGTGCAGCGCATCGTGGCCATGTTCGCCATGAGCCTGGTGGGCTTTGCGCTGCTGGGCTGGCTGTCCAACCAGGTGTGGTTCTACACCGGCCTGGGCGTGCGGCCCAACCTCTCGTTCGACGCGGGCGTGGCCTCCGCCCCCAACGATGCCCTGGCGCTGCTGCTGTTCATGCTGGCGGTGCCGGTGTTCAGCTTCTTCATCTCTCCGCTCTTCGCCCGGCAGTCGCGCCGCCACGAGTTCCAGGCCGATGCCTATGCCGTCGCCCAGGCCAGTGGTGCCGACCTGTCGTCGGCCCTGCTCAAGCTGTACGAGGACAATGCCTCCACGCTGACACCCGACCCCGTGTACGTGAGGTTCTACTATTCGCACCCGCCCGCCACCGAACGGCTGGCACGCATGCAGCACACCCCCGCACCCGCCCCATGACATCCTCCTCTTCCATGCTCCCCAAAAAAGACTGGTCGGCCATCACGCGCCGCGCGCTGACGGCCACCGAGGTGGTCACCCAACTGGCCAAGGTCGAGGGCTGGAGCCTGGCCGGCGATGGTGCCGACGTGGCCATCGAGAAGACCTACCGCTTCGCCAACTATTACGAGACCATCTCGTTCGTGAACGCCGTGGCCTTCGTGGCCAATGCGCAGGACCACCATCCCGACCTGTCGGTGCACTACAACCGCTGCGTGGTGCGCCTGAACACGCACGACGTCAAGGGCATCTCCAGCACCGACTTCGAGTGCGCCGCCCGCTTCGACGCGCTGGTCGCTGCGTGATGGGGCAGCAACACCATGGCTGAGCGCAGCGCCCTCATGGAAGGCACGGTGGTCGCCAGCCACGGGCGCCACTGCATGGTCGAGACGCCCGATGGCGAGCGCCGCATCTGCCACCCCCGCGGCAAGAAGAGCCAGGCCGTGGTGGGCGACCATGTGCTCTGGCAGGCGCCCCCACCCGGCCAGGGCGAGGAAGGCACGATCGAGAAGGTCAAGGAGCGGCGCAACCTGTTCTATCGCCAGGACGAGATCCGCACCAAGTCGTTTGCCGCCAACCTGGACCAGGTGCTGATCCTGATTGCAGCCGAGCCCGTCTTTTCCGAAAGCCAGCTCTCGCGCGCCCTGATCGCGGCCGAGGCGGCGCGCATCCAACCCATCATCGCGCTCAACAAGAGCGATCTGGTCGAGCCCTTCGCGCGGGCCTGGGAGCGCCTTTTGCCCTACCGCCACATGGGTGCAGGCAAGCACTACGGCGTGCTGCCGCTGTCGCTGCGCCTGTCGAGCGATGTGGACCGGGCGCTGCTGATGGAGCACCTCCAAGGCAAGATCACGCTGGTGCTGGGCCCCTCGGGCTCAGGCAAGAGCACGCTGATCAACCTCCTGGTGCCCGGCGCCACGGTACTCACGAACGAGATCTCGCAGGCCCTGAACTCCGGCAAGCACACCACCACCAGCACGCACTGGTACTGGATGGACAAGGAGCGCACCACGGCGCTGATCGACTCACCGGGCTTTCAGGAATTCGGCCTGCACCACATCGCGCCCATGCAGTTGGCGGCCTGCATGCCCGACATCGCGGCGCATGCCACGGACTGCAAGTTCTACAACTGCACGCATCTGCATGAGCCGGGCTGCGGGGTGATCGACGCCGTCAAGCGCGGGCCTGCGGACGATGGGATCAGCGAGAACCGGTACCGGATCTATGGGGATCTGTTTGCTGAGTTGAGCCATACGCGGTATTGAAGTTTCGGCTTCTTGGTTGCTTCTGCTGTGTGCCGAGCGCGGAGGCCCGGGTGTGCACCCGGCGGCACAGTGCATTTTTTTCCGCATGCCTTTGCTGAAGGCGGAGGCCGGGTCTCGGCCCGGCGGCCGAGGCACTTGTTCTTTGCTTCGCCAAAGAAAAGTGCCCAAAAGAAAGGCGACCCCGCTGCCCGTGTCCCCCATCGCCCTGTCGGGCGCTGGGGGCAACCTGCGATGCTCGGACCTGGGGTGCACCGCGGAACTCGCTGCGTTCTCCCTGCGGGTGAACTCCGCTCAAACAACCGCGGTGAGTCAGACAACGATGCGCGTGTCCTTCGGCACGCGCTCACCCCAGGCCCTGCGCTTCTCGGCACGGTCAGAAGGGGGTGGGATCGGGCTCCACACGGGCCTTTGCTTCGCTCGGCCCCACCTGCCTCGCTGCGCTTGGCCTGGGCAAAGCGATCGCGATCAGGCCGTCGGCAGCGCGCACCGCGCGCGTCACCGACCCCAGGCGCAGCTGCGAAGCAGCAGCCGTCTTTGTCCCCGCTCCCACCCCTTCAGGCTGCGCCGAGAAGCGCAGGGCCTGGGGTGGGTGCGTGTGCCGAAGGACACACGCACTTCGTCATCTGGCTTGCCGATGCTGTTTGAGCGGAGTTCACCCGCAGGGGGAACGCAGCGAGTTCATCGGCACCACCCCAGGACCGAGCATCGCAGGTTGCCCGCAGCGAAGCGAAGGGACGCAGACTGCGGGGCGCTGTTTCTTTGCCTACTTTCTTTTTGCGCATGTACGGACCGGACACATGGTGAACAGGTGTGCGGGGACATGGTGAACACTTTCGGCAAACTTCGCCGGAGGTCCCTATGCCCTGGAAGGCTTGCAACACCATGACTTTGAAACACGAATTTGTTGAGCTGGCACGGCAAGAAGGCGCCAACCTGCGCGATCTGTGCCGGCGCTTTTGCATCAGTCCTACGACTGCATACAAGTGGCTGCATCGCTTTGAGCAGCAGGGCGATCAAGGACTGGCGGATCGCTCACGCAAGCCGTTGAACAGCCCTGCCATCTGTTCTCCTGAGATACAGGCTGCCGTCATCGCGGTGCGCACCGAGCACCCCACCTGGGGCGGGCGCAAGATCAACTGGCGCCTGCAGCACCTGGGCGGGCCTGCTGTAGCGCCCAGCACCATCAACTCGATCCTCAAGCGCCATGGACTGATCACGCCCGAGGCCAGCGAAGCCGCCAAGCCTTGGCAGCGGTTCGAGCGCGACGAGCCCAATGCCCTGTGGCAGGCCGACTTCAAGGGCTACTTTGAGACCTTGGAGGGACGCTGCTCGCCGCTGACCATGCTGGACGACCACTCGCGCTTCAACTTAGCGCTGCAGGCCTGCGGCAAGACCGCCACTGAGGTCGTTCAAATGCACATGACAGAGGTGTTTCGGCGTTACGGCCTGCCTGCACAGATCAACTTCGACAACGGTGCCCCCTGGGGCTCCCCGAGTGCACCAGGCCAGCTCACAGCGCTGGGTGTGTGGCTGGTGCAGCTGGGAATCCGCGTCAGCCACAGCAGACCGTACCACCCGCAGACCAATGGCAAGGACGAGCGCTTCCATCGAACGCTGCAGATCGAGGTGCTCAGGGGGCGGTGCTTTGAGAGCTTGGACAAGGTCCAGCAGGCGCTGGATGGCTGGCGCACGGTCTACAACCACCAACGCCCGCACGAGGCACTGAACGGGGCCACACCGGTCACGCGCTACCGGCCCAGCAAGAGGGCGTTCCCTGAGCAATTGAGCGCGCCAGAGTACACCAGTGAAGACGAGGTGCGCACAGTCGACTGGAACGGGCTTCTGAGGTTCAGGGGCAGGCGCTACAAGCTGAGCAGTGCCCTGCATCGTCACCAGGTGGGCATCAGGGCAAAGCCTGGCAAGGATGGCTGCTTCGAGGTGTTCTTTGCCCATCACCGCTGCCTTGTGATTGACCTGACCAGTACCGACGCCGTCTAATGAAACCCGTCCACCATGTCCCCGCACAGGTGTTCACCATGTGTCCGGTCCGTACATGCGCAAAAAGAAAGTAGGTGCGCCGCCGGGCGCACATCCCGGCCTCCGCCCTCAAACCAGGCATGCAGCACAAACAAGCCTGCCAGCCAGCGAAAACCCGAGGAAAGACCCGAGATCAGCCCAACAACCGAGCCAACGTCAACAAAGCCAGCAGCAGCATCCACACCACCACCGACCTCCACACCAGCCCTACGACACTGCGCAGATGCCCGATTTCAGGCTCCCGCCCCGGGGTAGAGTCACTGTCCCCCATGTCCGCATCGATCTCCAGCCCCTGCGGCGTATGCAGCACCGACCGGGCCTTGAGCGCCTCGCCCCCCAGGCGGACGTTGATGGCGCCGGCCGTCGCCGCCAGCACCACCCCATCGTTGTCATTGGGAAAGCGCTGGGCATGGAAGCGCCAGCCCTCGATCGCCTCCTCGAAGCTGCCCACCACCGCAAAGCTCAGCGCAGTCAGGCGCGCAGGTACCCAGTCGATCACCGTCCAGGCCTGGGCCGAGGCGCGCTGCAGCGACTCGCTCGCAGGCTGGGCGCCCATGCGCTGGCGGTAATGCCAGTAGCGCGAGGCGAATTCGGCCAGCCGGTACAGCACCGCCCCCGTGGGGCCGAGGCCCAGCGCCGCGAGCACCGAGAACCAGGCCAGCACGCCGAACACATGGCGGTGCGCGGCCAGCACCGAGTACTCGATCACGTGGCGCACGATCTCGCTGCGCGGCAGCAGGCCCACATCCACCTGCTGCCAGTGGGCCAGGCGTTCGCGGGCCGCGTCCTCGTTGCCCTCTTCCAGCGCATCGCGGATGCCGGTGAAATGGTGGCTGAACTGCCGAAAACCCAGGGTGACATACAGCACCGCCACGCTCCAGAGCACGGCGAATGGCCAGCCCAGACCCCACAGCAGCAGCCAGTGGATGGCCAGCACGACCAGGGATGGGACGAGCGCCGCCAGGCCCCAGGCCACCCAGCCGTGGTGCGACTTGCCGGCGTCGAAATTGCGGCTCACCGACAGGGCCCAGGCACGCAGGCCTGCGTGGATGGGGTTGCTGCGGGCCAGCGGGCGGGCCTGCTCGATCAGCAGAGCGAACAGGATGGCGAAGAAACTCATGGGCGCCAATGATACTGGCGTGGCGGCCGGCGGGCAGGTGTTTGTGCAGGAGGCGCGTGCGCCCTCGCCGCCTCACGCCATCATGAAACGGTAGAAGTTGCGCAGCATGCCCGCCGTGGCGCCCCAGATGTGGTGGTTCTTCTCCCCATCCTGGTAGGGCATGGAGAACCATTCACGGGCCACGCCCTCCCACTCCAGCCGGTGGCGCTGGTGGTGGGCCGGGTCGAGCAGAAAGGCCAGCGGCACCTCGAACAGGTCTGCCACCTCGTAGGGGTTGGGCGTGAGCACGCAGTCGGGCCGCACCAGCGCGACCACGGGTGTGATGATGAAGGAGGTGCCCGTCACGTAGACGGGCAGCGAACCGAGCACCTCCACGTACTGGCGCTCCAGCCCCACTTCCTCGAAGGCCTCGCGCAGCGCGGTGTCGGCCGGGTCGGCATCCTCGGGGTCGGCGCGGCCGCCGGGAAAGGCGATCTGCCCCGAATGCGTGGACAGGTGGGCCGTGCGCTCGGTCAGCAGCACCATGGGCTGCTCGCGCAGCACGATGGCCAGCAGCACCGAGGCGTGGGCCGGCTCGCGGTTGGCGAACTTGCGCTCCAGCACCACCTCGGGCTCCCACTGCGGCGGGCGCGCAAAGCGCAGGCGCAGCGCCTCGGGTGTCTGCGCCGCCAGCGGCACCGCAGCCAGGTGCGCATCCACCCCCACCACGGGCACCTTGCGCGGATCGAAATCGGGCAGCGTGGACAGGGGCGGGATGATGGAGGATACGGGGCTGATCGGTGGTTTCACTGCAGTCGAGATGAGGGTACCAAGGGGGCGTTGGTGGGGCGGCACAATGCAAAAAGCCGCTACAGGCTGGCTGTAGCGGCTTGTCTGGACGGGTCCAGTCCTCAGGCGGCAGTAGCTGCTGCTGCTGCGGCGGCAACAGCCGCCTTGTTGACGCGCTGTGGCAGCTTTTCCTTGATACGTGCCGACTTGCCGCTGCGGTCACGCAGGTAGTACAGCTTGGCACGGCGCACGTCGCCGCGGCGCTTGACTTCGATGCCGGCGATCAGCGGGCTGTAGGTCTGGAACGTACGCTCCACGCCTTCGCCGCTGGAGATCTTGCGCACGGTGAAGCCGCTGTTCAGGCCGCGATTGCGCTTGGCAATCACCACGCCTTCGTAAGCCTGCACGCGCTTGCGGGTACCTTCCACCACGTTCACGCTCACGATGACGGTGTCACCAGGGGCGAACTCGGGGATGGTCTTGTTCAAGCGGGCGATTTCTTCCGCTTCCAGGGTTTGAATCAGGTTCATTTTTACATCCAACGATCATGTCCGCGCCAAAAATGGCAGCGTCGGGATTGACGTCTCAGTGTTTCGCACAAACGAAGGGAGCCTGCATGCTCCCCCTGTTTTCCAGCAAAACGGCCGGCCAGAGGATCGAAAAGCCTTTGATTATAGCAAGTCAGCGCAACTTGGCCAATACGGCCTCATCGGCAGGTGTGATGCGGCCTGCCTGGCGGGCCGCAGCGATCAGATCGGGGCGGTGGCGCACGGTGATGGCCAGGCGCTGGTCGCGCCGCCAGCGCTCGATCTGCGCGTGGTGGCCCGACATCAGCGCGGCCGGCACGGCCTGGCCCGCCCACTCCTCGGGGCGCGTGTAGTGCGGGCAGTCGAGCAGGCCGTCGAGCGCGGGGTTGAAGCTGTCGAGCTGGTGGCTGCCCTCGTCGTTGAGCACGCCGGGCTGCAGGCGCGCCACGGCATCGAGCAAGGCCATGGCGGCGATCTCGCCGCCCGAGAGCACGAAATCACCGAGGCTGATCTGCACATCCACATGGGCGTCGATGAAGCGTTGGTCGATGCCTTCGTAGCGCCCACACAGCAGCACGGCCCCGGCGCTGGCAGACCAGCGCTCCACCGCCGCGTGGTTGAGCGCCGCACCGATGGGCGAAAACAGCACCAGCGGGGCCTGGCCCGCGACAGGCTCGGCGCGCTCGGCGCGGATGGCGGCCAGGCAGCGCGCCAGCGGCTCGGCCAGCATCACCATGCCCGGGCCACCACCAAAGGGCCGGTCGTCCACGCGGCGGTAGTTGCCCTCGGCATGGTCGCGCGGGTTCCACAGCCGCACGTCCACCTGGCCGCCGGCATAGGCGCGCCGCGTCACGCCGCTCGCCAGGAAGGGCGCGAACAGCTCGGGGAACAGGGTGATGATGTCAAAGCGCATGGCGCGCAGCGGACCGCAACCGGGTCGCTCAGTAGTCGGGCTGCCAGTCGACGGTGATGCGCTTTTCGGGCAGTTCCACCTTGTCGACGAAATGGGCCACGAAGGGAATCATGCGCTCCTGCACCTTGCCTGCCTCCTCGTACTCAAGCACCAGCACGGTCTGGGGACCGGTGGACAGCAGCTCGCGCACGGTGCCCAGGGCCAAGCCCTCGCGGTTGACCACGGCCAGACCGATCAGGTCCACCCAGTAGTACTCGTCGGTGGCGGTGGACGGGAAGCTCGAGCGCGGCACGAAGATGCGCGCACCGCGCAGCGCCTCGGCGCCATTGCGGTCGTCGATGCCCTGGGCCCAGGCCACCACGGTGTCCGAGTGGTCCTTGGCCTGGCGAATGGGCAGCAGCACCGTGCCCGAGAAGGCCTTGGCACCCCGATCCGAGGGCTGCAGGTACCAGCTTTTGGCAGAGAACAGGGCTTCGGGGTTGCTGCTGTGGGGCACCACCTTGAACCAGCCCTTGATCCCCCAGGCGTCGGCAATGCGGCCCACTTCGACGGCGTCGGCAGGCAGTTCTGCGGGTGCGAGGGTCAGGTTCGTGGCCATGGAATGGGTCTCGGAAATAGGAAAAGGGCGGGTTCCGCCAGGCAAGCCGACGGAACCCGCCCTTTTCAGGGAGCTTTAAGCAGCCTTCTTGGCGGCTTGCTTGATCAGGCGGTCCACGGTAGGCGAGGACTGGGCGCCCACGCTCTGCCAGTACGTCAGGCGGTCCTGGGCGATGCGCAGGCCTTCTTCGGTTTCCTTGGCGGTGGGGTTGTAGAAGCCCAGGCGCTCGATGAAGCGGCCATCACGGCGCACGCGCTTGTCGGCGACGACGATGTTGAAGAAAGGACGGCCCTTGGAGCCGCCGCGAGAGAGTCGAATGACGACCATGATTTATCCTTCGGGTGTTGGGTTCCGGCAGTGCCTGCCGAAAGCCACAGTGTTCGCAACCATATTCTCGCAACGCTTGAGACACGCGACATGGCCACCCGGCCAGCGACACGCTGCAAAGCCCGCGATTATATCCAATTCCCGCAAAAGCGTGCCATACACTTCGGCGAACGCGCGCAAACCTGCATTCCCACGCCTCCAGCCATGCCCACCATCCGTCCCAGTACCGACGCCGACCTCCCGGCGATCACCGCCATCTACGCCCACCACGTGCTGCACGGCACAGGCACTTTCGAGATCGATCCCCCCACTGAAACCGACATGGCAGGCCGCCGCGCCGACGTACTGGGCCGGGGCCTGCCCTGGCTGGTGGCCGAGCAGGACGGCCAGGTGCTGGGCTTTGCCTATGCCAACTGGTTCAAGCCGCGCCCGGCCTACCGCTTTTCGGCCGAAGACTCGATCTATGTGGCCGACAACGCCCGCGGCATGGGCCTGGGCCGGCAGTTGCTGGCCGAACTGATCGCACAGGCCGAGGCAGTGGGCGTGCGCAAGCTGCTGGCGGTGATCGGCGATTCGGCCAATGCCGGCTCCATCGGCGTTCACCGCGCCCTGGGCTTTACCGACGTGGGCGTGATGCGCTCCATGGGCTGGAAGTTCGGCGCCTGGCGCGACATCGTGCTCATGGAAAAGACCCTCGGCACGGGCGACACCACTTCGCCTGAATAATCGACCCATGAAAAACAAAACCCTGGCCGCCTGGCTGGCCTTCCTGGGCGGCCCGCTGGGCCTGCACCGCTTCTACCTGCACGGCATGGGAGACATGCTGGGCTGGCTGCTGCCCATCCCCACGGCGCTGGGGATCTACGGCATCCAGCGCGTGCAGCAATGGGGACAGGACGACCACTACAGCTGGGTGCTGATCCCCCTGCTGGGCTTCACCATCGCCGGCTGCGCGCTGCGCGCCATCCTGTACGGCCTGATGACGCCCGAGCGCTGGAATGCCCGCCACAACCCGGACATGCCCGTGGAAGCGCCCGCCGGCCAGACGCGCTGGACCACCATCGGCGCCATCGTCCTGGCCCTGCTGCTGGGCACCACGGTGCTGATGGCCAGCCTGGCCTTCAGCTTCCAGCGCTATTTCGAATACCAGATCGAAGAGGCGCGCAAGATTTCGCAATAGGCACGCGCCACAGCGCAAAAAGCCCTCCGGGAAGCAGTTCCCGGAGGGCTTTTTTCAGGGGCGGAGGCGCACTCAGTAGAGCTGCAGACTCACCCAATAGGCAATGGCGGCCACGAAGGCGCTGGCCGGGATGGTGAGCACCCAGGCCCAGACGATGTTGCCCGCCACGCCCCAGCGCACGGCGCTGGCGCGCTGCGTGGAGCCCACGCCGACGATGGCACCGGTGATGGTGTGCGTGGTGGAGACCGGTATGCCCAGGGTGGTGGCCAGGAACAGCGTGATCGCCCCGCCCGTCTCGGCGCAGAAACCGCCCACGGGCTTGAGCTTGGTGATCTTCTGGCCCATGGTCTTGACGATGCGCCAGCCACCGAACATGGTTCCGAGGCCGATGGCCGCGTAGCAGCTCACGATGGTCCAGGTCGGCGGCGAGGCATCGGCCGTCGAGGCATACCCCGTGGCGATCAGCAGCAGCCAGATGATGCCGATGGTCTTTTGCGCATCATTGCCGCCGTGGCCCAGGCTGTAGGCCCCCGCCGAGACGAGCTGCAGGCGCCGGAACCACTTGTCCACCCTGCTCGGCCTTGAGCGCCGGAAGATCCAGGCGACGGCCACCATCATCAGCGAGCCCAGTGCAAAGCCCAGCAGGGGCGAGACGAAGATGAAGGCCACGGTCTTGAGGATGCCGGTGGAGACCAGCGCGCCCGCGCCGGCCTTGGCAATCACCGCGCCCACGATGCCGCCGATCAGCGCATGCGAGGAACTGCTGGGGATGCCGTAGTACCAGGTGATCACGTTCCAGGTGATGGCGCCCACCAGGGCGCCGAACACCACATGCGTGTCCACGATGCCCGGCTGCACGATGCCCTTGCCCACCGTGGCGGCCACGCTCAGGTGGAACACGAAGATGGCCACGAAATTGAAGAACGCCGCGAACAGCACCGCCTGCGCGGGCTTGAGCACGCCGGTGGAGACCACCGTGGCGATCGAATTGGCGGCATCGTGGAACCCGTTCATGAAGTCGAACAGGAGAGCGAGCGCCACGAGCAAGATGACAACCCACAGGGCTGCTTGTACGGTTTCCATGCTGCGAAGCCCTGCCGATCAGGAGTTTTCGAGGACGATGCCCTCGATGCAGTTGGCCACGTCCTCACACTTGTCGGTGATGGTTTCCAAGAGCTCGTAGATCGCCTTGAGCTTGATCACTTCGCGCACATCGGGCTCTTCGCGGAACAGCTTGCTCATGGCGCTGCGCATCACGCGGTCAGCGTCGGATTCGAGCCTGTCGATCTCCTCGCAGGTCTTGAGGGCCGCCTCGGCGACGGCCGGGTCGGCGATCTTGTCGAGCAGCTTGACGGCGTCGCGCACGCGCTCGCAGCACTTGAGGCTCAGGTCCGTCAGGCGCGTGATCTCCTCCGTCATGTGGCGCACGTCGTACAGCGCCATGGTTTCCGCCGAGTCCTGGATCAGGTCGGCCACATCGTCCATGGTGTTGATCAGCGTGTGGATCTGCTCGCGGTCGATGGGGGTGATGAAGGTCTTGTGGATGGCCTTGTTGACCTCGTGCGTCACGCGATCGGCAGCGCGCTCGGCGTTGTCCACATCCTGGTTGTACTTGTCGCGCAGGTGCGGATCGCTGTAGTTCGCCACCAGTTGCGAAAAGGCGCGAGCCGCCTCCACGATGCGGTCCGCATGCTGGTTGAACATTTCGAAAAAGTTGCCTTCGCGTGGCAACAGCTTGGCAAACAGCATGGGAGCGGCTCCTGGAACGGGGGGGTAGGATTTCTGAAAAATGACGACGCCATGACAAAACCATGACGCCAACGTGACTGCCGGGAGTTTAACCGCCGGGCCGCTGCAGGCCCGGCCCCTGCGGACCATTCGCCCGATCCGCCCCATCGGCGCAGGCCCCATCCCCGAGCCGGGCCTACCTGCCAGCCGCCCCCAGTCCTACAGGGGCAGGCCACGCAGCGCCTTAGATTGGGCATTCGCCTCGCGGGCACCCCCGCCCGCCGAACCTCCCCACATCCCAAGGACCTACCCCATGCCATTCCCGCTCCGAATGATTCCCTGGCTGGCCGTTGCAGCCGCCGCTTGCGCCGCCACGGGCGCGCACGCGCAGACCAGCAGCGCTGCATCACAGCAGCGCGACTCCTTCATTCCGTACACACAGCAAGGCTACTTCGGCCTGAGTGGCGGCCGCTCACACTACGACCTCAACGGCGGCCCGCCGGGCACCGGCCTGGGCTTCGACGATTCCGACGCGGCCTGGAAGCTCTCCACCGGCGGCTACTTCCACCCCAATGCCGGCGTGGAGCTGAGCTATCTGAATGCCGGCAAGGCCCACCGCCTGGGCGGCACTACCAAAGCCCAGGGCGTCAACCTGAGCCTGGTCGGGCGGGCCCCGCTGAACGAGCAGTTCGACCTGTTCGGCAAGGTCGGTACCACGTACGGGCGCACGCGCACCACGGGCTTCTCGGGCCTGGGCGTGGCCACGGGCAAGGACAGCGGCTTCGGCCTGTCCTACGGCCTGGGCGCACGCTGGAACTTCAACCAGCAGTGGGCCGCCGTGGTGGAATGGGAGCGCCACAAGTTCCACTTCGCCGATGACAATGCGGGTGTGAAGATGACGACGCTGGGCGTGCAGTACAAGTACTGAATCCGGCCTGCACCATGAAAAATGCCGCCCCGAGGGGCGGCATCTTTCTTTGCATGCATCCGGGGTTTACTCGCCCAGGTAGGCGGCACGCACCTTGGGATCGCTCAGCAGCTCCTTGCCCGGGCCGGTCATGGTGATCAGGCCCGACTCCATCACGTAGCCCCGGTCGGCGATCGCCAGGGCGCGGCTGGCGTTCTGCTCCACCAGCACAATGGTCACACCCAGGGCGTACACGTCGCGCACCACCTCGAAGATCTTGTCCACCATGATGGGCGACAGGCCCATCGAGGGCTCGTCCAGCAGCAGCACCTTGGGCTGGCTCATCAGCGCGCGGCCCATGGCCAGCATCTGCTGCTCGCCGCCCGACATGGTGCCGGCCAGCTGGTCCTTGCGCTCGCGCAGGCGCGGGAAGATGGTGAACATCTTCTCGATGTCGGCCAGGATGCCCGCCTTGTCCTTGCGGATGTAGGCACCCATCTGCAGGTTCTCGGTGATGGTCATGCGCGCGAACACGCCGCGCCCTTCCGGCACCATCACCAGGCCGTCCTTGACCAAGTCCCAGGCGCCCTTGCCCTTGATGCTCTTGCCCAGGTACTCGATGTCGCCATCGCCCATGGGCAGCGTGCCGGTGATGGCCTTCATGGTGGTGGTCTTGCCGGCACCGTTGGAGCCGATGAGCGAGACCAGCTCGCCTTCACGCACTTCGAAGTCCACGCCCTTGACGGCCTGGATACCGCCGTAGCCCACTTTCAGGCCCTTGACCTGCAGCAGTACCTTGTTGGATTTTTCGGCCATTCTCAGTGTCCTCCGGTGCCCAGATAGGCCTCAATCACTTTTTCGTTCTTCTGCACGGTGGCAGGCGTGCCTTCGGCGATCTGCTTGCCGTAGTCCAGCACCGTCACGCGGTCGCACAGGCCCATCACCAGCTTCACGTCGTGCTCGATGAGCAGGATGGTGCGGTTGTCGTTGCGGATGCGGTCGATCAGCTCGCGCAGCTGCACCTTCTCGGTCGCGTTCATGCCGGCGGCCGGCTCGTCCAGCGCGATCAGCTGGGGGTCGGTGGCCAGGGCGCGGGCAATCTCCAGGCGGCGCTGGTCGCCGTAGCTCAGCGTGCGCGCCTTGTAGTCAGCGAACTTGCCGATGCCCACATAGTCGAGCAGCTCCTGCGCACGCTTGGCAATGGCCAGCTCTTCTTCCTTGAAGCTCTTGGTGCGCAGTATCGCGCCCAGCAGACCGGACTTGGTACGGATGTGGCGGCCCACCATCACGTTTTCGAGCGCCGTCATTTCGGCGAACAGACGGATGTTCTGGAAGGTGCGGGCAATGCCCGCCTTGGCCACCTCGTGCACGGCCGTGGGCTCGTAGGGCTTGCCTGCGAGCTCGAAGGTGCCGGCGTCGGGGGTGTACAGGCCGGTGATCACGTTGAAGAACGTGGTCTTGCCAGCACCGTTGGGACCGATCAGGCCATAGACCTGGCCGCGCTCAATCGTGATGCCGACGTCGGAGAGGGCCTGCAAGCCGCCAAAGCGCTTGGAAATGCCGGCAACCTTCAGCACCACTTCATTGGATTTCTCTGCCATGTTCTAACTTTCGGTGGTGTTCAGGACTTCTGCGTGAGGCTCTTGCCATGGTCGGGCGCAGGCCACAGACCACGGGGGCGCATCAGCATGATGACGATCATGGCCACGGCAATCAGGAACTGGCGCAGGATGGCGGAATCGAGGCGGCCATCGGTCATGGCCTGCAGCGGGCCGGCCACGTAGCGCAGCACTTCGGGCAGGGCCGACAGCAGCACGGCGCCCAGGATCACGCCGGGGATGTGGCCGATGCCGCCGAGCACCACCATGGCGACGATCATGACCGACTCCATCAGGCTGAAGGACTCGGGCGAGACGAAGCCCTGGAAGGCACCGAACATGGCACCCGAGACGCCGCCGAACGAGGCGCCCATGCCGAAGGCCAGCAGCTTGAGGTTGCGGGTGTTGATGCCCATGGCCTTGGCGGCGATTTCGTCTTCGCGGATGGCCATCCAGGCGCGGCCGATGCGCGAGTCCTGCAGGCGGTAGCAGATGACGATGCTGATGATCACCAGCACCAGGAACAGGTAGTAGTACAGCGTGACGGAGTTGATCTCGAAGCCGAAAAGCTCCAGCCGCTTGCCCAGGTCCAGGCCGAAGATCTTGACCGAATCGATCTGCCCGAGGCCCTTGGGGCCGTTGGTCAGGTTGACGGGGTGGTCCAGGTTGTTCAGGAAGATGCGGATGATTTCACCGAAGCCCAGCGTCACGATGGCCAGGTAGTCGCCGCGCAGCTTGAGCGTGGGCGCCCCGAGCAAGGCCCCGAACAAGGCCGCGACCAAGGCCGCCACCGGTATCACCAGCCACAGCGAGGTGTGCAGCCCGTTGGGGAACATGGCGGCGAACGCGGCAAAGGTATCGGCCAGGTGGGGCGATGCCATCAGCGCGAACAGGTAGGCACCCACGGCGTAGAACGCCACGTAGCCCAGGTCGAGCAGGCCGGCGTAGCCGACGACGATGTTCAGGCCCAGGGCCAGCATCACGTACAGCAGGGCCAGGTCGGCGATCCGCACCCAGGCGTTGCCGAAGTACTGGAGGATCAGCGGGAGGATCAGCAGCGCGATGCCGCCAGCGATCCATTTGGCAAGGTTGTTGTTCTTCATGACAGGGTCCTCAGGCTCGATCCGCCACACGCTCGCCCAGCAGGCCCGAGGGGCGCAGCGTGAGGATGATGATCAGCACGATGAAAGCAAAGATGTCGGTGTAGTGGCTGCCCAGCAGGCCGCCAGTGAGGGTGCCGATGTAGCCCGAGCCGATGGCTTCGATCAGGCCCAGCAGGATGCCGCCGACCACCGCGCCGGCCAGGTTGCCGATGCCGCCGAACACGGCTGCCGTGAAGGCCTTGAGGCCCGGCAGAAAGCCCATGGTGTGCTGCGCCGTGCCGTAGTTGGAGGCATACATGATGCCGGCGATGGCCGCCAGGACGGCGCCGATGATGAAGGTGGCGGAGATCACCATGTCGGGCTTGACGCCCATCAGCGAGGCCACGCGGGGGTTCTCCGCCGTGGCGCGCATCGCGCGACCCAGGTTCGTGTGGTTCACCAGGTAGACCAGCGAGGCCAGGGCGATCGCCGTCACGCCCAGGATCAGGATCTGGGTGGGGGTGATGAAGGCGCCGCCGATCTCGAACGGCGAGCTGGGCAGCATCGTCGGATAGGGCTTGTAGTTGGGCTTCCAGATGATCATGGCCAGCGTCTGCAGCAGGATGGACATGCCGATCGCGGTGATCAGGGGGGCCAGGCGCGGGCTGCTGCGCAGCGGCCGGTAGGCGACTTTTTCGATCACGAAGTTCAGGGTGGCGGCGACCACGCAGGCAATGATGGTCGCCAACAGCAGGATCAGCCAGCCGGGTGCGTCGGGCATCGCCCCTTGCATCAGGCCGATACAGCTCCAACTGGTGAGTGCACCGATCATGAGCACCTCGCCATGGGCGAAGTTGATCAGTTGAATAATGCCGTACACCATCGTATAGCCCAAGGCTATCAAGGCATACATGCTGCCGAGAACCAGACCGTTGATGATCTGTTGCAGCAAAATGTCCATAAGAGAAGTCCTTCGTTTGTAACGCACCCCAAGCGCAGGCACCGGAATCGGTACAGCCTTGTGGGCCCGACTGCCATCTAGCAAAAAACCCGCCAGAAATGCAGCTGTGCGGGTTTGTGGACGGGATTGTAGCCAGTAGTGTCAGGAGCCCCTCTCCATGATTGGCGGGGTTTTCCCTCGGGTTCATCGGTTCATCAGTGACCGCCCGGGTACATAAGTAATTTTGATGCACGCAAGAATATTGCTGAGCAAACTTATTACTGGAATCATGCAAAATCGGCATAGCGCCGGTTTGGGGGCCATTTCCCCTGCAACCCATCAATCCTCGGGCAGGGCTGTGCCATCGGCCGTGGTATTGCGATTGCGCAGTTCACGCAATTTCTGTGCGATCTTGATTTCGAGCCCACGCTCCACCGGCTGGTAGAAACCGGGCGCCGGCATGCCTTCGGGCAGGTAGTTTTCTCCGGCTGCAAAGCCCCCCTCCTCGTCGTGCGCGTAGCGGTAGCCCTTGCCGTAGTCGAGTTGCTTCATGAGCTTTGTCGGTGCATTGCGCAGGTGCATGGGCACAGGGCGCGTCCCGTCCTGCTTGACCCAGGCGCGCGCGGCGTTGTAGGCCTTGTAGACGGCATTCGACTTGGGCGCCACGGCCAGGTAGACCACGCACTCGGCCAGCGCCAGCTCGCCTTCGGGCGTGCCCAGGCGCTCGTAGACCTCGGCGGCATCGAGCGCCAGGCGCAGCGCACGCGGGTCGGCCAGGCCGATGTCCTCGCTGGCCATGCGCACCAGGCGCCGGGCCATGTAGCGCGGATCGGCCCCGCCGTCGAGCATGCGCACCAGCCAGTACAGCGCCGCATCGGGGTCGGAGCCGCGCACGGATTTGTGCAGCGCGCTGATGGTGTCGTAGAACTGCTCCCCGCCCTTGTCGTAGCGGCGCATGCGCTCGCCCAGCACCTTGAGCAGCCACTCGTCCGTGATCTCGGCCAGTTGCTCCTGCGTGGCCGCCATGGCCAGGGTTTCCAGCGTGTTGAGCAGGCGCCGCGCATCGCCGTCGGCATAGGCCACGAGCCGGTCGATGGCGTCTTGCTCGATCGCGGGCAGCGCCTTGTGCGCCTGGGCCAGGGCCACGAGCTGCTGCAGGTCCTCGGTCGACAGCGGTTGCAGCACATACACCGCCGCGCGCGAGAGCAGCGCGGAATTGACCTCGAACGAGGGGTTCTCGGTGGTCGCGCCGATGAAGGTGAACAGGCCGCTTTCCACATGCGGCAAAAACGCGTCCTGCTGGCTCTTGTTGAAGCGGTGCACCTCGTCGACGAAGACGATGGTGCGCTGCTGCATGAGGCCATCGCGCGCGAGTTCGGCGCGCTCCACCGCCTCGCGGATGTCCTTGACCCCGCCCAGCACCGCGCTGATGCTGATGAACTGCGCATCGAAGGCATCGGCCATGAGCCGCGCGATGGTGGTCTTGCCCACGCCCGGCGGGCCCCACAGGATGCAGCTGTGCGGGCGGCCCGACTCGAAGGCCAGGCGCAGCGGCATGCCGGGCCCCAGCACCTGCTGCTGCCCGATCACCTCCGCGAGCGTGCGCGGGCGCAGGCGCTCGGCCAGCGGCTGGTGGGCTGCGCCAGAGGAGGGAGGGGACGAAGGACTGCGGGAGGTACTCATGGAAACAGCCGAAAGGGAACAGCGAATGCCATGGCATTCAGGTGAAGGCACGGCGGCAGACTGCAAGCCGGTGGCAGGCCCCGATTCCAACACAGCCGCATGCCCCAGATGCCGAAAATGTCACACAAGCCCGCAGACACTGGCGCGAGGCGGTGCCTGCATCGCTTATAAAGCCCGGCAGAACAATCACTGCCTTCTTCTTCCATGACCATGACACACTGGCACAGGGCCCTGCGGCTTCTCGTACTGGCCCTGCTGGGCTTTCTGCAGCCCATGTTCCCCGCCCATGCGCAGGAGGCCACCACCCAGGCCAGCACACCGGATGCGGCCACCGCCCTGGCGGGCTGGTGGGAGGAGTATTCCCCCTCGTCCAACATCGTGCAGTTTCTGCCCGATGGCACGGTCAGGCTCTACCTGAAGAAGGACGAGATCGGCGCGCTGCGCACCCTGGACGGCACCTGGAAGCTTGCGAACGACCAGACCAGCATCGAGATGGTGTTCACCGTTCTCGGCCGCACCCTGAACCGCCAGGCGCAGATATCCTTCGAAGGGGCCGAAATGGTCCTCTCCGACAGCGGGGCGAAAAAGACCCGGCACCGCAGGCATTCGGGCCAGTTGCCTGCCGTCTACCGCTGGTGACAACACGCCTTTGCATGATCCCACCTGTCCTCCCAAAGAACTGAACCATGACGCATCCATCAAGCTTTGCCAAACCCAGCCTGCTGCTGGGCCTGACCCTCGCCCTGCTGTGCGGCGCCGCCCACGCCGATGTGACCGAAGCCGAGGCCATCGAGGCCCAGTTGGGCTCGGCCCTGGCGTCGGCCGATTTCGCGGCCAAGAACTGCCCCAACCTCAGCGTCAACGACGACAAGGTGCAGGACCTGCTCAAGCGCATCAAGAAAAGCGCGGCAGACCTGCGTGCCGGCGAGGACTACGACGAGCAGCGCACCGTGGTCCAGCAGCTGGAAAAGCAGCAGGGCCGCGCCATGATCTGCATGGTGCTGCCCTCGGCGCACGGCGGCTATGCGCGCGGCGTCATCCAAAAGAAATAGGCGCTGCGGCAGTTACTGCTTGACCACGTCGGCCCCGGCGGGCGGCTTGAACTGGAAGGTGCCGGCCGGCAGCGACGGGTTGGCCTGCATGCCGCTGAAGCGGATGGCCGAGCGCTGGCCGAAGCTGTCCAGGATGTCCAGGGCCGCGAGCTGCTCGCCGGCAAAGCCCACGCGCACGCTCTGCAGCTGCCCGTCCTTGGCCTTGGGGCGTGCCAGCACCCACTGCAAGCCGTCGGCCTCGGGCGCCGCCTCGAGCGTGAAATCGGCCTTGAGCGCCGACAGGTCGGGTGCCGATGCCAGCAAGGCCGCCGGCGTGGTGCCCAGGGCCTGGGCCTGGGCGCGCTGCGTCACCTGATTCAGGTCGACGTCATGCAGCCACAGGGTCTGGCCATCGGCCACGATGGTCTGCTCGAACGGCTTCTTGTAGACGAACTTGAAGCGCCCGGGGCGCTGGAACTCGAACGAGCCGCTGGAATTCTTGGTGCGCGCCGTCTGCCCCTCCTTGGGCGGCGAGGTCACCACCTGGGTGAACTCGGCCCGGCCCGTCTGGGTGCTCTTCATGAAGGATTCGAGGCTCTTGAGCCCGTCCGCACTGGCCATTGAGGCACTGGCGGCGATCACGATGGCTGTCACAACTTTTTTCAAAAATAGACTCCTTGGGTGGGGCGCAGGTGCCCGCAGCCCCTTATTCGGGGCGCGCAGGCACCAGCACTTCGCGTTGGCCGCTGGCGGTGAGGCCGCTGACCAGGCCGGCCTTCTCCATGTCCTCCAGCAGGCGCGCGGACCGGTTGTAGCCGATGCGCAGCTTGCGCTGGACGTAGGAGATGCTGGCCTTGCGGTCCTTGAGGACCACTTCCACGGCCTGGTCGTACATCGGGTCTTTTTCACCCCCTTCACCGCCACCGCCCTCCCCTGACAGATCCCCGTCGCCGTCCACAGTTCCGCCTTCGAGCACGCCTTCTATGTAGTCCGGCTCCCCTTGTTCCTTGAGATAATGGACGACACGGTGGACTTCCTCGTCCGAGACGAAGGCGCCGTGCACGCGGATCGGCAGGCCGGTGCCGCTGGCCATGTAGAGCATGTCGCCCATGCCCAGCAGCGCTTCGGCCCCCATCTGGTCGAGGATGGTGCGGCTGTCGATCTTGCTGCTGACCTGGAAGGCGATGCGCGTCGGGATGTTGGCCTTGATCAGGCCGGTGATCACATCCACGCTGGGGCGCTGCGTGGCCAGGATCAGGTGGATGCCGGCGGCACGGGCCTTCTGCGCCAGGCGCGCGATCAGCTCTTCGATCTTCTTGCCCACCACCATCATCAGGTCGGCCAGCTCGTCGATGACGACCACGATGTGCGGCAGGCGCTGCAGCGGCTCGGGCTCCTCGGGCGTGAGGCTGAAGGGGTTGTAGATGAACTCCTCGCGCGCCTTGGCCTCGTCGATCTTGACGTTGTAGCCGGCCAGGTTGCGCACGCCGAGCTTGCTCATGAGCTTGTAGCGGCGCTCCATTTCGGCCACGCACCAGTTCAGGCCGTTGGCGGCCTGCTTCATGTCGGTGACCACGGGCGCAAGCAGGTGCGGAATGCCTTCGTAGACCGACATTTCCAGCATCTTCGGGTCGATCATCAGCAGGCGCACGTCGCGCGCCTCGGCCTTGTACAGCAGCGAGAGGATCATGGCGTTGATCCCCACCGACTTGCCCGAGCCCGTGGTACCGGCCACCAGCACGTGCGGCATCTTGGCCAGGTCGGCCACCACCGGATTGCCCACGATGTCCTTGCCCAGGCCCATGGTGAGCATGCTCTTGGCCTCGTGGTAGACCTGCGAGCCGAGGATCTCGGACAGGCGGATGGACTGGCGCTTGGCATTGGGCAGCTCCAGCGCCATGAAGTTCTTGCCGGGGATGGTCTCCACCACGCGGATGGACACCAGGCTCAGCGAGCGCGCCAGATCCTTGGCCAGGCCCACGATCTGCGAGCCCTTCACGCCCGTGGCGGGTTCGATCTCGTAGCGCGTGATCACCGGGCCGGGCATGGCCGCCACCACGCGCACTTCGACGCCAAAGTCCTTGAGCTTTTTCTCGATCAGGCGGCTGGTCATCTCCAGCGTCTCGGGCGCCACGGTCTCCTGGCGCTGCTGCGGGCCGTCGAGCAGGTCGACCATCGGCAGCTTGCTGTCGGGCATCTCGGTGAACAGGGGCTTTTGCCGCTCCTTGACCACGCGTGTGCTCAGTGGCGGGTCGACCAGAATCGGCTCGATGATCTGCACCGGTTGCGGGTGGTGCTCCTCGCTCTCGGTCTTCTCTTCCAGCACCACCACGGCGCGCTCGCGCGCCGCCTTGCGGCCCACCGCCACGTCCTTGGCCACTTCGCGCTGCGTGCGGCGCGACTGCACCAGCGCATCGATGCGCCCGCCCAGCACCTCGGCCACATGGCCCCAGGAGAAACGGAACACCAGCGCCGCGCCCAGCACGGCGAGCACGATGCACAGCAGGGCCGAGCCGGTGAAGCCCAGCCACTTGACGCTGGCCGGCCCCGTGAGGTAGCCGAGCACCCCGCCGGCATGGCCGGGCAGCAGCGATTCGAAGCGGTACAGGCGCGACCATTCGAGCGCGGTGCTGGCACACATCAGCACCACCAGCCCGCCCCAGAACAGGCCGCGGCGCGCCATGGGGCTCAGGGCACCGGGCAGCACCTCGCCGCCGCGCATCCAGCGCGCCAGCGATGACAGCCAGGAGCGCACGCCTGCCGCCACGCACCACCAGACCGAAAAGCCCAGGGCAAAGTAGCTGCCGTCGGCCAGCCAGGCACCCAGGCGCCCGGCCCAGTTGAGCACGGCGCGCGAGTCCGAAGGACCCGAGGAGGACCAGGCGGCGTCCTGCGCCGAATAGCTGACCAGCGCCAGCAGCCAGAAGACCAGGGCCAGGAGCCCCAGCACCAGGCCGATTTCATGCCCGAAGCGGGCCGCTCCCGAGCGGGGCGACGACTTCGCGGCGGACGATGCGTTCAGGGTATTGAGTGAATAGGTCATAGGCGCGCAGCGAGCTTACCCCATGGAGCCAGCCCGGCAGGCCGCTCAGCCCAGCGCGTCCAGCCGATCCTTGAGCAGCGTGGCGCCGGTGGGCAGCACCTCGATGAAGCCACGCTCCTCCAGGTCCTTCATGACGCGGCTGACCATTTCGCGCGAGGCGCCGACCATCTTGGCCAGGTCCTGGCGCGAGATCTTGTCGCGGATGATGCGCTGGCCCTGGGCGTCGGTGACCGCAAAATCCAGCAGGGCATGGGCCACGCGGCCGTACACATCCAGCAGGGCCAGGGATTCGATCTTGCGGTCGGCATGGCGCAGGCGCTTGACCAGGCCGCGCATGACCACCAGCGACATGGAGGCGTTCTCGGTCAGGCAGCGCGCGAACTCGGTGCGCCCGAGCATCAGCACATCGGTCTGCACCTCGGCGCGCACCGTGGCCGAATGGGGTTCATTGTCGATGATGCTCATCTCGCCCAGGTAGTCCCCCTGCGAGAGCGTGGCCAGGATCACCTCGCGCCCGCGGCTGTCGGTGGTGAGCACGCGCGCCCGCCCGGTGAGCAGGATGAACAGCGCGTTGGATTTTTGCCCCTGCTCGACCAGCGCCTCGCCGCGCTTGAAGCGCCTCTTGACCACGGCACCGCTGATCACCTCGGCCTGCGGCATGGTGAGCAGCGAGAACAGTGGCACCCGGCGCAGCAGGTCCAGGTTGGACAACATCGTTGACATGGAAACTTCTCCTCTCAAAAGGCGCGGCTCCACCGGTGCCGCAGCGGGTTATTCAGGGCGCTATCTCCTGCACTCTGATCGGTTCTTACAATCGCCGTGATTGAAAATGGGGCTGCGTGTGGAGACCGAGCGCGGTTGATACTTGGCGCCCCGCCCCCCAGCTTTCCCAACAGCGCCCCGTGTAGCGGGCGCAAAACACAGGCTTTTACCATGTCTACCACCCAACACGCGAAAGTTCTGATCCTCGGCTCCGGCCCGGCTGGCTACACCGCAGCGGTCTACGCGGCCCGTGCCAACCTCAACCCGGTGCTGATCACCGGCATGTCCCAGGGTGGCCAGCTGATGACCACGACCGAAGTCGACAACTGGCCGGCCGACGTGCATGGCGTGCAGGGGCCGGAACTGATGCAGCGTTTCCTGGAGCATGCCGAGCGCTTCAAGACCCAGGTCATCTTCGACCACATCAACAAGGTCGACTTCAGCAAGCGCCCGTTCACCCTCACCGGCGACAGCGGCACCTACACCTGTGACGCGCTCATCCTGGCGACCGGCGCATCGGCCAAGTACCTGGGCCTGCCCTCCGAAGAAGCGTTCATGGGCCGCGGCGTGTCGGGCTGCGCCACCTGCGACGGTTTTTTCTACCGCGACAAGCCTGTGGCGGTGGTCGGCGGCGGCAACACGGCCGTCGAAGAAGCGTTGTATCTCTCCAACATCGCCAGCAAGGTCACCATGGTGCACCGCCGCGACAAGTTCAAGGCCGAGCCCATCCTGGTGGACAAGCTCAACGAGAAGGTCGCTGCCGGCAAGATCGAGCTCAAGCTGTTCAACACCCTGGACGAGGTGCTGGGCGATGCCACCGGCGTGACCGGCATCCGCATCAAGAGCACCAAGGACGGCAGCACCGAGGACATCACGCTGCACGGCTGCTTCATCGCCATCGGCCACTCGCCCAACACCGACATCTTCAAGGGTCAGCTGGAGATGGAGGGTGGCTACCTCATCACCCAGGGCGGCTTGAAGGGCTTTGCCACGCAGACCAGTGTGCCGGGCGTGTTCGCGGCCGGCGACGTGGCCGACCACGTGTACCGCCAGGCCATCACCAGCGCCGGCACGGGCTGCATGGCCGCGCTCGACGCCCAGCGCTTCCTCGAACAGCAGGAATGAAAACTGCCGCCCGGTGCGCGATTTGACGCGCTGGCGCGCGGGCCGCTATAATCCGAGGCTTTCCTGAATTCAGGCGGGTATTTTCGTACCCGCTTTTCCTGCAGGCAAAAATCCAATCGGGCCGGCCATATCGGTCGTCCCGGGGTTACCGCCACCCTTTCTGGCGAGGTGAGGCCGCACGCTGTGCTGCTGGGAAACATCCCTGCAGCACGCAGCGAGCAGCCGTTAAAAAGTATCGGAGTGTCCTCATGGCACGCGTCTGCGACGTAACGGGCAAGAAGCCCATGGTCGGGAACAATGTTTCCCACGCCAACAACAAAACCAAGCGCCGGTTCCTGCCGAACCTGCAATACCGCCGTTTCTGGGTCGAGACCGAAAACCGCTGGGTTCGCCTGCGCGTTTCGAGCGCTGCCCTGCGTTTGATCGACAAGAACGGTATTGACTCGGTGCTCGCAGACCTGCGCGCACGTGGCCAGGCTTAAGGAGAAACACCATGGCAAGCAAAGGCGGACGCGACAAGATCAAGCTGGAATCCACTGCGGGTACCGGCCACTTCTACACGACGACGAAGAACAAGAAGACCATGCCCGAAAAGATGCTGATCATGAAATTTGATCCCAAGGCACGCAAGCATGTGGAATACAAGGAAATCAAGCTGAAGTAACTCGGCTTGGTTTCCCCCAGAAAAAGCCGCCCGGCCCCGTGCCCGGCGGCTTTTCTCTTTCAGGCCGCCTGGCGCTGGGGTGGCATTGCGCGGACCTGCTCATGCAGCAGCCGACCGAGCTCTCCATAGGCCCACTCCACCTCGGGCGAGAAAGGCAGGCCGCAGCTCAGGCGCAAAAAGCCCTCGTAGCGGCCCGAGTTGGAAAAGATCGGCCCTGGCGCCACGCGGATGCCCAGGGCCAGCGCCTGCTCGAACAGCAGCGACGACGATACCCCCGCCGGCAACTCGATCCACAGGCTGAGCCCGCCGGGCGGCACCGACAGGCGCGTGCCCTGCGGAAAATGCCGCGCCACCATCTGCACGCTGCGCTCGCGCTGCACCCGCAGCGCGCTGCGAAAGCGGCGCAGGTGGCGCTCGTGTGCGGGCGTGCCCACGGTGCGCGCCGCCAGCAACTGGGCCCAGACCTGCATGTTGCGCGTGCGCGCGAATTTGAGAATCTGGATGCGCTCGTGCCAGCGCCCGCCATTCATCCACCCCTGGCGCAGGCCCGGCGCCAGCGTCTTGTTGAAGGACACGCAGTAGATCACCTGGCCCGTCTCGTCCCAGGCCTTGAGCGGGCGCTGGAGTTCGGGCACATCGACCAGCTCGCGGTAGATGTCGTCCTCGATCAGCGCCAGCCCGTGGCGCCGGCAGAACGCCACGAGCCGCTCCTTGTGGCTGTCGGGCATGAGCGCGCCATTGGGCATCTGCAGGTGCGGCACGACGACCACGGCCTTCAGGCGGGGTTCGTGCTGCACCGCCAGCTCCAGTGCATCGAGCGAGATGCCGGTGCGCGAGCTGCTGGGGATCTCCAGCGCGCGCAGGTTCTGCGTCTCCACCGCCTGCAGCACACCATAGAAGGTGGGCGATTCCACGGCCACCACGTCGCCGCGCTCGGTCACGGCGGCAAGCGCCAGATTCACCGCATCCGAGTTGCCCAGGGTGGCCATGACCTCCTGCGGTGCCACGTTCACGCCGACTTCCAGCGCCTGGCGGGCCATGGCCGCCTGGAACAGCGGGTGGGTGCCGGGCCGTGAATTGCCCTGCACCAGCACCTCGGGAAACTCGCGCAGCAAGGCGGCACCGATGCGGTTGAGGGTGAGGTGGTCGAACAGTTCGGGCGCGGGCATGGCGGCCCCCAGGTCCACGCGCACCTGCGCGCGCCGCCCCTGCTCCAGCCACAGCGAGATGCGCTCGTTGATGCCGGCGAACTGGGCCCCGTCGATCTGCTGCACCGGGCAGCGGGGGTCGGGCTCGCTGCTGTGGCCCAGCAGGTGCACCCGGTGGTCCTGCACGAAATAGCCGACCCGGGGACGCGCTTGCACGCTGCCCTGCGCCTCCAGGGTTCGCAGCGCCTGCAGCGCGGTCGACAGGCTCACGCCATGGCGCTGCATCAGCTCGCGCACCGAAGGCATGCGCGCCCCGGGCAGCAATACGCCCTGGGCCACCGCATGCTGGTAGTGGTCGGCCAGTTGGCGGTACAGGGGGAGGTTCTCTTCGGAAGATACGGGCATGGCGGATCGATGATGCGCCCGAATCGGCAACCAGAACAGATACAGGAATACCGAAAGCCGATCAGAACAGAGCGAAAATCAATCCGCTGCTCTGCATCGCTCACGCGGTTTCTGTATCTGTTGCGATGCAAGCTGTCACCCTAAGCTGGAGGCATGAAACAGCACCTCCACTGCACCCCCTCCTTCACGGCCAGCGGCGTTGCGCCACAGGTCGTGCACCTGCCACTGGCAGCCGGCCAGGGCCGCCTTGTCTGGCTGGATGCGGGCTGCGAACTGCGCAGCCTCTCGGGCACGGCCCTGCTGCAAAGCGCGACGCCGGGCCACCTGGGCGCCGCGCCGCCCGCCTGCCTGCCACCCCATGCGGCCTGGCGCAGCCCGCAGGGCATGTGGGTGGGCGTTCAGGCCCAGGGGTCGTCACCCGCCGCGCTCACGCTGACCATGCCAGCGGGCGCCGACCTGGCGCAGCCTGCAGAATCGCCGGGTGCCCATGAAAAAAGCCGCCCAGGGCATGGGGCCCTGCAGCGGCTTCGGCACAGCCTGAGAAAACTGCTCGTCAGGCGCGCGCAGCCCGCAGGCTGATCGAGAAATCACGCAGCGCGGCAATGCCGCTCTCTTCCGCGCGGCGGCACCAGGCCTGCAGGTCGGCCGTGAGCTGCTCGCGCGACTGCGTGGTGTTGAGCCACAGCTGGCGCAGTTCTTCGCGCATGGTCACCATCTTGTCCAGGGCCGGATGGGCGGCACGCACCTGGGCCAGTTGGGGCAAGGCACCGGCGGGCACCTTCTCGGTGTCGCGGTGCAGCCAGCGCTTGGCTGCCTTGAGCACCGAGGCGTCGGCCTGGCGGGCCTGCAGCGCGGCGATCTCTTCCCTGCACGCCTGGCGCACGCCGCGGGCATAGCCGGCCATGACCTCGTAGCGGTTGGCGATCAGCGCCTCCAGCGTCTTCTCGTCGGCCACGGGCTTGACGTCGCCGCGTTGCAGCTTGGGCGGCACCTTCTTCACGGTGGCCCAGCCGATGGACTTCATGAGGCGGATGTAGGCCCAGCCGATATCGAACTCGTAGGGCTTGACCGAGAACTTGGCCGACGTGGGGTAGGTGTGGTGGTTGTTGTGCAGCTCTTCGCCACCGATGACCACGCCCCAGGGCGAGAGGTTGGTGCTGGCGTCCGTCGCCTCGAAGTTGCGGTAACCCCAGTAGTGGCCCACGCCATTGACCACGCCCGCCGCCCAGAACGGAATCCACAGCATCTGCACGGCCCAGACGGCGGCACCTGCGGCACCGAACAGCGCCAGGTCGAGCACCAGCATCAGGCCCACGCCCTGCCAGCCGAAGCGGGTGTAGACGTTGCGCTCCATCCAGTCATCGGGCGTGCCGTGGCCGAACTTCTTCATGGTCTCCAGGTTCTTCGACTCCGCGCGGTACAGCTCGGCGCCGCGCCACATCACGGTATCGAGGCCCCGCGTCTGCGGGCTGTGCGGGTCGTCCACGGTCTCGCACTTGGCGTGGTGCTTGCGGTGGATGGCGACCCACTCCTTGGTCACCATGCCGGTGCCGAGCCACAGCCAGAAGCGGAAGAAATGCGAAGGAATCGCGTGCAGGTCCACCGAGCGGTGGGCCTGCGAGCGGTGCAGGAAAATGGTGACGGCCGCAATCGTGACGTGCGTCGTCGCGAGGGTGTACAGCACGATCTGCCACCAGGCGAGATTCCACAGGCCGTGGCCCAGCCAGTCGATGGCCGCGTTCAGTACAACCCAGTCGGGTAACAGCATATTCAGAAAGACCTTGTACAAAGTACCCCGCCACCAGCGATGGCAGGTGTGCGGATTTTAAAGGGCGCCCCCTCTTTTGGATTAGAGGTTATCCACAGTATCCAGTGTGAATTGGCCGCACCGAAGGGGATGCAACAGCTGTGCCAGCCCCAGGGCGCCACCGAAAAACGGGCGCAGCCCCACCAGTGCCCTCGCGCAAGGGCCGCCCCGCCGCGCCTGGGGCGTCCCCCTCCCGACTCGCGCAGCGAGTCGAGAGAGGGGTGAAGGCGCGAAGCGCCTCAGGGGGTGCTTACTTCCTTGTCCAGACCGCAGCAAAAAACCCGTCAGTCTGGTGGATATGGGGCCACAGGCGCAGATAACCAGTGCCCGACGCGCCGCCGCTGCACAATTTTTCGGCCCCTTCCACCTTGAGTTGCGCCAGCGTTTCGCCTGCGTCCAGGGGCACGAAATCGGGGTGGGCGGCGCTGAAGGCCTCCGCAATCGCCTCGTTCTCCTGCGGCAGGATGCTGCACGTGGCATACACCAGCCGGCCGCCCGACTTGAGCAGGCGCGCTGCGCTGGCCAGGATGGCGGTCTGCTTGGCGACCAGTTCCTCCACCGATTGGGGCGACTGGCGCCACTTAAGGTCGGGGTTGCGGCGCAGGGTACCGAGGCCCGAGCACGGCGCATCGACCAGCACGCGGTCGATCTTGCCGGCCAGGCGCTTGATGCGGTCGTCGCGCTCGTGCGCGATGGCGGCCGGGTGCACGTTGGACAGCCCGCTGCGCGCCAGGCGCGGCTTCAGGGCGTCGAGCCGGTGGCCCGACACGTCGAAGGCGTACAGGCGCCCGGTGTTGCGCATGGTGGCGCCGATGGCCAGGGTCTTGCCGCCCGCACCGGCGCAGAAATCGACCACCATCTCGCCGCGCTTGGCGTCCAGCAGCAGGGCCAGCAGTTGCGAGCCTTCGTCCTGCACTTCCACGGCACCGCGCGTGAACACGTCGAACTTGGCGAGCGCCGGCTTGCCGTCGATGCGCAGGCCCCAGGGGGAGTACGGCGTGGGCACGGCCTTGATGCCGGCCTTGGCGAGTTCTTTTTGCACATCGGCGCGCTTGTCCTGCAGGGCATTGACGCGCAGGTCCAGTGGCGCCGCGTTCGACAGGCTCTCCACCAGCGGCCAAAAGCCCGTGCCCAACTGGTCCTTGAGGGGCTGCACCAGCCACTCGGGCAGGTTGTGGCGATGGCGCTCCATCAGGTCGTCGGCCGTGACGCCATCGCACTGGTCAAGCCACTTGCGCTCCTGGTCAGTCAGGGCGCCCTCCAGAAAATCGCGCGGGCCGTAGAAGCCCAGGATCGCCAGGCGCCGCTCCTTGGGGCCGGAGCCCGAGGGCGCCATGTGGTCGAACAGCAGCTTCTTGCGCAGCACGGTGTAGACCGTTTCGGCCAGTGTGGCGCGCTCGCGGGGCCCCAGGCCCCGGTTGTCACGGAAAAAGCGCGACACCACCGCATCGGCGGGGTGTTCGAAGGTGAGGGTGAGCCTGACGAGTTCGGCACAGGAGTCGAGAAGAACTTTGGGATGCATCCCCCGATTGTCCCACTGTGGCCCCAAACCCCTCTTTCAGGGCCTTCGCCGGCCCGATCAACGTGCGAAGACCGGATCGAACGCCGAGCGCTGGATTTCCTTGAGCGTGGGCGACTCGCCGGCCCAGAGCACCAGGGCCGGCCCGGGCAGGCTGAGCTGGCGCTCCATGGCGCGGCACAGCTGGTAGCGGCTGCCGTCGTCCAGGTCGGGCAGGTCCACAAAGACCAGGTAGGCGCGGCGCTGGGGGTGTTCGCGCAGGTTCTTGCGCACCAGCCAGCAGCGCTCCACGTCGGCATAGCGCACCAGCTCGGCCTGCAGTTCTTCAAGCTCGAACGGGCTCAGGTCATGGCGCGTGGTCTGGCTGAAGAAGGAGGTGCCCGAAAGCTCCTCCCAGGCGCGCTCCTCGGACTCCTGGGCGCGCTCGAGCCGCTTGCGCCATTGCTTGAAGGCGGCGGCATCGTGGTCGTGGCCCAGGCGCGGGGTCTCGAGCTCGGCCAGCGCAGTGCGCGCCGTCCAGTAGCGGTCGCCGCTGCCAACCTCCCACAGGCGGTGCAGCAGCGCCATCTTGCCCTCACGGTCCTCGGAGGCCAGGCACTGCACCAGCCCGCGCAGTGCGCCCGGGTAGTCGGTGCTGCGCGCGAGCGCGGTCTCGTAGAGGCCACGCACGTCGGCCTGCGGATCCAGGTGGCGCTGCAGGCGCGCCAGCTCCACCAGTTCGGCCGCGCTGGCCTGGGGCATGCGCGCCTGCAGGGTCTGCGCGCGGTCGCGCACGCGACCCAGCCAGCCATGGTGGCGCTTCCACTCGCCGGCATTGTCGCGGCACCACTGCTTGTCGAAATGCGCCACCCAGCGCTTGGCCTCGGAGCCCAGCAGGGCCAGCGCACCACCGCGCGACCACTCGGCAGGCAGGGTGGGCACGGCGTCCAGCGATTCAAGGCGATCGCGCAGGCCCGGGTGCGTGTCGTCCACGTTGCTGATGCGCTTGAGCGCCTGGCGCAGCGCGTCGTTGGCGAAAGCGGCCTCGGGCACCTCGGCCAGGCGCTTGCGCATGGCCCGGTAGGGCCCGACGGGCAAGGGATTGCCAGCGGCCTCGCTCCAGTGGGCGCCCCAGAAGTTGTCGTTCAGCCACTCTCCGCGCACTTCGATCTCGATCAGCGCGGCCGCAGCGACGTCGCGCCCCAGCAGCTTACCGGCGATGCGGTCGGCCTCGTACTCGTCCTGGCGCGCCAGCGCGAAGGTCTTGGCGACGAAGCGCGGGAAGTACCAGCGCATGAAGGCCTGGGTGGCCACGGCCACGGCGCCCTCGTCATCCTCCAGGCTGCTGTTCAGGCGCATCCAGGACAGCCGGGTGCGGTAGATCCACGCCGCAAAGCGGCCGTGGTCGCCGCGCAGGTGCCCGTACTCGTGCGCGAGCACGGCCAGAAAGCGCGGCCGGTCCAGTGCCAGCAGCAGCGGCAGGCCGATAGTCAGGTAGTTCACCGCACCGCCCAGCAGCCCGTAGCGCGGCAACTGCTGGATGCTGGCGTTGAATTCGTCGTTCAAGTAGACATGGTGGATGGGCGGGCCCTTGATCTTGCGGCGCATGCGCTCCAGCGCCTCGAACAGCTCGGGCGCCTCCAGCGCCGTGATCTCCATGCCCTTGGGCTCGTCCAGGCGCACCCACAGCGCGCGGATACTCACCCACAGCAGGCTGGCCGCCCCCAGCAGCACGAACACCAGCACCAGGCGGAACCGGCCATTGAGCAACTGGGGTACGACCCAGGCGATCAGGCCGGCCCCCACGGCAAGGCAGCCGAGCACCCAGGCATAGCCCAGGGCGGCGAACGCGGCCACGCCGAGCCGGTAACGGCGGCTGTTGTCGGCGCTGTCATGCTCGCTCATGCGCACCAGGTGCACAAAATCTGCCTGATCCACTGGATTTTCCCCTCAACCTTGTTTTTTGACCACCTGCCATCCTAAATGACCGACGACGACCTGCCCCCATTCACCCCCACCCCGCCCGGTCTGTACCGGCACTACAAGGGCATGCTGTACGAAGTGATCGACACCGTGCGCCACAGCGAGACCCTGGAGCCCATGACGCTGTACCGCGCGCTGTACGGGCAGCGCGGCCTGTGGGTGCGTCCGGCGGCCATGTTCGCCGAGGACGTGCTGATCGATGGCCGCATGCGCCCACGCTTCGAAAAGTGCGCCGACGAGGCTTTACCCCCACCGTCAGCACCGGCCTGATCGCCGACCTGCACCACCGCACGCGGCCAAAACGCCGAACTGCCTGGCAATCATCCGCCAGTTCGGAGGATTGGTGCCGCCATTGTGTCCCCCTGGACACAAACCGTACAAACCGCCTTGACCTCGTCCCAAAAGAATGGATTCGGGCCGCTGCCGGCGTTGTTCACCGCCTCGGAGAGCACGGGCCGCGGCCCGCAACCCTTGGAAGGAACGACGATGACGAGCATCAACAGCGTCAGCAGTGCCTGGTCCAGTGCAAGCGTGCAGCGGGCGCCACGCCCGGGCCCCTCGCCGGAGCGGCTGCTGGCCCAAATAGACGCCGATGGCAGCGGCGGCGCGAATGAAACCGAACTGCAGGGCCTGCTCGACGATGTGGCCAAAAAAGCCGGCGCCAGCAGCCAGGCCAGCGCTGCCGACCTGCTCCAGCAGTACGACAGCGACGGCGACGGCAGCCTCGACGCCGACGAACTGGGCAAGACGCTGCAGAGCGCCCTGCCCGCGCCGCCCTCGACCATGGCCTTTGCGCAGTCGCGCAGCGACGCCAGCCCGGGTGCCACGGGCCAGGCCGGCGATGACCTGTTCGGCAAGGTGGACAGCGATGGCGACGGCGCAGTCAGCCAGACCGAGCTGCAGGCCTTGCTGGAGAAGATTTCCGGCGGCACCGCCAGCAAGACGGGCGTGAGCAGCGACGAACTGTTCAGCCAACTCGATGCGGACGGCGACGGCAGCCTCTCGGAGGCCGAGTTCGACGCCGGCCGGCCTTCGGGCGAGGCCGGTGGTGGCGCGGTGGGTGGCATGCCCCCGCCACCGCCCGGTGGGCCTGGCCGTCCCGGCGGGGCCTCGGCCAGCAGCGGCACGACCTACGACCCGCTCGATACCAACGAGGACGGGGTGGTCTCTGCGACCGAGCAGGCGGCGGGCGCCGCCCAGGCGGATGCGATCACGGCACTGTTCAAGACCATCGACACCGACGGCGACAGCAGCATCAGCAGCGAGGAGGCGCGGTCCTTCATCGACCAGTTGACCCGCCAGTTGCGCAGCGCCAGCAGCAGCACCGATGCCGCCAGCCAAACGGCGGACAGCGGGCAGACGACGGACCTGATGCAACTGGCCCGATTCGCACGCAGCCAGTACGAGGCCGTCGCAGGATCCTGGTCGAGCACCGGCAGTACGCTGAGCGCCCTGGCCTGACCGAGGCAGGGTGGCTGGAGCGCAGGCCCTGCACTTGCGCGCCCATGCCGCACCGTCCTACAGCCCGGGTGCGGTACCCGGGTTACCTTGGGGAACCGTCCCCCATACGTCCCGTGCTGCCACGGGCTGACTGCGGGGAACCGCCCCCAGCCCAGGCTGGGGGCACTGCACGCCTCGCACCTTGGAGCGCATGGCACGGACCACACCATGGACTATCTATTGCAAGGAATGTTCAACGACAAGTCGCTGAGCAAGGTCGTCGGGTTTTTCGCCCGGCAGGCCGATGCGGACATCGCTGTGCGCCGCTTGCTCCGGCTGCCCGGCATGGAGCCCGGCCAGGTCCGGCTGCTGGGGCCGCAGCATGCCGACCTGCGCAACCGCGATCTGCTGAGCCGGGCGCTGGAACCAGAGACCGAGGGCGTATTCACCACTTTCGTGCGTACCCATGCCATTGCCGGACTGGTGGGCTCCGTGCTGGGGCTCATGGCATTTGGCTACCTGGTCGCCACCCGTCAACCTGCCGTACTGGACAAGCCCTTGCTGGCCTTCATCGCCATCGTGGGTTTCGGCACCACCTTCGGCCTCATGCTGGGGGCACTGAATGCACTGCGGCCCGACCGGATCTGGGTCGTCAACCGGGTGCGGTCGGCGCTGCGCAAGCGCCAATGGGTGGTGGTGGCCCACCCGGTCGACTCGCACCAGGCAAAACTCGCCCAGGACCTGCTGGACAGCAGCGAAGCCCAGGTAGTGCGGACCCTGTAGCCCCGGACTACGCCAGGGCCGCCACGAAGGCCCGCACGGCGCGCGGGTAGATCACGTGCTCCTGCGCCTGCACCCGCGTGGCCAGCGTCTCGGCCGTGTCCCCTGGCAGCACGGGAACCACGGCCTGGTCCAGGATGGGGCCCACGTCCAGTTCGTCCGTTACCTGGTGCACCGTCACTCCCGCGACCTTGCAGCCCGCATCGATCGCGCGCTGGTGGGTGTTCAGGCCCGTGAAGGCGGGCAGCAGCGAAGGATGGATGTTGATCAGCCGCCCCGCATAGCGCGCCACGAACCCCGGCGTGAGAATGCGCATGAAGCCAGCCAGCACCACCAGGGAGGGTTCATGGCGATCGATGGCCTGGGCCAGGGCGGTGTCGAACGCTTCCCGGCTGTCGAATGCCTTGTGGCTCAGCGCCTCGGTGGCAATGCCTTCGCTGCGGGCAAACGACAGGCCCGCCGCGTCGGCCTTGTTGCTCAGCACGGCGGCCACGCGGGCGCCATACCGGCGGGCCCAGTCCTCCTGTTGCGCAGTCCGGACGATGGCGGCCATGTTGGAACCGCTGCCGGAGATCAAAATCACGATGTTCTTCATAAATTGCACGACGACGCTCAACCCCGGATTATCCCTGCCATGCCCTTCGACCCCGCAAACCGCCCCCTGACCGCGAACGAGGCCCGCGTGCTGGCCACGCTGATGGAAAAAGCCCGCACCGTGCCCGACAGCTACCCGATGTCGCTCAACGGCCTGCTCACGGGCTGCAACCAGAAGACCAGCCGCGAGCCGGTGATGACCCTGAGCGACGCCGAGGCGCAGGAGGCCCTCGACTCCCTGCGCCAGCTGACCCTGGCGTTCGAGACCAGCGGCAACCGCACCACGCGCTGGGAGCACAACTTCCAGCGCGGCGTGGGCGTGCCCGAGCAATCGGCGGTGCTGCTCGGCCTGCTGATGCTGCGCGGCCCGCAGACGGCCGGCGAGCTGCGCATCAACGCCGAGCGCTGGTACCGCTTTGCCGACATTTCCTCGGTCGAGGCCTTCCTGGACGAGCTGCAGGAGCGCAGCGCCGAAAAGGGCGGCCCGCTGGTGGTGCTGCTGCCGCGGGCGCCAGGCGCCCGCGAACAGCGCTGGGCGCACCTGCTGTGCGGAGCGGTCGATACCAGCAGCAGTGCCAGTGCGCCGGCCGCGAGCGGCGCTGCCACGCCTGCCCTGCAGGCCCGCGTCCAGGCGCTGGAGACCGAGGTGGCCGGCCTGCGCGCCACGGTGCAGCGCCTGTGCGCGGAGCTGGGGATCGCGCCAGAGGCGCAGGCGATGTCGCCACCCGGACAGGAATAAAACGAACGACCGTGCTACAAACACGACTTCTCAGGAGACAAGCCGCATGGATCTCGCATTCACCCCCGAAGAACAGGCCTTCCGCGACGAAGTTCGCGCATGGGTCCGCAGCAATCTGCCGCCCGAAATTTCCCACAAGGTGCACAACGCCTTGCGCCTGACCCGCGACGACCTGCAGGGCTGGGCCAAGATACTGGGCAAGAAGGGCTGGCTCGGTTTTGGCTGGCCCAAGGAGTTCGGCGGCCCCGGCTGGACCGCCGTGCAAAAGCACCTGTTCGAAGAAGAGTGCGCCCTGGCCGGCGCGCCGCGCATCATCCCCTTCGGCCCCGTGATGGTGGCCCCGGTGATCATGGCGTTTGGCAATGCCGAACAGCAAAAGCGCTTTCTGCCCGGCATCGCCAGCGGCGAAGTGTGGTGGAGCCAGGGCTACAGCGAGCCGGGTTCGGGCTCGGACCTGGCCTCGGTCAAGACGCGCGCCGAGCGCGTGGGCGACAAGTACATCGTCAACGGCCAGAAGACCTGGACCACGCTGGGCCAACACGGCGACTGGATGTTCAACCTGGTGCGCACCAGCACCGAGGGCAAGCCGCAGACCGGCATCTCCTTCCTGCTGCTGGACATGAAGTCGCCCGGCGTCACCGTGCGCCCGATCAAGCTGCTCGACGGCGAGTGCGAAGTCAACGAGGTCTTCTTCGACAACGTCGAAGTGCCGGCCGAGAACCTGATCGGCGAAGAGAACAAGGGCTGGACCTACGCCAAGCACCTGCTCAGCCACGAGCGCACCAACATCGCCGACGTGAACCGCAGCAAGCGCGAGCTCGAACGCTTGAAGCGCATCGCCAAGGCCGAAGGCCTGTGGGAAGACACGCGCTTTCGCGACCAGGTGGCCTTGCTCGAAGTGGACATCGTGGCCCTGGAAATGCTGGTGCTGCGCGTGCTGTCGGCCGAGAAGTCGGGCAAGAACTCGCTCGATATCGCCGGCCTGCTCAAGATCCGCGGCAGCGAGATCCAGCAGCGCTATGCCGAGCTGATGATGCTGGCCGCAGGCCCCTTCGCCCTGCCCTTCATCGAAGAGGCCATGGAAGCCGGCTGGCAAGGCGACTTCCCTGGCGGCGAGGTGGCCAATGCGCCCCTGGCATCGACCTACTTCAACCTGCGCAAGACCACCATTTACGGCGGCTCGAACGAAGTGCAGCGCAACATCGTTGCGCAGACGGTTCTGGGCTAAGGAGACAAGAGCATGGATTTCGATTTTTCCGACGACCAGGAACAACTGCGCGACGCCGTGCGCAAGTGGGTGGACAAGGGCTACACCTTCGAGCGCCGCCGTGCGGCCGTGGAGGCCGGCGGTTTCTCGCGCGAGGCCTGGACCGAACTGGCCGGGCTGGGCCTGACGGCGCTGACCGTGCCTGAAGACCAGGGCGGCCTGGGCCAGAGCGCCATCGACGCGATGGTGGTGGCCGAGGAGCTGGGGCGCGGCATGGTGCTCGAACCCCTGGCGCAGGCCTTCATCGCCAGTGCCGTGCTGTCGCAGTACGGCTCTGCCGAGGTGCAGGGCGCCTGGCTGCCGCGCGTTGCCAGCGGCGAGGCCCTGGTGGTGCTGGCCCAGCAAGAACGCAAGGCGCGCTACCGCCTCGGCGTCTGCGATGCCAAGGCCACGGCGGCCGCTGGCGGCCACAGCGTGAGCGGCACCAAGAGCATCGTGGCGGCGGGCGACCAGGCCGATGCCTTCCTCGTGCCCGCCCAGCTGGATGGCAAGATCGCGCTGTTCCTGGTGGAACGCGCTGCCAGCGGCGTGGCCACCAAGGGCTACGTCACGCAGGACGGCAGCCGCGCCGCCGAGGTGCAACTGGCCAACGCCCCCGCCACCCTGGTGACCACCGACGGCCTGGCCGCGCTGGAACTGGCCGTGGACACCGGCATTGCAGCCACCTGCGCCGAAGCTGTGGGCGTGATGGACAAGACCGTGGCCGCCACGGTCGAGTACATGAACCAGCGCAAGCAGTTCGGCGTGCTGATCTCGAGCTTCCAGGCGCTGCGCCACCGCGTGGCCGACATGAAGATGCAGCTCGAACTGGCCCGCTCCATGAGCTACTACGCCAGCTTGAAGCTGGGAGCCCCCGCCGCCGAGCGCCGCGCCGCCATGGCACGCGCCAAGGTGCAGTTGGGCCAGTCGATGCGCTTTGTGGGCCAGCAGTCGGTGCAGCTGCATGGCGGCATCGGCGTGACCGACGAGTACATCGGCAGCCACTACTTCAAGAAGCTCACGCAGCTGGAAATGACCTTCGGCGACACGCTGCACCACCTCGGTGAAGTCTCGGCCCGCATGCAGGACACGGCCGGCGTGTTTGCCTGAGAACCACTGACGCAAGGGCGTAACACCCATCGATCATGCTCGTGGATTCCCCGATCCACGGGCATTTTTCATTTCCAGAGAAGAACACCATGATGATGATTCCCCTGCAACGCCGCTTGGCACTGATGGCCGCGGCCACTGCCGTCCTGGCCCTCGCCGGCTGCGCCACACCAGGCACTGCACAGCAGGCGCTGCCCCCCATCGTCTTCGTGCACGGCAATGGCGACACTGCGGCGCTGTGGCAGACCACGGCCTGGCGCTTCGAGTCCAACGGCTGGCCGCGCGAGCGCCTGCACGCCATCGACGTGCCCTACCCGATCAACCGCGACGACGACACCAAGGCCCAACCCGGCCGCACCTCGACGGCAGAGCACATGGCCTACCTCAAGGCCGAAGTGGACAAGGTGCTCAAGGCCACGGGCGCGCGCAAGGTGGTGCTCATGGGCAACTCGCGGGGCGGCAATGCCATCCGCAACTACATCCAGAACGGTGGCGGCGAGCAGACCGTGAGCCACGCCATCCTGGGCGGCACGCCCAACCACGGCGTCTGGGCGATTCCCGGCTTTCGCGAAGGCAGCGAGTTCGCCGGCACCGGCCCCTTCCTGAAAAGCCTGAACGCGCCCAAGAACGCCGCAGGCGACGAAGTCACCGGCCCCGTGCGGTGGATGACCGTGCGCTCGGACAACAACGACAAGTTCGCGCAGCCCGACGGCCTGTGGATCGGCCAGAAGGGCAAGCCCACCAACGTCACGGCGGCAGGCCCCGAACTCAAGGGCGCGACCAACGTGGTGATCCCGCGCATCGACCACCGCGAGACCTCGTTCTCACCCGCAGCGTTTGCGGCGGCCTACCAGTTCATCACCGGCAAGGCCCCTGCTGCCACGGCCATCGCCAGCGAAGCGCGTGTGGCGATCTCGGGCAAGGTCACGGGCCTGGGCGTGGACCCGCTGGACGCCAAGACCGGCAACTTCAGCAACAACCTGCCCCTGCCCGGCGCGCAGCTGGAGGTGTATGCCACCGATGCCGCCACGGGCGCGCGCGCAGGCAACGCCCTGCTGCGCACCACGGTAGGCGCCGACGGACTGTGGGGCCCCCTGGTGGTGCCCACCGGTGCCCCGCTCGAATTCGCCATTGCCGCACCCGGCTACGCCACCACCCACATCTACCGCAGCGGCTTTCCGCGCAGCAGCGCCATCGTGCACCTGCGCGCCGAGCGCATCGCCGACGCCGACAAGACCGCCGCCAATGTGGTGACCATGACCCGCCCCCGCGGCTACCTGGACCCGGCGCGTGACCAGATGCTGTTCGACGGCGTGCCGCCCGTGGGTGTGCCCGCCGGCGCCGGTGCCGCATCGGCCAAGATCAAGCCCGAGGGACCCCAGCGCAGCGTGGCCGCGCAATTCAATGGGGAGCGCGTGGTGGGACAGACCTGGCCGGCAGCCAACAGGCACCTGGTGTTTCTGGAACTGACGTATTGATGAGCAGACGCTGCGCGGTACCCGAATTCCGTGCAGCACACCCCCAAGAGTGGTCAAGACGGCCCCGATGGCTAGGCGCTCCGTCGCAGACAGTACGGAGGGCCTGCCAACGCTCTTTTCGGGGTCGCGAAGGCCATTGCCGGCGTGCCAATCTAGGCGCGCGACGCAGCGTGTGCTCTTGCACACGCAAGGAGCGCAACGACGAGTGGCGCGCCGGCAAGGGCCTTCCCTTCGGGTTGCTCAGCCTGGGGGCCGTCTGCGGCGTTGCCCGCGCTTGCAAGGCATCAGCCTTGCTGCGCACGGGCGCCTAGCATCCAGCCCCCTGGCTGGGCAACGCGATCCCCGAAAAGAGCGTTGGCAGGCCCTCGTGCGGCAAGACGGAGCAACGACGCCAGCGGGGCCGTATTGGCCGCTCCCCCAACTAAGCCAACAGACGCGAAGATTTGGGGACGTGTGCCATCAAGAATTCCATCTGGTCTGCAAGAATTCTTCTGTTGCGCAGGATGAAGTCTTCCCACAGGCTGGGCACATAGGGCGCGTAAAGCAGCGGCATGTGCGCCTGCTCCGGCGTGCGTGGCCCCTTGCGGTGGTTGCAGGGCCGGCAGGCCGTCACCACGTTCATCCAGTGGTCCTGCCCGTTGCGGGCAAAGGGCACGATGTGTTCGCGCGTGAGGTTGTCTTCGTGGAAGTGCCCGCCGCAGTAGGCGCACACGTTGCGGTCGCGGATGAAGAGCTTGCTGTTGGTCAGGCCCGGCTTGAGGTCGAAGGGGTTGATGCTGGGCACACCCTTGGTGCCGATGATGCTGTTGACGGCGATCACCGACTGCTCGCCCGTGACGGCGTTGTAGCCCCCGCGAAAGAGCGCTACCTCGCCGCCGGACTCCCAGCGCACTTCGCCGGCGGCGTAATGGGTGACGGCCTGCTCCAGCGATATCCACGACTGGGGCAGCCCCTGGGCTGACAGCTTCAAGACCTTCAAAACACGCCTCCTGGAACAAGAATGAACACAAGGAATCGGAACGCGGATGTCTCGCGGACCCCACTGCGCTGTGGAGTCCGTAGTACACAATATACTCTGTTTTCATGACAGATTGGCGTCTGGTGCTTTACCCGCCGGCCCAAGCTGCTATCAAAAAGATAACAAATCAATGAAGATCTTCCGCGGATTCCACCACCCCGGCATCGCCCCTGCCTGCGCGCTGACCATCGGCAACTTCGATGGCGTGCACCGCGGCCACCAGGCCATGCTGGCCCTGCTCAACAGCGAGGCCGCCCATCGCGGGGTGGAAAGCTGCGTGCTGACCTTCGAGCCCCACCCGCGCGACTACTTTGCCGGGGCGCTGCACAAGCCCGAACTGGCGCCTGCGCGCGTGGGCACGCTGCGCGACAAGCTCACCGAGCTGGCGCGCTGTGGCGTGCAGCAGACGGTGGTGCTGCCCTTCGATGCGCGGCTGGCGGCCCAATCGCCCCAGGCCTTCATCGAGGAGGTGCTGGTCTGCGGCCTGGGCGCGCGCTACGTGCTGGTGGGCGACGACTTCCGCTTCGGCGCGCAGCGCGCGGGCGACTATGCGCTGCTGGACGCCACGGGCCAGGCCCGGGGCTTCGACGTGGCGCGCATGAACAGCTACGAGGTGCATGGGCTGCGCGTGTCGAGCTCGGCCGTGCGCCAGGCACTGGGCCAGGGCGACATGGAGGCCGCCGCCCGCTTGCTGGGCCGGCCCTATGCCATCTCGGGCCACGTGGTGCATGGCCGCAAGCTCGGGCGCGAACTGGGGGCCACGGCCGAGGGTGCGGGCGACGGTTTTCGCACACTCAACCTGCGCTTTGCCCACTGGAAACCCGCTGCCAGCGGCATCTTTGCCGTGTTGGTGCATGGCCTGGGCGAGTTCCCATTGCAAGGCGTGGCCAACCTGGGCGTGCGCCCCTCGCTGGACCCCGACGACGTGAACGGCGGGCGCGTGCTGCTGGAGACACATTGCCTGCAATGGCCCGCCGATCTGGGGGCCGAAGGGGCGTACGGTAAAATCGTGCGGGTGGAACTGCTGCACAAACTGCACGACGAGCTCAAATACGACGGTCTGGATGCCCTGACGACGGGCATTGCCAAGGACTGTGCGGATGCGCGCGCCTATTTCGCGTTGGCCCACGCACCCACCAACCACACCGAGACCCGGCGCCAGACCACGCGCGACCGAATTTGAGGGGGCTGCCTGCGCAGCGCCTGCCTCGCAGGCCCGACACCTCTCCACGCCTCCTCTTTTCCCGCTTTGCTCCGGGCCTGCCCCGGATTGCCCCGTTTTAAGGCTCCCCCATGTCCGACAACGCCAGTACCACCGAATCCACCGCCCCGGATTACCGCAGCACCCTGAACCTGCCCGACACGCCCTTCCCGATGCGCGGCGACCTGCCCAAGCGCGAGCCGGGCTGGGTCAAGGAGTGGGAAGACAAGGGCCTGTACAAGCGCCTGCGCGACGCGCGCTGCGGTGCGCCCAAGTTCATCCTGCACGACGGCCCGCCCTATGCCAACGGCCAGATCCACATGGGCCACGCGGTCAACAAGATCTTGAAGGACATGATCACCAAGGCGCGCCAGCTCGAAGGCTTCGACGCGCTGTACGTGCCCGGCTGGGACTGCCATGGCCTGCCGATCGAGAACGCCATCGAGAAGAAGCACGGCCGCAACCTGAGCCGCGACGACATGCAGGCCAAGAGCCGCGCCTACGCCACGGAGCAGATCGCGCAGCAGATGGGCGACTTCCAGCGCCTGGGGGTGCTCGGCGAATGGGACAACCCCTACAAGACCATGAATTTCGCCAACGAGGCGGGCGAGATCCGGGCCTTCAAGCGCGTGATGGAGCGCGGCTTCGTCTACCGCGGCCTCAAGCCCGTGTACTGGTGCTTCGACTGCGGCAGCTCGCTGGCCGAGTTCGAGATCGAATACGCCGACAAGAAGAGCACCACGCTGGACGTGGCCTTCAAGGCGCACGAGCCGGCGAAGCTGGCCGCCGCCTTCGGCCTGCCGGCCCTGGCCAAGGACGCCTTCGTGGTGATCTGGACCACCACCGCCTGGACCATCCCCGCCAACCAGGCGCTGAACCTGAACCCCGAGATCAGCTACGCGCTGGTGGATGCCGGCGAGCGCCTGCTGCTCGTGGCCGAGCCGCTCGTGGCCTCATGCCTGGAGCGCTACGGCCTCACCGGCCAGGTGCTGGCCACCACGGCCGGCAAGAACCTGGGTGGCCTGGAGTTCGAGCACCCGCTGTACGACGTGGATGCCGGCTACCGCCGCCTCTCGCCGGTGTACTTGGCCGACTACGCCACGGCCGATGACGGCACCGGTATCGTGCACTCATCGCCCGCGTACGGGCTGGAGGATTTCAACTCCTGCGTGTCCCACGGCCTGGCGCTCGACGACATCCTGAACCCCGTGCAGGGCAACGGCACCTATGCGCCGGACTTTCCGCTGTTCGGCGGCCAGCACATCTGGAAGGCCGTGCCCGTGATCATCGAGGCGCTGCGCGATGCCGGCCGCCTGATGGCCACCAAGGACATCACCCACAGCTACCCGCATTGCTGGCGCCACAAGACGCCGGTGATCTACCGCGCGGCCGCGCAGTGGTTCATCCGCATGGACGAAGGCGAAGGCGTGTTCACCAAGGCCGGTGAAAAGCCCGCCAAGACGCTGCGCCAGATCGCGCTGGACGCCATCGAGCACACCAGTTTCTACCCCGAGAACGGCAAGACCCGCCTGCACGACATGATCGCCGGGCGGCCCGACTGGTGCATCTCGCGCCAGCGCAGCTGGGGCGTTCCCATCCCGTTCTTCCTGCACAAGGATTCGGGCGAGCTGCACCCGCGCACCATGGAGATCATGGACCAGGCGGCCGACATCGTCGAGAAGGGCGGCATCGAGGCCTGGAGCCGGGTGACGCCCGAGGAGATCCTGGGCGCCGAGGACGCGGCCTGCTACACCAAGAGCACCGACATCCTGGAGGTGTGGTTCGACTCGGGCTCGACCTTCTTTCACGTGCTGCGCGGCACCCACCCCGGCGTGCACCACGACACCGGCCCCGAGGCCGACCTGTACCTGGAAGGCCATGACCAGCACCGCGGCTGGTTCCACAGCTCGCTGCTGCTGGCCAGCGCGCTCGAAGGCCGCGCGCCCTACAAGGGCCTCTTGACCCACGGCTTCACCGTCGACAGCCAGGGCCGCAAGATGAGCAAGTCGCTGGGCAACGGCATCGATCCGCAGGAGATCAACAAGAAGCTGGGCGCCGAAATCATCCGCCTGTGGGTGGCCGCCAGCGACTACTCGGGCGACATCGCAGGCGACGAGAAGATCCTGGCGCGCGTGGTCGACGCCTACCGCCGCATCCGCAACACGCTGCGCTTCCTGCTGGCCAACGTGAGCGATTTCGACCCGGCGACGGACACCGTGCCGTTCGAGCAGATGCTGGAGATCGACCGCTATGCGCTGACGCGCGCGGCCGAGTTCCAGGCCACCGTGCTCGCGCACTACAAGGTCTACGAGTTCCACCCCGTGGTGGCCAAGCTGCAGCTGTACTGCTCGGAAGACCTGGGCGGCTTCTACCTCGACGTGCTCAAGGACCGCCTGTACACCACGGCCCCCAAGAGCCTGGCGCGCCGCAGCGCGCAGACCGCGCTGTACCAGATCACGCACGCCATGCTGCGCTGGATGGCGCCCTTCCTGTCGTTCACGGCCGAAGAGGCGTGGAAGGTGTTCGGCAAGTCGGACTCCATCTTCGTGGAGACCTATGGTTCCATCGCCGGTGGCGACGAAGGCCTCCTGGCCAAGTGGACGCGCCTGCGCGAGATCCGCGACGTGGTCAACAAGGAGATCGAGGTGCTGCGCGCCGACGGCCAGGTGGGCTCGTCGCTGCAGGCCAACGTGGTGCTCACGGCGGCACCCGAGGACCATGCCCTGCTCGCCAGCCTGGGCGACGACCTCAAGTTCGTCTTCATCACCTCGGCCATCGAACTGGCGGCAGGCGATGCCCTGCAGATCGGCGTCAAGCCCAGCGCCGACGCCAAGTGCGACCGCTGCTGGCACTACCGCGCCGACGTGGGCCAGGACGTGGCCCACCCGACGATCTGTGGCCGCTGCACGAGCAACCTGTACGGCGCCGGCGAAACCCGGGTGCACGCATGATGGCGGCAAGCGGCACCTCTAGCTCGGCCCTGGGCCGCATGTGGCCCTGGCTGGCCTGGGCGCTGGTGATCCTGGTCGCCGACCAGATCACCAAGTCGCTGATCCTGGATGCCTACCGCCTGGGCGATGCGACGCCCATCACCAGCTTCTTCAACATCGTGCGGGCGCACAACACGGGCGCGGCCTTCTCGTTCCTGGCCGATGCCGGGGGCTGGCAGCGCTGGGCCTTCACCGGCATCGGCGTGGCCGCCACCGTGTTCATCGTGTGGCAGCTGCGCGCGCATCCGCAACAGAAGCTGTTCTGCTTTGCGCTGTCCAGCATCCTGGGCGGCGCCGTGGGCAACGTGGTGGACCGCTTGATGCACGGCTACGTGGTCGACTTCCTGGACTTTTACGCACGCGGCTGGCACTTCCCGGCCTTCAACCTTGCGGACTCGGCCATCACCGTGGGTGCCGTGTGCCTGGTGCTCGACGAATTGCTGCGCATGAAGAAAGCGAAGTAGCCCCGCTCGCCTGCGCATTCCTGAACGGCCCCTCGCGGGCCGTTCTTCATGGCCCGCGCGCGCCGCCCCGGTCACACGGGCGTCACACGGCTTCGCTCCAATGTAAACGTTTACATTGCAACGAGGTTCCATGAGCATCCAGGACGTGGCCCGCCAGGCGGGCGTGTCGGTCGCCACCGTGTCGCGGGTCTTCAACCTGCCCGGCAAGGTGACACCGGCCACGCGCGAGCATGTGGAGCAGGTCGCCCAGGCCCTGGGCTACCTGCCCAACGCCAGCGCGCGCACCCTGCGCACCCAGCGCAGCCGCGTGATCGGCGTGGTGCTGCCGACCCTGCTCAACCCGGTGTTCGCCGAGTGCCTGCAGGGCATCGCCCAGGCGGCCGTTGCGGGCGGCTATGCCATCCTGCCATTTGCCACCGACTACCAGATCGCGCAGGAAGACCGCGCCGTGCACCTGCTGCTGGCCGGCAACGTGGACGGCATGATCCTCGTGGTCTCCAACCCCGCCACCTCCAGTGCATTGCAACGCCTGGCCGAAGCCGGCCTGCCCTATGTGCTGGCCTACAACCGCCACCCGGACCACCCCTGCGTCTCGGTGGACAGCGAACAGGCCGTGGCCGAGCTGGTGGCGCACCTGGCGTCGCTCGGGCACCGGCGCATCGCCATGGTCAGCGGCCAGCTCGCGGCGTCGGACCGGGCGCAGCAGCGCTGCCGGGGCTTTCAGCGCGGCATGGCGGCGGCGGGCCTGGCCGAGGGGCCGGTGCTCGAAGTGCCCTTCATCGAGACCGCCGTGCAGGACGTGACGGCCCGGCTGCAGGCACCGGACCGCCCCACGGCCCTGGTCTGCTCCAACGACCTGCTGGCGATCCGCAGCATCCGTGCCGCCCACCTGGCGGGCCTGGCCGTGCCGCGCGAGCTGAGCGTGGCGGGCTTCGATGGCATCGCCCTCGGCGAAGACCTCACGCCCATGCTGAGCACCGTGGCCCAGCCCAACGCCGACATCGGCCGCTGCAGCGTGCAGTTGCTGGTGCAGGCCATGGCCAGCGGCACGCCGCTGGCGCCCGACGCCGGGCTGACCCTGGCCCACCACTTTCGCACCGGCGAGTCCTGCGCAGCGCCGGTCGATCCCATTTCCTGATCCCACTTCCCCGCCACCCCACGTTCCACAGGAGTCTTCGATGAAGCACACGCTTACCCACTTCATGCGCGCCGCCGCGCTCGCCCTTGGCCTGGCCGCTTGCGGCACGGCCATGGCGCAGACGGCCATCTGCTACAACTGCCCGCCCGAATGGGCCGACTGGGGCAGCCAGATCAGGGCCATCAAGGCGAAAACGGGCATCACTGTGCCGCCGGACAACAAGAACTCGGGCCAGTCGCTGGCGCAGCTGGCGGCCGAGAAGGCCAGTCCCGTGGCCGACGTGACCTACCTGGGTGTGACCTTCGCCATCCAGGCGCAAAAGGACGGCCTCGTCACCACCTACCAGCCGCCTGCGGCGTGGAAGGACATTCCCGAGGGCCTCAAGGACCCGGCCGGCCACTGGTTCACCATCCACTCGGGCACGCTCGGCTTCATGGTCAACGTGGATGCGCTCAAGGGCAAGCCTGTGCCGCAGTCCTGGGCAGACCTGCTCAAGCCCGACTACAAGGGCCTCATCGGCTACCTGGACCCGGCCTCGGCGTTCGTGGGCTATGTGGGGGCCGTGGCCGCGAACCAGGCGCGCGGCGGCACGCTGGAGAACTTCGGCCCCGGCATCGACTACTTCAAGGCGCTGCAGAAGAACGAGCCCATCGTGCCCAAGCAGACCTCGTACGCGCGCGTGCTCTCGGGTGAAATCGCGATCCTGCTGGACTACGATTTCAATGCCTACCGCGCAAAGTACAAGGACAAGGCCAATGTGCAGTTCGTGATCCCCGCCGAAGGCACGCTGGTGGTGCCCTACGTGATGGGCCTGGTGGCTGGCGCACCCCACGCGGCCGAGGGCAAGAAGGTGCTGGACTTCGTGCTGTCCGACGAAGGCCAGGCCCTGTGGGCCAATGCCTACCTGCGCCCGGTGCGCGCCAGCGCCATGCCCAAGGAGGTGCAGGCGCGCTTCCTGCCCGCCAGCGAGTACGCCCGCGCCAAGACGGTGGACTACCGCCGCATGGCCGCGGTGCAGAAGGCGTTCTCGGACCGCTACCTTGCAGAAGTGAAGTGATCCTGATGCGCCACGGCTTCGCTCCCTCGCGCACGCTGCTGCTGGCCTGCGCCGCGCCGGCCGTGGCCTTCTTCGCCGCCTTCTGGCTGCTGCCCGTGGCCCTGCTGCTGGCCCTGCCGGCCGGCAAGGGCTGGGCCAGCTACTTCGCCGTGCTCACCAATGCCCGCTACCTGCAGAGCCTGCTGCAGACGCTGGGCCTGTCGCTGGCCGTGACGCTGGCCACGCTGCTGCTGGGTGCCCTGGTGGGCATCACGCTGGCGCGCCAGCGCTTTCGCGGGCGGCAGCTGCTGCTGTCGCTGCTCACACTGCCGCTGTCCTTCCCCGGGGTGATCGTGGGCTTCTTCATGATTTTGCTGGGCGGCCGCCAGGGGCTGGTGGCGGACCTGACGGACGCGCTGGGCCTGGGCCGCATCACCTTCGCCTACGGCCTGGCAGGCCTGTTCCTGGCCTACCTGTATTTCTCGCTGCCGCGCGCGATTGCCACCTACACCGCGGCGGCGGGTGCCATGGACGCCGCCCTGGAAGAGGCCGCCCGGTCGCTCGGTGCTTCGCGCTGGCGTGTGGCGCGCGACGTGTGGCTGCCCGAGCTGGCCGCCACCACGCTGGCCTGCGGGGCCATCGTCTTCGCCACCGCCATGGGCGCCTTCGGCACGGCCTTCACGCTGGCCAGCAAGTTCGAGGTGCTGCCCATCACCATCTACAACGAGTTCACCAACTACGCCAACTTCGCGCTGGCGGCCAGCCTGTCGATCACGCTGGGGCTGATCACCTGGCTGGTGCTGTGGGCGGCACGCCGCGCCTCCGGCACCCCGGCCTTCTGAAGCATCGACCATGAGAAACGCACGACAAGCCCCCTGGTCCCTGGTGGCACTCACGGCCCTGGTGGCCGTGTTCATGCTCGCCCCCATCGCCCTGTCCGTCCTGGCCGGGCTGGTGAACAACTACAGCATGGGCCTCAAAAGCGGGCTCACGCTGCGCTGGCTCGGTGAGGTGTGGGAGAACTACGGCGGCACGGTGGGCGCATCGCTGCTGCTGGCGCTGCTGTGCGTGGCGGGCAACCTGCTCATCGGCGTGCCCTGCGCCTATGCGCTGGCACGCAGCCGCTCGCGCTGGGCGCGCCTGTTCGAGGAACTGCTGACCCTGCCCGTGGCCGTGCCGGGGCTGGCCACCGCGCTGGCGCTGATCCTGGCCTACGGCACGCTCAAGGGCTTTCGCCAGGGCTTCGCCTTCATCCTCGTCGGGCACATGGTGTTCACGCTGCCCTTCATGGTGCGCACCGTGGGCTCGGCCTTCCAGAGGAACGAGCTGCGCTCGCTCGAAGAAGCCGCGCGCTCGCTGGGCGCCAGCTTCGCACAGCGCTTCCTGGGCGTGCTGGTACCGGCCGTGCTGCCAGCCATCGTGGCAGGCAGCCTGATGGTGTTCACGCTCTCGGTGGGCGAGTTCAACCTGACCTGGATGCTGCACACCCCGCTCACGCGCACCCTTCCCGTGGGCCTGGCCGACAGCTATGCGTCCATGCGCATCGAGATCGGTTCGGCCTACACCCTGGTCTTCCTGATCGTCATCCTGCCCGTGCTGTGGGGCCTGCAGGCCGTCGGCACCTTCATCGAGAAACACCATGGAACTTGAACGCACCCGCGTGGACGTGGTCCAGTGCGCCAAAACCTATGCCGACGGCACGCGCGGCCTGCAACCCACCGACCTCACGGTGGAGCCTGGCGAAGTGCTGGCGCTGCTGGGCCCCTCGGGATGCGGCAAGACCACGCTGCTGCGCCTGATCGCAGGGCTGGAGTCGCCTGACGCAGGCAGCCGCATCGCCTTTGGCGGTGCGGACGTGACGCAGCTGCCGATCGAGCGGCGCGGCATCGGCATGGTGTTCCAGCACTACGCGCTGTTCCCGCAGATGACGGTGGCGGCCAACATCGGCTACGGCCTGCGCATCCGCGGCACCGATGCCGCCCAAGAGCGCCGCGTGGTGGGCGAGCTGGTGGACCTGGTGCGCCTGAACGGGCTGGAAAAAAAGCGCCCGGCCGAGCTTTCGGGCGGCCAGCGCCAGCGCGTGGCCCTGGCGCGCGCCGTGGCCGTGCGCCCGCGCGTGCTGCTGCTCGACGAACCGCTGACCGCGCTCGATGCCAAGCTCAAGGAGTCGCTGCGCGACGAACTGGCCGAGCTGCTGCGCCGCCTGCACATCACCGCCATCCACGTCACGCACGACCAGCAGGAAGCGCTGGCGATTGCCGACCGCCTGGCGGTGATGCAGGCCGGCCGCATCGTGCAGGTGGGCGATGGCGAGACACTGTACCGCACGCCGGCCCACCCCTTCGTGGCCGCCTTCCTGGGGCGGGTGAACCGGCTGCAGCGCGACGAGTCTGCGCGAGCCCGCCAGGTGCTGCCGCTGGGCGGCATCGAGCTGCTCAGCCCCGCGGCCTGCGCCGCCGACACCGTGCTGCTGGTGCGGCCCGAGGACATCGAGGTGCAGGTGGACCCCGCTGGCGGCGACGGCTGGGGCCGTGCCGAGGTCACGCGCCGCAGCTTCCTGGGTGAGCGCGTGCAGCTCACCCTGGCGCTGGCCGGCCAGCCCCCGCTGCAGGCCGAGGTGGCCCGCGACCACCCGGCCCGCCAGGGCCAGCAGGTAGCGATCCGCATCCGCCCCGAGCACCTCATGCCCAGCCATGGGGCTTCCTGACCCCCTTCCACGCATTCCCATGACCACCTTGCTGCTGCAACTGTCCGACCTGCACATCCGCGAGCCCGGGCGCCTGGCCTATGGGCGCATCGACACCGCGCCCTACCTCGCGCAGGCGGTACAGGCCATCCTGCGCCTGCCGCAGCGCCCCGATGCGCTGGTGATCACCGGCGACCTGACCGACTTCGGCCGCGCGGCCGAGTACGCGCACCTGCGCGCGCTGCTGGCGCCGCTGGGTGCCATGCCGACCTACCTGCTGCCCGGCAACCACGACGAACGCGCCCAGTTGCGCCGGAGCTTTGCGGAGCACGGCTACCTGGGCGCCGAAGGCTTCGTGCAGTACTGCGTGCCCGTCGGCGGCCTGACCCTGATCGCGCTGGACACCGTGGTGCCCGGCGCCAGCGAGGGCAGCCTGTGCCGCGAACGCCTGGCCTGGCTGGCCGATGCGCTCGATGCACACCGCCACCGCCCGGTGGTGATCGCCATGCACCACCCACCGTTCCAGACGCTGATCGGCCACATGGACGCCATCGGGCTGCTGAGCGGTGCGGCAGAGCTCGAAGCCTTGGTGGCGCGCCACCCGAACGTGGAGCGCATCGTCTGCGGCCACCTGCACCGCAGCATCCAGGTGCGCTTTGGCGGCTCCATTGCGATGACCGTGCCCTCGCCGGCCCACCAGGTCTGCCTGGACCTGGCGCCCGACGCAGCCTCGGCCTGGACACTGGAGCCGCCCGGCTTCGGCCTGCATGCCCTGCCCGAGGGGGGGCGCCTGGTGAGCCATGCCGTGGCCAGCGGCGTGCACGAGGGGCCCTATCCGTTCCACGACGGCGGGCAACTGATCGATTGAGGCGGCCCGGCACCGGGGGGCAGCGCGCACCCTTGCCAGCCCGGCTGGGGCAACACACCTTGCCGTGTCATGGACATGGTTCCTGTGCTATGGATTCAGGAGTATGCTAGAGCGTCCGCAATGTGACAGTTTTGTGACTAAAGCGGGCGCTTCCCTGGTTTGCGGTCTGCCGTTTTTGCTGCAGTGCCGGTCTTTCGGCCTCGCAAACCTTTCCCGCGCCCGTTTCCGGGCCACACCAGCCTGCCCCCAAGGCAGCCGCAGCGGGCATGGCACGTGCTTCACAGTGCAGGTCAAAAATAAGAAAAGTTAGCGTTTACTCATGAAGCATCTCCTGAATCTCCTGGCCGCCGTCGCGCTGCTGATCTGGGGTACGCACCTGGTGCGCACCGGCATCCTGCGCGTGTTCGGCGCCAACCTGCGCCAGCTGATCGCCCACAGCGTCAGCACACGCATCACCGCCGTGCTGTCGGGCATCGGGGTCACGGCGCTGGTGCAGTCGAGCACCGCCACTGCGCTCATCGTGTCCTCGTTCGTGGGCCAGGGGCTGGTCAACCTGCCCGCTGCCCTGGCCGTGATGCTGGGGGCCGACATAGGTACCAGCGTGATGGCCGTGGTGTTCTCCATGGACCTGTCCTGGCTGTCCCCGCTGTTCATCTTCGTCGGCGTGGTGCTGTTCATCACGCGCAAGGACACGGCAGCCGGCCGCGTGGGCCGGGTGCTGATCGGGCTGGGGCTGATGCTGCTGGCGCTGCGCCTGATCACGGAATCCACCACCGTGCTGACCCAGTCGCCCACGGTGCGCACGCTGCTGGGTGCCCTGACCAGCGACCTGCTGCTGGAGATCTTCACCGGTGCCGTGCTGGCAGTGGTGGCCTACTCCAGCCTGGCCACCGTGCTGCTGACGGCCACGTTGGCTGGCTCGGGCGGCATTCCGGTGGATGTGGCGCTGGGCCTGGTACTGGGCGCCAACCTGGGCAGCGGCCTGCTGGCCGTGCTGACCACCATGAAGGCGAATGTGCAGACGCGCCAGGTGCCTCTGGGCAACCTGTTCTTCAAGGTCATCGGCGTGGCCATCATGACGCCGCTCACCGGCCTGTGGCTGCAGCACGTGCGGCCGCATGTCCCCGACACGGCCACGCTGGTGGTGCTGTTCCACCTGGCCTTCAACGTGGTGGTGGGCATCGTCTGCATCGGCCTGACCGGAACCGTGGCACGTGCCGTGCAGCGGCTGCTGCCGCCGCCCGATGCACAGGCCTCGTCGGCCGGCACGCGCCCCCGGCACCTGGACCCTTCGGCCCTGGCCACGCCGTCGCTGGCCATTTCGTGTGCGGCACGCGAGGCCCTGCACCAGGCCGATGTGGTCGAGTCCATGATGATCGGCCTGCACACCGTGATCCGCACCGACGACCTCAAGCTCGCGCAGGACCTGCGCAAGCTCGACGACGAGGTGGACGGCCTGTACTCGGCCATCAAGTACTACCTGACCAAGATCTCGCGCGAGGCCCTGGACGAGCGCGAAGGCCGGCGCTGGGCCGACATCATCAGCTTCACCATCAACATGGAGCAGATCGGCGACATCATCGAGCGCGTGCTGATCGACATCGAGGACAAGAAGATCAAGAAAGGCCGCCACTTCTCCGAGGCCGGCATGGAAGAGATCAACGAACTGCACGCCCGCCTGCTGGACAACCTGCGCCTGGCGATGAGCGTGTTCCTCAACGGCAACGTGCGTGACGCCCAGAAGCTGCTGGAGGAAAAAGCGCGCTTTCGCGACCTGGAGCGCGCCTACTCGGCGACCCACCTGGTGCGCCTGTCGGACAACACGGTGCAGAGCATCGAGACCAGCTCGCTGCACATCGACCTGATCAGCGAGCTCAAGCGCATCAACTCGCTGCTGTGCTCGGTGGCCTACCCGATCCTGGAATCGGCCGGGGCGCTGGCGCCAAGCCGGCTGCGCGCCGCCGTGACGACAGAGTAAGACGCTACGCGCCAGCGGTGGTGGAATCGAGGTAGGCGCCGACCACCAGCCCGGCCTCCTGCGTGAACTCGCTGCGGGCCACCCGCCGCTGCACTTCATCCAGGCCGAGCAGTTCGAAGCGCTCCACCTCGCCATCCTGGTTGGCGGGCTCCATGCCCCCTGGAACCGTGGCGCGGAACCAGTCGATGCGCTCGACCATGTAGCCGATGCCGCCGCCCTCGCGGCTGGGGCGCGAGAACAGCACATGGCCGCCATGCGCGACATCGGCCAGATCCGCCGTAGCGAGGCCCGCTTCTTCCCAGGTCTCGCGCGCGAGGGCCTGGTCGAGCGTATCCACGGCCGCGACCATGCCGCCCATCAGCGTGTCCCACATGCCCGGGTTGTTGGGCTTGCTGCGCGAGCGCAGCTGCACCCACATGCGCCCGTCGGGCGCCAGGCCCACCAGGTGCACGGCGCGCGTGGCAATGCCCAGCACCCGCACGGCGCCACGCTCCACCGTGGCGATCACCTCGCCCTGGGCGTTGGGCACCGCCAGTTGCTCGTTGCGCCACGGGCCGCACTGGCCCCGGGCGCGCAGCGCGGCGGCGATGGCATTGAGGCCTGCGGTAGCCAGGCCGGCTGGTACGCCAAGGTGCCAGCCGTCTGCCGCCCTGTGCAGGCGATGGCCGGCCTCCAGGGCCGGCGCCACCGCCTCCAGCACGCCGTCGGCCACCGAGCCCACCACCTGCCCTGCCACCTGCAGCGGCAGCCGGGCCTGTGCCGGCGGTTGCCGGGCAGCAACCCGGGCTGCCGCCAGCCACCCGGCAAAGGTCTGCGCGGGCGCGCTCACAGCGTGAGGATGGTGCAACCGGTGGTCTTGCGGCCTTCGAGGTCGCGGTGTGCCTGCTGCACCTCGGCCAGCGGGTAGCGCTGGTCGATGTGGATCTTCACCTGGCCGCTGGCCACCACCGCGTACAGGTCGTCGGCCATGGCCTGCGTGCTCTCGCGGGTGGCGATGTGGGTGAACAGCGTCTGGCGCGTGACGTACAGCGAGCCCTTGGCGCCGAGCGAGCCCGGAGCGAACGGCGGCACGGGGCCCGAGGCATTGCCGAAGCTGGCCATGAGGCCGAAGGGGCGCAGGCATTCGAGCGACTTGTCCCAGGTGTCCTTGCCCACCGAGTCGTACACCACCTTCACGCCCTGGCCACCGGTGATCTCCTTGACGCGCGCCGCAAAGTCCTCGGTGTTGTAGTTGATGGCATGGGCCGCGCCATTGGCCAGCGCCAATTGGCACTTGGCATCGGTGCCGGCGGTGCCGATGAGCTGCAGGCCCAGGGCCTGGGCCCACTGGCTGGCGATCAGGCCCACACCGCCGGCGGCGGCGTGGAACAGCACATGGTCGCCGGCCACGAGGCCCTGTACCGGCAGCGTCTTCTTGAGCAGGTACTGCGCCGTGAGGCCCTTGAGCATCATGGCGGCACCGGTTTCGAAGCTGATGGCATCGGGCAGCTTGCACACGCACTTGGCAGGCATCACGCGCTGCTCGCAGTAGCTGCCGGGCGGCTGGCTGGCGTAGGCGGCGCGGTCGCCCACCTTCAGGTGCGTGACGCCCTCGCCCACGGCCTCGACGACACCGGCGGCTTCCATGCCGATGGTGGCGGGCATGTTCAGGGGGTACAGGCCCGTGCGGTGGTACACGTCGATGTAGTTCAGGCCGATGGCATGGTGGCGGATGCGGATCTCGCCCGGGCCGGGCTCGCCCACGGTGACATCGGCGAGGTGGAGTTCTTCGGGGCCGCCATGCTGGCGGATCTGGACGGCGAGGCTCATGGGATCGGTCTCCTTGTGCGTGTGCGACAAAACGGCGGCCATCCTGCCATGAATCTGCAAGTCTTGCCCGCCGCAGGCAGATACAGTCACGGCATGACGCAAAGACTCTCGCCCGGCACCGCGGCGCTGCTGGTGGTACCGCCGCTGCTGTGGGCCGGCAATGCCGTGGTCGGCCGCCTGGTGCACGAACTGATCCCGCCCCTCACCCTGAACTTCATCCGCTGGGTGCTGGCCTTTTTCATTTTGCTGCCGCTGGCGCATGGCGTGCTGCGCCGGGACAGCCCGCTGTGGCCGCACTGGCGCCGCTATGCGCTGCTGGGCCTGCTCGGCGTGGGCCTGTACAACGCGCTGCAGTACATGGCGCTGCAAACGTCCACGCCCATCAACGCCACCCTGGTCGGGTCGAGCATGCCGGTCTGGATGCTGGCCGTGGGCGCGCTGTTCTTCGGCGCGCCGGTCACGCGCCGCCAGGTGGCGGGGGCGTTTTTGTCCATGTGCGGGGTGCTGCTGGTGCTCAGCCGTGGGGAGTGGGGCCAGCTGCTGGCCCTGCGCCTGGTGCTGGGCGACCTGTTCATGGTGCTGGCCACCATCTCCTGGGCGTTCTACAGCTGGATGCTCTCGGGCACGCGCGAGCCGGCCACCATCCGCGGCGACTGGGCCGCCTTCCTGATGGCGCAGATGGTCTTCGGCCTGGCCTGGTCGGGCTCGTTCGCGGGCCTGGAGTGGGCCAGCGGGCGCACGCACATCGAATGGGGCTGGCCCCTGGTTGCCGCGCTGGCCTTCATCGCCGTGGGGCCTGCGGTGCTGGCCTACCGCTTCTGGGGCGTGGGGGTGCAGCGTGCCGGGCCGGCGCTGGCGAGCTTCTTCGTGAACCTCACGCCGCTGTTCGCAGCCCTGCTGTCGGCGGCCTTCCTGGGCGACACGCCGCAGCTGTTCCACGGCGTGGCCTTCGCGCTGATCGTCGGTGGAATCGTCGTATCGTCGCGGCGCTGACAACCTGGGCACCGCCAGAGGTCAAGCGGTGAGCGCGGTGCTGTTGGCACCCAGCAGGCTTTCGAGGTCGGCCACCGGCACGGGGCGGCCCATCAGGTAGCCCTGGAAGAACTGGCAGCCGTGCAAGGCCAGGAAGTCCTTCTGCGCCTGGGTCTCGACGCCTTCGGCGATCACATCGAGCTCGAGGTTGCGCGCCATGCCGATGATGGTCTGCACGATCACGTCGTCGGTGTGCTTGACGCCCAGGTTGCGCACGAAGGACTGGTCGATCTTGAGCTGGTCCAGCGGCAGGCGTGTGAGGTAGGCCAGCGAGGAATAGCCGGTGCCGAAATCGTCCACCGAGAAGCGCACGCCCTTGGTCTTGAGCAGGCCCATCTTGGCGATGGTGTCGTCCACGTTGTCGAGCACCAGGGACTCGGTGAGTTCAAGCTTGAGCAGGTGCGGCCGGGCCCCGGTCTCGCGCAGCACCTCGACCACCCGGGCCACGAAATCGCGCTGGCGGAACTGCCGCGCACTGACGTTGACCGACAGCTGCACATGCCGGTAGCGCGCATCGCCCTGCCAGGCGGCCAGCTGCTCGCAGGCCGTGCGCAGCACCCAGTGGCCCATGGGCACGATGAGCTCGCTCTCCTCGGCCACGCCGATGAAGTGGCCCGGCCCGATCAGGCCGCGCTCGGGGTGGTGCCAGCGGATCAGCGCCTCGGCCCCGACGATGCGGCCGTCCAGGTGGAACTGGGGCTGGTAGTGCAGCACGAACTGGCGCCCGGTCAGGGCCGCCTGCAGGTCGCTCTCGAGCTGTGCGCGCTGGCTGATGGCGATCTGCATCTGCGGGTCGAAGAAACACAGCGCATTGCGGCCCTGGGACTTGACCTGGTACATGGCGATGTCGGCCTGCTTGAGCAGGTCCACCGAGGGCTGCATGGCACCGCCCATCAGCGTGGCGCCGATGCTGGGGGTGCTGTGGTAGGTGTGGGTCCCGAGCGTGTAGGGCTGGTTGAGCTTGCGCAGGATCTTCTGGCCCACCCGGCGCGCATAGGCGGCGGCCTCGCTGCTGTGCTCCGACAGGTCGCTGAGCATCACCACGAATTCGTCGCCGCCCAGGCGGGCCACCGTGTCCTCGCGCCGCACGCAGGTCTTCAGGCGCTGTGCCACCTGGCGCAGCAGCAGGTCACCGACCTCGTGGCCCAGCGTGTCGTTGAGCGTCTTGAAGTGGTCCAGGTCCAGGAACAGCAGCGCGCCGTGCTGGCCGCTGCGCACACTGGCGGCCGTGGCCTGCTGCATGCGGTCCATCAGCAGGCGCCTGTTGGGCAGGTTGGTGAGGGGGTCGAAGAAGGCCAGGCTCTCGATCTCGGCGCTGGCCTGGCGCAGCTCGGTCACGTCGTGGTAGGTGATGACCAGCCCCGATTCCGGGGTCACCCGCTCGGTGATCTGGATCACGCGGCCATCGGGCAGGGACTGCTCGTGCGGCCCCTGGGGCTGCAGCTGCAGCGCCAGGCGGTGCTCTATCCACAGGGCACGCTCCGAGTCGGAGGCATGCGGCAGGTGGTGCCGTGCCTTTTCTTCGAGCACCTTGCGGAACGGCACCTGGGGCGCCAGGATGGGCTGGAGCCAGGGAAAGATCTCCTCGAAGCGCCGGTTCCATTGCACCACGCGCTGCGCGCCGTCGAGCAGCACGAAACCACTGACCATGGATTCGAGGGCCTGGTCCAGCGTCGCCTTGCTCTGGGCAATGGCCAGGCGGGCCTGCACCATGCGGTCGATGTAGCGCAGCGCGAAAACGCCTGCCGCCAGGATCATGGCCAGGAAGGCCAGCGCGGTGAGGGCCACGGCATTGCGCTCGGTGCGCCAGGACGCCAGGGCATCGCTCTGCGGAATGCTGGCCGAGATGCGCAGGTCCTGGTACAGGATGGGGCGGTACACCACCAGCGCGACCTCGCCGCTCAGGCGTGCAGGGGCGCGCCAGTTCGGACCGCTGTCGTCCAGGGTATCGAGCGGCGGTGACAGGGTGTGGGTGACGACGTCCTCGCGGCCAGGCACGCTCAGCAGCATCTGCCCGCCCGCGCGCTCCAGCGTGACCTGCAGGCCGCTGATGTCCACGCCCTGCACCAGCACCGAGCTGAGCGAGGCGACGGGCAGCTCGGCCAGAGCCACCACGCGCGAGCTGTCGGCCAGCTTGAGGTGGCGCGCAAAATACAGCACCCGTTCGGCGCTGGCGAAGCTCACCACGGGCTGGCTGACCATGAGGGTGGAAACCGGCTGGCGCAGCACGTCGTCCAGAAAGCCGGAGGGCAGGTCCAGCGCCAGCCGGCTGCCTGCGGCGTCGGAGGATGCGATCACCTTGCCCTGGGCGTCGACCAGGGCCACATAGCGCACCATGAGGTTCTGGCGCGCCGAGCTGCGCAGGCGCTGGCTGGCGCTGTCGGAGTCGATCCACTCCACCATGGCGGCCGACAGCCCCAGCAGCTCGTCCATGCTGGCCAGCAGCACGTCCACCGACAGCAGCGAGCGGTTGAGCGCCGCCTCGGCCCCGGCCACGAAGCGCGTGGCCTGCGTGGCGCTGTCGGCCAGCGCCACCTGGCGCGCATTCCAGACCAGCGTGGCCGCTACCAGGGCCACCGACGCGAGGAAGAAGGCAACCGCCCCCGAGACGTAGATCTTGATGCGCGCTGGCGAGGATGGGTTCATTTGCCAGGCGCCGCGGCCAGGCCGCGCACGGGCCCGATGGTTCGGTTCCAGATATCCGCACAGCGCGGGCCGCAGCGCTGCACCCAGCGCGGCAGCACCGTGGAGGCCAGTATCTCGCGGCGGCTCTTCTCGTCCTGCTCCGAGACCGGCACGACGACCATGCTGCCCTTGCGCCCGCCGGTGCAGTTGGCGGCCCCGCGGTTGCAGGCCAGGCCATCGGCGGTCTCGCGCTCGGCTTCCTCCCAGATCGCGGCCTCCAGCCGGGGCAGCTCGCGGCGCAGCAGCGCCCGCAGATCGGGCGGCAGGGCCTCCCAGGCGGCCTGGTTGGCGGCAAACACGGCCAGGCCCCAGGTCACCGGCAATGCGTGCAGGTGCGAGGTCATGGTGTGCAGGCCCAGGGTGTTGCCCGACATGGTGCCGGTGATGGCGCACTCGGTGTTGCCCGCAGACAGGCTGGTCACGATCTGCGCAAAGCCCGTGAGCACGGGAATGCCGCCCAGCGCCCCGACGAAATCGGCCTGGCTGGACGAGGAGACGCGGATGCGCCGGCCCGACAGGTCGGCCAGGTTGCGCAGGGGCTTCTTGCAGAAGACCACCTGGGCCGGGTAGACGTAGATGGCCAGCGCCTCGACCCCGTGCTGGTCGCGCAGGGCCTTTTCCAGATAGGGACGAAACGCGGCCACGGTGGTCTTGAGCGTGGCGATGTCGGGGTTGAGCCCCGCGAGGTCGGGCGCCGTGTACTCCGGGTACTGGGCCGAAAAGGAACTCATGAGCGTGGTGCCGAAGGGCACCACGCCGAGCTGCAGCAGGCGCAGCATCTCGCCACCGGGCACGCCAGCGCGGTCGAAGGGCACGATCTCGGCCTCGAACTTGCCGCCGCTCAGGCGCGCCAGGTCCTTGCTCCAGAAGGGCTCTTCCTGCCGTGTGTACTGGTTGATGCTGGCCAGGCCGCCCACGATGCGCAGCTTGTAGGGGGCCAAGGCCTTGGCGGCAGGCGCCGTCCCGGCCGCCTGCGCCCAGGCAGCACCGCCGCACGCCCACGCGCCCGCAGCCAGCAAGGCCAGCGCGGCGAATCGGCTTGTCAGGACACGGGACAGGTTCATGGCGTTGGGATCTCCGGCCTTACTTTTTCGTCCTAGTTTCCCAAAGTATGGGAAAAATGTGCGCAAAACACAACGGACCTCGTTAGGGCCGTCAGTCCATTGTGCCTTTGCAAACCCCACTGGATACCGGGAAAACACGCGGAAAGGCACCTCCTGCACCACCCAGGGGACTGCGCTTTCCACGCCCCTTGATGGATCAAGGGGTCGCCTGGCCCTGCACAGGGCACCCGTGCCGGACTGCCCTCAGAACGTGCCCTGGTAGGCGCCCCCGTCCGCCAGCACGTTCTGCCCCGTCATGTAGCCGGCCTGCACGCTGCACAGGAAGGCGCAGATGGCGCCGAACTCTTCGGCCGTGCCATAGCGACCGGCCGGAATCTGGGCCTGTTGCAGCTTGCGGAATTCTTCCACGCTGGTGCCGGACTTGGCCGCCGCAGTGCCGATGGTGGTGGCCAGCCGGTCGGTATCGAACTTGCCCGGCAGCAGGTTGTTGATGGTCACGCCGCCTGCGGCCAGCTTGCTGCGTGCGACACCGGCCACGAAGCCCGTGAGCCCGCTGCGCGCGCCATTGGACAGGCCCAGGATGTCGATGGGCGCCTTCACGGCACTGGAGGTGATGTTGACGATGCGGCCAAAGCCGCGCTGTGCCATGCCGTCCACCGTGGCCTTGATGAGTTCGATGGGGGTCAGCATGTTGGCATCCACGGCCTTGATCCAGGCGTCGCGGTCCCAGGTGCGGAAGTCGCCCGGCGGCGGCCCGCCGGCATTCGTGACCACGATGTCGAAGTCCTGTCCGGGGCCACCGGCCGCCGACAGCACGGCGGCGCGGCCCTCGGGCGTGGTGATGTCGGCTGCCACCGCCAGGACCTGCACCTTGCCGGCCGCACCCTGCGCCTGCAGGCGCGACGCTGCCTGAGCCAGCCCATCGGCATTGCGCGCATTGATGACGACGTGCACGCCCTCGTTCACCAGCGCCTGGGCGCAGCCGAAGCCCAGGCCCTTGCTCGCACCACACACCAACGCCCACTTGCCTGCAATACCCAGATCCATGTCCAACTCCGTGATTCATCGGGAAGTGCACACCGCACCCCCTTTCGCCAAATCATAAGTGGACTTGGACGGCCCTGCCCACAGCGGGGCACTGCCCCGGCCCTCAGGCGGACTAGGAGCGTGCACGACAGAAGGAGCAACGGCTGCAACGCCCGACAAACCGGTCTCGCCGAGTATCACCTCCGGCGCCCAGGGGTCCTCGGTTTTCGAGCGTTTCGCTTCGATGCCTTCTCCCGCGCACGCTCCTAGCGGGCCGGGCGGGTGAAGACGAAGATGCCCGCGACCACCAGCGCCGTGCCGCAGGCCACCCACACCGTGAAGGGCTCCCCCAGGATCCAGATGCCCATGAGGATGGTGGACAAGGGCCCCACCATGCCGATCTGCGCGGCCATGCCGGCGCCGATGCGCTCGATGGCCATCATCACCATGAGCACCGGCACCGCCGTGCACAGCGTGGCATTGAGCACCGACAGCCAGATCACCTCGGGGGCGACCACGGCCGCCGAGAGCGGCCGCAGCACCACGAACTGAAGCAGGCAGCACAGGCAGGCCACGGTGGTGGCCAGGCCCACCAGCCGCAGCGAGCCGATGCGCTGGACCATCTCGCCGCTGTAGACCAGGTAGATGGCATAGCTCACCGCACTCAGGAACACCAGCAGCGCGCCCAGGGCGACGTTGCTGCCCTGCAGGTTGGCCTCGTGGCCGAAGACCAGCACCACGCCGCAGTAGCTCACGAACATGCCCAGGGCCTGGCCCCAGCGGATGCCCCGGCGGTACAGCACCCAGCCGAGCATCATCACCAGCGTGGGGTTGAGGTACAGGATCAGGCGCTCCAGGCTGGCACTGATGTGGGCCAGTCCGGCAAAGTCGAGAAAGCTGGCCAGGTAGTAGCCGGTGATGCCCAAGCCGGCAATGCCCAGCCAGTCCTTGCGCGACAGCGGCGGCTTGCCCCGGCTGGCCCACCAGCCCATGGCGGCAAAGATGGGCAGCGCGAACAGCATGCGGTACATGATCAGCGTGACCGCATCCACCCCGTGGCGGTAGGCCAGCTTGACGATGATGGCCTTGCCGCTGAAGGCGATCGAACCGAACAGCGCCAGCAGCAGGCCCGGTGCGATGTGCCTGCTGGCGGCTTGGGCGTGCGCAGCGGACTGCGGTGGCTGGGACGGTGGGGGCTTGGGCAAGCAATGCTTTCTGAGGTCAATGGCACGGCAGGCGCCGTGGGCCCCTCCTGCATCGTGTGCATGCCTATGAGTTTGGCACGGTATCCCGCACGGCGCCATCGGGCCTGCGCGCGGGCGGCCCCGCCATCGGCGATGGCCGTGCAGCGCCTGCCGCTCAGTGGCGGTTGCGGAACAGCCGGTGGTGCAGCCGCCGCAGCGACCACCACACGCCCACGGCCACCAGCGGGATCGCCACGGCCGCCGTGGTCTCGGCCGACAGGGGCCAGCCGAGCTTCTGCGCGCCCTTGGCCAGGTAGCTCACCAGGCCGACGATGTAGTAGGTGATGGCCGCCACCGAGAGGCCCTCCACCGTGGACTGCATCTTCAGCTGCAGGTCCTGGCGGTGGTTCATGGTGGCCAGCAGGGCCTGGCTGCTTTGCTGCTGCTCGATCTCCACGCGCGTGCGCAGCAGGTTGCTCATGCGCGAGACGCGCTGCGACAGCGCGTCCTGGCGCCGGGCCGCCCACTCGCAGGTGCTGCGGGCGGGGGTCAGGCGCCGGTCCATGAACTCGCGGATGGTCTGCATGCCCGCCAGGCGCGACTCGGCCACGTCCTGTATGCGCTTGTCCAGCAGCTCGAAGTAGGCGCTGCTGGCCGAAAACCGCGAGTGCGTGGCCGCGTACTGGCTTTCCACCTGCCCGGCCAGCCGGGTCAGGCGGTCGAGCAGTGCGGGCTCGGCGTCGCGGTTGGCCGTGCGGATGGCGTCGGCCAGTTCGGCCAACTCACGCTCGGCAAAGGCCAGCACGCTGGCGGCCTCGCGTGCCGCGGGCAGGCCCAGCAGCGCGGCCATGCGGTAGGTCTCGATCTCCAGCAGGCGCTGCACCAGCCGGCCCAGGCGGCGCGGCGTCATGCCGCCGGCCAGTAGCACCATGCGCGAGAAGCCGTCGGCATGGATGGCGAAGTCGGTGTACACCTCGCCATGGCCATCGGCCACGGTGGAGGCGACCAGCGTGTCCTCGTGCAGCACATGCTTGACCAGCGAGCCCGAACCGAAGGTGTGCGTAGGCAGCACCCACAGGTTCAGGCTGCACAGGCACTGACCGGGCAGGGCCGCCAGCCATTCCTGCGGCACAGCCTCGGTGGCACCCACCGGGTCGCGGTCGCCGAAGGCATCGACCTGCGCCGGCACCATGAAGGTCCAGGTGACGAACTCCGTGTGCATTTCCCAGCGCATGCGAAACGCCCCCAGGTCCATGCGCAGGTGGGTGGTGTGCGCATCGGGCAAGGCCAGGTGGTGGTTGCGCAACAGCGCGGCCACGTGAGACCGGCTGGCCTCGCGCCCGGCGGTGTCCGCCAGCATCACGATGTGGGCAATGGCCAGCGGCGCCGCCATGGCTTCGGGCGGGCGGGCATGGATCTCGTTGTGCAGCAGGGTCCGGTGCGGGTGCTGTGCAAGGCTGGTGGGGGGTGGCATGCGCGGCTCTGGGAAGGTTGCACGCCATTGTGTACCGCACCATCGCAGGCCCGGCACCGCCGACTCGCCAAAAAACAACGGCGCCCGAAGGCGCCGTTGCATGGGAGGGGGCCGGGGCCCACCGGAAAATCAGTCCTCGACGAAGGCTTCTTCGCGCTTGCTCTTCACAGCAGGCAGCAGCACGATCACCAGCAGCAGGGCGGCCGCCGCCAGCAGGCCGGCCGACAGCGGACGCGTGACGAACACGCTCCAGTCGCCACGCGACAGCAACAGCGCACGGCGCAGGTTCTCTTCCATCATCGGGCCCAGGATGAAGCCCAGCAGCAGCGGCGCGGGTTCGGTGCCCAGCTTGTGGAAGATGTAGCCCACCAGGCCGAACAGGCCCACCATCCAGATGTCCCAGGTGTTGTTGTTGGTCGAGTACACGCCGACTGCGCAGAACAGCACGATCGAGGGGTACAGCCAGCGGTAGGGCACCGTCAGCAGCTTGATCCAGATGCCGATCAGCGGCAGGTTCAGGATCACCAGCATCGCATTGCCGATCCACATCGAGGCGATCAGGCCCCAGAACAGCTCGGGGTTGCTCGTCATCACCTGGGGACCAGGCTGGATGTTGTGGATGGTCATGGCACCGACCATCAGCGCCATCACGGCGTTGGGGGGAATACCCAGCGTCAGCAGCGGGATGAAGGAGGTCTGCGAACCGGCATTGTTGGCCGCCTCGGGCGCGGCCACACCGCGGATGTTGCCCTGGCCGAAGGGTACTTCGCCGGGGTGCAGCTTGGTCTTCTTCTCGATCGTATAGGCCGCAAAAGCCGACAGCAATGCACCGCCGCCTGGAAGAATACCCAGTGCGGAGCCAAGGGCCGTACCGCGCAGCACAGCAGGGATCATGCGCTTGAAGTCTTGCTTGGTCGGGAAAAGGCCGTGGACCTCGGCGGTGAACACCTCACGGTCTTCGTCGGGACGCGAGAGGTTGGCGATGATTTCGCCGTAACCGAACACGCCCATGGCGATGGTCACGAAGCCGATACCGTCGGTCAGCTCAGGGATGTCGAAGCTGAAGCGGGCCACGCCCGAGTTCACGTCGGTACCCACCAGGCCCATCAGCAGGCCCAGCACGATCATGGCCACGGCCTTGAGCAGCGAACCCGAGGCCAGCACCACGGCGCCGATCAGGCCCAGCACCATCAGCGAGAAGTATTCGGCAGGGCCGAACTTGAAGGCCACTTCGGTCAGCGGAGGCGCGAAGGCCGCCAGGATCAGCGTACCCACGCAGCCGGCGAAGAACGAACCCAGCCCGGCCGCCGCAAGCGCCGGCCCCGCACGGCCCTTGCGCGCCATCTGGTAGCCGTCGATCACGGTCACCACCGAGGACGATTCGCCCGGCAGGTTGACCAGAATGGCGGTGGTGGAACCACCGTACTGTGCGCCGTAGTAGATACCGGCCAGCATGATCAGCGCGGCCACGGGAGGCAGCGCGTAGGTGGCGGGCAGCAGCATGGCGATGGTGGCCACGGGGCCGATGCCCGGCAGCACGCCGATCAGCGTGCCCAAAAGGCAGCCGATGAAGCAATAGATGAGGTTCTGAAACGTGAAGGCGACGCCGAAGCCGAGCGCCAGGTTGTCAAACAGGTCCATGGTGTGGATGCTCCTGGCTTAGCCGGAAATAAAACTGGGCCACACCGGGAACTGAAGCTTCAGCGCCCAGACGAATGCCACGTAGCTGCCAACGGCCAGCACGGTCGCGAGAATGAACACATCGCGCGCCTTGAACTCGTTGCCGGCCAGACTGGAGATGAAGGTCAGCGCATAGATGCCGACGATCAGGCCCATCGCCGGAACACCCAGGCTGGGCAGGCCGCCCAGCAGGATACCGAAGGAGAAGTTGGCCGCCAGGATGAAGAACAGCGGCTTCCAGGCCCACTTGCCGATCTTGTCACCGTCCACGGTTTCGACGGTGGTGGCCTTGAAGGTCATCACTGCGCCGATGATGGCCAGCAAGATACCAAGCAGCAGGGGGAAATAGCCAGGGCCCATGCGGGCCCCGTTGCCGACGTTGTACGTGGTGGCACCCCACGCAAACGCGACCCCGACACCCATGAACATGAGGCCGGAAAAAAAGTCTTTCTGACTTTTGATTTGCACGATTTGTCTCCTATGCGGATTTCACAACCGTGCGATTGTGCTGGCAACAGGAGGCTTGCCGGATGTGGATTCCACCTACACCCGGTAACACTCGGGACTGCGCGTTTTCCCTAGGTTCGCCGCCTGCGGATCACTCCATGGGAGGGGTTGCGGACATCACTTCCTCGATGGTGGTGATGCCCTCTGCCACGCGCAGCGCACCGGCCAGGCGCAGGGGCCGCATGCCGTCGGCGATGGCCTGGCGTCGCAGCGCCTCCATCGACGGTGCCGTGGTGATCTTGTCCTTGAGCGCCTCGCTCACGGTGAGCAGTTCGTACAGCCCCATGCGGCCCTGGAAACCGGTCATGCGGCAGTCCACGCAGCCCACGGCCTTGTAGGGCTGGTAGGCGCCGCTGAGCTTCCACGGCTTGATGAAGGCGCCAAGCGCCTCGCGATCGGCCGACTCGTCGCGCTGCTTGCACTGCTTGCAGAAGGTGCGCACCAGGCGCTGCGCCAGCACGCCGAGCAGTGTGGCGTTGATGAGGTAGGACGGCACCCCGAGCTCCATCATGCGGGTGATGGCCGAGGGCGCATCGTTGGTGTGCAGCGTGGAGAACACCAGGTGGCCCGTGAGCGCGGCCTGGATGGCCATCTCGGCGGTCTCCAGGTCGCGGATTTCGCCGACCATGATGATGTCCGGGTCCTGGCGCATCAGCGCACGCAGGCCTTCGGCAAAATTGAAATCGAGCTGCGGCTGCACCTGGGTCTGGTTGAAGCTCGGCTCGATCATTTCGATCGGGTCCTCCACCGTGCTCACATTGACCTCTTCCGTGGCCACGCGCTTGAGCGTGGAGTACAGCGTGGTGGTCTTGCCCGAGCCCGTGGGCCCGGTCACGAGGATGATGCCGTGCGGGCGCTTGACCAGCGCCTCCCAGCGCGCCGCGTCGTGCTGCGCGAAGCCCAGCGCGTCCAGGTCCTTGACGGTGTTGTCGGGGTCGAAGATCCGCATCACCATCTTCTCGCCGAAGGCCGTGGGCAGCGTGGACAGGCGCATTTCCACCTCGTCGCCGCGCTGGTTGCGGGTCTTGATGCGGCCGTCCTGCGGGCGGCGCTTTTCCACCACGTCGATGCGCCCGAGCAGCTTGATGCGCGAGATCATCGCGTTGTGCACGCCCATGGGCATCTGGTAGACCGGGTGCAGCACGCCGTCGATGCGAAAGCGGATCACCCCCTGCTCGCGCCGCGGCTCCAGGTGGATGTCGCTGGCACGCTGGTCGAAGGCGTATTGCCAGAGCCAGTCCACCACCTTCACCACGCCCTGGTCGTTGGCGTCGAGCTGCTTGTTGCTGCGCCCCAGCTCCACCAGTTGCTCGAAGCTGCTGCCGCCCGATGCGCCGCCCGCCTTCTGCGCCGCGCGCACCGATTTGGCGAGCGCGAAGAACTCGGCCGTGAAGCGGTGGATGTCCTGCGGGTTGGCCACCACGCGGCGCACCGTGCGGCGCGCCTGGCGCTCGACCTCGGCCACCCAGTCGTCGACGAAGGGTTCGGCCGTTGCCACCACCACCTCCTTGGCCGTCACCTGCACGGGCAGCACCTTGTGGCGCTCGGCATAGGTGGCGCTCATGGTGTCGGCGACCCGGCCCACGTCGACCCTGAGCGGGTCGATGCGCATGTAGGGCAGGCCGGAGCGCTGCGCCAGGTACTCGGTGAGCAGCTCGATGTCCAGCGGCTTGCCATCGGAGGCGCGGGTCATGGCCACCGCAGCCAGCCGGACCAGGGCCGGCTGCGAGCTCTCGGCCTGCGAGCAGCGGGCGATGGTGCGCTGCGCCTCCTCATGGGAGATCACGCCGTCGGCGCTCAGCCACTCGACCATGCGGCGCCAATCCACGGGCCCGATGTGGTGGACCGGCTTGATGGCCGCCTTGGCGGCGGGGACGGGGGGGATGACGGCGGTGCTCATGTCTGCAGACCTCTCAGAGGGGATGGACGGGGCAGGACGAAGGAGTCGGGTGCAGCATGTTCAGGCAACCGGCTTGAAAACGCGCATCCACTTGGTGGTGGGCAGGCCCCAGCGCTCCTGGATGGCCTCGGCCCGGGCGGCCAGTTCGGTGCGCTTGGGGCGCGTGGGCGTGCGCTGGGCCAGCACCACGGTATTGCCTTCGCGCGTGGGCTTGAAGGCCCACAGCGCATCGTCGCCGAATGCGCTGGCCATGCTCTTCAAGCTCTTCTCGTAGCTCGACGAGCGGCCAAACAGGTTCACGGTCATGCTGCCGTCCTCGGACAGCAGGGCATGGCAATCGGCGTAGAAGTCGGGGCTGTCGAGCACGGGGGCTGCGGCATCGTGGTCGTACAGGTCCACCGCCAGCGCATCGACCGTGCCGAGCCACATGGGGTTCTGGATCTCCCGGGCCGCATCGGCCAGCACCACGCGCAGCTTGGGGCCGTCGGGCGGCAGCTTGAACCACTGGCGGCACACGGCCACCACCTGGGGGTTGAGCTCGATGGCCGTGGCGCACAGGCGCAGCTTCTTGTGGCAGAACTTGGTGATGGCCCCGGCACCCAGGCCCAGTTGCATGGCGTGGCGCTTGCCCACCGAGGCGGGCTCGACGAAGAGCAGCCAGGCCATCATGCGCTGCACGTACTCGAGCTCCAGCGCAAAGGGTTCGGCCACGCGCATGGAGCCCTGGATCCAGGGCGTTCCCAGGTGCAGGTGGCGCACTTCGCCATCGTCGGAGACGCTGACTTCGGGCAGTTCGATGGGGCTGGTTTTCTTGCGGGTCATTCAGGTCAATTGGTGGCGGGCCATGAGTTCGGCCCACGCGCTCAGTTTGCGCTCGAAGCTCCAGGAGGCATTGGCCGGGCTGGTGGACGGCAGTTTGTACACCGGCACGCCCAGGGCTGCGGTGCGCGCGGCGTGCTTGAAGCTCTCCCCCCCATTGTGGGCGATGGCGGCCAGGCGCGGTGCCACGGCGCGCAGCGAGGCGAAGTCGTTCACCACGGCATGGCGGATGTCGGCGTCCAGGCTGCCCTCGCGCTCGCAGCTGGCATACACGTCCCACAGGCCCAGGCCGCGCGCCAGCAGCCACTCGCAGCGCAGGGCGTAGCTGGCGGGCCCAGGCAGGGGGTGCTGCGGCCAGAGGGCCTGCAGGATGCGCCAGAAGTGGTTCTGCGGGTGGCCGTAGTACTGCTGTGCGCGCAGCGAGGCCGCACCGGGGAAGCTGCCCAGCACCAGCACGATGGTACTGGCGGACACCACGGCGGGCAGTCCCACCAGGCGGGAGGCGGTGTCGTCCAGTGGCGTGGCGGGGGCGGTCTGGGGCATGCGGCGAGGGGTTCGGGGCAGGGTCGCCCGGTTACTATCAAATATATAGCTCAAACCCGAGAGCGACTGTCAGGAATCGGTAAAAGACGGTGACGGCGCCTGCCCGGCCCGCAGCAGGGGTGCCAGGCGCGGCAGGGCCGCCAGCGCGTTCGCCGTGGAGACCTCGGCCAGCGCCTGCACAGTCATGCCGCGCAGTTCGGCCACCACCTCGCCGATGCGTGGCAACTCGCCCGGGGTGTTGCGCCCCTGGGGCCGGCCGGCCTCGCGCTCGGCGGCGGTGGCGTAGAGCCAGTGCGGCGGGATGTCGGGGGAATCGGTCTCCATCACCAGGCATGCGAGCGGCAGTTGGGTGGCCAGGCGGCGCAGCTGCAGGGCGCGGTCGTAGGTGACGGCCCCGCCAAAGCCGAGCTTGAAACCCAGGTCCACGAAGGCCTGGGCCTGCTGCGCGCTGCCGTTGAAGGCGTGGGCTATGCCCGACAGGCCCTGGACCTCGCGCAGGCCCTTGAGCAGCCGGTCGGCCGAGCGGCGCACGTGCAGGATCACGGGCAGGCCGAAACGCCGCGCCAGCCGGAGCTGCTCGCGGTAGAAGTGCTCTTGCCGGGCCGGATCCAGCCCCGGCACGAAATAGTCAAGCCCGATCTCGCCCACGGCGACCAGGCGCGGGTCCTCCCGGTGCTGCTCCAGCGCCTGGGCCAGCAGTTCCAGATCGCCATCCGCAGCATTTCCGGTGTACAGGGGGTGGATCCCCAGGGCATAGCTGTCCCCATGCTGGTGCGCGAGCCTGCGCACATCGTTCCAGTTGGCACGCTCCACCGCAGGCAGTACGCAATGCCCTACGCCGGCCTGGCGGGCATGCTCCCGCACGGCATCCACGTCGGGCGCCAATTCGGGCGCATCCAGGTGGCAATGGGTATCGATCCAGAAGCTCATTCACACATGATGCACGATGGATGAAGCCCCAGGCTATGCACACGGGCGCGATCCGTGCTACTGTGAAACCATGCACCGCGCCATGGTGTACCGGAAGGTGACAGGATGCCCAGACCCACTGTCTACAGCAGCTCCCGCCCCGCCCGCCGCCCTGCCGGGGCCGCGGCCCCGAGCGACGCTGCGCCCGCGCAACCGGTAGCCGAGGCGGCGCCAGCCACCAGCCAGCCCGCCGGCCGGCCCCAGGCGGTCACCCTGTCGCGCCGCAACCTCTACGCACTGTGGGGCGCCTTGCTGGTGCTGGCCGCCCTGCTCGCCACCAGCGTGTGGCTGAACCAGGGCACCGCCCCCCGCAAGCTCACCCAGGAAGACATCGACCAGGCGGTACTGCGCACGCTGGAAACCACCACCCTGCCCTCGGCGGCGGCACGCGCCGTGGAGACCATCGCCCCCTCGGTGGTGCGCGTGGTGGGCTTCGGGCGCAGCAAGAACGGCAAGGACGAGGTCGAGCGCGGCGTGGGCACGGGCGTGGTGATCGTCGACAAGGGCGTCATCCTCACCAACCTGCATGTGGTGCAGGGGTCCGACCGCATCCAGCTGACCTTCCACGACGGGCTGCAGACCACGGCCACCATCACCGGCGTGCAGCCCGAGAACGACCTGGCCGTGCTCCAGGCCCACAAGGTGCCCGACGACCTGGAGGCAGCCTCCCTGCGCTCCACCAACGACCTGCGCCCTGGCGACCAGGTCGCCGTGGTGGGATTTCCCTTCGGCATCGGCCCATCGGCCTCGGCGGGCGTGATCTCGGGCCTGGGGCGCCAGTTCACCTCGCCCGAGGGCAAGCGCGAGCTGGGCAACCTGATCCAGTTCGACGCGGCGGCCAACCCCGGCAACTCGGGCGGCCCGCTGGTCACCATGGATGGCGAGGTGATCGGCATCGTCACCGCCATCCTCAACCCGACACCGGCGCGCACCTTCATCGGCATCGGTTTTGCCGTGCCCATCGAGAACGCGGCTTCGGCCGTGGGCATGTCACCTTTCTGACCCCCTTTCAATACGCACCCCCTCTTCGCAAGGAGTCCCATGGAACCGACCCCGCAGCCCTTTGCCTCGAATGCCGCCACCGCCACGCTGATGGAGCAGGTGCTCTACGAAGTCAAGCGCGTCGTGGTGGGTCAGGACCGCTTCCTGGAGCGGGTGATGGTGGCCATGCTGGCCCAGGGCCACCTGCTGGTCGAAGGCGTTCCGGGCCTGGCCAAGACGCTCACCGTGAAGACCCTGGCCAGCACCATCCAGGGCAGCTTCAAGCGCATCCAGTTCACGCCCGACCTGGTGCCCGCCGACCTGGTGGGCACGCGCATGTACAACCAGAGGACGGGTGAGTTCAGCACCTCGCTGGGCCCCGTGTTCACCCACCTGCTGCTGGCCGACGAAATCAACCGCGCCCCCGCCAAGGTGCAGAGCGCGCTGCTCGAAGTGATGCAGGAGCGCCAGGTGACGATTGCCGGCGAAACGCACAAGGTGCCCTCGCCCTTCCTGGTGATGGCCACGCAGAACCCGATCGAGACCGAAGGCACCTACGCCCTGCCCGAAGCCCAGGTGGACCGCTTCATGATGAAGGTGCTGATCGACTACCCCACCGAGGAGGAAGAGTTCGTGATCGCCCAGCGCGCGCTGGACAAGCCCGTGCAGGTGCTGCCCGTGGCCACCACGGCCCAGCTGGCGGCGCTGCAGGCCGAATGCCGCAGCGTGTATGTGGACCCGTCGATGCTGCAGTACGCCGTGAAACTGGTGGCCGCCACGCGCGCGCCGGCCCGCCACGACCTCAAGGACCTGGCCCCCTTCATTGCCTGCGGCGCCAGCCCGCGCGCCACCATCTGCCTGGCCGAAGGTGCCCAGGCCCTGGCCATGCTGCGCGGGCGCAGCTACGTGCTGCCCGAGGACATGACGGACCTGGCGGCCGACGTGCTGCGCCACCGGCTGTCGCTGTCCTACGAAGCGCTGTCCGAGGGCCTCGACGCCGATGCGCTGATCGCGCGCATCATGGCCAAGGTGCCCGCCCCTGCCAAACCCCTGCACCATGAGCAAAAAGCCGCCTGACACTGCAGCCACCGCCGCACGCGCGCTGCCCACCCTGCCCGGCCAGGCCGACCGCCTGCTGCGGCAGCTGGAGTGGAGCGTCATCCGCCGGCTCGACGGGCTGCTTCAGGGCGACTACCGCACGCTGATGCGCGGCGCGGGCCTCGATCTGGCAGACCTGCGCGAATACCAGCCCCACGACGATGTGCGCCACATCGACTGGAACGTGACGGCGCGCCTGAACACCCCCCATGTGCGCGTGTTCACCGAAGACCGCGAGATGTCCGCCTGGTTCCTGCTGGACCTGAGCCCCTCGGTCAACTTCGGCCCCCAGGGCAATGCCAAGCGCGACATCCTGACCGGCTTCGTGGCCGTGCTCTCGCGCCTGCTCACGCGCCACGGCAACCGCGTGGGCGCCATGCTCTATGGCGCCGGCGGTGCCGACACGCGCGCCGTGGACAGCGTACTGCCCCCGCGCAGTGGCCGCGCCCATGTGCTGCACCTGGTGCACCAGTTGCTCAAGCCCGCACCCCAGCTCCAATCCGGTGGTACCGAATTGCACCTGCTGCTGCAGGGCGCCCTCGGTACCTTGCGCCGGCGCTCCACCGTGTTCGTGGTGTCCGACTTCATCAGCGCCCCGGGCTGGGAGAAACCGCTGGCCCAGCTGGCCCGCCGCCATGATGTGGTGAGCGTGCGCCTGCTCGACCCGCTGGAGCTGGAGCTGCCCGACGTGGGCCTGGTCACGCTGCGCGACGCCGAAAGCGGCGAGCAACTGCAGGTGGACACGCACGACAGCGGTTTTCGCCACCGCTTCGCACGCCTGGCGGCGCAGCGCGAGGCCGTGCTGCGCGAAGGCCTGGCCAAGGCCGGGGCCGATACGCTGGAGCTGCGCACCGACGACGACCTGGTGGACGCGCTGCTGCGCTTCATGGACCTGCGCCAGCGCCGCGTGCGGCCGGCCGGCCACCCCTCGTTCCAATGGACGGCCCCACGGGCCGCCGCCTGACAACCACAGGACACGCCACCATGGTCTTTCTCTGGCCCTCCCTGCTCTGGCTGCTGCTGAGCGTGCCGCTGCTGGTCCTGCTGTACTGGTGGCTGCTGCACCGGCGCAAGAAAACCGCGCTGAGCTACTCCAGCCTGTCGCTGGTGCGCGAGGCCATGGGCCCGGCGCAGCACCTGCGCCGGCACATCCCGCCCTTCCTCTTCCTGCTGGCGCTGGTGGCCCTGCTGCTGGCCGCCGCCCGGCCGCTGGCGGTGATCACCCTGCCCTCGCAGGACCAGACCATCATGCTGGCCATGGACGTCTCGGGCAGCATGCGCGCCACCGACGTGCAGCCCGACCGCATCACCGCCGCACAGGACGCGGCCAAGGCCTTCATCGCCGAGCTGCCGCGCCACGTGCGCGTGGGCATCGTGGCCTTTGCCGGCAGTGCCCAGCTGGCGCAGCTGCCCACGCAGAGCCGCGACGACCTGGTCAAGGCCATCGACAGCTTCCAGCTGCAGCGCGGCACGGCCACGGGCAACGGCATCATGCTCTCGCTGGCCACCATCTTCCCCGATGCCGGCATCGACATCTCGGCCCTGGGCGGGCGCCAGGCGATGAAGCCACGCCCCCTGGAAGACCTCAACAAGCAGGACCCTGCCAAGCCCTTCACGCCCGTGGCCCCGGGCTCCTACAACTCGGCCGCCATCATCATGCTGACCGATGGCCAGCGCACCACCGGCGTGGACCCGCTCGAAGCCGCCAAGTGGGCCGCCGACCGGGGCGTGCGCGTCTACACCGTGGGCGTGGGCACGCTGCAGGGCGAGACCATCGGTTTCGAGGGCTGGTCGATGCGCGTGCGGCTCGATGAAGAGACCCTGAAGGCCGTGGCCACCCGCACCGCGGCCGAGTACTTCCACGCGGCCACCGCAGCGGACCTCAAGAAGGTCTACGAGACCCTGAGCTCGCGCCTCACGGTGGAGAAGAAGGAAACCGAGATCTCGGCGCTGCTGGCGCTGGCCGGTGCCGTGCTGGCGCTGCTCGCCGCCAGCCTGTCGGTGTGGTGGTACGGGCGGGTGATGTAGGTTGGGCTGGCGGTACAGTCCGTACCGCGCCGCGTCAACCGCCCTTGAATTGCCCCCGGCCAGCGCGTTTGGCCAGGTAGAGCTTGTCGTCCGCGCGGGCCATGAGATCAGGCCAGCCTTTGTCCGCATCCGTGCCCAGGGCCAGCCCTGCGCTGGCACCGACGCAAAGGCGCAGATTGCCGACCTCGAACGGCGTGTGCGCAGCTTCCAGTATCTTGCGGGCCACGGCTTCGGCATGGGCCGGCTCGCGCACGCCGGCCAGCACGACGGCGAACTCGTCACCGCCCAGCCGGGCCACCGCGTCGGTGGGGCGCACCAGGGACAGCAGGCGCTGCCCGAAGGCCTGCAGCAACTGGTCCCCCACGGGATGGCCATGCTGGTCGTTGACGGGCTTGAAATGGTCCAGATCGATGTAGAGCAGGGCCAGCAAGGGCCCTTCCACAGCCAGGTCCATCTGCCCCACGTAGGCCTGCAGACCAGCCCGGTTGAGCAGGCCCGTGAGCGGGTCGTGCTGCGCCATCGCCAGCAAGCGGCCGGTCTCCTGCCGGTAGCTGGTGACGTCCTGGGCCATGGACACGAAGCCATCGACCTGTCCCGGCCCCGACCACAGGGGAAGGAAGTGGATGGTGACGTGGCTGGCCGGAGCGCGCTGGGGATAATCCTTGTCGAAGGTGATCGTCTCCCCAGACAGGACTTTCTCGATCATGGGCTTGCTGCGCGCATACTCGGCAGCCCCGAGAAAGTCCTCCATGGTGCGGCCCACGATCTGCTCGCGTGGCACGCGGTGCCAGCGCTCGAAGGCGCTGTTGACGAACTGGTAGCGCCCATCTGTCCCCACCACGGCCACCAGGGAGGGCAGCGCCTCGGTGATGGAGCGCAGGGTGGCCGTCTGCTTCAGGAGCGCCAGTCGCGCCTGGGCCGCGTCCGAGATATCGCGCATGATGGCCGAAAAATGCTGGATGCGACCCTCCACGTCGCGGTGGGCGATCACCATGTGGCTCACCGGCACCACGCGCCGGTGGGCCACGTACACCGTGGTCTCACCCACCCACACGCTGTGCGCCTTGACCGCTGGAAGAATCGCCTCGGCATACAGGGCCTGGGTCTCGGGCGTGTTGAACTCGGTGAACAGGTGGGCACTCACGTCTTTGTCCGGCGCAAAGCCCTGTACCCTGCGCGCAGCGGGGTTCATGTAGGTGACCTGCCCCCTGAGGTTGGTCTGGACCACGAAGTCGGGCGTGTGCTCCAGTATGGCCGTCAGCACCCGCAGGCCGCGCTCAGCGGCAGCACGCTGGGTGATGTCGATGCCCGTGGAAAAAAAGCCCCGCACCTCTCCGCCGTCGGAGACATCGGGCACGAGATGGCTTTCGATGCGGTGCACCAGGCCATTGAGTACTTCATCGACTTCATAGCGCTGCTCCGTGCCCGACAGCACCTGCTGCACCCGCTGCGCCACCTCGGGCGGCACGGGCTCGCCCAGCAGTTCTTCGCTGGTGCGGCCGATGATGTCCTCACGGCTGCGGCCAAAGCGCAGGCATGCCGCCTGATTGGCGAAGCGATAGCGCTGTTCCCTGTCCACGTAGCCGATGCGGATGGGCAGGCCGTCGGTGACCTGTCGCACGAAGCGCTCGCTGTCCGCCAACTGCTGGGCCATGCGCCGGCGCTCCGTCACGTCCTGGAAAGCACCGAACAGACGCACCACCGCGCCGCCTTCGGATTCCGCCTCGCCTACCGAGCGCACCCAGATCTGGTGCCCGCCAGCGGTGACCAGCGGCATCTCCAGATCCCACGGCTGGCCCGCCTGCAGTGCACTGCGCACCACGGTGGCCATGGTCTTGCGCGCCTCGGGTGGGTAGAAATCCAGCACATGCTCGACGGCCGGGTTGTAGTCGGGCGCCACCTCGTGGATGCGCCGGGTCTCGGCCGACCAGGAGACGCGGCCACTGCGCACATCGAATTCCCAGCCTCCCACGCGTGCCGCGCGGCCGGTGCGTTCCAGCAATTGCTGGCTGGCCTGGAGTGCGCGTTCGGCTGCTCGCTGTGCCGTGATGTCGCGCCCTACGGACTGCACATAAGGCCGTTGCTCGCTGTCGCGCAGAAAGCGGTGGGTCCAGGCCACCCAGCGCTCGGAGCCGTCTGCGCTCGCCATGCGGTTTTCACCGTGTTGGGCGCCCTCCCGGTGCACCACCTCGGCTATGTGCCCACGCACCACCTCCCGGTCGGCTGCGTCGACATAGGAGAGAAGGTCGGTCCCCAGCAGATCCTGGGGCCGCATTCCGACATGCCGGGCATACGCCTGGTTGACGTAGAACACTTCGCCATGTGGCCACGCGAGCGACACCATCTCCGTCTGCGCCTCCACCATGGTCCGGTAGCGCAACTCACTTTCGGACAAGGCTTCTTCATACTCCAGACGCACCGAGAAGGCCCGCTCGAGCAGGTCCCGGCGCAGGTCCAGTGCCTGCGAAACCATCTGCGACAGCGACCGCAGCGTGGCAAGCTGCTGCGCCGTGAGCTGGCGCGCCTTGCGGTCGAGCACGCACAGCGTGCCCACGCGGTCACCATCAGCGCCTGCCATGAGCGGAGCCCCTGCGTAAAACCGGATGTCCGGCGCGTCCGTGACCAGGGGGTTGAGCGCAAACCGCGCATCCTGCGTGGCATCGGGCACTTCCATCACACCGTCCGTGAGGATGGCATGCGCACAGAAGGCGATGTCGCGCGGCGTTTCATTCACCCCCGGCAGGCCCACCGCGGCCTTGAACCACTGGCGATCGGCATCGACGAGGCTGATGAGCGCGATCGGTACATCACACACCTCGGCGGCCATGCGGGCAATGGAGTCGAGCAAGGGCTCGGCAGGAGTGTCCAGCACCATGAGCGCACGCAGGGCTTCAAGCCGGCGCAACTCGTCGCAGGGGATGGGTGCTGGGACCGTCATCGCGAAGCTCTCCTGAAGCGAACTTCTGTCATCTTACGGCTTGCGAACACGCGCGCAGGCTCTCCAAAACCCGTCCAATGCCCCGCGCGGAAGGATCCGGCGGCAGGACCTAACCCAGTTTGCCCAGCACCAGGTGCACCACGCGGTCGCAGCGCGCGGCCAGCGACTCGTCGTGCGTGACCATCACGAAGGCCGTGCCCTGCTCGCGCGCCAGCTGCAGCATGAGCGCGAAGACGCCGTCGGCGGTGGTGCGGTCCAGGTTGCCCGTGGGCTCGTCGGCCAGCACGCAGGCCGGGCGCGTGACCAGGGCGCGGGCAATGGCCACGCGCTGGCGCTCGCCACCCGACAGCTCGGCGGGGCGGTGGTGCAGGCGCTCCTTGAGACCCACCGAGGTGAGCACGCGCGCGGCCTCCTCATGGCACTGCGCGAGGGGCATGCGGCGGATGCGCAGCGGCATGGCCACGTTGTCCAGCGCGGTGAACTCGGGCAGCAGGTGGTGGAACTGGTAGATGAAGCCCAGGTGCTGGTTGCGCAGCCGGCCCTGCTGTTCGGGCGACAGCGACGACAGCGGGGTGCCCTTGAGGCGCACGGAGCCGGCCGTGGGCGCGTCCAGGCCGCCCAACAGGTGCAGCAGGGTGCTCTTGCCCGAACCCGAGGCACCGACGATGGCCAGGGTCTCGCCGGCATGCACCTGCAGGTCCACGCCGTGCAGCACGGTCACGTCCAGCCGGCCTTCGGTGAAGCGCTTGGTCAGGCCCTGGGCCTGCAGCACCACCTCGCCCCGGGCGGGCGGTGCGGCGGGCAGGGAGTTGGCGGATGGAGCGTTGTTCTTATTCATAGCGAAGCGCCTCGGCGGGGTTCACACGGCTGGCGCGCCAGCTGGGGTACAGGGTGGCCACGAAGGCCAGCACCAGGGAAATGACGGCGATGGGCACGATGTCCGAGCTTTGCGGCTCGCTGGGCATCTTGCTGATGAGGTAGATGTCCTTGGGCAGGAAGCTCGCATTGAGCGCATGCTCGATGGCCGGCACGATGACGTCGATGTTGAAGGCGATGGCCAGGCCCAGCGCCAGGCCGGCGAGGGTGCCGATGACGCCCACCATGGCCCCCTGCACGACGAACACGCCCATGATGCTGCGGGGGCTGGCACCCAGCGTGCGCAGGATGGCGATGTCGGCGCGCTTGTCGGTCACCGTCATCACCAGGGTGGAGACGAGGTTGAACGCCGCCACCGCCACGATGAGGGTCAGGATGATGAACATCATGCGCTTTTCGAGCTGCACGGCGGCGAACCAGGTGCGGTTCTGCTGCGTCCAGTCGCGCACCACCAGCCCGCCGCTCACGGTGCCGGCCAGTTCGGCGGCCACGGCGCGTGCCTGGTGCACATCCTTGAGCTTCAGGCGGATGCCGGTGGGGGATTCGAGGCGGAAGATGCGCTGCGCATCCTCGTGGTGCAGCAGCACCAGCGCCGCGTCGTACTCGTAGTGGCCCGAGTCGAAGGTGCCGGCCACCGTCATCTGCTTGAGGCGCGGCACCACGCCGGCCGGCGTGACCTGGCCGGCGGGCGCGATCAGCGTCACCACATCCCCGGCGCGCACGCCCAGGGAGCGTGCCAGCTCACCACCCAGCACCACGCGGAACTCGCCGGGTACCAGCAGCTTGAGCGTCTTTTCGTTGCCGGCGGCCAGATCCGTCACCGAGCTTTCGAGCGCCGGGTCGATGCCGCGCACCAGTGCGCCGCGCATGTCCTGGCCGCGCGAGAGCAGCGCCTGGGCGGCGACGAAGGGCGCGGCCCCGGTCACGTTCGGGTTGCGCCTGACCTCGGCCAGGGTGGTGGCGACGTCCGGCAGCGGCGCGCCCTGGGGCGCCAGGATCTCGATGTGCGAGACCACGCTGAGCATGCGGTCGCGCACTTCGCGCTGAAAGCCGTTCATCACCGACAGCACGATGATCAGCGCCGCCACACCGAGGGCGATGCCCAGCATGGACACGCCCGAGATGAACGAGATGAAGCCATCGCGCCGCGTGGCACGGCCCGCGCGGGTGTAGCGCCAGCCCAGGGCCAGTTCGTAGGGGATTTGCATAGATGCTGTGCGCGCTTTCTTCTTCTTCACTCGTACCGCAGGGCTTCTGCGGGGTTCACGCGGCTGGCGCGCCAGCTCGGGTACAGGGTGGCCACGAAGGCCAGCGCCAGCGAGATGAGGGCGATGGGCACGATGTCGGTGCTCTGCGGCTCGCTGGGCATGCGGTCGATCAGGTAGATGTCCTTGGGCAGGAAGGTGGCGCCCAGCGCCTTCTCGATGGCCGGCACGAGGATGTCGATGTTGTAGGCGATGGACAGGCCCAGCGCCAGGCCGGCCAGGGTGCCGATCACGCCGACCATCGCGCCCTGCACCACGAACACGCCCATGATGCTTTTCGGGCTGGCGCCCAGCGTGCGCAGGATGGCGATGTCGGCGCGCTTGTCGTTGACCGTCATCACCAGCGTGGAGACCAGGTTGAAGGCCGCCACGGCGACGATCAGCGCGAGGATGATGAACATCATGCGTTTTTGCAGGCGCACGGCCTCGAACCAGGTGCGGTTCTGCTGGGTCCAGTCGCGCAGCAGCAGGTCGCCGCTCACGCTGCGCGCCAACTGGTAGGCGACGGCATTGGCCTGCTCCAGGTCCTGCAGCTTGAGGCCGACGCCCGTGGGTCCGCGCAGGCCGAAGGTGGCCATGGCGTCGTCTTGGTGCATCCACACCAGGGTGGAGTCGTACTGGAAGTGGCCCGAGTCCACCGTACCGGCCACGGTAAGCGGCTGGTAGCGCGGGCCGCCCTGGCTGCCACTGCCGCCCTGGCCGGCGGGCACCACCAGGGTCGCGGCATCGCCCGCCTTCACGCCCAGCGATTTGGCCAGCTCGCTGCCCAGTACCACGCGGAACTGCCCGGGCACCAGGGTGGCCAGCACCTCGGCATTCGATGCCGCCAGCGAGGTCACCGAGCCCTCCAGCGCCGGATCGATGCCGCGCACAAGCGCCCCTTTCATGTCGTCGCCATGGGCGATCAGGGCCTGGGCGGCCACATAGGGGGCAGCGCCGATGACGGCCGGGTTCTGGCGCACTTCGGCGATGGTGCGGGCCGCATCCTGCATGGCGGCGCCCTGGGGCGCGAAGACCTCGATGTGGGCGACCACGCCCAGCATGCGCTCGCGCACCTCCTTCTGGAAGCCGTTCATGACGCTGAGCACCACGATCAGCGCCGCCACCCCCAGGGCAATGCCCAGCATGGATGCACCGGAGATGAAGGAAATGAAGCCATTGCGCCGCGTGGCCCGGCCCGAGCGGGTGTAGCGCAGGCCCAGGGCCAGTTCGTAGGGAAGTTGCATGGATGGGAAAAAAGTGCCTGGACCCTGATGGGATAGCCGAGCCCGGCGGAAGCGATTGTGGCATCCCGGACAATAGGGGGATGTCGGACATCCCCCATTTGCTCATCCCCTACGCTGCCAGCGCCTCCGAGGGGTGCCAGCAAACGCTGTCAACGCTCGACCTGCCGCACCTGGATCGCCTGCTGGCGCGGCTTGCGGCCGACCCGGCGCACTCCAGCACGGCCGAGGAGACCAGTTTTTCCACCCCCCATGAGCGCGCCCTGGCCCAGGCCCTGGGCCTGACTGCCGAGGACGGGCGCCCACCCTGGGCCGCCTGGTACCGCCAGCAGCGGGGCCAGGCAGTGAGCGGCCAGGCCTGGGCCTTCGTCACCCCCTGCCAGTGGCAGGTGACCACCGACCACGTCACCCTTCGCGACCCCGAGGCCCTGGGCCTCGATGACGAGTCCTCGCGCGCGCTGCTGGCCATCGTCTCGCCCTGGTTCACCGAGGACGGTATCCACCTGCACTACGACCAGCCCACGCGCTGGCTGGCCGAAGGCCCCCTGTTCGCCGACCTGGCCACCGCCTCGCTCGACCGCGTGCTGCTGCGCGACGTGCGCGCCTGGATGCCCGACGCCGCCCGCGCCCGCACCCTGCACCGCCTGCACAGCGAGATGCAGATGCTGCTCTACACCCATGCCTTCAACGACGCGCGGGCCGAGCGCGGCCTGCCCACGGTCAACTCCTTCTGGGTGCATGGTGCAGGCACCCTGCCCGCCAGCACACCCGCGCCCGCGCCGCAGATGCCCCTGGCCCTGCGCGACGCCGCCCTGCACGAAGACTGGCGCGCCTGGGGCGCCGCCTGGCGCGCGCTGGATGCGGGCCCGGTGGCCGAACTGCTGCGCCAGGCCGAGCAAGGCAGCGCCGTGCGCCTCACGCTGTGCGGTGACCGTGCTGCCCTGGCCTTCCACAGCGCCCCACGCGGCTTGGTGCAGCGCATCAAGGCCCGCTTCCAGCCCACCCGTTTTGCCCAGGTGGCACCCCAGCTATGAAAATCACGGCCAGAGACATCCCCCCGCGTGCCGCCTGGGCCCTGGAACAGGCCGGCGTGCACCCGCTGCTCGCGCGCCTGTACGCCGCACGCGGCGTGCGCGACAAGGACGAGCTGAACGAAGACCTGAACCGCCTGCTGCCGCCCGCCGGGCTCATGGGCATCCAGCAGGCGGCCACGCTGCTGGCCGATGCCATGGCCCGCGACCTGCGCCTGTGCGTGGTGGCCGACTACGACTGCGATGGCGCCACCGCCTGCGCCGTGGCCGTGCGCGGCCTGCGCCTGCTGGGCGCAAAGCATGTGGACTACCTGGTGCCTGACCGCGTGACCGATGGCTATGGCCTGACCCCGCCGATCGCCCGCCGCGTGAAGGAGCGCAGCGCCGACGTGCTGATCACCGTGGACAACGGCATCGCCAGCGTCGAGGGCGTGGCCGAGGCCAAGGCCCTGGGCCTGCAGGTCCTCGTGACTGACCACCACCTGCCCGGCCCCGAGCTGCCGGCGGCCGATGCCATGGTCAACCCCAACCAGCCCGGCTGCACCTTCGAGAGCAAGTCCCTGGCCGGCGTGGGCGTGATGTTCTATGTGCTGATGGCCCTGCGCTCCGAGTTGCGTGCGCGCGGCGTGTTCGACCTGGCCAGCCAGCCCAAGCTCGACCCGCTGCTCACGCTGGTGGCCCTGGGCACCGTGGCCGACGTGGTGCGCCTGGACGCCAACAACCGCCGCCTGGTGGCCCAGGGCCTGCGGCGCATCCGCGCGGGCGCGATGCCGGCGGGCGTGGCTGCGCTGTTCGCGGCGGCGGGCCGCAAGGCGCCCGTGGCCACCACCTTCGACTTCGGCTTTGCACTGGGCCCGCGCATCAATGCCGCCGGCCGCCTGGCCGACATGACGCTGGGCATCGAATGCCTGCTCACCGACGACGCGGGCCGCGCGAGCCACCTGGCCGGGCAGTTGGACACCATCAACCGCGAGCGCCGCGAGATCGAGGGCGGCATGCGCGAGCAGGCCATGCTGATGGCCGAGAACCTGTTCGACGAGAGCGAAGACCCGCCGCCGGCCATCAGCGTCTTCGACCCCGAATTCCACGAAGGCGTGGTGGGCATCGTCGCTTCGCGCATCAAGGACAAGCTGCACCGCCCGACCTTCGTCTTCGCGGCCAGCAGCGCACCGGGCAAGGAACACGAGCTCAAGGGCTCGGGCCGCTCCATCCCCGGCTTTCACCTGCGCGATGCGCTGGACCTGGTGGCCAAGCGCCACCCGGGCGTGCTGCTCAAGTTCGGCGGCCATGCGATGGCGGCCGGCTGCACCGTGGCCGCAGAGGCTTTCCAGACCTTCGAGCAGGCCCTGGCCCAGGTGGCGCAGGAATGGCTCGACGCCTCGACGCTCACGCGCCGCATCGAGACCGATGGACCGCTGGCCCCCGAGTACTGCCGTGCCGACCTGGTGGACACCCTGCACCGCGAGGTCTGGGGCCAGGGCTTTGCGCCGCCAACCTTCAGCGAAGAGGTGCAGGTGCTGAGCCAGCGGCTGGTGGGCGAGGCCAAGAACCACCTGTCCATCAAGCTCATGCACCAGGGCAACCCCGTCGACGCGATCTGGTTCGGCCACACCGAACAGCTACCGGCGCGCGTGCTGCTGGCGTTTCGCCTGGATGTCAACGAGTGGCGCGGCGAGCGCAAGGTGCAGTTCCTCGTGGAAGGCGCAGAAATCTAGCGCCAAGCGCTGCTCACGCCTGCACGGGCCCCTTGCCGCGCTGGCGCACCACCGTGACCTGCTCGCCACCCACGCCCCAGTTGTCAGGATCGACCTCATCGATGATGACGGTCACGGTCTCGGGCTTCTTGTCGAGCACCTCCTGCATGAGGCGCGTGACGCCGGCAATCAGCGCGGCCTTCTGGGCGGACGTGGTCGGGATGTCGCGGTTGGCCAGGCGGATGTTGATCAGGGGCATGGGAAGGCTTTCTGTCGAGGATTGGTGGTCTCAGGAATGAAAAAGGCAGCCTGTGCTGCCTTGGTGGATTGTCTGCGGGAGCGCTGCCCCGTTGCAACACCTGCGGTCAGAAGCTTTCCCAATCATCGTCACCACCCTTGGCCGTGGCACGTGGGGCCGGCGCGGGGGCCGGGCCGGCAGCCGCAGCAGGCTTGGGGGTCGCTGCCGGTTTGGCCGACGCCGTGAGCCTTGCGGCGGCGGGTGCAGGAGATTTGCCAGCAACAGCCTTGTGGGCGGGCGCAGCCACCGGCCGGCTGGCAGCCGGTGCAGGCCGCGGCGGTGCGGCCGCCGGTGTCCGCGCCGGCATGGCCCCCACGTTGAACATCGATACCACCTCGGCCAGCTTTTGCGCCTGGTCGCGCATGGACGCCGCTGCCGCCGTGGACTCCTCCACCAGCGCCGCGTTCTGCTGCGTCATCTGGTCGAGGTGCGTCACCGCCTGGTTGACCTGGGCGATGCCGTCGCGCTGCTCGGTGGACGAGGCCGTGATCTCTCCGATCAGGTCGCTCACCCGGCGCACGCTCGAGACGATCTCTTCCATGCTCTGCCCGGCCTGCGCCACCTGGGCCGAGCCCGATTCGACGTTCTCCACGCTGGCGCTGATCAGGGCCTTGATCTCCTTGGCCGCCTCGGCACTGCGGCCCGCCAGGCTGCGCACTTCACTGGCCACCACGGCGAAGCCCCGGCCCTGCTCACCGGCACGCGCCGCTTCCACCGCCGCATTCAGGGCCAGGATGTTGGTCTGGAAGGCGATGCCGTCGATGGTGCCGATGATGTCGGCGATCTTGCGCGAGCTGTCGGTGATCTGCTGCATGCTGCTGACCACCTGGCCCACCACTTCGCCGCCGCGTGCGGCGGCCTGGGCGGCGGTGCCGGCCAGCTGATTCGCCTGGCGCGCCGTGTCGGCCGACTGCGACACCGTGGCCGTCAGCTGCTCCATGCTGGCGGCCGTTTCTTCGAGGTTGGAGGCCGTCTGCTCGGTGCGCGCAGACAGGTCGTGGTTGCCGTTGGCGATCTCCACCGAGGCCGAGGACACCGAGTCCACGCCTGAGCGCACTTCACTGACCACGCCGCGCAGGCGCGCAGACATCGCCGAGAGCGAGCGCAGCATGTGGCCGAACTCGTCCTTGCGGGTCGAATGCAGCTCGCGCGTGAGGTCGCCCGCGGCAATGGCATCGATGGTGGTCACCGCCTGGTTGAGCGGGTCGCTGATGGAACGGACCAGCCGCCAGGCCAGGAAGATGCCCACGGCCAACAGCAGCATCGACAGGATGATGCCCGTGATGGCGTAGTCGATGCGGCGCTTGGTGGCGTCGTCACGGATGGCATCGCGGCGCTTTTCCAGCGTCGCCACGAAGTCGTCCTGGGCCTTGAGGTACTTGGTGACCAGGGGCGCGAACTCGTTGTCCGCAAACTGCTGGGTGGCCACCGCGTCGCCCGCGCCCTTGAGGTCCCAGGTCTTGGCGGTGGCCGCCAGCACGGCCTTGCGCGCCTCCAGCACCTTGTCCAGCGCCGCCTTCTCCTCGGGGGCCGTGGCGGAGGCAACGATCTTCTCCTGCACCTTGTTGATGGCGCCGATGATCTCCTTGACCTTGGCACCGTACTGTTCGGACAGCACGGCATCGGTGGTCACTGCGCCGCCCATGACCATGTTGACGGCCGTCTCGGTGGCGCCGCGCCAGCGCACGGCGGAGGAGATGCGCCCCTCGATCTCGATGATGTCGTCCATCGCTGCCGACATGGAGTTGTTGCCACGGTTCTGGGCGAAGCCGGAGAGCAGCAGCATCGCGATCATCAGCCCCAGAAATGCACCCCAGAGCTTGCGGGAGACGCGGATATTGTCGAATTGCATGGATCTCTTTCCCTTGTGGATCTGCCCGGGATGCACCCTGCGCCGCTGGCCCATGGCCGCAGACACATTCGATCACATCCAGACGGGCCATAGCCTACGCCAGCCGCAAGACAGCAGACTGCTTCGTTGTACCGGGAAAAACCCGCATCCGGGGGCTGCCAGCGGGCCGCGCTGGGTCAAAAGCTTTCCCAATCGTCGTCCCCGCCCTTGGCCGTGGCACGCGGGGCCGGCGCGGGGGCCGGGCCGGCAGCCGCAGCAGGCTTGGGGGTCGCTGCCGGTTTGGCCGACGCCGTGAGCCTTGCGGCGGCGGGTGCAGGAGATTTGCCAGCAACAGCCTTGTGGGCGGGCGCAGCCACCGGCCGGCTGGCAGCCGGTGCAGGCCGCGGCGGTGCGGCCGCCGGTGTCCGCGCCGGCATGGCCCCCACGTTGAACATCGATACCACCTCGGCCAGCTTTTGCGCCTGGTCGCGCATGGACGCCGCTGCCGCCGTGGACTCCTCCACCAGCGCCGCGTTCTGCTGCGTCATCTGGTCGAGGTGCGTCACCGCCTGGTTGACCTGGGCGATGCCGTCGCGCTGCTCGGTGGACGAGGCCGTGATCTCTCCGATCAGGTCGCTCACCCGGCGCACGCTCGAGACGATCTCTTCCATGCTCTGCCCGGCCTGCGCCACCTGGGCCGAGCCCGATTCGACGTTCTCCACGCTGGCGCTGATCAGGGCCTTGATCTCCTTGGCCGCCTCGGCACTGCGGCCCGCCAGGCTGCGCACTTCACTGGCCACCACGGCGAAGCCCCGGCCCTGCTCACCGGCACGCGCCGCTTCCACCGCCGCATTCAGGGCCAGGATGTTGGTCTGGAAGGCGATGCCGTCGATGGTGCCGATGATGTCGGCGATCTTGCGCGAGCTGTCGGTGATCTGCTGCATGCTGCTGACCACCTGGCCCACCACTTCGCCGCCGCGTGCGGCGGCCTGGGCGGCGGTGCCGGCCAGCTGATTCGCCTGGCGCGCCGTGTCGGCCGACTGCGACACCGTGGCCGTCAGCTGCTCCATGCTGGCGGCCGTTTCTTCGAGGTTGGAGGCCGTCTGCTCGGTGCGCGCAGACAGGTCGTGGTTGCCGTTGGCGATCTCCACCGAAGCTGACGACACCGAGTCCACGCCGATGCGCACCTCGCTCACCACGGAACGCAGGCGGGTGGACATGCCGGACAGGGCCCGCGTCAGCAGGCCGAGTTCGTCCTTGCGGTCGTCATGGATGTTCTGCGTGAGGTCGCCGGCGGAGATGGCCTCGGCCAGCGACACGGCGCGGTCGAGCGGGCGCGTGATGGAGCGCACCAGCAGGGCCGCCAGCAGCATGCCCAGCACCACCACCGCAAGGGCTGCAGCGGCTCCGATCACCACCAGGCTGGCGCGCGAATCACGGGCCGCCTGCACCGCCGCGTCGCGCTGGCGCTCCTGCACGGCCACGAACTTGTCGATGGACTCCAGGTAAGCCACCGCTTTCGGGCGGTAGACCTTGGCCAGGTAGTCCTGCTTGGCGGCTGCGTCGCCTGCCTCGGTCAGCTCCTTGAGCTTGTCGGTCTGCCCGCGGATGTCGGCGCGCGTGGCGGCAACCTGGGCCAGGGCCGCCTTGTCGTCGGCCGACACCGAGGTCTTGCCGATCTTTTCCTGCACGGGCGTGATGCGCGCCGTGAGGGCCGCCACGCGGGTGTCGAAGTCGGCCTTGAGCGCTGCGTCCGTGGTCACGAAGCTGGCCATGGACATGGTGACGGCCACCTCGGCCAGCCCGCGCCAGCTCACTGCCGTGGTGATGGCGCCCTCGTATTTCTCGACAGCCCTTTCGGTTTCGGCCGTCACCTGCCGCCCGTACCACTGGGTCCAGATGGCGGTCACCAGCATCAGTGCCAGCAGGCCCAGGATCACGCTCCACATCTTGTGGGCCACGCGCAGGTTGTCGAATTTCATGGTCGATCCTTGCAACAGATTCTCGTGCTCTGCGAGGGCATCGCCAGCCCCCGCTTTGGGGGCCTTTGCCCCAGGAAACCGCCGTCAAACCACCAAGCGCCGTCACGGATACGGAAACGGACAGCCGCAGAGCCCCTGCCCTTGTAACCAGTGTTGCTGGAATCGCCACCCCGCGTTATCGGTACAAGCCCTAAAATGACCCGGTGACCACCCTGCTCAACGCCGACCTGCACTGCCATTCCGTGGTTTCCGACGGAACCATGACCCCTGAAGACCTGGCAGCCCGCGCCAAGGCCAACGGGGTCGAGCTGTGGGCGCTGACCGACCACGACGAGATCGGCGGCCAGCACCGGGCCGCCGCCGCCGCCCGCGCACAGGGCATGGCCTACCTCACGGGCGTCGAAATCTCGGTGACCTTTGCCGACACCACGGTGCACATCGTGGGCCTGGGCTTCGACCCGGATGACGCCCGCCTGGCCGAGGGCCTGGTCGCCACGCGCGGTGGGCGCGGCGAGCGGGCGCGGGACATGGCGCAGCAGCTGGCCCAGGCGGGCATACCGGGCGCCTACGAGGGCGCCCTGAAGTTCGTGGGCAACCCGGCACTGATCTCGCGCACGCATTTCGCGCGCTTTCTGGTGGAGACGGGGGTCTGCCGGGACACCTCGGAGGTGTTCCGCCGCTTTCTCACCGAAGGCAAGCCCGGCTACGTGCCGCACCGCTGGGCGCGACTGGGCGATGCCGTGCGCTGGATCACCGAGGCCGGGGGCGTGGCCGTGATCGCCCACCCGGCACGTTACAAATTCAGCGCCAACGAGGAGTTTGCGCTGTTCTCCGAATTCAAGGCCCATGGCGGGCGCGGTGTCGAGGTGGTGACCGGCAGCCACAGCCCGCCCGAGTACCTGACCTATGCCGCCATGGCCCAGGAGTTCGGCCTGGCAGCCTCGCGCGGCAGCGACTTCCACAGCCCCGACGAATCCCACACCGACCTGGGCACCCTGCCGCCGCTGCCCGGCACGCTGACCCCGGTGTGGGAACTGCTGGCCGACCGCATCCTCCCGGCCGCCGCCTGACACCCCCACCATGGCCCAGTATTTCGAAGTCCACCCCGACAACCCCCAGCCCCGGCTGCTCAAGCAGGCCGCCACGCTGCTGCAAAAGGGCGGCATCGTCGCCGTGCCCACCGATTCGAGCTATGCGCTGGTGTGCCACCTTGACGACAAGGACGCGGTGGACCGGCTGCGCCGCATCCGCCAGGTGGACGACAAGCACCACCTGACCCTGCTGTGCCGCGACCTCTCGGAGCTGGCCAACTACGCGCGCGTGGACAACCGCCAGTACCGCCTGCTCAAGCTGGGCACACCCGGGCCCTACACCTTCATCCTTGAAGCCACCAAGGAAGTGCCGCGCCGCGTGAGCCACCCGTCGCGCAAGACCATCGGCCTGCGCGTGCCCGAAAGCAAGGTGATGCAGTTGCTGCTGGAGCAGCATGGCGCCCCCCTGCTGGCCACCACCCTGATCCCTGCCGGCGAAACCGAGCCCCTGAACGACCCGGAGGAAATCCGCGAGCGCTACGAAAAGCTGGTGGACGCCATCGTGGATGCCGGGGCCTGCCCCCGCGAACCCACCACGGTGGTGGACCTGACGCCCATGGGCACGGGCGGCGACCCCGAGGTGGTGCGCGAAGGCCGGGGCGACCTTCAGGCGCTGGGCCTGTAACCCTCAATCCAGCTTGAACGCGCCCACGGCGCGCTGCAGATCCTGCGCGCGCGACGACAGGGCCGAGGCGGCGCTGGCCGCCTGCTGAACCAGGGCCGCGTTCTGCTGCGTGGCGCTGTCCATCTGCGCCACCGCGCCGTTCACGTGCTCGATGCCCGCGCTCTGGGCGTGCAGCGCACCCGAGATCTCGCCCAGCAGCGTGCTGACCTGGCCGACGGCGCTCACGATCTCTTCCATGGTCTTGCCGGCGCGGCCCACATGGCCGGCGCCGCTCTCGACCTGGTCGACCGACTGGCTGATCAGGGTCTTGATCTCGCGCGCCGCCACGGCGCTGCGCTGGGCCAGGCTGCGCACTTCGCTGGCCACCACGGCGAAGCCCCGGCCCTGCTCGCCGGCACGGGCGGCTTCCACGGCGGCGTTCAGCGCCAGGATGTTGGTCTGAAAGGCAATGCCCTCGATGACCTGGATGATGTCGACGATCTTGCGCGAGCTGCCGCTGATGGCCTGCATGGTCTGCACCACGTCGCCCACCACGGCACCGCCGCGCTCGGCGATCTGCGAGGCGTTGACGGCCAGGCTGCTGGCCGAGCGGGCGCGCTCGGCATTCTGGCGCACGGTGGAGGTCAGCTCGGCCATGCTGCCGGCGGTATCGGCCAGGGAACTGACCTGGTCGTCGGTGCGGCGCGCCAGGTCGGAGTTGCCCGAGTCGATGTCCGCTGCAGCCTCGGTGATCGAATCCGTGGACTGCTTGATGCCCGAGACCAATTCGGTCAGCGTGTCCTCCATGGTGCCCAGGGCCGTGAGCAGGCGGCCGAAGTCGCCTTCGAGTTCCGACGAGAACTCCTGGCTCAGGTCGCCCGCCGCCACCGTCTCGGCGATCAGGATGGCCTGGTTCAGCGGGTGCACGATGCCGCTGCGCAGCAGCACGAAGGACACCAGCGAGACCACGAACACGCCGGCCCCGAGCAGCAGCACCCACAGGCGCGCGCTCTCCAGGTGCCCATGGCCGGCGCGGATGGCCTGCTCCAGCGGCGCGCGCTGCTCTGCGGTGAGCCCCGTGGCGGCCCCCACCGCAGCGCGGTAGGCATCGTCCGCCTGGCCGATGCCCGCACTGGCCACCGCCACCAACACCGCCACCAGCAAGGCAATGGCACCAAACGCCAGAATGAGGCGCGTTCCAATCTTCAAACGATCCAGGCCCATGGGACTCATCTCCGATACCGTGTTGTATGTAGTTATAGGGTGGCCGCTGCGCTCCATGGCATGCAGGCGTGGCCTTCGCCGAGTCTGCCACGCTGTATCCATTTGAAACGGCCGGGCCATGGTAACAATCCCGGAAAGTGTCCATGCCAAACGGTGGTTGTCGTGCGTCTGAGACAATTGGCACGGTGGACATCTCCAATCTCATCCAAACCGTTCTGATCTATGCCTTGCCCGTGCTCTTCGCGATCACCGTGCACGAGGCTGCCCATGGCTACGCGGCCCGCCACTTCGGCGACAACACCGCGTTCATGATGGGCCGGATCACCCTGAACCCCCTCAAGCACATCGACCCCATCGGCACCATCCTGATGCCGCTGGTGCTGTACTTCGCCACCTCGGGGGCCTTTCTGTTCGGGTATGCGAAACCGGTGCCGGTGAACTTCGGCAACCTGCGCAACCCCAAGCAGCACATGATCTGGGTCGCGCTGGCGGGGCCGGCCTCGAACTTCTTCCAGGCCATCTTCTGGGCCGTCTTGCTGGTGCTGCTGCTGGGCATGGGCGTGACCGAGCGCTTCTTCATCGAGATGGCACGCGCCGGCATCCTGGTCAACCTGGTGATGTGGGCCTTCAACCTGTTTCCGTTGCCCCCGCTCGATGGCGGCCGCATCCTCGTCGGCCTGCTGCCCTGGAAGGCGGCCCACATGGTCTCGCGCATCGAGCCCTTCGGTTTCTTCATCGTGATGGGCCTGGTGGTGGCCGGCGTGGTGGGCACCATCTGGCTGCGCCCGCTGATGTCGCTGGGCTATGGCGCCATCAACCTGCTGCTCACGCCGCTGATGGCCGTGCTGCGCTGAGCGGCCGAGCGGCCTCTTCCCCTTTTCTCTCCCTTTCCGCAGAATCCGTTCCCCATGAGCACCACGCGCTTTCTCACCGGCATCACCACCACGGGCACGCCCCACCTGGGCAATTTCGTGGGTTCCATCCGTCCATCGGTGGCGGCCAGCCTCACGCCCGGCGTGCAAAGCTTCTACTTTCTGGCCGACTACCACGCGCTCATCAAGTGCGAAGACCCGGCGCGCATCCAGCGCTCCACGCTGGAGATCGCCGCCAGCTGGCTGGCCGCAGGGCTGAACCCCGAGAAGGTCACCTTCTACCGCCAGTCCGACATCCCCGAGATCCCCGAACTCACCTGGCTCTTGACCTGCGTGACCGGCAAGGGCGTGCTCAACCGCGCCCACGCCTACAAGGCCAGCGTGGACAAGAACGTTGCGGCCGAGCGCGATGCCGACGACGGCGTGACCGCGGGCCTGTTCATGTACCCGGTGCTCATGGGCGCCGACATCCTGATGTTCAAGGCGCACAAGGTGCCCGTGGGGCGCGACCAGATCCAGCACATCGAGATGGCGCGCGACATGGCGGCGAGCTTCAACCACCTGTACGGCGAGCACTTCGTGCTGCCCGAGGCGGCCATCGACGACCACGTGGCCACCCTGCCCGGGCTGGACGGCCGCAAGATGAGCAAGAGCTACGACAACACCATCCCGCTGTTCAGCTCGCGCGAGCAGCTCAAGAAGCTCATCGGCGGCATCCTGACCGACTCGCGCGCGCCCGGTGAGCCCAAGGAGGTGGAGGGCTCGGCCCTGTTCCAGATCTACCAGGCCTTCGCCACCGAGGCCGAGACCGCCGCGCTGCGCCAGCAGTACGCCGAGGGCATTGCCTGGGGCGATGCCAAGCAGGTGCTGCTCGAACGCGTGGACCAGGTGATCGCCCCCATGCGCGCGCAGTACGAAGAGCTGATCAACAACCCCGCGCGCATCGAAACCACGCTGTTGGCCGGTGCCGAGCGCGCCCGCGCACTGGCCACGCCCTTCATCCGCGAGCTGCGCTCGGCCGTGGGCCTGCGCAGCCTGGTGCAGGCCGGCACGGCCACCAAGACCACCAAGGTGGCCAAGACCGCCTTGCCCGCGTTCAAGCAATACCGCGAGGCCGATGGCAAGTTCTACTTCAAGCTCGTGGCCGCCGATGGCCGCCTGCTGCTGCAGAGCACGGGCTTCGATGCCCCCAAGGAGGCCGGCCAGGCCATCGGCCAATTGCAAAAAGGCGGTGGCGACGCACTGCAGGCGCTGGCCCCCCGCCTGGCCGCGGTAGAAGGCGTGCAGCCCGAAGACGTCACAGCCGCCCTGCAAGCCCTGGCGGACGCTGCGGCAGCGAACTGAGCCCCTTCAGTCCCGGTAGCGCACCCGCATCCACAGCGTGGGCCGGGTGTCGCCGTTGAGCGGTGCCTGCGCGGTGGCGATGAAGGACCAGCGCCGGTCCGCCGAATCCATGGAATGCACCAGCACCAGGTCCCAGCCGGGCCTGCGCGCAATGCCGTTGGCCTCGTCGGCAAAACGCGAGCCCCTGTAGACCAGCGAGCCGGCCGACAGGTCGCGCCCGCCATGCTTCCAGACACTGGCCAATGCCAGCGTGTGCCTGGCAAACCCCGGCAGCGCGTTGCCGCCGAACTGGCGGCCCAGGTTGCGGGACTGCGCCCAGGTGTAGCTGCCCAGCATGCTCCAGCGCGGCGCCAGCACCCGGTTGAGCGCCAAGCCCGCCTGGTGCAGCCGGCCCTGGCTGAACACCGGGTTCTCGTTGTAGGGGTCCACCGCGGTCTGCCCGGTCTGGATCTGTGCGCCCAGGCTGCCCACGCGGTCCAGGTTCACCAGCCCCCGGGGCGGCAACACCAGACTGCCGTTGGCGAACGTAGGGTTCACGATGTCCTGGCTGGACAGGGAGGCGAATCCGAAGGTTCGTTCGTCGAACTCCCAGTCCAGTTGCGCTGCGCGCTTGCGCCCGAAGCTGCCGGGCAGCTGGTAGTGGTGGTCGATGGCGATGGCCCCCAGCGCGACGGGCGAGAGCGTGTGCGCACTGGGTGAGCGCACGTTTTCGATGTAGGCCAGGTGCAGCGCCCGGCCCGGCCCCATGCGGTAGGACATGCCCAGCCGTGGCAAGGGGTGGCGCGCATGGCCGCCGTTCTCGGCAGCAGGGTCCACCAGGTCTTCGTCGGTCAGCGAGTCGTAGAAACGCTCGCCGTAGCGCACGGCCAGGCGCGGCCAGTAGGCCTCTGCGTGCCAGGTCCAGGGGCCATCGCGCCATTCACCCGCCAGCCAGGGCATCTGAAAGCGCGCCTGCGTGCGCTGGGTGGAGGTGACCACCGGGTCGGACAGGCCCGAATCGGAAGCCCCGCGCGTGCCCTCCCAGCCCAGGCTCAGGCGCCGGGGACCCCACTGCACCGTGTGGCGCAGCACCACGCCATCGTCCGCATCGGTGACGCGCGAGTCCTGCGGGCCGTAGGTGGCATCGTCGAGCACCAGGCCCTGGCCGAAGCGTGCGCGGTGCAGCTTCAGCCAGGTCTGCGCATCGGGTGACCAGCGCCACGAGCCGCCCAGGTCGGTGCGCTCGGAGCGCTGGCGCGCCAGGCCATTGAAGGTGATGCCATTGCCGAAATCGCGCCCTTGCGGAAAGCTGTAGCGCAGCCGGTCTTCGGTGTGCAGCAGGAACAGGCCCAGGCTCTCCGTGGGGCGCATGCCCAGCGCCAGATCGAAGCCCGGCGAGGACAGGCGATAGCTGGGCACGCCGCCGTTGTTCGGCCACATCTGCACGCCGTTGGTACGCACCTGCCAGGCCAGGGGCACGGGCGTGGCGGCAAAGCCGTGGTGGCCCACGTCGGCGGCGAACTTGTCGTGCACCGGGCCGCGCTCGGCGCTCGCGATCCAGAGCCACTCGCCACCCTGTGTGAGCATCAGCGGCGCCTGCTTCTCGCTGGCGCCAAAAGCCGTCGGGTCGCTCAGGTAGCCCTGGTAGCGCTCGGAATTGCGGCTGAAATCGCTCTCGTAGCGGTTGGCCAGAAAGAAGTGGCTGCCCGCCCACAGCGGGTAGTACGAGGCACTGGCATAGGCGCGCGCCCAGTGCTCCATGCCGAAATCGCCCAGCGCCTTGCCCAGGTTGGCAGAGCCCTGGCTGTCGCTGGTGAGCGGGTCGAGCGACTTGAGGTACGGCAGGCGGGTGAGCGCCTCGCGCGCGGCGGCAATGGCCTGCACCGGCTCACCCTGGTCGTTGCGCAGCACCGACTCGATCTGCCAGGGCAGCGGGTCGTTCGGGTCGGCCACGCGGGCGCGCGCCAGCGCGTCGAGCGCAGCGGCGCGCTCGCCCAGTTGGTATTCGGCCACCGCCAGCCAGACCTGGGCGCGGGCATAGCGCGGCTCGATCACCAGGGCCTTGAGCAACTGAGTGCGGGCGGCGGCAGGGTCGCCCTGCTGCAGCGCCAGCAGGCCCGCGCCGCCCAGGCTCACGTAATCGTCGCCGGCCTGGGCCAGGGCCGCGTTGAAGCCACTTTGCGCATCGGCCAGGCGCAGCGCCTCGGCCGCCGCGGTGGCCTGCTCGCCTTGGTAGGTGGCGTTCCCGGGCGCCAGTGCCACGGCGCGCTCCAAGGCCTGGCGCGCGCCGCGCAGGTCGCCGCGCTCGCGCAGCGCCCGGCCCAGGCCCCACTGGGCTGCGGCCTGGTCGGTGGCCGGCTCCTGGCGCGCCTGGGCCCCCGCCACGGCGCGCCGGTGCAGGGCGATGGCCTCTTCGCCCCGCCCTTCCAGGCGATGCCAATCGGCATCGGCCAGCAGCAGCGCCGTGGCCTCCGGTGCCTGGGCGCGCGCGGCGTCGAGCCAGGCACGCGCCTGTGCGCCCTGCTCCAGCGCCATCAGCAGCTCGGCCCGGCGCGCGGCGGTGCGCGGGTCCCGGGTGCGCTGCCAGGCGGCGGCCAGGCGCTGCTGGGCGGCGTCCATGCGGTCGTCGAAGACTTCGAGGTCGGCCAGCAACAGTTCCACCACGGCCCCGCCCTGCCCGCTGGCCGACAGCGCCAGCAAGCGCTCGCGTGCGCGCGGCCACTGGCCCATGCGCAGGTCGTCGCGGATGGCGGCCAACGGGGGCGCCACTTCGGAGCCGCTCAGCTCGGCCCAGCGCGCCGCATCCACCGGGTTGGCCATGACCCATTGCACGCGCTCGCGCGGTCGCACCAGCAGGCGTTTGACCGGTGCCTTGCCAGGCTCTGCAATGCCCTGCTCGGCAGGCCCCAGTTCCACCCGGCCGAAATCGTTGGACAGATCGACCTGGCCCGAAAGCACGGTGAGCGTGGTGCGGCCTGCGCCATCGACCTCCACATCCCAGTCGGTGCCGCGCACCACGGCCAGGGCGGCCGGGGTCTGCAATTGCAGTGCGGCCGGGGTTTTCTTGGTGCGCGCCCAGAGCCGGCCGGCGGCCAGCTCCAGCAGGGTGCGCTCGGGCTGCGATTCGCACAGGCGCAGTTGCGCATGGGCCGACATGCGGATCTGCGTGCGGTCGGCCAGCAGCAGCGCGGCCGACGACAGCGCAAGGGTGCGCACGCCCGCGCCCGCACCCAGTTGCTGGGCCAGCGCAGCGGGCGACCAGGGCCCTTCGCCCGGTGGCCGGGTCTGGCCCTGGCCGGCCAGGGCCACGATCTGCGCAGCCACCGCACCGGGGGCTGCGGACGCTCCCGCACACTGGGCCCAGGCACCGGGCAGGCACAGGGCGGCTGCAGCCAGGGCAACGGAGGTCGTGATCCACAAGCGGGTCGGCGGCATGGCGGGCCTTTCAGGGTTATTTTTCCAGCGCGTGCGCAAACGCGTCGGCACCGGCCGCAGCGGGCGCCCGGTCATCGGCGAGGGCCTGCACTTGCGCCTGCAGCCGGTCGGCCTGGGCGACCCACAGCGGTGCCATGTGCTCGGCCCGGTGGCGCCATTCGGCGCAGCAGGCCAGGGCCTCGTCCCAGCGGCCCGCATGCACGTGGGCCTGCAAGGCCAGGCTGGTGGCCACGAGCGGCGCATCGCCGCACGGGGTGTAGACATCGATGCCGCTGCTGCGCCCGGCCAGCACCACTGCATCGAGCCAGGCCAAGGGCAGTGCTTGGTTGCCCTCCTGCGGCAGGGCGCTGCGCGTGGCCTCGGACAGCAGGATGCCGGTGCCGAAGGCCTTGTTGGCGCCTTCCAGCCGGGCTGCGGTGTTCACCGCATCGCCCACGGCGGTGTAGGTGAAGCGGCCTTCGGAGCCCAGGTGCCCCACGGCGGCCTCGCCCGTGTGCAGGCCGATGCGCAGCTGCAGATCGGCAAAGGGGGTGCCCGCCCACTGGCTGCGCAAGGCGTTCATTTCCGCCTGCATCTCCTGTGCGCAGGCCAGGGCGCGCGCCGCGTGCTGCGGCTCGGCCACGGGTGCGTTCCAGAAAGCCATCACGGCATCGCCGATGAACTTGTCGAGCGTGCCGCCGTGGCGGTGCACGGCATAGGTCATGCGCGTGAAATAGGCGTTGAGCGCGCGGGCCACCGCCTCGGGTGGCAGGCGTTCGCTGGCCGAGGTGAAGCCCGCGAGGTCCGAGAACAGCAGGGTGAGCTCGCGCCGCTCGCCGCTGATGGCCGGCGCAGCGCCGCTGGCGATCAGCGCGCTGACCACGGCCGGCGGCACGTAGCGCCCGAAGTCCAGCCGCAGGCGCTCGCGCTGGCGCCGCTCACGCCAGTAGCTGTCGGTCGCGCCCACGTTGAAGTGCAGCACCAGCGCCAGCAGCGTGGGCAGCGTGGGCCACCACACGCCCTGCAGGTAGGCGCACAGCCCGCCGATCAGGGCCAGCAGGGCCAGCGCCACGCTCAGCCACACGGCCAGCCAGCCACGCCAGCGCCGCGTGAGTGCCGCCACCAGGGCAATGGCCGCTGCCGCCTGCAGCAGCGGGAGCGCCGGGTGCGCGGGCACGATCCAGTCACCGGTCAGACCGTTGATGAGTGCCGTGGCATGCAGCATGACGCCCGACTGCGTACCGTGGCCCAGGGTGCGCAGCGGCGTGGCGAACTGGTCCACCCCGCCCACCGGCGTGTTCTGGCCAAGCAGCAGCAGGCGCCCCTGCAGCGCGCCGGGCGCCAGCATCCGCGCCGGGTCCAGCGCCTGGGTGTAGTGCACGTAGGGCAACGCCACCTCGGGCGCGTAGTAGCGCAGCAGCGCACCGGGCGGCGGTGGCACGATGGTGCGGCCCGCAGCCTGCGCGAGCACCCGCCACATGGCATTGCTTTGCCCCGGTGCGCTGCGCTGCACGCCATCGTCGTCGGCGTGCATGCCCACGTCGCCGTGCAGCGCCTGGTCGAAGATGGAGCGCAAGCTCTGCTGGTACTGCGCCACCTGCCCGCTTTGCACGGCCACCTGGGCGCTGGCCAGCACCACGGGCATGCGCCCCTGCAGGGCACGGCCCAGGGCAGCGTCGTCCTCGGGGGACTGGGCGGTGGACAGCAGCAGGTCGATGCCGAGCCCCGCCGCGCCGGAGGCGGAAAGCGCGTCGATCAATTGCGCATGCAGCCGCCGCAGCAGGGGCGGCGTGGCCTGCAGGGTCGCCAGGCTGGGCTCGTCGATACCGATGACCACCACACCGGCATCGGGCCGCACGGGCGCGGTCAGGCTGCTGAAAAGGTCGTACTCCAGGCGCTGCAAGGGCTGCCATACCGGCAACACCTGCAGCACGGCCAAAAGCACCAGGGGCACGAGCAGGCGCAACGCCCACTGGCGCCCCGCGTCCCTTGTCACTGCCGACTGGATCCAGGCCATGCGTCTTTCCGTCAGTTGTAACGCACTGTATCGCAGGGGCACGGCAGCGCAAAGGCTTCAGACCCCAGGGTTACAAATGGCGCGCGGCTTTTGTCCCTCCGTCCCTTAGACTGCCCTCCAACAACGGGGGAGAATCCCATGAAAGCACTGATCGCCTCTGCCACCCTGCTCGCCCTGCTGGCGGGCTGCGACTCGGCCACCATCCGCCCGCCCTCGGGCCCCATGGCCTCGGGCCGCGACCGCACCTTCAGCGTGCCGGTCTATGGCAACGACGCCTCGCCGGCCTACAACGCCGCCACCCGGGAGTGCCAGAAGCTGGCGCTGTTCCCCAAGCTGCTGCGCAACGAGGGCTCGCGCCTCGTCTTCGAGTGCGTGAGCGACAACCCCAACCGCTGAGCCCGATGGCCCGGCGCCGAGCTGCTGCCGCCGTCATTGCCGTGCTCTCGTTGTCCACCGGCCCGCCGGCGCTGGCCCAGGCGCGCCCTGACCGCCAGCACCCGGTGTGGACCAACAGCCTGGGCATGCGCTTCGTGAAAGTGCCCGCAGGCAGCTTCGTGATGGGCGGGACCGAGCCACCCGAAGTGCTGGCGCAGGCCTATCCGCTGCTGGAACCCCAGCGCTTTGCCGAACTGACCGATGAGGCCCCTGCCCACCGGGTGCTCATCCGCCAGTCCTTCTACCTGGGCCAGCACGAGGTGACGGTGGGGCAGTTCCGGCGCTTCCTCGCGGCATCGGGCTACCAGCCCGAATCCGAGGCCGACGGCACCGGTGGCTATGGCTACAACCCGCAGTACGACCCGGCCACCACGCGGCGCGGCGATGCCTTCGAGGGGCGCGATGCGCGCTACTCCTGGCGCAACCCGGGGTTTGCGCAGGGCGATGACCACCCCGTGGTCAACGTCACCTGGAACGACGCCCAGGCCCTGGCGCAGTGGCTCAGCCGCACCGAAGGCCACCGCTACCGCCTGCCGACCGAGGCCGAGTGGGAGTACGCCTGCCGGGCCGGCACGCGCACCCGCTACCCGCATGGCAACGACCCCGAAGGCCTGCTGAAGAACGCCAACACCTTCGACCAGGACGCCGCCCCCCAATGGCTGCGCTGGCAGCAGCACGCCCTGCGCGGCAGCGACGGCCATGCCTTCACCGCCCCCGTGGGGCGCTACGCAGCCAATGCCTTCGGCCTGCAGGACATGCTGGGCAATGCCTGGGAATGGGTGGCCGACTGGCATGGCGACAGCTACTACGCCGAATCACCGGCCGTGGACCCTGAGGGCCCCGCCGATGGCGGCGTGCGCGTGCGCCGCGGGGGCTCCTGGCACACCTGGTCGTTCTACGCGCGCTGCGGCTACCGCAACTGGAACAGCCCGCAGACCCGCTACACCCTGGTGGGCATGCGGCTGCTGCGCGAAATCGCACCCTCCGCAGCCACCCGGCCCGCCCCGCGCCCGGCAGCCGCGCGCCGCCTGTCATCGCCCGTGGCACGGTGAACAACTGTCAAACCTGGTGATCCCCAGGATGGGGCATGGAGTGGACCGCCGCACATCGCGAATAATGCACCGTTAATCTTGAATGGAACGAACCATGCGCATAGCGGCGTTAGACGACGATGCGCTTCAGCTGGATCTGATCAAACAGGCCACCGAAGCGATGGGCCATGTGTGCCACACCCACCTGACCGGTGCCGCGCTGATGCGCGAGATGCGCCGCGAGACCTTCGACCTGCTGATCGTGGACTGGCACCTGCCCGACACCACGGGCCCCGAGGTGGTGCGCTGGGTGCGCGAAAACGTGGGCAAGCAGTTGCCTATCCTGTTCGTGACCAACCGGCAGGAAGAACGCGACATCGTCGAAGGCCTGGGCAGCGGGGCTGACGACTTCATGGTCAAACCGGTGCGCATCGGCGAGCTCAATGCCCGCGTGGGGGCCTTGCTGCGCCGCGCCTACCCGCAGAGCACCAGCGGCGCACTCGATTTCGGGCGCTACAAGTTCTACCCCGAGTCGCGCTCGCTCGAAGTCAATGGCCAGGTGGCCGAGCTCAAGAACCGCGAGTACGATCTGGCGCTGTTCCTGTTCCAGAACATGGGGCGCCTGCTCTCGCGCGACCACCTCAAGGAGGTGATCTGGGGCCAGGGCTCGGACGTGCTGTCGCGCTCGCTCGACACCCATGTCTCGCGCCTGCGCACGCAGCTGGACCTGCGCCCCGCCAACGGCTACTTCATCACCGCCGTGTATGGTGTCGGTTACCGGTTCGAAGCCGTGGAACCCGACCGCAAGCCTTGATGCACCCCCTGGGCTCCCGCGCTGGAGCCCGCCCCTGAGAATGAAGCCCCCCGCACGCCGCGGCCGTAGGAGAGTTGACGTGGTCATCCACCGCCTTGCATTGCCCCTGTCCGCCATTGCCATGGTCACGGCAGGCCTCGGTTGCGCGCATGCGCAAGCCACCCCTGACCCGCAGACCGACGAAATTGCGCACACGGTGCGGGCCGGCGATACCCTCGAAGGCCTGGCCAACGCCTACCTGGACAACCCGCGCCAGTGGCCCCTGCTGCAACAGCGCAACAAGGTGGCCGACCCCAGGCGCCTGCAGCCGGGCTCCACCGTGTGGATCCCCGTGCGCCTGCAGCCGCAGGCCTCGGCGCAGGTGGAATTCGTGCAGGGCAACGCCACGGCACAGGCCCCGCGGGGCGATGCGCAGCCGCTCGCGCAGGGTGCCCGGCTGGACGAGGGCACGCGCCTGCAGGTGGGGCCCGACAGCTTCGTCGCCGTGCGCCTGGCCGACGGCACCCTGGTGCGCGTGCAGCCCCAGTCCGACCTGCAGCTGCGGCAACTGCGCCGCCGCGGGCGCGCGGGCAGCATCCAGTCGGTGATGGAGATGCGCGCCGGCAGCGTGGAATCGAGCGTCACGCCCAGCACCGATGCGCTGCGCCGTTTCGAGATCCGCACGCCGCGCGCCGTGACCAGCGTGCGCGGCACCGAATTCGGCGTGGCGCTGGCGGCATCGGGCCAGGCCACGGCTTCGGTGCTCGAAGGCACGGTGGCCGTGCAGTCGCGCGCCGAGGGTGCCCTGCAGCCCGGCGCCGACGCCACCTTGCTGGCACGCGGGCAAGGCCTGTCGGTGGCGCCCGACGGCACGCTGGGTGCACCGCGCCCGCTGCTGGCGCCGCCCGATCTGTCCACCGTGCCGGCGCAACTGCACGACCTGGGCCTGCTGGCCATCACCGTGCCGGCCACGCCCGGGGCCAGCGCCTACGTGGCCCAGGTGGCACGCGATGCGGCCATGACGCAGGTGCTGCGTAGCGGCCGCTTTGCCGACGGCCAACTGCGCTGGGCCGCACTCGACGATGGCAGCTACCACCTGGCCGTGCGCGCCGTGGACGAGGCCGGCATTGCCGGGCAGCCCGCCACGCGGCCCATCACCATCAAGACCCGGCCGGTGCCGCCGCTGTACCAGCAGCCGGCCCCCGGCGCCGTGCTGCCGCGCGTGACCGGCACCCTGCGCTGCACCGAAGTGCCTGGCGCGCGCTGGTACCGCATCCAGGTGGCCGCCAGCGCGGATTTCGCCAGCCCGCTGCTGGACGAAGGCCGCCTCAGCACCTGCCAGCTGACGCTGGCCACGCTGCCCCTGGGCAACTACTTCTGGCGTGCGGCCACGATCGCAGAGCCCGCCGGTGGCGCACCGGACCAGGGACCGTTCGCTCCCGCGCAGCCCTTCTCGGTGGCCCAGCAGCCCGCTGCGCTCGACCTGTCGTCCCTGCAGGCGACGGATGGCGACACCATCGTGCGCCTGCACTGGCCCGCCCAGGCCGGCCAGCGCTTTCGCGTGCAGCTGGCACCGGACCTGGAGTTCAAGACCATCACCCAGGACATCCAGCTCGACGAGCCCCGCTGGACCTCTGCGGATGGCCTGGCCGCGGGCACCTACTTCGTGCGCATCCAGGTGCTGGACCCCTCGGGGCTGCAAAGCGAGTTCTCGCCGCCGCGCAGCATCCGCGTGGGCACGGGGCTGAACACCAGCTCCGGGCTGCCGCTGTCCACCATGGGCGGCGAGCCCGTGCGCCGCCCCTGAGCGCTTGCGGTCGATGCCCACGCCGCACTCCCGCACGCGCAACCAGCAGCGGCGGGTCGAATGGGTCGCCATCGCGCTGACGCTGCTGACCCTGGTGGCCTGGCTGAGCACGCCCAGCCTGCTGCCGCGCACCAACCACCTGGTGCAGGACACCGGGCTGCGCCTGGTGTCGCGCCCGGCGCAAGCCGGTATCGCCGTGATCGCGGTGGACGACCGCAGCATCGGCGTGATCGGCCGCTGGCCCTGGCGGCGCGCCCTGCATGCGCAACTGATCCAGAACGTGTCGCGCCAGGCGCCGCTGGTGATCGGCATGGACGTGCTGTTCAACGAGGAAGACCTCGACTACCCCGAGGACGACCTGCTGCTGGCCGATGCCGTGGCCCAAAGCGGCCGGGTGGTGCTGCCGGTGATGCAGCGCCAGGGCCCGTACGAGCCGGGCGATGGTGCCGACCGGCCGATGCCCGCGCTGCAGCAGGCCGCCGCCAGGCTCGGGCATGTGCACGTGGCCGCAGACGAGGACGGCGTGGTGCGCAGCCTGTACGCGCGCGAGGGGCCAGCCAGTGCGCCCTGGCAGCACTTCAGCATCGCCATGCGCTGCGTGGCCACGCCATCGCTCGGTGGCTGCCCGCCCGCACGCGGGAGCGATCCGCCGGCCGATGGCGCCCGCTGGGAACGCGCGGGCCGCCGCCTGATTCCCTATGCAGGCGGGCCGGGGCATTTCACAACCTACTCCTACATCGACGTGCTGCGCGGCGAAGTGCCGGCCGATGCCTTCCGCGGCAAGTACGTGCTCGTGGGCTCGATCGCTGCCGGGCTGGGCGACATGTTCGCCACCCCGGTGGGCCAGGAGTCGCGCCTGATGCCGGGTGTGGAAGTGATCGCCCAGGTGCTCGACGCCGACCTGGCGGGGGTGCAGATCCACAGCGCGCCGCCCGCGCTGAACATGGCCTTCAACCTGCTGCCGGTGGTGTTGGCGCTGGTGGCGCTGCTGCTGCTCGGGCCCTTCGCCGCCCTGCTCACCAGCATTGCCCTGGGCGCGCTGACCGTGGCGCTGGCGGTGCTGCTCCCCGTCTGGAGTGGCATGCAGTTCGCGCCCGCCGCTGCCCTCATCGGGCTGGTGCTGGCCTACCCGCTGTGGAGCTGGCGCCGCCTGAGTGCCGCAGCCCAGTTCCTCAGGCTGCAGATGGAAACCCTGCAGCGCCAGGGGCTGGTGATCCCGCTGCGTGGCCCGGCGGCCAGCAGCGGCGACTTCCTGGAGCGGCGCATCAATGCGGTGGAATACGCCTCGCGCCAGCTGCGCGACATGCACCACTTCGTGAGCGAGAGCCTGCAGCAACTGCCTTCGCCCACCATGGTCTGCGACACCGAAGGCCGCATCCTGCTGGCCAACACGGCCGCACGGCGCCATGTGCTGGGCATGGCCGAGGTCGAGGGCGACCCCATGGTCTGGCCCCTGCAGGGCCGCCAGATCACTGACGTGCTGGGCGATCTGATCGACATCGCCACCGAGCAGCCGCTGGTGACGCCCGAGCGGCTGGCCAGCCGCAGCCTGCCGGCCCGCCGGGAGGGGCGCGATGCCAAGGGCCGCAGTGTGCTGGTGCAGAGCCGGCAGTTCACCGACCTCGCGCAGGCGGGCTGGCTCGTGACCCTGGTGGACCTGACCGAGATCCGCAGCGCGCTGCAGCAGCGCGACGAGGCCATGCATTTCATCTCGCACGACATCCGCGCGCCCAATGCCTCCATCCTCACGCTGCTGGAGATGCACCAGGCCTACCCGGGCCGCATGTCGGACGCGGAGCTCATGCAGCTCATCGCGCGCTATGCCAAGACCTCGCTGGGCATGGCCGAGAACTTCATCCAGCTGGCCAGCGCCGAATCGCAGGCGATGCGGCGCGAACCCCTGGACTTGGTCGACGTGCTGCACCAGACCGTGGACGAGGTCTGGGTGCTGGCGCGCGACGCCGACGTGCAGGTGCTGGTGGCCGAAGCGCCGGAGACCGCCCCGTTCATGGGCGACCGTTCGCTGCTGTGCCGCGCGCTGGCCAATGTCGTGAACAACGCCGTCAAGTACAGCCCGCGGGGCAGCACCGTGCGCTGCACCCTGGCCGAACGGGCCGGAAAGTGGGTGTTTGCGGTGCGCGACGAGGGCCCCGGCATTGCACCTGCGCTGCAGGACAAGCTGTTCGCCCCGTTCCAGCGCCTGCATGACCGCAGCCACCCCGGCATTGCCGGCGTGGGCCTGGGGCTGGCACTGGTGCGCACCGTGGTGCAGCGCCATGGCGGCGGCATCGAAGTGGAAAGCGACGAGGGACAGGGTGCCGAATTCAGGCTGGTGCTGCCGCAGGGCGAGGCTCCGACAGGCTCATAGGCCGGCCCGTCAGGCCATGGCTTCGGCTTCCAGGTGCACTGAATCGGCCAGGGCATCGCCTTCACCAGCCAGCAGGCCGATGCAGTCGAGCGCCGTGGGCGGATCGCAGGGCTCGGCATACACGCGCAGGGCAATGTCCTGCGCGGCGGGCGAGAAGAACAGCCACAGCCGGTCGGCCTCTTTGTCGTAGCACGAGAACAGCGCCCGCTTGGAGCCTGCCGGCGAAATCAGGAACTGCGACATGAACATCTGCTGGATGCGCTGGGTGGGCTCGAAGGCCTGGGCATCGTTGCCGAGCGACAGTTTGTACCAACTTTTCATGGAAGCCTTCCTTTCGACCGCGAGGTCTGTTGTGTCTGGCTCCATGGTATTTTTGGCACCGGGTTTTCCCGCCTCCCGGACGGCGCATAGGCTTGTAGGACTGCCGCCACACGGGCTGCAGGAAGCATCTTCAGTGCTTGCCCAGATAGGCCTCGCGCACGGCAGGATCCGCCAGCAAGGCCTGCGCCGGTCCCGAAGACGCGATCTCCCCGGTCTTGAGCACATAGGCCCGGTCCGCCACCTTGAGCGCCTGGTTGGCCATCTGCTCCACCAGCAGGATGGTCATGCCGCGCTGCTTGAGCGCGCGGATCACGCCGAAGATCTCCTTGACGATCAACGGCGCCAGGCCCAGCGAAGGCTCGTCGAGCAGCAGCAGGCGCGGGCGCGCCATCAGTGCCCGGCCGATGGCCAGCATCTGCTGCTCGCCGCCGCTCAGGGTGCCGGCCATCTGGTGCTGGCGCTCGCGCAGGCGCGGGAAGGTGGTGAACTGCTCTTCGAGGTCGGCTTCGACCGCGGGATCGCTCGCGGGACGCAGGTAGGCGCCCAGCAGCAGGTTGTCGCGCACGCTCTGGTCCGGGAACACCTGGCGCCCCTCGGGTGACTGGGCAATGCCCAGGGCCACGCGCCGGTGGGCCGGCGTGCGCGCCAGGTCCTGGCCCTCGAACACGATGCGCCCGCCGGCGCAGGGCTCCAGGCCCGAGATGGCCTTCATCAGCGTGCTCTTGCCCGCGCCGTTGCCGCCGATGAGGGTGACCACCTCCCCGGCCGCCACTTCCAGGCTCACGCCCTTCAAGGCAAGGATGGCGCCATAGTTCACTGCGAGTTGTTCGATTTGGAGCATGGGCGACGTCTCAGGCAAGGGCATGGGCTGGTGTGGCGGGGCTCTCGTCCTCGTCATCCACTCCCAGGTAGGCGGCGATCACTTTGGGGTCCACCTGCATGGCAGCGGGCGCGCCTTCGGCGATCTTGGCGCCGTAGTCGAGCACCACCACATGGTCGGACACGGCCATCACCAGGTCCATGTGGTGCTCGATCAGCAGCACGGTGATGCCCTTGGCGCCGATGCGCCGGATCAGCTGCGTCAGCTCCTGCGTTTCCTGCGGGTTCAGGCCGGCGGCCGGCTCGTCGAGCAGCAGCAGGCGCGGCTGGGTGGCCAGCGCGCGCGCCAGCTCCAGCCGGCGCTGCAGGCCATAGGGCAGGCTGCCGGCCTCGTCGTGGGCGCGGTCGAGCATGCCCACGAACTGCAGCAGGCGCACGGCCTCCTCGCGCGCCTGGCGCTCCTCGCGCCGCGCCGAGGGCAGACCGAACAGGCTGGCCGCAAAGCCGACGCGCAGGTGCGGGTGCAGGCCGACGAGCACGTTGTCGAGCACGCTCATGTGGGTGAACAGCTTGAGGTTCTGGAAGGTGCGCCCTATGCCCAGCCGGCAGACCTGGCTGGCGCGCACGCGGGCGATGCCCCGGCCCGCAAATTCGATGCGCCCCCGGTCCGGCGCCACGATGCCCGACAGGATGTTGAGCAGCGTGGTCTTGCCCGCACCGTTGGGGCCGATCAGCGCATGCACATGCCCCGAGCGCAGCGACAGGCTGACGTCGTTGGTCGGCACCACGCCGCCATAGGCCTTGTAGAGCCCACTGGCGCTGAGCACCACGCCATCGGCAGGGGCTGCCTGCGCCTGGCGCGGCAACCACTCGCCCTGCGCCGCTGGCAATGGCAGCGCCTGGTACAGCCGTGGCCACAGGCGCCGCCCCAGCCGCTGCAGCGCACCGGCCAGGCCCTGCGGCATGGCGTACAGCGCAAACAGCAGCAGCGCCCCGTAGGTGAAATGCTGCAGCCCGGGCCAGCGCGCCAGGAAGGCATCGAGCAAGGTCAGCGCCACGGCGCCCACCGCCGGCCCCATGATGGAGGGGCCGCCGAACAGCACGATGAGCAGCAGGAAGATCGACAGGTTGAAGCTGATGAAATCGGAGTTGATGTACTGGTTCTGCTGCGCCACCAGCGCCCCGGCCACGCCGCAGGTCACGGCGCTGATGACGAAGGCCAGCACCTTCATGCGGTAGACGTCGATGCCCACGCTCTCCGCCGCCACCTCGGCCGCCTGCACCGCCTGGAAGGCCCGGCCGTACTTGCCGCCCAGCAGGGTGCGCAGCATGAGGTGGGTGGCCAGCGCGAAGGCCAGCACCAGCCAGGCCCAGCCGCGCATGTCCAGCATGCGCCCGCCGATGGAGGGCGGCACGATGCCGTAGATGCCCTGCTGGCCGCCAAAGGGCACCTGCCATTCGGTCACGATCTTCTCGACCACGATGCCGAAGCCGATGGTCACCATGGCCAGCGACGGGCCCTTGACGCGCAGCGAGGGCAAGGCGATCAGCACGCCGAAGAGCCCCGCCACCACGGCCGCGGCCACCAGCGCCAGCCAGGGGTTCCAGCCCGCCTGGGTCGTGAGCAATGCGGCGGTGTAGGCCCCGGCGGCAAACAGCCCGGCATGGCCCAGCGACTTCTGCCCGCTCCAGCCGACCAGCACGTTCAGGCCGGCAGCGGCCAGGTAGTACATGCCGGCCGTGAAAATGATCTTGAGATAAAAATCGTTGCTGATCGCCAGCGGCGCCAGCACCGCAACGGCGGCGACCGCAATGAACGCCAGGGTGTGGGTGGAAATGCGCATGGCGGCCTCACACCTTCTCGAACGGCTTCTGGCCGAACAGCCCTTCGGGCTTGACCACCAGCACCAGGATGATGAGCGCAAAGACCGTGATCTCGCGCATCTCCGCGCGCCACAGGCCCACCAGCGCCTCGATGCAGCCGAGCATGAAGCCCCCCGCAATGCAGCCGCGCGGGTTGGTCAGGCCGCCCACGATGGCCGACGAGAAGGCCTTGAGCGCGATCGCCAGGCCCATGAAGACCGAGGCCGTGGTGATGGGGGCGATCAGCAGGCCGGCCAGCCCCGCCAGGCTCGACGAGATCACGAAGGCCAGCACCACGATGGCGCCGACGTTGATGCCCATGAGGGCCGCGGCCTGCTTGTTCACCGCCACGGCGCGCACGGCCTTGCCGACCTTGGTGCGCCGCAGCACGTAGTCCAGCACCAGCATGACCACGGCCGTGACGCCCAGCACCAGGATCTCCTGCGCGCGGATGCCAGCCCCGGCGATGCGGATCACCCCGTCGCCCAGCGGCGAGGGCATGGCCATGGAGCCAGGGCCCCAGATGGCCAGCGCCGTGTTCTGCACGATGATGCCGAAGCCGATGGTGCTCATGACCCAGGCCATGCCGGTGGCGCCCACGAAGGGCCGCACCGCCGTGAAGTACAGCACCACGCCGAGCAGGCCCAGCACCACCAGCGAGACCAGCAGCGCCAGTCCGTAGCGCGCGAAAGTCACGTCCGCTGCAGCCAGCACGCCGGTGTGCCCCTTGCCCGAGAGCAGCAGCAAGGTGGCCACCGCGATGAAGGAGCCCGCGACCAGGAACTCGCCCTGGCCGAAGTTGAGCGTCTTGGTCGTCGTGTGGGTGATGCTGAAACCCAGGGCGACGAGCGCATAGATTCCGCCAAGGGCCAGGCCGCTCAGCAAGGCTTGCAGTACGTTGGTCATGGTGATGGTGCTGTCCCGGGGCCCGCGATGCTGGGGCCGATTTACTTCTTGTAGTCTGCCGGCGTCAGTGCCTTGGTGATGGCGTCTTCATAGGCCGACACCTTGCCATCGCGCCAGCGGGCCAGGTGGAAATCGGCCACCGAGAGCGCCTCGTGGTCGCCCTTGGCAAAGGGCTTCTGGTAGAGCTTGACCACGCCCTGGGTGTCGGGCACGCCATTCTCCAGCGTGGCGGCGAGTTTTTCGCCATCGGTGCTGCCGGCCTTCTTCACGGCCGCAGCCAGCAGCATCACCGAGTCGTAGGACTGCGCGGCCGCCACGAAGGTGGGCAGTTGCGGGTAGCGCTCGCGCACGCGGGCGGCCAGGGCCACGGCGCGCGGGTTGCTGTCTTCGGCCGTGGAGGTGGCGAAGATGATGTGCTCGGCCAGCTTCTTGCCGGCCGTGTTGAGCAGCGGCGTGCTCATGTTGCCCCAGGTGCCGAGCGTGGTGGGCAGGTAGTTGATCTTCTCCATGCTGCGCAGCAGCTGGGCATTGGCGTCAGCCAGGCCGTAGACGATGAGCGTGTCGGCCCCGGCGTCGCGGATCTTGGCCAGTTGCGAGGTCATGTCCGTGTCCTTGGGGCCGAACTTCTCCACCGCCACGGCCTTGCTGCCGTGCAGGGCCAGCACCTCGGTCAGGTCCTTCACGCCCTGCTGGCCAAAGCCCGTGGAATCGGCGATGAAGGCGATCTTCTGGTTCTTCGTGGCCTTGACGGCGTAGGCGATCAGCAGCGCGACCTGCTCGCGGTCCACCATCGACACGCGGTAGATGTAGTTCTGCGCCTCGTTGGCATAGCGTTTGGTGATGTCGGTGGCCGTGGCCACGGGCACGATGACGGGCACCTTCTTTTGCTGTGGTATGTGCAACCAGGCCAGCGCATTGCCCGAGTTGGTGGGCCCGACCACGGCCGCCACCTTCTCGCTGTCGATCAACTCGGTCATGTTCTGGATGGACTTGGGCGGCTGGCCCGTGTCGTCGCGCACGATGCCCACGACCTTCCTGCCCAGCAGGCCGCCGGCCTTGTTGATGTCCTCGATGGCCAGATCGAAGCCGTGGCGCGCTGCCACGCCCAGCTCGGCGGCGCCGGTGCCCGACTGGTCGGCATTGAAGCCGAAGCGGATGTCCTGCGCCTGGGCCGCGGACAGGCCGAGGGCCAGCGCAGCCGCCGCGAACAGCGGCCGCACAAGGGAAGGGATACGGGGATTCAGCTTCATGTCTTGTCTCCTGTCGTTGTCGTAAAAAAGGCGACCCTTTGCGGGCCTGCCCGGCCGGGCCAGAACGTGATTACGCCCTAGCCCCGGATCTCTGCCAGCAACACCATCGCGCGGTCCACCCGCACGTCGTGCTCCTGCGCCATCTGCCTGGCAATGCGGTCGATCTCGTCACCCGTGGCGCCGGCCACCAGCGCGATGTTGCGGGCATGCAGCGCCATGTGGCCGCGCTGGATGCCTTCGGTGGAAAGCGCGCGCAGGGCGCCCAGGTTCTGTGCCAGGCCCACGGCCACGGCCACCTCGCCCAGCTCCTGCGCCGACTGCACGCCCAGGATGCGCAGCGCCAGGCGCGCCAGCGGATGGGTCTTGGTGGCGCCGCCCACCAGGCCCACGGGCATGGGCATCTCGATGCTGCCGACCAGGGCGCCGCTGGCGTCCTTCTCCCAGCGCGTGAGCGAGGTGTAGCGCCCGCTGCGGCAGGCATAGGCATGGGCGCCGGCCTCCACCGCGCGCCAGTCGTTGCCGGTGGCGACGATGACGGGGTCGATGCCATTCATGATGCCCTTGTTGTGCGTGGCCGCGCGGTAGGGGTCGATCACCGCGAAGCTGCAGGCGTCGACGATGCCATCGATGATGCGCTCGCCGCTGTGCTCGGCCGTGGCCATCACCTCGGGCGTAAGCCGCACACGCGCCCGCGCCAGCCGCAGGTCGGCCAGGTTCGAGAGGATGCGCAGGCGCACTGTGCCGCCGGTGATCTGCCCCACCAGCGGCGAGACGGCCTCGGCCATGGTGTTGACGGTGTTGGCGCCCATGGCGTCGCGCACGTCCACGATCAGGTGCATGACCACCATGGCACCGCGCGGCGCGTCGTCGAACACATGCACCTCGATGTCGCGGCAGCCGCCGCCCAGGCCGATCAGAACCTTGTCGCGGCTGTTGGCCACGGCCAGGATGGCCTCGCGCTGCAGCAGCAGGGCCTGGCGCGCGCCATGGGGGTCCGCCAGGCCGATGACCTGCACCTGGGCGCGCATCAGCGGCCCGGTGCTCGATGCCTGGAAGCCCCCGCACTCGCGTGCCAGCTTGGCCATGTAGGAGGCGGCGGCCACCACCGAGGGCTCCTCCACCACCATGGGCACCAGCACCTCGCGGCCATTGACCTGGAAGTTGCCCGCCACGGCCAACGGCAACTCGAAGGTGCCGATGACGTTCTCGATCATGCCGTTGGCCCGCTCCACGCCCAGGGCGCCCGGCTGGCCGAGCAGCGCGGCCTCGTCGGCCGTGAGCCCGGCGGCCTGCACCACATGCTCGAAACGCTGTGCGGGGCTCAGTGCGCGGAAGTGGGGGAGGCGGGAGTCGGCGACCATGTTGGGATGTCCTGGAAAGGTGAATCAGTGAGCGATGGTGCGGACTCTAGGCCATCTGTACCAGCCGCAATGGGTACAGATTCAAGGGACAGTTGAGTCAACTGTCCAGGTACACATGGCCTGTGTCATAGTTGGCCAACCCCTTCCGAATGCCCCATGAAAGCCGCGCCAAAGACCGCCTCGCTGACCCTCACCCTGGCCGACTCCATCGACCGGCAAATACGCGAAGGAGCCTTCCAGGCGGGCGACAAGCTGCCCTCGCTGCGCGAGCTGGCGCAGTTGCATGGCTATGCCAAGAACACCATCGTCGCGGCCTTCGAGATGCTGGTGGCGCGCGGCCTGATCGAGCCGCGCCGGGGCTCGGGCTACTTCGTGCGCGCGCAGCCCAAGGCCCAGGCCAAGGAGGAGGAAGCCGGCTCGCTCGGCCGCGCCATGGACATCGTCTGGCTGATGCGCGAGCAGCTCAAGTCCGAGCCCGGCGAGCTGGCCGTGGGCGATGGCTTCCCGCCCGTGGAATGGCTGGCCGATGTGCGCCTGGACAAGTTCCACCACAAGGTGGTGCGCACCGGCCTGGGAGCCCTTTTTCGCTATGGCAACCGCTTTGGCTACGAGCCGCTGCGCCAGCACCTGGTGCGCAAGCTCGGGGACCTGGGCATAGGCACCGAGCCGCGGCAGATCGTGCTGACGCATGGCGCCAACGAGGCCATGGACATCGTCATCCGCTACTTCGTGCCGCCAGGGGCGCCGGTGCTGGTGGACGACCCGGGCTACTACCCGCTGTTCGGCAAGCTCAAGCTGGCCGGCGCACACATCGTGGGCGTGCCGCGCCTGGCCGACGGGCCCGACCTGGAGGCGCTGGAGCAACGGCTCATCACCCACCGGCCCCGCCTCTTCTTCACCCAGTCGGTGGCGCACAACCCCACGGGGTCGGACCTGACGGCGGCCAAGGCCTTCCGGGTGCTGCAGCTGGCGCAGAAGTACGACCTGATGATCGTCGAGAACGACCCGCTGGCCGACTTCAAGCCCACCAGCGCGCCACGCCTGTCCTCACTGGACCAGCTCGAACGCACGATCTACATCGGCAGCTTCTCCAAGTCCTTCTCGGCCGCGCTGCGCGTGGGTTTCATTGCCTGCGGTGCCGACCTGGCCAGCGACATCGCCGACCTCAAGGCACTGATCCACGTGAGCAGCTCCGAGTACAGCGAGCGCACGGTGGACGTGATCCTGAGCGAGGGCCACTACCAGCGCCACATCCAGCGCCTGCGCGAGCGCCTGGCCGCCGCCACCCAGAGCGCGCTGCAGATCTTCGACACCGTGGGCGCCGAGGTGTTCACGCGCAACCCGCAATCGCTGTACCAGTGGGTGGCCCTGCCGGGCGTGCAGGACTCGCTGGCCTTTGCGCAGGAAATGCTGCCGCGCAAGATCGTCATGGCGCCGGGGCGCATCTTCTCGGTGGACTTTGCGGCGACTTCGCGCTGGTCGCGCTTCAACGTGGGCGCCGTGACGGACCCGCGCTTTGCCAAGGCCTTGCGCAAGGCGCTGGTGCAGGCAACTGGGCCAGGGGCAGGCTGAGGGCCTGCCCCCAGGGGTGCTCGGAGGCTGGAATTTTTCGGCCGTGTCCGGGGGGCGCGCCACAACGCACTGGATCCAGGCGCAAAGCACAGCCTGGCCCGGGCCATGGCGAGCATTTGCCCCCTGGACGAAAGACGCTCAGCGGTAGCTGTAGTCTGCGGTGACCGGGATGCTCAGCGCAATCGGGCTGGTGATGTTCAGCACCCCGGTCATGCGGCCGGAGGTGCCGTTGAAGCTGCAGCCCGTCATCGTCCAGGTGGCCTGGCCCACGCCGGCGTTCTGCATCACCGCCTGCTGCAGGGCCGGGTCGCTGCAGAACTCGGCTTGGTTGGCCGGCTTGGGCACGTTGTTGATGGTGATGGGCGGCACGGTGATGCCCTCGGTCATGACCCGGACATCCAGCGTGTATGTGCCGCCGGTGGCACCGCCGTCGATCACGGCCTCACCGAAGCTCACCAGCGAGAAGGCGGGGCTGGTCAGGCTCACGGCGGGGTAGAGGGCGCCGCCAAAGCTCAGCTGCGGAATGCGCAGCACGTTGCCGGTCGAGCTGAAGCTGATGTCCGCACCGACGCTGGGATCATTGAGCTGCAACTGGCCGGGAGACAGCAGCTGGATCACCACGTCGCGGAATTTCAGGCTGCTGTCGATTTGCAGGATGGGCATGCTCAGGCGGCCCGTGGCGGCATCGAACACGGCGGGGTCGGCCGCGTGTGCGGGGAATACCATGGCAGCACCAGCGACGAGAGCGAAGGCAGCGGCGGTTTTACGAAGCATCATGAACAGGTCCTTTGATCGGCAGAAATGGGCGAGCCAGGGTGAATCCAGCTGCAAATTCTCACACGAAGAAGACAAATGCGATAGCGACAAAAGGGTGAGGTGCAGCAATGCCGCACCGGGCCTTCCCGTCCTGGATCGGCGGCGCACGGCCAGACCGGTCCAGCCATGGTTTGGTTGAACGAGGGCGCAGAAAAAGAAAAAGCCCCGAGCTACGGTGAAATAGCGTCGGGGCCTTGTCAGTGGCGGAGAGGGTGGGATTCGAACCCACGGTAGTGTTGCCACTACGCCTGATTTCGAGTCAGGTACATTCGACCACTCTGCCACCTCTCCTATGTGTCGAAGCCTGCGATTATAGCAGGCTTTTTTGGCAGCCAGCAATGGCCGCGCAGTGCGCCGAAGAAAATCAGGCCTTGCCCATGTAGTCCTTCTTGCCCAGCTCCACCCCGTTGTGGCGCGCCAGGGCATAGGTGGTGGTCACGTGGAAGAAGAACTGCGGCAGGCCGTAGTGCAGCAGGTAGGCCTGGCCCAGGAACTGCTTTTCGCGCGGCGTGCCGGGCTGCAGGGTGATCTGGCGGGTGGCGGCCTCGGCGAAGTTCTCGGCGGGCAGGCCTTCGATGAAGACCAGCACGGTGTCGATGCGCTCGTTGAGCTCGGCGAAGCCGGGGCGTTCGCCGTCCGGGAACGAGGGGACTTCGACGCCAGCCAGGCGGGCGCACACGCCCTTGGCGAAGTCGCAGGCGATCAGCACCTGGCGCGCCATGGGGAACATGTCGGGGTACAGGCGGGCCTGCAGCAGCGCGTCGGGTTCAATCTTGCGCGCGGTGGCATGGGCCTCGGTCTTGGCGAGCACGTCCTTCAGAGCGCCCAGCATCTGGCGGAACACGGGGATGCTGGAGGTGTGCATGGGGTAGGTCATGGGAATCGGTCCTGGTGGGTCGGTGTTGTGGCGATGCCGCCGCAAGGCGGCCCGCATCGGAAGCGGATTGCACCACAACGCGCAGGATGCTGCTTGCCGCGCCACCGCTGCCCCTTGCGGGCATGGAAAACGGGCCCGTAGGCCCGTCTCGTTCAAGGAATGCAGCCGCCCTGCATCAGCCCTGCGGCGCCAGCACGGCCAGGCCGCCCATGTAGGGGCGCAGCACCTCGGGGATGGCCACGCTGCCGTCGGCCTGCTGGTAGTTCTCGAGCACGGCGACGAGCGTGCGGCCCACGGCCAGGCCCGAGCCGTTCAGGGTGTGCAGCAGCTCGTTCTTGCCCTGGGCGTTCTTGAAGCGCGCCTGCAGGCGGCGCGACTGGAAGGCCTCGCAGTTGCTCACCGAGCTGATTTCGCGGTAGGTGTTCTGCGCGGGCAGCCAGACTTCGAGGTCATAGGTCTTGGCGGCGCCGAAACCCATGTCGCCGGTGCACAGGCTCATCACGCGGTAGGGCAGGCCGAGCTTTTGCAGCACGGCTTCGGCGTGGCCGGTCATGGCTTCGAGCGCCTCGTAGCTCTTCTCGGGGTGCACGATCTGCACCATCTCGACCTTGTCGAACTGGTGCTGGCGGATCATGCCGCGCGTGTCGCGCCCGTAGCTGCCGGCCTCCGAGCGAAAGCACGGGGTGTGCGCCGTGAGCTTGATCGGCAGCTCGGCCTCGGCCACGATCACGTCGCGCACGAAGTTGGTCAGCGGCACCTCGCTGGTGGGGATGAGGTAGAGCGCCGCGTTGTCGGGCACGGGCTCGCCGTCCTGGCCGCCCTTCTTGGCGGCGAACAGGTCGCCCTCGAACTTGGGCAACTGGCCCGTGCCCTTGAGCGAGTCGGCATTGACGGCGTAGGGCACATAGCACTCGGTGTAGCCATGCTCCTGGGTCTGCACATCCAGCATGAACTGGGCGAGTGCGCGGTGCAGGCGGGCGATGGAGCCCTTCATCACCGTGAAGCGCGAGCCCGAGAGCTTGACGCCCATGTCGAAATCCAGGCCCAGGGGCGTGCCCACGTCCACATGGTCCTTAACCTCGAAGGCGTAGGTGCCGGGCGTGCCCCAGCGGCGCACCTCGACGTTGCCCGACTCGTCCGAGCCCACAGGCACGCTCTCGTGCGGCAGGTTGGGCACGGCGACCAGCATGGCCAGCAGTTCGGACTGGATCTGCTCCAGGCGGGCGGCCGATTGCTCCAGCTCCGCCTTCATGGCCGTGACCTGGGCCTTGGCAGCCTCGGCAGCGTCCTTGTCGCCGCGGCTGATCAGCATGCCGACCTGCTTGGACAGCTGGTTGCGCTGCGACTGCAGCTCTTCGGTGCGTGACTGCAGGGTCTTGCGCTCGGATTCCAGGCCCTGGAAGGCGGCCACGTCCAGGAAGGCCTGGGGCTTCTTGCGGGTTTCCAGGCGCGCGATGGCGGTGTCGAGGTCTTTGCGGAGAAGAAGAATGTCTAGCATGGTGCGATTTTAGAGGGCTGGCAAAAAAGCCTGATTCAGGGTGATCGCGGCAAGCATCGCGCGCAAGCTTTGCAACTGGCGCGCCCCAAGCCAGTGCCCCCGTGCAAGGGCCGCCCCGCCGCACTGGGGGCGTCCCCCTTTCAGGGGGAAGGCGCGAAGCGACTCAGGGGGTTACAGGTTCGCGGGATCGAAATTGGCGCCGCAGAGGATCATCGCCACGGTCTCCTGCGGCTGGGGCTTGTAGGCGCCGGTCTGCAGGGCCGCCAGGCCCAGCGCAGCCGCAGGTTCTACCGCCAGCTTGAGCTCCTTCCACAGCCACTGCTGGGCCGAGCGGATGGCCTCGTCGGGCAAGAGCAGCGATTCGTGCACATGGCGCTGGCTCACCTCCCAGCCGATGGCGCCGATGCGGCGCGCGCCCAGCGAGTCGGCGGCGATGCCGCCCACCTCCACGTCCACCGGCATGCCGGCGGCACGGGCCGCGTGCAGGGTGGGCGCACGTTCGGGCTCCAGCGCCACCACATGGGCACGGCTTTCCACCCAGGCGGCCACGCCGCCGATCAGGCCGCCGCCGCCCACGCTGACGAGAACGGTGTCGGGCAGGCGGCCGCCCTGCTCCTCGATCTCGGCCGCCAACGTGCCCGCGCCGGCCACCACCTCGGGCTGATCGTAGGCATGGGCCTGCAGGGCGCCGGTGGTCTTCTGGCGCGCCACGCAGGCCTCGAAGGCTTCGGAATACGCCGCGCCGGTGACGACCACGTCGGCCCCCAGGGCGCGCAGCCGCGCGCGCTTGGCCTCGGGCGAGACCTCGGGCACGAAGACCTCGCAGCGCACGCCCAGGGCCTTGGCAGCCGCGGCCACGGCGATGCCGGCGTTGCCGCCGGAGGCGATGATCACGCCGCTCTCGGGCACGGGGTTGGCCAGCAGGCGGTACAGCATGCCGCGCGCCTTGAAGCTGCCGCCCACCTGCAGGTGCTCGAGCTTGAGCCAGACCTCGGCGCAGTCCACGCCCAGGGATCGGCCGCTCAGGCGCAGCAGCGGCGTGGTGCGCAGGAAGTCGGGGCGGGAAGCCAGCTGGGTGCGGGCGGCGGAGATGGCGGCGCGGTCGATCATGGGGTGCTCGAATTCAGGACAATGGACGAGTGTAGATGCCCCACCCCGTGCCGCAGCACACACACGGATACACCCTGGGCTGTGCCCAGGCCTTTTTGCTGCCGATAACATGGGCATGGGCAGCCGCTCGTTGCAGGCATGCCCGCAGGAGGTTGCTTGCATGTTCTTCGTGTTCGGCCCGTCAGGGCAGATGTACCGTGGCGGGGCGGAAAACCTGGCCACCATTGCACCGGTGCGGCGCGTGCAGCGCCCCCAGGCCCTGCGCACCCGTTCGCTGGATGAACAGGCCCAACCCGAGGTGCCAGCCCCGTTGGCACACCCCGTGGCCCTGCCGCTGAACCTGCGCCTGCAGGACGCGGTGAGCGCCTATGCCCAGACCGAACAAGGCCCCCAGCAGGCGCGCAAGCCGCTGACGCTGGTGAGCGACGTGATGACCCAGGAGGCCCTGACCGTGCAGCCCGATGCCATGGTCAACGCGGCCTGGCAGACGCTGGCCGAGCACCATGTGGCGCAGGCGCCGGTGGTGGACGCCCAGGGCCGCGTGGTGGGCCTGCTGCTGCGCGCCGACATGGCGCCGCTGGACCTGCTGCCCGAACCCGGCGCCGTGAAGCAGGCCATCGACCTGGCCCGCCGCCCCGTGGCGGAAGTGATGGTGAGCCCCGTGCCCGCCGTGGCCGCCGACACCGAACTGCGCCGCGTGGCGGCCGTGCTGCTGGAGACCGGCCTGCCCGGCCTGCCGGTGACCGACGACTCGGGCCGCCTCACCGGCTTCATCTCGCGCACCGACATCCTGCGCGCGGTGGCGGCCGACCCGCCGCTGGACCTGTGGAGCGGTCCGGCAGTGGCGTTGTAAGCGCCTACTTGCGCTGCTTCAATGGCCGGCCGGCCCGGTTTCGGGCTGGCGCTCCTGGATCTCGAAGCCCGTGGCGGCATCGATCTTGAGGCCCTTGGGCAGCGGGAACTTGATGGTTTCCTCGATGCCCGACATGGTGCGCACCGACACGGCGCCCAGCGCCTTGATGCGGTCGATCACCTGTTTGACCAGGATTTCGGGGGCCGATGCGCCGGCCGTGAGGCCCACGCGCGCCACGCCAGTAAACCACTCGGCCTGCAGTTCTTCGGCGCTGTCGACCATGTAGGCCGTGGTGCCCAGCTTGGCGGCCAGCTCGCGCAGGCGGTTGCTGTTGGAGCTGGTGGGGCTGCCCACGACGATGACCACATCCACTTGCGGGCTCAGCACCTTGACGGCGTCCTGCCGGTTCTGCGTGGCGTAGCAGATGTCCTGGTGCTTGGGCTCGCGCACCTGCGGAAAGCGCGCGCGCACGGCGGCCGAGATTTCGGCGGCGTCGTCCACGCTCAGGGTGGTCTGGGTGACCACGGCGAGCTTGGCGGTCTGCCTGGGCTGCACATGGGCCACGTCCTCCACGTCCTCCACCAGGTGGATGCCGTGGTCGAGCTGGCCCATGGTGCCCTCCACCTCGGGATGGCCCTTGTGGCCGATCATGATGAACTCGTAGCCTTCCTTGGCCAGCTTGGCCACCTCCACATGCACCTTGCTCACCAGCGGGCAGGTCGCGTCGAAGATCGAAAAGCCCCGCGCCACGGCCTCTTCCTGCACGGCCTTGCTCACACCGTGGGCGCTGAAGATCAGCGTCGCGCCCGGGGGCACGTCGGCCAGGTCTTCGATGAAGATCGCGCCCTTTTCCTTGAGGTCGTTGACCACGTAGGTGTTGTGCACGATCTCGTGGCGCACGTAGATCGGGCGGCCGAACTTCTGCAGCGCGCGCTCGACGATCTCGATGGCGCGGTCCACGCCGGCGCAAAAGCCGCGCGGCTCGGCCAGCAGGATTTCTTGCGGGGTCTGCATCAGAGGATTCCGATCACATGGACTTCGAAGGTGACGGGCTGGCCGGCCAGCGGGTGGTTGAAGTCGAAGCGCACGGCGCCGTCCTCGCGCACCTGCATCACCGCACCGGCATAGCTGCCCATGCCGTCGGGGGTGGGGAACTGCACCACATCGCCGGGGCTGTATTTTTCGTCGGCACTGCCCAGCTCGTTGAGCAGCTTCTTGGCCACCCACTGCTGCATGTCGGGGTTGCGCTCGCCGAAGGCTGCGCCCGCAGGCAGCTCGAAGGTGGCGCGCGTGCCCTCCACCAGGCCCAGCAGGTGCTGCTCCATGGCAGGCGACAGCTCGCCCGTGCCCAGCGACAGCGTGGCCGGCTTGTCGGCAAAGGTGTTGATCACATCCCCCGCCGGACCAGCCAGGCGATAGTGCAGCGTGAGAAAGGAGCCCGGCTGTACGGTGGGAAGGGCTGTGGCGGTAGAGGTCATGAAAGTCCCGATAAACTGGCCTCTATTGTAGAAAAACGGGCAATCCCCCATGGCTGGGTGTCCGAGAGCCCCCTAACCCTCTGCACGCCATGGCCATCAAAGACCTCCCCCCGGACGCCCAGCCGCGCGAAAAACTCCTCGCGCGCGGCCCCGCCGCGCTGGCCGATGCAGAGCTGCTGGCCATCCTGCTGCGCACCGGCATCGTGGGCAAGGGCGTGCTGCAGATGGCGCAGGAGCTGCTCGACCCGCCGGTGCGCGATGCCGCCAGCGGCAAGCCCACGGGCGGTTTTGGCGGCATTGCCGGCCTGCTGCACACCAGTGCGGAGGACCTGGCGCGCATCAAGGGCCTGGGGCCCGCCAAGCGCGCCGAGCTGGTGGCCGTGCTGGAGCTGGCGCGCCGTGCCCTGGCCCAGCAGTTGCGCGAGCGCGAGGTGTTCGACTCGCCCGACGCCGTCAAGCACTACCTGCAGCTGCACCTGGCGGCCAAGGGGCACGAGGTGTTCGCCGTACTGTTCCTCGACAACCAGAACCGGCTGCTGGCGCTCGAAGAGCTGTTCCGCGGCACGCTGACCCAGGCCAGCGTCTACCCGCGCGAGGTGGTGCTGCGCGCCCTGCACCACCAGGCCGCCGCCGTGGTGCTGGCCCACAACCATCCCAGCGGCAGCGTGCAGCCCAGCCGCGCCGACGAGGCGCTGACCCAGACGCTCAAGACCACACTGGCGCTGATCGACGTGCGCGTGCTCGACCATGTCATCGTGGCCCCGGGGCAGGCGCTGTCGATGGCCGAGAAGGGGCTGCTGTGAGCCCCGTACCACCGGCGCGCCCGCCCACCGCCCCCCCCAGAGCGCCCACCGCACTGCAGACCGCCCTGGCCCGCGCCGCCGATAGTGCGGGCAAGGAGGCCCTACCCCCCAGCCTGGCAGCCGCCCTGCCCGCCCCGGCCCCGCCGGTGCCCGAACCCACGCGCGCCGCCCGGCGCGCATCGGCAGCGGCCCGCCTGGCGGCCGCCCGACCGGCGCGCGTGCCCCGGCCGCCCGCCGCCGCACCTGCCCCCGCGGCAAAGCCCCCTCGGCGGGCGCCCCCCGCGCCCCGGCGCGCCGGCCAACGCATCGCCGACCTGCAGGAGCTGGCCACGGTGGCGCGCCAGCTGCGCGAGCAGCACGAGCGCGAGCAGGCCGAAGAGAAGGCCCGGCGCGAGGCCGCCGCCCGCGCCGAGGCCGAGCAGCAACTGTTCAGCCGCAGCGTGGGCCCCATCACCCCGCTGCGCGTGCGCAACCTGGCGCGCCTGCAGCGCCGCCTGCCCCAGCCGCTGCCGCTGCAGCACTGGCTGGACGAGGAGCGCGTGCTGCTCGAATCCATCAGCGACGACTTCGACGTGAGCACCCTGCTCGACACCGACGACGCGCTGAGCTACCGGCGCCCCGGCATCGGCGTGCAGGTCACGCAGCGGCTGCGCTCAGGCTACTGGAGCATCCAGGGCCAGCTCGACCTGCATGGCCTGCGCGTGGACGAGGCGCGCGAGGCCCTGGGCCAGTTCATCCGCCAGTCCCACCGCAATGGGCTGCGCTGCGTGCGCGTGGTGCATGGCAAGGGCCTGGGCTCACCCGGCAAGAGCCCCGTGCTCAAGGGCCGGGTGCAGCGCTGGCTGGTGCAGAAGAACGAGGTGCTGGCCTTCGTGCAGGCGCGGCCCGTCGATGGCGGAGCGGGTGCGCTGCTGGTGCTGCTGCAGCCCGTGGGGCCCCGCAGTCCATAGGCGCATGCGCGCCATGGGCAGTGGCCCGTGAAGGCAGGGGGCGCGCGCACTGCGCCCCGGTGTCAATCGGCTGCAGCGATCAGGTCCACTTCGACGGTGGCATTCTTGGGCAGCTGCAGCACCCCGACCGAGGTGCGCGTGTGCGCCCCCACCGGGCCGAGCACACGGTAGAGCAGTTCCGAGGCGCCATCGGCCACCTCGCTTTGCTGCGTGAAGCCGGGCGCCGACTGCACGTAGACGGTGATGCGCAGCACGGCCGTGACGGCGTCGAGCGTGCCCAGGGCGCGCTGCAGCAGCGCCAGCGCCCGCATGGCGCAGACCTTGGCGGCGCGTTGCGCGTCCTGCAGCGAGGCATCGGTGCCGGCGGCACCGGTGACCACCACGGTGTCGCCCACGCGCGGGATCTGGCCGCTCAGGTAGAGGTGGCGGCCATCGCGCACCAAAGGCACGTAATTGCCGCCGATCTTGATCTCGCCGTCGAAGCGGTAACCCAGTGCCTGGGCCTCCTGTGCAAACCGTTCATCGCAGGACATGGACAGCCGTTCTCCCTTCAAAAGATTCATTCGGGCGCCACTGCGCCCTCGAAGCCCAGCGACATGGGCTGCTTGAGATCGCCCGTGTTGCCCATGCCCACAGGCGCCAGGCGCAGGTTGCGCGCGCTGAAATACAGGTAGCCGTTGACCCTGGACACCGCCACGGTGCCGGCCTTGTCGCCGCTCTGCCAGCCCAAGAGCTTGCCGCCCGATGCGTCGGCCAGCGAGACCCGCAGCTTTTTCTGGGCCGGGTCCGGCTTGGCCGCCACCTCGTAGGCGCCCGGTGCGGGGCGGTCGGTGCCAAAGTCCACCTCGACCAGTTGCGTCTGGGAGTTGGTGGCAAACACGAAGGCCTTGGGGGTCGCAAGGTAGTTGAGCCCGGTCTTGAAGGCATAGCGGCTCTTGGCGGCATTGGCCACCTCGGCCCGCACCTCGCCGAAGTTGTGCCAGCCGTTGGGCCCGGCGTAGAGCTTGCTCTTGGGGTTGGTGAAGCGGTCGTCCGAGGCAGGCGGCACGTTGCTCCAGGTGTCGCCAGCGGCGGGGGCCGGCTGGGCATGCGTCAGGGCACAGGCCAGCAGGCTGGCGGCAAGCACAAGAGAACGCTTCATGGCGCGGGCTCCTTCAATGGAATGGACTCGCAGTATGCCTGCGGGCGCACTCTGGAGCCCAACCGATTTTTACATCAGCTTCCTGGCCACCAGGGGCTGGTTGACCATCCAGTCCGCCGTGCCGGTGAAGCTTTCGCGCAAGCGCGTGCGCAGCGCCTCGGGCACGCCCGTCTCGCCCATGGCCTGGTCCATGCAGGCCACCCACTGCCGGCTCTCCTCCGGGCCGATGGAAAACGGCATGTGGCGCGCACGCAGGCGCGGGTGGCCGAACTGGTCGGTGTAGTAGGACGGCCCGCCCAGCCAGCCGCAGAGGAACCAGAACAGCTTTTGCCGCGCGCTGGCGAGGTCGCTGCCGTGTGCGGCGCGCAGCTCGACATAGCCCGGCTCCAGGTCCATCAGGTCGTAGAAGCGCTCGACCAGGGCGCGCACGCGCTGTTCGCCGCCGATCCATTCAAAAGGTGTGGTGGCGGGAGTGGTGTTGTCGGGGGTGTCGTCGTCCATGGGGTCACAGTCTGCGCCAGGCATGTCTGGCGAGCTTGATTGTAAGAACAGGGATGTTCGTATCTCTCACTTGCAAGCCGCCCTTGCCAATGCACCGGAAGGAGACCTCGCCGGGCTGCCAAGGGTTGCCTGCGTGCGGCCCTACTCCGCTGCGCGGCGCAGCGTCTCCACCACCGGGCGGCGCAGCACATCGCGCAGCCCCCACCAGCCCGCCGCCAGCGCCAGCACGGCGCCAGCAACGGCGCCTGCCAGCGGCACCCAGGGCGATGCCGTCCAGGTGAAGTCGAACACGAAGCGCGCCAGCGCCCAGCCCACGACCACGGCCACCGTGCTGGCCAGGAAGCCCGCGAGCAGGCCCACGCCCATGAGCTCGGCGCGCTGCACCTGGCGCAGCAGGCTGGCGCGTGCGCCCACGGCGCGCATGATGGCGAACTCGCGCGCACGCTCCTCGCGCGTGGCCGTCACGGCGGCAAACAGCACCACCAGGCCGGCAGCCAGCGTGAAGGCGAAGAGGAACTCCACCGCGCGGATCACCTGGTCCAGCACGCGCTGCACCTGGGTGATGGTGGCGCCCATGTCCACATTGGTGATATTGGGGAACTGGCGCACCAGCGCGTTGTCAAAGCCGGCCTTGTCGGGTGCGCGGTAGGCCGCCAGGTAGGTCACGGCCACGCCTTCGAGCTGCTCCACCGGGTACATCACGAAGAAGTTGGCGCGCATGGAGCCCCAGTCCACCTTGCGCAGGCTGGTGATGCGCGCCTCGTTCTGCACGCCGCCGATGTCGAACTGCAGCCGGTCGCCCATCTTCAGGCCCAGGGTTTCGGCAATGCCCTCTTCCACGCTGATGGCGCCCTGCTCGTTCTCGGTCCATTTGCCCGCCACCACCTGGTTGTGGGGCGGCTGCTGCACGGCGGTGGAGAGGTTGAATTCGCGGTCCACCAGGCGCTTGGCGCGGTCGTCGGTGTAGTCGGCCGGGCCCACGGCCTTGCCGTTCACGGCCAGCAGGCGGCCGCGGATCATGGGGTACCAGTCGTAGCGCTTGACGCCGCCGTCCTTGAGGTTTTGCTGGAAGGCGTCGGCCTGCTCGGGCATGACGTTGATCACGAAGCGGTTGGGCGCATCGGGCGGCGTGGCCTGGCGCCAGCTGCTGATGAGGTCGGTGCGCAACAGCACCAGCAACACCAGCGCCAGCAGGCCCACGGCCAGGCTGCTGACCTGCACCACGGCATAGGCCGGGCGCGCGGAGATCTGCCGCGTGGCCAGCACCAGCCAGCGCGGCGCGGTGGCCTCGTTGACGCTGCGGCGCAAAAGTTTGACGGCCACCCAGCTCAGGCCCGCGAACAGCGCCACGGCAGCGGCAAAACCGCCCACGGCGATCAATCCCAGCTTGATGTCGCTGCTCACGGCCAGCAACAGGGCCGCAAAGCCGGCAACGCCCACGCCCAGCACGGCAAGCGACGCCGGCTTGAGCCCGCCCACATCGCGCCGAATCACGCGCAGCGGCGGCACCTGGGCCAGCTGCAGCACGGGCGGCAGGCCAAAGGCGAACAGCAGCGTGAGCCCCATGCCCAGGCCGAAGGCCACGGGCCACAGACTGGCGGCGGGCAGGGTCGACTCCACCAGGCCCGCCAGCAGCAGCACGAAGACATAGTGCACCAGGTAGCCCACGGCCACGCCCAGGGCGCTGGCGAACAGGCCGATCAGCGCGAACTCGGTGGTGTAGGCACCGGCGATGGTGCGCTGGCTCTGGCCCAGCACGCGCAGCATGGCCGAGGCGTCGAGGTGGTCGGCGGCAAAGCCGCGCGCGGCCAGTGCCACGGCCACGGCCGAGAGCAGCGCGGCCAGCAGGGCCACCAGGCTCAGGAACTTCTGCGCCCGGTCCAGCGTCTGGCGCATCTCGGGGCGGCCGCTTTCCAGCGACTCGACGCGCAGGCCGTGCTGCTCGGGCTTCTTGGCCTCGTCGGCAGCCCACTGGCTGAAGTCCTTGACGGCGGGTGCCGGACCGGCCACGGCAAAGCGGTAGGTCAGGCGGCTGGCGGGCTGCACCAGGCCGGTGGCCGGCACGTCGGCCTCGTTGAGCATGACGCGCGGCGCAAAGCTCATGAAACCGGCGCCCCGGTCCGGCTCGATGACGATGATGCGGGCGATGCGCAACTGCGCATCGCCCAGCAGCAGCATGTCGCCCATGGCCAGGCCCAGCGATTCGAGCAGCGGCGCGTCCACCCACACCTCGCCGCGCGCCGGGATGTCGCGCGTGGTCTGCTCGGCCGCGCCCGGGCCCACGGCCACGGTGAGGGTGCCGCGCAGCGGATAGCCCGGCTGCACGCTTTTCAAGGCCACCAGCTTGCTGGCGCCGCCCTTGTCGTCGCTGGCCCGCCCCATGGTGGGAAAGCCCAGGGTGGTCACGCTCTGCAGCCCCAGGGCCTTGGCGCGTTCCACGAAGGCGGCGGGCGTGGGGTTGTCGCTGGCCACCACGGCATCGCCACCCAGCAATTGCAGGGCATCGCGCTGCAGCCCCCCTTGCAGGCGGTCGGCAAAGAAGCCCACGGAGGTGAGTGCGGCAACGGCCAATGTGACGGCCACGACCAGGAGGCGCAGCTCGCCCGCGCGCAGGTCGCGCAGCAGGGTGCGCCAGCCCAGGCGGATAAAAGAGAGGTTCATGGGCGTGACATTAGCGCAAAAGCCCGCCAATCCACGGCAATGAAACATTTCCAGCCGGCGCGCAGGCCCTTTAAGAGCCATCGCCTCAGCGGGGCGCGGCGTTCAGGCGCTCTTCCAGGCCCTTGAGCACCGGACCGATCTCGGCGCCCACGCGAATCTGCGGGTTGGAGAAGCCGTCGCTCTTGCCGGCCTCGACCTCGCGCTGCTGGATCAGCGGCACGGCCTTCTTGAACGCCTCCTCGAAGGAAAGCGTGCTGCGCAGCTGTTCGTCGAACACAGCCCGGCCGAAGAAGGTCAGCTCCGACAGCGCGCCGCAGCCGTAGGAGGTGTGGGTCGCATCAGCGGCCGTCATGATCAGCGTGGAAGGCGTGGCCAGGGTGTCGATCCAGCCGCCCGAGTAGCAGGCCGAGATTGCGATCACGCGGTGGCGGATGCCGGCCGCGTCCAGCGCCTCGCGCAGCATATCGGGGCTGATGGGCGGCACTTCCAGCGGCCAGTGCGAGGCCGCGAGCTGGTGGTTCTGGGCGCCGTGCGAGGTCATGTAGACCACGAGCACATCGTTCTCCCTGTCCATGCGCGCGGCCAGCGCGTTCACCGCGCGATCGAGGTTCTCGGGCGTGGCCCAGACATGGGTGTCGGCGGTTTCGGCGTGGTTGAGCAGGTGCAGCACGCGGCCCTGGGCATCGAAACGCTCCTGCACGACCTGGCTGACCATGGTGCTCTCGCGGCGGAACACGTTCTCGCGGGCGTAGGGGGCGAACACCAGGGCATAGACATCGGTGACCCCGGGGCGTTCGGCCACCAGGGCCTCGGCCTGCTGCTGCAGCAGGTCCTGCTGGGATTCGAACAGCGACTGCGACAGGTGCAGGCGCGCAGGGGCCGGGGTATCGCCATCGGCACGATCGGGGGCCGGCAGCCACGACTGGCTGGATGCGTAGAGCATGCCCACGGCGACCACCCCGACCAGAACCAGCCCATACAGTGCCGTGCGCACACGCGAGCGCACGAAGCGCGACAGCACGCCGACGTCGGCCACCACCATCCACACGACCGTGGTGGCGTAGATGGCCCAGAACACGGTGGGCCAGTGGCCCGAGGACCAGCGCTGGGGCTGGTGGGCTCCAAGCGCCATCAGCGAATAGGCAGCGACCGAAGAGGGCAGGACAGCCACGCTCGTAAGCGCCAGCCAGGCCGCCAGGCCCCCGGTCACCGGTGCCGGCCTGCCCTTGTGCCGGGATGCCGAGATGGCCCACCAGGCGCACCAGGCGAGCCAAGGCAGCGACCACCACGACAGCAGCCAACCGCGCAGGTTGAAGCTGGCCGGGCCCGCCACGTGCAGGCGCTCCAGCGCCAGCAGCACCCCGCTGCACAGCAGCACCAGCACGATCAGCTGCAGGGGCGTGGGCACGGCAGCGCCGGTGCGCGGCACCCGCAGCAGGGCAGCACGCAGCCCTTCGAGCAGCCAGCGTCCCAGCGGCAGGCGTGGCGGGGCCGCCGACTCGGCCGGAAGGGGCGCCGGGGTTGTGGGCGCAACGGCCTCGCCAAGCCCGTCGGGCACGGGAATGTCATGCACGCCCGGCACTTCGTCGGGGTCATAGGGGCCAAACTGGCTGGGCAGGGTGTCGGCCCAGGCATGGATGGGTTTCTGGTGTCGCATGGTGCCCAATCATGCCATTGGCGCGGGGCCGCCCGATGTCAGGATGCGGTGTCCGGCTCCACCCTGCGGGCTTGCGCGCCGGGGACCACGGCCGGGGACTGCGCCAGCTCGGGCTGCAGCACCAGCCGCTGCACGCCGCTGTAGCAGACGAAGCGCCGGTTGGTGGCGCGGCCGATGGCGCACAGGCCCAGTTGCTCGGCCACGGCGTGCCCCATCTGCGTCATGCCGCTGCGCGAGACCACGATGGGCACGCCCATCTGGGCCGACTTGATGACCATCTCGCTGGTCAGCCGGCCGGTGGTGTAGAACACCTTGTCGGCGCCCGCCATCGGTGCCGCGTCCCCGGCGGCCATCCACATCCACCCCGCGATCGTGTCGATGGCATTGTGGCGGCCCACGTCCTCGACGAAGACCAGCAGTTCCTCGCCCTGGAACAGCGCGCAGCCGTGCACCGAGCCGGCCGACTTGTAGGTGCTCTCCTTGAGGCGGATGGCATTGACGATGCCATACAGCTGGGCCTGGGTGAGCCGCGCCTCGGGCAGCACGATGCGGTCCACCTCGTCCATCAGGCCGCCAAACACACTGCCCTGGCCGCAGCCGGTGGTGACCACCTTGCTGGCCGTGCGCTCCTCGATGCGCGCGATGCCGTGGCGCGTGCGCACGGCGGCGGCGTTGACATCCCAGTCCACGGTGATCGACTCAATGTCCTGCACCGACTCCACCAGGCGCTGGTTGCGCAGGTAGCCCAGCACCAGCAACTCGGGGTGCGCGCCCAGCGTCATCAGCGTGACCAGCTCGCGCTTGTCGACGTACACGGTCAGCGGACGCTCGGCCGGAATGGACAGCTGTTCGCGCTCGCCATGCTCGTTGACCGCTTCGATACGGTGCGTCAGCGGCGCCTGCGCCTGGGTCAGCCGTGGCAGGCGGGGAGTCATGGGGGCGGACAGGGGCGTGCTCATGGGCACAGCGTACCCCATCCCCGCAAGCTGCAGCGGGCTGGCACCCGCCTGTGCCGGGCGGTGCTCAGGACTTGGGCGCCGAAGCGGCTGCCGAAGGTGCCTGCGTGCTGGGCGGGCTGCTGGCCGTGCCCGGTGGCGAGTGCGCACCGGCCGCCTCGATGGGCTTGGCTGCGGGGGGCGTGTAGGCAAAGGGGCCAGGGTCCGCACAGGCTGCGCCCCCTGCGGCTGCGGGCTTGGCAGCGGCGTTGGTCTTGCGGTAGTGCGCCGCGACCCGGTCCTGCGACTGGCACAGCTTGTAGCTGCCGACCTTGCCGGCCCATGCCGCCTTGGCAGCGGCTTCGGCCGCCTTGGCGGCCGCCTCGGGCGAGGGCGGCGGCAACTTGGCCAGTGCGGCACTGCAGGCGCACGCGGCGCACAGGGCCAGCAGCGATGGGCGAATGAAAGGGTGCATCGTCATGGTGAACCTCATGCCTGAACGGGCTTGGCTGCAGGGGCCTCGCCCGTGGCGGCGGCACTGCGTTGCGGGGGGATCTTGCCGGCCCGGATATCGTCGTACCAGAGCTCGTGGTGCTCCTTGGCCCAGGTTTCGTCCACATAGCCGGTCCTCATGGCCTTGTAGGCACCCTGCATGCCGATGGTCCCCATGTAGATGTGGCCCATGAACATCACCATCATCACCACCGTGGCCACGGCGTGGACCATGTGCGCAATCTGCATGGTGCCGCGCTCATAGAGCAGTCCTGGAATCAGCATGTCCAGCACCAGGCCCGAGGCGACCACAATGAAGCCGAGGCCCAGCACGCCGCCCCAGAAGACGACCTTCTCGCCCGCATTGAAGCGATGCGATGGCACCTCCTTGCCCGACAGCATTCCACCGCCCTTGGCCAGCCACGTGATGTCTTCCCTGCGGGGCAGGTTGTCCTTGAGGAAGGTGAAGAACACGATGACCAGCGACACCGCAAACAGGGGCCCGGCGAAGTTGTGGACATTCTTGAGCACGTAGGCCAGCCAGCCGAACAGCGTGCCGCCCAGGATGGGCAGCAGGAAGAACTTGCCGAAGGCCATGACCAGGCCCGAGATCGCCAGCGCCACGAAGGCGATGGCATTGGCCCAGTGGGCCGAGCGCTCGAAGGGGGTGAAGCGCTCGATCTTGCGGCCAGTCTCGGCGCCGTGCAGCTTCATCATGCCCTTGCGCCAGTAGAACAGCGCGATGGCACCCGCCACGATGAGCAGCAGCGCGCCGCCGTAAGGGATGATCCACTGGTTGCGCACCTGGCGCCAGGCCTCGCCCGCGTTGGTCACGCGCGAACCGGGGTATTGCACGAAGGGCTGGATCAGGTTGCCGGCCTCGGGCGCCTGGCTCTTGGGCAGGCTGCTGTAGCCCGTGACGCCCTCGCCCACCTGGCGCCACATCGGCGCGTTGTTGCCCGGCTGCACCTTGGCACGCTCGCCGTTGGTCTGCTGGGCATAGCCCGGCTCCTCGCTGGCATCGGGCTTGACCTGGAAGATGTTCTGGCTCTGGATGCCACCGACCGCAGGCGCCACTGCAGGGGTAGCCGGGGCCATTGGAGCGGCGGCGGAGGCCGCCGGCGCCTGGGCTGCCGCCGTGCCCCAGGCCAGTCCGGCACACAGGGCCATGCTGCACAGGATGGTTTTCATGGCAGGCCTCGCTCTAGCGGGTGCTACGGGTGTATTCGTTCTGGCCGTACTGCTGGCGCGCCTTGAGCTGCTGCTCCCAGCCGGTCTTGTCGCCGGCCTTCCAGCCGGGCTGGGTGAAGTTGCTGCCCGTGCCGGCGTGCGGCGGCGCATCGATGCGCACGCCGCCGCCGGTCTGCGGCTTCTCGGTGCAGGCCGCCAGCGCCAGCAGCCCGCAGGCTGCGCAGAGGATCCGTGCCGTGCGCCCGGTCATGACTTGGCTCCCGGGGTCGGTTGGCCGGCCTGCTTGGAGCCGTAGGCCGTGCCCCAGCCCCAGACCTCGGCACCCTTGCCGCGCTGCACCACGCGGTTGCGGAAGATGTCCGCCACCACATCGCCATCGCCGGCCAGGAGGGCCTTGGTGGAGCACATCTCGGCGCAGGCCGGCAGCTTGCCTTCGGCCAGGCGGTTGCGGCCGTATTTCTCGAACTCGGCCTGGCTGCCGTGTGTTTCGGGACCACCGGCGCAGAAGGTGCACTTGTCCATCTTGCCGCGCACGCCGAAGGTGCCCTGCGATGGGAACTGGGGGGCGCCGAACGGGCAGGCATAGCTGCAGTAGCCGCAGCCGATGCAGACGTCCTTGTCGTGCAGCACCACGCCCTCGTCGGTGCGGTAAAAGCAGTTCACGGGGCACACCGCCATGCAGGGTGCGTCACTGCAGTGCATGCAGGCCACCGAGATGGATTTTTCGCCCGGCACGCCGTCGTTCAGGGTGACCACGCGGCGGCGGTTCACGCCCCAGGGCACTTCGTGCTCGTTCTTGCAGGCGGTGACGCAGCCGTTGCATTCGATGCAGCGCTCTGCATCGCAGATGAATTTCATTCGTGCCATGGGGTGTCTCCTGGTCGCTGCTGCGCGTTCACGCGCGTTCCACGTTGCAGATCGTGGTCTTGGTTTCCTGCATCATGGTCACGCTGTCGTAGCCATAGGTGGTGGCCGTATTCACGGCCTCGCCGCGCACCACGGGCGCCGCGCCCTTGGGGTAGTGCGCCAGCATGTCCACGCCCTGCCAGTGGCCCGAGAAGTGGAACGGCATCCATACGGTGTCCGGCGCCACGCGCTCGGTCACCATGGCCTGCACATTGATGCGGGCGCCCGTGGGCGAGCTGAGCCACACCCGCTCGCCGTTGCGCACGCCGCGCTCGCCAGCGGTCTTGGGGTGGATCTCCACGAAGGACTCCTGCTGCAGTTCGGCCAGCCAGGGGTTGGAGCGGGTTTCCTCGCCGCCACCTTCGTACTCGACCAGCCGGCCCGAGGTCAGGATCAGCGGGAATTTTTCGTGCACCTTGTCGGCGATGTTCTTGTCCTGCACGCTCTTGTAGAGCGTGGGCAGGCGCCAGAAGGCCTTCTTGTCGTCGTGCGTGGGGTACTTGGCCATCAGGTCGGGCCGGGTGCCGTACAGCGGCTCGCGGTGCTGCGGGATGGCATCGGGGAAGTTCCACACCACGGCGCGCGCCTTGGCGTTGCCGAAGGGGTGGCAGCCGTGGTTCTTCATGGTCACGCGGATGATGGCGCCCGTGGGGTCGGTCTTCCAGTTCTTGCCCTCGGCGGCCTTCTTCTCGGCGTCGGTGAGCTCGTCCCACCAACCGAGCTTCTTGAGCAGCACATGGTCGAACTCGGGGTAGCCGGTGGTGATGTCGGAGCCCAGCGAGTGCGAGCCATCCTCGGCCAGCAGGTTCTGGCCGTCCTTTTCGACGCCGAAGTTGGCGCGGAAACACCCACCGCCATCCATGACATGTTTGGAAGTGTCATACAGGTTGGACGAACCCGGGTGCTTGAGCTCGGGCGTGCCGTAGCAGGGCCAGGGCAGGCCGAAGTAGTCGCCGGTGAAGTCGTAGCCGGTGTCCTTGTCCTTGCCGCCCTTGGCCTTCAGGGTCTTCACGTCGAACAGGTGCATGTTCTTCATGTGCGCCTTCAGGCGCTCGGGGCTCTGGCCGGTGTAGCCGATGGTCCAGACGCTGCGGTTGATCTCGCGCAGGATGTCCTCGACCACGGGCTCGTCCATGCCCTGCACCTTCTGCAGCTTGTAGTTCTTGACCAGTTCCTTGTCGAAGCCCAGCTTCTGCGCGAACTGGTACATGATCATGTGGTCCGAGCGGCTCTCCCACAGCGGCTCGATCACCTTCTCGCGCCACTGCAGCGAGCGGTTGGATGCCGTGCACGAACCACTGGTTTCGAATTGCGTGGCGGCGGGCAGCAGATAGACCGCACGGTTCGGGTTCAGGTCTTCGGACCGGCCGGGCATGGCGGCCATGGCCGCGGTGGCCGAAGGGTAGGGGTCGACCACCACCAGCAGGTCGAGCTTGTCCATGGCGCGCTTCATCTCCAAGCCGCGGGTCTGGGAGTTGGGCGCATGGCCCCAGAAGAACACGCCGCGCAGGTTGGAGTCCTGGTCGATCAGCTCGTTCTTCTCGAGCACGCCATCGATCCAGCGCGAAACCGTGAGACCCGACTTGGTCATCATGGCCGGGCTCGAATACCGGCCCTTGATCCATTCGAAATCCACACCCCAGACCGCAGCGAAGTGCTTCCAGGCGCCTTCGGCAATGCCGTAGTAGCCGGGCAGCGAGTCGGGGTTGGGGCCCACGTCGGTGGCGCCCTGCACGTTGTCGTGGCCGCGGAAGATGTTGGTGCCGCCACCGGTCTTGCCCACGTTACCCAGGGCCAGCTGCAGGATGCACGAGGCGCGCACGATGGCGTTGCCGATGGTGTGCTGCGTCTGGCCCATGCACCAGACGATGGTGCCGGGGCGGTGGGCGTTGAGCAGGCTGGCCACCTTGAGCACCTGCTCTTCCTTGACGCCGCAAGCCTCCTCGACCTTGTCGGGCGTCCACTTGGCCAGAATCTCCTCGCGCACCTTGTCCATGCCATAGACACGGTCGTTGATGTACTGCTTGTCCTCCCAGCCGTTCTTGAAGATGTGGTACAGCAGGCCGAACAGGAAGGGGATGTCGGTGCCCGAGCGGATGCGCACGTACTCGTCGGCCTTGGCCGCCGTGCGGGTGAAGCGCGGGTCCACCACGATCATCTTGCAGCCGATCTCCTTGGCGTGCAGCATGTGCAGCATGCTCACCGGGTGGGCCTCGGCCGCGTTGGAGCCGATGTACATGGCGACCTTGCTGTTCTGCATGTCGTTGTACGAGTTCGTCATGGCCCCGTAACCCCAAGTGTTGGCGACACCGGCCACCGTGGTGGAGTGGCAGATGCGGGCCTGGTGGTCGCAGTTGTTGGTGCCCCAGAAGCTCACGAACTTGCGCAGCAGGTAGGCCTGCTCGTTGTTGTGCTTGGACGAGCCCACGAAGTACACGCTGTCGGGCCCGCTGGCCTTGCGCAGGTCCTGCATGCGGGCGGAGATCTCGGTGAGCGCCGTGTCCCAGCTGATGCGTTCGTACTTGCCGTTGACCAGCTTCATCGGGTAGCGCAGGCGGTACTCGCCATGGCCGTGCTCGCGCAGCGCAGCGCCTTTGGCGCAGTGCGCCCCCAGGTTGATGGGCGAGTCGAACACCGGCTCCTGGCGCACCCAGACACCGTTCTCTACCACCGCGTCCACCGCGCAGCCGACCGAGCAGTGGGTGCAGATGGTGCGGCGCACCTCGATCTTGCTGTCACCCAGCCCGACCTTGGCGCCCTCGGCGGCGTTGGATTTTTTGACCAGCGCGAGCTGCGAGGCGGCAATGCCCACGCCGACGCCCAGGCCCGAGCGGCGCAGGAAGGCACGCCGGTCCATGGTGGGCAGGGCTTTGGCCAGGCCTCGCTGCAGGCTGTGGACGAAGGGGGAGGATGGGGAGGTGGCCGCAGCGCCCTCCCGTGCGTGGGAAGACTTCTTGGTGAGCAACATGGTGCGCCCCGCGGTCAGAGTTGGGTGGTTTTGTAGTACTGCTGGACATGCGCCGAGAGGCGGTAGCCGCCGCCGCGCTCGGGCGGTGCAGGTACTGGCTCGGCCACAGCGGTGGCGTCGGGCGCCGCGACATGCGGCAATGCCACCACGGCGGCGGCGGCAGCCCCCACGGTGGCTGCACCCGCAAAGAACCGGCGGCGAGAAGGTTGGGGCTGGCTGTCCTGCATCATTGTCTCCAGGAGGGCTTGCGGCTATGCAATGTCGTTCATACAGTCTATGCGAGTGTTCGGCCGGCTGCAATCGGGTATGGCCACCCCATAGCACTTCACTCGGGTTTGGCAGCCCTTCGCAGCCGCCCGCACCGGCTCAATCCAGCATGTCGAAGCCCTGCGCCTCGACGGCCGCAAAGGCCCGTGTGAAGCGGGCCAGCGCGCCATAGAAGGGGGCGGCGGGGTGGGCCTCCAGCACATCGCACAGGGCCGGCACCCAGGGCTGCAGGTGGGTGGCAAAAAAGTCGCGTTGTGTCGTAAGGTTGCACACGGCCATGTCGTCGCCGGCGATCAGGTAGCGCATGGCCTCGCACAGGTAGGCCAGGTGGTCCTCGGTCTCGGGCATGGCCTCGCTGCGCGCCAGGCCCAGCGCATCCAGGTCGCTGCGCAGGCGCGCCAGCGGTTTCTCGTTGAGAAAGCCGCTCAGGTAGTGCGACCCGTACAGGAAGACTTCGGGCTTGCCCATGCCGCCGAACAGGCGCTCGAACTCGGCGGCGATGGCACGGTCGTCGAGCGCACGCACGGCACCCACCAGTTGCTGCCAGGGCTCTTCGAGCAGCCCGCCTTGCGCGGGGGCCTCGGTCACCGCCACGCGCAGCAAGGCCAGCAGTTCGGGGGGCGGCGCGCTGTAGTACAGCTGGGCCAGCAGGCCGTAGAGCTCGGCGCGCGCGGTTTCCTCGTCGAGGGCGGCGCTGCCCGGCATGGTCAGGGGGGCGGTGGCGCTCACAGGTCCGTCACTTTCGCTTCGCTTTGGGAAGAATAGAGATCGATCACGCGGCAGTCGCCGCACATCTTCAGGCGCTCCAGCGCCTCGCCCTGGAACATGGCATGGCCTGCGAGCCGCTCCAGCATGGCCTCGATGGCCTTGAATGTGCCGAACGGCTTGCTGCAGCGCACACAGGCCCAAGGCTGGGTCTCGGCGAGCACGCGCAGCTGCGCGCGCTCGGGCGTGAGCAGCAGGCGCGGCTGCAGGGCGATGGCGTCCTCGGGACAGGTGCTGGCGCACAGGCCGCACTGCACGCAGTTCTTTTCCAGAAAGCGCAGCTGGGGCAGTTGCGGATTGTCCTGCAGTGCGCCGGCCGGGCAGGCGCTCACGCAGCTCAGGCACAGCGTGCAGCGGTTCTTGTCGACCGTGATGGACCCGAGCGGCGCGCCGGCTACCGGCAGCGCGATGGCCTCGGGCAGCCCCTCTTTCAGCAGTGGCGCATGGGCGATGAAATGGTCCAGCGCCATCTCCAGCGTGGCGCGCTTTTCCTGGGCCACGCCATGGCGCGCCACCACCGGCGGCAGCACCTGGCGGGTGTTGCGCAGCGACTGCAGGGCGGCATCGAGCGCCGCCACATCGCCCGCGCGCAGCAGCCGCAGGTGGCTGCCGGTGTAGCCCAGCCCGTGCAGGATGGCCTGGGCCACGTCCATCTGCGCCTGCAGGCCCGAGAGGTACTGGGGCGCCTCCTCGTGCGTGGCCAGCACCACCACCTGCGATGCGCCATAGGCCAGCGCGCTGAGCCACAGGTCCACGCCGGTGCTGGCGGTGTGCCACAGCGGCACCGGTATCACATGTGCCGGCACGCCCTGGGCGCGCCGCAACTGAGCGGCGCGACCCAGTTCTTCGATGAGCGCCTGGCCGCGCTCCTGGCTGTGCAGCAGCAGCACGGCGCCCTGCCCGCCTGCCGCCGCGTAGGCGGACAGCAGGGCCTTGAAGCGCGCGCCCTGCTCCGTGGCCCCCGGGTAGGCAAAGGACAGCGCCCCGGTGGGGCACACCGTGGTGCAGGCACCACAGCCCACGCACAGATGGGGGTTGACCTTGATCTGCTGGCGGGACTTGTCGCTCGAAATGGCTTCGGCCGAGCAGATGTCGATGCAGGCGTTGCAGCCCACGGTCTCGTTGCGGCTGTGGGCGCAGAGTTTTTGCTTGTAGGCGAAGAAACGGGGCTTGTCGAACTCGCCCACCATTTCGCGCAGCTTGAGCAGCACGGCCATGTCGCGCCCGTCGGAGCGGAAGTAGCCCTGGGGCGGCGCATGCTGCGCGAAGGTGGGAGCCGCCGTGGCCGGGCGCAGGTCCAGCACCAGATCGAAGCGCTCCTGCTGCGTGCTGGCCTCGCGGCCGAAGTCGATGGCACCCGCCACCTGGCAGGCGCGCACGCAGGCGCGGTTGGCATCGCAGGCGGACAGGTCCACCTGGTAGTCCAGGCCGATGGCGTTTTCGGGGCAGGCCACGATGCAGGCGTTGCAGCGCGTGCACAGGTCCAGGTCGATGGGGTTGTCGGCGGACCACCGCACATCGAAGGCCCCGAGCCAGCCGGTGAGCCCGGTGAGGCGCCCGCCAAGCACGGGGAAACGCCGCGCCTGCGCGCCACCTGCCTGCCCCGGGCCCTGCGCGAACAGGGTCACATCGAGCACGTCGGCCACCAGGGCCGCAGCCTGCTCGGCGGCATCGAGCGGGCCGATGACCAGCAGGCGCCCGGCGCTCTTGTAGCTGACGGTGGCCACCGGTGGTGGCTCGGGCAGGCGGGCAGCGGCCAGCAGCGCGGCGATCTTGGGGCCGGCATCGCGGGCATCGCGGCTCCAGCCTGCGGTCTCGCGGATGTTCACGAAGCGGATCGGCGAGACCGCGCCTTCGGTTTGCGTGCCGAGCTCACCGAACAGGCGCTGCTCCTGGGTGCAGGCGACCACGACTTCCTGGCCGGTGCGGATGGCGCCCTGGAAGGCGCCGGCCTCGCGCCGGCACAGCGTGGAGTGGAGGGTCAGTTCCTCATGCAGGGCCGCGCCCAACGCCTTCGCGTCGAGGGGCATTGTCTGGTTGCAGTCGCAGATCAGCGTGGTCATGTTCGGTATGGCTGGCTACCCTGGCCCCATCGCCCCCCGCGGGGTCGGCTGTGGTCAGTTCTGGCGAGCTAGGAATGGCGGTGCATACCTCGGACTGTGCCACGTCTGGCAGCGCCGGCGTCTCCGCATCATCCCGAGGCTGAGTGCCATCGGGGGCCATTGCCTGCGCGGGCTGCGTCACGGACTCCCCGGCCGCGTCCTTTTCGTGGTCGAAGAAGCCCATGAAATGGGCGCTCGCCATCTGGCGCAGCATGCCTTCGGGCAGCGGGTCGGGCTTGGAGTAATCGTCGATGTAGATGTCCAGCCCATCCATGGCATTGAAATGCGGGTCGGCAAACAGCTTCTTCATGGCCGTGTTGCGCACATCGGGAGCCACGCTGCGGCCCATGAAGGGCTTGAAGTCGGACTCGGGCGTCAGGGCCTGGGCATCGGCGAGGGTGGGGGGCAGAGGCTCTGCGGCGGGCTCGGCCACAGGCTGCGACTCTGCCGCAGGCATGGCGGGGGCGGACGGCAAGGCCTCGGGCGGAGGCGATGGCTCAGGCTCCTGCACGGGCCTGCCCGCCGCCACCTCCTGCTTGCGGCGCGACCAGCGCGAGAGAAAACCGTCAGCCATGGTGCGGACCGCCCCGGCCACCGCGCTGTTTGTCGGTGGAGACCGATGCCGGGTTGCCGAAGCGGTCGGTCAGCGACTGGAAGCTGTCGGGCCGCCTGCGGCGCTTGGGCTCGGGTGCGTAATGCTCGTCGACGAAGGCCTGCAGCGCCTGCAGCACGGCCGGCGGGGCGGGCACCTGCTCGACCGTCTCCTGCGCATCGAGCCAGCGGCCGGCGTCGTGGTAGCTCAGGCTCACGGCCACGGGGCGGGCCAGCGGCTCGGGCACGCTGCCCTCCTCGTCCATGCGCCACAGCACGAACCAACAGGGCGCGGGCGCGGACAGGTTCAGGTGGTAGCCCTCGCCGTCGTCCTTGAACAATTCGACCAAAAAGCCCGGGAATAGCCACAGGGCCTGGTTGTCGTCCTCGCGCAGCAGGCGCGGCGCATCGCCAAAGGCGGATTCTGCGGGCACCACGTCGTCCAGCACCCAGCGCCAGGGCTGCCAGCGGTTGTCCAGGCGCTCGCGGCGCATGGTGACGGCGACTTCGATGGTGGGGCGGGCGGTCATGGAAGCTGACTGTACCCTGTCGTGGGCCGTGGCCCGGCAGCTGCGGGCAAAAGCCCTGCAGGCCCTCAACCTGGGTTTTGCAATGCCTCTCCCAGCAGCTCGACGGCCACCGCGCAGTACTTGAACTCCGGGATCTTCCCGAATGGGTCCAGCGCCGCATGGGTCAGCAGATTGGCCGCCGCCTCCACGTAGGCGAAGGGCATGAACACCGTTCCGGTGGGCGTGCCGTCGTCACGGCGCAAGCGCACCTGCACGCCCCCCCGGCGCGAACGGATGCTGACCAGCGCGCCAGGCTCCACCCCCAGCCGTGCCAGATCGTCGCCGTGCATGGACGCGGTGGCCATGGGCTCGATGGCATCCAGCACCGTGCTGCGCCGTGTCATGCTGCCGGTGTGCCAGTGCTCCAGCTGGCGGCCGGTGATCAGCACCAGCGGATAGTCGGCATCCGGCTTTTCCGCCGCAGGAATGATGCTGGCCGGAACGAGCCCGAGCCGGCCGGTGGCGGTGGGAAACCGCTCCGTGAACACGATGGGCTGGCCCGGGTCGTCTGCGCCGAGGCAGGGGTAGGTCACGCTGGAATCGCGCTCCAGCCGCTCCCAGGTGATGCCACTGATGCTGGCATGCATGGCCTGGCGCATTTCTTCGTAGACGGCGGCGACGCCGGACTCCGGGCCTTCGTAGTTCCACGCCAGGCCCACCCGCAGCGCCAGTTGCTGGATGATCCACAGGTCGGACCGGGCGTCGCCAGGAGGGTTCAGCGCGCGCCGCCCCATCTGCACCATCCGGTCGGTGTTGCTGGCCGTGCCGGTCTTCTCGGGCCAGGCGCTCGCTGGCAGCACCACATCGGCCAGCCAGGCCGTCTCGGTCAGGAAGATGTCCTGCACCACCAGATGCGACAGGCTCGCCAGGGCATGGCGTGCGTGGTTCAGGTCCGGGTCGCTCATGGCGGGGTTCTCGCCCATGATGTACATGCCCCGCACCTTGTGGGGATCGCTGTCTTCGGCCAGGGCCTTGTGCATGATCTCCACCACGGTGTAGCCCGGCTGGGCGTCGAGCGGGGTTCCCCAGAAGTCCTCGAACCAGCGGTGCGCCTGGGCGTTGTCCACGCGCTGGTAATTGGGGAACATCATGGGGATCAGCCCCGCATCGCTGGCGCCCTGCACATTGTTCTGGCCACGCAGCGGGTGCAAGCCCGATCCGGGCTTGCCGATCTGGCCCGTGACCGCGCACAGCGCGATCAGGCAGCGGGCATTGTCCGTGCCATGCACATGCTGGCTCACGCCCATGCCCCAGAGGATCATCGACGCCTTGGCGCGCGCGAACGCCCGCGCCACTTCGCGCAGGGTTTCGGCGGGGATGCCGCAGATGGGGGCCATGGCCTCCGGGCTGCAGGCCAGCACATTCGCCTTGAGCGCCTCGAAATTGTGCGCCCGGTCGCGGATGAAGGCCTCGTCCACCAGGCCTTCGTCGATCACGGTGTGGATCAGCGCGTTGAGCATGGCCACATCGGTGTCGGCCTTGAACTGCAGCGTGCGCCAGGCATGGCGGCCGATGTCGGTCACGCGCGGGTCGGCCAGCACGATCCGGGCGCCGCGCCGGGCCGCATTCTTCATCCAGGTGGCAGCCACCGGGTGGTTCGCCGTGGGGTTGGAGCCGATCACGAAGATCAGCTCGGCATGCTCCACATCGTTGACCGGGTTGCTCACCGCGCCCGAGCCCACGCCTTCGAGCAGCGCAGCGACGCTGGAGGCATGGCACAAGCGAGTGCAGTGGTCCACATTGTTGCTGCCAAAGCCGGTGCGTACCAGCTTCTGGAAGAGATAGGCCTCTTCATTGCTGCCCTTGGCCGAGCCGAAGCCCGCCAGCGCCTTGGGGCCGTGCTGGTCGCGCAACGCGCGCAAGCCACCACCCGCCAGCTCCAGCGCCTCTTCCCAGGTCGCCTCGCGGAACAGCTCGCGCCAATCCGCAGGGCGCGCCTGGCCCTGCCAGTCCTTGGGCACCCCGGGCTTGCGCACCAGCGGTACCGTGAGCCGCTCGGGATGGTGGGCATAGTCGAAGCCGAACCGCCCCTTGACGCACAGGCGGCCATGGTTGGCAGGGCCGTCGCGGCCATCGACGCTGACGATCTTCTCGTCCCGGACGTTGTAGGTGATGAGGCAGCCCACGCCGCAGAAGGGGCAGACCGAGTCCACCTTGCGGTCCACCGCCTGCGGGCCGATGTGGGTCTTGGCGCTGAGCGCGCCGGTGGGGCAGGCCTGCACGCATTCGCCACAGGCCACGCAGGTGCTCTCGGCCATGGGGTCGTCCAGGTCGAAGACGATCTTGCTGTCGGCCCCGCGCAGCGCGTAGCCGATCACGTCATTGACCTGCTCCTCCCGGCAGGCCCGCACGCAGCGGTTGCACTGGATGCAGGCATCGAGGTTCACGGCCATGGCCGGGTGGCTCAGATCCGCCGCAGGCTGGTCCCGACGCAATGCCTTCAACGCGGGACGCACCGCCACACCCAGGCGGTCAGCCCAGGCGCTGAGCTCACCGTGCTGCCCGGCATGCGCCTGGCCAGGATGGCCTTCGTCGTTCCACCGGTAGCCTTTGTCTGGCATGTCCGACAGCAGCATCTCCACCACCATCTGCTGCGACTTGACGGCGCGGGGACTGGTGGCCCGCACCTTCATGCCAGGGGCGGGGGCGCGGCAGCAACTGGGGGCCAGCGCGCGCTCGCCCTCGATCTCGACCACGCAGGCGCGGCAATTGCCGTCGGGGCGCAGGCCATCCTGGAAGCACAGGTGGGGAATGTCCACCCCGTGGCGCTGCGCCGCTTTCAGCAGGCTCTCGCCAGGCAGGGCCAGCACGGGCTGGCCATCGAGCTCGAAGGCAATGGCGGCGGGTGCCGTGGCGCAGGCGGGCGACAACACCGCGCTCATGGCTGCAGCCCCTGGGGCAGTTGCTCCGCCATCGCGCTGCGGCGTGGAGGGGGCAGATCGCCGGGCCACGGCCCTTCACCCACCTCGTGAGGAAAGTACTTGTGGATACAGCGGATCGGGTTGGGGGCGGCCTGCCCCAGCCCGCAGATGGAGGCATCGGCCATCACCTGCGCCAGGTCGTCCAGGGTGTCGCTGTCCCACTGCGGCGCCTGCATCAACCGGGCCGCCTTGGCCGTACCGACCCGGCAGGGCGTGCACTGGCCGCAGCTTTCATGTTCAAAGAAACGCATCACGTTCAGCGCCGCATCGCGTGCCCGGTCGTGCTGGCCGAGCACGATGACGGCCGCAGAGCCGATGAAGCAGCCATAGGGCTGCAGCGTGTCGAAGTCCAGGGGAATCTGGTTCAGCCGGGCAGGCAGGATGCCGCCCGAGGCGCCACCCGGAAGGTAGGCATAGAGTTCGTGGCCCTCGGCCATGCCGCCACAGTATTCGTCGATCAGCTCCTGCACCGTGATGCCTGCAGGTGCCAGCTTGACGCCCGGCTGCCGCACCCGGCCACTGACGCTGAAGCTGCGCAAGCCCTTGCGCCCGTGGCGGCCGAAGCCGGAGAACCACTGCGGCCCCTTTTCCAGCACATCGCGCACCCAGTACAGCGTCTCGAAATTGTGTTCCAGCGTGGGCCGGCCAAACAGGCCGACCTGGGCGATGTAGGGCGGGCGCATGCGGGGCTCGCCGCGCTTGCCCTCGATGCTCTCGATCATCGCCGACTCCTCGCCGCAGATGTAGGCCCCCGCACCGCGGCGCAGTTCGATGTGCGGCAGGGGGCAAGGGGGGTCGGCCTGCAGCTTGGCCAGCTCGGACTGCAGCAGGGCACGGCAGCCATGGTATTCATCGCGCAGATAGATGTAGACGGCCTCCGTGCCCACCACCTGCGCGGCGATCAGCACGCCCTCCAGGAAGCGGTGCGGGTCGCGCTCCAGGTAGGTGCGGTCCTTGAAGGTCCCGGGTTCTCCCTCGTCGATGTTCACCGCCATCACCCGTGGGGCGGGCTGCTCTCGCACGATGCGCCATTTGCGGCCGGCCGCAAACCCCGCGCCGCCCAGGCCCCGCAGGCCGGAGTCCTCCATCGCGCCCAGCACTGCCTCGGCGTTCATTTCCCCCTGGACCACCGCAGCGGCCAACTGGTAGCCGCCGTGTGCGCGGTAGGTGGCAAGGTCCGTCCAGGCGGGGCTGGTTTCGCGCGCGCCATCGGGCAGGCTGCGCTGCGCCCACGCAGACAGCTCGAAAGGGGCCGCCGCTGCGGGTGCCGGGTGCTGCGCCAGCGCCCGGCTGGGCTTGGCCTGCAGCACGCCAAGCACCTGCTCCACCGTGGCCTGCGGCACCGGGCACTGGTGCACCACCGCCACGGGAGCCTGCTCGCAGCGGCCCACGCAGGGCACGGCCTGCACCTGCACATCGCCCTGGCCAGCCGCGCGCAGGCGCTCTGGCAGTTGTGCCAGCAACTCACGCGCACCGGCCATGCTGCAGGCGAGGCTGTCGCACACCCGCAGCACCAGGCGCGGCACCTGGGCATCCGCGCGCACGACCTCGAAGTGGTGGTAGAAGCTGGCTACCTCGTAGACCTCGGCCATGGGCACATTCATCTGCCGAGCAAGCGCCACCAGGTGCCGGTCGTGGAGAGCGCCAAAGTGGTCGTTCAGGCAGTGCAGGTACTCGATGAGCCAGTCGCGGCGAAAGCCCTCGGCAGGGCGCTCGCCCAGCAACCGGGCCACATCGGCCATCGCCCCATCCTCGGGCTGGCGGCCCTTGAGGCGGCTCTTGCGGCGGATGCGCTCGCGCATGTCGCTGACGGACACAGCTGCCACGGTGGGCGCTTCGGGGGCAAGGTTCATGGACCGCAATCGTGGAATAGGTATGCAGGAGCCCGCACAGAGCCCCCATGGCCCTCAGTGTCCAGCAGCCCGGGACAGCCCGTCAAATTGCTTACGCACATGGAGCGATCACAAAAACAAATGAAGACCTTTGCCGCCGAACGCAGCACTGCAAAAAACTCAGTGGACCAGCAAGCCGCTGTGCTGTGCCGCATGGCGCAGCCAGCCCGCGTCCTGGGCCAGTGCCAGCGCCGCGTCGAGGGCGCGCGTGGGCTGCACCTGGCGGTGCGACATGAAACCGATGGGGGTGGTGAGCACCGGGCCGGTCAAGGGCAATGCCTCCAGCCCTTCATGGCCCCGCACGGCATCCACCAAGGCGCCCGGCAAGACGCTGCACAGTTCACCCGCCACCACGCTCAGCGCCAGCGTGAGGACAGAGTCGGTTTCCATCGCGGGCTGAACCGAAGCCCCGGCACTGCGAAAGGCCGCATCCACCAGGCTGCGGTTGTGCATGGCGGGGGTCAGCAGGCACAGCGGGGAGCGTGCCGCATCCAGCCAGGAAATGGGCGGACCGATCTGCAGCCCACGGCCCTGGGGTTGGCCTGCACGCCGCAGCAAAAAGTAGTGCTCCACGTACTGCGGCCAGGAGCGCAGGGCCCCGCCAAGCGCCGGCATGCGTTCGGTGTAGCCCAACGCAAGGTCCAGCGAAATGCTCTCCAGCCCGGCTTCGAGCGCCTGCGAGCTCATCGACAGTGCCACCGGCACGATGCCCGGGTGGCGCGCCTGCAACAGGGCGGCAAAGCGCGCCAGGATGGGCATGGCGGTGGGCACGGCACCCAGGCGCAGCGTGCCCCGCGGGTGCGCGGCTTCGCTGCTCAGCTCCTGCTGCAGCACCGTGTGCTCGTGCAGCATGCGCTGGGCGGAGGCCAGCACCCTCTCGCCTTCGGGGGTGAAGCCTTCGAAGCTGCGGCCGCGGCGCACCACCACCACGCCAAACTCCTTCTCCAGAGCACGCAGGGCGTTTGACAGGGCCGGCTGCGTGATGTGGCAGGCCTGCGCAGCGCGCCCGAAATGCCGGTGCTCGTGCAGCGCCACCAGGTAGCGCAGGGATGCCAGAAGGTTCATGGCCAGGCAGGCAGCGGTGCCACCCGGTTACGTGTCCTTGCTGACCGCGATGGTCGGGAACTTGGACGAGAAGTCCTTGGACTGCTGGGCGATCTTCACGGCCACGGTGCGCGCCACCTTCTTGTAGATCTGCGCCACGTCACCATCGGGGTCGGCCACCACGGTGGGCTTGCCGCTGTCGGCCTGCAGGCGGATCTGCATGTCCAGCGGCAGCGCGCCCAGGTAGTCCATGCCGTAGTCGGCCGCCATCTTCTTGCCGCCGTCGGCGCCGAAGATGTGCTCCACATGGCCGCAGTTGCTGCACACGTGCACGGCCATGTTCTCGACGATGCCCAGGATGGGCACGCCCACCTTCTCGAACATCTTGATGCCCTTCTTGGCGTCGAGCAGGGCGATGTCCTGCGGCGTGGTGACGATCACCGCGCCCGTCATGGGCACGCGCTGCGACAGCGTGAGCTGGATGTCGCCGGTGCCGGGCGGCATGTCGATGATGAGGTAGTCGAGGTCCTTCCAGTTGGTCTGGCGCAGCAGTTGCTCCAGCGCCTGGGTGGCCATGGGGCCGCGCCAGATCATGGCCTCGTCCTGGTCGATCAGGAAACCGATGGACATGACCTGCACGCCGTAGTTCTCCAGCGGCTCCATGGTCTTGCCGTCGTCGCTCTCGGGGCGGCGGCTGATGCCCAGCATCATCGGCTGGCTGGGGCCGTAGATGTCGGCATCGAGCACACCGACGCTGGCGCCCTCGGCCGCCAGGGCCAGGGCCAGGTTGGCGGCCGTGGTGCTCTTGCCCACGCCGCCCTTGCCCGAAGCCACGGCAATGATGTTCTTCACCTGGGGCAGCAGCTGCACGCCGCGCTGCACGGCATGGGCCACCACCTTGGAGGTGATGTTGACCGAGACGTTGTCCACCCCGGCCACGCCCTTGGCCGCGGCCACCAGGCTGCGGCGCAGCTCGGGCACCAGGCTCTTGGCCGGGTAGCCCAGCTCCACGTCGAAGGCCACGTCGCCGCCGCTGATCTGCACGTTGCGCAACGCCCGCGTGCTGACATAGTCCTTGCCCGTATGCGGGTCTTGTACGCTGGAAAGTGCGGCCAGAAGGCCTTGTTCGGTGACTGCCATGCAATTAACTCCTGTGGGACGCGGGGGACCTGTTCGGGTTCCGAGTCTATCCAAGGGACCGAGCCCCCCGGGACTTGCAGGACAATGCGCATCGCCCGACCCACCTTTCCACCGTATTCCCACTGCCCCCGAAGGACCCCCGTGAAATTCAAGATGGCCGAGAAATCCCTGTTTGCCGTGCTGCTGCGCTCGCCCTGGTGGGTCAGCTTCCTGGTGGTGGGGGTGATCGCCCTGGGCGCCGGCGCGCTGCTGCCGCGCGAGTACGCCTACGTCGGCGCCGTGGGCACGCTGCCCATCTTCGTGGTGGGCTGCATTGCGGCCTGGCGCCAGCTCCGGGCGCCGAGCCCGGCCAAGGTCGGGGAAATGCTGGACGCCGTGAACACCATGCCCTGGCGCCAGTTCTCCGAAGCGCTGGAGGCCGCCTGGGTGCGCGATGGCTGCACGGTGGAGCGCCCCAAGTCCGGCCCCGTGGACCTGCGCGTGGCCAAGGGCGGCCAGGCCACCCTGGTCAGCGCCAAGCGCTGGAAGGCCGCCACCCATGGCGTGGAGCCGATGCGCGAACTGCAGGCGGCCATGCAGGCCGAGGGCGCCCCGGCAGGCATCTACGTGATGACCCAGGGCCAGCTCTCCGACAACGCCCGCCTCTTCGCGCGCGACAACGGCATCACCGTGCTGCAGGGCCCGGGCGTCGCCGCCCTGCTGTTGGCAAAGGCCTGACCCGCCCGATCGCCATGCGGGTTTCCCCATGTGGCGGGCTGCCTGCAAGGCAGCACACTTGGCACTGACGATACAGCCCCCACGCACGCGCCGATGCACCCAACCGACAGCCTCGCCCCGCCAGCCCCTCCCACCACGGGCCTTCTGCTGACGGGCGGCGGCGCCCGGGCGGCCTACCAGGTGGGCGTGCTCGAAGCCATTGCCGACCTGCGCCTGGCCTGTGGCGCGGGCGACGAACCCAACCCCTTTCCCATCATCACCGGCACCTCGGCCGGGGCGATCAATGCGGCGGCGCTGGCCTGCGGTGCCGACAACTTCGACCGGGCCGTGCGCCGCATTGCGCGCGTCTGGCGCGACTTCCATGCGCACCAGGTGTACCGGGCCGACTCGCTGAGCGTGCTGCGCAGCGGCGCGCGCTGGCTCTCGCTGCTGTCGCTGGGCTGGGCCCTGGCGCGCTGGCGGCGCATGCGCCCGCGCTCGCTGCTGGACAACGCGCCGCTCGAAAAACTACTGGTCAAGATGGTGCCGCTGGTGCGCCTGCCGCGCCTTTTAAAAAAGGGCCACCTCAAGGCCCTGGCTGTCACGGCGTCGAGCTACAGCTCGGGCGAGCACGTGACCTTCTTCGAGACCGAGGCGCCCCTGCAACCCTGGGTGCGCTCGCAGCGCAAGGCGGCGCGCGACCGCATCACGCACGAGCACCTGCTGGCCTCGTCGGCGATCCCCTTCGTGTTCCCGGCCAAGGCCATCAGCATGGGGGACCACATGGAGTTCTTCGGCGACGGCTCCATGCGCCAGTCGGCCCCGATCGCACCGGCCATCCACCTGGGGGCCGAACGCATCCTGGTGGTGGGCGCGGGCCGGATGCACGAGCCCAAGGGCGACGTTTCGGCCAACCCCACGCCGACCTACCCCTCGCTGGCGCAGATCGCCGGGCATGCGCTGTCCAACATCTTCCTCGATGCGCTCTCGGTCGACGTGGAGCGCGTGCAGCGCGTGAACCAGACGCTCTCGCTGATCCCGCCCGAGGTGCGCGCCAAGAGCGCGCTGCGCCCCATCGAGCTCTTGGTGATCGCCCCCTCGCAGCGGCTGGACGCCGTGGCCGCCCGCCACGTGGGCAACCTGCCCACGCCCGTGCGGGCCATGCTCGGCGCCCTGGGCGTCACCTCCAACATGGCCGACGTGCGCGGCGCGGCCCTGGCCAGCTACCTGCTGTTCGAGTCGGGCTATACACGCGAGCTGATGGCCCTGGGGCGCGAGGACACCCTGGCCATGCGCGCCGAGGTGTGCAAGTTCTTCGGCTGGACGGACACTGGCGCCGAAGTCCAGACCCTCATGCACAGCTGAGGATGCGGCCGGCTACGGCGCCTTGAGCGCTTCCTTGGGCAGCCAGCCCAGGCCGTGCGCGTGCAGGCTCTGCACATACAGCCGATCCGCCGTCTCGGTGATGGCCGTGGTCTCGGGGTAGGCGCCCGCTGGGTCCTGCAGGTCGGCCACGACCTTTCCCTCGTCGTTGAACGCGATCACATGGCCGTATGGTTTCGGAATCGGCCACAGCGCGCGCGGCAGGCGCAGCGTGAGGCGGCGCAGCCAGGGCTTGCCGGCCATGTTGTCGATGGCGGCGCCGCGCGGCTTGGCAAAGCCCAGCCAGATCCGACCGTCCTGCCCACGCACCAGGTTGTCGGGGTAGCCGGGCAGGTTGTCGAGCAGCACCCGGGCCCGCGGACCCTGCGATGAGTTGCGGATGTCCAGGTCGTTCGCGTCCACCGCGATCTTCCACACCCGGTACTTGCCGGTCTCGGCGACGAACAGGCTCCTCTCGTCCTGGCTCAGCGCCACGCCGTTGGCAAAGCTGATGCCCCGCGCCACCACCCGCGTTGCGCGCGTGGCGGGGTCGTATTCGAGCACGCGGCCGGTGCTGGCCTGTTCCAGGATGTCGAGCACGCTGGCCTCGAAGGTACCGCCCCAGTCCTTGGGGGCAAAGCGGGTGGAGGCGTCGCTCAGGTACATCTTGCCGCTTCGGGCCACCACCACGCCATCGGCGTAGCGGATGGGGTCGCCGGGGGCCACCTGGTCGGTGAGCAGGCGGATCGTGCCATCGGGGGCGATGGAGAGCAGGCCCTTGACCGCATCGGCCGCGACCAGGTTGCCCGCGGCGTCGAAATCGAAGCCCAGCACGCGCCCGCCGGTGTTGGCGAAGACCTGCTGGTCCGTCCCATCCGGGTTCATGCGCAGGATATTGCCGCTGAGCACCGTGGTGTAAAGCCTGCCGTCCTTGCCCAGCGCGATGTGCTCGGGCCCTATCTCGCCTTTCAGGTCGATCATCCGCAGCCCGGCCAGGCGCTGGTTGGGCGCATGCACGCCCTGGTAGCCAGGGGCGGTGGGCGCGCTCCAGGCCACGGGTGCTATCGGCACCGGCCACCAGGCCAGGTAGGCGGCTCCCGCCAGCACGGCGCCTCCCAGACCCCACCCCAGTCTGCCTAGCCACGTTTTTGCCACGGTGTCCCCCTGTTGTTCTTGAGGCAGGCATTGTGGCATCTGCCCCTGCCGGGCCCACGGGGGTCCCGAGCGCCTAAAATCGCGGGTTCCGCCTGAGAAAGTCCGTCCCATGCCGTCCTCCGCACGCAAACTCTTCGTCACCACCGCCCTGCCCTACGCCAATGGCAATTTCCACATCGGCCACATCATGGAATACATCCAGGCCGACATCTGGGTGCGGTTCCAGCGCATGCAGGGCAACGCGGTCAACTTCGTCGGTGCCGACGACACGCACGGCGCGCCCATCATGATCGCGGCCGAAAAGGCCGGCAAGACGCCCCAGCAGTTCGTGGCCGACATCGCCGCCGGCCGCAAGCAGTACCTGGACGGCTTTCACATCAGCTTCGACAACTGGCACAGCACCGACGGCCCGGAAAACCACGAGCTGGCGCGCCAGATCTACCGCGACCTGCGCGACCGCGCCGACGGCTCGCTGATCGAGACCCGCACCATCGAGCAGTTCTTCGACCCCGAGAAGAACATGTTCCTGCCCGACCGCTTCATCAAGGGCGAGTGCCCCAAGTGCCACGCCAAGGACCAGTACGGCGACAACTGCGAGGTCTGCGGCTCGGTCTACGCGCCCACCGACCTGATCAACCCGTTCTCGGCCCTGTCGGGCGTCAAGCCCGAGCTCAAGAGCTCGGAGCACTTCTTCTTCAAGCTTTCGGACCCGCGCTGCGTGGAGTTCCTCGAACGCTGGACCCAGGACGGCAAGCTCCAGCCCGAGGTGGCCAACAAGATCAAGGAATGGTTCACCGTGCGCACCAACCCGGACGGCACGACCAGCGAAGGCCTGGGCGACTGGGACATCTCGCGCGACGCGCCCTACTTCGGCATCGAAATCCCCGACGCACCGGGCAAGTACTTCTACGTCTGGCTCGACGCGCCCGTGGGCTACCTGGCTTCGCTCAAGAACCTGCTGGAAAAGCGCGGCGAGAGCTACGACGCCTACATGGCCGACCCGGCCCTGGAGCAGTACCACTTTATCGGCAAGGACATCGTCACCTTCCACACGCTGTTCTGGCCTGCCATGCTGCACTTTTCCGGCCGCAAGACGCCCGACAACGTGTTCGTGCACGGCTTCCTCACGGTGAACAATGGCGAGAAGATGAGCAAGAGCCGCGGCACCGGGCTCGATCCGCTCAAGTACCTGGGCCTGGGCATGAACCCCGAGTGGCTGCGCTACTACCTGGCGGCCAAGTTGTCCAACCGCAACGAGGACATCGACTTCAACGCCGACGACTTCATGGCGCGCGTGAACAGCGACCTGATCGGCAAGTTCGTCAACATCGCCAGCCGTGCAGCGGGTTTTCTGACCAAGCGCTTCGACGGCAAGCTCACCACGCAGTTCAGCGCCGATGGCGCGGCCCTGCTGGCCGAAGTGCGCAGCGCCGGCGACGGCCTGGCGCAGCTGTACGAGGCGCGCGAGTTCGGCAAGGCGACGCGCGAGATCATGCTGCTGGCCGACAAGGTCAACGCCTACGTGGACCAGAACAAGCCCTGGGACCTGGCCAAGGACGCGGCCAACAACGAAGCCCTGCACCAGGTGTGCTCGGTGCTGATCAACACCTTTGCCGTGCTCACGCGCTACCTGGCCCCCGTGCTGCCGGGCCTGGCCCGCGCGGTGGAAGGCTTTGTCGGCAGCGACATGCAGCGCTGGGCCGTGGCCGGCGACGTGCAGGCCATAGCCCCCTACCAGCACCTGATGCAGCGCGTGGCCCCCGAACAGCTCGACGCGCTGTTCGAAGCCCCGGCCCAGCCCGTGGAGGCGGCGCCCGAAGTGGCAGCCCCCGGCGGCGAGGAGCTGGCGCCGACCATCGGCATCGACGACTTCACCAAGATCGACCTGCGCATCGCGCTGATCGTGAACTGCGAACCCGTGGAAGGCTCGACCAAGCTGCTGCGCCTGACGCTGGACGTGGGCGAGGGCCGCACGCGCAACGTGTTCAGCGGCATCGCCAGCGCCTACCAGCCGGCCGAGCTGATCGGCAAGCACACGGTGATGGTGGCCAACCTGGCACCGCGCAAAATGAAGTTCGGCGTGTCCGAGGGCATGGTGCTGGCCGCCAGCCATGGCGATGAGAAGGCCAACCCCGGCATCTACGTGCTCAACCCCTGGCCCGGCGCAACGCCCGGCATGCGGGTGCGCTGAGCTCTACTGGAACTGCAGCGCCTGCGGGCGCTGCGGCTGGCCTCCCCGGAGCAGGTACCACTCGGCCACGAGCATATTGGGCACCCAGCACAGCCAGGCGATGAAGGGGTAGGACACCGCTTCGTCGATGTCGGCGGCCATGCTGGCGCCCAGGTAGATGCGCAGCGTGATGGCGGCCGCCGTGAGCGCAAAGCTGCGCAGCATCCAGCGCCGGTGCTCGGCGAAGCGCCGCTGCAGCGCGCGCGCCAGGCCCATGCCGGTCGCCACGATCCACGCCAGGCCCAGTGCAAAGAAGCCGGCGGCGGCCACCGCACCCGTCATGGCGTTCACGGCCAGCGGCAGCGACGACAGCCAGGCGACGGCGACCGACAGCACATAGGCGCGCCCCACCCAGCGGTGCAGGGCCGGAAACCGCGCACCCCAGGCCGGCACGAACTGCAGCGGCCCGAGCACCAGTGCCAGCGAGGCGCTGACCGCATGCACGACGAAGGGCCGGGGCGACAGAGCGAGGCTGGGCAGGTCCGACGGCAGGGGCATGCCGGGCAGCGCATAGCGCAGCGAAAAGAGGCCAATGGCCAGCGCCGAGAGCGCCAGCAGGCCCCAGGACCAGGCCAGGGCGGGGGAGGAAAAGAGGCGTGTTTTCATCGCAGTTACCTTGAGAGAATGGGAGTCCATCCACTCTAGAAAGCGCGACTCAGGCGGGGATTAGCCCTGGTTTACCGCTGAATGAGCAAGCAGGTGCACCCGCGCCACCAGGCCGTCCCCCCCGTCGTCGCGTGTGCGCAGCTCCACCCGCAGCCCATGGCGCAGCGCCGCGGCCCGGGTGATGGCCAGGCCCAGGCCACTGCCGTCAGCGGCGGCGCCGGGCACGCGAAAGAAGCGGTCGAATACCCGCTCCCGCAGCGCGGGCGCAATGCCGGGCCCGGTGTCGACGATGTCCACCACCGGGCCGCTGGCCAGCGGGTGCAGGCGCACCTCGACGCTGCCGCCCTCGGGGGTGTAGCGCAGCGCGTTGTCCAGCAGGTTGTCGAACACGCTGCGCAGGTCGCTGGCCACGGCGTCGACATGCACGGCGCAGGCACCGCTGAAACCCACCTCGATGCGCCGCTGGTCCGCCAGCGGCATGAGCTGACCCACGCTCTCGCGCAGCAGGGCCGTGATGTCCACCGGCTCGGCAGCCAGACCCGTGGACGCCGGGGCCTCCTGGCGCGAGAGCCGCAGCAACTGGCCGATCAAATGCCGGCCCCGGCGCATGCCGGCATCGAGCTGGGCAAACTGCTGCTGCGCCTCGCCCGGGGGCAGCAGGGGCCGCAGGTTCTCCATCTGCAGCGCCATGGCGGCCATGGGGGTGCGCAGCTCGTGCGCGGCGTCCTGCACGAAGCGGCGCTGGGCGGCAAAGGCCTCGTCCAGGCGCGCGAGCAGGGCATTGAACGAGCCGACCAGCGGCACGATCTCCTCGGGCACGCGGCCCATGGGGATGGCGCCCAGGCTGCGGTCGTTGCGCTGCGCCACCTCGCCGGCCACGGCGCGCAGCGAGCGCGACGCGCGCCCCACCACCCGCCACAGCGTGAACAGCACTGCGGGCACCAGCAGGGCCAGGGGCACGATGGCGTACAGGGTGCGCACGGCCACTTCTTCCTGCAGGAACTGCTCGCTTTGCAGCACCTGCACACGGTGCGGGTGCGGCCCGGCCGCGGGGGTGGTGTAGACGCGCCAGCCCGGTGCCCAGGCGTCGCTGGTGCGCACACGCTGGTGGCCGGGCGCGGCCTGCAGGGGCACGCCGGTGTCGGGGCCGGAAGTGGCGAGCAGGCGCCCGTCGGCGGACCAGACCTGCACGACGAAGGCGCCCCATTCCACGATGTTGGTACGGCTGAGCAGGGGCAGCGGCTCGACCGCAAGCTCAGCGGGGCCCGCCCGCGCCGGCCCGCCGGCCAGATGCGAGCGCGCCAGTATCTCCATCTGGTACTGCATGAAGGTGTGGATCAGCGCGCTGTAGCTGGCCCAGAAGGCCCCGCCCGCCACCACGGCACCCGCCAGGATCCAGGGCGCCAGCCACAGCACGATCTGCCCGCGCAGCGACCGGGGGCGGTACCAGCGCGCGCCCACCTCAGGCACCGCGCCCGTCATGGGGCTGCCACCCGCCAGCCCAGGCCGCGCACGTTGCGGATGGCATCGGGCCCGAGCTTGCGGCGCATGCCGTGGATGAGCACGTCCACGGCATTGCTGCTGACCTCCTCGCCCCAGCCGTAGATGCGGTTCTCGAGCTGCTCGCGCGACAGGATGGCCCCGGGCCGCTCCAGCAGCGCATGCAAGAGCGCGAACTCGCGGGCCGTGAGGGCACCGCGCACGCCGTGCTGCAGCACCTCGCGCGTTGCCAGGTCCAGCTGCACGGCGCCGTTGCCCAGCAGGGACTGGGCGGCCCCACTGCGCCTGCGCACCACGGCGCGCATGCGCGCCAGCAACTCGGTCATCTCGAAGGGCTTGAGCAGGTAGTCATCGGCCCCGGTATCGAGCCCGAGCACGCGGTCCTCGACCCCGTCGCGCGCCGTGAGCACCAGCACCGGCGTGAGGTCGCCGCGCGCCCGCGCGCGGCGCAGCACCTCGGTGCCGTCCAGCCCGGGCAGACCCAGGTCCAGCAGAACGCAGCTGTAGTCACCATCGGCCAGGGCGCTGTGGGCCAGTTCGCCATTGCGCACCCAGTCCACCGACCAGCCCGCGCCCTTGAGGGCATGCGTGAGGCCGCGCCCGATCATGTCGTCGTCTTCCACCAGCAATGCGCGCAACGGGGTTCTCCTTCGAAACAGGGGGACAGGCACAGCGTAGTGCGCAATTCTTAGCCGGCCATGAGCAGTGCCTGCCCTGGCTGCCAGACCATGGGCGCACAGGGCTAACAGCGGGCTAAGAATGCTTTCCTACAGTCCACCGGCCCGCCGCTCTAAGCTACCACTGCGGCGGTCCCCTGTCCACGCAGGTCCGCCCTGCCCCGAATCCCTTCTTCTTGTGGAAATTGAGACCATGACGCTTCGCCTCCCGCATTCCCTCCTCCGTCCCCTGGCGGCACTGGCCACCACGCTGCCCCTGCTGGCGCCCGCCAGCATCCAGGCCCAGGAGGCAGGCGCCGCCTCCTCCTGGGGTCTGGGCCTGGCCGTCAGCGCCGACCGCAAGCCCTATCGCGACTTCGACGACAAGCTGCAGCCGCTGCCGCTGCTCACCTATGAAAACCGCTGGATCCAGATTGCCGGCCCGGGCGTGGACTTCAAGCTGCCCTCGCTGGGCCCGGTGGGCCTGCGGCTGCGCTCGCGCTTCGGTTTCGATGGCTACGAGGCCGAGGATTCGCCCTGGCTCGCCGGCATGCGCGAACGCAAGAGCAGCCTGTGGCTGGGCGCGGCAGCGACCTGGGACACCGGGCCGGTGCAGTTGTCGGCCGAGCTGCTCGCCGATGCCTCGGGCCACAGCAAGGGCCGCCAGTTCACGCTCAAGGCCGAGCGCCGCTTCCAGCTGGGTGCCTGGGACGTCACGCCGCGCGTGCAGGTGCAGCAGCAGGACCGCAAATATGTGGACTACTACTATGGCGTCGAGGGTACCGAGGCCCGACTGGGCCGCCCAGCCTATGAAGGCAGCTCGGCCATGAACCTGCAGGCCGGCGTGCGCGTGGGCTACACCCTGGCGCCGCGCCAGTGGGTGTTCGTGGACCTGAGCAGCACGCGCCTGGGCAGCGCCATCAGGAACAGCCCATTGGTCGACAAGTCCAGCCAGCCGGCGGTGGTGGCGGGCTACCTGTATCGGTTCTGATCGTCAGTGCCCGACGTAGCGGCCTGGCCGGTGGCTGATCCACAAAAAACCGCTCATCACCAGCACCGCCAGCACCGAGTAGGCCACCCGATCGACGGGCACGATGAACAGTGCCAGCAGCACCACGGCGCAGTCGATGCCCATCTGCACCTTGCCGGCACGGATGCCATAGCGGTCCTGCATGTACAGCGACAGCACGGTGGCACCGCCCAGGCTGGAGCGGTGCCGCGCCAGGAACAGGCAGCCCGTGCCCAGCAGCAGGCCACCGAGCAGCGAGGCGAACAGGGGGTTGAGGTAGTCCACATGCATCACATGGGGGAAGAGTTCGGTCAGCCCCGACAGCAGCGCCACCGAGACAAAGGTCTTGAGGGTGAACTCGCGCCCCATGCGCGTCCAGGCGAACCAGTAGAACGGCAGGTTCACGAGGAAGAACAGCTTGCCGAACGACACGCCGGTGACGTAGTGCGCCAGGAAGGCGATGCCCGCCGTGCCGCCCACCAGCAGGCCGGCCTGGTTGAACAGCATGAGCGCCATGGCCACGAACAGCGTACCGGCGAAGATGGCCTGGGCGTCCTCGTAGGTGCCGTGGCGCAGCGACGGGGGGGTGTCGGTTTCGATGGGCGCGGAGGGGGTGTCAGGCATGGTCGGTTCGTCAGGATACAGCGGCAATCCACCGTGGGGGTGCATTTGCACAAGCAAGCACTGCGCCAGAAGGGGGGCGCAAGCTCCAGCAAGGGATATGCTTGCATTCTCGGGCCACCCGGCACCCGTTCGGGCCGGCGACCGGTGGTTGTACCCACCGGCCCGGGGAATACACTGGAAACCACCTCCCATGCAGCTGTCCTTCGCCTTCCACCCGCGGCTGATCGATGCCCTGCGCGGCTACAACCGCAGCCGCTGCCTGGCCGACGTGGGTGCGGGCATCACCGTGGGCATCGTGGCCCTGCCCCTGGCCATGGCCTTTGCGATTGCCAGCGGCCTGCCACCGGGGGCGGGGCTGTGGACGGCCATCATCGCCGGCTTCCTGATCTCGGCGCTGGGCGGCACCAATGCGCAGATCGGCGGACCGGCAGGGGCCTTCATCGTCATCGTCTACGGCATCGTCGAGCGCCATGGCGTGGCCAACCTGCTGATTTCCACCGCCTGCGCTGGCGTGCTGCTGGTGCTGCTGGGCCTGTTCCGCCTGGGCACGCTGGTGCGCTTCGTGCCGGTGAGCATCGTCATCGGCTTCACCAACGGCATCGCCGTGCTGATCGCGCTCTCGCAGGTCAAGGACTGGCTGGGCCTGTCCATCGCGCGCATGCCGGGCGACTTCTTCTCGCAGATGGGCACGGTGGCGCAGCACATCGGCAGCTTCAACCCCTATGCCTTCGGTCTGGGCGCCGTCTGCCTGGTGGGGCTGTTCGTCTGGCCGCGCCTGTTCATGAGCGGCTCGCCGGTGATCAAACTCATGGACGGCTACCGCGTGCGCAGCTTCGCGCGCGTGCCCGCGCCGGTAGTGGCCCTGGTCACGCTGAGTCTGCTGGCCTGGGGCCTGGAATTCCCGGTGGAGACCATCGGCTCGCGCTTTGGCGGCATTCCGCAGGGCCTGCCGGCCTTCGTGCTGCCCGACTTCTCGTGGGAGACGGTGCGCCTCTTGGTCACACCCACGCTCACCATCGCCCTGCTGGGCGCCATCGAATCGCTGCTGTGCGCCCGGGTGGCCGACCAGTTGGCCACCGACCCCCACCACCGCAAGCACGACCCCAACCAGGAACTCATGGCCCAGGGCCTGGCCAACCTGGTCGTGCCCTTCTTCGGCGGCATGCCGGCCACGGGCACCATCGCCCGCACGGTGACCAACATCCGCTCGGGTGCCACCTCGCCCATCGCCGGTATCGTGCATGCGGCCACGCTGGCGGTCATCGTGCTTGCGGCGGCCCCCCTGGCGCTGCACATTCCACTGGCCGTGCTGGCGGGCATCCTGCTGTTCGTGGCCTGGAACATGGGCGAGTGGCACGAGTTTGTGCGCCTGCGCCACTTCAGCAACCACTACCGGCTGCTGATGCTGGGCACCTTCTTCCTCACCGTGGTGTTCGACCTCACGGTGGCGGTGGAGGTGGGCCTGTTCATGGCCTGCGCGCTGTTCGTGCGGCGCATGAGCGGGCTGTTCAGGGCCGAGCTGCAGCCGCCTGCCACGGCAACGCCGGGGCGGGCCACCCAGACCTGGCGCCTGCACGGCGCACTGTTCTTCGGCGCGGCCGCCAAGGTCGACCCCATCGTGCAGGCGGTGGAGGCCGGCCCCGCCGGCATGGACGTAGTGCTGGACGCGAGCGAGCTCGTGGCGCTCGACACCACCGGCCTCGATGCGCTCGGCCAGGTGCTCAAGGCGGTGGCGCAACGCGGCGGCCACCTGCAGATCGTGCACCTGCACGAGCAGCCGCGCTCGCTGATGGAGCGCTCGGGCTTTGCCGACCGCCTGGCCGCACAGGGCGGTGCACGGTGGAGCGACTGGGAACGATGTAAGGGGGCGCCGTTACTTGCCGCCCTTGAACTCCGGGCGCATCCAGGTCGGCGCCCGGTCTCGGTGCGCAGCACCTTCGCGCCCGGCCCCTGGACCACGGTGAACACCTGCGGCTCGTTGCGCGCGTTGGCAAAGCGCCACTGCACGTGGATCTCGTCCTTGAGCGGGTACGGCGACACCTTGGCGGCCTTGCCCAGCAGGCGGCGCACGGCGTCCATGCCCATGCCGGGCTGCACCCGGGCGAAGTTCTCGGGCGTGAGCACCTGGTGCACGGCGATCAGCTTGCCGTCGGCCCCGATGGCGATCATGTAGTTGACCTGGCCGGCCGGCTGGCGGTTGTACTCGAAGGTGCGGCTGCCGTCGGCCTCGTTCCAGGTGTTCTCGGGCACGCCGAAGCGGTCGCGCACGTCCGCCTCGGTGGACACGCCGGGCTGCAGTTCGCTGATGCGCTGGGGGTCGCAACCGGCGGCGAGCGCCAGCAGTGCGAGGGCGGTGGCGGCTGCGCAGGGCGGCACGAAAAATCGGGGGCATAGGGTCATCCCGGTAAAATCAAGGATGGTGGTGTGCCTGACGCGAACAAGAAAGAGATTACACAGTCCATGTCCATTTTCCGCCGCCCCGATTACCAGTCCGACACCACGCAGTTCATCAACCAGCTCAAGGCGAGCCGGCCCGAGCTGGACGCCCAGCAGGTGGCAGGCCGCGCCCTGCTGTGGGACAAGCAGGTGGACCGCAAGATCTGGGGCGAGTACCGCGAAGGCCAGGTCGAGCAAAAGCCCTACGTCTACCAGACCAACGCGGACTGAGCGAGTTGCTCGCATGAAAACGGCTTCCATCGCTTTTCCAACAAGCGTTTGAAGCTCTCTATTTCATAGCAATTGATGAGCACCGCGAGCGCAGCCGACACGCCGATCGCCGGCGCGCAAGCGCTGGACGCGGGCGGCATGCCCGTGGTGGTCGACCAGGTGGCGCTGGCGCGGCTGTATGGCGAACCGCTGTTCGCCATGCCGACCGACCTGTACATCCCGCCGGATGCACTCGAAGTCTTCCTCGAAGCCTTCGAAGGGCCGCTGGATTTGCTGCTGTACCTGATCCGCAAGCAGAACTTCAACATCCTGGACATCCCCATGGTGGGGGTGACCAAGCAGTACCTGGCGTATGTGGACGAGATCCGCAGCCGCAACCTGGAGCTGGCGGCCGAGTACCTGCTGATGGCGGCGATGCTGATCGAGATCAAGTCGCGCATGCTGCTGCCGCCCAAGAAGCAGGCCGAGGGCGAGGAGCCCGTCGACCCCCGGGCCGAGCTGGTGCGCCGCCTGCTCGAATACGAGCAGATGAAGATGGCCGGCATGCGCCTGTCGCAGCTGCCGCAGTACGGGCGCGACTTCCTCAAGGCCCAGGTCTATATCGAGCAAAGCCTGCAGCCGCGCTTTCCCGACGTGCACGTGGTGGAGCTGCAGGAGGCCTGGCGCGACATCATGAAACGCGCCAAGCTGGTGCAGCACCACAAGATCACGCGCGAGGAACTCTCGGTGCGCGAGTACATGAGCATGGTGCTCAAGACGCTGCAGGGCCGCCGCTTTGTGGAGTTCGAAGAGCTTTTCGAGCCCGAACACGGCAGCACCGTGCTGGTGGTGACCTTCATCGCGCTGCTGGAGCTGGCCAAAGAGACGCTGATCGAGATCACCCAGGCCGAGGCGTTTGCCCCCATCTACGTGCGCCTGGCCTACACGCCCGCCTAACGCCGACCGCCGCCTGATTCACCGCCCTGGCGGGCGGCCGTGGCCCCTCACCTCACCCATTCCTGCAAGCCATGGCATCTCACGACTTCGACGTTCTCATCGTAGGCAGCGGCCTCGCCGGGCTTTCGGCCGCGCTGCACCTGGCGCCCACGCACCGCGTGGCGGTGGTCACCAAGCGCCAGCTGCACGATGGTGCCAGCGCCTGGGCTCAGGGCGGTATTGCCGCCGTGCTGGCCGACGAGGACAGCTTTGCCGCGCACATGGAAGACACGCTGGTGGCCGGCGCCGGCCTGTGCGACCTGGCCACCACCCGCTTTGTGGTGGAGAACGCGCCCGACGTCCATTGCCTGGCTGCAGCAGTTGGGTGTGCCGTTTTCGCTGGAAGACGGCGCCCTGCACCTCACGCGCGAGGGCGGGCACAGTGCGCGGCGCATCGTGCATGCCACCGACGCCACCGGTGCCGCCGTGCAGCGCACGCTGATCGACGTGGTGCGCGCCACGCCGGGCATCACGCTGTTCGAGCAGCACACGCTGGTGGACCTGATCACGGCACGCAAGCTGGGTGCCATGGGCTGGCAACCGGTGCCTGGGCCTGTACGCGCTGGACGAAGCGACACCGACGAGGTCGTGACCTTCCGCGCGCCGCACACCATCCTGGCCACAGGCGGCGCAGGCAAGGTGTACCTGTACACCACCAACCCCGACACCGCCACGGGCGACGGCATTGCCGCCGCCTGGCGCGCGGGCTGCCGCGTGGCGAACATGGAGTTCATCCAGTTCCACCCCACCTGCCTGTACCACCCGCACGAAAAGTCCTTCCTCATCAGCGAGGCCGTGCGCGGCGAGGGTGGCCTACTCAAGCTGCCTGCCTCGGCCGGCGGCACGCGCTTCATGCCGCAGCACGACCCGCGCGAAGAACTGGCCCCGCGCGACGTGGTGGCCCGCGCCATCGACTTTGAAATGAAGAAGCACGGCGTGGACTGCGTTTACCTGGACATCTCGCACCAGAGCCCCGCGTTTCTGCAAGAGCACTTCCCCAACATCCTGGCGCACTGCGCATCGAGCTGGGCATCGACATCACCAAGGAGCCCATCCCCGTGGTGCCCGCCGCCCACTACACCTGCGGCGGCGTGCTGACCGATCTGGCCGGCCGCACCGACCTGCCGGGCCTGTTCGCCGTGGGCGAGGTGGCCTGCACCGGCCTGCACGGCGCCAACCGGCTGGCCAGCAACTCGCTGCTGGAATGCATGGTGTTCGCCCGCGCCGCCGCGCAGGCCATCGCCGCAGCGCCTGACCAGCCGATCTGCCCGACCGTGCCCGCGTGGGACGACAGCCGCGTGACCGATGCCGACGAATGCGTGGTCATCTCGCACAACTGGGACGAGCTGCGCCGCTTCATGTGGGACTACGTGGGCATCGTGCGCACCAACAAGCGGCTGGAGCGCGCCGCCCACCGCATCGCGCTGCTGCAGGGCGAGATCCAGGAGTTCTACGCCCACTTCCACGTCACGCGCGACCTGCTGGAGCTGCGCAACCTGGTGCAGGTGGCCGACCTGATCGTGAAAAGCGCCCAACTGCGCCGCGAGAGCCGGGGCCTGCATTTCAGCCGCGACTACCCCGAAGTGGCTGCGCCCGCCGCCCCCACCATCCTTGTGCCCCCAGTGGCCTGACAAGGTATGACCTACAGCGTCAAAGAAATTTTCTACACCTTGCAAGGCGAAGGCGGCCAGGCGGGCATGCCCGCCGTGTTCTGCCGCTTTGCGGGCTGCAACCTCTGGACGGGCCGCGAAGCAGGACCGCGCCGCAGCGCCATCTGCCAGTTCTGCGACACCGACTTTGTGGGCACCGACGGCACGCTGGGCGGCAAGTTCGACACTGCCACCGCATTGGCCGAACGGATCGCCGCCCAGTGGCCTGCAGGCGCGGGCCACCGCCTGGTGGTGCTGACCGGTGGCGAGCCCCTGCTGCAGGTCGATACGGCGCTCATCGACGCACTGCACGCGCAGCAGTTCCGCATCGCGGTGGAAAGCAACGGCACCGTGGCCGCGCCGGAAGGCATCGACTGGCTGTGCATCAGCCCCAAGGCGGGCGCGCCCTGGGTGCAGCGCAGCGGGCAGGAATTGAAGCTCGTCTGGCCCCAGCCCGGCTTTGATTTGGCGGCGTTAGAGCACGACACCCAGTTCACCCACCGCTTTCTGCAGCCCATGGATGGCCTGCTGCAGCGCCAGAACACCGCCACCTGCATTGACGCCTGCATGGCCCACCCCGCATGGCGATTGAGCCTGCAAACCCACAAACTCACCGGTATCCGCTGAGTCCCCCTCTTCTGGTTCCCGTATGCTGTTCACCATTTCCCAGCGCTTCTTCTTCGACGCCGCCCACACCCTGCGCCGCGAAATCGAGGCCGAAGGCAGCCGCCGCGTGCACGGCCACACCTACCACGCCGAAGTCTTCCTGAGCGGCCCGCGCGACCCCGCCACCGGCATGGTGCTGGACCTGGGCCTGCTGCGCCGGGGCCTGGAGGTGGTGCGCGAGCAGCTGGACCACCACATGCTCGACGAAGTGCCCGGCCTGGGCACGCCCACGCTCGAAAACCTCTGCCTCTTCATCGCCCAGGCCCTGCCGGCCGACCTGCGCGCCAGCGTGAGCCGAGTGCGCGTGTGGCGCGAAGCGCTAGGCGACAGCTGCGTGCTGGACTTCCCTCGGCCTGAGCCCTGCCCAGGGCAAGCCACGCCCACCTCACAGACTTCACCCAAGGAAGCCCGATGTTCCGCACCCTGCTCAAATCCAAGATCCACCGCGTGGCCGTGACCCAGTGCGAGCTGCACTACGAAGGCTCGTGCGCCATCGACGAAGACCTGCTGGACGCCGCCAACATCGCCGAGAACGAGCAGATCCACATCTGGAACATCAACAACGGCGAGCGCTTTGTCACCTACGCCATCAAGGGCCAGCGCGGCAGCGGCATGATCTCGGTCAACGGCTCGGCCGCGCGCCGCGCCTCGGCGGGCGACCTCATCATCATTGCGGCCTTCGCCCAGGTGCACGAGGAGCAGGTGGCCGGGCCCAGCCCCAGCTGGTGTTTGTGGACGACCGCAACCGCCAGACCGCGCTGCGCCACGCGGTGCCCACGCAGGCGGTGTGAGCGGGGCAAGCGGGGGGGGGGAAGATGGCCACGCCGCACCGATGAGCACACCGGCATCCTCCGGCGACACCCTGGTGGCCCGCAGCCTGGCCAGCGTCTGGCACCCCTGCACGCAGATGAAGCGGCACGAGGCCCAGCCGCCCGTGGCCATCGCCCGCGCGCAAGGCCCTTGGCTTCATGGCACCGACGGCCAGCGCTATCTCGACGGCATCAGCTCCTGGTGGGTCAACCTGTTTGGCCACAGCCACCCGCACATCCAGGCCGCGCTGGTGGACCAGCTGGGCAAGCTCGACCACGTGATGCTGGCAGGATTCACGCACGCGCCGGTGGTGGAACTGTCCGAGCGCCTGGCCGCACTCACCGGCCTGGGCCACGCGTTCTATGGCAGCGACGGCGCAGCCGCCACCGAGATCGCCCTGAAGATGAGCGCGCACTACTGGCGCAACACAGGCCGCCCCGCCAAGAGCCGGTTTGTCGGCGTGGCCGGGGGCTACCACGGCGAGACCGTGGGTGCCCTGGCCGTGACCGACATCGCGCTGTTCCGCGAAGCCTATGCGCCGCTGGTGCGCCTGGCCGCCACCGTGCCCAGCCCCGACGCGCGCAGTGCCGCCCCCGGCGAAACCGCACAGGACGTGGCCCGGCGCGCCGCCGCCGCGCTGGAGACCTGGCTGCAGGAGCACCATGCCACCACGGCTGCCTTGATCGTGGAGCCGCTGGTGCAGTGCGCCGCGGGCATGGCCATGCACGACCCCGAATACCTGCGCCTGGCGCGCGCGCTGTGCGACCGCTACGAGGTGCACCTGGTGGTGGATGAGATCGCCGTGGGCTTTGGCCGCACGGGCACGATGTTCGCGCACCAGCAGGCGGGCATCCGGCCGGATTTCATTTGTCTGTCCAAGGGCCTCACGGGCGGCACGCTGCCGCTGTCGGCCGTGCTGACCACGGGCGCGGTGTACGCCGCGTTCTACGACGACGAGGTGGCGCGCGGCTTTTTGCATTCGCACTCGTACACCGGCAACCCGCTGGCCTGCCGCGCGGCGCTGGCCACGCTGGAGCTGTTTGACCAGCTGGATGCGCTGAACGCCAACCAAGCGCTGGCGCAGCGCATCGATGTGGCCTGTGCACCCCTCACGCAGCACCCGCGTGTGCGCCATGCGCGCCGCCTGGGAATGATCTGGGCCTGGGACGTGGACACCACCCTGCCCGACTTTTCCCGCCGCTACCACCAGCACGCCATGGCGCGCGGGCTGGTGCTGCGCCCCATCGGCAACACGCTGTATGCCATGCCACCCTATGTGCTCGACGGCGAGGCGGTGGACTGCCTGGCCAGCGGCGCGCTCGACGCGCTGAACGCCACCCTGCAAGAGGAAACCTGTTGATGATTGGATGCTTTGTGACCGGCACCGACACCGGCGTCGGCAAGACGCTGGTGTCCACCGGACTGTTGCACGCCCTGGCGCCGCACCACAGCCGCGTGGTCGGCATGAAGCCCGTGGCGGCCGGTGTGGTGCCCTGGGGCGAGGACTGGGCCAGCGAGGACGCGATCGCGCTGCGCTCGGCCTCCACCCTGGCCGTCGCACCCGAGCTGGACAACCCCGTGCTGCTGCTCGACCCGCTCTCGCCCCACATCGCGGCCGAACGCGCCGGGGTGCAGATCGACATCGCCGCCATCGTGCGCAGCTACCAGGCGCTGGCCGCGCTGGCCGATGCCGTGGTGGTGGAGGGCGCAGGCGGTTTTCACGTGCCGCTGACCGACACGCACGACCGGTGCCGACCTGGCCCAGGCCCTGGCCCTGCCCGTGGTGCTGGTGGTGGGGCTGCGGCTGGGCTGCCTCAACCACGCGTTGCTGACGGCCGAGGCGATCCGCGCGCGCGGCCTCACGCTGGCGGGCTGGGTGGCCAACCGCGTGGACCCCGAGATGGAGCGCCGCTGGACGAGAACATCGCCTACCTGCGCTGCGCGGCTGGGCGTTCCGCTGCTGGCCGAGGTGCCGTACCAGGACCTTGCCCGATGCCGCGCAGCCTGGTGTTTGAACTGCCCGAGGAACTGGCTATGACGCATGAATCCCACCCCGCCTCCTGGCTCGACGAGATTCCCGGCGCGCCTGGCCGACATCGAACGCGCCCACCTGCTGCGCCGCCGCCGCGTGGTGCGAGCCCGCAGGCGGCGCCCGCCTGCTGGGTGGACGGCCAGCCCATGCTGGCCTTTTGTAGCAATGACTACCTGGGCCTGGCCAGCCACCCCGCGCTGGCCCAGGCCGCGTGCGAGGCCACCCAGCGCTTTGGCGTGGGCTCGGGTGGCTCGCCCCTGGTCAGCGGCCACAGCGCCGCCAACGACGCGCTGGAGCACGAACTGGCCGCCTTCGTGCAACTGCCCCGCGCGCTGTACTTCTACGCGGGCTATGCCACCAACACCGGCATCATCCCCGCGCTGGTGGGCGATGGCGATGCGCTGTTCTCCGATGCGCTCAACCACGCCTGCCTGATCGATGGCGCCCGCCTGTCGCGCGCCACCATCCAACGCTACGCCCACGCCGACCTGGCTGGCGCTGGAAGCAGCACCTTGCCGCCAGCCCCGCACGGCGCAAGCTGGTGATCAGCGACGCCGTGTTCAGCATGGACGGCGACCTGATCGACATCCCCGCCCTGCTGGCGCTGTGCGAGCGCTACGACGCCCTGCTGCTGCTGGACGACGCCCATGGTTTTGGCGTGCTCGGCCCGCAAGGGCGCGGTAGCCTGGCGCAAGCGGGCCTGACGGGCGCCACCGCCTCGCGCCGCGTGCTCTACATGGCCACGCTGGGCAAGGCCGCCGGGGTGGCCGGCGCGTTTGTGGCAGGGGATGCAGCCCTCATCGAATGGCTGCTGCAAAAGACGCGCACCTACATCTTTGCCACCGCCGCCCCTCCGCTGCTGGCCAGCGCACTGGGCCAAGAGCCTGCGAGCTGATGGCGGCTGCGGATGACCGGCGCAGCACCTCTGGACGGACTGCATCGCCCAGCTGCGCCAGGGGCTGGCCGCGCTGCCCGCGGCGCTGGGCTGGCACCTGCTGCCCTCGCACACGCCCGTGCAGGCCCTGGTGATCGGCAGCAACGAAGCAGCGCTGGCCGTGATGGAAAGCCTGCGCGCAGCAGGGCCTGTGGGTGCCCGCGATCCGCCCGCCCACGGTGCCAGCGGGCACGGCGCGGTTGCGCATTGCGCTGTCGGCGGCGCACACGGCGGCCGATGTGGACGCAGTTGCTGGGCGCGCTGGCGGCCCGCGCCCCTGCGTGGCGGCCCCACACCCGGCACGCAGGCAACAGGGGCGCCTGCGGCGCAAGGTCTGAGCGCCAGCGCAACCCTTGCGGCACAGGCTGCACGGAACTCCGCCTGCGTAGGTCAGATGCTTTCCTTGACCACGCGGCCATTCAGGGGCTGCAGGGGCCGCGCATTGGCGTTGTAGAGCTTGCGGAAGGCCTTGATCTGCTGCGCGCCCAGCTTGACGGGCTCCTTGAGCACCATCCACTGCACGCCCTCCGAGCAAGGGCGGAGTGGTCAACGACCCTGCGAAGCTGTAGTAACCGTTCTTTTCCGGCAACAGGGTGGCTGGGGTCCAGCGTGAGGCCGTCCACCGTCAGCTGCTCGCCCACGCGCGGCAGGTGCGCAAAGATGGGCTCCCAGGCGGCTTTGGCCTTGCCCGGCTGGATCAGCACCGCCACCACGCCCAGGCCGCCGTCCGCAGCCTTGTGCACAAAGTGGGCCACCATGGCCGCGTGCTTGCCGCCAATGGCCTCTTCGCTGGGGGTGTGGAAGTGGAACTGCAGCAGCTCCATCGCCTTGCCACCCACCACCAGCTTGCTGCCAGCGGGCATGTTGACTTGCACGGTATGGCCGTTGTTGACCAGGGTGGGGGCACCGGCTGTGTACTGGAAGTCCAGCGCCGGCAGCGCCTCCTTCACGGTCTTGCGGATGTCGACAGGGCTTTGGGCCGCACCGCGCGCGCAGGCCTCGAAGCCCGGCTCCAGCGCGCCCCAGTGGGCGGCGCCGTGTTTGCCTTTGTATTCCCAGTGCGGGTGGGCTCCTTCTGGGCATTGGCCCAGCCGGCAGCGCACAGCGCCAGAGCGGCCACGGTGATGTGTCGAATCAATTTTTGGTGTGTCATGGTTATATTGAAGACGAGGGTGATGAAATGCTGCGGCCTGCCCACGTGCCTACCTCCCCTGCTGCACAGCAGCCCCTTCGGATTTCGCCCTGAAAGGCATCTGGCAGTACGGCGGACACACAAACCGGCACACAACGCGGGCCCCACAACGCGCAGGGCCGCACGGATTCTGAGCAACCGGCTTGTGGTATGGCAACAGGCATGCACAAGGCCCTTATGCCGTGTCAAACAAGCCACGGGGCCCGGCGCCTGTTCAAAGCCTTTTTGAAGATCGTATGGGAGTGCACCCAGAGTGAGTGGATGCTTCGGATACGCCACATGGGCTCGTACCCTTGCAAGCAGCCGGGGGGCGAAAGCTCCAGGCTCCAAGCTCACCGGCCCGATTTCACTCCAACCCTTCGGGCAAGGACCTTGCGCGACTCCAAAAAGACTTTGGGCAGGCCCTCAGCCGAGGCCATCACCGGCGTACACCACAATCCCACGCATGAAACTCTTGCTGGTGGATGACCACCCCTTGTTCTGCGTGGGCTTCGCCCATGCGCTCGCCCATGCGCTGCCGACCGCGCAGGTGCGGACTGCGCCCACGCTGGAGGAAGGGTTGCGGGCTGCCGCAGGCCGAACAGGACCTGGACATGGTGCTGCTGGACCAGCGCCTGGGGGCCCACACGGGCCTGGAGGGTCTGAGGCTTTTTGCTGCACAGTTCCCACTGGTCGCCCGCGTACTGATTTCGGGCGACGAAGACCCCGCCCTGGCGGCAGCGGCACGTGGAGCCGGGGCCAGCGGCTTTCTTGGCAAATCACAGTCCGTTCCTGCACTGGCCGCTGCCCTGGGCAGCACATTGCAGAAGGGGGCATGGTATTTGATCTCCCAGCGTCTCCGCAGGCCATGTGCCGCCCCCGGGCCCACCGCGCGGCAGCGCGAGGTGTTGCTGCTGGTGGCCCAGGGGCAGCCCAACAAGCGCATCGCGCAGGAACTGGGCATTGCCGAACGCACCGTCAAGCTACACGTCACCGCGCTGCTGGACACCTTGCAGGCGCGCAACCGCACCCATTTGTTGGTAGTGGCCCGCGCGCTAGGGCTGCTGCTGCAATGACACGGCCCCAACCCGCTGCACCGGCCGTGGATGCCGAGGCCCTGGACACCCTGTACCGGGGCGCGCCCTGGCCGCCCTGGTGGGGGTGGTGGAGGCATTTTTCCTCAGCGTGCTGTTCTGGCGCGATGTGCCCACAGCCTCCATCGCCTGGTGGCTCCTCGCGTTCGCAGCCGTGCGCGGCCTGCGCATCGGCCTGGGTTTGGCACACCGGCGTGCGGGGGCGCTGCAGCCAGCCCGCAATGCCTTCTGGGCCCGCTGGGTGGTAGCGAGCGCAACGGCCCAGGCACTGGCCTGGGGGGCAGGCAGCTGCGTGCTGCTGGCCCCCCACAACGTGGTGGCCGAAATGGCCCTGCACATTGGCCTGGCCGCTGTGGTGCTGGGCAGTGTGGCCCACCTGGCCCACCACCTGCCCGCTCTGGCAGCCTATGCCGCCGGTGTGTTCGGCCCGCTGGCGCTGCGCGATGTGCTGGTGGGGCAGCCCCTGCACTATGCGCTGGCGCTGGCCTCGGTACTGATGGCCCTGTATGTGTGGCGCAGCGGCCAGTCGCAAGCGCATTCCCTTGCACAGGCCCAGAGCACAACGCCAGCGAAAAGCTGTCCCTGATTGACGCCTTGCAGCGCGAAAACCAAGCCACCCGGCAGGCACGCGCCGATGCCGAGGCGGCACATGCCTCCAAGGCCCGGTTTCTGGCCACCATGGGCCACGACCTGCGCCAACCCCTCAATGCCCTGGGGCTGCTCTCCCACACACTGGGCCACACTCCCACAGCCGCTGCGCCCGAAAGAGTGCAGGCGCTGTCTGGCGCCATCGCCGAATGTGTGGGCAGCATGGGCGCGCTGGTGGAAGGCCTGCTGGAGCTGTCGCGGCTGGATGCCCGCACCCTCACGCCCCGCCCCACGGCGTTTGCACTGCAGAGCCTGTTCGATGAAATGAAGGGCAACTTTGCCGCCATGGCGCAAGAAAAGGGGCTGGACTTGCAAATTGTCACCACACCGGCCACCGCGTGGAGGGCGACCGCGCCCTGCTGGCGCGTGTGTTGTCCAACCTGGTGGCCAACGCCATCCGCTACACCCCCGCAGGGTTTGTGCGCGTTGACGCTTGCGGGAGGACGGCGCCATCACCGTGGAGGTGCGTGCAGGATTCAGGCGTGGGCATGGATGCAGCCGAGTTGCCGCGCATTTTTGACGAGTACTACCAGATCGACAACCCGCAACGCAACCGCAGCCAGGGCCTTGGCCTGGGGCTGGCCACCGCCAAGCGGCTGAGCGACCTGCTCGGGCTTGATCTCTCGGTGCACTCCATCCCCGGTCAGGGCAGCTGCTTCAGCCTGCGCCTTCCGGTGTCGGAGCCCACCGCGGCAGCACCGTTGCAGACGCAGCGCGCCGAGACAACCACCCCGGCTCCCCTCGCGGGGCGGCGGATTCTGGTGCTGGAAGACGATGTGGATTCGCGCCAGGCGCTCTGTGGTCTGCTGGCGTCCTGGGGCTGCGCCGTGGTCGAAGCCAGTGATCTGGCGACCGCCCTGGCGCGTTTGCCCGATGCGGACACAGCGGCTGCCCCTATCGATGCCCTGGTGGTGGACCTGCGCCTGCCAGGCGCAGACGACGGCCTGGCCGCCATCGCGCGCCTCCGCGAGGCCCTGGGCAGCCCCGTATCGGCCCTGCTGGTCACGGCCGATGCGCACCGGGCCGACGTGCAGCAGCGGGCCACGGCGGCGGGCCTGCCCCTGTTGTCCAAGCCCATCGCGCCGATGAAGCTCCGGGCCTTTCTGCACAGCCAACCGCCGGACTGACCCGCCCGCAGCGGTTGGCGTGTGCCACGCAGGCACACCTGCGCACGGCATTGTGGCGGGTGCACACACCTGCCCTTTGGTGCTATTGGCACCGGCGCAGGGGCTTTCTAAGCTGGGGGCTTCTCTACCGACAACCATGCCATTCACCCATGTCTACCCTTACCCTGGCAGCCACCACCTTGGTCACGCTGGCGCTGCTGTTGACGGCCCTGTCCCTTCACGTGTCGCGCCTGCGCCTACGCTACCGGCAGACCTGGGGCGACGGAGGCCACAAGGACCTGGCTGCGGCCATCCGCACGCATGGCAACACGCTGGAACAGTCGATGCTGTTTGGCCTGCTCCTGCTGGCCCACGCCCAGTTCCACAGCGCAACGCCCGGGGCGCTGGCAGCGGCATGCGCGGCGTTTGTGCTGGCGCGGCTGCTCTATTGCGTAGGCGCTTTTGCCCGACGGCTGGCGTGGCGGCAAGCCGCACACGCCATCACGCTGCTCGCCCAACTCACAGCCATGGCGCTGCTGGCGCACACCACATGGACCGCCTGACACCCGCGCTGCAGCACTGGCAGGCCCAGGGCAGCATGATCGCGCTGGGCAGCCACCGCCTGTTCGCGGCGCAGGCGGGCCAACACGGCAGCGTGTTGCTGCTTGTCCATGGCTACCCCACCAGTTCATACGACTGGCATGCGCTCTGGGCGCCGCTGGCCACGCACCACCGCCTCATCGCGCCAGACTTGCTGGGCATGGGCTTTTCCGACAAGCCTGCGGACCACGCCTACGGCATCGAAAACCATGCAGACCTGCTGGATGCGTTGCTGGTTCGGCTGGGTGTGCAACAGGTGCACATCGTCGCCCACGACCTGGGGGTGAGCGTGGCGCAGGAGATGCTGGCGCGGCGGCAGGCACACCCATTGGCGCCGCGCATCCTGTCGCTCACCCTGCTCAACGGCGGCGTCTGCCCCGAGGCCTACCAGCCGCGCATGCTGCAGCACCTGCTGTCATCCCCCTTGGGCCGCTGGATCGCGCCGCGCATTCCACAAAAGGCGTTTGAGCGCACCATCAAGCGCCTCTTTGGCCCCCACACCCTTCCCTCCCCTGCGCTGTTGCAGGACTTCTGGGCGCTTGTCAACCACCACAACGGCCGCGCAATCAGCCACAAGACCGGGCGCTTTTACATCGACCGCATGGCCCTGCGCGATCGCCTGGTGGGGCCGCTGCTGCAGCACGCGGTGCCGGTGCGGCTGATCAACGGCGCAGCCGATCCGAACTCGGGCGCCCACATGGCGGCACGCTACCGCGCACTGGTGCCCGGCGCCGACGTGGTGTCGTTGCCCGGCATCGGCCATTGGCCGCAGATCGAGGCGCCTGACCAGGTAGTACAGGCGCTAGGAGAGTTTCTTCAGAAGCACGACCCGATCGGGTGACCCCAAAAGCGCAGGGCGTGGGGCCTGGGACCTTAAACTGGCGCACTGCCCCAGACCGGAACCACCATGCCCCACCTGACCATCGAATACTCCGCGAACCTGCCCCACTACCCCGAGGCCGAAACCCTGACCGCCCTCAACGCCACACTGTGCGCCCACCCCCAGGTGCAGGACGAGGCGGACCTGAAGACGCGTTTCATCGTGGCCGACAGCTTCGAGATTGGCACCGCCCCCGCCAACCGCGCCTTTGTGCACGCGCAGCTGCGCTTGCTCGCAGGCCGCACGCCCGAGGCCAAGACGGAGCTGGCGGGCCGCATTGCCGCCGTGCTGCGCGAGCGCACGCCCCGGCCGCAGGGCGTGATGGTGCAGCTGAGCGTGGAGATCGTGGACATGGACCGGCCGAGCTATGTGAAGGAACGGCTCTGAAAATTTGATAGCTGCCAGCGCTTGATACACGGGCGCTGGGGGCCGACTTCCTTCAAGTCTCCTGTTGATCCAGCTCGGCCGCCAGCCAGCCGCGCAGGCTGTTGATGAAGGCCCAGCCATCGACGCGCGGCAGGTCGTCAATCCGCACCACGGCCTCGGCCACGCGGCCCTCGCGCAGGGCCACGGCCCGCCCCACGCCGGGCAGCAGGCCGCAGGCCAGCGGCGGCGTGACCCAGCGGCCATCGAGCCGCAGGGCGATGTTGCCGAAGGTGCTCTCGGTGATCTCGCCCGCACGGTTCCACAGCACCGTGTCGAACACGCCGGGCGCCGTGGGTGCGAAGGCCGCATAGTGCGCGCGGCGCGTGGTCTTGTGGCGCACGAATTCGCTGTCGGCCTCGTCGAAGGCGCGGCCGGCCAGTTGCAGGCAGACGGGCACATGCGTGGGCTGCAGCACGAAGGCCTCGGCGCGGGGTGCGCCCCGGCTGTCCAGCAGCAGGCGCACGCGCCATGCGCCACCGGCGTGCTGCGCGGCCAGCGCCTGCAGGCAGGCATGAACACGGCCTGCGTCCCACCCGTAGCCGAAGTGCGCAGCGGCCACGGCCATGCGCGCCAGGTGCTCGCCCAGGTGGCGGAACTGCCCTCCCTCGAGCGCCAGGGTTTCGAGCAGGTCGAACGCGGCGCTGGCGCGCTCCACGAAGGCGCGCTTGTGGCGCCATTCATGCCATTCAGCCTCGGCATCGGCGCCCGAGGTGATGCCGCTGCCGATGCCGCAGGTGGCCTGCACCGTGCCATCGCGCGCCTGCAGCACCACGGTGCGGATGGGCACGTTGAAGGTCGCGGCCACGCCGCCCTGGCCTGGTGGCCCGTGCGGGCGCACCACGCCCACGGCGCCGCAGTACACGCCGCGCGGCGCGGGCTCCAGATCGCGGATCAGCTGCATGGCACGCACCTTGGGCGCGCCCGTGACCGAACCGCAGGGGAACAGTGCTGCGAAGACATCGGTCAGCGTGGTGCCCGCCCGGGTGCGGGCCTGCACGTCGGACGTCATCTGCCACACGGTGGGCAGGGCCTGGGTGTGGAACAACCGGGGCACGCGCACGCTGTGCGGCTGGGCGATGCGCGAGAGATCGTTGCGCAGCAGGTCCACGACCATCACGTTCTCGGCCCGCTCCTTGGGCGCCGTGCGCAGGTGCTCGGCCTGGGCGGCATCGGCCTCGGGCGTGGCGCCGCGCGGGGCCGTGCCCTTCATCGGGCGCGCGAGGATGTCGCCGCCCGCCGCATCGGTGGTCCAGTCGAAGAACAGCTCGGGCGATACCGACAGCACCTGGGTATCGCCGGCATCGATGTGCGCGCAGTAGCCCTCGGGCTGGGTGCGGTGCAGTGCCTCGAACAGCGCCTGGGCGCTGCCCTGCGCACGGCCCTGCAGGGGTGCGGTGTAGTTGACCTGGTAGACCTCGCCATCTGCGATGGCCTGGTGGATGCGGGCCAGCGAGGCATCGAAGTCGGCACGCGGCAGGCCATCGGCCCATGTCACTTCGGCGCTTGCGTCGGGCTGTGGTCCATCCGGCCAGGGCAGGGCTTCATCGTGCACCGAAAACCATGCCAACGGGCCCTGCGCCGTGTGGGTCTGCAGGGCGGCGTCAAAGGCCGCCGCAGCCTCGTAGCGTACATAGCCCACGCACCAGGCCCCGCCCTGTGCGGCGGCGTGCACCGCATCGAGCACACCGCGCACCTCGTGCAGCGCATGCGCCGCCAGCACCTCGCGCGGCGGGCCGAAAGCGTGGCGCAGGCGCGGTGTGCCGGGCTCCTGCGGCTGGGTGAAATCGATGCGCGAATGGACAGTTGTGGTCACAGGAAGGAATCTCGCCACCCGGTTCTGCGGGCAGCCGTGTCTGCAGGTTCAGGCAGCGCCCAGGTGCGGCACCAGCCCTGCGGCGGGCTGCCCGCCCTTGAGCGCCGCCGTGAAGGCCAGCATGCGGTCGATGGGCTGGCGTGCGCGCGGGATCAGCGCCGGGTCCACATGCACCGCATTGGCACCCGTTTCCAGCACGCGCGCCACGTCGGCCAGGCCGTTCATCGCCATCCAGGGGCAGTGCGCGCAGCTCTTGCAGGTGGCGCTGTTGCCGGCGGTGGGGGCTTCGTAAAAGGTCTTGCCGGGGTTCAGGGTCCGCAGCTTGTGCATCATGCCGTTGTCGGTGGCGACGATGAATTCGCGCGCATCCATCTCGCGCGCTGCCTTGAGGATGGCCGAGGTCGAGCCCACGGCATCGGCCAGGGCCACCACATCGGCAGGGCTTTCGGGGTGCACCAGCACCCTGGCCTGGGGATGCTCGCGCTTGAGCGCCTCCAGCTCGAAGGCCTTGAACTCGTCGTGCACGATGCAGGCACCGTTCCAGAACAGCATGTCGGCGCCGGTCTCGCGCTGGATGTAGGCGCCCAGGTGGCGGTCGGGCGCCCACAGGATCTTGTGGCCCGCCGCCTTGAGGGCGCCGACGATCTCGAGCGCGCAGCTCGACGTCACGAGCCAGTCGGCCCGCGCCTTCACGGCCGCGCTGGTGTTGGCATACACCACCACGGTGCGGTCCGGGTGCGCATCGCAGAAGGCGCTGAATTCGTCCACCGGACAGCCCAGGTCGAGCGAGCAGTTGGCGTCGAGGTCGGGCATGAGCACGGTCTTCTCGGGCGAGAGGATTTTCGCCGTCTCGCCCATGAAGCGCACGCCCGAAACCACCAGGGTCTGCGCCGCATGGTCGCGGCCAAAGCGCGCCATCTCCAGCGAATCGCTGACCAGGCCGCCGGTTTCCTCGGCCAGGTCCTGCAGGTCCGGGTGCACGTAGTAGTGCGAGACCATGACCGCGTTCTTCTCCTTGAGCAGGCGGCGGATGCGGTCCTTGAGCTCGGCGCGCTCGGCCTGCGAGGGCTCGGGCGGCACGCGCGCCCAGGCGTGTTTGGTGGCGCAGACGGAGCCGCCCTCCAGCGTATCCAACGGCTGGTCGTACTCCACGTCGATGCGGTGCAGCGTTGCAGTGCTCATGACAGCTCCTGCAGACGCATCGAGAAATCGGTGGCCTTCACGTCCTTGGTCAGCGTGCCGATGGAGATGCGGTCCACGCCGGTCTCGGCCAGTTCGCGCAGGCCGTCGAGTGTGACGCCGCCCGAGATTTCGAGGATGGCGCGGCCAGCGTTGATACGCACGGCCTCGCGCAGCATGGGCAGGGGCATGTTGTCGAGCAGCACCATGGTGGCGCCCGCGTCGAGCGCCTCGGTCAGCTGCGACAGCGTCTCGACCTCGATCTCGATGAAGGTGGCCTGCGCAGCCACCTGCTGCGCGGCGTGCAGCACGGCCGTGACGCCACCGGCGGCGGCAATGTGGTTTTCCTTGATCAACACGGCATCGTGCAGGCCGATGCGGTGGTTGGTGCCGCCGCCCACGCGCACCGCGTACTTCTGCGCCAGGCGCAGGCCCGGCAGGGTCTTGCGCGTGTCCACGATGCGTGCTCGGGTGCCGGCGACCACGTCGGCATAGATGGCCGTCTTGGTGGCCACTGCCGAGAGCAGCTGCAAAAAGTTGAGCGCCGTGCGCTCGGCGCTGAGCAGCGCGCGCGCGCTACCCTCGATCTCCAGCACCACCTGGTCGGGCGCGCAGCGCCGGCCTTCGGCCACCTGCCAGGTGAGCTGCACCTGCGGGTCCAGGGCACGCAGGGCCGCCTCCACCCAGGGCGTACCGCAGATCACGGCGGCCTCGCGCGCCAGGATGCGGGCGCGGGCGCGGCGCTCAGGGTCGATCAGGCCGGCGGTCAGGTCACCGCTGCCCACGTCTTCTGCCAGGGCGCGGGCCACGTCGGCACGGGCCAGGGCGGCCACGTCGGCACTTTTTTCATCGTCGCTGGGATGGGTCATGGGGGGCGAGCATAGCGGCTTCTGGAATCGGGTTTTGGGACACCGCTGTCCCAGCCGCATACCCCCTACACTCGCGCCATTTTGTCCAGGGGAGCCCCATGACCGATCCGACGCCTTCCGCCACGCCCTACGGCACGCTGCCACCGGCCTCGCCCCTGCCCCAGCGCCGCCCCATGAGCCTGCCGCGCCTGGCACAGATGCGGGATGCGGGCGAGAAGATATGCATGCTGACGGCCTACGACGCGACCTTTGCAGCCGTCGCCGATGCAGCGGGCGTGGAGTGCATCCTCGTCGGCGATTCGCTGGGCATGGTCTGCCAGGGCCTGCCCAGCACCGTGGGCGTGGCGCTGGACACCATGGCCTACCACACGGCCAGCGTGGCGCGCGGCCTGCACCGCGTGCAGGGCACGGCCTGGCTGGTGGCCGACCTGCCCTATGGCACCTATGCCGAAAGCCGCGAGCAGGCCCTGCGCAGCGCCTGCGTGCTGATGCAGGCGGGCGCGCACATGGTCAAGCTCGAAGGCGGCGGCTGGACCGCGCCCACGGTGGAGTTCCTGGTGCAGCGCGGCGTGCCGGTGTGCGCGCACCTGGGCCTGACGCCCCAGACGGTGCACGCACTGGGCGGCTACCGCGTGCAGGGCCGCAGCGACGATGCCGCGCGTGTACTGCGCAAGCAGGCGCACGAGCTGCAGGACGCCGGCGCCGCCATGCTGGTGCTGGAGATGGTGCCGGCCGTGCTGGCCGCCGACCTCACCGGGGAACTGGCGCACTGCCACACCATCGGCATCGGTGCCGGCAACGGCACGGCCGGCCAGGTGCTGGTGTTGCACGACATGCTGGGCATGAACCTGGGCAAGAACCCGAAGTTCGTTCACAACTTCATGCAGGACGCCGGCAGCGTGCGCGGCGCCATCGAGGCCTATGTGCAGGCCGTCAAGGAGGGCCGCTTTCCCGACAACGCCCTGCACGCCTGGTAGCCCGGCACCCCTTTTCCTTCATCCACTTCGTTCCTGTTGTCCGATCCCATGCTCATCGCCCACTCCATCGACGACCTGCGCCAGGCCCTGGCGCCCTACCGCCGCCCGGCCTTCGTGCCCACCATGGGCAACCTGCACGACGGCCACATCGCGCTGGTGGAGCAGGCGCGGCCCCTGGGCGACGTCACGGTGGCCAGCATCTTCGTGAACCGCCTGCAGTTCCTGCCGCACGAGGATTTCGACAGCTACCCGCGCACCTGGGAGGCCGACTGCGCCCGCCTGCAGGCCGCCGGCTGCAAGGTGCTGTTCGCCCCGCGCGAGGCCGACCTGTACCCCGAACCCCAGACCTTCAAGGTACACCCCGACCCGGCCCTGGCCGACATGCTGGAAGGCCATTTCCGCCCCGGTTTCTTCACCGGCGTGGCCACGGTGGTGATGAAGCTGTTCGCCGCTGTGCTCGGCCAGAGCGGCGGCACGGCGGTGTTCGGCAAGAAGGACTACCAGCAGCTCCTGGTGATCCGCCAGATGGTGCGCCAGTTCGCAATGCCCGTCACGGTGGTGGCCGGCGAGACCTGCCGCGCGCCCGACGGCCTGGCCCTGAGTTCGCGCAATGGCTACCTCAGCCTGCAGGAGCGGCAGGAGGCGGTGGCCTTGTCGCAGGCCTTGCGCCAGTTGGCTTTGCGCTGGGGGCAGCAGCCTGGGGTGGAGTGGGAGCAGCAGGCGATGGATGGGTTGCAGGCGCGGGGGTGGCAGCCGGACTATCTGACGGTAAGGCGGCGGGTGGATCTGCAGCCGGCCAGGGCTGAGGATGCTGTGGGGTCGTTGGTGGTGTTGGGGGCGGCACGGTTGGGGGCTACGCGGTTGATTGACAACTGGGAGTTTTGAGGCCGCGCTCCTGGCCTCATCCCTGGTCCCCTTGTCCTGATTTTTAGGCCGCATGCTTGGTTGAAGGGCGGAGGCCGGGATGTGCGCCCGGCGGCGCACCTACTTTCTTTTTGCGCAAAAAGAAAGTAGGCAAAGAAACAGCGCCCCACTGTCTGCGTCCCTCCGCTTCGCTTCGGGCAACCTGCGATGCTCGGATCTGGGGTGGTGCCGATGAACTCACTGCGTTCTTCGAACTCCGCTCAAACAGCATCGGCAAGCTAGACCACGAAGTGCATGTGTCCTTCGGCACATGCACCCACCCCAGCTCCTGCGCTTCTCGGCGCAGCCAGAAGGGGTGGGGAGCGGGTACCACCCGGCTGCTGCTTTCGCAGCCGCGCCAGGTGTCGGTTACGCGCTGCGCGCTGCCGACGCAACTGGCACAGCCGCCCTGCCCAGGCCAAGCGCAGCGAGGCAGATCGGGCCGAGCGAAGCAATGGCCCGTGGGGGGGCTCCCATCCCCTTCTGACCGTGCCGAGAAGCGCAGGGCCTGGGGTGAGTGCGTGCCGAAGGACACGCGCCTCGTCATCTGACTCGCCGAAGCTGTTTGACCGGAGCTGCCTCGCAGAGGCAGCGCAGGGAGTTCTTCGGCGTCACCCCAGGACCGAGCATCGCAGGCTGCCCCCAGCGCCCGACAGGGCGATGGGGGACACGGGCAGCGGGGTCGCCTTTCTTTGGGGTACCTTTCTTTGGCGACTCAAAGAAAGGTACCTCGGCCGCCGGGCCGAGACCCGGCTCCCGCCCTCAAAAAAGGCATGCGGCAGGCAACGGCCACAAGCAATCAAATCAATCGCCTAAGTTTCGATTCCAGATCACCAGCCTCCACCTCCAAAGCCTCCACCATCCACCCCACCTCCTCCAACGCCGCCCGGTACAACGGCAACACCAGGCTCACACTGAACGGCACCGAAAACCCCACCCTGCGCACCACCACCCCCTGCCCCGACACGGCCAGCGCCGTGAGCGGATTGACCACCGCCACCCCCAGCCCCCGCTGCACCATCGCGCACACCGCCACCGCGCTGTGCGTCTCCATGCGCATCTGCCGCTGCACGCCGGCCTCGGCGAACAGGGCGTCGATCTGGCGGCGGTACGGGTCGTCGGCCGAAAGGCTCACGAACGGCTGGCCGGCGAAGTCCGCCAGTTGCAGCACCGGCCGGGCAGCAAGGGGATGGCCCGCCGGCAGCACCGCCACCTCGTCCAGCGTCAACAGCAGCTGCGAGCGCGTGCCAGGCGGGGTGGAGGACGACACCTGTTCACTCAAGCCCATGTCGAAGCGCTGGGCCGTCATCCACTCTTCCAGCAACGGGGGCTCCTGGGGCGTGACGGAGATGCGGGCACCGGGGTGCGCGGCGAGCAGGCGCGCGGCCGCGCCGGGCAGCAGGGCGTGGCTCAGCGCCGGCAGGCACAGCACGGACAGGGACTGTGCAGCACCGGCAGAGCGCCCCAGCGCCACAGCCCGGTCGACCACACGGTCCAGGCCCTGCCAAGAGCGCTGCACCTCCTCCCACAGCGCCAGGGCCCGCGCATGGGGGCGCAGGCGGCCCTGCACGCGGTCGAACAGCGAATAGCCCAGCAGCGACTCCAGGCGCGCCAGCTCACGGCTCACCGTCGGCTGCGAGGTGTGCAACAACTCGGCGGCACCTGTGGCGCTGCCGGCCAGCATGACGGCGCGGAACACTTCGACATGGCGGTGGCCGATCCGCGGGGCGCTGTTGTCAGGGGGGTGGGGCATGCGCCAAGCATATCCAAATTGAATAGCATCCACAAAACAAGCATTGGACTGGATGACTGGAGGGCGGCATGATCCGGCCCATCGCACCCCTTGCCTCGCCCTTTCCCGGAGCCGTTTCCATGTCCAACCCCTTCTCCCCCGCCCAGCTGCAGTCCCTGGCCGAGCAGTTCGGCACCCCGCTGTGGATCTACGACGCGGCCACCATCCGCCAGCGCATCGCCCAGGTGTCCAACTTCGACACCGTGCGCTTTGCGCAGAAGGCCTGTTCCAACATCCACATCCTGAAGCTCATGCGCGAGCAGGGCGTGAAGGTGGACGCGGTCTCGCGCGGCGAGATCCTGCGCGCGCTGGCGGCCGGCTACCAGGCCGGTGGTGAGCCCTCGGAGATCGTGTTCACGGCCGACCTGTTCGATGCCGACACCCTGGCCTGCGTGGTCGAGCACGGCGTGCCGGTGAACGCCGGCTCCATCGACATGCTGCACCAGTTGGGCCAGGCATCGCCCGGCCACGCGGTGTGGCTGCGCATCAACCCGGGTTTCGGCCATGGCCACAGCAACAAGACCAACACCGGCGGCGAGCACAGCAAGCACGGCATCTGGCACACCGACCTGCCGGCCGCACTGGCCGCCATCCGGCAGCACGGCCTGGCGCTCACGGGCTTGCACATGCACATCGGCTCGGGCGTGGACTACGCCCACCTGGCCGAGGTCTGCGGCGCCATGGTGGAGCTGGTGCGCACGGCGCATGCGGCCGGGCATGACCTGCATGCCATCTCGGCCGGCGGCGGCCTGTCCATCCCCTACCGCAGCGGCGATCCGGTGATCGACACGCAGCACTACCACGGCCTGTGGAACACGGCGCGCCAGCAGGCCGAGGCCATCGTCGGCCACCAGTTGGGCCTGGAGATCGAGCCCGGGCGCTTCCTGGTGGCCGAATCGGGCGTGCTGCTGGGCGAGGTGCGCGCCACCAAGAACGCCGGCAGCAACCATTTCGTGCTGCTGGACACGGGCTTCAACGAACTGATGCGCCCCTCCATGTACGGCAGCTACCACGCCATGGAGGTGCTGCGCCGCGATGGCAGTGCCGCTGCCGCGCGGCCCACGGTGGTGGCCGGGCCGCTGTGCGAGTCGGGCGACGTGTTCACCCAGGGCGATGGCGGCGTGGTGCTGCCGCGCGAGCTGGCCGAAGCGCGCGTGGGCGATCTGCTGGTGATCCACGACACGGGCGCCTACGGTGCCTCCATGTCCTCCAACTACAACACGCGCCCGCTGATCGCCGAGGTGCTGGTGGACGGCGGCCAGGCCCGGCTGATCCGCCGGCGCCAGACGGTGCAGGAACTGCTGGCGCTCGAAGAAGGGCTGTAAGCACAGCGCGCTGGCGTGGCGCCAACCCCTGCAAGGCCGGTAGGCTCGGGCCTACGCAGGGGCGCCGCGTTGGCGGACAGGCGGCTCCAGGGGGCGGGAATACAGTGAAGTCACTTATCCACTTCCACCCGTTTTCAAGGAGATCACCATGCCCATCATTCTCTGGCTGCTCGGCGTCCCACTGTCCCTGGTCCTGCTGTTGATGCTGTTCGGGGTGCTTTGATCCCGTGCCCCGAGGGGCACCGTACCCAACGCGCAAGGAAAGCCGCATCCGCCTCGCAAGGGCGGATGCGGCTTTTGTCCATTTGCGCGGCACCGTTTGTGCAGGGTACCTGGCCGTTGGTCGCCACCTGCCTTTTAATGTTTGCCCATGGGCCCTGCCGCCGCTAGGCTGGCGGATTTCCATGCCTGGTCCCGCCCCCTCTGCGCGGCAGACCTGAGGACTTGGAGGAACCGCAAGGAGCCTGCCATGCAAGCCGAAGAACGGACCATCGTCGAGCTGGAGTACCCAGGCGAGTACCTGAGCCGCCTGGGCACCATTGAGACCAAGACCTGCAAGATCCGCCTGTCGCGCAAGGGCCAGGGCCTGCTGGCGCGCATGTACGCCAGCCGGGGCTACAAAATGCAGGCCACGCTGACGCACGATTTCGACCTGAGCAGCCTGGTGGTGCAGATCGACGGGCAGCCTGCGGGCACCATCTCCGTGCGGCTGGACGATGGCCACCTGGCCGCCCAGGAGCAGTTTCCGGAATTCATCGGCGACCTGCGCGAGCGTGGCGCCCGCATCTGCGAAATCGGCAAGCTCGCCATGGACCCGGGCGTGCGCTCCAAGCAGGTACTGGGCGCCATCTTCCACATCGCCTTCATCGTGGCCTTCCGCGCACGCCGGGCGACCGACATCGTGATCGAGGTGAACCCGCGCCACGCTCCGTTCTACCTGCGCATGCTGCGCTTCGACCCGGTGGGAACGGCACGCCTGTGCCAGCGCGTGGGCGCCCCGGCCGTGCTGCTGCACATGGATGGCAACAAGGGGCGCCGCCTGATCGACCAGTTCGGCGGCCGACCCGGCCTGTCGGCGCAGGAGCGCAGTTTCTACCCCTACTTCTTCCACCCCGACGACGAGGAAGGGCTGCTGCGCCGCCTTTCGGCGGGCAATTGATCAAATTTCTTCGCGCGGGCCGCGGCCCATGAGCCGGGCCACTGCCTCGGCGGGCTGCAGCAGGCCGTCGAGCAGGGCCACCACGGCTTCGGTGATGGGCATGTCCACCCCCAGCAGCCGGGCACGCTGTGCCACCGTGCGCGCGCTGTAGACGCCTTCGGCCACATGGCCGAGCGATTCCACGGCCTGCGCCAGCGTCTGCCCCTGCGCCAGCAGCAGCCCCACGCGGCGGTTGCGCGAGAGGTCGCCGGTGGCCGTCAGCACCAGGTCGCCCAGTCCGGACAGGCCCATGAAGGTATCGGCGCGCGCACCCAGGGCCAGGCCCAGGCGCGTCATCTCGGCCAGGCCGCGCGTGATGAGCGCGGCGCGGGCGTTCAGCCCCAGTTCCAGCCCATCACACAGGCCGGTGGCGATGGACAGCACGTTCTTCACCGCGCCCCCCACCTCGACGCCGACGATGTCTTCGTTGGCATACACACGCACGCTGGGGCTGTGGAAGGCGGCCACCAGGGCGTCGCGCACGCTGGCATGCTCGCTCGCCGCCACCAGGGCCGTGGGCTGGCCGCGGGCGACTTCCTGGGCAAAGCTCGGGCCGCTCAGGGCGCCGGCCCGAAGCGCCGGGGCCACTTCGGCCCGCACTTCGTGCGCCAGCAGGCCGAAGCGCCCAGGCGCGTCGCCGGCCACCGATTCGAACCCCTTGCACAGCCAGGCCACGGGCGCCGGGCAGTCGCGCAGTGCCTGGAGCATCGCGCGCAGGGCCGACATGGGCGTGGCGACGATGACCAGATCCGCCTGCGCCGCGAGCGCAGCCGAGTCCCCGCCGGCCAGCGCCAGCGCGGGCGGGAAGGCCATGCCCGGCAGGTAGCGCGCGTTCTCGCGGCCCGCCTGCATGCCTGCCAGTTGCGCGGCATCGCGCGCCCACAGCGTGACGGTGTGGCCATCGGGGTGCTGCGCGGCGCTCATGGCCACGGCAGAGCCCCAGGCGCCTGCGCCCAGAACAAGGATTTTCATGGTGTGAAGCGCCTGAAGAGGGTCAAGCGACAGGGGCCGGCAAGCGGTCCCCGGTGACCATCACTGCGTGATGATGGGCGACGGATTGCCCGCCGCCTGGGCTTGCTGCTGCTCGAACATGGCCTGGAAGTTGATTTCGGCCAGGTGCACGGGCGGGAAGCCGGCGCGGTTGATCAGGTCGGCCACGTTGCCGCGCAGGTAGGGGTAGACGATCTGCGGGCAGGCGATGCCCATGATGGCGCCCATCTGGTCTTCAGGGATGTTGCGGATCTCGAAGATGCCGGCCTGCTTGGCTTCGACCAGGAACACGGTCTTGTCCTTGACCTTGGTCTGCACGGTGGCGGTCACGGCCACTTCGAAGATGCCTTCGGCCACGGGGGTGGCTTCCACGCCCAGCTGGATGTCCACGCTGGGTTGTTCCTGTTCCAGCAGGATGCCGGGCGAGTTCGGTTGCTCGAGCGACATGTCCTTGAGGTAGACGCGCTGGATCTGGAAAACGGGATTTTCTTGGTCGGCCATGGTTGACAGGTCTCTTCTTGTGCTCGCACAACGAGCGGGTGACAAAACGAAACCCGCCGGGGAAGGACTCCCGCAGCGGGCACATGGGGCTGCATTATGCAGCGCCCGAAGGCGGGCTTAGCCGATCACTGGACTCCGAGCAGCGGCATCAGGCCGCCGCGGCCGTCCAGCGCCACCAGGTCGTCGTGGCCGCCGACGTGGGTGTCGCCGATGAAGATCTGCGGCACGGTGCGCCGGCCGGTGATCTCCATCATGGTGGTGCGGGCGGCAGGGTCGGTGTCGATGCGGATCTCCTCGATCTGCTCCACGCCCTTGGATTTGAGGATCTGCTTGGCACGGATGCAATAGGGGCAGACGGCGGTGGTGTACATCTTCACGGGTTGCATGGCGGGCATCTTTCGTAGAGTGGCGGCGGGGTAGGCGCCAGGCGCCCATCCCTTTCATCTAGGGGCGTCTCAGGCCTTTTCAACCGGCAGGCTGGCTTCGCGCCAGGCCTTGAGGCCGCCGGCCATGGCCTGCACGTTCTCGTAGCCGAGCTTCTTGGCGATGCCCACGGCACGGTTGGCGCGCGCGCCCGTGGTGCATACCAGCACCAGCGGCAGGGCCTTGTTCTTGACCGTGGTGGCCAAGCGCTCTTCGAGCTGGTTCAGCGGGATGTTCTTGGCGCCGCCCACGTGGCCCGCCGCGAATTCCTCGGTCTCGCAGACGTCGATGACGACGGCTTTTTCGCGGTTGATGAGCTGCACGGCCCCGGCCGGGGTGAGCGAACCGCCACTGGCGTTCTTGAGCAAAGGCCACATCAGCATGCTGCCCGAAGCCAGTGCCACGAAGACCAGATACCAGTTGTCGATAATGAATTTCACGGAGATTCCTTGGGTTGGCGAACGGCGCAATTTTAGAATGTATGGTTTTGACCCGCTCCTCCAAGGGAAACCATGCACAAACTCGTACTGATCCGCCACGGCGAATCCACCTGGAACCTGGAAAACCGCTTCACCGGCTGGACCGACGTGGACCTCACCCCCACCGGCGTGGACCAGGCCAAGAATGCCGGGCGCCTGCTCAAGGCCGAAGGGTACGAGTTCGACGTGGCCTACACCAGCGTGCTCAAGCGCGCCACGCGCACGCTGTGGCACACCCTGGACGAGATGGACCGCACCTGGCTGCCCGTGGTGCACAGCTGGCGCCTGAACGAGCGCCACTACGGCGCGCTGCAGGGCCTGAACAAGGCCGACATGGCCAAGCAGTACGGCGATGCCCAGGTGCTCGTATGGCGCCGCAGCTACGACACGCCCCCGCCGGCGCTGGAAGCCACCGACCCGCGCAGCGAGCGCAGCGACCTGCGTTACGCACGACTGGATGCCGGCCAAGTGCCGCTGACCGAGTGCCTCAAGGACACCGTGGCGCGCGTACTGCCGTTCTGGAACGAATCCATCGCCCCGGCCATCCAGGGCGGCAAGCGCGTGGTGGTGGCGGCGCACGGCAACTCCATCCGCGCCCTGGTCAAGTACCTGGACAACATCTCGGACGACGAGATCGTGGGCCTGAACATTCCCAACGGGATTCCACTGGTATACGAGCTCGATGGCGACCTCAAGCCCATCCGCCACTACTATCTGGGTGACGCCGAAGCGGCGGCCAAGGCCGCTGCGGCGGTGGCTTCGCAAGGCAAGGCCTAGAAATTGGCGTAAAGCGGGTGTAAAGCCCGCCAATTGCCCCCTTCGAACCTGCGAAAGCGAGTCCCGGCGCGGAACTGCGGCGGGTTGGGCCCTTCTAAGAAGTGGTCGGAGGCCTTTTTGAAACGCTTGTTTTCACACGCGTGCAAAAAAGGCATTCGGCCAGCTTCCCAGGTGTATATTGATGCGGTAAAGGTGTTCTATGGGCCACAAACTCAAAATTGCAGGATGGGTGTCGGTAGGTGTGGTGGCTGGAGCGCTCACCACGGTGTCGTTGCAGACCGTTGCGCGCGGTGCCATGACGCCCCTGCCGCTGGAAGAGATCCAGCAACTGTCGGCCGTGTTCGGCCTGGTCAAGACCGACTACGTCGAGCCGGTCGATGACAAGAAGCTCATCACCGATGCCATCTCCGGCATGGTGGCCAGCCTGGACCCGCATTCCCAGTACTTCGACAAGAAGTCCTTCAAGGAATTCCGCGAAGGCACCTCCGGCCGTTTCGTGGGCGTGGGCATCGAGATCACCCAGGAAGACGGGCTGATCAAGGTGGTCTCCCCCATCGAAGGCTCGCCCGCGTTCCGCGCAGGCCTCAAGCCCAACGACCTGATCACCCAGATCGACGAAACCGCAGTGAAGGGCCTGGCGCTCAACGAGGCCGTCAAGCGCATGCGCGGCGAGCCCAACACCAAGGTCACGCTGACCATCTTCCGCAAGGACGAGAGCCGCACCTTCCCGGTGACCATCACGCGTGAAGAGATCAAGACCCAGTCCGTCAAGGGCAAGGTGATCGAGCCCGGCTACGCCTGGATCCGCCTGTCGCAGTTCCAGGAACGCACGGTGGACGATTTCGTGCGCAAGGTCGAAGAGATCTACAAGCAGGACCCCAATGTCAAGGGCCTGGTGCTCGACCTGCGCAACGACCCGGGCGGCCTGCTCGACGCGGCCGTGGCCATCTCGGCCGCCTTCCTGCCCGAGAACGTCACGGTGGTCACCACCAACGGCCAGCTGGCCGAAAGCAAGTCCACCTACAAGGCGGCGCCCGAGTACTACCAGCGCCGCAGCGGCGGCGACCCCCTGCGCCGCCTGCCCGCCGCCATCAAATCGGTCCCCATGGTGGTGCTGGTCAACGAAGGTTCGGCCTCGGCCAGCGAGATCGTGGCCGGTGCCCTGCAGGACCACAAGCGCGCCACCATCATGGGCAGCCAGACCTTCGGCAAGGGCTCGGTGCAGACCGTGCGCCCCCTGGGTCCGGACACCGGCATCAAGCTGACCACGGCGCGCTACTACACCCCGAGCGGCAAGTCGATCCAGGCCAAGGGCATCGTGCCCGACGTGATGATCGACGAATCCGAAGAAGGCAACGTGTTTGCCGCCCTGCGCATGCGCGAAGCCGACCTGGACAAGCACCTGGGCAGTGGCCAGGGCGAGGAAAAGAAGGACGCCGCCCGTGAAAAGGCCCGCGAGGAGGCCAGGAAGCGCCTGGAAGAGGAAGCCAAGAAGCCTGCAGCCGACCGCAAGCCCCCCGAGTTCGGCACCGACAAGGACTTCCAGCTGGTGCAGGCCCTGAACCAGCTCAAGGGCCGCCCCGTGCTGGTCAGCAAGACGCTGGCCGAGCGCAAGGACGAGAAGAAGGAAAACTGAGCCCCTGAGACTGCAACTGCAGTCGCTCAGCGTCCAGCCATCAAGGCCGGATTCCCCAGGGAATCCGGCCTTTTTCACGCCCCGCCGGCGCTGCCCGCCCCGGCTCCCGCACAATCGCAACCCCACCCGCCGCACCGTGCCCACCCCATGACCGACGACCAACTCCTGCGCTACTCGCGCCACATCCTGCTCGACGAGATCGGCATCGAGGGCCAGGAGCGCGTACTGGCCGCCCATGCCGTCATCATCGGCGCCGGGGGCCTGGGCTCGCCGGCAGCGCTGTACCTGGGCTCCGCCGGTGTGGGCCGCATCACGCTGGTGGACGACGACACGGTGGACCTGACCAACCTGCAACGCCAGATCGCGCACACCACGGCGCGCGTGGGCACGCCCAAGGTGCAGTCGGCCGCGCAGGCGGTGGCAGCCATCAACCCCGAGGTCCAGGTCCAGGCGCTGCAGGCCCGCGCCGATGCCGCGCTGCTCGACCAACTGCTGCCCGGCGCCACGGTGGTGCTGGACTGCAGCGACAACTACGCCACCCGCCATGCGGTCAACGCCGCCTGCGTGCGCCACGGCGTGCCACTGGCGGCCGGGGCGGCGATCCGCTTCGACGGACAGATCACCGTGATCGACCCGCGCCATGGCACGGCGCCCTGCTATGCCTGCATCTTCCCGCCCGACGCGCAGTTCGAGGAGGTCAGCTGTGCGCTCATGGGGGTATTCGCACCCCTGGTGGGCATCATCGGGACCATGCAGGCGGCCGAGGCGCTCAAGCTGATCACCGGCGTGGGCCCCACCCTGGCGGGGCGGCTGATGATGCTGGACGGCCGCTCGATGGAATGGAGCACCATGCACGTAGAGCGCGCACCCGGATGTGTTGTGTGCGCGTCACCGTAGGAACCCTCCTACATGGCCTGCGTGCAGCCGCTGTCAGAATGGCAGAGGCACTTCGGTTAAATTCAGAACTAGGCCATCGCCTGGCTGCACCGACCGTCACCTGGATCCGTAGTGAAACTCCGCACGTACATCGTTGAAGACAATGCCACCATCCGGGAGAACCTCATCGGTACTCTGGAAGAACTGGCATCCGTCGAGGCGGTGGGGGTGGCGGAGACCGAAGACGAGGGCAAGGGCTGGCTCACCGACCACCAGGAACAATGGGACCTGGCCATCGTCGACCTGTTCCTGCGCCAGGGCAGCGGCTTGGGCGTGCTGGCCGCCTGCCGCGACCGCCGGCCCCACCAGAAGATGGTGGTGTTGAGCAACTATGCCACCCCCGATATCCGCATGCGCTGCGCCCAGTTGGGCGTGGATGCGGTGTTCGACAAATCCAACGAAATAGATGCCCTGGTGGACTACTGCATAGAGCATGGCAGCGTACACCCCGCCCAAAGCGCCCGCGTTCCGGTGCGCGGCAACCCCTGAGTGCGCTGGCGACCTGCCAGCATGCCCACCCTCCACATTGAAGCGCCGCGCCTGCAGCTTGCGCACGGCGGCAGCGGCGCGGGCGCCGGGCCCCGCCCGCTGCAAGGCCCCCACCCGCTCAGTCGATCAGGCGGTTCTTGAGCGCGTAGTAGGTCAGGTCGCTGTTGGACGACAGGCTCATCTTTTCCATCAGGCGCGTGCGGTAGGTGCTCACCGTCTTCACGCTCAGCGACAGCGACTTGGCGATGTCGCCGGCCGTTTCGCCTTTGGCCAGCTTGAGGAACACCTGGAACTCGCGCTCCGACAGCTGCTCGTGCGGCGGGGCGTCGTCCTTGCGGTTGAGCTGCTGGGCCAGCAGGTCTGCCACGGCGGGGGTCAGGTAGCGCTTGCCCAGGGCGATGATGCGGATGGCCTCCACGATTTCGGAGGGGTCGCATTCCTTGTTCAGGTAGCCGCTGGCCCCCTGGCGGATGAGATTGATGGCGTAATGCTCCTCCGGGTATCCGCTGAGGATCAGAATACCCATGTCGGGCGCCTTGGCGCGCAGCATGGCCAACGCATCCAGGCCGCTTTGGCCGGGCATGGACAGGTCCATCAGCAGCACGTCGATTTCATGGGTGCGCACCAGGTCGATGGCTTCGCGGCCGTTGGAGGCCTCGCCCTCCACGCGCAGGTCCACATGCTCGGACAGGAACTGGCGAAGTCCGGAGCGAACAATTGCATGGTCATCCACAATGCCGATCTTGATCATTGAGCGTTCTTTCAGGGAGGGTGCTTCCCACTCCCAATTTTTGTTGAATGCACCTGCGTTCCGATCTCCCGCCACAGGGCAGCGCCGTAGGCCGGCCTGATGCCATTATCCAGAATAACGCATATGAATTTGCATGAGATCGCCAAGGACTTGCTTCCCAAAGTCCGAAAGATGGCCCTGAGCCTGCCCATGGCGCTGCTCGCGGCCATGGTGCTGGTGGGGATCAACGAGGTCGGTCACATGCGCTCCCAGGAGGCCGTCACCCAGATGGCCCACGGCCAGGTGACGCACGGAGCCCTGAACCGCCTGCTGCAGAGCATGCTGGATGCCGAGACCGGCCAGCGCGGCTACCTGCTCACCGGCAACGACCGCTACCTGGAACCCTACGACAAGGCGCTGGCCAGCGTGCAGCAGGACCTGGACAACCTGCGCAACCAGTTCCTCGACTCGCCCGACGACATGCAGGAGCTGTCCCTGCTGTCGCGCCAGATCTCGCGCAAGCTCGCCGAAATGGAGCTGAGCCTCAAGCTGCGCCGCCAGGGCAATGAGGATGCCTGGAAGTTCATCCTGCACACCGATGTGGGCATGGAGAACATGGAGGCCATCCGCAAGCACGCCCAGGCCCTCATCGACCGCAGCGCCATCGTCGTCAAGCAGGGGCAGGCGCAGGTGCTGCGCTCGCTGATGCTCTCGCGCATCGGCATCGCCACGGTCACGGCCATCGGCCTGCTGGCGTTCTTCATGTACCTGCGCCAGGCGCATGCACTGCAGCAATTCAGCCTGCGCGAGCAACTGCTGCTGGAACGCGAGCGCGATCGGCTCGAAGGCCTGGTGCGCGAGCGCACCGCCACGCTGTCCGAGCTCGCCAGCCACCTGCAGCAGGTGCGCGAGGACGAGCGCGGCCACCTGGCGCGCGAACTGCACGACGAGCTGGGCGCCCTGCTCACCGCCGCCAAGCTCGATGTGGCACGCCTCAAGTCCAAGATCGACACCCAGGTGCCCGAGATTGCCGAGCGCCTGCGCCACCTGACCGAAACCCTCAACAGCGGCATTGCACTCAAGCGCCGCATCATCGAAGACCTGCGCCCCTCGTCCCTGTCCAACCTGGGGTTGACGGCGGCCATCGAGATCCTTGCGCGCGAGTACGGCGAGCGCGCCGGCATCGAGGTGGAAACCAGCCTGGAACCCGTGCAGCTGCCCGAGCCCACGCAGCTCACCGTCTACCGGCTGGTGCAGGAATCGCTGACCAACATCGGCAAATACGCCAAGGCGCAGAAGGTGCTGGTCTCCGTGCACAGCCACCCCAAGCATGTGGCGGTGCAGGTGCGTGACGACGGCCAGGGGTTCGACCCCGCCAGCGTGAGCCCCTCGTCCCACGGCCTGGCCGGCATGCGCCACCGCGTGGAGGCCGCTGGCGGGCGGCTGACCATCACCTCGCGGCCTGGCAATGGCGCCCTGGTCTCGGCCATCCTGCCGCTGCCGCACAACCCTGCCTGACCGCCGCCTGCCAGGCGCGCCGCCCCTTTGGGCGGCCTTTTCCCCGGCCTAGGGCATCGCCTGGGGGTAGCGCATTGCCTGGTTAACGCCAGCCCCCCACCCGCCCAGCGCCATCCAGCAAGTCCCTGTCCTACAAGGCAGGCGTCCGCCCACCGACAAAACGGCGCGCCGGCCACCGGCATCCCATCCGACACCTGCCACCTACATTGGACCCAGGCGCCAACGAAAGGCGCTGACTGAACCACTCGCCGGACCTCCGGCCCCCCATGGAGAAGCATATGTTGCACTACGCCGTCGTTTTTCTGGTCATCGCACTGATCGCAGCCATCTTCGGCTTCGGCGGCATTGCCGCAGGTGCTGTGGGTATCGCCAAGATCCTGTTCTTCGTGTTCGTGATCATGGCTGTTGTCACTTTCGTCGTGGGCCTGCTGCGAAGGGGCTGAAGCGCCCCCCGATAGAGCTTGCCGACCGTCCCATCGTCTACCCCCAGGAGTGAACCCATGACCATCCAATCCGCCACCAACAAGGTCGCCGAAGGTGCCCGTACCCTTACCGACGACGTGCTGCAAAGCGCCCAGGATGCGGTGCAGAGCACGCGCAACCTCGCCAACGGGTCGCTGGACAAGGCCGAAAACACGGTCCGAGCACTGCGCCGCGAAGCCGATCCTGCCATCGACGACCTGGCCGCCCGCGCCCAGGAACTGGCCAGCCGCAGCATCGACTACGCCGCAGAGGCCAGCGCACGCGCCCGGCGCCAGGTGCAGGACGTGGCCGACGCCACCAGCAAGTACGTGGCAGAACAGCCTGGCAAGTCCATCCTGATCGCTGCCGGTGTCGGTGCATTGACCGCCAGCCTGGTCCTGATGGCATCGCGCCGCCGCGGCAGCTACTGAGCTCCCGCGCATTGAAAGATCTGCTGGAGCCATGGGCCCACCCGGCCCCTGGCCCCAGCAACCCACAGCTTGCCGGTCATGGAGGGTGCAAACGACCGGCAGGCTGAACCTGCAGAAAAGCACCCGCGTTCCCAAAAACCAACTTGAAGGAAAAACCATGAAATACGCACGTGCCCTCGCCTTTGCCGCTGTTGCCGGTCTCACCATCGTCACGGCCACCGGCTGCTCCGTCGCCCGCGACCAGCAGACCGTAGGCTCCTACGTCGACGACGCCGGCATCACCACCGCAGTCAAGGCCAAGATGGCCGAAGACAAGAGCGTCTCTGCCACCTCCATCAGTGTGGAAACGCTCAACGGCACGGTGCAGCTGTCGGGCTTCGCCAAGTCGGCTTCTGAAAAGAACCAGGCCGAAAACATTGCTCGCAACACCAAGCATGTGCGCGAAGTGCGCAACAGCATCGTCGTTCGCCCTTGATACAAATGCCCCCTGAGGCGCTTTGCGCCTCAGGGGGCATTTTCATTTCGGTAATCCACGGTGCTGCCGCTCCACAGCACATGCGACTGGCGGGGCCCAGGCCAGCGCCCCCGCGCAAGGGCCGCCCCGCCGCGCTGGGGGCGTCCCCCTCCCGACTCGCGCAGCGAGTCGAGAGAGGGGTGAAGGCGCGAAGCGCCTCAGGGGGTGCTTCATGTTCGGCCTGCTTTTGCCATTGCGGCATGGCTTGCAGCTGCATTTGCATGGAAGACCGTCCATTGCGTGCACTGCGGCACAGCGTCTGGGTTTAAGCTCCCCCCATGCGGGTATTCAATTGCGACCATTGCGGTCATCTGGTGTTTTTCGACAGCGTGCAGTGCCTGCACTGCGGCAGCGCACTGGCCTTTTTGCCGGACCAGCTGACGATGGCGGCGCTCACGCCCGCGCCCCAGGATGGCCCGGACCTGTGGCGGCGCCTCGGCGAGCGCGGCACGGCCCAGTACAGCGGCCGGCTGTACCGCATGTGCCACAACCACACCACCTACGACGCCTGCAACTTTGCGGTGCCTTCGAGCGACTATTCGGAGCTGTGCGTCTCGTGCCGGCAGACGCGCCTGCTGCCCGACCTGTCGGACATGGCCAATCTGCGCCGCTGGAAGCAGATCGAGGGGGCCAAGCGGCAGTTGTTCTACACCCTGGCCCGCCTGGGGCTGGAGCCGGTGCCCGGCCGCTACGGACCGGTGTTCGAGTTCCTGGCGGACATGCTGGGAGGCCCCGCCATCCTCACCGGCCACCAGGGTGGCACCATCACCCTGAACATCGCCGAGGCCGATGACGACGAGCGCGCGCGCCGGCGCATCGCCCTGGGGGAACCCTACCGTACCCTCATCGGCCACCTGCGCCACGAATCCGGCCACTTCTACTGGGACCAACTGGTGCGCGACGGCAACCGGCTGGACGCGTTCCGCAGCGTGTTCGGCGACGAGCGACAGGACTATGCCGCAGCGCTCGACGCGCACTATGCCAAGGGCAGCAACGGCAACGACTGGTTCCTGAACCACGTCAGTGCCTATGCCGCCGCCCACCCTTGGGAGGACTGGGCCGAGACCTGGGCCCACTACCTGCACATGGTGGACCTGCTGGAGACCGCCGCCAGCTACCAGACCGCCGTGACCGTGCCCGACCCCCACGTGGCGGCGCGCCACCACGTGACCGACCCGTTCGCAGCCAACCACCACCCGGACTTTCAGGACATGGTGCGCCAATGGGTGCCGCTGACCTTGCTGCTCAACAGCCTGAACCGCAGCCTCGGGCAGGACGACGCCTATCCGTTCGCCCTGTCCTCTGGCGCCATGGTCAAGCTGCGTTTCGTGCATGACCTGGTGCAAGGGGCGCAGCAGGCCGCCGATGGCGGTGCGCCCCACCTGGCCACCAGTGCGGTGGTGTGACCCCCTCCTGCCTGCCCGCGACACTCACGACAAAGACGACCCGAAGACGATGACGATGACCCGCAATCCACCGCCCAGCCCCGTGCCGCAACTGCTGCTCATTCCTGGCCTGGCGGGCGATGCGACGATGTGGCGCCTGCAAAGTGCCGTGCTGCCAGCGGCCTTGCGCCCGGAGATCACCGCGGTGCACACCCGGCCCGAGGCCACGAGCGTGCAGGCCATGGCCACCCTGCTGCTCGCGCAGTACCCCGGCCCCCTGCTGCTGTGCGGCGCCTCGATGGGCGGCATGATCGCCATGGAAGCAGCGCGGCAAGCACCGGGCCGTGTCGTCGGGCTGGCCCTGCTGGGCACCACCGCCCGGCCGGAGACGCCCGAGATGCAGGCGCTGCGCGAAGCGGCCATCGCGCTGTTCGAGCAGGGGCGCGTGCGCGAGGTGATCGAACCCAATGTGGCCTTCGCCTTCCACCCGAGCGGCGCGGCGCGGTCCGACCTGGTGCAGGACTACCTGGATTTCGTGCTGCGCGCAGGCGCCGAGCAACTGGTGCGCCAGAACCGCGCCGTCATCGCCCGCCCGGACGCCCGGCTGCACCTGCCCGGGGTGAAATGCCCCGTGCTGGTGGTCTGCGGCGAAGCGGACCAGCTCACGCCACTGGCCTGCTCCGAAGAGATCGCGGGCCTGATCCCCGGTGCCGAGTTCGAGGTGGTGGCCGATTGCGGCCACATGCTGACCATGGAACGGCCCGAGGTGGTCAACACGCTGCTGAGCCAGTGGCTGCAGCGCGGCGGTTGGACGGGCTGACCCGTCAGGTCTGCGGCGCCAGGCTGCGCACCTTCACCGCCAGACGTTCCTGCACCGAGGGCGAGACGAACTTGGTCACCTCGCCGCCCAGTACCGCGATCTCGCGCACGAAGGTGCTGCTGATGAACTGGTACTTGTCGCTCGGGGTCAGGAACACGGTCTCCACCTGGGGCATCAGGCTGCGGTTCATGCCGGCGAGCTGGAACTCGTAGTCGAAGTCGGTCACCGCGCGCAGGCCGCGCACCATGGCCTTGCCGCCGCGCGAGACGACGAAGTCGCGCAACAGGCCCGAGAAGCTTTCCACCTGCACCTGGGGGTAGCCCTTGACCGCCTCGCGCACCATGTCGATGCGCTCCTCCAGGCTGAACAGGGTCTTCTTGTGGTGGCCAGCGGCCACGGCGACGATCACGCGTTCGAACAACTGGGTGGCTCTGCGCACCACGTCTTCATGGCCCAGGGTGATGGGGTCGAAGGTTCCGGGATAGACGGCGAGCACGTTCTGGGCCATGGCGGGTTGTCTCCTGTACGGCGAAATGGGCACTGGCCCCGGCCTCTTGTGGGCCTGCCGGGCCGCTTGGGCGCATTATGCAGTGCACTGCAACATGGATGCATCCAGCGCCCTTTTCGGCCGGCCCGGCTGCAGGTGCGATCGGGCGCGAACGAAGCTCAGCGGGCGTCGGCCGGCGCGCCGGCGGCGCCCACGGGCCGCAGCAGGTGCGCATGCACCGCTCCGGCCTTGAGGTGGCGGTAGACCACTAGGCCGCTGGCCGCCAGGCCCTCGTCGGTCCAGGCGACGGGCGCCTCCAGGTATACGAAGCCGCTGGCCGCCACGGCCTTGCCCGCCGCCTGCAGCGCCGACTCGAACAGGTTGCCGTCGAAGGGCGGGTCGATCAGCACCAGGTCCAGGCTGCCGGGGGCGGCCTGGCGCAGCGCGGCAATGCCATCGCCGCGCTGCACGCGCACGGCCCTGGCCTCCAGACGCTGCTGCAAGGTATTGAGCTGCTCCACCAGGGCGGCATCGCTTTCCACGAGCTGCACGGCGGCTGCGCCGCGCGAGGCGGCCTCCAGACCCAGCGCGCCGGTGCCGGCAAAGGCATCCAGACAGCGCCAGCCGGTCAGGTCCTGGCCCAGCCAGTTGAACAGGGTTTCGCGCACGCGATCGGGCGTGGGCCGCAGGCCCGGTCGCTGGGCCACTGGCAGGCGGGTGCGCTTCCACAGCCCGCCAATGATGCGGATCTCGCCAGGCGCCTTGGCCGTGGCGGATGCCGGGTTCTTGCCGGCACCGGCCTTCTTCTTCGCGGGTGCCGCAGGGGCACTGGCGGGCGGGGCGGAGCGGGCAGCAGCCAGCGCCTGCCCACGCAGGGTCGAGCGGCTCATGGCTTGCCCCCCACCACCACGGTGACCATGCGCTCGGGCTGCAGCTTGCGCTGCATGGCCGCACGGATGTCGGCCACCGTGAGGGCGTCGACGCGCTGGGTCCAGCGGTCCAGGTAGTCGAGCGGCAGGTCGTTCCAGGCGATGTTGGCCACGTTGCCCAACAGTTTCTTGTTGCTGTCGATGCGCAGCGCAAAGCCGCCGATCAGGTTGTCCTTCGCGGCACGCAGCTCGGCCTCGGTGGGGCCTTCGGCCACGAAGCGGGCGAGCACGTCGCGCGAGACCTTCACGGCCTGGGCCGCCTGGTCGGGGCGCGTCTGCAGCCCGATGGTGAAGGCCCCGGCGTGCAGGCCGCCCGCAAAGTAGCTGTAGACGCTGTAGCTCAGGCCGCGCTTTTCGCGCACCTCCTCGGTCAGGCGCGAGACGAAGCCACCACCGCCCAGGATGTGGTTGCCCACCAGCAGCGCGATGAAGTCGGGGTCGCGGCGGGGAAAGCCCGGCTGGCCGATCAGCACATGCGCCTGCGCGGAGGCGAACGGGATGTTCTTTTCCTCGGGGACGGTCAGCGCGGCGATCTCGCCCACGGCGGGCAGGGGTGCGCAGGCCGATGCGGCGGGCAGGCGCGCGAGCAGCGTGGCCACCAGGGCCTGGGCCTGGGCCCGCGTGACCGCACCGACGATGCCCACCTTGGCGCGGCAGGCCGCGATGGTGCTGGCGTGAAAGGCCTGCATGTCCGCGATGCTGATGCGCGCCAGCGTGTCTTCGGTGGTGCGCACGCCATAGGGGTGGTTGCCGTACACCGCGGCACCGAAGGCCTTTTCGGCCACCGTGGAAGGGCGGGTGTTCGACTCCTTGATGCTCGCGCTCCAGCGCGCGCGGTCGCGCGCCCAGATATCGGCAGGCCAGCTCGGCTCGGCGATCTGCCGCGCCGCCAGGCGCGCGGCCTTGTCCAGCAGCGGCGGGTCGGTCAGCGAGCGCAGCGAAAAATGCATGGCATCGCTGTCCGCACCGGCGTCGAAGCTGGCGCCCAGGTCGGCCCAGGCCTCGCCCAGGGCGTTTTCGTCAAGCGCGGGCTCAGTGCCCTGGCCCTTGACGCCTTTGGAGGCCATGGAGGCTGTGGCACTGGCCAGGCCGGCCTGCGCCGCCGGGTCGCGGCGGCTGCCGGCGTCGAAGTCGATCTGCACGTCCACCATGGGGATGACGGGGCTTTCCACCAGCCAAACGCGGGCACCATTGGGCTCCGTCCAGTGCTGGATGGGCAGCAGGGCCCAGGCCGAGCCGCAGTAGAACAGCGCACTGCTGCTGGCCAGCACGGTGCCGAGCGCCAGTTTCTTGAAATTGATCATGGGAGGGAGACCGGGTTCAGTGGCGGGCAGCACCGGCCTTGGGGGCCGGGCGGGGACGGGGGGTATCGAGCGGCTGCGGCAGCAGCGTGGCCACGGTGAGCTGGTCGTCGCCGAAGTACTTGGCGGCCACGGCCTGCACCTGCTCTGGCGTGACCTTGCGCGCCAGCTCCAGCAGGCGCTCCTCGGCGTCGAGCGGGAAGCCCTGCACCCAGTTGCTGCCCAGTTCCTGCGCTTGGCTGTGGACCGAGTCGCGCTCGTAGACGGTGGAGGCGATCCACTGCGTCTTCACGCGCTCCAGTTCGGCCTGGCTCACGCCCTCGCGCGCCACGCGCGCCACTTCGGCGCGCAGGCCCTCCTCCACCTGCTGGGCGGTCTTGCCGCCGGTGGGAACCCCGGTGAACATGAACAGCGCCGGGCCGCGCCCCGTGACCATGGCCGAACTGCCTACGCTGTCCGCCACGCGGTTCTCGCCCTGGCTCAGGGCGCGCTCCAGGCGCGCGCCGTCGTAGCCGCTGAACACGGCCGACAGCATCAGCAAGGCCAGCGCATCGGTGTCGGACTCCTGCAGGTCCTGCAGGCGCTCCAGTGCCGGCACGCGAAAGGCCAGGGCCACGTAGCCTTGCTCGGCCGGCGCCTTCACCGCAATGCGGCGCAGGCCCTGCTGGGCCGGCTCGGTGCGCGGCTTGCGCGCGGGCAGCGCGTGGGCGGGCAGCTTGCCGTAGTATTTTTCGGCCAGCGCGCGCACCTTGGCCACGTCCACATCGCCGGCCACGACCACGGCGGCGTTGGTGGGGGTGTACCACTGGCGGTGGAAGGCGCGCACGTCTTCCGGCGTCATGGCGTCGAGGTCGCTCATCCAGCCCACGATGGGGCGGCGGTAGGGCGCGGCGGTGAAGGTGGCGGCAAACAGCTGCTCGGCCAGCACGGCACGCGGCTGGTCTTCGGTGCGCATGCGGCGCTCCTCCTTGACCACCTCGATTTCCTTCTTGAACTCCTCGTCGGGCCACTGGTTGTGGGCAAAGCGGTCGGATTCGAGGCGCATCACGTCCTCCAGCCGGTTAGCCGGGATCTGCTGGTAGTAGCCCGTGTAGTCGCGGCTGGTGAAGGCGTTCTCGCGCCCGCCCAGGGCCGCCACGCGGCGCGAGAAGTCGCCCGGCGCCACGGTCTTGGAGCCCTTGAACATCATGTGCTCGAGCACGTGGGCCACGCCCGAGGTGCCGTCCACCTCGTCCATGGAGCCCACCCGCACCCAGACCATGTGCACCGCCGTGGGGGCCCGGTGGTCGGGCTGCACGATGAGCTGCATGCCGTTGGCGAGCGTGAACTGCTGCGCGCCGGAAGCCGTGGCACGCGGCCCGGCACTTCCCGGCCCGGGGGGCGCCACCACGGCCCCGCCCGCTGCAGAAGATGGATGGGAACCCGGAGAAACCACCGCGGTGGTGGCTCCGGCGCCGAGGCAGGCCAGCAGGCCCAGTAGGGTGAAAGCGCGTTTCATAGAATGGCTGATTCTAAGAACCCGCCAATGTTCAGTTTTTTCAAGAAAAAGCCCCCCACCTCGCCCGCCCCTGCCGATGAGCCTTCATCGGCTGCCGTGCCCGGCGCTCCTGCACCTGCCGCCCCGCCCGAGCCCCCCGCGCCGCAACCGGCCCCTGCGCCGGCACCGGCCATCCCCGGGCTGGGCTGGCTGCGCAACCCCTTTGGCGGGAAGGCCGAGCCTGCGCCAGCGCAACCCACCGCCCCTGCACCGGCCCCCACTGCGGCGCCAGTGCCTCCAGCACCAGCACCGTGGACACCGCCTGCAACCATTGCACCGCCGCCGGCTGCACCAGCCGTGCCACTTTCCACGCCGGCCCCCGTGCCGGCAGCACCCGCACCCTGGGTGCCCGCCCCCCCACCGGCTCCGCTGGCAGCACCCGTGGCAGCCCCTGCCCCCGTGGTGCGCCCACCAGCGCCGGTTCCCGTGCCGACGCCCGCCGTGGTGCCTGTGCCCGCAGCGCCCGTGGTGGCCGAGCGCAAGGGCTGGCTCGACCGCCTCAAGCTCGGCCTGCGCAAGACCGGCAGCAGCATCGCCACGGTGTTCACCGGCACGCAGATCGACGATGCCCTCTACGAGGAACTTGAGGAAGCCCTGCTCATGGCCGACACCGGCGTCAAGGCCACACAGCACCTGCTGACCGACCTCAAGCGCCGCGTCAAGGACAGCAAGACCACCGACCCGGCCCTGGTCAAGGGCCTGCTGGCCGATGCTCTGGCCGATCTGCTGCGCCCGCTCGAGAAATCCCTGGTCATCGGCCAGTACACGCCCACCGTGATCATGGTGGCGGGCGTCAACGGCGCGGGCAAGACCACCTCCATCGGCAAGCTCACCCGCCACCTCTCGAGCGAGGGCGCGGCCGTGCTGCTGGCGGCCGCAGACACCTTCCGCGCGGCGGCGCGCGAGCAGCTTGGCGTCTGGGCCGACCGCAACACGGTGGAAATCGTCAGCCAGGAGGGCGGCGACCCCGCCGCCGTGAGCTTCGACGCCGTCACGGCCGGCAAGGCCCGCGGCAAGGACGTGGTGCTGGTGGACACCGCCGGGCGCCTGCCCACGCAGCTGCACCTGATGGAGGAGCTCAAGAAGATCCGCCGCGTGGTGACCAAGGCCGACGCCACCGCCCCGCACGAGGTGCTGCTGGTGATCGATGGCAACACCGGCCAGAACGCCCTGGCCCAGGTGCGCGCCTTCGACGATGCGCTGCAGCTGACCGGCCTCATCGTCACCAAGCTCGACGGCACGGCCAAGGGCGGGGTGCTGGCCGCCATCGCGCAGGAGCGCCCGATTCCCGTGTATTTCATCGGTGTGGGCGAAAAGCTCGAAGATCTCGAAACCTTCAACGCGCGCGAATTTGCCCAGGCCCTGCTGACTTGAGAGGCTGAGAATATTTCGTCCGTGGCCGGATGGCGGAAAACCCGGCCAAAATAGGATTTACCGCTGGCAGCAATTGCCACATGATGGAACTTCGCTCACGGGCTGCGGGGAGGTTCCTTGTTCGTCGAACTGGTCAAAGGCGCGGCCCTGCTGCTGGCGCTGTGCTTTCTGCACGGTGCCAACATCCGGCTGTGGCGCAGGCAGCCCTTTGTGGGCAAGGCTTTCTCGGGGCTGCTGTTCGGCGGCATCTGCATCGTGGGCATGCTCTCGCCCCTGGCCATTGCCCCGGGCGTCATCATCGACGCGCGCTCGGTGGTGCTGTGCATGGCGGGCCTGTTCGGCGGCACCACGGTGGCGCTGATTGCCGGGGCCATGTCGGGCGCCTGGCGGCTGTGGCTGGGCGGCGCGGGGGCCCTCGTCGGGGTGCTGACCATCGCCACCTGCGTGGCCGCCGGCCTGGCCTACCGGTACGCGCGCCGGCGCTGGCACCTGGGCGTGGGCATCTGGCCGCTGCTGGCCTTCGGCATGCTGCTGCACCTGGCGGTGGTGGGACTGTTCCAGGGACTGCCTGCCGAGGTGGCGGCGCGCATCAACGAAACCGTCGCCATTCCCTACCTGATGATCTTTCCGGTGGCCACCGCCCTCCTGGGCGTGCTGCTGCGCGACGTGGAACAGCGCCAGGCCACCGACTTCGCGCTGGCAGGCAGCGCTGCCCGACTGCGGGCCATCACCCAGGCGATTCCCGATGCGCTGATGCTGCTGGACGGTAGCGGCCGCTGCATGGAACTGTTCTCGCGCGACGACGGCATGCATGCCGCAGGGGCGCCCCAGCGCGTGGGGCAGCACCTGCGCGACGTGCTGCCCTCCAGCGAAGCCCAGCGGCTGGTGCAGCTGCTGCGCGACACGCTGGCTTCGGGCCTGCCGCACAAGCTCGAGTACGCGGTGTACACCGCGTCGGGAATCCGCTACTTCGAAGGGCGGGCCCAGCCCCTGGGCGCCGAGGTGGATGGGCAGGCCGCCGTGCTCTTCCTGGCGCGCGACATCACCGAGCGCTGGCAGGCGCAGCAGGCGCTGCACGAGTCGGAACTGCGCTTTCGCTCACTGCTGCTGGGCATCCCCTCGGTGTCGGTGCAGGGCTACCGGGCCGATGGCACCACCACGTACTGGAACAAGGCGTCGGAGGATCTGTACGGCTACACCGAGCAGGAGGCCCTGGGCAGGAACCTGCTGGAGCTGATCATCCCCGCCCCCCTGCACGATGCCGTGACGACCCAGGTCGCGCACATGTTCAGCTCGGGCGAGCCCATCCCCCCCGGTGAGCTGCGCCTCAAGCGCAAGGATGGCTCGCCGGTGGACGTGTTTTCGAGCCACGCCTATGTGCATGTGCCGGGCCAGGAACCCGAGATGTTCTGCATCGACATCGACATCTCCCGGCGCAAGGCCGCCGAGGAGGAAGCGCGCCACCTGGCCCTCTACGACACCCTGACCCAATTGCCCAACCGGCGCCTGCTGACCGACCGGCTGGAGCAGGTGATGGCCGCCAGCAGCCGCAGCGGCCAGATCGCCGCCACCCTGTTCGTCGACCTGGACCATTTCAAGGCCCTCAACGACAGCCGCGGCCATGCCATGGGCGACCTGCTGCTGCGCGATGTGGCCACGCGCCTGCGGGCCTGCGTGCGCGAGCAGGACACCGTGGCCCGACTGGGCGGGGACGAATTCGTCGTGCTGTTGCAAAGCCTGGGCAAGGAAGCCCTGGAGGCCACCGACAAGGCGCGGACCGTGGGCGAAAGCATGCTGGCGGCGCTGCGCGAACCCTATGACCTGGACGGCCAACCCTACCACTGCGAGGCCAGCATCGGGGTCAGCCTGGTGTCCGGCCACACCCTGACGGTGGACGAGGTGCTGCGCCAGGCCGACAACGCCATGTACCAGGCCAAGACCATGGGGCGCAACCGGCTGTACGTGTACCTGGCGGATGCCGGCTGAGGGCACCGCGCTCACTGGTCCCCGGCTTCCACCACCCCCACCACGAACCTCAGGAACGCCTGCACCTTGGCGGGCACCTGGTGGCGCGAGGGGTGGATGGCGTGCAGCGGAAAACGCTCGTCCGGCCAGTCGGGAAACAGCTCCACCAGTTGCCCCGCGTCGAGCAGCGCGCGGGTGCCGAAGTCCATGATCTGCGCGATGCCGTAGCCCGCCAGACAAGTGCTCAGCAAGGTGCCTGCATCGTTGACGATCAGCCGGCCATCGGTGGGCACCTGCAGCCGTTGGCGCTTGCGGTGGAACTCCCAGGGGAAGGGCCTGCCGGTGGCGGAATCGCGAAAATCGATGCAGGCATGCCCGTCCCGCGCGATGGCCTGCGGCGTAGCCGGCCGACCATGGCGCGCCAGGTAGGCCGGTGCCGCCACCGTGAGGATGCGCGTGTCGAGCAGCTTGCGCGCCACCAGGGTGGAGTCCGGAAGGTGGCCAAAGCGCACGGCCAGGTCGAAGCCGTCGGCCACCATGTCGCCCAAATGGTCGCGCGTGACCAGGTCCAGCGTCAGCCCGGGGTGCAGGCGCAGAAACTCACCGATCCGCGGCCCCAGCGCCATGCGCGAGAAGAACGGGTCGAGCTGAACCCGCAGGCGGCCGCGCACCAGCGTGCGCCCCATCCCTGCGTCGTTGGCGGCGTCCTCCAGCCCGGCGAGCAGGGGCAGCACCCTGGCATGAAAGCGCCGCCCCTCTTCGGTGAGGCTGACCACGCGCGTGGTGCGGTCGAACAGGCGCACACCCAGCCGCCGCTCGAGCCGGGCCACGGCGCGGCTGACACCGGACTGTGACATGTCCAGTTGCTCACCGGCTGCCGCAAAGCTACCCGCGTCCGCGATGGCAGTGAAGACCCCCAGGCCTGCGAGCAGGCGTTCGTCGAAACCGGTCATACATGCCTTCCAGTCATGAATCAAATGCCATCCATGCTATCGCTGAAATTATCCATCGTCCGCAGAATCCGTCCCGGCGGCAATCGGCCGCTGATTTTCGAGGAGTTGGAACATGCATGCCATTACCGCCATCACAGGCCAGGTCGGAGGCGCTCTGGCGCGCTCTCTGCTGGCGCAGGGCCAGCCCGTCCGGGCCGTCGTAAGGGACCCCGGCAAGGCCGCAGCCTGGACAGCCCGGGGTTGCCAGATGGCCCTGGCCGACATGGGCGATGCGCAGGCGCTGGCCCAGGCATTCACCGGTTGCGAGGGTGTCTTCATCCTGCTGCCGCCGCAGTTCGATCCGTCGCCCGGGTTTCCCGAATCGCGCGCCGTCATCGCGGCGGTGCGCAGCGCGCTGGAGCAGGCCATGCCGGCTCGGGTGGTGGTGCTGTCCACCGTGGGCGCCCAGGCGCCAGAGCCCAACCTGCTGAACCAGCTCGGCCTGTTGGAGCAGGCCCTGGCCGAACTGCCCCTGCCCATCACCTACCTGCGGGCGGCCTGGTTCATGGAGAATCTGCAATGGGACATCGCCGCCGCCCGCGAGCACGGCCTCGTGCCCAGCTACCTGCAGCCGCTGGAGCGCCGCATCCCGATGGTCTCCACCGAAGACGTCGGGCGGGCCGCAGCGGAGCTGCTGGCCGAGCGCTGGACTGGCCAGCGGATCGTGGAACTGGAAGGCCCCGCTACGGTATCGCCGCTCGACATCGCCCGGGCGCTGGCCCAGCGGCTGGGCCACCCGGTAGGCACCGAGGCCGTGCCGCGCGACGCCTGGGAGGCGTCGTTCCGGGCCCAGGGCATGCGCCACCCCGAGCACCGCATGCAGATGCTCGATGGGTTCAATGCCGGCTGGCTGTGTTTCGAGGGTTCGCCGCGGCAGGGACCCACGGGCCTGGCGGAGGTGGTGCGACGTTTGGTGCCCGCGACACAATGACCGAGCCACCAGCCCCGCCGCCGCCCGGCGGGCCAGGCAGCACTAGCTGATGCGGTGCACCTCGCCGTTGTGCGGCATGGCGCTTTCATGGAACAGGTCGGCCAGGTACTGGGCCAGCTCGTCCGCCTCGATGAAATCTGGCACCACCCAGCCGGCCGGTGCGCGCTTGCCGTCCGTGCCGATCAGATAGGACTGCCACTGCGCGCCCTGGCGCTGCACTTCGACGATGCGGCCGAAGACGTTGAAGCGGGGGTGGTGGGACATCGACTCCTCCAAAGAGCGCCGCATCGCCGAAGACTGGGCCCGGCGAGGTGATGCAACGAGCCCCAGTCTACAAGGCGGGGCCCACCGCCGGCGCAACGGTCAGTAGATCGCAGGCCACACCGTCCCGCAGTGATGCGCCAGCTCGAACCGGGTGTTCGAGGTCGTAATGCCGGGCAGGGTGAACTCGATCAGTTGCCGGTCGGTGGGGCCCGCGAACCGTGGCCAGTGGATCGCCAGGTTGCGGCCATCGCCATTGGGATCGCTGCTGCGGATGAAATTGGCCACATACGTGAGCATCTGGTCCGCCAAGGCCCTGCGCTGGGCCAGGCCCTCGCTGCTGGTCACGGCGGCCTTGCTGCCCGCGTCCAGGAACGGGTAGGAGGGCAGCGCATCGGCATTGCCGGTCAGGTAGAGACTGTCCAGGCCGTGCGAGCTGCCGTAGTAGTAGGACACCGGGTTCTGCGGGAACGACATGGCCGGGTCCGTGAACTCCCAGCCGTACACCGGAACCCAGGCCGACAGGGCATCGCGCCGCGCGCTGTTGCCGCAGGCGTACATGGCATCGCCCACGGCCCGCGCATAGCCCTGGCCCGGCACCGCGAAGCGCGACAGGGCATAGGTGGCGTCGATGCGCGTGGTGTCGAAGCCTGCCGGCACCAGCGAGTGCAGGTACAGCGGGTAATTGCCGGCGCTGAGCTGCGGGTCGCTAAAGAGCGTGCCCTCGTCGAAGACGCCACCGATCATGACCGGCATGCGGTTGAAATTGCCGGTTTCGAAGGCGCGGGCGGGCACCTGGGTCAGCACCTGTGCGTCTACCGTCGGGCGCCATTTGCCGGGGCCCTGGGCGGCCAGGATGGCCGATACGGGCAGCGCCCGCAGGCAGGTGGCCTGGTCGGCCGCCTTTGCGCAACCCAGCGTTGCCACGGCACTGTCGCCCACGGCCAGCGCCGCCTGCGGCGCCAGGTTGGAATATTCCGCACCGCCGCCGCTTTGCAGGATGGCCTTGTGGAACAGGCCCTTGGCCCGGGGCGATTGCAGCAGCGAGAAGGTCTGCGTGGCCCCCGCGGAGAGCCCCCAGAGGGTCACGTTGCCGGCATCGCCACCGAAAGCGTCGATGTTCTTTCGCACCCAGGCGAGGGCCGCCAGCGCATCCATGAGCGCGAAGTTGCCCAGACTGCCGTCCTGGTTGGAGGCCTGCAGCGCAGAGTTCGCCATGTAGCCGAGTGCGCCCAGGCGGTAGTTGAAGCTCACGCTGACCACCTGGCGCTTCGTGAGCTCGGCCAGGCTGACCTGCGCCCCCGAGCCCAGCACGAAGGCCCCGCCATGCATGAACACCACCACCGGCAGCTTGCTGCCCGGTCGGGCGTCCGCGGGCTTCCACACGTTGAGGTACAGACAGGCCTCCGACGTGGCGGCATCGGCACCCGGGCCGGCCTGCGGGCACGACGGCCCCCACTGCGTGGCCTGCAGCAAGGAACTGCGCGCCTGGGGCGCTGCGGTGGGGGCCCAGCGCAGGGCACCCACGGGTTGCGCGGCATAGGGAATCCCGCGGTAGGTCACCAGGCCTGCGTCGGGCGTTCCGACCAGCCGGCCTTCTGCCGTGGCGACCTCGGTGGGGTCGGAAGGGTTGTCATCGCCGCTGCCGCAAGCGGCCAGGCCCAGGGCAAGAGCCAGCGACAGCAGGGTTTTCAGCGTGGGGGAATGCATGTCATGTCTCCAGCATGGAAGGGAAGCGAAAATCCGCAGGCGAAAAATGGCCCAGGCGCTCCAGCAGGCAGGCCCAGGCCTGCAGGCCGTCGCGCAGCGACTGCAGGCGGAAGAACTCGTTGGGGGCATGCACGTCCTCGTCGGGCAGGTTGTAGCCAAACATCAGCGTGTCGATGCCCAGGACCTCCTTGAACAGCGCGGTGATGGGCACGCTCGCGCCCAGGCGCACATGGATGGGCCGGTGGCCCGTGGCGTCCGTGAGCACCGCTTCGGCCGCCTGCACCAGCGGGTGGTGCGGCGCCAAAGTGGACGCCGGCGAGCCGTCGCCCAGCGACAGCACCTGCAGTTCGCAGCCCGGCGGGCACCGGTCCTGCAGGTGCCGCAGCACCGCGCGGATGACCTGCGCCGGGTCCTGCCCGGCAACCACCCGGGCCGTGAGCTTGGCGAACGCCTCGTGCGCGATGATGGTCTTGCCGCCCGCGCCCGTGTACCCGCCCCACATGCCATTGACGTCCAGCGCCGGCCGCAGGGTGATGCGCTCGCGCGCACTGAAGCCGGGCTCGCCATGCGATGCGGCACCCACGTCTTTGAAGAATGCCGCTTCGTCGTACGGGAATGCGGCCGTGTCGACACGCTGCTGCGCATCGGGCGGGTGCGCGCCCGCATGGAAGTGCGGCACGGCAACCGAGCCGTCCTCGTGGTGCAGCGAGGCCAGCAGGCGCGCCATCTCGTGCAGTGCATTGCGCACGCCCCCGCCGTAGCGGCCCGAGTGCAGGTCCTTGGACGCACTGCGCAGGCCCACTTCGAGCTGCGCATTGCCGCGTGCGCCGGTATTGATGGTGGCAACGCTGGCGCTCGCCCGGCCCCCATCGGCAGACAGCACGGCATCGCATTGCAGCAGGGCACGGTAGCGCTCGGCGATGCGGCGCAAGGACGGGCTGCCCGTCTCTTCCTCGCCTTCGAGAAAGACCTTCACGTTCACGGGGCACGCACCAGCTTGCGCCAGGAAGGCCGCGACCGCCTCCAGCGCCACCGTGGTCGAGCCCTTGACGTCGGACGCACCGCGCGCATAGATGCAGCCGTCGATGGTGGTGGGCTCGAAGGGCGGGGTGCGCCACTGGTCCAGGGGGTCGGCGGGCTGCACATCGTAGTGGCCATAGACCATGATCGTCGGCTTGCCGGGTGCGCCCAGCCATTGACCGAACACGGCGGCCTCGCCGCCGCCGTCGAGCAACTGGATGTCGGCCAGGCCCATGCGCTGCAGCCGGGCCACCAGGAACTCGCGCGTGGCCTGCATCGACGGCGCGAATACGGGGTCGGCGCTGACGCTGGGCAAGCGCAGATAGTCTTCGAGCCACGCCACGATGGGGGCTTCGGATTGGCGCAGATGGGCGCCGATGGTGTCGAGGTTCGTCATGTGCGTTGCGCTCTTACTGGGCCTCGAAACCGACGGTTTTGACCAGCTCCTGGTAGCGGGCGATCTCGGCCTTGTAGAACGCGGCAGCCTGCTCCAGCGGCATGGGCGCGAACAAGGTCTTGGCCTGGGCTTCCAGCGGGCCGCGCACCTGGGGCTGCTGCAGGGCCGCCTGGAAGGCTGCGGCCAACTGGGCCACGGTGGCCTGCGGGGTGCCCTGGCGCACCAGGTAGGCCGTCCAGATGCTGAAGCCGAAGTCCTTGAACTGGCGGCTGGCCCTGTACGAGGGCACGTCCTGGAAGGGCGCGGGCAGCTTCGCATCGGCGAGCGAGCCGATGACCTTGATGCGCCCCTGCTTGACCAGGTCCGCATAGCTGCTCTGGTAGGGCATGAAGGCGAAGTCGATCTGCCCGCCCAGCAGGTCTTGCATCAGCGGCGCGCCGCCCTTGTAGGGCACGTGCGTCATTTCAGCCCCCGCGCGCTTGGCCATCAGTGCCCCGAGCAGGTGGTACAGTGTGCCGGGCCCTGAGGATCCATAGGTCAGCGGCGCCGCCTTGCGCGCCCGCGCCAGATCCGCCAGTTGGTCCATGCTGTCGGCCGGTACATGCGCCGCGGCGACCAGCACCAGGTGCGACACCGCCACGGGCGCGACCATGCGGAAGTCGCCGCTCTGGTACTTCACGCTTTTGTTGACCAGGCCCGAAAGAATCAGCTCATTGGGCGAGCCCTGGAAGAGGTAATGGCCATCGGCAGGTGCGGACAGCACCTTCACCGCCGCGATGGCCCCGGCGGCCCCGCCCAGGTTCTCCACCACCACCGGCGTGGCCAGTTGCCTGCCCAGGGGCTCATGGAAGGTGCGCGCCGTGAAGTCACTGGCCGAGCCGGCGGGGTAAGGCACCATCAGGGTCACGGGGCGCGACGGGAATGCGCTCTGCGCGGCCGCCAGGGTACACAGGCCGCACGCCAGCGCGGCGATGAAAGCACGGGGGGACAGGTTCATTGCAAGCTCCAGAAAACTGCGATAGCACCGATTCTTGGGCCTGGTCATTCAGCAGTCCAGTTCATTATTTTTGTAGTTATGATGAGTTGAAATCATGATCAAGAATCCATGAACATCGCCCAGCTCCAGCACTTCGTGGCCCTCGCCGAGACCCGCTCGTTCAGCCGGGCGTCCGAAACCGTGCATGTCACGCAGTCGGCGCTGAGCCGCAGCATCCAGATGCTGTAACAGGAACTCGGCCTGCCGCTGGTGGACCGCATCGGCAAGCAGAACGAACTGACCCCGTTCGGACGGCTGGTGCTCGCGCAGGCGCAGCAGATCGTTCTGCAGACGGCCGAGCTCAAGCGCGCAGCGGCGTCAATGGCCGAAGGCGTGGCCGGCGACATCCGCCTGGGCGTGGGATCGGCCCCGAGTGCGTTGTTCGCAGCGCCGCTCATGACGCACATGCTGCGCGAGTTCCCAAAGGTGCGCGTGCAGCTCCTCGGTGGCAGCCCCGAGATCCAGCTGGCGGAACTGCGCGCGCGCCATGTGGACGGACTCCTGCTGACCTACCGCGCCGTGCCACCGGCACCGGACCTGAGTGTTGAGGTGCTGCCTGCGCTGCGCTCCGGCTTCCTCTGCCGGGCAGGCCACCCGCTGGGCGAGGGGCAGAAAGTCCGCTTCAAGGAACTCCGTTCCTTTCCCCTGCTGTCCACCAAGGTCAGCGACGATGCAGCGCGGACACTCGTCGAGCGCTATGGCGCCGCGGCCAACCCCCATACCTGGATGCAGCATGCGTCCGAAGACGTCGCCAGCCTCCTGAGAACCGTGCAAGCGACGGATGCGCTCTTCCTGGGTGTCATCGCCGTGGCCCAGGCGCAATGGCCACGGGATGCACTGCGCGAGGTCATGGTCTCGCCGGAGGCCCGGCTGCAGGCCCAGTTCGCCTTCGTGACCCTCAACGGCAGGGCCGAACCGCCCGCCCTGGCCGTCATCCGGGATTTCTGCAAGGCCCTGGTCGACACGGAGGTGGCGGCAGGGCGCTGAACCCGGCCTGTCACGGCGCCCGGCCCAGCAGTGCGTCCAGGTCGACGGCATGCGCCATGGCCCGGTAGCCCGCATCGCCCGGGTGCAGGTGGTCGCCGGAATCCATGGCCGCGCGCAGGTGCGAGGGACGGGCCGGATCGCGCAGCAGCGCGTCGAAATCCACCACCGCGTCGAAGGCGCCGGCCTCGCGGATCCAGCGGTTCACGGCCTGGCGCACGGCGTCCTTCTCGGGCGAGTAGTGGCCTGCCAGCGGAGTGCCGGCCAGCGCATCGCCGAACGGCGGGATGGTGCCGCCCACCACACGCACGTTGTGGGTGCGGGCCATGGCGATGAGCTGGCGGTAGCCCTGCACCAGTTCGTCGGCGCGCACGGCACGCTCCTCGGGGGCGAAGGGGCCGCCGGGCCAGCCGATGTCGTTGGTGCCCAGCAGCACGATGAGGGCGCGCACGCCCGGCTGGGCGAACACGTCCTGCGCGGCGCGCGTGAGGCCTGCGCGGCCCATGCCGCCCTTCAGCAGCCGGCCGCCCGAGATGCCGGCATTGAGCACGCCCACGCCCTGCCCGGCCAGGCGCTCGGCCAGCGCATCGGGCCAGCGCGCGTTCGCGCCCGGCGTGGCGCCGTTGCCATCGGTGATGGAATCGCCGAGCACCACCACGGCAGCGGCGGGTGCAGGGGTCTGCACCACCAGGCCGCTCATGTAGACGCGGGTGCTCCACTCGGTGGACGCTGCCGGCAGTTGCAGGGCCGCCGTGTGGTCGCCACTGGCTACATAGGCCGTCTGCCGTGCGTCGAAGTGAAAGCCTGCGGGCTGGCTGGGCCGGGGCAGGTAGAGCGACACGGCGACCTCGGCCAGCGCGGGCAGGGGCAGGTCCACCGGGTCGCTGACCCAGCGCGCACCAGGCGGCACCACGGTGGCGGCCTGGCCGCCAAAGAGCAGCGGGCGGTCCGTGCCCGGCACGGTGGCCGATCCCCGGGCATGCCTTGCCACGCGGGCCGCGCCGATGTGCAACGGCACGGTGCTGCCCTCGTTGCTGAACACCACGCGCAGCTGCGCGCCGCCAACGCTCAGGCGCGCCACCTGGCGGATGGTCTGCTGCTGGTACTGCGAGGGCAGCCCCAGCGGCAGGATGAAATCGCCGCCCCACAGGGGCTGGGTGGCGGCCATCCAGCTCGGGCTCCAGTGTTCGGCGGCTGCGGGCAGGGTGGCGGCAGCCATGGCCAGTGCCAGGGCGGCGCGGCGCAGGTGCGCGGTGAGATTCCAGGGCGTTTTCATGTCGGTCCATCCTCGTGGGGGCTGAAAGAAGGGCCCACTGTCTTGCATTCCACGATCCATGAACAGACGGCAAAATAGCATGCTAACCATTCGATATCGGAATACCCATGGACACCCTGCGCGCGCTTGCCGCCTTCGTTCACAGCGTGGAGCTGGGCAGCCTGTCGGGCGCGGCGCGCGCCATGCACACCACCCAGCCCACGGTGAGCAAGCTGGTGGCTGGGCTGGAGCAGTCGCTGGGCGTGCGCCTGCTGCGCCGCGCCCCGGCGGGGCTGAGCCTGACGGAAGAAGGCCAGCGCTTTCACGAGCATGCGCGGCGCATGCTGGAGGGCTACGACGAGGCGGTGGCCGACGTGCGCCAGCGCACCACACACCCCCGCGGCCTGCTGCGCGTGAGCGCGCCGGTGGCGCTGGGCCAGTGCCGGCTCAATGCCATGGCCGGCGAGTTCCTCGCCACCTACCCCGACATCGCGCTGGAGCTGGTGCTGGACGACCGCTTCATCCACCCGCTGGAGGAGCGCATCGACGTCTCGCTGCGCCTGGGCGGCCCCCTGCCCCCGGACCTGGTTGCCCGCCACCTGGGCACCTGGCCGCGCGTGCTGGTGGCCTCGCCCGCCTACCTGGCCGCACACGGCAGGCCGCGCCAGCCGCAGGACCTGCTGGCGCATGAGTACCTGCGCTATGCGGCCGGCGACGATGGCGTGCTGCTGCAAGGCCCTGCCGGCCCCGTGAACGTGCCGGTACACAGCCGCTACCGCGTGAACAACGCCGTGGCCCTGCTCGAGAGCGTGCTGGCCGGCGCCGGCATCTCGCTGCAGCCCACCTGGATGGTGGCCGAGCTGCTGGCCGAGGGCCGCCTGGTGCGCGTGCTGCCCAAGTACACGGGCCCGGCGCAGCAGGCCCACCTGCTCTACGCCGCGCGCCCCTACCAGCCCCAGCGCGTGCGGGTGTTGGTGGACTTTCTGAGCGAGCGCGTGGGCAGGTTGCCCGGGAAAGCTAGCGCAGGCCCAGCCGCGCCAGCTTCTTGATCAGCCCCACGCGCGAGATGCCCAGGCGCCGCGCCGCTTCGGACTGGTTGCCGCCGGCCGACTGCATCGCATCGCGCACCGGGCGGCGCTCCAGCTCGGCAAGCGCTGCATCGAGCGGCCCCAGCCCTTCCAGCGACGCTGCCGATTCAGTGGCCATGAGGTCCTCGTCCGCCTCGCCTGCGGCCAGCCGCAGCAGCGGTGCATCGACCTCGCTCTGGTCCTTGAGCAGCAGCGCGCCTGCGGCCTCGACCAGGGCCTTGAGCTCGCGCACATTGCCCGGCCACTCGCGCGCGGCCAGCCAGGCCAGGGCATTGCCCGACAGGCCGGCACGGGGTGCCACGCGGTGAAGGAAGCGGGTGGCCAGCAGCGGCACATCGGCCGGCCGCTCGCTGAGTGCGGGGGTGCGCAGCACCACGCCCTTGAGGCGGTAGTACAGGTCTTCGCGAAAGCTGCCGTCGCGCACCATGGCCTCCAGGTCGCGGTGGGTGGCGGCCACCACGCGCACCTCGGCCTTCTTCTGGCTGCGCCCGCCCACGGGCACGAAGCTGCCCTCCTGCAGAAAGCGCAGCAGCTTGACCTGCATGGGCGGCGGCATTTCGCCCACCTCGTCCAGGAACAGGGTACCGCCATGGGCTACCTCGACCAGGCCCGGCTGGTCGCGGTAGGCTCCGGTGAAGCTGCCCTTGAGGTGACCGAAGAGCTCGCTCTCCAGCAGCTCGGCCGACAGCGCGCCGCAGTGGATGGCGACAAAGGTGCTGGCCGACTGCGGGCTGCAGGCGTGCAGGGCGCGCGCCACCAACTCCTTGCCGCTGCCGGTGGGCCCCAGCACCAGCACGCTTCGACCCGCGTGGGCCCCACGCGCCGCACCATGGCGCGCAGTTGCACGGTGGCATGCGCTCCTGGCCGGCCCGTCCTTGTCGTCAGTCGCCGGCCTGCGCCCGCACGCAGGCCGTGCAGCTCGGCGTGCGAGTTTGGCTCCTTGCGCATGGCGCGCGCGATGACGAAGGGCTGCATGTCCGGGTCGATGGGTTTGGTGAGGAAATCCCAGGCGCCCAGCTCGGCCGCCCGCAAGGCCAGTTCGTGGTCGCCGTGGCCAGACCAGTACGATCACCGGCACCCGCGCGAAGCGGGGCACCAGTTGCATAGTTCGGCCTCGGGGTCCATCGACGGCAGGCATGGCCAGGTCCAGCAGCACCTTCGGTGTCAGGCACCGGCTGCGCGGCGAAGGGCGGCCAGGGCCTTCGCGGCATCGCCTGCGACGACCACCTCGTGGCCCAGCTCGCGCAGGAAGATGGCGCCCAGGCGCTGGAAGGCCGGTCTCGTCATCGACCAGCAGGATGCGGCCGTGGTCCGCAG
>NZ_JAXHOB010000003.1:0-10000 GCF_034519795.1 Acidovorax sp.
TGAACTTCAGCGGGCTGGAAGGCGTGCAGCTGGTCGTGGGCTACGGCGTGGGCGACGATGCCGCCTCCGGCCGCCGAAATGGTCCGTGCGGGCCGCTACCAGGTGGTGCATACGCTCCATTGAGTGCTTGCAAGCCGGCGCGGACAAGGCCGTTCTGCCGGGTGGCGGAGGGCGGCAGCCCCGGCATCCGCCCCCGGCCTGGGCCGCATGCCCTGCCCCTGGGTGCGCAGGGGCAGGGCGCTTCTGCGAGAATCGGCGCCATGAACGCGCTCAATGTGGCTGAATACACGCACACCCTCGGATCCCAGGCCAAGGCCGCCTCCGCCCGCATGGCGCGTGCGCCGGCCGCCATCAAAAACAAGGCCCTGGGCGCCCTGGCGCGGCTGCTGCGCGAGAACGTGGATGCGCTGCAGATCGACAACGCCCGCGATCTGGAGCGCGCCCGCGCCGCCGGGCTGGCCGAGCCTATGGTGGACCGCCTCAAGCTCAGCCCCAAGGTGCTGGAGACCTGCGCCGAAGGCTGCGAACAACTCGCCGCGATGCCCGACATCATTGGCGAGATCCTGGGCATGAAGCAGCAGCCCAGCGGTATCCGTGTGGGGCAGATGCGCGTGCCGATTGGCGTGTTCGGCATGATTTACGAGAGCCGCCCCAACGTGACCATCGAAGCCGCGAGCCTCAGCATCAAGAGCGGCAACGCCTGCATCCTGCGTGGCGGCTCGGAGGCCATTGACTCGAACAAGGCGCTGGCCAAGCTGGTGCAGCAGGCGCTGGCCGAGGCGGGCCTGCCGCAGGACGCCGTGCAGCTGGTGCAGACCACCGACCGCGAGGCCGTGGGCCAGCTGATTGCCATGCCGCAGTTTGTGGACGTGATCATCCCGCGCGGCGGCAAGGGCCTGATCGAGCGCATCAGCCGCGATGCCAAGGTGCCCGTCATCAAGCACCTGGACGGCAACTGCCACACCTATGTGGACGACCCCTGCGACATCGCCATGGCGGTGAAGGTGGCCGACAACGCCAAGACCAACAAGTACAGCCCCTGCAACGCCAGCGAAGGCCTGCTGGTGGCGCGCGGCGTGGCGGCGGAGTTTCTGCCGAAGATCGGCGCCGTGTATGCCGCCAAGGGCGTGGAGATGCGCGGCTGCCCCGAGTCGCTGGCCATCTTGCAGTCGGTGCCCGGTGCCCAGCTGGTGCCTGCCACCGAGCAGGACTGGAGCGAGGAATACCTGGCTCCCATCATCAGCGTGAAGGTCGTGGCCGGTGTGGACGAGGCCATTGCCCACATCAACCACTATTCCAGCCACCACACCGACGCCATCCTGACCACCAACCATGTGCATGCCCAGCGCTTCCTGCGCGAGGTGGATTCGGCCAGCGTGATGGTCAATGCCAGCACGCGCTTTGCCGATGGTTTCGAGTACGGGCTGGGGGCCGAAATCGGCATCAGCACCGACAAGTTCCATGCGCGCGGCCCGGTGGGCATTGAGGGGCTGACCTCGCTCAAGTACGTGGTGCTGGGCGAGGGCGAGGTACGGGGCTGATGCTCGGCCCTGGCGGCCGCTTGGGCAGCCGGCTTGACGCGCACGCGGCACCTACCCATCATTCTTCCGTGAAAATCATCATCCTGGGTGCCGGCCGTGTCGGCCACAGCGTGGCCGAGAGCCTGGTCTCCGAGCGCAACGACATCACCGTCATCGACACCGATGCCGAGCGCCTGCGCGACCTGGAGTCGCGCTTCGACCTGCGCGGCGTGGTCGGCAGCGGCATCGACCCCGCCGTACTGGCCGAGGCCGGCGCGCACGACACCGACCTGCTGATCGCCTGCGCGGCGCAGGACGAGACCAACCTGGTGTGCTGCAAGATCGCGCAGCTGGTGTTCAACATCCCCACGCGCATTGCGCGGGTGCGTTCCACCGGCTTCACGCTGGACGAGCGGCTCACAGGGCCCGAGGGCTTTGGCGTGGACCGCATCATCTGCCCCGAGGAATCTTTGACCCGCTACATCGGCAAGCTGATCGAATACCCCGAGGCCATGCAGGTGCGCGAGTTTGCGGGCGGCCGGGCCTGCCTGGTGTCGGTGCGCGCGCGGGCCGGGGCGCCCATGGTGAGCCACACCATCTGCGAGCTGCGCGAAGCCTCGCCCGATGTGGCCATGCGCCTGGTGGCGATCTACCGGCGGTTTCAGGACGAGCCCGACCGCTTTGTGGCCTGCGACGGCAACACGCGCATCGAGCCGGGCGACGAGGTGTTTGTGCTGGCGGCCAGCGGCCACATTGCCGATGTGCTCACGGCCCTGCACCGGCGCGGCGGTCGCCCTGTGCAGCCGGTGCGGCGCATCATGATTGCGGGCGGGGGGCGCGTGGGGCTGCGGCTGGCGCGCCAGCTCAGCAAGGAGCCCGGGCGGTTTCACATCAAGATGATCGAGGACGACCCTGAACGCTGCATCGAGCTGGCCTCCACCCTGCCGTCCGATGTGCTGGTGCTGCAGGGCGACACCACGGACGAAGACCTGCTGGGCGGCGAGAGCGTGGAAGAGATCGACCTCTTCCTGGCGCTGACGGATGACGACGAGGACAACATCATGTCCTCCCTGCTGGCCAAGCGCATGGGCGCCAAGCGGGTGCTGGCGCTCATCAACCGGCGCAGCTATGCCGACCTGATGCACGGCACGCAGATCGACATTGCGCTGTCGCCCGCGCAGGCCATGCTGGGCGAGCTGCTGGCCTATGTGCGCCAGGGCGATGTGCAGGCCGTGCACAGCCTGCGCCGGGGCGTGGCCGAGGCGCTGGAGATCGTGGCGCGCGGCGACCGCAAGAGTTCGCGCGTGGTGGGCCGCAAGGTGAGCGACCTGCAGTTGCCGCACGAGGTGCACATGGGCCTGATCGTGCGCGGCCTGCCGGATTCGCCCGACGTTCCGCCCGATGATTTGCGCGAACCCCAAGTGATCATCCCGCGCAGCTCCACGGTCATCGAGAGCAACGACCACGTGGTGTTCTTCCTGCCGCACAAGCGGCTGGTGCGTGACGTGGAAAAGCTCTTCCGCGTGAGCGCGACGTTTTTCTGACGGGCCCCCTGCGAGAACGCCATGGTGGACATGTTTCCCGTGCTGCGGGTGCTGGGCATCCTGATCATGATCTTTGCGCTGACCATGGGGCTGCCGCTGTCGGTGTCGTGGTTCCTGCGCGATGGGGTGTGGCACATCTACCCGGTGGCCATGGCGGCGACCCTGGCCGTAGGGTGTGGCCTGTGGTGGAAGCTGCGCCTGTTCCGCCGCGAACTGCAGCCGCGCCATGGCGTGATGCTGGTCACGCTGGTGTGGGTGCTGCTGCCGCTGTTCGCGGCGCTGCCGCTGATGCTGGCCGCCCATGAGATCGGGCGGCCCATGTCGTTCACCCATGCGTACTTCGAGGCCGTGTCGGGCCTGACCACTACCGGGTCCACGGTGCTGGTGGGCCTGGACACCCTGCCCGTGTCGATGAACGTGTGGCGCACGTTCCTGCAATGGGTGGGGGGCATGGGCATCCTGATCCTGGCGGTGGCCGTGCTGCCCCTGCTGGGCGTGGGCGGCAGCCAGCTGTTCAAGGCCGAGGCGGCGGGCCCGGTCAAGGATGCCAAGCTCACCCCGCGCATGACCGAAACCGCCAAGGGGCTGTGGGGCGTGTATGCGCTGTTTTCTGCGGCCTGCGCCCTGGCCTACTGGGCTGGGGGCATGGACCCGGTCAATGCGCTCATGTACATGTTTTCCACCGTGAGCCTGGGCGGGCTGTCTCCGCACGATACGAGCTTCGGCTTCTATCAGTCGCCCTTGCTGGAGGCCATCGCTGTTGGCTTCATGCTGGTGGCCAGCTGCAACTTTGCGCTGTATTTTGTGGCCATTCGCAAGGGCCACTGGCAGGGGTTCTGGCGCGACCCCGAACTGCGCGCCACCTTGTTCACGCTGGTGGGCGGGGGGCTGCTGGTGTCGGTGCTGTTGTGGGTGAAAGGCGTGTATGCGCCGCTCGATGCGCTGCGCTACGGCATGTTCAACCTGGTGTCGATTGCCACCACCACCGGCTACGCCACGGTGGACTACCTGAGCTGGCCGGTGTTTGCGCCCGTGTTCATGCTGCTGCTGTCGGGCGTGGCGACCAGTGCGGGCTCCACCGGGTGCGGCATCAAGATGGTTCGCATGCTGATCCTGCTCAAGCAGGCGCGGCGCGAGATGAACCGCCTGGTGCACCCCCGCGCCGTGCAGCCGGTGCGGCTGGGCGACGCGGTGGTGGACAACCGGGTGATCTTTTCGGTGCTGGCCTTCATGCTGGTGTATGGCGCCACCATCATCGGCCTGAGCATGGTGCTGCTGCTCACCGACCTGGACCCGGTGACCGCGTTCTCCGCCGTGATCGCCAGCGTCAATTGCATGGGGCCGGGGCTGGGCAGCGTGGGGCCTGCGTCCAACTACGCGGTGCTGACCGATTTTCAGATGTGGGTGTGCACGCTGGCCATGCTGCTGGGGCGGCTGGAGATCCTGAGTTTCATGGCACTGCTCACGCCCGCGTTCTGGCGGCGCTGACACAAGAAACCGCGCGGCCCGGGCTTGCGAAGAACCGGTCGGCGCCCCAACCCTACAATGGATCGCAATCGTTACCGTCTCCTCTGAGGGCATCCCCATGGTTCCGCATCTCATCACGGCCCTCACCGGGCCGATCAACGAACTCGAACAGCGCGTTCTCGACTCCATGCCCGCCATCGAACGCTGGTTCCGCCTGGAATGGATGGAGCACACGCCGCCGTTCTACACCTCGGTGGACATCCGCAACGCGGGCTTCAAGCTGGCCCCGGTGGACACCAACCTCTACCCCGGTGGCTGGAACAACCTGACCAAGGAGATGCTGCCCCTGGCCGTGCAGGCCGCCATGGCCGCCATCGAGAAGATCTGCCCCGAGGCGCGCAACCTGCTGATCATCCCGGAGAACCATACGCGCAACACCTTCTACCTGGCCAACGTGGTGCAGCTGCAGCGCATCTTCAACATGGCCGGCCTGAACGTGCGCGTGGGCTCCATCAGCCCCGAGATCAAGAAGCCCACCCTGATCGAGCTGCCCAATGGCGACACCGTGACACTGGAGCCCGTGGTGCGCACCAAGCGCCGCCTGGGCCTCAAGGACTTCGACCCCTGCACCATCCTGCTGAACAACGACCTCACGGCGGGCGCGCCCGGCATCCTGGAAGACATCCACGAGCAATACCTGCTGCCGCCGCTGCACGCGGGCTGGAGCGTGCGCCGCAAGAGCACCCACTTCAAGAACTACGAAGAGGTGGCCAAGCGTTTTGGCAAGATGCTGGGCATCGACCCCTGGCTCATCAACCCCATGTACAGCCAGTGCGACGAGGTGGACTTTGCCGAAGACAAAGGCATGGACAAGCTGCAGACCACGGTGGATGCGCTGCTGACCAAGGTGCGCCGCAAGTACAAGGAATACGGCATCAACGAAAAGCCGTTTGTCATCGTCAAGGCCAACAACGGCACCTACGGCATGGGCATCATGACCGTGCGCGACGCCAAGGAGCTGGACGCGGTCAACCGCAAGACCAAGAACAAGATGGCCGTCATCAAGGACGGCCAGCCGGTCAACGACCTCATCATCCAGGAAGGCGTGCTGACCCAGGAGCGCGTGCACGACGCCGTGGCCGAGCCAGTGGTCTACATGATGGACCGCTACGTGGTGGGCGGCTTCTACCGCATGCATGCCGAGCGCGGCGTGGACGAGAACCTGAATGCACCGGGCGCGAGTTTTGTGCCGCTGGCCTTCGAGCACAGCACGCACATGCCGCAGCCCGGCGTGCGCCCGGGGGTGAGTGCGCCCAACCGCTTTTATATGTATGGCGTGGTGGCGCGCCTGGCCATGCTGGCGGCCAGCTACGAGCTGGAGGCCACCAACCCGGACGCCGAGGTGTACGACTAAGGTTTTCTCTCTAATGTGCGACCCCCCCTCTCTTGCTTCGCAATCTGGGAGGGGGACGCCCCCGGTGCGGCGGGGCGGCCCTTGCACGGGGGCGCTGGCCTTGCGCCGCGCCAGTTTCGTGGGTAAAGGGCTCTGAAACCTGCATGCCACGTCCGCGCAGGTGACGCCAGAGGCCAGTTGCTGCGCTGCAACATGCCCTGCGCTGGTGCGCCGCTGCACCAGCGCAGGAGCACAATAGCGTTCCCAAAAGTAACGGAACCCCGGCAGCAACGTGTGCCGGGTGCGGTCAGTGCAAAGCTCCAAATCCTCGCTCGCAGCGCTCACGCTGGGCGCCATCGGTGTTGTCTACGGTGATATCGGCACCAGCGTGCTGTATGCGGTCAAAGAGGTGTTCGGGTCCGGCCATGTGCCTTTCTCCCCGGACAACATCTACGGCATCCTCTCGATCTTCTTCTGGACGCTGACGGTCATCGTCTCCCTGAAGTACGTGGTGCTGGTGCTGCGTGCCGACAACAACGGCGAAGGCGGGCTGATCGCCATGCTGGCCCTGGCCTCCCAGGCCGTGAAGGACAAACCCCGCCTGCGCGGCGTGCTGCTGGGGGTGGGTATCTTCGGCACCTCGCTGTTCTATGGCGACGGGGTCATCACCCCGGCGATCTCGGTGCTCTCGGCGGTGGAGGGGCTGGAGGTGGTCTCGCCGCACTTCAAGCAGTACGTGCTCCCGCTGACCCTGGTGGTGCTGTTCTGCCTGTTCATGGTGCAAAAGCGCGGCACGAGCGGCATCGGCAAGTTCTTCGGGCCCATCACGCTGGTCTGGTTTGCGACCCTGGCGGTCCTGGGCGTGTCCCACATCGTCAGCCACCCCGAGATCCTCTGGGCCATGAGTCCGCACTATGCGCTGGGCTTCATGATCGCCAACCCGGGCACCAGCTTCATCATCCTGGGCGCCGTGGTGCTGTGCGTGACCGGTGCCGAGGCCTTGTACGCCGACCTCGGGCACTTCGGCAAGCGGCCCATCCGTCTGGCCTGGTTCTGCGTGGCCATGCCGGCACTCGTCCTCAACTACTTCGGCCAGGGTGCGCTGTTGCTGGCCCAGCCCGAGGCGGTGAAAAATCCATTCTTCATGATGGCGCCCGACTGGGCGCTGCTGCCCCTGGTAGTGCTGGCCACCCTGGCCACGGTGATCGCCTCGCAGGCGCTGATCACCGGCGCCTTCAGCGTGACCAAGCAGGCCATCCAGCTCGGTTATCTGCCGCGCCTGAACATCCAGCACACCAGCGTGCGCGACACGGGGCAGATCTACATCCCGCTCGTGAACTGGGGCCTGTTCGTGGCCATCGTGCTGGCCGTGGTGATGTTCCGCTCGTCGAGCAACCTGGCCGCCGCCTACGGCATCGCCGTGACGCTGGACATGCTGATCACCACCACGCTGACCTTCTTCGTGATCCGCTATGGCTGGGGTTACCCCTTGGCACTGTGCGTGGCCGCCACGGGCTGCTTCTTCGTGGTGGATCTGGCCTTCTTCGCCTCCAACCTGCTCAAGCTGTTCGCGGGCGGCTGGTTCCCGCTGATGATCGGTGGCATCGTCTTCACGCTGATGATGACCTGGAAGCAGGGGCGCCATCTGGTCAACGACAAGCTGCGTGCCGATGCCATCGACCTCAAGGACTTCCTGGAGTCGGTGTTCATCAGCCCGCCCACGCGCGTGGAAGGCACTGCCGTGTTCCTCACGGCCGAGACAGGCGTCGTGCCCAATGCGCTGCTGCACAACCTCAAGCACAACAAGGTGCTGCACGAGCAGAACCTGTTCGTCACGGTCAAGAGCCATGAGGTGCCCTGGATCGGCATGGACAAGCGCCTGCAGGTGGACGCCCTGGGCCACGATTGCTGGCAGGTGGTGGTGCACTACGGCTTCAAGAACGACCCCGACCTGCCGCGCGCCCTGGAGCAACTGCGTGGCCGCGGCTGTGGCATGGAGCCCATGACCACAAGCTACTTCCTCTCGCGCGACACCGTGGTGCCCACCATCGGCAGCGGCATGGCCCCCTGGCGCGAGAAGCTCTTCGCCCAGATGCACCACAACGCCAGCGGCGCGGCAGACTTCCTGCACCTGCCCAACAACGCGGTGGTGGAACTGGGCTCGAAGATCGAGATTTGACGCTCCCCGGAGCGAACCCCGCAGGGCCGAGATAGCCCCCGCCGCGCACCTTTTCGGTGCGCGAGGCAGAATCCAGCCCATGCAATTTTTCAAAGACCTGAGCCTGTCGTCGTTCACGGCAGGCTTCGTGGCCGTGCTCGTGGGCTTTACCAGTTCGGTGGCCATCGTCTTCCAGGCGGCGCAGGCCTTCCATGCCACGCCGGGGCAGGTCACCTCCTGGATCTGGGCGCTGGGTCTGGGCATGGGGCTGTGCTCCCTGGTGCCATCGCTGGTGCTTCGCATGCCGGTCATGATCGCGTGGTCGACCCCCGGCGCAGCGGTGCTGGCCACGGCGGGGCTGGCCGGTGGTTTCAGCATGGGCGAGGCCATCGGCGCCTTCATGGTCAGCGCCGCGCTGATCACGCTGTGCGGCGTCACCGGCTGGTTCGAGCGCATCATGAACCGCATCCCCATGGAGATCGCGGCCGGGTTGCTGGCTGGCGTGCTGGCGCGTTTCGGCATCCAGGCATTCACTGCAGCGCAAACGGCGCTGCCCCTGGTGCTGCTGATGCTGGCCACCTACCTGCTGGGGCGGCGCCTGCTGCCGCGCTATGCCGTGGTGCTCACGCTGGCATTGGGCATCGCCTGGGTGGCGCTGCGCGGGCAGATGGCCTGGTCGGCCGTGCACCTCTCGCTGGCCGCACCGGTGTGGACCACGCCAGAGTTCAGTCTGGCCGCCACCGTGAGCCTGGCCATCCCCCTGTTCGTGGTGACCATGGCCTCGCAGAACCTGCCGGGCGTTGCGGTCATCCGCGCATCGGGCTACCCCCTGCCCATCTCGCGCCTGCTCACCCTCTCGGGCCTGGGCACGCTGGTGCTGGCTCCGTTTGGCGCCTTTGCCCTGAATTTCAGCGCCATCACCGCTGCCATGTGCATGGGCCCCGAGGCACACGAAGACCGCGCCCGCCGCTACACGGCCGCGGTGTCCTGCGGCGCCATCTATGTGGTGATCGGGCTGTTCGGCGCGGTCATCACCGGGCTGCTCACCGCGTTCCCTTCCGAACTGGTGGTGGCCATCGCCGGTCTGGCCTTGCTGGGCACCATCGGCAATGGCCTGGCGACGGCGCTGCGCGAGGAGGGGCACCGCGAGGCGGCGCTCATCACCTTCCTGGTCACTCTCAGCGGGGTGGTGGTGGCGGGCGTGGGCTCGGCCTTCTGGGGCGTGGTCGCAGGCAGCCTTGCGCTATTTGTGCAACAGTACGGGCGTACACGCACCCAGGGTGGCTGACGGCTCACGTCCTTCTATATATGGACAAAAGCCGTCCCTGCCATGGGGCGCCGGTCTTTTTACATTCATCCATCTTCCAGCCCATGCAAATCCTCTTCATCGCCGACCCGCTGGCCAGCTTCAAGATCTACAAGGACACGACCTTCGCCATGATGCGCGAGGCCCAGCGCCGAGGCCACACCATCGCGGTGTGCGGCCCGCAGGACGTAAGCTGGGTGTGCGGCGGCAAGGTGACGGCACGCGTGCGCGACATCGTGCTCACCGGCCACCCGGACGACTGGTACACCGAGCAGCCCGTGCGCAGCGCGATGCTGGCCGACTTCGGCGCGGTGCTGATGCGCAAGGACCCGCCGTTCGACAGCGAATACTTCTACGCCACCCATATGCTGGAGCAGGCCGAGCGCGATGGCGCACGCGTATTCAACAAGCCCCGGGCGCTGCGCGACCACCCCGAGAAGCTGGCGATCATGGAGTTTCCGCAGTTCATCGGCCCCACCCTGGTCACGCGCGACCCGGCGGACATCCGCAGCTTCCATGCCGAGCACAAGGACATCATCCTGAAGCCCCTGGACGGCATGGGCGGCATGGGCATCTTCCGCGTGGGGCCGGACGGTCTGAACCTGGGCAGCA
>NZ_JAXHOB010000003.1:15000-320000 GCF_034519795.1 Acidovorax sp.
TGGGGTGCAAGCTCTTGATTGAAGTCCCAGTAAACGGCGGCCGTAACTATAACGGTCCTAAGGTAGCGAAATTCCTTGTCGGGTAAGTTCCGACCTGCACGAATGGCGTAACGATGGCCACACTGTCTCCTCCTGAGACTCAGCGAAGTTGAAATGTTTGTGATGATGCAATCTCCCCGCGGAAAGACGGAAAGACCCCATGAACCTTTACTGTAGCTTTGTATTGGACTTTGAACAGATCTGTGTAGGATAGGTGGGAGGCTTTGAAGTGAGGTCGCTAGATCTCATGGAGCCAACGTTGAAATACCACCCTGGTGTGTTTGAGGTTCTAACCTAGGTCCATTATCTGGATCGGGGACAGTGCATGGTAGGCAGTTTGACTGGGGCGGTCTCCTCCCAAAGCGTAACGGAGGAGTTCGAAGGTACGCTAGTTACGGTCGGACATCGTGACGATAGTGCAATGGCATAAGCGTGCTTAACTGCGAGACTGACAAGTCGAGCAGATGCGAAAGCAGGACATAGTGATCCGGTGGTTCTGTATGGAAGGGCCATCGCTCAACGGATAAAAGGTACTCTGGGGATAACAGGCTGATACCGCCCAAGAGTTCATATCGACGGCGGTGTTTGGCACCTCGATGTCGGCTCATCTCATCCTGGGGCTGTAGCCGGTCCCAAGGGTATGGCTGTTCGCCATTTAAAGAGGTACGTGAGCTGGGTTTAAAACGTCGTGAGACAGTTTGGTCCCTATCTTCCGTGGGCGCTGCAGATTTGAGGAAGCCTGCTCCTAGTACGAGAGGACCGGAGTGGACACACCTCTGGTGTATCGGTTGTCACGCCAGTGGCATTGCCGAGTAGCTAAGTGTGGAAGAGATAACCGCTGAAAGCATCTAAGCGGGAAACTCGTTTCAAGATGAGATCTGCCGGGGCCTTGAGCCCCCTGAAGAGTCGTTCAAGACCAGGACGTTGATAGGTCAGGTGTGGAAGCGCAGTAATGCGTTAAGCTAACTGATACTAATTGCTCGTGCGGCTTGACCCTATAACTTTGATAGCGCGTAATGTGCTTCAATGATTGTTATGCCAAGTTGACGCAGTCAAAAATACAAAAATCTAATCTGATTCCATACTCTATGAATTCGTTGTCTTGACCTAAACACCAAGACAACACCAAGTTATGCCTGATGACCATAGCAAGTTGGTACCACTCCTTCCCATCCCGAACAGGACAGTGAAACGACTTTGCGCCGATGATAGTGCGGGTTCCCGTGTGAAAGTAGGTCATCGTCAGGCTCTTACAGCCCCAAACCCCCTCAGTCTCCAAAGGACTGGGGGGTTTTGCGTTTGGGGAGGCGAAAAATGCAGCCAGGCCCGCCAGAGCCAGCGGTTCAGCAGCCTTGCCGCTGCCCGTCCACAAACACCAGCAGTTCCCCTTTGCCGAAGGCCGTCCACTCCTCGTTGACCGTGAGTGGAGCCGTCACGATCACGGCCACGCGGTCGGTGGCGGTGGTCTGGGTGGCGAAGTCGATGCGCACGTCCTCGTCCGACAGTTGCGCCTCGCTGAACGGGTGCTTGCGCTCGATGTAGTACAGCCCCGTGGACGCATGGGCCCACAGCGCCTGCCCATTGGAGAGCAGGAAGTTGAAGGTGCCGTGCGGTGCGATGCGCGCTGCCAGCTCCTTCAAGGTGATGGTCAGCTCGGCAATGCTGGGCACGCTGGCGTGCGACTTGGCCAGCTCCTGCATGATCCAGCAGAACGCATGCTCACTGTCCGTATCCCCTACGGGGTGGAAATGCGCGTGCAGGCGGGGACGGAAGTCCTTCAGGTCACCGTTGTGCGCAAACACCCAGTACCGCCCCCAGAGCTCGCGCACGAAGGGGTGGCAGTTCTGCAGGCTCACCAGGCCCTGGGTGGCCTTGCGGATGTGCGCAATCACGTTGCGGCTCTTGATGGGATAGCGGCGGATCAGCTCCGCCACGGGCGAATCCACCGCCGGCAGGTGGTCGACGAAGTGGCGCAGCCCGCGGTCCTCGAAAAATGCGATGCCCCAGCCGTCGGCATGGTCGGCCGTGTTTCCCCCGCGCTGCGCGAATCCGGTGAAGCTGAAGGTCACGTCGGTCGGCGTGTTGCAGTTCATACCGAGCAATTGGCACATGATCGAAAGGGTCCGGGTCTATCGGCCTCTGGGCCTAGGGAGAGGGTGGGGTGCCGGTGGGTGCCGCAGGCGCTTCGCGCAGTTGCCAGGCGGCCACCAGGGCCAGCACGCAAAGCGCGGTCAGCATCAGAAAGGTTTCGCCGAAGGCATCGATGCGGGCCGTGTTGCTTGCGCCCGAGGTCAGCGATGCGCCATGCGCACCCAGGCGCCATTCCAGCACGATACCGCACAGGCTCACGCCGGCGGCACCGCCCAGCATGCGCAGGAAGCCGATGGCGCTCGACCCCTGCGAGATCAGCGACTTGTCCAATGGCCGCATGGCCCCGAGGTTGAGGGAGGGCAGGATGAAACCGAGGCCGACGCGGCCCAGGATCGCAAAGGCCACCAGCATCCACAGCGCCGAGCCCAGGCCCACCAGCACCATGAGCCCGAAGGACAGGGCCAGCAGGGCCAGCCCGATGCTCACCAGCAGGTGCGTTGGCTGCCGGTCGGCCAGCCGGCCCACCATGGCGATGGTGATGGCCAGCACGAAGCCTGCGGGCAGCATGATGGTGCCCACGTGCGAGGCCGACAGCTGCATTCCGAGTTGCATGAACACGGGCAGCAGGTAGGTCGAACCGAACAGCGCCGTGCCGTAGATGAAGGCCACGATGCTGCCCATCGCGAATTGCCGGTACTGGAAGAGCCGCAGGTCCATCAGCGGCTTGCGGCCCTGCCGCAGCTGCCGACGCTGCCAGCCGATGAACAGGCCGGTGGCCACGACGGCACCGGCCAGCAGTAGGATGGCTTCGGTGACGGTGCCCCCATGCAGGGCCACCAGTCCATTGAGCAGGCACAGCGTGCCGGCCGTGCCCAGCGCCAGGCCGCGCCAGTCGAGCGCCTCGCCATTGCGGTTGGCCGCCACGCCGCCCGGTGCCGTGACCGGTACGAACTTGTAGGCCAGCCAGATGGAGGCCAGGCACAGCGGCACCACCATGAAGAAGATGGAGCGCCAGCCGAACCAATCGACCAGCAGCCCGCCGATGCTGGGGCCGATGGCCGGCGCCAGCACCACACCCATGCCGAAGATGCCGCTGGCGCGGCCCTGTTCATGGGGTTGGAATGCGTACAGGATGATGACGGCAGGAATGGGTTGCACCACCCCGGCCGCAAGGCCCTCGGCCACACGCGCCACCAGCACCAGGCCGAAATCGCGCGCCAGGCCACCCCCGATGCCGCCCGCCAGCAACAGCAGCATGGCGCCCACGTAGGTGGCGCGGTAGCCATAGCGCGACAGCAGCCATGGCGTGGTGAGCATGGACACCGTGGTGGCCACCATGAAGCCCGAGGTCACCCACTGGGCACGTTCCTGCCCCAGGGTGAAGTAGTGGCTCATGTCCGGGATGGCCACGTTCACGATGGTCGAGGACATGATCGAGGCCATCGTGCCGACCATGACCGACAGCAGCAGCAACCAGCGGTAGCGCTCGCCGTGGCGTTCGCGCAGCGCGGCGAGGGAGCTGGGCGGCTGTGCTGTCATGGGCTGGGGCTGCGTTTGCTCAGGTGCGCTCTGACCAGAGCTTGCCGCCGGTGGCCCAGTTCTCGCGCTTGACGTCGGTGATCAGGATATCGACCGATTCGGGCGAGCCGCCGAGCACTTCGACGGACACGCGGGTGATTTCTTCCACCAGCTTCTTCTTTTGCTCGACGGTACGGCCTTCCATCATTTCGACGTGGTAGGTGGGCATGCAGGGCTCCTTGGGGTAATGGTCAGTGAACGAAAAGGAAAGAGGAAATCATATCGGGGCAGCCGGGTCCAATGCGCCCAAAGCAGGTCGAGGCCGGGCGCACTGCGGGCAGATGCAGACCTTGCCACGCTCCGTGGCCGGGATTTTCTCCAGGGCTTCGGGCGGCACGGCAGCGGCCATACACCAGCAGGTTTCCGGCGGTTGCCCGGCCGCCATGGCGCACTGGTTCGCCTGCCCGCACAAAGGGCACTGCGAGGCGGTGGAAATCGGTGGGGGGATCAACATGGGGTGGGGGCAGCAGAGCGCGCCATGCCTGGCGCACTGCATGGCTCGCGTGACCGGTCCATTGTGCCGCCTCCCGGGCCCAGGGGCCAGGGTGAGGGCCTTTGTGTGGTCGGCGGTGTGGGGCCCTGCCGAAAAAAACGGCACCCGAAGGTGCCGCTGGAGGAAGGATCCGAGGGATCCATCTGTGCCGGGGTGCGGCGAAGGGCCCCGGAGGTCAGGCCGCCGCCTTGAGCTTCAGGCGCCAGGCGTGCAGCAGCGGCTCGGTGTAGCCGCTGGGCTGGGCCATGCCCTTGAAGACCAGATCGCAGGCCGCCTGGTAGGCCATGCTGGTGTCGAAATGGCCGGCCATGGGCTGGTACAGCGGGTCGCCGGCGTTCTGGCCGTCCACCACGGCGGCCATGCGCTCGAAGGTTTCCTTCACCTGGGCTTCGGTCACCACGCCATGGCGCAGCCAGTTGGCCATGTGCTGGCTGCTGATGCGCAAGGTGGCGCGGTCTTCCATCAGGCCGACGTTGTGGATGTCGGGCACCTTGGAGCAGCCCACGCCCTGGTCCACCCAGCGCACCACATAGCCCAGGATGCCCTGGGCGTTGTTGTCCAGCTCCTGCTGCTTCTCGGCATCCGTCCAGTTGGGCGTGGCGGTCACGGGCACGGTGAGCAGGCCGGTCAGCAGGTTGTCGCGCTCGGCGTTCACATCGGTCTTTTCCAGGCCGATCTGGATCTCGGCCACGTTGACCTGGTGGTAGTGCAGCGCGTGCAGCGTGGCGCCCGTGGGGCTGGGCACCCAGGCGGTGTTGGCGCCGGCCTTGGGGTGGGCGATCTTCTGTTTCAGCATCTCGGCCATCAGGTCGGGCATGGCCCACATGCCCTTGCCGATCTGCGCCTTGCCGCGCAGGCCGCACGACAGGCCCACCAGCACGTTGTTCTTCTCGTACGACTGGATCCAGGCGCTGGTCTTCATGTCGCCCTTGCGGATCATGGGGCCGGCCAGCATGGCGGTGTGCATCTCGTCGCCCGTGCGGTCCAGGAAGCCGGTGTTGATGAAGGCCACGCGGCTGGCCGCAGCGGCGATGCAGGCCTTGAGGTTCACACTGGTGCGGCGCTCCTCGTCCATGATGCCCAGCTTGACGGTGTCGGTGGGCAGGCCCAGCAACTGCTCCACGCGGCCGAACAGCTCGCTGGCAAAGCCCACTTCGGCGGGGCCGTGCATCTTGGGCTTGACGATGTAGACACTGCCCTTGCGCGAGTTGCGGATGCCGTTGGCGCTGCGGCCCTGCAGGTCATGCAGTGCAATCGTCGTGGTGACCACGGCATCCATGATGCCTTCGGGGATCTCGCGCTCCTGGCCCTGGGCATCGGTGTACAGGATGGCCGGGTTGGTCATCAGGTGGCCCACGTTGCGCAGGAACATCAGCGAGCGGCCGTGCAGGCGCACGCCACCGGCCTGGCCGTCGGGGGCCGTGTACACGCGGTCGGCATTCAGCCCGCGCGTGATGGTCTTGCCACCCTTGGCGACCTGTTCGGTCAGCGTGGCCTGGATGATGCCCAGCCAGTTGCTGTAGCCCAGCACCTTGTCATCGGCATCCACGGCGGCCACCGAGTCTTCGAGGTCGAGAATCGTGGAGAGCGCCGCTTCCAGCACCAGGTCGCTCACGCCGGCGGAGTCGCTCTGGCCGATGGGGGTGGTGCGGTTGATCTGGATATCCAGGTGCAGGCCGTTGTGCTGCAGCAGCACCGACGACGGCTCTGCCGCATCACCCTGGTAGCCCTTGAATTGGGACGGGTCCTTGAGGCCCGTGGTGCTGCCGTTGGCGAGCGCCACCACCAGCTGGCCGCCTTCCACGCGGTAGCCGGTCGAGTCCTTGTGCGCGCCGCTGGCCAGGGGCGCCGTGTCGTCCAGTACCTGGCGCGCGAAGGCGATCACCTTGGCGCCGCGCACGGGGTTGTAGCCCTTGCCCTTGTCCGCACCGTCGGTCTCGGGGATGGCATCGGTGCCATACAGCGCGTCGTACAGGCTGCCCCAGCGCGCATTGGCCGCGTTCAGGGCATAGCGGGCGTTCAGGATGGGCACCACCAGCTGGGGGCCGGCCTGGGTGGCCAGTTCGTCGTCCACGTTGGTCGTGGTGGCCTGCACGTCGGCAGGCTGGGGCACCAGGTAGCCGATCTTTTCGAGGAAGCCCCTGTAGGCCACCATGTCCGTGATGGGGCCGGGGTTGGCCTGGTGCCAGGTGTCGAGCTCGGTCTGCAGGCGGTCACGCTCGGCCAGCAGGGCGATGTTGCGCGGTGCCAGGTCGGCCACGATGGCGTCAAAACCCTTCCAGAACGCGGCGCTGTCCACACCGGTGCCGGGCAGCACCTTGTCTTCGACGAAGCGAAAGAGGGAAGTGGCCACTTGCAGGCCGTGGATGGAAGTGCGGTCGGTCATGGAGTGCCTCAGGCGTTGGATGTGAACAAATGCGGAGCCCGCCACTGCAGGCCATGGACAGACTGTATTGCAAATGTTTGTCGGCATAAATATGCTCAAAAGCTGTAAACCAATGACTTTTACGCACAAGTGGGCGTGCGTTCGGCGGGCGCACTCCCCATAATCGGCGCCATGGACAAGCTCAAGGCCTTCGAATCCTTCGTCTCGGTTGCCACGCGTGGCAGCCTCACCGCCGCCGCCAAGGCCGAGGGCGTGGCGCCCGCCATCATGGGCCGCCGGCTCGATGCGCTCGAAGAGCACCTGGGCGTGAAGCTGCTGGTGCGCACCACGCGGCGCATCAGCCTCACGCACGAGGGCAGCGCCTTCCTGGAAGACTGCCAGCGCCTGCTGTCCGACGTGGCCAATGCCGAGGCCAGCGTGTCCGAGGGGGGTGTCAAGGCCACGGGGCACCTGCGCATCACGGCGCCGGCCGGTTTTGGCCGGCGCCATGTGGCGCCCCTGGTGCCGCGCTTTCGCGCCGAGCACCCGGACGTGACGATTTCGCTCAACCTCAGCGATCGCGTGGTGGACCTGGCCGGCGAGGGCTTCGACTGCGCCGTGCGCGTGGGCGACCTGCCCGATTCGTCCCTGGTCAGCGTGCGCATCGCCGACAACCGGCGCCTGTGCGTGGCCACGCCCGGCTACCTGAAGCACCACCCGGCCCCGCGCCACCCGGGCGAGCTGCCCTCGCACGACTGCCTCACCCTGTCGAGCGAAGCCTCGCAGACGCGTGGCTGGGCCTTCCGCATGCCGGTGGAAGGTGGCGGCACCGAGGTCGTGCACCTCAAGCCCGGCGGGCCGCTCGACTGCTCCGACGGGCAGGTGCTGCACGACTGGTGCCTGGCAGGCTACGGCATCGCCTGGCGCAGCACCTGGGAAGTGGAGGCCGAAATCGCGGCCGGCCGCCTGGTGGAGGTGCTGGAAGAGTTTGCCGCGCCGCCCAACGGCATCTACGTGGTCTTCCCCCAGCGCAAGCACATGCCGCTGCGCGTGCGGCTGTGGATCGACTTCCTCAAGCACCACTACGCGCAGCCTGCCTTCTGGCGGGGCCTGCAGGCCCATTGATCGGTGCCGTGGCAGACTGCAGTCCCCATGTCCGAGCCCACGCTGCTGGCCGCCGATGACCACCCTCTGTTTCGCACCGCCGTGCTGCATGTGCTGCACGAGCGCCTGCCCCAGTTCCGCACGCTGGAGGCCGCCAGCGCGGCCACGCTGGGCGCGGCGCTGCAGGAGCACCCCGAGGTGGAGCTGGTGCTGCTGGACCTGAGCATGCCGGGGGCGCGTGGCTTCTCGGCCCTGCTGCATGTGCGCGGGGAGTACCCTGAGCTGCCCGTGGTGATCATTTCGTCCAACGACCACCCACGCGTCATCCGCCGTGCCCAGCAGTTCGGCGCGGTGGGCTTCATCCCCAAGTCCGCGCCCGCCGAGGCCATGGGCACGGCCATCGAGGCGGTGCTGGCCGGCGACAGCTGGTTCCCGCCCATGGCGGCCGAGCGCTCCGAGGCCGACGCCGAGCTGGCCGCCCGCCTGGCGCAGCTCACCCCCCAGCAGTTCCGCGTGCTGCTGTGCCTGGCCGACGGCCTGCTCAACAAGCAGATTGCGGGCGAACTGGGCCTGGCCGAGAACACCGTCAAGGTGCATGTCACCGCCATCCTGAAAAAGCTGGCCTGCCACAGCCGTACCCAGGCCGCGGTGCTGGTCAAGAGCCTGGAGACCGAGGACGCCGCTTCCGCCTGATTCCGCGGCGCCTATCTTTCCCGCAGGCGCAGCAAGGTCTGGCTCATCAGTGCCCGCAGCGCGGGTGCGCGCACCGGCTTGGCCAGAAAGCCCCAGCCGCGTTCGGCAGCCTGGCGGCGCAACGTGGCGTCGCGCTCGGCGGTCACCAGGATCACGGCCGGAGCCTGGCACCAGCGCTGGCACAGCTCGGTATAGACGTCAGGGCCGTGCTGGCCACCACCCAGGTGCACGTCCAGCAGCACCAGTTGCGGCGCCTGCCCGGGCCGGGCCTGGCCGAGTGCCTCGGTCGCGCCGCCGGCCAGTGCTACCTGGCAACCCCAGCGTTCCAGCAAGGCCTTGGTGGCTGCGCAGGTCGGGCCATCGTCCTCGATCACCCAGGCACTGCTGCCGTGCAGCGGGGCGTCCTCGGGCGCTTGCTGTGCGGTGGCGGGCGGGGCCGTCTGCTGCTGCAGGGCGGCCGGGTCACCCAGCGGCACCTGCACCCAGAACACGCTGCCGCGCCCGAGCTGCGAACGCAGCCCGATGGGGTGCCCCAGCAGGCGGCCCAGGCGCTCCACGATGGCCAGGCCCAGGCCGGCCCCCCGGTCGTCGGCACGGCCCTCGTCCAGGCGGCGGAACTCCTCGAAGATCTCGCGCTGCAGCGCCTCGGGAATGCCCGGCCCCTGGTCATGCACCTCGATGCGCAGGTGGCCGTTGCCCACGCGCCGGCAGCCCACCACGATGCGCCCGCGCCGGCTGTAGCGGATGGCGTTGGAGACGAAGTTCTGCAGGATGCGGCGCAGCAGGTTCTCGTCGGTGCGCACCACCTGGCGCGTGGCCACGCAACGGAGCGCGAGGCCCTGGCTCTCGGCCAGCACGCCGAAATTGTGGGCCAGTACCTGCAGCAGCGGGCCCAGGGCCACGTCGTGGATGCGCACCTCGAGCTGTCCGGACTCCATGCGCGAGATGTCGAGCAGGCTGTTGAGAATCGCGTCCTGCGCGGCCAGGGCCCCGTCGATGCTGTCGGCCGCATGCCGGCCGGCCTCGTCGTGCAGGTGGCTGCGCAACAGCGAGCTGAACATGCGCGCGGCGTTCAGCGGCTGCAGCAGGTCGTGCACGGCAGCCGCCACGAAGCGGGTCTTGTAGCGGTTGGCCTGCTCGGCCTCGTGCCGCGCGGCATCCAGGTCGCGCGTGCGGTCGGCCACGCGCTGCTCCAGCGCATCGGCCAGCGAGCGCAGCTCGCGCGCGGCGTTCTTGTAGCTGGTGATGTCGGCGTAGCTGGTCACGAACCCGCCCTCGGGCAAGGGGGTGCCCCGGATCTCCAGCACCGTGCCGTCGTCCTTGGCGCTTTCGTGCAGGTGGGGCAGGCCGCTGCGCAGGTGCGACAGGCGCCGCTCGACGGAGTCGTCGACCGGGCCAGGTCCCAGCAGGCCGCGGCGCGCGTTGTGGCGCAGCAGGTCCGCGATGGGCCGGCCCACCTGCATCAGGTCGGAGGGGTAGCGGAACAGCTGCACATAGCGCGAGTTCCAGGCCGCCAGGTTCAGGTCGGCATCGATGATGACCACGCCCTGGGGCAGGTGCTCCAGGCTGCGCGAGAGACCGGTGTCGGCCTGCTGCGCCGCCTGCACGATGCCGTCCTGCGCCGTGCGCAGCTCCTGGGCGTGCTGCTGCAGCACGGTCTCCAGCTCCTGGCGGCTGCGCTGGCGCAGGTGGGCCAGGCGTTGGCGCTGGCGCACGAACAGCACCAGCAGCGCCAGTGCCAGCCAGCCGCCCCCGCCCGCCGCTGCGGCCCAACGGCTGTCCGCCACACTGCTGTGGGTCGCGTGCACCAGGTGCAGTTGCCACGGCGTGCCGGGCAGGGGCTGGGTCTGCCACAGCAGGCGGCCGGGCAGGCCCGGCAGGTCGGCTGTCTGCATGCGCACCAGGCGGCCGCCGTTGTCCATGTGGTCGTCCACCCGGTAGTCCAGGGGGCGCAGGGGTTGGTCCGAATACTGGCGCGTGGCGGCCAGCTCCCTGCGCTCTGCCTCGGTCAACGGTTCCAGCAGCCGGTAGCGCCAGGCATCCTGGCTGGCCAGGAAGACCACGCCGTGCGCGTCGGACGCCAGCACGATGTCCTCGGTCTGCAGCCATTCGCGCTCCAGCTCCTGCAGCGCGATCTTGATGACCACCAGGCCGAGTGGCTCGCCCTGGTCGTTCCGGATGGCCTGCGACAGGAAGTAGCCGGGCTCTCCCGTCGTCACCCCGATGCCATAGAAGCTGCCGCTGCCCTGGGCCAGCGCCTGTTGCACATAGGGGCGAAAGCTGTAGTCCACACCCACGTTGCTGGTGGCGCTGCGCCAGTTGCTCGCCGCCACGGCTAGGCCCTCGCGGTTGATCAGGGTCAGGGTGGACGATTGGCTGGCGCCGTTGGCCCGCTCCAGCCTGAGGTTGAGCTGCTCCACCTGCGCCGGGCTGCGCGGGCGGCTCAGCGCCTCGTAGAGCTGCACGTCCAGCGCCAGCACCTCGGGCAGCGTGCGGTAGCGGTCGATGCGCTGGCCCAGCGTCTGCCCATACAGGGCCAGTTGGCGCTGCACGCTGTCGCTCTCGTCGTACAGCGAATGCCGCCAGGCCCATTGCCCGGCCACGAACATGCAGCCGGCCATGCCGGCGAGCACGATCAGCACAGTCCAGAACTTGCGGCGGTGGGACGGGGTCATGGCGGGTGAGGTGGGTGGAGGGCGCCTGCAAGCGCGCGCCTGGTGCATATCTGGTGCGCATGGGAGTGAGTGTGCCGCACCTTTCTGGGGTGCTAGGTGTTTTCCCTAGTTTTTGTCGACCCGTCTCCTATGGGGCGGCCAGCGACTACTACCAATTAGCTATCTGCTGAAACGGAGTGCAGGGGTACAAACGGCACCCTCGAAGCACCCCGGTGGTGCAGTTTCCGCGACATCTGGAGTCCCCATGCACGCCATTCCCGCCCAGGCCACCCAAGCGGTGCCCCTGCCGTTCTACCGCCAACTGTACTTCCAGGTGGTGCTCGCCATTGTCCTGGGCGTGCTGCTGGGCCATTTCGAGCCGGCCTACGGCGAGGCGCTCAAGCCGCTGGGCGATGCCTTCATCAAGCTGGTGAAGATGATCATCGCCCCGGTGATCTTCCTGACCATCGTCACCGGCATCGCGGGTATGTCGCAGCTCTCCTCCGTGGGCCGCGTGTTCGGCAAGGCCATGGCGTACTTTCTGTTCTTCTCCACACTGGCCCTGGTCATCGGCATGGTCGTGGCCAACGTGGTGCAGCCCGGTGCGGGCATGAACATCAACCCGGCCGACCTGGACCAGACGGCCGTGAAGACCTATGTGGCCAAGTCGCACGAGATGACGCTCACCGGCTTTGCCATGGACATCATCCCCAAGACGTTGGTCAGCCCCTTTGTGGGCGACAACATCCTGCAGGTGCTGCTGGTGGCCGTGCTGTTCGGCATTGCGCTGGCCATGGTGGGTGAGGCCGGTCGCCCCGTGCAGAACTTTCTCGAAGCCCTGACGACCCCTGTGTTCAAGGTGGTGGGCCTGGTGATGAAGGCCGCGCCCCTGGGTGCCTTCGGCGCCATGGCCTTCACCATCGGCAAGTTCGGCCTGGGCTCGCTGGTCAACCTGGCCTGGCTGGTGGGCGCGTTCTACATCACCTCGCTGCTGTTCGTGCTGGTGGTGCTGGGCTTCGTGGCGCGCCTGTGCGGCTTCTCGGTGCTCAAGCTGTGCCGCTACCTCAAGGCCGAGCTGATGCTGGTGCTGGGTACCTCGTCGTCCGAATCGGCCCTGCCCTCGCTGATGGAAAAGATGGAAAAGGCCGGTTGCAGCAAGTCGGTGGTCGGCCTGGTGGTGCCCACGGGCTACTCCTTCAACCTGGACGGCACCAACATCTACATGACGCTGGCCGCGCTGTTCATCGCCCAGGCCACCAACACCGAACTGACGCTGGGCCACCAGGTCGCCCTGCTGCTGGTGGCCATGCTCAGCTCCAAGGGGGCCGCCGGCGTGACGGGCGCGGGCTTCATCACCCTGGCCGCCACCCTGGCCGTGGTGCCCGAAGTGCCGGTGGCCGGCATGGCGCTGATCCTGGGCGTGGACCGCTTCATGAGCGAGTGCCGCTCGCTGACCAACTTCATCGGCAACGCCGTCGCCACCGTGGTCGTCTCGCGCTGGGAAAACGCGCTCGACTACGACCGCCTGCATGCCGCGCTGGACGGCCACCCGCTGCCGGCGGCTGCTGCTCCCGTACCGGCACCCGTGGTGCCGGCCGATGGGGTTGCCGTGGCGCGCACGGCCGCCTGATCGCCGGCAAGCCCCGTTGCGGGGCCATGGGTTTTGCAAGAGGGGGCGTGCCTGCATGGGCACGCCCCTTTTTCGCATGCGGCCGCCAGCCAGGGGACGGATCAGGAGAGGTGCCTGCGTCTGCAGGGCCATTCCTCGCGCACAATCGCCGCGAAGCTGCCCAACCCCAAAAAGGATCCGCGATGACCCTCGAAGCCGTACTGGCCGCCCTGCACATAGTGGCCATCCTGACCCTGGTGGTCTTCCTGTCGAGCCAGGCCGCGCTGTGCCGCATCGAATGGCTCAACGCCGCCGTGGTGGAGCGCCTGGCGCGGCTCGACGCCATCTACGCCGCTGCGGCCATGGCGCTGGTGGCTACGGGGCTGGCGCGGGTGTTCTGGGGCGTCAAGGGCATGTCCTGGTATGTGTCGCAGCCCATGTTCCACTTCAAGATCACGCTGGTGGTGGCGATTGCCATCGTCTCCATCTTCCCGACCATCGCCTTCCGGCGCTGGCTGCGCAAGCTGCGCGCCGATGGCACCCTGCCGGATGCGCGCGAAGTCGCCCGGGTACGCCGCCTGGTGATGCTGCAGGCCCATGCGATCCCGGTGGTGGCCGTGATCGCGGTGTTCTGGACCCGCGGCTGGTAAACCCATGAAAAATGGTCCCCGCGCTCTGTCGCTGCCCCCCGAGGGGGTGTTTTCATCTTGGGGCGGGGCCCGGCAATGAAAAAACCCGCCGTGCACGCGTGCCGGGCGGGTTGATGGTTTGGTTTGCGCGGGGGCTCGCGCCCCTCAGCCGCTCACTTCTTGAGGCATTCGCTCATGAAGGCCTTGCGCTCGTCGCCCTTCTTGCCGGCGGCATCGGCGTTGCAGGTCTTCATCTTGTCCTGCTGGGTCGCAGGCTTGCTGGACAGGCAGGTCTTCATGAAGGCCTTGCGCTCGTCGCCCTTCTTGTCGGCCGCCTCGGTATTGCAGGTGGCCATCTTGGTCTGTTGCTTGGTGGGGGCGGCCGCCGAGGCTGCAGGTGCGGCCGGGGTGGCGGCTGCCGCCGGTGCAGCCGCCTTGGCGGGCGCCGCAGGGGCATCGGCAGCATGGGCTGCGCCCAACGAAAGAACCAGGGTCAGGGCCGCGAGGGAGAGAAGCTTTTTCATATAGTGCTCCGGTGGTAAGGGCATCCAATGCAATCCGCACCGGATTGCCCGATTACAACGTACGGGCATCGGGTCACGCTGACATGCCTGCCCGGCGGCAAGAATTCTTTACGATCTGTTGCTCTGCAGCACAGGCCAGGGTGGGCATTTGGTGGTGCGGGCAAGACACCTTCCCAAGGAGGTGACCGGGTCGCCCCGTAAAATCCCCGGATGCTCTCTGTCAAACACGATCTGCTGGCCGCGCTCGCGGCCGAGCTGGACACCCTTTCCCCAGGCGCTGGCGCCAAGGCGGCGTTCGAATCCCCCAAGGTGGCTGCGCATGGCGACTTCGCCTGCACGGCGGCCATGCAGCTGGCCAAGCCGCTCAAGCTCAACCCGCGCGCCCTGGGCGAACAGCTCAAGGCCGCGCTCGAGGCCACGCCGGCCTTCACGCGCTGGGTCGAGGCCATCGAGATCGCGGGCCCCGGCTTCCTGAACATCCGCTTGAAGCCCGCCGCCAAGCAGGAGGTGGTGCGCGAGGTGCTGGCCGCGGGCGAGCGCTTTGGCTTCCAGGCCGACCGCGGCGCCAAGGTGCTGGTCGAGTTCGTTTCGGCCAACCCCACGGGCCCGCTGCACGTGGGGCACGGCCGCCAGGCCGCCCTGGGCGATGCCATCTGCAACCTGTTCGCCACCCAAGGGTGGGGTGTGCACCGCGAGTTTTACTACAACGACGCGGGCGTGCAGATCCAGACCCTCACGAACAGCACGCAGCTGCGCGCCAAGGGCTTCAAGCCCGGCGACGAATGCTGGCCCACCGACCCCGACAACCCGGCCAGCAAGGCGTTCTACAACGGCGACTACATCCAGGACATCGCGGGCGACTTTCTGGCGAAGAAGACCGTCAAGGCCGACGACCGCGAGTACACCGCCAGCGGCGACGTGGACGACGTGGAATCGATCCGCCAGTTCGCCGTGGCCTACCTGCGCAACGAGCAGGACAAGGACCTGCAGGCCTTCAACCTGAAGTTCGACGAGTACTACCTCGAATCGAGCCTGTACACCAGCGGCCGCGTGGAGGCCACGGTGAACAAGCTGGTGGCCAACGGCAAGACCTACGAGCAGGATGGCGCCCTGTGGCTCAAGAGCACGGACTACGGCGACGACAAGGACCGCGTCATGCGCAAGCAGGACGGAACCTACACCTACTTCGTGCCCGATGTGGCCTACCACATCGCCAAGTGGGAGCGCGGCTACACCAAGGTCGTCAACATCCAGGGAACGGACCACCACGGCACCATCGCGCGCGTGCGCGCCGGCCTGCTGGCCGCCGAAGTGGGCATTCCACAGGGCTACCCCGACTATGTGCTGCACACCATGGTGCGCGTGGTCAAGGGCGGCGAAGAGGTCAAGATCAGCAAGCGCGCCGGCAGCTATGTCACCTTGCGCGACCTGATCGAATGGACCAGCAAGGATGCGGTACGCTTCTTTCTGCTCAGCCGCAAGCCGGACACCGAGTACACCTTCGACGTGGACCTGGCCGTGGCGCAGAACAACGACAACCCGGTGTACTACGTGCAGTATGCGCATGCGCGCATCTGCTCGGTGCTGCGCGGCTGGGCCGAGCAGGGCGGTGGCGACGTGGCCTCGCTCCAGGGCGTGGACCTGTCCCCGCTCGAAGGCCCGCAGGCCCAGGCGCTGATGCTGCAGCTGGCCAAGTACCCCGAGATGCTCACCGCTGCGGCCGATGGCGAGGCGCCGCACGACGTCACCTTCTACCTGCGCGACCTGGCCGCCAGTTACCACAGCTATTACGATGCCGAGCGCATCCTGGTGGATGACGAGGCCGTCAAGCGCGCGCGCCTGGCCCTCGTCGCCGCCACCGCGCAGGTACTGCACAATGGCCTGGCTGTGCTGGGCGTATCGGCTCCGGCCAGAATGTAAGCAACCACTACCTATGAAGAACAAGCAACTGGGCGGAACCATCATCGGCTTTATCGTGGGCGTGATCTTCGGCCTGGGCGCCGCGCTCGCGGTCGCCGTCTATGTGACCAAGGTACCCGTGCCCTTCCTCAACAAGGGCGGCGCGCGCGGCACCGACCAGGATGCGGCCGAAGCGCAGAAGAACAAGAACTGGGACCCGAACTCGCCGCTGTACGGCAAGAACCCGGCGCGGCCTCCTGCGGCTGCAGCGTCGGCTCCCGCCACGGCAGGCGTGGCCCCGGCGCCTGTCGCCTCGGCACCGGCCGTGGCAGCGGTGGACCCGCGCGCTGCCGCCTCGTCGGCCAAGCCTGCCGCCGCAGTCACCAAGCCCGGTAGTGCCGACCCCCTGGGTGATCTGGCCGCTGCCAAGGCCGCGGCGGCGCCCGGCAACAGTGCGGACCCCTTCGACTACTTCGTGCAGGCCGGTGCCTTCCGCACCCAGGCCGATGCCGATGCGCAGCGCGCCAAACTGGCCATGCTGGGCTGGGAGGCCCGCGTGAGCGAGCGCGAGCAAAATGGCCGCACCGTGTTCCGCGTGCGCGTGGGCCCCTTCACCAAGCGCGACGACGCTGCCCAGCTCAAGGACAAGCTCGACACCACGGGTGTCGAATCTGCCTTGGTGCGCGTGCAGCGCTGAGCGCATGCCTGCCTGAACTTTTTCCGGGGGCGTGGCTCACACCCCCCAACACCAGACCAAGGAGTGCCACTTTCATGAAACGCCGCGAGTTTTCCCTGTCTGCCGCTTCCGCAGTGGCCGCATCCGCCCTGACCCTGCCCGTGGCCGCCCCCGCGCTGGCGCAAGCGCGCCAGTTCAAGGAGGGCAAGGACTACCGCAAGCTCGACAAGCCCCTCACGCCCGACGCGCCTGCGGGCAAGGTCGACGTGATCGAATTCTTCTGGTACAGCTGCCCCCACTGCAATGCCTTCGAGCCCACGCTCGACGCCTGGGTCAAGGCCGCTCCCAAGGACCTGAGCATCCGCCGCATCCCGGTGGCGTTCAACGCCAGCTTCGTGCCGCAGCAAAAGCTCTATTTCACGCTCGAAGGCATGGGCAAGCTCGATGCCCTGCACGCCAAGGTCTTCCGTGCCATCCACGTGGAGAAGGCCAAGCTCGCCAAGGACGATGAAATCATGGCCTGGATCGCCACGCAGGGCGTGGACGTGGCCAAGTTCAAGGAAGTCTACAACTCGTTCACCGTCTCCAACCAGGTGCGCCGCGCGTCGCAGCTGCAGGATGCGTATGGCGTGGAAGGCGTGCCTTCGATGGGCGTGGCCGGCCGGTTCTACACCGATGGCACCATGGCGGGCAGCATGTCGGTTGTGCTGCAGGTGGTGGAGCAACTGGTGGGCGTGGCCCGCAAAGGCTGACCATTTCTTGGCAGGGCTGGTTCCTGCGTGTACCAAAAGCCCGCTGATGCGGGCTTTTTTCATGGCATGTCGCCACGGGTGGCTACAATGATCTGCAAGATTCGTGCCCTATGAACTACCGCATCCTCCCGATCCTCCTCCTCTCAGCCCTGGGCTTTGTCCAGGGTGTGGCCCATGCCGAAAAGGCCGACCGCAACAAGCCCATGAACATCGAGGCCGACGCATTGCGCCACGATGAGCTCAAGCAGACCAGCGTGTTCACCGGCCGGGTGGTCATGACCAAGGGCACCATCGTGCTGCGTGGCGCGCGCCTCGATGTGCGCCAGGACGCCGATGGCTACCAGTTCGGCGTGGTCACGGCCGAGCCGGGCAAGCGCGCCTTCTTCCGCCAGAAGCGCGACACGCTGCCCGGAGCGCCCGACGAGTTCATCGAGGGCGAGGGCGAAGTCATCGAATACGACGGCCGGGCCGACAACGTGAAGTTCATCACCCGCGCCGAGCTGCGCCGCTTGCGCGAATCCACGCTGACCGACGAGATCACCGGGCAGATCATCGTCTACAACAACCTGACCGACGTGTTCACCGTGGATGCCAAGCCGCGCGGCGGTACCAATGCCGCGGGCGATGCCCCGGCGCCCGGCGGCCGCGTGCGCGCCATCCTGTCGCCCAAGGAAACACCGGCCAGCGCCGCTGCCCCTGCCCCTGCGGCACCGGGCACCACCCTGCGCCCCAGCAGCACCCTGAGCGGCGGCGCCAAGTGAGCGGGCCTGACGTGAGCACCGTCGCCGGGTCCCCGGCGGACAGCCGGCTGGAGGTGCACCACCTCGAAAAGTCCTACGGCAGCCGCAAGGTCGTCAAGGACGTGTCGCTGGTCGTGCAAAAGGGTGAGGTCGTGGGACTGCTCGGCCCCAACGGTGCGGGCAAGACCACCTCGTTCTACATGATCGTCGGCCTGGTGCGCAGCGATGCCGGCGACATCCGCATCGACGGCCAGTCGGTGGCCCACATGCCCATCCACCGGCGCTCGCGCCTGGGCCTGTCCTACCTGCCGCAGGAAGCCTCGATCTTTCGCAAGCTCACGGTCGAGGAGAACGTGCGCGCCGTGCTCGAATTGCAGCGCGGCGAGGACGGCCAGCCGCTGCCGCGCCAGGCCATAGAGGAACGCCTCACGGCGCTGCTCACGGAACTGCGCGTGGAGCACCTGCGCGCCTCGCCCGCGCTGGCCCTGTCCGGCGGTGAACGCCGCCGCGTGGAGATCGCCCGCGCGCTGGCCACGCAGCCGCGCTTCATCCTGCTGGACGAGCCCTTTGCCGGCATCGACCCCATCGCGGTGATCGAGATCCAGCGCATCATCGGCTTCCTCAAGGCGCGCGGCATCGGCGTGCTCATCACCGACCACAACGTGCGCGAGACGCTGGGCATCTGCGACCACGCGTTCATCATCAGCGACGGCCACGTGCTGGCCCAGGGTACCCCCTCCGAAATCGTCGACAACGCCGAAGTGCGCCGGGTGTACCTGGGTGAACACTTCCGCATGTAGCAGACCGATGGACCACCTGTTCGCCATGCACCTGCCCCTGCGGCAGCCCCCGGGGGCTGTGCGATGAAGCCCGGCCTGTCGCTGCGCGTATCGCAGCACCTGGCGCTCACGCCCCAACTGCAGCAGTCCATCCGGCTGCTGCAGTTGTCCACACTCGAGCTGGGCCAGGAGGTCGAGCAGATGCTCGACGAAAACCCCTTCCTCGAACGCAATGCCGACGAGGCACCGCGCGAGGAGTTCGGTGTGGACACGGCCGACGCGCCCGCGCAGCCGGACGACTACAGCTCCGACGACGCGGTCTACTCCAACGCCCCGGGCACCAGCACGTCGACCGAGACCTCGGCCGACAGCCCGCAGGGCGATGCGGAAGTGGGCAGCAGCGCCGCCGACGAGCCCGACTGGAGCGGCGACGGTACCGTGGACGTCTCCCCCAACGATGCCGAATGGGGCGGCGATGCGCCGGCCCGCAACCGCAATGATTCCGAAGGCGACGAGGCCGACGCCACCGAATTGGCGCGCACGCACGAATCGCTCACCGCGTTTTTGCACCGTCAGGCGCTGTCGCTGCGCCTGTCCGAGGTGGACCGCGCTGCGTTGCGCTTTCTGATCGAATCGCTCAACGACGACGGCTACCTCGAAGACCCGCTCGAAGATCTGGCCGTGGGCCTGGCCGGCCCGGACGACCTGGAGCAGATCGAGGAGCTGGTGCACCGTTTCACCGTCGCCCTGCGCCTGCTGCAAAGCCTGGAGCCTGTGGGCGTGGGCGCACGCGGCCTGGGTGAATGCCTCACGCTGCAGCTCACGGCGCTGGCCGCCGACGAAGACAGCCAGCTCGACCCCGACACCGTGCAGACCGCATTGCGCGTGTGCCAGCAGCCGCTGGAGATGCTGGCGCGCCGCGACATCCGCCGCCTGACCCAGCTGTGCGGCGACGGTGAGGAGCGCACGCGCGCCGCCATGGCCCTGATCGCGCGGCTGGAGCCGCGCCCCGGGCGCAAGTTCGTGGACGTGGAGCGCAACATCATCGTGCCCGACGTCATCGTGCGCAAGGCCGGGCGGGCCAATGGCCGCGATGGCCAGCACAACTTCATCGTGGCCCTGAACCCTGATGTGATGCCGCGCCTGCGCGTGCACGACATCTACGCCGGCGCCCTGCGCGGCCACAAGGGCGGCGAGGGCCACCAGGCCATGCAGCAGCGGCTGCAGGAGGCGCGCTGGTTCATCAAGAACATCCAGCAGCGCTTCGACACCATCCTGCGCGTGTCGCGCGCCATCGTCGAGCGGCAAAAGAGCTTCTTCACCCATGGCGAGCTGGCCATGCGCCCGCTGGTGCTGCGCGACATCGCCGACGAACTGGGCCTGCACGAGTCCACCATCAGCCGCGTGACCACGGCCAAGTACATGTCCACGCCCATCGGCACCTACGAGCTCAAGTACTTCTTCGGCTCGGGCCTGGGCACCGAGACCGGCGGCAATGCATCGAGCACGGCCGTGCGCGCCCTCATCAAGCAGTTCGTGGCCGCCGAAAGCCCGGCCAAGCCGCTGTCGGACAGCCAGATCGCAGAGATGCTCAAGGAGCAGGGCATCGAGTGCGCACGCCGCACCGTGGCCAAGTACCGCGAGGCGCTCAAGATCGCGCCGGCCAACCTGCGCAAGGCGCTCTGATCCGCTGTCAGCCTGGCTGGCGGAACGCCCGGCTGGAGATGCTGACGGCGTTGCCGTCCGGGTCCTTGGCATTTGCGAACGCATAGCCATTGGCCTGGTGCGTGCTGCCGAAGGCCAGGCCCTGCGCCAGCGCACGGACCTTGAAGGCTTCCACATCCGGCACATGGAAGCACAGCTTCACCCCTGCCTGGCCGAGCTTCACGCTCTTGGCCGCCTGGTGGACCAGGATGCAGGCCCCGCCGTCCGGGGCCTGGAGCTCGATCAGGCCCTCCACCACGTCCCCAGTGGTCTCAAGGCCGAAGTGGGTGCAGTAGAACGCTGCGCTGCGCTGCATGTCGCGCGCGTAGACCATCACGGTGCCGAGGATGGGAGGCATCAGGGCGCTTTCGAGGCCGGTGTGCGCCGCAGCGAGCGCAGCAAGTCCAGTGCCTGGGCCACAGGTTCCTGCGGAGCGCCGTTGGCGAGCACGGTGAAGGTCACGCGCAGCTCGTTCATGCCCAGCACACCCTGGGTCAGGTACTTGTAGCCGCCCGGCTCGGGCGCGCGGTCGGTGGCCGAAAAGTAGTAGCCTGTCTTGTCGGCGGCGCCCAGGTCTTTCAGGGGCAGCTCGGCCTCGACTGCCCGGGGCATGGCACGGGCGGCACCGGCCTGGGCCAGTGCCCGCAGCCCATCGGCCGTCGGGCCCCGGGGGGCACTGCCGACGGGCCAGATGGGCGTGACGAGCATCTGCAAGGCCGTGGCATCGGGGCCGCTGATGGCGACCGAGGGCGGCAGCTCGGCATGGGGGCGGCGCACCTGGGCGCGCCATTGCGCGGGCAGGTCGATCACCAGGTCATCGCGGCCGGGCAGGGGAACGCGCAGTTCTTCGGCGAGAACGGGCAGGCACAGGGCAAAGGCCATCGAAGCGAGGGCGGTGCGGAGCATGGAGCGCAAGAGGAGGGAGGGGTTACTGGCGTTTGGCAAAAACGGCGTCGTAGGACGAGGCGCTGAAACCGTTCACCCGCTGGCCATTGGTGAGCAGCACCGGCACGCCGCGCGCACCCAGTTGCGCAAAGGCGGCCTTGCCGGTGGGCGTGTCCACGTCGAACTCCCGGTACGCGATGCCCTTGCCGCCCAGGTAGGCCTTGGCCGCCTTGCAGTAGCCGCACTAGGTGGCCATGTAGAGCGTGACCTCGCCCCGGGGTTGGGCTGCTTTCTGGGCTTCTACAGGTGCCTGGCCGGGCGTGGTGGGTGGCAGCGGGTTGCCCGGGACCACGCTGACGGGCAGGCTTTCGAGCTTCAGGGTTTTTTGCACCGCACCCGAGGCGGGGGGCTGGTCGCTGTAGACGACCTTTCCGCTCGCATCCACGGATTTGTAGAGCGTCTGGGCATGCGCCGTGCCGGTGAGCGCGGCCGCAATCAGGGCGAGGGTCAGGGTACAGCGCAGGGCGTGCATGGGGGCTCCGGGTAAAATCGGCATTCCGGGAGCATAAGAGACTTCTGCCCCGAGACCCGGCAGCGCGTGCGCTGCCTGTGCCGGCTACCCCGCCAATGGGGATACGGCCTTCCTTTTTTTGTCCTTCCACGGGCCTTGCCTGCGGGGCGCCTTGCATGGGCTGCCACCGTTTCGCTGCTTACCTTTCTACCGCCCGCGCCATGGCCCGCATTGTTTTCGACCTCCCCGCGCATTTCGGTTTTGCCACCGAGCTGCAGATCTACATCAGCCATGTCAACCAGGGCGGGCACCTGGACAATGCGCAGCTGCTGAGCCTGGTGTCCGAGGCGCGCGTGCGCTTCTTCCAGTCGCTCGGTTACCCCGAGGCGGACGTGGGCGGCCTGTCCACCGTGGTGGGTGACATCGTGGCGCAGTACAAGTCCGAAGGCTTCCACGGCGAGACCATGCGCGTGGAGATGGCGCCCGAGGACCTCAACCGCTACGGCTTCGACCTCGTCTTTCGCATGACGGAAAAGACCTCGGGCCGCGAAGTGGCGCGGGGCAAGGTCGGCATCGTCTTCATCGGCCGCAGCGACCGCAAGGTGGCGCCCATTCCCGAATCCATCCGCCAGCTGCTGCTGGCCCGCGCCTCGTCCCCTGCATAAGCGCGTATCCTGTCGCCCAGTGCCATGAACCAACTCCAACTCTTTCTCCCCTGCGCCGCCGGTGTCGAGGGCTACCTCGCCGACGAGGTGCATGCCATCACCGGCCTCACGGGCCAGGACCTGCTCATGGGCCGTGGCGGTGTGCTGCTGCGCGCCTCGTGGCGCCAGGCGCTGCTGCTCAACCTGCACAGCCGCCTGGCGCAGCGCGTGCTGGTGCAATTGGCGCACCGGCCCTACCGCTCCGAGAACGACCTGTACGGCATCGCCAGCGAGGTGGCCTGGGAGATCTGGTTCACCACGCGCCAGACCTTCAAGGTCGAGGTCACGGCCCAGCACAGCCCGCTGCAGAGCCTGAACTTCGCCGGCCTGCGCGTGAAGGATGCGGTGGCCGACCGCTTCCGTGCCAAGAGCGGCGTACGCCCCGACGTGAACACCCAGTGGCCCGACGTGCGCATCCACCTGCACCTGACCACCGAAGAGGCCACGGTCTACATCGACACCTCGGGCGAGCCGCTCTTCAAGCGCGGCTGGCGCGAGGACAAGGGCGACGCCCCGCTCAAGGAAACCCTGGCCGCCGCGATGATCGCCGCCAGCGGCTGGGATCCGCTCGGTGATGCGCCCGTGCCGCTGTACGACCCCTGCTGCGGCAGCGGCACCATCGCCATCGAGGCTGCGCAGATCGCCTGCCGCATCCCGGCCGGCATGCTGCGCCGCTTTGCCTTCGAAAAGCTGCTGCCTTTCCAGGGCCATGTGTGGTCGGCCATCCAGGCCGAGGCCGAGAGCGCCATCCAGGCGAGCCCGGTGCCCATCTTCGGCAGCGACGTGGCCCACCGCATGGTCGATTTTGCCCAGCGCAATGCCGAGCGCGCGGGCGTGGCCGACGCCGTGCAGCTGCGCGGCGGTGACGCATTGCAGCGCATGCCGCCGAGCGAACAGCCGGGCGTCATGCTGCTCAACCCGCCCTATGGCGAGCGCATTGCCGCCGCCGGCGCGGCCGGCCAGAACGCCAACGAGCGCGCGGCCGAGCGCGCCCTGGGCGCCAGCGTGGGCCGCGAGGCCGCGCACACCGACGACGGCGGCGAGTTCTTCAGCCAGCTCGCCACCCACTGGAAGAAGAGCTACGCGGGCTGGACGGCCTGGATGCTGACGCCCGACCTCAAGCTGCCCGGCAAGATGCGCCTGAAGGAGTCGCGCCGCGTGCCCATGTGGAACGGCCCCATCGAGTGCCGCATGTTCCGCTTCGACATGGTCAAGGGATCGGTGCGCGCCAAGCCATCGTCCGAGACGCCGCCGGCCGGCCCGACCGATGCGGGTTGAGCTGGCCCTGCCGGCCCAGGCGCCGGCCGGTGAACCCGCGCGCCCCGTGGTGGTGGACACCAATGTCGCGCTCGACCTGCTGATCTTCTCCGACCCGGCCACCGTGCCGCTGCGCCAGCTGCTCGCCGAAGGGCGCCTGGACTGGATCGCCACGCAGGTCATGCGCGACGAACTGGAGCGCGTGCTGGCCTACCCGCACATCGTGGGCCGCATGGACTACTACCGCGTGGACGCCGCGCAGGTGCTGGCCGGCTTCGACGCGCAGGCCCGCCTGGTGGACATCGCGCCGCGCGTGGCCTATGTCTGCAAGGACACCGACGACCAGAAGTTCATCGACCTGGCCGCTGCGCACCGCGCCATCCTGCTCAGCAAGGACAAGGCCGTGATCTGCATGCGCAAGCGCCTGCTCACGCTGGACGCCCATGTGGCGACAGCGCTGGTGCTGGTGCCTGCGCTCGAGGCCGAACCAGCCGCCGCCTGAGCCTGGAGTCGGCGCTCCGTCAGGGACCCAGCAAATCGTACGCCGCGCGCACGCGCTGCATGTCGCGGCCGAGCCTGCGGTTTTGCGGCAGGTGGCGCATCCAGCCCATGCGCCGGATGCTGCTGGCCATCACGGCCTGCAGCTCAGGGCTGCCCGATGCGATCCAGGCCGTCCATAGGGCACGGGCATCGTCGAGCGCGCCCACCAGGCGCAGGTAGATGGCCGTGGAGTGCGCGTAGCACAGCGCGTCGCGCGCGTGGCATACCGGCAGCGGCAGCACGGCCGCCGGGTCGTCCTCGAAATCGATGTAGCCCACCACGCGGTCAGGGCAGCGCACCAGGTTGCGCGCGAACGCCTGGCTCAGGCAGGTGCCGCTGGCGTGCACCTGCGCAATGGCCTCCAGACCCTGCCGCCACAGCGCCAGCACGGCGGCGGGCCCGGCGGACACGGCATGGTCGATCTCATTGCCCAGCGAGGGCGTTTGCTGCGCGGGGCGCCCCAGGTGGCGCATCAAAAAGCCATCCTCCTGCGCGGCCAGCACGGTGGGCACGCGCAGGCCGCGCACCTGCAGGTCGCGCAGGCGCCGCACTTCGATGGCAATGGCCTCCCGGCCGCCCGGGTTGGGCACGGGGCGCAGCACCTCCAGGCGCAGCACCGAGGCCAGCGCGGCCATGGCGCGGTAGCGGCCCGGGCCATGGGGCGCACCGGCCTTCTTGAGCCATACCTGCTGATCGCCGAGCCGGTAGCTGGCCACGTTGAACTGCTGCTGCGCGAGCTGCTGGCGCAGGTAGGCCGCGTAGTCGATGGTGCCGTCGCTGTCCAGGGTGCTTTCAGGGACCTTGCCTGCATCCATCGTCATACGGCGGCGTTGGCGGGCAGATCGCTGACGGCGGCCACGGCCGCGTGGGCCACTTCCACATGGTGGGGCACTGATGGCTCCAGCGCCGGCTCGCTGGCCGCAAAGCTGTGCGCGCTGGCCAGCGGCCAGTACAGGCGGAACACGTTGTGCTGGGCGTCGAGCGGGCCCAGCAGTGCGCCGGGCTGCATGCGCGTGATCAGGTTGGACAAAAGACGCACCTCGGTATCGCTGATGCGGCGCACGATGTGGTGGGCGGTGATGTCCTTGGGGTGCTGCAGGCCTGCAGCCTGCACAAGCTCCTGCAGGGCATGCAGGGTGCTGCGGTGGAACTGCGCCACACGCGAGGCCTTGTCGGGCACCACCAGGGCCTGCTGGCGCTGCGCGTCCTGCGTGGTCACGCCGGTGGGGCAGTGGCCGGTGTGGCAGCTTTGCGCCTGGATGCAGCCCAGCGCCATCATGAAGCCGCGCCCGGCATTGCACCAGTCGGCGCCCAGCGCCATCATGCGCGCAATGTCGAAGGCGGTGATCACCTTGCCCGCGCAGCCGATGCGCACGCGCTCGCGCAGGTTCACGCCGACCAGCGTGTTGTGCACCAGCAGCAGGCCTTCTTGCAGCGGCGCGCCCACGTGGTCGCTGAACTCCACGGGGGCCGCGCCGGTGCCGCCCTCGGCCCCGTCGACCACGATGAAGTCGGGCGTGATGCCGGTGACCAGCATGGCCTTGACGATGGCGAACCATTCCCAGGGGTGGCCCAGGCAGAACTTGAAGCCCGTGGGCTTGCCGCCCGAGAGCTCGCGCAGGCGGGCGATGAACTGCATCATCTCCACCGGGTTGGAAAACGCACTGTGGCGCGAGGGCGAGATGCAGTCCTTGCCCACCGGCACGCCGCGCGCGGACGCAATCTCGATGGTGACCTTGGCCGCCGGCAGCACCCCACCGTGCCCGGGCTTGGCGCCCTGGCTGAGCTTGAGCTCGATCATCTTCACCTGCGGGTCCTGCGCATTGGCGGCAAAGCGTTCGGGGTTGAAGCTGCCATCGTCGTTGCGGCAGCCGAAGTAGCCCGAGCCGATCTCCCAGATCAGGTCGCCGCCATGCACCCGGTGGTGCTGCGATATGGAGCCCTCGCCCGTGTCGTGGGCGAAGCCGCCGAGCTGCGCCCCCTTGTTGAGCGCCAGCACCGCATTGGCCGACAGGGCGCCGAAGCTCATGGCCGAGATGTTGAACACGCTGGCCTGGTAGGGCTGGGTGCAGGGCGACACCGACGGGGACGGTGCGCCGGGGCTGCCACCGATCCAGACCCGGAAATCGTGCGACGCGAGGTGCGTGGGCGCCATGGAATGGTTGACCCACTCGTAGCCCTGGGCACCGACGTCCAGGTGCGTGCCAAAGGGCCGGTTGTCGGGTTCGCCCTTGGCGCGCTGGTAGACCAGCGAGCGCTGGGCGCGCGAGAAGGGGGCGGCTTCGCTGTCGCTCTCGATGAAGTACTGGCGCACCTCGGGGCGCACGTATTCGAGCATGAAGCGGATATGTCCGATGACCGGGTAGTTGCGCAGGATGGCGTGGCGCGTCTGGCGCACGTCGTAGACGCCCACGGCCGCCAAGGCCCCGAAAACCAGCACCAGCGGCAGGCCCACACCGAACACCACCAGGGCGAACAGCGCCAGCAGCAGGCCCAGCACGCACAGTGCAAAGGCCGTGTAGCGCACCGGGTACAGGGAATTGAGTTGGTGGAGCATCGCTTGTCCTGGTTCTTTTGGGGGGCGCGGCGGGAGGGCTACACTGACCGCCTTTGCGCGGGTGGCGTTGCCGCCCCCCGCACTGTGCCCCGGTGCTGTGCTCGGGCGCAGTCCTTGAGCATCATAAAAGTAAAACTTTGCTTTCAGCCGCCCGACCACGGAGCCCCGCCATGACCGACCCCATCGAAACGCCCGAAACCGATCCCGAAACCTCCGCTGTGGCGCCTGCCCTGGGGCCTGACGAGCTCGAAGAGATCGACAACATCCTCGACGACCTGCGCTCGCGCGGCGAAGAGATTCCCCAGTGGGAGTTCTGCGACGGCTTCCTGACCGCCGTCATCTGCAACCGCCGCCCCATCGCGCCGGCCGAGTACCTGCCCATGCTGCTGGGCGACGGCGCCGAGCTCGAAGTCGCCGAGGGCGAGCCCCTGCCCCTGTTGCCGGCCTTTGCCGATGCAGCCCAGCAGGCGCGGTTCCTGGAGTTGTGGACACGCCGCTGGGACGAGGTGGTGCGCCAGCTCGACGCCAAGGTCGACCGCCTGGACGACGATCAGACCTTCCAGCCCGAGGCCATGGACATGCGGGGCGCGGTGGCCAGCCTGACCGAAGAGCAGCGCGCCGAGATGGACTCCGACGAGCAGGACATCCCCTCGTTCGGCCAGGTCTGGGCGCTGGGCTTCATGTTCGCCGTGGAAAACTGGCCCGAGGATTGGGCCGCGCCGCGCGACAAGGAGGCCGCCCAATGGCTCGACGACGCGCTCGACAGCATCGTCGCGCTGACCGAGGACGACACCGGCAAGCCCGAAGTCTGCATGTTCGACGAGAACGGGCCCCCGAGCACCAGCCAGGCGCGGGTGGAGGCGTTCGGCGAGGCCATCTGGGCCGTGTACGACCTGCGCCAGATCTGGAAGAGCATGGGCCCGCGCGTGGAGACCATCCGCAAGGCCCCCGAGCCCGGCCGCAACGACCCCTGCCATTGCGGCAGCGGCAAAAAGTACAAGAAATGCCACGGCGCCAGCTGAGCAGCCGTTGAATCTGCACTGACGCCCAGGCTGCCTCGCGTGGTGGCGCCGGGCCGTCAAGCCCGCGCCAGCGGGCGTGCTTCTTGCCTTCCCTGTCCTGTCTCTTTTCCTGATCGCGCGTCCCTGGCGCGCGCTGCCATTGCATGAGTGCCACCTTCCTGACCCGCCTGCGTGCCGAATGGGCGCCCAGCATCCCGCGCGAGCTGCTGGCCGGGGCCGTCGCCACCTTTGCGCTGATCCCCGAGGTCATTGCGTTCTCCTTCGTCGCGGGCGTCGACCCCTCGGTAGGGCTCTTCGCCTCGTTCGTCATCAGCCTGGTGATCGCCTTCACCGGCGGTCGCCCGGCCATGGTCTCGGCCGCTGCTGGATCGGTGGCGCTGGTGGCGGCGCCGCTGGTGCAGTCGCACGGCCTTCCCTACCTGCTGGCGGCCGGCATCCTCGCGGGCCTGGTGCAGGTGGTGTTCGGGTTGCTGCGCATGGGCGTGCTGATGCGCTTCGTCTCCAGCTCGGTGCGCACCGGCTTCGTGAATGCCCTGGCCATCCTGATCTTCTCGGCCCAGCTGCCGCACCTTGCCGGCGCCGGGGCGGCCACCTGGGCCATGCTGGGCCTGGGGCTGGCCATCATCTACGGGCTGCCGTATCTGGGGCGCATGCTCTCCTGGCGCGCACTCACCGCCATCCCTTCGCCGCTGATCTGTGTGGTGGCACTCACCGTGCTGGCATCCGGCATGGGCCTGCCGCTGCCCACCGTGGCCGACCTGGGCCAGTTGCCCGATTCGCTGCCGCTGTTCGGCCTGCCCGAGGTGCCGCTGGCACTCGACACGCTGCGCATCATCCTCCTGCCGGCGCTGGCGATTGCCATGGTGGGCCTGCTCGAATCGGTGCTGACCGCCGCCGTGGTGGACGAGATGACGGATACGCCCAGCTCCAAGAACCGCGAGTGCGCGGGCCTGGGCGTGGCCAACGTGGCCGCCAGCCTGTTCGGCGGCATTGCCGGCTGCGGCATGATCGGCCAGGCCGTGAGCAACGTGAAGTACGGCGGGCGCGGGCGCCTGTCCACGCTGTTCGCCGGCGTGTTTCTGCTCATCCTCATGGTGGCGCTCAAGCCCTGGGTGTCGCAGGTTCCTGTCATCGCCCTGGTGGCCATCATGGTCATGGTGTCGGCCTCCACCTTCGACTGGAAATCGCTCGGCACCCTGGTGCGCCACCCGCGCATGTCCAGCGCGGTGATGCTGGCCACCGTGGCCGTGACCCTGTTCACGCACAACCTGGCGGCCGGCGTGGCGGTGGGTGTGTTGCTCAGCGGCGTGTTCTTTGCCTTCAAGGTGGCGCGCATGCTGCAGGTGCGCGCAACAGACGATGAGGCCAGCGGCCTGCGCACCTGGCAGGTCACGGGCCAGGTGTTCTTTGCCTCGGCCGATGCCTTCATCGACGCCTTCGACATCCTGGGCGCCGAAGGCCGGGCCGTGCGCATCGACGTATCGGGCGCCCATTTCTGGGACATCACCGCCGTGGCAGCGCTCGACAAGGTGGTACAGCGCCTGCAGCACCACGGCTGCACGGTGGAGGTGCTGGGGCTCAACCAGGCCAGTGCGGTGCTGATCGACCGGCTGGGCGCCACGCCGGCCAGCAAAGGCTGAACGGTCAGGCCGTTGCGGGTTCTGGCATGTGCGTGGGCGGGCGCTCGCCGGCATCCCGCTGGCCCAGCACGTCCAGGCCATGCACATAGCCCTGCTGCACGATCTGCTCGAAGCGGTTCCACTGCAGCATGCCCACGCGGTCCATGGGCGGGTTGAAGTACAGGTCCGTGAGCTGCTGCGACTGGCGCTGGCGCGACATGCTGTACAGAATGGTCACGGTCATCAGGTAGCTGGCCAGGGAGGGCAGCTTGTAGCGGCGCTGCGCGCGCGGGCGCAGTTTGTCGCGCAGCAGCGCCCAGCTGCTGGGCACGTCGTCCAGGTCGATGTGCCGGGGCTTCCTGAAGTTCAGGTCCACGCCGATCACGGTGCCCACGCCGCGCATGCCGCGCATCACGTCCACCGGGAAGTTGTTGAAGGTGCCGCCATCGCACAGCAGGTCGCCTTCGTGCACCACGGGGGGCAGCGCACCGGGGATGGAGATGCTGGCCAGCAGCGATTTGACCAGGCTGCCGTGGCGCACCACCTGCTCGCAGGCGCGTGAGTAGTTCGTGGCCACGCAGTAGTAGTTCTTCCACAGGTCTTCGATCTGTGCCGGAAACCCCACCAGCCGACCCACGGCCTCATCGAGGATGTGGCGCAGGCGCCGACCCTTGATCAGCGAGAGCATGGGCAGCAGGTTGAAGTCGCCCGTGGGGTTGGTGCGAAAGGCCTCGCGCGCGTTGGCCATCACCGCGTCCAGCGGCTGGTCCGAGGCCACGTAGGCCGCCATCACCGAGCCGATGCTGGTGCCGCCCACGCAGTCGATCTCCACGCCCTGCTCCAGCAGCGCGCGGTACACGCCCAGGTGCGCAAAGCCGCGCGCACCGCCCCCGGCCAGCACCAGCCCCACGGCCGTGCGGCTCTGGATGCGTGCCAGGCGCGCCATGTCGCGCTCCAGTGCCGGGCGCACATGCACATGGTCGGTCACCGTGCGGCGCGCCAGCCACTGCTCGGTGTGGCGCGGGCAGCGGGTGTCGGCCGGGTGCAGCAGCACCAGGATCTCGGCCGCCTCGGTCAGGGGCGCGCGCTGGGCCAGGCACTGCGCCTCGATGGGGTGGATGGCAGGCTCGGCCGATGCGTCGGCCAGCAGCAGCAATTCGTCGCAGTGGCGGCTCACGCGGCGGGTCCAGGGCGTGGGCTCGGCATCGGCCAGCAGCAGCACGAACTCGTTGCGCGCCTCGATCTCGTCGAGCAGCATGGCAATGCGCCGGTTGGCCGAGGCATCGGCCCCCTCGCGCTGGGCGATGCCGGGGTCCTGCAGCTCGCGGTCCACCGTGGCCGAGTCCACCACTCGCACCTTGCCCGGCGCGCCGAGCTGGCGCGCGAGCTTCACCGCAAAGCCCTGCAGGTCCACCCCCGCGCTGATGGGCAAGAGCCCCATGGCCACGGGGCGCTCCATCGCCGGGTTGACCGAGCGCGACTGCAGGCGCTCGATGATCTGGCGCGTGAGCGCGATCGAGACCTGGGCACTGCCCGCCAGCAGGTTCTTGAACACCGGCTTGGTCAGCCGCACCAGCACCGAATCGCGCACGGCGACCACGGTGGCTGCGCGCGGTGCATCGGTGAACAGGCTGATCTCGCCGATGGCCTGGCCGCGGCCCATGTCGGCCACGCGGCGCTGGCGGCCATCGTCGCCGCGCACATAGGCGCGCAGGCGGCCGCTCACGGTGAGGTACATGGATTCGCCGGGATCGCCCTGGTTCATCAGCGTGCCGCCGCCGGGAATCTCCACCCATTCCATGTGGGAGCGCAGCAGCTCCAGTGCCTGCGGCGCCATGCCCTGCAGGAAGCTGCGCAGGTGCTCCATCAGGAGCTGGTTCTGGGTGGCGGTGAAAGGCGACATGGCGGCAGCGGCAGGCGGATCGGTCGGCTCCGGGCAGGAGCGGGCTGGGGACCGAAAGGGTTCCAGGTGCTGCGGGCACCCGGCCGGGAGGGCCTGCCCGCAGCATGCGAAGCCGCGAATTCTAGGGATGCACCAGCGCAGCGCCCCACCCCGCACGGGTAGCGGGCGCGGGTGGTGTGAACAAATGCACGCTGTGCCTGCCGGCGTGGGCCGGTTACTTCTTTTCCTGCGCGAGGAATTTCGCCAGGTTACCCGCCGCCGTGCTGCGCACCTTGCGCTTGAGCGAGGGCGACCAGCCCAGCAGCAGGCCGGGCGTGCCCAGGGCCTGGCGCGACCAGCGCCAGAAATTGAAGCGGTCGCGGTGCGTGGCGATCAGGCCCTCGGGCGTGAACGTGAACGTGCCATCGATGATGTTGTGCACCTTGCGCCCCGTGGCGCTGAAAAGGTAGTGCGCCTCCCAGTGGGCGCGTCCGCTCCTGTCATCGGCCTCGATGCCGCTCGACTCGAGCTTCCAGTGCCCGGCGCCGTTCTTGCGCGTGGCGGTGGCCAGCATGCGCCACATGCCGCCGATCTGCTCGCGCCCCTTGAGCGAGAACGCCTCGTCGTCGAAACTGGCGTCGGGCGCGTAGCAGGCCTGCATGGTGGCGTGGTCGAGCTGGCCGAAGGCGGTGTAAAAGCGCTGCAGGGTCTGGGCGTTGGGGTGCATGGGGGCTCCGGTAGGGGCAATGCGGGCTTTGGAGCCCGGGCGGAAGATGCTACACCGGCGCTGTGCAGGCCCGCTGGCGCCTGGGCGACGCGCTTGCCGCATCAACCCAGGTAGTGGAGCAGCCGCTGCAGTGCGTGCGCGACGGTGGCATGGCGCACCGCGGCACGGTCGCCCGGGAATTGCTGCAGTTCGGTGTGCACGGTGCCACCCACGGCCCAGCCGAACCACACCGTGCCCACCGGCTTGGCCGGGCTGCCGCCCGTGGGCCCGGCCACGCCCGTGACGGCCACGGCCACCTGCGCGCGCGAACGCGCCACCGCACCCGCAGCCATGGCGCGGGCCACTGGCTCGCTCACGGCGCCGTGGGCGTCGATCAATGCGGGTGGCACGCCCAGCAGCTCGGCCTTGGCCTCGTTGGAATAGCTCACGAAGCCGCGTTCGAACCACTGGCTTGACCCCGACAGATCGGTGCAGGCCGCAGCGATCATGCCGCCCGTGCAGCTCTCGGCCGTGGCCAGCATCTGCCCGCGCGCGAGCAGTCTGGCAGCGATGTCGGTCAGCAGTGTGGCCTGTGCCTTGGGATCGTTCACCACCAGAACCTCCACAGCGCAATCACCAGCAGCGTGCAGAACGCCGCCACGAAATCGTCCCACAGGATGCCCCAGCCCCCACGCCAGCCAAAGCCCTTGAACAGACCGTCGGCCCAGGCCACGGGGCCGGGCTTGGCGGCGTCGAAAAAGCGGAACAGGGCAAACGCCACCAACTGCCCCCACCAGCCCATGGGCATGGCCAGCCACAGCACCAGCCAGAAGGCCACCACCTCGTCCCAGACGATGTTGCCGGGGTCGGCGATGCCCAGGTTGCGTGCCGCCACCGTGCAGGCCCACCAGCCGACCAGGGTGCTGGCGGCGATCAGCAGGCCCATGTGCAGGGGGCTCAGCCACTGCTGCAATGCCAGAAACGACAGCCAGGCCCAGAGCGTGCCCACGGTGCCGGGCGCGATGCGCGAGAGCCCCGCGCCAAAGCCCAGCGCGATGCAGTGCGCAGGGTGCGAGAGCATGAAGGCGGCCGTGGCGCGGCGCGGCGCGGCAGGCGGTGAAGGGGGAAACACAGGGTCCATGGTGGGGCTCACTGCCGTTCCTGCAATTGAATGTCCTTGGAATAGCGGACCGTGTGCTCGGCGCTGAACTGCGCTGTGGCGCCTGCCGCCAGCGGCTGCTGCCAGGCCACCGTGCCGGGCGTGCGGTTGAAGGCCATTTCGGCGGGCTGGGGCTGGTAGCGCGACTCGACCTCGATCTTCTCGTTGCGCGAGACCGGGGCGGCATGCAGCACCTGCAGCGTGATGGCGGTCGTGTGGCGGTTTTCCACGCTGTAGGCGCGGCGTGTGCGGCGCTCGGTGCGCGAGCCCGTGAAGCCCGTGGCGCTGGTCAGGTCCTGCGGCGCCTCGGCGCGGACGGTGACCAGGTCGTCCTTGCCGAACGACAGGCTGGTGCTGCCTGCGGGCGCGGTGCTGGGCGCCGCGAAGTCCAGCCGCCCGGTGCCCACGAAGGCGCCGTCGCGGTACAGCCCCACGGGGCCGGCAGGCCACACGCCGGGCGGCGTGGCGACTTCGGCCACCAGGTAGGCGACATCTTCCACCGCCGGGGCGGTGCGCGTGAGCAGCGTGGCCGCTGCGCTGTGGTTGCCCAGCGCCAGGGTCACGCGCTGGCCGCTGGAGGGCACGGTGATGCGCTGGGGCACGGCGAACTCGGTGGCAAAGCCCCTGTCGGTGGTGCTCACGTCGAAGCTCGGCATGGCCTCTTCGGCCATGGACCGCTCCCGGGCCACAGGGGCGGGAGGCGCGGCAGGGGCCATGGCCATCGCGGGGGCTGCCATGCTCATGGGTTGCGGTGGCGGGGCCACATCCAGCGTCCAGGGGCGCGGCAGTCGGCCCTGGGTGGCGCGCCCCGGCTGGCCGGTGGACAGAACGAGCTGCACATTGCCCCAGTCCTCGCCGCTGTTCTGTGCCACCAGGGCCTGGCGTTCGAGCAGCACGGTGGCCTTGGCCGGGTCCAGCGTGGCGCGGTAGGCCGGCTGCCAGCCCGGGCCGCGCACCTGGTAGGACAGGCGCAGCTCGCCCTCGCGCTCGGCCGCCAGGTTGATGCTGACCGACACCACGCGCGCGCGCTGGCTGGCCACACGGTTGCGCTCGGCCACCAGGGGCTTCAAGGCCAACTCCAGCGCCTCCTGCTTGCGCCGCAGCTGGTGCGTGCGGGCCAGTGCGTCCTGGCCCGATTTGCGCAGCACCTCGGCCATGGCGGTGATCTGCGCCGGCGTGGGGCCCAGCCCCCGGCCGCCGGGCGCGTCGTCGCCCCCGGTGCGGCCGCCCGCCACGCCCTTGAGGTAGCTGTCCACCAGGCCCAGCGCGCCGGTTTCGGCCTTCACACCGGCGATCTGGTCCTCCAGCTCGCGGATGCGGCCGTCCAGCGGGCTGGCACAGGCGGGGGCCACGTCGCGGTCCTCGGTGAGCACGTTGAATTCGCCCACGCGCACGCTGGCATCGGCATGGATCTGCAGGCTCTGCGCATCGAGGGAAGCGGGCAGGCAACTGAAGGTGAAGCTGCGCGCACCCATGGCGACCCTGGCCACACGCTCCACGGCGGCCGTGCCCGAATAGACGGTGACGCGGGCGATGCGCGAGTTGGCGCTGCTGTCCTGCGCGAGCGCGGTGCCCGCAGCGCACAGCAACAGGCTGGCGCAGACGGCGAGCCGGGTGGCGAAACCGATGGTAGGGGTCAAGGATGCCTCCTGGTGTGGGTCGGGGCGCGCCGAAGGCGGCAGCGCAGGAATGGTTTCAGCGTTTGTAGCGCAAATGCAGGCCGCCGTGCGGCGGCGCATGGGCGATCGACAGCGCCAACCTTGGTGGATTCATGGGATTGTCACGCAGCCTTCATACCCTCGAAAAGTCTTCCATTCTCACTCCAACAACCATGAAGCATTTCCTTCCCCATGCCCTGTCCATTCTTGCCCTGGGCCTGGGCATGGTCGCCTGCGGGGGCTCCGACGACGGGTTCCAGTACCCGGGCGCCAGCGGCACCAGCCTGCCCTACGAGGTGATGGGCCGGGTGGACAACGCCGAGAAGACCGAGCTGCGCAACGGCAGCTACGGTTCGTCCATGGCGCCGCACCCCACCCTGGAAGGCCACTTCTACGGCCTGAGCGACCGCGGCCCGAACGCCGCCACCGAGGCGGGCCGCACGCCGTCCGGCATCATCTTCGTCACGCCCGATTACACGCCGCGCATCGGCCTGTTCCGGTTCACGTCCGAGGGCAAAGCCGAGCTGGTCAGCACCATCCTGCTCAAGGACCCCAAGGGCCGCCTCATCACCGGCCTGCCCAACCGCCAATTCGGCGGCACCGGCGAGACACCCTACAACCTGGACGGCAGCGTCGTGTCGCTGGACCCGGATGGCGATGGAGTCAAGGGCTTCGACGAAAGCGGGCTCGATTCCGAAGGCCTGGTGGCGATGAAGGACGGCACGTTCTGGATCAGCGACGAGTACGGCCCGCACATCGTGCACTTCGACGCCACGGGCAAGGAGATCGAGCGCATCAACCCCTTCGCGGCCGACCCGCGCAACAAAGCCGGCCGCACCTTGCCGGCCGAACTGTCCACGCGCTGGCCCAACCGCGGCATGGAAGGCCTGACCATCACGCCCGACGGCAAGACGCTGGTGGGCATGATGCAGTCGAACCTGCACAACCCCAGCAGCGCGGTGGGCAGCATCAACCTGGTTCGCCTCGTCACGGTGAACATCGAAACGGGTGCCACGGCGCAGTACCTGTACCGACAGGATGCGGCGGGCCTGGCCAACTCCGAGATCGTGGCCCTCTCCGCCACCAGCTTCCTGGTGGTCGAGCGCGACACCAGGTTCTATGGCATCGACACCGGCGTGGTGCGCAAGAACATCTACAAGATCGACATCGGCCAGGCGACCAATGTGGACCGCTCCAACACCGCCCTGCGCAGCGCCAACGCCACGCTCACGGTGAATGCCGCCAACGGCCTGCTGGTGAACGGCAAGACCCTGGAGCTGGTGGTCAAGGACGGCGGCACCGCCGACAACTACGCCGCCGGCTGGGCGCAGCTGGCCGCACTGGGCATCAAGTCCATCACCAAGGTGCTGGCCTACGACGCCGTGGCCTCGCAGAAGTACCCGCACGACAAGCTGGAAGGCATCTGGGTCATCGATGCGAACCGGTTGGCCATCATCAACGATGCCGACTTCGTGATCGCCCCGGACAACCTGGGCGGCGTCAAGCAGAAGTACCTGTACGACGGCAAGCCCGACAGCAATATGCTGTATGTGGTCAAGCCCATCGCACCGCTGTTCTGATCCTGCTCAGCGGGGGCCGTACACGGGCGGGGCCTGGCCGAGTTCATAGGCTCCGGCATCAGGGGCTCGGCCCTGGAAGCCCTGGCTGATGTTGGGAATGGCCTGCCCTGCATCGACCGCCGCCGAGCCGGGTTGCAGGCGCAGGTCGGGCACGGTGTACAGGGTGAGCGGCGCGCCGGGGAATACTGGCACTGCGGCGAAGGAGTCCATGCCAACCTGCACGGCGGCGCGATCCGTGGTGCGCGCACGCAGTTCGGCCAGGCCGGCAAAGCTGGTGGCGCCCCAGTGGCCGGAGACGTTGCCCACGGTGGAGCCATAGGCGTTGTAGTCCAGGTCGGCGCTCGCGGTGTCCAGGTCGGCAATCGACAGCACGCGCCCGGTGCCGCTGGAATAGCCGGCATAGGTACCACCCGGCCCGCCGATGAACAAATTGTTGCGCGCATACAGCCGCCCCACCGTGGCACCGGCGTAGATGCCCAGCGCATCGCCGTTCTTCACCACGGTGTTGTGCAGCAGCACGTCGCCATGGCTGCTGCGGTACAGCTTGAAGGCCACGTGCACGGCGTTGTAGACGACATTGCGCACGAAGTAGGTGGGCCCGCCGAGGCCCGGCTGCGACGACAGCGCGATGAACACATTGGTCAGCCGGTTGCGCAGGATGCGGCAGTTGTGCATGCAGAAATCGGCCTCCACGCCGTCGTCCGCCGCCTCGGAAATGTCGTTGTTCAGGATGTCGATGCTGTACTGGTCCACCGCCTCGTCGTCTTCGAGCAGCGAGATGTTGTCGCGAAACCGCGCCACACGGTTGTTCATGACCACGTGGCCGGGGCCCGTGATGAGGATGCCCTCGCCCGCGTTGCTGCCCGATGCGCCGAGGGCCGCCTCGGACCACACCACCGTGCCGGTGACCGTGTTGTCGGCGATGTAGGCGTTCTCGGTCCGCGTGAACGTGATGATGCCGTGCCCACCCAGTGCCGTCGTGGCGTTGACGGTGCTGCGCGTCATACTGAAGTCGTTGCTGCCGTTGAAGCGCACGCGGCCGTTCAGGGTCATCTCGGTCAGCATCACATGGCGCTGGTTGAAGACGCTGATCTCCCCCTCCACCACCGCGCCCGGCGTACCCCGTATCACCAGCGGCCGGCCCGGTGCGCCGCTGCGCGCCACGCTGAAGCCGCTGTAGCGCCCGGATCCCAGCTCCACGATGTCGCCGGCATTGGCGCCGGCCAGCACGCTGGCAAGCGTGGCCGGTGTGGCGGGCTTGACCAAAGCGCCGGGCGCAGGCGTGGGCACGCTGCGGGTCGTGGCGGTGGTGGTGCGCACGGTGCTGCCGCCATCGGGATCGGTGAGCATCAGCTCGATCTCGTAGGTGGTGCCCGGCGCCACGTCGAAGATGCTGCCCGAATGGCGCAGCGGCCAGGTGCGGCCCTGGCCCGAGGTCTCGTTGTGGATGCGGCGCAGCGGCATGCCCGTGAGCCAGGTGCTGCTGCCCTGCGCACGGTAGCGCACGCCGACCACCGCATTGCGGTTGGCATCGCCCGCAAAGGCCCATTCAACCGTGATGTTCTCCAGGGTGGGGAAGGGTGTGGTGATGGCGCCCGGTACGCTGGCGTCCGCCGCGCTTGGTGGTCCGATCAGCCCGCCCACGCCCAGCAGTTCCAGCCCCGGCCGGGTCAAAGTGACCCGTGGATAGGTTGCGGTGCCGATCACCACCTGCGGCAGGAGCAGCACGCTGCCGGCTGTCATGAACTGCAGTTCGGCGCCCACCGTGGGGTCGCCTACCCGCAGTTGCCCGGGGTCGATCAGGCGCACCACCACGTCGCGGTAGCGGTCACCGGCGTCCAGTTGCAGCGTGGGCAGGCGCAGCGTGCCAGTGGCGGGCTCGAACACGGCGGTGTCTGCGGCCCTTGCGGCGTCGGTGGCACCCAGCACACAGGCGAGCAAGGTGGCGGCGACGCGCGGTATCAGGGTGAAGGGCATGGTCATGGTCTCAGAGGGGTTTGCAGCGCCTCGGGCACGGCATCGGCCAGAAAATCGTACACCGCCCGGATGCGCTGGTTGGTGCGGATCTCGCGGTGCACCGTGAGCCAGATGGGCAGGTCCGGCGGCTGGAGCATGGGCAGTATGCCCACCACGTCGGGATCGGTGCGTGCCATGTAGTGGCCCACGAACCCGATACCCAGGCCGCTGCGCACCGCTTCCCAGTAGGCCATGAGGTCATCGGTGCGGAACGCAAACTGCTCGCGTGCCACCGGATAGCCCATGGCAGCAAAGCCGCGCAAGATGTCTTCATGGCGGTCATTGCCGATGAGCTCATGCTGCAGCAGCTCGACCAGCTGGCGTGGCGTGCCCCGGCGGCGCAGGTAGTCGCGGTGGGCATAGGTGCCCAGCGCGACCTTGCCGATGCGCTTGGCCACCAGGCTGGCCTGCGTGGGCTGCATCATGCGCAGTGCAATGTCGGCCTCGCGGCGCAGCAGGTTCGTCACCTCGTTGCTGGCCACCAGCTCCACCTGCACCGCAGGCAGCGCCTGGCGCATGCGCGCCAGCACGGGCGGCAGCAGCACACAGGCCACCGGCTGGCTGGCGGTGATGCGCACGGTGCCGCTCACCCCCGCCTCGGCGCCCGAGACGCTGCGCGCCAACTGGTCGGCACCGGCCTCCATCGCGCGGGCCGATTCGGCCAGGCGCAGTGCGGTGGCGCTGGGCAGCAGGCCCCGGCCCGTGCGCTCGAACAGCACCACCCCGAGCTGCGATTCCAGCTCGGCAATGTGCCGGCCGATGGTGGGCTGGCTGGCGTTCAGCGCCTTGGCCGCGCCCAGCAGGCTGCCCTGGTCCAGTGCGGCCAGGAAGGACTGGATGAGGCTCCAGTCAAAGCGTTGTTTCATGGGAAGGACCAGGGTTGATATTCAAATTTGCATTGCTGCTATGGACCGCTAGCCAATTGTGTAACTGCCGGCGCATTTCCACAATCACCCCATTCCTTCAACTGCCTGCTTGCCGGGAGCCCACCATGACCACCTCACCTTCCGCGCCCATCGTTCTCATCCTGGGCGCCCGCGGCCGTCTGGGCCTGGCTGCCACACGCGCCTTTGCGCAGGCGGGCTGGCAGGTGCGTGCCCAGGTGCGGCCAGGCGCCACGGGCCCTGCCGTGCCCGGAGTGCAGTGGATGGCCGCAGCGCCCGGAGACACCCCGACCCTGGCGGCACAGGCGCAGGGCGCGCAGGTGGTGGTGCATGCCCTGAATCCCGCCTACACGCACAAGGCCTGGCGCGAAGGAGCTCCGTCGCTCATGGATGCCGCCATCGAAGTCACCCGCGCGCTGGGCGCTACGCTCATGCTGCCGGGCAGTGTCTACAACTACGGCCACGCGATGCCGCCCGTGCTGCGCGAAGACACGCCCCAGGCCGCCATGGACTTCAAAGGGCGCCTGCGCATCGGCCTGGAGCAGCGCCTGCAGGCCGCCACGCGCGACGGCGACATGCGTGCCGTCGTGCTGCGCGCGGGCGATTTCTTTGGCAGCGGCGCCGGCAACTGGCTGGACCAGGCCATTGCCAAGGATCTGGCCCGGGGCCGCGTCACCTGGCCCGGCCCGCTGGACGTCGGCCGGCCCTGGGCCTACCTGCCGGACCTGGCCCGCAGCCTGGTGCGGGTGGCCGAGGAGCGCCATCGCCTGCAGGCCTTCGACACCCTGCACTTTGCCGGCCAGCAGGTGACGGCGCAGCAGTGGGTGGACGTCCTCGCTGCGGTCGCGGCCGAGCAGAGGTGGGTGCCCGATGCCAGCAAGGTGCGCGTGGACCGGTTGCCCTGGCCGCTGTTGCGCATCGCGGGCATGGTGATGCCGACCTACGCCGCCCTGGCCGATGTGCGCTACCTCTGGAGCACCCCGCACCGGCTGGACAACACGCGCCTCGCTGCCCTGATCGGCGCAGAGCCGCACACCCCGTTCGAGCAGGCGGTGCGCCGCGCGCTCCACGACCTGGGGTTGCTCGCCCCAGTCCGTCCCCAAGCCGCCCTGGCATGAACCGCAAGGAGATTCTCACCATGCATCGCCGTACCTTCATCCGTCTGGCCGGCGGTGGCACCATCGCCGCCGCTGCCATCCTCCCCCTGGCTGCCTGCAGCTCGGGCGCGCATTACCCTGCCCAGGCCGTGGAGGCGTGGCAGGGACCCGTGGGCGAAACCGACCTGCGCCGCCGCGCCGTGGCCTATGCCATCACCGCGCCCAACCCGCACAACCTGCAGCCCTGGGTGGTGGACCTGCGCGAAGAAGGCGTGATCACCCTGCGCACCGACCGCGAGCGTGTGCTGCCCGAAACCGACCCGCTGGGCCGGCAGATCCTGATCGGCCATGGCGCTTTCCTGGAGCTGCTGGTGCTGGCACTGGCCCAGCAGGGCATGGCCAGCGAGGTCACGCTGTGGCCCCAGGGGCCGCTGCCGGCGCAACTGCGCGACTGGGATGATCGCCCCGTGGCCCGCGTGGTACTGCGGCCCGGCGGCGAACCCGATGCCTTGTTCACCCAGGTGCTGCGCCGCCGCACGCCCAAGGTGGATTTCGACCTGGCCCGGCCCGTGGCACCCGATCGGCTCCAGGCCTTGCTGGCCAGTGCGTCCCGGCCGGGCAGCCCGCAGGCGGGTGGAACGGTGGAGCCCGCCCGCCTGGATGCCTTGCGCGCGCTGTGCTGGCAGTCGGCCCAGGTGGAGCTGCGCACGCCGCGCACCATGATGGAAAGCATCCGCCTCACCCGCGTCGGCCCCTCAGAGATCCTGGAGCACCGCGACGGCATCTCGCTGAACACGCCGTTCATCCGCGCCGCAGCGGCGCTCGGCTTCTTCGACCGCTCGGCCCCGCCCGAGGAGGGCAGTGCGGGCTACAAGGGCGCGATGGACCGCTTCGAGGGCCACAGCCGCACGGCGATGGGCTTCGTCTGGTTGGCCGGCGGCAACACCCGCGCCGACCAGATCGCAGCCGGCCGGGCCTATGTGCGCCTGCAGCTCAAGGCCACCGAGCTGGGCGTGGACATGCACCCCATGAGCCAGGCGCTGCAGGAATTTGCCGAGATGGCGCCGCACTACGAACGCGCCCACCAACTGGTACTGGGGCGCGGCGCGCCCAAGGAGGCTGGCGACCCCACGGTGCAGATGCTGTGCCGCATTGGCTACCCGCAGGGCGAGGTGCCCGCCACGCCGCGCCGGCCCCTGGCGCGCATGCTTCAGGCGTAGGCGAGGCGCCGCCGGCACAGGGCCACGAACTCCTGCACCGCGCGCGACTGGGCCTGGCGCGGCTTGAAGGCCAGCAAGGCGCGAAACAGAAGGTCCTCGCCCGCCAAGGGCACGCTGCGCAAACCCAGAGGGGCATGCTCGGCGGCCACCAGCGGGTTGGTCACGGCCAGCCCCGCGCCGGCCAGCACCAGCGCGCACTGTGTCGCGCTGTACGGGGTCTCGATCACGAAGCGCGGGGTGATCCCTGCGGCGGCAAACAGCCTTTCCAGCCGCTGCTGGGCCGGGTCGGTGGCCGACAGGCCGATCAGCGGCGCGTCGCGCAGGTCCGCCAGGTCGAGCACCGCCTTGCGCGCCAGCGGGTGGGCGGCGGGCACCGCGCACACGGCGGGCAATTCATAGAACGCTGAGGACACCAGGCCGCTGGTGTCCGCCTCGTCGCCCAGGAAGGCCAGGTCCACGGCGCCCTGGAACAGCGCCTCGCGCAGTGCCTTGGAGCTGTCGACCATCAGCAGGCAGCGGGTGCGCGGGTAGTGGCGCTGGAACCCGGCCAGCACCCCGGGCATGATGCTCGCGGCCAGGGCATGCAGGCTGCCGATGCGCAGCACCTGGTCCTCCAGCGACTGCAGCGCCACGATCTTGCGCTGCACCGCCTCCAGGCCCTCGTACACACGCTCGACCTCTTCCATCAGCGCATGCGCTTCGGGCGTGGGCACCAGGCGGCCCTTGGGGCGGTCGAACAGCGTGAGCTGGGCGCGCGACTCCAGTTGCTGCAGCAGCTGTGTCACGGCAGGCTGGCTGACGTGCAGTGCCGCCGCCGCACGGTTGGCCGAGCCCAGCCGCATGACCATGCGGAACACCTCGATCTGGCGCGTGCTGACCTCTTTGGTATCGTTCATGGGCGGGCTCTTGATATAAGTTCTACTTAATGAAAACGGCTGCGGCATGGTACCGTTATGGCCTGCGCCTGACTACGATGCAGGCATGAATTCCGATACGTTCTTCGGTGCGCAGCCGCACCGCTCCTGCACGAGTGAATCCCCTGTCCTGCGCGCCAATGCGCGGCTTCAGGGCCTGCGCTGCATTCACTGCGGGGCCCGGTATCCGGTGCAGGACATGCCTGCGGGCTGCCCCGCGTGTGCAGCACGAGGCACTCCCGCCAGCGTGGAGGCGGTCTACAGCGATCTGCAGCGCACGCTGGCAGCAAGCAGCTCGGGTTATAGCTGGGGCGAGTGGCTGCCCTACACCCACGGGGTGTCGCTGGGAGAGGGCAACACGCCCTGCCTCGCGCTGCCGCGGCTGGCCCGGTCGCTGGGAATCCGCGAACTGACGGCCAAGCACGAAGGCATGAACCCCACGGGCTCGCACAAGGACCGCATGTCGGCGCAGGCCGTGACGCGTGCCCTGGCGGTGGGGGCACACAAGGTGGTGCTGGCCTCCAGCGGCAATGCCGCCGTGTCCGCCGCCGCGTACTGCGCTGCGGCAGGCTTGCCCTGCGAGATCGCCACCTACCGCGACATGCCCGAACCGTTTGCCCGCGCGCTGGACCGGCTTGGCGCCCGCCGCGTTGCGTTCGACCAGGGCATGGACCGATGGGCCCATGTGCGCCAGCAGGTGCAGGAAGAGGGGGCCTTTGCCCTGACCAATTTCAGTGTGCCCGCGGTGGGCAGCCCAGCCTTTGGCGTGGAAGGCTACCGCGCGGTGGTGCTCGAATGCGTGGCCGATGGCTGCGTGCCCGACCATGTGCTTGTGCCTGCGGCGCGCGGGGATCTGCTCTGGGGCCTGTACAGCGGCCTGCGCGACCTGCTGGCCGCTGGCCTCATCGCACGCATGCCCCACCTGTGGGCCGTGGAGCCCTTTGCCCGGCTGAGCCAGGTGCTCGCCGGGGCGCCGGCCCAGGCCGATTTCGGCGGCAGCACCGCGCAGTTCTCGATTGCAGGCAGCACCGTCACCCTGCAGCAGCAGATCGCAGTGGAGCGCTCGGGCGGCGGTGCCGTCGTGGTGGGCGATGCGGATGCAGCGCGGGGCGTGGCCGCACTCGGTGCCCAGGGCCTCTGGGTGGAGCTGTGTGCGGGCGCCTGCGTGGGCGCGGCAGCACAGCTGCGCCAGCAGGGCCGCATTGCGCCAGAGGACCACGTGCTGTTGCTGCTCACCGCCAAGGGCGACCGCGACGCCTGAGCGCTTATCCCGAATCTCTTCGCCTGACCAAGGACCCTGCCATGACCTTCCTGTTCCGCCGCAGCTTCGTGCTGGCCTGCGCCTGCCTTTGGGGCACCAGCGCCTTCGCCGCCTACCCCGACAAACCCGTGCGCCTCATCGTGCCCTGGGCACCGGGCGGCAGCACCGACGCGATTGCCCGCGCCATCGCCCTGCGCATGGGGGCGTCGCTGGGGCAGAGCGTCATCGTGGACAACCGCTCGGGCGCGTCCGGGCGCATCGGCACCGAGGCCGCTGCCAAGGCGGCGCCCGATGGCTACACCATCGCCATCGTGGAGCTGCCGCATGCCATTGCGCCGGCCGTCACGGCCAAGCTGCCTTATGACCTGCTCAAGGACTTCACGCCCATCTCGATGGTCGGCACCTCGCCGCTGCTGCTGTTCGTCAACGGCAGCAGGTACAAAGCCGGCGACATCAAGGGCTTTTTGAAGGACGGGCGCGCCAGCGCCACGCCCGTTACCCTGGCCCACAGCGGCAATGGCTCCATCAGCCACCTCTCGTCCGAACTGCTGGCCGGGGCCAGCGGCCTCAAGGTCAATGCCATTCCCTACCGGGGCTCGGCCCCGGCGCTCACCGATGTGGCTGCCGAGCAGGTGGCGGGCCACTTTGCCACGCTGGCCAGCGGTGCATCGCTGCTCTCGGCGGGCAAGATCTCGGTGCTGATGACCACCGGGCCCACGCGCCTGCCATCCATGCCCCAGGTGCCCACGGCCCGCGAGGCAGGTCTGGCGGGCATGCAGTTCAACCAGTGGTGGGCCCTGGTGGCGCCGGCCACCACGCCCATTGAGGTGATCGAGCGCCTGCGCAAGGAGGCCATCGCCGCGCTGGAGCACCCCGCCACGCGCGAGCGGCTCACCACGCTGGGCATCGAGCTCAAGGGGTCCACCCGAGACGAGTTGCGCTCCTTCATGCGCGACGAGGTGGGCCACTGGGGCGCCGTGGTGCGCAAGATCGGCCTGCAGCCGGAGTGAACCGCAGCTACTGCGGGATCAGCCGGGCGGCGAGGGCACCAGGTACTCCCGCACCAGGCTGCGCGCCCGGTGCAGCCGGCTCTTGGCCGCCTCGCGCGTGGTGGAGAGGCGCTGGGCCATCTCCTCGATGGTGAGCTCCTCGAAGTCGCGCAGCAGCAGGGCTTCGCGGTACAGGGGCGGCAGCGAGTCGATGGCCAGGGCCAGGTCGTGGCGCAACTCGTGGTCGGGCCGGTGCGACCAGGCCAGCGCATCTTCCACCTGCGCCAGCGGCTCGCCCCTGAGCCAGGCCAGCGCCGGGCGCATGCACAGCCGCTGCACGATGCGCACCACCCAGCCGCCAAAGGCTGCCACCTCGCGCAGCGCGCCCACGCGGCGGTAGACGATGATCAGCGCCTCCTGCACCACATCATCGGTCGCGGTGGTGGCCGCGCAGTGGCGCAGCGCATAGCGGCGGATGTCGGGCCGCGCCAGCGCCAGCAGGCGCTCCATGGCCTCGGTGTCGCCCGCCCGCGTGGCGGGCAGGAGCTGCGCCAACGTGTTCGAGGCAGTGCTCATTCCACCGGCTTTCTGCCCACCATGGCGCAGGCTGGGCAGTAGCCGAAGAGACCGGTCACGATGCCCATGGCACCCGAGGCGGCCAGCACCAGGCCCCACGGCGTGGCGCCCAGCCAGAAGAGGCTGGCGGCGATGAGGGCCACCCCGGCGACGACGCGCAGCAGGCTTTCGGGGCGGGTGATGTTCTTGCGGTACAGCATGGCAAAGCTCCTTGGGGTTGAAAGAGAAAGCGACGACACGGGGCGCCTTCCCTGACAAGAGCGGGCCTTGGGGCCAAAGGATTCATGCTGCGAGAAAAAAGTTGTCAGCCGAAGTGGTCGAACGAGGCGTAGCGGTGGTCCACTGGCCGGCCTTGCCCATCCACCAGCCGCAGGCCGGGTTCCGCCTCGATCACCCCGATGCGTGCCACCGGTGTCTGGCTAGTCTGCGCAGCAGCCAGCACAGCCGCACGCTGCGATGGCGGTGCGGTGAAGGCCAGTTCGTAGTCGTCGCCACCGGCCAGGGTGCACTGGCGCAGCAGCTCGGTGTCCGCCACGGTGCTGCCATGGGCCATCAGGGCGCCCGTGAGCGAGGTGTCGATGCGTGCCCCCACGCCGGATGCCTTGAGGATATGGGACAGGTCGCCCAGCAACCCGTCGCTCACATCCATCGCGCTGCTGGCCACGCCGCGCAGCGCCAGGCCCAGGGCCACGCGCGGCGTGGGCTGCTCCAGCCGCAGGCGCGCGGCGGCGAGCACCTCTGGGGGCAGGGCCGTGTGCCCCAGCAGCGCCTCCAGCGCCAGCCGCGCATCGCCCAGCGTGCCGCTCACATAGAGGTCGTCGCCCGCGCGCGCGCCGCTGCGCAGCAGCGCCTGGCCGGCCGGCACTTCGCCGAACACCGTGATGCAGATATTGAGCGGCCCCTGGGTGGTGTCACCACCGACCAGCTCGCAGCCATGGGCATCGGCCAGGGCCAGCAGCCCGCGTGAAAAGCCGGCCAGCCAGGCCCCGTCCACCCGCGGTAGCGCGAGGGCCAGCGTGAAGGCCAGCGGCCGGGCGCCGCAGGCGGCCAGGTCCGACAGGTTCACCGCCAGCGCCTTGTGGCCCAGTGCCTCGGGCGCCACCTCGGCAAAGAAGTGGCGGCCCTCCACCAGCATGTCGCTGGACACCGCCAATTGCATGCCGGGCGCGGGCGCCAGCAGCGCGCAGTCGTCCCCCACACCCAGCGCGGCGCGGTGCACGGGCCGCGTGAAATAGCGTGCGATCAGATCGAATTCACCCATGGGTCGATTGTGGCGTGCCCCGCGTTCATTGGCACCGATGGTGTGACATATCTCTGCAACACACGGTGCCTAGAGTCACCGCTTCGTGCCCGGCTCGACCCAGAGCCCGCAGGCCTCTTGCAACTGCGCGGTGAAAACCGGCTTTCCCGCGCGCCTTCCCTTCACACCCCACCCGCACCCATGCGGAGGAAACGAGCATGACCACCGTCTACCACGCCCTGTCGACCAGCAACTTCACCCAGGATTGGACCAATGTCAGCACGCTGATCACCACTGCCAACGACTGGAGTGGCGTGCCCTCCATCGTGGGCTACCGAGGCGACAACCTGTCCGCGCTCGCGGGCACCGACCCCCAGACCGTCGTGGATGACGGCAGTGCCACTCCGCCCAGTGCCGTGCTCCTGGGCAGCACACCCAGCAGCAGCGGCGCCGTGGGTGTCTTTCAATCCCTGGCCGACCCTGTGGTCGCGCTGCAGGGCTCGGGCACGGCCGATGCGCCGCACCTGGTGCTGCACCTTGACGCCACGGGACGCCAAAATATCCAGATCAGCTACAAGCTGCGCGATCTCGACAGCAACACCGACAACGCAGTGCAAGCCATCGCGCTGCAGTACCGCGTCGGCAATTCCGGCCCGTTCACCAATGTGCCGGCGGCTTTCACGGCCGATGCCTCCGATGGTCCCAGCCTGACCAAGGACACGACGGTGACCGCCACGTTGCCAGCGGCCGCTGACGGCGCTGCCATGCTGCAGTTGCGCATCATCACCAACGATGCGGCCGGCGCCGACGAGTGGACCGGCATCGACGACATCGTGGTGAGTTCCACCGCGGCCGGCCCTGTCGGCCCCAGCCTTGCCTACAGCGGCTCCATCAACGAATCCCAGGCCTTCGACGGCCACATGGCCCCCGGTTCCAAGATCACCATCACCCTGACGGGCGAGACCTTCACCGGCACCGACGGCGCCAGCCTGCTGTCGGCCGCCACCGTCAGCAACGTGCCTGCCGGCCTCACGGCCGTGCTCACCCGCACCAGCGCCACCACGGCCGAGCTGGGCTTCACCGGTACGGCCACCAGCCATGCCAACGCCAACGACGTGGGCAACCTCACGGTCGCGTTCGCCGATGGCGCCTTCACCGGCGGCGCCGCTTCCGGTGTCGCGAACGCCACCCAGAACAGCCTGAAAATCAACTTCAGCGACGAAGGGGCTGCCGGCAGCGCGCAGACCTTCACCCCCAACGCCGGTACGGCCCTGGGCAGCTCCGACGCTTCGGCCGCGCTCGCGCTCGATGCCAACTGGATGGTGGTCGGAGACGATGAAGCCAGTGTGCTGCGCGTCTACGACCGTGCCGGCGGCGCGGCCGTGAAGGAGTGGAACTACGGCGCCGCGCTGGGCAATGGCGGCGAGCTGGACCTGGAGGCGGGCACGCGCATCGGCGACACCTTCTACTTCACCGGCTCGCACAGCAACAACAAGAGCGGCGCAGAGCAGAACAACCGCGAATACATCCTGGCCGTGAAGATCGAGGGCACGGGCGCCGACACGCAATTCACCTACCTGGGCAAGCACAGCGGCCTGGAAGACCAGCTCGTGGCCTGGGACCAGGGCAACGCCCACGGCAAGGGCGCGAACTATTTCGGTTTCGCCGCCTCGTCGGTCGGCGTGATTCCCGAGAACGTCAACGGCTTCTCCATCGAAGGCATGACCGCCTCGCAGGACGGCAGCCAACTGCTGGTGGCCCTGCGCGCGCCACAGACCGACGCCAACACCCGCGACAAGGCCGTGGTGCTGGCACTGGACGTGGCCGGGCTGGTCGATCCCTCAGGGGGCTCCGCGCCCAATGTCAGCTCAGCCTTCGAGCTGAACCTGGGTGGCCGTGGCGTCCGCTCCATCGAGAAGGCCGGCGACGGCAGCTACCTGATCCTGGCCGGCCCCTCGGGTTCGGCCAGCACCGAAGTCACCCATGACTTCCGCCTGTTCCGCTGGGACGGCGTGAGCACCACCCCCACCGAGCTGGACGTGAACCTCGACGCCCTGCGCGACGGCACGGGCGGCAGCTTCGAGACCATCGTCGACGTGCAGAACACGGCGCAGGGCACCCTGGTGCAACTGCTGCAGGACAATGGCGACAGCACCTGGGGCGGCGCAACCGCCTCCAAGGACCTGCCCGCAGCACAGCAGAAGTTCATGGGCAACTGGGTGCAGATCGGCGCCAACGTGACCGACAGCACGGGCCCTGCGCTGGCCAGCAGCACGCCTGCGGACGATGCCGGCAGCGTGGGCAAGACGGCCGACATCGTGCTGCGCTTCAACGAAGGCGTGGCACGCGGAACGGGCGATTTCGTGGTCAAGAAGGTCAGCGACGACAGCGTGGTCGCGACCATCGCCGTGACCGACACCAGCAAGGTCACCGTGGCCTTCAACACGGTGACCATCAACCCGGCGAGCGACCTGGACGTGGGCACGGCCTACTACGTCGAAGCGGCTGCCGGCACCCTCAAGGACCATTACGGCAACAACTGGACCGGCCTGTCGGGCAACGCGGCGCTGAATTTCACCACCTCGGCCGCGCCCCTGCCCAAGCTGCTGGTCACCGAGGTCAACTCCAACGCCACGCCGGGCGACTTCTTCGAGCTGTACAACTACGGCAGCGAAGAGATCGACCTCTCGGGCTGGACATGGACCGATTCCGCAGCCGACCCCACGAAGCTCGGTACCTTCGCCAGCGGCACCAAGATCGCCGCGGGCGGCAAGCTGGTGGTGGCCGGCGAGGTGACCGATGCGACCGCCTTCAAGGCGGCCTGGGGCCTGGACGCCAACTCCAGCGTCGTGGCCGTGGGCGGCCCCGGCCTGGGCAAGGGCGATGGCGTGGTGGTGCTCAATGGCAGCGGCCAGGTGGCTGCGGCCATCAACTACAGCGGCACGGCCTTCACCAACAACGGCACCAGCGTCGCTCCGATGGCCAAGACCAGCGGCGGCGCCGTGACCGGCTCCGAGCATGCGGGCGTGGCCTTTGGCGGCACGGCCACCACCTCGGCCGTGTGGGATGGTCTGTCCACCACCAACCCGACCTACAAGGCCGCCGCAGTGGGCGAACTGGGGGCCTTCGCACAGACCGGCACGCCGGCCAACATCGGCTCCCCCGGTACGCTGGTGGTTCCACAGCCCAAGCTGCTGATCACCGAGGTCAATTCCAACGCCACCCCGGGCGACTTCTTCGAGCTGTACAACTACGGCACCACGGAGATCGACCTTTCGGGCTGGAAGTGGACCGACTCCGCTGCCGACCCCGCCAAGCTCGGCACGTTTGCGGCGGGCACCAAGATCGCTGCCGGTGGCAAGCTGGTGGTGGCCGGTGAAGTCACCGACCCTGCGGCCCTGAAGACCGCCTGGGGGCTCGACGCCAACACCAACGTCGTCGCCGTGGGCGGCCCCGGCCTGGGCAAGGGCGACGGTGTGGTGATCCTGGACGCCAGCGGCCAGGTGGCCACGGCCATCAACTACAGCGGCACGGCCTTTGCCAATGGCAGCACCACGGTGGCGCCCATGTCCAAGACCGGTGGCGGCGCGGTGACCGGCTCCGAGCACGCGGGAGTGGCCTTCGGCGGCACGGCCACCACCTCGGCCGTGTGGGATGGCCTGTCCACCACCAACCCCACCTACAAGGCGGCGGTGGCGGGCCAGCTGGGTGCCTTTGCGCAGTCCGGCACGCCGGCCAACATCGGCTCGCCCGGCCTGACCAGCGCCCCGGCCCTTCCACCGGGCGCGGCCCCCAGCTACACCCAGACTTTCGAGAACGCCGCAGGCTTCAACGAGTTCACGGTGTTCAGCAAGGATGCCGATGCGGCCAGCAGCTGGTACTACAGCACGGCCACCAAGACCGCCGAAGTCAACGGCTTCGGTGACACGGCCCATGCCAACGACTGGCTGGTCTCCAAGGCCTTCAACCTCGACGGCACGAGCGCCGAGTTCCTGAGCTTCAACACCTGGACGCGCTTTGCCGACACCGGCATCGCCGACCCCGAAGTCAAGCTCTATTACTCCACCAACTACAGCGGCTCGGGCGACCCCACGGCCGCCACCTGGACGCAGCTGTCCTATACCCACTCCCCGGCAGACAGCCAGGTGACCACGCCCTCGGGCCTGATCGACCTGTCGGCCATCCAGGGCAGCAACGTCCACTTCGGCTTCCAGTACCAGGCCTCTGGCACGGCGAGCAACAGTTCATCGAGCTGGCGCGTGGACGACTTCAAGCTGGAGAGCTTCACGGGCCCGGTGGTGTCCATCGCCGCCACCAGCGCCGACAAGCCCGAAGGCAACAGCGGTACCACCGACTACACCTTCACCGTGACGCGTGCGGGCGATGCCTCGGCCGCTGCCTCGGTGCAATGGGCCGTGGCGGGCTCGGGCGGCTCGCCCGTGGCGGCCGATGACTTCGTGGGCGGTGCGCTGCCCTCGGGTACCGTGGCCTTCGCGGCCGGAGAGACCAGCAAGACCATCACCATCGGCGTGCAGGGCGACACCAGCCTGGAGCAGGACGAGGCCTTCACCGTCACGCTGTCGGGTGTGTCCGCCGGCACCACCATCATCGGTGGCGGCACCGCACAAGGGCTGGTTCGCACCGACGAAGCGCCGATCACCAGGATCCACGAGATCCAGGGCAGCAACGACACCGCGCTGCTCATGGGCAGCGCCGTCACCATCGAAGGCATCGTGACCGGCTATGCCCCCAATCTGCAGGGCTTCTACGTGCAGGAAGAGACGGCGGACCAGGATGGCAATGCCAATACCTCGGAAGGCATCTTCGTCTACTACGGCAGCACGCCCATCGCTGGCCTGGACGCCAACAGCGTGGGCGACAAGGTCCGCATCAAGGGCACGGTGGCCGACTTCCGTGGCCAGACCCAGCTCACTGCCCCCACGGGCTTCACCCTGGTGCAGGACAACGCCGGCCTGCCCGCCGCCGCCGTCGTGACCTTGCCCGTGGCCAGCGCCGTGAGCTGGGAGGCCTACGAAGGCATGCTGGTGACCGTGCAGTCCGGCACGGCCGGCGGCCAACTGGTGGTCACCGACAACTACAACCTGGGCCAGTACGGCCAGGTGACGCTGACTTCGGATGCCGTGCAGTCGCAGTACACCGAACTGCATGCGCCCAGCGTCAGTGGCAACACCGACTACCTGGCCGAACTGAAGAAGGACCAGATCATCCTGGACGACCTGAACGGTTCGCAGAACCCCGCAAGCCATCTCGGCCGCGGCGGGCAGCCGCTGTCGGCCACCAACACCTTGCGCGCAGGCGACGGTGTGGCGAGCGTGACCGGCATCGTGGACCAACTGGTGGACGCGGCGGCAGCCCCGCACGAAACCAGCTACCGCGTGCAGCCCACGCAGGCCGTGAACTTCACGGGCGACGCCCGCCCTACCGCCGCCGACATCCCGGCCAGCATCCGCAATGCCGAGATCAAGGTCGGCTCGGCCAACGTGCTCAACTACTTCTCCACGCTGGGCACCGGCAGCTTCACCACGCCCGACGGCGTGACGCAGTCCGGCCGCGGCGCCACCAACGCCACCGAACTGGCGCGCCAGCAGGCCAAGGTGGTGGAGAACCTGGTGGGCATGGACGCCGACGTGCTGGGCCTGATGGAAGTGCAGAACAACGGCTTTGCCGACGGCACCAGTGCCCTCGATTCGCTGGTGGACGCGCTCAACGCCAAGGCCGGTGCCGGCACCTATGCCTACATCAAGGCGCCCTACAACAACGGCGCAGCCCCTGGCGACGCAGCGACCGCCGGCACCGACGCCATCATGGTGGCCATCCTCTACAAGCCCGCCAAGGTCACGCCCGTGGGCGCGGCGGCCGTGGCCGATCCGACCGTCTACACCGCCTTCTCGGCGGCCTTCGGCAGCCGCGTGCCGGTGGCGCAGACCTTCAAATCGAATGCCGACAACGAGGAGTTCACCGTGGTGGTGAACCACTTCAAGTCCAAGGGCAGCGTGAACGACCCGGACCTCGGCGACGGCCAGGGCGCCAACAACCTGGCGCGCGTGAAGGCCGCCGAAGACCTGTCGGCCTGGCTGGCCACCAGGCCCACCGGCACCACCGACAGCGACGTGCTGCTGGTCGGCGACTTCAATGCCTATGGCAAGGAAGACCCGATCACCAAGCTCGCCGCCAACGGCTACAGCAAGGTGTCCACGGGCAACTCGTACTCGTTCGACGGCCTGTGGGGCTCGCTCGACCATGCGCTGGCCAGCGGCAGCCTGGCCGGCCAGGTGAGCGGCACCTACAAGTGGGGCATCAACGCCGAAGAGCCAGCCCTGCTCGACTACAACATGGAGAACAAGAACGACGCGCAGGACGCGAGCTATTTCAATGCCGACCCGTACCGCTCCAGCGACCACAACCCGATCCTGATCGGTCTGAACCTCGGTAGCACGCCCGCACCCGGTGGCGGTGGCACGCCCACCACGCCGACCATCCCTGTCATTCCCCCCACGGCGCCTGGCGAGCCTGCCACGTTGCAGGGATCGAGCGGCAACGACACCATCGTCGTGCCCGACCTGCCCCTGACCCGAGTGGTCACCGGTGGCGGTGCCGACACGGTGACGGGGGGCAGTGGCGTGGACACGGTCGTGGTCTCCGCCACGCTGGCCGACGTACTGCGCCTGGGCATCAGCCAGGACAGCAGCGGCAAGGTGGTGATCAACACCCCCACGGGCCCCGTCACCCTGAGCGGCGTGGAACGCGTGGAACTGCAGGGCAGCCTGTTTGCCTTCGACGTGGCCCTGCCCACGGCGACCAGCGAGGGCGGCAAGACCGGCCAGATGCTGGCCTTGGCCTACACCATCTTCGGCCAGAAGCCCGACACTGCGGCCCTGAGCCAGTGGGTGCACAAGGCCGACAGCATGGCGGGCCTGGACGCACTGGCCCAGTCCTTCATCGATGCGCTGGCCCCCGGCATCGGCAACGACGGCCTGGTGAGCTTCCTGTTCCAGAGCGTCACGGGCGTGGCCCCCACGGCCCAGCAGGTGCTGGAGTTCGCATCGCTGATCGGCCCTGGCAAGGCCTATGCCACGCAGGGCGCCTTCCTGGCGGCGGTGGCCAAGCTGCCGATCGCCACGGAGGGCATGGCCGAGCTGGTGGGCATGGTCCAGCCGCTGGACGCCGCCGTGTTCCTGTGACCAAGGCGCGCCCGGGTTGCTTCAGCCCAGGGCGCTGACGCCGCTGCCGAACCACTGGGCCCAGTGGTCGATGCAGGCCTTGATCTTGGGCAGGCGGTGCCTGCGCGTGAGCGTGATGGCGTGGATCGGCGAGGGCTGCTCGTCCACCCACTCGCTCAGCACGGGGGCCAGCACGCCCTGCTGCACCAGCGGCTCGGCCACCAGCGTGGCCAGCCGCGCAATGCCCAGCCCCTGCAGTGCCAGGCGCGCCGTGATGCCGGTGCTGCCGGAGCGCCAATGCCCGTCGGCGACGACGACGCGGGGCTCGCCGTCGACGATGAAGGGCCAGCGGTTGAGCTGGGCCATCGCGCTGTTGGTGATGAGCCGGTGGCGGTGCAGCTCGTCCGGGTGCTGCGGCGCGCCGTGGGCCTGCAGGTAGGCCGGCGTGGCATAGAGCCGGCGCACCAGGGTGCCCAGCGGGCGCGCTACCACGGTGTCGCTGGTGGGCGGGCCGGTGCGGATGGCGATGTCGATGCCGTCGCGCGCCATGTCGGCCATGCGGTCGTCCACCACCAGCTCCACGCGCAGCAGCGGGTGTGCCTGCTGCAGGCTGTCGAAGCTGGGGATCAGCAGGTGCTCGGCGATGACCGAGCTGGCCGCCACGCGCACCGAGCCGCTGGCCTGGCCGCTCTGGTGGTTGGCGAATTCGCCCTCAAGCTCGTCCAGGGTGCTGGTCAGGCGCCGGCAGTATTCGAGGAAGGTCAGCCCCTCGGCCGTGGGGGTGAGGCCATGCGTCGAGCGGTGGATCAGCCGCGCATGGCAGGCCTTCTCGATGCGCGCCAGCGTGCGCGAGACCTGGCTCACGGGCACGTCGCGCTCGCGCGCCACGGCCGAGAGTGAGCCCAGGTCCGCCACGCGGACGAAGAGGTGCATGTCTTCAAAGCGGATATCGCGCATCGGCCAATGGTAGCGGGCCTTTTGCCGGGGTGGAGCGGCCTTTGCAGTCAGTGCAAAGCGCCGTTGCAGCGGCTGGGGTTTCCGACGACCGCCCCTCTGCCTACAGTCATTGCATCCCCTGCTGCCCCCCGAAGGATGTGACCCATGAGCCCGCACGACGACCTGGACCCGGCCAGCTACCAGCGCCTGAAGGACGCCGCCGTAAGGCGGGCGAACCGCTTGCGCAACGAGGCGCTGTGGAGGACGCCCAGCCTGCTGTACCGCCTGACCGCGTGGACCGGGCTGCGCCTTCAGGCGAAGCTCAGAGGCGAGCGCCGCGAAAGCGCTGTGCCGCCTGGCGGCTGACCTCGGCCAGCAACTGCTCTTCGCGCTGGCGCTCGCGCAGCCAGCGGGCGTCGTTCTGGCCGGCTTCGGTCTCGGTGCGCAGCATGTGCATGGCGTTGGCCGCGCCCTGCATGGCCGCGTGGCTGGCGATCTTGTCCATGGTCATCATGATGTGCTCGCGCAGTGGCATGTGGTCGCCGGTGGACGGGTCCACGTAGACCGCGTCCATGCCGAAGCGGCAGGCCTGGAAGCGGTTGTAGGTGTAGACCAGGTAGTCGTCCTCCTCGGGCATGAAGGGCTGGTCCGCGAGGAACCAGGCCCCGAGCGACTGCACGTAGCCCGCCAGCGCGGCGGCGCGCTCGATGGTCAGCGGCGTGTCGAAGACGCGGATCTCGATGGTGCCGAACTCGGGCTTGGGGCGGATGTCCCAGTAGAAGTCCTTCATGCTCTTGACCACGCCGGTGCGCGTCATCTTGTCGAAGTAGGCCGTGAAGTCTTCCCAGGTCAGCGCGAACGGTGCGCGGCCCGACAGCGGGAAGGCGAACACCGAATTCAGGCGTGCCGAGTCGAAGGCCGTATCCTGGCCCTGCACGTACGGGCTCGACGCCGACAGCGCGATGAAGTGCGGGATGTAGCGCGACATGCGGTGCAGCATGAGCAGCGCGGCATTGGCATCGGGACAGCCGATGTGCACGTGCTGGCCGAAGATGGTGAACTGCTTGGACAAATAGCCGTACAGCTCCGACAGCTCGCGAAAGCGCGGCTTGTCGTAGATGCGCCGCTCGTGCCACTGCTGAAAGGGGTGCGTGCCGCCGCCCACCACGGCGATGTTGAGCTTGTCGGCGCTCTTGACCAGGGCATCGCGGATCGGCGTGAGCTGGCCCAGCACTTCGCTGGCCGAATGACAGATGTCGGTGGAGATCTCGATCATGCTGTTCGTCATCTCGGGCACCACGCTGCCGGGCAGCGGTGTCTTGTGCATGAGGCGCAGCATGTCCTCGGCATAGGGCGCGAGGTCGTAGTCGTTGGTGTTGACGAGCTGCAGCTCGAGCTCGACGCCCAGCGTCAGCGGTTCGGAATGGTTGAAGGCTTCAAGGCTCACGCGTTGTCTCCGTTGCTGCTGGCGGCGGCGTTCGACAGCGGCGCCCAGGGTTTTGAACTCTCGCCAGCGCGGTAGATGGCGATGGTGGCGATCACCGCGCCCAGTACCTCCATCAGCAGGATGGCGGGCAGGGCCACGCGGGCGATCAGGTGGCCGGTGGAGGGCGAAGCCACGACGAACTGCGAGGCGATCAGCAGCGCGATGGACGACATGGGCGTCATCGCGCCGCCGACCCACAGGGCCTGGCGCCAGCTCGCGCCGCTGCCCACATTGCCCAGCGCCACGCCCAGCACCTTGGCCACCAGGCGCACGGCGATCAGGGCCAGCACCACGCCGGCCACGGGGCCACTCCAGTCGGCCTGTGCCGCCACGGTGGAGACCAGCACGAACATCAGCATGGTCAAGAGCGATGACGCATTGCCCAACTGGCGTGGCCAGGCCCAGGGGCGCGGGTTGAGCTGCTTGAGCAAGATGCCGCCCAGCAGCGCAGCCAGCGGGGCCGAGCCGCCCATGTGCGCCGCCACGGCCGTGCCCGCAGCGATCAGTGCCAACAGCAGCATCGAGGTGTTCTCGCTCGTGGGGCTCATGAAGCGCAGCGCCGAGCGCATCACCAGCGCCAATGCGGCCGCCACCACCACCGAGACGCCCAGCACCACCACCACCGGGTACATGGTGTCGATGAGCGTCAGGCTCTGGCGGTTGATCTGCTCGGCCCGGGCACTGCCCAGGGTCAGCGCGTACAGCGTGGACAGGGTGGCCAGCACGATGGCGCGCTCGGTCACCGGGCCGGCGGCGCGGGTGTCGGCCACCACGCGCGTCAGCACGGCGGGCGAGGCGGCCAGCGCCACCAGGGCCAGGGGGCCGGCCACCTGCGTGGGCTGGTCGAACCAGACCAGCACCCAGTACACGGCGAAGTAGGTCAGCGCGGATTCGGCAATGCTCTGTACCAGCACCATGGGGTTGTGGCGGAACCAGCGCAGCGGGATGCGCCCGCCGCATTCGAACAGCACCAGGGCAATGCCCAGCTCCAGCAGGAACAGGCCGATGCCCTGTAGCGGCCACAGGGCACCGCTGAAGCCGGCCAGGCCCGCTGCCGTGCCCACCAGCGAATAGCCCACCACCTTGGGCAGGCCCGTATGGCGCTGGCACAGGTAACCGGCCATGGCGGCCACGGCCAGCAGCAGGGACCATTGCACCGTGGGGAGCCCGGCCGAGGGGCGCAGCCACTGCGCCCAGAAGCTCAGGATTTCATTCATGTAGGTGACCTCTGCATGGCGCGGGCACAGCAGGCGCCCGCAGGTTGATTCTTCGGCAGCACGGCACCACCGGTGCGGTGGCCCGTGCCGGGCAGTACCGGCCAGATCACATCGGCACGGCTCGGCATGGCGCACAGCCATGGCCCAGCCGACAGTGGCTGGCGCTCCGATACCTTAACGTACCCCGCAGAGACCTCAGGAACCGCTTCGGTTTTGCGCAACGGCCGAGTTCTGCAGGGGTGGGCCTAATTTAACGGTCTCCCTGCATGCTTCTTGTAGGACAGTTTCGAGGTTTGTAAGGATCTGTGAGTAATCTGTTGCGAAATGCTTCAATGTACGGTGGCAGTGCGCCCGCGCCCCGGCGCGAAGAAGCTCAAAGGGGCCGAGCCCAGGCGCCGGCGAATGGCGGCGTAGATGCGCGAGCGGTCCACGCCGCTCACGCTCTGAGCGCGCAGCGCCAGGCTGAAGGCCAGGTAGAAGCTCACCGTGACATTGAGCGCGCCAATCAGAGGAATGGCCGCCACGGCCCACCAGAAGGCCTGCATGTGCAGCACGGCCATGCCCAGGGCCGCGCAGGCAGCGCCGATCTGGCCGGTGGAAAGCGTCACGTGGCGCACGTCCAGGCCCAGGCCGAAGAAGCCCGCGATGGCCGGCACCAGGCCGAGCATGAAGCCGAGCGATATGTTGGCCGCGAAGCCCGAGAGGTTTTCGCGCAGGAAACGCGCCCATCGGGCCGCGCGCGCCTGTCCCAGAAACCGGGTGATGCGCGGGTTGTAGTGCATGGCCGAGTCCAGGCGGTGCAGCACGAACCAGTTCTCCGTCCACCCCGCGATGATGCTCGACAGGAACAGCAGCACCCCGGTGAAGGCCGCGAAAAACAGCGAGGGCCCGAGCAGGTGCAGCGACTCGAACACATGCTCGGCCTGCTTTTCCGTGATGGCCGGCGCGCCGGTGGTCTGGGTGATCAGCAAGGCCAGCGCGAGCACGGCCGGGAAGACCACGAGCACATTGCCCAGCACGGCCGCCACCTGCGAGCGCACCAGGTGGGTGATCTCGTCAACGAAGGACTCGATGGCATCGCTGGCCCCGAGCTCCTTGAGTTTGGCGGCCATGGCCGGTGCCGTCATGGCCGGCTGCTTGGTGGCCACCGTGAGGTGCAGCAGCTGGATCAGCACGAAGGTGGTGGCATAGTTCACCCCAGCCCAGAAGCCGCCCCAGAAGGCCGACAGCGCCAGCGCATACAGGCCGAACTTGGCCAGCGTGGTGAAGGCCATCAGGGCCCCGCCTCCGGCCGCCTTTTTCACCATGGAGCGGTACTCGGCGCCCGTGCGGGTGATGTAGTGCTCGCCGGTCTCGGCGCTGCGCTCGGCCACCTTGGCCGCCAGCAGCGAGGAGTTGGAGGCAAACAGCGCGCGCAGGCTGCGCCGCTCCTGCCCCACCAGCACCAGGTTGGCCATGAGTTTGGCCGCCGTCAGCGCCGGCTGGGGCGACAGCAGGCAGTCGAGCAACTGGCGCACGCGCAGGATGCGCTCGCGCAACTGGCGCAGGCGGAACACCAGGCCGACCGAGATGCCGTTCTCCTCGAAATGCGTGTACACGGTGGCGGCGGCTGCGCGGCAGGCCTCCAGCCGTTCGCGCAGGCGCTGCACCGCAGCGTCAAGCCGCTCGGGCGTGCGCAGGCCATGCAGCACCTCCACGCGCAGGCTCTCCACATCGTGGATCAGGGCATGGAAGGGCTGGGATTCGCGCGCCACCTCGCTCATGCGCAGGCGCAGCTCGGGCGCAAAGCCGGTCGAGAGGATCTGCCCGGCGCAGTAGGTGATGGCATCGAGCAGGGCCTTCTGCCAGCGCGATGCGCCACCCGTGTCCGTGGGCGCGAGCAGGTGCACCAGGCGGGCGAGCTGGGCTTCTTCCAGCGCGGCCACCCACTGGGCGTCGAACCCGCCGGGCAGGGCCAGCATGAACAGCTCCGAGGCATCGATGGTCTCGGGGCTTGCCGGCAGCAGCTTGTTGCGCAGGCGCTCGGCCACCTCGCTGGCCAGGGCCGTGCGCGGCGCGAAGCCAAAGTCGGCCAGCAAGGTGGTGATGTCCACCGTGTCCACCAGCATCGCCCACCAGGCCTGGAGTTTGGCCTGCGCCTCGGGGCGGGCTTCCACTGCATCCAGGAACAGCTGCAGGCGGCCGATGGCGCCGGGCACCGAGTCGCGCTTGCCGCGCACCCAGTCGAGCAGGCCGATCAGCCACAGATGGCGGTGCGCCAGGTCGGCGGCCGGGTCCAACTGCGCCAGGATGCTGGCCAGATCGACACTGCGGCTCAATGCAGCACCCGGCCGGTCAGGGGCTGGCCCGAGGGGCCCTGGTTGATCGCCTCCAGCATGAACAGCGCCACCTTGGCATCGAAGGGCTCGCCTTCCTCGCCCACGCAGTGGAAGATGCCGTGCATGGTGCCGCTGGCCGTGCGCAGGCGGCAACCGCTGGTGTACTGAAAGGACTCTCCGGGTTTGAGCAGTGGCTGGTGGCCCACCACGCCCAGGCCCTTGACCTCCTCGGTATGGCCGCGCGAGTCGCTGATGATCCAGTGGCGCGAGATCAGCTGCGCGGGCGTGTCCCCGGCATTGGTGATGGTGATCGTATAGGCGAAGCTGAACACCCCTGTCTCCGGAGCGGACTGCTCCGGCAGGTACTCGGGCTGCACTTGCACGTCGAACTGGTACTTTGGCATGGGCGAATGGTAACTGCGACAATCGGTGCATGAGCCGACCTTTTCGCATCGCCCCCTCGATCCTCTCCGCCGATTTTGCCCGCCTGGGCGAAGAAGTGCGCAATGTCATTGCCGCCGGAGCGGACTGGATCCACTTCGACGTGATGGACAACCATTACGTGCCCAACCTCACTTTCGGCCCCATGGTGTGCCAGGCGCTCAAGCCGCATGCCAAGACGGCCGATGGCGCCGCCATTCCGGTGGATGTGCACCTGATGATTCAGCCCGTGGACGCCCTGGCAGCCGCGTTTGCCGATGCCGGTGCGGACTACATCAGCTTTCACCCCGATGCCTCGGGCCATGTGCACCGCAGCATCCAGGCCATCCGTTCCAAGGGCGTCAAGCCCGGCCTGGTGTTCAACCCGGCCTCCCCGCTCGATGTGCTGGACTGGGTGATCGACGACATCGACCTCATCCTGATCATGAGCGTGAACCCCGGCTTTGGCGGCCAGAGCTTCATCGATTCGGCCCTGCGCAAGATCGAGGACGTGCGCCGCCGCATCGATGCCAGTGGCAAGGACATCCGCCTGGAAGTCGATGGCGGCATCAAGACGGACAACATCCGCCGGGTGGCGGATGCGGGTGCCGATACCTTCGTGGCCGGCAGCGCCATCTTCGGCAAGCCGGACTACAAGGGCGTCATCGACGCCATGCGCATGCAACTGGGCTGAGCCCGCCGCAGGCGACTTTCGCTTACTTTGCCGGGACGATGATCGTGGTGGTGGTCGATTCGCGCAGCACGCCGCCACCAGACACCGAGCCGCTCACGGCACTGCTCTCGACGCGGCGTACGCACTCTGAACGCTCCTGCGCGCTCTGGAAGGCATTGCAGCGGTCGGTGCCGTTGGCCGCAGCGATCGGGCCGGGGTCGCTCAGTTGGCCTTTGCGCGATGCATCCAGCGCGTTGGTCGCTTCGCGCATGCAGGTGGCCATGCTGTCCTGGGTGTTGTTGGTCATGCACTTCTGGCGTTCCTGCTCGTAGCGGGCGGTGGCTTCAGAAGATGGCGACTGGGCCGACGCGGCGCCAGAAACTGCCAACAGGGCAGCAGTGAGGACCGGGGCGAAAAAAGCAATGCGTTTCATGGGAGGGCTCCTTGCGCCAGGCGCAAATTTCAGGGGTGCAATCGAGTTGCAAAAGGATGGATGCAGCGTAGCCCTGCATCCCCTTGAACCCTGTCGGACAGCGCCGACCCCGGCCGTGCGCCGTGGCGCCTTCTTCCTGCTGCCTTCTGTTCAACCCAGCCGCTGGAACGTCAGCGTGAAGGCCACTCCGTCGGCCGTATTGCGCGCATTGATCGTACCGCCCATCTTGGCCATGTAGGTCTTGGCCACGAACAGGCCCTGGCCCCGGTGTTCCCCTTCGCCCACGGGGGTGGGCAGGCTGGGGTCGGACACCCCGAGTTCGAAGATGCGGCCCAGCAGCCCGTCGGCAATCGTGGCCCCCACGTTGTGCAGCGTGGCACTGGCGGTGGATTCCGAGGCCGTGAGGGTGAGCGTGATGGCCGTGCCCGCAGGACGGTAGCGGTCGGCATTGCGCAGGATGTGCGTGACCACGTCCTCCAGCGCAAATTCGTCGGCGCGCACGATGACGGCGCCTGCGCCTCCTGGGTACACCACGTCCACGATGCCCGCGAAATGCGCGTTGTCCGCCACATGGCGCAAAAAGGCATCGAGGTCGAGCCGCCCCTGCGGCACGTCGGCCGCCTGCAGCGCCTCTGCCGGCGATGCCGTGCCATAAAGCACATGCACTGCCTGCTGCATGCGCTGCACATAGCGGTGGCCAGGGTCGCCCGGCCCACCATGCAGCACCATCAGCGACTGCAGCGGCGACATGATCTCGTGCCCCACGGCGTGCCACATGTCGCGCTCCTGCTGGGCGCGCAGTTGCTGGCGCTGGATGTCGTCCTTCACGCGCTGCAGCAGGTCGGCCAGGCCGCCCGCGAGAATGCCCAGTTCGTCCGAGCCGCGCAGGTCCGAGACGTCGAGGTCACCGAGGCGCGGGCCGATGTGCCCGTCCTGCACGTTATAGGACACGGCGGCCGCGCGCCGGGTGAGGGCGGTCACGCGGCGCAGCAGCCCCACCTCCACGACCAGCCAGGCCAGCGCGATCGCGGTGAGCATGGCCCCGAGGTACCAGGACATGCGCGTGGCCACCGCCGCCAGCCCGTGCTCCAGCCCGCGCAGGTTGCCGGTAAAACTGACCACGTAGTTGCCCGTGGGCGTATCGAGGATGTCCAGGCCCGCCGGCGTGGCGCGCGCATCGGGTGCGTCCAGCGGCAGCCAGCTCACCAGGCGGATCAGCCAGGGCGCGGAGGGCTCGGCCTGTGCCTCCGAGCCCTTGAGGGTGAGGGTGCTTTCCTCGCCGTCACCCATCTTGCGCACCTGCACCTTCTCGCCGGGCAGCAGGCTGCGCGTGACTTCGGTCAGCGAGGCGCCGGGCTGGGCGCCGGGGGCGTTGCTGTCGAACAGCGCCGGGCCCTCGCCGGGCGCGAGCATCTCCACGCGCACGCGCATGCTGCCCAGGTCCTCGGGCGGCCACACCAGGCGCTGCTCCTTGCGAAACAGCGCCTCGCGGAACAGCTCCACCGGCAGGCGGATGGAATAGAAGCTGCGGCGCAGGCAGTCAGGGGTCGCACCGGCCAGGTCGCGGCACTGGCCGTTCTGCCACAGCCAGCCGCGGAAATCGCGCACCGGGCGTGCGCGGATATCGAGCGCCTCGCTGCCGTTGTCCACGAAGCCCGTGAGCCGGCCACGCGTTCCGGGGATGGTGCCGACCGCCGTGCCGCTGGCTGGCGCCATGGCCTCGAACGGTGCCACCCAGCGGCTGGTGGTGCCGCGCATGTCCAGCGTCACGCGCGCGCGGTGCACGGCTGCCAGGTCCAGCGCACCGCGCTCGCGCGCCGCCAGCTCGCCGGCATAGAAGCTGCCCACGATGTAGATGAAGCCGCCCGCATACGGGTTGTTGCCGATGGCCGCGCAGACCGAGGCGCCGTCGGGGTACTGCACCGAGCAGCCGGCCATCTCCACCGCCTGCTGGGCCTTGTTCTGGTCGTCGAAGTCGATGGCCGAGTAGGGCAGCAGCAGGGGCGTCAGCGGTGTGGCTCCCTGGCCCAGGCTGCCGGCGTTGAGCAGCGCGAGCTGCCCTGCGGGGTGGCGCAGCCGCGCCATCACCTCCGCCTGGCTGCGCTGAAAGCCATGCTGGTAGCTCTGCCAGGCGCGCTCCTTCTCCTCGCGCAGCAGCACCACGCTGAGCGCCACGGTGGCCACCGCCAGCAGGATGAACACGCTGCGCACCAGGATGCGCAGACGAAAGGCCGGCAGCCCCAGCCGCGGCATTTCGAGCCGGGGCATCTCCAGGCCGGGGCGCAGCAGGCGCTTGATCATCACGTCTTCAGCCGGCCTTGTGCCAGCGGCGAGCCGACCCAACGGAAACCGCGCATGGGCACGTTCTCGATGCCCTCGAACGCAGGGTCCACCTCGCGCAGGGCCTCGCGGATGGTGCTCACATGCTTGCGCACGTTGTCGCGGTTGCGCCCGCTCTTGACCACCTCGAACAGCTCGTCGTACGACACCACCTCGCCGCTGCGCTGGTGCAAGGTGGCCAGGATGCGCTGCGCCGTGAGCGGCAGGTTGATGCGCTCGCCGCGCCAGGTGGGGGTGCGCTGCCACAGCGGGTCGAGCACCAGCGCATCGCCGGGCGCGACCGCCGCGACAGCGGCTGGCGCGGCCACCTGCGTGGTGCGCAGGATGTCGAGAAACGTCTCGATGAAATCGGCCTCCTCGAAGGTCGTCTTCTGCAGGTAGTCCCAGGCGTCCAGCGCCTTCATGATGCTGCGGTAGATGGCCGCCGGCATGGCCGATACCACCAGCACCGGCGTGCCCTGGCGCAGCTTGTTGATGGCGTTGATGAGCGCCACGCCCGCATGGCGCTCGCGGCCGAGCTCGATGTCCAGCACCACCGCGTCGTAGTGCTCGCTCGCCAGGGCGGCCTCGGCTTCGTCACGGGTGAACCACTGGTCGACCACGATGCCGCTGCGCGCACTGCGGATCCAGCCGGCCAGCTGGTTGCTGGTGGGCAGGTCGTCTTCGATCACGGCAATGCGGGTCATGGGGCTGTTCTGCGAGTGGTGGTGCAGGGATTATCCCGGCCGCCCGCCGGCAGCGGTGTGAGTTTTTCTTCCGTGGACGGAGCGTTTGCACTGCGGGCGTGAGCGCTTTGGTGGGTGCGCCGCATTGTTGCTTCCGGGGGGAATGCGAAGAATGGGACACCAATGCAGCACGGAAATCCAGCGCCGCAGAGACACCACCCACCGCACCGAATCAACGAGGGAAGACACCATGAAAGCCACCTGGAACCGCATCACCCGTGCCCTGCGCCGCACCCCTGCCGCCGCGCCTGCCGTGGAACCCACCCTGGACGGCGTGGAGGACGAGATCGCTGCGAGCGCCCCTCTCGCTGCCACCCGCCCTCTGGCCCTGCCATCGCCCCGTGCCCTGGGCTGGCTGGTGGCCGGCACGGCCGTGGTGGCTGCGGGCGCCATGGTGTACCGCAACCCCCCGGTGCAGTACCTGGACCAGGGCCAGCTCGGTGTGCGCGTGAACCAGTTCACCGGCGCGGTCAGCCAGTGGCGCGATGGCAGCGTCTGGGTGCTGCCCGGCCTGCACAGCGTGCGCGTGTTCACCCTGCGCGACCAGACCTACCGCCCCGAGCAGATGCGCCAGGCCACGGGCGGCGCGCCGCTGCAGTCGGTCGAGGGCCTGTCCTTCGGCCTGGACCTGAGCGTGCGCTACGCGCTGGACCCGGCCGCCATGGCCGCGCGCTCGGGTAACCTGCCCGACCACATTGGCGCCGAGATCGTCGAGCCTGCCGTGCAGGGCCTGATCTACAAGGTGTTCGCCCGCTACACGGTGCGCGAGATCTTCTCCTCCAAGCGCGCCGAGATCCAGCAGATCATCGAGACCGAGCTGCGCACCCGCCTGGCCGCCGATGGCGTGCTGCTGCGCCATGTGCAGATCGGCAAGGTGGACCTGCCCGCCGAGTACCGCCGCGGCATGGACAGCCTGCTGGCCGAGGAACTGGCCTCCGAGAAGATGCGCTACACGCTGGAGCTCAAGGACAAGCGCGTGAAGGAAACCGAACTCGACGCCAGCGCCGACAAGGTGCGCCGCGAAGTGGCCGCCGAAGCCGCCGCCCGCGAACAGGTGATCGCCGCCCGTGCCCAGGAAGAAGCCATGAAGCACGTGCTGCCCTTCAAGCAGCGCCAGATCGAGCAGCGCCAGCTCGAAGCCGAAGCCGAGAAGGTCTCGCGCATCAAGGCCGCCGAAGGCAACGCCCAGGCCCGGCGCATCGAAGCCAACGGCGAGGCCGATGCGCGCCAGAAGCTGGCCGAGGCCGAGGCCTACCGCATGGACCGCATCGGCAAGGTCAACGCCGAGCAGATGGCGCGCGAAGGCGCGCTGGTCACGCGCCACCCGCTGCTGATCCAGAAGACGCTGGCCGACAAGCTGTCCGACAAGATCCAGGTCATCATCGCGCCCCCTCCGACCAACGGCGACTTCATCGGTGCCGCGCTGCTGGGCGGCAACCGCAATGTCCAGGCCGTGGCCGCGCAGGCCGCTGCCGATGACGTCTCCACGACCCAAGCCATGGAGCAATGAACATGGACCGCACCACCCTGACGCTCGTCGCGGCCATCGCCTGCGCCGCGACCATGGTCGCCACCGCCGCCGTGCCTCCTGCGCCCGCCAGCGCCCTGGGCGGCGCCATCGTCGTGCAGGACCAGGCCAGCCTGCGCGCCGCGCCGCGCGATTCGGCCCAGCAGCAGTCCGCCCTATGGCAGGGCGAGGTGCTCGAAGTGCGCGGCGAGCGCCTCGATTACCTGCAGGTCTGGGACCACAAGCGCGAGCGCGGCGGTTTCATCCGCACCAGCGACGTGCGCCGCGTGGCGCTCGATGAAGCCGAAGGCCCGGCGCTGCTGTCGGTGCTGCGCTTCGTGCGCGACACCCCGGGCGCCGAAGCATTGGGCATCGGCATCACCGCGGCCTACCTGCAGGCCGCGCCGGCCAGTGCGCTGGCGGGCGAGCAGGGTGCCCAGGCCTTCGATGCGCTGGGCACGCTGGCCGACCGGCTCGCGCGCCGCGCCTCGGCCGCTGTGCCGGGCAAGACCTCGGGTGCTACGCTGTCGGCCCACCTGGACGTGGCCAACGGCTACGGCGTGCGCTTCACCACCTACGAGGTCGAAGGCCGCATGCAGGTCTGCTACGACGGCGAGGCCTTTCGCCGCGTGCTGGCCATGCCCGTGGCCGATGCCGGGCAGCGCGCCCGCGCCGCCCTGGCGCTGACGCGGCCCGAGTGCGTGAACCCCGACCTGCCGGCGCATGAGCGTGCCCGTGTGCAGGAATGGCAGTCGCAGGTGCTTGAGCGCGTGGACGTGGCGGGCCTGCCGTCCTATGTGCGCAACCGCATCCAGATGCGCCGCGCCAGCGTGTGGAGTGCCCTGGCCTTCCAGCAGGCGCGCAAGGATGCCGCGGGTGCCCCGGTGTCCGCCGCTGCGGCCCGTGCCCTGGCCGAATTGTCTGGCGTCAGCAAGAACGAGCTGCCCGACGAAGACCAGCCGGCCTACAACGACGCCGCCATGCGCGTGGGCGCCGTGCGCTGGGCCCTGGTTCCCTCCAGCCTGCCCGCCGCCCAGGGCAACCGCCCGGGCATCCTGACCGAGCCCGGTGCGCCTGGCGAGACCTGCGTGCTGCTGGTCGATGCCCAGAAGGGGGTGAAGGCGCCGCTGCTGCGCCGCTGCACCTACGGCGTGGTCTGGGCCGCTTCGGCCAGTGTGAACCGCGAGGGCACGGCCGTGGCCCTGGCCGTGCAGCCTCTGGAAGGCTGGCGCGAGCTGTGGGTACTGCGCAAGACGGCCGAGGGCTGGCTGGTCGACGTGCTGCCCCCTGCGGCCACCACGCCCGAGACCGGCGTGGCCGAATGGGCCGGCTGGGTGCCCGGCGGCCAGCAGATGCTGGTGGCGCGCGAGGCCCGCGGCCAGGGCCGCTACCGCCGCAGCTTCGAGATCGTGCGCCTCGAAGGCCTGGCCACCGAGCGCGTGACCGGCGATGTGGCCGCACTGCCGTTGTTCCAGCGCTGGCAGGACCCGGCCTGGAAGCGCCAGACCTTGAGTCTGCGGTAAGCGGGCAGCCTTAAACTCGCCAAGGCCGGGCAGCGCTGCCCGGCTTTTTCTATCTGACCGCCAAGGAGCCCTCCGCATGTACGCATTGCCACCGTTGTCCGCCCTGCTGTCCCGCGTGGACGCTGCCATCGTGGACCTGGACGGCACCATGGTGGACACGCTCGGGGACTTTGCCGAGGCGCTCAACCGCATGCTGCGCGAACTTGCGCTGCCGTCCATTGGGGTCGAGCACATCGAGCACATGGTGGGCAAGGGCTCGGAGCACCTGCTGCGATCTGTGCTGGGCCATGTGCTGGCATCGCAGGGCCAGTCGGTCGATGCGGCGCAGGTCGAATCGCTGTACCCTGCGGCCTGGGCCAGCTACCAGAAGCACTACCTGGCCATCAACGGCCAGTACGCCCAGGTGTACCCGGGTGTGGTGGCCGGCCTGCAGGCGCTGCAGGCCGCAGGCCTGCGCTTGGCCTGCCTGACCAACAAGCCCACGGACTTTGCCGTGCCCCTGCTCCAGGCCAAGGGGCTGCACGGCTATTTCTCGCAGGTGTTCGGGGGTGACAGCTTCGCGCGCAAGAAGCCCGATCCGCTGCCTCTGCTCAAGACCTGCGAGGCATTGGGCAGCACGCCCGCGCGCACACTGATGCTCGGTGATTCGAGCAACGACGCGCAGGCTGCACGCGCTGCTGGCTGCCCGGTGGTGCTGGTGACCTACGGCTACAACCACGGCCAGCCCGTGCGGGCCGTGGATGCCGATGGCTTCGTGGATGCGCTCGGGGAATTCTCGGCCGAAACCTGAACCCTGGACAGGCCGCGCTGCGCTGCGCCGCTGTCCGCGCGTCGTTTTGCTCAGGCCGCGATGCGGCGCTGCCCATTCGCCGCAAGCAGGCGCGAGGCATTGCTGGCAGGGCGTGGTGAAGGCGCAGCGTACTGCGCCGCGCTGGCATGGCCCGCCCCGAGCCGGAACACGGCCACCGCCTCCACCAGCTGCCCGGCCTGGGTCTTCAGGCTGTCGGCCGCTGCCGCGCTCTGTTCCACCAGCGCGGCGTTCTGCTGCGTGGTCTGGTCCATCTGCGTGATGGCCTCGCCCACCTGGCCCACGCCCGAGCTCTGCTCGCTGCTGGCGGCGCTGATCTCGCCCATGATGTCGGTCACGCGGCGGATCGATGCCACCACCTCGCTCATGGTGGCGCCGGCCCGGTCCACCAGGGCGCTGCCGCGCTCCACGCGTTCCACGCTGGTGCCGATCAGGCCCTTGATCTCCTTGGCCGCCTCGGCACTGCGCTGCGCCAGGCTGCGCACCTCGCCTGCCACCACGGCAAAGCCGCGGCCCTGCTCGCCAGCGCGCGCGGCTTCCACGGCCGCGTTCAGCGCCAGGATGTTGGTCTGGAAGGCGATGCCATCGATCACGCTGATGATGTCGGCGATCTTTCGGCTGCTGTCGTTGATGCCCTTCATGGTGTCCACGACCTCGGCCACCACCTGGCCGCCCTGGATGGCGACGGTCGAAGCGCTCATCGCCAACTGGTTCGCCTGGCGTGCGTTGTCGGCGTTCTGGCGCACGGTGGAGCCCAGCTCTTCCATGGAGGCGGCGGTTTCTTCGAGCGCCGAGGCCTGCTGCTCGGTGCGCGCCGACAGGTCGTTGTTGCCCGAGGCGATTTCGGCGCTGGCGGTGGCCACGCCCTCCGCACTGTGGCGCACATTGCCCACGATGGTGGCCAGGCGCGACTGCATGGTCGCCAGGGCCTGCAGCAACTGGCCGGTCTCATCGCTGCGCGTGGTGCTGATGGGATGCGTCAGGTCGCCATCGGCAATGCTCTCGGCGGCCTGCCGGCCCAGTTGCACCGGCCGCACGATGGAGCGCGTGACGGTGAAGGCCAGCAGTGCGCCCAGCGCCACGGCGATCAGCGTGCCCACGCCCAGCAGCACCTGGCTGGCCTTGGCGAGCATGCCGGTATCGCTCTGGCTGGCGGCCAGCTGCGTGGCCATGGCCGTGCGCAGGTCGTCCAGGCTCTTGAGGTACTGGTCCGCCAGGGGGCGCAGGTCCTTGTCCACCAGCGTGGGCACATTGGGTTCGCCGCCGCGGTGCAGTTCGCGGATCTCGGCGAGCTTGTCGCCATAGGCCTTGCTGGCTGCGGCGATGGTCGCCAGCTGCGCACGGTTCCTGTCGTCCTGCACCAGGCCTTCGATGCGCTTGACCTTGGCCTCGATGCCCTGGGCCGTGGCCTGCGTGTCGGCCGTGAGCTTTTCCATGTAGTCGCGGTCGATGGCCTTGAGGAAGGCCTCGGTGCGCACCCAGTTCAGGCGGATGTCGGCAGCCCAGTTCTCCACCAGGGTCTGCTGCTCGATCTCCTGCGTGGCCACGCGCTCGCTGGCGCCCTGCAGGCTGGCGATGCGCCATATGCCGGTGGCGGCGATGAGCGCCGTGATGAGCAGGATGGCGCCGAAGGACAGGCCCAGGCGCAGGCCGACGGAAAGATTGCTTGGTTTCATGGTGTGGTCAGGCGCGCGAACGAAGGTGCAGGGTCAAAGGGCGAGGGTGGTCGGCGGATCGCTCCGGGGCGCGGGTGGCGCAAAGAAGGCCCGGCAGCAGCGTGGTGCGGATGGCGTTGCTAGGTTACGCCTGCGGTTTGCAGGCGCGGTGTCTGCCGGGTGACAGAAGCGGCTAGGTGCTTTCCCGCAAGGGCTTGCGTGGTGGGATCAGGCGGGCTGCTTGCCCAGGAGCGCGTCCTTGAGTTTCCAGTCGGCCGGTGCGTTGCCCAGCCAGATGCCCATCAGGGCATTGAAGAACTCGGGCTCCTTGAAGGGCTCTCCCTGGGGCTTGCCCTTGACGGTGATCACGGTGCCCGTACCGGGAATCCAGTCCACCTGGAACTGGTCGCCCGCCATGAGCTTCTTGTGGTCCGAGAAGATCTGGCTCATGCGCAGCACGCCGGGAATCAGCTTGGAGAAGGCCGCACGGTCCATGTTGTCTTCCATGCCGCGCGAAAACAGCTTGCCCAGCTCGGTGGAATCGATCTCGCGCAGCATGGTGATGCTCATGCGCTTGGGGCCCTTCTGGCTTGCCACTTCCTGCGGCGTGCCGGCCTTCTTCTCGAGGTACAGCCCGGCGGTATAGACCTTGAACACCGCCTTGTAGCGCACGCCCGCGCCATTGAGCTGCAGGGTGCTGTCGGCCACCTGGGTGGTTTCGTCGTACTTCACGTTGGACACCGTGATGGGCTGGGCCATGGCGGCCCCGGCCAGAAGGCATGCGGCGGCGAGTGCAGCGCATCGCACCAGTTTGTTCATGCTTGTCTCCTCAAAATAGAACGACCGTTCGTTTCTAATTGTTGCAAGACCGAGGGGCGGGCGCAACAGGGTTTTCGAGTGGTTCTTCATGGTGATTGCATGCCAAAAAGCCGAAAGCGCCAAGACCTTTGCTACACTTTGGCCCATGTTCATTCACCACGTGTTCATCACAGGTTGCAGCGACCGGGGAGCCTGGCCCTGGCGTCAGCCTGTCTGCCTGAACGCCTGATGGCACCTGGGCGATCCGCCCCAGCGTGCACCCGTGGCCCTTTTGCAGGGCCGATTGAATGAACCGCAGCGCCCCCAATGCCCACTGGCGGGGACACGCGCTGTGACAGCTGGGAGCGCTCCCCGTGATCACTGAACTCGAATTCAAAAGCCTGGCCGGCGAAGGCTACAACCGCATTCCGCTCATGGCCGAAGCCTTTGCGGACCTGGAAACCCCGCTCTCGCTCTACCTGAAGCTGGCGCGCACCAAGGAGGGCGGCAAGCACAGCTTCCTGCTCGAATCCGTGGTGGGCGGCGAGCGCTTCGGGCGCTACAGCTTCATCGGCCTGCCGGCGCGCACCCTGCTGCGCGCCAGCGGTTTTGGTGCCGCAGCGCGCACCGAGGTCGTCACCGACGGCCAGGTGGTCGAGACCGCCGAGGGCAACCCGCTCGACTTCATCGCTGCCTACCAAAAGCGCTTCAAGGTGGCGCTGCGCCCCGGCCTGCCGCGCTTTTGCGGCGGCCTGGCCGGCTATTTCGGCTACGACGCGGTGCGCTACATCGAGAAGAAGCTGGAGGCCACCTGCCCGCCCGACACCCTGGGCTGCCCCGACATCCTGCTGCTGCAGTGCGAGGAGCTGGCGGTCATCGACAACCTCTCGGGCAAGCTCTACCTCATCGTTTACGCCGACCCGGCCACGCCCGAAGCCTATGCCAAGGCCAAGAAGCGCCTGCGCGAGCTCAAGGAGCAACTGAAGTATTCGGTCAGCGCCCCGGTGGTCAAACCCACCGAGAGCCACCCCGCTCAGCGCGACTTCGCCAAGGCCGACTACCTGGCCGCCGTGGACCGGGCCAAGGAGCTGATCGCCGCCGGCGACTTCATGCAGGTGCAGGTGGGCCAGCGCATCCACAAGCGCTACACCGAAAGCCCGCTGTCGCTGTACCGTGCGCTGCGCTCGCTCAACCCCTCGCCGTACATGTACTTCTACGATTTCGGCGACTTCCATGTGGTGGGCGCCAGCCCCGAGATCCTGGTGCGCCAGGAAAGCACGCCGGACGGGCAGAAGATCACCATCCGCCCGCTGGCCGGCACGCGCCCGCGCGGCGCCACGCCCGAGAAGGACAAGGCCGCCGAGGTCGAACTCATCAACGACCCCAAGGAGCGCGCCGAGCACGTGATGCTGATCGACCTGGCGCGCAACGACATCGGCCGCATCGCCAAGACCGGCACCGTGAAGGTGACCGAGGCCTTCGCGGTGGAGCGCTACAGCCACGTGATGCACATCGTGAGCAATGTCGAAGGCATCCTCAACGATGGCATGACCGCCATCGACGTGCTCAAGGCCACCTTCCCGGCCGGCACGCTCACCGGTGCGCCGAAGGTGCATGCCATGGAGCTGATCGACCAGCTCGAACCCACCAAGCGCGGCCTGTACGGCGGCGCCTGCGGCTACCTGAGCTATGCCGGCGACATGGACGTGGCCATCGCCATCCGCACCGGCATCGTCAAGAACGGCACGCTCTACGTCCAGGCGGCGGCCGGCGTGGTGGCCGACTCGGTGCCCGAGCTCGAATGGAAGGAAACCGAGCACAAGGCGCGCGCCCTGCTGCGCGCCGCGGAGCTCGTCGAGGAGGGCCTGGAATGATGGGCCGCAGCATCGACCAGGTGCAGCACTGCACCACCATGGCCGACGTGCGCCGTGAAATCGACGCACTCGACGACATCCTCGTGCCGCTCTTGGTGCAGCGCACGGGCTACATGACCCAGGCCGCGCGCATCAAGCAAAGCGACACCCAGGTGCGCGACGAGGCCCGCATCCAGGCCATTGTGGACCGGGTGCGCGAGCAAGCGCTCCGCGAAGGCGGCCAGCCCGACGTGATGGAAACCATCTATCGCGGCATCATGGAAGCCTCCATTGCCTACGAACACCGCGAGTTCGCGCGCCTGCGCGCCGGGCACGCCAGCGACGCGGGCCAGACCGCAGGGAGCGCTGCATGAAACTCTTGATGGTCGACAACTACGACAGCTTCACCTACAACATCGTGCAGTATTTCGGCGAGCTCGGTGCCGAGGTCGAGGTGCACCGCAACGACGAGATCACGGTGGACGAGATTGCCGAGCGCCTGGCCGCGGGCCAGCTCGACCGGCTGGTGATTTCGCCCGGCCCGTGCTCACCGACCGAGGCCGGCATCTCGGTGGCTGCGATCCAGCACTTCGCCGGCAAGTTGCCCATTCTGGGTGTGTGCCTGGGCCACCAGGCCATCGGCGCGGCCTTCGGCGGCAGCATCGTGCGCGCACAGCAGCTCATGCACGGCAAGACCAGCGTCATCACCACCACGCAGCAGGGCGTGTTCGCGGGCCTGCCCGAGAAGTTCACTGTGAACCGCTACCACTCGCTGTCCATCGAACGCGCCAGTTGCCCCGAGGTGCTGGCCGTGACCGCCTGGACCGATGACGGCGAGATCATGGGCGTGCGCCACAAGACGCTGGACATCGAGGGCGTGCAGTTCCACCCCGAGAGCATCCTCACCGAGCACGGCCACGCCATGCTCAAGAACTTCCTGGAGCCCCGTCCATGATCATCGAGACGCACCAACTGCTGATGTTCATCGCGGCCGGCTGGCTGCTCAACCTCACGCCCGGGCCGGACGTGCTCTACATCGTCTCGAACGCGCTGCGCTCAGGCACGCGCGCGGGCATCGTGGCGGGCCTGGGTATCACGGCGGGCTGCTTCGTGCACATCTTTGCCGCCGCCGTGGGTGTGGGCGCGCTGCTGGCCGCATCGGCCACGGCCTTCACTGTGCTCAAGTGGGTGGGCGCTGCCTACCTGCTGTGGATGGGCCTGCGCATGCTGTTCGCCAAGGCCTCCGGTGATGGTGGCAGCGGTGCCGCTATTGCAGCGGCGCAGGCCGCGCCGGCTGCGGCCGTGCCGCTGCGCAGTGTGTTCATGGGCGGTTTCTGGACCAATGTGCTCAACCCCAAGGTGGCGATCTTCTTCCTGGCCTTCGTGCCGCAGTTCATCGCGCCGGGCGCGGACAGCAAGGCCCTGGCCTTCGTGCTGCTCGGGGTGCTGTTCAACCTCAACGCCATCCCCGTCAACATGGGCTGGGCGCTGGCGGCCGGCTTCATGGCCCGCCGCGTGGGCGCCGTGCAGCGCGGCATGCACCGGCTCGACCGCATCGCGGGTGCGATGTTCATCGGCTTCGGCCTCAAGCTGGCCTTCTCGGACCGGCCGGCTGCCTGAAAAATCACGAGACGGAGACCACACCATGTCCATCACCCCCCAGGAAGCGCTGCAGCGCACCATCGAGCACCGCGAAATCTTCCACGACGAGATGCTGCACCTGATGCGCATGGTCATGAGCGGCGAGCTCTCGCCCGTCATGACGGCCGCCATCATCACCGGCCTGCGCGTGAAGAAGGAAACCATCGGCGAGATCACGGCCGCCGCGCAGGTCATGCGCGAGTTCTCCACCAAGGTCCACGTGCCCGACAGCACGCACCTGGTGGACATCGTGGGCACCGGCGGCGACGGGGCCAATACCTTCAACATCTCCACCTGCTCGATGTTCGTGGCCGCCGCCGCAGGCGCCAAGGTCAGCAAGCACGGTGGCCGGGGCGTGTCGAGCAAGAGCGGCAGCGCCGACGTGATGGAGGCCCTGGGCATCCACATCAACCTCACGCCCGAGGCGATTGCCCAGTGCATCGCCGAGGTGGGCATCGGCTTCATGTTCGCGCCCAACCACCACCCGGCCATGAAGAACGTGGCGCCCGTGCGCCGCGAGCTCGGCGTGCGCACCATCTTCAACATCCTCGGCCCGCTGACCAACCCGGCCGGTGCGCCCAACATCCTGATGGGCGTGTTCCACCCCGACCTCGTGGGCATCCAGGTGCGTGCCCTGCAGCGCCTGGGCGCCGAGCATGCACTCGTGGTCTACGGCCGCGACGGCATGGACGAGGTCAGCCTGGGCGCCGCCACCCTGGTGGGGGAGTTGAAGAACGGCCAGATCACCGAGTACGAGGTGCATCCCGAGGACTTCGGCCTGTCCATGTCCAGCAACCGCGCGCTCAAGGTGGAAACGCCCGAGCAGTCGCGCGACATGCTGATCGGCGTGCTCAAGGGCGAGCCCGGTGCTGCGCAGGACATCGTCTGCCTGAACGCCGGCGCCGCGCTGTATGCGGCCAATGTGGCGACTTCCATCGCCGACGGCCTGGCCAAGGCGCGCGCTGCGGTTGCCTCGGGTGCCGCGCTGGCCCGGCTTGAGCAACTGGTGGCGCGCACGCACGCGCTGGCAGCTTGCGCCGCAGCCGCATGAATCGCAGGACACCGCACGGTGCGGGATGTCAACGACCTCGGGGGTGGCGGGGGGGGGGCGTGTGTGTATGTACCCCGAGGAGGTGTAGAAGAGCGGTGTGAGCGTATGAGGGTATGGTCTTTTCGGGGGGGAGCTGTGGTTCCTTTTTATTATTTGTGCTTCATCTATCTATAGCGCTTGGTGGTGGATGGGGGGGGGGGTGGGAGTGGGCTGTGTGTAGGGCAGGGGGTGGTGGCGGGTGGGGGGTAGCGGGTGCGGTGGGTGGTGAGGATGGCGCTGGACATGCACCAGTCTGCACAGACAGCAGGCCCGGCAGACCCTCGGGCACGGGGATTATACGGGGAGATTCCCGGCGGTATAATAGATGATTCCTATCTTAGGGGTTGAAATTGGGAAGAAGAGAGTCGGAACAGAGGGCCGTTGTGGTGGAGGAACTGTAGGATAGATAGAAATGGATATGTATATAAACGGGTGGATCCATGGGATGATGAACGACGGCGGGCGCTCGGGTCCGGGGGGGTGGGTGGTGGATAGGTGTCGACTTACCCTCGTCTGTGCGCGACCGAGTGCCGACCGGCCGCCGGCGGCGCGCCGGGGGGGGGGGAAGGGGGGGGGATAGGGGAGGGGGGAGGGGGGAGGGAGGGGGGGGAGGGGGGAGGTGGGGGGATAGGGGGGGGGTCTTTGTGGCTGTCTGGGTGTCTCGGGGGGGAGTATGGAGGGTGTGCTTGCTCTTGTCAGGTGTGGGGGGAGGATGCGAGAGTGGGAGAGTTGGGCTGGGGTTGCTGTGGGGTTTGGGGGGGGTGGGGAGGGGGGATGGAGGGGTATCTGGGGGGTCGGAGAGGGGAGGAATGATGTTTTGAGTGTTGGTGTGGTGTGGGTGGATAAGTTGAGGATGGAGGGAGGTGGGTGATGTTGTCTTTTGGGCTGTGGCTGGAATGGACGATTGGGGAAATAAAGGGGAGTGATAGGGGGGGGATTTGAGAGGAGGGGTGGAGAGGGGAGTGTGGGGGGGGAGTGGGGGCTGGGGAGAGGGGGGGGGGGGGTGGGGGGGGGGGTGGGTGGGGGGGGGGGGTGAAGGTTGCCTCCATGAGTGACATCCTCAACAAGATCGTGGCCGTCAAGCACGAAGAAGTGGCCGCTGCCAAAAAGCGCCTGCCGCTGCCCGCCATGCGCGCCGATGCCGAGAGCCGCGTGCTCACGCGCGACTTTGAAGGCGCGCTGCGCGCCAAGATCGCCAAGGGCCAGGCGGCGGTGATCGCCGAGGTCAAGAAGGCCAGCCCCAGCAAGGGCGTGCTGCGCGCCGACTTCGAGCCCGCCGACATCGCCCAAAGCTACATGGAAGGCGATGGCAAGGTGAGCGCGGCCTGCCTGTCGGTGCTGACCGACCAGCAGTTCTTCCAGGGCAGCCCGACTACCTGAAGCAGGCCCGTGCCAGCTGCCAGCTGCCCGTGCTGCGCAAGGATTTCATGGTCGACGCCTACCAAATCTACGAGTCGCGCGCCATGGGCGCCGATGCCATCCTGCTGATTGCGGCCAGCCTGGACGACGCCCAGATGGCCGACTTCGAGGCCATCGCGCGCAGCCTGGACATGGCGGTGCTGGTCGAGGTGCACGACGGTGCCGAGCTGGAGCGTGCGCTCAAGCTCAAGACCCCGCTGGTGGGCATCAACAACCGCAACCTGCGCACGTTCGAGGTGTCGCTGGACACCACGCTCTCCATGCTCAAGGACGTGCCGGCGGACCGGATTCTGGTCACCGAGTCGGGCATTTTGAAGCCTGCCGATGTGAAGGCCATGCGCGACGCTGGCGTGCACGCCTTCCTGGTGGGCGAAGCCTTCATGCGGGCGGACGACCCGGCGCTGGCGCTTGGCGAAGCTGTTTGGTGAGGGGGCTTGTTTTGATGCTTTTGGCGCTTGTCCATAGCGCCTGAGCCTACGGTTTGACCATGAATTCACCTGCACAGACCGCCACCCAACTCCAAAGCGCCGACCCGCCCGACTGGCCCGTGGCGCCCGGCTGGCAGCCGCTGGCCGACGCCTTCTTTGCGGGCGAGCGCGGGCCAGGCGCTGCTGGCGTTTCTGCAGCAGCGCCTGGACGCCGGCGCCGCGATCTTTCCGCCCAAGCCGCTGCGCGCGCTGGAGCTGACCCCACCCGAGCAGGTGCGCGTGGTCATCCTCGGCCAGGACCCTTACCACGGGCGTGGACAGGCCGAGGGGCTGGCGTTCTCCGTCGCGCCCGGTGTGCAGTTGCCGCCCTCGCTGCGCAACATCTTCAAGGAGATGCAGCGTGACCTGGGTACGCCTTTCCCTGCCTGGCCCGAGCCGGGCGGCAGCCTGGTGAAGTGGGCGAAGAACGGCGTGCTGCTGCTCAACACCGGCCTCACGGTGGAAGAGGGCCAGGCCGCCAGCCATTCCGGCAAGGGCTGGGAGGAGCTGACCGACGCCGTGATCCGCCACGTGGCCGAGGGCGAGCGCCCGGTGGTATTCATGCTCTGGGGCGCGCATGCGCAGTCCAAGCGCGTGTGGATCCCGGCCGACCGGGGGCACCTGGTGCTCACTTCCAACCACCCCTCGCCGCTGTCGGCGCTGCGTCCTCCCGTGCCTTTCATCGGTAACGGCCACTTCGGAAAGGCGCGCGAATTCCGCCAGCAGCACGAAGGTCGTACGGATAGGTCGCCCATCACCAGGGGCTGCGGGCAGCCGCTCCCTGAGCAGGTCCAGGAAGGCCTGTGCCGCCACGGGCAGGCTGCGGCCCGCCAGGGTCTGCAGTTCCAGGTCGCGCAGGTCCATGCCCTGGTCGCCGATGGGCAGGGCCACGATGTCGCCCGCTGCCACCATGTGGCGCGCCGCGATCTCGCTGGACACCGACAGCCCACCCCCGTTCGCCACGAAGTGAAGCATGGTCTTGACGTGGTTGCTCACCAGTACCGGCGCCAGCTGCAGGCCCTGGCGGCTGCAGACGATGTCGATCATCTGGCGCACCGTGGTCTCGGGTGGGGGCAGGGCCAGCGGGTACTGGCCCATGCGCGCCAGCGTCACGCTTTTCGCCCCGGCCAGCGGGTGGCCGGGCGGCACCAGGGCCAGCACCGGTGCCCGCTGGCGGTAGGCCACGTCGATGTCCTTGTGCGGCGCGCGGCTGAAGCACAGGCCGATGTCGGCCGCGCCGCTGCGCACCGCACCGGGCACCTGGGCCGTGGGCAGGGACAGGACCTCGAACTGGATGCCCATGTGCGTGCGCTGGAACTCCACGCACAGGCGCGGCACCAGTTCGTTGGCGAATGCATCCGAGGTGGCCAGGCGCACCTGGCCCGCGCGCAGGCCCTGCAGCGCACCGATCTCGCCCAGCGCGCGCTCGGCATCGAGCACCGTGCGGCGCGCATGCGTGGCCAGGATCTCGCCAGCCGCCGTGAGCACCATGCCGCGCGGGTGGCGCTCGAACAGCGGCGTGCCCAGCTGCGATTCGAGCCCGGCGATCTGGCGGCTCAGGGCCGAGGCGGCCACATGCAGGCGGGCCGAGGCTTCGGTCAGCGAGCCGCTTTGCGCCACTTCCAGGAAGTAGCGCAGGGCGGTGTCTTGCAGGAGTTGGGCGCGCATGGGTGGCCGAGCCGGGTGTGAGGTTTGCAGTAGATCATCTAAAGCGACCGGTTTGCCATAACGGCAAAGCTGCTTGCTGATTTGCTGGTGGTCAAGTAAGGCGTGGCACATTCCTAAGATGAAGCCTGTGGCCCCCCATCCTCTGTTGTGTCCGATTTCTTTGCGGGAGTGCTTTGTATGCGTCTTTTTTCCTGGGGCCGTGGTGTGCTGGGGCCTGGCTGGCCTGATGGCGGTGTCGGCGGCGGCGCATGCGCAAGCCAGCTGGCCCGACCGCCCCGTGCGCGTGATCGTGCCCTTCCCGGCCAGCGGCGCCACCGACCTGGTGGCCCGCGTGGTCACCCAGCGCGTGGCGGCCGACCTGGGCCAGCAGCTGGTGGTGGACAACAAGCCCGGCGCGGGCGGCACCCTGGGCACGGCCGAGGCCGCCAAGGCGCCGGCCGACGGCTACACCCTGCTGCTGACCACCAGCAGCACGCACGCCATCTCGCCCCACCTGATGCCCAAGCTGGCATACGACCCGCGCAAGGACTTCACGCCCGTCGCCCACCTGGCCGACGCACCCAGCGTGCTGCTGGTGACCAACTCGCTGCCCGTGAAGACGGTGGGTGAGCTCATTGCCTACGGCAAGGCCCACCCCGGCAAGCTCAACTACGCCACCAGCGGCAACGGCACCATCGTGCACCTGAACGCCGCGGCCTTCAGCGCCCAGGCCGGCATCGAGATGATGCATGTGCCCTACAAGGGCACGGCCCTGGCCATCCCCGACCTCGTGACCGGGCAGACGCACGTGCTGTTCGACTCGCTGCCCACTGGCATGCCGCACGCCAAGGGCGGCCGCCTGCGCGCCCTCGCAGTGACCAGCGAAAAGCGCAGTGCGCTGGCGCCCGAGCTGCCCACCATGGCCGAATCGGGCCTGCCCGGGTATTCTTCGGTGACCTGGTTCGGCGTGTACCTGCCGGCCGGCGCACCGCCGGCACTGGTGGACCGCATCCACAAGGCCTTTGCCAAGGCCATGCAGTCGACCGAAGTGGCCGAAGGCCTGGCCAAACTCGGCGTGGAGCCCGCTGCGCCCAGCACGGCCGCCAAGTTTGATGCGATGGTGCAGGCCGACAGCAAACGCTGGGCGACGGTGATTCGCCAGCACAAGATAACGGTGGAGTGCAATCCGATGAGTCGCTCGCGCGGGCGGGGGGGGCGGCCCGGCGCCGCGGCGCCGCGCGAGCGGGCGGAGTCAGAACGCTCATGAATCCCCCATGGGCCTCGACTGGTCCCTTCCCTACGCCTCCCAACGCAGCGCGGTCATGGGGCGCAACGTGGTCTCCACCTCGCAGCCGCTGGCCGCGCAGGCGGGCCTGCGCATGCTGCTGGCGGGCGGCAACGCGGTGGACGCCGCCATTGCGGCCGCCATGGCCCTCACGGTGGTCGAGCCCACGGGCTGCGGCCTGGGCAGCGACGGCTTCGCCATCGTGTGGGACGGCAAGGAGCTGCACGGCCTGAACGCCTCGGGACGTTCGCCCGCCGCGTGGACACCGGCGTACTTCGCCGAGCGCGGTGGCCTGCCCGAGACGGGCTGGAACGCCGTCACCGTGCCCGGTGCCGTGTCGGCCTGGGTGGCCCTGTCCAAGCGCCTGGGCAAGCTGCCGTTTGCGCAGCTGGCCCAGCCCGCCATCGACTACGCGCGCAACGGCTTTCCGGTGTCGCCCACCATCGCCCGCCTGTGGGCGCTGGGCGCGGCCAAGCTGGGCACGCAGCCGGGTTTTGCCGAGTGCTTCATGCTCGAGTACCTGGGCGGCCGCGTGCCCCGGGCGGGCGAGGTCTTTCGCAGCGAAGCCCATGCGCGCACGCTGGAGCTGATTGCCGAGACCGAGGGCGAGGCCTTCTACCGGGGCATGCTCGCCGATGGCGCATGGTGGCCCACTCGCGGGCCCATGGCGGTGCGATGACCGCTGGACGACCTGGCCTCCCACCAGGCCGACTGGGTGGGCACCGTCAGCCAGCGGTTTGGCGATTCGGTGGTCCATGAAATCCCGCCCAACGGCCAGGGCATCGCCACGCTGATGGCGCTGGGCATGCTCGAATCCCACGGCATCGGCGGCCAGCCGCTGGACCACGTGGACACGGTGCACGCCAGCATCGAGGCCATGAAGCTCGCGCTGGCCGACCTGCACCAGTACAACGCCGACATCGATGCCATGCAGGCGGTGACGCCGCGCGACCTGCTCGACGCCGACTACCTGGCGCAGCGCGCACAGCTGATCGATGCCGCGCAGGCCGGCGACCCCGGCCACGGCACGCCACGCCCCGGTGGCACGGTGTACCTGGCTGCGGCCGATGCCTCGGGCATGATGGTCTCGTTCATCCAGTCCAACTACATGGGCTTCGGTTCGGGCGTGGTCGTGCCGGGCACCGGCATCAGCCTGCAAAACCGGGGCCATGGTTTCACGCTCACCCCCGGCCATGCCAACGAGGTGGCCCCGCGCAAGCGCCCCTCGCACACCATCATCCCGGCGTTTGCCATGCATGCCGACGGCACACCGCAGATGGCGTTTGGCGTGATGGGCGGCCCCATGCAAAGCCAGGGCCACCTGCAGATGGCCCTGCGCGTGCTGCGCTACGGCCAGAACCCGCAGGCCGCTGCCGACGCCCCGCGCTGGCGCGTGACGGGCGGCAAGGGCGTGGCCGTGGAGCCGGCATTCGATCCGGCGGTGGTCGCCGCGCTGCGTGCGCGCGGTCACGAGGTCACGGTGGAAGAGGGCAATGGCGTCTTCGCCTTCGGCGGCGCCCAGCTTGTGCTGCGTGACGGTGGCAGCTACATCGCAGGCTCCGACCCGCGCAAGGACGGGCACGCCGTCGCGTTCTGACCGGAATGGTGCGCGCAAGCAACGGATGGCGCACGCAGATGCGGCGGGAGACTTCGCCCCTGAAGGGCGCTGAGATGGCCCCCGCATGGCTTTTGGTGCAATGGAAAGCGAGTTTTCAGTTCGGCTGCGGCAGGTTTCGGCCAGGTCCATGTTGGCAGGGCGGGATGTCTCGCCCGGCTCCGTAAAACGCATCAATGTGGTCACCGTCTGCGCCGAGCGCCGCCGCGCACCGGCGGTCAAGCCGCAGGGCAGTCGCGCGGCCCGCTGTCGGCGCTGTCCAGCCCAGCGCCTTGGTGGGAGCGCTTGGCCCCTCTCGGGGGGACGAGGGTCGATGCGCCGATGGTGGGGCGGGGGTTGTCGGCCTGCAGGGCGCGAGCTGGCCGTGCTGCGAGTTCTTGCAGCGGAGCGTTCTCAGGCGTTCGGTGGGCGGCGCCGCCTGGCAGGCGCACCTGGCGCGACACGGCAACCGACAGGGCGCGTCGCCGCGCAGTTTAGGCCGGTGGGGTGGACCACGGCAGCGCGAGTGCAGAAGGGTCCGCGTCTCCAGGTCAGGCTGCGCAGCTTCCACAGCGATGACACGGGCCGCTGCCGCAGGCGAGCCGCTGCCGCAGAACAGGGGGCCAGCGAAACGGGTTGCGGATCAAATCAAATTTTGGGTAAGGCATGGTCAAAAATGTCTGTATGGCAGTACATACTATTGTTTTACAGAAAATTTGGGGCGGATGTTGATGTTGCATTCGTCTTTGTCTGCCCTCACCCGTAGAGCCCCGCGTTTGGCGGCATGACGTGGGGGCTTGTGGCGCTAGTGGGCGGTGGCGCTGGGGTCCGGCTGTCGTGGCACGGTGGGCGGCCATGGGAGCAAGGTGGCTGGGCGGGCGGATGCCGGTGACGGTGGTGCCCCGCAGGCCGCTGCTGGGCCGCGCCGCCGAGCAGGAGCTGAGTGGCGGTGGGTGGGCGTGGGTTGGAGTGCTTGCTGCAGCTGTTGGGTGCGTGTGTGCACATTTGCCGGCGTTTTGGGGGCGAGGTGTTTGGCGCGGGTGGTGGGGGTTGGCGGAGTGGGGTGGGGCTTTGGCGTGTTTGTGCGTGTGATTTCCAGGTGGGCGTGACGGCGTTGCTGTGTGGCTGGCTTCAGGGGCAGAACGGAGGGCTGATCGCGCTGGGCCTGGGATCGTTCGAGGCTCAACGTGCTGGTGGTCGGCCTCATGATGCGCTGCTGGCCCAGGCGGCCGAGGGCTGCCGCTGCAGGCGAGCCGATGCGTCGCTAACGGGGAGCAGCATGCCGTTGTTGTGACCGGATGAAATGCTGGTGCGCCGCAAGGTGAAGTCGCGCGATCGGCAGCGCACGGGGCATTCCGAGGCCAATCTTCCCCTGCTCAAAAGCGGCAAGGTCAAGGGCGTGCGCTTTGAGACCCTGGCGGCCATCTGCGACTACCTGCAGTGCCAGCCGGGCGATCTGCTGGCCTGGGTACCTGGGGATGGAGATGGGGCCGCCAGCCAAGGCGGGGCCTGAACCGTTGCCGCAGGCTGCCAGGGGGAGGCCGCGTTGGAGCCGCTGGCGCCTGGGGGTGGCCGTCGCGCTGTCGCTGGCGCTGCATGCTGCCTTGCTGGTGGTGTGGGTGAACCGAGAGCCGCGGCGCCAGCCCCGTGCGCTGCAGCCCGCCTCGGTCGTGATGCAGTGGATGGAGGTCACGGTTCTGCCACCCGCCGCGCCCGTCGCACCTGCCGCGCCCGCCGCATCGCCGCCGAGGACTGCGGTGGCGGCTGCCCGGGTGCTGCCGCGCCCTGCGGTGGGCCGTTCTGCCCCTGTGCCGACAGACCCTGTGCCGAATTCGCAGAATGCGACAGCGGTGCAATCGGAAGCAGGCCTTGCCAGCGCTGTGTTGGACGGCGCGGGCAATCAGGCCGCAGGTCGTGCATCGCTTTCAACCGCGATTGCGGCGCCTCCCCAACCTGCTGCATCCAGCCCACTGACGGCATCCGCAACACCCGCAGCACCGGCACCGTGGGAGGCTGACGGCATTGCACGTGCCCTGCAGCGTGAGCGCGCCTGGCAGCGGCGCCATGGCTCCCCGGCCTCCGAGGCCCTGGCGGTGCGGCCGCAGGCGCATGAACCCGGGCCGCCCATGGGGCAGGCCATGTCGGTGCGCGAATCGGTGGGGGCGGATGGTAGCCGTGGCTCCCGGGTCCAGGGTGCCGCTGGCACCTACTGCGTGCGCGTGCCGTCGGCCAATCGACTGCAGGATGTGGGCGCTGCGCCCCGGGTGGCCCCGGTCACCAACTGCCCGTGACGCCGCGAAACAGCACCGCGCAACGGCGCCACGGCATCAGCGCGGCGCGCTGCGCGCCAGCAGCATCGCGTCGCCATAGCTGAAGAAGCGGTACTGCTGCGCAATGGCGTGGCGGTACAGCGCCATGATGGGCTCGTAGCCCGCAAAGGCGCTCACCAGCATCATCAGGCTGCTCTTGGGCAGGTGGAAGTTGGTGACCAGCACATCCACCAGCTGGAACGCATAGCCCGGCGTGATGAAGATGTTGGTGTCGCCCGAGGCCTGACCGGCTTGGGCCCACGACTCCAGCGTGCGCACGGTGGTGGTGCCCACGGCCACTACGCGGCCGCCGCGGGCCTGGCGGCAGCTCGAGCGCCGCCAGCGTGGCTTGCGGTACCTCGTACCACTCGCTGTGCATCTGGTGCTCGCTCAGGTTCTCCGTCTTCACGGGCTGGAAGGTGCCCGCGCCCACGTGCAGCGTGACGCTGGCGCGCTCCACGCCGCGCGCGGCCAGTGCGGCCAGCACGCCTTCGTCGAAGTGCAGGGCGGCCGTGGGGGCGGCCACGGCGCCGGGCGCGCGCGGCAAACACGGTCTGGTAGCGCTGGGCTTCCTCGGCGGGGTGTCATGGTCGGTGTTTCTGCGCGCTCGATGTAGGGCGGCAGCGGCAGGTGGCCGTGGCGCGTCCATCAGCTCGTAGGGCGACTCGCCGGCGGGGCCGTGCAGCGCGAAGCGGAACAGTGGGCATCGTCCTCGGTCGGGCCAGCGGCCCAGCAGGGTGGGCATTGAAGCCGCCCGCCGGCGGCCGCCGGCCATGTGCACCACGCACCGGGCAGGGGCTTCTTGCTGACCTTCATGTGGGCCACGACTTCGTTGCCCGTACCGCTTGCGGTACCTCCTGTGTCATTGCCGGCCTCGGCCTGCAGCACGCGCTCGATCAGCAGCTCCAGCTTGCCGCCGCTGGCCTTCTCGCCAAAGATGCGCGCCTTGACCACGCGCGTGTCGTTGAAGACGAGCAAATCGCCTTCGCGCAGCAGGCCGGGCAGCTCACGAAAGATGCGGTCTACGGGCTGCATGGCGCGGCCATCGAGCAGGCGCGAGGCGCTGCGTTCGGGTGCGGGGTGCTGGGCAATGAGTTCGGGGGGCAGCGAGAAGTCGAAGTCGCTGAGGGTGAACACGCGGGAAGCGTGGGGCGCGCTGGCTGCGCCGGGGGAGAAATCAGTCATCGTGCTTGAGGGCCGGACGGGCCCGTACCAAGGGAGAAATTGCGAAGGGCGCGATTGTCCCACGGCGCGCGGGCTGGGGCGGGGCGCGCGGCGGGCCGTGGCACGGGAGGGGGGGCAGGGGGCCGGGAGCGGGCGCGCCGCGCCGCAGGAGGCGGAGGGCGCGGGCGCCAGCAGGGCGCAGGCCGCGGGGCGTGGGGGGGACGGGCGGGGCGCCCGGGGGTGAGACGGCGCCGGAGCGACAGGCCCGGGGCGCGCCACGTGCACAGTGCTGGGCGGCGGCGCACCAGTCGGTGGCCTGCTCCAGCGGCTGCTGCACCAGTTCGCGAAGCTCCCGCAGGCTGGGTTTGACCAGGGCCCGCCCGCGAGCGAGCGGCAGTGGTGGGCCCGAGGTGTCGATGACCCCCGCACGCCCCCGCGGACAGGGTCCGGGCAGCCGGCATAAAGTCGTCGGCGGCCAGGCGGCAGGCTGCCGCTGGCAACGAGCCAGCGCGGCGGCGTGGTAGGGCGGCCAGCGCACCAGGCAGGCCGCCTTCGGCCGCGCAGGTGGGGCCGGGCAGCACAAACCGAAACTCGGCCGGTGGTGGTCTCGCCACCGGAGTTCGCGCGTGCGCCCGCTGGCGGAGGCCGGGGCCCCCTTCGTCGGCCAGCAGTTGCCGCACCGGCGCCGGGCGCCGCCCGCCGGGCCCGGCCAGCACTGGCGCCGCCGGTGAGCGCGGGCCGGGCCGCCCGGCGCGCCGGGGGCGAGGGTGGGGACGGGGGTGGTGGTCGCCAGGTCGAGGCGGGGTTCAGGGGTGGGGTGGTGGAGGGCGGGCACGGAGGAAGCGCGGGGCAAGGCAGGGAAGGGCGTGGTTGCCGGATTGGCCGGGCCGGGCTACCAGGCCTGCCCGGAAAAACCCGACCACAGCTCGTTAAGGTCCGGGAACTTCCACTTGTCCGGGTCTTCGCGTGCCACGATCTTCTCGGCGCAGCCGGGCGCCGCCAGGTCCACCACCTCGGGCGGAATGCGCAGGTCCGACTTGGTGGAAAAGAAGAGCTTCACCTTGGGCGAGGTCAGCGACTGCTGGCCCTGCTCCATCACCACGCCGATGCGCCCTGAGGTCAGCCGCACCAGCGAACCCACGGGGTAGATGCCGATGCTCTTGACGAAGGCCTGGAACAGGCGGGGGTCGAAATGGCCCTTGGTCCATTCGGCCATGCGCCGCAGCGACTCCGCCGGGTCCCATCCGGACTTGTAGGGGCGGTCGGAAGTGATGGCGTCATAGACGTCGCAGATGGCGGTCATGCGCGCGATCAGGCTGATCTCGTCGCCCTTGAGCTGGCTGGGGTAGCCCGAGCCGTCCATCTTCTCGTGGTGGTGGCGGCAGGCATCGAGCACCGCATCTTCCACGCTGCCACCTTCCTTGAGCAGGTCGTAGCCCTCCTGCGGGTGGGTTTGGACGATGGCGAACTCGCTGTCGGTGAGCTTGCCCGGCTTGTTGAGCACCGCCAGCGGGATCGCCGCCTTGCCCAGGTCGTGCAGCAGCCCGGCCATGCCGGCGCTGCGGGTATGTTCTTCGTTGAGGTTGACCTGCTTGGCCAGTGCCACCATCAGGGCGCACACCGCCACCGAGTGCATGTAGGTATAGTCGTCGGCCGTCTTGAGCCGGGCCAGGCTGATCAGGGCGCCCGGGTTGCGCGTGACGGAGTCGGAAATCTCCTCCACCAGGCCCCGGGCATTCTCCGGATTCACGGCCTTGCCCATGCGCGCCTCCTTGAACATGGAGACCATGGCCTGCTTGGCCTCGCCGCAGATCGAGGCGGCGGCCAGCAGCTCGTTGTGCATGCTGGCAGGGGCCTTGCCGCGCGGCTGGCGGCGCGCGGGGGGCGCAGGCGGCGGGGGATCCACCACCAGGGGCGGCAGGTTCTCCAGCATGCTGAAATCCGTCTCCAGCTGGATGTCCGCCTCCTCGCGCGAGACGGAGCGCACACCGACCGCCACGTCCAGACCCTTGGAGGTATCGATCCACACCTCCTCGATGCTGGTGTTCTTGATGCGAGCGAGGTCCTTGGGGTACTTCAGGACGAACTTGGCCCGCCAGAATGGGTGGTCCATCCACGAGCCGCAGAAGTCGTGCAGGTACATGCCCAACGTGAGATGCTGAATACTGATGCGCTTGAGCATGGAAACTGTCCCGATCGCCAGGGCCTGCCAAAGCCACGTAATAAACAGTAACCATGGTAGCCTTTTTGCTCCATGAATCCTTCGCAATGCCGGATAACCCTTGAACAACAAGCCCGCCGCTCCCAGGGCACCCTCCACCGCCAGTGTTGCGCAAAAGGCACTGCACAAGCTGGGCCTGAAGCGCGACATCGATCTGGCCCTGCACCTGCCGCTGCGCTACGAGGATGAAACCCGCATCACGCCACTGTCCAGCGCCCGCGATGGCCAGATGGTGCAGATCGAAGCCACCGTGACGGCCTGCGAGGTGCAGCTGCGCCCGCGCCGCCAGTTGCTGGTGCAGGTGGAGGATGCATCAGGCACCTGCGAGCTGCGCTTCTTCAGTTTCTACCCCTCGCACCAGAAGACCCTGGCCGTGGGCGCGCGCCTGCGCATCCGGGGTGAGGTCAAAGGCGGTTTCTGGGGGCGGCAGATGCTGCACCCGGCCTTTCGCCAGGCCGGGGGCGAGTTGCCCGCCGCGCTGACCCCCGTCTATCCGACCACGGCCGGTTTGCCGCAGCCCTACCTGCGCCGGGCGGTGGTCGGGGCGCTCAGCCGGGTGGACCTGTCGGAAACCCTGCCCCCCGGAGCCGAGCCGCCCTATGCCGTCTTCCGGCATGACAACGGCAGCTACCGCGCGTTCAACCTGCGCGAGGCGCTCACCTTTTTGCACCACCCCACGCCCGACGTGTCGCTGTCCACACTGGAGGACCACAGCCATCCGGCCTGGCAGCGCCTGAAGGCCGAGGAACTGCTGGCGCAGCAGCTGTCGCAGCAGCAGTCGCGCCGCGAGCGCGACCAGTTGCGCGCACCGGTGCTGCGCCCGCGCAAGGGGGTGGACGGCTTACTGCCCCTGCACGAGCAACTGATGGCCGTGCTGCCCTTTTCGCTGACCGCCGCCCAGCGGCGGGTCGGGGTGGAGATTGCCAAAGACCTGGCGCACCGGGTGCCCATGCACCGCCTGCTGCAGGGCGACGTGGGCTCGGGCAAGACCGTGGTGGCCGCGCTGGCGGCTGCCATCGCCATGGACGCCGGTTGGCAGTGCGCCCTCATGGCGCCCACCGAAATCCTGGCCGAGCAGCATTTCGCCAAGATGATCGGCTGGCTTGAGCCGCTGCTGGCCGCCCACGGCCGCCGGGTGGCCTGGCTGGTGGGTGGCCAGAAGAAGAAGGAACGCACGGCCATGCTGGCGCTGGTCGAAAGCGGCGAGGCCGCGCTGGTGGTGGGCACGCATGCCGTGATCCAGGACCAGGTGCGCTTCAAGAACCTGGCGCTGGCCATCATCGACGAGCAGCACCGCTTTGGGGTGGCGCAGCGCCTTTCGCTGCGGCAAAAGCTCGCCGCCCAGGGTATGGAGCCGCACATGCTGATGATGAGCGCCACGCCCATTCCGCGCACCCTGGCCATGAGCTACTACGCCGACCTCGATGTCTCGGTGATCGACGAACTGCCGCCCGGGCGCACCCCCATCGTCACCAAGCTCATTGCCGACAGCCGCAAGGACGAAGTGATCGCTCGCATTGGCGCCCAGGTAAACGACGGACGGCAGGTGTATTGGGTGTGCCCGCTGATCGAGGAAAGCGAGGCGCTGGACCTGAGCAACGCCACCGCCACCCATGCCGACCTGAGCGAGGCCCTGCCCGGTGCCATGGTCGGCCTGCTGCACTCGCGCATGCCGACGGCGGAAAAGAAGGCCGTGATGGCGCTCTTTTCCAGTGGGCAGATGGGCGTGCTGGTGAGCACCACGGTGATCGAGGTCGGGGTGGACGTGCCCAATGCCTCGCTGATGGTGATCGAGCATGCCGAGCGCTTCGGCCTGTCGCAACTGCACCAGCTGCGCGGGCGCGTGGGGCGCGGTGCAGCGGCATCGGCCTGCGTGCTGCTCTACTCGACCAATGACAGCGGCCGGGTGGGCGAGACTGCCAAGGAGCGATTGAGGGCCATGTCGGACACGAATGATGGCTTCGAGATCGCCCGGCGCGACCTGGAGATCCGCGGGCCGGGCGAGTTCCTCGGGGCGCGGCAATCGGGCGACGCGCTGCTGCGCTTTGCCGATTTGGCCACCGACACCCACCTGCTCGAATGGGCGCGCGAGCTGGCCCCGGTGATGCTGGACCGCCACGCCGAACTGGCCGAGCGCCACGTGATGCGCTGGCTGGGTGGAAAATCCGACTATCTGAAAGCATGACCCACGCCATGATGCAAACCCCTGCCGCCGCTGCGCCGCTGCCGGCCCCGACCGCGCACCCTGCGCTGGCCACCCGATGGGGTGCCCTGTCGCTGGCGGGCAGGGAGGTCCTGCGCACGCTAATCACTGGGGTGGCCGTGCACCGCAGTGGCACCACGCCCTGGGCGGTTCGGCGCATAGCGCTGCACAATGCGCGTACCATCCGTCTGGAATCTCCATGACCCTCACCGAACTCAAATACATCGTCGCCGTGGCGCGAGAAAAGCACTTCGGCCATGCGGCCGATGCCTGCTATGTGTCGCAGCCCACGCTGTCGGTGGCCATCAAGAAGCTGGAAGAAGAGCTCGATGTGAAGCTCTTCGAGCGCAGCGCTGGCGAGGTCACCGTCACCCCGCTGGGCGAGGAGATCGTGCGCCAGGCGCAGAGCGTGCTGGAGCAGGCCGCGGCCATCAAGGAGATCGCCAAGCGCGGCAAGGACCCGCTGGCCGGGCCTCTGACCCTGGGCGTGATCTACACCATCGGCCCCTACCTGCTGCCCGACCTGGTGCGCCATTCGATCGCGCGCACCCCGCAGATGCCGCTGATGCTGCAGGAGAACTTCACCGTCAAGCTGCTGGAGATGCTGCGCACCGGCGAGATCGACTGCGCCATCCTGGCCGAACCGTTTCCCGACACCGGCCTGGCCATGGCGCCGCTGTACGACGAGCCCTTCATGGCGGCACTGCCCGCCAACCATCCCCTGGGCGCGCAGAAGTCCATCTCCGCAGCCGAACTCAAGAGCGAAACCATGCTCTTGCTGGGTGCAGGCCACTGCTTTCGCGACCATGTGCTCGAGGTCTGCCCCGAGTTCGCGCGCTTTGCGAGCAATGCCGAGGGCATCCGCAAGTCCTTCGAAGGCTCGTCGCTCGAGACCATCAAGCACATGGTGGCGGCCGGCATGGGCGTCACCCTGGTGCCGCGCCTGTCGGTGCCGCGCGATGCGCTGCTCACGGTGTCGCGCCGGCGCAAGAGCGATGAGAGCTACATCCGCTATGTCCCCATCCGCGAGGACGATGGCAGCCCGCCGCCCATGCGCCGCGTGGTGCTGGCCTGGCGGCGCAGCTTCACGCGCTACGAGGCCATTGCAGCGCTGCGCAACGCGATCTACGCCTGCGAGCTGCCGGGCGTCACGCGCCTGTCGTGAGGTGAGCGCCCCCTGAGGCGCTGCGCGCCTTCACCCCTCTCTCATATTGCTTCGCAATCTGGGAGGGGGACGCCCCCAGCGCAAGCGCTGGATACGCCGTCTTCGCGGCGGGGCAGCCCTTGCGCGGGGGGGCGCTGGCTTGGGTCGCGCCAGTTTCACGCTCTGCGCCTCCCTTGCACGCAGGTCGGAATGAAATCTGCCTTTCCGGGCATTTCTGGTGCTGCCGGGGCCGGCAGCGATACACTTTCGCCGCGCAGGGCCCGCCGGCGTGCCCTACACGGGGCCCGGTGCTGCGAAGCTGCGCCACATGCCGCCCGCACCTGTCCCGCGCTCCCCAATTCCCAAGGAAAGCTACAGAGATGAAGAAGATTTTGATGGCCGCAGGCCTCGCCGTGGGCCTTGCCGCCTGCTCCAGCGTGACGACCAACGCGCCGCAGGCCACGACGATCAAGAAGGTCCAGATGGACCGCCTGGTGGCTGCATTGCCCGCCGCCGCCCAGGGCAGCTTTGGCGAGTTTCTGGCGCAAGCCGCGCGTGAGAACCCCATGCTGCAGGCCAGCGTGGCCGGCTACAAGGCCAAGGCGCCGCTGGCCGGCGACGACCTGGTCAACATCAGCCGCCTGCTGGGCCTGTACAACCGCCTGCGCAACCAGGCGGCGGTGATCGACACCACGGCGCGCATGGTCGCCCTTCCCACCTTCCGCCGCGACAAGGTGCCGCCGCACGAGGACAAGGCCATCATCGCCTTCGGGGCGCTGGTCGAAGGCATGGCCAAGGACTTCGGCCTGGAATACCGCAATGTGGACAACCGCATCTTCGAGGTGAAGCTGCCGGGCACCGGCAAGGAAGAGTTCGGCATCCTCACGCATGCCGACGTGGTGCCCGTGGTGGCCGACGAATGGGTGCTGGAGGACGGCACGCGCCTGGACCCCTTCAAGCTCACGCGCGTGGGTGGCAACCTGTACGGCCGCGGCGCCATCGACGACAAGGGCTCCATCGCCACCGTGCTGTACGCGATGAAGGCCGTCAAGGAAAGCGGCCTGCCGCTGTCGCGCACCATCCGCCTCATGATCGAGACCACCGAAGAGACCGGTGGCGACGCCATGAAGTACTACCGCACCAAGACCGAGCTGCCCGAGTACAACATCGTGCTCGACAGCAAGTACCCCGCCGTGGTCGCCGAGAAGGGCTCGGGCGCGCTGCGCGCCTCGTTCCCGCTGCAGGACGCGCCGGCCGGCTTTACCTACATCGCGGCAATGGCCGGTGCCGCCTCCACCAACGCCGTGCCGCAGACCGCGACGGCCCGCCTGCAGGGGGGTGACCTGGCTGCCGCGGCAGCAAAGCTCAACGCCGCCAAGGCCGCCTTCATCGCCAAGTACACGCCCCAGGGCGGAGCCTTCAAGATCGATGTGGCCCAGGAGTCGGGCGCGGTGCAGATCAAGGTGACCGGCGCCTCGGCCCACGGCTCGCGTCCCGAAGAGGGGGTGAACCCGCTGCCGCGCCTGGCGCTGTTCCTGCGCGAGTCCGGCGTGACCGTGGCGCCCACCGGCTATGCCAATGCCGTGCGCTATATCGCCGAACTGTATGGCACGGACTACCTGGGCCGCACCATCGGCCTGAACTACAGCGATGATTTCATGGGCCCGCTGACCATGTCGCCCAACCTCGTGCGCGAGAAGGACGGCATGGTCGATGTGCTGGTGAACGTGCGCATGCCACGCGGCAGAACCCCCGAAACCCTGGTGCACTCCACCAAGGTCAAGATCAACGACTGGGCGGCGCAGGCCTCCGTTCCGGTGATCATCGACCACCAGCAGGGCAACTGGATGGCGCGTGACCCCAAGGGCGCATGGCTGTCCACGCTGCTCAACACCTTCGGTGACACCACGGGCCTCCCAGCCCAGCCCGTGTCCACCGCTGGCAGCACCACGGCCAAGCTCATGCCCAACGCCATCAACTTCGGCCCGGCCATGCCGGGCAAGAAGTACACGGCCCACAACGCCAAGGAGTTCAAGGAAGTGGCGGACCTCGATGCCGACATGCAGATGTTCACCGAGATGCTGGTGCGCATTGGAAACTTGGACCAGATGCAGTAAAGGGATTGGGGCTTGCGCTAAAGTGAACGCGAGCCGCCGCGCCGGGGCCACGGGATTTCACCGGGGCACTGCGGCGCGGCCCATCCATCGATTGCCATCCAACGAAGGAGCCCCCATGGCCAAAGCCGCCAAATCCACCGCACCCAGCATCAACATCGGCATCAGCGAAAAAGACCGCGCTGCCATCGCCCAGGGCCTGTCGCGCCTGCTGGCAGACACCTACACGCTGTACCTGACCACGCACAACTTCCACTGGAACGTGACGGGGCCGATGTTCAACACGCTGCACACCATGTTCATGGCGCAGTACACCGAGCTGTGGAACGCCGTGGACCCGATTGCCGAGCGCATCCGCTCGCTGGGCCATATCGCCCCCGGCTCGTATGCCGACTTCGGCAAGCTGGCCACCGTGGCCGATGCACCGAGCAAGCCGCCCAAGGCGCTGGACATGGTGCGCGTGCTGGTCGAAGGCCACGAGGCCGTGGCCCGCACCGCGCGCAGCCTGTTCCCCCTGGCCGACAAGGCCAGCGACGAGCCCACGGCCGATCTGCTGACCCAGCGCCTCACGGTGCACGAGCAGACCGCGTGGATGCTGCGCTCGCTGCTCGAGGAGTGAGCCGGACGGGGCCGCAAGGCCCCGTTTCTTTGGAGCGGTCTGCCGCAATTGGCATCCCGTCCTACAGGCGGTGCCCCTGCTTTCCTGAATGATCCAGACTGGCTTTCCCGTCTCTTCCTTTCGCCACGCCCCGTCTTTCAGAACACGACCATCCCCTATGCGAATCCTTTATGTGGAGGACAACCCCGAACTGCGCGAAACCATCGGCATGCTGATGGAAGGGGAGGGCCGCACGATCACGAGCTGTGCCACCGCCGAGGAGGCGCTCGAGCTCGAGTGCAATGGCGTGTTCGATCTGCTGGTCACGGACGTGAGCCTGCCCGGCCTGTCGGGCACGGACCTGGCCCGCAAGGTGCTGGCCGTTGATCCCGGGCGTTGGGTGGTGCTGTGCACCGGCTATGACCTGGGCACGCACCCCTCGGCCTGGGGCCCCAACGTGCGCACGCTGATGAAGCCTTTCGAACTCGAAGACCTGGAGGCCTTGCTGGTCCAGGTGCAATCCACCCTCGACGGTTCGCCTGCCGGACGCTGAGAGGCTGAAAGTCTTTCATCCATGCCCGCCTTGCACGCCAAAACACCCCGGCTCGTCGAAAGCAAATGCTCGCCATAGCCCGAGCTATGGCTGTGCTTTGCGCCTAGATCCAGGGCGTTTTGACGCGCCATTCGGACACGGCTAAAAAATTCCCAGCCTCTGAGCCAGCATCCGCCGGTCCGCAGCGCGCGGGCCGGCGCAGTCAGCCCGCCTTCGCCTGGGGCTGGCGCGGCAGGACTACGTGAAAGCGCGTGCTGCCATCTTCGGACTGCACATCGATCCGCCCGCCATGCGAGCGCACGATCTGCTGCACGATGAACAGGCCCAGCCCCAATCCCTGGTGGCGCCCCGGCGCCTGGTCACGGCCCCGGAAGGGGCTGAACAATTGCGGAAGCAGTGCCGGTGGGATGGTGCCGCCATTGGTCACCGTCAGGGCGAGGGCGTGCGGATCGCTGCCATCGAGCGCCACATGGATCGCCACCTCCGGATCGCCATGGTGCACCGCGTTGCCGATGAGGTTGATGGCCAGCTGGCACAGCCGCTCCTCATCCCCCATGCCGCAGAGGTTGCCCTGGTCGCTGGTGCGGATCACATGGTTGGGAAAGCTGGTGCGTATCTCCTGCAGCGAGCGCTGCAGCACGGCATGCAGGTCCACGGGGGCCATGCGCATCGCCAGGCCGGTGCCCTGGCGGATGCGCGTCACGTCCAGCAGGTCCTCGATCATGCGCGCCATGCGCTGGCTGCTGCTGAGCACACGGCCAGCCAGGGCCTGCGCTCTGTCGGGCGCCAGGGGCTGGCGTTGCAAGGCCGTGGCCGCCGCACCGATGGACATCAGCGGCGTGCGCAGGTCATGGCTGAGCACGGCCATGAACATCTCGTTGATGCGCAGTGCCTCGGTGCGCTCGCGCAGTTCGCGCGCCAGGGTGCGCTTCTGGCGGAACAGCTCGAAGAACACGCCCGCCTTGGACGCCAGCATCTGCGGATCGATGGGCTTGTACAGAAAATCCACGGCCCCGGTCTCGTAGCCGCGGAACTGCCAGTTCTGGTCGCGCGAACCGGCGGTCATGAAGATCAGCGGGATGTGGCGCGTGCGCTCGCTGCCGCGGATCAGCTCGGCCAGCTCGAACCCGTTCATTTCGGGCATCTGCACGTCCAGCAGCGCCAGCGCCACGTCGCCGTGGGAGAGCAGCAGCTCCAGCGCCTCGGGGCCCGACTGGGCCTTGAGCACCTCGATGCTGTCGCTTTGCAGCAGGGCCTCCACGGCCACGAGGTTTTCGGGCACGTCATCCACCACCAGGCACTTGATGCGTTCAATGGGCAGCGGCTGGGGGTGAAGGGTGGGGCTCACAGGATTCTCCGCATTTGCAGTTCGGTCAGCAGGGATGCGATCTCCGAAGGGGCAAGGGTGTGGTGGGGCGCCATCAGGTCCAGCGCAGACTGGGGCATCATGGACATGGCGGCACTGCCGGGGGCCTGCACGATGCAAAGCCCCCCTGCGGCGCCGATGGCCGCCATGCCACGCGCGCCGTCCTGGTTGGCACCGGACAGGAGCATACCCACCAAGCGCTCGCCGTAGATGTCCGCCGCCGACTCGAACAGCACGTCGATGGACGGGCGCGAAAAGTGCACGGGCTCATCGACCGAGAGCGCCAGCCGTGGGCCGGCATCCACCAGCAGGTGGTAGTCGGGCGGGGCAAAGTACACGTTGCCGGCTTCGATGGGCTCCTTGTCCTGCGCTTCCGCCGTGCGCAGCGCACAGCGCGGGCGAAAGATCTCGGGCAGCAGGCTGGGGGCCTCGCGCGGCAGGTGCAGGGTGACCAGCACTGCCACGCGGGTCTGCGCCTGCAGCGACGGCAAGATGGTGGAGATGGCATCGATGGCGCCTGCCGAACCACCGATCACGATGGCATCGAAGCCGCGCGGGCCATGCCGGTACGGCGGGGTGGAGGGTGCGGTGGCCGTCATGTGCCCACCTTCTTCCTGTAGATGCGGTCTTCGAGCACGAAGTCGTCGAAGGCCGGGGCCTGCTCGGTAAAGCGCATCGACTCCTTGGATCCCAGGCCCAGGAAGCCGCGGTGGCACAGGGCCTCCTTGAACAGGCCCAGCGCCCGGTTCTGCAGCTCGCGCTCGAAATAGATCAGCACGTTGCGGCAGGAGACCAGGTGCACCTCGGCAAACACGGTGTCCGTGGCCAGGCTGTGGTCGGAGAACACCACCTGCTTGCGCAGCGCGCGGTCGAACACCACGCGGCCGTAGCCGGCCGAGTAATAGTCCGACAGCGAGCTCTTGCCGCCCGAGCGGGCATGGTTCTCGGTGAAGGAAGCAACGCGCGCGAGGTCGAAGACGCCGGCCTCTGCGGCCTGCAGGGCCTGCTGGTTGATGTCGGTGGCGTAGATGATGGTGCGCTCCAGCAGGCCTTCCTCGTGCAGCAGGATGGCCAGCGAGTACACCTCTTCGCCATTGCTGCACCCGGCCACCCAGACCTTGAGCGAGGGGTAGGTGCGCAGGATGGGAATCACCTGCTCGCGCAGCGACTTGAAATAGCGCGGGTCGCGGAACATCTCGCTGACCTGCACCGTGAGGTATTCGAGCAAGGCCGGGAACACGGCGGCATCGTGCAGCACCTTGTCCTGCAGCTGTGACAGCGTCTGGCAGCCAAAGCGCGAGATCGCGGCCTGCAGGCGGCGCTTGAGCGAGGACTGCGCGTAGCCGCGAAAGTCGTAGTGGTAGCGGTAGTAGATCGCGTCGAGCAGCAGGCGCTGCTCGATGTCACCAATCCGCGCCGTCTTGAGGTGGTGCAATCGGGGCTCCGGCGTGCTCACTTGGGCATCCACACCCGCACCAGCGAGAGCAGCTTTTCCACGTCCAGCGGCTTGGCGATGTAGTCGTTGGCACCGGCGGCCAGGCACTTGTCCTGGTCGTCCTTCATGGCCTTGGCCGTGAGGGCGATGATGGGCAGCCTGCGCCATGCGGGCTGTTTGCGGATCTCGCGCATGGCGGTGTAGCCGTCCATCTCCGGCATCATGATGTCCATCAGCACCAGGTCGACGGCCGGGCCGGTACCACCCGAGCGCTCCAGGAAATCGAGCGCCTCGCGCCCGTTGCGTGCGATCTGCACCGAGATGCCCGTGGGCTCCAGGATGCTGGAAAGCGCGAACACGTTGCGCACGTCGTCCTCCACCACCAGCACGGTGCGGCCCTCGAAGGCCGCATCGCGGCTGCGCGCCACCTGCAGCATCTGCCGGCGCTCCACCGACAGTTCCGACTCCACCTGGTGCAGGAACAGGGTGACTTCGTCGAGCAGGCGTTCGGGCGAGCGCGCGTCCTTGATGATGATGGACTTGGAGAAGCGGCGCAGCTGCTGCTCCTCGTCGCGCGTGAGGGCGCGCCCGGTGTAGACGATGACCGGCGGGAAGGACACCTCTTCCTGCTCGGACATGGCCTTGAGCAGCTCATAGCCGCTCAGGTCGGGCAGGTTCACGTCCATCACCATGCAGTCGAAGGTGCTGCTGCGCAGGTACTCCAGGGCCGCCGTGGCGTTCTCCACGCAGACGATGTCCACGCCGTCCGTGGCCAGCAGGGCGCGCACGCTCTCGCGCTGGCGCGCGTCGTCCTCGACCACCAGCACGCGGCGCATGCCCTGGGTGAACTTGGCCTCCAGGCGCTGCAGCGCCTGCACCAGCTCTTCGCGCTTGACGGGCTTGAGTGCGTAGCCGATGGCGCCGCGGCCCATGGCCTCCTGCGAGTAGTCGGCCACCGAGACCACATGCACGGGGATATGCCGGGTGGCCGGGTTGCGCTTGAGCTGGTCGAGCACCCCGAGGCCCGAGAAGTCGGGCAGGTTCACGTCCAGCACGATGGCGCTGGGTTGGTGCAGCGTGGCTGCCGCCAGGCCCTCGCTGGCCGTGTGGGCCAGGAGGCAGTGGAAGTCCATCTCGCGCGCCAGGTCGTTCAGGATGTTGGCAAAGCGCACGTCGTCTTCGATCACCAGGATGTTGCGCTCGCCTTTCGGCCGCGCGGCCACGGGCTGGACGGCGGGGGCCACGGGGGCCGGCCGGCCCGGCGGTGCGGCGGGCGGCGGCGCGCTTGCCGCGCTCTGGGGCGCCTGCAGTGCCCGGCCGGTCGAGGGCTCGTCGGACTGCACGGCATGGCGCGGTACCGTCAGCGTGAATTCGCTGCCCTGGCCCGGCGTGCTGCGGATGGCGATGCTGCCGCCCAGCAACTGGGCCAGATCACGCGAGATCGACAGGCCCAGCCCGGTGCCGCCATACTTGCGGTGGGTGCTGCCATCGGCCTGGCGGAAGGCTTCGAAGACCAGCTCCTGCTGGTGCTCGGGGATGCCGATGCCGGTGTCGCGCACGGCAAAGGCCAGCAGGTCGCCGGGCTGCTGCGAGACATGCAGCGCCACGCTGCCCTGCTCGGTGAACTTCACGGCGTTGGACAGCAGGTTCTTGAGCACCTGGCCCAGGCGCAGGGCATCGGTGTCCATGGTGGCCGGTACATTGGCATCCATGGTGAAGGCCAGGGCCAGGCCCTTTTCCTCGGCGATGGGGCGCAAAGGGTCTACCAGCGACTGCATGGCGCGGGCGATGTCCACGGTCTCGATGTCGATGGTGGCCTGGCCGGCCTCGATCTTGGACAGGTCCAGGATGTCGTTGATCAGCGCCAGCAGGTCGTTGCCGGCCGACGAGATGGTTTGCGCGTACTTCACCTGCTCGGCCGTCAGGTTGCCGGCCTTGTTGTCGGCCAGCAGCTTGGCCAGGATCAAGGTGGAGTTGAGCGGGGTGCGCAGCTCGTGGCTCATGTTGGCCAGGAACTCGCTCTTGTACTGGCTGGTCTGCTCGATCTCGCGGGCCTTCTCGGTCAGGTCCGACTGGGCTGCCAGCAGTTCCTCGCGCTGGTTCTCCAGCTGCTGGGTCTGCTCCTCGAGCTGGGCATTGGTTTGCTCCAGCTCGGTCTGCTGCAGCTCCATCTGCGCCTGCGACTCCTGCAGGATGCGGCTTTGCTGCTCCAGCTCCTCGTTGTTGACGCGCAGCTCCTCCTGCTGGGCCTGCAGCTCCTCGGACTGGCGCTGGGTTTCTTCGAGCAGGGCTTCGAGGCGGCTGCGGTCCTGGCCCGAGCGGATGGCCACGGCCAGCATCTCCGAGGCCTGCTTGAAAAGGCGGTGCTCGAACTCGTCCACCGGGCGGTAGAAGCCGAGCTCGATCACGGCAAAGACCTCGCCGTTCTCCATGGCTGGCGCCACCAGCAGCTCCGCCGGTGCGGAAGATCCGGTGCTGGACGAGACCACCAGGTGCTCGGCCGGAACGTCGCGCAGATGCAGCAACTCGCGCGAGCGCGCGCACTGGCCCACCAGGCCCTCGCCATCGATCAGTTTCTGCGCCAGGCGCTCGCGCGGCAGCGCGTAGCCGCCGAACAGCGTGAAGCCGCCGCCATGCTCGTTGACCGCGTAGGCCGCGCCCACCTTGGCATTGAGGTAGGTGGCCAGGTATTCGAGTGCCAGCTCGCCGATCTCCTCCACGCGGCGGTCCCCCTGCAGGCGCTGGGCCAGGCCGCTCAGGCCGGTCACCACCCAGTTCTGGCGTGCCTTGAGGCGGTGTTCGCGCGCGGTCAGTGCCGCCGAAATGCAGATCAGCGCCAGCAGCACCAGCGAGCCGCCCCACGAGTAGTAGGCCGACAGGGACGTGGCTTCCTCCCAGCCGCGGCGGCGGTCTTCCAGTTCCTGGGTCTGCAGGCCCGCCAGGTCCGAGGCCAGGTCGCGCACCCGGTCCATGATGTTCTTGCCTGCGTCGGTGCGCACCAGCGCCATGGCCGCTTCCACATTGCCGGCCTTGCGCAAGTCCACGGCTTCAGCGAGTTCGCTGCGTTTTTGCCGGGCCAGATCCTCTATCTGCCCCACCAGCCGGCGCTGGCCGGCGTTGCCCTCGGTGCTCGCCTTGAGCGCCGTCAGCTGCCGGTCCAGCACGTTCTGCGCCAGCAGGTAGGGCTGCAGGTACGAGGCATCCCCCGTGAGCAGGTAGCCGCGCTGGCCGGTCTCCATATCCTTGAGCGCCGAGTGCACCAGCGACAGCTCGCGCATGCCCTGTGAGGTGCGGTCCATCGTTGCCACGGCGTCGGCCCGGACCTCGGACGCCCGGTAGTTGACGAAGGCGATGACCAGCGTGGCCAGGGCCGCGACGATGAAACCCGCCATCAGGCTGCGGGGGATGGCAAAGCGCTGGGCAGACTGGGTAGTTGGTGAACGGGACATGCGTGGCAAGGGCTGGGTGGGGGCAACCGGACAATGTAACGGGTTTGTACAAATTCCCGGTGTAGGACATTTCCTGCACGGCGCGGGAGTGCGCGGGGCAGGGTGCCGCGCGGCTGCTACATTCCCGGTGCCGCCCGCCCGACGGGCAAACCCCTGTGCCTTTCCCGCCTTTCCTGCCCATGTCCGTCCCCTCGCGCAGCCGCCTGTCCCTCTACCTCGACCTGATCCGCTGGAATCGGCCCGCCGGCTGGCTGGTGTGCCTGTGGCCCACCCTGGGGGCGCTGTGGATCGCGGCGGACGGCTTTCCGGGCTGGCATTTGCTGGCCGTGTTTGTGCTGGGGACTTTTCTCATGCGCAGCGCCGGTTGCTGCGTGAACGATGTGGCCGACCGCGATTTCGACCGCCACGTCAAGCGCACCGCCGCGCGGCCCGTGACCACCGGGGCCGTTTCCGTCAAGGAGGCGCTGACCCTGGGCGCCGTGCTGGCGCTGGTGTCCTTCGGCCTGGTGCTGACCACCAATGCGGCGGCCATCGCCTGGTCCGTGCCCGCCGTGCTGGTGGCCATTGCCTACCCCTTTTCCAAGCGCGTGATCGCCATGCCGCAGGCTGTGCTGGGCATCGCCTTCAACTTCGGTATCGTGATCGCGTTCGCCGCCGTGCAGGGCCAGGTGCCCGCCGTGGCCTGGTGGATGTGGCTTGGAAACCTGTTCTGGGTGCTGGCCTACGACACCGAGTACGCCATGGTCGACCGCGATGACGACCTCCTGATCGGCATCAAGACCTCGGCCATCACCCTGGGCCGCTTCGATGTGGCGGCCATCGTGCTGTTCTACCTGCTGTTCCTGTCCATCTGGGCCGTGGCGCTGGCGCCCTATGCACTGGGCCTCGTGTACTGGCTGGCCACGGCCGCCGCCCTGGCCCAGGGGGTGTGGCACTGGACGCTGATCCGCAACCGCACCCGCGAAGGCTGTTTCACTGCCTTCCGGGTCAACCACTGGCTCGGCGCCACCGTGTTCGCCGGCATCGCCGGTAGCTACCTGTTGCGCGCATTTGCTATAAATTAGATAGCAAACTCAGGAGCTACTTCCCAAACTCATTGCCCAGCTCGTCGGCGCGCTGCTCGGCGGCCTTCATCGCGCGCTCGAAAGCCTCGCCCACGCCATCCTTTTCCATGGACTGCAGGGCCGCATAGGTGGTGCCGCCCTTGGACGTGACGCGCTGGCGCAGCACGGCCGGCGGTTCGTCCGAGCGGCGCGCCAGTTCCGAAGCGCCCACGAAGGTGCCCACGGCCAGTTGGTGCGCCTGCTCGACCGACAGGCCCATGGCCGTGCCCGCGCGGGACATGGCCTCCAGGAAGTAAAACACGTAGGCCGGGCCCGAGCCCGAAAGCGCCGTCACGGCATCGAGCTGCTTTTCACTGTCCACCCACAGGAACTCGCCCGTGGTGGCCATGATGGCCTGCACACTGCGGCGCTCGGCCTCGGAGACGGCAGGGCGGGCAAACAGCGCACTCATGCCCTTGCCCACCAGGGCCGGGGTGTTGGGCATGGTGCGCACGATGCGCTCGCTGCCCAGCCACTGGGCGATGCTGTCCGAGCGGATGCCGGCGGCCACGCTCAGGTGCAGGGCATCCTGGGTATGGGCACGCGTCTGGGCGGCGGCGTCCTTGAAGGTCTGGGGCTTGACGGCCCAGACCACGATGCGCGCGCGCTGCAGGGCCGGGCCGGCCTCGGCCTGGGCTGCGATGCCGTAATTCTTGTGCAGCGCCTCGCGCGCTTCAGCCCAGGGCTCGACGACCTCGATCTGGCTGGCCGGGTGGCCCTGGCGGACCAGGCCGCCGATGATGGCGCTGGCCATGTTGCCGCCGCCGATGAAGGCGATCACGGGAAGGGAAGGGGAGGCGGTGGTCTGGCTCATGGTGTGCGGTCGGAAGAACGAAGACAGGGGAACGGCAGGGCCATGATGGTAGCCGCCCCGCCGGGCCCGGGGGCCGTCATTCCAGTGTGGCCTGGCGCACGGCCAGTTCCCAGCGCTCCATGAGTTCGCGCGCACGCGCCTGGCCCAGCGTGGGCACGAAGCGCCGTTCGGCCCGCCACAGCTGCGAGAGCTCGGCCGTGCTGCCGTACACGCCGCTCGACAGGCCCGCCAGGTAGGCGGCGCCCAGGGCGGTGGTTTCGATCACGGCCGGGCGCACCACGGGGATGCCCAGCAGGTCGGCCTGGAACTGCATCAGCAGGTCGTTGATGCAGGCCCCGCCATCCACGCGCAGCTCGCTCACCGGGGCTCCGCCGGCGGCCACGGCATCGCGGCTCATGGCCAGCAGCAGGGCAGCGCTCTGGTAGGCGATGCTCTCCAGCGCGGCACGCGCGATGTGGCCCAGGTTGGATCCGCGCGTCAGGCCGGTGATGGTGCCGCGTGCATCCGGCTTCCAGTACGGCGCGCCCAGGCCGGTGAAGGCCGGCACCATCATCACACCGCCCGAGTCGGGCACGCTCTGCGCCAGCGACTCGACTTCGCTGCTGGTGGAGATGGCGCGCAGGCCATCGCGCAGCCACTGCACCACGGCGCCGCCGACGAAGACACTGCCCTCCATGGCGAACTCGGTCTGTGCGCTGGCCTGGGCCGCGCTGGTGGTGAGCAGGCCGTTCTGTGAGGTCTGGAAGGTGGCGCCCGTGTGCATGAGCATGAAGCAGCCCGTGCCATAGGTGTTCTTGGCCATGCCTGCGCCAAAGCAGGCCTGGCCGAACAGCGCACTCTGCTGGTCGCCCGCCACGCCGCCCACGCGGATGGCGTGGCCCAGCAGGTCGGGGGCCACGTCGCAGAAATGCGAACTCGATGGCTGTACCTGTGGCATCAGCGATTGGGGAATGCGCAGCAGCGCCAGCAGCTCGTCGTCCCACTGGTTGGTGTGCACGTTGAACAGCATGGTGCGCGAGGCATTGCTCACATCGGTCACATGCACCTGGCCATGCGTGAGCTGCCACATGAGCCAGCTGTCCACTGTGCCGAAGGCCAGCTCGCCGCGCTCTGCCTGCGCGCGTGCGCCGGGCACATGGTCCAGCAGCCACTGCAGCTTGGTGCCTGAAAAATAGGCATCGATCAGCAGGCCGGTCTTGGCCTGGATGGTGGCGGCATGGCCCTGTTCGCGCAGCGCCGCGCAGGCCGGCTCGGCCCGGCGGTCCTGCCAGACGATGGCGTGGTGCACCGGCTGGCCGGTCTGGCGGTTCCACAGCACGGTGGTCTCGCGCTGGTTGGTGATGCCCACGGCACGGATGGCGCTGGCCTGGAGGTTCGCCTTCTCCAGCGCCTCGCGGGCCGTGGCCAGCTGGGTGCGCCAGATCTCCATGGGGTCGTGTTCCACCCAGCCGGGCTGGGGGTAGATCTGCGGCAGCTCGCGCTGGGCCTGGGCCACGATGTGGCCCAGCTCGTCAAAGACGATGCTGCGGGAGCTGGAAGTGCCTTGGTCGAGTGCGAGCAGGTAGGTCATGGCAAACAAGGATAAGTCAGGCAGCCACGGTGCAGATCACCTCGGCGTCCTGGAGCAGTACAGGGAAGGGCTCGGGCGGCGGCGCATCGGTGAACAGCCGGTCGATCTGCTGCAAGGTGGCCAGCTGCACCATGGCCGGGCGATTGAATTTGCTCTGGTCGGCCGCCAGCCAGACCTCGCGCGACTGGGCAATGATGGTCTGGGCCACCTTCACCTCGCGGTAGTCGAAATCGCGCAGCGAACCATCGGGCTCGATGCCCGAGATACCGATGAGCGCGATGTCGACGCGGAACTGGCGGATGAAGTCCACCGCTGCCTCGCCCACGATGCCGCGGTCGCGTGTGCGCACCACACCGCCGGCCACGATCACCTCGCACTCGGGGTTGCCGCTCAGGATGGCGGCCACGTTCAGGTTGTTGGTGATCACGCGCAGGCCGCGGTGGTGCAGCAGCGCCTTGGCGATGGCTTCGGTGGTGGTGCCGATGTTCAGGATCAGCGAGCAGTCGTTGGGCACCTGTTCGGCCACGGCGCGTGCAATGCGCGCCTTGCCCTCGGCGTGCAGGGTTTCGCGCTGCGTGTGGGCCAGGTTCTCTACCGTGGAGCTGGGCACGCGCACGCCGCCATGGAAGCGCGTGAGCAGGCCCGATTCGGCCAGGCGCTGCACGTCGCGGCGCACCGTCTGCAAGGTCACGCCCAGGGTGTCGGCCAGCTGTTCGACGCTGGCGGACTTGCGTGCGCGCACTTCTTCAAGGAGCAGTAGTTGTCGGGGATTGGTGTTCACGCGAATGGATCAGCAAGAAGGACGCCAGTGGTGGATGTACTTTAAATGGAACAAAAAGGAACCCATTAAGGGTAAACCTTGATTTGAAACGATCACAAAAGAACAAGAATGAACGTAATCGAAAACAAACGACCGCTGTGCGCCTGCGCCGGCGGTTTGGCACAACAGGCCCTCTGAGGGGCCCTACGGAAAGGCATGCGTGATGCAGCTGGCACTGGACAGCATCAGCAAGAGGGTGGGGGCGCAGACCTGGCTCCATGACATGAGCATGGCGCTGCACAGCGGCGCCGTGACGGTGCTGCTGGGCGCCACGCAAGCCGGCAAGACCAGCCTGATGCGCATCATGGCCGGGCTCGACACGCCCACCGCCGGCAGCGTGCGGGTGGACGGTGCGGACGTGACCGGCGTGCCGGTGCGCGAGCGCAACGTGGCCATGGTCTACCAGCAGTTCATCAACTACCCCTCGATGAAGGTGGCCGACAACATCGCCTCGCCGCTCAAGCTGCGCGGCGAAAAGAACATCGACGCCCGGGTGCGCGAGATCGCCGCCCGCCTGCACATCGAGATGTTCCTCGACCGCTACCCGGCCGAACTCTCGGGCGGCCAGCAGCAGCGTGTGGCGCTGGCGCGGGCCCTGGCCAAGGGTGCGCCGCTGATGCTGCTCGACGAGCCGCTGGTGAACTTGGACTACAAGCTGCGCGAGGAACTGCGCGAAGAGCTCACCCAGTTGTTCGCTGCCGGCCAGTCCACCGTGGTGTATGCCACCACCGAGCCGGGCGAGGCCCTGCTGCTGGGTGGCTACACCGCCGTGCTCGACGAAGGCCGCCTGCTGCAGTACGGCCCCACGGCCGAGGTGTTCCATGCGCCCAACTCGCTGCGCGTGGCGCGTGCCTTCAGCGACCCGCCGATGAACCTGATCGCGGCCACCGTGGCCGCGCAAGGCGTGCAATTGCAAGGCGGAGCCACGCTGTCCATCCCGCTGCCAGAGGGTACGGGGGCCGGCGCCGTCACCGTCGGCGTGCGCGCCAGCGCCCTGCGCGTGCAGGCCCGCCCTGGCGACGTGAGCGTGAACGGCACGGTGGAGCTGGCCGAAATTTCGGGGTCCGACACCTTCGTGCACGCGTCCACCCCCTGGGGCGACCTGGTGGCGCAGCTCACCGGGGTGCATTACTTTGAACTGGGCACGCCCCTGGCTTTGCACCTGGACCCGGCGCAGGCCTATGTGTTCGGCGCCGACGGCGCGCTGGTGTGGGCGCCCGCGCGCCTGGGAGGGCGTTGAAATGGCACGTATCAGCCTGGACCTGGCGCACTCGTACAAGCCCAAGCCCCAGCAGGACAGCGACTACGCCCTGATGCCTCTGAAGATGGAGTTCGAGGACGGCGGCGCCTACGCGCTGCTCGGCCCCTCGGGCTGCGGCAAGACGACCATGCTCAACATCATGTCGGGCCTGCTCGTGCCCTCGCATGGCAAGGTGCTGTTCGATGGCCGCGATGTGACGCGCGCCAGCCCGCAGGAGCGCAATATCGCCCAGGTGTTCCAGTTCCCCGTGATCTACGACACCATGACGGTGGCCGAGAACCTGGCCTTCCCGCTGCGCAACCGCAAGGTGCCCGCAGACCAGATCAAACAGCGTGTGGGCGCCATCGCCGAGATGCTCGAGATGAGCGGTCAGCTCAACCAGCGCGCGGCGGGCCTGGCGGCCGATGCCAAGCAGAAGATCTCGCTGGGCCGCGGCCTGGTGCGCTCGGACGTGGCGGCCGTGCTGTTCGACGAACCGCTCACGGTGATCGACCCGCACCTCAAATGGCAGCTGCGCCGCAAGCTCAAGCAGATCCACCACGAGCTCAAGCTGACCCTGATCTATGTGACGCACGATCAGGTCGAGGCGCTGACCTTTGCCGACCAGGTGGTGGTGATGACGCGCGGCCGCGCCGTGCAGGTGGGCTCGGCCGATGCGCTGTTCGAGCGCCCCGCGCACGTGTTCGTGGGCCATTTCATCGGCTCGCCGGGCATGAATTTCCTGCCCGCGCAGCGCGATGGCGCGAACCTCTCGGTGGCCGGACACCGCCTGGCAAGTCCCGTGGGCCGCACCCTGCCCGAAGGTGCCCTGCAGGTGGGCATACGGCCGGAGTACCTGGTCCTTGCCGAGCCGCAGCAGACCGGCGCCCTGCCTTGCACGGTGGTGCAGGTGCAGGACATCGGCACCTACCTGATGCTCACCGCCAAGGTGGGCGAGCACACGCTCAAGGCGCGCTTTGCGCCCGAGACCCGTTTGCCGTCGACCGGCGACACGGCATGGCTGCAGGTGCTGGGAACGCACACCTGCTTCTACCAGAACGAACAATTGCTGGCTGCGGAGGTCACCCCATGAGCACCACGACCAAGCCGGTGAACCAGAAGGCCTGGTTCCTGATCCTGCCGGTCATCATCTGCGTGGCCTTCTCGGCCATCCTGCCGCTGATGACGGTGGTGAACTACTCGGTGCAGGACATCATCTCGCCCGAGCGGCGCGTGTTCGTCGGCACCGAATGGTTTGCAGCCGTGATGCGCGACGAAGAGTTGCACGCCGCGCTGTGGCGCCAGATCACCTTCTCGCTGGCGGTGCTGGCGGTGGAGATTCCACTGGGCATCATGCTCGCGCTGTCCATGCCCGCGCAGGGCTGGAAGTCCTCGGCCGTGCTGGTGGTGGTGGCCCTGTCGCTGCTGATCCCCTGGAACGTGGTGGGCACCATCTGGCAGATCTACGGCCGGGCCGACATCGGGCTCATGGGCCGCATGCTGCAGGAGATCGGCATCGAGTACAGCTACACCGGCAATGCCACGCAGGCCTGGCTCACGGTGCTGCTGATGGACGTGTGGCACTGGACGCCGCTGGTGGCGCTGCTCGCCTTCGCCGGCCTGCGCTCCATCCCCGACGCCTACTACCAGGCCGCCCGCATCGACGGGGCCAGCAAGTTCGCCGTGTTCCGCTACATCCAGCTGCCCAAGATGCGCGGGGTGCTGATGATCGCGGTGCTGCTGCGCTTCATGGACAGTTTCATGATCTACACCGAGCCCTTCGTGCTCACGGGCGGCGGGCCGGGCAACGCCACCACCTTCCTGAGCCAGTACCTGACGACGAAGGCCGTGGGCCAGTTCGACCTGGGCCCCGCCGCAGCGTTCTCGCTGATCTATTTCTTCATCATCCTGCTCTTGTGCTTCATCCTCTACAACTGGATGCAGCGCGTGGGCACCGCCAGCAACGAAGGGGCCGGCCATGAATGAAAAACGCTTTCAGAAGCGGTCGCTGTTCCTGATCGCCTATCTGATTTTCGCCGTGTTGCCCATCTACTGGATGATCAACATGAGCTTCAAGACGAACGCGGAGATCCTCTCCACGTTCTCGTTCTTCCCCCAGCACTTCACCTGGGACAACTACAAGACCATCTTCACCGATGAGTCCTGGTACTCGGGCTACATCAACAGCCTGATCTACGTGGGCATCAACACGGTGATCTCGCTCACCGTGGCGCTGCCGGCGGCCTATGCCTTCTCGCGCTACCAGTTCATGGGCGACAAGCATGTGTTCTTCTGGCTGCTGACCAACCGCATGACGCCGCCGGCCGTGTTCCTGCTGCCGTTCTTTCAGCTGTACACCACGGTGGGCCTGATGGACACGCACATCGCCGTGGCGCTGGCGCACCTCTTGTTCAACGTGCCGCTGGCGGTGTGGATCCTGGAGGGCTTCATGAGCGGCATCCCGCGCGAGATCGACGAGACGGCCTACATCGACGGCTACAGCTTCCCGCGCTTTTTCGTGACCATCTTCCTGCCGCTGATCAAGGCCGGCGTGGGCGTGGCGGCGTTCTTCTGCTTCATGTTCAGCTGGGTCGAGCTGCTGCTGGCGCGCACGCTGACCAGCGTGAACGCCAAGCCCATCGTGGCCACCATGACGCGCACCGTGAGCGCCTCGGGCATGGACTGGGCGACGCTGGCCGCGGCCGGCGTGCTGACCATCGTGCCGGGCGCCATCGTGATCTGGTTTGTGCGGCACTACATCGCGAAGGGTTTCGCGATGGGCCGGGTGTAAGGAGGTATCGACATGTTCGAGTGGATGGCCTGGACCCTGCCGGTGGCGGTGTTCTTCGTGTGCATCGTGCTGATGCTGGTGGGCATGGCGGTGTGGGAGGTGAAATCCCCCACCACCCTGCGCAAGGGCTTCCTGCCCCTGGAAACCACGCGCGGCGACCGCCTGTTCATCGGGCTGCTGTCGGCGGCCTATGTGAACCTGATCTTCGTGGGCGTGAGCGGCAAGCTCGCGCAGTGGTTCGAGCTGGGTGAAGACCCCTCGATCTGGTTCAGCTTCGTGCTGTCCATGCTGCTGCTCGGCCTGGTCATGCGCAAGGGCTGAGGCACCCGCAAATGTTCCCGTCGCGCGGCTCAACCCTTCCCCGGAGCCGGGCGACCCTTGTGTATCCAATGGGGAGATGACTATGAGGAGACAGGCACTATGAAGACGCGGTATACAGCGCTGGCACTGGCGGTAGCAGTCGTGACCGGGCAGTCGGCCATGGCGGGCGAGGCCGAAGCCAAGAAGTGGGTCGACAGCGAGTTCCAGCCTTCCACGCTGAGCAAGGACCAGCAGATGGCCGAGATGAAGTGGTTCATCGAGGCGGCCAAGAAGCTCCAGGGCAAGGGTGTCAAGGAGATATCCGTGGTCTCCGAGACCATCACCACCCACGAATACGAATCCAAGACCCTGGCCAAGGCCTTCGAGGAAATCACCGGCATCAAGGTCAAGCACGACCTGATCCAGGAAGGCGACGTGGTCGAGAAGCTGCAGACCTCGATGCAGTCGGGCAAGTCGATCTACGACGGCTGGATCTCGGACTCGGACCTGATCGGTACCCACTACCGCTACGGCAAGATGATGAACCTGACCGACTACATGGCTGGCGCGGGCAAGGAGTTCACCAACCCCGGCCTGGACATCAAGGACTTCATCGGCACCAAGTTCACCACGGCGCCCGATGGCAAGCTCTACCAGTTGCCCGACCAGCAGTTCGCCAACCTCTACTGGTTCCGCGCCGACCTGTTCGACCGCAAGGACATCAAGGACAAGTTCAAGGCCAAGTACGGCTACGACCTGGGCGTGCCGCTCAACTGGAGCGCCTACGAGGACATCGCCGAGTTCTTCACCAACGACGTGAAGAACATCGATGGCAAGCCGATCTATGGCCACATGGACTACGGCAAGAAGGACCCGTCGCTGGGCTGGCGCTTCACCGATGCCTGGCTGTCCATGGCCGGCACGGCCGACATCGGCGCGCCCAATGGCCTGCCGATCGATGAATGGGGCATCCGCGTGGCCGACGACAAGTGCACGCCCGTGGGCGCCTCGGTGGCCCGCGGTGGCGCGACCAACTCGCCCGCCGCCGTCTATGCGCTGACCAAGTACGTGGACTGGATGAAGAAGTACGCGCCCAAGGAAGCCACGGGCATGACCTTCGGCGAAGCCGGCCCCGTGCCGGCCCAGGGCCAGATCGCGCAGCAGATCTTCTGGTACACCGCCTTCACGGCCGACATGGTCAAGCCCGGCCTGCCCGTGGTGAACGCCGACGGCACGCCCAAGTGGCGCATGGCGCCCGGCCCGAACGGCCCGTACTGGAAGCAGGGCATGCAGAACGGCTACCAGGACGTGGGTTCGTGGTCCTTCTTCAAGGGCCATGACGCCAACAAGACGGCAGCTGCCTGGCTCTATGCCCAGTTCGTGACGGCCAAGACCACCTCGCTCAAGAAGACCCTGGTGGGCCTGACCCCGATCCGCGAAAGCGACATCCAGTCCAAGGCCATGACGGACGCCGCGCCCAAGCTCGGCGGCCTGGTGGAGTTCTACCGCAGCCCGGCCCGCGTGGCCTGGTCGCCCACCGGCACCAACGTGCCCGACTACCCCAAGCTGGCCCAGCTGTGGTGGAAGAACGTGGCCCAGGCCGTCACGGGTGAAAAGACGCCCCAGGGCGCCATGGACACGCTGGCCGACGAGATGGACCAGGTGATGGCCCGCCTGGAGCGCGCCGGCATGGCCCACTGCGCACCCAAGCTCAACCCCAAGAGCGCGCCCACCAAGTGGCTGAGCGACAAGCAGGCCCCATGGGCCAAGCTGGCCAATGAGAAGCCCAAGGGCGAAACCATTGCCTACGACAAGCTGCTGCAGGCATGGAAGGACGGCAAGGCGCGCTGAGCGCCCAGGCTCCTGGCGGCCGGTCCTCTCTATTGATCCATAGACAGCCGGTCGCCATTTCTTCCCTCCACACCCGCGGCGCGGGAGGCCCACCAGGCCAATCCCGCCCCGCAGGTGTCAAGAATTCAGGGTTTACCCTAGCCCAACCCCGTGCCTGTGGACAATCAGCACCTATGACCCACGCTTTCGCTCCCCTGCCCACGCGGCGCTCCGACCTCCTTGACCGCCTTGCCGCGCCGCGCCAGTACGACCTGGCCGTGATCGGGGGTGGAGCGACGGGCCTCGGTGTGGCGCTGGACGCGGCGGCCCGGGGCTTCAGCGTGGTGCTGGTCGACTCGCACGATTTCGCCAAGGGCACCTCCTCGCGTGCCACCAAGCTGGTGCACGGAGGGGTGCGCTACCTGGCCCAGGGCAACATCGCGCTGGTGCGCGAGGCCCTGCACGAGCGCACCACGCTGCTCAACAACGCCCCCCACCTGGCCCAGCCCCTGGCCTTCGTGATGCCGTCCTACAAGGTGTGGGAGACGCCGTTCTATGGCATCGGCCTGATGATGTACGACGCCCTGGCCGGCAAGGCGGGCCTGGGGTCCACCCAGTTCCTGGGCCGCGCCAAGACGCTGCAATGCCTGCCCAATGCCCGCCAGGACGGGCTCAAGGGCGGCGTGAAGTACTGGGATGGCCAGTTCGACGACGCCCGTCTGGCCCTGGCCCTGGCCCGCACGGCCGCCGCCAAGGGGGCGCTGCTGGTCAACTACTGCCCGGCGACCTCCCTGGTCCATGACCACGGCAAGGTGGCGGGATTCGTCTGCGAAGACAGTGCCAGCGGCCGCCAGTTCGCCGTGCGCGCCAAGGCCGTGGTCAACGCCACCGGAGTCTGGGTCGATGCCCTGCGCCAGATGGACGGCGAGGCCATCGGCCGCCCGGTCAAGCCCATCGTGGCGCCCAGCCAGGGCGTGCACATCGTGGTGGACCGCGAGTTCCTGCCCTCCGACCATGCCCTGATGGTGCCCAAGACGGCCGACGGCCGGGTGCTGTTTGCCGTGCCATGGCTGGGCAAGCTCATCCTGGGCACCACCGACAGCCCGCGCCAGGACGTGGTGCGCGAACCCCTGGCCTTCAAGGAAGAGGTCGCCTTCATTCTCGACGAGGCGGCGCGCTACCTGACCCGGGCCCCCAAGGTGGCCGACATCCGCAGCATCTGGGTGGGCCTGCGCCCCCTGGTCAAGCCGCAGGACGACGACGGCGACAACACCAAGAAGATCAGCCGCGAGCACACCGTACTGGCCAGCCGCAGCGGTCTGGTGACGGTGACCGGGGGCAAATGGACCACCTACCGCGCCATGGCCGAGGATGTGTTGCAAAAATGCTTCACTGTGGGCTTGCTGCCGGAAAAGGCCGCCGGCGTGACCAACCGCCTGCCCCTCGTGGGCACGCCCGCCGAACCAGTGCGCCACCGCATCAGCGACGCCCAGGGACTGCATTCCTATGGCAGCGAAGCCGCCATGGTGCGGGAGTTGCGGGGTGCCAGCGTGGACCTGGGCGGCGGGCTGACAGAGGCCATGGTGCGCTTTGCCGCGCGCCACGAGTACGCCTGCACGGTCGAAGACGTCTTGGCGCGCCGCTCGCGCATGTTGTTCCTGGACGCCCGCCAGGCCATCGCCACCGCCCCCCTGGTGGCAGCCCTGCTGCAGGAGGAACTGGGCACCGACCCCCAGCTGGATGCGTTTTTGTTGCTCGCCGAGCAATATTTGCATGCGCCCTTGTGATAGGCACTTGACTTCGCTTCTTGCCTTTGCAATAATAGAGGGCTTCGCGTTTCCTGCGTGAAGTTTCTGCCCAGCGGGAAGTGCTGCAAATGGTTTGCGGTGCGGACGACGGGCCCAAGACTGACTGGCTGATCTGCAGCCCTTGAGAAGTTCTCTGGGGCCGTGGTCTTCTGGTGCAAGTTGGGAATATTGAAATGATCCAGACAGAATCTCGGTTAGAGGTTGCCGACAATACCGGCGCCAAGTCCGTCCTTTGCATCAAGGTGCTGGGTGGCTCGAAGCGTCGCTATGCAAGCGTTGGCGACATCATCAAAGTGAGCATCAAAGAAGCCGCTCCGCGTGGCCGCGTCAAAAAAGGCGAGGTTTACAGCGCAGTGGTCGTTCGCACCGCAAAGGGCATCCGCCGCGGTGACGGTTCGCTCGTCAAATTCGACGGCAACGCAGCAGTGTTGCTGAATGCAAAGTTGGAGCCTATCGGCACCCGCATCTTTGGACCCGTGACGCGTGAACTGCGTACCGAGAAGTTCATGAAGATCGTGTCCCTGGCTCCTGAAGTTCTCTAAGGACGCGCCATGAACAAGATTCGCAAGGGCGACGAAATCATCGTGCTGACCGGGCGCGACAAGGGCAAGCGCGGCACGGTGTCGCTGCGCAAGGATGACTCCTATCTGGTCATCGACGGCATCAACGTCGTCAAGAAGCACGCCAAGCCGAACCCCATGAAGGGTACGACGGGCGGCATCGTTGAAAAGTCCATGCCTATCCACCAGTCCAACGTAGCCATCTTCAATGCGGCTACCGGCAAGGCTGACCGTGTGGGCATCAAGGTGCAGGCAGACGGCGCACGCATTCGCGTGTTCAAGTCCAGCGGCGCTGAAATCAAGGTGGCCTAAGGGGCAAACATGGCACGACTCCAAGAAATCTACCGCGACAAGATCGCTCCCGAACTGACCAAGCAGTTCGGCTACACCTCGCCCATGCAGGTTCCCCGTCTGACCAAGATCACGCTCAACATGGGTGTGAGCGAGGCAGTCTCGGACAAGAAGGTGATGGACAACGCCGTGGCGGACCTGACCAAGATTGCTGGTCAGAAGCCCGTGGTGACCAAGGCCAAGAAGGCTATCGCCGGTTTCAAGATCCGCGAAGGCCAGGCCATCGGTTGCATGGTCACGCTGCGTGGCGTGCAGATGTATGAGTTCCTGGACCGTTTCGTGACCGTGGCTCTGCCCCGCGTTCGTGACTTCCGTGGTATCTCCGGTCGCGCTTTCGACGGCCGTGGCAACTACAACATCGGCGTCAAGGAACAGATCATTTTCCCTGAAATCGAGTACGACAAGGTCGATGCCTTGCGCGGTCTCAATATCAGCATCACCACGACGGCCAAGTCCGACGAAGAAGCCAAGGCGCTTCTCGCCGGTTTCCGTTTCCCGTTCAAGAACTGAGGCAGGGTATGGCTAAAGTAGCTTTGATCCAGCGCGAACTGAAGCGCGAAAAACTGGCCGCCAAGTACGCAACGAAGTATGCGGAACTGAAGGCGATTGCCGGTGACGCCAAGCGCAGCGACGAAGAGCGTGATGCAGCCCGCCTGGGCCTGCAGAAGCTCCCCCGCAATGCGAACCCCACGCGCCAGCGCAACCGTTGCGAAATCACCGGTCGCCCACGCGGTACCTTCCGTCAATTCGGTCTGGCCCGCGCCAAGATCCGTGAACTGGCTTTTGCAGGCGACATCCCCGGTGTCACCAAGGCCAGCTGGTAAGCAGGCAGGAGAATTACAACATGAGCATGAGTGATCCTATCGCTGACTTGCTGACCCGCATCCGTAATGCACAGATGGTCGCCAAGGCCACGGTTCTGGTGCCTTCTTCCAAAGTGAAGATTGCCATCGCCCAGGTGCTGAAGGACGAGGGTTATATCGACGGATTCCAGGTCAAGACCGAATCCGGCAAGTCCGAACTCGAAATCTCCCTGAAGTACTACGCTGGTCGTCCGGTGATTGAGCGCATCGAGCGCGTCAGCCGCCCTGGCCTGCGTGTGTACAAGGGCCATGATTCCATTCCACAAGTCATGAACGGTCTGGGTGTGGCAATTGTCACGACGCCCAAGGGCGTGATGACCGATCGCAAGGCGCGCGCTACCGGTGTCGGTGGCGAAGTGCTCTGCTACGTGGCCTAACCCGCGGCATTGAGGAGAAACTGAAATGTCCCGAGTAGGAAAAATGCCCGTGACCATCCCCGCAGGCGTGGATGTGTCCGTTAAAGATGACCAGATCTCCGTCAAGGGGACTGGTGGTTCGCTGTCGCTGGCGCAGAACGTGCTGGTGAAGGTGTCGAGCAACGACGGCAAGCTCAGCTTCGAGCCCGTCAACGACTCCCGCGAAGCCAATGCCATGAGCGGTACGATCCGCCAGCTGGTCAACAACATGGTTGTTGGCGTGAGCAAGGGCTTCGAGAAGAAGCTGACCCTGATCGGCGTGGGCTACAAGGCCGCCGCATCCGGTGCCAAGCTCAACCTGGCTGTCGGTTACTCGCACCCCGTCAACGTCGAGATGCCTGCTGGCATCACGGTGGCCACCCCCACGCCCACGGAAGTGGTCGTGAAGGGCGCCGACCGCCAACGTGTTGGCCAAATTGCCGCTGAGATCCGTGCTGTTCGTCCACCCGAGCCCTACAAGGGCAAGGGCATCCGCTATGCGGACGAGAAGATCACGATCAAAGAGACCAAGAAGAAGTAAGGAGCTGCAACATGTTGACCAAGAAAGAGCAGCGTCTTCGTCGTTCGCGCCAGACCCGCATCCGCATTGCACAGCAAGGCGTGGCCCGTCTGACCGTGAACCGCACGAATCTCCATATCTACGCCAGCGTCATCTCCGGCGACGGCAGCAAGGTGTTGGCCAGTGCCTCCACCGCAGAAGCCGACGTCCGCAAGGAACTCGGTGGTTCGGGCAAGGGTGGCAATGCCGCCGCGGCCACGGCCATCGGCAAGCGCATTGCTGAAAAGGCAAAGGCAGCTGGCGTCGAGAAGGTTGCATTTGATCGCTCAGGCTTTGCGTACCACGGTCGCGTCAAGGCTTTGGCCGACGCAGCCCGTGAAGCTGGCCTGCAGTTCTAAGCGGAGCGGAATACAAAATGGCTAAATTTCAACCCAAAGTGCAAGACGAAGGTCGTGACGACGGTCTGCGCGAAAAAATGATCGCGGTCAACCGCGTGACCAAAGTCGTGAAGGGCGGCCGTATCCTCGGTTTCGCTGCACTGACTGTGGTCGGCGACGGTGATGGCCGCGTGGGCATGGGCAAGGGCAAGTCCAAGGAAGTGCCTGCTGCAGTGCAAAAGGCAATGGAAGAAGCGCGCCGCAACATGGTGAAGGTCTCGCTGAAGAACGGCACGATCTTCCACAATGTGACCGGCCACCACGGCGCTGCCGTTGTGATGATGGCTCCCGCTCCCAAGGGTACCGGTATCATCGCCGGCGGCCCGATGCGCGCTGTCTTCGAAGTGCTGGGCGTGACCGACATCGTGGCCAAGAGCCATGGTTCGTCCAATCCCTACAACATGGTCCGCGCCACTTTTGACGCCCTGGTGAACTCCACGACGCCTTCGCAAGTGGCAGCCAAGCGCGGCAAAGCGGTCGAAGACATCTTCGCCTGATTGGAAGCTGTAAATGACTACGCAACAAACCGTCAAGATTCAACTGGTGCGCAGCCCTATCGGCACCAAGGAATCGCACCGCGCCACCGTCCGTGGCCTGGGTCTGCGCAAGCTGAACAGCGTCAGCGAACTGCAGGACTCGCCCGAAGTGCGCGGCATGATTAACAAGATCAGCTATCTGGTCAAAGTCCTCTGAGAGATAGATCATGGAACTCAATAGCATCAAGCCCGCAGACGGCGCCAAGCATGCCAAGCGCCGTGTAGGCCGCGGTATCGGCTCCGGCCTGGGCAAGACCGCTGGCCGTGGTCACAAGGGTCAGAAGTCCCGCGCAGGCGGCTACCACAAGGTGGGTTTCGAAGGCGGTCAAATGCCTTTGCAACGTCGCCTGCCAAAGCGCGGCTTCAAGTCGCACCTGCTGAAGTTCAACGCCGAAGTCACGCTGACCGATCTGGACAAGCTGGGCCTGGCCGAAGTGGACGTGCTTGCCCTCAAGCAAGCCGGCCTGATCGGCGAGCTGGCCAAGGTGGTCAAGGTCATCAAGAGCGGCGCTCTGTCCAAGGCTGTCAAGCTGACGGGCGTGGGCGCTACCGCAGGTGCCAAGGCGGCTATCGAAGCTGCTGGCGGCAGCCTGGCCTGATTTTGGTTCTGAAAGAAGGTACCTGTGGCTACTAGCGCGGCTCAAATTGCAAAAACCGGCAAGTTCGGCGACCTGCGTCGTCGCCTGGTTTTTCTGTTGCTTGCGCTGGTCGTGTACCGCATCGGGGCGCATATCCCCGTGCCCGGTATCGACCCAGCCCAACTTCAGCAGCTTTTCAGCGGCCAGCAAGGCGGCATCCTGAACCTGTTCAACATGTTCTCGGGTGGAGCGCTCTCGCGCTTTACCGTCTTTGCACTGGGGATCATGCCGTACATCTCGGCATCGATCATCATGCAACTGATGACCTACGTGGTCCCGACGTTTGAGCAGCTGAAGAAGGAAGGCGAGTCCGGTCGCAGGAAGATCACCCAGTACACGCGCTACGGCACGCTGGGCCTGGCCATTTTCCAGTCGCTCGGCATTGCCGTGGCACTGGAGAGCTCGGCCGGCCTGGTGCTGAGCCCCGGCATGGGCTTTCGCATCACGGCCATGGTCAGCCTGACGGCTGGCACCATGTTCCTGATGTGGCTCGGTGAGCAGATCACGGAACGTGGTCTTGGCAACGGCATCTCGATCCTGATCTTTGCAGGTATCGCAGCCGGTCTGCCAAGCTCCATCGGTGGCCTGCTGGAGCTGGTGCGCACGGGTGCGATGAGCATCCTGGCAGCCATCTTCATCGTGCTGGTGGTCGCTGCGGTGACCTACTTCGTGGTGTTCGTGGAACGTGGCCAGCGCAAGATCCTTGTGAACTATGCGCGCCGGCAGGTGGGGAACAAGGTCTATGGTGGACAATCGTCGCACCTGCCCTTGAAGCTGAACATGGCAGGTGTGATTCCTCCCATCTTCGCGTCGTCCATCATCCTGCTGCCAGCCACCGTGGTGAACTGGTTCAGTGCCGGGGAGTCGATGCGCTGGTTGCGCGACATCTCCGCCGCCCTGACGCCTGGTCAGCCGGTGTATGTGATGTTCTATGCTGCTGCGATCATCTTCTTCTGCTTCTTCTACACGGCGCTGGTCTTCAACAGCCGTGAAACGGCAGACAACCTGAAGAAGAGCGGTGCGTTCATTCCCGGGATCCGTCCTGGTGAACAGACGGCCCGTTATATCGACAAGATTCTTGTGCGACTGACACTGGCGGGGGCGGTTTACATCACCTTCGTCTGCCTGCTGCCCGAGTTCTTGATCCTGAAGTACAACGTACCGTTTTACTTTGGTGGAACTTCGCTGTTGATCATTGTGGTGGTGACCATGGACTTCATGGCCCAGGTCCAGAACTACATGATGTCGCAACAGTATGAGTCGCTGCTCAAGAAAGCCAATTTCAAAGGCAATCAAGGCGGTTGACGGGTTGGAAGGGTCTGGGCGCTCAGAGTGCCTGGTCCCCGAAAGCAAGGTTTAGGTTAGTTGGCGCCCCACGATTTTGTAGCGGGCACAAAAATTGTGTTCCGTGCAAGACAGCCGGGACGGATGGAAAAGTTTTAGGAGAATGCAATGAGAGTTTCGGCTTCGGTCAAAAAAATCTGCCGCAACTGCAAGATCATCCGCCGCAAGGGTGTGGTGCGCGTGATCTGCACGGATCTGCGTCACAAGCAGCGCCAGGGTTGATTGGAAAGTATTAGAGGACGCATATGGCACGTATCGCTGGCATCAACATTCCGCCCCACAAGCACGCGGAAATCGGTTTGACCTCCATTTTTGGAATTGGTCGCACACGCGCTCGCAAGATTTGCGAAGCCACCGGCATCGCTTACTCCAAGAAGATCAAGGATCTGACGGACAGCGACCTGGAAAAAATTCGCGAACAGATCGAGCAATTCACCATTGAAGGTGATCTGCGCCGCGAAACCACCATGAACATCAAGCGTTTGATGGACATTGGCTGCTACCGTGGTTTCCGCCATCGTCGTGGTCTGCCGATGCGTGGTCAGCGTACCCGTACCAATGCACGCACCCGCAAGGGCCCGCGCAAGGGTGCTGCTGCACTGAAGAAATAAAGAGATTGAAAGATCAATATGGCCAAGTCTCCAGCCAATAACGCAGCACAGCGCGTTCGCAAGAAGGTTCGCAAGAACGTGTCGGACGGCATTGCCCACGTGCATGCTTCGTTCAACAACACGATCATCACGATCACGGACCGCCAGGGCAATGCCCTGTCGTGGGCCTCGTCGGGTGGCCAGGGCTTCAAGGGCTCGCGCAAGTCCACGCCTTTCGCAGCCCAGGTGGCTTCGGAAGTGGCTGGCCGCGCCGCCATCGACCAAGGCATCAAGAACCTGGACGTCGAGATCAAGGGCCCCGGTCCTGGTCGCGAATCCTCGGTCCGTGCACTGGGTGCCCTGGGCATCCGCATCACGTCGATCTCCGACGTGACGCCGGTCCCGCACAACGGCTGCCGCCCTCAAAAGCGCCGTCGTATCTAATTTTCACAAGCCCACCGCCGCCTGCGTACGCGAGAGCGACACAGGCGGCTCCCGCAATGGTTTGCGGTAGATGACATAAAGGAAGTTCAAGTGGCACGTTACCTCGGCCCCAAGGCCAAACTCTCCCGCCGTGAAGGCACCGACCTGTTCCTCAAGAGCGCACGCCGCTCCATTGCGGACAAGTGCAAGTTCGACTCCAAGCCTGGTCAGCACGGCCGCACCTCCGGTGCCCGCACGTCCGACTACGGCCTGCAGCTGCGCGAAAAGCAGAAGGTCAAGCGCATGTACGGCATTCTGGAAAAGCAGTTCCGCCGCTACTTCGAGACCGCTGACAGCCGCAAGGGCAACACCGGTGCCAACCTGCTGTTCCTGCTGGAATCGCGCCTGGACAACGTCGTGTACCGCATGGGCTTCGGCTCCACGCGTGCAGAAGCCCGCCAGCTGGTGTCGCATTGCGCCATCACGGTGAATGGCAAGCCGGTCAACATCCCTTCGTACCTGGTCAAGGTCGGTGATGTGGTCGCCGTGCGCGAAAAGTCCAAGAAGCAGAACCGCATCGTCGAAGCTCTGCAACTGGCTGCACAGGTCGGCATGCCCGCCTGGGTGGACGTCAATGCCGACAAGGCAGAAGGCGTGTTCAAGAAGGTGCCTGACCGCGACGAGTTCGGTGCCGACATCAACGAATCGCTGATCGTTGAGTTGTACTCGCGCTAATCGCTAGTTCGAATCACATTTCGAAAAAACCGTACCTGAACCGCGAGGCATCGCGGTTTAGGCGCTTCACCAGCCTTACCGGTGTAACGAGCTGGGGGTATTGAGAGGAAGTCTGAATGCAAACCAATTTGCTGAAACCCAAGGCGATCAATGTCGAGCAGCTTGGCCACAACCGTGCCAAGGTCGCGCTGGAGCCGTTCGAGCGTGGCTACGGCCACACGCTGGGCAACGCCATTCGGCGCGTCCTGCTCTCGTCCATGGTGGGTTACGCAGCGACGGAAGTCACCATTGCAGGCGTTCTGCATGAGTACTCGTCCATCGATGGCGTCCAGGAAGATGTGGTCAACATCCTCTTGAACCTCAAGGGCGTGGTGTTCAAGCTGCACAACCGTGACGAAGTCACGCTGAGCCTGCGCAAGGATGGTGAAGGCGTGGTGACCGCGCGCGACATCCAGACGCCCCATGACGTCGAGATCGTCAACCCCGACCACGTGATCGCCACGCTGTCGGCCGGTGGCAAGCTGGACATGCAGATCAAGGTTGAAAAGGGCCGTGGCTACGTGCCGGGCAACCTGCGCCGCTATGCCGACGAATCGACCAAGTCGATTGGCCGCATCGTGCTGGACGCCTCGTTCTCCCCCGTGAAGCGCGTGAGCTACACCGTGGAAAGCGCCCGCGTGGAGCAGCGTACCGACCTGGACAAGCTGGTCGTCGAGATCGAGACCAACGGTGCCATCACGGCCGAAGACGCCGTGCGCGCATCGGCCAAGATCCTGGTGGAGCAGCTGGCTGTGTTCGCACAGCTGGAAGGTGGCGAGCTGGCTGCGTTCGACGCACCTGCAGGCCCACGCGGCAATGCCACGTTCGATCCGATCCTGCTGCGCCCTGTGGACGAGCTGGAACTGACCGTGCGTTCCGCCAACTGCCTGAAGGCCGAGAACATCTACTACATCGGTGACCTGATCCAGCGCACCGAGAACGAGCTGCTCAAGACGCCTAACCTGGGTCGCAAGTCGCTCAACGAAATCAAGGAAGTGCTCGCATCGCGTGGTCTCACGCTGGGCATGAAGCTTGAAAACTGGCCGCCAGCCGGTCTGGACAAGCGTTAATCAAAACCGCTATAATCCCAGGTTCCCCGAAAGAGGAACTCTGGGTCCCAGAGTCCTCCGCAAGGGGGACTTTTCGTTCCCCCCGAGGGACCAACAGTGCCTCGCGCAGTACCTGATACGGCTGCCCGATTAATTACATAGACAGTAGAAGGAAAGCACCATGCGCCACGGACACGGACTCCGCAAACTCAATCGCACCAGCTCGCACCGCCTTGCGATGCTGCAGAACATGATGAACTCGATCATCGAGCACGAAGTCATCAAGACCACCGTTCCCAAGGCCAAGGAACTGCGCCGCGTGATCGAACCCATGATCACCCTGGCCAAGGTCGACACCGTCGCCAACCGCCGCCTGGCTTTCAACCGCCTGCGCGACCGTGACAGCGTCACCAAGCTGTTCAACGACCTGGGCCCCCGCTTCAACGCGCGTCCTGGTGGCTACACCCGCATCCTGAAGATGGGTTTCCGCGTTGGCGACAATGCGCCCATGGCCCTGGTTGAATTGGTCGACCGTGCTGAAGAAAAAACTGAAAATTCTTCGGCCGCAGCCGCTGAATAAGGTATATAATTCAATCTTGCCGCGCGATGGAGCAGTCTGGTAGCTCGTTGGGCTCATAACCCAAAGGTCGGAGGTTCAAATCCTCCTCGCGCAACCAATATTGCAAAAAGCCCACTTTCGAGTGGGCTTTTTTGTTTCTGGGGTGATTCCTGCTCAGAACGCACCCGCGTGGAGGGGGCGGCACAAAGGCCGTTGATCGTCACTGGGGGTGCTGGTGGCGAAACTCCTGCGTCTTGCCCCCATAGCCATAGGCCGTGGCGCGCACGTCCTGCACGTAGATGTAGCTTTCCTCGTGCAATTCGCCCAGCAGCCCCTGGAATGCGGCGAACACCTCGGCGATGTAGCGTGCCTTCTCGGCCTTGGTGTTGGTCTCGTCCACGACCTTGATGTCGAGGTACACACTGCGCTTGCCCTGGGCGGCCAGGCTGCTGCCGCCCACGATCCAGTCCTCGGGATGCACATAGGAAACGGTCACTGCGGTGATCTTGGGGTTCTTGCCCAGGATGCGGGTGGTCAGGTCGAGCAGCGTGTCCGAGATGCGCTGTGACAGGGCGGCAGATCGCTCTGCAGAGACTTTGACGTTGATGATGGGCATGGAAAACTCCTTGTCAGTGGATGCGTTGGTAAGGTGCCTCCACTGTAGTTTTCAGCCCGATTTCCGGACACGGCGCTCGGCGGGAAGCGGCTTTGCAATGGCTGCAAAGCCCGCCTGGGGCAAGCCTCAGGCAGGCGTGGCCTGCCGGCGGATGAAGCGCCCGGCCCGTGCCCCAGTGGCGCGGCCGGCAGCGGTGTAGCTCAGCACGCCATTGACCCACACCAGCTCGATGCCTTCGCTGAACTGCACGGGTTGTTCGTAGCTCGCGGTATCGCGCACGCGCGCCGGATCGAACACCACCACGTCGGCCATGCACCCGGCCGCAAGCCGCCCGCGCTCGCCGATGCGAAAGCGCTGGGCCGACAGCCCGGTCATCTTGTGGACGGCCTCCTCCAGCCGCAGCAGGCCCTTTTCGCGCCAATAGCAGGCCAGCACACGCGGAAAGGCGCCCCACAGGCGCGGGTGTGGGCGTTCGTCATGCGGCAACCCGTCCGAGCCGATCATGGCCAGCGGGTGCGCAATCACCCGCTCCACATCGTCTTCGCGCATTTGGAAGTAGCACGCGCCGCCGGGCTGCAGCCGGTCGCATGCTGCCTGCTCGGTCATGTCCCACTCGCGCGCGATGTCCTTGAGGTAGCGGCCCACCATCTCCGGGTGGGGCTGGCTACCGGTGATCAGGATGTCGATCACGCCGTCCACCAGATCGGTGCGCAGCACCGTGGAGCCGGCGGTGTACGGGTACACATCCAGGCTGATGGGCTGGCCCTGGGCCAGTGATTCGATCAGCGGCAGCGTCTCGCGCGTGCGGCCCCAGTTGGCGGCGCCGGCGCACTTGTGGTGCGACAGCACCAGGGGCAGCCCGGCCTGGCGCGCGGTGAGCGCGGCCTCCTGCAGCGCCGGCAGGATGCCGGCGAGCTCGTCGCGGATATGGGTGGCGTAGACACCGCCATTGCGCGCGGCCACGCTGGCCAGTTCGGTCAGTTCCTGCAAGTCAGCCGCATAGGCCTCCTTGTAGAACACGCCGGACGACAGGCCCAGCGCGCCCGCATCCATGGCCTCCTGCATGTCGGCTGCCATGGCCGCGCGCTCGCTGGAGGTGGCGGCGCGGCCCAGCTCCGGCAGGTGGCGCATGCGCAAGGCCGTGTGGCCCAGCAGCGCGGCCACGTTCACGCCAGGCTGCGCTGCATCCACGGCGCGCGCATAGTCGGCCATGCGGGCGTGGCGGAACTGGCGCTTGCCCAGCAGCGACAGCGGCGCAGCCGGTGCGTCTGTCACCATGGGCGCCAGCGAGATGCCGCAGTTGCCCACGATCACCGTGGTCACGCCCTGCGACAGCTTGGGCAGCATGTCGGGCGCGTCGATGGCGGCGGCATCGTCGTGCGTGTGCACGTCGATGAAGCCGGGTGCGATCACGCGGTCCGTGCAGTCGATGGCCTGCACCGCCATGCCGGCGAACAAGGCCGGGTCGATGGCGCCGGGCGCGGCCAGCGCCACGATGCGCTCGCCCACCAGCAGCAGGTCGCCCACCCATCCGGGGCGGTCGGTGCCGTCGATGAGGGTTCCGTTCTTCAGCAGGGTCGCTTGCGTTGCAGCCATCAATTGTCTTTCTGTCCCGGCTTGGGCAGGCCCGGGACGGGGTCCATGGCGCCCGAATACTCGGCGCTGTCGAATCCGTGTTTGTGCAAAAGCTGCTTGAACTGCTGCAGTCCCCGGGTGGCCACCGGGCCCAGCTGCTGCGCCAGGCGCACCATCAGGATCTCGATCACCACCAGGTGCGCCAGGTAGGCCTCGGTGCCCACGCGCATCACCGCGTCCTGCGGCACCGAGACGGCGAGCACCAGGTCGGCCGTTTCGGCCAGCGGTGTGCCCGGCTGGGTCAGGGCGACCACGGTGGCGCCCTGCGAGCGCGCAAAGCGCGCCGCCTCCACTGTGTAGGGCATGCGCCCCACATGCGAGACCACGAAGGCCACACCCTCGGGCCCCAGCGTGCTGGCCGAGACCAGCTGCTGGTGCGCGTCGAAGATCGCGTTGGCCGTGAGGCCCAGGCGGAACAGCCGGCTCTGCAGCTCGCTGGCCGTGAAGGTCGATGCCGCGCCCACCGAATAGCAGTCGATGCGCCGCGCCTTGGCGAGTTTGGCGGCCACCTGGTCGATCACGTCCACGTCGATGCGCCGGCCCAGCTCGGTGAGCGAGGAGACGGCCGCGTGGATGATCTTGCTGGAGACATCCTGCGCCGTGTCATCGGCCAGCACGCTGCGGTGCAGGTACGAGCCCGAGACCGCCAGGTCCTGCGCCAGCGCCAGCATGAACTCGCGCACCGAGTCGTAGCCGAAGCTGCGGCAGGTGCGCACGATGGTCGGCATGGACACGCCCGCCTGCTGCGCCAGCTGCTCCACCGTGGCGGCCACGGCGGCACGCGGGTCTTCGAGCACGGCGCGCACCACGCTGCGCTGCGCTTCGGGCAGGCTGTCCAGCCGCTCGCGCAGCTGCTGCAGCAGTCCTGGCGTGGGGCTGGGCGGCTGGGTGGAGGACGATGGCGACGGAGGCAGGCTGCTGTTCATGCGCTTCTCCGCGTCTCAGAACCGGGTGCTGATGGCGCCCGTGATGGCGCCATCGTCTTCCACCAGTGGCATCCAGCGCCATTTGTCGAAGGTGGTGCAAGGGTGCGAAATGCCCAGCGCCACGCGGTCTCCCACGCGCGGGGTGTCGCCGTCGCCGGCCGCCGCATCGAAGCGCAGGTAGGCATGCTGGTCGTTGAGCGCGCTGACGCTCCAGCCGGCAGGCACGGCAGCCGCCGTGCGCTCGCCGCGCCGCGCCAGTTGCACGGGGATGGGCATCTCCAGGTCATAGGAAATGTCGCGGCGGCCGCAGGTCAGCAGGGCCAGGCCCGGCTCGGGCACCGACTGCACCATGGCCCAGACCGTGAGCGCCGGGCGCAGCGAGGCATCGAGCCCTTCGCGCTGCTCCACGTTCTTGAGAAAGCGCGCGTAGTTGCCGTGGTCGTGCGTCACGTAGCAGCCCGAGCGCAGCACGCCCTCCACCGGGCGCGACAGTCCCTGGGCCTGCAGCAGCGGCACCACCAGGTCGAACACGGCCGAGCCGCCGGCCGTGAGCAGGATGCGGTCCTGTGAGAACAGATGCTCTGCATCGCAGGCCCGCGCCACGTCCATCACGCGGCGCACCAGGGCGGTCACCTCGCGGGCGTCGTGCGGGTTGTCGCAGCGCGCCACGCCGCCTTCATAGCACTCGATGCCATCGAACTGCACGGCCTTCGAGGCCGCCAGCGCGCGCGCCAGGGCCAGTGCCTCGTCCAGCGTGCGGCAGCCGGTGCGCTGGCCGGGAATGCCCATCTCCAGCAGCACGTTGAACACCCGGGCACTGCCGCGGCGCTGCTTCCAGTCCTCCACCAGCGCGAGCTGCGCGAGCGAATCGACGAGGAACCAGACCGTGAGATCCGCGTGGCGCGCCAACAGCGCATCGAGCGCATCCAGGTCGGCGTCGCACACCACCTGGTTGGCGATGATGATCCGCCGCGCGCCGGCCTCCACCCCCACCGCGACCTGGAAGGCCGTGGCGAAGGTCAGGCCCCAGGCGCCGGCGGCCAGTTGCTGCGCGAAGAGTTCCGGCGACATGGTGGTCTTGCCGTGCGGCGCCAGGGCGATGCCCTTGCGCTCTGCAAAGTCCTGCATCCAGGCCAGGTTGTGCGCCAGCGCCGTGCGGCTGAGCACGGCGAGCGGAAACGCCAGGTCATCGGCCAGCACGTTCCAGCCGCGTGCGCCGATCTCACTGGCGCGGCAAGGCATCGCCGCGATGGGAAAGCTCTTGCAGGTGGCGTCCAGGGTGAAGTCAGTGGTCATGTTGTCTCTTGGTGTCGGGGTGGGCAGGCGGGCTGCGCAGGTCAGATATCGTCGCGCCAGCAGGCCTTCCAGTGGTCCGCGCCCACGGGGCGCAAGGCCATGTCGGCGCTGGCGCATTCGGCCACCGCATGCGGGCAGCGGGTGCGGAACACGCAGCCCGAGGGCGGATTGGCGGGGCTGGGCAGGTCGCCCTGCAGCAGGGGGATGGTACGCCGCTGCGCCGGGTCGGGGATGGGCGCCGCCGCGAGCAGGGCGCGCGTGTAGGGATGCGCGGGCTGCGCATACAGCGCGCTGGTGGGCGCGATCTCCATCACGCGGCCCAGGTAGAGCACCACCACGCGGTCGCACAGGTACTCCACCACATCGAGGTCGTGCGAGATGAACAGCAAGGTCAGGCCCAATTGCTCCTTGAGGTCGCCCAGCAGGTTCACCACCTGGGCCTGGATCGACACGTCCAGCGCCGACAGCGGCTCGTCCGCCACGATGAAGTTCGGCTGCACCGCCAGCGCGCGCGCAATGCCGATGCGCTGGCGCTGCCCGCCCGAGAACTCGTGCGGAAACCGGTCCGCATGCTCGGGCCTGAGGCCCACCTGCGTGAGCAGCTCGTGGATGCGCGGCAGGCGTGCCGCACCGCGCGCCTGCCGGTGCGTGTCCAGCGCCTCGCCCAGCACCTCGCGGATGCGCATGCGCGGGTTCAGGCTCGCATACGGGTCCTGGAAGATGATCTGGATCTTCGAGCGCAGCGGGCGGAACTGCCCCTGGCTCATTCCTGCCAGGTCCTGCCCACCGACGCCGTCGCCGTGGTACAGCATCTGGCCCGCCGTGGGGTCCACCAGGCGGGTGAGCAGGCGGCCAATGGTGCTCTTGCCCGAACCCGATTCGCCCACCAGGCCCAGCGTCTCTCCGCGCCGGATGGCAAAGCTCACGTCGTCCACCGCGCGCACCGGGTGCGGGCCGATGCCGAAGTACTTGCGCAGGCCACGCACTTCGATGAGGTTGTCGCTGGCAACGGCGTTCATGCTGCCACCTCTTCCATGGGCTGCTCATTCACACGGATGCAGCGCACCCGGCGGCTGGTGCCCGCGCTGTCTTCTTCGGACAGCACCGGCATGCGCGCATCGCAGGCCGCGATACGGCGCTCGCAGCGCGGCGCAAAGGCACAGCCCGGCGGCGGCGCAAGCGGGCTCGACACCTGGCCCGGAATGGCCACCAGGCGCGGCCGCTGCCCGGCCACCGCCACGGCATGGCGCCTGGCCACGCCGGGCAGGCAGGCCAGCAGGCCGCGTGTGTAGGGGTGCTCGGGTTGCGCAAAGAGGTCGTGCACGGGGGCCGACTCGACGATGCGGCCCGCATACATCACCGCCACCGCGTCGGCGTATTGCGCCACCACGCCCAGGTTGTGGGTGACGAAGAGCATGCTCATGCCCGTCTCCTTCTGCAGCCGGCCCATGAGCGCGAGGATCTGCGCCTGGATGGTCACGTCCAGCGCGGTGGTGGGCTCGTCGGCGATCAACAGTGTCGGGCTGCAGGCCATGGCCAGCGCAATCATCACGCGCTGGCGCATGCCGCCCGACAACTGGTGCGGGTACTCGCGCACGCGCTGTTTTGCGGCCGGTATCTCCACCAGCTCCAGCATGCGCTGCGCGTGGGCCATGGCGGCCTTGCGGTCGAGCTGGAGGTGCAGGCGCACCGATTCGGCAATCTGCTCGCCCACGGTGAGCACCGGGTTCAGGCTGGTCATGGGCTCCTGGAAGACCATCGCCATCTCGTTGCCGCGCAGCGCCCGGCGCTCGGCCTCGGGCAGGGCCAGCAGGTCCACGCGCTGGCCCCCCTTGCGCGTGAACCAGGCCTGGCCGGTCACCTGCGCTTGCGAGGTCTTGGCGTGCAGGCCCATCAGCGTGAGGCTGGTGACGGACTTGCCCGAGCCCGATTCGCCGACCAGCGCCAGCGTCTGGCCCGGGTGGATGGCAAAGGACACGTCGGCCACGCTCTGGATGCGGCCGGCGTCGGTGGCGAACGAGGTGGACAGGCCCTGCACTTCGAGCCGCGGGGCGGCCATGGCAGCCGTGTGGGTGGTCATGGAAATACCTTCGTAGCGCGCCCGGGGGCGGGCACTTGCGTGGGTGGGGCGAAAGCGGGGCTCACGAGGCTTTCTTGAGCTTGGGGTCGAGCAGGTCGCGCACGCCGTCGCCCAGCATCTGCAGCGACAGGGCGGTGAGCACGATGGCCAGGCCCGGGTAGAGAATGGTCCAGAACGCACGGTCGGCCGACTCCAGGCTGCCGGCGATCATGGTGCCCCAGGTGGGGATGTCCGGCGGCACGCCCACGCCCAGGAAGGACAGGCCGGCCTCGGCCAGGATGGCGTAGGCGAAGATGAAGGTCACCTGCACCAGGATGGGCGAGACCAGGTTGGGTAGGATGTGCCGCAGCAAGATGAGCGGCGTGCGCACGCCCAGGGCGCGTGCTGCGTCCACGAACAGCAGCTCGCGCAGCACCAAAGTGCTGGCCCGCACCACCCGCGCCACGCGCGGCGTGTAGACGATCACCAGCGCCAGCATCACGTTCCACAGCGAAGCGCCCAGGATGGACACCAGGGCGATGCCCAGCAGGATGTCGGGGAAGGACATCATCGCGTCCACCACGCGCATCAGCGGCGCATCGAGCCTGCGAAAGAAGCCCGCGAACATGCCCAGCAGCGTGCCGAACAGCACGGCTCCGGCAGCCGTGAGCCCGCCGATCAGCAGCGAGTAGCGCGCGCCGTGCACGATGCGCAGCATCACATCGCGCCCCAGCTCGTCGGTGCCGGCCCAGTGCGCGGCCGAGGGCGCGTTCAGCCGCTCGCTGATCGAGATGGCATTGGGGTCGGCATCCGACACCCAGGGGAACACGGTGGCCACGGCCACCACCAGCGCCAGCAGGATGGCCGAGGCCAGCACCACCTTGCGCGAGAACAGGCGGCGTGCCAGCGGCAGCCAGTAGTCCGTGAGATTGCGAATCAGGCGTTGCACCATGTCATTGGCCCTCTAGCCGGATGCGCGGGTCGACCAGCGTGTACAGGAAGTCGATGGCCAGGTTGATGAACACGTAGATCGCGGCGATCACCAGCAGCGTGCCCTGGATCACCGGGTAGTCGCGGCGCAGCACGGCGCGCACCACCAGGTTGCCCACCCCGGGCAGGTTGAACACGGTTTCGGTGACCACGGTGCCGCCGATCATCAGCGCCAGCGTCAGGCCCAGCACCGTGACGATGGGCACCAGCGCATTGCGCAGCACATGCTTGACCATCACCGTGCCCTCGGCCAGGCCCTTGGCGCGCGCGGTGCGCACGTAGTCCTCGCCCAGGATGTCGAGCATCGAAGCGCGCGTGAAGCGGATGATCAGCGCCGAGTTGAGCAGCCCCAGCACCAGCGCCGGCAACAGCAGGTGGGTCAATCTTTCCGCAAGCGGCGACTCCGGATTCCCATAGCCCGAGGCCGGGAACCAGCCGAGCTTGACCGCGAACAGCTGGATCAGGATCAGCCCGAGCCAGAAGCTGGGAACGCTGGCGCCCAGCATGGCCACACCGCTCAGTGCCTGGTCACCGGGGCTGCCGCGCCAGATGGCGGCGGCCATGCCGCAGGGGATGCCGATCAGCGCGGCGATGCCGACCGCGAACAGCGCCAGGAACAGCGTGGGCTCGGCGCGCTCCAGCAGTGCCTGCGCCACCGGGCGCTGCAGGAAGATCGACTGCCCCAGGTTGCCCTGCAGCAACTCGCCGATCCACAGCACGAACTGCGTGGGCAGGGGCTTGTCCAGTCCATACTGGATACGGGCCGCGGCGATGTCCTCGGCAGTGGCCTGCTCGCCCAGCAGCAGCGCCACCGGATCGCCCGAGGCCAGGCGCGTGAGGGCGAACACCAGCACCGCGACGAGGGCCAGCACCACCAGGGCGCCGCCCAGGCGGTTCATCAGAAAACGCATGGCAACGAACCTTGTGCGGTGGGCTTACTTGGCCAGGCCGGTGTTCCAGAAGAACGGCCAGATCGCCGGCGTGTAGCCCTCGAGCTTGGCTGAGCGCGCCGACAGGCCGTTGAACTTGCCGACCTCGATGAAGGGCACTTCGTCGTACACCACCTGCTGCACGGCACCCCACAGCGGGCCGCGCTTGGCGATGTCGGTCTCTTGGTTGAAGGCCGTGAGCGTGGCCTTCTTGGCCGGGGAATCCCACCAGCCTGGTGCGCCCTCGCCGAGTTGCGGCGGCGACAGCATGGGCTCAGGGAACAGGCCCGAGTGCGTGAAGTACACGTCCCACAGCTTGGCGTCGTTGCGCCGCTGCACCAGCGTGGCCCAGTCCACCACCTGCAGCTCGGTCTTGAAGCCGGCCTTCTTGAGCTGCTCGGCCATCACCAGCGCCATGTTGTAGTGGAACTCGTACTGCCGGCTGGCCATGATGCGCACCGGCTGGCCGTTGTAGCCGGCCTTGGCGGCCTGGTCCTTGGCGGCCTGCGGGTTGCGCTCGTTGTACAGCTTGGCGCCCGCGTCCGAGTAGTAGGGCGTGCCCTTGGGGAAGAAGTTGGGCTCCACCACGAAGAAGCGGTTGTCGCCGAAGCCCGCAGCCAGCAGCTCGCCCGAGCCCACGGCAGTCTGCACCGCGCGGCGCAGCGGATGCGCGGCGAGCACGCCTTCCTTGGTGTTGAAGACGATGTAGGGGAAGCCGAAGTTCTTGGTCACGATGGGCACCACGGCCGGCGCGCCCTTGTCGATGCGGCCAGCCGCTTCCACGGGCAGCAGGTCGGCGTACTGGAACTGGCCCGACAGCGCGCCCTCCACGCGCGTGTTGGCGTTGGGCACGGGCACGAAGCGCAGCTCGTCGAGCAGGGCCTCGCGGCGGCCGGCGTAGCCGCTCGGCGCCTCCTTGCGGGCGCTGTAGGTGTCGTGGCGCACCAGCACCGTGAACTGGTCGGGGCGGCGTTCCTTGAACTTGTAGGGGCCGGTGCCGATGAAGTCCTTGAGCTGCGGCGCAATGCTCTCCTTGGCCATGATGGCGGCCATGCCGCTGGGCAGCGCCAGTTGGGCCAGCAGCGGTGCGTAGGGCGCCTTGAGCTTGAGCTCCACCGACAGCGGGCCCTTGGCGGTGAGCGAGACCACTTCCTTGCCCACGGCCTTGCCACGCGGCGACAGTTCCATCCAGCGCTGCAGCGAGGCCACCACGTCGTCGGCGTTCAGGTCGCGCCCGTTGTGCAGCTTGACCTCCTTGCGCAGGGCGATGGTGTAGGTCAGCCCGTCCTTGGACACGGTGGGCAGGCTTTCGGCCAGCATCGGGGCCACGGCCCAGTTCGCGTCGAAGGTGTACAGCGGCTCGTAGACATGCTGCATGATGGTGCCGACCAAGTCGGCTGTGCTCACCATGGGGTCCAGCCCCTGGGGCTCGCCGACCATGGCCAGGTTGGCGGCGCCCCCCTTGGCGGGTGCTGCCAGGGCGGGCTGGCCCGACCCCAGGGCCACGAGCACGGCAGCCGTGGCTGCCAGGCCCAGAACACTGCGCCGGGCGGCCTGAACAGGCATTCCGGGCGTCAACCAATCACGGATGGATGAGGATTGCATCGTGGCTCCATAAGTAATAACATTACATTTTTAATCGTAGATGACTCGTTTATGAAAGTCAAACGGGTTTTTTCCGATGATTTATGTAAATTCATTACACAAGGAGCTTGCATGAGCCACGTAGAACTGCTGGGCCAGTCCCCCATCGCCTCCGACCGCCAGGCGCGACCCCTGTCGCCCGCCACGCGCGCCGGCGACTTCGTCTTCGTCTCGGGCCAGGTGCCCACGGACGACCAGGGCCAGGTCATCGTCGGCGGCATCGAGGCGCAGACGCGCCAGGTGTTCCAGCGCGTCAAGGACGCCCTGGCGCTGGCCGACTGCACCCTGGCCGACGTGGCCAAGGTCAGCGTCTGGCTGGCCGATGCGCGCGACTTCGGCAGCTTCAACCGGGTCTACATGGAGTGCTTCGGCGAGCACCGCCCCGCACGCTCCACCGTGGAGTCGCGCCTCATGATCGACGCCAAGGTCGAGATCGACGTCACCGCCTACAAACCCCGTGCCTGAGCGCGCCACCACCTCCGTGGGCAAGACCTTCGACGTGGTGGCGCTCGGCGAGGCCATGGTCGAGTTCAACCAGGTCCACCCCGGCCAGCCGCAGTACCTGCAGGGCTTTGGCGGCGACACCAGCAATGCCGCCATCGCGGCGGCGCGGGCCGGCGCGCGCGTGGCCTACCTCACGCGCATCGGGCAGGACAGCTTTGGCCGGGCGCTCACCGCGCTATGGCGCGCCGAAGGCGTGGACACCCGCGCGGTGCAGAGCGATAGTGAGCACCCCACGGGCATTTACTTCGTCTCGCACGGGGCGGCGGGCCATGAGTTCAGCTACCTGCGCGCCGGCTCGGCCGCCAGCCACATGGCGCCGCAGTGGCTGGCGGGCGAGCCTGCGGCCGCGCTGCAGGCCGCGCGCATCCTGCACCTGTCGGGCATTTCGCTGGCGATTTCGCCGCAGGCCTGCGACACGGCGTTCGAGGCCATGCGCCTGGCGCGCGAGGCCGGCACGCTGGTGTCCTTCGACTCCAACCTGCGCCTCAAGCTCTGGCCGCTGGCGCGCGCCCAGGCCTGCATCGCGCAGGCCGTGTCGTTGTGCGACATCTTCCTGCCCAGCCTGGAGGACATGCAGGCCCTGACGGGCCTGAGCGACCCCGACACCATCATCGACTGGGGCCATGCGCGCGGTGCAGCCACCGTGGTGCTCAAGCTCGGCGCCGACGGCGCCCTGGCCAGCGATGGCCGGCACCGGGAACGCATCGCCGGCCTGCGCGTCACGCCGGTTGACGCCACCGGTGCGGGCGACTGCTTCTGCGGCAACCTGCTGGCCCGCCTGGCCCAGGGCGACGACGTGTTCGCTGCAGCGCGCTACGCCAATGCCGCGGCCGCGCTGGCCGTGCAGGGCTATGGCGCCGTGGCGCCCCTGCCGTACGCGCGCCAAGTGCAGGTGACGATCACCTGAATCGCTGGGGCAGGGCCGTCGGCACCTGCCCCGGTCATGCCGCGAACAGGTCGGACCGGGCGGCCTTGGTGATGGCGGCCACGCAGGGGTGGCTGATGCGCCGCTCCACCGAGATCGCGAAGAATTCCTCCACCAGTTCCGTGGAGCGGCCTATCACCTCCACCCCGAACTGGGCCTGGGTCTCCTCCTCCAGCACCGTGGGCGAGGTGAACACCCCGCGGCCCTCGCGCCCGAAGGCGTTCATCAGCGCGCTGTCGTCGAACTCCCCCACCAGGCGCGGCTGCAACTGGTGCTTGTTGAACCAGTGGTCGAGCTGCTGGCGCACCGACGACATGGGCCCCTGGATCAGCATCGGCGCGCCGTGCAGGCATTTGGGGAACGGGCCTTGCAACTGGCTGCGCAGGGCCGGCGCACAGAAGAAGCTCATGGCGCTGGTGCCCAGCGCGTGGTTGAAGGCCTTGACGCCGATCTTCCTGGAGACCGGCTCGTCCGCCAGCACCAGATCGAGCCGGTTCAGGCTCAGCTGTGCCACCAGTTCGGAGAACTTGCCCTCGTGGCAGGTCATGTGCACCTGCTCGGCCAGGCCCAGGGCCGGCTCCAGCAGGTGGTAGGCGACCGACTTGGCCACCGAATCCGCCACGCCCACCCGGAACGTGATCGGGCGCGACTGCCCACGCGCCAGGCGGATCGATTTTTCGAGCTCGTCGCCCAGTGCAAAGATCTGTTCCGCATAGCCCAGAGCCACCCGGCCCTCGGCGGTCAGCTCCAGCCCCCGGCCGCGCTTCCTGAACAGGTCGTGGCCCAGCCACTCCTCCAGTTGCTTGATCTGGCCCGACAGCGTCTGCGGCGTGGTGTTGAGCTGCTCGCCGGCGCGCATGATGCCGCCCGCCTTGGCCGTGGTCCAGAAATAGCGCAGGTGCTTGAAGTTCATGCCGTCTCCTTGATACTTCGTAAAAATCGAAGTAAAAATCTCAATAAATCGAATATACGCGAAGTGTCGAAATCCCTACAGTACGTACATGGACAGATCGCGGAACGCCCCTTCGGGCACCGAACCCTGGCCATGCAACGTTCACAAGGAGTCAAAGATGCGTATCACTACCCGAGGGCAACTTGCCGTGTCGGCCATGACCGATCTCGCGCTGCGCCAGCAGATGCGTCCTGTGGCACTGTCGACCATCAGTGCGCGCCAGGGCACCTCGCTGTCCTACCTGGAGCAGCTGTTCAGCGCGCTGCGGCGCGCCGGGCTGGTGGACAGCACGCGCGGGCCGGGCGGCGGCTACACGCTGGCGCGCCGCGCGGACCAGGTGTCCGTGGCCGACATCATCCTGGCGGTGGAAAACCTCAAGGGCGACGACACCCAGAGCCTGGCCCAGGGCCAGGCCGCGCAGATGAGGGCCATGACGGGTGAGCTGTGGATCACCTTCAACAGCCGGGTGATGGACTACCTGCAGTCCGTGACCCTGGCGGAGCTGGTGACGCAGGAGCTGGCCCGTGGCGTGGTGGTGGAGTCCGGCGAACCGGCGCCGCAGCAACGCGCCCGTGCCGTGCCCAGCACCAAGCCCAAGCCACGCCTGGCAGGGCTCGGTGTGCCCAACTCGGTGTTCGCACTGGGGAGCATGCCGCTGATGCAGCGGCGCTGACAGGGTGCCGAGGAGGGCGGCGGCTGCCGCCCCTGGCTCCCTGTGTCTGGGGCGGTGGCGGCCTACGCCGCGTACACCTGTTCCATGGATTGGAAGCCCTTCATCTCGATCGGGTTGCCGCTCGGATCGTGGAAGAACATCGTCCACTGCTCCCCCGGCTCGCCCTCGAAGCGCACCTGGGGCGCGAGCACGAAGGGCGTGCCGGCCGCCTTCAGGCGCTCGGCCACGGCCTTCCAGGCGGGCAATTCAAGAATGGCGCCGAAGTGCGGCATGGGCACCAGGTGCTCGCCCACATGGCCGGTGGCGGCGCTGGCGAACGGTGTGCCCAGGTGCAATGAGATCTGGTGGCCGAAGAAGTCGAAATCGACCCAGGTGTCGGTGCTGCGGCCTTCGCGGCAACCGAGCACGCCGCCGTAGAAGCGGCGGGCTGCGTCGAGGTCGGTGACGTTGAAGGCGAGGTGGAAAAGGCTGTGCATCGGCGCAGGATAGCAGCGGATGCGCTCCCCCCTGGCGACGTCAGCCTTTCGGTCTGGCCAGCATCTCGGCCGTGTTGGTCTTGCGGTCGGCATTCACGCGCGCCACATGGGGGCGCTCGCTCATGCGGGCCAGGTAGTCGCGCACCGGCAGCTCGGCCAAAAAGTCGCGGCCGTAGATGATCTTGGTGGCCGAGGACACCAGCGGCAGGTGCACGATGGCCGCGCAGTCCGCCGCGGTGAACGTATCGCCGCCGATGAAGGGGCTGAACTTCGTGAGCTGTGCGAATGCGGCGATGTTCCTGGCCAACTGCACGCCGACCTTCTCGCGCGCGGCCTCGCTCACCGTGCCGCCGAAAAAGGCCTGCGGGTAGAGGTTGCGTGCCACCAGCTCCAGGTGCAGCTCCATGAAGGTGATCAGCTCGCGCACCTTGCCGGCGGCCAGCGGCTCGGCCGGGATCAGCGGGTGTTCGGGGTAGGCCGACTCGATGTAGTCGGCGATCACGGCCGACTCGCACAGCGTGCCGTTCGGGGTGCGCAGGTAGGGCACCTTGCCCAGCGGGCTGGCACTGCGGTCGGTCTCGCCGATCCAGGCCAGTTCCTCGGTGAAGGGCACGCCTTTTTCCAGCAGCGCGAGCTTGACCTTGTTGTAGTAGTTGCTGGCCGAAAAGCCGCAGAGGGTGAGCATGGGGTGTCTCCTGAATTGCCTTGGGGGCTGTGGGTTGGCGCCAGCCGCCATGCTAGGGGCTGGCCGGGGCTGGGCGCGTCGCGCAGATGACGCCCCGGCGGCTTGCCAGGGTGCCCATCCCTACAATGAGGGAGCACGCGCTTGCTGCGCAACCCTTTCCATTCTCAGGAGCGGCCGCCCTGGCCCCGCCATCGGCGCCGCCACCGTTCTCCAGGAGCCTTTTGCATGACTTTCTCCCGCACCCTCGCCGGCCTCACCCTGTGCACCCTGCTGGCCGCCCCTGCGCTGGCCCAGGTGGCCGACGTGAAGGTCGAGGGCGCCTGGGCCCGCGCCAGCGTGCCGGGCCAGAAGGGCACCGGTGCCTTCATGAAGCTCACGGCACCGCAGGGTGCGCGTCTGGTCAGCGCTTCATCCCCTGCCGCTGGCGTGACCGAAGTGCATGAGATGAAGCTCGATGGCGATGTGATGCGCATGCGTGCCGTGCCGGTGCTGGAGCTGCCCGCCGGCAAGCCCGTGGAGCTCAAGCCCGGGGGCTTTCACGTCATGCTGCTGGACCTCAAGGCACCGCTCGCCAAGGACAGCACCGTGCCGCTCACGCTGACCTTCAAGGACGCCAAGGGCGTGGAAAGCAGGCTGGACCTGACCGTGCCCGTGGCCACCAGTGCGCCGGGCACACACTCGGCGGCGCCAGCCCACGCGCATGGGCATGGGCACAAACACTGAGGAAGAAGCCCCCTGCATGCCATCGCCAGCGGCCACCCATTGGGGTAAGCTGTCAGGAGCGATACACCACCCATCTTGCGGAGCGGCCATGAGCGACACATCCAATTTCGGTTTCGGCAAATTCGTCCCCGGCTTCGATTTCCTGCAGAGTCTGGCGAAAGGCGCGTCGACCAGCATTCCGCAATTGCCCAACCTGTCCAATTGGGTGGCGCCGACCATCAGCGTCGAAGAGCTGGAAAAGCGCATCGAGGAACTCAAGGCCGTGCAGTTCTGGCTGGAGCAGAACTCGCGTGCGCTCTCCGCCACCATCCAGGCGCTGGAGGTGCAGAAGATGACGCTGGCCACCTTGAAGGGCATGAACTTCAGCATGGGTGACGTGGCCAATGCCTTCAAGCTGAAGACCGCCGATACGGTGATGAGCGGGGTGCAAAAGGCTGCCGACACGGTGAGCGGTGCGGCCGGGGCCGTCGCCGGTGCGGCTGCCCGGGTCACCGGCCGAGCGAAGGAGGAAGAGCCAGAGGAAGCCGAGGCCGAGCCCGAGGTGCAGGCGCCCGGCAAGGCCAAAAAGGGCAAGCCAGCGGCCTCGGCACCGGACGCCTCCGTGGTGGATCCGCTGCAGTGGTGGGGCGCGCTCACCGGCCAGTTCCAGCAGATCGCCGCCAACGCCATGAAGGACGCGGCCAAGCAGACCGCCCTCGACACCACCAAGAACATGGCCACCGGCCTGGCCAAGGAAGCCATCAAGACGGCCACCGGCATGGCCAGCCAGTTTGCTGCCAAGGGCATGAAGGGCATGGCCGGCGAGCGCAAGCCCGCCGCCAAAAAGGCTGCAGCGGCCAAGCCGGTTGCCAAGGCCAGGCCGGCTGCGAAGAAGACCACGGCGGCCAAGCGCGCGCCGCGCAAGCGCGCCGGCTGACACCGGCCCGTGCGTCCCACGCGGGTGGGCATCGCGCACCCGCCTGCGAGAAGACACACACCATGAAACTTTTCCCTTCCGGCCATGCCACCCACCCCCAGTGGCGCATGGCTGCGGCCCTGGCACTGGCGCAGTTGCGCGCGCAGATGGCCCTGCCCCAGTACGCGAGCATCCCCAGGCTGGGGCTGCTCTACATCACCGACCACTATGCGGGCGAGGCCCAGGCCCTGCTCGACCACCTGGCCAGCGAACTGCCCGAGGTGACCGACTGGAGTGGCACCGTGGGCGTGGGCGTGGCCGCCAACAACGCCGAGTACTTCGACGAACCGGCGCTGTCCGTGATGCTGCTCGACGTGTCGCCCGACCAGTACCGCGTGTTCTCGGGCGTGGCTCCGCTGCCGCGCCAGCCGGCCAGCGGTTTCGCGGCCCACACGGCGCTGGTGCATGCCGATGGCCATACGCCCGAACTGGCCGAGCTGCTGGCCGAGATGGCCAGCCGTACCGAGACCGGCTACCTGTTCGGTGGCCTGAGCGCCAGCCGGGGCGCTGGCGTGCAGTTCGCCGTGGCGGGTGACGGCAATATCGCCGGGCAGGGCGGTGCCGGCGGCGTCTTCGATGGCGGCCTCTCGGGCGTGGCCTTCGGTTCCGAGGTGGCCCTGGTCTCGCGCGTCACCCAGGGCTGCCAGCCCGTGGGGCCGCTGCGCAGCGTCACCGCCGCGCATGAGAACGTGGTGCTGCAGCTCGATGGCGAGCCCGCGCTCGACGTGCTGCTCGACACGCTGGAGGTATCGCTCGACGGGGATCCGCAGCCCGCGCTGCGCAAGGTGCGCGCCACGCTGGCCGGGTTGGTGGACGCGGGAGCGCAGCCCCAGGGGCAGCAGCGCACGGGCCATTTCGGCACCGACACCCGCGTGCGCCACATCGTGGGCCTGGACGGCGCGCGCCGCGGTGTGGCCCTGGGCGACAAGGTGGAGCCGGGCATGCACCTGGCCTTCTGCCAGCGCAACGTGGCGGCGGCACGCGCCGACCTGATGCGCATCTGCGCCGAGATCCGCGAAGAACTGGAGCCCGAGGAACTGGAGCCTGCGCCCCTGGAGTCGCAGGACGACCATACCGGCCGGGCCATGGCACCGGCGCCCGGAGCGGCGGCGCAGGGCCCGGCCGCTGCGCAGGGCGGGCGCCACATCCGCGGCGCCATCTACGTGAGCTGCTCAGGCCGCGGCGGTCCGCATTTCGGCGGGCCCAGTGCGGAACTGCAGATCGTGCGCCATGCGCTGGGCGACGTGCCGCTGACCGGCTTTTTCGCGGGCGGCGAGATCGCGCACCACCACCTGTACGGCTATACGGGCGTGCTCACGGTCTTCACCTGAGCTGCAGCCAATGCATCAGCTGCTTTCGGTAGGCAGCCCGTCGGCATCCCACTCGGGCAGGCCGCCGCGCAACCAGTACACCGTCTTGTAGCCCTTGCTGGCCGCGACCTTGGCCGCCTTGTAGGACTTCCAGCATTCGGCCCCGTTGCAGGCAAAGATCACGGGCTTGCTGCGGTCCACCTTCTCCAGGGCCTGGAAGTCGTCCTGTGCGGCGTTGAAAGCCACGTCCTTGAGGCTTTTTTCCACATAGGCCGCGAACACCGCACCGCGGATGCGCTTGGTCTTGAATTCCTTCTCGGTGCGTGTATCGACCACCACCGCTCCTTGCGCCTGCAGCTTCTGCGCCTCGCGCGCCGTGATGCGGTTCACGCCGGGCAGGCTGTTGGGGGTGAACAGGCCGAGTTCCGCCACGCGGCGGTACTCCTGTGCTTCGGGGCGCAAGGCCACGGGGCTCAGCCCCACGCTACTGGAGCCCGACGCGAACCACTGGGCCAGGCGTGCCTTGACGTCGGCGGGCAGGTCCTTCTTCACGGTGATCGAGAAGCCGCCCGGCACCGGCTGCGAGGTCGCCAGCACCCGCGCATCGCCCTTGTGGGTGGCGGACCATTCGGCCCAGTCGTCCGCCCGCACCACGGTGGCATCGGTGCCGCCCAGCACCAGCGCGCTCAAGCCCGCCTGCGGGTGCTTTTCGTGCAGCACGGACTTGAGGTCCTGGAACGACAGGCCGGCTTCGTTCAGCATGCCGCGTGCCATGTAGGTGTAGATCGAGTCCTGCTGAGGCAGGTACAGGCGTTGGCCTTTCATCGCCGCCACATTGGCCACCTGGGGCGAGCCCACGAGCAGGTACAGGTCCGATTTCTGCGTGGCGCCCACGAGCTCATACCCGCGCTGCAGCGCCGAGGCGGCCACCTGGGCCGGGCCGATGAACACATCGTAGCCCGCGCTGCGCGTGGCGCGCATGACATCGGCCAGGTCTTCGCTGGTGGCCACGGTGGCGGGTTGACCCGCTGCCTTGGACAGGCCCGACTCGAACCCGCTGCGCAGGATGCTGTGCGCCGCCCTCTTGGCCGTGGGCTCCACGGCCACGATGGCCGTGAGCTGGGCCTGGGCGAGGGGGCTGAGCAACAGCAGCAACAGGGACAGCAAGGCAGGGCGTGTTTTGCGGTACATGGTGGCTCCTCCGGCGTCTGTCAGGCGATGTCAAATATGCACCAGAGCGCTACCGAACACACGTCCTTGGGGGTGTTGTTGCCATTTCTTACACCTGCTCTCACAAACCCCCAGGGCAAATCGGGTCTGCCATACCAGAATGGGATATGCCCCGCATGCTGGCAGCCGTCTGAAGGCGGTGCCGCCTGCGGAACCACCTGCCTTGTCAACTCTGGAGGAACGTTCCATGAAGAATCCCGTGACCTTGCCACGCCGGCACCTGCTCACCGGCAGCGCCGCCGCACTGAGCGCCCTGGGGCTGGCCGCATGGACCAGGGGCGCGCATGCGCAGGCCACGCCGGCTGCGGCGGCCAAACCGCTCCCCGCCTATGCGGCGTGGAAGAACCCTGCCAGTCTGATCGTGCACAGCAGCGGCACGCTGGAGACGCGCCGCGGGGCGTTCGGCACGGGGGTGGTCACGCCCTCCAGCCAGCTGTACATCCGCAACAACCTGCCGTCGCCCGATGCCGCCATCGTGGCCGAGCGCGATGCCTGGACGGTGTCCATCGAGGGGGTGAAGGCGCCGCGTGCGCTCAGCCTCGCCGAGCTCAGGACCCTGGGCATCGAGACCGTGACCACGGTGCTGCAGTGCTCGGGCAACGGGCGCGGATTTTTCCCCAGCAAGCCCAGTGGCACGCCGTGGACGGTGGGTGCGGCAGGCTGCGTGGTCTGGAGCGGGGTGCCGCTGCGCAACGTGGTGGCCGCCCTGGGCGGGCTGGCGGGCGCTGCGGCCTACCTCACGGGAACGGGCGGGGAGAAGTTGCCCGAGGGCGTGGACCCCCTCACGGTGATCGTCGAGCGCTCGGTGCCCATCAAGGCGCTGGACGATGCCATCCTGGCCTGGGAGATGAACGGTGAGCCGATGCCGCTGGCGCATGGCGGGCCGCTGCGCCTGATCGTGCCGGGCTACCAGGGGGTGAACAACATCAAGTACGTCAAGCGCGTGGCCTTCGGTGCCGAGCAGTCCCAGGCGCGCATCATGTCGCACGGCTACCGCATGTCGCCGCCCGGCACCAAGGCAGGTCCCGAGCAGCCCTCGGTGTGGGAGATGACGACCAAGTCATGGATCAACGGCCCCCTGCCCGAGCAGGGCACGCTCAAGGCCGGCATGGTGCAGGTGCATGGCGTGGCGTTCGGCGGCACGCGCGGCGTCAAGGGTGTGGAGGTGTCGGTGGATGGCGGCAAGACCTGGCAGGCGGCCCAGCTCATCGGGCCCGACCTGGGCCGCTTTGCCTGGCGCCAGTTCGTGCTGCCCGTGCGCCTGGCCGCAGGTTCGCACGAACTGCTCAGCCGCGCCACCGACACGGCGGGCAACGTGCAGCCCGAGCAGCGCGAGGAAAACCTGGGCGGCTACAACAACACGAGCTGGCGCGACCACGGCGTGACCGTGGTGGTCGCCTGAAGCGGTGCGCATCCTGCGCACGGCGGTTGCGATCTGGCTGCTGGCGCTGACCAGCAGCGGCGTCTGGGCCGCGGATGCCGGCGAGCTGGCGCGGGGCAAGGAGCTGTTCGGCAAGATCCAGCCGTCCTGTGCGGTGTGCCACACGCTGCAGGCCGCAGGTGCCGAGGGCCAGGTCGGCCCCGTGCTCGATGAGCTCAAGCCCAACGCCGAGCGCGTGCTGCGTGCCCTGCGCGCGGGCATCGGCGTCATGCCCTCCTATGCCGACAAGCTCAGCGACAAGGACATGCGGGCCCTGGCGCACTTCGTGGCACAGGCCAGCGGCGCTGCTCCCTGAGCGTCAGGCCTTGTGGGCCGCTGCCGTGGGCAGCCGGCTGGGTGCCGCGCTGTGCGGCATGCCCGTGAACGCGAAGTCCAGCTCCGGCGCCAGTCCGCTCACGATGCGCGCCACCGATTTGCCCGAGCCGCAGGCATGCGTCCAGCCCAGGGTGCCGTGGCCGGTGTTGAGGAACAGGTTGTCGAGTTTCGTCTTGCCGATCAGCGGTACGTTGCTGGGTGTGGCGGGGCGCAGGCCGGTCCAGAACTGGGCCTGGCTGGCATCGCCGGCACCCGGGAACAACTGCTCCACGCGGCGCACGATGGCGTCGCAGCGCACTTGGTTGAGGTCGCGGTTGTAGCCGTTGAGTTCGGCCGTGCCGGCAATGCGCAGGCGGTCGCCGCGCTCGCTGGTGTAGCGCGAGAAGACCAGCTTGTACTCGTCGTCCGTCAGGCTCACCTGGTGCGCCATCGATGCGTCCTTGACCGGCATGGTCACCGAGTAGCCCTTGGCCGGGTAGATCGGCAGGCGGATGCCCAGGGGCTGCGCCAGCAGCGGGCTGAACGAGCCCATGGCGAGCACGAAGGCATCGCCGTGCACGCGCTCGAAGCGGCCTTCGGCGGTGGTCACCTCCACATGGTCGATGCGTCCGCCGGCCTCGCGCAGCGCCGTGATGTGGTGGCCCAGGCGGAACTGCACGCCTGCGGCCTCGCACAGGCGCGCCAGCTCGCGCGTGAAGGTGTTGGCATCGCCCGATTCGTCCTCGGCGGTGTAGGTGGCACCAGCCAGCTGCGGGCGGATATGGGCCAGGGCCGGCTCGATGCGCATGGCCTCGTCGGCGCTGATGACCTGGCGTGCGCAGCCGAGCTGGCGCATCTGCTCGGCCGGGGCCAGGGCGCCATCGAACTCCTTCTGGTCGGTATAGAAGTGCAGGATGCCCTGCGTGCGCTGGTCATAGTTAATGCCGGTGGCGGCGCGCAGCTGTTGCAAGGTGTCACGGCTGTAGGTACCCAGGCGCACGATCTGCTCGATGTTGTGGCGCGTGCGCGCCGGCGTGCAGTTGCGCAGGAAGGACAGGCCCCAGAGCCATTGGCGCATGTCGCCGCGGATGCGGAACAGCAGGGGCGCGTCTTCCTTGCCCAGCCACTGCAGCACCTTGAGCGGGGCGCTGGGGTTGGCCCAGGGCTCGGCATGGCTCACCGAGATCTGGCCGCCATTGGCAAAGCTGGTTTCCGCACCGGGCGCGCCCTGGCGGTCAATGACGGTCACCTCGTGGCCGAGCTGCTGCAGAAAATAGGCCGAAGTCACGCCGAGCAGGCCGGCGCCAAGAACGATCACACGCATTTTGAAAGCCTTTGGAAGGGCAATCGCCAGGCCTGTCGGTGTCGCTGCGCCAGAGGTTGCGATAGCGCGCAGCGGGCACGTCATGGCCCGGCTGCCGCTCCCCCTGTCCTTGGTACCTGAGAGATTCACCGCGGCCCCTCATGGGCTGCGGCTTGCTCCTTCGGTGCGCTACATGGCGTAGCGGCTCTCCAGACGGCCTTGATGGATGGTGCAGTACGGAACCTGAGCGTGCATGGGAGTTTGCGCCTTCGGTGAAGCGGACATTGCCGCTTGCTCTCCTGCGACGGCCATTCTAGGCCGGTGCCGACGCACAAAGACGAACGCTGCAGCTAATGTGCGGCGTTCGTTGCTGATACAAGGACCGGGCCGGGCCCGGTCCTGGATCAGTTGCGGCGGGGATTGTCCGGGTTGCTGTCGCGGCGGTTCGATACCCCGTCACCATCGCGGTCCCGGTCATTGCGGTTGCTCACGCCATCACCGTCGCGGTCCCGGTCATAGCGATTGGGTACTCCATCACCGTCACGGTCCCAGCCGCCACGGCGCATCTCCCAGCGCCCGTCGCGCTCGTACCAGGTGGGCTGGCGGTAGACATAGCCGGGGCGGGCCTTCACCCAGTGGCCGGCCACCCACACATGGCGGTTGCCGCGCCAGTCCCAATGGCCTGCTTCCCAGACCTGACCACGGCGGGGGCGCGGCACGGCTTCACGGCGGGGTGGCGGGGGGGCAGGGATCACCTGGTACACGGGTTGCGGGCGGTAGCTGCCGCGGTTGCCGTCGGACTGGATGATGACCGTGCCTTGCACGGCCGGTTGTGCGTTGGCCACCGATGAGAGGCTCGCCAGAGCGAGCGTGGCGGCAATCAGGGCTGCAGAAGTTGTTTTGTAGGCCATGGTGGACTCCTTTTCATGTTGTATTCGTCGCCTTTGTATGGTGGCAGGCCACGGCGCAATGTCTGTAGGCGCGTGGCCTTGCCGCCTGTAGGCGGGTGGGGGCGGCTGCAAGGTTGCCGCAGGGCAACCCGCTGCCGACATCAGTTGCGGTAGGGGTTGTTCGGACGCCTGTCGTGGCGATTGGGCACGCCATCGCCATCGCGGTCCCAGCCGCCGGGACGCATGTGGTGGCGGCCGCCGCGCTCTTCCCAGCGCGGCTCGCGGTAGTGGTAGCCAGGGCGGGCCTTGACCCAGTGGCCCTGGATCCAGACGTGGCGCCCGCCACGCCATTGCCAATGGCCGGGCACCCAGGCCATGCCGCGGCGGGCGTGGGGCCGCGCTTCGTAGCGGGGCGGGGGTGGCGCGTGGTACTGCACCGGGGTGACCTGCAGCGGCGCCAGGGCGGGGCGCTGCACAGGGTGCTGGTAATAGGGGGTGCCGGTCTGGATGACGACGGTGGCGCTGGGGGATGCCAGCGCCGGGGCAACGGCAGCCAGCGACAGCAAGGCCAGGGAAGCGGCGGCGAGGGCGATGCGGGCCATGAAGGTCTCCTTGGAATGATTCCTTGCGGAACCGGAGCCTTGATCGTGGGCGCTTTGCGTCAAGCCGGTGTAGTGCTCGTGCGAAGAGTTGTAAGCGGGTGTTTCGCCAACGCACCTTGCGCGCCCAAAGCGTGATTTATGTCACGTCAGCGGAGCAACAGCGCCAGGGCCGGCGGCAGCACCAGCCAGAAGCCCGACACCGGCATCAGCACCACGCCGGCCAGCACCAGGGCCAGCAGGCACCAGCCCATGGGCCGCAGCGCCACGGCCGGCTGGCTGCGCTCCAGGGCCGTCACCTCCCATGCCAGCAGGGCCAGGACCGCGCCGAACAGCAGGAACCAGACGGCGGCACCCAGGTCCATGTCGTCTGCCACGGCGTTGAACACACCGCGCTGCCAGAGGATCTGCCACTGCGGGGCGAACAGGACGGCCGCCGCCAGCGTGTGCAGCAGGGCCACGGCCAGCAGCCAGCGGCCCTTCCAGGGGCGGGCAGCAAGGGTGAAAAGGGACCCGAGAAGGCTGTGCACGGAAGGCTCCTTGTCGTACGGGGAATGGGGAGGGGTCAGCCGATCCAGCGGTCGGCCTGCGTGTGCACCTGCGCCCGGATTTCGGTCAGCAGGTGCATGAGCCCGAGCCAGGCGCGCTCGAAAGCCGGTAGCTCGGGCGGTACGCCGGCCAGGTGCCTGGCCAGCACCTTCTGCTGTGCCGCCACGGGGGCGGGCGGTCGGCTCTTGCCTGCGAAGTCGAAGACCGGCTCCGTGAAGGGCTCGGTCTGCCAGGCCTGCATGATCGACAGGGCAGGCATCAGCTCGTCGGTGAAGGTGGTTGCATCCATCGATGCGTCCACCAGCCCCAGCGCCACGTAGGCCTGCAGCACGCCCTGGGCATGGGCCGGCGATGCAGGCTGCAGCAGCGCGCGCCAGGCCCGAAGCACACCGCTGCGGAACGCGGGCGACAGCTCGCGCGTGCAGCCGAAATCGAGCACGCCGAGTCGCCCGTCCGGCAGGAACAGAAAGTTGCCCGGGTGCAGGTCCGCATGCATGTGCCCGAGGCCGAAAGTGCAGTGCATGAACCAGTCCCAGAGCAACTGGCCGGCCTGGTTGCGCGCGGCCTGCGTGGGCTCGCTGCGCAGCCATTCCCCCAGGTGCAGGCCCGGCAGGTACTGCTGGGTGAGCACCTGTGCGCGGGTGTGCGATGCGATGGGCTGCGGCACCACGATGCCGGGCAGCGCCGCATGTTCGGCAAACCACTGCAACTGCCGGGCCTCGTGCAGGTAGTCCACCTCGTGCAGCAGCGTGCGCTCGATCTCCTGCATCACCCGTTCCACCACGACATCGCCGGGCAGGGGCAGGTCGCTGTGCGCCAGGGCGCGCAAGGTGGTGCGCAAGAGGCGCATGTCCGAGGCAATGGTGGTGGCAATGCCCGGGTACTGCACCTTGACCGCGACGGCGCCATGCCCGGCCAACTCGGCGCGGTGCACCTGGCCCAGGCTGGCGGCGGCAAAGGCCCGGGGCTCGAAGCGGAGGAACAGGGCCTCGGGCTCCTGCCCGAAGGTCTGGCGGAACACCCGGCCCACCAGCGCGCGGTTGAGTGGCGTGGCCTGGTGGCAGGCGCGCGCCAGCTCGCGCCGCACCCCCTCGGGGAGAAAGCTGGTATCCATGCTCAGGATCTGAGAGACCTTGAGCGCCGTGCCGCGCAACTGCCCCATGGCCTGGAACAGGATGCGGCCCATGGCCGCCTCGTGCCGGGCTTGAGCATCGGCCTGTGCCACTTCGTCGGCGTGGGCGGGCCGCATGCGCTGGCCCAGTTGCGCCAGGCCCAGGCGCGCGGCCGTGAGGCCGGTGATGGTGCCGCGCGCCAGTGTGCCCGTGCGGGGCGGCTTGGCGCCGGTCATGCGCGGGGCCGCGCCGCTGTGCCTGCCGATGCCAGGCCTTGTGCCCGGGCCAGCAGGGTCCGCACGATGCGCCTGTGGAACGGCGCGATCACGGCCATGTAGGTGTGGCCCAGCGCGTTGTGGATGTGCACCACGGAGGAAAGAGCCAGCACGGCCTGCCCGTCCTGCATGCGCTTGTGCAGCGACACCTGCACGTTCAGGTGGCGGTCGTCCACGCCCATCACCACCTCGCGCTCGCCCAGGTGGCGGATCTCGAAGAAACCCACCAGATCGCCCACGCGGTAGCCCGCCGCAGTCCGGCGGGTGCCGTCATGCAGTTGCCCCACAGCCTTGAGGCCGACCATGCGCACCACGCGGTTGCGCAGGGCCATGAGCGCGCGTGTCCAGCCCGGCGTTTGTTTCACCATGTCGAGCCAGGTCTGCAGCGCGCTGCTGTCGGGCGTGGGGTCGGCCGCTTCGAAGCAGTCGGCGAACTGTGCGCCGGGCAGCCGCGATGCGATCACGCTGTCCTGGGGCAGTGGGGTGGCGCGGACGGTGTTGTGGGCGGGGCTCATGGTGTGGCCTTGCGGGTACGGGGTTTGCGGGCGGGTTTGGGCGCATCGGCCTCGGGGGGCGGGGCCGCCGGACGCGCACGCGTCGTGCGCGTTGTGTCCACCGGGGGCACCATCGTGTCCGCCAACGCGCTTTTGGCCATGCGCAGCACGCCCACCAGGCCGCTGCCATGCTGCATGAAGCGCGCCATCTGGCTGCGCAGCATGAAGCCGCCCAGCTGCAGCACGCGGTTGACCAGGCCCGCGCGCAGCGCCAGCACCGCCACGCCCAGTGACAGGTCCACGAGCTGCGTGGTGTCTGCGAACTCGTCCGATTCGTCGGCCAGCCAGTAGGCCACCACGCCTGCCAGGTAGTCGCCGTACAGGCCGCTGGCCACGCCCTTGAAGTCGCAGGGCTCGATCTCGCCGCTGGCCTCGGCCGCTTCGATGAAGCCGGCCACCGCCTCGCGCAGGGCCTGGCGTGCCGACAGCGGCTCGGCCAGCATGGACAGCGGCGAGCGCCTGGCCAGCGTGCGCAGCTCGGCGACGAACTCGCGGTCGGGCAGCAGGCGTTCGAGCACGGCGTCGGTCAGGCGCTGCAGCTTTTCCTGCAGGTCGTAGTCCGCCAGGCCCGGCGTGGCCAGCGTGTCGGCCAGGGCGCTGCGCACCGCTTCGTCCATGTAGCCCAGCACGATGCGGTCCTTGGTCGGGAAATACTTGTAGATCGTCGCATCGCCAATGCCGGCCGCGCGCGCGATGTCCTTCATCGTCGTGCCGTCGAAGCCCTGGCGCGTCATCAGATCGACCGCGCTGGCCACGATCTGGCGGCGCGTAGCGTCCTGCTGTTGGCGGGTGGTTTTCATATTCTTTAAATTCCATGAATTTGGTGCTTAAAGAATAGTGAATTCCGTTTAAACCGTCAAGCGGCTTCGGAGCGCGCAGGCACTGCCCTGCCCATCTGCCGGCATGTCCGGGCAGGTCGGCGGGGTGGTTTTGCTGTCGGAAAGTAGCGGCGCCGCTCAGCGCCGCATGCCGGTGAAGGCCTCGAACTCCCAGCTGCGCAATGCCAGCAGCAAGGTATAGCCCTCCAGCTCGCGGGCCGGCAGCTTCTGGTCGGCCAGATGCTGCTGCGCAAAGTCCTGGGCCACGCGCTGCATGCGCTCCATGAAGGCCGGCGCCAGGCTGCGGCTGATGGTGCCGTGCACCAGCAGCACGCCCTCGCCCGCGCCATCGAAACCCCCGGCGAAGTAGTCGAGCAGCGCATGCTCGCGAAAGTAGTTCATCACCGGGCCATGGGGCCGCCAGCGGAAGGTCTTGGCCAGCTTGAGCCGGTAGCGGTTGAGCGGCCGCAACTCGATGATGCCGATGCGGTCGAGCTGGGCCAGGTACTTGATGCCCTCGGCCTCGGAGAGGCGGTAGGTGCCCGTCACCTGCTCCAGCGTCCACTGGCTGAGCACGCAGATGGCCATCAGCAGCAGCCGCTTGTCGGCCACCACGGCTTTTTCCTGCTCCTGGGTCAGCTCCTTGAGCAGGGGCTGGCTGTCGGCCACGCGGCGCGCCAGGTCGGCGAAGTCCAGTGCCAGCGCGCGGCAGATGGCATCGATGCGCGACAGCGGCATGTCCCCCTTGGCCAGCATGCGCTTGACGCTGGACTCCGCCATGCCCAGCTGCTGCGCCAGGTCGGCGTAGGTCATCTGCGCGGTCTTGAGTTCCTTCTTGAGGGCGGTGACGAGGTCGGCGGTGGTGCTCATGGGTATCGATTATCGGTACCTCTGGTGTTTTCGGTAGCCCTTTGCACAGATTTCGGTACCGATGGGCCCCCGACTTCCCCACACTGCGCCCACCACCCACTCCCGGAACCCGAACCATGCCACTGCCCTCCATTTCGCCCGCCCCGGGCCTGTCTCGCCCGGAGGCCGGTCTGCTGCTTGGCGCCTGTGCGCTGCTGGGGCTGGCCGTGTTCGGCCCGGTGCTGCAGGACAGCGCCCACCAGCACGGCTTTGCCGACCAGCGCACGCTGCTGGGCATCCCCTGCGCGCTCGATGTGCTGAGCAATCTTGCGTTCGCCGTCGCCGGCGCCCTGGGCCTCGCGTGGCTGGTGCGGCTGCCGCGGGGGGCCGTGGATGGCGTTTCACGTGCCCTGGCCGGGCTGTTCTTCGCTGGCCTGGTCTGCACGTCGATGGGCTCGTCCTTCTACCACTGGCGTCCCAGCGACTTCGGGCTGCTCTGGGACCGGCTGGGCATGGTGCTGCCGTTCGCAGGCCTGCTGGGGCTGGCGGCGGCGGGCCGCGTCAGCCAGCGCGCCGGCATCGCTGCGGCGGGTGCCGTGCTGCTGGGCGGCACAGCGGCCGTGCTGTGGTGGGCGCTGTCCGGCAACGTGCTGCCCTGGGCCGTGGTGCAGTTGGGGGGCATGCTGGTGGTGCTGGCACTGGCCGCCCTGCCGCAGCGCGCTGATGCCCTGGCCGTGCACCTGGGTGCGGTGATCGCCTTCTATGGGGTGGCCAAGCTGTTCGAGGCCGCCGACCATGCCGTGCTGGAGGCCACCGGCCAGTGGGTATCGGGCCACAGCCTCAAGCACCTGGTTGCGGCCAGCGCAGCCTTGCCTGTGCTGTCGGCACTCGCCGCACTGCAGCCGGGCGCGATGGGGCATGGCACTGTCGCCGCAACCGGGCAGAATGGCGCCCAGCACCGGCCGGCAAGCGGGCCGGCCACGGCGCGCAGCGCACGCCGCCAGGGCGCCTGACAAATGCCGTTCTTACACACCAAGATGCAAGCGAGGAGAGACGCATGAGCACCGAGACCCCTTCTGCGGGCGCGAGCCCCCTGCACGGCAGCCCTGGCGTTCAGGGCAGCCATGGCGGCCATGAAGATCCCAACCAGTTCGCACTGCTGCGCCAGCGCCGCTTCGCCCCCTTCTTCTGGACGCAGTTCTCGGGCGCAGCCAACGACAACCTGTTCAAGTTCGCCTTCACGGTGATGGTGACCTACCAGCTCAGCGTGGGCTGGCTGCCGCCGGCCATGGCCGGGCTGGTGATCGGGGCGCTGTTCATCCTGCCGTTCCTGCTGTTCTCGGCCACCTCGGGCCAGCTCACGGACAAGTACGACAAGACGCGCATGATCCGCTTCGTGAAGAACCTGGAGATCGCCATCATGCTGGTGGCGGCCGTGGGCTTCGTGGCCGGCAACGTGCCCATCCTGCTCCTGTGCACCTTCCTCATGGGCATGCACTCCACGCTGTTCGGGCCGGTGAAGTTCGCCTACCTGCCCCAGGTGCTGACCGAGCGCGAGCTCACGGGCGGCAACGGCATGGTGGAGATGGGCACCTTCGTCGCCATCCTGCTGGGCAATGTGGCCGGCGGCCTGCTGGTGGCCCTGCCGGGCATCGGCCACACCACGGTGGCCATCGCCTGCGTGGCCCTGGCCCTGGCCGGGCGCCTGGTGGCCCAGGCCATCCCCTCGGCGCCGGCCACCGACCCGGGCCTGGTCATCAACTGGAACCCCATCACCGAAACCTGGCGCAACCTCCGGCTCGCGCACGGCAACATCGTGGTGTTCCGCTCCCTGCTGGGCATCAGCTGGATGTGGTTCTTCGGCGCCGTGTTCCTGTCGCAGTTCCCGAGTCTGGCCAAGGAGGTGCTGCACGGCAACGAGCAGGTGGCCTCGCTGCTGCTGGTGGTGTTCTCGGTGGGCATCGGCATCGGCTCGCTGCTGTGCGAGGTGCTTTCGCGCCGCCATGTGGAAATCGGCCTGGTGCCGCTGGGCGCCATCGGCATGAGCGTGTTCTCCATCGACCTGTACTTCGCCGCACGCAGCCTGCCGCCGTCGGAGATCATGGGCCTTGGCGCCTTTCTCGCACAGAGCCAGCACTGGCGCGTGATGCTCGATCTGGCGCTGCTGAGCCTGTTCGCCGGCCTGTACAGCGTGCCCATGTACGCGCTGATCCAGATGCGCAGTCAGCCCACGCACCGCGCACGCATCATCGCCGCCAACAACATCCTGAACGCGCTGTTCATGATCGCCAGCTCGCTGATCGCGGGCGCGCTGCTGGGCGCCGGCTTCACCGTGCCGCAGATCTTCCTGTTCACCGGCCTGGCGAATGCGGTGGTGGCGTTCTACATCTTCATGCTGGTGCCCGAATACCTGCTGCGCTTCGTGGCCTGGGTGTCCTCGCGCTTCGTCTACCGCTTCAAGGTGCAGGGCGACGAGAACCTGCCCACCACCGGCGCAGCCATCCTGGCCTGCAACCACGTGAGCTTCATCGACGCGGTGCTGCTCATGGCGGCCAGCCCGCGGCCCATCTACTTCGTGATGGACCACCGCATCTTCCGCGTGCCGGTGCTCGGCTGGCTGTTCCGCCTGGCCAAGGCCATCCCGATCGCGCCCTACAAGGAAGACCCCGCCATCTACGACGCTGCTTTCGAGCGCGCGGCCCAGGTGCTGCGCGAAGGCGACCTGCTGGCCATCTTCCCCGAAGGCGGCATCACCAAGGACGGGCAACTGCAGGAGTTCAAGGGCGGCATCATGAAGATCATCGACCGGGCCCGCGAAGAGGGCATCAACGCCCCCGTGATCCCCATGGCGCTGACCAACCTCTGGGGCTCGTACTTCAGCCGCATCGAGCAGGGCGGGGCCATGGTGCGCCCCTTCCGCCGCGGCTTCTACAGCCGCGTGGGCCTGAAGGTGGGGCACGCCGTGGCGTCGTCGGAGGTGCAGCCCGCGCTGCTGCGCTCGCGCGTGGCCGATCTGCTGGGCACCTGAATGCCGGATACCGACTGCCTGCAAGCACAGGAGCGGGTGGCGCTGGCGCGCCGGATCATGTCGTTCCTGCGCGGGATCGGCCTGGCGGTGACCGAGGCGCCAGTGCCTCCCGAGAGCTTCCTGCCGGGTCTGCGCATCGTGCAGGGCGGCCTGCAGGTGGACCTGGACCAACTGCGCTGGCCGGGTGACCTGCTGCACGAAGCCGGGCACCTGGCCGTGGTGCCGGCCACGCTGCGCGCCACCATGGACGACGCGCTGGCCGAGCTGCCCCCTGTCCCCCACGCAGGCGAGATCGAGGCCACGGCATGGGCCTGGGCAGCCTTGCGGCACCTGCAGTTGCCGTCCGAGGTGCTGTTCCATGACGGTGGCTACCATGGCCGGTCCCAGGGCTTGCGCACCACCTTCGAGCTGGGCGTCTACCTGGGCGCCGCAGGGCTGGTGTCGGCGGGCCTGGCGGCCACGCCTGCGCAAGCATCGGCAGGGGCCGCTCCCTATCCGCATCTCATGGCCTGGCTGCGCTCCTGAACCCGGGCCTTGCCGATTCGGTCAGGGGGCTCATACCCGTTGGTGCCCGGGTACCTGCTGCGCTTCGTGGTCTGGATGGCCTCGCGCTGCATCTACCGCTTCAAGGTGCAGGGCGACGATGACCTGCACCGCCAGCGGTGCCGACACCCTGGTCGGCAACCATGTGGGCTTCATCGACCCGGTGCTGCCCATGGCGGCCAGCCCCCGGGCCCATCCACTTCGTGATGGACCAACCGCATCTTCCGCGTGCCGGTGCTCGGCTGGCTGTTCCGCCTGGCCAAGGCCATCCTGATCGCACCCTACGCGGAAGATCCCGCCACCTACAACGCCACTTTCGAGCGCGCTGCCCAGGAGCTGCGTGGCCGCGTTCACTCCGCGCGGATGTTCGCGCGCCGGGCAATCGCCCGCATGCGCGGTAGTTCGTCCTCGATCTGCGCGAGCACAGCGCTGCCGGGGGCGTAGGCCTGCTCCAGGCCACTGGCGATGAGCTTGCTGCGTATCTCGGCATCCGCCATGGTTTCGGACAGCGCCTTTTCCAACCTGGCCTTTGCTTGGGCGGGCAGGCCTCGGGGCGCGACCACGGCCAGCCACGAGTCAGCAGCAAAACCTGCAAAGCCGCTTTCCGCCACCGTCGGTACATCGGGCAACCGCGTGGCGCGCGCGGCGCCCGTGACGACAATGGCCTTGATCTTGCCCGACTTGAGCTGCGGCAGCGCCGCAGCCACCGTGTCGATGGTGAACGGGATCTGCCCGCCCATCAGGTCGCTCATGGCCGGCGCGCTTCCCCGGTAGGGCACGTGCAGCAGCTTGATACCTGTGGCAGACCACATCAGCTCGGCGGCGAAATGGCCGGTGGTTCCGCTGCCGAACGAGCCGTAGGAGAACTTGTCGGGAGCCTGGTGCGCTGCCGTGATCAACTGCTTCAGGTTGTCCACAGGCACATCGCGATGGGCCAGCAGGATCAGCGGCACGCGCGCCACCATGCCGACCGGCTCGAAGCTCTTGAGCGGATCGTAGGGCAGCTTGTTGTTGAGCGCGGGGTTGGCGGTGAAGGTGGAGCCGGAGCTGATCAACAGCGTGTAGCCATCGGCAGGAGCATTGGCCACGAAGGATGCGCCCACGATAGTGCCTGCCCCGGCCTTGTTCTCGACCACGATCGGCTGGCCCAGGCGCTCGCCCAGCTTCTTGCTGATCAGGCGGCCCACGATATCGACGGCCCCGCCAGGCGGGAAGGGCACAACCAGCTGCACCGGTTTGACGGGGTAGCCATCGGCATGTGCCTTGGCCCCTCCACCCAGCCCTGTCACTGCAATGGCTACCACGAACACGGCGACGCTTGTGCGTCGGTTCAGATGCAAGCACTTCATTTGGCGATCCTTCGGGTGAGGGCTGGTCAGTCAGCCGTTATTGGCTGCGAACAGGCGCGGCAGGGCGCACCAGCCTTCGTCTCGCACCGGCCATGGCTGTCGCTGCTACAGATGTTTGCGCAGCCGCCATGGCCGTGGATGCACGGGATCATGGCGGCGACCCGTGGGCATGCCCGGGTCGATGGTGGGAGTCAGAGGGGGTCAGATGAGCGACAGGCCCGCCAGTCGGTCCAGGTGCTGCTGCTCCGTTTCATCGCACGGTGCATCAGCCGTTGCGAAAAAGAAAGCTGTAGGCGTTCAACGCCGGCACCCCTCCCAGGTGCGCGTACAGGACACGGGAACCTTCGGGGAATTCGCCCTTGCGCACCATGTCGATCATGCCGTGCATGGACTTGCCTTCGTACACCGGGTCGGTGAGCATGCCTTCCTGGCGCGCGCACAGGCGGATGGCTTCGAGCGTGCCCTCGCTGGGCAGGCCGTACTCGGGGCCGCCGTAGCGCGTGTCCAGCACCACGTCCTCGGCCGTGATCTCCTGGCCCAGTTCCACCAGCCTGGCGGTGTTCTGTGCGATGCGCAGCACCTGCGCGTGTGTCTTCTCGGGCTTGGCCGAGGCGTCGATGCCGATCACCTTGCGCGAGCGGCCGTCGGCTGCGAAGCCCACCACCATGCCGGCCTGCGTGCTGCCCGTGACCGAGCACACGACGATGTAGTCGAACGCAAAGCCCAGCTCCTTTTCCTGCTGGCGCACTTCCTCGGCAAAGCCCACGAAGCCCAGGCCGCCGTACGGGTGCTCGGAGCAACCGGCCGGGATCGGGAAGGGCTTGCCGCCGGCCTTCTTCACGTCCTCCATGGCCTGCTCCCAGCTGGGGCGGATGCCGATGTCGAAGCCTGCCGCGTCCAGGCGCACGTCGGCCCCCATGATGCGCGACATCTCGATGTTGCCCACGCGGTCGTACACCGCGTCGGAGTAGTTCACCCAGTTTTCCTGCACCAGCACGCACTTCATGCCCAGGTGCGCGGCCACGGCAGCCACCTGGCGGGTCTGGTTGGACTGGATGCCGCCGATGGACACCAGCGTGTCGTAGCCACCGGCAATCGCCTCGGGGATGAGGTATTCGAGCTTGCGCGTCTTGTTGCCGCCAAAGGCCAGGCCGCTGTTGCAGTCCTCGCGCTTGGCGTACAGGTGCACCTTGCCGCCCAGGTGGGCCGACAGGCGTGGCAATGGCGTGATGGGCGATGGCCCGAAGGTCAGCGGGTGGCGGGCGAATTTCTGCAGGTTCATGGCGGCTCTCGGGTGCGGTGGAAGGGGCGTTGAATCACTCGCAGGGGCGCTTTGGTGGCGCCTTGCCTGCAGTGCCTCCATCGTAGGAAAATCCGCGCTTAACGTGGTTGTGAAAATGGGGGGATTTTCGGCGCTTTGGTGTGTAAAAATGCAAGTCGATTTGCATTGATTCCACAGAACCCACCATGTGCGCAACAAAAGTTCGTGACAAGAGCGTGCCGGCCAGCGCGGGAATGACGGACGAGCTCGACCGCACCGACAAGGCCATCCTGCGCCTGCTGCAGCGCGATGCGTCGCTCTCCAACGTGGCCCTGGCCGGGAAGGTGCACCTGAGCCCGCCGGCCTGCCTGCGCCGCGTGGAGCGGCTCAAGCGCCTGGGGCTGATCGACGGGGTGGTGGCGCTGCTCAACCCCAAGGCCGTGGGGGCCGGCATGCTGGTGATGATCGGCGTGGTGCTCGACCGCTCAACGCCCGATTCCTTCGCGGCCTTCGAGAAGGCGGCCGTGAAGATCTCGGGCTGCATGGAGTGCCACGTGGTGACGGGCGAGTTCGACTACTTCATGCTGGTGCGCACGCGCGACAGCGACAGCTTCAACCGCCTGCACGCCGAACAGCTGATCTACCTGCCGGGCGTGCGGCAGGTGCGCTCCTTCATGGTGCTGCGCAATGTACTGTCCACGACGGAGCTGCCGCTGGCCTTGTGACCAGCAGCGGGGATCAAGCCGTCTCGACGGCGAACGTCAGCCCGGCATTTGCCTGCAGGCGCGCCACCAGCGGCTCGCCCATGGCGGGCGCCGGGGTCCAGATGCCGCCCGGGGTGGCGGCAGCCTCCTGCAGCAGGCAGACCGCAGCCTCGGCGATCATCTTCGAGGTGGAGCCATAGCCTGGGTCGCGGTCGCCCTTCACGCCCACACGCAGGGTGTTGCCCTGGCCGTCATCGCCCAAAAACAGCACGTCGTAGAAACCCGCCTCGCGCTCCTCGCGCGACGGACCTTCGCCCGGCTTGGGGCCTTTGTCCGAGCCCATGGACTTGTCGTTGGCCACGGCATTGGCGATGGCCTCGCCCTTCTCTCCGGGGCCGGTGACCAGCATCTCGTCGTAGACGAAATCCGTGCCCCAGGCATGCTGCAGCAGGAAGTTGGAGCGGTGCACGTTGCGCGTGTTGATGGCCGCCATCACGAACGGGGCGACCCACATGCCCAGGGCCTCGTCCAGCATGGGCTTGTGGCCCGTGGGCTGGCGCGGGCCCTCGAAGCCGGGCGTGAGCGAGAACGGGTTCTTGAGCAGGTCCAGCACCTTGGGGTCGGCGGCCGATGCGGCCATGGTGGCCTTCAGGCTCGCCGCCGTGCCGCCCGAGAAGGTGCCCTTCATCTTGCGCACCCGGCCGCGCACGCGGCTGGCGGGGTGGCCGAAGCGGGCCTTCATCTCGCGCTGCAGCACGAACACGCCCAGGTCGAACGGGATCGAGTCGAAACCGCACGAGAACACGATGCGCGCGCCGCTGGCCTGGGCCTGGGCTTCGTGTGCATCGATCATGTGGCGCATCCAGGCGGGCTCGCCGCACAGGTCCACATAGTCCACGCCGGCCGCAGCGCAGGCGGCCACCAGTTCGTTGCCGTAGAGCTGGTAGGGGCCCACGGTGGTCAGTACCAGGCGGGTCTGCGCCATCAGGGCCTGCATGCTCTCCCTGCTGGCGCTGTCGGTCACCACCAGGGGTGTGTCGGCCGGGGCGCCGAGCTCGTCGCGCACGGCGGCCAGCTTGTCGGCGCTGCGCCCGCCCATGGCCCAGCGCAGGCCGCTGCCAGCGGGGTAGCGCTGCAGCAGGTACTCCACCACCAGCCGGCCGGTGAAGCCGGTGGCGCCGTGGACGACGATGTCAAAGGGTTTGGTCATGGCAGGTCTCCAGGAAATTCGCTAGGGCGGGCATGCCCGCAGTGGCCAGGATTGTCGAAGACGGGCGCGGCATTGGCTGTCGCCCAGGCGCTGCCTTTGGTGGCTTGCGCGCAACTTTGGACGCGGACAAGGGTGTCAAAGTGTGACCAAGTACCGTAAAACGATACCGAAGAGCTGGCGCAATGCCACTGTGGTGGTTCAATGCGGACAGCCGGATGGGGCTTTGCGACCATTCGTTCCGTGTTCAACAACGGCCCCAGGGCCACACCACCCATATGTCAGCATCTTCCTTCGTCGTTCAGCGTGATACCAAGGCCTGGCAGCTTCAGGTCTGGATTTCGTTCGGCATTGCCGTGTTCCTGTGCGCAGTCGGTCTGGCCTGGCTGCCCGGGGAGCAACTGGAACGCGCGTTCATGGTGATGGGCTATGTGTTCTGCCTCTCGGCCGCCTTCGTGCTGGCCAAGTTCGTGCGGGACAACGAAAGTGCGGGCCGCCGTGGCGCGGGCGACACCCCGATGTGGAAGCTGGTGGTGTGGGGCGGCTTTGCGGTCGCCATGGGCCTGACGGGCTGGGGCCTGTTCAGCATGGAGGTCAACCAGACCTACAAGGCCTTCCTCGGTGTGAGCTGGTTGTACCTGATCACCACCGCCTTCACGCTGGCCAAGATGCTGCGCGACCGCCATGAAGCCGACCTGGCCGAAGCCCGCCTGCAAGGCCGCCGCGAAGCCGCCCAGGTTGCGCCCAGCAACAACGGCTGAGCCGCACCCCGCGTTTTGAATCCCTGGCCCGTCGCCTCCGTGCGCCGGGCCCACCCAACCCGAAGGAGTGATCCACCATGACGAACAAGACTTTGCAACGCACCCTGGCCCGCATGCTGCTGGCCGCCAGCTTCCTCACGGCCCTGGCCAGCCTGCCGGCCCGTGCGCAGAGCGAGGCGTCTGCCGCGCTGTCCCTGCTGCCTGTGGCCTCCGTCGTGGGCACGGCCTCGGTCGCGTCGACCGCTGCCGGCGCCGTGGTGGCCCTGCCCGCAGCCCTGTCGGTCGGCGGCGCCGTGCTCTCGGTGCGCGCAGTGGAAGTCTCGGCTGTGGGCACCGTGTACGTTCTGGAGCGTGCTTCGGACGGCGCCCGCGTCAGTGTGGAAGTGCTCGGCAAGGGGGTGGGCGCATCGGCCCATGCCGTGGGCACGGTGGTGGTCTGCACGGTGATCGGCTCGGGCGTGGTGCTGTCGGTGGCCGGCGAGGCCCTGGCCTTCGTGCCTAACGCCATCGGCCGGGCGCTGCTGTACAACGAGCGCCTGTGAGGGGGGCACAGCCATGCACCAACAAGCCACTTTGCAACAGCCCGCCCTGCGCTGGGTCCTGGGCGCTGCGCTGCTTGCCGGCGCTGCCCTGTTCACGGCCACCCCGGCCCATGCCGGCCGTTCGTGCGAGGCGCAGAAGCCGCCACCTGCCAAGAGCGTGGAGCGCGGCATGCAGCTGGCCGAGCGCACCGCACAGGCGCTGGACGCCACGGGCGCCCAGGTCGTGATGCTCGGCCGCGCCGGCCAGGACCTGGGCAAGTACGGCGTGCGCTACTCGCACCTGGGCTGGGCCTACAAGACGCCCGAGGGCCCCTGGCGCGTGGCGCACAAGCTCAACGAATGCGGCACCGCCGTGGGCCATGTCTACCGCCAGGGCCTGGGCGAGTTCTTCCTTGACGACCTGTGGCGCTACGAAGCCGTGTGGGCCGTGCCCACGCCCGAGGTGCAGCAGCGCCTGCTGGTGCTGCTGCAGGACAAGGGCCGCACCAAGGCCATGAACCAGCCCGCCTACAGCATGGTGAGCTATGCCTGGGGCACAAAATACCAGCAGTCCAACCAGTGGGCGCTGGAGACCCTGGCCGCCGCCATGGAGCCGGCCACCGTCAACAGCCGCGAGCAGGCGCAGGCCTGGCTCAAGTTCAAGGGCTACGAGCCCACCACGCTCAAGATCGGGCCGCTGACCCGCATGGGTGGGCGCGTGGGTTCGGCCAACATCGCCTTCGACGACCACCCCAACGACAAGCGCTTCTCCGACCGCATCGAGACCGTGACCGTCGATTCGATGCTGGCATGGCTGCAGCGTGCACAACTGGGGGCAGCGCCGGCCACCTTGGTGCTCAAGTGACAATGTGCCTGCCCACCTGATGCCTTGACAGCAACCCACACGAAGGAGATGTGCCCATGAGCAAATCGCTGCGCCTGTCCGAAAAATGGTTCCGCCGCGGCCTGTGGCTGGTGGCTTTCGTCTTCGCGGGCTTCCTGATCGGCCTGGGTGGCACCATCGTCGGTGACCTGCCCCAGGTCGAAAAGCGCCTGGTGGTCGAAGACTTCGTCGACCGCGCAGCCTACGACCGGGTGCGCGAGGAGGTGCGTGCCTCGCGCAAGGCCGAGGAGGACGCCGAGACTGCGCTGCAGCAGGCCCAGCTGCAACGCAGCAAGGCGCGCAGCGAGAGCGCGGCCGAGCGCGAGACCTTCAACAACTGGCTGGCCACGCGCAGCGCCACGCAGCGCGCCGACCAGGATCCCGAAGTCATTGCGCGCACCCAGAGGCTCGATGTGCTCAAGCTCGCCGAGCGCAAGACCCAGCAGGCCGTGGAGGCCCAGCAGCAGGCCGCGCTCGATGCCCGCCAGGCCGCCAGTGCCGCCCAGCAGCGCCAGAGCGAGATGGAGCGCGAGGGCTATGCAGGCATGGCCGTCGAGCAGCGCAAGCTGGAGCTGCGCGTCTTCCTGTACCGGCTGGCGCTCACGCTGCCGCTCCTGGCGATTGCTGGCTGGCTGTTCGTCAAGAAGCGCAAGGGCACCTACTGGCCCTTCGTCTGGGGCTTCATCTTCTTCGCGCTGTTCGCCTTCTTCGTGGAGCTGGTGCCCTACCTGCCCAGCTACGGCGGCTACGTGCGCTACGTGGTGGGCATCGGCATCACGGTGCTGGTGGGGCGCTATGCCATCGTGGCGCTCAACCGCTACCTGGAGCGCCAGAAGCTGGCCGAGGCCCTGCCCGACCAGGAGCGCCGCAAGGAGCTGAGCTACGACGTGGCCCTGGCGCGCCTGGCCAAGAGCGTGTGCCCCGGCTGCGAGCGGCCGGTGGACCTCAAGAACGAGAAGATCGACTTCTGCCCGCACTGCGGCATCGGCCTGTTCGACCACTGCGGCGTGTGCACCACCCGCAAGAGCGCGTTCGCCCGCTTCTGCCATGCCTGCGGGGCCACGGCGGCCGGCGCACCGGCGGCGCCTCAGGTTCTGCCGGTGATCCCGCCCACGCCGCCGGTGCCTCCGGGGGCAGTGGCTCCCGGCAGCGTGTCCTGACCATCCCGAGAGCCCGGCGCCGGCCGGGGCTCGAACAGCTGGGTGCGGTCGCGGCCGGCCGCCTTGGCCTCGTAGAGCGCGGCATCGGCGTCGGACATCAGGGCCCCCAGTGAATCCTGCGTGGTCACGCCGGTACGCACCACCAGGCCGATGCTCACGGTGGCGTGCAGCGGGTTGCGCTGCCCCGGCAGGACGAACGGGTGGTTGCGCACCTGCTTGCACAGGCGGCGTGCCACCGCCATGGCGTCGGCCTGGCGGATGCGTGGCAGCACCACCGCGAACTCCTCGCCGCCCAGCCGGCCGAACAGGTCGCCGGGGCGCAGGGCCTCGCTGACCGTGGCGGCAAAGCCGTGCAGCACCTTGTCGCCCTGGGCGTGGCCATAGGTGTCGTTCACGCGCTTGAAGTGGTCCAGGTCCAGCATCAGCACGGCCACGCTGCTGCGCTCGCGCGCCAGGCGCGCCAGCAGCTTGCTGCCCTGGGCCATGAAGGCGCGGCGCGCCAGCGCATCGGTCAGGAAGTCGTGGCTGGCCGCGCGGTGCAGGCGGCGCATGGCCTCGACACTGGCCGCCTTGGCCGTGGCCACCGAGAGCGGGCCCAGGCCCAGCAGGGAGATCCCCACGCGCATCGAGAATACCGCCCAGGCATGGGTGGGCGCGAACGCCAGGTCCAGCATGCCCGCGCCCGCCGCAATCGCCAGGCCGAAGCAGGTCAGCATGGACAGCACGCTGGTGGCAAACACCCCATAAGTGAGCGCACACCACAGCAGTGCCGGCACCGGAAAGGCCAGCGCCCCGGGGCCGCCGATGGCGATCGCCGCAGCCTCGCTGGCCGCCAGCGCGAGCAAGGGCGCCGCATACTTCCAGCGGCGCCGGGACCAGCGGCGCTTCTTGAGCGTGCGCCGCGCCTCCTGCGGGGTCGGCAGGCTGAGCATGACCGGCAGGATCAGCACGCTGTTGATCAGCTCCGTGCAGAACCACATGCCCAGCGCCGTGAGCCAGGTGGTGCCGAACAGCAACGGGCCCGTGCCCGAGCCTGCCAGCGCGGCCACGGCACTGCTGGCCACGCAGATGCCGAACATCAGCACCACCGACATCTGCCGCTTGAGGAAGCGCGTGGCCACCGGTACCTGGCCGAACAGCCACCAGCCCGTGGCCACGCCGCACAGGTTGGCGGCGGCCAGCCACAGGGTTGCCAGGGGCGCGGTGCCGGTGACCAGGTCTGCGGCCACGTAGCCCACGGTGGCGGCGGCCCAGGTGCCCGATGCCGCCAGCCGCGGGTAGCGCACCAGCAGGCCCAGCAGCAGCGCATTGGCGGGCCAGAACGCGGCCATGAACCCCAGGGGCCGGGTCACAATGCCCAGCAGGGACGCGGCAAAGACCAGCAGGCCGACGGCCGCGCACAGTCCCCAGCCCGTCAGCGGGCCGGCTGCGGTGCCAGGGGAGGGGGGGCGAAGCAAAGACGGCATGCGTTGAAGTTCAGGGGGCTCGGGGCGATTGGGACCCACTGTAGCCGCGAAACCGCCCGGTGCCCCAGTGGGGCCTGGCGGCCGACGCTGCGGGCAACGGTGGAAAAGGGTGTCCGGGCGGCATATGGCCAGGCGCTCAGGCCCCCTGCACCGCAGTGTCCGCCGCCAGAACCACCCGGTTGCGCCCCGATTGCTTGGCCTGGTACAGGGCATCATCGGCGCTCTTGAACAACCTGTCCGCAGCAATGGACGTGTCGTGCACCCAGGCCAGGCCGATGCTCACCGTGACGGCAATCTGCGAGCCCTGTGCCTCGACGTGCAGCAGGGCGACGCTGGCGCACAGCCGCTCGGCTATCGCCTGGGCCTCCGCTTGGGTCACCGCTGGCAGGTAGACCACGAACTCCTCGCCTCCCATGCGCGCCAGCAGGTCCGAACTGCGCAGTTGCCCTTGCAGGCACCGGGCGAACTCCACGAGCACCCGGTCACCCACGGCATGGCCGAAGCGATCATTGATCTGCTTGAAGTGGTCCAGGTCCAGCTGGGCGATGGCGCTTTGGGGCGGCAGCCGGGCGGGCAGCCGTGATTCCAGCCAGCGCCGGTTGCCCGTGCCGGTCAGCGGATCAGTGTGGGCCGCCTGCTCCAGCCGGATCTCGGCGCGTTCATTGGACAGTGCGGCCACCATGAGTGCCATGCCGAAGTGGCAGAACATCTGCACCGAGAACGCCCAGGCGAAGCCGGTGGAGCCTGCCGTGCCGCTGAGGATGTAGGTGAGCCGCAAGGCATAGATGCTGCCGCTCAGTCCCAGAAAGCCGGCCATCAGCGTGCGCGAAGGCAGGGGCTCGGTGCGGCGGTCGCGCAGTATCTCGAACGTGCAGGCGGCCAGTACCAGCGTGGCCGTGGCATGAAAGACGCCTGCGCGCATCAGGTTCTGCAGGGGAAAGCCCGTGGCGATGCCCGCCACCAGGCATGCCAGTGGCAGCACCGCCACGGCCCGCCATGGCACGCGCCTGCGCCCGCTGAATCCGCGCACCCCTGCCCAGAAAAGGGCGTACCCGCCCGTGCCCAGCAGCAGGCTGCCATGGGTCCACATCCACATCGGCAGGGCTGCGCCCTCGCCGCGCCAGGCCAGGATCGCCCCTGCCGCCAGCATCACATAGGCCGCAGCCAGCGCTGCCAGGCCCTGGGGTCTGCACGAGTGGCGGCGAAGGTGAAAGATGCTCAGCGCACCGGCGATCAGAGAGCTGTTGTAGAGCAGGAGAACGGTGGCCAGGTCGAGCTGGAGGTCCATGGGGTCTTGTGCGCAGAGGTGTCGCGCCGATTATCGAAGGACGCCATGACGCAGCCGTGGCCGCCGCGCTGCAGCGGCCACGGCAACAGCTTGTGCCGGATGCGCGGCACGGTGGCTGCGCCGAGGGGCCGGGATCCGGTCATACGGATTTGCCTTCAACCGTACAACGGCGTTGGTTCGCCTTGCCGTGCTACAGCACTGTCTGCGGCTCCCGCCTAGTTCTACGATCGAATGCAAATCCGTATCAGACGCCGCGTGCCCGGTCTGCCTTGAACTGCGCGCGGAACTGGGCGAAGGTGCCTGCCTCCAGCGCCTCGCGCACTTCGCGCATCAGGTTCAGGTAGTAGTGCAGGTTGTGGATGCTGGTGAGCATGGGGCCGAGCATTTCGCCGCAGCGGTCCAGGTGGTGCTGGTAGGCGCGGCTGAAGCCTTCGCGCCCGCCGGCCTCCCACGAGATGCCGCTCTTGCCCGCGCAGGCGTGGCAGGTGCAGCTGGTGTCCAGGGGCTGGTGGTCGCTCTTGTGGCGCGCATTGCGGATCTTCAGGTCGCCGTAGCGCGTGAACATGGTGCCGTTGCGCGCATTGCGCGTGGGCATCACGCAGTCGAACATGTCCACGCCCTGGGCCACGCCCTCGACCAGGTCCTCGGGCGTGCCTACGCCCATCAGATAGCGCGGCTTGTGGGCCGGCAGCAGGTGCGGGGTGTGGGCCATGATGCGCAGCATCTCGTCCTTGGGCTCGCCCACGGAGACACCGCCCACGGCGTAGCCGGGGAAGTCCATTGCCACCAGGCGTTCCAGTGACTCGGCGCGCAGGTTCTCGTACATGCCACCCTGCACGATGCCGAACAGGGCATTGGGGTTGTTCAGGCGGTGGAACTCGTCTTGGCTGCGCTTGGCCCAGCGCAGGCTCATCTCCATGGACTGGCGCGCCTCGCGCTCGGTGGTCAGGTGGCCCTTGGTCTCGTAGGGCGTGCACTCGTCGAGCTGCATCACGATGTCGCTGTTGAGCGTGGTCTGGATCTGCATGCTCACCTCGGGCGACATGAACAGCTTGTCGCCGTTCACGGGGCTGGCGAAGGTCACGCCTTCTTCGGTGATCTTGCGCATGGCGCCCAGGCTCCAGACCTGGAACCCCCCCGAATCGGTGAGGATGGGCTTGTTCCACTGCTCGAAGCCGTGCAGGCCGCCGAAGCTCTCCATCACGTCCAGGCCCGGGCGCATCCACAGGTGGAAGGTGTTCCCGAGGATGATCTGCGCGCCCATGTCGTGCAGGCTCTGCGGCATCACGCCCTTGACGGTGCCATAGGTGCCCACGGGCATGAAGATCGGTGTTTGCACCACGCCGTGGTTGAGCGTGAGCGTGCCCCGCCGCGCGTGGCTGGTGGGGTCGGTGGTGAGAAGGTCAAACTGCAGCATGGGCCGCATTGTCCCAGACCGTGCGGTGCATGAGGCCATGGGTGCCCTTCGGCCCCTGTGTCGGTACACTGAACTCCACACCAATGGAAGGAGAACCCCATGTTCAAGATCCTGATCGCCGTGGACGGCTCGGACCTCTCGCTGGACGGCGTGCACCATGCCCTGGGCCTCGTGCGCCAGGGCCTCGCGGCCAGCATCGTGCTGGCCAACGTGCAGGAACCGGCCACGCTCTACGAAATGGTGACCGCGCGCGATGCCGACCTCATCGCGGCGGCCAGCCTGGAGGCCGGCGAGCACCTCATGGCACCGGCCCGCGCCCTGCTCGATGCGGCTGGCGTCTCCTACGAAACCGACATCGGCGTGGGCGACGTGGCGCACACCCTGGTGGACATGATCGAGCGCAGCGGCTGCGACCTGGTGGTCATCGGTGCGCGCGGGCAGGGGGCCATCAGCAGCGCCCTGCTCGGCTCGGTGTCGCAGGAAGTGGCCCATGCCAGCCCGGTGCCCGTGACCATCGTCAAGCATGCCGACGTGGCGCTGCAGGTGGAGCCGGAGCAGGAGGACGGCACGGCCGATGCCATGAGCTGAAGCACATCCCCATGTGCCAAGGGCCGCGTGAGCGACCCTTGTGGCAGAGAGAAGGCAGCAGGGGGCCGTCAGGCCGCCTTGCGGAACGGTTCCGCCGTGCGCTGCAGCTTGCCGTGGGGCAGGCTGGCCAGGCGCGAGAACATGCGCCGTACATAGCCGTTGACCCACAGGCATTTGTTCAGTTCGTCCACGGGCAACGGGCCGGACACCACCACGATGTCGTTGGCCATGTCCTGCGCACCGGCGGCGCGCAGGCGGCGGCGCGTGTTGTTGGCCCAGGACTGGATGCGGGTGGGACTGCCATGCTGGTGCACCTCGCCCGTGTGCGCATCGAAGGCGATGGCCACGGTATCGGTCTTGAGCTTGAACCTGCGCTCACCGGTCACGGCGCTCGGTGCCTCGCGCATGTCGTACAGGTAGTAGCTGCCGGCCTTGAGCTGGTATTGCATGTCCATGGTGGTTCCTCTCTGGGGTCATTGTCGAGGGCGCACCACGGGGCAATCGCAGGGAATGGGGTCGGAAAACGCCTCTTATCGGCGCGTGATCCGTGCTGGCATGCCAGTCGGTGCGCGTGCCATTGTGCGCGGCCCCTCGGCACGTGCAAATGAAACTTGACCGCAATTGAGTAACGGTTTGTGAGGGGCGGGCGCCTGCTTCCGGACAGCGTTGCATGGCGCAAGGCGCCTCCCACAACCGTTGAAAGCGCGCGGCTCAATACCAGTGCCCCCGTGCAAGGGCCGCCCCGCCGCACTGGCTGCGTCCCCCTTCCCGAATGGCGCAGCCATTCGAGAGAAGGGGTGAAGGCGCGTCAGCGCCTCAGGGGGATGTACCTGCTAGAAATCCACCAGGCTCAGCCCCAGGCTGAACACCGTGCGCTTGCGGTTGTAGTCGATCATGCTGTCGCCATAACCGCTGAACAACTGGGTGTGCAGGCGCAGGTTGCTCTTGCTGCCCAGAAAGCCCGAGCCCAGTGTCTGCAGCCACTCCACGCGCAGCGAGCCGCGGTCGCTGTTGGCCAGCGAGTGGCGCATCGTGGCGCCCAGGGTGTTGTCCTTGTCGTAGTTCCAGAACGCGGCCAGTTCGGCGCGGCCCATGTAGTCGCTGATGCCGGGGTTGTCGTCGCTGCTCGCGCTTTCGGACAGGCGCTTCCAGAGGCGGGCGCGCACATTGATGTCGTTGCCCAGCTCCAGCCCGGTCATCAGGTAGGCGCGGTTCCAGCTGCGCGACAGCGGCTTGCTCTGGCCGTTGGACTGGTGCACCAGGCCGATACCGCTGTAGCGCCAGCGCCAGCCGAACGGCAGCTTGGCATCGGTGGGGTAGACGTACATGACCTCCGGCTCGTGGTCGGTCGTGCGGAAGGGGCGCGAGAGCTCGGGGGTGAACAGCTGCCAGTACGACTGCTGGGTGTAACCGAACCACACCGAATCCTTGAGCGTGGGATGGCCCTGCGTTAGCAGGCCTTGCGCCACCTTGGTGCGCACCGACAGCTGGATGCGGTTCTCGGTGCGGCGGTAGGGCGTGGATTCGGTGGCCGAATTGCCGTCGGCGCCGGACGTGGGCTGGCGGTTGACGTTGCTGCCTGCCGCCACCGACACCGTGATGGGGCGGTAGCCGCGGAAGCTGAAGGTGCCGCAGTCGCTGCCCGACTCCAGCTCCCAGAAGCGCGAGAGGTCGCTGTACTGCGGGTCGCGGCAGCCTTCGGTGCGCGCCACCTCGATGATGCGCGTGGCGGGCAGCGTGGTGTCCACCGGTGCGGGCACGGCATTGGCTGCCTCGGCAGTGGCCGCGGGTGACTGCCAGGCCTGCTGGCCAGCCCACTGGTCGAAGCAAGCCAGACGTGCCTGGTTGTCGCTCGACAGAGCCGCACAGCGGCGCCAGGCCGCCTGGTCGCCCGTGCTGGTGCTGCCGGGGGCCATGGAGGGCGCGGGCGCCCCTTGCGCCAAAGCCGCGCCGGCCGGCGCCAGCACCGCCAGGGCCAGGGCTGCCGTGCGGTGGGCCGCAGCCATGCCCGTGGCGCGCGCTCGGGCGGGGCGAAGGGACGGGAGAGGGGTGCTGTGAGCGTGTTGCATGTGCCTGGTATTTCATTGCCGCGATGGCCATGGACGTTCTTGTCCGGCCAGATCGCTGGGTTGCGTGTCGGTGCCCATTCTTCCAGAATCAGGCGGCCGCCGCCTGTCGGCGGCGACCTCGACCTGCAGGCCGCTGTTGCGCGGGCGCGTCATTTCAGGGGGATGCGGCGTCGCTGCTGGCCTTGGCCTTCGCCGCGAACTCGGCGCGCAGCGCCTTGAGCTTTTCGCGCGGGTCCTCGCGTGCGTTGGTGCGGTCCAGGCCCATCTCGGCGATGAAGCGGCTGGGCCGGGCCTGCACCATTTCGCGGCCCTTCTTGCGCCGCTTGGTCCAGCTCACGGCCAGGGTGCGCTGGGCGCGCGTGATGCCCACGTACATCAGCCGGCGCTCTTCCTGCAGGCGCTGCTGCGTGTCCTCGGCCACCACCTTCTGGCGGCCCTCGTCGTCGTCGAGCTTGAAGGGCAGCATGCCCTCGGTCACCCCGACCAGGATCACATGCGGCCACTCCAGCCCCTTGGAGGCGTGCAGGGTCGAGAGCACGACCATGTCCTGCTCCTTCTCGCGCTCCGAAATGGTGGACAGCAGGGCGATGGTCTGCGAGACCTCCAGCAGGCTCTTGGTCTCCGCCGCCATAGGGGTGCCCGAGCTGTCGTCGATCTGGCCGCCCGCGCGCTGGGCCATCCAGTCGCAGAACTCGAGCACATTGGTCCAGCGCGCGGCGGCCACGGTCTCGCTGTCCTCGCCGTCGTACAGGTGCTGCTCGTAGCCGATCTCCTTGAGCCACTCGCCCAGGAAGGCGCGCGCGGCCTCGGCGCCGTGCGTGTGGCGGGCGCGGTACTCCAGGTCGTTGATGTAGCGGCCGAACTCGTGCAGGCTTTCGAGCGCGCGCTTGGGTACCGTCGCCGGCAGCATGTTGTTGAACAGCGCGGCGAACATGCTCTGCTTGTGCTGGGTGGCAAACGCACCCAGGGCGCCCAGCGTGGTGTGGCCGATGCCCCGCTTGGGGCTGGTGATGCAGCGCAGGAAGGCCGGGTCGTCGTCGTTGTTGATCCACAGGCGGAACCAGGCGCACAGGTCCTTGATTTCGGCGCGGTCGAAGAAGCTCGTGCCGCCCGACACCTTGTACGGAATGTTCACCTTGCGCAGCGCCTTCTCGAAGGGCTTGGCCTGGTGGTTGGCGCGGTAGAGGATGGCGAAGTTCTTCCAGTCCGGCTGCGGGTTGGCGGCCGCACGCAGGCTCAGGATGCGCGCCACTGCGCGCTCGGCCTCATGCTCCTCGCTGTCGGCGTCGATCACGCGCACCGGCTCGCCCTCGCCCAGCTCGCTGAACAGCGTCTTGGGAAACAGCTTGGGATTGGGGCCGATCACGTTGTTGGCCGCGCGCAGGATGGCGCTGGTGGAGCGGTAGTTCTGCTCCAGCTTGATGACCTGCAGGCTCGGGAAGTCCAGGGGCAGCTTGCGCAGGTTGTCCAGCGTGGCGCCGCGCCAGCCGTAGATGGACTGGTCGTCGTCCCCCACCGCGGTGAAGCGGGCACGCTCGCCCACCAGCAGCTTGAGCAGTTCGTACTGCGTGGCGTTGGTGTCCTGGTATTCGTCGACCAGCACATGGCCGAGCAGGGCCTGCCACTTGGCGCGCACCTCGGGAAAGTCGCGCAAGAGGCGCAGCGGCATGCCGATCAGGTCGTCGAAGTCCACGCTCTGGTAGGCCGCCAGGCGCTCCTCGTAGCGGGCCATGAGCACGGCGATGCTGCGCTCGTTGTCGTCCGCCGCCTCGGCCAACGCCTGTTCGGAGGTCAGCCCCTTGTTCTTCCAGGCGCTGATGGTCCACTGCCACTGGCGCGCCGTGGCCATGTCGACCGTGCCGCCCGCGGCGTCCTTGAGGATGCCGGTCACATCGTCCGAGTCGAGGATGCTGAACTGGGGCTTGAGGCCCAGTACCGACCCGTCCTCGCGCACCATGCGCACCCCCAGGGCATGGAAGGTGCAGATCAGCACGTCCTTGGCACGCCGCCCGATGAGGCTCTTGGCGCGCTCGCGCATTTCGGAGGCCGCCTTGTTGGTGAAGGTGATGGCCGCGATGCGCTTGGGATCCAGCCCGCGCTCGATCATGTGCGCGATCTTCTGCGTGATCACCCGCGTCTTGCCCGAGCCGGCGCCCGCCAGCACGAGGCAGGGCCCCTCGGTGTAGTGGACAGCCTGGAGCTGGGCGAGATTGAGACCGAAAGACATGGGGGAGGCAGCGACCGGGGGAGGGGTGACGCGCATGCGCCGAAGGCGCGCGGCGTGGTTTTCAGCACGGGGGTGGCAGATCATACCTTGGGCACCTGTCGGGGCCCGTTGTGAACAATTGGCCACAGAAAGGTCAACTAGTGTCACAAAACCTGACTGATACGGTTTTGTACTGGTTGCGAATGGAGTGCTCACTTAAACTGACCGGTTGCACCCTGCACTGCGGAGTATTTTGCGTGAAGACCAATCTGAAGGGCGACCTGGCGACCGGCTTGCTGGCCCCTGCATTGCGCGCCCGGTTCTCCGAGCTGTTCGGTGTGGCGGCCCGCAAATCCGTCTTTGCGTGGCGCGAATCGCCACTGGAGCAAGCCCAGGTGGCGGTGCTCGACGTGTCGTCGAACCTGGTGCGCCTGCAGCCCTTGCCGCCCTGCGTGATCTGGGTCGGGCGCGAGCAGCCAGGGGCACACTTTGCAGGCGCTTGGGTGGGGCGCCTGCCGCAGGACTACACCGTGGCCGACCTGATCGACATCCTGGACCGGGCGGCCGTCTTCCTGCTGGACTGGAAAGCCCGCCAGCCTGCTGCGCCAACGGCGGTTGCCGTGGCGGCGCAGCCGCCGGCCGTTCCTCCCGTGGTCCCTGTGTCCACACCGTCGCGCGCATTCGCCCACAGCACCATCCAGCCAACACCGCCTGCGGCGGCGGGCTCGGCCGCCATGGCCGCAGCCCAGGGCAGCCGCTACCGGCTGGGGGCCTGGGTGTTCCTGGGGCCGCCCTTCGACAGCTCCGGCTGCATCAGTGCGCTGGCCCTGTTGGCGCGCCAGCCCGTGACCGCACAGCAACTGCACACCCACAGTGGCCTTGCGCCGTCAGAGCTGGCAGAGCTGCTCAAGGAACTGGCGCGCCGCAAGGTGCTGCAGGTGATCGCGCCCGCGCAGCCGGTGGCGCCCTCGTCGACCGCCGCCGAATCCCGCCGTCCGGCACCCGTGAACAAAGGCCTTGTGCGCCGCCTGTCCCACTGGATCAGTGGGGCCAGCAGGTCATGAAGCACCCCCTGAGTCGCTTCGCGCCTTCACCCCTCTCTCGACTCGCTGCGCGAGTCGGGAGGGGGACGCCCCCAGTGCACGCAAGCGAAGCGCCGCCCACGCGGCTTGGCGGCCCTTGCACTGGGGCACTGGCGTTGGGCGTGCCAGTTGCAGAGATTGCGGCAACACATAGAACCATGGAATACTGAAATGTCCTATTCCGCCGTTTCCCCGATGCCGCGCATCGCCTTCATGGGGCCCATGGGCGTGGGCAAGACCACGGCCATCCGCGCGCTGTGCGGCGACGACATGGTGGCCTCCGACGTGCCCAACCTGGACCGCCAGTCCCACGCCAAGGAGTTCACCACCGTGGGCGCCGAGTTCGGCCAGATCGACCTGGGCGATGGCGAGTTCGTGCAGGTCTGCGGCTGCCCCGGGCAGGACCGCTTCGACTTTCTGCGGCAATGGGTGGTGTCCGCCTCGGTGGGCGTGTTCGTGATGGTCGACGTGAACGCCGCCGATGCCGTGCACGCAGCCGGTGCGCTGCTGGCCGAGGCCGCAGCCGCCGAAACCCCGCCCCTGGCCCTGGTGCTGAGCGCCCGCCCGGCCTCGACCGCAGCCACCCAGGCCTTCGCCGATGGCCTGCAGGCCGCCGGCCATGGCGTGGTGCCCGTGCTCCAGGTCGATGTGCGCAAGCGTGCCGATGTGCTGCAGGCTCTGAGCGTGCTGGTGTCGATGTTGTCCCTTCGCAGCGAATCCCCATGAAAAGCAGTGCCCCCCTGATTTCCGATGCCCTGGCCGAGACGGCCCTGCGTGCCCTCCAGACCCATGCGGCCCCCATCAGCGGCCTGCAACTGGCCTTGCTGGCCACGCCCGACGGATTCGAGATCGCCTGCCTGCGCAACCGCAGCGAGCTGCAGGCCAACCGCCTGTCGGCCATGGCCAGCTCGCTCATGGCCATGGCCCGCGCCGTGGGCCGCGAGATCCAGAGCCCCCAGTGCTAGCGCCTGACCTTCGAGGCCGAGGGCAGCACCGTGGTCTTCCAGTCCATCGATGCGCCCGTGCCCTGCATCCTGTGCCTGGTGCTGGGCAGCGATGCCTTGCTCGGCCGCGCCCTGTGGGCTGCGGGCGAAGTGATGCAAGAGATGTCCCGGGCCTGACGGACGCTCTTGCGGCCGATTTCCGGGGGCGGGCGTTTCATTGGCAGCCTGCGCCCACTCTCCCTTCCAGCCAGTGCGAATGAACCCCAAGGAAACCCAAAAAATGGCGACTCTCAATGAATCCCTGAACCAACTGCAAAGCGTGGAAGGTGCGCTGTGCGCTGCCATCGTCGACAGCAGCAGCGGCATGCTGCTGGGCAGCATCGGCACGGGGGTGGACATGGAACTGGCCGCCGCCGGCAACACCGAGGTGGTGCGTGCCAAGAACAAGACCATGCAGGCGCTGGGCCTGCAGGACACCATCGACGACATCCTGATCACGCTGGGCAAGCAGTACCACATCATCCGTCCCATGGCGTCCAAGGAAGGCATCTTCATCTATGTGGTGCTCGACAAGGCGCGCGCCAACCTCGCCCTGGCCCGCCGCAAGGTGCAGGACGTCGAGAAGCTGATCGAATTCTGACGGCGCACGCCGGCACGCGCCTTCCTGCGGGAAATCCCGCTGTCCCGGGTCTGTTCGCACTTTGATACTGCACGGACCAACGAGACAAGCCCGAAAGGCCGTGCCATGCCGACCAAGAGCCTCGCGCCACCGCGCTCCACCGCAGCCGCGCCGCAACGCGCCGCCTGGGGTGGGGCGCTTTTCCTTTGGTGCACGCTGGCGGCAATGGCCCTGGCCGCGCTGCCGGCCCGCGCGCAGATCGGTGGCACTGCTCCCGTGCGCATCGGCGTGGTGGGGCCGTTCACCGGGGCCTCGGCGGACTTCGGCGTGCCCATGCTCAACGGCATCCGCATGGCGGTGGACGAGATCAATGCCGGCGGTGGCTACCTGGGCCGGCCGCTGGAGCTGGTGGTCAAGGACGATGCCGCCAACCCCGACCAGGGGCGCAAGGTCTCGCAGGACCTGCTGGCCGAGAAGGTCGTCGCCACCATCGGCTTTTGCAACACCGGCGTGGCCATGAAGGCCATCGACCTGTTCCAGGACGCCAGGTCGCCGCTCATCGTGCCCTGCTCGTCGGGCACGGCCGTCACGGCCAAGTACCCGCCGGCCGACAGCTACATCTTCCGCGTGCAGGGGCGCGACGCGCTGCAGGCCCCGTTCATGGTGGAAGACATCGTCAAGCGCGGCTGGGACAAGGTGGCCATCTTCGCCGACAAGACCGGCTACGGCGAAGGCGGCTACAACGACGTGGTGGCGGCGCTGGCCGCCAAGAACCTGAAACCCGTGCACGTGGCGCGCTTCGACCTCGGGGTGAAGGACCTCAGCGCCGAGCTGGCGGCCGCGCGCACGGCGGGTGCCAACGTGGTCTTCAGCTACACCGTGGGGCAGGAGAATGCCGTCATCGCCAATGGCAAGAAGACCCTGGGCTGGAAGGTGCCCCAGGTCGGGCCGTGGACCCTGTCGTTCCCGTACTTCCTCGATGGCGCGCGCGACGCGGCCGAAGGCGCGCTGATGGTGCAGACCTTCATCGCCGAGCCCAGCAACGAGCGCCGCGCCGCATTCCTGTCGAGCTACACGCGCAAGTTCCAGCGCAAGCTGGCCGTGCCCATGGCAGCGGCCAATGCCTACGATGCGACCTATTTGCTGATGTATGCCTTCCTCGGCATCCGCGACGGTAACCTCAACGGCCCGGCGCTCAAGGCGTCGCTGGAGGGCAAGATGAAGACCTACTACGGCGTGGTTGCCACCTACGACAAGCCATTCAGCACAACCGACAAGGACGCCATCACGCGCAACATGCTCGTCATCGGCGCGGTGAAGAACGGTGCCATCACATTCGCCTATCCCGAAGATGCCAAGCGCAACCTGATCATCCAGCGCAAGCAATAACAAATACACAAGCCGCCCTGGGCGCGACCTCGCCACCGGCGATGGCTGCCGCCTGACTCTGCGCTGACGCTGCGGTTCTGCAAGCCCCGGGCCGCCCGACAATAACCCCCGTGCTGTCCGTCCTGCTCGTCACCTTCCCCTTCTTCGCGCTGGTGCTGTGCGGCTATCTGGCCGCCCGGCGGGGCGTGCTGCCGCAACCGGCCATTCCGGGGCTCAACGCCTTCGTGCTGTACTTTGCGCTGCCCTGCATGCTGTACCGCTTTGGCGCCAGCACGCCCATCGCGCAACTGCTCGATCCGGCTGTGGCCGGTGTCTACGCGCTGTGCGCGCTGGTCATGGTGGTGGGCACCGTGGCGTTCACGCGCCGTGGGCGCATCGGCTGGAACGATGCGGCCTTCGGCGCGCTGGTGGCCGCGTTTCCCAACACCGGCTTCATGGGCGTGCCGCTGCTCGTGGCGCTGCTCGGCGCGCAGGCTGCTGGGCCCGCCATCGTGACCATCGCGGTGGACATGCTGGTCACCAGCTCGCTGTGCATCGCCCTGTCGCGCATGGACGGCGCGGGCACGCACGGCGTGGGCGTGGCGCTGCGCAATGCCTTCAAGGGCATGGCCACCAACCCCATGCCCTGGTCCATCGCGCTCGGTGCACTGGCCTCGGCGCTGAGTTTCCAGCTCCCCGGCCCGGTGGACCGCACCGTGGCCATGCTGGCCGATGCCGCCTCGCCCGTCGCGCTGTTCACCATCGGCGCGGTGCTGGCACGCTCGCAGATGAACCAGCACGAACAGGTGCCCACCCGTGAGTACGTGCCGGTGGCACTGGCCAAGCTGCTGGTGCACCCGGTGCTGGTGTGGGCGGCAGGCACGGCGGCCATGGCCGCCGGGGTGCCGCTCACGCCGTTTGCGCTCACCGTACTGGTGCTGGTGGCGGCATTGCCCAGCGCCAGCAATGTCTCGCTGCTGGCCGAGCGCTTCGGCGCCAACAACGGGCGCGTGGCGCGCATCATCCTGGTGTCGACGGCGCTGGCGTTTGTGAGTTTTTCAGGGGCGGTGGCCTTGTTGACCTGAGGTGACCGCAAAGCAAAACAGCCCACCGAAGTGGGCTGTTTTGTTTTGGGTACCAGCGGGATCAGTTGACGAAGGCTTCGCTGTTGTAGATCTGCGGGGCTGGCAGGGCAGCAGGTTTTTGCTGGCTGCGTACGGGGGCATCGCGGCCGAGATTGGGTGCCTGGCTTTCTTTGTTTTCTTGCATCATCACGCGCAACTTTTGCAGGCTTTCCTGGAAAGAACCAGCAAGACGGTCTGCCTCTTCGCGGTTGTTGATTATGTAAGGCGTGATCGTGATGAGCAATTCCGTCTTTTTCTTTGTCGTGCTGGTGCTGCCGAAGAGTCCTCCCAGGATAGGGATGTCCTTCAGCACAGGCACGCCATAGACATCACCGGTATTCTTTTGCTCGATCAAGCCTGCAATCATGATGGTCTTCCCATCTTCAATGGTGGCGTCCGTGGTGACCTTTCGCTTCTGGAAGCTGGGGTAGTCGGCTCCACCGGCCGAGATGTTGCCTCCGATGCTGCTCACCTCTTGAGAAATGCTCAGGCTGATTCGGCCAGTTGACGTGATACTGGGCTTGACTTCCAGCAGGATGCCGGTGGGCCGGTATTGCACCGAATTGGACGTAGAGAATTGGCTGCTGTTGAGCAGGGTGCTGCTCGGCGTGGAAACCGTCTGCGTGACGACGGGAATTTCATCACCGACTTCGATCTTTGCCACCTTGCCATCGCTGGCCAGCACGTGGGGGGTCGAAAGCACATTGACTGTGGTGTCCTGACCCAGCAGGTTCAGCAGTCCGATGACCTGGCCGGCGCTCCCAAAGACAGCGTAGTTCAGGCCGGAGTTTGTCCCTGTGACTGCGGGGGTGATGGCTGTCGCTGCCGCGGTTCTGATAGCGGCCGAAGGTGCGACAGTGCTGTCCAATCCTATGAAGCCCGGCCAGCTTTTGCCACCAGTGCTCAGGGCGGACTTGATCCACCATTCCACGCCATACTTGAGTCCGTCGGTGAGCGCCACCTCTGCCACCATGACCTGCACCATGACCTGACGCGGAGAGGCATCCAGACGTTCCAGCACCTTGCGCACTTGCTGGTAGTCCTGCGGCGATGCGCGAACGATCAGCGTGTTGGTTTCGGTGTCTGCAATCACCTGCACCGAACCACCCAAGCCAGGGGCGGTGCCCGTTGTGCCTTGCGAAGGCGTGTTGCCCCGTTCGATGGTTCGCGCTGCGGAGCTGTTGTTCTGGTTGCTGGCGCCACCAGCGGCAGCACCAGTAAGCCCGGTGCCACTGCCTGTTGCGCCTGAGGCCCCCCCAAAAGCGGTACTGGAGGCTGACGGCAGTCCAGAAGCCCCTGCATTCGCATTGTTCTGCGTCGGTGCCGCCCCTCCAAAGATCTGCGTCACCAGGCTCGCCAGATTGGCCGCATTCCCATTGGCCACCGGGTACACATGCACGAACGAACCCAGCCCATTGCGTGGTTCTGCATCCAGCGTCTTGATCCACTGCTCCGCCGTCTGCAGCAGGGCCGGGTTGGCGGCAGCCACCATCACCGCATTCATGCGCGCCACAGGCAGGAAGTAGGTCTTGTTCGCGTCGGTGCCGGGCCGGTTGAGGATGCCTGAGGTCTTGAAGATGGCGTCCAGTTCCTTGGCCACGTCGGCCGCTTCGCTGTGGGCGAGCGGGAACAGCTTGATCTGCACCTGGCTCACGTAGTCCGAGTCCAGGGTCTTGACCATCTCGACGATCTTCTCGACGTTGGCGGCCTTGTCCACCACGATCAGGTAGCGGTTGGAGGGGTCGTTGGTGATGGCCGCCTGCGCGCCGACAAAACCGCGCAGCGTGTTGGCCAGCTGGTTGGCCTGCACGAACTGCAGCGGAATGATCTGCATCACCGACGAGGCCGGGCCCACGCCCGGGCCGATGCCGCTGTCGCGCACCGCATTGGTGTCGCGCAGCACCTTGTAGATCTTGCCCTGGCGCACGATGGAGATGTTGCTCGCCGCGAGCGCCGTCTCCAGCGTGCTGTAGATGTCGGCCATGCTGATGGCGCCGGTGCTCTTGAGCGTGACGCGGCCCTGCACGGTGGGGTCGATCACATAGTCGAGCTTGAGCACCTCGCCGAGCACGACCTGGATCACCTCGTAGATGTCGGCATTGTCGAACTTGAGCGTCACACCCGGGTTGGGCGTGTTGGACAGCACCGCACCGGGGTTGTTGCCGCCTGCGGACGTGCTTGCTGCCGCAGTGCCGGGCGCCGGCATGGCCATGGGGGCGGGCATGGTGGGCGCCTGTGCTGCACCGGGTGCGGTGGGCGGCGCCTGCGGTGTTGCGGGCGGCGCCACCACCGCGCCACCTGCCTGCGGCGGCTGCATGGTGATGCCGGGCAGGCTGAAGCCGCCGGGCACGGGGGTGCCGCCGCCGCTGGGCACTGCGGGCATGGGCTGGCCCGTGAAGGGGTTGATCGGTGGCTGCTGGGCCATCACCAGGTGCGTTGCCGTCAGCGTGGGCAGGAGCGCAATGCTCACAGCGGTCAGTTTGCGCAGCATGGGAGGAATGGATTTGTTCATTGCAGTCTTCTGAAATTCAGCAGTTCGGCTGGGTTTCGATTTATTTTCGGGCGGCTGCGGCGGGCGCAGCAGGTGCGGCAGCCTCGGGCAGCGGCTTCATGTGCAGGCCGGAGAAGCGGGCCACGATGTGCAGTTGCTGCCCGCCGCGCTGGGTGTCGTCCACCACCTTGATCTCGACCTTGTCCATGACCAGGAGCTTGGGCGATTGCGCCAGGGCGATCTGCAGGCGCGGCAGCTGCTGGGGCACGCCGTTGAAGCGCGCCGTGAGCGACATGCGCGAGACGCTGCCCTTGGGCGCATCCGAGAACTCCGACAGGTCGATGTTGTCGAAGTACAGCCCCTGCAGCAGCTTGGTCACCTGCTGCTGCATGGCGTTGACGGACTCGGTGATGTCGTTGGCCACGAACAGCTGCGCCTCGATGGGGGCGTAGCTGCTGCCCACCTGCTCGCTGTTGGCCTGCACCTTCTTGTCCAGGTCCAGGGTGGTCTGGTTGCTTTCCAGCAGGGTCTGCAGGTCGCTGGCCTGCTCGCGGTGCTCCAGGTAGCCGGTGAGGCGCTGGTCCACCAGGGCGGCAATCAGCAGCAGCACGACGACGGGAAAGGCAAAGTACTTGATGCCGTGGGCGGCATGCACCCGCTTGAGATCGCGCTTCATCATGGTTGGGAGGCTCCCGATGCTGGGGCCTTGGCCGCAGCTGGAACAATGGGTTGGGGCGCTTCCTTGCGCGCCTGCAGGTGGATCTGCGGGGTGCTGGCGGCCAGGTACTCCGGTACGGGAAAGTCGGTCCAGGCGCCAAAGCCTGCCAGCGGCCGCTCCTGCAGCCATTTCACGCTGCCTTCGTTGCCCTGGCCTGCCAGCGCGACGACCCCATTGTCGGAGCTGAAGTACTGCAAGGTGGCGGGTGGCGGCGGGAAATACGCAACCAATTGCGAGAACGGGCCCAGCGCGGACGGTGCCTCGCGGGCCGTATTGACCGCCTGCACGGCGTCGGCCATGCGCAGGGTGCGGTTCTTGAGCAGCTTGGCGGCCTCCACCTTGGGCAGGTCCTTGCGCACGCGGTCGCGGCCCTCCTCGATCTGGCGCTCCAGCCGGCCATCGTGCCAGACCATGAGCGCCAGGCCCGCCAGGCCCACGGCACCCAGCCCCAGGCTGAGCACCTTGAGTGCCTGCACCATGTCGTTGTGCGTGTGGCGCACGATGATGCCGCCCTGGTCCGAGCGCCAGAGCTTTTCGAGCAGGTCGCTGTGCGACGCCGCCGGCAGCACGTGGTGCTGGTAGTCGGCCCAGGTCTGCGGCTCGGCCGGGTAGCCCTTGGGCGTGGTCAGCTGTACCGCGCGGCCAGGGGCCGCATCGGCGGGCGCGCCCAGTGCGGCCAGCTCCACCTGCAGGGTCTGCGCCAGGTGTTCATGGGTATCGGCCGCATCGAGCACGCGGGTGCGCAGCATGGTGCCGTTGGCTGCGTACACATGCAGGTACTGGTCGGAGGCGTCGGCCTCGACCACGGCGCGCAGCGAGGCGGGTTGTTTGGCCGCGATGCGCTGGAACAGCTGTGCGCGGGCGTACAGCTCCACCAGGGCCAGGCGGCAGGCGCTGCTGATGCGCTCGATCTCGGTCACCCAGTCCTTGTGCATCCACATCAGCGAGGCGCCCTCGGCACCGCCGAAGGTGTCTGCCTGCGTGCGCGTGTCGCTGGCCGGGAAGGGCAGCGAAGGCGGGGCACCGGCCCCCTGGGTGTTGGGCGGCACGATGCCCAGGATGTCGCCGGCCAGCACCCAGTGCGCGCGCGTGCCTGGCGGGATCTTCCAGCGCGTCACGCTGTCGGCCAGCTGCTGCTGCAATTGCGATGCGAAGCCGTCTCCCTCGGGCAGGGGCACCACGAGCTCATGCGCGCGCTTCCAGCCCAGCAGCCCGCGGTAGAAATGCAGGATGCACAGGCTGTGCGGTGAGAGGGACAGCACCAACTGGTGCCGCCAGCTGGCTGAGGGGGAGAAATTGCGCATCGGTTGGGTTTTCAATCTGATCGGGATGTTCTTTTCGCGGCAGCCTTCGGGTGTTCGGTCACAAGGGGTTGGTGGTCAGCGGGCACTTACATCGACCACGGAGTCCACCACGCTGAACTTTCCACCCTGCTGCACCAGGGTTGTCACCAGGGCTGCACCGGTGGGCCGGGTGCTGCCCAGGCGCAACCGCGCCGTGACGGCCGTGGGTGGCCCCGCCATGTCGGCCGCGATCAGCCCCGTGCCGGCGGTCCATTGCTGGGCCAGCACTGCCGTGATGGGCGTGCCCGAACGGCGCATGGCGGCCAGGCGCTGCAGATGCTCGTCCGTGGGGTTGCCCAGGGTCCGTAGCAGCACGATGGGGGTGGTGTCCAGCCGCACCTTGCGGTTTCGGGTGCCTACCACCAGCAGGTCCTGCAAACCCAGGGGAACCTGGGTGGTGCCACCCCGCACCAGGGCGCGCGGTATCTCGTTCCAATCGAGCAATTCTCGCATGCTTGAAAATCCGGCCGTTCCGCGCGCGTCCATCACGCGGCTCTTGAACTCCATGGTCAGCAGCGCCAGCTCGCGCGCACGCGCCGGGGCCGTGCCGAGCAGCGCAAACAGCCGCTCCCACTCCTGGGCGGTCAGGTCGTTGGCGTCGGGCAGGCCACTGGCATCCTGCAGCTCGGCCGTGAACGGCTGGCGGCCCAGCGTGGCCTCGTAGCGTGCCGTGGGCGTGGTGCCGGCGGCGGCCGCTGCGGCCACTCCTCGGGCAGAGGGGGCGGTGCCGGGGGCGGTCGCGGGCGGTGCCCCAGGCTCGGGCAGGCGCCACAGCGGCCAGTTGCGGCGCACCTCTTCGGGCAAGGGCGGGTTGGCGCCTGCGACGGCCGAGGCAATGCCCAGCTGCAGCGCGGTGTAGGCCGCGGCAGACTGCAGCACATAGCCTTCCTGCAGTGCCTCCTTCTCGCGGGCCAGCAGCTGTGCATCCAGGCGCAGCGAGACCGAGACGCCCAGCACCACCGTGGTCACCACGGCCATCAGGCCCAGTGCAAACAGCAGGATGTAGCCACGCTCGTGGCCTGCGCCGCGAGGGGGTCGGCGCGGCAATGGGTTGCGGCGGCTCATGGTGCACCCGCCTCGCTGCGGGCCTTGTACACCAGGGCCGGCATGTCGTCGCGCACGCCCGACAGGCCCATGCGCAGCAGGTCGGGCGGCTGGCGCGGCTGCTCCCACTTGGCCAGCCAGGTGGGGATGGGCTTGCCTTCGCGGTTGGGCATGCGCGTCAGGTACGAGAAGGCACACATGCGCAGGCCCGTGGCCAGCACGCTGGTGTCCAGCAGTGTCGGGGCCTGTTGCCGGCTGTTGTTGCTGGCGGCTGCGGCGATGGTCTTGACCCGGTGCACCAGCACCATGGTGTTGCTGCCTTCAGCGGCTTCGCAGGCATATTCCACGCGCGCGATGGCCGGTGCGGCCCCGGGCGTGCCCATCACCGGGTGCAGGGTGTCGAACTCCAGCGTGGTGGCACTGCCCTTGACGGCGATGCCACGGGTGGTCCATTCGTGGCGCAGGACGCGCTCGGCGCCGCGCACTTCTTCGCGCGAGCGGGCGCGGTCGTTGTTGCGGCCATAGAAGTCGAGCGCCGTGGACATGGCCGAGGCGCCGATCACCGCCACCACGGCCGAGATGGCGAGCGCCACCATCAGCTCCAGCAGCGTAAAGCCGGTCTGGGTGCCTGGACGGGAATGGCTGTGCTGGCTTCTCATGGCGCGGGCCGCACGGGGTTCTGAGGCGTTGACGAGGTGGGCGCTGCCGAGCCGCCTGCTGTGCGCTCGCCCGGCGGGGGCGGTGCCAGGCGGTAGCTGTTCAGACGGTAGACCTGCTGGTTGCCCTTGGGGCCCCAGAAGACCTCGACCTCCACCTCTTCGAGCTTTTGCCGGAATGCGGGAATCCGCTCTTGCTGGGCGCGGGTCAACGCCTCGAAGGGGCGCAGGTGGATGCGGTAGCCGAAATCGGTACCGGCGTAGCCCTGGTCCACGGCGTCGTCGGCCACGGCGAAGGTGGGGCTTGCAAGGGCCTCGTCGAGCTTGGCCTGGGCCAGCGCCATGGCGGCGGTGTGGCCGTTGATCTTGTCGTCCAGGCGCGCCGTGCCCGAGATCGCGGTGAACGCGATTGCCAGGCCAAAGCCGATCAGCACCATGGCCACCAGCACCTCCAGCAGCGTGAAACCGTGCTGCTGCAGCAGGGGGCGCGGCCGGGCCGGTAGCGGCTCACTGCTCGGTCGGCGCGGCATCATTTCTTTCAATGCGCCCGCTGATGCGGGCCATGCGGAACTGCTGCTGCACGCCCGAAGGGGTGCGCACAAGGAAGGCGGCCTCCTGTGCCGTGCCATCGGGGTAGAAGAGCAGCTGCAGGGTTTCGTCTTCGGCACGGGTGGCCGTGGACATCGTGCTGGGCCGGGTGCCGGGGCTGGCGACGAAGCGGTAGCTGCCGGGCAGCTCCAGCACATTGCCGGCTGCCGTGGCGATGCGCCCCGAGTCAAAGTACAGCGTGGCCTCGACCGATGCGCCACTGAGCACGGCCCGGTTGCGCAGGCGCTTGAGCTCCTGCTGCGTGCGGTCGAGCCAGCGGCGCTCCTCGGCACGGCCGGCCAGCTGGTCCACCGAGACCATGGCCAGGCCCGTGCCGATGCCTACCAGCACCAGCACCAAGAGCAATTCCAGCAGAGTGAACCCGGCGGTTTTTTTCATGCGCAACCGCACGGAGCCCCAAAGGCTTTATTCCCAGCTGCGGATATCGGCGTCGTCGCCCGTGCCGCCTTCCTTGCCGTCGGCGCCCAGGGACGAGATCTCGTAGTCGCTCTTTTCGCCAGGCGAACGGTAGACATAGCTGTTGCCCCAGGGGTCCTTGTCCACCTTCTTCTTGAGGTAGGGGCCACGCCAGCGGGCGGCCTCGGCCGCGTCGGCCGGCTTTTCCGACAGGGCGGCGATGCCCTGGTCGGTGCCCGGGTAGCGCGACATGTCGAGGCGGTAGGTGTCCATGGCGGCGCCCAGCATCTCGATCTGGGTGCGTGCAGCCTTGACCTTGGAGGCATCGAGCTGGCCGAACAGGCGCGGGCCCACCAGCGAGGCCAGCAGGCCCAGGATGACCATGACGATCAGCAGTTCGATCAGCGTGAAGCCGCCTGCGCGGCGCAGCGCGGGCTTGCGGGAGGGGAGCTTGAAGGGCATATGCATGGGGAAAAACCTACTTACTTACTTGCGTCACTTGTCCATTTACAGGGGCATGTCGTTGATCGAGAAGATGGCGGTCAGCATCGACACCACGATGGTGCCGATCAGCCCGCCCATCAGCAGGATCATCATGGGCTCGAACAGGGCCACCAGGTTGCGCGTGGCTTTCTGGATGTCTTTCTCATACTGGTCGGCCACCTTCACGAGCATGGCATCGAGCGCGCCCGATTCCTCTCCCACCGCAGCCAGTTGGCCCAGCAGGCGGGGAAAGAACGGGTCGGCGCGCACCGGGCCCGACACGCCCTTGCCTTCCTGCACGGCGCGCACCAGCCGGTCCAGCGCCTTGCGCAAGGGGATGTGCTCGGTCAGCTCGCGCACGATGCGCATGCCGGTGAGTATCGGAACCCCGCTGGCCAATAGAGTTCCCCAGGTGCGGCAGACATGCGCCAGCTGGATCTTGAGCAGCAGGGGGCCGAGCACGGGCATGCGCAGCAGCAGCAGTTGCCAGCGCTCGCGCCATTTGTCGTCGCGCAGGGCCATCACGAAGCCGGTGAGGGCCATGGCGATCACCCCCAGGATGTACAGGCCATAGGTCTTGAGGAACTCGCCGGTGCCGATCAGCACGGCCGCCGCCGTGGGCAGCTCCTGGTTCATGTCGGTGAAGATCTGGCCGAACTTGGGCAGCACGAACACCGTGAGCCCGAGCAGCGCGCTGACGCCGAAGAAGAACAGCAGCACCGGGTAAATGGACGAGGTGACCAGGAACGAGCGGAACTCGATGCTGCGCGTGTAGAACTCCACCAGCCGCTGCATCACCACGGGCAGCACGCCGCCTTCCTCGCCGGCGCGCACCATGTTCACGTACAGGCGCGGGAACACCGAGGGGTGGCGCATGAAGGCATCGCCCAGCGAATTGCCCTTTTCCACATCGACCACCACGGCCTGCATCACGCCGCGAAAGAACGGCTGCTCGATGCTGCTCTGGCAGATGTGCAGCGCCCGGTCGAGCGGCAGGCCGGCGTCGAGCAACGTGAGCAACTGCTCGGTCATGGCCAGCACATGCTTGATGCCCACGCGCTTGCTGCCGCCGCCGAGCGAGGCGGTCCAGTTGATGCCGGGCGCTGCGGGCTTCTGGTCGGACGCAGGCGGCAGGTACGGCGCAGGATCCGCAGGCAGTGGGCTGCCGGTGTCGACCGGATTCCCCTGGCTGGCAGTACCTGCAGACCCTGGGCGCGGCCTCACGTCATCTCCTGGCGCGTCACCCGCGCCAACTCTTCGAGCGTGGTCACCCCCGCCAGCACCTTGCTGATGCCGTCGGCGCGCATGGTGCGCACACCCTGCTCGATGGCCTTGCGGCGCACGCCTTCGGCCGGCATCTTCTGGATGATGGCTTCCTTGATCGCCGTGGTCATGGGCAGCATTTCATAGATGCCCGTGCGGCCGATGTAGCCCGACTGGCCGCAGTGGTGGCAGCCCTTGCCGTGGAACAGCTCGGTCACCTGGTGGGCCTCGACGCCCTCTTCGGCCAGGAACAGCAGGTCGGCCGAGGTGGGTGTGGTGCTCTCCTTGCAGTGCGGGCAGATCACGCGCACCAGGCGCTGGGCCACGATGAGCACCACCGAGGAGGCGATCAGGTAGCTCTCCACCCCCATCTCCATGAGCCGGTGCGGGGCGCCGAACGAGTCGTTGGTGTGCAGGGTCGAGAACACCAGGTGGCCCGTGAGGGCGGACTGGATGGAGATCTCGGCCGTCTCGCGGTCGCGGATTTCGCCGACCATGATGATGTCCGGGTCCTGCCGCACGATGGAGCGCAGCGCGCTCGCGAAGGTCAGGTCGATCTGCGACTTGACCTGGATCTGGTTGATGCCGTCGATCTGGTACTCGACCGGGTCTTCCACGGTGATGATCTTGTTGCCCGGCAGGTTCACCTGGCCCAGCGAGGCGTACAGCGTGCTGGTCTTGCCGCTGCCGGTGGGGCCGGTCACGAGGATCATGCCGTGTGGCTGCACGATGGCAGCTTCCAGCATGGCCAGTGCCTCGGCGTTCAGGCCGAGCGAGTCCATGCCCATCATGCCGGGGCCCTGGTCCAGCAGGCGGATGACCATGCTCTCGCCGTACACCGTGGGCACGGTGGAGACGCGCATGTCGATCTGGCGGCCGCCGACTTCCATCTTCATGCGGCCGTCCTGGGGCAGGCGGCGCTCGGCGATGTTCATCTTGGCGCGCAGCTTCAGGTGCGAGATGGACGCCATGTACATGCGCCGGGGCGGCGATTCGGCGTCGAACAGCACGCCGTCGATGCGGTAGCGCACGCGGAACTTCTGCTGGCTGACCTCCAGGTGCAGGTCGGACGCGCGGCTGTCCACCGCGCGCAGCAGCAGCGACTGCACCAGGCGCACCACGGGGGCGTCTTCGGCCAGGGCCTTCAGGGTTTCGAGGTCGTCGTCCTGGTTGTCCGAGCCACCGGCGTTCTCGTCGTCGAAGGCGGCCAGGCTGGCGTTCTCGGGCCGGTAGACCTGGTCCAGGCCCGAATGGATCCACATGCGTGGCGCCAGGTGCAGGCGCGTGGGCACCGAGAAGAACTGCTTCAAGGCATCGAGCGCGGCCAACTGCACAGGCACGCCGGAGGCGATGTGCACCACCTCGTCCGACACCGAGAAGGGCAGCAGCGAGTTCGTGCGCAAAAAGGCCGGCGACAGGCCCTCGATGGGCGCCACGTCCTGCAGCGCATGCGTCATGGTGTTGAGCAGCGGCACCTTCAGGTTGCGCGCGAACTGGGCCAGAAGCTCGGCTTCCTGGTTGCCGGCGTCATCGGTGCCGATGGGGAGACTGCTCATAGTTGCGGTGGGAATGGCCGGTTCGGCGCTGGGGGACTCGGGGGTGGATCGGGATCTGCCAGCGGCCCAAGGCATGTGGCATGGGCGCTGCACGACCCGTCAAACCACTGGCTGGGGGGCGTTCTGGCACCACCCGGCATTGTAGTTTGTTCGCCTTTCCCGGAGCACCCCCCATCCAGGGGGGCTATGCCGGGCCGCGTAACAAAGACGAGTTCTTGTTAATGGGCCGGGTCAGATCGTCAGTGGATCCACATCCACCAGCCAGCGGATCAGCCCCTTGTGGGCCGGATCGCTGCGCGTGGCTTGCAGCACCGGCTGCCAGGTGGCCAGAAAGCGCTGCAGGGCCGCGCGGTTCTCGCTCTCCAGCAGCATCTGGGCGCGCTCCACGTTGGCGATGCGCTGGATGGCCAGGGGCACGGGCGGGTACAGGGTGACATGGTCCACGCCCGGCAGGCCGTGCGCGCGGGCGGCGGCGCTGGCCGCAGTCAGGAAGGCCTGGGCCACTTCCTGGGTGCGGGCGTCGGCCCGCACCAGGGCCTGGTAGGCGAAGGGGGGCATGCCCGCCTCCTGGCGCTCCTGGAGTTGCTGGGCGGCAAAGGCGGGATAGTCATGCGTGCGCAGTGCCTCGAACACGGCATGCGTGGGGTGGAAACTCTGCACCCACATCTCGCAGGGCGCGCCGCCCTGGGCCGCCATGTAGGCCGCGTCTCGCCCCGCCCGCCCGCCGGCCTGCATCAGCAGGGCAAACAGCCGCTCGGCCGAGCGGAAGTCACTGGAGAACAGCGCGCCGTCAGGCTGCACGGCGGCCACCAGGGTGATGCGGCGAAAGTCGTGGCCCTTGGCGATCATCTGCGTGCCCACCAGCACGTCGACCTCGCCCGAATGCACCTGGGCCAGTTGGCTCTCGAGCGCACCCTTGGCCTTGGTGGTGTCGGCGTCGATGCGGGCGATGCGCGCGGGCGATCCATCGGGCCGCAATACCTCGGACAGAAGGTCCGCGAGCTGCTCCTCAAGCTGCTCCGTGCCCCGGCCCATGGACAGGATGTCGGGGCTGCCGCAGGTGGGGCAGTGGCGCGGCACGCGCACGGTGTAGCCGCAGTGGTGGCAGCGCAGGGTGCGGTCGGTCTTGTGGAACACCTGGTGGGCGCTGCAGTGGGGGCAGTCGCTCTTCCAGCCGCAGTCGGCGCAGTGCAGCACGGGGGCGTACCCACGGCGGTTGAGCAGCACCATGCATTGCTCGCCGCGCTGCACGCGCTCGGTGATGGCCGCCAGCAGCGGCGCTGTGAACACGGTGCGCTTGGGCTGCTGGTTCATGTCCACCCGGCGCACGCGCGGCAGTTGCCCGGCGCCGATGCGGCTGGGCATGTGCAGGCGCAGGTAGCGGCCGCCCTCGGGGTCTTCGGGGGTGGGCGGGCGGCTCGCGTGCCAGCTCTCCAGCGAGGGCGTGGCCGAACCCAGCAGCACCTTGGCACCCTGCTCGCGGCCGCGCCACACGGCCAGGTCGCGTGCCGAGTAGCGGGCACCCTCCTGCTGCTTGTAGCTCGGGTCGTGCTCCTCGTCCACCACGATCAGGCGCAGGCCCGGCATGCTGGCGAACACCGCCATGCGCGTGCCCAGCACGATGCGCGCCGCGCCACTGTGCGCGGCCAGCCAGCTCTTGAGGCGCTGCGGGTTGGTCATGCCGCTGTGCAGCGAGACCACGGCCTGGGCACCGAAGCGGGCGGTGAAGCGTTCTTCGAGTTGGGGCGTGAGGTTGATCTCGGGCACCATCACCAGGGCCTGGGCGTTCGGGTCGGCGTCCAGCACTTCCTGCACGCAGCGCAGGTAGACCTCGGTCTTGCCGCTGCCGGTGCTGCCGAACAGCACGAACGGGCCTTTTTCGGCCGCGATCTGCGCGCGCGCGCTTTCCTGCTCGGGCGTCAAGGCCACTGTGGGCAAGGTCTGGCCAGCGTCGCCAGCAGGCGCGGCCGGGCGGCGCAGGCGCCGGGCCAGTTGTTCAGGGCCCAGGTCGCGCAGTTGCGGTGGCAGGGCGGCCAGCGCCACCTCGCCCAGCGCGCGCTGGTAATAGCGTGCAGCGAACCCCACCAGCCGGCGCCAGGACGCATCGAGCGGCGCCACGCCGGCCAGCACCCCGGCGATGGGGCGCATGGTCGCGCCTTCGGGCAGTTCGCCGGTGGCTTCGTCTGCGTCCCAGACCACGCCCAGCACCTCGCGGGTGCCAAAGGGCACCCGCACCAGCGTCCCGGCGGGCAAGGGCTCGGGGCTGGCGTAGCTCAGCAGATCGCCCACGCCGCTGTGCGAGGGAGCATGCAGGGCCACATGGACGATGGTGGTGGGTGGAAGCGGCAAGGTCGGTGGTTCAGGGACAGCCGGGAATCGTACGCCAATCCTCCGGGTGGCTTGCGCGTGCTACTTCATGTGCAGTGGCGGTTTCACCGCTAAGTGGCTGATCGCGCTGCGTTTTTCAAGTCATCCCACAAATCTGTGGATAACTTTGTTGACATCCTGTCCTCACTGCGGCCCAGGCCGCATGGATACTGGGCCTGAACACAATGCCTGTAAATCCAGCAGGGGCAAAAAATCCATATGAATCAACCATCTGAAGTTTTCTGGCGGGTGTTTTTGTGCTAGCCGCAGGTGCCGGATTTTTGCTGCGCCGCATCACGTTCTGTGTGCATAAGTGCAGTGGGCCCGGTTCGTCAAGAGGACATTGGGCGTGCTTTCTGTGCTAGCCGGAAAGAGGGGATATGCACTGATTTCTGCGATGTCGCGCGCAAGTGCTTGATTCGCCACGGGTTTTCCGAGAAGTTCAGAAATTCTGTGGATAACTTTGTTGATATCCCGTGCGCGCAGGCCGCCAGCCCTTGAAAAACCGTGCTTTCGCTAGGTTGCCCGCCAAAAGTGCAATCGCCAGATGCCCATACAAATCAAGCACTTGCGAGGCGGCGAAAAATAAGTGCCTCCGTGGGAGGCGCACGATTGAATTTTTCAAGGAGGCGCTGCCGGTGTGCACAACCCAGGCTATTCCTCGCCTTCGGGCAGCATTTTTGGGGCCTTTTTTCACCCAGATCAGAAGGCCTGCGAAGTACCTGTGGGATTTTTAGGTCCGCGCACCCCGGTGTGCGTGTCGGGACGGGCAGGATCATCCGGGCCGCCGATTCCGCCAGGTGCTGCCAAGTCATCCCAGGATTTTGTGGATAACTTTGTTGACATCCTGTCTCTGGTGCGCCGCAAGCCGCATGGATGCTGGGGTCCAACAGAATGCCTGTCAAAGTGGCAGGGGCAAAAAATCCATATGAATCAATCACCTGAAGATTTTTGTGGGGCTTTCTTGTGCTAGGGCTACGCCAGCGATCTTTGCTGCACCGCATCAAATGTCATGTGCATAAGTACAATTTTCGTGGCCCGTCAAGAGGGGCGCCGACCTGCGCGACCTTGCCGCCGGCGTGGGCCGCATCCACCGATTTCTGTGATTTGTTCCGCAAGTGATTGATCTGTCACGGTTTTTTCATGAAATCCAGAATTTCTGTGGATAACTTTGTTGATATCCCCGGTATGCGGTCTGGCAGCCCCTGAGAAACCGTGCTTTGGGTAGATTGCCCGGCAAAAGAGCAATCGGTGAACCTCCATACAAATCAGGGACTTGCACGCGCACGAAAAAAAAGGCCGTCGCATGGACGGCCCGATGGGTCTATCTTCAAGATGCACCGCTTGTGTGCACAACTGGGTTCCCCCCGGCGCCCAGAGCCGGGGTTCAGCCGCCGGTGCGTTGACTGCGGGAGTATTGGTGCACGGTCTCCACCAGCGCCGCCACATGCTCGGGCGGGGTGAACTGGCTGATGCCATGGCCCAGGTTGAAGATGTGCGTGGGCCCGGTGGTGCTGCGGTCGCTGTGCGGCGTGCCGAAGCTGTCCAGCACCCGGCGCGCCTGGATGGCGATCTGCTCGGGCGGGGCAAACAGCACGTTGGGGTCGATGTTGCCCTGCAAGGCCTTGCCCGGGCCGCCCACGGCACCGCCCACCAGGGTACGCGCGCGCGCCAGGTTCGCGGTCCAGTCCAGGCCCAGCACCTCGCAATCCAGGGGCTTCATGTCCTCCAGCCACAGGGCGCCGCCTTTGGTGAAGACCAGGCGGGGCACGTCGGTATCGTCCACGCCGGTGCGCTTGAGTTGCGCCAGTACGCGTGCCGTATAGGCCAGGCTGAATTCCTGAAAGGCGCCGTCGGCCAGTACGCCGCCCCAGCTGTCGAAGACCATCACCGCCTGGGCGCCCGCGTCGATCTGGGCGTTCAGGTAGGCGGCCACGGCGTCGGCATTGGTGGCCAGGATGCGGTGCATCAGGTCGGGGCGGGCGTACATCAGGCTTTTCACCATGCGGTAGTCGTCGCTGCCCTTGCCTTCGACCATGTAGCAGGCCAGGGTCCAGGGGCTGCCCGAAAAACCGATCAGTGGCACGCGGCCGTTCAGTGCCTTGCGGATGCTGGTGACGGCGTCGAACACATAGCGCAGCTTGTCCATGTCGGGCACGGCCAGCTCGGCCACGGCGGCCTCGTCGCGCACCTGCCTGGCAAAGCGGGGGCCCTCGCCTTCGGCGAACGACAGACCCAGGCCCATGGCGTCGGGCACCGTGAGGATGTCGCTGAACAGGATGGCCGCGTCGAGCGGGAAGCGCTCCAAAGGCTGCAGCGTCACCTCGGTCGCATAGTCCACGTTGGTGGCCAGGCCCATGAAGCTGCCGGCCTTGGCGCGCGTGGCCTTGTACTCGGGCAGGTAGCGGCCGGCCTGGCGCATCAGCCACAGGGGCGTGTAGTCGGTGGCCTGGCGGCGGCAGGCGCGCAGGAAGGTGTCGTTGGAAAGGGGGGCGAAGCTCATGCCCCGATTGTCGCAGGGCGCGGCGCGCAGGGCCCGGGGGCGCCGGTTCTTACTCTTTCGTCAGGATCAACAGGTCCTGGTAGTAGTCGGGCCCCTCGACCGCCCGGCCAGACCAGCCACCCATCTTCATCCAGTCCGTGCGAAAGCCCTGCTGCGCCAGGATCGACTGGATTTCCCCGAGGTCGAACGCGACGGCTTTCTCCGGCACGTCCGCATCGATGACCACGCACCGATCGAGCGCATGGACGAAGTTCAGCGTCGACTGCGCCTGCGCTATGTGCTGGCGCGCGGCTCCATCCAGCAGGAAGAAGGTGGCGAGCGCCTTGCCACCGGGCCTGAGGACGCGGTGCATCTCCTGGACGTAGTTGCGCATTTCCCCATAGGGCAGATGGGTGAACACCGAGGTTGCGATGGCAATGTCGAACACGCCTTCGCCATACGGGAACACATAGTCCTGCGGCTTCAGCCGACCGCCGGGGTTGTAGGAGCTGTTGAACACATCCGACAGCACGAACTGGAACTGGGGGTGCCTCGGGCTGATCTCCCGTGCGCACCACGCGATGGCATCGGGAGTGATGTCGAATCCGCGGTACGCCCCCTGGCTGGACAGGGTGTCGGTCAGGGCAATCGCGATCCTGCCGATGCCGCAGCCGATGTCCAGAACCGAACTCTCCGGTCCCAGGCCACAGTGGGCCGTCAGAAGCCCGTTGACGATGCGGCCGACCTGCTTGAATTGCTCCAGGTCTTCGTGGAGTCCGACCGTGTTCAAAGACTCTTTCGGCAAGGCGTCGTAGAGGTCCATTGCAAGCTGTCTCGCTGGTAAGGTTGAAAAATGGGGTCTTGCACCTCTCCTGTCGGGCCCGCTTGCCGGGTCAGCGTTCGGCAATGTAGTGCGACATGCGGACCACTTCGCCGGGTGCCAGAAAGGTGCGCACCTCGGTCTCCAGCGTCTGGTCGGCCATGGTGGCGCGGGCGCGCTGGTGCAGGTAGTCGGCCCAGGATTCGACGATGAAGCGCTCCACATAGCGCGAAGGGTCGCCCAGGTCCTTGTAGACACGCCAGAAGGTGGCACCGTCGCGCCGGCGCGGGGCCTTCATGCGGCTGATGGTGTCCAGGAAGGCCGTGTCCGAGCCCTCGGCGATGCGGTAGCTCACCTCCACGGCCACCGGTCCGGCCTCGGGCAGGGGCTCGGCCTCGATGAACAGCTCGTCCCAGGGCGTGGCCTGGGTCACCTCGTGCAGGGCGCCCATGCGCAGCGGCATGGGGCGCGCCAGCAACAGGCCGACCCCCATGACGGCGGCTGCGGCAACCAGGGTGGGTGCCAGGCCCACGATGTCCGAGGATGCGCCCCAGAAGGCCGAGCCCATGGCGAAGGCGCCCAGGGCCGCCACCATGTGCATGGCCACCGCGCGCGAGCGCACCCAGGGCGGGGCGCTGGCCTGGGTGGCGGTGTTGAAGGTGGACATGGCCGACATCCAGGCCGCGCCACCGAGCATCATCGCCAGGTAGACCACGATGGCGGTGTGCGAGAACGCGGCCACCAGCATGGCCGCCGCGAACACCACGCAGGCGGCATTGACGATGGCCTCCAGCCCGAAACGCGCCCGCAGCTTGCCGATGACCAGGCCCACGGCCACGGCGCCCGTGCCCAGGCAGCCCATGAGCAGGCCGAAGCCCTGGGCACCTGCGCCCAGCTGGCGCTGGGCGATCACGGGCAAAAGGGCCCACAGGGCCGAACCGGCGGCGCTGAAGGCCATCACGCGCACCAGCTGGGCCAGGATCATGCGCGAATGCCAGGCAAAGCGCAGGCCGCTCAGGGTGCCGCCCCACAGGCGCTCGGCCGGCAGCCGTGTCGGGGCGTGCGGGCGCGGCGGCCAGCGGCGGATGGACTCCCACATCACCACCGTGGTGAGCGCCGCCACGGCGAACACCCAGCCCGCGCCCAACTGGGCGAACACCAGGCCGGCAAGGGTGGGGCCCACGGCGCGCGCCGCGTTGTAGGCGATGCTCACTGCGGTGATGGCCTGCGGCCATTCGTCGCGCGGCACGGGGTCGATGACCGAGGAGTTCCAGGCCGGGGTGAGCACCGCCGTGCAACAGCCGCAGACGAACACCAGGAACAGCACCGAGGCCGGCCCGCCCTTGCCCGCCAGCACCAGCAGGGCCAGCAGGCTGCAGGCGGCGATCTGCGCAATCAGGGCCCCGGAGATCAGCCGGCGCCGGTCCGTGGTGTCGGCCAGCACACCGGCCGGCAGGGCCAGCAGGAACATGGGCATGAACACGGCCGTCTGCACCAGCGCGGCCAGGAAGGACGAGCCCGACAGCTCCACCATCAGCCAGGCGGCCGCCATGGTCTGCATGCCGCTGCCCACGAAGAACACCCCCCCGCAGATCCACAGACCCCGGAATGCAGGTTGGCGCAGCGGACTCCAGAGCGAGGTGGATGAGGACATGGATGGCGCGTGGGAGGGAGGTATCTGTTCAGGAAAGGCGAGGAGCGCCATGCGCCCCGTCGCCACAGGATAGCGGTACTGGCGGCGTTCCGGTACGCCAAAGCCCGTTTTTCCTGTACGGCGGCCAATAAAATGCCGGGCGGGCGACCCGCCAGTGGGGCCGCCGCTATTCGGGACTGCGCCCGCCGCGCAGCCGATAGGTGCGCGGCACGTCGGTGCGGGTGGCCACCAGGGCCTCGGCCTGGCGCTGCATGTGGGCCAGCGTGGCATCGAGCGCCTCGACCGCGCCCGCATCCAGCCCGGCCAGCAGGCCCTGGTTGAGCGCCTTGATCTGCGGGAACAGCGCGTCGTGCACCGCCTGGCCCGCCGGGGTGAGCGAGAGCACGGCCTGGCGCCGGTCGCCCGGCATGGCGTCGCGCGTGATGAGTTTCTTGGCCAGCAGCGAGGTGATGGCGCGCGAGGTGCGCGCACGGTCCAGCCCCAGGCGCAGGGCCAGCTCGGCCGGGGGCATGCCCGGGTGCTCGGCCAGCCACATCAACAGGCCCCACTCGCGCCGCGTGATGCCATAGCCGCCCTCGCACAGGCGCACCACCAGGCTGCCGGCCACGGCCAGCAGGCGGTTCAGGCGGTACATCAGCAGGTGCTGGGCCGCCTCGGGGTCGGCCAGCCGGGGCGGGGTGGCGGGTTCGGGCATCAGGGTATGTCCGGGCATCGGTTGTTTAGATCAATCGATTGTGGGCCTTCTACAGTGCTCCTATCTTCTATTGGAGCATCGCCATGTGGAAACCCCTTGCCTCCGTGTTCACCGCCGTACTGGCGCTGTCCGCCACCCTGGCCCAGGCCCAGGAGGCGCCGCTGCGCATCATCGTCGGCTATGCCCCGGGCGGCTCCAGCGACCGCGTGGCCCGCATCGTGGCCGACAAGCTGCAGGCCAAGCTCGGCTCGCCGGTGATCGTGGAGAACCGCACCGGTGCCGGCGGCCGCCTCTCGGCCCAGGCCGTGAAGAGCGCGCCGGCCAACCAGCCCGCGCTGCTGCTGGCCAACCCGGCGGTGATGCTGGTGGCGCCGCTGGTCTTCCCCGACGCGGGTTATGACGCCGAGCGCGACTTCCGCCCCGTGAGCCATGTCAACAGCTACGAGTTCGGCGTGGCCGTCTCCAGCGCCGTGCCCGTGCGCGAACTGCCCCACCTGATCGCTTGGCTGCGCGCCAACCCCGACAAAGCCAACTTCGGCGTGCCGGCCACCGGCAGCCTGCCACACTTCTTCGGCCTCATGGTGGGCGATGCCGCCAAGGTCAGCGCCGAAGTCATCGGCTACCGCGGCTCGGCCCCCTTGCTCAACGACCTGATCGGCGGCCAGGTGCCCGTGGCCTTCGACACCTTCGACACCCTGCTGCCGCAGCACGAGGCCGGCAAGGTCCGCATCCTGGCCGTCTCCAGCGCCAAGCGCAGCCCGCTCGATGCCAAGATCCCGACCTTCAAGGAAGGCGGCCTGGACCTGGCCGCCACGGGCTGGAACACCTTCTTCGCGCCGATGAGCATGCCCAAGGCCCAGGCCGAGCGCCTGGCCGGTCTGATCCACGAGGTAATGAAGGACCCCGACACGCGCCGCAAGTTCGAAGCCGCCAAGATGGAGCCCGTGGCCAGCAGCATGGCGCAGACCGAGGCCATGCTCAAGGCCTACCGCGCGCAGTGGGCGCCCGTGGTGCAACGCTCCGGCTTCAAGCCCTGATGGCCATGCAGCAGCAACGTCCCAACATCCTCTTCATCGTCGCCGACGACCTGGGCTATGCCGACCTGGGTTGCTACGGTGGGCGCGAAGCCGCGTTTGGCCCGGTCTCGCCCGTGCTCGACGGCCTGGCCGCGCAGGGCCTCAAGCTCACGCAGGGCTATTCCAACTCCCCCGTGTGCTCGCCCACGCGCTTTGCGCTGATGACCGGGCGCTACCAGTACCGTCTGCGCGGCGCGGCCGAGGAGCCCATCAACAGCAAGAGCCGGGGCAGCACCACGCTGGGGCTGCCGCCCTCGCACCCCACGCTGCCCTCGCTGCTGCGCGCGGGCGGCTACCGCACGGCGCTCATGGGCAAGTGGCACCTCGGCTACCCGCCGGCCTTCGGGCCGCTGCAGTCGGGCTACGAGGAGTTCTTCGGGCCCATGTCGGGCGGGGTGGATTACTTCACGCACTGCAGCTCTGCCGGGCAGCACGACCTGTACCTGGGGGAGGAGGAGGCGCAGCAGGACGGCTACCTCACCGACCTGATCACCGAGCATGCGCTCGACTTCGTGGAGCGCATGGCGCCCGGAGCCCAGGCGGGCACGCCGTTCTTCCTGAGCCTGCACTACACGGCGCCGCACTGGCCCTGGGAAACACGCGACGATGCCGCGCTGGCCGAGGAGGTGCGCCAGAACCTGTTCCACCTGCACGGCGGCAACATCGAGACCTACCGCCGCATGATCCACCACATGGACGAGGGCATCGGCCGCATCATGGAATCGCTGGCCCGCCACGGCATCGACCGCGACACGCTGGTGGTCTTCACCAGCGACAACGGCGGCGAGCGCTTCTCGGACAACTGGCCCCTGGTGGGCGGCAAGATGGACCTGACCGAGGGCGGCATCCGCGTGCCGTGGATCGCCCACTGGCCTGCCGTGATCGCCCCGGGCGGCGAGAGCGTGCACAGCTGCATGACCATGGACTGGTCCGCGACGATGCTCGACGCGGCCGGCGTGGCCGCCGATGCGCAGTACCCACTCGACGGCACCTCGCTCATGCCGCTGCTGCGCGACGCCGACTGGGAGTGCGAGCGCCCGCTGTTCTGGCGCATGAACCACCGCGGCCAGCGCGCCATGCGCGAAGGCGAGTGGAAGTACCTGCGCGTGGACGGCAACGACTACCTCTTCAACCTGGCCGACGACGAGCGCGAGCGCGCCAACCGCGCTCAGGTGGACCCCGGGCGCCTGGCCGCGATGCGCGCGGCATGGGAGGTGTGGAACGCCACCATGCCGGCCATCCCGGAGGACGCGACGGTCAGCCTGGGCTATTCAATCAAGGACATGCCGCAACGCTGACGGTGCTTACGTGGTGGTCGCGGCAGCCGGCGCGGCCACATGCTCGCGCCGCTGCACGATCACGAAGCGGTCGGCCACGAAGGCCAGGCTGGTGTAGGTGGCGTTGGCCGCCGGGTTGCCGCCCGTGGCGTGGTAGTCCGAGAACGACGCGGACTGGTTCACGAACACCCCCTGCGTGAGGTTGATGGACAGGGCCACGCGCGTGCGCCGGCCCAGGGCCACGGCAGCATCGATGTAGCTGCGGTCCGTGGAGTACACGCCCAGGGTCAGTGCGCCGTGCGTGCGCAGCGTGGCCTCGGCCACCTGCAGGCTGGCCGCGCCCGAACCGGTGGCCACCAGGTAGGACACGGGGCCGAAGCATTCCTCACCATAGATGGCGCTGTCGGCCTGCTCCAGCGCCACGATCACCGGCGTGTGGATCTGCGCATTCGCGAACTCGGGGTGGGGCAGGGCGCGCGAGGCCAGCACCAGTCGGCCCTGGCCGCTCGCCTTCTGCATGCGCGCCACGGTCTCGGGCGAACCCACGGCGCCCAGCACCGAGGTGGCCACGCGCGGGTTCGAGGCCAGCTCGGTCACGGCAGCGGCCAGGTCCTCGCCCACCTGCTCGAAGCTCTTGTGCCCTTCGTCGGTGGCAATGCCGCCGCGCGGCACCAGGAGGTTCTGCGTGGTCGTGCACATCTGACCGCTGTACAGCGACAGCGTGAACGCCAGGTTGCGCAGCAGGGCCGCGTACTGGTCGGTGGATTCGATGATGACGGTGTTCACTCCGGCCATCTCGGCATACACGCGCGCCTGGCGGGCGTTGTCGATCAGCCAGTGGCCGAACTGGTTGCTGCCCGTGAAGTCGATGCTGGCCACCGCGCTGTGCGTGGCCAGGGCCTGCGTGTCTTCGGCGCGGGGGCTCAGGGCCAGCGTCACGGTGTTCGGGTCCAGCCCCTGCTCGGCCAGCACCTCGCGCAGGATGTTCACCGAGATCGCGGCCGGCAGCACGGCGTTGGGGTGGGGCTTGACGATGACCGGGTTGCCCGTGGCCAGCGCCGCGAACAGGCCGGGGTAGGTGTTCCAGGTCGGAAAGGTGGCGCAGCCGATCACCAGGGCCACGCCGCGGCCCACGATCTCGTAGTGCTTTTGCATCACCAGCGAGGGGTTCTTGCCCTGGGGCTTGTCCCACAGCGCTTCGCCGGGCACGTCGGCCATGGCCTTCCAGGCATAGGCGATGGCTTCGAGCGCCCGGTCCTGTGCATGCGGGCCGCCGGCCTGGAAGGCCATCATCGGGCCCTGGCCGGTGGTCAGCATCACGGCATGCGCGATCTCGTGGCTGCGGCGGTGGATGCGTGTGAGCGCCTCCAGCAGCACGCCCACGCGGCCCTGTGCACCCAGCGCCTGCCAGGCCGGTTCGGCCGCCTGGGCTGCAGCCACCAGCGCGTGCACGTCGCAATCGGGGTAGCGCACGTCCAGCGCCACGCCATAGGGCGATCGCTCCGTGGCCAGCCGGCCCCGCTCGCCGGGTTGCTGCAGCGCAAAGTCCTTGCCCAGCAGGGCATTCACGGCCGCTTGGCCATCGGCCTGGCCGGTCTCGCCGTAGACCTTGGGCGAGGGCGATTCGGGAAAGGGCGTCCAGTGGCCGCGCGTAGCCAGGGCACCGAGGGCTCCATCCAGCAGGGCGCGGTGGGTATCGAACAGGGGCATGTATTTGTCTCCGTTTAGGGTTTGCCCTGAGGGGTTTGACTTGCATCAGGGTTGTGGAAAGTTTATTCTCTACCGAACGGTCGGTCAATAATGTTTGCAATCGATCAAAACGAGTTTTCCCCCACCTTGGCAGGAGCATCCATGTCTGAACCCCTGGTCCTCGTGACGCAGTCGGGCGCCGTGCAAACGCTGGCGCTCAATCGGCCTGCCGCGCTCAACAGCTTCACGGCCGAACTGCATGCGCAGTTGCTGGCCGCGCTGGAGGCCGCCGCTGCCAACGCCGAGGTGCGCTGCGTGGTGCTCACAGGCACGGGCCGCGCCTTCTGCGCGGGGCAGGACCTGGCCGACCCGGCCGTGGCACCGGACCTCACACCCGGTGCGCCCCCCAAGGACCTGGGCGAGGTGATCGACAAGCTCTACGGCCCGCTGTGCCAGCGCATCCGCAGCATGCCCATCCCGGTGATCGCTGCCGTCAACGGCGTGGCTGCCGGTGCCGGCGCGAACCTGGCGCTGGGCTGCGACCTGGTGCTGGCCGCGCGCTCGGCCAGCTTCATCCAGGCCTTCGCCAAGATCGGTCTGGTGCCCGACACCGGCGGCACCTGGCTGCTGCCGCGCCTGGTGGGCCGCGCCCAGGCCCTGGGCCTGGCGCTGCTGGGCGACAAGCTGCCGGCACCCGAGGCCGAGCGCCTGGGCCTGATCTGGCGCTGCGTGGACGACGCGGCCCTGCAGGACGAAGCGCAGGCCCTGGCCCAGCGCCTGGCCGCCATGCCCGTCAAGGCGCTGGTGGCCACGCGCAACGCGATGGACGCTGCGGCGCAGATGGACTTCGGCCAGGCCCTGGCGCACGAGGCTGCACTGCAGCGCACGCTGGGTGCATCCGCCGACTACCGCGAGGGCGTCGAGGCCTTCATCGGCAAGCGCGCCCCCGTGTTCAAAGACCGCTGAGTACCCCATGGATTCCACCACTTCCACGCTCGACCCCCAGGCCATCGCCGAGCATGTGCGCATCGGCATGCTGGCCAACGACCGCGCCACGCGGGGCCTGGGCATCGCCATCACGGCCATCGGCCCGGGGCAGGCCACGCTCGAGATGACGGTGCGTGCCGACATGCTCAACGGCTTCGACATCTGCCACGGCGGCTTCATCACCACGCTGGCCGACTCGGCGTTCGCCTTTTCGTGCAATGCGCGTAACGAGATGACCGTGGCTTCGGGCCTGTCCATCGACTTCCTGGCACCTGCGCGCGAGGGCGACCGCCTCACGGCCGAGGCCCGCGAGGTGTCGCTGGCGGGCCGCACCGGCGTGTACGACGTGAACGTGCACAACCAGCGCGGCGAGGCGATTGCCGTGTTCCGCGGCCGCTCGTACTGCATGAAGGGCAAGCCCACAGTGCCGCTGGATGCCGCCGGCCGCTGACCCCTCATACCTAGATAGACCCACAGGAGACATCCATGGCCGTGCGCCAACCTGCCCCAGGCGACCTGGAGCCCATCGAAACCGCCAGCCGCGATGAAGTCCAGGCGCTGCAGCTGCAGCGCCTGCGCTGGACGCTGCAGCACGCCTACGACAACGTGGCGCACTACAAGCGCTCCTTCGATGCCAAGGGCGTGCATCCGTCCGATCTGAAGCAGCTGTCCGACCTGTCGAAGTTCCCCTTCACCGTGAAGAAGGACCTGCGCGACAACTACCCCTTCGGCATGTTCGCCGTGCCGCGCGAGCAGGTGTCGCGCATCCATGCCTCCTCGGGCACCACGGGCAAGCCCACGGTGGTGGGCTATACGCGCAAGGACATCGACACCTGGGCCGACCTGGTGGCGCGCTCGATCCGCGCCGCGGGCGGGCGGGCCGGCGACCTGATCCACGTGGCCTACGGCTACGGCCTGTTCACGGGCGGGCTGGGCGCGCACTACGGCGCCGAGCGCGCTGGCTGCACGGTGATCCCCATGTCGGGCGGGCAGACCGAAAAGCAGGTGCAGCTGATCCGCGACTTCGCGCCCAGCATCATCATGGTGACGCCCTCGTACATGCAGGTCATCAACGAAGAGTTCGTGCGCCAGGGTCTGGACCCACGCGAGAGCTCGCTGAAGATCGGCATCTTCGGCGCCGAGCCCTGGACCGAGGCCATGCGCCGCGAGATCGAGACCAAGGCCGGCATCGACGCGGTGGACATCTACGGCCTGTCCGAAGTGATGGGCCCGGGCGTGGCCAGCGAGTGCATCGAGAGCAAGGACGGCCCGGTGGTCTGGGAAGACCATTTCTACCCCGAGATCATCGACCCCGAAACCGGCGAGGTGCTGCCCGACGGCCAGGAGGGCGAGCTCGTGTTCACCTCGCTGAGCAAGGAGGCGTTGCCCATGATCCGCTACCGCACGCGCGATCTCACGCGCCTCTTGCCGCCCACCTCGCGCGCCTTCCGGCGCATGGGCAAGATCGTGGGCCGCTCGGACGACATGCTCATCATCCGCGGCGTGAACGTGTTCCCCACGCAGATCGAAGAGATCGTGCTGCAGAACGAGAAGCTTTCGGGCCAGTACCAGATCCTCGTGGCGCGCGACGGCAACCTCGACCAGGTGACCGTGCGCTGCGAGCTGCAGCCCGGCGTGGCCGAGGGCGAGCGCCCCGACCTCACGGGCTGGGTGCAGCACCGCATCAAGACCCTGGTGGGCATCACCTGCCAGGTCGAGGTGCTGGCCACCGATTCCATCGAGCGCACGCTGGTGGGCAAGGCCCGCCGCGTGATCGACCAGCGCCCGCGCTGAGTCTTCCTCCCCTCACGAAAAGGACACCACCATGTACACCCAGGCCATGGACACCATGGGCAAGGAAGGCGGCGACGCCAAGGCCCTGCGCAGCGCCGAAGAGATGCAGCGCCAGGAAGCGTTCGATGCGCGCATCGACGCCGGTGAATTCATCGAGGCCAAGGACTGGATGCCCGACCATTACCGCAAGACGCTGCTGCGCCAGATCAGCCAGCACGCGCACTCGGAGATCGTCGGCATGCTGCCCGAGGGCAACTGGATATCGCGCGCGCCCACGCTCAAGCGCAAGGCCATCCTGCTGGCCAAGGTGCAGGACGAGGGCGGCCACGGCCTGTACCTGTATGCCGCAGCCGAGACCCTGGGCACCTCGCGCGACCAGATGATCGACGCACTGCACACCGGCCGCGCCAAGTACAGCTCCATCTTCAACTACCCCACGCTGACCTGGGCCGACATGGGCACCATCGGCTGGCTGGTCGATGGCGCGGCCATCATGAACCAGGTGCCGATCTGCCGCTGCTCGTATGCGCCGTATGCGCGCGCCATGGTGCGCATCTGCCGCGAGGAGAGCTTCCACCAGCGCCAGGGCTACGACGCGCTGCTGACCATGATGAAGCAGGGTACCGACGCCCAGCGCGCCATGGTGCAGGACGCGGTCAACCGCTGGTGGTGGCCCTCCATCATGATGTTCGGACCGCCGGACGACCAGTCGCCCAACTCCGCCCAGTCCATGCGCTGGGGCATCAAGCGCATCTCCAACGACACCTTGCGCCAGAAGTTCATCGACGCCACGGTCGAGCAGGCCCAGTTGCTCGGCGTCACCCTGCCCGATCCCGACCTGAAGTGGAATGAAGAGCGCCAGGCGCATGACTACGGCGCCATCGACTGGAGCGAGTTCTGGCGCGTGATCGGCGGCGACGGCCCCTGCAACGAAGAGCGCCTGGGCGCCCGCGTCAAGGCCTGGGACGACGGTGCCTGGGTGCGCGAAGCCGCCCTGGCCCATGCCGCCAAGCACGCACCGGTCCGCGCCGCTGCCTGAGCCTTCCCAATTCGAGATACCCCATGACGACCCCCTCCTCCCCCTCCACCCCCGTTGCCGACCCCGCCGTGGCCACCGAATGGCCGCTGTGGGAAGTCTTCGTGCGCAGCAAGGCAGGCCTGGACCACAAGCACTGCGGCAGCCTGCACGCGGCCGACCCGCGCATGGCCATCCAACTGGCGCGCGACGTCTACACCCGCCGGCAGGAAGGCACCAGCGTCTGGGTCGTGCGTTCCGACCAGATCGTGGCCAGCGACCCGGGCGAGAAGTCCATGTACTTCGATCCCGCGCAGGACAAGGTCTACCGCCACCCCACCTTCTACGTGCTGCCCGAGTCCGTGGACCACATGTGAACGCGCCCGCCATGCAAGCCACCAGCATCCACACCAGCCAGGACCCGGCCGTGCAGTACCTGCTGCGCATCGGCGATACCTGCCTCATCCTGGCCCAGCGCCTGTCCGAATGGTGCGGCCACGGCCCCGTGCTCGAAGAAGACATCGCCCTGTCCAACATGGCGCTGGACCTCGTGGGCCAGGCCCGCGCCGTGCTCACGCGGGCCGGCCAGATCGAGGGCCGGGGCCACGACGAAGACCAACTGGCCTTTCTGCGCGACGAGCGCGACTACGTGAACCCGACCCTGGTGGAGCTGCCGCGCGGCGACTTTGCCTTCACCATGGTGCGCAACGCCATGGTCGCCACCCTCATGAAGCTGCTGTGGGAGCGGCTGGCCCGCTCCAGCGACACCGAGCTGGCTGCCATCGCGGGCAAGGCCCTCAAGGAGGCGCGCTACCACCAGCAGCATGCCGCCGACTGGGTGGTGCGCCTGGGCGACGGCACGGCCGAATCGCGCCGCCGCACCGAAGCGGCCTTGAAGGCCCTGTGGCGCTACACGCCCGAGCTGTTCGCTGCCGACGCCGTGGACGAAGCCGCCCACGCCACGGGCCTGGGCCCGCGCTGGGCCGACCTCAAGGACACCTGGACGGACGAGATGGCGCAGATCCTGGCCGCTGCCAGCCTGGCCACGCCCCCGGAGTCGGCGTTCCGCAGCACCGGCAAGCAGGGCGTGCACAGCGAGCACATGGGTTTCATCCTGACCGAGATGCAGTACCTGCAGCGCAGCTTTCCCGGAGGCGTGTGGTGATGATGGCCGAGGCCATTGCCCGCCCGGACACCACCGACGCACGCCTCGCGCGGGCGTGGGAGGTGCTGGCCGGCGTGCCGGACCCCGAGGTGCCCGCAGTCTCCGTGTGCGACCTGGGCATCGTGCGCGATGTGCGCCTGGCGGGTGAGGGCCTGGAGATCGTGCTCACCCCCACCTATTCCGGCTGCCCGGCCACCGAGGTGATCGAGCACGACGTGCTCGCGGCCATCGAGGCGGCGGGCCTGGGCCCGGCCCACGCCACGCTGCAGCGCGCGCCGGCCTGGACCACCGACTGGATCACCGAGCAAGGGCGTGCGCGCCTGCTCGCCTATGGCATCGCGCCGCCCGGCCCGCTGCCGCCGGGCACCGAGGTGCCGCTGCGCTTCATGCCGCGCGCCAACGCGACAGCGCCCGCCCTGGCCTGCCCGCGCTGCGGCAGCCCGCAGACGGAGCGCCTGTCCGCATTCGGCTCCACGGCCTGCAAGGCGCTGTACCGCTGCATGGCTTGCCGCGAGCCCTTCGAGCACTTCAAGCCGCTGTGAAGACCCTTTTCACGCCCCCACACAAGACACCGACATGAGCGTCATCTTCCATCCCCTGCGCGTGCGCGCCATCGAGCCCGACACGGCCGAGGCCGTCATCGTCTCCTTCGACGTGCCGCCCGAACTGCGCGAGGTGTTCGGCTTCACCCAGGGCCAGTACCTCACGCTGCGCACCGACATCGGCGGCCAGGACCTGCGCCGCTCCTACTCCATCTGCGCCGGTGTCGACGACGCCGAGCTGCGCGTGGGCGTGCGCAAGGTCAACGGCGGCGTGTTCTCCAACTGGATCAACGCGCAACTGCAGGTGGGCGACACCCTGCAGGTCATGGCGCCGCAGGGCCGCTTCTTCGTACCGATACAGCCCCAGGCGCAGCGCAATTACCTGGGCATCGCGGGCGGCAGCGGCATCACGCCCATCCTGTCCATCATGAAGACGGTGCTGGCGCGCGAGCCCGGTAGCCGCTTCACGCTGATCTACGGCAACCGCACGCTGCAGTCCACCATGTTCAAGGAGGAGATCGAAGACCTCAAGAACCGCTACCTCACGCGCCTGGTGCTGCACCATGTGTTCTCGGCCGAGCAGACCGACGCGCCGCTGAACATGGGCTTCGTGAACCGCGAGAAGCTCGCCGAGTTCCTCCAGGCCCTGATCCCCGCGCAGAAGATCGACGAGGCCTTCATCTGCGGCCCCTTCCAGATGAACGACGAGGCCGAGGCCGCGCTGCTGGCCGGCGGCGTGCCGGCCGAGCGCATCCACGTGGAGCGCTTCGGCGTGGCGCTGCCCGCAGGAGGGCAGGTCGGTGCCGTGGTGCACGAGGCGCTGCCGGGCGACGCCAAGGCAGCGCGCATCGCCATCGTGCGCGACGGCCTCAGGCGCGAGTTCTCCTTCTCGGGCGAGCAGGCCAGCATCCTCGATGCGGCCTCGGCCGCCGGGCTCGAAGTGCCGTTCTCGTGCACCTCGGGCGTGTGCGGCACCTGCCGCGCCAAGTGCGTGCAGGGCGAGGTGCGCATGGAGCGCAACTTCGCGCTCGACAAGGCCGAGGTGGCGGCCGGCTTCGTGCTCACCTGCCAGTGCCGACCGCTGACCGACAGCGTGGTGCTGTCGTTCGACGAACGTTGATGGACGCGATGCCGGCATCCACCGCTGCACGCGCTGCCGGGTCCCGCAAGGGATTCGGGTACCGTGTGGCCACGGTGCCTGCGCATGCGGCAAGATGGCGGCCCTTCACTACCGGATGCAAAGGAACACTGCCCATGGCCCGAGGACGATCCCCCGGATACGACGACCAGCGCGAAATGATCCTCCGCCATGCCGCCGAGCTGTTTGCCCGCCGCGGCTACCCCGCCACCTCGATGAACGAGGTGGCCGAGGCCTGTGGCCTGTCCAAGCCCACGCTGTACCACTACTTTCGCGACAAGTACAACCTGCTCGTGCACATTGCCGACGGCCATGTCTCGCGCCTGCAGGCGCTGGTGCAAGAGGTGCAGGACAAGCACCTCGAACCCGAGGCGCGGCTGCGCGAGCTGATCCACCGCTTCGTCGAGGAATACGCCGAGGCCCAGCATGCCCACCGCGTGCTGACCGAGGACGTGCGCTTTCTGCAGCCCGAGGACAGCGAACGCATCCTCGGCAAGGAGCGCGCCGTGGTGGCCGTTTTTGCCCAGGCGCTGGCGCAGATGCGCCCCGACACCGATGCCGCGGGCCTGACCAAGGCGCTGACCATGCTGCTGTTCGGCATGATCAACTGGATGTTCACCTGGCTCAAGCCCGATGGCGAACTCGACTACGAGACCATGGCACCCATCGTGGCCGACCTGTTCTTTGGGGGCTTTCCCGCGGTGCGCATGCCCCCGCCACTGGCCGAAAGGCCTCCCCGTCCATGACAATGCGAAGCCACGCTTGCCGTGCACCACACACCGGCCGCGAAGAGCCGGATCCGAGCCAGGGCGCCCCTCAGCGCTGACCTCTTTCTTCCTTTCTTCACAACGATCCACAGGAGACAAAAGCATGAAATTCCGTTTTGCACAACTCGCGCTGGTGGCCGCTGCCGCCGCCATGGCCAGCGGCGCCGCCCTGGCCGACATCACCGTCGGTGTCACGGTGTCGGCCACCGGCCCCGCCGCATCGCTGGGCATCCCCGAGAAGAACACCATCGCCCTGATGCCGCGCACCATCGGCGGCCAGAAGGTCAACTACATCGTGCTCGACGACGCGTCGGACACGACCACGGCCGTGGGCAACACGCGCAAGCTGATCAGCGAAAGCAAGGTCGACATCATCCTCGGGTCGAGCACCACGCCCAACTCGCTGGCCATGATCGACGTGGTCGCCGAGGCGCAGACACCCATGATCTCCATGGCCGCTTCGGCGCGCATCGTCGAGCCCATGGACGCCAAGAAGAAATGGGTCTTCAAGACCCCGCAGAACGACATCATGATGTCGCTGGCCATCGTCGACCACATGGCCAATGCCGGCGTGAAGACCGTGGCCTTCATCGGCTTTGCCGATGCCTACGGCGAAGGCTGGTACCAGGAGTTCGGCAAGGCCGCAGCGATCAAGAAGATCCAGATCGTGGCCAACGAGCGCTATGCGCGCACCGACACCTCGGTGACCGGCCAGACCCTCAAGATGATCTCGGCCAAGCCCGATGCCGTGCTCATCGCCGGCTCCGGCACCCCGGCCGCGCTGCCGCAGAAGGCGCTCAAGGAGCGCGGCTTCGCCGGCAAGGTCTACCAGACCCACGGCGTGGCCAATGCCGACTTCCTGCGCGTGGGCGGCAAGGACGTGGAAGGCACCTTCCTGCCCTCCGGCCCGGTGCTCGTGGCCTCGCAGCTGCCTGCTTCGCACCCGGTGAAGAAGTCGGCCAGCGCCTACGTGGCCGCGTATGAGGCGGCCCACGGCAAGGACAGCGTCTCCACCTTCGGTGCCCACGGCTGGGATGCCGGCGTGCTGATGGCCGCCGCCGTGCCCGTCGCGCTCAAGAAGGCCAAGCCCGGTACCGTCGAGTTCCGCGCCGCCCTGCGCGATGCGCTGGAGCAGATCAAGGAAGTGCCCGGTGCCCACGGCATCTTCAGCATGTCCGAGAACGACCACCTGGGCCTGGACCAGCGCGCCCGCGTGATGGTCAAGATCGAGAACGGCACCTGGAAGTACCAGCCCTGACCGAGCAGAGCGAGGTCTGATGGCGCAGATGCGAGGGCGGCGGGCTGATGAAATGCCTGCTGCCTGCGCAGCCCTGCGGCCTACCTGCCTTCAATAGACAGAAAGCCGAATATGGATTTGCAGATCGCCCTGCTCTTGGGGCAGGACGGCATTGTCAACGGCGCCATCTATGGACTGATGGCGCTGGCGCTGGTGCTGGTTTTTTCCGTGACCCGGGTGATCTTCATCCCCCAGGGCGAGTTCGTGGCCTTCGGGGCGCTGACCATGGCCATGATGCAGGGCGGGCGGATTCCTTCCACGCTCTGGCTGCTGCTGGGCATGGCCGCCGTGGTGCTGGTGGTCGAGGTGGTGCGCTTTCAGCGCGGCAGCCCTGTGAACTGGCCCGCCACCGTCGTATGGTGCCTGGTGCTGCCCCTGGTGGCCGCCGGCCTGATCCTCGGGCTGCGCCCCACCTCGCTGGGCATGCAGGCACTCACCACGCTGATCCTGATCACGCCCATGGGGCCGCTGCTGTACCGCCTGGCGTATCGCCCGCTGGCCGATGCCACGGTGCTCATGCTGCTCATCGTCTCCGTGGCGTTGCATGGCGTGCTGGTAGGCCTGGGCCTGCTGTTCTTCGGTGCCGAAGGCTCGCGCACGCCGCCTTTCTCGGAGGCGCGCTTCGACCTCGGTGGCATCCCGGTCTCGGGCCAGTCGCTGGTGGTGCTGGGCGTCACGCTGGCGCTGGTGATGCTGCTGTTCCTGTTCTTCGGCCGCTCCATGGTGGGCAAGGCGCTGCGCGCCACGGCCCTCAACCGCGTGGGGGCGCGCCTCATGGGCATCCCCACCGAGTTGTCGGGCGACGTGAGCTTTGCCCTGGCCGCGCTGATCGGCGCAGTCTCGGGCCTGCTGATCGCGCCGCTCACCACCGTGTACTACGACACGGGGTTCCTCATCGGCCTCAAGGGCTTCGTCGCGGCCATCGTCGGCGGCCTGGGCAGCTACCCCATGGCGCTGCTCGGCGCGCTGATCGTGGGCCAGCTGGAGGCCTTTGCATCGTTCTGGGCCAGTGCCTACAAGGAGGTTCTCGTGTTCACCCTGATCGTGCCCGTGCTGTGGTGGCGCTCGCTCAACAGCCGCCATGTGGAGGATGAAGAATGAGCACGCCCGTCAAGACTGAGATGGCCGCCGGCGCACCAACTGCAGGCCCATCGCGCGGCATCGTCACGCGCACCCAGTTGACGCTCGCGGCCGTGGCGCTGCTGGCCCTGTGCTGGGGCTTCCTGCCCGACTTCACCGTGGTCGTGCTCAGCTACATCGGCCTGTACGCCATCGTCGCGGCCGGCCTGGTCATGCTCACCGGTGTTGGCGGCATGACCTCGTTCGGCCAGGCGGCCTTCGTGGGCGTCGGCGCCTATGCCACGGCCTGGATCTGCACGGCGCCCGCGTCGGTGCAGGCGCTCTCGGGCATGGTCGGCATGGCCGGTCTGCCCTGGGTGGGCCTGGTGCTCGGCCTTTTGATCACGTTCGCGCTGGCCTGGGGCCTGGGTTCGGTCACGCTCAAGCTGTCGGGCCACTACCTGCCGCTGTGCACCATCGCCTGGGGCCTGTCGCTGTACTACCTGTTCGGCAACATGGAATTCCTCGGCGGGCAGACCGGCATCACCGGCATCCCGCCGCTCATGGTGGCCGGTGTTTCGCTGGCCTCGCCGCGCGCCATCGGCGTGCTGATCTGGGCGGTGCTGCTGGTGTCGCTGTGGCTGCTGCACAACCTGCTCGACTCGCGCGAGGGCCGTGCCATCCGCGCGCTCAAGGGCGGCCGGGTGATGGCCGAGTCCATGGGCGTGGACACGGCGCACTACCGCATCAAGCTCTTCGTGCTGGCGGCGCTGCTGGCCGCCATTTCGGGCTGGCTGTATGCGCATCTGCAGCGCTTCGTGAGCCCCACGCCGTTCAACCTCAACATCGGCATCGAGTATCTGTTCATGGCCGTGGTCGGCGGCGCCGGCCACCTCTGGGGTGCGGTGCTGGGCGCCACGCTCATCACCCTGCTCAAGGAAAAGCTGCAGGACGTGCTGCCCTCGCTGCTGGGCACCAGCGGCAATTTCGAGGTCATCGTCTTCGGCCTGCTCATGGTCTTCGTGCTGCAGCGCTTTGCCGATGGCCTGTGGCCCACCCTCAACCGCCTGGGCGAGCGCTGGCTGCGCCGCGAGGCGCCGCGTGCGGTGCGCGAGGCTGCGCAGCTGGGCCAGCGCACCTTGCCAGCGGCTGGCACGGTGCTGCTGCAGGCGCGCAACGTGACCAAGCGCTTTGGCGGGCTGGTCGCCAACAACAACGTGTCCATGGACGTCAAGGCCGGTGAGGTGCATGCACTGATCGGCCCCAACGGCGCCGGCAAGAGCACCTTTTTCAACATGATCTCGGGCGTGGACGACGCCACCGAGGGCGAGGTGCGCCTGGTGGACCAGGCCATGCTGCGCCGCCCCTCGCGCGCCTTTGCCCGCCTGGGCATGGCGCGCACCTTCCAGCATGTGCGCCTGCTGGGCCAGCGCAGCGTGGTCGAGAACGTGGCCCTGGGTGCGCACCAGCGTGCCCAGCGCGGCTGGCTGGCCTCGATGCTGCGGCTGGATCGCGCCGAAGAGGCGGCCCTGCTGGCCGAGGCGCGCCGCCAGATCGAGCGCTGCGGCCTGGGCGCCCATGCCGATGCGCCCGCTGCCTCGCTGGCCCTGGGGCAGCAGCGCATCGTGGAAATCGCGCGCGCCCTGGCCGGCCAGCCGGCCATCCTGCTGCTCGACGAACCCGCCGCCGGCCTGCGCCACCTGGAAAAGAAGGCCCTGGCCGATCTGCTGCGCCAGTTGCGCGCCGAGGGTTTGGGCATCCTGGTGGTGGAGCACGACATGGAGTTCGTGATGAACCTGGCCGACCGCATCACCGTGCTGGAGTTCGGCACCGTGATTGCCGAGGGCACGCCCGCACAGGTGCAGAGCAACCAGCGCGTGCTCGATGCCTACCTGGGCGGTGCCGATGACGACCTGCCCGCAGCCTCCGAAGGAGCCACCGCATGACCGCCTTGCTGCAACTCCAGGACCTGAGCGTCTCCTATGGCCAGGTGGAAGCCGTCCACCAGGTCCGGCTCGACGTGAACGAGGGCGAGATCGTCACCGTCATCGGCCCCAACGGCGCGGGCAAGACCACCTTGCTGTGCGCGGCCATGGGCCTCTTGCCTGCCACCGGCGCCATCACCCTGGCCGGTGAGCGCATCGCCCCCCCCAGCGTGGAAGCCATGGTGGCGCGCGGCGTGGCCCTGGTGCCCGAAAAGCGCGAGCTCTTCGGCGAGATGTCGGTGGAGGACAACCTGCTCCTGGGCGGCTTCTCGCGCTGGCGCCGTGGCCAGCGCGACCAGGCGCAGCGCATGGACGAGGTGTTCGAGATCTTCCCGCGCCTGCGCGAGCGCCGCCCGCAACTGGCCTCCACGCTCTCGGGCGGCGAGCGGCAGATGCTGGCCATCGGCCGCGCGCTGATGGCCCGCCCGCGCCTGTTGATGCTCGACGAGCCCTCGCTCGGCCTGGCCCCGCTCATCGTGCGCGAGGTGCTGCAGGTGGTGTCCTCGCTGCGGGCGCATGGCGTGTCGGTGCTGCTCGTGGAGCAGAACGCGCGCGCCGCGCTGCGTGTGGCCGACCGGGCCTATGTGCTCGAAATGGGTGCCGTGGCGCTTTCGGGTCCCGCGCAGGACCTGCTCAACGACCGCCGCATCATCGACACCTACCTGGGCATGGGTGGGGCGGCGCACGCCCCGGCCGAGGCCCATTGAGCGTTCACAGGACCGCCGCGTAACGCTGCGGTTTTCCTGTTCCACCCTTCCGCCTGCCCTCCAGGCTGCGGAAGTGGTGTTGCGTTGTGAAGATCCATAAATACGACAGGAGACACAGCATGAAGACAGGCGTTCGGCCGGGGTTGGCGCGCAGGGAGTTTCTGCGCTCGGGTGGGGTGTTGGCCGCAGGCCTTGCGGGCACGGCCTGGGCCCAGGACAGCGCAGGCGTGAGCGACAGCGAGATCCTCATCGGCCAGTCGTGCCAGCTGAGCGGTCCGCTCGCGGCCCTGACCAGTGAGGTGCGCCAGGGCGCCAGCCTCTATTTCGACCACGTCAACGCCTCGGGCGGCGTGCGCGGGCGCAAGATCCGCGTGCTCGCCATCGACGATGCCTACGACCCCAAGAAGGCGGCCGAGAACACGAAGAAGCTGATCGACGAGGACAAGGTGCTCGCGCTGTTCCAGTACGCCGGCACGCCCCCGGCGCTGGCCGCCCTGCCGATCGCCGAGGAGCGCGGCGTGCCCTTCATCGCGCCGTTCACGGGCTCCGACGGACTGCGCCAGGCGGGCAGCCGATACGTGTTCAACATCAAGGCCGGCTATGCAGCCGAGCTCGATGCCACGGTCAGGCAACTGGCCTCGGTGGGCATCGCGCGCATCGCGGCGGTGTACCTCAACAACCCCTTCGGCACGGGCGGGCTGGCCTCGGTCGAGAAATCGGCCAAGAACCACAAGGTGGAACTTGTGGCCCAGGCCCCGCTGGAGGTGGATGGCTCGAAGATGGCGGACGCCGTGGCTGCAGTCGCCAAGGCCACGCCCCAGGCCATCATCGTCATCAGCGCCGGCAAGCCCAGCGTGGACTTTGTCGATGCCTACCTCACGGCCGGCCACCGCACCACGTTCTACATGCTCTCGGTGATCAGCAATGCGCAACTGGTCAAGGCGCTCGGCGAGCGCGCACGCGGCGTGGTGGTCTCGCAGGTCGTGCCCTCGCCGTGGAACCAGAGCATGCCGATCTCGCGCGAGTTCCAGACCCTGGCCAAGGCCAAGGGCATCACCGAGTACACCTTCAGCCAGATGGAGGGCTTCATCTCCGCCCGCTTCCTGGTCGAGGCACTGCAGCGCGCCGGCGCCAAGCCCACGCGCGCAGGGCTCGTGCAGGCCATGGAGTCGATGAAGAGCGTGAACCTGGGCGGCTACCCCGTGGAGCTGTCGGCCACGCAGCACAGCTCGGGCAAATTTGTCGATTTGCTCATGATGGGCCGCAACGGAAGGTTCACGAAGTAAGCAGCGCACCGCCCTGCGCCGCTTCCAGCAGCCGCGTGAGCAGCGGGTGCATGACCTTGCGCGCGTTGTAGATCAGGTGGAACTGCTCCTGCACATCGGGCGTCGTGCCCACCTGCACCAGGCCGTGGGTCGTGAGCAGGTGCGCACCCACCGATACCGGTGCCGGCATCACGCCCATGCCGGTGGCGGCAAAGGTGCTCAAGAGGGCACTGTCCTCGAATTCACCGGCGATGCGTGGGCGGATGCGCTCGCGCTCCAGCCAGTGGTCGATGCGCGCGCGCATGGCCGCATGCTCGGTGGGCAGCAGCACGGGCACCACGGCCAGGCTGTGTGGAAACTGCCGGGCCGCCGCTTCGGCCCACACGGGCGGGGCATACCAGGCCACGGCACTCGTGCCCAGCAACTGGCTGGTGGTCTTGAGGGCCGGGTTCGGCGGTGCTGCGCGGTCGGCCAGCACCGCGTCGAGCTTGTGCAGCGCGAGCTCGCCGAGCAGCGGCTGGAACTCCCCCTCGTGGCACAGCAGGCGCAGGTGCGGCTCGTCGAGCACGGGCGTGAGCAGCCGGTGCATGGCCAGCTTGGCGATGCCGTCGGAGATGCCCAGGTTCAGCCGCAGCGTCTGGCCGCTGGCGGCCTCGCGCACGCGCTGCGTCAACTGCTCGCCCAGCGCGAAGATCTGGTCGGCCTCGTGCAGTGCGGCCACGCCAGCTTCGGTGAGCACCAGGCTGCGCCCCTCGGTGCGCAGCAGGCTGGTGCCCAGGGCCTGCTCCAGCAGGCGCACCTGCGCGCTGATGGTCTGCACAGCCATGTCCAGCCGCTCGGCGGCGCGCGCGATGCCGCCCTCCTTGGCGACCACCCAGAAGTAGTACAGGTGGCGGTAGTTGAAGCTCTGGCTCATGGCGTGCGTGTCCCGACGGTCTGCAGGGGCTTGGGGTGGCGGTTGTTTGGTTCGTAAAAACCAGATGAATGGTACCTAAAAGACAGATTTTAAAGATGAAAGGACATCCCTACAGTGCGGGCTTGCCTCGAATTTCTAAGGAGATCCCTCATGCCCGACACCACTGTCCGCACCCCCGCCACCCCGACCCCGGGCCTGCCACCCCTGCCGCGCTCGCGGCGCTGACGCCGCCGCGCAAAGGAGAACGACATCATGGAAACCATTGGAACCTGGTGGATGTGGGCGGGCTTTGCCGTCTTTGTGGTCGTGGCCATCGGCATCGACCTCTTGGTGATGGAGCGCCAGGGTGCGCACAAGGTCACCACCAAAGAGGCCGTGAAGTGGAGTGTCCTGTGGTTCTCGCTGGCCTTCGTGTTCGTGGCCGGCCTGTGGTGGTACCTGGACGGCAGCCAGGGCCGAGAGGTGGCCAACACCGTGTCGATGCAGTTCATCACCGGCTACCTGGTGGAAAAGAGCCTGTCGATCGACAACATCTTCGTCTTCCTGATGCTGTTCAGCTACTTCGCCGTACCGCCCCAGCACCAGAAGCGCGCGCTGATCATCGGCATCATCGGCGCCATCGTGCTGCGCACCTTGCTGATCCTGGCAGGCGCCTGGCTGCTGGCCTCGTTCCACTGGCTGCTCTACGTGTTCGGCGCCTTCCTGGTGTTCACGGGTGCCAAGATGTGGTTCGCTGCCGGCCAGGAGCCCGACATCGCGACCAACCCGGTGCTGCGCTTCCTGCGCAAGCGCATCCGCATCGCCGATGTGTTCGACGGCGAGAAGCTGACCACCACCATCAACGGCGTCAAGCACTACACGCCGCTGTTCGTGGTGCTCATCCTGATCGGCACCACGGACATCATCTTCGCGGTGGACAGCATTCCGGCCATCTTCGCCATCACCAGCGACCCGTTCATCGTGCTCACGGCCAACATCTTCGCCATCCTGGGCCTGCGTGCGCTTTACTTCCTGCTGGCCGACCTGGCCGACCGATTCCACTTGCTCGCGTATGGTCTGGCGCTGGTGCTGGTGTTCATCGGTGGCAAGATGCTGCTGATCGACCTGGTGAAGATCCCGATCGGCTACGCCCTGCTGGTCACGGCCGGGCTGATCGCCGGCTCCATCATCCTGTCGCTGCGCACCTCGGCGGCAGCGGCCCCCGGCGAGCCGACTGCGCTGCCACCCAAGACCTGAAGGAGCCTGCCTTGGACATGTTCGATTCTGTGATGATCACCATGGGCGTGGCCCTGGCGGGAACGGCCCTTCTGGCCCTGCGCATGGTGGGCCGCAGCCGGCGCAAGCTGCGCCAGGGTGCTCCCCGGGCGACGCGCTGATGCAGATGCTGTGCACCCTGCGGCGCTGGCTGCGCCGGCTCGAACCCCGCGTGCGCGACCAGTTGGCCGGCACAATGCTGGCCCGCGCCGTGCCCTGGATGGAGCAGCGCGCGCTGTTCCGCTTCCAGCGCGAGCCGCTGGCGCGCGGGGTGGCGGCCGGCATGTTCTGCGGGTTGATTCCGGGGCCGCTGCAACTGCTGGGCACGGTGGGGGCCTGTGGCTGGCTGCGCGGCAACGTGGTCGCCGGTGGCATCACCACCTTCTATACCAACCCCCTCACCACCGTGCCGCTCTACGTGCTGGCCTTCCAGATGGGATCGCTGGTGCTGCCGGGCGAGCAGACCATGCCCGCTTGGAACGCCTCCGGCCCGGCCGGAGTGTTCAGCGTGGAGGCCCTGGCCACCTGGATGCAGGCGCTGGGCACGCCGCTGCTCGTGGGCCTGCCCGTGCTGGGCCTGGTCCTGGCGGTGCTGGGCTATGGCCTGGTGCAGGCCTTGTGGCTGGCGCCGGCCGTGCAGCGCGGGCGCCGCTGGCAGCGGGCGCGGGCGCTGCGCGGCCAGGCCTGACGGGCGGTGCCCGTTCAATCGAGCTTGACGCCCACCTTGGTGATCACGCGGCCCCACTTCTCGCGCTCGGCGCGCGCATAGCTGCCCATCTGCGCTGGCGTGCCGGGCAGGGGCTCCACCCCCAGGGCCTGCAGGCGCGCGCGGGTGCGCGTGTCGGCCAGGGCGGTCTGCAGCGCCTTGCTGAACTGGGCCACGGCCTCGGGCGAGGTGCCCGTGGGGGCCACCAGCCCCTGCCATGCAAACCCCTCGAAGCCCTGCAGCCCCTGTTCCTGCATCGTCGGTACGTCGGGCATGGTGCCCACGCGCTGCGGGCTGGCCACGCCGATGGCGCGTACCTTGTTGGCGGCGAGGAAGGGGTAGACCGTGGCGCTGTCGATCCACATCGCGGGCACCTGGCCGCCGATCACGTCCTGGATGGCCGGGGCCGCGCCGCGGTAGGGCACATGGGTGAGCTTGAGCCCGCTCTGCTCGCGGAACAGCTCGCCCACCAGGTGGTGCGGGCTGCCCGGCCCGGCCGATGCCCAGTTCACGCCATCGGCGTTGCCCTTGGCCCAAGCCATGAATTCCTTGAGGTTCTTGGCGGGCACGTTGTTCGAGACCACGAGGAACATCGGAAAACGCACCAAGAGGCCCACGGGCTGGAAATCCTTCTCGGCGTTGTAGCTCAGCTTGCTGAAGAGAAAGGGGTTGGCCGCCAGCGTGGCGAAGTCAGCCGAGAAGACCAGGTTGCCGAAATCCTTGTGGCGCGCCGCATAGTCGGCAGCGATGTTGGTGCCGGCACCGGGCTTGTTGTTGATGATGATGGGGCGGGCGAGGCTGGCTCCCATGGATTCGGCGATGGTGCGCGCCACGATGTCCGAGCCCCCGCCGGCCGCATAGCCGACCACCCATTCCAGGGGCTTGCTCTGGTCCTGTGCGTGCAGGGGCAGGGCGAGGGGCGTGAGTGCCAGGCCCGCGAGGGTGGCGAGGAAATGTTTGCGCAGCATGGTGGTTTTGTCTCCGGTGGTCAAAGAATGGATGGGGGTGGCTCGGGCACGGCGCTGCCGCAGGCCCCGTCTGTGCGGGGCTTGCGCGGCGGCGTCTGGTGGTGGGGCGGTGGGCGGCGTCAGGCCGCAGCGTGTATCGGGGGGACCGGTGTCATGGGCGCGATGTCCGCGTTGCCGGCGGGCACCGTGCTGCCGCGCGCCAGCTGCAGCGCATGCAGCAGCGTGGCCTGGTCGCCGATGTGGTTGGCCAGCAGCAGGATGAGGCGGGCGTTCATCGCATGGCTCTCGGGCGGTGTGAGGCCGTTGTGGCTGGCGATCAGGGCCTCGTAGAAATCGTCGCAGGCCTGCAGGTGGGGCTGGGTATCGAGCATGCTCAGGGCTCCTTCGTCAGGCGGTTGCGAGGTCGGCAGGGGCGACTGCCGCAGGCTGGTGGCTGGCCGTCGCCGTGGCCAGCGCTGCGCGCACGGCGCCTTCGCTCAGGCTGCGCCAGCGCGCGCACACATGCTGGTCGGGTCGCACCAGGTAGGCCGTGCCGGGCTGTGCATCCAGGCGCCGGGCCAGCAGGCCCTGGGTGTCCTGCAGGTCGTGGCCCACCTGCAGCAGCTTCACCTGGGGCAGGGTGGCTGCCCAGGCCGGCGCGGTGCCGAACACCAGCAGCGTGAAGTCTGGCCCCAGCGTACGCAGCAGCCAGGCACTCTGGCCACCGTACCCCACGGGCGCGTCGAGCAGCACGGCGCCCGGCACCTGGGTGCCGGCGAATGTGTCGCCGTCCGGGGTGTTCAGCGGCGAGCCATGCAGTGTGGCCGGCACCGACAGGCGCCCGCTGTTGACGATGCGGCGCGCAAATGGGTGCTCGCGCGCCAGCTCCAGCGCGGCATCGCGGAACAGGCGGCTGATCTCGCTCTTGGGCGTGATGAAGTCGGTGGCGCGGGTCGAGTTGGCAATGTTCTCGTCGGCCGCGTACTCGCGCTCGGGGCCATAGGTGGCCAGCAGTTCTTCGCCGGCACGGCCGCGCAGCACCCAGTCGAGTTTCCAGGCCAGGTTTTCGGCGTCCTGCACGCCGCTGTTGGCGCCACGTGCGCCGAAGGGCGACACGCCATGCGCGCTGTCGCCCGCAAACACCACGCGGCCATGCACGAAGCGGTCCATGCGCAGGCAGGCAAAGGTGTAAACGCTGGCCCATTCAAGCTCGAACTGCGCATCCGGCCCGAGCAGCGCGCGCACGCGCGGCAGGATGTTCTCAGGCTTTTTCTCCTCCTCGGGGTCGGCATTCCAGCCCAGCTGGAAGTCGATGCGCCAGACATTGTCGGGCTGGCTGTGCAGCAGCACGCTCTGGTTGGGGTGGAAGGGCGGGTCGAACCAGAACCAGCGCTCCGTCGGGAAGTCGGCGCTGCTGGCCATCTTCACGTCGGCGATCAAAAAGCGGTCCTGGAAGATGCGGCCCTTGCTCTCCAGGCCCATCATCTGGCGCAGCGGCGAGCGCGAGCCATCGCAGGCGGCGACCCATTGCGCGTCGATCCGGTAGGCGCCCTCAGGGGTCTCGATGGTGAGCAATGCACCGCCATCGTGCGGCGCAATGCCTCCCACCTTGTTGTGCCAGCGCAGCTCGATGTTGGGCAACTGCAGCGCCCGCTCCACGAGGTAGGCCTCGGCGTAGTACTGCTGCAGGTTGATGAAGGCCGGGCGCTCATGGCCGTCCTCGGGCAGCAGGTTGAACTCGTACAGCGGCGCGCCGTGGAAGAACACCTTGCCCACGTTCCACGACACGCCCTTGTCCACCATGCGCTGGCCCACGCCCAGGCGGTCCCAGATCTCCAGGGTGCGCTTGGCAAAGCAGATGGCGCGCGAGCCGGTGGACAGCCTGCAGTCGTTGTCCAGCACCACCACACGCTGGCCGCGCTGGGCCAGGTCGATGGCCAGGGACAGGCCCACAGGCCCGGCACCCACCACCACGACGGGGTGCTGGACGGGTGCCGGGGCATCCTGGTCGGGGGAGCGCCGGTAGGCGAATTCGATGGCCTGTACCTGGGCGCCGGTGCCGTCGAATGCGGGTGGTGCGGACGCTGTTGTTGTCATGTTTGTCTCCTCCGTGGCCACTCAGCCTTCGAGTGATTTCCACATCTGGATGTCCCGCTCGGCCGTCCAGATGCGCGGGTCCGGGTACTGCGTGGCTTCGTCATAGGCCCGCGTCACGTCGAACGGCATGCAGTGGTTGAAGATCACCCAGTGGCCGTATTGGGGTTGCAGTTTGGCGAAGGTGGCTTCGTAGACCTTGCGCAGGTCTTCGCCCTTGGCCGCGCTGGCCTTGACGCTTTCGTACAGGTCGCTGATGAAGGCGCGCGTGCCGGCCAGGCCGGCCTGCACCTGCTCGGGCGTCTGCAGCGCCGCGCCGCGCCCGGGCACCAGCTTCTCGGGCTTCAGGGCCGCCAGGTTATCGAGGGTCTGCGGCCAGTCCTGGAAGTAGGCATCGCCCGCATACGGCGTGGCGTCGAACTCCACCAGGTCGCCGCTGAACAGAATCTTCTCCGCCGGCAGCCAGGCCACGGTATCGCCCTTGGTGTGGCCGCGGCCCAACTGCAGGATCTGCACTTCGAGCGTGCCCAGCCACAGGGTCATCTTCTTGTTGAAGGTCATGGTCGGCCAGGTCAGACCGTCGGGCACGCTTTCCACGTTCTGGAACAGGCGCGGGAAGCGGCCGATCTCGCTGTCCTTGTCGAACTGGCCGCGCTCGACGATCAGGTCGCGCGTGTCTTCGCTGGCAATGATGTGCTCGGCCCCGTAGGCGCTGGCGCCGAGCACGCGCACCGCGTGGTAGTGGGACAGCAGCACGTACTTGATGGGCTTGTCGGTGACTTCGCGGATGCGGCGGATCACGTCCTGGGCCATGACGGGGGTGGCCTGGGTGTCGATGACCATCACGGCGTCGTCGCCGATGATGATGCCGGTGTTGGGGTCGCCCTCGGCGGTGTAGGCGTAGGCGTGCTCGGACAGCTTGTCGAAGCTGACTTTCTTGACTTCCAGGTCGGCGGCGGAGGCGAAGGTCTTGGTGGTCATGGGGCGGCTACCGGTTGATTTGGTTTAGTGGAATGAATTCATCTAAACGGAATGTTTTGATCATAGGCAATAAATTCGTCAATGTCTAATTCATTTGTTTAAGTGGAAACCCCAAGGCGATCGGGATCACGCCGGGCTCGGTGGACAATGGCGCCATGGACGACCTTTCCCGCGACCTTTCCCCCGCCGACGACGAAGACAGCCCGCGCGCGCCGCGCGGCATCCAGAGCGTGGAGGTGGGCGGGCAACTGCTCAAGGTGCTGGCCCGCACCGGTCGCCGCATGGCACTCAAGGACCTGGCGCGTGCCGCCGACATGACGCCCGCCAAGGCCCACCCCTACCTCGTGAGCTTCGGCAAGCTGGGCCTGATCGAGCAGGACGCTGTGAGTGGCCACTATGGCCTGGGGCCGCTGGCCATGCAACTGGGCCTGATCAGCCTGCAGCAGGTAGACCCGGTGCGGCTGGCGATCGCCGAGCTGCCGGCCCTGGCCCAGCGCATCGGCTACACCGTGTCGGCTTCGGTCTGGGGCGACAGCGGGCCGACCATCATCCGCGTCGAAGAGGGGCCTACGGCCGTCTATGTGGCCATGCGCCATGGCACGACGGCGTCGGTGCGGCACACCGCCACGGGCAAGGTGTTCGCGGCCTTCGGCCCGCGCGAGCGCACCGAAGCCGCCCTGGCCGCCGATGGCCATGCCGGGGCGCTCGACGACCCGGCCTTTGCCGCGGAACTGGACGCCGTGCGCTCCCACCAAGTGGCCGAGGTTACCGACCAGTTGCTGCCCGGCATCAGCGCCCTGGCCACGCCGGTGTTCGACGGCTTTGGCCAGCTCGTGCTGTGCCTGGCCGTGATCGGCCCGAGCGCCACCTTGCGCACCGGGCCGGACAGTGCCGCAGCGGGCCATCTGCGTGACACGGCGCGCAGCCTGTCGCAGCGGCTCGGGGCCGCGCAGGGCAACAGCTGAGCTGCCTTGCCTCAGCCGCGCAGGGTCCGGGCTTTGATGCGGCTTAGGGCCACGGGTGTCACGCGCACGTAGCTGGCGATGTCGCGCTGGCGCAGCTGGGCGGCGATCTGCGGGTGCTCCCGCAGAAAGCGCAAATAGCGTTCTTCCGGCGACAGGGTCAGGAGCTCCATCTCGCGCTGCTCCTTGCGCTGGCCATAGAGGCGGTAGGCATTTCCCAGCGCACGCTGCCACTCCATGTGGCGTGCTGCGAGGCCTTCGAGCACGGCATGGTCGATCTGGTCGACGGTGCAGGGCCCCCCCTCGGCCATGGCGGCATAGCTGGTCACGCCGCCAGCTTGCAAGGCGGTGAGGCTGGCGAAGCACATCCCCGCTGGCACGAAGCCTTTGACCCAGACATCGCCCGCGGCGGTCTCGTAGACCATCTTGACCAGGCCCTGGTTCACCACGAAAACACGGGCTTGCACCTCGCCTGCATGGAACAGCATCTCCCCGGCATGCAATTGCCGCGGGATCGCGGCCTTTTCCAGGGTCTGCCATTCGGGCAGTGCAGACCCTGCCAATTGTTCGAACGCATCGCGGGTGGAAAAAAGTGAAGACAAGACAGGGCTCCGTTAACCCAGGTTATCGCAGGAAGGTGATGGCATCGGCAGACTGCAGCCATTGTGATCCACAGGAGATTCTTCATGCAGCGGCTTTTGCTTCCCCCCGTCGTCTGGCTCGCATCGGTCGGGCTCATGGTGATTTTGCAGCGCCTCTGGCCGGTAGGGCGCCTGCCTGCCGGCGCGGCCTTCAGCGCCATGGTGGGCGGTGCCGTGCTGGGGGTACTCGGGATCGGCATCGCGCACTGGCATGCGCAGCTGTTTCGCCGTATCGGTACCAATATCAACACCTTTGGAGAACCCGGCAAGCTCACCACCGCAGGGCTGTTCGCCCACACCCGCAATCCCATGTACCTGGGCATGCTGGTGGCCCTGGCGGGCGCAGCCATGGCTTTGGGCGCGCTGTCTCCATGGCTGGTGGTGCTCGTGTTCTTCCTGCTCCTGCAGATCTGGTACATCCCGGTGGAGGAACGGGCCATGGCGGCCCGGTTCGGCAGCCAGTATGCGGACTACTGCCGCCATGTGCGGCGCTGGTTGTGATCGGCGTTCTGCGGGCTGCTGTCAGGCCCGAGCCAGCGCCTGGTCGATATCCCAGAGGATGTCGTCCAGGTCCTCGATGCCCACCGACAGCCGAACCATGTCGGCGCTCACGCCCGCGCGGGCCAGCTCTTCGTCGCTGAGCTGCCTGTGCGTGGTCGATGCCGGGTGGATCACCAGCGTCTTGGCGTCGCCGATATTGGCCAGATGGCTCAGGAACTCGCAGGCGTCGATGAACTTTTCGCCCGCCGCGGCACCTCCCTTCACACCGAAGGTCAGGATGCCCGAGGCGCCGGGCGTGCCGTCCACCGTGCGGAACTGCTTTTGCGCCAGCGCGTAATACGGTGAATCGGCCAGGCCCGGGTAGTTGACCCAGGCCACCTTGGCATGGCCCTGCAGGAACTTCGCCACCGCCAGGGTGTTGCGGCAGTGCTCGCGCATGCGCAGGTGCAGCGTTTCAGCGCCCTGCAGCAGCTGCCAGGCGTTCATGGGCGAGAGCACGCCGCCGAAGGTGCGGTTGATCTCCATGCGCGCCTTCATGGTGTAGCCGAAGTCGCCGAAGGTCTCGTAGAACTTCACGCCGTGGTAGGCCCGGCTGGGCTCGACCATCTCGGGGAACTTGCCGTTGTCCCACGGGAATTTTCCGCCCTCGACCACCACGCCACCCATGGTCGTGCCGTGGCCGCCGATGTACTTGGTGGCGCTGTGCACCACGATGTCGGCGCCAAAGGCCAGCGGGTTGCACAGGTAGGGGCTGGCCACTGTGTTGTCGATGACCAGCGGCACGCCGTGGGCGTGCGCCACCTCGGCCACGGCCGCGATGTCGAGCACGTTCACGAGCGGGTTGCCGATGGTCTCGCCGTACACGGCGCGGGTGGTGGGGCGCATGGCGCGCGCGAAGTTCTCGGGGTCGGCCGGGTCCACGAAGCTGGTCTCGATGCCAAGGCGCGCAAATCCCACGCCGAGCTGCCCCACCGTGCCGCCATAGAGCGTGCTGGCCGCCACGATGTGGTCGCCCGTCTTGAGGATGGCCAGCAGCGCCGCCATCTGCGCGGCCATGCCGCTGGCGCAGGCCAGAGCCGCGCGGCCGTTCTCCAGGCTGGCGATGCGCTCCTCGAACACGGCTACCGTGGGGTTGCTGATGCGGCTGTAGACGTTGCCGAAGGTCTGCAGGTTGAAGAGGCTGCTGGCGTGCTCGGCGCTGTCGAAGACGAAGCTCGTCGTCTGGTGGATGGGCGTGGCGCGCGCGCCGGTCACCGGGTCGGGGATGGCGCCCGCGTGGATGGCGCGCGTGCCGAAGCCGTAGTCTCTGTCCTTTTCCATGGGGATGTCTCTCCTCTTTTGGTCTTCTTGTTCAATAGGGCAGTTGCTGCGGGCGCTTGGCCGAGATCACGCGTGTGTTCACGCCGGCCCAGTTGAGCCCGCCGAACAGGCGCGCATGCTCGATCTTCACGCAGCGGTCCATCACCACCGCCAGGCCCGCAGCGCGCGCACGCGCTGCTGCGTCTTCGTTCACGACACCGAGCTGCAGCCACAGGCACTGCGCGCCGATGGCAATGGCTTCCTCGGCCAGCGGCGGGATGTCCTCGCTCTTGCGAAAGCAGTCCACCATGTCGATGCGGTGGTCGGCCGCCGCGGCGGTGATGCTGGGGTAGCAGCGCTCGCCCAGGATCTCGCTCGCCATGGGGTTCACCGGCACGATGCGGTAGCCATGGGCCTGCATGTACTTGGCCGCAAAGAAACTGGGCCTGTGCCATTGCGGCGACAGGCCCACGACCGCGATGGTGCGGCAGGTTCCGAGGATGTGGCGCAGTTCGCTGATGGTGCTCATGCCACCAGTGTAGGGCGCAGCCGGTCAGGCCGGGTCTTTGTACTTGATGCTGCAGCCGTAAGGACGGGTTGTCGAGGCCGTCAGCGGCTTGCCCGCCAGCGCCTCTGCCAGCCCGGCCTTCACGTAGTTGGTGGCGCGCGGGATGTCCTCGGCCTTGGCCGAGGCGATGCTGTCGATGCCGCCGGCATAGATCAGCTGGCCCTGCGGGTTCACGATGTACATGTGCGGCGTGGTGCGCGCGCCGTAGGCGCGGCCGGCCGTGCCCTCCTCGTCCATGAGGATGGCGCTGGGCACGGACTGGCGCTCCTTGAGCCAACTGGTCAGCTTGGCGGGCTCCAGGTAGTCGCCGCTGGCCTTCTCGGTGGAGTTGACCGCGAGCCAGACCACGCCCTTGGCCGCCGCGTCCTTCTGCGTCGTGGGCATGTTGCCGCTGTCGTAGTGCTTGCGCACGAAGGGGCAGCCGGGGTTGGTCCATTCGAGCACCACATGCTTGCCCTTGAAGTCCGACAGGCGCACGGTCTTGCCCGTGGTGTCCTTCAGGGTGATCTCGGGGGCCGGCTGGCCCACGGTGGCGACAGCCTGCGCACCGGCGGCGGCCAGCAGCAGCGGAAGGGCAAAGAGGGTACGTCGAAGCAGCATGGATGAAAGATCTCCAGGTGGGGGACGGTGGTGGGGCAGTATGGGTGATGCGGCCCCGGATTTCCAGGCGGAGCCCCTGCCGACCGGCTGGTCTTACAGCGCCGCCACCGCGGCGCGCAGTTCCGCTTCGCCCAGGATCTCGGAAAACACCACGGGCGCCTTGCCCGGGGCATGCAGCACATACACCGGCACGCCGCTGCGGCCCAACTGGGCCAGTGCGGCGGTGATGGCCGGGTCGCGGCGCGTCCAGTCGGCGCGCAGCAGGGCCACGTTCTTGGCGCTGAAGTCGGCCTGTACGTCGGCGTTGGCCAGGGTGGTCTTCTTGTTGTACTGGCAGGTCACGCACCAGGCAGCGGTGAAGTCCACGAACACCGGGCGGCCGCTGGCCACGAGCTGCTCGGCCGCGCCCGGGGTCCAGGCCTGCCACTGCGGGCCGGTGGCGCTGGTCGTGGCAGTGGACATGGGCGCCGCCGCCACGTTGGTGATGTGGGGCGCGAAGGTCCAGGCCAGCAGCGCCAGCGCCAGGACGGAGACCGGGGCCATGAAGCGGCGCGCGGTGCCCGCGAGCGACAGCGCCCAGGCCACCATGCCCAGCGCCACCAGCAGGATCAGCAGCGCGCCCGCGCCGTCGATGCCGCTTTGCTGGCCCAGTACCCAGACCAGCCAGACCACGGTGGCCAGCATGGGGAAGGCCATGAATTTGCGCAGCGTGTCCATCCAGGCGCCCGGGCGCGGCAGCGCGCGCGCCACGGCCGGCACGAAGGCGGCGGCCAGGTAAGGCAGGGCCAGGCCCAGGCCCAGCGCCGCGAACACGGCCAGCGCCTGCGGCCCCGGCAGCGTGGCCGTGAGGCCCAGCGAGGCGCCCATGAATGGCGCGGTGCAGGGCGAAGCCACGGCCACGGCGAGCACGCCCGTGAGGAAGGAATCGGCCACCGGGTGGCGCGCCTGCAGGCTGGCCACCGAGGAGGGCAGGAAATGCCCGAACTCGAACACCCCCGCCAGGTTCAGCGCGATCAGCGTGAACAGCGCGGCCAGCCCCGCCACCACGGCCGGCGACTGCAGCTGGAAGCCCCAGCCGATGGCCTCGCCCGCCGCGCGCAGGCCCAGCATCAGCGCGCCCAGCGCCAGGAAGGACAGCACCACGCCCGCGGTGTAGGCGATGCCGCTGAGCCGGTGCGCGCGCCGGTCCTGCGCATGCTGGGCGAAGCCCACGACCTTGATGGCCAGCACCGGGAAGACGCAGGGCATGAGGTTCAGGATCAGCCCGCCGAGCAATGCGCCCAGCAGTGCCGCCAGCAGCGTGAGTGGCGGGGCCGACGAGGTGGAAGCGGGGACACCCGCCACATTGGCCTTGAGCGCGGCCTCCAGCGCGGGCGACACGGTGGCCGCTGCGGCCACGGTGGGCCAGGCGCCCAGCACCTTCAGCTCGGCCCGGTAGCCCTGGCCGTCGGCGGCCAGCACCACGGGCATCGGGTCAGGGCTGTTGCTGCGCTGGGCCGACAGCGGCACCTCGGCGGTCCAGACGGCGCCCTTCCAGGCCTGGGTCCAGGCGGCGGCGTTCTCGATCACCTCGGGCGTCTCGGGGAACAGCTCCAGCGCCTTGCCGCGCAGCGCCTCGGGCAGGCCCTGCACGCTCAGCTGCAGGGTGCTGCCTTCTATGCGGGCGTGGCTCTCCTGGCCCGGTGTACCGCTTGCGATGGGCCGGGGCTGGGCCGCCAGGGCGGCGTCGAACGCAGCACCATGCATGGCCGTGGTGCTGCGTGCCGGAATGGTCAGCGTGAAGTCGCCCTCTTCAGGGATGCATTCCTTGCGGCACACCAGCCAGGTGGCGCGCAGGCGCACCGTGGCATCGTTCGACAGCGCCTGGGGCGCGAAGGTGCTGGCCACCGTGACCGGCACGGGCAGCAGCACCGTGTCCTCGTAGCCATAGTTGGCCAGGGTGCCGATGGGGATCTTTTTCGGCAGCGGCCAGGCGATCTCGCCCGCATCCAGCCCGGCCGGCAGGGTCCAGGCCATCTCGATGGGCAGGCCGGAGTCGCCGGGGTTTTTCCAGTAGGTGTGCCACTCGGGCTGGTGCGTGATCTGCAGGCCCAGCCACAGCGGCTGGCCCGGTTCGATCCCCTGCGGCGCATGGGCGATCAGTTCGGCACGCACATGCGGTGTGGTCACCACCGCACCGGTGGCGCCCCCGGCCTTGGAGGCCAATTGGGCCCAGGCGCCGGCCCCGGCGAGCAGGAATGCTATGAAAAGAATAGCTCTGGCAAAAAAGGGCAGCGGGCGTTGGGGCATGTTGCAAGGTGTGAGCACCGGGGCGGCGATTGGTTCCGGCGGACCTTCATTGTGTCGCCAGGCTCAATTGCGCCTGCGGAGACCATTTGTCGGGCTGGGTCCCCGTGCGCGGCGCCGCCAGGAACAGCCGCTCCACCGGCAGCTTCTGCGCCAGCAGGTAGCTGCGCACCGCCTGTCCGCGCTGGGTGGCCAGTTCCTGCGCCTGGGTCTCGGTGGCGGGCTGGTTGGCCAGCAGCAGGGCTTCCATCTCGGCCGGGGTCAGCTCGCGCGCCAGGCCCACCAGGTTGCGCGGCTTGGGGATGTCGGCGCGGCGGTACACCTCCTTGAGCAGGGCGGGGTACTCGGCGGCCTGCACGGGTGCCGTGTCGGCCGGGCTGGCGCGGCGCTTTTCGGCCAGCACCAGTTGCTGCAGGTGCTCGCGCTGCAGGCCTTCGCGCTCGGCCTGCAGGCTGGCCTGGCCGGTCACGGTGATGCGCAGGTTGGGGCGGTCGGTCAGTGCCTTGACGACCTTGGCCAGGTTCTGCTGCGCCTCGGGGCTCAGGCTGGCGCTGCCCGGGGCGAAGGGCACGCTGCTCAGCTCGTCGCCGCCGCCCAGGGCACTGGCCAGCAGGCTGAAGGGCGAGGTCAGGGCCTTGCCGATCAGGTTGACGATGATCTTCCAGATCACCGGGCCCACGCGGAACTCGGGGTCGTTGAGCGAGCCGCTGAGAGGCAGGTCCAGGTCGATCACGCCATTGCGGTCGGCCAGCAGCGCCACGGCCAGCTTCACGGGCAGGCTGTTGGGCGCACCGGCCACGGGTTCGCCAAAGGTCAGCTGGTTGAGCACCAGCCGGTTGCTGGCCGTGAGCTGGCCGCTCGGGAGCACCTTGTAGGCCACGTCCACGCTGAGCTTGCCGCGCTCGATACCATGCCCGGCATATTTCACGGCATAGGGCGACAGCGGTGGCAGCTCCAGGTCGCGCACCTTGCCCGCGATGTCCAGCGCGAGCGGCTTGGCCAGCGGGTTGAGCTTGCCGGTGATCTCCAGCGACGCCGTGCCCTCGGCCTTGCCGCGCAGCTCCAGGTCGGCCAGCACCGGCTCGCCGCCGGGTGCGGTGGTGGAAAAGGCGCTGAGCTTGCCCGTGAGTTCCGACAGGTCGGCCGAGTAGTTGGGCTTGATGAAGAAGTCCGAGAACAGCACCTTGCCATTGACCAGGCTCACCGGGCCGAACTGCACCACCGGTGCCAGCGGGTCGGCCGGCGCTGCCGCCACGGCGGCGGACGCTGCGGACGCAGCAGGCGCCGTCGCGGGTGGCACCGACCTGGCGGCGCTGGCGGCGTTGGCCGCCTGGGCCTCCGCCGGGGTCTTGGCGATGTCGCCCAGGTTGATGCGGCCGGCCTCGTTGATGGCGATGCGTGCGAAGAAGTCGGCCAGGCTGGTCTCCCTGACCGACAGGCGCGGGGCCGTGCCGGGGGCGGTGGCCAGCTCCACGCCGCGCAGGTTCAGGCTCTTCCAGGCCAGCAGTTCCTCGCCCACCTGGGCCTCGGTCTTGGGGGTGGAGGCCGAGGTGCTGTTGGCCTGCAGGTCGTCCACGGCGGCGTCGCCCGACAGGCGCAGGCTGGCGCCCTTGTCGCCCTGCGAGAAGGCCACCTGGCCCTTGAATCCCACGTCGGCGCGCAGCAATTCGATCGCCAACTGGCTGGCCAGGTAGCCGTCGAGCGCGTGCAGCGGCAGGCGCGTGGCATCCAGACGCCCCTGCGTGGCCAGTGGCTGCAAGGCCAGTGTGCCCTGGTAGTCGAGCTTGCCAGGCGTGCCCTTGCCCGCGGCCACCTGGGTAGAAATCTTGAGCGCTTCGGGCTTGCTGCCGTCGGTGGCGAGGTTCTTGGCGCTGATGCCCAGGGCCGACAGCTCCAGCGCCACGGGGCGGGCCTGGGCGTTGTCGGCCAGCGCAATGGCACCGCCCTGCAGGCTGAAATCCGCCACGCGCAGCACCCACGGCGCGGCGGCGGAGGCATTCGGTGCCGGGGCGGTTTCTTCTGCCGGGGGCGTGGTGGCCGGCGCCTTCATCCAGCGCTCGAACATCCAGCGCCCGTCCGCGCTGCGGTCCGCCGTGGCCTTGGGCTGGGTCAGGGCCAGGCTCTCCAGCGTGGCGGTGCGGGTGTCCAGCGGCACCTGCAGCCCCTTGACTTCCAGCCGGGCCAGGCTGGCCAGCACGGTCTTGCCCTGGCGCAGGGCCAGTTGCTCCAGCACCAGCGGGCCGGCGGTGAGGGTGATGCCGGTGGGCGCCGCAACACCGGGCTTTGCGGACGAGGCATCGGGCGCTGCCCACTGCACCCCGATGTCGCCGGTGAGCTGGCCCGACACGGCGGGCTCCAGCACCTGCGCCAGGTAGGGGGCGGCCACCTGCAGCGCCAGGGCGGTCACAGTCGCCTGCACCTGCGCCTTCTGGTCGGTGGCCTCGCCCTTGAAGCCCAGGCTGCCGTCCTGCAGCTTGAAGCCGCCCTCGAAGGCCACGGGGTGGGCCCAGGGCAGGGCCAGGTCCCGGGCGTCGAGCGTGAAATCGCGCGCTTCCAGTGCGGCGGCTGGGCGGGTGGTCTGGTCGCCCCAACGCAGCGTGCCGCCGCGCACCAGGGTGTGGGCGACCTCGACCGTCCAGGGTCTGGCGGCAGCAGGCTTGCCCGCACTGGAAGAGGCTGGGCGCGAGGCGGCACTGGCTGCAGGCGCAGCCGCTGCAGCGGGGCTGTCGGGCGCCAGTTGCGCCAGGTTGATCTGCCCGTCGGCATTGCGCCTGGCGTTGAGCACCGGGGCCGTGAGCTCCACCTGCGACAGGCGCACCACCTGGTCGAGCGGGCGCACGTCGGCCAGGTCGATCTTCAGGCGCTCGTAGCTCAACAGGTCCTGCCCCTGGCGGTCCGCCAGGCGTACGTCGCGCGCCTGCACGCTGCCGGTGAGCTTCACGGCCATCTTCGGGGCCTGCTCGAAGGCCACCTTCAGGTCCACATCCAGCGTGGCGCCCTGCACCTTCACGGGCAGGCTGGCGGGCAGGTAGGCCAGGTAGGGGGCCAGGTCCACGCCGTCCCAGCGCACGCTGGCGTCGGTCTTGCCGGTCTGGGCAAAGGGCGTGCCCTGGGCCGAGGAGTCGAAGCGGCTGCCGTTGAGGACGAAGGCCAGCTGCGGCTCCACCTTCACCTCGCGCTGCGAGGGCAGGGTGCTGATGAAGGGCACCTTGAGCGCCAGGTCGCGCAGGCTGTGCTGTTTGCCCACGCTGCGGTCGTCGTAGTCGATGCTGCCGCCGATGAGCGCCAGGTTGTACAGCGCCAGGCGGGCGGGGCCGGTGTCGGGCTTGGGTTCGGCGGGCGGTGCGGTGACCTTGGCGATGATGTCGTCCACGTCGTAGCGGCCCCCGCCCAGGTGGGCGATGTGCAGCACGGGTGACTCCACGGTGAACTCGTCCACCACCGGCGCCAGGCGCAGCAGCGATTGCAGTTCGCCATCCACATGCACGCGGGCAATGCTGAGCTGGGGCCTGTCGCTGCCCTCGGCACCGGCCACCGCGATGTCGCGCAGCGTGAGTTCCAGCGACCAGGGCTTGAAATCGATGGCGCCCACCGTCACCGCCCGGCCCAGTTGCGCGCTGGCCGCACGCTGCAGCGGTCCCTTGAGCAGGGGCGGCACGGCCAGCCAGGCCAGCAGCCACAGGGCCAGCAAGGACGTCAGGGCCATGGCGGCACGGCGCGCCCAGCGGTGCTGGCGCAGGGCTGCCAGGGAGGGGCGGGTCAGGGAAAGGCGTTCGGGAAGAGGCATGGAGGCAGCGGAAAACGTCGGGCGGTCAGGGCCATGCCGCGAACGGGCGGCAGGCCGCCCAAGGTACCACCGCGCGGGGCTGAGCGGTGTATCCAGCGGTATGGTTGAGGTTTGTTGACGTTCAGGCGGCGAAGCCCAGCACCACGCGGCGGGTGGTGGCGCTCTTCTTCTCGATCTTGGTGACCACGATGGCGCCGATCTCCGCAGTATTGGCCACGTGCGTGCCGCCGCAGGGCTGCAGGTCGATCAGCGGGGCACCGCCCTCGCCGCCGATGCGGATGGTGCGGATGCGCCCTGAACCGCGCGGCGGTTGCACGCTCATGCTCTTGACCAGGGCCGGGTTGGCGTCGAGCTCCTGGTCGCTGATCGAGGCCACCGTCAGGGGATGGGCCGCCGCGACCAGGGCTGCGATGCCGGCCGTCAGCGCATCCTTGTCGAGCGGGTCGGTCATCGAGAAATCCAGGCGCGCGTACTCGGGCGTGATGGAGCAGCCGTTGACCAACTGCGGCACCAGATGGCACAGCAGGTGGGTAGTGGTGTGCAGGCGCATCAGGCGATGCCGGCGCTCCCAGTCGATGCGGGCCGTCACGGGCGTGCCGGTGATGAGCGCGGCCAGCTGCGCTTCCTGGCCCGGGGCGGGCACATGCACGATGTCGGCGGTGGGCTGGCCTTCGGCGTCCTTGCCCTTGCGCGTGTCGGCCATGGCGATGGCCGTGCCATCGGCCAGCAGCAGGTGGCCGCTGTCGCCGGCCTGGCCGCCGCCCAGGGGGTAGAACACCGTGCGGTCGAGCACGATTCCGGCGTCGGTGATGGCGGTGATGTGGGCGCTGCATTCGCGCAGGTAGCCGTCTTCTCGGAACAGATCGTGGGTCATCCCTGGATGGTAGCGGCAGCGCCGTGCGGCTGCAGGGCGATACCATCGGCACACCATGAAACGCCGCACCGCCCTGATCGCCGCCCCCCTGGTCCTGGTCCCCGCCGTCGGCTGGGCCGATGAGCCCAAGGTCGCCGACCTGTCCGGCGCGCTGCGCTGGCTGGACAAGCTGGAGGCCACCCCCCAGGCCCGCACCACGGGCGCCTGGCCGCTGGTGGCTGTGCTTGAGCACCTGTCGCAGAGCATTGAGATGAGCATCGACGGGTTCCCCAAGGAAAACAGCGCCCTGTTCCAGCGAACGCTGGGTGCCGCCGCGTTCGGCTTCTTCGGCTGGCGCGGGCGCATGTCGCATGGCCTGGCCGAGCCCATTCCCGCGGCGCCAGCGCTCACCATGTCGGGCGACTGGAAGCCAGCCGCCCAGCGCCTGCGGGCTGCCATCGCGCGCTTCAACGCCCACTCGGGGGCACTGCGTCCGCACTTTGCCTATGGCGCGCTGGACAAAGCCGAGTTCGCACGGGCCCACACCTTTCACATCGCGAACCACCAGGACGAGATCGTTCTCGCCTGAGACCGCTACCATGGCGGGCATGACGCAGCCACCGATGCCTCCCTCTTCCCCACCCGCCGCCACGCCCCCGCGCTGGTGGGCCGATCTCGGCACGCGCGACTTCGCACAGCGCAAGGCCTCGGGCCTGGCCGAGCAGACGGTCGCCGTGCTGCCCGTAGCGGCCATCGAGCAGCATGGGCCGCACCTGCCGCTGTCGGTCGACGCCACGCTGCTGCAGGGCGTGATCGACGCGGCGCTGCCGCTGTTGCCGGCCGACCTGCCGGTGCTCTTTTTGCCGCCGCAGAACGTGGGCCTGAGCCCGGAGCACATCCGCTACCCTGGCACGCTCACGCTGTCGCCGGCCACCATCATCGCGCTGTGGACCGAGCTGGGTGAGTGCGTGGCACGCGCCGGTGTGAAGAAGCTGCTGCTGTTCAACGGCCATGGCGGCCAGGTCAGCGTGATGGACATCGTGGCGCGCGAGCTGCGCACGCGCTGCGACCTGCTGGTCTACAGCGCCAGCTGGTTCAGCCTGCCCCTGCCCGATGCGGTGGCCGGCCAGTTCAGTGCGCAGGAGCACCGCTTCGGCATCCATGCGGGCGAGATCGAGACCTCGATGATGCTGCATCTGGCGCCAGCCACCGTGCACATGGCGCATGCGCAGGACTTTCGCTCCACCTCGCAGGACCGCTCGGAGCATTACGCCATCCTGGGCAACGGCAAGAGCGCCAAGCTCGGCTGGCAGATGCAGGACTACCACCCGGCCGGTGCCGTGGGCAATGCCGCAGCCGCCAGCGCCGACAAAGGCCGTACCGTGGTGGAGGCGGCGGCCACCCAACTGGTGGCACTGCTGCAGGAAATGGCGGCATTGCCGCTGAGCACCTTGCGTGACCAGCCCGATTGTTGAGGCCGGTCGCCACGCTTTGCACGGCCTTTGCGCTCATTGAATGACCATGATCAGACCTGCCACGTTCCCCGGCGATCTTCCTGAAGTCATCGCGATTTTTCGCGAGTACGTCAAAAGCCCGGTGGCCAATCTCGTTTTTCAGGACTACGAGCAGGAGTTCGCGCAACTGCCGGGAAAGTACGCCGAGCCCGACGGGTGCATTCTTCTGGCCGTCATCGAGGGCCAAGTGGTGGGGTGTGCCGCCCTGCGCCGGGTCGATGCCAGCGCCTGCGAACTCAAGCGCGTGTACGTGCGGCCCCAAGCCCGCGGGATGGCGCTGGGCCGGCAACTGGTGCAGCAGATGGTGCATGCCGCCCGGGACGCAGGCTATCGGCGCATGTGCCTGGATGTGCTGGCGGAATTCGTCGCGGCCCAGAGGCTCTATGAATCGCTGGGGTTTGTGCCTGCGCAGGCCGTGAGCTTCAACCCGGTTCCTGGAACCCGCTTTCTAGCGCTCGACCTGTAGCCGTGCCACTCTGCGGGCCTGCCGGTGGTCAGGCATGGGTGAGCCAGCCGGCATGCTCCAGCGCATGCAGGTGCGGCAGGGTGTTGAAGGTCTGCAGCATCAGGCGCTTGGGGCTGATGCTGAACTCCGTCACCGCGCTGTTGCGGATGCGCATGTTCAGCGCGATCGTCACCTCGGGCGCGGTGCCCAGCACCTGGCCCACGGCGGTCGAAATCGGGCCGCCGCTGCTGACCAGCAGCACGTTGTGCCCGACATGGTGCTGGCGCACGTGGTCGAGCGCGGCGCGCACGCCTGCGCTGAACTCGTTCCACGTCGGCATGCCCTGCGGGCTGATGACCCCCGCCATCCACTGCGCGAGCGCATCGCACAGCAGGCGAAAGTGGTGGCGGTACAGCTCGGGCGTATCGGGACTGGGCAGCGGCTGCGGGTGGATGGCGGTGATCAGCGCATGGCTGTCGTACTCGTTGAGGCCGGGCATCTGCAGCACTTCGGGGGTGACCTGCAGGCCCTCGGCAATGCCTTCGAGCGTCTGCGTATGGCGGCGCAGCGTGCCGGTGATCACGGCATCGAATACCACGCCGTGCTCGCGCCAGTGTTCGCCCAGGCGCACCGCCTGCTCACGCCCGCGCGCGCTCAGTTGGTCGTAGTCGTCTGCGCCAAACGAGGCCTGGCCGTGGCGCACGAGGTAAAGGGTTCCCATGCGCCGGATTGTGGGCAGGGGCGGGCCTGGACGTTTGTCGCCCAAGCGACCGGAACCACGCAGCCAGTAGCCTCGGGGACAGGCTCCGCCGCCCGGTCAGCCCGCCAGAACGCGGCTGAACACCGGCGCGTCGACGTTGCCGCCCGTCAGCGCCAGGCCCACCGCGAGGCCGCGCAGCGTGTCGCGCTCCTGCAGTGCAGCGGCCAGGGCGGCGGCACCCGCGCCCTCGGCCACGTTGTGCGTATCGGTGTAGATCGCATGCATGGCGGCGGCCACTTCGGCATCCGTCACCTGCACGATGTGGTCGATGTGCGGCGCAAGCACGGCCAGCGCATCCGCATCGGCCACGCGGCAGGCCATGCCGTCGGCGAGTTCGGTGGTCACGGGTGCCTCGACCACGCGGCCCGCCGCCAGCGAGTCGGCATAGGTGGTGGCATGGGCACTCACCACCCCGACGATGCGCACGCCGTGTCCCAGCGCCAGCTTGGCCGCGATGGCCGAGCACGCACCCGAGCCCTGGCCGATGGGCACATAGGCCACGCCCAGTTGCGGCACCGCACGCAGGAACTCCCACCAGTAGGTGCTCACGCCGCGCAGCAGGTCGGCGTGGAAGCTTGGCACCATGTGCGCGCCGCGCTCGGCGGCCAGCTGCATGGCATGCTCGCGCGCTTCCTGGAAGTCGCTGCCGTGCTCGACCAGCGTGACGCCCAATGCGCGCATGGCGGCGTTCTTCTCGACCGAGTTGCCCCGGGGCACGACGATGGTGCAGGCCACGCCGTGGCGCCGCGCGGCCCAGCCCATGCTCTGGCCATGGTTGCCGCGCGTGGCGCTGACCACCTCGCGCGGCAACGCGCCGCGTTGGGCCAACTGGTCGAAATAGGTGAGCCCGCCGCGGATCTTGAACGCACCGACCGGCGTATGGTTCTCGTGCTTGAGCCAGCAGTCCGTGCCCAGGCGTTCGCTGAGCAGGGCCCAGCGGTACTGTGGCGTGGGTGCAAATTCGCGGTAGACGACCTCGGCGGCAGCCTCGATCTCGGTCAGGCCCGGCAGCCAGGGGAGGGTGGTGGCAGGCAGGGCGCTCATGCGGCAGGCCTCTTTTCGGTCAGCAGGCGTACGGCCAGCAGGCCGAGCACGGTGCCCATCACGTAGCGCTGGGCACGCATCCAGGCCTGGCTGCGGTTCATGAACAGCGCCACGCGTGCCGCGAACAGCACCAGCAGCGCATTCACCAGCCCGCTGATGCTGATCTGCACGGCGCCCAGGGTCAGGCTCTGCAGCAGCCACTGGCCACGCTCGGGGTGCAGGAACTGCGGAAAGAACGACAGGTAGAACATGGCCACCTTGGGGTTGAGCAGGTTGGTCATGAAGCCCATGACAAACAGCTTGCGCGGCGTGTCGTGCGGCAGGTTGCGGGCTTCGAACGGCGCCGCGCCGCCGGGCTTCACGGCCTGCCAGGCCAGCCACAGCAGGTAGGCGGCGCCCGCGATGCGGATCGCGTCGAAGGCCATGGGCACGGCGGCCAGCAGGGCCGTGAGGCCGAGCGACGCCGCGAGCAAATGAACGCCAAAGCCCGCCAGCACCCCGGCCAGCGACAGCAGGCCGGCGCGCGGGCCCTGCGTGAGGCTGCGCGAGATGCAATAGACCATGTTGGGCCCGGGCGTGAGCACGAGCAGCAGCGCGGCGAGCGCAAAGAGCATCAGTTCCTGGGGTGCGAGCATGGCGGGTTACTCTGTTGAAGATTGCAAGGCCAGCGCGCCGCGTGGGGTGAGCAGCTGGGCATGGAGTTGCGGCGCAGGGCCTTCCGTGGGCAGGGCCACTTCGCGCAGGCCTGCGGCATCACAGGCCGCACGCAGCGCGCGCGTGTCGGGGTGCTGCAGCGCCAAGGACTGCAGTTGCACGCCGCTGGCGGGCAGGTGATCGCAGGGGTGCACGGCACCCCACTCGATCAGCGTGGGCAGGCAGCCGTCCCACAGGCGCTGGCCGTCGGGCCGCACGGTGATCTGCCACTGCAGCAAGCCCTGTGGCGTGGGGCGGCTGGCGGTGATGGCGCGGCCCCGGTCCACGCCCAGGGTGGCGAGCCCAGCCAGGCTGGCCGCCACGTCGGGCACCGAGGCCACCCAGTGGATCAGTTGCGGGCCGTGCCCGGCCACCTGCCGCTGCAGCGCAACGTCGTCCATGTCGAACCAGCGCCGGTCGCTGTCAGGGATGCTCTTGCTGCCCTGCGGGTTGATTGCGATGATCTCCAGGTAGGCGCGCGGATGGGTCGGGCTGGAGACGTTGAGCAAGCGGTTGTGCGTGCCCATCAGCGGGTGCTCGCCGCCCGCGGCGGGGGTGACGCCGAGTGTGCGCTCGCACCACTGCACGCCCGTGGCCAGGTCGCTGGCCAGCACCACCAGGTGGTCGACACAGGCTGCGGTCTGCGCCGTCACAGCAGCACCTCGCCCTGCACGCAGGTGACCGAATGGCCGCCGATCCAGATCTCGCTGCCTTCCTGGTCCACGTGCACGCGGCCGGCGCGCGCCAGGGCCGTGCCCTGGCTGGCCACATAGTGCGCAGGGGCCAGGCCTGCGCCGATGAGCCATTGGGCCAGGGCCGCGTTCAGGCTGCCGGTCACCGGGTCTTCGGCCAGGCCGTTGTTGCCCGGGAAGAAGGCGCGCACCTCGAAGGCGATGTCCTCGCGGGCGGTGGCGGCACCGATCACGCCCACCTTGCCGCGCGGGCCCACCACGCCGATGTCGAGGCCCGCCAGGATGGCGGCGTCGGGCCGCAGTGCCAGCACCTGCTCGGCCGATTGGAGCATCACGCCGCGCCACTTGGGGCCGTTGTCGCACCAGGCGTGGTGCAGGATGTCCGCACGCTCCACGCCCAGGCCGCGCGCGATCAGCGCCACGTCGGCCTCGTCCAGCGGGCCGCTTTGCAGGCGGGGCGGGGCGGCAAAGGCCAGGCGTGTGCCGTCCTGGCGCAGGGGCACCAGGCCGGCGCCGCATTCCTGCACCACGCGGCCCGGCGTCTGCGGCCTGCCGCCCGCGCCCAGCCAGGCGTGGCAACTGCCCAGTGTGGGGTGGCCGGCAAAGGGCAGCTCGCGCCCGGGGCAGAAGATGCGCACGCGGTAGTCGGCGCCTGCCGCCCGGCCCTCGGGCGTGGGCGGCAGCAGAAAGGTGGCCTCGGACAGGTTGGTCCAGTGGGTGAACTCCTGCATGGCCTCGGTGGTGATGCCTTCGCCATCGAGCACCACGGCCAGCGGGTTGCCGCGGTAGGCCTCGGCGGTGAAGACGTCGACTTGCTGGAAGGGGCGCAGTTTCATGGGGGAGCCTGTCTGGTAGGTGGAGGGTTGAACAAGAAAATGCTTTCGGTGGCGCGGCCACGCCAGGGGGCTGGCCTGGGCCAGGTTCAATGTGCCGGCGGGCGGTTCAGCCGCTGGCGCGGATGGGGGGCAAGGGCGGCTTCAGAGCAGCACCGTCCCTTCGATGCAGGTGACGGAGCGCCCGCCCACCCACACCTGGTGCTCGTCATGGCGGATGTGCACCCGCCCTGCGCGGCCCAGGCATTCGCCCTGGGCCACCTGGTAGTGGTGTGGTGCCAGGCCTTCGGCGATCAGCCATTCGGCCAGGCTGGCGTTGAGGCTGCCGGTGACCGGATCTTCGCGGTTGCCCATGGGGGCGGCAAAGGCGCGCACCACCACACCCGGACGGCTGGTGTCGCTGGCATGCGGGCCTACATGCACCACCCCGACCGACTGGCCCAGGTCCATCAGGCGCGCGTGGTCGGGCTGCAGGCCGAGCACGGTGTCGGCGCTGTCGAGCAGCATGCCCAGCCACACCGGGCCGTTGTCGAGCAGCTGCGTGCCCAGGATCTGCGCCGGGCGCACCCCGAGGGCGCTGGCGATCAGCGGCACCAGCGCCGGGCTGGGGGCACTGCGCTTGAGAGGGGGGGCGGCAAAGGCCAGGGTGTGGTCTTCGCGCCGGATGCGCACCAGGCCGAGGGCGCATTCCTGCACCACCAGGCCTTCCTGGCGCGGTGCGTTGCCGGCCTGCAGCCAGGCGTGGCAGGTGCCCAGCGTGGGGTGCCCGGCAAACGGCAGCTCGCCCTGGGGGCTGAAGATGCGCAGGCGGTAGTCGGCCCCGCCCGCACGGCCGGCTTCGGTGGGCGGCAGCAGAAAGGTGGTTTCCGACAGGTTCATCCACGCGGCAAAGCGACGCATGTCCGCATCGCTCAGGTCCTCGGCCTCCAGCACCACGGCCACGGGGTTGCCGTCGCCGGGGTGGTCGCTGAACACGTCGATCTGCTTGAAGGGGCGTGGCTGCATGGTGCGGTCTTGCGGGCGGATGGTCCCGTCAGGATAACGCCTGGTCGAGCACGCCGCGCGCACCCGTGCGCGAAACCACCGCCTGGTACCAGCGGTCCAGGTGCGGCCGGGCCGTCCTCTCCTGGGGCAGCCCCCACCAGCGGTGGATTTCGCAGCCCACCGGGATGTCGGCCATGGTGAAGCGCTCTCCGGCCAGGAAGGGCTGGCGCGCCAGGTGCGCGTCCAGCAGGTCCAGCAGCGGCTCGGTGGCCGCCACCGACGCGGCGATCAGCGCATCATTGCGTTGCGCGGCGGGGGTGCGTATCCATTGGATGAAGGCATCGCGCCCCGCCGGGTTCAGCGTGGTCTGCTGCCAGTCCATCCACTGTTCGGCCGCGAAGCGCGTGGCGAGGTCCTCGGGGTAGAGCTCGCCCGGCGCATGCCGGGCGCACAGGTAGCGCACGATGGGGTTCGACTCCCACAGCACGACGCCCGTGTCCTCGTCCTCGATCAGCGGCACCAGGCCATTGGGGTTCAGGGACAGGTAGTGCGCCTCGCGCACGATGCCGAACTGCCCCCCGGCATCGGTGCGCTGCAGGCTGATGCCGAGCTCCTGCGCGGCCCACACGACCTTGCGCACGTTGATCGACGACAGCCGTCCCCACAGGCGCAGCATGCGGCTCAGCCCTTGGCCTTGTGGTCGCGGATGGCGGCCGCCAGCGCGGCGATGCCGGTGGCGATCTGCTCGGCCGTGGAGGTCACGAACGACAGGCGCAGCGTGCGGTGGTCGGCATCGTCGGCATAGAAGGCGGCGCCGGGCACGAAGGCCACGTTGCGCTCCACAGCCTTGGGCAGCAGTTCGATGGCGCTCATGCCTTCGGGCAGGCGCACCCACAGGAACATGCCGCCGTCCGGCTTGTTCCACTCGACGGACAGGCCCTGCATCTCCTTGTCCAGCGCGGTCAGCATCGCATCCCGCTGCTGCTTGTAAAGCGCGCGGATGGTGGGCACATGCCGCTCCAGGAAGCCGCCCTTCATCACCTCGGCCACCATGCGCTGGTTGTAGCCGGGGGTGTGCAGGTCGGCTGCCTGCTTGGCCTGCAGCAGCTTGGGGTAGACGGCCTTGGGCGCCACCAGGTAACCCAGGCGCAGGCCCGGGGCCAGCACCTTGGAGAACGAGCCCATGTAGATGCAGCCGTCGGGGTTGCGCGCGGTCAGCGGTGCGGGCGGCGGGCCGTCGAACCACAGGTCGCCATAGGGGTTGTCCTCCACCAGCGGCAGATTCAGCTCGGCGGCCTTGGCCACCAGCTCGGCGCGGCGCGCATCGCTCATGGTGCGGCCCGTGGGGTTCTGGAAGTTGGGCAGCACGTACAGGAAGCGCGCCTTGTCCGCGCCCGTGCCGACCTTGGCCACCAGGTCATCGATGCGCACACCCTGCTCGTCGCTGGCCACCGCCACCACCTTGGGCTCCATGGGCGTGAAGGCCTGGATGGCACCCAGGTAGGTCGGCGTTTCCACCAGCACGCGGCTGTCGGTGTCGATCAGCACCTTGGCGATCAGGTCCAGCCCCTGCTGCGAGCCGGTGGTGATCAGCACCTGCTCCGGGTCCACATCCCAGGGCAGGAAGGCGGCGATGGCTTCGCGCAACGGGGCAAAGCCCTCGCTCGATGCGTACTGCAGTGCCGAAGGGCCGTCGTTGGCCAGCACGGCGGCCGAGGCGGCCGCGAAGGCTTCGACCGGGAAGGTCTTGGGCGAGGGCAGGCCGCCGGCCAGGCTGATGATGCCGGGCTTTTCCGTGACCTTGAGGATCTCGCGGATGACCGAGGGGTTCATGCGCTCGGCGCGGCGCGCCAGGGTCCAGGGGCTGGTGTGGGGAAGGTCGTTCAGTTTCACTCTCGGTCTCCTGCGGTGGTCCTAAGAACCTGTTGCAAAGTCATCAGAAAAAAGGGCATTTCACGGCGCCCGGGTGCCTTCAGTCCACGATGAACAGCGTGGCGCCCAAGGGGGCGGTGGAGCGGTGCGGTTCTGCATTGTCCGCCACCTGGTAGCTCATCCCAGGAGTAAGGATGAACTGGCGGCCGTCCTGCAGCTCGGTGTGCAGCTCGCCCGCCAGGCACAGCAGCACGTGGCCCTTGGTGCACCAGTGGTCCGACACGTAGCCGGGGGTGTACTCCACCTTGCGCACGCGCAACTCGCCGTACTGCAGCGTCTGCCAGAAGGCCTGGCCGGCCTGGGCGCTTTTTTCGACGCGCTCGACCTGGCTCCAGTCGGTGGCGGCGAAGGGGATGTCGTTCATCTGCATGGGGCTCAGTCCTTCACGGGTGCGAGGGGGCCGGGCGGTGTTGCGGGTGCGTGCGGGGCAGCCTGGTGCACGGGCATGCGCTTGCCCACGAACACCGTGGCGATCACGGCCAGGGCGAACCCCGCCGTGGCCAGGTCCAGGCGCTCACCCACCAGCGGCACCGCGAACAGCAGGCTCAGAAACGGCTGGATCAGCTGGATCTGGCTGACCCGCACGGCACCCAGGGCCAGTGCGCGGTACCAGGCGAAAAAGCCGATCCACATCGAGAACAGCGCCACATAGGCAAAGCCCAGCCAGCCCATGGTGCTGATGGCGGACGGCACGGCCGGTGCAAACCACCAGGTCACGGGCAGGGTCAGCGGCAGGGCGCAGGCCAGCACCCAGCAGATCACCTGCTCGGCCCCCAGGCTGGGCGTGAGCCGCGCGCCACCGATGTAGCCCAGGGCGCCGGTGGTCATGGCGATGATCAGGTAGATGTTGGCTGCGCCCAGGTAGAAGCCGCCGGCGCGCCAGGCCATGAACGCCAGCACCAGGCCGCTGCCCAGCACCGCGCAGGCCCAGAAGCCGGCCGATGGGCGCTGCCGGTACCACAGGGCGCCGATCACGGCCGTGGACAGCGGCAGCAGCGCGGTGACCACGGCCCCGTGGGTGCTGGGCACATGGCGCAGCGCCAGCGCGAGGAACAGCGGAAAGCCGACGATCACGCCGAAGGCCGTGACGCCCAGCACGGGCCATTGCGCTCGCACCGGCACCCGCAGGCGCCCCTGGGCGTGCTGCCAGCCCAGGTAGGCCAGCGACAGCAGCCCGGCCACGGCGGCCCGCCCGAAGGTGACGAACCAGGGCGACAGCTGCGGCGCATCGACCGGCCCGACCGCCAGGCGCGTCATCGGCAGCGTGGCGGCGAACAGGGTGACACCCACCATGCCCCAGACCAGGGCTTCGCGTTCCTGTGCGCGGTTCATGCTCATAGCGTCACCATCCAGGCGGCCGTCGCCACCAGCACGAGGGCCAGCGCGCGGTTGAACCAGAGCAGGCGGGTGCCCTGCGCCAGCCACTGGCGCAGCAGCGAGCCGACGAGGGCATAGACGAAATTGCTCGTGAAGGCGAACACCATCATCACCCCGCAGATGATGGCCAGGCGCTCGGCGGGGTTGGCCGAGGGCTGGCCCGCGGCGTTGACCACCCAGCCCGCGCTGAGCGTGAGCGCCAGCATCCAGGCCTTGATGTTCACGAACTGCAGGCCCACGCCCTGCCAGAAGGTGACGGACAGGCGGGAGCTGTCCACGTCCGAGAGCTGGCCGGCGCGGCTGAGCTTCCAGGCCAGCCAGAGCATGTAGGCCACGCCCAGCAGGGTCACGGCCATGCGCAGGGCCGGCACGCCGGTGATCAGGGCGCCCAGGCCCAGGCCGCTCACCAGCATCAGCAAGGTCCAGCCCGTGGGCACGGCCAGGCAGAAGTGGAGTGCTCGGCGCAGCCCCAGATTGGCTGCGAGCGCGGTGGACAGGGTGGTGTTGGGCCCCGGCGAAAAGCTCATCGCGGTGCAGAAGACCAGCAGGGCAGTGAGTTCGGCGGCGGTCATGGGTGGGGGTTTTGAAATCGTGGGCTTGTCAGCGTCTGGCCTTCACTGTAATCTTCTGTACCAATACACAACCAGTACAGTACGGCAGCGCAGTTATTGATCTGTATTGGTTGTCATGGCAGTACACACGCGCTCCCGAGGACTCCTGCATGCTGATGAAGACCCCCACCCAATCGCTCACCGAGCAGCTCTCGGCGCGTTTTGGCGAGCGCATCCGCAACCGGCTGCTCGCGCCGGGCGCGCGCCTGCCCTCGGTGCGCCAGTGTGCGCTGCAGCACAGCGTAAGTCCGTCGACCGTGGTGGCGGCCTACGACCAGTTGCTGGCGCAGGGCCTGGTCGAGGCGCGCAAGAACCGAGGCTTCTTCGTGCGCGAGGTGGCCCCCGTGGGCGCCGAGGCCCCGGAGGCGGTGGACGTGGCGGCCATGGAGGCGGCGGGCGGCAACTGGACCACGGCCCACTGGTTCGCGGCGCGCGGGGCCGGGCGTGGTTCGCCGCCGGTGAACGCCACGGCGCTGATCCGCGGCATGTTCCACAAGATCAGCGACAAACCCCAGCCCGGCATGGGTGTGCTGCCGCCGCAGTGGCTCGAGTCCACCTTCATGCCCGCAGCGGTGCGCAAGGTCACCAGCACCCGGGCGCTGCAGGAATACTCGCTGCAGTACGGCGAGCCGCTGGGCGACAGCGGGCTGCGCCGTCTGCTGGTCAAGAAGCTGGCCCAACTGAGCGTGCACACCGCGCCCGAGAACATCATCACCACCGTGGGTGCCACGCATGCGCTTGACATCGTGAGCCGCACGCTGCTGCGCCCGGGCGACCCGGTGATGGTGGAGGAACCCGGCTGGGCCGTGGAGTTCGCGCGCCTGGCCGCGTTGGGCATGCACATCCTGCCAGTGCCGCGCCGCGCCGACGGGCCCGACCTGGAAGTGATGGCGCGCTACTGCGAGGTGCACAAGCCCAAGCTCTACGTGAGCGTGAGCGTGTTCCACAACCCCACGGGCTACTGCCTGTCGCCGGGCAGCGCGCACCGCATCCTGCAGCTGGCCAACCAGCACAATTTCCACATCGTCGAAGACGATACCTACAGCCACATCGCGCCCGAGCATGCCACGCGCCTGACGGCGCTCGACGGCCTGCAGCGCACCATCTACGTGAGCGGCTTTGCCAAGATCCTCGCGCCCAACTGGCGCATCGGCTTCCTGGCCGCGCCGCCGGCCCTGGTCGAGCAACTGCTGGACACCAAGCTGCTGGCCACGCTGACCACGCCCGCGTTGCTCGAAAAAGCGCTGGCGCTGTGCATCGAGCAGGGCCAGTTGCGCCGCCATGCCGAGCGCATCCGCACCCGGCTCGATGCCGCGCGCTCGCGCAGCGTCAAGCTGGCGCTCAGTGCGGGCTGCAGCTTCGCGGCCGACCCGGTGGGACTGTTCGGCTGGGTGGACACGGGGGTGGACACCGATGCACTCTCGCAGCGCATGCTCGATGAGGGCTATCTGCTGGCCCCGGGTGCATTGTTCCATGCCGAGCGCAAGCCCAGCACGCTCATGCGCATCAACTTCGCGACCACGCAGGACGCCACGTTCTGGCGTACCTTCGAGCGCATCGTCCGGCAAAGCCGCTGACCCTGCGGGCGCCGTCACACCGGCTGCCTACAATGGCCTTTTGATCCGATCGCAAGGGAACCATGGACCTACAAGGGCGCTGGGCCGCAATGACCGATGGCCTGCAGTCCATGGTGCAGTTCTTTCCCGGCGGGCACGAAGGCCTGCTGACCGCCATCTCCGTCACCTGGAGCCTGTACATCGCCGTGCTGGCGGTCTGGATCGTGCTGCAAAAGCGCGCGCCGGTGTCCACGCTCAGCTGGATCCTGTCGATGGCGCTGCTGCCCTTCGTGGGCTATGTGATCTATTACTTTTTCGGCCCGCAGCGGCTGCGCAAGCAGCGCATCAAGCGCATGCGCAGCCAGTCGGCGCTGTATGCGAATGCCGAATTTGCCAGCCTGCGCGATGTCGCCGCCACTGCGCCGCAGGCGCTGCGCCAGCTCGTGCTGCTGGGCGAAGCCAGCTGCGACCTGCGCGTGTCCACCGCCGCGCAGGTGGACCTGCTGGTCGATGGGGCAGCGACCTACGACGCCATCTTCGATGCCATCCGCGCGGCGCGCCACCATGTGCACCTGGAGTACTACATCTACGAGCCCGATGGCATCGGCGCGGCGCTGCGCGACCTGCTGGTGGACAGGGCGCGCCAGGGCGTGATCGTGCGGCTGTTGCTCGACGCCCTGGGCTCCAAGCGCCTGGGTCGGAGCTTTCTCGCCCCCTTGCTGCAAGCCGGTGTGCAGGTGGCCTTCTTCCATGCCTCGCGCATCGGCCGGCGTGTGCGGCCGGTGATCAACTTCCGCAACCACCGCAAGATCGTGGTCTGCGATGGCGTGGTCGGCTTCACGGGCGGCATCAACATCACCGACGAGGAAGACCAGCGCGCGCGGCGCGATGCCTACCACGACGTGCACCTGCGCATCGAGGGCGGCGCCGTGCGCCTGCTGCAGATGACCTTCATGGAGGACTGGGTGTACACCACCGGCGAGGGGCCCGATGCCGTGGCGCGCGAGAGCCGCCACCTGCTGCCCGCCACCGGGCCGGGTGACCATCCGGTGCAGATCCTCACCTCGGGCCCCGACAATGCCAACGAGGCCATCCACCGCATGCACGTGGCGGCCATCCACATGGCGGTGGACCGGGTGTGGCTCACCACGCCGTACTTCGTGCCCGGCGAGCCCGCGCTCATGGCGCTGACCAGCGCAGCATTGCGCGGGGTGGATGTGCGCCTGCTGGTGCCGCGGCGCAGCGATTCCCTGGTGGTCAGCGCGGCGGCGCGCTCCTACTTCGATGAACTGATCGCCGCCGGCGTCAAGGTCTGGGAATACACGGCCGGCATGCTGCACTCCAAGACCATGCTGGTGGACGACAACTGCGCCTTCATCGGCACGGCCAATTTCGACAACCGCAGCTTCCGGCTCAACTTCGAAGTCTGCGCCGTGGTCTACGGGCCGGCGCTGGCCCTGCCGCTGGCAAGGCAGTTCGAGGCCGACCTGCGGAGCTCCAGCGCCGTGAACGCACGCCGCCGCCAGGCCTTCGTGCAGCGCCTGGGTGATGCCACGGCCCGGCTGTTCTCGCCGTTGCTATAGCCCCGCAGGGCTGCTAGGAGGCTGTCGGACTTGGAGCGTCGAAAGCGAAAATCGGCCCCAGCGAGGACAGTTTTTGCCGGATTTGCAGCCCCATAGCCAGGCTATGGGGCAAGAAGACGGTGAAAAATGGACCGCTGCGGCCGATTTGCAGCCGACGATTTCCAAGTCCGACAGCCTCCTAGCGCTGTACCTCGATGTCGGCGAGCACGCGCAGCAGGCCGCGGTTGACCTCTTCGAGGTCCATTTCCTGCGTCTCGCACAGTTGGCGGATGGCGCTCGCGTCGCCGCTCTCCAGCGCGCAGGACATCTGCAGGCTGGCGGCATAGGGCCCGGTGCGCAGCACGGTGGCGTCGTAGATGCGCTCGGACAGCGGGATGCGGTGCAGGATGGTGCCCAGGGGCTCCTGCAGCAGATCGTCGATCTGCGACAGCAGCCCGCACAGGTAGATCTCGCGGCGCAGGTCGTTCTCCACACCGGCGTTGAGCAACTGCGTCATGAGCTTGGCGCGCAGCACCATGGACTCGCGCACTGGCAGCATGTTGGGGTCGGTGTTGGCGTGGGGCAGCTGGTCGGACAGCCAGCGCTTGATGGAGCCATAGCCCATCATCACCAGCCCCCGGCGCAGCGAGTCGATGCCGGTGCGCAGGCCCAGCGCCGCCGAGTTGGTGTAGACCATGAAGCGGTAGGCCAGCAGCGGGTCCTCGCCCATGATGTCCTCGAAGGTCTCGAGCGACTGCTCGGCGTCGATGGCCTTTTGCAGCTTGGCGATCACCGCGTGCGAAGGCTGCTGCGGCGTGTGCCGCAGGGTGTAGAGCACGTCTTCCGTGGGCCAGCCGGCCAGGGCCAGGGCGTTGTGCTTGTCCAGGCAGTGTTCCATCAGGGCGCGGCTGGGAATGTTCTCGTACATCTGCCCGGCCAGGATGGGGCTCACGGCGCGGGCAGGCGCCTTGGCCGCCGGGCTGCCGGGCCGCGGGTTGGCCTGCAGGGCGGCCACCGCGTCGGCCGGGGTCAGGCTCAGCAGGCTGTTGTCGAAGCACTGCGCCACGGCCGGCTCGGGCAGCTTGCCGATGTCGCCGCGCCACACCAGCTTCAGGCCGCGCTGGTGCGCGGCTTTCACCAGGGCATAGATGCCCGAATCCTGCAGCCAGTCGCCACGCACCTCGATCCACGGGGCGCCCCGGGGCGCATGCTCGAGCATGTCGGCCAGCACCTGGTGGGTCTGGGGCGACAGCAGCAGCGGTGGCGAGCTGGCGGACCACAGCTCCTGCAGCGTGCGCAGCAGGTGGCCGGTATCGACCACGGCGGTGGGGGATTCGTTCTGGACGTAGAGCTGGATGGCAGCGAGTTTGCGGGCGCGGTTCCACAGGGGGCGGTACCCCAGGAACAGGCTGCCGAGGACGGATTGGACCATGGGCTCTCAGGCGTTGTCGCGTTGGGGGCCGTCCCCAGCTAGGGAGTGCGGCTCAGGGCAGGCCCGCTTTAACTGATGAAATTGAACAGGGACAGCTTCTGGACCTGGGCATAGGACTTGAGTGCTGCCTCATAGCCCACCTGCTGGTTCTGGAAGTCTGAAATGCCCTTGATCATATCCAGATCCTCGGCCCGCGAGCGGTCGCCCTCGAGCTGGATCGAGCGCTTTTCCTGGTCGCCCGTGATGCGGTCGGCACGGTTGAGCAACTCGCCTGCATAGCTGCGCATGTTGCTCATGCGTTCGAGGCCGATGTCCACGTTGGTCAGTGCCTGCCCCACGGCCTGGGTGGCCGCGTTGCTGTTGGTGGCGCCGCGGATGTCGCGGATCGCGCTGTCCAGGGTGCTGAACACACTGGCCGTGGGCTGCAGGGTGATGGCGTCCCCGTTCGCCGGTGCGCCGGTGATGTCGAAGGTCAGCCCCGGAACGCCGGTCACCGAAATGGTCACCGGCTTGTCCGTCGGGTAGTCGGGCACCACCACGGGTGCGGACACCACGCCAGTGGTGGTGTTGGTGATGGTGTAGGTGGCGGTGCTGGTACCGATGGTGGCACCAGGCCCCACGGCGCTGAAGCTGATCGAGTAGTTGTCACCCGTCACCAGGCTCAGGTCCACGGGCTTGACGCCTGTGGTCGTCAGTTGCTGGTTGTTGTTGACGGTCGCCGGGTTCACCTGCACGTTGTAGGCGCCATCGCGCTGGGGCTGGAACATGAAGGTGAACTCGCCATCCAGGGTGTTGGGAATCGACGTGCCGGTGCTGCCCGATTGGCCGGGCAGTCCATCGAACAGGTAGTCCGGCGAGGTCGACTGCGGGCCCAGGAAGGGGGCCAGCGCGCTGCCCAGCGCACCCAGCAGCGGGATGCCGTTGGTGTCCTTGCGGTTGGCCACCGTCTGCAACTGCTCGCGCAGGCTCTGCAACTGGTTGGCGATGGTGGCGCGGTCGTTGCTGGTCAGGGTCGCACTGCCGGCATTGACCATCAGTTCGCGGGCGTTCTGCACCAGATCGATGGCGTCGCCCAGCGCGGATTCGGCCTGGGCGACGGCGTTGCGCTGGGTTTCCAGGGCGCGCTGCTCGGTCTGGATGCGGGTGAGGCGGGTGAGCGCACGTTCGGCCTGTGCGGCAGAGACCGGGTCGTCGCTGGCGCGCACCACGCGCTTGCCCGAGGTCAGGTTCTCCTGCAGGTTGGACAGGTTGGTCTGGCGCGCGCCCAGGTTGCGCAGCGCGTTGTCGTACATGTTGGCGGTGCCAAGCCGGTAGAGGGTGTTGCTCATGTCGTACTCCTGGACCAGTCCCCAAGGGGGATCATCTTAGTTTTCCACATCGCTGCGCGCCACCCACGGCCTGCACAGCCGGCGCGGCCAGTGCCCCCGCGCAAAGGCCAAGGCGCGAAGCGACTCAGGGGGGTCATCGTGTCAACCCTTGGATCAGCGTGTCGAAGACGCTTTGTGCAATCTGCAGCATTTTGGCGGATGCCTGGTAGGCCTGCTGGTACTGGATCAACTTGGCCGCTTCTTCATCAAGGTTGACGCCCGATACCGCCGTGCGGTCGCGCTCCAGGTTGCCCGCGATGGTGGTGGACAGTTCGGCGGCGAAGGTGGCGCTCTGCGTGCGCGTGCCCACCTGGGCCATCAGGCCGGCATAGCCATCGGCGAGCGTGGATTCGTCGAACATCTTCACGTCGCGCAGGTTCATCAGCGCGGTGGCATTGCCGGCATTGCGCGTGTAGGTGTCGCCGTACTGGGGGTCCAGCGCGTTGCCGACCCGCACGGTATCGCCGGTCTTGGGCGTGCCCTGCAGCTTGATTTCCCAGCCATCGATGGTGATCGTGGAGCCAGAGGTATAGGCCAGGCCCGCCGTGCCCGATGGGGGCGTGGTCGATCCCGTCACCGCATAGGTGGTGGGCGGCCCGGCCGTGAAGGTCAGCGTCACGCCGCCCGGGATGGGCGGGGCCACCAGGGTGTCCGTGGCCTTAAGGCCGGACAGTTGCAGCGTGCCGCCGTTGGTGGTGCCCATGGCCGCGTTGATCGGGTTGGCCGCGGCCAGATCGCGCGGTGAATACACCAGGGCATTGATGTTGGCCCCCGCCGTGTTGAACGGCTGGAACAGCATGCGGTCGCCCGGCACACCGGGCGTCGTGAGGTTGAAGGTCAGCCCGTCGATGTCCAGGGTGGCCAGGTTGGCCGCGTCGGTGAAGGGCGTGGCCTTGCCGTCGGACAGGCGCACCACCTGCCCGGCCGTGCCGGTGGTGAAGCGGATCTCGTAGTCGGAGGCTGCGAACTTGGTCGGGTCGCTGAAGGTCACGGTGCCCACGCCAGCCCCGTTGGTCAGACCCGGCATGCTGGTGGGGATGCTGAACAGGTCCTTGCCCACCTGGCCGTCCAGCGTGAGGCCGAGCTTGTGCTGCTCGTTCATGGTCATGCCGATGGCCATGGCCATGCGCCCGAGCAGGTTGCGGCTTTCCGACAGGTCGGTGTTGTTGAAGCGCAGCAGCCCCGAGACCGATCCGCCGCCCAGCGTGTTCTCGTCCACCTCGATGGCCGGTGACCCCGGGCGGTTGAAGAACAGCTTGAGCTGGCCGCTGCCGGGGAACTGCGTGGCGTCGTCCACGGACACCTGCGACGGCGTGGTGCCCAGCACCAGGGGCTGGCTGCCGCCCACGAAAAGCCCGACCGTGCCGTCGTCCGCAGGGATCTGCGTGGTCTGCACGTACTGGTTCATTTCGCGGATCAACTGGTCGCGGTTGTCCAGCAGGTCGTTGGGCGTCTGGCCATTGCCCTTGGCGCGCGCGATCTGCTCGTTCACGGCGGCGATCTGGCCCGCCAGGCTGTTGATGGCGGTGATGCTGCTTTGCAACTGCTCCTTCACCGTGTACTCGATCTCATCGACGCGTTCGGCCGCAGAGCGCATGCGCGAGGCGGTTTCGTCCATGCGCGTGAGTGCCAGCGTGCGGGCCGTGATGTCGGTCGGGGCGCTCACCACGTCCGAGAAGGCGTTCATCATGTCGTTGATGGCCGCGCCCAGGCCTGTGGCGCCGCCGCTGAACACGTCCTGCAGCTGGCGCAGGCGTTCGGCGCGCACGATGTCGCCCGCCTGCACGGAGCCGGCCGTGGCCGACTGGCGCGTGAGCAGTTCGCTCTGGTTGCGCAGGATGGTCTGCACGTCCACACCCTGGCCGATGTAGCCGCCACCGGTGAACTGGCCCTGCACGGTCTGCAGCACCACGGTCTGGCGCGAATAGCCCGGCGTGTTGACGTTGGCGATGTTGTTGCCGGCGGTCTGCAGGGCCACCTGGTTGGCGAGCAGGGCGCGGGCGCCGACGTTGAGCAGACTCATGGCTTACCTCGTGTTCTCAAGCCTGCGCACGCTGCTGCTGCTGCGCACGCTGCACGCTGTTGATGGCGCCGCTGAGCTTCCTGGCGTACTCGGGGTCGGTGGCATAGCCTGCCTTCTGCAATGCGGAGGCATAGGCCATGGCCGAGCCGGACTGGGCCACGGACTCCGCCTTTTCGTAGCGTGGGCTTTCCTTGATGAGGCGTGCGTAGTCGCGAAACGAATCCTCGTACGAGTCGTAAGCCCGGAACTTGGCCACCACCTTGCGCGGCGTGCCGTTGATGTACTCCGTGGTCGTGATCTCGGCGACCTTGCCGGTCCAGCCCTTGCCGGCCTTGATGCCGAACAGGTTGAAGGAGTTGCTGCCGTCGGCGTTCTTGATCTCGCTCTTGCCCCAGCCGGTCTCATGGCCGGCCTGGCCGAGCATGAAGATCGCGGGGATGCCACTTTCCTGCGCCACCTTCTCGGCCGTGCCGCTCAGGTGCTGCACGAAGCCGTCGCGGCCCTTGGGGGCCTGGCCCACGGCCTCGGTGCTGGCGGGGGTGGCGCTCACCTTGGCCGCTGCCGGACGCTGGATCTGCGACAGGCTCATGGTGGAGGGCACGGAAAAGGACGGATCCGGTCCGCCCATCTGGCGCGAGAGCTGGCGTGCGATCGCTTCGGACAGGCCGCCGGACTGGCCGGCCATCTGCACCGACAGCTGCTGGTCGAGCAGGTCGGTGCCCAGGTCGCCCTGGGCGCCGTCCATGAGGCCGGATTTCATGGTCGCCTCGCGCATGCTCTTGATCAGCTCGCGCATGAACAGCGATTCGAACTGCTTGGCCGCCTCCTTGGTGGCCTGGGGGTTGTTGTTGCCGGCCTCGTACTTGAGCGCATTCAGCGAGCGAACGTCGGCCGCCAGCGCATTGGACGTGCTGGTGGTGGAGGACGAAGGCAGCGTGAGGGCCATGGTCAGATCACTTCAAGCTCGGCATTCAGCGCTCCGGCGGCCTTGATGGCCTGCAGGATGGCCAGCAGGTCGCCGGGCGTGGCGCCCAGGGAGTTGAGTGCACGCACCACGTCGGCCAGTTGGGGCGAAGGCGGCATCTGGATGATGTTGCCCGGCTCCTGGTTGATCTTGATGTCGCTTTGCTGCGCGACCACGGTCTGGCCCTGCGACAGCGGGTTGGGCTGGCTGATGACGGGCCGCGAACTGATGGTGATGGACAGGTTGCCGTGGGCGATAGCGCAGGATCCCAATGTCACGGCCTGGTTGAGCACGATGGAGCCGGTGCGGGCGTTGATCACCACCTTGGCGGCGGGTGCGGACATCTCGAACGGCAGCTCTTCCAGGTCGGCGATGAAGCCCACGCGGGCACCCGGGTCGCTGGGCGCGCGCACCTGCACCGTGCGGCCGTCGAGCGCCGTGGCCAGGCCATTGCCCAGGCGGCTGTTGATGACCTGGGCCACGCGGCGGGCGGTCTGGAAATCCGAGGCATTGAGGCCCAGGCTGATGGTGTCCCCCTCATTGAGGGGCGTGGGAACGGAGCGCTCAACCTGGGCGCCCAGGGGGATGCGGCCAGCGGCCAGGTGGTTGATCTGCACCTTGCTGCCGCCGGACGAGGCGCCGGCGCCGCCCACCACCAGGTTGCCCTGGGCCAGGGCGTAGATTTCGCCGTCGGCGCCACGCAGGGGGGTGACCATCAGCAGACCGCCCTTGAGCGACTTGGAGTTGCCCATGGAGGAGACGTTGACGTCAATCTGCTGGCCGGGCTGGGCGAAGGCGGGCAACTGGGCCGTGACGATCACGGCGGCCACGTTCTTGAGCTGCAGCTGCGAGGCCGAGCCGGGGGGCAGGCTGATGCCCATCTGCTGCAGGTAGTTGGACATGGCCTGCGTGGTGTAGGGCATCTGCGTGGTCTGGTCGCCGGTGCCGTCCAGGCCCACCACCAGGCCATAGCCGGTCAACTGGTTGCTGCGCACGCCCTGCACCGCCGCGATTTCCTTGATGCGCAGCGCATGGGCCGGCCAGGCGGCGCACACCAGGGCGACGGCCATGGCCATCAGCCACAGTCTGCGCAAGGGGCGTGCCGTGAAGGGGGAGGGCAAGGCTTTCATGGGCTTCATTGTGGGCTGTCGCCGCACAAGGGAATGTCCAAAAAGAGGTGAATTCACCCGCCTTTTGGCGAAGGCCTTGTTACAAAGGCAGGTCTGCAGCGTGAACGCGGCGCATGGCCGTCCCTGCCCGCCTCCAGCGCTGCCCGCGATGTCAGTCGCAGCTGTTGTTGATGATGCCCTTCCAGGGCTTGCGCAGCATGAATGGCACGGTGTCCCAGGCGCTCCAGGTGCGCGGATCGTCGAAATTCACCGTAGCGGCCGGCGCAATGATGGCGGTGAGCAGCCAGACACCGGAATCGAGCCCATGCACCGTGAGGTTACCGCCCAGGATCACCTCGGTCTGCGCGCCTCCCAGGTTGTCCCCGACGGCCGTGTAGGTGTCGATGGCCTGGATGTTGCCGGATGCGGGGTACACCTTGAAGATCGCACCGGCGGTCATCAGCGGGTTGCGCACCAGGGGGAAGAACAAGCCGCCATCGCGGTGGAAGACCACGTACACGTTCTGCAGTGTGCTCGGGGTGGAGCCCACCGCAGGCTTGCCGGCGTCGTACTTGAGGGTGAAGGCCAGTTGGTCCAGTGCGGTGGTGTCGCAGGGCGAGAACTTGATGCCTGCGGGCAGGGTCTTGTTCTTGGAGACGGCCTCGGCAGCCGACCCTTTGGGCAACCCCACGGTCAATGCCACGGAGTAGGCATAAGTGGTGGGCTGCGCCTGGGCGGCTGGCGAGAATGCAGCGGCCAGGGCCAGGAAGCCGCATGCCAGGGAGCTGCGAAAAAAAGACATCGTGAACCTCGATCTGAATGCACAAGGGGCGCCGCGCTGGCGGCCTGGTCTGCGGCCAATCCGCAGGCGCCCGGTCACATTTTGTATCAGAACGGTGTCACGGTGTTGAAGAAGCGGCCCAGCCAGCCGGTCACCTGGGCTTCGCCCTGGGCGCCGCGGCCGCGCGATTCCACGCGCACGTTGGCGACCTGGGTGGAGGCCACGATGGAGCCCGGTTGCAGTGCGCGCGGATCCACCGTGCCGGAGAAGCGCAGCACGTCCACGTTCTGGTTCACGCCGATCTGCTTTTCACCGGCCACGACCAGGTGGCCGTTGGGCAGCACGTCGATGACGGTGGCCGTGATAGAGCCCTGGAAGGTGTTGGCGCTTTCCGTGCCGCCCTTGCCTTCGAAGGCATTTTCGGAGTTGGCGCCCACGCCCAGCTTGTCGGTGAACTTCTGGCCGGTGAATGGCAGCGCCGTCACGCCACTGCTGACCTTGGAGGTGCGGTCCACGGTGGAGGAGGACTTCTGGCTGGCCGTCACGTTCTCCACGATCTGGATGGTGACGTTGTCGCCCACCAGGCGCGCGCGCCGGTCCTCGAACGAAGGGCGGTAGCTGGCGCTGTGGAACAGGCCGCCGGTGACCGGTGGCGGTGTGCGCGGTGCCATGGTCAGCGGGGGGGGCGCGGTGGGCAGGATGTCCACCGGCGGAGGCGGGGACATGCTGGCGCAGCCTGCGCTCAGCAAGGCGGCGGCGAGCGCCGGCAATGCAACAATGCGGCTGCGGGCAGCCTGGCCGATGGCGTGGAGGAATGTCATGGCGAAGGTCCTGGCGGAATGGCTGGTGGCCTTGTTACATCTGGCTGAGCTTGGCCAGCATCTGGTCCGAAGTCTGGATGGCCTTGGAATTCATCTCGTAGGCGCGCTGGGTCTGGATCATGGTCACCAGCTCCTGCACCACGTTCACGTTGGAGGTTTCGAGGTAGCCCTGCAAGACCGTGCCCAGACCGTTGGTGCCGGGCGTGCCCTGCTGGGGCTGGCCCGAGGCGGCGGTCTCGATGAACAGGTTCTGCCCGCGCGGCTCCAGGCCGCCCGGGTTCACGAAGGTGGACATGGCGAGGTTGCCCAGGGGCTGCGGTGCGGTGTTGCCCGGGACCGTCGCGGACACGGCGCCTTCGGCGCTGATGGTCACGCTGGTGGCGTTCGGCGGCACGGTGATGCCGTTGGCGATCGGCAGGCCGCTGGAGTTCACCAGGCGGCCCTGCGAGTCGAGCTGGAACGAGCCGTCGCGGGTGTAGCCGATGGTGCCGTCCGGCTGCGTGACCTCGAAAAAGCCATTGCCCTTGATGGCCACGTCCAGGTTGTTGTTGGACTGCTGCATGCTGCCCTGCATGAAGTTGCGGGCTGTGGCCACGGTGCGCACACCCAGGCCCAGGTGCAGGCCGGTGGGCAACTGGTTCTGCTCGGTGGTCTGGGCACCCACCTGGCGCAGGTTCTGGTAGATCAGGTCCTCGAACACCGCATTGGCGCGCTTGTAGCCGGTGGTGGACACATTGGCCAGGTTGTGGGAGATGACGTCCAACTGGGTCTGCTGGGCTTCCATGCCGGTCTTGGCGATCCACAGGGAGTTGATCATGGCGTTTTCCTAAGGGCTGGGGGGGTCAGCCGTTGATGCTCAGCAACTGGCTGGCGGCCTTGTCATTGGTCTCGGCGGTCTGCAGCATCTTGATCTGCTGCTCGAACTGGCGCGAGGCGGCGATCATGCCGACCATGGTTTCCACGGCATTCACGTTGGAGCCTTCGATCGCCCCCGCCAGCAGGCGTGCGTTGGCGTCGTTGGGGATCGGATCGCCCGAGGTGGTGCGGAACAGCCCGTCGTCGCCGCGCCTGAGCGGGTCTTCGGGTGTGGGCGTGGCCAGCTTCAGGCGGCCGATGGCGGCTGCGGGCTGGCCCGCCGTCTTGGCGGTGATGGTGCCGTCCGAGCCCAGGGAGACTTCCGAGCCGGGTGGCACGTCGATGGGGCCGCCGCCGTCCGACAGCACGGGCAGGCCGGTGTTGGTGAGCAGGGCGCCGGTGGGCGAAACCTCCAGGCCACCGTTGCGGGTATAGGCTTCCACGCCATCGAGGCCCTGCACGGCGAACCAGGATTGGCCGATGGGCATGGCATCGAGGGCGCGGCCCGTGCGCTGCACGGGGCCGGGCGTGTCCACATGGCCCGAGGTGGCCTCCAGCGCAAACACGCGCGTGGTGGAGCCATCGCCCTGCAGCGGGACGGAGCGGAAGGTGGACATCTCCGCACGAAAGCCGTTGGTGGACGCATTGGCCAGGTTGTTGGCCAGCACCGACTGCCGGTGGGCGGCGGCGCTGGCCCCTGTCATGGAGGTGTAGATGATGCGGTCCATGGCGGCTTCCGGTCAGGGGGTCAGGGGCGGGTCAGCGCAGGTTCACCAGGGTGGACATCACCTGGTCTTGTGTCTTGATGGTCTGCGCATTGGCCTGGTAGGTGCGCTGCGCGGTCATCATGTTCACGAGCTCGGCCGTGAGGTCCACGTTGGAGTCTTCCAGCGCGCCCGAGCGCAGCGCGCCGAAGTTGCCATCGGTGGCGGTGCCCATGACGGGCTGGCCCGATTCGAAGGTGGCTACCCAGTTGTTGCCGCCCACCGAGGCCAGGCCCTGCGTGTTGCGGAAGCTCGACAGCGCGATCTGGCCTTCGGCCCGCGTGACGCCGTTGGAGTAGCGCGTCATGATCATGCCGTTGTTCTCGACATTGATGCCCGTCAGGTCGCCAGCGGTGTAGCCGTCCTGCGAGAGGTCGGAGACCGAGAACTTGCGGCCGAACTGCGTCACGTTGTCCAGGTTCACCTCGACGTCGTAGGCGGGCAGGTTGTTCGGGTTGGGCGGGGTGGGGTTGACGTTCAGCGTCAGCGCAAAGCCGGTGGCCGGTGGCGTGGCGGCCGGGCCGGTGATCACGCCGTTGTTGTCGAAGGTGATCTGGCCGATGGCCGTGGCCACCACGGGCGGCACGGCCGTGGGGTCGTCGAGGGCGTCGTACACGTCCCAGGTATTGTCCGTGGCGGTCTTCTGGAAGTACAGGTTGACCGGCTTGGCCACGCCCTGGCTGTCGAACACGTTGATCGAGGTGCCGTAGGTGGCGCGCGGCGTGGCGGGCACGGGCGGCGTGGCGGCCGGGTCGCCGGCGGCATCGGTGGCACGCGCATCCAGGTTGAAGGCGGCGTCGATCCGGGTGGTCTGCCTGGCGGGGATGGGCTCCGAGGTGGGGAAGACCATGGGGATCGGGTCGGTGCCTGTGCGCAGGCCCGTGGTGGGGTCGATGGGGTAGCCCATGACCTTGGCGTTGTCATTGGTCACCATGTTGCCTTCCTTGTCCAGCTTGAAGTTGCCGGCGCGGGAGTAGGCGGCGGAGCCATCGGGCAGTTGCAGCGTGAAGAACCCGTTGCCGTTGATCGCCACGTCCAGGCTGTTGCCGGTGATGGTCAGGTTGCCCTGCGTGAACTGTTGGGCCACGGCGGCCGTCTCCACCCCGATGCCGGCATTGGTGCCGCCGGCCGAGCCGATGGCATTGGCCACCATTTCCGCGAATTCGGCGCGCGATGCCTTGAAGCCCACGGTGTTGGAGTTGGCGATGTTGTGGCCGATGACGTCCAGGTTCTTGCTGGCGGCGTTCAGGCCGGAGAGGCCTTGCTGGAAACCCATGGTGTTCTCCTTGGAGGGGCGTATGCGGGGGATCGGGGGAGGGGCAGCCGGGGTCCGTCGTCAGACAATGGACTTGATCTGGCTGTAGTTGATGTTCTTGCCGTTGGCCAGCGTGAGCACGAGCTGGCCATCGGTGGCACCCGCCGCCGTGACCTTGGACTGGGTGAGCCCCGTGTATTCGAGCGTGGTGGCGCCGTTGACGGCCTTGACGCGGAACTGCAGGCCTTCGGTGGAGCCCTTGTAGCCGCTGGCGTCCCATTCGAAGTTGTGGCGGCCCATGTCCTTGGGGCCCAGGTCCACGGTGTCGACCACCTGGCCGCCGGGCGTCACGATTTCCACCTCCACTTTGGTGGCTGGATAGGCGATCTCGAAGCCGGCCTTGCCCACGTTGTCGGCAACGGTGATGCCCGAACCCTCGGTCAGCACATTGCGCCCGACCAGGGTCGTGCCCTGCATGACCTGCAGCGAGTTGAACTGGGCGGCCATGCTGGCCATGGTGGTATTGAGCTGCTGGATGCCGGTGACCGTGTTGATCTGCGCGATCTGCGAGGTCATCTGGGCGTTGTCCAGCGGGTTCATCGGGTCCTGGTTGTTGAGCTGCGCAACGAGCAGCTTGAGGAACCGGTCCTGGGACGCGGCGGGGTCGTTGGCCGCCGTCGCCTTGGCGTTGGCGGTGTCGGCGGTCGTGGCGGCATTGGTGGCGCTGAGGATCATGGCGAGGGTCTCCCGGGGTTACTGGCCCATCTGCAGGGTCTTGAGCAGAAGTGACTTGGCCGTGTTCATCACCTCGACGTTGTTCTGGTACGAGCGCGACGCTGAAATCATGTTCACCATCTCCTCGACGGCGTTGACGTTGGAATGGGTCACATAGCCCTGCTCGTCGGCGGAGGGGTGGCTGGGGTTGTGGATCTTGCGGCCGGGCACATTGCTTTCGGTGATGGCGCTCACGCGCACGCCGTCCGAACCCTGTTCGCCCATGTTGGTGGTGCGAAAGACCACCTGGCGGGCCTGGTAGGCCTTGCCGTCGGGGCCGGCCACCGCATCGACGTTGGCCAGGTTGCTGGCCACGACGTTCAGGCGCTGGGACTGCGCGCTGATGGCGCTGCCCGAGACGTTGAAGATGGAGAACATGGACATGGTGGAGTGCCTCTTGGGTGGCTATGGGGCTTACTGGCCCTGGATGGCGCTGAGCATGGTCTTGGCGTTGCCGTTGATGAAGCGCAGCGTGGCCTCGTAGCGCACGGCGTTGTCCACGAAGGCGGCGCGTTCGCGGTCCAGGTCCACCGAGTTGTTGTCCAGGCTGGGCTGGGTCTGCAGGGAATAGGCCAGCTTGCCCTTGCTCCCCAGCTCGGCCGAAGAGCCCGGATCCGCAGAGGAGGCGATGATGTGCCGTGGATCGGTGCCGATGGTGACCGTGGGCCGCTCGCTGGTGTAGCCGGAGCCGCCCACGGTGGTGGTGGACAGGCGGCGTGGCGATTCGGTGAACGAGGAGCGCTCGCCCGTGGCGTTGCTCAGCGCGTCGGAGAACTTGAAGTCGCGTGCGACGTAGCCGGGGGTGTCGGCATTGGCGATGTTGCTGGCGATGGCACGCTGGCGCTCGGCACGCAGTATCAGTGCGTTGCCGTGGAAGTCCAGCCGGTTGGTCATCTTGTCAAGCATGTCTGCCTCACGTCCAGGTTGCGAAAGCGCCAGCAAAAATGGTTTTCTGGCGTGGCTCGATTATGAAAACCGCCCGGATTTTCTAAAGCGCGAAGAGCCCGCGTTTGCCGCCGCAGTTCGGGGTTTCGCTCAGTGCCACAAGGCCTACAGTGGTGGTCGTGAAATGGCCCTTGCACCGTGTCGCAGGGCCGCATTGACGTACCAGGAGGCGCCCCATGGCATCCACATTTCCATCCCTGTCCACCGCCGGCCGTGCAGCACTGGCCGCGCTGGCCTGCGTATCTGCGGCCGGCCTGGCCCAGGCCCAGGCCGTGGCCGACCCCGCAGCGGACCTGCCCGCCCTGACCCAGCGCTGGCTGGACGACGCCATCACGCGCAACCAGCCTGCGGGCCTGCCGCTGCGCATGGAGGTGAGCATTGGTGCGCTGGACACCCGGCTGCGCCTGGCGCCCTGTGCCCGCGTCGAGCCCTATCTGCCGGCGGGATCGCGCTTGTGGGGCCGCACCCGGCTGGGCCTGCGCTGCGTGGAGGGGCAGACCGCCTGGAATGTGTTCCTGCCCATCACGGTCAAGGCCTGGGGGCCCGCATGGGTGCTGACGGGCAACGTGGCGTCCGGTGCGGTGCTGAGCGCCAACGACGCCACCGAAGCCGAAGTGGACTGGGCGGCCGATGCAGCCCCGGTCGTGGCCAATCCCGACCAGTGGGTCGGCCAGATCGCTTCGCGCCCCCTGGTGGCGGGGCAGGCCCTGCGCCAGCCGATGGTGCGGGCACCGAACCTCTTCAAGGCCGGCGCCCAGGTGCGGGTGGTGGCACAAGGGCCGGGTTATGCGGTAACCTCGGCAGGGCAGGCACTCACCGCAGGGGCCGTGGGCCAGACTGTGCGAGTGCGCATGGACAATGGCCGCACAATATCTGGTATTGTGGGTGAAAATGGAACGGTTGACGTTACCCTTTGATTCATCCCCCTGCATAAACAGCTAAAGTCCAGCGCCGAAGGGTCGAAAACATTGCTACGAGCTCCGTGTCATCGGAGTGCTGGAGAAGGCGATGAAGATAGGTCAACAACCGGAACTTCCGGGCGCACTGGCGCAAACGGGGCAGGCCAAGCAGGCCAAGGCCCCCGCTGCAGCCCCTGCGACACCCGAGGGAGTGGCCAAAGGCAGCACGGCAGCCCAGGCTGCTGGCGTGCCTGTGACGGTTTCCACGGCTGCCCGTGCCCTGGACCCCGCCGGCCGCGCGGCCAGCGATTTCGACACCAAGAAGGTGGCCGCAGTGCGCGCCGCCATCGAAAAGGGTACGTTCACGGTCAGCGCCGGCGCGATTGCTGACAAGCTGCTGGCCAACGCCCAAGAGATTTTTTCCCGTTCGCGCGGCTAGCGTGACCGCTGTCTTCCCGGCGTCACCGGCCCGCATCCACCAGGACCGCCCGTGACCACGCCTTTGGAAGACGCCCTGCAGGCCGTTGAGCAGCACATCGAAATGGTGTCTGCCGCCCTGCTCAAGGCCGATGCCCCCACCCTCGAACAAGCAAGCACCGGGCTGCGCGACGCCGCAGCCCGTTTTTCGTATGCGCTGGACCTGTCGCGCCAGCAGGTGAGCAGCATCACCCCCACCCTCAAGGCCCGCATGGATGCCATCGCCGCCACCCTGGTGGTGCACCGCGAAAGCCTGGCCCGCCTGGCCGCCATCACCGACCGCCAGACCGCCGTCCTCGTCCCCTCCCAGGACAGCTCGGCCAACGCCACCTACGGCAACGGCCTGGGCGGCAAGCAACAAGCCGCCGGCATCGCCAAGATCTACCGCTCGGCAGGCTGAACGGCGCGCGCTGCGGGCGCAGTGTGAGGTCACAATTTTCCGTGGTATTGGTCCATAGCCCCTGTGCTCCGTGGCGCGCGAGCGCCAGGATCAGGCCGTGGATAGCGCGCTGCCCCATACCAGGGCAGCCGTGCAAGGGCCGCCCCGCCGCACTGGCTGCGTCCCCCTTCCCGAATTACGCAGTAATTCGAGAGAAGGGGTGAAGGCGCGTCAGCGCCTCAGGGGGATGTACCAGGGCCTGTTCACACTGATTTCGCGACCCCGAAATCAGTGTGAACAGGCCCTAGTGACTGCGCATCTTCGCCCGCAATCGGGCGATCGACTGGCTGTGCAGCTGGCAGACGCGGGATTCGGTGACCCCGAGCACGGCCGCGATCTCCTTGAGATTCATGTCGTGCTCGTAGTACATGCCCATGATGTGCTGCTCGCGCTCGGGCAGCGATTCGATGGCCGTGACCAGGGCCGAGCGCAGGCGGTGGTCGCGCAGCATCTCGAGCGGATTGGCCGTCTCGTCGCCCACATGGCGGTCGAGGAAACCATCGTCCTCGTCATTGCCGTGGGTCATGTCCTCCAGGTACACGAGCTGCGTGCCCCGCACCCGTCCCAGCAGGTTCTGGTACTCGGGAAGGGGCATGCCCATCTCGGTGGCGATCTCCGATTCGAGCGGACTGCGACCCAGGCGCTGCTCCAGCCGGTTGACGGCCTGCTCGATGTCCTTCTGGCTCTTGCGCGAGCTGCGCGACATCCAGTCCCCCTCGCGCAGCTCATCGAGCATGGCGCCGCGGATGCGCTGGGTGGCAAAGGTCTCGAACTGCACGCCCTGGGCGGCTTCGTAGCGCGAGAGGGCTTCCGCCAGGCCCATCATGCCGACCTGGATCAGGTCGTCGAGCTCCACATTGGGAGGCAGCTTGGCGATCATGTGGTGCGCGATCCGCCGTACCAGGGGCACGTGCTGGCGAATCATCGCATCACGGTCAAGCTGGCCTTTGGCGGTGTACATCAGATCAGTGGCTCCGAACGAGGTGTGCAGCTGCCGGCGTACCGGCGAAATTGCTGGATGCAATTGCAGCGGCAGCTGCCATCGTTCCATTGATGGTGCCCGCGTTTTCCAGCAGTTGCAAGGCCAGGCGCTGCAGGTCCTGGGGATTCTGGGTGGAGACGGCGGTAGTGTGCACCTGACCGCCCAGGTGGCGCTCGGCGCAGTCCTGCAATGTCTGCAATGCTGCAAGGGTCTTGCGGCGCTCGGCCGCACCCGACCCGCGCACCAAGGCCGCCACGGTGCAGGAAAGGCCCGTGTGCTGGGCCATCTGCTTCAAGCTTTTGTACGTTGTGAGCACGCCTGCGGCGCCGCCCTCCATCACCATCAGCGGTGTGGTCCGGGTGTGGGTGAGCAACTGGCCCAGCAGAGGGGGCGGGGCGTGCAGCACCAGGATGCTGTAGGCGCGCACGTAGGGCTGGATGTCCTGCAGCGGCGAGACATGGGCCGGGCGGTCGGCCCGGGTGATCTGCCACAGACCCCGTGCAGCGGGGATCACCGCCAGGGAGGAGGCCGCGGCGCCCTGGTCCATGCCGTCGTGCCAGGGTGCCCGGCGCAGCAGATGGTACAGGCCAGGGGAATCGTCGGTCTCGTAGCCGGTGGCGTCGAGCACCACCACCGGGTAGCCCATCCGCTGCAGGCTGGCGCAGACCTGCCACAGGGTCTCCAGGCCGCTGCCGGCCTGTTCCTGGCTGGCCACGGCCAGCACGCGCAATTCGGTTTGCGGGGTGAAGCTTTGCAGCCCCGCAGCCTGGTGAAAGCCGGTATCAAGCATCGACCAACCCCCTGTCGGTTGCCATTTCGGGAGAGTGCGAGAAGAAGAAATTCAGGTCGCTGGCCTTGGGGTCGAACGGTGACTTGACCGGCGCACGCATCGAGGTGCCGATGAGCTGGTGGGCGTCGGCGGCTTCCCAGTCCTCGGGCACGCGCTGGCCGTTGGTCACACCGCGCAGCACCATCTGGTGGCGGATCAGCGCGTCGATGGAGGGGCCGAGCTTCACGGCTTCGTCCACCTTGGACAGGATGGCCTGCTGCGAGCCATTGGTCTTGAACGAGGTCAGCACGTCGTCCAGGGTGTCGCCATGGCAGCCGGCGTTGAGCACCAGCAGGCGGTTGACATGGGGCAGGTCAAGCACGTCGAGCATGTCGCGCTTGCGCGGGTCGCGCGGGGCGACGCCGGTGGTGTCGATCAGGACCATCTTCTTGCCGCTGAGCAGGCCCAGCAGGTCCTGCAGCGCCGCACGGTCATGGGCCAGGTGGGCCACGATGCCCAGCATGCGGCCATAGGTGCGCAGCTGTTCGTGGGCGCCCACGCGGTAGGTGTCCAGGGTGATCAGGCCCACGCTGCCGGGGCCGTGGATGCGCGCGCACAGGGCCGCCAGCTTGGCGGTGGTGGTGGTCTTGCCGACGCCGGTGGAGCCCACCATGGCGAAGATGCCTCCCTGCTCGTACAGGGGAGGCGCGCCTGCATCGGTCTTGAGGTTGCGCTCCAGCACGTCCATGAGCCAGCGCACGGACTCGCCGGCCGACAGGTCCTCGGGCAAGCGCTCGAGCACGGCGCGCGCCAGGGCGGGCGAGTAGCCGGCCCGGATCATCTTGAGCATCAGGTTCGACTGGATCGGATTCTGGCGCGCCTGGCCCAGCCAGGCCAGCGTGTTGAAGCGGTCCTCGATCAACTCCTTCATCGAGTGCAGCTCGTTCATCAGGTTCTGCTGGTTGTTCACCTGTGCATTCGAGAGCGAGGGTGCGTCCTGGCGCTGCTGCCTGCGGGGTGCGGGCTCCGGCAGGTCCATGGGAATCGAGCGCAGCGGGTTGTGGCGCGCCACCTGGGCCGCAGGTCGCTCGCGGGCCAGTTCGGCAGCGCGGTCGCGGCTGCGCTCCATCATGGGAACCGGGTCGGAGGGGCCGCTGATGGCCTCATGGCGGCGGCGCAGCATGCGCTCGCGCACATAGTCCTGGAAGGACAGGGTGCTCATGGCCAACTGCTCGGTGTCTTCCTCCACCGGGTTGCGCTGGGCCGCGGCCGCAGGCTGCGCTGCGCGGGGCTGCTGTTGCTGCATCTGCTGGCGCTGGCTGGCCTGTGCCAGGGGCGAGGGGGCGCTCAACTGCCTGGCCGCAGCGGCGCTGTCCAGCGACGAGAGCGTGTCCTCGGCCGTGGCCATCACTTCCACGCCGTTGGCGGTCGGGCGGTTGGACAGGATCAGCGTACCCTCGCCAAAGGCCATGCGCGCTTTGGCCAGTGCTTCACGGGACGTGGCAGCGTGAAAGCGTTTGATGTTCATGATGCACCTTTGAGGATGGGCCCAATACGGATGGTGTGGGTCTCGGGAATTTCACTGTGGGCAAGGACCTGCAGGCGGGGTGCCACGCGGCGCACCAGGCGGGAGATCGCATTGCGGATCTGGTCGGGAACGAGCAGGCAGGCGGGCAGGCCCATTTCTTCCTGCCGCAGGGCCACTTCAGCGGCCTTCTGGGTCAGGATGTCGGCCACGCCGGGGTCCAGTGCCGGGCTGGCGGTGTTGCCCAGGGCCTGCACGAGCAGGCGCTCCAGACCGGGTTCGATGGCGATGACGTTGAGTTCGCGTGTCGGGCCGTAGATCTGTTGCACGATGGCCGGCGACAGGGCGATGCGCACGCGGCGCGCCAGTTCCACCGGGTCGGAGATGCCGCCGGCATGCTCGGCCAGGGTTTCGATGATGGTGCGGATATCGCGGATGTGCACAGACTCTTCCAGCAGCAGCTGGAGGACTTTCTGGAACGTGGCGATGGAGACCATTTTCGGGACGACTTCTTCGATGAGCTTGGGGGCCAGTTTGGCGACGTGTTCCACGAGTTGCTGCGTTTCCGTGCGGCTCAGCAACTTGGCTGCCTGCACTTGCATCAAGTGTGACAAATGCGTCGCCATCACGGTTTCCGAATCAACGACCGTAAAGCCGGCCATTTGCGCCGCTTCCTTCTGCCGGTCGTCGATCCAGTGTGCTGGCAGGCCGAAAGCGGGGTCGGTGGTCGGGGTGCCGATCAGCGGCGTGGTGATGCCGCCGGGGTTGATGGCCAGGAACATGCCGGGGAAGGCTTCGCCTTCGCCGACCACCACGCCGCGCAGGGTGATGCGGTAGCCGCTGGGCTTGAGCTCCAGGTTGTCGCGCACGTGCACGGCAGGGGGCAAAAAGCCCACTTCCTGCGCGAACTTGCGGCGCACGCCCTTGATGCGGGTCAGCAGGTCGCCCTGGCGGCTCTTGTCGACCAGGGTGATCAGGCGGTAGCCCAGTTCCAGGCCGAGCAGGTCCACGGGCTGCAGGTCGTCCCAGGTGGCTTCGCCGTCGGTGGCCACGGGCGGGGGCGGTGCCACTTCCTCGGGCACCTGCTGGCGGCGGTACAGGGACCAGGCCCAGTACCCGAGCAGGGCGCCGGTGATCAGGAACACCAGGTGCGGCATGCCGGGGATGACTCCGAGCAGGATCAGGATGCCGGCGGTGACGCCCAGCACGCGCGGCGACATGAACAGCTGCTGCACGATCTGGCGGCCCATGTCCTGTTCCTTGCCCACGCGCGAGATCACCATGGCAGCGGCCACCGAGATCAGGAGCCCGGGGATCTGGGCGACCAGGGCATCACCGATGGCCAGCAGGATGTAGCTGTCGGCGGCCTGCTTGGCCGTGAGGTCGTGCTGCAGCACGCCGATGGCGAAGCCGCCGATGATGTTGATCAAGAGGATCAGGATGCCGGCGACGGCATCGCCGCGCACGAACTTGGAGGCGCCGTCCATGGAGCCGAAGAAATTGGCTTCCTCGCCCACTTCGGCGCGGCGGCGCTTGGCTTCCTTCTCGTCGATCAGGCCGGCGTTGAGGTCGGCGTCCACCGCCATCTGCTTGCCGGGCATGGCATCCAGCGTGAAGCGGGCCGACACTTCGGCAATGCGCTCGGCCCCCTTGGTGATCACGACGAAGTTGATCACCACCAGGATCGCGAACACGATCAGGCCGACGGCGAAGTTGCCGCCGATCAGGAAGTGGCCGAAGGCCTCGATCACGGCACCGGCGGCACCGGGTCCGGTGTGGCCTTCGAGCAACACGACGCGGGTGGATGCCACGTTCAGCGACAGGCGCATCAGCGTGGTGAGCAGCAGCACCGAGGGAAAGGCGGCAAAGTCCAGCGGCCGGATCATGTAGGCCGAGACCATCATCACCATCAGCGCCACGGCGATGTTCAGCGTGAAGAAGGTGTCCAGCAGCCACGGCGGGATGGGCAGCACCATCAGGGCCAGGATGGCCACCACCAGCAACGGCGCCGACATGCCCTGGAAGGCCGATGTGTTCTTGCCAGCCCACAGCCGAAGGGAATTCATGGAATTGTTCATGGGGCGGTGCCTTGCACGGTGGACGACGTCTTGTTCAGCGGATCGAGCTCAGGGGGAACGTAGGGTTCGACCAGTTCATCGGGCATCTGCCCTTCGCCGCGCAGCGCGGCCTTGAGGCGGTAGACATAGGCCAGCACCTGCGCCACGGCGGCATACAGCGTGGCCGGGATGGCCTGGTCGATCTCGGCGTGTGCGTACAGGGCGCGCGCCAGCATGGGCGACTGCAGCACGGGCACATCGTGGGCGCGGGCCAGGTCGCGGATGCGCATGGCGGTGAGGTCGGTGCCGCGCGAGATCACCTGCGGCGCGGCCATGGTCTTGTCGTCGTACTTCAGCGCCACGGCATAGTGGGTGGGGTTCATCACCACGAAGTCCGCCTTGGGCACGGCGGCCACGCTGGCGCCGTCGGCCATCTCGCGCTGTTTCTGGCGAATGCGGCCCTTGGTGTGCGGGTCGCCATCGGATTCCTTGTGCTCCTGCTTGACTTCCTCGTGCGACATCTTCAGGCGCGCCTTGAAGAAGTACGCCTGCAGCGGCACGTCGATCAGCGCCGCCATGAAGACCACCAGCAGCATCAGGCTGACGCCGGAGACCAGCCATTCGGACATTTGGCGGATCGCCATGGGCGAGGGCTGCAGCACCAGCATGGCCACGCGCTCGATGCTGCCGGCCATGTAGTGCCAGGCCACGGCGGAGATGATGGCCGTCATCAGGATCATCTTGGCCACGTTGGCCATCTGCTGCTTGGCAAACAGGTTCGCCACCCCGGACAGCGGGTTCAGGCGGTTGAACTGGGGGCTGATGGGCTTCATGCTGAAGATCCAGCCGCCGGCGCCGATGGCGCTGAGCAGCGCGGCGCCGCTGGTGAGCAGGGCAAACAGGGTGCTGGCGATCAGGCCCACGATGACCATGGTGCGCAGGCGGTCCAGCATGGTGGCGGGTGCCATCACGGTGCGGGCGTCGAACACCAGCTGGTGGCCCATGGCCTGCTGCAGGTGCTCCATGAGTGTCGGGGCCAGAACCAGCATGGCGCCGCCACCCGCACCCAGAATGGCCAGGTGGGACAGATCGCGCGAGCGCGCACCCTGCCCGTCCGTGCGTGCTTTTTGCAGCTTTCGCTCGGACGCCGGTAGGCTTTTTTCTTGGCTGGATTCCATGATGGCGTGACAACTTGTGTCCTGCCATTGTCGTGAGCGACCCGGAAATCTAAAGACGGATAAAGGGCGGCTGCAGGCCCCTTTTCCCTAGGAGGCTGCCGGACTTGGAGCGTCGAAAGCGAAAATCGGTCTCAGCGAGGGCTTTTTTTGCCGGATTTGCAGCGCCATAGCCAGGCTATGGGGCAAAAAGGCGGTGAAAAATGGGCCGCTGCGGCCGATTTGCAGCCGACGATTTCCAAGTCCGACAGCCTCCTGGTACCTTGTCATTGCCGCACAGCGCGGAGCGCGCGGGCATCGGCTGGCGTCGCTGCGCCGGGCCGGTTGGAAGGATGCCGGGTCAGAAGCCCAGGCTGGCCAGCAGGTCGTCCACCTGGGACTGGTCGGTCACGATGTCGGGGGTGTTGTCCGGGTCCACCACGGGGCCGGCGAGGTGCTCGCGCGGTGGCTCCACCAAGGCGGCGGGCACGTTGGCAGTGGGCGGGGCGGTCTGGATCAGCAACTGCACCAGCTGCTCTTCGATGGTGGCGGCCAGGTTGACCACCCGGGCGATCACCTGGCCCGTGAGGTCGTGGAAATCCTGCGCCATCATGATTTCGGTCAGGTGCGTATCCGCTTCCATGGTGACGCGTTCCACGTCGGTCAGGAAGTTCATGATCTCGCCCTTGGCCACGGCGGCCACCGGGTCTTTCACCAGCGAGGCGACCACGCGGCGCGTCTCGGCGGCGATGAAGTCGTGCTGTGCCTTGGCCTGCTCGACCCGGTTGAGCACCTTTTCGGCCGCCTCGCCCGTGAGGCGGGCTATGTAGGACAGGCGACTCTGGGCGTCCGGCAGCTCGCCCATGGAGCCGCGCAGCTTGTCGGCATAGCCCAGTTCGTTGAGCGAATCATGCAGCTGGCGGGTCAGCAGACCGATCTTGTGGTGAACGTCGGCCGTGGGTTCACCCTGGGGGGCGTCTGGTGTTTCCATGGCGTCACATTCCCATTTTCTTGAGGATCAGCAGGACCTTTTCCTCCAGCGTGGCCTTGGTGAAAGGCTTGACGATGTACCCGGCAGCACCGCCCTGGGCGGCCGCAACGATGTCTTCCTTGCGGGCTTCGGCGGTCACCATCAGCACCGGAAGGTGCTTGAGCTTGTCGTCTTTCTTGATTTCCGCCAGAAGCTGGAAACCGTTCATGTTGGGCATGTTGATGTCCGTCACCACGAAATCAAACTTGCTGTTGCGCAGTTTGTTCAGCGCGGCGACGCCGTCCTCGGCCTCGTCCGCATCGGCAAATCCGCTCTCCTTGAGCAGATTGCGGACGATGCGCCGCATGGTGGAGAAGTCGTCAACGATCAAGAAGCGAAGGGCTGTGGTCACGTGGGACCCTTTCGGTCGAAATAGGCTGGTTGTATTGTCAAGTGTGGCAGGTTTGGTGACAAGTCGTAACGATCACCCGCCAGGCGTTGGATTTTCGCGCTTTTCCGTCGGCAGCTCTGCTGGAGCGCTTGCCGCCGCAGGAGTCCCCTTGCCCATGAGGCGTTCTTCGGCCTCTCGGGTCAGCACCGTGATGGTAATACGGCGATTGGCGGGTGCGCGTGGATTCGTGGGTTCGAGCAGATCGCTGGCGGCAAGGCCCACCACGCGGCCCAGCTTGGCGTCGGGCATGCCGGCAGACACCAGCTCGCGGCGCGAGGCATTGGCCCGGTCGGCCGACAATTCCCAATTGCTGTAGCCGCGCTCGCTGTTGCCATAGGGAACGGCATCGGTGTGGCCGGCCAGGCTGATGCGGTTTTCCACCCCGCCCAGCGCGGCGCCGATCTCGCGCAGGATATCGCGCATATAGGGTTTCACCAGCGCGCTGCCGCTGTCGAACATGGGGCGGTTCTGGTCGTCCACGATCTGGATCTGCAGCCCGTCGGGCGTGACATCGATGCGGATCTGCGACTTGTACTCGTTCAGGCGCGGGTTCTCGGTGATCAGGGCATCGATCTTGGCCTGCAGTGCCTTGATGCGCTCCTGGTCCTGCTTGGCGCGCTCGGCGCGTGCGTTGTCGATGCTGGCCTTGCGGTTGTTGTCGGGTTCGGAGTCGGAGCGGCGCACCTGGCCGTGCACCTTGGACAGGTCATTGCCTCCGCCCGGGATCACGCTGGAGCTGTTGCCCGCGCCGTCTCCGCCGGTCATGGCCACCTTGAGCGGAGAGCTGAAGTACGCGGAAATCCCCTGCAGCTCCCCCTTGGCGGTGGAGCCCAGCAGCCACATCAGCAGGAAGAAGGCCATCATCGCCGTCACGAAGTCGGCATAGGCGATCTTCCAGGCGCCGCCATGGACGGCATGGCCGCCCTTCTTGACGCGCTTGATGATGATCGGCTGGAGCTTCTTTTCTGCCATGGTAGTGTGGGCTTACTTCTTGCCCTTCACGTGTCCTTCAAGTTCCGCGAAGGTCGGTCTGTCGGTGGAGAACAACACCTTGCGGCCAAATTCGATGGCCGTGGCAGGGTTGTAGCCCTGCATGCTGGCCAGCAGGGTGGACTTGATGCACAGGAATTCCTTGGCGGCATCTTCGGTCTTCTGTTCCATCAGGCCGCCCAGGGGCTCCACGAAGCCATAGGCCAGCAAGATCCCCAGGAAGGTGCCCACCAGCGCCGAGGCGATCATGCCGCCCAGCACCGACGGGGGTTGCCCCACCGAGCCCATGGTGTTCACCACCCCCAGCACGGCGGCCACGATGCCGAAGGCGGGCAGGGCACCGGCCAGCCGGGCAATGGCCGCGACCGGGGCATGGGCCTCCTGGTGGTGGGTGTCGATCTCGTTGTCCATCAGGGCCTCGATCTCGTGCGAGTTGAGGTTGCCCGAGACCATCATGCGCAGGTAGTCGGTGGTGAACTCGATCACATGGTGGTCGCTGCCCACCGTGGGGTACTTCTTGAAGATCTCCGACTCATGGGGGGCTTCCACATCCTTTTCGATGGCCATCAGGCCTTCCTTGCGGGCCTTTTGCAGGATGTCGTACAGCATGGCCAGCAGCTCCATGTAGCGCGCCTTGGTGTACTTGGAGCCCTTGAGGGCGGCCGGAACGGCCTTGAGCGTGGCCTTGAGCACCTTGGGCTGGTTGTTCACCACGAAGGCGCCCATGGCGCTGCCGCCAATGGTGATGAGCTCGAAAGGCAATGCTTTCAAGATCACCTGGATGTTCCCGCCGTGCACGATGTACACACCGAAGATACAGACCATGCTGACGACGTAGCCAATGATGACGAACATGCTGATTCAGTTTGTTTTGGCGGGCGCCAGGCAGGGCTGGGCGGTTGCGGTGGAGACACGGCGCCGGGCCGTATCGCTGGTTTTACTGTATCTGATTGTGCGCGAACCAGTCCTGCGAGCAAGCGGGAAAGCGCCTGTCACTTCGCTCGGTTGGGCGGGTTGCGTGGTTTTTCCGTCGGTTTTCCCGATTTCGGAAACGCCCGCAGTGTTTATGCTGCGCAATAGTAGGGCTTTAGGACGCCAGATTTGGCAAGACCCCATGGACACAGGTGATCTATATATGAAGACAGGCCGGTTTGAGGATGCCCGCACAGCAGGGGCGTGTCACCCATGAAAGCCGTGTTGCTGGCCGGTGGCCTGGGCACCCGCATTTCCGAAGAGTCGCACCTGCGCCCCAAGCCCATGATCGAGATCGGCGGGCGCCCCATCCTGTGGCACATCATGAAGACCTATGCCGCCCATGGGGTCAATGAATTCATCATCTGCCTGGGCTACAAGGGCTACATCATCAAGGAGTATTTCGCCAACTACTTCCTGCACATGTCGGATGTGACCTTCGACATGGCTGAGAACCGCATGGAGGTGCACCACCGCCATGCCGAGCCCTGGCGCGTGACGCTGGTGGACACCGGCGAGTCCACGCTGACCGGGGGGCGCCTCAAGCGCGTGCGCGAGTACCTGCCGCAGGGAGAACCCTTTTGCTTCACCTACGGCGATGGGGTCGCCGACCTGGATATGGCCGCGCAGTTCGCCTTCCATGCCGCCCATGGCAAGCTGGCCACGGTGACCGCGGTGCTGCCGCCCGGCCGCTACGGCGCGCTGGTGCGTGACGGCGATGGCAAGGGGGAGGGCGTGCGCGGCTTTGTCGAAAAGCCACGCGGCGACGGCGGCTGGATCAATGGCGGGTTCTTCGTGCTGTCGCCCGAGGTGCTCGACCGCATCGAAGGCGATGCCACCCCCTGGGAAGCGCAACCCATGGAAAGCCTGGCGCGCGATGGCGAGCTGATGGCGTTTGAACACCACGGTTTCTGGCAGCCCATGGACACGCTGCGCGAGAAGAACCTGCTCGAAGAACTCTGGCAGAGCGGCCGGGCCCCCTGGAAGTGCTGGTGAGCATGGCATTGCCCGATCCCCACTTCTGGCGTGGCAAGCGCGTGCTGCTCACGGGGCACACGGGCTTCAAGGGCAGCTGGCTGGCCCTGTGGCTGCAGCGCCTGGGAGCCCAGGTCACCGGCATGGCCCTGCCGCCGGCCACCGAGCCCAGCCTGTTTGCACTGGCCGGTGTGGCGCAGGGCATGGACAGCCATGTCGGTGATGTGCGCGATGCGGGTGCCACGGCGGCCCTCGTCCAGACAGCCCGCCCGGACATCGTGCTGCACCTGGCGGCACAGGCCCTGGTGCGACCGAGCTACGCCGCACCGCTGGACACCTATGCCACCAACGTCATGGGCACGGCCCACGTGCTCGATGCCCTGCGCGGCCTGGCCGGCGTGCGCGTGGCGCTGGTGGTGACCACCGACAAGGTCTACCGCAACCGCGAATGGGTGTACCCCTACCGCGAAGACGATGCGCTCGGAGGGCACGACCCCTACAGCGCCAGCAAGGCCGCGGCCGAGATCGTGACGGCGAGCTACCGCGATGCCTTCCTGTCCGCGCAGGGGGTGGCCGTGGCCACCGCCCGCGCCGGCAACGTGATCGGGGGCGGCGACTGGGCGCCGGAGCGCCTTTTGCCCGACGCTGCTGCCGCCTGGTCTGCCGGCCAGACCCTGGTGCTGCGCAACCCCCACGCCACCCGGCCCTGGCAGCATGTGCTGGAGCCGCTGGCCGCCTACCTGCGCCTGGCCCAGGTGCTGTGGGAGCAGCCCGCGAGCGCGGGTGCCTACAACTTCGGCCCGGCACCGCAGGAGGCGGCCACCGTCGGGCGGGTCATCGAGCTGGCAGGGGCTGCCTACCCCGCCGCCGCCGTGCTCTACCAGAGCGATGCCAGAAACCCCCACGAGGCGGGCCTGCTGGCCCTGGATACGGCCCGCGCGCGCAATCTGCTGGGCATCACCCCCTGCTGGCCGCTGGCCGAGGCCGTGGGCCGCACCATGGCCTGGTACCGTGGCTACCACGCAGGCGCCGATGCGCGCGCCTTGTGCCTGTCCGACCTGGACGCCTACGAGCAGGCGTGCGCCGCCGTGCCGGGGGCGGCCCCGTGAGCCGCTTCACCCTGGATCCCACGCCGCTGGCGGGCCTGGTGACCGTGCAGCGCCAGCCGCTCGTGGACAGCCGGGGCTTCCTGGCGCGCATGTTCTGCGCGCAAGACCTGGCGCCTGCGGGCTGGACCTGGCCGATCGCGCAGATCAACCATACCCTGACGGCCCAGCGCGGCACGGTGCGGGGCTTGCACTTTCAGCATCCTCCGGCGGCCGAGGCCAAGCTGGTGAGCTGCCTGCGCGGTGCGGTGTGGGACGTGGCAGTGGACCTCAGGGCCGGCTCGCCGACCTTTCTGCAATGGTTCGGCACCGAGCTGTCGGCGGCCAACCACCGGGCCCTGCTCATCCCGCCCGGCTTTGCCCATGGTTTCCAGGCCCTGTCCGACGGCTGCGAGATGCTCTACCTGCACTCCGCCCCCCATGCGCCCGCCTCGGAAGGCGGGCTCGATGCGCTCGACCCCCGCCTGGCCATTGCCTGGCCCTTGCCCGTGGCCGAGCGGTCACCGCGCGATGCCGAACATCCCCTGCTGGCCCCCGGTTTCACCGGGTTGCCGCTGTCCTGACCGAGTTCTGTCCATGCAATGCCGCCACTGCGCCGCCCCCGTGACCCTGCCCATGGCAGACCTGGGCACGGCACCGCCTTCCAATGCCTACCTGCGCGAGCCCGCGCTGCATGCCCCCGAGCGCTGGTACCCGCTCCGGGTCCTGGTGTGCGAGAACTGCTGGCTGGTGCAGACCGAAGACTTTGCGGCCGCCGATGCGCTGTTCGATGCCGACTACGCGTATTTCAGCTCGTTCTCCAGCAGCTGGCTGGCCCATGCCAAGGCCTATGTGCAGGAGATGGCAGAGCGCCTGTCGCTGGGTGCCCACAGCCATGTGGTGGAGGTGGCCGCGAACGATGGTTATCTGCTGCAGTACGTGGCCGGGCGCGGCATCCCCTGCCTGGGCGTGGAGCCAACGGCCAGCACGGCCGCGGCGGCCCGGGCGCGCGGCATCGAGGTCGTGGAGCAGTTCTTCGGCGTCAAGCTCGCCCGTGAGCTGGTGGCCCAGGGACGCGCCGCCGATCTCACGGTGGCCAACAATGTGCTGGCCCACGTGCCCGACATCAACGACTTCGTCGCAGGTTTTGCCGTATTGCTCAAGCCGCAGGGCGTGGCCACCTTCGAGTTTCCGCACCTGCTGCAACTGGTGCAGCAGTGCCAGTTCGACACCCTGTACCACGAGCATTTCTCCTACCTCTCGCTCACGGCAGTGCAGCGCATCTTTGCCGCCAACGGCCTTGTGGTGACCGACGTGCAGGAGCTGCCCACCCACGGCGGCAGCCTGCGCGTGTTCGCCCAGCGCAGCGATGCCGCGCCCGTGGTACATGGCCGGGTGGGCGAGCTGCTGGCCCGGGAAGCGGCGGCCGGTGTGTCGTCGGCGGCGTTCTACGGCGGCCTGCAAGGCGAGGCACTGCGCATCAAGCGCGAGTTGCTGGCCTTTCTGCTCGACTGCCATGTGCGCGGCCTTCAGGTGGGCGCCTATGGCGCGGCGGCCAAGGGCAACACCCTGCTCAACTTTGCCGGCGTGCGGGCCGACCTGCTGCCCTATGTGGTGGACCGCAACCCTGCCAAGCAGGGGCAGTACCTGCCCGGCAGCCGCATCCCGGTGGTCGATGAGGCGCACCTGCGCGCGCACCGCCCCGACCGCGTGCTGATCCTGCCGTGGAACCTGCGTGAGGAGGTGACGGCGCAACTGGACTATGTACGTGCCTGGGGTGGGCAGTTTGCCGTTGCGGTCCCCCGGTTGGAGGTGTTTGCGTGATCGACATCCATCCCTCGGCGAAAGTCTCGCACCTGGCCGACATCGAAGACTCGGTGCGTGGCACCCGCATCGTGATCGGGGCGCACTCGGTGATCGACAGCTTCGTCAAGGTCAAGCCCGCAGGAGGCGTTGGCGATCTCGTTGTGGGCGAGCATGTGGTCATCAACGCCGGCTGTGTTTTTTACACGGGCAACGGCATACGCATGGGTAACCATGTCGCCATTGCGGCCAACTGCACCTTTGCACCGGTGAACCACGCCTATGCCGAGCGAGACCGGCTCATTCGCGAGCAGGGCTTTCAACCCAGCAAGGGAGGCATCACGATCGAGGACGACGTGTGGATTGGTGCCAACTGCGTGCTATTGGACGGGGCTGTGCTGCGCCAGGGCTGCGTGGTCGGGGCCGGCTCCGTCGTCCGGGGGGAGTTGCGCGCCTACACCGTGTACGCCGGGCACCCGCTGCGGGCCGTGGGGGCGCGCACGTGACGCCCTTCACCGTGCTGGGGGCGTCGGGCTATATCGGCAGCCGGCTGGTCGCACACCTGCAGGGTCAGGGCCACACCGTCTTGGCGCCGGCACGGGACAACGCCGGTTTATTCAGCCAACCGCTGGGCCATGTCCTGTACTGCGTGGGCCTCACGGCGGATTTCCGCTCGCGCCCCTTCGACACCGTAGAGGCCCATGTCGGGTTGCTGGCCGAGGTGCTGCGGCGGGCGCAGTTCGATTCGCTGCTGTACCTGTCATCCACGCGGGTCTACATGGGGGCGGCAAGCACCGATGAGGAGGCCCCCCTGAGCGTGGTGCCAGGCGATCCATCCTATCTGTACAACCTGTCCAAGCTGGCCGGCGAGTCCCTGTGCCATGCCAGTGGACGGTCCGGCGTGCGCGTGGCGCGCCTGTCCAACGTGGTCGGGCCCGGGATGGATGCGCAGGCAGGCAATCTGGTGGCAGATCTGGTGCACCAGGCGCAACAGGGTGCCATGCTGCTGCGCAGCCACCCGGAGAGCGCCAAGGATTACATTCATATCGACGATGTGGTCCACTGGCTGCCGCGCATTGCGCTGGGCGGGCGGTCCGTGACCTACAACGTGGCCAGTGGTCGGCAAACCACCCATGGTCAGTGGCTCCAATGGCTGAGCGAACACTACGCAAGCTCCTTCGAGGTGCAGGAGGGGGCCCCTTTGCAGCGGTTTGCGCCCATCAGTGTGGCGCGCCTGCAGGCGGAGTTTGGGGTGATGGCCCGACCCGTCTGGGGTGACGGGCGTTGGCGCTGGCCTGTGCAGACCCAAACAGCAGGAAGGTATCCATGAAAAATCATTTGAGTACGGCCTTTTTTGGGCTCAGTGACATGCCGGGCTTCATCCAGGGCATCCAGCAGTCCATCAACGGCATCAGTGGCCAGAGCGGAATCTACGCGGGCGACAATCTTTTCACCTACCACCGCAATCTGGGCTTTCTGGAAGACGAGCCCTTGATGCGGGCGTTTGAAGCCCATGCGAGCACCGATATCGAAAAGGCGGTTCTCTGGCGCATCTCCACCGTGCTGTGGGGGGTGCGCAATGGCCTGCGCCTGGAGGGCGACTTTGTGGAATGCGCCTGTTACAAGGGCACCACAGCCCGCATCGTGTGCGATGCGGTGGATTTCGCCAGCCGACCGGACCGCCACTATTACCTGTACGACCTGTTCGACCACGACCCTTCGTTGCCCCACCATGCGATGCCTGAGCACAGCAAGCAGCTGTATGCGCAGGTGAAGGAGCGCTTTTCTGGATTCGACAATGTCACCGTCACCCAGGGCAAGGTGCCCGAGGTGCTGGCGGAGGTCGCCCCGCAGAAGATCGCCTTCATGCATCTGGACATGAACAATGCCGATGCGGAGGTGGGTGCCCTGGAGGTTCTTTTTGAACGCATGGTTCCGGGTGCCGTCCTGATTCTGGACGACTACGGTTGGTTGGCCTACCGTGCGCAGAAGCTGGCCGAAGACCCCTGGTTTGCCAAGTACGGTTACCGTGTGCTCGAAATGCCCACGGGCCAAGGTTTGTTGATCAAGTAAGGCAATGCCCATGACCCCTTTGGAACAATTCAACCAGGAGCGACAGGCCCGCCTGCAGGCCTACGACTCGGATGTCGCTTTCAAGGCGCTGTCGCAGCAATGGCTGCAGGCTTCCATGCAGCGGCAGTACGTGTACAACTTCGACTGGATGGGGCGCCCCATCATCCAGTACCCGCAGGACATGGTGGCCATGCAGGAACTGGTGTGGCGCGTGCGACCGGACCTCATCATCGAGACCGGCATCGCCCACGGCGGCTCGCTGGTGCTCAGTGCCTCGCTGCTGGCCCTGTTGGACATGAGCGATGCCATCGAGGCGGGTACCACGCTGGATCCGCGTGTTTCGCACCGCAAGGTGCTGGGTGTCGACATCGACATCCGGGCCCACAACCGCGCGGCCATCGAGGCGCATCCCATGGCCAGCCGCATCGCGATGGTCCAGGGCTCTGCCATTGCACCCGAAGTGGTGGAGCAGGTGCGTGACTTTGCCAGGGGCTACCAGCGGGTCATGGTGTGCCTTGACTCCATGCACACGCATGAGCATGTGCTGGGCGAGCTCGACGCCTATGCGCCGCTGGTGAGCCCCGGCAGCTACTGCGTTGTGTTCGATACCTTTGTCGAGGACATGCCGCCGCGCTTCTTTGCCGACCGGCCCTGGGATGTGGGCAACAACCCCAAGACGGCGGTGCGCCAATGGCTGGCCGGGCATGCGGAGTTCGAGGTCGACACCGACATGGAGCAGCGCCTGCAGGTGACCGTGGCTCCGCAGGGTTTCCTGCGCCGCAAAGCCTGAGAGGCTGAGAGTCTTTCGTCCATGCCCGCCGTGCACGCCAAAACACCCCGGCTCGTCGAAAGCAAATGCTCGCCATAGCCCGCGCTATGGCTGTGCTTTGCGCCTAGATCCAGTGCGTTCTGGCGCGCCCCTCGGACACGGCCAAAAAACTCCCAGCCTTTGAGCCCGCAGCGCCCCTCAGATCGTGAGGGGCTCCATGCCCATCGCCTGGGTGGCGTGCCGCAGGTAGGTCACTGCGAACTCGGTGTGGCCATGCGCATGCTCCACCTCGGCCAGGCATGCGAGAGCCACGGGGTCGTGCGGTACGGCGTTGAGCACGACTTCCGCCAATTGGGTCACCGCAATCCAGTGGCGGTCCGTGATCTGGGTGCTGTCGGCATTTGCAGGCGCATGCTGCGCTGCGTCCTTGGCCTTTTCCACCAGTTTCTGCAGACGTTGGTGTGCTTCGGCCAGCATGATCCGCTGGCCGGGTTTCAGTCCGACACCGGGCGAAGGAGGCTGCGTCCACTCCTGCGGCAAATCGGGCAACCAACCCTGAATGGCCTGCATTTGCGCTTCTTCATCGCCGGGATGTGCGGCGCGGGCCAGCCACTGCAGCCACATGGCGCGCAGGCCTTCCCCAAAATGGTGGTTGAAGATGTCCTCGCGCATGAGGACCGAGCCCTCCACCTCGCTGCGCAGCCCCAGACGCAGGGCGTTCAGTGCCTCCACATCGGCGGCCAGGCCGCGCGCAATGCGCACGTACTCCTCGGGCGTCTCCGCCAGCCATTCAGTGCGCCCGAGGTAGGTGAGCAGGCCCACGCCCATGCGGCTCTTGAAACTGTGACCCACCATGGAGACGATGGGCAACCCCATCCAGAGCACGTCGAAGGTGGTGGTGCCACCGGTCAGTGGAAAGGGGTCCAGCGCAATGTCGATGCGGTGGTAGGTCAGGTACTGGTTGTCGCCGTTGAGCGCAACCAGCTCCAGCCGCTGGGGGTCAAGCCCCAGGCTCCGGCAGCGCTCCTGGTAGGCGCTGGCGAATTCGGGCTGGTCAAGGTTCTTGCCTTCGATGAGCAGCCGTGAGCCTGGCACGGCTTTCAGGATCTGGCCCCACAGGGCCAGCACCTCGTCTGTGAGTTTGCCCAGGTTGTTGCAGGAACCAAAGGTGATGAAGCCGTTTTTCAGTGCCGGCGTTGGGCGTACCCCATAGCGTGGCTGATAGCGCCACAGCGGATTGCGGCTCATTGGCCGGTAGCAGGCAAACAGGGTGGGCAGGCGGTACAGTTGTTCCGTGTACTGCGCCTGCGCATCCGAGGGGTCGGTGACCTCGTCGGTGAACTTGTAGTCCACGGCCTGCAGCCCGGTGGTGGCCGGAAACCCCAGCCACGACACCTGCACCGGGGCCGTCTTGCGGGCCAGGGTGAGCAAGCCGTTGTAGCCGGTGTGGCCGGCCAGATCAATCAGGATGTCGATGCCCTGGGCGCGAATGGCCTGTGCCTGCTGCTCGGCACTGAGGTTTGCCAGGCGCACGAAGTGATCGACATGATGCTGTACCCGTGCCGTGACATGGTCGTCGCGCGGAAACAGGTAGAAAGCAAACACTTCGAACTGCCGCCGGTCCAGCTGGGCCAGCAGCCCTTCCACGAAGTACATGACGGAATGCACCCGGAAGTCGGGGGACAGAAATCCGATGCGCAATTTGCGCCAGGGATCACCCCGGTGGGCGGCAAAGCTCGGCCATTGGGGTTGGAGGGGGGGCTCGAAGACGGCTGCGTAGTCCAGGGCCGCGCGGGACAGGCTGGCGGCATCTGCGCTGGGGTCGGCGAGCATGAAGAGCAGCCGATTGGTGTGGTTGGATGGTTCCGTGGGTGTCAGGGCAATGGCGTCCAGGCAGTCCTGCACCGCTTCGCTGACCTGTCCCAGCTCACGCCGGTGGATGGCTTTTTGGGTGAGGGCCGCAGATCGCCCCGGGATGTCGGTGGCCAGGTCGGCGGCCATTTCTGCCGCCCGCAGGCCCTTTTCGTGCTGCGTGATCAGGTAGCAGCATTGCGAGAGCTTGAGCCAGCAAATGGCTTTGTCAGGCCTCAGTTCGCAGACTTTCTCAAGAATGGGAAGCGCTTGCGCATTGCGCGCGTGGTTGAGGAGGACATTGCCGTAGTTGATCAGGAGTTCGGCGTCCTGTGGCCACAGCTGCGTACCGCGGCGGTAGGTTTCTATCGATTCGTCGGTCTTGCCAAGGCAGTCGAGCGCGTAGCCCAGCAGCCGAGTGGCATGCAGGTCGCGCGAGTTCTTGCGCAGCCCCTGTTTGCACAGCCGCGCCAGCAAGTCCCAATCCCTGGCCTCCAGGGCCGCATTGAGTCGGCCATCCATCGGCGCTTTGTTTCTGCCGTGCACTTGTGCGTCCTTCGCGATCTGTGTGGCGGGCAGCTCCCCTGCCACGGGCGTGCGGCGAGGCGGCCGGGTGTACCACCGATGATGGTGGCTATTATTACTGCAGCAGCTTCAGAACGCCCTGGGGAATCTGGTTGGCCTGGGCCACCATCGCCGTGCCGGCCTGCTGCAGGATCTGCGAGCGCGACAGGTTGGCCGTTTCCGCCGCAAAGTCAGCGTCCAGGATGCGGGAGCGCGATGCCGACAGATTTTCAGACGTGATGTTCAGGGCCGAGATCGCCGTCTCGAAGCGGGCTTGCAGGGCGCCCAGCTTGGCGCGCTCGCCGTTGATGTAGGCCAGGGCCGAATCCACGGTCTTGAGGGCTTCGGTCGCCTTCTTGAAGGTGGTCACATCGAGGTTGGCCACCTCCTGCAGGTCCGAGGCGCTGTTGGCCGGCGTGGCCGTGTCGAACGCATTCGTGGTCGTGGCATTGGTGGAGAAGGATTTTTCCGAGTCCAGCACCACGTATCCACTGACGGTGGAGCTGTCTGCGCCCGAAGCGGCAGCCAGCGTATCCGCGCCACCGGCGGCGGTTCCATCTGCCTGCAGCTTTTGGATGGTGACGGCCCCGGCATTCGCGCCGGAGGTGGCGCCCTTGTAGATGCCGATATCCTGGCCTGTCGCATTCGTGAGCACGATCCCGGTGCTCGTGGAGTTCAGCGACGCAGTCACCCCCGTCTTGGCAGATTGTTCGTTGATCGCAGAAATGGCATTGGACAGGCCATCCGACGTGTTGATCGCGGAGATGTTGAACGAGACCGACTGCCCGAGCGCAGGGGCGGTGGGGTTGTTTTCCGAGCGCAGCTCGAAGGTGTAGGAGCCTGCCGAGGTGAAGGACAGGTCCACCTCGGTGCGTGCAGAGGCGGTCACGCCGGTGTTCGCGGTCTGCAGGTTGATGTTGTCGGCCATCGCCTTGGAGGTGTCGTTGGCGTTGATGGTGATGTTGCGGGAACCCAGAGACCCGTTCACCGCCAGCGTACCAGCGGTCACGCCATTGGTACCCCACGAGGTGGCGCTGGCGCCGCTGCCCGATCCATTGGCCGAGGTATTCTGGTTGTTGCCGTACACAGTGGTGCGCAGGTTGGCCGTGGCGGCAACAATGGTCTGGTTGGCGTTGGCGCCGACCTGGAACTGCTGCGTACCAAACGTGCCGTTGAGCAGCTTGGCGCCGTTGAACTCGGTCGTCTGGGAAATCCGGTCCAGTTCAGCGACCAATTGGCCCACTTCCTGGTTCAGGGCCTGGCGGTCGCTGGGGCTGTTGGAGGCGTTGGCCGACTGCACGGCGAGCTCACGCACACGCTGCAGAATGTCGCCGGCGGCCTTCATGGCCCCTTCCGTCACCTGTGCCAGGGAGATACCATCGTTGGCATTGCGCGCTGCCTGGTTCAAGCCCCGGATCTGGCTGGTGAAACGCTCGGAAATGGCCAGGCCAGCGGCGTCGTCCTTGGCGCTGTTGATGCGCAGGCCCGACGACAGGCGCTGGATGGAGGTGTTGAGCGAGGTTTGACTCATGCCCAGGTTGCGCTGGGCCGTCAACGAAGCGACGTTGGTGTTGATCGTGGCTGCCATGGAATGCTCCTTGAGGCTTGAGTGGACATTTGTGCCTGAGGGGGACTACCACCGTCCGGCAGGCGATACGGGAACGATGAGGAATTGTGGACAGGGAGCCCCCCTGGCGTTGGCCCGATAAAGAGCGGAAAAGCCTGCCAACTTGCACTTTTGGGCCTAAAGTTTCCCCAGCCGGCGTCGAAAAGACTCACAACGGAAGGCGAATGCGCTCTCCGCCGTTCACCAGAAGGCCATGTCGGCACTGTGGACCGTATAGCCGGGTGCCTTGCCTGGCACCAGGTTGGCGGCAACGCCATTTCAGTCAGTTCTTTTCAGGAGATTTGCCATGGCATCCACCATCAACACCAACGTCGCCTCCTTGACGGCCCAGCGCAACCTGGGCATGAGCCAGACTTCGCTCAACACATCCATCCAGCGCCTGTCGTCGGGCCTGCGCATCAACAGCGCCAAGGACGACGCCGCTGGCCTGGCCATTTCCGAGCGCTTCACCAGCCAGATCCGCGGCCTGAACCAAGCGGTTCGCAATGCGAACGACGGTATCTCCCTGGCGCAAACGGCTGAAGGTGCGTTGAAGGCCTCCGGCGACATCCTGCAGCGTGTGCGTGAACTGGCCGTGCAGTCGGCCAACGCCTCCAACAGCGCCGGCGACCGCCAGGCCCTGCAACAGGAAGTGGGTCAACTGGTCAGCGAACTGGACCGTATTTCGCAAACCACCGAGTTCAACGGCGCCAAGCTCCTCAATGGCTCGTTTGGCACGCAGCAGTTCCAGGTCGGTGCCAACGCCAACCAGACCATTGTTGCCGCCACGGCCAACCTGCGCACGAGCGTGTATGGCAACAACCAGAACACTTCGGCCAATGGCTCTGGCAGCGGCGCCAGCGCCACCGGCTGGGGTACCAATGGCGTGACCGCCGGTACGCTGGCAGTGAACGGCGCCTTGGGTTCCCGTAACATCACCATTGCCGCCAATGACACGGCCAAGGCGATGGCTGACAACATCAACCTGCAGACCGGCAACACCGGCGTGACCGCTTCGGCCCGCACCGAAGTGCAGTTGAGCTTCGAATCGGTGGGTTCCTACACCTTCGAACTGCGCTCGGACAATGTCCCCACCTCGCCCGCACTCGGTCAGTCCGTCTCGTTCAACGTGACCTCTCTCACCACGGCGGATGGCCTGTCGAACGCCGTCTCGTCCATCAACGAGCAGTCGTCCAAGACCGGTGTGACGGCGTCGCTCAACTCCACCAACAATGGCATCATCCTGACCAGCGCCACGGGGCAGGACATCACGCTGGCCAAGGGCGCCGCTTCCGGTGCGAACGCGGGCGCGGTGAACATCCAGAAGCTGCAGGCGGACGGCACAACCATCGGTGCCGCCGACACCCTGGCTGCCGCATCGGGTGCCGACGCTTCGACGGTCAGCGGCTACGTCGTGCTGGACTCCGACAAGTCCTTCTCGACAGTCGCCACCACGACCAACGCGTTCAGCACGGCGACCCCTGCCAACTCGGCCTCCGATCTGCAGGAGGTGGCCAACCTCGATGTGACCACCTTCAAGAAGGCGACCGAGGCCCTCAAGACGGTGGACTCCGGACTGGCCTTCATCAACGGCGAACGCGCCAAGCTCGGTGCCTTGCAATCGCGCTTTGAAACCTCGATCGCCAACCTGCAAGTGACGTCGGAGAACCTGTCTTCTTCCCGCTCGCGCATTCTGGATGCGGACTTCGCGGCAGAAACTGCCAACCTGTCGCGCTCGCAGATCCTGCAGCAGGCTGGTACGGCCATGGTGGCCCAGGCCAACCAGTTGCCACAAGGTGTGCTGGCCCTGCTGCGTTAAGCGCACAATGGCTGGCAGGGCCTGAAAGGGCCCTGGTGCATCGGCGGCGACAGTTTTCCTGTCGCCGCCTTTTCACCTTGAGGCTCCCGGCGCTTGCTGCGTGCACGGTGCGGGGCCTCTTGAAACAGCGCGTACCAGGAGCGCTGGAATTGGCGGGTTTCCTGGTGTGAATAAGGACGTTACTGGCGCCTGATTGGCTCCATAATTTCCTTTGGCCAGTTCAGGAGGTTTGTATGGCAACCATTTCATCCCCAGGGGTCGGTACCAATGGACTTGATGTCAAGAGCATCATTTCCCAGTTGGTCACGCTGGAAAAAAGGCCCCTCGATACGCTGAAGCTGCAGGCGGCCACGGTCAATACCAAGATTTCCGCCTATGGCCAGATCAAGTCGCTGGTCTCCACGCTGGCCGATGCGGCCGGCAAGCTCACCAGCGTGACGGGCTGGAACGGGGTCTCCACGACCTCTTCGGATTCCAAATTCGTGTCGGCCACCGCGATCGGGGGCACCCTTCCGACCACTTTCAGCGTGGAGGTGCAGGGTCTCGCCAAGGCGCAGGCCACGGCGTCTGCGGCACTGTTGCCGGTGGGCGGCGCCCTGGGTGCCGGCACCTTGCGCCTGGAGCTTGGCAAATGGAGCGTGGCGCCCGCGTCCTTCACGCCCGGCAGCGGCCAGCCTGTCGATATCTCCATCAGTGCCAGCGACAAGCTGGCGGATGTGGCGAGCAAGATCAACGGAAGCACGGCGGGGGTGACGGCCTCGATACTGTCCGACGCTTCGGGCGAGCGATTGCTGCTGCGCAGCAAGAGCACGGGCGAGGAGTTCGGGTTCCGCCTGAGCGTCATGGAGGGGGGCGATACCGATATCGCCAGCCCCGGCAATACCGACGCCACGGGCCTGTCGCGCCTGGTGGCGGGCAGTACGACAACCCAGGCGGCGGCCGATGCCAAGGCCACGGTCAATGGCATCCCGGTATCGTCTGCGACAAACACCTTCGCCACCACGATCTCGGGTGTGACCTTCAAGGCCGAGCAGATCACGACTGCGCCCATCGACATCACGGTGGGCAAGGACACGGCTGCCGTCAAGGCCAACGTCGATGAATTCGTCAAGGCCTACAACGCCATCAACCAGTTGATGCAGGACGCCACCAAATACGACGCGAAGACCAATTCGGCCGGGTTGCTGCAAGGCGACTCGACGGCCATCGCCTTGCAAAATACCCTGCGCAATGCCCTGCAGTCGGTCACCACGGGAGGCGGTGTTTTCAAGCGCCTGGCCGACGTCGGCCTGACCCAGCAACTGGGCGGTGACCTCGCGCTGGACTCCACCAAGTTCAACAAGGCCTTGACGGAGAACCCGGACGATCTGAAGAACCTGTTCCGCAACACGGGCAGCGGCTCTGCGGAGGGCATTGCCGTGAAGATCAAGGCCGTCACCACCAACCTGCTCTCCACCGATGGTTTCTTCAAATCCAAGGACGACACGCTGCAGCTGTCGCTCAAGCGCAATGCCAAGGACCAGGCCTCGGTGAATGACAAGGTGGATGCGTTCGAGAAGCGCATCACCGCACGCTACAACGCGCTGGACAAGCAGATGGCCTCGCTCAATGGGTTGAATGCCTACATCGCCCAGCAGGTGACCACCTGGAACAAGTCGACCTGACGGAAAGCCTTCAGTTTTATGGGCACTAGCCGATAAATAGAGCATCACACCGTAAGGACCACCCCATGTTCAGCGCCCACAACCCCCGTGCAGCCAACGCCTACCAGCGCATCAATGTGGAAACCAGCATGCACACGATCGACCAGCACCAGCTGGTCAGTCTGCTGTATGAAGGTGCGCTCGGTGCCATCGCCACGGCGCGCGGCGCCATGGCGCGCGGTGACATCGTCGGCAAATGCAACGCCATCTCCAAGGCGGTGCGCATCATCGAAGAGGGGCTGAGCACGGCCCTGGACAAGGTCGATGGGGGTGAGCTGGCCGAGAACCTGGGTGCTCTGTACGACTACTGCATCCGCCGCCTGATCCTGGCCAATGCACGCAATGACGATGCCATGATGCAGGAAGTCATGCGCCTGATCGAGCCGGTCGCGCTCGGTTGGAACGAGATCAAGAAAAACAACAACGGCGCAGCCACTCCGGCTGACGCCACCGCTTCGGGCCAGCCTGTGCTGGTGGAGGCATGAACCATGTCCCACATGCTGATTGATTACTACAAAGCCATTGAAGACAGCAGCGCCAAGATGCTGGAGGCCGCCAAGCTCAAGGACTGGGATGGCGTGGTGCGTTACGAGGGCGCCTGCGCCGTGCTGATCGAGCAGCTGCGCTTCAAGTCCCAGGAGCACGAGCTGCTGCCCGAGCACCGCCGCGAAAAGACGCGCATCATGCAGCGCATCCTGCGCAACGACGCCCAGATCCGTTGCCTGGCCGAGCCCTGGCTGGCCCAGTTCGAGCACCTGTTCGAAGGCCAGCCGCAGATGATGCACTGAACGGGGCACTAAGAAGGAGGGGGTTGCCGAGCGGCGCCTCCATCGACGGCCCTGCACCCTGCCGGGAATAAAAAAGCCACCGCACGTCGCAAGACGGCCGGTGGCTTTTTGCTGCCTGCTGGGTGTTGCAGAAGGCGCTTGGGGGGAGTGCCGCCGCGAGGATCAATGACCCTCTCGATGCGGTGCGTGCTGCGTCAGCAGCGGAATTGAATCGAAATCAAGGTCCAATGGGAGAATGAATGCTCAGGCGTGCCGGGATGCGGGCCTCTGTGGCGCTATGCGCCACCCCCTGACGCATGAACTGGCACGCCCCAAGCCGCGCCCCCGTGCAAGGGCCGCCCCGCCGCACTGGGGGCGTCCCCCTCCCAGATTGCGAAGCAATGTGAGAGAGGGGGAAGGCGCGCAGCGCCTCAGGGGGTGCCCTCAAACCTGCATGTTCATGATGTCGGTATACGCCTGCACCATGCGATTGCGCACGTGCAGTGTGGCCTGAAAGCCGATCTGGGCCTTCTGGATCGCCACCATGGTCTCTTCCAGGCTGACCGAGGGGTTTTCCAGCTGCACTTCCTTCTGCAGGTTGGCCGACTTGTTCTGTGCCGCGCTCACGGACTGCAGGGCACCCTTGAGTTCGCCCGAGAAGCCCACGTCGTTGCCCTCGGCCTGCGGCATGGCCGCGCGGCGCGCCATGCCGGCACCCGTCATGGGGGTGGTGGAGCTGGGGATGCGGAGGTCCATGGCGGTATCCATTGAGGGAAGGGGGATGCTGTGATGGTAGCCAGGCACCCGAGGAGCATCATGGGGAATAGATGGCCAAAGGCGCGCCTTATCGGCAGAACATGGCGGGTACTTGAGCCAAATAATCGAGCCCACGCCAAGGTCCGTTGCCGGGCCCCACCTATTGGAAAACACGATGTCTGCAGTTGCCGAAGTCCCACTCGCTCCGCTCGCACCTCCCGCAGCCAGCCCCAGTCCCATCTGGCTGCAGCGGTTGACCAGCCTCGACCGGGCCCAGCGCATGCGCCTGGGTGTGGGGATGGCGTTGCTGGTAGCCATCGCGGTCGCGGCCATCGTGCTGGGTCGCCAGCCCGACTACCGCGTGCTGTTTTCCAACCTGAACGACAAGGATGGCGGAGCCATCGTGGCGCAATTGACCACGATGAATGTGCCCTACAAGTACGCCGAAGGCGGCGGTGCGATCCTGATTCCCTCCGAAAAGGTGCATGACGTGCGCCTGCGCCTGGCCACCCAGGGCCTGCCCCGCGGCTCCGTGACCGGCTTCGAGCTGATGGAGACCAACCGCTTCGGCATGACCCAGTTCCAGGAACGCCTGAACTTCCAGCGCGGCCTGGAGGGGGAGCTGACCCGCTCCATCCAGGCCCTGTCGTCGGTGCAGAGCGCCCGCGTGCACCTGGCGTTGCCCAACCAGAACGGCTTTTTCCGCGAACAGCAAAAGCCCTCGGCATCGGTACTGATCAGTCTGCACCCCGGCCGCATCCTGGACCGCGCCCAGCTCGCCGGCATCGTCCACCTGGTGGCCTCCAGCGTTCCCGAACTGGCCCCCTCGGCCGTCAGCGTGCTCGACGACACGGGCAAGCTGCTGTCGCAGTCGCCCGATGGCAACTCGGCCAACGCGGTCGATGCGCAGCAACTGCTCTATGTGCAGCAGATCGAGCAGCAGCTCACCCGCCGCATCCAGGAGATCCTGGAGCCCGTGGTAGGCCGCAACAACGTCAAGGCCCAGGTCTCCGCCGAGCTGGACTTCAGCCGCACCGAGTCCACGTCCGAACAGTTCCGTCCCAACCAGACCCCCGACGCCAAGACCGTGCGCAGCCAGCAGATGCTGGAAACGAGCGGCATGGCCCAGAAGACCGCGACCGGTGTGCCCGGTGCCGTTGCCAACCAACCGCCCGCACCTTCGGCTGCACCCATCAATGGTGCCAATCCTGCACCCCAGGCCGGCACCCAGCAGGGTACCGAGGAGTCTTCAACCAAGCGCGAGTCCACCACCAACTACGAAGTGGACAAGACCGTGCGGGTCACCCGTGGCAACAACTGGGCCATCAAGCGCCTGAATGCTGCCGTGGTGGTCAACTACCAGTCGGCCGAAGAAAAGGGCAAGACCGTTACCAAGGCGCTCACCCCCGAACAACTGGAGCAGATGAAGGCGCTGGTGCGTGAAACCATCGGTTTCAACAGTGAGCGCGGCGATTCGGTGAACCTGATGAACACGCCGTTCCAGGTGGAGGCCGCCACATCCACCGACGTGCCGCTGTGGAAGCAGCCCGAGGTCATCGAGGTGGCCAAGACCTTTGCCTGGCCGGTGGGTGCCCTGCTGTTCGCCGCCATGGTGCTGCTGGGCGTGGTGCGGCCGGCGCTCAGGGGGGCAGACCCCAAGACGGCCAAGGCGGGCGAACTGCCGAGGTCGGGCGGACAGCTCGATGCCATCGAGGCAGAGCAGCCCGATCGCCCGGCTTTGCCCTCCCCAGGCAAGAAGGAAGAGAATGTCGTCGCCACGCCAGAGCAATTGCGTCTGGAAGAGGCGCGCGTACTGGCCAAGGAAAACCCCGTGGCCGTCGCCAATATTCTCAAATCCTGGGTGAATGGCGAAAATGCCTGACCCCGTCGCCTCTTCAGATGCTTGGATAGCCCATGGATGAACAAGGTCTCAACGACGCCGCCATCATGCTGATGTCCCTTGGTGAGGAGGAGGCGGCCGAGGTGTTCAAGCACCTCTCGCCCAAAGAGGTTCAGAAGCTGGGCGAGACCATCGCGCGCATGAAATCGGTGTCGCGCGAGAAGGTGGACAGCGTCATCAACCGCTTCGCCGATGCAGCGGCGGCCCAGAGCCTGCTGGTGTCCGACACCGGCAACTACGTGCGCGCCGTGCTCAAGCGCGCGCTGGGTGACGACAAGGCCTCGCTGCTGATCGACCGCATCCTGCAGGGCGGCGATGTCTCCGGCATCGAGAGCCTCAAGTGGATGGATCCGCTGTCGGTGGCCGAACTGCTGCGCAACGAACACCCCCAGATCGTCGCAGCCATCCTGGTGCATCTGGACAGCGAGCAGGCTTCGGGCATCCTGATGCACCTGACCGACCGCCAGCGCAGTGAAATTCTGCTGCGCGTGGCCACGCTTGAGGGTATTCAGCCCACGGCCCTCAAGGACCTCAACGAGGTGCTGTTCAAGGTGCTGGCCGGTGGCGACAAGATCCGCAAGAGCTCGCTGGGTGGCGTCAAGGCGGCGGCCGAGATCATCAACTTGCTGGGCTCCAACATGGACAGCGTGGTGATCGAGTCCATCCGTGGTTACGACCCCGATCTGGCGCAGAAGATCATGGACAAGATGTTCGTCTTCGAAGACGTACTCAAGCTCGACGACAAGGCCATCCAGACCGTGCTCAAGGAAGTGGCCTCCGAGACGCTCATCGTGGCCCTCAAGGGCGCCGTACCCGAGCTGCGCGAAAAGTTCCTCTCGAACATGTCCACGCGTGCCGCCGAGGCGCTGCGCGACGACCTCGAGTCGCGCGGCCCGATGCGGCTGTCCGAAGTCGAGGCGCAGCAGAAGGAAATCCTCAAGACGGTCCGGCGCCTCTCCGATGAAGGCCAGATCGTGATCTCCGCCGGTGGTGACGATGCCTTCGTCTAGCCAACGCTCCTATTCGCGTTTCATCCCCAGCGAAGAGGTGGGGGTGGTCACGCAATGGAAGTTCGGTGCCGTGGACGGCTCCGAGCCGGTGGAGCCCCCCGAACCCGAGGAGCTGCCCGAGCCCGAACCCCTGCCCGATCCGGCCGAGGTGGAAGCCGCGCAACTGGAGCTGGTGCAGCAGGCCTGCGATGCGGCTTTTTCCCAGGGGCTGGCGCAGGGCCAGGCCGACACGGCGCTCGAATGGCAGCAGCGCATGGACGACTATGTGTCCGGCCAGGCGCTGGAAATGTCGCAGAGCATTGCCAACGTGGTGCAGTCGCTGCAGGCGTCGCTGGCCGCCATGCAGCAGCGCATGGCCCAGGACGTGCTGGCGCTGGCCTGCGACATCGCCCGTGAAGTCGTGCGCCGGGAGCTGTCGGTCAGCCCCGACGTGCTCGAGCCCGTGGTCCGCGAGGCCGTGGGCATGCTCGTTGCAGAAGGGCGTCCCGCTCTGGTGCGCCTGAACCCTGCGGACATGGGCGCCGTGGAGCAGCCGCTGCGCGACGAGATGGGCACTGGCATCCAGTGGGTGGCCGATGCGGCCGTGCCCGCCGGAGGCTGCCTGGTCGAGTCGGGCGGCACCGTGGTCGATGGCAGCGTAGGCAAGCGCTGGGAGCGTGCCATCGCCACGCTGGGGCTGGAGTCGCCCTGGCAGGAGAGCGGCGATGAGCGTTGATGCCCTCGCCGCCAGCGCCTGGACGCAGTTCATGGACGATGCGCGCGAGCGCGTGCGCACCCGTGCGCCGCTGGAGACGCGCGGCACCCTCACCAAGCTGACCGGCCTGGTGCTGGAAGCCGCCGGTATCCGTGTGCCCGTGGGCTCGCAGTGCATGGTGCAGATGCCGGGCCACGCGCCGGTGCTGGCCGAAGTGGTGGGCTTTTCCGCCGACCGCGCCTTTTTGATGCCGGCGGGCGACATCCACGGCCTGTCCAGCGGCGCCAGCGTGGTGCCCGCTGCGCCCTATGTGGCCAGCCCGCGCCTGGGCGAAACCTCCCGGCCGTCTGCGAAGGCGGGCGTGCTGCGCCTGCCCATGGGCGATGGCCTGCTGGGGCGGGTGGTCGATCCGCAGGGCCTGCCCCTGGACCATGGCGGTCCGGTGCAGGACGTGGTGTCCGAGCCCATGGACCGCCGCCAGATCAATGCCATGGACCGCGACCCGGTGCGGCTGCCGCTGGACACCGGGGTGCGTGCCATCAATGCCCTGCTGACCGTGGGGCGGGGTCAGCGCCTGGGCCTGTTTGCCGGTTCGGGCGTGGGGAAAAGCGTGCTCCTGGGCATGATGGCCCGCTACACCCGCGCCGACGTGATCGTGGTGGGGCTCATCGGCGAGCGGGGCCGCGAGGTCAAGGAATTCGTGGAAGATATCCTGGGCGCGGACGGGCGGGCCCGCTCGGTCGTGGTGGCGGCTCCGGCCGACGCGCCCCCGCTGCTGCGCATGCAGGGTGCGGCCTATGCCACGGCCGTGGCCGAGCATTTCCGCGACAAGGGCAAGCATGTGCTGCTGCTGATGGACTCGCTCACCCGCTACGCCATGGCGCAGCGCGAGATCGCGCTGGCCATCGGCGAACCGCCGGCCACCAAGGGCTACCCCCCTTCGTGCTTTGCCAAGCTGCCCGCACTGGTCGAGCGCAGTGGCAATGGCCTGCATGGCGTGGGCTCCATCACCGCGTTCTACACCGTGCTCTCCGAGGGCGACGACCAGCAGGACCCGATTGCCGATGCCGCGCGCGCCATCCTGGACGGGCACATCGTGCTGTCGCGCTCGCTGGCCGAGTCGGGGCATTTCCCGGCCATCGACATCGAACAGTCGGCATCGCGCGTGATGCACAACGTGGTCGCGCGCGGCCATTTCGACGTGGCGCGGCGCTTCCGCGCCGTGTACTCGCGCTACCAGAAGAGCCGCGACCTGGTCCAGGTGGGGGCCTACATGAGTGGATCCGACCCCGCGCTCGACGAGGCCATCCACCTGCAGCCGCAGATGGCCGCCTTCCTGCAGCAGGACATGTTCGAGGCGTCCACCATGGACCAGAGCGTGAACGCCATGGCGTCCGTGCTCGACCAGTAAGCACCCGAAGGCTGCGCCATGTCCGTCCTCAGTGCCCTCATCGTTGCCGTGGAGATCGCCTCGCGCAAGCGGGACGAGGCACGCCACGTGCTGCAGGAAGCCCTGGCCGTGCAGCAGGCCGCCCAGGCCCAGCTCAACCAGTTGCAGGACTATGCGCGCGAGACGGAGCAGCGCTGGGGCATGCAGGCCGATACGCAGGTGCAGCCCGAGGTGATGTACCACCACTACCAGTTCATGGACCGCCTGGGGCATGCGGCGGGCCTGCAGACCAGCGTGGTGGGCGACCAGGGCGCGCGGGTCGAGAACGCACGGCGCGGCCTGATGGAGGCCGAGCGGCGCCTGGCCAGCCTGCGCAAGGTGGTCGAACAGCGGCGGCGCGAACTGGAGCAGGCCCAGGCCCGCATGGAACAGAAACAAACCGATGAACGCGCTGCGATGCAATACAGCCGCAGGGTTCAGGACCGATAGGGCAGGAGAAATTGACCATGGAACAGGCTCGCATATCCACCCCGCAGGGTACTTCCTCTGCCCAGGCTGCGCGCACGCGCGCCCCCGCACAGCAAAAAGGCGTGACGGACGAAGGTGCCGCAGCGCAGCCAGGCAGCTTTCTGTCGCTGCTGGCTGCACAGGACCCCGAACTGGCCGAGGGCGGTGATCCGCTGGCCGCCATGCCGGAGGCCACCGATGCCGCCAGTGTGCTGGTGCAGACCGTCGATCCCTCCACCCTGGTGGGCTGGCAGGCACTGGTTGCCGGAGACAGTGCGGCCCAGCAGCCCAAAGGCCTGGCGGGCGCGGACGGCCTGACCACCGTCGGCTTCGGGCAGCGCGGCGCCCCGGGCACCCTGCCAGCGGATATGGCCGGACTGGCAGACAGTGCGGCAGCCCTCAGCGGCCGCCTTCTGGCCGCCCAGGGCCTGCCAACGACCGATGGCCTGGTCTCGCAGACGGCGGCGCTCGATGGCGGCGCACAGGACGGCCTGCCCCAGCCCACCGCCACCTTGGGGTTTGGCCGCCAGTTCTCGCGCCTGCACAGTGCTGCCCTGCAGCGTGGCGCCAGCGATGCGGCGTTGGGCGGAGCCGGCGGCGCTGCCGAGGCCTGGTCTGCGCGCTCCGCCCTGGGCGGCGATGCGAAGCAGGCAGGGGCCGCCTCCTCGGCGGATCTGTCGGCGCTGTCGACCACGGTCGGCGCCTCGGTGCGCGAGCAGCTTGGCGGCACGGGCCTGCACCGCTCTGCCGGCGAAGGTGCAGGCGCCGGGATCGATGCCCCGCTGCTGGCCGGCCAGGATCCGCTGGCGGCCGTGGGCGCAACCGGTGCCCGCAGCGCGGATGCGGGAGGCGGCGGCGAGTCGTCCCGGCATGGCGGCTCGGGAGGCCTGGGCGAAGGCGGGGCCGAGCCCTCCTTCGCGGTGGACGGTGCCTCGGGCACGGCCGGCTTCGAGGAGCTGGCGCAGACCGGCGCCGAAGAACTGTTGGCCGAGCAGGTCACCTACTGGGCCAACCAGAAGACCCAGAATGCCGAGCTCACCCTGAACCGCGACGGCCAGCCCCTGGCCGTGACGGTGGCCCTGTCCGGCAACGAGGCCCATGTCACTTTCCGCAGCGACCAGGAGCACACCCGCGAGATGCTGGACCAGAGCATGGCACAGCTCAGCGAACTGCTGCGCGGCGAGGGCCTGGTCCTGTCGGGCATGACCGTGGGCACATCGGCAGGCCAGGGCGCCATGGCCGGCGATGCCGGGCAGCAGCGCAACCGCTCGGGCGATGGGCAGCAGGCCCAGGTGCTGGCATCGGGCCCCACGGATGTCAGCCAGCGGCTGGCGGGCAGCGGCACGCGCAACGGCGCCGTGGACGTCTTCGTGTAAGACCGTGACGGCCAGGGCGGGTGGCGGCGGCATGCAGCTTGCCCGCACGGCACGGCAATTGCCCACGTCAACACCCTGTTAAGGGGTGTATTCTGGCTATTATTGGGAGGGCAGCTGCGCCACAATGCGAAGCGTCTGCCGGCGCGATGCCGTTCCCGGCGAGATGCCACCACCGAATCCCACCTAAGGAACCTGCCACGTGTCTGCCAATGCTGCCGCTCCGGCCAAGGAGAAGCCCAAAAGCAAGAAGATGCTGATCATCGTGGTCGCTCTGGTGCTCGTGCTGGGCATTGCAGGCGCTGCGGCCTTCTTCCTCCTGGCCAAGAAGAAGAACGCCGACGACGAAGAAGGCGGTGCAGCGGCAGCCGGGGCCCAAGAGATGTCGGCCAAGGCGCCACCGACCTTCCTGCCGTTCGAGAACATGGTGGTCAACCTGGCCGACCCAGGGGGGGACCGGTTCGCGCAGATCGGCATCACCGTCGAAGTGGCCGACGCCAAGACGGCCGAGCAGATCAAGCTGTACCTGCCCTCCATCCGCAGCAGTGTTCTGCTGCTGATATCCCAGCGCACTTCGGGGGAGCTGCTGCTGCGCGAAGGAAAGGAAAAGCTCGCCAAGGACATTCTGCGCGAGGTTTCACGCCCGCTTGGTTTCACCGTGCCGCGCGAGCGACCCAAACGCGCCGCGTCAGCCGAGGAAGAGGACGAAGAAGAGGATCGCCCGGTGCGCAAGCCGCCGAGGAATCCGGTACAAGGCATTCTTTTCTCCAGCTTCATCATCCAGTGACGCAAGGACAATCCTGCCATGAGTGATTCATTCCTATCGCAGGAAGAGGTTGATGCCCTTCTCGAAGGCGTCACTGGCGAGAGCCAGAAGTCCGTCGAGGAAGTGGCCGAGTCGGGATCCGTACGCAACTACGACATCTCGAGCCAGGAGCGCATCGTTCGCGGCCGCATGCCGACGATGGAAATCGTCAACGAGCGGTTTGCGCGCAACTTCCGCATCGGCCTGTTCAATTTCATCCGCCGCAGCCCCGAGATTTCGGTGGGCACCGTGTCGGTGCAGCGCTACAGCGCGTTCCTGCGTGAACTCGCAGTACCCACCAACTTCAACATCGTCGCCATCCGCCCGCTGCGCGGCAGCGGCCTGATCGTCTGCGAGCCGTCCCTGGTGTTCGGCATCATCGACACGCTGTACGGCGGGGTCGGCAAGTTCCAGACCCGTATCGAGGGGCGTGATTTCTCGCCCACCGAGCAGCGCGTGATCAACCGGCTGGTCGACGTGATCTGCGCCGAGTATAAGAAGGCCTGGCAGGGCATCTACCCGCTGGAGCTCGACTACCAGCGCTCGGAGATGCAGCCGCAGTTCGCCAACATCGCCACGCCCAGCGAAATCGTGGTCTCCACCGCGTTCCAGCTGGAAATCGGCGACCTGTCGGGCGCCATCCACATCTGCATGCCCTACGCCACGCTGGAGCCCATCCGGGACGTGCTGTACTCCTCGACGCAGGGCGACTCCATCGAGGTGGACCGGCGTTGGGTGCGGGTGCTGACACGCGAGATCCAGGCGGCCGAGGTGGTGCTGGTGGCCGAGTTGGCCAAGGCCGATGCCACCGTGGAGCAATTGCTGGCGATGAAACCCGGTGATTTCATCGAGCTCGACCGGGAGCCGCGCATCCGCGCGTCGATCGGCGGTGTTCCCATTTTCGAGTGCCAGTATGGGACCCACAATTCGAAATATGCCATCCGTATCGAAGAGTGTTTGCGCAATTCGGACATGAGCTGGCTGGGAGAAAAAGATGTCAACTGAAGACGACAACAAGGACGGTGCCGCCGAGGACCCGTTTGCAGGCTGGGCCGAGGCGCTCGAAGAGCAAAAGAGCTCGGACGACAAGCCCGGCGATGCGGAGCAGGGCGGCCCCCTGTCCGGCGATGCGGTGCGCCCGTCATCGTCGGGCAACAGTGATGGCACCGTCAACGACATCAACATGGTGCTGGACATTCCCGTGCAGCTGTCCGTGGAGCTGGGGCGCACCAAGGTGCCGATCAAGTACATCCTGCAACTGGCGCAGGGCTCGGTCGTCGAACTCGATGCGCTGGCTGGCGAACCCATGGACGTGCTCGTCAACGGCTACCTGATCGCCCAGGGCGAGGTGGTGGTGGTGAACGACAAGTTCGGTATTCGCCTGACCGACGTGGTGACGCCTTCGGAGCGGCTGCGGCGCGTGAGCCGTGGGTGACGGGGGCAATGCCATGGGGATGACCCAGACCCTGGTCATCGTCGTCCTGTTCGTGGGGGCCATGGCCTGCCTGCCCTGGCTCATCAAGCGCCTGCAGCAGCACCATGCCGCAGGCGGCCTGCCGGCCGGCGCCGCATCGCGCGTGCTGTCGGCGGTGGCGGTGGGGCCCCAGCAGCGGGTGGTCACCGTGGAGGTGGGCCCCGAGGGCGCGCGCACCTGGCTGGTGCTGGGCGTCACGGCGCAGCAGGTCAGTTGCCTGCATGTGCTGGCCGCTCCGTCTGCCACGGCCACTTCGGCTGCATTGCCGGTGGTGGTGCCGGAGGCTTCGGCCTTTGCCCGTGAAATGGCTGCCGCCGAGGCACGCAAGGATCCACATGTCTGAGTGGGCACGCCCCGCATCGCCGCCCCGCGCCACGGCGTGGATTGCCGCGCTGGCCGCCCTCGGTCTCCTGGCCTGGCAGGTGCCGGCACTGGCGCAGACGGGTGCCACGCCAGCGGCTCCGGGGTCGCTGCCCGTGCTGATAGGTTCCGGCAGCGGCGGATCGAGCTATTCCGTGCCGATCCAGACGCTGCTGTTCTTCACGGCGCTGTCTTTCCTGCCGGCCATCCTGCTGCTGATGACGGGCTTCACGCGCATCGTCATCGTGCTGTCGCTGCTGCGCCAGGCCATCGGAACGCAGTCGGCACCGCCCAACCAGGTGATCATCGGCCTGTCGCTGTTCCTGACCTTCTTCGTCATGGGACCCACGTTCGACCGGGTGCACCAGGAAGCCTACGTGCCCTACACCACCAACGCCATCACGTTCGAGCAGGCTGTGGAGCGGGCCGAGGTGCCCATGCGCGAGTTCATGCTCAAACAGACCCGGCAGTCGGACTTTGCGCTGTTCGCGCGCCTGGCGCGGCTGGCCCCCGAGGTGACAGCCGAGACCGCGCCGCTGCGCGTGCTGGTACCGGCCTTCGTGACCAGCGAGCTCAAGTCCGCGTTCCAGATCGGGTTCATGATCTTCATCCCCTTCCTGGTGATCGACATGGTGGTCTCCAGCATCCTCATGTCCCTGGGCATGATGATGCTGTCGCCGGTGCTGGTTGCGCTGCCGTTCAAACTCATGCTGTTCGTGCTGGCCGATGGCTGGAACCTGCTGATTGGCTCGCTGGCCGCCAGTTTTGCCACCTAGCCCTGGAGAAATGCCATGACTTCACAGATGGTTCTCACCATGGGGCGCGACGCCCTCACGCTGCTGCTGATGATCGCCATGCCCGTGCTCGGCGTGGTCATGGCCGTGGGCCTGGTGGTCAGCATCTTCCAGGCCGTGACGCAGATCCACGAGGCGACCCTGGCTTTCGTGCCCAAGCTGATTGCCGCGATGGTGGTGTTCGCGATCGCCGGGCCCTGGATGATCAGCACCCTGGTCGACTACATCCGCCGGACCATCGAGTCGATTCCCTCGGTGGTCGGCTAGCCCGGCCCCTCGCGTGATCACCTTCACCGAGGCCCAGTTGGTGGCCTGGATATCGCCCATCCTGTGGCCGTTTCTGCGGGTGCTGGCGATGTTTTCCGTGGCGCCGGTGTTTTCCATGCGCGCGATTCCCATGCGTGTGAAGATCGGGCTGGCCTTCCTCGTGGCAGTCTCGGCCCAGGCCGTGCTGCCCAGCCAGCCGATGATCGACATCAATGGGCGCGAAGCGCTGGGTGCCGTGGCCCAGCAGGTGGCCGTGGGCCTGGCCATCGGGTTCTCGGTGCGCCTGGTGTTCGCCTCGGTGGAGCTGGCCGGTGAAATGATCGGCCTGCAGATGGGCCTGAACTTCGCCTCCTTCTTCGACCCTGCCAGCAATGGCCAGGTGAGTGCCGTGGCGCGTTTCTTCGGGCACATGGCCACGCTGCTGTTCATCGTCATCAACGGCCACCTGATGGTCATCATGGCCGTGGTCAAGAGCTTCGACCGCTTTCCCGTGAACGGCAACTTCCTACAGGCCATCGGCCAGATGCGGCTGTACGAGCTGGGCTCGTCGCTGTTCTCCAGCGCGCTGTGGATCGCCCTGCCCATGATCGCGCTGCTGCTGTTCGTCAACCTGGCCATGGGCATCATCTCGCGCGTGGCGCCGCAGATGAACATCTATGCGGTCGGCTTTCCGGTCACGCTCACCGTGGGCCTGCTGGGAATCGCGGCCACCCTGCCCATGCTGGAGCAGCCCATCCTCACGCTGATGCAGCAATCCATCGATCTGTTTTCGAGCCAGAGGTAGTGGCAGCGTCTATTCGCGTCACACCAGCTCGTTGCGGATGGCGTAGACGGTAAGTTCGGCATTGTTGGAGAGCTTGAGCTTTTCGAGCACGCGTGAGCGGTACACGCTCACCGTCTTGGGGCTGAGCATCAGCTCTTCGGCAATGTCGGCCAGGCGCCGGCCCGAGGCGATCTTGATCAGCGTCTGCAATTCGCGCTCGGACAGGGTGGCGTGCGGGCTCTCCAGCACCGGCTGGGCCAGGCTTTCGGCCAGCATCTGTGCCACTTCGGCCGTCAGGTACTTGCGGCCCTGCACCACCACCCGCACTGCGTTGATCAGTTCCGCCGGATCGGAAGCCTTGTTGGCATAGCCCTGGGCACCGGCCTTGAGGCAGCGCAGTGCGTACTGGTCTTCCGGGTACATCGATACCACCAGCACCTTGATGGTGGAATGCGTTTCGCGCAGCGTGGCCAGCACCTCCAGGCCACCGCGGCCGGGCATGTTCAGGTCGAGCAGCAGCACGTCACAGGGGGCAGTGCGCAGCACCTCGCGCAGCTCGGCGTAGCCACCCGCCTCCCCGGTCACCTTGATGTCCGTGGCCTCGGTGAGGGTATCGCGTATGCCGCGCCTGAGCACGGCATGGTCATCGCACAGAACGACGTTGATCACCAGACATCTCCTGGGTTGGCGGGCTGGTCCGATGCGGCCAGCGGTACCGACAGTGTGAGGCAAGTCCCCTTGCCCGGCTGGGTGCTGACATCAAGCCAGCCGCCCACGGTGCGCGCCCGCTCGTGCAGGCCCTTGATTCCGAAGGCCTTGGGCTTGTCCGCCAGCTGTGCCACATCGAAGCCGCAGCCATCGTCGGCGATCTCCACGGTCAGCACCCCCTCATGGTCGGACAGCTCAATATGCACCTTGCTGGCCTGGGCGTACTTGGCGATGTTGGTCAGCGCTTCCTGTGCCGTCCGATAGGCCACCAGCCGGATGTCGCTGGGCACATCGATCACTTCGCCACTGGCCACGACCTGGGTGCGCACCGCGCTGCGGCGCTCGAAGCCTGCCGCCAGCCACTGGACGGCCGCCACCAGCCCCTGCTCCTCCAGGATCGGGGGGCGCAGGTTCATCATGATGCGCTGGCTGGCACCGATGGCGTGTTGCAACATGTCCGAGGCGCTGGAGAGGTGGTCCTGCGTCGCCCGGTCTTGCGCATGCCGTCCGATCCAGGCCAGGTCCACGCGCACGGCGGTCAGCGAGCCGCCGATATCGTCATGGATCTCGCGCGCGATGGAGGCACGCTCCTGCTCGATGGAGGTCTGCAGGTGCTCGGTGAGTTCCGCCAGGCGCTGCTGGGAGGCCGCCAGTTCGGCCACTGCGCGCTCGCGATCCTGGCGCGCCTGGTGCACCTCGATGGCCCGGGTGACCACGTGTGGCAGGCGGGAAATGTCGTCCTTGAGCAGGTAGTCGGAAAAGCCCAGGCGCATCGCGTCCACGGCAGCGGCCTCGCCAATCGCCCCGGACAGCAACACAAAGGGCACAGGTGTTGCTAATTTAGCCACATGCGCCCATGCATCTAGCGCAGTGAATCCTTGCAGTCTGTAGTCTGCAAGGATCAAATCAAAGGCCTCGCTTTGGGTGCGATCGCAGAAATCCTGCAGGGTATCGACCTGCTGGAGGGTGCAATCGAGCCTGGCACGCTGCAAAGTGAGCTTGGCCAGAACATGGTCTGCCAGCGAATCCTCCAGGTGCAGGAGGCGTAAGGGCTGGCCTGCTACTGTCATGACCATATGAGCGCTATCATAGGATACAAATTGGAACAAACAAGGGTGTTTGTCCCGGTAGGGTGGGTGAGAAGGCTATCGTCCAATAGAACGCAATGTCGGGGTTTTTGCAAGGGTTGGCGGGGTCTGCAGCGCGGGTCGCCTGTGACAGGGGCCCTGGCCCTGGTCTGCTTGTTGCTACGGAGAAACAATGCAATCTACGCTATCAACGTCAACTGGGCCGGCAGTTCAGGTTCCGGTCATGGTGGCAGCAGAACTGCAGGATTCCTTGCTGGTCGTCATGCACGACCTGCATCGCCTGGAAGGCTTGTTGAACCATGCCACGGACAATCTGCTGGAGCGCTTTGGTGAGGCCAATGCGGTGCTGAACGATGCCTTCGTGGCAGATTCGCCCGAGTTGGCGGCCGCCCGCGACGCGCTGCGCAGTGCCGTCACGGAACTGCAGTTCCAGGACATGGCCTCGCAGCTCATCTGGCACACCACCAAGGTCCTGCAGGGCTGCGCGTTCCGGCTGGCGTCCGAGGCCATGGGGCACGAGGAGGGTGAGGAGGCTGCGCCGTTTGCCGAAATGGCACCGGATCGGCCCAATCCCGTTACGCAAAGCGAGATGGATGCCGGATCCATTGACCTATTTTGAAGTTGGCATCGCCGGTTCACCTATATATTCAAGTCAGTTGGAGTCCTAAATGCAATCGATACTTGCCGTAGATGATTCACCGTCCATGCGGAAAATGGTGTCCTTCACCCTCACCGGTGCGGGCTACCACGTGGTGGAGGCGGTGGATGGGCAAGATGCCCTGGAAAAGGCCGAAAGCCACGACATCCATCTGGTGCTGGCCGACCAGAACATGCCCCGGCTCGATGGCATAGGCCTCACGCGCAAGTTGCGCGAGCACCCCAAGTTCAAGACCATTCCCATCCTGATCCTGACCACCGAATCGAGTGACCAGATGAAGCAGGCGGGGCGGTCGGCCGGTGCCACCGGTTGGCTGGTCAAGCCGTTCGACCCCAACCGCTTGATCGAGGTCATCCAGAAGGTGATCCGTTGAAGCGGATGCACGGGCGCCACCACGTATAAAGGAGCCGACTATGGCTGAAAGCTATCAAGAGGGATCAGGGGCCGGCGGTGCTGACTTTGACCTGAGCCAGTTCTACCAGATCTTTTTTGAAGAAGCTGGCGAGAACCTGGACCAGATGGAGCAGATGCTGCTCGACCTGGACCTGAGCGCTGCCAACGACGAAGAGCTCAACGGCATCTTCCGTTGCGCGCATTCGATCAAGGGCGGGGCCGCCACGTTCGGCTTCTCCGACGTGGCCGAACTCACGCACCAGATGGAATCCCTGCTCGACCGGCTGCGCCGCCACGAGCTGCAGCCCATCCCGCAGATGGTCGATGTGCTGCTGGAATCGTCCGACGCCTCGCGCAGCCTGCTGGCGCGCCACCAGGCGGGCGGGCAGGGCGAGGCCGTGTCCACCACCTCCCTGGTCAAGCGCATCAGCGAACTGGCGGCGGGCGTGGTCCCCGACGACGCTCCAGCCCCCGCTGCCGCCCCAGCTCCGGCGCCCGCGCCGGTCGCTGCCGCCCCAGCCCCCAAGGCCCATGTGCCCGGGCAGCTGCGCAAGCTGCAGATCCACATCGGTCCGCTGGAAAAGACCGAGCAGGCCGACACCATCAAGGAGCTGTTCCGCGACATCCCCGGCCTGGGCTCCATCAGCGACCTGCCCAGCGTGCAGGCCGGTGTGCGCGTGTTCGCGGTGGAAACCACCTCGTCCACCGACGACCTGCTCGACTTGTTCGCCTTCCACGTCTCCAAGGAGCAGGTGCGCTTCAGCGACGGTGACGAAGAGCCCGCTGCAGCCGCCGAAGTCGATCCCGACCATGCGGTGCACGAGATCGAGCCCCCTTCGGGCGGCGCGGACGTGTCCTACGGCTTCTTCTCGGACGCTCCAGGCGCACCGAGCGCCGCGCCAGCTGCCAGCGCAGCCGCCAAGCCATCGGCGAAGGCGGCTGCGGCTGCCGAGCCCAAGGCAGCGGCCCAGGCCCAGATGGAATCCACGACCATCCGCGTGGCGGTCAACAAGGTGGACCAGCTCATCAACCTGGTGGGCGAGCTCGTGATCACCCAGGCCATGCTGGCCCAGAACAGCCGTGGACTGGACGCCGGCGCCTACCAGCAGCTGCTGGCCGGCCTGGCCGACCTGGACCGCAATACGCGGGATCTGCAGGAATCGGTGATGTCGATCCGCATGATCCCCATGTCCATCGTGTTCAGCCGCTTCCCGCGCATGCTGCGCGACCTGGCCAACAAGCTGGGCAAGAAGGTCGAGCTGGTCACGCTGGGCGAAGCCACCGAGCTGGACAAGGGTCTGGTCGAGAAGATCACCGACCCGCTGACCCACCTGGTGCGCAACAGCTGCGACCATGGCATCGAGATGCCCGCCGAGCGGCTGGCCAAGGGCAAGCCCGAGCTGGGCACCATCACCCTGTCGGCATCGCACCAGGGCGGCTCCATCGTCATCGAGGTGCGCGACGACGGCCGTGGCCTGTCGCGCGAGAAGATCCTGCGCAAGGCACAGGAGCGGGGCCTGGATGTCTCCGACCAGATGAGCGATGCCGAAGTGTGGCAGCTGATCTTCGCGCCCGGCTTCTCCACCGCCGACGAGGTCACCGACGTATCGGGCCGCGGTGTGGGCATGGACGTGGTCAAGCGCAATATCGCGGCCCTGAACGGTTCGGTCGAGGTGGACTCCGCCGAAGGCTATGGCATGAAGGTGTCGGTGCGCCTGCCGCTCACCCTGGCCATCATGGATGGCATGTCGGTGGGCGTGGGCGAGGAGGTCTACATCCTGCCGCTGTCCTCGGTGGTCGAGTCCTTCCAGGTCAATTCCGACGACGTCAGCACCGTGGCCCAGGGCTCGCAGCTGGTCAAGGTGCGCGACGAGTACATGCCCGTCATCGCGCTCGAGAAGATCTTCCAGGTGCCGCGCTTCGACCTCAACAAGTCGAGCAACATCATGGTGGTGGTGGAGGCCGACGGCAGCCGCGTGGCGCTGCTGGTCGACGAGCTGCTGGGTCAGCACCAGGTGGTGGTGAAGAACCTGGAGACCAACTACCGCAAGGTTCCCAATGTTTCGGGCGCCACCATCCTCGGCGATGGCACGGTGGCATTGATTCTGGACACGGGCGGCCTGGTGCGCCGGGCCCGCCACTGATTCGGGTGCGATGCGTTCGTTCATGGAATGCACCTGCACTGCTAACAAGGAGAACTCACCATGAGTGTGATGGGCAAGACTGCCGATAGCGCGCCGAGCGGCGCGCGCGAGTACCTGACGTTCCGGCTGGACCAGGAAGAGTACGGCATCGACATCCTGAAGGTTCAGGAAATCCGGGGCTACGAGCCGCCGACGCGCATTGCCAACGCGCCGGAATTCATCAAGGGCGTGGTCAACCTGCGCGGCACCATCGTGCCCATCGTGGACATGCGCCTGAAGTTCAACTGCGCACAGGCGGACTACAACAGCTTCACGGTGGTCATCATCCTGAACCTGCGCAACCGCGTTGTGGGCATCGTGGTGGACTCGGTGAGCGACGTGATGGAACTCACGCCCGAGAGCATCCGGTCCGCGCCCGACATCGAAAGCGCCATCGACAACAGCTGCATCCTGGGGCTGGGGTCGGTGGGTGAGCGCATGCTGATCCTGCTGGACATCGAGAAGCTGATGTCCAGCGTGGACATGGGGTTGGTGACGGCGGCGGAGTAACGCCACGGTCAGCCAGGTGGGTGGCCGCAAGCCAAACTGCAGGCGAGGGTCTGCAGGCCTTTTGGAGCGAAATGGACTTCCGAGCGGATGATCAAAATGATGCCCCAGACCACCAGTGTTTCCTCGGCCGGCGCGCGTGCTGCCGCCGCAGCTGCCGCCAGCGCTCCCGCCCCGTCGGGCCCGCTCGCGCAGGGGCGTGAGTTCGTATGGACCAACGCCGACTTTGCGCGGGTGCAGTCGCTGATCTACCAGCGTGCCGGCATCAGCCTGCACGATGGCAAGCACGCCATGGTCTACAGCCGGCTTTCGCGCCGCTTGCGCGACACGGGGTACAACAGTTTCCACGAGTACCTGGGCTGGCTGGAGAAGCACGACGGTCCCGAGTGGCAGGAGTTCGTGAACGCCCTCACGACCAACCTCACGGCCTTCTTCCGCGAACAGCACCACTTCGAGATCTTTGCCACGCTGCTGCGCAGCAAGCCGACCAACACGCCCTGGAAGGTGTGGTGCAACGCGGCCTCTACTGGTGAAGAGCCATACTCCATCGTCATGACGGCCTTCGAGGCGCTCGGGGCCAACGCCTCCTTCAAGCTCACGGCCAGCGACATCGACTCGAAGGTGTTGGCCACTGCGGGCCAGGGCGTCTACCGGCTCGACAACCTCAAGGGCCTGGGCCCGGAGCGGCTGCAGAAGTTCTTTTTGAAGGGCAAGGGCGGCAACGATGGCATGGTGCGGGCCAAGCCCGAGCTGCGTCGTGCGATCGAGTTCATGAGCGTGAACCTCATCCGCGACGACTGGCCCTTCAAGGAGCCTTTTGACGTGGTGTTCTGCCGCAACGTGATGATCTACTTCGATGCGCCCACGCAGCGCAAGGTGCTCGAGCGTATCCACCGCGTGCTCAAGCCCGGTGGCATGCTGTTTGTGGGGCACGCGGAGAACTTCAGCGAGTCCCGCGATCTCTTCACCCTGCGTGGCAAGACGGTCTATGAACGCCGGTGATCCGCCCCTCTGTTCGCCCGTAGGAACTTGTTCCAAGCAGCTCCATGACCAATAACCAGCCCAACACCTTCACGCCTGGTGCCGCCCCGGCTGCGCCCGGAGCGCCGGAGCGCCGGCGTGCTCCGCGCATTGCGCCGCTGAGCGCGGACATCTATGCGTCCAGTGCGGCGCCGCGCGAATCCTCGCTCAATGAGCTCAAGGCCCGCGCCAGGAAGCCCGGCGAGGCATCCTTCTTCTACCTGGACCACCATTTCCAGCACAACGCCGTGAAGGTGCTGCCCGGCGAGTATTTCGTGGCCGATGAGAGCATGGTCATCATGACGGTACTGGGTTCGTGCATTGCGGCCTGCCTGTGGGACAGCCGGGCCCATATCGGCGGCATGAACCACTTCATGCTGCCCGATGGCGACCTGGCGGATGCCTCGGGCCGCTACGGCTCGTACGCGATGGAATTGCTCATCAACGAGATGCTCAAGCTCGGCGCTCGGCGCGAAACCATGCAGGCCAAGATTTTTGGCGGGGCGCAGGTGATGCACAATTTCACCACCATGAACGTGGGTGAACGCAACACCACCTTCGTGCTGAACTACCTGCACACGGAGCGCATTCCCATCGTGTCCGAAGACGTGCTGGACATCTATCCGCGCAAGGTGGTGTTCTTCCCGGTGACGGGCAAGGCCATGGTCAAGCGCCTGGCCCACGCCCACCCCGAAACCCTGGTCGAGCAGGAAGTGCGTGGAAATGCCGCGACGGTGGCCAAGAGCACTTCGGGTGGCTCCGTGGATCTGTTTTGACTGAAGATGACGAAGAAAGCCTGAGAGAACAATGAGCAGGAAAATCCGGGTGATCGTGGTGGACGATTCGGCGCTGGTCCGCAGTCTGCTGTCGGAGATCATCAACCGGCAACGGGACATGGAGTGCATCGGCACGGCCAACGACCCCTTGGTGGCGCGCGAGATGATCCGGGAACTGAACCCGGACGTGATCACCCTAGACGTCGAGATGCCGCGCATGGATGGCATCGACTTCCTGGGTCGGCTGATGCGCCTGCGGCCCATGCCGGTGGTGATGATCTCCACGCTGACCGAGCGCGGGGCCGAGGTGACCATGAAGGCGCTGGAGCTCGGCGCCATCGATTTCGTGGCCAAGCCCCGGGTGGGCCTGGCCAGCGGCCTCAACGACCTGGCGACCCAGATCGTGGACAAGATCCGCGTGGCCGCCGTGGCCCAGGTGCGCCGCGCCGCGCCGCGCGAGGCTTCGTCCGCGTCCCATGGGTCCGGTGCGGGCACGGCCACCCCTGCGGCGCCGACCACCTTGCTGGGCCGCTTGTCCACCGAAAAGCTGATCTGCATCGGCGCCTCCACGGGCGGCACCGAAGCCATCAAGGAAGTGCTGGTGCACATGCCTGCCGATTCTCCGGGCATCGTGATCACCCAGCACATGCCGCCGGGCTTCACCACCAGCTTCGCGGCCCGGCTCAACGGATTGTGCCAGATCACGGTCAAGGAAGCCGTGAACGGCGAGCGCATCCTGCCCGGGCATGCCTACATCGCGCCGGGGGGCACGCAGTTCCATGTGGCGCGCAGCGGTGCCAACTACGTGGCCGTGGTGGACGACGGCCCGCCGGTCAATCGCCACAAGCCTTCGGTCGAGGTGCTGTTCAAGTCCGCTGCTGCCGTGGTGGGGCGCAATGCCTTCGGCATCATGCTCACCGGCATGGGCAACGATGGCGCGGCCGCCATGCGCGAGATGAAGGACGCAGGCAGCTACAACTACGTGCAGGACGAGGCCACCTGCATCGTCTTCGGCATGCCGCGCGAGGCCATCGCCCATGGCGCAGCCGACGAAGTGCTGCCGCTGGGCCAGATTGCGCCCGCGCTGGTTGCGCGCCTGCGTGGCGCGACCGACCGGCTGCACCATCGGATCTGACCCGGGCGCGAGCCTTGCGCCAATCGGTGGGGCACACCCCACCGGTTCATTCGGGTCGGTCAGGCCGACAGGGCCGTCCAGCGCTCCAGTGCCGCCATCAGTTCCTCGTCGATCTCGCCAGCGCGGGCGGTGAGTTTGGCCGCCTTGGCGCCATCGGTGGCGTAGACGCTGCCATCGGCCAGCACTGCCTGTATTTCCGCCTGCTCCTTTTCCAGGGCAGCGATCCGATCAGGCAGGCTGTCCAGCTCACGCTGCTCCTTGTACGACAGCTTCTTGCGCGAGGTCTGCTCCGTCTTGGAGGGGGCAGCAGCAGGGGCGGCGTCCTTGGGGGCGGTGGTCTTGGTGCCTGCCGCCGGGGCTGCGGCCGCAGCGGCCGCGCGGCTGCGGCGCGACTGCAGCAGCCAGTCCTGCACGCCGCCCTCGTACTCGCGCCACAGGCCATTGCCTTCGGAGGCGATGGTGCTGGTCACCACATTGTCCAGGAAGGTCCGGTCATGGCTCACCAGGAACACCGTGCCGTCGTAGTTCTCCAGCAGTTCTTCCAGCAGGTCCAGCGTGTCGATGTCCAGGTCGTTGGTCGGCTCGTCGAGCACCAGCACGTTGGCCGGCCGCGCGAACAGGCGCGCCAGCAGCAGGCGGTTGCGTTCACCGCCCGAGAGTGATCTCACAGGCGAATGCGCGCGTGCGGGCGAGAACAGGAAGTCGCTCAGGTAGCTCTTGACGTGCTTGCGCTGGTTGCCGATCTCGATCCACTCGCTGCCGGGGCTGATGAAGTCTTCCAGCGTCGCGTCCAGGTTCACGGCATGGCGCATCTGGTCGAAGTAGGCTACCTGCAGGTTGGCGCCCTGGCGGATGTCACCCGTGTCCGGCGCCAGCTCACCGAGGATCATCTTCAGCAGCGTGGTCTTGCCCGCGCCGTTGGGGCCGATCAGGCCCACCTTGTCACCACGCAGGATGGTGCCGGTGAAGTTGCTCACGATGGTCCGGTCGCCGAAAGACTTGCTCACGTTGGTGAGCTCGGCCACGATCTTGCCTTGGTAGCCATTGCCGCTGCCCGTGGCCACGTCCATGCGCACGCTGCCCACGACATCACGGCGCGCCTCGCGGCGCGCACGCAAATCCTGCAGGCGGGTGATGCGGCTCTGGCTGCGGGTGCGCCGGGCTTCCACACCGCGCCGAATCCACACTTCCTCCTGGGCCAGCAGCTTGTCGGCCTTGGCGGAGATCACAGCCTCCTGCGCGAGCTGGTCTTCCTTTTGCACCATGTATTGGGCAAAGTTGCCGGGGTAGGAGCGCAGTTGCCCCCGGTCCAGCTCCACGATGCGGGTGGCGACCCGGTCCAGGAAGGCCCGGTCATGGGTGATCGTGACCACGCTGCCCGGAAAGTCGAGCAGCAGGTCTTCCAGCCATTCGATGGAATCCAGGTCCAGGTGGTTGGTGGGCTCATCGAGCAGCAGCACGTCGGGGCGTGCGACCAGCGCCTGCGCCAGTGCCACGCGCTTCTTGGTGCCACCCGAGAGCGTGCCGACGATGGCCTCGGGGTCCAGGTGCAGGCGTTGCAGGGTCTCTTCCACGCGCTGCTCCCAGTTCCAGGCGTCGTAGGCCTCGATCTGGGATTG
>NZ_JAXHOB010000003.1:325000-387450 GCF_034519795.1 Acidovorax sp.
GGTGGCTGCGACTGTTTAATAAAAACACAGCACTCTGCAAACACGAAAGTGGACGTATAGGGTGTGACGCCTGCCCGGTGCTGGAAGATTAAATGATGGGGTGCAAGCTCTTGATTGAAGTCCCAGTAAACGGCGGCCGTAACTATAACGGTCCTAAGGTAGCGAAATTCCTTGTCGGGTAAGTTCCGACCTGCACGAATGGCGTAACGATGGCCACACTGTCTCCTCCTGAGACTCAGCGAAGTTGAAATGTTTGTGATGATGCAATCTCCCCGCGGAAAGACGGAAAGACCCCATGAACCTTTACTGTAGCTTTGTATTGGACTTTGAACAGATCTGTGTAGGATAGGTGGGAGGCTTTGAAGTGATGTCGCTAGATGTCATGGAGCCAACGTTGAAATACCACCCTGGTGTGTTTGAGGTTCTAACCTAGGTCCATTATCTGGATCGGGGACAGTGCATGGTAGGCAGTTTGACTGGGGCGGTCTCCTCCCAAAGCGTAACGGAGGAGTTCGAAGGTACGCTAGTTACGGTCGGACATCGTGACGATAGTGCAATGGCATAAGCGTGCTTAACTGCGAGACTGACAAGTCGAGCAGATGCGAAAGCAGGACATAGTGATCCGGTGGTTCTGTATGGAAGGGCCATCGCTCAACGGATAAAAGGTACTCTGGGGATAACAGGCTGATACCGCCCAAGAGTTCATATCGACGGCGGTGTTTGGCACCTCGATGTCGGCTCATCTCATCCTGGGGCTGTAGCCGGTCCCAAGGGTATGGCTGTTCGCCATTTAAAGAGGTACGTGAGCTGGGTTTAAAACGTCGTGAGACAGTTTGGTCCCTATCTTCCGTGGGCGCTGCAGATTTGAGGAAGCCTGCTCCTAGTACGAGAGGACCGGAGTGGACACACCTCTGGTGTATCGGTTGTCACGCCAGTGGCATTGCCGAGTAGCTAAGTGTGGAAGAGATAACCGCTGAAAGCATCTAAGCGGGAAACTCGTTTCAAGATGAGATCTGCCGGGGCCTTGAGCCCCCTGAAGAGTCGTTCAAGACCAGGACGTTGATAGGTCAGGTGTGGAAGCGCAGTAATGCGTTAAGCTAACTGATACTAATTGCTCGTGCGGCTTGACCCTATAACTTTGATAGCGCGTAATGTGCTTCAATGATTGTTATGCCAAGTTGACGCAGTCAAAAATACAAAAATCTAATCTGATTCCATACTCTATGAATTCGTTGTCTTGACCTAAACACCAAGACAACACCCAGTTATGCCTGATGACCATAGCAAGTTGGTACCACTCCTTCCCATCCCGAACAGGACAGTGAAACGACTTTGCGCCGATGATAGTGCGGGTTCCCGTGTGAAAGTAGGTCATCGTCAGGCTCTTACAGCCCCAATCCCCCTCAGTCCCCAAAGGACTGGGGGGTTTTGCGTTTGGGGTCGCCAAAAGTGCAGCCAGGCCCGCCAGAGGCTTCCGCAGCCGCCTGGACACGCCATGCCCATGGCCGCATCATCTTTGCAATTCCTTGTCGAAATCAAAGCCCCTGGCTCGTCGTATGGACAGGGCCTGCAGCTCTGACCCTTCCACAACACCCCAAGGAGATGGCAATGCGATTCATGGTGCTGATCAAGGCCGATGCCAACAGCGAAGCCGGCGTGATGCCCAGCGCGCAATTGCTGGCCGAGATGGGCCAGTTCAACGAGGAACTGGTCAAGGCCGGCGTGATGCAGGCGGGCGAGGGCCTGCACCCGAGTTCCAGGGGCGCCCGCGTGCGCTTCTCGGGCACGGGCCGCGAAGTGATCGACGGGCCCTTTACCGAGACCAAGGAGCTGATTACCGGCTTCTGGATCTGGAAGTGCGCGTCGCTGCAGGAGGCCATCGCCTGGCTCAAGCGCTGCCCCAATCCCATGCTCGGCGAATCGGAGGTCGAGATCCGGCAGGTCTTCGAGGCCGAGGACTTCGGCGCGGAGTTCACGCCCGAACTGCGGGCCCAGGAAGATCGCCTGCGCATTCAGGTCGAAGAGCAGCAGCGGCAGCAGGACGCCTGAACCGGGGGCGTCTGCTCCTATCGAGGTGATTGGCGGTAAATACGGCTATGAATGCCGCAGTTGTCTGCTGATCGGTGCAGATCCGGCCTGGAGCCGGGGTGCCTCAATCGACGAGGCTTGCCGTGGCTTGAAGGGGCACAGCGGCCGGTGCCTGCACAGGCGCGAAGCGGTACACGCCTTCGCTGTCCAGCCACCGGTCCAGCCGCCCATCGAACCACAGCAGATGCAGGTGGGCCAACGCCTCGCCGAGGGCGAAGGTCATCTGGTGCGCGTCCAGGGGGCGCTTGAACATCACGGGCAATACATCGGTGGCCGACAGTGGCGCTGCGCGGCTGGCGTCGATGATCTCCTGCAGGCGTTCCCGGTGGTGCTTCTGCAGTTGCGCGATGCGCACATGCAGGCCCGTGAAGGGCTTGCCGTGGGAGGGCAGGGTCAGCGTACCGGCCGGCAGCTCCAGATAGCGCGTGATCGAGGTGAGGAAAAGCCGCAGCGGATCGGCTTCGGGCTCGGCCGCGTGCACGCTCACATTGGTGGAAATGCGCGGCAGCACCATGTCGCCGCTGACCAGCACCGACAGTTCCGGGCAGTGCAGCGCGATGTGCTCGGGCGCATGGCCATAGCCACCGATGCAATTCCAGGTGCGCCCGCCGATCTCGATGGCATCGCCATCCATCATGCGCCGGTAGGTGGTGGGCAGGTCTGGCACCAGCGAGTGGTAGTAGGAGCCGCGGCCGTGCACATGGCTCAAGAACTCCTCGTCGCGTGCGCCGTGGGAGAGGTAGAAATCGGTTCCGGCCTCGCCACTGAATCCGTCGCGGCTGCCGATGGCGGTGCGCGCGGCATAGTAGTCGGTGGCACTGATCCACAGGCGCGCATCCCAGCGCGCGCACAGCCAGTGCGCCAGGCCGATGTGGTCGGGGTGCATGTGCGTCACGATCACGCGCAGCACGGGCAGGCCATCGAGGCTGGAGGCGAAAACCTCCTCCCACTGCGCGCGCGTGAGCGGGTTGTCGATGCAGCAGTCCACCACCGTCCAGCCGTCCACCAGGGCGTTGCTCACCCTCTGGCGGTCGCGCAGCAGCCACAGGTTGATGTGGTCCAGCGCAAACGGCAGTCCCATGCGGATCCAGCGCACCCCGGGCGCCACATCCATCGCCACCCCGGGCGCTGGAAGGGTGTCGCCCATGGGGTAGGTGATTTGGTGTTCGAGGGGGTTCATGCAGTGCCTGCTTGGGTTAGCATTGACGTTAACGTAAACGTCAGATTCACTGCATTGTAGGGACGGTTCGCAAAGCGACTGTCGCCAGTGCGAAACCTGCATCCCCCGATTGCCCCATGGCCACCTCCTACACCATCAGTGACCTCGCCAAAGAGTTCGACCTCACGACGCGTGCCATGCGCTTCTACGAAGACATGGGGCTGCTGCAGCCCGAGCGCACCGGCCCGGCCGGGCGCAACCGCATCTACAGCGCGCGCGACCGCACGCGGCTGCGCCTGACCCTGCGCGCCAAGCGCCTGGGCCTGTCGCTGACCGAGGCCAAGGAGATCATCGACCTGTACGACAGCCCGCGCGACACGGGTGCCCAGTTGCGCAAATTCCTGGAGGTGCTCGGGGTGCACCGCAAGCAACTGGAGGAGCAACTGGCCGACCTGCAGGCCAACCTGGAGGAGGTCGAAGAGCATGAACAGGAGGCCCGCGCACTCCTGAACAAGGTGAAATCGCAAAAATGATCCATAATTGACGTTTACGTAAACGTCAATTCGTCTGCAACCCAGGAACCTGCCGTGACCAGCCCTGCTTTCGAGGTGAGAACCCCGCACTATGCGGACCGCGTGAGAGACAGCTTTGCCCTGCAAGGGGCCATGCAGACGCTGGGCGCCCGCCTGGCCCGCATCGAGCCCGGCGCGGTGGACATCGAACTGGACTGGGCTGCAGCCCTCACCCAGCAGCACGGCTTCCTGCATGCCGGCATGGTCGCCACGGCGCTGGATTCGGCCTGCGGCTACGCCGGTTTCACGCTGATGGGCGACGATGCCGCCGTGCTCACCATCGAATTCAAGATCAACCTGCTGGCCCCTGCCCAGGGCGAGCGCTTTCGCATGGAAGGCCGGGTGCTCAAGCCCGGCCGCACCATCACCGTGACCGAGGGGCGCGCCTATGCCCTGGGCGCCCAGGGCGACAAGCTGGTAGCCACCATGGGTTGCACATTGATGGCCGTGACCGGCCGCGAGATGAAATGAAACGCCCCCTGAGTCGCTTCGCGCCATCCCCCTCTCTCTACCCGCTGCGCGGGTCGGGAGGGGGACGCCCCCAGTGCGGCGGGGCGGCCCTTGCACGGGGTCACTGGCTTGGCGCGCGCCAGTTTCATGCGATGTGGGCTGTGCGTCGTGCCATGGACAACTGACATCGCTGCACCTCCAATCCTCACCATTTACTTCCTACCAGGAGACAAACCATGAGCATCCCCGCCAACCTGCCAGGCCTGAACTTCCAGCTGGGCGAAGACATCGACGCCCTGCGCGACGCCGTGCGCGATTTCGCGCAGGCCGAGATCGCCCCCCGTGCGGCAGAGATCGACCACAACGACCAGTTCCCCATGGATCTGTGGCGCAAGATGGGCGAGCTCGGGGTGCTGGGCATCACCGTGCCCGAACAGTACGGTGGCGCCGCCATGGGCTACCTGGCGCACATGGTGGCCATGGAGGAGATCTCGCGCGCCAGCGCCTCCGTGGGCCTGTCCTACGGCGCGCACAGCAACCTGTGCGTGAACCAGATCAACCGCAACGGCAGCGAAGCGCAAAAGGCCAAGTACCTGCCCAAGCTGATCAGCGGCGAGCATGTGGGAGCGCTGGCCATGAGCGAGCCGGGCGCCGGCTCCGACGTGATCAGCATGAAGCTCAAGGCCGAGGACAAGGGCGGCTACTACCTGCTCAACGGCAGCAAGATGTGGATCACCAACGGCCCCGACGCCGACACCCTGGTGGTCTATGCCAAGACCGAGCCCGAGCTGGGCGCGCGCGGCGTCACGGCCTTCCTGATCGAAAAGGGCCTGCCCGGCTTCAGCGTGGCGCAAAAGCTCGACAAGCTGGGCATGCGCGGCAGCCACACGGGCGAGCTGGTGTTCAACAACGTCGAGGTGCCGGCCTCGCAGATCCTGGGCGGCCTGAACCAGGGCGCCAAGGTGCTCATGAGCGGGCTGGACTACGAGCGCGCGGTATTGACCGGTGGCCCCCTGGGGATCATGCAATCGGTGATGGACAACGTCATCCCTTACATTCACGACCGCAAGCAGTTCGGCCAGAGCATCGGCGAATTCCAGCTCATCCAGGGCAAGGTGGCCGACATGTACACCGTGCTCCAGGCGGGGCGCTCGTTTGCCTACACCGTGGCCAAGAACCTGGACATGCTGGGGACCGACCATGTGCGCCAGGTCCGCAAGGACTGCGCCAGTGTCATCCTCTGGTGCGCCGAAAAGGCCACCTGGATGGCGGGCGAGGGCGTGCAGATCTTCGGCGGCAATGGCTACATCAACGAGTACCCCCTGGGACGCCTGTGGCGTGACGCCAAGCTGTACGAGATCGGCGCGGGCACGAGCGAGATCCGCCGCATGCTGATCGGCCGGGAGCTGTTTGCCGAGACCTGCTGAACCTGCGGGCCGATTCCACTTTTTTGAGAGCCAGAGACCCATGTCCACATCCATCGAAGAACTTTTTGTCCACAACCGCGCATGGGCGGCCCAGATGGAGCGTGAACGCCCCGGCTTCTTCACCGGCCTGCTGGCACAGCAAAAGCCCAAGTACATGTGGATCGGCTGCTCCGACAGCCGTGTGCCCGCCAACCAGATCACCGGGCTGGAGCCGGGCGAAGTGTTCGTGCACCGCAACGTGGCCAACGTGGTCGTGCCCACCGACCTCAACTGCCTGTCCACCATCCAGTACGCGGTGGACCAGTTGCACATCGAGCACCTCATGGTCGTGGGCCACTACGGCTGCGGCGGCGTGCTGGCCGCGCTGGAGGGCACGCGTGTGGGCCTGGCCGACAACTGGATCCGCCACGTGCAGGACGTGCGCGACCGCCACCGCGACCTGATCGCCGCCACCGCGCCCGAGTGGCGCCACGACGTGCTGTGCGAGCTCAATGCCATCGAGCAGGTGGTCAACATCGCCCAGACCACGGTTATGCTGGACGCCTGGGGCCGCGGCGACAAGGTCACCCTGCACGGCTGGTGCTACGGCCTGAAAGACGGGCTCATCAACGACCTGCACATGACCATCTCCGGCACCGAGGGCCTTGATTCGCTGTACAGGGCGGCCATCGCCGGCGTGGCCGCCACCCGGCGGGGCTGAGTCCACAGGTCCTCTGCAGGATCGGCAGGCAACCCATGTTCCCGCAACGACTCGACTCGCCCCAGGCGTACGACATTGCCAAGGCGATGATGGACGGCTTCAATCGCCACTACCGACTGTTCCGCACCGAGTCCGCGCGGGCCAAGCACCGCTTTGAAACCGCCGACTGGCACGGCCAGCAGCGCGCCCAGCGCGAGCGCATCGAGTTCTACGACCTGCGCGTCAAGGAATGCGTGCGCCGGCTCGAAAAGGAATACGACGCCGGCACCCAGCCCATGGACGTCTGGCACCAGGTCAAGCTGCACTACATCGGCCTCTTGGTCAACCACCACCAGCCCGAACTGGCCGAGACCTTCTTCAATTCGGTCACCTGCAAGATCCTGCACCGCACGCACTTCCACAACGACTTCATCTTCGTGCGGCCCGCGGTCAGCACCGAGTACATCGAGAACGAAGAGCCCGCCGCGCGGCCCACCTACCGCGCCTACTATCCCTCCCGCGAGAGCCTGCACGGCACGCTCACCCGCATCATCGACAACTTCCAGCTGCAGGGCGAATTCGCCGACCTGCCGCGCGATACCAGCCATGTGCTGCGCGCCATGCAAGGCCGCCTGGACAAGGTGCGCCTGCGCGCCAATTTCCAGATCCAGGTGCTGGCCAGCCTGTTCTTTCGCAACAAGGGCGCCTACGTGGTGGGCAAGATCATCAACGGCTTCAACGAAGTGCCGTTCGCCCTGCCCATCCTGCACGACGGCGACGGCCGGCTCACCATCGACGCGGCCCTGTTCGGCGAGGACGACCTGCAGATGCTGTTCAGCTTTGCGCGCGCCTACTTCATGGTGGACATGGAGATCCCGAGCGCCTACGTGCAGTTCCTGCGCAGCCTCATGCCGCGCAAGCCGCGCGCCGAAATCTACAACGCCCTGGGCCTGGCCAAGCAGGGCAAGACCCTGTTCTATCGCGATTTCCTCTACCACCTCAAGCATTCGAGCGACCGCTTTCGCATCGCGCCCGGCATCAAGGGCATGGTCATGCTGGTGTTCGACCTGCCGTCGTTCCCGTTCGTGTTCAAGCTCATCAAGGACTTCTTCCCGCACCAGAAGGAGACCACGCGCGAGCAGATCAAGGCCAAGTACCTGCTGGTCAAGCAGCACGACCGCGTGGGCCGCATGGCCGATACGCTCGAATACAGCGAGGTCGCCTTTCCGCGCGACCGCTTCGACGACGAGCTGATCGCCGAGATCCAGAAGTTCGCGCCCAGCCAGCTGGAGATCAGCGACCGCGATGGCGACGGGCAGACCGAGGTCATCATCAAGCACCTGTACATCGAGCGGCGCATGATTCCGCTCAACATCTACCTGCAGGAGGCCTTCGACACCGGCCTTTCGGACAACCGTGCGCGCCAGCAGATGGAGCACAGCGTCATCGAGTACGGCAACGCCATCAAGGACCTGGTGGCTGCCAACATCTTCCCCGGCGACATGCTGTGGAAGAACTTCGGCGTCACGCGCAACGGCAAGGTCGTGTTCTACGACTACGACGAGATCGAGTACCTCACCGACTGCAACTTCCGCCGTGTGCCCACGCCGCGCAACGAAGAAGAAGAGATGAGCGGCGAGGTCTGGTATGCCGTGGGCCCGCGCGACGTGTTCCCCGAGACCTTCGGCCCGTTCCTGCTGGGCAACGACGCCGTGCGCGCGGTGTTCATGCAGCACCACGCCGATCTGCTGGACGCCGCGTTCTGGCAGTCGCACAAGGAACGCATCCAGGCGGGCCATGTGTACGACGTGTTCCCCTACGACACCGACCGCCGCTTCACCGGGGCGCCGCGGGACTGACGGGCCTGCCCCGGCACCCCAGGCATCCCACCGCAACCCTCTCGATTCACCCCCCCACCTTTCAGGAGACAACACCATGAACCAGGATCCCATCGTCATCGTCGGCGCCGCACGCACCCCCATGGGCTCGCTGCAGGGCGACTTTTCCAGCCTGGCCGCCCATGACCTGGGCGGCGCAGCGATCAAGGCCGCCATGGAGCGTGCCGGTGTCTCGCCCGACGCCGTGGGCGAGGTGCTGTTCGGCAACTGCCTGATGGCCGGCCAGGGCCAGGCGCCTGCGCGCCAGGCGGCCTTCAAGGGCGGCCTGCCCAAGGGCGCGGGCGCGGTCACCTTGTCCAAGATGTGCGGCTCGGGCATGAAGGCGGCGATGATGGCGCACGACATGCTGCTGGCCGGCACGCACGACGTGATGGTGGCCGGCGGCATGGAGAGCATGACCAACGCCCCCTACCTGCTGCAGAAGGGCCGCGGCGGCTATCGCCTGGGCCATGACCGCATCTTCGACCACATGATGCTCGACGGCCTGGAAGACGCCTACGAGGCCGGCCGCTCCATGGGCACCTTTGGCGAAGACTGCGCCGCCAAGTACCAGTTCACGCGCGAACAGCAGGACGCCTTCGCCACCGCCAGCGTGCAGCGCGCCAAGGCCGCCACCGAATCGGGCGCGTTTGCGGCCGAGATCGTGCCCGTCACCGTCAAGACCCGTGCGGGCGAGACCGTGGTGTCGGTCGATGAAGGCCCGGGCAAGGTCAAGCTCGAGAAGATCGCCGGCCTGAAACCCGCCTTCAAGAAGGACGGCACCATCACCGCCGCATCGAGCTCCAGCATCAACGACGGCGCCGCCGCGCTGGTGATGATGCGCGAATCGACGGCCAGGAAGCTGGGCTGCAAGCCCATCGCCCGCGTCGTGAGCCACGCCACGCATGCGCAGGAGCCCGAGTGGTTCGCCACCGCGCCCCTGGGCGCCACGCAGAAGGCGCTGGCCAAGGCCGGCTGGGCCGTGGGCGACGTGCAGCTGTGGGAGATCAACGAGGCCTTCGCCGTCGTGCCCATGGCACTCATGAAAGAGCTCGGCCTGCCGCACGACAAGGTCAACGTGAACGGTGGCGCCTGTGCCCTGGGCCATCCCATCGGCGCCAGCGGTGCGCGCATCATGGTCACGCTGATCCATGCGCTCAAGGCCCGGGGCCTCACCAAAGGCCTGGCCACGCTGTGCATCGGCGGCGGCGAGGCCACGGCCATGGCGCTGGAATTGGTCTGATTTCGGCTGAACCCTGTTCGGCCAACAATAGCGCCTTCACCACCACCATCCTCCGCACCGGAGCCTGCTGCCATGGACGCCACCACCGCCGCCATCACCGCCTTCTGGCGCGAGTTCGCCGGCTCCGAGGGAGCATTGCACGCCCTGCCGCTGCGCGAACGTGTGGAGGAAGGCAATGCCCTGCTGGAGCGGCACCTGGAAGGCCTGGCGCTGGAGATGTCCGGCGGCGACCAGGATGCGGTGGTGGACCTGATCGTCACCGCCCACGGCAGCATCGATTGCTTTCCCCTGCTGGTGCAGATGGTGGCGGCCGCGCCCAGGCTGCAGCACCACGCCCCTCGGGCATTCCGCGAGCGCACGCAGCAGCCGGACTTTCCCATCGGCATGGACGACTTCGAGCTGTCCACCTCCGAGGTGCTGATCGCCTGCAGCCAGGACGACGGCCAGGCCGCGCTGGAGATCCGCTTCGGCCGCGAGATCCCGCAGGATTTTCAGGACCATGTGCGCAACATGGCGTTCATCATGATCGACCATGTGCTGGGCGAGTACGACTTTGCCGTGAAGGTCGGTGCCGTGGACTTCGTGGAAGAGTCGGCGGACCCGGATGCCGAGTGGACCCCCTTGAGCCTGCTGCCCCCCGTGTTCGATCGCTACTGGAGCGAGACCCTGGGGCGGACCGGTGATTTCCCCACGGGCGAGCATGAGTGGGAGGGCTTGACCCTGGCCTTTGCGGGGTCGGATGACCAGGAGGCTGGCGAGTCGCAGGACACGGCCATCGTCATGGTCAACCGCAGCGCCAACCCCGTCGCCATGCGCGCCGACCTGGCCTATGCCCTCACCCTGGACCTGGCCGTGGGCGACCGCGACGAGCTCGAAGCCGTGCAGGACCTGCACGACCAGGCGGCCACGCTGCTCGAGCTGCCGCAACTGGGCATCCTGGCCTACACCATGAGCCGCAACGGGCGTCGCAAGGCCGTGTACTACGTGGGCGACGAGCAACTGGCCAAGCAGACCCTGGCGCCGCTGCTGCTGCGCGACGAAGCCGCATCGCTGGAGCTCTCCACCACCTTCGATCCCGCCTGGTCCGGCTACTTCGAGTTCGCCGTCCACTGACCGATTCTTCACTTCACAAGGACACCCCGAGATGGCCACCATACTCGTCATCGGCGCATCGCGCGGCATCGGCCTGGAGCTGGTACGCCAGTATGCGCAAGCGGGCGAGCGCGTGATCGCCACCGCGCGCGACGGCGCCGGGCGTGAGCGCCTGCAGGCCCTGGGCGCGCAGGCGCTCACGGTGGACGTCGCCAACCCCGCCAGCGTGAGCGGCCTGGCCTGGCTGCTCGACGGCGAGAAGATCGACCTGGCGCTCTACGTGGCGGGCGTGATCCGGCGGCCCAATGCACTGACGCCGCCCACGCAGCAGGACTTCGATGCGGTCATGCACACCAACGTGCTGGGCGCCATGCAGGCCATCCCGCAGGTGGCACCGATGGTGGCCGATGCGCAGGGCGTGTTTGCCTTCGTGTCCTCGTCCATGTCGCAGATCGGCAGCGTGGACGACAGCGACTCCTGGCTGTACCGCACCAGCAAGGCCGCCCTCAACATGGCCGTGGCCTCGGCCCAGCACGACTACCCGGGCGCCACCCTCCTCACCATCGACCCTGGCTGGGTGCAGACCGAGATGGGCGGTGGCGAAGCGCCGCTCACGGTGCAGGAGAGCGTGCGCGGCATGCGTACGACGCTGGCCGGCGTGACTGCGGCCGACAAGGGCCGCCTGCTGCACCACGATGGCCGGCGTGCGGCGCACTGGTAGCCCGCGGCCCCTTTTTCCATTCCTTTCAAAAGACGAGATTCCGGAGACACCATGCTGCTGACCCAAGACCAGGAAATGATCCGCGACGCCGTGCGCGATTTTGCGCAAGAACAGCTGTGGCCCCATGCGGCCCGCTGGGACAGGGAGCACCACTTTCCCCAGGAGGCGCACCAGGGCCTGGCCGCGCTGGGCGCCTACGGCATCTGCGTGCCCGAAGAGCTGGGTGGCGCGAACCTCGACTACGTGACCCTGGCCCTGGTGCTCGAAGAGATCGCCGCCGGCGACGGCGGCACCAGCACGGCGATCAGCGTCACCAACTGCCCCGTCAATGCCATCCTCATGCGCTATGGCAATGCGCAGCAGAAGAAGGACTGGCTCACGCCCCTGGCCCAGGGCCGCATGCTCGGCGCCTTCTGCCTGACCGAGCCGCATGTGGGGTCCGACGCCTCCGCGCTGCGCACCACCGCTGTGCGCCAGGGCGACGAATACGTGATCAACGGCGTCAAGCAGTTCATCACCAGTGGCAAGAATGGCCACGTGGCCATCGTCATCGCCGTGACCGACAAGGGCGCCGGCAAGAAGGGCATGAGCGCCTTCCTCGTGCCCACCGACAACCCCGGCTACGTGGTGGCGCGGCTCGAAGACAAGCTGGGCCAGCACAGCAGCGACACGGCGCAGATCAACTTCGACAACTGCCGCATTCCGGCCGAGAACCTGATCGGCGCCGAGGGCGAAGGCTACAAGATCGCCCTCGGGGCGCTCGAAGGCGGGCGCATCGGCATCGCCGCGCAAAGCGTGGGCATGGCGCGCAGCGCCTTCGATGCCGCGCTGGCCTATTCCAAGGAGCGCGAGAGCTTCGGCACCGCCATCTTCAACCACCAGGCCGTGGGCTTTCGCCTGGCCGAATGCGCCATGCAGATCGAAGCCGCGCGCCAGCTCATCTGGCATGCCGCTGCGCTGCGCGATGCAGGTCGCCCCTGCCTCAAGGAGGCGGCCATGGCCAAGCTCTTCGCCAGCGAGATGGCCGAGCGCGTGTGCAGCGCCGCCATCCAGACCCTGGGCGGCTACGGTGTGGTGAACGACTTCCCGGTCGAGCGCATCTACCGCGACGTGCGTGTCTGCCAGATCTACGAAGGCACGAGCGACGTGCAGAAGATCATCATCCAGCGCGCACTGGCCTGAGCGCCGCACGCCATCAGTTGCCTTGCTGCCGCAGCCACTGCGCGAGCAGGGCGTGCAGCGTGTCGGCATCCACCGGCTTGCGCAGCACCAGATAGCCCTGGGCATCGGCCTCCTGCAATTCCGGGGCGTCAAACTCGCCACTGACCATGGCGCCGTGCGCCTCCGGGCAGCGCTCCAGCAGCGCCAGCAGCACCTCGAAGCCACTCTCGCCCGAGCGCAGCCGCTGGTCGCACAGGATGGCCTGCGGCGCGAACCCGGCTTCGATGTGGGCGAAGGCCTCGCCCGCATTGGAGGCCAGGCGCACCTCCACGTCCCAGGTGCCGAGCAGGGCCGACCAGGCGCCCAGCACATGCGGGTCGTCGTCCAGCACCAGGCAGCGCCCGTGCAGCGGGCCGTAGCGTCCCTGCGCCCCCATTGGCGCCAAGTGCTCGGCCAGCGGCGGTGCGTCTGTGGCCGGCAGCTCGATCCAGAAGCACGATCCCTTGCCGAGATGGGACTGGAGGCCTTGGCGCGCACCCATCAGCGCCACGCAGCGCGCCACCACCGCCAACCCCAGGCCATGGCCGCTGCGGTGGATCTCCCACGCATGGCGCGGGCGGTAGAAGGCCTGGTAGATCTGGCCCTGCTCCTCCAGGGCCACCCCCACCCCGGTGTCCCACACCTCGATGCGCCAGTGCCTGCCGCGCCGGCGCGCGCCCACCAGCACCCCGCCGTGCGGCGTGTAGCGCAGCGCGTTGTGCACCAGGTTGGCCAGCGACTGGCGCACCAGCGCCGGATCGGCCAGCACCGTGGCCTGGTGGGGCGGCCGGTGCAGGCGCAAGGCCAGGCGCCTGGCCCCCGCTTCTGCGGAGAACTGGGTCTGCAGGTCATCGAACAAACCGGCCAACGCCACGGGCGCGGGCCGCAGCTCCACCGCACCCGACTCGATGCGCGACAGGTCCAGCAGGGCATCGAACATGTGGCTCACCGAGCGCATGCTGAGCCGCCACTGCGTGAGCAGCCCTTCGAGCCGCGGGATGTCCTTGCCATGCAGGGCAATGGCCTCGGCCAGCAGGCCCATCGCATGCACGGGCTGGCGCAGGTCGTGCGCGGCGGTGCTCAGAAAGCGGTTCTTCTCCGCCAGCGCCGTCTCCGCAGCGGCACTGGCCTGGCGGTAGCGTTCGGCCAGGTACCGGCTGTGCTCTTCGAGCGCCACCTGGCGCACGAAGAAGCGGTGCGAGTGGATGGCACTGCGGTAGATCACCGCCATCATCACCATGGCGATGGGCAGGGTGAAGTACCAGTGGCTCTCGAAGGCCCAGGGCATCATCACGAGGCTGCCGGTCATGCCGAAGAAGAAGGCGCGGTAGATCTGCCACGAGGCAGACATCTGGGCGGCGTGGACGGCCACCGTGCCCATCAGGGCGGCATACACCAGCAGCATGAAGTCATAGCTGGCACTGCCCATGGGCAATGCCACGGCCGATGCCAGCGCCACGCCATGGGCCAGCGCCAGCCGCTGCACCCGGGGCTGCCAGGTGGCAAGCAGCTCGGCGGGGGGACTTTCGAGCTGCTCGCGCCGGTAGCGGCGCAGCAGATGCCATGCGTACCACAGGGCTGGCAGGTACAGCGCGCCCCCGACGAAAAAGCCCCAGGGGTTGCCGCCCAGCCAGGCCAGCAGCCCTCCGAACAGAAAGCCCATGGCAGGCATGGCGGCCATGCTCAGGCGCAGGCGCGCGAAGGCGGCGCTCAGCAGCCGCAGGCGGCCTTCGTCGCTGGGCATGGGGGCGTCGAGCGGGTGTTCTGGCATGTCCGTGCGCAATGGGCTTCGTCAGTGACTGTAGCGGGGCTCCAGCCACTGGGTCAGTACGGCATGCAGCCGGACCACGTCCAGCGGCTTGGGCAGCACCAGGTAGCCTTCATTTTCGGCCTCCTGCAGCTCGGGCGAATGCAGTTCGCCGCTGACCATGGCGCCGTAGGCATCGGGGCAGTGCGCCATCAGCGCGCGCAGGATGTCGAAGCCGCTCTCGCCCGAGCGCAGGCGCTGGTCGCACAGAATGGCCCGGGGGCGAAAGCCGCCGTCCACCAGGTCCCAGGCCTCGCTGGCACAGCTGGCAAAGCGGGCGTCGATGCCCCAGGCCAGCAGCAGCGCCGACCAGGCGGCGGCCACCTGCGGGTCGTCGTCGATCACGAGGCAGGTGCCTGCCAGCGAACCCAGGTCGGGCCGACCGCTGCCTTCGCCCGTGTCCCACGCCAGGCCCCGGTAGCGGGCAGGAGCGGCGTGGCTCTCGACCGGCGCGGCGCGGGGCAGGTGCAGCCAGAACCTCGATCCCTTGCCCAGGCGCGATGTCAGCCCATAGTCCGCACCCATGAGCTTGGCGCAACGTGCGACGACTGCAAGGCCGAGGCCGTGCCCGTTGTTGTCCACGGTCCAGGCATTCTGCGGGCGGTAGAAGGGCGAGTAGATGCGCAGCTGGTCCTGCAGCGCCACGCCCACGCCGGTGTCCCAGACCTCGATCTGCCAGCCGCCGTGGCGCTGGCGCGCGGTGAGCAGCACGCCGCCGCGCATGGTGTAACGCAGCGCGTTGTGCACCAGGTTCACGACCGACTGGCGCAGCAGGTCCGCGTCGGCCTGCACGGCGGCGTGGGGCCCCGGCGGGCGCACGCGCAGCCGCAGACCCCGCGTGCGCGCCTCCTCGCGAAACAGCGTGAGCACGTCGTCCAAGAGCGCATCCAGCGCCACGGGCCCGGCATGCACGGCCACATGGCCGCCTTCGATGCGCGAAAGGTCCAGCAGCGAGTTGAACATCAGGTTCACCGAGTGCACGCTGCGCTGCAGATCGGCCAGCGGTGCGTTCAGACCCGGGTCGCGGTTGCGCCGCGCAATGGCTTCGGCCAGCAGGCCCATGGCATGCACGGGCTGGCGCAGGTCGTGTGCGGCGGTGCTCAGGAAGCGGTTCTTCTCTTCCAGGGCCGCCTGCGCCTCGTCACGCGCCGCCAGGTAGCGCGCAGCCATCTGCGCGCCGCGCTCCTCCAGCCGGATCTGCTGCACGAAAAAGCGGTGCGTCGTGTGTGCGTGGCGGTAGATGATCAGGCTGTGCAGCAGCGCCAGCGGCAGGATGAAATGCCAATGGTCCGGAAACAACCAGATCAGCAGGGGCAGCGAGGCATTCCAGCCCGCCATGAACAAGCGCATGAACACGCTGAGCACGGGCGTCTGGAGTGTGGCGTTGCCGACGATGATGGCGGCGTTGGTCACCAGCAGCAACAGGGCGAAGTCGTAGCTCGCATGGCCGGCCACGATGGCCATGGGCGCGGTGATGCCTGCGCCGTGCAGCAATGCGCAGTTTTCGAGCCGGGGCTTCCACTTGCGCACCAGGGCATCGGCATCCAGGCGCTCGCGGTCGCGCAGATGGATGCGGCGCTGCACGAACATCACCCCGGCGAACAGGACGTAAAAGCCGCACCACACCCACATCCATCGTGCGTCATGCCCCTGTGCATAGAACAGTGTGAGCGTCAGTGCCAGCAGCGGCAGCACGAAGATGCTGGTGAGCAGGAGGCCAAAGGTCATCTCCAGCAGGCGGGCCCGTCCCTCCATGCTGATGGGGGCGTTGTCGGACCACTCGGCCGAGGGCGTTGCCGCCGGCGATGCCATCAGCCCGCAGGCCCTGCCAGCACCAGCCTGCGCCCGCGCAGCTGGGTGATGGCCTCGATGCGGTTGCGTGCACCCAGGCGCTGCAGGATGGCAGTGACATGCTCCTTGACCGTGCTTTCCGACAGGGCCAGGTCCAGCGCGATGCGTTTGTTGGGCTGGCCCAGCAGTACCAGGGCGAGGATTTCTCCCTGGCGCGTGGACAGGCCCAGTTCGGCCGGGGTCACGGGCAGTTCGCGGCTGCGCAGTCCGCCGGGCTGCACGCGCCCGGCGGGCACGAACCAGGTCAGGCCGCCCAGCAGCGCATGCACGGCCTGGGCAAAGGTGTTCGGGCTTTCCTGCTTGTGCAGGAAGCCGTGCGCCCCCCCCGCGCGGGCGCGCTCGCCCAGGAGCGGGTCGTCATCGCCGCTCATGACTGCAATGGCCGTGCCGGGGCAACTGGCCCGCAGTTGGGCGATCAGGCCGAGCGCTGCGCCTTCGACCAGCCAGAAATCGATGAGGGCCAGCGCCGGCGCGCCGTGCGCCGCCACCTGCTGCAGGCAGTCGGCGGCATCGGCCGCCAGCCGCACCTCCATGTCCGGGCGCAGCGAGCGCAGAAACTCGGCAACCCCGCGTGCCACCAGGGGGTGGTCGTCCAGGATGATGGCGTAGGGGGGCGTGGAAGGCATTCGTTGGTGGGTTACCCGCAGGCAGGGCAAATTCTGCCGAGTGTTCCGCAAGATGGGGGCGGCGCCAACCCTACCGGAGTAGGGTTGGCATATGCGTGCAGCAGGCTACGCACCCGACGACAGCCAGCCTGGAGCCGGCAGCCGGCAGCCGCGATGGCCGGCGGCCAGTGCTGAACCCTCCGCTGACACCGTCAATCAACCGGTGCCGCCTCGCTTGCGCAGCACCACGGTGATCTGTCCATTGGTCTCGATGGTGGCACGCTCCACCTCGTGCAGGTGCAGGCAGCCGCCAGCGCGCAGCGCGGCCTCCAGGTCGTCGTTGGACAGCAGCTCCTTGTGCATCAGCTCGGCGTGGACCTTGCCGTGCTCCACCAGCACCCGGGGGGTACCATCGATCAGGCGCTCCAGCCAGGCGAAGCGGAAGGTCAGGTTGGCCAGCACCACATGGCAGCCCATGAGGGTGCTGGCCGAGATCAGCCCGCCCACCAGCGAATTGTCGCCCGCGTTCATCGAGTTCTGCACGGCGTTGGACAGGATCAGCAGCAGCACCAGGTCGAACGGGGCGTACTGCCCCGTCTGGCGCTTGCCCGTGAGCCGCAGGAAGACCAGCAGGAACACATAGACCAACACCCCGCGCAGCACAAATTCCCACCAGGGCACGCTCATTTCCCACATGGCTCGTCTCCTCGGACATGGATATCCATGCGTGCCAGTCTACGGCGTGCGCGCGTCGGCGAAAATCGGTCCTTGCCGTTCCTTGTGTCTGACCAGAGAGAAACACCACGCCATGCTGCGTCGCGAATTCCACCACCACGCCAGCGCGGGCGCCCTGGGCGCCTGGCTGCTGGCCCTTGCCGGCCGGGCGCAGGCAGCCGTCGCCTCGCTGGGCCGGCCCGATGGCTTCCTGGGCAACCCCTGGGTGGGCATCGATGAGCTGGTCACGTCCATCAACCGCGCCGCCGAAGCCGCCGTGCCCCTGGGCAAGGACCTGCTGGTGCAGTGGAGGGGGACGCCCCCGGTGCGGTGGGGCGGTCCTTGCACGGGGGCACTGGCCTTCGCTGCGCCCGTTTCGCGCAACGCGACCGATCGTTGATATGGCAGTCTAGAGCCCATGGCATCCCCTGAATCCACCGCTGCCTGCCCCTGCGGCCAGGTCAATGCGCGCCAGAAGCCCCTGGCCTATGCCGATTGCTGCGGCCGCTATGTGGCGCATTTCGACACCACGCCCGCACCCGACGCGCCCAGCCTCATGCGCTCGCGCTACAGCGCCTTCGTGCTGGAGCGTGCCGACTACCTGCAGGCCACCTGGCATGCGCGCACCCGGCCAGCGCAGCTCGATTTCGACCCCGGCGCCCGCTGGCTGGGCCTTTCGGTGCGCAGCCAGCGCAGCACGGGCGCGGACACGGCCGAGGTCGAGTTCGTCGCGCGCTACCGTGTGGGCGGCCGCGCCGTGCGCCTGCACGAGACCAGCCGCTTCGTGCGCGAGGACGGGCGCTGGTTCTATGTCGATGGCGACCAGCAATGACCACCCTCTCTCCTTTTTTGCGAGCCTTGACCCATGACCTTTGACGCCATCCTGTTCGACTGCGACGGCGTGCTCGTCGACAGCGAGCACATCACCAACGGCGTGCTGCGCACCATGCTCAACGAGGCGGGCTGGGCCATCACGCACGCAGAGTGCATGGACTATTTCATCGGCCGCACGGTGCGCAGCGCCACGGCCCGCATCGAGGCCGAGACCGGCAAGCCGCTGACCGACGAGTGGATGGCCAGCTTCTATGCCCGGCGCAATGCCGAGCTGGACCAGCACCTGGTCGCCATAGCGCACATCCACCCGACCATCGAGCGCGTGCATGCCCACCACGGCGGGCGCATCGCCTGCGCCTCGGGGGCCGACCGCTTCAAGGTGGAGATGCAACTGGTCAAGGTGGGGCTCATGCCGTACTTCGAGGGCCGCATCTTCAGCGGCCACGAGGTGCCCCACACCAAGCCGGCACCCGACGTGTACCTGGCTGCTGCCGCCGCCTTGCAGGCCGATCCGGCGCGCTGCGCCGTGGTGGAAGACACGACCATCGGTGTGACGGCCGGCGTGGCTGCGGGCGCCACCGTGTTCGCTTATTCTCCCCTGGGCGTTGGGGACGAGGCACTGCGTGCGGCGGGGGCGTCGCAGGTGTTCCGCAGCATGGCCGAGCTGCCGGTCCTGCTGGGCTGCTGAAGCTCCGTTACGATCCGGGAAAAAGGGAGAACGCATGCGCGCAGCAAGCCTGGGAGCGAGAACACAACGCTGGATGCGGCGCGCCGCGCTGCTGGCCGCCATGGGTGTGCTGTCGGCCTGCTCAACGGTGCGTCCCTGGATCAACGAGCCCATGCCCCTGGAGGAGCAATCGGTCACGCAGCGGCCTTCGCAGCGCGATCCGACCATCCTGGTGGCCGTCACCCTCTCGGGCGGTGGGGCGCGCGCGGCGGCCTTCGGCTTCGGCGTGCTCACCGAGATGCAGAACACGGTGTTCGAGTGGAACGGCCGGCGCACCACGCTGCTCGATGCCACCGACGTGGTCAGCGGCGTCTCGGGCGGCAGCATCGTGGCGGCCTACTATGCGGCGCATGGCATCGATGGGCTGCCGCGCTTCGAGCACGAGTTCCTGCGCCAGAACTTCCAGAACAGCCTGATCACCCAGGCCCTGCGCCCGGGCAACCTGGTGGACCTGACCTCGCCCTGGCTGGGCCGCACCCACCTGCTGGCGCGGCGGCTCGATGAGCTCTATGCCGGCAAGACCTTTGGCGACGTGGAGCGGCGCCCGCGCCACCCGCAGCTGTTCATCACCGCGACCGACATGTCGCTGGGCACGGGCTTCGAGTTCACCTGGGACCAGTTCGCGCTGATCTGCTCGGACCTGCGCTCGGTGCCGCTGTCCTTCGCCGTGGCGGCCTCGTCGGCCGTGCCGCTGCTGCTCAGCCCGATGACGCTGAAGAACCATGCGGACCAGTGTGCCACCCGCCCCGCAGGGAGCCACCTGGCGCGCGCCAATGCAGGGGACTATCGTTCGCGGCTGTACCGGGTCAACGAGCAGAGCTACCTCGATGCCAGGCGCAAGCCCTACATCCACCTGGTGGATGGTGGGTTGTCTGACAATCTCGGCGTGCAGCGCCTGCTCGACCGGGCGCTGGCCGGCGGCGGCTTGCGCGAGAGCTTCAGCGAGGTGGGCATTCCGCCCGGCAGCATTCGCAAGCTGGTGCTGATCACGGTGAACGCCGAGCGCGACCCCTCGTTCAACATCGACACCAGTGACAAGGTGCCCGACATGCTGCAGGTGGTGGATTCCCTTCTGTTCGGCACCGGCGCGCGCGCCACGCGCGAGACGCAGGAATACCTGCGCGACATCACCGAGCAGTGGCGCAAGACGCTGGCGGTCAGTCCGCACAGCGGCGGCGATGTGTTTGCGCCCAACGCCGAGATCCATGTGGTGCCGGTCAACCTGCGCGACTCGCCCGACGATGTGGCGCGCCCGCGTTTGCTGCAGATCCCCACGGCCTTCTCCATCGAGCAGCACGAGGTCACGGACCTGATCGAAGCCGGTGGCAGCGTGCTCCGGCACTCGCCCGAGTTCCGGGCGCTGGTGAAATCGCTGCCTGTATATAAAGGACCACGGTAGGCGAGCACTGTCCATTGCGCTGCGCATCACCCGCAACGCATGAAGCTGGCGCGGCCCAAGCCAGTGCCCCCGCGCAAGGGCCGCCCCGCCGCGCTGGGGGCGTCCCCCTCCCGACTCGCGCAGCGAGTCGGGAGAGGGGTGAAGGCGCGAAGCGACTCAGGGGGTGTTTAATTTCAGGGTCGGGTATCCGGTGCCGGCGTGGTCGGCACATCCTGCTCCTCGGCGGCTTCGATCTGCGCGGCCATGGCGCGCTGGTAGCCGGGGCGCTGCTGCAGGCGGTGCCAGTACATCAGCGTGCGCTCGCCGAACTCGGGCGACAGGCCCAGGTGCTCGGCCAGCAGCAGGGCATAGCCCACGGAGACATCGGCCGCGGTGAAGCGGCCGGCGCACAGGTGCTCGCCATGGGCGAGGGCGGTTTCCACCGCGCGCAGGCGCGCCAGGAACCAGCGGCGGTAGTCCTCGACCACCTGGGGCTGCTGGCGGGCCTTGGGTTCGAAGCGGCCATAGCGCAGCACCAGGGTCTGCGGAAAGGTCAGCGTCGCCTCGCCCATGTGCAGCCAGTTGAGGTAGGCACCGTAGGCCGGGTCCACGGCACGCACGTCCAGCCCGGCATCGGGGTGGGCGGCAGCCAGGTACTGGCAGATGGCGGCCGATTCGGTCATGCGCACGGTGTCCTGCACGAACAGGGGCACGGTGCCCAGGGGGTTGAGCTCCAGGAAGCTGCGCGCCTTCAGCCGGGGCGGAAAGGGCAGCATGTGCAGCGAGTACGGCAGCTGCAGCTCTTCGAGCATCCACAGGGGACGGAACGAGCGCGCGCTGACGCAGTGGTACAGGTGGATCATCGGCATCGGGGACCAGTGTAGTGTGCGGCCATGGCAGCGGGGTTCCCCACGCTGCCAGTGCGGTTGCAGATCACGCCGCCATGCGGGCCAGGCGGCGGTATTCGGCCGGCGAATGCCCGGTCCAGCCCTTGAAGGCGCGGATGAAGCTCTTTTCGTTGACGAAGCCTGCCGCCTCGGCCACCTGCTTGATGGGGCGGTCGCTGCGGTGCAGCAACTCCATGGCGCGGTTCTGGCGCACTTCGTCCTTGAGGCCCTGCAGGGTGGCGCCTTCCTCCTTGAGCTGGCGGTGCAGGGTGCGCGGTGACACGTGCAGCAGGTGGGCCAGCGACTCGGCGCTGTGCGCTGCCAGCGCCTGGGCCGGGTGGCCCTGCACGGGCGCGCCCAGCAACTGGCGCACGCGCGCCACCAGCAGCCGGTCGCGCCGGTACTGCAGCACCGTGAGCGGCAGCGCATGCTGCAGCATCTGGCGCAGCGCGGCCTCGTCGCGCCGCAGGGGCAGGCTGAGGTAGCGCGCGTCGAAGTGGATGGCGGTCTGCGGGGCGTTGAAGCGCACCGATCCCCCGGGGAACAGCACGCCATAGGCTTCGGCATGCGGCGGCGCGGCAAAGGCGAACTCGGCCGCCAGCAGGGGAACGCGCGAGTCCACCATCCAGCAGCCCAGGCCCAGGGCATTGCGCAGTACCGAGACCAGGCAGAACTCGCGCAGGGAGCCCAGGTCGCGGTTCTCCGCGATGGAGAGTGTGGCTGTGGTGTCGGCTTGCGTGAGGTACAGGGTGATGTCGTCGGCCAGCAGGCCATGGTGGCGGCACCAGCGCTTGAGCGCCACGCCCAGGTCGGGTGCGCTGATGGAGGCGCGTGCCAGCATGCCGTAGCTGCCCCAGGGCAGGCGGCGGCCGAACCAGCCCAGGGCCTCGTCGTCGAGCTCGCGCATGGCCGCGCCCGAGATCTCCTCCATTTGCCAGGCGGTGATGCGCGCACCGTCGTCGAACAGCAGGCCGGGCGCAATCTGTGCCTGGGCCAGGGCCCAGGCAGGGCTCATGCCGCGGCGCCTGTAAGCGAGTGCAATCGCCTGCACGAAGGCAATCGGGGTGGCCGCAGGGGCGGCCTTGGGGGCGGGGAGCCCGCTGGATGCGACGGGGGCAGGGGATTTCACGGGGTACAGTGTGCATGAGCCGTGGCACGATTTGCAACCTTTGTGTCCACCACGGGCCGCGGTGGGCTTCTATGCTTGGGGTGACATTGCCCATGCCGCGCGGGCAAGCGATACGCAAGGAGACAAGACAATGGGTGCAGCCATGCCTTCCGCCACCACCCCACTGGTCACCAGCCTGGCCCGTGGCGCCACCGATGTGCCGCTGATCGAGCAGACGCTGGGCGATTTCTTCGATGCCATGGTGGCGCGCCAGCCCGAGCGCGAGGCGCTGGTCAGCGTACATCAGCAGCTGCGCTACACCTACCGCAGCCTGCAGGCCGAGGCCCGCCGCCTGGCCAGCGCCCTGCTGGGCCTGGGCCTGGTGCCTGGCGACCGCGTGGGCATCTGGTCGCACAACAATGCCGAATGGGTGCTGATGCAGCTGGCCACGGCGCAGGTGGGCCTGGTGCTGGTCAACATCAACCCGGCCTACCGCACCTCCGAGGTGGAGTACGCGCTCAACAAGGTCGGCTGCCGGTTGCTGGTGAGCATGGCGCGCTTCAAGACCAGCGACTACCTGGGCATGCTGCGCGAACTGGCGCCCGAGTGGCAGCGCCAGGAGCCGGGTCGCCTGGGCGCGGTGAAGCTGCCGCACCTGAACACCGTGGTGTGGATCGACGAGGCCGGGCAGGGGGCCGACGAGCCCGGCCTGCTGCGCTTTTCGGACCTGCTGGCGCGCGGTGATGCGGCCGATGCGCGCCTGGCCGAGGTCGCGGCGGGGCTCAAGGCCACGGACCCCATCAACATCCAGTTCACCAGCGGCACCACGGGTTTCCCCAAGGGCGCCACGCTCACGCACCGCAACATCCTGAACAACGGTTTCTTCATCGGCGAGTGCATGCGCCTCACTCCTGAAGACCGGTTGTGCATCCCCGTGCCGCTGTACCACTGCTTCGGCATGGTGCTGGGCAACCTGGCCTGCATCACGCACGGCGCGACCATCGTCTACCCCAACGACGGCTTTGATCCACTCACGGTGCTGCAGACGGTGCAGGACGAGCGCTGCACCGGCCTGCACGGCGTGCCCACCATGTTCATCGCCGAACTGGACCACCCGCGCTTTGCCGAGTTCGACCTGTCCACCCTGCGCACCGGCATCATGGCCGGCTCGCCCTGCCCGACCGAGGTGATGAAGCGCGTGGTCGAGCAGATGCACCTGTCCGAGATCACCATCGCCTATGGCATGACCGAGACCAGCCCCGTGAGCTGCCAGAGCAGCACCGAGACGCCGCTGGAAAAGCGCGTTTCCACCGTGGGCCAGGTGCAGCCGCACCTCACGGTGAAGATCGTGAACCCCGACACCGGCCAGACCGTGCCCGTGGGCCAGCGCGGCGAGTTCTGCACGCGCGGCTACTCGGTCATGCACGGCTACTGGGGCGATGAGGCCAAGACCCGCGAGGCCATCGACGCCGAGGGCTGGATGCACACCGGCGACCTGGCCACCATGGATGCCGAGGGCTACGTGAACATCGTCGGCCGCATCAAGGACATGGTGATCCGCGGCGGCGAGAACATCTACCCGCGCGAGATCGAGGAGTTCCTCTACCGCCACCCGCAGGTGCAGGACGTGCAGGTGGTGGGGGTGCCCGACGCAAAGTACGGCGAGGAGCTGTGCGCCTGGATCGTGGTCAAGCCCGGCCAGCAACTGACCGAGGAGGCCGTGCGCGCCTTCTGCAAGGGCCAGATCGCCCACTACAAGGTGCCGCGCTACATCCGCTTCGTCACCGGCTTCCCGATGACGGTGACGGGAAAGATCCAGAAGTTCAGGATCCGCGACGAAATGAAGGACCAGCTGGGGCTGGCCGAAGAAAAGACGGCCTGAGCCAAGAAAACACACGCAAGAGATTCGCTGCATGACCATCCTAGACACCCAACTGAACGCCCGCTCGGCCGACTTCCTGGCCAACGCGGCCGCCATGCGCACCCTGGTCGATGACCTGCGCAGCCACCTCGACAAGGTGGCCCAGGGCGGCGGCGAGGCCGCCCGCGCCAAGCACACGGCGCGCGGCAAGCTGCTGCCACGCGAGCGCGTGCAGATGCTGCTGGACCCGGGCACGCCCTTCCTGGAGCTGGCGCCGCTGGCCGCGCTCAACATGTACAACAACGATGCGCCGAGCGCCGGCCTGATCGCCGGCATCGGCCGCGTGAGCGGCGTGGACTGCATGGTCGTGTGCAACGACGCCACGGTGAAGGGCGGCACCTACTATCCGCTCACGGTGAAGAAGCACCTGCGCGCGCAGGAAGTGGCGCAGCAGAACCACCTGACCTGCATCTACCTGGTGGACTCGGGCGGCGCCAACCTGCCCAACCAGGACGAGGTCTTCCCTGACCGCGACCACTTTGGCCGCATCTTCTTCAACCAGGCCAACATGAGCGCCCAGGGCATCTCGCAGATCGCCGTGGTCATGGGCAGCTGCACGGCCGGCGGCGCCTACGTGCCGGCGATGAGCGATGAGTCCATCATCGTGAAGAACCAGGGCACCATCTTCCTGGGCGGCCCGCCGCTGGTGAAAGCCGCCACGGGCGAGGTCGTCACGGCCGAGGACCTGGGCGGCGGCGACGTGCACACGCGCCTGTCGGGCGTGGCCGACCACCTGGCGCAGAACGACCTGCATGCGCTGCAATTGGCGCGCAATGCGGTGCGCAACCTCAACAAGGCCAAGACCGCAGCGCCGGCCGACAGCGCGCCGCTGCCGCCGAAGTTTGCGGGCGAAGAGCTCTACGGCGTGATCCCGGTGGACACGCGCAAGCCCTTCGACGTGCGCGAGATCATCGCCCGCATCGTCGACGGCAGCGAGTTCGACGAGTTCAAGGCGCGCTACGGCACGACGCTGGTCACGGGCTTTGCGCGCATCGAGGGCATGGCCGTGGGCATCATCGCCAACAACGGCATCCTGTTCAGCGAATCGGCCCTGAAGGGCGCGCACTTCATCGAGCTGTGCTGCCAGCGCAAGATCCCGCTGGTGTTCCTGCAGAACATCACCGGCTTCATGGTCGGGCGCAAGTACGAGAACGAGGGCATCGCGCGCAACGGCGCCAAGATGGTCACGGCCGTGGCCACGGCCGCCGTGCCCAAGTTCACCATCATCATCGGCGGCAGCTTCGGCGCCGGCAACTACGGCATGTGCGGCCGCGCCTACAGCCCGCGCTTTCTGTGGATGTGGCCCAACGCGCGCATCAGCGTGATGGGCGGCGACCAGGCCGCCGGCGTGCTGGCCACCGTCAAGCGCGACGGCATCGAAGCCAAGGGCGGCCAGTGGAGCGCCGAGGAGGAAGAGGCCTTCAAGGCCCCCATCCGCCGCCAGTACGAAGACCAGGGCCACCCCTACTACGCCACTGCCCGCCTGTGGGACGACGGCGTGATCGACCCGGCCGACACGCGCCGCGTCTTGGCGCTGGGCCTGGCTGCGACACGCAACGCACCGATCGAAGACACGAAGTTCGGTTTGTTCCGCATGTAAGGACGGACCACCATGAGCAATCCCAACCTGACCATCACCTACGAAGGCGCCGTGGCGCGCATCACGCTCACGCAGCCCGAGATCCGCAACGCCTTCAGCGACGAAGTGATCGCCGAGATCACCGCGGCCTTCACCGAGGTCGGCGCGCGCGCCGAGGTGCGCGCCGTGGTCCTGGCGGCAGAAGGCCCGGCGTTCTGCGCGGGCGCCAACCTCCACTGGATGCGCCGCATGGCCGACTACACGCGCGACGAGAACGTGGCCGATGCCGGCAAGCTGGCCGAGATGCTGCGCGTGATCTACGAGTGCCCCAAACCCACCATCGCGCGCGTGCAGGGCGATGTGTACGCGGGCGGTGTGGGCCTGGTGGCCGCCTGCGACATGGCGGTGGCGGTGGACACGGCGGGTTTTTGCCTGAGCGAGGTGAAGCTGGGTCTGATCCCCGCGACCATCAGCCCCTACGTGATCCGCGCCATGGGCGCGCGCGCAGCGCACCGCTACTTTCTCACGGCCGAGCGCTTCAGCGCAGCCGAGGCGCTTCGCATCGGCTTCGTGCACGAGGTGGTGGCGGCCGACCCGGGCATGGAGGCGCTGGACGCCAAGGTCAACGAACTGCTCAAGGCGCTCACCAGCGCCAGCCCTGCGGCCGTGCGCGCCTGCAAGATGCTGGTGATCGATGTGGCCGAGCGCGAAATCAACGCGCAGCTGATCGACGCCACGGTGCAGGGCATCGCCGACATCCGCGCCAGCGAGGAAGGCCGGGAGGGCGTGCAGTCCTTCCTGCAAAAGCGCAAGCCCGCCTGGCTGGCCGTTTGATCTTCTGACTGGAAATCCCCATGGACGCACTCTGGCTCAGCATCGTTCAGTGGCTGCACACCATCGGCCTGCACGTGGACGCAGGCACCGCACGCGACGTGGCCGGCGGGGTGGCCCGCGCCACCCAGCAGCTCGACATGCCCGGCCTGCTGGCGCTGGCGGCGGCTTTGGGCTGGGCCAGCGGCGTGCGCCTGTACGCCGTGGTGTTCATGGTCGGCGCCATGGGCTGGGCCGGCTGGCTGCCGCTGCCGCCGGGCCTGGCGGTGCTGCAAAGCCCGATGGTGCTGGCGGTCAGCGGTTGCATGCTGGTGGTGGAGTTCTTCGCCGACAAGGTGCCCTGGTTCGACAGCCTGTGGGATGCCGTGCACGCCTTCATCCGGGTGCCTGCCGGGGCGCTGCTGGCGGCCGGCGTGTTCGGGGCCGACAGCGCCACCATGGGGCTGGTGGGTGGACTCATGGGCGGCTCGCTCGCCGCCACTTCGCTGGCCACCAAGATGACGGCGCGCGCCGCGGTCAACACCTCGCCCGAACCGTTTTCCAACTGGGGCCTGTCCTTTCTGGAGGACGGGCTGGTCGTGGGCATGGTCTGGCTGGCCACCCAGTACCCGGTGGCCTTCGGCATCACCCTGGCGGTGGTGTTGCTGGTCTCCGTGCTGCTGCTGGTGGTGCTCTTCAAGTTTCTGCGCGCCGTGCTGCGGCGCTTGTCTTCTCTTTTCTCTGGCCCCGCGAAGGCGGTTTGAAGTCCTATGTTCACAAAAATCCTGATTGCCAATCGCGGTGAGATCGCCTGCCGAGTTGCTGCCACTGCCCGCCGCATGGGTGTGAAGACTGTGGCGGTGTACTCGGACGCCGATGCGGGCGCCAAGCATGTGGCCGTGTGCGACGAGGCTGTGTACATCGGCGGCAGCGCACCCAAGGAAAGCTACCTGCAGTGGCAGCGCATCATAGACGCCGCCAAGGCCACGGGCGCGCAGGCCGTGCATCCGGGCTACGGCTTTCTGAGCGAGAACGAGGAATTCGCCCAGGCCTGCGCCGACGCGGGCCTGGTGTTCATCGGTCCGCCACCCTCAGCGATCCAGGCCATGGGGCTCAAGGCCGAGTCCAAGCAGCTCATGGAGAAGGCCGGCGTGCCGCTGGTGCCCGGCTACCATGGTGCCGACCAGGACCCAGCCCTGCTGCAGCGCGAGGCCGACCGCATCGGCTACCCGGTGCTCATCAAGGCCAGCGCAGGCGGCGGCGGCAAGGGCATGCGCGCCGTGGATTCGGCGGCCGAGTTCGCCGATGCCCTGGCCTCGTGTCAGCGCGAGGCGATCAACAGCTTCGGCGACGATGCGGTGCTGATCGAAAAGTACGTGCAGCGCCCGCGCCACATCGAAATCCAGGTGTTCGGCGATACCCAGGGCAACTACGTCTACCTGTTCGAGCGCGACTGCTCGGTGCAGCGCCGCCACCAGAAGGTGCTGGAGGAAGCCCCGGCCCCGGGCATGACCGAGGCCATGCGCCAGGAAATGGGCAACGCCGCCGTGGCCGCCGCCCGCGCCGTGAACTACGTCGGCGCCGGCACGGTGGAATTCATTGTCGAGCAGCGCGCCGACGGCAGCATGAACTTCTTCTTCATGGAGATGAACACCCGCCTGCAGGTGGAGCACCCCGTGACCGAGGCCATCACCGGCCAGGACCTGGTGGAGTGGCAGCTGCGCGTGGCCTCGGGCGAGCCCCTGCCGCTGGCGCAGGACCAGCTGCGCATCACCGGCCATGCCATCGAGGCGCGCATCTGCGCAGAGAACCCCGACAACAACTTCCTGCCCGCCACGGGCACGCTGCACGTGTACGGCCTGCCCGTCCATGTGGCCTTCGAGCGCGGCACGGTACGCGTGGACTCGGGCGTGCGCCAGGGCGATGCCATCAGCCCCTTCTACGATTCCATGGTGGCCAAGCTCATCGTGCATGGCGACACGCGCGAGCAGGCCCTGGCCCGCCTGGACGAAGCCCTGGCCCAGACCCACATCGTGGGGCTGGCCACCAATGTGCAGTTCCTGCGCCGCGTGGCGCGCACCGATTCGTTCGCCCAGGCCCAGCTCGACACCGCGCTGATCCCGCGCGAGCAGGCCGTGCTGTTCAAGAGGGAAGACGTGGGCCTGCCGCTGGCGGCCGCCAGCGCCGTGGCGCAGGCCCTGCTGCACGAACGCGCGGCCGAGGGCGTGGACCCGTTCAGCCGCCGCGATGGCTTCCATACGCATGGCGTGGTGCAGCGCCGCTTCGAGTTCGAGTTTGACGGAGAACATGCCAAGGCCTGGCTCACCTACGAGCGCGGCGGCAGCCTGCACCTGGCGGTGGGCGAGGGCGCTGTTCGGGTGGCCGGGCCGCTGGTGTTTGCCACCACGGGCGATGCCATCGACCTGCAGTTCGCCGGCCAGCGCACGCGCGCCGCCGTGTACGCCCAGGGCGAGGTGGACCATGTGTTCACGCCCCAAGGGGCCACACAGATCGTGGCCATCGACCTGCTTGCCCATTCCGGTGAAGCGGCGGCCGAGGGCGGGCGCCTGACGGCCCCCATGCCCGGCAAGGTGGTGTCGTTCGCCGTCAAGGCGGGTGACAAGGTCGCCAAGGGCCAGGCACTGGCCGTGATGGAGGCAATGAAGATGGAGCACACCATTGCCGCCCCGGTGGATGGTGTGGTGCAGGAGCTGCTCTATGCGCCCGGCGACCAGGTGGCCGAAGGGGCCGAACTGCTCAAGCTGGCGGCAGTGGCTGCCTGACCCCCTGCAGGCGCGGTACGCTTACGGCCCATGAACATCACCTTTTGCTGTACCGATACCAAAGCCGAGCCCTGGCTCCAGGGGCTGCAGGCAGCCCTGCCCCCGGCCTCCATTTCCATCTGGCAACCGGGCGCGCCCCAGGCCGACTACGCCGTGGTCTGGGCGCCGCCCCAGCAGTTCGTGGACGAGCAGCCGGCCCTCAAGGCGCTGTTCAACATCGGCGCGGGCGTCGATGCGCTGCTCAAGCTGCGCCTGCCGCCCGCCATGCGCGTGGTGCGCCTCGACGATGCCGGCATGGCCGTGCAGATGGCCGAGTACGTGTGCCACGCCGTCATCCGCCACTTCCGCGAGTTCGATGCCTACGAGGCCGACATGCAGGCCGGCCGCTGGGGCTACCGCAAGCCGCGCCTGCGCAGCGAGTTCCCGGTCGGCGTGATGGGCCTGGGCGTGCTCGGCGAGCGCGTGGCCCGGGCGCTGGCGCAGTTCGACTTTCCGGTCAACGGCTGGAGCCGCTCGCCCAAGGCCATCGAGGGCGTGCGCGGGTTCAGCGGGGCCGATGGGTTCAGCGATTTCCTCGCAGCCAGCCGCGTGCTGGTGAACCTGCTTCCCCTGACGCCTGATACCCAGGACATCATGGACCGCGAAACCCTTTCGCGCCTGCAGCCGGGCGCCTATGTGGTCAACGTGGCGCGCGGGGCGCACCTGGTGGAAGAGGACCTGCTGGCCCTGATCGACAGCGGCCAGGTGGCCGGAGCCACGCTGGACGTGTTCCGCAAGGAGCCCCTGCCTGCGGGTCACCCGTTCTGGAACCACCCGCGCATCGTGGCCACGCCGCACACCTCGGCGCGCACACTGCGCGAGGAGAGCATCGCGCAGATCGCCGGCAAGATCGCGGCGTTGCAGCGCGGTGAGCCGGTGGCCGGGATCGTGGATCCGGGGCGCGGATACTGAGGTTCGCAGAAACAACGACGCACGGGACATCACGCCATGGCCAATTCCTATCTACGCCCGTTCCTGGGCCTGCTCGGCTGGTTCCTGCTGGTGCCCGGTGCGCTGGCGGCGCTGGGCGCGTTCTGGCTGCTGGCCTCCGGCCTGAACCTGGTGGGCGACACGCGCTCTGCGCAGGGGCGGGTGGTGGCCCATGAGGTGGTCATCCTGCAAGCAAGGGGGGGCCGCCAGGTGCATGGCAAGAAAAGCGTGGTGGAATTCACCACCCATGATGGGCGCGCGATGCGCGTGACCGATTCTCTGGTGCGGCGCCAGCAGGCGGTGCACACCCTGGGCGAGGCCGTCACGGTCCGCTACCCCACCAGCGACCCGCTGCAGGCCGAGATCGGCAGCTCCAGCTGGATCAAGGGCTTCATCGGCATCGGCATGCTGCTGGCGGGTCTGGTCGCCGCGGCGGTGGGCGGGCTGCTGCTGCGCCTTCGACCGAAGCCCGCCGTGACCGCCCCCTTGGCCTGAACACCTACCCATCCCCATCGGAGACCGTTCCCATGAGCATCCCCAGCAAAGTCAAACTCGTCGACGTCGGCCCGCGCGACGGCCTGCAGAACGAAAAGTCCCCCGTGCCTGCCGAGGTCAAGATCGGGCTGGTGCACCGCCTTCAGGAGGCGGGCCTCAAGAACATCGAGGTCACGAGCTTTGTCTCGCCCAAGTGGGTGCCGCAGATGGCGGACAACCACGAGGTCATGCAAGGCATTGCGCGCCAGGCGGGCACCGTCTATTCGGTGCTCACGCCCAACCTCCAGGGCTACGAGGCTGCGCTGATCGACCGGCCCGACGAGATCGTGGTCTTCGGTTCGGCCAGCGAGGCCTTCAGCCAGAAAAACATCAACTGCTCGATTGCCGAAAGCATCGAGCGCTTTGCGCCCGTGGTCGAGGCCGCGCGCGCGGCCGGCATCCACGTGCGCGGCGCCATGAGCTGCACGGTGGGCTGTCCCTACGAGGGCGAGATCGCGCCCGAGCGCGTGGCCTACCTGGCCGGCCTCATGAAGGGCATCGGCGTGCAGCATGTGGGCGTGGCCGACACCATCGGCGTGGGCACGCCGCGCAAGGTGCAGCGCGCCATGGAGGCCACCTTGCAGCACTATGGCATCGACGACGTCTCGGGCCATTTCCACGACACCTACGGCCAGGCGCTGGCCAACACCCTGGCCACGCTGGAGATGGGCGTCTGGCAGTACGACACCTCGGTGGCAGGCCTGGGCGGCTGCCCCTATGCCAAGGGCGCCACCGGCAACGTGGCCACCGAAGACGTGGTCTACATGCTGCACGGCATGGGCATCGACACCGGTATCGACCTCGACAGGCTGATCGACGCCGGCGCCTACATCAGCGGCTTTTTGAACCGCAAGCCCAACTCGCGCGCGGCCAATGCCTTGCTGACCAAGCGGGCAGGCTGAACACCAGGACCCGGAAGGCCCGACAATCGCAGGCGAAGGGGTGGCACCGTGCCGCCCCACCATGACCAGTGCGGGAACCTTGGATATGTGCGGAGCGGAACTGAAGAACTTGCCGGAAGGCGTGCAACGGGTGGCGGCAGCGCTGCAGGCGCAGGGCCATCCGCACATGCCGCAGATGCTCGACGACGCGGCGCGCACGGCGCAGCAGGCGGCCGATGCCCTGGGCATCCTCGTCGGCCAGGTGGCCAAGAGCATCATCTTCCGGCGCAAGAGCGACGATGTGGCGGTGCTGGTGGTGACCTCGGGCGACCGGCGCGTGGACGAAAAAAAGGTCGAGGCCCATGTGGGCAAGGTCGGCCGGGCCGATGCCGAGTTCGTCAAGGCGCGCACCGGCTTCTCCATCGGTGGCGTGTCGCCGCTGGCGCATGCCACGCCGCCGGTCACGCTGATCGACCGCGACCTGCTGCGCTTCGACGTGGTGTGGGCCGCGGCTGGGCACCCGCACAGCGTGTTCCCGCTGCACCCGAACGACCTCACGCGCCTGACCGGCGCGCCCGTGGTGGACGTGGTGCAGGAGCCCGCACCACCCGCACCACCCGCCGCTGCATGACCCCGGTCGAGCTGCTGGCCAACCACGCCCGCCGGATCGGCGCGGCCGGACATTTCGACGCCGGCAGCAGCGAACCCGTGCCCTCGCCCTGCATCTCGGTGTGCCGCATGTCGTCCGACCGCAGCCACTGCGAGGGCTGCTTTCGCACGCTGGACGAGATCCGCATCTGGGGTGGCGCCGACAGCGCCATGCGCCGTGCGGTATGGGGGCAGTTGTTGCTGCGCGCGGGCATTCCATCGGGCGCCAAGGAGACTTCGCCATGAAACGCATCACCTTCTACCTGGACTTCATTTCGCCCTATGCCTGGCTGGCTTTCGAGCGCCTGCCCGAGGTGCTGGAGGGCCTGAGCTACAGCGTGGCCTACAAACCCGTGCTGCTCGGTGCCCTGCTGGCGCAGCACGCCAACCCGGGCCCGGCCGGCATCGCGCCCAAGCGCGACTGGACCTACCGGCACGTGACCTGGCTCGGCCATGCCCACGGCATCGGCCTGCAGATGCCGGCGCGCCACCCCTTCAACCCGCTGCCGCTGCTGCGCCAGGCCCTGGCCTGCAGCGACGACGGCACCATCAACCGCTACGTGGCCGGCACCGTGCTGCGCCATGTCTGGCAGGGCGGGCAGGACGCGCTCGATGCTGGGCGCATGGTCACACTGGCCGCGGCCCTGGCCGAGCAGCTTCGCCCCGGGCAGGACATCGCCAGCGAGGCGCCCAAGGCGCTGCTGCGCGCCAACACCGAGGCCGCGCAGGCGGCAGGCGTGTTCGGTGTGCCCGCCTTCGAGGTGGATGGCAAGGTGTTTTGGGGCCTGGATGGCCTGCCCATGCTGCGCGCCTACTTGGAAGGGGACGACTGGTTTTCCGGGGCGGAGGGCGAGGCGCGCTGGGCCGCGCCCGCGCTGCATCCGTCAGGCATCAAGCAGGCCTGAGCTCAGGCCCTCAAGCGCCGCTGTGTCCGGGTGGCGCGGCAGCCACCGGTGCTGGGCGGCCAGGCGCTGCACATCGGCCCAGCTGCTGCACTGCGCAGCCACGCGGGGCCAGATGCGCTGCAGCAGGTCGCATTCCACCAGGGTGTCGGCGGCCGCCTGGTGCCGCACCGCGCAGCGGATGCCGAAGTGCGCCATCCAGTCGTCCAGCGCGCGGGCGCGCACCTGCTCGTGGGTGACGGCGCACAGGTGGTCCACGTCCACCCAGGGGTTGGGCAGGGCATGGCCCAGGTTCAGGCGTGCATGGCGGTCGATCATGGCCTCGGTCGAAGGCGGCGTGGAAGGCCAGCAAAGCGGGCTGTTGCCGGCATAGTTCTTCAAACGCGCTGCAGCGCCAGGGCGGCGGTCCATGGCCGTTGCGCTGCATCTGCGCGCCAATGCCGTGCAGCAGGATGTTGTCCTTGCTCGATGCCTCGTCCTGCTGCAGCACCACTTCAAAGCTGTCGCCCAGTGCCACGCCCAGCGTGCGGCGCTGCCAGTCCACCCGCAGCGCAATGGCTGCAATCGCCAGCAGGCGGTCACGGCGCATGTCCAGGCCGCTGGTCTCCACGTCCAGCATCACCCAGCGGCTGCCTGTGTCCAGCGGGGCACCGCGTGTTCAAGCGCGGCCTTGTAAACGGGTCCAGCCAGCGCATGATTCAACGGTGGTAGTCCAGCTGCAGCCGCTGCTGCAGCTGCCGCGCCACGCGAAAGGATTCGCGCAGGATGCGCCGGTCGATGTCGTTGAGCCCGGCCACCCCAATGCGGTTCGGCGCATCTTCGGCATCTCCCGCTTCCAGCTGCACCCGCAGGCGCAGGATCTGCAAGAACTCGAAGCCGCCCACCCAGGCGCCGGTCTCTGTGTCGGGCGAGTTTCCAGGAGCGGGCCTGTGGCCTCCAGGCGCCGCGCGCGGTGTTGGTCTCGTGCACGCCCAGCGCCAGGCTGTAGATGCGCGCAGCGTCCACAAACAGCGCCGTGCCCTGCAGCTTCAGGTCCAGCGCGCCATGCTCGTCGGTATCGATGGCGCCGCGCCAGTTCAGTGGCACGCTGCGGCTCAGGGCGTTGTGGGCCAGCATCTTGAGAAAGCGCGGGCTGTTGCGCGCGGCCAGCGTCACGTCGGCGCGCAGCGCCTGGGCCAGCGATGCGTCGCCAGCCAGGGGCCGAAAGTCAAAGTAGATGGAGGCGTTGAGCAGGTCCTGCGGCGAACCCTGCGCCACCCAGTGCCCGAAGCGCTCGCGCCACTCGTCGAGCTTGAGGCAGCACCCGCTTTCGCCCGCCATGATGCCGCCCCGGCACAGCGGGTAGCCGCAGGCGTCCAGCGCCAGGTTGACGGCATGTGCAAAGTGGCGAATCGCTTCGCGCGACTCGTCGGACACGTCGTTGTTCAGGATGATGGCGTTGTCCTGGTCGGTGGCGATGGTCTGCTCGGCCCTCCCTTCGGAGCCCAGGCACAGCCAGCACAGCCATTTCAGGTCGATGCCCAATTCTTCGGCCTTGAGCTGCACCAGACGTTCGGTCAGTACATCGTTGAGGTGGCTGATCATTGAGGTGAGCTGCCGCGCATGCACGCCCTGCGCGAGCAGGCTGCGTGCCAGGCGCCGGATGTCCTGGGCCGAGGCCTGCAGGGCTTCCACATCGGTGGCCGAGCGCAGCGCGGTGCTCACGCTTTTGAGGCTTTGCCGCTGCATGGCGAACAGGTCGCGCTCCGACACCATGCCAATCGCCACCCCGTCGCGCGTGATGGGCACATGGCGGATGCCGTGGCGCGACATCAGCAGCGCCGCGTCGTGCGCCGAATGTTCGCTGGTGAGCGTGCGCACCGGTCGCACCATGACCTCCGCAATGGGCGTGTGCAGCGGCAGCTGGGCCAGCGCCACGCGGCCCAGCACGTCATAGCGCGTGAGGATGCCCACAGGGTGCTGCGCCGCATCCACCACCAGCATCGAGCCCAGGCGCTGCTGGTGCATGGTCTGCAGTGCGGTGTGCAGCGGGGTGCTGGGCTCGCAGCTCACCAGCTTTTTGCCGACGAGCGCGCCCAGGGGGGTTTCGAGCGACTGCTCTGCAGCGGCATGGGTGGCATAGGCGGCCTGCAACGCCTGGCGCGAGAGTGCGAGGAATTGCGCGGTGCGCTGCCCCAGGTACTGCGCAAACGCCGGGCTGCGGCCCGCCAGCCGGTGCATGTGGGCCACGCTCAGCACCAGCACAAAGGTATCGGTGTTGGCGCGGTAGGTGGCCGTGACGGCGCGCCCGGCCCAGGCGGCGCTCACGGGAAAGAGATCGCCCGCCTCGTACTCGAAAGCGCCCACCGTGTCGGCCAGGCCCCGGGTGCCCGTGACCGCGCCCTGGCGCACGTAGTACAGCGACTGCACGTTGCCGCTCTCCGGGCCAATCACCAGCTCGCCGGGGGTGAAATACTGCTGCTCACAATGCGACAGGAAATCGTCCACCTCGGCATCCAGCATCTGGGCAAAAGGGGCGTGCTGCCGGAGGTCCTGGCGGAAGTTGGCCAGCAGGTGGTGCGAGGGCTGCAATGGCGCCTGCGTGCTGGCATCGGGGAGCAGACTGGGCGGCTTTTCCATGGCGGCAGTCTATGCCCGCTCCCGCAGCGCGGGAAGTCCTTCCATGTGCCCCGCCTTGACCTCGATCAAGGGTTTTGGAGCCCTTGGTGTTTTCCCGCAAGAGCATCTCAGATCCCCTGATTTACCGCATCACAAAAAAGCAATGCAAGGGTTTGTGCTGACTTTGCAAGTTAGCGATAAGCCCTGTGTCAGCCAGCGGTCAGACACCCTGCGCAGAGTGCGTCCACCTTTCCTTTTCCTTACAGCGAGGCACCGAGTTCACCATGCTCCTGACCGTTGTCATTCTGAAAAGCCTGATCGAGTTGTCCCTGATGTTCATCGTGGGACGGTTTCTGCTGGGACTGCTGGCCGGAGCCAAGCGGCACACCAATGTGTTCTGGCAGATGCTGGACGTGGCCGCCAAGCCCTGCCTGTGGCTGACGCGCAAGGTCAGCCCGCGCCAGGTGCTGGACCAGCACATTCCGCTGGCCACCGCCAGCTGGCTGGTCATGGCCTGGGTGCTGGTCGTCAAGCTCAAGATCGACCTCTGCCTGGAGCTGGGAGCACAAGCATGCCAGTGACCCAGATCCTTGCCCTTCCCCCGGCCCCCTGGTCGCAGCGGCTGGAGCGCCAGGCGCTGGTCTGGCGTGCCAAGGCCCTGCTGTTTGTAGGCCGCAAGGCCGCCGCCCGGGCAGTGTTTGCGCGGATGCTGGAGCGCTGGCCGCAGGACCTGCTGGCGATCAACAGCCTGGCGTACGACGCACTGCTGAGCGACCACAAGGCACAGGCGCTGCAGTTCTATGCCCAGGCGCTTGCCCTTCAGCCCGAGGTCTGCAACGCCCACTTCAACCATGCTTTTGTGGCCGAGCAGCTGGACCAGCTGGCTGTGGCCGAAGAGGGCTTCCGTGCGGCCCTGCAGATCGACGAAAAGATGGACCGGGCCTGGTACGGGCTGGGCCTGGTGCTGGTGCGCCAGGGGCGCCTGCAGGAAGCCCTGCAGGCCCTGGAGCACAACACCCGCCTGCAGCCCATGAGCCCTTTTGGCTGGTACCAGATGGCGCGGGTGCATGTGGACCTGCAGCAGCCCGAGGAGGCCCGTGCCGTCATACGGCATTTGAAAGGATTCGAGCCCAAGGTGGCGGCGCAGCTGGAGCGGGAAACCGGGTTGCGCGCAGGTTTTTAGTGCTGAAGTCGTGAGTGAGTGTTCGTGAGTGTTCTTTTTACAAGATGGAGGAGCAAGCAATGAAACTGACAGCCAAGCACCAGGAGTACTGGCGCAAAAACCTGCAAATAACCGGCCTGCTTTTAGGCATCTGGTTCTTTGTCACCTTTGTCGTGGTGTTCTTCGCCCGCGACCTGACGTTCAGCTTCTTTGGCTGGCCGTTCTCGTTCTGGGTGGCCGCCCAGGGCGCCCTGGTGGTGTACTGCCTGATCATCTGGTACTACGCCCGCCACATGAACAAGCTTGACATCGAATACGGCGTTGCCGAAGGAGAAGAATGATGGGACTCTTCGGCGGAGACGGACAGTCGCAAGGCGACTTCAAGAAGGGCCTGAACAAGGTCTACACCTGGTACACCGGCGGCTTCCTCGGCTTTGTGGTGACGCTGGCGATCCTCGAACAAATGGGCCTGCCCAAGAACTGGATCGGCTACCTGTTCCTGGCGGCCACGGTGCTGCTGTATGCCGGTATCGGCATCATGAGCCGCACCAACGACGCGGCGGAATACTACGTGGCCGGGCGCCGCGTTCCCGCCATCTACAACGGCATGGCCACGGGGGCCGACTGGATGTCGGCAGCCTCCTTCATCGGCATGGCGGGCACCTTGTACCTGTCGGGCTACGGCGGGCTGGCGTTCATCCTGGGGTGGACGGGGGGCTATTGCCTGGTGGCGCTGTTTCTTGCGCCCTACCTGCGCAAGTTCGGCCAGTTCACCATTCCCGACTTTCTGGGCGCACGGTTTGAGGGCAACCTGCCCCGCCTGATCGGGGTGGGGGCGGCCATCCTGTGCTCGTTCACCTATGTGGTGGCGCAGATCTACGGCGTGGGCCTGATCACGTCGCGCCTGACGGGGCTGGCTTTCGAGATCGGCATTTTTGCCGGGCTCGCCGGCATCCTGGTCTGCTCGTTCCTGGGCGGCATGCGTGCCGTGACCTGGACGCAGGTGGCGCAGTACATCATCCTGATCATTGCCTACATGCTGCCCGTGGTCTGGCTGTCGGTCAAGCACACCGGCGTGCCGATTCCTCAGGCGGTTTATGGCTACACCCTGGAGAAGGTCACGGCCAAGGAAGAGGCGCTGATCAAGGACCCCAAGGAAATCGAAGTCCGTGGCATCTTCAAGGCGCGCTCGGAGGAGGCGGTTGCAAAACTCAAGGATGTGCCCGCTTCGATGGCTGCCGACAAGGCCGCTGCGCAGAAGAAGGTGGACGACCTGAAGGCGGCCAACGGTCCGGTGGCCGAGATCAAGGCCGCCACGGCGGCCGCTGGCCGCACTGCCCAAGGATGAGACAGCGGCTCGCGCCGCCTACACGGCAGCGAGGGGTCGGCCAATGCGCACGGTCCAACCCGCCGATTCGCCATGCCGAGCCTTTCCCGGGGCAAGGACGAAGCGGCCAGCAACGATGCGCGCGCAAGAACTTCCTGGCGCTGGTGTTCTGCCTGATGATCGGCACGGCCGCGCTGCCGCACATCCTCATGCGCTACTACACCGTGCCCTCGGTGCGTGAAGCGCGTGAGTCGGTGAGCTGGTCGCTGTTCTTCATCTTCCTGCTCTACTTCACGGCCCCGGCGCTGGCGGTGCTGGCCAAGTTCGAGGTCTATACACATTCTGGTGGGCGACGCCGTTCGACCAACCTGCCGGGCTGGATTGCGGCGGTGGAGCAGCGGTGGACCCGGGCCTGCTGTCGGTGGTGGACATCAACAACGACGGCATCCTGCAGCTGGCCGAAATCGCCATCGGCGGCGACATCATCGTGCTGGCCACGCCAGAAATTGCTGGCCTGCCGTACGTGGTGTCGGGCATGGTGGCGGCGGGTGGTCTGGCGGCGGCGCTGTCTACCGCCGATGGCCTGCTGCTGACCATTGCCAATGCGCTGTCGCACGACCTGTACTACAAGGTCCTCGATCCGAATGCCTCCACCGCTCGCCGTGTGATGGTGTCCAAGCTGCTGCTGCTGCTGGTGGCCCTGGCGGCGGCCTATGTGGCGGCACAGAAACCGGCGGATATTCTGTTCCTGGTGTCGGCGGCGTTCTCGTTTGCTGCTGCGGCGTTCTTCCCGGCGCTGACGCTGGGCATCTTCTGGAAGCGCGCCAACAAGTGGGGCGCGTCGCTGGGCATGCTGGCTGGCCTGGGCATCACCTTCTACTACATGGTGACCACCCAGCCCTGGCTGTACAAGCTCACGCACGGCGGTGTTGCCTTGACCCCGGAAGTGCCTGAAGGCCAACACCTGGTGGGACATTGCCCCGATCTCGGCCGGCCTGTTTGGTGTGCCCCTGGGCTTTGCGGTGATCATCATCGTCTCGCTGCTCACCAAGGCCCCAGGCAAAGAGATTCAGGAACTGGTGGAGCATGTGCGCTACCCCAGCCTGGATGGCAAGACCTCGGCCGCCAGCGCTGCGCATTGAGCGCAAGGGTGCCTGCGGGCGCCCTGGCGACCTACAGGCAAGCAAAGCCCCGCCACGCAAGTGGCAGGGCTTTTGTTTAGGGGGGTCAGCGGCCCAGCGCGGTAGCCACGAATTCCTCGGCCTTTTTCTCCGAGCGCATGGAGGCCACCACGGTACGCAGCTCCAGGATCTTGGCCTGTAGCTCGGCCATCGACTTGCACTTTTCGAGCTGCAGGGCCAAGGGCTCGCATGCGGGGCCCAGCAGGTCTTCGAGTGCCTTGGTGGCGCGCCGGGTGCTGCTGCGCAGGTCCTGGGGCGGCGCAGCGGCGGTGGCCGCAGCCGGGGCATCGCTTGCTGCGGCGGTGGTGGGGGAGGGAGGGGCTGCGCCACCGGGCTTGCCACCAATGCCAGTCCCCAGATCGACCAGCGCCTGGCCAATGCGCAGGGCCTCGTCGAGGCTGCCACAGGCCTGGGCCAGGTCCTGCAGGCGCTTGCTGCCGTCCACCAGGATCAGGATGGTGCGCTCCCGGGGCGCAAGCGCGCGGTCGCGGTGCTTGATGGCCTCGATCCCTTGGTCTGTCTTCTTGAGGACGGTGAGGGCTTGCATGGGTCCCCTGTATTGGTTGGCAGATGCTGTCCATAAGCGGGCGATGGGCGAGCACCCTGGCGCATGGATGGTGTGCGTGGGGCCCGAAGGGCCGCCGGGGCGCACATATCCTGCTCGTGGTTTTCCCTGCTCATGGTTCGGTGAATCCGGCGCTTTGGGCACCCGTTCCCAAGGGCGCCTAGCGCTTTGTAAGTATCGGTTCAGTTTAGCGCAAGCCTTTGTTGGTTTGGCGTCAGAGGAGAGTCAGTGCCTTCCCGAAGAATGACCTTGCCCGCCACTGCGCGGACTCACAAATCACCAGGAGACACAGACACCATGGCAACCATCCATCCCGCACCGCGGCCGATGTCGCCCGAAGAGCGCAAGGTCATCTTCGCGTCATCGCTCGGCACCGTTTTCGAGTGGTACGACTTTTATCTTTACGGCTCGCTCGCGGCCATCATCGCCAAGCAGTTCTTCAGTCGGGCGTCAATGAAACCGCTGCCTTCATCTTTGCCTTGATGGCGTTTGCCGCGGGCTTCGCGGTGCGCCCGTTTGGCGCGATCGTGTTCGGCCGCCTGGGCGACCTGGTCGGCCGCAAGTACACCTTCCTCATCACCATCCTGATCATGGGTGCGTCGACCTTCTTCGTCGGCTGCCTGCCCAACTACGAAAGCATCGGCATCACCGCCCCGGTGATCCTGATCGTGCTGCGCCTGCTGCAGGGCCTGGCGCTGGGCGGCGAGTACGGCGGCGCTGCCACCTACGTGGCCGAGCACGCGCCGCACGGCCGGCGCGGTGCCTACACCGCCTGGATCCAGACCACCGCCACGCTGGGCCTGTTCCTGTCGCTGATGGTGATCCTGGGCACCCGCACCATCGTGGGCGAGGAAGCCTTCGCCGACTGGGGCTGGCGCATACCGTTCCTGGTGTCCATCGTGCTGCTGGGCATCTCGGTGTGGATCCGCCTGTCGATGAGCGAATCGCCTGCCTTCCAGAAGATGAAGGCCGAGGGCAAGACCTCCAAGGCGCCGCTGAAGGAATCCTTCGGTGAGTGGAAGAACCTGAAGATCGTGCTGCTGGCGCTGGCGGGCCTCACGGCCGGCCAGGCGGTGGTCTGGTACACCGGCCAGTTCTACGCCCTGTTTTTCCTGACGCAGAGCGCTGAAGGTCGACGGCGCCACGGCCAACCTGCTGATCGCCGCCGCGCTGCTGCTCGGCACGCCGTTCTTCATCGTGTTCGGCGCGCTGTCGGACAAGATCGGCCGCAAGAAGATCATCATGGCCGGCTGCCTGCTGGCCGTGACCTACTTCCCGATCTTCAAGTCGATCACGCACTACGCCAACCCGGCGCTGGCGAAGCGCGCAAGCCAAGCTCGCCGGTCGCCGTGGTGGCCGACCCCACCGACTGCTCGTTCCAGTTCAACCCCGTGGGCACCGTCAAGTTCACCAGCTCGTGCGACATCGCCAAGCAGGTGCTGGCCGGCGCTTCGGTGAGCTACGAGAACGCCCCTGCCGCAGCAGGCACGCCCGCTGTGATCAAGATCGGCGAAACCTCCATCACCGGTTACAGCAGCAAGGGCCTGCCCGCTGACGAAGCCAAGAAGAAGGGCGGCGAGTTCAAGAAGGCCGTGGCCGAGGCCCTGAAGGCCGCTGGCTACCCCACCAAGGCGGACCCCGCCCGCATCGACAAGGTCATGGTCATCGCGATCCTGCTGTCGTTCCTGGTGCTGCTGGTGACCATGGTCTACGGCCCGATCGCCGCCATGCTGGTGGAAATGTTCCCCACCCGCATCCGCTACACCTCCATGTCCCTGCCGTACCACATCGGTAACGGCTGGTTCGGCGGCCTGCTGCCCACCACGGCATTCGCCATCGTGGCCCAGACCGGCAACATGTACAACGGCCTGTGGTACCCCATCATCATCGCCGCTGCCACGGTGGTGATCGGCGGCCTGTTCATCAAGGAAACCAAGGACGTGGACATCTACGCCAACGACTGATCCGTGATGCCTGACCGGTGACCCTGCGGGGTTGCCGATCGGCACCGACCGGTGTGCAGGGCCCAACCCGCAAGGGGCGGGCCCTGTGTTCCATCAAGGGGCTTGGGCCGCGCACCCAGTACAACCGATAACCCTGCGCGCCAGCAGGCCCCTTGATTGAACAAACCCATTCCCAAGGACCCAAGGAGATTTTTTATGTGGAAGATTGTTGTTGGCTTCGTGCTGTTCGCAGCGCTGTCGATGTACGTGATCATCGTGGCGGGCGACAAGGCCGACATGGGCGGTGAAAAACACGGCGCTGATGCCGTGCACGTGCCAGAAGCCCCCGCCAGTGCCGCCGCACCAGCGCCTGTGGCGGCCCCTGCTGCGGCACCTGCCGCTCCGGCCAGCGCCCAGTAAGCGTTCCGCCGCGTGGCCTGCAGGCGCCACTGGGGCGCCCACCACCCGCGATGGCGCACAATCCAAAAAGCCCGGGGCGTTGGCCCCGGGCTTTTTTTTTGCCGCTGCCGCGTCCAGCGTCAGCGTTCAGTGCCTCAGGCCTCAGCGTTTGAAGCGGCCGTCACTGCCAATGATGGAAAGATCGGCAAACACCAGGCCACTGTGGTCGGTGGGGCTATAACTCAGTTCCACCCCGCCCAGGTCCCATTTCTTGATGCTCTCCAGCCCGGCGTGCAGCTTGGCGCGGTCAGGCTTGGGCCCCGCGCGCTTGAGACCCTCCACCAAGACCTTGGCGCTCACAAAGCCCTCCACCATGGCGGGAGTGAGGTCGGAAATATTCTTGGCCCGTGCCAGCTCCATCGCCTCCTTGACGACGGGGTAGTTGAGCGAGCGCTCGGATGGGAACACCTGCGTGACCACCACGCCCCGGGCCTGGTCGCCCAGCAGTTTCACAAAGCCGCCCGAAGCGTTGTTGGACAGCGTGACGATCTGGCCATTGACGCCTGCAGCGCGCAGGGCCTTGATGCCGTCCACCACCGCCGCGCCCGTGCCAATGAAGACCACGGCCTGCGGCTGCTTTTGCGCCACACGCGGCGCAATCGCGCTGTAGTCGGGCTTGGCGCGGTCAAATTTCTCGATAAAAAGCGCGTCCAGCTGATTGGCCTTGAAGCCGGACTGCGCACCTGCGAGGCCATCGGCGCCAAAGGTGTCGTCCACATGCACCACACCAATCCGCTTGATGCCCAGGGTGTTGAGGTGGGTGATGGCCTTTTCCACCTCGCGCTGGTAGGGGGCGCGCACGTTGAAGATGTACTTGGGCACGGGCTGGTGGAGCACCATGGCGCCGGTGGACGGGCCCACCAGCGGCACGCCGTGCTGCTCCAGCAGCGGCATGATGCCCTGGGTGTGGGGTGTGCCGCGTGTCATGAACAGGCCGATCACGCCCTTTTCCTCGATCAGCGTCTTGGTGTTCTGCAGCGTGAGCTTGGGGTCGAACTTGTCGTCCAGCGAGATCACCTCGACCTTCTGGCCGCCCACGCCACCCTTGGCATTGATGTGGTCGATGTAGAGGGCCGCGCCCTGCATGGATTCGGCGACCGTGGCGGCCGCCGAGCCGGTGATGCCCACCGTCTGGCCGATGAGCAGCTGGGCGTGTGCGGCGCCGATCCCGAGGGCGGCCAACAAGGTGCAGAGCCTGCGGGCCCGGTCAATCTTCTTCATGGGTTGTCTCCTGCGTATGGAGCGCCCGAGTGTAGGCACGGCCAGCAGCCGGACAACTGTAGAAACGCGTAGTACCGGGCCTAGCCAGGCCCGTACCCGGGCCAACTTACAAGGGCGGCGATGCCGCTCCGCTTGCGCTTCTTCCTGTGAGCCGCGTGAGAGGAGGGAGAGCGACGGAGTCGCTCAGGGGGATGTCACCGCCGGAACCGGCCGTCCGTGCCGATGATGGACAGGTCGGCAAAGTCCAGGCCCGTGTGGTCGTCCGGGCCGTAGCTCACCTCCAGCCCGCCCAGGTCGAATTTCTTGATGCTTTCCAGCGCCGCATGGATCTTTTCGCGGCTGGGCTTGGGGCCTGCACGCTTGAGGCCTTCCACCAGCACCTTGGCGGCGGCATAGCCCTCCAGCATCGCCGGGCTGATTTCCGTCAGGCCCTTGGCCTTGGCCAGTTCCTGGGCCTCCTTGACCATGGGGTAGGTCACGGCCCGCTCGTTGGGGTAGACCTGCGTCACGATCACACCGCGCGCGTTGGCGCCCAGGCTCTTGATGAAGCCGCCCGAGGCGTTGTTGGACAGGGTCACGATCTGCGCCGTAGAGCCTGCTGAGCGCAAGGCATTGTTGCCATCGACCACGGCAGAACCCGAGGCGACCATCAGCACCGCCTGGGCATCGGCCTTGGTGATCTTGGCGGCAATGGGCGGGAAGTCGGGCTTGGCACGATCGAATTTCTCCACCACCACCGGTGTGAGCTTGGCGGCTGCCAGGCCCTTCTGGGCGCCAGCAATGCCATCGGCGCCAAAGCTGTCGTCGGCATATACCAACGCAATGCGCGTGATGCCCATGGAGGCCAGGTGGGTCATGGCCTTCTCGGCCTCGCGCTGGTAGGTGGCGCGCACGTTGAAGATGTATTTGCGAACGGGCTGGTGCAGCACCATGGCGCCCGTGGAAGGACCGACCAGCGCCACGCCGTGTTTTTCCAGCAAGGGAATGATGGCCTCGGTGTGGGGCGTGCCGCGTGTGAGGAACAGCGCTGACACATTGTTTTCTTCGATCAGCTTGCGCGCGTTTTCTGCGGCCAGCTTGGGGTCGAACTTGTCATCGAGCGAGGTCAGTTCGATCTTCTGGCCGTTGACGCCGCCCTTGGCGTTGACTGCATCGATGTAGAGCAGGGCGCCGTCGGTGGTTTCTTTCACGCCTGCGGCCACCTGGCCGGAGAAGCCTGCGGTCTGGCCGATCAGGATCTGGGCCTGGCCCGGGCTGCACAGGGCGGCGGCCAGGGCCGCTGCGGCCCCCCATTGTGTCCATTTATACATGGTCGTCTCCTTGGATTTGTCGGGCTACTCTAGACAAATGTGCCGTGTTTGCGAACCGGCATAACCCGATGTCGTGACAGGGCTTGTCAGTAGGCGTGCAACCGAGGGGGTATTGCGGCAAGCCCGGACGGGCGCCACTGCGGTGCCTAGAATGTTTCGCCTCACCCTCGAAAGACCGCCTCCATGACCCAGGGACAGATCCGCATCCGTGGTGCGCGCCAGCACAACCTCAAGAACCTGGACCTGGACATCCGCACCGGCGAGCTCACGGTGGTGACCGGCCCCAGCGGCTCGGGCAAGTCCAGCCTGGTGTTCGACACGCTGTTTGCCGAGGGCCAGCGCCGCTATGTGGAGACCTTCAGCGCCTACGCGCGCCAGTTCCTGGACCGCATGGACAAACCGGCGGTGGACCGGGTCGACGGCGTGCCGCCCGGCCATTGCCATCGACCAGACCAACCCGGTGCGCTCCTCGCGCTCCACGGTGGGCACGATGACCGAGCTGAACGACCACCTGAAGCTGCTGTTTGCGCGCGGCGCCGAGCTGTTCGACCGCGAGACCGCGCTGCCGGTGCGGCACGATTCGCCGGAGACCATTTATGCCGAGCTGCAGCAGCGCAGCGCGGCGGCTGGCGATCCGCGCATCGTGCTGACTTTCCCGGTCGAGCTGCCTGCCAACACCAGCGCTGAGCAGGTCGAACAATGGCTGTCCGCCAGTGGCTTCACCGCGGGTGCAGGCCGAGCGCGTGGCAGGTGGCCCGACGCCGGCAGCCAAGAGGCCAAGCCGCCAAAAAAAAGCAGTGCTGCGACGTGGTGGCCGACCGCTTCCGCATCGGCACGGCCGAGCAGGCCCGCGTGATGGAGGCCATCGAGGCCGGCGCTCGAAGCGCGGCGGCGGCCAGCTGAATGGTCTACCGTGCTGGCGGAAGACGAGGCGCCGAGCCCGAGATCTGGCGGTTTTCCACCGGCCTGCACTGCCCCGAAAGCGACCTGCGCTACGCCGACCCCACCCCGTCGATGTTCTCGTTCAACTCGGCCGTGGGTGCCTGCGAGGCCTGCCGGGGCTTTGGCCGGGTGATCGGGGTGGACTACGGCCTCGTCATCCCCAACGACAAGCTCACGCTGCGCGCCGGCGCCATCAAGCCCATCCAGACCCCCGCCTGGAAAGAGGCGCAGGACGACCTGATGCGCCACGCCGAGGCCGCCGGCATCCCGCGCGACACGCCCTGGTACAAGCTCACGCCCGAGCAGCAGCACTGGGTGAAGGGCGGCTCGCCGAACTGGAACGGCAAGTGGAACCAGCAGTGGTACGGCATCGAGCGCTTCTTCGAGTACCTGGAGAGCAAGGCCTACAAGATGCACATCCGGGTGCTGCTGTCCAAGTACCGCAGCTACACGCCGAGTGCCCGAGCTGCGGCGGCGCGCGCCTCAAGACCGAGAGCCTGCTCTGGCGCATGGGCACGCAAGGCCCAGGCCGATGCGGTGCTGCCGCCCGCGCAAGCGCTTCCTGCCGCAGGGCGTGCAGTGGACGCGCGAGCAACTGGAAGCCTTGCCGGGCCTGTGCCTGCACGACCTGATGCTGCTGCCGATGGACCGGCTGCGCCGGTTCTTTGACCGCTGACGAGCCTGGCCGGTGGGTCGACGCCGCCAAGCGCCGGCCAGGCCCAGGCGCTGCAAGCCTGCTGTTCGAAGAAATCACCACGCGCCTGCAGTACCTGTGCGATGTGGGCATTGGCTACCTCACGCTGGACCGGCAGAGCCGCACGCTCAGCGGCGGCGAGGTGCAGCGCATCAACCTCACCACGGCGCTGGGCACCTCGCTGGTCAACACCCTGTTCGTGCTGGACGAGCCCAGCATCGGCCTGCACCCGCGCGACATGCACCGCATCACCGAGGCCATGCTGCGCCTGCGCGATGCCGGCAACACCCTGGTGGTGGTGGAGCACGACCCGGCGGTGATGCTCGCGGCCGACCGCCTGATCGACATGGGCCCGGGCCCCGGCGAGCGCGGCGGGCAGATCGTGTTCGACGGCACGCCCGAGCCGATTTGCGCAGCGCCGACACGCTCACCGGCGCCTACCTCGGCGGGCGCAAGCACGTGGGCATGGGCTTCAAGCGCATGGTGACCGACATCCACGCCGCGCCTCATTCTGGAAGGCGCGCGCGAGCACAACCTGCAGAACGTGACGGTCGAGTTCCCGCTGCAGCGGCTGGTGGTGGTCACCGGCGTGTCGGGCTCGGGCAAGTCCAGCCTGATCCAGGATGTGCTGGCACCCGCGCTGCTGCGCCACTTCGGCAAGGCCACCGACACGCCCGGCGCGCACGACCGCCTGCTGGGCGCCGACCACCTGTCCGATGTGGTGTTCGTCGACCAGTCGCCCATCGGCAAGACCGCGCGCTCCAACCCGGTGAGCTACGTGGGCGCCTGGGACGCCATCCGCGAGCTGTTCGCCGAAGCGCCGCTGTCGCGCCAGCGCAGCTACACCGCCAGCAAGTTCAGCTTCAACAGCGGCGACGGCCGCTGCCCGACCTGCGGCGGCTCGGGCTTCGAACATGTGGAGATGCAGTTCCTGAGCGACGTGTACCTGCGCTGCCCGGACTGCGACGGCAAGCGCTACCGCCCCGAGATTCTGGAGGTCGAACCATGCGAGCGCGGCGGCGCGCGACGCTGAACGTGGCCGACGTGCTGGACCTCACGGTGAGCGAGGCGGCGGCGCGGTTCGCCAACGACCGCGAGGTCATCCGCGCGCTGCAGCCCATCGTGGACGTGGGGCTGGAATACGTGAAGCTGGGCCAGCCGGTGCCCACGCTTGTCGGGCGGTGAGGCGCAGCGCCTCAAGCTGGCTGGCTTCCTGGCCGAGGCGGCCGAAGCGCCAGCGCCAGTCGCGCCAGGCCGTGGCGCGCAAGGGCACGCTGTTCCTGTTCGACGAGCCCACCACCGGCCTGCACTTCGACGACATCGCCAAGCTGATGCGCAGCCTGCGCAAGCTGCTCGACGCGGGGCATTCGCTGATCGTGATCGAGCACAACCTGGACGTGATCCGCGCGGCCGACTGGCTGATCGACCTGGGCCCCGAGGGCGGCGAGGCGCGGCGGGCCTGAGTCGTGGCCGAAGGCACGCCCGAAGATGTGCGGGCGCATGCCACTTCGCACACCGGGCAGGCGCTGCGCGACTATGAGCTGGCGCTGGGCGTGGGCGGCCATTCGGTGCACGAGAAAGCCGCTGTGCTACGAAAAAAAGAGCTGCTTGGGCAAGAGGGAAGCGCGCAGGAGGCCAAAAACGCCATCGAGATCGTCAACGCCAAGGAGCACAACCTGAAGAACCTGAGCGTGGACATTCCGCGCGGCAAGTTCAACGTGGTGACGGGCGTGAGCGGTTCGGGCAAATCCACGCTGGCGTTCGACATCCTGTTCAACGAAGGCCAGCGGCGCTACCTGGAATCGCTCAACGCCTACGCCCGCAGCATCGTGCAGCCTGCAGGCCGGCCCGAGGTGGATGCGGTGTACGGCATCCCGCCCACCGTCGCCATCGAGCAGCGCCTGTCGCGCGGCGGGCGCAAGTCCACCGTGGGCACCACCACCGAGGTGTGGCACTTCTTGCGCCTGCTGTACGTCAAGCTCGGCACGCAGCATTGCATCAAAGACGGCGCTGCCGTGCAGCCGCAGACTCCCGAGAGCATTGCCGCGCAGTTGCTCACCCAGTTCCGCGGCCAGCACATCGGCCTGCTCGCGCCGCTGGTGATGAACCGCAAGGGCGTCTACACCGAGCTGGCCGACTGGGCCCGCCCGCGTGGCTACACGCACCTGCGCGTGGACGGCAACTTCCTGCCCACCACCAACTTCCCGCGCATCGACCGCTTCAAGGAACACACCATCGAGCTGCCCGTGGCCAGCCTCGACGTGACGCCCGAGAACGAGGCCGCACTGCGCTCCGCGCTGGCCGATGCGCTCACGCACGGAAAGGGCGTGGTGCATGTGCTCAGTGGCATCACAGGCCTGCGCGAGGCCATGGAGGACGGGCAGCCCACAGCCGGTATTGGCGCGCTGCAGGCGTTCTCCACCAAGCGCGCCTGCCCCGTGTGCGCGACGAGTTATGCCGAGCTGGACCCGCGCCTGTTCAGCTACAACAGCAAGCACGGCTGGTGCCCCGACTGCGTGGGCACGGGCGTGGAGCTCACCAAAGACCAGCGCAAGGTGTTTGACGACTCGGTGCAGCGACGACAAGGAAAAGGGCCGCGAGCAGACCTTTGCCGAGCCCGAGGTGGAAGACCTGGCCGACACGGCCTGCCCGACCTGCAGCGGCACCCGCCTGAACGCCACGGCCCGTGCCGTGCGTTTTGCAGGCGTGGGCATCACCGACATCGCCGCGCTGTCCGTCACCGACGTGCGCCGCTGGGTGGAGAACTTGCGCGTGGAAGGCGGCATGACGGCCCGCGAGGCCGACATTGCCCGCGACCTGGTGCCCGAGATCCAGAGTCGCCTCGAATTCCTCGAAGAAGTGGGCCTGGGCTACCTCACGCTGGACCGGGGCGCGCCCACGCTCAGCGGCGGCGAGGCGCAGCGCATCCGCCTGGCCGCGCAGCTGGGCAGCAACCTGCAGGGCGTGTGCTACGTGCTCGACGAGCCCACCATCGGCCTGCATGCGCGCGACAACCAGATCTTGCTCAACGCCCTGCACAAGCTGGGCGACAAGGGCAACACCCTGGTGGTGGTGGAGCATGACGAAGACACCATCCGCCGTGCCGACCATATCATCGACATTGGCCCCAGCGCGGGCAAACGCGGCGGGCGCCTGGTGGCGCAGGGCAGCGTGGCCGACATTACCGGTGCGGAAGATTCGCATAACCGGCCGCTACCTGCTGCATGCGATGAAGCACCCGCTGCAACGCGCGCCGCAGCACGGTCGGGCCAGCGAGGAACGCGCCGCAGCGCTGCAGCTAGCAGCCCCCGCAAGCAAACGGCGGGAGCGCGGTGCACGGCGCGCAGTTGCACAACCTGCAGAACGTGACGGCCACGGTGCCGCTGCACCGGCTGGTGGCGGTGACGGGCGTGTCAGCGGCTCGGGCAAGTCCACCCTGGCGCGTGATGTGCTGCTGGCCAACGTGCAGGCCATGGTGCAGCAGCGCAGCACCAAGGCCGGGCGCGACGCGATGGACGCGGCAAGGCGCCGCCGCTGGTCGGTTGCGACGGGCCTGTCGGGCTTCGAGAGCATCGACCGCGTGCTCGAAGTGGACCAGACGCCCATCGGCAAAACGCCGCGTTCCTGCCCCGCCACCTACATCGGCTTCTGGGACACCATCCGCAAGCTGTTCGCTGAAACGCTGGAGGCCAAGGCGCGTGGCTATGCGGCGGGCCGCTTCAGCTTCAACACCGGCGAAGGCCGCTGCCCCAGCTGCGAAGGCGCGGGCGTGCGCACCATCGAGATGAGCTTCCTGCCCGACGTGAAGGTGCCCTGCGAGACCTGCCACGGCGCGCGCTTCAACCCCGAAACGCTGGCCGTGACCTGGCGCGGCAAGAGCATCGGCGACGTGCTGCAGATGGAGGTGGACGAGGCGGTGGAGTTCTTCGCCACCATGCCCAGCATTGCGCACCCGCTGCAACTGCTGAAGGACGTGGGCCTGGGCTACCTCACGCTGGGCCAGCCGTCACCCACGCTGAGCGGTGGCGAGGCGCAGCGCATCAAGCTCGTGACCGAGCTCAGCAAGGTGCGCGACGAGGTCGGCCGCCGGGGCCAGAAGGCGCCGCACACGCTGTACGTGCTGGACGAGCCCACGGTGGGCCTGCACATGGCCGACGTGGACAAGCTCATCCGCGTGCTGCACCGTCTGGTCGACGGCGGCCACAGCGTGGTCGTGATCGAGCACGACCTCGACGTGATCGCCGAGGCCGACTGGATCCTGGACCTGGGGCCGGAAGGCGGCAACGCCGGTGGCCGCATCGTGGCCGCCGCGACGCCTGAAGAGGTGGTGGCTGCGGGCACGCACACGGGCAAGGCGCTGGCGCCGGTGCTGGCACGCTGAGCTGCGCGGGGGAACGGGTGCTGAGGGTGGGGGGAGGGCGCACAGCCCCGTCGGCCCCTGTCCTACGCGCGGCGCGGAACATGGCGCACGTGGTGTGCGGTGTGGGCTTCCTACGATGGGCGGCAGGGGATTCGCTCCCCACCTTCCATCCACATCCAAGGACGCCCATCGCCATGAATACGCTCCATTTCCTCAAGACCTGTACCGCTCTCGCGGCCACCTCCGTGTTGCTGGTTGCCTGTGGCGGCGGCAATGACGACGACCCGACACCCAGCAATGAGCCCGGTGTGCTCACGGTGAGCAACGCCACCGTCGATGGCCTCAATGGCATCTACGGCAACGGTGCGCTCAACCTCACCGAGGTGGACAAGAAGAACCCCATCGGCTCCACGCCGGAGCTGTGCACCTTCCGCTTTGACGGCGCCAACAAGGTGGGCTCGTCCGCCACGGCCTTTGGCGATATCCGTTACCGCCCCGATGCCACCAGCCTGCACCAGGTGTTCCTGACCTTTGACGGCAAGGAATACGGCAGCGGCGAAGCGACGGACACCGCCGTGGTGCGCGAGAGCGACCAGGTGCGGTTCACCGGCAAGACGCTGACGGCCAGCGATGGCTCCAGCGCCACGCTGCGCGTGAGTGGCATCGTGCCGATGCGCCCCAACCGCCCCCTGGGCTGCTGAGTCCGCACTTCAACTCTCCCATTGCGTGCCTCCCTCCCCGGCCCTTCGGCCGGTTCAGCCCCTGCTGCAATAGCGCTAGGCGTTATATAAAAGTGTTGATGCCTTTGGCATAATTCCTTAGACTCCCTCTGAGCGGTTTTGCTCAGAGGGATTTTTTCATGGCAAAGCTCACGGCGGCGGGGTACAGGTTCCCTGCCCCTGCTGACGGGGTACAGGTCAACTTCTGCAAGAACGTCAGCTGCGAGGCGTTCGGCGTCCCTGAAACGCTGCACCGCGTCAGACGGTCCAAGTTCTCTCTCCCGGCCGCGGGGGACTACATCCGAGGGGGTGAGGCCGACAGGGTTCGGATGGTTTGCGCCTTGTGCGGCAGCAAGAATCCGTTGAGAAGCAACGCCGCCATCGTCGAAGAGCGGCGACGCCTGAACCAAAGCTCGTTTGACACCGAGGCTCCGGGCTGCCCTAACGAAACCTGTGACAACCATGGCTTCCTTGTGTCTGAAGCTGGTCGGTACGCCAGGTTCGGCAAAACCAAGTCGGGCACTGCGCGTTGGCGTTGCAACGGCTGCAAGAAAACCTTCTCAGAGAAAGGTAAACCCTTGCTGCGTCAACGCATGCCACACAAAAACCGGGACGTCTTCGCGCTCCTGGTGAACAAAATGCCGTTGCGCCGGATTTGCGAGGTAACAGGGCTCGGGGCGCCGGCGGTCTACGGAAAAATCGATTTCATTGGCCGGCAGTGCCAGGCGTTTGTCGCTGACAGGGAAAAGAAGCTCTACGAGGGCATGTCCTTGCCCAAGATGTACTTGGCTGTGGACCGCCAGGTTCACAACGTGAATTGGTCCAGTCGGCGCGACCGACGCAACGTCCAGCTTAGTGCCATTGGCAGTGCGGACCTCGACAGCGGCTACATCTTCGGGTTCCACCTGAACTTCGACCCGGCACTCGACCCCGTTGAGGTTGAGCGCGACGCCTCACGCCTGGGGGACCTTGGCACGTACGAGCCTTATCGCCATTACGCGAGGGTTTGGCTGAGCGCTGATTACGAAGCCGCGGTGCTCCGTGCGGCCGCCACGCCAAAGCGGAATCGACGCCGGTTGTCTGGGAGCGAAGACGCCAAGCTGCGCGTAGATATCGCGAACGACTATGACGAAACCGGGGCGCGGGCGGACGTAGAAGTAGCCGAATCGACCACCCGGGATACTGCGCTCCCTCAGCTGGGGATGCTCATCAAGGAGCAGTACACCATGCACGGCCACTTCCAGGCGCTGGCACGCATGTTGGCTGGTGCCGAAAAGGTTCGGTTCTATCTGGACCAAGACAGTGGCATGCGGGCCGCGTTCCTTGGAGCATTCGCAGCGCGCGTCACGGACCGTAGCGCGGACGCCTGGTACGTAAGAATTCTCAAGGACGCCACTATCCATGAAAAGGAGCGGGCCGTTCAAGAAGCAAAGATGCGTCTCGCAGAGGCCAAGCGCAGGTTCCCTACCCTCACCCAAGCACACCTTCTCCGTGAGTTGATGAAAGAGGAGATGGGGCGAGTGCGGGCCGTGGGTCCCTTCCACGACCTGTGGTTATCGCACCCACTTCCAAACATGAGCGAGCCAGTCAAGGAGGTGTGCTGGCTGACCGACATGGGCGATTACGACACAGAGCACGCTGCGAACTTGTACTTGAAGGCGAGCCTTCACGCGATTGACCGCTTCTTCATGCAGACGCGCCGCCTGCTGTCGCTGGCTGAGCGCTCAATCGTTACTGCGAGCGCCGAACGAAGGGTTTGGTATGGTTACTCCGCCTACAAGCCCGAGAATCTCGCGCGGGTTCTGCAAATCTTCCGGGTCTATTACAACTATTGCAAGGTAGGCAAGGACAAAAAGACGCCGGCGATGCGCCTGGGATTGGCACGGGCGCCAATCGCGATAGAGCAAGTGCTGTATTACGACCGCCCTGACACGGGCGGCGATAGGGAGGGTCGGGAAGCGAACCGCAAAGCCGGCTCCATTGCCGACCCCTGAACCGCTGAAGAAATCTTCGGCAGAAAAACGCCCTCTGAAACATGATGTCTCAGAGGGCGAATCAAGTGCTCCCGATTAGAGCGTCAACACTTTTATGTAACGCCTAGGCAATAGCGGCAGGGGCTTTTTTACTGGTCACGAGAAAGGTGCAGCCTGCTGTCCTGCGGGTGGTTCCGCATGCCTGACGGGCGCGTGGCCCATGCGCTTTCGGAGCGTGGCGGGTGCGCTGGCGGCACAATGCAGCGGTGCTTTTGCGGCGCCGTGGCCGCGTTGCACACCACTCGTCGCCCATGCCAAAACAACCCTCTGCCCCACCCACCGTGGTGTGGCTGCACCCCGATGCACCGCCCAAGCCTGCCGAAGGTGCGCCCTGCAACGGCTGCGGCCTGTGTTGCCTGGCCGAGCCCTGCCCGCTGGGGGTACTGGTCTCGCGGCGCCGCAAGGGCGCCTGTGTGGCCCTGCGCTGGAGCGATGCGGACCAGCGCTACTGGTGTGGCATGGTGGCCGACCCGGGCGGCGTGACGGGGCTCACCCAGCCCTGGGCGGTGCGTGCGATGTCGGCGCTGGCGCGGCGCTGGATCGCGTCGGGCATCGGCTGCGATGCGCGGATGGATGTGGAGCAACCATAGACAGGGTTGGCTAGTTTGCTATTAAAAATATAGCTATAAAGGTATATCCATCAGGCGGCAACGGCCACTTTTGCTTGAAAAATTTCACGCCGTGCCAGGTGGATGCCTGCCAGCATGCAGCGCACCGACCCGCCTGCTAGCTCGATGGTGGGCACGGCCAGCGGCAGCAGCGTGGCGCTGCGTTCGATCACCGCCTTCTGTGCGGGCGACAGGCTGGCGGCCGCGCGTGTTGACAGTGCCAGCACCCGGCCTTGTGTGCCCTGCAGCTCCAGCGCATTGCCTGCAAATTCGCCGATCTGCCAGGGGCTCAGCGCGACCAGTTCCCGCCCCGTCTCGCGCAGCCGCGCGCACACGGTGTGGCGCCGCGCGGGGTCGGTGATCAGGCCAAAACCGCCCAGCGCAAAGTCGGTGCCCACGCACAGCATCACATTCGTGTGATAACAAGGGCGGCTCTGGGCATCGGCCGTGGCAAAGGCCATGGGCTCGTAGTTGAAGTGGGTGCAAAAGCGCTCCAGCGCCACCGGGTCGGCGCGGTTGGATTGCGCGGTGTAGGCAATGCGGTGGATGTGGTCGAGCACCATGGCGCCCGTGCCTTCGAGGAACATGCCGTCGGCCTCCAGGCCCGAAGGGCCTGCTCCCCCTATTTTTCGGGGATCGCGTTGCCCGGCATGGGGCTGGATGCAAGGCGCTCGTGCGCTGCAAGGCTAACGCCTTGCGAGAGCGAGCAACGCTGCAGACGGCCCCATGCCGGGCAACCCGAAGGGAAGGTCATTCCCCGCGTGCCACTCGGCGTTGCACTCCTGGCGTGTGCGTCCGCACACGCTGCGTTGTGCGCCTTGATTGGCAAGCGGGGAATGGCCTTCGCGACCCCGAAAAATAGGGGCAGGCCCTTGTCGATCACACCCTGCACGCGGTATTCGGCCTTGAGCAGCTCGATCACGTCGCTGCGCCGCTCGCGGCGGCGGCTCTGCGCGTACATCGGATAGATGGCCACATGCCCGCCCGCGTGGGTGGAAAACCAGTTGTTGGGGAACACCGCATCGGGCGTGTGGCGCTCGCCCCGGTCGTCGAACAGATGCACGCGCACGCCGGCAGTCTCCAGCGCCGCAGCGGCGGCCGTGACTTCGGCGAAGGCGCGGCGCGCCGTGTCCTCGGCGTCCAGGCCGTTGGTGCGCGCCTGGAAGCTGTTGTCACCGGCGGTTTCGGGGTTGGGGCGAAAGTGGTGGGGGCGCACCATCACGACGGCGCTGGGGGCTTGGGTGGAGGGGGGGCATGGTGGTGGGCGGTCGCGGCGAGCACGGGACGGTTGAGGCAAAGAAGCTCCAATTTTCTGAACAGCCCATGCTATTCAATAGCGTCAGGATTGTTCAAAATGCGCTGAAAATTGCCGATCTGCCAATAGCAAGACCCACTATGACCAAGCTCGACGACACAGACCGCGAAATCATCAGCATCCTGCGCGCCGATGCGCGCACCCCCGTGGCCACGCTGGCGCAAAAGCTGCGCGTGTCGCGCGGCACGGTGCAGAACCGCCTGCACAAGATGGAGGAGGGCGGCGTCATCGCCGGCTACACCGTGCGCCTGCGGCCCGACTCCGAGCCGCAGCGCATCCGCGCGTGGATGAGCATTGCCGTGGAAGGCAATGCCGCCCCCGCCGTGATCCGCGCGCTGCGCGGCGAGCCCACCGTGGGCACGCTGCACACCACCAACGGTCGCTGGGACATCGTGGCCGAGGTGCGGGCAGAGAGCCTGGAGGCGTTTGACGCAGCGTTGGGCCGCATCCGCCTCACGCCGGGCATTGCCAATACCGAGACCAGCATCCTGCTGTCTACCTACAAGGCGTGATGTTGCGCCCCTGGCGCCTTGGCGACATGGGCTAGGGGGTTTCCGCATGCCCGCGCGGTGCGGGCTGCAGTCCAATGGCGAAGTCTTTGTTTTGCTTTTTCAGGAGCCCTGCCATGCAACGTCGCCAGATCATCCAATGGGGAGCCGCCAGCCTCGCTGCCCCCGCATTTTTGGCGCAGGCCCAGAGCTTTCCCCGACAAGCCCATCAAGCTGGTCATCGCCTTCCCGGCCGGCGGCCCCACCGACATCACCATGCGTGCGCTGGCCGACAACGCCAGCAAGATCCTTGGCCAGACGGTCATTGTCGAGAACAAGCCCGGCGCCGGCGGCACCTTGCCCGCTCAGGCCCTACAAACCGTGCCGGCCCGACGGCTACACCGTGGCGCAGATCCCGCTGGGCGTGTTCCGCCTGCCCTACACCACCAAGATCAACTGGGACCCGATCAAGGACATCAGCTACGTGCTCAACGTCACCGGCTACGCGTTCGGCCTGGTGGTGCCCGCCGACTCGCCGCTCAAGACCTGGACACACTTCGTGGCCTGGGCCAAGGCCAACCCCGGCAAGCTGAGCTACGGCTCCACCGGCACCATGACCAGCCCGCACCTGACGATGGAACTGATCGCGCAGCAACTGGGCCTGGAGCTGCTGCACGTGCCCTACAAGGGCAGCGCTGACCTGATGCAGTCCATACTGGGCGGGCAGATCATGGCGGCGGCCGACTCCACCGGCTTTGCGCCGCAGGTGGAAGCGGGCAAGCTGCGCGTGCTCAACACCTGGGGTGCCGAGCGCCTGGCCAAGTTCCCCGATGCGCCCACGCTCAAGGAATTGGGCCTGAACCTGGTGCAGAACTCGCCCTTTGGCATCGGCGCGCCCAAGGGTACGCCGGACGCAGTGGTCAAGCGCCTGCACGATGCCTTCAAGCAGGCGATGGAGCAGGACGGCTACAAGCACCGCGCTGGCCCGCTACGACATGGTGCCCATGTACATGAGCACGTCGGCGTACAAGAAGTTTGCGCAGGACACGTTTACGCGCGAGAAGGCGCTGGTAGAGAAATTGGGCTTGGCCAAACCTACCTGAGGCCACGCCCTTCGGAGGGGGCAATGCGTTCCGTGTGATGATCCGTCCCAACATTGAACGGAACACCGCGAGCATCTTTTATGGCATCCCCCTCCGACAGCATGAACATGGCCCTGTTCTGCGACTTTGAAAACGTCGCCCTGGGCGTGCGCGATGCGCGCTACGACGAAGTTCGACATCAACGGTGCTCGAGCGGCTGCTGCTCAAGGGCAGCATCGTGGTCAAGAAGGCCTACTGCGACTGGGAGCGCTACAAGGAGTTCAAGGCGCCCATGCACGAGGCCGCCTTCGAGCTGATCGAGATCCCGCACGTGCGCCAGTCGGGCAAGAACTCCGCCGACATCCGCATGGTCGTGGACGCCCTGGACCTCTGCTACACCAAGGCGCACGTGGACACCTTCGTCATCATCAGCGGCGATTCCGACTTCTCGCCGCTGGTCAGCAAGCTGCGCGAGAACAACAAGACCGTGATCGGCGTGGGCGTGAAGAACTCCACCTCCGACCTGCTGATCGCCAACTGCGACGAGTTCATCTTCTACGACGACCTGGTGCGCGAGAAGCAGCCGCGCAGGCCGCCGCCAGAACCCCGAGCAAGCAAACCCACCACCGCGGCTTCCACCGCAGCCCCGAAGAAGAGCGCGGAAGGCACAAGGAAAGCCAGGAACGCACGCCGCACCCAGGAGGCGTGGAGCTGGCCGCCGAAACGTTTGAAGCCCTGCTGTCCGAGCGCGGCGACACCGGCAAAATCTGGGCCTCGGTGCTCGAGGAGGCCATCAAGCGCCGCAAGCCCGATTTCAGCGAAGAGCCGATACGGCTTCCGCACCTTTGCCAACCTGCTGGAAGAAGCGCAGGCGCGTGGGTTGCTGGAGTTTGGGCGTGATGAAAAATCAGGCGCATACGTGTACCGCAGCCATGGTGGGCCGAGCGCCCCTGCCGCGCCCGTACGGACTGAAGGCACCGGTGAGCGCACCAATGAGCGCACCAATGAGCGCACCAATGAGCGCACCAGCCAGGGCGCGGCCACACGGCACGACTTCCATGCGGTGGCGACGGCACCCGATCTGCGTTCTCAAAGCGACGAAGGGCAGGGCGCGCCGGGCCGCAGCCGGGGGCGTCGTGGTGAGGGCGCAGACCGTGCAGACCGCGCAGATACTCGCCCCACGCAGCGCAACGAACACCTGAGTCCGAGCAGGCCGATACCCCCGCTGAGCGCCCTGCCAGCCGCTACTTCAGCCAACCTGCACGGTTGAAGCGGTGCCGTCGAAACCGGTGATCGACACCGCCCCGCCGCAAGAGCTGCGCTCTGAAGCGAAGCGGGCAGTGCAGATGCCCCGGAGGCCAGCACGTCCGCCGATACCGACAGCCCCAGGCCGCCACCGCCTCACCCGCAGCCGTGCGCGCAGTGGAGCAGCGCAAAGCCGGGTGCCAGCCCCCGCAAGGCCGCCACGCCCCGTTGCGCGGTGCGCGTGCTGCGGGTGAGCAGCCCATGCCGAACCTCCCGCCGCCGCGCCGAGGCCTCTGCCGCAGAGGCGAGACCCGCCCGCCAAGGCCCCTGCTGCGCGTCCCCGCAGCGGGCCCTGAAGCCGGCGGCCAAGCCGACCGAGTAAGGGCTACTGGCCCGTTGCGGTCGCTGAGCGCCGCAACGCCAGCCTTTCGCGCACTTCTTCATAACGGGGCGTGCAGCCGCCCGCTCCCCGCAGTGGCTGGCGCTGCCGCCGGCCAACCCGAATGCGTGGCCAGGCACAAACGGTCCGGCAACAGAACCCGGCAGGCGAACGACTGCTCTCGGCGAAGAGCTCATCCATCACCACGCAAGTAGCCCGGTTTCTCGGATATCTGCCGCCAGAGCTGCGAGGGAGGCACCTTGGGAGTCCGCAACGTACAAGCAAACTGGGGACGCCACGCTCCGCAAGAGTTGGCAAGTCTCGGCACACCCGGGTTCCCCTGTTCACGGACACCATGCGTCCGCACCTGTACACCAGCAGGCGCAGGGCCTGGCTGAGGCCAGCTTGGGGTGGCCGGTCGTAGCAATGGCCAGGCAGTTCACAGATCATCCATGCGGGGCTGGAGAAGTTTTGCAGGGCGCACGCGACATTGCGCACCGTGTACTGCAAACCCGGGCTGCCCAGATCTTCCCAGCGATCCAGTACATCCGATGGCTCCCGCGCCGATCAGCAGGGCACTCCGCACCCGCCTTGGCGGCGCCGGCCCGCCATGGCGGAGTCGCGGTGCTTGCCGACGGCGCACAAGACCGAGCCCGCTGCAGCTTCATCTGCAGCAAGCCGGCAAGATCAAGGTGGCGAGCGTCGTCGGCAGGGCCTAGAAGGCGCGGCCATCGCGAATCGCCGCGAAGTAGTCGAGTGCCGCCGATCTGACCACCGCGCCAGGGCCGAGCTGCAGCCCCTGAAACGCGGGCACATCGCTGTGGGCCACGCACAAAGGCGAGCCTGGGGGTCTGGGGCAAGGGCATGGCCACGGTGAGGGCGGGAGCGATACAGCTCCTGCAACGCGTGGCTGGAGGTATCACCACCTACAACCACCACCCGCTGCAGACCCGTGCTGGCCGCCAAGTCGCGCAGCAGGCGGCCGAGCCTGCGCCCGGTGGCGTGTGGCTCCGCATCAGTGGGCTGCTGTGCCACGGCCTCAGGCCCCATGGCGGTGTAAACAATGATGCTGTGGCCTTTGGCCAACGCAGACCGCGCCAAGGCTGCAAGGCGATATTGCTCGTCGTCACCATGTGCCCGGGAGGACAGGAGCGCGGCGTCGGCAGCGATCAGCTCAAAGCCCATGTCAGCGGCAGCCCGGATTTGGGCCGCCGTGGTTGCAGAGCAGCTCCCGGAGACCACGGCAATCTTGTCGACAGCGGGGACGCGCCTGGTGGCAGCTCGGTTGATGATTGAGAAGGCTTGATGGGCGGCACGCATTCACCAGGGCGTACTCAACCCCCGACGAACCGATGACAAGAAGGCTGCCCTCGGAACGTCGATGGCGCCACAGCTGCTGCCCGACCAGTGCTTGCGTAGGCATATCGGGCACATCCAGCAGCAGGCCGCGGGTACGCCCGTCGCGGCTGGCCATGGCGGCTTCCATGCGCGCGTCCGCGTCGGTGGACGCCAAGGCCTGCCAGTCCAAGACGCTGATGGGCGCCTGGGTCTGCTGGCCCAAGTGCAGGCACAGGTCGGCTTCATCCATGGGGGTGACCGGGTGGCGGCTCATCACGGGGTGGCGGTCAATGCGGTAGGTGACGCCATGGAGCGTGGCAAACAGATGGCCAAACACGGTATAGCGCTTGGTGGCTGTGGCACCCCCCCCACCACGGGCACCACCGCTTGTGCAAACACCTGCGCGCCAATGTCGAGGGCCGGGGGTAACCTCCCGACATGCGGTGCGCTGTCAAAGGTCAAGGCGAACTTTGTAGTGGCACACAGCGGCCTGCTGCGCGGCCAGCCGCCCCAGGGCCGTGGGCAGGTGCTGGTCCATCCAGGCAGGTGTCTCGCTGCAGCTGGTACCGGCAAGGCCAATGGCTTGCGAGTGGGCCCATAACGGACACAGCGCGAATTTGGGCCGCGGTGGCCCGGCGGGAGGGAACAGCGCCGTGCACTCGCCCGCGAGGTTGAGCGCCTCCATCGCATCGGTGGAGCCTGTGAGATCGTCGCCGTAGTAGCTGAGCAGTAACTGGGACATGGCTTAACTGCGAAATGCGGCGATGGCCTGTGCCAATGCAGGATGGGTTTGGGCATGCACCTCCAGGTCCACACCTCGCACAGCGGCTTCCCATGCTTCTTGCAAGCTCAGAACCCCCTGCGGGACGCCACCAGGGTGCCCCATGATGCCGCCGCCACAGCAGTAAATCAGGTCGGTGCTCCCCAGTGCCTGGTAGGTATCGGCCACCTGCTCTGCGGTTTTGTCCTGACGAGAACACTGGCATGACTTCACAACCCGGGTAAGGCGGCGCAAACATGGGGCGTGTGCAGGCTTGGGCGGAGCGGATCACTGACGCATCGGGCTCACTGAACTTGTTGCGCAGGCCATTCACGTGCAAATGGTCTACACCAGCCAGACGCCAGAATTGCTGGTACGCCGCGTACTCCATCCCGATATGGGGGGAGCGGCTGTAGAAACCCCAGCCCGCGCGGTGGCCGTGGATGGCCAACTGGCTGTGCTTGCGCAAGTGCACCAATGCGGGCAGCCCCACACTGGCCACGGTCACCATCACACAGTTGCCTCCCGCCGCGCGCGAAAAATCGTGGTTGTGCAGCATGGTGTCGAAGTTCATCGGTGATGTTGAAAGCATACATCACTTGGTGGCCGGTGCGCTGGGCGTACTTTTTGAGAACTGGCATGACGGCATCCACCCGGTCGCGCAAACGGTTGTGGGGGCCATTGCCTTGCAACTCATCGTCCTTGATGAAGTCAATCCCTGCGTCAGCAAGCTGGCGAACCAGTGATACAGTCGCAGCAGGACTCAGCCCCACACTGGGTTTGATGATGGTGCCAATCAAAGGTCGCCCCTGCAGGCCCAAGAGGGCACGGGTTCCCGAGATACCGAACTGCGGGCCTGGGTAAGGCCTGCGCAAAGGACGGAGGGAGTCGCAAGTCAAAACAATCGCAAACCCGAGAACTTTAAAAAGTTCAAACAGATTGCCCGCGACCGTGGCCATCCAGATTGGGGAGCGACGCCCCCAAGTTATCAAAGGGCCAGGAGATTTCGATTTCTGCGCGCTGGTATCGAGGATGGGGGCCGAGCCTGGAGGGCAGGCTCCGCATGGGCAAGGAGGGGCTGCGCCACCAGATCCAGTGGCGTCAAACGCTCAACCACCGCACTGGCCGCAGCGCGCAGGCATCCGGTTTCGCCCGGCAGGCGGGTGAAGGTACCGCAGGATTGTTCGCCCGCCAGCACCGCTTCACCGCATCCTCCAAGGGGAAGGGCGTTTCTATCCAGTACGTGGCACGGATACGCCCGTCTTGGATGGCTAG
>NZ_JAXHOB010000024.1:2500-151849 GCF_034519795.1 Acidovorax sp.
AGTTGCCAGCGGAAACTGCACATTCGTAAAGGTTTAGTGCAGACCGTGCCGCTAGCAACAAGAATTTTTGATTGCGTCAAAACGAATATTCAAACCTAGTTTGAAATTCTTAAGTAATACGATGACAACCTGAAAGGGTTGAAGTTGTTTACGGCATAACGCGTCAGGTGAAAGACCTGGCAAGTCCTTGAAGATTACGGCGATATCTTGAAAGAGATGTCAAAGTTATAGGGTCAAGTGACTAAGAGCATGTGGTGGATGCCTTGGCGATTACAGGCGACGAAAGACGTGATAGCCTGCGATAAGCTTCGGGGAGCTGGCAAATAAGCTTTGATCCGGAGATTTCTGAATGGGGAAACCCACCTCGCAAGAGGTATCGCATGATGAATACATAGTCATGCGAGGCGAACCGGGTGAACTGAAACATCTCAGTAGCTCGAGGAAAAGACATCAACCGAGATTCCGAAAGTAGTGGCGAGCGAAATCGGAAGAGCCTTCTAGTGATAGCACGACTGTTAGCAAAGCGGAATGGAAAGTCCGGCCATAGTGGGTGATAGCCCCGTATGCGAAAACAGACGTGTGGTACTAAGCTGGAGAAAAGTAGGGCGGGACACGAGAAATCCTGTCTGAATATGGGGGGACCATCCTCCAAGGCTAAATACTCGTAATCGACCGATAGTGAACCAGTACCGTGAGGGAAAGGCGAAAAGAACCCCGGGAGGGGAGTGAAATAGATCCTGAAACCGCATGCTTACAAAAAGTAGGAGCCCGCAAGGGTGACTGCGTACCTTTTGTATAATGGGTCAGCGACTTACATTCAGTGGCAAGGTTAACCGAATAGGGAAGCCGTAGAGAAATCGAGTCCGAATAGGGCGAATCAGTCGCTGGGTGTAGACCCGAAACCAAGTGATCTATCCATGGCCAGGATGAAGGTGCCGTAACAGGTACTGGAGGTCCGAACCGACTAGTGTTGCAAAACTAGCGGATGAGCTGTGGATAGGGGTGAAAGGCTAAACAAACTTGGAAATAGCTGGTTCTCTCCGAAAACTATTTAGGTAGTGCCTCAAGTATTACCGTCGGGGGTAGAGCACTGTTTAGGCTAGGGGGTCATGGCGACTTACCAAACCTATGCAAACTCCGAATACCGACGAGTACAGCTTGGGAGACAGAGCACCGGGTGCTAACGTCCGGACTCAAGAGGGAAACAACCCAGACCGCCAGCTAAGGTCCCTAAAATTGGCTAAGTGGGAAACGAAGTGGGAAGGCTAAAACAGTCAGGATGTTGGCTTAGAAGCAGCCATCATTTAAAGAAAGCGTAATAGCTCACTGATCGAGTCGTCCTGCGCGGAAGATGTAACGGGGCTAAGCCAGTTACCGAAGCTGCGGATGTGCAATTTATTGCACGTGGTAGGAGAGCGTTCTGTAGGCCTGTGAAGGTGTCTGGTAACGGATGCTGGAGGTATCAGAAGTGCGAATGCTGACATGAGTAGCGTTAAAGGGGGTGAAAAGCCCCCTCGCCGTAAGCGCAAGGTTTTCTACGCAACGTTCATCGGCGTAGAGTGAGTCGGCCCCTAAGGCGAGGCAGAGATGCGTAGCTGATGGGAAACAGGTCAATATTCCTGTACCGATCAATAGTGCGATGTGGGGACGGAGAAGGTTAGCTCAGCCAACTGTTGGATATGTTGGTTCAAGCCTGTAGTCGTGCCTGGTAGGCAAATCCGCCGGGCTTAGATGAGGGGTGATAACGAGTCTGCTTGCAGACGAAGTGAGTGATACCCTGCTTCCAGGAAAAGCCACTAAGCTTCAGCTATTGACGACCGTACCGCAAACCGACACTGGTGCGCGAGATGAGTATTCTAAGGCGCTTGAGAGAACTCAGGAGAAGGAACTCGGCAAATTGATACCGTAACTTCGGGAGAAGGTATGCCCCAAGTAGGTGAACTCGAACAGAGGGAGCCCAACGGGGTTGCAAAAAATCGGTGGCTGCGACTGTTTAATAAAAACACAGCACTCTGCAAACACGAAAGTGGACGTATAGGGTGTGACGCCTGCCCGGTGCTGGAAGATTAAATGATGGGGTGCAAGCTCTTGATTGAAGTCCCAGTAAACGGCGGCCGTAACTATAACGGTCCTAAGGTAGCGAAATTCCTTGTCGGGTAAGTTCCGACCTGCACGAATGGCGTAACGATGGCCACACTGTCTCCTCCTGAGACTCAGCGAAGTTGAAATGTTTGTGATGATGCAATCTCCCCGCGGAAAGACGGAAAGACCCCATGAACCTTTACTGTAGCTTTGTATTGGACTTTGAACAGATCTGTGTAGGATAGGTGGGAGGCTTTGAAGTGATGTCGCTAGATGTCATGGAGCCAACGTTGAAATACCACCCTGGTGTGTTTGAGGTTCTAACCTAGGTCCATTATCTGGATCGGGGACAGTGCATGGTAGGCAGTTTGACTGGGGCGGTCTCCTCCCAAAGCGTAACGGAGGAGTTCGAAGGTACGCTAGTTACGGTCGGACATCGTGACGATAGTGCAATGGCATAAGCGTGCTTAACTGCGAGACTGACAAGTCGAGCAGATGCGAAAGCAGGACATAGTGATCCGGTGGTTCTGTATGGAAGGGCCATCGCTCAACGGATAAAAGGTACTCTGGGGATAACAGGCTGATACCGCCCAAGAGTTCATATCGACGGCGGTGTTTGGCACCTCGATGTCGGCTCATCTCATCCTGGGGCTGTAGCCGGTCCCAAGGGTATGGCTGTTCGCCATTTAAAGAGGTACGTGAGCTGGGTTTAAAACGTCGTGAGACAGTTTGGTCCCTATCTTCCGTGGGCGCTGCAGATTTGAGGAAGCCTGCTCCTAGTACGAGAGGACCGGAGTGGACACACCTCTGGTGTATCGGTTGTCACGCCAGTGGCATTGCCGAGTAGCTAAGTGTGGAAGAGATAACCGCTGAAAGCATCTAAGCGGGAAACTCGTTTCAAGATGAGATCTGCCGGGGCCTTGAGCCCCCTGAAGAGTCGTTCAAGACCAGGACGTTGATAGGTCAGGTGTGGAAGCGCAGTAATGCGTTAAGCTAACTGATACTAATTGCTCGTGCGGCTTGACCCTATAACTTTGATAGCGCGTAATGTGCTTCAATGATTGTTATGCCAAGTTGACGCAGTCAAAAATACAAAAATCTAATCTGATTCCATACTCTATGAATTCGTTGTCTTGACCTAAACACCAAGACAACACCCAGTTATGCCTGATGACCATAGCAAGTTGGTACCACTCCTTCCCATCCCGAACAGGACAGTGAAACGACTTTGCGCCGATGATAGTGCGGGTTCCCGTGTGAAAGTAGGTCATCGTCAGGCTCTTACAGCCCCAATCCCCCTCAGTCCCCAAAGGACTGGGGGGTTTTGCGTTTGGGGAGGCGAAAAGCAGCCGCTGCCAGGCAGAGGCCAGTTTTACCCCATCCGGATCTCCCCACCTTCATTCACCTGATTGCCACCGCCATGCAGCTGCAAGACATTCTGTATTCCCAGGGATTTGGAACCCGGCGCGTGTGCGCCGGATTGGTGCAGCAGGGTTGGGTGGCAGTGAGCACCACCGGCGTGCAGGGTGAGTACCTGCCCTGCACCGAGGCCGCAGCCGATTTCGACCCCGAGGGCCTGCAGCTGCGCGTGCAGGGCGTGGACTGGCCGTACTACGAGAAGGCCTATGTGCTGCTGCACAAGCCCGCGGGCACCGAGTGCTCGCAAAAGCCCTCGACCTACCCGAGCATCTACACGCTGTTGCCCGCGCCGCTGCGCCAGCGGCCGAGCAAGACGGCGGTGCAGGGCATCCAGGCCGTGGGTCGGCTGGACCAGGACACCACCGGCATGCTGCTGCTCAGCGATGACGGCCAGTTCATCCACCGCATGAGCTCGCCCAAGAAGCATGTGCCCAAGGTCTACCAGGTCACCACCAAGCACCCTGTGGACGAAGCCCAGGTGAACAAGCTGCTCGCCGGCGTGGTGCTCGACGACGATCCCAAGCCAGTGCGTGCCGCAGCCTGTGCGCTGGTGGACACGCACCGTCTGGACCTGACCCTGACCGAAGGCAAGTACCACCAGGTCAAGCGCATGCTGGCCGCCGTGGGCAACCGTGTGGAAGGCCTGCACCGCTCGCAGATCGGCAGCATGCCGTTGCCGGCGGATCTGGCGCCCGGTCAATGGAGATGGCTCGGCGCGGACGACCTCAAGTTGCTGACCCTGGCGCCCGCCTGAGTCAACCCTCTGGCAGCACCATCCAGGCGCTGCCTTCCTGACCCCATCGGTCTTCCTGTGCAGATGTTACGCATTGCACCGCAGGTGTCGGGACTGCCGGCGCTACACTTGCAGACTGTCCTGAAAGTGCTTGGTTGTCCGTGAAGATTTTCTCTCCCGTGCGCGCGTGCGCCGCCCTGGCTGGCTTGGCCTTGCTGTGGGGCGCCAGCGTGATGGCCGCGCCTGCAGCGGTGCCTGCGCCACCGATTTTTGTGCTGAACTCGCTGGAGGCCAACGTCAGTGTGATCGACCCGCTGACCTGGACGGAGACCGCGCGCATCCCCACCGGCAAGGAGCCGCACCACCTGTACCTCACGCCCGACGAGCGCTCGCTCATCGTGGCCAATGCGCTCGGTGACACGCTGACCTTCCTGGACCCGCGCACGGCCCAGGTGCAGCGCACGGTGCGTGGCATCGTCGATCCCTACCACCTGCGCTTCACGCCCGACATGAAGTGGCTGATCACGGCCGCCAACCGGCTCAACCATGTGGACTTCTACCGCTGGGACGGCAAGGAGCCCACCCTGGTGACGCGCGTGAACACCGCGCGCACGCCGAGCCACATGTGGATCGACAGCCGCAGCACCACAGTCTATGTGTCCATGCAGGACAGCGACGAGCTGGTGGCCATCGACATCGCCACCCAGGTGGTGAAGTGGCGCCTCAAGACCGGGCCCATGCCAGCCGACGTGTACGGCAGCCGCGACGACAAGCATGTGTTCGTCGGCCTGACGGGCAGCGACAGTGTCGAGGTGTTCGACGTCTCGGGCCGCGAGCCGCGCAGCATCCGGAAGATCAAGACCGGCAATGGGGCGCATGCCTTCCGCGCCACCGGCGACGGCAAGCACCTGTACGTGAGCAACCGCGTGGCCAACTCGATCAGCAAGATCGACATGGCCTCCATGGCCGTGGTGGACAGCTACCCCGTGCCCGGCGGTCCCGATTGCATGGAGGTCTCGGCCGATGGCCGATTCATCTACGTCAGTTCGCGCTGGGCGCGCAAGCTCTCCGTGGTCGACACCGAGGCGAAGAAGGTCGTGCGCCAGGTGCCCGTGGGCAAGTCCCCGCACGGTGTCTGGACGCTGCAGCACGCCCCCCGGTAATTGCGGCATGCGACCCCCGTCCTCGCCACGCTGGTTCCTGAAGGCGGTGCTGCCGCTGGCCCTGTTCGCCAGCCTGCCTGCCGCGATGGCGCAAGGCAGCGTCACCGGCCAGGCCGGCAATTGCACGAAACCCGTCTACCTGACCCTGGACACGGGCCACATGGAGGTGGCCCCGCTCATGGCCGAGGTGCTCAAGCGCCAACAGGTGCAGGTGACGTTTTTCGCGGCGCAGGAGCGCACCAAGGAGGGCGATGGCAGCCTGGGCGAGCACTGGGCCCCCTGGTGGCGCGCCCGTGTGGCCGAAGGCCATGCCTTTGCCTCCCACACCTGGGACCACACCTACTGGCGCGCCGACCTGGGCACCGCCTCCAAGCCCTCCTTCAAGGTGCGCCCTTCGGCCGGCCCGCGCGCAGGGCAGGATTTCACGATGACGGCGGCCGAATACTGCGCCGAGATCACCAAGGCCGCCGACCGGCTGCAGGCCATCACCGGGCAAAAGCCCATGCCTTTGTTTCGCGCACCGGGTGGCAAGACCTCGCCCCAACTGCTGGCTGCCGCCAAGGCCTGTGGCTACACCCACGTGGGCTGGTCGCCTGCGGGCTTTCTGGGCGACGAGCTGTCCACCGCGCAGGCCAGCAACGATGCGCTGCTGCGCAAGGCGCTGCGCGACATCCGTGCGGGCGACATCCTGCTGGCGCACCTCGGGATCTGGTCGCGCACGGACCCCTGGGCGCCCGCAGTGCTGGAGCCGCTGATCGTGGGCCTGAAAGAGCGGGGTTTCTGCTTTCGGACACTGCGCGAGCATCCGGACTACGCTACAAAGACCGTGCGGTGATGCCGGGCGGCAACCGCCTATCAGTCGACAGCAACAGGAGCAGGGAGCGGTATGGAGTGGTTGAGCTCGGTATTCGACGGTGCGCAGCAATGGCTGTTCGAGACCGTGGTGCAGCCGCTGATGTTCGCGGGCGGCCTGGGCAATCTGCTGGAGGACGGCTATGACGCCACCGGCTGGCTGTTGGTCGGCCTGCTGCAGCTGGCAGTGATCATCGCCATCATTGGTCCCATCCAGCGCTGGCGCCCGGTGGAGCCGGTGACCAACCGCGCCACCATCCGCACCGATATCCTCTACACCCTGCTGCACCGGCTGGGCCTGTTCCGTGTGGGCCTGTTCTTTGCCATCGACCCGCTGATGGACGCGCTGTTCGGCGCGGCGCGCATGTCGGGCATCAGCACCTTCCACCTCGACGGTATCTGGCCCGGCGTGACCGATGTGGCCTGGGTCAGCCTGCTCATGTACCTGGTGGTGTTCGACTTCGTGGACTACTGGATCCACCGTGGCCAGCACCATTTCGAATGGTGGTGGAAACTGCATTCCCTGCACCACGCGCAGCAGCAGATGACGATGTGGAGCGACAACCGCAACCACCTGCTCGACGACATTCTGCGCGACACCCTCCTGATGGTGGTGGCCCAGCTCATCGGCGTGGCGCCGGGGCAGTTCGTGGCCATCGTGGCCATCACGCAGCTGAGCGAAAGCTTCCAGCATGCCAATGTGCGCCTGTGGTTCGGCCGCCTGGGTGAGCGTCTGTGGGTGAGCCCCCGCTTTCACCGGCTGCATCACAGCATCGGCATCGGGCACGAAACCATCAAGCCGGCGGCTGCGGGAGAGAAGGCGCCACGCGTGGTGCTGGGCGGCCACAACTTCGGCGTGCTGCTGCCCTGGTGGGACATGCTGATGCACACCGCCAACTTCGAGCAGCGCTACGACCCCACGGGCGTGCGCGACCAGGTCGAGCCCGGGCCCGACGGCCGCACGCGCGACTATGGCCGTGGCTTCTGGTCGCAGCAATGGCGCGGGGTGCTGCGGCTGGTGGGCAAGGCTTAACCCCGCCCGGCCGCCACGTCGCGCACCAGCCCCCAGGCCACTTCGGCCACGGGCGCCAGGGCGCGGTTGGCCCGCCGCACCAGCACGATGGCCCGCTCCACGCGGGGTGTGAGTGGTCGCACCTCCAGGCCCTGAAGCCCCGCAGGTGGCAGGGCCAGCGTGGGCACCACCGAGATGCCCAGGCCCGCGTCCAGCATGCGGAAGATGGTGGTCACATGGCCGACTTCCTGGGCCACGGGCGCCTGCACGCCGTGCTGGCGCAGCGCTTCGTCGATCAGCCGGCGGCTGCCCGAGGCATGGTCGAGCAGCACCAGCGGCTCACCGGCCAGGGCGGCCCAGCGCACGCTGCGCTGGCGCGCCAGCCGGTGCGTGGGTGGGCAGACTAGGCAAAAGGGCTCGGACAGGATGGGCTCGGCGTGCAGCTCATCGCTGCGCCCTGGCTCCGGCTCGATCACCACGCCGAAATCCACCTCGCCCGAGAGCACGCTGGCCAGTGCATCGTGCTGCATGCGGTCCAGCAGCAGCAGTTCCAGCCCCGGGTGCTCCTGCCGGCAGCGCGCAATGCATTCGGGCAGCAGGTTGGCTGACAGGGTGGGGCTGCTGGCCACGCGCACCCGGCCCTGGCGCTGCGTGGCCAGGCCACGCACATCGAGCAGCACGCTGTCCAGGTCTTCCAGCACGCGCGCCAGGCGCACGGCCAGGCTGCGGCCCGCCTCGGTCAGCACCACCTCGCGCGTGGTGCGGTCCAGCAGCTTGATGCCCAGGTGCTGCTCCAGCTCGGTCACGCAGCGGCTCACGGCGGGCTGGGTCAGGCCGATCTGGTCGCCCGCGCGCGTGAAGCTGCTGTGCAGCGCCACGGCCTGGAAGACGCGCAGTTGGCGCAAACTAGGGTGTGCCATGGCCTATTTCCCCTTCGCGCGGGCCATGGCGTGGGGATGGATGCGCGAAGCGCGGCGCAGCCCATGGCGGGCCATGGGCAAGCCGTGCGACAAAGCAGACGCCGCACGCCGTGGGCCGCGCGTGGGGAAATAGGCCATGGCACACCCTTGATTCATGAGGATTCATTATAAATTCATCAAATCAATCCATTTCTCTTGGGGTGGCAAACACGGTCCAATCGGTGCCTACCGTTTCTCACAGGGCTCCACGCCCCCTTGTTTCCATGGCCCGCTCCCGCCTGCTTCCCGACAATTTCACGCTCTACCTCGTCGCTACGGTCATCGCCGCCAGCCTGTTGCCGGCCTCCGGCGGCTTCGCCAAGGCGCTGGAGGTGGCCACCACCGTGGCCGTGAGCCTGCTGTTCTTCCTGCACGGGGCCAAGCTCTCGCGGGAGGCCATCCTGGCCGGCATCGGCCACTGGCGCCTGCACCTGGTGGTGGTGGCCAGCACCTTCATGCTGTTCCCGCTGCTGGGCTGGGCGCTGCGCCCGGTGCTGGAGCCGCTGGTCACGCGCGACCTGTACACCGGCATCCTCTACCTGTGCGCGCTGCCGGCCACGGTGCAGTCGGCCATCGCCTTCGTCTCCATGGCGCGCGGCAACATCCCTGCGGCCGTGTGCAGCGCCTCGGCGTCCACGCTGCTGGGGGTGGCCTTCACGCCGCTGCTGGTGGGCCTGCTCATGTCGCAGAACGCGGCCATGGGCGACCCGCTGGCCGCCATGGGGCGCATCGGCGTGCAACTGCTGCTGCCGTTTGCCATCGGCCACCTGCTGCGCCCCTGGATCAGCGGCTTTTTGCAGCAGCGCGCGTCCGTCATGAAGGGGGTGGACCAGGGCTCCATCCTGCTGGTGGTGTATGCCGCCTTCAGCCATGCCGTCATCGACGGCCTGTGGTCCCAGGTGCCCCCCATGGCCCTGGCCGGCCTGCTGGCCGTGTGCGCGGTGCTGCTGGCGCTGGTGCTCACCCTCACCACCTGGAGCGCGCGGCGCATGGGTTTCTCGAAGGAGGACGAGATCACCATCGTCTTCTGCGGCTCCAAGAAGAGCCTGGTGAGCGGCGTGCCCATGGCCAACGTGCTGTTTGCCGCCAACGTGGCCGGTGCCATCGTGCTGCCGCTGATGCTGTTCCACCAGATGCAGCTCATGGTCTGCGGCGTGCTCGCGCAGCGCTATGCGCGGCGCGGGCTGGATGCCGGCAAAGCACCGGGCGCCCAGCCCGAACAGGCCTGAAGTGAAACACCCCCTGAGTCGCTTCGCGCCTTCCCCCTCTCTCGACTCGCTGCGCGACTCGGGAGGGGGACGCCCCCAGCGCGGCGGGGCGGCCCTTGCGCGGGGGCACTGGCCTTAGCCGCGCCAGTTCCATGCGTCGCGGGTGGCGCGCAGCGCAATGGACAACTAGATGTAACGGGCACAGAGGGAACTCGCGCAACTGCCGGGCGGTGCAGGGTTTCATCAAGAGCGGCGAGGCTCGCGGTATGCTCACGCGCATGGGACTACTGCTGGACTCTTTCTGGCGCGCTGCGGCGTACTGCATGCGCCCCCGCGTCATCCTCCTGTCGCTGCTGCCATTGCTGCTGATGGCGGCGCTGGCATTCGGCCTGGGCTACTTCTACTGGGACGTGGCGGTGCAGAGCATGCACTCACTTCTGGATGCCTCGCCCATGCTCAAGAATTTCTGGGGCTGGCTCGAAGGCTGGGGCCTGGGCAGCGTGGTCTCGGCGCTCGCCCCCATGATGGTCATCCTGGCGGCCACACCGGTGCTGGTCGTGGTCTCGCTGCTGCTCGTGGCGGTGCTCATGACCCCCGCGCTCGTGACCCTGGTCGCCGAGCGGCGCTTTCCCGAGCTCGCGCGCAAGAAGGGCGGCTCCTTCTTCGCCAGCGTGGCCTGGTCCGTAGGCTCCACGGTGATGGCGCTGGTGGCGCTGGTGGTGTCCGTGCCGCTGTGGCTGGTGCCCCCGCTGGTGCTGGTGCTGCCGCCGCTGATCTGGGGCTGGCTCACCTACCGCGTGATGGCCTTCGACGCGCTGGCCGAACACGCCAGCAAGGAGGAGCGCAAGCGCCTGTTCGAGCGCCACCGTGCCAGCCTGCTGGGCATCGGCATCATCACCGGCTACCTGGGGGCGGCGCCCAGCATCGTCTGGGCCTCGGGTGTGCTGTTCGTGGCGGCGTTTGCCATCCTGGTGCCGCTGGCGATCTGGATCTACATGCTGGTGTTCGCGTTTTCGTCGCTGTGGTTCACGCATTTCTGCCTGGCGGCGCTGCAGGAGCTGCGCGAGGACGATGTCCGCGCCACCATGCCCGCGCCCTCGCGACTGCCGCTCGACACACTGGCGCCCCCACCGGCCATCGAAGACCTCACGCCTTCCCCCGCCAGCGCACCCGCGCCTGCGGTGGGCGGCCTGCCGACCCCCGGCGCCCTCCCTACCGATCCCCGCACCCCATGATCCCCACCTTCGGCCTCATCATCGTCGGCGACGAAATCCTCTCGGGCAAGCGTGCCGACAAGCACATGCCCCGGGCCATCGAGCTGCTGGCCGCGCGCGGCCTGACCCTGTCCTATGCGGACTACGTGGGGGACGACCCGGCGCGCATCACGGCCACGCTGCAGCGCGCCTTTGCCTCCGGCGACGTGGTCTTTTCCTGCGGCGGCATCGGGGCCACGCCGGACGACCACACCCGCCAATGCGCCGGCCGGGCCCTGGGCACCGAGCTCGCCCTGCACCCCGAGGCCGAGCGCCTGATCCGCGAGCGCATGCAGGACGTGGCGCGCGAGCAGGGCCTGCCCTACGAGCCCGACCGCCACGACAACCTGCACCGGCTGAACATGGGCATGTTTCCTGTGGGGGCGCGCACCATCCCCAACCCCTACAACAAGATCCCCGGCTTCACCTGCGACAGCCCGGGCAGGGCAGGGGGCGCCGTGCACTTCGTACCGGGCTTTCCCGTGATGGCCTGGCCCATGATCGAATGGGTGCTGGACACCCTGTACGCCGAGCATTTCAACCGCACGCCCCAGACCGAGCACTCGGTGGTGGTTTTCGGCGCCATGGAGGCGTCGCTCACCCCGCTCATGGAGCAGATAGAAAAATCGCACGCCGGGGTGCGGGTGTTCAGTTTGCCCAGCGTGGATCATCCACAATACGGGCGGCACATTGAACTGGGCGTCAAAGGCCCTGCGCAGGCGCTTCCCGCGGCATGGACGGACCTCAAAAATGGACTGCACGAATTTGGTGCAGAACTTGGCCCCGAAATGGTGCGCAACCTGTGATGTGCAATGGGAGCTAATGCAATGCACCAATTATGTGCATCCAACCGTCCTCGCCAGACCCCAGGCCGGGCCGCTGCTCCGCGATAGTGCGGTGATTGCACCCCGCTGGCACGCAAACTGCTTTTATTTCGGCAAATTCTTTTTTCAACAAGCGCTTTTACCCAGGAGAACCTGATGGCCAAGACCGTTGCAGACGTGATGAAGATCGTGAAGGAAAACGAGGTCAAGTTCGTTGACTTCCGTTTTACCGATACCCGGGGCAAGGAACAGCACGTGACCGTGCCGGTTTCGCACTTCGATGAAGACAAGTTCACGTCGGGCCACGCATTTGACGGTTCGTCGGTGGCTGGCTGGAAGGGCATCGAAGCCTCGGACATGCAGCTCATGCCCGACCCCAACACCGCCAACATCGACCCGTTCTTCGAAGAAACCACGCTGTTCCTGCAGTGCGACGTGATCGAACCCGGTGACGGCAAGGCCTACGACCGCGACCCACGCTCCATCGCCAAGCGCGCTGAAGCCTACCTCAAGGCTTCCGGCCTGGGCGACACGGCCTTCTTCGGCCCCGAGCCAGAATTCTTCATCTTCGACGGCGTGCGCTGGTCCAACGAACCCGGCAAGGTCATGTTCGAGATCGAAGAGTACGAAGCCCCCTGGAATTCGGGCGCCAAGCTCGAAGGCGGCAACCGCGGCCACCGTCCCACCGTCAAGGGCGGCTACTTCCCCGTGCCTCCCGTCGACAGCACGCAGGACATGCGCGCTGAAATGTCCCTGATCCTCGAATCCCTGGGCATCCCGGTCGAAGTGTTCCACCACGAAGTGGCAGGCGCTGGCCAGAACGAAATCGGTACCAAGTTCAGCACGCTGGTCGAGCGCGCCGACTGGACGCAGGTCCTGAAGTACGTGGTCTGGAACGTGGCCAACGCCTACGGCAAGACCGCCACCTTCATGCCCAAGCCCTACGCTGGCGACAACGGTTCGGGCATGCACGTGCACCAGTCCATCTGGAAGGACGGCAAGAACCTGTTCGCAGGCGACGGCTACGCCGGCCTGTCGGACTTCGCGCTGTACTACATCGGCGGCATCATCAAGCACGCCCGTGCCCTGAACGCCATCACCAACCCCGGCACGAACTCGTACAAGCGCCTGGTGCCCGGCTTCGAAGCCCCTGTGAAGCTGGCCTACTCGGCCCGCAACCGCTCGGCCTCGATCCGCATTCCTTACGTTGCCAACCCCAAGGGCCGCCGCATCGAAGCGCGCTTCCCCGATCCATCGGCCAACCCTTACCTGGCCTTCTCGGCCCTGATGATGGCCGGTCTGGACGGTGTGGAAAACAAGATCCATCCCGGCGAAGCCGCCACGAAGGACCTGTACCATCTGCCACCCGAGGAAGACAAGCTGGTGCCGACCGTGTGCCACAGCCTGGACCAGGCCCTGGAATACCTCGACAAGGACCGCAGCTTCCTGACCAAGGGTGGCGTGTTCACCGACTCCATGCTCGATGCCTACATCGACCTGAAGATGACCGAAGTGACGCGTTTCCGCATGGCTCCTCACCCTGTCGAGTACGACATGTACTACTCGCTGTAATCCGCCCCATCCGGCGATTACCCCCAAAAGGCGGCGCAAGCCGCCTTTTTTCATGGCGTCGGCACAACACCGGCCACGGAACCAACGCAGGCTGTGGCGCCTCAGTAGGGGATGGGGCGGTGCCTGCAGCCATGCCCCGGGCCCGCCGCCCGCCGCAAGGCGCGGCTTGAAACCCCATTGCCGCTGTATTTGCGCAATTGGCGATGCGGGATGATTGGGGGATACTCACCGGCTGTCCCCTGCATAAGCTGCTGCGCGAGGAATTTCCATGAAGAAGACTGTCACCACCCTGTTGTTGCTTGCCGCCCTGGCCCCCGTTGCTGGCTGGGCGCAGGACCGCATCTACCGCTGTGGCAACGAGTACACGAACAACGCGACCCAGGCCAAGGAGCGTGGCTGCAAGCTGGTCGAAGGCGGCAACGTCACCGTGGTGCAGGGCGCACGCCCTGCCGCAGCTGCGGGCGGCGCCGCCGCGCCCGCCGCTGGCAGCGCCCCGTCTGCGTCGCCGCCGAACGCCCCGCGCGTGAGCAGCAACGACCAGAAGGCCCGCGACTCCGATGCGCGCGCCATCCTCGAGTCCGAGCTGCGCAAGGCCGAGGCGCGCCACGCCGAGCTGGTCAAGGAATACAACGGCGGCGCGCCCGAGCGCAATGCCCTCGATCTGCGCAACCCCCAGCGCTACATGGAGCGCACGGCCGAACTCAAGGCCAGCGTTTCGCGCAGCGAGAGCGATATCGCCGGCATCAAGCGCGAGCTGGGCCGTGTGGCCCCCGCAAATTGATCCGACCCCGCGCGTGAGCACTCCACCCGACAACACCTCCCCATCCGGCACAGAACGCTTCCATTCGCTGGACCTGATGTCCACGCTGGTGGCGGTGCTGCGCGCCGACGGCGCCGTGCAGTTCGCCAACGCCGCGCTGGAAAACACCCTGGGCCTGTCGCGCCGCACGCTGGAGGGGGGCGATTTCTCCACCTTCTTCACCGATCCGGCCCTGCTGCAGACGGCGCTGGCCGGTGCCCGCGTGCAGGACTTCGCCGCGCTGCGCTACGAGGCCAGCCTGAAGCGCGTGCACCAGGACCCCGTGCCCGTGCATGTCAACGTGGCGGCGGCCGAGCAGGCCGGCGAGATCCTGGTGGAGCTGTGGCCGCTGGAGCAACAGGCCCGCCAGGACCGCGAAGAACGCCTGCTCGACCAGGCGCAGGCCAACAAGGAGCTCATCCGCAACCTGGCCCACGAGATCAAGAACCCGCTGGGCGGCATCCGTGGCGCTGCGCAGTTGCTGGAGATGGAGCTCGAGAGCCGCGAGCTCACCGAGTACACCCAGGTCATCATCCACGAGGCCGACCGCCTGCAAAGCCTGGTGGACCGGCTGCTGGCCCCGCACCGCCACCCGCACCTGGTGGGTGACGTCAACATCCACGAAGTGTGCGAGCGCGTTCGCTCGCTGGTGCTGGTCGAATACCCGCACGGGCTGCGCGTGCAGCGCGACTACGACACCTCCATCCCCGAGTTCCGCGGCGACCGGGCGCAGCTCATCCAGGCACTGCTCAACGTGGTTCAAAACGCGGCCCAGGCCCTGGCCGAACGCATTGCCGCAGGCGATGCGGTGATCACCCTGCGCACCCGCGTGGCCCGACAAGTAACGTTTGGTCGCCAGCGCTACCGGCTGGCACTGGAATTGCATGTCATCGACAACGGACCGGGCGTACCCGATGCCATCAAAGAGCGTATTTTCTACCCTCTGGTGTCGGGTCGGGACGGCGGATCGGGGCTGGGACTCACGTTGGCGCAAACCTTCGTACAACGGCACCACGGATTGATCGAATGCGACAGCGTGCCGGGTCGCACCGACTTCCGTATCCTGATCCCCTTGCCCTGAGGTCCCTGACACGCAACCACAGGGAAGGTAAGAAAAAGATATGAAGCCGATCTGGATAGTAGATGACGACCCCTCGATCCGCTTCGTCCTGGAAAAGGCGCTGGCCCGGGAGAACCTGCCCACGCGCAGCTTCACCCATCCGCGCGAAGTGCTCGACGCGCTGGCCGACATCACCGCCGGCGACCCCGCCCGCCAGGGCCCTCAGGTCCTGGTGAGCGACATCCGCATGCCCGGGGGATCGGGCCTGCAACTGCTCGAAAAAGTACGCGAACTGCAGCCCGGCCTGCCCGTCATCATCATGACGGCGTATTCCGACCTGGACAGCGCCGTATCGGCCTTCCAGCGCGGCGCGTTCGAGTACCTGCCCAAGCCCTTCGACCTGCCCAAGGCGGTGGAGCTGATCCGCCGCGCCGTGGAGGAAAGCCAGCGCGAGGAAGTGACCGAAGAGCGCCAGGCCGAAACCCCCGAGATGCTGGGCCAGGCACCCGCCATGCAAGACGTGTTCCGCGCCATCGGCCGGCTCAGCCAGAGCCAGGTCACGGTGCTGATCACCGGAGAGTCGGGCTCGGGCAAGGAACTGGTGGCGCGTGCGCTGCACAAGCATTCGCCGTGTGCGGACGGCCCCTTCGTGGCCATCAACACCGCCGCCATCCCCAAGGACCTGCTTGAATCCGAACTCTTCGGCCACGAGCGCGGTGCCTTCACGGGTGCGCAGACGCAGCGGCGCGGGCGCTTCGAGCAGGCCGAGGGCGGCACGCTGTTCCTCGACGAAATCGGCGACATGCCGTTCGACCTGCAGACGCGCCTCTTGCGCGTGCTGTCGGACGGGCAGTTCTACCGCGTGGGCGGCCACGCGGCCGTGAAGGCCCACGTGCGCGTGATCGCCGCCACCCACCAGGACCTGGAGCGGCGCGTCAAGGAAGGCGGTTTCCGCGAGGACTTGTTCCACCGCCTGAACGTGATCCGCCTGCGCCTGCCCGCGCTGCGCGAGCGCCATGAAGATGTACCCATGCTCACGCGCCACTTCCTGCAGCAGAGCGCGCGCCAGCTCGGCGTGGAGCCCAAGCGCATTGCCGACTCGGCCCTGGTGCGGCTGGAGCAGTTCGCCTTTCCGGGCAACGTGCGCCAGCTCGAAAACATCTGCCACTGGCTCACCGTGATGGCGCCCGCGCAGGTGATCTCGCTGCAGGACCTGCCGCCCGAGGTGCTGGAAGCCCCGGTGTTCCAGGCGCCTGCGCGTGCCGCCGTGGCCGACGGCCACGCTGCGGCGCCACAGCCCGTGATTGCCATGCCCGTGGCCGCCATTGCGCACCCACCCGAAATGGTGGGGGGCCTGCCTGCCGTCGCACCCTCGGCGCCGCAGTACGTGGCCGCCGCGCCGGCTGCTGCCTGGGCTGCCGACACGGCTGCCCCCGCCGTGTCGGCCAGCCCCGTGCTGAGCTGGGAGCAGGCGCTGGAGGCCGAGGCGCAAAAGCTCTTGTCCGGCGGCCAGCCCGAGGTATGGGATGCCCTCACGCGCCGCTTCGAGTCGCGCCTGATCCGCACCGCGCTCGTCGCTACCCACGGCCGCCGCATGGAAGCCGCGCAGCGCCTGGGCATTGGCCGCAACACCATCACCCGCAAGATCCAGGAGCTGGGCCTGGACGCGCCCGACGAGGGCTGAGCGGGCACCGGCCGCGAACCGCAAGCCCCGGGCAGGTGCCCGGGGCTTTTTTGTTTTTTGCGTGGCGTTCCTACAGATGGTGCGCAGCAGCCTGTGTAGCCTGCAGGTTCCCCCACGCTCTGGACGCCCCCATGCACCTCGAAGGCTCCTGCCACTGCCGCGCCGTCCGCTTTTCGCTCGAAGCCGACAGCCCCGTCCCGTTCATGCACTGCCACTGCTCCATCTGCCGCAAGACGGCGGGCGGGGGCGGCTACGCCATCAACCTGGGCGGCGATGCGCGCACGCTCAAGGTCCGGGGCGCCAGGCACCTGGGCACCTACCATGCGGTCATGCGCGAAGGGGGCCAGCGCGCCAAACGCTCCAAGGCCGAGCGCAAGTTCTGCCTGCAATGCGGCAGCGCACTGTGGCTGTGGGATCCGCGCTGGCCCGAGCTGGTCCATCCGCACGCCTCTGCCATCGACACCCCCTTGCCCAAGCCGCCGGAGGTGGTCGAAGGCATGCTCGAGTTCGTCGCCAACTGGGTCGACGTGCCCAAGGGCAAGGGCCACCGGCACTACCAGGCGTTTCCGGACGAGTCACTGGCCGAGTGGCATGAGCGGCGTGGGCTGAAAGGCTGACGCGCAAAGCAGTGCCTGCCGGGCCATGCGTCACCGTCTCTGGTTGCCGACAAAGGTGGTGCCGTACAGCGCCATGAGAATGAGGAACATCACCAGGGGGAACAGGTAGTCGCCGACGCGGTTCTTGTCCTTCAAATACCGTGCTTTGGACTGTTCGTAAGAAACCAGGGTGGTCTGGTCGGTTCGAATCTCGTAGCAGAGTGGAAATCGCTCGTGCATTTTTGTTGCCGACATGAGTACCGTCACAGGCTGTTCCCTCAGCGAGCGCATCAGGGCGAGGTTCTTGGAGTGATCCTGGCTCAGGCAGTTGAGCCCGCTGCTGCCCGCAGCGCAATGGCATTTTTTCAAATTACCGTCACTGGCCTGAACCGTGGTCGCATACCCTTTGCCGTTGGGGCGGATGAAAGGCATCTTGTAGATGCCGCGCACCTCTGTCAGGTCGCTTTTCTCCGGGATTTCCAGCAGGGAAAGCTGCAAAGCCGGAAGAAGGAATGCGACGGCAAGCATCCACCACATCCATCGGAATCTTGCAAAAAGAAGCCACCAGGTGGTGCTGAGTAAATGCCTGTGCATTGCTTGTCGTCGATCATCGGGCTGTGTGGTGCGCGCATCATCGCCCACAGGATCGCCGGGGCAGCTTTCACCCCGCGGAAATGCAAGGCTTCGATTTCTGGAGGGATTCGGATAGCCGGCGTCGGCAGCCACCGTCTTCAGGCCTGCGCCACCCACCCCCGAAACGCCAGTCCCGCATAGAACAGGCGGATGCCGCTGAAGCCGGCCTGCGCGAGCAGCACTTCTTCCTCGTCCGGGCTGAGCAGGGGCAGGGCGGTGTCAATGGCCGTGGCTGCGCGCTGGGCTGCCTCTGCATCCACACCCGAGGCCACGGCGAATGCCGCATAGCGTGCCAGCCACTGGGCGCGCTCCTCGGGCGGTGTCAGTGGAAAACTCAGGTGGGCCGTGACCAGGGGCGCTCCGGGCGCGAGGCGTTGGCGGATGGCCTTCAGGGTGGCCAGCCGTTCGTCCAGCGGAACGAAATGCAAGGTGAGCAGGCAAGTGGCCGCATCGAAGGGCCCTGCAGGTGCCGTGTGCACATAGCCCTGGTGGAAGTCCACGCGCGCAGCCAGCGGCCCGAGCGTGGCCTGCGCCAACTGCAGCATGGGCTCGGACGGGTCCACGCCCACGAAGCGCCAATTGGGCTGAGATTGCGCGAAGACACGCAGTTCGGCGCCGCCGCCTGCGCCGACCACCAGCACCCTGGCCTCGGGCGGCGCACGCTCGGCCAGCAGCACACCGGCCATTTTTTGCAGATCGTCCCAGCCGGGTACGAGGCGGCGGGTGCGGTCGGGGTAGGACGCCACGGCCTGGGGGTCGGCAAACGGGGCGTTCGGGTTGTCATGGGTGGAGGAGGTGGACATGCTGGCCCTTATTAAGTAACTTTTATTGTTGCATATGTGGTGGGGCCACTGCAACCCGCGCGCTTCAAGCCCCTGGGGTCGCCGACAATGGGGCTGTTGACCCGAGGACGCATGAAGCCACCTGCCACGCCCGACACCTCTCCTGCTGCCACCCTGCAGGACCCGGCCCTGCTCAGGCGCCTGCTGCGCGCCAAGGACCGGATGGACGCCGCCTCGCACGAGGCCTGGCCGGTGGCCCGGCTGGCCGAGGTGAGCGGGGTGTCCGAGGCGCACTTCGCGCGCTCGTTCAAGCAGGCCTTTGGCGTGCCACCGCACCGCTACCTGCTCACGCGGCGCATTGAGCAGGCATCGACCCTGCTGCGCGACACCGACCTGCCCATCACCGACATCGCGTTTGCCACGGGCTGGGAGAGCCTGGGCACCTTCGGGCGCATCTTCCGCGACATCACCGGCAAGAGCCCCAGTGTGCTGCGGCGCGATGCCCGGGCCGAGGTGGGGCCGCTGGCCAGCGTGCCGGCCTGTGTCCTCAAGGCCGCGGAGCGGCCGGATCTCACGATCGCAGTTTTGGAGAAGCGCCGGCGCGCGGCGGACGGTAAAAACCGGTCTTCGACAAACCAGGAGATCGAACGATGACGATGACAAGCTTGATGAACCCGCCCACCCAGGGCATTGGTGTGGTGGGCGTGTACGTGGACGACCAGGACGCGGCGCTGGCCTTCTACGTGGACCGGCTCGGCTTTCGCGTGCACACCGATGTGCGCAATGGCGCCTACCGCTGGCTCACGGTGCAGGACCCGGAGCAGCCTTCGTTCCAGCTCGGCTTGTTCACCCCCGGGGCGCCCCTGCACGACGAGGCCACGGCGCAGACCCTGCGCGCCATGGTCGCCAAGGGCGCCATGCCGCCCCTGGTCTGGCATGTGGCCGATTGCCGCGCCACCTGCGCGCAACTGCGCGAGCGCGGCGTGGAGTTCACCCAGGAGCCGGTGGACCGCTATGGCAATGTGGATGCGGGCTTTCGCGACCCGGCCGGCAATGGCTGGAAGGTGATTCAGCGCGCGGCAGGGGCGGCGCGATGAGCGGCGCCGGCAACCGGCTCCGGCAGATCCACCGCTGGGTATCGATCGCCTTCACGCTGACCGTCGTGGCCAACTTCGCGGCCATGGGCCTGGGCCGGGGGGCACCGCCTGCGTGGATCACCTATGCGCCGCTGGCTCCCCTGGCCGTGCTGTTGCTGACGGGGCTCTACCTGTTCGCGCAACCCTACCTGTCCCGCCGGTCCGGCGCGCATGGCGGTGCACCGGTACCCGGTTCACATCCGTTCTAGCCGTATGTGCAGGCCGTGGGCACCATCGCGGGCATGACCTCTTCATCTGTCGCTTCTCCCCCGGCCTGGTCCCACCAGGGCTTTACCGCACCCTTCACCACCACGGGCCGCTCGGCCCTGGTGCCGCCGCCACCGTGGCACTACGCGGGCTGGCTGCTCAATGTGTCCTTCCAGTTCGATGCCGACAGCGCAGTGCCGCTCGTGCCCCCGGCGGCGGGCAGGCCGCTGGGCTCGGGCTGCGTGCACTTTGCCGACTGGCAGGCCTGCACGCTGCACGGCGAGGAACTGCTCGACCCAGTGCTGGCCCAATACCGCGAGACCATCGTGGTGCTGGAGGTTGAGCGGCCCGATGGCAGCCGCAGCATGTACTGCCCGGCGATCTGGGTGGACCAGGACATCTCCCTGGTGCGCGGGCTGCTGCAGGGCTGGCCCAAGAAGATGGGCAGCACCTGGCTCACGCGCAGCCTGCCCTTGGACCACCCTGCCGCAGCACCGCTGCGCGCCGGCAGCCGGCTGGGCGCCAGCCTGGCAGTGAAGGACCGCCGCGTGTTCGAGGCGCAGGCCACGCTGACGGGCCAGCCCGGCCGCGCGCTGGGTTTTCTGGGCATGCCGACCATCGGTGCTGTGGGTTGGCCGGACCTGCGGCAGCCTGCGCAACTGCCGGCCCTGGCGTTGGTGAAGCCGGCCATCGGGGCGCGCGTCGGTGCGGGCTGGCATGAGGCCACGGCCACGCTGCAGCTCAGCCCCCATCCGTGCGAGGACATCGGCCTGCTGGGTGGGTTGGTGGCAGGGGACGCCAGCGCCGGCTGGATCGGCATCACTGTCGCAGGCGCGGTCGATGCCTGAGCGCAGGGCTGCCGCTCCGCAGGGACTGCCACCATGGCGCTGAACCTGCGCTCCGAGGTGCGCCGGCTGCGCGTGTTCGACCTGGAGCAGGTGCGGCACCAGGAGCCGGGGCAGGAGTGGGTGCCGCACTGGCACGAGGAATGGTCGTTCGGCGCCATCGTGCGCGGCGAATGCCGCTGCAGCGTGGCAGGCCGTCCGTTCGTGGCGCGCACGGGCGACGTGATCGCGATTGCGCCGGGCGTGGTCCACACGGGGGCGCTGAGCGCGCCGCAGTACCAGGGGAGCGTGCTGGTGGCCATGCTGTATGTGCCCAGCGACTGGCTCGTGCACGAAGGGCTGCGGCCTCCCCCGCGCAGCGGCGTGGCGCGCATGCCCCGGCTGGCCGAAAGCGCGCGTGGCCTGGTCACCACGGCCGAGGTGCAGGCCTGGCTGCGGCGCGCCGTGCCGGCCTTGCGCCGCAGCCTGCCTGCCGACCCGTCTGCCGTGGAGCCGGTGCCCCCGAGTGCCGCGGTGCGCGCCCTGATCGAGCGGGTGCAGCAGGCCGTGGCTGGCGGCCACCTGTCGGTGGCGGACCTGGCAAACCGCTGCGGGGTGAGCCGCGAGCGCATTCACCGCGTGCTCACGCAATGGGTGGGCATGGCCCCAGGCGACTACCTGCGTGCTGTGCGCCTGCACCGCGCCCGGCAGTTGCTGCTGGCGGGCGAGCCGGCCGCCGCGGTCGCTGCGGAGTGCGGTTTCGCCGACCAGGCGCACTTCACGCGCTGGTTTCGCCGCTCCTTCGGCTACACGCCCGGGGACCTGCTGCAGGCGGCCGAACGCGGCTGACCAGCGCGGCCACCGAAGGACAGGCACAATCGCCCGGCGACAGGGCCTTTGCCTTGCCGGCTTTCGGCCTTTTGCGCCACGCCCCCTTCGTTGACCGATGCCCGCGCCCGGAGTGCGCGCGGCAGCCTCCTTTCTCTTCATGCAATCGCCGCTGCCCGTCTTCGCTCTCTTGTTCAATGCCTTCGTCTGGGGCCTGGCCTGGTGGCCGTTCCGGGTGATGCATGGGGCGGGGCTGCACCCGCTGTGGGCCACGGCCGCGATGTACGCGGTGGTGCTGCTCGGCCTGCTGGCGCTGCGGCCGGGCATCCTCGCACAGGTGCGCCAGCACCCAGGGCTGTGGCTGCTGGCGCTGGCCTCGGGGTTCAACAACGTGGCCTTCAACTGGGCCGTGACGGTGGGCGATGTGGTGCGCGTCATCCTGCTGTTCTACCTCATGCCCGCCTGGGCGGTGCTGCTGGCCTGGCGCATCCTGGGCGAACGGCCCACGCCCATGGCCATCGCGCGGCTGCTGCTGGCTTTCACCGGTGTGGTGCTGGTGCTGCTGCCCGGGGATGCCTCGCCTGCCAGCCTGCTGCAGGGCCTGTCCATGGCCGATGGCCTGGCCTTGGTGGGCGGCTTCATGTTCGCCCTGGTCAACGTCACCGTGCGCCGCCTGCACGCCGTGCCGGGGCAGGCGCGCATGTTCGCGATGTTTGGTGGCTGCATGCTCATGGCGCTGCTGGCGGCCTGCGTCGGCATGCAGTTCGGGGTGGTGGATGCCTTCCCGGCCTTCAACGCCACCTGGGCCGTCACCGGGCTGCTGCTGTCGGGTGTGCTGATGCTGGGCAACTGGGCGCTGCAGTTCGGCGCTTCGCGCCTCACGGCGGGCACCACGGCCGTGGTGATGCTGTCCGAGGTGGTGTTCGCCAGCGTGTCCTCGGTGCTGCTGTCGGCCTCGCAGCTGGAGGCGCGCACGGTGCTTGGGGGCTCGCTGATTCTATTCGCTGCCTTGCTGGCATCCTTGCGGCGCTAACCCGGTAGACGCGCTGCGGCGCGTTTGAGCGCAGCCGCAAATGCCAGCGCCGCGGGCTTGGGCTGCGTGCCGCGCCGCGATACCAGGTACAGGTCGAGGTGCGCCACGGGCTCGCGCAGCATGGCCACCCCGAGGCCCTGGCGCAGGCACTCCTCCATCGCGAACGAGGGGATGATGGCGTGGCCCCGGCCGGCGCGCACCATGCCGATGATGGTGCCCAGCAGGTTCATGCGCGGGCGTTCCTCGTGCGTGCGGCCCAGGCGGGACAGGTGCTTTTCGATCACCACCTGGATCGGGTTGCCCGAAGGCAGGCTCACCAGGGGCAGGCCGGCGAGGCTGCTCCAGGGCTGGCTCTCCGCGAGGCCGCTGCTGCCTGCGCCGGGCGGGCTGATGCGCATGAGCCGGAACTTGCACAGGGGCTGGCGCGACAGGCCCACTGCGGGCTTGACGAAGAAGCCGAAGCCGATGTCCGCCTCGCCCTCCAGCACCTCCTGGCGCACGGTGCCCACCTCGACATCGGCCAGGTGCACCTGCACCTGGGGATGCGTCTCGGCAAAGCCGCGCACCACGTCGGGCAGCAGGCTGGCCGAGATCATGGGCGTGGCTGCCACCAGCAGGCGCGAGCGCACGGCGGACTCGCTGCCGTCGAGCACCGCACCCAGGGTGCGCAGCTCGCCGACGATGCGCTCGGCCACCGGTTGCAGCCGCCGGCCGGCATCGGTGAGCGTGAGCGAGCGCGTCGTGCGGTGGAACAGGCGCGCACCCATCTGCTCCTCCAGCTCCTTGACCAGCATGCTCATGCCCGAGGGGGACAGGTGCACCTGCTCGGCCGCCTTGGCAAAGCTCTGCAGGCGTGTGACTTCCAGGAAGGCGTGCAGCTGGCGGCTGCTGACATTCATCAGCTTTGTTGACGAATTCATCAGAAATTTCCGTTTGATTCAAATCAAGACTGTCGTTGTAATTGTGGTCCAACTTCCAAAGAGACAAAGCCATGACCCTTGCTGCCCTGTTACCGTCGCCTTCCCTTCAACGCAGACGCCTGGTGCTCGGCGCCCTGGCCACGGTGGCGGCGCCCCTGGTCCGGGCGCAGGGCAGTGGTGCGGATGCACCGGTGCGCCTGGTCGTGCCGTTCACGCCCGGCACGGGCATCGACCTGATCGCGCGCCAGATCGCGGCCCCGCTGTCGGAGCGGCTCAAGCGCCCCTTCTTCGTCGACAACAAGGCGGGCGCTTCGGGGATCATCGGCACGCAGGAAGTGGTGCGTGCGCCGGCCGATGGGGCCACCCTGCTGGTCAGCGTGAACACGCTGGTGATGAACATGGCGCTGTACCCCAAGCAGGGCTTCAACCCGCTGACCGACCTGCAGCCCGTGGGCCAGACGAGCTGGGGGCAATTGCTGCTGGTGGCCAGCGAGGGCGCGAAGATCCAGTCGCTCAAGGAACTGGTCGAACGCGCGAAGGCCAGGCCCGGCGCGCTCAACTACGGCTCGCCCGGCGCGGGCACGCCGCACCACCTGGCGATGGAGCTGCTCAAGAACCGGGCGAAGATTTCGCTCACGCACATCAGCTACCGGGGCACGGCGCCTGCCGTGACCGACCTGCTGGGCGGGCAGATCGACGCGATGTTCCTGCCCATCCACGTGGCCCTGCAGCATGTGAAGGCGGGCAAGCTCAAGGCGCTGGCCATCAGTTCCGAAACGCCCCATCCGCTGCTTCCCGAAGTGCCTTCGCTGAACAGCCTCAAAGTGGGCGACCTCAACGTGGACATGTGGTACGGCGTGTTCGCCCCGGCCGGCACGCCGCGCGCCTATGTCGACCGTCTGAACACCGAGCTGCGCGAGGTGCTGGCGGCGCCTGCCGTGGCCAAGTCCTTCGAGACCCAGGGCATGACGCCTGCCCACAGCACGCCCGATGCCTTCAAGAAGCTCGTCGCGGCGGACGCCAAGCGCTGGGCGGACCTGATCAAGGCCCAGGGCATCACCGCGGAATGAAGCAGAAAGCAATGAACGCAATGAGCAACAAGGAACAGACCATGGCAGAGCAGCAGGACGCCGAGGTGGTCATCGTCGGCGGTGGGCCCGTGGGCATGGGCCTGGCCATCGAGCTGGGCCAGCGCGGCATCCGCACCATCGTCGTGGAGCGCTACCTGCAGCCCCAGCCCATCCCCAAGGGCCAGAACCTGACCCAGCGGACCATGGAGCACTTCCACTTCTGGGGGGCAGAGAAGCAGCTGCGTGCCGCGCGCACCATTCCCGTGGAATACGGCATCGGCGGGCTGACGGCGCACGGCACGCTGCTGGGCCCCCACACCTACGACTGGCTGCAGCGCGACCTGGTCAAGCCCTACTACTTCACCGGCAACGAGCGGCTGCCGCAGTACGCGACCGAGGCGGTGCTGCGTGCCCGCGTGGCCGAGCTGCCCTCGGTGCAGACCGTGTACGGCTGGGAGGCCAAGGCCGTGGTGCAGGATGCCGACGGGGTGTCGGTCACCATCGCCGAGCGTGGTGGCAGCGGCGAACGCGTGCTGCGCAGTGCCTATGCCGTGGGGTCGGATGGCGCACGCTCTGTCGTGCGCGAGCAGGCGGGCATTACCCAGACCCGCACCGACCATGACCGCATGATGGTGCTGCTGGTGTTCCGCTCGCCCGGCCTGCACCAGCTGCTCGAACGCTACCCCGGCAAGTCCTACTACAACGTGCTGCAGCCTGGCCTCCAGGGCTACTGGAAGTTCTTCGGCCGGGTGGATCTGGGCAACACCTGGTTCTTCCACGCCCCCGTGCCGCCGGGCACGACCAAGGACAACTTCGACTTTGCGGCCTACCTGCACGACGCGGTGGGTGCACCGTTCGATGTGGAATTCGAGCACATCGGGTTCTGGGACCTGCGCTTCATGCTGGCCGACAGCTACCGCAAGGGCCGCGTCTTCGTCGCCGGCGATGCGGCGCACAGCCACCCGCCCTATGGGGGCTATGGCGTCAATTCGGGGCTCGAAGATGCGCGCAACCTGGGCTGGAAGCTGGCGGCCGTGCTGCAGGGCTGGGGTGGTGGGCGCCTGCTTGATTCGTACGACGGCGAGCGCCGGCCGGTGTTTGCGTCCACCATGCGCGACTTCATCGCCAAATCCATCGACACGGACCGCGAGTTCCTCGACGCCCACGACCCGGCACGTGATCTGGCAGCCTTCGAGACTGCCTGGAATGCGCGTGCCCAGGGCGCCGTGGGCGAGGTGCATGCCTTCGAGCCCCACTACGAGGGCTCGGCAGTGGTCTCAGGCAGCGAAGGCCGCACCAGCAGCGCCAAGGGATCGCACCGCTTCGACGCGCGGCCTGGGCACCATCTGGCGCCTGCGGTGCTGCCTTCGGGCAGGAACGTGTACGAGGAATTCGGCACGGGCTTTACGCTGCTGGCCTTCAGCGCCAGTGCGCAGGAGGTCCAGGCCTTCCGCGATGCAGCCGCCGAGCAATCGCTGCCCCTTGCGGTGGTGCAAGGGCAGGGCGCTGGCGAGCACGACAGGTACAAGGCCCGGCTGGTGCTGGTGCGCCCGGACCAGTTCGTCGCCTGGGCTGGCAGTGGTGCCGAGCTGGGGGCAGACCGGGCCCGAGAGGTGCTGGAGGTGGCCGCCGGAGTGCAGACCGAGGTAGCTGCAGCCTGAGCTAAGAACCTGTTTGCGACCCCTGCGAGATCGTAAACAGGTTCTAAGGCTTTTTCTTCTGCAAGGCCTTGAGGCGCACCCGCTGCTCTGGCGTCGTGCTGGGGGCGTACAGGCGCCCGATCAGGGCCTGTTCCCATTCCTCGCTGTGCTCGGGCCAGGTCTCGATCAATCGGGTGAGGCCTTCCACATCCTCCGCATCCACCAGCCCGCGCACGCGCTGGGCGAAAGGCGAGGGTGGTGGAGGCGGTGGTGGGGGCTCGGGCTCCGCCTCTCGCATCACCGGCCGTGCGCCGGGGCGAAAGGGGTCGCGCCCTTCGCGCATGAAGCGGCGTATGGCCTCTGCCGAAACCATGCTGCCGGGCTCGTCCGCGTCTTCGTCGTCGTATTCGAACAGCTCGGGGTGCAGGCAGTCGGACCAGTTCTCCTGCATGTTCCATTCGCAGATCGGCAGGTGGTAGCCGCCCTCGGCGTACATGTCGTGGTCCAGGGTGATGAAGGCGCGACCATACATGGCGCCATTGATCACCAAGCTACCGTCGTTGTATTCGCCGTAGATGATGTTGTCCACCTTCACGTCGCCCATCACCCGCATGTGGCTGTCGCCGTGGCCAAAGCTGGCGGCGTGGATGCTCCCGCTGATCAGGGTCTGCCCCGGGTAACTATAGGTTAGCTGGCTGAACACGCCAGCGACCTCCACATCCCCCTCCACGATAACGCCGGCATGCAGCCCGAAGTCTGCGATGCGCTCCAGGTCGAAGTCCGTGTGCCAGCGCAGGCCCTGGCGAAACAGCGCCAGCCGCCGGGGCTGGCCGCGCAGTTCGTCGGCACCGTTGATGGCCAGGAAGGCGTCGAGCAGTGGGTGCGGCGTGCGCGCATCGCAGAACAGCTCTTCGGCCACGCTGCCGTCGACCACGGGCGCCGAGGGGCTGCAAGGCACGAAACCCTGCTCCTGCCATTCCTTGTACAGGCGCTGGTGGCTGGCCAAAGCCCTCTCGGGTGTCTTGAACGAGGTTTGCAGCACCAGGCAAGGCTTGCCGATGGAGCCACTTCGCACCCGCAGGTGGGTGCCGGATGCATGCAGCAGCAGTTCGATGAACTCGCCGCGCTCGGCCGATTCCAGATGGCAGGGTGCGGGGTCGGTGGGGGCGGTTTCGGGCAGTGGCATGCGGTATTTTCACCGTGCCGGACGGTGTTCTAGGGGGAGGCCGCAAGGCGCCATGTTTCAGGGGGTGACGAGGGGCTTTGACGGGGCCTTGGTGCGGGGCCGGATGTCCTACACCCGCACCCTCTGCATGCCGACCCTGGGGGCGCGAGGGGTCTCCCACAATGAACCCACTGTCCAACCAACCGGAGACCTTTCATGGCCGATTTCAACGATGCAAACCGCGACCCCCTGACCAATGAACCTGGTGCACATCCCGTAGGCACGGGCGTGGGTGCCGCCCTCGGTGGTGCCGCAGCGGGCGCCGCCGCTGGTGCATTCGGTGGCCCCGTAGGCGCCGCCATCGGTGGTGTGGCGGGTGCTGTGGCTGGCGGCCTGGCTGGCAAGGCCGCTGGTGAAGCCGTCAATCCCACGAACGAAGACGCCTACTGGCGCGAGAACTACCACCGCGAACCCTACTATGTGGGTGGCCGCAGCTACGACCAGTACCGCCCCGCCTATGAGCTGGGCTGGAGTTCGGTGGGCCGCTACGAAGGCGATTTCGACGCCATCGAGCCGCGCCTGGCCGATGACTGGCGTGCCCGCCATTCGGATGCCGGCCTGGCCTGGACGGACGTTCGTCCTGCCACCCGTGCTGCCTATGAGCGTGCGTACAACAGCCAGCCGCTCGAAGTCGCAGGTGAGATCGACAACGACGACGTGATCGATACCCTGAACGACCTGCTGGAATCGGCCCGTGACGGCGAGTATGGCTTCCACGCCAGCGCCGAACATGCCGATTCGGGCCAGCTCAAGGGCATCTTCCAGCGCCATTCGCGTGAATGCGCAGCCGCTGCCGCCGAACTCGAACGCGAAATCCGCGCCCGTGGCGGTGAGCCCGTCAGCGGTGGCACGGTGGCGGGTGCACTGCATCGCGGCTGGGTGTCCGTGAAGACGGCCCTGTCCACGCAAGACGACAAGGCTGTGCTGGAAGAATGCGAACGTGGCGAGGATGCCGCAGTGGCGCGCTACCGCAAAGCCTTGAAGGCCAACCTGCCGCAGGACCTGCGTGCTCTGGTACAGCGCCAGGCCGATGGTGCCCAGCGCAACCACGACGAAGTGAAGGCCTTGCGCGACAGCTTCGATCCTGCACGTTGAGCGATCGAACGGCCGGCCTGACGCCCAGTGCGCATGCACACGGGGCACTGGCCGACCGCAACAGTGAGGGCAGCGACCATGCCTTGAGAGAGAAAAGCCCGCTGTTGCTCCCGCCACCGCCGCCCTGGGCCCTGCCCAAGGCGGCGGTGTGCTTTGCAATCACCCCAGCGTCACCACCACCGGCGCGTGGTCGCTCGGTTGCGGGTTCTTGCGCGGGGCGCGGTCCACCACGCAGGCCGTCACGCTGGCGCGCAGGGCTTCGCTGACCAGGATGTGGTCGATGCGCAGCCCCCGGTTCTTCTGAAAGCCCAGCATGCGGTAGTCCCACCAGGAGTAGATCTTTTCCGGCTGCTCGAACATGCGGAAGCTGTCCGTGAGGCCCAGATCCAGCAGCGCCTTGAAGTGGTCGCGTTCTTCGGTGGTGTGGTGGATGGTTTCGCGCAGGCCCACGGGGTCGTAGGAGTCGCGGTCTTCGGGCGCCACATTGAAATCGCCCACCAGGGCCAGCCGCGGGTGGGCCGCCATCTCGGCGCGCACCAGGTCCTGCAGGGCCTGCAGCCAACGCATCTTGTAAGCGAATTTTTCCGAGCCGGGCTCCTGGCCGTTGACGAAGTAGCCGTTGATCAGGCGCAGCGGGCCGGTGGGCGTGTCCAGCGTCGCGATGATCACGCGCGCCTGCGCGTCCTCGTGCGCGGGAATGTTGCGCACCACGTCCGTCATGGGGTGGCGGCTCAGGATGGCAACGCCGTTGTACGTCTTCTGGCCAAAGGCCACGGCCTCGTACCCGGCCTCCTTGAAGGCGTCGTGCGGGAACTTGTCGTCGGTGAGCTTGAGCTCCTGCAGGCCGATGGCGTCCACCGGGTTGGCGGCCAGCCAGGCCAGCACCTGGGGCAGGCGCACGGTGAGGGAGTTCACGTTCCAGGTTGCTATCTTCATCACCATCATCGGTCCTTGCTGGTTCAATCTCCATCGCTCGCGGCGACGGCATTGGGGTGCATCCTATCCGCGATTGGCACAGAGGGATTCTCAAGCATCGCAAGCCGGGTCTGGCTGCCATTTCAGGCGACCGAAGTGCATATGCTGGGCATATGCAGACCGCCTGAAAATACTATTGGATTTGATGACGCTGCAGGCTTATCGTTGCGCCAAATTACAACGCTGGAGACAAGCCTTGCCACTCGATCCCCCACTGCTGCAAGCGGCCGCAGCACTGCCCGCCGCCCCTGCGGGCCAGATACCCTTCCCAGGCATCTGCTCGCATGCAGGTCTGAGAGGCTGAGAGTCTTTCGTCCATGCCCGCCTTGCACGCCAAAACACCCTGGCTCGTCGTTGTAAATGCTCGCCATAGCCCGAGCTATGGCTGCGCTTTGCGCCTAGATCCAGAGCGTTGTGACGTGCCTTTCGGGCACGGTCAAAAAACTCTCAGCCTCTGAGCCCTGACCACGGGTAGCGCGGAGCTCTGCGCAACTGCCCGCCAGGCCTCGCGCCTGTTTCTTCCCCATTCACCGCCTCTTATTTCGCATTCCGTACCGGAAGGGCATCGCCATGTCTACGCCAAACACATCCCACATCCTGCAGCAGATCTTCATCCTCGCCACCGGCCATGCTGCGTCGGCCAGTTTGCTCTCCGAATTCGAGGCGGTGGTCGCCGCTGACGGCCACTACGGCCGGGTGGCCGCAGCCTTCGAGGCGGCCGTAGGCCAGATGGCCGCCAGCCGGGGCGTCGGGGCCACGGTGCAGCAATTGGCGCTCAACGGCCTGGGGGTGGTGCTCTCGGTGGACGACGGCCTGGCCATCGCGCGGCTGGCGCAGGAGCAGGGCCTCACCACCTGGGCCAGGCTGATGGATTTCCTGGTCCAGGCCGACCTGGGCATCTACACCGCGCTGGACCACCGCGCCGAAGCGGCCAACGCCTTCAACAGTGCGCTGGCCAGCCAGAACAAGGGCGCGCTGTTCGCCGGCGAAGGCGTGGCAGCGGCCGTGCACACCCTGCTGCAGGGCATCGGCGCCACCGAGGCCAGCGCGGCCACGGGCATCAGCGGCATGCAGGCGCTGGCCGGCAGACTCAGCGCCGCTGGCATCCAGGGCCATGTGGCCGATGGCTACCTCCAGGGCGCCACCGTGTTTGCCGATGCCAACGGCAACCACCGGCTCGATGCGGGCGAGTGGTCCACCACCACCGATGGCGCGGGCGGCTTCACGCTGCCCGCCAGCGTGCAGGGAACGCTGGTGGCCACCGGCGGCACCGACCTGCTCACCAACAAGGCCTTCAAGGGCCTGCTCACCGCACCGGCCGGCAGCACGGTGGTGAACCCCATCACGACCCTGGTGCAGGCGCTGATGGACAAAGGCGGGCCCACGACCACGGTGGAGCAGGCCACGGCCCTGCTCGCCAAAGTGCTGAACCTGCCGGCCGGCATCCACCTGCTGACCTACGACCCGCTGGCCGTGCTGGCCAGCAGCAGTGCCAGTGCCGCCGACAAGGCGGTGGCCCTGGGCTACCAGAAGGTGGCGGGGGCGCTGGTGAACGTGGTCAGCATCGGCGCTGCCGCGCTGGATGCGGCCGAGGCCAAGGCCGGACAGCCGGGCGTGGCCACGCCGCACGCTGGCCAGGCCGGCGCGGCGGCGGGCACGCTGATCGCGTCCCTGGCGGATGCCCTCGCCGGCGCGGCGGGGGGAACCGGCGGCGTGGCGAACCTGTCGGACGCCGCCTTCCTTCGCGCCATCCTGGCCGATGCTGCGGGCGACTATGGCCTGCGGCTGGATGCCCCCAGCCTGGACGACATCGGCAAGGTGGTGGATGCAGCCAACGATGCGGTCGGCGCTGCCAGCACAGTGGCCGTGCTGGGCCAGGTGGCCGCAGCGGCCAGCGATGCGGCGGGCGCGGTGGCCACGGGCAATTTCCAGGCGGCGGCCAATGGCTTCACGGGCGCTGCCTTCACGGCCGTGGTACAGCAACAGGCCGTGGGCGAACTGGCGCCCGGGGTGTCTGCCGGCCAGGGCAGCAACCCGCCACCGGCAACCGGTGGTGGCGATGCGGGTGGCGGCACGCCGGGCCCCGTGGACACGCAGGCCCCGGTACTGACCATCACCAGCTCTGCCGCCGCGCTCAAGGCCGGTGGCACTGCGACCATCACGTTCACCTTCAGCGAAGACCCAGGCGCGAGCTTTACCGCGGCGGACATCTCGACCGCCGGCGGCACGCTGGGTACGCTGAACGGCGCGGGCCTGGTGCGCACGGCGACCTTCACGGCCACGGCGTCCGCCCACCTCGACGCGGGCGGGCACATTGTGGTGGCCAAGGACAGCTTCAGCGACGCGGCCGGCAACAAGGGCGCGGCCGCGGCGGTGGATATCGCCACGGTGTTCAACCCGGTCCTGTTCGTGGGCAACAGCGCGACCTTTGCGCGCATCGACCCGGCCATGTCGTACAACACCTACGATGCAGCGACCAACCCCTTCGGCGTGCACGACCTGACTTCGCCGGCCAACGGCGGCACGTTCACCAACCTCACAGGCGCCAACCTGTACGAGCCACACCCCTGGGGTGGCGTGGCAGGCCTGTTCGACAAGTTCGCCGACCAGGTGGGCCTGGGCTACGACGTGTCGCTCTCCACCCGCAATGCGGCCACGCTCAAGGGCCACTACCTGAACTCCTCGGCGGCCGGCTGGGACATGCGCGGCAACATCGCCAGCCAGAAATGGGAACTGGTGGTGCTGCAGGACCAGACGGACGAACCCCTGCCCTCGGGCTCGGGCTCCATCACCTTCGCGGCGGGCAGCGCCACGGCCAACCTCGTCATCACCCCCACGGCCGACAGTGCCAAGGAGTACGACGAAACCCTGGCGCTCAAGCTGGCCGCCTCGGCCGGCAACTACCGCGTGGGCACCAGTTCCGCCGTGGGCACTAACCTCCTCAACGATGACCCCACTGCGCCCGCCACCAACCCGGCCCTGGCCACAGTATCGCTGGCAGCCAGCCCCGGCCAGGTGACCGAGGATGGCACGGCCAACCTGGTCTTCACCTTCACGCGCACCGGCCCCACGACCAGCGACCTGGTCGTGAATTTCACGGCCTTTCGCGATGGCAGCACCTCGCCATCGGTCTCGACCACGGTGTCTGCCAGCCAGGACCTGGAGATGTACACCACGGCATCGGGCGCCTTTTCGGCTGCGGGCGGCAGCGGTACATCGCCATACCGCTTCAGCAGCGGCAATGGCTTTGCCACCAGCGCCGATACGGGTGCTCCCAGCACCACGGGCAGTGTCTCGTTCACCTCCAACACGGGCTCCATCACCATCAAGGCGGGGCAGACTTCGGCCAGCATCACCCTGGACCCACATGCCGACAGCACGGTGGAGGCCGATGAGGCCGTCCGCCTCACGCTCACCAGCACCGGCTCCGACTACAACCTGGGCACGCTGGGCGCCGTCTCCGGCACCATCGTCAACGACGACTTCGCGGCCGGCACGGACACCAGCCTGCCCAATGTGACCCTGGGCCTGAGCTCGGCCGCGGGCGTATACGAGAACGCCGGCCAGAACCTGGTCTACACCTTCACGCGCAGCGGTGATGCGAGCGCCCCGCTCACGGTGAACTTCACGGCCGACGGCACGGCCACCTATTTCGCGGCGGATCCGGCCAAATCGGATTTCGGCATCTCGGGCAACGCGACGCTTACCACCACCTCGGGCGCCAATGCCGACATCGGCGAGTTCCAGAAGTACGCCACGGCGATCGAGAATTTCGTGCACACCGGCGCAGCGGACACCACCACACAGCCGGGCACCACCATCGCGGGCAACCCGAACGCCGATGCCTCGACCGACCTGTACCTGTATGCCACCTGGGCGCGGCCCGACATGGTGGCCGGGGCCTACGACATGCTCACCTCGCGCACCCTCAACGGGGCCGGCGCCTACGAGGGCACGGGGGACATCAGCCGGTCGGACACGCAGGCCACGGCCTACTACCTCACGCTCGAGGGCATGACTGCCGACCTGCAGAGCGCCTACGCCAACCTGGCCGCCGTCAACCCCGACTTCGTGGGCGTGGCGCCGGTGGGCACGGCCTTCATGACCGCCGTGCAGAATGGCCTGGCGATCCGCGACCCCTACACGGAGACGGGCGGAGCGAGCGTGTCCGGCGGCGGCAAGATCAACCTCTGGCACGACGACAACCTGCACGCGAGCAAGTACGGCTCCTACCTCTCGGGCCTGGTGCTGTTCGAGACGCTCACCGGCCTCGATGCACGCTCGCTGGGGGCGGGCGACAAGGTGGCGAGCGACCTGGGCATCGACCCGGCCACGGCCGTGGCGTTGCAGAAGGTGGCTTCGGCCACGCTGGGCTTCAACCAGGGCTACCAATGGAGCGCACCCGGCAAGGTGGCCGACCTGGGCGGCACCAACGCCACGGCAACGCTGGCCACGGCCGGGGGCTTCAGCTTTGCGGACCCGGCCTTCGCGGCGCACACCGTGAGCGTCACGCCCACGGCCGGCGCCCTGGGCACGCTGACCGCCCATGTGCGCTCCGATGGCCACACCGGCCAGGTCAACTGGCTATATACCGTGGCCAACCAGACCATCGACCCCTTGCTGGCCAGCGGCCAACAGCGCCATGACCAGTTCACCGTGACCCTGGACGACGGCCATGGGCATATGAGCACACGCCTGGTCGACATCACGCTGGTGGGCTCGGCGCTCTGAGCCATCGCGGGATGGGGGGCAATGCGCAGCAAGCTGTGCTCCGCATCACAGCCTTGGCGGCCGCACCGGCCTATCATTTCCTTGCCGGCCTCCAAGCGGCATCCCCTCTTGCGACAAGCAAGTTGCTGCCCGCCTCCGTGCGGGCTTTTTTTTGCCGACCTGGCAGGCGGTGAACTTCTGGCCGCCCGGCGGTTCAGACAGCGTAGTGCAACGGGGGCGAAGGCGGGCCATGGCGGCCCGGTCCCTTGCCGCGGACTCTCGAATAGAAAAAAGGAACCAGCAAGCATGAGCAGCAGATTCATCAGAACCCTGGTCGCGTCCGCCGTGCTGGCCGGCGCATCGGGCGCCGCCATGGCCGCAGGCGGCCCGCTCGACGGGGTTTACCAGTGCGCGGTGGCCGGTACCGGCGTGTTCATCACCGTGAGTGGCCAGCCCAGCGGGCCGTCGATGTTCACCATCGCCGCCCTGGGCACCACCAACGCGCTCCATGGCTACGGCATGGGCACCGCCACGGCCTCGTCGTTTACCGGCACCACCAGCTTCAACCTGCCGTTCACGCTGTCGGTGAGCCACGGCAACCTGATCGGCAGCATGGGGGTGCTGCAGGGCAGCACCGCAGCCCAACTGCCGGTGAACTGCGCCAAGCTGTTCTGATTCAGCCGGCGCAAGGGGCTCGCCTCCTCAGTCCTTGCGCCGCTCCAGTGTCACGAAGCTGTAGGGCAGTCCGTTCGTGGAGGTGTGCGCGCTGCGCGCCGTCTCCTGCCAGCCGGCATCGAGCACCGGTGCATGGGCATCGCCCTCGAAGTCCTGCGCAATCTCGGTGAGCTCGATGCGGTCGGCCAGGGGCTGGGCTTCGGCGTAGATCTGGGCGCCGCCAATCACCCACAGCGTCTGGCCGGCGCTGGCATGCTGCAGCGCCTCCTGCAGGCTGGCGGCGCGCACGGCCCCGTCGGCCTGCCAATCGGGCTGGCGCGTCACGACGATGTTGGTGCGCCCCGGCAGTGGCCGAAAGCGCGGTGGCAGCGAGTCCCAGGTCTTGCGGCCCATGACCACGGGGCAGCCCCGGGTCAGCGACTTGAAGTGCGCCATGTCCTCGGGCAGGTGCCAGGGCAGGACGTTGTCCTTGCCGATCACGCCGTTGGCGGCGCGGGCGTAGATCATGTGCACGGGCATGGGGCGCTCCTGTGGGATTAAATATGCAGTGCGGCCAGGGCACCGACCACGATGCCGATACCGGCCACACCGTACATGCCGTACTCCAGCCATTTCTTGCGGGTGAGCAGGGCAATCGCGGCCAGGGCGATCGCCACCTGCAGTGCCGTGGTGGCCTGGGCCCAGCGGTGGTGCTGGTGCATCTGCTCTTCGCTCTGGCGGTCGAACCTGTGGCTGTCGGCCTCGAGCTTTTCCGCGGCGACCTTGATCTCGTTCTTTTCGCTCTCGTAGCGGTCCATCTTGGCCTGGTAGGTGGCCTTGCGGTCCTCGGGCGCCAGGTCGCGGGCCAGCTCGGCCAGGGACTGCTTGGTGCTCTTGGACTGGAAGTAGTTCCACTGGTTGGAGGCCTCGGTCTTCTTGATCGCCGCATCGTTCTTGAGCAGCCCGGCATTGGCCTGCGTGGCGCCACCCATGTACGCGAAGATCGCGCCCACCGTGGCGACGATGGCCGTGAACATGGCGATCTTGCTCATGGACGAGCCGCCGCCTTCGCTGCCGTGGCTGGCTGCATGGTCGTCGCCATGGCCGTGGCCCTGGGTGGCATGCTCCACCGCGTGGTCGTGGGGGCCGTGTACGTGAAATCCTCCGGAAGACATGGTGAGCGCTCTTGGTAGTTTCGTGAAGGGAGACAGGGAATGTCAGGCAGGGCGCAGCGGCACCTGCACTGCAGGAATCATGGGAAGGCGAGGGGGTCAGACCGCGACTGGGGCCTTGATGGCCGGGTGGCACTGGTAGTCCTGCACCTCGAAGTCCTCGAACTGGTAGTCGAAGATGCTGTCCGGCCGGCGCTTGATGTGCAGCGTGGGGTAGGGGTAGGGCGTGCGTGCCAGCTGCGTCTGCACCTGCTCGTGGTGGTTGCTGTAGATGTGGCAGTCGCCACCGGTCCAGATGAAATCGCCCACGTCCAGGTCGCACTGCTGGGCCACCATGTGGGTCAGCAGCGCGTAGCTGGCGATGTTGAAGGGCACCCCGAGAAAGATGTCGGCGCTGCGCTGGTAGAGCTGGCAGCTCAGGGTGCCGCGGCCGCCGGGCTCCTGCGCGGGGGCCACGTAGAACTGGAAGAACGCGTGGCAGGGCATCAGCGCCATCTTGTTCAGTTCGGCCACGTTCCAGGCGCTCACGATGATGCGGCGCGAATCGGGGTTGGTCTTGAGCGTCTTGATCACATCGCTGATCTGGTCGATGTGGCCGCCGTCCGGTGTGGGCCAACTGCGCCATTGCACTCCGTAGACGGGCCCCAGGTCGCCGTCCTCGCGCGCCCACTCGTCCCAGATGGTGACGCCGCGCTCCTTGAGCCAGTTGTTGTTGCTCGACCCCGTGAGGAACCACAGCAGCTCCTGGATGATGGAGCGCAGGTGCACCTTCTTGGTGGTGACCAGCGGAAAGCCTTCCTTCAGGTCGAAGCGCATCTGGTGCCCGAACACGCTGGTCGTGCCCGTGCCCGTGCGGTCGGACTTGTGCACGCCGTGGGTGAACACGTGGCGCATGAAGTCCTCGTACTGGGAGCGCACGGGGCGGGCGGGCTGGGCAGTGGCTGCCAGGGTGGCAGAAGGCTGGGTCATGGGGTCGATCACTCGCGGTGGGAGGGCGCGGCCACCAGGGGATGGCCGTTGCCGACTGCGGATTTTATGCGGAGCGGGACAATGGGGTATCTCCTCGCTCCCGACCGCTTTGTCCATGACCTCTTCGTCCACCCTGATCACCATCCGCCCCCTTGTGCCCGCCGATTGGCCTGGCGTATGGACGGTGCTCCAGGCCACCTTCCAGGCCGGCGACACCTACGCTTTTGCGCCCGAGAGCAGCGAGTCCGAGATCCACAAGGCCTGGGTGGAACTGCCCGCCGCCACCTTCGTCGCCTGCGGCGCTGAGGGGCAGTTGCTCGGCACCTATTTCATCAAGCCCAACCAGACCGGGCTGGGCGCCCATGTGTGCAACTGCGGCTATGTGGTGGCGCCGGCTGCGCAGGGGCAGGGCGTGGCCTCGCTGATGTGCGAGCACTCCCAGCAGCAGGCCGTGGCCATGGGCTTTCGGGCCATGCAGTTCAACCTGGTGGTGGCCAGCAACGTGCGCGCGGTGCGGCTGTGGCAGCACCTGGGCTTTGCCGTGGCGGGCACGTTGCCGGGTGCCTTCAGGCACCACACGCTGGGCTATGTGGATGCCCACGTGATGTTCAAGACGCTGGTGGCCTGAGCTTTTTTCGCAAACAACAAAGGCCCCGAAGGGCCTTGCTGAGGGTTGGCGACAGGGGCCATGGCCCGAGTACCAGGGGGAAACACTTCCACATGGTGGCGGCACCCACGACCGTGAGATGCCACCACCATGGGAAGGCCCGCAACTTTTACATCGAGCCGAGTTCGCCCGACGAGATCTTGCCCATGCGCACGGCGTCGGCAGCCTGGGCCTGCACGGCAGCGCGGTCGGCGGTCGATTGGTAGGACGCCACTCGCGAACCAGCAGGCTCGGTGCTGCGGGTCTTGGCCACGGTGGCGGCATCGGCCATCACTTCGACACGGGTGCGGCTGGTCTCGAACTTGGTGGCGAACTGCGAAGCATCGGCTTCGTCAGCCTGGGCACCGAAGGAAGCGAAAGCGGCAACAGCGGCAATGGAGAGGAAACGTGCGGTGGTGTTCATGGTGAAACTCCTGTGAAATTCAAAAAATAGGGACGAGGTACTGGTGAATACGGGGCAATGCGCCAACTGGATGCGAATTACAGTGCGCCGATTTCGCCGAAAGAGATCTGGCCGGTGCGCACAGCGTCAGCAGCCTGGGCACGCACGGCAGCGCGGTCAGCGGTCGACTTGTAGGTCACCACGCGGGAGCCAGCAGGCTCGATGCTGCGGGTCTGTGCCACGGTAGCGGCTTCAGCGGCCACTTCGGCGCGGGTGCGGCTGGTTTCGAACTTCGTTGCGAATTGCGAAGCATCGGCTTCGTCGGCCTGGGCACCGAAGGAAGCGAAAGCGGCAACAGCGGCGATGGAGAGGAAGCGTGCGGTCGTGTTCATGATGAAATCCTTGGAACAAAAAAGTGACTCAAAAAAACCGGGACAAAACCATTTCGAACCGGGTTCGGTGAGTCGCCTTGCGGGTTCGGCTCATCGATGGGTTGAACTGTACGCCGCAGGTGATCAAAGAAAAACCACCCAGTCGCAAACTGACTGTTCCAGTTTTGGAAACAGTGGTGGGGCGGCAAACGGCACGCCTTCCAGGCGCTGTTGGACACTCCCCTATCGCCACCACGCATACCCAGTTGACAGATCTAGGTGTAAATCCTGAGATTCTGGCGAAAATTAGTATGTGTATGGGTTTTCAAAGTATCAACTGAGCATCTGAGCATCGGTATCGTTCAGTCCACCAATGCCAGCCATTCGACCGGCGTTGAGTGGCAGATCCATACCAACTACGCAGGAGACGTTCCGATGCCCCGTTCCACCCGTCCACACACCCGCCTGGCCCTGGCCGTTGCCGCCCTGGCGGCATCGCTGTGCGGCGCCGCTGCGCATGCGCAGACCGAACTCGTGATTGCCACCGTGAACAACGGCCACATGATCGAGATGCAGAAATTGAGCAAGAACTTCGAGCAGGCCAACCCTGACATCAAGCTCAAGTGGGTCACTCTGGAAGAAGGCGTGCTGCGCCAGCGCGTGACGACCGATATCGCCACCAAGGGCGGTCAGTTCGACGTGATGACCATCGGCATGTACGAAGCCCCCATCTGGGGCAAGAAGGGCTGGCTGCAGGAGCTCAAGACCGACGCCGCCTACGACGTGGACGACCTGTTGCCTGCCATGCGCAACGGCCTGTCGGTCGATGGCAAGCTGTTTGCTGCCCCGTTCTACGGCGAAAGCTCGATGCTGATGTACCGCAAGGATCTGGCCGACAAGGCCGGCGTGCAGGTGCCCGAGCGCCCCACCTGGCCGCAGATCAAGGACCTGGCGGCCAAGATCCACGACCCCAAGAACGGCGTGTACGGCATCTGCCTGCGCGGCAAGCCGGGATGGGGTGACAACATGGCCTTCCTGACCACGCTGGTCAACACCTTCGGCGGCCAGTGGTTCGACATGCAGTGGAAGCCGCAGCTCGAATCCAAGCCCTGGAAGGACGCCATCAGCTTCTACGTGGACCTGCTCAAGAACTATGGCCCGCCTGGATCGGCGGCCAACAGCTTCAACGAAATCCTGGCGCTGACCAACTCCGGCAAGTGCGGCATGTGGATCGACGCGACCATCGCCGCGTCCTTTGTGAGCGACCCCAAGCAATCCAAGGTCGCCGACCAGATGGCGTTTGCCCAGGCCCCCACCATGAACACGCCCAAGGGCGCCAACTGGCTGTGGTCGTGGAACCTGGCCATTCCCGCCGGTTCGAAGAAGGTCGACGCCGCGCAGAAGTTCATCACCTGGTCGACCAGCAAGGACTACATCCAGCTCGTGGCCAAGACCAACGGCTGGGCCAACGTGCCCACCGGCACGCGCAAGAGCACCTACGCCAGCCCCGAGTTCCAGAAGGCAGCGCGCTTTGCCGCTGCCGAGAAGGTGGCCATCGACTCGGCCAACCCGACCGATTCGACCCTGCCCAAGAGCCCCTACGTGGGCGTGCAATTCGCGGCCATCCCTGAGTTCCAGGCGATCGGCATCGCCGTGGGCCAGCAGATGAGCGCGGCGCTCGCCGGCAAGACCAGCGTGGATGCGGCCCTCAAGGCCAGCCAGGTCTCCGCTGACCGTGAAATGAAGAAGGGCGGCTACTACAAGTAAGCCGCTGGCCGGCCGCCAATGGCTGACCGGGGCCCGCGACTCCTCGCTGCGCGCACGTGTGGCGGGGAGCTTCGGCCTCCGCCGTGCCTTGGTGGCGGCTTCCACCTTGTCTGGCAACGCCAGATTTCTCCCGGGATTCCCATGAACCGCCTGCTCCCCCGCCTGCTGCTCACGCCAGCCATGGCCACGCTCTTCCTGTGGATGATCGTGCCGCTGGTGATGACGATCTACTTCTCGCTGATCCGCTACAACCTGATGCAGCCGGACCAGACCGGCTTTGCAGGGCTGGAAAACTTCGAGTACTTCGTCACCGACCCTTCATTCGGCACGGCGGTGGTCAACACGCTGCTGCTGCTTGGCAGCGTGATCCTCATCACGGTGGTGTTCGGCATCGCCATCGCGCTGCTCATCAACGAGCCGTTCGCGGGCCGGGGCATCGTGCGGGTGCTGTTGATCTCGCCGTTTTTCGTCATGCCCACGGTGAACGCGCTGATGTGGAAGAACATGATGATGAACCCCATCTACGGCGTGCTCGCGCAGGTGTGGATGTTCTTCGGCGCGCAGCCGGTGGACTGGCTCACGGACCACCCGCTGTTCTCGGTCATCGTCATGGTGTCCTGGCAGTGGCTGCCCTTTGCCACGCTGATCTTCATGACCGCGCTGCAGAGCATGAACCACGAGCAGCTCGAGGCCTCGCGCATGGACGGCGCCAACTACCTGCAGCAGCTGCGCTACCTGTACGTGCCGCACCTGGCGCGCTCGGTGGCCGTGGTGGTGATGATCGAGCTGATTTTTTTGCTGAGCATCTTCGCCGAGATCTACACCACCACGGGGGGTGGACCGGGCGATGCGAGCACCAACGTCACCTTCCTGATCTTCAAGCAGGCGCTGCTCAATTTCGACGCGGGCGTGGCCTCGGCGGGCGCGCTGTTCGCCGTGGTCCTGGCCAACATCGCAGCGGTGTTCCTGATCCGCATGGTCGGCAAGAACCTCGACAAATAAAAGAAGAAGGACCACCGACATGACCACCCGACGCCGATCCTCCTACCCCCTGGGCCTGCTGGCCCTGCGCACCGTGGCCGCCTGGGGCGTGGCCCTGCTGCTGTTCTTCCCGCTGGCCTGGCTGCTGCTCACCGCGTTCAAGACCGAGCTGCAGGCCATTGCCGTGCCGCCGCAGCTGTTCTTCGTCCCCACGCTCGAAAACTTCCACGAGGTGCAGGAGCGCAGCGACTACCTGCTGTACGCCAAGAACTCGGTCATCACCAGTGTGCTCTCCACCCTGGTGGGGCTCATGCTGGCGGCGCCTGCAGCCTATGCCATGGCCTTCTTCAAGGGCAAGTACACCAAGGACATCCTGATGTGGATGCTCTCCACCAAGATGATGCCCGCCGTGGGCGCACTGGTGCCCATCTACGTGCTGGCGCAAAAGAGCCACCTGCTCGACACGCAGCTGGTGCTGATCATCGTGTTCGCGCTGTCCAACCTGCCCATCATGGTGTGGATGCTGTATTCGCACTTCAAGGACATCCCGCGCGAGATACTGGAGGCCGCGCGCATGGACGGCGCCACCCTGTGGCAGGAGGTGCGCCTGGTGCTGCTGCCCCTGGGCATGGGCGGCCTGGCCTCCACCGGCCTCTTGTGCCTGGTGCTGTCGTGGAACGAGGCCTTCTGGAGCCTGAACCTGAGCGCCGCCAAGGCTGGCACGCTGGCCACGCTGATCGCCTCGTACTCCAGCCCCGAGGGTCTGTTCTGGGCCAAGCTGTCTGCCGCCTCGCTGATGGCCATTGCGCCCATCGTGGTGTTTGGCTGGTTCAGCCAGAAACAGCTCGTTCAGGGCCTGACCTTCGGTGCGGTCAAGTAAGCCGCAGTTTCCCCCCAGTTTTCAAGATTTCAGGAACCCGATTCCATGGCCTATCTCCAACTGCGCGGCATCGAGAAATTCTTCGGTGAGCACCGCGCCATCAAGGGCATCGACCTCACCATCCAGCAAGGCGAGTTCATCGTCTTCGTCGGCCCGTCGGGCTGCGGCAAGTCCACGCTGCTGCGCCTGATCGCGGGGCTGGAGAACATCGACGGCGGCTCGCTCATGCTCGATGGCCGCGACATCACCGACCAGCCTTCGAGCAAACGCGACCTGGCCATGGTGTTCCAGAGCTACGCGCTGTACCCGCACATGAGCGTGTACGAGAACATGAGCTTCGCGCTCAAGCTCGCCAAGGTGGATCCGGCCATCGTGCGCGAGAAGGTCGAGCGCGCCGCCGCCATCCTGAACCTCACCACCTACCTGGAGCGCACGCCCAAGGAGCTGTCGGGCGGGCAGCGCCAGCGCGTGGCCATCGGCCGTGCCATCGTGCGCGCGCCCAAGGTGTTCCTGTTCGACGAGCCACTGTCCAACCTGGACGCCGCGCTGCGCGGCCAGACCCGCGTGGAGATCGCCAAGCTGCACCGCGACCTGGGCGCCACCACCATCTACGTCACGCACGACCAGGTGGAGGCCATGACCCTGGCCGACCGCGTGGTGGTGCTGCGCGACGGGCTCATCGAGCAGGTCGGCACACCGCTGGAGCTGTACGACAAGCCGGCCAACCAGTTCGTCGCCCAGTTCATCGGCACGCCGCAGATGAACGTGGTGCCCTTGCAGCAGCTGCCCGCGCCGGTGCAGCAGCAGGCACCGGCCGGTGCGGCGGGCGGTGCCATCGGCCTGCGGCCGGAAAACATCGCGGTGCGCAGCACCGGCACGACGCCGGTGAGCGGGCAGGTGGACCTGATCGAAGCACTGGGCGCCGAAACGCTGATCTACGTGAGCACCCCCGGCGGTGCGCAGTTCGTCTCGCGCCAGAACGACCGCACCGGCCTGCGCGCGGGCGATGCGGTGAGCCTGGACATCGACGCCTCGCAGGCGCACTGGTTCGACCCGGCGGGCCACGTCGTGGCGGGGCAGGGCGCGTGACCGCCGTGCATCCCCTGCAAGGCCAGGTCGCTGCCATCACCGGTGCGGCCTCGGGCATCGGTTTTGCCAGCGCGAAGGCCATGGCCGATGCCGGTGCGCGCGTGGTGCTGATCGACCGCGATGAAGCCGTACTGGCCAGGGCCTGCGCCACCATCGGCGAGCGCGCCTCGCCGGTGGTGCTGGACCTGCTCGACGCGAAACAGTGTGCGAGCCTGCTGGCGCGCACGCTGGCCATTGCGGGCCAGCTCGACATCTTCCATGCGAATGCGGGGCTCTACGTGGGCGGAGATCTGGTCGATGCCGACCCCGATGCCATCGACCGCATGCTGCAGCTCAACGTCAACGTGGTGATGAAGAACGTGCACAACGTGCTGCCCCACATGATCGAACGCGGCCGCGGGGACATCATCGTCACGAGCTCGCTCGCCGCCCATTTCCCCACGCCGTGGGAGCCCGTCTACGCATCCTCCAAGTGGGCCGTGAACTGCTTCGTGCAGACCGTGCGCCGCCAGGTGTTCAAGCACGGCATCCGCGTGGGCGCCATCTCGCCGGGCCCGGTCATCACCTCGCTGCTGGCCGACTGGCCCACTGAAAAGCTCGAAGAAGCCAAGGCCAATGGCAGCCTCATCGAGGCCGCCGAAGTGGCCGAGGTGGTGCTGTTCATGTTGACCCGGCCACGCGGCATGACCATCCGCGACGTGGTGATGATGCCCACGAATTTCGACCTCTGAGATCCCTCTTCTTCGCATTCACGCACCATGAATTTCATCCTGCACCTGGGCCTGGGCTCGTTCCACCGCGCCCACCAGGCCGTCTATGTTCACGAACTGCGCCAGTTGGGCCAGCCCCAGGATGGGGGCTGGGCCATCGTGGGTGGCAACCTGCGCCCCGACATGGCCGAGACCATCGCGGCGCTTGAGGCCCAAGGCGGGCGCTACACGCTGGAGACCGTCACGCCCCAGGGCGAGCGCAGCTACACCCGCATCGAATCCATCGAGCGCGTGATCCCCTACCAGGACGACCTGGCGCCGTTGATCGCTGCCGGAGCCGATGCCGCCACGCGCATCATCTCGTTCACGGTGACCGAAGCCGGCTACTACCTGGATGCCGACAACCAGCTCGACTGGGCCACGTTCCCGGACCTGCGCGCCGACCTCGCGGCAGTCCAGGCCGGCCAGGCGGGCCACAGCATCTACGGCGCGCTGGTGAGCATCCTGCGTGCGCGCATGCGCGCCGGTGCCGGTCCGGTCACGCTGATGAACTGCGACAACCTGCGCCACAATGGCGAGCGCTCGCGCGGCGGCCTGCTGCAGTTCATCGACGCGCTGGGCGATGCCACGCTCAAGGCCTGGGTGCTTGCGCACAGCAGCAGCCCCAACGCCATGGTCGACCGCATCACGCCGCGCCCCACACCCGACGTGGCCGAGCGCGTGAAGGCCGCCACCGGCTGGGATGACAAGGCGGCGCTCATGGGCGAGAGCTTCATCCAGTGGGTGATCGAGGACCAGTTCATTGCCGGGCGCCCTGCGTGGGAGAAGGTGGGCGTGGAGATGGTGGATTCGGTGCAGGCTTACGAGGAGGCCAAGATCCGCCTGCTCAACGCCACCCACAGCTGCATCGCCTGGGCGGGCACGCTGGCGGGCTACCGGTACATCCACGAAGGCACGCACGACGCCGCCATCCGCCAGATGGCCTACGACTACGTGACCGACGATGCGATCCCCGTGCTCCACACCCCTGAGCAGCCGTGCCCCATCAACCTGGAGCAGTACCGCGACGTGGTGCTGGACCGCTTCGGCAACCCCGCCATCGCCGACACCAACCAGCGCGTGGCCATGGATGCGTTCTCCAAGATCCCCGGCATGATCGCGCCCACCATCCGTGACCAGTTGGCTCGCAACGGTTCGTTCGACAGCGTTGCCATGCTGCCGGCGCTGTTCCTGGCCTACCTGCAGCGCTGGCATGCCGGGCAGATCCCCTACGACTACCAGGACCAAGCCATGGACCCGGCCGTGGCCCATGCGATCTGCGATGCGGCCGACCCGGTGGCGGCATACGCCGCCGACCCGACGCTGTGGGGCGAGATGGCCTGGGAGCCGCGCCTGGTCGCCACGCTGCGCAAGGCCTTCGCCCGCGTGCAGGCCTTCGTGGCCGAGCGTGCAGGGCGCGGGTGATTGCTGTAAGTTGAGCGGCTTGTCCACAGGAATGACGCCATGACCGTGAAGACGACACCTGTCTCCCCACGCCAGACCAAGCCCGAGCTGGAGCACGATTATGTGCGCTCGCCCGAGCTGGGCTACGAGCCGCCGGAAACCGTGGGCTTCATCCGCTGCCTGTCGCACGGCTTTCCCACGCCGCTGGCGCGCTGGCATTACCACGATGAGTACGAGCTGCACCTGATCACCGCCACCTCGGGCAAGGTGTTCGTGGGCGACTGGATCGGCCAGTTCCAGCCGGGCCATCTGGTGCTGACCGGGCCGCGCCTGCCGCACAACTGGATCAGCATGGACCTGCCCGAGGGCGGCGTGCCGCTGCGCGACCTGGTGATCCAGTTCTCGCACGCCCCGCTCGTGGCCAGCAGCGAGAGCATTCCCGAGCTGCGCGAGGTGCTGCCCCTGCTGGAGCGGGCCCGCCACGGCATCGAATTCTTTGGCATGGAGGCACAGGCGCAGGAGCATTGGCAGCGCATCAAGGCACGCCAGGGCCTGGCCCGGTTCGGCGCGTTCTGCGAGTTCCTGAGCGACCTGGCCCGCTGTACCGACTTTCGGCTGCTGTCGAGCACGCAGCTGCAAAGCGAGGACAACGACACCCAGCTCGACCAGATCAATGCCATCGTGAGCCGTATCACTGATCACCTGGCGGAGCCCCTGTCGGCCGCCGACCTGGCGCAGGAGCTGGGCATGACCGAGAGCCGCTTCTCGCGTTTCTTTCGCCGGGCCACAGGCAATACCTTCACCGACTTCGTGAACCTGGTGCGCGTGAACCGCGCCTGCCAGCTGCTCATGGAGTCCGAGCGCTACATCACCCACATCGCCTACGACGTGGGCTTCAACAACATGGCCAACTTCAACCGCCGCTTCCTGGACATCAAGGGCATGACGCCCAGCGAGTACCGCAAGCAGGGTGCGGGTCGTTTCGGGATCAAGGCATGACTGCACTTCTCCCACGGTTTCAGGAGTAGTGCATGTACTTGGGTATTGACTTGGGCACCTCGGGTGTCAAGCTGCTGTTGCTTGGCGAAGACCAGCAGGTGCATGCCGTGGCCGATGCGCCCGTGCCCCAGCACCGACCCCAGCCGACCTGGAGCGAGCAGCACCCGGCCCACTGGCTGGCCGCCGCCGAGGCTGCCGTGGCGCAGCTGCGTGCGCAGGCGCCCGATGCCTGGGCCCGGGTGCGCGGTGTGGGCCTGTCGGGCCACATGCACGGCGCCGTGGTGCTGGGCGCGCAGGGCGAGGTGCTGCGCCCCGCCATCCTCTGGAACGATGGCCGCGCAGCGGCCGAATGCGCCGAGCTGGAGCAGGCCGTGCCCGCCTCGCGCCAGATCACCGGCAACCTGGCCATGCCCGGCTTCACCGCGCCCAAGCTGCTGTGGCTGCGCACGCACGAGCCCAAGGTCTTCGCGCGCATTCGCAGCGTGCTGCTGCCCAAGGACTGGCTGCGCCTGCAGCTCACGGGCGATGCGGTGAGCGACATGTCCGATGCGTCGGGCACCCTGTGGCTGGACGTGGCGCGCCGCGACTGGAGCGACACCCTGCTGGCCGCCTGCGGCCTGACCTGCGCCCACATGCCGCGCCTGGCCGAGGGCAGCGATGCCACGGGCACCTTGCGTGCCGACGTGGCCGCCCGCTGGGGCCTGCCGCCCGGCGTGGTGGTGGCCGCCGGCGCCGGCGACAACGCCGCCAGTGCGGTCGGCGTGGGCGCGCGGCAGGTGGGGCAGGGCTTCGTGTCACTAGGCACCTCGGGCGTGGTCTTCCGGGTGGTGGATCGTTTCGCGCCTGCCACCGAACGCGCGGTGCACACCTTTGCGCATGCGCTGCCTGGCCGCTGGCACCAGATGGCCGTCATGCTCAGCGCGGCCAGCGCCTTTGGCTGGCTGGCACGCATCACTGGGCAACCCGAGGCCCAGCTGTCCGCCGCGGTGCAGGGCATGGACCTTGCACGCCATGCGCAGGCCCCGCTCTTTCTGCCCTACCTGAGCGGCGAGCGCACGCCCCACAACAATGCCGCTGCCACCGGCGTCTTCATGGGCCTGCGCGCCGAGCACGATGCCACCGACATGGCCTGTGCCGTGATGGAGGGCGTGGGCTTTGGCCTCATGGACGGACTGCAGGCCATGCAGGCAGCGGCGGGCGAGGTGGAGGGCGCCGCCTCGGCTGCGCCGCTGGCCCTGGTGGGCGGCGGTGCCCGCAGCGATGCCTGGGCCCAGTTGCTGGCCAGCGGCCTGGGCTGCACACTGGAGCGGCCGGACGGCGCCCACGCCGCCGCCGCCCTGGGCGCCGCGCGCCTGGCCGCCATGGCCTGCGGTGGTGCCGAAGCCCTGTGGTGCCAGGGCCTGCCGGCCGATGCCCGCTTTTCCCCCGAGCCCGCACAGCAGGCCTTGCTGCAGGAGCGCCATGCGCGCTTCAAGGCGCTGTACCCTGCGCTGCTGCCCCATTTCTGAACCGTTCTTTGTCCATGTCCACATATTCCCCCGTGCAGGTCGCCATTGCCGGCGAAGCGCTGATCGACCTCATCGGCCGTGCCGACGGCAACTACGAGCCCTGCCTGGGCGGTGCGCTCTACAACCTGGCCCGCGCGCTGGCGCGCCAGGGCGTGGGCACGCAGTACCTCAACCCCTTGTCACGCGACCGCTGGGGCCGTGAACTGGCGGCACAGCTCGCGGCCGATGGCGTGCAACTGGCCCTGCCCACCCCCGTGGGCGAGGTCACCTCGCTGGCCGTGGTCAATCTCACCGAGCACGGCCACCCCGACTACGCCTTCTACCGCGAAGGTGTGGCCGACCGCACCGTGAGCGCTGCGGGGCTCAACGCCGCCTGTGCGGCGCACGGTGGCGTACTGCAGCTGGTGTGCACCGGCGCCCTGGCCCTGGATGCGCGCGATGCCGCCATCTACCTGCCCTGGCTGCAGGCCCAGCGCGCCGCCGGCCGCTGCGTGGTGGTGGACGCCAACCTGCGCCCTTCCGTCATGCCCGACCTGCCCGCTTACCGCGCCCAGGTCCAAGCGGCCCTGGCCGAGGCGCACATCATCAAGGCCAGCGACGAAGACCTGGACCACCTGCAGGTGCCCGGCACCGAACCCCTGGAGCGCGCGCGCCACCTGCTGGCTGCCAACCCCCGCGCAAGCCTCATGGCCCTGACCCTGGGCGGCGAAGGTGCCTGGCTGCTGCAGCAAGGGGAGGGTGCAGCCCAGTGGTTTGCCAGGGAAGCCCAACCCCTGGCCGTGGTCGATACCGTGGGCGCGGGCGACAGCTTTCTTGCGGGTCTGCTCGCTGACCTGCTCAAGCAATACGCCAACGCGCCTGCAGGCTTCGCGGCCTTCGTTGCAGGCCTTTCCGCCGAGCAGTGCCAGCAGGCCTTGCGCCATGCCCTGGCCAGCGCCAGCCTGTGCGTGCAGGAGCGCGGCTGCGTGCCGCCGGACTGGCAGGCGGCGCAGGATTGGGCGGTGCAGCACCCAGCGCTGTGCCAACGGCCCTGAACGGGGCCTTCAGCCATGAGTTTGGACAGACGGGTCGTCAGGCCTTGTCGGCTTTGCCGGCAGCGCTGGCCAGTTTGCTGAGCATCCGGTCCGCCAACCAGGGTTGGCGGTCTTCATCCTCCGCCAGCTCCTTGCGGCGGATGGCGTTGCGCACGACGATGGAGCCCATGAAGCGCAGTGGCTCCGGCGGGAAATGGCCCAGCGGGCCGCTTGTCAGCGGGCTGCGCGTCCACGCGTTGTCCTGGTCCAGCACCAGGGACGACAGGATCTGCCCCCCCATGTAGGTGGGACCGACGCCATTGCCCGAATAGCCAAAGCCATAGTAGATATGGGGCGCACCGTTGAGGCGGCCGAAGAAGGGGAATCCCGTCACCGAGCGGTCCGACGGCCCGTTCCAGCTGGCGGTGATCGGCGTGTTGCGAAGGGCCGGGAAGAACGAATGCAGGGCGCGCGTCAACTCGGCCTCGTAGGGCGAGCGCTCGTCGAACACCCGCGCCATGCGGCCACCCCAGGCAAAGGTGTTGCCGCCCTTGCCCAGCATGAGGCGGCCGTCCATGGTGCTGCGGTAGTAGTACACGAAGGTGCGGGAGTCGAGGACCGAAATGCCGTTGTCGAGCCCGATGGCCTTGAGCAGGTCCGGGCATTTCTCGGTGATGACCATGTCGCTCGACACGATGGCGATGCTGCGCTCGAACTGGGCAAAGGCACTGGCCATCCATGCGTTCATCGCCAGGACCAGCTTCTTCGCCTTGACCGTGCCACTCGGCGTGCGCACCACGGTGGGTTGGTCGCTGCTGAAGTCCAGCATCGGCGTGCGTTCATGGATGCGGATGCCCATGGCCAGCGCCACACGCCGCAGCCCGCGCACCAGCTTGCCCGGATGCACGGTGGCCGCAACCGGCGAGAACACCCCGGCCAGGTTGCGCGCCGAGCCGGACCGCGAGGCCACTTCGTGCGCAGGAAGGTGCTGGTAGGAGTGGATGCCGCGCGCCTGCAGCGCCTGCACCATTGGATCCAGCGTGCCGATCTGGGCCTGGGAGGTCGCGGTGTACAGCGTACCGTCCTGCCGAAACTCGGCGTCGATGCCATGCGCCCGGCAGAAGTCGCCGATGTGCCCTACCGCAGCCTCCGATGCCTTGACCAGGCGCACTGCCTCGGCTTCTCCAAACAAGCGGTGCAGGGTGAGGAACTTGGCAGACCAGGTGAGCAGGCATCCGCCATTGCGCCCGCTGGCGCCGGCGCCGCAAAGGTCGCTCTCAAGGATCACGATATCGAGTTCGGGGGCCTGCAGCTTGGTCTGGATGGCCGTCCACAGACCCGTGAAGCCCCCGCCCACGATGCATACGTCGGCACTGTGCTCGCCCTGCAGGGCCGGGGCCAGGTCGCCGTCATTGAACAGCGCTTGCTCGATCCAGAAGGGACGCATGGGTATCCTCAGGAGGCTGTGCGCAGGCCATGCTCGGCAGCGCTGATTTCGAGATGGCGCACGAAGTGCTCGAGAGAAGGGGTATCTGCGATGGCCGATTTGGCCATGTCGTCCCAGCGCCGCAAGCGGACCGCATCCATGGCATGGGGCAATGCCTCGAAGGCCGTGGCCTGCGCCTCATTGAAGACACCTCCTTGCAATTGCAGGCTGCGCTTGGAGTCGGGCGAAAGGGCTTCCAGGTAGCCCGGCTCGCGCGCGCACAGGAAGCGCTTGGCGTCCACGTGCAGCCGTATCGGCTCCAGCGTCCCTGGACCAAAAAGTGCGCGAAGAAACGGCACGCAGCGGTACTGGTGCAGATCGTCCAGTCCCTGCTGGGTGGGCGTGCCGCCCAGCCCGTGCAGCAGGTGGCCCAGATCGTGCAGCAACGCGGCCGCTATCAGGGCGCTGTCGGCGCCAGCGCGCTCGGCCAGGTCGGCGGACTGCAGCGCATGCTCGAGTTGCGTCACGGGTTCGCCGTCGTACTGGGCATGGCCCTTGGACAGGAAAAGACCGGTAATGTCCGGGATGGTGAGACTCATGGTGGGCGGCTCGTGGGGTGTTTCAGGGAGACGGTCTATTTCGTCAGGTGCTCATGCAGAGCGGCGTCACGGACTTTCCAGGCGGGTGGCGTTCAGCACGGTATCCAGCCGCGCCGCGCGCTTGGTCAGGCCATCCATCACGGACTGAAACCGCTCCGGCGAATTCGCCTTGCCGTCCATGGCGGTGGTCAGCATCTGAAAGAGTTCCAGGTCCACCACGGGGCGCAGCTGGTAGTTGGAGGAGGCCCGGAAGCCCGAAAGCCCATTGATGGCTTTCAAGGCGGCTTTCTCCGCATCGCTGCGCCCATAGGCGATGAAAAATTTCCGAATGCGCTGTTGCGTGGCGGTGGGAAGGTCCTTGCGGTAGAGGACGGGATCGTTGGGGATCAACGGCGATTCCCAGATCACACGCACGCGCGCCAGCTTGTCAGGAAACTCGGCCTGGTAGCGGGGAAGCTCTTCCGTGTTGTTCGTCGCAAGATCCACCCGCCCGTCTGCAACCGCCAGAAAGTTGTCCAGATGGTTCGCATGGGTGATCTGCTTGAAGTGCTTTTGCGGCTCTATCTTGTTCTTGGCGAACACGTAGTAGTTGGGCACCAGGTAGCCGGAGGTGGACTTCTTGTCACCCGACCCGAAGCTGTAGACGCCAGGGCGGCCAAGCACATCGGCCAGCGACTGGATGGGGCCATCTTTGCGGGCAAAGAGAACGGAACGGTAGCCACGGGAACCGTCGAGCCTGACCATCTGTGCGAAGACGGTCGCACGATCGCTTTCCACCAGATCAATCGCCAGCTTGTTGTTGAGCCATGCCATCTGGATGCGTCCCTCCATCAGCGCACTGGAAATGTCTGCGTAGTTTTTGGACGCAAGTACCTTGACAGGGGTTTGCAGCTCCTTCGCGAGAGCTTCCGTGAAAGGTCTCCAGTCTTCGACGACCTTCTCGAAGCTTCCCGCCACAATCAGTCCGAGGGTCAGCGTGGAATCTTTCTCTGCCGCGCTCGCTGCGAAGGGGGCCAGCAAGGCGAGCAGCACAAGAGCACAAAAGCGCTGGCGGGTGTGGGCCGTGCGAAACGGTCGTTCATTGGCATCCATAGAAATGCATCCTTGGTCTCGAACATGGCCAACCCCCGAAATTTTTCAGGGCCCTCTGCACGGCGCCTCGCGGCCCCGTGCGGCCTCCCGCAGCGGTGGTGGCCGATGGCGCTGGGGCACTACCAGGGCAGTGAATAGGTCTTGGTGTTGGTGAAGCTCTTCATCGCCTCCAGCACCCCTTCCTTGTAGCCCAGGCCGGAGTCCTTGATGCCGCCGAACGGCGTCAGCTCCAGCCGGTAGCCGGGCACTTCGCGCACGTTCACGCTGCCGACATTCAACTCGCGGATGAAGCGCGTGATGTGGTCCAGCCGATTGGTGCATACCGAGGACGAGAGGCCATAGGCCGTGCCATTCGAGATGCGGATCGCGTCGTCGATGTCCTTGAAGCGGATCACCGGAGACACCGGCCCGAAGGTCTCCTGCTTGGCGACGGTCATCTCGGGGTCCACGCAGTCGAGCACCGTCGGTGCATAGAGCGCACCCTGGCGCTCGTTGCCGCACAGCAGTTTCGCGCCGGCCGCGATGGCTTCGTTGACCACCGCTTCGAAGTGCTTTGCGGCCGCTTCGTCGATCACCGTGCCCATGTCGGTCTTTGGATCCATCGGATCGCCGTACTTCAACGCCCGGGTCTTTGCGACCAGCAATTCAACGAACTGGTCGGCCACGGCCTCGTGCACCAGCATGCGCTTGATCGCCGTGCAGCGCTGGCCCGAGTTCTTGTAGGAGCCGCTGGCAGCGAGTGTTGCCGCCTCTTCGATATCGGCATCGTCCATCACGATGATGGGGTCGTTGCCGCCGAGTTCGAGAATCTGCCGCTTGTAGGCGGCTTTGCCGGCGATGTACTTGCCGATGGCCACGCCGCCGGTGAAGGTCACCAGATCGACGTCCGGGCTGGTCAGCATCTCGTCGGCGATCTCGCGTGGATCGCCGGTGAGGACCGACAGCATGGGCGGCGGAAGGCCCGCTTCGTACAGGATGTCGGCCAGGATGAAGGCGGTGAGCGGCGTCTTCTCGCTGGGCTTGAGGACCAGGCGGTTGTTGGTGGCGATGGAGGGCGCGACCTTGTGGATGACCTGGTTCAGCGGGTGGTTGAACGGCGTGATGGCCGTGATCGCGCCCAGCAGTGGCTCCTTGAGGGTATAGACCTTGCGGCTCTTGCCGTGGTGCGTGAGGTCGCAGGAGAACACCTGCCCGTCGTCGACCAGCGCCTGGTTGGCCGCGAACAGCAGCACATCGGAGGCACGGCCCACTTCATACAGCGAGTCCTTGCGGCACAGGCCCGATTCGAGCGTGATGGTGCGCGATATCTCGTCCAGGCGCGAGGCGATGATCTCGCCCGCCCGCATCAGAATCTTGTAGCGCTCGTAGCGCGTCAGCGTGGGTTTGTAGTCCCGGGCGATGCGGTAGGCCCGCCTCACATCGTCCAGTGTGGCCTTGGGCACGGTGGCGATCACTTCACCGGTGTAGGGGTAGGTGACCTCGATGCTGCGGTCGCAGTGGACCCGTTCACCGGCGATGCGCAATGCTTCGTGGTGGATGGGCGCCGGCTTCAGACTGGGTTGGCTCATGGAGTGCTCCGCAATGCGGTTACTGGGCGTGGTTCAGCGCGATGTCGAGGGCATCGAAATTGCGCAGCCGGCGGCTGGATGCGATGCCTGTGACGGGGCGGTTGCAGATCAGCGGCACGCGCTGCTCGGAGACGCCGCCATGGGAGCGCAGCGGAACCTCCAGCGCCGACAGGTCATGCCGGCTGGCCGAGGTGCCGATCACCGTATCGCGATTGCTGACCACGACGATGTCGCCGATGCGGTCGGGTGGCAGCTCGAAGCGCTTGGCGGCCTCGGCCCGCGACAGGACGGACTCCATGCCCGGCACCTGCTTGATGCGCTCGATCCACTGCGCGGCGGTGGACTCATCGGGGGCGTAGACGGTGGCAAAGGAGCCGAGTGCGCCGTGGTGCACCACGTAGGGGTCGGTGATGGGCAGGATCACCCGTGCCTTCTCGGGGCCGTACCATTCGTCGAGCACGTCCTGCAGGTAGATGACGTTGGGCGAGCCGTCGGCACCGTGCTTGTCGTTCATGCCATGGTCGGCCGTCAGCACGATGGTGGCGCCCAGTTCGTCAAGCTGCGCCAGGTAGCCATCCATCATGGCGTAGAACGCATTCGCTGCAGGGCTGCCGGGCGCCGCCTTGTGCTGGACGTAGTCGGTGGTCGAAAGGTACATCAGGTGCGGGCGGCTCGACTCCATCAGCTTGACACCCGCTGCGAAGACGAACTCCGACAGCTCCGCGCTGTAGACGGAAGGCACCGGCATGCCCACCATGTTCACCACGTCGTCGATGCCGTTCTCTTCGATGGTCGCCTGGTCGGACTTCTCGGAAGAAAAGCAGATCCCCTTCATCTTGTGGCCCAGCAGCTTGCGCAGCTTGTCCTTGGCGGTGACCACCGCCACCTTCGCGCCTTGATCGGCAAACGCTGCCAGGATGGTGCCTGCGCGCAGGTACTTGGGGTCGTTCATCATCACTTCCTGGCCGAGGTCGCGGTCGAAGAAGTAGTTGCCGCAGATGCCATGGACCGAGGGCGGAGCACCGGTGACGATCGACAGGTTGTTCGGGTTGGTGAACGAGGGAACCACGCAGTCGGCCAGCAGGTCCGCACCGTTTTTGCGCATGCGCGCCAGATAGGGCGCCACGCCTGCGGCAATGGCTGCATCGAGGTAGGCGGGCTCGCAGCCGTCCACGCAAACGATGACGATCGGGCGCAGCATCCAGCGGTAGCTGCGGGCGTTGACTTGCAGTGTCTCCTGGGTCATTTCAGACTTCCTTTTGATGGGGGTGAGAGGTGAGGGCGGTTATGGGCTTATCGGTGCGACCGAACGCCTTGTGCATGCGGGCACGGCTGTCGGCCACGTGCTGGCGAAGTGCGAGCCCTGCGGCATCGGGATTGCCGCTGGCAATGGCTTCGACAATGTGGCTGTGCTCGTCTGCGGAGACCCGCAGGCCACCGCCGCTGTCCAGTGCGCGCATGCGAAACAGGTGCAGCTCCTTGACCAGACGCTTGTAGGTCTCGGTGAGCTTGCGGCTGCCTGCGGTGTCGAGCAGGATTTCGTGGAACTGGAGATTGAGCTGTGCGTACTGCTCCACGTCCTGCGCCAGGGCCGCAGAACGCATGGCTTCGAGCATGGCGCGAAGGCGTTCGATGGCGTCGGGCTGGATGGCAAGGGCCACGCGCCGTCCGATGATTTCTTCCAGCGCTTCCCGCAACTCATAGATCTCGTCCGCCTCCTCGAAGGCGATCTCTCGCACGAACACGCCACGGTTCTTTTCGTTGCGCACCAGTCCGGCCTCTTCCAGTGCGCGTAGGGCTTCGCGGATGGGGCCCCGGCTGGTGTTGAAGCGCTGGGAGAGCTCGCTTTCATTGATGCGGCTGCCGACGGGCAGTTCGCCTGTCATGATCAAACGCTCGATCTCTTCCTGCATCAGCATGGGCAGCGAGCTGGTCTGAAGAAAGGCGAGGGCGGCGGAATGAGGGCTTGAGGTCATGGATGGCGATCTTACGCGGATATTGAAAACTGTCAACAATTTACTATTGACAGTTTTTAGTCGGCAATTTACATTGCATTCACCGAGCATGGAAGAACATGTGCCGGAGCCCGCCAACGCCCTTCCAAGGGATAGCAAGCCCCTCTACCAGGAGTAACAGATGACGATGAAAGCAAGCACAAGCCGCCTCGCGGCGGCCCTATTTCTCACTGCGATCAGCTTTGTGGCGGGCAGCAATGCCTGGGCCCAGAAGACGCCCCTTCTGGTCTACACGGCGCTGGAGACCGATGCCATGAAGCTCTACAAAGACGCCTTCGAGAAGGCCCACCCGGACATCGAAGTGAAGTGGGTGCGCGACTCCACCGGCATCGTCACTGCCAAGCTGCTGGCCGAAAAAGCCAACCCGCAGGCCGATGTCGTGGCCGGCCTGGCAGCCAGCAGCCTCGCCCTGCTGCAGCAGGAGGGCATGCTGCTGGCCTACGAGCCCAAGGGGTTCAAGGAGCTCAACCCCGCCTACTCCGATACCGCAAGGCCTCCTGCATGGGTCGGGATGGACGTGTGGGCGGCAACGATCTGCTTCAACCGGGTGGAGGCCCAGAAGCTCGGCCTGCCCAAGCCCGAAAGCTGGAAGGACCTGACCAAGCCGATCTACAAGGGGACCATCTCCATGCCCCATCCGGCTTCGAGCGGGACGGGCTACCTGGATGTGTCCTCCTGGCTGCAGATGTGGGGCGATGCAGAAGGCTGGAAGTTCATGGACGCCCTGCACCAGAACATCGCGCAGTACGTGCACTCAGGGTCCAAGCCCTGCAAGCAGGCCGGTGCCGGCGAGTTCCCGATCGGCATTTCCTTCGAGTTCCGGGCCCACCAGGTCAAGAAATCGGGCGCGCCGGTCGATCTCATCTTCCCCAAGGAAGGCCTGGGCTGGGACATCGAAGCCACCAGCCTGATGAAAACCAGTACCAAGCTGGAGCAGGGCAAGCGGTTCGCCGACTGGATGGCCAGCAAGGAGGCCAATCAGATCTCGGCGCGCTGGTGGGCCGTCGTGGCCTATCCCGGCCTGGTCTCAAAGCTGGAGGGCATCCCTGAGAACTACGAGAAGCTGCTTGCCAAGAACGACATCAACTGGGCTGCGAAGAACCGCGAACGCATCCTGGCCGAGTGGAGCAAGCGCTACGAAGGCAAGGCAGAGCCCAAGTAAGAAGCCCGGCAGCATCCCCTCAGAAGAACCCACGGGGGGCGCTGTCTGCAGCCCCACAACCACGAGTGCGAAACATGGACATGACCGATACCCGATTCATCGCCGGCCAGATACCGCCGGCCGCGCCCCCTGCCGCGCTCGAGATCGTGGGCGTTCGCAAGGATTTTGAAACCTTCAGCGCGCTGCGCGACGTGCACCTGCGTGTCAACAAGGGCGAGATGCTGTGCTTCCTGGGCCCCTCGGGCTGCGGCAAGACCACGCTGCTGCGCATCATCGCGGGCTTGGAAACGCAGACCTCCGGGCAAATCCTGCAGGACGGCAAGGACGTCTCCTGGCTGCCCCCGGATGGCCGGGACTATGGAATCGTCTTCCAGTCGTACGCCCTCTTTCCCAACCTTTCGATTGCCGAAAACGTGGGCTATGGCCTGGTCAACAGCCGCGCCAGGAAGGCGGAAATCAAGGCACGTGTCGAGGAGTTGCTGAAACTCGTGGGCCTGCCGACCTCTGGCCACAAGTACCCCAGCCAGCTCTCTGGCGGACAGCAGCAGCGCGTGGCGCTGGCCCGGGCCCTGGCCACGCGCCCCGGCCTGCTGTTGCTGGACGAGCCGCTGTCGGCACTTGACGCCCTGGAGCGCATCCGGCTGCGTGGAGAGATCCGCCGACTGCAAAAGCAGGTGGGCATCACCACCATCATGGTCACGCACGACCAGGAGGAAGCACTGTCCATGGCGGACCGCATCGTGGTCATGAACCATGGGGTGATCGAGCAGGTCGGCACACCGATGGACATCTACGAACGTCCCGCCACCCCCTTCGTGGCGGATTTCGTCGGCAAGGTCAACGTGTTGCGCTCCGTGGCGCTGGGGAACCAGCGTTTCCAGGTGGGGGACATGGAGCTGGAGTGCAGCGCCTGCGATGGCAGGTTCGAGCCGGGCGAAGACGTGAATCTCTATTTGCGCCCCGAGGACCGTGCGGTCGAGCACCTGGACCACACCACCGCCAACCGGCTGCAGGTGCTGGTCACCAAGGTCGAGTTCCTGGGTGGGCTGTGCATTGCCGAGGTCACGGCCGATGCGCTGCATGGGCAGACGCTGGGACTGCACTTTTCCCTCAACCAGCTCCATGACCTGGGCATCCGCGAAGGCAACACCATCGACATTGCCCTGCGTGCCAACCGCATCCGTGCCTTTTCTGCGCGCAGGCCCGGGCCATGACCGCACTGTCCCGCCCCTCCGCCGCCATGGCGGCACCCCACCGGCAGCCCCTGTTGCGCTGGAGCCGTGACGAGACCATCGCGCGGGCCGTCCTGCTGGCGGTGATGGCCATGCTGCTGGTCTTTCTGGTGGCCCCGCTGCTGACCATCCTGGCGCAGGCCGTGCAGGACAAGAGTGGCCGCTTCGTCGGCCTCGCCCACTTCATCACCTACTTCAAGACCCCCAGCCTTCTGAGCGCGGCGTGGAACTCGATCTGGGTGTCGGCCGCCGTGGTGGCGATCTCCGTGCCTCTGGCCTTCGTGTTCGCCTACGCGCTGACGCGCAGCAGCATCCCGGCGCCACTCAAGGCGGTCTTTCGGCTCATCGCGCTGATCCCTTTGCTGGCGCCTTCACTGCTCTCGGCCATATCGTTCGTGCAGTGGTTCGGAAACCAGGGCGCGCTCAAGTTCCTGCTCGGCGGCATGTCCATCTACGGAGCCCCGGGGATCATCCTCGCCGAGGTCTACAACACGTTTCCGCATGCCCTGATGATTCTGGTCACGGCCCTGTCGCTCGCCGATGGCCGGCTGTACGAGGCCGCCGCTGCGCTGCGTACCCGCCCCTTGCGCCAGTTCATGACCATCACCTTGCCCTCGTGCAAGTACGGTCTCATCAGTGCCGCCACCGTGGTCTTCACCTACGTGATCAGCGATTTCGGTGCGCCCAAGGTGATCGGTGGCAACTTCAACGTGCTGTCGGTGGACGTTTTCAAGCAGGTCGTGGGGCAGCACAACTTCTCCATCGGTGCGGTGGTCGGCATGCTGCTGCTGATTCCGTCGGTCATCTCCTTCGTCATCGACTACGTGGTGCGGCGCAAGCTCAAGGCGCAGCTCACGGCCCGCTCGGTGCCCTACAGCCCCAAGCGGCGCCGGCTGGCGGATGCGCTGCTGACCTTGTTCTGCACGGTAGTCTGCGTGCTGCTTCTGGCCACCATCGGCATGGCGATCTACACCTCGGTGATTTCGCTGTGGCCCTATGACCTTTCGTTCACGATGAAGCACTACCACTTCGTGCTGATCGAGAGCGACATGGCGGCCGCCTACGGCAACAGCCTGCTGGTTGCCATGGTCACCGCGGTGGCCGGCTCGCTGATCGTCTTCGTGGGCGCCTACCTGATCGAGAAGACGCGCGACCTCGGCCTGATGCGGCCCGCCATGCACCTGATGGCCGTGCTGTCCATGGCCGTGCCGGGCCTGGTGCTCGGGCTGGGCTATGTGATGTTCTTCAATCACCCCGCCAATCCGCTGAACTTTTTGTACCAGACGATGGCGATCCTGGTCATCTCGATGGTCGTCCACTACTACACCTCCAGCCACCTCACCGCCATCACGGCGCTCAAGCAGCTGGACAACGAGTTCGAGGCCGTGTCGGCGTCGCTCAAGGTCCCCTTCTTCAAGACCTTCATGCGCGTGACCGTGCCCGTGTGCCTGCCGGCCATTCTCGATATAGGGCGCTACTTCTTTGTGGTGTCGATGGCCAGCCTGTCGTGCGCGATCTTTCTCTACACGCCCGAGACCATCCTCGCCTCGGTGGCGATCATGCACCTGGACGATGCCGGCGACATCGGCCCCGCGTCGGCACTGGCCAGCCTGATCGTGATCACCTCGACGCTGGTGTGCATTGCCTATTCACTGCTCACGCGCGTGCTGTTGTCACGCACCCAGGCCTGGCGCAACCTGGCCCGCAGCTGACCCTCACCTCCCAACCCCGGTTCCCTTCCCCCGCCCTGGAGACAAACCATGAGCCCCACCACCGCCCCCATCCTGCTGACCCCCGGCCCTCTCACCACCTCTGACCGCACGCGCCAGGCCATGCTGCGCGACTGGGGGTCGTGGGATGCGGACTTCAACCAGATCACCGCGCGCATCCGCAAGAACGTTCTGGAGATCGTGCATGGCACGGGCACGCACGAGTGCGTGCCCTTGCAGGGAAGCGGAACCTTCTCCGTGGAGGCCGCTATCGGTACCGTCGTTCCGCGCGACGGCCATGTGCTCGTGCCGAACAACGGCGCGTACTGCCAGCGCCTGGCCAAGATCTGCAAGGTGATCGGCCGCAAGGTCAGCACCATCGACTACACGGAAGACAGGCAGGTATCCCCCGCCGATGTGGACCGTGCCCTGGCTGCCGACCCAAGCATCACCCACGTCGCCGTGGTGCATTGCGAAACCGGAACCGGCGTTCTCAACCCCCTGCATGAAATCGCCATGGTCGTGGCCAAGCATGGGCGTGGCTTGATCATCGATGCGATGAGCTCCTTTGGCGCACTGGAGATCGATGCCCGCCAGACGCCCTTCGACGCAGTCGTCGCCGCATCCGGCAAATGCCTCGAAGGCGTTCCCGGCATGGGCTTCGTCATCGTCAAGCGCAGTGTTCTGGAGCGATGCGAGGGCAACTGCCACTCCCTGAGCATGGACCTCTATGACCAATGGGTCTACATGGAAAAGACCACGCAATGGCGCTTTACGCCACCGACCCATGTCGTGGCCGCGCTGGACGCGGCGATCACCCAGTACCTGGAAGAGGGTGGGCTCTCGGCGCGCGGCGGACGCTACGCGCGCAACTGCAAGGCGCTGATCGATGGAATGGCGGAATTGGGTTTTCGCCCGTTTCTCGACCCGGCCATCCAGGCGCCGATCATCGTCACTTTCCATGCGCCGGCCGACCCGGCCTACGAGTTCAAGGCGTTCTACCAGGAGGTCAAAAAGCGTGGCTACATCCTCTATCCCGGCAAACTCACGCAGCTCGAGACGTTCCGCGTAGGCTGCATTGGTCACTTCGGCGAAGCTGGCATTCCCGGTGCCGTGGAGGCGGTGGCCGATGCCCTGGAATCCATGGGCGTGCGCCAGGTCGCTGTCCTGGAGAAAGCCTGAAATCCGGGCTGAATCTCCCCGCTGCCTGCATGGGGGCGAAGCCCATGCAGGCAACGCAAGCATCCGTCCATCCCGATGGCGAAGTGCGAAGCAATGTCCGGCAGCCGCTGCCCTTAGACCACCACCGGCCCGCTCGGTGAACGCGAAGCCATCGTTGTCGAACTCGACCCGCTTGCCTGCGCCGTCCCCTTGAGGGCCGGTGAGTGCTATTTTCGGGATCGCGCCGCCTTGCCTGGGGCTGGATGGCCGCTTGCCACGGCTGGCCGTCCCTCACCCCGGCGTTGAAATTCGCTGGGCCTTCTCAAGGGGGGATGTGCCGCCGTTCCATTGCGACAGTCCCTGGCGTCAATGCGGCGCCGCCAAGGTCGGCAGAAACTCCACCCCCGTCCGCTTTACCAACTCCTGGTAGCTGATGGGCGGGCCCGCGCGCTCGCCCTCGCGGTTGGCCTGCCAGTGCGCCCAGGCGCGCTGCGTGCTGGCGTCGTACACCAGCTTGAACAGGTAGGCCGGCACGCGCACCTTGTTGACCCCGATGGCGGGGCTGCCCTGCGTAAAGACCGGGCCGGTGATCACGTACACATCGCCCCGGGCGCGCAGCACGTAGCGCCGCGTGTCCTGCTCGATGCGGGCCCAGGGGCCGCCGTTCTGCCTGGGGTCCTGCGGCACCATGTTGGCCAGCGAGAAGCTTTGCGCCATGGCCGTGGGGGTGGACATGTCCGCCGCCGGTGCCATGTGCCCGCGGCTGTAGCCCGAGCGCTTGTAGTCGTCGAGCTCGGCGCGTTCGCCCCGGGGCAGGCGGGCATCGGCGAAGAACTTGTTCGAGCGCTTTTCGTCGGCGCCTTCCAGCACCTGGCGGTTCAGGCGCTGGGCCACGTAGACGGGGGTGCGCGTTTCGCCACTGTGCAGCACGGCAAAGGCCTCGTAGCACAGCTCGCGCTGCTGGGCGCGGCGCGGCACCGGCGGCGGCTTGCCGCCCACGAAGAACTGCGGGCAATGCACGAAGCCGCTGGGCTGCGCGCTGCGCAGGCCGGGGATGCTGTCGAGAAAGGTGGAGGGAGTGCGGGCGAGGGAGGGAGCGGCGGCGCCAAGGACCAGCGCCAGGGCCGTGGCCCCACGCGCGGCGCGGGGCCAGGAAGAAAGCAGATTCAAAACAGGGTGTCAAAGCAGCGAAAAGGGCGCTGATTGGACCACTGCGGCGGACCTGTTTTGGCCTTACGGGCCGTATTGCTGCAAGGTTTTTCCGGCGCTTGCAGCGCTTACGTTTGGAGGCAAGAACCAGGGTGCGTCAAAGCTCTTTCGCGTAGACGATGAACCCGTGGTGTCTGGCCACCTTGTCGTACAGCAAGCGACCTGCCGCATTGCCCTCATGCGTCTGCCAATACACGCGCGAGGAGCCGGCTGTGCGGGCCTGTTCGTACACCGCTTCGATCAGCAGGCGGCCGACGCCACGCCCGCGCGCGGCCTCGCGGGTGAACAGGTCGCTCAGGTAGCAGACGGGCTCGATGCGCGTCATGCTGCGGTGGTACACGCAGTGGGCCAGGCCCAGCAGCGCACCGCTGCCTTCCTCTTGCGCCACCAGGCAGTGCATCGGCTCGACGGGATCGAGGAAGCGCTGCCAGGTGCTCGCCGTGATGTGCTCGGGCAGGGCCGTGGCGCCAAAGCGCCCATAGAAGGCGTTGTAGCCGTCCCAGAGCGGGCGCCAGGCGGCGTAGTCGTCTTCCGTGACGGAGCGGACGGACGCCGGGGCAGCAGTCATGCGGGGCTCCTGCAAGGGGATGGGCACTCAGCGGTTGAGCACGCGCCCAGGGTTCATGATGCCCTGCGGATCGAGCGCCTGCTTGACGGCGCGCATCATCGACAGGGCCACGGGCGACTGGTACTTCTCGAGCTTGTCGGCCTTGAGCTCGCCGATGCCGTGCTCGGCCGAGAAGGATCCGCCGAACTCGGCCACCGCGTCGTACACCAGCTGGTGCACATGCTCCTCATGGTCGCGCAGGAAGGCCTTGGGGTCGCCTTCCACGGGGGCCTGCACGTTGTAGTGCAGGTTGCCGTCGCCCAGGTGGCCGAAGTTCACCAGGCGCACGCCGGGGATCTCGCGGCGCAGCACGGCGTCGGTGTGGGCCACGAAGGCGGGGATGCGCGAAATCTGGATGGAGATGTCGTGCTTGATGTTCAGCCCCTCTTCGGCCTGCGCCAGGGGAATGTTCTCGCGGATGTGCCACAGCTGCTGCGCCTGCGTGAGGTTCTCGGCGACCACTGCGTCGGTCACGCAGCTGGCCTCGAAGGCCGTCTCCAGCAGCGCCTCGAAGCGGCTGCGCGCGTGTTCTTCGGATTCGCTGTCGGAGTTTTCGAGCAGCACGCACCAGGGCGCGTTCTCGTCGCCCAGGAAGGGCACGCGCAGCTGCGGCATGTGCTTGCCCACCAGGCTCAGCGCGAACTGGCCCATGACCTCGAAGCCCGTGAGGCCTGCGCCCAGGTGCTTGTGCGCCAGGCCGAGCAGGGCCACGGCATGCTCCATGGAAGGCACGGCAGCCCAGGCCGTCAGGCGCGCCGCAGGCTCGGGGTAGAGCTTGAGCGTGGCGGCGGTGATGATGCCCAGCGTGCCTTCGCTGCCGATGAACAGGTCGCGCAGGTCGTAGCCGGTGTTGTCCTTGCGCAGGCCCTTGAGGCCGTCCCACACCTCGCCCTGCGCGGTGACGACTTCCAGGCCCAGGCACAGGTCGCGCGCATTGCCGTAGCGCACCACCTGCGTGCCACCGGCGTTGGTGCCCAGGTTGCCGCCGATGGTGCAGCTGCCCTCGGCTGCGAGCGACAGCGGGAACAGCACGCCCGCGTTCTGCGCCACGTCCTGCAGGTTCTGCAGGATGCAGCCGGCCTCCACCGTCATGGTCAGGTTGTCGGTGTCGATGCTGCGCACGGCGTTCATGCGCGTGAGGCTCAGCACCACCTGCGTGCCGCTGTCGTCGGGCGTGGAGCCCACCGCCAGGCCGGTGTTGCCACCCTGTGGCACGATGGCCGTGCCGGCCGCGGCGCAGGCCTTGACCACGGCGGCCACCTCCTGCGTGCTGGCGGGGCGCACCACCGCCAAGGCCTTGCCGCGCACGCGGCGGCGCCAGTCCTGCTCCCAGGCGGTCAGATCGCCATCGGTCAGCACGTGGGCCGGGCCGACGAGGGTGCGCAGGGTGTCGAGGAGGGGGGTGGTCATGTCGTTGGCCTTTCGTCTACGGCGGTCAGGGCTGCTGCCCGGCGCAGGCGCCAGGGCATTGCAGCGTGATGGGGGGATTGTCGGTTGGGGCTGGCATCGTGTCAGGCGGCGAGCGACGGCGCCTGCCCTTCCTGCAGTTCTTTGGCGGCCGCCATGGCCTTGGCATTGCGCTGGCGCAGCCGCACGTGCAGCGTGCAGGCCGTGAAGAGCACCAGGCACAGCAGCACCTCGGCCCAGGCCAGCCACTGCGACGGCGGCTGGTCGCCCCAGCCGCGCACCACGCCCTCGGTGAAGTACAGCCAGATCACCAGGCTCACCCAGCGGTAGGTGTACATGCGGTTCTTGAGCAGGCCGGCCAGCGGAATGCACAGCGGCAGCGCCTTCAGCGCGATCCACGAGCCGCCGGGGCGCAGGGGGGCCAGCACCAGCTCCCAGGCCAGGCACAGCGCGATCAGCGCCATCACGCTGCCGGTGGCCACCCAGCGGGTGGCGGCAATGGCGTGGTCGGAGACGGGGAGGGGAGCAGTCATCGGTGGCGGCGCAGCAGTTGGCAGTCGGTGGGTGGCGCAGAGGCCAAAAAATCGGTTGGGTCGGTTCGGTGCGGCGGGCGGGCTCGGTGGGCGTTCCATTGCCATTGTGCTTGCGGCCCGCCGCGCGCTTGGGCCCACAATGCGCGGTGTATGTCGCCTGCCCGCATTCATGCGGTGCAGCGTTTTCACACCCCCTGGGGTCCCTTGCCGGGCCTAGGATCATATCGGCCATGCCCTTGACCTTGCAGACTGTAGCCTCGCGCATCGAAGCGCTGATCACGCAGCTGTCGCATTTCCCCTGGAAAACGACGGCCCTGACCCTGCGCGAGCGCTTTCGCGAGGACCACCTGGGCCTGACGGCCAGCAGCCTGACCTTCACCACCACACTGGCGCTGGTGCCCTTCTTCGTGGTGGCGCTGGCGGTGTTCACCGCGTTTCCCATCTTCGGCAAGGTGCAGGACGTGCTGCAGCGCTGGCTAGTGGACAGCCTGGTGCCCGACAGCATCTCGCGCCAGGTGCTGGGCTACCTCACGCAGTTTGCCGCCAAGGCCAGCAGCCTGGGCGTGGCGGGCTTCAGCATTTTGCTGGCCACGGCGCTGGCCCTGATCCTCACCATGGACCGCACGCTCAACGACATCTGGCGCGTGCGCCGCCTGCGCCCCCTGGGCCAGCGGGTGCTGATCTACTGGGCCGTGATCACCCTGGGCCCGCTGCTGCTGGGTGTGAGCCTGGCGCTCACCTCGTACGTCATGTCGGCATCGGGCGGGCTGGTGAAGGCGCTGCCCAGCGGCGTGCAGTTGCTGTTCGATTCGATCCAGTTCTTCGTGCTCGCCGGCTGCATGGCGGCGCTGTACCACTACGTGCCCAACACCCCGGTCAAGTGGCGCCACGCCTGGGCCGGCGGGCTGTTCGTCGCCGTCTGCATCGAGCTGGCCAAGCGCGTGCTGGCGATCTACCTGAGCAATGTGCCGACCTACTCGGTGGTGTACGGCGCCTTCGCGACCTTGCCGATCCTGCTGGTGTGGATCTATGTGGCCTGGGTCATCGTGCTGCTGGGCGCGGTGGTCACGGCGTACCTGCCCAGCCTGCTGGCCGGGGTGGCCCGGCGCGGCACGGTGGCGGGGTGGACCTTCCAGCTGGCGGTGGAGGTGCTGCAGGAGCTGTACCTGGCGCGCCGCCATGTGCAGAAGGGGCTGCGCGCGAGCGAACTGGCACTGCTGCTGCGGCTTGATGTGCTGCAGCTTGAGCCGGTGCTCGATGCGCTGCTGTCTCTCGATTGGGTCGGGCAGATCAACGATGCCACGAGCGACCCCGATGCGGCGGATGTGGCCGAGCCGCGGTATTTGCTGCTGGTGGATCCTTTGGCTACTTCGGCTGAGCCGTTGGTGGAGAAGTTGCTGTTGGAGCGGGTGGAGAGTTTGGGGTCGTTTTGGAATAGTGCGGGGTTGGAGAGGATGAAGGTGGCGGATTTGTTGCGGGGTGCTGTGCGGGGGTGAGCTTGCTTCGTTGATTGTGTTTGCTGCGTGCTTTGGTTGAGGGCGGAGGCCGGGATGTGCGCCCGGCGGCGCAGTAACTTTCTCTTGAGTCGCCAAGAGAAAGTCACCAAAGAGAAGGCGACCCCGCTGCCCGTGTCCCCCTCGCCCGGTGGGCGAGGGGGGCAGCCTGCGATGCTCGGTCCTGGGGTGACGCCGAAGAACTCCCTGCGCTGCCTCTGCGAGGCAGCTGCGGTCAAACAGCTTCGGCGAGCCAGATGACGATGCGCGTGTCCTTCGGCACGCGCTCACCCCAGGCCCTGCGCTTCTCGGCACGGTCAGAAGGGGGTGGGAGCGGGCTCCATACGGGCCATTGCTTCGCTCGGCCCCAACTGCCTCGCTGCGCTTGGCCTGGGTGGAACGATCGCGCCAGTCTCGTCGGCAGCGCGCACCGCGCGCGTCCCCGACCCCAGGCGTAGCTGCGAAGCAGCAGCCGTGCGGACCCCGCTCCCCACCCCTTCTGGCTGCGCCGAGAAGCGCAGGGCCTGGGGTGGGTGCGTGTGCCGAAGGACACACGCACTTCGTGATCTGACTCGTCGCAGCTGTTTGAGCGGAGTTCGAAGAACGCAGCGAGTTCTGCGACGCCACCCCAGGAACGAGCATCGCAGGTTGCCCGCAGCGAAGCGAAGGGACGCAGACTGGGGGTCGCCTTTTCTTGGCCCACCTTCTTTTGGCGACGCAAAAGAAGGTGGGTGCGCCGCCGGGCGCACATCCCGGCCTCCGCCCTCAACACACGCCCGCAGCTGAAAAGAAACCTGAAACCTCAACGCGCGGGCGCAGCCACCGAAGCAGCCGGCGCCGACGCAGGTGCACCAGCCGGTGCATCCATCGGTGGCGTCACCGTCATCTGCGGCACCCACCGATCCAGCCAATGCGCCCGCCACGCCACAAACCCCACTACAACCACGGCAACCAACACGCCCAAAGCCACCCACACAGGGCTCTTGGACTCCGCAAACGGATCATCGAGCATGCGCCGTGCATTGGCCGGCACCCTGGCCACCTGCGACAGGGATCCCCCCAACCGGGTGTTCACCCGCATGCGCCCATTGATCGCCCAGCCACTGGCATCCAGGATCGGCCCCAGGCTGCGCTGGCGCAGCTTGAGCCACGCGATCAGCATGCTCGGCCCCGAGATCGCCAGCACGATGCCGATCAGGGCCAGCGGTATCCACACCCCCAGGTCCACGAACTTGCCGAAGATGCCCACCAGCACCGCGCTGATGCTCCCCAGCGCCACGCCGATGGCCGCCACCGTGCCCACGTCGGTGCGGCGCGGGGTGCCGGGCACGGTCACGCTGCTGGCGTTGGTGCCCACCGTCTTGAGATCGGTGCTGGCCAGGGTGCTGGCGGCCGTGCCCAATGACTTCTGTGCGCGCGCATCGCTGGCCGATGCGCGCTTGGCCACCTGTTCTTCGATCATGCGCACGAACTTCTTGTACGGTGAGAAGAAGGCCTGGCGGATGCTCGTGGGGTTCTCGATGGTGCGGGTGATGGTGGCATCCCAGTCGTTGCCGTCGCGGTCGTAGAACACGCCGTTGCGGCCCACGAAGAGGAAATCCACGTCGCCCGCGGTGAATGCCGCGACGATGCCCATCTTCTGGCCTTTGCGCGTGCAGTCGCAGTAGGCCAGGTAGGTCTTGGCCAAGCCGGCGAGCTTGGCGTGGCGCGCGGCGTCGGGCACCTGCACCACCAGGTCGCAGCTGCGCGCATCCAGGTACAGGGTGCCGGCCTGGAAGATGGCGCCCCGGCGCTGGTAGAAGGCCGAGAACGAGACGAAATTGTTGAGCAGCTCCAGCAGGTCGCGCTTGAAACGCAAGAGCTTCTCCAGCCCCTGTGCCTGCTCGTTGTGGGCCTGCTCGGCCTCGTCTTCGCCGATCAGGGCCATCACGCGCTGCTCGGCGTCGCCTGCCAGCAGGGCCTCGCGCACGTCTTCGTCCAGCGCATCGAGGCGCGTGGCGGGGCGGTCGGCCAACCACTGCTGGCAGGGCGCCAGCGACTTCTGGATCAACTGCCATTCGTCCTGCGTCAGGCTTTCGGCCTGGCTGCGCTCCAGCAGGGGCTCCACCGTGCGCTCGCGGAAGTTGCGCAGGGCCTTGGCCCAGGCCGGGTTCACGCCGTGCCGAAGGGGCAGGGCGCCGCCAGGGCTGATGGGGGCCAGGGGCAGCGTGGTGATGGCCGGCGAGGCCAGGCCCAGGTCCTGGCCGGCCATGGCGCTGTACCCGTCGAGCGAGGGGTTCAGTGCCGTGGCGGCGCGCGGGTCGTAGGCCGCCAGGCGGGTGCGGGCAAAGAAGTCCTCCACCTTGGCCGCCACGGCATTCATGGCCTCGGTGGCGGCCAGCGTGCGGTCCCCCAGGGCCAGGCCGGTGGTGGCATCGCGCGCCTGGGCGGCCCAGGCCCTGAGCTTGTTCAGCTCTGCAAAGAAGGCCTCGGCGCGTTGGCGGTCGATGCCGGGCAATTGCTTGTCGGTGGTGGGCGCGATGCTGCCGTGCGTGGTGATGATGTGCGCGATGGCCTCGCGCGCCACGCTGTCGTCCTTGCCTGCGGTGTCCACCGTGATGATGCCGTCGCCATTGAAGCGCAGGGCACTCAACTGCTGGCTGCGTTCGAGTACGTCGGCCAGCGCGATCTCCGTGGCCTCGGGCCGGCCGGCCATGGCCAGCAGGCGCCGGGCCTCTGCGGCCAGCGCGGCGCCTTCTTCGGTGCGGTCGTCGATGGCGCTGATCTCCAGCCTATCGCCGGGGCGGGCCAGCTCGTCCGGGCTGCGCAGCTGTGCGCAGGCCCAGGCGCAGGCGGCCAGCAGTTCGGGCGGGCGGATGCGGCCGTCCTTGTCGGTATCGATCAGGTCCAGCGTGCGCTCGTCGAACTCGATGCCGCGCGTGGGGCAGGCCAGGGCCACCCAGAGCTTCTGGTCGAGTTCTGCGAGGTGGGCGATGTCTGCGCCGCTCTGGATGATGACCTGGTCCACGCCGCCGGCACGAAAGAACTGCCAGGCGTGCTGGGGTGGGGGCTGCTCGGGCTGCAGCGGGGCGCGGTGGGTGGGAAGGGATGTGGCGACGGTCGGCTGCGGCTGCGGGTCCATGCCGCCATTGTCGGCAGCCCGGGCCTTTCGCCGCCACGGACCTGGGCGAACAGGCCTGTAGGCGATATCCTACGAGCGCGATCCGGCGCCCAGCCAGCGCAGCGGGTTGAACCCGGTCACCAGGCCCGTGGCCACCAGCACCAGCAGGCCGCCCCAGAGCATGCCCGGGCCCAGGGCTTCGCCCAGGAACAGATGGCCCCAGGCCACGCCGAACAGCGGGATCATGAAGGCGCTGCTCATGGCCGCCACGGGCGAGACCTGGCTGAGCACGCGCAGGTTGAGCCAGTAGGCCAGGCCCGAGGTGACGATGCCCATGACCGCCACGGCGGCCAGGGCCGTGGGTGTGAACCGCGCCTCCGGCAGGCTCCAGGCCGCGCCGGGCAGCAGCATGACCAGGGCCGTGCCGTGGATGCCGGCCGCAATCGCCAGGGGCGGCATGCGCGTGGTGGCGCGCTTCATCCACGGGGTGGAAACACCGTAGCAGGCCGATGCCGTCATGCACGCCAGCGCCGCGATGACCAGGGCCGGCGTGGGCGCCACAGGCCCGAGCTGCACGATGAGCGCCACGCCCGCGAAACCGCAGATGCAACCGATCCACTTGCGTGCGCTCAGCGTGTCTTCCTTGAGCCAGGCCGCAGCGATCACGCTGAAGGGCACGGCCATGGTGTTGAGCAGCGAGCTGTAGCCTGCAGGCAGGTACAGCGCCGCCCAGGAGTACAGCAGGAAGGGGATGGCGACCGTGAGGGCACCCAGCCCCACCAGCTCGCGCCAGTGGCGCCAGGGCCAGCGCTCGCCGGCCACGCGCATGATGAAGATCAGCGTGAGGGTGGCCAGGCCAATGCGCAAGGCGGCCATGACATTGGGTCCGAGCACGGGGCTCGCGACACGGATGAAAAGGAAGGAGGCGCCCCACAGGGCAGACAGCAGCACGAGCTGCAGGAAATGGCGGGTCTTCACCCGTGCATTGTCGGCCAGCCGCGCAAAGTCTGCTGGCGACCGAGCACCGCAGGTGCTACTTGCGCACCTCGTCGACCATGGCGCGAAAGTCGTCGATGTCCTCGAAGCTGCGGTAGACGCTTGCAAAGCGGATGTAGGCGATCTTGTCGAGTTTCTTGAGCTCGCGCATCACCAGTTCGCCGATGCGGCTGGAGAGCACTTCGCGCTGGCCCAGGTTGAGCAGCTTTTCCTCGATGCGCTCGATGGCGCTGTCGATCTGCGTGGTGCTCACGGGGCGCTTGCGCAGTGCCAGGTTGAAGGAGCCGAGCAGCTTGCCGCGTTCGTACTCGATGCGCCGGCCGTCCTTCTTGACGATGGCCGGGAAGTTCACTTCCGGCCGTTCGTAGGTGGTAAAGCGCTTGTCGCAGGCACCGCACTGGCGCCTGCGGCGGATGAAGTCCCCTTCTTCAGACACCCGGGTTTCGACGACCTGCGTTTCCTGGTGGCTGCAAAAAGGGCACTTCATGGCGGCGCCGGATCAGCCGTAGACCGGGAAGCGCGCGGTCAGCGCATTCACCTTGGCGCGCACGGCGGCGATGTTGGCCTCGTCGCGCGGGTTGTCCAGCACGTCGGCGATCAGGTTGGCGGTGATGCGCGCTTCTTCTTCCTTGAAGCCGCGCGTGGTCATCGCGGGGGTGCCGATGCGCACGCCGCTGGTCACCATCGGCTTTTCAGGGTCGTTGGGGATGGCGTTCTTGTTGATCGTCATGTGGGCGGCGCCCAGCACCGCCTCGGCTTCCTTGCCGGTGATGCCCTTGGCGCGCAGGTCGACCAGCATCACGTGGCTTTGCGTGCCGCCGGAGACGATGCGCAGGCCGCGCGCGGTCAGCGTTTCGGCCACGACCTGGGCGTTCTTGATCACCTGCTCCTGGTAGGCTTTGAAGCCGGGCTGCAGTGCTTCCTTGAAGGCCACGGCCTTGGCCGCGATGACGTGCATCAGCGGGCCGCCTTGCAGGCCGGGGAAGATGGCGCTGTTGATGGCCTTCTCGTGCTCGGCCTTCATCAGGATGATGCCGCCGCGCGGGCCGCGCAGGCTCTTGTGGGTAGTGCTGGTGACCACGTCGGCATGGGGCACGGGGTTGGGGTACACGCCCGCGGCGATCAGGCCGGCGTAGTGGGCCATGTCCACCATGAAGATCGCGCCCACGTCCTTGGCCACCTTGGCAAAGCGCGCGAAGTCGATGTGCAGGCTGTAGGCAGAAGCGCCGGCGATGATGAGCTTGGGGCGGGTCTCGTGCGCCTTCTTCTCCATGGCGTCGTAGTCCAGCACTTCGTTGGCGTCGAGGCCGTAGGAGACCACGTTGAACCACTTGCCCGACATGTTCAGCGGCATGCCGTGCGTCAGGTGGCCGCCTTCGGCCAAGCTCATGCCCATGATGGTGTCGCCGGGCTTGAGGAAGGCCAGGAACACGGCCTCGTTGGCGGAGGCGCCGCAGTGCGGCTGCACGTTGGCGGCGTCGGCGCCGAAGATCTTCTTGACGCGGTCGATGGCCAGTTGCTCGGCCACGTCCACGTGCTCGCAGCCACCGTAGTAGCGCTTGCCGGGGTAGCCTTCGGCGTACTTGTTGGTCAGCTGGGTGCCCTGGGCCCACATCACGGCGGGCGAGGCGTAGTTCTCGCTCGCGATCAGCTCGATGTGGTGTTCCTGGCGGGCGTTCTCGGCCGTGATGGCGGCAAACAACTCGGGGTCGGCTTGTTCGACAAGAATATTGCGGTCGTACATGTGTGGCAGTCCTATGAACTTGTGTCCCTTGAAACAAGGGCTGCCCAGGCGAACGGCTGAACGCGGCGGGCATGACACCCGTGCGGCACGCTCCCCAGTGGTTCACAAGAGGCAAGCCCTTGTCGGTTTCCACGTCAGCGGCAGCCCGGTTGCGGGGCTGCGCCTATCGCCAGTTGCGTACCTGCGTAGTGTATCCCAGGCAGCGCGGCCGCCCCACGAATGTCGATCTCAGGAGGCTTGAGAGAGCAAGGCCACCTTCTCGCTGCTGCCATTGGCAGGAGGCGAGGCGGGTTCCGGCAGCTTGACCGACGCGGGGACCGATTGCACCGGCGCCTGCGTGGACAGGGTGGCGGGCGGGTTGGTCGGCATGCCGCGGCCGCCGGCCACCTGGCGCAGGCGGAAATGCTCGGCCAGCACCTTGGCGGTGTAGCCGCCGTCGTCGGGCAGGTTGGCTGCGCCCACGTAGTAGCGCAGGCCGCCTTCGAGCGAGCCGGCGCGGGCGATGCATTCCTGCAGCACTTTCACGCCCACGCGCAGGTTGGTCACCGGGTCGAAGGCCGCGAAGTGCCCGCCGAAGTTCTGGTACTTCTCGGTGTGCACGGTGGTCATCACCTGCATCAGGCCCTGGGCACCCACGGAGCTTTGGGCAAAGGGGTTGAAGTTGGACTCGATGGCCATGATGGCCAGGATCAGGGTCGGGTCGAGCTTGTTGCGGGCGCCGAGCTCATAAGCCTCGGCCACCAGCACGCTCAGCGGCTCGGGGGCCACGCGGTACTTCTTGCTCAGCCAGAACGCCACGGCAGCCTGCTCCTTGGGCAGGTCCTTGGGGTTGCCGGCCGTGGCGCGCTCGCTCGCTTCGGGCTCGATGGGCATGCCCAGCACGGCGACCTGGCGCGCCTGCAGCCAGTTCATGAGCTTTTCTTCTCCGGCCTGGCGCAGGTCGGGCCGGGCGCTCAAGGCGATAACGACGAATGCAACGGTCAGCCCGATGAGGGCGAAGCTGCTGTGGGTGATTTCAAGAAAACCTTCGGTCACGTCGGCTGCGAAGGTTCGCACGCCGGAGACAATTTTTCCTGACGCTGTCATAGCTCTTCCTTTCTGGGGCGCTTCCCTGAGGCCCTGCCACCACGGGTGGTTGGCAGGATCAGGCGTATCACCTGGATTGGTACGCCATCAATTTCAGGGCCTGCAACAAGCAAGAGGGCCGTGAGTTGACTTAGCCGGGTTCGGCAGCGGGTTGGGGTTTTTACTAGCCATTTTTGAGGCTGGCGGATTCTAGGAGGTCACCAAATACCTAGTCAATACTAACAAATAGAATTGTTAGATTAAAAAAGCATGATAAATCTGGTAGAAAACACAGGGTTTTGCCCTTTTTCACCCGAAGCGGTTACCCGGCCGAGCACAGCCCGGTGACGGCCATGTGTCAAATTCAATCGGCTTTTACCGCACCATTGCAAAACCGGGTTGAGGTCGGCGGCCGACTTTGGTAAGGTTCGTCTGCCTGTTGATTTCAGGCATCGCCAGACGAAGCGAACTCTCCCGCCGATGGGCATTCAGTGCCGCGGTGCAGCAGATGAAACTTCCACGGCACCCCCTGGAGGCAATACCTTGCCTCCTCGCATGGTGGACCCTCATCTCCGCCTTGCGAAACGATGGCAAAGACCGTTGTGTCAGCCGTCAAGCCCGGGAGACTGTCCACTTCGGAAAGTCCCCCGGGCTTTCTTGTTTGTGGGCCGCGCCGCGGGGTCCTCGGCGGGTCTTCATGGGCCCCTGTCGAACTGCCTTGAGGCATTGAATGGGCCCTTGCCGCATATATATAGATAATGGGGGCAATTCCCAGAGCGGGCACAGGCCCCTCTGAGACACCGCAACCCTGCGAAGCAGGGTGCAGATGCCCGCACACCGGGTGGCCCTGGACAGGACATCCCCGAGGGATTCCTTGCCAGGACGGCTGGTGGCCCGCCTGCACGAACCCGGTGAAAATAGCCCGTTTTCTGCCATGTACCTGCTCTGGCTGGCGCAAGCCCTGGTGGCCTTGCGCACCCATCCAGAGCAGGGATGGCCGTTCGTAATCCATTGGATCCATGTTTCCATTTTTTTCCCGCAGCAAAATGTCCGACGCACCTGAAGTGAATCCGGCCCCGGCCAAAACCCAAGAGGCGCATCCCCTGGATGCGCTGACCGGCGGCGCCTTCTCTGCCGCTACCTCGGGCGAGCGCGCCTCCCGCATCCGCGACTGGCTGGCCACGCAGCCTGCGCAGGAGCAACTGCAGGAAGTGTTCAAGGAGCTGAGCGGCCGCGACAAGGGCGCTGCCCGTGCCGTGCGCGAGCGCCTCGACGAGATCCGCCGCGCCAAGGGCCAGGAAGTGATTGCCGCCGAATGGGCCGAGAAGGCCCAGGCGCTGCTGTCCGCGCCCAAGCTGAACATCGCCGATGCCCTGGCATGGCAGCGCGACGCGGCCAAGGCCGGCGCGCCGCTGTCGCGCGAACCGCTGTCCCTGCTCAAGGTGCAGGTGGCCGACCGCGTGAAGGTCATCGAAGACCTGCAGCACCGCGTGCAGGTGCAGCGCGAAGCTGCCGTGCTGCTCGCGCAGCGCATCGAAGTGCTGTCCACCAAGCCCTGGCGCGACGCGCATGGCGCGCTGGAGTTGCTGCGCGCCGACGTGGCCCGCTGGCAGGAGCAGGCCCAGGAACTGACGGGCGACGCCAGTTGGCCCAGCGTGGAAGCGCGCTTCCCTCCGCTGCTCGATGCCTCGCGGACCCAACTGCTGGTGGTGTGGGATGCCTTCCAGCCCGCCGTGGCCCAGGCGGCCGCTGCCGCTGAAGACGCCAGCGCCCCCCTGCCACCCGTGCCCGTGTGGGCCGATGAACTGCGCTCCGCCCGTGGTCTGCCCACCGAAGCCGCCGCGGCAGCGGCTGCCGCAGGCGCGGCTGCGGGCGCGGCCAAGCCTGCCCGCACGCCGAACAAACCCAAGGTCGATCCCGAAGTGCGCGACAAGGCTGTGCAGGCCGTGCGCGACGCCCTGGTGGTGCTCGAGAAGGAAACCGCCGAAGGCCATGGCAAGGCCAGTGCCGGCGCTGCCGCCGCACTGCGCGCCGTGCTCAAGAACCACGGCAAGCACATCGATGCCGCGCTGGAGCAGCAGGTGCACACCGCCCTGGTGGCTGCCGGCGAGCTCGAAGGCTGGCAGCGCTGGGGTGCCGACCAGGTGCGCGAAGACCTCGTGGCCAAGGCCGAAGGCCTGCTCAACCGCCCCGAGGGCCAGGCCCTGGGTGGCCGCAAGATGCAGGAAACCCTGCGCGCCCTGCGCGAGCAGTGGAAGCAGGCCGACCAGGGCGGTGCGCCCAACCACGGCCTGTGGAAGAAATTCGACGAGGCCTGCAACGCCGCGCACAAGGTCGTGGAAGCCTGGCTCGACAAGATCCGCGCCGATGCCGCCGAGCACAAGGCCCAGCGCCTGGCCCTGATCGAAGAGGTCAAGGCCTGGACGCAGGAACATGCCGCCTCGGGCGACTGGAAGGGCATCAACCGCGCGCTGTACCAGTTCGGTGACCGCTGGCGCGAAGGCGGCCACGTGGGCGAGAAGATCTTTGCCGAGCTGCAGCCGCTTTGGAAGCAGGCCATCGCCGGCGCCGCCGCGCCGCTGGAAGCCGCGCAAAAGGAAAGCCTGGCCCGCCGCCACGCCATGATCGACGAGGCCGTGGCCCTGGGTGCCGCGCCCATGCTGCGCATCGACGCCGTCAAGGCGCTGCAGCAGCGCTGGCAGGCCGAGGCACAGACCGTGCCGCTGGACCGCAAGCACGAGCAAAAGCTCTGGGATGCCTTCCGCAAGCCCATCGACGAAGCCTTCAACCGCAAGTCGGCCGACCGCGAAAAGGCCGTGACCGAACTGAGTGCGCGCGACCGCGTGGTGCTCGACGCCTCCAAGGCCCTGGAAGCCGCCAACGCCACGGGCGATGCGCAGCAGATCCGTGCTGCGGTGCAGGCCCTGGAGGCTGCACTGCGCGGCCAGGCACAGGCCGCCGAGGCAGCCGCTTCGGCCCAGAAGAGCGAGCAAAGCGCTGCCGCATCGGTGGCGCAGGCCGACGAAACCGCTGCTGCAGCCGGTGAGGGCGAAGCGCCTGCGGCCGAGGCGGGTGCTGACGGCGAAGCTGCGGCCCCGGCCGCCGCGCCCGTGGCGCCGCCCAAGCCCGCCCGCCCCGTGGTGGCCGTGCGTGGCGACGACCGCCCCGGCATGAAGAAGGACGCACCCGCAGCCCCTGGCCGCGGCGCGCGCCCTGGCGAGCGCCGCGATGGCGGCCGTGGCGACGCAGGCCGTGGCGGCCCGCGCGATGGCCGTCCTGGCGACCGGGGTGGTGACCGTGGTGGCCGCTTCGGCGACCGCCCGGCCTATGAAGACCGCGGCCCGCGCCTGGGCGACACGGCCTTCCGTGCCCAGCGCGACGCCATGGAGCACGCCCAGATGGCGTTGAAGAAGCTGGCCGCGCAGGCCCACGGCGAGGCGCTCACGCAGCTGCTCACCGCCTGGGAAAAGCGCGACGCGGCACAGGTGCCGAGCACGCAGGACCTGGGTGGTCGCGTGACCCCGGCCGTGCGCACGTCCTGGACGCAGGCCCTGTCGACCGCGCCCAAGGGCGATGCGGCCGAAGCGCTGCTGCGCCTGGAGATGGCGGCCGAGGTGCCCACGCCGGCCGAGCATATCTCCGCGCGCCGCCTGCTTCAGTTGCAGTTGCTCACGCGCCGCAACGACCCTGCGCCCGAGCAGACCTGGGGTCAGGATGCTGCCCGCGTGCTGGCCAGCCCGAGCGACGCCGCCACGGCCCGTCGCCTGCAGAACGTGCTCAAGAACCTGCTGCGCAAATAAGCAAGGGGTAAATGCAGGGCCTGTGGGGCCTGCACTGCCTTCGAAGCGCCTTCGTGTGCATGCCCTGGGGCATGGATGCGAAGGCGCTTTGTATTTGGTGAGATGGGAGGGTGGGTGTGGGCGCGTGCCGGGGCCCTGGGCGCATCGGCCATGCACCGGTGGGAACTGCGCTGCTGTGAGTGCAGCCGCAAAACAAAAAAGCCGTTGCGAATGCAACGGCTTTTTCTTTGTTTGGTGCCCAGGAGAGGACTCGAACCTCCACGATGTTACTCGCTAGTACCTGAAACTAGTGCGTCTACCAATTCCGCCACCTGGGCTTTCAGATCAGCTTTGAATTATAGAACGTTTTTTGGGGTCGCCAGCAAAGTTGCCCACTTTTTTGAAAATTGTTCGCCGCGTGCTGCTTTTTTGCGGCGTGCGAGCGACCGCGCACGGGGCATGTCCTCATGCGGCCGATGGCGTTCGGTCGTGCAGGCACGGGACCGTGCGCATTGCCCATCTTTTGGTCGTCGCCTGGCTTGTGCGTGGCGCGAGATGCATGGGTTGCGGAAAATAAAAAAGCCGCTGTGGGTACAGCGGCTTCGATATTTTGAAAACCATCACCGGTTCTCGTTAAACTTGGTGCCCAGGAGAGGACTCGAACCTCCACGATGTTACTCGCTAGTACCTGAAACTAGTGCGTCTACCAATTCCGCCACCTGGGCATTTCAGGAAAGACTCAGATTGTATATCAAAAAAACCACCCCCGGCGCGCAGTCCGCGCATTTGTCGGACGAAATCGAAGGAAGCGTACAGGGGCACCGTGATGGCCATGGTTTTGTCATCCGTGACGATGGCGAAGGCGACATCTACATCCCCCCCAATGAAATGCGCGCCGTGCTGCACAAGGACCGTGTGCGCGTGCGCATCGTGCGCCAGGACCGCCGCGGCCGTCCCGAAGGCCGCGTGGTCGAGATCATCGAACGCCCGCCCCAGCCCATCATCGGCCGCCTGCTGCAGGAGAGCGGCGTGTGGCTGGTGGCGCCCGAAGACAAGCGCTATGGCCAGGACGTACTGATCCCTAAGGGCGCCACCGGCGCCGCCAAGCCCGGCCAGGTGGTCGTGGTCGAACTCACCGAGCCGCCGGCCCTGTTTGGCCAGCCCGTGGGCCGCATCACCGAAGTGCTCGGCGAGGTGGATGACCCGGGCATGGAGATCGAGATCGCGGTGCGCAAGTACGGCGTGCCGCACGAGTTCTCGGCCGAGTGCCTGGCGCAGGCCAAGGAGCTGCCCGACAAGGTGCGCCCGCAGGACAAGAAGCGCCGCGTGGACCTGACCGACGTGCCCCTGGTCACCATCGACGGCGAAGACGCGCGCGACTTCGACGATGCCGTGTACTGCGAGCCCGCGCGCGTGGGCCGCGGCAAGGGCTGGCGCCTGCTGGTGGCCATCGCCGATGTGAGCAACTATGTGGAGACCGGCAGCGCCATCGACATCGATGCCTACGACCGCGCCACCAGCGTGTACTTCCCGCGCCGCGTGATCCCCATGCTGCCCGAGAAGCTGTCCAACGGCCTGTGCTCGCTCAACCCCGATGTCGAGCGCCTGTGCATGGTCTGCGACATGCTGGTCAACGCCAAGGGCGAGGTGCATGCCTACCAGTTCTACCCGGCGGTGATGCACAGCCATGCGCGCTTCACGTACACCGAGGTGGCGGCCATCCTGGCCAACACGCGCGGGCCCGAGGCCAGCAAGCGCAAGGAGCGCGTGCCCGATCTGCTCAACCTGCATGACGTGTACCGTGCGCTGCTGATTGCGCGGCGCCAGCGCGGCGCGGTGGACTTCGAGACCACCGAGACGCAGATCATCTGCGACGAGAACGGCCGCATCGAGAAGATCGTGCCGCGCACGCGCAACGACGCGCACAAGCTCATCGAGGAGGCCATGCTGGCCGCCAACGTCTGCAGCGCCGACTTCATCGCCCAGGGCGGCCAGCCCGGCCTGTTCCGCGTGCATGAAGGCCCCACGCCCGAGAAGCAGGAGATCCTGCGCAACTACCTCAAGGCCATGGCCGTGGGCATGACCATCGGGGACGATCCCAAGCCTTCGGAGTTCCAGGCCATCGCCGAAGCCACCAAGGACCGGCCCGACGCCCAGCAGATCCACACCATGCTGCTGCGCTCCATGCAGCAGGCGATCTATACGCCCGTCAACAGCGGCCACTTCGGCCTGGCGTTCGAGGCGTATACCCACTTCACCAGCCCCATCCGGCGCTACCCCGACCTGCTGGTGCACCGCGTGATCAAGGCCATCCTGGCCAAGACGCAGTACAAGCTGCCCTCGCTCCCCACGCCGGGCGAGGCCCATGCCAAGCTGGCCAAGCGCCTGGCCTCGCGCGTGGCGGCGCCCGGCACCAAGCCGCGCAAGGACGTCAAGCCGCCCAGCCGCGAGGTCCAGGCCTGGGAGGCCGCGGGCCTGCACTGCAGCGCCAACGAGCGCCGTGCCGACGAGGCCAGCCGCGACGTGGAAGCCTGGCTCAAGTGCAAGTACATGCGCGAGCACCTGGGCGAGGAGTACAGCGGCGTGGTCAGCGCGGCGACGAGCTTCGGCATCTTCGTGACGCTGGACGCGATGTACGTCGAGGGCCTGGTGCACATCACCGAGCTCGGTGGCGAGTACTTCAAGTTCGACGAGGCGCGCCAGGAACTGCGCGGCGAGCGCACCGGCATCCGCTACGCCATCGGCGCGCGCGTGCGCGTGCAGGTCAGCCGCGTGGACCTCGATGGCCGCAAGATCGATTTCCGCCTGGTGCGCGAAGGCGAGGAGCTGGTGGGCCGCGCGCTCAAGGACAAGGGCGTGTCGCAGGACGGGCCTGGCGGTTCCGGCAAGGGCCCGCGCAAAGGCGGCAGCGGCGGGCGCTCCAAGGCCAAGGCCGCCGATCCCTCGGCCACCGAGATGGCCTCGCTCACCCGTGAGCGTGCCGCGCGTTCACCGATCCAGGAGCTCAAGGCCTCGGTGAAGAAGGCGGCCGCCAAGGGCAAGCCCGGCAGCAAGGGGCGCAAGCCGCGCCGTGGCTGAATCTGGAGCATTCCGACGAACCGAACAGCCCGCGCTTGCGCGGGCTGTTTTTTTTCAGGGCATTGCTGAGCGCCGGTCCGGGCCCTGCGGTGTTGCCTGTTGCAGGAACGCGAGGTAGCGCTGCGCCGTTTCGCCCGGGGCTTCCATCATGGGCAGGTGGCCGATGCCCGGCAACGGCTCGATGCGCGCGCGGGGCAGCAATGCGGCCAGTGTCTGGGTGCCCGAAATGTCGAAAACCCGGTCCTGCTCGCCCCAGAGGGCCAGCGTGGGCTGCGGCAGGCCGGTCGCCAGCCGCTCGCCCAGCAAGTACCGGTCCTTGAGCTGTGCGTCCCACAGCCGTGTGTTGGATGCCGTGTTGCGCAGGGCATCCTGCTCGCTGGCGTGCAGGATGGGGTAGGGCAGGAACGGGCGCTTTTCGAACACCAGCGCCATCATGGCCTCGAACGCGGCGGCATCGGCGGCCACCAGCGGGCGCTGCCCGGCCTCGATGAGCTGGTCCATGCGGCTCGGTTGCGGCGAGCGCAGCCCGTGCGGTGCGCCGATGAAGGCCACGCTCGCCACGCGCTGCGGGTGCTCCATCGCCAGCAGCGCCGCAATGGTGCCGCCCATCGAGTTGCCGGCCAGGTGGGCCCGGTCGATGCCCCAGGCATCCATCAGCTCGCGCAGGCGCCTGGTGTGGGCCGCGTAGTCGTAGGGCAGGGCCTCGTCGCGCGTGCTCTGGCCAAAGCCTGGCAGGTCGGGGGCGATCACGCGGTGCGTGGCGGTGATGGGGCGCGCAAAATCCGCCCAGTGGTCCTTCTCTGCAAAAATGCCGTGCAGCAGGATGATGGGCAGGTCGCCATGGCCTTGCGGCGTGCCGGGCGGGGTCGGGCCGCTGTCCAGGTAGTGCACTTCGTGCCCTGCGATGCGGACGGTCTTGGCCGATAGGCCCGAAAGCTGGCGGTTGAGGTCCAGCAACGGTTGCTTGAACAGGCTGGGGGTGCCGTAATAGAGCGCGGTGGTGGCCAGTGCCAGTGCCGCTGCGGTAGAAATGAGGATGCGCTTCAAGAACAGGTCTCCGTGGTGGGGGATGGATTGCGCTTGAAGGCTACCGGGAGTGCCGTTTGAAAACTTGCATGTTTGGGCTATGCCAGCGCACAACACCTTGACCTTGGGCCCGGACCGGGCCCTGTATGTCGGCGACCTGCCGCCCACGGGTTGGCATTGCCATGCGGCGCCGGTGCTGCTGGTCGGCCTCTCGGGCCGCTTTGCGCTGCACCTGGGGCTCGGCGTTGTCGAGTCCTGCCACAGCGCGCTGGTCGATGCGGGGGTGGAGCATCTGCTGGACCCCTGCGGCGAGCAGGTGGCGCTGATGTACCTGGAGCCCGACTCGCGCGAGGCCCGTGGCCTGCGCCGCCAGTTCGAGGCAAGGGGTGGCGTGATTCCCGATGTCGCTGTTCCCGTTGGTGCGCGCAGCGCCATGGATGCCCATCTGCGCCACTTCGACCTGCATTCCCTGCTGCGGTTGCCGTGGGCGCCGGCGGCACCGCTCGATGCGCGCGTACGGCACAGCCTGCAGGCCCTGCGCACGCCGGGGGACGGCCGGCTCCTGCGCGATGGACTGGCGGCCGAAGTGCAGCTGTCGGCCTCGCGCTTCAACCACCTGTTCCGTGCCGAGATGGGCGTCAGCCTGCGCAGCTACCGGGTGTGGTCGCAGGTGCGCCTGGCCATGGCGGGCCTCGCGACCAGCCCGCGCCTGACCGATGCAGCCCTGCACGGCGCATTTTCCGACTCGGCGCATTTCAGCCGCATGTTCCGCCAGACCTTCGGCATGACGCCGTCGAGCGTGCTCAAGCCCCTGAAAGAGGTGCTGCTGGTGCCGTGACGCCCGGGGCGTGGTGGGAGGGGGCGGTCAGCGGCCGATCCGCCGGGCCAGTGCGCTGGCCGTCAAGGCCTGGCCCTCGGGCCAGAGGTCGGCCGCCAGGCCATGGGCGTAGACGGCTTCGCTGGCCGCGCGCAGCGCGCTCGCGCCCGCCGCCAGGCGTGCGCCCACCATGCCGGCCAGCACGTCGCCCGTGCCGGCGGTGGCCAGCCGGCCATTGCCGGTGGGGTTGATGGCGGGCACGCGGTCGGCCGCGCTCACCACCGTGCCCGAGCCCTTGAGCACGGCCACGCAGTTGAACTGCGCTGCCAGTTGCTGCGCCGCATCCAGCCGGTCGGCCTGCACCTCGGTGGTGGTCAGGCCCAGCAGGCGCGCGGCCTCCAGCGGGTGCGGGGTGAGCACGGTGGGCTGGCCATGCTGGCCGCGCGCCACCACCAGGGCATGCAGCGCTGCGTCGCGCGCGATGAGGTTCAGCGCATCGGCATCGAGCACCAGGCGTGCCGCATGTACGATCACCTCGCGCAGCACGCTGCCCACCGCCTCGCCACCGCCGCAGCCGCAGACCACGGTGAGCTGCTTCAGCTCCAGCGCGCTGAAGCGGCGCAGCATCAGCTCGGGCTGCTGAAGGTCAACCTCCTGGTGGCCCGCATCCAGCAGCGCCACCAGCACGCGGCCCGCGCCCTGGTGCAGGGCCGCCGATGCCGCCAGCAAGGCCGCGCCGGCCATGCCCATGCCGCGCTGGGCCAGGCCTTCGCCGCCCACCACGGCCACATCGCCATGGCTGCCCTTGTGGCTGGCATGCGCGCGGGGTTCGGGCAGCGGTGGGCCCGTGAGCCAGGCATTGGGAGGCTCGTGGCCGGGTGCCACGCCCAGGTCGTCGAGCCATACGCTGCCCGCTGCATCGCGCCCGGCAGCGGTGAACAGGCCTGGCTTGAGCGTGAGCAGGCTCAGCGTGTGGCGTGGCGAGGGGGCGTGGTGCAGGAGTGCTTCGGGCGCCAGGCCCGCGCCGAACTGGCCGGTGTCTGCAGCGAGGCCCGAGGGCAGGTCCACCGATAGCACGGGGGCCGGACTGGCCTGCAGTTGCCGCAGGCAGGCCAGCAGGCGCTCATGGGGTGGGCGGGGTGCGGCACCCGGTGCCGGCGCGGTGATGCCGATGCCCAGCAGGGCATCGATGCACAGGTCGGCCCCGGTCAGGTCGGTGGGGGATGCATCGGCCCATTCCACCCCGGCGGCCAGGGCCCGCTCCCAGGATTGGCGCGCGTCGGGCGGGGCGGTCTCGGGCGTGCCCAGCCAGGTCACCACCACCCGGCGCCCGGCCAGGCGCAGGTGCATGGCGGCCTCCAGTCCATCGCCGCCGTTGTTGCCCGCACCGCAGGCGATCCACACCGTGCGTGCATGGGGTGCCAGGGCCTGGGCGAGTTGCGCCACGGCCAGGCCAGCGCGCTGCATCAGCGTGTGGGGTGGCAAGCCGGCGGCGGCTGCGCGCTCGATGCGGCGCGTGGCAGCGGTGTGGTGCAGGGCATGGGGCTGGTGGGGGGTGATGCGGTGCATGGCAGGCGGGCAATGGGGCCGCTGCATTGTGCGCCGACCTGCTCCCTGCAGGCTCAAAACCGCCGCATGCCCAGTCCGTCGAGGTTGATCTCGGGGCTGCGCTGGGCCACCAGGTCGGCGATGGCGCGGGCGCTGCCGCTGGCCAGGGCAAAGCCGCCCGTGCCGTGGCCGGTGTTCAGCCACAGGCCGGGTATGCCGCTGGCGCCGATCACAGGGGCGCCGTCGGGCAGCATGGTGCGTGCGCCGCGCCAGGTCTGCACGCCCCCCGAGAGCTGTGCGCCGCCTGGGAACCAGTCGTTGAGCGCGCGGTACAGGCGCGCGACGGAGGGGGCGTGGTGCTCTGCGTCGGCGCTGCCCAGCTCGGCCCCTCCAGCCACGCGCACGCGCAACCCCAGGCGGGTAATGCTGATCTGCTGCTGCACGTCGACCACGCTGGCCTGCGGGGCGTGCGTGTCTTCACGCAGCGGCGCACTGACGGAGTAGCCGTACACGGGCGTCATCGGCAGTGGCAGGCCGAGCGCCGGCAGCAGGGCGGCCGAGGCCATGCCGGCGCACAGCACCACGGCGTCGAAGCGGCGCGGCGTGGCCTCGCCCTGCACCGCCACGCCCATGGGGTGGGTCGACAGGCGGTCCACGCGCGTGCCGAAGGCGAATTGCACGCCCCCAGCCTGCGTGCCCTGGCGCAGCAACTGGGCGAACAGCCGGCAGTTGCCTGCGGCGGCGCCGGGCAGCGAGATGGCGCCGGCCAGCGGTGTTTCGGGCGACAGGCCGGGTTCCAGCTTCTGGGCCGCGGCGGCATCGATCTCCTGCACCGCCACGCCCGCTTCGCGCAGGCACTGCAAGGCGGGTTGCAAATGGGCGCGGTCCTGTTCGGTGCGCAGCAGCAGCAGGCGGCCAGGGCTGGCCTCGAAGTCGAGTTCGTGTTCGGTGGCGATTTCCAGCGTGCGCGCCAGGCTGTACTGGGCCAGGCGCTCGAGCGCAATTGCCGGCCCGGGGCCGCGCCTGGCCAGGCGCTTCCAGTGCCACAGCCAGGACACGTCGGCGCGGCCGAAGCCCTGGGCCAGGCGCACGTTCGATTGCGCTCCCAGGAGCCGCGCGGCAGGCGCCATGCCTGGCAAGGACCAGGGGGTGGGCAGCACCGGGGCCAGCAGGCCGGCGGCGGCAAAGCTGGCATCTTCGGCGGCGGCGTTGCGCTGCTCGAACACGGTGACCTCATGGCCGTCGCGCGCCAGTTCGTATGCGGTGGTGACGCCGATGATGCCGGCGCCCACGATGGCAATCTTCATGAATGGGAAGTATGGCTGCCGTTTGCTGCTTTGCAGCAAACGGCAATTGTTATTTTTCTTGCAGTGCTTCTTCGATGCGCAGGCCGGTATTGAGGATGCCGTCGTCGCGCAGCGCCCCATGCCAGACCATGAGGCCGACCGGGAGTTCCCCCTGCACATGGCAGGGCAGCGACAGGGCGCAGCCGTCCAGCAGGTTCACGAGGCTGGTGTTGCGCAGCAGCAGGGTGTTCACGCGAAAGAACTCCTCGTCGCGCTCGGCGCCCGGCGCCACGCTGGCGATGCTGGGGGCGGTGATGGGCACGGTGGGCGAGAGCAGGGCATCGTAGCCATCGATGGCAGCGTGCATGCGCTGCTGCCAGTGGCGGCGGGCATCGATGAGGGCAATGTATTCCCAGGCCGCGAGCGTGGCACCTTTTTCGATGCGGGCGCGCACCCGGGGGTCGTACTGGCCGCCCTTGGCGGCCAGCAACTCGCGGTGCCAGGCATACGCCTCGGGTGGCGAGAAGCCGTACGCGGGCTGCTGGGCCGACTCGGGCAGGGCGATGGTGTCGATGCGCGCGCCGGCGCGGCGCAGGGTGGCGAGCGTGCGCTCGAAGGCCTGGGCCACCGTGGCGTCCAGGCCGTCCAGGAAGAGGGTGGTGGGCACGGCCAGGCGGTAGCCGGCCAGCGGGGCCGGGCTGCGCGTGACGCGGGTGGCCGACAGCAGTTCGTGCACCACGATGGCATCGCGCACGCTGCGTGTCATGGCGCAGGCCGTGTCCAGCGTGGTCGACAGCGGCACTGCGCCCGTGGTGGGCACCAGGCGTTGCGTGTTCTTGAAGCCGACGATGCCGTTGAGCGCGGCCGGGATGCGGATCGAGCCGCCTGTGTCCGAGCCCAGGCCCACGAAGGCTGCGCCCGTGGCCACGGATACCGCTGCTCCCGACGACGAGCCGCCGGGCACGCGCGCCTCGCCGGGCAGGGCGCCAAAGCGCGCATCCCAGGCGGCGGGCGTGCCGAAGTGGGGGTTCACCCCCACGCCGGAAAAGGCGAACTCGACCATGTTCGTGCGGCCGATGAAGCTCGCGCCCGCGGCGCGCAGCCGTGCCACGGCCGGGCTGTCCAGCTGTGCCGGGGGGCTGCCGGCGAGCGCCGTGGAGCCCGCTGCCGTGGGCTGGGCGGCGATGTCGAACAGGTCCTTGATCGATACCGCCAGGCCGGCCAGGGGCTTTTGCGCCATGCCCGGCTGCACCACGGTGGTGCGCGCGGTGTCGAAATGGGTTTGCAGGAAGGTATGGGCATTGGCCGGTGCCCCTGCCGCAGCGATGCAGCGTTCGAGTTCGGCGGCCGGGGTGCTGGTGCCGGCCCGCAGGGCCGAGCGGGTGGCAAGAAGGTCGGGGAGCATGGGTGTGCTAGAATCCTTGGGTTTTGCTGGGAGCAGCAGCGCTTTGCGCGTGGCAGCTTTCGCAAGACCAATCGCAAACCAGCCCTGTCAAGGTGTTGCAGCGTTCGTGGGAAACACGGCGTGGCAAATATTGGGGCTGATTTTAGACCTAACCTTTGGAGTATTTTTATGTCCGTTACCATGCGCGAAATGCTGGAAGCCGGTGTCCACTTCGGTCACCAAACCCGCTTCTGGAACCCCAAGATGGCCCCCTACATCTTCGGCCACCGCAACAAGATCCACATCATCAACCTGGAAAAGTCGCTGCCACTGTTCCAGGAAGCACAGAAGTTCGCCAAGCAACTGGCTGCCAACCGTGGCACGATCCTGATGGTCGGCACGAAGCGCCAGGCCCGCGAAATCCTGTCCACCGAAGCCCTGCGCGCCGGTGTTCCTTTCGTTGACCAGCGCTGGCTGGGCGGCATGCTGACGAACTTCAAGACGGTGAAGACCTCGATCAAGCGCCTGAAGGACATGAAGGCCCAGCTGGAAACCGGCCTGGACAGCCTGAGCAAGAAGGAACAGCTCACGTTCACCCGTGAGATCGAGAAGCTCGAGAAGGACATCGGCGGCATCCAGGACATGGCTGCGCTGCCCGACGCCATCTTCATCATCGACGTGGGCTTCCACAAGATCGCCGTGGCCGAAGCCAAGAAGCTCGGTATCCCGCTGATCGGCGTGGTCGACACCAACCACTCGCCAGAAGGCATCGACTACGTGATCCCCGGCAACGACGACTCGGCAAAGGCCGTGACGCTGTACGCCCGCGGCATCGCCGACGCGATCATCGAAGGCCGTGCCAACGCAGTGAACGAAGTCGTCAAGGCCGCTACCTCCGAGAGCAGCGACGAATTCGTGGAAGTGCAAGAAGCCGCTGCCTGATAGCCCGGCTGCGCGATCCGTCGCGAACAAAAGCGGGGCTCCTGGTTAGCCCCCTTTTTTTTAGCCCGAATCTGAAGACTCACTGAACTGAACACCGAAGGAACAAAGATGGCTGCAATTACCGCAAGCATGGTTGCCGAACTGCGTGGCAAGACCGATGCCCCGATGATGGAATGCAAGAAGGCCCTGACGGAAGCCGATGGCGACATGGCCAAGGCCGAAGAGCTGCTGCGCGTCAAGCTGGGCACCAAGGCCGGCAAGGCCGCCTCGCGCATCACCGCCGAAGGCGTGGTCGCCAGCTACATCAGCGGCACCACCGGCGCCCTGGTCGAGGTGAACAGCGAAACCGACTTCGTGAGCAAGAACGACAGCTTCATCGCACTGGCCAACGCCGCTGCCGAACTGATCGCCAAGCACAACCCCGCCGACGTGGCAGCCCTGGGCGCACTGGCCTATGAGCAAGACAGCTTCGGCCCCACGCTGGAAGACGTGCGCAAGGGCCTGATCGGCAAGATCGGCGAGAACATGTCGTTCCGCCGCTTCAAGCAGTTCAGCGGCGCCAGCAAGCTGGCCTCGTACCTGCACGGCACGCGCATCGGCGTGGTCGTCGAGTTCGAAGGGGACGAAACGGCAGCCAAGGACGTTGCCATGCACGTCGCTGCCATGAAGCCCGTGGCCCTGACCAGCGCCGACGTGCCTGCCGACCTGATCGAAAAAGAGCGCTCGGTGGCTGCTGCCAAGGCCGCTGAGGACAAGGCCAAGGCCGAAGCCGAAGGCAAGCCCGTGCAGTCCGACGAAATCGTCGCCAAGCGCATCGAAGGCGGCGTGCAGAAGTACCTCAAGGAAGTCTCGCTGTTCAACCAGGTCTTCGTGAAGGCTGCGGACGGCAAGCAGACCGTCGAGCAGATGCTCAAGGCCACCAACACCACCGTCAAGGGCTTCACCCTGTACGTGGTGGGCGAAGGCATCGAGAAGAAGGTCGACGACTTCGCAGCCGAAGTGGCCGCCCAGGTGGCTGCCGCCAAGGCCGCTGCCTGATCGTTCCCCGCAACAACCCCACCAAAGCCCTGCACCACCTACCGGAGAAATTTCCCATGTCCAACGCTGCACCAGCCCACAAGCGCATCCTGCTCAAGCTGTCTGGTGAGGCGCTGATGGGGGATGACGCCTTCGGTATCAACCGCGCCACCATCGTGCGCATGGTGGAGGAGATCGCCGAGGTCACCCGCCTGGGCGTGCAGGTGGCGGTGGTGATCGGTGGGGGCAATATTTTCCGTGGCGTCGCGGGCGGCTCGGTCGGCATGGACCGGGCCACCGCCGACTACATGGGCATGCTGGCCACCGTGATGAACGCGCTGGCCCTGGCCGATGCGATGGACAAGCAGGGCCTGATCGCCCGCGTGATGTCCGCCATCGCCATCGAACAGGTGGTCGAGCCCTACGTGCGCCCCAAGGCGCTGCAGTACCTCGAAGAGGGCAAGGTCGTGGTCTTCGCGGCCGGCACGGGCAACCCCTTCTTCACCACCGACACGGCTGCAGCCCTGCGCGGTGCCGAAATCGGCGCCGAGCTGGTGCTCAAGGCCACCAAGGTGGACGGCGTTTATACTGCCGACCCCCAGAAGGATCCCACGGCCACGCGCTACACGAAGCTCAGCTTCGACGAGGCCATGTCCCGCAACCTGGGCATCATGGATGCGACCGCCTTCGCCCTGTGCCGCGACCAGAAGCTGCCGGTGCGGGTGTTCTCGATCATCAAGCACGGCGCACTCAAGCGCGTGGTGATGGGCGAGGACGAAGGCACGCTGGTCTACGCCTGATGACGATGCACGGGCTGGCTGCGTGCCGGCCCGTCTCTGGTCCGCCCCGAGGAGAAAAACATGACGATTGCCGACATCAAGAAGAACGCAGAAACCAAGATGGACCAGTCCATCTCGGCCTTCAAGAACAACCTGCAGAAGATCCGCACGGGTCGCGCCAACCCCTCGCTGCTCGATAGCGTGCAGGTCGAGTACTACGGCTCCTTCGTGCCCCTCTCCCAGGTGGCCAACGTGGCGCTGATCGACTCGCGCACCATCAGCGTGCAGCCCTGGGAAAAGGGCATGGGCGCCAAGATCGAGAAGGCCATCCGCGAAAGCGACCTGGGCCTGAACCCGGCCTCCATGGGCGACCTGATCCGCGTGCCCATGCCGCCGATGAGCGAAGAGCGCCGCAAGGAAATGACCAAGCTGGCGCGCACCGAGGGCGAGAGCGCCAAGATCGCCATCCGCAACCTGCGCCGCGACGCCAACGAAGCCGTCAAGAAACTGGTCAAGGACAAGCTGGCCTCCGAAGACGACCAGAAGCGCGCCGAAGCCGACGTGCAGAAGTTCACCGACCGGCACATCGCCGAAGTCGATGCGCTGGTGGCGGCCAAGGAACAGGAAATCATGGCGGTCTGAGCCCCGGTTCACGGGCCCGATCGTTCTACATGTCTGTACCGCAGGTGGTGCCGCACCACATCGCCATCGTCATGGATGGCAACGGCCGCTGGGCCACGCGCCGCTTTCTGCCGCGCCTGGCCGGCCACAAGCAAGGGGTCGATTCACTGCGCCGCTGTGCACGTGCCTGCGTGCAGCGCGGCGTGGGCGTGCTGACCGTCTTCGCCTTCTCCTCCGAAAACTGGAACCGGCCGGCCGAAGAGGTCTCCGGCCTCATGGAACTGCTGGCCATGGCGCTGGCGCGCGAGGTGCCCCAGCTCATGAAGGATGGCGTGCGCCTGTACTTCGTGGGTGCGCGCGCCGGCCTCTCGGCCAAGGTGCAGGACGGCCTGGCCCAGGCCGAGGCTGCCACGGCCCACAACACGCGCCTGGTGCTCAACGTCTGCTTCAACTATGGCGGGCGCTGGGACATTGCCCAGGCCGCTGCGGCGCTCGCCGACAAAGGCGAGCCGATCACCGAAGCCAGCCTGAATGCGGCCATGGGCATGTCCCATGTGCCCGACCCGGACCTCGTGGTCCGCACCGGCGGGGAAATGCGCATCAGCAACTTCCTGCTCTGGCAGGTGGCCTATTCGGAGCTGTTCTTCAGCGACCGGTTGTGGCCGGATTTCGACGAATCCGCACTCGACGAAGCCATTGCGGCTTACAGTGCGCGGGAACGCCGCTTCGGCAAAACCTCTGAACAGCTCCTGTCCGCGCATCCCGATCCGATGCCGGGCTGAAAGGCCCCATGCTCCAACAGCGCGTCATCACTGCCCTCGTCCTGCTGGCCATCCTGCTGCCAGCGCTGTTCTACAGCTCGCCCCTGCCGTTTACCGTGGTGGTGCTGGTGCTCATGGCCGCCGGTGCCTGGGAATGGGGCCGCCTGTGCGGCTTTGGCCAGGCGGGTTCGCTGGCCGTGGGGGCCGCCTGCGTGGCGCTGTGCCTGGGCTCCTGGTGGCTGGGCTGGCTCGCGCAGCCGCTGACGGTGCTGTGGATCGTGGGCGGCGCCCTGTGGGTGCTGGGGACGGCCTGGCTGCTGCGTGCCGGCGTACCCGGCTGGCCGCGCATCCCGGCGGCCGTGCGCCTGGTGGCCGGCGTGCTGGCCCTTTGGCTGGCCTGGCTCGCGGTGGTGCAGGCGCGCCATGTGGGCATCAACTTTCTGCTGTCGGTGCTGGTCCTCGTCTGGGTGGCCGACATCTTTGCCTATTTTGCGGGCCGCGCCTTCGGCCTGCGCTTCACCAAGGGCAAGCTGGCCCCCGCCATCAGCCCCGGCAAGAGCTGGGAAGGCGTGTGGGGTGGTTTGGCCGGCGTGCTGGTGCTGTCTTTCGCCTGGGTGGCGGCCGATGCCCACTGGCAGGCCGAGGTGCTCAGTTTCTACAGCCGCATGGCCCGCCAGGGCTGGTGGCTGCTGGTAGTGGCGGCGCTGTTCATGACGGCGATGAGTGTTTCCGGTGACCTGGTGGAGTCGCTCATCAAGCGCAGCGCCGGCGTCAAGGACAGCAGCGGGCTGCTGCCCGGCCACGGCGGTGTGCTCGACCGCGTCGATGCCCTGCTGCCCACCCTTCCCCTGGCGATGATGCTCACGAGCCTGACGACCCCTCTATGAAACAACGGCTTACCGTCCTCGGTTCCACCGGCTCCATCGGGACCAGCACCCTTGATGTGGTGGCGCGCCACCCCGGGCGCTTCGAGATCTTTGCGCTGAGCGCGGCCACCCAGGTGGACCTGATGCTGGCGCAGTGTGCGCAGTTCAACCCGCGCTTCGCGGTGATGGCCAGTGCCCCCCATGCGCGCGAGCTCGAGGAAAAGCTGCGCCAGAACCACCTGGCCACGCGCGTGCTCTACGAGGCCGATGCGCTGGAGACCATCGCCTCGCACCCCGATGTGGATGCCGTGATGGCGGCCATCGTCGGTGCCGCGGGTCTGGCGCCCTGCCTGGCGGCGGCCCGCACGGGCAAGCGCCTGCTGCTGGCCAACAAGGAAGCCCTGGTGGTGGGCGGTGGCCTGTTCATGCAGACCGTGAAGGAGGGTGGCGCCACCTTGCTGCCCATCGACAGCGAGCACTCGGCCATCTTCCAGTGCCTGCCCGAGGATGCCACCACCTGGCCGGACCGGGTGGACAGCATTTTGCTGACCGCATCGGGCGGGCCGTTTCGCCAGCGCGACCCGGCCACGCTGTCGCAGATCACACCCGAGCAGGCCTGTGCGCACCCCAATTTCTCGATGGGGCGCAAGATATCGGTCGACTCGGCCACCATGATGAACAAGGCGCTCGAGGTGATCGAGGCGCGCTGGCTGTTCGACCTGGCGCCCGACCAGATCAAGGTGGTGATCCACCCGCAGCAGATCATCCACTCGATGGTGCAGTTCAAGGACTCCTCCATCCTCGCGCAGTTGGGTACGCCCGACATGCGCGTGCCCATTGCCGTGGGCCTGGCCTGGCCCGAGCGCATCGCCAGTGGCGCCAGCCGTCTCGACTTTTCGGCCCTGAGCGCGCTGGCCTTCGAGGATGCCGACGCCATCCGCTTCCCCGGCCTGCACCTGTCCTGGCAGGCGCTCAAGGCCGCCGAGGGCACGACGGCGGTGCTCAACGCGGCCAACGAGGTGGCGGTGGGGCGGTTTTTGTCGGGCAGATTGCGTTTCGACCACATCCACGCCGTCAACCTTGCAACTTTGGATGCGGTTTCGCCCTCCAAGCCGGATTCCCTGGCAGCGCTGCTCGATCTGGACGCCCAGTCGCGCAGGGCGGCAGAGCAGGCCGCCGGCCTGCTGGCCGCCTGACCGACCCCATTCGATGGCCGCCGCTGCTGTCCCTGTTGACCCACGGAGCCTTCCATGCTGCTGACCCTTGTTGCGTTCATTGTTGCCCTGGGGCTGCTGATTGCCGTGCACGAGTACGGCCACTACCGCGTGGCTGTGGCCTGCGGTGTCAAGGTGTTGCGCTTTTCGGTGGGCTTCGGCAAGCCGCTGTTCACCTGGCGGCCAAAGGGCTCGCCGACCGAGTTCGTGCTCGGTGCCTTCCCGCTGGGCGGTTATGTGCGCATGCTCGACGAGCGCGAGGCGCCCGTGGCGCCCGAAGAGCGCCACCTGGCCTTCAACACCCAGCCGCTGCGCTCGCGCGCGGCCATCGTGGTCGCCGGCCCGCTTGCCAACCTGTTGCTGGCGGTGCTGCTTTACTCCATCGTCAACTGGAATGGCGTCGAGGAGCCCAAGGCCGTGCTGGCCAGCCCCGTGGCTGGCTCGGTGGCACAGGCGGCCGGCTTGCGTGGCGGCGAGCTGGTGCAGCGCGCGGCCCTGGGTTCGGACGAGCTGGAGCCCGTGCGCTCGTTCGAAGACCTGCGCTGGCTGCTGACCCGTGGCGCGCTGGAGGGTGAACCCGTGCGCCTGGACGTGCAGCCGCAGACCGGCGCGCACCGCGAGCTGGTGCTGGACATGTCCAGGATCGACGCACGCGAGGCCGATGCCCAGCTGTTCCGCAAGATCGGCATCCTCGGCCCCTGGACCCGCCCGGTGCTGGGCGAGGTGATGGCCAAGGGCGCGGCAGAGCGCGCGGGCCTGCAGCAGGGGGATGTGGTGCTCAAGATCGGCGCCACCGAGGTGGTCGACGGCCAGCAGCTGCGCGAGCTGATCCGCCAGTCCATGCGTGGCACGGAGCCGCTGGCGCAACCCTGGCTGGTCAACCGCGGCGGTAGTTCGCTCACGCTGGAGGTGTTGCCCGATGCCCATCCCGAGCTCGGCGCAACGGTCGGCCGCATCGGTGCCTACGTGGGGGCATCGCCCGAATTTGTAACCGTTGAATACGGCGTGATCGAGGGTTTCTGGACCGGCGTGGTCAAGACCTGGGATGTCTCGCTGCTCACCTTGAAGATGATGGGGCGCATGGTGATCGGCGAGGCTTCGCTCAAGAACCTCAGCGGGCCCTTGACCATTGCGGATTACGCCGGCCGTTCGGCGAGCCTGGGCCTCACGCAGTACCTGGTGTTCCTGGCGCTGATCAGCGTGAGCCTGGGGGTGCTGAACCTGCTGCCGCTGCCTGTTTTGGACGGTGGGCACCTGATGTATTATCTTTGGGAGGGCGTGACGGGCAAGCAAGTGTCGGACGCATGGCTGGAGCGGCTGCAGCGCGGTGGTGTCGCGGTGCTGCTCCTGATGATGTCCATTGCCCTGTTCAACGATATCACCCGGCTTTTTGGCTAACCATTTTTCTGCCCTTGCCTTGCAAGGGCGGCTCCAGCTTCATTCATGAAAAATCCAATCAATCGCCTGGGCGTGCGTACCGCATCGGCCATTGCAGCCATGGTCTTTGTCGCCAACGCGGCGTGGGCACTGGAGCCTTTCAAGGTGCAGGACATCCGCGTGGAGGGCCTGCAGCGCGTGGAGCCCGGCACCATCTTCGCATCCATGCCCCTGCGCGTGGGCGATGACTACAACGACGAAAAGGGCGCTGCGGCCATCCGCGCGCTGTTCGGCCTGGGCCTGTTCAAGGACGTGCGCCTGGAAGCCTCGGGCAATGTGCTGGTGGTGGTGGTCGAGGAGCGCCCCACCATCGCCGACGTGGACTTCGCGGGCACGCGCGAGTTCGACAAGGATGCCCTCAAGAAGAGCATGCGCGAAGTCGGCCTGACCGAAGGCCGTCCCTACGACAAGGCGCTGACCGACCGCGCCGAGCAGGAGCTCAAGCGCCAGTACATCAACAAGAGCCTGTACGGCGCCGAGGTGGTGACCACGGTGACGCCCATCGAGCGCAACCGCGTGAACCTCACGTTCTCGGTCGTCGAGGGCGAGCCTGCGCGCATCAACGAGGTGCGCATCGTCGGCAACAAGGCCTTCAGCGAATCCACGCTCAAGGGCCTGTTCGACCAGGACACGGGTGGCTGGCTCAGCTGGTACACCAAGTCCGACCGCTACTCGCGTGCCAAGCTCAATGCCGACCTGGAAACCCTGCGCACCTACTACCTGCAGCGCGGCTACCTGGAGTTCCGCGTGGAGTCCACCCAGGTCGCGATCTCGCCCGACAAACAGGGCATCTCGATCACCGTGAACGTGGTCGAAGGCGAGCGCTTCGTGGTCTCGGGTGTCAAGCTCGAAGGCAACTACCTGGAGCGCGAGGATGAATTCAAGTCGTTGATCACCATTCGCCCCGGTGAGCCCTACAACGCCGACCAGGTGACCGAGACGACCAAGGCCTTCTCCGAGTACTTCGGCCGCTTCGGCTTCGCCTTTGCGCGCGTGGAGGCCGTGCCCGAGATCGACCGCGAGAACAACCGCGTGGCCCTGGTGCTGCAGGTCGAGCCTTCGCGCCGCGCCTATGTGCGCCGCATCAACGTGAGCGGCAACAACCGCACGCGCGATGAAGTGATCCGCCGCGAATTCCGCCAGTACGAGGCCTCCTGGTACGACGGCGAACGCATCCGCCTCTCGCGCGACCGCGTCGACCGCCTGGGCTTCTTCACCGAAGTCAACGTCGAGACGCAGGAGGTGCCCGGCTCGCCCGACCAGGTGGACCTGGTGATCAACGTGGCCGAAAAGCCCACGGGCTCGCTGCAGATGGGCGTGGGCTTCTCGAGCGCCGAGAAGGTGTCCCTGTCCTTCGGCATCAAGCAGGAAAACTTCTTCGGCTCGGGCAACTACCTAGGCGTGGACGTCAACACCAGCAAGTACCGCCGCACGCTGGTGTTCAGCACCACCAACCCCTACTTCACCGACGAAGGCATCTCGCGCACGGTGGACCTGTACTACCGCACCGACAAGCCTTACGAGGACCAGGGCGGCAACTACCAACTGGTGACCACCGGTGGTTCGATGCGCTTTGGCGTGCCCTTCAGCGAGACGGATACGGTGTTCTTCGGGGCCGGCCTGGAGCAGACCACCATCAAGCCCGGCACCAACATCCCGGCCACCTACCTGTCCTATGCCGACAACTTCGGCTACAAGAGCACCTCGATCCCGCTGACCATTGGCTGGTCGCGCGATGACCGCGACAGCGCGCTGGCCCCCAACTCGGGCCGCTACCAGCGCCTGAACTCCGAATGGTCGGTGGCGGGCGACGCCCGCTACGTGCGCGCCAACTACCAGTACCAGCAGTATGTTCCGCTGAACAAGCGCTTCACGCTGGCCTTCAACGGTGAACTGGGCATCGGCAAGGGCCTCAATGGCCGGCCGTTCCCCGTGTTCAAGAACTTCTACTCGGGCGGTCTCGGCTCGGTGCGTGGTTTCGACCAGGGCACCCTGGGCCCGCGCGACGTGACGGGCTCCTCCCTGGGTGGCCCGAAGAAGGTCACCCTCAATGCCGAGTTGATCGCGCCCTTCCCGGGTGCGGGCAACGACCGTACGCTGCGCGTCTTTACCTTCCTGGATGTAGGCAATGTGTATGGCGAGCATGAAAAAGTAACCGCCAACGACATGCGAGCCTCCGTGGGGCTGGGCCTGAGCTGGATTTCCCCACTGGGCCCGTTGCGTCTTGCCTTTGCACAACCGGTGCGCAAGTTTGCTGGCGATAGAATCCAGAAACTGCAATTCCAGATTGGAACGTCTTTCTAATGAACTCCCTTTCCCGCCATTTCGCCCTGGTCATGTTGCTTGGCAGCCTTGCCATGGCGGTTCCCGCGCAAGCCCAAGAGTCCTTCAGGGCCGGTTTCATCAATACCGACCGCATCCTGCGCGAGGCCAACTCGGCCAAGGCGGCGTCGGCCAAGCTCGAGCAGGAATTCACGCGCCGCGAAAAGGATCTCGTGGAGATGGGCAATGCCCTGAAGACCGCCTCCGAAAAATTCGAGCGCGAAGCCCCTACGCTGGCCGAAAGCCAGCGCGCCATCCGCCAGCGCCAACTGGTGGACCAGGACCGTGACTTCCAGCGCAAGCGCCGCGAGATCCAGGAAGACCTGAATGCGCGCCGCAACGAAGAGTACGCAGCCTTGCAGGAGCGCGCCAACAAGGTCGTCAAGCAGGTCGCCGAGGCCGAGAAGTACGACGTGATCCTGCAGGAAGTCGCCTACATCAATCCCAAGCACGACATCACCGACAAGGTGATCAAGGCGCTCAATGCAGCGCCTGCCAAGTAAGCAGCGGCTCCAGCGCTGGGCAGGTGGCGTGTGAGCTTGCGTCTCGGGCACATCGTCGATGCGCTGGGGGGCACGCTGGAGGGGGGGGCGGGTGATACCGTCATCTCCCGCATCGCACCCCTGGAGGTTGCGGGGCCGGGTGACCTCAGCTTCCTGAGCAACCCCCGCTACCAGCAGCAACTGGCCGCCTCCCGGGCGGCCTGTGTCATTGTGGCCCCGGCGATGCGCGAGGCCGCCGTCGCACGCGGCGCCTGCATCGTGGCGGACAACCCCTATGTCTACTTCGCCCGCGCCACGCAGTTGTGGCGCCAGCACACGGCACCTGCAGGGCAGGGTGGGGTGCATGCCAGCGCGGTGGTCGATGCGTCGGCGCAGGTGCATCCCAGTGCCACCATCGGCCCCTTGTGCGTGGTCGAGCGCGGTGCGCACATCGGTGCGGGCACGGTGCTCAAATCCCGCGTCACGGTCGGTGAGGATTGCCGCATCGGCGAGCGCTGCATCGTCCACGCGGGCGTGGTGATCGGTGCTGACGGATTCGGCTTTGCGCCCGAGAAGGGCCAGTGGGTCAAAATCGAGCAGCTGGGCGCGGTGCGCATCGGCAACGATGTCGAGATCGGTGCCAACACCTGCATCGACCGCGGGGCGCTGGACGACACCGTCATCGAGGATGGTGTCAAGCTCGACAACCTGATCCAGATCGGCCACAACGTGCACATCGGCAAGCATGCGGCCATGGCCGGTTGCGTCGGCGTGGCCGGCAGCGCGACCATCGGCGCGCACTGCACCGTGGGTGGTGGCGCCATCGTGCTGGGCCACCTGGAACTGGCGGACAACGTGCACATTTCGGCGGCCACGGTCGTCACCCGCTCGCTGACCCGGCCTGGCCAGTACACCGGCATGTTCCCCATCGACGACAATGCGCGGTGGGAAAAAAACGCTGCAACACTCAAACAACTGCACAGCTTGCGAGAGCGCATCAAGGCGCTGGAGCAGGCTCTCAAGGCAGCATGAACGGAAGAACAACTCGATGATGGATATTCACGCGATTCTCAAGCAACTGCCGCACCGCTACCCCTTCCTGCTGGTGGACAAGGTGATCGAGTTGGAGAGCAACACCCGCATCAAGGCGATCAAGAACGTCACCTTCAACGAGCCGTACTTCATGGGGCACTTCCCGGGCCGTCCGGTGATGCCCGGTGTGCTGATCCTCGAAGCCCTGGCCCAGGCCGCCGGGCTGCTGGCCTTCGATGCCATGGGCAAGGTGCCGGACGAGAACAATATCTACTACTTCGTCGGCATCGACGGTGCGCGCTTCAAGCGGCCGGTGGAGCCGGGCGATCAACTGATCCTCACGATCACCATCGACCGCGTGCGCGGCGGCATCTGGAAGTTCAAGGGCCTGGCCAGTGTGGGCGACGAGGTGGCCTGCGAGGCCGAACTCATGTGCACCATGCGCCAGGTGGGTTGATTCCTTCCAGTCGGTGTCGAACGTGAGCAATATCCATCCCACCGCCGTGGTCGCCGAGGGCGCCCGCCTGGACCCTTCGGTGCTGGTCGGGCCGTATGCCGTGATCGGGCCCAACGTGGTGATCGGTGCCGGCACCACGCTGGGTGCGCACTGCGTCGTCGAGGGGCACACCACCATCGGCCAGGACAACCGCATTTTCCAGTTCGCCTCGCTGGGTGCCGCTCCGCAGGACAAGAAGTACGCCGGTGAAGCCACCCGCCTGGTGATCGGCGACCGCAACACCATCCGCGAGTTCTGCACGCTGAACACCGGCACGGTGCAGGACTGCGGCGAGACCACGGTGGGCGACGACAACTGGATCATGGCCTACGTGCACGTGGCGCACGACTGCACCATCGGCCACCAGACCACCCTGGCCAACAACACCACGCTGGCCGGCCACGTGGAGGTGGGCGACTGGGCCACCGTGGGCGGTCTCACGGGCGTGCTGCAGCGCATGCGTGTCGGTGCACACACCATGGTCGGTTTTTCCAGCCACGTCAACAAGGACGTGCCGCCCTACATGGTGGTGGACGGCAGTCCGCTGGCCGTGCGCGGCGTGAACCTGGTGGGCCTGCGCCGGCGCGATTTCTCGGCCCAGCGCATCGCTGCCATCCGCGAGATGCACAAGCTGCTGTACCGCCAGGGCCTGACCCTGGACGAGGCGCGCAAGCAGATTCTCGCCCTGGCGCAGGACATGCCCGAGGCGGCTGGCGACGTGGCGCTGATGGATGCTTTCCTCGGCAGCGCGGCCCACGGCATCGCGCGCTGATCCCCCACCAAGAGACTGCTGCATGAAGGACAAGGCGCCCCGCGTGGCGATGGTCGCTGGCGAAGCCTCGGGCGACCTGCTGGCCGGCCTGCTGCTCGATGGTGTGCAGGCCCGCTGGCCGGCCACCACCGCCCATGGCATCGGCGGGCCGCAGATGGCCCGGCGCGGCTTCACGGCCTGGTGGCCCAGCGACAAGCTGGCCGTGCACGGCTACAGCATGGAGGTGTTTCGCCGCCTGCGCGAGCTGCTGGGCATCCGCAAGCAACTGCGCACACGCCTGCTGGCCGAGCGGCCCGACATCTTCATCGGCGTGGATGCGCCCGATTTCAACCTGGGGCTGGAGGCCGACCTGCGCGCCGCCGGCATCCCCACGGTGCACTTCGTCTGCCCCTCCATCTGGGCCTGGCGGGCCGACCGCGTCGAGAAGATCCGCAAGAGCGCCGGCCATGTGCTGTGCATCTTCCCGTTCGAGCCCGAACTGCTCGCGCGCCATGGCATTGCTGCCACCTACGTCGGCCACCCGCTGGCCAGCGTGATCCCCGAGGTGCCGGACCGCAGCGCTGCGCGTGCGCGCCTGGGCCTGGCGGATGCCGATGAGGTGCTGGCCATCCTGCCCGGCAGCCGCTCTGCCGAGGTGCAGTACATCGCCCCCGCTTTTTTCCAGGCTGCCGCGTTGCTGCGCCAAGCACGCCCGAAGCTGCGCATGGTGGTGCCGGCCGTGCCCGCGCTGCAATCGCGCATCGAAGAAGCCGCGCGCGCACACGGCGTGGCCGATGTGCTGCAGATCGTCACCGGCCAGTCGCACGCCGTGCTGGCGGCGTGCGATGTGACGCTGATCGCCAGCGGCACGGCCACCCTGGAGGCGGCCTTGTTCAAGCGCCCCATGGTCATCGGCTACCACATGCACCCCTTGAGCTGGTGGCTCATGAAGCGCAAGCAGCTGCAGCCGTGGGTGGGCTTGCCCAACATCCTGTGCGGCGAGTTCGTCGTGCCTGAACTGATCCAGGATGCCGCCACGCCGCAGGCGCTGTGCGATGCGACGCTGCAATGGTTTGACGCAAAAGTGCAGCATCCCGCTACCATCACGGCTTTGGAACAGCGTTTTTCCGCGCTGCATGCAAGCTTGCGGCGCGACACTTCCCAATTGGCTGCCGATGCGATCGAGAAAATCCTTGCCACCGCCGCTGCTGTCTGAACAGGTGAGCCTGGACTGGCACCCGCCCGGCCTGGTGGCCGGCGTGGACGAGGCCGGCCGCGGCCCGCTGGCCGGGCCCGTGGTCGCGGCTGCCGTCATCCTCGACGACCTGCGCCCCATCGCCGGGCTCGATGACTCCAAGAAGCTCACGGCGCTGCGCCGGGAGGCCCTGTTCGACGAGATCCGCGCCAAGGCCTTGTGCTTTGCCATTGCCGAGGCCAGCGTGGAGGAAATCGATCGATTGAACATCCTGCAGGCCACGCTGCTGGCCATGCGCCGTGCCGTCATGGGCCTGCGCCTGAAACCCGTGCGCGTGCTGGTGGACGGCAACCAGCTGCCCCGGCTCGATGTGCCCTCCGAGGCCATCGTCAAGGGCGATGCGCTGGTCAAGTCCATCTCCGCCGCTTCCATCCTCGCCAAGGTCCACCGCGACCGCTGGTGCGAGGAGGTGCACGCGCATTTTCCGCACTATGGCTTCTCGGCCCACAAGGGCTATGGCACGGTGGTGCACATGCAAGCCCTGCGTGCCCATGGCGCCTGCATCCACCACCGGCGCTCGTTCGCGCCCGTGGCGCAGGTGCTGGTGCAGCCCGCCTTCGAAGGCATCAGCGCATGATGCCCGGCGGCCTGCGGCCGCTTTTTTCCGCCCCATGACATCATCTTCCATCACCACCATCCACTCGCGCGACAACGCCTGGGTCAAGGACCTGCGCCGCCTGGCGCAGGACAACGGCGCCTACCGCAAGCAGGGCCGTGTCTGGCTCGAAGGCGATCACCTGTGCCGCGCGGCGCTGGAGCGCGGCGTGGCGCCTGCCGTGGCGGTGTTCGCCGAATCGCTGTGGCCCGCGGCCCAGCCCGAGTGGGGCCAGGCGGCGCCCAGGGTGGTGGTGCTGGCCGACGCGCTGTTTGCCGACATCAGCGGCCTGGAGTCGCCAGCGAAGATGGGTTTCGTGCTCGACCTGCCCGAAGGCAAGGCCCCCCGGCCCGGCGTGGCCGCCGTGGTGCTCGACCGTGTGCAGGATGCGGGCAACGTGGGCTCCATCCTGCGGAGTGCCTCGGCCTTTGGCTTTCGGCAGGTGCTGGCGCTCAAGGGCAGCGCCGCGCTGTGGTCGCCCAAGGTGCTGCGCGCTGGCATGGGGGCGCATTTTGCGCTCGAACTGGTCGAGGGCCTGGCCAACGAGGACCTGGCGGGCCTGCAGCTGCCCATGCTCGTCACCAGTTCGCACCAGGGTGACTACCTGCACCGTGCCGACCTGCCCTGGCCCTGCGCCTGGGTCATGGGCCATGAAGGGCAGGGCGTGGGCCCGGTGCTGCAGGAGCGTGCCGCGCAACACATCCGCATCGCCCAGCCCGGCGGAGAGGAGTCGCTCAACGTGGGCGCCGCGGCGGCCATCTGCCTGCACGCGAGCGCAGCGCAACGCGCGCTGGCGGCGGGGCGCTGAGCGGCGCTCCTGCCGGCTTATTGGTTGCGCAGGAACTGCTGCACGAAGTCGCCCTGGTTGGGCGCATCCTGGTGCGTGGTGAATACCAGCTTCTGGCCCTCCACACGCAGCTTCATCTCGGCGCCGAACTGGCACTGGACCTGGCCCAGCGACGCGGCCTTGGCCTTGAATCCGGCATGGCCCTTGCACATGCTGTCCATCTGCGAGGCCACCTCGCCGCAGAAGCTGGCAATGCTGAGCTTCTTGAGCTTGTCATCGTCGATGGACTTCCAGTCCACTGCCGTCTTCACCGGGCTGCCGCAGGCGGCGCTGGCCGAGGTGTCGGTGTTGGCCAGATCCGCCTGCGCCGAGGCCAGGTGCTTGTCGCGGTCGAAGCGGGCCAGCTTCTCCTGCACGCCGTCCTTTTGCTGGCGCGCGTAGGCAGCCTTGAACTCGGCGGTGTTCAGGGCCTTGCTCTTCTTTTCGTCGAAGGCCAGGTCCACCGCGCCCTGGCGGCCCGGCAGGTAGGTGACATGGCGCTCACCGCCGCCATAGCGGTTGGCCTGCTTGTGCACCAGGCCCCAGTCACGGCCGTCGAGAGTGGTCACGTAGGCCTCGCCGCCGCTGCCACGCTGCTCCAGCTTGCCCAGAAAGATCACCTTGTCGATGGGGTGGTTGACGCCGCTCACGCGCATCAGTGCGGCCTTGCCGTCCGTGGTCGGTGCCAGCACCACTTCCAGGCCCTGCGGTCCCGAGAACACCTGCGGGTAGGCCGCCAGGTCCTGCGCGCTTGCCAGTGTGGAAATCAGTGCGCACGCCAGCGCGATCGAAGTCTTGGTCATCCCGTCTCTCTTGGTGGTGTCAAACGATGCCGGAAAGTCTAGCGGAGGGTCCTGTCGCGGCCCGCCCGGCGCGCCGACAAGTTGTGTCGGTTCGTGAAAAGCGTCTCGGATCCCGTGTCGGCGTCGGGGGAGGGCCATTGCCCCGTGCGGTGCAGTGCCGTCGCAAACAGCAGCGCAGACACAGGCACCAGCTGTCGCCGCTTGTTACAATCAAAATTGCTATGCAAGTGATAGCGCAGCGCAGAGCCTGGGTGACCATTGGGCTGCGGCCCGGCAGCCCGCAAGTGGCGCCAAATGAGGGGCAATAGGGCGGGTCAATCCGGCAAGATGGGCCTCTCAGGCTACAATTGGAGGCTTTCCCGCAAACACGTCGCCCGGCCGCACCCAAAGCAAACCTCCCACAAACAGCAGTCCCAGGACCTCTTCCTGCGACTCCGGGCGACCGTAACCATTCGGAGAACCCAGTGCTTTTGTCTCTCAAGGGAACCTTCCCGCCCGCCATCCTGGCGCTCGCAGACGGCACGGTCTTTATCGGCAATTCGATCGGTGCCACCGGCACCACCGTCGGCGAGGTGGTGTTCAACACCTCCATCACCGGCTACCAGGAAATCCTTACCGACCCGAGCTACTGCCAGCAGATCGTCACCCTGACGTATCCGCACATCGGCAACTACGGCGTCAGCCCCGAGGATATCGAAGCCGACAAGGTCCATGCCGCAGGCCTGATCATCAAGGATCTGCCGCTCCTGGCCAGCAACTTCCGCTCCACCGAAACGCTGTCGCAGTACCTGGTGCGCGAACGCACCGTGGCCATCTCCAACATCGACACCCGCAAGCTCACCCGCCTGCTGCGCGAAAAGGGCGCACAGAACGGCGCCATCGTTGGTCTGGCCGAAGGCCAGGAAGTGACGCAGGCGCTGATCGACGAAGCCCTGGCCGCTGCCAAGGCCGCACCCAACATGGCCGGGCTGGACCTGGCCAAGGTGGTCTCGACCAAGACCGCCTACGAGTGGACCGAGACCGAATGGGCGCTGGGCAAGGGCTACGGCAGGCTCGATGCACCGCAGTTCCACGTGGTGGCCTACGACTACGGCGTCAAGAAGAACATCCTGCGCATGCTCGCCCAGCGCGGCTGCAAGGTCACCGTGGTGCCGGCGCAGACGCCTGCCGCCGAAGTGCTGGCCATGAAACCCGATGGCGTGTTCCTCTCCAACGGCCCTGGCGACCCGCAGCCCTGCGACTATGCCATCGAGGCCACGCGCACCATCGTCGAGAGCGGCATGCCCACTTTCGGCATCTGCCTGGGCCACCAGATCATGGCCCTGGCCGCCGGTGCCAAGACCTTCAAGATGACGCACAGCCACCACGGTGCCAACCACCCCGTGAAGGATCTCGATACCGGCCGCGTGAGCATTACCAGCCAGAACCACGGCTTCGCGGTGGAGATGGACTCATTGCCCGCCAACCTGCGCGCCACGCACGTGAGCCTGTTCGACGGCACGCTGCAGGGACTGGTGCGCACGGACAAGCCGGCGTTCTGCTTCCAGGGCCACCCCGAGGCATCGCCCGGCCCGCACGACATCGCCTACCTGTTCGACCGCTTCACCGACGCGATGCGGAGCGCGCGCACCCAATAAGCCCACCCAAGGAACTGCGCCATGAAACTCTTCAGCTTCCCACAGGCTTCGCTCGAAAAAGCCATCCACAAGCGCGTGCTGACCCTGCCGTCGCCGCACCGCGAATGGTTCATCGAGCGCTGGGCGCAAAAGCCCTACAAGAAGTCCTTCATCGAGAACAAGGCCATGCCGCTGGTCACGCTGGTGGCCAAGGGCAAGACCTGGGACGACGAGACCTTCGCCGAAGCCATGGCCGAGTGGGACGCGACGTTCTATGACGCGGAAACCGAAGTGCTGCTGCCCCTGGTGCAGGGCGATGGACTGCTGCAGCTGATGCAGAAGAACCTGCCGCCCGAGCGCGCGCAGGCACTCATCGCCAAGATCAACACGCGCCGCGACGCTGCTGCAGCCGCCACGCCCGCCAGCCCCCAGGCAGCCGAACCCACGATCGACTGATCGACGCAACATGCCAAAACGTACAGACATCAAAAGCATCCTCATCATCGGCGCTGGCCCGATCATCATCGGCCAGGCCTGCGAGTTCGACTACTCCGGCGTGCAGGCCTGCAAGGCCCTGCGCGAAGAGGGCTACAAGGTCATCCTGATCAACAGCAACCCCGCGACGATCATGACCGACCCGGCCACGGCCGACGTGACCTACATCGAGCCCATCACCTGGCAGACGGTCGAGAAGATCATCGCCAAGGAGCGCCCCGACGCCATCCTGCCCACCATGGGAGGGCAGACGGCGCTCAACTGCGCCCTGGACCTGTGGCACCACGGCGTGCTCGACAAGTACAAGGTCGAGCTGATCGGCGCCACGCCCGAGGCCATCGACAAGGCCGAAGACCGCCTGAAGTTCAAGGACGCGATGACCAAGATCGGCCTGGGCTCGGCACGCTCGGGCATCGCCCACAGCATGGAAGAGGCCTGGGGCGTGCAAAAGCAGGTGGGCTTTCCCACCGTGATCCGCCCCAGCTTCACGCTGGGCGGCACGGGCGGCGGCATTGCCTACAACCCCGAAGAGTTCGAGACCATCTGCAAGCGCGGCCTGGAAGCCTCTCCCACCAACGAGCTCTTGATCGAAGAGTCGCTGCTCGGCTGGAAAGAGTACGAGATGGAAGTGGTGCGCGACAAGGCGGACAACTGCATCATCATCTGCTCCATCGAGAACCTGGACCCGATGGGCGTGCACACCGGCGACTCGATCACCGTGGCCCCCGCGCAGACGCTGACCGACAAGGAATACCAGATCATGCGCAACGCCTCGCTGGCGGTGCTGCGCGAGATCGGCGTGGACACGGGCGGCTCCAACGTGCAGTTCTCGATCAACCCCAAGGACGGCCGCATGGTCGTGATCGAGATGAACCCGCGCGTCTCGCGCTCCTCGGCGCTGGCCTCCAAGGCCACGGGTTTCCCGATCGCCAAGGTGGCCGCCAAGCTGGCGGTGGGCTACACGCTCGATGAGCTGCGCAACGAGATCACGGCCGGCGTCACGCCCGCTTCGTTCGAGCCCTCCATCGACTACGTGGTCACCAAGATCCCGCGCTTCGCGTTCGAGAAGTTCCCCACGGCCGACAGCCGCCTGACCACGCAGATGAAGTCCGTGGGCGAGGTCATGGCCATGGGCCGCACCTTCCAGGAATCCTTCCAGAAGGCCCTGCGCGGCCTGGAGGTGGGCGTGGACGGCATGAACGAGAAGACCCAGGACCGCGAAGTGCTCGAAAAGGAGCTGGGCGAGCCCGGCCCCGAGCGCATCTGGTATGTGGGCGATGCCTTCGCCATGGGCCTGTCGGTCGACGAGGTGTTCGAGCTGACCAAGATCGACCGCTGGTTCCTGGTGCAGATCGAGCAGATCGTGAAGATCGAGCTCGATATCGACCAGCTCGCGGCCGAGAAGGGCGAGGGCGCACTGGCCGCGATCGATGCGAGCACGCTGCGCACGCTCAAGCAAAAGGGCTTTTCCGACCGCCGCCTGGCCAAGCTGCTCAAGACCACCGAGAAGGCCGTGCGCGAAGCGCGCCGTGCGCTCAACGTGCGCCCGGTGTACAAGCGCGTGGACACCTGCGCGGCCGAGTTCGCCACCAACACCGCCTACCTGTACTCCACGTACGAGGACGAGTGCGAGGCCGAGCCGACCAACAACAAGAAGATCATGGTGCTTGGCGGCGGTCCCAACCGCATCGGCCAGGGCATCGAGTTCGACTACTGCTGCGTGCACGCGGCGTTGGCGATGCGCGAGGACGGCTACGAGACCATCATGGTCAACTGCAATCCCGAGACCGTCTCCACCGACTACGACACCTCCGACCGCCTGTACTTCGAGCCCGTGACGCTGGAAGACGTGCTGGAGATCGTGGACAAGGAAAAGCCGGTCGGCGTGATCGTGCAGTACGGCGGCCAGACGCCCCTGAAGCTGGCCCTGGGCCTGGAAGCCGAAGGCGTGCCGATCATCGGCACCAGCCCCGACATGATCGATGCGGCCGAAGACCGCGAGCGCTTCCAGAAGCTGCTCGGTGAGCTCGGCCTGCGCCAGCCGCCCAACGCCACGGCCCGCACCGAGCCCGAAGCCCTGGAAAAGGCCGCCGCCCTGGGCTACCCCCTGGTGGTGCGCCCCAGCTACGTGCTGGGCGGCCGCGCGATGGAAATCGTGCACGAGCAGCGCGACCTTGAGCGCTACATGCGCGAAGCCGTGAAGGTGAGCAACGACTCGCCGGTGCTGCTCGACCGCTTCCTGAGCAATGCCATCGAGTGCGACGTGGACTGCGTGCGCGACTCCGCCGGTGTCACCTTCATCGGCGGCGTGATGGAGCACATCGAGCAGGCCGGCGTGCACAGCGGCGACTCCGCCTGCTCGCTGCCCCCGTACTACCTGTCGCAGCCTACCATCGACGAGATCAAGCGCCAGACGGCCGCCATGGCCGAAGGCCTGAGCGTGGTGGGCCTGATGAACGTGCAGTTCGCCATCCAGGAAGTCGATGGCAAGGACGTGATCTACGTGCTCGAAGTGAACCCGCGCGCCTCGCGCACGGTGCCATTCGTGAGCAAGGCCACCGGCATCCAACTGGCCAAGGTGGCCGCGCGCTGCATGGCCGGCCAGACGCTGGCCTCGCAGGGCATCACCAAGGAAGTGACGCCGCCGTACTTCAGCGTGAAGGAGGCCGTGTTCCCCTTCGTGAAGTTCCCCGGCGTGGACACCATCCTCGGCCCCGAGATGAAGTCCACCGGCGAAGTCATGGGCGTGGGCAAGACCTTCGGCGAAGCCTTCGTGAAGAGCCAGCTCGGCGCGGGCACCAAGCTGCCCACCTCGGGCAAGGTGTTCCTCACCGTGAAGAACGCCGACAAGCCGCGTGCCGTCGACATTGCGCGCCAGCTCGTGGCCCTGGGCTTCGAGCTCGTGGCCACCAAGGGCACGGCCGCCGCCATCGATGCGGCCGGCGTGGCGGTGCAGGTGGTCAACAAGGTGACCGAGGGCCGCCCGCACATCGTGGACATGATCAAGAACAACGAGATCGTGATGGTCATCAACACCGTGGAAGAGCGCCGCAACGCGATCGCCGATTCGCGCACCATCCGCACCTCCTCGCTGCTGGCGCGCGTGACCACCTTCACCACCATCTTCGGTGCCGAGGCGGCCGTGGAAGGCATGAAGTACCTGGACAACCTGGACGTGTATTCGGTGCAGGAGCTGCACGCGCAGTTGGCTGCCGCCTGATCCGGCGCCGGCAACGGCACCAAGGCCCCGTGGAGCGCAGCCCTGGCTGCCTCCACGGGGCTTTTTTCATGGCGCAGCGGGGCGGGCAAGCCCTGTTGCCTGCCCGTGGCGCTTGCCGTTAGATTGGCACCATGCCCGCAGTCCATGCTTTCGCCCCGTCGCCATTGCGCCAGTGGACGACCGATGTGGTCGCGCCCGCGGCGCGCCTGGATTACTGGGTGGGCGCCATCTGCGAAGCCTTTCTGGAGATGGACTGCAGCTCGCGCGAGGCCCCTGTGTTTGGCGGGGTGCTGCAGAGCCTGGCGGTGCAGGCCCTGTCGGTCAACCAGGTGCGCGCCTCCACGCAGGACGTGTACCGCACGCCAGCGGGCATTGCACGCAGCCGTAACCTGCCGTTCTACCTGATTGCCCAGGCCGAGAGCGCGTGGCATGTGCGCCAGGACGGGCAGGTGGCCCACCTGCGCGCGGGTGACGTGGTGCTGGTGGACTCGGCCCGGCCTTACGAACTGCACTTTCCCGAAGGCGTGGGCTGCGTCTCGCTGCAGCTGCCACGCGCCTGGTTGGGCCAGTGGCTGGCGCAGGCCGAGGCGCGCGGCCCCCGTGTGGCCTGGCGCGACCAGGGCTGGGGCCAGAGCCTCGGCGCCCTGGCCGTGCAGCTCGCGCGCGATCCGGCCTCGGCCAAGGCCCTGCCGCCCGCGCTGCTGTCGGACCACCTGGGGGCCTTGCTGGGCGCTGCGCTGGAGCCGCCTGCGATGCCGACGACCTCGACGCAGCAGGGCCTGCATGCCCACCTGTGCGCGCTGCTGCGCAGGTGCATCGACCAGCCAGGCGTGTCGGCCCAGGCGCTTGCGCAGGAGGCCGGTGTCTCCCTGCGCACCCTGCACCGTGCCTTTGCGGCCCAGGGAGGCACTTTTGCGGGCACGCTGCGCCAGATGCGCCTCGTGCGTGCGGGCGAGCTGCTGCGCAGGCCCCAACTGGCCCATGTAGCGGTGGCCGAGATCGGGCGGCGCTGCGGTTTTGCCGATGCATCGCACTTCGCGCGCGCCTTCCAGCGCGCCATGGGGGTGCCACCCGCCCAGTGGCGGCGCGGCGGCTGATTTGCTGGCACGCATGGCACAGCACGCTGGCACATACAGGCCATCCAGCCCCGCGTCTTCTGCATAAGGTTATCGCCAGGGCCGGGCATGTCGCCCGGCCTGGCAAATCCGATGAAGGAGACAACGATGGCAGATACCTATGTCCTGGTCCATGGCGCATGGCACACCGGCGCCGAGATGGAGGCCACTGCGGGCCATTTGCGCACACGCGGCCACACCGTGCACTGCCCCACGCTGGCCGGCAACCGGCCGGGCGATGATCGCGCGGCCACGGGTCTGGCCGACGCGGTGGATTCGCTCGCGGCCTTCATCGAAGGGCAGAACCTGGATCAGGTACGCCTGGTCGGCCACAGCTATGGCGGCATGGTCATCAGCCACATGCCTGCACGGCTGCCGGGGCGCATCCGCCGGCTGGTGTACTGGAACGCCTTCGTGCCGCAGGACGGCGAATGCCTCAACGACCTGGTGCCGCCCCACTACCGCGCGCTGTTCGACCAGGTGGCGGCGGCCAACGGCAATGCGGTGATGCTGCCGTACCCCATCTGGCGCGAGGCCTTCATCAACGATGCCGATGAGGCCCTGGCGAAAAGCAGCTATGCGCTGCTCAACCCGCACCCCTACCGCACCTTCACCGAACCGGCCCGCCTGCCGGTGCCCCTGGCCGCACTGGAGATCGGCAAGAGCTACCTCAATGCCCAGCAGGACGTGGCGCTGCCCCACAGCCTGCCCTGGCACCCGAGGCTGTCGGAGCGGCTGGGCCTGTTCCGCCTGGTGGAGTGCCAGGGCAGCCACGAGATCTGCTTTTCCGACCCGGCGCTGGCAGCCGCCAGCATCGAGCGCGCCGGGCGGGACTGAAAAACGGCCCTCTTCCTGCGGGTGTTTTGGGGTGCTTGGACCCGCGCCCAACACGCGGCATAATCATGTCCATGACACCGCCCGGCCTGCGCCCGGCGGTGTCGTTTTTTTGACAACCCGGAACAACGACGGACATGACCACCATTCCCATCACCAAGCGCGGCGCGGAGAAGCTGCGCGAAGAGTTGCACCGCTTGAAGACCGTGGACCGCCCCTGGGTGATCACGGCCATTTCCGACGCCCGCGCCCAGGGCGACCTGAGCGAAAACGCCGAGTACGAAGCCGCCAAGGACCGCCAGGGCTTCATCGAAGGCCGCATCCAGGAAGTGGAGGGCAAGCTGTCCGCCGCGCAGATCATCGACCCGACCGCCGTGGACGCGGGCGGCAAGGTGGTGTTCGGCGCGACGGTGGAGCTGGAAGACGAAGAGTCCGGCGACACGGTGACCTACCAGATCGTGGGCGAGGACGAGGCCGACCTCAAGCAGGGCCTGATCAACGTCTCCAGCCCCATTGCGCGCGCGCTGATCGGCAAGGAAGAGGGCGATACCGCCGAAGTGCAGGCGCCCGGTGGCATCCGCCGCTACGAGGTCGTCGCCGTCAGCTATATCTGAGGCCAAGGCCTTTTTTGATTTCATGATCGCTGCGCGCCTTCCGGCCCTGGCCGCCGCCCTGTGGTGGGGCAGCCTGACCACCGTGGGTTTCCTGGTGGTGCCCCTGCTGTTCGCCCACCTGCCCTCGGCCGCGATCGCCGGACAGATGGCGGCGAAGCTGTTCGCCGCGCAGACCTGGGTCACCGTGGCCTGCTGCATGCTGCTGCTGCTCATCTCCCGGCGCCGGCACGAGGAGTTCCAGGAGCCCTGGGCCAAGGCTGTCCTGGGCTTCGTGCTCGGCGGCCTGCTCCTCGCGCTGCTGGTGCAGTTCGGTGTGTCGCCGCGCATCGTGGCGCGGCAGGACCTGCGCCTGTGGCATTCCGTGGGCACCGGCATGTACGTGCTGCAGTGGGTGTGCGCGCTGGTGGTGCTGTGGCGTACCGTGCAGGTTGCGGTCGCTCCCGCCGAAGACGGGGCCGGGCCGGCGCAGCCCGGTCGTTGAATCCGCCTACTCGTGCCAGTGCTCCGCCACCCAGGTGGCGGGGCGAATGTAGCGAAAACGCCGGTTGCGCCGGCCGGCCAGCGCGTCGGGGGGGTTGCACTCGCCGTGGAAGATCACGATGCGCGCATCCTGTGGCACGAAGGGCGCCTTCCAGTAGTTGCTGGGCCAGGCAGGGATGCCGTGGTACTTGAAGCTCGGGCACCAGGCCGCAGGCCAGTAGGCGAGCTTGCCCTGGCGGTGCAGAAAGTCCGACAGGTAGGCCTGCTCGTTGCGGAACTGCTCGCGGATCTCGGCAAAATGCCCGCGAAAGTAGGCGAGCACGTCCGGATGGGCGCCCAGCTCGAAGCGGTACACGGACGAATTGCCCGTGACGCGCCAAGGGCGCTTGTAATCGTGGATGATGAGGAATTCGCCCGGCTGGGTGAAGAAATCATCGAGCGGGCCGGTGACGACCACGTCCACGTCGAGGAACAGGGCCGTGCCGCGCAGGCCATGGAGGTCCGCGCTGAAGGTGACGAGCTTGGTCCAGCCGCGCTCGGGGATGCCAGCGGGCAGGTCGAGTGGCGGGATGGGCAGGCACTGCACCTCGCTGCGGATGCCGGCGCTGTCGTCGGTGAGGCAGATGAACCGGAAGTCGCCCGACAGGTGCCTGCGCACCATGGCATAGAGCCGGTTGACGTATTCGGGGCCGTATTTCGTGCCCCATTTCATGCAGAGGATGTGGCGCTGGCCCCCGGGGGCCGCAGCGCTGCCTGCAGGCGTGGCGGCGACCATGCGGATCAGTCGGCCTGGCGTTTCTTGACGGATTTCAGCTTGGGCTTCTTGGCCCGCTTGATCTGGCCGCCGGGCGTCAGGCGCTGGTTGCCCAGCACGCGCAGCTGCTTGACTTCGGGGCGCTGGCCAGCGCGCTTGCTGTACTTGAGGACCTTCACGTCGCGCGGGCCGGGCATGCGGTCCTCGTCGATGGTGCGCTCCTTGGCAGGCTGGGGGCGCCACAGCACCAGGAGCTTGCCGATGTGCTGGATGGGCGCGGCGTTCAGGTCGGCCGTGAGCTGCTGGTACATCAGCTCGCGCGCGGCGCGGTCGTCGTTGAAGACGCGTACCTTGATCAGCCCGTGGGCGTTCAGGGCGGCGTCGATTTCCTTTTGCACGGCGGGGGTCAGGCCATCGCCGCCCACGAGCACCACGGGGTTGAGGTGGTGGGCATCGGCGCGGTATTCCCGGCGCTCGGCGGGAGTCAATTGAATTTGGGGCATGGGCCGTATTATCGAGGCTGAAAGAAAAACGCAATGAAAGTTAAAACCCAAAGCAAAAAGGTCAACAAGGCGTGGCTCAACGACCACGTCAACGACACCTACGTCAAGTTGGCCCAGAAAGAGGGTTTTCGGGCCCGCGCGGCCTACAAGCTCAAGGAGATCGACGAGCAGCTGCACCTCATCAAGCCCGGCAATACCGTGGTGGACCTGGGCTCCACGCCCGGCGCCTGGAGCCAGTACGTGCGCCGGCGCCTGTCGCCGGGCGGCGCGGCCACGGGGCAGCTCAACGGCACCATCATCGCCCTGGACATCCTGCCCATGGAGCCCGTCGAGGGCGTGACCTTCCTGAACGGGGATTTTCGTGAAGAGGCGGTGCTGGCACAGCTGGAGGCGGCGCTGGACGGCCGGGTGGTGGATGTGGTGGTCTCGGACATGGCGCCCAACCTCTCGGGCATTGAATCGGCCGACGCGGCCCGCATTTCCCATCTGGTGGAGCTGGCGGTGGAATTTGCCACCACCCACCTCAAGCCCGATGGGGCGCTGGTGGTCAAGCTCTTTCACGGCAGCGGCTACAGCGACCTGGTCACGCTGTTCAAGCAGACCTTCAAGGTGGTTAAACCCGTGAAGCCCAAGGCATCGCGCGATAAATCGTCAGAAACCTTCCTGGTCGGCATGGGGTTGAAATAAACACCCTCTGAGTCGCTTCGCGCCTTCCCCCTCTCTCCTGCATTGCTGCGCAATGCGGGGAGGGGGACGCTCCCAGCGCGGCGGGGCGGCCCTTGCGCGGGAGCACTGGCTTGGTTTGCGCCAGTTTCGTGGGCCGTCGGCAGCAGGTAGTTCAAAATACAAAGGGTGTGCCGAGGAGGTGAATCGGTTGAAAAGAGCGCCGATTTGTGACAAACCCCCGCAAATCCCGCGCGGTGCCCATGGCCGCTAGGGGGAATAGCCATGGCGCCTTGGCTTGAAAGACCTAAAATGGGCCACATATAGGCCGTGACGGCTTTGTGACCGTCGCCCTCTCTCCCTTGCAACTGGAGCCCCGCTTGAACAATCAGTGGTTTTCAAAAATTGCCGTATGGCTGGTCATTGCCATGGTGCTGTTCACGGTATTCAAGCAGTTTGACACCCGTGGCGGCGCCAGCGCAGGACATATCGGGTACTCCGAATTCCTCGAAGAAGTTCGTAACAACCGTATCAAGAGCGCCACCATCCCCGAGGGGCTGAGCGGCGGCGAGATCGTGGCCGTCACCAACGACGACCGCAAGATCCGCACGAACGCATCGGTGCTGGACCGCGGCCTCGTGGGCGACCTGATCAGCCACAACGTCAAGTTCGACGTCAAGCCCCGTGAAGAAGGCTCCCTGCTCATGACCTTGCTGGTCAGCTGGGGCCCCATGCTGCTGCTCATCGGCGTGTGGGTGTACTTCATGCGCCAGATGCAGGGCGGCGGCAAGGGCGGCGCCTTCAGCTTCGGCAAGAGCAAGGCGCGCATGCTCGACGAGAACAACAACCAGGTCACGTTCGCGGACGTGGCCGGTTGCGACGAGGCCAAGGAAGAAGTCAAGGAAGTCGTGGACTTCCTGAAAGACCCGCAGAAGTTCCAGAAGCTCGGCGGCCGCATTCCGCGCGGCCTGCTGCTGGTCGGTCCGCCCGGCACCGGCAAGACCTTGCTGGCCAAGTCCATCGCGGGCGAAGCCAAGGTGCCGTTCTTCAGCATCTCGGGCTCCGATTTCGTGGAAATGTTCGTCGGCGTGGGCGCGGCCCGTGTGCGCGACATGTTCGACAACGCCAAGAAGAACGCCCCCTGCATCATCTTCATCGATGAAATCGACGCCGTGGGCCGCCAGCGCGGTGCCGGCCTCGGCGGTGGCAACGACGAGCGCGAGCAGACCCTGAACCAGATGCTGGTCGAGATGGATGGTTTCGAGACCAACCTGGGCGTGATCGTGGTGGCTGCCACCAACCGCCCCGACATCCTGGACGCGGCCCTGCTGCGCCCCGGCCGTTTCGACCGCCAGGTGTATGTGACTCTGCCGGACATCCGTGGCCGCGAGCAGATCCTGAACGTGCACATGCGCAAGATCCCGATCGGCCAGGACGTGGCCCCGAGCATCATCGCCCGCGGCACGCCCGGCATGAGCGGTGCCGACCTGGCCAACCTGTGCAACGAGGCCGCCCTGATGGCGGCGCGCCGCAACGCCCGCACCGTGGAGATGCAGGATTTCGAGAAGGCCAAGGACAAGATCCTCATGGGCCCCGAGCGCAAGAGCATGGTCATGCCCGAGGAAGAGCGCCGCAACACGGCCTACCACGAGTCCGGCCACGCCCTGATCGGCAAGCTGCTGCCCAAGTGCGACCCGGTGCACAAGGTCACCATCATCCCCCGCGGCCGTGCCCTGGGCGTGACGATGAGCCTGCCCGCACAGGACCGCTACAGCTACGACCGCGAGTACATGCTCAACCAGATCAGCATGCTGTTCGGTGGCCGCATCGCCGAAGAAGTGTTCATGAACCAGATGACCACCGGCGCCAGCAACGACTTCGAACGTGCCACGCACATCGCGCGCGACATGGTCACCCGCTACGGCATGACCACGGCCCTGGGCCCCATGGTCTACGCCGAGAACGAGGGCGAAGTGTTCCTGGGCCGCTCGGTCACCAAGACCACCAACATGAGCGAGCAGACCATGGAAAAGGTCGACAGCGAAGTGCGCCGCATCATCGACGAGCAGTACGACCTGGCGCGCCGCCTGATCGAAGAGAACAGCGACAAGATGCACGCCATGGCCAAGGCCCTGCTCGAATGGGAAACCATCGATACCGAGCAGCTCGACGACATCATGGCCGGCAAGCCGCCCCGTCCTCCCAAAGACTGGACGCCGCGCACGCCATCGTCGGGTGGCGACACCCCGGGCGGCGGCACACCTGCCGTGGCCACCGACGCTGCACCAGCAGCACCATCGGCCGCCTGATCCAGGCACGGCCGGCGAACCAGCGGTTTGACTGACCGCACCAACGGGGCCCAGTGCCCCGTTTTTCGTGGCCGGGCCCGTTAGAGTCTGTTGCTCCTTTCTTCGTCCCACCCGCACCAAGCCTTCCCGGTCCTCCCTGGCTGTGCGTCCCTGGCGGCGCACCTTCTCCCTTCCATGTTCTGGCAGACCTCCCGCTTCGCCATCGACCTTGCCCAGCCGCAGGTCATGGGCATCGTCAACGTCACCCCCGACTCCTTCTCGGACGGCGGGCAGCACGCCAGCGCGGCGGCCGCGCTGCGCCATTGCGAACAGCTGGTACGCGACGGGGCCCACATCCTGGATATCGGTGGTGAATCCACGCGCCCCGGCAGCCCGGCCGTGCCGCTGGACGAGGAACTGGCCCGGGTGGTGCCGGTGGTCCAGGGGGCGGTGTCGCTGGGCGTGCCGGTCTCGGTGGACACCTACAAGCCCCAGGTGATGCAGGCCGTGCTCGACCTGGGGGCCGACATCGTCAACGACGTGTGGGCACTGCGCCAGCCCGGTGCGGCGGCCGTGGTGGCAGCCCATCCGCTGTGCGGGGTTTGCCTGATGCACATGCACCGCGATCCGCAGACCATGCAGGTGGCGCCCATGGCCGGTGACGTGGTGCCCCAGGTGCTCACGTTCCTGCTGCAGGCAGCGCAGGCCCTGCAAACCCTGGGCGTAGCCCGGGAGCGCATGGCGCTGGATCCCGGTATCGGCTTCGGCAAGACGGTGGCGCAGAACTTTGCCTTGCTGGCGCGCCAGCAGGAGCTGGTGGCCACAGGCTACGCGGTTCTGGCCGGCTGGTCGCGCAAGTCGTCCCTGGGCGCGGTGACAGGGCTGGCTGTGGCCGGCGAACGCATGGTGCCCAGCGTGGCGGCAGCGCTGCTGGCTGTGGTGAACGGTGCACGCATCGTGCGCGTGCACGATGTGGCCGATACCGTGGCGGCGCTGGCCGTTTGGCAAGCGATGCAGGCGATGGAGCGGCAGCAGCAACCGCCGTGATGGCCATGCGCCCGATGGCGGGCGCGAGGCAAAACCAACAAGCGACAGAACCCGAGGAGATTCCACCCATGACACGCCAGTATTTCGGCACCGACGGCATCCGCGGTACCGTGGGCCAGGCCCCCATCACCCCCGACTTCGTGCTGCGCCTGGCCCATGCCGTGGGGCGCGTGCTGCGCCGCACCGAAGAGCGCCCCACCGTCCTCATCGGCAAGGACACGCGCATCTCGGGCTACATGCTCGAAAGTGCGCTCGAATCGGGCTTCAATTCCGCCGGGGTGGACGTGGTGTTGCTCGGCCCGCTGCCCACGCCGGGCGTGGCCTACCTCACGCGCGCGCAGCGTGCCAGCCTGGGCGTGGTGATCAGCGCCAGCCACAACGCGTTTCCCGACAACGGCATCAAGTTCTTCAGTGCCCAGGGCACCAAGCTGCCCGACGCCTGGGAGCTGGCGGTGGAGGCGGCCCTGGCCGAAGCCCCCGTCTGGGCCGACTCGGCCAGCCTGGGCAAGGCGCGCCGGCTCGATGACGCGGCGGGCCGCTACATCGAGTTCTGCAAGAGCACCTTCCCGCAGGACCTCACGCTCAAGGGCCTGAAGATCGTGGTGGACGGTGCCCATGGCGCGGCCTACCAGGTGGCGCCCAAGGTGTTCCACGAACTGGGCGCCGAAGTGCTGTCCATCGGCTGCGCACCCGACGGCCTGAACATCAACCACGAAGTGGGTGCCACGCACCCCGAGGCGCTGGTGCGCTCGGTGCGCGCCAACCGCGCCGACTACGGCATCGCGCTCGACGGCGATGCCGACCGCCTGCAGATGGTGGACGCCACGGGCCGTCTGTACAACGGCGACGAGCTGCTGTACCTCATGGCGGCCGACCGCCTGGGCCGCGGCGAGGAGGTGCCCGGCGTGGTCGGCACCCTCATGACCAACATGGCGGTGGAGGTGGCGCTGCAGCAGCGCGGCGTGCAGTTCGTGCGCGCCAAGGTGGGCGACCGCTATGTGCTCGAAGAGCTGGCGCGCCACGGCTGGACGCTGGGCGGCGAGGGCTCGGGCCACCTGCTGGCGCTGGATCGCCACACCACGGGCGATGGCCTGGTCAGCGCCCTGCAGGTGCTGCAGGCCTGCGTGCGCAGCGGCAGGAAGCTGCCCGAACTGCTCAGCGATGTCATCCTGTACCCCCAGGTGCTGCTCAACGTGCGCCTGGCGCCCGGGCAGGACTGGAAGTCCAACCCGGTGCTGGCCCGCGAAACCGAGGCCGTGAAGCAGGAGCTGGGCAGCACCGGCCGCGTGCTCATCCGCGCCAGCGGTACCGAGCCCCTGCTGCGCGTGATGGTCGAGGCGCGCGAAGCCCAACTGGCCAGCCGCAGCGCCCAGCGCCTGGCCGATGCCGCGCGGGCCGGCTGATTGCATGACCGCCGTACCGATTGAAGTGCGCCGCGTGGACTATGCCGTGCCGGGCGACGCCCAGGCACTGGTGCAGTTGCTCGACGCTTATGCGCGCGACCCCGCCGGTGGTGGCCAGCCGCTGGCCGAGCAGGTGCTGCAGGGCCTGCCCGCTGCACTGCAGCAGCGCCCGCAGGCCTTCAGCGTGATCGCCTGGGCACAGCAGGAGGGCGCAGCGCCCGTGCCCGTGGGCCTGGTCAACTGCTTCGAGGGCTTTTCCACCTTTGCCTGCCAGCCCCTGGTCAACGTGCACGACGTGGTGGTGGCGCCGGGCTGGCGTGGCCAGCGCATTGCGCAGCGCATGCTGGCACTCGTCGAATCCATCGCGCGCGAGCGCGGGGCCTGCAAGCTCACGCTCGAAGTGCTCTCGGGCAACACCAGTGCCATGGCGCTGTACCTGCGCGAGGGCTTCGCGCCGTATGCGCTCGACCCGGCGATGGGGCAGGCGCAGTTTCTGCAGAAGAAGCTGGCCTGACCGCCACGCCATCCGCCGCCCCGGTCGGTGTAAGCAGCTGTTTACTTTTCGACGGGGGATTGCGAACCGTGTAGCCTGTCGGCTTCCCCTCGTAAATCCCGATGCAGGCGCACAGCAGCTATCGTCCAGAATCTCGCACCCACAAGGTGGCGGCAGGCGGGGCACACACCATGCATGCACTGCACCCGTATTTTCCAAGGAGCACGCCTTTCATGACCCATTTCCCCCTGCGCACTGCCGCTGCCCGCCTGCTCCTTGCCGCCGCCTGCGCTGCAGCCCCCTGGTCGGCCCATGCCGGCAAGACGCTGGACGGCATCAAGGCCCGGGGCCTGGTGGTCTGCGGTGTCAACACGGCGCTGGCCGGCTTCTCGGTGGCCGATGCGGGGGGCAAGTGGTCGGGCCTGGATGTGGACATCTGCCGCGCGGTGGCGGCGGCGGTGCTGGGCGATGGCGAGAAGGTCAAGTACGTGCCACTCAACACCCAACAGCGCTTCACGGCCCTGCAGTCGGGCGAGATCGACGTGCTCTCGCGCAACACCACCTTTTCGCTCACCCGCGATGCCTCGATGGGACTGCACCAGACCGCTGTCACCTACTACGACGGCCAGGGCGTGATGGTGCTCAAGAAGAGCAACATCAAGGGCATGAAGCAGCTCAAGGGTCAGACCGTGTGCGTGCAGTCGGGCACCACCACCGAGAAGAACCTTCTCGACTATTCGAAGACCCACGACCTGAGCATCAAGCCCGCCGTGTTCGAGAAGGTCGAGGCAGCCACTGCGGCCTATTTCGCAGGCCGTTGCGTGGGCTACACCACCGATGCCTCGGGTCTGGCCTCGGTGCGCAACAAGGAGGCCAGGAACCCTGCCGAGCATGTCGTGCTGCCCGAGCTGATCTCCAAGGAGCCCCTGGGCCCCATGGTGCGCCGTGGCGACGACGAATGGTTTGCCATCGTCAAGTGGGTGGTCTACGGCCTCATCGAGGCCGAGGAATATGGCGTCACGCAGGCCACGGTGGACCGCCAGAAGGCCGGCAGCACCGACCCCGTGGTGCAGCGCCTGCTGGGGGTCTCGGAGGACACCGGCAAGCTCCTGGGGCTGGACCGCGACTGGCTGGCCCGCGCGGTCAAGGCCACGGGTAATTACGGCGAGATCTTCGAGCGCAACGTCGGCCCCAGGTCTGGCCTGGGCCTGCCGCGCGGTCTCAACAGCCAGTGGAACAAGGGCGGGCTGATGTACGCCATGCCCATCCGCTGAAAGGCGCTGCGGCCGCTACGGGGGAATCGCGGCGCACAGGTCGTCCACGTGGACCATCAGCCTGCGCACACGTTGCAAGGTGGGGTACTGCTGGAGCACGGGTGTCCACTCCGGTGATTGCAGCAACTGCTGCCACACGCCTTGCAGACCGTGGGCGTTCGCCTCGTCCCCCTGCGCGAGGGCGGTCGCGAATGCCATGCTGCGGGGCGCGCCCAGCAACTGCATGCGGCTGGCGGCACCCAGCAAGTGGGGCACAGGGGGCGCGGGCGCGTCGGTGCAGTAGAGCACCAGGCCTGCGAGGCCGGCGTCACCCGGCATGGCCAGGGCGTTGAGCGGCCCGCCGCGCAGCAGCACGTCGCCTTGGCGGGTGGAGAAGGAATAGGTGGCGCCGCTGTCGGCGCTGGCAAGCAACCGGATCCCACGCTGCAGGCGTGCGAAATCGGTCGTCGCGGCATCCACCGACGCCTTGGCTTCCAGCAGCAGGCACAGGTCCCAGGTCGGCTCTGCCGAGCCACCAGGATGGGCGGCACGCCGCAGCAGCACGGCATCCCACTCGCTCTTGGCGCGCTCGGCGCTGCCAGGGATGGAGGAGGGCACGCGCATTGAGGTCACGACACGGTAGGCGCCGGGCTCCCCCTGTGCGGCGTCCAGCCGCCGCGCCAGGGCCTCCAGGGCCTTGGTGGCCGATGCCTCCATGGCGGCACCGCGGCGTTGTGCCGTATCGCCGTAGACGGCGGCATCGGCGGTGCCCGGGCGCGGCCCTTGCCGATCGCGCAGGGCCTGGACCACCTGCACTTGGGGGTCGCTTTCCAGGGCGGCGGCACGCTGCAGGCGTGCCAGCGGGGCGCCTTCCAGCAGCCGTGCGAGATCGCGCTGCAGCGGCGATCCCTCCCCGGCTGGCGCCAGGGCCTGCAACTGCCGTGCGGTACCGGCAAGCCCCTGCCAGTCACCTGCTAGCGCCTGGGTGTGCAACCGGGTCAGGGCGTCGTGCCCGGGGCCCGCAGCGCATGGCGGGCGCCTGGCCGGGTGCGCAATGGCATTGGCACCGGCGCGCACCATGCGGTGATCGCGCTCGCGGTGGGTTTGCAGCGTGGCGTATTCCTGTACCGCCGGCGCGCTGCGGGTGAGCACGGCGGCCTGGTAGGCCGGGTCTCCGTGCTCGCGGTGCATGGCTTCCCGGATCAACTGGGCGAGTGCATCGATGAAGCGCTGCTGCAGGGCTGCATCGGGCGCCTGGGCGTGCTCCAGGGCATTGCGCGCATGCTCGATGGTGACCGCCAGCGCCGCCGCAGGGGATGTGGCAGAACCTGCCACATCCTGCATCGCGGGCAGGCGATAGCGGCGCGCAACGGCCTGCAGCACCTGGTCGAGCAGGGGTGGGCGGGGAGACGGGGGCATGGGGGGTGATGCGCGTTCAGGCGTCTCCGCTGCCGCTGGGGCGCTCGGGTCCGGCACCCCGGTGCGACTTGGTCCAGTCATAGGGTGTGCCGTCGGGCAGAAGCCTGGCCTGCACCGTACTCACACCGGCACGCCCCACGCTTTCTGCCAGTTCGCTGGACAGGCTGACATGGCGCTTGCCGGCGCGGCGCCTGTCCTCGCAGAACTGCAGCGCGGGCACCAGTTGGCCGGGCTCGAACGCCTGCATGGCAGGCATGCCGGGTGCTTCCAGCCAGTAGACGACGATGCTCATGGGGTGGGGCTTTCTCTGTGTTGTCGGCCCCGATTTTCACCTGCGGCGGGTCGTCTCCCTATTTGCCCAGGGCCAGCGTGCCCTTCATCAGGCTGGAATGCCCCGGGAAAGAGCAGAACCAGGCATAGGTCTCCCCGGCCTTGAGCCTGGCCACGTCAAAGCCCACCGCATCGGCTTCTCCGCCACCGATGACCTTGGTGTGTGCGATCACGCGGGTATCACCGGCCTTGACATAGGCTTTGTCCACACCGGCGGCGATCCCGTCCGCAGCCGCGCCCTGGGCGTCGGCCGCCTTGGTCAGCACCCAGTTGTGGCCCATGGCCGTCTTGGGCAGCTTGCCCATGTGTTTGAGCTTCACGGTGAACCGCTTGCAACTGGCGGGGACGGTGATGCTCTGCTTGTTGAACTGCATGGCATCGTTGCCTTCGATCTCCACGTCGCAGGTGGCGGCCAACGCCGGGCCGGCAAGCAGGGCGGTCAACAGCACGGCGGCGGCATTCTTCTTCATCATCATCCTGGTCGTCATCTGGCATTGCTCCATCGGTAAAAAAGTGGTGTCGTGCCCCCCGCGGTAGCGGGGGTGTCTGGCGATGAGTGGACCATCGGTGGCCGCCGGGCCCCATGACGTGCGTCAAAGCGCGTGCGTTCTCGTTTTGCAACATTTCCGTGAGGGCAGGGCAGAGCCCGATATTTCGGGGCCCTGGCTTGAGCTAGCATGGGCCATGGCCGAGAATTCCGCACCCACGCCCGGGCGCGCCGAGCACCCCGGCCGCCGGCTGGGGGCATTGCTGACGGGGGCCAACGCCTTGCTCGCGGCGCTGCTGTGCGGCCTGGTGCTGTGGGTGCTGTCCTCGTCGCGGCAGAACCACGAAGAGCGTGCCCGCACCACGGCGGAAAGCCTGGTGGCGATCACCGGGGCCAACGTGGGCTCCGAACTGGGCCTGATCGATGCGGTGCTCAGGATGACGCTGGACGACCTCCTGCGCAGCGGGTTCGGCGCCCGTGCGACCGACGACGACATCCAGCGCCTGCTCGGCGAGCGGCGCAGCCTGCTCGTGGGCGCCGAGGGCTTTCGCCTGGCGGATGAGAAGGGGGCGGTGCGGTGGGGCAACCTGGAGGCCGGGGCGCCGGTGGCCGACATCTCGCACCGCGGCTTCTTCCAGCAGGCCCGGCAGGCCACTTCGGGCGATCCCATCGTCTCCCGGCCCGTGGTTTCGCAGATCTCGGGCAACTGGGTGATCGTCATCGCGCGGCCCCTGGTCATGGACGGCAGGTTCGCCGGGGTCCTGTACGCGTCCATCCGGGTGGACCACTTCGCGCAGCTGTTCCACCGCTACGACCTGGGTGACCGCGACGCCATCACGCTCAGGATGCGCGATCTTCGCTTCGTGGCCTGGCTGTCGCCCGGGAACGAGGTGCGTGTCGAGATAGGATCGACCCAGGTTTCCGACGAGCTGCGTGCCGTGCTGGCAACCAAGCCCTCCTCCGGGGTCTACACGGCCGTTTCCGCGGCCGATGGCGTCGAGCGCACGGTCGCCTACCGGGAGGTGCAGGGCTGGCCGTTCATTGTCTTTGCAGGGCTCAACAACCAGCGTTTCTTCCAGCCCCTGGCCCAGGAGGCACGCGCGCTGTCGCTAATGGCGGGCCTCACGTGGCTGCTGAGCTGCGCTGCCGGCATCGTGGTCTACCGGCTGGGGCTGCGCGAGCTGGGCACCCTGCGCGCCCTGGGGGCGCAGAGCCGGCGCACGCAGATCCTTTTGCGCGTGGCCGGTGACGGCATCCACATCATCGACCGGCAGGGCCATCTGGTCGAGATGAGCGATTCTTTCGCGCAGATGCACCGATCCTCCCGGGAGGGGCTGCAGGGCACGCATGTGTCCACCTGGGACGCCAACCAGAACGAGGCGGCCATCCGCACCTGGCTGGCCAAGGTCGGTGATGGCGACCGGCAGCGCGTGGAAGTTCAGCACCGGCGCGCCGATGGCCAGGTCATCGACGTCGATTTGCACTGGCATGCGGTGGACATCGACGGGCAGTTGCTGATCTTCGGCTCCGCCCGGGACATCACCGACAGAAAACGCCTGCTGCAGAGCCTGGAAGAGTCTGCGGCGCGCATCCGCGACCTGTATGACCACACCCCCTGCGGGTATTTCTCGCTCGATGCCGAGGGCTGTGTCGTGCACATCAATGCCACCTTGCAGCAGTGGCTGGGCAGCATGCCTCTGGACTCCCATACCCGCTTCGGCGAGCTGCTGCAGGGGGAGCACCGCCAGCGCTTCCACAACCACTTTCTCATGCTGACCCTGCAGGAGCGTGCGCCCGAGATCGAGGTCGAGCTGGCGCCGCCGGGCGCCGCGCGCCGCTTCGTGCGCATCAACGCCACGGCCGTGCGCGACGGGCAGGGCAACTTCCTGATGAGCCGCACCGTGGCGGTCGATGTGACGGCGCAGCACGAAGCGCTGCGCCAGGTCCAGGCCCTGCTGCACGAGCAGTCGGCCATGCTCAACAGCGACATCGTGGGCATGCTCAAGCTGCGTGGCCGCACCATCACCTGGAAGAATGCCGCCATGGAGCGCATGCTGGGACGCAGACCCGACGAGCTCGAGGGGGTCGACGTGCAGACCCTGTACGCCCGGGGCGAAGACTACCGCCATGTGGAGGAGGCTGCGGCGCTGCGCCTGGGCCAGGGCCAGAACTTCCGCACCGACGTGCGCCTGCAGCACGGCAGCGGCGATGCCATCTGGGTGGACCTCAGCGGGGTGCGCCTGTCCGACAGCGAAACCTTCTGGATGGCGGTGGACATCTCTGCCGCCAAGCGGGCGCATGCGCAGATCACCCACGTGGCCTTCCACGATGCGCTCACGCAGTTGCCCAACCGCCTGCTGCTCCTGGACCGCCTGCGCCAGGCCCTGGCGGCGGCGCAGCGGGCTGGCCACGGGGTGGCGGTGTGCTTTGCCGACCTGGACGGATTCAAGGCCGTCAACGACCAACTGGGGCACGACGCGGGCGACCAACTGCTGGTCGAACTGGCCCGGCGCATCTCCGGCAGCATCCGCGCATCGGACACGGCGGCGCGCATCGGGGGGGACGAGTTCGTGCTGGTCCTCACGCCCGTGGCCGGGGACGAATGGCGTGCCGTGCTCGAGCGCCTGATGCAGGCCGCGTGCGAGCCCGTGCACCTGCCGGCCTCCGTGGCGCCCGTGCGGGTCGGCATGAGCATTGGCGTCGCGCTGTCCCGTGGCCGGCTCGACGCGCAGGAACTGCTGGCGGAGGCGGACGAAGCCATGCTGCAGGCCAAGCGCTCAGGAAAACACCGCGTGCAGTTGGCGCAGGTGGCGCATCCGCTGTCTTGAAGGCGGGAGGGCGCAAAGCCCCCAGGGGTACTACGCCGGCAGGTACTGGCGCAGGAACAGCTCCAGCTCATCGGCCGGCAACGGCCGGCTGAACAGGTAGCCCTGCGCCTCGTCGCAGCCCTGCTCGCGCAGGAAGGCCAGTTGCTCCGGGGTCTCCACGCCCTCGGCCGTGGTGCGCATGCCCAGGGCCTGGGCCATGCGGATGATGGCGCTCACGATGGCGCGGTCGTTGCCGTCGTCGCCCAGGTCGCGCACGAAGGACTGGTCGATCTTGAGCTTGAAGATCTGGAAGCGCTTGAGCTGGCTCAGCGATGAGTAGCCAGTGCCGAAGTCGTCCATGGACATGCGCACCCCGCGCGAGTGCAGGCTGTCCATGGTGGCCACGGCCGAGTGCGGGTCGTCCACGGCCACGCCCTCGGTGAGCTCCAGCTCCAGGCAGTCGGGTGGCAGCTCGAAGATGGTCAGGATGCGGCTCACCAGCTCGGGCAATTGGGGCTGGCGGAACTGGATCGCCGAGAGGTTGACCGCCATGGTCAGCCCCGGAAAGCCATTGGCATGCCAGTCCTTGAGCTGGGTGAGGGCGGTGCGCAGCACCCATTCGCCGATCTGCAGGATCTGGCCGCTGTCCTCCGCGATCGGGATGAACTCGGTGGGTGAGATGCTGCCCATCTGCGGATGGTCCCAGCGCAGCAGGGCCTCCACGCTGTGCACCTGGCCGGTGGCCAGGTGGATCTGGGGCTGGTAGTGCAGGTGCAGCTGGCCGCGCTCCAGCGCGCGGCGCAGGGCGTTCTCGACCTGCAGCGCACGCACCGACTGGGCCTGCATCTCGGGCGTGAAGAAGCGAAAGGTGTTGCGCCCGTCGAGCTTGGCGCGGTACATGGCCACGTCGGCCGACTGGGTCAGCGTGTCGAAGTCGGCGCCGTCCTGCGGGAACAGGGCCACCCCCATCGACGGCGCCATGGTCAGCTCGTGGTGGTCGATCTGGTAGTGCTGGCGCGAGGCTTCCTGCAGCTTGCCGGCCACGCGCGCGGCCCCATGGGCGTTGGCGCCCGGCAGCAGCAGGATGAACTCGTCACCACCCAGGCGCGAGACCGTGTCCTTGTCGCGCACCACGGCGCGCAGCCGCTTGGCGATCTCCACCAGCAGGGCGTCGCCCACGCGGTGGCCCAGCGAATCGTTGACATGCTTGAAGTGGTCCAGGTCCAGGAAGATCAGCGCCAGCGGCGTATGGCCCTCTTGCGCCACGCGGATGGCCTCCTGGGCGCGCTCGGACAGCAGGGCGCGGTTGGGCAGGCCGGTGAGCGGGTCGTAGTGGGCCAGCCAGTAGATGCGGTCCTGGTCGGCCTTGCGGTCGCTGATCTCGCGGTGCAGGTTGTCCACCGTGTCGCGCAGTTCGCGCGTGCGGTCCTGGACCTGCTGCTCCAGTTCCTCGTGCACGCGGGCCAGGGCCTCCTGGGCCTGCTTGCGCTCGGAGATGTCCATGGTGATCCAGATCGATCCCTGGTCCGGGTCGTCGGGGTCGATGAACTTGGCGCGCACCTCGCAGGTAAGCGGAGTGCCGTCCCGGCGGCGCATGACCACCTCGCCCTCGTACGACTGGCCGGCAGCGAGCACGGGGTAGCAGCGGTGGCCCACTTCCTCCCAGTCCTCGTCGCTCGCATACCAGCGGCGCGAGGGGCTGCCCGCCAGCTCGCCGGGGCCATAGCCCAGCATGTGCTCGAAGTGGCGGTTGCAGCGCGTCAGGTGCCGGTCGCGCAGGAACACGATGCCCACCATGGCCTGGTCGAACAGCACCTGCTTTTCGCGCACGGCAGCGCTCAGCAGGGCCTGGGCCTGCTTGTGCTCGTCGATGTCGTCCAGGATCCAGATCGAGCCTTCGCTCGTGTCGGCCGGGTTGATCAGCCGGCCGGTGAGGCTGCCCCAGAACAGCCGCCCGTTGCGCCGGCGCATCTGGCGCTCCACGCGGTAGGCCTGGCCCTTGGCAAGCACGGGGTAGGCCTCGCGCCCCAGGGCGCGGAAGGCCTCGCGGTCGGGGTAGAAGGCCTCGCTGCTCAGGCCCGCCAGGCGCTGCGCCGATTCGTAGCCGAAGATTTCCGCATAGCGCTGGTTGCAGCGCACCACCACGCGCTGGCGGATGAACACGATGCCCACGCCCGCGCTCTCCAGCAGCATCTGCTGCTCGCGCAGCGTGCGCTCCAAAGACGCGTCGGAAGAGTCCCCAGACGGCAGGCGTTCTGGGGCAATGGACAGCAAGGACATGGCGGCCGGACCCGGAGGGAGAGGCGCGATGCCCCCAAAAAAATGTACCAAAGTGTAGCAGTCCAGGCTTACAGCGGTAACCGCCTGGTAACCAGCCCTCCTGCCTGCGCAGGTACCGGTGCGCGCGGGGTGCGATCCGCGTGCTGCACCTCGTCTGTCACGCCACTGACATCCCGTGGACATGCCGGCGTCACCTGCGGCTTTCAAACTCCAGCGCATTGAAGCACACCACCCGGTGATCCGGGGCACCAGCGGCCATGGGGCCGCCTTGTACGAAGGAGTTGATCCATGAGCGATTTGCCCAACCCCACCCTGCCGCTGTCCCCGGTCGCATCGCCCAGGGGCACCGTCCACCGCGCTGAATCTGCGGTGGGCGCGGTCGCTGCGGTGGCCGGCATGCCGGTGCGCGGTGGTGTGGAAGTAGCATGGGCTCGGCACCTCGATGAGGTGCGCCAGGCGCAGAAGCTGAGGTTCGACGTGTTTGCCGGGGAAATGGGCGCTCGATTGACGACCCCCGTTCCGGGCCACGACGTGGATTTGTTCGACGACTACTGCGAGCACCTGCTGGTGCGGGATGCGGCCAGCCGGCAGGTGATTGGCACCTACCGGGTGCTGACCCCAGCGCAGGCACGTCGCGTGGGCAGCACCTACAGCGATACCGAGTTCGACCTGACCCGCCTGCGCACCCTGCGCCCGCGCATGGTGGAACTGGGCCGCAGCTGCGTGCACCCCGAGCACCGCCATGGCGGCGTGATCATGGCGCTGTGGAGCGCGCTGGCCGACTTCATGGTGCGCAACCAGCTCGACACCATGATCGGCTGCGCCAGCATCCCCATGCTGCACAACGGCGTGATCAGCGGCGATGCGGCCGCCAGCATCTGGAACCAGGTGCGCCAGACGCACCTGGCCCCCATCGAATACCATGTGCTGCCGCGCCTGCCGCTGCCGGTCGAGCAGCTCGACGGTTCCATCTTCGTGGAGCCGCCGGCCCTTATCAAGGGCTATCTGCGCCTGGGTGCCCGGGTGCTCGGTGCCCCGGCCTGGGATCCGGATTTCAATTCTGCAGACCTGCCCATGCTGATGCGCCTGGCAGACCTGCACCCCCGCTACCGCAAGCACTTCCTGGGGGCCTGATGCGCGCCGCGTTCGACGCGCTCGGCGACTGGACTGCACACGTGGGAGGTGGGCAGGACACTGCCGCCGACGCCGACGACGCGCATCCACCGGGCCACCGCCAACTGCGCGCGGTGTTCATCTCCGACCTGCACCTGGGCACCCCCGGCTGCCAGGCCGAGGGCCTGCTCGACTTTCTCAAGCACCACCCGAGCGAGCACCTGTACCTGGTGGGCGACATCGTGGACGGCTGGCAGCTGCGCCGCCGCTGGTTCTGGCCCCAGGCCCACAACGATGTGGTGCAAAAGCTGCTGCGCCGCGCGCGCAAGGGCTGCCGCGTGGTGTTCGTGCCCGGCAACCACGACGAGTTCGCCCGGGCCTTCATCGGCCATTCGTTCGGCGGCATCGAGGTCGCCGAGGACACGGTGCACACCACGGCCGATGGCCGCACCCTGTGGGTGACGCACGGCGACTACTTCGACGGCGTGATCCAGTGCGCCAAGTGGCTGGCCTATGTGGGTGACAACCTCTACGAGTTCACGCTCAAGCTCAACCGCTACCTGAACACCCTGCGCGCGCGCATGGGGCTGCCGTACTGGTCGCTCTCGGCCTACCTCAAGGGCAAGGTCAAGAAGGCGCTGAACTACGTGACGGACTTCGAGGTGGCCGTGGCCGCCGAAGCCCGCCGCCGCGGCCACGACGGCGTGGTGTGCGGCCACATCCACCGCGCCGAGATGCGCATGATCGACGGCATCCTGTACTGCAACGACGGCGACTGGGTGGAAAGCCACACCGCGCTGGTCGAGCACATGGATGGCCGCCTGGAGCTGGTGCAATGGCACACCTTGCCGGGGCGCCAGGCGAGCACGCAAACCCGCAGCAGTGAGATGGCCGTATGAAAATCGCCTTGTTGTCCGACGCCTGGGCCCCGCAGATCAATGGCGTGGTCACCACCCTGGTGGAACTGGTGCACCACATGGAGCGTGCCGGGCACCAGGTGCATGTGATCCAGCCCGGCATGTTCACCACGCGGCCCTGCCCGGGCTACCCAGGGATCGACCTGGCCGTCCGGCCCGGCCGCGAGATAGAGCGCATCCTGGATGAACTGCAGCCCGATGCCATCCACCTGGCGACCGAAGGCCCCATCGGCTGGGCCGGGCGCCGCTACTGCCTGCGCAGAAAGCTGGCCTTCACCACCGCCTTCCACACCCGCTTTCCCGAGATCCTGCAAGCGGCTTTGCGGATTCCGCTCTCGCTGGGCTATGCGCTGTTCCGGCATTTCCACCGCCCCTCGTCGGGTGTGATGGTGCCCACGGTGGGGGTTTTGAAGATGTTGGAGCGCCGCGGTTTTCGCAACCTGCGCCAGTGGACGCACGGGGTGGACACCACGGCCTTCCCCTACCAGGGCGAGACCACGCCGCACCCGCTGGTCGGTGCGCTGGCCCATCCGGTGGCCCTGTACGTGGGGCGCGTCTCGTACGAGAAGAACATCGAGGCCTTTCTGCAACTGGACATGCCGGGCAGCAAGGTGATCTGCGGCGTGGGCCCGCTCGAAGAGCGCCTGAAGGCCCGCTACCCCCAGGCGCGCTGGCTCGGCATACTGGACCGGGCCACCCTGGCCGGGGTGTACGCGGCGGCCGACGTGTTCGTGTTCCCCAGCCGCTCGGAGACCTTCGGCCTGGTGATGCTGGAGGCCATGGCCTGTGGCACGCCCGTGGCCGCCTACTTCGAGGACGGCCCGATGGAGGTGCTGGGCGCCCATGCCGGGGGTCAGGCGCGCGGCGGCGTCCTCGACACCGACCTGATGGTCGCTGCCCAGAATGCGCTGGCCGTGCCGCGCCACGAGGCGCGCAACCGGGCGCTGGAGTTCACCTGGGCCCATGCTTCCCGCCTGTTCCAGCAATTCCTGGTTCCGGCGCGCAAACGGGGTGATGACGAAGCGATTCCTGTCACAAAGTCTGTCACACCACTGTCATCAAATCGTTGATCCCCGGGCATACACTCGATTCGCTTGCCATACCGGTATCGGTCCTGTGCCCATGCCGCCTTTTTTGTCAGAACTACCGTGACCCAGCAAAGTGACAGTCCCGATGACCGCCCCATGGACCACCCGCATGCTTCCCAGGGCCTGACGGAGTCTCCCAAGCCGCCCGCGATGCCGCAGGAACCGGCGGGCGCGGCGATGTTTCTGGACCGCGATCACAGCATCCTGGATTTCAACGAGCGTGTTTTCGACTGGGCGATGCGCGCCGATGTGCCCCTGCTCGAGCGCCTGCGCTACCTGTGCATCGTCTCGTCCAACCTCGACGAGTTCTTCGAGGTCCGCGCCGCCGCCCACCTGACCGCTGCCAAGAGCGGCGAGGGCAAGGGGGTCTATACCGCAGCCTCCTTCGTGGCGCTGGCGTCCAAGGCCCATGACCTGGTGGCGCGCCAGTACTCGCTGTACAACGACTCCCTGGTGCCAGAGTTTGCCCGGCACGGAATCCGCATCGTCTCGCACGGGGACCGCTCGTCCGCGCAACGGGCCTGGGTGCATGAATACTTCATGCGCGAGGTGCGCCCGCTCCTGATCCCGGTGGGGCTGGACCCGGCCCATCCGTTCCCGCAGGTGGCCAACAAGTCGCTCAACTTCATCGTGCGGCTGCACGGGCACGATGCCTTTGGCCGCAAGAACGAGGTGGCCATCGTCAAGGTGCCGCGTGCGCTGCCGCGCCTGGTGCGCATGCCGTCGCGCCTGGCCGCCAAGGGTGAATCGCTGTTCGTGAGCCTGTCGAGCATCATCCGCGCGCACCTGGCGGACCTGTTTCCCGGGCGCGAGGTCACGGAGTTCTCGCAGTTCCGCGTCACGCGCCACTCCGACCTGGCACTCGACGAGGAAGACGTGCGCAACCTGCGCACCGCCCTGCGCCAGGGCCTGCAGCACCGCCACTACGGCCAGGCCGTGCGGCTGGAGGTCTCGGCCGGGTGCTCGCAGTTCCTCTCGCGCTTTCTGCTCGAACAGTTCGACCTGCCCGAGCCCGCGCTGTACCGCGTGCATGGCCCCGTGAACCTGGTGCGCCTGACGCAACTGGTGGACCTGGTGAACGACCCCGCGCTGCTGTTCCCCGCCTGGCGCTCGGCCTGGCCGCACCAGTTGGTGCCGGGGGTCTCGATCATGGAGCAATTGCAAAAGCGCGACGTGCTCATGCACCAGCCTTTCGAGAGCTTCGATGGGGTGCTGGCCTTTCTGCGCGAGGCGGTGAACGATCCGCAGGTGCTGGTCATCAAGCAGACCATCTACCGCACGGGCGCCGATTCCGAGCTCATGGACTTGCTCACCGAGGCCGTGCGCCGCGGCAAGGAGGTCATGGCTGTGGTGGAGCTCAAGGCGCGATTCGACGAAGAGGCCAACATCAACTGGGCCGAGGCGCTCGAATCCATCGGCGCGCAGGTGGTGTATGGCGTGGTGGGGCTCAAGACGCATGCCAAGATGCTGCTGGTGACGCGCCGCGAGGGGCGCCAGCTGCGCCGCTACGGGCACCTGTCGACCGGCAACTACAACGTGCGCACGGCGCGCCTGTACACCGACCTGAGCTACCTCACGGCCGACGAGGACACCACCGCCGACATGGACGGCGTGTTCAACCACCTGGCCAGCCAGAACCGGCCGCCCAAGCTGCGCAAGCTGCTGCTCGCGCCCTTTCACCTGCAGCGCCGCATGATCGAGAAGATCGAGCAGGTAGGCCTGGCGGCCAGCCGGGGGGAAGATGCGCGCATCGTCGCCAAGATGAATGCGCTCACCGACGAGGCCCTGATCCGTGCCCTGATTGCGGCTGGCCAGCGTGGTGCCCGCATCGACCTGATCGTACGCGGCGCCTGCATGCTCGCAGCCCAGGTGCCGGGCGTGACCGACAACATCCGCGTGCGCTCGGTGATCGGGCGCTTTCTGGAGCACACGCGCGTCTTCTACTTCCGCGCAGGCAGCGAGGAAGACCTGTACCTGTCGAGTGCCGACTGGATGAACCGCAACATGATGCGCCGCGTGGAGTTGGCCTGGCCCGTGACCGAGCCGCGCCTGCGCCGCCAGATCGTGGACGAATGCCTGGTGGCCTACCTGCACGATGACCGCGATGCGTGGACGCTCAACCCCGATGGCACCTATGCCCGTGCGCCGCATCCCGAAGACGGGCAGGGCGCGCAGGCGGCGCTGATGGTGCGCTATGGACCGCCTGCGCCGGTGGCGCGGGTGGAGCAGCAAGGAACGTGATGATGGATTTGATCCTGTGGCGCCATGCCGAGGCCGAAGAGGCCCAGGATGGCTCGGACGACCTGACCCGTGCGCTCACGCCGCGCGGCGAAAAGCAGGCGGCCCGCATGGCCGCCTGGCTGGACCGCCAGTTGCCCGAGGGGCTGCGCGTGCTGGCCAGCCCCTCCCGGCGCACCGAGCAGACGGCCGACGCGCTGGGCCGCAAGTTCAAGATGCGCGCCGAGCTGCTGCCCGGCGGCACCACCGAGGACCTGCTGGAGTTGGCCCAGTGGCCGCGCGCACGCGGCGCGGTGCTGATCGTCGGGCACCAGCCCGTGCTGGGACAGACCATTGCCCAGTTGCTGGGCTTTCAGTCGCAGGAGTGCGCGGTGCGCAAGGGCGCCGTCTGGTGGCTGCGCCAGCGTCAGCGCCTGGACGAAAGCCAGACGGTGCTGATGGCGGTGCAATCACCCGAGTTCATCTGACCCGGCCTGCGGCACCCGCAGGCACGAACCATGCAGCGGCCCGAGGGCCGCTTTTTATTTGCGGCCGTTCTTGGCGGCAGGGGCCTCGGCCTTCGGGCGGCCGGTCTTGATCGAAGGCACGGCCTGCAGCGCGCTGCGCAGTGCGGTGTCGGACAGGCCGGCCAGCAGCTTGAGGCCGGCGCGCAGCAGCTCGCTCTTCTTGGCGGGCTGGGCCAGGGCTGCGGCACGCTGCTTGAGCGTCTCGACCACGGCGTACTCGTCCTTCGGGATGGTGAAGCTGTCGCGCACGAGCTTGGGCTTCTTGGCCTTGGCTTCCTTGGCGGGTGCCACGGGGGCGGCGGACTTGGCCACTGCCTTGCTGGCGGCAGGCGCTGCTGCCTTGGGCTTGGCGGCGGGCTTGGCGCTGGCAGGCTTGGCTGCCGGTGCCTTGGCGGCCGCCTTCGGGGCTGCGGCAGCGGGCTTGGCGGCTGCAGGTTTCTTGGAGACCTTGGCGGCAACGGCGGCCTTGGGGGCGGCTGCGCTCTTTGCGGCGGCAGGGGCTGGGGCCGGGGTGGCTGCAGCGGTAGGGGTGGCGGGTGCGGTTGCTGGTGCAGTGGTGGTCATGGCTTCAAAAAGTAAAACGGTATAAACAGTTTATACGGTTTTTATTTTCAAGTCACGGCAGTTCTGCCACCAGCTCCCATGGGGTCTTCTGCCAGGCCAGCATTTCTTCGCGCAGCAGGTGGGCCGATTGGGGGTAGCCCGCCGCCCAGCCTCGGCGTGCGGCCAGCAGAAAGCGGTTGCCCTTGACCTGCAGCTGCAGGCCTTCGGTGTCCGGGTCGCGGCGCGCATGGCACAGGGCCACGGCCAGGCGAAGGCACAGCAATTGCAGTGCGAATCCCGGGTCTTCGAGGTCGACATCGAGCTTGCGCACCTTGCCGCGCTGGCCCAGCACCAGCTGGCCCAGGCGGTGCAGCTCGGGCATGGCAAAGCCGGCGGCGTCGGTGTGGTCCAGGATGTAGGCGCCGTGTCGGTGGTAGTCGCTGTGCGAGATGCGGCAGCCGATCTCGTGCAGGCGCGCCGCCCAGTCGAGCTTGCGCGAAGCGCGCTCGCTGCCGACAGGGGCCGCCTGGTCGAACAGCTGGCAGGCGATGCGGGCCACGCGCTCGGCATGCTCCATGTCCACGCCAAAGCGCTGCATGAGGCCATTGACCGTGGTGCTGCGCAGGTCGGTACCGGGCTGTTCGCGGTCCAGCAGGTCGTACAGCGCGCCCTGGCGAAGCGCGCCCTGGGCCACCTGCATCTGCTCGATGTGCAGCAGGTCGAACACGGCGCGCAGCACGCTGATGCCGCCGCCGATCACGGCGCGGCGCTCGTCCTTCAGGCCATCGAGCCGCACGCGGTCGGCGCTTTGCGCGCGCAGCAGGCGCTCGTGCAGCCAGTCCAGGCCTTCGCGCGTGATCAGGCCTTCGGGCGCACCTGCGGCGGTGAGGATGTCACCGACCGCGCCGGCCGTGCCCGAGGAGCCATAGGCCACGTCCCAGCCATCGGGGCGAAAGGTGGCCAGTGCCTCGTCGAGCACCGCCTTGGCGGCGATCTCAGCGGCCATGAAGGCCTGGGGGGTGAACAGGCCACCCGCGAAGTAGCGCGAGGACCAGGCCACGCTGCCCACGCGAAAGGAGGCCACGGCGTGCGGCGTGAACTGCTGGCCCAGGATGAGCTCGGTCGAGCGCCCGCCGATGTCCACCACCAGGCGCCGCTCGTCGGATTGGGGCAGCAGGCGTGCCACGCCCTGGTAGATCAGCCGCGCTTCCTCGGGCCCTGAGACCACGTCGATGGGGTAGCCCAGCACCTGGCTGCCACGGGCGATGAATTCTTCGCGGTTGCGTGCCTCGCGCAGGGTCTGGGTGGCCACGGCGCGCACCTGCGTGCGCGAAAAGCCCGCCAGGCGCTCGCCAAAGCGGGCCAGGCAGTCCCAGCCGCGCTGCATGGCCTCGGGGGTGAGGTTGCGGTTCTCATCCAGACCGTTGCCCTGGCGCACGGTTTCCTTGAGGTATTCGACGCGCTGGACATGGCCGTGCTCGTAGCGGCCGATTTCAAGGCGAAAGCTGTTGGATCCCAGATCCACAGCTGCGAGCAGTGTTCCGTTGTGCATGGTGGTGCGCGGGGTGCGCGTTTTTCCTTTCGGCCCAGCATAGCACCCGGGCCGGCGCGCAAGAGCGATTTCAGCCAATGATGCGCCCTGCGTTGGTGAGCATGCTCTGCGTCACGTAGGCATTGGTGCGCTGGCGCCCCTGGTAGCCGATGGCATAGCCGCCGATGTTCACGCTGGCGCGCTTTTGCAGGGCGGCCAGCATGCTGGCGCGGGTGACCGGGCCGGTGATGCCGCCCATCACCTCGGCGGTGTAGCGCGCGGCGATGTAGCCGGCCAGGCCCAGAGGGGAGGGGGGTTCGTCGTAGAAGCGCGCCAGGGCGTCGCGGTAGCTGCGCACCACCGGCAGGCTGGCGTTCACCAGGGGCACGGCCTGGGTGACGATGACCGAGGCCTTGGCGGCGGTGGGGCCCATCTGCGCCAGCACCTGCAGGTTCACGTCGGCCAGGGCCACCACATAGCATTGGCGGCCCTGGGGCAGCGCAAGCTGGTCCAGGAACGAAAAAAGCTCGGGCGTGCCGCCGATGAACAGAATGATGGTTTGCTCCACGCGCGCTCCGGCGCCGGCCTTGGCGGCGGCGCCCGGTGGCGAAATGGCCTGCACCTTGAGTGCCATCGATTGGGCCGCATGGGCCACCATGGCCTCGGACTGGCGCCGCACGGCCGCGTTGGCATAGGCCACGCCTACCGTCTGCACGCCCATGCTGGCCAGGTTTCTGATGGCGTGGGTGATCTGCGCCTCGTGCCCGGCGAACACGTCGAACACCGTGTCGCCCGCGCCGGTGGCCGTGGCTGCGCCTGCGGTGTCATGCAGCCAGGGGGCGACGAAAGCCAGCGGCGACTCGGTGGCGGCCTTGGCCTGCAGGGCGATGAGCCCGCTGGCGGCCGTATTGCCCACGCAGCCCGACAAGGCGATGCAACGGGTCTGGCGCTGCGCGCTCTCCCAGGCGGACTGCAGGCTGGCAGGGCTGCCATCGGTCTCCAGCGTCTGGTGCTGCACCGGGCGGCCCTGCACGCCGCCCTTGGCGTTGATCTCCTGCCAGGCGGTGCGCGAGCCAACGAGAAAGTCGCGGCTCACGTCCTGCTGGTCGGGGGACAGGTCGGCCACCTGGGCCACGACATGGGAGCGTTCAGCATCCGCCTTTTTGGCGGATGGCTCGCTGCCCTGGGCCCAGGTCTGGCCCGCCAGGCCCATGGCAGCCACCCCCTGCAGCCAGTGGCGGCGCTGAAGGCCGTATCGGCTTGGACGGGGCGTGCTGTGCATGGGTTGGCCGGGCCTGGGTGGTCACTTCTTCTTGGGGGGCATCAGCACGGTGTCGACCACGTGCACGACGCCGTTGGTGGCCATCACGTCGGCCTGGGTCACCATGGCTTCCTCCACCGTGACGAAAGCGCCAGCGCGGGCCAGTGCCACGTTCGATCCATTCAGGGTCTTGGCGTTGCCGACCTTCACATCGGCGGCGGCCACGCGGCCCGCCACGATATGGTGGTTGAGCACGGCCTTGAGCTGGGCGGGGTTGGCCTGCAGTTCTGCCAGGGTCTTGGCGGGCACGGCCTTGAAGGCGTCGTCCGACGGAGCGAACACGGTGTAGGGGCCGGCGGCCTTGAGCGTGTCGGTCAGGCCGGCCTGCACGGCCAGCTTGTTGAAGGTGCTCAGCGAGGGCGTCTTAGCAATCGTGCCATCAAGGGTGGTGGGGGCGGAGCCGGTGCTGGCGCAGCCGGCCAGTGTGGCGGCTGCGGCCAGGGCGAGAACGGATTGCAGTGCGTAACGGCGGAACATGTGATTCTCCAGGTAGATAGCCGATTCATCTCGGTGGCGGGAGACTAAGCAGCTGTCGTGACAGCCGGATGACAAACGTAAACAGCTGTACGAGGGGGGGTGGGCGTGTGACAACCATCCTGCGTGTCACGACAATGTCACATACGGATCCTAGAGTCGCCTCATCCCAACCTATTCATCCCAAGAGGTATCTTCATGAAAATGTCCGCGATTCGGATTCTCGTAGCTGGTGTTGTCGCTGCTGGTTCTTTCTCCCAAGCCATTGCTCAGCAGGAAGCCACTGGCGCGGGAGCCACGTTTCCTGCGCCTCTGTACGCCAAATGGGCGGCTGACTACAACAAGGCGACGGGCATCAAGATCAACTACCAATCGGTGGGCTCCGGTGCTGGCTTGCGCCAGATCGATGCAAAGACGGTCGATTTCGGTGCATCCGACATGCCCTTGAAGGAAGAAGAACTGGAAAAGAAGGGTCTGGTGCAGTTCCCCACCGTGATCGGTGGCGTGGTGCCCGTGATCAATATCAAGGGCATCTCTCCTGGCCAGATGAAGCTGAACGGCCAAGTTCTGGGTGATATCTATCTGGGCAAGATCACCAAGTGGAACGACGATGCCATCAAGGCGCTGAATCCAGGCTTGCCGCTGCCTGACGCCACCATCGCTCCTGTGCGCCGTGCCGACGGTTCTGGCACCACCTTCGTGTTCACCAACTACCTGAGCAAAGTGAACGCCGAATGGAAGTCCAAGGTGGGTGAAGGCACCGCAGTGAACTGGCCTGCTGGCGCTGGCGGCAAGGGCAATGAAGGCGTGGCCGCCTTCGTGGGCCGCCTGCCCAATTCCATCGGCTACGTCGAGTACGCCTATGTGAAGCAAAACAAGATGAACTACACGCTGATGCAAAACGCCGCAGGCAATTTTGTGTCGCCAGATGACGTTGCATTCAAGGCCGCAGCAGCCGGCGCCGTGTGGCCCAAGAGCTTTTACCTGATCCTGACCAATCAGCCTGGTGCAGCGACTTGGCCCATCACCAACCCCACGTTCATCCTGATGCACAAGAATCAGGAAAAGCCAGCGTATGCCACCACGACGCTGAAGTTCTTTGACTGGGTGTACCAGAATGGCGACAAGACAGCTTCGGACCTGGATTACGTTCCTATGCCTGATAGTGTGAAGGCCATCATCCGCACGTCGTGGGGTGACATAAAGGACGCTTCCGGCAAGGCAGTAGCGTTCAAGTAATCTCACAGGGCCGGCGACACGCCGGCCTTTCGATTTCACTTCACTGAATCCAAGGCTACCAACGTGTCCACTACGATGCCGGTCCGCGACAATCCGTCCCTTGAGACGGCCCCTCTGCGCACCAAAAACATGCCTCCACCTCCCTCCCGCCCCCTGATTTCCGGCATGCTGGCCGACCGGCTCTTTGGCTGGCTGGCGCGCGGCGCCGCCATCCTGACCCTGCTGCTGCTGGTCGGCATCCTGGGTTCCCTGGTCGTGGGTGCCTGGCCTTCCATCGCCAAGTACGGCCTGGGTTTCCTCACCAACAGTGTGTGGGATCCAGTTCAGGACGAGTACGGCGGTCTGGTCATGATCTATGGCACGGTGACCACTTCCATCATCGCGCTGCTCATCGCTGTGCCGGTCAGCTTCGGCATTGCGCTCTTCTTGACCGAACTTTCCCCCTCCTGGCTCAGGCGCCCCCTGGGCACGGCCATCGAACTGCTGGCCGCAGTGCCCTCCATCGTCTACGGCATGTGGGGCCTGATGGTCTTCGGCCCCATTCTGTCGCGCTTCGTGCAGCAGCCGCTGCAGGCGCTGTTCGAGGGCGTGCCCTACCTGGGCGCCTTCGTGTCGGGCCCGCCGGTGGGCATCGGCATCCTGTCGGCCGGCATCATCCTGGCCATCATGATCATCCCGTTCATCGCCTCGGTGATGCGCGACGTGTTCGAGGTCACGCCCGCCCTGCTCAAGGAGTCGGCCTACGGCCTGGGCTCCACGACCTGGGAAGTGATGTGGAAGGTGGTTCTGCCTTACACCAAGACCGGTGTGCTCGGCGGCATCATGCTCGGCCTGGGCCGGGCGCTGGGTGAAACCATGGCCGTGACCTTCGTCATCGGCAACATGAACCAGCTGTCCTCCCTGTCGATGTTCGAGGCGGCCAACAGCATCACCTCGGCGCTGGCCAACGAGTTTGCCGAAGCCGGCGAGGGCCTGCACCAGGCCTCGCTGATCTACCTGGGCCTGGTCCTGTTCTTCATCACCTTCGTGGTGCTGACGCTGTCCAAGATCCTGCTGTCCCGCCTGCAAAAGAACGAAGGAACCCGCACATGAGCAGCGTCACCAGCACCTCGCAACGCCTCATCTCGGCGGCCGAGCTCGACCAGCAGCGCCAGGCGCGCTACAACGGCCGCAAGCGCGTCAACCAGATTGCCCTGGTCCTGTCGCTCGCCGCCATGGTCTTTGGCGTGTTCTGGCTGGTCTGGATTCTCTGGGAAACCGTGCGCCTGGGCGTGGGCGGGCTGAGCATTGCCCTGTTCACCCAGATGACGCCACCGCCGAACGAAGTCGGCGGCATTTCCAATGCCATCTACGGCTCGTTCGTGATGGTGGTGCTGGCCACCTTCGTGGGCACGCCCATCGGCATCATGGCCGGCATTTACCTGGCCGAGTACGAGACCAAGAGCCTGCTGGCTTCGGTCACGCGCTTCGTCAACGACATCCTGCTGTCGGCGCCCAGCATCGTCATCGGCCTGTTCGTGTATGCCGTGGTGGTGGCGCGCTTCAAGAGCTTCTCGGCCTACGCCGGCATTCTGGCGCTGGCGCTGATCGTGATCCCGGTGGTCATCCGCACCACCGAGAACATGCTCATCCTGGTGCCTGCCAGCCTGCGCGAGGCCGCCTACGCCCTGGGCACGCCCAAGTGGAAGGTGATCCTGATGGTGACGCTGCGCGCTGCCCGCGCCGGTGTGATCACCGGTGTGCTGCTGGCCGTGGCCCGCATCGCCGGTGAAACCGCTCCGCTGCTGTTCACTGCGCTGAACAACCAGTTCTGGAACGGCGACCTGTCCAAGCCCATGGCCAGCCTGCCGGTGACCATCTTCAAGTTCGCCATGAGCCCCTACGAGAACTGGCAGCAACTGGCCTGGGCCGGCGTCTTCCTGATCACCGTCGCAGTTCTCGGCCTGAACATCCTGGCGCGGGTCCTGACCCGCCAAAAGTAAGCCCCAGCAGCAAGAAAGACACCCTCATGTCCGCTATTCTCAAGAACGACGCACCCAACAAGTCCAAGATCACGGTGCGCGACCTGAACTTCTACTACGGCAAGTTCCATGCCCTCAAGGGCATCAACCTCGACATCCCCGAGAACAAGGTCACGGCCTTCATCGGTCCTTCGGGCTGCGGCAAGTCCACGCTGCTGCGCACCTTCAACCGCATGTTCGAGCTGTACCCCGAGCAACGCGCCGAAGGCCAGATCGTGCTGGACGGCGAGAACCTGCTCAAGAGCAAGCAGGACGTGGCCCTGGTGCGCGCCAAGGTCGGCATGGTGTTCCAGAAGCCCACGCCGTTCCCCATGTCGATCTACGACAACATCGCCTTCGGCGTGAAGCTCTTCGAGAGCCTGAACGCCACCGACATGGACGACCGTGTGGAATGGGCGCTGCGCAAGGCCGCGCTGTGGAACGAGGTCAAGGACAAGCTCAACCAGAGCGGTTCCAGCCTCTCCGGCGGGCAGCAGCAGCGCCTGTGCATTGCCCGCGGCATCGCCATCAAGCCCGAAGTGCTGCTGCTGGACGAGCCCTGCTCGGCCCTGGACCCGATCTCGACCGCCAAGGTGGAAGAGCTGATCGCCGAGCTCAAGAACGACTACACCGTGGTCATCGTGACCCACAACATGCAGCAGGCCGCGCGCTGCAGCGACTACACCGCCTACATGTACCTGGGCGATCTGGTCGAGTTCGGCGAGACGGAACAGATGTTCTTCAAGCCGCAGCGCAAGGAAACCGAAGACTACATTACCGGCCGTTTCGGCTAAGGAGACAGCAATGCCCGACAAGCACCTTTCGTCGCAGTTCGACTCCGAACTCAACAGCGTCTCCGCCCGCGTCATGGAAATGGGCGGCCTCGTGGAGTCGCAGATCCGCCAGGCCGTGTACGCCCTGTCGCAGTTCAGCCTGGAGGCCGTGGAGCAGGTCGCCGCCATCGAAGTGCGCGTGAACGCCATGGAAGTGGAGATCGATCAGGAGCTGTCTTCCATCATCGCCCGCCGCCAGCCGACGGCGCGCGACCTGCGCCTGCTGATCGCGTTTTCCAAGGCGACGGCCAACCTGGAGCGCATGGGCGACGAGGCCAACAAGATGGCGCGCATGGTGCGCTCCATCATCGAGAGCGGCGCAGCGCGCTCGCTGCCGTCGAGCGACCTGCGCGTGGCCGCCGAGCTGGCCTCGGGCCTGCTGCGCAAGGCGCTCGATGCCTTCGCCCGTCTGGACACCAAGATGGCTGTCGATATCCTCAAGGAGGATGACCTCATCGACAAGGAGTTCGACGGCTTCGTGCGCAAGCTGGTCACCTACATGATGGAAGACCCCCGCACCATCTCGCCGAGCCTGGACCTTCTGTTTCTGGCCAAGGCCATCGAGCGCATCGGCGACCATTCGAAGAATGTGGCCGAACTCATCATCTACCTGGTCAAGGGCAAGGACGTGCGCCACACGGCCCTCGATGAGATCGAATCGGCCGTACTGTAGGCCCGTGAAAGCTGTATGAGAAAGCTACCCCGTGTTCTGATTGTCGAAGACGAACCTGCGATCGCCGAGTTGATCGCGGTCAATCTGCGGCACAACGGATTCCAGCCCTTCTGGGCCGAAGATGGCGATTCGGCCCAGCGTGAGCTCGATGCCGTGCTGCCCGACGTCATCCTGCTCGACTGGATGCTGCCGGGCCAGAGTGGCCTGTCGCTGGCGCGCAAGTGGCGCGCCGACGCGCGCACCAAGCCCATCCCCATCCTCATGCTCACGGCCCGCGGCGACGAGCCGGACAAGGTGGCGGGCCTGGACGCCGGTGCCGACGATTACATCACCAAGCCGTTCTCCACGCAGGAGCTGCTGGCACGCATCCGCGCCGTGCTGCGCCGCCGCGCGCCCGAGCAGGTCAGCGACAGCGTGACCATCGGCGAACTGGCGCTGGATGCGGGCACCTACCGGGTAACGTTTCAGGGGCAACAGCTCAAGGTCGGCCCCACCGAGTTCAAGCTGCTGCACTACCTCATGAAGCATGCCGAGCGCGTGCACAGCCGCTCGCAGCTCCTGGACAAGGTCTGGGGCGACCATGTCTTCATCGAAGAGCGTACAGTGGACGTGCACGTCAAGCGCCTGCGCGAAGCGCTGGGCGCCGCATCGGTGATGGTGGAGACGGTGCGCGGCGCCGGCTACCGCCTGACGGCGCAATCGCAACCCCAGGCCCAGCAACTGCAGGCCTGATGGTTCACGGGGTGCCGCTTGGCACCCCTGGTTTTCTGAGAAGGCTTTGCACGCTGCATGCTCTGGCGATTCACGTATTTCCTGCTCTGGCAAATCGCCGGTGGCGGACTCGGTTGGTGGCAGGGTGGGCCCTGGGGGGTGGCGCTGGGAGCGGCGATTGCGGCCTGGGCGTGGTTCATCTGGGATCTGCTGCGCGGCGCGCGCGTGCTGCGCTGGCTGCGCACGGGCGACCTGTCGAATGCGCCGGTCATGCGCGGCATGTGGGGCGAGGCGGCCGATCGGGCGCGGCGCCTGCTGCGCCTGCAGGCCCAGGAGGTGCAGGGCAGCCAGAACCGCCTGCAGGAGATCCTGGCCGCGCTGCAGGCCACGCCCAACGGCGTGGTGCTGCTGGATGCGCAGGGCCACATCGAGTGGTGCAACCAGATGGCGGCCAGCCAGTTCGGCTTCGACGCGCAGCGCGACGTCATGCAGTCGATTGGCAACCTGGTGCGCGACCCGGATTTCACCGCCTACTACACAACCCAGGATTTCACGCACGATGTGGTGCTGGAAGGGCGCTTCAGCACCCCGTCGCGCCCGGTGCGCATCTCGGTGCAGCTGCATCCCTATGGCGACGGCCGCACGCTGCTGCTGTCGCGCGATGTCACCGCGCTGGAGCAGGCCGAGGCCATGCGCCGTGACTTCGTGGCCAACGTCTCGCACGAGATCCGCACGCCGCTCACCGTGCTCATGGGTTTTGTCGAGACGCTGCAGACCCTGCCGCTGGCGCAGGAGGAGCGCGCCCGCTACCTGGGCATGATGTCCCAGCAGGCCGCACGCATGCAGAGCGTGGTGCAGGATTTGCTCACGCTGTCGCGCCTGGAGGGCAGCCCGCCGCCCGGCATGGCCGAATGGATGCCCGTGCAGGGCCTGGTGCAGCGCTGCGAAGAGGAAAGCCGCGCCCTGTCGGCCCTGCTCACGCAGACCCAGCAGCGCCACCACACACTCATCTTCCCGTCGGCGCAAGAGCTGCGGGCCCAGGGGGACATTGCCGGTGTGCCGGCGGAGCTGCAGAGCGCGCTGTCCAACATCATCAACAACGCCGTGCGTTATACGCCTGCGGGCGGCACGATCACGGTGAGCTGGGTGCGCAAGGACGATGGCTCGGCCGCGTTCTCGGTCAAGGACACGGGCCCTGGCATCGCGCCCGAGCACATTCCGCGGCTGACCGAGCGCTTTTACCGGGTGGACCGCAGCCGCTCGCGCGAAACCGGCGGCACGGGCCTGGGCCTGGCCATCGTCAAGCATGTGCTGCAGCGCCATGGGGCCACGCTCAGCATCCAGAGCGCCCTGGGCAAGGGCTCGACCTTCTGCGTCACCTTTCCGGTCAGCCGGCTGCGCGCGCCAGTGCCGCAGGCGCTGGCCGCCTGATCGCGCGCCAGAGCATGGCCGCAAACAGGGCGGCCGTCACAGCCAGGGCTGCGGCGCTGGCGGCCCAGAAGGTGGCTGGCGTGGCCACCGCGCCCCAGGGCCCCAGGCCCTGGTAGGCCAGCAGGTAGCCGCCACCCAGGCCGGCGCCCCACAGCAGCGTGCAGTACACCACCAGCGGCGCCACCGTGATGCGGTAGCAGCGCAGCACGAACACGCACAGGGTCTGCAGCGCGTCGGCCACATGGTAGGCGGCCACCCAGGCCAGCAGCCCGCCCGTCACCACCACCACCTGCGCGTTCGATGAGTACAGCCCACCCAGGTGGTTGCGCGCCAGGAACATCAGGGCCGCCAGGCCCAGGCCGATGGCGCAGGCCAGGCGCAGGCCCAGCAGGGCGACCTGGCGCGCGCGCTCCGGCTCACCTGCGCCCAGCCAGTAGCTCACCCGCGCACTGGTGGCAATGGAGAGCGACAGCGGCACCATGTACAGCACGGCCGCGAGGTTGGACGCGATCTGGTGCGCCGCCGAGGCAATCGTGCCCTGGCGCGCGATGAACAGGGCCATCAGCGTGAACGAGGTCACCTCCACCATCACCGCCAGGCCCGCCGGCACGCCCAGGCGCGCAAAGCCTGCGATGGTGGGCCAGTGCGGGCGCTCCAGCGGCCGCCAGATGGCCAGTGGCCCATACAGCGCCTGCGTGCGCAGCAGCCAGAGCGCCAGCGCGAGCATGCTGCAGTTGACCACGAGCGTGGCCCAGGCGCAGCCCACGGCGCCCTGTGCCGGCAGGCCGGCGCCGCCAAAGGTGAACCAGATGGACAGCGGCACCTTGATGAGCAGCGAGCCCACCTGCAGCCAGGTGACCAGCTGCGGGCGCCCGAGGGCCTGGTTGAGCGTGCTGTAGATGCGGAACAGCAGGGCCGGCGGCAGTGCCAGCGCAAGCACGGCCAAGTAGTTTTCGACCTCGCTGCGCAGTGCATCGGGCACCTCGGTCCAGCGCAGCACGGCGCCGGGCGAGAGCAGCACCGCCATGCCCAGGGCGCTGGCCACGGCACACAGGTACAGCGACTGGCGCAGCGAGGCGCCCAACTGCTGCCGGTGCCCTGCGCCACGCTGCTCGGCCCATACCGGCAGCAGGGCGCTGAGCACCCCGATCAGCGCCACGTAGACGCTGATGAAGATGGCCGAGCCCACCGACAGCGCGGCCAGCGAGGCCTCGCTGTAGCGGCCCGCGACGATGGTGTCGGCCACGCCGAAGGCCATCACGGCCAGTTGCCCGGCCAGCACCGTCACGGCATGGCGGGAAATGGTCGACAGCTCGCGCATCAGTTGTTGGTTTCGGTTTCGATGCGCCGGAACACGAGCAGAAAATCGGTCTTGTCCGTGGGGCGCGCCACCGTGGCCATGCGTTCCCATTGCAGTGCGTCCACCGCGGAGGCGGGTGCGGGCCAGGACGCGATGTCCGAGACCAGCCACTCGCAGCCGGTCACCGAGAGGCTGGCCGGGTGCAGCGTGAAGCCGGCGTGGTACTGCAAGGCGGCCACCTGGGCGCGGCTCAGGCCCACGGTCTGCACGCAGCCCGGGCTCGCGCCCATGACGGCGGTGATGGCGCGCATCTGCGGTACGTAGCTGCGCGCGAAGTCCAGCAGCGGCAGCCAGATGCTCATGAGCAGCAGCCAGCTCAGCGCAGCGCCGCTGGCGGGCAGCACCAGGCTCTTCCAGATCGGGGCGCGGTTGCGCGAGGCGCGCCACCACACCAGTGCGCACCAGCCCACCGAGGCCGCCAGCGCCACCACCAGGGCCAGCAGCGAAAACTCGGGCACGAAGCCGGGCGCCAGCTTGGCCACGTTGGCAGCCGGCTTGGCGGGCACGCCAGTCTGCATGGCGATCCAGATCACCCAGATGGCCAGCGCCGAGACGCTGAAGAAGATCAGCGTGAACCAGTCGATCAGCGCGCCCATGCTGCGGCTGAGCGTGGGCAGGGCGAAGGCGGCGAGCGCCGCCAGCGCGGGCAGGCCCAGCAGCAGGGCCCGGTCGGCCGGCTGGGTGGTGATGGTGGCGCCGATGGAGATGGCCGTGAACCACAGCGGCAGCAGCAGGTGGCGGTGCCACTGGCGGCTGGCGATCTGCTTGCGCCAGCGCCACAGCGTCCACAGTGCCAGGGGCCAGGCGGGCCAGCCGAACCAGACCAGCAACCGGGCCAGGCTCGCCCATTCCTTGCCGCCTTCCTCCGTGCCCACGATGCGCCAGCGCCACAGGTCGAGTTGCCAGGCCAGCGCGGCGGCTGCCACGATGACCAGCGCCGTGGCCACCGCCCAGGCCTTGCACTGGCGCTCGTCCTTGTCGGGCAGGCGCAAGGCCAGCAGCACGCCGCTGGCACCCAGCAGCACCGTGAGCGCAGGCGCCCCGGCCAGCGTGAGCCCGAAGGCGCCCCCCAGCATGGCGCCCAGCGCCTTGCTGGCATGGTAGGGCAGCACGGCAAACGCAAAGAACAGGAAGGAGGTGCAACTGAGCTGCACCAGGTAACTCGTCACCTCGTGCGAGAGCTGGGCCAGGCCCAGGCAGGCGATCAGCGCGAGCAGGGCACCGTCGGCAATGGCGCGGGCGTAGTCGAGCGGGGTGGCCTCGCCGCCGAAGGCGAAGGCCACCGGCTGCGCGCCCGGGCTGCGCGCCAGGTAGTACACGCCATACCAGGTGGCCATGAAGGTGAGTGCCAGCAGTGCGGCAAATGGAAGGCGCACGGCCATTTCGGGCGACAGCCAGGCGGGGGCCCACTGGATGGCCAGGGCCCCGATCCAGTAGGGCAGCAGGCCCTCGGTTTCGGGCGCCATGCCGCCCAGCAGCGGGTTGAGCCAGTGGGTGCGCCCCTGCGCCAGCTCCAGCATGTAGCCGTAGGCGGTGATGTCGGCGCTCTTCCACGGAGCGCGCCCCACGAAACCGGGGACCACGTAGGCAATGCACAGCAGCATCAGGGCCCAGCGCGGCAGGGGCCGCACGGCATTCTGGGTGACGATGGCTGGGGTCGGTGGATTCACGCGGTGGTCAGTGGCTTGGGGAGCCGCCAAGAATAAGGGATAAGCGCCCGGGTTCCGTCAGCAGGCGGGGCCGGTCGGGATAAATTGGGTAACTGGACCCAGGGCACGGCGCGCCCAAGAAAAAAGGCAGCACGGTTGCCCGGGCTGCCTCTTGGCGCATTGCGTGCAGATTACTTGTCGGCAGCAGCAGGCGCAGCGCTCGTCGAAGTGGTCTTGCCGAAACGGTTGCGGAACTTCTCCACGCGGCCGCCCATGTTGTCCACGGACTTTTGCGTGCCCGTGTAGAAGGGGTGCGATTCGCTGGAGGTATCGAGCTTGAACAGGGGCAGCTCACGGCCGTCGTCGGTCTTGCCCATTTCCTTGGTGTTCACGCACGAACGGGTGACGAACTTGAAACCGTTGGACAGGTCCACGAACAGAACTTCGCGGTAGTTGGGGTGAATGCCTTCTTTCATGATCAATCCTTGTCAAGTGCGGGAGCCGTGCGGGACCCGGAGCAACCTTTGCGCCGTGGAGCATCCAGCGTACTTTCCGCAGAAAAAGCCCTCCATTATAACCCGAGCGCCCAAACTTCCAAAGTCAAGGCCTTGGGCCCGTGTAGGCCGCCCGGGGGCGTATCAGGGCGTCGCCGCTGCGCTGCTCCAGCGCGTGCGCGATCCAGCCCAGGGAGCGGCCCAGGGCAAACAGCCCGAAGGCGGCCCCCTGCGGCAGGCCCAGGTGGCGGCGCACGGCGACCAGTGCGAAGTCGAGTGAAGGGGGCTGGCCCACCAGGGCCTGGGCTTCGCCGATCCAGGGCGCCCACGCGGGGCGTTGGGGCAGGATGCGCGCCAGCAGCAGCCGCGCGCGCACGTCGCCCGCAGGGTACAGGTGGTGGCCAAAGCCAGGCAGGGCCTCGCCGCGGGCCAGCCGCTGGCGCAGGCCGGCAGCGGGGGAGGAATCGCCCAATTCGTCCCACAGTGCTTCCACCCGGGCCGTGGCTCCGCCGTGGCGCGCGCCGGTCAGGGCCGCCAGGCCGCCCACCACGGCCGCGCGCAGGCTGGCGCCGGTGGAGGCCACGCAGCGCGCGGTGAAGCTGGAGGCATTGAGCTCGTGGTCGGCACACAGCACCAGCGCCATGCGCACCAGATCGGCACCCTCGCCATCGAGCTGCCAGGCCTGGGCGCATTGCCGGTGAATGGGCTCGGCGCTGGGCGCGCTGCCCAGCAGGCAGGCGGCCAACAGGCGTACCAGGGCGCCGCAGCCCTCGGCCAGGCGCTCGGGCGCAGCCTGCCACTGGGCGGTGGGGGCGTCTTCGGAGGCGATGGTGAACAGGGTCAGCAGCGATTCTTCGGGCCGTTGGCGGGCCATGTGGGTCTGCACGGGCGCCAACACGGCAGGGGAAGTCGGTGCCACGGGGCCAAACGCGACGGATTGCGCGCACTGCCAGAGCCGGGCGGCCACATCCTCCACGCTGCTGGCCAGCGCCAGGCCCTCGATGCTGGCACCGCGCAGGTACAGCCGGCCGTCCTCGATCAAGGTGATCGCCGATTCGAGCACCGGCAGCCCCCAGTTGAGCGTGGCCTTGGCCACCTCGCGCGGCTTGCGGCCGCGCTTGCGCTGGCCAGCCAACAGGTCCACATCGGCCAGTGCATAGCGGCTCTCGCGGTGCGTGGGGCCGGGGTGGGCACGCAGCAGGCCCCGGCTCACGTAAGCGTACAGCGTGGCGCGCGCAACGCCCAGGCGCTCGGCAGTCTCGGCGGCGGTGAGGTAGCTGGACATGGGGTGGATCAAGAAAGCAGGTTGAAAATATAAATCAATATTGACAATAAATGCCGCCAACCTATTCTGGGAAGCCTCTTTCCAGGAGGTTTCGATGTCCGCCCACCCGATTTCCATTGGCACAGGCGCCCTGGCGCTGGCAGGCCAGGCATGGAGCGCGTTGAAGGGCCCCGTATCGGCACTGGACCACCTGTCCGTTGCAGGCCGGGGCGATCTGCCCGCGGTGTTTCCGGTCACGGACCTGGCTACCGCCTCGGTCGGCGTGGCGGGATTGGCGGTGGCCGAGTTCCTTGCGCAGGCGGGTGGCGCCTGGCCTGCCGTGCAGGTGGACCGGCGCCTCGCGTCCTTCTGGTTTGGCATGTCGCTGCGCCCGCAGGGCTGGGCCCTGCCGCCGCTGTGGGATGCCGTGGCCGGGGACTACCCGGCGGCCGATGGCTGGGTGCGCTTGCACACCAACGCGCCGCAGCACCGGGCTGCGGCCCTGGCAGTGCTGGGGGTGGAGGCCGAGAGGGAGGCTGTCGCGCGCGCCGTGGCCGGTTGGAATGCCGACGCGCTGGAGGCTGCCGTGGTGGCGCGGGGCGGTTGTGCTGCCGCCATGCGCAGCGTGGCGGATTGGGCTGCCCACCCCCAGGGCCTGGCGGTGCAGGCCGAACCCCTGGTGCATTGGGCTATTGAAAACCCGGTGGCCAGGCCCGGCTGGCGCATCGATCCCGCGCGGCCCCTGCGCGGTGTGCGGGTGCTCGACCTCACGCGCATCCTGGCCGGGCCCACGGCCACGCGCTTCATGGCGGGCTTCGGGGCCGAGGTGCTGCGCATCGACCCGCCCGGTTGGGAGGAGCCCGTCACCGTGCCCGAGGTGGTGCTGGGCAAGCGCTGTGCGCGGCTGGACCTGCGGGTGCTTGCCGATCATGCAGTGTTCGAGAGCCTGCTGCGCCAGGCCGATGTGCTGGTGCATGGCCTGCGGCCCGGCGCGCTGGAGCGGCTGGGGCTTGGTGGGCAAAGGCGGCGCGAACTGAACCCGGGCCTGGTGGACGTATCGCTCAGTGCCTATGGCTGGAGCGGCCCGTGGCAGGGCCGGCGCGGCTTCGACAGCCTGGTGCAGATGGGCGCCGGCATCGCCGAGGCGGGCATGCGGCTCTCGGGCCAGGGCCGGCCTGTCCCGCTGCCCGTGCAGGCCATCGACCATGCCACGGGCTACCTGATGGCGGCGGCTGCCGTGCGCGGGCTGGTGCGCCGCAGGGCCACCGGCGCGGGCTGCACGGCGCGGCTGTCCCTGGCGCGCACGGCGCACTGGCTGGTGTCCGCCGAGAGGGACCCCGTGGAGCCTCTGGCGCCCGAGCAGCAAGATGATTTGCATGGCGCGCTGGAGCCCACGTCCTGGGGCCCGGCCCGGCGGGTGCTGGCGCCGCTGCAGGTGCAGGGCGCAGCCATGCACTGGGACCGGCCGGCGCTGGCTCTGGGATCTGCGCAGGCGAGCTGGTAAACGGCCCTCAAGCAACAACGCCCCGCAGGCTTCGCGACCTGCAGGGCGTTGTATCCGTGGTGCCAAAAGCAGGCTTGTACGGGTTGGAATTCGGCCGGATAACTAGGCGGGGAGCCGCAGACAGTGCTTTGGCACGGCAAGGCTCTCCAACGACGTTAGCCGGTTGAATTCCAAGCCGTCAACCGCCCCGGCGCATCATGTCGAAGAAGTCGACGTTGGTCTTCG
>NZ_JAXHOB010000007.1:0-232500 GCF_034519795.1 Acidovorax sp.
TGTGCACCATCAGCTCCTTGGTGTACCAGGAGTCCATCAGCACCACGCGGAATGGCAGCTTCTTGCCCGTCATGGCCTCGTCGAACATCTCCTGGACGTACTGGAGCTTGGTCTTATGGTCACCTGCGGGGCGAACACTCGCCAGTCGATGATCCAGTAGCGACCGCTGCGGGGTTGACGTACAAGCAGTTGACCACACCGATGCCCTTGATCAGGCCATGGGCATTGCCGCTGCTGCCGCACAGCCGCACCAGCTCGATCGCATGGGCAAGTGGTTCGCTTTTGTCCGAGGGGCAGCATGGGCGAACGGCAAGAAAAGCGTTCGGAGTCAGGTTCGATGGATTTTCTCCACCTGCTCTGGGCGTGATAGAGCGTTATGTTTTCGTCTTGCAGGTAACGGAGTTGATGGCGTCATGCGAGAAATGCGGGTGATAGTCGGCGAAGTAGGTTTCAGGTATAGTTGATGCAAGGTGGAGATCAAAAGCGAGCAGTAGTCGGTCTTGTCGGCTTCATCATATGGCTCCTGTTGAGTTGGGCAAGCCAATTGCAGGCATATTTAATGAATCCGAACAGCCAGTTGAAACAAAGATATTTAAATTGCACATCGGGTGGGCCGAGGATCAATCCATGGATCAGAATATGGCACTCAAAACTCAGTTTAAGAGTTTGAAAGTTTCTTTTGCGTAAGTCCTAATTGCAACGCGCTGCCGATTCCAGTAAAGGGCAAAACTGGAACAGCCAACGATCAAACTGAGGACGTGACCTACGAGCAAACCAAAAGCGGGACTTCCGGGACCGGTTGGAGAAAAAGCCTTGCCTGCGGCGAAAAGAAAGAAACTTGGCCATTGGGCGGAGCATTTTGATGCCGCCAAAGAAGTCATTCAGGGTGCAAGATGAAAAACCCACCACCGTGCTTGGGGCCTTGGTCGGCTCACCTGAAGAGCGAGCCAAGCGCTTCAACCCTGCCCTTGAAGCGCCCCCGTGGCGATTCTCTGGACCGACGAGAAGCGCGAGTGGGAAGCCGTGCTGCCGCTGATCAAGGCCGCACGCGACTGCACGACCTCGGCGCTTGACCCCCGACAGCCGCACCGGCCCCGGCACGTCTGGTTGCGCACGGTGGCCGACCGCCAAGATGGAAACGTCGGCGCGGGCGAGACGGCGATCCTCTACCTGCCCGGCGTCGGCAATGGCCAGTTGCGCACCGACCTGCGGCCTGAAAGACGACCCGCAACTGGCACCGCTTGCTGAGCTGCAGTACCGGGGCGCGTTCTGGCGCCAGGAGAACGGCAAGGACTGGACGCTGCGCGCCTTCTGCGAGCAGCGCGGCGGGCTGGGGCTGAAGGTGGCCGGCAACCAGGAAACCGTGCAGGCGCTCAAGGCGGCGATGGCCAAACTGCTGCTGCAGGACCTGCCGGCGCTGGACGCCCAGGTGCTCGATGAGCGTTACCTCAACGACTTGCTCCAACCCCGCGCCGGCAAACCGTGCTGCGCTGGCTGACGGCACGAGGCGATTCAAAAAGAGAAAGGCGATACCTGGGCCAGCTTTGTCAGCACCACGCGCACCCGATTCGGCGTGGAGTTGGCCAAGGGTGTGATGGAGGTGGCGCAGCGCATCCTCGCCATGCCGGCGACGCCGAACACCCGCTGTGGGAGAAGTACGCCGCCCACTGGCACAGCGCCCCGGTACTATGCGGTCTTCGAGTCGATCGCGCCGCCGGACCTGTTTGTCGGTGCGGAACGCTATCCGCGCGAGAACGCCGTCGACGAGAAGCGGCTCGCCGAGGAGTTGCTCAAGGCGGCCAGCCTGGCGCCCGCCGAAGCCGCACAGGCCGTGCCTGGCGCTGGAAGCCAAACATGCCATCCGTCGCGAGCACCTTTGGGCCGCGCAAGGGCGTGCGCGCTGGCCATGGCCCTGGCCCAGCTCGCCAGCGTCGCCAAGGCCTTCCAGGAGGCCTCTGGCGGGGGGCAATGCGACGGCGGCCGCTCGGCTACGCGGCCAGCGGCTGGCGTGTCGATGCCGACGCACGCGCCGCCATGGCCATCACCCAGCAGGCCGAACTTGAGGAAGCCGATTTATGCCGTGCTGCAGGCGCTCTACCGCCACTGGCTGGAGCAGCAAGCCGAAGGCTTCCAGGCCCTGGTCAAGCAAGGCGGTTATCCGCACTGGAGCCTGCCGGAGGTGCCGGATGGCACGGTGGTGCTGTTCGTCGATGGCCTGCGATTGATCTGGCCCGCGAGCTGGAGGCGTTGCTGGGCGTCGAGGTAGCCTGAGCAGCGTCGCTGGAGCCTGGATCCTGGCATCCCGTCGGTCACCAGCAGCGGCAAGGTCTGGGTATCTCCGGCCTGCAAGCTGGTCGAGGGCGGCAATGGCGGCTTGCTCCCAAGCTGCCCAAGGCGCCTACACGGCAAGTTGCGCAAGGCAATGGAACCGGAAGGCTATGCCATCGTCGATTCCGAAAACCCCGGCTTTGCCTACAGCGGGTTAGGCCGAGTTTTCCGGGCGACATCGACAGCGATGGCCATAACAAGGGTCTGAAACTGGCCCGCGCCGTGGCGGCATCTGGATGATCTGGCCGAACCGTTCGCCGCTTGCTCAATGTCGGATGGAAGCAAGTCTGGCTGGTAACCGATCACGGCTGGCTGCTGCTGCCCGGTGGGCTGCCGAAGGCGGAACTCCCGGCCAGGCTGACCGAAACCAAGTGGGGTCGCTGCGCGGTGCTCAAGGATGCCAGCGGCGACCAGGACTTTCTGGTGCTACCGTGGAGCTTCGACCCCGGAGTGCGCGTGGCGCTGGCGCCGGGTATTTCCGCTTTCAGCGGCCGCAGGCCGACCATGGCGGCCTGAGCTTGCAGGAATCCGTCGTGCCCTTCATGCGCGTGCAGCTATTGGACCCGTGGCCGGGCAGCCGAGATTGCTGTCGGTCAGTTGGAATACCCGCAAGACTATTTGCTCGGTAATGGCGACGGATGCGGCCGGGCTGACGGTCGGCCTGGAACGGCTGGGGTCGGCGATTAGCGGGCTGAGACGCTCGACGCCGACGGCGGGGCCGCGTGGTGTTCGAGGAAGTGGATGATTTGGTCGGCGAGCAGATTGCCGTCGTGCTGCGTCGAGACGGACAAAAGGTGGCCGAAGAACATGAACTGGAAGTGTGGAATGGAACTTGATACCCTGGATCGCAAGGCTGCGGCGAAAGCCTTGCGGCGGTTATATCGTCCGCAAGGATTTGGTGCGCCAGTTCTCGCGCCAGTTTCCGGTGCCGACCTATGTTGTCGAGTTCATGCTGGGCCGCTACTGCGCGACGACCAACGACCAGGCCGAAATTCAGGAAGGGCTGGACATCGTGCAGCGCCAGCTGATGCCGAACGCGCACGGTGCGGGCGGGCGAAGGAGGAGCTCTTCAAGGCCGGGGCGCGTGAAGCGGGGCTAGGTCAAGCATCATTGACCTCATCACCGCCCGGTCTGGACGCCAAGACCGACTCCTACGTGGCCACGCTGCCTTCAGCCTGCGCTGCGCGATGTGCGCGCTTCAGCAGAGACTGGTCACCGAGGACACCGAGCGCATGCTTACCGGGCGGTTTTTACGCCGAGGTGACGCTCGAGTCTACGACGCCGCCATCGCCCAGGAGAAAGAATGGGCGTCCATTCGGCGTCGATGCGCCTGCGTGCGCATCCAGCTGTCCCAGCGCGATGTGCTGGACGTAGATGACCAGCGCGCGCGCAGCGTTGCACCACCGAAGAGTGGGGGAGCCTTCCTGCTGCGCTAGCGTGGGCATGGAGCCGGCAGCAACTGAGCGAGCCCGGCGCCAAGGACGCGCCTGCTGCTGCGCATGGTGCCGTTCGTCGAGCGCAACTACAACCTGGTGGAGCTCGGGCCTCGCGGAACCGGCAAGTCGCATCTGTTCCAGCAGGTGTCGCCCTACGCGCACCTGATTTCCGGCGGCAAGGCCACCGTCGCCCAGATGTTCGTCAACAACGCCAACGGCCAGCGCGGGCTGGTGTGCCAGTACGACGTGGTGTGCTTCGATGAGGTGTCCGGCGTCTCCTTCGACCAGAAGGACGGCGTCAACATCATGAAGGGCTACATGGAGAGCGGCGAGTTCTGCCGTGGCAAGGAGAGCATCCGCGCCGATGGCTCCATCGTGATGGTCGGCAACTTCGATGTGGATGTGGAGCACCAGCAGCGCGTCGGCCACCTGTTCGGCCCGCTGCCGCCCGAGATGCGCGACGACACCGCGTTCATGGATCGCATCCACTGCTTCCTGCCGGGTTGGGATGTGCCCAAGCTCAACCCCAGCCTGTTCACCGCTCACTTTGGGTTGGTGAGCGACTTCCTGTCCGAGTGCTTGACCCAGCTGCGAAGCCAGAGCCGGGTGTCCGTGTCTGCAGAGCCGGGTTCGTTTGGGCGGCGCGCTCTCAGGGGGCGCGACATCAACGGCGTCAACAAGACCGTCAGCGGGCTGCTCAAGCTGCTGTCATCCGAGCGCCGAGATGGCCGGTCAGTGACGAAGATCTGGAATGGGCCGTGCGCTTGGCGCTGGAGGTGCGCCGGCGTGTGAAGGAGCAACAGAAGCGCATCGGCGCGGCTGAGTTCCGCAACACGCACTTCAGCTACACGATGGGCGCCGAGGGCGTCGAGAAGTTCGTCTCCACGCCCGAGCTGCAGAGCCAGGGCGGCATTGGCGACGAGCCACTTGAGAGCCGGACAGATCTGGACGCTCGAGCCCCGGCGGTCAGGACGAGCACCCGGGGCTGTTCCGCTCGAAGTCACCGAAGGGCCTGGCAGTGGGGTGGAAGGTGCTGAACAAGCCCGTGCCGCACGCCATTCCAGGAATCGATCCGCTGTGCCGAGCAGAACCTGTACGCCCGCGCCCATGCAGCTTGGTCGGCGACCGAGACCCGCGGTCGCATGAGTTTTCGGTTCAGCTACGCGGCTTTGATGCGGCCAAGATCGGGCGCCAAGACCGGCGTGGTGGCCTCGTTGATTGCGCTGTCCAGTGCGCTGCTGAAGCAAGTCGGTGCGCGGTGGGCTTGGTCGTGGTCGGCGAAGTGACGCTGGGCGGCACCATCGAACCCATCCACAACGCGGTGACGCTGGCCGAACTCGCCGTTGAAAAGGGTGCCAAGTCGCTGCTGCTTCCGGTGTCTTGCCGCCGACAATTGTTCGATCTCTCGGACGACGGCGGCCCGGCTGGATATTGAGTTCTACCAGGATGGGAGGGATGCGTTGTTGAAGGCAATTGCCGATTGACTAGGAATGGTCGCGAATCCTTTTGCAAGCGCTGCGTGCGATGTTTTTGATTGTCTGCCTTTCTAAAGAACTTCGGTACTGAGTGGCTACATGGTGGCTACACGGGGAAAAGTCAACGCAATTAAAAAGCCCCCGTGCTATCTTTGAATAGCTTCGGGGCTAGTGCCTATAAGGCCTATAAGTGGCTCCTCGACCTGGGCTCGAACCAGGGACCTGCGGATTAACAGTCCGGCGCTCTACCGACTGAGCTATCGAGGAACAAGCCTCAAATTATAGCGTCATTTTCATTTTTTTCACGGGCGGCGTTTGTGCGTGACGATTTTTTAAGGATCTTCAGAACGCGGTCTGCACGGCCATTCTGGCCATGCGGGGTGCGGCTGGGAACAGGTGTGACGTGGCCGTACTGGTAGGGGATTCGGTGAAGTAGCGGCTGTTTGCGACGTTGTCGACCAGCAGGCTCCAGTGGTTGGGTACTTGCCCAGTGTCCGTGTTTCGTAGCGCACGCCCAGGTCCAGTCGGGCCCAGGCGGGCAGGGTGATCGACTCGTCAGGCAGCACGGTGCGGCTGCCTTCGTAAGAAGTGGTGCCCAGCAGGCTCAGACCGGGCGCCTCGGCACGCGCTAGGCGGCGTTGGCGGTACGAGCTGGTCCGGCACGTTGGTTGGGCTTTTGCCGTTGAGGTTGGGTTGATGGTGCTGTCCTGCCGCTGCTGCGCCTGCAGGCGGGTCGCGCTGGCGCCCAGGCGCCACGGGCCGTGGGTCAGGCCCGCGCCGAGCTCGATGCCCTGGTTGCGCACCGACCCGTCTTCCTGGCGGGTGCAGGTACCGGCCGTGTCGCAGCTGCCGGCGTCGCCCGACACAGGGCGCGCCACGTTGAGAGCGGTGGTGTTCCAGTTCAGGGTGTCTGGTGGCTTTTGCGCCCACCTCGGTTTGCCGGCTCTTGAGCGCGGAGAAGGGCTGGCCGGCGTTGGCGTATCGGCTGCGTGCCGGCGCTATTACGGACTCGGCGCCTTCGCCGTAGCTCGCGTAGGCCATGGTCGCTGGATCCAGCTGCCAGGTGGCGGCCATCCAGGGCGTGGTGATGATCGCGAATACGCCGGTGCTCTGGCTGCCGTCCGTGGCGGCGCTTTCGCGCTTCAGGCGCGGAGTGGCGCACGCCCAGCCAGGTCTGGAAAGCCTGCGTCCACTGGATCGCGTCAAACGCGAAAAACTCCGCGCCGCGTTCGGTGCGGTTGATGTAGGGGTCCTGGAAGGTCGGTGCCTCGGGCAGTGCGGGCAGTGTGAAGATGTTGCCGGTGCCCACCGCTGCGTTGTTGTCGGCCTGCGGTTGCCGGTCTCGCGGTAACAGCGTGCCCTGGACGCCGAAACTCAGGTTGTGCCGCGCCGATCCTGCGCGCGGCATCGCCGACCACCTTCAGCAGCGCCGGACTGGGTCTGGCGGCGCGTCGGTCGTTGCTGCGGTAGTCGTACAGGTCGCAGTCGCCGTTGGGGGCGAAGCGGTCGGCGTAGTAGGACGCCGGGAGCTGTTGTCATAGCAGCCGAAGGGTAGGCCAGCCGGTCGTCGCTCTTCAGGGCGCTGAGGTGCCCAGTTGACCCTGCCAGCGCCATTGGCGGCTGCTGATGGCCTGCTGGATGCCGATGCTGCCGGTGAAGCCGTCCAGCGGATTGGGCTGCGGCCAGGGCTGGCTGTTGATGTTGATGAACGGGTTGGCGCGGCGGCAGGGCGTTGCCCAGCAGGCTCGGGCTGGGCACGCTGGGCTGTCTCAGGCGCGAGTGCTCGAACTCGCCTTCGATCAGGGTGTCCCGGGTGGCGCGCCAGTCCATGGCCCAGGCGAGCGGCTACTTGCCGTTTGCCGCTGCGTCACATGGAAGCGAACGTCGGCCGCAACAGCGTTCAAGCCCGGTAGCCGAAGCGGCGGTCTTCGCCAAAGCGTCCGCCCAGATCCAGATGCCCGAGCAGGCCACCGTCGCTGGAGGTTTCCAGGCGCAGGCTGCGCAGATCGGTTTGGTCAGGGCGTTTGACCGCGTAGTTCACCAAGGCCCCGGGGGCGCTGGTTCCTACAAGGATGCCGCTGGTGCCCTTGAGGGAATTCAACGCGCTCCTTGTTTTCCAGGGATGCCGAGAGATTTCAGCGCTGATCGGCAGGCCGTCGCGCCGGTAGTTGTAGCGGTCTGGTCGACCACGAAGCCCCGAATCGTCACAAGGTCCCAGTAACCGACCGCGTTGTCGGCGTCCGAGAGCGAGGCGTCGAGCCGGAACAGGTCGCCCAGGCGCTGGGCGCCGATTTCCTCGATGGTCTTGGAGTCCACCACAGTGACGGAGACGGGGCTGCGCGCCAGTGGAATTGTCGAAACCCGGTGATGTCGGCCGTCAGCCGCGCTAGCGCGTTCGCTGACCAGTGACAGGCGCCAGGCTGAACGTCCGGCACCGCCTAGCGCTGCGCCACGGTCTGTGCCGGAGCATGATAAGCTAGTTAAAAAATAGAGCAACAAATGACCATCCGATGCTGGGAATGGTCGGTTTTTTCTTCATAAGGCTATACTATGTGCCGTGGCGTTTCCTTCAACGTTATGGCAGGTCGGCTGAGCTTGGAACAGGGCGCATCGGGCTTGGGTTCGATGCTTCGTCCGGGTAGCGGGCTTCCCTGCGCGAGGATTACCTCAATCAGGTTCAAAGGGACTTTCTCAATGGCGGCCCTACGGCACTACAACACTAGCGAATGCGCCTTTGCGAGCGCGGGTGTAGAGTTAGCCCGCAGTGCGGCGGGCTTGTGGTTCGCGGATGTTCGGCGCCTTTAGCGCCTCCACCGCAGTACGCCGCTCTAATCGTCGAAGATGGGGTTTCCACGCCCAATACCTTGTGCAGCTTGGGGCTGGTGGTGGTGTACTGCAGGAACACCTTCTTCTCGGGAAAGATGAAGGGCACGGCGCCGAAGGCGGCCAACGCGCACTCGTGGAAGCCGCACAGGATGAGTTTCTTCTTGCCGGGGTAGGTGTTGATGTCGCCCACGGCAAAGATGCCGGGCATGTTGGTGGAGAATTTCTCGGTGTCCACGACCAGTTGCTTGCGCTCGATTCCAGGCTCCACTCGGCAATCGGGCCGAGCTTGGGTGAAAGGCCAAGGAACACCAGCAGATCGTCCAGCGGCACGCACGCGGGTCACCGCGTCGGCGCCTGTGACCTTGATGCCGGTGAAGGCCGTCTTCATTTCTTCAGTGGCCGGTGACCTGGCCGATGACGAACTGCATCTCGTACTGCGTCGCACAGCTCGCCTGCATGCGGGCCACGTTAGCGGGCGCGGCCTTGAAGCCATCTCTGCGGTGGATCAGGATCACGCTCTCGGCCTTGTTCGGGCCCATCCCCCACAAAGTTCAGAGCCCAGTCAAATGGCGGAGTCGCCGCCGCCGACGATCACCAGGTTCTTGCCGGCGAAATCGGCCGGGTTCTTCACGCGGTAGAACAGCTGCGTGCCGTCGAACTGCTCCAGCCCGTCCACCTTCAGCGTGCGCGGCTGGAACGCGCCCACGCCGGCCGCGATGAAGATCGTCTTGGTGAGAAAGCGCGTGCCCTTCGACGGTGGCCACGTAGAAGCGGCCATCGTCCTGCCTCTGCAACGGTGCGTGACTTCCTGGCCGAGGGTGGAAGGTGGGGCCGAAGGGCGTGATCTGCTTGAGCAGCGCGTCGGTCAGCTCCTGCCCGGTGCACACCGGTATGGCGGGAATGTCGTAGATCGGTTTGTCCGGGTACAGCTCGACCGGCTGGCCACCCGGGATAGGGCAGAGCGATCGATGTATGTGGGCCTTGATTTCGAGCAGGCCCAGCTCGAACACCTGGAACAGGCCCACAGGCCCCGCGCCCACGATCACGGCATCCGTCTCGATCGGGCCGTCATGGGCGGCGGCTGTGTCCAGTGCTCTCCGGCGTCAGGTGCGGGTTCCATGCCGCTTCAGCGCACCAGTTCAGCAGCAGCTTGCCGGTCTTGTCTTTCCACTCGTCGGCGTCGGGCAGCTCGGGCTTGCGCTTGGTGATGCTCTTCCAGCCGTCGGCAACTTGGCCAGGTCGGCGTTGAGCTTCGTGATGTGCGACTGGTCGGCTTGGGCAGGTCTTCCTCGGCATAGATGGCGTTCACCGGGCACTCGGGAATGCACACCGCGCAGTCGATGCATTCATCGGGGTCGATGGTCGAGCATGTTGGGGCCTTCGCGGAAGCAGTCCACGGGGCAGACATCGACACAATCGGTGTACTTGCACTTGATGCAGTTTTCGGTGACGACGTGGGTCATGACGTGAGTTGTGGGGGTCGGTGAAAACCCTGCGATTTTAAGAGCTTTCACCGACCCTTGGGTTATAGGCGGTCGCTGACAGGCCCCGATGGCGTGACCGGGGTACGTTGGAAGGGTGCTGATTTGCGATCAGTTCAGCTGACCAGCACCGCGCCCGACGTCTTGTGGCTGGCGGTGTCCACCAGAATCAGCGAGCCCAGCACGCGCGGCGGGCGGGAACGGCAGCGGCGGCAAGGCGCCTCCTGCAGCAGCCAGCTCCACATGGCCGATGGCGTTGGGGTCGAGCTGCGTGGCGTCTTCTTCGGCCAGCGTGTTGATGTTCAGCCGGTGCACCATGCGCTTGACCTTGGCCTTGACCCAGCGGTGGCCGTGCAGCGCCCAGTACACGCGGCCAGCCACCAGGGGCTCGTCGTCCATCCAGGCCACGGTGGCTTGCAGCTCGCGGCTGGCGGGCTAGGCCGGGCTGGCGGCGGGGGTGTCGCAAAGTCGTCGTCGCGGCCGGGGCGGCGGCGGCCGTGGGGGCGGCCAGCAGCCAGTCGCCGCGCGACACGTCCACCTCGCGGTCGAGCACGATGCCGGCGCTGTGGCCCGCGGGCACACGTCCTTGGGGCGGCGCGCGTGGTTCAGCACCTGGGCCACGGTGGCCAGTCTGGCCGCTGGGGAAGACCTGCACCGGCGGTGCCCGGGCGCACACCTGCCTGCGGCCACGCGGCCCCAGAACACGCGGCGGCCCTGGCTGGTGTCGGACGACGACGAGAACTTCTCGACCCACTGCACCGGGAAGGCCAGCGCCAGCGCCCGTGTCGGCAGGCGGTGATTGGGCAATTGCTTCCAGCACTTCCAGCAGCGTGGGGCCGGTGTAGCCGCACCAGCCGCTGGCGGCGGCGTCCACCACGTTCCAGCCCTTGAGGGCGGACACGGGCACCGTGGCGGTGCACGGTGATGCCGGCGGCCTGCGGCAAATGCTTGCAGCGCGCCGCTGATGTGCGGCACAGGCCAGCGCGGCGGTCTGTCCACGGCGTCGAGCTTGTTCACGGCAAACACCAGCGAGTGCACGCGCAGCAAATGGGCCAGCAGGCTGTGGCGGCGGGTTTGGGGCAGCAGTGCCAGGTCGGCGTTCTTCCAGTCGAGCTTGGTGGCATCGACCAGCACCACGGCGGCGTCGGCGCTGCTGGCGGCCGTGACCATGTTGCGGGTGTACTGCTCGTGGCCGGGCGCGTCGCCGATGATGAACTTGCGCTCTTCGGTGGCGAAGTAGCGGTAGGCCACGTCGATGGTGATGCCTTGTTCGCGCTCGGCGCTCAGGCCGTCGGTCAGCAGGGCCAGGTCGGTCTCGCCCTGGCGCTGCACGCCGGCCAGGTGGTCCTGCAGCACGGCCTTGCTGTCCACCAGCAGGCGGCCGATCAGCGTGCTCTTGCCGTCGTCCACCGTGCCGCAGGTGATGAACTTGAGGGCGCCGAGTGTCATGGTCGTTTTGGGCGCTGGTCGCCCTGTGCTGGTAGGCGCGTTGGTAGCTATTGAAGTTGATAGTGGTGGTCATCAGAAATACCCGTCCTTCTTGCGCTTTTCCATCGAGGCGTCGCTCGTCTTGTCGTCCATGCGCGTGGCGCCGCGCTCGCTCACGTCGGCGGCCAGGGTCTCGATGACGATCTCGGCCGGCGTGGCGGCCGTGCTCTCCACCGGTGCGGTGCAGGTGATGTCGCCCACGGTGCGAAAGCGCACGTCGCGCGTCTGCACCGTCTCGCCTTCGCGTGGCGGTGTGAGTTCGGTCACGGGCATCAACAGGCCCTTGCGGTCCACCACCTCGCGCTTGTGCGTGTAGTAGATGCTGGGCAGGCCGATCTGCTCGCGGTCGATGTACTGCCACACGTCCAGCTCGGTCCAGTTGCTGATGGGGAACACGCGGAAGTGCTCGCCGGGCTGCAGGCGGGTGTTGAACAGCGTCCACAGCTCGGGGCGCTGGGCCTTGGGCTGCCATTGGCCGAAGCTGTCGCGGTGGCTGAAGATGCGCTCCTTGGCGCGGGCCTTTTCTTCGTCGCGGCGGGCGCCGCCGATCAGGGCGTCGAAGCGGAATTCTTCAATGGCTTCGAGCAGCGTGACCGACTGGTGCACGTTGCGGCTCTCGCCCGGGTGCGCCAGGCGCACGGTGCCGCGCGCCATCGAGTCTTCCACGCTGCGCACGATGAGCTCGGCACCCAGCTCCTTGGCGCGGAAGTCGCGGAAGTCCGTGACTTCAGGGAAGTTGTGGCCCGTGTCGATCATCAAGAGCGGGTAGGGGATGCGGCCTGCGCCAAAGGCCTTCTCGGCGCACTTGAGCATGACCAGCGAATCCTTGCCGCCCGAGAACAGCAGGGTGGGGCGCTCGAAGGCGGCGGCCACTTCGCGCAGGATGAAGATGGTTTCTTCTTCCAGGGCGTCGAGGTGCGAGTTGTTGAGGTGGTAGCTCATGTTTTTGGTGTTTTTCTCAAGCAGCGCTGAGTCGGTGCGGGCGTTCATGGTCGGTTCTGCGGTCGCTCAATGCGCGATGTGCAGGCCGCATTCGCGGTTCTCTTCGCCCTTGGTCGGGTCCACGTAGTCGAAGTTGTTGGGCAGGCCGTGCTTCTGGCAATACTCGTACAGGTCCTTGGACGACCAGTGCAGCAGCGGCGCGACCTTGATCAGGCCGTCGGGGTTGATGCTCACGGGGTCCATCTGGGCGCGCACGGCGGTGTCGGTGGCGCGCAGGGCGGTGAACCAGACCTTGCGGCGCCGTCTCGCGCAGGGCGCGGGCAAAGGGCTCCAGCTTCACTTCTTCGGTGAAGGCGGCGTGGCGCGGGTCGTCCAGCGCGGGCGTGGCGCCCTCCACCGCCTCGCGGTGCGCGCGCGAGCGGCGCGGCAGGTAGATCTTGAGATTCAGGCCGAGCTGTTTCGTCACTTCATCGGCAAAGCGGTAGGTGGCTTCGGTGTTGTAGCCGTTGTCCATCCAGACCACGGGCACATCGGGGTTCACGCGGCTGACCATGTGCAGGATCACCGCCTCGAACGGGCGGAAGTTGGTGGTGACGATGGGGCGCTGGCCCAGGCCCAGGGCCCAGGCGACGAGGCCCTCGGCGTTGCGGCCGAGTTCCGCGTTGATGCGTGCGAGATCGATGTGACTCATGGTGAGGGGCTCGTGTTTCGGTGCAGTGGGCGCTTGGGCAGTGCGCCTGTCAGGCGGCCTTGGCGGCAAAGAGGGGCTGGGGGTTCACGGCGTCGCCCTGGTAGAAGCCAGGGAACATCTCGAACTGGCGCTGCGCGTCCGCTGCGTCCACGCCCTCGCGCAGCACGGCCGACGAAAAGCCCGTGCGCTGCATCTGCACCAGCTGGTCGATCAGCACGTCGCCCGTGGCGCGGATGTCGCCCTTGAAACCGCGGCGGCGGCGCAGCAGAAAGGCCTGGCTGAAGGCGCGGCCATCGGTGAAGCTGGGGAAGTGCAGGTCCACGCGCTCCACGCCGTCCAGCGCCAGCGCCAGGGCATCGGCATCGTTGGCCAGCGCCACGCTGCGGGCGTCGCCTTCGGCAGGGGGCTGGTGGTCGTGGGATGCGAGTAGTTTCATGTTCATCAGGGTGTCCGTCATCTGTGGCTGCAGTGCCGGCGCTCAGGCCGTGGCCAGGGTTTCGTCTTTGTGGCGGGCGAGCTTGGCGGCTTCCTTGAACGGGTCCAGGCCCGCGCGGCGCACGGTGTTCTGGAAGGTCTCGCCGCTTTCGCGCAGGTCGCGGTAGGTGCCGAGCACGGCCTCGATCACGTCCGGCACTTCGGCCGCCGAGAACGAGGGGCCGATCACCTTGCCGGCAACCGCAGCGCCCGACAGGTCGGAGCCGTCGGAGCCGCCCAGCGTGACCTGGTACCACTCCTTGCCGTCCTTGTCGACGCCCAGGATGCCGATGTGGCCGCTGTGGTGGTGGCCGCAGCTGTTGATGCAGCCGCTGATGTGCAGGTCGATCTCGCCGATGTCGTCGAGCTCGTCCAGGTCCTGGTAACGCTGGGTGATGGCCTCGGCAATCGGCAGCGAGCGGGCATTGGCCAGCGCGCAGAAGTCGCCGCCGGGGCAGGCGATCATGTCGGTGAGCAGTTGCACGTTGGCGCTGGCCAGGCCCAGGGCCTTGGCTTCCTGCCACAGGTCGAACAGGCGGCTGGCATGCACCCAGGGCAGCAGCACGTTCTGGTCGTGCGTCACGCGGGCTTCGCCGGCCGAGTATTTGTCCACCAGGTCGGCCAGGGCGATGAGCTGGTCGCTGGTGGCGTCGCCGGGCGACTGGCCGGGGCGCTTGAACGACAGCGTGACGGCGCGCAGCTGCGGGTTCTGGTGCGCATGCACATTGCGCTTGAGCCAGCGGCCAAAGGCTACGTGCTCGGCGGCCTGCGCCTGCAGCGATGCGGCCAGGGCGGCGGGGTCGGCATCGGGGATGTCGGCCAGCACGGGCGGCACGAAGCAGGCGGCCACGCGGTCGAACTCGGCCTGGGGCACGGTGTGCGGGCCACCGTCGATCTCCATGATCTGGCGGTACTCTTCTTCCACATCGTCGATGTATTTCTGGCCTTCGGACTTGACCAGGATCTTGATGCGCGCCTTGTACTTGTTGTCGCGGCGGCCGTGCTCGTTGTACACGCGCACGATGGCCTCGATGTAGTTCATGATCTGGTTCCAGGGCAGGAACTCGCGGATCACGGTGCCGATCACCGGGGTGCGGCCCATGCCGCCACCCACGAAGACCTTGAAACCGATCTCGCCGGCCTCATTGCGGGCCATGTGCAGGCCCACGTCGTGCCAGCCGGTGGCCGCACGGTCGTCCTTGGCGCCGCTGATGGCGATCTTGAACTTGCGCGGCAAGAACGCGAACTCGGGGTGCAGCGTGGTCCACTGGCGCAGGATCTCGGCGTAGGGGCGGGGGTCGATCAGCTCGTCCACGGCCACACCGGCCAGCGCATCGGTGGTGGTGTTGCGGATGCAGTTGCCGCTGGTCTGGATGCCATGCATGTCCACGCTGGCCAGCAGGTCCATCACGTCGGCGGCCTTGGACAGCGGGATCCAGTTGAACTGCACGTTGGTGCGCGTGGTGAAGTGGGCGCAGTTCTTGGGCAAAAAGGTCGTGCCCAGCAGGCCCTGGCCTTCCATGGCGGCCTTGAAGACGGCTGCTTCGGGTTCGTCGTAGTCACGCGCGATGGTGGCCAGCACGCGCAGCTGGCGGCTGGCGATCTCGCCGTAGGGCACGGCCACGCGCAGCATGGGCGCGTAGCGCTGCACGTACCAGCCGTTCTGCAGGCGCAGGGGGCGGAAGTCGTCTTCGGGCAGCTTGCCCGCCTGCCAGCGCTCGAGCTGGTCGCGGAACTGGCGCGCGCGCTGGTGGACGAATTGGGTGTCGAATTCTGTGTATTGGTACATCGTGGGCTACTACTCAGATCATTATCAATTTGGCGCCTGCCCAGGCCAGCAGGACGGACAGGGCGGAGCGGATCAGGCGCTCGGGCGTGCGGGTGACCAGGCGTGAACCCAGCCAGATGCCCGGCAGCGAGCCAGCCAGCAATTGTGCAAGCAAAGTCCAGTCCACCGAGCCGAGCGAGGCATGTCCCAGCCCTGCCACCAGGGTCAAGGGCACGGCGTAGGCGATGTCGGCGCCGATGACGCGAGGCAGCGGCAGCAGCGGGTAGACCAGCAGCAGCACGGTGACGCCGATGGCGCCAGCACCCACCGAGGTGAAGGTCACCAGCGTGCCGATCACCGCGCCCAGCAGCACCGGCAGGCTCCAGTGGCGCGGGCGGGTGGCCTGCTCGGCGTTGGCCAGGCGCAGCGGCCTGGTCGGCCGCCTGGCGCTGGCGCGAAAAGGCCACCACCTTGTACAGCGTGGCGGCGGCCGTGAGCAGCAGGGCAAAGCCCAGCGTGGTGGTCATGATGCGCTGGGCCTGGGCACTGGCCGGGCCCAGTTCCTTGAGCGCCCACAGCGCCAGGATGGCTGCGGGGATGCTGCCCGCGCACAGCTGGCCCACCACGCGCCAGGGCACCAGGCGCTGGCGGGCCATGCTCACCGTGCCGCCCATCTTGGTGAAGGCGGCGAACAGCAGGTCGGTGCCGATGGCCAAGTGGGGCTTGACGCCGAAGAAAAAGATCAGCACGGGCGTCATCAGCGAGCCGCCGCCCACTCCGGTCAGGCCGACGATGAGGCCTACCGCAAACCCCGCAAAGACAAACGCCAGATCGTGCATGGCAGCGAATGTAAGAGCGCTCCTTATGGAAACAAACGATTGTTTTGTCCTGCCCTTATGCGGATAAGCTTATGCGCCAATGCTGAAGCGGGTTTGCGAAGGGTCAAGAGGGCCCGGGCCCTTGTTGCATGCGGGTTACACGCCAGCCAGCCGCTCGGCACCCAGCGCCTTGGCCAGCTTCGCATCCAGCGGCAGAGGCTCGCCCTGCAGCCGGGCCGCGAGCAGTTCGCCGCACAGCACGGACAGGGTCAGCCCGCGCGCGCCCATCGCCGTGCAGGTCCACACACCCGGCAGGGCCACCGTATCGACCGGGCCCACCACGGGCAGCCGGTCGTGCAGGGTGCAGCGCACGGCGGCCCAGGTGCGCAGACCACCGGCCGGCGCGGGCGGGCCTGCCATGGCGGCAAAGTCCGCCAGCAGGCGCTCGGCCGCAGACGGCAGCAGCCCCTGCATCTTGCCGTGGTTGGCGGCATGGGCCTCCCGTTGCTCGGCGGGCGTCGGAGGCAGGGCGGTCATGCCGCGCTCGAAGGTCGAGCCCATGATCCAGGCGCGGGGCGCATCCGGCCCGTCCGACAGCGGAAAGTCGGGCACCAGGTTGCCGTTGCCGTTGAGCGGGAAGGGCGCCAGCGGCGCATCGCCGGGCGCATAGGTGCCGATGGACACCTGGCCGCGCAAGGCCTGCAAGGGCCAGTGGCTGGCCAGCAGCGTGCGGCTGTCGGCGCCTGCGGCAATCACCACCACCGGGGCCTGGGCGAGCACGCGGCCTTCAGCGTCCAGCGCTTGCCATGCGGCGCCGGGTGCATCGTCCACACGCTGCAGCCGGGCCACGCGGCAGTCGCCCTGCCAGCTGATGCCCGGCTGGGCGAGCAGCGCAGCCACCAGGCGCGCAGGGCGCAGCCAGCCGGCATGGGGGTGCCAATTGGCGGGGGTGTCGGCCGGCAACTGGGCTTGCCGCAGCACGTCTTCGCTGGCCGGCTGGCTCCAGTCGGTGCCGGGGCCCTGGGCCCAGGCGGCGGGCAGGGCCTTGTTGCGGGCCTTGTCGGCGGCATGGCGCTCCAGCACGCCGGTCTGGCCAAAGTCCTGCCCTTCGCTCAGCACGGCACGGGCCTGGGCGAGGGTGGCACGCACGCCGTTGCGCGACAGGCGCGAGAGCAGGCTGTCGTCGGGCGAGACATGGGGGGCGAACAGGCCGGCGGGCAGGCCCGACGCGCCGGCCGCCGGGGCGCCCGCCTGGTCCAGCACCTGCACATGCCAGCCACGCCGCGCCAGGCTGGCTGCGCAGGCTGCGCCGGCCACGCCAGCGCCGATCACGATGCAGTCGCCCGGGTCCCGGGGTTCTGGTTCGGGATGCGTGGGGACTGCGGTGCGCGGCTCCCAGCGCGGGTTGTAGGTAGCATGCAGGTTGTCGCGCTTGGGCGGCACGCCGGGCATGCGCGTGACCTCGAAGCCGCACTGGGCCAGGGCATCGCGCACGGCGCGCGCGATGGTCCAGGTGGCCAGGCGTGTGCCGCGCCGGCAGCAGCGCGCCACGGCCTTGAGGGTGTGGGCATCCCAGATCTCCGGGTTGCGCTGGGGGCTGAAACCGTCGAGGTAGACGGCATCCACCGTGAGCGCCTGCTGGCGCAGCATGGCCTGGGTGTCGCCCACGTACAGCGTGAGCAGCACCCGCCCTGCGTCGAAGCTGAGCCGGTGCACGCCCGGCAGCAGGCCCCACCACTGGGCGTGCAGCTGCTGCGCCAGTGGGGCGAGTTCGGGATGGGCGCTGGTGGCGCGCAGCAGGTCATCGGCCCCCACGGGCCAGGCCTCGGTGGAGACGAAGTGCAGCAGCGTGCAGCGCTCGGGATCGGCACGCCAGGCAGCCCAGGTCACCAGGAAGTTCAGGCCAAAGCCGAACCCGGTTTCCAGGATGCGCCATTGCGCTTGCCCAGCCCACGCCTGCGGCAGGCCGCAGCCGTGCAAAAACACCTGGCGGGCCTGCGTGAGGCCGCCGTTTTCACTGTGGTAGCGGTCGCCGAAGCGGGGGCTGTAGGGGGTGCCGTCCGGCAGCCAGTCGACAGGCTCGGACATGGGCAGGGTGTGCGCTGAGCGCTTATTCAGGCGTTGGGGGCACGTAGCCCGCTGCTGCGTCGGCACCGCCGCCGAAGAAATGGTTCTCCATCTGGCGGGCCAGGTACTGGCGCGCACGCGCGTCGGCCAGGTTCAGGCGGTTTTCATTGACCAGCATGGTCTGGTGCTTGAGCCAGCCGGCCCAGGCCTCCTTGCTCACGCCTTCCCAGATGCGCTTGCCCAGCTCGCCCGGGTAGGGAGGGAAATCCAGGCCTTCGGCTTCCTTGCCGAGCTTGATGCATTGAACGGTGCGTGCCATGGGGATTTTCCTTGTAAATCGTTGTGCGAGCGAAGTGCTCAGATAGTTTCGGTATAAAGAACTGAAATCTTAGTTGTTTCAGTTTTGATGACGGCCTCCCAGAATGCGATCCATCGGTGTCCAGCACCCATTCGCATCCCTGATTGAAGAGGCTCCTCATGAACTTTCGCCGCGACTTTATCAAGTTTCCCTTCGCTCTTGCCCTTGCGGGTGGCTTGGCCCTGACGGCATTGCCGTCGTTTGCCCAATCGGTGACCCTGCTCAACGTCTCCTACGACCCCACCCGCGAGCTGTACGTGGAGTTCAACCAGGCCTTCGCCAAGTACTGGAAGGGCAAGACCGGCCAGGACGTGACGATCAAGCAATCGCACGGCGGCTCGGGCAAGCAGGCGCGCTCCATCATCGACGGCCTGGACGCCGACGTGGCCACGCTGGCCCTGGCCGGTGACACGGACGCACTGCACACCAACGGCGGCTGGATCCCCAAGGACTGGCAAAAGCGCTTGCCGCACAACAGCTCGCCCTACACCTCGACCATCGTGCTGGTGGTGCGCCAGGGCAACCCCAAGGGCATCAAGGACTGGGACGACCTCATCAAGCCCGGCATCAGCGTGATCACGCCCAATCCCAAGACCTCGGGCGGCGCCCGCTGGAACTACCTGGCCGCCTGGGAATTCGCCAAGCGCAAGCTGGGCAGCGATGCCAAGGCCAAGGAGTTCGTGGCCAAGCTCTACGGCAACGTGCCCGTGCTGGACACCGGTGCGCGCGGCTCCACCATCACCTTTGCCCAGCGCAACCAGGGCGACGTGCTGATCGCCTGGGAGAACGAGGCCTACCTGCTCGAAAAGGAATTCGGCACCAAGTTCGACGTGATCGCACCGTCGCTGTCCATCCTGGCCGAGCCCGCCGTCGCGGTGGTGGACAAGAACGTGGACAAGAAGGGCACCCGCGTGGTGGCCGAGGAGTACCTCAAGTTCCTGTACAGCGAGGAAGGCCAGGACATCGCCGGCAAGAACTTCTACCGCCCGGCCATTTCCGAGAAGGCCAAGGCCAGGTACGCCAAGCAGTTCCCCAAGCTCAACCTGGTGACCATCGATGGTGCGTTTGGCGGCTGGGACAAGGCGGCCAAGGACCACTTCGCCGACAACGCAAGCTTCGACCAGATCTATGCCGGTAAGTGGGGGGGGGGGGGGGGGGGGGGGGGGGCGGGGGGGGGAGGGGGGGGGGGGGGGCGGGGGGGGGGGGGGGCGGGGGGGGGGGGGGGCGCGGGGGGGGGGGGGGGGGAGAGCGGCGCACGCGGGGGGCGGGGCGCCGCGGCGGCGCGCGGGGGGGGGGACGACGGGGGGGGGCGGGGGAGAGGGGAGGGGAGGGGGGGGGGGCGGCGGCACCCCGCTCCCGGGGGGGCGCGGGGGGGGGGGCCGCGGCGCCGCGGCGCCGGGGGACACCCCGGCGCGCGGGGCCGAGCGGCCGGCGGCCGGGGCGCGGGGCCCGCCGGCGGGACGGGCGGAGGCAGGGGGGGTGACAGGGCGGGGAGGGGGGGGGGGGCGGCGGAGCGGGCGGGGGAAGACGGGGGGGGGGGGGGGGGGGGCGGCGGGGGCGGGGGCGGGGGGGGGGGGGGGGGGCAAGGGCGCGGCGGGCCGACGGGGGGGGCCGGGGGCCCGGGGGGGGGGGGGGGCGGGGGGCGGCGGGGCCGCCGGGGCGGGCGCGGGGGCCCTCGGGGGGGGCGCCGCCGGGGGCGCGGGGGAACCGCGCCTCTCTACTGGGCCGCGAGGGGGCGACGCGGAGGAAGCACGACACGGGGAAGAACAGGGCGCCGCCGCCGCGGCGCCGGGGGGCGGCGAGCGCGACGGCGCGCAAGCGGACCGCGGAGCGGAAGCGGGGGGCGCACCGAAAGCTCAATCCAGAAGCTCGGCCTGCGGCCGCCGCGCCGGGGACCGGGCGGCTGACGTGCCCGGGAGCGTTCGCCGCCCCGGGGCGCCGCGGCCGGGCCGCCGGGGCCGGGGCGCGGGGGGGGGGCGGGGGGCGCCCGCGAAAAGCGGGGCCGGGGCCGCGGGCGGGGGGGGCCGGGGGGGGGGGGGGGGGGGGGCCCGGGGGGGGGGGGGGGGCGGGGGGCGGGGGGGGGGGGGCGGGGGCGGGGGGGGCGGGGGGGGGGGGGGGGGGGGGGGGCGGGGCGGGGGCGGGGGTGCGCGGGCGGGGGGGGGGGGGCGGGGGGGGGGGGGGGGGGGGGGGGGGGGGGGGGGCGAGGGGGGGGGGCGGGTGCCGCGGGCGCAGGGGGGGGCGGCGGGGGGGAGGCGGGCGGGGGGGGGGGGGGCGGGAGCCAACCGGGGGGGGGGGGGGGGGGGGGGCGGGGGCGGGGGGGGGCGGCGGGGGGGGGGCGCGGGGCGGGCCGGGGGGGCGGGGGGGGGCGCCCGCACGGGCGCGGGGCCCGCCCCGGGGGCGGCGGCCCGGCCGCGGGGCGGGGCGGGCGACCCGCACGGGGGGGGGGGGCCGGCCATCCAGAGCGGCGCGGGCGAGGGGGCGGGGGCGCCGGGCGGCGGGGGGGGGGGGGGGGGGCCCGGGGCGGGGGGGGGGCGCGGCGCGCGGGGGGGGCGGGGGGCGGGGGGGGCGGGGGGGGGCGCGGGGGGGCGGCGCGGGGGGGGGGGGGGGGGGGGGGGGGCCGGGGGCGCGCCCGGCGGCCGGGGGCGCCGCGGCGGGGCCGCGCCGGCGGGGGCGCCGGGGGGGGGGCGGGGGGGGTGCCGACGGGGGGGCGCGGGGGGGGGGGGGGCGCGGCGCGGGGGGGGGACCGGCCGGCCGCGCAGGCGCCCCGGGCCGGGGCCGGCCCGGGGCGCCGGGGGGGCGGACGGGAGGCCGGGCGGGGGCGGGACGCGGGGCGGGCGGACGGAGCGGGGGCGCGGGGAAGGGGGCGCGGGCGCCGGCGGGCGGGGGCGCGGGGGGCCCCCGCCGGCGGGGGGCGCCGCCGCGACGGCGCGGGGGGGGCGGCCCGGCCGCGCGGGCGCCGGGGTGCCCCGCCTCCGGGCCCGGCCGGCGCCGGGCTGCGCGGGGGGGCCCGCGCCGCCGGGCGGGGGGGGGGGCGGGTGCCGCCCGGGCCCGCCGGGGGGGCGGGGGGGGGGGGGGGCCCTGGCGCCGGGGGGGGGGGGCGACGCGGGGGGGGGGGGGGGCGGGCCGGGGTGGGGCCGGCCGGCGGCGGGGGGGGGGGGCGGGACGGGGGGGGGGGGGGCGGGCGGGGGGGGGGGGCCGGCGGCGCCGGTGGGGCGCGCCGCGGGGCGGGGGGGGGCCGGGCGCGGGGGCCGGTGGGGGGGGGGGGGGCCGCCCGCTCTGGGCGGGGCGGGCGCGGGAGGCGCGAGATCATCCGTCGGGGTGGCGGTGGTCAGCGGCTCAGCCCCCGTACCCCATGATGGCCACGGCATGGCAGCCCGTGCCTGCGGCCACGAAGCCGTGCCATACGGCGTGGGCGTAGCGCAGCCGCGAGTCGAGCACGAAGAACGCCACGCCCACGGTGTAGGCCACGCCGCCGGCGATGAGCCAGTGCGCGCTCCACTGCGTGAGGTGGCCGATGAGGGGCAGGGCGGCCACCAGTGCCAGCCAGCCCATGAGCACGTACATGCCGGTGGACAGCCAGGCCGTGCGCAGCCGGTTGAGCGCCTTGAGCACCAGGCCCAGCGTGGCCACGGCCCAGACCAGGGCCAGCAGGGCCAGGTTCCACTCGCCCTCGGGTTGCTTCAGGGCGAAGGGTGTGTAGCTGCCTGCGATGAACAGGTAGATGGCGCCGTGGTCGAGCTTCAGCGCCGCCTGCCTGAGGCGCCCCTCGGGCAGGGCGTGGTAGAGGGTGGAGGCCAGGTACATCAGCACCATGGTGGCGGCGAAGACAATGGCGCCGGCCACGCTGGCAGTGCCCTGTGGGCGTGCCGAAGCGATGAGGAAAGGGGCCGCGATGACCGCAGCCAGCAGTGCCAGGCCATGGCTGGCGCTGTTGGCCAGTTCTTCGCCGGGGGTCTGTTCGCGGCACTGCATGGCAAGGACCGTCTCAGCGCGGTATCAGCGGGGCAGGGCCGTGTGCTGCCGTTCGCGCCAGGCGTGGTAGCGCGAGCGCTGCAGTGCGAACAGCTCCACCAGGCCCCAGGCCATCGCGCAGCCCATGATCCCGAACAGCGCGACGGTGCGCAGCGGTTCAATCCTGCGTGGAGAGCGGAAGCGGTTCTTCATGGAAAAAGCAGTCGTTGTCAGGAAGGTCGAAGGAGAACCAGCTCTCGTCCAAGAGCTCGTCGAACAACCGCTGCAATCCGAGAAATTTCCAGAGCATGGTGCCCTCCTGGGTGGTGTGAAGCTCCCCCAAGATAGCCTTGCCATGTGACGGTTTTGCGTCAGTGTGGCAATCGCAACAGCCCTGTGCAAAGACCCTGGCGCAGGGGGCTGCGGGCGCTATGCTGGCTGTTTTTCGCTGCCAGAAACCATCACCACCGTGCCCGACACCGTTCTGCCCGAGCTCGCGGCGCTGGAAAAGATCATCGACCAGGGCGGCGACCGCCTGGACGCCCGGGTGGTGCATACCGTGGAGATGCCCTCCGGCGAGCGCTTTCCCATCCACGCCATCAGCCTGGGCAACCCGGACCGCAGCGTACCGGCCATGGGCTTCTTCGGTGGCATCCACGGGCTCGAAGGCATCGGCGCCGAGGTGGTCATCGCCTACCTGCAGAACGTGGTGACGCGCCTGCCCTGGGACCTGGCGCTGAACCAGCAGCTCGAGCAGGTGCGCCTGGTGTTCATGCCCATTGTGAACCCGGGCGGCATGTGGGCCGCCACCCGGGCCAACCCGAGCGGCGTGGACCTGATGCGCAATGCCCCGGTGGATGCGCTGGACCGCGTGCCCTTCCTGATCGGCGGCCAGCGCCTGAGTGCGGGCCTGCCCTGGTACCGTGGCAAGCCCGGTGCGCCCATGGAGGCCGAGAGCCGGGCTCTGTGCGAGGTGGTGCACGACGAACTGCTCTCGCGCCCCTTCAGCATCGCGCTGGACTGCCATTCGGGCTTCGGCATCAGCGACCGGCTGTGGTTTCCGTTCGCGCACACGAAAAAGCCCATTGCCCATCTGCCGGAGCTGCATGCGCTGCACGAGATCTTTCTGCAGGCCCATGCCTACCACCCCTACATCATCGAGCCGCAGAGCGCGCAGTACCTCACGCACGGCGACCTGTGGGACCACCTGTACATGCAGGCCTGCAACGACCCCACGCGCACCTTTTTGCCGCTGACGCTGGAGATGGGCTCCTGGCGCTGGATCAAGAAGAACCCGCGCCAGCTGTTCTCGCGCAAGGGCATCTTCAACCCGCTGATCAACCACCGCCTGCAGCGTGTGCTGCGCCGGCACATGCCGCTGCTCGACTTTCTCTCGCGCGCGGCCGGCAGCCACGAGCGCTGGGTGCCCGTGCCCGAGGCGCGCGTGCAGCGCCGCGCCGATGCACTGGCGTTCTGGTACTGACGGCATGCAGCACGGGCCCACCCGCTGGATCTTTCTGCGCGGCCTCACGCGCGAGGCCGTGCACTGGGGCGGGTTCGCGGACGCCTTCAGGGAGGCCATGCCGGGCGCCGAGGTGCTGATGCTGGACTTGCCGGGCAATGGCCAGTGGCATGCACGGCCCAGTCCCCTGTCGGTGGCGGCCATGGTGGCCGAATGCCGGGCAGAACTCGAACGTCGCGGCGTCTCCGGGCCGCACCACCTGCTGGCCATGTCGCTCGGGGCCATGGTGGCCACCGAGTGGGCGCGCAGCGCCCCGGCCGAGGTGCAGGGCTGCGTGCTCATCAACACCAGCTTCGGCACCTTCAGCCCCTTTTACCGGCGCCTGCGGCCGCGCAACTATGTGGCGCTGCTGCGCGAGGTGCTGATGGCGCCCACCCCGCTTGCAGCGGAGTCCGCCGTGCTGCGGCTCACCAGCAACCGTGCGCAGGAGCGTGCGGCCGTGGTGGCCGACTGGGTGGACGCGCGCGTGCAAAGGCCCGTGTCTTCCTCGAATGCCTTGCGCCAACTGGTGGCGGCTGCACGCTACCGGGCACCGCGCACATGCCCTGTGGACCGCATGCTGCTGCTGGCCAGCACCCACGATGGCCTGGTGAGCAGCCAGTGCTCGCAGGCCATCGCCAGCGCCTGGGCTTGCCCGCTGGTGCTGCACCCCTGGGCAGGGCACGACCTGCCGCTGGACGACCCGGCCTGGGTGGCGGGGCAGGTGGCGCAATGGTCAGCGGTATGAGTCCGCCCACCATGCCGGCAGCAGCGCGCGCACCTCGGGCCGGCCAAAGCGGTCGTCCATGAGGTGTACCACGCCCTCGTCGCTGGGCGTGCGGATCACGCGGCCGGCGGCCTGCACCACCTTCTGCAGGCCGGGGTAGAGGTAGGTGTAGTCGTAGCCCTCGCCGAACAGGGCTTGCATGCGCTCCTTGACCTGTTCGTTGACGGGGTTGACCTGGGGCAGGCCCAGCGTGGCCAGAAAGGCCCCGATCAGGCGCCGGCCCGGCAGGTCGATGCCTTCGGCGAACGCACCGCCCAGCACCGCGAAGCCGATGCCCTCGCTGGTGTCGGTGAAGCGCGCAAGGAACTGCCTTTGCTCCGATTCGAGCATGCGCCGCGACTGGCTCCAGTGCGGCAGGTGCGGGTGGCGCTCGGCCAGCATCGTGGCTGCCTGATGCAAATACTCGTAGCTGCTGAAGAAGGCCAGGTAGTTGCCCGGCCGGTCCTCGAACTGCCGGGCCATCAGCGCCACGATGGGTGCGAGCGAGGCCTTGCGGTCGGGGTAGCGGGTGGAGATGTGGCGCGCCACCTGCACCGACAGCTGCGCGGCCTGGAATGGGGATTCCACGTCGATCGCCAGGTGGTCCGTCGGCAGGCCCAGCAGGTCGGTGTAGTAGCGCTCGGGCCGCAGCGTGGCCGAGAACAGCGTGCTGGTGTGCGCGGCCTCCCAGCGCGGGCCGAGGAAGGGCGCGGGCACCAGGTTGCGGATGCACAGGGTGGAGCTGCCGGGCGCCCGGGCGGCCTGGGGCAGGCCCGGGGCCGTGGGCTGGGTGATGTCCACCAGTGAGTGCGCGTCGAGCAGCCCGGCCATGCGCACCAGGTGCAGGGCATCGAAGTAGAAGGCCTGCAGGGCGGCATCGGGCTCTGCCGGGTGCTCGGCCAGGTGGTCGGTGAGGGTGTTGCCGCACTGCTGCAGAGCGGTGAGCAGGTCTTCGGGAAAGGCCTCGTACACCGCGTAGGCGCTAGCCTGCTGCTTGTCCAGCGCAACCCAGGCGCGGCGCACCTTGTCCAGGGCCTTCTTGACCGCGGGGTAGCGGCTGGCGCTGGCGGATTTGCGCGCCTGCGCCAGGCTGTCGGGACGCAGCTCGGCGGTGTACATCTTGCGGCCCCGGTCCACGAGGTTGTGGGCCTCGTCCACCAGCAGCGCCGTGCGCCAGCCGTTGGCCTGGGCCAGGCCATGCAGCAGGCCGCCCATGTCGAAGTAGTAGTTGTAGTCGCCCACCACCACGTCGGCCCAGCGCGCCAGCTCCTGGCTCAGGTAGTAGGGGCAGACCTGGTGCGCCAGCGCGGCAGTGCGCACCTCGGCCTGGTGCAGGGTGATGCGTTCACCCCCGGCGCCGGGCTGCAGCGCGGCGGCGCGCGCGGCCGGCAGGCGGTCGTAGAAGCCCTGGGCCAGCGGGCAGGACTCGCCGTGGCAGGCCTTGTCGGGGTGCTCGCAGGCCTTGTCGCGCGCCACCAGCTCCAGCACGCGCAGCGGCAGGGCGGGTGCGCTGTCGGCCAGGCGCGCGAGGGTGTCCAGGGCCGTCTGCCGGCCCGAGGTCTTGGCCGCAAGAAAGAACACCTTGTCCAGCCGCTGCGTGGGCGCCGCCTTGAGCAGCGGGAACAGCGTGCCCATGGTCTTGCCGATACCCGTGGGCGCCTGGGCCATCAGGCAGCGCCCGGCGCCCGCGGCCTTGTACACCGCCTCGGCCAGCGGGCGCTGCCCGGTGCGAAAGCCGCCGAAGGGGAAAGCCAGGGCGGTGAGCGCCGCATCGCGCGCCATGCGGTGCGCCACCTGTGCCTCGGCCCAGGCCAGAAAGCGCTCGCACTGTTCCTCGAAGTGCTGCTGCAGCTCGCCGGCCGTGCGGCGTTCGGTGAACACCGTCTCCTTCTGGCTGGCGATGTCGAAGTACACCAGCGCCAGGTCAATGTGCTCCAGCCCCTCCTGCGCGCACAGCAGCCAGCCGTAGATGCGCGCCTGGGCCCAATGCAGCGCGCGGTGCGAGGCGGGTTGGCGGTCGAGCCGGCCCTTGAAGGTCTTGACCTCGTCGAGCCGGGCATGCTCCGGGTCGAAGCCATCGGCGCGGCCGCGCACGCGCAGGCTCTTGTAGCTGCCGGCCAGCGCCACCTCGGCACGGTAGCCGTCGCCCCGGCGGGCGGCAGCCACGGCATGGCCGGCCATGCCTTCCAGGGCCGTGGGGGCGGGCGTGAAGCGCAGGTCCAGATCACCCTGCTTGGCGGTGAACTCGCACAGCTCGCGCACCGCCACGGTGTAGGTCATGGGGCCTCGGTACAGGGAGGCAGGTCGTCTGCAGCCGGCTCGCCCAGGTGGGCCTGCGCCAGTTCGTCTTCGCTGCGCAGCGGCGTGGCCTTGCACAAGGCCATCCACACCGCGAAGGGCAGGGTGCAACTGGCATGGCGTGCCGGGCGCAGCATCTCGAAGCGGCCCTCGTCGAGCCCGCCGTGCAGCACCCAGATGCCGAAGTGCTCGGGGATCTCGCCGGGCTCGGCCACGCCGGCTGGGAACACGTAGTAGCACTCTTCGCACAGCCACTGGTAGGCCTGGCGCTTGGCGTCGTGGCGCAGGTCCGAGAGCAGGTCGGCGCGGCTGTACTTGATCTCATGCACCATGGGCTGCAGGTAGGCCGGCACCGTGGTATTGCGCACCGAGAACAGATCCGGCCGCGCCATGCGCCAGACATTGGCGGCCTTGCGGCTGGCGGGCGTGTCTTCGCTCCACAGGGGATTGCTGGTCGCGGCAGGCGCTGGCGGGCTCTCATGGGCCGCACCCTCGATCACGGCGCGCAGCGACAGCTCGCGCCAGACGATGCGGCCCGAGGCCAGCAGGTGCGCGGCAAACTTCTGGCCCAGCCGGTCGTGCGCACTGAGCGCCCGCACGCCACGCTGGCGCGCCTCGGCCAGGGTGCGTATGCCGTCCTCGGTGAGCTTCAGGGTCTCGAAGCCCTCGGGCGAGGTGTGCAGGGCGACCAACTGCGCAGCCAGCAGGTCGATCTCCAGCGCGTCCTTGCAGGGCCAGCCGGCCGAGCGCCAGATCTGCATCAGGCGGGTGCGGTGGAAGCGGTTGATGGTCGGCGCCGTCATAGGGGCTCGGGGATTCTTCAAAACACTGATTGTAATTACAGTATTTTCCTCCCTTTCGCCCTTCCCGTCACCCCTTCACAGTGTTGTTACCCCGCCGGGAACCTCACCACTCCGCGAAACTGCCATCCTTGTGGCGCCAGACCGGGTTGCGCCAGCGGTGGCCTTCTGCAGCGCGCTCGCGCACATAGGCTTCATTGACCTCGATGCCCAGACCCGGCCCCTGGGGGATGGCCACCATGCCGTCCTCGTACGCGAATACTTCGCCGTTGGACACATAGTCGAGCAGGTCGTTGCTGGCGTTGTAGTGGATGCCCAGGCTCTGCTCCTGGATGAAGGCGTTGTAGCAGACGCCGTCGAGCTGCAGGTTGGCCGCCAGCGCAATGGGGCCCAGCGGGCAGTGCAGGGCCAGGGCCACGTCGTAGGCCTCGGCCATGGAGGCGATCTTGCGCGTCTCGGTGATGCCGCCCGAGTGCGAGGGGTCGGGCTGGATGATGTCCACATAGCCTTCGGACAGCACGCGCTTGAAGTCCCAGCGCGAGTACAGCCGTTCGCCCAGCGCGATGGGGGTGGACGAGAGGTGCGCCAGTTCCTTCAGGGCCTCGTAGTGCTCGCTGAGCACGGGCTCCTCGATGAACATCAGCCGATAGGGGTCGAGCTCCTTGAACAGCACCTTGGCCATGGGCTTGTGCACGCGGCCGTGGAAGTCCACGCCGATGCCCACGTTGGGCCCTACGGCCTCGCGCACGGCGGCCACGTTCTGCAGGCACTTTTCCACCTTGTCGAAGCTGTCCACGTACTGCATTTCCTCGGTGCCGTTCATCTTCACGGCCGTGAAGCCCCGGTCCACGGCCGCCTTGGCTGCCGCCGCAGTCTCGCTCGGCCGGTCGCCGCCTATCCAGCTGTAGACCTTGATGCGGTCGCGCACGCAGCCGCCGAGCAGCTCGGACACGGGCACGCCCAGAGCCTTGCCCTTGATGTCCCACAGCGCCTGGTCGATGCCGGCCAGGGCGCTCATGTGGATGCCGCCGCCGCGGTAGAAGCCGCCACGGTAGAGCACCGTCCAGTGGTCTTCGATGTGGCGCGGGTCCTTGCCGATCAGGTAGTCGCCCAGCTCCTCGATGGCGGCTGCCACGGTGTGGGCCCGGCCTTCGAGCACGGGCTCGCCCCAGCCGACGATGCCTTCGTCGGTCTCGATTTTCAAAAAGCACCAGCGCGGTGGCACCAGGAACGTGGTCAGTCGGGTGATCTTCATGGCGGGGAGTTCGTCGAAAAGTGGAGAGGGATCCGTCAAGAGGCGGGGTAGGACTGGCGCCATGCCTGCATGAACGCAGCCGCCTGGCGCGCCACGCCGGCGGCGCTGTCACCAGGCTTGTACAGGGCCGAGCCCAGGCCGAAGCCGCTGGCGCCGGCTGCGGCATAGGCCGCAATGCCCTCGGGCGTGATGCCGCCCACGGGCAGTAGCGCCACGGGCGGGCGCAGCACGGCGCGCCAGGCCTTGAGCACGGGGGGCGCCAGCGCCTCGGCGGGGAACAGCTTGAGCGCATCGGCCCCGGCCGCCAGCGCGGCATAGGCTTCGGTCAGCGTGGCCACGCCCGGTGTACAGGCCATGCCGGCGGCCTTGGCGGCGCGGATCACCGCCGCATCGCTGTGCGGCATGACCACGATCTGCCCGCCGGCTGCGGCCACGGCGGCGCAGTCCTCGGGGCGGATGACGGTGCCCGCGCCGATCAGCACCTCGGCCGGCAGCGCATCGCGCAGCGCGCGGATGCTGGCCAGTGGCTCGGGCGAATTGAGCGGCACTTCGATGGTGCGAAAGCCGGCCTCGCTGAGGGCCAGGCCGATGGGCACCACCTCGTCGGGTTTCACGCCGCGCAGGATGGCGACCAGGCCGCAGCTTTGCATGGCGGCGGCAAGCCGTTGTGAAGAAGAGGGGGTCATGTTGCAGCCTCCGTGCTGCGTGGTTCGGTCGGGATCGCCAGCGCAGCGGCGGTGGCGATCTGCCACAGCCCGCGCGCGGTGGCGTTGTCGGCCATTTCGGGTGCCGGCAATCCGTAGGCGGCCAGGCCCAGGGCATAGCGCCGGCACAGGTCAGGTTCGCCGCAGAGCACGATGGGCGTGGCGCGGGCCTCCTGCCGTGCCGCCAGTGCGGCTACCTCGTGGCCGATCAGCAGGCCCGAGAGGTAGTCCGCCTGGGCCGTGCCGGGCAGGGCTCCCGTGAGGCCCAGTGTGCGTGTGCTGAAGATGTGCGAGAGCAGGCCGAGCGAGGCTTCTGCCGAGCGCGCCACCTGCAGGCCACGCGCAAATGCCGCGTCGTCAGGGGCCTGTGCAGGCTGCATGGTGCGGCCCAGAATGGTGTGGCCGCGCAGTGCGGCAAACACCTCACCGGTCATGAAGGTGTGGAACTGTTCGATGGAGCGGCGGCGCGCCAGTACCCACTTGCTGTGCGTGCCGGGCAGGCCGATCAGCACCGGGGCATCGCCCGGCAGGGCGGCGGCCGCCATCACGCCCAGCACCTGCGTCTCCTCGCCGCGCATCACATTGGGCAGGTCGCCGCGCTGGACCAGGCCGGGCACGATGTGTACCTGCGGGCCTGCGCTGTGCTCCACCAGCGTGAGCCCGCGCGCCAGGTGGTCCAGCGAGGCGGGCGATTCGAGGTAACGCGCTTCGCGCCAGCCCTGGGCGCTGCCCACCATGCCGCAGGCCAGCACGGGGATGCCGGGCCGGGACTGCACCCAATCGCCACAGACATCGTCGAAGGCATGCTCGAACGCGGCGGTCTGCGTGGCATGGGCCTGGCCGTTGGCCGCAGCCGGCAGGTTCATGATGCCCCAGGGCCGGTGGCGCATCTGCTGCACCTGGCCCGCGGCATCGAAGCGAAAGGCGCGCAGCGAGCTGGTGCCCCAGTCCAGTCCGATCAGGGCGGTTGCGCTGTTGGAAGCAAGGGTGTTGTTCGTCATGGGCGGACTACTTGCCCCAGCGCAGCACCAGCGGGTCCAGCCGGCGCGCGATGTCGATCAGCCCCCGGCGCACCTCGGGGTGCATCGCCGGGAAGGGGTGGCGCCCGGCCTCGCAGGCGATGACGCCGCCTTCCTTCATCAGCGCCTTGGCGGTCAGGATGCCGCCCTGGCGGTTCTCGTGGTTGATGAGCGGCAGCCAGCGCTGGTAGAGCGCAAAGGCCTGGTCGGCATCACCCTGGCGGTGCGCTTCGAGGATGGGGCGTATGCCATCGGGAAACGCCCCGCCCGTCATCGCGCCGGTGGCGCCGGCATCCAGGTCGGCCAGCAGGGTGATGGCCTCCTCGCCATCCCACGGCCCTTCGATGGCTGCGCCGCCCAGTCGGATCAGCTCACGCAGCTTGCTGGCCGCTCCCGGCACCTCGATCTTGAAGTAGGCCAGGTGTTCGATCTCCTGCGCCATGCGTGCCAGGAACGGGGCCGACAGCACGGTGCCGCTGGCGGGCGCATCCTGCACCATGATGGGAATGCCGATGGCATCCGACACCCGGGCATAGAACTCGTAGATCTGCGCCTCGGGCACGCGGAAGGTGGCGCCGTGGTAGGGCGGCATCACCATCACCATGGCGGCGCCCATGTCCTGCGCGGCGCGGCTGCGCTCGGCGCATACGCGGGTGCCGTAGTGGGTGGTGGTGACGATCACCGGCACGCGGCCGGCCACATGCTCGAGCGACAGGCGGGTGAGCGTCTCGCGCTCTGCGTCCGACAGGGAAAACTGCTCGGAGAAGTTGGCCAGGATGCACAGGCCGTCCACGCCGGCAGCTATCATGAAGTCGAGGCAGCGCTTCTGGCTGGCCAGGTCGAGGGTGCCATCTTCGTGGAAGGTGGTGGGCACCACGGGGAAGATGCCGCGGTAGCGGGGGGGCTTGGCAGGGGTTGTGGTTGGCATGTCGTTGTCGAGAGAAGTGGTCATCAGTGCGAATGGCGCGGCACGGCAGCGCCCCGGCAGCCGACCAGGAAGTCGAAGTCGCAGCCCTCATCGGCCTGCAGAACATGGTCCACATACAGGCGCTGGTAGCCGCCGCGCCCGCCCATGTCGGTGTTGGCCAGCGCGGCCAGGCGCGCAGCCAGCTCTTCGTCGCTGATATCGAGGTGCAGGCGGCCCTGCTCGCAGTCGAGCTCGATGAAGTCGCCGTCGCGCACGGCGGCCAGCGGTCCGCCGGCTGCGGCTTCGGGCGCCACGTGCAGCACCACGGTGCCGTAGGCGGTGCCGCTCATGCGCGCGTCGGAGATGCGCACCATGTCCTTCACGCCCTGGCGCAGCAGCTTGGGCGGCAGGCCCATGTTGCCCACCTCGGCCATGCCGGGGTAGCCCTTGGGGCCGCAGTTCTTCATCACCATCACGCAGCTGGCGTCGATGTCCAGGTCTTCATCGACGATGCGCTCCTTGTAGTGCTCCAGGTTCTCGAACACCACGGCACGCCCCCGGTGCTTGAGCAGTTCGGGCGATGCCGCCGAGGGCTTGAGCACCGCGCCGCGCGGCGACAGGTTGCCGCGCAGGATGCAGATGCCGCCATCGGCGATCAGCGGGTTGTTGATCGGGCGTATCACCTCGTCGTTGTACTGCGGCGCCTCGCGCACGTTGTCCCACAGGCTCTTGCCATTGACGGTGAGCGCGCCCGGGTGGGGCAGCAGGCCGTTCTCGCCCAGGCGGCGCAGCACGGCAGGCAGGCCGCCCGCGTAGTAGAACTCCTCCATCAGGAAGCGGCCCGAGGGCTGCAGGTCCACCAGGGTGGGCGTGCCGCGGCCGATGCGCGTCCAGTCCTCCAGATCCAGCTGCACGCCGATGCGGCCGGCGATGGCCTTCAAGTGGATCACGGCGTTGGTCGAGCCGCCGATGGCCGCATTGGTGCGGATGGCGTTCTCGAAGGCCTCGCGCGTCAGGATCTTCGAGAGCGTGAGCCCTTCGTGCGCCATCTCCACGATGCGCCGGCCCGACATGTGCGCCAGCACATAGCGGCGCGAGTCCACGGCCGGTATGGCCGCGTTGTGCGGCAGCGAGGTGCCCAGCGACTCGGCCATGCAGGCCATGGTGGAGGCCGTGCCCATGGTGTTGCAGGTGCCGGCCGAGCGCGACATGCCGGCTTCCGCCGCGAAGAACTGGTGCTCGTTGATTTCGCCGGCCTTCAGCGATTCGTGCAGGCGCCACACGGCCGTGCCCGAGCCGATGTCCTTGCCATCGAGCTTGCCGTTGAGCATGGGCCCGCCCGTGACCACGATGGCCGGCACGTCGCAGCTGGCCGCACCCATCAGCAGGGCGGGCGTGGTCTTGTCGCAGCCGACCAGCAGCACCACCGCGTCGATGGGGTTGCCGCGGATGGCTTCCTCCACGTCCATGCTGGCCAGGTTGCGCGTGAGCATGGCCGTGGGGCGCAGGTTGGATTCACCGTTGGAGAACACCGGGAACTCGACCGGGAAGCCCCCCGCCTCGTAGATGCCGCGCTTGACATGCTCGGCGATCTTGCGGAAGTGGGCGTTGCAGGGCGTGAGTTCGGACCAGGTGTTGCAGATGCCGATGATGGGGCGGCCATCGAATGCATGGTCCGGGATGCCCTGGTTCTTCATCCAGCTGCGGTACATGAAGCCGTTCTTGTCGGCGGTGCCGAACCATTCGGCGGAGCGGAGCTTGCGCGGGGAGGTGTTCATGGTTGTTTTTGGGGGAGAGGGAGATGCGGGGTCACTTGGAGGTGCGGTGCGTCAGCAGGCGCTGCAGCAGGCAGAAAACGAAGAGCAGCACGCCGACGACGATGCGCGTCCACCACGAGCTGAGCGTGCCGTCGAAGGAAATCAGGGTCTGGATGATTCCGAGCATCAGCACGCCGAACAGCGTGCCGGCCACGTAGCCCACGCCGCCCGTGAGCAGGGTGCCGCCGATGACCACGGCGGCGATGGCATCGAGCTCCATGCCCGTGGCGTGCAGGCCGTAGCCCGAGAGCATGTAGAAGGTGAACACCACGCCGGCCAGCGCCGAGCACAGGCCCGAAAGCGTGTACACCCCGATCACCGTGGCGCGCACCGGCAGGCCCATGAGCACGGCCGAATGCTCGTTGCCGCCCACGGCATACACGTTGCGGCCGAACGGTGTGCAGTGTGCAACGAAGATCGCGGCCAGCAGCACGGCCATGGCGACCAGCGCCCCCAGCGAGAGCGAGGCACCCTCCCACAGTTCGAGGCGCCACTGCGCCATCGCGGAATACGTCTCGTCGGCCATGCTGATCGAGTCGATGCTGATCAGGTAGCACAGGCCGCGCGCGAGGAACATGCCCGCCAGCGTCACGATGAAGGGCTGCAGCCGAAAGCGCTCGATCAGAAAGCCCATGAAGGCGCCGAACACCGTGCCCATGAGCAGCACCAGCGGGATGGCTGCGAGGGGGCTCCAGTGGTGGTGCTCCACCAGGCTGGCCAGCACCATGGTGGTCAGCGCCACCACCGAGCCCACCGACAGGTCGATGCCGCCCGAGAGGATCACGAAGGTCATGCCCACCGCAACGATGATCAAGAAGGCGTTGTCGATCAGCAGGTTCAGGAATACCTGGGCCGAGAAGAAGCCGGTGTAGAGCACCGAGCCCGCCGTGGCCATGGCCACGAACAGCGCGATGGTGGCCGCCAGCGGCAGGTACTTGGGGTTCAGGCGCATGCGGGTGGGCGTGGTGGGGCGGGCTGGTGCGGCAGCGGTGGGGGCCCCATCCAGGGTGGGGCTGTGTCCGCCGCTCATGACAGGGCTCCCCCGGCCGCGGGCCGACGCACCAGGGCGCCGATCTGCGCGCGGAAGTCGGGCGACTGCAGCAGCATCACGATGAACACCACCACGGCCTTGACCACCAGGTTGATTTCGGGCGGCACGCCCAGCGAGTAGATGGCATAGGTCAGCGTCTGGATGATGAGCGCGCCAATCACGCTGCCCACCAGGCTGAAGCGCCCGCCGGTCAGCGCCGTGCCGCCCAGCGTCACGGCCAGGATGGCGTCGAGCTCCAGCATCTGGCCGGCATTGTTGGCATCGGCACTCTTCACGTTCGAGCTGATGAGCAGCCCGGCGATGCCCGCGCACACGCCGCAGAAGGTGTAGGCCGCGACGACCAGGCGGCGCGACTGCACGCCGGCCACGCGCGCCGCCGTCGGGTTGATGCCCACGGCCTGGATAAACAGGCCCAGCGCCGTGCGCGTGACCGCCAGGTACAGCCCGGCAAACACGGCGGCCAGCACGAACAGCGAAAACGGCAGGCCCAGCAGGTAGCCCCCGCCCAGGAAGAAGAAGGGCGCGTAGTAGATGGTGATGATCTGCCCGTCGGTGATCAGCTGGGCAATGCCGCGCCCAGCCACCATGAGGATCAGCGTGGCGATGATGGGCTGCATGCCCACCTTGGCGACCAGCAGGCCGTTCCACAGCCCGCACAGCGCCGCCACGCCGATGGCGCCCAGGATGGCCAGCGGCAGGGGAAAGCGGCTCTCGCCGCCCGAGACCGAGCCGCCGATCATCCAGGCGCCCACGGCGGCGGCGATGGCCACCACCGCGCCCACCGAGATATCGATGCCGCGCGTGGCGATCACCAGGGTCATGCCCAGCGACACCAGGGCCAGCGGTGCAGCGCGGTTGAGGATGTCGACCAGGCTGCCGTAGAAGTGGCCATCGCGCCACTCGATGTGCAGAAAGCTGGCGTTGAACGCCGTGTTCACGGCCAGCAGCAGGGCCAGCGTGACCAGCGGCCAGGTGAGCCGGTGGCGCAGCGCAGCGGCCAGCAGGGAAGGGGAGGGGGAGGGTGCTTCAGGCATTTTCGGCGGCAATCAGTTCGTACACGGCTTCTTCGCTGCTGCCCGCAGGCAGTTCGCCGATCTTGCGGCGGTCGCGCAGCACCACGATGCGGTGCGCCACGCGCACCACCTCGCTCATTTCGGAGGAGATGAAGACCACGGCCATGCCGGCATCGGCCAGGCGCAGGATCTGCTCCATGATTTCCTGCTTGGCCGCCACGTCGATGCCGCGCGTGGGCTCGTCCAGGATCAACAGGCGCGGCTCGATGGCCATCCAGCGCGCGAGAATCGCCTTTTGCTGGTTGCCGCCCGAGAGCAGCGCGATGGGCGTGTCCACGCTCGCGGTCTTGATGCCCAGCAGCTGCACATAGCGCTCGGCAAGTGCCGTCTGCTCGGCTCGCGACAGGAAGCGGCCCATGCCCATGCGCGCCTGCAGCGCCAGGGCGATGTTTTCGCGCACCGAGAGCTCGGCGACGATGCCATCGGTCTTGCGCTCCTCGGGGCACAGGGCCAGGCCCTCGCGGATCGCATCCATGGGATTGGAGAAGGTGACGGTGCGGCCATCAATGCGCAGCACGCCCTTGTCGGGCGCCTGCAGGCCGAACAGCAGCCGTGCCAGCTCGGTGCGGCCCGATCCCAGCAGACCTGCCAGACCCACGACTTCGCCCGCCCGCACCTTGAGGTCCACGGGCTGCAACTGGCCACCCTGGCCCAGGCCTTCGGCCTGCAGCAGGGCGGCGCTTGCGCCATCGAATTGCGGCGAAACAGGCGGTTCGCTGGACTGGGCCGTCAGCTCGCGCCCCAGCATGGCATTGATCAGCGCCTGCGCCGGCAGGTCGGCGACGGCCCATTCGCCCACCCAGGCACCGTTGCGCAGCACGGTGATGCGGTCCGACACGGCGTACACCTGGTTCAAAAAGTGCGTCACGAAGACGATGGCCAGGCCCTCGCCGCGCAGGCGGCGCAGAACCTCGAAGAGCTTTTGCACCTCGTCGTCGTCCAGGCTGGAGGTGGGCTCGTCCAGGATCAGCACCTTGGCCTCGATGCTCAGCGCCCTGGCGATGGCCACGAGCTGCTGCACGGCCACAGGGTAGTCCGAGAGCAGGCGCGTGACGTCGATAGACAGGCCGATGCGCGCCACCAGCTCGCGCGCACGCTGGTGCAGCGTGGCCCAGTCGATGCGAAAACCCTGCGCCAAGCCGCAGCGCGGGTAGCGGCCGGCAAAGATGTTCTCGGCCACCGACAGGTTGGGGCAGAGGTTGACCTCCTGGTACACCGTGCTGATGCCCAGGCGCTGCGCGGCAAGCGGCGAATCGGGCCACACGGCCTGGCCGGCCAGGCGCATCTGCCCGCCGCTGGCTTCGAGCACGCCGGTCAGCACCTTGATCAGCGTGGATTTGCCCGCGCCGTTCTGGCCCATCAGGGCGTGGATCTCGCCGGGGTAGAGGTTCAGCTGCACGTCGCGCAGCACGGGGATGCCGGCAAACTGCTTGTGGATGCCGGTGAGCTGCAGCACGGGGGCACGGGTGTGATCGGTGGTCACGTCCATGGGCTTTCAGGCCTTGTTCTTGTTGTAGACATCGACCAGCACGGCCGCGAGGAGAACCACGCCCTTGATGACCTGCTGGTAGTCGATGCCGATACCGAGGATGGACATGCCGTTGTTCATCACCCCCATCACGAAGGCGCCGATCACCGCACCCATGACCTTGCCCACGCCGCCCGAGGCCGAGGCCCCGCCGATGAAGCAGGCGGCGATCACGTCGAGCTCAAACCCCAGGCCCGCCTTGGGCGTGGCCGTGTTCAGCCGCGCGGCAAACACCAGGCCGGCCAGGGCCGCCAGCACGCCCATGTTGATGAAGGCGTAGAACGACAGCCGCTCGGTCTTGATGCCCGAGAGCTTGGCCGCCTTTTCGTTGCCGCCCATGGCGTAGATGCGCCGGCCGATGGTGGTGCGGCTGGTGACGAAGTCGAACAGCACGATCAGCAGCGCCATGACCACCAGCACATTGGGCAGGCCCTTGTACGAGGCGAGCAGGTAGGCAAAATAGACCAGCAGCGCCGCGAACACTGCCGTGCGCGCCACGAAGAAGGCCAGCGGCTCGGCCTGCACGCCGTGCTTCAAGCGATTGGCCCGCGCCCGCACCCCGGCCACGGCCAGCGCGACGGCCACGGCCACACCCAGCAGCAGCGAGGTCAGTTTGAGCCCCTCCACGCTGAACAGGTCGGGAATGAAGCCCGAGCTGAGCAGTTGGAACTCGGCAGGAAACGGCCCCACCGATTGCCCGGCCAGCAGTGCCAGCGCCAGGCCCTTGAACACCAGCATGCCCGCCAGCGTGACGATGAAGGACGGGATGCGCGAGAAGGCCACGAACCAGCCCTGCAGCCCACCGATCATACCGCCGCACAGCAGGCACACCAGCGATGCGGGCAGGAAGTGCCAGCGGTACTCCACCATCAGCACCGCCGCCAGCGCGCCGATGAAGCCGCAGACCGAGCCCACCGACAGGTCGATGTGCCCGGCCACGATCACCAGCAGCATGCCCAGCGCCATGATGACGATGTAGCTGTTCTGCAGCAGCAGGTTGGTGAGGTTGAGCGGCTGCATCAGCGTGCCGTCGGTCATGTACTGGAAGAAGCCCATGATGGCCACCAGCGTGATCAGCATGCCGTACTCGCGGAAATTGTGCTTGATGTGCTCAAGCAGCGGCTTGTCGTTGTGGGCCGGCGTCTCGGCAGGGGCGCTGGCGAGCGTGGCGGTGGGGGTGGTAGTCATCTGGCTCATATCAGTTTTCCATAGCGCTGTGCGCTGTCCGAAGCTCTTGAAACTGGCGCGATACAGGCCAGTGCCCCCGCGCAAGGGCCGCCCCGCCGCGCTGGGGGCGTCCCCCTCCCGACTCGCGCAGCGAGTCGAGAGAGGGGGAAGGCGCGAAGCGACTCAGGGGGTGCTTCATGTCAACTGGCTTTCACGATCGCGCGCATGATCTTTTCTTGCGAGGCTTCGGCGGTGGGCATTTCGGCGACAAAGCGGCCCTCGTTCATCACGTAGATGCGGTCCGTGATGCCCAGCAGCTCGGGCATTTCCGAGGAGATCACGATCACGCACTTGCCCTCGGCCGCCATCTGGGCGATCAGGGTGTAGATCTCGTACTTGGCTCCCACGTCGATGCCGCGCGTGGGCTCGTCGAGGATGAGCACCTCGGGGTTGGTGAAGAGCCACTTGCCCAGCACCACCTTCTGCTGGTTGCCGCCCGAGAGGTTCACGGTCTTCTGGTCCACGCCCGAGCAGCGGATGCGCAACTTGCGCCGGTAGTCCTGCGCGATCTGGTGCTCGCGCCCGTGGTCCATCACCGTGGCGGTGGAGATGCCGCCCAGGTTGGCCAGCGAGACGTTGAACTGGATGTCCTCGTTGAGCACCAGGCCGTTGCCCTTGCGGTCCTCGGTGACGTAGGCCAGGCCATGGCGCACGGCTTTCTCCACCGTGCCGACGTCGATCTCCTGGCCGTTCAGCAGCACCTGGCCGCTGATGCGCTGGCCCCAGGATTTGCCGAAGATGCTCATCGCCAGTTCGGTGCGGCCCGCGCCCATGAGGCCCGCGATGCCCACGATCTCACCGCGCCGAACATGCAGGTCGACGCCTTTGATGACCTCGCGATCGGCATGCTGCGGGTGGTGGGCGCGCCAGTTGCGCACCTCGAACACGGTGGGGCCGATGTCGGGCTGGCGCGGCGGGTAGCGGTCGGCCATCTCGCGGCCGACCATGGCCTGGATCACGCGGTCTTCGCTGACCAGGCCGGTGCGGCAGTCGAGCGACTCGACCGTGCTGCCGTCGCGCAGCACAGTGATGGCATCGGCCACGCGCGATATTTCATTGAGCTTGTGCGAGATCAAAATGCAGGTGATCCCCTGCTTCTTGAGTTCCAGCAGCAGGTCCAGCAGCGCCTGGCTGTCGTTCTCGTTGAGGCTGGCCGTGGGTTCGTCGAGGATCAGCAGGCGCACCTGGCGCGACAGCGCCTTGGCAATCTCCACCAGTTGCTGCTTGCCCACGCCCAGGTGGGTGACCAGGGTTTCGGGCGATTCCTTGAGGCCGACCTTTCTCAAAAGGGCCTGGGCCTTGCTGTGCGCGGCCATCCAGTCGATCACGCCGTGGCGCGCCGTCTCGTTGCCCAGGAAGATGTTCTCGGCAATGGACAGCAGCGGCACCAGCGCCAGCTCCTGGTGGATGATGATCACACCCAGGTGCTCGCTGTCGCGGATGCCGCCGAACTGGCGCTCCTGGCCCTCGAAGACGATATCGCCGCTGTAGCTGCCGTGCGGGTAGACGCCCGAGAGCACCTTCATCAGCGTGGACTTGCCCGCGCCGTTCTCGCCGACGATGGCGTGGATCTCACCCGCGCGCACGTTCAGGTTCACCTGGTCGAGTGCGACCACGCCGGGGAAGGTTTTGCGGATGTTCCGCATTTCAAGAATCATGGACTGGGCTCGTGCAGGAAGCGCTGCGGGCTTCCTCTGTTGTCTCACGTGGCCCTGGTACCAGGGGAGATGCGCTGCCTCTCCTGGCCCAGGCCTGGGTTACTTGACTTGCGATTCCTTGTAGTAGCCGCTGCCCACCAGCACTGCATTCCAGTTGGATGCATCGACCGACACCGGCTTGAGCAGGTACGACGGAACCACCTTCTCGCCGTTGTTGTAGGTCTTGGTGTCGTTGATCTCGGGCTGCTTGCCCGAGAGCGTGGCGTCCACCATGTTGGCGGCCACCTTGGCCAGTTCGCGCGTGTCCTTGAACACGGTGGAGAACTGCTCGCCCTTGAGGATGGACTTGACCGAGGGGATCTCGGCGTCCTGGCCGCTCACCACCGGGCAGGGCTGCTGGGCCGTGCAGTAGCCCACGCCCTTCAGGGATGACAAGATGCCGATGGACAGGCCGTCGTACGGCGAGAGCACGGCGTGCACCTTGTCCTTGCCGTAGTAGGCCGAGAGCAGGTTGTCCATGCGCGCCTGGGCCACCGAGCCGTCCCAGCGCAGCGTGCCCACCTTGTTCATGCCCAGCTGCTTGCTGCGCACCACCAGCTTGCCGCTGTCGAGGTAGGGCTTGAGCACGCTCATGGCGCCGTCGTAGAAGAAGAAGGCGTTGTTGTCGTCGGGCGAGCCGCCGAAGAGTTCGATGTTGAACGGGCCCTTGCCCTGCTTCAAGCCGAGCTTGTCGACGATGGAGCTGGCCTGCAGCACGCCGACCTGGAAGTTGTCGAAGGTGGCGTAGTAGTCCACGTTCTTCGAGCCCTTGATGAGCCGGTCGTAGGCGATGACCTTGACGCCCTTGTCGGCCGCGCTCTGCAGCACGCGCGAGAGGGTGGTGCCGTCGATGGAGGCGATCACCAGCACCTTGGCGCCCTTGGTGACCATGTTCTCGATCTGCGCGAGCTGGTTGGGGATGTCGTCGTCCGCGTACTGCAGGTCGGTCTTGTAGCCGCGCTCCTTGAGCACCTTGACCATGTTGTCGCCATCGGCGATCCAGCGCGATGAGGACTTGGTGGGCATGGAGATGCCGATGCTGCCCTTGTCCTGGGCCAGTGCCAGCGGCGCGGCGCCCAGGGCGGCGAGGGCCACAGTGGCCAGTGCGGTCTTGAAAATGGTGCGTTTCATCAATTTGTCTCCTGTTTTTCTGGTTTTCTGCCCGGCCCTCGTACACCTCCTGTCGGCGCGCGGGGCCGGTCTCCTGCCGTGCTGCCGGCTCTAAGCCGGCAGCCGCGGCATCAGTACTTGCGTTTCGGGAATTCGGCAGCGGCCACTTCCATCGGGAAGATGCCTTCCTCGGTCACGATGCGCTTTGGCACCGCCTTGCCGGCCTTGATGTCCTTGACGGCGCTCATCAGCTGCGGGCCCAGCAGGGGGCTGCACTCCACGCTCACGTTGAGCTTGCCGGCGATCATGGCTTCGAAGGCACCCTTGACCGCGTCGATGGAGATGATGACGATGTCCTTGGCGGGCTTCATGCCGGCCTCTTCGATGGCCTGGATGGCGCCGATGGCCATGTCGTCGTTGTGTGCGTAGAGCACGTTGATCTTCTTGCCCTCGGCCTTGAGGAAGGCTTCCATCACCTCCTTGCCCTTGGCGCGCGTGAAGTCGCCAGTCTGCGAGCGCAGGATCTTGAACTTGGGGTCGGCCTTGACGATTTCCTCGAAGCCCTTCTTGCGGTCGATGGCCGGGGCCGAGCCCACGGTGCCCTGCAGTTCGACGATGTTGACGTCGCCCTTTTGGTCCTTCATCTTTTCCACCAACCAGCGGCCGGCCTTGCGGCCTTCTTCCACGAAGTCCGAGCCCATGAAGGTCACGTACAGCGAGGTGTCCTTCGTGTTCACTGCGCGGTCGGTCAGCACCACGGGGATCTTGGCGGCCTTGGCCTCGCGCAGCACGTTCTCCCAGCCCGACTCGACCACGGGCGAGAAGGCGATCACGTCCACCTTCTGGGCGATGAAGGAGCGGATGGCCTTGATCTGGTTCTCCTGCTTTTGCTGGGCGTCGGAGAACTTGAGCTCGATGCCGGCCTCCTTTGCGGCGGACTTGATCGACTCGGTGTTGGCGGTGCGCCACTCGCTCTCGGCACCCACCTGGCTGAAGCCCAGCACGATGGGTTTCTGGGCCCAGGCGGCGCCCGGGAGCAGCCCGGCCACGGGGGCGCAGGCCAGGGCGGATACGAGGGTCCGGCGGTTCAGTTTCATCATTTGTCTCCTGTCTGTCTGTTGTTGAAGAAAGAAATGCACTGCGGAAAAAAGCCTGCCGATTCAAGCGAGCATGTAACCCGTCTTGACGGTGGTGTAGAACTCTGCGGCGTAGCGGCCCTGCTCGCGCGGGCCGTGGCTCGAATCCTTGCGCCCGCCGAAGGGCACGTGGAAGTCCACCCCCGCCGTGGGCAGGTTGACCATGGTCATGCCGACCACGGCGTTGCGCTTGAAATGCATGGCGTGCTTGAGCGAGGTGGTGCAGATGCCCGCGCACAGGCCGTAGGGCGTGTCGTTGGCCAGGGCCAGTGCGTGCTCGTAGCCGTCGGCGCGCAGCACGCAGGCCACGGGGCCGAAGATCTCCTCGCGCGCGATGCGGTGCTCGGGTTGGGCCAGGAACAGGGCCGGGGCCATGTAGTGGCCCGGCGTGGCGCGTTCGAGCCGCTCGCCGCCCCAGACATGCTGGGCGCCTTCGCTCCTGGCTATCTCTATATGGGAAAGGTTCTGCTCCAGCTGGCTGGAGTCGGCCACCGGGCCCATCTCGGTGCCGCGCTCCAGCGCGTGGCCCACCTTCAGGGCCATGAGCCGCTGGCGCAGCCGGTCCACGAAGGCATCGTGCACGCTGGCTTCGACGATCAGCCGGCTCGACGCCGTGCAGCGCTGGCCGGTGGAGAAGTACGAGCCCTGCAGCGCGCAGTCGATGGCCTGGTCCATGTCGGCGTCGGCCAGCACCACTAGCGGGTTCTTGCCGCCCATCTCCAGCTGCACCTTGGCACGGCGCGCCGTGGCGGACTTGAGGATGCGCTCTCCGGTATCGACCGATCCCGTAAAGCTGATCGCATTCACCAGCGGGTGGTCCACCAGGGTCTGGCCCACCTCGCGGCCGCTGCCCATGAGCAGGTTGAACACGCCGGCCGGCAGGCCGCAGCGGCCGATGATCTCGGCCAGCGCCCAGCCGCAGGTGGCCACCAGCTCGGCCGGCTTGAACACCACCGTGTTGCCATAGGCCAGGGCGGGGGCGATCTTCCAGGCCGGGATCGCAAACGGAAAGTTCCAGGGCGCGATGATGCCGACCACGCCCACGGGTTCGCGGGTCACGTCCACCTGTACCCCCTGGCGCACCGAGGCCATGAGCTCGCCGGGGATGCGCAGCGCCTCGCCGGCGAAGAACTTGAAGATCTGGCCGGCCCGGGCCACCTCGGCCACGGCTTCGGGCAGGGTTTTGCCCTCCTCGCGGGCCAGCAGGGTGCCCAGTTGGTCCTTGCGTGCCAGCAGCTCGCTGCCAATGTGGTCGAGTACGTCGGCGCGGCGCTGGGGGCTGCTCTGGCTCCAGTGGGGCAGGGCGTCGGCGGCGGCGCGGATGGCGCGCTCGGTCTGGTTGCGGTCGGCGCGGGCGTACTCGGCCACCACCTCGCGGGTGTCCGACGGGTTGGTGCTCACCCCGGTGGTGGTACCGATCTCCCAGCGCCCATTGATCAGGTGCCGGGGGTTTTGCTGCGTGTCGCCGAGTTTCATGGGGACTTTGGAAAGAACCTTGGTGCGGATGTGCGGCAAAGTCTAAGATCGATTTAGATATCAATCTAATAGTTTTTTTGACAAAATAGATATACGTCTACGCATTCTGGAAAACCCCATGAGCACCTACAACCACTGGTTCATTCGCGCACGCCTGAAGACGCGCCAGCTGCTCTTGCTGGTAGCCCTGGCCGAGGAGGGCAACATCCACCGCGCGGCCCAGGTGCTCAGCATGACCCAGCCGGCCGCGTCCAAGCTGCTCAAGGACCTGGAGGACGTGCTGGAGGTCTCGCTGTTCGAGCGCCTGCCGCGCGGCATGCGCCCCACCTGGTATGGCGAGACCATGATCCGCCACGCGCGCATGGCGCTGGCCAGCCTGAACCAGGCGCATGTGGAGCTGGCAGCGCTCAAGACCGGGCACTTCGGCCAGGTGGGCATCGGGGCCATCACCTCGCCGGGCCTGAGCCTGCTGCCCGCCGCCGTGGCCCTGGTCAAGCAGGAGCACCCGAGCCTGCGCATCTCGCTCGATATCGAGACCAGCCCGGTGCTGATGGACCGGCTGGAGCAGGGCAAGCTCGACATCCTGGTGGGCCGCTTGTTCGAGGAGCACGACAAGGCCAACCTGCGCTATGAGCCGCTGAGCGAGGAACTGGTCTGCGCCGTGACCCGGCCGGGCCACCCGCTGTCGGGCTTGGCCGGGTTGACCCTGCGCGATGTGCTGGCCGCCGGCTGGATCGTGCCGCCCGCAGGCAGCGTGCTGCGCCACCGGTTCGATCTGATGTTCCAGCAGGACGGGCTGGCCCCGCCGGTCAACGTGGTGGAGACGGCGGCCCTGCTGTTCATGACGCGCATGCTGCAGCAGAGCGACATGATCGCCGTGGTCGGCGCCGACGTGGCGCACTACTACGCATCGCACGGCATGGTGGCGGTGCTGCCGCTGGCCATGCCCTGCCACATGGACGCCTTCGGCATCATCACCCGCACCGACCGCCTGCTGTCACCGGCCGCCAAGGTGATGATGAAGGCGCTCAAGCAGACCAGCCTGGTGCAGTACGGGCGCCGGCTGGAAGCCGGGGACTAGGTACTGCCCTCTGAACGAACCTCATTCATTCCAAGGCCGGTCGGTACTGTCGCAGCCTAGGCCAGGACCGCCGCGCAAGGGCCGCCCCGCCGCGCTGGCGGTGTCCCCCTTCCCGAATGGCGCAGCCATTCGAGAGAAGGGGTGAAGGCGCGAAGCGACTCAGGGGGATGGTCCGAATTACACCCAGCCGGCGTCGACCTTGAATTCCTGGGCGGTGCACATGGCCGCATCGTCGGACGCCAGGAACAGCACCATGCGCGCGATGTCGTGCGGGCGCAGCTTGTCGGGAAGGCACTGGTTGCGCGCCAGCTCCTGCTCGCCTTCGGCGTCGAGCCAGAGCTTGATCTGGCGCTCGGTCATCACCCAGCCGGGCGACACGGTGTTGATGCGGATGCGGTCCTGGCCGAGCGTGCGCGCGAGGCCGCGCGTGAGCCCGTTCACCGACGACTTGGCGATGGCATAGCAAGGGTAGCCCGCGCCCTTGCCTTGCCAGCCCGTGGAGCCCAGGTTGACCACCGAGCCCGCGCCCAGGCGGCGCATGCCGGGCACCACGGCCTGGATGGCGAAAAAGGCCGGGCGCTCGTTGATGGCCATGCGTTCGTCGTAGTAGTCGGGCGTGACCGACTCCAGCGTGTGGCGGTCGTCGCTGGCGACGTTGTTGACCAGCACCGAGAAGTCGCCCAGGGTGGCAGCGGCCTCGGCAATGGCTGCCTGCAGCGCCGCGATGTCGCGCACATCGCATGCCTGCCACCAGGGGCGCGCGTGGCCTGCGTCGGCGATCTGCTGGGCCAGGGCTTCGCTGGCCTCGCGCGCCACGTCCACGAAGGCCACGCGCGCACCCTGTTCGGCGAACGCTGCGACGATGGCCGCGCCGATGCCGCTGCCGCCGCCGGTGACGAAGACCGAGCGGCCCTGCAGGCTGGGAAAGTGGGCGAGCGTGGCGGCCTCTGAGGGGATATGGATATCAGTTGTCATTGCAATTTGTATATCAAAAAATTCCAAAAATAATCATTCCATGCATCAATTGACGTTGATAAGATGCCCGGCGTCAAGAGGCAGGCAGGTAAACAACAAACAGGAGACAAGCTTTGAGCAAACAGAGTCCCATGGCGGCGTCCGCTGCGTCGCGATTTCCCGTCCCCCACTTCACGGGGCCCCTGCGCTGCGTGGTCGAAGCCGATGCGCAGCTGGGGGAGGGGCTTGTATGGTCCGTGCGCGAGCAGGCCCTGTACTGGCTCGACATCCTGGGCTGCCGCCTGTACCGGCTGGACCCGGCCACGGGCCTGCAGACGCAGTGGAGCTTCGACGAAGAGATATCGGCCCTGGCCGAGCGCCGGGACGCGCCCGGTCTGATCATCACCCTGCGGCGCGGCTTCGCGCTGTTCGACCCCGCCACCGACAGCGCCCCGCATTACCTGCACCAGCCCGAGGCCGAGCTGCCCGGCAACCGCTTCAACGATGGCAAGTGCGATGCCCAGGGCCGCTTCTGGGGCGGCAGCATGGACTTTGACTGCAAGCTGCCTACCGGCGCGCTCTACCGCTACGACCCCGATGGCCGCTGCACGCGCCACGACGAGGGTTTCGTGGTGACCAACGGGCCCACTTGGGCGACCGCGAATGGCCGCGAGTGGCTGTACTTCAATGACACCCTGAGCAGCATCACCTGGCGCTACGACTTCGATGCGGCGGCCGGCACCATCTCGAACAAACAGGTGTGGAAGCGCTACACCCCCGAGGAGGGCCTACCCGACGGCATGACCACCGACGCCCAGGGCCGCCTCTGGATCGCCCACTGGGGCGGCCACTGCGTGACTTGCCACGACCCCGAGACGGCCGAGGAGCTGGGCCGCGTGGTGCTGCCCGCCAGCCAGGTCACCACCTGCGCCTTTGGCGGGGCGGACCTGCGCACGCTGTTCATCACCACCGCGCGGGTGGGTCTCACGCCGGCGCAACTCGCTACCGAGCCGCTGGCCGGCAGCGTGTTTGCCGTGGAGATCGACAGCCCCGGCGTGCCGGCCCATCGGTTCGGTGGCTGACCCCCGTCATGAAGGCCTGTACATGAGCGACACCCCCCATCCCATCACCTGGCTGAGCCACGCGGGCCAGCACCTCGGGCTGGTCCCCTCCCTGGGCGGCAGCGTGGCCGCCTGGCAGATCGATGCCCCGGAGCAAGCCGGTGGTCGGCTCGACCTCTGGCGCCCCTGGGATGGCGCCACCGCCGACCTGTACCAACTGGCGTCGTTCGCCATGGTGCCCTGGTCCAACCGCATCAGCGGCGGCGGCTTCACGCACGCCGGGCAGTTCCATCCCATGCGGCCCAACCGGGTGGGCGAGCCGTACCCCATCCACGGTGACGGCTGGCTGCAGCCCTGGGCGCTGTCGCAGCCCGCGCCAGACACGCTGCAGATGCAGTTGCGCTCAGAGCGCTTCGGGGGCAACCCCTACGACTACGAATCGGTGCAGACCTTTCGCCTGGTCGACGGCGGGCTGGACCAGCATGTGCTGGTGCGCCACCTGGGTGCCGAGCCGCTGCCCTACGGCATTGGCGTGCACCCCTGGTTTCCGCGCACGCCGGCCACGCGCATCAGCGCACCGGTGCAGGCCGTCTGGCTGTGCGGCAACGACCCGCTGCCGACCGAGCACACCGCGCAGTTCCCGGAAGGCTGGGACCTGAATGCCGGCGTCTCGGCCCATGGCACCCTGATCGACAACGGCTACACCGGTTGGGGTGGCACGGCGCAGATCGACTGGCCCGAGCGCGGCCTGCGGTTGACCGTCCGCATGCCCGACTTCGGTGCCGATGGGGGTTCGGCGCAGCACTTTTGCCTCATCTACCGCCCACCGCAGGGCCCGGCCTTTTGCTTCGAGCCCATCACCCAGCCCATTGATGCCTTCCACCTGCCGGGGCAGCCGGGCCTGCGCGTGCTGGCGCAGGGGGAGTCCTTTGCGCTGAACGTGCAGTGGCGCTACGGCCGTCTGGCCGTCGGCTAGCAAGAGCCGATTCTCTTCGGATCAATCCACCTCTGCCTGGCGACCCAGAAGCCGGTCCACCGCCGCGCGCAGCGCCAGCAAGGAGGTGGTGTTGAGCACGAACACCACGAAGCCTTCGATCTGGCTGCTGAGCAGCTCGAAGCGGATGTGCAGGAACACCACCAGGTGGTTCTGGATGCGCGTGCCCAGAATGGTGCGGCTGTCGCCGACATCGACACGGGGCGGGCTCAGCTCGAACTCGTTGCCCAGCAGGTCGGCCAGGGTGGCCAGGCAGGCGCTGAGCATCACGTTGCCCAGCTCCGCCATGGCATCCTGCTCGATGGCGCTCAGGTCCTCGCCAGGCATGGCCTGGCCCGCGACGATGCGCACGATCTCCAAACTCTTGTCGCCCGGAAAGATCAGCAGCGCGTCGCCGTTGAACACGCCCCGGAAGGGCTGGCGCACCCCGTACATGGTGCTGCCGGCGCTGCCCAACTGCTGGGCCGCCTCGCTCACCGTGAAGATGCTCACGTGCGGCACCGAGAGCAGTACCTCGTCGTGCATGAGATTGCCCATCGCCGCGGCCGCCTTGCCGACGCCAATGTTGAAGATCTCGCTGAGCGCGTCGATTTGTTCCGCATCAAGCTTGGCAGTCATGTCATGCTCCTGCCAGTGCCGCGAGCTTCCTCGCTGCATCGGCTGTGATGGGTTTTGCAATGAATACTAGGCCGGCCTCGTCGATGCGTTCCTGCATCGCAGACTGGACGTTGGCGGTGAGGATGGCAATGGGCAACTGGGGCCGGGTCTGGCGCAATGCCAGGGCCGCCTCCAGGCCGGTCATTCCGTGCATGTTGAAGTCCATGGACACCAGGTCCACCGGGTGCTCTTCGCACACCTTCAGGGCTTCTTCGCCGCTGCTGGCGTGCAGGATGGTCCATGCGGGGTGGTCCTGCAAAATGAATCCTTGCAGGATGAGCCGGGACATCCGGCTGTCGTCAACGATCAAAAGTCGCAGGCTCATGGCAAGATCTCGGTGGTATCGGGAGACGGGGTGGATCGTTCGTAGGCCAGCACCTTGTTGCGGCCCGTGGCCTTGGCGCGGTACAGGGCCTGGTCGGCCCATGCCAGGATGGTCTCGATCCCGGCGTCCCGGTGCGCCATCTCGGCCATGCCGATGGACACGGTGATGCGCAACGGCTCGCTGGCGATGGAGAGGATCTGCAGTTCGGAAATGGCGTCGCGGATGCGTTCGGCCACCAGGTGGGCGCTGTCGGTGGACGAGTGGGGCAGCAGGGCTGCAAATTCCTCGCCCCCCAGCCGCCCCAGGATATCGGCCTCGCGCAGCGCGCCCGCAATCGCGGTGGCGCAGGCGCGCAGCGAGTCGTCGCCGGTCTGGTGGCCGTAGCGGTCGTTGATGCGCTTGAAGTGGTCGATGTCGATCATCAGCACGGTGCAGGGCTTGGCGTGGCGGCGGCAGTGGTCGAGAAGCGCCGTGCCGCGCTCCAGGAAAGCCCGCCGGTTGAGCATGCCGGTCAGCGAGTCGCGCGTGGCCAGTTCGCGCAGCTGTGATTCCAGTTGCTTGTGCGTGCTGATGTCGAAGCCCCACAGCAGATGGGCCAGCTTGCCGTCGACCTCGATCAGGCGCGCCGACAGGGAGCTCCAGCGTGGATTCTTCGCGCCGACGAGCGCTTCCATGCCATCCACCTGGCCGTACTTCTCCAGCGCAGCCATCAGTTGCTGGCGGGCATCCGGCTCGTGCAGCAGCTCCGGCAGAAACAGCTTGATGGGAGGCCACTGCAGACCCAGGCGTTCCACCATCTGGTTGTTGATGAAGTGCACGAAGCCGCTTTCGACGTCCACCAGAACCACATCGCTCGGGCTGGAGTCCAGGATGAAGCCCAGCAGCGCCCGGTTCTCCTCGATCTCACGCGTGCGGCTGGCCACGCGGATCTCCAGTTGGCGGTTGGCCTGTGCCAGTTGCTGGGACAGGGCCTGGGCCGCCCGGGCCTCGTGCAGCAGCTTGCGGATCAACAGGGCCGTGCCGACCAGCAGGCCGCCGAGCACGGCGCTGAGCAGCGTGAAATGGTCGTGCAGTTCCTGGCGAACCCGGTCCGCGTCCTGTGAGGAAAACAGGTGTACCGCCACCACGGCCTTGCGGGTGCTCTGCAGCAGGGCATCGGTGTGCCCGATGATGTCGTCGCTCAGCCCGGCGCGCTCGGACGGTGCCGCCGCCAGGCGGCTGGACCACCGCTCGACATGCCGGGCCAGCCCGTCCAGATCGAGTGCGGCCTGGGCCAGCTCCTGTCGCAGGCGCGCGCCTATGCGCTGGCTGGCGCCGGCCATGTCCAGGGTGCTGTAGAGAACGTCCAGGCGCTCGCGCAGCTCCTCCTCGGGCGCCTCCAGTGCTTTCACCTTGCGCGCCAGCAGGGCGACGCGCCCCAGTTCACTGTGCAGGCTCGAGACGTACCACAGATCGCTTTTCTGAAACGGCTGCGCCAGCGATTGCACCTGCCGAAGCGTCCACCACAAGGCGATGGACGTGGCCACCACCATGGCCGCCACCAGGGCCAGCAGCCAGTAGGTGCCACGGCGGTGGTGCGGCAGGTGGCGGGCCTGGGCCTCAGGGCGACGCGGCCTATCGGACGGAGAGGGCATTGACCTGCCAGATGGTGCGGTTGACGTAGTCCTGCTTTTGCAAGCGGGGGTGGCGGTCAAAGGGGTAGATCAGGATCAGGGGCCCCTTGTCGCGGATGTTGATGGGTTGCTGGTCGCGGCGGTAGGCCAGGATGGGGTCGTACTCGACCAGATCGCTCCAGGGAATGCGCACGGAGTAGTCGTTCATGGCCGTCAGCTCGATCTGGTGCCGTTCATTGCCGCCCAGCAATGCCACGAGCTGGCGCAAGGAGACGCCGCGCCAGCGGGATTTGCCCGGCATCCCCAGGGCCGGCGGCAAGGTGGTGACGATTTCACGGGGCGAAAGGCGCTCCAGCGCCTGCATGTCGCAGGCCACTGCAGGCTGGGTGGCAAATTGCAGGCGCAGCACCGTCTTCTGCCCCGATGGCGCGCACACCAGGCTGGCATGGAACGGCAGGGGCAGGCTGCTCAGGGCAACAAACAGGGCGAGGGCTGCGCCGGGCAGCCCCGCCAGGGATCTGGGCATCATGAAGGGTCTCGCTGGCTCGCTCCCGCAAGGCAGATGCAGGGGCAGACGCTGCGACTATGCCGGGATGTACCGCCGAATGGGCCCGTTTGCGCGCTGTTGTGGGGGCAATGGGCCTGTTTTGACAATTGTTGACGGCTCGGCGTGCCGTGGCACCGCCCGGGAAGCTGCGGCGCGGGCCGGCGTGGCGGCGGATCGCACTCTTCCATGCGCGAGCGGGCACGGCCTGGTCGGCAGCCCCTGCAGCGGCGCTTCAGCCTCTCAGATCACCCGAAAGCCGTGTGTCCCGTCGCGGCCCAACTGCTCGACCAGCCCGAACTCCCAGTCCAGGTAGGCCTGCATGGCCTCGCGCGGGCTCTCGGTGCCCTCGTAGGGGCGGCGGTAGCGGTCGGTGCGTGGCGAGGCCAGGCGGGTCTCGCCATGCTCCAGCGGCAGGCCCTGGGCGATCCAGGCCTGGGTGCCGCCGGCCAGCACCTGCACCTCGGCCCCGGTCAGGCGCGCCAGGTCCTGTGCTGCATAGCGGGCCAGCAGGCTGGTGCCGCAGGTGAGCACGTAGCGGCGCGCCTGCGGGATGGAGGCCACGGCGTGCGCCAGTTGCGAGCGCAGCGCGAACCAGGCTCCGGGGATATGGCGCTGGGTGTAGTGGGCGCTGCTCGTTAGGTCGAGCACGGCGGTGTGTCCGGCCGGCTCCTGCTGCAGCCACGCGGCCAACTGCTCTGGCGTGGTCCAGGCGATGGGGCCGGTGGGTTCGGGCACCTGGTTGACCACGGCGCCGGTTTCGCTGAAGTCTGCGGGCTGTGCGCCATCGAGCACCCACACCTGCCAGCCCATCTGGGCCAGCCATGAGGCGCTCATGTTGGCGCGCACGCCATCGTCGTCCACCAGCACCAGGCGCGCGCCGCGCACGGCAGCCGTGTGGTCCGTCTCCTGCACCAGTTGGCCACCCGGTGTGTTGCGAAAGCCGGGCAGGTGGCCGGCGGCAAACTCCTCGGGCGTGCGCACGTCCAGCAGGTAGGTGGTGCGGCCGGCCTCGGCGGCAAAGCGGGCCAGGTCGCCGGCCCGGGCGCGCTGCACGCCGGCGCGGTCGGCCACGCTGCGCGCCCGCTGCGGCGCCTGGTTGCGGTCGATGTGTACGGCAGGGTCGAAGCGGCGGCTGGCGCCGCGCTCCAGCGTCTGCCCGGCCAGCAGCCAGCCGATGGTGCCGTTGCGCAGCGCGGCCACGGGGTTGGGAATGCCCGCATTGACCAGCGACTGCGTGCCGATGATGCTGCGCGTGCGGCCGGCGCAATTCACGATGATCTGCGTGGCCGGGTTGGGCGCCAGCGCCTGGGCGCGCAGCACCAGCTCGGCGCCGGGCACGCTCACCCCGGTGGGGATGTTCATGGTGTGGTACTCGTCGTAGCGGCGCGCATCGAGCACCACCACGTCGGCCTTGGCGTCGATCAGGGCCTGCACCTCTTCTGCCGCCAGCGAGGGCGTGTGGCGCTCGGCTTCCACCAGCTCGCCAAAGGACTTGCTGGGCACGTTGACGTCGATGAACAGCTCGCCTCCGGCATCGCGCCAGCCCTGCAGGCCGCGTGCCAGCAAGGTCACCTGGGTATAGCCCAACTGCTGCAGCGTGCGCGCCGCCGGCTCGGCCAGGCCCTCGCCATCGTCGTAGACCACGATCAAGGTGTCGCGCCGGGGGATGCGCGTCCAGGCATCGAGCTCGATCCTGCCCGCAGGCAGGTTGGCGGCGAACAGCGGATGGCCCTGGGCATAGGGGTCTTCCTCGCGCACGTCGAGCAGGGCGATTTCCTCGCGGGCGAGCAGGGCCTGGCGGACCTGGAGAGCGGAAGTCTGGGGAATGGCGGGTGCGGTCATTGTTGGAATCGTACGGGTCTTTGAAAACAGGGTCAGGCCGAGGGAGCCGGGTTCTTCGAGAGGTCCCAGATGTTGGGCAGGGTGCTGTTGCTATAGCCCGAGATGAAGGGTTTGCGCGTGCCGTCTTCGAGGTACACGCTGCGCTGCACGGCGCCGATGTTGGCGCCGTAGACATGGATGCTGATGGAGGTCTGGCCATCCACCGCGTTGCCCACGCGGTGCACGTCGCCGATGCTGGGGGACACGGCCTCCACCTGGCCTGGCTGCAGGCGGTGCGGTGCACCGTCGGGCGCCCAGCGGCCGTCTGCGGTACGGACAAAGGCCTGCGAATCTTCGGCCCCGCGCAGCATGCCGATCAGGCCCCACACCGTGTGGTCGTGGATGGGGGTGGCCTGGCCCGGACCCCAGACAAAGCTCACCACCGAGAAGCGGCCCAGGGCATCGGCATGCAGCAGGAACTGCTGGTAGCGCTCGGGGCTGGGCTGGGCATAGGCGGCAGGCAGCCAGTCGTCATGGGCCACGAGCGCACCCAGCAGGGCGCCGCCGCGTTTGAGCAGTTCGGGCTCGGGCGGGGAGCTTTCCACCAGTGCGGCCAGTTGCTGAACGAAGCCGCGCAGGCGGGCGGTGTCGGGCGGCGCCTCGGCGACGGCGGATTTTTCAGGGGCGGCGAGGGCAGGGGCATCCATGCCCGGTATTGCACCAGCATCGGCCGAGAGGGTGTGCGGCATCTTTTGCATATCCATTTCCGTTTTTCTTCGTTCGCTTTCGGGGCCCCGTAGTTTGCAATGTGTTCATTCCGGTGTCCGCACCGTCGTCGTCTTCATTCAAGAGGGTATCCAGCATGAACAACAAGGGCCAGGTTCTGGGTGGGGGAGAAGCGCGCCGGTCGCGCCGGCAGTTGCTGCGTGCATCGGGGGCGGCCACGGTGGTGGGCGCTTCGGGCGTGGTGGGCAGCCAGGTGCTGGCGGCCGGCAAGTTGCGCGAAGTCAAGCTGGCGTGGAACGCCAACGCCATCTGCCTGTCGGCCGCCCCCGTGGCGATCGAGCGCGGCATCTTCGAAAAACACGGCCTCAAGGTCGAGCTGGTCAACTTCGCGGGCTCCACCGACCAGTTGCTGGAGACCATCGCCACCTCCAAGGCCGATGCCGGCCTGGGCATGGTGCACCGCTGGATCAAGCCGCTGGAGTCGGGCTTCGACGTGAAGCTGGTGGGCAGCTCGCACGGCGGCTGCTCGCGCCTGGTGGGCCACGAGGCGGCGGGCGTGACCAGCCAGCTTGCCCGACATCGAGGACCGCGTGCCAGCGCTGGTCCATCCGCGCCTGGCGGCGCACGGATTGCGGCTGGAGATCGAAAGATCGTCGCTGGTCACGGTGCAGACCTGCTGGCTTCGCGATACGCCACTGGGCGAGCAGCGGATGCCGCTGGGGGGAAGGGTCTGGCGGATGGTGCGTATTGCGAGGCCCGCACCTCGGCAGGCATGCGCCCGGTGCTGCCGGTCGAACTGGCGCCATTGTGCAACCCCCAGCACATGGTGGATCTGCACCTTCTCAATGCCGGGCTGCTGCAGCGCTTCGTGAGCCCGTTGCGGTCAGGCCCCTACGACAGCAATCCTGTAGGGCTTTCAAAGCCCGGCCAACTTGCCTTCAGCCGCTGGAACCGTACAACAACTGCGCCAGGCGCCCCCACATTCCGAGCAGCGCAAGATTGCTCACCATGAACACCGGCGTACGGATCCAGAGGCGGTTCATGCCCAGTTGAACCATCGCATGGATCCACCGGCCGCCCACGAAGACCCAAGCGCCCAGTTGCATCCATGGATCGGCCAGGCCCATCGCAACCAGGATGCAGACGAGTACAAAGAACAGGATCGGAAACTCGAACAGGTTGGCGAGCAGGCGGGTGGTGCGCTGGACAATGGCTGGTCCGCCTGCGCCAGCGTAATTTTCGTAGAACCTGGCGGTTCCTTGGCCGAACGCCAGGTCCCCCAGGCGCGTGATGAGGATCAGTGCGGCCACGAGGTAGGTGAGGGCTATCTGGGCGAGAACGGGCCAGAGGTAGAACGAGAGCGCGGAAAGCTGGTGGGTCATGGCACGGTGGATCCAGTGGGGGCTCGCCGCTGGCGGCGCAGAATCGGCGAAGGATTGGCGGAGGTCGGGGAAAAGAGCTCAGGATGCTAGGCTAGCGCCTGCGCTGCCCGGGAAGCGTGCGCGGCGGGCCGCCGGGTGCTGCTCGCCCGCTCCGTCCATGAAGGCCAGCATCGACGAAGTCGCTTGTTCGAAGAGCTCACCAAAATAGATCTCGAAATGCGACGACTTGAAGTGCACGGCCTGGCCACGAGGCGCCAGACGCGCGGCCTTCGCGGCCAGCGTGGCTGGACAGATCTCATCGTTGTCGCATACCACCATGAGCAGCGGCGAACTGATCCTGGATGCGTACCGGATCGGGCGGTACAAGGGTAGCCACAGGGTCACCCGCGCGGCCACCAGGTTCTTCCACGGCGATGGTCCGTCGATCATCGCCAGGTAGCGTTCCTCGGCACCGAGCTTGGTCATGAGCGCAGCTTCGCCTGGCTCGCCGGCAAGCTTGATGTACTTGGGGGACAGGCCCATCCAGCCACGGAGCTGGTCAGTGAACCCTGCGGGCAGCCACTGCAATACCTGCCGCAACGGAGTGCGCAGGGCTACCGCCGTGCAGTCGCTCACCGTGCACTGGGAGAGGACGCCTGCCAGCTCGGGGTGGCGCGATCCGACTACCAGTGCGTGCCCGCCACCGAACGATGTTCCGAACAAAAACACCCGGTCCGCATCAATCTCGGGGCGCGATCTGGCGCAATCGATGGCCGCCGAGATGTCCTCGTGCTGCCTGGAGATGGAACACAGGTAACGGGGTGTCCCGCCGCTCGCCCCCCAGTGGCGGTAGTCGAACGTGAACACGGCATAGCCGGCCTGGGTGAAGCGTTCGGCGTAGTGCTGCAGACGCACCTGGCGGATGGCACCGATCCCGTGGGCGATCACCACGCACGGGCGGGGGCCGTCTGGCGCATCCGGCAGGTACAGCCAGGCCTCGCAGCTTTCCTGGCCGCTTGAAAATGTGACATCGTGGCGCTTCACTTGCGGGCTCCTTTGCAATGAAATAGAGTGTGGAAATAATATGAGGAACTCCTCACATTTGACACTCGCATTCCTTCCCCCCGCCCATCGCATGAAGCCAACCACCACCTGCACCTCTAGAAAACAGCCAACGCAGGAGCGTTCCCGGCAGACCGTGAGGGCCATTCTCGAAGCGACCGCTCAGGTTCTGGTTCAACGGGGATACGAAGGAACGACGACCGGCGCCGTGGTCGAGCGGGCGGGCGTGAGCATCGGAACGCTGTACCAGTACTTCCCCAACAAGGAGTCGCTCGTGGCGGCGCTCATCGAGGGACATGTTCGGGAGGTGCTGGAACTGGTGGAAGGGGCCCTCGTACAGCATGCCTTTGCCCCCCTGCCTTCAGTTCTGCGCGCTGTGATCAAGGCGAGCCTGGATGCGCATCGCCTCCATCCCGAGCTTCACAAGGTACTGGTCGAACAGGTGCCGCGCGAGGGGCGGCTGGCAGAGGCCATCGGGATCAGTGGGCAGCTCACAGACTTGCTGGAGGCGCACATCCAGCAACGTCTGCCTGGCCTGGCACGACCGCGCATTCGCTTGGTCGCTTTCATGGTGGAAACCACGGTGGAAGCGCTGACCCACCGGGCCATCATTGAGTCTCCCCGCTGGTTGACCAGTGGGGCGCTGGAACAGGAGGCGATGGACTTGCTGCTGCCCTACCTGAGCCACGCGCTACAAGGGGGTGTTCAGTCCTCGCTGGCCGAGACCCGGCCCCAGGCTGGAAACGCAGGCTTCAAGCCACTGCCAGAAGGCTAAAAGGGCACGGTCGTTCGGACCTGCGCCCCCCGGTGGCCGGCAAGCCGCCACCATGCAGGGCCCTACATCGGCTCGATCTGCGCCCTCTTCATCATGGCCTCGGTCAGCTGCATCTCCTTGGTGAAGTTGCGCTTGTAGGCATCGGCGTCCAGGGGCGTGGCCATGCCGCCCTGCTCCTCCAGCGCGGCCAGCCAGGCAAGGCGGCCTGGTCCGAGGATGACCTGGTCTGCCGCTCGACCCCGGTGCCCAGGGCGCTCAGCGACGGACCGGTGGCGACCGCTGCCGCCGCACAGGGCGACGGGCTGGAGGCGCTGATCCGCCGCATGGACGCAGAGCCGGTGCGGCTCACGCGCGGTGGCTTTCCGCACTGAATCGGATGGGGGCGGACTGGCGCGCCGCTACTTGCGGTTCTTGCGGTACACGTCGCCCACCGAGTTGGTCAGCGATGCCTTGTCGGGCGCGACGCGCATGGTCATCGGCCGCTCCTTGCCGCCCGCGATGCAGGTGAGCAGCAGCACGCCGGCACCCGGTTGGTAGCGGCAGTGGGCATAGGCCTTCTGGCTGTCGCGCAGCACCACCGTGCCCTGGGCGCCGAAGTCCATGAAGTCGTCGGTGAAGCCGGGCTTCTTGCGGTCTTCCGCCAGTTGCCAGGTGCCCACCAGCCAGCCGGTGCTTTCCTGCGCCAGGGCGCTGCCGGTGAGTGCCAGCAGTGCGATGCCGGCCAAGCTGTGTCGAATGTCCATGTCGGCTTACTCCTTGCGTCCCCACGCGAAGTAGATGCCGCCCAGCACCAGGATGACGAGCGGCATGCCGATGGCCACGAAGCCCTGCGCCTGAAAGTGGCGCAGATTGGCCAGCAGCCAGAGCCCGCCGACGGCCATGCCGGCGATTCCGGCCTGGGTCTTGCGGTTCATGGCGTGCCCCTTGGGCTTGGGCCGGACGGGCGACCGGCAGCTTCCCCTGTGGTGCAGTGCATGGAATTTCCCTCTCTTGGTGGTTTGTCCATGCATTGTGCCGGGGCCGTGCTCAGTCTTCCAGTGCATTCAGCGTGAACGGCGCCGCCGTGAACATGCGCACGCCGTGCTCCATCGCGTCCTCATCGAAGTCGAACAGCGGGTGGTGGTGCGGGTGGCAGATGTGCTTGGCTGCGCTGCGCGCGCCGATCAGCGCATAGGCGCCCGGCGCATGCTCGGTGAAGGCGCTGAAGTCCTCGCTGTTGGGCAGCGGGTTCATGGTGTGCAGGGGCACGTCGGGCAGGGCCTCGCGCACTGCGGCGCGCAGGGCGGCGGCGGTGGCCGGGTCGTTGACCACCGGGCGGTAGCCGTGCACGTACTCCAGCTCCATCGTGGCGCCATGCGCCTGGGCCACGCCGCGCGCGATGCGTGCGATGGCCTCGGGCACGCGCGCGCGCACCTCGGGCGAGTAGCAGCGCACCGATCCGGACAGCTCCGCGCTGTCCGGGATCACGTTGAAGGCCGAGCCGGCCTGGAACTTGGTGACCGAGAGGATCAGCGCCTCGTGCGCATCGGTGTTGCGCGCCACCACAGCCTGCAGGTTGGCCACGATCTGGGCGCCGATCCAGATCGGGTCGATGCATTTGTCCGGGTTGGCCGCATGGCCGCCCTTGCCCTGCACGCGCAGCACGAAGCGGTCGGAGCTGGCCAGCGTGGGGCCGTCGAGCACCACGATGCGGCCCGTGTCCACGGTGGACATCACATGGGCCGAGATGATGCGGTCCACGCCCTGCATCACGCCGGCGTCCACCATCTGCTGGGCGCCACCGGGGTGCTGCTCCTCGGCGTGCTGGAAGAAAAAGCGCACCTCGCCCGGCAGTTGCTGGCGCAGCCCCGCGAGCAGGCGCGCGGCGCCGAGCAGCATGGAGGCATGGCCATCGTGCCCGCAGGCGTGCATGGCGCCGGGGCGGGCCGAGGCGTAGTCGCAGGTCTTCTGGTCGTGGATGGGCAGGGCGTCGATGTCGGCGCGGATCGCCAGCACCTTGCCGGGCAGGGCGCCACGCAGCGTGGCCACCAGACTGGTCGGGGTGGGGCGGTGGATCTGCAGGCCCTCGATCTGGCGCAGTTCGCGTTCCAGGAAATCGGCCGTGTCGATCTCCTGGAACGACAGCTCGGCGTGGCGGTGCATGTGGCGGCGCCAGGCCACGACCTGGTCGTGCTGCGCGCGGGCCTGTTTTGTGATGGTGTTGATCAGCTTCTGCTTGGACATGGTGCGGCTCACTCCATCTCGATCTTGCGGGCCTGCACCACCTTGCGCACGCGCTCCAGGCTGGTGCCGATGAGGGCGCCGAACTGCTCGGGCGTGCCGGCGATGGATTCGGCCCCGAGTTCTTTCAGGCGTGCCTGCAGGGCCGGGTCCTTGAGGGCCTCGGCCGCGGCGGCGTTGAGCCTGGCCACGATGGCAGGGGGCGTCTTGGCGGGCGCCACCAGGCCAAACCAGGTGATGGCGATCTCGTTGAGGCCCGGATGGCCCAGCTCCTTGAAGGTGGGCACGTTGGGCAGGGCCGCCAGGCGCTGCTCGGCCGCCACCACGAACGGCACCAGCTTGCCGGCCTTGATGTAGGGTGCGGACGATGGGTACTGGTCGCTCAGCAACTGCGTCTCGCCCGCCAGCGCACCGGTGATCACGGGGCCCATGCCCTTGTACGGAATGTGGCGCACCTGGATCTTGAGCTCGTCGTTCATGGCCTCGATGATCAGGTGACCGATGGAGCCCGAGCCCGGAGAGCCCGCGTTGAGCTGGTCGGGCTTGCTGCGTGCCAGGGCCACCACGGCGGGCAGGGTGTCCACCTTGAGGCTGGGGTGTGCCGAGAACACCGAGGGGATGGAGGCCAGCGCGGTGATGGGCGCGAAGTCCTTGAGAGGGTCGGTGCGCGAGGCCTTGAGCAGCACCGGGTTCACCGCCAGCGTGCTCACCGTGCCCACGCCGATGGTGTAGCCGTCGGGTGCAGCGCGCGCCACGGCCTCGGCGCCGATGGCACCGCCCGCGCCTGCGCGGTTGTCCACCACCACCGACTGGCCGAGCGACTTCTGCATGCGGTCCGCCACCAGGCGCGCCACGATGTCGGTGGAGCCACCGGGCGCAAAGGGCACGATCAGCTTCACGGGCTTGTCGGGGTAGGCCTGGGCCCAGGCGGAAAGTGGCAGGGCGGCGGCGCAGAGGCTGGCCAGCAGCGCGGCGCGGCGGGTGGAGATCAAGTGGGTCATGGTCACAAAGGCTTGCCAGGAAGATGGGGCGATTGTGCTGGCTGGATATTGGGTTGACCAATAGAATTTGCCAGTTATCTATTGGAGATGCTTATGGTAACAACGCAGCTGGCAACCGATCCCGGGGTATTGTTCAACCGCCTGCTGGCGCGTGGTCGCCTGCGGCACCTGCAGCTGATCGCGGCCCTGGCCGATGTCGGCAGTGTGCAGCGCGCGGCCACCGCCGTGGGCATGAGCCAGCCAGGCGCCACCCAGGCCCTGGCAGACCTGGAGGGCCTGTTGGAGGCCCCCCTGTTCGAGCGCCACAACCGCGGCGTGCGGCCCACGCGCTTTGGCGAGGCCGTGGTGCCCGTTGCGCGCAATGTGCTGCAGGCGCTGCGCGCCACCACGGAAACGCTGTCCGCCCTGCAGGCGGGCGCCCAGGCCTTTTTGCGCCTGGGCTGCATACCGGCGGCGGCATCGGGCCTGCTCGCCAAGGCGTTGCCGGCACTGCTGCAGGCGCAGCCGGGGCTGCAGGTGGAACTGATCGAGGAGAACATGGTGCACCTGCTGCCCGAACTGGCCGCCGGCCGGCTCGATGCCGTGGTCTGCCGCCGCCCGCAGGACGTGCCCGCCGCCTGGCAGTTCGAGCTGCTGCAGAGCGATGCACCCGCAGTGGTGGCCGCGCCCGGGCATCCCCTGGCGGGCCTGCGCAGCGTGGCGCTGAACCGGCTGGTAGGGCTGCCCTGGGTGCTGCCGCCCAGGGGCATGGGCGTGCGCGACTACTACGACCGGTTGTGGGCCGGCCATGCGCAGCAGCCCGTCCTCTACCCCATGGCCACGACCGCCTTGCCGGTGGTCCTGGAGGCCCTGCGCAGCACCGGCGCCGTGAGCCTCATGCCGCAGAGCATCGCCCAGGCGCTGGTGGACACCGGTGTGGCCGTGGTCCTGGCCGTGAAGCTGCCCCAGGCACTGGAGTCCTCGCTGCAGGGGCTGGGCCTGCTGACCACGGGTTTTGCCGACGGGCCGGCCCTGGCGGCGCTGCGCACACGGCTGCGCGCCGCATCGGGCACCTGACCCATGCAGACAGGCGCGGCGCCTTACATCGGCTCGATCTGCGCCTTCTTCATCATGGCCTCGGTCAGCTGCATCTCCTTGGTGAAGTTGCGCTTGTAGGCATCGGCGTCCAGGGGCGTGACCATGCCGCCCTGCTCCTCCAGCGCGGCGACCACGGCCGGCTGCCGGAGCGCTTTTTCAAATGCGGCGCGCATGCGCGCCACGATGGGATCGGGCGTGCCGGCGGGCACCGACACGCCGCCCCAGGAGGTCAGCTCCACCCCGCGCACCCCCAGCTCGGCCAGCGTGGGCACCTGGGGCAGCTTGGGGTTGCGCTGGGCACCGGCAATGGCCAGCGCGCGCAGCTTGCCGGCCCGGATGTTGGAGTAGGCCACCGAAAAGATGGGTGCGCCAAAGGTGACCTGCCGGCCCATGACGGCATTGACGATCTCCGAGGCGCCCTTGTAGGGCACATGGGTGACCTGTGCGTCCACCGCGCTCAAGAGCAGTTCCACCCCCAGGTGCGAGGGTGTGCCCACGCCGCCCGAGGCATAGTCGAGCTTGCCAGGCGCGGAGCGCGCCTTGGCGAGCAGGTCGTCCAGCGTGCGGATGTCCGAGGCCGCGTTGACGATGAGCACGATGTCCGAACTGGTCAGGCCCATCACATGCTGGAAGTCCTTGAGCGCGTCGTAGCCCGGCGCCTTGTACATGTGCATGCTGGCGGCCATGGGGGCGCTGGAGTAGATCCAGGTGTAGCCGTCGGGCGCGGCCTTGGCCACCTGGCGTGCGCCCAGGTTGCCGCCCACGCCGCCCCGGTTCTCGATCACCACGGGCTGGCCCAGCTCGCGGCCCACGGCCTCGTGGACGATGCGCGCGGTGGTGTCGGGCGCCGTGCCCGCGAGAAAGGGCACGACCCACTTGATCGGGCGCGAGGGCCAGGGATCGGCCGCCCGCGCCATGCCCGGCAGGAGCAGGGCGGGTGCGGGGATGAGGGCGGCGGCCAGGCCGCTGCCCAGGAACTGCCGGCGTTGCAATGTGCGTGCTGTCATGGTGTTTGTCTCCTGTCTTTATAGTGGAATGCCTGTGGGATCAGGCCGGGTCGGGTCGGTTCAGCCCTGCGGTGCGAGAAGCTCCTTGGCGATGGTGTTGCGCTGGATCTCGCTGGTGCCCGTGAGCACCCGGTACATGCGCAGCATGCGGAACAGGAACTCCACGCGCCGGCCCTGCACGATGCCCTCGCCGCCGTGGATCTGCACCGCCCGGTCGGCAATGCGAAACGCCGTCTCGGAGCAGAACAGTTTGGCCATCGAGGCCTCGGCCCGGGCCTCGCTGCCGGCGTCGATCTGGCGTGCCGTGCCCAGCATCAGCGCGCGCGCTGCGCACAGCTCGGTCGCCATGTCGGCCAGCATGTGCTGGATGGCCTGGAAGTCGCCGATGGCGCGGCCGAACTGGCGCCGCTGCAGCGCGTAGTCGCGCGCATCGCGCAGGGCCAGCTGCGCCAGGCCCAGCATGGCCGGGCAGTGCAGCAGGCGGTTGACGGTGATGCGCCCCAGCGCCAGCGCCAGGCCCCGGCCCGGCTCGCCGATCTGGTTGGCGGCGGGCACGCGGCAGCCTTCGAGCACGATGTCGCCCGTGTGCGACTGCCCGGCCATGGTCTTGTAGCCCGTCTCCACCCGCACCCCGGGGGCCTTGAGGTCGACGAAGAAGGCCGTGACCTCGCGCTCGGCCGGGTCGCTGGCCGTGGAGGCCATCAGCACCGCGTAGTCGGCAAACGGCGATCCCGAGATGAAGCGCTTGCGCCCGTCGATCACGAAGCTGTCGCCGTCCCGCACCGCGCGGGTCTGCACCGCGCCCGCGTCGGAGCCGGCTTCTGCCTCGGTCAGCGCGAAGCAGATGGCCTTGTCGGCCTGGGCGACGGGGGTTATGAACTGCTGCAGCTGGTAGGGCGTGGCCTTGCGGGCCAGCGCACCGACACGCGGCGGGCCGCTCAGTTCACCGAACACGTGGGGCGCGAAGGGCGAGCCGCTGGCGTAGATCGCCTCCTTGATGAGCACATGGTCCAGCACCGACAGGCCCAGCCCGCCCATGGCGGTGGGCAGGGTCATGCCGTAGAAGCCCAGCTCATGCGAGCGCTTCCACACCTGCTGCAGCAGGGCGCGGTCGGCGCCATGCTCGTGGTCGGTGCCGTGTTCGCGTGCCAGCGCGGCCAGCTCGCCGTGCAGGAACTCGTTGATGCGGCCGATGAGTTCGACCGCGCGCTCGGAGCCCTCGAACGGCACGTTGAACAGCGGGGCGGGGATGGGGTTGACGGAGTCGGTTTTCATGCGTGTTGTTCTCGGGTTCAGTTCACCATGCGGCTGTGGCCGGCCCAGTAGCGCGCCTGGATGGCCTTGCGCATCACCTTGCCGTTGGGGTTCTTGGGCAGCGAGGGCACGAACTCGATGTGCCGCGGCCGCTTGAAGCCGCCCAGCAGCGGAGCGCAGAAGCTGGCTATGGCCTCGGCGTCTGCATTGCGCCCGGGCTTGAGCACCACATGCGCGGCCACGGCCTCGCCCCACTTGTCGTCGGGTATGGCGAACACGCAGGCATCGGCGATGGCTTCGTGCTGGTAGAGCACCGCCTCCACCTCCGAGGGGTAGACGTTGAAGCCGCCGCTGATCACCATGTCCTTCTTGCGGTCGACGATGTAGACATAGCCGTCCTCGTCCGCGCGCGCCAGGTCGCCGGTGTGGTAGCGGCCGTCCTTGAGCACCTCGGCCGTCAGCTCGGGCGCGCGCCAGTAGCCGGCGAACACGTCGGGGCCGCTGACCACGATCTCGCCGATATCGCCCTGGGCCACGGGCTGGCCCGCGTCGTCCACGATCTCCACCAGCGATTCGAGGAAGGGCCGGCCGCACGAGGCCAGGCGCTCGGGCAGGGCGGCGCGGGCGAACAGGTGGTCCTCCACCGACAGGCCGCACACCCCCGAGGTGGTCTCGCCCGCGCCATAGCCTTGCGACAGCACGGGGCCGAACACATCCATGGCGCGCAGGATGCGCGCGGGTGCCATGGGCGCGGCCCCATACCCCAGGCGCAGCAGGTCGGGCAGGGGGCGGTACTGGCCCTCCAGCTCGGCCAGCAGCATGTTGATCATGGTAGGCACCATGAAGGTGTGGGTCACGCGCTCGGTGCGCATCTCGGCGATGAAGCGACCGGGCTCGAAGCCCGAGAACAGCCGGATCGTGACGCCGCTGCACAGTGCCGGCACCAGCTGCATGCCCGAGGCATGGGTGACCGGCCCCACCAGGCCCAGCAGGTGGCCGCTGCGCATGCCGTCGGCGCGCATGAGGAACTTGCGCAACTGTGCCAGCCGGTTGCCGAAGGTCTGCATGGCCGCCTTGAGCACGCCCGAGGAGCCCGAGGTGTAGTGCAGCACCGCCACCTCGTCGGCCGTGACGCGCTCGGCCGTGAAGGCATCGCTGGAAGCCGCCAGCGCGGCCTCGTACGAGGTGCCGGCCGGGCCGTCGAGCAGCAGCAGGCGCGGCATGGCGCCCGCGATATGGGGGCGAAAGGACTCGGCGCGTTCGGCCGTGGTCACGATCACGGCGGCACCGCTGTTGGCGGTGATCTCGCCCACCTCGGTGGGCGACAGGCGGGCGTTGAACGGCGCCTTGGTGAAGGCGCCCTTGTAGCAGGCCAACTCGATCTCGACGATCTCGGTGCAGTTGGGCAGGTAGATGCCCACCCGGTCGCCGCGTGCCAGGCCCATGCCGCGCAGGGCATTGGCCAGGCGGTTGGAGCGCTGCTCCAGCTCGGCATAGGTGAGGCTGCGCGTGGCGCTGGTGACGGCAAGCTGCCGGGCAAAGGCCCGCGCGCTGCGCGAGACGAGTTCGCCGACGTTGGCGATGGAGGGGGCGGTGGTGGTGGCGGGCGCTGGCATGGGTCTCCTTCAGTGCGCCATGTCCGTGTCGGCATGGCATGGGGACACTGTTGCAGAAGACCGCCCGCTACAGGAAATACCGTTTGCTGATGTCGATCCATCAATGGAAATGATGGACCCGGCCTGGACGGCCTCCAGAGGTGCGGGAAGTCAGACCAGCAACTCGGCCTGCCAGGAGCCTGCACGCACCAGTCGCGTGGTTTCCTGTACCAACGCGTCGATGACCACCTGCGTCGGGGCATCCAGCACCCGGTCCGCTGCGGTCGCCAGGGTGTAGGCGCGCGGCAGCAGCGGGCGCACGACACGCGCCACGATCCAGCCCTGGCGGTCCTGGTGCGGGCTGTCGGCCAGCGAGCAGGCCGGCGTGAAGGTGAACCCCGCCCCGCACTGGTAGAGCGAGCGGATCACGCGCGCCGAGTCGTGCTCGTGCACCACGTTCAGGGCCACGCCCAGGGCACTGGCGGCTTCCTCCACGTTCTGGCGGATCGAGAAGCGGCGCGACTGCAGCACCAGCGGCAACCGGGCGGCCTGGGCGAAGTCGATCTCGGGGTGCCCGCCCGCTGCGCGACCCCGTGCTGCGGGCCGTAGCAGCGGGGCCACCGTGCCGTCGGCATCGTGGCCGCAGATGAAGATGGCTTCGCGCGCCAGGGGCGTGCAGCGCAGGCTGTCGAGCTGCGGCGTGTCCACGAGAATGCCCACGTCGGCCCGGCGGTCGAGCATGGCCTTGCGCACCACCAGGCTCAGGTCGTCCAGCACGAACACGCGGATGCGCGGGTGGCTGCGCTTGAGGCGCGCCAGCACCGGCCCGAGCAGCAGCGAGGCCAGCAAAAAAGGCGCCGCCACCGTCACCGAGCCCTCGGGCCCCTGCGGCAGGCGCTGGATGCGCTCGCGCACGGCTTCGGCGTCCGAGAGCAGGCGGCGCGCGTCCTCGTACAGCTGCATGCCGGCCGGCGTGGGTGTCACGCCCGCGTGCGAGCGGTCGAACAGCTGCGTGCCCAGCTCGGCCTCGAGCTTCTTGATCTGCGCGGTGAGCGCCGGCTGGGCCACGTACAGCGACCCGGCGGCACGCGAGAGGCTGCCGGCTTCGAGCACGGCAATGAAGTAGCGAAGGGTGCGCAGGTCCATGGCCTGACTCTACCCGGTGGCGGGTGGAGCCGGTCGGGTATGCGTCCGCCGAGTTTGCAAACGCGGTTTTCTTCGTTGGCGGACAGCGGTGTGAAGGCCTTTGCCGCGAGCCGCTCCGATGCCTATGGCACAGCGGTTCTGGTGTCCCCGAATTCGCCGCTCCAGGCCGCCCGCCTTGCTCGCCAAGAAATGTCCAGCCTCCGAGTCTGGGCTGCGACAGTGCCGGGGGGCATTCGGTCCGCTGCCAGCAGACTCGCACGCTGCGCCGCACAATCGGCGCCTATGCATTCTTCCTCGACGATGCTGCGCCTGATCAGCGTGGCGGCCTTTGCCAGCATGGCATCCATGCGCGTGTGCGACCCGATGCTGGTCACCCTGTCCCAGGAGTTCCATGTCACCACCGGCGATGCGTCGGCGGTGATCGCCGCGTTCGCGGTCGCCTACGGCGTGCTGCAGCTCTTCTACGGCCCGCTCGGTGACCGCTTTGGCAAGGTGCGCGTGATCATCGGCGCCACCTTTGCCTGCGCGATCTTCAGTGCCGTCACGGCGTTGGCGCCGACCTTGCCGGTGCTGGTGGTCTCGCGCGCGTTCATGGGCGCAGCGGCGGCGGGCATCATCCCGCTGTCGATGGCCTGGATCGGGGACAGCGTGGCCTATGAGCAGCGCCAGGAGACGCTGGCCCGGCTCATGGTGGCCACGGTGTCGGGCATGATGGCGGGGCAGTGGTTCGGCGGTTTCGCGGTGGAAGCCCTGGGCTGGCGCTGGGCGTTTGCCGTGTTGTCGGTGCTGTTCCTCACGGCCGCCACCCTGCTGCTGCGCCAGATGCGTGCCTCGGTGGCAGGTGCTGCAGCGGCGGGTGACCATCCTGCCGAGCCGGCTGCGTTCTCGCTACCGGCTTACCTGGCCACCACGGGGCGCCTGCTGCGCATGCCCCGCGTGCGCTGGGTGCTGGCCATCGTGGCGGTGGAGGGGGCCCTGGGCTTCGGCACCATGGCCTTCGTGCCGGCGCGCATGGTCGACGGTTTCGGCCTGTCGGCTTCGGCCGCCGGTGGCGTGATGGTGCTCTACGGGGTGGGCGGGCTGGTCTACAGCCTGATGGCGCGCCGCTGGCTGGCCCTGCTGGGCGAGAAGGGCCTGTCGCTGCTCGGCTCCTCGCTCATCGCCGCCGGCCTGTTGCTACTGGCCTGGGCGCCCCTGGTGCCGCTGGCGGTGCTGGGCTGTTTCTTTACCGGCCTGGGTTTCTACATGCTGCACAACACCTTGCAGGTGCAGGCCACGCAGATGGCGCCCGAGGCGCGGGGCACGGCCGTGACGCTGTTCGCCTGCCTGCTGTTCCTGGGCCAGTCGCTCGGTGTGCTGGCCGTGGCGGCCAGTGTGGACCGGGGCTGGATCGCACAGGTGTTCTCGATGGCCGCCGTGGGCGTGGTGGTGCTGGGAGGGCTGGTCGCGCGCAGGGTGCAGGGGCGGGTGGTGGCGGTCGCTGCGTAGCGGCCCCTGCTCCGGTCCGCAGGGCTCTGGTGCCTGCCCGGCCTCTGGCCCGGAGGCAAGAGGGTATGCGTGGGCCCGCAGCCTGCCGGTTCGCCGATATAAAGGAAACGGTCAGGCTGGGTCCCGCATGGTGCGGGGCCTTGTGGCCCCGAGGTGCCCATGACAGAGGAACCCGTACCTCCTCCCCCCGGCGCAGTCCCGGCGTGGCCTGCGCTCGCCAAAGAGTCTGCGCTGGATGCGTTGTTGCTCGGTAGCCTGGTTTTCGGGTTTGCCCTGCTGGGCATCCTGACCCGCCCCACCGGGGCGCTGGCGGCGTTCTGGCCCGCGAATGCGGTGTTGCTCGGTGTGCTGGTGCGCCGGCTGCGGCCGACCTCAGTGCTGGCCTGGTGTGGCGCGGCCGCCGGCTTCATACTCGCCGACGTGGTCATGGGCGGCACCTGGCCCAAGGTGGCCTGGCTGACATTGGCCAACATGGCCGGCGTCATCGTCGGCTACCTGCTTTTCTCACGCATACCCCTCGGCCACCGGCGCCTGCTGCAGCCCCTGTCGGTGGTCTACCTCATCGTGATCGTGGCCCTGGCCTCGCTGACGGCTGGCCTGGTGGGCATGGTGAGCAACCCGCTGCTGTTCCATGGGTCGCGTGCTGACGGCATGCTGATCTGGTTCACGGCGGAGCTCGTCGATTACCTGGTGATCCTGCCCGTGATACTGACCATGCCGGCGTGGCGCCGCCCCCAGCGCGACCAACGGCACCGCGAGTTCGTGCTGCGCCTGGATCCGCTGAAACTGGTGCCGACCTTGAGCCTGTTCCTGGGCGGGGCGCTGGGCATGGTCATCAGTGGGCCGGGTGCCGTCTCCTACCTGGTCCCTGGCCTGTTGTGGTGTGCCCTGACCTACAGCCTGTTTGTGACGGCGGTGCTCACACTGCTGTGCAGCGTGTGGACGCTGATGGCGGTATCGGTCGGCTACCTGCATCTGGGGTCGGACTTTGGCGGGCAGTACGAACTGCAGTCGTTTCGCATCGGCGTGGCGTTGATGGTGCTGGCACCGCTGGCGGTGGCCAGCGTCATGGCGGCGCGCAACGAACTTCTGCGGCAATTGCAGCACGCTGCTTGAAGGGAGTTGAGATAAACAGCCCAAAAACGTCGCGATAAATCGGGATTTGCCGGGACAGAACGGGATCAACCGAAACCGATCGTTGAAATTGCGTTACAGAGGCTGTAACGGCAAGTGAGTTGAAGGGTTAGGCATCGCTGCTCGCATTGCGAACTCTTCCAATAAAGACAATGTGCTTTGAGAAGCGAATAAGCCAGACGAACTTGACTTTCTCATCGTCAAGTGCCGTGAAGCCGTACGTGATGAAGTCCTGAGCGATTGTGTGCCACGAGAACTCGTTTTCGAATACTGGTGGCACGACATACCGCATTTCCTCGCATTGGACAAACTGATCTGGCACTGCCGTTGCCAAGCCATGGTGATGGCTAAGGCCTCGAACGATGCGACGAAGAACAAGATTGAACTTCTCGTCTTCAGCGGGATAGATTTTGGTGCGGCTTTGCCCCTCAACGGTTGCCGCGCGAAAGAGCCCTGCAAGTTCTCGGGCGCGGCGATAACCATCTTTTTGATCGAAGCTTCGCCACAGCTTTTGCGCTCTGCTGTCAGTAGGCGCCACGTCAGGGTTCCAGATGGTCAGGAGAATGTTTCTGAAGTGAGGCTCCGCATCTTCCCAAAGTGATTTACAGCCATCGCACTCTGGAACCGTGACCCGCTTCGCTTGGGGGAGCGTATCTGGATATATCGCCCGCGGGAATACATGGCCGCGCGTTCGTGGCAACTCAGCGTTTCCGCAATAGGCGCAAGGCGCATGCTTCAGCACAGTTTGACTCTACGATACCTAACGTTGGAAGTAGCGGCTTGCCAGTAGCCGGCCCCGGACTCCACCGGCTGCTTCGGGGCCCATAGCGGAAGTCTAGCCGTTTGCTAGGGCCTTCGGTCAACATGGAATGGCCGCTTACCTGTGACGAGCGACTGCGGCCGCTCAGGCGACCCTTGCAGGGTCGAAAAGGTCGTGCTGGGTGTCCGCCGCCAGCTTGGCGCGGATGCGGCTGATGAGCTTGCGGACACCACTCACGGTCATGCCGTACTGGCGGGCCAGGTCATCGTAGTTGTCCCCCACGAACTTGCCCCATATCTCCAGCTCCAGGCGCACAAGCTCGCGCCGCAGATCCTTCGGGAAGGAAATGATCTGCCCGCCCCAGTGTTTCGCCAGATGATCCGCCAGGTCGTTGGCGATGATCTCCGCCGCGTTGGCGCCGATCTCATGCTCGCGCAGCCGGCGCGTCACCACGTCGACGACATCGGCCAGCAGCTCATGCCGCCGAATGGACGTGCGCGTCTCCGGCCTGATCACCGCTTGGCCTCCAGTGCCTGGGCAACGCCCCCCACAGGCCGGCCGAGCAGCTCCATCAGATCCTGCCAGGCCCACAGGTGATGGTCGAAGCCTTCATAGTTGACCGAGGCATTCGCCGCCCGCAGAAACACGGCCAGCTGCAGCGCACCGAAGGGCTGCACCCGATGCCGCACCAGCACCTCATCGGCCAGCGCCTTGATCGCCCCCGGCAGCACCCGCATCGCCCACTTCTTCAAGGTCTCAATGAGCGTATCCGTCGCCCTGCCGCTCGCCCAGTGCAGATCATCCACCTTGGCGATGCGCTTCACATAGGCCGCCAGCGCCTTCTCGCTGGGATCGCGCACCTCGCCGAGCTGGTGCAGAAACAACCACAGCGCCCGCACCTTGCTGGCACCTGGGTTGATGGCCTGGCGCCGGTCGCCAGCCTTTGGACGGACCACGAACCCCCTTGCCTTCAGGTGCTCCAAGACAGCCACCATTCCTGGAATGGCCATCGTCTTCAGCGACGAGTCCTGTCCAACAGACACCAGGATCTGCCGATACGCCACATCATCCAGCCCATGCTGCTGCCCCAGCTCGCGCTTCGCCGCGTGGATCAGCTTGATCAACGTAGCGCGGCGGCTGGCTGCGGATGTGGTGGTGGCGTTGGCTGCGGTCATGGTCGTGTGCTCCAGGTGGCTCACCAAAGACCCCGCAAGGGGGCTTCAGAAAGCCGACTGGCTCAGCTCAGGGCGTCCTTCAGGCCCTTGCCAGCGGTGAACTTCGGCGACTTGCGCGCCTTGATCTTCAGCGGTTCGCCAGTCTTCGGGTTGCGCCCGGTGCGGGCCGCGCGCTTGGTCACGTTGAAAGAGCCGAAGCCCACCAGGGTGACGGCGCCGCCCTTCTTCAGGGTGGCTTTGATCGCCTCGGTCGCCGCCTCGAGCGCAGCGCCGGCTGCGGCCTTGGAGATGCCGGCCTTGTTGGCCATTTGTTCGATGAGTTCAGTCTTGTTCATGATCTTTGAAATTCAAAATTGAAAAGGTTGAGGAAGTGACCCGGTGTTGACGGACACCGGAAGCCGGCCATCTCAGCGCCTGCCCAATAAAGGGAGGAGGACCGCGTCGGTCAGCCTGCTGCATGGCTCCGATACGGCGACACCGATAGCTGCGGTAGTTGTGGTGCTGGAGACACCGGGGCACACACCGCCTGCCCATGCAAATGGCAAAGCAGCTAGATGCGCGCGAGCTGATCGTGGCAACGAGTTCGCGAAGGCCGGATACGATTGCTCCAAATCACATGGGAGGGTCGCGGATGGCTTATGAATATCTCAAGGGCATGTTTGCAGCTGGGACGATAAGCACCTGGTTTGCGGGAATAGGTGCTTTTGCCGCCGCTGGGGTGGCGCTTCGCCTCGGCCTGCGGCAAGGAGGCAAGGAGAAGATCGAAGCAGATGCGCGCGCAGTTCTGTATGCGGCACGGATTTCCGAGCGACTCCGTACCGACGCGGCAGGTTTGAGAAGGGCCGTATCTTTGATGGGATTTCCAGACGGTGACGTCGAACGCACCCGTGACGACCGCATCGGAGATATTGCGGATGCAGTTAACCAAGTTAAGTGGGTGCCTGATGATGCGACACTGCTCGGCCTGATGCCTCTCGAGAACGAGTGTGCACAACGAATCAGCCAGGCGTATGGCGCTGTTGATTACGTGATCGATGAGATTTCTCGGGGTTCGTGGAGGAAGATCCCGGAAGACAGCATTCATCAATGGGAAAGAATGCTGGCAAAGGCCGCCGACAACCTCATGATTGCTGTCGAGGAGTGTGAGCGAAAGGCACAGTTGCCCTGGCGAGAATAGAGACTGGCTTTTCACACCGCCACCATGTCCAGCGCAATCGCCTCATAGCGATCCGTCTGCCCCACGCGCTTGTAAAAGCGGATGTACTGCTTCGTGCCGATCACCTGGATCGACTCGCCAATGGCCTTCATCGCCTCCTGCCACCGCGCGTCGTTGATCTCCAGGCGGCGCAGCGCCAGGATGCGACCGACATTGAGCTTCCCCTCCTTGTCGGTCTGAAAGGCCTGCTGCACCAGCGCGATGATCTCGGGCCGGCTCCCCTGCGCCCACTCCTTGATGCACTCATCCACCAGCGCCTGGGCGGCCTGCAGGCGCTCGTCAAAGGTGATCGTGTCGGCAGTGGCCAGCTGCAGCTTGTAGGCCCCGTCAAAGGTGTGCAGCGTGATGTTGCCCTTGTGCCCGCCGCGCTTCACGCCGTACTGCTCGGCACTCAGCTCGGCAAAGGCCGCAACGTCGCCAAAGATCCGGCCCTTCGCCGCCACCAGCTTGGCGTTCAGATCCTGGGCCACCAGCACCAGCTCGCGCACCAGGCGGTCGCGCTCCTGGTCCACTGGCTTGACCAGGTCGATAGGCACCAGGTGGCCCTGCGCGTTGCGCATGAAGCCATCGGGCAAATTGGCGACAACGCTGGCCTGGCGCACAGCATCATTGGGTGTTGGCATGGTTTGCTCCTTCTCAGCACCGAAAGCCACGGCTCTCGATGCGCTTGTGGTTGAGGGAACCGGCCCGAGCGGGCGCGGCGGCTGGGGGCGTCCACACAGGCGCCCGCATCAGGTCGTACTGCTGCGGCTTGACCAGGTCGGCGGCGGGCTTCGAAGTGAAGCCCGAGCGCGCGGCCTCGGGGCGGCCTGGCTTGATCTCGTTCACAGGGCGTCTCCCTGCTTCACGGCCGCATAGGTGTCGGCCATCAGGTCGTAACGCACCTGGTGGGCCACCAGCGGCTCGTACAAGGCGTCGTGGACGTCGCTGCGGCTGCAGTTGGCGGCAGCGGCCAGCTCGGGTGTGGCAGCGGCCTGGCCGTAGGTCGGCAGCAATGCCAGCAACACGACGCGCAGCGACTGCATTTCGGCGGGCATCATGGCTTGGGCCCTCCCGCTGGCGCCTTGCCCAGCAGCTTCGCCATCTTGGCCCGCACCTCTTCCGAGGGGCCTGCCGCCTGGCGGTCCCGCTCCTGCAGGTCCAGCAGCGCCGGGTCCAGATGGCTCAGCAGCGCCGCCCCCACCTGTACCGGCGCCTTCTGGTCGACCTGCACCACGCCGCGCAGGGGCGCAACACGCCGCTGCAGCTCCTGGTCGGCCTCGGCCAGGGCCTCGGTGCGGTCAACCGTCCGCGTGACCACCGTGTAGAGGTAGTTGTTGTGAGCCAGGGGCACCGCCAGCGTGCCCTTGTCGATGGCCGCAAACACCGCATGGAAGCCCGCCTGCCAGTCGCCCATGGTCACCAGGAAGGTGCGCCCGCCGCGCGTGATGGCGGTCGCCGTCATGTCCGGCACCAGCTCAGCCAGGATGGCCTTGGCGCGCGACATGCGCAGGCGCTGCTTCTCGGGCTTGAACAACCGCAGATAGCGCAGCAGCTCCCGGCCGAGCGGCAGCGACATGCTGATGACATCGGCCACCAGGTGGCGCGCCTCCTCGTCGTCGATCATGCGGCCCAGCAGCGCGTCGATGCTCTCCTCCGCGCCGCAGCTGGCACACGTGTTGATGAACTCCGCGCCCATCACCGGCCTCCCGGGCACATCGTGGCGCCCTGGGCCATGCCGGCCAGGTGCGCCGCGTCCAGGCGGGCACTGCTCACGTGCATCTCGCTGACCACGTAGACCAGCGTCAACAGCACCGCCAGCACCACCACGCCCAGCCAGCACGCCAGCGCCGTCATCGGGTGCAGCCGCTTCATGGCGCCACCTCCCGGCGCGGCACCACCGATACCGCATCGCCAAAGGCACCCAGCACCGCGTCGATGGCCTCCCAGTCACTGGCGAACACCCCGCGCAGCTGGCCCTTCGAGCCATCGCACATATGGATCAGGATCAGATAGCGCCGCATCTCAATCCTCCCGCCCCACCTGGGCCACCAGCTTGGCCGTCACACGGTCCTCGCCGCCCTGGTGCGCCAGGTTCATCGCACCCGACACCAGGTTGTTCACCGCCAGCGGATAGCACAGCGAGCGCGGGCCCAGCGAGCGCTGGCCACGGATCTTGGTCTCCACCGTCACGCGCAGCCGGGCCACGATGGCCTCCGCCGCATCGTGCGCAAACACCTTGTCGAAGTCGCCCCCCACCCGGGTGAACTTGTGCCGCAGATAGGCCTCGACATCGTTGTCCAGCGGCTCGATAAAACGCTTCTCGCAGCGCTGCACCACCTCCCGCACCTCAAACGACTTCTCGTCGAGCTTCCAGTCCAGCTCGGTCTGCCCGATCAGGATGATCGCCAGCAGCGGCGTAAACGCCCCGTCGTCCATCTCATAGAAGTTCTTTAGGTGCTTGAGCGTCTGCGTCGCCAGGCGGTGGGCCTCCTCGATCACCATCACATGCTTGTTGCCCGCGCTGGCGCTCGCCCGCAGTGCATCACGCATCTGGTTCAGCCGCGCCTGGTAGCTCTGGCGGATGGCCGCGCCAGGCATGATCGTGGTGATGATGATCTCCACCAGGTCGCTCGCCTTCAGCGGCCGGCTCTTGCGGTCCAGGTTGTCCAGCCCCTCAATGCCCGGCTCGATTACCACGATGGGCTTTTGCTGCCCCTGGATCCACTTCGCCAGGTCCTTGCGCACCGTCGACTTGCCCGCGCCGCTCTCGGCAATCACCGCCAGCATGCCGCCATGCTCGGCCACATTGCGCACCGCCGCCCGCACCTTGCGGATGTTGTCGTTCAGAAACACGTCGGCCACGCCGCGCATCTCATTGGTGAAGGGATCGCGCTCCAGCGCGAAGTAATCCCGCGCGTCCTGGGTGATCGTGTGCTTGCGAAGTAACATATCCTCGTCCTTGAGTCGGTTTGAAAGAGTGGTTTGAGGGCTTGGAAGCGAGGCACTCGCCTCGGTGGGCTGGGCAGCGTTGGCGCGCTGCCCGGCACACTTTTCAAAAGCGGTGGCCACCCGTTCAGGGGCAACACCGCGATCAATCAGCAACTCACTGGTCGCCCGCTTCATGCGGAACTCCATGCCCGTCTTGGTCGGCCAGTGGTTGTGTTTGAGCACCAGGCTCACGGTCGCAGGGCTCACCTTGACCAGGCGCGCAAACGCGGCCTGGTTGATGCCCAGCTCGCTCAGGATCACTTGAAGGTTCAGCATCGGCGCCGCCCTCACATGCCCACGGCGCGCAGGCCGCCGAAGGCTTCGACGTGTGCAGCGTCAGCGCCGCGCGTGAACTGCGCCACCAGCGCGTCTACCTGCTCAGCCGGCATCGCCTCGGGCCAGCGGCCCTTGATGAACCGGTTCTCCTCCCTGGTGATCGGGCGCCCGATCAGCTTGGCGATGCGCTGCAGCGCGATGCTGGTGTCCACCTGGTCCAGCACCTGGCCGTTGGCAACCGGGTTGTCCACAGCCACCACTGTCCCCTGGCGCGGCAGATAGGTGGGCAGCACCGCGTCGTTCACGCGCTTGAGCGGGTCCACCAGCCCCTTGAAGGGAATCGGCCCCTTGCCCTTGTCCTGGGCCCTGCGCGCGGCCTCTGCATCGGTCACTGAGCTGGTGCCCGTGGCAAGCTGCTCCACCTCCTTCATATTGCGCTGGGCTGGTGTCTCCGCGTGCCGTTTGAAGCCTTCGCCGATCACCGTGGCGTCGTCGTAAAAGCCGAACTCATTGCGCTCCTTGCGCTCCAGCACGTAGAACACCTCGCGCCCGTCCTCACCCATGCCAACGGCCTGGGCCGAGTCCTGGCGCCAGGCATTGCGCACGATCTGCAGCTTCTGCTTGACCACCACGCCCGGCACGTGCGAAACGTCCCAGGTCTGCCCCATGAACTCCACCTCCAGGAAGTCGTTCACGGTGCGCTCCTGCGGGGCCGACACAGCCAGCTCACGGCACAGCTCGATGCCCGGCGCCAGCTGCAGCTGCTCCGGCAGGATGCGCATGAACGCTTCAAAGCGCGTCATCCCATGGCGCGTATGCACCTGGGTGGCGTTGAACCATGCCGACCACTTCGCGGCCACGGCGTTGATCTGCTCCAGCGTCTCCAGCCTGAGCAGCTTGAAGGCCGACTCCAGCCCGCGCTCCACCATGTCCTGGCCCTTTTCCACCTGGCCCTTGGCGCGCGGGTTCTTGGGCTTGTTGATCTGCACATGCACGCGCAGCGCCTTGCACAGGTTGATGAAGGGCGGGCTGGTGTTGGCACCGCCCGGGTCGAGCATCGCCAGGCGCGGCACGCCGTGGAACGGGTTGCCCTCCCGGGGGTGCATCGCCTGGATCAGCACCTCCGCCAGGTTGCCCCCCGTCTCGCCGCCCGTCACGTACCAGACGAACAGCGCGCCGCTGGTGTGGTCTGTCACCACATAGCGCCACAGGCTCTCCTGCAGTACCTTCGCCACGTTGGCGGGCTTGTTGCTGTAGTACTCGCGGTAATCCATGGTGCGCAGCCCCGTGTCGCGGCCCTGCGCGGGCAGGTAGAACAAAATGCTGCGGCTGGCGTCAATGCTCCACACATGGTTCGGGTGCAGGCTGGCCTGGTGGATGGCAGGCGCAGGCGCCAGCAGCTGGTCGGGGTGCAGCAGATAGGTGCGCAGCGCCCGGGTGATGGTGCTGGTCGACAGCTTGAAAATCTCCCCCTCGCCATCGGTGCGCTCGGCCCGAATCAGGCTGTTCGCACGCAGCTCCTCGACCGCCGCCTCCACCGACAGCAGCCGCTTGTTGTTCTTGCGCATGTGCTCCATCAACATGGCGCTGATGAACACCGCCTCGTCCCGCGTGAGCGACGTCTTGCCCGCATCGGAGCGCCGCTTGCGCGTCTTCGTCGACGTCATCGATACCTCCTTGATCTTTCTCATTACGGTGGCCTTGGACAGCTGCAGCTCGGCGCTGGCCGCGTCATAGAGCGCGCCCTTGGCGCCCCAGTCCGCCGCAGCAGCCGCCTGCGCGTAATGCACAAGGCGCTGGGTGATGACTGCATTCGGCTGCGCCATGGCGGTCAGGCATGCCCTGCTGCGGGCAGGCCGTCCACCTGCATGCCGCGCATCCATTCGGGGGTGTCGTCGCCATCGGCCTGGGCCTTCACGCCCAGCCGGCCGCGCAGCTCGCGCACCATGCGCTCCAGTTGGGCCAGCTGGCCGGCCATCCACTCTTCGTGGTTCGTGCCATGCTCGGCAGAGTGGCGCTGCAGCTGCTCCAGGCCATCGCGGATCGGGCCTTGAATCAGCCCCTGGGCAGTCAGCGCCTCGCGCTCGATGTCGGCGCGCAGCTGCTCGGCCACCTCGTCGGGCGTGGCCTGCGCCAGGCGGCGGGCCTGCTTGCGCAGGGCCTCCTTCTCGTTAATCAGCGTGCGCTTGTCCTCGGCCAGGCTCTCGACCTGGTCGTTGGCGTCCTGCAGCTCCTCCTCCAGCGCGGCCTTCTGCTGGGCGCTGCGCACCGCCAGGTCATGCAGCACGTCCAGCACCTCCTCGCGGGTCTTGGCCTCCTCCACGGCGCGGCGCACCATCTCCTGGTCGGGCGCCGGCAGCGCCTTGATGGCGTTGTAGTCACGCTGGTGCAGGCCCAGCCGCTCGGCCTGCTCGAAGGCCTCCTCGCCCACGGCGCGCTGGTTGCCCAGCAGCATTTGCATGCGCGCATACCCGCGCCCCAGCTTCACCTGGCAGAACTCGTCCAGGCTGGCAAAATTCAAACCGTTTGAACTTTTGGGGTTGCGCAAAAGGCGCCAAGCCTTTGATTTCTTTACGTTTTCATAGATCGCGAGGGCCGCGGATTCTGAAACCGTTTGAATAAACGTCAACGCTTCCAGGCGGCCGAGGTCAACCCCGGCGGCCAGCACTTCGTCCATGGCTTCCTGTGCGGCCACCAGTTGGGCAGGTGCAGCGTCGAGGGTTGCCAGCGCGGCTTCGTTGAGCTTCGGGGCCTCGGCGGGAGGCGTTGTCTTGTTGGGTTGGCGTGCCATGTCTGTGGTGTGTGCTCAGTTGGTCAGGGTGTAGTTGCGCTGGGCCTGCTCCAAGGCAGACTTCGCGCGGTCGAAATCCGCCATCACGCGAAACGTGAGGCGGCTGAAACGGGTGGTGATCCGAAAGCGCCCAGTGGCCTCGTCCTTCTCCACCCAGCCCTTGCGGATCAGGGTCTCGGCCGTGCGGGTCACATAGGGCGGCGGGCAGCGCATGGCCTCGGCCAGGTCCTTGTTCGACATGCCGTCCAGCACGCGGCCAGACAGGCACTCCAGCATGTCCAGGGCGCGGGTCACCTGGGCGCCGGTCTTGGCGTCGGCGGCGCTCATGCGCCGGCCCTCCAGGCCGTGGTGTCGTAGCGCTCCGTCGCCGGGGCCCACAGCCTGCCCACGCAGGGCCGGGCCTCGGCATGCGCGGCCACCCGGGTGAGCAGGGCCGCCAGTTCGCGCAGCTGCGCGGGCGTGCTCTCCATGCCGTTGAAGGGGCCGCCATCCAGCACCACCAGGGGGGCGTGTTTGGCGGTGCGCGTGTAGTGGGCTTTGAGCATGCTTACAGCTCCAGTTGAGGGTTCGCGTGTTGCACCACGTTGCTGCGGTGCCAGGCCATGTGCTCCATGTGCTTGGTCAGCGCAGCCAGCGTCTCGGCGGGGTCGCCCGGGCGGGCGTAAAAGGCGCTGAGCAGCTTCACCGTGCCGGCAAAGTGCTCATGCAGCTCGGCAATGTCCGCGTGGTTCAGGTTGCGGCCCGTGGCCACATCCACCAGCAGCCGGCCGCTGCTGGCCGCGATCCAGCGCGTCACGTAGTCGATGCCGCAGGCAGTCTCGAACGGCCGGATCATGTTGGTCGGCAGGCGGCCAGTGCTCAGCCACTTGTAAAGGGTCCAGTGGTCCGACACGCCCATGTCTTCGCCAATGCGCTCGACCGACTTGTTCAAGCGCTCGCGTGCGTGGTCCTTGCACAGCTCCAGCGCGTGCCGCAGGCTGGTGGGCTGCAGGCGCTTCCAATTGCGGGTGGGCTTGGATGTCATGGCCGCGTGCCTCCCGCCCGCAGCGCCAAACAAACACCGGCTTGGAGCTGCTGGAAACGGCCTTGCGGCACATACAGTGCACCCATCACAACCACATGGGAGGACGAGATGGACGCACGCCACTTCGACGAGCTCGCAGGCCGCATTGAAGGCGTTGGGCAGGCCCTGCTGTACCTGACGGCAGCGCTGGAGATGCAGGGCGTCATTGATGGCCCCCGTCTGTCGCAGGCATGGCGCTCGGCACAGCAGCCGAACGTGCTGCCGGTGCTGGAGACCGCTCGCCGCACACTCCACGAACTGGCGGGCACGCTGGATGGCGCGCGAACCGCCCGCCAATCACCGGCCCCCCTGTGAACCCGTACTCGTCCGCCGCCTGCGCGCCGGTAAGATGCTGCTGGGACATATCCATCAAGCCGCCGCAGCCATGCGAGGTGCGGCCGAGGGACGAAACGCCACCGAGCTGGTGGCGAAGGCCGTCTTCACACCGACCTTCAGGCCAAGGTCCACCGCGATGTTGTGGCTCTCGCCGCGCAGGCACTTGCGTGCCGGCTTGGCCTGGTCGTCGTTGAGGATCGCGGAAACGAGCGCGACCGAATAGTTGCGTTGCTTGGCCCAGGCACTGAAGGACAAGCCCTGGTGCGCGAACTCATCGCGTACCTGCTGGCGGGTCTTGAGGGGCATGGTGGTGCGTCCTGTGTTGTTGCCGCAAGTTGGCGCTTGTGGCGTGTTGTTGAAACGAGTAGGCGTTGATTATGGTGCGGAAATCCGCACCTTGCAACAGAAAGGTGCAGGTATTTGCGTGGTTGGAGATCGATTGCGTGCGGAGCGCGAACGCCTGGGCCTGACCCAGCCAGCCTTTGCAGAAATTGCTGGGTCGAAAAAGCGGACGCTGATCGACTGGGAAAAAGGCGTCTCTTCGCCAACGGCCGTGCAGTTGGCGGCCCTGGCCAACGTGGGTGTCGACGTGCTCTACGTGGTCACGGGCACGGTCGCACCCGGCAAGCTCGATCCAGAAGAACAGACGATGCTTGGCTACTTTCGCGCCGCATCACCCGAGGTGCGCCGCGCAGCCCTGGGCGCCCTGATCGGGGCCACGCCCGCAGGCGCTGGCCTGCCACAAAGCCAGGGGGTCAACCTCACCAACCATGGCCACGGCGCCGTGCAGATCGGCGCGGTCGGCGGCAACGTCGTCCAGCCGCGCAAACGCAAGTAGCGCCGACCTAGTCCAAATGGGGGAGACAGGCCCCAAATGCCCAACCTTTGTTCACAATGGCTGTAACAAAGGAGATACAAATTGATCGAATGGGCTTGGATGCAGCGTCTGATCGAAGGGTTGAAGCCGCAGGCATATCTGAAGAATTGGGGCGATGGTGCAGTGCAGGTTGGCTGCGTTCAAGGCAACGTCACGGTGGTGAATCTGGTCCTGCCGATGCGCAGCTGCTGCGGTACATGCGGCTCCCTGAGCGCGCGGTCTGAAGAGCATCAACGATAGACAAGAGAGGGAGCATGAAAAGCACAACCGTAAGCGCCTTGATAGGCATCGCAGCTCTGGCCGCGCTAGGCGGCCTGACCTACCACTGGCAGGAGAGCCGGTCCCCAGCGGCGGTTTCGCGCGAGCTGGTGAAGTCCAAGTTGAACGATCCCGAATCGGCTGTCTTCCGCAACCACGTGCGCGGCAAGCGGGGCGGCGAAGGCATCTGGTGCGGCGAAGTGAACGCGCGCAACCGCATGGGCGGCATGGTCGGCTTCACCAGGTACGTGGCGAACGTGGAGCCAGACCGCACCATGGATTTTCGCGACGAGGTGAACTTCGACGAGGGCAACGATAGCTTCGCAGGCAAGTGGCGGCTGATGTGCGAGGGGCATTAGTCCTCGGCCTTTCTGCACTCGCTCTGCATACGGGCGGCTACCGAAGTCATCAGCGGCGTGGGAACGGCGAGCTAGAAATCGGGTTCGAGGACACAGTCTCAACGATCCACGCGATTTCTGGCTGGTATCAAAGACAGGAGTACTAGGTGATCTATCTCAAAATTTTGGCCGCACTCTCATTTGTAGGTGCCGTTGCATGGATGGTGAAAGATCCGGGTTTTGAGCCGGTTTTAGCCATTCTCGGAGCGTCGGCGACGTTCATAGGACTGATGCTTACAGACAGAAAAAAGACGCTTGAGCCAACTCAAAACCAGACGGTGTCAGCCGGTTCACTTGGAATTCAGGCCGGTGGGGACGTCAACATCGGTGATGGTAGGAAGAAGAGCGATGTTTAAAGATCAGAAGCAAGAAGTCTCGGAAGGTAGCTCCGCGATCCAGGCTGGCGGCAATGTAACGGTTACCCACAACGGGCTCACATACTCTGAGGTCAGGGCTGTGGCGCTCGACGTGTTCAAAGCAAATTTCTTGGATCTCTCGGGGCGCGCAAGTGAGACGGCCAAAGCGCGTGGCGCTGAGGTCACGGACAAGTTCCTTCAAAAGTTGGAAAGGGAGAACAAGGCCGGGCTGGAGAATGCCAACGATCCAGATTTTCAGTATGCGCTCTACACAGTCCAAAAGGAATACGCTCGCACAGGCGATGTGGACCTGGGCGACCTGCTGGTGGATCTGCTTGTTGATCGAAGCAAACATCAACAGCGGGACATTTTGCAAATTGTGCTCAACGAATCTCTGAATACTGCGCCCAAACTTACAGACGCCCAGCTCGCGTCGCTTGCCGTGATTTTTCTTTTTAGGTACACGGAGCACTATGGTGTGGGCAATCATGAACAGCTCGGCAGTTACTTTGACAGACACGTAAAGCCGTTCATAGGTAAGGTTCAGAAAAACGATGCGAGCTATCAGCACTTGCAGTTTTCTGGGTGCGCTGTTTCAAGCTTAGGAAGGACGGAGCTTGAGCACATTTTTGCCCAAGTCTACCTTGGACAATTTTTAAAAGGGTTTGACAAAAGCGAGGTGTCCGCCAAGGAAATTTCCATTGGGCTAGATTCCCGATTCTTCATGCCTTGCCTGAATGATTCCACCCGATATCAAGTGCGCGCCAACAACCCAAGGTTGCTCGAAAAATATCTCGATGGGCAGGGTGTAACGAGCGCAGATAGGACAAAAATACTTGAACTGTTCAGCGTTAACGCGATGAGCCAGCCAGAAATCAAGGCAAAGTGCATTGAGGTTCGACCGTACATGGCTGAGCTGTTCGACGTCTGGGCCACATCTCCCTTGGGTAGCACCACGCTCACAAGCGTTGGGATAGCAATAGGGCATGCGAACGTCCAACGTTTCGTCGGCAAGTTTGCAGACCTCTCAATATGGATCAATTGAACCGCTCCGAAGAGATCTAATTCCTTCGGTTCCTCATTAAATAGTTCCCTCGTCCACAAGACCGCGCATCCCCTCCTGCAGACACTGATGGCTCACCCCTCGCGGGGTTTGTTCCACCACTGTCCTGCCCTTGGAGGGGCCCATGCAACTCAGAGACTCCGTTCCCGCCTGGCTGCGCGCCCCGCGCACGTCCACCTGGCTCGTCCTGGCGCTGGTGCTGATCGCGGTCATCGCGGTCATCGCCCCGCAGAAGTTCGGGCTCACGATCTACAAGGCCTCGCTGGTCTCGCTGGCCGCCGTCATGGCCTACTGGCTCGACCGCGCACTGTTCCCCTACGCGCGGCCCGACGGCTACCTGGCGCGCGACTGGCGGCTTGGCTCCACGGAGCCCACCGGCGAGGCCGACCACCCCATCGCGCCGGGCTACACCATCCCGTTTGCCGCAGCCATGCTGCGCCGCGCGATCATCGTGGCCGCCGTGATATCCGGCGTGGCGGCGGGCATCTGACGTGCGCAGCCCCGTCGTCGCCCGCTTGCTGCGCAAGCCCCTGGCCTGGGCCGTCCTCGCCTGCCTGCTGGCCCTGGGCGCAGCCGAGAGCTGCCGCGCCCAGGTGCCAGAGGCAGCGCTGCCGTACCGGGCCCTGCTGATCAAGGTGGCCCAGGCCGAATGGGGCCTCAACGCCCCGGTCGCTGTGTTCGCTGCCCAGGTGCATCAAGAGAGCGCCTGGAACCCCGACGCCGTCTCACACGTAGGCGCGGCCGGCCTGGCCCAGTTCATGCCCGCCACGGCCCGCTGGATGCCCTCGGTGCGCCCCAGCCTGGCCAATCCCGAGCCCTTCAATCCGGCGTGGGCGCTGCAGGCCCTGGCGGCCTACAACCACTGGCTGTATGCGCGCACCCCCGCCCGCTACAGCCCCCGCGACCGCATGTGGGTCGCCCTGCGCAGCTACAACGGCGGGCTCGGCCACTGGCAAGCGGAGGCCGCCAGTACCGGGCTGGCCCAGCCCACGCGCACCCAGGTCGACGAGGCATGCGGCAAAGCCCGCCGCGCAGCCTTGCACTGCCGTGAAAACCTGGGTTACCCCCACCGCATCCTGGTGGTCTTGCAGCCCCGCTACCTGTCATGGGGGCCGGGCCTGTGAGCGCGCAATACCGACTGATCCTGATCGCCGTGCTGATCTGCGCGGCGATCTTCGGGGTGAAGACCTGGGAAGGCCACCTCATCGCCAAGGGCGACGCCCAGGGCGCCAGCCGCGTCCAGGCCGCCTGGGACCGGCAAGAGGCTGAGCGCAGCGCCGCCACCGCCGCCGACAACGTCGCCAAGTTCCGAGCCGCAGAGAGAACCGCCCATGAAACCGCCCAACGTGAAACCGAGCGCCAGGCTCGCGATGCTGTTGCCGCTGCTGCTGTGCGCAGCCTGCGCGACCAGGTCGCCCAGCTCAACGCCCGCCCCAATCCCTACCCAGCAGGAGACGCCGGCCTTGCCGCCTGCGCTGTCGAAGCCACCACCGCCCGGGAGCTATTCAGCGAAAGCGCAGGCGCGTATCAAGAGCTGGCAGCAGAGGCTGACCAACTCCGCGACCAGGTGATCGGCCTGCAGGCGTTTGTGGCCGACGTCATCCAGGCACCCACCGTGGGGGCCCCGGATTGATGGACGACGTAGACCGCGCCAGCGAGCGCGAGGCAGAGATCTTGGCCGATGCCCTGCGCGACCAGGCGCTGCGCGCCGGCCTGCAGGGCAAGACAGCGGCCGACTCAGCGCGCTGGTGCACCGATTGCGGTGAAAAAGTCCCGGCCTTGCGCCGCCGAACTGTGCCGGGTTGCCAGAAATGCGTGGTGTGCCAGGAGCGCGCCGAACGGAAAGGAAAAGCGTGAATTTGCAAATCGACTTCTGGCAGCTGCTGGGCTTCCTCATCACGGGACTGGGTGGGCTGTGGGGCGTGGTCAAGGTCGCAGCGGCACAGGCCCAACGCCACCAGGACGCCACGCATGCCCAGCTGATCGCCCGGCTCGACAGCATCGAAGCGGCCAGCCGCACCGAGGCCGGCAACTGGCAGCGCATCGAGCGCGAGATCCTGCAGCTCAAGGCCGAGCTGCCTCTGAACTACGTGCGCCGCGAGGACTACGTCCAGGCGGTGGCCACCATCATGGCCAAGCTCGACGCCATGAGCATGCGCTTTGAAAACATCCTGCTGCGAGGGAGCAAGAACCATGAATGAGCAGACCTTGATCGTCCAGGCCGCGCGTGCCCGTCGCGAGTTCATCCGCTGGGTGCTTCTCCTGGCCGCCAACATCAACCGGCCCACGCATTCCACCCTGCGGTTCCTGCAGCAGGTGGTCCAGGGCGAATACCCCGACGCCACCGAGATGGAGGTGCGCCGCGAGCTGGACTACCTGGAGAGCCGCGACCTGGTGAAGATCTTCACCGACCCCATCGGCCAGGTCAGCGCCGACCTCACCCGCTACGGCATCGACATCGCCGAGTACACCGTGCCCGTAGAGCCCGGCATCGCCCGCCCGCCCAAGGTCTGACGCATGGCCCGCAAGAGCAGCATCGACCGCCTGCCCGAGGAGGTCAAGGCGTACATCCAGGCCATGCTCGCCACCGGCTCGCAGACCCTCGACGAGCTGATCGCCGACCTGCGCGAGCGCTTTCCCATCGAGTCGGCCTCCGGTGATCTGCCCAGCCGCAGCGCGGTGGGCCGGTATGGCCAGAAGCTGGAGCGCCGCCTGGCCGCCATCCGCGCCAGTACCGAGGCCGCCAAGATCATCCAGGCGCACGCAGGCGACGACAAGGACGCCCGCAGCGAGGCCCTTACGGCCATGGTGCAGACCGAGCTGTTCGAGGCCATCCTGGCGATGCAGGAGGCCAACGAAGACGCGGCCGATGCCGACCATGGCGAGCGCGTGGCCCTGCTGTCCAAGGCCGCCAAGAACATCGCCACGCTGACCAGGTCGAGCATCAACCTGAAAGAGTTCCAGGCCAAGGTGGAGCGCGAGGCGCGCGCCAAGCTCCTCGCCGAGCAGCAGGCCAACCTGCAGGAGATCGCCAAGGCCCAGGGCATGGGCAAGGAGCAGCTCGACTTCTGGATGCGTGACTTCCTGGGGATCAAGACCTGATGGCCGCGATCCAGCCGCTTGCCTCGACTTTGCGCACGCTGGAATGGGATGACCTCCCAGCCAGCGTGCGGTCCATTCCGGCCGACCTCAACCTGCTGGCCGATGGCATCTTGATGCGCCACCAACGCGAGGGGGCAGCGCTCACGCATTCCATCGTCGCGATCCCCAAGGGCCGTCGCACCGGGATGACGTTCGCCATCATGCTGCGCAAGACCTTGGTCGCGGCAGTCCGCAAGGAGCTGGGCGGCAAGAACGTTTTTTACATCGGCGACACGAAGGAAAAGGGCCTGGAGGCCATCGGCTACGTCGCCAAGTTCTCCCGCCTGATCGCCAAGGCGCAGGGCGAAGTCTCGGGCGTCGAAGAATTCCTTTTCGACGACCAGGATCCGGTGACCGGCAATACCCGCCAGATCTCCGCCTACCGCGTGCGCTTCGCCAGCGGCTATCAGATCTGCGCGCTGTCCAGCCGCCCCGCGAACATCCGGGGCCTGCAGGGCGACGTTGTGCTCGATGAGGCAGCGTTTCACCTGGTCGTGCAGGACGTGCTCGATGCCGCGACCGCTCTGCTGATCTGGGGCGGCCAAATCACCGTCATCAGCTCGCACAAGGGCAAGAGCAACCCGTTTGCGCAGTTCTGCCGCGACATCGAGGCCGGCAGGTATGGCGCCGATGCAGTGGTCTACACCGTCACCTTCGACGACGCTGTCGCCAATGGCCTGTATGAGCGCGTCTGCCTGATGGCGGGCACCGAGCCAACCGAGGAGGGGAAAAAGGCCTGGTACAGCAAGATCCGCAACGGCTACGGCGTGCGCAAGGCCGCCATGCGCGAAGAGCTGGACGCCATCCCTCGCGATGGCAGCGGTGTCTCACTGCCTGGCAGCTTGATCGAACAGGCCCAGGTGCTGGAGCCCGAACGTGTGCTGCGCCTGGCGCTGGACGATGACTTCATCAACAAGTCGCCCGAGGAACGCATCGCATGGGCAGACGACTGGATCCAGCGCTACCTGGTGCCGGCCCTGGCAAGGCTGGACCCTCAGCTGCGCCACGTCTTCGCGCAGGACTATGCCCGGCACCGGGACTTTTCCAGCTGGGGCGCGATCAGCATCGGACTCGGCATGCGCCGCCAGTTGCCCCTGGTGATCGACATGCACAAGGTGCCCTACGCCCAACAGCGCCAGATCATCTGGTACGCCATCGACCATCTGCCGCGCCGCTGCGGCGGGGCCATGGACGCCACCGGCTCGGGTGAGTCCCTGGCCGAGGAGACTGCCGACAAATACGGCCGTGGCCACGTGCACCAGGTCAAGCTGAACCGCGCCTGGTACGGCACATGGATGCCCAAGCTCGTGCAGGGCTTTGTAGACGGCGCCATCGACATCCCGGCCGACCCCGATATCGCAGGCGACCTGCGCGCCATCGAGGATGTGGACGGCATCGCCATGGTCGTCAAGACGCGCCGCAAGGACATCAAGGATCCAGAGCTGTTCCGCCATGGCGACAGCGCCGTCATGCTGGCCCTCGGCTGGTTCGCCACCTTGAACATGAGCGGCGCCATCGAATGGACGCCCGTGCCCCAGCTCCCCCGTGGCTTCGACAACCTTCGCGACGGCGACCAGGACGACGACCTGCAGACGCCCGAGCACTCCGCTACCTGGTGACCCCCATGGCTACTTCCCGCATCCTCGGCCCCGACGGCCAGCCCATCACCACGCCCGACCTGGCAGAGCCGCAAACCTCGAGGCTCACCCATCTGCAGCGCGAGCTGCAGCGCCATCCCACGCGCGGCCTCACGCCCTCGCGCCTGGCCCGCATCCTCGACCAGGCAGAGGAAGGCGACCTGATCTCCCAGTTCGAGCTGTTCGAGGACATGGAAGAAAAAGACGGCCACATCGCCAGTGAGATGAGCAAGCGCCGCCGCGCATGCGTGCTCGACTGGGAGCTGGCCGCGCCCGTCAACGCCAGCGCCGCCGAGCAAAAGGCCACAGACCAGCTCAGCGAGATGATGCTGGAGATCCCGGACTTCGAGGACATGGTGTTCGACCTCACCGACGCCATCGGCAAGGGCTACGCCTGCCTGGAGATCGAATGGCACAGGGTCGAGCGCTACTGGCTCCCCAAGACCATCACCCACCGCCCGCAAAGCTGGTTCACCCTTCATCGCGGCTACCGGCAGGAGCTGCGCCTGCGCACGAACAACGTGATCGAAGGCGCCGTGGGCGACCCCCTGCAGGCCTTCGGCTGGATCACCCACGTCCACAAGGCCAAGAGCGGCTACCTGGAGCGCGCCTCGCTGTTCCGCACCCTGGTGTGGCCCTACCTCTTCAAAAACTACTCGGTGGGCGACCTGGCCGAGTTCCTGGAGATCTACGGCATCCCCCTGCGCCTGGGCAAGTACCCATCCAGCGCCAGCGAGAAAGACAAGGCCACCCTGCTGCGCGCCCTGGTGGGCATCGGCCACAACGCGGCCGGCATCATCCCCGAGGGCATGGAGCTGGACTTCCTCGACGCGGCCACCGGCGACCCTGCCGCCTTCGAGCTGATGATCAGCTGGTGCGAGCGCACCCAGTCCAAGGTGATCCTGGGCGGCACCCTCACCAGCGGAGCCGATGGCAAGAGCAGCACCAACGCCCTGGGCAACGTGCACAACGAAGTGCGCAAGGACCTGCGCGATGGCGACGTGCGCCAGGCCAACACCACGCTGTCGCGCGACCTGGTCTACCCCATGGCCGCCCTCAACGGCCTGGCACCTGGTGGCCTGCGCCGCGCCCCGCGCATGCAGCTCAACGCCCAGGAGCCCGAAGACCTCACCGCCTACGCCGACGCACTGCCCAAGCTGGTGGCCGTCGGCGTGCGGCCCACGGTGGCCTGGGCGCACGAGAAGCTGGGTATCCCCCAGGCCCAGGACGGCGAGGCAGTGCTCGGCGCCCCAGCCCCTCCGCCGCCCCCAGAGCCGCCTGCAGGTGCTCCGGTACCGCCAACCCCGCCAGCACCGCCAGCACCACCCGTGGGCCAGGCGGCCGCGACGGCAACGCTGCCCAGTGCCGGCATCGACCTCCCGCCGCCCGTGCTCATGCAACCGCAACTGGCCCGCACCATGGCCCCGGCGCTGCAGGCGTGGATCGAGCCCATCCGCAACCTGGTGGAGAGCGCCACGTCGCTCGAAGCCATCCGCGATGGCCTGGAGCAGCTGCTGCCCGGCATGACGCTCGACCAATACGCCACCCTCATGGCCGAGGCCCTGCGCGCAGCCCAGCTCGCAGGCCGGTCGGACGTGCTCGATGAAGCCGCATCCCCTCGCTGAAATCCCGCCCGCCGAGAAGGCCCCTGACCCCCAGGGGTGCGGCCTTCGGACGTCGGCGCCGCCTTCCCCGGCTCCACGCCGTTTATAAACGCCTCGTCGGCCCTTTCCATGTCCCAAGCTGCCTACGGTTCTCTGCCTTTCGCCGAGCAGTCGGAGTTTTTCCGGCGCAAGGTCAACCTGCCGACCGACGGCTGGACCGACATCTACACCCGCGAGCACGACTGGGCATTCGTGATCGCCGGGGCCAACCGCGACGCCATCGTGTCCGACTTCCGCGCGGCCGTCGCCAAGGCCATCGACGGCGGCGCCACGCTCGAAGACTTCCGCAAAGACTTCGACACCATCGTCGCCAAGCATGGGTGGGACTACAACGGCGGGCGCAACTGGCGCAGCCGCGTCATCTACGACACCAACCTCGCCACCAGCTACGCGGCCGGGCGCTGGCAGCAGCTGCAGGCGGCGCCGTTCTGGCAGTACGACCACCAGGACTGGGTGCAGAACCCCCGGCCCGAGCACCAGAGCTGGGACGGCCTGGTGCTGGAGCAGGGCAACCCCTTCTGGCAAACCCACTTCCCGCCCAACGGCTGGGGGTGCCACTGCAAGGTGCGGGGGCTGTGGCCACGCGACCTGCAGCGCCTGGGCAAGTCCGGGCCCGACCAGGCCCCAGCGGTCAACCTGGTCGAGCGCGTCATCGGCCAGCGCAGCGCCATTGGCCCGCGCACCGTGCGCGTGCCTGAAGGCATCGACCCGGGGTTTGAGTACTCCCCAGGCAGCGCCCGCCTGCGCAGCGCCATCCCGCCCGAACGGCCAGACCCACCACTGCCAGGCAGCGCAGGCGGCCCCGGCCTGCCCAACCGCCGCCCGCTCGATCCGCTGCCACCGCCCCGGCCGCTGCCGGCGACCGAGCTGCTGCCCAAAGGCCTGACCGAGCGTGAGTATGTCGATGCCTACCTGCATTCCCTGGGCGTGCAACCAGGCGCTCCGGCCATCGTGCGTGACGCCATCGGCGAGCGCCTGGTGGTGGGCGAGGAGCTGTTCACCAACGCCAAGGGCAATCTCAAGGTGGCCAAGCGCGGGCGCGAGCAGTACATGCGCCTGCTCGCCCGGGCACTGGTCGACCCCGACGAGATCTGGGCCCGGCTGGAGTGGCAGCACAGCCAGGCCAAGGCCGTCGTGCGACGGCGCTATGTGGCGCGCTACCTGGTCGAGGGGCAGGAGACGCCGGCCCTGGCCGTGTTCGAGCTGGGCGCCGACGGGTGGAGCGGCATCACCACCTTCCAGGGCGAGACCCAGTCCGAGGACGAGTGGCGCATCGGCGTGCTGCTGTACCAGCGAGTGGTGGAGTGAGCGCCAGGCGCCAGAAACAGCGATGCCAGCCCGGCGCCACGGGCTGGCATCCATCGCAGCAAGGGTCGGTGGGCCTGGCGCGGCCTTCTTGCCTGATGTACGGGCGATTTTAGGAGAAAGCAGCCATGGCTGGAACCCGGATGGAATTCAGGGTCGACGACCGCGAGGCGCTGGAGATGCTGGAGCGCCAGGCGCAGCCGCCCGGCAGCGACATCATGAACCGCATCGGCGAGTACCTGCAGGCGTCCACGCAAGACCGCTTCACGACCCAGACCGCCCCCGACGGCACGCCGTGGCAACCCTTGAAAGCGCGTTACGCCAAGCGCAAAAAGTACAACCCCGACAAGATCCTTACCCTGCGCGGCTACCTGCGCAGCGGCATCCGCCACCAGGTCACCGGCGATACCTCGGTCGAGGTGGGCGCCAACCTGGCCTATGCAGCCATCCACCAGCTCGGGGGCACCATCGACATGCCGGCGCGCCAGGCCACCGTGCGATATCGCAGCGTCGCCGGCCGCACGCTGTTTGCCAGCCGCAAGCACAAGCGCGCCACAGAGCGCCAGGTCAGCATCGGCAAGCACCAAGTGGTGATGCCGGCGCGGCCTTACCTAGGCATCAGCGAGGCGGACTACAAGGAGATCCGCGAGATCATCCTGCATTGGGTCATCGCGCGAAACTAGCATTGGCCGCCCATATGCAGCGGTGAGCGCTATCGTCAATCCTATGGTGGGATTGAAGTATGCGGGGAGCGAGTTACCTCAGGTAATTGTTGCCATAGTTGATCCAGCTGCGAGGTGTATTTACCGGTACGCCATTGCCTCCCCGGACCCAGGAGTAGGTGTCGCCTGCCTGGACATGGATTGACCAGCTTCCGCCGGGGGGGAGCACGGCGTTCGACTGCCCCGCACTCCCGTTCTGATACCAGACGGTCACAGAAACCGTGGTACCGGTCTGATTGAGGAAGTTGGCAAGCCCGGCAGAAATCTTCACGGAGGTGTTCTCGGCCGTGAAGTTGATACGAGGTGCATTTGCGTCGAAATCTGCCTCGGAGAATGGAACTACGTTCGTCATATTTACCCCTACAGGTTTGAGTGAATGGGCGGATTGCCCGCGCCAAATTCTGATTAGACGAATTTGGTTGTCCACAAAAATTTGGACATTCAACGCAGGCCGGCCGCACACTCTTCGCCAGTCGCAGGCAAAAGGGAGCCACCGAGCGCCAGGTCAGCATCGGCAAGCATCAGGTCGTGATGCCTGCGCGGCCGTACCTGGGCATCATCGAGGCTGATGATCAGGAGCTTCGGGAGATCATTCTGGACTGTGTGGTTGGTCGAGCTGGTGGAGCGCCTTGAATGCTTGCAACCCGAGCACTATGGCCTCAGACACCCATCCAATTTGGAATTCAGCATTGTCGAACCGGGGTCCCGAGTAGAAGGAATGAACCCCTTCAGACACCTCAACAAAATGCGCGTCTGTGCTTCGCTCGGTGGCATGCGCACCCACCAAGCTGCTGCCTCGGAAGACCATTTGATACTCGTACTCCATGCCAGCATCCTCAGCAGCGCTGAATATGGACCATTCTTCAAGTCGAACGCCATCGCGCCATCCCCCTGTAGAGCGGGCCTCAAGGATCGTCCTTGTCTCAGCATCCATGGCATCGTAAACACCTGGCTTCAAGAGTCCGTTCGCCTGCTTTGCCATTTGAATTCGGCTGTTGTCTTCCAGTTTTGCGAACTTGCTCGGATCCTTCCAAAGTGCGCAAGCATAGAAAAGACACTCGTATGCATTGCGAAGCGTTGACCATGCTGGACCAGCATTCCCTTGCTCGATAAGAAACAACGTCGCTTGGCAACTTGAGATGGTGCGCAGCCATAACGCATGCCCCGCCATCCAACCTTTGTCATTCTTTAAATGCTCAGGGGGGTCCGCCTCCGAGACTGAGAGAGCGGACTCCATAGCCTTCCTCGCTTGCCTGATTGTTGCCTCGTGTTGAGGATCAAGGGTTCGCGCTGTCTGTTGAATGGATGGTTGGTTCACAAGGTGTCTCCAATTGGTTCGCCATTGTGAGGCTCACATCAACATAGTGGACGCGGGAACAAGACGCCGTGCGCGCCGCCGCAGACCATTGCGGCATGCATCAGCGCACCACCTCCCGAAACCGCCTCGGCCGCACCGGCATCGCCGTGTGCTCGGCCCTCGCTGCGGCCACGGCCGTGGCCATCCAGGCCTGCACCTACCAGGTGCCCGCCAAGACCCGCCTGCAGGGCGGCCAGATCCTCCTGCAGGTCACCCCGGCCGGCAGCTTCGCGCCCAGCGACGGCCGCGAGATGGATTCCCCCCCGTGGAACATCGACGCCGCCAGCGCCCAGGCCGTCATCCAGCGCTTTGCCGCAGCGACCGCCAACCAGCCCCTGGTGCTGGACTACGAGCACCAGACCCTCAACAAGGCCACCAACGGCCAGCCCGCGCCCGCTGCCGGCTGGTTCCGTGAGCTGCGCTGGATCGACGGCAAGGGCCTGTACGCGGTCGCCGAGCTGACCCAGCGCGCCCAGGACTACATCGCCAACGGCGAGTACCTCTACTTCTCGCCCGTCTTCGAGTACTCCAAGGCCACCGGCCAGGTGCTGGCCCTGCACATGGGCGCGCTCACCAACGCCCCGGCCATCCACGGCATGGAGCCGCTTTCCCTCCTCGCGGCCGCCACGGCCGCATTCATCGTCCCGCCCCAACAGGAGCCATCCGTGAATCCATTGCTCAAGGCCTTGCTGGCCTCCCTCGGCCTGCCCGAGACCACCACCGAGGAAGCCGCCACTGCGGCGCTCACAGCCCTCGGGCCTCTGTCGGCCCTGCAGGGCCGCGCCACGGCCGCCTGCACAGCGCTCGCACTGCCCGCCGACGCCACGGCCGACGCCGTCACGGCCGCATGCACCAGCCTGCGCACCGCCAGCGCAGGCGCTCCCGACCCTGCCAAGTACGTGCCCATCGCCGTGGTGGACGAGCTGCGCACCAACATCACCGCGCTCACCGCCCGCCAGCAGCAGGCCGACGTCGACAGCCTGGTCGGCAAGGCGCTGCAGGACGGCCGCCTGCTGCCCGCCATGGAGACCTGGGCCCGCGATCTGGGCAAGACCAACGTCGCCCAGCTCAGCTCCTACCTGGCCGCAGCCCAGCCCATCGCGGCGCTGCAGGGCACCCAGACGGGCGGCCTGCCACCTGGTGGCCTCGCCAAGGGCGACGCCCAGCTGAGCGCCCCCGAGCTGGCCGTGTGCTCTGCCATGGGCCTGACGCCCGAGCAGTACAAGGCCGGCGCTACCGCCGTCGCAGCCGCCGCCTGACCAGGCCGGCCCAGTCCCTCACTTCCCAGGAGCACCACCCATGGCAGCACTCGCCAAAGACCGCAACACCCTGCGCCGCGACGGCAAGCAGATGGAGCCGCCCGTCGCGGCCGCCACGCTGATCTACGCCGGGGCCCTCGTGGCCATCAACGCGGCGGGCTACGCCGTGCCCGGGGCCACCTCCACCACCCTCAAGGCGGCCGGCGTGGCCGAGGCCCGGGCAGACAACACGGGCGGCGCCGCTGGCGCCATCCGCGTGCCTCTGCGCAAGGGCTGGCACCAGTTCGCCAACAGCGCCTCGGGTGACGCCATCACCCTGGCCGACGTGGGCGCCGACTGCTTCATCGTCGACGACCAGACCGTCGCCAAGACCAACGGCAGCAACACGCGCAGCGTGGCCGGCAAGGTGGCCGACGTGGACGCCGACGGCGTCTGGGTCAATTTCGCCTGACCCGCCCGCAGCCCCCCCCAACTTCCGAGAGCACGCAATGATCCTCAATGCAGCCAACCTTTCCATCCTGAACCAGTCGTTCAGCGCGGCCTTCCAGCTCGGCCTGGGCGGCGCCCAGCCCATGTGGGGCCAGATCGCCACCCTGGTGCCCAGCGCCACGGCCGAGCAGAAGTACGCCTGGTTGGGCAAGTTCACCAAGTTCCGCGAGTGGATCGGTGAGCGCCAGTACCAGAACCTGGCCCAGCACGACTACGCGGTCAAGAACAAGACCTGGGAAAACACCGTCACCGTCAGCCGCGACGAGATCGAAGACGACCAATACGGCATCTACAAGCCCGTCATCCAGCAGCTGGGCCAAGACGCCGCCGAGCACCCCGATGAGCTGGTGTTCACCCTCCTCAAGGCCGGCTTCACCACGCCTTGCTACGACGGCCAGTACTTCTTCGACACCGACCACCCCGTGGGCCCGCCCGGCAAGCAGGTCAGCGTGAGCAACTTCCAGGGCGGCAGCGGCACGGCCTGGTACCTGTTCGACACGTCCAAGGTGCTCAAGCCGCTGATCTACCAGAAGCGCCGCGACTACGCCTTCCAGTCCAAGACCAATCTGAGCGACGAGAACGTCTTCAAGCAAAACGAGTTCGTCTGGGGTGCCGATGGCCGGGGCAACGTGGGCCTGGGCCTGTGGCAACTGGGCTACGGCAGCAAGGAAACGCTGAGCACCACCTCCTACGCCGACGCCCGCGCCGCGCACCAGAGCCTGGTGGGCGACAACGGCAAGCCGCTGGCGATCCGCAGCACCGAGCTGTGGGTGCCGCCCAGCCTGGAGCAGGAGGCGCTGGAAGTCGTGCAGGCCGAGCGCCTGGCCAACGGCGCCACCAACGTCATGCGCAACCTGTCCAAGGTCGTCGTCTGCCCCTGGCTGATCTGACCTGACCCGGCCAGGCCTGTCGCCCCATCACCACCCAACGGAGCCCATCACCCATGGCAACCACCAAGACCACCACCAAGCGCGGCCAGGCCGCCAAGGCGCCAACTGCTGCCCCTGTCACCAAACCCACGGCCGACAAGGCCCAGGGCCTCAAGGTGGTGCCCAAGCGCCCGGGCTTCCGGCGCGCCGGCTACGCCTTCGACGACCCGGCCGGCAGCGTGATCCCGCTGGACGACCTCACCGACGACCAGTATGAGGCCCTCACCACCGAGCCCGCCCTGGTCACCCACCTGGTCGACCTGCCGGAAGACGGCGCCGGCCAGGCGCAGGACTGAACTCCCACCAGCGACGAAGAAGGGCAACCGCCCGACCCGCCAACCTCTTCCAAGCCGGGGCTGGATAACGGGACCACTGCAGGAAAGCCCCGGCGCTTCGATCAACCCACCTCTGGATCCCGCCATGAAAAAGAAGCTCCTCGCGTTCGGCCAGCAGCGCTGGCGTGATCCATCGGCCGCTCAGCGCGTCCAGGCCCCGCCGCAAGGCCGCCCGGTCCCAGACCTGGTGGTCAGCCAGGCCGGCATGGCCCGCCTGGCCCAACGCCTGCGCGCCGCTGCCCCCGCTCGTACCGCCTGAACCTGCCGCCATGCCCTACATCACCCCCCTCGAACTGGCCGAGCGCCCCGGCGCCCAGGAGCTTTCGCAGGTCGCCAGCAGCGACGGTCAGCCCCTGGTCGAAGTCGCGCTCATGGACGCCACGCTGCGCGGCACCGACCGCAGCGCGTGGACGCCCGACCAGGTCACGGGGGCTGATGCCGCGCTGGCCCGCATCCAGGACGCCGTGGCCGAGGCCGGCGCCCTGATCGACGGCCACCTGGCACAGGGCGGCTATGCGCTGCCACTGGACCTGTCGTCGGGCAGCGCCGGCAAGACCATGCTCACGGCCTGGGCCCGCGCGATCAGCCGCTACCTGCTCAACGGCAACCGCATCTCCACCGAGTCCCAGGACCCGGTGGCCCGCGACTATCGCGACGCGCTGCGCCTGCTCGGCCAGGTCGCCCAAGGCAAGCTCAAGCTGGGCGCAGAGGACCCGTCCACCAGTGCCGGCGCTGGCAGCAGCACCGACGTGCGCTTTGACGGCGCCCCCAATGTCTTCGGCCGCAGCGAGCTGCGCGCTTTCCGCTGATCGCCCGCCATGGACGTCCAGCCCTTCCTCGACCGCCTCAAGGCCGAGAGCACCGCGTTCCGGCTGCTCGACTCGGCTGCGGGCCTGGAGCAGGCGATGCAGGAGTTCCGGGGCACCACACCGGCCGCCTTCGTCGTGGCCATGTCCGAGCGCGGCGCCGAGATGCGCCACACGGGCGACGTCGACCAAGAGCTGCTCCAGGTCTTCGCAGTGATCCAGGTCGTGCAGCCCAAGCCCGCGCCCGGCGTGCCCGGCCTGGTCGAGTGCCGCCGCCAAACGCGCGCAGCCCTGGTGGGCTGGGAGCCCGAGGAGGAGCTGGGCGAGCCCGTGCTGTTCCTGGGCGGCGAGCTGGTCGACCTCAAGCCCGGCCAGCTGTGGTGGGCCGATGAGTTTTTTGTGAAGAGCTACTACAGGAGCACCCCGTGAGCAAAACCAATGGCAAGCAAACCTCTGCGGCCACCACCACCAACCCGGACGGGGCGCAGACCAGCACCGCAGCTGCCGCCCCTGCCGATAGCGCCGGAGCCGTGGTTCAGCCCACGCCGGCCAGCCAGGCCACCAAAGCGCCCGACCAGCACCACGGTCGCGGCGGCGCCTACACCCGCGTCAACGGCGTGCGCGTCCCCGTGACGGACGCCGGCACCACCACCGAAGGAGAAACCAGCAATGCCTGATCCAGTCATCCGCCTGCGCAAGATGGCCATCCTGGCCGCCATCGAGACCGTCAAGGGCACCTTCGTCGTGCCGGTGGCGGCCGACGCCCTCGAAGTCAGCAACGTCACCATCACGCCCATCGAGGGCGAAGAGGTGGACTACGACATCGTGCGCGCGCACTTCGGGTCCACCGAGTCCGTGCTGGTCACCCAGTACCGCAAGATGGCCTTCCGCGTGGGCTTTGCCGGCGTGGGCACGGCCGGCGAGATCCCGGGCTACTCCAAGCTGCTGCGCGGCTGTGCCATGAGCGTGACCAACACCGTGGGCACCGACACCGTGTTCGAGCCCGTTGACGACGCCATCGAGAGCATGTCCATCTATGCGGTGATCGACCGCAACGTCTACAAGATGCCTGGCGCAGCAGGCACCTGCAAGATCGAAGGCGCGGCCAAGCAGCTGCCCTGGATGAACTTCGAGTTCACCGGCGCCTTCGTGCCGGTGGAGACCGTGGGCGCCATGCCAGCCACGACGACCACCGAGTTCCAGCTCCCGCTGGGCGTGAACAAGGCCAACACCCGCGTCAAGCTCGACGGTTCCTATTGGGCTTGCAACGCCTTCTCGGTCGACCTGGGCAACGTGGTGGTCAAGCAAGACCTGACGGAGGTGGATGAGACCGAGGTCACCGACCGCAAGTCTATGGGCTCCATCACCATCCGCGACACCCTGTCCAGCACCAAGGACTGGATCGGCATGGTCAACCAGACCGTGCCCTTCGAGCTGGTGCACGGCCTGGCCGCCACCAACACCGTCAAGGTCGAGGCGCCACTGGCCCAGATCGGCAAGCCCACTTTCGGCGAGGCCGATGGCATCCAGATGGTCACGCTGCCGCTGCGGTTCATCCCCAGCGACGCCGGCAACGACGAACTCGTCATCACCGTCTGACCACCAGGCGGCCCCGGCCGCCTTGTTCTTTCATCCCCTGCAAACCCGTTTCAAAAGGAGCACGCTTTTCATGTCCGTCGTCATCAACCCGCATCCCGCCTTCTGGGCCCCCGGCCACCTGGTGATCCCTGACCAGCCAGACAAGCCATTCGTCTTCAAGTACAAGGCGCGCTTTCGGCACCTGAGCGAGGCAGAGCAGAAGGACCTGGACGACAAGATCGCGCTGAACCAGGAACGCCAGCAGGCCCACTTTCAGGCCATCCTCAAGCGCGAGCCCGTGCCCAAGTTCGAGGCCGCGATCACCGACAAGGAAATCGTCGCGCTGGTGATGGTGGACTGGGAAGGCTTCACCGACGCCGAGAAAAAGCCCGTGCCCTATACCCCGGCCGCCCGCGACCAGGCGTGCGCTGATACCCGGGGCCTCGACGCCTCCTTCTGCCGCGCCTACCTCGAAGCCCGCAACCCGTCGCAGGTGCTCAAGGACGCGGAAAAAAACTCCGAGGCGCCGCCCGCCACCACCTGACGGCCGGCGGCAGGCGCCAGGCCAGCAGCGAAGAGATGGAGGCCGATTTCGCGCTGCTGGGGGTGGACACCGAAGGTGCCCGCCTGGCGGCCGGCGCCAGCGCCACCAGCGGCGAGAACGAGAGCGGTGACTTCGAGCTATGGCCCGAGCACCAGCAGGCCTGGGAGGTGTTTCTCGATTGCGGCCGCCAGTGGCGCGTGATCGCCGGCATGGGCGGCGTGTACTTCCAGGGCCTAGAGGCCACGGCCGTGGAGTCCAGCTTTCGCATCCTGGGCGTGCCCCGCAAGGACTGGAAGCGCGTGCGCTCCCAGCTCATGGTGCTCGAAGACGAAGCGGCAGAGATCCTCAACGAACGATGAAACAATAGGGCGGCATGTCAGAAGTCAAGGTTGTTCTGCGGCTGGAAAACGGCCAGTACGTGGCCGATCTCAAGGCCACCGGCGCCGAGCACCAGGCATTCAGCGCCCAGGTCGCGAGCAGCTCGTCGACCGCGTCGACCAGCCTGGGCAAGGTCACCAGCGAGCTGCAGGCGGTGGGCGCCGCGTCCACCAATGCCACCGCTGCGGCCGCAGCGCTCGACCAGGCCAGCCAGGCGGCCACCACGGCAGGCGCGGCCGTCAGTGCCATTCCGCGCCAGTTGCAGGGGGTCGCAGCCCAGTTCACCTCGGCCCAGGGGAGCCTGGCCGGCGTATCGCGCCAGGCCGGGGTGACGCAGGCCAGCCTGACCGGCGCCACCACTGCCGCCCAGGGCCTCGGCACCACGCTGCAGACCACCGGCACCCAGGCCACCCGGGCGGGCGACACCACCGTGGCCGCGACGGATCGCATGCGCGACGCCATGCGCCGGGCCGAGCAGGCGTCGCGCAGCGCGGGCGTATCGGCCGCCCAGACGGCGGCCGCACTGCGCAACGTGCCCGCGCAGATCACCGACATCGTCGTCAGCCTGCAGGCCGGCATGAACCCGATGACCGTGGCCCTGCAGCAGGGTGGCCAGCTCAAGGACATGTTCGGCGGCATCGTGCCGGCAGCGCGGGCCTTGAGCGCCTCGCTGATGGGCATGGTCAACCCCTACACCCTGGCCGCAGCCGGCGCAGCCACCCTGGCCGCCGGCTACTACCAGGGATCCAAGGAGGCGGACAACTACCGCCAGGCCATTGTCATGTCGGGCAACGCAGCCGGCACCACGGTGGGCCAGATGGCCGACATGGCCAGGGCCATCGCCACGACCACAGGCACCCAGTCGGCCGCTGCCGGCGCGCTCGCCGAGATGGTTTCCATGGGCCGCGTCTCGGGCGACAACCTACAGTACTTCACCGAGGTCGCGCTCGGCCTGGAGAAGTATGCGGGCGTGCCCATTAAGAACACGGTCGGCGCCCTGGAAGAGCTGGGCAAGGCGCCCCTGCAGGCCAGCCTCAAGCTCAATGAGCAGTACCGCTACCTCACCGAGTCGGTCTATGCGCAGATCAAGGCCCTGGACGAACAAGGGCGCAAGGAAGATGCCGCTGCGCTGGCCCAGAAGACCTTCGCCAGCGCCATGGAGTCGCGCAAGAACGAGCTGGTCGCCAACCTGGGCAGCATCGAGCGCGGGTGGCTGGCCGTTACCGGCGCCGCCAAGAAGGGTTGGGACGCCATCCTCAACGTGGGCCGGGCCGAGACCACCCAGCAGAAGCTGGACGAAGTGGGCGCCAAGATTGCGGCGATCCGCAAGGTCCAGGCATCGGGAGGCTTTGAAACCAATGCCGGGGGCGCTGCCACAGGTGGCGGTTCTGCGGGCAACAAGGCCAGAGAAAAGCAGTTGGAGGTTCTTGTCGCAGAGCAGGCCGCCCTGCAGGAATCTGCGCGGCTGGAAAAGCGGGGCGCCGAGGCCAAGGCCGAGACCAACCGACAGATGGAGGCCCGCGCTGACTGGGACAAGATCGTTGCCTCCAATCGCACCAAGGAGCAGCAGCAGGAAGCCGAGGTCATTCGGATTCGCAATGCAGGCGTGCAAGCCGGCCTCAAAGAGCTGGATATCCAAAAGCAGATCGACGCCTACAAGGCCCGCACCGCCGACAAGGGCGCCGGTGCCGGCACCGCCAGCGCAGCCCTGGCCCGCGAGATCGGCGAGCTGGAGCAGCTGCAGGCCGAGGCTACCGGCATCTCAGCGCGCGCCATCGCTCAGCTGGAAGCCCAGCACAAGGCCGGCCTGGTCAGCGAAGCGGCCTACTACGTGCAAAAGCGCGACCTGGCCCTGCAGGCCAACGCCGACCAGCAGGCCATTGTGGAGCTGGAGCTGGAGGCGGTGGAGTCGTCCAAGGGCTCGGCGGCCGAGAAGGCCCGCGCCCGGGCGCAGTATGGCAAGGAGCTGGCCACGCTGGTGGGCCAGGAGCTGACGATCCAGTCCACCTACGAGGACCAGGTGCTGGAGCTGGAGGCGCGCATGGCCGCCCAGCGCATCGAGCTGCGCCAGAAGGAATCGGCCGGCATCGAGCAATGGATGGCAGAGCAGCAGGCCGCCCAGCGCGAGAACCTGGCGAGCATTGAGGAGCGGATCATCTCGCTCGCCGATGAGGAGAAGGCCGCCGACCTGGCCGCCGCCAAGAACATCAGCCTCGCCGAGGCCATCGAGCTGGTGACCATCGCCCGCCTCGAAGAGCAGCGCAACACCAAGTTCTACGAAGGCAGCGATGGCTGGAACCAGGCCACACAGGAAATCGAAGCCCGCCGCCGCCTGGCCGCGCAGATCGGCAGCAGGGAAACCAAGGACGCTGCGCGAAAGGCCGGCGATGAGGCCAAGAAGGAGCTGGACCGCGCGGCCGACCACTACACCCAGGGCCTGGTGAACGCCGCTATGCAGGGCGGTGAAAGCCTGGAGCGCTACATCACCGACACCCTCAAGCGCCGGGCGTTCGAGATCGTGCTACAGCCCGTCATGAGCGGCTTGGGTGGCCTGATGGCGACCGTGATGGGAGCGGGCGGCGGTGGTGGTGGGGTCGGCGGTGGCGCTGGTGGTGGCGGGCTGAGCAACCTTGTCAGCCTCGGGTCCAACGCCTACCAGTTTTCCCAGGGCACTGGCATGCTCTACAACGCCTATGGTGCAGCCAGTGCGTACATGGGCATCGGCAACAGTGCCGCTGCTGCGTACCTGTCGCACCCGTTGGCCGGCATCGCCACAAACGGCACGGTATCGGGGCTGGCCACGTCGTCGGCCGGCAGCACGCTTGGTGGGGGTGCCGGCGCAGGTGCTGCCGGTGGCTCTTGGGCGGCAGGCGGCATCGCAGCGCTTATCGCCCTGGCGGTAATTAACGCAGTGGGCGGCATGCGCTCCGAGACGATGATCGGCTCGGGCCTGGCGGGCAAGCTGGGCGGCAAGGACAAGCTCACGCCGTGGGAGGAATGGAGAGAGGGCGGCACGTTGGTCAGCGGGCCGGAGTTTTCGACCGGGAACCCGTTGGAGGTGTTGGCGGAGCAAAAGCGCCGTCTGCAAGTCGAGCGCGACGAAGGGCGTGGTGAAACCAACTACGCCGTGTCTCTGCAGGCCACTGTCACGAGCTTGGAGGAGTCCACCAAGGGCCTCGCCACGCAAACGGAGGTGTTTGATCGCGAGATCCAGAAGGGATACAAGGCCTACCGCGCGAACGTAGTGCAGATGGCGGATTCGCTGGGGCTGGGTACTGACGCGATCAAGGATTGGGTCTACGAGCTGGGTGCGCAGGATCTGAACCTCATGGGCCTCAAGCCCGAGGAAGTCCAGGCGAAGATTGCCGAAACGTTTGGCAAAGCCGGCACGGACATGGCGGAGATGTTGATCGGGACGGTCAAAGAGGTCACAGACACCGTCATCGATACGCGGGTGGACACCACCGACCCGCAGAACCCGGTCTACACCACCGAGACCACGGTCACCAAGCGGATGGAGTACCAGGCAAGCGTCTACGCCAAGGCCGGCGAGACTGCGATCCAGACCTTGGAGCGCCTGTCCACCAGCTTCGGTGCGCTCAACAACGCCAGCAGCGCACTTGGCTTCGGGATCCATCAAGGCAGCTTGGCGGTGGCCGCGTTCGCCGACAACTTCATTGAGCAATTCGGGGGGCTTGAGCGCCTCACCAACAGCACCAACACGTTTTTCCAGAACTTCTACACCGACGAAGAGCAGCGCCAGGAACTGGCCCGGCGCGGCGAGCGTGAAGCTGAGCGCTTGGGCCTCAAAGGGGTTACAGCAGAGGGCATCCTGCAACTCGCCGCCACGGGCAACAAAGAGGCGGTAAAGGACGCGGTCAACTCGCTGAAGGACAACCCGGCGCTGTACGCCGATGCGATGGACCTTGTGAACGGGCTGATCCCCCTGTTCAATTCTGCGCCCACCCCGGCCGCCACGACCTCGACGGTCTCGGACGGCCAACGCGAGGCCGAGGCAGAGGCCAAGCGCATTGCCGACCAGCGCAAGTCCCTGCAGGACCAGCTCGACGAGCTGACCATGACCCGCATCGAGCTGCTGGAAAAAGAGCGCAACGCCATCGACGCCAGCAACCGCTCGCTGTGGGACCAGGTCCAGGCGGCCCAGACGCGCAAGGCCATCCAGGATGAGATGCCCGCGCTGCTCGACAAGTACCGCACGCCAGAGCAGCGCACGGCCGCGCAGTACGACACCATCAGCGCCGACCTGGCCGCTGCCGGCATCAACGTGACCGGGGAGCAACTGGCCGCAGGCGCCAAGCAAGGGATCGCAGAGTTCGCCATGGCGATATCCGCCCTGGGCACCACCTCCGATGAGACCCGCCTGGCCGTGATGCGCGCCGCCAGCAGCCTGGCCGACCTCAAGCAGGCGGCTGTGGACAGCGCCAGCGCGGCGGCCGACGCCGCCCTGAACTACCTGGGCCGGGCCATCGAAGCGCAGAAAGAGGCCATCAGCTCGGCCGCCAACACGCGTATCAAATCCCTGCAAAAGGAGGCCGAGGCCCAAAAGCAGGCCGAGCAGGCAGCGACGGAGGCCCTGTCATCGGTCGCCCAGATCACCGAGTCCCTGACCCGTGCCGTGCGCAACCTGCGCGGCCAGGTCGAGAGCACCACCCTGCAGGACCTGGCCCAGGCCCGCCGCTTTGTGCAGGATTCCGTCGCCGCAGCCCTGGCCACCGGCGCGCTGCCCGATGCGGAAGAGCTCAACCAGGCCATCGCATCGGTCACCTCCGACAACAAGCAGCGCTACGCCTCTGCGGTGGACTGGGAGATCGCCCAACTCGACCAGGCCAACCAGCTGGCCCAGCTGGAGCAGCTCGGGGCCCGGCAGAAGACGGTGGCCGAGCAGCACCTGCAGGCGACCCAGGACCAGGCCCGGCTGCTCGAAGAGGAGATCACCACCATCCAGGAGGGCGCTGAGAAGTCCCTCAAGGCGCTGGACGAGCAGCTCAAGGCCGCCCAGGAGCAGCTGGAGCTGGCCAAGGGCATGGATGCCTCCCTGAAGAACATCGACGCGGCCACGGCCAACTTTGCGGCGGCCCTGGCCGCACTCGCCTCGGCGAACGCCGCCAGCAGCTACCGCCCGGGCGGCGCCACCACCGCGCCAGGCGGCACGCCCCAGCCCAACGCCCCGCGCGTGGTGCTGGACGGCCCCAATGGGGCCCAGTACGACAGCAGCAGCGGCATCTTCTACGCCGGCAGCACGGGCTTGCCCTACCAGGCGTCGGCGTTGGGCGCTGCGGCCGTGGACATGGTCAACGCCGGCCAGGCCAAGGACCTGTACGACATCGCCCAGGCCAACGGTATCACCGCCGCCATGCTGGCCGAGTGGACGGGCAGCAGCGCCACCAGCATCAATGACTGGGCCAAAGCCAACGGCCTGCCTTCGTTCGACGTCGGCACCAATTACGTGCCCCACGACATGCTGGCCCTGATCCATGAGGGCGAGCGCATCGTTCCAAAGAAGTACAACCCAGACGCCAGCCCCGGCATGTGGACGGGGGCACAAGCCATCAGCGCGCGCCTGCAGCGCTCGGGCGAGCGTGCTGGGGGCGAGGCGGCCGTCTCCTCGGTCATCACCACCCTCGGCCGCAGCGTCGAGCAGCTCGGCGAAGGCATCGGCTCCCTCAAGGACGCCGCCCTGCAGACCCGCGATGCCGCCCGGCGCACGCGGGATGTGATGGAGGCCGCTGCGCGCGGCGAACTCAAGCTCTCGGTGACCACGTCATGATGCGCGTCCTCCCATCCCTCACCGTCACGCCCACCATGCTGCTGTCGACCAGCGTGGCCGTGGAGGATCCATCGCCCGTGTGGGCCGCCGCCACGGCCTGGGCCAAGGACGACCTGTGCCACCGGGTGGAGACCCGCCTGGTGTACCGCCGCATCACGGCCGGCACCACGGCCACGGCCCCCGAGTTGGACGCGGACAACTGGAAGGCCATCCGCCCGACCAACAAATGGGCCATGTTCGACCATCTGCGCTCGACGCAGACCACGGTGTCGGGCGGGCCCCTCACGGTGGTGCTGCAGCCTGGCCAGCGCGCCGACAGTCTGGGCCTGCTCAACCTGGTGGGCTCCCGGGCCACCATCCAGGTGCACCAGGGCGACACGCTGATCACCGAGCGCGAGCAGAGCCTGATCCAGCACAGCGCCCAGAACTGGTACGAGTACTTCACCGGCGACCCCGAGCAGCGGCCCAGCCTGGTGCTGTGGGACCTGCCGCCATTCCGGGACGCCAAGATCACCGTGACCATCGAGCCTGCCTCGGGCGTGGCCTCGTGCGGCCGGCTGTCTGTGGGCATGGGCGTGCAGGTTGGCGAGGTCGAATGGGAGCCAGAGAACGACGCCCTCAACTTCAGCCGCATCGAGCGCGAGTTCGACGGCACCTTGACGCCCGACGTGACGCTGATCGCCCGCCGATCGGTGCCCAAGGCCAACCTGCGCGTGCGGATCGACGCGGGCAACGTGCCCCGCATGCTCAAGCTGCGCGAGCAGCTCAACGCCGTGCCTGCGCTCTGGGCCGGGTGGACCCGCTACCCGAACAGCCCCTATGCCGAGGCGTTCCTGTTGTACGGCATCTACCGCCGCTTCCCCATCCGGCCCAGCAACAAGCTGTACGCCGCTGCCGACCTTGAAATCGAGGAAATGTGACCATGCCCGGACTCTCCGACCTGATCGCCCCCGTCGCTCCCACGGCGTTGCCGGCGTTCTCCACGCCCCCGAGCCTCACCAACCCGGTGAACTTCGCCGAACGCGCCGACGCGCACGTGGCCGAGGTGGTGGCCCAGGTGCCCCTGCAGAACGCCGCCAATGCCAACGTCCACCACAACGCCCAGGCGGCCTACCTGGCCGCCCAGGTGGCGGTGCCGGCGGCCGAGGTGACCTTGGCCGCGCGCGACCAGGCTCTGGCACATGCTCTGACCGCCATCAACGCCCCGGGCACCTCGGCAACCAGCACCACGCTGTTGACCATTGAGGGCGAGGGCTCAGAGCCCGGCTTCGAGATCGAGACGGGCAAAGACTTTGTGGCTGGGTCCTATGTCACCTTGGCCCACGCTGACAACGTGATGCACGGCGTGCTGCTGGCCTACGACAAACCCAGCGGCGCAGCCCAGATGCTGGTTCTCAGCTCGCGCGGCGCCGGCACGTACAGCAGCTGGACCTTGGCCCTGAGCGGCCCACCCGACAACACCCCGCGCAAGCGGCTCTTTTACTTCGCAGGAGCTTGAGACCCATGGCCATCGGAAAACTAGGCGCGGCCGATCTCGCCGCCAATGCCAACACCACGATCTACAACCCCACCGGGGTCGCGGGCACGGTGACGCTGAGCCTGTGCAACCGCACTGCCAATGGCGCCCTGGTGCGCGTGGCGCTCGCAGCCGCTGCGGCGCCCACGGCCGCCGAGTGGCTGGAGTACGACTACTACCTTGGCCCCAATGCGGTGCTGGAGCGCTCGGCCATCGTGGTCGGGCCGGGCCAGCACCTGGTTGCCCGCGCGAACGCGGCGGGCGTGTCTGCAGTTGCCTTCGGATTTGAGGACTGATCACCATGGGACGTATCGCTACAAACACCCCCGACGCGCCGGACCAGCCGCTGTCGCTGATTGCCGCCGCCGCCATCGCTGCCGGCGACCTGGTCAAGCTGGAGGCCACCAACGGACTGGCGCGCACGATGATGGCCGACTACACCATTGCCCAGCAAAACACGGCGGCTGGCGCCACCTCGCTGCGCGGCTACAACTATGTCGATACCGGCGTGTACGGCACCACGGGAAGCGCCTACGGCCTATGCCTGCGCAACATCGTGCCGACGCCCGATGGCGGCTGGGCGACGGTGTACACGGGCAATGGGTCTAACGCCAACACCAACATCACCTTTGCGCTGTATGGCACCAATGCCGCGCTCAAATTCAAGTCCACCTTGACCACGTCAGCATCGGTCAACAACGCGCGGCTGACCAAGGCCGGCGCCGACAACGTGATGGCCGTCTGGAACGAGGGAACCTCACTGTACGGCGCGGTCCTCAACAAGACCACCGGGGCGGTGGTCACGGCGGCGTTTGCCATCGGCACCGTTGCATCGGCGGCGGCGGGAACGGATTGGAACCTGACCACCCTGGCCAGCGGGGAGGTGGTGGTGGCATACAGCGGCGGGAGCAACGCCGCATTCAAGCGTTACAGCGCGGCGGGTGTGCTGCAGGGCGCTGAGGTGGTGGTGGAGGCTGGTTCTACGCCGAACTACTTCAGTATTCTTGCGCTGGCGGCAGGCGGCTTCGTCGTGCGCTATGCACGTACCGCCGCGACCCAGGGCATCAAGCTGGGTCGCTACAACGCGGCCGGCGTGCTGCAGGGCGCCCTGGTGTCTGTCACGTCGGGGGCCGGGCTGATCGAGGGCGGCACCAGCGCCGAAGCGTTTGAAGGTGCCGTCGAGCACAAGCTCATCGAGCTGAGCAACGGCAACATCGTGACCAACAACCCGGCAGTGCTGACCCAGGTGTCGATCAAAATCTACGATGCATCGCTCAACCTGCTGAACACCGTGACGGTGCTGCCCAGCGTGACCAGCGGGAACCATGGCCAGGCAAGTCTGTGCGCTCGCAGTGCGGGAGGCTTCTATTTTTGCTCCAACAACTCCAGCCCCATGCTCCAGTACGACAACACGGGGTTGTTGGTCCGGACCGGCAACAGCGGCACGGGCGGGCTGCACGCTCGGCTGTTTGACCGGCCCGGTACTGGGCCTGCTACGGTGGTGTTTGCCCAAACCCTGAACACCACTAGCGCAGTCTACGTGCGCTCGCTGGACGGGTCGTTGGTACTGGAGAGCACGCAGTTGACCGCGATCAACAACGCCAGCAACAGCGTGGGCCAAGTATGGGCCGAGCTGCTGGACAGCGGGGTGGTGGTGGTTGGGTATGCTGGTCGGTCCACCTCGCTGTACTACGTTCAGGGAGTGGCCTCCGTGACCGCCGCATCGGTGATCGGCGTGGCCAGTGCTGCTGCGGCGGCCGGGGCGCCTGTGCGGCTGTCCACGGCGGGCAAGTTTGCGATCAACCAGAGCTTTGCGGCCGAGGCGTTCGACCGCCGCTCTGCAGCGCCGGCAGGGACCAAGGGCAATGTGTACGGCTCCACGGCGGTGCTGGCCGGCCTGGCCGGGTGAGGGGGGCGCACATGTGGACGCTTAAAGACGCAGACGGGGCTGTAGTGTTCTCCGGCACGGAGCCCATCCGGTACATGCCCGACCGCGCAGGCTGGCAGGCACAGAGCACCCTGTATGCCGACCCTGGCAAGTTGCTCACCTATGAAAACCTGCCCGAGGCTTCGGCCGAGCTGGTGGCGCGGATCGACGCGGACGTGGACCGCATCTACGATCAAGTGATGGGCCGGCGCCAGGCCGAGTACGAGCGCGCCGAAGCCGAGGGCCGGGCCTATGCGGATGCGGGCTACACGGGCCCGGTGCCGCCCATGGTGCAGAGCCATGCAGCGGCAAAGGGCTGGGTGGCGCAGGTGGCTGCGGATGACATCCTGGCCGTATCAGCCGCTTGGCGCACAGCGCAGGAGACCTTGCGTACGCAACGGCTGCTGCGTAAGGAGCAAGCGCGCAACGCGCTGGGATCTGCTTCGCTCAAGGCCATTGAAGCGACCTGGGCGGGCTTCGTTGCCGCTGTACGCGCCCAGTTGGGCATAGGAGGTGCGTGATGCTGTTGGCCTCGTACAAAGCCATCCGCCCGGGCATGCAGGGCATCGCCAACCGCCTGATTCGCTGGCGCCTGGACGGCATTTACAGCCACAACGAGGTGGTGTTTGAGCCAGGCGATGGTGTCGACCACCTGATGCCCGATGGCACCTGTGAGCCCGACGCTTCGGGCGCCCTGTGGTGTGCCAGCAGCGTGGCCTGGGAGCGCCTGCCAGCGACGTCTCCGCGCCGGCCTGGCCGCCGAGGTGGCGTGCGCCTCAAGCGCATCAAGCTGGACCCGGCCCACTGGGACCTGGTGAAGTACCGCCGCGACCCCCTGGCGGCCGCTGTCCATTTCAAGCGCCGGGAGGGCGCCCTGTACGACTGGCAGCTGATCCTGGGTTTCGTGGCCTGGTTCTTCCGGCACAAGGCCTCGCGCGACACATGCTCCGAGTTCTGCACCGAGGCGGGCGGCCAGCTCGAAGGCCGCCGCGTGGACCCATGCACGCTGCACCAGATCGTCGCAGCCGAGGACCGCTACTTCCGCTCGCTGCTGTGGCTCGCGGCCGCAGGAGAGGAGGCGGCCTACTGAAGAAAAAAGACGGGCGACCCGTGCTGGTGCGCTAACACCAGCCCGAGCCCCGAACCCGCAGAGTAGACCTGCAAGCCCGGCAAGACCCGCCACCCTGATCAGAGTGCGGCGAGTCTATCGGAAGTTTCAACCAGAGAAACCGGCTTGCAATGACTGAAATTCGATGTGGCGCCTGCCGCAAAAAGCTCGGCGAGGGCGAATACACCGTCCTCACCATCAAATGCCCCCGTTGCGGGGCCGTCAACACCCTGAGGGCCATGAGCCCCCCACCCGAGCGCCGCAGAGCGCCCAACGGACCCTCTCATGGCCCCCAGTCCCATCATTCCCTGGATCGGCGGCAAGCGCCGCCTGGCTGAGCTGCTGCTCAGCCGCTTTCCCGCCCACAGCTGCTACGTCGAGGTCTTCGCGGGCGGCGCGGCCGTGTTCTTCACCCGCCACCCCGCCGAGGTCGAAGTGCTCAACGACGTCAACGGCGACCTGGTCAACCTCTACCGCGTGGTCACCCACCACCTGGAGGAGTTCGTCCGCCAGTTCAAATGGGCGCTGTCGAGCCGCCAGATCTTCAAGTGGATGCAGGAGACCCGCCCCGAGACCCTCACCGACGTGCAGCGCGCCGCCAGGTTCTTTTACCTGCAGCAGCAATCCTTCGGCGGCCGCGTCGCCGGCCAGACCTGGGGCACCGCCACCACGGCCCCCAGCATCAACCTGCTGCGCATCGAGGAGAACCTCTCAGCCGCCCACCTTCGCTTGGCCAACGGCGTCTACATCGAGCAGCTCGACTGGGCCGCCTGCGTCGACCGCTACGACCGCCCCCACACCCTGTTCTACCTCGACCCCCCGTACTGGGAGACCGAGGGCTATGGCGTGCCATTCCCCTGGGAGCAGTACGAGCTGATGGCGGCCAGGCTCAAGGAGATCAAGGGCAAGGCCGTCATCAGCATCAACGACCACCCAGCCATCCGCCAGTGCTTCGCCGCCTACGACATGGAGGAACTGCGCATCGACTACACCGTTGGCGGCGGCGCCAATAGGGTGGAGCGCGGCGAGTTGGTCATATACAGTTGGGACCGCCAGGCCGAGCCGGCCGGGCTGTTTTAGAAGGTGACGCATGACCAAATACCTTACATACCCTAAAAACCGTCCTGTCCGACTATGGAACGTGAACTGCCCTTACTGTGGACGCAAGTTCGACGCCGGCACCGTGATCAACGAAGAACATGTTGTCGGGCGCAAGTTTGTTCCCAAGGGCACCATGGAGAACCAGTTCAATTTGATTCTCAATGCGTGCAAGGTCTGCAATGACATAAAGAGCCAGCTTGAAGACGACATCTCGGTGATCTCAATGATCCCGCGCAGTGCAAGCAGGCCGCCTGAGGTCGAGGCGATGCTTGCCTCTGAGGTAGCAAGAAAGGCCCACGGATCTGGGAGTCGCAGGACGGGACGCTCGGTCGCGAAGAGCGAGGAGAGAGTCGAGCTTAAGGGGCAATTCGGCGGCGCCACCTTTACCTTCGGCTTCATAGCACCGCCTCAGGTCGACGAAGATCGTGCGTACAAACTTGCGCAGATGCACTTTGACGCGTTCTTCTTCGAGGCGCATTACAGTGAGCATTCGAAACTCGGCGGCTTTTTCCCCCATCGACACCACTACAACGCCGGCTACTTCCCAAGAAGCAACTGGGGTGATCAACGATCCAAGTGGTTCATGGACACCACGGCGGAATGGCCGCTCATCGCAGCCGTGGGTACGGCCAAAGGCTACTTCCGCTTAATCATTCGCCATTCGCCGTGCCAGACGATGTGGTCATGCGCAGTTGAATGGAATTGCTCAGTTCGGGTCATGCGCATCTTGGGAAAGGATGCTGACGTGCTCAAGACACTCATCAACACAGGTCCTCAGCCGAATGCGACGTGGCACAAGGACAGTGATGGAAACCCCACGAGAGCCGCAGTGGAAAGAGAGTTAGACGCCGCAGATGATCGACTCTTCATCGTGACGGAGTCGGAGGGAGCCTAGTTGTTATCGCGCCCTACGGATGAAATTTATTTACGACCGTTGAAACGGAGTACCTGAGAATTTATCGCAGGGGCTAGGCGCAAGTTTTCGCGCCCCGCTTCAGCTGCTACGCACGACCGCCTGACCGGGGTGCTCAACCGGGCGGGTTTCATCGATCAGGCCGAAGCGCTGTTCCGCGCCACGGCAGGCCGCCAGCGGGCATTTTCAGCGCTGATGCTCGATATCGACCACTTCAAGAGGGTCAACGACGTGTACGGGCATGCGGCTGGTGATCTGGTGCTGGCGGATTTTGCACAACTGGTCAACCGCTGCCTGCGTGACACCGACGTGCTGGGCCGCTTGGGGGGTGAAGAATTCGCGGTGCTGCTGCCCGACGTCTCCGCTGCGGTGGCCCGGGCAGTGGCCCAGCGCATCTGCGACGCCTGTGCCGCGCATGCCACCGTGCTGGAGGATGGCACGCCGTTGGCCTTCACGGTCAGCATCGGGGTGGCGCATGGGCCCGATGTGCCGGTGGCGCTGGATGCCTTGCTTTCAGCCGCGGACGCGGCGCTCTACCTTGCCAAGCAATCGGGCCGCAATCGGGTGGTGATCAGCGGCGACGAATCCCTGCCCGCTGCGACCGCCGTGCCGTAGTGCGCGCGCGGGGGCGATGCTTCCAAATAACTTTGATGTCTTATTACTTGATTTATTGATCGTTGGTTTCTTTATGTTGCAATAGTACATTCCCTTATCCTTTTCATCCAGGGCCGAACCGGCGCCACAGGCGTACGGCGGCCCTTTGCGTTTCATGATCGACTTACGGGGTATCACCCAGATTTACCCGGGCCCACAAGGCCCGGTGGAAGCCCTTCGGGGCATCGACCTGCACATCAACCCGGGCGAGGTCTTCGGCATCATCGGCAAGAGCGGTGCCGGCAAGAGCTCGCTGGTGCGGGTCATCAACCTGCTCAACCGACCCACGGAAGGCGAGGTCATCGTCAACGGGCGTGACCTCACCAAGCTCGGTGACGCGCAGCTGCGCGAGGCGCGCCGTGACATCGGCATGGTGTTCCAGCATTTCAACCTGCTGTCCTCGCGCACGGTGTTCGACAACGCCGCGCTGCCACTGGAGCTGGCGGGTATGGACAAGGCCGCCATCCGCGAGCGCGTGAACCCGCTGCTGGAGCTGGTGGGCCTGTCGGCCCTGGCCAACCGCTACCCGGCACAGATCAGTGGCGGGCAAAAGCAGCGCGTGGGCATTGCGCGTGCCCTGGCCAGCCGCCCCAAGGTGCTGCTCTCGGACGAGGCCACCTCGGCGCTGGACCCCGAGACCACGCGCGCCATCCTCGACCTGCTGCGCCAGGTGAACCGCGAGCTGGGCCTCACGGTGGTGCTCATTACCCACCAGATGCAGGTCATCAAGCAGGTGGCCGACCGCGTGGCCGTGATCGAGGCCGGCCGCATCGTGGAGCAGGGCCGGGTGCTGGAGGTCTTTACCCGCCCGCAGCAGGCCATCACCAAGAGCCTGATCGACGAGATACTGCCGCAGGAGCTGCCCGCCAGCGTGCTCGACCACGTGCGCAAGCTCACCGGCCAGTTGGCCACCACCGCGCCCGGCCACACCGGCCGGCTGCTGCGCCTGTCGTACTCGGGTGACAGCGCCTACCAGCCCATCCTGTCGCAGCTGATTCGCGAGTTCGGCGTGGACATGAGCATCCTGCACGGCCAGGTCGACGAGATCCAGGACGAGACGTTCGGCTCGCTGGCCGTCTACGCCAGCGGCGAGCCCGCGCGCCTGCGCGGCGCTGTGGAGCACCTGCGCGCCGGCGGCGTCGCGGTCGAAGAAGTCACCATTGAAACCTGAAGAGGCAAGAAGCCATGTTTGACCATTTCACTCCCGCCATGCTGGAGCTCTTCGCCTCGTCGCTCTGGGAGACGCTCATCATGGTGGGCATCTCCGGTCTCGTCGGCGGCCTGCTGGGTGTGCCGCTGGGCGTCTTCCTGCGCCTCACCGACCAGGGCGGCGTGCTGGAGAACAGCCCCGTGAACAAGCTCGTGGGCTGGCTGGTGAATGCCGTGCGCTCCACGCCGTTCATCATTTTGCTGGTGGCCATCATCCCGTTCACGCGCTTCATCACGGGCTCGTCCATCGGCACGGCGGCGGCCGTGGTGCCTTTGACCATTGCCGCTGCGCCCTTCGTCGCGCGCCTGGTGGAGGCTGCGTTGCGCGAGGTGGACCATGGGCTGGTTGAGGCGGCCCAGGCCATGGGGGCGACGACCAGCCAGGTCGTCTGGAAGGTGCTGTTGCCGGAGGCTCTGCCTGGCATCGTTGCTGGCTTGACCATCACCTTCGTGAGCCTGACCGGGTACTCGGCCATGGCCGGGGCCATTGGTGGTGGTGGGTTGGGGGATCTGGGGATTCGCTATGGGTACCAGCGGTTTCTGCCGGAGATCATGTTGGCGGTGGTGCTGGTGTTGATCTTTTTTGTGCAGGCGGTGCAGAGTCTCGGGGACTGGGCTGTGCGTAGGCTGAGCCATCGTTGATTTGTTGGCTGTGGTTGCTCTTTGCCTGGTTTTAGGGCGGAGGCCGGGATGTGCGCCCGGCGGCGCAGTAACTTTCTCTTGGTCGCCAAGAGAAAGTCACCAAAGAGAAGGCGACCCCCAGTCTGCGTCCCCCATTCGCCCTGTCGGGCGAATGGGGGCAGCCTGCGATGCTCGGATCTGGGGTGGTGCCGATGAACTCGCTGCGTTCTTCGAACTCCGCTCAGACAGCATCGGCAAGCTAGAGCACGAAGTGCGTGTGTCCTTCGGCACACGCACCCACCCCAGCCCCTGCGCTTCTCGGCGCAGCCAGCAGGGGTGGGGAGCGGGGTCAAATACGGCTGCTGCTTCGCTGCTTCGCAGCTACGCCGGGTGTCGGTTGCGCGCGCGATGCGCGCTGCCGACGGCTCGGGCGCGATGGCTCTGCCCAGGCCGAGCGAAGCAATGGCCCGAGTGGAGCCCGCTCCCACCCCCTTCTGACCGTGCCGAGAAGCGCAGGGCCTGGGGTGAGCGCGTGCCGAAGGACACGCGCATCGTCATCTGGCTCGCCGAAGCTGTTTGACCGGAGCTGCCTCGCAGAGGCAGCGCAGGGAGTTCTTCGGCGTCACCCCAGGTCCGAGCATCGCAGGCTGCCCCCAACGCCCGATAGGGCGATGGGGGACACGGGCAGCGGGGTCGCCTTTCTTTGGGGTACGTTTCTTTGGCGACGCAAAGAAAGGTACCTCGGCCGCCGGGCCGAGACCCGGCCTCCGCCCTCAAAGAAAAACAGAAGCACCCACAGCCAAAGAGCCGCGAAGCTTCAAGACAACCAAGAAAATCAGCCCACGGTATCCCGGCTAACCCCAGCCGTCTGGCTGAACCCACCATCCACATACGTGATCTCGGCCGTCATCCCCCCGGCCAGATCCGACAGCAAAAACGCCGCCACATTCCCCACGTCCTCAATCGTCACATTGCGGCGCAATGGAGAAGAATCCGCCACCATCGACAGCAGCTTGCCGAAGTCCTTGATCCCGCTCGCAGCCAGCGTCTTGATCGGCCCGGCGCTGATTCCGTTCACACGCATGCCCTTGGGGCCGAGCGCTTCGGCCAGATAGCGCACGCTGGCTTCCAGGCTGGCCTTGGCCAGGCCCATGGTGTTGTAGTTGGGGATGGTGCGCAGTGCGCCCAGGTAGCTCAGCGTGATCAGCGACGACTTTTCGTTGAGGTAGGGCAGGGCCGACTTGGCCATGGCCGGAAAGCTGTAGGCGCTGATGTCGTGCGCAATGCGGAACGATTCGCGCGACAGGCCTTCCAGAAAATCACCGGCAATCGCCTCGCGCGGAGCGAAGCCGATGCTGTGCACGAAGCCGTCGAACTTCGGCCACACCTGGGCCAGGTCGGCGAACATGCGGTCGATCTGCTCGTCGCTGCCCACGTCGCAGTCAAAAATGAGCTTGGAGTCGAACTCGGCGGCGAAGTCGGTGATGCGCTCCTTGAAGCGGTCGCCCACGTAGCTGAAGGCAAGCTCTGCGCCTTGGGCATGGCAGGCCTTGGCGATGCCATAGGCGATGGAGCGGTTGGACAGCACGCCCGTGATGAGCAGTTTCTTGCCGGTCAGAAAACCCATGGTTCGTTCTCCTGTGGAATTTTGGGGGGAAATGAATGGTAAAAATGGCGATGAAGGGCCGGGGGCGATCACCGCGTATGGATATGCGCCATCCGCTGCAGAGCCGGCCGAACGTAGTGCAGAATTGTCGCATGCGGTTTTGGCTCACTTTTTTGCTGATGGGTTGTTGCACGGCACCGGCCTGGGCTGCGCATGGCTATGCGCTGTGGGGTGACCTCAAGTACCCGCCCGGCTTTGCCCACTTCGACTACGTGAACCCCGATGCACCAAAGGGGGGAGAGTTGCGCATGGTGAGCAACCTGCGCTACTCCACGTTTGACAAGTACAACCCCTTCACCATGAAGGGGTCGCCGCCGGCCTACCTGTCGGACCTGCTGTTCGAGACACTGCTCACGGGCTCCATGGACGAGACCGCTTCGGGCTACGGCCTGCTGGCCGAGGACGTGGACGTGGCGCCCGACCGCCTGAGCGTGACGTTCCGCCTGAGGGCCGAGGCACGCTTTCACGATGGCAGCGCGGTGGAGGCGGCGGACGTCAAACACACCTACGAGATGCTGATCAGCCCCCAGGCCTCGCCGGGTTATGCCACCCTGCTGCAGGAAGTGGCCGGCGTGGACGTGATCGACAAGCGCACCGTGCGCTTTCGCTTCAAGCTGCCCAACCGCGAACTGCCGCTCACGGTGGGCAGCCTGCCTATCTTCAGCCGCGCCTGGGGCCGCCAGGCGGACGGCAAGGCCAAGCCCTTCGATGAGATCGTGACCGACATCCCCATCGGCAGTGGCCCGTACCGCATCGGTCCGGTGGCCTTCGGCCGCGACGTCACCTACACCCGCGACCCCAATTACTGGGGCCGCAACCTGAACGTGAACAAGGGTGCGTTCAACTTCGACAACATCACCGTCAAGATCTACAAGGACAACACCGCCCGGCTGGAAGCCGTGAAGGCGGGAGAGTTCGACTTCATGACCGTGTACTCGGCAGGCGACTGGGCGCGCCGCATCAACGGCAAGCTGTTCAAGCAGGGCGTGCTGGTCAAGAAGGACATGAAGCACCGCCTGCCAGCGGGCTTCCAGAGCTATGTGCTCAACACCCGCCGGCCCATGCTGAGCGACCCGCGCGTACGCGAGGCGCTGGGCCTGGCCATCGACTACGAGTGGATGAACCGGCAGATGTTCTACGGTGGCTACCCGCGCGTGACCGACCTGTTCGGCAACACCGACTGCCAGGCCACCGGCACCCCCGGACCCGAAGAGCTCCAGCTGCTGGAGCCCTGGCGCGGCAAGATCCCCGATGCCGTGTTCGGCCCCATGTACCAGCCGCCCGTGACCGAGGGCGAAGGCCATTCGCTGCGCGAGAACCTGCGCCGCGCGCGCCAACTGCTGGCCGATGCCGGCTGGACCTACCGCGACGGTGCCCTGCGCAACGCCAAGGGCGATGCCATGGTGATCGAGTATCTGGACAGCCGCGAGGGCGGAGCCCGTGGCCTGGCGCCGTGGATGCGCAACCTGGAGAAGCTGGGCATCACCCTGCGCTTCACGGCGGCGGATTTCGCGCTGTACCAGCAGCGCATGGACAAGTTCGACTTCGACATGATCACCTTGAACTACCAGGGCACCTACAACCCTGGGCAGGAGATGCAGGAATACTTCGGCAGCAAGCGCGCCGATGTGGAGGGCGCCAGCAACCATTCAGGCGTGAAGAGTCCGGCCGTGGATGCCATCGTGACCGCACTCACGCGCGCCAACAGCAAGGCCCAGCTGCTGCCCGCCTGCCGCGCGCTGGACCGTGTGATCATGCACAGCCACTACCTGATCCCGCAGTGGACGCTCTCGTCGCACCGTGTGGTCTACAACCAGCAGCGCCTGGCCTACAAGGAGCCCATGCCCCCGTATGCCAAGGCCGAGGAATGGCTGATGTTCTCCTGGTGGAGCATCAAGCCATGACGGCCCAGCCCCCGATGCAGCCCTGACCACTGGAGCCTAGCCACACGCCATGCTTGCCTACATCGCCAAACGCCTGCTGCTCATGCTGCCCACCCTGCTGGGCGTGCTGCTTCTGACCTTCGCGGTGATCCAGTTTGTGCCGGGCGGCCCGGTGGAGCAGTACATGGCCGAGGCCCGTGCCGCGGCGGGCAAGGGGCGGGGAGCGGAGGGTGGCGGCATGGTCTACCGTGGTGACCAGGGCGTGGACCCCAAGCGGGTGGAGCAGATCAAGGCGCTCTACGGCTTCGACAAGCCCGCGCACGAGCGTTTCTTCACCATGCTGGGACAGTTCGCGCGCTTCGACCTGGGCAAGAGCTTCTTCCAGAACAAGAACGTGTGGGAGCTCGTGAAGGAGAAGCTGCCCGTATCCATCAGCCTGGGGCTGTGGACCTTCTTCATCAGCTACCTGGTGGCCGTGCCGCTGGGGGTGGCCAAGGCGGTGCGTGCGGGCTCGCGCTTCGACCTGGTGACCACGCTGCTCATCCTCGTGGGCTATGCCATACCGGGCTTCGTGCTCGGGGTGGCACTGCTGGTCATCTTCGGCGGTCAACTGCAGTGGTTCCCGCTGCGCGGGCTGGTGTCCTCCAACTGGGAGCAACTGAGCTGGGGGGCGCGCATCGTGGACTACCTGTGGCACATCACGCTGCCGGTGACGGCCATGGTGGCTGGCAGTTTTGCCGTGACGGCCATGCTCACCAAGAACGCCTTCCTCGAAGAGATCCGCAAGCAGTACGTGCTGACGGCGCGGGCCAAGGGATTGTCGGAGCGGCAGGTGCTGTGGAAGCACGTGTTCCGCAATGCCCTGATCCCCATCATCACCGGCTTTCCAGCGGCTTTCATCGGTGCCTTCTTCGCGGGTTCCCTGCTCATCGAAACCCTGTTCTCGCTCGACGGCCTGGGCCTGCTCGGCTACGAGAGCGTGATCCGCCGCGACTATCCCGTGGTGCTGGGCACGCTGTACCTCTTCACCCTGATCGGCCTGATCACCAAGCTCATCAGCGACCTTTGCTATGTGTGGGTTGACCCCCGCGTGAAGTTTGACTGACCGCATGAACGCGCCCTCTGCAAGTCCTTCCATCAGCACCGCTGCTGCCACGCCTGCGGCCTCCGCCGCCCCCGTGTCCCTTTCTCCCTCGCGCCGGGCCTGGCTGCGCTTCAAGCGCAACCGCCTGGGCTTCTGGAGCATGGTCATCTTCAGTGTGCTGGTGGTCATCAGCCTGGCCGCCGAGGTGGTCAGCAACGACCGGCCGCTCATCGTGCGCTACGAGGGGCAGACCTACTTCCCCATGCTCCAGACCTACCCCGAAAAGACCTTCGGCGGCGACTTCGAGACCCCGACGGACTACCTGGACCCTTTTATCCAGGAACGGCTGAGCGCGGGGAGCAACTGGGCCCTCTACACCCTCAACACCTACGGTCCCAGCACCCTCAACTACTTCGCCAAGGAGCCCAACCCCTCGGCCCCCACACGCGACAACTGGCTGGGCACCGATGACCGGGGGCGCGACATGCTGGCCCAACTGCTCTACGGCTTTCGCGTGAGCGTGCTGTTCGGTCTGGCGCTGACCTTCATCGGCACGGTGCTGGGCATCCTCACCGGCGCGATCCAGGGCTTCTTCGGCGGCAAGACGGACCTGGCCTTCCAGCGCTTCATCGAGATCTGGGGCTCCATGCCCGAGCTGTACCTGCTCATCATCTTCAGTGCGCTGTTTGCACCCAGCATCTCCTTGCTGCTCATCCTGCTGTCCCTTTTTGGATGGATGGGCCTGTCGGACTATGTGCGGGCCGAATTCCTGCGCAACCGCCAGCTCGACTACGTGAAGGCCGCGCGCGCCCTCGGCGTCAGCAACGCACAGATCATCTGGCGCCACATCCTGCCCAACAGTCTGACGCCGGTGGTCACCTTCCTGCCGTTTCGCATGAGCGCCGCCATCCTCTCGCTCACGGCGCTCGACTTCCTCGGCCTGGGCGTACCCCCGGGCACCCCCAGCCTGGGCGAGCTGCTGAGCCAGGGCAAGAACAACATCGACGCCTGGTGGATCTCGCTGAGCACCTTTGCCGTGCTGGTGATCACCCTGCTGCTGCTGACCTTCATGGGCGATGCGCTGCGCGACGCCCTGGACCCGCGAAAGGCCGACAAGTGAGCACCGCATCCCATCCAGGCACGGCAGCTTCGGGCCCTTTGCTCGATGTGCGGGATCTCCATGTGCACTTCGGCACCAAGGAAGTCGTGAGCGGCGCCAGCTTCAGCATCGCCCCCGGCGAAAAGCTGGCCCTGGTCGGTGAGTCCGGCTCGGGCAAGACCATCACCGCGCTCAGCCTGCTGCGCCTGGCCGGGGATGCCCGGGTCAGCGGCCAGGCCCTGCTGCGTGGGCGCGACCTGCTGGCCCTGAGCGAGCGCGAGATGCGCGGCGTGCGCGGCGGCGAGATCGCCATGGTGTTCCAGGAGCCCATGACGGCGCTGAACCCGCTGATGACCGTGGGCCAGCAGATCGCCGAGATCCTGCAGCTCAAGAAGGGCCTCACGGGCGCGCAGTGCGCGCAGGCGGCCATCGAACTGCTGGCCAAGACCGGCATTCCCGAGCCCGCGCGCCGGGCCAACTCCTTCCCGCACCAGCTTTCGGGCGGGCAGCGCCAGCGCGCCATGATCGCCATGGCCCTGGCCAGCGAGCCGCAGTTGCTGCTGGCCGACGAGCCCACCACCGCGCTTGATGTGACCTTGCGGGGCCAGATCCTGGACCTGTTGTCCGACCTGCAGCGCCAGACCGGCATGGCCGTGCTGCTCATCACGCATGACCTGAACCTGGTGCGCCGCTTTGCCGACCGCGTAGCCGTGATGGAGCAGGGCGTGCTGGTGGAGCAGGGCGCCGTGGCCGAGGTGTTCGGCGCCCCGCAGCATGCCTACACCCGCAAGCTGATGCAAAGCCAACCCCAGCGCGACGTGACCGAGGCCGCGCCCGCGCCTGGCACGCCGCCCGTGCTGCAGGCCAGCGACCTGCGCGTGGTCTACCCCACGCCGCTGCCCGGCCTGCGCGGCTGGTTCAAGAAGGGCGAGTTCGTGGCCGTGCAGGGCGCCAGCCTGGCGCTGCCGCCGGGCCGCACGCTCGGCGTGGTGGGTGAATCGGGCTCGGGCAAGTCCACCCTGGCCCAGGCCATCCTGGGGCTGCTGCCTTTTGGCGGAACACTGCAGGTGGCGGGGCAGGGCTGGCAGGCGCCGGCCATGCGCAATTCACCGGCCAACCAGCAACTGCGCCGCAAGGTGCAGGTGGTGTTCCAGGACCCGTTCTCGTCGCTGTCGCCACGCCTGACGGTGGAAGAGATCGTGGGCGAGGGCATGCGTGTGCACGAGCCCACGCTCAGCGTGGCCGAGCGGCGCACGCGCGTGGAGGCGGCCCTGGCAGAGGTGGGCCTGACCGAGGCGCAGTTTCCCGGTCTGCTGGCGCGCTACCCCCATGAATTCTCGGGCGGCCAGCGCCAGCGCTTGGCCATTGCGCGCGCCCTCATCGTGCAGCCGCAATTGCTGGTGCTCGATGAACCCACCAGTGCCCTCGACGTCACCATCCAGCAGCAGGTGCTCAAACTGCTGCAGCGCCTGCAGAAGGAAAAGGGCCTGAGCTACCTGCTCATCACCCACGATGTGCAGGTGATACGCGCCATGGCGCACGAGGTGCTGGTGATGAAGGACGGCAACGTGCTCGAAAGCGGCCCTGTGGACCAGGTGCTCGACGCGCCGCAGCACCCCTATACGCAGCGGCTGGTGGAGTCCGCCGGGTTGGACTGAGGTTCGCGAGCCCGCCAGCGCCACGCCACCCAGCTTGTCGTCGCTCCATTGTCGGGCCAGGTAGCCGCCCACGTCCTGCCGGGGGCTGTGCCTGTGTCAGGCAGGGGCGGTGCGCTGGCGTGCGGCCATGAAGCGCCCGGCCTGCTCCAGCGATGCCATCGCTTCATCGAGCACGGGCGCAAACAGCTGCCAGCAATGCACCATGCCGTCCCACACGCTGCATTCGACCTCCACGTCCGCCGCCTTCAGGCGCCCGGCCATGGTCACGGCGTCGTCGCGCAGCCTCTCCCGGCCACCCACCTGCAGTTGCACCGGCGGCAGGCCCTGCAGCTCGGCGCTGTAGAACGGCGTGACGGTGGGTGCGCGCACATCGCCACCGGGCACATACATGGCATTGAAAAATCCCATGAGCTCGCGGGTGATGAACGGGTCATCCACCGTGCGGTGGGACTCGCCGTCCGAAGCCAGGTCCAGCGCCGGTGACAAGGCCGCGATGGCCGCCGGCAGGGCCAGCCCCTGGTTGCGGGCGCGCACTGCGGTGGACAAGGCCAGGTTGCCGCCCGCGGAGTCGCCCGCCAGCGCAATGGCCGACGCGGTGTAGCCGTTGGCCAGCGCCCACTGGTAGGCCGCCAGGGCATCGTCGTGGGCTGCAGGTACCGGGTGTTCCGGGGCCAGCCGGTAGTCCACGTTGAGCACCTGCGCGCCGCTGAACTGTGCCAGGTACGAGCACAGCGCCCGGTGCGAGGCCAGCGATCCGAACACGAAGCCCCCTGCGTGGTAGTAGATGATGAGCTTGCGCGGGTCGGCTTGCGGCGTGCTGAGCAACTCTGCCGCCATGGTGCCGCCCACCGCATTGGGTATGCGCAGGGTCTCTATGGAAAGCCCCTGCGCCGGGGGCATCTGCGAGTTGCTGGCATCAAACCAGGCGCGCAGCTGCGCGGGGCTGGCCTGTGCTGGTGGTGGGTTCTGGGCTGCCATCTGCAGGATGGCCTCAAGCTGTTGTGCGGACATGGGCTATCCCCCGTTCAGATATAAGTCGAAGCCAGCCCGCCATCCACAGGCAGGTTGATGCCACTGACCCAGCGCGCCGCGTCGCTGCACAGGAAGGCGATCACGGGCGCCACCTCGTCGCTGAAGGCCGGGCGCTTCATGCGGTGCGCGTCCTTTTCCACGCGCTCGGCGCCCAGCATCTGCACGAAGTCGCCCAGGATGGGGGTGAACACCGGGCCCGGGGCCACGCAGTTCATGCGTACGCCGCGCTGCATGAAGATCTTCTGCGACTGGGTGGTGCTCCAGACGATCAGCGCCTCCTTGAAATACTGGTAGCAGGTCTCCTGGGGCACCGGGTGGCTGGCGAGCCACTGCGCGCCAGCCTCGAAACTGGCGGTAGCGCCCAGAGCGCGGTGCAGTTCCAGCCGTGCGGGCCACTCAGCGCCCAGGATGGATGCGATGTTGACGATGGAGCTGCCGACAGGCATGCGTTCGAGCACGCGCTGGGTGAAGTGGCGCAGTCCCAGGTAGTTCACCCGGCCCACCAGCTCGGCGGGCGCGGTGCCGGGCACACCGGCAATGTTGGCCAGCGCGTCCACCTGGGCGGGCAGTTGCGCCACGGCGGTGTCGATGGCAGCGGGGTCGCCCAGGTCCACCTGGATGAAGCCGTCCAGGGTGAGCGTGGGGGCGTTGCGGTCCACGCCGATCACGCGGGCGCCCTGCTGGCGCGCCAGCTTGGCGAAGTCGGCGCCAATGCCCGAGCAGCAACCCGTGACGACGATGGTCTTGTTGTGCAATGCCATGTATTTGTCTCCTGTGGATATTTTTGGGGGGAAAGGGTGTCGTTCTGTCGGTCAGAAAGGGAAGGCTGGCGGCGTGTCCTTGACGGTGATCCACTGCCACTGCGTGTACTCGTCCATGTCGGCCGGCCCGCCCACGCTGCCGCCGTTGCCACCCAGGCCGGGGCCGCCGAAGGGGTTGGTGCAGTCGTCGTTCACGGTCTGGTCGTTGATGTGAACCATGCCCGCGCGCAGGCGCTGGCCGATGGCCATGGCGCGGCCCACGCTGGGGCTGATGACGGCGGCCGACAGGCCCCCCTGGCTGGTGTTGGCCAGGGCCACGGCCTCATCGTCAGTGCGGAAGGTGACGAGGTTGGCCACTGGGCCGAACGGCTCTTCGTCGAACGAACGGATGCCGGGCCTGACGCCCGAGAGCACCGTGGGCTGGTAGCACAGACCATGGTAGGTGCCACCCGCTTCGAGCCTGGCGCCCTGCTGGATGCTGTCGTGGATCACCCGGTCAAAGCGTTCGAGCTGCTTCGCATCGATCATCGGGCCCAGGGCCACCTGGCCGCTGGCGCCGTCGCCTACGGCCAGGTGCGTGGCCTTGCCCACCAGGCGCTGCAGGATGGCGTCGGCAATCGACTCGTGCACCAGAATGCGGTTGGCGGCCATGCAGATCTGGCCCTGGTGGAACCATGCGCCAAAGGCCGCTGCGCTGGCCGCCGCGTCGGGGTCTGCGTCTTCCAGGATGATGAGGTTGTTGGCCCCACCCAGCTCCAGCGACACCTTCTTGAGGTGCTGCCCCGCCAGCGCGCCGATGCGGCGGCCCACGGCAGGCGAGCCGGTGAAGGCGATCATGGGCACGCGCGCGTCCACCACCAGCGCCTCGCCGGCAGCCGCGTCGCCCGGCAGCACCTGCAGCAGGCCGGCGGGCAGCCCGGCCTCTTCGAACACCCGGGCCATGATGAAGCCACCGCTCACGGGGGTGCGCGTGTCCGGCTTGAGCACCACGGCGTTGCCCAGCGCCAGGGCCGGGGCCACCGAGCGCAGGCCCAGGATGAGCGGAAAGTTGAATGGCGAGATCACGCCCACCACGCCATGCGGCACGCGCCGCGCAATCGACAGGCGGCCCGGGGTGCTGGGCAGCACCTGGCCCTGGGCCTGCATGGGCAGGCTGGCGGCCAACTGGCACAGGGTGATGGCCTCGCGCACCTCGTGCTGGCCCTTGGCCAGTATGCCCCCGGTTTCGCGGGCAATGGCCAGCGCCAGCTCGTCAAAGTGCTGCTGGAACACGGCGGATGCCCGGTGGAAGACGGCGGCGCGCTCGCGCGGGCCCAGCGCTGCCCAGGCCGGCTGCGCCCGGTGCGCCAGGCCGATGGCGGCCTGCATGTCCTGTGCATCGGCAATGCCCACGCGGCCGAGCACCTGGCCCGTGGCCGGCTCCAGCACGTCGCGCACCTCCTTGAGCGCCGTGGTCCATGCCCCGTCGAAGGCCTTGCCCGCCCACAGGCGGTTGTCCAGCAGGCCTGGTTTTTCTGAAACACCCATTGCATTGCTCCTTGGTTGAAAGAATCGGCGCGCACTGCGGCGGCGACTGCACAGGGATTTGCAACGGGCGTACCAGCCCCGTGGGCAAGGCGGCCGAAAACAGCCTCTGGCACCTGCTTTTTGAGAGGCGCGGCTACGGACTTTCCCTAGGCCGCCAAGCGGCTGGATCAGGCGACTTTTTGCGCAAAAATAGTTACTATCAATAAGCAATTTGAGCAATGGAAATTGCTCAAATGATCACTTTTCGATCACTTCCTGGTAACCACCATGCCCAGACGCCGTGTCTCTCTGGCCGATCTGAACCGCAGCACCGCCACAGGCCAGTCCGCCGCATTGCCGGGGCCTGCGCTGCCGGGCGCGCTGGGCGGGTTTGACACCGTGGGCGTGAGCCATCACGCCCACCCCACGGTGGCAGACATCAGCGAATGCCTGTTCTTCTCGCCGGGAGACGGCCGCATCTGGCTGCAGGACCAGCGCATGATCCTGTTGCACTCGGAGGCCCTGGGCTCGCTCAGGCGCGAGCTGATCGACAGCATTGGCCTGGACAAGGCGCGCGGCCTGCTCACCCGCGCCGGCTACGTCGGTGGCGCGCGCGATGCGCGCATGGTGCGCCAGCAGTGGCCTGACGCCGACCCCCCGGCGGCCGCCATCGCCGGCACCCGCCTGCATGCGCTGGAAGGGGTGGTCCAGGTGGAGGTGGTCCACGTGCGCTACGACGCCGAGACCGGTGACTACGAAGGCGAGTTCATCTGGCACAACTCCAGCGAGGACGACGAGCACATCGCCGCCTACGGCGTGGGCGGATCTCCGGCCTGCTGGATGCAGGTGGGCTATGCCACGGGCTACGTGAGCACGCTGTTTGGCCGCATGATCGTGTTCCGTGAGGTGGAGTGCCGCTCGTCGGGCTCGGCGCACTGCCGCGTCATCGGCAAGTCGGCCGAGCGCTGGGATGACCCCGGGCAGGACCTGTTCTACCTGAACGCGCAGGACTTCGTAGGCACCCCGCCCGCTGCCGCCCGGGCGCCATCGCGCAAGGGCACCCTGGGGGCTTCGCCGGGTTCGGTGGCCCTGGCAGGGGCTCCCACCTCCGATGGCGCCACCATGGTGGGCGCCTCATCGGCCTTCAATGCCGCCTGCCACATGCTGCAGCGCGTGGCCCCCACGGCTGCCACCGTGCTGTTCACCGGCGAGTCCGGCGTGGGCAAGGAGATGTTTGCCAGCATGCTGCACCGCATCAGCCCACGGGGCGCCCAGCCCTTCGTGGCGCTCAATTGCGCAGCCATTCCCGAGACGCTGGTGGAGTCCGAGCTGTTTGGCGTGGAGCGCGGCGCCTACACCGGCGCGGGCGCATCGCGGCCCGGGCGGTTCGAGCGCGCCCACGGCGGCACCCTGTTCCTGGACGAGATCGCGACCCTCAGCCTGGTGGCCCAGGGCAAACTGCTGCGGGCCCTGCAGGAAGGCGAGATCGAGCGGGTGGGCGGCACGCGCACCATCACGGTGGACGTGCGCGTGGTGGCCGCCACCAATGTGGACCTGCGCCAGGCCGTGCGCGAGGGCACTTTCCGCGAAGACCTGTACTACCGGCTCAACGTCTTTCCCATCCACCTGCCGCCGCTGCGCGACCGGCGCGATGACATCCCTCTGCTGATGAGCCACTTTCTCGCGCACTACCAGCGCAAGCACCGGCGCCAGGGCCCGGGCTTCAGCCAGGCAGCGGTGAAAGCCATGTTCAACTACCCTTTTCCGGGCAACATCCGCGAGTTGCAGAACCTCATCGAGCGCAGCGTGATCCTCGTCAACGATGGTGAACCCATCGCGCCCCACCACCTGTTCAGCAGCGGCGAGCAGCCTGGCACCGGCGTGATGTCCCTGCAATTGGGCGCCGACAGCACCGCCACCCTGCACATGCCCTGGGCGGGGGGCAGCGCCCCGGCAACCCAGGCCGCTGCAGCGGCCATGCCCGGGGTGGCCCCGCTGCACCAGGCCGAGGCCCAACTGCTGCGCCAGGCACTGCACAGCGCCGCCGGCAACGTGGCCTCTGCCGCCCGCCTGCTGGGCATCAGCCGCGCCACGCTGGCCTACCGCTTGCGCAAATTCGGCATTCCCGCTGGTCGATCCTGAGGGATCAGGCGTAGGTATCGAGCTGGCTGCCCAGGCTGGTGGAGGATTGGGTTTCAGTTCTGGCACGCTGCTCGCGCGCCGACTGGGCGGCCGCTTCGGCCTTGCGGGCCTGGGCGTCCTGCTGCTCCTGCTGGCGTGCGCGCTGGATGGCGCTGATCTGCGCCTGCACCATCTGGATCTGGGTCTGCAGCAGCTTGACCTTCTCCTTCTTGGCCTTGGCGTCCATGTCGGAGGTGGCCACGTTCTTGAGTTCTTCGGTCAGCGACTGCAGCTGCTTTTGCAGCTTGGCGATCTCGCTGCCGCCGCCACCCGATGACACCTTGCCGGCCGATGAAGAAGAGGAGACTTGCATGCCCGCCTTATCGGCAGGGTGACGGCAAAACTTTAGCGCAGCGTGGGGTTTTTCAACCCTTCGGTGGGGTTGCAGGAGCCGGGCCATCCTGGGCCACCCACAGCACCTTGTCCACCTGCACGCCGAGGGCCTGGGCCTTGGCCAGCAGTTGCTCGCGCACGCCGGGCGGCAGCGTCTTGGTGCGCGACAGGATCCAGAAATAGCCGCGGTTGGAGCCGACCACCATGGACCACTGGTAGTCCGGGTCCAGCGCCACCACGTTGTAGCCGCCATAGAAGGGACCGAAGAACGAGACCTTGAGGGCGCCCTTGTCGGACTCGCCGGCAAAGCGGGCCTTGCCCTCGGCCTCTTTCCAGCGGTCGCGGCCTGGGTCGTAGCCGCGGTTGATCACCTGGATGGTGCCGTCGGGGTTGGGGAGGTAGTTCGCCGTGGTCTGCTGCAGGCCGCGCTCGAACGAGTGGTCCAGCCGGGCCACCTCGTACCACTGGCCCGCATAGCGCTGCGCGTCGAAGCCCGCCACCGGCTCAATGCCGGCTGGGGGATGCGTTGAGCACGCCGTGAAGAACAGCACCGCGCCCAGCGCCAACACGCCAATGGTGTTGGGAAGTATGCGGCGGCCCACAGAGGACGCGGCACCGGCGGCGGCGTGCTCTGGGTCGTTTATCGGCGTGTCTCGCATATCTCGCAGTTCAATAAGGGTGTCGGGCATGGTGGTGTCCCTGGCGGAATGGTTCGTCGCAGTCCCTGGCATGGGCCGGCTGTCTGGGCGGGCGCTGCCTGATCTGCGGCGATGTGGTCAATGTAGTGAGGGTGCCGACGCTCGCGTGTAGGCGCGCGCTGGCATCGCCTGTCGGCGCGATGGTTGGCGCCATGCCGCGCATCACACCATGGGGCGGTACCGTGGGCGGCCAGTTGGCCGCAAGTCCGCGGGCGTTGTTGCCACAAAAGTCACACTTTGGGCGGCAGAAGTGGGGCGGCGCAAGGGGGTGGCCTTGTGGCCCGCGCAATCCCTGCGCCTGCTGGCACAGAACTTGAAGGCACCGAGGGGGCGGGGCGCTGCAGGGTAGAGTGGCAACCAAGCCTGTGCTGCCCGGCACGCCCAGCCCTGTTCCCACCGCTTGCATGAGGTCCTTCGCATGACGACGACATCCACCGCCCCCGGCACAGCGCCCACCACCCCCGCCCAGGATTCGCCCCCCGTGGTCGACCACCTGCGGTTTCTGCGCAAGCATGAGCATCTGTCCCCGGCCTTCGGCAACGACGGCTTCGCGCGCAAGGCCGAAGCCTTTGCCCGCGTGTTCGGCACGCCCAAATTCCTGGCCGCGCAGACCGCATTCGTCGCAATCTGGGTCATCGCCAACCTGACGGGCGTGGCCCCATTCGATGCCTACCCCTTCATCTTGCTCAATCTGGCATTCAGCCTGCAAGCAGCCTATGCCGCGCCCCTGATCCTGCTGGCGCAGACGCGCCAGGCCGAGCGCGACAAGGCGCTTGCCGACGCCGATGCCCAGCACCGCGAAGATTTGGCCCGGGCCACCGAGCAGCGCCAGGCGATCGCCACCCAGAACACTGCCCAGTTGCTCGACCTGCTGGAGCAGAACACCCGCCTGACCGAGATGACCAGGAAGCTCAGCGAACGCATCGAGGCCTTGACGGTGGAGATGCACCACCGCATGCACTACATGCCCGCCCTCGCGCGGGCCCAGCAACAGGCCGACCAGCCGGGCACCCAGCAGTCTGGCGGGCCCGGCAGCAGCTATGGCGGCAGCGGTGAGGGCGGTGCGCGCCAAGGGTGATGGACCACGCCATGTTCGCTCGCTACCCGCTTCCTGCCACCGATGGCGCCACAGCCCTCGACACGGCTTGCGACCTGCAACTGCTGCAGACCCACTGCGAGCCCTGGCGGCCTCTCACGCTGCTGTACGTGGGGCCGGAGCGCACGCTGATCGTGCCGGTGGACGCCGCTGGCGCTGCCCCGCATGGTGCCGCGATCACCCTGGCCCTGGGCACCCACCGGACCGCCCGGGCCTTCTTCAGGCGCGACGTGCCCACCCCGCTGGAGCTGGAGAACGCCATCGCCAGCGTCGAAGACGAGGTCTACCTGGCCCACCGGCAGTATGTTGTGCAGGGCCATGCGTCGGGTAGGGCTTGGTGGTCCACCGACCCGCACCTGGTGGCCGTGGCCGAATTGGCTGGCGTGCCGCGTGCACCCGCCATGCTGCTCACGCTGGAGGCCATGGAGCGCCTGTTCCAGCGCCTGGCCGCCGTGTCCGAAGGCCGGCCCGCTGCGAGCGAGGGCCTGCCAGAGAGCGTGGAGTTCGCCACCACCTTGCTGCTGCTGCGCGAGCTGATGCACCACATGCCGTTTGCCGAACTGCATCTGGTGGGGCGGCAATCAACCGTCTAGCCCCTGGGCGTAAACCGCGAATTCGTGGACCGGACCGAACCCGAGGGCCTGGGCCAGTTCGTACGACGCCCGGTTGCCCTTGAAGCAATCCCACCCCGGCTCCAGCCCGCGCCGCAGGCACGCATCGATGAAGGCTGTGGCTGCGGCCCTGGCCAAGCCCCGCCGCCGGTAGCCGTCAAAGGTGCAGATGTCGACGTCGTGCCGCGCCCCCTTCACGAACACCGAGTAGCACAGGCTGGCCACCCGCTCTTCATGGAGCACGCAAAAGCCGATGCCCTCGCGTTCGAACTGCGCGTCGCAAGCCCACATGCCTGCCGCGAAGGGGTAGGGGCCTTCGGCCAACCGCCGCAGCAACGCGGCATCCAGGGGCACCATGCGATGGCCTGGCGGCAAGGGCTGCTCGGTGCGCTGTGCCGCAAAGCGGCTACGGTCGAACGAGAAAGCCACGCGCGGCAGTTTTTCCACGGCGGGCGCCTGGCACGAGTCGAGCACCGGCTCCCAGCCGGCGTGGCCCGGGTAAAGGATGAAGAAGTCCTGGCTGGCAGGCCGCTGCAACCAGTCCAGGCAGGCCGCAGCAAACTGCGCGTCGGGCAGGGCACCCGCCAGCACGCAAAAGCCGTTGTCGTAGACAAAGGCGGCGCGCAGGTCCCCGTCCTTCGGGACAAAGATGCGGCCCCGGGTATGGCCCGACAACACGGCGCCCATGATCTCGGTGCCCGCGTGGAGCCCTTCGAGCAGCGGCGTCAGCGTGCAGAAGTCTTTCGCATTCAGTTCATGCATGGGGCCGATGGTACCGACGCTCAGCCCCTGATTTCAGCCAGCCCCTGTGCCCGCCACCCCCGCGGCGATTGCCCAAAGCGCTCCTTGAACGCCCGGCTGAAATGCGCCGCATCGTTGAAGCCCCAGCCGAACGCGATTTCGGCCACCGAGGTCTTGGCGCGGCGGGCATCCAGCAACTCGCGGCTGGCGCCGTCGAGCCGCTGGCCCCAGAGGTAGTGCGAGGGCGACTGCGGCTCGGTCTTGAACAATCGGTGCAGGTGTCCGCTGGACATGCCCAGGTCGGCCGCCACGGATTCGATGGTCAGCGCCGGGTCGCGCAGCCGGCCGTCGATGTGCCGCTTGATGCGCGCCACATGGTAGGCGCCCATGGTCGAGGGCTCGGCCCGGCTGCAGGCGGGCAGCGACTGCAGGCCGGCCACCAGCACGCTGATGACGCCGCTGGCCACGGCGGCGGCCGAGGCGGCGGGCAGGGTGTCCACCTCGCCGCGCAAGGCGGTGACCATGCTGGCCATCAGGTGCCCGGCCCCGCTGCGGCCCGAGACGGTGGTGGCCGTCAACTGCTCGGTGCCTGCCACCAGCGCACGCAACTGCTCGCCGCGCAGCTTGAGCACGATCTCCTCGAAGTCCTCGCTGAACTGCAGGGTGTAGGGCCGCGTGCTGTCGTACAGCGCAAAGTCGCCGGGGGCGACGGCGGCGTCGCGCCCGTCCTGGGAGATGACGCCGTGCCCTTTGGTCTGCAGGCTTACGATGAAGCAGTCGTCCGTGGCGCGTGAGATGAAGCTCGGCGTGCGCACCACGCGTTGCGCGCAGGAGCGCACCACCGACAGGTCCAGCCCCGGCAGGTGGTGGCTCTGGATGGAGCCGCCGAAGCGGTAGCCACGCGGCGCATCGCATTCGAGCTGCACGTAGGTGGTGCAGATCATGTCGGTCCAGTAGGCCAGCCGGTCGCGCGGGGCGATGGAGTCGGTACTCAAGAGTTGGCTCATGGCGATGTCTCAAGCGGGCATGGGGAGGAAGGGAGCGAAAGCACCCATCATCCTCCGGGCGCGCCCATTCTTCAAGCAAGGCCTATGCCGGTTAACCCCAGGTGGCGAGTCTGGATCAAGCCTTCGGAGACTTTCAGTCAAGTCGCCGTCCGCGTGGCTTTGCGGCAAGAGCCGCGAGACCCACAGGCAAGACGGCGCGCGGCTTCGGCCCGAGCATTCAGGTACCGCAGCAGGCACTGCCCGCGCGGCCCAACCCCTCACCTTGACCTACAGGACTCGCCCCATGCCCGCCACCCTCCACCCCAAGCTGCGCGTTGCCGCCGTCCAGGCCGCGCCCGTGTTCCTCGACCTCGACGCCACCATCGACAAGACCATTGCGCTGATGAAGGAGGCCGCCAGGCAGGGCGCGCAGCTCGTGGCCTTCCCCGAAACGTGGATCCCCGGCTACCCCTGGTGGATCTGGCTCAACTCGCCCGCCATGGGCATGCAGTATGTGCAGCGCTACAACGACAACTCGCTGGTGGTCGGCTCGGCCGAGTTCCAGCGCCTGGCGCAGGCCGCCCGCGACATCGGCATCTGGATGTCCACTGGCTACAGCGAGCGCGCCGGCGGCAGCCTCTACATCGCCCAGGCCCTGTTCGACGACCAGGGCCGCGTGGTCAAGACGCGGCGCAAGCTCAAGCCCACGCATGTGGAGCGCACCGTGTTCGGCGAGGGCGACGGCAGCGACCTGGCCGTCATGCCGACCGCCATCGGCAACGTCGGCATGCTCGCCTGCTGGGAGCACCTGCAGCCCCTGAGCAAGTACGCCATGTATGCGCAGAACGAGCAGATCCACATCGGCGCCTGGCCCAGCTTCTCGCTGTACCGGGGTGCTGCCCATGCCCTGGGCGCCGAGGTCAACAATGCCGCAAGCCAGGTCTATGCGGTCGAAGGCGGCTGCTTCGTCGTCGCGCCGTGTGCCACCGTGTCGAAAGAGATGCACGCCATGCTCTGCACCGACGACCTGCAGCGCCAGTTGCTGCTCGAAGGCGGCGGTTTTGCGCGCATCTACGGGCCCGACGGCGCATCGCTGGGTATACCGCTGGGCGAGAAGGAGGAAGGCCTGGTGATTGCCGACATCGACCTGGGCACGATCTCTCTGGCCAAGACCGCCGCCGACCCAGCCGGCCACTATGCCCGGCCCGACGTCACGCGGCTGCTGCTCAACCAGACCCCCGGAGACCGTGTGGTATCGCAGATGCCTGCCGGCGGGGTGGCGGCCGCGAACGAGGCCAGCGCAGAGCCCGCCATCGCCGTGGCCGAGTAAGCACTGCCAGGAGCCCGCCATGGAATCTGCCATTCCCCCGCACCTGCAATGCCCGCGCTTGCGCCACCGCCGCATTCCGGACGACTATGTGCCGCCATACCCCGCCACCGTAGCGCGTTACAACCCAGGCGTCGCGCGCGTGGTCATGGCGTACTTCGGTATCCAGCACCGTGCCGACGCACCGGCGCCGGCATTGGCTGCCCGGGCGCTGCACTGCATCACCGAGGCCTTTGCCGCAGCCAACGGCCCGGGCCACTGGGACCGCGCGCAGTGCGTGGACCAGGCAGGCTACCTCAACACCATCACCATCGGCTACTGGGACGACCCGGCCGCCTATGCGGCCTGGTTTGCCGAGCACGGCGAGCGCTGGGCATCCGGCGTGTTCAACGAGCCCGGGTTGGGCCTGTTCACCGAGGTGTTGCAGCCCGCAGCGGACCGCTTCGAGACGCTGTTTTCCAGTGATGGGATCGAGGGCGTGGCCGGTGTATCCGCCGGCCTGGGCGAACCCATCCAGGAGCACGCTTACTGGGGCGGCATGCGCGACCGCCTGGCCCTCTCGCAGACCAGCGGCATGGAGCCCGCCGGTGCGCCGAAGATCGTCACCGAGGGCCTGCACCAGCGCGTGCTGCCGCACGAGAACCTGTGCCTCATCCGCTCCGGCCAAGACTGGACCGGTACAGAGGGCGATGAGCGGCGCATGTACACCGAGGAGGTCGAGCCCGTGCTGCGCGCCGGTATGGACTTCCTGCAGGACCAAGGGATCCAGGTGGATTGCTATGCCAACCGCTACATGGCCGTGGTGGATGCTGCAGGCAAGCCCATGGACAAGAGCTTCGGCATGGGCTGGTGGCGCAGTCTCGCGTCATTGGAGCGCTGGGCCGAATCGCACCCCACGCATGTCGCCATCTTCGGCGCGGCCATGAAGTACCTGGGCACCATGGGACCGGCGGCGCAGCTCAAGCTCTACCACGAGGTCACGGTGGCCACGGCGGCAGAGCAGTATTTCGAGTATTTCAACTGCCACCCGCGCACGGGCATGCTGGGGGCGGCAGGGTAGGGGCGGTCGCCTGGGGCTGCGCTCAGCCCCGCTGGCAATCGGCCACGAAGGCATCGAGCAGCGCGCCGAACTGCGCAGGGTTCTCCCACTGCACGGCATGGCCGGCGCCTTCCACCACCTGCACCTTGCCGCGCCACAGGGTAGGGATGGTGGGGGCCAACCCGTCGAGGTAGGCCGGGTTCACGATCTGCTCGTGCGCACCCTGCACGATGGCCAGCGGGCGGCCGATGGTGGCGACGATGTTCAGCTCATCCGCATAGCCCACGGTGCCTATGCCCGCTGCCAGCGAGGCGCGGGCGTGCCCGTCCGTGCGGCGGGCGTCCTGCAGCATGAAGTCGGCACCGGCCACGCCGGGCGCCATGTAGTCGGCCACCCAGGCGCGGGCGTCGTCCTCGGACCAGTCCTTGGCGAAGCCCAGGCCGAGCTTGAGGAAGGCACCGCCGAAATCCGCCGTGGGCGGAAACGGCAGGGGCGGTGTGCCGAAGACCATGAAACCCGCCGCCTGCGGCAGGCTGGCCGCAGCCTCCAGCACGGCATGCCCGCCCAGGCTCCAGCCCACGAACACGGCGTTCTCCACCCCCATCTGGCCGGCCACGGCGCGGACCACATCGGCATAGCCGGGAATGCTGTAGACCGTGCTGCGCACCATCTGCTCGGCATCGCTGGATTGGCCGTGGCCCGGCAGGTCCGGCGCGATCAGGCGGTACTTCCTGCCCAGCTCTCCCGTGAGCAGGGGCTCCCACACGCGCGACGAGGAGGAGTTGCCATGCACCAGCACCACGGCCGGGCCGCTGCCGCCGCTGTCGCGCACCGAGATGCGTTCGGAGCCGAGGGACAGCACACGGCTGGGCGATGGTCGGGCGTCGAAGGTCGAATCTGTGGACATGTGCTCGGGCTCCCCTGGCGGTTGGTTCATTGGACGAAAGGTGGCGCACCGTCGGTTCACCGCGGCCGCAAGAAGGTCTCGGCCAGCCGCACCCAGTAGGCGCCCCCCACCACGATGTTGCCATCGTGAAAATCGTAACCCGGATGGTGCACCATGCAGCCCCCGGGGGCATTGCCGTTGCCGATCTGCAGGTAGGAGCCCGGCACCTTCTCCAGCATGAAGGCGAAGTCCTCACTGGCCGGCAGGGCCGCTGCCTGCAGCGTCACGCGCTCCGGGCCCACCAGGTCCAGTGCCACCTCGTGCGCCAGCGCGGTCTCTGCAGGGCTGTTCACCAGCACGGCGTAGCCGGGCCGCCAGTCGAGCCGCGCCACCACGCCGTAGCCGCTGGCGGTGGCCTCCACCAGTGCGCGGATGCGTTGCTCCAGCAGCGCACGCACGCCGCTGTCCATGGCGCGCACGCTGATCTCCAGCACGGCGCTGGCCGGGATCACGTTGTTGGCCTGGCCGGCATGCAACGCGCCTACGGTCACCACGGCCATCTGCTGCGGGTCCACATTGCGCGAGACGATGGTCTGCAGCCCCATCACCAGGCTGGCTGCTGCCACCACGGGGTCGATGGCCGCGTGCGGCATGGCGCCGTGGCCGCCCACGCCCTCCAGGGTGATGGTGGCGTAGTCGCTCGATGCCATGGCCGGCCCCTCGCGCAGCAGCAGGTGGCCCTGCTCAACGCCGGGCATGTTGTGCATGGCAAACACCGCATCGCAAGGGTAGCGCTCGAACAGGCCGTCGGCCATCATGCGCAGCGCGCCGCCGCCGCCTTCCTCTGCGGGCTGGAAGACCAGGTTCAGCGTGCCGCTGAACTGGCCGTGCTCGGCCAGGTACCAGGCCGCCGCCATCAGCATGGCGGTGTGGCCGTCGTGCCCGCAGGCGTGCATCACGCCAGGGTGCGCGCTGCTCCAGGCGGCGCCCGTGGCCTCGGTGATGGGCAGGGCATCCATGTCCGCGCGCAGGCCCAGGCGCGGGCCCTGGCCGCGCACCAGCCTGCCTACCACCCCGGTGCCGCCGATGCCGCGCTCCACCGCATAGCCCCAGCGCTCCAGCCGCTCGGCTACCATCTCGGCCGTGCGCTGCTCCTCAAAGGCCAGCTCGGGGTGGCGGTGGATGTCGCGGCGCAGGGCGATGAACTCGCTGGCCCGCTCCTGCAGGGTGTCGAACAAGCTGCTGTTCATCGTCATTGCGGCTGCAGGTTGATGGAGCGGGCGATCTCGCGGTAGCGGGCCGTTTCGCTCTCGAAGAAGGCGGTGGATTCGGCCAGCGTCATCGCTGGCGATGCCACCATGGACTGCGCGGCCAGCTGGGTGTGCACGGTCGGGTCCTTGAGCGCGCGGCCAATGGCCTGGTGCAGGCGCTGTACCACGGGCTCGGGCGTCTTCTTGGGCACCATGAAGCCGGTCCAGATCTTGTATGAGAAGTTGGGCAGGGCCTTGCCCTCGCCCACCGTGGGAATGTTCTTGAGCATTTCCGAACGCTGCGCGCCCAGCTGGCCGATGATCTTCAGCCGCCCCTGGTCCGCCATGGCGCCCATCGCCGAGCTGTACACCAGCACCGCAAAGTCGAGCTGCCCGCCGCCCAGGTCCTGCAGCAAGGGCGCATTGCCCTTGTAGGGGATGTGCTGCATGGTGGTGTGCGTGGTCTGCTGCACCTTTTCCAGGATCAGGTGGTACAGCGAGCCGATGCCCACGCTGCCGTAGCTCAGCGGGTCCTTGCCCGGCGTGCGCGCCAGCGCGATCAGCTCGTCCACGCTGCTGACGCCCAGGTCCTTGCGCGTCACGAAGACCATGGCCGCGTCGGACACCGGGTGCACCAGGCGGAAGTCCTCCGTGCGCAGCTTCACCGCCGCATTGGCCAGCGGTGCCAGGATGGCCTCGTTGGGCGAGCCCTGGAAGATGTAGTAGCCATCGGCCGGCGCGGCCAGCACCTTCTGCGCGGCCATGGCGCCGGCTGCGCCGCCCAGGTTCTCCACGATCACCTGCTGGCCCAGCTCGCGGGTCATGGGGGTGTTGAGGATGCGGGCCATCGCGTCGGACGGGCCGCCCGCAGGGTAGGGCACCATCAGGCTTACCGGCTTGGCGGGGTAGGCGTTGGGGGCCTGTGCCAGGGTGGCCAAAGGGCTTGCGCCCAGTACCAGGCCCGTGAGCCCGGCCAGTGTGGCGAGCATGCGTTTCATCGCAATCGTTGTGTTCATTGATCGATCCCTTGCAGACAGATTGGTAAGCGGCCATGGCATCCCATGGTCTCCATTTCTTCGACACCCCTGGTTCCTCCACGCCTCTCTTGTCGGGGCTGTGGCAGGTCAGTCGGGCCATCTTAGGATTGGGTTATCTGCGCGTCCAATGCATTGCAAAGTGGGTTAGCATGAGTTGAAGTTATTCAATTTTCTTGCACCAGAAGGGGGCAATCGGCATGACTTTGGTGCAGCTTCGGCACTTCATTTCGCTGGCGCAGACCGGCTCGTTCAGCAAGTCGGCCGAGGCCATGCACCTCACGCAGCCCGCGCTCAGCCGCAGCATCCGCGCCATCGAGGACGAGCTCGGCCTGCCGCTGTTCGACCGCATCGGCCGGCGCAGCGAACTCACGCCGTTTGGCCGCCAGGTGCTGCAGCGCGCCCAGCGCCTGGTGGACGATGCGGCCGAGCTGCACGCGCTGGGCCAGCGCATGCAGCAGGGCGAGGGCGGCGCCATCCGCATCGGCCTGGGCTCGGGCCCCGGCGCCTTGCTGATGACGCCGCTGCTCATGCAGGTGGCCACGCGCCACCCGCAGCTCACGCTGGAAATCTCGCGCGGCAGCACCGACCGGCTGGTGCAGGCCCTGCGCGACCGCCAGCTCGACGCCCTGGTGATCGACGCCCGCTCGCTGCAGCCCGCCACCGACCTGCGCACCGAGCTGGTCTGCGAGATCCGCGGCTCCTTCATGGTCCGCCGGGGCCACCCGCTGCTGCGCAAGCGCGGCGGCGTGCGCTTCGAGATGCTCAAGGACTACCCCATCGCCTCGACCCCGCTCAGCGACGAGGTGGCACGCCGGCTCATGGAAACCTATGGCCCCGAGGCGCACCCCGCCGCCTGCGTGACCCTGCGCTGCGAAGAGATACCGAGCCTGGTCGAGGTGGTGCGCAAGAGCGACGCCATCCTGCTGGCCGTGCGCGCTGCCGCGCCCGACCTGGTGGAGCTGCCCATGGTGCCCGGGGAGATCACCACCGCGCTGTTCGGCCTGGTCACCCTGGCCGGCCGCGCCGAAGCCCCGGCCATGCCCATCGTGCGCACGCTGGTGCAGGAACTTCTGAAAGACTAGCCGCCCAGCATGCGAACTGCCAGGCCGGCCAGCGCACAGCCGGCCAGCAGCGGCAGCACCCCCAGCTTGAAGCGGAACAGCGCCACGCCGGCCAGCACGGTGATGGCGATGGAGGCGATGTCCACCCCTCCTGCAAAGCCCTGTGGCCACCACACGTGCCAGGCGAAGAACAGGGCGAGGTTCAGGATCACGCCCACCACGGCGGCGGTGATGGCCGTGAGCGGCGCCGTGAAGCGCAACTGGTTGTGCGTGGTCTCGATCAGCGGCCCGCCCGCCAGGATGAACACGAACGATGGCAGAAAGGTGAAGAAGGTCACCACTGTGGCCGCCAGAGCGCCGGACCAGAAGGCCGCATCGGGTCCGAGCACGTTGTGCAGCCAGCCGCCGAGAAAGCCCACGAAGGCCACCACCATGATCAGCGGGCCGGGCGTGGTCTCGCCCAGCGCCAGGCCATCGATCATCTGCCTGGCGTCGAGCCAGTGGTAGTGCTCCACCGCACCCTGGTACACGTAGGGCAGCACGGCATAGGCCCCGCCAAAGGTCAGCAGCGCCGCCTTGGTGAAGAACCAGCCCATCTGCGTGAGCGTGCCCTGCCAGCCCACCAGCGCCACCAGCACCCCCATGGCCGCCAGCCACAGGCCGCCGCCCACGGCCAGCACCTGCGCCAGGCGCTTGCGGCTGAACAGGGCATGGGCCGGCGTGGGTGTGTCGTCGTCGATCAGCGCGGGCCCATAGCCCCGCTGGGCGCTGCTGTGGCCTCCTGCCGCGAACAGCTGCGGCCAGCGCTGCCCGGCCACATGCCCGGCGAGCGCGGCCGCGAGCACGATGGCCGGGAAGGGCACGCTGAACGCCATGATGGCCACGAAGGCTGCCGCCGCCATGCCCCAGAGCCAGCGGTTCTGGAGCGCGCGCGTGCCGATGCGGTGCGCCGCATGCAGCACCAGCGCCGTCACCGCCGGCTTGATGCCGTAGAAGATGCCCTCCACCACCGGCAAATGCCCCCAGGCGATGTACACCCACGACAGCAGCACCAGCAGCACCAGCGAGGGCAGCACGAAGAGCCCGCCCGCCACCAGAGCGCCGCGCGTGCGGTGCATCAGCCAGCCGATGTAGGTGGCCAGCTGCTGCGCCTCGGGGCCGGGCAGCACCATGCAGTAGTTGAGCGCATGCAGAAAGCGCTTCTCGCTGATCCAGCGGCGCCGCTCCACCAGCTCGGTGTGCATGATCGCGATCTGCCCTGCCGGCCCGCCAAAACTGATGCAGCCCAGCTTGAGCCAGAACCACAGGGCCTGGGCGAAACCCACGTCGGCGGGGCGTGCGTCGGCGGCGGCGCCGCCCTTGTCGGCCAGCGTGGCCACGTTGCTCGTGTCGGTCATGTCATTCACATCGGTCATGCTGGCACGCCTTCGGGCACCCAGCGGTGGTTTTCCTGCGGTCCTGCGATCCCTTTGCGGCACCAGGCGTAGAGCGCGTCGTACACGGGCATGGCGGCCGCGAGCATACCCAGGTCGTCTCCGGCATGCAGCTGCGAGAGGCCAAGCGACACCGCCAGCAGCCCTGCGGCCTGCGGCGCCAGCTGCAGCTGGTCGGTATCGGCACCGCGCACGGTGCGGGCCAGCGCAGTCAGGGCCGGGTCGGCCTGCAGGCCAAACGCGGCCAGCAGCGCATCGAAGCTGCACAGCGCGCCCTCGTGCGTGATGGGCGCACCGGGAATGTCGTAGGCCACGGCATGGAGCCGCTGCGCCTCGGGCAGCACCTGCGCTGCTTCCACGTAGAGGAACTCCGCGCGCGGGTCGATGAAGCGGCGCACCAGCCAGGGGCAGGCAATGCGGTCGATCTTGGGCCGTGCGCGGGTGATCCAGCGCGAGGGCGCAGTGCCGTCCACGCCCAGGTCGGTGCGCTTGCGCAGCGCCAGGGGGCGCGCGGCCCGCCACAGGGCAATGTCCTGCAGGCTGTCCGCTCCAGGCTCGCCACCCTCGAACCCTCCCGCCAGGAAGCGGGCGTTCCAGCCCGCCTGCCGCAGCACGGCCGCTGCCTCCTGGCTCACGGCATGGCCATACACGCAGTACACGACGGCCTCACAGGGCGGGGCGTTGGCGGCCAGGGCGGCAATGTCTTCGGGTGTGCAGTGCCGCGCGCTGGCCAGCAGGTGCGTGCTCTCGGCAAAGCGGGGCTGCCGGCGCACATCCAGGATGAGCGGGGCCCCGGGCGTGCCGATGCGGGCGGCGAGGTCTTGGGGAAGAACGGAAAGGGGAAGGGCGTTGCCCATAGAGGTGTCCACGGATGACTCCGGCAAAGAGTGATCAGCGCTTGGATGGGACACCATCTATCCGTGAGGATTCGGGAGGCTGGGTTCCCGATGCGCAAATCTTACCAGGAGTGTTTGACGCACTCTCCGTCTCAAGCGCCGGCACCCCTAGGAGCGTGCGCGGCAGAAGGAGCATCGGCTGCAGCGCCCGACAAACCGGTCTCGCCGGGTATCACCTCCGGCGCCCAGGGGGCCACCCTGGGCTTGTCGGTACTACGCAGCGATCCTCGGTTTTCGGACGTTTCGCTTCGATGCCTTCTGCCGCGCACGCTCCTAGCCCCTCCAATGCACGTCCGTTCCGGGAAAACCCCTAACAAGTTGGTATTTCAACTAGTTGGTAAATCAACCATAATTTGACGCATATCAACACGACTTGCGAGCGCATTGCCACGCAGGCGTCCAACCCAGGAGACTCCCCATGAACCCGACCCGCCGCACCCTTGCCTGCGCGCTTCTTGCCGCATCCGGCCTGGCCCTTGCATCCACGCAGGCCATGGCGCAAAGCACTGCCGTCAAGGTGGGGGTGGTGGGGCCGTTCTCAGGGCCGTTCGCGCACTACGGCGCGCTGTTCAAGGCGGCGGTCGAGGCCTATGTGGCCAGCCAGGGCGGCAAGCTCGCGGGCAAGGACATCGAGTTCATCTACCGCGACACCGGCGGCCCCAACCCCGGCCAGACCAAGACCCTGGTGCAGGAGCTCATCGTCAAGGACAAGGTGGACTACCTGGGCGGCTTCGTCTTCACGCCCAACGCGCTGGCCGTGGCGCCGCTGATCCAGCAGTCGCAGACGCCCACCGTCATCTTCAACGCCGCCACCTCGGCCATCACCGAGAAGTCCGAGTACTTCATCCGCACCAGCTACACGCTGTGGCAGGTCACGGTGCCCATCGCCCAGTGGGCCGCCAAACAGGACATGAAGAAGGTGGTGACCGCCGTGACCGACTACGGCCCCGGCATCGACGCTGAAACCGCCTTCAAGGCCGAGTTCGCCAAGCAGGGCGGCACGGTGGTCGAGAGCATCCGCATGCCCATCGCCACCACCGACTTCGGCCCCTTCGTGCAGCGCATCAAGGCCAGTGGCGCGCAGGCCGTGTACACCTTCCTGCCCGGCGGCCCACCCAACCTGGGCTTCGTCAAGGCCTACAACGAGAACGGCCTGGCCAAGGCCGGCGTGCAGTTCCTGGGCACGGCCGAGACCGATGAGTTCGATCTGCAGAAGTTCGGCGACTCGGCCCTGGGCCTGACCACGGCGTTCCACTACTCGGGTGCCCATGACTCGCCCGAAAACAAGAAGTTCGTCGATGCCCTCAAGAAGCGCGACCCTGCTGCGGTCGCCAACTACGCCTCGGTGGGCGCGTGGGACGGCATGCACGTGATCCACAAGATGATCGAGGCCACCGGCGGCAAGAAGGATGGCGCCAAGGCCCTGGCCACCGCCCGCAGCCTGCAGTGGGAGAGCCCGCGCGGCCCGGTGCGCATCGACGCCAAGACCCGGCACATCACGCAGAACGTCTACCTGCGCAAGGTGGAGCGCGTGGGTGGCCAACTGGTCAACAAAGAGGTGCAGAGCTTCGGCCCGCACGGCGACTACGGGCTCGACAAGTAAGCCACGCACCCCCAGGTCTGCACTGAAGTCGCTGCCACCGTGAATACCTTTTTCAACATCCTGATCGACGGGCTGGCCTACGGCATGGTGCTGTTCGTCATTGCCGTCGGCCTGTCGGTCACGCTGGGCCTGATGCGTTTCGTCAACCTCAGCCATGGTGCCTTTGCCATGGTGGGTGGGTATTGCGCGGCCTGGCTCACCCGCGAGGCGCAGTGGAGCTTCTGGCTGGCCGTGCCCCTGGCGATTGCCGCCACCGCGCTGCTGGGCGCCGTGCTCGAAGCGCTGGTGCTGCGCCACCTGTACCGCCGCAAGGAGCTGGACCAGGTGCTCTTCACCATCGGCCTGAGCTTTGTGCTGATCGCCGCCACCAACGCCATTGCCGGCCCGCAGGTGCAGCTCATCGTGCTGCCCCCGCTGCTGGCCGGCTCGGTGGACCTGGGCTTTCGCACGCTGCCGGCGCAGCGCCTGCTGGTGATCGGTGCCGGGCTGGCCGTGGCAGCGGCCGCTGCGTGGACGGTGACGCGCACCCGCTTCGGCGTGTGGCTGCGTGCTGCGGTGGACCACAGCGGCACTGCATCCACCCTGGGCATACCGATCCGCACCGTGCAGTGCGCCAGCTTTGCGGCCGGTGCCGCGCTGGCCGGCTTCGGCGGCATCCTGGGTGCCGAGCTCATGCCGCTGGAGCCGTACTACGCCCTCAAGTACCTGGTGCTGGTGCTCGTGGTGGTGGCCGTGGGCGGCATGGGCAGCATTGCCGGCTCGCTGGCTGCCGCCGTGCTGCTGGGCACCATCGAGACCGCCAGCCGCTACCTGGCGTCCGAATGGGGCAGCCTGTTCTTCTTTGTCGCCATGGCTGCACTGCTGGCCTGGCGCCCCCATGGTCTCCTGAAGCGATGAACCACCCCACCATGACCCATCCTGTGCAAGCCGCCGCTGCCGTGGCCACGCCCGCGCAGCCTGCCCAGTCGGCACCGCGCTGTGCGCCTGCCTGGCGCGCCCCCCTGCTGCTGCTGGTCGCGGGCCTGGCGGCCTGCGCCATGTTCCCCGACCAGTTGGGGCTCATCACGCGCATCTTCATCACCGGCCTGTTCGTGCTCTCGCTCGACCTGGTGGTGGGTGTGGCGGGCCTGGCCACGCTGGGGCATGCAGCGCTGTTCGGCCTGGGGGCGTACGCGGCCGGCATCTTTGCGCTGCATGCACATGCCGACCCGTTGCTGGGCCTGGGCGTGGGCATGGCGGCAGGCGCCCTCACGGCGCTGGTCTCGGGCGCCTTTCTGCTGCGCTACCAGGGCTTCACCTTTCTCATGCTGACGGTGGCGGTCTCGCAGATCGTGCTGAGCCTGGTACAGAAGGCGCGCGACTGGACGGGCGGCGACGATGGCCTCTCGGGCTTTGCCATGGCGCCGCTGCTGGGCCGCTTTGCGTTTGACCTCGAGGGCAAGGTGGCTGCCGTGTATTCGCTGGTGGTGCTGGTGTTGCTGTTCTATGTCGCGCAGCGCATCGTGCAGTCGCCGTTTGGCCTGGCCGTGCGCGGCATCCACGAAAACCGCGCCCGCATGGCCGCGCTGGGCACGCCCGTGTTCCACCGCCTGTGGCTGCTTTACACGGTGGCGGGTGCACTGGCGGGTGCCGCAGGCGCCCTGTCGGCCCAGACCAATGCGGTGGTGGGCACCGACAGCCTCTCGTTCGCGCTCTCGGCCGAGGCCCTGGTCATGCTCATCCTGGGCGGGGCAGGGCAGTTGACGGGTGCGCTGGTGGGGGCGGCGGTGTTCACGCTGCTGCACCACACGGCCGCGTCCATCAACCCCTACCACTGGCTCTTCGTGGTGGGCGGCCTGCTGATGCTGGTGGTGCTGGTGCCGCCCGCAAAGGCCTGGGCCTGGCTGCGCCAGCGCGCGGGAGGTGTGCGATGAGCGGCCATGCCATCTCCGATACGCTGCTCGACGTGCAGGCGCTGGACAAGCGCTTCGCCGGGCTGCACGTCACGCGCAATGTCTCCTTTCAGCTGCGCGCGGGCGACCGGCTGGCGCTGATCGGCCCCAACGGTGCGGGCAAGACCACGCTGGTCAACCAGATCAGCGGCGTGCTGGAACCCAGTGCTGGCCAGATCTGGCTGCGTGGTGCCGACGTCACCCGCACCAGCCAGGCCCAGCGCGTGCGCGCCGGGCTGGCCCGCACCTTCCAGATCACCACGCTGGCGCCGCACTTTGCGGTGCAGCGGCAGATCGAGCTGGCGCTGTTCGAGCGCGAAGGACTCACGGGCCGCCTGTGGCGCAGCATCGACGGCTACCCCGCGCTGCAGGCCGAGGCCCAGGACATCCTGGCCCGCTTCGGGCTGCAGGCCCATGCCGCCACGGCCACACAGGACCTGGCCTATGGCGAGCAGCGCCTGATCGAGATGGCGCTGGCGCTGGCCCTGCGCCCCAAGGTGCTGCTGCTCGACGAGCCCATGGCCGGCGTGCCCAAGGGCGATGGCGCACGGCTGCTGGCCGCACTGGCCGCGCTGCCCGGCGACCTGGCTGTGCTCATCATCGAGCACGACATGGACCTGGTGTTCCGCTTTGCCAACCGCATCGTGGTGCTGGCCGAAGGCGCCGTGCTGGCCGATGGCTCGCCCGACGAAATCCGCCGCGACCCGCGCGTGCGCGCCGCCTATTTAGGAGTCTGAGCACCATGAACGCATCTCCTGTTCTGAGCCTGCAGAACGTGGTGGCCGGCTACGGCCCCACCACCGTGCTGGACGGCCTGTCCTTCGACGTCCACGCCGGCGAGCGCCTGGCCATGATCGGCCGCAACGGCGTGGGCAAGACCACCGCGCTGCGCGCCGTGATGGGCCTGGTGCCCTTGCGCAGCGGCAGCCTCACTTTCATGGGGCAGGACATTGCCGCACTGCTGCCGCACCAGCGTGCCGAGCGGGGCCTGGGCTATGTGCCGCAGACGCGCGACATCTTCCCCTCGCTGACGGTGGAAGAGAACCTGTTGGCCGGCCTCAAGCGCCGCCCGCGCAGCGCGCTCGACGAGGCCTACGCCCTGTTCCCGCGCCTGGCCGAACGCCGGCGCAACGGCGGCACCCAGCTGTCGGGCGGCGAGCAGCAGATGCTGTCGGTGGCGCGCGCGCTGCTGGGCCGGCCCACGCTGCTGCTGCTCGACGAACCGCTGGAGGGCCTGGCCCCGCTGATCCGCCAGGAGTTGCTGCGCGCCTTTGCCCACATGGCGCAGCAGACCGGCATCGCCACCATCATCGTGGAGCAGCAGGTGGACGAAGCCCTGCGCTACGCCCAGCGCGCCGTGGTGCTGGACCATGGCACGGTGGTGCATGAAGCCGGCGCCGCCGAACTGCTGCAAGACGAAGCTACGCTAGAGCGTTGGGTGGGCATGGCCGTCCACTGACAACCCTCTTACTCCGTATTGAATCGACTATGACCAAAAAGAAAGCCAGCAAGCCTTCCGACGTGCAGCTCCCCGACGCGCAGAGCGTGGTGGACCTGGAGCGCTACGTACCGGCCTACCTGACCTGGATCGCCAACAAGCTCTCGCGCGGGGCCTCGCAGCACTACCTGGAAATTTTCGACGTGGGCATCGAGACCTGGCGCTGCCTGGTGCTGCTGGCCATCGAGGGTTCCATCTCGGCCCAGCAGGTGTCCAAGGTGATCGGCATGGACAAGGGCTCGGTGAGCCGCTGCTTCAAAGGCATGCAGGAGCGCGGGCTGATCACCACCGAGCTGGACAAGACCGATGGCCGCCTGCGCATCGCCGTGCTCACACCCGAAGGCCGCGCGCTGCACGGCCAGATCATGGGCATGGCGCTGGAGCGCGAGCGCGCCTTCCTGTCCGTGCTGGACCAGGGCGAAGTGGACCTGCTGCTGAGCATGCTGCGCCGCCTGCACGAGAACCTGCCTGCGGTGGATGCCGCCACGCAGGACTATGCGAAGAAACACTTTCCCAAGCCCGCCGGCCAGCGCAAGGCCGGCGGCTGAGACAACCCGGCGACCACGCCGCCCCCACCATGAACGCAATGCAAGTCATCGTCCGCAGCCGGCGCGCAGAAGCCGAAGGCATCTGCAGCTTCGAGCTGGTGCACCCCGAGGGGCTGGCCCTGCCGGCCTTCACGGCCGGCGCCCACATCGATGTGCACGTGGCTCCTGGCCTGGTGCGCCAGTATTCGCTGTGCAACCACCCGGCCACCGTTGACCACTACCGCATTGCCGTGCTGCGCGAAGCGGCATCGCGCGGTGGCTCGGTCGGCATGCATGAGCAGGTGCAGGTGGGCCAGGCGCTTACCATCAGCGCGCCGCGCAACCATTTCGGGCTGGCGCCGGGTGCACGCCGCAGCCTGCTGCTGGCCGGGGGCATCGGCATCACGCCCCTCTGGGCCATGGCGCAGGCGCTGCACAGCGCGGGGGAAAGCTTTGCCCTGCACTACTGCGGGCGGGCCGCCGCCCGCATGGCCTTTGTGCCCGACATGGCGCAGGCCCCGTTTGCCGCCCAGGTGCAGGTGCATGCCGACGATGGCCCCGAGGCCCAGCGCTTTGATGCGGACGCAGTGCTGGCCCACCCCGAGGCCGGCACCCATCTCTACGTGTGCGGCCCCGCCGGCTTCATGAACCATGTGCTCGACACCGCGCGCCGCCATGGCTGGCCCGAGGCACAGCTACACCGCGAGTTCTTTGCCGGCACCGCCACTGCGCTCGCATCGGACGGCAGCTTCGGCGTGCGCCTGGACCGCTCCGGCCAGACGTTCCAGATCCCTGCGGGAAAGAGCGTGATCGAGGTGCTCGTGGCCGAGGGCATCGATGTGCCGTACTCCTGCGAATCGGGCGTGTGCGGCACCTGCCTGACCCGGGTGCTCGAAGGCGTGCCCGAGCACCGCGACACCTTTCTGACCGAGGCCGAGCGTGCGGCCAATGACCAGTTCACCCCGTGCTGCTCCAGGGCGTGCACACCGCTGCTGGTGCTCGATCTCTGAGCGCCACCCACCATCCCTGACGACAAGAGGAGACATCCCATGAACACCGCCACCGCCTGCATCCCCTTGAGCGAGATCAAGACCAAGCCCTCCACCAGCGCCGCAGCCCCGGACCCCGGCCGTTTCCCGCTCGATCAGTGGTATGTGGCCGGCTTCTCGTCCGAGCTCGCGGACCAGCCCCTGGCGCGCACCTTCCTGGGCCAGAAGGTGGTGCTGTTCCGCACCGGGGCCGGGCAGGTGGCTGCGCTGGAGGACCGCTGCTGCCACCGCTCTCTGCCCCTGTCGTGCGGCACCGTGGAGGGCGCGGGCGTGCGCTGCGGCTACCACGGCATGCTGTATGCGCCCAGCGGCCAGTGCATCGAGATCCCCGGCCAGGAGCGCATTCCCTACAAAGCCAAGGTCCGGGCCTACCACGTGGTCGAGAAGAACCAGATCGTCTGGATCTGGATGCCCAAGACCGAGGGCGCCGAGCCGACCAGAACCCCGCCCGACTACCCCTACCACGACGACCCTCGCTATAAATTCGGCAGCGGCAACTACCACTACCAGGCGCCCTGGCAGCTCATCCACGACAACCTGCTGGACCTGAGCCACCTGGGCTATGTGCACCTCAAGACCATCGGCGGCAATGCACGCCTGCACATGAACGCCGAGATGAAGGTCACTTCCGAAGGCGACAGTGTCAAGGTCGTGCGCCTCATGCCCGGCTCCACGCCGCCGCCCACCTACAAGGCCGCCTGGCCCTTTGGCGAGCAGTGCGACCGCTGGCAGGAGATCGAGTTCGACGTGAGCCACCTGCGCATCTGGACCGGCGCCGTGGAGCCTGGCACCGATTCCATCGAAGACCCCGGGCGCGGTGGCTTTCACATGCGCGGCTTTCACGGCATCACGCCCGAGACCGACGACACCTGCCACTACTTCTGGAGCATGTCGAGCACCAAGCACCCCGACATGCCCGACAACATCGAGGCCGTGATCGAGCAGACCGCCTTCACCTTCGACGAAGACCGCGCGATCATCGAGGCCCAGTACCGCAACATGCTGCAGTTCGGCGAGCGCGCCACCTGGACCGACATCCACGTGGACGTGGGCGGCAACCGGGCGCGGCGCATCGTGGCCAAGCTGCTGGAGCAGCAGCAGGCCCCCGCTGCATAGCGGGCCACACGCCTGGCCCCGGCGGGGCTGGGTGGTGCGGTGCAGGCGTGGCGGGGGAATCCACTGTGGCTAACATGGACGTCCTTTCTGCCTTCCCGCTTCTGTCCCCATGCACATCGAACAAGCCACCGCCGAAGATCTGGATGAGGTGGTCTCCACCCTTGCGGAGGCTGCGCAATGGCTGCAGCGCGATGGCCGGCCCTTGTGGTCGCCTGCAGACTATGGCCAGGAGCGCATCCTGCGTGATACCGCTGCCGGCGCCTACTGGGTCGCCCGGAGTGGGCCTGTGCCAGGGCAGGGCGGTACGGTGGCAGGCGTCATGCGCCTGGACCTGGAAGACCCGCACTGCTGGCCCGAGATCGTCGCGGGAAGTTCCGTCTACCTGCACAAGCTGGCTGTCCGCCGCGCCTGGGCGGGACAGGGCGTTTCAACGGCCTTGCTGCGTTGTGCGCGCGAGCGCACGCAAGCCCTGCAGCGACCCTGGCTGCGCCTGGATTGCGTTGCGGATCGGCAGGGGCTGCGCTCGCTTTACGAGGGTTTCGGCTTCGTGTTGCACAGCGAGGTCTCCAAAGAGAACTGGGCGCTGGCGCGGTACGAAATGGCGGTTGCGGGGTAGGAGGTTTTCAGAGGCCCCGGGCGCTCATGCCGCGCCCGGTCCCCCCAGCACCATCGCATTCCACTCCCGCAGCGTCCTCTCTTTTTCCTCGGACGACAGTTCCTCGGCCTCTTCGCGCCGCAGCAATTGCTCCAGCATGGGCAGCAGGTCCTTGCGCTGCGATTGCTGCTGCAGAGGTTCCTCCATGGTTTCCACCACCTTGTTGAACTCCACCTTGATCGTGCGCAGGAATTGCGAAGCAGCCTGTGTGAGCAGGGCGCGCACGGGCTTGTCCTTCTCGTAGGCCAGCTCCATGCGGGTGCTGCTGTGGTCTTCGACCTGGGTGTAGTAGTAGTTCTGGGTGGCCGAGTCCGAGCTGAGTTCGGGCTCGCTCCGCGAGCGCAGCGAGCGGTGGAAGCCGGCGCTCAGGTCGGAGGTTTGCGTCTGCGTGATGGCGCGGTTGGCGGCAGAGCCGCCCGAGATCTGGGTCGACTGGCCGATCCGGTAGTCGAAGATGTCGATCTCGTTGGTGCGGCGCGGGTTGACAGCGCGCCGGTTGGTCACGATGGAGGCGTTGAAGTCCGCCATGCCCGTGAGCAGGCTGCGGTCCTCCTCGCTGAAGGCGTCGGCATCGCGGGTGATGTCCGCTGGCCGCACCCTCGTGAGGCCGCTGGCCTTGTCGCTGTCCCCGTAGCCGCCGTGCAGGGCCGCGAAGGAGGACTTGAACAGGTCCACCAGCTCCTGGTTGCCGTTGCCGCGCTCGGCCGCCTTGTCCACACGGCTGAGGTACTGCTGCACGGCCCGGGCCTTTTGCTCGGCGCTGCCCCAGATGGCGCTCTGGCGCAGGTCGGTCTTCACGGTGGCCGTGCCCTTCAGGGTCTTGAGCTCGATCTCGCGGCTGTCGGCGCTGGCCGTGAAGCGCGTGCCCAGCACCATGGCTCGCTCGCCCTGGTCGTTCAGGCCATAGACCTCGCTCTTGAGCTCCACCCGCGTCAGGAGCTTGCTGTCGAACTTCATCAGGCCGTCGAGGTTCACCAGCGGCGGCTCCCGCGTCAGGCCTTCCATGGCTTCATCGAAACCCTTGGCCAGGGACTGCAGCGCCTGCTGCTCCTGGGGCGTGAGGTCGCCCTCGACGTCGATCTGCACCGCCATGCCCGCGCCCGTGCTGACCGGAAGGCGCTGGTCGGCAAGGGAAATGCGCACCGAGGCGCCCGACTGGGTCTTGATCGTCAGCGCGGCGCTGGCGCTGGGGCTGGAGCGGATGGCCCATTGCGCATCGGCCGCCTTGCCCTGGATCTTGTCGGGCGAGTAAGCCGCTGCCACATTCACGATGGTCTGACGGTAGCTGGCACCCGTGCTGGCCACCTGTTCCAGCAGGGCCGAGCCCAGGCCGGCAAAGCGGGCGCTCTGGCTGGTGGCACTGGCGTTGCGGCCGATGATCTGGTCCACGGCCGTGGTGGGGGCCTGCTCCCAGACCTGCATCCGCCCGTTGCGGGTCTGCAGGTTCGCCAATGCCTCGTAGGTCACGTTCACGGTCTGCAGAGACGATGGGTACTGCGTGACATGGAGAAATCGGGTGTCGCCCGAGGCCGCAGCCGCCGGGGCCAGGGGTGCGGAGGCGGTGAAGCCCGTCGCTGTGACGGCTGCTGCGTCCGCGCCACTGGAGGGGAGGGCAAGGGCTGGGCTCTGTGCGGTGGCGGTCTTGGTGGTGGCGCTCTGTGTGGCCAGGGCTGCTGTCGGAGAAGAAAGAAGACTGACGGCGCTCATTTTCTGGTTCTTGGTTTGTTGATGCGGTTCCGGCTGTTATCGGCAGGGCTTGAGATAACTGAAGCGGGGCGATCTGCTGTCACACAGCGGCGCGCGCATCCGGAGGAGACCGAGGCGCTTTGGCCATTTCTCGATCGAACTGCTGGAGGAGAAGGGGGCTTCAGCGGTTCATCGAGGATGCGTTTGCCGGCGTTGCATGGGCCCGCCGGCGCTCAAGGCCTGGCAATGAACGCCTGCTTGCCCTGCCGGTCGAAGCCTGCGGATTCATAGAACCGCAGCGTGGCCTCGTCCTGGCGCCCGGTCATCAGCATCACCTTGTAGCAGCCCTGCGCCCATGCAAAGACCAGGGCATCGTGCAGCGTGGCTCGGGCGTACCCGTGCCGGCGGTGATCGGCATGGGTCACCACGTTCTCGATCAGCCCGTAGGGGCGGCCACCGCGCGTCAGGTTGGGCACGATGGTGATGGTGCAACTGGACACCAGTTGGCCGTCCACATAGGCACCCAGGTACCGGTAGCGCTTGCTGCCCAGCAACTCGTTCCAGATCTGCTCCAGTGCGTCGGCATCGGGCAGCGGTTCATGGCTGGCATGCAGGTGGGCATAGAGCGCCAGCAACTGCGGGAGCTCGGAGCGTGCGATGGGGCGGATCTCCATGCCCGCATTCTTGCACCGACGGCTCATCCCACCCGCCGTACCGCAAACCACTCCCCCAGAAAATCCGCCAGCGCCCGCGTCTTGGCCGACAGGTCGCTCTTGGTCGGGTACACCAGTGTCACGTCCGCTGCGGGCAGTGCCCAGCCCGGCAGCACCTGCCGCAGCCGGCCTGAGGCGAGGTAGGGCGCCACGTCCCAGTGCGAGCGCATGAGCACGCCATGCCCGTCCAGCGCCCAGGTGGTGGCCGCTGCGCCGTCGTTGGTGCTGAGCATGCCGCGCACCTTCACGGTCTCTTGTCTGTCGCCCTGGTGCAGGTGCCAGGTGCCATAGGTTTCGTCGCTCTCGCGGATCACGATGCAGTGGTGCGCCAGCAGGTCGGCCGGCTGCGTGGGCTCGCCCGCCTGCGCCAGGTAGGCGGGCGACGCGCACAGCATGCGCTGGTTGGCCATGAGGCGGCGGGCCGTGAGGCGCGAGTCGGGCAGGTCGCCAAAGCGCACGGCGGCGTCGAAGCCTTGCTCCACCAGGTTCACAGGGCGGTCGGTCAGGTGCAGTTGCACCTCCACCTCGGGGTAGGCACGCGCAAAGGCCGACAGGGCCGGCGCAATGTGCACTCGGCCAAAGCCCAGCGTGGCGGCCAGCTTGAGCAGGCCGCGCGGCGAGCTGCGCGCGCCGGCCACCGTGCGCTCCAGCGCCTCCAGGTCGCCGAGGATGCGGGCGCCGTCCAGCAGGTAGGTCTCGCCCTCTGGCGTGAGGTGGATGCGCCGGGTGGTGCGGTGCAGCAGGCGCACGCCCAGCCGGTGCTCCAGCTGGGCCAGGCGCCGGCTGACCGCAGGCGGGGTGATGCCCATCTGCTGCGCGGCAGCGGCCAGGCTGCCTTCCTTCATGAGCAGGGCAAAGAAGCGCAGGTCCGAAAAGCCATCCATGGGTGCTTGATTCGTGCTTTGAATTTATGAATGAAGTAATTTTGACGGTATTTATGGCTTTGCACATCACTCATAAGATCCAACCCACAACAAATAACCACCTGCAGGAGACAAACCATGACTGATTCCACTATCCCGCTCCCATCCCGCCGAATGGCTGCCGCTGCAGTCGCCGCAGCCACGCTGGCCGTGTTTGCGCCACCGGCCGCCCTGGCCCAGGCGGCTGGCTACCCCAACAAGGCCATCAAGCTCGTGGTCCCCTATGCCCCGGGCGGCAGTGCCGACATCGCCGCGCGCCTGGTCACGGACGAGTGGGGCAAGGCCCTGGGCGGCTCGCTGTTCATCGAGAACAAGGGCGGTGCCGGCGGCAACATCGGTGTGGACATGGTGGCCAAGGCCGCACCGGATGGCTACACCATCGGCCTGCAGACCGTGTCGCTGGCCATCAACCCCAGCCTCACCGCGAAGATGCCCTACGACACCCTGAAGGACCTGGCGCCCATCGGCCTCGTGGCCAGCTCGCAGCATGTGCTGGTGGTCAACAATGCGCTGCCGGCCAAGAACATCAAGGAACTGGTGGCGTTGCTCAAGGCCAGGCCGGGGCAGTACTCCTACGGCTCGGCGGGGGCAGGCAGCACCTTCCACATGTCGGCCGAACTCTTCAAGGCTGTGGCGGGCACGCCCATCGTGCACATCCCCTACCGGGGCGGTGGCCCGGCCATGATCGACACCATGTCCGGCCAGGTGGCGCTGAGCTTTCCCGTGCTGTCGGCTGCGCAGCCGCATGTGCAGGCGGGCAAGCTCAGGGCCCTGGGCGTCACCGGACCCAAGCGCTCGGCGCTGATGCCCGACGTGCCCACCATTGCCGAGGCGGGCCTGCCCGGCTACGCTTTCGAAACCTGGTTCATCGTGTTCGCGCCGGCCGGCACGCCCAAGCCCGTCATCGACCGGCTCAACACCACGCTGAACCAGGCGCTCAACACCCCGGCGCTCAAGGAGCGCATGGCCAAGGACGGCTTCGACCCCACGCCCTCGACCCCCGAGCAGGCCCGCGCCCGGCTTGAAAAGGAAATGCCGCAGTGGGCCACATTGATCAAGGAGCGGGGCATCACCGCCGAATAGACCCCGCCGCAGTTCCAACGACACCCATGACCACGACGACCCCGCTTTTCCCCGGCTTCACCCCCCACCGCGTGCCCACGCCCGACGGGCAGCACATCCACGCGCTGGTAGGCGGCACGGGCCCGGCCCTGCTGCTGTTGCACGGGCACCCGCAGACCTCGGCCATCTGGCACAAGGTGGCGCCGGTGCTGGCGCAGCACTTCACGCTGGTGCTGGCGGATTTGCGGGGCTATGGCGACTCTGCCAAACCTGCCGGTGATACGGAGCATGCCCTTTACAGCAAGCGCACCATGGCCGCCGACATGCTGGCGGTGATGCAGCACCTGGGCCACCCGCGCTTTACCGTGCTGGCCCATGACCGGGGTGCGCGCGTGGCGCACCGCCTGGCAGCGGACCACCCGGCGGCCGTGCAGCGCATGGTGCTGCTGGACATCGCCCCCACGCTGGCCATGTACGAGCAGGCCAACGACGCCTTCGCGCGCGCCTACTGGCACTGGTTCTTCTTGATCCAGCCCGCACCGCTGCCCGAGCGCCTGATCGAGGCCGACCCGGCCGCCTATGTGCGCGACGTGATGGGCCGGCGCAGCGCGGGCCTGGCCCCGTTCGACCCACGCGCCCTGGCCGAGTACGTGCGCTGCCTGGCCCTGCCCGGCACCGCCCACGGCATCTGCGAGGACTACCGCGCCGCCGCCGGCATCGACCTGGTGCACGACCGGGCCGACCGCGATGCCGGCCGCCAACTCGCCATGCCGCTGCTGGCCCTGTGGGGCGAGCAGGGCGTGGTGCACCAGTGTTTCAAGCCCCTGGCCGAATGGCAGCGCGTGGCGGCCGACGTGCGCGGCCATGCGCTGCCCTGCGGGCACTACATCGCTGAGGAAGCGCCCGATGCGCTGCTCGAAGCGGCGCTGCCCTTCCTGCTGGCCGGCCAGTAAAAACGATATCTCCCCCCGATGACCATGACCACCCCCACGACGCTCTACCGGAAGCTGGTCGCATCGCACACCGTGGCCGTTCTGGACGAACAGAACGTGCTGCTCTTTTGCGACCTGCACCTGATGAACGAATACACCAGTCCCCAGGCCTTTGCCGGCCTGCACGAGGCCGGGCGCGGCGTGCCCGTGCCGGGGCAGAACGTGGCGGTGGTGAGCCACATCATCCCCACGCACCCGGTGCGCTGGCGCACCATCCAGGACCCGCCCTCGGCGCTGCAGGCCAGCAACCTCAAGGCCAACTGCGACCGCCACGGCATCCCGCTGTTCGACACCAACGACCCGCTGCAGGGCATCGAGCACGTGATCGCGCCCGAGCACGGCATGGTGCGCCCGGGCATGGTCATCATCTGCGGCGACAGCCACACCACCACCTACGGTGCCTTGGGCGCTTTGGGCTTCGGCATCGGCACATCGGAGGTCGAGCATGTGCTGGCCACCCAGACCCTGGTCTACCGCCTGGCCAAGGACATGCGCATTCGCGTGGACGGCACGCTGCCCACGGGCACCACGGCCAAGGACCTGATCCTCATGGTCGTCAGCCGCATCGGTGCGCAGGGCGCGCGCGGCTACGTGGTGGAGTTCTGCGGCAGCGCCATCAGTGCGCTGTCGGTGGAGGCGCGCTTCACGCTGTGCAACATGGCGGTGGAGGCGGGCGCGCGCGGCGCGCTGATCGCGCCCGACACCACCGCTATCGACTACGTGCTGGCCAAGGCCCCCGACATCGCCGGTGACATGCGGGCGCAGGCCCTGGCCCACTGGGCCATGCTGCGCAGCGACGACGGTGCTGCGTTCGACGTGGAGCATGTGTTCGACGCCAGCGCCGTGGCCCCCTTCGTCACCTGGGGCACCAGCCCTGACCAGGCCATGGCCATCAACGCCACCGTGCCCCGGCCCGAGGACATCGCCGACGCCGTGCAGCGCAGCAGCGCCGAGCAGGCCCTGCGCTACACCGCGCTCACCAGTGGCCAGCCGCTGGCGGGCGTGCCGGTGCAGCATGTGTTCATCGGCTCGTGCACCAACGCGCGCATCGAGGATCTGCGCGAGGTCGACCGCATCGTCGGTAGCCGCCATGTGGCCAGCGGCGTGCGCGCCATGGTCGTGCCCGGCTCGGGCGCCGTGAAGGCCCAGGCCGAGGCCGAGGGCATTGCCGCGCGCCTGATGGCCGCCGGCTTCGAATGGCGCCAGCCCGGCTGCTCCATGTGCCTGGCCATGAACGACGACGTGCTGGCCCCCGGCCAGCGCTGCGCGTCCACCACCAACCGCAATTTCGAGGGGCGGCAGGGCCGGGGCGCCATCACCCACCTGATGAGCCCGGCCATGGCCGCTGCCGCCGCGATCACTGGCTGCATCACGGACGTCAGGACTCTGGAGGTGACTGCATGACCGCCGACAACAACAACACCACCGTGTGTGGCCAGGCGGCCCTGCTCGACATCGCCAACCTCGACACCGACCAGATCATGCCCAAGCAGTTCCTGCGTGGCATCGACAAGGCGGGCCTGGCGCCCGGCCTGCTGTACGACCTGCGCTTTGACGGCACGGGCCAGCTGCGGCCCGACTTCGTGCTCAACCAGCCGGCGTTTGCCGGCACCGACGTGCTGCTGGCCGGCAGCAACTACGGCTGCGGCTCCAGCCGCGAGCATGCCGTGTGGGGCATGCAGCAGTACGGCTTCAAGGCCGTGGTGGCATCGAGCTTTGGCGAGATCTTCTACTCCAACGCCATGAACAACCGCCTGCTGCTGGCCATGGTGAGCGAGCCTGATGCCCAGGCTTTCATGCAGGAGGCGCGGGCTGCAGCCGGCCCGCTGGGCATGGATATCGATGTGGAGCAGCGCCAAGTGCGCACGGCAGGGCACAGCGCACCGTTCACCATTTCCGAGCGGCATCGGCGCATGTTCCTCGACGGGCTGGACGTGATCGGTGCGTCGCTGACCTACCAGGACCAGATCAGCGCCTTTGCCGCGCAGCACTGGGCGGCGCAACCCTGGGTGAAGGATGTGGCGCGGCTGACACGGGAGCGGCTGGGGGCGTGAGCGCACAAGGCACACTCTGCCGGCAACCGTGAGATTGTGCCGGTTGCGGCCGCCGTAGCAGGGCAGGGGATGGGTTGAGCTCTATAGTGGGGTGACACATTGCCCCGAGCCGCACCCATGCAATCCTTTTCCCTCACGCGCAGCGACTATGTCGATCTGCAAAAACGCATCCTGGCCAATGCCAAGGCCCAACTGCGGCGCGGTGCTGGCAGCAGTGACAAGTCCACAGACGGGTCGGGACGGTGGTGGTTGCCCCTGGTGCTGTGGGGTGCCTCCGTGGTGCCGCTGGTGTTCCTTTTCCGCTGGCTGGAGGCGCTGCCCGACATGGGCAGCCACCTGGCGGTGGGGGCTGTGGGCATCGTGATCGGTGCATTGGCCTTCTGGGCGCTGGCCAGCAGTGGCACCCGTTCGCTCCAGAATGCCATGTTCGAGGACGACGGCTATTGCCTTGCGCCCCAGTCCCTCGACATAAGGGCCGACTGCATCGAGCAGCGATCGAATGCGGCCCACAGCCTTTGGCAGTGGGCCGGCTTCAAACGCCGGCAGGAGAGCGACACGCTCGTGTTCCTGTTCGTGGACAACGCCGTGTGCCTGACCGTGCCCAAATCCATCCTCACGCCCGAAACCTATGCGCTCATCGAGCAGCGCGTGCCGCTGCAGCGAGACTGACGACCCGTCACCCCCTGGGCCAGCCCGTCTGGAAGCTGTCGGTTCAGACTCCGAACACTTTGAGCACCGAATCCGCCAGGCCCTCCAGCCAGCGGGCCGGGCCGCCCTGGTGCTTGCCGGGGTTGGGCATCTCCTCGTACACGCAGAAGCCTTGGTCGCCCTCGAAGGAGTCATTGAGCAGAGCCTGCTTGCCGCGCAGGTAGGCGATGAAGGTCTCGCACCGGCGCGTGGAATAGCCCAGGTTGGCATTGAAGCCGATGGTCGCCGCCTGGCTGATGGCGCGGCCCGAGTCGGCCGGCTCCACGCGCACGCCTCGGCAACCCTGCACGATGAGCTGCGCGGGGCCGTGGAACGCCAGGTAGCGCAGTTGCAGCGTAAGCCAGGCATGCAGGCTGCCAAGCCGCCAGTGCGAGGTGATGCGCACCGGCATGCCACGCTGCTGCAGCACACCCACCAGGTTGTGCGGCTGCATCACCAGGGCCGCGCCTGCGGGCAGCAGCAGCACGCCGATTTCACTGTGGGCGTCCTGCGTGGCCGACACCACATGGGTCGCAGGTTCGCTGGCGCGGATGCGGGTCAGCGCCACCATGCCCGACGCCAGGCTGGTCAGCGGGTAGCGTGGGTTCAGCAGCCAGCAGGTGTCGCTGTGGCCTGCGGTGGATGCGCTCTGCAGAAAGTCGGGGTGTACCAGCAGCTCGTGGCCGGCGTCCACCACCACCTCGCGCGACACCGCTGCGTGGCCCGATTCCAGCGCCAGCTCGCCCAGGCTGTCCGGCAGCAAGCGCACGGGAGGGCGCCGCGCGGCCAGCGGCGCGAGCACGAAGTAGAACAGCACCTTGATGGCCAGCGGCGTGAGCATGGCACCCAGCAGTATCAGCAGCGCCGTTGGCATGATCTCCAGCAGCGGGGCCGACAGCCTGCCAAACCAGTTGCCGGCACGCAGCTCCTGCAGCGCCGCCTGCCGTTCGCGCAGCGGTGCAAGCAAGGTGTCGATCTCGCTGCGGTCCGGCGCGAACGCCTGCAGGGCCGGCAGCGGCTGTATCTCCTGCACCAGTGCCAGCTGGCGCTGGTAGTCGCCATCGGCGCGGCGGTTGTCTGCCAGCAGCTGTTCCTGCAGCGCCCTCAATTGCCCGCACTGGCGGTACTCGGCCGATCCGATGCCCAGCCGGCATGCCACGGGATGGCTCTGCTCCAGCGCCTCCCGCTCCCTTTTTGCGGCCTGCCACTGCGTGTATACACCCTGGTGGATGAGGCGCAGCCGCTCCAGCTCAGCCCGGCGCGACTGCGCCGACTGGGTGGCCTGCAAGCGCAGCCGCAGTTCCTGCAGGTACTTGCGCTCCGCGTCGAGCAGGTAGATCTCGGCATCCAGCCGCATGCCAGCCAGCTGGTGCTCCAGGATGGGCTGGCCTTTGAGCAGGGGGCCGAGCTCGCTGGCCTTCTGGCGCTCCAGCTGCTTGCGCCGGGTCTCCAGGTCCACCGCGTCGATGCGCTCGCCCAGGGCGCTCAGCGATGCGGCCGATAGACTGGCCACGCGCTCCTGGCTGGCGGTGGCAAGGGCGGCTACATCGCGCGCGATGCGCTGGTCTGCCCCCGCCAGCTGGGTGATCTCGGCCTGTGATGAGCGGTGGGACTGCCACTCGGCCCAAGCCCATCGGCCCAGCAGCAGCACCGCGCAGATCAGCACGAACGACAGCAGGTGGCGCAGCAGGAACCGGGCGACAGTCGCGGCAAGGGCTATCAAAAAGGGGCCTTTCGTGGTGCGCCCCCGATTGCCGGGAGGGAGGCGGCGTGCCATAGTATCCGCAGGGTGGAGGCGTGCGCGATGGGGCCGCACAGAAAAACCAGGGGAGTTACGATGCGGCGCATCCAGATCAGACTGGCTGTTTTGTACGGTGTCGGCCTGCTGGCCGTTCTGCTGCCCATCGGCGCGGCCGTGCTGCTGGCCGAGCACCGCAGCTTCGAGCAGCAAAAAGACCGTGCGAACCGGCTCGCCAGCGACATTCTGCAGCGTGCCCACAAGGTCGCCGACCAGATGGCGGCCGCATTCCAGGAACTGAATGCTGCAAAAAGCGCACAGCCATGCTCCGACACCAACCTGGACCTCATGCGCAAGCTGGTGGTCAAGTCCAATCTGCTGATCGATGTGGGCCATGTCGAGAACGGTGAGATGGTGTGCTCCTCGTTCGGCCGCAATGCCTACCGCGTCGGCCAGCCCACTTACCGGGGCGGCGGGGGGATGGATGTGCGTACACAGCTGGAGCACCCGCTGCTTGCGGGCTCACGCATGGTGATGTTGACCGATCCCAGGACCGGGTACTCCGCGCTCGTCCATGAGGGCTCCGTGCTCGATGTGGCCCCTTCCGACGGCCGATTGACCTATGGGGCTGTCGGCATGCGCAGCCAGTCCGCGCTGTTCCACCACGGGGCCTTCGAGCCCGCCTGGCTGGCAAACATGGGCAGCGCCTACGAGACCAGCTTCTTCGACGGCACCCGCATCATTGCCTTGAAGCGTTCGGATCGCTACGACCTGGCGGCCTACGTGGCCATTCCGCGCAGCGAAATCGACCACGACTGGGGGCGTGCCATGCTGGTGTTGCTGCCCGTGGGCATTGGCGCCGGGCTGGTGCTCGCGCTGGTGGTGGCGCAACTCGTTCGGCTGCAGCGCACGCTGTCCACGGCGCTGCGCGACGCGCTCAAGAACAATGAACTGTTCCTGGTCTACCAGCCCATCGTGGACCTGGTGTCCGGCCGCTGGGTCGGCGCCGAGGCGTTGCTGCGCTGGCGCAATGCGAACGGCGTGATGGTCAGCCCCGACGTGTTCATCCCCGAGGCAGAGCGCAGCCACCTGATCGAGCGCGTGACCGAACGTGTTGTGCAGTTGCTGGTGCTCGATGCTGCCGAGCTGCTGCGCCAGCGCCCGGATTTTCACATCGCCATCAACCTGTCGGCGCAGGACTTCAGCAACCCGGCGCTGCCCGAGCGCCTGCGCGGGGCCTGCGCGCAGATGCAGGTGCACCCGCGCAGCCTGCACATTGAGGCCACCGAGCGCGTGTTTCTGGACCTGGGCCAGGCCCGCAGAACCGTGGCCGCGCTGCGCGATCAGGGGCATGTCGTGTCCATCGACGACTTCGGCACCGGCTACTCCAGCCTGTCGTACCTGACGGAGTTCGAGCTCGACTGTCTGAAGATCGACAAGTGCTTCGTCAGCACCATAGGCACGCAGGCCGTGACCCGCAATGTCATAGGGCACATCATTGAAATGGCCAAATCCCTCCAGCTCAGGATGATCGCCGAAGGCGTCGAGACGCAGGAGCAGGCGGCCTACCTGCGTGAGCATGGGGTGGAGTTTGCCCAGGGCTGGTTGTTCGCCAGGCCGATGGACATTCGCCAGTTGGCGCAGGGAATCGACACCGCACCAGGCTGACCGATCGGTGCCTGGCGCCCAGGCACCGGTGCTCAGGGCTTTGCCGGCTGGGCGGTGGCCGCCTTGCCCGCCTGGGCCTTCTGGGTCTTGTTGTAGACCTCCATCACGGTGGCGAAGTCGCGCTCGAAGTTGATCGGCAGGAAGGTGTCGTTGCCCGGCAGCAGCTGGCGCAGCTTGGGCGAAAAGCTGTAGCTGTACGAGCACTTGGTCACGCGCGCCTGCACTTCGGGCGAGACGTCCTTGCCCAGGGTCCAGGTCTCGGTCATGAAGGGCGGGCTCTCCCACAGGGTGCGAATGCTCGACCCCTTCACGTCGCCCTTGACCACCATGCGCTGGTACAGGTCGCTGGCCACGGCGGCGGCCGGGTAGAAGCCGTGCATCACGCCGGTCACCGAGCGCTCGTGGCCGTTGGAGAAGACCACCTCGTAGTTCTGGTCGGGCACCAGGCCCAGTGCAGGAAACAGGGCGCGCGGCGCCAGGTTGCCCGAGTTGGAGGTGGGTGTGGTGTGCGCAATCTTCTTGCCCACCAGGTCCTGCGGCTTGGTGAACGGGCTGTCCACCCGCGAGATCAGGATCAGCTTGTACGAGTTGCGCTGCCCGCTGGCCTTGTTGCCTGGCACGCCAAAGGGGGCGGGCTGGCCTGCCGCCACCAGCTGCGGTACCAGGCCGGGGTTGACCTGGGCGAGCTGCACCTTGCCGGCGACGATGCCGTCGATCAGCTCCTTCTCGCCCAGCGTGTCGATGTTCACGCTGCGCTCCAGCGATTCGCCCTGCAGGTTCTGCAGGTCCATGTTGCCGCAGCGTGCCAGGTGGCTGAAGTAGTCCCCCCAGATGAGCATGGTCTCGCTCTTGGCGTAGGTCTTGGGCATGGCCACGACCAGCTTTTCGCGCGCGCCACTGAACAGCGGGGCCGCGGGTGCTGCGGCCTGCCGTGTGGCGGTGGTCTTGGTCGGCGGGGTGGCCGGGGTCTGTGCGGCCGCGGGGCCCAGCAGCAAGGTGGCGCCTGACAGCAGCGTCGCGCACAGGCGCATATCCAGTGGCTTGGTGGCAAACATGGTGTGGTATCTCCCTCGGTTCGTTCTGGTAAGCGGCAACGCAAGGCCGCCCTGCAGCGCGGGCCGGCCGGGAAGGCCGGGCGCTGGAGGGGCTGTGCGTTGGGAATGGGTGCCCTGCGGGCGGCCTGCGGCTGCACGCTGGTGCGGCACAGGCCCTGAAAGGGGTGGCCAGTATGCACGAGGCGACCGGGCTGTTTGTAACCTTGGCGACTGCGCGAGGCAGGGATGTGGCGCGCATGCCCAAGGGCCCATCCCACACGGCCCGGTTGACGCGCCGTCAAGCGCCGAGCGGCGCCCATGGACAAGGTGGAGAGGGCGCAGCACAAGCGGCACGGCAACAATCCAGCCACTTCACAGCCACCGCGGTCGCCACACCGATTCCACCATGTCCCAAAACGCCCACACCCTGCACCTGTTCTTCGAGGATCCGATCCGGCTCAAGTACGCCCAACTGGTGTACCAGTACATCGCCGAGGGCACCACCGACCAGGCCGAGCGCTGGGCCACAAAGCTGGGGACGGAGCTCGCACAGCTGTGGAACCCCGAGTGGTTCAACCAGCAGGTGACGGCCACACCCGGCTACCTGCAGCTGAACTTCGACACCGGCACCAGCGACCCGCTGCCCCTGTCCCCCCTGGTCGCACTGTTCGGCCACGGTCTGCAGGCTGCCGTGCTCGACGTGTTCTACGACCAGGTGGGCGAAACCCAGCGCATGTACTTCGACAAGGGCCAGTGGGTGCCGCGCCAGTACTTTCTGGCGCTGTACCCGCACCTGCAGGCCATCGTCGAGCCCGCACACGACCCGGACGATGGCGATGGGCCCGGCGAACGCGCTGCGGCCGATGCGCACGACCCGGCCAAGCCCCTCTCCGTCGCCCGCCTGGCCAAGGACGAGGCCAAGAAGCGCAAGGAGGCGCAGGAGGCCGCCGAGGCCTTTGTCGAGATCGCCAGGGCCATGGGCAAGAACGGCGTCAAGAACACCATGGACGGCGTGATCGGCGTGGTGGTGCTGGGATCGGCGCTCAAGGGTCTTCTGCACGCAGCGGTCTTCACCGTGGTCACCGTGCTGCTGTTCAAGGGCCTGTGGCTGTGGCTCGGGCTGGGCCTGCTGCTGGCCATTGCGCTGCCGCTGTACTACGCGACACGCACGCACAGCGAGCTGAAAGGCGATGGCGGCGATGGTGATGGCGATACCGACGGTGAAGCCGCCGCCGTTGGCTCTTGACCAGGGAGAGCACACATGCTGACGCAGATCGAATGGTGGGGTGGGGTGATCTTTGTGCTGGGGGCCTTGGCCTACCGGCTGGTGCTGGGCGCGCTGGAAAAGGGCGAGGGCGATGACGGGTACCGCTGGCTGATGCGCCTGTTCTTCGTGTTGCCGGGCGTGCTGCTGGCCGGCTATTTCTATCCGCTGGAACGCCTGGCGCTGCAGTACGCCTACCTGGGAGTGCTGGGCGTTGCGCTGCTGGCGGTGGCCGGGGTGCTGGTGCAGGAGGTCACGGGCGACGCCGATTCGGACAAGGACAAGGCCGCAAAGGCCGGGAGGGAGGGAGAAAAAAGCCAGGCCGGGGAGGGCTGCGAAGACGAGGAGCCTGGCTGGCTGATGACCATCGTGGGCGTGGCCGTGCTGTACAGCCCGGTGCTGGCCGCCTGTGGGCTGGCCTGCCACAAGGCATGGCCCATGGTGCAAAGGCTGGTGTGAGCCCGCATCGAGCGGCGGCCATGGCCTGCCAGCCCACTGCCGGGCCCGTTCGTTGTTCGATGCCCCGGCTTATTGGCCACCAGCACCCCTGGCGCAGGAGACAATGCCAGCCGGAGGCCTCGGCCTCTTTTTGTTGCGCTGTCCCCCTTCTCTTGCCGGCTTGCCGCCCACCATCCATGGCCCACGATTCCTTCCCGGAGCTTTTGTCCCTCTACATGCGCCGCATCCGTGCGAGTGCCTCGGGGGTGGCCACCGAGATCGGCCTGAGCCGCGAGGCGGTGAACAACTGGCGCAACGGCATGTCGGCACCCAACGCCCGCTCGCGCGAGAAGGTGGTGGCCTGCACCCGCTACCTGCGCCTGACCGAGGCCGAGGCCAACCGCCTGCTCAGCGCCGCCGGCTTCGCGCCCGAGTTCCCGTTGCAGGCCGAGGTGGAGGTACCCGCCACGGCCGTGGACAGCGTCAAGGGGGCAGAAGGCGATCAGCCCTTCGGCGCCTTCCAGGCCCGGTTGTTCGGCCAGCTCGCGCAGGCCATGCCGTACCCGATCTCCATGCTGCTGTCGCCCGCGCACTGGGGGCAGCCGCCGTTCCGGCCCGAGCTGCTGCAGCGTGCGCGCCAGCAGTACGGCGCCGCATCGGTGCTGCACATCCAGCCGCCCTACAGCGTGAGCACCGCGCCCACCGAGTACTTTGCCGCCATCGGCCGCCAGTGCGGGCTGGGCGAGCTGCAGTCGGACTATGAATTCGAATCCGCGCTGGAGCGGCGCCTTTTGGCCGGCGAGCGCCTGTTCTGCCTGGTCAGCCGCTTCGAGCAGGGCACGCCCGCGCTGCGCGAAACGCTGGCCGGCATCCTGCGCAGCCTCAGCGAGATGCACAGTGGCCGCCTGCACCTGTTGCTGTGCGGTGGCGAGGCGCTGGCCGACCTCAAGTACCGCAGCGGCGACATGTCGCTGCTCAACATCGCCCAGGTCAATCACTGGCCCGAGCCCACGCTGGCCGACCTGGCCCTGCTGGCGCGCCAGCGCTGGCCCAGCCACGACTGGCCGCTGCCCGTGCTGGCCCACCTGCTGGACGCCAGCGGCGGCCACCCCGCGCTGTTCGAGGAAGGGCTGCAGTGGTTGGTGGAGCAGGGCATCAACGAAACGCAGGCCGCATCCGCCGCACTGCGCACGCAGTTGGCAGGCAGCCCGCGCCTGTGGCAGACCTTTTTGCCGCTGGCGCAGGAGGGCGCCCCGCGCGAGCGCCTGCGCAGCCTGCTGCAGGCCGACGACCTGGGCCGCGCACGCCCCTACCTGCAGGACGACGAGCTGCGCCGCCTGTTCTGGGGCAACCTCATCCACGTGCGCGGCACGGGCGACGCGGCGCGCCTGCACTGGCGCTGCGACACGGTACGCCATGCGGGCCTGATGGTGCTGGAGGCCGCGTGCTCGAACAGCTGAGGTCCTGGCTGACCTGGCCGGTGGTGCGCGCGCTGCTGATCGCCACGGCCACGCTGTTCATCGGCAGCGCGCTGCTCACCCCGCACCTGAACCCTGCCACGCGCGGATCGGTGCGCACGGCTGAGAGCATCGGCCCCGTGTGGGGCGAGCTGGTGCAATGGCGCGTGGCCCTGGTGCAGGCCAGCCAGGAGCTGGGCCATTGGCCCGAGGACATCCAGAAGTACGCGCCGCAGATACCCTTCCCCAAGCTGCGCGTCACCTCGCCCGGGCCGCTGCGCCTGCAGGCCGATGTGATCAGCGACCCTGCGCTCGGCAACCTGTCCGGCACGCAGGTGCTGCTGCACATGACGCCCGACATGTACCACTGGACCTGCCGCCCCGGCAAGCCGCCCATGCCCCCAGGCATGCTGCCCATCAGCTGCGCAGCCGGGCCCGAGAGCCAAGACGGCAAGGGCGACGACATGGACCCCGAGGCCGTGCGCCAGAGCCGCATCGCTGCGGTGGAGGCAGCCGACCCCTTCGGCTGGCTGCGCAGCCTCATCAAGTGGTGCGCCTTGATCTTCATCGTGGGCGCCGTGGTATGGGTGCTGCGCCACCCGCTGATCGGCCCGGCGCAGCTGCGCCCCGAAAAGCTGCTGCGCACCCCTGTCTCGCGCCTGCCGCGCATCGACCAGTTGCTGCGCACCGTGGGCCGGCTGCGCGCCACGCTCGAAGCCGCCGAGGTCCGCACCCGGGACTGGCAGAGCGCCGTGCAGTTCGCGCACGACGACCCGGCCGACCAGTCCACGGTGCTGGCCGAGCGCGTGTCTGCCCGCAGCCAGCCGAGCCGCGACTGGGCGCTGCCCGGCGCGGTGTTCGAGTGGCAGTTTCCGCCGGACCTGCCGGTCTCTCTGGACCGTTGCCTGCTCTACGTCCCCACCCCGGGGCTCGACGAAGCCACCGTGCTGCGCCAGTTGCGCGCCGCGCAGACCGGCACCGACGTGCTGCTCATATTGTGCGAGCACGGCACCGAGACCCCCTGGCCCCTGCTGCGCGCCCACACCGACGACGGCGCCAACCTGCATGTGATGGTGGACAGCGCCAGCCAGACCGAATGGCTGCTCTCGGCCCAGCCCCTGCAGGTGCTGCTGCGCCTGCTGGCCGCCCAACTGCGCGTGACGCGCATCTCGCCCTACCAGACCCGCGGCGGCGTCACGCGCGAAGGCTCCTTCTTCGGGCGCGAGCAACTGCTGGCCCGCGTGGTCAACCGCGAGCCGGCCAACTACCTGGTGGTGGGCGGGCGCCAGTTGGGCAAGAGCAGCCTGCTCAAGGCCGTGCAGCGTCGCCTGCAGGGCCACCCGCAGATCGTCTGCCACTATGTCTCGCTGCGCGACCACCGGCTGGCGCCGCGCATGGCGCTGCAGTTCGGCCTGCCGGCCGACACGCCGCTCGAAGCCATCGTGGACCACCTGCAGGCCCAGTACACCGGCAAGCGCCTGTACCTGCTGATCGACGAGGCCGACCTGTTCTTTCGCGACGAGTCGAACCACGGCTACCACCAGCTGTCGACCCTGCGCTCGCTCAGCGAAGAGGGGCGCTGCTGGTTCATGCTGGCCGGCTTCTGGGACCTGTATGCCACGGCCGTGCTCGATTACCAGAGCCCCCTGCGCAATTTTGGCGAGGTGCTGGCCATCGGCGGGCTGGAGCGGCCTGCCTGCAAGGCCCTGGCCACCGAGCCGCTGCGCCGCCTGCGCCTGGGCTTTGGCGGCGATGCCCTGGTGGAGCGCCTGGTGGATGCCAGCGGCCTGCGCGCCAACCTGGTCGCCATCCTGTGCCAGGAATGCCTGGAGGCCCTGCAGCCCGGCGAGCGCGTGATCGAAAAGCGCCACCTGGACCAGGCCCTGGCCTCCCAGCCCGTGCAGGACGCCCTGGCCGGCTGGGGCCGCCTCTCGCCCGACGACGACGCCTGCCGGCTCGACCGCGTGGTGGTCTACCACGTCGCCCAGCAGGCCGAAACCAGCTTGGTGGCCCTGGCCGGGCTGCTGCAGGGCCACGGCGTGCAGGCCGACGCCCAGGCCCTGCGACAGTCGCTCGCGCGCCTGCAACTGGCCTGGGTGCTGCGCCGCGAGGGCGCGGCCTACAGCTTTGCCATACCGCTCATGTCCGCGCAGTTCGAGCCCAGCGAGGTGGGGCTGCTGCTGCACCAGGAGCTGGCGGTGATGGCCAAGGCCTGACTTGTATTGAATCCGTTTTCTGACCTTCCTCCTTCATGGCCATCTCTTCTTCCTCCGTCACCCTGGAGCGCGACATCGGGTTCGACAGCCTCATTGCCGAGATCGAACGCCTGGTCCGCGGTGGCGTGCACCCGGACCGCATCAGCGTGTCCCAGTACCCTGCGGCCCAGTGGGTGTGCAGCAACCATTGGGCATTTTCGGGCAGTGACGACGATGCCTCTGTAGCCCGTCGCGTGGATGCCCAGGTGGCGCTGCTGCGCCTGCTGCTGGAGCACGGTGCCGATCCCAACAGGCGCAAGAACCGCAATTCCACGCCGCTGGCCGTGTGCTGTGGGCAGTTGTCCACCTATTCCGGGGAGCACCATCGTGTGCTGGAGAAGCTGGGCCTGGTGCTGGCGGCAGGGGGCGATCCGAAGCAGACCAAAGAGCCCGCCATCTGCATCGCACTGGGGCTGCGCGACATGCGGGGCGAGATTTCCGACATACCGTTCCGCGACGATGCGGATGAAGGCCACGCCGACATGGTCTTGCAAGCCATCGACATGCTGCTCAAGGCCGGTGCCGACATCGAAGCCATGGACCAGCGCGAGATGTACACGCCGGTGCTCATGGCGGCTTACCTGGGCAGCTTGCCGCTGCTGCAGTTGCTCAAGGAGCGCGGCGCCAATGTGCACGCCACCAACCCAAGCGGCTCCAATGCGCTGATGTTCATCGCTGGCGACGTGGAGGGCCTGGCCGGCAGCCGCGCAGGCATTTCGGCCACCTGGCACCGATTTGGCGACCCTGTCGCCACGACCCGCCAGCTGCTCGACTGGGGCCTGGACCCCGCAGCCGCCAACGCCCGCGGGCGCACCCCGCTGCGCCTGGCGGTGAACGCCGGCAACCTGGATGTTGCCGCCGTGCTGGCCGAGGCGTTGGCTGCGCGGGGCAAGCTGGTGGCGGCAGACGTGCGTCTGTTCAAGGGCACCGGGTACGAGACCCAGGTGGCAGCCCTTGCCACCAGTGCATCGCCCAAGAAGCCTGCAAAGGCCAAGACCGCACCCGACGGCGCAGCCCAGCGCGCCACCTGGGAGCGCGCCCCCGGGCTGATTGACGGCCCCACCGACTGGGAGCCCAGTCAATATCCAGAGTGGCTGCGCACCTGCCTGAAGGAGGTGGTCGAGCGCCTTGCGTTGGGTGCAGACGCGCGCGTGCCGCCCAGTTTGCTGTACCTGGATTACGACGGCTATTTCCGGTCTCTGACCATTTCGCGCACCAAGTCGTACCTGAGCCGCAGCGGTGCGGTAACGCTCAAGCCCCGCGTGTTCGACTGGGCCAACCTGTCCGTCAGCTTCTCACAAGTGGAGGGCGACGACTGGGTGCACCGCGAAGCCATCGAACTGCCCATGGTGGCGGGAACGCCCCCTGCCACCGAGGTGCTGTGCGACGCCATCGGCCAGCTGTGCGCCAGGTACCTCAAGACGGGGGAGTGATGCCGGCTGCGCGGTAAAGGGCATGGCCCGCGCTGCCGAGCCACTGGCGCGAAAAGGCCTCTGCGCCTGCGCGATACTGCGCATGCCATGTCCCTCCTGAACACCGCCAAAGACTGGGCACGCCGCACAAAGCGCGACGTCGTCGCCGTCTACTTCGCTGCCCGCGATGCGCGCACGCCATGGCCTGTGCGCTGCCTGGCCATTGCCGTGGCTGCGTATGCGCTCAGCCCCATCGACCTGATCCCCGATTTCATCCCCGTGCTGGGCTACCTGGACGACATGCTGATCGTCCCCCTCGGCCTGCTGCTCGTCATCCGCATGCTGCCGCCTGCGGTGCTGCAGGAGGCCCGTGACAAGGCAGCCAGCGTGCTGGAGCGGCCCCAGAGCCGGGCTGCGGCGGTGGCCATCGTGCTGGTCTGGCTGGCCTGTGCGTCGGGGCTCATCTACTGGTGGGTGCATCGGCCGAACTGAAGGCAGCGGTGGGGTGCGATCCCTTGCGATTCCCGTACGATAGCGGGCATGCAAATCCGATTGGAATCCCCCCGCCAACCCGACGTGGTGCAGCTCATCGACGACCTCGACGCCTTCCAGAAACCGCTGTACCCGCCCGAGAGCCACCACGGCATCGACCTGAACGCGCTCGACCAGCCCCACGTGCTGTTCGCCGTGGCGCGCTCGGAGCAGGGCGTGGCCCTGGGCTGCGGCGCCATGGTGCTGGGCGCCGATTTCGGCGAGGTCAAGCGCATGTACGTGCGCCCCGAGGCGCGCGGCCAGGGGCTGGCCCGGGCATTGCTGGACTTTGTCGAAGCCCAGGCCGTCGCGCGCGGCTGTAAGCGTTTTGCGCTGGAGACGGGCCCCCTGCAGCCCGAGGCGCTGGCGCTGTACGCGCGCATGGGCTATCAAGAGTGCGGTCCGTTTGGCGACTATGCGCCGGATGTGCACAGCGTGTTCATGCGCAAACAGGTGCCGGTGGCTGCGTGATGGCGCTGGCCGATGGCACCACCGTGCGCCGGCTCACGGCCGAGGATGCCGAGGCCTTCAGCGCGCTGCGCCGGCAGGTTGCTGCAGACAACCCCGTACCCTTGGGCCTGGGCATGCAGGAGGAACTGGCTCGGCCCCTCCAGGGCTTTCGCGACCAGTTGTCGGCTCCGTCGAACGCCGTGTTCGGCGCCTTTGTCGGGTCCGCGCTGGCCGCCACAGCCGCCGTGGCCCCATCGGGGCCATTCACCTCGTCGCGCCACAAGCTTGTGCTGTGGGGCACCTTCGTGGCCCCCGCCCACCGGCGCAAGGGCCTGGGGCGCCTGGTGGTGCTCCAGGCCATCGACCACGCTCGCCAGGCCGGCGCGCGCCGCGTGCACCTCACCATGTACCTGCCCAACCCGGCCGCTCACGCCTTGTACGAGTCCCTGGGTTTCGTCGCCTGGGGCACCGAGCCCGAGGCCGTGTGCATCGATGGCACCTACCATGGTGCGATGCAGATGGGTTTGCTGCTGCAGTAGGCAGTAACGCGGCGGCGCCTGGCATTGAATAGCAGGAGGAACCCCTATGCCGCAGACCGTTGCCATGACCGCCGCACCGCTACACAGCTTCTTCTGGCGCCGCATTGGCGGCGGCACTGGCAGCGATGTCTGCCGTGTCCACCAGCGCGCCGATGGCGGCTGGGACCTGCGCGGCATGGCGGTGTTCCATGACGAAGGGCTGGCATGCGACCTGGGCTATGTGGTCCGTGTCGATGCGCAGTGGGTCACGCAGTCGGCCCAGGTGAATGGCCATTGCGGCGAGCGTTTGGTGGATCTGCATTTTCACCCCGATACCGATGGCCGCTGGCAGACGGGGCAGGGCGGTGGACCCGATGCAGACACCGGTATTTCAGCCAGCGCATGCCCGGATATGGACCTCAATTTCAGCCCCGCCACCAACATGATCGCGATCCGCCGCATGGCCTTGCGGGTCGGGAAAGAGGCGCAGGCACCTGCGGCCTGGCTGTCGTTCCCGGACCTGCGGCTGCGGGAATTGCCGCAGGTCTATCGGCGGCTGGATGCCGTGCGCTACCAGTATGACGCGCCTACGGTGGGGTACAGCGGGGTGCTTCAGGTGTGCGGGGATGGCGCGGTGGTGGAGTATCCGGAGCTGTTTGCGCGGGTCGCCTTCTGAGCGAAGCCCCGCTTGGCGCTGCCCGTTTCGCGGCAGCAACAGCCCCCAGGTGTCACGCACCTGACGCATTCAGCCCCCAAGCTCGCGTGCTTTCTCCCTCTCCCGCAGAAAGACACTTCCCATGGGCTTCGCACACACCACCTGGCGCCGTTCGGCCGCCGTCTTCGCCCTGGCCGCACTGACCACGGCCCTGGCCGCCTGCGGCGGCAGCGACGATGACAACGGCGAATCCCGCGTTGCATCCCTCAAGCTGATCGGCACCGCATCCCTGCCCACCGGCACGCTGTTCGAGGGCGTGGAGTTCGGCGGCATCTCGGGGCTGGACCTGGCGACCGATGGCAGCTACTGGGCCATCGCCGATGACCGGGGCGGCGAGCGCGGCACGCCGCGCTTTTACAACCTCTCCATCGACTACGCCGCCACCGGCCCCGTCACGGTCAAGGTCAACCGCCAGGCCTACATGCAGCGCGAAGACGGATCCACCTTTCCTGCCAACGCGCGCACGGTGGACCCCGAGGCGATCCGCCTGGCGCCCAATGGCAACCTGTACTGGTCGTCCGAGGGCAACTGGGGCACGACGGCGGCCACCCTGTTCCAGCCCTTCGTGCGCGAGATGACGGCGGCCGGCAAGTTCGTGCGCGAGTTCAAGATGCCCGCGATCTACAACTACGTGGACAACGCGAGCACGGGCGCGCGCAGCAACAAGCTCTTCGAGGCGCTGACGGTGGCGCCCGATGGCACGGTGTTCGTGGCCAATGAGGACGCGCTGATCCAGGACGGCCCGCTGACCACCGTGCAGGCCGGCAGCGTGGTGCGTGTGACCGCACTGGACCCGGCCACGGGCGCGGCCAAGGCGCAGTATGCGTACCAGTTGCCCAAGATCCCGGTGGATGCACCGGCCGGCGCGCCGTTCGGGCCGGACAACGGTTTGTCGGAGTTTCTGGCCAGCGGCAACAAGAAGTTCATCGCGATCGAACGCGCCTTTGCCTCGGGCATCGGCAACACCATCCGCCTGGTGCTGACCGAGATCACCGATGCCACGACCAACGTGACCAGCATGGCCAGCCTGGCAGGCACTGCTGCCTACACGCCCATGACACGCAGGCTGCTGCTCGAAATGCCCATCACCTACCAGGGCGTCAAGCTCGACAACATCGAGGCCATCACCTGGGGCAAGACCCTGCCCAATGGCCACCGCACCCTCGTGCTGGCGGCGGACAACAATTTCACCGCCGACACGCAGGCCAATCAGTTCATCGTCTTCGAAGTGATCCCGGACTGATGTGCAGCGGTTGGGGCGCCAGCAACCAAGCTGCTGGCCCTACCGCTCGATCATCTCCTGCACCTTGGCGGCGAGGGCCGCCACGTCAAACGGCTTGGTGATCACCTCCATGCCAAACGCCAGCAGCCCATTGCCCACGGCGGCGTTCTCGGCGTAGCCGGTGATGAACAGCACCTTGAGGTCCGGGCGCGTCACGCGGCCTGCGTCGGCCACCTGGCGGCCGTTCAGGCCGCCGGGCAGGCCCACATCGGTCAGCAACAGGTCGATGCGGCGCTCGGATTGCAGCACATGCAGGCCGGAAGGGCCGTCGCCCACCGAGATCACGTTGTAGCCCAGGTCTTCCAGCTCCTCGGCGATCAGGCCGCGGATGGTGGCTTCGTCCTCGATGAGCAGCACCACCTCGCCATCGCCCCGGTGGTCGAAGCTGGGCAGGGGGTCTTGCCCAGCCTGCTCCGCATCACCGACATAGCGCGGCAGGTACAGGCACATGGTCGTGCCCTCGCCGGGCACCGAGTAGATGCGCACCTGCCCGCCCGACTGGCGCACGAAGCCGTAGACCATCGACAACCCGAGCCCCGTGCCCTGGCCCATGGGCTTGGTGGTGAAGAAGGGATCGAACGCGCGTGCGATCACCTCGGGCGCCATGCCCACGCCGGTGTCGGTCACGCACAGCGAGATGTACTGGCCGGGCGGCAGCTCGCGCTCGGCCGCAGCGCGGTCGTCCAGCCATTTGTTGGCGGTCTCGATGGTCAGGCGCCCACCGTTGGGGGCCATGGCGTCGCGCGCGTTGATGCACAGGTTGAGCACGGCGTTTTCGAGCTGCGAGGGGTCCACCTGCGTGAGCCACAGGCCGCCCGCGCCCACCACCTCCACCTCGACCGAGGGGCCCACCGTGCGGCGCACCATCTCCTCGATGCCCCCCACCAGGCGGTTCACGTCGGTGGGGCGCGGGTCCAGCGTCTGGCGGCGTGAGAAGGCCAGCAGGCGCTGGGTCAGCGAGGCCGCCCGGCGCACCGCGCTTTGCGCCATGCCGATGTAGCGCTCGGTGTTGTCGTAGTTTCTGGCGGCGAGGCGCTTTTCCAGCACCTGCAGGCTGGCGCTCATGCCCGCCAGCAGGTTGTTGAAGTCGTGCGCAATGCCGCCGGTGAGCTGGCCGATGGCCTCCATCTTCTGCGACTGGCGGAACTTGGCCTCCACCTCCATCAGCTCGTTGGTGCGCTCGGTCACCTTGCGCTCCAGCGACTCGTTCATCTCGCGCAACTGGGCTTCGTTGCCGCGCAGCTCGCTTTCGGAGCGCACGCGCTCGGTGGCAGTGCGGGTGCGGCCCGCAATTTCGCGCATGAACTCGCATTCTTCCTGGGTCCACTGGCGCACGTCGTCCTGGTTCACGAAGAGCACGGCCACCAGGCGTTCGTGCTCCACCACGGGGATGTTCATGAACGCACGGGCACTGCGCGACTCCAGCGCAGCGGCGGCCACCGCGGTACGGGGGTCGCTGCGCACATCGGTCACCCTGACGAACTCGTCGTTCTTGAGCGAGTCGATGAAGGTGCCGAAGTCCCGCAGACAGAGCTCTCCCTGCAGCGTCAGCACCCCCGGGGCCGTCCAGTCGCATTGCACATGCAGCATGTCGGTATCGTGCTCCACCCGGCCATAGCCCGCGCGGCTCACCTTGAGCGTCTGGCCCAGGATGCGGGCTGCCGCCAGGCTGATGTCGTCCACGTTGTCCAGCCCGCGCAACTGGCTGGTGAACTCGATCAAGGCGTCGCGCTTGGCCTCTGCGGCCACCCGCTCGGTGACGTCCAGGCCCTCCACGAAGATGCCGGTCACTGCGCCGGAGGTGTCGCGGATCGGTTGGTACACGAAATCCAGGTAGCGCTCGCTCACCGGCTCGCCCGCATGCTGCTGGATGTCGAAACGCGCGCCAAAGGCCGTTGCGGCCCTGCCGCTCGCGTACACGCCATCGAGCATGGCCACGTAGCCCTGCTCGGCGGCCTCGGGCAGAGCGTCGGCCACCGTGCGGCCCAGCAGGGCGCGGTCGCCCACCAGCTCCAGGTACCTGGGGTTGGCCAGTTCGATGCGGTGCGTGGGGCCCTGCAGCAGCACCATGAAGCTGGGCGACTGCTCGAACAGCGTGGCAAAGCGCTCGCGCTCCATCAGCAGGCGCCGGTCGGCCAGCACCTTGTCGGTGGTTTCCACCACCAGGGCCATGGCGCCCACCGGGGTGCCGGCGTCGTCCACCAGGGGGGAGTAGTTCAGGTCCACCCACAGCGGCTTGTGCACGCCGTCGCGGTTCAGGCTCAGTTCCTGGTCTTCATACGTGAGCGTGCCGCCGGCCAGACAGACCTTGAGCACCCGGTCGTTGAGATCGGCCGCCTCGGGCCAGGCCTCGCGGATCTTCATGCCCAGGAGGCCCGGGTGGCGTGCGCCCGAGAACCTGGAGTAGGGGTCGTTGTAGATCAGCACGCCCGATTCGCCCCACAAGGTGGCGATCGGCATGGGGCAGCGCAGCATGTTGGCCAGCGCCAGCGTGAGGTGGGCGGGCCAGTGTTCGAGCGGCCCCAGTTCGGTCGAGGCCCAATCGAAGCGCGCGATCAATCCGGCCATTTCGCCGCCGGCGCACAGGAGTGAAGCTTGGGTAGTGGGTATGCCGGAGGACATGGGTGCCTGGTTCTGTGATCGGGCCGTGCCCGGGGAAGGCGGTGCGGCACCGCATTTTTCGCACGATGATAAAGACACCTGTCCAGAGATTTTGTAGGCATTCGCCTATGCCATCACCAAACATGCACGACCTGGCAATGACAGGCCGATGGTGGCTACCCCTGGCCCGGCCGCTGCGACATCACCAGTGCATACAGCGCCTGCGCCGCCACCGACAAACTGCGGTCGCGCCGGCGCACCAGGTAGATCTGGCGCAGCAGGCCGGGCAGGGCCAGCGGGCGCGTGACGATGCCCGGCTGGTCGAAGTGGAACAGCGTGAGCGCCGGCACCACACTGATCCCCAGGCCCGCGCGCACCATGCCCATCACGGTGGCCAATTGCTCCACCTCCATCAGTGTGTGCATGGCCTCGGGGTGGAAGGCGGCTTCCAGGTATTGGCGCACGCTGCTGTTGCGCGCCAGGTGGATGAAGGGCCAGGCGGCCAGGTCGGCGGGGGCGATGGCCTTCTTGCGGCGGGCCAGGGGGTGGTCGGCCCGGCACACCAGGTGGAAGTCGTCGCTGCAAAAGGGCTCGGCCTGCAACTCGGGGGTGTCGGCGCGGATGGCGGCCAGCGCAAAGTCGGCCTTGCCGCTGGCCACGCGCTCGATGCAGGGCTCCGAGAGCACATCGGCAATGTCGATCTCGATGCCCGGGTAGCTGCTGCGATAGGCCGCCAGCACCCCCGGCAGCCAGCCTGCGGCCAGCGACGGCAGCAGCGCCACGGCCACGCGCCCGCGCTGCAGCGTGGCGGCGTCGCGCACGGCGGCCAGGGCGGTGGTGATCTCGCTGCGAATGCGCCGGGCCGATTCCAGGAAGTTCTGGCCCTCGCCCGTGAGGTCCACATGCCGCGTGCTGCGGTCGAACAGGCGCAGGCCCAGGTCGTCTTCCAGCGCGCGGATGAGGGCGCTGAACGCCGGCTGCGACAGGTGGCACTGGGCGGCGGCACGCGTGAAGTTGCGCTGTTCGGCCAGGGCCAGGAAGGCGTCGAGCTGGCGGGTGGAGAGGTGGTGGCTGCTCATCGCTGGTGGATTGATCTGAAAAACGGATGGATTGATACCAACAATCTATTTCACAGAATAACAGCAGCTGCCTACATTCGACCCAGGAGACAAAGACACCCATGGCGAACAACGCAACACTGCTGGTCGGCTGCGCCGCCGGCTTCTCGGGCGACCGCACGGACGCTGCCGCGCCCGTGGTGCAGGCCCTGATCGCCAGCGGCAAGCCGGCCGTGCTGATCTTCGAGACCCTGGCCGAGCGCACCCTGGCCCTGGCACAACTGGCCCGCCGCAGCGACCCCGACGCCGGCTACGAACCCCTGCTGGTCGACATGCTGCGCCCCGTGCTGGGCGACTGCCTGGCGCACGGTGTGCGCATCGTGAGCAACTTCGGCGCGGCCAACCCCGAGGGCGCGACCCGGCGCATCGTGCAACTGGCGGCCGAGCTGGGCCTGCGCCGCCCGCGCGTGGCGGTGGTGCAGGGCGACGACCTGAGCGGCCCGGCGCACCGCGCCCTGCTGCAGGGCGCCCTGGGCGCTGCCATGCCCACCGAACCCATCGCCAGCGCCAACGCCTACATCGGCGCGCAGGCCATTGCCGGCGCACTGCGCGAGGGTGCCGACGTGGTGGTCTGCGGCCGCGTGGCCGACCCCTCCCTGGTGCTGGGCCCAGCCCTGGCCCACTTCGGCTGGGCGCTCGACGATTGGGACCGCCTGGCCCGCGCCACCATGGCCGGCCACCTGCTCGAATGCGGCGCCCAGGTCACCGGCGGCTACTTTGCCGACCCCGGCTACAAGGACGTGCCCGGCATGGCCCACCTGGGCTACCCGATCGCCGAGATCGACGCCGACGGCCACTGCACCATCACCAAGCCCCCGGGCACCGGCGGGCGCATCGACGAGCGCACGGTCAAGGAGCAACTGCTGTACGAGCTGCACGACCCCGCCGCCTACCTGACCCCCGACGTGGTGGCCGACATCACCGAGGCCACCGTCACCGCGGTGGGGCCCGATGCCGTGCGGCTCGAAGGCGTGCGCGGCCATGCGCGGCCGGCCACGCTAAAGGTCAATGTGTGCTTCGAATCGGGCTGGTTCGCCGAGGGCGAGATTTCGTATGCCGGCGCCCGGGCCGAGGCCCGTGCCCGCCTGGCGGGCGAGGTGCTGCGCGAGCGCCTGGCCGGCCTGGGCCCGCTGCGCATCGACCTGATCGGTGTGACCAGCGTGCTGGGGGACGATGCGGGCCGCTGGCTGGATGCCACCGGCGACGGCGGTGCCCGCGACGTGCGCCTGCGCGTGGCCCTGCAGCACCGCGACCATGCCAGTGCCCAGCGCCTGCTGCGTGAGGTGACGGCCCTGTACACCTGCGGCCCTGCGGGCGGCGGCGGGGTGCGCACGGCCATGCGACCGCGCCTGGGCACCGTGTCGTGCCTGGTGCCGCGCGAGGCCGTGCCCACGGGCTACCGCATGTTCGATGCCATCGTGCAAGAGGAAAGGGCGGCCGCATGACCGACACCATCACTGTTCCGCTCTATCGCCTGGCGCACAGCCGCACCGGGGACAAGGGCAACCGCTCCAACATCAGCGTCATCGCCTGGCACCCCGCGCTGTGGGATGTGCTCATGAGCGAAGTCACCGAAGCCGCCGTGGCGCGCCATTTCGCGCAGCGCCAGCCGGGCCGCGTGGTGCGCTACGTGCTGCCGCAGCTGCAGGCCATGAACTTCGTGCTCGACGACGTGCTCGATGGCGGCGTCAACGACGCCCTGAACCTCGACAGCCACGGCAAGGCGCTGAGCTACCTGCTGCTCGACCTGCCGGTGCAGGTGCCGCAGGCACTGGCCGGGCATCTTGCGGGCCCGGGCTGACCCCGATTTCCTTCCTTCACCCTCACCAACAACACCAGGAGACAACATGAGCGCTTTCAATATCCACCCCCATTCCCCGGCCCGCCGACGCACCCTTGCCGCCGCCATGGCCATGGCCGCATCGCTGGGCTTTGCCGGCACGGCCATGGCCCAGGCCTACCCGGCCAAGGCCATCACCTTCGTCGTGCCGTTTGCCGCCGGCAGCGCCACCGACCAGCTGGCGCGCGCCATCGGCCAGTCCATCACCAACGACACCAAGCAGCCCGTGGTCATCGACAACAAGGCCGGCGCCAGCGGCATGATCGCCGCGCAGGCGGTGGCCAAGGCGCCGGCCGACGGCTACACCATCCTCATCACCACCAACACCACGCATGCGGCCAACGAGCACCTGTACAAGAAGCTCTCGTACGACCCGGTGAAGGACTTCGCGCCCATCAGTGGCCTGGGCAAGGGCGGGCAGGTGATGGTGGTCAACGCCGCATCGGCCTACAAGAGCGTGGGGGATGTCGTGGCTGCAGCCAAAAAGGCGCCGGGCAAGCTCAGTTTCGGCAGCGGCAGCTCGTCGAGCCGCATGGCCGGCGAAATGCTCAAGCAGCTGGCGGGCGTGGACATTCTGCACGTGCCCTACAAGAGCAACCCGCTGGCCATCACCGACCTGCTGGGCGGGCAGATCGACCTGATGATCACCGACACATCCACCGGCGTGCCCCAGGTCAAGGCCGGCAAGCTGCGTGCCCTGGGCTACTCCACGCAAAAGCGCAGCTCGCAGCTGCCCGACGTGCCCACTATCGACGAGGCTGGCGTCAAGGGCTACGACATGGGCTACTGGTTCGCCGCCTACGCCCCCGCAGGCACGCCGCCAGCCGTGGTGGCACGCCTCAACGAGTTGATGGGGGCGGCCACGAAGAGCGCGGCCGCCAAGTCCTTCTTCGACACCGCCGGCTCCGAAGCCTGGACGACCACGCCAGACGAACTCGCAAAATTCCAGGCCGCCGAAACGGTGAAGTGGGGCAAGGTCATCAAGGCCGCCGGTATCGAAGCCGAGTAAGCCGCCCACCTGCGTGCCCAGCCGGCACGCAGCCCTGTGCCGCGTTTTTGAGGACGCGCACAGCCCACCCCTGAATGAGACGCCAATCGGCAGCGCGCCTGCGCCGCCGGTATGGGCGCAGCCATGCCCGAACACCCGACTCCCCGTGAGCGAGGTGCAAAGCCGCTGCATGCCCGTTTTTCCCGCAAGCAAGAGACCACAAGAGCAACCACACAGGAGACAAGCCACATGAGAAAACATCCTCTTCCCACCTGGGGCGCCATCGCTCTCACGGCTGCGGCCGCAGCCGCCATCACCGCCTGCGGCGGCAGCAGCAACGACGATGGCCTGACCGGCAAGGCCCCGGCCATGAAGCTCGAGATCACCGCCCGCGAGGACTTCCCGGGCACTTTTGGCACGGTGGGCGCCTACGAGCGCCTTACGGGCACGCTCTCGGGCGAGGTGGACCCGGCCGATCCCAAGAACACCGTCATCCAGGACCTGGCGCTGGCGCCCGTCAACGCCCGCGGCATGGCCGAGTACAAGACCGAATTCGTGATGTTGAAGCCCAAGGACATGGCCAAGGCCAGCGGGGTTTTGCGCTACGACGCGCCCAACCGCGGCAACATCCTCACCATGCTCAACCCCACGGCCACGCCCAGCGACGCCGTGTACCTGGAGCGCGGCTATGTGATGCTCTACTCCGCCTGGCAGGGCGACGTGCCCAAGAGCGCGGCGGCGCGCCTCACGGCCACGGTGCCCGTGGCGAAGAACAAGGACGGCACCAGCATCACCGGCCCGTACCGCGCCGAGCTGGTGCCCACCGCAGCCAGCCCCGCGATGACCTTGCCCGGCGGCGTGTTCAACGGCAGCATGATCCCCTACGAGCCCGCCAGCCTGGACAACACCCAGCCCGGCTACTCGCTCACGCGGCGCGCCAACGAGACCGATCCATACGTGACCATCTCCCCTGCGGACTGGAAGTTCGCCACCTGCGATGCCACGGGCGCCAAAGCCTTCCCTGGCACGCCCAGCCCCACCAGCGTCTGCCTCAAGGGCGGGTTCGATCCGGCCTACCTGTACGAACTGGTCTATGTGGCCAAGGACCCCAAAGTCATGGGCGTGGGCCTGGCGGCGCTGCGCGACACGGTGCACTTTTTCCGCAGCAAGGCGGCCGACGCCAGCGGCACGGCCAACCCGGTGGCCGGGCGCATCACGCACACGCTGGGGCAGGGCACCTCGCAGTCGGGCAACGCGATGAAGACCTTCTTGCACCTGGGCTTCAACCAGGCGCTCGATGGCAGCAAGGTGTTCGACGGCATGTACGCCCACGTGGCAGCACGCCAGACCAACATCAACACCCGCTTCGCCGTGCCCGGTGGCGGCGGCGGGCTGCGCACCGACCACACCGCCTTCGGCCAGACGGCGCCGCGCGGGCTGGACAAGGACTACATGGACGACGTCAGCGGCCGCCAGGGCGGGGTGATGAAGCGCTGCGCCGCCACCAGCACCTGCCCCAAGTTCTTCCTGGGCCTGTCGGGCACGGAGTTCTGGCAGCTGCAGGGCTCGCCCGTGCTGACCGATGCCAATGGTCTCAAGGACCTGACCCAGCCCGACAACGCGCGCATCTACTACTACGCCAGCACCCAGCACGGCGGGGCCGGCGGCACGGCCAGCATCAGCTATGCGCCGAGCCGCGCGCCGTACCCCACGGGCACGGTGGTGCAGTTCAACGACACTTTCCGCGCGCTGTTCCTGGGGTTGGAGGACTGGGTGGTGCGCGGCACCACGCCGCCCGCCAGCCAGGTGCCCAAGGTGGCCGATGCCACCCTGGTGCGGCCTGCGCAGGTGGCCTTCCCGGCCATGAAGGGGCTGACCTGGGCCGTGAATGGCGCGCAGACGCCCATCCCCGACTTCAACTACCTGGGCTGGCACAACAACTTCCCGCTGTTCGACTTCGGCCCGCAGTACATCCCGCAGGACGAGGCCGGCATCGCCAGCTTGCTGCCCCCGCGCAACCTGAACCGCGACTACGCGATCCTGGTGCCCCAGGTGGACGCGCGCACGGGCCTGACCCGCGCCGGCATCCAGAGCGTGGAGGCGCGCGCCCCACTGGGCACGAGCTTCGAGTTCAACTATGTGGCCACCCCTGGTATTACCGACCTGGCCAACCTCACGGGCGGCTACATCCCGTTCCACACCACGCGGGCGGCGCGCCTGGCCGCGGGCGATGGCCGGGTGTCGCTGGAAGAGCTGTACGGCAACCAGGCCGGCTATGTGGCCGCAGTGACCGAGGCCGCCAACGCCCTGGTGGCCCAGCGCCTGCTGCTGCCGCGCGATGCGCAGGCCCAGATCGACCGGGCCAAGGCCACGGTGATCTTGCCTTGAACGCGGCTTGATCGGTTGACGTAAAGGCCGGGGCTCGCACCCCGGCCTTTTTCATTTCAGAGCGACCAGGGCGCGCCTGCGAAGCGCGCGACCAGGAAATCGAGCAAGGCCCGCACCGCAGGCGACTGGTGCCGGCGTGAGGTGTACAGCGCATTGATGGCCATCACCGGCAACCCCCAGTCGGGCAGCACGGCGGCCAGCTCCCCGCTGGCGATGTGCGGGTTGGCCAGGTAGGTGGGCTGCAGCGCAATGCCGCCCCCGGCCAACGCGGCGCGCAGCAGGGTGGTGGCCTCGTTGGCGCTGAAGTGGCTGGACACGGCCACGCGCGCGGTCTCGCCGCCCCGGGCCAGCTCCCACACGCTCCTGCCGAAGTTGGCATAGCTCAGGCAGCGGTGGCGTTCCAGGTCGGCCGGCAGGGCGGGCACGCCATGGCGCGCCAGGTAGGCGGGCGAGGCCACCAGCACCGAATCGCAGCGCGCCAGCGGCCGGGCGATCAGCATCGGGTCGGGCCCGCTGCTGATGCGGATGGCCAGGTCGATGCGCCGCTCCACCAGGTTGAGCGCGCCTTCGCTCGCATCCAGGTCGATCTTGAGCAGCGGGTGCAGTGCCAGAAAGTCGGCAATCGCCGCGCCCAACTGCGCATAGGCGAACGACACGCTGCAGGTCAGCCGCAACTGGCCGCGCAGCTCGCCTTCACCCGTGGCGGTGGTCTCTTCCTCGATGTCTTCCACCAGCGCCAGCATCTGCTGGCAGCGGCGCAGGCAGGCCTCGCCCGCATCGGTCAGCGTCACGCTGCGGGTGGTGCGCTGCAGCAGGCGGGCCTGCAGCCACTGCTCCATCTCGCCCACATAGCGCGTGACCATGGCGCGCGACATGTCGAGCCGGTCGGCCGTGGCGCTGAAGCTGCCGCTGGTGGCCACTTCCACAAACACGCGCATCGCGGTCAGGCGGTCCATATTTGATCTATTTGTGCAACAAATATGCGCAGTTTAAGCGGTTTATTAGATCGATTGGCGCAAATAAACTGCAGCCTGTACCGAGCAACACCACCCACTTCTGGAGATTTCCGCATGTTCCGCACCACCGTTATCGCTGCCACCCTGGCCATCGCCTTCACCGCCGCACAGGCTGCCGAGCCGTTGCAGATCAAGGTCTACAACGCCGACGGCAACAGCTTCAATGTCAACTCCACCCTGATCTACGGCGAGAAGGAGGCCATGGTCATCGACGCTGGCTTCACCCGCGCCGACGCACTGCGCATAGCCGCCAACGTGCTCGACAGCGGTAAAGCGCTCAAGACCATCTACGTGAGCCAGGCCGACCCGGATTACTACTTCGGCGTGGAAACGCTCAAGGAGTTCTTCCCCCAGGCCGAGGTGGTGACCACCCCCGCCGTGCTGGAAAAGATCAACGCCAAGCTCGCCGGCAAGCTCGCGTTCTGGGGCCCCAAGATGGGCGCCAACGCGCCGCGCACGCCTGTGCTGCCCAAGGCCATCACCGGCAACACCCTCACGGTGGACGGCCAGGTGGTCGAAATCCGTGGCACCAACGGTCTGCTGGCGCACCGCCCGTATGCTTGGATCCCCTCGGTGAAGGCCGTGGTGGGCAACATCGGTGTGTTCGGCAACATGCATGTGTGGACGGCTGACACCCAGACCGTGGCCGAGCGCAGTGCCTGGGTGGCCCAGCTCGATGAAATGGCCGCCCTGCAGCCCACCGTGGTCGTTCCCGGCCATATGCTGCCCGGCACCAAGCTGGATGTCACGACCGTGACCTACACCAAGGGCTACCTGCAATCGTTCGAGAAGAACGCCGCTGCGACCAAGTCCAGCGCCGAGCTGATCGAGGCGATGAAGAAGGCCTACCCCGCAGCGCCCATGGGCCTGTCGCTCGATATCGGCGCCAAGGTGAACAAGGGCGACATGAAGTGGTAAGCAACAGGTTTACCAATCCCCCAAAGTGATGGACCACCAGATCATGCCAACGCACCCACTTCAACCCGTTTTGCTGCATCTGCGCGCCGGGCGCTGGAACGAAGCGCACGATCTGGTGCAGCACGATGGCTCCCTGCTGGCGGCCTGGCTCCATGGCATCCTGCACCTGCAGGAGGGCGATCTGGAAGACGCCGAGAACTGGTACGAGCGTGCCAACCGCCACTTCCGCAGCCGCGGCACCCTGGAAGAAGAGCTGGCGCTTTTCGAAACGGCGCTCTCCCAACCTACTGAAAAAGACCCAAGACCATGACAACGGCAGTGACGTATCTGTTTGACCCCCTGTGCGGCTGGTGCTATGCCGCTGCGCCTGCCCTGGGCCGCCTGCAGGGGACCCCCGGCGTGCATGTCACCCTGGCGCCATCGGGCCTGTTCGCAGGCGCTGGTGCCCGCCCCATGGATGCGCAATTTGCCGCCTATGCCTGGTCCAACGACCAGCGCATCGAACAGCTCACCGGCCAGCGCTTCACCCAGGCCTACCGCGACAACATTCTGGGCGCGCCTGCGGGGCGCTTTGACTCCGGCCCCGCCACCCTGGCACTCACCGCCGTGGCGCAGACCACGCCTGACCGCGAGCTGGATGCCCTGCACGCCCTGCAGCGCGCCCGCTACATCGATGGCCGTGACACGGCCGATGCGCAGGTGCTGGCCGAGGTGCTGACCAGCCTGGGCTTGGCCGACGCGGCCGCGCAGGCCCTGTCGCCCGATGCAGCATTGCACCGCGCCATGGCCGAACGCGTGGGCAGTTCGCAGGCCACCCTGCGCGCCGTGGGCGCGCGTGGTGTACCTCAGCTGGTTGTCACGGGGCAGGGCGGGGCGCTGCGGCTGATCGGCGGTGATGCGCTGCTGGGGCCGCATGAGCGCTTGCTGGAGTTGGTGCTGGCTGCCGCCTGATTTCAGCGCCGTTGGCGCTCACCGACTACTTCGACGGATCGATCAACACCTTGGCACCGGTATTGCGCGGCCCGTAGAAGGCAATGGCGCCGGCGCTCAGCGCCTCTGCCAGCGACACCGTGCGCGCATAGTGGCTGGCAAACGTGGTCTTGAGCTCGGCCGCCACGCGCTGGCGCAGCGCCTGGGCGGCGTCGTTGCCGATCTTCTGCAGAAACGGGAACAGCAGCCAGCCACCCACGCCCCAGGCCATGCCGAAGCTGCGCTGGATCTCGGTCGAGCGGGTGTCCAGGTGGCCGTACAGGTAGACCTGCTTGTGCACGGCCGAGCCATAGCGGCTGTACTCCGTGGCCTTGCGGTTGATGGCGGCTTCCATGCACTGCAAAATCTGCCCGGCCAGCGTGCCGCCGCCGGTGGCGTCGAACGCGATGGTGGCACCCGTCGCGGCCAGCGCATCGGTCAGCTCGGCCATGAAGCCGGGCGCACTGCTGTCGCAGACGTACTGGGCACCGATCTCGCGCAGCAGCGCAGCCTGTTCGGGCTTGCGCACGATGTTGACCAGGCCGATCCCGTCCTTCTGGCAGACCTTGTTGAGCATTTGGCCCAGGTTGCTTGCCGCTGCGGTGTGCACCAGGGCGGTGTGGCCCTCGCGCTTCATCGTCTCCACCATGCCCAGCGCCGTGAGCGGGTTGACGAAGCACGACGCCCCCTCGGCCGCCGTGGTGCCGGCCGGCAGCGGCAGGCACTGCGCGGCGGGCATGGCCCGGTACTGCGCGTACATGGCCCCACCGATCACCGCCACGGTGCGCCCAAGCAGGGCCTGGGCGGCGGGCGAGGAGCCTGCCGCCACCACCAGGCCCGCGCCCTCGTTGCCCACGGGCATGCTCTGGCCCAGGCGTGCGGCCATGCCAGGCATGGCGCGGTCCGGGATGCGCGCGGTGACCACGGGCCGCTCGGCGCTGCCGGACACCTGCACGGTGGACAGGTCGGCCGGCCCGAACAGCAGGCCGATGTCCGACGGGTTGATCGGCGTCGCCTGGATCTGGATCAGTACCTCGTCGGGCCCCGGGGTGGGCACGGGGGTGGGTTCGAGGCTGATCTGCAAGGTGGCATCAGGCTGCACGAGCGAGCGCAGTTGCAGGGCAGTGGAGGGGATGGTCATGGGTGTCTCCGGGGGGAAATGTGCTGCATTCTCGCCCCTGTGGGAGATCTGCGCTGTCACCCACTTGGCTCATTGGGCCAAGGTCCGCACCATCTGCTCGTACATCGCATCCACCGCGGGTGAGCGCTGCGACTCCTTGCTGCGCAGCACTGATACGTCCATCGAATCGAGGGCGGGCAGGTCGAACTCGGCCGGCAGGCTCTGCAGTATCTGCAGGTTGGGCGGCACGCTGCAGCGCGTGAGCACGGCCACGGCCAGGCCGCTTTCCACGGCGGCCAGCTGGCCCGCCAGGCTGGAGCTGTGGTACACGATGCGGTAGGCGCGGCGCCGCGCGGCCAGGGCCTTCAGGGTGGCGATGCGCGCCAGGCTGGCCGATTCGTACACCGCAATCGGCAGCGGGTCGCGCCGCCAGGCCTCGAACTGCGCGGCACCCACCCAGACCAGCGGCTCCTGGAACAGAAAGCGCCCGCGCTGCGGCTTGTCGCGCGAGACCAGGGCCAGGTCCAGCTCGCCGCGCACCACACGCGGGATCAGCGAGGTTGATTGCTCGCAGGTCAGCTCGATCTCCACCCCCTGGTAGCGGTGCGAAAAGCTGCGCAGCACGGGGGTGAGGTAGGTCGATGCATAGTCGTCCGGCACACCCAGGCGCACCCGGCCCGCCAGCCGCGGGCCGAACAGGGCGGTATGCGTCTCGGCCTGCAGCTCCAGCATGCGGCGCGCGTAGGCGAGCAGCTCTTGTCCCAAGGGCGTCAGCTCCAGGTGGCGCGGGCCGCGCAGCAGCACCGGGCGGCCCAAGGCGCCTTCGAGCTTCTTGATCTGCATGCTCACGGCCGACTGCGAGCGGTGCACCAGCGGTGCAGCGCCCGAGAGCGAGCCGGCGTCCAACACGGCGACAAAGGCGCGCAGCCAGTCGATCTGCAGGTCGGGGTAGTTCATGTGGGCAATGTATTCGATTATCGAATCGCTGTAAGGTGAACTATGCGCTTTACCTGAAGCGGCAAAGACGGGACCATCGGCGCCATGAACCAAAAGGCCTCCGCACTGCCCGTCTCTGCCGCGCTCCTCACTGGCACTTCCGACCCTGCCTCCATTGCCCGCGAGCGCACAGGCCAATGGCTCATGATCGCCGGCGGTATTCTGCTGGGCACCATCGGCGTCTTTGTCGAGGAAGCCGGCCAACACCCGCTGGTCACGGTGTGGTTCCGCTGCGTGTTCGGCGCGCTGGCCCTGGTGGCCTGGTGCCTGGCCACGGGCCGGGGCCGCGAACTGCTGCTGCGCCACCAGGCCAGGAGCCGCTGGGTGGCCTGCGCCACGGGCGTGTTCATGGTGCTCAATTGGGCGCTGTTCTTCGCGGCCATTCCGCGCACCTCCATCGCGGTGGCCACGGTCATCTTCCATGTGCAGCCCATCTGGGTCATCGTCTTCGGGGCGCTGTTCCTGCGCGAGAAGATCTCGGGCATCCAATGGGCGGCCACGCTGGCGGCTCTGGCCGGCCTGGTGCTCACCACCGGGCTGCTCGATGGCATACCCGCCGGCACGGCCGACGGCGGGGCCTATGTGGCCGGGGTGCTGATGTGCCTGGGCGGCTCGTTCTGCTACGCCGCCGTCACGCTGCTGGCCAGCCGTGCGCCCGCGCCCATCAGCCCATTTGCGCTGTCGCTCTGGCAGTGCCTTGTGGGCGCCGTGCTGCTGGCCTGGGCGCCGCTGGACTTTGGCTGGCCCCACACGGCGGCGGCTTGGGCCTGGCTCACGGGCCTGGGCGTGCTGCACACGGGGCTGGCCTACGTGATCCTGTTCGCCGGCATGGCCCGGCTGGCGCTGGGCAAGGTCGCGGTGCTGCAGTTCGTCTACCCGCTCACGGCGGTGCTGGTCGACTGGGCGGTGTACGGGCGCACGCTGAGCCCGGTGCAGTTGGGGGGCGTGCTGCTGATGGCGGCGGCGCTGTGGACCATACGGCGGCAGCCGGCGCAGGCGCCTGCAAGCCGATAAACTGCCGGGTCGCAGGCCTTGGCCTGCCATCAGGAGACCGCACCATGGCTGCAGCACCGGCGCCCCAGGAAGCCGAGACACCCGCATCGGCGCTCATCGACACCAAGATCCGCGACCTGGCCGACTGGCGCGGCGCCACCCTGGCCCACCTGCGCCAGCTCATGCACGAGGCCGTGCCCGATGTGGTCGAGGAGGTCAAGTGGATGGGCGTGCCCGTCTGGTCGCATGCCGGTATCCTGTGCACGGGCGAGACCTACAAGCAGGCCGTGAAGATGACCTTTGCCAAGGGCGCCTCGCTGCCCGACCCCCAGGGCCTGTTCAACTCCAGCCTGGAGGGCAACACCCGGCGCGCCATTGACCTGCATGAGGGCGCAGCGATCAATGAGGCGGCGCTGAAGGCGCTGTTCCGTGCGGCGGCAGACTTCAATGACCTGCAGGCAGCGCAGAAGAAGGCCAGGCCCAAGGCGTCTGCACCGAAGAAGGCCGCTTAAGGCGCGACGGTCAGCCGCACGACCACGGGCCTATGGTCCGACCCCAGGTCGGGCCCGGTGCCCCCGCCCACCACTAGCCAGCCGCTCGATGCCAACACATGGTCCAGCGGCAGCACCGACAGCCAGCCGAAGGCGTTGGGCCAGCTGGGCGCCATGCCGTTGGCGCGGCGCATGCTGCCATCCACCGCGAACAGTCCGCGTGCCCAGGGGGTGGTGTTCAGGTCCCCGGCCATCAGTGCCAGTCCGCCCGGTTGCGCTGTGAGGTGCTGCGCCTCCTGCACCAGGGCCCGGTCGCGGGCCTGGGCGAAGCCTTCATCCAATGGCGGCATGGGGTGCAGGGCGCTCAGGTGCACGGCCCTGCCATTCCAGTCCACGGTGGCGCGCAGCCGCAGGGTGTCGCGCAGGTCCTGCGGCTGCAGCGTCTGCAGGCCCGACAGGGGGTGGCGCGACAGGATGGCCAGGCCAAACGGGTCGGGCTGGGGCACGGCCAGGCGATGGGGATAGCGCGCGACCACTGCGGGGCTGCGAATGAGCGCCTGCTGTGCCAGCTCCGTGAACTCCTGCAGAAACACCACATCGGGCGCATCGGCCGAGGCCAGCCAGTGGGTGAGCGGGTCGAAGTCGGTGGTTGCCGCATTGAGGTTGGCGGTGCCCACGGTCAGTACCGCGCCGGGGTCGGTCGGCTCGGCGCCGCGCGGCAGCGTGGCCGGCTGCCACAGGAAGACGCCGCCCAGAACCAAGGCCGGCAGGGCCAGCCACCCCTTGCCCATGCCGTTGCGCCCCAAGAACATGAGCAGCACCAGCGAGGTCGCCCCCACCACCAGGTACAGCCACTGCCAGTGGGCCGGCAGCTCCACCAGCCATTGCAGCGAGGGCGCCTGGTCCGCCGGCAGAAAGCGCGCGACCGGCGCCGCCAGCGCGCCCAGGGCGCACAGCCAGGCCAGCCACCGGGCCCTGGCGGTGATGAAGCGGGGAACTGCGGCTTGTGGCATACGGTCAATGGGCAGAGCGACGGGGTAATGTGCAGGACAATTTGCGCAATGTACTGATCGTGGGATGGTGCCTGAGCTGAATGGCCGATTGCGTACCGGCCGGCCTGCGGCACCACGGTACCCGGATACTATCGACCGAACTCCCATGCATCTCCATCGCCGCCATCAGGACACCGCAGACGCCAGGTTCGCAGACTTGTTGCGCATTGCCATGGACGGGTACCGGGCCAGGCAGGCGGCCTTCAGCGAGGCCGTTGCCGGCTTTTCTGCATGGAACATCGACGAGGAAGCGGCAACGCTGACGCTCGCCGGAGAGGGTGGACGGGCACGCGTGTACCAGGCGACGCCCATCGTCACCTACCTGCCCGCGTCGGAAAGTCTCGCCTGGGCATGGGCCAACGACGCCTTCCCTGCGCTGTCAAGGAGCAGGGCTGCGCGGGTCAGGGAATTGGCGGACCAGACCGGCTACCAGGTGTTCGAGACCCCGCAACTGCGCGCCAGCCCCGGCGATATGGACGAGCTGTGCGCCCTGGCCCTGCACCATCTGCAAGGCGTGGCCGTGTTCAAGGCCAAGGGGCAGGAACCATGGGTTTGCTATGTCCTGCATGCAGCCGCCTGAGCTTTGCGCCTAGCCGCTGTCCTGAGAGGCTGAGAGTCTTTCATCCATGCCCGCCTTGCACGCCAAAACACCCCGGATCGTCGTTGCAAATGCTCGCCATAGCCCGCGCTATGGCTGTGCTTTGCGCCTAGATCCAGTGCGTTTTGACGCGCCATTCGGACACGGCTAAAAAACTCCCAGCCTCTGAGCTGTCGTTGTTCCCAGTCCACCGGCGCAGGTTTGCGCGTTGGCATCGGGCATGCATGGTGGTGGCTCGCCAAGCACGCATGGAATCGACACTAAACCCTTGCCTCAACTTCGGCCGTAAATAGGTCTAAGTTAAGTCTTGTGTGGCCTAAGTGGGCCGCATAGTATTTGCCCCACGCACCAACAAAGGTGCAGGCGACCCGGATAAATCCAACTACGGCGGTCCGCGGTCAGACCACAAGAACAGGAGACAAGCCTTGGCACGCTGGCACAACTGCGGCACTGAAGACCTGGACGTTCTGCAGACCATTTTCTGGTCGGCGGGCGCGTCGCGGCATGCGCTGGCGCAGCGGCTGGCCTACTCCAAGAGCAAGGCCAACGCACGGGTGGCGGCCTTGCTGGACGAGGGCCTGCTCGACGAAGTGGGGTTGCAGGAGTCCTCCGGCGGGCGCCGTGCCGAGACCCTGCGCCTGAGCGAGACCCTGGGCGTGGTGATCGGCGCCGACCTGGGCGCCACCAGCATGCAGGTGGCCATCATGCGGCCCGATATGACGGTGCTGGCACGGCACCGCGAACCCATCGACGTGCGCCAGGGCCCCGGCGTGATCCTGGCGCGGCTGCGCGGCCTGATGCGCGAGCTGATGGCGCGCTGCGGGCTGCCAGCCTCGCAGGTCATCGCCATCGGCATGGGCGTGCCCGGGCCGGTGGATTTTGAAAGCGGCCAACTGGTCAACCCGCCGCTGATGCCCGACTGGGACGGCTTTTCCATCCGCGACTACCTGCGCGAGGCATTCGCCGCGCCGGTGTTCGTCGACAACGATGTGAACCTGATGGCCCTGGGCGAGCTTTGGCGGCTGCAGCGCAACCTGCCCAACTTCCTGGTCATCAAGGTGGGCACGGGCATCGGCTGCGGCATCGTCTGCCATGGCCAGGTGTACCGGGGCGCCAATGGCTCGGCGGGTGACGTGGGCCATATCTGCGTGGACCAGGCCGGCCCGCGTTGCCACTGCGGCAACCAGGGCTGCGTGGAGGCCATGGCCGCCGCGCCCGCCATGGCGCGCATGGCGCTGGCCGCAGCCCAGGCGGGCGAAAGCGCGCTGCTGGCCGAGCGCCTGCAGGCCACCGGTACCCTGACCACCGAGGACGTGGCCCAGGCCAGCCGTGCGGGCGACGTGGCGGCCAACGCCATCATCCAGCGCGCAGGCAACCTGGTGGGGCAGATGCTGGCCTCCATCGTCAACTTCTTCAACCCCTCCCATGTGTTCATCGCAGGGCGGGTGGCGGACATGGGGCCGCTGTTCCTGGCCTCGGTGCGCCAGAGCGTGTACCACCGCTCGCTGGCCCTGTCCACGCGCCACCTGGAGATCCAGTACGCCCCCCTGGCCGACGATGCCGGCGTGGTGGGTGCGGGTGTGCTGGCCATGCAGGAGAGCATGGCGCAATCCTCGCGTTCGGGAGGGGCCGCACGATGAGCGTCGCCGTCGAGTTCCGCAACGTGACCAAGCAGTTCGGCCCCGTGCGCGTGCTGCACGGCGTGGGCTTCGCGCTGCAGCCGGGCCGCGTCTACGGCCTGCTGGGCGAGAACGGCGCGGGCAAGTCCACGCTGATGAAGATACTGGCCGGGTATGAAAGCCCCACGACCGGAGAGGTGGTGGTCGATGGCGCCGTGCGCGCCCCCGGCGGTGGCTCGCGCGCGGCCGAGGCGCAGGGCATCGTGCTGATCCACCAGGAGTTCAACCTGGCGGACGACCTGACGATTGCGCAGAACGTCTTTCTGGGTCATGAGATCAAGAAAGGACTCTTCCTCGACGACCGTGCGATGAGGGAGAAGACCCGCGCCGCGCTGGCCCAGGTCGGCCTGCCGCTGGACCCCGGCACGCGCGTGAAGAAGCTCATCGTGGCCGAAAAGCAGTTGGTGGAGATTGCCCGCGCGCTGGCCCGCAATGCGCGCCTCCTGATCATGGACGAGCCCACCGCCACGCTCACCCCCGGCGAGACGGAGCGCCTGTTCGCGCTGATGGCCGAGCTCAAGGCCGCGGGCGTGACCATCATCTACATCTCGCACAAGCTCGACGAAGTGGAGCGCACCACCGACGAGGTGGTGGTGATGCGCGACGGCCTGCTGGTGGCGCGCGAGCCCACGGCCAGCGTCACGCGCCGGCAGATGGCCAACCTGATGGTGGGCCGCGAGCTGGCCGACCTGTTCCCCGCCAAGCTGCCCGCCCCGGCGGGCGAGCCCATCCTCCAGGTGCGCGGCCTCACGGTGCCCGGCTGGGCGCAGGACGTGGATTTTGAAGTGCGGCGCGGCGAGATCCTGGGTTTTGCCGGCCTGGTGGGCGCCGGCCGCACCGAGCTGTTCGAGGGCCTGCTGGGCCTGCGCCCGCGCTCTGCCGGCTCGGTGGAGCTGGCAGGCAAGCCCGTGCAGCTCAAAAGCCCGCGCGACGCGGCGCGCCACGGCCTCACCTACCTGAGCGAAGACCGCAAGGGCAAGGGCCTGCACGTGCACTTCGCCCTGCGTCCCAACCTCACGCTGATGGCGCTGGAGCGCTATGCCCAGCCCTGGCTCGACCCGGCGGCCGAGCAGGCCGCGCTGCGCGATGCGGTGCAGGAATTCGGCATTCGCACCGGCTCGCTCGACGTGCGCGCATCGTCGCTGTCGGGTGGCAACCAGCAAAAACTTGCGCTGGCCAAGGTGCTGCACCCCGGCCCCAGCGTGGTGGTGCTCGACGAGCCCACGCGCGGCGTGGATGTGGGCGCCAAGCGCGAGATCTACCACCTGGTGCAGCGCCTGGCAGCGCAGGGCCTGGCGGTGATCGTGATTTCGTCCGAGCTGATGGAGCTGATCGGCCTGTGCCACCGCGTGGCGGTGATGCGCGCCGGGCGGCTGCAGACCACGCTGCAAGAACCCCATTTGACCGAAGAGGAGTTGATCGTCCATGCCACAGGTACCCGTTGACGTACCCGCTGAAAACGCCGCCACCCCGCAGGCGGCCAGCAGTCGCCATGCCACAGCAGGCGCCTGGTGGGGCAGGCTGCACGGGCTGGGCCCCATCATCGGCCTGGTGCTGCTGTGCATTGCCGGCACGCTGCTCAACAGCAACTTCGCCACCTACGACAACGTGATGAACGTGCTCACGCGCACCGCCTTCATCGGCATCATCGCGGTGGGCATGTGCTTCGTCATCATCTCGGGCGGGATCGACCTGTCGGTGGGCTCCATGGCAGCGCTGATCGCGGGCTCGGTCATCCTGTTCATGAACGCCATGGCGCCCCTGCTGGGTTCGCCCATGGCCGCCGTGGTGGTGGGCATGCTGCTGGCCGTGGTTCTGGGGGCGGTGTTCGGTCTGGTGCATGGCCTTCTGATCACCAAGGGGCGCATCGAGCCCTTCATCGTGACCTTGGGCACGCTGGGCATCTTTCGCGCCTACCTCACCTACTTCTCGAACGGCGGCGCCATCACGCTGGACAACGAGCTGTCAGACATCTACAGCCCCGTGTACTACGCCAACCTGCTGGGCGTGCCCATTCCGGTGTGGATCTTCCTGCTGGTGGCGCTGGTGGGCGGTGTGATCCTCAACCGCACGGCCTACGGCCGCTACGTGCAGGCCATCGGCTCCAACGAGCAGGTGGCGCAGTACGCCGCGGTGGACGTGCACAAGATCAAGATCCTGACCTACATGCTGCTCGGGGTGTGCGTGGGCATCGCCACGCTGCTCTACGTGCCGCGCCTGGGTTCGGCATCGCCCACCACGGGCCTGCTGTGGGAGCTGGAGGCGATTGCCGCGGTGATCGTGGGCGGCACGGTCCTCAAGGGCGGTGCGGGCAGCATCACCGGCACGGTGGTGGGCGCCATCCTGCTGTCGGTCATCAGCAATATTTTGAACCTCACCAGCATCATCAGCGTGTACCTGAATGCGGCCGTTCAAGGCTTCGTGATCATAGCCGTCGCCTTCATGCAACGCGGCAAGAGGTAACGGAGTGGCCGGAACAACTCTCCTGGCGTTGTTGCTGCGTCTTGCCGTGCTAATCGCACTGTCTGCGACGCAGCGCCTAGCCAGGACCGCTTCGCTGAGTTTTCCAGCCACTCTTTGCGTGCACTTGTTTTTCGAGGTGTTCCCCAGCCGGCCAGCTTCCATGGCCTTTTTCATCAAAGCAACAGCAACAGGAGACAACGCATCATGAATAGCCAACTTACCTTCACCCGCCGCCTGGCCCTCTCGGCCGTGGGCGCCGCCGCCGCGCTGGCACTGGTCGGCCCCGCCGTGGCCCAGGCCAACAAGGTCGTGGTGGGCGTGGCCATTCCGTCGGCCACGCACGGCTTCACGGGCGGCATCGTGTACTGGGCCAATCAGGCCAAGAAAGACCTGGAAAAGGCCCACCCCGGCCTGCAGGTCATCGTCAAGACGGCCGGCGGTGCGCCCGAGCAGGCCAACCAGCTGCAGGACCTGGTCACGGTCAGCAAGATCAATGCCCTGGTCATCTTCCCGTTCGAATCGGCCGCGCTGACCAAGCCGGTCGCCCAGGTTAAGGCCAAGGGCATCTACGTGACGGTGGTGGACCGCGGCCTGACCGACACCAGTGCGCAGGACGCCTATGTGGCCGGTGACAACACTGCCTTCGGCAAGATCCCGGCCGAGTACATCGCCAAGGCGCTGGGCGGCAAGGGCAACGTGGTGGCCATGCGCGGCATTGCGACCACGCTGGACAACGAGCGCATGGACGCCTTCAACGCCGTGCTGAAGAACCACCCCGACATCAAGCTGCTGGACGCCAAGTATGCCAACTGGAACCGCGACGATGCCTTCAAGGTCATGCAGGACTACCTCACGCGCTTCCCGAAGATCGACGCCGTCTGGGCGGCCGACGACGACATGGCCGTGGGCGTGCTCAAGGCCATCGAGCAGGCCAAGCGCAAGGACATCAAGCTGGTGTTCGGCGGCGCCGGTGCCAAGGGCATGATCAAGACGCTGGCCGACGGCAGCAACCCGCTGATCCAGGCCAATGTGTCGTACAGCCCCAAGTTCATCTACGACTCGATCAAGCTCACGGCCGAAGCGCGCATCAAGGGCGAAAAGCTGCCGCCCACGACCATCATTCCTTCGGTGCTCATCACCAAAGAGAACGCCAAGAGCTTCTACTTCCCTGACTCTCCGTTCTGAGTACAACCCCCTGAGTCGCTTCGCGCCTTCCCCCTTCTCTCGAACTACTGCGTAGTTCGGGAAGGGGGACACCGCCAGCGCGGCGGGGCGGCCCTTGCGCGGCGGTCCTGGTATAGGCCGCGCAAGAGCGACCAACCTAGCTTTAACTGCTTCTCGCCCTGGAGTCCCCATGCCAAGACCCGTCACCCTCTTCACCGGCCAGTGGGCCGACCTGCCGCTGGCCGAGCTCGCGCCGCTGGCACGCAACATGGGCTATGACGGCCTGGAGCTGGCCTGCTGGGGCGACCATTTCAACGTGCAGGAGGCGTTGGCCTCCGATAGCTACGTGAAGGATAAGCATGCGCTGCTGGCCCAGCATGGCCTTGCGTGCTTTGCCATCGGCAACCACCTGGTGGGCCAGGCTGTGTGCGACCGCATCGACGAGCGCCACCAGTCCATCCTGCCGCCCCATGTGTGGGGCGATGGCGAGCCCGAAGGCGTGCGCCAGCGCGCAGCCAGCGAGCTGGCCGACACGGCGCGGGCCGCCGCGAAGTTTGGCGTGAAGACGGTCACCGGCTTCACGGGTTCGTCGGTATGGCATGCCATTTATGCCTTCCCGCCCACCAGCCAGGCGTACTGGGACAAGGGCTTTGCCGACTTCGCCCAGCGCTTCGGCCCCATCCTCGACGTGTTCGAGCAGCACGACATCAACTTCGCGCTCGAGGTGCACCCCACCGAGATCGCCTTCGACATCGCCTCGGCAGAACGCGCCATTGCCGCAGTCAAGGGCCACCGGCGCTTCGGCTTCAACTACGACCCAAGCCACCTGGCCTACCAGGGTGTGGACTATGTGAAGTTCATCCGCCAGTTTGCCGATCGCGTCTACAACGCCCATATGAAGGACGTGTGGTGGGGTAAGGGCGACGGCACGGTGGGCGTGTTCGGCGGGCACACCAGCTTTGGCGATGCGCGCCGCCACTGGGACTTTCGCAGCGTGGGCCGCGGCATGATCGATTTTGAATCCATCATCGTCGCCCTCAACGACATCGGCTACCAGGGCCCCCTCTCCGTGGAGTGGGAGGACAGCCGCATGGACCGCGTGCATGGCGCCACCGAGAGCGCGGCGTTCTGCAAGCGGCTCGACTTCAAGCCCGCTGCTGGCGCCTTCGACGCCGTATTCGCCCGCGACGAACAACCGAAATAACACCAACAAGGGTATCCATGTCCTCTGAACGCAAGCTGCGCTACGCCATGGTGGGCGGCGGCAACGGCGCCTTCATTGGTGCCGTGCACCGCAAGGCCATGGCGCTGGATGGGCAGTTCGAGCTGGTGGCCGGCGCGCTCTCGTCCTCGCCCGAGCGGGCCCGCGCCTCGGGTGCCGCCCTGGGTCTGGCCGACGACCGCAACCACGGCAACTGGCAGGACCTGCTGACCGATGAGATGCGCCGCCCCGCTGGCGAGCGCATCGACCTGGTGAGCATCGTCACCCCCAACCATGTGCACCACCCGGTGGCCCTGGCCTTTGTGCAGGCGGGTTTCCATGTGGTGTGCGACAAGCCGCTGGTGCACACCAGCGCCCAGGCCGATGAACTGGTGGCGGCCGTGCGAAAGGCCGGCACCGTGTTCGGCGTGACCTACAACTACACCGGCTATCCACTTGTGCGCGAGGCGCGCCACCTGGTGCACAGCGGCGCCCTGGGCACGCTGCGCAAGGTGACCGTCGAATACAACCAGGGCTGGCTGGCCACTGCGGTGGAAGAGGGCGGCGGCAACAAGCAGGCCGACTGGCGGCTGGACCCCGCGCGCAGCGGCGCCGTGGGCACCATGGGCGACATCGGCTCACACGCCGAGAACCTGGCCGCCACCGTCACCGGCATGGAGCCCGAGTGGCTGTGCGCCGACCTCACCGCCTTCGGTGCGGGCCGCCGGCTCGACGACGACACGCAGATGCTGCTGCGCTATGCCAATGGCGCGCGCGGTGTCATCGTGGCATCGCAGGTGGCGGCGGGGCTGGAGAACGACCTGCGCCTGCAGGTCTCGGGCACGCTGGGCACCATCACCTGGCGCCAGGAAGACCCCAACCACCTGGTGCACTCGCCCGTGGACGGGCCGCGCCGTATTCTCACGCGCGGCGCACCCTGGCTCAGCCCGTCTGCGCTGCGTGCGAGCCGCATCCCATCGGGCCATCCCGAGGCCTTCATCGAGGCTTTTGCCAACGTCTACCTGGGCGTGGCAGCCGACATCCGCGCCCATGCCACCGGCCAGCCGGCCGACCCGCTGGCGGCCGACTATCCGCGCGTGGAAGACGGCGCGCGCGGCGTGCGCTTCATCGAGCGGGTGGTGGAGTCCGCACACAGCGAGCGCAAGTGGACGGCGCTGGCTGGCAGCGGGGCGTGAGCCGGGCGCCACGGCGCCACCACCGACAATGAGCGGAGCCCCCCTGCGATGGGGACGATAGTGCGGTGGGGCGGCGCAGGCCGCCTGCTCGCGCTCGGCCTGATCCCCATGTGACCCCCCATGTGAACTCCATGTAAGGCCCATCGCAGAGGCCCTTGCCCGGGCCTCCTCGTGGCGCGGCAGCAGGGCCGCGCCACCCGGTGGGGTGGTCCCCCGCACCGGGTCCACCGATCACGGTGATTGCCCGTTTCCACCCAGTGCCGAAACTCCCTGATCCCCCTCTTGCGGAGCAGCGCATCCGGCGTTCGACTGCGCGACGCAGCCCCGGGACATGCCGTTCGGGTGCCTGCAAAAAGTCAGGGCCAAGTGCCCACTTCTGGGCGTCTGCGCCGGGGTGCCCAAGGGGCCCTGTCGGCGTGTCTGAACTGCCCGGTGAGCCCCGATTTGCGGGCGTTTCGCCTCCATGCTTTCTGCTGTGCAGACGCTTAACAGATTTCTGGCGTCTTTCAGCGCGATTTCCCGTGCGAAATTGATTTATGAAATCTATCAATTGACCAATTTAATTGTTTATTTGGTGGTTTGTGGCCTCTCTAATACATAAGCACTATGGCCAATTGCAAGGCGATGGGGGATGCTTCGCTACCGCTTTCAAGGACGCGAACAAGACTGGTCCAGATGTCATTTCTCCTATGAAAAAGCCTCTTTTTTACGGCGAAATGTGGGTGCTGGCTGGGTGGCAAAAATCGAGCGAAAACCACCCAAAAGAGCGATTGTTTTTTTCTTGACTTCAGTTATGCAATGTTTACAGTCGTTACATTCCGCAATCTTTTTTGTGTGCTCTTTTTCAACGCCTGAGGACATCATGCGACCACTTTTTTCCGTCCTGCCTTCGCGGCGCAAACATGGCTCGACCGGCCAACAGGCTGCACAGGGGGGCTTCACCCTGGTGGAGCTGGCGGTCGTTCTGGCCGTCATCGGCCTGATCATCGGCGCCGTCGCCATCGGCAAGGATGTGCAGCGCAACGCCGAGTACACCAAGATCAAGAACAAGTTCATTGACCAGTGGGAGCAGGCCTACAACCAGTACTACCAGCGCACGGGCGTGGTGGTGGGGGACAGCCAGGTTGCGCCGCGGATCATGGTGAATGGGGTGGCGTACGTGGCAACAGGGACCAACCCGTTGTCCGGTGGCGACATGGCAAACACCATTGCGGTGGGGTCAGAGCCAGCACCTGTTTGTGCACATGCGCCCGAAGGAAACACTGCCGTGCGAGACGCAGTTAATGCGTTTGATGTCGCAAATAACAACCTTCGCCTTTACATGACTCGCTCAGGCATTCGCATGCCCCCTGGTCGTGCCGAGGGGCAGGAGGATCTGTATGTCTATACCGACACAAACGGCTCTCCGCAGGAAATCCAAGTGTGCTTTCAGTGGAACCGTCCAACCTCAGCAGAGGGGGCGGGCAATGTGATGGTAATCGCAGGCCTGACACCCGATCTGGCCCGCATGCTCGACCAAATGATCGATGGCAAGCCTGACGCCCGTGAAGGACGCTTCCGTTTGCGTGGTGTCGCAAACGCGACGAACAACGCTCCTGGTGTGGAATGGGCCGGCAACAACTCCTATGGTCAAGGCGCTACCGGAACTGCCACCGGGGCAGGCGCTACTCGTGATGAAGACCAAGTCATGACATTGACAGCCATTTACAAGATGAACCAGTAAGCCGCGCCCGGAAAGACCATCATGAAACACTCATTTATTCAGTCTCATCGCGCGGGTGCTCGGCGCCAACATGGCTTCACCCTGGTTGAGTTGGCAGTGGTATTGGCTGTCATTGGCTTGATCATCGGCGCGGTGGCCATCGGCAAGGATGTGCAGCGCAACGCCGAGTACACCAAGATCAAGAACAAGTTCATCGATCAGTGGGAGCAGGCGTACAACCAGTACTACCAGCGCACGGGTGTAGTGCTTGGAGACAACCAGACGGGGCCTCAGAACATGGTCAATGGCGAAGCCTTCGCGGTAGGGGGTGTTCGCTCTGGCCGAGACATGACTGCTGCCGCCGTGACGGCTCCTGCAGCCATCTGCCGCGGCGCAAAGGGGCAGGGGATGGCCCGGGCCTTTGATGCAACAGTCGGGCGTGATCTACGGACGCTGATGACGCGCGCTGGAATCCGCATGCCGCCTGGCCGTGCCGAGGGCCTGGAAGATCGCTACGTATACCTCGACAGCAATGGCAACCCGCAGGAAATCCAGGTCTGTTTTCAGTGGAACAAGCCGATCGCACTCGGTGCTGGCGCCGCTGACGTAGGTGCTGGCGAGGGGTCAGGCAATGTCATGGTCATTACCGGCCTCACCCCGGATCTCGCTCGCTCGCTCGACCAGATGATCGATGGCAAGCCCGACGAGCGCGAAGGCCGCTTCCGCCGCCTGGAGGGTGCAACGCATGCTACGACCAATGCGCCTGGCGCTGAATGGAACCGCAGCAACCGCGACAAGATTGGTACCAACAACAACGATGGCTTGGACGAAGACCAAGTGGAAATCGTCACGGCCATCTACAAGATGAACCAGTAAGCGTGCATTCGCTGTTTTCTTTCTCAACAACACTCACCCATACCTCGTCGGAGATTTCGATGAAACAGATGCAATCCTTTCGCAAGCTGGGCCGCAAGGTCCAGCAAGGTTTCACCCTGGTGGAGCTGGCCATCGTGCTGGCCGTCATCGGCCTGATCATCGGTGCCGTGGCCATCGCCAAGGATGTGCAGCGCAATGCCGAGTACCAGAAGGCGATCAACAAGTTCGCCTACCAGTGGAAGATGTCGTACGACCAGTACTACCAGCGCACCGGTGTGGTGGTGGGTGACTGCCAGCAGGCGCCCACGTACATGGTCGATGGCTCCGAGACATCGATCAACAGCAACAACGCTTGCACCCGCGCCGGTTCCATGGCCGTGCCCGGCATTCCCGCCAGTTTCACCGACCGTGGCCGCAAAATCTGCGCTGGCCAGGGCTATGCGGCAGACACCGTCGGCCAGGGCGACAAGGCCCTGGCAGCGCTGAATCTGCGCGAGCTGATGACACGCGCCGGTGTGCGCATGCCTCCTGGCCGCGGCGAAGGGCATGAAGACCGTTTCCTGTACATCGACTCCAACGGCAACCCCGCCGAGCTGCAGGTCTGCTTCCAGTTCAACGACGCCGGCGTGGCCAGCGGTGCTGGCAACGTGATGGTGATCCGCGGCCTCACGCCCGACCTGGCGCGCTACATGGACCAGGTGATCGATGGCAAGCCCGACTCCCGCGAAGGCCGTTTCCGCATCCAGGGCCGTCCGGCCCACCAGACGGCCGCGACCGAAGCCAATGCGCCCGGTACCCAGTGGGAGGCCAACAACACCCAGGGCGTGGCCATCAACGTGGCGGGCAACAGTACGCAGATGAACACCAGCGACACGCGCCAGGCGGTGGTCAATACGTCCGGCAACGCGGGCGGTACGACCGATGGCCGCAAGCTGGACGAAGACCAGGTCATCCTGCTGACCGCCCACTGGATCATGGAGCAGTAATTGAACGGCACCCGTACCGTCAAGCTCGGGGCCCTAGCCCTGGCCACCGCCTTGCTGGCGTGTGGTGCCTGGCTGGCGCAGAGTGGGCTCAAGAAGCTGGCGTTCGAGCGCCAGCAGGCCGCCCAACTGCGCCAGAGCCTGGACAGCGCCCGCAACCTCATGCCCGAGGTGGAGCAGCGCGAGCGCCTCGTGCAATCGCTCAAGCAGGTGGCGCAGCAGGTAGACCGCCTGGGGTTCGACCCCGCGCAGTGGGGCGAGCGCAGGCTGCGCCGCACGACGGGGCCGGCTACCCGCGTGGAGGCCGCGCAGTTCCTGGGCGAGCTTGGCCGCGGCGGTGCGGGGTCCATCTTCGTTGCCGATCTCTTCGAGGTCGCCACCCTGTCCCCGGAAACGGGTCTTTTCCAGATGCCGCAGCCGGGTGACAAGGGGCTGACGCTGGGTGCCAGCGGCACGCTGTACTTCCAGACGGTTTCCGTCGCCCCACCGCCCAGGACGATGCCATGAGCGCTGCCGCCGAACATGTTTACCGGGTTGCCAATGCCGGGTGGGTGCATTGCCATGGCCACCAGGCGCAGGACGTGCCTGCCTGGCCCCGGCTCACGCACACCGCGCTGGTGGTGCTGGACCTTGACGACGTCTTCACCGATGTCTGGCGTTTCGAGGGCAAGTCCGAATACGCCACGGCGCTGATCGAAAAGCGCGTGCGCACGCAGGGCCTGGTGGAGGGCTCGGCCCACATCATCATGCACCGCCTGGTCAAGGTGCCTGGGGGCTTTCAGGCCTTCTTCTCGGCCGTGTCGCTGGACCTGTGGCAGCGCAGCTCGCAGTGGGCGCAGGAGCAGAACGACCACTGCCTGGTGATGACCACCGGCGGCCTGCTGTGCAATGGCGTGGACGTCGGCCAGGCGCGCCTGCTGCTCTCGCAGCGCCGGTTGATGTGCTTTGCCCAGAGCGAAGAGGGCATGGTGTTCGCCTCCACCCAGGCACTGGGTTCGGGCGCTTCGGCCATGACCAGTTCTGCCCAGGTGCTGGTGGCCAACCAGAGCGCGCTGCTCAGCCGCCTGGGGGCCGATGCGGTGGAGTGGGGTGCCTTGTGGAGCACCCAGCCCGCCGATGGCGAAATCTGCGTATCGGCCCTGCAGGGCGTGCTGGGCAGTGCACCCGTGGTGATGCAGGCGGCAGAGCTGTCGCTGGCCGGCGAACGCGTGCAGACGGTGATGCCCGCGTTGGCGCGCGATGCAGCAGGCCGGCATGCCCTCAATCCCTTTTCGGAGCGGGTGGCCTGGCGCGCGGAACGCTGGGTGGCATCGATCACGGCGCTCACGGCGGTGGTTGGCGCTGCCCTGGTGGCCCTTGGGGCCTTCACCAGCCAGCAGGCCGACGCCCAGCGCGACCAAGGCCAGAGCCAGCGCGCGCAGCTTGCGGCCATGCAGCAGCGCATCCAGGCGGTGAGCACCGTTCAGGCCCCGCAGCAATTGCTGCCGGTCGCAGATTTTTCGCGCACGCTGGACGAGGGCGCCCGTTACGACCCCATGGCCTTCCTGGCCGTGCTCAAGGCGTCCACGGGCAGCGACATCCGCATCGTGCGCGTGAAGCTGGAGGCGACCCAGCAGAACCAGAACCGTGCGCGTGCCTTCCGCGTGGATGGCGTGGTCGCGCCCGGAGCCTCGGCATCGGTGACCCGCTGGGTGAGCCTGATGTCCGCCGCCGGCTGGACGCTCAAGGCCATGGACCCCGCCGAGCAGTCCCAAGGCGCTTTCTCCTATGAACTGGTTGCCAAGGCTGCCGCACCCGGGAACGTGAAACCATGAAATACGCAGCACTGCTCTTGAATGTGGTTGCCGTCGCGTTGCTCGGATGGGCGATGTACGGCGTGGTGCAACTGGTCCAGGCCCGCACGCCCAATGTGCGTCCGCCCGAGATGTCGCTGGCAGCCCTGCCCGAGGCGCTGCGCACCGACCAGGCGCGCGTGGCCGAGGCTTTCGACGCCATGGCCCGCGTCCAGAAACAGGCATCCGGCCGGGGCGTGGACCCGCAAACCCTGATCGCGCTGCCCGCACCGGGGCGCGAGATCGTCGGCAGCGTGCAGATGCCCGTGCGTTCGATGTCGCTGCACCTGGACAACCTGGCCGCAGACACCCAAACCGTCGTGATCGACGACCGCCTGGCCCGCCAGGGTGCGCGCCTGCCCGAAGGCGGCCGCCTCACCAAGGTGGAGCCCAACCGGGTCGTCATCTCCGAGCGCCTGGGCCGCCAGACGCTGACCTTGCCCGAGGTCGGGCTGCGGGTGGGCACCTTGCGCTGGCCCGATGGTTCGCTGGCGAGCATCAGCAGCCAGCAGTTCAAGGCCGGTGTGCCCGGGACCGCCCCGGACAACGCCCAGGGCCCCATCAGGAGCCTGCCGTGATGAATACCGGCAAGGCCGTGTCCCTGTTGCGCTGCGGCCTGTGGGTGTGCCCGACCGCCTGAGCATCGCGCACAGAAGAACCGACCCATTTTCAAGAAATCCATGACTCACCCAAGCGGTGCCAAGGACAGCGATATGACCCATCCTCCGATCTTCAAGCCCCTGGCTCTGGTGTGTGCCGCGTTCATCCTCAGCGGGTGCGCCAACAGTCCACCGCGCAGCGTTGCCAGCCTGCCTGCTCCGGACACGGCAGCCGCGGACCAGATGCGCGAGAACGCGGTGGCCGAGGCCAAGCGCCTGCTGGAACACCAGCAACTGCTGCTGGCGGAGCTCAACAGGCCCGCCCCGGCGCCGGTGATCGCACCGATGGCCCCCGTGTTCGATCCGCTGGAAGGCAAGCTGATCAACGTGGCCATGTCCAAGGCCAGCATCAGCCAGATCCTGGGCGCATTCGCCGATGCCGGCAACCTCAACCTGATCGTGGACCCCAACGTGCTGCGCGGCGGCCAGCTGGCCGACATGTACCTGCGCCAGGTGACCCTGCGCGAAGGCTTCAACGAGGTGATGCGCACCTACGATGTGGCGGGCGAGTTCCGCGGCAACACGCTGCGGGTGAGCCTGACCGAGGAAAAGTTCTTCTCGCTCAACTTCCTGAACACCAAGTCCAGCATCCAGATGGGGTCGGGCGGCAATGTGTTCGGCAGCAGCAATGGCGGCGGCGGGGGGAGCAGCGGCGGTGGGGGCGGTGGCTCCAGCGGCGGCTCGGGCGCCCAGCAGGGGAGCCTGACCATGTCGGGCTCCGGCGGCAGCTCTGCCGACCCCTACGCCGACGTGGCCAGTGCGCTCAAGGCCCTTCTGGAAGACGACGTCAAGGACCGGCTGGAACAGCAGCAGCAGGGCGCGAACGCGCAGGCGCCGGGCTATTCCCCATCCACGCCCTCGGCCTGGACGGGAACGCCTGCCCCCAACGGAACCGGCGCGGCGAACGTGGCCCGGGGTCCCGGCGCACAAGGCCCGTCGGTGACCACCATCCGGGAAGAGGGCGGCTTCACCCTGAACCCCCAGACCGGCACGCTCTACGTCAAGGCGCGTCCTTCCAAGATGCGCACGGTGGAAAAGATGCTGGCCCAGATCCACAAGGTGCTGGGCAAGCAGGTCTATGTCGAGGCACAGCTGATCGACGTGCAGTTGGGTGACAACTTCGAGTTCGGCGTGGACTGGACTTCGCTGCGCAGCCGCCTGGCCACGGGCTTCGGCTCCTCGCCCATGCAGCTGGGCGGCAGCAGCGGCACGCTGCCCAATGCAGGCAACGGCTACCCTGCACGCGCCATCTCGATCCCGGCCGCGCTCATCGGCAGCCTGACCGGCCCCGCCTTTGGCGCCTCCTACCAGGGCAGCAACTACGGCATCGTGATCAACGCGCTGCGCGCCTTCGGCAACCTCAAGGTGCTGTCCAACCCCAACGTGCAGGTGCGCAACGGCACGCCGGCGCTGCTGTCGGTGGGTACCAGTTCGCGCTACGTATCGCAATCGGCCTCCACTCAGACGGTACCCGGCGGCGGCGCATCCACCACATCGTCGAGCGTGCAGACCGATACGGTGTTCTCGGGCGTGATGGTCGGCGTGCTGCCCATGGTGCGTGAAGACGGCCGCATCGAGCTGATGCTCAACCCGATGCAGAGCGATGTGGACCCGGCCAGCCTGCAACTGGTGGCGGTGGGCGGCGAGAACCTCATATCGCTGCCCAAGGTCAGCTACAAGGGCCTGACCACCACGCTGAACGTGGGCGATGGCGACGTGGTCGTGGTGGGCGGCCTGATCGACCAGCGCAATTCCAACAACGACCGCGGTGCCCCAGGTGTCTCCGACGTGCCGCTGCTGGGCAAGTTGTTCGGCAATGAGAACAAGGTGCACAACAGCCGTGAGCTGGTGATCGTGCTGCGGGTGCGTGTGCTATGAGCCTCATCCACGACGCACTGAAATCCATGGACACGGCCGCGGCATCCCCTGCTGCGCCCGCTGCCTCGGCCCGGCCCCGCGCTGCCACCGCCCCGCGCGGCGGTCGCCCAGCCTGGCTGGATGGTGCCCTGGCCTTTGCCATCGTGGTGGCCGCTGGTGGCCTGGGCTGGGCGCTGTGGCAAAGCCAGCAGCAACCCAGGCCGCTGCCGCCCGTGGTGGCTGTCGCGGCACCTGCCTCGCCGGTGGCCACGTTGCCGGCACTGGCGGCCTCGCAGCCGCTGGTGGAGGTGCCGGTGGTTGGCGGCGCCACGCCGGTGGTCGATTTGCCTGCCGCCAGCGTGCAGCCCGCTGCGGTGTCTGCCGCCACGGCGCCGGCTCCCATGCCTTCTGCGGTGGCACCCATGCCTATGGCGCCGGCACCGGCCGCACAGGTCCAGGCCGCCCCAGCCCCATCTGCCGCAGCGGTGCCCGCACCCGCCGTGGTGGTGGCGCAGGCTGCCACCGGCCAGGGCGACGTCCGCCCGGCCGCGCCGCGCCCCGCCCGTGCCATGCGTGCAGTCGCCCCGCCCGTGGCGGTGGTGCCGCCCGCACCGGTGGTGGACGACACGCCGGTGGAGCTGCGCTTCGCCCGCTTCGTGGCCGCCATGAAGAACAACCAGACCGCCGATGCCGAACGGGAGCTGGCCGCCCTCAAGTCGCGCCTGCCTGCCGGCTCCCTGGGCCTGCTGCGCGCCCAGGCCTGGTTCGACCTGCGCGGTGGCAACGATGCCGCCGCCGCCGAGCAGTACCGCGCCATCCTGGACCGCATGCCCGGTGACGAGGAAGCGGCCATCAACTTGGCCAGCATCCACAGCCGCAAGGGCAAGCCCGAAGAGGCGCGTGCCACGCTGGACGGCGCACTGCGCCTGTCCCCCGACTCTGCCGCGCTGCGCTCTGCCCTGGGCCAGTTCACCCCCAACGCCCGCCAATGAGCACCAGCCCTGTCTACGCGACGCTGGGTCTGTCGCGCAATCCCTTCCCTCCCACGCCGGACGCGGGGTCGTACTTCTTTACGCCCCGATTGGAAGAGGATTTCGCGGAGGTCGCGCACTGCATCGAGGCACGCAAGGGCTTCGTGCTGCTCACCGGCGAGGTGGGCCTGGGCAAGAGCACCATGGTGCGGCGCCTGCTCGATACCCTCAAGGACAAGAACTGCCGTTCGGCATTGATCCTCAACACCTTCCTGCAGGACAGCGCACTGCTTTCGGCCATCCAGAGCGACTTCGGCCTGCCGCCCAGCGACTCGGTGGAGCAGGGCCTGGCCCGGCTGACGGAATTCCTGATCGAGCGCCACCAGGCCGACGAAACCAGCCTGCTGGTGATCGACGATGCGCAGAACCTGAGCGTGCAGTCGCTCGAACTCGTGCGCCTGCTGTGCAACCTGGAAACAGGGCAGGAGAAGCTGCTGCAGATCCTGCTGGTGGGGCAGCCCGAGCTGGAAGAGACCCTGGCCGCGCCCGAGTTGCGCCAGCTCAAGAGCCGCATCGTCAAGCACGCCCGCCTGTCCGGCCTGCAAAAGGACGAGATGCCCCGGTACTTCGACTTCCGTGTCAATGCTGCCGGGGCCGAGGGGCGCCTGTCCATCGAGCCCGCCGCCGTGGACATCGTCTACCGCGTCACGCAGGGCAACATGCGCCAGATCCACCTGGTGCTTGACCGCTGCCTCTATGGGCTGGCCAGCACCCGCGGCTCGGTGATCACCGAGGCGTTGGTGCAGCGCGCCGTATCGGACATGCCGGCGCTGGGCGATGACGCCGCCACCATCGCTGCCGCCGTCGCACGCCCGCGTCGCCGCTGGGCCTGGATTGCCGCCGGCCTGGCCGCCGGCACCACGGCCACCGTGGCGCTGGCCAGTTGGGGGCTGTCCTCTTTCGATGGCGGCACACCGCCTGCAGCCAGTGTGGCCGCGAAATCTCCCCAGGCCCCTGCGCCGAAACCTGCGCCCGACGCTCCCGCCGTTGCGATTGCACCGGTACCTGCAGCACAGATCCCCGCAGCGGCAGAGCCCGTGCCCGCAGTGGCTGCACCGGCTGCTGTCGAGCCCGCCACCGCGGCAGTGGCCGCAGCCCCTGCGCAGTCGAGCGTGGCCGAAACCTCTCCGCGCACCGCCTGCGAGGCCCAGCTCAAGGCCGTTGCCTCGGCAGAGGACGTGCTGCAGGTGCAGCGCCTGCCGCAGCCCACGGCCGCCAATGCGCTCAAGCCCAACCCCCGCGTGTGCCGGTTCACCGAGGGCAAGGATGCCTGGGTGGCGTGGCTGGGCCGCAGCGAGGCGCGCCACATCCTGGTGGCACAGCAGGCCACGCGCAATGTGCAGCTCAAGCTCAAGGGCCTGGGCCTGCTTGATCCGCGTGAACCGGACGACGGCTTCTTTGGCTCCAAGACGGGGGAGGCGCTCACCCGCTTCCAGCAGCAACACGGTCTGGCCCCCACGGGCAAGCCAGACGACCTGACATTCTTTATCTTGGAGCATCAGCATGTATCCGCCCGCTGACCCCGTGCTAGACGCCGCCTTGTCGCTGCCACCCGGCGCCACGATCACCGACCGCCTGGCTGCCTTGCAGGAAAAGAGCCCCTCTCTGGGGGCCGCCCTGGTGAGCGCCGGCGTCGTCTCGCCCGTGGCGATCGACTACGTGCTGCAAAAGCAGAAGATCGAGAAGGTGCCCATGGGCAACCTGCTCGTGGAACTGGGCTTTGCCAGCGCCAACGAGGTGGCCCGACAACTCGCTGGCCAGCGCGGCCTGCTGTTCGTGAACGCCGCCGAGATGCCCGAGCCCGACCCGGCCGTGGCAGCGGTGTTCAACCGCTCCCTGTGCCTGACCTACGGTTTTTTGCCGGTGCGCGAGCACGAAGGCCAGATCGAAGTGGTGCTGGGCGATGCCCAGCCCGACGCCGTGCGCGAACTGGTGATGCGCAAGCTGGGCAAGTCGTGCCATTTTTTCCAGGGCGAGTTCGACAGCGTGGCCCAGGCCATCCAGCAGCACTACTACTTTGCCGACAACCCGCCCACGCGCCTGGTCGAGAGCGAGGTGCGCAAGCTCGAAGCCGACATCGACCGCGCCTACAGCCCCGCGCGCCTGCTCGAGCACATGCTGCACCTGGCCGTGCGCGAGCGCGCCACCGACATCCACCTGGCGCCCACGGCGCGCAGCCGCTCGGTGCTGCTGCGGGTGGACGGCGTGCTGCGCCCGGTGTTCGCCCTGTCGCCCGCGCTCGACCGCCTGGTGGTCTACGTCAAGCTGCAGGCCGACATGGACGCCAGCGAGCAGCGCCTGCCGCAGGACGGCAGCTTCACCGCACAGGTGATGGAGCACAACTTCACGATCCGTGTGTCCACGCTGATCTCCGAGTTCGGCGAACGCATGGTGCTGCGCCTGCTGCCCGAGCGCAGCAGCCTGGACAAGCTGGCCGACCTGGGCTTTCTGGAGGAAGACGTGGCTGTGATGGCCAAGGCCTTCTCCAAGCCCCACGGGCTGATCCTCATCACCGGCCCCACGGGTTCGGGCAAGAGCACTACGCTGCATGCCGCGCTGCGCATGCAGCCGCTGATCGAGCGCAACGTGCTCACCGTCGAAGACCCGGTGGAATACCGCGTGCCCGTGGCCTGCCAGACCGAGGTGAACCGCCGCGCGGGCTACGAGTTCGCCAATGCCATGCGGCACTTTCTGCGGCACGACCCGGACATCATCCTGGTGGGGGAAATCCGCGACTCCGAGACCGCGCGTGCCGCGCTCGATGCCTCGTCCACCGGCCACCTGGTCCTCTCCACCCTGCACGTGGGCAGCATCTTCGGCGTGATGCCCCGGCTCAAGCTGCTGGGCGTGGACACCGAAACCATTGCCGAAAACCTGGTGGCGGTGATCAACCAGCGCCTGGTGCGCCGCATCTGCCCGCACTGCGCCAAGCCGCGCCTGGCGACCGACGATGAGCGCCGCTGGCTGGGCCTGACCAACCCCGATTCGGCGCCGCAGGTGTTCCACGGCGCGGGTTGCCACCATTGCCGTGACAGCGGCTACCTGGGCCGGTTGCCGGTGTACGAGATGCTGGTTGTGAACCGCGACCTGGCCGACGCCATCGCCTCCGACGCCACCCGTGCGGAAATCCGCCAGCGCGCCATGGGTGCGGGCATGCGCCCCATCCTGACCCTGGCGCGCAACCGCGTGCTGGCGGGGGAGACCACCATGGAAGAGATCCTGCGCACGGTGGGCGAGGACTGAGTCGTTTCGGCGGACACCACCCATGGCCTCATCCCTCAATACCTACTACTACCGCGTGCTGCTGCCGCATGGCGGCGTGCGTTCCGGCCTGCTGCGCCTGGCGGTCAAGCGCGAGGTGTCGGTGCGCATGCGCATCGAGTCGGACACCGATGGCACGGTGCTCAGCCTGTTCCGCTTTCCGGCCTGGCTGGCGTTCTTCTCCGAGATGCTCATGCACGTGTTTCGCCGCCAGGTGCGCGGCGAAGACCTGGCGGGTTTTCTGCGCGACATGGGCCTCATGATGCGTGCCGGCGTGCCGGCCCTGGATGCGCTGCAAACCCTGGTGGACGAAAGCGACACCAGCGAGAACCGCGCCATGGCCTACGTGGCCCGCAACATGCTCGACGACCTGAATGCCGGCGTGGGCATGACCGAGGCTTTCAACCGCCACCCCGACGTGTTCCCCGAGACCGTGCGCAACCTGGTCTCCATCGGCGACCAGACGGGTACGCTGGACCGCATGCTGGGCGAGGCGGCCGAGCATGTGGAGCGCATGATCAACATCAAGCGCGACATCAAGACCGCGCTGATCTACCCGGCCTTCGTGTTCAGCACCATCATCGGCGTGGCGATCTTCTGGATCTACTACGTGGTGCCCAACATGGCGCGCTTGTTCAAGCAGATGCAGGCCAAGCTGCCACCCATCACCGAGGGCCTGGTGTCGTTCGCGAACATGCTCTCCACCCACCTGCCCTGGGTGCTGCTTGTGGTGGCCATCGTGGTCATCGTCGGCACGGTGCTGTTCAAGCGTTCGGAAAGCTTTCAGCTGGCCACCTACAACCTGCTGCACCGCCTGCCGATCTCGCGCACGCTGCTGGTGTCCTCGGGCATGGCGCACATGACGGAGCATCTGTCCATCCTGGTGAGGGCAGGGGTGGACCTCGTGTCCAGCCTGCGCATTCTGGGCCGCGCCACCAAGAACCGCTACTACCGCACCCGCCTGATCCAGGTGGCCGAATCGGTGTCGCGTGGCGAGTCGGTGTCGTCGTCGATGCGGCGCGTGGGCGGGTTCCCGGCCATGGCGGTGCGCATGATCTCGGTGGGCGAGGAGTCCGGCAGCCTGGACCAGCAACTGGCCCACCTGGCTGCGGACTACCGCAAGCGCCTGGAAGTGGTCGTCAAGTCGCTCGCCGAAATCCTGAAGCCGGTGATCATCCTGATCGCTGGTGGGCTGTTCCTGTTCCTCATCGTGGCGCTGCTGCTGCCGGTGTATGACCTGGTGCGGCAGTCCGTCGGGCATACGCTGGGGGGCGGGCAATGAAGGCTGAACGCCTTTTCGCCTCTGATACGGCGTTTTGCAGCGTGCTATGGGCGTGTGAGTCGCTTGCTCCACGCCGCCTTGCTGGCGTGGGTATGAAAATCGGGACGGAGCAATGATGCGCAAGGGTGTTTTGATCGGCGGTGCCGCTGGCCTGCTCGTGCTGGCGCTGGTTTTTGCCGTAGGCGTGTGGACAGGGAGCGCGGGCGCGCCCGAGCCGGTAGCTGCTGGTGCGGCAGGCGCGGCGGCATCGCCCGCAGCAACCGTTCCTGGTGTGAAGGAACAGGGCCGGGATCTGGCGATGGCTGGCGCGCCCGCTGCCCAAGCACCGGTGCAGGCTGAAAGTGCGGTTGTGGCCCCAGCTTCCGGCATGAGCTCGCAGGAACGCCGCAAACGGTTGAATGAGGTGCGCGCACGTTTTGCTGCGCTGACGGCACAGGGGCCTGACGCCTCGCCCACCGAAGTGATTGCAGCGCTCAACGAGCTGGAGTCCCTGTCGCAGGGTGAGCTCGATCCGCGTTACTTTCAGGCATTGCGGGTGATGCTGGAAGGCAGTGCCAAGGTCCAGGCGCTCAACCGCGAACTGAAGACCATCTCCAACAGCCTGGACCCCAAGGACGTGGCCCGGCGTCGCGTCATTCTTGAAGAATTGCCCCGCGTTAGCGAAGCCATGAGCGTTGCGGCCGCCAACGTGCAGACCTATGCGCGCCGGGCCACGCCCGCAGGGAAGGCGCAATGACCTGTGCCGCACCCCGCGGCAACCCCCCCGCGCAACGTGTTGCGCAGGGGGGCTTCACTATGGTGGAGCTTGCCGTGGCGCTGGTGGTGGCGGGGCTGATGTCGTGGGCTGCGTTCAGCGGGTACGAAACCGTGACCGCGCAACAGCAGATCGAACGGGGCCGGGCCGAAGCACAACAGCTGCAATCCATCGTCCGCGCTTTTGCGCTGCGCCACGGGCGGCTTCCATGCCCTGACAGCAGCGTTGCCGGCACTGGCTACGAGGCACTGACCGCAGGGGTCTGCACCACAGGTACGCAGGTCGGTTGGTTCCCCTATGTGAGCGTGGGGCTGGAGCTTCCGGTGCCGCTGTTGCGTGCCCGCTATTCGGTGTTCCGTGACCCCAATGTCGTGGATACCGCTGATGCAGACCTTGCCGTGGTGAAGGAGCGGACCGGGGACCCTGTGCCTGATCCTTCCAACCCCAATGCCAGTGCCAGCCCCAACTACCGTGAGACCACAGACTTGATTGCGGCATTGAACACGGCATCCAGGAAAACGGCGGCAACGGCCAGAACCTACCTCACCGGAGATGGCGGGCCCGCTGGCGCCATTGACTGCGCTGGCAACCTGGTCATGGTTGCTGCCTATTGGGTGATCGTGCCGCTGGATGACAAGGACAACGACGGGAGCCGATTTGATGCTCCCCACGTGCCTGTCAGCACTTGTGCTGCGAGCCCCTCGGCGCCCCTGCGCTTCGGTTCCGACGATGTGGTCGTGGCTGAGTCCCCGGCCCAGGTCGCCGGCTGGCTGCGCAAAAGCCTGCCGTAACGGCGTTTGCCTAGATACCTCCCATGCTGACAAACCACTCCAAAGCCCACCGCGCACGCAGAGCGCCCGGCCGCTCACGCGGGTTCGGCCTCGTGCAGGTGCTGCTGCTGATCTCCGTGATGGCGGGCCTTGCAACCATCGGCTACCTGCAGTGGCGCGAACGCTCGGCCGTGAACACCGCCCGCCAGGAGCGCCAGGCCCTTTCGCAAGCGGACCGGGCCCTCGTTGCATACGTCACGGTGGCCGGGAGCCTGCCTTGCCCTGACATCGACCGCGATGGCGTGTCGGACTGTGGCGCCGGCAACCAAAGTGGATGGCTGCCAACGGTCACCATGGCCCTGGCGGGTATCGATGCTGGTGTGGATGTGGGCCAGTTGCGCTACCTCGTGCAGCGTGGGACAGGCACGAACAGCCTGACGGTGCTGGACGACTCCTGGAGGCCGCTGGAGTATGACGAAACCGGTCGCACCTTCGCCACCATGCGCGAGACCACCGCCACAGGCGGCACCTATACCGCCAACGTCCTCACGCTGCCGGACTTCTGTCAGCGGCTGGACGCAGGGCGAGCCATCGCTCCAGCTGCCGGCATGGCGGAGGTGAACTCGACACCTGTCAGAACCGTGGCCTATGCGTTAGTGCATCCGGGCAATGGGGATGCCAATGGCGACGGCAACCTGTTTGACGGAGCCAACACCGGGAGCGACAGCATGGTCGAAGACCCGGGCCGCCGGCCAGTGCTGGCTCTCTACAACGACATCGTGCTGGAGCGCTCGCATGCCAGCCTGCTGTCCGCATTCCATTGCTACCCGTTGATCGACTCCATCAACACCATGGCCCTGGGGGTGGATGTGATCACGCAGGTGCACGACATGCGCGAGGGCAACATCGCCTCCGCCATACAGGCCGTGGCGTTTGCTGCGCTGGGCGCTGCCATTACCGCCGTGGAAACAGGGGCCCTGGTTCTGGAAACGATATCGGACGCCGGCAATGCCGTTGCCGACACCGTGATCTGTGCAGCTTCGCTGGGCCTGGCCGTGAATGCCTGCGCGGCGATCGGAATCCATGCGACGGCAGCGGCGCTGTCGGGCGGGGTGATATACCTCAATATTGCGTCCATCGCGGCGAACGTGGTCGCCGCCGTGATGGCCGGCAACGCGCTGGCCTTGGCCGATGGCAGTGCCGACCTGAGCGCGGTGTGCCCCACCATCGACCTCAGCTCTTCGGTCAATGCGGCCAAGACCGAGTGGGACAATGCCATCGCAGCCAGGCAAGCGAAACAGGCTGCGGTCACGAGCAAAACCAATGACGTGAACAATGCAGACACCAACAGGACCAATGCCATCAACCTGTTGATCGCGTATGTGAAAGCGGGCGCCACCTCCACGAACATCGATGACAGGGTGGCGACCTTGCAGACGGCAGCCACCACCTGGAGCGACTACACGGCGGCCAAAACCAACGCGGACTACCGGATCGCGGACTACCAGGCTGCGGTGACATCCTGGAGCGGTGAAGTCACGTCCTACGGGAACATGATCACCAACAGAACAGCATTGCTGACCCAACTCAATATGGACATCGCCGCGCTGAATGTGCAGATTGCCGCCGCGACCGATCCCGTTGCCAAGGCGGCGCTGCAAAAGACCATGCTGGAGAAAACCTCGCAGCGCACGCTGCTCAATGACCCCGTGGCGCTGCAGGCAGAGTACGACAAGGCCGTGACTGAGCGCAACAACGCCCAGACCAACCTTGCCACCGCTCAGAGCGATCTGGCCACCGCCCAGGCTAACCTGGGGCCAGCGGCCACGGCTTTCCAAACGGCCTACAACGCTTTGGTTGACGCCGGACTCTACCGGCGCTTCAACGGAGCCACTGAAATCCAGCAGGGTTGCTCTTTGAGCAATGGACTGTGCCCCTTGGGGCCTGTCAACACTTCCTCCAATGTACTGTCTGGTGTCGTGGATCTGTTTGGTTGGTCCAGGACTAGCCCTGACCCGAACGCGAAATTCCTTTTGCCCATCAGGCTGCGCAAAGAACTCGCGGTTCTGCAAAGCGAGCTGACAGTGGCCCAGAAGCGGGAAACGGATGCCCAGGCCCTCTACCAGCAGCTCAAGACCCAGCAGGACAACCCGCCACCTTGCAACATCACCAACAATGGGGCCGTTACGCCCATGCCGATTGAACGGGCCATGGAAATCCTCCTGCGCGCCGACCAGAAGGGAGGCACCCGATGAAGCGCTTTCTTCTGCGCCGGGAGCGCGGCCTGTCCTTGGTGGAACTGGCCGTGGCAATGGCCGTCATCGGCATCCTTGGCGTCCTGGTGTGGCGCTGGGTCGTTTCCACGCGTGAGCCTCTGCAGCGGCCCGCCATGCTGGCCCAACTGGCGGAAGCCCAGGCGGCCGTGGAAGGTTTCGTGCTTGCCAACAGCACCATGCCGTGCCCTGCTTCAGATGCCCAGGGGGTCCAGGCCTGCGGCGATGCCGACGCGGTGTTCCTGCCGTGGCGCACCCTGGGCCTGGGCAGCCAATTCAACCAGATCCACTATGGCGTCAACCGCGGTGGGTCCATGGACCTGGCGCTCAATACCACGACCGCCCCAAAACTGGCTTCCCCGGACTTGTATATCGAGTTCACCGGCCTTGCTGTGCCCGCGCACCAGGCGGGGCTTACACCTAGCGCAGGCGTGACCTCCGCCTTGGCGAATGCGACCAATGCCATTGGCAGGGCAAAAAACATCCGCCGCGCCGTGTTCAACGGCCTGGACTGGTGCGCCGTGCTGCGCCAGTACGCTGCCAACCCCATGGCGACAGGTGCGCTGTCTGCGGGGAATGCGACGGACTCCATTCCTGTGGCTTACGTCCTCGTTCATCCCGGTGAGAACAACCGTTTCGATGGCAACAATGCCGCAGGCGCCAATCCTGCGTGGAAATTCGATTTTCCAGGGCGCCCCCAGACCCACGATTTCGACGATCTGAGCCTGGCGGTCGGTCCATCTGACCTGAGCGCACGCATTGGATGCGCGGCCCGCCTGAGCGAAATGCAGGCGGCGGCGCAGGGGGCCTATGCCGCTTACGACACCGCACGGGTGATGCAGGAGTATTGGTCTCTGCGATTGTTCGACATCACCGCGTCAGAGTCGGCTGTTCAAAGCGCAGAGACGGGTGTGGCGGTTGCCGCGATGGGCCTGGCGCTTGCGACAGCCGGGGGGGTGCTGAGCATTGCGTCGGCCGCGAACACCGAGGGGGTGACCGCTTTTACCGTTGCGATTGCCGCAGTGAACCTGGCCGCATCGATTGCTGAAACCGTGCTCGCGGCCCAAGAACTTGATGAGGCAAATGCAGCGCTGGAGGTCTCGCGGCAGAAGCGCATCGCTGCGGACACCTACGCCATCCAGGTCTATGAGTCGTTCACGAATGCCCTCACCAATGCCATCAATCTGGACGAGAAGGGGCTCAATCCATGAAGCGCAAAGTGAGGGGCTTTACCCTTGTCGAACTGTCGGTGGTGCTTCTGGCCCTGGGGATCATCCTGCCCGCTGCGGTGATCCTTTGGCAGCTGGCTGAGCGCCAGCGCGTCACGTCGGTGCAGACAACGGCCCAGCAGCAGGCGCGAGATGCCCTTGTGGGCTTCCTGCATGCCAACTACCGCCTGCCTTGCCCTGCGGCGGACGCCAATGGCGTGGAGGCTTGCTCCGACGGCGCGGGGCTGCGCCAGGTGGGTTTCCTGCCGTGGCGAGCGTTGGGGATTCCCAGCCTGGAGGCGAAGGCGTTGCGCTATGGCGTCTACCGCCAGCCCAATGCGGCAACCGCTCAACTGGACCAGGATCTGGCTGTTGCCCGTGACCGGATGAACCCATTGCGCATCCGCACGCCGAAGCCCCGGCCTCAGAATGCGGATGGTCCCAACGCCACCGCGCCGCCCATTCCCCAGTCCACGGCGGTCCTGCTGGGGGCGACCCAGCCCGCGACGCAATCCGCGCCGCCTGCAGCTCCCATCTTCAATCCCTTGTGCGATGCCGCCAACGATCCACCGTGCCCGCTGGCAGGCAAGTCGACCACGCTGGTCGACGCCTGTCTTGCGCTGAACCTGGGGAGTGTCGTCATCCCTGCGCCTGCCGGAGGCCTCGCCACCACGCTGGGTGGCGTGAGGCATTCGGTGGCGTTCGTGATCGCTGCTCCGGGGATGCTGGATGCCAATGGTGAAGGGCAAGCGTTTGATGGCGCAAATGCCACTGCGACCAGCGCTGCGCCGACCTTTGAGGCAGCCGCAACGCGCGTCACCAACACCTACGACGACATCGTCATGGCTGCCAGCCACGCAGAGTTGTTTGCCGAATTGAATTGCGGTGCCGCGTTGTCCGCAATCTCCCACGCCCACTTCAATGCGGCCATGGGTGCCTTCGTGCTGGAACGCTCGCTGTACGACTACCGTGACCAGTTGTTCATATCCGTCAAACTCGCCGAGGCAGACGTTGCCGCCGCTGCCGCAGGCATTGCGGGTGCTGCCGCCGGCGTGCTCGATGCCGCCAAGGAAATGGTGTCCGCCGTGGGGGACACCACGCTGAGTGCCGGCGCCAGGTCCTTCCAGATCGGGCTGGCTGCGGCGGGCATTGTGGCGGCGGGGATCAGCGTCGGACTGGCGGCATTTGCACAGGTTGATGCGGTTGCCTCACTGGATGAGGCCGAGAGGGTGCACACTGATTTTGCCGCCCGGACGAGTGCCATGACAGACCTGTCGATCTCGATCAACAACAACACACTGGCAGCCGATGCGATTGGCCATTGATTTCACGCTTACCGAGTCGCCTACCATGACCTCACTTCACACTGCATCCAGTTGCCGCACCCGTGTGCGCCGCCAGCGTGGTTTCTCGCTCTTGGAGCTGAGCGTCGTTCTGGTCGTCATCGGCCTGTTGATCGGCGCCGTGGCCGTGGGCCGCGACCTGCAGCGCTCTGCTGCCAACCAACGCCTGTCCACGGACTTCATCCAGGGTTGGCAACTGGCTTACGAGGCGTATTTCAACGGCGTGGGTCGCCCGCCCGGTGACAACGCGCTGACACCCACAGGCCGGGTCAATGGTGCGGTGACGCCTGTCGGCACGCCTCTGTGCGGCGCTGACATGCTCAATGCCTTCCTGGCTGCGGGCATCCGTATCCCCACGGGGCGCACCGAAGGGCAGCAGGACCGCTACGTTTACCTGGATAGCAATGGCAACCCACAAGAGGTTCAGGTGTGCTTCAGCAGCCTGAACTGGTCGGAGCCGGCCGCTGCGGTCGGCACCTATGTGGCGATGCCGCGCAACCTGATGGAAATCCGCAACGTGACCTATTCGCTGGCCGGTGCGCTGGACCAGCAGATCGATGGCCGCAGTGATGCCCGTTTCGGCAGCCTGCGTGCTGCCGCACTGGCGGCTGACGTGACCGCGAACAACCCCGGTCAGATCTGGCCCATCGACGACCGCATGGCCTTTGGCACCGTGGCGGCGACATCGCTGGACGAATCCCAGGTGGCTGTGGTGAATGCGCTCTTCAAAATGACGCGCTGAAGCTACCCGGGAGTGGCATGAAGGATTCGCGGCGGGTGCCTCACACCCCCGCCAGCTGAAACCTCTGGTCAAAGTTCATCTTCCCCAGCACCTGCAGCGCAGCGGCCAGCAGATTGCCGTCCACCTTGCTGATGTCGAGGCTGTAGCGGCGCTCGGTGGAGACCACGTCCACGCTCTTGCTGCCCCATTGCACGGCGACCAGCGGGGCAGGGCGGGTGCCCATGCCGGCGCCGACGAACACGCCGCGCTGCTCGGGGCGCAGCATGAACTCCAGCCGGGGGGTGCGTTTGAGCGTCAGGCGGTCGGTGCCCTGGGGGCCGAACGCAAACGAGACGATCCAGTCGTCTTCGTCTTCCACGGTCAGGATCGGGACACGCTGGGGTGGTGGCATGGTGGGCGGTGTTGGATGCACGGAAGGCCCGGGTGGGGCCTGCGCAGCGCGCAGCCCGCAAGCCGGGCGGCGGTCAGTATGCCGTGCAATAGCCATGCCAGAAGAGGGGCGAACCCGAAGTTGGGTGTATCCAACGCCAGCGGGGATTTGTCAGCTAAATGCAAGAACTTGTCGTGCAGGTTTCTGATCGGGGGGCGCAGATGTGCTGCTGCATCGCACCAAAAAACGGCATGGACCCTCAACCCTGCGCCAATTGCGCTGCCAGCCGCCCCACCGTGGCCAGTGCTTCCTCGAACCGGTCCTGCGCCGGGTGCCCGTAGTTGATGCGCACACAGTGCGCAAAGCGCTGGTCGGCCGAGAAGATCTGGCCGGGCGCCAGGCTGATGCCCTGGGCCAGGGCCTGGCGGTGCAGGGTAAGGGCATTGACCGTCGGCGGCAGCTCCACCCACAGAAAGTACCCGCCCTCGGGCCGCGATACCCGCGTACCGGCCGGAAAATGCCGCGCAATGGCGGCCAGCGCACGCTCCTGCTGGCGGGCCAGGCTGCGCCGCAGCTGGCGCAGGTGCCGGTCGTAGCCGCCCTGGGCCAGGAACTCGGACAGGGCCTGCTGCGACGGTGTGGCTGCCGCCAGCGTGGTCATGAGTTTCAGGCGCTGCACGGCGGTGGCAAAGCGGCCCGCCGCCACCCAGCCCACGCGGTAGCCGGGCGCCAGGCATTTGCTGAACGAGCTGCAGTGCATCACCAGGCCTTCGGTGTCGAAGGCCTTGGCCGGGGGCGGGCGCTCGGGGCCAAAGTGCAGTTCGCCATACACGTCGTCCTCGATCAGCGGCACCTGGTGGCGCGCGAGCAGGGCCACCAGGGCGCGCTTGCTCTCCTGGGGCATCAGGCTGCCCAGCGGGTTCTGAAAACTCGGCATCAGCCAGCAGGCCTTGACCGGGTGGCGCGCCAGGGCCTGGGCCAGCGCAGCCAGGTCGATGCCCTCGCGCGGGTGGGTCGCCACCTCCACGGCTTTCAGGTTCAGCCGCTCCAGCGCCTGCAGTGCGGCGTAGAAGGTGGGCGATTCGACCACCACAATGTCGCCCGGCCGGGTCACGGCCTCCAGGCACAGGTTGAGCGCCTCCATGGCGCCGTTGGTGATGATGAGCTCGCTCGTGTCTACCGCCGTGCCGTGCAGGCCGTAGCGCAATGCGATCTGCTGGCGCAGGCGCTCGTCGCCGGGCGGCAGGCTTTGCACGATGCTCCAGGGGTCAAGCTTGCGCATGCCGCCCGACAGGCAGCGCGCCAGCCGCTCGAACGGGAACAGCTCCAGCCCCGGAAAGGCCGAACCCAGTGGCACCAGGCCGCGGTCGCGCGCCGAGCCCAGCACCTCGAACACCAGGTCGCTGATGGCCACGCCGGTCGAGCCCGCCGCCGGTTGCGAGGGCAGGGGCTCGGCCGGAGCCGTCGTCTGCCCGGCTTCCGTGGGCAGGTGCGTGCTGACGTAGTAGCCCGAGCGCGGGCGCGCATGGATCAGGCCCTGCGCCTCCAGCAGGTAGTACGCCTCGAATACCGTGGAGGGGCTGATGCCCCGGGTGCGGCTGGCCTCGCGCACCGACGGCACGCGGTCGCCCGGGCGCAGCGCACCGCTGTGGATGAGCTGGGCGATGGCATCGGCGTGGCGCTCGTAGCGTTTCATACAGGGGATGTTTTGATCTGGTCCAAACTGATCCGTATTTTTAACCCGAAACTGAATCTGTACTGTTTTTGAGGTCGGGCGTAAAGTCCTTTGCAATCCCAAAAGAAGCAGCCTCCCCATGATCGATCGTTTGCGCAGCCTGCTGCGTCCCCTTGTTGTCCCGCTGTGGATGGCCGCCAGCCTGGGCTGTGCGGTGGCGCAACCGGCGACCCCAGCAGTCCCTGTGGCCGCCACTCCCGTGGCCAGCGGCATGGCGCCGCGCGTGCTGGCCTGCGTCACCTGCCACGGCAAGGAAGGCCGCGCCACGCCGGAGGGCTACTTTCCGCGCATCGCGGGCAAGCCGGCCGGCTACCTGGCCAACCAGCTCCTCAACTTCCGCGACGGGCGGCGCAGCTACCCGCAGATGACCAGCCTCATCGAGCACCTGACCGACGACTACCTGCGCGAGATGGCGGCGCACTTCGCTGCGCTCGAGGTGCCCTATGCCCCACCGCCCGCACCCCAGGCGCCACCCGCTGCGCTGGAAAAAGGCCGCCTGCTGGTGCAGCAGGGCGATGCGGCGCGCGGCATTCCGGCCTGCGTGCAGTGCCATGGCCAGGCCATGACGGGGGTGAACCCCTTCATCCCCGGCCTCTTGGGCCTGCCGCGCGACTACCTCAACAGCCAGCTCGGCGCCTGGAAGACCGGCCAGCGCCGCGCCCATGCGCCCGACTGCATGGCCGACATCGCGCGCCAGCTCACGCCCGACGACGTGAGCGCCGTATCCGCCTGGCTGGCCGCCCAGCCCGTGCCGGGCGGTGGCAAGCCAGCGGCCCGCCTGGCCCAGCCCCTGCCCGTGCGCTGCGGCGGGGTGGATGGCGTGCCCGTGGCCGCAGGCTGAGGGGGATGCCATGAAAACACGCACCCTCCTGCGCTCCATTTCCTTCACCCTGGCTGCGCTGGGCATTGCCGCAGCCGCCGTGATCACCCTGAACCTGCGCGGCGAGGAGCCGCTTCCTTCCACCCCGGAGGCCTTTGCCTCCAGCCCCGAGCGGGTGGCGCGCGGCGAATACCTGGCGCGCGTGGGCAACTGCATGGCCTGCCATACCAGCCAGGGCGGTGCGCCGTTCGCGGGTGGGCGCGGCATCGAGACACCGTTTGGCGTGGTGCACAGTTCCAACCTCACGCCCGACAAGGCCAGCGGCATCGGCCAGTGGTCGTCCGCCGAGTTCTGGCGCGCCATGCACCATGGCCGCTCGCGCGACGGGCGCCTGCTGTACCCGGCGTTCCCGTACCCCAACTACACCCAGGTCACGCGCGAGGATTCGGACGCCATCTACGCCTACCTGCAGAGCCAGCCCGCCGTGGACCAGGCCAACCGGCCGCATGCGCTGCGCTTTCCGTACAGCACGCAGGCCGCGCTGGCCGTCTGGCGGGCGCTGTTCTTTGCGCCGGGCGCGGCGGTGGCCGCACCCATGCTGACGGCCGAGTACAACCGCGGCGCCTACCTGGTCAACGGCCTGGGCCACTGCACGGCCTGCCACACGCCGCGCAACGCCCTGGGCGCCACGACGGAAGCCCTGGCCTTCAACGGCGGCTTGATCCCGGTGCAGAACTGGTATGCCCCGGCGCTCAATGCCGCGGCCGAGGCGGGCGTGAAGGAGTGGCCGGTACAGGACGTGGTGGCCCTGCTCAAGACCGGCGTCGCACCCCACGGCTCGGTGATGGGCCCCATGGCCGAGGTGGTGTTTCGCAGCACCCAGTATCTGACCGATGCCGATGCGCGCGCCATGGCGGTGTATCTGCAGGACCTGCCGCAGCACACCGTGTCGCCACCGCCCGCTGCGCCACCCGCCGCATCGGCCATGGCGCGCGGCGCCAAGGTCTACGAGCAGCAGTGTGCGCAATGCCATGGCGACCAGGGCCAGGGGCAGGGCGGGCCCGGCGCCTTCCCCGCGCTGGCCGGCAACCGCGCCGTGGTGCTGGCCGACACCACCAACCTGGTGCGCGTGGTGCTGCAGGGCGGCTACCTGCCGGCCACGGCCGGCAACCCGCGCCCCCATGGCATGCCGCCGTTTCGCCATGTGCTGACAGATGAGGATGTGGCCGCCGTCGCCACCTTCGTGCGCAACAGCTGGGGCAACCAGGCTGCGGCGGTGGGCACCATCGAGGTCTACCGTGCCAAGGAGCGGCGCGGCATGTAGGCTCAGGCGCCCAAGGGGTGCGCCTTCATCAGCGCCATGTACGACTCCGGCTTGATGTCGGTGTAGTTGGGCACGTCGGCCGTGAGCACCGGCGCGGTCTGCTGCGCCGCCGCCTGGGCCTGTTCCACCGTCTCGAAGAAGGCATTGGTCAGTGCCACCACCTGCCCGGGGCGCGGCGGGCCGGGGTACATCACGCGGTCGCTCTCCAGCCGCACCAGGCCCAGCGGGCCGAGCGCCTCGCGCGCGATGCGCATGTGCTCGCCGTGGTAGTAGTCGTGGTCGAAGCGGGCGCCTTCGTGCCAGCGGTACAGGGCCGTAATCTTGATCATGCAGGGATCTCCACAAAGAATGGGCTGCCGGAGTGGCCGCCGTGCCGTGCACGTTAGGGGGCACCTTGGCGGTGAGCAGCCGCCTGCGCGACACGCATGCCCGCGCCTGTCACCCAGGCATCAGTGCGCTGGATTCCTCTTCGTCGGTCTCGCCGAGGAAGCCACCGCTCTGGTGCCCCCACAGCCGCGCATACACGCCGCCCTGCGCCAGCAGCTGCGCATGCGTGCCTTCCTCGATGATGCGCCCGGCATCCAGCACGATCAGCCGGTCCATGGCCGCGATGGTGGACAGGCGGTGGGCAATCGCGATCACCGTCTTGCCCTGCATCAGGCCGTCCAGGCTCTGTTGGATCGCCGCCTCCACCTCGGAGTCGAGGGCGCTGGTGGCCTCGTCGAGCAGCAGGATGGGCGCGTCCTTGAGCATCACGCGCGCGATCGCCACGCGCTGGCGCTGCCCGCCCGAGAGCTTGACGCCGCGCTCGCCCACATGCGCCTCGTAGCCCGTGCGGCCCTGCAGGTCGCTCAGCGTGGCGATGAATTCAGAGGCCTCGGCGCGCTGGGCGGCGGCCTGCAGGTCCTCTTCGCTGGCGTCGGGGCGGCCGTAGAGGATGTTGTCGCGCATGGAGCGGTGCAGCAGCGAGGTGTCCTGCGTCACCATGCCGATGGAGCGGCGCAGGCTGTCCTGCGTGACCTGGCTGATGTCCTGCCCGTCGATCAGCACCCGGCCCGAGCGCACATCGTGAAAGCGCAGCAGCAGGTTCACCAGCGTGGACTTGCCGGCACCGGAGCGGCCGATCAGCCCGATCTTCTCGCCGGGGCGGATGGTCAGGTTCAGTTGGTCGATCACCGGCCGGCCATTGCCATAGGCAAAGGTCGCATCCTCGAACTTCACTTCGCCCTGCGTCACCTGCAGCGGCTTGGCATCGGGCGCATCCACCACGGCGCGCGGGCGCGTCAGGGTGTTGATGCCGTCCTGGATGGTGCCCACGCTCTCGAACAGCGTGGTCATCTCCCACATCACCCAGTGGGCGTGGCCCGATACGCGCAGCGTCATCGCCGTCACGGCGGCCACGGCGCCGGCGCCCACCTGGCCCAACGACCACAGCCACAGCGCCGTGCCGCAGGCGCCCAGGATCATGCCCACCACCAGGATGTGGTTGACGATCTCGAACTGGCTCACCAGGCGCATCTGCGCATAGCCGGTGAGCTTGAAGGCGTCCATCGCGGCGCGCGCGAACTCCGACTCGCGCCGCGTGTGCGAGAACAGCTTGACGGTGGCGATGTTGGTGTAGGCGTCGGTGATGCGCCCTGTCATGGCCGAGCGCGCATCCGCCTGGGCCTTGCCCACCTTGCCCAGGCGCGGCACGAAGTACCAGCAGGCCAGGCCGTAGGCCACCATCCAGAGTACGAAGGGCATCAACAGCCGGGCGTCGAACCCCGCCAGCAACGCCAGGATGGTCACCAGGTACACGCCCATGCCCACCACCACATCGGTGGTGGTGAAGATCATGTCGCGCACCGCCAGCGCGGTCTGCATGATCTTGGTGGTGATGCGGCCCGCGAACTCGTCGGCATAGAAGGCCATGCTCTGGCCGAGCATCAGCCGGTGGAAATTCCAGCGCAGGCGCAGCGGAAAGTTGATAGCCAGCACCTGGTGCTTGACGCTGGTCTGCAGCGCCACCAGGGCCACCGAGCCGAGCAGCAACACGGTGATGCCGATGAGCTCCGTGCGGCGCTCGGCCCACAGGGCCGCGGGAGAGACGCTGGAGAGCCAGTCCACCACATGGCCGAGCACGGCGAACAGCAGGGCTTCGTAGACCGCGATCGCTGCCGACAGCCCGGCCATGGCCACCACGTAGCCGCGCAGGCCGCGCGTGCCGTCCCATACGAAGGCCATGAAGGCCTTGGGTGGCAGGTGGGGTTCTTCGACGGGGTAGGGCGCTACGCGCTTCTCAAAAAATCCAAACAATCTGGTGACTCCTTGGAGCGCGCCCTTGGCACGCCCTTTTGACCACATGGTAAGGGGGCTTGTGACCCGCCGCACAGGCAGGGGCATTGCGGCGCACGCGGTGCCTGCGCACTGCATAGAATCCGTCCCCATGCACCCTTGTCCTGCCACTGCCGCGTTCCTTTGCCCCCTCCTGGTCTGCGCAGGCTGGCGACGGGGTGTCCCCGGATGATGGCCGCCGCGCCCTGGTCCTGGGCCATCATCGGCGTGGCCACCGCGGCCGTCATCGTGCGGCCCTGGCGCCTGCCCGAGGCGGTGTGGGCCGTGGCCGGCGCGGTGCTGCTGCTGGCCTGCGGCCTGCTCACCCCAGCGCAGGCCTGGGCGGGCGTGCTGCGCGGGCATGATGTGTACCTGTTCCTGGCCGGCATGATGCTGTTGTCGGAACTGGCCCGGCGCGAGGGCGTTTTCGACTGGCTGGCCACCCTGGCGGCGCGGCAGGCCAGGGGCTCGGGCCTGCGCCTGTTCGTGTGGGTGTATGCGGTGGGTACCTTGGTCACGGTGTTTCTGTCCAACGATGCCACGGCCGTGGTGCTGACCCCGGCCGTGTTTGCCGTGGCGCGTGCCGTGGGGGCCTCGCCCTTGCCCTACCTGTTCATCTGCGCCTTCATCGCCAATGCGGCGAGCTTCGTGCTGCCTATCTCCAACCCGGCCAACCTGGTGGTCTGGGGCAGCGGCATGCCCTCGCTCGCACACTGGCTGGCGCTGTTTGCGCTGCCTTCGCTGGCCTCCATCGCCGTGACCTATGTGGCACTGCGCTGGGTTTTGAGAAGCAGCATCCCCGAGACCATTGCCAGCACGGTGCCCGAGCATCCCCTGGGCCTGGGCGGGCGCGTGGCAGCCGGTGGTCTGGCCATCTCGGTGCTGGTGTTGGTGGCCTGCGCCTGGCTGCGCATCCCGCTGGGCTGGCCTACGCTGGGCGCGGCGCTGGGCACGCTGGCGCTGCTGGGCTTTGCCTGCGGGCGCGCGCCCTGGCAGGCGCTGCGCTCCGTCTCGTGGGACGTGCTGCCCCTGGTGGCGGGGCTGTTCGTCTTCGTGCAGGCGCTGGAGCTCACGGGCGTGGTGGGCCTCATGGCGGGCGCCTTGCGCAACGCCGCGGCTGCCTGGCCGCAGGGCGCGGGCACGCTGCTCGGCGCCCTGCTGGGCGTGGCGACCAACCTGGTCAACAACCTGCCTGCGGGCCTGCTGGCCGGGGCCTCGCTCGACGCGGCGTCCGCACCAAGCACCGTGCGCGCGGCCGCGCTGATCGGCATCGACCTGGGGCCGAACCTCTCGGTCACGGGCTCGCTGGCCACCATCCTGTGGCTGGCCGCGCTGCGGCGCGAGGGCCTGCACGTGGGGGCCTGGCAGTTCCTCAAGCTCGGTCTGGTGGTGATGCCACCCGCGCTGCTATCGGCCCTGCTGGTGTTGCAGGCCGCGCACTCGATGCACCTGCTGGTGCCTTGATCGGTCAGGTCAGCAGGAACACCACGGCCACCGTGATCACGCCCAGCGCCAGGTTCACGCCCACCAGGGTGCGGATGGACGCCAGCGCCTTGCCGCCCGCTGGCCAGTCCGCAGCCGCCACGGCGACCTTGAGCCGTTTGAACAGCGCAAAGCGGATGTGGCCATAGATCGCCATCATCACCAGGCCGATGGTGGCCATGATGGTCCACGACAGCGGCATGGCAAAGCGCCCGCCCGTCTGCGCAGCCATGCGCGCGACATTGCCGATCATCCACAGGCCCGAACCCAGCACCAGCACCACGGCCACCGACACGGCGGCAAAGAAGCGCTGCAGCACGTCGTGCATCAGCTTCACGCGCTGCGGTGGCTCCAGCGACAGCGTGGCCGGGCGCAGGAAGAAGTGGGCGAAGACCATGCCGCCGATCCAGACGATGAGCGACAGGACGTGGACGAATTTGAGCGCGGCGTAGAGCATGGCAGGCGGGCAGGGCGTGGGGCCCTGAGAATGGTTGTAGTGGCCCGATTGTGCGGGCACCGGCGCCGGCCTGCCCGGAGGCCGTGCATGCCAAGGGGATTACATCCTCGCCAGTACCTGCGCGATGAACGGCCCCTTGGCCTCCGTGTAGCCCTCGCGGTCATGCCGGTACTGCAGCGCCAACTGGCGCTTGAGCGCGGCGTAGCGCGCGGTCAGTTCGGTGCTGCCCCGCAGCGCATCGCGAAACGCCAGGCGCTGCCGCCACAGTGCGCTGCCCAGGGGCACCAGGTGCAGGTGGTGGGTGCGGTGCGCGGGGCTGGGTTTGCAGAACCAGTGCAGTTGCTCCGGCTTGTAGGGGTGGTACAGGTAGTTGAGCGCGCTGGCCGCGGCAATGGCGTCGGTCGACTGTGCCAGCGAGCGCACCGGCGCCATGATGTCGACGATGGGTTTGGCGGGCAGGCCCGGTACGGCGGTGCTGCCGATGTGCTCCACCGGCCCGGCCAGCCAGGGCGCCAGCGCTGTCTCCAAAAGGCTGCGCTCGGTGTCGAACAGGGCGGGCCAGGCAGGGTTGTACTCCACCACCTCGATCGGTGCGTCGTCTGTGTTCGAGGCTGCGGGTGTGTTCATGGTTTTGCCGGTCAGGGGAGATCACTTGCGCCGCAGCCGCCGGGCCGCCCTGGGCACCAGCAGGGCCAGCGCCAGCAGCGCGCACCATACCGCCACATAGCACCAGCTTGCGGGCCCTGAGTGGCCCATGGATTCCCAGTCGGTCGCCGCCTCCACCCACGACCACCAGGGAAACAGCAGCAGCGTGAGCACCGGCCCTGCAGGCAGCACCCAGGCCAGCGTGATCAGCCCACGCAATAGCAGCCTGTAGCGAGGCTGCCGGGACGCGCCATCGTGGCCGGGTGGTCGGGGCTGGGGCTGCATACCCGCATTCTGGCCCATTCGTATCAGTTATCCATAGCGCTGCGCGCCACCCGCGACGCATGAAACTGGCGCGGCCAAGGCCAGTGCCCCCGCGCAAGGGCCGCCCCGCCGCGCTGGGGGCGTCCCCCTCCCAGATTGCGAAGCAATATGAGAGAGGGGTGAAGGCGCGAAGCGACTCAGGGGGTGTTTCACTTCAGGCGATGGCTGGAGGCGACTGGGGAGGCGGTGCGGTATGGACCTGGTTGCCGCCGTTCTTCTTGGAGACATACATGGCCTCGTCCGCATGCACCAGCAGGTGGTGCTCCTCGCGGCCATGGTCGGGGTAGATGGCCACGCCGATGCTGGGCTGTATATGGGCGGGTCGGCCTTCCAGGTCGAAAGGGGGGCCAAAGGCTGCCAGGACCTTCTCGGCCATGGCATGGGCGTGCTCGCGCGCATGGCCCCCTTCGAGCAGCACCACGAACTCGTCGCCGCCGATGCGCGCCACCGTGTCCGAGCCGCGCACGCATTCGAGCAGGCGCTGGGCCACGCGTTGCAGCAGCAGGTCGCCCATGGCGTGGCCCAGGGTGTCGTTCACCTCCTTGAAGCGGTCCAGGTCGATGAACATCAGCGACAGCAGGCTCTGGTCGCGCCGCGCGCGGGCCAGGGCGGTCTTGAGCCGGTCCAGGAACAGCTGGCGGTTGGGCAGGTGCGTGAGCTGGTCGTACTGCGCCATGTGGGCCAGGCGCTCGTGCATCTGCTTGCGCTCGATGGCGGCCGCGACCTGGGTGGAGACGAACTGCAGCAGCTCCTTGTCCTTCTCGGTATAGGGCGCGTGCTCGGTATAGCCCTGCAGCACCAGGGCACCGATGGCGCCGTTGTGCGTGTGCAGCGGCGCACCCAGCCAGTACAGCGGCGCACCTTCGCCATCGGCTGGCTTCAGGTGCGCGGGCAGGGTGGCGCGGGTGTCGGGCGTGAGCAGCAGTGACTGGCCGCTGCGGATGACCTCGGCGCACAGGGCGTCGCCCGCCAGGGCCAGGGTGCCCGGGGCAGGGTAGCGCTCGTTGACGTGGTAGGGGTAGCTCAGCACGTCCTGGCCCGCGTCGTACAGCACCACCGAGAAGTTCACGGCCGCCAGCAGCTGCCCGATGACCTGATGGACATGCCCGAACAGCGCGATCAGGTCCTTGGCCGTGTGGGCCGCCTCCGAGATGGCATAGATGGCCGCGTGCATCACCTCGATGTTCTTGCGCTCGGTGATGTCGTGGGCCACGGCCAGGCGCACCTGCCGCTCCTCGATCCAGCGCGCTGTCCAGCGGATGTGCGCGATGCGGCCATCCTTGCGCACATAGCGGTTCTCGAAGTGCAGCTGCAGTTGCCCTTGCATGATCGACCGGGCTTGGTCCGCAGTGATGCCCCGGTCTTCGGGGTGCACCAGGTCCAGCATGCGCAGGCCCACGGCTTCCTCGGGGCGGTAGCCAAAGATGCGCTCGAACGCAGGGCTCACGAAAATGATGCGGCTATCCGCATCCACGATACAAACCGCGTCGAGCAGCAGATCGACAACGTTCAGGGAAGAAATGCTTTGCATGGGCAGGGCAGCCATTGGGGTCAATGCGTTCAAAAAAGCACTTTGCGGCCATTGTGCAGTGGCACCAAGGCATATGTGACAAGTTGTTCGTTGCGTGCTACTCTATTGATAGCTGAAACCGATTGAGCAGCGGGTCGAAGAATGGCATTTCGTACTTTGTACGCTGGTGTCTCTTGCGTGTCCCTTTCTTGCCAACGCCGATCCTCGATGGGTCTTGTGCCGGTGCGCACTACTCCCCACGGCCTCAGGGGTTACCCGTGGTTGCATTGCATAATCACGAATCACTCGCATTTGTTCCTTTTTTCACCAGGATTGCCCGATGGCCGCCAGCACCGCTTCCCGTCTGCACATCGTCTCGCGCATCGCCGCGGGCACGCTGGGCAGCTATGCGTTCACCTGGGGTTTCATCGCGCTGGGCATAGGCCTGCTGTTTGCCGCGGGCATGCCGTTCCACGACGCCGAGGCGCTGGGCTACATCCTGGGTTTCATCGTGCTGCTGGTGGCTTTTCTCTGGGCCTTTTGCGCTGCCAGCCTGGGGCGCGTCTGGCTGGTGCTGGCCGGTGGTGGCGCCCTGATGGCAGGGGCCGCGTCCCTGGTCCAGAAAGCCCTGCTCTGATCCTTTTTTGCGGTGCGGCTTCGAAAAGAGGGATCGCGCACCAGGAGATTTTCCGATGTTCCAAAATTTCCGGCTGAGCATGGCCTGGCTGCACACCTGGTTCGGCCTGGTGCTGGGCTTCGTGCTCATGGTGGTGTTCTTCTTCGGCTCGCTGTCGGTGTTCGACCGCGAGATCGACCGCTGGGCCATCCCCGGCACGCGCTTCGAGCCGCAGCCCATGCCCTCGTTCGACAAGATCCTGCTGCCGGTGTTCCAGGACATGAAGCCCACGCCCGAGGCCATTGAGCAGGCGCGCAGCCGCGTCAACGGCCCGATGGCCGAGACCTTCCCGGTGCAGCGCTGGGGCGCCTACACGACCCACCGCGACCCGGTGCTGGGCATCTTCTCGGGCCATGAACTGCCCAATGCCAAGAACAAGGACGACAGCGTCTTCGGCACCCGCACGATCGACCCGCGCACGGGCGCGGCGCTGCCCGACGACCACCTCAAGATCGGCAGCCAGTTCTTCTACCCGCTGCACTACAGCCTGCACCTGGAGTGGAAGAACCTGGGCTACTGGATCGTCGGCTTTGCCGCCCTGGTGATGATGGTGGCACTGGTCAGCGGCGTGGTCATGCACCGCAAGATCTTCCGCGAGCTGTTCACCTTCCGCCCGAAGAAGCACACCCAGCGCAGCGCGCTCGATCTGCACAACCTCACGGGTGTGGTGGCGCTGCCGTTCCACTTCATCTTTGCGCTGTCGGGGCTGGTGATCTTCGGCGGCATCTACTTTCCCGTCACGCACACCCAGCTCGAACCCCTGCACGAACTGCATGAAAAGCACGAAGCTGCGGAGACCGGCCTGCCGCACGAGAAGGCTGGCGTGCCCGCTACGCTGGCCTCGGTGGACGCCATGGTGGCCGAGGCCCAGCGCCGCTGGGCCGCCAAGGGCATGGCCGGCGACGTGGGATTTCTCTCCGTGCAGCATGTGGGCGATGCGAATGCCTATGTCAGCGTCTACCGCGCCGGCACCGACCGCGTGACGCTCACCGGCGAGGGCATCCACTTCAAGGGCTCCACCGGCGAGCTGATCCGCGAAGACCCGCCTGTGACGGTGGTGGCCGGCATCAACAACTTCCTCACCGGCCTGCACCTGCAGCACTTTCGCCACTGGCTGCTGCGCTGGCTCTACGTGCTGGGCGGCCTGTCGGGCTGCGTGTGCATTGCCACGGGCTTCCTCTTCTATGTGGAAAAGCGCAAGCGCCAGCACGCGAAACAGGCCGTGAGCGGCGCGCGCTGGGTGGACGCCTTCGCGGTGACCACCGTCACCGGCATGCTGATCGCCACCTTCTCCATGCTGATCGGCAACCGCTTGCTGCCCACCGACCTGCCCGCGCGCGGCACTATGGAGCAGTACATCTTCTGGGGCGCCTGGGTGCTGGCCTGCGCGCACGCCATCTGGCGCACCGCGCCGATGGGCGAGGGGCGCATGTCCCCGGCCTGGGCAGAGCAATGCTGGGCCGCAGCCGCACTGGCCGTGGCGGCCGTGCTGCTCAACTGGGTGAGCACGGGCGACCACCTGCTGCGCACCATCGGCAACGGCTACTGGCCCGTGGCCGGGGTGGACCTGGCACTGCTGGCTGCTGCGGCGCTGGCGGTGGTCGCGGCCCGCCGGCTGCGGCGCCGCGAGATGGGCGCCACGGTTCCGGCCGCAGCGGGCCACTCGCCGGAGGTCGCCAATGCCTGATTCGCTGCTCTATGCGGTGGCCCTCGTGGCCAACCTGACCGGTCTTGCCTGGCTGGCCTTGTCGATGGACGTGCACTGGGAGCAGGTGCGCGGCCCCGTGCCGCCAGCCCGTGGCACGGTGGTGCTGCTGCGCTGGCTGGGTGGCGCCGTGGTGGCCGCCTCGCTGGCGGTGTGCCTGTCGGTGGACCATGGCTCCATGGCCTCGCTGGTCTGGTTCATGGTGCTGGCCGGCTCGGCGCTGACCGTTGCCTTCACCCTGGCCTGGAAGCCGCGCCTGCTGGCGCCACTGGTGGCCTGGGTGCCGGCGACAGCGCCCCGCTGAGATGACAGACCCACCCTGCGCCTGGACGGCGCGGGTGGGTTCACCCCCAAAAGGCTGGCGAACAGGCGGGGCCGTGGGCTACCCTGCCGGCCGTTCGATCACTCCAGCTTGAGCTTCTGCTTGGCGACCACGCCTTTATACAGCTCGAACTCGGCCTTGGTCTGGGCCGCGAATTCCTGCGGGGTGTTGCCCACCACCAGCGAGCCGGTGTCCTCGATGCGCTTTTTCACCGCCGGGTCTTCCAGCGTCTTCTTCACGGCTTGCGAGATGCGTTCCACCACGGCAGGCGACAGGCCCTTGGGGCCGTGGATGCCGTAGAAGGCCATGCGGTTCACGGGCTCGAAGCCCACTTCCTTGAACGTCGGCACGTCGGGCAGCGAGGCCAGGCGCTGCGGGGCGGCCACGGCAATCGCGATCAGGCGCTTGTCCTTGATGAAGGGCAGGGCGGAGGGCAGGTTGTCGAAGATCATCGGCACCTGGCCCGACACCGCGTCATTGAGTGCCGGGCCAGCGCCCTTGTAGGCAATGTGCTCCAGTTCCAGCCCGGACAAGGACTTGAACAGCTCCATCTGGAGATGGCCGATGCCACCCGTTCCCGAGCTGGCAAACGCGTACTTGCCGGGCTTGGCCTTCACTTCGGCCATGAAGGCCTTGAAGTCCTTGCCCACGAAACTGGGGTGGACGGCCAGTACATTGGGCGTGGCCGCCATGTTGATGATGGCGGTGAAGTCTGTCAGCGGGTTGTACTTGGCTGCAGGGTTGATGGCCGGGGCCGACGCCACGGTGGACACCGTGGCCACGCCCAGGGTGTAGCCGTCGGCTGGCGCCCGGGCAATCTCGGTGGCTCCCACCACCCCGCCGGCGCCGGCCTTGTTGTCCACCACCACGGGCTGGCCGAGCGCGGCGCCCATGGACTGGCTGACCACCCGGGCCACGATGTCGGTGGTGCCTCCCGGCGCAAACGGCACAATCAGCCGCACGGGCTTGCTCGGGTAGTCGTCGGCCAGTGCGGGGGCTGCGCCAGCCAGCATGCCGGTGGCAAGGGCCAGGGCGCTGCAAAGCTTGAGGGATGTTGGTGTCGTCATGCTGTTGTCTCCAGATCGGTGTGTGAAAAGCCGGGTTGCGTCTGCCGCAACACCCGCACCCGGCTTTTGCAGCTTGCATGCCAGGCACGGATCGACATGGCCTGTCACCGTGCCAGGCCGCATGGGGATTGGATTCGCGCCCATTGGCACGCCCCGGCGGCGGTCACCGAATTCAGAAAAATCGGCGGTTTTCCTCACGCCAACGCGTGCTTTGTGCGGATTTCCAGACAGCGGGCCTTGTCAACCGGGTATCGCCCCGGCTGCCACAGCGCTGCATGCCTCGCACAATGCGACCCTGGCGTCCCCTGTGGCCGCGCGCTGTTGCCCCCTATCTCCCACTTTCGCTTGAAACCCACCCGTTCGCTCCTGAGCTCCGGCATCGCGCTGCTGGCCTGCGTGTTCGTGGGCGCGCTGGCCTACCGCTGGTCGCTCGACGCGCAACTGGCCGGGCAGCAGCGCGCCGCCACGCAGCGGCTGGCGTTTGCTGCGCAAAGCCTGGAGTCGCTGCTGCAGCGCAACGAGGCGCTGCCCGCGCTGCTGGCGCTGCACAGCCGCACCAACCTGGCCTTGCAGCGCCCCGATTCGCAGAACCTGCAGGCTGCCAACGCCTATCTGGCGTCGGCCGTGGCGCTGGCCGACGTGGACACGGCCTATGTGATGAACACCGAGGGTCTCACCCTGGCGGCCAGCAACTGGAACCTGCCGAGCAGCTTCGTTGGCCAGAACTACCGCTTTCGCCCGTATTTCGAGGCGGCCATGCAGGGGCGCACCGGGCGCTTTTTCGGTGTGGGCGTGACCACGGGCAAGGCGGGTTACTTCATGGCGTCCGCCCTGCCGCCCGAGGCGCCCGCGCCCGGCGTGGTGGCGGTCAAGATCTCGCTCGACGCCTTCGAGGCGGCGCTCGCCGATGGCGGCGACACCGTGCTGCTGGCGGACGGGGAGGGCGTGGTCTTCGTGAGCACCGAGCCCGCCTGGCGCTACCGCACGCTGGCCCCGCTGCCGGCCGAGGTGCGCAGCCGCCTGCAGGGCGTGCAGCAGTACGGCAACCATCCGCTGACGCCCTTGCATGCGGATGGATTCCGCCCTGCCGATGGTGACACCCTGCGCCTGCAACACGCGGGCCAGCAGCGCGACTTCAGCGTGGCGGCGCGCAGCGTGGGCCCGCTGGGCTGGCAGATGCTGCTGCTGGCCGACCAGCGCCCGGCCCGGCAGGAGGCCCTGGTCGCCGGCCTGGCGGGCGGCCTGTGCGCCGCGCTGGTGCTGGGCCTGGCATTGCTGCGCCGGCTCGACCGGCAAGGCCGGGCCGAGCGCGCCGCCAGCGCCGAGCGCCTGCGCGAGGCGCATGGCATGCTGGAGGTGCAGATCGCCCAGCGCACGCGCGAGATCACGGCCGCCAATGCCGCGCTGGAAGACCGCGTGCGCGACCTGCAGCAGGCCGAGCAGATCGTGCGCGGCACGCGCGACACGGCGGTGCAGGCCGGCAAGCTCGCCGTGCTCGGCCAGATGGCCGCCGGCATGAGCCATGAACTGAACCAGCCCCTGGCCGCCCTGCAGACCCTGTCGGACAACGCCATCGCCCTGCACCAGCGCCAGCGCGGGGAGGACGTGGCCGAGAACCTGCGCCTCATCAGCCAGCTGGCCGGGCGCATGGGCCGCATCGTGCGCCAGCTCAAGAGCTTTGTGCGCAAGGAGCCGCCGGCCCTCGGCCCGTGCAGTGTGCGCGAGGCGCTGGACCATGCCCTGCTGCTGCTGGCCCCGCGCTGCCAGGCGGTGGATGCGCAGATCGCCGTGGCTGGCTTCGACGAGGCGCTGTGCGTGCTGGCCGATGCCACACGGCTGGAACAGGTGCTGGTGAACCTGCTGCGCAACGGGCTCGACGCCGTGCAGCACCAGGCGGTGCGCGAGGTGCGCTTCGCCGTGCAGGCGCAGGCCGACGGCCGCGTGCTGCTGCGCGTGGCCGATACCGGGCTCGGC
>NZ_JAXHOB010000007.1:237500-442491 GCF_034519795.1 Acidovorax sp.
AGGGAAGCCGTAGAGAAATCGAGTCCGAATAGGGCGAATCAGTCGCTGGGTGTAGACCCGAAACCAAGTGATCTATCCATGGCCAGGATGAAGGTGCCGTAACAGGTACTGGAGGTCCGAACCGACTAGTGTTGCAAAACTAGCGGATGAGCTGTGGATAGGGGTGAAAGGCTAAACAAACTTGGAAATAGCTGGTTCTCTCCGAAAACTATTTAGGTAGTGCCTCAAGTATTACCGTCGGGGGTAGAGCACTGTTTAGGCTAGGGGGTCATGGCGACTTACCAAACCTATGCAAACTCCGAATACCGACGAGTACAGCTTGGGAGACAGAGCACCGGGTGCTAACGTCCGGACTCAAGAGGGAAACAACCCAGACCGCCAGCTAAGGTCCCTAAAATTGGCTAAGTGGGAAACGAAGTGGGAAGGCTAAAACAGTCAGGATGTTGGCTTAGAAGCAGCCATCATTTAAAGAAAGCGTAATAGCTCACTGATCGAGTCGTCCTGCGCGGAAGATGTAACGGGGCTAAGCCAGTTACCGAAGCTGCGGATGTGCAATTTATTGCACGTGGTAGGAGAGCGTTCTGTAGGCCTGTGAAGGTGTCTGGTAACGGATGCTGGAGGTATCAGAAGTGCGAATGCTGACATGAGTAGCGTTAAAGGGGGTGAAAAGCCCCCTCGCCGTAAGCGCAAGGTTTTCTACGCAACGTTCATCGGCGTAGAGTGAGTCGGCCCCTAAGGCGAGGCAGAGATGCGTAGCTGATGGGAAACAGGTCAATATTCCTGTACCGATCAATAGTGCGATGTGGGGACGGAGAAGGTTAGCTCAGCCAACTGTTGGATATGTTGGTTCAAGCCTGTAGTCGTGCCTGGTAGGCAAATCCGCCGGGCTTAGATGAGGGGTGATAACGAGTCTGCTTGCAGACGAAGTGAGTGATACCCTGCTTCCAGGAAAAGCCACTAAGCTTCAGCTATTGACGACCGTACCGCAAACCGACACTGGTGCGCGAGATGAGTATTCTAAGGCGCTTGAGAGAACTCAGGAGAAGGAACTCGGCAAATTGATACCGTAACTTCGGGAGAAGGTATGCCCCAAGTAGGTGAACTCGAACAGAGGGAGCCCAACGGGGTTGCAAAAAATCGGTGGCTGCGACTGTTTAATAAAAACACAGCACTCTGCAAACACGAAAGTGGACGTATAGGGTGTGACGCCTGCCCGGTGCTGGAAGATTAAATGATGGGGTGCAAGCTCTTGATTGAAGTCCCAGTAAACGGCGGCCGTAACTATAACGGTCCTAAGGTAGCGAAATTCCTTGTCGGGTAAGTTCCGACCTGCACGAATGGCGTAACGATGGCCACACTGTCTCCTCCTGAGACTCAGCGAAGTTGAAATGTTTGTGATGATGCAATCTCCCCGCGGAAAGACGGAAAGACCCCATGAACCTTTACTGTAGCTTTGTATTGGACTTTGAACAGATCTGTGTAGGATAGGTGGGAGGCTTTGAAGTGATGTCGCTAGATGTCATGGAGCCAACGTTGAAATACCACCCTGGTGTGTTTGAGGTTCTAACCTAGGTCCATTATCTGGATCGGGGACAGTGCATGGTAGGCAGTTTGACTGGGGCGGTCTCCTCCCAAAGCGTAACGGAGGAGTTCGAAGGTACGCTAGTTACGGTCGGACATCGTGACGATAGTGCAATGGCATAAGCGTGCTTAACTGCGAGACTGACAAGTCGAGCAGATGCGAAAGCAGGACATAGTGATCCGGTGGTTCTGTATGGAAGGGCCATCGCTCAACGGATAAAAGGTACTCTGGGGATAACAGGCTGATACCGCCCAAGAGTTCATATCGACGGCGGTGTTTGGCACCTCGATGTCGGCTCATCTCATCCTGGGGCTGTAGCCGGTCCCAAGGGTATGGCTGTTCGCCATTTAAAGAGGTACGTGAGCTGGGTTTAAAACGTCGTGAGACAGTTTGGTCCCTATCTTCCGTGGGCGCTGCAGATTTGAGGAAGCCTGCTCCTAGTACGAGAGGACCGGAGTGGACACACCTCTGGTGTATCGGTTGTCACGCCAGTGGCATTGCCGAGTAGCTAAGTGTGGAAGAGATAACCGCTGAAAGCATCTAAGCGGGAAACTCGTTTCAAGATGAGATCTGCCGGGGCCTTGAGCCCCCTGAAGAGTCGTTCAAGACCAGGACGTTGATAGGTCAGGTGTGGAAGCGCAGTAATGCGTTAAGCTAACTGATACTAATTGCTCGTGCGGCTTGACCCTATAACTTTGATAGCGCGTAATGTGCTTCAATGATTGTTATGCCAAGTTGACGCAGTCAAAAATACAAAAATCTAATCTGATTCCATACTCTATGAATTCGTTGTCTTGACCTAAACACCAAGACAACACCCAGTTATGCCTGATGACCATAGCAAGTTGGTACCACTCCTTCCCATCCCGAACAGGACAGTGAAACGACTTTGCGCCGATGATAGTGCGGGTTCCCGTGTGAAAGTAGGTCATCGTCAGGCTCTTACAGCCCCAAACCCCCTCAGTCCCCAAAGGACTGGGGGGTTTTGCGTTTGGGGGCGCGAAAATGCAGCCAGGCCATCGGTGTCCAGAGAAAAGGGCCGCTCTCGCCGCCCCTGGGTTCATCAGCCCTTCAGCGCCGCCGCCACCGTGGTCGCCAGCGGCGTCGTGGCCCGGCCGATCAGCTGGCTGAGCTGGTGGCCATCGTCGAACAACGCACCCTTGGCCGCTGCGGCGTCCGAATCGGCCAGCAGCGCGGCAAAGCCGGCTGGCAGGCCCACTTGCACCAGGGTAGCCTGGAAGTCGGCCTCGGGCAGGTCCTGGTAGGCCACGTTCTTGCCCGACTGGCGCGCGATCTCTGCCGCCAGGTTGGCCAGGGTGTAGGCGCTGTCACCCGCGAGCTCGTACACGCGGCCGGCCTGGCCATCGGTGGCCAGCACCACGGCGGCGGCTTCGGCATAGTCCACGCGCGCCGCCGAGGCGATGCGGCCATTGCCCGCGCTGCCCAGCACGGCGCCATGGGCGAGGGCGGCCGGCACGCTGGCCGTGTAGTTTTCGGTGTACCAGCCATTGCGCAGCAGCACCACGGGCAGGCCCGAGGCGCGCAGCAGGGCTTCGGTCTCCACATGCTCTGCCGCCAGGCCCAGCAAGGAGCTGTCGGCACGCAACACGCTGGTGTAGGCCAGCAGTTGCACCTGGGCACGCTTTGCTGCGTCGATCACCGCCTTGTGCTGCGCCGTGCGCTGGCCCACTTCGCTCGATGAAATCAACAACAGCTTGTTCACGCCCTGGAGGGCCGCGTCGAGCGTGTCGGGCTGTGTGTAGTCGGCCTTGCGCACCTGCACGCCCAGGGCCGCAAGGTCCTGGGCTTTTTCGGGGCTGCGCACGGCCGCAATGATCTGGGCGGCGGGGACGGTTTTGAGCAGGGACTGGATGACGAGGCGGCCGAGTTGGCCGGTGGCTCCGGTGATGGCGATCATGGTGAAAAACCCTTGGTTGAAAAAGACAGAGAAGGCAGAATAGCGGCCACACTCACTTTTCGTAAGTACGTACATAAAGGTAAGTACCCCATGCCTGACCATTCCTTGCCAAGCCCTGTTGATGCCGGCCCGCCCGAAGGCATTGCCGAGCGGCTGCAGCGCGGCCAGCTGTTCTCGCCCGATTGCCCGTCGCGCGCGGTGCTGCAGCATGTGACCAGCCGCTGGGGCGTGCTGGTGCTGGTGGCCCTGCTGGCCGGCACGCACCGCTTCAGCGACCTGCGCCGCAAGGTCGGCGGCGTCAGCGAGAAGATGCTGGCCCAGACCCTGCAGTGGCTGGAGCACGATGGCTTTGTGCTGCGCGTGTCGCACCCGGTGGTGCCGCCCCATGTCGAATACAGCCTCACGCCCATGGGGGCCGAGGTGGCGCGCCAGGTCGAAGGGCTGGTGGACTGGATCGAGGGCAACCTGCACCGCATCATGGACAAGCACCGTGCGGATGCGGCAAGCGCTGGCGCTGCCGCGCCGCCCGCCGACCTGGGGGCGGGTTGGGTGTTTTCTGCGGGCCTGTAGACTGCCGTGGCTCGGGGCATGGGCCCCGCTGACTGGAGATCTGTGGGATGAACCTGTCCATCGAACCGGTGGCGCCAGCGCACTTCGAGGGCCTGTGGCATGCGCTCGACACGGTCGCGCGCGAGAAGCGCTTCCTGGCCTTTACCGAGGCCCCGCCCTGGGAGTCCTCGCGCAGCTTCTATGAGCACATCCTCGCCAACGACCAGTGCCAGGTGGTGGCCGTGGTCGGCGGTCAGGTCGTGGGCTGGTGCGACGTCCTGCCCGGCACGGGGCAGACGCGGGCGCATGTCGGCACTCTGGGCATCGGGCTCATCCCCTCTGCGCGGCACCAGGGCATCGGGGCCCGGCTGATGCGCGCCGCCATCGAAGGCGCCTGGGCCCGGGGGCTGACCCGCATCGAGCTGAGCGTGCGCTCCGACAACGCCAATGCCAAGGCGCTGTACGAACGCATGGGCTTCGAACTGGAGGGCATTTGCCGCCGTTCGGTGCGCGTGGATGGCGAGTACCACGACAGCCTGGCCATGGCACTGCTGCGAGACGACGCGTAGCGGGCGTTGGCCTGACAGGCACCTCTGCGGAAGCGACCATGTACTCTGACGATGAAGCCCAGATCCGGGCACTGATCGCCACCTGGATGGCTGCGACCCGGGCCGGCGACGTGGACACGGTGATGGACCTGATGACCGACGACGTGGTCTTCCTCCTGCCCGGCAGGCCAGCCATGTCCAGGGCCGACTTCCAGGCAGCCGCCAAACTGCAGGCCGGCAATGCCGGCCCCAGGATCGACGGCGCGAGCGAGGTCCAGGAGGTGCAGGTGGCCGGCGACTGGGCGTTTGCCCGTGCGCACCTCACGGTGACCATCACGCCGCCCTGCGGGGGCGCACCTGGGCTGCGCGCGGGACCAGTGCTCAGTGTGTTCTGCAAGGAGCAGGGACGCTGGCTGCTGGCGCGCGATGCGAACATGCTGACGGCACAGGCCGCGCCTGCCGCCTGAGAAGCGTGCCTGGGGAGGATTCTTCCTGCCTGGGCGCCGCTCCGATCACCGGTACTTCTGCTCCAGCACATCCCACTCGCTCTTCTTCACCAGCCGCTGGCGCTCCGCAAACGGGGCCACCAGCGCGGGGTCCTCGTCGATGCGTTGCGTGTCGCGCAGCACGGTCAGCGCCTTCTGCATACCGGCCACTGCACCCTGCAGCGCAGCATTGGCATAGAGCACGATGCCGTAGCCCAGGCCGGCCAGTTCCTCGGCGCTGAAGATGGGCGTCTTGCCGCCGATCACCATGTTCATGAGCTGGGGTTTGCCGGCCAGGCGCCGGGGCAGGGCGCGGATCTCCTCGGCCGTGGTCACGGCCTCCACGAACAGAATGTCGGCGCCGGCCTCGCCGAAGCGCTGGGCGCGTTCCACGGCGGCCTCGAAGCCCTGGGTGGCGCAGGCATCGGTGCGTGCCAGGATGAGGGTGTCGGGGTCGCGGCGGGCGTCCACGGCGGCCCGGATCTTGCCCAGCATCTCGTCGGTGCTGATCACCTCCTTGCCGTTGAAGTGTCCGCAGCGCTTGGGGCTGACCTGGTCTTCGAGCTGGATGCAGTCGGCGCCAGCGCGCTCCAGCGTGCGCACCGCGTGGTAGGTGTTGAGCGCGTTGCCGAAGCCGGTGTCGGCGTCCACGATCAGCGGCAGTTCTACTGCGTCGCGGATGCGCGCCGTGTGGTCGGCCATGTCGGTCAGGCCCATGAAGGCCTGGTCCGGCAGGCCGAACCACATATTCGTCACCCCGGCGCCGGTGACGTAGAGGGCTTCGAAGCCCAGGTCGGCCACCACGCGGGCCGACAGGGCGTTGAAGGCGCCGGGAACGAGGACGCCGCGGCGCGATTCGGCCAGGGCTTTGAGGGTCTTGCGGGTGGACATGGATGGATGGGGGATGGGAGTCGGGGTTGTTTTGCGAAGGGCGTCAGAAGGCGTCACCAGGCACATGTACCCAGCCGCTCATGAGCACGCGGGCGCTGCGGCCCATCAGTGCCTTGGTCACCGTCCATTCGCCGTTGGGTTGCTGCGTGGCCTCCGCGCCCACGCGCAGCGTGCCCGAGGGGTGGCCAAAGCGCACGGCGCTGCGCTGCCCGCCCCCGGCGGCCAAGTTCACCAGCGTGCCGGGGATGGCCGCAGCGGTGGCGATGGCCACGGCCGCCGTGCCCATCATGGCGTGGTGCAGTTTGCCCATGGACAGGGCGCGCACCAGCAGGTCCACATCGGCGGCGGCCACGGCCTTGCCGCTCGATGCGGTGTAGCCGGCCGGCGGCGCGACGAAGGCCACCTTGGGTGTGTGCTGGCGCCGGGCGGCGTCTTGCACCGTGGCGATCAGCCCCATGCGCACGGCGCCATGGGCGCGGATGGCCTCGAAGCGCGCGAGCGCGGCGGGGTCGCCATTGACGGCATCCTGCAGCTCGGTGCCGGTGTAGCCAATGTCGGCGGCATGGACGAAGATGGTGGGAATGCCGGCGTTGATCAGGGTGGCACGCAGCGTGCCCACGCCCGGCACAGCGAGCTCGTCCACGACGTTGCCGGTGGGGAACATGGCGCCGCCGGCACCGTCCTCGTCGGCCGCCGGGTCCATGAATGCGAGCTGCACCTCGGCTGCGGGAAAGGCCACGCCATCGAGCTCGAAATCGCCGGTCTCCTGCACCGCCCCGCCGGTGATGGGCACATGGGCGATGATGGTCTTGCCGATGTTGGCCTGCCAGATGCGTACCGTGGCGATGCCATCGTGCGGCACACGGGCGGCATCCACCAGGCCGTTGGCGATGGCGAACGGCCCCACGGCGGCCGACAGGTTGCCGCAGTTGCCGCTCCAGTCCACAAAGGCCGAGTCGATGGCCACCTGGCCGAAGAGGTAGTCCACATCGTGGCCGGGCCGGGTGGCGGGCGCGAGGATCACCACCTTGCTGGTGCTCGACGTGGCTCCGCCCATGCCGTCGGTCTGCTTGCCATAGGGGTCGGGGCTGCCGGCCACGCGCAGCAGGAGTGCATCGCGCGCAGCGCCCGGCACCTGGGCGGCGACGGGCAGGTCCTGCAGTCGGAAGAACACGCCCTTGCTGGTGCCGCCGCGCATGTAGGTGGCGGGGATCTTGGTCTGAGGTGGGTGGGGCATGTCAGGCAACCGGTGGCGGGGAGGTGGAGGCAAGAAAATCTTGTGCGAAGCGCTGCAGAACGCCGCCGGCCTCGTAGATCGAGGCTTCCTCGGCGGTGTCCAGGCGGCAGGTCATCGGCACATCGATGCGCTCGCCGCCCTTGCGCCGCACCACCAGCACGAGGTCGGCGCGCGGGCGGCGCTCGCCCACCACATCGTACGTCTCGGTGCCGTCGAGGCCGAGCGTGAGGCGGTTCGTCCCGGGCTTGAACTCCAGCGGCAGCACGCCCATGCCGATCAGGTTGGTGCGGTGGATGCGCTCGAACCCCTCGGCCGCGATCGCCTCCACCCCCGCCAGGCGCACGCCCTTGGCCGCCCAGTCGCGCGACGAGCCCTGGCCATAGTCGGCGCCGGCGATGATGATCAGCGGCTGGCCGCGCTGCATGTAGGTCTCGATGCCCTCCCACATGCGCACCACCTGGCCTTCGGGCTCGATGCGGGTGAAGGATCCCTTCTTCACCCGCCCATCGACCACGGCCATCTCGTTGACCAGTTGCGGGTTGGCAAAGGTCGCGCGCTGCGCCGTGAGGTGATCGCCGCGGTGCGTGGCGTAGGAGTTGAAATCCTCCTCGGGCAGGCCCATGCGGTGCAGGTACTCGCCGGCCGCGCTGTCCATCAGGATGGCGTTGGAGGGCGAGAGGTGGTCGGTGGTGATGTTGTCGGGCAGCACGGCCAGGGGGCGCAGGCCGGTAAGGGTGCGCTCGCCGGCCAGGGCACCTTCCCAGTAGGGCGGGCGGCGAATGTAGGTGCTCTGTGGCCGCCAGCCGTAGAGCGGGCTCACGGCCGCCTCGCCGCTGGCCGCCTGCAGCCGGAACATGGGCTCGTACACGCGGCGGAAATGCCCGGGCTTGACGCTTTGCGCCACGATGGCGTCGATCTCTTCGTCGCTGGGCCAGATGTCCTGGAGCGTGACGGGGCAGCCCTGGGCGTCCGTGCCGAGCACGTCTTTTTCGATATCGAAGCGCACCGTGCCGGCGATCGCGTACGCCACCACCAGCGGCGGCGATGCGAGGAAGGCCTGTTTCGCATAGGGGTGGATGCGCCCGTCGAAATTGCGGTTGCCCGAGAGCACGGCCGTGGCGTACAGGTCGCGGTCGATGATCTCCTGCTGGATGGCCGGGGCCAGCGCCCCCGACATGCCGTTGCAGGTGGTACAGGCAAAGGCCACGATGCCAAAGCCGAGCTGTTCCAGCTCGGCCAGCAGTCCGGCATCCTCCAGGTACAGCTGCACGGCCTTGGAGCCGGGCGCCAGCGACGACTTGACCCAGGGCTTGCGCACGAGGCCCCGGGCATTGGCATTGCGCGCCAGCAGGCCGGCGGCGATCACGTTGCGCGGGTTGCTGGTGTTGGTGCAGCTGGTGATGGCGGCGATGATGACCGCGCCATCGGGCATCTGCCCTGGCACCTCGGCCCACGGCCCGGCAATGCCGCGTGCCGCCAGGTCGCGGGTGGGCAGGCGCTTGTGCGGGTTGGAGGGGCCGGCCATGCTGCGCACCACGCGGGACAGGTCGAACGACAGCACGCGCTCGTATTCGGCCGTGGCCAGGGCGTCGGCCCACAGGCCGGTCTCCCTGGCGTAGGTCTCCACCAGCCGCACCTGCTCCGCCTCCCGGCCCGTGAGGCGCAGGTAGGCGATGGTCTGCTCGTCGATGTAGAACATCGCCGCCGTGGCGCCGAACTCGGGCGTCATGTTGGAGATGGTGGCCCGGTCGCCCAGGGTCAGCGCCGAGGCGCCGGCGCCGAAGAACTCCAGGTAGGCGCCCACCACCTTCTGCTGGCGCAGGAACTCGGTGAGGGCCAGCACGATGTCGGTGGCGGTGATGCCGGGCTGCGGCCGGCCGCTCAGTTCCACACCGATGATGTCGGGCAGGCGCATCCACGAGGCGCGGCCCAGCATCACGCTCTCGGCCTCCAGCCCGCCCACGCCGATGGCGATGACGCCGAGCGCATCCACGTGCGGGGTGTGGCTGTCGGTGCCCACCAGCGTGTCGGGGAAGGCCACGCCGCCCTGGGCATGCACCACGGGCGACATGCGCTCCAGGTTGATCTGGTGCATGATGCCGTTGCCCGGTGGGATCACCTCGACGTTCTTGAACGCCTTCTTCGTCCACTCGATGAAGTGAAAGCGGTCCGCGTTGCGCCGGTCCTCGATGGCGCGGTTCTTGGCGAAGGCCTCGGGGTCGTCGCCGCCGTGCTCCACGGCCAGCGAATGGTCCACGATGAGCTGGGTGGGCACCACCGGGTTCACCTGGGCCGGGTCGCCACCCATATCCGCAATTGCATCGCGCAGACCGGCCAGGTCCACCAGCGCCGTCTGGCCCAGGATGTCATGGCACACCACACGCGCCGGAAACCACGGAAAGTCCAGGTCGCGCCGGCGCTCGATCAGTTGGCGCAGAGACGCATCCAGCGTGGCCGGGTCGCAGCGGCGCACCAGGTTCTCGGCATGCACGCGCGAGGTGTAGGGCAGCCTGGCCCAGGCGCCGGGCTCCAGGGCATCGACGGCTTCACGGGCGTCGAAATAGTCCAGCGCAGTGCCGGGCAGGTTCTTGCGGTATCTTGTGTTCATGGACGTGGGGCAGGGCGGGTCGCTTCCTGTCGAATCTACTTGCGTTCGTTGATGGGCACGAAGGCCAGGTCTTCGGGGCCGGTGTAGTGGGCACTGGGGCGGATGATCTTGTTGTCGATGCGCTGCTCGATGATGTGCGCCGCCCAGCCGCTGGTGCGCGCAATGACGAACAGTGGCGTGAACATGGCCGTGGGCACGCCCATCATGTGGTAGCTCACGGCGCTGAACCAGTCGAGGTTGGGGAACATCTGCTTGGCCTCCCACATCACCGTCTCCAGCCGCTCGGCGATGTCGAACATCCTGGTGGTGCCGGCTTGCTCCGAGAGCTGGCGCGCCACGCGCTTGATGACCTCGTTGCGCGGGTCGCTCACGGTGTACACCGGGTGGCCGAAGCCGATCACCACCTCCTTGGCGTCCACGCGGCGGCGGATGTCGGCCTCGGCCTCGTCGGCGCTGTCGTAGCGTTTCTGGATCTCGAAGGCCACTTCATTGGCACCGCCATGCCTGGGCCCGCGCAGCGCGCCGATGGCGCCGGTGATGCACGAGTACACATCGCTGCCCGTGCCGGCGACCACGCGCGCGGTGAAGGTGGAGGCGTTGAACTCATGCTCGGCATACAGGTTCAGCGAGGTGTGCATGGCGCGCTCCCAAGCGGCCGATGGCTTCTTGCCATGCAGCAGGTGCAGAAAGTGCGCGCCGATGGACTCGTCGTCCGTCTCCACCTCGATGCGCTTGCCCTGGGTGGACCAGTGGTACCAGTACAGCAGCATGGAGCCGAGCGATGCCATCAGCCGGTCGGCGATGTCGCGTGCGCCGGGCGTGTGGTGCCCGTCCTTCTCGGGCAGCACGCAGCCCAGGGCGGACACGCCCGTGCGCATCACGTCCATGGGGTGGCTGCTGGCGGGCAACTGCTCCAGCGCCTCCTTCACATTGGCGGGCAGGCCGCGCAGCGACTTGAGGCGTCCCTTGTAGGCGCGCAGCTCGGCCGTGGTCGGCAGCTTGCCGTGCACCAGCAGGTGGGCGATCTCCTCGAACTCGCAGACCTCGGCGATGTCCAGGATGTCGTAGCCGCGGTAGTGCAGGTCGTTGCCCGTGCGGCCCACGGTGCACAGCGCCGTGTTGCCGGCGGTCACGCCCGAGAGGGCGACGGATTTCTTGGGCTTGAAGCCGGTGGCGAGGGGGTCGCTCATGGGGGCGGTCTCCTGTTGCGAAACGGTGGGGAAAAAGGGAAGAAGAAAGAAATCAGATGCGCCGGGGTCGGCCGGCGCAGTCCACGGCCACCATCTCGAAGGCGCCGCGCAGCGCGGGCTGCTGGTGGCCGGTGTGCAGGTTCTCGGCGCTGCCGCTGACCTCCACGGTCATCGAGCTGTTGCCGGTGCGCAAGACTTGCGCGGTCAGCCGCAGCGCCTGCCCCTGGGGCACGGGCGCCATGAACTGCACATCACTGCAGCGCGCAATCACCACCGCGCAGCGCGCATGGCGGCTGGCCGTGACGAAGGCGGCCTGGCCCATCAGCAGCAGGGCCTGGCCGCCGAACAGCGTGCCGTAGTGGTTGCTGCGCTCGGGGAACACCATCTCCGTGAAATGCATGGGCTGGTGCAGGGCGCTGGTTTGTTGCATGATTCGCAATGTACGCAAGCCCCTACCCCAGGTACAGGGCTGAAATGGCGAATGATTGCGAAGAGAAAATGGATAATTTGCGAATCTTGCGAATGAATGGTGCAGTGGTGTCAGTACCATGAAGAAGACCTTCATGGGCGTGCGCCTGCGCCGCCTGCGCGAGGAGCGCGGCATGACGCAGATCGCTCTGGCGCGCGCGCTCGACCTGTCGGCCAGCTACCTCAACCAGCTCGAACAGAACCAGCGGCCGCTCACCGTGCCGGTGCTGCTCAAGATCAACGCCGTGTTCGGCGTGGACGTGCAGCGCTTTTCCGACGACGACGAGGCGCGCCTGATCACCGGACTGCGCGAGGTGCTGGCCGACACACCCGCCGAGCCCGGTGCCGATGGGGTGCAGCAGGCCGTGTCGCTGGCCGAGATCCGCGAGCTGGCCTCGGGCATGCCCGCCGTGGCGCGCACCCTGCTGGCCCTGCACCAGCGCCACCGCCAGGCGCTGGAGCGGCTCGATGCCCTGGGCGCCCAGTGGGGCGACGACCGCAGCGGTGAACGGGCCCCTTCCAGCCACCAGCCCATGGCTTACGAGGAGGTGCGCGATTTCTTCTTTGCCCGCCACAACCACATCACCGAGCTTGACGATGCGGCCGAGCGGCTGGCGGGTGAGTGGACGCTGCAGCCGGGCCGGGCCGACGAAGGGTTGGCGCGGCGCCTGCAGTCCGCCCACGGCGTGCATGTGGCCACGGTGGCCGAACTGCCGGGCGGCGCGCAACGCCACTACGACCCGGCCAGCGGCGTCTTGCAGCTGGCCCAGGGGCTCGAGGCGGGGCAGCGCGCCTTCCAGATGGCGACGCAACTGGCCTTTCTGGAGATGGGGCCCGAACTGCGCCGCCTGGCCGATGGGGCCGGCCTGTCGGGCGACCAGGCGCGGGCGCTGGCGCGCATCGGTCTGGCCAACTACTTCGCGGGCGCCTTGCTGCTGCCCTACACCGCCTTCCTGCAGGCGGCCGAGGCGGTGCGCTACGACATCGACCGGCTGGGCCACCAGTTCGGCGTCGGCTTCGAGACGGTGTGCCACCGCCTGTCCACGCTGCAGCGGCCCAGCGCGCGCGGTGTGCCCTTTTTCTTCATCCGCGTGGACCGGGCGGGCAACATCTCCAAGCGCCAGTCGGCCACGCATTTCCACTTCAGCAAGATCGGCGGCACCTGCCCGCTGTGGAACGTGTACGAGGCCTTTGCCCAGCCCGGGCGCATCGTGCCGCAGCTGGCGCGCATGCCCGATGGCCGGGCCTACCTCTGGGTGGCGCGCACCGTCTCGCGCGGCGGCGGTGGTGGTGGGGGCGGAGGCTGGGGCGCGCCCGGCAAGGAGTTCTCGGTGGCGCTGGGCTGCGACCTGCGCCATGCCGCGCAGCTCGTGTACTCGCGCGGCCTGAACCTGTCCGACCCCGAGGCGGCCGTGCCCATCGGCATGGGCTGCAAGGTCTGCGAGCGCGAGGCCTGCCCGCAGAGGGCGTTTCCGCCCATCGGCCGGGTGCTGGACGTGGATGAGAATCGAAGCCGGTTTGCTCCCTACCCTGTGGCGGCAGGGGGCCCGCAGCGGGGACTGCCCAAAACACCCCCCGGTGTTGCATAAACGGTACGGCAAAAACAGCGGCCTTGTTACAAGATGTGGGCCCTTGCATGCCGGATCGCGGGGCCGAATCCCGCTATCCTCATGGGCTGTTGCGGCAGTGCCCTGGCACGCCGTGTACAACCCTGTCTGGCTTTCGCTGACTCCCTGTTCTAATGGCTTTGCTACCCCTCAACGGCTTTTACCGGCATTGGTTGCCTGGCCTGGGTGTGGCTGCGGCCGGCTTGTTGCTCAGCTTCGGCCTGGCACGGCAACAGGCCGATGCGGTCCAGGCCGTGGCCAAGGCCCGCCTGACCCAGGAGACGCGGCTGTTCACCGACGCGCTGGTCCAGCGCATCGCCACACACACCGAGATCGTGCATGGCCTGCGCGGGCTGTTTTCGGCCAACCCGGGGCTCACGCGGGCCGAGTTCGAACGGGTGGCCAGCGAGCTCGACATCTCCGAGCGCTACCCCGGCGTGCGCAACCTGTCGTTCACGCGCCGGGTGACCCTGGCCGAGAAGGCCGACTACGAAGCCCGCGTGCGGGCCGACACGTCCATCGACCCCGCCGGCTATCCCGAGTTTTCGATCCGCCCGCCCGGCGAGCGCCCCGAATACTTCGTGGCCGAGTATCTGTGGCCCATGCGCGGCAACGAGGCGGTGCTGGGCCTCGACATCAGTGCCCAGCCCACCAACCTGGCGGCCATGCAGTACAGCCGCGACAGCGGGAACACCGTGGCCTCGGCCCCGTTCGACCTGGTGCAGGAGCAGACGCACCGCACGGCGTTCGTGATCCGCGTGCCGGTGTATGACCGATCCGGGGTGGTCGACCTCAAGCCGCAGGTGTTCATCGGGGCCGTGGCCGCCACCATCCGCGTCTACGACCTGGTGCGCTTCATGCGCGGCGAGGGCCTGCTCAATGGCATCGCGGTCTCCATCACCGACCAGGGCTCCGCCCGCGCGGGCGCCACCGACACCACGGTGCGCGTGCTGCTGCCGCCCACCGCGCAGGCCCTGCCGGACGCCGTGCCGTACGAACGGGACATCCTGGTGCACGACCGCCGCTGGCGCCTGAGCTTCATGCCCACGCAGTCGCTGCTGTCGCTGTCCGAGCGCAGCCTGCCCTGGGCGGCGGGCGGGGCGGGCGCGGTCGTGTCGCTGCTGCTGGCCGCGCTGGTGACCCTGCTGGCGCGCCAGCGCACCCTGGCCCTGGCGCGCGCACAGGTGTCCGACGAGGCCCGGCGCGAGAGCGAAGACCGCTTTCGCGCCCTGTTCAACCAGGCTGCCGTGGGGGTGGCGCAGACCGAGACCGCCACGGGCCGCTTCGTGCGCATCAACCAGAAGTACTGCGACATCCTGGGCTACAGCGTCGCCGAGATGCGCCTGCTGGACATACAGGCCATCAGCCCGCCCGAAGACCTGGCCCGCGACCTGGCCCAGCTGGAGCGGCTCAAGGCCGGAGAGATCAGCGAGTACCGCATGGAAAAGCGGTACCTCCACAAGAACGGCACCGAGATATGGGTGGACCTGACCGTCTCGCCCATGTGGGCGCCCGGTGCTTCGCCCGACTTCCACATCGCGGTGGCGCAGGACATCAGCGAGCGCAAGCGCATGGAGAACACCTTGCGCGGCAACGAGGCGCACCTGCGTGGCATCCTGCAGCGCCTGCCCATGGGCCTGTGCCTGGTGCAAAAGGACGGCACCATCTCGTTTCGCAACGAACGCTTCCTGCAGATCTGCGGCTATACCGCGCAGGACGTGCCCACTGTGGACGTGTGGTGGGAAAAGAGCTACCCCGACCCCGAGGAACGCGAGGTGATGCGCAATGCCTGGCGCGAGGAACGCCAGCGCGCGGACGACAGCGACGGCATCATCGCTGCGGCCGAATACCACTTCCTGTGCCGCGACGGCGTGGTGCGCCCGGTGGAGGTGGCCGGCGTGCGCATCGGGGACGACCACCTCGTCACGCTGCAGGACCTGAGCCAGCGCAAGGCGGCCGAGCATGAAATCAAGAACCTGGCCTACTACGACCCGCTGACCCAGCTGCCCAACCGCCGCCTGCTGATCGACCGGCTGCAGCAGGCGCTGGCCACCAGCGCGCGCCACCAGAGCCATGGAGCGCTGCTGCTGCTCGACCTCGACAATTTCAAGACCTTGAACGAGACCCAGGGCCACGACAAGGGCGACACCCTGCTGCTGCAGGTGGCCAACCGCCTGCGCGCCTGTGTGCACGAGGACGACACCGTGGCGCGCCAGGGCGGCGACGAGTTCGTGGTGCTGCTCGAGGACCTGGGCGCCACGCCCGAGGAAGCCGCTGCGCGCTGCGAGGAAGCCGGCCAGCGCATCCTGGCCGTGCTGCGCGAACCCTACGCCATCGGCGCCGAGGCGCACCACAGCTCGCTGAGCATGGGCGTGACCCTGTTCAGCGGCGTGCGCGAGACGGTGGACGAACTGCTGCGCCGCGCCGACCTGGCCATGTACCAGGCCAAGTCCGCAGGCCGTGACACGCTGCGCTTCTACGACCCCCAGATGCAGGCCGCAGTGAGCGCCCGTGCGGCCATGGAACTGGACATGCGCGTGGGAATGGCCCAGGGCCAGTTCGAGCTGTACTACCAGGCGCAGATCGACCAGGGCCGCATCACCGGTGCCGAGGCATTGCTGCGCTGGCGCCATCCGCGCGACGGTTTCGTCTCGCCAGCGCAGTTCATTCCGCTGGCCGAAGAGAACGGCCTGATCCTGCCGCTGGGCGAATGGGTGCTGCAGGTGGCCTGCCAGCGCCTGGCGCGCTGGGCGCAGCAGCCAGCCCTGGCCGGCCTGGGCCTGGCGGTGAACGTGAGCCCGCGGCAGTTCCACCAGAGCGGCTTCGTGGCCCAGGTGCTGGCCGCGCTGGCCGGCTCGGGCGCCGACGGCAGCCGCCTCAAGCTGGAGATGACCGAAGGCCTGCTGCTCTCGGACGTGGAAGACACCATCGCCAAGATGGGCCAACTCAAGGCCTATGGCGTGGGCTTCTCGCTGGACGACTTCGGCACCGGGTATTCCTCGCTGTCTTACCTCAAGCGGCTGCCCCTGGACCAGCTCAAGATCGACCAGAGCTTCGTGCGCGACGTGCTCACCGACCCCAACGACGCGGCCATCGCCCGCACCGTGGTGGCGCTGGGCACCAGCCTGGGCCTGCGCGTGATCGCCGAGGGCGTGGAGACCGAGGCCCAGCGCGAGTTCCTGGCGCGCAACAACTGCCATGCCTGGCAGGGCTACCTGCTCAGCCCACCCCTGCAGGTGGCCGAGTTCGAAGAGCTGGTGCGCCGGCACAATGCCCCGGGCGTGCCCGCCGCATGAGCGCTCTGCAAGCGGTTTCCGGTCCCAGCCGCACTGCCTGACCCGCGCCATGTTCTTCAACAAGCAGCGATCACCGCGCACCCCGCAGGTGCCGTCCGAGGGGTTTGACGCCCAGCGCGAGAAATCGGCCATCGCCGAGGTGCTGCTCAAGAGCTCCGCCAAGCTCATCCTCGGACGCAGCGAGCTGGAGATCATCCACGGCATCTGCCGGTCCATCGTCGAGGCCACGCCCCACATCCGCCTGGCCTGGACCTGGTTCGGCCCCTCCGACACCCAGTCCATCCGCCCCCAGGTGTTCGCCGGCCCGGCCGCCGCGTATGCGCAGGCCCTGCACATCGAGCGCAACCTGCTCACGCAGATCGGCCCGGCCTTCTCCACCCTGGACGGCAAGCCCGCGCAGGCCTTCTCGGTGTCGCAGCACTCCCTGTACGGCCCCTGGCGCGAAGCCGCGCGCGAGCACGGCATCCGCCACGTACTGGCCCTGCCGATCCGCTCCACCTTCAACGGCTACAGCGGTATGTTCGTGTTGTACGCAGACCGCGATGGCTACTTCGATGACCTCGGGGTGGGACTTTTCTCGGGGCTGGCCGAGCTGTTCGGCTCGCTCATGACGGTGGCCGCCGAGCGCGTGGAGCTCGAACGCGCGGCCTACCACGACGCGCTCACCGGCCTGCTCAACCGGCACGCCCTGGACCTGATCGACCGGCGGCTGTACCGCACCTCGCTGTTCGAGCCAGCCTCGTCCATCCTGATGCTGGACCTGGACCACTTCAAGAGCATCAACGACCGCTACGGCCACGATGCGGGCGACGCGGCACTGCAGGCCGTGGCCCGGGTGCTGCGGGGCGCCTTGCGCCGGGGCGACGAGATCATCCGCTGGGGCGGCGAGGAGTTCCTGGTCTGCCTGCCCCAGACCCCGCTGGCCGATGCGCTCAAGGTGGCCGAGAAGCTGCGCCTCGGGGTCGAAGGCCTGGTCCAGCCCGAGGCGCTGAGCGTGTCCATCGGTGCCTGCGAGGTGTTGGCGCTGCAGCACCTGGCGCAGGCCGTGGCGCGCGCCGACCAGGCACTTTTCGAGGCCAAGTCGCAGGGGCGCAACCAGGTGCGGGTGGTGCAGTGAGGCCCATCCGGGCGCAAGTGCAAAATTGATAGCTGCGAGGGCATGCCAGACAAGCGGTAAGGGCAATATCTGTTAAAAATTGCCGGCGGATACGATGGGATCGTCCGGCAGGGGGCTCCACGCTGCGGGAGCCGGCAGGCGGCGCGGTATCATCCCGCCTTGCATTTGCCGGTGTTTTTTCGCCTGGCGCCCGTTCGTTCGCCCACCCATTTCCTGCCAGCCCCTGACACGTGCGTCTTACCTCGATCAAGCTTTCCGGCTTCAAGTCCTTCGCTGAGCCCACCAACTTCATGCTGCCGGGGCAACTCGTCGGCGTGGTGGGGCCGAACGGCTGCGGCAAGTCCAACATCATGGATGCGGTGCGCTGGGTGCTGGGCGAGAGCAAGGCCAGCGAGCTGCGCGGCGAGTCCATGCAGGATGTGATCTTCAGCGGCACCACCACGCGCAAGCAGGCCAGCCGCGCCAGCGTGGAACTGGTGTTCGACAATTCCGACCACCGCGCCGGCGGCCAGTGGGGCCAGTACGGCGAGGTGGCGGTGCGCCGCGTGCTCACGCGCGACGGCACCAGCAGCTACTACCTGAACAACCAGCCCGTGCGCCGGCGCGACGTGCAGGACGTGTTTCTGGGCACGGGCCTGGGGCCGCGCGCCTACGCCATCATCGGCCAGGGCACCATCAGCCGCATCATCGAGTCGCGCCCCGAAGAGCTGCGCCTGTTCCTCGAAGAGGCCGCCGGTGTCTCCAAGTACAAGGAGCGCCGCCGCGAGACGGAAAACCGCCTGTCCGACACGCGCGAGAACCTCACGCGGGTCGAGGACATCCTGCGCGAGCTCAACGCCAACCTCGAAAAGCTCGAAAAGCAGGCCGAGGTCGCCGCCAAGTACAACGCTCTCAATTCCGACGCCACCCTCAAGCAGCACCAGCTGTGGTTCTTGAAGCGTGCCGATGCCGAGGCCGACCAGGCCAAGGTGCGCCTGGATGGCCTGCAGGCCGTGAACGACCTCGAGTCGCGCATGGCCGACCTGCGGGCCATCGAGTCCGATCTCGAAACCATCCGCCAGGCGCACTATGCCGCCGGTGACCAGGTCAACCAGGCCCAGGGCCGTCTCTACGAGGCCACCGCCGAAGTGGGCCGCCTGGAGGCCGAGATCCGCTACGTGGTGGAAGGCCGCCTGCGCGTGGAGCAGCGCCTGGTGACCCTGGCCGAGCAGATCGCCCAGTGGTCCGGCCGCAAGGAAGAGGCCGACATCGAGCTCGAAAACCTCGCCGGTGCCGGCGTGGACGCCGAGGAGCGCGCCGAACTGCTGGCCGCCCAGGTCGAAGAGCAGGCCATGCAGTTGCCCGACCTGGAGGACGCCTTGCGCCAGGCGCAAAGCCGCACCTCCGAGCAGCGCGCCAGCGTGGTGCAGGTGCAGCAGCAGATCGGCGTGCTGGCCGCCGAGCAGCGCAGCATCGACGAGCAGAGCCGCCAGTTCGACGGCCGCTACGAACGCCTGCGCGCCGACCGCAATGCCCTGGCCGCCCCCGACGAGGCACGTCTTGCCAATCTGCAGGAGCAGTTGGACGAGGCCCAGGAACTGGCCGAGACCACCGAGGCCCGCCTGGCCGAGCTGCAGGAGGCCGTGCCCCAGCTGGACGACGACCGGCGCGCGCGCCAGCAGGCCGTGAACAGCGAAAGCGCGCGCCAGGCCGACCTCTCGGCGCGCATGGAGGCCCTCAAAGCCCTGCAGGAAAAGGTCAAGACCGATGGCAAGCTGCGCCCCTGGCTGGCCAAGCACGGCCTCGATAGCCTGCAAGGCCTGTGGAGCCGCATCCACATCGAACCGGGCTGGGAAAACGCGCTCGAAGCCGCGCTGCGCGAGCGCCTGGCGGCGCTCGAAGTGGGGCGCCTGGACATGGTGCGCGGCTTCCTGGGCTCGGGCGGCACCGATGCGCCGCCCGCGCGCCTGGCGTTCTACAGCCTGCCTTCCGCCGGCACGCCCGAGGCGGCTTCGCCGCATGCGCGCCTGTCCGACCTGCTGCGCCTGAACGATGCCGGCCTGCGTGCCGTGCTGGTCGACTGGCTGCAGGGCTGCTACACCGCCCCCACGCTCGACGAAGCGCTGAACCGCCGCAGCGCCCTGCAGCCGGGCGAGGTGGTGTTCGTGCCCTCGGGCCATGCCGTCAGTGCGCACAGCATAAGCTTCTACGCGCAGGACTCCGAACAGTCGGGCATGCTGGCCCGTGCACAGGAGATCGAGCACCTTGAAAAGGAGCTGCGTGCCCAGGCCCTGATCGCCGAGGAATCGCGCACCGCCCTGGTTCGCGCCGAAGCCGCCTATGCCGACGCCTCGCAGCGCCTGGTGGGCGCCCGCCGCGAGGCCACCGAGGCCCAGGGCCGGGCCCACGAGCTGCAGGTGGAGACTCTGCGCCTGACCCAGCTGGCCGAGCAGACGCGTGCACGCAGCGCACAGATCGATGCCGACATTGCCGAAATCGAAGCGCAATTGGCTGACCTGCAGGAGCGCCGCGTGGCGGCCGAGGCCCGCTTCGAAGAGCTCGACATGCAGCTGGCCGACAGCCAGGAGCGCGAGGCGCAGTTGGGCGACCGCGTGATCGAGGCCGAGCGCAAGCTGGCCGCTTGCCGCGAGCAGCAGCGCACGCTCGAGCGCCAGGCGCAGGAAGCCACCTTCTCGCAGCGCAGCCTGGAGGCGCGCCGCGGCGAGCTTAACCGCTCCATCGAAACGGCCAACCAGCAGGCCGCCTCGCTCACCGACGAGCAGCAGCGCGCGCGCGACGAGCTGGCCCGCCTGTCCGACGCGGCCGCCCAGGGGGGGCTGCAGGCCGCCCTGGAAGTGAAGATGGAGCGCGAGAAGGCCTTGGGCGCCCAGCGCAGCGAGTACGACGACCTGACCGCCAAGCTGCGCGCCAGCGACGAGCGGCGCATGCAGCTCGAGCGCGCGCTCGACCCGCTGCGTGCGCGCATCACCGAATTCCAGCTCAAGGAGCAGGCAGCGCGCCTGGGCCTGGAGCAGTACACCACCCTGCTGGCCGATGCCCAGGCCGACCTGGAGGCCGTGGCCCAGTCGATTGCCGACGGCAACGTGCGCGTAGGTGGCCTGCAGGGCGAGATCGACCGCCTGCACCGCGAGATCGCCGCCCTGGGCGCGGTGAACCTGGCGGCGCTGGACGAGCTCAAGCTCGCCAGCGAGCGCAAGATCTTTCTCGACGCGCAGACCGCCGACCTGACCGAGGCCATGAACACGCTGGAAGACGCGATCCGCAAGATCGACGGCGAAACGCGCCAACTGCTCTCGGGCACCTTCGACACCGTCAACGGCCATTTCGGGCGCATGTTCCCCGAATTGTTCGGCGGCGGCCAGGCCAAGCTCATCATCACCGGCGACGAGATCCTCGATTCTGGCGTGCAGGTGATGGCCCAGCCCCCGGGCAAGAAGAACCAGACCATCCACCTGCTGTCGGGTGGCGAGAAGGCGCTCACGGCGATTGCGCTGGTGTTCGCCATCTTCCAGCTCAACCCCGCGCCGTTCTGTCTGCTCGATGAGGTGGACGCGCCGCTGGACGACGCCAACACCGAACGCTATGCCAAGCTGGTCTCCAGCATGAGCAAAGGCACCCAGTTCCTGTTCATCAGCCACAACAAGATCGCCATGGAAATGGCCGAGCAACTGATCGGCGTGACCATGCAGGAGCAGGGCGTCTCGCGCATCGTGGCCGTCGACATGGAGTCCGCCCTTTCGATGGCGGACGCATGATGAAGATGAAAACCTTCCGTTGCCTTATCCCCGGGAACGAAGCGGACCGAGATCTATGAGCACATTGCAACTGAGTCTGGCCATCATCGGCGGCCTGGTGCTGGCCCTCATCGTGGCCTACAACGCCTGGACGTCGCACCGCAACGCCCCGCGGCGTGCCTCGCCCGAGGAGCACGAGCCCCTGGCCGACCCGGCGCTGCGCCAGGAGCCCGGCTTTGACGCCGGTGCCCACCAGTTCACGGCGGAGCAACTGGCCAGCCTGGACCGCGGCCCCGACCCCTCGGTGCACACGGTGGATGTGCGCGATGCGCTGCAGATGCCGGTGCCACCGATGTCGCTGGAGCGCCGCCCGGGGCTGGACCCGCTGATCGACGTGATCGCCACCCTGCAGCCCGAAGTCATCGTTTCGGGCGATGCCGCGCTGGCCGCCATGCCGCCCACCCGCCGCGCGGGCAGCAAGCCTTTTGCCATCGAAGGCTACAACGAAGCCACCCAGCAATGGGAGACGCCATCCCCCGGCCAGCGCTACCAGAGCTTCCAGGCGGGGGTGCAGCTGGCCAACCGCATGGGCGCGCTCAACGAGATCGAGTTCTCGGAGTTCGTCATGAAGGCCCAGGCCTTTGCCGATGCGGTGAACGCGGCCCCCGATTTTCCCGACATGCTGCAGGAAGTGGCCCGCGCCCGCGAGCTCGACCAGTTCGCCAGCGACCACGATGCGCAACTGGCCTTCATGCTGCGCGCGCGCCAGGCCGCCTGGAGCCCCGGCTACATCCACCAGAATGCCGCGCGCATGGGCTTCGTCTCCGGCGCCATGCCGGGCCGCCTGGTGCTGCCCACGGGCAACCCGGGCCTGCCGCCGTTGCTCACGCTGGGCTACGACACGCAGGCGGCCCTGGCCGATGACCCGGACCAGTCCGCCATCCGCGACGTGACGCTGAGCCTGGATGTCTCGCAGGTGCACCGCGGCGAGCGGCCGTTCATGCGCCTGCGCGAAGTGGCCACTGCGCTGTGCGAGGCGATGGACGGCGTGCTCTGCGACCAGAACGGCCACCCGCTGCCCGCCATGGCCATGGAACCGATCGCGGCCGACCTGGAGCTGCTGTACGACCAGCTCGACGGGCGCGAGCTGTCGGCCGGCTCGGTGCTGGCGCGGCGCCTGTTCAGCTGAACCCATGGAGCGAAACGGTTTGGACTGGCGCGCACTTTTCTTTCCCCCGCTGGTCGAGCGCGACCAGGGGCTGTACCGCCAGGGGCAACTGGCGCTGGGTGTGGCCAAGGCCGGCGTGCTCGTGGCCGCCGGCATCGGGGTGATCGCCTTCGGGCAGTGGTACCTGATGGGCGCCGTGTACCTGGCGCTGGCCGCCTTTCTGGGCTGGCGCCAGTGGCAGGACCGGCGCAGCTTCGGTCCGCTCGGCCGTCCGCTCGTGCGGGTGCGCGATGGCGTGGCCTTCTTCTCGCTGCCGTCGCGCCTCGTACCCCGGCAGGTGGAGGTGGTGCTGCAGGAGGTCAAGGCGCTGACCCTGCAGGGCGATGCCTTCCGGCGCGTCTTCGTCTTCGAGCGGCGCCATGGCGAGGCCACGCGCTTCACCACCGCCTATGGCGTGCATGACGAGCGGGTGGTTGCATTCCTGCGCCAGCAGATGCCTCCCAAGGTGCGGCTGGTCCTGACGGAGCCGTCCGCAGCCTTGGGCCCGTCCGGCCATGACCGACAATCTTGATCTTTTCTCTGCTCCAGCGCAGGATTCCAACGTGTTGCCAGCCACCCAGATAGAAGCCTTGCGCGACCAGCTCAACCGCTGGGCCCACCAGTACTACGTGCTCGACGAGCCCACGGTGCCCGATGCCGAGTACGACCGGGTGTTCCGCGAACTGCAGGCGCTGGAGGAGGCCCACCCCGACCTCATCACGCCCGACTCGCCCACGCAGCGCGTGATCGGTGGCGTGGCGGATGGCCTGGCGCCGGTGCGCCATGCCGTGCCCATGCTCAGCATCCACACCGAGACCGACACCGAGGCCACGGGCGCCCAGGCCTTCGATGCGCGCGTGCGCCGCGAGCTGGGCCTGGCCGAGTCCGACCCGGCCATCGAATACGTGGCCGAGCCCAAGTTCGACGGCCTGGCCATGAGCCTGCGCTACGAGGGCGGCCGCCTGGTGCAAGCCGCCACGCGCGGCGATGGCGAGGTGGGCGAGGACGTGACGCACAACATCCGCCGCATCCGCCAGATCCCGCTGACTTTGCCCGCCGGTGTGCCACCCTTGCTCGAAGTGCGCGGCGAGGTCTACATGCGCCGCGCCGACTTCGATGCCCTGAACGAGCGCCAGCGCGAGCAGGGCGGCAAGACCTTCGTGAACCCGCGCAACGCCGCTGCGGGCGCGGTGCGCCAGCTCGATTCGGGCATCTCGGCCCAGCGGCCGCTGAGCTTCTTTGCCTACGGCCTGGGCGCCACCACGCCCGTGAACGGGGGCGGCCGGGCCTTCACCACGCACTACGAGATGCTGCAGACGCTCAAGGAGTGGGGCTTTCCGGTGGCGGCGCAGGTGCAGATCGCCAGGGGCGCGCCTGAGCTCGTGGCCTTCCACCAGCAAGTGGGCGCCTCGCGCGACCAGTTGCCCTACGACATCGACGGCGTGGTCTACAAGGTCAACCGCCTGGACCTGCAGCGCGACCTGGGCTTCAAGACGCGCGAGCCGCGCTGGGCCGTGGCCCACAAGTACCCTGCGCAGGAGATGGCCACGCGCGTGGAGGGCATCGACATCCAGGTCGGCCGCACCGGCAAGCTCACGCCTGTGGCGCGCCTGGCGCCGGTGTTCGTCGGCGGCGTCACGGTGACCAATGCCACGCTGCACAACCTGTTCGAGATCCGCAAGAAGCAGGTGCGCGTGGGCGACACGGTGATCGTGCGCCGCGCGGGCGATGTGATCCCCGAGGTCGTGGGCGTCATGCCCGGCCAGCGCCCGGCCTATGTGCCCAATTTCCGCATGCCACGCCAGTGCCCCGTGTGCGGCAGCGACGTGGTGCGCGAGCCCGGTGAGGCGAATCACCGCTGCACGGGCGGCCTGTTCTGCGCTGCCCAGCGCAAGGAGGCCATCCTGCACTTCGCCGCGCGCCGCGCCATGGACATCGAGGGCCTGGGCGACAAGCTGGTGGACCAACTGGTCGAGGCCAACGTGATCCGCACGCTACCCGACCTGTACCGCCTGGGGCTCACCTCGCTGGTGGCGCTTGAGCGCATGGCCGAAAAATCGGCGCAGAACGTGCTGGCCGCGCTCGAAAAATCCAAGCAGACCACGCTGGCGCGCTTCCTGTTCGGCCTCGGTATCCGCCATGTCGGCGAATCCACCGCCAAAGACCTGGCCAAGCACTTCGGCACGCTGGACGCCATGATCGGCGCCACGGCCGAGACCGCCGCCACGGTGGAGCAACTGCTCGAAGTGCCCGACGTGGGCCCCATCGTCGCGCAGAGTTTCCACACCTTCTTCCAGCAGCCGCACAACCGCGAAGTCGTGGAGCAACTGCGCGCCTGCGGCGTGACCTGGCCGGAAGGCGCGCCGGCAGAAAAGGGTGCCCAGGTACTGGCCGGCAAGACCATCGTGCTCACCGGCACCTTGCCCACCCTGAGCCGCGATGCCGCCAAGGACATGCTCGAAGCCGCAGGTGCCAAGGTCTCGGGCTCGGTGAGCAAGAAGACCAGCTACGTGGTGGCCGGCGAAGAGGCCGGCAGCAAGCTGGCCAAGGCCGAGGAACTGGGCGTGCCCGTGCTCGACGAGGCAGGCATGCTGGCGCTGCTGGCCGGCGGGCCCGCAGCGTGATGCCACCCCTTCTCACCAACCTGGGCACGCGCCTGGCCGCGGGCCTGCGGCGCGTGGCGGCCTATGCAAAGGGCTCTTCGCGCCGCAAATGGCTGCTGGCCATCCTGGCGCTGCCGGCGGTCCTGGTGCTCTACACCCTGGCGCTGATCCCGTTCACACCGTCCATCAGCGACATCACCAAGGCCAAGACCGAGCGGCCCGCGCAGCTGATCTCGGCCGACGGCAAGGTGCTGTCCGAATACCGCTGGGCCAACCGCGAGTGGGTGGCCCTGAACCGCATCGCACCGTACGCAGTCAATGCGCTCATCGCCACCGAAGACCACCGCTTCTACGAGCACTGGGGCATGGACTGGCGGCGCACCGCCTCGTCGGTGGTGCACACGCTGCGGGGGGACCCGCAGGGCGGCTCGACCATCACCCAGCAGCTGGCGCGCAACCTGTTCCCCGAGGAGATCGGGCGCTCGCGCACCTTGACGCGCAAGCTCAAGGAGGCCATCACCGCGATCAAGATCGAGATGTCCTACTCCAAGGACGAAATCCTGGAGACCTACCTCAACACCGTGCCGTTTCTGTACAACGCCTACGGCATCGAGATGGCGGCGCGCACCTACTTCGACAAGTCGGCCGACAAGCTCAACCTGCTGGAGAGCGCCACGCTGATCGGCATGCTCAAGGGCACGGCCTACTACAACCCGGTGATGAACCCCGAGCGCGCCCAGGCGCGGCGCAACACCGTGCTGGCGCAGATGGTCAAGCGCGACAAGCTCGACAAGGCCCAGTTCGACACCCTGCGAAAGCGCCCGCTGCGCGTGGATTTCGAGCGCCAGAGCGAGGCCACGGGCCTGGCACCGCACTTTGCCCAGCAACTGCGCAAGACCCTGATCGCCTGGGCCGACGCCAACGGCTACAGCCTGCACGCTGATGGCCTGCTGGTGCACACCACCATCGACTCGCGCCTGCAGGCCTTCGCCAACCAGGCCGTGGCGCGCCAGGGCAAGCAGCTGCAGGGCATTGCCGACACCGCGTGGGCCCAGCGCAGCGCCTGGAACCCGCAGTCCGACCTGGTGCAGGACTTCGTGCGCGACACGAGCGAGTACCGCACGGCGCTGGAGCAGGGCGCCACGCCCGACGAGGCGCTCAAGACCCTGGTGGCCGACACCGCCTTCATGCGCACGCTGCGCCAGAACAAGACCCGCGTGCAGGCCGGCTTCATGGCCATGGACCCGGTCACCGGCCAGGTGCTGGCCTGGGTCGGCAGCCGCGATTTCGGGCAGGACCCGTTCGACCATGTGGCGCAGGCGCGGCGCCAGCCGGGCTCCACCTTCAAACCCTTCGTCTATGGTGCGGCCTTCGAGCAGGGCGCGCTGCCCAGCGACACGCTGATGGACGAGGCCGTGGAAATCCCCCTGGGCGGCGGGCAGGTCTGGCGCCCCACCGACGGCGGCCCGCCGAGCGACGAACCCATGACGCTGGCCGATGGCCTGGCGCTGTCGAAGAACACCATCACCGCCCAACTCATGCACAAGGTCGGCCCGGCCCACGTGGCCGAGTTGGCGCGCGCCATGGGCGTGCGCGAGAGCAAGCTCGAACTCGTGCCCTCGCTGGCCTTGGGTACCAGCCCGGTCACGCTGCGCGAGATGGTCTCGGCCTACGGCACCATCGCCAATGCCGGGCGCTATGTGTCGCCAGTGCTCATCACGCGCATCGAGGACCGCCATGGCAAGGTGCTGCAGACCTTCACCCCGCCCGCGGCCGAGAAGGTGCTGCCCGTGGGCGTGGCGCAGACGCTGCGCGCCACCATGCGCGGCGTGATCGACAAGGGCACGGGTCGCGCCATCCGCACGCGCTATGGCATCCAGGGCGACGTGGCGGGCAAGACCGGCACCACGCAGGACAACACCGATGGCTGGTTCATCCTCATGCACCCGCGCGTGGTCGCCGGTGCCTGGGTGGGCTTCAACGACGGGCGCGTGACCCTGCGCAGCGACTACTGGGGGCAGGGCGCCCACAGCGCGCTGCCGATGGTAGGTGACTTCCTGCAGCAATCGTTCCGCTCGCAGGTGCTGGACGGCAAGGACCGCTTCATCGACGAGCAAGACCCCAGCGCCGTGGGCAACGCCATGGCCGGCATGCGCAACTGGGTGATGGACCTGTTCGGCCGCGATGCGCCGGGTCAGCCCGGTCAGCCTGGCGGCTACCCGCCGCCGCTGCCGCCCGGCACCCTGCCGCCGGTGATACGCGAGCCCGACCTGCAGCCCCTGCCCGATGCATCGCCGCAGCGCGGACCTGCGCCGCCGGCCGAGCAGATGGTGCTGCCACCGCTGTCGCCTGCCATGCCCCCGCCGGTCGGCGTGCCGCCACCTGGCGGTCAGGTGCCGGGGGCCGAGGTGCCGCCCTGAAGTGAAACACCCCCTGAGTCGCTTTGCGCCTTCACCCCTCTCTCGACTCGCTGCGCGAGTCGGGAGGGGGACGCCCCCAGCGCGGCGGGGCGGCCCTTGCGCGGGGGCACTGGCCTTGGCCGCGCCAGTTTCATGCGCCGCAGGTGGCGCGCAGCGCAATGGATAACTGAGAGGGCTTATCGGGGCTGGGCGCCGGGCCAGACGATGGCCTGCGCCACGACCACGCGCTCGCCGTTGAAGGTCGCGGCAGGCGAGCCATGCAGCTCGTAGCCCAGCGCCAGGGCTTCGCTCACGCGGCGGCAGAAGGCAGCGTCATCGGGCCCGGTCAGCAGGCGGTAGGTGGGCAGGTTGTCGGGTGGGGTGCTGTTCATGGCAGACATCTCTTAAGGCTCACTCGATATCGATGCAGTGCAGGCCGAAGGCCCCGGCCTTGCGGTCGGCGAAATAGCACTCCAGCGTTTCCTTGACCGTGCGGAAGGCGATCTCTTCCCACGGGATTTCGGCCTCGGTGAACAGGCGTGCTTCGATGGTCTCGTGGCCGGGGTCGAACACCTCGCTGAGCAGCGTGGCGCGGTAGAACAAGTGCACCTGGCCGACGCGGCGCACGTTGAGCAGGCTGAACAGCGGGCCCATCTCGATCTGCGCGCCGGCCTCTTCGTCGGTCTCGCGCGCGGCGCCCTGCGCGGTGGTCTCGTCGAGTTCCATGAAGCCGGCAGGCAGGGTCCATTTGCCCCATCGCGGCTCGATGTTGCGCTTGCACAGTAGCACCCGCCCATCGGCCAGCACAGGCACCGTGCCGACCACGTTGAGCGGGTTTTCGTAGTGCACCGTGTGGCAGGCCGGGCACACGGCGCGCAGCTTGGTGTCGCCATCGTCGGGCAGGCGGTACACCACGGCGGTGCCGCAGGCGCGGCAGTGTCGGATCGGGCTGCGGAAGGTGGTCGTCATGCGGTGGGATCGGGTCGTGGAGCAGGCGGCCCCGGCGGCCATCCTCAGCTATGAAAAGAAGAGTGTAGCGTCCCCGGCTGATGGCCGGGCGGCAGGCGCAGGCCGTGCCCGCGTCCTGGTTTCCGTGGCCCGAATCAGGTGCCTTCCACCCGGTCCGCAGCAAGGGGCGCCACCCGCGCGCCTGACCAGCGCTGCCGCACCCACTGCACGGCGTCGTCCACACCGCTGTAAACCACCGGTATCACCAGCAGGCTGAGCACGGTGGAGGTGATGAGCCCGCCGATCACCACGATGGCCATGGGTGCGCGAAAGCTCGGGTCGTTGCCGAAGCCGAGGGCGATGGGCAGCATGCCGGCACCCATGGCGATGGTGGTCATGACGATGGGCCGGGCGCGCTTGCGGCAGGCGTCGATGATGGCCTGGGTGCGCGCGAGGCCATGGTCGCGCTGGGCGATGATGACGTAGTCCACCAGCAGGATGGAGTTCTTGGTTGCGATGCCCATCAGCATGATGAGCCCGATCATCGACGGCATGGACAGGGCCGAGCCCGTGACATACAGCGCGAGAAAGGCCCCCGGCACCGACAGCACCAGCGCGGCCAGCACCGTCGCGGGCTGGGCGAAGCCCTTGAGCAGCAGCACCAGCACCAGGTAGATGCAGACGATGCCGGTCAGCATGGCCGTGCCGAAGCCGGTGGCCAGCGAGCCCAGTTCCTCGGCGTCGCCCAGGGCGCCCTGCGTGACGCCGGGGGGCAACTGCTGCAGGCTGGGCAGGGACTGGATGGCACGCTCGGCATCGCCCAGGGGCAGGCTGCCCAGCTGGACCTCGAAGCGCACGTTGCGCAGGCGGTCCAGGCGCGTGATTTCGGCGGGGCCGCTGCCCACGCCGAGGGTGGCCACGTTCTCCAGCGCCACGGGGCCGCGCGCGCCCTGCACGGGCAGGCGCTTCAAGGTCTCGATGTCCATGCGCGCGGCGTCGGAGAGCCGCACCATGATGGGCACCTGCCGCTCGCTCAGGTTCAGCTTCGCCAGGTCCTGCTCATAGTCGCCCACGGTGGCCACGCGCAGTGCCTCGGCGATGGCGGCCGAGGTCACGCCCAGGTCCGCAGCGCGTGCGAAGTCGGTCTGCACCACCAGCTCGGGCCGCACCAGGCTGGCGCCGGAGATGACGGTGCCTATGCCGGCGATGCCGCGCAGCTCGCGCTCCACGCGCTGGGCGTGGCGTTCCAGCACCCGGCTGTCCTGGCCCGAGAGCACGAGCTCGTAGCTCTCGCTCGATCCCCCCATGCCCACCTTCACGCGCGCGCCAGGCAGCGTGGCCAGCGCCTGGCGCAGTTCGTCCTCGATCACCTGCTTGCGCAGGCCGCTGCGCTCCTGGCGCTGGGTGAGGCCCAGGGTGAGCACGGCGGTGCGCACGTTCGATGCCGGCGACGCGTCGCCCCCGGTCGCGTCGCCGCCGGTGCTGCCGCCGCCGATGGCCGTGTAGACCCTCTTCACATGCGGGTGCCGGGCCAGCGCCGCGCGGGCGCGTTCGGCCAGGGCCACCGTATCGCGCAGCTCGCTGCCCGGCGGCAGGGTGAGCGTGACCTGCGTCTGCGCATCGTCGTCGGGCGGGATGAAGGTGCTGGGCAGCAGCAGCGCCAGCCCCAGCCCGCCGATGAACAGGGCCACAGCCGCCGTGGCAGTGGCCGCGCGGTGGCGCAGGCACCAGCCGGCCCAGACCAGGTAGTGGCGCAGCCAGGCGGGTTCGCGCACCCGGCCGTGCCTGGGCGCGTGCAGCAGGTAGGCCGCCATCATGGGGGTGAGCATGCGCGCCACCACCAGCGAGAAGAACACCGCGCAGGCCGCCGTCCAGCCGAACTGCACGAAGAATCTGCCCACCGTGCCGCTCATGAAGGCCGTGGGCAGGAACACCGCGATCAGCGTGAAGGTGGTGGCCACCACGGCCAGGCCGATCTCGGTGGCGGCGTCCATCGAGGCCTGCAGGGGCGTCTTGCCCATGAGCAGGTGGCGCTCGATGTTCTCGATCTCGACGATGGCATCGTCCACCAGCACCCCCACCACCAGCGACAGCGACAGCAGGGTGACGATGTTGAGCGTGAACCCCATCCAGTGCATGACGGCGAAGGTCGGCAGGGCCGACAGCGGCAGCGCCACGGCCGCGACGAAGGTGGCGCGCGCATCGCGCAGGAACAGGAACACCACTAGCACCGCGAGCGCCGCGCCCTCGTAGAGCAACCGCATGGAGCCGCTGTAGTTCTCGGCCACCGGGTCGACGAAGTTGAAGGCCTCGGTGAGCTGCACGTCAGGGTGTTTCGCCTTGAGCTGTGCCAGCGCCTTGTGCACCCCATCGGCCACTTCGATCTCGCCATGGCCCTTGGCGCGCACGATCTCGAAGCCCACCACCGGCCGGCCATCGAGGAAGGCGGCCGAGCGGGGCTCGGCCACGGTGTCGCTCACCTGCGCCACCTGGTCGAGCCGGATGCGCCGGCCATCGCCCAGCGCCAGCTCCACGCCGGCCAGTTCCCGGGCCGATTGCACGGTAGCCAGGGTGCGCACCGCGCGCTCGGCGCCGCCCCAGGCCACGCGGCCACCCGATGCCTCCTGTTGCACCTGGCGCAACTGGCGCGAGATGTCGCCCGCCGTGGCACCCATGGCGAGCAGGCGGTCGGGGTCCAGGTCCACGCGCACCTCGCGGCTGGCGCCGCCCACGCGGGCCACGGCGCCCACGCCGGGCACGGCCAGCAGCGCGCGGCTGACCTCGTTGTCCACGAACCAGGACAGGGCCTCGCCATCCCTGCGGTCGGAGGCGATGGTGTAGGTGAGGATGGGCGAGCCCGCCAGCTCGGCTTTCTGGATCACCGGATCGCGCAGCGCAGCGGGCAGGTCGCTGCGCACGCGCGAGACGGCGTCGCGCACCTCGTCCAGCGCCTCCTGGCTGGGCTTTTCGAGGCGAAACTCCACGGCGATCTGGGCCTGGCCGTCGGTCAGCGTGGTTTCGATGTGCGCGATGCCCTGGATGGACGCGAGCGCATTCTCGATGCGGCGCGCGACCTCGGTTTCCATCTGCGCGGGCGAGGCGCCGGGCAGCGCGGCGCTCACGGTCACCCTGGGCAGGTCGATGTCGGGGAAATTCTGCACCTTCATGGCCGAGAAGGCCATGAGCCCGCCGATGGCCATGAGCACGAACAGCATGAGGACGGGCAGGGGGTTGCGGATGGACCAGGTGGAAATGTTCATGGGCATGCTGCCTCGTTACTGGATGCGGGTGGCGGGGGCAGCAGGGGTGCGGATCCCCTGCGCCAGCGGCGCCGGCGTGGGCCCGGCCGCGTGGTCGACAATGCGCACCAGATCGCCGTCACCCAGAAAATCCACGCCCGAAGCCACCACGCGGTCGGCCGGCTGCAGTCCGCCGGTGATCTCCACCTGGTTGCCCAGGCGGCGCCCCGCCTCCACGCGGACCTGCGTGACGCGCGAGTCGGGCTCCACGCGCATCACGTAGTTGAAACCGTCGCGCAGCTGCACCGCGCCGTGCGGCAGGGTCTGCACCGGGGCCGTGCCCAGGGTGATCTCGCCGCGCGCGAACATGCCGGCGCGGGCACTGCCGCCGGGCGGCAGGTCGACATAGGCCAGGCCGTTGCGCGTCTGCACATCGACCACGGGCGAGAGCATGCGCAGCCGGCCCTCGATGGCGTCGGCCCCGGCCAGCGTGATGCGGGCCTTCTGGCCGGGCGCCAGGCGCGCCAGGTCGGCGGCGGCCACTTCGGCGCGCCACTCCAGCCGGCCGCCGCGAATCAGGCGGAACAGCTCCTGCCCGGCGGGCAGCACGGCGCCCACGGTGGCCGTGCGCGCCGAGATCACGCCGTCGTCCGGCGCGCTGATGTGGGTGTGCGCCAGGCGCAACTGCTGCGTGCGCTCCACGGCACGGGCGGCGTCCACGCGCGCCTGCAGGGTGCGCTCGGCCGTCAGGTACTGCTCGATCTGCTGGCCCGAGAGGGCGCCGCTCTCCTGCAGCACCTGTGCGCGCCGCGCGTTGGCGCCGGCCTCGGCCAAGGCAGCCTCGGCCTCGGCCACGGCGGCGCGGCTTTGTGCCAGCTCGGCCTCGATGGTCTCGGCCGCAAAGCGGGCCAGCGGCTGGCCGCGGCGCACCGTGTCGCCCACGTTGACCAGCACCTGCGTCAGGCGCAGGCCGTTGGCCTCGGTGCCCACGCTGGCCTCCTGCCAGGCCGAGATGCTGCCATTGGCCGCGATGCGCACCGCAAAGGTCGCGGGCTGCAGGCCGGTGGTGGACACCGCCAGCGCGGCCTGGCCCGCCGATGGCGCCGGTGGCGACGCAGGTGTTGGCCGTGCAGAGGTCGCCGCCAGCGCGACCGTGACGGCCAGGCCGGCAGCGGCCAGCCACAGTGCGGCGCGGGCGAGGGGGTGGCGGGGTATTTTCAGCATGCTCAGTTCCTTGGAGGGGTGGGCGCCACGGTGGCGCTGGCGAAGGCAGGGGGGAGGGCGTCGGGGGCGGTGTCGTTGTCCGGTGCCGACCAGCCGCCGCCCAGTGCGCGGTACAGGCCGATCCAGGCCAGCAGGCGCTCGCGGCGCAGCTCGATCAGGGCGGTGCGGGCCGTGGCCAGGCTGCGGCGCGTGTCTTCCAGCTCGAACAGGCTGGCGCCGCCGGCCTGGTAGTTCGCCAGCGTGGCGCGGTGGGAGCGCTCGAAACCCTCGGCGGCAATCCGGGCGCTGTCGCTGCGCTGTGCGGTGCTGCCCAGCGTGACCAGGGCGGCCTCCACCTCACGCACCGCTTCGCGCAGGCGGCCTGCATAGGTGGCGGTCGCGGCCTCGTAGCGCACCCGGGCCGCCTGAGCGTTGGCACGGCGCGTGCCGCCATCGAACAGCGGGAAGCTGACGGCCACGGGGCCCACGGTCCACACGGCGCCGTCGGCGCTGGCGCCCGCGCCGGCCGAGCGTGTGCGGCCCAGGCTGCCGGCCAGGGTGACGCGCGGCCAGCGCTGGGCGCTGGCCTGGGCGGCATCGGCGCTGGCGGCCGCCACGTCGCGCGCGGCGGCATGGATGTCGGGGCGCTGGGCGAGCACCTGGGCCGGCACGGTGTCCAGGCCCAGCGCGGGCGGCTCGGGCAGGGTGGCGCTGCCTGCGGCCAGTTCGGTGCGCAGGGTGGGCTCGTCCAGCGCCGTCATGGCCACCAGCGACTTGGCGAGCAGCGCGCACTGCGCCCGCTGCAGCACCACGGCGGCCATGCCCTGGGCCGCACTGGCCCGCGCCAGCTCGGCCGTGGCGGGCGCGCGCAGGCCGGCGGTGGCCGCCACGCCGGTCACGCGGGCCGTCTCTGCACGCGAGCGCGCATCCACCTCGGCCTGCTGCTCAATGGCCTCGCAGGCCCGAAGCTCCGCATAGGTGCGGGCCACCTCGGCTGCAACGGAGACGCGGGCGTCGTGCCAGCCGGCCTGGCTCGATTCGAGCCGCGCCTGGGCCGCGTCGGCGCCGGCGCGCAGGGCACCGAAGAGGTCCAGCTCCCAACCGGCCTGCAGGCTGGCGGAGGACACCGTACCCGCTGGCGTCCCCAGGTCCAAGCGCCCGCGGCTTGCGCTGGCCGTGAGGTCCAGCGACGGCAGCAGCGCCGCGCCGCCGGCCGTGCGTGCGGCCCGGGCATCGGCCAGGCGGGCGCGTGCCTGGGCCAGGGTGGGGCTGGCGTGCTGCGCGGCCTCGATGAGGCGCGGCAGCAGCGGGTCGCCCCAGTGCGACCACCACTGCTGCAGGTCCTGCAGCCGCCCCCCATGGGGCAGGGGGGCATGCCACTGCGCGGCCAGGGGTTGCGGGGTAGTGGGCGGGGCCGGTGCCGTGGCGGCGCAGCCGGCCAGCAGCCAGGGCAGGGCGATGGCGGCCACCAGGGGTCGCCGTGAGGGAGGCAGGAGGTTCATCGGTCGGTGGGCGGCGGGCAAGGTGAACGCCGCCAGGGATTGCTGCAATGGAGGGGCACTGTGTTTCCCCCCGGCTTTCCGCACACTTACCGGCCACCCCGGTGCTGGCGCTGGCGCCCGGTAAGTCCTCGGTAAGACGACCCACGGGAGCATGGCGGCCTTCCAACTTCCACCAAGGACCCGTTCATGCATGCATTCCCCACCTTCGCCTCCCGCTTCCAGGCCGGTGCCGCTCACTCGGCGTGCCTCGCCGCCGCCATCGCTGCGGCCGCGCTGGCCTTCCCGATCCAGGCCCTGGCCCAGGGCAAGCCAGGGGAGCCCGAGGGCTCGTCATGGGGGCTGGGCCTGGGGGCGGGGGTCAAGCAGCAGGCCTACCGGGGCATGGACCGGGACACCAAGGCGCTGCCGCTGCTCCAGTTCGAGAACCAGTACGTCAAGGTCTTCGGGCCGGGGCTGGAGCTCAAGCTGCCCGGCCTGCGCATCAGCGATACCCAGCGCCTCTCCTTCGGGCTCATCGGCAAATACGATGGCTCGGGCTACGAGGCCGAGGACTCCCCGTTCCTGGCCGGCATGGAGGAGCGCAAGGGCGGCTTGTGGGCCGGCGGCCAGGTGAAGTGGGAGAATGACCTGGCCAACCTGTCGGCACGCTGGACGGCCGATGCCTCGGGCAACAGCAAGGGCCAGCAGTTCAGCCTGGGGCTGGAGCGCTCCTTTCGCCTGGGCCAGCAGTTCATGCTGAGCCCACGCCTGGTGGCCACCTGGCAGGACCGCAAGACCGTGGACTATTACTATGGCGTGCGTGCCGGCGAGGCCCGGGCGGGCCGCGCGGCCTACCAGGGGGAATCGGGTGTGAACACCGAACTCGCGCTGCGCGGCATGTACCTGTTCGATCGCCAGCACTCGCTGTTCGTGGACGTGGGCGTGACGCGCCTGCACGCGGGCATCAAGAACAGCCCGCTGGTCGACCGTTCCAGCGAGAGCAATGTCTTTGTGGGCTATATGTACCGATTTCGATGAACCGCATCCTTCTGGTGGAAGACCATGAGCGCCTGGCCGGGCTGATCAGCAAGGGCCTGGCCGCCAGCGGCGTGGCTGTGGACGTGGTGGGCCGCAGCGATGCCGCCTGGGCGGCCCTGGCGCAGGTGCCCTACCAGGCCATGGTGCTCGACCGGGGCCTGCCCGATGGCGATGGCCTGGCCCTGCTGCAGCGCATGCGCAAGGCCGGCCTGGGCGTGCCCTGCCTGGTGCTCACCGCGCGCGATGCACTGCGCGACCGGGTCGAGGGCCTGGAGGCCGGCGCCGATGACTACCTGCCCAAGCCCTTTGCCATGGACGAAGTGGTGGCCCGGGTGCGCGCCCTGCTGCGCCGCCCGGTGCAGCACCGCACGCTGGACCCGCAGGCCGGCGACCTGTACCTGCGCCCCGCCGAGGGCACGATGGGTTGCGCCGGCGAGTCCGTGACCCTGGCGCCAGCCGAGATGCAGATGATGGTGCTGCTGGTGCGCCGCCACGGCGACACCGTGCGCCGCGGCGCGCTGGAGGCGGCCGGCTGGGGCGTGAGCGAGGCCGTGACGCCGAATGCGCTGGACGTGGCGCTGCACCGCATTCGCCGCAAGCTGCTGGCCATCGGCTCTGCGCAGCGCATCGTGAACGTAAGGGGACTCGGGTATGCGCTTCGCGAAGACGATGAAGCAGCGGCTCAATAGCCTGGGCTTCAAGCTGCTGCTGGCCTACCTGGCGGGCATGGGACTGAGCATGCTGCTGCTGTTTGCCGCAGTGGGTGTGGTGTGGCACAGCGGCCTGCTGGCCAGGCTGGACCTGGCCGAGCTGGCCGAGGAGATGTCCAAGCGCATCCGCTTTGACGCCGCAGGCCTGCCCGTCGGTCTCCAGCGCGAGGAGGACGACGATGATGACGAAGAGGACGGCCTGGCCTGGGTCTTCGATGCGTTGCAGCACGAAACTGCCTACCGCGTGCTGGACAGTGGGGGCCAGGCGATGCTGCTGTCGCCCGCCGGCCCGCAGTTCTGGTCTGCCGCTGCCAACGTACGGCCGCAGCAGCAGGGGCTGTTCGACTTCGTCGACGCCAATGGCATCACCATGCACGTGGCCACCGAGCGCCTGGAGCGCCAGGGGCGGGTCTGGTACGTGCAGACCGCGGCCAGCACGCGGCTCATGGAATTGATGCACCGCGTGGCCCTGCCGCTGGTGGCCATGGGCATGCTGGCCTTCGGCCTGGTGCTGCTGGCCGCGTTCGGGCTGTGCGCTTTCGTCACGCTGCGCTACACCCTGCGGCCACTGCGCGTGGTGTCGGAGTCGGCGGCGGCGATCTCGCCGCGCTCGCTGCATGCGCGCCTGGCCACCGGGTCCGTGCCCATGGAGATCGGGCCGCTGGTGGAGAGCTTCAACCGCGTGCTCGAGCGCGTGGAGCAGGGCTACCGCGTGCAGCAGGAGTTTCTGGCGAATGCCGCGCACGAACTCAAGACGCCGCTGGCGCTGATACGCGCCCAGATCGAGCTGGAGCCTGGCGAGGGCGGCAGCCGCGATGCGCTGCTGGGCGACGTGGCCTACATGTCGCGCCAGGTGCAGCAACTGCTGCTGCTGGCCGAGGCCAGCGAGGCGCACAACTACCAGTTCGGCGAGACGCGGGTGGGCGACGTGGCCCAGGAGGCCGTGGTCTACCTGCAGCGCCGGGCCGAGGGGGCCGGGGTGCACCTGGCCGTGTCTGCCGCCGATGCCGATGTGCGCTGGACGGCCGACCACGGCGCCCTGTTCACCCTGCTCAAGAACCTGCTGGAGAACGCCATCGAGCATGCGCCCGCCGGCAGCACGGTGGACGTGGAGATCACCGGCCGCTCCATCGCGGTGCGCGACCAGGGCCCCGGGGTCGCTGCGGAGCAACTGCCGTTGATGTTCGAGCGCTTTTGGCGCGGCCCGCACCGGCGCGACCTGGGCGCAGGGCTGGGCCTGGCCATCTGCCAGGAGATTGCGCTCGCCCACGGCTGGTCCCTCACCGCCGAGCCGGCCACGCCGGGGCTGCGGCTGTGCATTGCGCTGGGTCAGACCGGCGCATAGCGGCAGGGCCGCAAGGCGAAACACAGGCCCAGGCCGGCCGCCAGCGCGCTGCTGACCACCTGGGCCGTGAGAACCGGCGTGCCGACAACGCCGTTCAGCAGGCCAAACAGGAACAGGTGCAGGGCCCAGAGCACGCTGGTGTCGGCGATGTAGCGGCTGAGTGCACGGCCCTGCGGCTCTCGGTGGCGCTGGATGTAGTCCCTTTGCAGCCCATAGTTGGCGGCCAGCCCGCCGGCAAAGCCCAGGCCGCTGGCCAGCCAGGGGGGCGTGCCGGCCTGCAGCAGGGCCGCCATGGCCAGCCCGTGCAGCGCGGCGGCGGCCAGCCCGCGGGCCAGCACGGGGGCGGGAATGCTCGGGCGTGGGGTATTCAGCGTGGCCAATGGCATGCGGGTCTCCAAGGGGGTCATGCGCGGCTGGGGCGGCGGTGCCACGGGCGGTGCAGCGGCCAGGCCGCCTGGGGGGCCAGGACACGGGTGGCCCAGAACTGCGCACAGCCGCAGGCGATCAACGCCGAGAACAGCACGTCCGAGGGGTAGTGCTCCAGCGTGAGCACCCGGCAGGCTGCGGCGGCCAGAGCGAGCGCCAGCGCAGGCCAGCGCCAGGCGGGCTGGACCTTTGCCAGCACGGCTGCGGCGGCAAACGCCGTGAACGCATGGCTGGAGGGAAATGAGGTGAAGGGGTGGCCTGCGAAGGGCAGGCCGAAGCCATTGAACCCGTGGTCGATCAGCATCTGCGGGCGCGCACGTGCCGCCAGGTGCTTGAGCAGCCAGGTGAGGGTAGCGCCGCTCAGCAGTGTGAGCAGCAGCAGCACGGCGCTGCGAACCCTGCGTTCAGCGCTGGCCGACGGCACCGGCCTGCGGGCCAGGGACAGGTGCCCATGCAGGTAGAGCCCCAGGCCCGCAGCAACCGCCAGCTCGGCGCTGGCCAACTGGCTCAGGGCATCGAAGGCCTGGTCCAGCGCGGGCGTGCTGTGGGCGTGGACCAGGCGCACCAGGGGTGCGTCGATCCGTATGGCCAGCAGGAAAGCCATCGCCGCACCGGCGGTCGGGAGGCTGCGGATGGGCGCCATGGTGGATGGGAGCAGATGGGTGGGCATGCGGCGGCCGGGCCCGGTGCGGCAACGCTCCGGGTTCCGAGGAAGGGGTTGGGGTTGGGTTACCGGTGCGCCGCCAATCGGCGACCGGCGATCCATGCCGCGTCAGTGCGTTGGGCGTTCGCCTTCTGCCGGGCCTTCGGTAGGGATCGCGCCTTGTGTCTCGGCCTGCGTGCCGGGCGGTGGGGCAGCGCGGTTGCGCCGCTTGAGGTGGGCGTCACGCACCATCGCGTACTTGTCCAGCGCGGCCTGGTCGAGCAGGCGGGTCATCTCCAGCAGATCGGCGCGCTTGCTCACCATCTTCAGGGCGGTCAGGCTGTTGCGCACGGCGACGTCGCTGGCCTGCAGGCTGCCCAGGCTGTCGACGGGCAGCGAGAGCGCGTCGCGCGCATTGGAGGGGCCGAGGATCGGCAGCACCACATACGGCCCCGTGCCCAGGCCCCAGGTGTCCAGGGTGAAGCCGAAGTCTTCGGAGCGCGGCGGCATGCCCCAGCCGGTGGCCACGTCCACCACCCCCAGCACCCCGACGGTGGTATTGATGCCGAAGCGCGCGATGGTGGACGCGCCCTCGCGCGCCCGGCCCTGCATCAGCAGGTTGGCCGACGACCACGGGGTCTGCAGGTTGGAAAAGAAGTTCGATACCCCCGTCTGCACCACGGGCGGCACCACCTTCTGGTAGGCCGTGGCGGTGGGCTGGAAGACGGCCCGGTCCAGACCATCGTTGAGGGAAAAGACCGCGCGGTTGACGGGTTCGATCGGGTCCTGGCTGTGCGCCGTGCTCGCGCACCCCGTCGAGAGGGCTGCGGTGGTCAGCGCAAGCAGGGCGAGCAACGTGCGGCTCGACGGCAGGGGGCGGGACAACAGGTGCGGCATCGCGTGCTCCAGGAGGCGTGGATCGGAAGTTCCGTGGCGGGCCCATCGGCTGCCACGGGACGCGATCCTAATTTCGCCTCTCTTACTGGACACTTAGCGGCGCGCGATCTTTCGTTCGGCCAGCCATTGCGGCTTTCCGGCGGGTGCTCACACCACCTTGAGCTTCAGTCCGGTGAGGCCGTCCACACCGCCTTCGAGCGTGTCGCCGCGCACCACGGCGCCCACGCCTGCGGGCGTGCCCGTGTAGATCAGGTCGCCGGGCTGCAGCTCCCAGGCGGCCGACAGATGCTCGATGGTCTCGGCGATGTTCCAGATCAGCTGGGCCACCGTGCTGCGCTGCTTGTCGGTGCCATTGACCTGCAGCCAGATGCCGGCCTGGGCCACGTCGCCGGCCTGGGCCGCGGGTGTGATCGGGCCGATGGGGGCGCTGGCGTCGAAGCCCTTGCCGATGCACCAGGGGCGGCCCTGCTTCTTCATGTCGTTCTGCAGGTCGCGGCGCGTCATGTCCAGGCCCGTGGCGTAGCCGTAGATGTGCGAGAAGGCGTCGGCGGCCTGGATGTCCTTGCCGCCCTTGCCGATGGCCACCACCAGTTCGATCTCGTGGTGCAGGTTGGCGGTGAGGCTGGGGTAGGGCAACTCGCCGGTCTGGCCGGCATCGACGACGACGATGGCGTCGGCCGGCTTCATGAAGAAGAAGGGCGGCTCGCGGCCGGTGAAGCCCATTTCCTTGGCATGCTCTTCGTAGTTGCGGCCCACGCAGTAGATGCGGTGCACGGGAAAGCGCTCGCTGCTGCCCACCACGGGCACGCTGGCCACCGGCGCGGGGGAAAACACATAACTCATGTCTGCCTTTCAAGGATGTTGGGGAGTCTGCGCCTGCATGTGCGCCCATGGGCGATGGCTGTGCAAGGCGAGCCTGTTGCCAGTGTGCCACGCCCGCGCCGCCGTTGCCGGGGGTGGGGCGCTACACTCGCGCCCATGGCAAAGAGCTTCGATTTCCACAACACGCCGGGCCACCTGGTGCGCCGCGCGCACCAGCGGACCGTGGCGCTTTTCATGGAAGAGACGGCCGGGTTCGACGTGACCCCGGTGCAGTTTGCCATTCTGCACGAGCTGCTGGCCCAGCCGGGCGAGGACCAGGTGACCCTGGCTTCGCGCGTGGCCTTCGATGCCGCCACCTCGGGCTCGGTCATCGGCCGGCTCGAAAAACGCGGCTGGGTGCGCCGCGAGGCCGATACCCGCGACCGACGCCGCAAGCTGCTGTGGATCACCCCCGAGGGCGAGACCGCTGCGCTGCAGATGCGCGACGCCGCGCAGCGCGTGCAGGAGCGCCTGATGGGCCCCCTCAATGCCGAGGAGCGCGCCGTCCTGATGACCCTGCTGACCAAGGTGGTCTACCAGCACCAGGACCCTGCAGGCACCTCCGGCGCCTGATTGCTCCCCATGGATGCTTCCCTGCCGGCCGACTGGCTGGTACCCGATTGGCCTGCGCCGCCCGGCGTGCATGCCTTGTGCACCACACGCGCTGGCGGCGTGAGCGCCGCCCCGTATAACCACCTGAACCTGGGCGCCCATGTCGGGGACGATGTGGCCGCTGTGCAGGCTAATCGCCAGGTGCTGGAGTCGGTGTTGCAGGCCCGCACCGCCGGCGCACGTGCCGTCTTCCTGAACCAGGTGCATGGCACCGATGTCGCCGTGATCGACCGCACCGCGCCCGATGCCACGGCGGCCGATGCCTGCCTGGCCACAGCGCCCGGTGCCGTGTGCACCATCATGGTGGCCGACTGCCTGCCCGTGCTGTTCACCGACCGCGCGGGCAGCGTGGTGGCCGCTGCCCATGCCGGTTGGCGCGGTCTGGCGGGGGAGCAAGGGCAGGGCGTGCTCGAATCCACGGTGCAGCGACTGGCGGGCGAGGGCGCGCCTGCGAACGAGGTCATTGCCTGGCTCGGGCCCTGCATCGGGCCCACGGCCTTTGAGGTGGGCGCCGAGGTGCGCGCGGCGTTCTGCGGCCATGACCCGTGCGCCGAGGCCTGTTTCGTGCCCCAGCCCGGGGGCAAGTTCCTCGCCGATCTGGCAGGCCTGGCGCGGCTGCGCCTGGCGGCCCTGGGGCTCACTGCGGTCTACGGCAACGATGGCACGGCACCCTGGTGCACCGTAGGCAATGCCTCACGGTTCTTTTCGCACCGGCGCGACACCGCTGTTCTCGGCGGCAGCGGGCGCTTCGCCGCCTGCATCTGGCGCGGCTGATTCAGTCTGCGCGGCCCGCAATGCCGCCTGCTCGGCATCCCAGGCAGCCTGCTCTGCCTGCTCGCGCTGCTTGATGGCCCGTTTGCGCGAGGGCGTGCCCATGATGTAGACCACGATGCCCATGGGCAGCAGCCCGTACAGCACGAAGGTGACGATGGCACCGAGCACCGTGCCAGTGGTGTTGGTGGCTTCGGCCACGGCCATCATGAGGGTGACGTAGAGCCAGGCGATGACGATCAGGTACATTGTCTTTGCGCGATCTGAGTTGTTGACAGCTCTTCACAGGATTGCGGGTTGCCAGCCCTTGCGGGGTGGGCAACAATCAGGTCACCGAGATGCCGGAACACCATGACAGGGATAGGAGACGGGATGAGTTCAGAATCAATCTGGGACCAAAGCGCCCAGCAGTTCCAGCAGATTTTCGGTCAAGGTTGGGCACAGGCCGTCCAATCCTTCCAGAAAATGGACCTGGGCACGCCAGGTGCAGCCACCCCCGCGCCTGTGCAATTGTCGCCTGCCAAGCTGCAGGCCCTGCAGCAGCAATACCTCGAAGAGGCCAAGGCCTTGTGGGCCCAGGGCCTGCAGGGCACGCCCGAAGTCAAGGACAAGCGCTTTGCCGGCGAAGGCTGGGCCGCCAACCCCGTGGCTGCCTTTTCTGCCGCCGCCTACCTGCTCAACGCCCGCACCCTGATGGGTCTGGCCGACGCGGTCGAGGCCGACGAAAAGACCCGCGCGCGCATCCGCTTCGGCGTGGAGCAGTGGATGGCGGCCATGGCGCCCAGCAACTTCCTGGCCTTCAACGCCGAGGCGCAGAAGAAGGCCATCGAAACCAAGGGCGAAAGCATTGCCAAGGGCATGCAGAACCTGCTGCACGACCTGAAGCAGGGCCATGTCTCGATGACCGACGAGAGTCTGTTCGAGGTGGGCCGCAACGTGGCCACCACCGAAGGCGCCGTGGTGTTCGAGAACGAGCTGTTCCAGCTGCTCGAGTACAAGCCGCTGACCGCCAAGGTCTACGAGCGCCCCTTCCTGCTGGTGCCGCCGTGCATCAACAAGTTCTACATCCTCGACCTGCAGCCCGAGAACTCGCTGATCCGCTACGCGGTGAGCGAGGGCCACCGCACCTTCGTGGTGAGCTGGCGCAACCCCGACGACGCCCTGGCCAGGAAGACCTGGGACAACTACGTCGAAGACGGTGCCATGGCGGCCATCGACGTGGTGCAGAACATCACCGGCGCCGAGCAGATCAACGCCCTGGGCTTCTGCGTGGGCGGCACCATCCTCAGCAATGCGCTGGCCGTGCTGGCCGCGCGCGGCGACGAGCCCGTGGCCAGCGCCACCTTCCTGACCACGCTGATCGACTTCAGCGACACCGGCATCCTCGATGTCTTCATCGACGAGGCCTTCGTCAAGTACCGCGAGATGGAGATGGGCAGCGGCGGCATGATGAAGGGCCAGGACCTGGCCTCGACCTTCAGCTTTCTGCGCCCCAACGACCTGGTGTGGAACTACGTGGTGGGCAACTACCTCAAGGGCGAAACGCCGCCGCCGTTCGACCTGCTCTACTGGAACAGCGACAGCACCAACCTGCCCGGGCCGTTCTACGCCTGGTACCTGCGCAACTTCTACCTCGAGAACAACCTCGTCAAGCCGGGCAAGCTCACCGTCTGCGGCGAGAAGATGGACCTGGGCCAGCTCACGCTGCCCACCTACATCTACGGCTCGCGTGAGGACCATATCGTGCCCGCCACGGCGGCCTATGCCTCGACCCAGGTACTGCCCGGCAAGAAACGCTTCGTGATGGGGGCCTCGGGCCACATCGCCGGCGTGATCAACCCGCCCGCCAAGGGCAAGCGCAGCCACTGGATCCGCGCCGACGGCAAATTCCCCGGCACGCTCGACGAATGGCTGGGCGGCGCCACCGAACACCCTGGCAGCTGGTGGACCGACTGGTCCGGCTGGCTCAAGGGCCATGCGGGCAAGCAGATCGCTGCGCCCAAGGCCTATGGCAAGGGCACGAAGTTCAAGGCCATCGAGCCTGCCCCCGGCCGTTACGTTCGGCAAAAGGCCTGAGCGGCTGACCTGAGACAATCCAACCCAAGACATCCACCTCCAGAAAAGAAGGACATTCCATGGAAGACATCGTCATCGTTTCGGCCACCCGCACTGCGGTGGGCAAGTTTGGCGGCGCACTGGCAAAGGTGCCGGCGACCGAGCTGGGCTCCATCGTCATCCGCGAAGCCCTCACGCGCGCAGGGCTTGCTGCCGGCCAGGTGGGTGAAGTCATCATGGGCCAGGTGCTGGCGGCCGGCGTGGGCCAGAACCCCGCGCGCCAGGCCTCCATGAAGGCCGGCGTGGCACAGGAGACGCCTGCGCTGACTATCAACGCCGTTTGCGGCTCCGGCCTCAAGGCCGTGATGCTGGCCGCCCAGGCCGTGGCCTGGGGCGACAGCGAGATCGTGGTGGCCGGCGGCCAGGAAAGCATGAGCCTGGCACCCCATGTGCTGCCCGGTTCGCGCGATGGCCAGCGCATGGGCGACTGGAAGCTCGTGGACACCATGATCGTCGACGGCCTGTGGGACGTGTACAACCAGTACCACATGGGCATCACGGCCGAGAACGTGGCCAAGCAGTACGGCATCACGCGCGAGCAGCAGGACGCCCTGGCCCTGAACAGCCAGCTGAAAGCCGCCGCCGCGCAGGACGCCGGCAAGTTCGCCTATGAGATCGTGGATGTGGCGCTGGCGCAGAAGAAGGGCGATCCGATCTTCTTCAACACCGACGAGTACCTCAACCGTAAGACCAATGCCGAGGCCCTGGCCGGCCTGCGCCCCGCCTTCGACAAGGCCGGCAGCGTGACGGCAGGCAATGCCTCGGGCCTGAACGACGGCGCCGCCGCCGTGGTGGTCATGAGCGCCAAGAAGGCCGCCGCCCTGGGCCTCAAGCCCCTGGCACGCATCGCCTCGTTCGGCACCACCGGCCTGGACCCCGCCACTATGGGCATGGGCCCCGTGTCGGCCACGCGCAAGGCCCTGCAGCGCGCCGGCTGGAACGCCGCCGACGTGGACCTGTTCGAGCTCAACGAAGCTTTCGCTGCCCAGGCCTGCGCCGTGAACAAGGAGCTGGAGATCGACCCCGCCAAGGTCAACGTCAACGGTGGCGCCATCGCCATCGGCCACCCCATCGGTGCATCGGGCTGCCGCATCCTGGTGACCCTGCTGCACGAAATGCAGCGCCGCGACGCCAAGAAGGGCGTGGCTGCGCTGTGCATCGGCGGCGGCATGGGCGTGTCCCTGGCGCTGGAACGCTGAGCACCGGGCCCATTGCGACGAAGCCCACCATCCGGTGGGCTTTTTTCATGGCCCTGCGCTCAGCCCGTGAAGCCCGCCAGGTTCAGCGTGTGCGAGTGCCCGAGCCAGAGGGCGCAGTCGCGGTGGTCGCGCAGGCCGTCACCGGTGTTGGGGTGGGCGAACACGTCCAGCGTGCCATGATTGAGCGCCAGCCAGGCGAGCACGTGCGAAAAATCGGCGTTGCCGAAGGCGAGCTGGTAGCTCCACATCGGGTGCGGGCCCACGGGCCGCTCGTGGAAGCGGCCCACCTCCACACGCCCAGCCAATTCGCGGGCGATGGTTTCGCGCAGCGCCCAGGCGGTGTCGCGGCTCTCTGCGTCGAAATAGACATGGGCGTGCCAGTCGCGGATGAGGGCGGGGTCGAGCAAGGGCATGGGTAGCAGCGCAGGGCAAAGGCGGCATGTTACGGCCTGGCGGGCTACCTCGCAGGGCGGGCCAGCGCAAGCCCCACTACCGGTCTGACCGTTCTGACCGGGCTGGCCGGCGGGAGTGTCTGGTTTGCGCATCACCCCAGCGCGGCATGCGACCCCTGAGGCCTGCTGGGCCTTGGCGCGGCGTGAAGTGCGCGCTGCATTGGGCGATTCGGCCGCTCCCGCGCGGCCCCTGCTTTCGCCGAGGCACCGATACCATGGCACTGACCCGATTCACCGCATCGTTGCTGCTGCTGGGATCCACCCTGGCATGGGCCGCGCAGGCGAGCCCGACCGAATGCACTTCGGGTGTCCGGTTCACCGCCGCACAGGCCGAGATCGATGCGCGCTCAAGACCGTGGGCGACGGGCCCCTGCGCAACCGGGCACGCCTCGAATCCCAGCTCAAGGCCAGCGGGGCCACGCGCGGCTGGTCGCAGGAGCAGCAGGCCGAGATGCTGCGCAAGGCCTACAGCTCCGAGGGCTACTGGGAGCTTGAGAAGTCCAAGCAGCCGCATGTGTCCACACTCATGCAGGCCGTGACGGCAAGCTCCGGCCCAGATCCTCGGGTCTCCAAATGCACCGCCGCCAGGCAGGTGAAGGCCAGCGCCTGGGACGTGGCCGACATCCACGGCCGCCAGTACGCCTATGTGGCCCGCGAAGTGGGGCTCATACAGGCCACACAGGCCAAGGCGCGCAGAACACCCGGCGGGCGGTCATTTCGCCAGCCGGCGCCAGCCGATCACCACGCCAGTAACCGACACGGCCAAGCCCACCAGTGACAGCACCCAGATCGCCAGGTACCACGCCGGCGTCTTGAGGAACAGCGGAAAATCGAGGCTGTGCAGCCCGTTGAAGAGCCAGCGGCGCAACCGGCTGTCCGAAGTGCTGGTGGACAGCAACTGCCCCGTGGCAGCGTCCACATGCAGCCAGGTGGCAGCCTCGTCGTGCAGCACGATGCGCCACACCGGCAGCACGGGCGGCACATGGCGCGCATACCAGTAGCGGTCGGGCTCGGTGAGCAGCACCGGGGCATCCGCGGCGATACCGGGGTGGTTCGCCGCAGAGGCCCTCGCCAGGTCCTCGGACAGGACCGCCACGGCCAGGCCGGTGGCTGCATCCACGCTGCGGCGTGCGCCGGTGGCGTCCGACACCACCCACACCGGGCGGCCGGCATACCAGGCGGCCTCTACCGCCTTGGCGGGCGATGGGCTGCTGGCCAGCGTGCGCAGGCTTGGCAGCCCGTGCGTGAACTCCGACCCGGCCTGTCCGAACTTCGCCGCCGCGTTGCCCGGCGTACTGTGCGACAGCCAGCGGTTGGGACCCATCGAGAACCAGCCGCTGAAAACCCAGGTCAGGATGGCGATGCCGCCGATGAGGCCCAGCACGTGGTGCCAGGCCAGAAAGCCGCGGTAGGGCGTGGGCGAGTCGCCGCGGTAGCGGCGGCGCAGGCGCACGCGAAGCACGCCCACGATGAGCCCGGTGCCGGCCGACACCATGGCCAGGCCCGAGGTCCAGAGCACCAGTTGCCGCCAGAAGCCTGCATGCCGGCGGATGGGCGCATAGGTGTAGTAGTGCAGCAGCGTACCGAACAATGTCCAGCGGCGCTCGAAGGCGCTGGTGTCGCGCACCACTTCGCCGGTTTTCTGCGACACGTAGAGCTCGGTGCCGGCGTCGTCATCGATGGCGACGCGGTGCAGCGGCCGCGCCTTGTCGAAGCTGTTGGCGTTGGGCAGGGTCCACTGGTCGTCCATGCCGGTTTCCAGATAACGCGCAGTCGCCGCATGGGCGAATCCGCGTGCGATGGCCTCGGCGCGCTCGGGCGTGATTGCGCCCTGCCGCGTGGCCGATGCAGACACCACATGGTGGTTGCCCTTGGCGTCGATGGCGCGCCAGACCGGCACATCCAGGCTCTGCTCCAGCACCAGCTTGCGGGGAGCGTTCACCCCGATCTTGGCCAGGGCCTCAGCCGGTGCCACCTGCACCTGCGCCAATTCCAGGGGCGAGAGACCATCAATCCGCTCCTGCGGCGTGAGCGCCGGAAAGCGCACATGCAGCATCACCAGCCCCGACACAAACCACAGCACGAACAGGATGCAGCCGGCAATGCCCAGCCAGCGGTGGGTGAAGTACAGCGCCCGCCGCAGCCGGCGCCACAGGGCGTGCAGCGCGGGGCTCACGCTGCGCAATCAGAAGCGCACATGGGCCGACAGCTCTGCCGAGCGCGGGCGGCCCAGGATCCACTGGTTGTTGCCGCTGTACAGCGTCTGCGCGTAGATGCGGTCCGTGAGGTTGTAGACATGCAGCGCCAGCACCGTGCCCGGGCGCACGGCCCAGCGCAGGCTGGCGTCGGCCACGGTGAACGAGGCCGCGCTGCTGCTGTTGGCGTTGTCCACCTTGCGTGCGCCCACGTAGCGCAGGCCCAGGCCGGCTTCCCAGGCGGGCTGGAAGGCCCAGGTCACCCAGGCATTGGCCGTGCGCTCGGGCACGCCCGGCGGGGTGTTGCCGTTGCGCGAGACCACGCGGCCGCTGACGACCTCGTTGAAGTCGTCGAACTTCGCATCCAGCACCGCGGCATTGAGGTCCAGCCGCACGGTGGACACCGGCGCATAGCTCACCGATGCCTCGATGCCGCGCGAGGACTGGGCCCCCACCTGCTGGAAGAGGTTGGGATCCACCGCGTCGCGGATCAGGAGCTTCTTCTTTTCGATCCAGTAGGCGGCCAGCGTGAACTCGCCCTTGCGCTCGTCGAACAGCTGTTTCCAGCCCACCTCCGCCTGCTTGCCGGTGGCCAGGTCGAACTGGCTCTGCTGCGCCGAGGTGTTGACCACGCCGCCCAGCGGGTCGGCCGCCGTCGAATACTGCGCGTAGACGGACGTGACCGGCGTGACGGCATAGACCGCGCCAATGCGGCCCGACAGGTGGTTGAAGCCCTTGTTCACATCGGGGTCGATGCGTTTGGAGTCCTGCTTGCCGTAGGAGATCGAATCCCAGCGCAGGCCCGTGACCAGCGAGAGCTGCTGCGTGAGCTGCAACTGGTCTTCCACGAACAGCGAGCGCGTGTCGGTCTGCGCCTTGAACAGCTCGCCCACGGTCACGCCCGTGGTCGGGAAGTTACCGGGCACGAACTGGTAGGGGTCGAGCGACTGCGCGGCCGCGCCGTCGCCCCGCGTCTTGGCGTACTCCAGCCGGTTCACGTCGAAGCCCACGGTCAGCGTGTTGGGCAGGCCGGCAATGGGCTGCTTGAGCGTGGCGTCGAAGCGGTTGCCCACCTGGTCCAGCGTGTAGTCGATGCCGATGAAGCCCGAGCGCGTGATGCGCCGCGTGGCGGGCACGTAGGCATAGCCCTCGGCATTGTTCCAGTGGCGGTCCGAAGCGATGCGGTACAGCGAGTTGCGCAGGGTGAGTGCAGACGATGGCCTCCACTCCGTGTCCAGGCGCGTCCACTGGTCGCGGAATTTCAGGTACGCATCGGCCACGTTGAAGTTGGCCTTGCGCAATGCCGGGTCGATGCGGCCGTTGACGAGGGGGATGCCGAAGTAGGGCGCCGGCTCCTGGTGGCCGTAGTCGTGCGACAGCGTCAAGCGCAGGTCGGGCGTGACATCGAAGCGCAGGGCGCCGGCGGCCACCAGCGACCTGGAGCCGCCGCGCTCCACATGGCCGTCCGAGCGGTTGTGCGACAGGTCCACGCGGTACGACCACTGCTCGTTGATGGCGCCGCCGCTGCCGAAAGCCGTGCGCACCGTGTCCTGCGAGCCGTAGGCCAGGTGCACTTCGTTGGAGATAGGGCCGCGCGTGGGCTTCTTGGGCACGGTGTTGATGGCGCCGCCGATGGCACCTTCGCCAAACATGATGGACGCGGGGCCGCGCAGCACCTCCACGCGTTCGGCCTGCCAGGGGTCGAAGGGGAAGGTGACGGTGCCGCCCGAGACGTACTGGCGCGTGCCGTCGTACAGGCGCATGACCGAGGTATTGCCGGCAAAGCCGCGCGCCACCAGGGCACCACCGGCGGCCGAGGCCGTCTGCGTGATGCCGGTGGCGCGCGAGGCGGCGTCGGCAATCGACTGGTCACCGCGCTGGCGGATGGTCTCGCCCTCGAGCACCTCGATCGAGGCCGGGGTCTCCAGCGCCGTGAGGCCCAGGCGGCTGCCGGTGCTGGTGGGCGTGGTCAGCGCCTGGGGTGTGTCGATGAAGGCGCCGGACTGCACGGTGACCGGTGCCAGGGTGGCCGTCTGGGCCTGTGCGCCCGTGGCGGCTGCCAACGTGAGAACGGCGCCATACAGGCACGAGACATGGAAGCGCGCGGGCGCATGCCCGGCCGAGGGGCGGCAAAAGTGGGGATTCATGGGGCAACGGATACAGGGGCGTCCTCCCCGGCATCCCCGCCGGGTCTGGACTGAACGGTTTGCAGGCAGGCCTGCAAGCCACTTCGTTGGCCGGTATCCGGGCTGGGTGGAAAAAGCGTCCCTTGCCTTCCCAGGCGCCGTTGGCGCCCAGTGGCTTGATGAAGGATGCCGAGCCGTAAGGCTCTTCCACCGACCGTTGCGGGGGCAGCGCAGGTCAGGCTTGTTGCCAAGCCCTCCTGCTTCCCGTTGAACTGCACTCCAGAAAAGGACTGCGAGCACCAACAGGGCGCGATTGTATGTGTTTGTTAAACATCGCTGCGGTCAGGGCGCGGCAAGCCGCTGCAGCAACTCGGTGGTCGGGTAGCCATCGGCCACCGCACCCAGGCTCTGCTGGTACTGGCGCAGCCCGGCGCGCGTGGCCGGGCCCATCACGCCGTCGGGCGTGCCGGCGTTGAAGCCGCGCTGGTTGAGCAGGGTCTGCATCTGCTGCATCTGGCTGCGCGACAGCGGCGCGAGCTCGCGCGGCCAGGCGGCGGCCACGCCGCTGCCGCCGTCGATCTGGCGTGCCAGCAGACCCACGCCGAGCGCATAGCTCACCGAGTTGTTGTAACGCAATATGGTGCGGAAGTTCTGCCCCACCAGGAAGGCCGGGCCGCGCGCGCCGGCCGGCGTGGCGATGGAGGCCGCGTCCAGCGCGGGCAGCGGTTGCCCATCCACGGTCTGTACGCCCTCGGCCGCCCACTGCGTGGACGCCTGGCGCACGGTCTGCTCGGCGCGCGCGTAGTCGAAGCCCGGCGGCAGCCGCACCTCCACGCCCCAGGGCTGGCCGGCCTGCCATCCCATGCGCGCGAGGAAGTTGGCGGTGGAGGCCGCCACGTCCGGGATGCTGCCCCAGATATCGCGGTGGCCGTCGCCATCGGCATCGACCGCATAGGCCAGAAAGACCGAGGGCAGGAACTGTGTGTTGCCCATGGCGCCGGCCCAGGAGCCCACCATGCGCTCGTCGCTGATGTCGCCCTGGTCCAGGATGCGCAGGGCCGCCAGCAGCTCGCTGCGCGCCCAGGCGGCGCGGCGGCCCTCGAAAGCGAGCGTGGCCAGCGCATCGACGGCACGGAACGTGCCGAAGTTGCTGCCGTAGTTGCTCTCCATGCCCCAGATGGCGGTGATGATGGAAGAGGGCACGCCATAGCGCGTGGCCGCGGCGTCGATGGCCGCCTGGTGCTCGGCCCGCTTGGCCTGCCCCTGGGCGATGCGCTGGGCCGACACGGCGCTGTCCAGGTAGGCCCAGGGCGTGCGGTTGAATTCGGGCTGGGCGCGGTCGAGCTCGATCACGCGCGGCTGCAGCGTGGCATGGGCCAGCACCTGCTGCACGGTGGCCGGCCGAATGCCCGCGGCCAGGGCCTCGCGCGAGAAGCCGGCGATCCAGGCGGCAAAGCCGGCCTGCTCGGCGTCCTGGGGTGCAGGGCTGGTGACCGGGGCGGGGGCTGCAACGGGTGGTGCCGTGGGGCGCGGTGCCGGCGCCGCGACTGGCGCGGTGGGCGCGGTGGGCGCGGGTGGTGTGGCGCAGCCTGACAGGGCGCAGGCCAGGGCCAAGGCAGTCAGGGCGGAGTGGGGTGCAACATGCAGGAAGCGGCGGGCAAAATGGGGGGCAAGCGAAATGGGCATGCCCCATTGTCCCGTGCCCGGCATACTTGCGGGTTCCGGTGTTTCTGACCGTAGCAATTTCATTCCATGCATACCTTCCTCTGGCACGACTACGAAACCTTCGGCGCCAACACGCGGCGCGACCGGCCCGCGCAGTTCGCCGCCATCCGCACCGATGCCGACCTCAACGAGATCGGCGAGCCGCTGAACATCTTCTGCCAGCCGGCCAACGACTACCTGCCCGACCCGGTGTCGTGCCTCATCACCGGCATCACGCCCCAGCAGTGCCTGGAGCAGGGCATGCCCGAGCACGCCTTCGCCGCCCGCATCGAGGCCGAACTGGCCCGCCCCGGCACCATCGGCGTGGGCTACAACACCATCCGCTTCGACGACGAGATCACGCGCTTCATGTTCTGGCGCAACCTGATCGACCCCTATGCGCGCGAGTGGCAGAACCAGTGCGGCCGCTGGGACCTGCTGGACGTGGTGCGCATGACCTACGCCCTGCGCCCCGACGGCATCACCTGGCCCAAGAAGGAAGACGGCGCGCCGAGCTTCAAGCTCGAGCACCTGTCCAAGGCCAACGGCCTGCTGCACGAGGCCGCGCACGATGCCCTGTCGGACGTGCGCGCCACCATCGCCCTGGCGCGGCTCATCCGCCAGCACAACACCAAGCTGTTCGACTTCGCGCTCAGCCTGCACAAGAAGGACCGCGTGGCGGCCGAGCTGCGCCTGCCGGCCACGGCCATCACGGCCAAGCCGTTTTTGCATGTGTCGGGCATGTTCCCGGTGGAGCGCGGCTGCCTGGCCGTGATGTGGCCGCTGGCCAGCCACCCGACCAACAAGAACGAGCTGATCGCCTGGGACCTGGCACACGACCCCAAGCCGCTGGCCAGCATGGGCGTGGAGGAGATCCGCCTGCGCATGTTCTCGCGCGCGGCCGACCTGCCCGAGGGCGTTACGCGCCTGCCCATCAAGACCATCCACCTGAACAAGTCGCCCATGGTGGTGGGCAACGTGAACACCCTCACGGCCGAGCGCGCCCGGCACTGGAACATGGACCTGGCCCAGGCCGCCCAGCACGCCGAGATCGCGCGCGTGCTGCCCGACATGAGCGGCATCTGGCCCCAGGTGTTCGCCCGGCCCGAAGAGCCCACGCCCGACGTGGACCAGGACCTGTATGGCGGCTTCGTGGGCAATGGCGACCGGCGCCAGCTCAACGACATGCGCGCCATGAGCGGCGAGAAGCTGGCGCGCACGCGCCCCTCGTTCGACGACCCGCGTTTGAAGGAACTGCTGTGGCGCTACCGTGCGCGCAACTTCCCCGCCACGCTGTCGCCCGAGGAGCAGGAGCGCTGGGAGGCGCACCGCGCGGCCTGCCTGTTCGACGGTGCCGGCGGCGCCCGCACGGTGGAGCAGCTGTTCACCGAGATCGACAAGCTGTCGGAGACTGCCGACGACGACCGCACCCAGGACATCCTGGGCGCCTTGTACGATTACGCCGAACACATCGCGCCTGAGCGCTGAGAACCTTCCTTTTTTCAGGCCTGCCGAGCAGGCCCGCATTCCCATGAGCAGCAGCAGCAACGACAAGCCCACCCGCCAGTTCACCACCGAGATCGTGCATGCCGACCGCCTGGCCGGCGCCGAGTACGGTGCGGTGCACCAACCCATCCACACCTCGGTGCAATACGGCTACGAGAAGGTGGAGGACCTGATAGGCGTGTTCCAGGGCACGATCAAGGGCGGCTTCAACTACGCCCGCCAGGGCACGCCCACCACGGCGGCGCTCGAAGCCAAGGTCACGCAGATGGAGCGCGGGCAGGGCTCCATCGTGTTCTCGACCGGCATGGCGGCCGTGTGCGCGGTGTTCCTCACCTTGCTCAAGGCGGGCGACCACCTGCTGGCCAGCAAGTTCGTCTTCGGCAACACCAACAGCGTGTTCGGCACCCTGGCCGACCTGGGCATCGAAGTGACCACCGTGGACGTGACCGACGCCGCCCAGGTGGCAGCGGCCGTGCGCCCCAACACGCGCATGGTGTTCGTGGAGACCATCGCCAACCCCGGCACGCAGATCCCCGACCTCGAAGCCATCGGCACCTTGTGCAAGGAGCGCGGCCTGCTCTACGTGGTGGACAACACCGTCGCCTCGCCCTACCTGTTTCGCCCCGTCACCGTGGGCGCAGGCCTGGTGATCAACTCGCTGACCAAGAGCATCGGCGGCCTGGGTGATGCCCTGGGCGGCGCGGTCACCGACACCGGGTTGTTCGACTGGAGCAGCTACCCCAACATCTTTGCCCCCTACCGCAAGGGCGACGCCAAGGGCTGGGGCCTGCAGCAGATCCGCAAGAAGGGCCTGCGCGACATGGGCGGCATGCTCTCGTCCCAGGCCGCGCACCAACTGGCGCTGGGCGCCGAGACCCTGGCCCTGCGCATGGACCGCACCAGCGCCACCGCCCTGGCCCTGGCCCAGTGGTTGGAGCAGCACCCCGCCATCGCCCGCGTGCATTACCCGATGCTCGAATCGCACCCGCAGCATGCGATCGCGCGCAAGCACTTCAAGGCTGGCTCTTGGCTGCTGGCCTTCGAGCTGCGCGATGCCGACCAATGCCTGTCTTTTTGCAACCGCTTGCAACTGCCGATCAAGGCCACGGGCCTGGCCGACACGCGCACGCTGATCATCCCCGTGGCGCACACCATCTTCTGGGAGGCGGGCCCTGCCGTGCGCGCCAACATGGGCATTGGCGACGGCATGGTCCGCCTGTCCGTGGGGTTGGAGGAGATCGAAGACCTGCTGGCGGACTTCGAACAGGCATTGGCCTGAAAACCCTGGTGCCGGCTGGCGCGTGCAAGCTGGCGCCAAGGTAGGCGTGCTAAGGTTCTCCGAATTGCCGGGCGGTGCCAACTGCCACGGCCGCAAGGAGACAAACCTATGCATCTGGAGCATGCTGCCGCGTCTGCAGGAGTGCTCGCCAGCCCCTTGCTGGCGATTCCACCGCAGGACCTGATACCGCACGCCCATGCCCGCTCGGCCGCCTACGGGCTGCGCGAGCAGGACGTGATGGACGTTATGCCCCTGGCTGGAGCGGACCTGCAATGCGCGCTGCAGCGCAATAAGGTGCTGACCGACCATGCGCTGCCGGTGATGGAGACGCTCTACCACCAGATCGCCGGCACCCACAGCATGGTGCTGCTCACCGACCCCGAAGGCGTGATCCTGCACGCGCTGGGCGACGACGATTTCGTGGCCCGGGCCGACCGCGTGGCCCTGCGCCCCGGCGGCGTGTGGACCGAGGAGCGCAAGGGCACCAATGCCATTGGCACCGCGCTGGCGCTGGGGCAGGGGGTGCAGGTGCATGCCGGCCAGCACTACCTGCGGGCCAACCAGTTCCTCACCTGCTCGTGCGTGCCCATCCTGGACCCGCAGGGCAGGGCGCTGGGCGCACTCGACGTGAGCGGCGACCACCGCAGCCAGAGCAAGCACACCATGGCGCTGGTGCGCATGTCCGCCCAGATGGTGGAAAACCACCTCTGGAACCAGGTGCACGCGGACGCGGTGCGCCTGCACTTCCATGCGCGGCCCGAGTTTCTGGGCACGCTGATGGAGGGGCTCGCAGCCTTCAGCACCGACGGGCGCTTTCTCTCGGCCAACCGCAGCGGGCAGTTCCAGTTGGGCCTGTCGCACAGCGCGCTGCAGGCCCATACCTTTGCCTCGCTGTTCGGGATGGACATGGCGGGCGTGCTCGACCATGGCCGCAGGGCACCTGGCGCGCTACTCACACTGCGCCTGCCCGGCGGCGTGGCGGTGATGGCCCGGCCCGAGGTCCGGCCGCAGGCCGAGCGCCTGTGGTCCGGCGGTGCAACCGAGCCGGCCAGGGCTCCCATCCAGGTGCGGCCTGCCCGTTCGACAGGGCTCTCGGGCCTGCGCTACCTCAACACCGGCGACCCCGCGCTGGCCCTGGCCATTGACCGGGTCACCAAGCTGCTGGGCCGCGACATCGCCACCTTGATCCTGGGCGAGACCGGCACCGGCAAGGAGCTGCTGGCGCGCGCCATCCACCACGACGGGCCGCGCCGACAGGCGCCGTTCGTGGCAGTCAACTGCGCGTCCATCCCCGAATCGCTGATCGAGTCGGAGCTGTTCGGCTACGAGGAAGGCGCCTTCACCGGCGCACGGCGCAAGGGCAGCCCCGGCAAGATCGTGCAGGCCCATGGCGGCACGCTGTTCCTCGACGAGATCGGCGATATGCCGCTGGCGCTGCAGGCCCGCCTGCTGCGCGTGCTGCAGGAGCGCAGCGTGGCGCCCCTGGGCGGCACGCGCCAGGTCGAGGTGGACATCCAGGTGGTCTGCGCCACCCACCGCAACCTGCGCGCCATGATGTCCGAGGGCAGTTTTCGCCAGGACCTGTACTACCGCTTGAACGGCCTGGTGGTACGCCTGCCCGCACTGCGCGAGCGCAGCGACCTGGCCGTCATCGTGCAGCGCATTGTGCAATCGGGCACCGAGTCCGCCGCGCCGCCGCTGCCGGTGTGCCCCGAGGTCATGGACCTGTTCGCACGCTGCGCCTGGCCCGGCAACCTGCGCCAGCTGACCAATGTGCTGCGCACGGCGGCGCTGATGGCCGAGGGCGATACCGCCATCCGGCGCGAGCACCTGCCCGAGGATTTTCTGGAGGAATGCGAGGAGGCTGTTTCACCAGCGGTGTCGGCCGCGCCCGCACCCGCCGCACAGCCTCTGCAGGCCATCACCGCCGCCGCGATCATGCAGGCCCTGGCCGCGCAGGGCGGCAATGTGTCGGCCGTGGCGCGTGCGCTGGGCGTGTCGCGCAATACCGTGTACCGCTACCTGCGCGCGCAGGCCGCGTGATCACCGCCAAGCTCAGCTGAACAGGCCCTGCATCTGCCCATAGGGGATCTGCCCCTGCAGCTTGTCGGACTCACCGCCTTGCAGGAAATCCGTCGCCAGCTTCGCCGCATGGCCCCACAGTACCTGCGGGATGCCGGAGCCCGCGCTGAGCCGCTTCACCCCCAGGGCCTGCAGCTGCGTGGCGTTGGCCAGGCCGCCCCAGGCCATCAGGTTCAGCGGCAGGTCGACTCCGGCCACGACGGCCTGGATCTGCGCGGCATCGGCCAGCCCGGGGACGAACAGGCCATCCACGCCCGCGCTGCGGTACAGGTTGCCGCGCGCGATCGCTTCGCCGACCTGGCTGCCTTCATCGACCAGACGCGCGAGGACAACGTCCGTGCGCGCGTTGACGAACAGGTCCAGCCCGTCCTTGGCCAGCCGCTCCCGGATCGCCTCGGCCTTGCGGGCGAGCAGCGCCGCAGGTTTGCGCCCGTCTTCCAGGTTGATGCCGGCAACGCCCACTTCGGCCAGCCGCGCTGCCAGGTCTGCCACCTGTGCCGGGTCGTCCGAATAGCCGTCTTCCATGTCCACGGACAAGGGCACCTGCAGCACCCGCACCAGGTTCTTAGCGAACGCCAGCACCACCTCGACGGGCATGGCGTAGCCGTCAGGGTACCCTTGCGACCATGCCACGCCCGCACTGGTCGTGGCGATGGCCGTGGCCCCCAGGCTCTCGAAGAGCCTGGCGCTGGCGGCATCCCAGGCGTTGGGCAGGCGCAGCAGGGTGGCGCTGGCGTGCAGGCCGCGGAACGTGGTGGCATGTGCGGTCACGGGGGTCTCCTTCGGTAAGGTCTTTGCGCGAGCATACCGCCGGAAGGCCTCGAAGGCATGGCCAGGGTTCAGGCCACCGGGTTTGGCTTCAGCAGCGCCGTCCCTTCATCGCTGAACAGCCGCGAGCGGATCAGAAAGCGCAGGCCCGTGGGCCGCTCCAGCGAGAACATGCCGCCCCCGCCGGGCACCACGTCGATGGTCAGCTGCGTGTGTTCCCACACCGCGAACTGCGGCCGGCTCATGTAGAAGGGTTCGCCACCCACATGCCCGAGCAGCACGTCGGAATCACCCACCAGGAACTCGCCGCGCGCAAAGCACATGGGCGCGCTGCCATCGCAGCAACCGCCCGACTGGTGGAACATCAGCGGGCCGTGCTGTTCGCGCAGCCGCGCGATCAGTTCCAGGGCCGCGGGCGTGGTCGTGACACGGACCGGTGGGTCCGTGCCATGGCCTTGCCGGGGTGCCTCGTGGGCCATGCTGCGCGTGCTCAGAAGAAGCCCAGCGGCGCCTGCGTGTAGCTCACCAGCAGGTTCTTGGTCTGCTGGTAGTGGTCCAGCATCATCTTGTGGTTCTCGCGGCCGATGCCCGACTGCTTGTAGCCGCCGAAGGCCGCGTGCGCCGGGTACTGGTGGTAGCAGTTGGTCCACACGCGCCCGGCCTGGATGCCACGGCCCATGCGAAAGGCGCGGTTGCCGTCGCGGCTCCACACCCCTGCGCCCAGGCCGTACAGCGTGTCGTTGGCGATCTCCAGCGCCTCTTCCTCGGTCTTGAAGGTGGTGACCGACAGCACGGGGCCAAAGATCTCTTCCTGGAAGATACGCATCTTGTTGTGGCCCTTGAACACCGTGGGCTTGATGTAGTAGCCGCCGGCCAGGTCACCTGCGAGGTGGTTGCGCTCGCCGCCGATCAGGCACTGCGCGCCCTCCTGCTTGCCCAGGTCGAGGTAGGAGAGGATCTTTTCGAGCTGCTCCTGCGAGGCCTGCGCACCGATCATGGTGCCCTTGTCCAGCGGGTGGCCCTGCTTGATGGCGGCCACGCGCTTGAGCGCCCGTTCCATGAAGCGCTCGTAGATCGACTCCTGGACCAGCGCGCGGCTCGGGCAGGTGCAGACCTCGCCCTGGTTCAGCGCGAACATGGCAAAACCTTCGAGCGCCTTGTCGAAGAAGCCGTCGTCGGCGTCCATCACGTCCTCGAAGAACACATTGGGGCTCTTGCCGCCCAGCTCCAGCGTCACCGGGATGATGTTCTGGCTGGCGTACTGCATGATCAGCCGGCCGGTCGTCGTCTCGCCCGTGAAGGCGATCTTGGCGATGCGCGGGCTGCTGGCCAGCGGCTTGCCGGCCTCCAGGCCAAAGCCATTGACCACGTTGAGCACACCGGGCGGCAGCAGGTCGCCAACGATCTCCAGCAGCACCAGGATGGAGGCAGGGGTCTGCTCGGCGGGCTTCAAGACCACGCAGTTGCCGGCGGCCAGGGCCGGGGCCAGCTTCCACACCGCCATCAGGATCGGGAAGTTCCAGGGAATGATCTGCCCGACGACGCCCAGCGGCTCGTGGAAGTGGTAGGCCATGGTGTCGTGGTCGATCTCGCTGATGCCGCCTTCCTGCGCACGGATGCAGCCCGCAAAGTAGCGGAAGTGGTCGATGGCCAGGGGGATGTCGGCCGCCATGGTCTCGCGCAGCGGCTTGCCGTTGTCGATGGTCTCGGCCACGGCGATGGTCAGCAGGTTGGCCTCCATGCGGTCGGCGATTTTCAGCAGGATGTTGGCCCGGTCCGTGGTCGAGGTCTTGCCCCAGGCGGTCTTGGCCTTGTGCGCGGCGTCGAGCGCGGCGTTGATGTCCTTGTCGTTGGAGCGCGGGATGGCGGTGAACACCTGGCCGTTGATGGGCGAGCTGTTCTCGAAATACTGCCCGTCGATGGGGGCCACCCACTGGCCGCCGATGTAGTTGCCGTATTGCTTCTTGTAGGGATTGGCGATGCCGAGGCTCGCGATTTCTGCCATGTTCATGTGTTTGTCTCCTGCGGTGGTTGGGTTGTGCCGGGCCCGGGTGCGGGCCTGCACCGGCTGATGGGCGCAATGCCCGTGCCAGCCGGGGGGCAGATGTGGCACCCACGCGCAAACCCAGCATCCATGCGGCTGTAGCGGTGCCGGGCAGCGGCGCCTGGGCCCTGTACGGGGTGTGCCATGGCACAGCCCTTGTTCAGAAACGGAACAGGGGGCGGCACACCGTGGAACGCTGCCTGCGTGCAAAAAGCCACGGTTGCGCGGGCGGAACACGGTTGCAGGCTGCTGCTTTTGCCACAATGAGGCCATCGCCACCCGGATGCCCATGACCGCCACGCCCACCCTCATTCCCCCGACCATCGGCAAGTACCGCATCGAGCGCGAGCTCGGGCGCGGCGCCAGCGGCATCGTGTACCTGGGGCTCGACGGGTTCCGCGGCAAGCGCGTGGCCATCAAGCAGATGCATGCCCACCTGCTGGCCCAGCCCGACCAGGCCGAGCGCTACCGGCGCCTGCTGCGCAACGAGGCGGCCATGTCCGGCCGGCTCAAGCACCCCCACATCGTGCGCCTGCTCGATGCCGACGAGGACGCCGCCCAACCCTACCTGGTGCTCGAATATGTGGACGGCCAGGCCCTGGCGGCCCATGCCCGGGCCGATGCGCTGCTGCCCGTGCCCCAGGTGCTGGACATCGCCTTCAAGTGCTGCAATGCGCTCGAATACGCCTACCGCGAAGGCCTGGTACACCGCGACATCAAGCCCGCCAACCTGATGCTGGCCGCCAACGGCGACGTCAAGCTCACCGACTTCGGCGCCGCGCTGTCGCTGCGCAGCGATGCCACGCAGCTCTCGGGCATGGTGGGCTCGCCATCCTACATGTCGCCCGAGCAGGTGCGCGAGGAAGATTTGACGCACCACAGCGACATGTTCTCGCTGGCCATTGTGGTGTACGAGCTGCTCACCGGGCGCCGCCCGTTCGACGGCGAGACCGACTTCGCCACGCTCTACAAGATCAGCCACGAAGAGCCCACGCCCCCGAGCCTGCTGCGCGCCTCGCTGCCCGGGCATGTGGACGCGGTGCTGCTGCGCGCCCTGGCCAAGAAGCCGGCCGACCGCTTCGCCACCTGGGGCGACTTTGCCCAGGCGCTGCTCGATGCCCACCGCGACCTGCCGCGCCAGCGCTCGCAGGACACCGAGGCCGAGCGCTTCGGGCGCCTGCGCGAGCTGCCCTTCTTTGCCGATTTTCACGACGTGGCGCTGTGGGAGCTGATGCGCCTGGGCAACTGGCGCCGGCTGGAGCAGGGCACCGTGCTCATGCGCGAAGGGCAGCCCGGCGACTCGTTCTGCATCCTCATCGAAGGCCGGGTGACCGTGAGCCGCCAGGGCTGGACCCTGAGCACCCTGGGCGCGGGCGTGACCCTGGGCGAGATGACCTACCTGCGCCCCGACAACCGCCAGCGCACCGCCACCGCCGTCGCCGAGACCGAGGTGCTGGTGCTCAAGATCCGCAACCCCGCGCTGCGCGAGGCGTCCGAAGACCTGCAGTCGCGCTTCGACAAGGCCTTCATCAAGCTGCTGGTGGGCCGGCTGATCGCTGCCAACGAGCAGATCGCCGAATGGGACATGGTGGCCGGCCAGGTGTTCACGCCGGACGACGAGCGGCGCTGACCGACTGCAAGCCGCGCAGCACCCACCGCAGCCGTGCGTGGAAGGCCGCAGCCAGCACCGCGCTGAGCAGTGCCGCGGCCACCCAGCCGCCCCAAACCCCCCAGCCCATGGCCGGCACGCCGGTGCCCAGCGCATCAAGCGACAACCATGCCGCCAGCGGCACAAACAGCAGCAGAGAGCACACCGTGTTGACGGCGCTGGCCCAGCGCACGTCGCCCAGCCCCCGCAGCGCAAAGGCGCTGCCCAGGTTGATGGCATCGAGCACCTGGTACGCGGCCACCAGCCCGAGCAGCGAGGTGGCCAGCGCCAGCGCGGCCTGGCCGGCGGGTCCGGCATCGCTGCCCAGCAGTGCTGCCAGCAAGGGCGGCCCGGCCAGCACCATGGCGGCGCCCACCAGGGCCATCCAGCCCGCCATCAGCCACAGGCTTGCACGTACCAGGGGACCGACCTGGTGCGGCTGGCCCGCTCCCAAGGCATGCCCCACCAGCGTGGCGCTGCCCGTGGCCAGGCCCAGCGCGGGCCAGAAGGCCAGGCCGGTGAGTGACAGCAGCAGCAAGGTGGCCGCCCCCTCGGCCGGGCCGATGTGCGACATCATGAGCTGGAACAGCGCCATCGCCAGCACGTCGGCCGCGGCCGCCACGCCGATGGGCATGCCGGTGTGCCATAGCTCCGCAGTGCGGCCTCGCAAGCCCGCGAAGGACGACCTCCAGCCCGCGCGTGCAACCCAGGCCAACCCCACCGCCACGCCGATCAGGTTGGCCAAAGTGGACGCATGGGCCGAGCCCGCCAGGCCCAGGCCCGCGTCGAAGATCAGCCACTGGTTGAGCGGCACATTGGCCACGGCCGCCGCCAGGTTGGCCCACAGGCTGCCCTGCGTGTTTCCCAGGCCAGCCAGGTAGCTCGACACCGCGAACAGCAGCACCACCGTTATGCCGCCCGCCATGCGCGGCTGCCAGTACTCTGCGGCCTGCCCGGCAGACTCCGCAGGCAGTTGCCACAGCGCAAACAGCCAGGGCCCGGCCCATGCCAGCACCATAAAACAGGGCAGGGTGCAGGCCGCAGCCAGCAGGCCTGCGGGCAGGTATCCCCGCGCAACGTGCGTCTGGCCGGCGCCCATGGCCTGGGCCACCGGCGCCTGCACGGCAAACGCCACGCCCCCCAAAAGAACGAACACCGCCAGGTTCAGAAAGGTCTGCGCCCCCAGCCCCGCGAGTGCGTCGGCAGAAATGCGGCCGGCAAACCAGGTATCGGTCACCCCGATCACGGCCTGCAGCGAGTAGGTGGCGATCAGCGGCCAGGAGATGGCCAGCAGGGCGCGCACGGGCCCTGGGGTGGTTGCATCAGCCATGGTCAGCCAGCCATGTACGGGTCCCAGAAGCCTTCGGCAGGCTCGGCCTGCTCCACGATGTCGAGCACCAGGCCCGACGGGTCGCGCACCTGAAAGCGCACCTGGCCCCAGGGCTCATGCTGCACGGCGTAGGCGATTTCCACGCCGGCCGCGCGCAGGCGGGCTTCTTCGCGGCGGGCATCGTCCACCTGCAGGGTGAGCAGCAGGCCCTGGCCGCTGAAGACCTCGGGGCCCGGCGGGCGCGAGGGATGGTCGGGCGCCATGAAGGCGATCGAGGTGGCACCGCCTTCGGTGCTGGCGCGCGACAGCAGCACGAACCACGAGGCCTCGAACACCACCTCGAAGCCCAGGTGCTGCACGAAGAAGTCGCGCGAGGCCTGCACGCTGGCGGTGGTGACCAGGGGGTAGGCGGAGGTCAGTTGCGAAAGGGTGGTGGGGGAGGGGGTGGGCATGGTGGCTCCTGGGGTGTGAAACGGATGGACTGCGGACATCAATCGGGTACATACTGTCTGTATGTTCAATCAAATATAGATACATACAGTCTGTATGTCAACAGGAAAATCCATTTCCAACTCTGCGGCGGGCAACCGGCGGCTGGAGCAGGGCGCCCAGTCGCGCACCAAACTCATTGCGGCGGCGCGCGCCTTGTTCGAGCGGGACGGCTATGCCGCCACCTCCACCGAAGCCCTGCTGGTGGCCACGGGCCTCACGCGCGGCGCGCTGTACCACCACTTTCGCGACAAGAAGGACTTGTTCGTGGCCGTCTGCGAGGCCGTGCATGCTGAGCTCAGTGCCGCCATCGACGGGGCGGCCGATGGCCAGGCCGATCCTGCAGACCAACTGATGGCGGGCGCGCTGGCCTGGATCGACGCCGTATCCCACCCCGGCCCGCGCCAGGTGCTGCTGATCGACGGCCCCTCGGTGCTGGGCGCGCAGGCCTGGGCAGAGCTTGACGGGCGCCATGGCTACCAGCAGCTGCATGCCGTGGTTGCCGAGATTCTGGCGCCCGCGGGTCTGGCACCGCTGGAGGTCGATGCCTGCGCTTCGGCCTTGAACGGCGCCATCAACGAGCTGGCGCGCTGGCTCGCGCGCCATCCGGCCGGCGAGCATCCCGGCGCACGGGCGGCGGCTGTCGCCGCGCTGCACCGGGTGTGTGCCAGCGTGCTACCGCCTGCGGCGAGGGCGAAAAAAGGCGCCTGAGTCTGTCTACCGGCCGGCTTGGGTCTTCAAGCCCGTCAACAGTTCGGCCAGCGGCATGGCCTTGGCAAACAGCCAGCCCTGCGCATGGCGCACGCCGCGCTCGCGCAGGAAGTCGGCCTGGAACTGGGTTTCCACCCCTTCGGCGATCAAGTCCAGCTCCAGCTTCTGCGCCATCTCGATGATGTGCGTGGTGACCGGGCTGATGGCCGCCTGCGCGCCAATGCTGGCAATGAAGATGCGGTCGATCTTGAGCGTGTCGATGTCGATGGATTCGAGCATGGACAGGCTCGAATAGCCGGTGCCGAAGTCGTCCATGGCGATCGATGCGCCGATCTGCCGGCCCGCCTGCAGCGCGGGCCTGGCAGCCTCGATGTCCACCAGGCCGCGCTCGGTGACCTCCAGCATCAGAGAGCCGGGCGGCATCCCGATGGCTTCGAAGCGCTGCTGCAGGTACTGCACGGGCCCATCGGCCACCAGGTCCTGGGGCGAGAGGTTCAGGCTGACGTGGAAGCCCGGGCTGGCCTTGAGAAGATCGGGCAGGTCTTCGAGCACGCGGTCCATCACGTAGCGGGTGATGTGCGCGACCACGCCCGTGCGCTCGGCCTCGGCAATGAATTCGTCGGGTGGGACCAGCGTACCGTTGTTGCGGCGCCAGCGGAGCAGGGCTTCGGCGCCTGCCCACTGGCCGGTCTGCAGGTCCACGATGGGCTGGTAGAGCACGAAGAACTCGCGCCGCCTGAGGCCCGCGCGCAGCCGCGACCGGGAGGACAGGGTCCAGCGCGTGAGCGCCGCCACCCCCAGCGCCAGGGTGGCGCTGGCAAACAGCCCCAGCGGCGCGAGTACCAGCGCCTGGTCCGCGAGGCCCTCGTAGGCCAGGGCCTTGGGCGCAGCGGCCAGGGCGACGATGTTGTTCTCTTTCGAGCTGCGAAACACGATGTGGTGCGTGTCGCTTTCCACCAGGCTGTGGGTTGGCGCCTGGTAAAGGTCCAGCCAGGTCTCCTGCAGCGGCCCCCGGGAGCGGATCAGCGCCTTGGGCGCGATGATCGCCAGGCCCAGCGACACGTCGGCATGCAGCACCGGCATGTCGATCACGATGCCCGGGTGGATGATCACTGCGTGGCCGTTGCGCGCATAGATGTTGAAGGGCTGTTCCGGCGCAAACGGCAGCCGCGCCCCGATCCAGCTGGAGATGCCGGTCGAGGTGACCATGGGCTTGCCCGGGAGCGGCACCGGCCCGCTGCCCAGGGTGAGCGTGCTGCAGACCAACTGACCGTCCACCACCGAGCCCATGCCCTGCAGGTAGAACGAGGTACCCACCATCTGCTGCATGCGTGCCAGGCTGGCCTGGCTGCAGGGCGGGCTCGCGTCCTTGTCCAACTCGTTCAACGCCGCCACCAGCTGCTGGCGCGAAGCGATGCCCCGGCGCAGCACCTCGTCCGCCAGCGAGGTCAGGTAGGCGATCTGGTCGTCATGGGCCTTGCGCTGGGCCAGGTAGAGCGACGCCGCAATGGGAATCAACGCCGCCAGCAGCAGGGGGACCGAGGCAACGACGTAGAAGCGTTTCATGGGTGCGGCGGTGAGGGCAGGGGCCTTGCAATGAGGGTCGATGCTGGCGTGTTTTGGGACGTTGAGCAATCGGCCGTACCCTGCCGCCGGATGGGTGTCCATGCCCCGGCTCGGCCTCTCCCCTAGGTTTGAATGTTACTACCTGTTAATGATGTTGGGCCTGTTTCCCGCCAGGCAGTTCAAGGACTGGGCAGAATGGCCGAAGAAGCGAGGAGCGCCCCCGAAGGAGACTCGGCATGTTTATCCGCACCCCCACATTGCAACCGGCCCAGGGCCAGCCCGTGCGCCACCAGCCCGTGGTGGCGGGGGACCGCGTGCGGGATGCAATCCGGGATGCGATGACGGACGCTGCGATCAAGCGCATGGCGGTGCCTGAAAGCATGGTCGCCTTTTCGCAGGAGGCCATGAAGGCCGCCGTGCTCGACAAGGCCGGCGTCAAGATGGGCGACCCGGAAAGCGCCCGCCAATTCCTGGCGAAGTTCGACTTCAACGCGATCAGCCCGAAGGACCTTGGGTTGGTGCAGGTGACCATGTTCGCTGCCGGCATGATCTCCAGGGAGGATTCAGGCCCCCTGATCGGCACCGACATGGCCTACGAGCCGCCTTTGGACCCCTATGCGCCGATGGACGCCATCCAGCATTTCGAGCACATGCTGGAGGTCAATATCTCGATGGGGCCGAATGGGGGGAGGGAGGTGGCCATCCGGGCGGCGGATTTCATCAAGCAACTGGCCAGTTTCGCTGCATCGGATCGCCGCAGCATCTGACCTCACCCGACAGTCAATGCTTGCAGTCCGGGACGTACCTGAGCGCCGGGTCTGGCGCCTCGGTCAGCGCAGCGATCGAGGGTATGCAGAAGTCCGCCACGTCCGCGCAGCGGTCGCAGGTTGTGACCCAGCATGTTGCCATCCCTAGTGCTTTTGCCGGGGCAATGTCCCGTTCGAGGCTGTCGCCGACGAAGAGGACCTCCTCGGGCGGCAGGTCGAGCGTTCGCAGCGCTTGCAGGAACAACCGGTGGGAGGGCTTGATGGACCGCTGGTCTGAAGAGAACACTTGGCATTCCAATACGGACGCGACCTGTGACCGGCGGAGTTCGGGCTCCCAGTGGTGGGCGGGCGCCCAGAGGTTGCTCACCACCCCCAGCCGGTGTGACCGGGCCAGCGTGAGGATCACCTGCGCTGCCCATCCCGGGACCGCACCCACCTCGTGCCTTGCAATGACAAGTTCCAGAAGCTGGATCTCATGCCTGGACTGTGCGCAGTGCCTGGCAATTGTCTCTTGCAGGGATGGGAAGTCGTCAATGAGGGCCGGGTTGGCATAGTCGGCAAGGAAGCCCGCCACACATGCGCCAACGCAATGCGCAACCGCCTCTGCCGACAGCGCGCTACCGCCCACCGTCCGGTAGGTGGCATGGAAGTCTTCGCCGGGCCCCAGGCGGTCGCCGCCGAACATGAACGTTTCGTTCATGTCGAACAAAAGGGCCTTGTAGCGATGGAGATGGGAAACCAGTGGCTTCATGGTGCCTGACCTGTGCCATGAGCGGCTCGCAAAGCTGAGCCGCCCCAGGCGGAAACTGTACAACGCGTACTGAGCTGCGTGCTATTGACCCATTTCGAGAAGCAGGTCTACCCCAAAGTGAAGGGAGTTGAGATAAACCAACCCAAAACGTCGCGATAAATGCGGGATTCGCCGGGACGTGGTGCGAAATGCCGGGACGGGGTTTGAAATGACGTTACAGAGGCTGTAACGAGCGGCGGGAGCCGCTCAGGCGGCGCGGATTGGGTCGAACAGATCGTTCTGAACGTCTGCCGCCAACTTGGCACGAATGCGGGCGATGAGCTTACGCATGCCGCTCATGGTCATGTCGTACTGGCGTGCCAGATCATCATAGTTGTCCCCCAGGAACTTGCCGTAGATCTCCAGCTCCAGTCGCGTCAGCTCGCGTCGCAGATCCTTTGGGAACGGGATCACCTGGCCGCCCCAGTGCTTTGCGAGGTGGTCGGCCAGGTCGTTGGCCACGATCTCTGCCTCGTTGGGCGACACGCCGTTCTCCCTCAACCGGCGCGTGACGACGTCGACCAGGTCGGCGAGCAGCTCATGGCGCCGAATGGAGGTGCGCGTCTCAGGACGGATCACCGCTTGGCCTCCATCGTCTGAGCGATGCCGCCCACGGGCCGGCCGAGCAGCTCCATGAGGTCCTGCCAGGCCCACAGGTGGTGGTCGAAGCCCTCATAGTTGACCGTCGCATTCGCGGCGCGCAAGAACACTGCCAGCTGCAGCGCATCGAACGGCTGCGCCCGATGGCGCACAAGCACCTCGTCGGCCAGCGCCTTGATCGCGCCAGGCAGCAGGCGCATCGCCCACTTCTTGAGCGTCTCGATCAGGACGTCGGTCGCCCTGCTGCTGGCCCAGTGCAGATCATCCACCTTGGCGATCCGCTTCACGTAGGCCGCCAGGGCCTTCTCGCTGGGATCGCGCACCTCACCGAGCTGGTGAAGGAACAGCCACAGCGCACGCACCTTTCGGGCGCCTGGATCGGTAGCCTGGCGCCGGTCGCCAGCCTTTGGACGGACCACGAACCCCCTTGCCTTCAGGTGCTCCAAGACAGCCACCATCCCTGGAACGGCCATCGTCTTCAGCGACGAGTCCTTTCCAACGCTCACCAGGATCTGCCGGTACGCGACATCGTCCAGGCCGTGCTGGGCCAACTCGCGCTTGGCGACATGGATCAGCTTGATCAGGGTGGCGCGGCGGTTGGCTGCAGAGGTGGCGGCGGAAGTGGCTGCGGTCATGGTCATTTGCTCCAGGTGGATCACCAAAGCCCCCATACGGGGGCTTCAGAAAGCCGGCTGGCTCAGTTCAGGGCATCCTTCAAGCCCTTGCCGGCCGAAAACTTCGGCGACTTGCGCGCCTTGATCTTCAGCGGCTCTCCCGTCTTCGGGTTGCGCCCCGTGCGCGCCGCGCGCTTGGTCACCGTGAAAGAGCCAAAGCCCACCAGCGTCACCGCGCCGCCCTTCTTCAAGGTGGCCTTGATCGCCTCGGTGGCTGCATCCAGTGCGGCGCCAGCGGCGGCTTTGGAGATACCGGCCTTGTCGGCCATTTGTTCGATCAGTTCAGTCTTGTTCATGGTCTGAGAAATCCGTAAAGAGAAAGTTGAGGAAGCGCCCCGGTGTTGACGGACACCGGGAAACCGACCATCTCAGCGCCTTCCCGGAAGGGAGGGAGACCGCGTCGGCCGGCCTGCTGTAGGGCTCCGATACGGCGGCACCGATGGTTGCGGGAGTTGTGGTGCTGGAGACACCGGGGCACCCACCGCCTGCCCCTCTGCGAAATCACCCCCAGTCCGGCAACAATGGGCGGACAAGGAGCGCATTCGTCGGATGGGCGGCAAGAAGGCCGCGCGAGGCCAGATACCGAACGGCCGAGCCCAGGGCACGGGCTGTCTCAGCATCCTCGTCGTCGAGGGCCATCACTGCCTGCGCAGGCGCAACCTGCCAGTAGTGGATTCCACCATCCACCTGGCAGTAGCACTCGGACAAGATCAACTCGGCCGCAGCCTGGTCGGCGATCTGCAGAGCGCCATCGGGCCCGGCCAGGAAGCGGATGATCTCGGCGGCTTCGGAAACCAGAGGGATCACCGCATAGGCCGATCCAACCTGCGCCAGCCACTTCTGGATGTGGTCGTTGGTCATGCCTTCCTCCATATGCGCAGGCCATCGGCGACGGTGCGGCACACCAGCTTGCGGTCTGACGTCTTGTGGTAGGTCGTCATTGCATGGGCTATGGCATGGCGTCCCTCGGTGGGAAGCGGAAAACTGTCGCCCACCTCCATCTTGTTGAACAGCGCCGCCCATTCCATTGCAGACACCTTGGTCTTGGGATTCACCAGCGGCACGCCCTTCTCGATCACCACCTTGGAGAGGTCGGTGTAAAACGGCTTCGCTGGGGCTGCTCGCCCAGCCCGAGCCGCAGCCAGCGCCTCAGCGCGAGGCGTTGTGGACTGGACACGCCAAGCCGCATCTGGTGCGGTGTCAAGCGGCGACAGGGCAGCAGCGAGCGAAGGCGCCCGCGCAGCGGATGGCTTGATCTCCGAGTGTCCATTGCCGATGCGGTACACCAGCTCGCCGTCCTCGCCATCGTCAGTGCGCTTGAGCAGCTCGGCCTGGACAGCCTGGGCCAGCAGCGTGTGCACGTTGGTGCGGGTGCAGTCGAACTTCGCCGAGATCACCTCGGCCGAGAGGTGCTCTGTTGGGTTGGTGGTGAGGTACTGGATCACCTTCCAGGTAACAGAGCCCTCGCGTGGGGAGTAGCTGCCGCCGCTCATACCGCCACCATGTCCAGCGGAATCGCCTCGTAGCGCTCCGTCTGCCCCACGCGCTTGTAAAAGCGGATGTACTGCTTGGTGCCGATCACCTGGATCGATTCGCCAATGGCCTGCATAGCCTGCTTCCAGCGCGCGTCGGTGATCTCCAGGCGACGAAGCGCCAGGATTTTGCCGACGTTGAGTTTGCCCTCCTTGTCGGTCTGAAAGGCCTGCTGGACGAGCGCGATGATCTCGGGCCGGCTCCCCTGCGCCCAGTCTTTGATGCACTCATCGACCAGGGCCTGCGCGGCCTGCAGGCGCTCGTCGAAGGTGATCGTGTCAGCGGTGGCCAGCTGCAGCTTGTAGGCCCCGTCAAAGGTGTGCAGCGTGATGTTGCCCTTGTGCCCGCCGCGCTTCACGCCGTACTGCTCGGCACTCAGCTCGGCAAAGGCCGCGACGTCGCCGAAAATCTTGCCCTTGGCCGCCACCAGCTTGGCGTTCAGTTCCTGGGCGATCTGCACCAGCTCGCGCACCAGGCGGTCGCGCTCCTGGTCCACGGGCTTGACCAGGTCGAGGGGCACCAGGTGGCCCTGCGCGTTGCGCATGAAGCCTTCTGGCATATTGGGGATGTCCATGGGGTGGTCTCCTTTCAATGGATGTGGCGTGCGGCGGTAGGCGCAACGTGGTTGGGGGCACCAGCAGTGCTGGCAATGACGTCACCGATCACCGACAACGCACGAGGCGCGTGGCGTTGCGCTCCCGTGCCGATGACGGTGTGCGCATAGGCATTCAGTAGCGCATCAGCGACGACGCAAGGGTTCAGCCCCTTCGTGCACACGAAAGCGAGCAGTTCAAGAATCAACGCGGCCAGCGCTTGCTCGTCGGTTGCTTTCAGCTGGCGCGCTGCATCATTGGGTGTTGGCATGGTTTGCTCCTGCTCAGCACCGAAAGCCACGGCTCTCGATGCGCTTGTAGTTGAGAGATCCGGCCCGTGCGGGCGCGGCGGCTGGGGGCGTCCACACGGGCGCCCGCATCAGGTCGTACTGCTGTGGCTTGACCAGGTCGAGCACGGGCGTGGTGATGAAGCCCGAGCGCTCGGCCAGCGGGCGGCCTGGATTGAGTTCGTTCACAGGGCGTCTCCCTGCTTCACGGCGGCATACGTGTCGGCCAACAGGTCATAGCGCACCTGGCCGGCCTGCAGAGGCTCCTCCAGGGCCTCGTGTACATCGCGGCGGCTGGCACTGGCCGTCGCTGCCAGCTCAAGGGTCGTTGCGGCTTGGCCGTAGGTCGGCAGCAGCGCCAGCAGCACCACGCGCAGGGTGAGCATCTCGGCGCGCGTCATGGCTTGGGCCCTCCCGCAGGCGACTTGCCCAGCAGCTTCGCCATCTTGGCCCGCACCTCTTCCGAAGGGCCTGCCGCCTGGCGGTCCCGCTCCTGCAGGTCCAACAGCGCCGGGTCCAGGTGGCTCAGCAGCGCAGCCCCGGCAGTCACCGCAGGGCCACCGTCGATCTGCACCACGTTCGGCCGTGGGCCCAGGCGCCGCTGCAGCTCCCGGTCCGCCTCGATCTGCGCCTCACTGCGGTCCGATGCACGCAGCACCACCGTGTACAGGTAGTTGTTGTGGGCCAGCGGCACCGCCAGGGTGCCCTTGGCCACCGCCGTAAAGACCGCCTCGAAGCCGCCCCGCCAGTCGTCGGCCGTCACCAGGTAGGTGCGCCCGCCGCGCGTCACGGCCGTGCGCATGATGTCCGGCACCAACTCGCCCAGGATCGTCTTGGCGCGCGACATGCGCAGGCGCTGCTTCTCGGGCTTGTGCAGGCGCAGGTAGCGCACACCTGGTGGCCCAGCGGCAGCGACATGCTCACCACATCTGCCACCAGGTGGCGCGCCTCCTCGTCGTCGATCATCCGCGCCAGCAGCGCGTCCATGCTCTCCTCGGCCCCGCAGCTGGCGCACACGTTCACAAACTCGGCGCCCATCACCGACCTCCCGGGCACATGGTGGCGCCCTGGGCCATGCCGGCCAGGTGCGCCGCGTCCAAGCGTGCATCGCTCACGTGCACCGAATGAACCACGTAGACCAGGGCCAGCAGCACGGCCAGCACCATCACGCCGAGCCAGCAGGCCAGCGCCGTCATCGGGTGCAGGCGCTTCATGCTGCGCCCTCCCGGCGCGCCACCACCGAAACGGCATCGCCAAACGAGCCCAGCACCGTGTCGATCGCCTCCCAATCAGAGGCGAATTCGCCGCGCAGCCGGCCCATGGAGCCATCGCCCATGCAGATCAGGATGAGATAGCGGCGCATCATTCCGACCTCGCCGCAGCCGCGATCAGGGCGCCCGTCACCTTGGGTGCCCCGATCCGCACCGCAGAGTTCAACGCCGCGCTCACCAGGTTGTTGATCGCCAGCGGGTGGCACAGCGACTCCGTGCGCTGCTGGCGCTCGCCGCGATGCACCTCCAGCACGCTGTGGCGCAGCCGGTTGCGGATCTCGTCGGCCACATCGGGCGCGAACAGCGCGTCGTAGTCCATGTCCACCCGCTTCAGCTTGTGGCGCAGGTACGCCTCCACATGGTTGTCCAGTGCCGGCAGATGCACCACCTCGCAGCGCTGCACCACCTCGCGCACCTCGGGGTTCTTTTCCGAGAGCTTGCCGCCCAGCTCCGTCTGCCCGATCAGGATGATCGCGAGCAGCTTCTTGAACCCGTCCTGCAGCTCGTAGAAGCGCTTCAGGTGCTTCAACGTGGGCACAGCCAGGTCATGGGCCTCTTCGATGATCAGCACATGCTTGCGGCCGATCTGAGCGCTCGCGCGCAGCACGCTGTGCATCTGCACCGCCCGGTCCTCGTGGCGCATCTTCAGCGTGGCGCTGGGCGCCACGGCGCGGATCACCGCCCCCGTGATGTCCGCCGACTTCAGGGGCCGCCCCTCGCGCTCGCTCTTGGACATGCCGATCACGAAAGGCTCGATCACCGTGATCGGCTCGCCGCTGCTGTTGATCCACTCGGCCAGATCCTGGCGCAGCGTGCTCTTGCCTCCGCCCGACTCAGCCACCACCGCCAGCATGCCCCCGTGCTTGGCCGTCTGGCGCATGGCCGAGCGCACATAGCGGATGTCATCGGACAGGAAAACATCCCCCTCGCACAGCATCTCGTCCGTGAAAGGGTCGCGTGGAATTCGGAAGTGCTGGCGCGCCTCGCGGTTGATCGTGTACTTGCGTAGTAGCATGAAGGGGTCCTCGGGTTGGTCGTTGCCGGGCTGGGGGCCGGAGTTAGTGGCTTTCGCCATCGCCTGCAGCGCCGCGTTGTCGCGCGGTGCTGCAGGTGCTTCGTCAAACGTCGCCGCCACCATCTCTGGCGTGGCGCCATTCGCCGTCAGGTACTTGCGGATGCGGTCTTTCAGCGCCGCCTCCTGGCCGTTGGGCCATTTGTTGTATCTACAGGCCAGGCAGACGCTCGCGGTGCTGATGCCCACGTGCCGCGCCATCGCCGCCTGTTTCAGGTTCAGCAGGGCCAGGTCTTTTTTCAGATTCAGCATGTCGCCCTTTACACGGCGCGCAGGCCACCAGCGGCCCGCATGGGTTGTTCAACAGGTGCCAGGAACTGCGCGATCAGCGCCTCGATCTGGTCTTCGGGCACACCCGCCGAGTAGCGCGCCGTCATGAAGGCGAACTCGTCGGGTGTCAGGTTGCGGCCGATACCGTTCACCAGGCGCAACATGGCGTCGGTGGCTTCCAGTAGCGCGGGCGCCGCGCTGGCATGTTCTGGCGTGGCAATCTCGGTACCGCTGCGCGGCAGGTAGGCCGGCAACTCCACGTCCTGCAGGTAGCTGTGGGCCTTGAGCTTCCCCTCGAAGGGCGTCACGCGCTTCTGGCGGGCCTTCTTGATCTCGTCAACCGACAGGCCTGGGTAGGCCGCCTCGTCCATCGCCGTGGCCGCGTGCTCGGCCTCGGTCTTGGGCGCAGACTTGTATTCGGCCCCGATCTCCGCTGCAGATGCAAGCTGACCGAAGCGGTCGAAGTCCGTCACCGGCTCCACGCGGTAGGTCAGCATCTCGCCGTCGTACCTGGGCACCTGGACCTGCACCGCGCAGTCGCCGTACACCAGGCCGCGCACCAGCACCGTGTCGCCCACGTTGATGCCGTCAAAGCCACGCAGGCTGTAGGCCATCGTGCGCTCGGCCGCTGGGTGCTTGAAGGTGATCGACTGGTCCCCACGCACCTGGCGCGGCTCCTCCTTGCTGCGCATGAACGCCTGGCACACCTCCAGCGGCGGCAGCACGCGCAGCTGCTCGGCCGTGATCAGCTGCCACAGGTCGAACCGGGCTACCGGCGCGGCCAGGCCCGGCCGGCGCAGGCGCGTATCCTGCCCAGGGATCAGATTGGCGTTGTAGGCATTGGCCCAGGCAAACCCAGCCGCGTTGAGCTCCTCCACGCTGTCCACCGGCTCGAACTTCAGGCGGCTCTCGAACTGCGTTTCAACGATGTTGTTGCCGTTCTCCGAACCGCCCTTGGCCCGCGAGTTGCCGGCCTCGTGGTCCAGGTAGGTCACACCCAGGGCGTCCAGCAGCGACTTGATGGCCGTGCTCTGGTTCGCGCTGCCTTTGTCCCACAGCAGATAGCGTGGCACACCGTGCATCGGCCGGCCGGCCTGCTGGCCCCATGCGAACATCAAAAACTGGAACAGGCTGTGCTGGTTCTCGCCCGCCGCTTCCGTGTACCAGGGGATCAGGCTGGCTGTGGCCCGGTCGTAGCAGACGTACCGGTACACCTTGAACTTCAACTGGGCAATCTTGTCCAGCTTGTTCTTGTAGAACTCGTCGTCGCGGATGATGTACTGCCGCCCCTTGAGGTAGTACACCAGGCACAGCGACGGGTCGATCTGGTGCGTATGGTTCGGGAATGGAGCGCGCAGCGCCTGTGCCGGCGTTGCCGCGCGCTGGGCCGCCACATTCAGCTTGCGGTCGCGCAGCAGCCGGTTCAACTGGCCGTTGCTCACGCCAAAGGCCTGGCCGTTCGCCTCCAGCATGCCCCGGGCCGTGGTGGTGAACAGGGTCTGCTTGTTGTTCTCCCGCACTGCCATGCGCTGCACTGAGCCCAGGGACACCAGCGCCTCAGGCGCCACGCTGGTGCTGCCCTTGTCGCTGCGCGCCTTGCGCCCGCTGCTCCAGCCGGCAACACGCTGCAGATGGCGGTACACGGTCTGGGTCGAGAAGCCCAGGAAACCGCTGGCCTCGGCCACCAGCGCGCTGGCGCCCCCGTGCTCAGCCGCATCCAGGCGCCGAGCCAGGCCGCGCAGATAATCGCAAACTTCGGGGGAGAGCGATGCCATCTCTTCGTGGTCCTGGCTGCTGTTAGGCGGCTGCGGCATCGTCGGCCCCAGGCTGCATGAGGTACTGGCGCGCCTCGTCGATGTCCGCGCCAAAGCGCTCCTGCAGGTCGTGCTGCAGCCGGCCCACCAGCAGCGCAGCGCGCTCGGCCGCATCCACCATATGCATCAGCACCAGGCCCACGCTGCGTGGCAGAGGCACAGCCACCGTGGGGTCGTAGTCAGGCTGCTGGGTCACTTCCTCGGTCCACCAGGCCTCCAGCGCGGCAGACGCCTCCAGGTGCGCAGCCAACGACTTCTCGATCAGCGATTGCCGCTCGGTGATTTCCGTCTGGAAAGGGGTGATCCGCTCGTCCAGGGGTACCACCACCGGGCGCTTGCCAGCCAGCTTCTTCTCGGCCTTGTCGGCTCGCTCCTCGGCCTTGGTGCGCTTCTCTTGGGCAAACTTCACGTCCTGCTCGGTCTGGCGCAGGCGCTCGCGCAGTTGGCTGGCGCTCAGGCGGTCGATGTCATCCATCTTCGACAGGTCTTCGAGCACCTCGTCGTCGTGTGTAACCAGTTCCAGGAAGGCTGATGAGCTTTTGACCTGGGTCGCCAAATTACCCAAATTGGGTGATTTGCTGGTCTTTGCCGCTGCCTGCATAAACCGTTGAGCCGTGCTGCGGGAGAACCCGAGTAGTTCCACGCGATCCAGGAACTCACCGTGTGCTGCAACTTCCTTCAACAGCAGCAGGCGCTTTCCCACTTCAAGGATGGCCTCGACCGAGCGGCGCTGGTAGAAGCGGATGCCGTCCTCCAACGTGCCTACGCTCAGCGCTCCTTCATAGCCAAGCTGCAATGCCATCGCGGCTGCGTTCGCCTCCACCACCGCCAGCGCCCCACGCGCCTGCACCTCCTGTGCCGCCATGTCGGGCGGCGTCGCCCCCACGAAATCCGGGCCCACCACCTCGGCTGCTGGCAGGGCTTTGCGCCCCCTTGTTGTTTTATCGGTCATCTATGCTCCAGTGATTGAAAGGGAAACGGTTCAGTCGACCCGCGTGAAGCGGTTGTCGATGTCTTCGATGCGCTGGCGGGTGCGGCGCATGCAGTCGTCGTGGGCGCGGGCCAGTTGCACCACCTTGGGCGTCAGGCGCCAGCACTCCAGGTTGCCCGGCAGGCGCTCGGCCACGCCTTCCTCGGCCAGCATCTCCAGATCGCGCAGCGCCATTGGGGGCGAGACCTTCATGGCCTCCGCGATCTGCTTGAGCCGCAGGCCATCGAAGCTGTGGCCCTGCAGCACCCACAGCAGGCGCAAGGCGCGGCGGGCAGACTGCTGCTGGGGCAATGCACCGCTCATGGCCGCACCTCGCCCTGGCCGGCCTGGCCGGGATCGAGCCGGGCCAGTTCAGCCTCCAGCTCCTGGCGAACGAGTGCCTGGATGCGGTCTGCCATCGGGCCGTCGTTGATCACCAGCTCGCCATAGCCGGTGCAGATAGCAAAGCCGCGCTCCATTGCGGGCACCTGCCGTGACAGGGCGTAGGTAATGCCGAATGCGTCCATCTCAGAACTCCAGTTGGGGGTTGGCGTGTTGCACCACGTTGCTGCGATGCCAGGCCATGTGTTCCATGTGCTTCGCCATCGCGGCCAGCGTCTCGGCCGGGTCTCCTGGACGGGCATAGAAGGCGCTGAGCAGCTTCACGGTGGCAGCGAAGTGCTCATGCAGCTCGGCGATGTCCGAGTGATTCAGATTGCGGCCCGTGGCCACATCCACCAGCAGCCGGCCACTGCTCGCCGCGATCCAGCGCGTCACGTAATCGATGCCGCAGGCGGTCTCGAAGGGGCGGATCATGTTGGTGGGCAGACGGCCAGTGCTCAGCCACTTGTAGAGGGTCCAGTGGTCCGAGACGCCCATGTCCTCGCCAACGCGCTCGACCGACTTGTTCAGCCGCTCGCGGGCGTGGTCCTTGCACAGCTCCAGCGCGTGGCGCAGGCTCGTAGGCTGCAGGCGCTTCCAATTGCGTGTGGGCTTGGAACTCATGGCCGCAGGCCCCCCACCGCCAGGTCCAAACAAATGCCGGTTTGGCCTTGCTGGCGCAGGGTTTGGGGGCGATACAGTGGCGACACCAACAAGAGGGAGCCGATATGTCCGAGATCGAAGAGCCGACCAGCTGGTCCATTCACGAAGCCATTGCCGTGGCATACGAGGCGTTCATCATCCGCTTCGGCGCCGACGTGCTGTCCGCCGCGTTCGAGGCCCTTTGCCGCGACCACGACGTCGCCAAAGCCGCCGCATTCGAGCTGGACGACGAGATCAGCCGCTACCTGCAGTACCCCCTGAGCATGAAGGGCAGCGGGCTGGACCTCTGGGTTGCCAAGGCGCGCAGCGACCCCGACCAGGCCGAGCTGCTCACGCTCATCGGCGTCCGCTGGCTGCTGGCCCGCGACGACCTGCTGACCAGGCCAGCGCAGTCGCGCGTGCCGTGTTCGTACAGTGAAGGATTGACGGACCATGTCAGCCTCCAATTGCTGTCGCAGATGCTGTACCGTGGTCGCGCACCGTATACAACCTGCGACTGAGTTCGCCGTGTTCACGGGCAGAGGGCAGCACAGGGTCAGGCAGGCCGAGCTCGGCACGCAGCTGATCCATGGCCGGGTTGCGTCCGTACACCCCGGAATCGACCAGCAGCAGGGTCAACACATCGTCCTCGCGACCCACACCGGCAGCAAAGGCTTCCCGTGCTTCGCAAGCAAATCCTGCCGACAGCTCGTTGATGCGGGCCACCAGTGCAGGCCCAGTAAGATGGGGGTAGGACAAAACCGTCATGCTGCGGCCGCCATCCGTGGGCTCGCAGACGAGCGGAAGGCCGTCGAGCTGGTAACGGAAGCCGTCTTCACGCCGACCTTGAGGCCCAGGTCCACAGCGATGTTGTGGCTTTCCCCGCGCAGGCATTTGCGCGCGGGCTTGGCTTGGTCATCGTTGAGGATCGCGCAGACCAGTGCTGCAGAATAGCTGCGCTGCTTGGCCCAGGCACTGAAGGACAAGCCTTGGTGCGCGAATTCGTCGCGTACCTGTTGGCGGGTCTTAAGAGGCATGGTGGTGCGTCCTATGTTGTTGCCGCAAGTTGGCGCTTGTGGCGTGTTGTTGAAACGTGTTGGCGCTGATTATGGTTCAAATAATTGAACCATGCAACGCATTTGGTCCATATTTATGATATTCAGCGAGCGTTTGAAGCAGGAGCGGGAGCGGCTGGGTCTCACCCAACCCCGGCTGGCAGAAATGCTTGGGGTGGGCAAGACCACCGTCATCAACTGGGAGAAGGGCAGCTCATCCCCGACCGCGCAGCAACTGGCGTTGCTGGTTCCTGCAGGCATGGACGTGTGGTTCGTCATGACGGGGCAGATCGGCCCCGGGTCGCTCTCGCCTGAAGAGCAGACCTTGCTGGGCTACTTTCGCGCAGCGACATCTGAGGTGCGCCGCGCAGCGCTGGGCGCATTGATCGGCGTTGCACCGTCGGCCCAGGCAACGAATCACGTTCGCGACCTCACCATGCACAACACTACGCCTGGCGGTGTCCAGGTTGGCATCCAGTCAGGCGGATCGGTCACGACCGTCCGCAAGAGGAAGTAGCGGCTTCGCATCACCCAAATGGGGGAACCTCAAAACAGAGCTGATTTCCCGGCCCAATCGCACCGCTGCGGATCGCTTCTTTCGTCACAATGGATGTAACGAAGGAGATACAAATTGATCGAATGGGCTTGGGTGCTGCGACTGGTCGATGGCTTGAAGCCGCAGGTGAGGATGAAGAACCAGGCTGAAGGATCGGTTCTCGTGGGGTGCAATCGGGGCACTATTACCGTGGTCAATCTGGTCATGCCCGCGCAGGGTTGCTGCGGCAGCTGCCGGGCACTGCAGTCAGGTGCTGACGAAAATCAACGATGGAGGGGGCAATGAAAGCAGTCAATCTGACCATCGCGCTAATCGTCGCTCAGGCCAGCTGGGCTGCCTGGGCAGGGCCCGATAAGCTGGAGATCAAGGGCCTGCAGATTGGCATGAGCGAGGCTGAGTTCAAGAAGGTCAACCCGAAAGCCAAGTGTTCCTTTTCTGTCCGTGACAAGGCTTGGGACAGCTCAATCTCTCCAGTGCGCACCTGTAGCGTGCCGAGCTTTACGGTGGCCGCCAAAGAGGCCAAAGACACCCGATTCCTGTTCTACGAGGACAAGCTCGGTGCATTGAACATCGGGTTCCACGACTTCTATGGGAAGGATGTGCAGCAGGCCTTGAGTGACAAGTACGGCTCGCCTGCCACGGAGAGCGGGAAGTATCCAGGCGTCTCGTGGCGGTTCGCGGATTCGCGCATGCGCTTCCACTTCCTTGGCTCGTCAGCCGTTTTGTTCGTGGAGTCTCCACTGCAGGATGCATGGGACCTCAAGCTGACCGAATTCGAGCGCCGCAACGCAAAGAAGGACCTGTGAGGCTGTTTGGGCTGGCATTCGCGGTGGCGGCGGGGATGCTCTTCGCCACCGACGCGCACGCCCGCATTCCACGCTCGTCTTCGGTGGTGTCTGAGTTCAAGCGCCTCTACCCGTGCCCGGTGAACGGTGCCCGCCGCGGGCCATGTCCAGGCCACCAGGTGGACCACATCTCGCCCCTGTGCTCGGGTGGCGCTGATCAGGTCGACAACCTGCAGTGGCTCACGGTCCAAGAGCATAGGGACAAGACGCGGTTTGATGTTTTGCTCTGCAGGAATGCAGCGCGGTTGAAGCGTGAGGACGGCCATGACTGATTCAGACGCGGAGCGTTTTGAGGGGACTCCGGCGGGCGCTTTCGATTTGGTTGCGCTCGAGCTGGCAATGCCAACGCGGAAGGCGTTGGACGAATTACGTCATGCATTCTTGTCCATCTACGGTGAAGGCCATGACAAGGCTGTGCGGATGCTTGAGGGCCACTGGCCCGACGGTGCACACTGGCAGCGAGGCGAGGCATACCTAAGAACCTTGGGTTGGCGTTCTGCAGATGAGTTTGTTGGTGTCGACGAAGCTCAAGCCGAATGGATGGATGCATACGACGGGCCGACACTCCTGGAGTTGCTATTTCAGCGCCTCATGCACTTGACCCACCGGATGTTCCGCGATCCCCAAGTGCTCGGATTGCTTTCCCATCGTTATCCATCGGGAGACGTGGTTTACAGCCATCTGCATCTGAATAGAAATGCAGGTTGGCGGGGTGATCCCTGCGGTATTGGTATCGATAGGATCGTGCCAGTTGAAGAGGGAATGGTGCACCTCCAGAATCCAGCCCATGCGCATCCAGCGTGCAGATGCACGATTGACCCGGTGGAGGCGCGGCTGATGATGCGAAGCAAAGCCCGTAGCGCCTGCCCCTCGGACGAATAGTTCCCTCGTCCACAAGACCCCGCATTCCCTCCTGCAGACACTGACGACTCACCCCCCGGGGTTTGTTCATCACTGTCCTGCCCTTGGAGGGGCCCATGCAACTCAGAGACTCCGTTCCCGCCTGGCTGCGCGTCCCGCGCACCTCGACCTGGCTCGTTCTCGCCGTGGTGCTGGTCGCGATCATCGCGGCTGTCGCCCCGCAGAAGTTCGAGGTCACCGTCTACAAGGCCTCCCTGGTCGCCCTGGCCGCCGTCATGGCGTACTGGCTCGACCGCGCACTGTTCCCGTACGCACGGCCTGACGGCTACCTGGCACGCGACTGGCGCCTGGGCTCCACCGAGCCCACCGACGAGGCCGACCACCCCATCGCGCCGGGCTACACCCTCCCGTTTGCCGCAGCCATGCTGCGCCGCGCGATCATCGTCGCTGCCGTGATCTCCGGCGTGGCTTCGGGCCTCTGACGTGCGCAGCCCCATCATCGCCCGCTTGCTGCGCAAGCCCCTGGCCTGGGCCATCCTCGCGTGCCTGCTGGCCCTGGGCGTGGCCGAGAGCTGCCGCGCCCAGGTGCCCGAGCCTGCGCTGCAGTACAAGGCCCTGCTGATCCGCGTTGCCCAGGCCGAGTGGGGCCTGGACGCGCCGGTCGCGGTCTTTGCCGCCCAGGTACACCAGGAATCGGCGTGGAACCCCAACGCTGTATCCCGCGTGGGTGCTGCAGGCCTGGCCCAGTTCATGCCTGCCACGGCCCGCTGGATGCCCTCGGTACGCTCAAGCCTGGCAGACCCCCAACCCTTCAACCCGGCGTGGGCCCTGCAGGCCCTGGCGGCCTACAACCACTGGCTGTACGCCCGCACCCCCGCCCGATACACGCCACGCGACCGCATGTGGGTCGCCCTGCGCAGCTACAACGGCGGGCTCGGCCACTGGCAAGCGGAGGCCGCCAGTACCGGGCTGGCCCAGCCCACGCGCGCCCAGGTCGATGAGGCATGCGGCAAAGCCCGCCGCGCAGCCTTGCACTGCCGTGAAAACCTGGGCTACCCCCACCGCATCCTGGTGGTGCTCCAGCCCCGCTACCTGTCCTGGGGGCCGGGCCTGTGAGCGCGCAATACCGACTGATCCTGATCGCCGTGCTGATCTGCGCGGCGATCTTCGGGGTGAAGGCATGGGAAGGCCACCTCATCGCCAAGGGCGACACCCAGGGCGCCGCCCGCGTCCAGGCCGACTGGGACCGCCAGGAGGCCGAGCGCAGCGCCGCCACCGCCGCCGACAACGTCCTCAAGTTCCGCAACGCCGAGAGAGTCGCCCATGAAACCGCCCAACGTGAAACCGAGCGCCAGGCTCATGCTGCTGGTGCCGCTGCTGCTGTGCGCAGCCTGCGCGACCAACTCGCCCGCCTCGACGCCCGCCGTGATCCCTACCCAGCAGGAGATGCCGGCCTTGCCGCCTGCGCTCGCGAAGCCACCACCGCCCGGCAGCTATTCAGCGAAAGCGCAGCTGCATATCAAGGGCTGGCAGCAGAGGCTGACGGACTCCGCGACCAGGTAGGGGGCCTGCAGCAGTTCGTGCACCAGGTCATCGGCGCCCCCACCTTGCAGGGGGCCGCGATTGAGCGATGACGTAGACCGCGCCAGCGCGCGAGAGGCCGAGATCCTCGCCGACGCCCTGGCAAGCCAGGCGCTCCGCGCCGGCCTGGCCGGCAAGACCGAGGCCGACTCGGCCGTGCGCTGCACCAGGTGCGCAGAAACCATACCGGCTCAGCGCCGCCGTGCTGTGCCGGGTTGCCAGATGTGTGTGGCGTGCAAGGTGCACGCCGAACGGAGGGGAAACGCGTGAATTTGCAAATCGATTTCTGGCAACTGGTGGGGCTGTTGCTCAGCGGGCTCGGCGCCCTGTGGGGCGTGATCAAGGTCGCTGCCGCCCAGGCCCAGCGCCACCAGGACGCAACCCATGCCCAACTCATCGCCCGGCTGGACAGTATCGAAGCCGCAAGCCGCATCGAGGCCGCCAACTGGCAGCGCCTCGAGCGCGAGATCCTGCAGCTCAAGGCCGAACTGCCTTTGAACTACGTGCGCCGCGAAGACTATGTCCAGGCCTTCGCAACCATCATGGCCAGGCTGGACGCCATCAACATGCGCTTTGAAAACATCCTGCTGCGAGGCAAGAACCATGAATGAGCAAACGCTGATCATCCAGGCCGCCCGCGCCCGGCGCGAGTTCATCCGCTGGGTGCTGCTGCTGGCGGCCAACATCAACCGACCCACGCACTCCACCCTGCGCTTCCTGCAGCAGGTGGTTCAGGGCGAGTACCCCGACGCCACCGAGATGGAGATCCGCCGCGAGCTGGACTACCTGGAGAGCCGCGACCTGGTCAAGATCTTCACCGACCCAATCGGCCAGGTCAGCGCAGACCTCACCCGCTACGGCATCGACATCGCCGAGTACACCGTCCCCGTCGAGCCCGGCATCGCCCGTCCACCCAAGGCCTGACACATGGCCCGCAAAAGCAGCATCGACCGCTTGTCAGGTGAGGTCAAAGCGTACATCCAGGCCATGCTGGCCACGGGCTCGCAGACCCTGGACGAGCTGATCGCCGACCTGCGCGAGCGCTTCCCGCTGGAGAGCGAGGCTGGCGATCTGCCCAGTCGCAGCGCCATCGGCCGCTATGGCCAGAAGCTGGAGCGCCGCCTGCAGGCGATCCGCGCCAGCACCGAGGCGGCCAAGATCATCCAGGCCCATGCCGGCGACGACCAGGACGCCCGCAGCGGCGCCCTGACCGCCATGATCCAGACCGAGCTGTTCGAAGCGATCTTGGCAATGCAGGAGGCCGCAGCCGACGCCGAAGACGCCGACCATGCCGAGCGCGTCGCCATCCTGTCCAAGGCCGCCAAGAACGTGGCCACGCTGACCAGGTCGAGCATCAACCTGAAAGAGTTCCAGGCCAAGGTGGAGCGCGACACTCGCGCCAAGCTGCTGGCCGAGCAGCAGGCCAACCTGCAGGAAATCGCCAAAGCCCAGGGCATGGGTCAGGAGCAGCTCGACTTCTGGATACGCGACTTCCTGGGGATCAAGAAGCCCAAGGGGGCCGACAGCTGATGGCCTCGCTGATCCAGCCACTCGGCACTACCCTGCGCACGCTGGAATGGGATGACCTCCCAGCCAGCGTGCGGTCCATCCCGGCCAACCTCAACCTGCTGGCCGAGGGCGTGCTCATGCTGCACCAGCGTGAGGCCGCCGCGCTGCCCCACGCCATCATCGCCATTCCCAAGGGGCGCCGCACCGGCATCACCTACGGCACCATGCTGCGCAAGACCCTGGTGGCCGCAGCCCGCAAGGAGTTCGGCGGCGCCAACGTCTTCTACATCGGCGACACCAAAGAAAAAGGTCTCGAAGCCATCGGCTACGTGGCGAAGTTCTCACGCCTGATCGCCAAGGCCCAAGGCGAGGTGTCCGGCGTCGAAGAGTTCCTGTTCGAGGACCAGGACCCCGTCACCGGCAAGACCCGCCAGATCACCGCCTACCGGGTGCGCTTCGCCTCGGGCTTCCAGGTCTGCGCACTGTCCAGCCGCCCGGCCAACATCCGCGGGCTCCAGGGCCATGTGGTGATCGACGAAGCCGCGTTCCACCCCGACGTCCAGGGCGTGCTCGATGCAGCGGCTGCGCTGCTGATCTGGGGCGGCCAGATCACCGTCATCAGCTCGCACAACGGCAAGAACAACCCGTTCGCCCAGTTCTGCCGCGATATCGAGGCCGGCCGGTACGGCACCGATGCCGTGGTCTACACCGTCACCTTCGACGACGCCGTCGCCAACGGCCTGTTTGAACGCGTCTGCCTCATGTCCGGCACGGAGCCGACCGAGGAAGCGAAGAAGGCCTGGTACAGCAAGATCCGCAACGGCTATGGCGTGCGCAAGGCCGCCATGCGCGAAGAGCTGGACGCCATCCCCCGCGACGGCAACGGCGTGTGCCTGCCAGGCGTGTGGATCGAGCAGGCCGCCACGTTGGAGCCCGAGCGTGTGCTGCGCCTGGCGCTGGACGATGACTTCGTGCGTCTCACGACCGAGGAGCGCACCTCGTGGGTAGACGACTGGATCCAGCGATATCTGGACCCGGCCCTCGCCCGGCTGGACCCGCAACTGCGCCACGTCTTCGCGCAGGACTACGCGCGGCACCGGGATTTTTCGAGCTGGGGCGCGCTCAGCCTGGGGCTTGGCATGCGCCGGCAGCTGGCCCTGGCCATCGACATGCACAAGGTGCCCTATGCCCAGCAAAAGCAGATCACCTGGTACGCCATCAAGCATCTGCCCAGGCGCTGCGGCGGCGCCATGGACGCTGGCGGCTCCGGCGAACCGCTGGCCGAAGAGACCGCCGACAAGTTCGGCCGCAGCCACGTCCACCAGATCAAGCTCAGCCGCCTCTGGTACGGCACCTGGATGCCCAAGCTCGTCCAGGGCTTCGAGGACGGGATGATCGACATCCCGGCCGACCCCGACGTCGCGGGCGATCTGCGCGCCATCGAAGAGGTCGACGGCATCGCCATGGTCAGCAAGGTGCGCCGCAAGGACGTCAAAGACCCGGACCTGCTCCGCCACGGCGACAGCGCCGTCATGCTGGCCCTCGGCTGGTTCGCCACCTTGAACATGAGCGGCACCATCGAGTTCACCTCCGTGCCCCAGCTCCCCCGTGGCTTCGACAACCTCCGCTCGGACAGCCAGGACGATGGCGACCTGCAGATGCCCGAGCACTCCGCTACCTGGTGACCCCCCATGGCAACCTCTCGCATCCTCGGCCCAGACGGCCAGCCCATCACTACGCCCGACCTGGCAGAGCCGCAGACCTCGCGCCTCACCCACCTGCAGCGCGAGCTGCAGCGGCACCCCACACGCGGCCTCACGCCCTCGCGCCTGGCCCGCATCCTCGACCAGGCGGAGGAAGGCGACCTGATCTCCCAGTTCGAGCTGTTCGAGGACATGGAGGAAAAAGACGGCCACATCGCCAGCGAGATGAGCAAGCGCCGCCGCGCATGCGTGCTCGACTGGGAGCTGGTCGCCCCGGTCAACGCCAGCGCGGCCGAGAAGAAGGCCACCGAGCAACTCGGCGAAATGATGCTGGAGATCCCGGATTTTGAAGACGTCGTGTTCGACCTGACCGACGCCATCGGCAAAGGCTTTGCCTGCCAGGAGATCGAGTGGCACCGGGTCGAGCGCTACTGGCTCCCCAAGACCATCACCCACCGCCCCCAGAGCTGGTTCAACCTGCACCGGGGCTACCGGCAAGAGTTGCGCCTGCGCACCCACAACGTGGTCGACGGCACCGTGGGCGACACCCTGCAGCCCTTCGGCTGGATCACCCACGTCCACAAAGCCAAGAGCGGCTACCTGGAGCGCGCCTCGCTGTTCCGCCAACTGGTGTGGACCTACCTCTTCAAAAACTACTCAGTGGGCGACCTGGCCGAGTTCCTGGAGATCTACGGCATCCCCCTGCGTCTGGGCAAATACCCGGCCAGCGCCAGCGAGAAGGACAAGAGCACGCTGCTGCGCGCCCTGGTCGGCATAGGCCACAACGCGGCCGGCATCATTCCCGAGGGCATGGAGCTGGACTTTTTGGACGCGGCCACGGGTGACCCTGCCGCCTTCGAGCTGATGATCACCTGGTGCGAGCGCACCCAGTCCAAGGTGATCCTGGGCGGCACCCTCACCAGCGGCGCAGACGGCAAGAGCAGCACCAACGCCCTGGGCAACGTGCACAACGAGGTGCGCAAGGATCTGCGCGATGGCGATGTGCGCCAGGCCAACAGCACGCTGACGCGCGACCTGGTCTACGCCATCGGCGCCATCAACGGCCTGTTGCCTGGTGGCCTGCGCCGCAGCCCTCAGATGCGGCTCAATGCCCAGGAGCCCGAGGACCTCACCACCTTTGCCTCGGCGCTGCCGTCCCTGGTCAAGATCGGCGTCACACCCACGGTGGCCTGGGCCCACGAAAAGCTGGGTATCCCCATGCCACAGGCTGGCGAAGCGGTGCTCGGTGCCCCCGCAGCGCCGCCGACGCCAGAACCTCCTGCAGGTGCTCCGGTACCGCCAGCGCTGCCAGTAGGCAAAGCCGCTGCGACGGCAGTGCTGCCCGCTGCCGGCGTCGATCTGCCGCCCCCGGTGCTCATGCAGCCGCAGCTGGCCCGCAACATGGCCCCGGCCCTGCAGGCCTGGATCGAGCCCATCCGCAACCTGGTGGAGAGCGCCACCTCGCTGGAGGCCATCCGCGACGGCCTGGACCAGCTGCTGCCCGGCATGACGCTCGACCAGTACGCCGCCCTCATGGCCGAGGCCCTGCGCGCCGCCGAGCTGGCAGGCCGCGCCGACGTGCTCGACGAAGCAGCGGGTGTGCGATGAACGCGCGGCGCCTGGTGGCCTCCAGATGGAACCGATGGTGGCTCTGGCTACTGCCACCTTTCATGGCCGCATGGTTCCTCTGCTGGCTGCTCTGGCGTGCCGCTCGCCAGGTGCGCAAGGACGCATGGCGATGGGTCCGGCGCACTCGCTGACCGCCGCCGCCGTGAAGGCCCCTCGACCCCCTGGGGGCGGCCTTCGGACGTCGGCGCCGCCTTCCCCGGCTCCACGCCGTTTATAAACGCCTCGTCGCCCCTTTCCATGCCCACTGCCGCCTTCGGTTCCCTCCCTTTCGCCGAGCAGTCGGAATTTTTCCGGCGCAAGGTCAACCTGCCGACCGACGGCTGGACCGACATCTACACCCGCGAGCACGACTATGCGTTCGTCGTCGCCGGGGCCAACCGCGATGCCATCGTCTCCGACTTCCGCGCAGCGGTCGCCAAGGCCATCGACGGCGGCGCCACGCTCGAAGACTTCCGCAAAGACTTCGACACCATCGTCGCCAAGCACGGCTGGGACTACAACGGCGGCCGCGCCTGGCGCAGCCGCGTCATCTACGAGACGAACCTGGCCGCCAGCTATGCGGCCGGGCGTTGGCAGCAGCTGCAGGCCGCCCCGTTCTGGCAGTACGACCACCAGGACTGGGTGCAGAACCCCCGGCCCGAGCATGTGAGCTGGGACGGCCTCGTCCTCGAACGCGGCCACCCCTGGTGGGAGAGCCACTTCCCGCCCAACGGCTGGTTCTGCCATTGCAAGGTACGGGGCCTGTGGCCGCGCGACCTGCAGCGCCTGGGCAAGTCCGGGCCCGACCAGGCACCCGCCACCAACCTGGTCGAGCATGTCATCGGCCAGCGCAGCGCCATCGGCCCGCGCATGGTCCGCGTGCCCGAAGGCATCGACCCCGGTTTTGAAAACGCGCCAGGCGCAGCCCGCCTGCGCAGCGCCATCCCGCCCGAGCGGCCCGACCCACCACTGCCAGGCAGCGCAGGCGGCCCCGGCCTGCCCAACCGCCGCCCGCTCGATCCGCTGCCCCCACCCCGGCCGCTGCCGGCGACCGAGCTGCTGCCCCAGGGCCTGCCCGAGCGCGACTACCTCAACGCCTACCTGCAGGCGCTGGGCGTGCAGCCAGGCGCCCCCGCCATCGTGCGCGATGCTATCGGCGAGCGCCTGGTGGTGGGCGAGGAGCTGTTCACGGATACGAAGGGCCAGCTCAAGGTGACCAAGCGCGGCCGCGAGCAGTACATGCGCCTGCTGGCCCGGGCGCTGATCGACCCCGACGAGATCTGGGCCCGCCTGGAATGGCAGCACGCCCAGGCCAAGGCCGTGGTGCGCCGCCGCTACGTGGCGCGCTACCTGGTCGAAGGGCAAGAGACGCCCGCCCTGGCCGTGTTCGAGCTGGGCGCCGATGGCTGGAGCGGCATCACCACCTTCCAGGGCGTGACGCAGTCCGAGGACGAATGGCGCATTGGGGTGCTGCTGTACCAGCGCCTGGTCGAGCCATAGGCCAGAAACAGCGAAGCCAGCCCGGCGCCACGGGCTGGCTTCCATCGGGGCAAGGGTCGGTGGGCCTGGCGCGGCCTTCTTGCCTGATGTCTGGGCATTTTAGGAGATAGATGCATGGCTGGAACCCGTATCGCTTTTGACGTCAACGACCGCGAGGTGATGGAGCTGCTCGCCCGCCAGGCCCAGCCGCCTGGCAGCGACATCATGAACCGCCTCGGCGAGTACCTGCAGGCGTCCACCCAAGACCGCTTCAAGACCCAGACCGCCCCGGACGGCACGCCCTGGCAACCCTTGAAAGCGCGTTACGCCAGGCGCAAGAAGTACAACCCCGACAAGATCCTCACCCTGCGCGGCTACCTGCGCAGCGGCATCCGCCACCAGGTGACCGGCGACACCTCGGTCGAGGTGGGGGCCAACCTGGCCTACGCTGCCATCCACCAGCTCGGGGGCGATATCGACATGCCGGCGCGCCAGGCGACGGTGCGGTTCAAGACGCAGGCCGGGCGAAAGCTGTTTGCCAAACGCGGCACCAAGGGAGCCACGGAGCGCACGGTCAGCATCGGCAAGCACCAGGTCACCATGCCGGCGCGGCCATACCTGGGCATCAGCGCGGCGGACGATCAGGAGATCAGGCAAATCATTCTGGATTGGGTGGTGGGGAGGGCTGGTGGTGCCCCTTGAGAGCGTTGGTTCCAAGCACCAACAGATGCGCGATCCATGAGACTTGGATGGGCGCGGCCATGAAGTTCTTCTCGTAGGAGAATTCGTGAGTGCCGTCTTCCAACTTTTTGAAGTGGCCATCTAAGCTGCGTTGCGAGCCATGGGCGCCTGCGAGACTGGAGCCACGATAAATCCACTGGTAGGCAGTCAACAGCTTTGCATCCTTTGCAGCTTCCTGAGCGGACCAACCCTTGTGGGGTCCAGCGTCTGCAGCGGCGAGTTCCTGGAGCATCTGCTTGGTTTTTTCGTCCAGAAGTTCGATCTGGCCTGGCTTGAGCAACTCGCCTACCTGCTTCAGACGCTCGAAATGGTGATTGCTTTCCAAACGCGTGTGGTTTTCGGGCTTGTTCCAAAGCGCGCCTGCAAAGAATAGACACTCGTAGCCAGTACGCAGAGTTGACCAAGCGGCACCACCCATACCCTGTCGAACGAGCAACAGAGTGGCTTCAGCGCACTCAATGGCGCGCAACCACATCGCCAAGCCGCCGATCCACCCCTTGTTTTCCGCCATACCCTCCGGCGCGCCCAATGGAAAGGCTTCAAGCGCATTTTCCAGAGCGGCATCGGCTATTTCATACAGTTCATCCAGCGTCTTCCCCGGCACGGTAAGTTGTGGTTGCGTAGTCATCATTCCTCCTGTTTGAGAGCGGCCATTGTGTCGAAAGCCCGTCCGACAGCAAGATAAATAGTGGACGCGGGAACAAGACCCGCAGCGCCCCGCCGCAGACCATTGCGGCATGCACCAGCGCACCACCTCCCGTAACCGCCCAGGCCGCACCGGCATCGCCGTGTGCTCGGCCCTCGCTGCGGCCACGGCCGTGGCCATCTCGGCCTGCACCTACCAGGTGCCCGCCAAGACCCGCCTGCAGGGCGGCCAGATCCTTCTGCAGGTCACCCCGGCCGGCAGCTTCACCCCCAGCGACGGCCGCGAGATGGACTCGCCACCGTGGAACATCGACGCGGCGAGCGCCCAGGCCGTCATCCAGCGTTTTGCCGCAGCGACCGCCAGCCAGCCCCTGGTGCTGGACTACGAGCACCAGACCCTCAACAAGGCCACCAACGGCCAGCCCGCGCCCGCTGCCGGCTGGTTCCGTGAGCTGCGCTGGATCGACGGCAAGGGGCTTTACGCGGTCGCAGAGCTGACCCAGCGCGCCCAGGACTACATCGCCAACGGCGAGTACCTCTACTTCTCGCCCGTCTTCGAGTACTCCAAGGCCACCGGCCAGGTGCTGGCCCTGCACATGGGCGCGCTCACCAACGCACCGGCCATCCACGGCATGGAGCCGCTTTCCCTCCTCGCGGCCGCCACGGCCGCTTTCATCGTCCCGCCCCAACAGGAGCCATCCGTGACCCCATTGCTCAAGGCCTTGCTGGCCTCCCTCGGCCTGCCCGAGACCACCACCGAAGCCAACGCCATCACTGCGCTCACGGCCCTCGGCCCCCTGACCGCCCTGCAGGGCCGCGCTGTTGCCGCCTGCTCGGCCCTGGCCCTGCCCGTCGACGCCAGCCCTGACGCCGTCACGGCCGCCTGCACCAGCCTGCGCACCGCCACTACAGGCGCCCCCGACCCGGCCAAGTACGTTCCCATCGCCATGGTGACCGAGCTGCAGACCAACCTGGCCGCGCTCACTGCCCGCCAGCAGCAGGGCGATATCGACGCCGCCGTGGGCGCCGCACTCAAGGACGGCCGCCTGCTGCCAGCCATGGAAGCCTGGGCCCGCGATCTGGGCAAGACCAACATGGCCGCGCTCACCTCGTACCTGGGCGCCGCCCAGCCCATCGCCGCGCTCGCAGGCACCCAGACGGGCGGCCTGCCGCCTGGCGGCCTTGCCAAGGGCGATGCGCAACTGAGCGCTCCCGAGCTGGCCGTGTGCAGCTCACTGGGCCTCACGCCCGAGCAGTACAAGGCCGGCGCCACCGCCGTCGCAGCCGCCGCCTGACCCGGCCGGCCCCCACCCCAGTCCCCAGGAGCACATCCCATGGCAGCACTCACCAAAGACCGCAACACCCTGCGCCGCGACGGCCGGCAGATGGAGCCGCCCGTCGCGGCCGCCACCGTCATCTTCGCGGGCTCCCTCGTGGCCATCAACGCGGCCGGCTATGCCGTGCCCGGCGCCACGTCCACCACCCTCAAGGCGGCAGGCGTGGCCGAGGCCCGGGCAGACAACACGGGCGGTGCCGCTGGCGCCATCCGCGTGCCGCTGCGCAAGGGCTGGCACCAGTTCGCCAACAGCGCCTCGGGTGACGCCATCACCCTGGCCGACGTGGGCGCCGATTGCTTCATCGTCGACGACCAGACCGTCGCCAAGACCAACGGCACCAACACGCGCAGCGTGGCCGGCAAGGTGGCCGACGTGGACGCCGACGGCGTCTGGGTCAACTTCGCCTGACCCGCCCGCAGCACCCCGCAACTTCCGAGAGCACGCAATGATCCTCAATGCAGCCAACCTTTCCATCCTGAACCAGGCGTTCAGCGCGGCCTTCCAGATCGGCCTGGGCGGCGCCCAGCCCATGTGGGGCCAGATCGCCACCCTGATCCCCAGCAATACGGCCGAGCAGAAGTACGCCTGGCTGGGCAAGTTCACCAAGTTCCGCGAGTGGATCGGCGAGCGCCAGTACCAGAACCTGGCCCAGCACGACTACGCGGTCAAGAACAAGACCTGGGAAAACACCGTCACGGTCAGCCGCGACGAGATCGAAGACGACCACTACGGCATCTACAAGCCCGTCATCCAGCAGCTGGGCCAGGACGCCGCCGAGCACCCCGACGAGCTGGTGTTCACCCTCCTGAAGGCCGGCTTCACCACCCCGTGCTACGACGGCCAGTACTTCTTCGACACCGACCACCCCGTGGGCCCGCCCGGCAAGCAGGTCAGCGTGAGCAACTTCCAGGGCGGTAGTGGCACGGCCTGGTACCTGTTCGACACGTCCAAGGTGCTCAAGCCCCTGATCTACCAGAAGCGCCGCGACTACGCCTTCCAGTCCAAGACCAACCTCAGCGACGAGAACGTGTTCAAGCAGAACGAGTTCATCTGGGGAGCCGATGGCCGGGGCAACGTGGGCCTGGGCCTGTGGCAACTGGGCTATGGCAGCAAGGAAGCGCTGAGCACCAGCTCCTACGCCGACGCCCGCGCCGCGCACCAGAGCCTGGTGGGCGACAACGGCAAGCCGCTGGCGATCCGCAGCACCGAGCTGTGGGTGCCGCCCAGCCTGGAGCAGGAGGCCCTGGAAGTCGTGCAGGCCGAGCGCCTGGCCAACGGCGCCACCAACGTCATGCGCAACCTTTCCAAGGTCGTCGTCTGCCCCTGGCTGATCTGACCTGACCCGACCAGGCCTGCCGCCTCATCACCACCCAACGGAGCCCATCACCCATGGCAACCACCAAGACCACCACCAAGCGCGGCCAGGCCGCCAAGGCGCCAACTGCTGCCCCCGTCACCAAACCCACGGCCGACAAGGCCCAGGGCCTCAAGGTGGTGCCCAAGCGCCCGGGCTTCCGCCGCGCCGGCTACGCCTTCGACGACCCGGCCGGCAGCGTGATCCCGCTGGACGACCTCACCGACGACCAGTACGAGGCCCTCACCACCGAGCCCGCCCTGGTCACCCACCTGGTCGACCTCGAAGAAGGCGCGGGCCAGGCGCAGGACTGAACTCCCACCAGCGACGAAGAAGGGCAACCGCCCGACCCGCCAACCTCTTTCAAGCCGGGGCTGGATAACGGGACCACTGCAGGAAAGCCCCGGCGCTTCGATCAACCCACCTCTGGATCCCGCCATGAAAAAAAAGCTCCTCGCATTCGGCCAGCAGCGCTGGCGTGATCCATCGGCCGCCGCGCGCGTCCAGGCCCCGCCGCAAGGCCGCCAGGTCCCCGGCCTGGTCGTCAGCCAGGCCGGCATGGCCCGCCTGGCGCAACGCCTGCGTGCCGCTGCCACCGCCCGTACTGCCTGAACTGCCACATGCCCTACATCACTCCCCTCGAACTGGCCGAGCGCCCCGGCGCCCAGGAGCTGTCCCAGGTCGCCAGCAGCGACGGTCAGCCCCTGGTCGACGTCGCGCTGATGGACGCCACGCTGCGCGGCACCGACCGCAGCGCGTGGACGCCCGACCAGGTCGCGGGGGCCGATGCGGCGCTGGCCCGCATCCAGGACGCCGTGGCCGAGGCCGGCGCCCTGATCGACGGCCACCTGGCCCAAGGCGGCTACGCGCTGCCGCTGGTCCTGTCGCCCAGCAGTGCCGGCAAGACCATGCTCACGGCCTGGGCCCGGGCCATCAGCCGCTACCTGCTCAACGCCAACCGCATCTCCACCGAGGGGCAAGACCCGGTGGTGCGCGACTACCGCGACGCGCTGCGCCTGCTCGGCCAGGTCGCCCAGGGCAAGCTCAAGCTGGGCGCCGAGGACCCGTCCACCAGTGCCGGCGCTGGCAGCAGCACCGACGTGCGCTTTGACGGCGCCCCCAACGTTTTCGGCCGCAGCGAGCTGCGCGCCTTCCGCTGATCGCCCGCCATGGACGTCCAGCCCTTCCTCGACCGCCTCAAGGCCGAGAGCACCGCCTTCCGGCTGCTCGACTCGGCTGCGGGCCTGGAGCAGGCGATGCAGGAGTTCCGGGGCACCACGCCGGCCGCCTTCGTCGTGCCCATGTCCGAGCGCGGCGCCGAGATGCGCCATACGGGCGACGTCGACCAGGAGCTGCTGCAGGTCTTCGCCGTGATCCAGGTGGTCCAGCCCAGGCCCGCGCCAGGCGTCCCCGGCCTGGTCGAGTGCCGCCGCCAGACGCGCGCGGCCCTGGTGGGCTGGGAGCCCGAGGAGGAGCTGGGCGAGCCCGTGCTGTTCCTCGGCGGCGAGCTGGTCGACCTCAAGCCCGGCCAGCTGTGGTGGGCTGATGAGTTTTTTGTGAAGAGCTACTACAGGAGCACCCCGTGAGCAAAACCAATGGCAAGCAAACACCTGCGGCCACCACCTCCACCCACCCGGACGGGGCGCAGACCAGCACCGCAGCTGCCGCCCCTGCCGACAACGCCCGAGCCGTGGTTCAGTCCGCGCCGGCCAGCCAGGCCACCAAAGCGCCCGACCAGCACCACGGTCGCGGCGGCGCCTACACCCGCGTCAACGGTGTGCGCGTCCCCGTGACGGACGCCGGCACCACCACCGAAGGAGAAACCAGCAATGCCTGATCCAGTCATCCGCCTGCGCAAGATGGCCATCCTGGCCGCCATCGAGACCGTCAAGGGCACCTTCGTCGTGCCGGTGGCGGCCGATGCCCTCGAAGTCAGCAACGTCACCATCACGCCCATCGAGGGCGAAGAGGTGGACTACGACATCGTGCGCGCGCACTTTGGCAGCACCGAGTCCGTGCTGGTCACCCAGTACCGCAAGATGGCCTTCCGCGTGGGCTTTGCGGGCGTGGGCACGGCCGGCGAGATCCCGGGCTACTCCAAGCTGCTGCGCGGCTGCGCCATGAGCGTGACCAACACGGTGGGCGCCGACACCGTGTTCGAGCCCGTCGACGACGCCATCGAGAGCATGTCCATCTATGCGGTGATCGACCGCAACGTCTACAAGATGCCCGGCGCAGCAGGCACCTGCAAGATCGAAGGCTCGGCCAAGCAACTGCCCTGGATGAACTTCGAGTTCACCGGCGCCTTCGTGCCGGTGGAGACCGTGGGCGCCATGCCGGCGACGACGACCACCGAGTTCCAGCTCCCGCTGGGCGTGAACAAGGCCAACACCCGCGTCAGGCTCGATGGTTCGTACTGGGCATGCAACGCCTTCACGGTCGATTTGGGCAACGTGGTGGTCAAGCAAGACCTGACCGAGGTCGACGAGACCGAGATCACCGACCGCAAGGCCGTGGGCTCCATCACCATCCGCGACACCCTGTCCAGCACCAAGGACTGGATCGGCATGGTCAACCAGACCGTGCCCTTCGAGCTGGTCCACGGCCTGGCCGCCACCAACACCGTCAAGGTCGAGGCGCCCCTGGCCCAGATCGGCAAGCCCACCTTCGGCGAGGCCGATGGCATCCAGATGGTCACGCTGCCGCTGCGCTTCATCCCGAGCGACGCCGGCAACGACGAACTCGTCATCACCGTCTGACCACGAGGCGGCCCCGGCCGCCTTGTTCTTTCACCCCCTGCAAACCCGTTTCAAGAGGAGCACGCTTTTCATGTCCGTCGTCATCAACCCGCATCCCGCCTTCTGGGCCCCCGGCCACCTGGTGATCCCTGATCAGCCCGACAAGCCATTCGTCTTCAAGTACAAGGCGCGCTTTCGGCACCTGAGCGAGGCCGAGCAGAAAGACCTGGACGACAAGATGGCGCTGAACCAGGAACGCCAGCGGGCCCACTTTCAGGCCATCCTCAAGCGCGAACCCGTGCCCAAGTTCGAGGCCGCGATCACCGACAAGGAAATCGCCGCGCTGGTGCTGGTGGACTGGGAAGGCTTCACCGACGCCGAGAAAAAGCCCGTGCCCTATACCCCGGCCGCCCGCGACCAGGCCTGCGCCGATACCCCGGGCCTCGACTCCTCCTTCTGCCGCGCCTACCTCGAAGCCCGCAACCCGTCGCAGGTGCTCAAGGACGCGGAAAAAAACTCCGAGGCGCTGCCCGCCACCACCTGACGGCCGGCAGCAGGCGCCAGGCCAGCAGCGAAGAGATGGAGGCCGATTTCGCGCTGCTGGGGGTGGACCCCGAAGGGGCCCGCCTGGCGGCCGGCGCCAGTGCCACCAGCGGCGAGAACGAGAGCGGTGATTTCGAGCTGTGGCCCGAGCACCAGCAGGCCTGGGAAGTGTTCCTCGATTGCGGCCGCCAGTGGCGCGTGATCGCCGGGATGGGCGGCGTGTACTTCCAGGGGCTGGAGGCCACGGCCGTGGAGTCGAGCTTTCGCATCCAGGGCGTGCCCCGCAAGGACTGGAAGCGCGTGCGCTCCCAGCTCATGGTGCTGGAAGACGAAGCGGCAGAGATCCTCAACGAACGATGAAACGATAGGGCGGCATGTCAGAAGTCAAGGTTGTTCTGCGGCTGGAAAACGGCCAGTACGTGGCCGATCTCAAGGCCACCGGCGCCGAGCACCAGGCATTCAGCGCCCAGGTCGCGGGCAGCTCGTCGACCGCCTCGGCCAGCCTGGGCAAAGTCACCAGCGAGCTGCAGGCGGTAGGCGCCGCGTCCACCAACGCCAGCGCCGCAGCCGCAGCGCTCGACCAGGCCAGCCAAGCCGCCACCACGGCAGGCGCGGCCGTCAGCGCCATCCCGCGCCAGTTGCAGGGCGTCGCAGCTCAGTTCACCAGCGCACAGGGCGGCCTGGCCGGTGTGTCGCGCCAGGCGGGCGTCACCCAGGTCAGCCTCACGGGTGCCACCACCGCCGCCCAGGGCCTGGGCACCACCCTTCGGACCACTGGCACCCAGGCCACCACAGCCGGCAATGAAACGACCGCAGCGGCAGACCGTGCTGCTGCCGCGCTGCGCCGGACCGAACAGGCGGCGCGCAGCGCAGGCGTGTCGTCAGCGCAGACGGCGGCCGCCTTGCGCAACGTGCCGGCGCAGATCACCGACATCGTGGTCAGCCTGCAGGCCGGCATGAACCCGATGACCGTGGCCCTGCAGCAGGGCGGGCAGCTCAAGGACATGTTCGGCGGCATCGTGCCGGCAGCGCGGGCCTTGAGCGCCTCGCTGCTGGGCATGGTCAACCCCTACACCGTGGCCGCAGCCGGCGCGGCCACCCTGGCCGCTGGCTACTACCTGGGCTCCAAGGAGGCCGACAACTACCGCCAGGCCATCGTCATGTCTGGCAACGCAGCCGGCACCACGGTGGGCCAGATGGCCGACATGGCCAGGGCCATCGCCACGACGACGGGCACCCAGTCGGCCGCTGCCGGCGCGCTCGCCGAGATGGCCTCCATGGGCCGCGTCTCGGGCGACAACCTGCAGTACTTCACCGAGGTGGCGCTCGGTCTGGAGAAGTATGCGGGCGTGCCCATCAAGAACACGGTCAACGCCCTGGAAGAGCTGGGCAAGGCGCCCCTGCAGGCCAGCCTCAAGCTCAATGAGCAGTACCGCTACCTCACCGAGTCGGTCTACGAGCAGATCAAGGCCCTGGACGAACAAGGGCGCAAGGAAGATGCCGCCGCTCTGGCCCAGAAGTCCTTCGCCAGCGCCATGGAGTCGCGCAAGAACGAGCTGGTCGCCAACCTGGGCAGCATCGAGCGCGGGTGGCTGGCAGTCAGCGGAGCCGCGAAAAAGGGCTGGGATGCCATCCTGAACGTGGGCCGGGCCGAGACTGCGCAGCAACAGCTCGATGCCACCACCGCCAAGATCGCCAAACTCAGGGCAGAAATTGGCGATGACCCCCGGCCTGCGGTTTCGGAGACCGAAGGCAAGGCAGCCATCATGGCCGGCGCCAACCTGACCAAGGCGCGCCGCCAGGCTGAACTGTCCATGCTCGAAAAGCAGGAAGTTGCCCTGCGCAAGACCCTTGAGCTGGAAAAGCAAGGGGCCGAGACAGAAGCAAAGGCCGCCAAGCAGACTGAAGCCCGCGTTGCCTGGGACAAGGTCCTTGAAGCCAACCGCACGAAGGAAAAGCGTGACGAGCTGGAGATTCTGAAGATCCGCGAAGCGGGCAAAGCCTACAAGGTTGACCCTGCCGTCATTCAAGACCAGGTCAACGCCTACAAGGCCCGCACCGCCGACAAGGGCGCCGGCACCGGCACCGCAAGCGCGGCCCTGGCCCGCGAGATCGGCGAGCTGGAGAAGCTGCAGGCAGAAGCCACCGGCATCGCTGCGCGGGCGCAAGCCCAGTTGGAGGCCCAGCACAAGGCCGGCCTGGTCAGCGAAGCGGCCTACTACGTGCAAAAGCGCGACCTGGCCCTGCAGGCGAACGCCGACCAGCAGGCCATTGTGGAGCTGGAGCTGGAGGCGGTGGAGTCCTCCAAGGGCTCGGCGGCCGAGAAGGCCCGCGCCCGGGCGCAGTACGGCAAGCAGCTGGCCACGCTTGTGGGCCAGGAGCTGGCGATCCAGACTACCTATGAGGACCAGGTGCTGCAGCTGGAGGCGAACATGGCCGCCCAGCGCATCGAGCTGCGCCGCAAGGAATCCGCCGGCATCGAGCAATGGATGGCAGAGCAGCAGGCCGCCCAGCGCGAAAACCTTTCGAGCATTGAGGAGCGCATCGTCTCGCTCGCCGATGAGGAGAAGGCCGCCGACCTGGCCGCCGCCAAGAACATCAGCCTGGCCGAGGCCATCGAGCTGGTCACCATCGCCCGCCTCGAAGAGCAGCGCAACGCCAAGTTCTATGAAGGCAGCGAGGGCTACGACGCCGCCACCCGCGAGATCGAGGCCCGCCGCCGCCTGGCCGCGCAGATCGGCAGCAGGGAAACCAAGGAGGCTGCGCGCAAGGCCGGCGATGAGGCCCTGAAGGAGCTGGACCGCGCGGCCGACCACTACACCCAGGGCCTGGTGAATGCCGCGATGCAAGGCGGTGACAGCCTGGAGCGGTACATCACCGACATGCTCAAGCGCCGGGCGTTCGAGGTCGTGCTGCAGCCGGTGATGGGCGCCCTGGGCGGCCTGATGGCGACCGTGATGGGCGGGGGCGGCGGTGGTGCAGGCGGTGCCGCTGGAGGTGGCTCAAACCTGTTTGGCATGGCCTCCAATGCCTACAGCCTCTACAACGGCGCGAGCAGCGCATTTACCGTAGGCTCGCAGTGGCTTGGCGGGACCATGTCGGGTGCAAACGCCATGGGCACGTTGTACGCCAACGCGACGGGCGGTGGCCTGGACGCGCTGCTGGCCACAAATGGCGCGTACGGAACTGCCGGTGGCGGCGCGGCCGCTGGCGGCGGCATGTCCGCCATGGCGGGGGCCGGTGTTTTCACGGCCATAGCGCTTGCCGTGATCAATGCGTTCGGTGGCATGCGCACCGAGACCATTGTGGGCAGCGGTTTGGCGGGCACGCTTGGCGGCCCTGACAGCCTCACCCCATGGGAAGAATGGCGTGAAGGCGGCACGCTGATCAGCGGGCCGGAGTTTTCCACCGGCAACCCGCTGGCGGTCCTGAAGCACCAGCGCGAAGAGCTGCAGCGCCTGCGCGACAGCGGCCAGGGGGACAGCAACTACGCGGTCGGACTCCAGGCCAGCGTCACCAACCTGGAAAAGGTCACCGCTGGCCTGGAGACCAGCACCGCTATCTGGAACCGTGAGATCCAGAAGGGCTTCGGCGCGTACCGCTCGAACGTGGTCGACATGGCCAACAGCCTGGGCCTGGCCGGCGACAGCCTGGAGAACTTCGTCCACACATTGGGCGCCCAGGACCTGAACTTTCAGGGCCTCAAGCCGGAAGAAATCCAGGCCAAGATACAGGAAACCTTCGGCGAGGCCGGCACGGCGATGGTGCAAGGCATCATGGGTCACTGGCGCGAGGTGACAGACACCATCGTCAACACCTGGGTGGACACCACGAACTCCGAGAATCCGGTGTTCGCGACAGAGACCACGACGAACACGCGCTTGGAATATGTCGCCAGCGTGCACGCCAAGGTCGGCGAGACTGCGATCCAGACCTTGGAGCGCCTGTCCACCAGCTTCGGCGCGCTCAACAATGCCAGTAGCGCGCTTGGCTTCGGGATCCATCAAGGCAGCTTGGCGGTGGCCGCGTTCGCCGACAACTTCATCGAGCAATTCGGGGGGCTGGAGCGCCTCACCAACAGCACCAACGCGTTTTTCCAGAACTTCTACACCGACGAAGAGCAGCGCCAGGAACTCGCGCGGCGCGGCGAGCGTGAGGCCGAGCGCCTGGGACTCAAAGGGGTTACAGCAGAAGGCATCCTGCAACTCGCCGCCACCGGCAACAAAGAGGCGGTGAAGGATGCGGTCAACTCACTGAAGGACAACCCGGCGCTGTACGCCGATGCGATGGACCTCGTGAATGGGCTGGTCCCCCTGTTCAATTCTGCGCCCACCCCGGCACCCACGGTGCCCACGACCTCGGACGGCCAGCGCGAGGCCGAGGCAGAGGCCAAGCGCATTGCCGACCAGCGCAAGTCCCTGCAGGATCAGCTCGACGAGCTGACCATGACCCGCATCGAGCTGCTGGAAAAAGAGCGCAACGCCATCGACGCCAGCAACCGCTCGCTGTGGGACCAGGTCCAGGCGGCCCAGACGCGCAAGGCCATCCAGGATGAGATGCCCGCGCTGCTCGACAAGTACCGCACCCCCGAGCAGCGCACGGCCGCGCAGTACGACACCATCAGCGCCGACCTGGCCGCCGCCGGCATCAACGTGACCGGGGAGCAACTGGCCGCAGGCGCCAAGCAAGGGATCGCGGAGTTCGCCATGGCGATATCTGCCCTGGGCACCACCTCCGACGAGACGCGCCTGGCCGTGATGCGCGCCGCCAGCAGCCTGGCCGACCTCAAGCAGGCGGCGGTCGACAGCGCCAGCGCGGCGGCCGACACCGCCCTGAACTACCTGGGCCGGGCCATCGAAGCGCAGAAAGAGGCCATCAGCTCGGCCGCCAACACCCGCATTGACGCCCTGCAAAAGGAGGCCGAGGCCCAGAAAAAGGCCGAGCAGGCAGCGACCGAGGCGCTGGCATCGGTTGCCCAGATCACCGAGTCCCTGACCCGGGCGGTGCGCAACCTGCGCGGCCAGGTGGAGAGCACCACCCTGCAGGACCTGGCACAGGCCCGCCGCTTCGTGCAGGACTCCGTCGCCGCAGCACTGACCACCGGCGCGCTGCCCGATGCCGACGAACTCGACAAGGCCATCGCATCGGTCACCGCCGACAACAAGCAGCGCTACGCCTCTGCGGTGGACTGGGAGATCGCCCAGCTCGACCAGGCCAACCAGCTGGCCCAGCTGGAGCAGCTCGGCGCCCGCCAGAAAACCGTGGCCGAGCAGCACCTGCAGGCGACCCAGGACCAGGCCCGGCTGCTCGAAGAGGAGATCACCACCATCCAGGAGGGCACAGAGAAGTCCCTCAAGGCGCTGGACGACCAGCTCAAGAACGCCCAGGAGCAGCTGGAGCTGGCCAAGGGCATGGATGCGTCCTTGAAGAACATCGACGCGGCCACGGCCAACTTTGCGGCGGCCCTGGCCGCGCTCGCCTCGGCGAATGCCGCCAACAGCTACCGCCCGGGCGGCGCCACCACCACGCCAGGCGGCGCGCCCCAACCCAACGCCCCGCGCGTGGTGCTGGACGGCCCCAATGGGGCCCAGTACGACAGCAGCAGCGGCATCTTCTACGCCGGCAGCACGGGCTTGCCCTACCAGGCTTCGGCCCTGGGCGCTGCGGCCGTGGACATGGTCAACGCCGGCCAGGCCAAGGACCTGTACGACATCGCCCAGGCCAATGGCATCACCGCCGCCATGCTGGCCGAGTGGACGGGCAGCAGCGCCACCAGCATCAATGACTGGGCCAAAGCGAATGGCCTGCCGTCGTTCGACGTCGGGACGCCCTATGTCCCACGGGACATGATCGCCCTGATCCATGAGGGCGAGGAGATCAGGCCCAAGCGCTACAACCCCAACGCCAACCCCGGCATGTGGACGGGGGCACAAGCCATCAGCGCGCGCCTGCAGCGCTCGGGCGAGCGCGCCGGGGGCGAGGCGGCCGTGTCCTCGGTCATCACCACCCTCGGGCGCAGCGTCGAGCAGCTCGGCGCCGGCATTGAGCGCCTGGCCGACACCAGCGTGCAGATCCGCGATGCCTCCAAACGCAGCCGGGACGTGCTTGAAGCAGTAGCCCGGGGCGATCTGACCCTTTCGGTGACCCCATCATGATGCGCGTCCTCCCATCCCTCACCGTGACGCCCGCCATGCTGCTGTCCACCACCGTGGCCGTGGAGGACCCATCGCCCGTATGGGCAGCCGCCACGGCCTGGCTCAAGGATGACCTGTGCCACAGGGTGGAAACCCACCTGGTCTATCGCCGCATCACTGCCGGCACCACGGCCACCGCCCCCGAGTTGGACGCGGACAACTGGAAAGCCATCCGCCCCACCAACAAATGGGCCATGTTCGACCACCTGAGGTCCACGCAGACCACGGTGTCGGGCGGCCCCCTCACCGTGGTTGTGCAGCCCGGGCAGCGCGCCGACAGCCTGGGCCTGCTCAACCTGGTGGGCTCCCGGGCCCTGATCCAGGTGCACCAGGGTGACACCCTGATCACCGAGCGTGAGCAGAGCCTGATCCAGCACAGCGCCCAGAACTGGTACGAGTACTTCACCGGCGACCCCGAGCAACGGCCCAGCCTGGTCCTGTGGGACCTGCCGCCATTCCGGGACGCCAAGATCACGGTAACCATCGAGCCCGCCTCGGGCGTGGCCTCGTGCGGCCGGCTGTCCGTGGGCATGGGCGTGCAAGTTGGCGAGGTCGAATGGGAGCCAGAGAACGACGCCTTGAACTTCTCGCGCATCGAGCGCGAGTTCGACGGCACCTTGACACCCGACGTGACGCTGATCGCCCGCCGCTCGGTGCCCAAGGCCAACCTGCGCGTGCGGATCGACGCGGGCAACGTGCCCCGCATGCTGAAGCTGCGCGAGCAACTCAATGCCGTGCCGGCGCTCTGGGCCGGGTGGACCCGCTACCCGAACAGCCCCTATGCCGAGGCGTTCCTCCTCTACGGCATCTACCGCCGCTTCCCCATCCGGCCCAGCAACAAGCTGTACGCCGCTGCCGACCTTGAAATCGAGGAAATGTGACCATGCCAGGACTCTCAGACCTGATCGCTCCCGTCGCGCCCACTGCGCTGCCGGCGTTCTCCACGCCCCCGAGCCTCACCAACCCGGTGAACTTCGCCGAACGCGCCGACACGCACGTGGCCGAGGTGGTGGCCCAGGTGCCCCTGCTCAACGCCGAGAACGCCAAGGTCAACCAAAACGCCAACGCCGCCTATGTGGCGGCCCAGGTCGCGGTGCCTGCGGCCGAGACGGCCCTGGCGGCGCGAGACCAAGCCCAGGGCTACGCGCTGATTGCGATCAACGCGCCGGGCACCTCTGCCACCAGCACCACGCCCTTGACCATTGAGGGAGAAGGCGCTGAGCCTGGCTTTTTCATCCAGACGGGCAAGGACTTCGCCCCCGGCTCGTACGTCACCTTGGCCTGCGCCGACAACGTGATGCATGGCCTGTTGCTCTCCTACAGCAAGGTAACCGGCGAGGCCCAGATGCTGGTGCTGGGCTCGCGCGGCGCCGGCACCTACAGCGCGTGGACGCTGGCCCTCAGTGGCCCGCCTGACAACACCCCCCGCAAACGCCTTTATTACTTCGCAGGAGCCTGACCTATGGCAATCGGAAAACTGGGCGCGGCCGACCTGGCCGCCAACGTCAACACCACCGTCTATAACCCGGCCGCCGTCGCCGGCACGGTCACCTTGAGCCTGTGCAACCGCAACGCGGTGGGTGTCGCGGTGCGTGTGGCGCTCGCGGCGGCCGCCGCCCCCACATCGGCCGAGTGGATCGAGTTCGACGTGTTCTTGCCGCCATCTGGCGTGCTGGAGCGCTCGGCCATAGTGGTCGGGCCTGGTCAGTATCTGGTTGCCCGGGCGAGTGCCTCGGGCGTTTCTGCGGTTGCATTTGGATTTGAGGACTGACGATCATGGGACGCCACATCACACAAGGCATCGACGCGGTCGACCAGCCCATCACCGCCACTGCACAGGGCCCCATTGCCGCCAACGATCTGGTCAAGATCGACATGGGTGGCTGGGTACAGAAGGTCATGGAGGCATACCCTGTCAGCGCTCAAAATTCGGCAACAGGACCCACGGCGGCTATGGGCACTGCGGCACTCGGCAGCAACTACGGTTACGGTGGCGCAAACTACCTGCTGGGCATCAAAACTGCTCAAGCACTACCGGATGGCGGGTATGCCTTGGTGTACCCCGGCAATGGCACCACGAGCAGCACAGGCGCAAATCTGACGCTGTACGGCCCCAACGGTGTTGCGCGGCAGACGGTAGTTCTCAGTGCGAGCACGACTATCCGCACGATGCGCGTTGTTCGGGCAGGCACAGACAACCTGCTGGTGACCTGGACCGAAAGCACCGATCTCCGAATCGCGGTTGTCAACTACACCACGGGCGCTGTGGTCTTGGCCTCCACCAGCGTGGGCACCTCCGTGCAAGACGAGAAAGGCCAGAGCCTTGCAACCCTGGCGAATGGCGAAGTCGTGCTGGCCTACGACAGCGGCGGCAACATGGTGTTCAAGCGCTTCAATGCGTCTGGTGTGCTGCAGGGCGTGGAGACGCAGGCAGAGGCTACGCAGACGCCGAAGTTCATCACCGTGCTGCCCCTGGCCGCTGGCGGCTTCATCATCCGTTGGGCCAAGACCACCGCGACCCAGGGCAACCGGATGGCCCGCTTCAACGCAGCGGGCGTGCTGCAGGGCGCGGTAGTGGGTATCAGCAGTGGTGCGGATGCCTACGACGGGGCCGGCACTACCTACTACGCTGGGGCCATGGAGGGCAAACTGATCGAGCTTGCCAACGGCAACATCGTCTCGACTGATATTTCTTCCGCTACTGCACAAGGCTTCAAGGTCTATGACTCCACTCTGACCCTGCTGCTTACGGTGAGCACCGGCACAGGTATCGCCACGAATCAGGACAACATTCAGCTGACGGCGAAGTACGGCGGCGGCTTCTATCTCTGCGGGATCGGTGCAGTCGGTGCCACCGCCTACTACCTTCGGGAGTACAACAACGCTGGCCAATTGCTGCGCGTGAGCACTCAGGGTTTTTCATCCGGCACGCGCATCATTGACCGTCCTGGGAATGGACCTGTTGTGGCAACTACCAGCTTCATCCCTGGTACTCCAAGCTCCTCCATGACCATGTACTCGCTGCAGGCGAACCTGGTGATCGAACCCGGATCACTGGTGATTTTCAACCTGGGTAGCAACGCGATTTCGTCCTACTGGCTAGAGCCGCTGGCCTCGGGTCTGATTCTCTCAACCTGGTGTGTGTCCTCCACTGTGGGCCAGTATCACCACCTTGCATTCCCAGGAGGCGCCTCTGTCTTGGGTGTAGCCCAGAATGCCGTAGCGCTGGGCCAGCAGGTCAAGGTAGCCACTGCAGGCAAGCTGACCATGAATCAGACACTGACCTCGCCTGCCTTCGACCGTCGTGCCTCGACCCCGCCAGGGACCAAGGGCATGACGCTGGGCAATAACGCAGTGCTCAACGGCATCAACGGTTGAGGTGCGATCTATGTGGACCCTCAAGAATGATCAAGGCGAGGTGATGGCGCAGGGCACCGGGGCCTGCACCTACAGTCCAGAGCGCCGGGGGTGGGTCAGCGGTGACCTGCTCTACGGCGACCCTCACAGCACCTGGACCTACGACGACTGGCCGGCAGAGATCGCGGTGGCCATTGCGCGCATCGATGCCGACGTCGACGCGATCTATGGCTCTGCCATCGGCCTGCGCCAGGCCGAGTACGAGATGGCCGAGCGCCAGGCGAAGGCCTTTGCCGATGCCGCCTATGAAGGGCCAGTGCCAGGCATGGTGCAGAGCTGGGCGGCGGCCAAGGGCTGGACCGCCCAGGTGGCGGCCGACGACGTACTGCAGCAGGCCGCCATCTGGCGCGGCGCACAGGAGACCATCCGCGCGCAACGTCTGCTGCGCAAGGAACAAGCCCGCGCTGCCCTGGGCCCAGCCGGCCTGGCCGCTGTGATGGCCACCTGGGCGGGTTTTGTCGCCGCTGTGCGTTCACAGCTCGGCGTGGGAGGCGCGTGATGCTGCTCGCTTCGTACAAGTCCACCAGGCCCGGCCTGCAGGGCATCGCCAACCGCATCATCCGCTGGCGCCTCGCCGGCATCTACAGCCACAACGAAGTGGTGTTCGAGCCCGGGGACGGGGTAGACCACCTCATGCCCGACGGCACCTGCCAGCCCGACGCCTCGGGAGCCCTGTGGTGCGCCAGCAGCGTGGCCGCCGAGCGCCTGCCGGCACACTCTCCACGCCGGGCCGGCCGCAAGGGCGGCGTGCGCTTCAAGCGCATCGCGCTCGATCCGGCCCACTGGGATGTCGTTCGCTACCACCGCGACCCGCTCGCGGCCGCCGAGCACGTCAAGCGCCTGGAAGGCTCGCTCTACGACTGGCAGCTGATCCTGGGGTTCGTGGCCTGGGTGATCCCCCAGAAGGCATCCCGCAGCACATGCTCCGAGCTGTGCGCCGAGGCGGGCGGCCAGCGCGAAGGCTGGCGCGTGGACCCCTGCACCCTGCACGAGTCAGCAGCCGCAGAAGACCGCTACCGCAGCTCGTTGCAATGGCTGGCGGCCGCAGGGGAGGACATCCCCTACTGAAAAAAGACGGGCGACCCGTGCTGGTGCGCTAACACCAGCCCGAGCCCCCAACCTGCAGAGATACCCTGCAAGCCCGGCAAGGCCCGCCACCCTGATCAGAGTGCGGCGAGTCTACCGGACGTTTCAACCGTAGAAACTGGCTTGCAATGACTGAAATAAGGTGCGGCGCCTGCCGCAAGAAGCTCGGCGAGGGCGAATACACCGTCCTCATCATCAAATGCCCCCGCTGCGGGGCCGTCAACACCCTGAGGGCCATGAGCCCCCCATCCGAGCGCCACAGAGCGCCAAACGGACCCTCTCATGGCCCCCAGTCCCATCATTCCCTGGATCGGCGGCAAACGCCGCCTGGCCGAGCTGCTGCTCAGCCGCTTCCCCGCCCATAGCTGCTACGTCGAGGTCTTCGCCGGTGGCGCGGCCGTGTTCTTCACCCGGCACCCTGCCGAGGTCGAGGTGCTCAACGACGTCAACGGCGACCTGGTCAACCTCTACCGCGTCGTCACCCACCACCTGGAGGAGTTCGTCCGCCAGTTCAAATGGGCCCTCTCCAGCCGCCAGATCTTCAAATGGATGCAGGAGACCCGCCCCGAGACCCTCACCGACGTCCAGCGCGCGGCCAGGTTCTTCTACCTCCAGCAGGAGAGCTTCGGCGGCCGCGTCTCCGGCCAGACCTGGGGCACCGCCACCACGGCCCCCAGCATCAACCTGCTGCGCATCGAAGAGAACCTCAGCGCCGCCCACCTGCGCCTGGCCAACGGCGTCTACATCGAGCAGCTCGACTGGGCCGCCTGCGTCGACCGCTACGACCGCCCCCACACCCTGTTTTACCTCGACCCCCCGTACTGGGAAACCGAGGGCTATGGCGTGCCGTTCCCTTGGGCCCAGTACGAACTGATGGCCGCCAAGCTCAAAGCAATCAAAGGCAAGGCCGTGATCAGCATCAATGACCACCCAGCCATCCGCCAGTGCTTCGCCGCCTACGAGATGGAGGAGCTGCGCATCGACTACACCGTGGGCGGCGGCGCCAACCGGGTTGAGCGAGGCGAGCTGGTCATATACAGTTGGGACCGACAGGCAGAACCGGCTGGACTCTTCTAGCCAGGCCACGAATTAGGGGGTGACAGTGATGGCCATACCGAAGGTTTTTAAGTGCACGATTTGCGGCGAAGACTTCCGCTTTGAAACGGGTCACCGCCATGGGCGCATGCTCGAACTCTACTGCGGGCTCCCGTGCTGCAATTCATGCTGGGAGGCCAACCCCGATGGCTGGCTCCCTCATATCGGGCTCAAACTGACGAGCATTCTGCACGCACAACGCTGGGATATTCCAGACCACAATGCCAAGGGCCTGTTGCCCCGCGAGTAAGCAGCACCGGCTCGCGCGAGTTCAAGGCATGTGAAGCTTGCCGGTGTATCTCGCCCTCAGCCAGCTCTCCATGCCGCTCAGAGCCCTTTGCATCAGTTGAGGGGTGGGTGCCAACAGCCAGGTCTGCTCCCATTGCTGCAGGTATCCCTCGTCCCACTCCTTGCCGTCGACCAGCAGGCACCCATCGGCGCGCTTCTTCCTTACCACCGGGTCCATGAGCTGCCTCAGCAGCTCGGCCTTCCCATCGGACGCATAGACCTTGCTGAACCAGGCCCGGTCGAACTGGAGGCTCACCACGTACCCACGGGCCACAGGTCGGTCACGAAGGATCTGCACCGGCATGTAGACGCCGGCATAGCGAAGCCGCAGCACAAGCCCTTGCCAGGCGCCATCCAGTCGGGCCTGGATGTCAGCCTGGCTCCCTGGAGCCCCAGAGGATTGGAGTATCTGGCCCGGTAGGTCGTTCATCGCCGAAGGCTACTACATCCACCGTAATTCCATTACGTGGGCTGAAACGGAGCGCTGGAAGATTTATCGCAGCGGAAGGGGTCAAGTTTTCGCGGCGCGCTTCACCAAAGCCCCCTCACTAGACAATGCGAATGAGAATGAGTATCATTTAATTGCCTGAGTACGCTACGCCTCGTCCACCGCAAAAGGCTCCCACCAGGAGCATTGCCATGGACCTGCGCCACGCAGCCAGCCTTTCGACCGCCAACACCGCCCGCGACGCCCTGGCGCCCGAGCCCGCCACACTGGCCCATTGGGAGCGCACGCTGCAGCGCGCCAATGCCGCCCTGCGCATGGACCAGCCGGTGATGGCGCTGGCTTACCAGCAGCAGGCTCTGGTCATAGCCCTGCGCATCGCCCAGGATCCCCCGGCCGGCCGCGAAGACGATTGCATTGCCGCCCTGGTGGTCTCGCACCTGAACATGGCCGACCTGCAGGCCGAGGCGGGCGCACTGGAGGAATGCACGCAACTGCTGTGCAGCGTACACGCCACGCTGCTGGGCCTGATGGCCGATGGCAGCCGGGGCGCTGCGCTGCAGCAGGCCGCATGGCGCCACAGCCGTGAAACCCACGCCGCCTTGTTGCGCCATGTGCAGGCGCATGGCGCGCACCCCGACATCAGCGCCGTGCTGGCCGCTGCTTCGGGCGTGTTGCAAGGCGCGGCCCACTGAGTTTTTTCTTCTTCTTCCCCACCCTGAAAGGAACCCATGCCCTATTCGCTGCCCGCCTTGCCCTATGCCTACGATGCGCTGGAACCCCATATCGATGCCCGCACGATGGAGATCCACCACACCAAGCACCACCAGACCTACATCAACAACCTGAACGCCGCGCTGGAAGGCACGCCCCATGCCGGCCTGCCGATCGACGAGCTGGTGGCGGGCCTGGTGCAACTGCCCGAGAACCTGCAGGGCCCCGTGCGCAACAACGGCGGCGGCCATGCCAACCACAGCCTGTTCTGGACCGTGATGTCCCCCACCGGCGGCGGCGAGCCGCAGGGCGAACTGGCGGCGGCCATTGCCACCGAGCTGGGCGGCTTCGAAGCGTTCAAGGAGGCCTTCACCAAGGCGGCGCTCACGCGCTTTGGCAGCGGCTGGGCCTGGCTGTCGGTGACCAGCGCCGGCCAACTGGTGGTGGAGAGTTCGGGCAACCAGGACAGCCCGCTGATGGCCGGCCTGCTGTCGGGCAACACCCCCATCCTGGGCCTGGACGTGTGGGAACACGCCTACTACCTGCAGTACCAAAACCGCCGCCCCGAGTACATCGCGGCGTTCTATAACGTAGTGGACTGGGCCGAGGTGGCCCGCCGCTACGCCCTGGCGCGCGGCTGAATCGATCCGCACTGCTGCGCCTCGCACCCTGAACAGATGCCTTCCGGAGCCGACACCATGCCCGTTCCCTCGCCGTCACCCGACAACGCCGCCTTGCCCAACCGCCTGACCGAGACGCCCCGCCAGCCTTTGCACTGGCGCCAGTGGATCGGGCTGGCCATCGTGGTCACCGGGGGCGTGGTCGGCACCTGGCAGATCTGGCAGTGGATTGCCGGCCAGCCGGTGGTGCTGTCGGCCCTGCTGGGCGGCAGCGTTGCCGCCCTGGCCACGGCCTTGGGCACCTTGCCGGTGATGCTGTCGCAGCGCATCTCCGAGCGCACGCAGGACACGCTGTTCGGTTTTGGCGCCGGCGTGATGCTCGCGGCCTGTTCGTTCTCGCTGATCATCCCGGGCATCCATGCCTCGCGCGCGGCCGGGGGAGGGGCTTGGGAGGCGGGCGGCACCATGGGCGCCGCCATTTTGCTGGGTGCGCTGGTGCTGCTGCTGATGGAGCGCCTGCTGCCGCACGAGCATTTCATCAAGGGCGTGGAGGGCCAGACCTCGCGCACCTTGCGGCGCACCTGGCTGTTCGTGTTCGCCATTGCCCTGCACAACCTGCCCGAGGGCCTGGCCATCGGCGTGGGCTATGCGAGCGGCGACACCATGCGGGCCGGCGCCCTGGCCACGGGCATCGCCATCCAGGACGTGCCCGAGGGCCTGGTGGTGGCCGTGGCGCTGCTGGCCGCGGGTTACAAGCGCTGGCTGGCCGTGGGGCTGGGCATGGCCTCGGGCCTGGTGGAGCCCATCGGCGCGGTGATCGGTGCTGCCGTGGTCAGCTACTCGGCCAGCCTGCTGCCCTGGGGCCTGGGCTTTGCCGCCGGCGCCATGCTGTTCGTGATCAGCCACGAGATCATCCCTGAGTCGCACCGCAAGGGCCACGAGGCCTGGGCGACCGGTGGGCTGATGGTGGGCTTTGTGATCATGATGGTGCTGGACACGGCGTTGGGTTGATGAAATGAAGCACCCCCTGAGTCGCTTCGCGCCTTCCCCCTCTCTCTCGCATTGCTGCGCAATGCGGGAAGGGGGACGCCTCCGGTGCGGCGGGGCGGCCCTTGCACGGGGGCACTGGCTCGGGTAGCGCCAGTTGCATACGCGGCGCCAGCGCATCGTCGCATTGGGGGGAAGGCGGTATATGGGTGACAGCCTTCTCTTTCTTTCTAGGGCAGGGCCTCGTACGCTTCCTTGAGCGCCGGGGCCAGCGACTGGAGTGGGGTGGCGGTGGTATTGCGCGCATTGCGACCTTCCACCGAGCGCACGCGCCCTTCGTTGATGCCGCGTGCCATCTCCGCGAGCAACTGGGCCAGGTCGGGCGCGATGCCGGCCTGGGCCATGCCCTGGGCGGCGGCGTCGTAGGGCAGTTGCTGGTAGGCCAGCGCGGGCTGGCCGATCACCCCGCCCACGAAGGTGGCGAGCTGCTCATGGCTCAGGTCCCCGGGGCCCAGCAGCTCGCGCACGCTGTGGCCGGTCCAGCCGCGCTGGTCGAGCGCCCCGGTGGCGGCGTCGGCAATGTCGCGCGTGGCGATCATGGGGATGGCCAGGCCGGGCGCGAAGGCGTCCGCCAGGCTGCCGCCGTACTTCACCCCGGGCAGCAGGTTGAACAGGCCTTCGAAGAACATCGCCGGGCGAAGCATCAGCACATGGCTTTGCTGCAGCGTGCGCAGGCGCTGCTCCTGTTCGTGCAGGCTGGTCAGCACGCCGGTGCCGGTGGGCTGCTCGGCCCCCAGGCTGCTCAGGGCCACCACATGCGGTACGCGCGCTGCCTGCAGCGCCGCCACGATGGCCTGGCCCTGGGTGCGCTGCAGTTCCATGAAGCCAGGGGCCGTGGGGTCAAAGGGCATCATGGCGTAGACGGCGTCGGCGCCGTCGAAGGCGCGGGTGAGGTAGGCCGGGTCGGCACAGTCGCCCACGACCACCTGCGCACCCTGTTGGCGCAAGGCGTCGAGCCGCTCGGCCGAGCGGCCCATGGCGCGCACGCGGTGGCCCAGCGCAAGGAGATTGCGGGCAATCACGCTGCCCGTGTGGCCGGTGGCACCCATTACTGCGATGTCTGACATGTGGAACTCCAAGGGGTTGTTGAACAAACAGGCGTCCAGTGTCTCGCCCAGGGGCAGGCATGCCAATGATGAAAGGTCGGTGTTTATTGATTATTCGTCCAGGCCGGCTTAGGATGTGCCATGGACATCCAGGTTGAAGCCGCCTCTGCCGCCACCGACCCGCTGGGCCGGGCCCTGCACCTGTTGCGCATGACGGGCGTGATCTACTGCTACTCCTACCTGCACCCGCCGCTGGGCATCGCGCTGCCGCCGATTCCGGGCTGCCTGATGTTCCACGCCATCACGGCCGGCGAATGCTGGCTGCGTGTGCCGGGCGCCGAGCCCGTGCTGCTGCGCGCGGGCGATTTCGCGCTGGTGCCGCGCGGCGAGGGGCACGACCTGCTGTCCACCGCAACGTCACACGCCGATGCCTTCTTCGACCTGCCGCGCGTGCAGCTCGGTGGCCGCTTTGAAATCATGCGCCACGGCGAGGGCACGGAGCCCGTCTCCCTGGTCTGCGGCGCCGTGCGTTTCGACGACATGCTGGCGCGCCGCCTGGTGCATGCGCTGCCGCGCCAGATCGTGCTGAGCGGGCAGGCGCTCGGGCCGTCGAACTGGCTCGCGCCCATCCTGGCGCTGTTGCAGGAGGAGGTGCAGCACCTCAAACCCGGCGGCGAGGCCGTGGCCACGCGCCTGGCCGATGTGCTGGTGCTGCAGGCCATCCGCACCTGGCTGCAGAACGACCCGGGCGCGCGCACCGGCTGGCTGGGCGCCCTGCAGGACGCCCAGCTTGGCCCGGCCCTGGTGCTGATGCACGAGCAGCCCGGCACGCCCTGGACGCTGGCCTCGCTGGCCAGCGCCGTGGCCATGTCGCGCTCGGCGTTTGCCGCGCGCTTCGCGGCATCGGTGGGCATGCCCGTCATGCAGTACCTGACCCTGTGGCGCATGGCGCTGGCCCAGTCGCGCCTACAGGAAGGCCAAGTGCGTCTGGCCGAGCTGGCCGACAGCCTGGGCTACCAGTCGGAGGCAGCGTTCAGCCGGGCGTACAAGCGCTGGTCGGGGCGGTCGCCGGGGAGCGAAAGGCGGGTGGAGGCCGTGGCAGCCCTGGCTTAGCCAAAAAACCAGTAACAGACCGCAATCGCAGCGATCACGCCCGCCAGCTCCGCCAGCAGCGCACACGCCACCGCATGCCGTGCACGCTGTATGCCCACCGCGCCAAAGTACACCGCCAGCACATAGAAGGTGGTCTCGGTGCTGCCCTGGATGGTGGCGGCAGCGCGGGCGGCAAAGCTGTCCACGCCCTGGGTCTGCATGGTCTCGATCAGCATGGCGCGCGCGGCGCTGCCCGAGAAGGGCTTGACCAGGGCGGTGGGCAGGGCGTCCACGAAGCGCGTGTCGGCGCCGACCGCCTCCACGCACCAGCGGATCGCGTCGAGCACATAGCCCAGCGCGCCCGAGGCGCGGAACACGCCCACCGCGCAGAGCATGGCCACCAGGTAGGGCAGCAGGCCCTTGGCCACGTCGAAGCCCTCGCGCGCGCCCTCGATGAAGGCCTCGTACACGGCCACCTTGCGCCAGGCGCCCAGCACCACGAACATCACCACCAGCGAAAACAGCGTGAGGTTGCCCAGCAGCGACGACAGGCTGGCCAGCGCCGCCGCGCTCAGCGTGGTCAGCAAGGCCATGAAGCCGCCCAGCACCAGCGCCACGGGCAGCAGGTAGGCCAGTACCACCGGGTGCCACAGCGGCAGCCGCTGCACGATGGCCACGGTCACGAGCCCGACCAGCGTGGAGGCCGATGTGGCCAGCAGGATGGGCAGAAACACCAGGGTTGGGTCGGGCGCGCCCTGCTGCATGCGGTACATGAAGATGGTCACCGGCAGCAAGGTGAGCGACGACGCATTGAGCACCAGGAACAGAATCTGCGCGTTGGTGGCGGTGTCGGGCCGGGGGTTGAGCTCCTGCAGCGAGCGCATGGCTTTCAGGCCCATGGGCGTGGCCGCGTTGTCCAGCCCCAGGGCGTTGGCGGCAAAGTTCAGCGTGATCAGCCCCAGCGACGGGTGGCCGCGCGGCACCTCGGGCATCAGCTTGGCGAACAGCGGCGCCAGCCAGCGGGCGAGGGCGTCGACGATGCCGGCCTTTTCTGCAATGCGCAAAAAGCCCAGCCACAGCGTGAGCGTGCCGAACAGCAGCACCATCACCTCGACCGAGAGCTTGGCCATGGCGAACAGCGCCTCGACCATGGCGCCGAAGATCTGGGCATTGCCGCCCACCAGCCACTGGGCCAGGGCGGCCATGGCGCCAACGACGAAAAAACCCAGCCACAGGGCATTGAGCATGCAGTCCCCAGGAGATCGTGAACAGGTTCCAAGGTTACCGTGGGCAAGAGGCCGTTGGCCGCGGCTGCGTTGGCGATTTGCACGGGTTCCGTCTGGACGCACGATCTGGTAGCGTCATGGTCATGGCACTCCCCACCACCGAACCCTTCATCGCCGCCGCTGAGGCCCGCCTGGGTGTGGCCTTGCCTGGCTGGTTGCGCGCGCGGCTGCTGCAGGCCAATGGCGGCAACCTGGAGGCTGAAGGGGAGTACTGGGAGCTGTTTTCGGTGCTGGACACCACGGACCGCAAGCGCATCACCCGCTCCGCTACAAACATCCCCGGTGAAACAGCCTCTGCGCGGGAGTGGACGGGGTTTCCGCCCCAGGCGATTGCCATCGCCCGCAATGGCGGCGGCGACTACCTGATCCTGATGCCTGACGGGCAGATGCCTTCCCGGCTGTGCGAGGCGCCCTTCATCTGGCGGCATGGCGTGGACGAGGCGCCCGTGCAGATTGCCGTTCCTGGCCCCTGACGGCACCGGACCTTGGCGACAGTGGTACTCTATAGGGTTCGGCCAGAGACGGGGCTGCAGCGTTTTTGCAACGCTTTCAAGCCCGGATTCCTGGCCTGACAGGGCGCTGTGGAGTGCCCGACCAATCAAAACTCACCGAGGAAGAGGTCCAACATGGGCGCGCAGTGGAAAGCAAAAGGCAAGGCACAGGTCGCTGATGCCAAGGGCAAGCTGTTTGGCAAGCTGGTCAAGGAAATCATGGTCGCTGCGCGCGGCGGTGCCGACCCGGCCGGCAATGCACGCCTGCGCCTCGTGGTAGAGCAGGCCCGCAAGGTCTCCATGCCCAAGGAAACGCTGGAGCGCGCCATCAAGAAGGGCTCGGGCACGGGGGCCGACGCGGTCAACTACGAACACGTGATCTATGAGGGCTTTGCGCCCCACCAGGTGGCGGTGATGGTCGAGTGCCTGACCGACAACGTCAACCGCACCGCCCCCGAGATGCGCGTGCTGTTCCGCAAGGGCCAGCTGGGCACCTCCGGCTCGGTGTCCTGGGACTTCAACCACGTGGGCATGATCGAAGCCGAGCCCGCCAATGGCGATGCCGACCCCGAACTGGCCGCCATCGAGGCCGGCGCGCAGGACTTTGAAGCCGGTGACGAAGAAGGCACCACCACCTTCTGGACCGACCCGACCGACCTGGACCTGGTGAGCCGTGCGCTGCCGGCCCAGGGTTTCACGGTGCTGTCGGCCAAGCTCGGCTACAAGCCCAAGAACCCGGTGAACCCCGCAAACCTGACGGCAGAACAGCTGGAGGAAGTGGAAACCTTTCTGGCGGCTATCGACTCCAACGACGACGTGCAGAACGTTTACGTGAGCCTGGGTGGTTAAAAGACGGGTGGCTGCGGGGCCAGCTTCTTGCCGCCGCAACCCTTCCAATCCATGACCGCAGACCACTACGCTGCCCTCGGGCTGGCGGCCAACGCTTCGCTCGCCGACATCAAGAAGGCCTACCGCCAGAAGGCGGCCTTCTACCACCCGGACCGCAACCCTGCGCCCGACGCTGCGCAGCGCTTCCAGGCCGTGCAGAAGGCCTACGACGTGCTGTCCGACGACGAGGCCCGCCAGGCCTACGACGACAACCGCCGCCGCAACCTGCTGGACGACCCGCTGCAGACCGCCCAGGAAATCTGGCACACCTATACCCAAGGCATTCTTCCTTCGTGAAACTCTCCCCTTATTTCTATGACCTGCGTTCGGCCTACCAGGCCGAGCTCGATGACCTGACCCAGGATTCCGAAGGCAAGGACGTGCTGCGCAAGCGGCTCACGCAAAAGCGCGGCGAAATCGCCTTTCTCGTGCAGATGATGGAGCTGGCGCCCGAGATGGTGGCCGTGGTCTTCCACCAGGGCTTTCGCTTTGCGCGGCCTGCCGCGCTGGAGAGCCTGATCGGCCGGGGCGCTGACGACTTGCCGGCCTGGGGCACCCTGGCCGATGGCGCCGTGCTGCTCGAACCCTGGGCCGCCAGCCTGGCCAAGACGGTATTGGCCGAACCCGGTGGCGAGCGCTTCATGGCGGTGGCCGCAGGGCTCGAATACCTGCAGCTGCATTCGCGCCTGGCGCCCGCAGCCCAGCATGCCGACTCCGAGGAAGAGGGCGACGATGAAGATGCCGCCGAGCACGACGACGGCTACGACAACCTGAGCGCCGACGACGCCGCCGACCCGCACAACGCGCGCTCCCGCGACGAGGCCAGCGACAACTGGCTGTCTGACGTAGGCTTTGACCGAAAAGCATGAAGCCCCCCCTGAGTCGCTTCGCGCCTTCCCCCCAAGGGGGACGCCGCCAGCGCGGCGGGGCGGCCCTTGCGCGGCGGCCCTGGCCTTTGGAGCGCCAGTTTCAAAGGCCTGCGGGTACCGCATGGCGCAACGGACAAATTAAAGGAAAACCGCCATGAGCAATAGCCACCTGGCCCTGATCACCAAGACCACCAGCCTCATCGCCGCAGGCGACATCGTGGGCGCCGAATCGGCCCTGGCCGAGCTGGCCGACACCGATGGCGACAACGCCCTGATGGTGGTGCTCGACCAGCTCGCGCCCAAGGACATTCTGGCCGTGATGCGCGAGTACGACGATTCCAAGGCCTCGGTGGTCAACCTGCTGGTCACGCCCGAGCAGTTTGCGCGTGCCATGGTGCTCGAAAAGCAGTACAAGGACCTCACCCACACGCACCTGCGCAACATGGTCAACGCCGTGGTGTTCCGCGATGATGCCGATCCGGTGGCCTTCCTCACCGCCATTGGCGACCTCGAGGGCGGCAGTGAGGCCCTGGCCAACTACTTCGCCGAAAAGTGGAGCCGCATCGAGGCCTTTGCCCGCACCGGCACCTTCGACGCGGTGGAAGACTATGGCCCCACGCTGACCGACGACGAACTGCTGGCCTCGGGCTATGTGCAGCCGCGCATCGACCAGGACGAAGTGGCCGACCGCGACTGGATGCAGATGGCCTGGCTGCTGCGCTACGAATGCCGCGACCTGTTCATCGAAACCCTGCTGGTGCTGCGCGCCAAGGCCCGCGCGTTCGACCTGGGCCTGGACGAGGGCGACGAGGCGGCCGAAGAGGACGACGGCAAGTTCGAAACCAGCGAGACCGACCGCGGCAAGGCGACCCCCGCTGCGCGCGCATCCGACGAGGAATCGGCGATTTAAGCGACCATGACCGCGCACGATACATCTCCTGCCACCGATCCGCCTGCAGCCGCCAACGCACTGCAACTGCACGACGCGCGCCCGTTCTTTGAAAAGGCCCTGGCCCACGGCGTGGCGCACGGCATCATCGACGCGGCGAAGTTGGCGGCGATGAACACCGACGCTCCCAAGGGCATGGTGCAGATCGCGCGCTACTTCGGCAGCGAGTTCCTCAGGCCCGAGCTGGAGAAGGCCCGCGACCGCATGGTCAACATGATCAGCCTGTTCCTCCTGGACACCACGGATGGCGACCTGCAGAAGGCGGCGGTATCGCTGCGCGACAACTCCTTCCTGTCGCGCTCCAAGGGCGGCTCGGACATGCTCAAGCGCCTGATCGCCATGCCCGAGAGCAGCAACTTCGGCATGGGCGGCTATGCCGATGCCGAAACGCCGCTGCTGGCCGTGTGGTCCTTGCGCAGCCATGCCGACTACCGTGCCGAGCTGGCACGCCGCAGCCAGATCGCAGCGGCCATAAGCGCCGCCCGGTGGATGGCCGAGCAGTACGACCTGGACGACGATGCGCTCGAAGAGTCGGGCGCCGACGCCGAGGCCGTGGTCCGCGCCGGCCTGCTGCTGCAGGCCCTGGCCCCCAAGGTGGGCGACTGGCCGAACGCCGTGGTGTTCGAGAAGATCGCCACGGCCCACCGCAAGAAGAAGACCACGGCCGACCAGGTCAGGCTGTCGCTGCCGCCGGGCCTGCCGGCGGACCTGAAGGAGGTGGTGGAGGCCCAGCGCGCCAGCGTGCTGGCCGACCTGCCCAAGCTGCTCGACGCCGCCACGCCGCTGCGCAACCTGCTGCGGCCCACCAGCGGTTTTCGCGCGCGCTACTTTCTGCTCGACGACCCGCTGGCCGAGGTGGATGACTACCACCGCAACCTGGCCGACCTGGACGAGGAGGGCGATGCGCCCCAGCCCGCCAGCAAGACCTGGACGAAGACCGTGCAGGGCAATGAGGACGAGCCCAGCCTGCTCACCCTGTTCCTGTGCCTGGCCACCGGCACGCCCAAGAAGACCGTGCTGACCGAAAAGACCGCCGCCAGCCTGGTGCGCAAGCTGCGCAAGAGCGGCTGGCAGCCCGCGCTGGCCACGGATTTCATCCGCGCCAATGCACCCGGTGCACGCCAGGCCGACTATGGGGACCTGTGGAACAGCTTCGTGCAGGAATCGCAGGCCACGCTGCTCAGCGACATGGACTACCAGATGCACGATGCCCTGGCGCTGCTGCGCCGGGAGTGCAACGTGGCCGCGTGAGAGCCAAGGAGGTTGGCCTTGGCGCTGGCCGTTGCCTGGGTTTACATTGCTGACCATCTCACCGGGGGTTCTGATGTCGTCTGTTTGCAGCAGCTGCGGAAAAGTGCACGCCGAGATATCCCGCTACTTCATGTGGCGCTTGCCCAAGTTGGGGTTCCCGGCTGCGGTAAAGCTGGTAACGGACAGCGAGTACACGTGCCGTGTGGGCAACAAGCGTCATTTCATCAGCTGCGAGCTGGAGCTTCCGTTCAAGGACTCTTCGGAGACCCCGTTGGGATTCATCGGCTGGGTGGAGGTTTCCCGCGCAGATTACGAGGCTTACCAGCGCTACCGCAGTGAGGAGGAGACACTGCCTCCCATGGAGTCGTGGATCGAAGGTCGGCTGGCAAATCCGGTGCCCGGGGTGGACAACTCCCTGGGAACCTCGGTTCGTTTCGAGGTGGTCTGCGGCGACCCCACGCCGTACATCACCTGGGTACAGCCCGGCACGGCCCTGGCAGCCCGTGTGCTGGAGGGGGCTACCGAGGCGTTCTGGCACGAGGCTGCGGGCTTGGGCGGTTCCTGAGACACCACGGACCTGTATCAGCGGCCTTGCTTGCGCTGCAGGGGGTGGAGCGCTACTGCGAGAACAGCTGGTCCAGCATGCGCTGCGGGTCCATGAGGAAATCACGGGTCACCCGGAAATGCTCCGTGTCCTGGTAGGCGATCTCCTCGATCCCGTCCTTGCCGCAGTGGAAGATGGTCGCATCGGGATAGGCCATGAGGATGGGCGAATGCGTGGCAATGATGAACTGCGATTTCTCCTCCACCAGGTCGCGCATGCGCACCAGCGTGGCCAGTTGCCGCTGCGGCGACAGCGCGGCCTCGGGCTCGTCCAGGATGTACAGGCCCTGGCCCCGGAAACGTTCCATCATCAGCGCCAGAAAGGATTCACCGTGGGACTGCTCGTGCAATGAGCGGTTGCCATACGCGCCAATGATCGGTGGGCCGCCAAAGGGGTCCTCGTCCAGCTTTTCGATCTCGGTCGCCACGTTGAAGAAGCTCTCTGCCCGCAGGAAGTACCCATCTCGCGGAGGGCGCAGACCCTTGGCGATGCGCAGGTACCCGTGCAGTACGGAATGGGACTGCCGCGTGCCGAAGCTGAAATTCTTCGACCCGCCCTCGGCGTTGAAGCCCAGCGAGACCGCGATGGCTTCGAGCAGCGTCGATTTGCCCGAGCCGTTCTCGCCGATGAAGAGGTTCACGCGCGGGTGCAGGTCGATCTGCTCCAGGTGGCGCACCACGGGCAGTGAAAAGGGGTACTGATCGAACGACTCGACCTGGTCGCGGCGCAGGGTGATGCGGCTGACGTACTGGGATGGGATCATGGTTGCAGGCGCGTGGCAGCCAGGGTGGGGACCCGGTGCACAGCCATTTCCCTGGATGCGGCTGGCACAGGTGTTGTTTTCAGCAAAACCTGCAGCAACACAGTCAGCCACCGGCCATGGCGCAAGAGTAACATTGGAGCCCCATCGGCATTCCATCACTGATTGTTGCTCGACCCACGCGCGCGCCCGCCAACCGCCAGCCTTTAACCCTCAGTGCACAGTCCCACACTCGTCATCCTCGCTGCCATCCTGTCCGCACTGGTCACCGCCGTGCTGTTTGCGATGTGGCACTTCAACAGGAATATCCCGGGCCTGAGGCTGTGGATGCTGTCGTATTTTTTCGCCTTCGTGTTCGGCGTGGGCTTGCTGGCGCGCGGGCAACTGCCCGAGGTGGTGTCGGTGGTGTTCTCGCAGGCGTCGGTGTCGCTGGCGGCCTACCTGTGCCTGCTGGGCGCCCGTGCCTACATGGGGCGGCCTGCGGTGTCGCATGGCTATGCGGCAGTGGCCATCGGGACGCTGGTGCTGCTCGCGGTCTATTTCACCGTGGTGCGGCCGCATCTGGGCATGCGCTTCGTCTTTGCGGGCCTGGGGGCCGGGGTGTTCTTCCTGCTGACGGCCCGCACGCTGGCCCATGGAGGCATCGGGCTGGTGCCTGCGCGCTACATGTTCGCGGCGGCTGCCGGGGGGCATGGCCTGTTTCTGCTGCTGCGGCCGCTGCTGTTCACCCTGGGAGACGGCCCGGTGGACGGGCCGCTGAACGCGACCGTGGTGGCCCAGATCTCGCAGTTCGTGGTGCTGGAGTCCCTGGTGGCGCTGCTGCTGCTGGCCTTTGGCACGCTGATGCTGGCCAATGAATTCATCACCAGCGAACTGCGGCACCTGGCCGAGGTGGACCCGCTGACCAATGTGTTCAACCGCCGCGCCTTTCTGACCCTGCTGGACAAGGCCATGAGCCATGCCCAGCGCACGGCTGGGGGCGGCCCCCCCGTGCTGGTGATCGACCTGGACCACTTCAAGAAGGTCAACGACACCTGGGGCCACCAATGCGGCGACGAGGTGCTGCGCCACTTCGTGCTGCTGGCCAACCGCTGCCTGCGCCGTGAAGACGTGCTGGGCCGCCTGGGGGGAGAAGAGTTCGCCATCGTGCTGCCCAACGCCGGCTACGAGGGTGCCCGCACCGTGGCCGAGCGCTTGTGCGCCATGGTCGCCGCACAGCCGATGCCCACAGCCCGGGGGCCGATTGCACTGACGGTGAGCATCGGAGTCACCCTGTGCACTGCAGGTGACACGCCTGATGCGGCACTGCAACGTGCCGACGAGGCCATGTACCTGGCCAAGAAGCGCGGGCGCAACCGGGTGGAGGTGGTGCAGGCACCCGAGAGGGCGGTGGCGGCCGCCAATGCCGTGCCTGCTCTCTGAGCATCGGTGGCACCGCGGGGGGGAGGTGGCCACGGCCCCCTGTCACAGGCATCCGCGCCAAGCCGTGTAGACTCACCCCCGTCCGTTCTTCTCATTCCTTTCGGGTACCGCTTTCCTGTCGTCTGTCTGTTCGCTCCGCTCGGTACAAGCGGCTGGCGGGCATATGGAGTGCCTATGGCGTTGGCGTATCTGTTGGAAGCAAAACCCCTGGCCTGGCTGTTGCTGGCGGCCAGTGTCACCTCTGAAGTGGCTGGTACCGTGGCGCTCAGGCAATCGGATGGCTTGTCCCGCGTGGCGCCCTCGGTGGCCGCTGGGGCCTGCTACGTGCTGGCGGTGTGGTGGATGTCGCTGGCCATGAAGCACATCGGCATGGGCACCACCTATGCGGTGTGGGCAGGCAGCGGGCTGGCGTTGACCGCGCTGCTGGGGGTTGCGCTGTTTGGTGAGCCGCTCTCGGGCATGCGGTTCGCCGGGCTGGTGCTGGTGGTGGCCGGGGTGGTCACGCTCAGCCTGGCTGGCCCCGTGCGCTGATCACTGCGCCAGAAACCCCACGCTGCCCGGCCTGCCGGGCAGGGCCAGGCGGGCCACAGGCGCGGGGCTGCTGGCGATCTTTCGGCCACGCCGGTACACCGCCAGGCGGGCGGAGCGCAGGCGGATGGCCTCGACCGGGTTGCGCGCATGCAGCAGCACGAAGTCGGCATGGCAGCCGGCGGCAAGCCCATAGCCTTCCAGCCCCAGCAGTTGTGCGGGGTTGGTGGTCACCGCCTCGAAGCATTGGCGCATGGCGGCCTGGCTGGTCATCTGGGCCACGTGCAGGCCCATGTGGGCGGCTTCGAGCATGTCGGCGCTGCCGCCGCCGTACCAGGGGTCCATCACGCAGTCGTGGCCAAAGGCCACGGTCAGGCCCGCGGCCATCAGCTCGGGCACGCGCGTCATGCCGCGGCGCTTGGGGTAGGTGTCGTGGCGGCCCTGCAGCGTGATGTTGATCAGCGGGTTGGCCACCACGCCCAGCTGCGCCTCGGCCATCAGCGGGATGAGCTTGCTCACGTAGTAGTTGTCCATGCTGTGCATCGACGTGAGGTGCGAGCCCGCCACGCGGCCATGCAGGCCCAGGCGGTGGGTTTCATGCGCCAGAGTCTCCACATGGCGCGAAAGCGGGTCGTCCGACTCGTCGCAGTGCATGTCGACGCGCTTGCCCAGGCTGGCTGCCAGCTCGCACAGAATTTTCACGCTCTCGGCCCCCTGGGCCATGGTGCGCTCGAAATGGGGGATGCCGCCCACCACGTCCACGCCCAGGTCGAGCGCGCGCTTGAGGTTGTCGAGCCCGCCTGCGGAGCGCAGCACGCCGTCCTGCGGAAAGGCCACCAGCTGCAGGTCCAGGTAGGGCGCCACGCGCTGCTTCACGTCGAGCAGCGCACGCACCGGCAGCAGGCTAGCGTCGCTGGTGTCCACATGCGAGCGGATGGCCAGCAGCCCCTGGGCCACGGCCCAGTCGCAGTACTGCAGTGCGCGCTGCACGATGGCCTCGTGCGTGAGCTGCGGCTTGAGTTCGCCCCACAGCGCAATGCCTTCGAGCAGGGTACCGCTCTGGTTCACGCGCGGCTGGCCGTAGCTCAGCGTGGAGTCCATGTGGAAATGTGCGTCCACGAACGGCGGGCTGAGCAGCAGGCCGCCGGCGTCCACCGTCTCGTTCGCCGGTGCCTGCAGGCCTTCGGTCACTTCGGTGATGCGCCCGTCCTGCACGGCAACGGACATGTTGCTGCGGCCGTCCGGCAGGGTGGCGTTGTGGATGAGCAGGTCGAGCATGGGCGGGTGATGGTGAGTGGGGGCGGTATTTGCCAGTGTAGAGGCTGCTTCAGGTTGCCGTTGGCGGCAGGGCCCATGTGCTGGTGCGGAATTGTCGGGTTTGTTCAAGACCGGGGGCCTGGGCGCCCCTAAGCTTGTCCCAAGACGGTTTTTCTTTCTTGAAGGAATTCTTCCATGCAATTTGGCTACACCATTCTCTACGTCGAAGACGTGCCCCGCACCATTGCCTTCTACGAGGCCGCCTTTGGCCTCAAACGCCGCTTCGTGCACGAGGCCGGGGATTTTGGCGAACTGGACACGGGTGCCACGGCGCTGGCCTTCTCGTCGCTGCGCCTGATGACCGAACTGGGCAAGAACCCGCAGCGCGCCTCGGCCGCCGCGCCCAGTTTCGAGATCGCCGTCACCACTGCAGACGTGGCTGCTGCAGTGGAGCGTGCCGTGGCCGCCGGGGCCCGCCTGGTGCAGGCGCCCGAGCAGATGCCCTGGGGCCAGACGGTGGCCTATGTGGCCGATATCAACGATGCGCTGGTGGAGCTGTGCACGCCCGTGGGGCCGCCGCCCGCCGCCTGATGGCTACCCGTAGCCCAACTGCGCCAGTGTGGCCAGCAGGGCCGGGGACTGGCGCAGCCGCGATGGCGTGGCGCCCAGCCAGCGCAGGCAGTCGCGGCTGAAATGGGCCTGGTCGGCATAGCCATGGTCTGCTGCAATGGCGACCAGGGGTGCACCGGTGCCCAGTGCCTGGGCCGCGCGGCGAACGCGGGCCAGCGCCCGCCAAAAGCGGGGTGGCTGGCCCGTGGCCTGCAAGGCCATGCGCTCCAGGCTGCGTTCCGATACGCCGAGCGTCTTGGCGGCCTGGCCCACGGATGGAGCATGGGCCAGGGTGTGCAGGGCCTCCTGGGCACGCAAGTCCAGGTGCACATGGGTGTCGATGGCCTCCAGGACCGCAGTTTCCAGCGCCGCATCGATGCACGGGTGTGCAGCGCTGGCGCGTGCATGCCCCTGCGCCTGCTGCCACAGGGCCTGCGCGGCAGACAGCAGTGGCGTGTGCCGGATGCTCACACCCGGCTGCAGGCGGTAGCCCAGCCACAGCTCGCCCGCTCGGCCGGGCACTTGCAGGGCCGTACTGCCCAACGGGGAGATATGCCAGCCGCATGCGCCCTGGGCATCGATGTGCAGGATGAGGTCGCTGCAGCCATCGGGCAGCACCGTGGTGGGGCTGTCGTCGATGCCCGTGTGCTGCCAGCGGGCCAGAACGGCAGAGGGCAGGGCCAGTGTGGCGTGTTCGATCACATCACCGCCTGGGGGTGGGCGTGTAGCGGTAGACGCCGGGCCGGTGGCCGGCCTCGATGGTGATGCTGCGCAGCCTGTCTTCGTGCCCAGAGCGGGCCTGCGCGGTGATGCGGATGCCGGTGCGCGTGCTGCGGCAGGCGATGCGGGTCAGGGTGATCTCCGCATGGTCGTTGTTGAGCTCGGGAATGCCCTGGGTATGCACCGCCTGCAAACTGCCGTTGTCGTCACGCTGCATCCACTGCAGGTACAGAAACGACTGTGCGTACTGTGAGCCATGCACGATGCGGTAGACCCCCTCGTTCTTGCGCGTAGGCCATTGGCCGCAGACCTGAACCCAGTCCACCGCGTCGGCGGTGGCAAAGCGTTCGTAGGGCACATCCATGCCCAGGGCATGGGCGGGCGCGCTGCAGACCAGTGCCAGCGTGGCCAGCCATCGGGCCCTGGTCACCGCTCGCCCTTGCGGTAGGGCTTCATCAGCGCCTGCGGATACGCCGCCTTGCGCGCCACCAGCACCAGCGCCAGGATGGACAGCAGGTAGGGCAGCATCAGGTAGACCTGGTAGGGCAGCCAGGCATCGCCGGCCTGCTGCAGGCGCAGCTGCAGCGCATCGAAAAAGGCGAACAGCAGGGCACCCAGCAGCGCCTTGCCGGGCCGCCACGAGGCGAACACCACCAGCGCCACGCAGATCCAGCCGCGCCCGTTGACCATGTTGAAGAAAAAAGCATTGAACGCCGACAGCGTGAGGAAGGAGCCCGCCACCCCCATGAGTGCCGAGCCCGCCACGATGGCGCCCGTGCGCGTGGCTGCCACCGACAGGCCCTGGCCTTCGGCCGCCTGCGGGTTCTCGCCCACCATGCGCACGGCCAGGCCCAGAGGGGTGCGCATGAGCACCCAGGCCAGCAGCGGCACCAGGGTCAGCGCCAGCAATGTGAGCGGCGTCTGCGCCGAGAGGATGGGGATGCCCAGCCATTCCATGGGCGCAAACGGCTCGATGGTGGGCGGCGTGTTCACCTTGGGGAAGCTCACGCGGTAACCGTAGTAGCTGAGCGCCGTGGCCAAGAGCGTGATGCCCAGGCCCGAGACATGCTGCGACAGCGCCAGCCCCACCGTGAGCCAGGCATGCAAGAGCCCGAATACCGCGCCCGTGAGCGCAGCCACCAGCACCCCCGTCCACAGGCCGCAGCCCGCATACACCGCGAGCCAGCCTGTGAAGGCGCCCGCGACCATGATGCCCTCGATGCCCAGGTTGAGCACGCCGGCACGCTCGCACAGCAGCACCCCGAGCGTGCCCAGAATGAGCGGCGTGGCCACGCGCAGGGTGGCGATCCAGAAGGCCGGGTTGGCCAGAATGTCGAGCAGCTCGGTCATTTCCACTTCACCCGGTACTGTGTGAGAAGCGTCGCCACGAGCACTGCGATCAGCGAGGTGGCCACGATCACGTCGGCGATGTAGGTGGGCACGCCCACCGCGCGGCTCATGCTGTCGGCGCCCACGAGCACGCCGGCCACGAAGGTGCTCGCCGCGATCACGCCCAAGGGGTGCAGCCCGGCCAGCATGGCGATGACGATGCCGCTGTAGCCATAGCCCGGCGACATGTCGAGCGTGACATAGCCCGTGCGGCCCGCCACTTCGATGGCGCCGGCCAACCCGGCCAGGCCGCCCGAGAGCAGAGCGACCAGTACGACCGTGCGGGTGATGGGCACGCCGGCAAAGGCTGCGGCCCGCGCATTGGCGCCTGCCGCGCGGATGTCGAAGCCCGGCACCGTGCGCCGCAAAATGGCCCAGAGCAGGAGTGCAAGCCCGATGGCCCACAGCAGCCCCGTGTGCAGGCGCGTCTGCGGCACCAGCTTGGACAGCTCCATATCGCCCTGCAGCGCCACGCTCTGCGGCCAGCCCATGGAGAGTGGGTCCTTCATGGGCCCGTCGAGCAGGGCAGAGACCAGCAGCAGGGCAATGAAGTTGAGCAGCAGCGTGGTCACCACCTCGTCCACCCCCAGGCGCGATTTCATCAGCGCCGGGCCCAGCAGCAGCAGGGCACCGGCCAGCGCGGCCGCCAGCATCATGAGGGGGAACAGCAGCCAGGGCGACCATTCGAGGCCCGTGCCGCCATGCAGGCCGCCCACGGCCACGGCGGCCAGCGCACCCGCGTACAGCTGCCCCTCGGCCCCGATGTTGAACAGGCGCGCGCGGAAGGCCACGGCGGCGGCCAGCCCGGTCAGGATCAGCGGCGTGGCGCGCGTCAGCGTTTCGGTCAGCGCAAAGACCGAGCCGAACGCGCCTTGGACCAGCAACGCATAGGTCTGGCCCACGGGCGCGCCAGCCCACAGCACCAGCAGGCCGCTGATGAGCAGGGTGAACACCACGGCGCCCACCGGCGCCGCCACGTAGGCGGCCGGGGAGATGTGGTTGCGTTTTTCGAGTCTCATGGGCAGATGGAAAGGGTCAGGGGGCAGAGCCGGCCATGGCCAGCCCGATGGCCTCGCGCGTCCAGCCTTGCGCAGGCCGTGCTTCGCTCAGGTGCCCCTCGTGCATCACGGCCACGCGGTCGCCCAGGGCAAGCACTTCGTCGAGGTCGTCCGAGATCAGCAGCACGGCCGCGCCGCCGTCGCGCGCGTTGATGAGCTGCTGCTGCACGAAGGTGACGGCGCCGATATCGAGGCCCCAGGTGGGCTGGTGCGCCACGATGAGGCGCGGGGCCGGCGCGCTCTGGCTTGCGTCGTAGGGCGGCAGCAGGGCGCGGCCCAGAATGAGCTTTTGCATGTTGCCGCCCGAGAGCGCGCGGGCCGGGGTATCGGGCCCGCCGCCGCGCACGTCGAAGGTCTCGGCCACGCGCTGGGCGTGCTGGCGCGCAGCGCCGCGCTTGACCCAGAAGGCCTTGAACCAGGGGTGGGCGAACCAGTGGCTGCGCAGGCGCTCGGACACGGCGTTCTCCCACACCGGCAGGTCGCCCACCACGCCCACGGCATGGCGGTCCTCGGGGATGCGGGCCACGCCCTGGTTCACCACCCAGGCCGGCCGGGCCTGCAGCGGCGCGCCCAGCAGCGTGACCTGGCCGGCCGTGGCGGCGCGCACGCCGCACAGCACATCGGCCAGTGCCACCTGGCCATTGCCCGAGACACCGGCAATGGCGACGATCTCGCCCGCATGCAGGGTGAGCGACACGCGCTGCAGCCGGTCGCGGCCGGTGGCGGCGGTGGAGACGTCGGCCAGCGTGCACACCGGCGCGCCCACGCTTTTGGCGGGCCTGCGTGCGCTGGCCTCAATGGCATGGCCCACCATCCACTGGGCCAGTTGGCCCTGCGTGGTGCCCTGCGCGGGCGCCTCGGCCACGAGCCTGCCCTGGCGCAGCACGGCCACGCGGTGCGATACGCGCAGCACCTCGGCCAGCTTGTGGCTGATGAAGATGATGGACAGGCCCTGCGCCACCATCTGCGACAGGGTGGCGAACAGGGCCTCGCTCTCCTGCGGGGTGAGCACGGCGGTGGGTTCGTCGAGGATCAGGATGCGCGCGCCCCGGTACAGCGCCTTGAGGATCTCCACCCGCTGGCGCTCGCCCACCGAGAGGCTGCCCACACGCGCCTCGGGCTGCACCGGCAGGCCGAAGCGGGCGGACACGGCCAGCAGCTTTTCGCGCGCGGCGCCGCGGCGCGAGAACGGCTGCCACAGCGGCTCGCTGCCCAGCAGCACGTTGTCCAGCACGGTGAGGTTGTCGGCCAGCGTGAAGTGCTGGTGCACCATGCCGATGCCGGCGGCCAGCGCCGCGCGCGGCTGTCCCGGGGGCAGGGGCTGGCCGAAGACCTCGATGTGGCCCTCATCGGCCACGTAGTGCCCGAACAGGATGGACATCAGCGTGGACTTGCCCGCGCCGTTCTCGCCCAGCAGAGCCAGCACCTCGCCACGCGCCAGCGTGAGGCCGATGCCATCATTGGCCACCAGCTTGCCGAAGCGCTTGGTGATGCCGGTGAGGCGAAGAACCGTTTCTGCAGGCTCCATGGACATGGATCGGGCTACTTCCAGGCGGCGAGGAAGGCTTGCAGCACTTTTGCGGAATTGGCCGCCGCCAGGTGCATGAAGGTGTCCATCTCGTTGGCGCCGTCGCCGCCGCCCGCCAGATCGCTCAGCGAGCGGAAGGCGATGTAGGGCACGCCGTTGCTGTGCGCCACCATGGCGGTGGCTGCGGTCTCCATGTCGAGCACATTCGCCTCGAAGGTCTTGAACGCATATTCGCGGAAGGCCTTGTTGTCCACGAAGGCCTGGCCCGAGACGCCATTGCCGCCCACCACCATGCGCGGGCGTTCCTTCAGGCAGTGGCTGGCGTGGCAGTGGGCGAGGGGCACGGAGGCCAGGCCGTTGGCCACGGCCAGCATGCGCGGGTCGGCCTCGAACCAGAATTTCTGCGTGAGCTTGGGGTTGGCTGCGGAGCGCACCTCCACCGGGCGCGGGTGCATCATGCCGAAGGCGGGCAGGGTGAGCTCGGCCTGCATCCAGCCCGGGGCCGTGTACTTGCCCGGCTGGTCTTCGCGCGCCATGAGCCACTCCATGTACTGGCCCCAGCGCGCAGGCACGGTCACGTCGCCGATGTGCAGGCCCGGGTTGACCCCGCCGGCAATGCCGGAAAAGACGATGTGGCTGACGTTGAAACGGTCCAGCACCAGTTGCGTGTTCATGGCCGCATTGGTCATGCTGATGCCCGAGAGGAACACCACCACGGGCTTGCCCTGCAGCGTACCGGTGGTGAACTCCACGCCGTTCACGCTGTGCTTCACCGGCTGCTGCACCTGGGGCAGCAGCACGGTGAGTTCGGGCGCGAAGGCCGAGATCACCGCGATGCGCGGTGTGCTGTCAAGGCGCGTGCCCTGGCCTGCGGGGCTTGTGGCGCAACCCGCCAGCGCACCGGCCAGGGCCAGGGTTGCGAGCAGTTGGGCAATACGGGGGAGCAAGGCTGTGAGGGTCATGGGCAACAGGGTAAGGCAAAGGCGGCGCCAATGAAAAGGGCCACCGCTGAGAGGTGGTGGCCCGGGTGCTGGTGAGGGTGCGATGGCACCCGCAACTTACTTGGCCGTGGACTTGGGCTGGCTGTCGTCCACCTTCACGGTGAACTTGCCGGCCAGGATGTCGGCCTCCTTGGCCTTGACCTTGGCCACGATGTCGGCCGGCACCTTCTTCTCGAAGGTGCCCAGGGGCGCGAGTTCCGAGCCCTTGTGCTTCATCATCGAGTACGGGCCGTAGTCTTCGGGCGTGAACTTGCCTTCCTTGACGAGCTTGAGCGCGCGGTCGATGCTGGGCTCCATGTGCCAGATGGCCGAGGCAACCACCGTGTCGGGGTACTTGTCCTGCGTGTTGATCACGTTGCCGATGGCCAGCTTGCCCTTTTCCTTGGCCGCATCGCTCACACCGAAGCGCTCGGCATACAGCACGTCGGCGCCCTTGTCGATCATGGCGAAGGTGGCTTCCTTGGCCTTCGGTGGGTCGAACCAGCTGTTGATGAAACTGATGGTGAATTCGACCTTGGGGTTCACTTCCTTGGCGCCGGCCATGAAGGCGTGCATCAGGCGGTTCACCTCGGGGATGGGGAAGCCGCCCACCATGCCGATCTTGTTGCTCTTGGTCATGCCGCCAGCCACCATGCCCGACAGGTAGGCCGGCTCCTGGATGTAGTTGTCGAACACGCTGAAGTTGGGCGCCTGCGGCTTGCCCGAGGAGCCGAGCAGGAAGGAAGTCTTGGGGAAGTCCTTGGCCACCTTGCGGGCGGCGGCTTCCACCGCGAAGGCCTCGCCCACGATGAGCTGGTTGCCGCCGGTGGCGTACTCGCGCATCACGCGCTCGTAGTCGGCGTTGGTCACGTTCTCGCTGGACTTGTACTCGATCTCGCCGCGCGCCTCGGCTGCCTTGAGCGCCTTGTGGATGCGGCTCACCCACTGCTGCTCGTAGGGCACCGTGTAGATCGCCGCCACCTTGGTCTTGGCCTGCGCCATCGCCGCGCCGGGCGCCAGCCCGATCATGGCCGACAGTGCCAGCGAGGTGGAGAACAGGTGGCCGGTGAAGATGCGGCGTGAGGTCATGGGGTGATTCCTTCTTCGGATGGAGGATGGGCGATCGGATCTGGCGTTGTCTCAAGCAATTTGTGCGCCAATGGATGGCAGGCGCTGGCATGGAGTCTGCCAGAAGAAAGCCACCAGTTGGTAAAAATTCGCACCGGCTTGGGGCGCAAAAAAGCCGCCCAAGGACTTGGTCCCTGCGGCGGCTTTCGTTTTGGTCAGCGCCTATTTGGTGCCAAAGATCCGGTCGCCCGCATCGCCCAGGCCCGGCAGGATGTAGCCATGGTCGTTGAGCTCGCGGTCGATGGCGGCGGTGAAGATCGGCACGTCGGGGTGCGCCTTCTGCAGGGTGGCCACGCCTTCGGGGGCGGCCAGCAGGCAGACGAACTTGATGGAGCGAGGGTTGAGCTTCTTGAGCCGGTCGACGCAGGCGGCGGCCGAGTTGCCGGTGGCCAGCATGGGGTCGACCACGATGATGTCGCGCTCGTCCATCTCGGACGGCATCTTGAAGTAATACTCCACGGGCTGCAGCGTGGCCGGGTCGCGGTACAGGCCGATATGGCCCACGCGGGCACCGGGCACCACATTGAGCATGCCGTCTAGGAAACCGTTGCCCGCGCGCAGGATGGAGACCAGCACCAGCTTCTTGCCGTCGATCACCTGGCCGGTCATGGTTTCCAGCGGGGTTTCGATCTCGATGTCCTGCAGCGGCATGTCGCGCGTGACCTCGTAGGCCATGAGCGTGCTCAGCTCGCCCAGCAGGCGGCGAAAGCTGTTGGTGCTGGCGTCCTTCTTGCGCATCAGCGTGAGCTTGTGCTGGACGAGGGGGTGCTTGATGACGGTGACGTTGTTGTTGGTAGCGGTGCTCATGGCGCGGCCTTTGTTCTGCAGAGGATGAATGAATGGCGGTGGCCGTATTTTGACGTTCCTTTGCCTCGTTGGGCGTGGAAACTGGCGCGGCGCGACACCAGTGGCCCCGCGGAACCGGCTTTGCCAGGCCGCTGGGGCCGCCCCCTGTGGGAAGGCGACGCAGTCGCATCGGGGGGAGAGGGTTTAGTCTGCCAGAAACCTGGCGTATCGGGCCATGTCCACATTCCCCCCGCTGACGAGGATGCCCACGCGCGCGCCATGCACGTCCACGCTGCCGTGCCGGGCACCCGCGAAGGCCAGGGCACCCGTGGGCTCCACCACCAACTTCATGCGCTCGGCAAAGAAGCGCATGGCCTCGACCAGTTGCTCGTCAGTGGCGGTGACGATGTCTTCCGCCAGGCGCTGGATGATGGGGAAGGGGATCTGCCCGAGCGAGCGGGCCTGTGCGCCATCGGCAATCGTGTGGGGCGTGGGGATCTGCACCAGCTGTCCGCTGCGCAGCGATTGCTGGCCGTCGTTGCCGGCCTCGGGCTCCACGCCCACCACGCGGCAGTTCGGCGCCAGGGCTTCGGCGGCCAGCAGGCTGCCGGCCAGCAGACCACCGCCGCCCACGCAGACGAAGAGGTAGTCGAGGTCGGGTACCTCTTCCAGGAACTCCTTGACGGCCGTGCCCTCGCCGGCGATCACGTGCGGGTGATCGAAGGGCGGCACCAGCGTCATGCCGCGCTCCTGGGCCAGCCTCTGGCTGATGGCCTCGCGGTCCTCGGTGTAGCGGTCGTAGGTGACGACCTGAGCCCCGTACTCGCGTGTGGCCGCCATCTTGGTGGCGGGGGCGTCCTCGGGCATCACGATCAGGGCGGGCATGTCCAGCAGGCGCGCCGACAGCGCGATGGCCTGCGCGTGGTTGCCGGCCGAGAAGGCCAGCACGCCGCGCTCGCGCTGCTGGTCGCTGAACTGCGAGAGGGTGTTGTAGGCCCCGCGGAACTTGAACGAACCCGTGCGCTGCTGGTTTTCGCACTTGAAGAACGCCTGCGTGCCCAGCAGCGCGTCGGCCATGTTGGAGCGCAGCACGTGCGTGCGGTGGGCCACGCCAGCGAGCCGCTGTGCGGCAGAAACAACATCCGCGTAGGTGGGCGGGGGAAGGCTGGCGTTGCTCATGGTGGAATCTTTCGGGGATGAACGGGCTCAACTATTCCACCCATCATAAAACCGCCCGGCTTTTGGCCACAGGGGCCGTGAAAGGCCCTTTCGGCGCATGCTGCCGCCGCTGGGCAACAACATGATCGCGCTGCTCAAGGACACTTCGCTGGTCTCGGCCATCGGCCTGGCCGAGATGGCCTACGCCGCGCGCACCGTGGCCGGCGCCTGTGCGCGCTACTGGGAGCCGTACCTGGCCATCTCGCTGGCCTACTGGTGCATGGCGCTGGCCCTGACCACCTTGCTGCGCCGGCTGGAGCACCACCTGGCGCGCAGCGAGCGCAGCTGAGGCAGGCCCTAACCCAGCTCTGAAAACCGCTGCAGCGGGGTGAGTGCAGGGAAGTCCCCCGCGCGCTTTTGCTTCATGGCCGCCACCGATTCCTGTACGTGGCGGTTGCTCCAGATCGCGCCCTGCAGCCAGCCCATCTGGCGCAGGCTGTCTTCCACCGAGTGGTCGCGCGCATAGTTCACGGCCTGCTTGGTGCCCCAGATGGCCACGGGCGGCTTGCTGGCGATCTCCTGGGCGCACTGCAGGGCAGCAGCCACCATCGCCTCCTGCGTGTCGAAGACCTCGTTGACCAGGCCGTAGCCCAGTGCCTTCTGCGCGGGCATGCGCCGGCCGGTGTAGGCCAGCTCCTTGACCACACCCATGGGCACCAGCTTGGGCAGGCGCTGCAGCGTGCCCACGTCGGCCACCATGCCGATGTTGATCTCCTGGATGCAGAAGAAGGCATCGGCCGTGGCATAGCGGATGCAGGCCGCCGTCACCATGTCCACCGCGCCGCCGATGCAGCCACCGTGGATGGCCATGATCACCGGGATGCGCAGGTTCTCGAGCCGGGTGAAGGTGTGCTGCATGTCGGTCAGCAGGTCGAAGATGGCGGCGCGGCCTTCGGGGCTCTGGTCGTCCATGGTGATGGCGCCGCCGAAGGTCTCCAGCGCCATGCCCGCGCTGAAGTGCCGGCCGGTGCTGCTGACGACCAGCGCGCGTGCCTCGCCGGCCTGGTGCAGGTGCACCAGCACCGCGTCCAGCTCGCGCCAGAACGTCGGGTGCATGGTGTTCATGGCCTCGGGCCGGTTCATCACCAGGTGGGCCACATGGCCGGTGGTGGTCAGGGAAAAGCAGGTGAGGGTGGGAGCGGCAGTGTTCATGGGCGAACACTGTAGGCCGCACGCCCGCGCCGCCATCGTCGCGTGGGTGACTCTGCGCGGGTTTTGCCCGAGCCCGCCCCCGTGCTGGACAGGGCAGGGCGGGGTTCAGCCGTCCGTGGTTTCCGTGGCGTCGGCCAGCTCGGGCACGGGCATGCGGCTGGCCAGGATCTTGTCGATGGTCTTGCCGTCCATGTCCACCACTTCGAGCTTCCAGCCCTCCCACTCCACGGTGTCGGTCACCTTGGGCAGGCGGCCGGTCAGCAGCATGATCATGCCGCTCAGCGTGTGGTAGCGGCCACGCTCTTCCTCGGGCACGGTGTCCAGGTTCAGGCGATCCTTGAGTTCGGGCACGGGGATGTGTCCGTCCAGCAGCCAGCTGCCGTCCTCGCGTTGCAGCGCCCACGAGGTCTCGGGGTCGCGCGGCTGGAATTCGCCGGTGATGGCCTCGATCAGGTCCTGCAGCGTGACGATGCCCTGCACCTCGCCGTACTCGTCGATCACGAAGGCCATGTGCACGTCCGACAGGCGGAAGTTGTCCAAAAGCTCCATGCCGGTGATGGTCTCGGGCACGTACAGCGCCGTCTGCAGTGGCTGGTCGGTCAGGCCGTGCGCCTTGTCGCGGATGGTGCGCGAGAGCCACTGGCGAGCGTTGAGCACGCCGCGGATGTTGTCCATGCCACCGCGCACCACAGGAAAGCGGGCGTGGTCCGACTCCTCGATGCGCTGCAGGTTTTCTTCGAAGGACAGGTCCAGGTCCAGGCAGACCACGTCGCCGCGCGGCACCATGAGCGAGCCGATCTGGCGGTCGTCCAGGCGGAACACGTTGCGCACCATGGTGTGCTCGTGCGATTCGATCACGCCGGCCGTCGTGCCTTCGACCAGCATGGCGTGGATCTCTTCCTCGGTCACGGGGCTGCCGCTGGTTTCCTTGACGCCCAGCAGGCGCAGCAGCGTGCGCGTGGAGGTGGACAGCAGGATGACGAAGGGCTTGGTCGCCACCGCCAGGAAGTTGATGGGCCGCGATACCAGGCGTGCAAAGGTCTCGGGGTGCGACTGGCCGATGCGCTTGGGCACGAGCTCGCCCACGACGATGGAGAAGTAGGTGATCAGCACCACCACCAGGCCGGTGGCGGCATAGCTGCCGTAGGGCTGGGGTACCCCCAGGGATTCCAGCCAGATCGCCAGCGGGCCGGCCAGCGCGGCCTCACCCACGATACCGTTGAGCACGCCGATCGACGTGATGCCGATCTGGATGGTGGAGAGAAAGCGGGTGGGGTCTTCGCCCAGCTTCACGGCGGCGGCGGCGCCGCTATCGCCCTCATCGATCAGCTTTTGCAGCCGTGCCTTGCGTGCAGTGACCAGAGCGATCTCTGACATGGCGAACAGCCCGTTCAAAAGGATGAGGGCGAACAGTATTGCGATTTCCATAGACAGGGAGCAGAGGGCTCCCCTGGAGTTGAGAAGCTGCCCATTGTAGAGGTGTGGTTATTGCCGTGGTCCGCAACGGATATTGGCATTCCGGGTGCCGTCAGTTCCGGGTCAGAACCCGCACGCCCTCAATCACCGCCCCCGCCGCCGCAACCACCACCGCCATCGCCCCCACCGTCGCTGGAACTGTCGCTGCTGCTGCTGGAATGGTCGGCCCCACCAAAATCGTCCGAGCTGCCGCTGTGGCTGCCGTCGGAAAAGCTGGTGCCGCAGTAGGTGCCGCTGCCATCGCCGCCCGCAGCGTTCTTGGCCAGAATGCTGCTGCAGTCGGGCAGGTAGGTGAAGCCGCCGGCAATCGCCATCTTGGCGTCCAGCGCGAACAGCAGCGGCAGGCGGCTCGGTGCCTTGGGGTTGATGGCTTCGTCCTTGCACGCCCAGAACCAGGCGCGGCGCAGGCCATCGTTGTTCTTCGCCTTGGTGCCCAGGGCCTCGGCAGGCGTGTGGTGCAAGAAGAAACCCAGCGCGTTGTGGCACCAGGTCTTGTAGGCCTGCGTGTGCAGGATGAACTCGTGCCACAGCGCATCCACCGCCTTCGATGGCATGGCCACGAACTGCTTGCGGCTGCGCATGCAGGCCATGAAGAACTGGCGCAGCCCACGTTCCACGAGTTCGCAGTCCTTCTGGCTGAGGTGCGGGTAGGTCTCGCGCAGCTTGCGCTTCAAGTACGCGGGCAGGCGCGCCTCGCGGATGTAGCGCTCGCGCACCGTGCGCGTCCACTGCACGACGATGGCGGTGACCGCCACCGTGCACACCAGGTAGATGGCCCAGCGCCAGTTGGGCCGCAGCAGACCCGCGAAAGCGGCCGCGAAAGCCAGCGCCCAGAGGGCGATGGCCAGTTGCACCACGTTGCCGCCATAGCGCACCAGCAGCCTGTCGATCTTGCCCATCGGCTCCCCCTTTGACGTTGTTGTGTGTCTGTTTTCCGGGGTTGTACCTCTTTTTCGAGACTATGGGATGGCTTTTATCGATCCGTTGCCAGGTTTCACCCGATTGAAACTGGCGTGACCTAGGCCAGTGCCCCCGCGCAAGGGCCGCCCCGCCGCGCTGGGGGCGTCCCCCTTCAAGGGGGAAGGCGCGAAGCGACTCAGGGGGTTACCTTTTCCTTCCACCGAAGACGCTGCCCAGCACGCCACGCAGGATTTCCCTGCCCAGCGTGGTGCCCATGGTGCGCACGGCCGACTTGGCCATGGTCTGCGCCAGGCCGTCGCGCTTGCCGCCGCGCGGGCCGGTGGAGCCGAACAGCACGTCGTTCAGGCCGCCCAGCAGTCCGCCGCCTTCCTCAGCGGGTGTTGCCACGCCTCCACTGCCCTTGCCGGCAGGTGCCTGTGCCGTGGCGTCGGCAGTGCGGCCCTTGAGCTTTTCGTAGGCCGATTCGCGGTCCACCACCTTTTCGTACACCCCGGCCACCAGCGAGCTGCCCATCAGTGCCTGGCGCTGCTGCGGCGTGATGGGGCCGAGCTGGCTGCCCGGGGGCAGCACAAAGACGCGCTCGGTCACGCTGGGGCGGCCCTTGGCGTCGAGAAAACTGATCAGCGCCTCGCCCACGGCCAGTTCGGTGATGGCGGTCTCGATATCGAGGCCCGGCTTTTGCCGCATGGTGGTGGCCGTGGCCTTCACGGCCTTCTGGTCGCGCGGGGTGAAGGCGCGCAGCGCATGCTGCACGCGGTTGCCCAATTGGGCCAGCACGCTGTCGGGGATATCGAGGGGGTTCTGCGTCACGAAATACACGCCCACGCCCTTGGAGCGCACCAGGCGCACCACCAGCTCGATGCGCTCGACCAGCACCTTGGGCGCTTCGTTGAACAGCAGGTGGGCCTCGTCGAAGAAGAACACCAGCTTGGGCTGCTCGGGGTCGCCGATCTCCGGCAACTGCTCGAACAGCTCGGACAGCATCCACAACAGGAAGGTGGCGTACAGGCGCGGCGAATTCATGAGCTTGTCGGCCGCCAGGATGTTGACCACGCCATGCCCATCGACGGTCTGCATGAAGTCCTGGATGTCGAGCATGGGCTCGCCGAAGAACTGCGTGCCGCCCTGCTGCTCGATCTGCAGCAACCCGCGCTGGATGGCACCCACGCTGGCCGCGCTCACGTTGCCGTATTCGGTCGTGAATTCCTTGCTGTTGTCGCCCACATACTGCAGCATGGCGCGCAGGTCCTTGAGGTCCAGCAGCAGCATGCCGTTGTCGTCGGCGATCTTGAATACGAGGTTGAGCACCCCGAGTTGCGTCTCATTGAGGTTGAGCATGCGCCCCAGCAGCAGCGGGCCCATGTCCGACACCGTGGCGCGCACCGGGTGGCCCTGCTCGCCGAACACGTCCCACAGCGTGGTGGGGCAGGCCAGGGGGGCGGGCAGGTCCAGCCCCCGCTCCTTGAGGACGGCGGCCAGCTTCTCGCCGATCTTGCCGGGCTGGCTGGCCCCGGTGAGGTCGCCCTTGACGTCGGCCATGAACACCGGCACGCCGATGCGCGAGAAATTCTCGGCCAGCGTCTGCAGCGTCACCGTCTTGCCGGTGCCGGTGGCGCCGGTGATCAGCCCGTGGCGGTTGGCCAGGCTCGGGAGCAGGTGGCATTCGGTGGTGTCGTGCTTGGCTATCAGGAGTGGTTCGGCCATTTCGGGTTTCCTCGGGGATGCGGGTTCGGCAAAAGTAAAATCGCGCACAGTAGATTAAATCAGTACAAAAGGACTTCCCGTGGCAGGACACAGTAAATGGGCGAATATCCAGCACCGCAAGGGGCGGCAGGATGAAAAACGCGGCAAGATCTGGACCCGCATCATTCGCGAAATCACCGTGGCGGCCCGTTCGGGCGGCGGGGATCTGTCTGCCAACCCCCGCCTGCGCCTGGCGGTGGACAAGGCCAAGGCGGCCAACATGCCGGCCGACCGCATCAAATACAACATCGACAAGGCCACCGGCAATGCCGAAGGCCTGACCTACGAGGAAATCCGCTACGAAGGCTATGGCATCGGCGGCGTGGCCATCATGATCGACACCATGACCGACAACCGTGTGCGCACGGTGGCCGAGGTGCGCCACGCCTTCAGCAAGCACGGCGGCAGCATGGGCACCGAGGGTTCGGTGGTGTTCCAGTTCAAGCACTGCGGCCAGCTGATCTTTGCGCCGGGTACCGACGAGGACAAGGTCATGGAGGTGGCTCTGGAAGCCGGCGCCGAGGACGTGCTGACCGACGAGGACGGCGCCATCGAGGTGCTGACCGCACCGGCCGACTTCGAGGCCGTGAAGAACGCCCTGGAAGCCGCCGGGCTGACGCCCGAGGTGTCCGAGGTCACCATGCGCGCCGAAAACACCATCGGGCTGGAAGGCGAGGACGCCGTGCGGATGCAAAAATTGCTCGATGTGCTCGAAGACCTGGACGATGCCCAGGAGATCTACCACAACGCCGCGCTCTGAAACGCGGCCACGATTGAATTCACAACACTGTCTCTGTAACGGTGCCCGGCACCCCGCGCAGACAGGTTCTAATAGGCTGGTATGAAGGTTCTTGTAATTGGTGGCGGCGGCCGTGAACACGCAATGGCCTGGAAGCTCAGCCAGTCTCCCAAGGTCACCAAGGTGTACGTGGCGCCCGGCAACGGCGGCACGGCCCTCAACTCCAAGCTGGAGAACGTGGCCATCACCGACGTGCGCGAGCTGCGCATCTGGGCGCAGGCCGAGAAGATCGGCCTCACGGTGGTGGGCCCCGAGGCACCGCTGGCCGCTGGCGTGGTCGATGAATTCCGCGCGCACGGCCTGCGCGTGTTCGGCCCCACGCAGGCGGCCGCGCAACTCGAAAGCTCCAAGGCCTTCTCCAAGGCCTTCATGCGCCGCCATGGCATTCCCACGGCGGACTACGACACCTTCACCGACCCGGTGGCGGCCCATGCCTTCGTGGACCGCCTGGGCGCGCCCATCGTCATCAAGGCCGACGGCCTGGCGGCCGGCAAGGGCGTGGTCGTGGCCATGACGCTGAAAGAGGCGCACGATGCCGTCGATTTCATGCTGGTGGACAACAAGTACGGCGTGACCCACAACGAGGGGGCAGATGGGAAGGCCGAGCCGCGCGTGGTGATCGAGGCGTTCCTGGAGGGCGAGGAAGCCTCCTTCATCGTGCTGTGCGACGGCAAGAACGTGCTGGCCCTGGCCACCAGCCAGGACCACAAGCGCCTGAAGGACGGCGACGAAGGCCCCAACACCGGCGGCATGGGCGCGTATTCGCCCGCGCCCGTGGTCACGGCCGACGTGCACGCCCGTGCCATGCGCGAGATCATCCTGCCCTCCATCCGCGGCATGGAAAAGGATGGCATTCCCTACACCGGTTTCCTCTATGCCGGACTGATGATCGACGCCAAGGGCCAGCCCAAGACGCTCGAGTTCAACTGCCGCATGGGTGACCCCGAGACCCAGCCCATCCTGATGCGCCTGAAAAGCGATCTGGCCGATGTGCTGGCCGCCGGCGTGGACGGCAAGCTCGACCAGATCGAACTGCAGTGGGACCGCCGCACCGCACTGGGCGTGGTGATGGCCGCCCACGGCTACCCCGAGAACCCGCGCAAGGGCGACACCATCACCGGCCTGCCGGCCGATGCGGACGATGCCGTGGCCTTCCATGCGGGCACGGCCCTCAAGGACGGCGTGGTCAGCGTAACGGGCGGCCGCGTGCTGTGCGTGACGGTGCTGGCCGACAGCGTCAAGCAGGCGCAGCAGCGCGCCTACGATGTGGCGCGGGGCATCCAGTTCGACGGCGCCCAGTACCGCCGCGACATTGGCTTTCGCGCCGTCAAGGCCTGATGTCCTCAGGCCATTCGCTGAACGCCGCCGACACGGTGGCGCGGGTGCGCAGCTACCTGCAGGGGCTGCAACTGCGCATCACCGATGCGCTGGAGGCGGTGGAAGGCGAGGGCGGGGCCCGCTTCCTGGCCGATGCCTGGCGCAAGGCGCCTGGCGAGGCGCTGCAGGGCGATGGCGTGACGCGCATCCTCGAAGGCGGGCGCGTGTTCGAGCGCGCGGGTTGCGGTTTCTCGCACGTGCGCGGGCCGCTGCTGCCGCCATCGGCCACCCAGCACCGGCCCGAGCTGGCGGGTGCGCCGTTCGAGGCCATGGGCGTGTCGCTGGTGTTCCACCCGAAGAACCCCTATGTGCCCACGGTGCACATGAACGTGCGCATGATCGCCGCGGGCCACCCCGGGCAGGCGCCCACCTGCTGGTTCGGTGGCGGAATGGACCTCACGCCATACTACGGCTTCGAGGACGATGCGGTGCACTTTCACCGCAGCTGCCGCGATGCGCTGGCGCCTTTTGGGGACGACAAGTACCCCCGCTTCAAGCAGTGGTGCGATGAATACTTCTTCCTCAAGCACCGCAATGAACAGCGCGGCGTGGGCGGTGTGTTCTTCGACGACTTCTCCGAGCTGGGCTTCGAGCAGAGCCTGGCCATGACGCAATCGGTGGGCGATGCCTTCCTGGGCGCCTACTTGCCCATCGTCGAGAAGCGCCAGGGCATGCCGCATGGCGAGCGCGAGCGCGAATTCCAGCTCTACCGCCGTGGCCGCTATGTGGAGTTCAATCTGGTATGGGACCGGGGCACGCATTTTGGCCTGCAATCGGGCGGGCGCACCGAGTCCATCCTGCTGTCCATGCCGCCCTTGGTGTCGTGGTCGTACCAGCGCCAGGAAGGCGCCGATTCGGCCGAGGCCGCACTGGCAGAGCGCTTTCTGGTGCGGCGCGACTGGCTTGCGGACACCGTCTGAAACCGGCCCCTTCGGCAAAAAAGCTATAATTTCAATAGCTGCCCGCGCTTTTGGCGCCAGCAGCGAAGGGCTCCAACGCCCTTTACCGCCTGAGCGCCACCGCGCAACACCCAAGGCCCAGCCCACTGGCTGCACGCCCCGTTGCGCGCTATATTGATTCCATTCCTCATAAATCACCGCCTGATGACCACATCCACCAAATCGGAAACCGCCGCCAAAAAAGACGTCACCAAACTCCAGCGCGCCATCGTCGATGGCCTGGAAGACGTCAAGGCGCAAGACATCCAGGTCTTCAACACCGAGCATCTCTCGCCGCTGTTTGAACGGGTCATCGTGGCATCGGGTACCTCCAACCGCCAGACCAAGGCGCTGGCCGCCAGCGTGCGCGATGCGGTGAAGGAAGCCGGCTTTTCCAAGCCGCGCATCGAAGGCGAAGACAACGGCGAATGGATCATCGTGGATTGCGGCGCCGCCGTGGCGCACATCATGCAGCCTGCCATCCGCCAGTACTACCGCCTGGAAGAGCTGTGGGGCGAGATCCCCGTGCGCCTGAAACTCGGCGCTGCCAAGCCGGTATCGTCGGCCGCCACCGAGCTGGCCGAGAAGAAGTCGGCCCAGAAGGCAGCAAAGTCCGATGCCAAGTCGGCCGCCAAGAGCGGTACCTCGGCGCGCCCCGCGGCCAAGAAGGCGGCAGCACCTGCCAAGTCCACTGCCCGCCCCGCCGCCAAGTCGGCAGGCAGGCCCGCGCCCGCGGCTGCCAAGCCAGCAGCCAAGGCCCCCGCCAAGGCACCGAGCCGCGCACCCGCAAAGTCCGGCGCTGCCGCCAAGGCCGCACCGGCAAAGGCGCCTGCAGCCAAGAAGCCCGCAGCTACCAAGGCCCCGATCAAGACCATCGTGGTCAAGCCATCGGTGCCGCGCAGCAAGGCCAATGCCGAGGCCGCCAAGCCCGCTTCGCGCGGTGGTGCACGGCCAGCGGCCAAGGCCCCAGCCAAGAGGGCGCCCGGCCGCAAGTGAGGCGATGGAGGAGGGCGTCGGCCCGCCTCCCGCAACAATCTCCCGGCGCCTGAATTGCCATGAAACTGCTGATCGTGGCCGTGGGCCAGCGCGTGCCCGACTGGGCGCAGACCGCCTACGACGACTATGCCAAGCGCTTCCCGTTCGAGATCAAGGTCGAGCTCAAGGCGGTGAAGACCGAGCCGCGCGGCTCCAAGACCCTGGAGACGCTGTACGCTGCCGAGCGTGAGCGCATCGAGGCCGCCATTCCGCGCGGCACCCGCGTGGTCGCGCTCGACGAGCGCGGCACGAATCTCACCACCAAGGCCCTGGCCGAGCGGCTCAAGGGCTGGCAGCTGGGCGGCGACGACGTGGCCCTGGTCATCGGCGGGCCCGACGGGCTCGACCCGGCCTTTCGCCAGGCGGCGCACGAGCGCATCCGCCTGTCCGACCTGACCCTGCCGCACGCCATGGTGCGCGTGCTGCTCATCGAGCAGCTGTACCGTGCCTGGTCCGTGAATGCGGGCCATCCTTACCATCGGGAATGATGCCCCGGGCGTGATTTGCTACCGATTGCGTAGCAAGGGATGATAGGAATTCGCGGTTCTACTGCACGTTCTTGGTTATCCTTGATCCCACCATGCCGGACTTCATCTACCTCGCCTCCCAAAGCCCCCGCCGCCGCCAGTTGCTTGACCAACTGGGCGTGCGCCATGAACTGCTCGTGCCCAATGTGGACGGCGACATGGGCGAGGACGCCGAGGCCATCGAGGAAGTCCACCCTGGCGAGGTGCCCACGGCCTACGTGCAGCGCGTGACCGGGCTCAAGCTCGATGCGGCCATGGCGCGCCGCGCGCGCCGGGGCCTGCCCGAGGCGCCCATCCTGTGCTCCGACACCACGGTGGCCCTGGGCCGCGCGATCTATGGCAAGCCCGACGATGCCGCGCATGCCGCGCGCATGCTGACCGAGCTGGCCGGCCGCACGCACCGGGTGCTCACGGCCGTGGCGCTGCAGATGGGGGCGCGGCGCGTGGCGGCGCTGTCGGTCTCGCGCGTCACCTTCGCGGCGCTCACGCCGCAGCAGGTCGACGACTACGTGAACACCGGCGAGCCCCTGGGCAAGGCCGGGGCCTATGGCGTGCAGGGCCGCGCGGCCGCCTTCATTCCCCAACTGAGCGGCAGCTATTCGGGCATCATGGGCCTGCCCATGTACGAGACTGCGCAGCTGTTGCGCGCCGCCGGGTTCCCGGTGTGAAATGAGCCACCCCCTGAGTCGCTTCGCGCCTTCCCCCTCTCTCATATTGCTTCGCAATCTGGGAGGGAGACGCCCCCAGTGCGGCGGGGCGGCCCTTGCACGGGGGCACTGGCCCTTGCCGCGCCAGTTTTGTGCGATGTGGGTGGTGCGTTACTCTATGAAAAACCAAATATAAACTGCGGACCGACCATGCAACAAGACATTCTCATCAACTGGTCGCCCCAGGAGACACGCGTCGCCATCGTGGAGCACGGCGCCGTGCAGGAGCTGCACATCGAACGCACGCTGGAGCGGGGCCTGGTGGGCAATGTCTACCTCGGCAAGGTCTCGCGCGTGCTGCCGGGCATGCAGTCGGCCTTCATCGACATCGGCCTGGAGCGTGCGGCCTTTTTGCATGTGGCCGACGTCTGGCAGCGCCAGCCTGACGGCGAGCCGCCCGCCTTTGCGCGCAAGGGCGAGCCGCAGGTGCCCATCGAAAAGCAGGTGTTCGAAGGCCAGTCGCTGATGGTGCAGGTCATCAAGGACCCCATCGGCACCAAGGGTGCGCGCCTGTCCACGCAGATCAGCATTGCCGGGCGCCTGCTGGTCTTCTTGCCGCAGGACGACCATGTGGGCGTGTCGCAGAAGATCCCCTCGGCCGAGCGCGATGCGCTGCGCGCCCGCCTGCATGCCCTGGTGGGCGACAAGGCCTCGGGCGGTGGCGGTGGCTTCATCCTGCGCACCAATGGCGAGGATTCGACCGACGCCGAACTGGCCGAGGACATCGCCTACCTGCGCAAGACCTGGGCGCGCATCAAGGACGCATCGCTCAGACTGCCGCCCATGTCGCTGCTGCACCAGGACCTCGATCTGCTGCAGCGCGTGCTGCGCGACCTGGTGGGCGACCACACGCAGACCATCCGTCTCGATTCGCTGGAGCAGTTCCAGCGCCTGCGCGCCTTCGGGCAGGAATTCATGCCCGCCGCGGCACCCAAGCTGCAGCACTACAAGGGCGAGCGGCCCATCTTCGACCTGTACTCCATCGACGAAGAGGTGGCCAAGGCCCTGGGCCGGCGGGTGGACCTCAAATCGGGCGGCTACCTCATCGTCGACCAGACCGAGGCGCTCACTACCATCGACGTGAACACCGGCGGCTACGTGGGTGCGCGCAATTTCGACGACACCATCTTCAAGACCAACCTGGAGGCCGCCCAGGCCATCGCCCGCCAGCTGCGCCTGCGCAACCTGGGCGGCATCATCATCGTGGACTTCATCGACATGGTGCAGGGCGGCCACCAGGATGCCGTGCTCTCCGAGTTCAAGAAGCAGCTCGGGCGTGACCGCGTCAAGACCATGGCCGGCGGCTTCTCGCAGCTGGGCCTGGTGGAGATGACGCGCAAGCGCACGCGCGAATCCCTGGCCCACATGCTGTGCGAGCCCTGCGAGGCCTGCCAGGGCAAGGGCAGCGTGAAGACCGCGCGCAGCGTGTGCTACGACATCCTGCGCGAGATCCTGCGCGAGGCACGCCAGTTCAACCCGCGCGAGTTCCGCGTGGTGGCCTCGGCACGCGTGGTGGAGCTGTTCCTCGACGAGGAAAGCCAGCACCTGGCGGGCCTGTCGGACTTCATCGGCAAGCCGATCTCGCTGCAGTCCGAAAGCGCGATGGGGCAGGAACAGTACGACATCGTGCTGCTGTAGGGGCACGCGCGGGCGCGGCGTATGCCAGCCCGCATGGCCGTGGATTAGGATGTGCCATCTGCCGTATCCCCATGACCGAGCGCCTCTTTCTTCGCCTCGATGGTGACCTTTCGTACGGGCCTGAAACCACGGTGCCCGCCGATACGCTGCGCACCTTTGCCGTGGGCGCGCAATTGGGTGCCCATGTCTCGCAGATCCTGCTGTACCGCGAAACCTTTGCCGATGGCGCCGAGGTGGCCGAGCGCGTGCTGCCCGATGGGGCAGTGCGCCTGGTGATCCACCTGGGCGATGGCACGCCGGCAGGCCCGGCAGCTGGGCCCCAGGGCAGCGTGGCCATCGGTGCCGCCGTGGCGCCCGTGCTGCTGCGCTGGCGCCGCAGCCGCATGCACAGCATCTCGGTGGCGCTGCGCCCGGGCGCCGCATCGGCCTTGCTCGGGGTGCCGGCAGGGGAACTGCAGGGCATGGCCGTTGCGCTGGATGCCGTGTGGGGCCCGTCTTTCCACGCGCTGCGCGAGCGCATGGCTGCGCAAGCCGACGATGAAGCCCGTGTGGCTGTGCTGCGGAGGGCGCTGGAGCAGCGTCTGTCGCAGAGTGCGCGGCCGGCCAGTCCCCGTGCCGTGCAGGCCGCAGCATTGCTGGCGGCCTCCGCTGGCCGGATGCGGCCCCGAGACGTGGCCCAAGCCGTCGGCATGGGCGAGCGGCGCCTGCAGCAGATCTTCCGTGCCGAGGTGGGCATGTCGCCCAAGGCCTGGGGCCGGCTGGCGCGCTTGCACGCCTGCCTGCGCGCACTGCGCGGCGGTCCAGCGGCGCCGCCTTGGGCCGCGCTGGCTGCCGATGGCGGCTTCTACGACCAGGCGCACCTGGCCAACGAGTTCCGGGCGTTGTGCGGGCTGTCGCCCACCGAGTTTCTGCAGCGCGGCGTTTCGCTTTCTTCCAAGACCTGAGCACCGGGCATCGCTACCGTGTCAGTCCATGGACACAAAAGGAAGGACCGCATGAACCCGAACCCCACCTCCCTCCGAGGGAAAGTCGCCCTGGTGGCCGGCGCCACCCGGGGCGCCGGCCGCGGCATTGCCGTGCAACTCGGCGCGGCCGGAGCCACCGTCTACGTGACTGGCCGCTCCTCGGGCGCGCAGCGCTCCGAGATGGACCGGCCGGAGACCATCGAGGAAACCGCGGCCCTGGTGGACCAGGCCGGCGGCAAGGGCATCGCCGTGCGCGTGGACCACCTGGTGCAGGACGAAGTGGGCGCATTGGTGGCGCGCATCGAGCGCGAGCAGGGTGCGCTGCACCTGCTGGTGAACGACATTTTCGGCGCCACCCACATCGAGTGGAACAAGACCGTGTGGGAGTCCGACCTCGACTACGGCCTGCGCACGCTGCGCCTGGCGGTGGACACGCATGCCATCACCAGCCACTTCGCTATCCCCTTGCTGCTCAAGGCGCCGGGTGGCCTGGTGGTGGAGATCAACGACGGCACGGCCGAATACAACGGCACGCGCTACCGCAACTCCTTCTTCTACGACATCGCCAAGGCCGCGGTGCTGCGCATGGGCTTTGCGCTGGGGCATGAACTCGGCCCGCATGGCGCCTCCGCCGTGTCGCTGTCGCCCGGCTGGATGCGTTCCGAGGCCATGCTGGAGGCTTTTGGCGTCACCGAGGCCACCTGGCGCGATGCCGTAGCCCGGGTGCCGGGCTTTGCGGTGGCCGAGAGCCCGGCCTATGTGGGCCGGGCGGTGGTGTCGCTGGCGCAGGACCGGGAGGTGGGGCGCTGGAATGGGCAATCCCTCTCCAGCGGGCAACTGGCACGGGTCTATGGCTTCACGGACCTCGATGGCAGCCAGCCCGATGCCTGGGGCCATATGCTGGCCGAGGAGCGGGCGGGCGAGCCGGTGGACGTGGCGGGCTACCGCTGACGCGGCTCGCCGGTCACAGCCTGCGCAGCCGCTTCAGCGCTGCGCGCAGGGTGTCGTCCTTCTTGGCGAAGCAAAAGCGCACCACGCGCTGGTCGAAGCCATCGCCGTAGAAGGCCGACAGCGGGATGGCGGCCACGCCGATCTCGCGCGTGAGCCACTGGCAGAAGTCCGATTCGTTCAGGTCGCTCACGGCCGAGATGTCCACGCACTGGAAGTAGCTGCCGGTGCTGGGCAACAGTTTCAGGCGCGAGCCGGCCAGGCCTTCGCGGAACAGGTCGCGCTTGGCCTGGTAGAAGGCGGGCAACTGCAGGTAGGGGGCAGGGTCCTTGAGGTACGCGGCCAGGCCGTACTGCACGGGGGTGTTCACCGTGAACACGTTGAACTGGTGCACCTTGCGGAACTCGGCCGTCAGCGCGGCGGGCGCGGCCACGGTGCCGACCTTCCAGCCCGTGACGTGGAAGGTCTTGCCGAAGCTCGAGACGATGAAGGCGCGCGCCGCCAGGCCCGCGAAGCGCGCTGCACTCTGGTGCTGGCCGCCGTCGAACACCATGTGCTCGTAGACCTCGTCGCTGATCAGCAGGATGTCGGTGGGCGCCATCAGGTCCTGCAGCGCCAGCATGTCCTCGGCGCTCCAGACGGTGGCGCTGGGGTTGTGTGGGGTGTTGATCAGGATGGCGCGCGTGCGCGGCGTGATGGCCGCGCTGATCTTGCCGAAATCGGGGCGGAAGGTGCCGGGGGTGAGCGGCACGCGCACCGCGCGGCCGCCGGCCAGTTCGATGTTGGGCACGTAGCTGTCGTAGCAGGGGTCGAGCACGATGACCTCATCGCCCGGGTGCACGACGGCCAGGATGGCGGTGATGATGGCCTGCGTGGCGCCAGCGGTGATGGTGATCTCGCTCGCCGGGTCGTAGCGGCGGCCATGCAGGGCCTCGATCTTGGCCGAGACGGCCTCGCGCAATGCGGGCACGCCGGTCATGGGCGGGTACTGGTTGTGGCCGGCCTGCATGGCCGCAGTGACCGCATCGACCAATGCCGGATCGCAGGCAAAGTCCGGAAAGCCCTGGCCCAGGTTCACCGCGTTGTGTTCGGCCGCCAGGGCCGACATCACGGTGAAGATGGTGGTGCCCACCTGGGGCAGCTTGCTGGCAAGTACGGGGGTGCGTGCGGTGTCGGTCGCGAGGGTCATGGGACAGGGAGAAGGAGGGGAGGGGGTAAACGTGCAAATGTGCCGATGGCTGGCAGCCTAGCCGCCATTGCGGCGAAAGATCACCACGTCGATGTCGCTAGGGGCGCCCCAGCGCACCAGGGGGTAGGCCGCCACGATGGCCAGCCAGATCAGCGGGGCCAGCCAGCGCAGGCCCGACTTCACATAGGCGATGCGGGCATACAGGCCATCGAGGTGGACGCTTGCCAGGTGGGCCGAGTCGATCAGGGTCAGGCCGTGGCGCGCACTCAGCTGGGTGAGGTTGCGCGCATGGAAGTAATGCAGGTGGGGCGAAGGCATGCCCTTTTGCCACAGCCGGTCGAAAAAGGCGCCGGCACCGAAGCGGTGCAGCAGCTTGCTGGCGCGGTAGAACACCCCGCGGCTGGAGGGCAGGTTCAGCACCAGCAGCCCGCCCGGGGCCAGCCGCGCGATGCATTGCGCGAGCAGCGCATCGGAGTGCGGGATGTGCTCGAACACGTCGTTGAAGACGATGGCATCGAACTGCTCGTGCGCAGCCAGCACATCGGGAAAGAAGCCCTCGCGCACCGGCACACCGCTGCGCTGCGCCTGCTCGCAGACGGCGTGGTCCGGCTCCAGGCCCAGGACAGTGAAGCCGCGGTCGGCAGCGGCCTTCACGAACCAGCCGTGGGCGGCACCCACGTCCAGCAAGCGTGCGCCGACCGGGGTGATGTGGCGGACCATGCGGTCCAGCAGCTGGTGGAAGTTGGCCTCGCGCAGGGCCTTCAGCCCGGTGTCGCGTTGGGCTTCATCGACTTTTTCGTGGGATCGGGCCTCGTTGATCGCGGGCGCCAGCTGCGCCGCTTCATACCCGCACAGGGGGCACACCCAGTGCCATTCCTCCAGGCCGGCGCGCAGCGCCTGGCCGCAGCAAACGCAAGGGACTACCGCGGAGGCAAGAGCATTCATTAAGTACTACACCTTTTCAGAGTTCATAGTCGTTGACATGGCCGCTCATGGCGCGGGCAATCAGCTCGCGGCTCAGGCGGTCGCTCAGCAATTCTGCGAATTTGTACACGAAATTGCGCAGGTAGGCGCCGCGCTTGAAGGCCACGCGCGCCACGCTCTGGCCGAACAGGTGGCCCACGGGGCGCACCACGAGGTCGCCCACGGGGTCGTCGCGCATGGCCATTTCGGCCACGATGCCGATGCCCAGGCCCAGGCGCACATAGGTCTTGATCACGTCCGAGTCGATGGCTTCGAGCGCGATGCGCGGCTGCAGGCGGCGCGCGGCGAAGGCATGGTCGATCTTGCCGCGGCCGGTGAAGGAGGGGTGGTAGGTGATCAGCGGCTCGTGGGCGATGTCATCCAGGCCGATGCGCTCCTTTTGCGCCAGCGGGTGGCCGGGGGGCAGCACCAGCACATGCTCCCATTCGTAGCAGGGCAGGGTGACGAGTTCGGGGTAGTCGGCCAGGGACTCGGTGGCCATGCCGATCTCGGCCACCTCGTCGATCACCATGCGCGCCACCTGGTCGGGCGTGGCCTGGTGCAGGCTGATGTTGACCTTGGGGTAGGCCTCGCGCAGGCGCGCCACGGGCACGGGCAGCACGTAGCGGGCCTGGGTGTGGGTGGTGGCAATGCTCAGCGTGCCATTGTCCTGGGCGCTGTACTGCTCGCCGATGCGCTTCAAGTTACCCACCTCGCGCATGATGACCTCGATGCTCTTGAGCACATGCTGGCCGGGCTCGGTGATGCGCTTGAGGCGCTTGCCGTGGCGCGCGAAGATGTCCACGCCCAGCTCTTCTTCCAGTTCGATGATCGCCTTGGAGACGCCTGGCTGCGAGGTGTGCAGGGCCTTGGCGGCTTCGGTCAGGTTCAGGCCGCGCCGCGCGGCCTCCTGGACAAAGCGGAATTGGTGCAGATTCATATCTGATATCGCCTAAAGAGTTGCATCATTATGCTGCAAGCATCTAAGCGGTACCGATGAGGATTTGCAACACTCAGCCGGCAGGCAACTCGCACGCGATCTCGGCCATGAGTGCGGTCATGCGCGGGTCTTCGCCAATCGCCGTCTGCACGCTGAACTGCACGCCGCTGTGGCTGGCACGCAGCTGCTCCACCAGCACCGGCAGGTCTTCGCGCGCATGCTTGCCGGTGCCCAGGAACATGGGCACCACGGCGACCTGCCGGGCACCCTCGGCCACCAGTTGCGCCACGGCGTCGGGCAGGGTAGGGGCGCACAGCTCCAGGTAGGCGCAGGCCACGGGCCGGCCGGGGTGCTGCGCTGCGATGCGCGCCGCCACGGCTTCCAGGGGCGCGCGCCACAGCGGATCGCGTGAGCCGTGGGCGAAAAGGACGATGGCGTGGTCGGTCATGGTTGCGGCTAGCGTCTGAGTACCAGCCAGCTGAAGGCACCCAGGGACAACAAGGAGTAGATCAGCCCCGGCGCTGCCGCCGTGAGCCAGGGCGACCAGTTCTGCAGGTTGCCGGCGTAGCCGAACACGTTGTTGAGCAAAAAGAAGCTGATGCCGGCCATGACGCCGCCGAACACGTAGCCGGCGATGCCGCCCGAGCGAAAGTGCAGGTAGGCAAAGGGCAGGGCCAGCACCACCATCACCAGGCAGGACAGGGGGTAGAACACCTTGCGCCAGAACTCGATCTCGTAGCGCTGGGCCGACTGGCCGTTGCTGTCCAGGTGGCGGATGTACTGGAACAGGTCCACCGTGGCCATGCGGTCGGGCTTGAGCAGCGAGGCGGCCACCATGTCGGCGCTGATGCGCGTGGGCCACTGCAGTGTGGGCACGTTCAGCCGGTCCACGCGGGCCTGGTCTTCGCCGCGCTGCAGGAAGCTGCTGCGCTGCACGTCCGTGAGTTCCCAGGCGCCGGCGTCGCCAAAACGCCCCGATGCCGCGCGCGTCTGCGAGGCGAGCAGGCCCTTGGCGTCGAATTCGAAAATGCGGATGTCGAGCATGCCGCCATCGGGCGTGAGGGCACGCACGTTGACCGCGTAGGAATGCTCGTCCTGGCGCTCCTTGAGCCAGGCCCCGGTGGCGCCCGAAGTGAGGCGCCCCAGGTGGCGCACCTTGATCAGCTGCGCGGCCTTGTCGCTCAGGGGCGCGATGTAGTCGCCCACGGCAAAGGTCAGCACCACGAAGAACCCGCCCAGCGTGAGCAGGGTGCGCATGGCGCGCCAGGGCCCCATGCCGCTGGTGCGCATGATGGTGAATTCGGAGCTCTGCGCCAGGCGCGCCATCACGAAGATGGTGCCGATCAGCACCGTGATGGGCAGCAGCTCGTACAAATGGCTCGGGATGCTGAGCACCACGAACAGCATGGCGTGCGAGAGCTGGTAGCCCTGCGGCCCGGTGCGGCCCACCCAGCGCAGCTCATCGACCAGGTCGAAGAAGAAGAACAGGGCCAGGAAGCCGATGGTGACGTAGGCGACCGCGAAGAAGGCCTCGCGGTGGATCAGGCGGCGTATGGTTTTCATGCGGGGCTCCGGCGCTGCCACAGGCGGCGCAGGCTCCAGTTGTTGTGGCGTGCGGTCAGCAGCAGCAGCGAGAAGGCCAGGGTGCCGCCGTGCAGCAGGAGCATGAAGCTGCCAAGGCCCAGGCGCCCGGCTCCGACCCAGCTGGTGCCCAGCGTCATGAGGTTGTAGTAGACGATGAAGGCGAAGAGCGCGAACACCAGGCTGGTGCTGCGGCCTGCGCGCGGGTTGACGGTGGCCACGGCCAGGCCCAGCACCACGAAGTTGAGCGCCGCCAGGGCCAGGCCGATGCGCCAGCCCAGCTCGGCCCGGTAGGCGGGCAGGGGCTGCATCAGCAGCTCATGGGTGGCGCGGGTCTTGACCGAGAGCTCCTCGGCGGAGCCGGTGGGCGCCGAGCCGATGCGGGTGGAATATTCCTCGAACTCGCTGATCTTCAGGCCCGGCTTGTCGTGCGTGGTCTCCAGGCGCTGGCCCTGGCTGAGCACGGCCATGCGCTCGCCGTTCTGTGTCTCCAGCCGGGCGCTGCGCGCGGAGGTGACGGTCTCCTTGTTGCCCACGTTGGTGGCAATGAAGATGTTGTTGCCCACCATGTTGTCAGGGCTGTCCTTGTCGATGAAGAACACCCGGCTGCCGTTGGCCGACTCCTGGAATTCACCGGGGGCGATGCGGTCGATGTCGCTGCGCTGCTCGTAACGCGTCTTGAGCTCCTGGATCTGGGTGTTGGCCCAGGGCCACACCAGCAGCGACAGCACGGCGATCACCAGCATGGACGGCCAGGCAAAGCGCAGCAGCGGGCGCAGCAGGCTGATGAGCCCGCGCCCGCTGGCGAACCAGATCACCATCTCGCTGTCGCGGTACATGCGCGAGAGCGTGCTGACCACGGCGACGAACAGGCTCAGCGTCAAAATGGTGGACAGCTGGCCCAGCACGGTGAAGCCCATGACCAGCATCACGTCGGATGGGCTCACGCTGCCACGCGAGGCCTGGCCCAGGGTGCGGATGAGCATCATGGTCATCACCACGGTGACCAGCACCACGAGCGTGGCCCCGAAGCTGCGCGCCAGCTCCTTGCGGATGGATGAATCGAATAACATTGGCTCTAAGGAAAACACCGATTATGAACTTTGATCTGAAGACCCTTGAGTTGCCGGCAGCTGCCTTGGAGAAATGCGACCTGCTGGTCGTGTTGGTTCCGGAGGGCTTCAAGCCCGGGCGCGATGCCCTGTCCACGCTGGCGGCCCTGGCGCTCAAGCAAGGCGACTTTTCCGCCAAGCCCGGCAAGAGCCTGCCGCTGTACCAGGTGCCTGCCGTGGCCGCGCGCCGCGTGCTGCTGCTCGGTGTGGGCGATGGCGCTGCGCGCTCCGTGCGCCAGGCGCTGGGCGCGGTGGCCTCGGCGCTCAAGGCGCCCCAGACCAAGCGCGTGGTGCTGTGCTTTGCCGGCAGCGCCCAGGCCGACGCGGTGTGCGCCGCCGTGCAGGCCGTGGCCGACGCCAGCTATGTCTACACAACCACCAAGCCCAAGGCCGAGGCGCGCAGCCTCTCGCGCGTGGTGGTGGGGGTGCCCGACCCCTCCGAGGTGCGCGTGGCCTTCTACCAGGGCATCGCCCTCGTCGAAGGGGTGGAGTTTGCCCGCGAATGGGGCAACCGGCCCGCCAACCATGCCACGCCCACCTTGCTGGCCAATGCCGCCAAGACGCTGGCCAAGCAGCCGCGCATCCAGTGCAAGGTGCACGGCCCGGCCGAGGTCGAGCGCCTGGGCATGGGCTCCTTCATGGCCGTGGCCAAGGGCTCGGAAGAGCCGCTGCGCTTCATCGAGCTGCGTTACAGCGGTGGCGCCAAGGACCAGGCCCCCGTGGTGCTGGTGGGCAAGGGCATCACCTTCGACACCGGCGGCATCTCCATCAAGCCCGCCGCCGAGATGGACGAGATGAAATTCGACATGTGCGGCGCCGCCAGCGTGCTGGGCGTGTTCCGCGCCCTGGGCGAGCTGCAGCCGGCCATCAACGTGGTGGGCCTGATTCCGGCCTGCGAGAACATGCCCGACGGCCGTGCCGTGAAGCCCGGCGACGTGGTGACCAGCATGAGCGGCCAGACCATCGAGGTGCTCAACACCGACGCCGAAGGGCGCCTGGTGCTGTGCGATGCGCTGACCTATGCCACGCGCTTCAAGCCGGCAGCGGTGGTGGACATCGCCACGCTCACGGGCGCCTGCGTGATCGCCCTGGGCGGCGTGCGCAGCGGCTTGTTCAGCAACAACGAAGGCCTGGCCCAGGCCCTGCAGGCGGCCGGCGAGGCGGCGCAGGACCCCTGCTGGCGCATGCCGCTGGACGATGACTATGCCGACGGCCTCAAGAGCAACTTTGCCGACATGGGCAACGTGGCCGGCCGCGCGGGCGGTGCCATCACGGCCGCCAAGTTCCTGCAGAAGTTCGTGGGCGACATGCCCTGGGCGCACCTGGACATCGCCGGCACCGCCTGGAAGGGCGGGGCGGCCAAGGGCTCCACCGGCCGCCCGGTCGGCCTGCTGGTGCAGTACCTGCTGGACCGGGAGGCGCAGGCCGCATCGGCTGCCAAGCCCGCCTCCAAGCGTGCCCGCGCCAAGGCCGCCTGATCCGCGATGACCGAGGTCGCCTTCCATTTCAACGCGCCGGACAAGGTGGCCTATGCCTGCCGGTTCGCACGCAAGGTGCTGCGCAGCGATGCGCGCCTGGTGATCGCCGGCCCGGCCCATGTGCTGGCGGCGCTGGACCGGCAGATGTGGAGCATGGCGCCGCAGGATTTCGTCGCGCACTGTACCGACGCGGCCGACGAGGACCTGCGCCTGGCCTCGCCGGTGCTGCTCACGTCCGACGTGCAGGGTGCGCCGCACCATGAGGTGCTGCTGAACCTGGGCGCCGAGGTGCCCGAAGGCTTCGGCCGCTTCGAGAAGCTGATCGAAGTGGTCAGCGCCCATGACGAGGAAGACCGGGGGCAGGCGCGCAACCGCTGGCGCCACTATGCCTCGCGCGGCTACGCCATCGTGCGCCACGATCTGGTGCTGAAGGGCGCTTGATGGCCACCACGCCGCCCCGCACGCCGCCCCGTTTTGTACCCACGCTCACTGAAGTGGTGCAGGTGCCCGGTGCCATGCCCGTGCCCCTGGTGGCCAGGCCGCCTGCGGCTGCGCCCTCTCCGGTTGCGGCGCGCCCGCTCCCTGCTGCGGCAACTCCTGTTGCCCCTGCCGCCGCCCTGCCCAGCCGCAGTGCGGCGCCCCCGTCTGCACCGGTGCCCGCCCCGGCGCTGGTGCCTGCTGCGACCCCCGCAGCCGCCTCGCCGGTGGCGCAGGCGGCCAGCCGTGCGCTGGAGGCCCTGGCATTGCGCCGCGCGCAGATCGCGGCGGCGTCCCCCTCGGCCTCTGCCGTCCCTGTGGCTTCGGTAGCGGTGCCGCAGGCCAGGCCGGCGCCCTCACTCCCCTCCGCACCTGCGGTGCCTGCGGCATCCTCCTTGCCCGCCAGGCCGGCAACTGCTTCGGCGCGGCCTGCGGTGGCTCCGGCGGCGCCCGTTGCAGCGCCCGCGGTGCCTAATGTGGGGCACCACGCCGCCGCGCGTGCACTGCCAGAGGGCATGGAGGAGTACATGGTGCACCGGGTCATGCAGCGGGTGGACGTGGCACTGGACCAGCGTCTGCGCGATGCCATCGCCACGGTGGTGCAGGAGCAGACGCGTTCGGTGCTTCCACGGCTGCGCGAAGAGATCGAATCGGTGGTCCGCAACGCGGTGTACGAGGCGGTGGCCGACGAGCTGGCAGGCAGCCACACCGCGCCGACAAAGGGATGACAGGGTATTCCCCTGTGGTTTCTCCCGCATTTAATCGTGTTCCCTAATGATCTGGCCCGTAAATTGCGATATGTTCGCCTGCGTTGAGACACAAGACTAATTCTCAGCGTTTATCTTTACTGGAGATTGATATGCAATTGAAGTTGAAACTGACCGTGGTTGCTGCTATCGCGGCTGCTGCTGGTGTGGCCTCTGCACAAGAGCAGGTGGTCAAGATCGGCCACGTGGCTCCGGTTTCCGGCGCCCAAGCCCACTACGGCAAGGACAACGAAAATGGCGCCCGCATGGCCATTGAAGAGCTGAACGCACAAGGTGTGACGATTGGCGGCAAGAAGATCAAGTTCGAACTGCAGGCAGAAGACGATGCAGCCGATCCGAAGCAAGGCACGGCCGCTGCACAGAAGCTGTGCGACGCCAAGGTTGCTGGCGTTGTCGGTCACCTCAACTCCGGTACCACCATCCCCGCTTCCAAGGTCTACAACGACTGCGGCATCCCCCACGTGACCGGTGCGGCCACGAACCCCAACCTGACCAAGCCAGGCTACAAGACGACGTTCCGCATCATCGCCAACGACAACGCCCTGGGCGCTGGCCTGGCTGCCTACGCCGTGGACACGCTGAAGCTCAAGACGGTCGCCATCATCGATGACCGTACCGCTTACGGCCAGGGCGTTGCCGACGTGTTCAAGAAGACCGCTTCCGCCAAGGGCATCAAGGTGGTGGACGAGCAGTTCACGACCGACAAGGCCACCGACTTCATGGCCATCCTGACGGCCATCAAGTCCAAGAACCCCGATGCCATCTTCTACGGCGGCATGGACCCCCAAGGTGGCCCGATGCTGCGCCAGATGGAACAGCTGGGCATGGGCAACGTGAAGTACTTCGGTGGTGACGGCATCTGCACGGCTGAAATCGCCAAGCTGGCCGCCGGCGCCAAGACCCTGGCCAACGTGATCTGCGCCGAAGGCGGCGCATCGCTGGCCAAGATGCCTGGCGGCACGGCCTGGAAGGCCAAGTACGACGCCAAGTACCCCAACCAGTTCCAGGTGTACAGCCCCTACACCTACGACGCCACGTTCCTGATCGTGGACGCCATGAAGCGCGCCAACTCGGTGGACCCCAAGGTCTACACCCCCGAGCTGCTCAAGTCCAGCTACAAGGGCGTGACCTCGACGATCGCCTTCGAACCCAACGGCGAAATGAAGAACCCAGCCATCACCCTGTACAACTACAAGGACGGCAAGAAGACCCCTCTGAACTAAGTTCAGGGTCTGTTTCCGGGGACATCACCTTCGGGTGGTGTTTCAGGATCAAAAAAGGCTTCCCTCGGGAAGCCTTTTTCGTTGGTGCTGCCGACGCTGATTGCGTTGGCGGCAGGGGGGGCGTCAGCGGCGCACCTGCAGCGAACCCGGGTTCACGATGTTGGTGGGCGTGCCCTTGATGAAGTTGATCACGTTGTCGAAGGCTGCACCAAAATAGAGCTCGTAGCTGTCTTGCTCCACATAGCCGATGTGTGGGGTGCAGACGCAGTTCTCAAGGCGCAGCAGGGCATGGCCCTGCAGGATGGGCTCGCTCTCGAAAACGTCCACTGCGGCCATGCCAGGGCGACCGCGGTTCAGCGCCGCGATCAGGGCATCGGACTCGACCAGTTCGGCGCGCGAGGTGTTCACGAACAGCGAAGTGGGCTTCATGCACGACAGGTCTTCGAGCGAGATGATGCCGCGCGTCTCGTCGTTCAGCCGCAGGTGCACCGAGATCACGTCGCACTGCGAGAAGAACTCCTCGCGCGTGGTGGCCGCCTGGTAGCCATCGGTCAGGGCCTGGGCGCGCGACGCCTCGCGGCCCCAGACGCGCACGTTCATGCCGAAGGCCCGGCCATAGCCGGCCACGAGCTGGCCGATGCGGCCATAGCCCCAGATGCCGAGTGTCTTGCCGCGCAGTACCGTGCCCAGCCCGAAGTTGGGCGGCATCGAGGCCGTCTTGAGGCCCGACTGCTGCCAGGCACCGTGCTTGAGGTTGGAGATGTACTGCGGCAGCCGGCGCGTGGCCGCCATCACCAGGGCCCAGGTCAGCTCTGCAGGCGCCACCGGCGAGCCGACGCCCTCGGCCACGGCAATGCCGCGCTCGGTGCAGGCCGCCACGTCGATGTGGTTGCCGACCTTGCCGGTCTGGGCAATGAGCTTCAGGCGCGGCAGCTTTTCGACCAGCTGGCGGGTGATCTGGGTGCGCTCGCGCACCAGCACGATGATGTCGGCATCCTTGAGCCGTATCGACAGCTGGCCCAGGCCCTTGACGGTGTTGGTGTAGACCTTGGCGGTGTAGGCGTCGAGCCGGGTGGCGCAATGGAGCTTGCGCACTGCGTCCTGGTAGTCGTCGAGGATCACGATGTTCATCCCGACATTGTGCCTTGGTGCGCCGCAGTCTTTGCGCCCCAAGGCCCATCGGGCGCACGGCATTTGCAACGCTGCGTGAATGCCACATGCGCGAAGGCGCTGATCCGCGCGAATGCGGTGCTCCATCTGTGTCCGTGGGCCTGGCACCGCCGCTTGCAGGACGGCTGGCCCGCTCGCATGCCCGGCCGGGGTGCTCGGGTCAGTGTTGCAGCGCCTCGCGCGCGGCCATGCGGTCGAGCTCCGCGCACACATCGGCCATGCGCCCCGAGATCACGAGGCGTCCGGCATCGGCGCCCGAGGCAGCCGTCCGCAGCACCCGCACCACGCGGCGCGCCTGGGCGTGGTTGCACAGGGCTTCCGGGCCGGGGGCCGGGTTGGGCAAGCGGCTTCCCACTGCCGCCGGCGTGACCTCGTCACGCGGCATGCGGACTGCTGCTGCCGCAGCAGCCGGCCAGGCAGGCGCCGGGGTCGCTGGCAGGGCTGCCTTGCAGGTGCGTGGCCGTGCCGCAGTGGTGTCGTGCCCGCCATGCGCGGCAGGCTGCAGCCAGCGCGTCAGCGCATGCAGGGGGTGGGAGAAGGCCGAGAAGGTCAAAGAAGCAATTCCCATGTGAAGACTCCGAAGGTCGGTGGTGAACACAGGCAGGATTGCGAGGGATGTGCACGGGCCCAGGGCTGACCAGCGGCTTGCGGACCCATCCGCACCCCGTTCGTCAAACGCCCGCCACCTGGGCCATGCACGCGGGGTCCTTTGCAGCATCCCTGCCTTGCGCAGGGTGCCGCGGACCTCTGGCGCTACATGAGCATGGTGTTGCGGATCAGGCCGACTGCCAGGCCTTCGATCTCGAAGGGCTCGCCGGGCTGCACGGTGATCACGGGGTAGTCGGGGTTTTCGGGCAGCAGCTCGATGCCGGTGGCCGTGCGGCGCAGGCGCTTGACGGTGACGTCGTCGCCCAGGCGGGCCACGATGATCTGGCCGTTGCGCGCCTCGCGCGTGGACTGCACGGCCAGCAGGTCGCCGTCCATGATGCCAGCATCGCGCATGGACATGCCGCGCACCTTGAGCAGGTAGTCGGGCTTGTGCTGGAACAGGCTGTTTTCCACGCTGTAGGTCTGATCGACATGCTCCTGCGCGAGAATGGGCGAGCCCGCCGCGACCCGGCCGATCAAGGGCAGCATCAGCTGCGACAGGCCGGGAATGGGCAGGCTGAACTGGGTGCCGCGTGCTGCATTGATGGAGCGCACGGTCTCGCTGCGCAGGCGGATGCCGCGCGAGGTGCCGCTGACCAGCTCGATCACGCCCTTGCGGGCCAGGGCCTGCAGGTGCTCTTCTGCCGCATTGGCCGACTTGAAGCCCAGCTCGGTCGCGATTTCGGCGCGGGTGGGGGGGGCGCCGGTGCGCGCAATGGCGGTCTGGATCAGGTCCAGAATCTGTTGCTGGCGGGCAGTGAGCTTGGGGTTGTCGAGCATGGTGGTTTCCAGTGTGTGCCGGTACAGTGGCAAATAACTGTTTTTTAATCCAGTAGCTGTATTTTTCACCAGTTTTTCGGAGTATGCAAGTGAGTGCGCAAAAAATTGTGGTTCTGGGTACGGGCGGCACCATTGCCGGCACCGCTGCGCAGGCGGGGGACAACATCGGCTACACGGCCGCACAGGTGGGGGTGGGCGAGTTGCTGGCGGCGGTTCCCGGGCTCGAAACGGTGGCCGGCGGGGCCCTGGCGGTCGAGCAGGTGGCTCAGATCGACAGCAAGGACATGGAGGTGGGCGTCTGGCGCGCCCTGGCGCAGCGCTGCGCCGAGTGCATGGACGACCCGGCCGTGCGCGGCATCGTCATCACCCATGGCACCGACACCATCGAAGAGACGGCCTGGTTCCTGCATTCCGTGCTCCATGCCTCGAAGCCCGTGGTGCTGACCTGTGCCATGCGCCCATCGACCGCGCTGGTGCCCGATGGCCCGCAGAACCTGCTCGACGCCGTGGCCGTGGCGGCCACCGCAGGTGCGCAGGGGGTGGTGGTGGTGGCTGCCGGCACCATCCACGGCGCGCAGCGCGTGCAGAAGGTGCACCCCTACCGGGTGGACCCGTTCAGCTCCGGTGATGCCGGGCCCCTGGGGTGGGTGGAGGAGGGCACGGCCCGCCTGGTGCAGCCATGGCCCGAGGCGCCGGGCGGCAAGGCTGCCGCAGCCCTTGCCACCCTGCCGGCCGACGCCCCCTGGCCGTGGGTGGAACTGGTCGTGAGCCACGCAGGGGCCAGTGGCCGCGCGGTGGATGCCCTGGTGCGCGAGGGCGTGCAGGGGCTGGTGGTGGCCTGCACCGGCAATGGCACCCTCCACCATGCGCTCGGGGCTGCGCTGGCGCGTGCGCAGGCGGTGGGGGTGCGCGTGGTGCGCTCCACACGCTGCGCCGAGGGGCAGTTGCTGCCCACGGCCGGCGATGCCTTTGCGGCTGCGCCCGGCCTGTCGCCCGTGAAAGCCCGCATCACGTTGATGCTCGAGCTGCTGCACTGATCACCACGCCAGGACGCCCTTTATGTTCACTGCCCTCCGCTCCCATGTATGGGCCTACCCCGCGCTGGAGGTGGTGCACATCGTGGGCATTGCGTTGCTGCTGGGCAACCTGGTGCTGCTGGAGCTGCGGGTGTTCGGCTGGGGCGCCACGTTGCCGCCCCGGGACCTGGCGCGCCTGAGCCTGTCGCTGGCGCTGTGCGGCTTTGGCATGGCGGCCCTGTCGGGCCTGGTGATGTTTGCCACGCAGCCCCAGGAATTGCTCGCCAACCGGGCCTTCACCCTGAAGATGCTGTTGTTGATGCTTGCCGGCTGCAACGCGGCGTGGTTTCATGGGCGCGGTTCGCTCGCGCGGCTCGACGGGGTGGCGCGGGCGCAGATGCTGCTGTCCACCCTCGTCTGGCTGGCCATCGTCGCCTGCGGCCGGTGGATAGCGTATCTCTGACATTCGAAAGGAGAATTTCCATGCCTTTGCAACGTCGCCAGGTTCTAGCCGTGGCCAGTGCTCTTCCCCTTGTTCCCATGGCTGCTTATGCCCACCACGGCTGGAGCAGTTTCGATGCCGATCGCCCCATTTATCTGGAGGGCACGGTGCGCAAGGTACGCTGGCAGAACCCGCATGCCGAGCTGGAGTTGGAGCTGCCCGCCAACCTCGCATTGCCGCCCAACCTGGCGCAGCGCGCGGTGCCCGCGCAGACGGCGCCGGTCGATGGCAAGGCCCTGCTGGCCCGTGCCGTGCTGCCCACGCGCCGGGACCGGATGTGGGAGATCGAGCTGGCCCCGCTGACCCGCATGCAGGCCTGGCAGGTGGCCGAGATCAAGCCGGGTGCTGCGATCTCGGTACTGGGCTTCACGCTGCGCGAGGAGAAGGGGGAGGCGGTGCTGCGGGTCGAGTACCTGTTCGTGGATGGCAAGGCCTACGGCTTGCGTTCGGGTCCGGCCTGATCGCCGACGGCCCGGTGGGTGGGCGCAGGGATCGTCGAATAGTGCACGTTTCGTTTCCTTGATGTGCCTGGCTGCGTGCGGCCTCGGGGCTTCCCGCCACTATCATCCGGCACATCACTTTGCAGGAGTCGTCGTCATGCGCTTTGTATCCCTTTCTCTCGTGGCCGCTGCCGTGGCACTGGCCGCCCTGCCTGCGCAATCCCAGGACATGCCCAAGCGCAAGGCAGGCCTGTGGGAGATCAAGGCCACCCCGGGTCAAGGCGTGCCGCCCATGGTGATGCAGCAGTGCACGGATGAAGCCTTCGAAGCGCAGATGCAGAAGACGGCCATGGAGCAGTCCAAGACCATGTGCAGCAAGAACGACATCAAGCGCAGCGGCAACACCATCACTTCCGACGCGGTCTGCAAGATCGGTTCGACCACGGTGACCTCGCAGTCCATGACCACCGGCGATTTCTCCAGCGCCTACAAGGTCGAGGTCAAGAGCACGTTCAATCCCCCGCTGATGGGCAAGACCAGCGACCATACGGTGATGGAAGCCCGCTACCTCGGCCCCTGTGCCGCCGGCCAGAAGGCGGGGGCCATGAGCATGCCCAACATGCCCATCCCTCCTGCCGCCAAGACCAAGTAAGCCAACCTCAAACAACAAAGCCGGGCATGCCCGGCTTTGTTGTTGGCGTGGCTGAAAAAGATCAGCTGGCGAGGGCCGCCAAGGCGCGCTGCGTGATGTCATCCACGCTGCCCATGCCGCTGATGGCATGGTACTTGGGGGCGGCGGCCGGGTCGGCCTTGGCCCACTGGCTGTAGTAGTCCACCAGGGGACGGGTCTGGTCGCTGTAGACCTGCAGGCGCTTTTTGACGGTTTCTTCCTTGTCGTCGTCGCGCTGGATCAGGTCTTCACCGGTCACGTCGTCCTTGCCTTCCACCTTGGGCGGGTTGAACTTGACGTGGTAGGTGCGGCCGCTGGCGGGGTGCGAGCGGCGACCGCTCATGCGTTCGATGATGGCCTCGAAGGGCACGTCGATCTCCAGCACATGGTCGAGCTTCACGCCCGCGGCCTTCATCGCGTCGGCCTGGGGGATGGTGCGGGGGAAGCCATCGAACAGAAAGCCCTTGGCGCAGTCGGGCTGGGCAATGCGTTCCTTGACGAGGTTGATGATCAGGTCGTCGCTGACCAGGGCGCCCGACTTCATGATGGCATCGGCCTGCAAGCCCAGGGGGGTGCCCGCCTTGACGGCAGCGCGCAGCATGTCTCCGGTGGAGATCTGCGGAATGCCGTATTTCTGGCAGATGAACGTGGCTTGCGTGCCCTTTCCGGCGCCAGGCGCGCCCAACAGAATCAGTCTCATGAAGGTCCTCGAAGGTTAGAAATCGGCTGGCAATGCTGGCTAGGGCTGTACCACGCGCGGGCGCTCGATCACGGCCATCGCAGCAAAAAAAGACCGCAGTGCTCCACGGATGGGGCGGGGCCTGCGGAGGATGTGCTGCAACGGCAGTGCTCGCGCAGGCGCTTGTGGGGCCCAGGATGCAATGCTCTCGTTGCGGTCGAGGATAGCATGTGACCGCCTTGCACTGGCTTACACGCGCGATATGACATGCGTATAAATGCGTAGGAGCGCAGGTTGGCGCACCAGCGCGGGGCGTTCGACCACCCTTGTGGGCGCGCCTGGCGGCCTATGCCAGCAGCGCGCGTACGCGTTCCAGGTCCTGGGGCGTGTCCACGCCCGGGCCGGGCGCGATGTCGGTGATGTGCACGGCAATGCGGTGGCCGTGCCACAGCGCGCGCAGTTGCTCCAGCGCTTCCATGACCTCGGTGGGGGCCTGGGGCAGGCTGGGAAAGGCGCGCAGAAAGCCCGCGCGGTAGCTGTAGATGCCGATGTGGCGCAGCGGGGCAAAGCCGGCGGGCACGGCGCCCGAAGCCTTGTCCCACCACGCAGTGCCCGCATGGTCGCGCGCGAACGGAATGGGGGCGCGGCTGAAGTAGTGCGCCAGGCCCCGGGCATCGAGCACGACTTTCACCACGTTCGGGTTGTCGTAGTCGGCCAGGGTGGCGATGGCGTGGGCTGCGGTGCCCATGCTGGCCTCGGGGCGCGCCGGCAGCAGGGCGGCCACGGCATCGATGAGGCCCGCGTCCATCAGCGGCTCGTCGCCCTGCACGTTGACGACGATGTCGTCGCCCGCCAGGCCGAGCTGCTCGCAGGCCTCGGCCAGGCGGTCGCTGCCGCTGGCGTGGTCGGTGCGGGTGAGGATGGCCGGCACGCCATGCGCCTGGCAGGCCTGCAGCACGCGCGCGTCATCGGCCGCCACCACCACGCGGGCGGCGCCACTCAGCGCGGCGCGCTGTGCCACGCGCACCACCATGGGCAGGCCGGCAATGTCGGCCAGGGGCTTGTCCGGCAGGCGGCTCGAGGCCATGCGTGCCGGAATCACGACGGTGAAGGCTTCGGGGGCGGCCACCGGGGTCACGCCTCGATTTCTTCGTCGGTCAGTGTGCGCGCCTCGTTTTCGAGCAGCACCGGGATGCCGTCGCGCACCGGGTAGGCCAGGCGCGCGCTGCGCGAGACGAGTTCCTGGTGCTCGCGGTCAAAGGTCAGCGGGCCCTTGGTGACGGGGCAGACCAGCAGTTCAAGCAGTTTGAGGTCCATGGCGGCAGCTTTCCGGGAGAAACGGGGTTCGGTCAAGAATCAAGGGGCGATGATAGCGAGGGCCTGGGCAGCAGTGCCGCCAGCCGGGCATCCACCGCAGCAAAGAATGCCGGGTCCAGCCCCACCTCCAGCGGCACGGCCAGGGCATCGGGGCGCAGGCTCCAGAGCTTGACGGCGTCCTTGGCCGTACACAGCAGGGGCAGCTGTCCGCCCTGCGTTGCGCCATCCCCATCGCTCCAGCCGGTGAAATCGTGGTGGTCCGGCAGGGCTGTGGTGCGCGCCAGGGTCAGCCCCCGGGCCCGCAGCATGCCAAAGAAGTCCTCGGGCCGGGCGATTGCCGCCAGGGCGTGCACGGGCTGGCCACGCAGCGATGGCAGGGGCAGGCAGCTGCCATCGGCGCGCAGGGCGTGGTCGGCCAGGCCGCGCCGCAATGCGAACGCGGGTGCCGTGCCGGCAGGGGGCGTTGCGGCAGCCGGGTACAGAACCCAGTCCACGGCACGCGGCCAGGCCTCGCGCAGCGGCCCGGCCGGCAGCAGAAAACCATTGCCCACGCCCTGGTCGTTGAAGACGCAGACCTCCAGGTCGCGGCGCAGCGCCAGGTGCTGCAGGCCGTCGTCGCAGACGATGACATCGGTGGCGGGGTAGCGCGCCAGCAGCGCGCGCGTGGCGGCGGTGCGCTGCCGGTCCACGAACACCGGCACGCCGCAGGTGCGCGCGATCAGTGCAGGTTCGTCACCGACTTCGCTGGCCGGGCTGTCGGCCAGCACCTCGCGGCCATCGGTGGTGCTGCGGCCATAGCCGCGCGAGATCACCCCGGGCTGGAGCCCCCGGGCCTTGAGGTGCTGCACCAGGGCCATCACCACGGGGGTCTTGCCAGCACCGCCGGCAATCACATTGCCCACCACGATGGTCGGGCGCCCGGGGTGTTTGGAGCGCAGTGTGCCGTGGCGGTACAGGGCCCGGCGCAGACGCACCACGGCGCCGTACAGCAGGGAGATGGGCCACAGTGCCCAGGCGGCAAGCCCCCGGGATTGCCAGGCCCGTACCAGGCCGGCGGAAGAGGGCGGCTGCGGCCCCGCGGCAGCCATGGATCAGCGGCCGTTAGCTGCGCGCGAGCCGGCCGATGACTGGGTGGCAAACGTGATCTGCGTGAGGCCCACGCGGCGCGCAGCCTCCATCACCGTCACCACCGCCTGGTGGGGCGACATCGCATCGGCGCTGATGATGACCACGCTGTCCTTGCCGATGGCTGCAGACGCCTCGCGCAGGGCGCGGGCCACGGCGTCCACGCTCTTGCCGTCCACGCCGGTCTTGTTGACCGCATAGCGGCCATCCGCCGCCACTGCCACCACGACCTCCTTGGGGTGGTCGCGCTGCTGCTCGGTGTCGGCCACCGGCAGGGTCAGCTGCAGTTCGGTGAACTTGCTGTAGGTGGTGGTCAGCATCAAAAAGATGAGGATCACCAGCAGCACGTCGATGAACGGGATCAGGTTGATCTCGGGTTCTTCCTTGGTGCGGGGGCGGAAGTTCATGGCCGCCCCGTCACTTCTTGTGGCGCAGGATATGGCGCACGAACTGCTCGGATGCCAGTTCCAGGGTCAGCAGGTAGGCGTCCACTCGGCCGCGGAAATAGCGCCAGAAGATCAGCGCCGGAATCGCCACGATCAGGCCGAAGGCCGTGTTGTACAGGGCGATCGAGATGCCGTGCGCCAGCCGGGCTGGGTTGCCCCCGCCCATGGCCTGCCCCACGCCACCGCTGCCGACCTGGGAGCCGAAGATCTCGATCATGCCGATGACGGTGCCCAGCAGCCCGAGCAGAGGTGCTGCCGAGGCGATGGTGGCCAGGGCGGCCAGGTACTTTTCGAGCCGGTGGGCCACGGAGCGGCCCGTGCCTTCCATGGCCGCACGCAGGTCGGCCTCGCTGCACTGCGGGTTGCTGTTGAGCGTGCGCAGGCCACTGGCCAGCACCTCGCCCAGGGCCGAGTTCTGTGCCAGCTGGTTCACCACGTCGGGCGTGGGCAGGCTTTTCGACGAGACGGTGATGGCTTCATCGAGCAGCTTGGGGGGGGCTACACGGGCCGTCTTGAGGGCCACGAAACGTTCGATGACCAGGGCCATTCCGACGATGGAACACAGGATCAGCGGCCAGATGGGCCAGCCTGCGGCTTGTATGATGGACAGCAAATCTCTCTCCGCGCAGTGAGGGGCAATCGGTGATTATGGCCCAGCTTTTTGACGGCCCATGGTCACAAACCGTTACCTTGCCGTGTCCATTCCGTGACCGGATCGTCACCCACAAAATCTGTGGATAACTTTGTGGGCAACCGGGTCGTCCAGGCCCGCAAAGTGGCTTGGCGCCGTGCTTGCAACAGATTGATGAAAAATTGCGCAGTGAAAAATCCTTATAAATCAATGACTTGTACGTGCTTGCTTGGCGTTCGGGGCGAGAATGCTTCTCAGGCGCTGTGGGGCTCTGCATCGCCGCTTCTGTGGAAGACTCGGCTTGTCAATGGGGCGCCAATGGCCGCCGGTGCTCATGTTTGAACGCGCAAACCCCATGGTGGCGCCCCGCGTGTGGGAAGTTGGCGCGCTGTGCCGCGCCATTGCTGATGCGCTGGAGGCGCGCTTCAATCCTGTCGCGGTGCGCGGCGAGATCACCGGCTTCTCGCGCGCATCCAGCGGGCATTGTTATTTCTCGGTGAAGGACGCCCAGGGCCAGTTGCGTTGCGCCATGTTCCGCCGTGCCGCCAGCCTGCTTGACTTTTCGCCGCGCGATGGTGAATTGGTGGAGGTGCGCGGCAAGCTTGGCGTGTACGAGGCCCGCGGCGATCTGCAGTTCATTGTGGAAAGCATGCAGCGCGCGGGGCAGGGCGCGCTGTTCGAGCAGTTCCTGCGGCTGAAGGCCCAGCTCGAAGCCGAAGGCCTGTTCGATGCGGCCCGCAAGCGGCCCCTGCCCGTGCAGCCGCGCGGCATCGGCCTGGTCACCTCGCTGGGTGCTGCCGCACTGCACGACGTGGTAACGGCCTTGCGCCGCCGGGCGCCGCACATTCCCGTGGTGCTGGCCCCGGCGCAGGTGCAGGGCGCAGCCGCACCGCAGTCCATCGTCTCGGCATTGAACCGGCTCTACCGGCTGGCAGAGCAGGGCCCTTCGGCCAGCCAGCCGGCCATCGACACCATCCTGCTGGTGCGCGGCGGCGGCTCCATCGAGGACCTGTGGGCCTTCAACGACGAGCACCTGGCCCGCACCATCGTGCAAAGCCCGGTGCCGCTGGTCAGCGGCGTGGGGCACGAAACCGATTTCACCATCGCCGACTTTTGCGCCGACCTGCGCGCACCCACGCCCACGGCGGCCGCTGAATTGGTGGCCCAGCCGCGCGAGCTGTGGCTCGGGGCCCTGGAGCTCATCGAGGGCCGCATCGCCGATGGCCTGCAGCGGCAACTGGACGCCCGCCACCAGCGCCTGGACCAGGCCGCAGCCCGCCTGGGCCGCCCCTCGGGCCTGGTGGCGCGCGAACAGATGCAGATGGCACGCATGGCCCAGCGCATGCGCCACGCCGTGCTGCTGCGCCTGCAGCGCATGGAGCAGGCCCAGCAGGCGGCAGCAGCCGCCTTGCCGGTGCAGGTGCAGCGCCGCATCGACGGCCTGCGCGACCGGGTGGACCGCGCCGCGCTGCGCCTGGAGCTGCTCGACCCGCGCCTGGTGCTGCAGCGCGGCTATGCACTGCTTGCCGATGCGGACGGCCACGCAGTCACCAGCGTGCGCCAGGTGCATCCGGGCGATGCGCTGCGCGCCACGCTGGCCGATGGCGTGGTCGACGTCACCGCTGCGGCCCAGGCGCGTTTGCTGTAGGACAATTGCTGCATTGTCATGGACCGCGACGAATCGTTGCACCCTTCTCTGCACAGGTCACACGATCTTCCTACAATGCCCGTTCAGCCGCAGGAACGCCGCGTGAACCCCATAGCGCAGCGGGCCCACCAGAATTCAAACCACCACGAGGAAAACACCATGGAACATACCCTTCCCCCGCTGCCCTACGCCATCGACGCCCTGGCCCCGAACTACAGCCAGGAAACGCTGGAGTACCACCACGGCAAGCACCACAATGCCTACGTGGTGAACCTCAACAACCTGCAAAAGGGCACCGAATTCGAGACGATGACCCTTGAGGAAATCATCAAGAAGTCCAGCGGTGGCATCTACAACAACGCCGCCCAGATCTGGAACCACACCTTCTTCTGGAACTGCATGGCACCCGCCGGCGGCGGCGAGCCATCGGGCGCGCTGGCTGCAGCCATCACCGCCAAGTGGGGCAGCTACGCCGCCTTCAAGGAAGCCTTCGTCAAGAGCGCCGTGGGCAACTTCGGTTCGGGCTGGACCTGGCTCGTGAAGAAGGCCGACGGCAGCGTCGACATCGTGAACACCGGCGCCGCCGGCACGCCCCTGACCACCGCCGACAAGGCCCTGCTGACGGTGGACGTGTGGGAGCACGCCTACTACATCGACTACCGCAACATGCGCCCCAAGTTCGTCGAGACCTTCCTGGACAAGCTGGTCAACTGGAAGTTCGCCGAAGCCAACTTCGCCTGATTGCCTGGGTGCAATCCCTCTGCCCGTTCAGCGGGCAGAAAAGAAAAACGGCCCGCGGGCCGTTTTTTCATGGGCGCAGGCGACTCACTTCTTCGCGAAGGGGGCGCCGCCGAGCTTGAAGCCGGCCTTGATGCCCTTCTTGGCGAACCAGCCCTGGTTCATCTCCAGCACGAAGCGCACGGGCTTCTTGGAGCAATGCGAATCCAGGGTCTGCGGCTTCATGTCCTCCAGGTTGACGATGGTGCCGTCGTCCGCCACGAAGGCGGCGGTCAGGGGCAGCAGCGTGTTCTTCATCCAGAAGCATTGCTGGCTGGGCTGCTCGAAGACGAACAGCATGCCCTCGTGCTGGGGCATTTCGGGCCGGTTCATCAGGCCGATCTGGCGCTCCAGCGGCGCCAGCGCCACCTGGGCGTCGATGCGGTGCATGCCCGCAGAGAGCTCCACGCGCTGCAGGTTCAACTGGGGGCCTTCCTGGGCGCGGGCGGTGGGGGCCAGGGCCGCGAGCGACGCTGCCAGCAAGGCAACCAGAAGGAGGGGGCGGCGAAATGGGGCGGTGGAAGTGGCAGGGCTCAGGCTGGGCATGGAGAGGGCTCTTTCGGTGGGAAAGACAACGGGCACCAGAAACAAAACCGCCCGCAGCTGCGGGCGATTTTGAAGCAAACCGGAAAGGGTGGGTCAAAGACCCGCACAAACCCCCAGCTGCATCCACCTGCAACGATAGCAGCCAGCATACGGTTGACAGGGCTTTCCGGCATTTTTTTGTCTATAGAATCTTTGCGGTTGGCGGCACTTCGCCGTGCCTGCCCTCTTGTGTTCAGATATCCAACGGAGACCACTGCCCATGACCAGCTACCAGCACATCAAGGTGCCTGCCCAAGGGCAGAAAATCACCGTCAATGCCGACATGTCCCTGAACGTGCCGGACGAGCCGATCATCCCCTTCATCGAAGGCGATGGCACCGGCCTGGACATCACGCCGGTCATGATCAAGGTGGTCGATGCCGCCGTGGCCAAGGCCTATGGCGGCAAGAAGAAGATCCAGTGGATGGAGGTCTATGCCGGCGAGAAATCCACCAAGGTCTACGGCCCCGACGTGTGGCTGCCCGAGGAGACGCTGGCTGTGCTGCGTGAGTACGTGGTCTCCATCAAGGGTCCCCTCACCACGCCCGTGGGCGGCGGCATCCGCTCGCTCAACGTGGCCCTGCGCCAGGAACTGGACCTGTACGTCTGCCTGCGCCCCGTGCAGTACTTCAAGGGCGTGCCTTCGCCCCTGAAAGAGCCCGAGAAGACCAACATGGTCATCTTCCGCGAGAACTCTGAAGATATCTACGCCGGCATCGAGTTCGAAGCCGAATCCGACAAGGCCAAGAAGCTCATCAAGTTCCTGCAGGAGGAGATGGGCGTCAAGAAGATCCGCTTCCCCAACACCTCGGGCCTGGGCGTCAAGCCCGTCTCGCGCGAGGGCACCGAGCGCCTGGTGCGCAAGGCCATCCAGTACGCCATCGACAACGACAAGCCCAGCGTGACCATCGTGCACAAGGGCAACATCATGAAGTTCACCGAAGGCGGGTTCCGCGACTGGGCCTATGCCCTGGCGCAGAAGGAATTCGGTGCCGAGCTGATCGACGGCGGCCCCTGGTGCAAGTTCAAGAACCCCAAGACGGGCAAGGACATCACCATCAAGGACAGCATCGCCGATGCCTTCCTGCAGCAGATTCTGCTGCGCCCCGCGGAGTACTCGGTGGTGGCCACGCTCAACCTCAATGGCGACTACATCTCCGACGCGCTGGCTGCGCAGGTCGGCGGCATCGGCATTGCGCCCGGAGCCAACATGTCCGACTCGGTGGCCTGCTTCGAAGCCACCCACGGCACGGCCCCCAAGTACGCCGGCAAGGACTACGTGAACCCCGGCTCCGAAATCCTCTCGGCCGAGATGATGCTGCGCCACATGGGCTGGGTAGCGGCCGCCGACCTGATCATCAGCTCACTCGAAAAGTCGATTGCGTCGAAGAAGGTCACGTACGACTTCGCGCGCCTGATGGACGGGGCCACGCAAGTGAGCTGCTCGGGCTTTGGACAGGTGATGATCGACCACATGTGATCGCGTTTTCCTGAGTTCCTTGGGCACCCGCAAACCAGGCCCGCTCCTATGGAGACGGGCCTTTTTTCTGCCCGTTGAATGCCTGGCCGTTGCCGGTGGTCTGCGCCATTTGGGTGCTTTTTGACACCCGGTCACCGGTGATAGATTCAGGCGATCACCTGAGGAGATCTTGTCGTGCCGTTGCTGAACCTTGCCTGTGCCAATTGCTCCGCTCCGCTGGAATTGGGGGCTGATCTGGAGCGCTTTACTTGCGCTTACTGCGGCATTGCGCAGATCGTGGAGCGTTCAGGCGGTGTGGTTTCCACCCGCAAGCTGGAGGTGGCGATCAGCGCTGTGCAGCGGGGTACTGACCGAACGGCTGCGGAGTTGGCCATGCCCCGATTGGCGCGTGAGCTGGAGGATGTGCGGGAGCGGCGGGCGCAGGTGATTCAGCAGCTCGAAAGCCGGTTGGAGCAATCCAAGACCGACCGGCGCACCATTGCCATCATTGCCGTGGTGTGCGTCGCCATCCTCTGGGCGATTTTTTGGGGCCCGATCTTGGATACTGCGTGGCAGTTGGTGTGTTTCTTCGGCGTGGTGATCGGCACCTTGGTACTGGTCTACAAGAGGTACAGGCTGCCGAAGTTCGACCTGGCGCAGGAGACGAAAACCCTGGATGAGCAGATCGACAAGATCGAAGCGCACATCCAGGCGAACCGGCGCATTCTGGACACGCTGCCGGTCTGAGCGTTTTTGCTGGCAACGCCGATGTCGCCACCGAGGCGGCGGCTCACGCGTTGGGTGAACAGGTGGCTCTGGGTGCCAAACGGGGCTGTGTGCCGTCCCGTGCGGCGAGTAGGCCAGCCTGTGCAGCTTATTCCGCGCTGGCAGCGCCCAGCGTGGCCAGGGCTTCGGCGTCCAGCGCGAGCTGGCTGGCCTTCACCAGGTCCTGCAACTGCGCCAGCGAGGTGGCGCTGGCGATCGGTGCCGTGATGCCCGGCTGTACGATCTGCCAGGCCACTGCGACCTGGCCCGGCGTGGCGCCCAGGCGCGCGGCCACGGTGTCCAGTGCGGCCAGGATGCGCAGGCCGCGTTCGTTGAGGTATTTGGCCGTGGTGTTCTTGCCGCGCGCGCTCTTGGCAGCATCGGCCTCGGTGCGGTACTTGCCTGTCAGAAAGCCGGCGGCCAGTGCGTAGAAGTTGATCACGCCCACGCCTTGTTCCATGCACAGCGGCTGCAGCTCCTTTTCGAACACGGCGCGGTCGTACAGGTTGAACAGCGGCTGCAGGCTTTCGTAGCGGGCCAGGCCCAGGCGTTCGCTGGTGGCAAGGGACTCTGCCAGGCGCGCCGCCGTGAAGTTGGAGGCGCCGATGGCGCGCACCTTGCCGGCCTTGATGAGGTCGCTGTAGGCGCCCAGCGTGTCGGCCAGGGGCACCGTGGCGTCGTCGTCGTGCGACTGGTAGAGGTCGATGTGGTCGGTCTGCAGGCGCGTGAGCGAGGCGTCCACCGCCTGGCGGATGTACTCGGGGCGCAGGCCCACCTTGCCATCGCCCATGTCCTTGCCCACCTTGGTGGCCAGCACGATGCGGTTGCGCTTGCCGGTCTGCCTGAGCCAGCGGCCGATCACCGATTCGGACTCGCCGCCCGTGTGGCCCGGTGCCCAGCGCGAATACACGTCGGCGGTATCGACGAAGTTGAAGCCGGCATCCACCCAGGCATCGAGCAGCCTGAACGAGGTGGCCTCATCGGCCGTCCAGCCGAAGACGTTGCCACCGAAGCACAGGGGGGAGACTTGCAGGCCCGAGCGGCCGAGGGGTCGGAGATTCATGGAGCGGGGTTCCTTCGCTGGAATGTGTAGGCGGCTCGTGCCCGGGTGTGCTGGGTTCGGTTGCCGGTAGCCGCATTGTTGCCGTGATTGGGCAGCGGCGCAGATGCGGTGTCCCAAACCCCTGTATCGGCCGTGGCGCTGCCCGGCGACCCCGCGCAGGGCATCATTCGGACAGGGCGCCTGGCGCGCGCAGGTGCGCGGCAATCAGCGCCCTCAATCGCAAGGGCCGTACGGGCTTGCGGATGGTCGGGTAGGGAAGGGGGGCATCGCTCAGGCGCTCCAGGTCCTCGCCGGTGATCAGGGCCGCCAGCTTCAGCCCGGGGTAGGTGGCGCTGGCGTGCCGCAGCAGTTCCACGCCATCGAGCTCGCCGGGGAGCCGCCAGTCGCACAGCACCGCGTCGAAGGTCTGCGACCGCATGGCCTCCAGGGCCTGCGGGGCCGTGCCCGCAGCGCAGACGTCAAGCCCCCAGCGGGTCAGCAGTTCGGCCAGCGAGTCGCGTACCAGCGGGTGGTCTTCCACCACCAGAATCCGGCCCGCGAGATCGGCCAGCCGCGCATGGCCCGGCTCGGCCTGGGCTTGCTCGCCAGGGTCTGGCAGGGGGGGAAGGCGCGGCAGTTCCAGCGAAAAGCCCGAGCCGCGCCCGGGCCTGGAGCGCAGGTGCACCCCATGCCCCAGCAGTGCTGCCAGGCGGCGCACCGTGGCCAGACCCAGGCCGGTGCCCTGGGTGGCGTCGCGCTCGGGGTTGTTCAGTTGCACGAATTCCTCGAACACCGCCTCGAAGGAGTCGGGGGCGATTCCGATCCCGGTGTCCACCACGCAGATCCGGAGCCCTTGTGCATGGGGACGGGCGGCCAGCAGCACCCCGCCGGACTGCGTGTAGCGCACCGCATTGCTCAGCAGATTGGACAGGATGCGTTCCAGCAGTGCCGGGTCGCTGCGGGTCCAGACATTGCCGGCATGGATCCGCAGCCGCAGGCCCTTGCCCTGGGCAGAGGCTTCGTACATGTTGGCCAGCCGGCGCAGCAAGGTGGGGACATGCACGGCCTGCAGGTGGGGCGTCACTTGCCCGGCGTCCACGCGGGAGATGTCCATCACCACGCCGAGCAGCCGGTCCAGCGACTCCATGCACTGCCCCATGCGCGCCAGCGCATCGGGGTTGTACCCCCCGGAGGTGAGTACCGAAAGGTACAGGTCCATGGCCTGCAGGGGCTGGCGCAGGTCGTGGCTGGCCGCCGCGAAGAAGCGCGATTTGGCGGCGTTGGCCTCGTGCAGGGCCTGGGCCTTCACGCGCAGCTCGTCCACCAGCACACTGTTCTCATGGCGCAATTCGATCATGCGCCGCAGCGTGCTGGCATGCTGGCGCCCGTAGTAGAGAAGATAGGCCAGCAGCAGCAGCATGCCGGCGCCGAGAAAGCGGCTGTCGCTGTCAGGTTCTAGCATGGCCCGCAGGGAGAAGGGCGCGATGAGGATGGGCAGGAAGATCCACATGGTGCGCGGGTGGTGGGCGTGCGCACCAATGCTGCCCGCAGCGGTTCCGCCCAGCACCAGCGCCCAGTAGATGGGTTGCAGGGGGTGGTCGGGGTCGAAGAACCAGACGGCCGAAAGGCCCCAGTACAGCGCAATGACCGCCGCGTCGCGTTCGAAGCGGGCGGCCTTGGCGCTCGGCGTGGCGGGCGGCCTGTGCCAGCGCATGCCCTTGGCGGCGGCATTGAAAAGCAGCCGCCAAGTCTGGGCCAGTGCCAGGCCTGCCATCCAGCCCGCCAGCAGCCATGCACTGTGCCACGGGTGCATCGCCCACACCAGCAAGCCGCCCGCCACGAGGTTGGTGATGATGGAGCCCCTGAGCGCGCGGGGCAGGCTGCCCATGCTGTCGGCAAAAACGCGCGCGCTGGGCGCACGCGGGGCGGGGGGCGAGGGCTCAGTCGGGGTCACTTGTTGCTGCCTTGGCCATCATCACCGCCTGCAGGCGATTGGAGGCTCCCATCTTCTCGAAGATGGCATCCAGGTGGTTCTTGACGGTGGCCGGCGAGATGCCCAGGTTTTGGGCGATCTCCTTGTTGCTGGCACCCGTGGCCAGCAGGCGCAGCACGGCCGCCTGCCGCGCCGTCAGCCCGAAATCGTTCATGCGGTGGCCGCCGCCGGCGCTGGCATCTGCCATGTGGAAGACGGTTTCACCCATGGCGAGGCTGTACAGTGCCTCCAGCAGCGCATCGATTTCCAGCGCCTTGGGCAGGTACGCGACCAGCCCCGCTTCGCGCACCCGCAGCGGCAGGCTGGCGTCGTCCAGTCCCGACATGAGACCGAAACCCACATGGGCGTACTGGCGCTGCAATTGCTGGGCGCAGCGCAGCCCGTCGACACCAGGCAAGCGGTAGTCCAGCAGCACCAGGTCAAAGGTCTCCTGGTCGCTGTCCAGGCACTGCCGGGCTTCTTCGGCGCTCGACACGGCTTTCACCCGCAGCCCGGGGGCCCGCACCTGCAGCGCCATGGCCAGGGCATCCCGGAACAGGGGGTGGTCGTCCACCAGCATCAGGCCAAAGTCGTCAAGTGCGGTCACGGATGGATGCCCATTGAGTGGTCGCCAGCATAGCGCAACCCGGTGGATGGCCGGGTAGGCCGATCGGCCTATGGGCTTTGCGCGCCGGGGCGTGACTTTGTTCACGGCATTAGCCCTATCGGCCTATGGACGCCAGGGGGGCTTGAAACGGACACTTTGCCTGCATTGAACAGCAGCCTGCCGCTCACCAGCCATGAAAGCCCTCATGAAACTGAAACCCATGTTTGCCATCGACCCGCGTTCGGTCGGCCCATGCCCCTCGGTGGTGGCGCGGCCGCCGGCACCCCGGATGTCCTCGCCCTGCAAGCTCCTGGCCTGCCTGCTGCTCATTCCACTGGCCGGGTGCGGTGAAGCGATGGCCAATGCGACGGGGACAGCGAAGGTGCCGCCAGGCGGGGCGACGGCGAACCATGAGCGCCTGCAGGGCACCATCGAGCTCGACGCCGGCAACGGCTTGGCCGTGCTGCGCTCCATGGCCACCACGTTCGACCCCCAGCTGGGCAAGCAGGTCGCTGCGCGGCTGGAGAGCGGACAAGGGCAGCGCCAGATCGAACGCGCCAACCAGCGCGTGCAGGCCGCCACAGGTGGCAAGGGCCCGGACATGGCCGGCCAGGTGCAGGCCATCGCCGACAGCTATGCCGGCAAGACCGTGTACACCTCGGACATCCGGCATGTGGCCATCGTCGGCCAATACACCGTTTCTCTGGATGCCAAGCTGCCGCAGGGCGCCAGGGCCGTGCTGTCCTTGCGGCTGCATGAGAAGGATTTCAGCCTGAAGTCGGCGACCCTGTCGTACTACCCGGATGCTGCGGACATGTTCAGTGCCTTCGCATCGGCCAAGTCAGGCCCGGATGCGGTGAGCGTCCGCATCGACAGCTTCGAGCGCATCAACGACACCACCTTTGCCATGCAGGGAAGCTTCCAGGCATCGCATCTCAAGCCGGCGGCGCTGGCCAAGAAGCTCCAGGGCCGCTCGCTGGATCGGGTGCAGGGGCGGTTTTCCTTCGCGGAGATTCCCCTCAAGCCGGGGCTTTGAATGTCCACTTTCTTCCATTCTTCAATGACAGGAGCGATGACCATGATGCGATCACAACCCAGGCGCCTGGCGGCGCTGGCCCTCGGCATGACCCTGGCAGCAGCCGCGCAGGCGCAGCTGTCGGTGCCGGCGTCCAACCGCAGTGCCGTCGGCCAGTGGCTGGAAGCCACGTTTCCGGCGCTCTTTCCACCGGGCACCGGGCAAGATGGGGTTTCTCCACCCTACACCTACCGCTTCTATCCGGCGGTGGGCAATGCCTTCGGCTTCAATGAGGGGCGCTTTCTCGTCGCCAGCCTGGCGCAGACCGGGGGGCAGATCGTCGACCTGACGGACAGCATCTGCCAGTTCAACGCGGCCCTGTGCCAGGCGGCCCCCGTGAACCCGCCGTCATCGGGCGCTGCGTCGGATTGCTTCAACCCGGTGCTCCTGCAGCAGGGAACGACCTTCCGCTGGGACTGGCAATCCAGCGACGGTGTCGTGCAGTTCAGCACCGAGGGGCGCGTCAACGGCCCGGCCAGTTTTGCGGGGCAGACGGGCGTGATAGAAACCGAGCGCACGGTCTCGGTCGGCACTGCGGGGGCGCCTGGGTTCACCTCGCGCGTGCGCGACTACGAGAGCGTGGAGAACACGCCGCGAGGCCCCGTGCTGTTGCGCTATGGCAGCATCACGCTCATGGATGCGCCGCTGGCTGGGACCCGAACCACGATCGTGAACACCCCGGTGAACCGGATCCTCGATTTTTCGCTGGCCGTCAATGAAAGCTACACCTTGAACGAGGTGCGGCAAACCACCATGGAAATACCTGGATTGCCAGCCCAGACGAACACCTTCAACGAAGCGCAGACCTTCACCTACCGGGGCCAGGAAAGCGTGACCGTGCCAGCCGGTACCTACATGGCCTGCAAGTTCGAATGGACGAACGGCGGGCGCCAGTCGGCGGGATGGACGGCCAAGGGCAGCGGATTGCCCCTGGTGATCACCGGCGACGATGGCGAGGGCAATCCGATCACGCTGTACATCAAGTCGAGCTCGCACATCAACGGTCAACCCATATAGCCCAGGGCACCGAGCAGCGCGCCAGCGCCCAGCATCCACAGCAGGTGCAGGCGCGTCTTCCACACCAGCAGCATGGTCACCACGGTGGCCAGCCACAGCGGCCAGGCGGTGGCCAGGCCGCCGTGGGCCTGGGCCAGCACCCAGGTGGTAGCCAGCAGCAGGCCGATCACCACCGGCACCATGCCTTGCTTGAAGGCGCGCACGCCGCGCCGTTCGCGGTTGCGGTGACCCCAGCGCGTGGCCAGCCAGGTCAAGAGGCTGCTGGGCAGCATCACGCCCACCATGCACACGGCCATGCCCAGGGCGCCCAGCGCCCAGCCCGGCAGGCCCGCGCCGCCGGCGTTCAGCCCCACGTTCCAGCCCAGCAGGGCGATGAAGAGCACATTCGGCCCCGGGGCCGCCTGGGCGATGGCGATGGAGGCGTTGAACTGCGGGTCGGCCAGCCAGGCCTGCTTTTCCACCAGGAAGCGGTGCATGTCGGGCGCGGTGGCGATGGCACCGCCCACGGCCAGCAGCGACAGCGACAGGTAGTACAGAAACAGCTGCAGCCAGTCGGCCCAGCCCAGGCTGATGGTGGCGCCGGTCATGGGGCAAGCTTTCGCCAGGTGAGCAGGCAGGCCGCGCCACCCAGGATGGGCAGTGTCCACGCCAGCGGCCAGCGCAGCACGGCCATGGCCACCACCGTGAGCACCGTGACCACCGCGCACACCACGGGCCCGAGCGGGTGGGTGCGCAGCGTGGCCGAGAGCTTGAGGCCCGTGCCCGCGATCAGCCCTGCCGCCACGGCGCCCATGCCGCGCAGGGCGCCGGCCACGGCCGGGTGGCTGGCGAACTGGGCATACACCACGGCCAGCGACAGCACCAGCATGAGCGGAAACAGCAGCATGCCGGCCAGCGCCGCCAGCGCGCCGCGCCAGCCGAAGTACCGGTCGCCGATGGTGATCGAGAGGTTGACCACGTTCGGGCCCGGCATGATCTGGGCCACGGCCCATTCCTCGACGAACTCCTCGTTCGTCATCCAGCGCTTGCGCTCCACCAGCTCGCGCTGCACCACGGCCAGCACCCCGCCAAAGCCCTGCAGCGCCAGCCAGGTGAAGGACCAGAACAGGTCGGTGCAGTTGCGTGGGGCGGGGCGCGGCTCTGCCGGTACGGGTTGGATGGGGGAGGGTGGAGTGGCAGGGGCCATGGGAGCAGCGGGAGCGGCGGGAGCAGGGTCGGTGCACCAGCGCAGCGCACCCCGCGATGTTAAACGCCCCACAGATGGGTATGCTGGCGCCTTCCCGCATCCTGAACCATTCCCGACATGAAACTCATCCGTTACGGACAACCCGGTGCCGAGCGCCCCGGCCTGCTCGACAGCGAGGGCGTGCTGCGCGACCTGTCCATGTTGCTGCCTGACCTGGGCCCGGCCCAGCTCAGCCCGCGCACGCTGGCGGCCCTGGCCGCCATCGACGCCACCCGCCTGCCGGCCGTGGAAGGCGCGCCGCGGCTGGGCTGCCCCGTGGGCGGCGTGGGCAAGATCGTCTGTGTGGGCCTGAACTACGCCGACCATGCGGCCGAGGCCGGCATGCAGGCACCGGCCGAGCCAGTGCTGTTCATGAAGGCTGTTACCTCGCTGAGCGGCCCGAACGACGAGTTGCGCATTCCGCCCGGTTCGCAGAAGACCGACTGGGAGGTGGAGCTGGGCATGGTCATCGGCACCCGCGCCAGCCATGTGGACGAGGCAACTGCGCTGCAGCATGTGGCGGGCTTTGTGCTGGCCAACGACGTGTCCGAGCGCTCCTGGCAGATCGAGCGCGGCGGCCAGTGGGTCAAGGGCAAGAGCCATGACAGCTTCGCGCCCATCGGCCCCTGGCTGGTGACGCCCGACGAGGTGGCCGATCCGCATGCGCTGGACCTGTGGCTGGAGGTGAACGGCCAGCGCGTGCAGAACGGCAACACGCGCAACTTCATCTTCGGCCTGCCCAAGGTCATTGCGTGCATCAGCCAGTTCATGACACTGGAGCCCGGCGACATCGTGCTCACCGGCACCCCCGCCGGCGTGGGCCTGGGCCAGAAGCCCGCGCCCTGGTTCCTCAAGCCCGGCGATGTGGTGCGCCTGGGCGCGACGGGGCTGGGCGAGCAGCGGCAGGTCTGCGCGGGCGGCTGAGGCGATTAGAACCTGTTCAAGGTCTTTTCGGCTGCAAAAAGATCTTGAACAGGTTCTTAGGGGAGTAGGGCGGGCACAACGCGCAGGGTTCATGCGCTTGCCGCAGGCGAAGCCGGGCGTGGATACTCTGGCCTGTGCCGTCCGCCCCCTCCCTCCATGCCTCGACCATGCTCACCCGGCTGCGCCAGCGCTTTGGCCGCCGCGCGCTGTATGCCGTGCTGTGCCTCATGCTCTGCGCGCTGGCGCTGTTCGAGGTGACCACCTGGCACAAGCTCGACGCCATCGACAACCGGGTCGGGGATGCGCTGCTGCGCTGGCATGCGGCCAGCCGCGCGCCGCCGGACGACGTGGTGCTGATCGACATTGACCAGCCCTCGCTGATGGACCCGCAGATGTTCGACATCGCGGGCAAGTGGGTCTGGCCGCGCGTGATCCATGCCGAACTGATCAATGCGCTGGTGGCCCAGCAGCCGCGCGCCATCGTGCTGGACCTCTTCCTGTCGCAGCCCGACCGCTTTCGCCCCGAAAACGATGCGGAACTGGCCAAGGCGCTGGCTTTCGAGCGCGCCTTTGTTCCCATGCTCCTCATGGATGGGGCGGAGCAGAAGGCGCCCCTGTCCATGGCGCCGCCGGTCATGGGCATACGGGCGCTGGAGCATGCCGACCCGAAGGCCAGCTACGGCATCGAGGCGCCGTTGGCCCTGCCGCCCGACGCCTGGCGCACGGGGTACATCAACTTCATCAAGGACCGCGATGGCATCGGCCGCCATACCGAATTGGGCCGCGAGGTCGATGGCTGGTGGATACCGCACATGATCGGCCGGGTGGCCGACGCGCTGCAACTGCCCAAACCCAAGCAGCCTGGTTTTCGGCTGAACTGGTACGGCACGGAGTTCACGCGCATTCCCTATGCCAAGGCCTATCTGGCGACCCAGATGGAGGGCGGCAAACTGCCTTTCGACGCCCGTGGCAAGATCATCGTGATCGGCGCCACGGCCAGCGGGATTTTCGACTTCGTTCCCACGCCGTTCGACGCCACGACCCCCGGCCCCTTTGTTTTGGCCACTGGAATAGCCAACCTGCAGAACAACGACTGGTTGCGCGAGGCCCCGGTTTGGGCAAATCCTGCCCTGGTGCTGGTATTGATCTGCGCTCTTGCGGTGGCCTTTGTTGTCCGCATGTCACCCATCTGGGTGATCACGGGCTATGCCACGCTGGCGGCTGCGGCCATTGGGGGCAGCCTGCTGGCGTTGCAACTGGCCCATGTCTACTGGATGCCGGTGTCCACCCTGGTGCTGGGGGCCGTGGCGTTGCTGGCCTTCGGGCTGCTGTCCTCGCGCCTGGAGATGGGGCAGCGGCGCCACGTGCAGGCCATGTTCTCGCGCTTCGTGGACCCGCGCATCGTGCAGGATCTTTCCGAGGCGGCCCAGGTGGCCGAGGCCGAGGTCTCGGCCAGCCGTGAGATCACGCTGCTGTTCTCGGACATCCGGGGCTTCACCAGCCTGTCGGAGCACCGCAAGCCCGAGGAGATCGTGAATATTCTCAACCGCTACTTCGAGATGCAGGTGGAGGTGATCTTTCGCTACCAGGGCACACTGGACAAATTCATCGGCGATGCCATCATGGCCTTCTGGGGGGCGCCCATCGCCCAGCCCAACCATGCCGTGCTGGCGGTGGAGGCGGCGCTGGGCATGGCCGATGCCCTGCAGCGCTTTGCCGACGACATGGCGCGCGAAGACCCCACCGCCAAATTCGACATCGGCATCGGCGTGCACACGGGTTCGGCCGTGGTCGGATTCCTGGGCACTTCACGCCGGCTGGACTACACCGCAATCGGCGATGCCGTCAACCTGTGCAGCCGCATCGAAGGTTGTACAAAAGGGATAGCCCGGGTTTTGGTTTCCGAGTCGACAAGGGCACAATGTGGGGAAACATTTGTTTTCATTGACCGTGGCGATTTCGAGGTAAAGGGCCGCGACCAGGCGGTGCGGCTTTTCGAGCCGCAGCGCCGTTCGTCAGTGGGGGAATCGGCACCCGCCGCATCCCCGGTTTTGACATAGAGAGAGGAGAAGGAAAGTGAACACATCATTCGTAGGCCTTTTGAAAGGCCTCCTGATTGCGTTGCTGCTGGGGCTGGGCCTCGGTGCGCACGCCCAACAGCTGGAAGTCACCACCCCCACCGAGCTGCGCGCCTCGCCGGCCACGAATGGCAAGGTGGTGACGAGGCTGGTCAAGGGCAGCAAGCTCGAACAGCTCGAAGCGCAGGTCGGCTGGATCAAGGTGAAGTTCGGTGAGTTGGAGGGCTGGGTGCGTTTGAACTTCGTGAAACGCATGCAAGCTGCCGCGCCATCCGCTGCGCCGTCCAGTCCAGGCACCAGCCTGGCAGGCTTGTTCTCCCCACGCAGCAATGCGCCTACTGCCTCCACCGGCACCAAGGGACTCACCAAGGAACAGATCGCCAACGCCCAGCCGAATCCGGCTGAAATGGAACAACTCGAGAAGTACGCCATCAACATGGGCCAGGCCGAGCAGTTTGCGCGCAGCGGCAAGGTTGTGGCGCAGAAGATTGACGCTTACACCGGAGCAGAAAAATGAAACTCCAACGCTTGAAGGCCGCCGCACTGGTGCTGGCTGCGGTCGTATTGCTGACCGGTTGTGAAACCATGCCCCAGGCTGGCGGCTCCGGAGGCTTGAATGTTCTGTCGTCCGCGCTGGGCGGTGGCTCCGGCGGCGGTTCGCGTGCGGGCGGCGTCATGGACGTGATCCAGGGCGCTTCCGCTGCATTCAAGGACTATTCGCCAGAAGAGCAGCGTGCCATGGGCAATGACTTCGCGTCAGTGCTCCTGGGTGCACGCCCTTTGCTGAAAGACGCGGCCGTGCAGCGCTACGTGAACCAGGTGGGCTGGTGGGTCGCCGCGCAGGCTGAAAAGCCCAAGGACAAGGACGGCAAGGACATCCAGTTTGCCTGGCGCTTTGGCGTGATCGACTCCGATGCCGTGAACGCCTACGCCACACCCGGCGGCTTCGTGTTCGTCACCGTGGGCCTGATGCGCCAGCTCAAGTCCGAGTCGGAACTGGCCGGTGTGCTGGGCCACGAGATCGCCCACGTGACGCGCGGCCACTACCTGGCTGCCATCAAGAAGGGCGGCTTTGCCCAGGCCGCTGGCGGCGTGGTGCAGGCCCGCTCGGGCAATGCCATGGTGAGCTCCGCCATGGTGGGTCTGGTGCGCAATCTGTACACCAAGGGCCTGGACCAATCCGACGAGTTCGATGCCGATCGCCAGGGCGTGCTCTACGCCGCCCGGGCCGGCTACGCCCCCATCGGCCTGCCCACGGTGCTGAACATGTATGCGGCCACGGGCTCTGGTTCCAACCAGGCGTATGAAGTGCTGTTCTCGACCCATCCGGCCCCCAAGGACCGCCTGGAGAAACTGCAGCCCTTCATGTCCAGCAAGTTTGGCTCGGCCGCAAACGTGAGCAACGAAGCCCGCTACGAGGCCATCAAGCGCCAGCTGCGTTGACGATCTCCAGGGTGGCCATGCCGCCCTTGGAAAAAGCCCCGGCCTCGGATCCCGAGGCCGGGGCTTTTTGTTTCTGGCACAGGCGGGTCAGCCCATCTTGCCCTTGAACCGGTTTTCAGCATCGCGCCAACCCGCCTGCTCTGGCGTCTTGACCTGGAAGGCCTTGATGTCGGCCTGGCTCCCGAATTTCACCTTGAAGATCTTGAAGCTGGCCTGGGTGGCGTAGTCGACGAAGTACCAGGTGGCGTCCCCGTGGGCCTGCGGCTCATAGGCGGCCTCGTACCAGCACAGGTCGGCCTGGCTCTCGTGCGCCACTTCGCAGACGGTCGCATCGGCCTGGTGTTCGTACTTGGTGACCAGAATCTTCGCCATGGGAGTTCCTCTTCGTGCACTGGGGACGGGGCCAAAGGTCGCGCAGGCGGCAATGCCTTGTGTCGCCAGTGCAAGGTTATCCAAAAAACCGTGAAAAATTCCACGGAACCGACAGGCGTCACATCTGGACACCTTGTCGGTGGATTTCCGTCTTTTTCAGCGCACCGAAGTGGCTACTCCACCTGCGCCGTCTCCACGAAGATCAGCTCGCACGCGTTGGCGCCCGAATCCGAGCGGGTGAGCGAGCTGGTCCAGCGCCAGCCGCCGGGGTGGGTGACTTCCACCAACTGGCCGGTGATGCGGATGAAGTGGCCCTTGCGCGCCTTTTTCAGCGCCCGCTCGACGGCCGCGTTGGCCGGGATCAGGTGCATGTTGGCCGATGACTCGATGATCTCCTGCAGGGGGATCGGCGGCTGGCTGGACCAGGAATAGCGGTACCAGCGCCCGCCCTGGGTGATGTTCAAGGGTTCGTACACGGCCGGCTCGGCCATGCGCCGCCAGCCCAGGGCCAGGTCCACGGGGGACAGATCGGCTTCGCGTCCAAAGGAGTATTCCTCGCGCCCCAGCACCCGGGCGCGTATGGCGAACTGGGCCAGCGGCTTGACCTGGTAGCCCTGCAAGGCAAAGGGGGCGGCGCTGGTGGATGTCTGCTGCGGCACGTCGGCAAACACCTGCTGCGTGGCCGACTGGCCCTGCAGCCGCTTGTCCACCCGGCCCACGCGCAGCTTCTCGACGGCGAAAAAGCCGATGAGCAGGATGATCGCCAGCACGACAACGGTCTTGAGTCTCATGGAAATTTCTTGCGGCGGCCAATGCGGGAGGGTTGCGGAAATAAATGTAACGCGGGGCTGCGCATTTTGCGCAATTGGCTGACAGGGCGTGCGTGCCTGCCCCTGCACACTGCAGCCATCGCTCGCCACGGAACCCACTGCCATGCCATCTGCCTTCTCTTTGACATCGCGCCCCTGGCCGGCGCTGCTCGCCGGCACGGTGCTGGCGGCCAGCCTGGCCGCCTGCGGCGACACCGCCATCCTCTCGCCCGAGCAGGGCATGGGCAAGTCGCCCACCTTGCCGGCGCCCAACCAATCGCTGATTCCCACGCTGCACATCGCCCCCGCCAAAGGCTGGCCCGAGGGCACCATGCCCACCACCAGCGTGGCGGGCCTGTCGGTCACGCCGCTGGCCACCGGGCTCGACCATCCGCGCTGGGTGCTGGTGCTGCCCAATGGCGACGTGCTGGTGGCCGAAAGCCAGGCCCCGCCCAAGGGCGAGGGCGCGCCGTCGGGCGGCGTGTTCGGCGCCATCCGGGGCTGGGTCATGAAGACGGTGATGGGCAAGGCCGGCTCGGGCAAACGCCCCTCGGCCAACCGCATCACGCTGCTGCGCGACGCCGATGGCGACGGCAAGGCCGAAACCAGGAACGTGTTCCTGCAGAACCTGAACTCGCCGTTCGGCATGGCCCTGGTGGGCAATGAGCTGTATGTGGCCAATGCCGATGCGGTCGTGCGCTTTCCGTATGAAGCCGGGCAGACCAGCATCACCGCCGCAGGCACCAAGCTGGTGGATCTGCCCGGCGGCCCCATCAACCACCACTGGACCAAGAACCTGATTGCCAACGCCGACGGCAGCAAGCTCTACGTCACCGTGGGCTCCAACAGCAACGTCGGCGAGAACGGCATGCAGGCCGAAGAGGGCCGTGCCGCCATCTGGGAGGTGGACCGCGCCAGCGGCTCCCACCGCATCTTCGCCAGCGGCCTGCGCAACCCCAACGGCCTGGGCTGGGCCCCCGGCACGGGCGCGCTGTGGACGGTGGTCAACGAGCGCGACGAAATCGGCAGCGACCTGGTGCCCGACTACCTCACCTCGGTGAAGGATGGCGCCTTCTACGGTTGGCCCTACAGCTACTACGGCCAGCATGTGGACGAACGCGTGCAGCCGCCGCGGCCCGACCTGGTGGCCAAGGCCGTGGTGCCCGACTATGCCCTGGGCTCGCACGTCGCGCCGCTGGGCCTGGCGTTCGCACAAGGGCCGGCCCTGGCACCGCAACTGGCCAGCGGTGCCTTCGTGGGCGAGCATGGCTCGTGGAACCGCAAGCCGCGCAGCGGCTACAAGGTGGTGTTCGTGCCCTTTGCCGAAGGCCAGCCATCAGGCCTGCCCATCGACGTGCTCACCGGCTTCGTGAGCCCCGACGGCGATGCCTACGGTCGCCCGGTGGGCGTGGCCATGGATGCACGCGGGGGCTTGCTGGTGGCCGATGACGTGGGCAACGCCATCTGGCGCGTGGGGCCCGCCACGCCCAGGTAGCACGGCATTCAGCGCATGCCCACCGCTTGCAGGGCCTTCTGCAGCGTGATCCGGAAGACGGTGTGCTGGTAGGGGTCGGCAATGACCACCGCGTGGGTGGCCTGGCCATCGCTGAGCGTGAAACCGTTGGTGTACGCGCTGATGTTCACCAGCGCGTCGAGCGCCAGGGCAAAGGACTTGTGGTCGCCCGCGAAGATGACGCGCTCGTCGGTCACTACCAGTTCCCCGGTAGCGACGATGAGGGCCTCGTTCACTGCCATGCTGGTGGCATTGCTGCGGTGGTTGGTGCCCACGCCAAACAGTTGCGGGTGGCTGGTGCCCGTGGTCTCGGTTTCGTAGCCCACGGTGCGGACTTCCCGCAGCCCGGCCTCGACCGCAGCATAGGCGACTTCCCCTGGCCTCACCAAGGCCTGGCGCGGAACCATGGGCGTCAGCGGCTGTTCCTGCAGCCGCACCAGGGCTTGTCGCTCGCGGGCTTTTCGGATCTTGATGCCGCGCGCACTCACCACCAGAAAGAAGCCCAGGGCACCCGCGATACCCCAACAGGCGGCCACGCCGATCACGGCCTGCAAGAGCGTGGCACCTGGGGGAATCTCCCCCTGCAGCCACAGCCGGAACCAGTTGAACGGCACCAGTGCAAGGATCGCCACGATGACCCACGAAACCATTCTGCCGATGCCCATTGCACTCCCTCGCTCCGTTGTTGCTGGTCAAGGCACGAAGTCTAGCGGCGCGCGCTGGGGCCCTGGATTGATCAGGCCTGCACTGAATCGACCAGCTCGGTGGGAAATTCGCCGGGCATCACCACCTCCAGCATCTCCACATCTTCGCTGTGCCCCAGTTCCCGGTGGCGTATGCCGGGTGGCTGGTACACGCAGGAGCCGGCTTCGAGCCGCACCGCGCCCTGTCCCTCGTACTCGAACTCGATCCAGCCCTTGAGGATGTAGACGAGCTGGAAGCTCGTGCGGTGCAGGTGCGGCTGGCTGGAGAACTCGGCCCCGCCCGCCGCACGGATCACGTGGGCCACCACGCGCCCTTCGGTCGCGCTTTTGATGCCCAGGTCGCGGTACTCGAAGAACGAGCGCAGCCCGCGCTCGAAGGTGGCGTTGGCGGCGTGTGTGGCCACGAAGGTGGAGGCTGGGTTGGCTGGGGCGGTGGTGTTGTCCATGGTGGGGTGTCTCCTTGTCTTTGTCACAGCCAGGTGTCGTGGACCGGCACCTCGGCAGGGAACATGTTGATGTACTGCACCAGGCGCGGCCGGGTTCCCCGGTTGGGGCTGGCACCATGCGGCAGGGCCTGGTGCCAGATCACAAGGTCGCCCGCACCCGCGCCGATGGGCGTGGCGCCCAGGGCCTGGAAATCCTGGAGGCGTGGATCGGCTCCGGGTGGCAGGCGGGCCAGCCAGTCGCCCACCGTGCGGTGAAAGCCGGGCACCACGGTGAGTGCCCCTTGCTCGGGTGGGGTGTCGGTGAGGTACAGGATGCCCTGGGTGCAGAACGGGATGGGCTGGACCAAGCTCACGTCCCAGTGCAGCCCTTGTGCACCGTAGGCATGGCCCGGGCGCTCGGGCACGTTGAAGCCGCAGCGGTCGGTGCTGCGCCACAGGTCGGCCGTGCCCCACAGCTGGGCAAAGGCCTTGTGGATGCGCAGCGCCCGGCGATTGCGCTCGAAGGCCGGGTGTTGGAACAACTGCAGCATGATGTTGCGCGGTGCGTGGGGGTACCAGGACTCCGGATCCTGCGGCGTGGCGCGGACCGCATCCCACACCACCTGCGCGGCAGCCGCGCTGTCGTCGGCCGGCACGGCCTGGCGCACGACCACGTAGCCATGTTCTTCCCAGTGCGCCAGGTCGGCGGCATCGAGCACGGGCGGCATGGCGTCGATCCGTGCATGCAGATCCACGATGGCATCGGGTTGTGGGCCGCCATCGACCAGGGCCTGGATGCGTGCCACGGTGGCGGCATCGGGTGCTCCCGCCGTGCGCACGATCCAATCCTCGAAGTCGGCGAAGTCCGGCGCCTCGCGCAGCACATGCTGCATGGTCTGCTCCAGCCCCACGCCCAGTGCAGCCAGCACGATCTGGGTGCGGTGGGCTTCCCGCGGGCCAGCGCCAGCCCCTCCCTGGCGCGCGGCCATCCAGCCGGACCAGCAGCGCTTGAGGTAGGGTACCTGGAGGTCACCCCGGTCATGGGGCGGGCAAAGAGGATCGGCGCAGGGCAGGGCAGGGGACATGCAAGGATCAAAAACAGGCGGCAGTGCGGATGCTCCTTTTTATCACCTGCGCGGATCTGGCCAGGCGATAGGTCCCGCCCTGGTGGCTACTGGGGCACGAATCCGCTTCGCGCCACCAGTGCGGCCAGGGCCCGGGATGCTTGCGCCAGTCGCTGGGCCTGCTCTGCGGGCGTACCGGCGGCCGGCGTCATGGCGCTGGCCTGCAGCTTGGCCACCACTTCGGGCATGGCCACCACCTGGTTCAGCGCTGTGTTGTAGCGTGCCACGGTCGCCTCGCTCAGGCCCGCGGGGGCGTACAGGCCGAGGAAGTCGCTGGTCGCATCCAGGCTGGCAAGGCCCGCCTGCGCGAACGAGGGCACGCCCGGCAGCAGGGGCGTCGTGCGGCTGACCGCCACGATGCGCAGCCGGTTGACCTTCTGGTACTGCAGGAAGTCCGAGATGCCCGATACGCCGGCTGCGATCTGCCCGGCGAGCAGGTCCGTCACCATCGGTGTCGCGCCGCGGTAGGCCACCGGCACGATGTCGGCCTTGAGATGGCGCGCCACTTCGCCGGCAATGAATTCCGGTGCGCTGGCCGGTGCCGGCACGCCGATGCTGGCCTCGCTGCGGTGGGTGGCGAACCACGTGCCCAGTTCCGCCAGGCTCGCGGCCCCGGTCTTGGGGTGCACGGCCAGCGCCAGCTCGAAGTTGGCCACGGCGCCCAATGGGCGGAAGTCGGTGGCGGGGGCAAAGCCCGGAGCCTTCATGGTCAGCGGCACCATCGCCACGGTGTGGGTGTTGCTCATGAAGATGACGGAGCCGTCCGCAGGCGCGGCCTTGAGGGCCTGGGCGGCAATCTGCCCACCGGCGCCGGGCTTGTTGTCCACCAGCACGGGCTGGCCCAATTGCACGGCGAGCTTTTCGGCCACGATGCGCGCGGCCGTGTCGGCTGGGCCGCCAGGCGGATAGCCCACCAGCATGCGGATGGGGCCGCTGTAGGTTTGCGCTGCAGCTGACAAGGGCAGTGCCAGCAGCACCGTCTGCAGGCAGCGGCGGCGAGACAAAGCGGCAAGGGAGGCTGGGTGGGGCATGGCATTTTCTCTCTTTGGCGAAGGGTGTCGTTGGGGTTCAGGCGGCCTGGCGCGCGGTGAGCAAGGCGCGGCGCCGCTCGACGATGGGATGCAGCCGGGCCTGGGCCGCCTGCACCAGGGGCGCGGGCGCCTTGTGCGGCGAGCCGGTGTCGAACGGCGGCTTGGGGTCGTACTCGGCAAACAGCTGGATGCCTTGGGCCACTTCGGCGCTGCTGGCCAGCGCAATGGCCTGCAGCGCGCAGTCGATGCCCGAGGTCATGCCGGCACCGGTGATGCGGTTGCGGTCCACCACCACGCGCGCATCCACGGGCGTGGCGCCCACCAGCGAGAGCAGTTCGTGCGATCCCCAGTGGCAGGTGGCCCGGAAGCCTTGCAGCAGGCCGGCCGCGCCCAGCACCAGCGGGCCGGTGCAGATGCCCACGATCCATTTCGCTCCTTGGGCCTGCCGTGCGAGGAATGCCAGGGTCTCCTCATCGCTCAGCAGCGCCTCGATGCCCGGGCCACCGGGGACGACCAGCATGTCCAATTGGCCGCAGGTATCGAAGGACGCCGTGGGGCGGAACTCCCAGCCCAGTTCGGTGCGGACCGGGTCGGTGTGCTTCCACACCAGGTTCAATTGCGCGCCGGGTATGCGCACCAGCAGGTCGGCCGGAGCGACGTAGTCGATGGCCGTGATGTCCGGAAATACAAGCATGCCGATGTTCATGGGGGTTGGCTTTCGTGGGTGGAGGGAATGGCTCCACTGTAGGATCGGGCTGTTTGTCCGTCAGGACACAAGCACCACGATTTCTGCCAACCTGCTTTACCTCCCCATGGCCCACCCCGCGCACCAGGTCTGGTTTCTCGTGTTCGATCAATTCCAGCTGCTCGACGTGAGCGGGCCGCTGCAGGTGTTCGCCACGGCCAACGATGAACTGCGGCTGGCGGGGCGGCCTGCGGTCTACGAGACCGCTGTCTATGGGCTCGAAGGCGGTGCGACCTGCAGCTCCAGCGGGGTCGAAGTGCTCGCGCGGCCCTTGTCCAAGCGGCTGGCCAGAACCGTGCAGACCCTGGTGGTGCCAGGGGGGCCCGGGGTGTTCAGGCCCGCGTCTGCATCGTGCGAGGCCGCTGACACCCCTGCGGCGCAGGCTCTGGCGGGCTGGATCCAGCGGGCGTCACCGCGCATCGAGCGGCTGGCGTCGGTGTGCACCGGCGCCTTTGTGCTTGCCCACACCGGGGTGCTCGATGGCGCCGGCGCGGTGACCCACTGGGCCGCCTGCGAGCAGCTGTCGTCCCGCTTTCCGGCGATTGCGGTGCAGCCCGATGCGATCTACTTCCGCCATGGGCGGGTGTGGACCTCGGCCGGGGTCACGGCCGGCATCGACATGGCCCTGGGCATGGTCGAGGCCGACCTGGGCCGCGACATCGTGATGGCCGTGGCCAAGAAGCTGGTGGTGTTCTACAAGCGCCCGGGCGGGCAGTCGCAGTTCAGCAGCGCGCTGCTGGAGCAGACCGCCGGCGACGAGCGCATCACCCGGCTGCATGCCTGGATTGCCGAGCACCTGCGCTCCGACCTCAGCGTGGCGCGCATGGCCGACCAGATGGGCATGACCCTGCGCACCTTTGCGCGCTTTTACACCACCCACACAGGCACCACGCCCGCCCATGCGGTGGAGCGCATCCGCCTGGAGAAGGCCTGCCGCATGATCGAGGCGCACCGGCACAGCAACAAGGCGGTTGCGGTGCAGTGCGGTTTCAATTCGGAGGAGGTGATGCGGCGCGTTTTCATGCGCCACCTGAACGTGTCGCCCAAGGGCTATCGTGAGCGGTTTGCGGCGGCGGCCTGACGGCCCCGGCGACGCAGGCAAAAAAATGCCGCCTCTGGGGGCGGCTTGGGAGGGGCTTACCTTGGAGAAAAAGGGAAGGGTCCAGTCCGGCAGGTTGGTCAGGCAAAGGTGTTGACCTGGGTGCCCAGCGAGCCCGATGTGGCCAGCGGCGGCTGGGGCAGGGCCTGCAGCAGCGTGGCGGCGGAGCTGGCCTGGATGTCCAGCGCCTTCTTGAGCACCCTGATATTCAGGGCATCGGAATTTTCGCGGCTGGCCAGGGCCGTGGCGGTGCTGACGATGCTGTTGCTGAGTGCGACATCCATGGGGGTTCTCCAGTGCTTGTCTGCCTTATCGGCATTCTGCTCCCGAAATGAAGCGCATTTGCGCACTGTTACATCCTGGGGCAGGCAGCTCCTGTCACTCCAGCGCGGGTACGCCGATGGGTTTGCAGGCGGCCAGGTCCGATTCGCTGATGGCGGGCAGGTGCCGGGCCGCGTTACGCAACGCGGTGCGCAGGCCTTCCTCCAGCACCGGGTGGTAGATGGGCATGCCCAGCAACTGGTGCACCGTGAGTTTCTGCTGGATGGCCAGGGCCAGCAGGTGGGCGAGGTGCTCGCCATCGGGAGCGCACATCTCGGCGCCCAGCAGCCGGGCATTGCCCTTGTCGGCATAGACGCACAGGCGCCCGTGGTTGCGCAGGGCGGCACGGGCCCGGCCGTGGTGGTCGAAGTCCACGGAGCCCACCACGGTGTGGGCCGGGTCCAACTGGTCGAAAGGCGTGCCCACCACCGCCACGTTGGGGTCCGAGAACACGATGGACAGGCGCGCACGGCGCACGAAGCGCGTGGGTTCGGCTGCCAGCGCGTTCATGCCGGCAATGTGGCCTTCGTCCGCGCCCTCGTGCAACAGCGCCGCATGGCCGTTGGCGTCGCCCGCCAGGAACACGCGCAGCTTGCCGATCTGCTGGGTCTGCGGGTCCACCCGGGGCATGCCGCGCTCGTCCAGCGGCTCGCCCAGCGTCTGCAGCCCCAGGTGCTCGATGTTGGGCGTGCGGCCCATGGCGGCGATCACCTGGTCCACCACCACGCGGTTGGCGCCACTGCGGACCTCGATGCCGCCTGGCACCTCGCGCAGCTCGGCCTTGGCGTGGGTGTGCAGCACCATTTCCTTTTTCAGCAGTGCCGCCAGTTCGGCGTTCAGGGTCGGGTCGCTCAGGCCGCCCAGGGCATGGCCGGTGGTGAAGGCCGACACCTCCAGGCCCAGGCGCGCCAGGGCCTGCGACAGCTCCACGCCGATGGCGCCCATGCCGATCACCGCCACGCGCGGGCCCAGCGTGGGCTGCTCGAACAGGGTGTCGGTGGTCAGGATACGGTCGCCAAAGGCCAGCCATTCCTCGGGCACCACGGGCCGCGAGCCGGTGGCGATGATGATGCTGTCCGCGTGGTAGCGCACGCCGCCCACGTCCACGGTGTTCGCATCGAGCAGCACGGCGCGGCCCGAGAGGCTGGCGCCGCCCAGGTCGTCGGTGGCCTTCAGGGCGCCGGCCACGAAGTCGTCGCGCAGCGCCCGCACACGTTGCAGCACGGCAGGGATGTCGGCCGTGAGGCCCTGGGCGCCGCGGATGCCGAACTCGTCGAAGGCGTGGCGCCGGTGGAAGGCATTGGCCGCCTCGATCAGGGTTTTGGACGGCATGCAGCCCACGCGCGCGCAGGTCGTGCCCCAGGGGCCGTCGTTGACGATCAGGTAGCGCTCGGTGCGCTTGCGCACTTCGCGCAAGGCGGCCAGGCCGGCCGTGCCTGCGCCGATGATGAGGGTGTCGAGCGGCTGGCCCATGGATCGCGTCTCCCGAGGTGGTTTGGACCCCGTAGTGTGCAGGGCGTGGCGCCGTGCGCTTGTAGGCGGGTTGCCCTATGTGCTCAAGCGGCGCTGTCGATCCAGCCCACCCGGCCCTGGCCCTGGTCGTTGATGCGCTGCACGAAGGCGCCGGCCTGGGCCTGCGGCAGCCGCAGTTGCACGGTGACCAGCGAGCCGTGCTGCACGTCCAGCAACTCGGCCCCGGCGGCTTCCACCTCGCGGCGCAGCAGGCCCTCCAGCGCATAGGGCACCATGCACTGCAGCGTGGCCATGCGCTGCAGGACGATCTTGGGCGCCGTGAGCAAGGCCTGGGCGATGCTGTCGGTGTAGGCCCGCACCAGCCCGCCCGCGCCGAGCTTGACGCCGCCAAAGTAGCGCACCACCGTGGCCAGCACGCCCTCCAGGTCCTGGTGGCGCAGCACGTCGAGCATGGGCCGGCCGGCGGTGCCGCCGGGCTCGCCATCGTCCACTGCCGCCGACTGGCCCCCCGCGAGCAGGGCCCAGCACACGTGCGCGGCGCCCGGGTGCTGCTTCCACAGTGCGTCCACGGCAGCCTGGGCGCTGGCCCGGTCGGCCATGGGCTGCACGCAGCCGATGAAGCGGCTTTTCTTGATGATGAGCTCGCTGTGGGCCGGCGCGGACAGGGTCTGTGGCATGGGGCGCAGAGCATAAGCCAAACGGGAATATCGTCTCTCGGGATCGCTGTCGCAGGCCTTCGAGACCGCTTTTTCGCGCACCCGGACAGGTGCCCTGGGCCTGCATAGTCCATTTGGGTGTGGCGCAAAAGTACCACTCCCGGCCGCTGCATGCGGCAGTTATGTGACGCCTGTCACAGTCGCGCGCCCGCTGGTCGGGCTGGGGCCTGTAAGTGTGCGTTCTGTCACAAGCGCAGACGCGGTCCGTTCCTACACTTGAACCCATAGCCGGTATCTATTCTCGGCAACAACCAGCAAGCAAACGCACCCAAGGACCCGCCATGTTCGCCCTGCCATTGACCGCATCCCTCCCCAGCACGCTGGCCAGCCACGTGTTCGGCCGCTTCGCTGCATCGTCCACGCCACACATGGCGGTGCAGTCTCCTGCCGCTGCCGCCAGCGCCCTGCGGGCCGATGTGGCGACCGATTTCGAGGACGAGGAAGAGTTCGATCTGGCCCAGCGCGTGCGTGAAGTGGGCGAGTGGTAAGCGCTATCGGCGCAGGGGGCTGCGGCTGCTCACGCGGCCGTGCCGTCGACCGGGCGTGACATGAGCACGCTGGTGTAGTTGGTGAGCGGTCTCCAGTCGCATTCGCCGACCACGCGGTAGCCCCAGGATTCGTACATCGCAATCAATGCATGGGCCGGTTGGGCCGTGTCCAGTGCCAGGGTGGCGGCCCCGGCATTGCGCGCCCTCTGCACCAGCTCCTCGTGCAGCAGTTTCCCCAGACCCAGGCCCTTGAGCCGCGGCGCCACGCAGAACTGCGTGATGGACCACACCGTGCTGTCGCGGAACAGCGCCACTTTCGATTCCGGCTGCGGGGCGCGCAGCGTGGCTGTGGCCGCATAGTCCCCATCGATTTCCATCACCAGCGCCAGGCCCGAGGCCAGGCGCTTGGCCGTGTCTTCCACCGTCTGGTGTGTGGCCCAGTAGCGCAGGCCCTTGGCGGCGTGCGGGGCGTAGGCGGCGTGGATGAGCGCGGTCAGGCGTTGCAGGTCATCGTGCGGGGTGAGCAGGCGCAGGCTGGGTGCTGAAGAAGGGCTGTTTGTCACGGCGTCGGTCCGGGCAAGTTGGTCATAGCTTGAGCGACCAGGTTTCTCCCACCAATTGTTGCCCGAAGTCCTCGTACGGCTCCGACTTGTCGAGCACAAAACCCCGCTTGGCATAGATCGAACGTGCGGTATTGAGACAACTGTTGGTCCACAGCACCATTTTTTTGTAACCCTTGGCACGCGCAAAGGCGATGCATTCGTCGGTGAGCCGCGCCCCCAGGCCCAGGCCGCGGGCCTTGGGCGAGAGGATCAGCATGCGCAACTGGGCCGTGGTGGCCGACTTGCGCACAACGAAGATGGCGCCCACGCGCTCGCCATCGAGCTCGGCGATCCAGCATTTCTCCCATTCAGGCTGGAACTTGCGCACGAACTGCGCCGCGATGTCGGCCACCAGGGCCTCGAAGCGCATGTCCCAGCCGTATTCGCGGGCGTAGATTTCGCCGTGCTGCTGCACCACCCAGCCCATGTCGCCCGGCGCCGGGTCGCGCAGCACGGCCACCCTGGCAGGCGCGCTGGTGGCTGCGGCGGGCTCCAGCAATGCCTCGATGCGCTCCATGGCCTGCACCAGTTCCGCCTGGCGGGGGGTGGGCAGGGGGGCGAGCAGGGCGGCCGCCTCGTCGCGCGAGCGCTGCTGCAGCGGGGCAAAGGCGGCGTGCCCGGCCGGCGTCAGCGTGAGCAGGCTCTGGCGTGCGTCCCTGGGGCTCGGCGCCCGGCTGATCCAGCCGGCATCCTCGAAGCGCCGCAGGATGCGGCTCAGGTAGCCGCCATCCAACCCCAGCTCGCGCGCCAGGTCACTCGCCACCAGGGCGTCGCGGTGGGCCAGTTCATAGAGCACGCGCACGTCGGTCAGCGACAGCTCGCTGCCCAGGTAGGGGGCGAGCACGCCAATGCGGCGGGTGAAGAAACGGTTGAAACGGCGCACGGCCTTGACGGCGCCCGACGGTGCTTCGGCGGCAGCTTTTTCCATGGTTGATTGCCTTTGTCATGCAATTGATTGACTTTGGCAAGTATATGCGCAGCGACCCATGGCTGGACACGGGGTAGGACAAACCGATCCAGGGCGACAAAACGGCCCCATCAACGTAAAATCGCGGGTTATCCATAACGGCCTCGCCCATTCGAGGTCTTGCACCCCCCACATGAACGCCCCTGTCGACGTCTCCTTTTTCGCGCGCGCAGCCAAGCCGCTGACCAGCTATCGCCCTTACTGGGCGAAGCGCTTCGGCACGGCCAAGTTCCTGCCGATGAGCCGCGCCGAGATGGAGCAACTGGGCTGGGACAGCTGCGACATCATCCTGGTGACGGGCGATGCCTATGTGGACCACCCGAGCTTCGGCATGGCCGTGATCGGCCGCACGCTGGAGGCGCAGGGCTTTCGCGTGGGCATCATCGCCCAGCCCGACTGGCAAAGCGCCGACCCGTTCAAGGCGCTGGGCAAGCCCAATCTGTTCTGGGGCGTGACGGCGGGGAACATGGATTCCATGATCAACCGCTACACGGCGGACCGCAAGATCCGCAGCGATGACGCTTACACCCCGGGCGACATCGGCGGCAAGCGCCCCGACCGTGCGGCCATCGTCTACAGCCAGCGCTGCCGCGAAGCGTACAAGGATGTGCCCATCATCCTGGGCGGCATCGAAGGCAGCCTGCGCCGCATCGCCCACTACGACTACTGGAGCGACAAGGTGCGCCGCTCCATCGTGGTGGATGCCAAGTGCGACCTGCTGCTGTACGGCAATGCCGAACGCGCCCTGGTCGAGGTGGCGCACCGCCTGGCCGCGCGCGAACCCGTAGAGCAGATTACCGACGTGCGCGGCACGGCCTTCGTGCGCCGCTCCGACGACGAGACCGGCAAGGGTTGGTTCGAGATCGACTCCACCAGCGTGGACGAGCCGGGCCGGGTCGAGGCGCACATCAACCCCTACATGACGACCAGCGAGCAGGCCGCCGCCCAGGGCAGCACCTGCAGCAAGGAAAATGGCACGCTGGATGCAGAGGCCGGCGCAGCCGCTGCGGCCGAGCCCAACCCCGCCATCCGGCCCATGCTGTTCGTAGCCAACCCGGCGCTCAAGGCCAAGCTCAAGGTGCCGCCGCGTGATCGCAGCGTGATCCGCCTGCCCAGCTACGAGCAGGTCAAGAGCGACCCGGTGCTGTACGCCCACGCCAACCGCGTGCTGCACCTGGAGACCAACCCCGGCAATGCGCGGGCCCTGGTGCAGGCGCACGGCGAGGGCGTAACCGCGCGCGACGTGTGGATCAACCCACCGCCCATCCCGCTGACCACGGCCGAGATGGACTACGTGTTCGACCTGAGCTACGCGCGCGGCCCGCACCCGAGCTATGCCGACGAGAACGGCAGCCACGACGGCGCGACCAAGATCCCGGCGTGGGAGATGATCCGCTTTTCGGTCAACATCATGCGCGGCTGCTTCGGCGGCTGCACCTTCTGCTCGATCACCGAGCACGAGGGGCGCATCATCCAGAGCCGCTCCGAGGACTCCATCATCCAGGAGATCGAGGACATCCGGGACAAGGTCAGCGGCTTTACCGGCACCATCTCGGACCTGGGCGGCCCCACGGCCAACATGTACCGCCTGGGCTGCAAGAGCCCCGAGATCGAGGCTGCCTGCCGCAAGCCGAGCTGCGTGTACCCGGGCATCTGCTCCAACCTGGGCACCAACCACGATCCGCTGATCAAGATCTACCGCCGCGGCCGTGCGCTCAAGGGCATCAAGAAGATCCTGATCGGCTCGGGCCTGCGCTACGACCTGGCCGTGAAGAGCCCCGAGTACGTCAAGGAACTGGTGCAGCACCACGTGGGCGGCTACCTCAAGATCGCGCCCGAGCACACCGAGCAGGGCCCGCTCACGAAGATGATGAAGCCGGGCATCGGCAGCTATGACAAGTTCAAGCAGATGTTCGAGAAGTTCAGCGAAGAGGCGGGCAAGAAGCAGTTCCTGATCCCGTACTTCATCGCCGCGCACCCGGGCACCAGCGACGAGGACATGATGAACCTCGCCATCTGGCTCAAGAAGAACGGTTTTCGCGCGGATCAGGTGCAGACCTTCTACCCGAGCCCCATGGCCACGGCCACGGCCATGTACCACAGCAACAAGAACCCGCTGCGCAAGATCACGCGCGACAGCGAGGGTGTGGACATCGTGCGCGGCGAAAAGCGCCGCCGCCTGCACAAGGCCTTTTTGCGCTACCACGACCCGAACAACTGGCCGCTGCTGCGCGACGCGCTCAAGGCCATGGGCCGGGCCGACCTGATCGGCAATGGCAAGCACCACCTGATCCCGACCTTCCAGCCACTGACGGATGGGGGCTACCAGAGTGCGCGGCGCAAGAACTCCACGCCTGGCGGTGCCAAGGCGGGCACTGCGGCCGTGGCATCCAAGCCCTCGCAGGGCGTGGCGCTCAAGTCCACTCAGCCCCAAAAGGGCCGCATGCTCACGCAGCACACCGGCCTGCCACCGCGCGTGACCGGCTCGGCCAAGCCCTCGGCCGGCCGCAAGGGCCGCTGACCCACGGCACTGCCCATGCCGCAGGACCGCATCCTCTACGCCGATACCGCTGCGTGGCGGGTGGAGCGGGTGGTCAAGCCGGCGGGCGCGGCCCATCCCGGTAATCCGGTTTACCAGGTGGCCACGCCACGCTGGGTGTTTCCGGTGTGCGGCGTGTCCGAGTTCCATGTGCAGGGGCGGCAGGTGCTGCTCGACGGGCTGACCGTGGTGGCCCTGCCCATCGGGTTGCCCTACCAGATCCACGAATGGCAGGCTGCACCGCGCAGCCACATGGTGGTCAGCATGCAGCCGGGCTGTGCATCGGCGGGCAGCCCCGGCAAGGCACTCGCATGGACGCTGCCACCCCGGGCCCTGTGGCAGCTGCGCCTGCATTGGCGCGCGCTGGCGCAGGGGCGCGAGCAGGTCACCGGGCCTGTGCTCGGGCAGGGTGTGTTGCGCGACAACGGCATGGCCCATGCGGCGGTGGCGCGGGCGCGGCGCTTCATGGCCACGCGCACCGCGGCTGCCGACGGCCTGGCCTGGTCGCTGCACGACGTCGCCGACGCGGCGTGCTGCTCGTATTTCCACCTTGCGCGCCTGTTCCGCGCCCACACTGGCCTGGGCCTGCATGCCTACCGCGAGCAGTTACGGCTGGCGGCGGCGCTGCAGCGCCTGGACGAGGGGGAGGGCGACCTGGCCGCCCTGGCGCATGACCTGGGCTACAGCAGCCAGAGCCACCTGGGCACCGCATTCGCCCGCGCAGTCGGTGTGACGCCAGCGCAGGCCAGGCAGGCACTGCAGGGCTGATTTCCGCAGGATTCTGATAGCCGCAGCAGGGCGCCGCGCCGAGACTGCGGGCATGCCTGCTTTCGCATTCTCCTTGCGCCGCCTGTATTCCTCCATTCCATCACTCTGGGTCGGCGCTCTGGCCGCATTGGCGGCCGCGCTCATCGGCAGCGGTTGGCAGATCGCCTCGCGCCATGGCGTCACCACCACGCTGGGGCCGGTCGAGCTGGCGGTGCTGCGCTATGCCGTACCGGCCCTGGTGCTGACGCCGCTGTGGCTGCGGCGCAGCGCGTGGCCCGTGGGCCTGTCGCGCCTGCGCTGTGCGCTGCTGGTGCTGTGTGGGGGCCTGCCGTTCGGACTGGTGGTGCTGGCGGGGGCGCAGTGGGCGCCTGCGGCGCACATGGGCATCTTCGTGGCAGGCAGCCTGCCGGTGTTCACCGCGCTGGGCGGCTGGATGGTGTCGCGCGAGCGGCCGGCGCCTTCGCGGCTGCTGGGGCTGGCGCTGATCGTGGCGGGCATGGTGGTCTTCGGTGCCGCCGGCTGGCGCGCGGTGGAGGGGGCCTGGCGTGGTGACCTGCTGTTCCTGCTGGCAGCGCTGCTGTGGTCGGTGTACACGCTGGCGTTTCGCGGCAGCGGCCTCACGCCATGGCAGGGCGCCGCCGTCGTGAACCTGGGCTCGGCCCTGCTGTTGCTGCCCGTGCTGCTGGTGGCGGGTGCGCCGCGCCTGCTCTCGGCGCCGTGGGCCGACGTGGCCTGGCAGGCGCTGGGGCAGGGCGTGGCGGCCGGGCTGCTGGGCCTGGTGGTCTACAGCGTGGCGATTGCGCGGCTGGGCGCGGCGCGGGCGGCCCTGTCCGCCGCGTTGGTGCCTTTGCTCACGGCCGCAGGTGGGGCCTGGCTGCTGGGCGAGCCGGTCTCGGGCGCCCTGGTGGTCGCCGTGCTGCTGGTGGTGCCAGGTCTTGCGCTGGGCAGCGGGGCCCTTGCTCAACTACCGCGCAGGCAGTCCGCCAACGGCACGGGGCGCGAGAGCGCATAGCCCTGCGCATGGTCCACGCCGATGGTGCGCAGCGCATCGACGATGGCCGTGGACTCGGCAAACTCGGCAATGGTCTCCTTGCCCATGACATGGCCGATGTGGTTGATCATCTCCACCATGGCCCGGTTGGTCGGGTCATCCAGCAGGTCGCGCACGAAGCTGCCGTCGATCTTGAGGTAGTCCACCGGCAGGTGCTTGAGGTAGGTGAACGACGACATGCCCACGCCGAAATCATCGAGCGCAAAGCGGCAGCCCAGCTGCTGCAGGTCCTTCATCAGCCGCACCGCGCTGGGCAGGTGCGAGATGGCGCTGGTCTCGGTGATCTCGAAGCACAGCCGGCGTGGGTCCACCCCCGACTGCTCGATTTCGCGGTGGATGTACCTGAGCAGGCTTTCGTCGCCCAGGCTGGTGCCCGAGAGGTTGATGGCGCAGGTGTGCACGGCCGGACGTGCACCTGCAGCCTGGTGCTGCGCCAGAGCGTCCAGCGTGTGCCGCACGACCCAGCGGTCGATGGCGGGCATCATGCCGTAGTGCTCGGCAGCGGGGATGAAGCAGCCTGGGGCGATGAGTGCTTCGGTGTTGTCTTCGGCAAGGCGCAGCAGCACCTCCAGGTGCAGGCCCGATCCGGCGGTACTGCCCTGCAGCGCGGTGATGGTCTGCGCATGCAGGCGGAAGCGGTCGTGTTCCAGCGCCAGGCGCAGGCGCCGCACCCAGTCCATGTCGCCCTCGCGGCGGCTCATCTCGATGTCTTCCGTCTGGTAGATGAAGACCTGGTTGCGCCCGCCCTCCTTGGCGCGGTAGCAGGCCATGTCGGCCACGCGCATGGCTTCCTGGATGGTGCTGAGCGCAGGGATCAGTTGCACCATGCCGATGCTCAGGCCGGTGGAGAGTTGCCGCCCCTCCCACAGCACGCGCAGTTCGTGCCCGGCCTGGCGCAGTTGCTCGGCAATGCGCGCCGATGGGCCGGGCGGGCAGTCCTTGAGCAGAATGCCGAACTCGTCCCCGCCCAGCCGCGCCAGCGTATCGCCCTCGCGCAGGTGGCTTTGCAGCATGCGGCAGACCTCGCGCAGCATTTCGTCGCCGGCCTGGTGGCCGCAGGTGTCGTTGATGAGCTTGAACTGGTCCAGGTCCACGAAGAGCAGGGCGCCCTCGCGCCCCATGGCACGCGGCTGGCTGAGCAGGGCTTCCAGCCGGCGCTCGAATTCGCGCCGGTTCACCAGGCCGGTGAGCGCATCGTGGCTGGCCTGCCAGGACAGCTGTTCCACATAGTGCTGCTCGCGCGTCACGTCGTGCAGCACCAGCACGGCGCCCGTGGGCCGGCCCTGGTGGCGGATCGCCGAGCCCACCAGCTTGATGGGCACCAGGCTTTGGTCGGGGCGCACCACCGTGGGGGTGAAGCCATCGCGGTGCGTAGGGCCGCCGCGCAGCACCCGCTCCACCAACTGGTCGGCACCCAGGGGGCCCGTGCCATCATTGAGCTGCAGCACCTGGGCCAGGGGGCGCCCGGTGGCCTCCTGCGCCGCCATGCCCAGCAGGGCCTCGGCTGCGGGATTGAGGTAGAGCACCTTGCCATGCGGATCGGTGGTCACCACGGCATCGCCAATGGCCGCCAGCGTGACGTGGGCCTGCTCGCGCTCCGCGTCGAGCGCCAGCTCCGCACGCTGGCGCTGGGCCAGCAGCGCCCGGGTGTGCCAGGTGGTCAGCAGGATCAGCACGGCGGCCATCCCCATGTTGGCCCAGAGCAGCCATTGCACGATGCGCCGCGAGCTGTCCCCCAGCGACGCGCTGAATGCGCGGGCCGCCGGCGTCGCGCCTGCGTTGATGGCGCGGATGCTGGCCTGCCAGTTCCGGCGTGTGGCGGCGTCCACCATGCCGGTGGTATGGCCGTGCTGGATTTCCTGCGACAGGTGCAGCAGGCTGTCGATGTAGCGGTCCCCGACCAGCCAGTGCACCAGCGGCTGCTGCATGATCTCGTAGCGGTTGAACCAGCGCAGCAGCCAGATCAGGCTGTCGATGTCGTCGGGATGGTTCTCGCCGCGGGCAAATCCCTCGCGCGCGGCCTTCAGGTCGATGGGGTCCGTCTCCATCAGGGCCAGCCGGGCCGCCTTGTCGCCCAGAGGGACGTCGATGGCCTTCCTGAACTGCACGTAGGCATCGGGTGAGCCGGTGGCGGCGTAGCGGTCCAGGTAGTAGATGGCGTCCTTCTGCCCCTTGGTCCAGAGGCTCTCGCCCGCGACGAAAGCGCGCACCGCCGACAGTACGTACAGGCTGCCCGAGGCGCAGGCCGCCAGCAGCAGCACCATCAGCAGGAAAGGCCAAGTGATCCGCAGCGTGGAGCGCAGCGGTCCCTGGCGTCCTGGCTCGCGCGCGTCGGTCATGCCCGGCTACCGCTGGTGCGTCAAGACCGGGCGGTCCGATGCCCCTGGCGCAGTTTCCTGTGGCTGAACAAGCCCATTGCGATTCCCTCCCGTGTGGTGGGCGGCGCCTGCTCCACCGACCAGGGGGTCGCGCGTGCTCGCCTGCCGTGCAGGACCACTATATCGGCAACTACGCCGCTGCGCAGCAAATCCTTGGCAGCAGGGCCTGTGGCGGCCGATGGGAAAAAACCCGCGTGCCTTGCGCAACGCGGGTTCTTCCTTGGGGCGGCGGAGGCCGCCGGGGGATCAGTTCGTCGCGGCGTGCGTACCGACGACTACCGACTGGGTCTTTTCGTCCGGCACGGGCGGCGTGACCAGGTCTTCGATGATGAAGGTGCGGTAATAGAAGGCCGTGGCCGCACCCTGCGGCGCAATGGCCTCGACCACGGTATCGGGCTCGTCCTTGTTGTCCATCTGGATCAGCAGGCCGTGGTGGCCGGTGCCGGCCAGATCGGCAATGCGGCGCACCATGTCGCCTTCGGCGCCCACCGAGGGCAGGGGGGCATCGGCCGTGCCCAGGGTGCGCACGATATCGCCCAGAATGGCCTCGGGGCTGGCATAGGCCAGTTCGCCCTTGTGGCCTGCGGCCTCCAGTGCTGACGCTGCCTGGCGCACGCAGTCCTCGTCGGGAAACAGGGCGAACACATGCCCAGTGGGATAGAACACGCCGCCCATATTGGTCATGGTGGAGTCAAGAATCATTGGTTTCATGGCCGTCTCCTTTGGAGGGGTGGATACTCCATTGGAGCCGGCACGGGAGCTACCGCTTGTAGTCCCAGGGAGAATTCATCTGTCATCCCTCGCTCTTGCGCTCCGCCATGCGCAGGTCAGCCCACCCAGTGCAGGACCCATGCCGTCAAGCCCGCGCAATGCAGCAGCACGGTGACCCAGTACACCACGCGGAACTCGGCCTTGCTCGACTTGTGCCGCAGTGTCTGCTGCGCCACCCAGGCGCCAGGCCATCCGCCCGCGAGGGCCAGCAGGTGCAGGTTTTTCTCGGACACACGCCACTGGCCGCTTTGCGCGGCGCCCTTGTCCATGGCATAGACGACAAAGGTCAGCAGGTTGAGCCCGGCAGCCGCGCCCAGCAGCCACAGGGGCAAGCGTGCGTTCCAGGCGCCCCAGGCCAGCAGGGCGAGCCACAGCACCATCAGGAGCAACGCAGGCCCGGTGGACGCCGCGCTGCCCGGGTGGCTTGTGCGCGAACGCTGCGCCCGGCGTGGTGCGGGCGCCCGTGCCTTGTGCGGCTGGCGTGCCGGCGCTGCCTTCGGGGCGGAGCCCTTGCCGCGTGCCGTGGTGCCGGCCGCCGCCTGCGCGCCCACCGGCTGTACCGCCATGGCGCGAGGTCCCTTGCCGCCCACATGGATTTCTTCATACGCTACCGACTGGCCTTCACGCGGCGCGCCGCCCCCGCGGAAGTCGCGCACATGGAAGAACACATCCGCATCCGTGTCCGGGCTGCGGATGAAGCCAAAGGCGCGCTCGGCATTCCAGCGCACCACCGTTCCCTGTTTTTGCATGTCTTGGTTTCTTCAAGCCAGGGTGTGCAGGGGAATGTCCCGGGCCTTGGCCAGTGCATCGAGCTGCGCCCGGGTCTGCGTGTGCAGAAAGGCGGCCACGGCCCCGTGCGTGGCGGGGGCGCGCAGCACCTGTGCATCGCCCGTGGCGGGCAGGCCGGCCGCTGCGCACAGGCTGGCGGCAAAGTGCGGCTCCAGCGCGGCCACGGCCACGCGGCCGTCGGCGCAGGGGTAGATGCGGTAGCCGGCGTGGTTGCCGCCCACGTCGCCATCGGGTGTGGTCAGGCCCCAGTCGCGTGGCTGGGCCAGCCAGGCGGCGGCGTCGGCCAGCGCGACTTCGATGCACACGCCGGTGCCGCTGTGGGCGCGCTCCAGCAGGGCCTGCAGCACGGCCTCGCTGGCCATCAGCGATCCGCCCATGTCGGCGTACAGGGTGGGCGGCATCTCGGTGCCGGAGACCAGGCCGGCATCGGCCAGGTAGGTGAGGTCGTGGCCAGGCTCCTCGGCACGCTCGGCGGCGGCGCCGACAAGGCGCACCAGCGACAGGCGCGGGTATTTGGCCTGGAGGGCCTCCCAGCCCAGGCCGAGCTTGGCCAGGGCCGAGGGGCGAAACGAGGTGATCAGCACATCGGTGCGGGCCAGTTCCTCGTGCAGCGTGGCCTGGCCTTCGGCCGTCTTGAGGTGGGCATGCAGCACGCGCACGCCCTGGTGCAGGGTGGCGTAGGCTGCGGGGCTGTAGATGCCCATGGGGTCGGCGCTCGGGTAGCCCGCCAACGGCGGCGGTTCGAGCTTGGTGCATTCGGCGCCCATGCGCGCGCAGCGCATCAGGGCGGCGGGGCCGGGCAGGTTCAGGGCAAGGCTCAGGACGCGGGTGTTGCGCAGGGGCTGGGGCAGGGTGGTGGTGGTCATGTCTCTTTATGGGAATGGAAGGGCAACGCACAGGCACTTGATGGCAGGAACTTTGGCCCGGCCGAGCGCTCACTCCCTGCGTTATACAAAATTTGTTACCTTCTCCCATTCATGCACCGCAGAACCTCTTTGGCCGCTCTTGCTGGCCTGGCCATTTTTCCGGGAGTTGCTGTGACCTCGCTCAGCAGTGCCGCCGCCTTGCCCGCGTTGCACTCCCTCAAGCCCTCGCCGCGCATGCCGGTGCTGTTCGTGGGCCATGGCAGCCCCATGAATGCCATCGAGGACAACGCCTGGCGCCGCGCCTGGGAGGCGCTGGGCACCGAATTGATGGCACGCGCGGTGCAGCCCCAGTTGATCCTGTGCGTCTCGGCCCACTGGCTCACGCGGGACGGCTGGCAGCTCACGGGCATGGCCAACCCCAAGACCATCCACGACTTTGGCGGGTTCCCGCAGGCGCTGTTCGACCAGCGGTACCCCGCGCCGGGCGCGCCTGCCGTGGCGCGCAGCCTGGCCAAGGAGCTCAAATCGCCGGCCACGGGCGCGGCGCTGGGGGTGGACGACGGCGAGTGGGGCCTGGACCATGGCACCTGGTCGGTGCTCAAGCCCATGTTCCCCAAGGCGCAGATCCCTGTGCTGCAGCTGAGCATGGACTACAGCCGTGCCCCGGCCGAGCACTATGCTTTGGGTCGGCAGTTGGCGGTGCTGCGCGAGCGCGGCGTGCTCATCGTGGGCAGCGGCAACGTGGTGCACAACCTGCGCGTGACGCGCCGCGGCACGGCGGCCAATGAGGCCTATGACTGGGCCCAGGAGTTCGATGGGGTGGTGCGGGACCAGATCAAGAAGGGCCAGCTTGCTGCGTTGCCCGACTTTCTGAAGCTGGGCGCTGTGGCGAAGCAGGCCCACCCCACGCACGAGCACTACCTGCCGCTGCTGTATGCGGCCGGGGCGGTGCAATCGACCGAGATGCCGCGCTTCTTCAATACCGGCTTCCAGTCGGCGTCTATATCGATGCGCTCGGTTCTATGGGGGTGAATTCCCGCACGATCTGCAACCAGGGCCAGCGCTGCTGGTAGCTCTGCGCCTTGGCATCGAACAAGGGCAGGTGCGGGCAGGCAGGGTTGGGCCGCAGGATGCCGGCATACAGCTCAGCCAGCCCATAAGGCGCGTGCAGCACCGCGCCTGACGGGCCGGGCTGCAGGCCGACGCAGGTGCAGGGCACCAGAAAGCGGCCGATGCCCTCGCGCGCCGAGGTGAGGGCGGTGTAGGGGTAGCCGAACCAGTCCTCGTACCACAGGTGTACGCGCGCCTGGTTCTTGGCTTCCACGGTGATGGGCAGGTCGGCGAACAGGGCTGCGGCACGCGTCTGCACGGCCTCTTCGGCGGCGGCCGACAGGTCGCCCGCGTCAAAGTAGAACAGGTCGTAGTCCTTGATGCGCGCCTCTGGCGCATGGCCCGCTTGCACGTTCCACACCGTCTGGAACAGGCAGCCCGCGACCAGCCAGGCATCGGGCAGGTCCAGAAGCGGCAAACGCTCCAGAATGGCCGCGTTGTGCGGGTTCTGGAGCGCCTGGCTCACAAAGCGGCGCCGCAGCGCCGCTTCATCGTTCCAATCAGACAACCTTTGCGATGGAT
>NZ_JAXHOB010000029.1:0-2993 GCF_034519795.1 Acidovorax sp.
CCCGGTGACCGTGGCGGTGGACGCGCAGGGCCGCACCATCCACCGCTTCATGCAGGCATGAGATGAACACCCCGACCCCGCAGGCGTGAAGCGACTCCAGGGGCTACCTCCTCTCCTGCGGATTGGCCTTCCAACGTCTCACGTCTTCGGCTCCCCGCCTGGTTGTCTGATGGAGTGCCCATCCGCGTCACTTGCAGCTGAAGCTGCTCGCGCTCTCCACATCGCCCGTGCCGTTGTAGCGCGCCACCTTGGGGTAAGCGCACAGGGGGCGGGTGCGTTTGGCCGACCAGCTGGCGGGCAGCTCGGCATTGACCACGTTGGCACCGGCCCCACGGGCCTGGGCCAGCACGGTGTCGGGCGCCTGGCCCTGTTCCACCCACTGCACTAGTGGCGCCAGCATGTCGAACTGGTCGGTGGCGGGGCCGCCCGAGCAATGGTTCATGCCGGGCACCAGGTACAGGCGCGCAAAGCCCGCGGCGTCGCCCTGGTGGCGGGCCTGCAGCCGGTCCATCCAGTTCGCGGTGTCCACGGGCGAGAACACGCCGTCGGCCACGCCGTGGTAGACCATCATCTTGGCGCCTCGGTTCCTGAGCGGGCCCAGGTCGGATGGGTTGGGCGGTGTCATGTACGACCAGGCCGATTCGGTGTAGGGCGGCGTGGTGGCGAACATCTTCGGGTAGTCCGTCTCCATGCTGAAGTTCAGCGCGTACTGCAGACCCGTGGTGTCCTTGAAGGCCGCCTGCGTGGAGGGCGGCGAGGTGAACAGGAAGGCCACGGCACCCGCGTCGCGGTTGGGCGGCGCATTGAAATGCCAGAACGCGAAGTTGCTGCCCGCAACGCCCGGGTCGAACCAGGTGCCGGTGTACAACGCTTCGCCCTTGCCATTGCGGGGCCCGGCGAAGACCCGGGCGAGCACCGCTTTGCGTTCGGGTGCCAGGCAGGTGCCGTCGCGCGTACCGGCGCCCGTGCAACTGGGCACGTCGGCCTGCAGGTCGAACGTGGCCTGGCAGGCCGCCCCGTCGTTCACCTGCTGGTCCACCACGCCGTCGAGCGCATCGCAGCGGGCCACAATCGTGTTGCCGACGAGTTTGAACTCGGCCGGTGTGATGGCAGTGGCCAGGTCGGGCTGCTGGTTCGTGCCTGGCGTGGAGATCCTGGCGTACTGCTGGGCCTTCCACAGTTGGGTAGCGGCCGCTTTGGGCAGGTGAAATCCGGGATTGCCGGCCAGCACGCCATCGTACTGGTCCGCGTAGCGCGAGGCGGCCACCATGGCGTGGCGCCCGCCGTTGGAGCAGCCGGCGATGTAGGAGCGGTCCGGCGCCTTGCCATAGGCCGCCTGGATGAGCTTCTTGGCCATGGGCGTGAGCGTGCCCACGGCCTGGTAGCCGTAGTCCAGCCGGGCCTGCGGGTCCAGGCCGAAGAAGGGCGTGGGGGCACCATGCCCCGCATCCGAGCTGAGCACGGCAAAGCCCTGCACCAGCCCGGGCGCTACCGGGGCTGCACCGCTCACGGCCCCCAGGGCTGTGACCACGTTGCCGTCCAGGCCGCCATTGGCCTGGTGGAGAAAGCGGCCATTCCAGGCGACAGGCAGGCGCACCTCGAAACCAATCGCGTAGCTGGCGCCGTCCACGGGGCCCGTGCGTTCGTTCATCCGGCCTTTGACGAGGCAGTGCGCGGGGACCTGGGTCGCCAGGCCTTGCACGGTCAGCGGGCCGGGGGCCACGAGCTCTGCCGAAGTGATGCGGGTCTGCGGCCAGACGAGATCGGCGGCGAGGCTGGTGCGCGACTGCAAGGTGGCGGGTGCCGCTGCCGCCAGTTGTGGCAATGCGGAGCGGGGCGCGGTGCCTCAGCCCGAGAGCAGGGCGGCCAGGGCCGCCGAGAGGGCCAGGGGACGGGTAGGCAGCGTGAAGGTGTTCATGCGGTGGACTCCTCAATGGGGGCAGGGGACGACAGGGGGCGATGCGGGGCGGGCGCCGCAGCGGGGCTGCGATGGCCGCCCCCTCGATCCGCTGGCCTTATCGGCAACTGAAGCTGCTCGCGCTTTCCATGTCACCCGTGCCGTTGTAGCGCGCCACCTTGGGGTAGGTGCACAGCGGCCGGCTGCGGTTGGCGGACCAGGCGGCGGGCAGGTCAGCGTTGACGGCGGCCGCATTGCCTGCGCCACGCACGTTGGCGGCCACGGTCTCAGGCGCTTCGCCCTTTTCTACCCAGTTGACCAGCGGGGTCAGCATGTCGAACTGATCGGTGGCGGGGCCGCCGGAGCAGTGGTTCATGCCGGGCACGCGGTAAAAGCGCGTGAAGTTGCTGGCGTCACCGCTGTTGGCCGCGCGCAGGGCGTCGTACCAGGCGGTGGTGTCATCGCTGGAGAAGATCGGGTCGCTGGTGCCGTGGTAAAGCATCATTTTCGCGCCCCGGCCCTTGATGGCTGACAGGTTGCTCGGGTTGGGTGGTGTCATGAACGACATGCCGCTTTCGGGGTACAGCGCCGTGGTGGCGTTGACCCGGGCGACCATGGTGTCCAGGCTGGCGGTCATGGCGAACACCGGGCCGTTGAAGGTGGCGGCATCCTCGGGCGGTGCCGCCCAGATCAGGCCCACGCCGCCCGAGTCCAGGGCCAGCGGCGCGGTGAACTCCCAGAAGCCATAGCCGCCGCCGGCCAAGCCTGCATCGTACGGAAAGCTCGTGTAGATCTTGCTGGCGTTGCTGGTGGTCGGGCCGCTGAAGATCTTGGCGATGCCGGTCTTCTGCGCGGCCGACAGGCAACTGCCATCGCGCTCGCCGCTGCAGGTAGGCACATCGCGCTCCAGGTTGAAGGCGGCCTGGCAGGCGCCCGTATCCTGCACGAGTCCGTCGGTGGCGCCGTCGAGCGCATCGCACTTGGCCAGCACGGCTTTGGACACCAACTGGCGCTCGGCCGTGGTGAAACCGGTGGACAGGTCGCCTGCCTTGGTGGCGAGCGAGTCGTAGATGCGCGCGCTGGCGATGTTGGCGAT
>NZ_JAXHOB010000031.1:0-307329 GCF_034519795.1 Acidovorax sp.
TCCATCACCTCGGCACGGCCCACCACCCCCGACAAGGGGAAGCCGCCCGCCAGCGATTTGGCGGTGGTGATCAGGTCGGGGGCCACGGGCCACTGCTCGCAGGCAAACCAGGTGCCGGTGCGGCCCGCGCCGGTCTGCACTTCGTCGGCGATCAGCAGGATGCCGTAGCGGTCGGCCAGCGCCTTCAGGCCGCTGATGAATTCGGGTGGCGCCACGTAGAAGCCGCCTTCGCCCTGCACGGGCTCGAGGATGAAGGCTGCCACACGCTCGGGCTCGATGTCGTTCTTGAAGATCAGCTCCACCGAATGCAGGGCCTGCTCCACGCTGACGCCATGCAGCGCGTTGGGGAACAGCGCGTGGTACACCTCGCCCGGGAAGGGGCCGAAGCCGATCTTGTACGGCGCGACCTTGCCCGTGAGGCCCAGCGTGAGGTTGGTGCGGCCGTGGTAGCCGCCCGTGAAGGCGATCACGCCGGGGCGCTTGGTGTGGGCGCGGGCGATCTTGATGGCGTTTTCCACGGCTTCGGCGCCGGTGGTGAGCAGCAGGCTCTTCTTGGCAAACGCGCCCGGGGCCAGCGTGTTCAGGCGCTCCGCCACTTCCACATAGGGCTCATAGGCCACCACCTGGAAGCAGGTGTGGGTGTACAGATCGAGCTGGGCCTTCACGGCGGCGATCACGCCGGCATGCAGGTGGCCGGTGTTCAACACGGCGATACCGCCGGCAAAGTCGATGTAGCGGCGGCCTTCCACGTCCCACAGTTCGGCGTTCAGGGCCTTCTGGACGAAGAGTTCATGGGCCTGGCCCACGCCCCGGGCTACGGCGGCGTGGCGGCGGGTGAGGAGGGCGGCGTTGGTGAAGTGGCGGTCTTGCTGCATGGCGGTGGGCGGTTGCTGTGAAGGACAAAAAGAGGATGAAAACCAAGAATTGGGGCGAATTCTGGAAGCCGTGCTGCACAGCCGTCCATGTCCAGCGGCACGCTGTTTCATGTGCACTGTGCAGGTCTAGAATCCTGTACAGGCAATCCCTGATTTGGGGGCCGGCCACCCAAGGCACATATTCGGCCCCTGTTTTTCCCCCATCGATGCTCACTCTCAGCCCCGACCTCCAGACACCTCTGGTCAGCCAGATCGTCGATGGACTGCGGGGTCTCATCGTCGGACAGGTGCTCAAGCCCGGCAGCAAACTCCCGTCCATCCGTGCTTTTGCGGCCGCGCACGGGGTGAGCGTGTTCACCGTGGTCGAGGCCTATGACCGCCTGGTGGCGCAGGGCTGGCTGGTGTCGCGCGCCAACGCGGGCTTTTTTGTGAAGCGGCGCGGGGCGATGAAGGCGCAGCGCCCGGCGCTGGTGCGCCCGAGCGGCCCGTGCCCCGTTTTGATGCGCGCTGGTACCTCAAACAAATTTTTGAAAACCGCAACCTGCCCATGAAACCGGGCTGCGGCTGGCTGCCGCACGACTGGCTGTTTGGCGATGCGGTCAAACGCAGCATGCGCCAGCTGTCGTCCGAAGGCACGGAACTCGATGGCTATGGCCTGCCGCACGGTCTGCTGGACCTGCGCACGGTGGTGGCCGAGGCCATGGCCGAGCGCGACATCACCGCCGATGCCGAGCGCATCATGCTCACCCAGGGCTCCAGCCAGGCGCTCGACCTCGTGGTGCGCCGCCTGGTCAAGCCCGGCGACGTGGTGCTGGTGGACGACCCCGGCTACCCCAACCTGCACTTCATCCTGCGCTTTGCCGGGGCCCATGCCGTGGGCGTGCCGCGCACCGCCACCGGTTACGACCTGGTGGCGCTGGAGGCCTTGCTGGCCCAGCACCGCCCCACGGCCTTCTTCACCCAGCCGCGGCTGCAGAGCCCCACCTGCTCGGTGGCCTCCATGGCGCACCTGCACCGCCTGTTGCAGCTGGCCGAACAGCACGGCTTCATGCTGGTGGAGAACGATATCTACGCCGACATGGAGGCGGGCGTGCGCCCCTCGCTGGCCAGCCTGGACCAGCTCCACCGCGTGGTCTACCTGGGCAGCTTCTCCAAGACCATCTCGCCCAACCTGCGCACGGGCTACCTCGCGGCGCGGCGCGATCTGGTGGACGAACTGGTGCAGCTCAAGATGATCTCGGGCCTGACCTCGTCGGACATCACCGAGCGCATCACCTTCGGCGTGGTGACCGATGGCCGCTGGCGCAAGCACCTCAAGTCGCTGCGCGAGCGCCTGGCCGAGGCCCACCGCAGCGTGGGGCAGCGGCTGGAGGCTCTGGGCTTCGAACTGTTCCACGAACCCGAGGCCGGCATGTACCTCTGGGCCCGCCACCCCGACCTGCCCGACAGCGCCCTGCTCACACAGGACGCAACCGGCGAAGGCATCATGCTCGGGCCCGGCGCGCTGTTCCTGGTGGAGCCGCGGCCCACGGGCTGGCTGCGCTTCAATGTGGCGTTCTGCGCGGACGAGCGCCTGTGGCGCTTTCTGGAGCAGCGCATCGCGCTGGGGCACCAGGGCGCGCAGTAGGCCTGGCGCGCTGCGGCCTGAACTCGATGGAGAGCCAGGTGGGACGCAACTGGCGCGGCCCAGCCAGCGCCCCCGCGCAAGGGCCGCCCCGCCGCGCTGGGGGCGTCCCCTCAGGGGGAAGGCGCGAAGCGACTCAGGGGGAGCAATTACCTGTCGATGATGCGCCGCGCGAACTGCTCCAGGTAGTCCATGAGCTGGTTGGCGCCGGCCACGGCATGGGCTTCGTCGCCGCTGGCGATGCCCTGCGCCAGGTGCATGTGGGCGCGCGCGCCCTCGGTCACGTCGCCCTCGTGCTGGTAGGCGTACCAGAAGCGGCGGCACTGCACGATGAGCGGCGCCACGGACTTCACGGCCGACTGGTTCTGGCACGCCAGGTGCACGATCTGGTCGAGCCCATGGTCGGCCAGCATGTAGCCATCGAGCTCGCCGCGCTCGGCAGCGCGCACCATCTCTTCGGCGCAGCGCACGATGGACTGGCGCTGCGGCGCAGTGGCTCGGCGTGCCGCGCACGAGGCGATCAGCCGCTCCAGCACGCGGCGCGTCTGGATCACGTCCAGGTGGTCCGCCAGGTCGATGTTGGAGACCTGCAGACCGCGGCGCGGCTGCTGCACGATGAGGCCGATGGACACCATGCGCAGCAGCGCCTCGCGCACCGGCGTGCGTCCCAGGCCGGTGCTCTCTGCAATTTCCGCCTCCACCACCGGGCTGCCGGGCTGCAGCTGCAGGGTGGAGATCATGGCCTCGATGGCGTCATAGGCCACGTCCGCCGCGCGCCGCTTGGGGCCGGTGTCTTTGCGGAGGGGTGGGCTGCTGCTGGGTGTCATCGACGGAAAGTGGGCTGGTAGGGCATGGCCCCCGGGCTGGGGACCATGGGGTCTGCCCCATCTTAAATCACAGGCTGGCACCGGCCTTGCGCAGTTCGGCGATCTGCGGCGCCTTGGGTAGCCACAGCTTGTCGAACTCCTGGATGGTGGCCTCGGGGTTGAACGAGGATGCGGTCTTGAAGGCGATGGAGGTGCCCTTGAATTTCTCGATCAGGCCCGCCTCGGTGGTCACGATGTCGTTGATCTGCGCGTCCAGCGACTGGGCGGTGAGCTTGCGGATCAGCTCCTTGTCCTTGGCATCGAGCCCCTGCCAGATGCGGCCCGACACCAGTGGAGCGAAGGGCATGAACAGCGCGTTCATCTGCAGCAGGGTCTTTGCGACCTTGTCGAAGCGCTGGTTCCACGAGAATTCGATGTCTGCCTCCAGCCCATCCACCTGGCCGTTGCTCATGGCGTCGAACACCTGGGGGGTCGGAATGGGCGTGGGCGCGGCGCCCAGCATCTGGTAGAAGTCGCGGTACACCGGCGTGGGGTTGATGCGCAGCTTCATGCCCTTGAGGTCGGTGGGCACGGAGATGTCCTTGGTGGAGAACACCGCGCGCATGCCGGTGATGCCCCAGCCCAGGCCGATGGTGCCGGTCTCGCGCGGCAGCACTTCCAGGAGCTTGGTGGCGGCCGGGTGCTTGACCAGCTTGGCCACGGCGGGCGTGGAGCGCACCAGGTAGGGCGCATTGATGGCGGCGATGCTGGACACGCGCGAGCCCAGTTCGGCCGCCTGGATCCAGCCCATGTCGAGGGCGCCGGACTGCAGCTGCTGCATCATGGCGGCCTCGTTGCCGAGCTGGCCCGAGTGGAAGACGGTCAGGCTCAGGCGGCCATCGGTCTCCTTCTTGAGCGCCTCGCCGAACTGCAGCGCGGCGCGGTTCCACGAGTGGCCTGCGGGGGTGATCAGGCCCAGGCGGAATTCCTTGGCGCCTGCGCCCTGTGCGAACACGAGCGGGGCGGCAAGGGTGGCGGCAGCGGCCACGGCGTGGCGCTGTACGAACTGGCGGCGGGTGGTGGTCATGGTGGACTCTCCTGGGTCGGGGAAGGGGACGGACGGGAACGGGATGAAAAAGGGGGCGGCGCTATTCGAGCAGCGCCAGCGACAGGCTCGGAAACAGCGACAGCAGCACCAGCGCCACGCAACTGATGAGGAAGAACGGCAGCGTGACGAGGAACATCTTTCCGGGCCTGGCCCCGGTGACCGCCGAGGCGACGAAGAAGCTCAGGCCCACGGGCGGCGTCATCAGGCCCAGCACCAGGTTGATCACCACCACCACACCGAAGTGGCGCGGATCGATGTGGTAGACCTCGGTGGCAATCGGCAGCAGGATGGGCACGGTCATGATCAGCCCGGGAATGCCATCGATCACCGTGCCGATGACCAGCAGAATCACATTGGTCAGCAGCAGGAAGGTGATGGGGTCGTGCGCCACGGTCTGGATCCAGGCGGCCACCATCTGCGGCACCTTGCCGTAGATCAGCAGCCACGAGAACACGGCGGCCGCCGCCACCAGGAACAGCACCACGGCCGAGTAGATGGCCGAGCGCAGCAGGATGGCCGGCATGGCGTTGAGCCGAAATTCCTTGGTCACGTAGCGGCCCACCAGGGCCGAGGACAGCGCGCCCACGGCAGCCGCCTCGGTGGGGTTGGCCAGCCCGCCCAGGATGGAGCCGACGATCACGATCGGGATCAGCAGCGTGGGGCTGGCCAGCACGATGGTGCGGGCGCGCTGGGCCAGGGTGCGCCGTTCGCTGCGCGGGTAGTCGTAGATGAAGCCCATGAGGGCGATCACGGCGAAGAACAGCAGCGTGAGCAGCACGCCGGGGATGATGCCGGCGATCAGCATGTCGCCCACGGCCACCTGGGCCAGCACGCTGAACACCACGAACATCACCGAGGGCGGGATGATGGGCCCGAGCATGCCGCCATACACCGTGAGGCCGGCCGCAAAGGTCTTGTCGTAGCCCTGCTTTTCCATCTCGGGCACCATCACCTGCGACATGATGGCCACCTGCGCGGTGGCCGAACCGATGATGGACGACACCAGCATGTTGGCCAGGATGTTGACGTAGGCCAGACCGCCCTTGACCGAGCCGATGAAGGCCATGGACAGGTCCACCAGCCGGCGCGTGATGCCGCCGCTGTTCATGATCTCGCCGATCAGGATGAACAGCGGAATGGCGATGAGCCCATAGCTGTCCACCCCCGCGAACATCTGCATGGGAAACGACTGGAACAGCACCGTGCCGCCGGTGGCGAAGATGTAGACGATGCCCGACAGGCACAGGCACACGCCGATGGGCACGCCCACCAGCAGCGCAACCAGGAAGAAGAGGGAGGTGATCATGGAGGGGCCTTCGGGAGTCTTCAGTTCACCGCGTCGGCGCTGACCACGTCGAAGCCCGGGTGCGTGCGCCGCTCGGCACACCCCATGTCTTCGAGCAGGTTGGCCAGCGCATGCAGGCTGAAGGTGGCCGAGAAGATCGGCAGGATCAGCTGCAGCACCCAGGTGGGCCAGTTGAGCGTCTGCGTGCGCTCGGTGTAGAGAAAATTGAAGCTCTCGGCCGCGTACTCCTTGGCGTCGAAGCCGTAGCGCGCGATGCCGACCGGGTCCATCCACTGCCAGCACATCCACAGCATGGCCGCGCCGAACAGCAGCACACATGCTGTGGCCACGCCCTTGATGGCCTTCGCGGCGCGTGCACCCAATTGGTCGGTGAGCATGGTCACGGCAAAGTCCATGCGCAGCCGCGTCATGACCGACGCCCCCACGAAGGTCAGCCAGACCACCGTGTACACCGCCGCCTCGTCGATCCAGTAGATGGGCATGCCGCTGTAGCGCGTCACCACGTTGAGTAGGATCAGCGCCACCAGCAGGGTCATGAGGGCGGTGAGCAGGTGGCGCTCCATGCGCAGCAGCCAACTGGACAAATCCAGCAACCAGCGGATGGGGGCGCGTGGTGGCGCCACGGGAGGGGTGGCTGAGGTGGAAGCGGAGGGCATGGGGGTGGCTCTGTTGGAGTGGCTATGGAGGAGGAGGGATCGGCGGCACCAAAATAAATATCTTCTTAATATATGTAGAAGCAAGATGAGTGCCCGTGCCCGAAGGCGCGAACGCCCTGATCGGGTGCTTCCTGCAGCGGGGGCTCAGCCGGAGGGGGCGTCGTCGCCAGCCGCCGCCAGCGTGGCGATGCGCGCCGGCGCCAGCAGATGGCGCGGCGGCGCCGGCGTCCAGCCGAACAGGTGCTGTGTGGCGGCGCTGCAGATGCGCCCCTGGCAGGCGCCCATGCCGCAGCGCGTGTGCAGCTTGGCGTCGACCCAGCCGGTGCGGTCTGCCAGTTCGGCATGGGACACGTCCTCGCAGCGGCACACCAGGGTGTCGGGCCGGGCCAGGGTCTTGAGTGATTCGTTCAGTGCGAAGGACTGCTGCAGCGCCTGGGCAAAGCCTTCCCAGCGGCGCAGTGTGGTGTGCAGTGTGTGCACCGCGGTGGCGTTGCCTGCAGCGGCATGGCCGGCGATGGCGCCCTGGGCCAGTGCACGCTCGCTGCCGCCAAAGCCGGTGCACTCGCCAGCGGCATAGACCCCTGCCACGCTGGTGCGCATCTGGGCGTCCACCTGCAGGCCCAGGCCGCCACTCAAAGGGCCGCCCAGGGCGCAGCCCAGCAGCTGTCCCAGGTGCGTGTTGGGCACCAGGCCAAAGCCGCACGCCAGGCGTTCGCAGGCAATGGTTTCTTCGCCACGCCCCGCGCGCAGGCGCACGGACTGCACCTGGCCTTCACCGACGGCTTCGAGCACATGGCTGCCCGCACGCAGTTGCGGGTGCAGCAGGGTGAATGCCTGCACGGCCTTGGCGGGCCAGCCCGGCAGCTGCGCGGCAAAGCCTGCGAGTGCGCGCCAGCCGGCCTGCTCGGCCACCCGCACCACCCGCGCACCGGCCTGGGTGGCGGTGGCCGCCGCGGCCAGCAGCAGCGGGCCGGTGCCTGCGACCACGATGCGCTGGCCTTTGACGGGCAGCCCGGCCTTGACCAGGGCCTGCAGTGCGCCCGCGCCGGTCACGCCCGGCAGCGTCCAGCCCGGAAACGGCAGCAGCAGTTCGCGCGCACCGTTGCACAGCACGATGCGGTGGCTGTGCTGGGTCCAGCCCCGGTCGGCGTCTTCGAGCAGCAGGGCCGGAGCGTGGTCGGCCCGTTGCCGCTCGCCCAGGCCCACCACGCGCGTGCCGCACAAAAGCCGGATGTTCGCGTGCCGCGCCAGCGCCTCGCGGTGCTGGCGGGCCAATGGCGGCAGCGTGGCACCGGGTCCGTCGCGCCAGATCTGGCCGCCGGCTGCGGGGTTGTCGTCCACGACGGTGATGGCCGCGCCGCTCGGCGCCGCAGCCAGTGCCGCGGCCATGCCGGCGGGGCCGGCGCCGATGATGAGGAGGTCGCAGTGCGCGTGCGCCTGCGAACGGTTGAGTGCGTTCATGGGCACGGCCCGCCGGTATCGGTGTGGACCTGCATGCCCTCGGTGCACAGGGTCTGGCAGGCCAGGTGCGTGCGGCCGTCGATGCGCACCCGGCATTCGTGGCACACACCCATGCCGCACAGCGGCGCGCGCGGCTGGCCGGTGACGGAGCTGCGCGTGCGGCCCGGCGGCACCTGGGCCAGGGCCGCGGCCACGCTGGTGCCCGGGACGACCTGCAGGCGCACGCCATCGGCGTGGATCTGTACCGTGGCGGTGCTCATGCGATCAGGCTCCCGGCAAAACGATCAGGCGAATAGGGTGCCGGGTCGAGCGGCAGCACGGCACCGGTGATCTGTGCGGCCAGCAACTGGGCCGTGGCCGGCGCCGTGGTCACGCCCAGGCCTTCATGCCCCACGGCCAGCCACAGGTCGCTGTGGTGCGGGTGGTGGCCGATGATCGGCAGGCCATCGGGCGTGGCCGCGCGAAAACCGGTCCAGGTGCGGATGGCGTTGAGCTCGGCCAAGCCCGGCACATAGTCGAGCGCACGGCGCAGCATGCGCGCCAGCACGGCGTTGTCGATGGCCGGGTCGGTGGTGTCGAACTGGCGCGACGAGCCGATGAGCAGTTGCCCCGTGGGCCGCGGCTGCAGGTTGAAGGCCACCGAGGTGCCGTCGCTCTGGTGGGCGTTGGTGATGTAGCCCAGCTCCACCAGTTGGTGGCGCACCGTGCCGGGGTAGCGGTCGGTGATGGCCAGGTGCCCCTTCTTGGGGCGTATCGGCAGGCCGGGGCACAGGTCCGTGGCGTGGATGCCCGCGGCCAGCAGCACCGCGCCGCCCTCGCGCACGCTGCCATCGGACAGGTGCACGCGCCGGCCATCGATGCGCGCCACCTGGGCATGCTCGACGGCGATGGGCCGTGCCGCGTGCGCCAGCAGCCACTGCGCGGCGTTGGGGGCATAGACCACGCTGTCGCCGCCGACCTTGAGGGCGCCGTGCAGGCCTGGCCGCAGCGCGGGTTCCAGTTTTGCCAGGGATGGGGCGTCCAGCAGCTCGCAGGCGATGCCGTGCGCGCGCAGGCCGGCGGCCTTGGCCTCGGCGCCGGCCATTTCCTCGGCATTGGCCGCGATCCAGAGCGTGCCGCAGTTGGCATATGCGCAGCCGGGCAGGTCGGCATTCATGCGCGGACCCCAGGCGTGCCACTGGTCGAGCGAGGCCTGGCTCAGCGCCAGCTCGGCCGCGTTGTCGTCCATCACCACCAGGTGGCCCATGCCGGCCTGCGTGGCGCCGCCGCGGCGCGCATCGAGCACGCGCACCGACAGCCCGGCGTTGGCCAGCAGGTGGGCGCAGGCCGCGCCCACCATGCCGGCACCGATGACGATCACGTCCGCAGCTTGCATGGGGTGGCTGGTGGCTTAGAGGCGGATGCCCCAGGCAAAGGGGTCGTCCTGCGCGATCAGCAAGGTGGCCTCGGCGCTCATGTGGGCCGTGCCGCGCAGCGTAGGGATGATTCTGCCGGCCTGGGTGTCGGGTTCGTAGCGCGCCTCGAAGCTGCTGCCGATGATGCTCGCCTGGCGCCACACCTGGCCGGGCTGCAGCTTGCCGTCGGCCGCCAGGCAGGCCAGCTTGGCGCTGGTGCCGGTGCCGCAGGGCGAGCGGTCGTAGGCACCGCCGGGGCAGAGCACGAAGTTGCGGCTGTCGGCCACCTCGTCGTCGGCAAAGAGTTCGATGTGGTCGATCTCGCCGCCGTTGTCGCCGCGGATGCCCTGGTCCTTGAGCGCCTGCTGCACGGCGCTGGTGTAGGCGGTCAGCGCTTGCAGGTTGTCGCTGGTAACGCGCTGGCCATGCGCGCTCATCAGAAAGAACCAGTTGCCGCCCCAGGCCACGTCGCCCGTGACGGTGCCGATGCCCGGCACCGTGAGCGACAGCCCCTGGTGCAGCCGGTAGGCCGGCACGTTGCGCACGCTGACCGAGCCATCCCCGTGCAGCGTGGTCATCACCGTGCCCACGGGTGTCTCGATGCCGTGCTCGCCCGGCTGCAAGCGCCCCAGGTAGGCCAGCGAGGCCACCAGGCCGATGGTGCCGTGGCCGCACATGCCGAGGTAGCCGGTGTTGTTGAAGAAGATCACGCCGGCCGCGTTGGCCGGGTCCTGCGGCGCGCACAGCAGCGCGCCCACGATCACGTCGTTGCCGCGCGGCTCCAGCACCGTGGCGGCGCGCCAGACATCGTGCTGGCTGGCCAGCAGGGCGCGGCGCTCGGCCATGCTGCCCGTGCCCAGGTCGGGGAAACCGCCCACCACCAGGCGCGTGGGCTCGCCGCCGGTGTGGGAGTCGAGGATCTGTATGCGTTGCATGGCACTGTCGTGGGTCATGGTGGGTCGCGTGGGTTGGGGTGTGAGGATCGTAGCGGGAGCCCCGCCACGATCCCGGCAGTTTCAGTAGCTGGCGAGGGGGACGGGGGCGGCGTTCCTGAAGGTCAGCACCGTGATCGGCGCCTGCTTGAGGTTGCCCTTGTCGTCATAGGCATAGGTGCCCGCCACGCCCTGGTGGCTTGCCTGGTACATCTGCGCTCCGACCTTGGCAGGCTCCACGGACTGGGCCTTCTGCATGGCATCGGCCATGAACATCACCTGGTCGTAGTACGAGGCCGCATAGGCATCGGCATCCAGTTTGAAGCGCGCCTTGTATTTCGCCTTGAAGGCCGGGCCGCTCGCGGCCTTGTCGAGCATGGTGCCGCCCTGGGCGCAGAACACCGTGTCGTTGACGGCCTCGCCACCGAGCTTGCCGACCTCGGGGCTGCACAGCGTGTCGCCACCCAGCAGCTTGGCCGTGAGGCCCAGTTGCTTCATCTGGCGCGCCATGGGCGCCGCCTGCGGGGCATAGCCGCCAAAGAAGATGGCCTGCGGCTGCTTGCCCTTGAGGCTGGTGAGGATGGACAGGAAGTCGGTGGATTTGTCGGTCGTGAACTCCTGGCCGACCACGGTGAGGCCTTGCTTCTTGGCTTCCTTGGTGAACTGGTCGGCCACGCCCTGGCCGAAGGCGGTGCGGTCGTCGATCACCGCCACCTGCTTGACCTTGAGCACCTGGGCGGCATACACGGCCATGTTCGAGCCGATCTGGGTATCGCTGGCGATGATGCGGAACAGGTTCTTGTAGCCGCCCTCGGTCACCTTGGGGTTGGTGCCGACGGTGGACACCATGGCACCGCCGTCGCTGTAGACGCGCGAGGCGGGGATGGCCACGCCCGAGCAGTACGGCCCCATGACGAACCTGACGCCGCTGTCCACGAGCTTTTGCGCCACGCTCACGCCGGTGCGGGCGTCGCACTGGTCGTCTTCGGACACCAGCTCGAACTTCAGGGGCTTGCCCCCCACCACGATCTTCTTCGCATTGAGCTCCTCGACGGCCAGGCGCACGCCGTTCTCGTTGTCCTTGCCCGCAAACGCATTCGGGCCCGACAGCGGGCCGCTGTGGCCGATCTTTACGACCTGCTCCTGCGCGAACGCCGGTGCCGACAGCAGCACAAGGGCTGCCAGCGCCGAGGGGGTCATGAATCTGGATGTCATGGGAAGCCTTTGAGAAGAGGAGAAGAGGAGGGGAGTGGGGGAAGGCGGGCTGTCAGGCGACCGACTGGTACTCGGTGGGGCGCGTGTCCAGCGCTTTCTTCACGACGCGCTCGATGAAGGCGCGTTCCTCGCCGATCAGCGGCAGCCGCGGGCGGCGCATGTGCTCGGTGCCCACGCCCACCAGCACGTCGATGAGCTTGAGGTTCTGCACCAGCTTGGTCGATACGTCCAGGTGCAGCATGGGCGTCATCCATTGGTAGAGCTTCAAGGCTTCGGCAAAGCGGCCGGCCTTCATCAGGTCGTACAGCGCCACGGTTTCGCGCGGGAAGGCGCAGCCCACGCCGGCCAGCAGGCCGTCGCAGCCCAGCGCCAGGCCTTCGTAGGCCAGGTCGTCCACGCCCAGGAAAAGCTGGTAGCGGTCGCCCACGGTGTTGCGCAGGTCGGTGATGCGGCGGATGTTGTCCGTGCTCTCCTTGATGGCGGCGATCCACTCGCAGTCGGCCAGCTCCAGCATGTGCTCGGGCTTCAGGTCCACGCGGTAGGCCACGGGGTTGTTGTAGACCATGAGGGGCTTCTGCGCCACCTTGGCCATGGCGCGCACATTGGCCATGGCTTCGCGCGCATCGGCCACGTAGATCACCGAGGGCATCACCATGTACCCGGCCACACCGAGCTTGTTGCCGCCGTCGATGTAGCGCAGCGCCTCGCGGGTGCTGGTCTCCGACACGTTGGCCAGCACAGGAACACGGCCGTCGGCAGCGTCGAGCGCGATCTTGGCGACCTGCAGCTTCTCCTCCAGCGTGAGGGTGCTGGCTTCGCCCAGCGAGCCGCAGGTCACGAGGCCGTGGATGCCGTTGCGGATCTGGAAATCGATGTGGCGCGCCGTGCCTTCGGCATCGATGCTCTCGTCGGCGTGGAACTTGGTGGTGATGGCGGGGAAGATGCCTTGCCAGCGGGGATTGCTCATGGATGGACTCCTGGTAAGAAAGAAGAAAACAACGAAAAGGACGGAAAACAGGCGAGGGGTTGGGGCGGGGTGGAAGTTTTAAATATATTAAGAAAATATTTGAAATATCTTGTCAGGGTATTTAGCAGCTTGCGTGCCAGCCGGATTTGCGCTTGCGTGCCCTGTGCGCAAGGAGAAGGCAGGGGCTCCAGGGGCGAAGATGGGGCGCTTTCGGGGTGCTGCCTGCCCCGGGGTGGGGCGCCAGGCACTGCAAAGGGGCGCGCTTTGCCGCAGAGGGCGCAGGGGGCGGGTGGAGCGTGGCCGTTGCGCGCCCACGGCCGCCAGCCCGTGCGATGCCGCACACCGAGCACGTTCGCGACAGCGAAGTGCAGTGTCTCTGGCCGCTGCAGACCGGTTCACCCCGCCGTCTCGATAGAATCGTGGGTTCTCCCCATAAACCGGGTGGCCGCGCCCTGCGCGCGAGGCCCCTCACTGACCCAGGCCTGTTGCCCCTTTTCGCACATGACCAACCAAACCACGCCTTCGTTCTCGGTTGCCGACATCCGCAAGTCCTTCCTGGACTTCTTTGCCTCCAAGGGCCACACCATCGTGGCCTCGAGCTCGCTGGTGCCGGGCAACGACCCCACGCTGATGTTCACCAACTCCGGCATGGTGCAGTTCAAGGACGTGTTCCTGGGCACGGACAAGCGCCCCTACAACCGCGCGGTATCGGTGCAGGCCTGCCTGCGCGCCGGCGGCAAGCACAACGACCTGGAGAACGTGGGCTACACCGCGCGCCACCACACCTTCTTCGAGATGCTGGGCAACTGGAGCTTTGGCGACTACTTCAAGCGCGAATCGCTGCACTGGGCCTGGGAACTGCTGACCACCGTGTACAAGCTGCCGCCCGAGCGCCTGCTGGCCACCGTGTACCAGGAAGACGACGAGGCCTATGACATCTGGACCAAGGAAATCGGCCTGCCGCCCGAGCGCGTGATCCGCATCGGCGACAACAAGGGCGGCCGCTACAAGTCCGACAACTTCTGGATGATGGCCGACACCGGCCCCTGCGGCCCCTGCAGCGAGATCTTCTACGACCACGGCGACCACATCCCCGGCGGCCCCCCGGGCAGCCCCGATGAAGACGGCGACCGCTTCATCGAGATCTGGAACAACGTGTTCATGCAGTTCGACATGGCCGAAGACGGCTCGGTCACACCGCTGCCCGCGCCCTGCGTGGACACCGGCATGGGCCTGGAGCGCTTGGCCGCCATCCTGCAGCACGTGCACAGCAACTACGAGATCGACCTGTTCGACGCCCTGATCAAGGCCGCCGGCCGCGAGACCGGCGTGGCCGACCTGAACAACAAGAGCCTGCGCGTGATCGCCGACCACATCCGCGCCACCGCCTTCCTGGTGAGCGACGGCGTGATTCCGAGCAACGAAGGCCGCGGCTACGTGCAGCGCCGCATCGTGCGCCGCGCCATCCGCCACGGCTACAAGCTGGGCAAGAAGACGCCGTTCTTCCACAAGCTGGTGGCCGAACTGGTGCGCGTGATGGGCGACGCCTACCCCAAGCTGCGCGAGCAGGAGCAGCGCATCACCGAGGTGCTCAAGGCCGAGGAAGAGCGCTTCTTCGAGACCCTGGCCAACGGCATGGAAATCCTCGACTCGGCCCTGGCCGGTGACGCCAAGGTGCTGCCCGGCGACGTGGCCTTCAAGCTGCACGACACCTACGGCTTCCCGCTGGACCTGACCAAGGACGTGTGCCGCGAGCGCGACGTCGAGGTGGACGAAGCCGGCTTCCAGGTCGCCATGGAAAAGCAGAAGGCCCAGGCCCGCGCTGCCGGCAAGTTCAAGATGGACAAGGCCCTGGACTACACCGGCGATGTGAACCGCTTCACGGGCTACGAGCAACTGACCGAGACCGCCAGGATCACCGCCATCTACGTGGACGGCACCAGCAGCGCGGCCCTCAAGGCCGGCCAGAACGGCGTGGTGGTTCTCGACACCACCCCCTTCTACGCCGAAAGCGGCGGCCAGGTGGGCGACGAAGGCACCATCACCAGCGGCTCGGCCCGCTTTGCGGTGGGTGACACGCTCAAGATCAAGGCCGATGTGTACGGCCACCACGGCACGCTCGAAGAGGGCACGCTGAACGTGGGCGACACGGTGCAGGCCGAGGTCAACACGGCCGTGCGCGCCGCCACGGTGCGCAACCACTCGGCCACCCACCTGATGCACAAGGCCCTGCGCGAAGTGCTGGGCACGCATGTGCAGCAAAAGGGCAGCCTGGTGAACGCCGAGCGCACGCGCTTCGACTTTGCCCACAATGCCCCCGTGACCGATGCCCAGGTGCGCGAGATCGAGCGCCTGGTGAACGAAGAGGTGCTGGCCAACGTGCCCACGCAGGCGCGCGTGATGGACATCGAATCGGCCCAGAAGACCGGCGCCATGATGCTGTTCGGCGAGAAGTACGGTGAGACCGTGCGCGTGCTCGACATCGGTACCAGCCGCGAGCTGTGCGGCGGCACGCACGTGCAGCGCACGGGCGACATCGGCCTGTTCAAGGTGGTTGCCGAAGGCGGCGTGGCCGCAGGCGTGCGCCGCATCGAGGCGGTGACCGGCACGAATGCGCTGGCCTACCTGCAGCAGCTCGAAGACACGGTGAACCAGGCCGCCGGCACCTTCAAGACCCCGGTGGCCGAGCTCAACCACCGCATCGGCCAGACCCTCGATAGCGTGAAGGCGCTGGAAAAGGAAATCGCGGCCTTGAAGGGCAAGCTGGCATCGAGCCAGGGCGACGAGCTGGTCGGCCAGGCGGTGGACGTGAACGGCATCAAGGTGCTGGCCGCGGCCTTGCCCGGCGCCGACGCCAAGACCCTGCGCGACACCATGGACAAGCTGAAAGACAAGCTCAAGACCGCCGCCATCGTGCTGGCCGCCGTCGATGGCGACAAGGTGCAGATCGCTGCGGGCGTGACGGCCGACAGCATCGGCAAGGTCAAGGCCGGCGAGCTCGTGAACTTCGTGGCCCAGCAAGTGGGTGGCAAGGGCGGCGGCAAGCCCGACATGGCCATGGCCGGCGGCACCAATGCGGCCGGCGTGCCGGCCGCGCTGGCCAGCGTCGAGGCCTGGGTGCGCGAGCGCGCCTGAGGCTCAGCAGCGGGTACAGGCAGGTAACCAGATGGACCTGCCTGTGCTGATCTTCAAGCCGGGCCGGTGCCTGCTCGCCATGGCCTTGGGGCTATGGGCGGCCTGTGCCTCAGGCGCCCCTTCGGATGCCGTCGAGCGCGTGCAGTTCCAGGCGCCTGCCGGTGACTCGGGTGGCACGGTGACCCTGCAGGCCTGGTGGTACCGTCCGCCGGCCGCACTGGACCCGGCCACCGGCAAGTACACCAGGCCCCTGCCTGCCGTGCTCATGCTGCACGGCTGTGGCGGCATGCTCAACCGGCGCGGCCAGCCGACCGAGCGCATGCGTGAGTACGCCGACCTGCTCAACCAGCAGGGCTGGCATGCGCTGGCGGTGGACTCCTTGACGCCGCGCGGCGAAAAGGAGCTGTGCACCCAGCGCATCGGCACGCGCAAGATCAACCAGAACGACCGCCGCCGTGATGCGCTGGCCGCCCTGCAGTGGCTGGCCACCCAACCGGGCGTGGACGGCCAGCGGCTGGCGCTGCTGGGCTGGTCGCACGGCGGCAGTGCCGTGCTGGCTGCCAGCAACCTGCGCCATGCCGACGTGGCCGCTGCCAAGGTGCTGCCGCGCCTGGCCGTGGCCTTCTACCCCGGTTGCGGCTCCGACCTGCGCGGCGGCTACCGGCCGGCGGCCGATACGCTGGTGCTCGTCGGCAAGGCGGACGACTGGACGCCGGCCGCCCCCTGCCAGGCCCTGGCCGCGCCACGCGGCACAACACGCGGCGATATCCCGGACCGCCGCGAGGTGCGGGTGGTGGCCTACGAGGGCGCCTACCATGGCTTCGATGGCACCGTCCCCTTGCGCCTGCGCACCGACGTGCCCAACGGGGTGTACCCGGGGCAGGGCGTGCATGTGGGGGGCCATCCGGTGGCGCGCGACAAGTCGCGCAAGGAACTGCTGGCCGCGCTGGGCCAGGCGTTCAGCCGCTGAACGCCGTCGGCGCTGGCCGCGGGGCGGTCAGAACAGCTCGACGTCGTCGTTGGCGACCTTGGCCGTGAGGTGCCCGCCGGCCACCAGGTCTTCGTAGAAGCACACCTGGTTGCGGCCGTGCTCCTTGGCATAGTAGAGCGCCTGGTCGGCCTGGCCCAGGATTTCGACCGGTGAGCCGCGCGAGGTGCCCACGAAACCCAGGCTGACCGTCACCCGGCCCACCTGCGGAAAATCGTACTCCTGCACGGTCTCGCGGAAGCGGTTGAACACCTTGTGGGCGCGTGCCAGCGTGATGTTGCGCAGCAGCACCACGAACTCCTCGCCGCCGAAGCGGAAGATGCGGTCGTGCGAGCGGAACGAGCTGCGCAGGATGTTGGCGATCAGGATCAGCACCTCATCGCCGTAGAGGTGGCCGAAGCGGTCGTTGACCAGCTTGAAGTGGTCGATGTCCACCACGGCCAGCCAGTTCTGCGTCGGCTCGCTTTCGGCGGTCACCTCCTCGTTGACCAGCGCTTCGGCGCCCTGCGGGCGGGTGCTGCTCAGGCCACTGGCGGCGTTGCGCGAGAACTGCTCGTCGAAGGTCTTGCGGTTGAACAGGCCGGTGAGCGCGTCTCGCTCGCTGTAGTCCAGCAGGTTCTGGTAGTTCTGGTAGACCAGGAACACGCCCTTGATCACTTCGAGCTTGTGGGCCGAGAAGGGCCGCGACTGCGTGACCTCCAGGCAGGTGCTGACCTTCTCGTGCATCCAGACCGGCAGCCACAGCGTGTGGCGTCCGGGGCGGTGGGTCAGGGCGCTGTCGCCCTGGCTCTTCACGCACTCGCACAGCTCGGGGTACTGCTCCAGCAGCTCGCGCCGCGGGTCGGCGGCGGCCTCGGAGTCGGTGGAGACCAGTTGACCCTCCTCGACCCAGGTGCGGGGCCGCACATGGGCCACGCCCTTGTCGGTGAACAGCTCCAGCGCCCGGACCGCCTTGATGCCGCTGAGTTTTTGCAGGGTGGACAGCACCGACACCTCCAGCCGCAGGTGGTCGCGGTGGCCGGTCATTTCAACCAGGTGTTGCAGGATGGGCTTCATAGGCGCGGTGATGGCGGTCGTCCGGTGGAGGGTGCGCTAATTGCGTCGCACGAACACGATATCCCACACACCATGCCCGAGGCGCAGGCCGCGGTTCTCGAACTTGGTCAGTGGGCGGTAATCCGGCTGCGGCGCGAAGCCGCTGGCGGTGTTGGCCAGCAGGGGCTCGGCACCGAGCACTTCCAGCATCTGCTGGGCATAGGGTTCCCAGTCGGTGGCGCAGTGCAGGTAACCGCCGGGCTTGAGCCGGGCGGCCAGCTTGACCACCAGCGGCGACTGGATCAACCGGCGCTTGTTGTGCTTGGTCTTGTGCCAGGGGTCGGGAAAGAAGATGTGCACGCCATCGAGGCTGGCCGGTGCCAGCATGTGGTCGATGACTTCCACGGCATCGTGCTGCAGGATGCGGATGTTGCCGATCTCCTGCTCGCCGATGCGCTTGAGCAGGGCACCCACGCCGGGCTCATGCACTTCGCAGCACAGAAAATTGTCGCCCGGGCGCACGCGTGCGATGTGGGCCGTGGCCTCGCCCATGCCGAAGCCGATCTCCAGGATCAGCGGGGCTGTGCGGCCAAAGGCGGCAGGGGCATCGAGCGGGGCGGCGGTGTAGGGCAGCACGAAGCGTGGGCCCAGGTCCTCGAAGGCCTTGGCCTGGCCCGTGGTGGTGCGCCCGGCGCGGCGCACGAAGCTCTTGATGGTCTTGGGGTAGGCGACGCCAGCGGGCGCAGCGCTGCCCGCGGCAGGCGCCCCGGCGGCGGGGGCCGCGCTGTCGGGGGCGGGGGAAAGGGATGGCAGTTCGGTCACGATGGGCCATTGTAGTTTCTGAACCACGCTGTGGCCCATTGCGCCAGCGCATCCCCGGTGCAAGTGTTGTGCGGATGTGCCAGCGCAGGCAGGCCCAGGGCCCGCGCAGCCTGCTCCAGGGCCCGCAGGGGGTTGCCAAGGTCCAGGGCCTGGGCGCCGTTCTGCTTGGACAGCTTTTCGCCATTGTCACCGCGCACCAGAGGGGTATGCAGGTATTGCGGCGTGGGCACGCCGAGTGCGCGCTGCAGCAGGATCTGGCGCGGGGTGTTGTCGGCCAGGTCCTCGCCGCGCACGATGTGGGTGATGCCCTGGGCCGCGTCGTCGACCACCACCGCCAGTTGGTAGGCCCAGAGGCCGTCGGCGCGGCGCAGCACGAAATCACCGATCTCGGCCGCCACGTCCTGCTGCTGGGCGCCCAGGCGCCGGTCGGTCCATGCCGTCGGGGGCAGACCTGCGGCTACGCGAAAGCGCCAGGACCGGCCGCTTCGCCCCTGCAGGCCATGGCGGCAGGTGCCGGGATAGGGCAGGGCTGCATGCCGCTCGCGCGCGTGGCCGAGCGCGAGCTGGGCTTCTTCGATGTCCTTGCGCGAGCAGGCGCAGGGGTAGGCCGCGCCATCGGCCACCAGGTGGTCCAGTGCCTGCTGGTAGAAGGCACCGCGCGCGGACTGCCACAGCGGCGGCTCGTCGGGCACCAGCCCGCAGGCGGCCAGTTGCTGCAGAATGATCTCGCCTGCGCCAGGAATGCAGCGCGGGGTGTCGACATCCTCGATGCGCACCAGCCAGCGGCCGCCCTGCCCGCCATTGAAGGCGCGGGCGTCGAGCCAGCTGGCCAGGGCGGCCACCAGCGAACCGGCATGCAGGGGCCCTGTCGGCGACGGCGCAAAACGGCCGGTGTAGCCGGACCCGGGGCCCTGCCCAGCGTCCTCGCCTCCTGTCATGCCACGGCCAGGGCCAGCTCCAGTCCGGACACGAAGGCATCTTCCAGGCGGTGGCCCAGGCACCAGTCGCCGCAGGCACCGAGGCCCAACTGGGCATCCCACAGGTGGCTGCGGCCCAGCGGGTGCGTGGTCTGGGCATAGCGCCAGCGCTGGGTCTGGGCGTGCGCGGGCTGGGCGCGGATGCCGGTCACCTCGGCAAAGGCCTTGATCAGCTTGGCCTGCACGCGCTCGGCATCGTCTTCGAGGTGCTCGGCCGACCAGGCGGGGCTGGCCTGCACGGTCCAGCGCTCCACGCTGGGGCGGCCGGGCTTGGAGGATTCGCGTGCCAGCCAGGCAATGCGGTGGTGCGTGCTGCGCGCCGCATTCCACTGCGGGCCCAGCGTGGTCAGGCCCGGGCGCACGGCCTGCGGGTAGGCCAGCATCAGCGTCCAGCAGGGGGCGATGGCAACGCTGGACAGGGCCTGTGACAGGCTGCTGTCGATGGCCGAGGTGGACAGCAGGGCCTGCGCGGGCGTGGCGGGCTGGGCCAGCAGCACCGCGTCGAAGCCGGCGTACACGTGGTGGCCGCCGTCGGGGCCTTCGGTGCGCAGCTGCCAGCCCGGGGCATTCAGGGCGTCGTGCTCGATGCGCGTGACGCAGGTGTCGGTGATCAGCCGGCCGGCCTGGGCCAGCGGTGCGGCCCAGGCGGCCACCAGCGATTGCATGCCGGGGCTGGCGACCCAGTGCGCCTCGCGCGTGGGCAGGCCGGCGGCGGTCACGCGGCCGGCAGCATCCAGCACGCGCACGGAATTGGCGCTCCAGCGCTTGCACACGCCGGGCACGGTGTCGATGGCGCGCGCAAAGCGCGCATCGCGCACGGTGAAATACTGCACACCGGCATCGAAGCCGCCAAAGGGCGAGTCGATGGTGGTGGTGCGTCCGCCAGCGGCGGAGGATTTTTCGAAGACGGTGACCTGGTGGCCGGCCTGCACCAGGGTGCGGGCGCAGGCGATGCCGGCCATGCCGGCACCGATGATGGCGAAATGCCGGGGGGTCTTGGCACTGCCGGCGGGTTTGCGGGGGGAGGGGGTTGTCGTCGTGGTCGCCGCAGCAGGGCTGGGTGCAGGGCGTCGGGGCCGTTTGGCAGGGCGAGAAACAGGTTTGCTCATGGGAGGCCTTTCGGGAACGGTTGGCTGGAAAACTCCGACAGCAACCACTCTACACGCCCCGCACAGGGCTGCGCATCAGAAATGATGGTGGTTTTCCAGCAGTGCGCGCCGTGTTGCGGGGCTTTGCAGCTGGTTGAGCCACCACTGCAGCGCACGGCCGGGCGCGGTGAAGCCCGGCCCGCCCCAGGCGTAGTGGATGGGCACGCGGCGTTCCGGCCGCGCCACCTTGCGCGCCACCAGCCGCCCGGCTTCGAGGTAGGGGCGCACCATGGGTTCGGGCAGGAAGCCGCCGCCCAGGCCGCGCAACTGGGCGCGCACCTTGGCCTGCATGGTGTCCACGGTGAGCACGTCCTGCCCGCCCAGCAGGCCCATGGTGGCGCCGCCGCGCAGGGCCGAGTCGGCCACCGCCACGGCGCGGTGCTGCAGCAGGGTGGCATCGGTGATGGGCTCGGCCACCGAGGCCAGTGCATGGTGCGGTGCCACCACATAGATGAACAGCAGGTCCCCCAGGGTGGCCTGCTGCAGGCCCGCCACGCTGGAGCCGGCGATGGTGACGCCGATGGCCAGATCCGCCCGGCCCGAGGTCAGGGCCTCCAGCGTGCCGGTCATGATGCCGTCGCGCAGTTTGAGCCGGGTGGGCGGCGCCATGGCATAGAACGCATCCACCAGCTCCATCATGGTGTGCGGCGAGATGGCGCCATCGACCGAAATCGTGAGCTGCGGCTCCCAGCCCGTGGCCACGCGGCGCACGCGGTGGGCCACGGCGTCGATGTCCTGCAGCAGCCGCGCGCCCTCGCGCAGCAGCTCCACGCCGGCCTCGGTGGGGCGCGCCTGGCGTGCGCTGCGGTCAAACAGCAGCACGTCCAGCGCATCCTCGATCTGGCGCACGCGGTAGGTCAGCGCGCTGGGCACCAGGCCGAGCTGGCGCGCTGCGGCCGCAAAGCTGCCGGCCTCGGCGATCACCTGCAGCATGGCCAGGCTGTCGGGGGTCAGCACATCGCGCGGGTTTTGCATGGTGGTGCCATGGTAATTCAATTTTTTTGAATCATGCCATCAATGTGCCAGCGCCCGGAACAGGGTGCACGGGCCTAAAGTTGCGTCTTGAAAGGGCTACACACCATGTTGACTGTTCGCAAATCCCAAGACCGCGGCTACGCCGACCATGGCTGGCTGCATTCGTACCACAGCTTCTCGTTCGCCGGTTACCACGATCCCGAGCACATGGGCTTTGGCAACCTGCGTGTGATCAACGAGGACCGCATCGCCCCGGGCATGGGTTTTGGCACCCATGGCCACCGCGACATGGAGATCATCAGCTACGTGCTGTCGGGCGAGTTGGCCCACAAGGACAGCATGGGCAACATCAAGGGCATTCCGCCCGGCGACGTGCAGCGCATGAGCGCCGGCACGGGCGTGCAGCACAGCGAGTTCAACCATGCCGAGGGCCAGACCACGCATTTCCTGCAGATCTGGCTGCTGCCCGATGTGCAGGGCATTGCGCCCGGCTATGAGCAAAAGGCCTTTACCGACGCCGAAAAGCGCGGCACGCTGCGCCGGGTGGCGTCACCCGACGGGGCCGAGGGCTCTGTGACCGTGCACGCCGACGCCACGATCTACGCTGGTCTGTTCGACGGCAGCGAGTCGGCCAGCCTGGCGCTCGACCCGGCGCGAAAGACCTATGTGCACCTGGTGCGCGGCGCGCTGCAGGTCAACGGCCATGCGTTGTCGGCCGGCGATGCCGCACTGATCGAGAAGGAATCGGCCCTGGCGCTGACCGATGGCCGCGATGCCGAAGTGCTGGTATTCGATTTGGCCCCTTGACCCATTTTTTTGTCCAACCCTGTTTTACCTGTCACCCGAAGGAGTCCCCCATGTTCAATTCCCTGCAAAACCCCCTGGCCCTGGCCTCGCGCCTGCTGCTGGCCGCCCTGTTCCTGCCTGCCGGCATCGGCAAGCTCACCGGCTTTGCCGGCACCGTGGGCTACATCGCCTCCGCGGGCCTGCCCATGCCCACCGTGGCGGCCGGCCTGGCAGCCGCCGTGGAGGTGCTGGGCGGCCTGGCGCTGGTCTTCGGTTTCGGCACGCGCTTCGCCGCGTTGGCCCTGGCCTTCTTCACGCTGGTGGCCAGCTTCTTCTTCCATGCCTACTGGGCCCTGCCGGCCGACAAGCAGATGATGCAGCAGCTGATGTTCTTCAAGAACGTGGGCGTGACCGGCGGCCTGCTGGCCCTGGCGGCCTTTGGCGCCGGAGGCTGGAGCGTGGACGCGCGCCGCTCTTCGCGCTGACCCCACCATCCTGCGGCATGATGGCGTCTTAACCTTGCAAGGAACCCCCGCATGCTGCAGATCGCCGTCGTCTACCACTCGGGCTATGGCCACACCCAGCGCATGGCCCAGGCCGTGGCCGACGGGGCCGGCGCCGAGCTGATCGCCATCGATGCGGACGGCAGCCTGCCCGAGGGCGGCTGGGAAACCCTGGCCGCCGCCAGCGCCATCATCTTCGGCTCACCGACCTACATGGCCGGGCCCAGCTGGCAGTTCAAGCGCTTTGCCGACGCGTCGTCCAAGCCCTGGTTCAGCCAGGCCTGGAAGGACAAGCTGTTCGCCGGCTTCACCAACAGCGCCGCCACCAATGGCGACAAGCAGATCACGCTCGACTACCTGTTCCACCTGGCCATGCAGCATGGCGGCCTGTGGGTGGGTGCCGGTGTGCTGCCATCGAACTCCAAGACCGCCACGCGCAACGACGTGAACTGGCTGGGCGCCTACAGTGGCGCGATGGCGCAGTCGCCATCGGACGCCTCGGCCGGCGAGATGGCCCCAGGCGACCTGGACACCGCGCGTGTGCTGGGACAGCGGGTGGCCGAGCTGGCAGCCCGATTCCATCAAGACTGACACCAACCCCACGATCACAGGAGCTCACCATGCCACGATGCCATCGCCTTCGCGCCCGCGCCGCTGGAGCACGTCCATGAGCGCCGCCCTGCGCCTGTCCGGCCACGCCAAGGACCTGGGCGGCGGCTTCACCGTGCGCCGCCTGCTGCCTGCGGTGCAGTGCCGCTCGGTCGGGCCGTTCATCTTCTTCGACCATTTCGGCCCGGTCTCGGTGGTGCCCGGTGCGGCGCACGATGTGCGGCCCCACCCGCACATCGGCCTGGCCACGGTGACCTACTTGTTCTCCGGCGCCATCATGCACCGCGACAACCTGGGCTATGTGCAGCAGATCGAGCCCGGTGCCATCAACTGGATGACGGCCGGCAACGGCATCGTGCACTCCGAGCGCCGCCCCGAATCGCTGGCCGAAACCACCTACGTGAACCATGGCATCCAGCTGTGGGCCGCGCTGCCGGTGGCGGCCGAGGAGGTCGATGCCTCCTTCGTGCACACGCCGGCCGCTGCCATTCCCGAAGTGCAGGTGGGTGACGCCGTGGTGCGCGTGCTGATCGGCACCGCCTTTGGCCAGACCTCGCCCGTGGCGACCTATGCGCCGACGCTGTACCTGGACGTGCAGCTGCCTGCGGGCGGCGTGCTGGAGCTGCCCGCAGCCCTGGCGCAGGAAATGGCGCTCTACCCGGTGGATGCCGAGCTGCTGCTCGATGGCGAGCCGCTGCCCGACCACACCCTGGCGGTGCTGCCCGCGGGTGCCTCCGCGGCGCCCGTGCGTCTGCAGGCCGGCGCCAGTGCGGTACGCCTGATGCTCATCGGTGGCGACGCGCTCGACGGCCCGCGCCACATGTGGTGGAACTTCGTCTCCAGCCGCAAGGAGCGCATCGTGCAGGCCGCCGGCGACTGGGAGGCCGGGCGCATGAAAGTGGTGCCCGGAGAAACGGAATTCATCCCGCTGCCGGAGCACCGTTTCCGCGCGGACTGAGAACCTGATCAGGCCTCTTGCGGCTTGTCGGTGGACAGGTCGGCGGCCAGCACCCGGCGCTCGTCGAAGACGAAGCAGCCGCCGTGGTAGTGGGCGCCATCGGTTTCCTCGAAGTACTTGAGGATGCCGCCTTCGAGCTGGTAGACATGCGGCAGGCCTTCCTCGCGCATGAGGATGGCCGCCTTCTCGCAGCGGATGCCGCCGGTGCAGAAGCTCACCACCGTCTTGTCGGTCAGTTCGGCCTTGTTGGCACGCAGCGCCGGGGGGAACTCGGTGAACTTGTCGATGCGCCAGTCGATGGCGTTGTCGAAGGTGCCGTGGTCCACCTCGAAGGCATTGCGGGTGTCGAGCGTCACCACCTCGCGGCCTTCGTCGTCGTGGCCCTGTGCCAGCCAGCGGTGCAGCGTGGCCGGCGTCACGGCCGGGGCGCGGCCGGCCGAAGGCTGGATGGTGGGGTGGTCCATGCGGATGATCTCGCGCTTGACCTTGACCAGCATCTTGCGAAACGGCACCGTGTCCGACCAGCTCTCCTTGGGGGCCAGGTCGGCAAAGCGCGCGTCGCTGCGCAGCGCGTCGACGAAACCGCGCACGGCTTCGGCCGGGCCCGCCAGGAAGAAATTGATGCCTTCCTCGGCCAGCAGGATGGTGCCCTTGAGCTGCGCTGCGTGGGCACGCTCGTGCAGCAGGTCGCGCAGCGCATGCGCATCGGGCAGCGGCACGAATTGGTAGCAGGAGATGTTGAGGACGTCGTTCACGGCGATGGCCTGTGGTTCACACGGAATTCAGGGAAAGAAGTGGTCCGCCAGGCACCATTCTCCTGGCGGGCGGGCACTGATTGTCGCGTGGCGGCGTGGCGGCTGCCGCCGTACCGGTCAGACCGTGGGCACCAGCAGCGTGGTCTCGATCTTGTTGGCCAGTTGGGCAATGGCCAGCGAGGCCGGGCAGCCCGGCGTGTTGAGCAGCAGCAGCTGGCGGCGCATCACGGCGTCGCGCACCGAAGGGTCGGCCGGGATGTCGCCCATGTGGATCAGGCGCACGCCGCGGCCGGTCTCGGTGCTGACGAAGCGGTCCAGCACCTGCTGCAACTGGCCCGTGATGGCCCGGCCATCGCCCGGGCGGGCGGCCTGGTTGATCACCATGCGCACGTGCTGGCGCTTTTGCTGCATGGCCAGCACCTTGATGGCGGCATAGGCATCGGTCAGCGAGGTGGGTTCGGGCGTGGCCACGATCAGCACCTCGGAAGCCAGCGAAATCGAGAACAGCACCACGTCCGAGATGCCGGCGCCGGTGTCCAGCAGGATCACGTCGTAGTTGGGCGCGATCGCCTGGATCACGTTCAGGAACTGGTTGCGCACCTCGGGTGTGAGGCGCGAGTACTCCACCATGCCCGAGCCGGCCAGCAGCACCGCGAAGCCGCCGGGCGCCTGGATGATGGCGTCCTCGAGCAGGGCCTTGCCGGTGAACACGTCGTGCAGGGTGATCTTGGGGTGCAGGTTGAGCACCACGTCCAGGTTGGCCAGGCCCAGGTCGGCATCGAGCACCAGCACGCGCTGGCCGCGCCGCGTGAGCGCCGCTGCGAGGTTGGCCGACACGAAGGTCTTGCCCACGCCGCCCTTGCCGCTGGTGATGGCGATGATGCGCGCACCGGTGGCCGCCGCGCCGGGTGGGCGGCCGGGCGAGGGTGGGGCGTCGGAGGAGGTGGGTGGGGGGGACAGCGCGTCGCTCATCTTCTAACTTTCAGTTGGCGCTGCCTGCTGGGTCCAGCGGGGGCAGATCGCCCCAGCCCGAGGGGGTGTACAGCGGGCCGAACAACAGGCTCTTTTCTTCGGCACTGACGGTGCTGTCGGGCTGCTCTTCGATGCTCACCCGGTTGCGGCCCGCCGATTTGGCCTGGTAGAGCTGGTGGTCGGCCCGGTCGGTCCACAGCAGGGTGGTCGAGCGGATCCATTGCAGGGCGAAGGCCCCGCCGACGCTCACCGTGACATTCAGCTCCACGGAAGGCGAGATTCTGACCGGCGTGTTGGCCACGGCGCGGCGGATGCGCTCGGCCACGACCTTGCCGAAGGCCGCCTGGCAGGCGGGCAGCACCACGGCGAACTCCTCGCCGCCATAGCGCGCCAGGGTGTCCATGGGGCGCACGCAGGCACTCAGGGTGCGCGCCACCGATTGCAGCACCACGTCACCGGCCAGGTGGCCATGGGTGTCATTGACCGCCTTGAAGTGGTCGATGTCCAGCATCAGCAGCAGGGCCGCTTCGCCCGAGCGCGTCACGCGGTCGATCTCGCGCTCCAGCACGGCACGGAAATGCCGACGGTTGGCCAGCCCGGTGAGGGGGTCTTTGAGGGAAAGCTCGCACAGACCGTCGATCAGGCCCTGGAGGTAGCGCGACGGTGCTTCGCGTTGCAGGGAGGCTTCGCTGCCGGCCGCCTGCGCCACGAGCGCGTGTGCAATGTCCAGACGCAGATCGCGCAGGTCTACGAGATGAGAGGCCGCAGAGTCAGACACAAATGGATAAGGCAGAGTTCGTCGAGTGTAGCAGTGGGACGGCCCAAAAACTGCAGCTTCTGGGCCGGCCGTGGGGTGATACGGCTCAGGTGGCTGCATCCCCGGGGGTGGCAGGCGGTATCTGCTGCAGCACCTGCAGGGCCTCGGCATCGGTGCGGTACATCCGCAGCGCCGGGCCGGGCTCGAGCAGTCCGGCGCGGCGCAGCACCTGGTCCACCGGCAGTTTCATGCCGCTCACGTGCAGTATGCCGCCGCGCGCCTGCATCAGGGCGCGCAGCGTGGCGAAGGTTTCCACGCCGGTGATGTCGATGCGGTTGATGGGCTGGGCCATGAGGCACAGGTCGGTGATTTCGGGGTGGGCGGCCAGGTGGTCGGTCACGTGCCGCTCCAGCGCGCTGGCCGAGCCGAAATCGAGCTCCGCATCCATGCGCAACGCCAGCAGGCGGGGCGCCAGAGGGGGCAGATGCCACAGGTGGCGGTCGCGCAGGCTGCCGTCGGGGTGCAGGCCCACCTCGATGATGCGCGGGTGCAGGCGCTGGTACAGAAAGTGGCTCAGGTTCATCACCAGCCCCACCAGCACGCCCCAGTACATGCGCGGCGCGGTGGCCAGCGTCAGTGCAAAGGTCACGCCGGCCATCGCGGCCTCGACGCGCGAGATGCGCCACAGGCGCAGCAGGGTGGCGGGCTTGATGAGGCTGGTCACCGCCGTGATCACCACCGCCGCCAGCACCGACTGCGGCACATGGTAGAGCGCCGGCGTGAGCCACAGCAGCACCACCAGCACCAGGGCGATGGCGAACAGCGTGGCCCAGCCGGTGCGCGCGCCCGCGTACAGGTTGATGGCCGAGCGCGAGAACGAGGCGCTGGTGGCGAAGCTGCCACACAGGCCGCTGCTGATCTTGGCCAGGCCCTGGCCGATCAGGTCCTGGTTCTCGTTCCAGCGCTCGCCCGAGCGCTGGCTCTCCACCTTGGCGCTGGAGGCGGTCTCGAGAAAACTCACCAGCGTGATCACCAGCACCGGCATCACCAGGGCAGAAAACTGCGACCAGGACAGCAGGCCCGGCCAGTACAGGGAAGGCAGCCCTTCGGGCAGCGTGCCCACGACGGAGCCGCCGCCATCGGCATAGCCGAGCGCCCAGCTCAATGCCCCGGCCGCGCCCACGACCATGATGGCGGCCGGAAAGTTCGGACGCCAGCGCCGGGCCAGCACCAGTATCGCCAGGCTGCCCAGGCCGAAGGCGGCAGCGACCAGATCGAAATGGCCCAGCGAGGGGGTGGACCACAGGGCCCCGAGGTCCGAGCGCAGGCCGGTGAAGGCGCGCAGCTGCGAAGCCAGTATCAGCAGCGCCGCCGCCTGGGTGAAGCCGCTGAGCACCGGGGAGGTCACCAGGTTGAGCAGCCAGCCAAAGCGGGCCACTCCCATTACCAGTTGCAGCAGGCCCGAGAGCAGGGCCATCCAGGCCGCCAGGGCCACCCACTGGGCGCTGCCGGGCTCGGCCAGCCCGGTGAGGGAGGCGCCGATCAGCAGGCTGGTGAGCGCCGTGGGCCCCACGCCCAGCCGGGTGGAGGCGCTGAACAGCACGGCGACCAGGGCCGGGATCAGCGAGGCATAGATGCCGGTCACCAGCGGCATGCCGGCGAGGGCCGCGTAGGCCACGCCCTGGGGCACCAGCATCAGCCCCACGGTGATGCCGGCGGAAAATTCGCCCTTCAGGAGGTGGCGGTCGGGGCGGGGCCAGGCGAGAAACGGAAACCAGCGGGACAGGGAGGACAAGGAAGGCATGGCCCCGATTGTCGCGCGCCTTGAGAGGCTGCCTTGCGTCCTACAGCCACTTCGGAGCTCTCCGACTCCCCGCGCGGGCCTGGGTGCCTAAAGTACCAACCATGTTCCCAAACGCAAGGAGTTATTCCATGAACACCGCACCCATTGCCCAGCGCCCCCTTCACCGCATCGCCAGCGTGCTGGCCGTCAGCGCCCTGGCGCTGGGCCTGGCTGCTTGCAGCAAGACCGAAGACGCCACTGTGGGCCAGCGCCTGGATTCGGCCGTTGACCGCACCGAACAGGCCGCCACCGAAGCCCGCATCAAGGCCGAAAGCGCCCTGCAAAGTGCCGGCAACAAGATGGAGCAAGGCTCGCAGACGGCCATGGAAAAGGTCGATGACGCCACCATCACGGCCCAGGTGTCCGCCGGCCTGGCCAAGGACCCTGACCTGAGCGCCATCAAGATCGATGTGGACACCGTCAATGGTTCCGTGACGCTCAATGGCCCCGCCACCACGCCGGCCGCCAAGGAGCGTGCCCAGACGATCGCCAGCGCCGTCAAGGGCGTGACCTCGGTCAACAACCAGTTGACCGTCACTCCGAGCTAAGGCACAGCCGTGTACCTGACGGCTTGCACCGGACCCCGGGACTGTAAAGATACCGGACCCCACGCGCACCGGGCAGGGATGGACTTGCGAACCGCCAGTCGGGCAGCGAGCAGGCTGCCTCCTTCATCTTCATTGCGAGGACTGGCATTCGAAGACCGCCCATGCAAGTGATGCGTGCAATGCAAGCCATCGGCCATGCCCTGGCCTTTGCCTGCCCCCGAACAGGGGCCATGGCAAAGGGGCTGCGCCGCACAAGGTGACCCTTGTGCGGCGCGCTACCATTGGCGGCATGCAAGACCATGCCACCGACATCGCCTCCCGCCTCGTCCACCACGACTACCTTCCGCCTGCGGGATTCCAGGCCCCCCAGACCCCGGTCTACAAAGCTTCGACCGTGATCTTTCCCAACGTGGCTGCGATGCGCAGCCGCGAATGGAAGGACAAGAGCGGCTACACCTACGGCCTGCATGGCACCCCCACCACCTTCATTCTCGAAGAGCGCCTGTGCGCGCTGGAGGGCGGGCTGCAGTGCCTGCTGGTCCCCAGTGGCCTGGCGGCGATTGCCAACGTGGCGCTGGCCTTGCTCAAGCCGGGCGATGAGCTGCTGATTCCTGACAACGTCTATGGGCCCAGCAAGGACCTGATCCACGGCGAGCTGCGCCGCTTCGGCATCACGCATGCGGTCTACGACCCGCTCGATCCGGCCGATCTGGCCGCGCGCATCACGCCGGCCACCCGCCTGGTGTGGCTCGAAGCGGCCGGCTCGGTCACCATGGAATTCCCCGACCTGTGCGAGCAGGTGCGCATCTGCCGCGCGCGCGGCGTCACGACGGCGCTGGACAACACCTGGGGCGCGGGCCTGGCGTTCGCGCCCTTCGACCTGCTGGGAGACGGCAGCCTGGGGGTGGACATCTCGGCCCATGCCTTGACCAAGTACCCCAGCGGCGGTGGCGACATCCTCATGGGCAGCATCGTCACGCGCGACGAGGCGCTGCACATGAAGCTCAAGCTCACCCACATGCGCCTGGGCCTGGGCGTGGGGGGCAACGATGCCGAGGCGGTGCTGCGCTCGCTGCCCAGCATCGGCCTGCGCTACCGCGCGCACGACGAGGCGGCGCGCTCCCTGGCGGCGTGGTTGCAGCAGCAACCGGCCATCGCCCAGGTGCTGCACCCGGCATTGGCCGGTGCGCCGGGCCATGACCACTGGAAGGCGCTGTGCGGCGCCGCCTATGGTGGCGCGGGCGCGGCCGCAGGCCTGTTCAGCGTGGTGGTCGATGCGCGCTTCGGCCAGGACCAGGTCGATGCCTTCTGCGACGGCCTGCGCCTGTTCAAGCTGGGCTACAGCTGGGGCGGGCCCATGAGTCTGGTGGTGCCCTATGACCTGGCACGCATGCGCGGCCGGCCCACCGCCCACCTGAAGCCCGGGACGCTGGTGCGGTTTTCCATCGGGCTGGAGGCGGCGGAGGATCTGCGCCAGGACCTGCTGCAGTCGCTGCAGCGGGCCTTTGCCCCCGCCTGACGGGGGCGGGGCATGTCGGCAAAGGAAGGCCTAGCTGTTACAGTGGGCCTCTACTTCAGGAAGCAAACACCTTGGCAACACCCAACTACGGATACGAAAAGCGCCAGCGCGAGCTCGCAAAAAAGCAAAAAAAAGAAGAGAAGCTGCGTTCCAAAACCCAGCGCAGGCCGGATGACCCACAGGGCGACCAGCCAGCCGGTGGCAATGGCGATGGCGCCCCGGGCGCCAACCAGCCCACGGGCGCACCCGGCGGCTGAGCCTTGGAGCCCGCCGTGTCCGGCACCCTGCCGCGCCGCACAGGCTGCAGGCAGGCCCCCAGGCACGGCGCTCAGCGCAGCAGCTTTTTCAGCTCTGGCCACACGTTGGCCAGCATCTGCGGGTGCGCCTCTGCACGCGGGTGAATGCGGTCCGCCTGGAACAGGCGGGTAGGGTCCGGGCCATCGGCCACGCCCTTGAGGAAAAACGGCACCACGGCCACTTTCTTGGCCTGGGCCACGGTGGTGAACAGGCCGGCAAACCGGTTCGCGTAGTCGGTGCCATAGTTCGGCGGCACCTGCATACCCACCAGCAAGACCTTGGCCCCGGCCTTTTGCGCCGCATCGGTCATGGCGATCAGATTCTCTTCGGTGTTCTTGAGCGGCAGGCCGCGCAGCGCGTCATTGCCGCCGAGTTCGATCACCACCACGGCGGGCTTGTGCTGGGTCAGCAGGGCGGCCAGGCGCGATCGCCCACCCGAGGTGGTCTCGCCGCTCACGCTGGCATTGACCACGCGGCGCACCATCTTTTCCTCCTGCAGCCGCTTTTCCAGCAGGGCCACCCAGCCGGCACCGCGCGCCAGGCCGTACTCGGCACTCAGCGAGTCGCCGAGCACCAGAATGGCCGGCACGCCTGGCGCGGAAGATGCAGGCGCCTGGGCCCAGGCGGTGGATGCACAAACCCCTGCCAAACCCAGGATGCCCGCCGAGAGGATAAAGTGGCGCCGATACTGCAGATGTCGAATCAAAGCAAAGAACCTTTCATGTCCGAATCTTCCCCATCGCCCGTGACCCCCATTATTGCCGTCGAGCACGTCTTCAAGTCGGTCACGGATTCGACCGGTACGCTGGACATTCTGCGGGATATCGATTTCCGCCTGGCGCCAAGGGAAACTGCGGCCATCGTGGGGGCCTCGGGCTCGGGCAAGAGCACGCTCCTGTCCATCATCGCCGGGCTCGATACGCCCACGCGCGGCACGGTGCGGCTCGATGGCCATGACCTCTTCGCCATCGACGAGGACGAGCGCGCCGCGCTGCGCGCGCAGAAGGTGGGCTTCGTGTTCCAGAGCTTCCAGCTCATGGGCAATCTCACCGCGCTGGAGAACGTGATGCTGCCGCTGGAGCTGGCCAACCGCCGCGACGCGCGCAAGGCCGCCGCCGACATGCTGGCGCGCGTGGGCCTGGGCCAGCGCCTCGGCCACTACCCCAAGGTGCTCTCGGGCGGCGAGCAGCAGCGTGTAGCGCTGGCGCGTGCCTTCGTCGTGCATCCGGCGGTGCTCCTGGCCGACGAGCCCACGGGCAGCCTGGACTTTGCGACCGGCGAGACCATCATGCAGCTCATGTTCGAGCTCAACCGCGAACAGGGCACCACCCTCGTGCTGGTCACGCACGACCGCGGCATTGCCGCGCGCTGCGAGCGGCGCATCACCATCGACGCCGGGCAGGTGGCTGAGAACTAGGCTACCCCCTGAGGCGCTTCGCGCCTTCCCCCTGGAAGGGGGACGCCACCGGTGGCCTGGCAAAGCCAGTTCCACGGTGGCACTGGCCTTGACGCGCCAGTTGCATGGGCCTACAGCGTCATCGACAGCTGATAGGGAATCGGCTTCGTCCAGTCGATAATCGGGGCATGTCTTCCCCCAAAGTTCTTTTCGGCTTCCACGCCGTGGGCGTGCGTCTGAAGACCGCGCCCAAATCCGTCATCGAGATCTACTACGAGGTCACGCGGCGCGACGCGCGCATGCGCCAGTTCCTTGATCGCGCCCGCGAGGCCGGTGCCCGGCTGATCGAAGCCGACAGCGAGCGCATCGCCAAGCTCGCCGGCAGCCATGGCCACCAGGGCGTGGCGGCGCGGGTGGAGCCCGTGGCGCAGATCACCTCGCTCGACGAGCTGCTGGAGAACCTCGAGGCGGCCGGCGTCGAGAACCCGCTGCTGCTGGTGCTCGACGGCGTGACCGACCCGCACAACCTGGGCGCCTGCCTGCGCGTGGCCGATGGTGCCGGCGCCCATGCCGTCATCGCCCCCAAGGACCATGCCGTGGGCATCAACGCCACGGTGGCCAAGGTGGCCAGCGGCGCGGCCGAGACCATGCCGTATTTCATGGTCACCAACCTGGCGCGCACCCTGGGCGAGCTCAAGGAGCGCAACATCTGGTGCATCGGCACCAGCGACGATGCGCCCAAGACCGTCTACCAGGTGGATTTGAAGGGCCCCGTGGCCCTGGTGCTGGGAGCCGAAGGCGACGGTATGCGCCAGCTCACGCGCAAGACCTGCGACGAGCTGGTCAGCATCCCCATGAAGGGCGCGGTGGAGAGCCTCAATGTGTCCGTTGCCAGTGGCGTCTGCCTCTACGAGGCCCTGCGCCAGAGGACGTGAACACCCCCGGGTGCCTTCCGCTTCTCCTCCTCTCTCTCTTCGTGGGGGGGGGGGGGGGCCCCCGGGGGGGGGGGGGCGGGGGGGGGGTGGGGTCGTTTTTTGGGGGGGGAAGGGGGGAGGGACCGTATGCAGGAGGATCGCCTGGACACCGTGCGCGCCTGGGTGCAGGAGGCCCGGCACATCGCCGTGCTCACCGGCGCGGACGTGAGCGCCGAGTCGGGCGTGCCCACCTTCCGCGATGCGCAGACCGGCTACTGGGCCCAGTTCCGTGCCGAGGACATGGCCACCGAGGAGGGCTTTCGCGCCCACCCGGAGCGGGTCTGGAACTGGTACCAGCACCGGCGCCAGTTGATGGAGGGCGTGGCGCCCAACGCCGGGCACCTGGCGCTGGCGGCCTTCCAGGCGGCCCACCCGGGGCGGCTGACGCTGATCACCCAGAACGTGGATGGCCTGCACCAGCGCGCCGGCAGCACCGGCGTGCTGTGCCTGCATGGCGATCTGTTCGCCGACCGCTGGCTCGACACGCCGCGCAACTGCTGCCACATCGACGATGCAGTGGCCGGCAGCCCGCCGCATTGCGACCGCTGCGGCAACCAACTGCGCCCCGGCGTGGTCTGGTTTGGTGAAATGCTGCCGCTGGCCGTGTTCGAGGCCGCAGAGCAGGCGTCCCGGCGCTGTGATCTGATGCTGGTTGCCGGCACGGCAGGGGCCGTGTACCCGGCTGCGGGCCTGGCGCGCCAGGCGCGTGCGGCCGGTGCCTGTGTGGCCGTGGTCAACCCCGCTCCGAGCGAACTCGACGATGCCGCCGATGCCGTGCTGCGCGGCACCTCGGCGACCTTGCTGCCCCAACTGCTGGTGGCCTGACCGGCAACGCCCTGTCTTGGGGGTATGCCCCAAAATTGTGCGCTTTGTGCGACAGGCTGTCGCAAAGCGGACAAGTTGCCCCCGGCCGTGCCTGTAGCCTGCGCCACCTTTGCACAATTCTCCGGGCACCTTCACACCATGAGCCGTCGTCACTTTCTCCTGCGCGCCACCCAGATGGCTGCGGCCACCAGCCTGCCCGTGTGGGCCTCCACGGCAAACGCGGCGGAGGAGCCCCTGTCCGCGAAGCACATCAACCTGGGCTGCTCCATCGCCCTGACCGGGCCGCTGGGCCAGGCCGGCATCGAGCAGTTGGCCGGCATGAAGGCCGCGTTCGCCGAGCTGAACCAGGCCGGCGGCGTGCACGGCCGCGAGATCCGCATGGACGCCAAGGACGATGCCTACGTGGCCAGCCGCACCCTGCAGAACGTGACGCAGATGCTGGAGGCGCAGTCCATCTTCGCGTTGATCTCGCCCCTGGGCACGGCCAACACGGCCGCCATCCTGCCGCTGATCGAAGGCAAGGGCATCCCCACCGTGGGCCCCATCACGGGCGCGCCCTCGCTGCGCTCGGCCGAGCAGCGCAACGTGTTCTTCGTGCGCCCCAGCTACCGCGACGAAACCCAGCGCCTGGTCAAGCAGGTGGTGGAGATGGGCCTCAAGCGCATTGCCGTGGTCTACCTGGACAACCCCTTCGGCAAGGAAGTGCTCAAGGACATGTCGCGCGCACTCGACGAGATCAAGGTCGAACGCGCCGGCGAATTCGCCCTGGCGGTGGACGGCAAGAACGGTGCCGAGCTGGCCGACAAGGTAGCCGCCGAGCGCCCGGGCGCCGTGCTGCTGGCCACCACCGGCACTGCCAACACGGCCTTCGTGCTGCCGTTCCGTGCCAAGGCGGCCGGCGTGCCGCTGGCCGGCATCTCGGTCACGGTGATCTCGTCGGAGCTGCCCAAGCTGGCCGCCGCCACGCGCGGCATGGCCCTGGTGCAGGTGTTCCCCGACGCCAATTCGCAAAAATCGGTGGTGGTGCGCAAGTTCCAGAGCACCATGAAGGCCACGGGGGCCAATGCCGCCTTCATCAACAGCGGCAGTTCCCTGGAAGGCTGGGTCAATGCCCAGATCATGATCGAGGGCCTGAAGAACGCGGGCAAGGACCTGAACCGCGACAAGCTGCGCAATGGCCTGGCAGGTATCCGCTCGCTCTCGTTCGGCGACTTCAACGTCGGCTTCGGTGCCAAGGCACCCTATGTGGGCTCGGACTCGATCTACCTGGCCATCTACGCCGAGAACGCACGCCGCCTGAGCTGAGCCCTACGGCGGGGCTTTCGCGCCGCCGCCCAGGGCCCTGAGCCCCTGTCGCCGCTCCACCAGCAGGCCGGAGTTGCCTCAAGGGTCCACGAAGTAGCGGTAGTTCCGGTCACGCGCGAGGAGCAGCAGGTAGCGCCCACCCACCTCCATGGGGAAGCGCGAGCCCGTGTTCTCGCTGTACAGCGCCAGGCCTGGCGGCATGTGCCCGCGCACGGTGCGCAGCACCTTGAGCACGCACAGCGTGGCCGTGATGGCGTCCGGATCCGCTGGGTCCTCATGCAGCAGCTCTGCCTACCCGACCTCGGCCACCACCACGCCCGAGGCCGTCGCGGCTTCCTGCGCCGCGGTGGGCGCACGCCCATCGATGCACGCTGCCTTGGCCACAGGTGCGGCCACTACCAGGCACAGCAGGCAAAGCAGGCAGGCAACCATCCGCACGGCAGGAAGGCTGCGCACGCCGCGGGTGCGCTGCAGTGTGCCGCTCATTCGGAAAGTTCCTCCCAGTACGGCTCCATGTAGTCTTCCAGGAAGGCGATGAAGCTGCCTGCAATGGGCTCTGCGCGCCCCGTGCTCTGGTGGTAGAAAAGCACCACCGGGTTTTCTCCGTCTTGCACGCGCGAAGTGTCCAGGCAAAAGGGTTCGTTGTCGTCCTGGCTGCGCTGGATGACGACCAGGTGGGCGGGCAGGGGTGCAGCCCAGCCTTCACGGTAGTGCAGGGTGTCGCCGTGCACGCTACCCAGGCCGCCCAGGGGCTCGCTGGCCGGGATGGTGGAGATGCACAGGCTGTCCAGTCCGCCACCACCGGTCTTCAGGATAAAGGTGCGAAACGAGCCGCTGATGCGCACGCCCAGCGCCTGCTCAAGGGCGGTGAGGGCGGCCTGCGAGCTGGCGCCGGCCCAGTCCACGCTGTGCTCGCCATCCGGCAGGTGGGCCAACTGGTCGATGCGTGCAATCAGGCGGTCCATGCTTTCCTGGTCGTTCATGGGTTCTGCCCTGTGCTGTTCTGGATGAAATCGTCCACGGCGGCCTTGGCCTGCTGCAAGGTGCTGCCATGGGCCTGCTGGTGGGCGCGCAATGCCGCCAGCTTGCTGCCGGGGTTGCGTGCAAGCGCGCGCCAGTCAGGCGGCGCCTTGGCTGCCAGCAAGGCCGTGCTGCGCGCCATGGCGGGCGCACATTCCCAGCGCGCGGTGATGGCGAGCGCCACATCGGGCGGGGAGAAGCGCTCCAGTGCCTCCAGCAGCGCGCTCTGCGATACCAGGGACGGCACCGTGCGCGGAGGACAGCGCGGGCCATCGCGTACCTCGCGCAGCAGGGGCTGCGCACGGCTGAGCGCGCGCAGCCAGGCGCCTGTCGCTGCATGCATGCCGGCGGCCACCTGGTCCACGTCGTTGCGCACCACCTGGCAGGCCTGTGCGGTGGTGAAACCGTCCTCGCCGGTCCAGTCGCTGAGGTCTGCCAGCGCCCGCAGCAGCTGCACGCAGGCAAAATCCTGGAAGGAGCGGTATCCCACTTCGCTCGCACCGCTGTCGTGCCGCACCAGGGCCACGCCGGGCTCCGGGGACCCTTCGAGGGGGAGCAGGCACCATGCATCGCCCGCACCGGTTTCGGCAAAGGGCACCAGGCGCTGGCCATTCTGGTACGCGGGGTTCAGCCATTCCTCGGCGGTGGTGCGTACGCCCTGGGCATCCAGCCATTCGAAGTCACCGCAACTGATCAGCGGCGGCGGCGCGCTCAGGCAGCGTTCCCTCCAGGTGGCAGCCCAGTCGGGGCCATAGGCCGTGGCCCCGCCCGCCACCAGATGGCGCAGCAGCGGCGGCAAGGCGATGCCGGTGTCTGCCGCCAGCGCGTCGAGGGCTTGCAGCAATGCGCTCACAGGTACCACCGCCACGCCTGCAGCATGCCTTGCGCGCGGGCTTCGCTGCCCGTGAAGGCCGCGAGCGCCTGCGCCACCTGCGCGCGGCTGCTGGCCTTGAGCTCATAGGTTTCATCCAGCGCATCGTCGCCCAGGGCCGCGAGGGCGTTGGCCACCGTGGCGATGGCGCCCAGCGCGGTGGGCAGGTCCTCGGCAAACCGGCTCGGGTCGTTGAAGTTCCCTCGTCCCGCCAGGTCGAACCAGACGCTGCCGTCGTTGCGGTCCAGGATGAACGGGTTGGCGCCTTCCTGCGCGATCACCAGCCAGTGCGCAGGCCAGCCCGCGATGGGATTGCCGGGGTTGCGCGACCAGGCATAGCCGTCCTGCCGTGCCCAGAGCTTGCGCAGCGGCGGCACGTCCACCGGGTTGCCCCCGGCGTTGATGGCCAGGCCCACCGGGCCCACCGACGCATGCCAGGTCTCGCCCCAGGGGCCCACCTCGCGGTAGAAGGCCTCCACGATGGCGGGCAGGGGGAAGGGGCCCTGCCAGTCGCTGGCGGGCTGGGGCTGCAGGCGGCCCCAGGGGGCGAGCAGGGGGCGTATGCGGTCGAATGGTGCCATGGGTCGCTCCGAATGTACGCCGCTGCAGCCGCTCCGGCCGGGGAATATTTGGCTTGGAGTTTGCCTGCCCCATGCCTAAGATGCTTCAAAAGGGGGGCGGGAGCCGGGTGGGCGCAAGCGGCGGCCATGCCCCACCAAGATGAGGGGCTGTATGGCATCTGATTTCTCCGGCGTCCACTGGGAGCAGAACCCCGACGCGCTGCTGGTCATCGCGCCGGACGGTACGGTACTGCACTGGAACCCTGCCGCGCAGGCCATCTTCGGCTACACCGAGGCCGAAGCCCGGGGGCGCAGCCTCGCACAGCTCATCGTGCCGCCGGACCAGGTGCGCGACGAAGAATCGATCTGCGCCGAGGCCCTGCAACTGGGGGTGGCCGTGCACGAATCGGTGCGCCGGCGCAAGGATGGCTCGCTGGTGCATGTGAACGTGTCCACCCGGGCGGTCTTTGGCGAGGGCGGCCCACTGGCCTACTTCCTGTCGAGCCTGAAGGACGTCACCCAGCTCAAGGTGCTGCGCGATGCCAAGCTGGTCGAGGCGCGTTTTCGCGACCTGCTCGAATCCACGCCCGATGCCATCGTGATGGTCAACGCCACCGGCCGCATCGTGCTCGTGAACTCGCAGGCCGAGCGCGTGTTCGGTTACCCCCGCGGCCAGTTGCTGGGGCAGGCCATCGAGGTGCTTTTGCCGCAGCGCTACCGCAGCGCTCACCTGGGGCACCGCAGCGGCTTCTTCGTCCAGCCGCGCACGCGCACCATGGGTGCGGGCCTGGAGCTGCACGGGGTGCGCAGCGATGGCAGCGAGTTTCCGGTGGAAATCAGCCTCAGTCCGCTGGAAACGGAAGAGGGCACCATGGTGATGAGCGCCATCCGCGACATCACCGCGCGCAAGAGGGCCGACCAGAAGTTCCGCGACCTGCTCGAATCGGCGCCCGATGCCATGGTGATCGTGGACCGGGACGGGCGCATCGTGCTGGTCAATTCCCAGGCGGTGAAACTCTTCGGCTGGGCGCGTGAGGAGTTGCTGGGCCAGCAGATCGAGCTTTTGGTGCCCACGCGCCACCGCGGCCGCCATCCGCAGCACCGGGGCGGTTTCTTTGCCGAGCCGCGCACGCGTTCCATGGGTGCTGGCCTCGATCTGTACGGTCTGCGCAAGGATGGCACGGAGTTTCCGGTCGAGATCAGCCTGAGCCCGCTGGAGACCGAGGAGGGGCTGTTCGTCTCCAGCGCCATCCGCGACGTGACCGAGCGCAAGCGCTTCGAGCAGACCCTGCGCGACAAGAATCTGGAGCTGGAGAACGCCGCGCTCGTGAAGGACCGGTTCCTGGCCAGCATGTCGCACGAGTTGCGCACGCCGCTCAACGCCATCATCGGCTTCACGGGCACCCTGCTCATGCGCCTGCCGGGCCCGCTCAACACCGAGCAGGAAAAGCAGCTGCGCATCGTGCAGACCGGTGCGCGCCACCTGCTGTCGCTGATCAACGACCTGCTGGACGTGGCCAAGCTCGGCGATGGCCGGCACAGCCTGCAGCTGGAGACGACGGATTGCCGTGCGGTGGTGGAGGAGGTGGCCGCCGCCCTGGGCCCCGATGCGCAGCGCAAGGGCCTGGCCTTCGTGGTGAGCATGCCCGAGCATGCCGTCCTTGTGCGCACCGACCGGCGCGCGTTCACCCAGGTGGCCATCAACCTCGTGGGCAATGCCATCAAGTTCACCGGCGAGGGGCGCGTGCTGGTGCAGCTCGACGCGCCGGACCCGGCCAGTCCGCGGCTGAGCCTGAGCGTGCAGGACACGGGGCCCGGCATCCCCCTCGCGGACCAGGCGCGGCTGTTCGAGCCGTTCTCCCGCGTGGAGGGGACCGGCCGGCGCCAGGAGGGTTCGGGCCTGGGCCTGCACCTGAGCCGCAAGCTCGCCCAGGCGATGGGCGGCGACATCACCCTGCACAGCCGCCCCGGCGAGGGCTGCACCTTCATCCTGGATCTGCCGGGGGCGACGCCTTCGGACACGGAGAGATAGCCCATGCTTGCCTGCATTCTGGTCATCGAGGACGACGAAGCCAGCCGCATGCTGGTGACCTACCTGCTGGAGGCCGACGGCTACCGCGTGTACAGTGCACCCGATGGCCGCGAAGGCGTGCGCGCCGCGCTGGAGCACGGGCCCGACCTCATCCTGTCGGACCTGCAGATGCCGGTCATGGATGGCTATGAGGTGGCCAGGCTGCTGCATGCGGACCCTGGCTGGCGCAGGGCGCCACTGGTCGCCGTGACGGCCTTTTCCATGCCTGGCGATCGGGAGAGGGCGCTGGAGGTCGGTTTCCAGGACCATATCTCCAAGCCCATCGATCCGGAGCGCTTCGTGCGCCAGGTCGAGGCCTATCTCGCGCCGGCATCGCGGGCGGTGCGCCCGCCCCGGTGATGAACAAGCAAGGAGGGCGGCAGGCATGGCAAAGATCCTCGTCGTGGACGACCAGGCCCCCAACCGGGCGCTGATCGTCACGCTGGTGCGGCACGGAGGCCATGAGGCCCTGGAGGCCGTGGACGGTGCGGATGCGCTGGCCCTGGTGCGCGCCGAGCGGCCGGCGCTGGTGATCTCGGACATCCTCATGCCGACCGTGGATGGCTACGAGTTCGTGCGCCAGTTGCGCTCCGATCCCGCGCTGGCGGCTACCCGGGTCATCTTCTACAGTGCCCACTACCAGGGGGAGCAGGCGCGCAGCCTGGCGCTGGCCGGAGGGGTCTCGGAGGTGCTGGTCAAGCCCTGCGAGCCTCAGGACATCCTGGCCGCCATCGAGCGCACGCTGGCGCAGCCGGCACAGGGATCCCAGGAATCCCCCGGGCTGTTGGAGCCGGCCTTCCGCTCCCAGCACCTGCGCCTGGTGACCGACAAGCTGCGCGGCAACGTGGTGGAGCTGGAGGCCACCAACCGGCGACTGGCTGCGCTCACCGAACTCAACCTGCAACTGGCGTCCGAGCGCGACCCCGCCATGCTGCTCAACAAGGTCTGCACCGGGGCGCGCGAACTCATCGGTGCGCAGTACGCCGTGCTGTGCGCCGTGCGCAAGGGCGATGCCCCGCTGGTGTGCACCAGCGGCATCGACCCGGTGCTGGCGCGCTCGCTGCCTGCGCCCGATATGTCATCGGGCATGCTGGGGCGGCTGCAGAGGGAGCGCCGCTCGCAGCGGCTGCTCAATCCCGGCGGCGACCCCACGATGGCGGGCCTGCCGCCCGGCTACCCGCCGCTGTACTGCGCCCTGGAGGCGCCGGTCACCTCGCTGGCCTCGTCCTACGGCTGGATCTGCCTGGCCAACAAGGAGGGGGCCGACCACTTCAGCGCCGAGGACGAGCGCATCCTGTCCATCCTGGCGGCCCAGGTCGGGCGCATCTATGAAAACGGCAGCCTCTACCTGGAGGTGCAGCGCCATGCCGAGCAGCTGCACATCGAGGTGATCGAGCGGCGCCGGGCGCTGGAGGAACTGCGTGCCAGCGAGGCCGGGCTGCACCGGGCGCAGTTGCTGGCCAAGATCACGCACATCATCAGCGGACCCGGCGGCCAGTTCGAGAGCTGGCCCGACACGCTGGCGCAGATGCTGCGGCGCGATCCGAACACCATGCCGGCATCTGCCCGGGAATGGATCGGCATGGTGTACGCCGACGACCGTGCGCTGGTGCGCAGCATGGCCTTGCAGGCGGTGCGCGAAGGCCTTCGCATGGACTTCACCTACCGCCTGTGGCGCGCCGATGGGGCGCTCTTGCACCTGCGCCAGGTGATGGAGCCGCTGCCCGGCGAAGGCGCCGCTCCCGACGGCCTGCGCTGGTTCAACACCATCCAGGATGTCACGGCGCAAAAGCGGGCCGAGGAGGCGCTGCGCGAGAGCGACCGGCGCTTCAACGAACTGCTCGACAAGGTCGAGATGGCCTCGCTGATGCTGGACCGCAACGGCTGCATCACCTACTGCAACGACTGTCTGCTGCGCCTGACGGGCTGGGAGCGCGGCGAGATCTTCGGGCGCAACTGGTTCGAGCTGTTCCTGCCGCCGGGCATGGACGGCATGCAGCGCGTGTTCGAAGACATGCTGACCGACCGGCCGGCCACCTGGCATTTCGAGCAGGAAATCCTCACGCGCTCCGGCGGGCGGCGGCTGGTGTACTGGAACAACACGGTGCTGCGCTCCGTCGATGGCGAGGCCATGGGCATCGCCTGCCTGGGCGAGGACATCACCGAGCGGCGCGAGGCCGAGCACAAGATCAAGCGCCTGAACCGCGTCTACGCGGTGCTCAGTGGCATCAGCACGCTGCTGGTGCGCATGCGCAGCCGCCAGGAGCTGTTTGCCCAGTCCTGCGACATCGCGGTACGGCACGGGCAGTTCCGCATGGCCTGGATCGGCCGGGTGGACCGCGCGGCACAGCAGGTGATCCCCATGGCGATTTCGGGCTCCGATCCGGATTTCTTCGACGACCTTGCCGGCCGCCTCTCGTACGCGGACGAGCCCTCGGGCATCTACAGCCTGACGGCCACGGTGGTGCGCGAAAAGCGCGCCGTGGTCTGCGACCGGGTCGAGGGCGATCCCCGCGTGCTGCTGCCGGCCAGGCTGCTGGCCCGCTCGGTGGCCTCTTTGGCGGTGCTGCCCCTGATGGTCGCGCACGAGGTGGTGGGCGTGATGGCGCTGTTCTCCGACGAGGCCAGCTTCTTCGATGCCACCGAGATGAAGCTCCTGGGCGAGCTGGCCGGCGACATCAGCTTCGCGCTCGACCACCTTGAAAAGTCGGATCGCCTGAACTACCTGGCCTACTACGACGACATCACCACCCTGCCCAACCGCACGCTGTTTCTGGACCGCGTGAACCAGCACATGCGCGCGCGCGAGGGCCACAAGCCGCATCCCTCGCCCTTCCTCGGGGTGGCGCTGATCGACGTGAACCGCTTTCGCATCGTCAACGACACGCTGGGGCGCTCGCTCGGGGACGAACTGCTCAAGCTGGTGGCGCAGCGCCTGCAGTTGCATGCCAGTGCGATGGACATGCTGGCACGCATCGGCGTCAACAGCTTCGGCGTGGCCGTGTGCGAGGCGCGCGATGCGAGCGCGGTGGCCATGGCCGTGGACCACCTCATGCGCGCCTGCTTCGACGAGCCCTTCCAGCTGGGCACGCAGGAGCTGCGTATCACCGCCAAGGCGGGCGTGGCGCTGTTCCCCATGGATGGCGGCGATGCCGAAGGGCTGCTGCGCAATGCCGAGGCGGCGCTCAAGAAGGCCAAGGCATCGGCCGATGCGCTGATGTTCTACACCTCGGAGATGAACCTGCGCGTGGCCGAGGCGCTGAGCCTGGAGAACCAGCTGCGCGAAGCGCTGGAGCGCGGCCAGTTCGTGCTGCACTACCAGCCCAAGCTGCACCTGGCCAGCAGTGCGGTGACCGGTGCCGAGGCCCTGATCCGCTGGAACGACCCGCGCCGCGGCCTGGTGCCACCGGGGCAGTTCATCCCCATCCTCGAAGAGACCGGCCTGATCTACGACGTGGGCCGCTGGGCCCTGGGCCAGGCCCTGGCCGACAACCTGCGCTGGCGTGCCGCAGGCCTGGTGCCGATACGGGTGGCGGTGAACGTCTCGTTCCTGCAGCTGCGCCACCGGGCCTTCATCGAGCAGGTGCGCGCGGCCGTGGCGCACGACCCAGAGGCTGCAGCCGGGCTGGAGCTGGAGATCACCGAGAGCATGGTGATGGACGATGTGGAGCACAGCACCCAGAGCCTGCATGCCATCCGCGAGATGGGCATCACCGTGGCCATGGACGACTTCGGCACCGGCTTTTCCTCGCTGAGCTACCTGGCCCGGCTGCCGCTCGATACGCTCAAGATCGACCGCTCCTTCATCCTGCACCTCGCCGCAGGGCCCAAGGGCGGTGCGCTGGTGTCGACCATCATCAGCCTGGGCCACTCGCTGGGGCTCAAGGTGGTGGCCGAAGGGGTAGAGACCGAGGAGCAGTCCGGCCTGCTGGCGCGGCTCGGCTGTGATGAGATCCAGGGCTTTCTCTTCAGCCGGCCCGTGCCGGCCGATGTGTTCGAGCAGCAGTTCTTGCGCGGCCTGCAGCCCGCCGCCTGAATTGCCGCCCGGCGGCGGTCCGCACCTGCCCTATGATTTGGGGCTCTGTATTTGAATGCCAGGCCCATGGGCGAAGAACACGACTATCAGCGACCATCCCCAGCGGACGACCAGACGCGCCGCGCACTGCGCACCAACACCCTGGCCATCCTCGCCTTCTGGCTGGTGGTCATGGGGGTGCTGTACTTCGGCATGAAGTTGTTCATGGCGCCGCGCGGCGCCACGGTCACCTCCACCGGCTCTCTGGTGATACCGCGCCACAACGACGGCCATTTCCGCGTGGCGGGCACCGTCAATGGTGTGCCGGTGAACTTCATGGTGGACACGGGCGCGAGCCTGATCGCGGTGACCGATGCGGTCGCGAAGAAGGCCGGCCTCACGGGCGGTGTGCCCACCACCTTCCGCACGGCCAATGGCAACCGCGAGGGGAGGGTGACCCCATCGCAGTCGGTGACGGTGCGCAACCTGGAGGTCGCTGGCCTGCGCGTGGGCACGGGCTATACCGGCGAGAGCGAGGACGATGCGCTGCTCGGCCAAAACTTCCTGCGCCAGTTCGACGTGGAGATCAAGCGCGACTCCATGGTGCTCAACCCGCGCGGCGGTTGAAAAAAAGGCACCGGCAAGCCGGTGCCGGGCATCAGCCCTGCTTTTGCACGGACTTGATGATGCTCGAGAAATCGAGCGCGCCATGGCCCGCCAGGCTGTGCGCGGCATACAGGTTGCGCGCCAAGCCACCCAGGGGCGTGGCAGCCTTCACGGCGGCGGCGTTCTCCTGCGCCAGGCCCAGGTCCTTGAGCATCAGGTCGGTGCCGAAGCCGCCCGCATAGCCCTTGCTGGCCGGGGCGGTCTCCATCACGCCGGGCATGGGGTTGTACTTTTCCAGCGCCCAGTTGCCGCCCGAGCTGCGGCGCATGATCTCCGACAGCACCTTGGGGTCCAGGCCATTGGCCACGCCCAGGGCAATCGCCTCGCTGGTGCCGGCCATCAGAATGCCCAGTAGCATGTTGTTGCAGATCTTGGCGGTCTGGCCCGCGCCCACACCGCCGGCGTGGAAGATGTTGGCGCCCATCTTTTCGAGCACAGGCCGTGCGCGCTCCAGGTCGGCCGCGTCGCCACCCACCATGAAGGTCAGCGTGCCGGCAATCGCGCCGCCCGTGCCGCCCGATACCGGCGCGTCGATGAAGGCCACGCCCTTGGCCCGGGCGGCCTCGGCCACCTTGCGCGAGGTGGCGGCGGCGATGGTGGAGCAGTCGATCACCAGCGTGCCGGCCGGCAGTTGGGCCAGCAGCTCGCCAGCGCCCAGGAACAGGCTGTCCACATGCTGGCTGGCGGGCAGCATGCTGATGACGACCTCGGCGCCCTGCACGGCGGCATGGGCGTCGGCGGCGATGCCCACGCCGTCGGCGGCCAGCTTGTCGCGCGCGGGCTGCGAGAGGTCGAAGGCCCGGACTTCGTGGCCCGCCTTGTGCAGGTTCACGGCCATGGGGCCGCCCATGTTGCCCAGACCGATGAATGCGATTTTCATGCTCATATCTCCTTGGTGTCGTTGTGATGTGGAAAGGGGGTCAGTGGCGATGTCCGCACCCCGGCTGGCGAGTTCCTCGCGCAGCACCGAGCGGTGGCAGCGCGCCTCGTTCTCGCAGTAGCAGCCGACCGACAGGGCACTGTGGTGCGACAAGGTGGCCAGCAGGTCCAGCGTGCGGGCGGCTTCGGGCTGGGCCAGCTCCTTGCGGAAATGTTTGACGAAGGCCTGCCACTCCTTGTCGCTCTGGGCCTGCTGGCCTTGCTGCATCAATTCCCGGCTGGGAGAGAGCAGCGGGTACCACACGTCGTACCAGTCCTGGCTGGCGAACTCGGCCTTGGGCACGCCACGCGGCGGGCGCCGAACGGTGCCGATGCGGGTGCCTTCGTCGGGCGCGCGTGGGGTGCCGAGGCGGACGATGCGAAGGGGCATGCTGGTGGTTTCCTTGGCGGTAGGCTCAGTCGTCGGCCTCGAAAATGCTGTGGCGCTTGGCTGCTGGCTTCTTCTTGGCCGTCGGCTCGGTCTTCGCGGTCTTCGCCGGGGCGGGTTTGCGCTTGGGCGTGGCCTTGGCCAGCGGGTTGTAGGCCAGGGCCTCCTGCACCCAGAAGTTCCACTGCGCACGCGTGGCGTAGCCATTGGGCTCGATCCAGAAGTAGCCCTTCATGCCGCCACCGGGCGACAGCTCGCGCGTGTTCTGCATCTCCTGGAACTCCTGGTGCCGCCCTGGCGGCAGGCGTACCAGCAGCTCTTCGCCCTTGATGCCGATGCACAGCTTGCCGTCCACGAAGAAGCAGTGGCAGCCGAACATGGTGCGCTCCTCCACATCGCTGCGCCCTTCGAGCGCGGTGCGTACGGCGGCTATCAGGTGCAGGGTCTCGTCGGAGAGCGGGCGGGCGGGCATGGTGGTGGGTGCAGACTCAGCGGATCACGTCCGGCGCATCGCCATCGAGCATGCGCCGCGCGATGATCACGCGCATGATCTCGTTCGTGCCTTCCAGGATCTGGTGGACGCGCGCATCGCGCAGCAGGCGCTCCAGCGGGTACTCGCGGATATAGCCGTAGCCTCCATGCAGCTGCAGGGCCTCGTTGCAGACGTTGAAGCCCACGTCGGTGGCAAAGCGCTTGGCCATGGCGCAGTAGGTGCTCGCATTCGGGTCGCCGGCGTCGAGCTTGCTGGCCGCCATGCGCACCATCTGGCGCGCGGCCACGAGCTCGGTGGCCATGTCGGCCAGCTTGAACTGCAGCGCCTGGAAGCTCGCAATCGGCTTGCCGAACTGCTTGCGGTCGTGCATGTACTGTTGGGCCTGCGTGAGCGCACCCTGGGCCGCGCCCACCGAGCAGGTGGCGATGTTGATGCGCCCGCCGTCCAGGCCCTTCATCGCGATCTTGAAGCCCTCGCCCTCGCGGCCGAGCAGGTGGTCGGCCGCAATGCGCACGTTGTCGAAGCTGATGGTGCGCGTGGGCTGGCTGTTCCAGCCCATCTTTTCTTCCTTCTTGCCGTAGCTGATGCCCGGTGTATCGGCCGGCACCGCAAAGGCCGAGATGCCGCCCGCGCCCGAGGCCGCATCGCCCGTGCGCGCCATCAGCACCAGCACATCGGTGGCGCCCGCGCCCGAGATGAAGGCCTTGGCGCCATTGATCACGTACTCATGCCCCACCAGCTCGGCCCGGGTCTTGAGCGAGGCCGCGTCCGAGCCCGCGCCGGGCTCGGTCAGGCAGTAGGAGGCGAGCTTTTCGCCCGTGGTCAGCAGGGGCCCCCAGTGGTCGCGCACGGCCGGCGTGGCCCAGGTGCCCAGCATCCAGGTGGCCATGTTGTGGATGGTGATGAAGGCCGTGGTGGACGGGTCCACCGCCGCCATTTCCTCGAAGACCAGCGTGGCATCGAGCCGGGGCAGGGCCAGGCCACCCGCCGCCTCGGGCGCGTACAGGCCACAAAAGCCCAGCTCGCCGGCCTTGGCGATGGCCTCCTTGGGGAAGATGCCTTCGGCATCCCAGTGCGCGGCATGCGGCGCGAACTCGGCCCGCGCAAAGTCGCGGGCCGTCTGGGCGAAGGCGCGTTGTTCTTCGGAGAGCTCGAAGTCCATGTCTCTGTGATCCTTGTTGTTCTGTCGGTGCCTCAGGGCTTTGCGGGGCTGTCCATGGAGAGCCAGCGCATCAGCCCCTTGCGGCGCTCCTGCGTCTCACGGGTCAGGCACTCGTGGTAGATCCGTGGGCCATCAGGCTGCTGCTCGCTGGCCCGCGTGGCTTGCTTGCACTGCGTGGTGCGCGCGCGCAGCCAGGCCGTGTGCTCCTGGCGCAGTTGCGGGCGCTCGTGCGCCGACAGGGCGCGCATCACGTCGGCGTAGAGCACGGCCATGGTCGTATCGGCGGCCTGGAAATCCTGCACCGCGCAGGCATTGGTCTCGGCCACCGTACCGCCCGGGCGGCAAGCGGCGCCGGCCTGGGCGAAGGCAAGGGAAGAGCCCATGAGCAAGGGCAGGCTGCAGGCTGCGGCACGCAGCAGGGAAGGGAGGTCACGGTGCATGCACCGATTTCACCATGCCCTGCCGCTGCGCCATGCCGCCTGGGGCCTTTGCCTTATTTCAGGCTGATGGTGGTGTTGACGCCGTGCGAGATGGTGCTGTCGTCGAACCAGCGCGCCGTCACCGTCTTGGTCTGCGTATAGAACAGCACGACCTGCTTGCCGTAGGGGCCCAGGTCGCCGAGCTTGGAAGCGCGCGAACCCGAGAACGAGAACAGCGGCACCGGCACGGGGATCGGCACGTTGATGCCGACCTGGCCCACGTCGATCTCTTCCTGGAACTTGCGCGCCGCCGCACCCGACTGGGTGAAGATGGCGGTGCCGTTGCCGTTGGGGTTGTCGTTGATGAAGGCGATGGCTTCATCGATGTCCGCCGCGGCCGACAGGCACAGCACGGGGCCGAAGACTTCCTGCTCGTAGATGCTCATGCCGGGCTTGACGCCGCTGAACACCGTGGGGCCCACGAAGTTGCCCTTTTCATAGCCGGCCACCTCGGGGTTGCGGCCATCGAGTTCCAGCGTCGCGCCATCGGCCACGCCGCGCGCGATCAGGCCTTCCACACGCTCCTTGGCGGCGCACGAGACCACCGGGCCCAAGTCCGTGCCCTTTTCGGTGCCGGCGCTGATCTTCAAGGTCTTGGCCTTGGCCACCAGGTCGGGAATCCACTTTTGCGCCTCGCCCACCAGCACCACCACCGACAGCGCCATGCAGCGCTGGCCGGCCGCACCGAAGGCCGCGCCGGCCAGGGCATTCAGGGTCTGCTCCTTGTTGGCGTCGGGCAGCACGATGGCATGGTTCTTGGCGCCCATCATGCACTGCACGCGCTTGCCGGCCAGGCTGGCGCGGTTGTAGACATGGGTGCCCACCTTGGTCGAGCCGACGAAGCTGATCGCCTTGATGTCCTTGTGGTCGCAGATCGCGTTCACGGCCATTTCGCCGCCGTGGATCACGTTGAGCACGCCCGGGGGCACGCCGGCTTCCAGCGCCAGCTCCACCAGGCGCATGGTCACCATCGGGTCCTGCTCGGAGGGCTTGAGCACGAAGGTATTGCCCGTGGCGATCGCCATCGGGAACATCCACAGCGGGATCATCGCCGGGAAGTTGAAGGGCGTGATGCCCGCACACACGCCCAGGGGCTGCATCAGGGTGTAGGTGTCCACACCGCCGGCCACGTTGTTGGCCAGCTCGCCCAGTTGCAGGTTGCCGATGGCAGCGGCGTGTTCCACCACTTCCAGGCCGCGGAACACGTCGCCTTCGGCGTCGGGCAGGGTCTTGCCCTGCTCGGCCGTGAGGATGGCGGCCAGCTCGGCCATGTTCTCGCGGATCAGCTGCTGGTACTTGAGGAAGATGCGCGCGCGAGTGCCGATGGGCGTCTTCTTCCAGGTCTTGAAGGCTTCCTTGCCGGAGGCCACGGCGGCATCGATCTCCTCGGCGGTGGCAAACGGCACGCGGGCCAGCACCTGCTGCGTCGCGGGGTTCACCACGTCGCGCCACTCGGTGGTCTTGGACTCGATGAACTGGCCGCCGATCAGCAGCTTGACGGTGGGGGCCAGTACGGCCGAAGAGGTGGGTGCGTTCATCGGGTTGTCTCCTGAAAAAATAGGGGGCGCGAAAGCGGGCAACCTGCGCATGGTAGCTGTGCAAAATTGTGGAGACAATAGACAATACTGCGCACAAGGTTTGCAAAAATGCACAAGACACCTCCACCGCCGTGCATGTGCGCACTGCACGACAATCGAGAGCTTCCATGGACTGGGACAACCTGCGCTACTTTCTGGAACTGGCCCGTGCCGGCACCCTGGTGGGCGCGGCGCGCCGCCTCACCGTGGACCACACCACGGTGGCGCGCCGCATCCAGGCGCTCGAAAAGCAGGTCGGCTCGGCGCTGTTCGCGCGCGAGGCCGGCGGCCACCGGCTGACCGAGGCGGGCCGCGCGCTGCTGCCCCAGGTCGAGGCCATGGAGGCCGCCTTCCTGGCGGTGGAAAACGCCGCCCCCGGCGTGCGCCAGGGCCTGCAGGGCCTGGTGCGCATCGGCACCACCGAGGGCTTTGGCAACCTGGTGCTGGCGCCGCAGCTGGCGCACTTTGCGCTGCAGCACCCGGGCCTGGTGCTGGACCTGCTGGCCCTGCCGCGCCTGGTGCACCTGTCGCGGCGCGAGGCGGACATCGTGATCTCGCTGGAGCGCCCGGCGCGCGGCGCGGTGCTGGTGGTCAAGCTCACCGACTACGTGCTGCAGCTCTACGGCACGCGCGACTACCTGGCGCGCCATCCACCGATCCACACGGCGGACGAGCTGCGCGGCCACAGCTTCATCAGCTATGTGGACGACCTGTTGTTCACCAAGGAGCTGCAGATCCTGGACGAACTGCACCGCCCCGCGCGCTTTGCGCTGCGCAGCACCAGCATCCTCGCGCAGTACGAGGCGGTGCGCGCTGGTGCCGGGCTGGCGGTGCTGCCGGCCTTCGTCGCCGCGCAGGACCCGGCCCTCACCCTCGTGCTACCCGGCAAGGCACGCTTCACGCGCACCTTCTGGATGTCCATGCCCGAGGAGAACAAGCATGTGGCGCGCATGCAGGCCACCTGGGCCTTTCTGCGCGAGACGGTGGCGGCGCAGCAGGGGCTGCTGCTGCCTGGCCTGGAGGATTCCAGCGATAGGATCGGTCCATGACCCTGTCTGCCGTCGTTTCCACCGCTTCCACATCCCTGCAGCCCCTCATGCGCCTGCGCGCCGCCGCCATCATCACGCGCCCCGGGCAGGTGCTGCTGCACCGCGCCGAAGGCGATGCCTTCTGGGCCCTGCCCGGTGGCGGCATCGAGGCTGGCGAGAGCGCTGGCGAGGCCCTGGTGCGCGAAATGCAGGAGGAGCTGGGCCTGGCGGTGGTGCCCGGCGCGCTGGCCTGCGTGGTGGAGAACTTCTTTGTCTATGCCGGCATGGCGTACCACGAGACCGGCCTGTACCTGCAGGTGCACCCGCAGCCGGCCAGCCTGCTGGACCGGTCCCCAGGGCCTTACGAAGGCGTGGAAGGCGGCCGGCGCCTGGAGTTCGCCTGGTTCGAACTGTCCGCACTGGCGGGCCTGGACCTGCGCCCACCCTTCCTGCGCGAGGCGCTCGCCCGTGGCCACGAAGGCGTGCTCCACATCGTTTACCGTGATCCGCAGCCGCTCGCCGCTGCATCCGAAAGCACCGCATGAAACCTGACGACGACCTGAAGGCCTACCTGCACCAGCACATTCCCCTGTCCGGCGCGATGGCCGTGTCCGTGCTGGAGGCCTCGCTCGAGCGCGTGGTGTTGAGCGCACCCCTGGCGCCCAACATCAACCACCGCGAGACCGTGTTCGGCGGCAGCGCATCGGCCGTGGCCATCCTGGCCGCCTGGTCCATGCTGCACCTGCGGCTGTCCGCACACGGCCTGGGCAGCCGTCTGGTGATCCAGCGCAACACCATGGAATACGGCCTGCCCATCGACGGCACCTTCACTGCCGTGGCCGAGGCGCCCAGCGAGCAGGCCTGGCGTGCCTTCGTGCGCGTGTTCGAGCGCAAGGGGCTGGGCCGCATCGAGCAGACCTCGGTGCTGATGTACCAGGGGCAGGCAGTCGGGCGGCTCACGGGCGAATTCGTGGCCTTCGGGCAGGGCTATCGGTAGCCCCGCTACGATGCCCCCATTGCAACCGAGGAGACGACCATGGGCCTTTTGGACGGCGTGATGGGCAATGCATCCAAGATCGATGCATCCAAGATTCAGGAAGAGTTCGCCCGCATCCTGATGCCGGGCGAAGTCGTGGAGCATGCCTACCAGCTCATCCGCGACTACTTCGTCTTCACCAACAAGCGCCTGGTGCTGGTGGACAAGCAGGGCATCACGGGCAGCAAGGTCGAATACCACTCACTGCCCTACAAAAGCATCACCCACTTCAGCATCGAGACCGGTGGCACCTTCGACCTCGATGCCGAGCTCAAGATCTGGATCTCGGGCAGCGCCACCCCGTTCCAGAAGCAGTTCAACAAGAAGCTCAGCATCTACGATGTGCAGAGCGTGCTGGCCAGCTATGTGCTGAAGTAGGTGCATGGCCGCGAAAAGCGGCTGTGCAGCGCCGCTTTTCTGCCCATTGCCTGGGCTCGGTACGCGTTAATCTGGAGCACCGGGCGATGGTGTGCCCTGGTGCTTTGCCCTGAAGCATCGGCAGCCGACCCCACAGGAGTCCAGTGGCCATGTCTCCCCTCATTTCCGGCCTCGCGTCGGTCGCGTCCTTTCTCTACAACGCCGCCTCGGGTAGCAAGTCGGCGGCCTCTTCGCGCGCCAGCCAGCCAACTGCGGCCGAACCCTCGGCCGTGGTCACCCTGAGCAAGGAGGCCGAGGCCCTGACCGGCTTTGCCGGCAAGGGCGTCCTGATGACCTCCGGCAAGCTCGATGGCCCGCTGGGCACGCGCGCGGCTGCCGATGCGGGCACGGCGCTGACGGCTTCACAGGCCGACCGTTCGGTGTCCAAAAAGGATTTCCAGGAACTGCTCGCCCGCTTTGGCGCCACGGATGCACAAAAGGAACAACTGGCCGCGGGCTTCGACGCCAACCAGGACGGCGCGATTTCGCGCGATGAATTCCTCAAGGGGGTCGCCGCCACGTCAGGGACCAAGGGCGGCAGCGAGCTGTCGCAATCGCTGCTGCACCTGGTGGACCGCCATGGCAATGCCAACGGCGTCGTCAACCAGGCCGAGCTGGCGCAGCTCACCACGGCCTTTGCCAATGCGCAACTGCGCAAGGTGGCCTGACCCAGCCCCCTGCACCTTCAAAAAAGCAAAAAGCGTGGCCAGGCCACGCTTTTTGCTCTGGGCCCTCTGCGGGCCGTCGGAGGTTTATATCCTGCCCATGAGCAGCAGGATCACCAGGATCAGCACCACCAGGCCGATGCCGCCGCTGGGTCCGTAGCCCCACGAACGGCTGTGGCCCCAGGTGGGCAGCGCGCCGACGAGGATGAGGATCAGGACGATCAGGAGAATGAGGGAGAGCGACATGGCAGTTCCTTTTGTTGTGGTGACTGCATTGTTCGTGTGCGCCCTCAAGTCGCCAGAAGGCCATCAGCGCGGGGCCGTGTCAGCCTTTTCCGACACGCGGTGTGGGATGCGCGCCTTCCGTCTCCCGCGCCGTTTGGCGCCGTGAAAAAGCGGTGGCCTGCGCGATGCGGGCCACCGTTTTTCAGATCGGTGGGCGAGGCGCTTTCAGTGCGCGCCCGCCGCGTCGGCCGAGCCCGCGCCACCCTGCGCGGGCCGCCGGGTCAGCCAGATCAGCCCGATCAGCAGCAGGAACAGCCCGGCCGATCCGAGGAAGATGTCGTTGGCCGCGCGCGTGAAGGCCTGCTGGTCGATCAGCCGGTTGACCTGGGCCAGCGCCTGCAGCTGCGTGAGGCCCGATGCCATCAGGTTGTCCAGCGTGAGGGCGAACACGCCCTGGCCCTGCACCAGGCCCTCGGTCAGGTGGGCATGGTGCATGGCGGCGCGGCTCTCCCACAGCGTGGTGGCGATCGACGTCCCCATGGCCCCTGCGGTGATGCGCACGAAGTTGCTCAGGCCGGCAGCGGCCGGGATGCGCTCGGGCGCAATGCCCGACAGCGTCAGCGTGGTCAGCGGGATGAAGAAGAACGCCATCGCCGCACCCTGCAGCAGGGTGGGGATCAGAATGTGCATGAAGTCGGTCTGCACCGTGAACTGCGAGCGCATCCACAGCACGATGCCGAAGACGATGAACGCCCCCGTCGCCATGCGCCGGGGATCCCACTGGCCCACCTTCTTGCCCACCAGCGGCGTGAGCAGGATGGCGAAGATGCCCACCGGCGCCAGCGCCATGCCGGCCGAGGTGGCAGTGTAGCCCATCCACTGCTGCAGCCACAGCGGCAGCAGCACCACATTGCCGAAGAACAGCGCGTAGGCCACCGACAGCGCCAGCGCCCCGAAGGTGAAGTTGCGGCCCTTGAAGAGCTTGAGGTCCACCACCGGGTGCTTGTCGGTGAGCTCCCAGACCAGGAACACGGCGAAGCCCACCACGGCTACCACCGCCATCACGATGATCTCGGTGGAGGCGAACCAGTCGAGCTCCTTGCCCTTGTCGAGCATGAGCTGCAGCGCGCCCACCCACAGCACCAGCAGGGACAGGCCCACGGTGTCGATCGGCAACTTGCGGATCGGCGTCTCGCGCTTGCGGTAGATGCCCCAGGTGAGCACGCCAGCCAGCAGCCCCACGGGCACGTTGATGTAGAAGATCCACGGCCAGGAGATGTTGTCCGTGATCCACCCGCCCAGCAGCGGCCCGACCACGGGCGCGACCAGCGTGGTCACGCCCCAAAGGGCCAGCGCCGTGCCTGCCAGGGCGCGCGGGTAGCTGGCCAGCAGCAGCGTTTGCGACAGCGGGATCATCGGCCCGGCGACCAGGCCCTGCAGCACGCGGAAGAAAACCAGCATCTCCAGCGACGAGGCAAAGCCGCACAGCCAGGAGGTCAGCACGAACAGCAGCACGCTCATGGTGAACAGCCGCACGGCGCCGAAGCGCTGCGTGAGCCAGCCCGTGAGCGGCACCGAGATGGCATTGGCCACGCCGAAGCTGGTGATGACCCAGGTGCCCTGGCCCGGGCTCACGCCCAGGTCGCCGGCAATGGCGGGGATGGAAACGTTGGCGATGGACGAATCCAGCACGTTCATGAACGTGGCCAGCGACAGCGACAGCGTGCCCAGCAGCAGGGCCGCGCCCTGCAGCGGTGGGTAGGCCGAGGGTGGGCCTGGCGGTGCTGCAGGTGCCGGGGGCGCCGCTGGCGCGGCCCCCTGGTCCGCAGTGGGGTTGGCGGTGCTCATGCGAGGCCCCGCTTACTGCACCACGGGCGTGCGCACGGGCGCCGATGCGTGGTGCTGCGACTGCACCGCCGGGCTGGCCTGGGCCTGGGTCACCTTGGGTGAGGCCACGGCCACGGCCTTGCGGCCCAGGTTGGCGGCGATGATGTTCGCCACCTCGTCGTCAGCGGCCTTGAACTGCGCGTCGAACACCGCCGTGGAGGCCACGGGTGTGTTGCGCTGCGTGTCCGACAGGGTCTTGCCGCTCTGGTCGGCGGTGTCCACCTTCACGTCCATCGACAGGCCCACGCGCAGTGCGTGTTCGCTCACTTCCTTGGGGTCCAGGGCAATGCGCACGGGCACGCGCTGCACCACCTTGATCCAGTTGCCCGTGGCGTTCTGCGCGGGCAGCAGGGCAAACGCGGCGCCGGTGCCGGCACCCAGGCCCGTCACCTTGCCGTGGTAGACCACCTTGGTGCCGTACACGTCGGCCACCAGCTCGGCGGGCTGGCCGATGCGCAGGTTCTGCAGCTGGCTTTCCTTGAAGTTGGCGTCCACCCACAGATCGTTCAGCGCCACCAGCGTCATCAGCGGGGCGCCGGCCTGCACGCGCTGGCCCACCTGCACGCCGCGCTTGGCGACATGGCCGTCCAGCGGTGCCAGCAACTGGGCGCGCTGCACGGCCAGGTAGGCCTCGCGCACGCGGGCCGAGGCACGCTGCACGTTGGGGTGCTGCTCGATCGAGGTGCCTTCGGTCTGCGCCTGGCTGGCGGCCAGTTGCTCCTGCGCAGCCACCACGGCGGCCTGGGCGGCGGCCACCGTGCTCTTGGCGGCCGTGACCTGGGCCGTTGCGTGCTGGAACTCTTCCTTGCCCACGGCGCCGCTGGCCATCAGCGGGGCGCGGCGGGCCACGTCATCCTGCAGGCGCGCGGCATCGGCCTGGGCGCGGGCCAGGTCGGCGCTGCGCAGGCTGACCTGGGCCTTGAGGGTGGAGTTGTTGGCGAACAGCGTGCGCACTTCGCGCACCGTTTGCGCCAGTTGGGCCTCGGCCTGCTCCAGCGCGACGCGGGCGTCGGCGGGGTCGAGCTTGACCAGCAGTTGGCCGGCCTTGACGTAGTCGGTGTCGTCCGCACCGATGGAGACCACGGTGCCGCCGACCTGCGGCGTGATCTGCACCACGTTGCCCGCCACGTAGGCGTTGTCGGTGGTTTCCATGTGGCGGCCATTGGCCCAGTGCCAGGCGCCCCAGCCGATGGCGGCAAGGGCCACGGCGGCGGCGATCAGGGTCAGGCCGCGGCGGCGCGCGGGGTTGGTGGCGTCTTTCTGGGTGGCAAGGGGTTCGCTCATGGCAAGGGTCCTTCGGGATGTGCTTGTTGTGTGGTTTTATGGAGGTATCGGGGTCAGCGCGCTGCGGTCTGCAGCGTGGCGGTGTCGTCCGTCCAGCCGCCGCCCAGGGCCTTCATCAGTTGCAGGCGGGTGTCGAGCTGGCGTGCGCGCAGGTCCACGGCCAGGCGGCGCTGGGCCAGCACCTGGCTTTCGGTGGAGAGCACCACCAGGTAGTTGCCCAGGCCCGCGCGGTAGCGCTCCTGTGCGAAGCGGTAGGCCTTTTCGGCGCTGGCGGCGGCATCGTCCTGCAGCGCCTGCTGGCGCGTGAGCGACTGCGCCGAGGCCATGGCATCGCCGGCCTCCTTCACGGCGTCGAGCACCATGCCGTTGTACTGGGCGATGGCGGCATCGAGCTCGGCCTGGCGCCCGCCCAACTGGGCGCGCAGCCGGCCGCCGTCGAAGATCGGCAGGCGCAGCGCGGGCGTCACGCCCATCTGGCGCGAGCCGGCGTTGAACAGATTGTCCAGCCCCAGCGAGTTCAGGCCGATGAAGGCGCCGATGTTGATGTTGGGGTAGAACTCCGTGCGCGCCACCTTCACGCCCTGGGTCGCAGCCTCCACGCGCCAGCGTGCGGCGACCACGTCGGGGCGGCGGCCCAGCAGGTCGGCGCCGAGGGCCTCGGGCACGGGCACGGGCTGCAGGGCGGCCAGTTGCGGGGTCAGGGTGGTGAGCGCATCGGGCGCCTGGCCGGTGAGCACGGCCACCTGGCGGCGCGCCAGCGTGATCTGCTCGTCCAGGGCCTCGATCTGCGTGCGGGCATCGGGCACGGCGGCCTGGGCCTGGGTCAGCTCGACCTGGCTGTCCAGGCCCGCGGCCACGCGGTCGTTGGTCAGGCGGCGCTGCTCTTCGCGCTGCGCAAGGGCCCGCACGGCCACTTCGCGCTGCGACACCAGGCGCGCCAGCGCCACATAGCTGCGGCCCACCTGGGCGGCCAGGGTGTTGGCAGCGGCGGCGGCATCGGCCTGCGCGGCGCGGGCCTGGCCCAGGGCCGCCTGCAGCTCGGCTGCATGCTGGCCGAAGAAGTCGGGCGACCAGCTGAAGCTGGCCTGCACCGTGCCGCTGTTGTAGGTGTTGCCGGCCACCGGGGCGGGCACCAGGCCGTTGGCGGTGTAGCGCTGGCGTGTGGCGTCCACGCCCAGGTTCACCTGCGGGCCATTGGCGGCTTCGCGCACCTGGCTCAGTGCCACGGCCTGCTCCAGGCGGGCACGGCTCACGGCCAGGCTGGGGCTGCCCTGCAGGGCCTTGTCGATCAGGGCATTGAGCTGGGCATCGCCCAAGGTGGTCCACCACTGCGAGGGGGCGGCCGACTCGGCGGCCGCTGCATTCAGGCCCAGCGCGGCCGGCGTGGTCTGTGCCAGTGGTGTGTGCGCTGCGCCGGGGCTGGCGCAACCGACCAGGAAGATGGCGGCCGCCAGCGCGACGGCCGACACGGCGAAATGGGCCGCCATGGCGGCACGGGTGGACAGGGGAGTGGCGGATGGTGACATGTCTGCTATCTCTTGAGGGGGATCCGGGGGCAGGGCGGCCGGTTCAGGCGGCTGGTGGCTGCTGTTGTTGTTCCTGGCGCACGGCATCGCCGTTGGCCAGCATGCGGCGCAGCATGCTGAGCAGCAGCTGCCATTCATCGCGGGTGAAACCGCGCAGGTGGTTGTTGAGCACTTCGGCGAGCACCGGGGGCACCTTGGCGGCCACGGCCTCGCCTTCGGGCGTGAGCACCACGTGCACCACGCGCCGGTCGGTGGTCGAGCGTTCGCGCAGCACCAATCCCTTGGCTTCCAGACGGTCCAGCGTGCGCGTCATGGAGGCCGCGTCGGTCTCCAGCTCGCGTGCCATCACGGCCACCGTGGCGGCGGCCTGGCCCGTCAAGGCCTGGAACTTGGAGATCTTGAACAGCGGCAGCCACTGCGCGAAAGTCAGGTCGTGGGTGGACAGCTGTGCGTCCGCCTGCGTGCGGATGGACGACATCACCTTGCGCATCAGGTAGCCCACGCTCTCCTCGGCAGGGCTGTGGCCGTTGCCATAGAAGGACACGTCGGACGAAGAGGGGGGTGGTGTCGATGTCATGGTCAGGAATTTAATTGACTAGACAATCATTGTCTCGGCAGCTAATTAATTCCTGAGTTGTTACCAGGGGTTATTGCGGGGTCGGGCGGGCGGGCAGCCGGCGGCCCGAAGACACTGCCTGGCGCCTGCCGGCCATCCCTTTTCTTCCTGGAACCCTTCATGACCACGACCGCTTCGCCTGATACCCCTGCCACTTCGTTGCTGCGCATTGCTGTCATGGGGGCCGGTGCCGTGGGCTGCTACTACGGTGCACTGCTGGTGCGGGCGGGCCACCCAGTCACGCTCATCGGCCGCCTGGCCCATGTGCAGGCAGTGCAGCAGCAGGGGTTGCGCCTGCAGACGGCGGTGCTCGACGTGCAGGTGCCTCTCGCAGCCAGCACCGAAGCCAGCGCGGTGCAGGGGGCCGACGTGGTGCTGTTCTGCGTCAAGTCCTCGGATTCGGAAGACGCGGCGCGCGCGATACGCCCGCACCTGGCGCCGGGGGCCCTGGTGCTCACGCTGCAGAACGGGGCGGACAACGACGAGCGCGTGCGCGCCGTGCTGGACGCCAGCACACCCGTGGCGGCGGCCGTGGTCTATGTGGCCACCGCCATGGCCGGGCCCGGCCATGTGCAGCACCATGGCCGGGGCGAGCTGGTGATCGCGCCGTCGCCGCGCAGCGAAGAGGTCGCGGCACAGTTCGCCGCCGCCGGCATTCCCACGCAGATCTCGGACAATGTGCGCGGCGCACTCTGGGCCAAGCTGGTGCTCAACTGCGCCTACAACGCGCTGTCGGCCCTGGCGCAGCAACCCTATGGCCCGCTGGTGCTGGTGCCGGGCGTGACGGACGTGATCGCCGACACCGTGGCCGAGTGCCTGGCCGTGGCCCAGGCCGATGGTGTCGCCATCCCCGGCGACATACAGGCGGCCGTGCGCGGCATTGCGGCCACCATGCCGGGCCAGTATTCATCCACCGCGCAGGACCTGGCGCGCGGCAAGCCCAGCGAGATCGACCACCTCAATGGCTATGTGGTGCGCCGTGGCGCGGCGCTGGGCGTGCCCACGCCGCTGAACCGCGCGCTGCAGGTGCTGGTCAAGCTGGCTGAAGCACGCAAGGTGGTTTAAGCCAGCCAGGTGCTGGAGCCCGCAGGCGTGCAGCCAGTCGGCGCGGTGTGGCCGCTCTGCCGCTTGAGCGGTGCAGGGCTAACTGGACCGGGGCTATGGGCTATGTGGCGAAGCGGCCCATCGGCGCGGCGGCGCGGCCCTGCCTGAAGGACTTCGTGAACGTGGCGCGAGAGACGAGCTTCGTCACGCCCAGGGGGGTGAGCTTGCTGTGAATGGCTCCGGTGCCCAGTGCATGCCGGCGGGGGCTTCCTGCATCAGGCAGCCGGCACCGGCACGCGCACCGCGCCCGTGGCGTAGAAGGATTCCAGGTTCTCCAGCACCAGGTCGGCCATGGCACGGCGGGTTTCGTGGGTGGCGCTGGCGGTGTGCGGGGTGAGGACCACGTTGTCCAGGTCCACCAGCGCGGCCGGCACCTGGGGTTCGTTTTCGAACACATCGAGCCCGGCACCGGCGATGCGTTTGTGCTGCAGTGCTTCGACCAGTGCGGCCTCGTCCACCACGCTGCCGCGCGCCACGTTGATGAGGTAGCCCTTGGGGCCCAGGGCGCTCAGCACTTCGCGGTTGACCATGTGGCGCGTGGAGGCGCCGCCGGCCACGGTGAGCACCAGGTAGTCGGCCCACTGCGCCAGTGCCAGCAGGGATTCCGACCGAGGCAGCGGCGAGCCTTCGACGGGGCGGCGGTTGTAGTAGCCGACCTCCATGCGAAAGCCGGTGGCGCGCTCGGCCACGGCCAGGCCGATGCGGCCCATGCCGACGATCCCCAGGCGCTTGCCCGACACGCGGGTCTGCGGCGCGTAGCGGGCCCGGGGCCATTCGCCGCGGCGCACGAAGCGGTCGCTCGCGGCCACGCCGCGTGACACGTCGAGCATCAGCGCGAAGGCCATGTCGGCCACGCAGTCGTTGAGCACGTCGGGCGTGTAGCCGACCGGGATGCCGCGCGCCTGGCAGGCGGCAATGTCCAGCGCATCGAAGCCCACGCCGAAGCTGCTCACCACCTGCAGGCGCGGCAGGGCGGCAATCACCTCACCCTTGAGGCCGATGGATGCCGACGTGACCACACCGGTGAAGCTGGCCCCATGCTCTGCCAGCAAGGCCACCGGGTCGGCCTGGTCGGACAGGCACACCACGTCGTAGCGGGCTGCCAGATCGACCTCCAGTGCGGGAAGCGGCAGACGAGCGATTTGCAGGAGGCGGGGCTTGGGCTGGGTCATGAAGAAAAGAAAATGGGCCAGTCCCGGTAAGCCGGGCCGACCGTTGTAAAAGGCGGGCCACAGTGCTCGGGCTGCAGTCCCATGGTGGCGATCTTATGCCGCTACACGCGCTGCCTGGCGGGCCAGCAGCTTCCAGCTGCCGCCCTGCTGCTGCCACACGCCCAGGATCTTGATCTGCACGAAAAAAGGCCTGGGGATCCAGGCCCTATGAGGCGCTTACTGCGGACCGAGCTTGTCGATCAGCGCCTTGAGCGCTTCCACCTCGGCGGGCTTCAAGTCCGTCAGTGGCGCACGCACCGGGCCCGCACCATGGCCCACGAGGGTGGCGCCGGCCTTGATGATGCTCACGCCATAGCCTTCCATCCGGTTGCGGATGTCCAGGTAGGGCATGAAGAACTCCTTGAGCAACCGGTGCTGCGTGGCCATGTCGTCGGCCGCCACGGCCTTGTAGAAGTCCATCGCCGTCTTGGGGATGAAGTTGAACACCGCAGACGAGTACACCGGCGTGCCCAGCGCCTTGTACGCTGCCGCATACACCTCGGCCGTGGGCAGGCCGCCCAGGTAGGAGAAGCGGTCACCCATCTTCATGAAGATCGAGGACATGGTCTCGATGTTGCCCACGCCGTCCTTGAAGCCGATCAGGTTGGGGCAGCGCTCGGCCAGGATCGCCAGCGAGTTCGCGGTCAGCTTGGTGCGGTCGCGGTTGTAGACGATGACGCCGAACTTCACGCTGTTGCAGACCGCAGCCACATGCTCGATCAAACCCTCCTGGCCGGCTTCGGTCAGGTAGTGGGGCAAGAGCAGGATGCCGTGGGCACCCAGGCGCTCGGCCTCCTGGGCATGGGCGATGGCGGTGCGGGTGGGGCCGCCGGCGCCGGCAATGATGGGCACCTTGCCGCGGCAGGTGTCCACGGCGGTCTTGACGACCTCGCCGTACTCGGGGCCCGACAGCGAGAAGTACTCCCCCGTGCCGCCAGCGGCGAACAAGGCGCTGGCGCCATAGGGGGCCAGCCATTCGAGGCGCGCGGCATAGCCCTTGGGGTTGAAGTTGCCCGCAGCGTCGAAGTCCGTGACGGGGAACGAGAGCAGGCCGGAGCCCATGATGGATTTGAGTTCTTGCGGGTTCATGGTGGTGGCGGGGCGGTGATGTGAAAAAAGAGGCGGATGCTCAGTCGAGCTTGATATTGGCGGCCTTCACCACGGAGGCCCAGCGCGCACGCTCCTTGGCGAAGAACTGGTCCTGTTCGGTGGGGGTCATGGTCACCACCTCCGCGCCCTGGCCGGCCAGGCGCGAGCGGATGTCGGGCGAGCGGATGGCGGTGATCAACGCCTTGTTCAGCCGCTGCACCACGGCTTCGGGCGTGCCGCGGGGCAGCAGAATGCCTTGCCAGGTGCCGGACTCGTAGCCGGGCACGCCTTGCTCGGCGATGGTGGGCACGTCGCCGATCAGCGGCATGCGCGTGGACTTGGACACGCCCAGCACCTTGAGCTTGCCGTTCTGCACCTGGGGCAGGGTGGCCAGCATGCCGTTCATCAGCACCTGGGTCTGACCGGCCACGGTGTCCTGGATGGCCGTGACCCCGCCCTTGTAGGGGATGTACTGCCAGCGCGCGCCGCTGGCACGCTCCAGCGCCACACCGGCCAGGTGCGGTGCGCTGCCGGTGGCGGTGACGGCGAAGTTCAGGTCCGCTGTCTTGGACAGTGCGATCAGTTCCTTGAGGTTGTTGGCCTTGACCGAGGGGTGCACCACCAGCAGGTGGGGCGAGTAGGCCAGCATGGTCACGCCGCGCAGGTCCTTGGAGGGATCGAACGCCAGCCTGGTGTAGACCGAGGGGCTGATGGCCAGGGCGCCCACGTCGCACAGCAGCATGGTGTAGCCGTCCGGCTCGGCCTTGGCCACGAAGTCCGCGCCCAGGTTGCCGTTGGCGCCGGGCTTGTTCTCCACGATGACGGTCTGCTTGAGCAGTTCCGACAGGGGCTGGCTGATGGAGCGGGCAATGATGTCCGAGCTGCCGCCGGGAGGGTAGGGCACGATCAGCTTCAGGGTCTTGGTGGGTTGCCACTCTGCGGCGGTCTGGGCCGTGGCGGTGGTGGCGGCGAGGGCGGCGGTGCACGCCAGGATGGCGTTGCGGCGGGTGAGTGTCATGTGTTGTCTCCTGGTTTCAATGTTGTTGACGGTCATCGTACAACTAAGCGCGCAGAAAAACAATTGCCCTTGCAAAAAAAGAGCGCATTGAAGTGCCGACGGGGTGGCCGCATGGGGTGCCGGATGTGCTGCAGGTGCACGTTCGGGCGCCTGCCGCTTGTTGCCAGAGGGGCCTCGATGGTGCTGCATTCTCCTATGGGGAGTGGCACTTGATGGCGGCTTCGTCATCGCATGCGCTGCAAATTCCTGGAACATGCAATCGGGTTCGGGTAATCCCTTTGGGCAGATGCACTGCGTGGACCCACAATCCACTATGTTGTATGACAACATATGACGTGTGGCGCTTTGATGGGCAGCAGGATCCTGCTGCGTCGTGATGCCCGCGTGCCCATGTCCGCCGCCTGTGCGGGCGCCCCTGTTGAAAGGAAATAACCGATGATCCGTGTAACCCGTTGGCGCGGCCTGGTGCTGCCCCTCGCTGCCGGCGCCCTGTGGCTGGGCGCATGCTCTGTGGCAACGGCCGCCACCTGGGTGTATGTGTCCAACGCCGACAGCCAGGACCTGTCCGTGCTGGAGCTCGACCGCAGCGCCGGCACGCTCAAGCCCGTGGAGACGGTGCCCCTGGCCGGCATGGCCATGCCGATGGCGGTCAGCCCGGACAAGCGCGTGCTCTATGTGGCGCTGCGCTCCCAGCCGTTCCGGGTGGTCAGCCTGGCCATCGACCCGGCCAGCGGCAAGCTGCGCAAACTGGGCGAGGCGCCGCTGGCCGACAGCATGGCCAATATCGACACCGATGCCACGGGCCGCTGGCTGTTCGCCGCGTCGTATCCGGGCCACAAGATCACGGTCAACAGCATCGGCAAGGACGGCGCCGTGGGCGCCGTGCAGCAACTGATCCCCACGGCACCCCACGCGCACGCCATCCACGCCGATGCGGCCAACCGCCACGTGTTCGCCACCAGCCTGGGCGGTGACAACCTCTCGGCCTGGCGCTTCGATGCCGAGACCGGGCGGCTCACGGCCCACGAGCCGGCAATCACCAGCGTGGCTCCCGAGAAGTCCGGCCCGCGCCACTTCGTCTGGGACCGTGCGCAGCGCCACATGTATGTGCTCAACGAGCTCGATGCCGCCGTGCACGTGATGGCCTACGACGCTGCGCGTGGCACGCTGCGGTCCGTGCAGCGCACCACGGCGCTGCCCGCCGGCTTTGCCGGCAAGCCCTGGGCGGCCGACCTGCACCTGTCGCCCGATGGCCGCACGCTGTATGCGTCGGAGCGCACGTCGAGCACGATCAGCAGCTTTCGCGTCGATGCCGCCACGGGCCAGTTGCAGCCCCTGGGCCAGGTGCCCACCGAGAAATCGCCGCGCGGCTTTGCGGTGGATTCTTCGGGGCGCTTCCTGATCGCAGCGGGCCAGGAGTCGCACAGCCTCTCGCTGCACCCCATCGATGCGGCCACGGGCATCCCGGGCGTGCCCACGCGCGTGCCCGCCGGCAAGAACCCCAACTGGGTCGAGATCGTCGACCTTCCCTGAAAACCGCTTTTCATCCGCTTTCCAGCACCAGGAGACAAACACCATGCAACGCAGAACCCTCATCCCCGCAGCGGCCCTTGCCGCTGTCAGCTGCCTCATCAGCCTGCCTGCCGCAGCCCAGGGCACCTGGCCCACGGGCAAGCCCATCAGCTACGTGGTGCCCTTTGCGGCAGGCGGTACCACCGACACGCTGGGCCGCATGATCGGCCAGCAGCTGGGCGCGGCTCTGGGCACCACCGTGGTGGTCGAGAACAAGGCCGGTGCGGCGGGCAGCGTGGGCTCGGAGGTGGTGGCGCGCGCGGCACCCGACGGCTACACGCTGCTGGGTGGCACGGTGAGCTCGCACGCGATCAACGCCACTCTCTATCCCAAGTTGGGCTACGACGCCATCAAGTCCTTCAGCCCCGTGACATTGATCGGTACCAACCCCGTGGTGCTGGTCGTGGCTGCCAACAGCCCCTACAAGACGCTCAAGGATGTGCTGGCCGCCGCAAAGGCCAAGGAGGGCGGCCTGTCCTCCGCCTCGGCTGGCACGGGCAGCTCGCAGCACCTGGCCGTGGAGCTGCTGGGCTTCAAGTCGGGCGTGAAGTTCACGCACATCCCCTACAAGGGCAGCGGCCCGGCGATCCAGGACGTCATCGGCGGCCAGGTGGACATGATGTTTGACACCACCGTGGTGGCCGCGCCGCATGTGCAAAGCGGCAAGCTGCGCGCCATTGCCGTCACCTCGCCCAAGCGCCTGGCCTCCATGCCCGACGTGCCCACGGTGGCCGAGTCGGGCATCAAGGGCCTTGAGGACTTCCAGGTCCAGTCCTGGCAGGCCATCTTCGTGCCCGCCGGCACCCCCGCGCCCGTGGTGGGCCGCCTGCACGACGAGATCCGCAAGATCCTCGGGCAGCCGGACATGCAAAAGCGACTGGCGGGCTTCGGCATGGAGCCGGCCGACCTGAATGTGGGGCAGATCGCTGCCTTCCAGAAGGCCGAGGTCGAGAAGTGGGCCCAGGTGATCAAGGCCGCCAACATCAAGGTGGATTGAGCCGCCGCAACGGCGCGGCGCCTACTCGGGCGAGATGGTTTCCTCGCCGTCTGCGGCGGCATCCGTCACCGCGCCGGGCTCCTGGCCCGCCGCAGGCCTGCGCTCCAGGGTGAAATCCGGGTGCTGGCCCGTGAGCAGCAGGAACATGGCGAACACCGGGCCTTGCATGCTGCGCTCGTCGCTCGTGCTCTCCAGGGCCTGCCAGGTGCGCGACTGCAGGCCACCGCGGCTGCCGGTCTGCAAGGGGTAGCCCATGAGTTGCGCAGCCTGTGCCTGGCTCAGGCCGGCGGCCGTGCGCGCGGCCTTGAGTTGGTCGCCGCTGGGGATCGGCATGTTCAGCGCAATGGTGTCGGGGCGGGTGCTCATGGGTGGTGCTCGGGTGGGCGGGATGCGAGGATTGTCGTCCAGCCGCCCGCTTGGCGTGAAGGGATGCCGGGCACGGCAGTCCCCGGCAGGCATTGTGCCGCTGCCGGCGGTCCGTGCGCGCCTGCAGCCTGCCCCAAGCCGTTGTACAGTGGCACGCCACAGCCCCGAAGGATTTCGCAGATGCACAGCCCGGCCGCCTTGCCCAACGCCACGCCCACCGCCAGCACCCCCGGGGGCTGGTGGGCCGTGTGCCTGTGCGCCAACTGGTGCGGCACCTGCCGCGATTACCGGGCCATCTTCGATGCCCTGGCCCAGGCCCATCCGGAGGTGCGCTTCGAGTGGGTGGATATCGAGGACGAGTCCGAACTGGCGGGCGATCTGGATGTGGAGACCTTTCCGACCCTGCTGATCGCCGATGGCGCGAGCGCGCGCTTTCTCGGGCCCTTGCTGCCCCAGGCGCCCGTGCTGGCGCGGCTGCTCTCCAGCCTGCAGTCGGGGCAGGGCGGGCCGGCGGCAGGCGGCGAGGCGCAAGAGGTGTTCGAGCGCGTGCGCGCGGCACGCGGGGGCTGAGGTAGGGGCCTCGTAGCCACTCCATGGGGCAGGTGGGGGCTCTGGCCTGCTATTTTTTGAATAGCAGTTTGTGCAGTACCATGAACCGATAGCCCTTGTCGGCCCCCTCCGATAGCCCCTGCCGCCCCCCTGTTTGCGTACTGAATTTTTCCATGTCCCTGGAGTTCTGGTTCGAGCCTGAATCGCTGCGTGCGCTGTGCGACGACGGCGTGTGGTCGCGGGGAACGGCGCTGTTCAAGGCGCGTGCCGTGCGGCGCCTGGCCATCAGCGCCCAGGGCGACCACTGGCTGCTTGAAGGCGATGTGCAGGGCACCCAGCTGGCGCCTTACCGGCTGGCCGTCTCGATGGCGCTCATGCCCGATGGCGCGGTGGACTACTGGCGCAGCCAGTGCAGTTGCCCGGTGGGGCTGCAGTGCAAGCATGGCGTGGCGCTCATGCACCAGGCGGCGCGCCAGGGGCCGAGCGAATCCGACCGGGAGCGGGGCCTGGCCGTGCCCGCCGCCGGGCTGAAGCGCCCTGCGCCCGCCCGCAGCGACGCGCAGCAGCGCATGGCCGAGGTGCACCGCCTGGAGTCGGAGGCGCGCCTGATGAACTGGTTGCAGGCGCTGGACAAGGCCGCGGGCGTGGCCGATGCCGATGCGCCGGCGGGTGCCGGTGGTGCGGTGGACCGCCCCGAGCAGTATGTGTACCTGGTGTCCGCAGTGGGAGGGCCGCGTGCGGCGCCCATGCTGCAGCTGGAGGCCGTGGTGTCCTACCCCAAGGTCACGGGCGGCTGGGCCAAGCCCAAGCTGGTGCGCACCCAGCCGGGCAAGGGCCAGGCGGTGTTCGACCGGGCCAGCGACACCGATCGCCAGGTGCTGCAGCTGCTGCGGGCCCTGCCGCGCCACCAGAACTATTACTCGGCCTACAGCGGCGCCCCCTGCGCGGTGCTCGAAGGGCAGATCGGCCTGCTGGCCCTGCAGCAGGCCGCCAGCACCGGGCGCCTGTTTGCCGATGCGGGCGGCTCCACCGTGGGCGAGCCCCTGCGCTGGGGCGGCCCGCTCCCCATCGAATGGACCTGGCAGGCCGTCTCCGGCGGCGCGGCGGGCGCGCTGGCGCGGGACAGCGGCTGGGCGCTGCAGGCCCGCCTGCCCGAGGCAGGCGCCACGCTGTGCCACAACAGCCCGCCGATGTACCTGGATGCCGCCGCTGGCCTGTGCGGCCCGGCGCACGCGCCGGGCATGGAGACCGCGCAGCTGGAGGTGCTGCTGCATGCACCCCCGCTCAGTGCCGCCGCACTGCAGAAATACCAGGCCGAGGTCGCCCGCCGCCTGGGCTCCTTGCCGCTGCCGCCCGTGCTGCAGGGGCTGACCCGGCTCGATGGCGTGGCCCCGGTGGCGCGCCTGCACCTGGCGCCCACGCCGGCGGCCGGGGTGGCCTACATGGGGTTCATCACGGCGCAACTGCGCTTCGACTACGAGGGCCATGTCGGCTGGTGGGTGGGGCAGCCCCTGTCGGTGCTGGTGGACGGCCTGGACGGTGGCGGCGGCAAGGTGCTGCTCCAGCGCGATGGCCGTGCCGAGATCGACGCCGTCTCGCGCCTCATGGACCTGGGCCTGCTGGGCGTGGACGAGGGTTTGTTCGGCATCCCGGGCGAGCGGCCGCAGGGTGCCTGGATGCGCTGGGCCGACGACGGCTTTGCCGCGCTACGCGACGCCGGCTTTGCGCTCACCGTGGCGCCCGAGTTGGACGGCTGGATCACGCACGCCCAGACCATCCATGTGCACCTGGGTCCGCAGGGGCAGGGGGACGATGGCGGGGGCGATGCGTTCGGGCTGGATGACGATGCGGACGGCGCAGGGCCGGGTGGTGGTGCTGGCGCACGCAGCGATGGCGGCGAGTCCAGTCCATCCCCCTGGTTCGAGCTGTCGCTGGGCATCGAGATCGATGGCCAGCGCCACAACATCCTGCCCTGGCTGCCCGACCTGATCGCGGCGGCCGCGTCGGCAGCGCCCGACCCTGCCGAGCCCGGTGGCGGCGCCAAGGGGCTGGCGCTGCCTCCGTTTCTGTACCTTCCGGCGCCCAGCGGCCATGGCTTCGTGCGCCTGCCCACCGACACCCTGAAGCCCTGGCTGGCGGCGCTGCTCGATCTGGCGGGCGACCGCGCACACGATTTTTCGGGCGAGAGCCTGCGCCTGTCGCGCCTGGAGGCGCTGCGCACCAGCGCCTCGCTCGGCGATGGCGTGGCGTGGGAAGGCGCGGCCAGCCTGCACGCCCTGGTGCAGCAACTGCAAGGCCAGGGCCAACTGCCCGAGGTGCCGGTACCTGCCGGTGTGCAGGCGCAGCTGCGGCCGTACCAGCAGCAGGGGCTCAACTGGCTGCAGTTCCTGCGTGCCAACGGCCTGGCCGGCGTGCTGGCCGACGACATGGGCCTGGGCAAGACCTTGCAGACGCTGGCGCACATCCAGGTCGAGAAGGACGCCGGCCGCCTGGTGCTGCCCGCACTCATCGTGGCCCCCGTGAGCCTGATGGGCAACTGGGAGCGCGAGGCCGCGCGCTTCACCCCGGGCCTGCGCAGCGTGGTGCTGCACGGCAAGGAGCGCCACGCCCTGGCCGAATCCATGGCCGAGCACGACCTGGTGATCGCCCCCTATTCGCTGCTGCAGCGCGACCGCGAGCGCTGGCTGGAGGCGCGCTGGCACATGGTGGTGCTCGACGAGGCGCAGAACATCAAGAACGCCACCACCAACGCCGCGCAGGTGGTGGCCCAACTGCAGGCCAACCACCGGCTGTGCCTGTCGGGCACGCCCATGGAGAACCACCTGGGCGAGATCTGGAGCCTGTTCCACTTCCTGATGCCGGGTTTTCTGGGGAGCCAGCAGCGCTTTCGCGACCTGTTTCGCAACCCCATCGAACGCCAGGGCAGTACCGAGCGGCTGGCGCAATTGCGTGCGCGCATCACCCCCTTCATGCTGCGCCGGGCCAAGTCGGTGGTGGCGCATGAGCTGCCGCCCAAGATCGAGACCGTGATGCCGGTGGATCTCTCGGGCGGCCAGGCCGACCTGTACGAGACCATCCGCCTGGGCATGGAAAAGACAGTGCGCGAGGCGCTGCAGGCCAAGGGCCTGGCGCGCTCGCAGATCACCATCCTCGACGCCTTGCTCAAGCTGCGCCAGGTGTGCTGCGACCCGCAACTCGTGCCGCTGGAGGCGGCGCGCAAGGTGCACAGCTCGGCCAAGCTGGCGCAGCTGATGGAAATGCTGCCCGAGATGCTGGCCGAGGGTCGGCGCATCCTGCTGTTCTCGCAGTTCACGAGCATGCTGTCGCTGATCGAGGTGGAGCTGGCCAAACACGGCCTGCCCTGGGTCAAGCTCACGGGGCAGAGCCAAAAGCGCGACGCCATCATCGACCGCTTCACCAGTGGCGAGGTGCCGCTGTTCCTCATCAGTCTGAAGGCCGGCGGTGTGGGGCTGAACCTGCCCCAGGCCGACACCGTGATCCATTACGACCCCTGGTGGAACCCCGCCGTCGAAGCCCAGGCCACCGACCGCGCCCACCGCATCGGGCAGACGCAGAGCGTGTGGGTGGTCAAGCTGGTGGCGCGCGGCACCATCGAAGAGCGCATCCTGGCGCTGCAGGAGAAAAAGGCGCAATTGGCCGAAAATCTCTACCAGGGTGCGGCCGGGCGCAAGCAGCCGCTTTTCACCGAAGGCGACCTCGCCGAACTGCTGCAGCCGCTGTCACTGTCGTAGCGGATGGCCGGGAGGGCGGGGCGCCTGCCAAGGCGTTTTTCCACGCAAACCCGCGCCGGGCGTTGTTCTGTCGCACATGCAGGGGGTTTGCGGCGTGCTCGCGGGCCCGCAGCTTGGCAAAGCGTCGCTTTACGGGCTACAATACGTCTCTCACGACCAAGCGGGCGGGTACCAACCGCCCGTTTTTTTTGGTCGTTTGCTTTTGGAGCTCGAAGCCTCTGGGGGTTATCGGGTTTTTTTGTTTTTCCGGGATTGAATAGAACACGTGGCACTGCAGCAAGTCGTTGAACAAATCGTGATGGGCCTGGGGTATGACCTGGTGGAGATCGAACGCTCCGCCGGTGGCTTGCTGCGCATCACCATCGACTTGCCCTGGGTACAGCCTGCCGCCGATGCGCCCGCACCGGCTGTGGAGCAGTACGTCACGGTCGAAGATTGCGAGAAGGTCACCCGCCAGCTGCAGTTTGCGCTGGAGGTCGATGGCGTCGAGTACAAGCGCCTGGAAGTATCTTCTCCCGGAATCGACCGGCCCTTGCGCCACGAGCAGGACTTCGTGCGTTTCGAAGGTTCGGTCATCGACATCACATTGAAGGCGCCCATCGGCGCAGCAGGTGCGGGGCAGGTCAACGCCACGCGCAAGAAATTTCGCGGCACGCTGGAGCGGGCCGAGGCAGGGGGCTGGCAGATCGTCTGGAGCGACGAGCCCGCTGTCAAGCCGGGTCAAAGAATCAGCAAGAAGCGCGTGCCCGCCCCGTTGCAGGCGCTGGGCTTCACCCTGGATGAAACACGGGACGTGCGCCTGGCGCCCATCGTGGATTTCAAGGGGCGCAGCAACAAGGCAGGGGCCGAGCCCGCCTGAGCTGCAAGCAGGCTGCTGAATGAACTGGGCAGATGGCCGCCGCGTGCAGCCTTTGCTTATCGGGTGATTGAACTAGGAGAGTCGTCGCATGAATCGCGAATTGTTGATGTTGGTTGAGGCCATTTCGCGCGAAAAGAACGTGGAGCTGGACGTGGTCCTGGGCGCCGTGGAGTCGGCCCTGGCCCAGGCTACCAAGAAGCTGTACCAGGGCGAGGTGGACATTCGCGTGTCCGTCGATCGCGACAGCGGCAACTATGAGACTTTCCGCCGCTGGCTGGTGGTGCCCGACGATGCGGGCCTGCAGAATCCCGAAGCCGAAGAACTGCTGATGGATGCCAAGGACCGTATCCCCGACATCGAAGTCGGCGAGTACATCGAAGAGGGCGTCGAGTCCGTGCCCATCGGCCGCATCGGCGCCATGGCGGCCAAGCAGGTCATCCTGCAGAAGATCCGCGACGCAGAACGCGAAATGCTGCTCAACGACTTCATGTCGCGCGGCGAGCGCATCTTCACCGGCACCGTCAAGCGCATGGACAAGGGCGACATCATCGTCGAGTCCGGCCGCGTGGAAGGCCGCCTGCGCCGCAGCGAGATGATCTCCAAGGAAAACCTGCGCAGCGGCGACCGCGTGCGCGCCATGATCATGGAAGTGGACCTGACGCTGCGCGGCGCGCCCATCATCCTGTCGCGCTCGGCGCCCGAGTTCATGATCGAGCTGTTCCGCCAGGAAGTGCCCGAGATCGAGCAGGGCCTTCTGGAGATCAAGAGCTGCGCCCGTGACTCCGGCTCGCGTGCCAAGATCGCCGTGCTCAGCCACGACAAGCGCGTGGACCCCATCGGCACCTGCGTCGGCGTGCGCGGCACCCGCGTGAATGCGGTGACCAACGAGCTCGCCGGCGAGCGCGTGGACATCGTGCTGTGGTCCGAAGACCCGGCCCAGTTCGTGATCGGTGCGCTGGCCCCGGCCAACGTCTCGTCCATCGTGGTGGACGAGGAAAAGCACGCCATGGACGTGGTGGTGGACGAGGAGAACCTTGCCATCGCCATCGGCCGCGGCGGTCAGAACGTGCGCCTGGCGTCCGACCTGACCGGCTGGAAGATCAACATCATGGACGCCGCCGAATCGGCGCAAAAGCAGGCCAACGAGTCCGACACGGCCCGCAAGCTGTTCATGGAAAAGCTCGATGTGGACGAGGAAATCGCCGACATCCTGATCTCCGAAGGTTTCGCCAGCCTGGAAGAAGTGGCCTATGTGCCGCTGCAGGAAATGCTGGAAATCGAAAGCTTCGACGAAGACACCGTCAATGAGCTGCGTGCCCGTGCCAAGGATGCGCTGCTCACCATGGAAATCGCCCGTGAGGAAAGCGTGGAAGAGGTCTCCCAGGACCTGCGCGACCTCGAAGGCCTCACCCCTGAGCTGATTGCAAAATTGGCCGAAGGCGGTGTGCACACCCGTGACGACCTGGCCGACCTGGCCATTGATGAGCTGACCGACCTGACCGGACAGTCCGCAGACGAAGCCAAGGCCTTGATCATGAAGGCACGCGAACATTGGTTCGCGGGGCAGCAAGAGTAAGGGTCAGGGAGGCACGAACCACATATGTCCAGTAACACTGTCGCCGAGTTCGCAAGCGAACTCAAGAAATCACCTGAAACCCTGCTCGACCAGCTCAAGGCTGCCGGCGTGGGCAAGGCCGCCCCATCGGACGCATTGACCGAGTCCGACAAGCAAAAACTGCTCGTGTACCTGCAAAACAGCCATGGCACCGCGTCCGTCGATCGCAAGAAGATCACGCTGACGAAGAAATCCACCAGTGAGATCAAGCAGGCCGATGCCACGGGCAAGGCGCGCACGATCCAGGTGGAAGTGCGCAAGAAGCGCACCTTCATCAAGCGCGATGACGGCGTCGAAGGCTCTGCCGAGTCCGAAGAATCCGTGGTGGAAGAAGCTGCGCAGTCGAGTGAAGACCTCGAACTGTCGCGCCGCGAGGAAGAGGCGCGCCGCCAGGCCGAGCTGATCCGCCGCCAGGAAACCGAGCTCGCCGAGAAGCGTGCCGAGCGCGAAGCGCGCGAACAGCGCGAGCGCGAAGCCGAAGAGCGCGCTGCCGCCTACGCCGCCCAGGAAGCCGAGAAGAAGGCCCAGGCCTCTGCCGTCAAGCAGGAAGCCACGCGTGAGCAGGCGGCCGAAGCCGCTGCGCGCACCGCCGCCCAGACCGAAGCCCGCGAAAAGGCTGCGGCCGAGTCCAAGGCCCGCTCCGACGAGGAAGTGGCCCGTGCCGCCGACCTCGACGCGCGCCGCCGCAAGGCCGAAGCCGAGGCCGCCGCGATCCGCTCCATGATGGCCACGCCCAAGAAGGCGGTCATGGTGGCCAAGAAGCCCGAAGAACCCAAGCCCGTGGCCAAGCCCGCGCTGGCTGGCGACGCCAAGAAGGGCACGCTGCACAAGCCCGCAGTGGGCACGGGCACCGGCCCGGCCCGCCCCGGCGCACCCGCCACGGCGGCAGCGCCCGGCACCGCCGGCAAGGAAGTGAAGTCGGCCAAGCTGTCCTCCAGCTGGGCAGGCGACACGGCCAAGAAGAAGGAAATCAAGACCCGCGGCGACAGCAGCGGCGGTGTCGGCCGCAACAACTGGCGCGGAGGCCCGCGTGGCCGCCGTGGCAACGACCGCGACCACCGTGACGACCACCACCAGCAATCCGCTCCGGTGGAGGCGCGCATCATCGAAGTGCACGTGCCCGAAACCATCACGGTGGCAGAGCTCGCGCACAAGATGTCGATCAAGGCCAACGAAGTCATCAAGGCCCTGATGAAGATGGGCCAGATGGTCACCATCAACCAGCCGCTGGACCAGGACACCGCCATGATCATGGTGGAAGAAATGGGCCACAAGGCGGTCGTGGCGGCTCTGGACGACCCGGAAGCCTTCACCGACGAAGATTCGGGCCAGAAGGACGTCGAACTGCTGCCACGCGCACCCGTGGTCACCGTCATGGGCCACGTGGACCATGGCAAGACCTCGCTGCTCGACTACATCCGCCGTGCCAAGGTCGCCTCGGGCGAAGCCGGCGGCATCACGCAGCACATCGGTGCCTACCACGTGGAAACGCCACGCGGCATGATCTCGTTCCTGGACACCCCTGGCCACGAGGCGTTCACCGCCATGCGTGCCCGTGGTGCACAGGCCACCGACATCGTGATCCTGGTGGTGGCGGCCGATGACGGCGTCATGCCCCAGACCAAGGAAGCCATCAAGCACGCCAAGGCGGCAGGGGTTCCCATCGTGGTGGCGGTCAACAAAATCGACAAGCCCGATGCCAACGCCGACCGCGTCAAGCAGGAGCTGGTGGTCGAATCCGTCGTGCCCGAAGAGTACGGTGGCGAGTCGCCCTTCGTCTCGGTGTCGGCCAAGACCGGCCAGGGCATCGACGATCTGCTCGAGCAAGTGCTGCTGCAGGCCGAAGTGCTGGAACTCAAGGCACCTGTCGATGCGCTGGCCAAGGGCCTCGTGATCGAAGCCCAGCTGGACAAGGGCCGCGGCCCTGTGGCCACCGTGCTGGTGCAGTCCGGTACGCTCAAGGTCGGCGATGTGGTGCTGGCAGGCCAGACCTATGGCCGCGTGCGCGCCATGCTGGACGAAAACGGCAAGACCGCCAAGACGGCAGGTCCGTCGATCCCGGTCGAAATCCAGGGTCTGACCGAAGTGCCGCAGGCCGGCGACGAATTCATGGTGCTCACGGACGAACGCCGTGCCCGCGAAATCGCCACCTACCGCGCCGGCAAGTTCCGCAACACCAAGCTGGCCAAGCAGCAGGCTGCGAAGCTCGAGAACATGTTTGCCGACATGACGGCAGGCGAAGTGAAGATGCTGCCCATCATCGTCAAGTCCGACGTGCAGGGTTCGCAGGAAGCGCTGTCGCAGTCGCTGCTCAAGCTCTCGACCGACGAGGTCAAGGTGCAGCTGGTGTACGCCGCAGTGGGCGCCATCAGCGAGTCGGACATCAACCTGGCGATCGCCTCCAAGGCCATCGTGATCGGCTTCAACGTGCGTGCCGATGCCGGTGCGCGCAAGCTGGCCGAGAGCAATGGCGTCGACCTGCACTACTACAGCATCATCTATGACGCTGTGGACGAGTTGCGCGTGGCCATGTCGGGCATGCTGGCTCCCGAGCAGCGCGAAGAGATCATCGGTACGGCCGAGATCCGCACGGTGTTCGTGGCGACCAAGATCGGCACCATTGCCGGTTCGTACATCACCTCGGGCATGGTCCATCGCAACGCACGCTTCCGCCTGCTGCGCGACAACGTGGTGGTCTACACGGGCGAAGTCGACTCGGTCAAGCGCCTCAAGGACGACGTCAAGGAAGTCAAGGAAGGCTTCGAGTGCGGTATCAAGCTCAAGAACTACAACGACATCAAGGAAGGCGATCAACTCGAGTTCTTTGATATCAAGGAAATCGCGCGGACGCTGTAACCGATGGCTGCGAAGAAGAAGTCCTCCACCCCGAACCGCGCCTTCAAGGTCGCCGATCAGATCCAGCGCGATCTGACGGAACTGATCGCGCGCGAGTTGAAAGACCCGCGCGTGGGCATGGTGACGCTGCAGGGTGTGGAGGTGACTCCCGACTACGCACACGCCAAGGTGTTCTTCAGCCTGCTGGTGGGCGACCCTGTGGAAACACAGGCGGCGCTCAACCAGGCGGCCGGGTTCCTGCGCAATGGCCTGTTCAAGCGCCTGCACATCCACACCGTGCCCACGCTGCACTTCGTGTACGACCGCACCTCCGAGCGTGCGGCCGACATGAACGCCTTGATCGCCAAGGCCGTTTCTTCGCGCGCGAAAGAGGAGTAGCCCATGCACGCGCCTCGCACCAGGGTGCAGCGGCGCCCTGTGCATGGGGTGTTGCTGTTGGACAAACCGCTCGGCCTGTCGAGCAACGACGCCTTGCAGAAGGCCAAATGGCTGCTGCGCGCTGAAAAAGCGGGCCACACCGGCACGCTCGACCCGCTGGCCACCGGCGTGCTGCCGCTGTGCTTCGGCGCGGCCACCAAATTCAGCCAGCTGCAGCTCGACGCCCCCAAGACCTACGAAGCCGTGGCCCTGCTGGGCACCACCACCACCACCGGCGATGCCGAAGGCGACGTGCTCGAACGCCGCCCCGTGGTGCTGGCCGAGCTCACGCCCGAACGCCTGGCCGCCGTGCAGGCACAGTTCACCGGCCCCATCCAGCAGGTGCCGCCCATGCACAGCGCCCTCAAGAAGGACGGCAAGGCCCTGTACGAGTACGCGCGCGCCGGCATCGAGGTGGACCGGCCCGCACGCGACGTGGTGATCCATTCGCTTTCCCTCACGCTGCTGGCGGACAATCCAGACGCCATCGCCCTTAAAATGGTGGTGCAGTGCAGCAAGGGCACCTACATCCGCACGCTGGGTGAGGACGTGGGCGCGGCACTGGGCTTCGGTGCGCACCTGACTTTTCTGCGCCGCATCGATACCGGGGGTATCGGGGTGGAGCGCTGCGTCACGCTGGCGCAGCTCGAAGCCATGGAAGAGGGCGTGCGGCTTGCACAGCTGGAGCCGCCCGAGTCCCTGCTGGCCCAACATGTGCGTGTCACGCTGGACAGCGAGAATGCCGCTCGATTCCTGTCGGGCGTGCGCCGCCGAGGCGCCTGGCCCGACGCCGGGGCCGTGGCGGTGTTTGGCGACAATCCCCCGGCACTGCTGGGGGTGGGCCACATCGTGGGCGGGGAGCTGGTGCCCGACAGGCTCCTGAGTCCGCTGGAAATTCAACAAATTTTGGAAGGTACGCCGCACCTGCAAGCCAGCGGCACATTGGAAAAACTATGACTAAACAGATCCGCAACATCGCCATCATCGCCCACGTTGACCATGGCAAGACCACCATGGTGGACCAATTGCTGCGCCAGTCCGGCACCTTCGCCGACCACGAAAAGGTCGTCGACACCGTGATGGACAACAACGCGATTGAAAAAGAGCGTGGCATCACGATCCTGGCCAAGAACTGCGCCGTGAGCTGGGAAGGCACCCACATCAACATCGTGGACACCCCCGGTCACGCGGACTTCGGCGGTGAAGTGGAGCGTGCCCTGTCCATGGTGGACAGCGTGGTGTTGCTGATCGACGCGCAAGAGGGCCCCATGCCCCAGACGCGTTTCGTGACCAAGAAGGCCCTGGCCCTGGGCCTGCGCCCGATCCTGGTGGTGAACAAGGTGGACAAGCCCGGTGCCAACCCCGACAAGGTGGTGAACGCCGCCTTCGACCTGTTCGACAAGCTCGGTGCCACCGACGAACAGCTCGACTTCCCCGTGGTGTACGCCTCGGGCATCAACGGCTGGTCGTCGCTCGAAGAAGGCGCTCCCGGCGAGCAGTGGGGCCCCGACATGTCGGCCCTGTTCAACACCATCTTGAAGCACGTTCCCCCGAACTCGGGTGACCCGACCGCTCCGCTGCAGCTGCAGATCTCGGCGCTGGACTTCTCCAGCTTCGTGGGACGCATCGGCGTGGGCCGCATCAGCCAGGGCACCCTCAAGCCCATGATGGACGTGGTCGTCATGGAAGGCCCCGATGGCAAGGCCGTCAAGGGCCGCGTCAACCAGGTGCTGACCTTCCAGGGCCTCGATCGCATGCAGACCCCCCTGGCCGGCCCCGGCGACATCGTGCTGATCAACGGCATCGAGGACATCGGCATCGGCGTGACCGTGACCGACCCCGCCAACCCCTCGCCGCTGCCCATGCTCAAGGTGGACGAGCCCACGCTGACCATGAACTTCTGCGTGAACACCAGCCCCCTGGCCGGCCGCGAAGGCAAGTTCGTGACCAGCCGCCAGATCTGGGACCGCCTGCAAAAGGAACTGCAGCACAACGTGGCCCTGCGCGTGAAGGAAACCGACGAAGAAGGCATCTTCGAAGTCATGGGTCGCGGTGAACTGCACCTGACCATCCTGCTGGAAAACATGCGCCGCGAAGGCTATGAGCTGGCCGTGTCCAAGCCCCGCGTCGTGTTCAAGGATGTGAACGGCGAAAAGCACGAGCCCATCGAGCTGGTGACGGCCGACATCGAAGAAGGCCACCAGGGCGGCGTGATGCAGGCCCTGGGCGAGCGCAAGGGCGAGCTGGTGAACATGGAGCCGGACGGCCGTGGCCGTGTGCGCCTGGAGTATCGCATCCCTGCGCGCGGCCTGATCGGCTTCACCAACGAATTCCTGAACCTGACGCGTGGCTCGGGCCTGATCAGCAACATCTTCGACAGCTACGAGCCGCACAAGGGCGACATCGGCGGCCGCAAGAATGGCGTGCTGATCTCCATGGACGACGGTGAAATCTTCACCTACGCCCTGGGCAAGCTCGACGACCGTGGCCGCATGTTCGTCAAGGCCAACGACCCCGTGTACGAAGGCATGATCGTCGGCATCCACAGCCGCGACAACGACCTGGTCGTGAACGCCACGCGCACCAAGCAGCTGACCAACTTCCGCGTGTCCGGCAAGGAAGACGCGATCAAGATCACCCCGCCCATCGATGCCACGCTCGAATACGCCGTGGAATTCATCGAGGACGACGAGCTGGTCGAGATCACGCCCAAGTCCATCCGCATCCGCAAGCGCTACCTGACCGAAAACGAGCGCAAGCGCGCAGGCCGCTCCTGAGAGGCTGAGAGGCTGAGAGGGACCCTGGCGGTTCCCCCTGCCTGCGGAGGGCCACAGCTGCAGCGCTGTGGCCCTTTTTGCCGTCTTGAAGCCGCGTATCTCCGATGCCCTCGATGAAGCTCACGCATTCCCGTGCCGTGGCCCTGATGGTGGTGGTGACCCTGATGTGGTCCATCGCCGGCGTCGTCACGCGCCACCTGGAGGCCGCGCGCAGCTTCGAGGTCACCTTTTGGCGCAGCCTGTTCACGCTGGCGGCGCTGCTGGTGATACTGCCGCTGCTGCAGGGGCGTGCGGTGTTCGCATCCATGCGCAAGGGCGGCGTGGCGCTGTGGATCGCCGGCCTGTGCTGGGCCGTGATGTTCACGGCCTTCATGGTCGCCATCCTGCTCATGCCGGTGGCCAACGTGCTGGTCACCATGGCGGTGGCGCCGTTGCTCACGGCATTGCTGGCCCGCATCTCCATCGGCCACCACATCGCGCCGCGCACCTGGGCGGCCATCGGGGTGGCGGGCCTGGGCATCGCCTGGATGTACGGCTCGCAGATGGCCGGGCTGCCCCTGGTGGGCACGCTGGTCGCGCTGTGCGTGCCCATTGCGGGCGCGGTGAACTGGACGGTGGTGCAGCATTCCCAGCGCCACGGCCACCGGGTCGACCTGGTGCCGGCCGTGCTGGTGGGCGCGGTACTCTCGGTGGTGGCCACGCTGCCCCTGGCGCTGCCGTTCCAGGCCTCGGCGCATGACCTTGGGCTGCTGGCCCTGCTGGGCGTGGTGCAGCTGGCCATCCCCTGCGTGCTGGCCGTGCGCTGTGGCCAGGTGCTCAAGGCGCCCGAGATCGCGCTGCTGAGCCTGCTCGAAGTGGTCTTTGGTATTTTGCTGGCATGGCTGGGGGCGGGCGAAGAGCCCTCCGCTGCCGTGCTGACCGGTGGCGCGCTGGTGATCGGCGCGCTGGTTTTCAACGAACTATGGGCCTGGAAGGACCAGGCATGACGGAGACAACGAACATGACAACAACAACGACAACTACAACAGCGGCAGCCGCCGAAGTGCTGAGCGAAGTGCGCGGCCAGGTGGGCTTCATCACGCTGAACCGCCCGCGCGCGCTCAATGCGCTGTCGCTGGGCATGGTGCGCGACCTCATGGCCATTCTGCTGGCCTGGCAGCACGATGATGCAGTGCTCGCCGTGGCCATCCGCGGCAGCAACAAGGAAGGTCCCTTCGGCGCCTTCTGCGCCGGTGGCGACATCCGCTTTTTGCACCAGGCCGGCAGCCAAGGCAACCCGCAGCTCGAGGACTTCTTCACCGAGGAATACGCCCTCAACCACCTGATCCACAACTACGCCAAGCCCTACATCGCCTTCATGGACGGCATCGTCATGGGCGGCGGCATGGGCATCAGCCAGGGCGCCGCGCTGCGCGTGGTGACCGAGCGCACGAAGATGGCCATGCCCGAAACGGCCATCGGCCTGTTCCCCGACGTGGGCGGCGGCTACTTCCTGGCCCGCTGCCCCGGCAGCGCGGGCGAATGGCTTGCGCTCACCGGCGACACCATCGGCGCCAATACGGCCGTGGCCTGCAACCTGGCCGATGGCTGCATCCCCGTGGACCAGCAGGCCCCCGTGTGGGAGGCCCTGGGCAAGCAGCCGTTTGCCGATGCCGAGGCCGTCAAGGCCTTCGTCGCCTCGCACCTGCTGCCCAAGAGCCAAGCCGTGCCGGCTGACCTGGCGCAGGCCGAGGCCTATTTCTCACTGCCCACCGTCGGCGAGATCGTGCGCGCGCTCGAAGCCGCCGATACCGATTGGGCGCGCGCCACCGCCGCCACGCTGCGCAAGCGCTCGCCGCTGATGCTGCATGTGGTTCTGGAGCAGATCCGCCGCGCGCGCGGCATGGGCCTGGCCGATGACCTGCGCATGGAGCGCGACATGGTGCGCCACTGCTTTTACCTGCGCCCCGGCCAGAGCGAAACGGTGGAGGGCATTCGCGCCCTGGCCGTGGACAAGGACCATGCGCCCCAATGGAACCCCGCACGCATCGAAGACGTCACGCCCGACATGGTGGCACCGTTCTTCGCCAGCCCCTGGCCTGCGCACTCGCACCCACTGGCAGCACTGGTTTGAGTGAGGCGATGGCCCGCTGACCTCGTCAGCGGGTTCCCGTCAGGCCGCCGCTGCAGCGGCCTTGGGCCCCTGCGCATGCAGGCGCAGCAGCATCGACTCGAGCTTCTCGTTGGTCAGCCCGGCGTGTGCAGGCGCGCGCGGCGCCTGGTTTTCGACCGCCCGCACCTCGGCTCTGCCCGATGGGCTGGCGGCGCGCTCCAGCGTGGAGGCCGGAGAGCGGGTGCTGTGTGCTGTCGTCATGGCGAATCGATCCATCGGTAGTGTTGCTTGCTGCGCGCAACAGTCTGATGGGGATCCGCGCCGGCCGCTCGCCGAAAAAGCCGGGCAAAGCCGTGCCAGTTCGGCCGATCTGCGGATGGGGGGCTACAGCTGCCGGTGCACCGCCCCTGCCAGCGTGAGCAACTCCTGGCGCGAGAGCTGGCCGCTCAAGGCATAGCCAAAGCCCTGGTCCACCCAGTAGAAGCCGGGCACCGGCCCGTCGCTGGTGAACTGGAAGGCGGTCTCTGCCGCGCTGGGCTGCGCAGGCGCGCCGGGCTGGGCCGCAACGGGGGCTGCCGGGGCGCCGGTCCGCGCGATGGCGCCAAGGTACAGGGTGATGCGTTCGCCCCTGGCGTTCTGGTACATGAACTGCGCGCGCGCACCCGCATCGCCGGGCAGCAGGCGGCCACCCACCAGCTCATAGCCTTCATCGGCCAGCACAGGCAGCTTGAGCGGGCGGCCCAGCCGCTTGGAGAGCCACTGCACCAGGTGCTCCTGCTGCGCGGCAGGCACCTCCACGGGGTGGCGCACCTCGGGCTGGTACACGGCATGCGCCACGGCGGCCTGCTGGGCAAAGCGCTGCCCCGTGGCGGCCAGCGCCAGCGCCGGGCCGTCGGTGCGGTCTGTGGCGGGCCACAGGCTGCGCCCGGTCCAGCCCAGTGCGAATGCCAGCAGCACCGACGCCGCCATGCCCCCCCAGCGCCACCATTGGCCTTGCCGTTCCTTGCGCGCCGAGGTGCGCAGAGCGGCTGCCAGCAGGGCCTCGGGCACGGGCTCGTCCAGCATGCCCTGGTGCAGGGCGCGCAGTTGCTGGCGCTGCTGCTGCCAGTGCGCCAGGGTGTCTTCGGCGCCCGCCTGGCCTTCGAGCCGGCGGCGCAGCTCCGCCGCATCGGCTGGCGACAGGCGGCCGTCCGCCAGCGCGTGCCATGCGGCTTCGTCGTCGACGGGGGGGGCAGGGTGGGGGTGTTTGTCCATGGCGGGCTGGCGTGCCTCAGGTTTCATTTGAGGCGGCGCAAGGTGGTTGGCTGGCCGGTGGGTGCCACCTGGTCCGGGTGATTCTCGGTGGCTGCCAGGGGCGCTGTGGTGGGGCTGGCCGAGGCGGCAGGCGCACGCTCCATCAGCAGGCGCAGGCGGCTGCGCGCACGCGACAGGCGCGACATCACCGTGCCCACGGGGATGCCCAGGATGCGCGCCGTATCGCCATAGTCCATGTCCTCCAGCGTCACCAGCAGCAGCACGGCGCGCTGCTCGGGCGGCAGGCGCTGCAGGCAGCGCTCCAGGTCCAGCGCATCGTCGCCCATGCCGGCGCTGCCCTGCAGGGTCTCGTGCAGCTCGTCCAGGTCCAGGTGCGGCAACGCTGGCTGCGTGCGCAACTGGTTGAGGTACAGGTTGTGCATCAGCGTGAACAGCCAGGCACGCAGGTCGCTGCCCGTGCGCCACAGCAGCCACTTGCTGCAGGCCCGCTCCAGCGTGTCCTGCACCAGGTCGTCGGCCGCCCAGGCATCGCCCGTCAGCACGCGTGCATAGCGGCGCAGCGCGGGCAACTGCTCGACGACCTGGGTGCGGTTCATGCCAAGGGGAGGGGGATCGATCAGGGGCGAGCCGTGCGCCACACCTGGTTCACACCATCGCCCGTCTTGTCGCCGGGCTTGGTGTCCTTCACCCAGTAGTACAGCGGCTTGCCCTTGTAGGCCAGCTGGGTCTTGCCATCGTCGCGCGTCACCACGCTGTAGTCGCCGCCCGGCGCCTTGGCGGCCATCAGCGGCGGCCAGTTGGTGGCGCAGGGGCCATTGCACACCGACTTGCCGCTGCCCGCAGTGTCGCGGTCGAAGGTGTACAGCGTCATGCCGCCGGCACCCACCAGCACGCCGTCCATGGTTTTCACGGGGCCGTCGGCGGCCATGGAGGAGCAGCCGGCAACGGCCAGGAATGCAGCGATGGACAGAATCTTTTTCATGGTTTCTCCAGGTGGAAGAAGAGGGTTTTGCAGGCAATGGCACATGCCGCCTTGCACCTCCACAAACACCGGGGCGCAGTGGTTTATTCCACCGCACATAAAAAAATCGAGCGTTGTGCTCCGGGCACTGCCCTGGAAACCGGCGCTGCCCAAGCCAGTGCCCCCGTGCAAGGGCCGCCCCGCCGCACTGGGGGCGTCCCCCTGTAGGGGGATGGCGCGCAGCGCCTCAGGGGGTTACCTATTTCTGCTTTTCATCGCGCGTTCCACCTCGCGCTTGCCTTCGCGGTCCTTGATGGTGTCGCGCTTGTCGTGCTCGGCCTTGCCCTTGGCCAGGGCCACCTCGCACTTCACGTAGCCGTTCTTCCAGTGCAGGTTCAGCGGCACCAGCGTGTAGCCCTTTTGCTCCACCTTGATGATCAGGTGCTTGATGTCATCCTTCTTGAGCAGCAGCTTCTTGGTGCGGATGGCATCGGGGTTGACGTGGGTCGAAGCGGTCTTGAGCGGGTTGATCTGGCAACCCAGCAAGAAGAGCTCGCCGTCGCGGATGATCACGTAGCCATCGGTCAGCTGCACCTTGCCCTCGCGCAGCGCCTTCACTTCCCAGCCGTACAGGACCATGCCTGCCTCGTGGCGTTCTTCGAAGAAATAGTTGTAGGCCGCCTTCTTGTTATCGGCAATGCGGGTGCTTGGATCGGGTTTCTTGGCCATGAGTTATTAATTGAGGCGCAAACGAGGAGATAAAAGGCCTCCCTACAATGCTTGTGTCTCGCACCTGTCATTTTAGGGCGTGTCCTCGATCTTCTTCGGCCCCAAGCCACTGCATGGGGTCGGCGATCTGGGCCCAAGCCCTTCTTCTGCATGAAAACCGTCAACAAGTCCGTCCTCATCTGGTACAGCCCCGAAGAAATGTTCGCCCTGGTCACGGGGGTTGCAAAGTATCCCGAGTTCCTGCCCTGGTGCGACAGCGCCAAGGTGCTGGAGCAGTCGGACGAGGGCATGACGGCCGAGGTGGGCATTGCCTTTGGCGGCATCCACAAGACCTTCGTCACCCGCAACACGCACGAGGCCGGGCGGCGCGTGCAGATGCGCCTGGTCAAGGGCCCGTTCTCGCAGCTCGACGGCGACTGGCACTTTCACCCCGTGGGCGACGGCAGCCAGCGCGCCTGCAAGGTCGAGCTGGGCCTGAACTACGGCTTCGACAACGCCGCCCTGGCTGCCCTGGTGGGCCCCGTGTTCGACCGCATCGCGGGCAGCATGGTCGATGCCTTCGTGAAGCGCGCGGAGCAGGTCTATGGCTGATGAGGGCGCAGCAACTGCCGCGCCAGCGGCACTGCAGATCACGGTGGTGGTCTCGCCCGCGCCGCGCCAGGTCAGCGAATGCACCGTGCAACTGCCCCCCGGCAGCACCCTTGCCGACGCCCTGCAGGCCGCCGGGACCATGGCCGCGCAGCGCGAGGGCATGGTGTGCGGCATCTGGGGCCGTGTTCTGCCCGAGACCACCGTGCTCACGGACCAGGATCGGGTGGAGCTGTACCGGGGCCTTAAGGTCGACCCCAAGGTGGCACGCCGCGAGCGCTTTGCGCGCCAGGGAGCCCGTGCCACCGGCCTTTTCGCCCGGCAGCGGCCCGGCGGCAAATCAGGATACTAATTGAAACAAAAACGGCGCCCCAGGCGCCGTTTTTTTGCCACGAATGGGCTTTTGGCGGGCTCACCGCTTGCAGTCAGCGGCAATCACCGCGTTGATGCGCTTGGTCTCGGCCGCGCGCTGGGCCTCGTCGAGGAACACGCGCTCGCCCTGGGCCGTGGTCTGCCGCAGCGGTGTACCCGAATCCATCAGCGCCTTGGCTTCGCGCGCGCGGGTGCAGTTCTCGGCCTTGGCCTTGGCGACCTTGTCGTCTTCGGCCTTCTTCTTGGCGGCTTCGGCGGCTTCGGCTTCGGCCTTGCGCTTCTCCAGTTCCTTGTCCTTGCCGCTGGCGGCAGCGGCGCTGGCGGGGGCCGCAGGGGCCGCTGCCGCGCCAGAGGCCGCGGCCGTCGCCGGCGCAGCGGCAGCAGCAGGTGCCGCTGCAGCCGGCGTGGTCACCCGCGGGCCCCCAAAGCCCGGTTGCTTGAGCATGTTCTTTTCCGGAATGTCCTGCGGTGGTGGCCGGTCGCTGAAGACCTTGCGGCCATCCTTGTCGATCCACTGCCATTGGGCGGCAGCACCCATCGCCCAGGTACAGGCGACGGCCAGCAAAACAATCTTGTGCAATTTCATACAGACAAGTTTAGCCGTGCAACAAGTCTGCCGCCAGTGCGCGCGGCGGGGTGGGCATGCTGCAGCGCCGCACGGCGCCCAACAGGTTCTTCGCCACGCGGGTACAATCCGTCTTTTGGAGCCTTCTCATGCGCCTTCTTGGAAAAGCGCTCACCTTCGACGATGTGTTGCTGGTGCCAGCGTACTCCCAGGTCCTGCCCAAGGACACGTCCCTCGCGACGAAACTCTCCCGTAACATCCAGCTGAACCTGCCCCTCGTGTCCGCCGCCATGGACACCGTGACCGAGGCGCGCTTGGCCATTGCCATTGCCCAGGAGGGCGGCATCGGCATCGTGCACAAGAACCTCACGCCGCAGGAGCAGGCCGCCCAGGTGGCCAAGGTCAAGCGCTACGAATCCGGCGTGCTGCGCGACCCCGTGGTCATCACCCCCGAGCACACCGTGCTGCAGGTGCTGCAGCTGTCCGAGCAACTGGGCATCTCCGGCTTTCCGGTGTGCGACGGCGGCAAGGTGGTGGGCATCGTCACCGGGCGCGATCTGCGCTTTGAAACGCGTTACGACGTCAAGGTCCACCAGATCATGACCCCGCGTGAAAAGCTGGTCACCGTCAATGAGAAAGAGGGCACCTCGCCCGCCCAGGCCAAGGCGCTGCTCAACAAGCACAAGCTCGAGCGCATCCTGGTCGTCAACGACGACTTCGAGCTCAAGGGCGTGATCACCGTCAAGGACATCACCAAGCAGACCAGCTTCCCCAACGCCGCGCGCGACAGCGCCGGCCGCCTGCGCGTGGGCGCGGCAGTGGGTGTGGGCGAGGGCACCGAAGAGCGCGTCGAAGCGCTGGTGCGTGCCGGTGTCGACGCCATCGTGGTCGACACCGCCCACGGCCACAGCAAGGGCGTGATCGAGCGCGTGCGCTGGGTCAAGCAGAACTACCCGCAGGTCGACGTCATCGGCGGCAACATCGCCACCGGCGCGGCGGCGCTGGCGCTGGTCGAGGCCGGTGCCGACGCCGTCAAGGTCGGCATTGGCCCCGGCTCCATCTGCACCACGCGCATCGTGGCCGGTGTGGGCGTGCCCCAGATCATGGCCATCGACAACGTGGCCACGGCGCTGCGGGGCACCGGCGTGCCGCTGATTGCGGACGGCGGCGTGCGCTACAGCGGCGACATCGCCAAGGCCCTCGCCGCAGGCGCCAGCACCATCATGATGGGCGGCATGTTCGCGGGCACCGAAGAAGCCCCCGGCGAAGTCATCCTGTACCAGGGCCGCAGCTACAAGAGCTACCGCGGCATGGGCAGCATCGGCGCCATGCAGCAGGGCAGCGCCGACCGCTACTTTCAAGAGTCGACCACCGGCAACCCCAATGCCGACAAGCTCGTGCCCGAAGGCATCGAAGGCCGCGTGCCCTACAAGGGCTCCATGGTCTCCATCGTCTTCCAGATGGCCGGCGGCGTGCGCGCCGCCATGGGCTACTGCGGTTGCGCCACCATCGACGACATGAACAACAAGGCCGAGTTCGTCGAGATCACCACCGCCGGCATCCGCGAAAGCCACGTGCACGACGTGCAGATCACCAAGGAAGCGCCAAACTACCGCGCTGATTGATCGTTGTGGATGCAATCTGGCCTGATTGAAAATATCTGGTCAGAATGATATAGTCTGGTCTGAATTCACCATTCAGGCCAGACTTTTTCTTTTGGGGGCCCGCGCATCCATGCAGTCCGTCGGTATCTACGAAGCCAAGAGCAGGTTCTCCGCCCTGATCGAGCTGGTCGAGCAGGGTGAAGAGGTGCGCATCACCCGCCACGGCAAAGAGGTGGTGCGCCTGCTGCCCGTGCGCCGCCGCCCTGTCATCACCGACGAGCAGATCGCCCGCGAGCTGGGCCAGATGGATGCCCTGCACGCCAGCATCCGCCCCGCAGGCGAGTCTGCGGCCAATTCCACCGCCCCCGACACCTTGCGCCGCAAGGGCAGGGCCGCAGCAGCATGACCGCCTTCGTCCTCGACGCCTCCGTCACCGCCGCCTGGCTGCTGCCCGACGCCGCCAGCGAGCACACGCGCCGCCTCTACACCCTGATCCGCCGCGACGAGGTTGAGCCCCAGGCCCCCAACCTCTGGCAGTGGGAGTGCAGCAACCTCATCAGCAGCGGCGTTCACAGCGGCCGCATCCCGCCCGCATCGGTCGAAGGCCTGTGGGGCGTGCTCGAAGCCATATGCCACCGCGTGGAGCTGCATGAGCTGGCCCCCGCCCAGCACAAGGCCGTGCTCGACGTGGCGCTGGACACCGGCTTGCCCACCTTCGACGCCGCCTACCTGTGGCTGGCCCGCTCCCTGCGCCTACCCCTGGCCACGTTCGACGCCGCCCAGGCAGCCGCTGCAAAGCGCAGCGGCGTACCGCTTCTCGACCTCTCCAGCCTTTAAAAAACCCCAACCGCCGCCCAACGCCATGCAACACCAGAAAATCCTCATCCTCGATTTCGGCTCGCAAGTCACCCAGCTCATCGCCCGCCGCGTGCGCGAAGCCAACGTGTACTGCGAAGTACACCCCTGCGACGTGACGGACGAGTGGGTGCGCGACTACGCCAAGGACGGCTCACTCAAGGGCATCATCCTGTCCGGCAGCCACGCCAGCGTGTACGAAGACACCACCGACAAGGCGCCCGAAGCCGTGTTCCAGCTTGGCCTGCCCGTGCTTGGCATCTGCTACGGCATGCAGACCATGGCGCACCAACTGGGCGGCAAGGTCGAGGGCGGCCACAAGCGCGAGTTCGGCTTTGCCGCCGTGCGCGCCCGAGGCCACACCGCGCTGCTCAAGGACATCGCCGACTTCACCACCCCCGAAGGCCACGGCATGCTCAACGTGTGGATGAGCCACGGCGACAAGGTCACCGAGCTGCCCCCGGGCTTCAAGCTCATGGCCAGCACCGACAGCTGCCCCATCGCCGGCATGGCCGACGAAGAGCGCCGCTTCTACGCCCTGCAGTTCCACCCCGAAGTCACCCACACCGTGCAGGGCAGGGCGCTGCTCGACCGCTTCGTGCTCGGCATCTGCGGCACCCGCCCCGACTGGGTCATGCGCGACCACATTGCCGAAGCCGTGGAGCTCATCCGCCAGCAGGTGGGCAATGAGGAAGTGATCCTCGGCCTCTCCGGCGGCGTCGATTCGTCCGTGGCCGCAGCGCTGATCCACCGCGCCATCGGCGACCAGCTCACCTGCGTGTTCGTCGACCACGGCCTGCTGCGCCTGAACGAAGGCGACATGGTCATGGACATGTTCGTCGGCAAGCTGCAGGCCAAGGTCATCCGCGTGGACGCCAGCGACCTGTTCCTCGGCAAGCTGGCCGGCGTGAGCGAGCCCGAAGCCAAGCGCAAGATCATCGGCGGCCTGTTCGTCGACGTGTTCAAGGCCGAGGCCGCGAAGCTCAAGGCCGGCGATGGAGGCCACAAAGGCGCCACCTTCCTGGCCCAGGGCACCATCTACCCCGACGTCATCGAATCCGGCGGCGCCAAGAGCAAAAAGGCCGTCACCATCAAGAGCCACCACAACGTGGGCGGCCTGCCAGAGCAGTTGGGCCTGAAGCTGCTGGAGCCCCTGCGCGACCTGTTCAAGGACGAAGTGCGCGAACTCGGCGTGGCCCTGGGCCTGCCGCCCGAAATGGTCTACCGCCACCCCTTCCCCGGCCCCGGCCTGGGCGTGCGCATCTTGGGCGAGGTGAAAAAAGAATACGCCGACCTGCTGCGCCGCGCCGACGCCATCTTCATCGAAGAGCTGCGCAACCATGTGGACGAAGCCACCGGCAAGAACTGGTACGACCTCACCAGCCAGGCCTTCACCGTCTTCCTGCCGGTCAAGAGCGTGGGCGTGATGGGCGATGGTCGCACGTACGACTACGTTGTCGCCCTGCGCGCCGTGCAGACCAGCGACTTCATGACCGCCGACTGGGCCGAGCTGCCCTATGCGCTGCTCAAGAAGGTGTCGGGGCGCATCATCAACGAGGTGCGGGGGATCAACCGGGTCACGTACGACGTGAGCAGCAAGCCGCCGGCGACGATTGAGTGGGAGTGAGGGGTTTGGAGAATTTCTCTATCAATCAATGACTTAGATCGAAGCATGGTCACAAGGAAAGCGCCGAGTTGGAGCGACGTCAAGAACAAGCTCGCTGACTTCGACCGCCCGGGCTTGATCGGTCTGGTGCAAGACCTGTACGCCGCCAGCAAGGACAACCAGGCCTTTCTGCATGCCCGCTTCGGGCTCGGCGACGATGTGTTGAAGCCGTACAAGGTAACCATCGACCGCTGGCTTTGGCCCGACGTGTTCAAGAACCAGGACACCTCGGTCGCCAAGGCCAAGAAGCCCATCGCGGACTACAAGAAGGCCATCGGCAACCCGGAGGGCCTGGCCGAACTGATGGTGTTCTTCTGCGAGCGCGCAGTGGGGTTCAGCAGCGACATTGGCTTGCAGGACGAGGGTTACTTCGACGCCCTGGTGCGGATGTTCGGGCAGGCGTTGAAAGTCATGGACGCCTTGCCCGAGGTGCCCAGGTCCGCATTGTTGGGTCGCCTCGACGCTGTTCGACGCCTCGGCCACAACCTGGGCTACGGCGTTGGTGACGACATGGACGACCTGCTGGCCGAGTATGGGTTCGATGGCGGGCAGTGATGAACTCACCACGCTGCGCGCGGAGCACGATCGGCTGATCGCGCTGCTCGAAGCGCACGGCATCGAATGGCGGGCGCAGCAGCAGCCGTCCCCACCGCCCATTGAGCCATCGAGACTGTCCACACACGAGAAGGTTGCCATCTTCCGACGGCTCTTCCGCGGCCGTACCGATGTGTTCCCCGTTCGATGGGAAAGCAAGACCACGGGCAAGTCGGGCTACGCGCCGGCCTGCGCGAATGAGTGGCGTCCCGGAGTGTGCGAGAAGCCACGCATCAAGTGCGGAGACTGCGGCAATCGTCTGCTCGTCCCGCTGTCGGACACGGTGATCTACAACCACTTGGCCGGCGGGCACACGGTGGGGGTGTATCCGCTGTTGGAGGACGATAGCTGCCATTTCCTGGCTGTCGACTTCGACGAGGCCGAATGGCAGGACGATGCGCAGGCGTTCATGTTGTCTTGCGCGGAGCTGGGCGTACCAGCAGCGCTGGAGGTTTCGCGATCCGGTCAGGGCGCACATGTCTGGGTGTTTTTTGTCGGCCGCGTGTCGGCGCGTGATGCCCGCCGCCTGGGCACGGCCATCATCAGCCACACCTGCGCGCGCACGCGGCAGCTCCGGCTTACGTCCTACGACCGGCTGTTCCCGAACCAGGACACGATGCCCAAGGGCGGGTTTGGCAACCTGATCGCGCTGCCGCTGCAGAAGGGCCCGAGGGACAAAGGCTTCAGCGTCTTCGTTGACGCCGAACTGCGCCCCTATCCGGACCAGTGGGCGTTCCTGGCCGCGGTCCAGTCCATGGACGCGCACGACATCGAGCCGACCATCCTGCGTGCCACGGGTGGCGTCCATCCGCTGGACGTCACCTTCATTGATGACGAGGACTTGGCTACGCCGTGGACACGCCAGAGCACCGCGTCGAAGAAGCTGACGGGGTCAATGCCCCGCTCGCTGACGCTGACCCTGGCCAACCTGGTCTACTTCGAGAAGGTGCAGCTTCCTCAGCCCCTGGCCAATCGCCTGATCCGCTTGGCGGCGTTCCAGAACCCTGAGTTCTACAAAGCGCAGGCGATGCGGATGTCGGTGTGGGACAAGCCGCGTGTCATCTGCTGCGCCGAGAACTTCCCGCAGCACATCGCGTTGCCCCGCGGGTGTTTGGATGCTGCCCTGTCGCTGCTGCGCGAGAACGGCATTGCCTACGACCTGCGAGACGAGCGCTTCAGTGGCCAGCCGTTGGATGTGTCGTTTGTCGGCAATCTGCGCCCAGATCAGGAGGCCGCCGTCGCCGTGATGCTGCCCTTCGAGGCCGGGGTACTGTGCGCCCCAACAGCCTTTGGCAAGACGGTCACCGCCGCCGCGATGATCGCGCTCCGGGGTGTCAACACCCTGGTGCTGGTGCATCGCACCGAGCTGGCGAAGCAGTGGCAGGAGCGGCTACAGGCCTTTCTCGGCGTCGGCAAGGGCGTGGTCGGCACCATCGGCGGCGGCAAGGCCAAGCCGACCGGCAGGATCGACATTGCCGTGATGCAGTCCCTGTCCCGCCAGGGGGAGGTGGTGCCGCTGGTCGAGGACTATGGCCAGGTGATCGTCGACGAGTGCCATCACGTCGGCGCAGTCTCCTTCGATGCCATCCTCAAGCGGACCAAGGCCAAATATGTGCTGGGCCTGACGGCGACCCCGATCCGACGCGACGGCCAGCAGCCGATCATCTTCATGCAATGCGGGCCCATCCGCCATACGGCGGCCACTCCGGCTGGAGCGCCGCACGACCTAGAGTCTGTGCCGCGGTTCCGCCATGTCCGGATCGATCTGCCGCAGGACGCCGGCATCCAGGAAGTCTTTCGGCATCTTGCCAACGATCAGGCAAGGACCGAGGCCATTGCCTCCGAGGTGCGCGACGCCTTCGCGCAGGGTCGCAAGATGCTGGTCCTGACAGAGCGCACGGAACACCTCGGCGCAATCGAGGCAGCCCTCGGCGGCCTTGGGTCGGCTCTTTTCGTATTGCATGGCCGGATGTCCAGAAAGCAGCGTGCGGTGCTGGTTGCAGACCTTGAGGCACTGGCGCCCGACGCGCCGCGCGTCCTCCTGGCGACTGGCAAGTTGGTTGGGGAGGGCTTCGACCACCCGCCGCTGGACACGCTGGTTCTCGCCATGCCGGTGTCCTGGAAAGGCACGCTGCAGCAGTACGCCGGTCGCCTGCACCGGGAGCACGCCAGCAAGACCGATGTGAAGATCATCGACTTCGTGGACACCGGCCACCCGGCGTTGCTGCGGATGTGGGACAAGCGTCAGCGCGGCTACCGAGCGATGGGATATCGGATCGAGGCCGGCACCGTGCCGAACGAAAGCTTGCTTTGATGCGCTGATGCAGATTCAGGTGCGTTTGAATGGGGGCGAGTGGGCAGACCACTATCGGCGACGCTGCGTGGCAGGAAGTATTGACGTTGTATATACTTCGTTGATATCAACGTTTCCGGAGTCGGTCATGTCCAAAGAAGCCATGTTCACCATGAAGCTGGAGCCCGAGCTGCGCGACGCCTTCATGGCCGAGGCCGAGGCCAGCCACCGCCCTGCGTCGCAGGTGGTGCGTGAACTGATGCGCGAGTTCATCGAGCGCCAGCGGCAGACCCGTGAGTACGATGTCTTCCTGCGCGCCAAGGTCGACTCGGCGCGCGCGCAGATCGCGTCCGGCCAGTACGCCAGTGACGCCGATGTCGAGGCACGCTTTGCGGCCCGCCGCGCTGCACTGCGGGCCAAAGTGGGTGGCGCTGACGCATGAAGGTCCTGTGGACCCTGTCCGCCGAGCAAGACCGAGCCGACATCGTTGAATTCATCGCCAATGACAACCCGCTCGCCGCCATCCGCATGGATGAGATTTTCTCGGCCGCAGTCGGGCGACTGGCCGACCATCCTTTGCTTGGTCGGTCCGGACAGATCCCGGGCACCCGCGAGTTGATCCCACACGAGAGCTATCGGCTGGTCTATGAGGTGCGGGCTGATACCGTCTGGATCTTGACCTTGGTACATACCGCTCGCCTGTGGCCGCCGACCCGGTTGTGATCGGTGGCCCGCAAAAATGCTCGGCTTCGACGGTAGAAGTGACGGTAAGCACGATGATTCGGAGTACGAAAGGCAGGGCTCATGCGCGTTTCCAGCCTCGGAAATGAGTGAGTGGGAGTGAGGGGGTCGAGCTGGTAGCGTCTGCCCATCCGATACCGTCTCGCTGGCTTAAACTGGAGGCCTCTTTGCGGGGAGCTGACTCACAGGGGTAGCTCAGACCAAAGCGGCACATTCCATCCATCATTCCCTCGGAATGTGCGCTTCCCTTTGGGCGGGAAGGCATCGAGGATAGTAGGGCGACGCCTTGACCGCTTTTGGGTCTCTAACGCGCTGCTTCAGCAGAGCTTATCCGGCCTCTCCACGCCATTTGATGTTGCAAACTGGTTGCCGCAATCCGGAAATTCTTAGCCTTGCGCCAGTGTCGTTTCGTACATTTTTTTCAACAGCGGCTCCATTAGCCTATCAGTAGGCTCCCAATCTGCCTCATTGAGCATTCCGTACTTTTCCGTAAGGCTTACCTCATGGTCAAAGGGGAAATCAGTCTGCGTTTCTAGTCCGACAATGAGCTGCATTCCCGGCGGCAAGTCCTCTGCGATGAACTTCAGAACCGCCGGCAAATTGAGGTCATCCTGAGCCTGCTGGTTGGGCGAGTCGATGACCACCGGGACGTCGTACGTTCCGTCTTTTCCTTGAACTGTCCGCCAGAGAGCAGCGTAGTAGGCAAGAACTGACCGCGGACCGCCACTTCCTGAAAGTGAGGGGCGTGATGCCAGCTGCATATTCTTTGTTTCAACGGAATGAAGCTGCAATGCGATGCGACTGGCGGCGTAGTGCTCGCGGAAATCGTTCAGAATTGCCTTCGTGCGTTTGAGGGAACGCAACTCTTTCATCTTCGACTCAAGTGCGTCGACAGTGAGAACCGCTGCGTCAATAGCGTCTTGAATCTGCTTGCGCTCAGCCGCGAAGGCCGCGAAGGCCGACTCTGCGCCGAAACTGCTTACGACGTCCTTGAACTTCAACTCGCCTTTACGTGTATCCAGCAAGCGAGATATACGTCGGTAGCTCTCATTGAGGGTGCTGAGTTCCGCGAAGGCTTTCTGCGTCCGCGTTCTAACCTCTCTAGCATCCTCACGCAGTCGTGCGGCAAGCTCGCGTAGAACGCGAGCATCCTCAGCGAACTCCAGCAGGTCGAGAAAAGGTCTTTCGTGTTCCGCATGACATGTGGGGCAGACTAGTGGAGCAGCGCCTTCTTTGAGGAGGTAGCTTGCGTCACTTTCATAGCCAACTAAAGCCCTGTCGGCAAGCTGAATTTGATGGTCTAAACTTTTCAGAAGTTCTTGCTCTCGGACGGCCACGCTGCGCAGCGTTTCCTGTCGGATGTTGAGGTCGTTTACATCCTTGGTGAGTTGCTCAATCTCGATAGCAAAGTTGTCGGCATTCACTTTGGGGCCCGAAAGAGAGACCGCTTTACTAAAACGAGCTATGGTGCGCTCAAGGAGACGGTACTCGCGACGGAATTCTTCTAGAACTTTGGCATGCTGGGATTTCTCTGCGCTTGCCCTGTAGTATTCCGGCGGACACACGCCGGTGAAGTATTCGAGGATTGGCTTGAACGGCGCGCTGAATCGCTTCATCCCGCCGAATGTGTTCCAGTCGGCCTGCCAGCTTCCGTCCTGATTCACGTAAAACGGCGCGAAAAAGCATGCTGGGTCTGCGGGTACCACCTCCGCCTGCTTCTTGTCAGAGAAAACGAGGTTGAAGTCGGTTATCTCGCAGAAGCTTTTTGACCATTCGCCGAACTTCGAGGTCGAGATGAGAAGGTTCAAGTGCGCGTCAAAAAGCGCGCGCCTGCCGTCTTGATGGAGCGCGAAATAGCGCATGTCGTCAACTGAAAATTCCAGGAGGGAGGCCGCATTTTCATCCCATTGTTCGAGCTCGCCCTGTGGCTTTGCGCCGAGCGTCTCAAACAGGCTCCGAATCAGAGTCGTCTTGCCCGTGTGGTTCCTCCCCACCAGCAAGTTCTTGTTCGGGTGGAACTCTACGTGTCGTGCCTTCTTCTCGCGATGAGAGAGCAGCCAGATGTTTTTGAATCGGAAGCGATGCATAGTTCTTTGTTCTCAGGCTTCGGACGAGGAGTCTCAGTTTTGGTCCACGCATTTCGTGATGGCTCTCATGACAAACCGCGCCATCAGGTCGTTATCGCGAAGTTCGCTAAATTTGACCTTGAGTGCGGCGAGCGCGGCCTCGACGAAAGGCCGCAAGTTAGATGTCCAGGGGTGGTCTGCTATCCAATCGTCGCAGAAGGTGTCGATTTCTCTGGACAGGTCGGTTCCACCGATAAGTCTGTCGCGCTGGGCATGTGCCGCCTCCAGTCTGACCGACGTGATGGTCCTGAAGTCCAGGCCTTCGGCTTGGAGTTGCTTCAGCCAGATGTCCAACAGCGCTAGGCGGTCAGGTACAGTCTCCAGCGCAGCCAGCGCTTCCAAGAATGCCTTCCTTGAAAAGCCCCGCTCTTTGACGAGGTCACTGTACGACAAGCAGGTATCGGTTCGGCGGGTAAGCGGCGAAAGCTGCATCATCAATGAGTCGACGAAAGCTTTTGCTTGACTTGCGTGCTCCGGGCTGCGTTCGTTCAACAACTCCAATGCAGCAGAGATTGCCGGAGCGGTCAAATTGTCGGGGTGTATAGCAACCTTCTGTAGCTTTACTCGGGTCAAATTTGGCGGGGCACTTCCCGGCGGCGACAACGAGGCGAAGGCGTCTGCCAGCAACTGCGCGTGGTCAGGCGCCAGATCCGCGAGTGAGCATGGCATCGTCGTGGCCGCAGAGCCTCCGCTTGCTAGCGGGAAGTCACAGCCCGCATTCGAGAGAAATATGCCTTCAACGGGCATTGAGCTAAATGCGCTCAGGCTGAGGTGCAGCTTGCCGAGAGCGGAGTCAGGTACCTTCTCAAAGGTCGGTGCCTTCGCCGGCGAGGCGGCAACCTTAGTTGACTTCTTGGGCTTGGCCGTTGGGGCCTTGGGGGCAACAGTGCCAGTGAGGACAGACCATGTCCAAGTGCCGGAGTCCTTCTTCTTAACCTGGTAGACCTTGGCACGGGTAGGTGCGATTGCGGAATCGAGTTCTGCGACGTCTTGGACGGACTCAAAGAGAAGGAGAAAATCTGGCTCGTTGGCTTTCTCAAGCTCCATCATTCGGAAGACTGCCCACCATCGAGGGAAGTCGACGCCCTTTGCTCCGTGTCCACCGCCTGTTTCCGAATACTTTGGATTGTTTGCGACCAGCAAAAGCTCTGCTGCGCCATTGATTGCGTTCAACACTCCCTCCTCTTTTGCCTACGCTGTGCGCAGGAAATCTTGTTCTGTTCGTACCATCATCTATGACCAGTAGAAATCTGTAAAGTTTTGTATGGCCAAGTGCGGTGGGAATCAGAACAACCGTTCGCCGGGCAGCTGGAAAATCCTAGCTGCTGAACTCCTTCCACTCGGTCGCCAGCGCCAGCAGGTTGGCGCCGGGCAGGGCCTCATCGGCGCCCAGGGCTAGGGTCACGCGGCCCATGTCCGCAGGCTCAGCTGGGCGGCCACTAGCATGCAGCCGAGGGACCTCGCGCACGTCGTCGGTTTCGAGCTTTAAGGCCCAGTCCTACAAAGCGATGGTGCGGCCGGAGAGCTGGCCGCCGAAATGGGTAGTGATCTAGCGCAGCCAAGATGCGCTAGCGACTACCCTGAGGATTTCGGAGCGGATCCCACCGACGTAACCCATACCTCAGTAGGGTTCCCGCGCCCGCGATGCGCTTCCACAATGGCCTGAACCGTGTTGCCCTCGCTCGTGCAGGGCAATGCGCAATGCAACTGCCCATCCTCTATTTCCTCTATCTCCCAAACCATGCCCATGACCTTTCCGCGAATTTCCTCTGCCTGCGCCGCATCCCTCCTCGTCCTGAGCGGCTGCGCCACCACCGTCACGCAGCAAGGCATCGAGCAGCGCACGTCGCAGGCCATTGGCCGCGAAGTCGGCACCTTCACCATCAGCGACCAGCAAAAGGAAGAAGGCAGCAACGGCCGCATCAACTACCGCGTTCGCACGCGCGAGGGCGCCAGCTATTCCTGCTACATGTACTCGCCCTCGCAGTTCACGAAGGCAATGACCTTCGGCCAGACGCCGCAGTCGGATGCGATCTGCACGGCCATGGCGGGGCAGGGCAGTGGTGGCGCTGCTACTGCTGCTCCCGCGCCCGCGTCGTGCAACGCCTTGCTGCGCGCGGCGAAGCGTTGCTGAGCGCGGTTGAGGTCGTCACTTCGCCCATCGCCATAAAGCGCTATGCATTTCAAGCTGCCCCCGGTGTGCCTGCGCGCCCCTGCACGTCGGTCCGTCACGGCGCTGTGCGCCGTCATGTCGGCCGGCATGATCACGGCATGCGGTGGGGGTGGGGACGATGCCTCCGGCAGTCTGGCGGTATCCGGCGTGCTGTATGGCTTGGAGCAGGGCAAGACCATCACCCTGCAGAACAACGGCAGTGACGAGCTGGCGCTCAACGCCAACGGCGCATTTGCGTTTGGGCACGCGGCAGCGCCTGGTGCGCCCTATGCCGTGACCGTCAAGACCCAGCCCGCCGGGCAGCACTGCACCGTGGGGCAGGGCACGGGCACCCTGTCGGCAGCGCCCACGAATGTGCGGGTCGATTGCATGGGCGTGGGGGCTGGCTACACGTTGGGCGGCACGGTGAGCGGCGTGCCTGCTGGCCAGGCCGTGGTGCTCACCAATGCGGGTGGTGAAGATCTGGCCGTTGCTGCCGACGGTGCGTTCACCTTCGCCAGGCCGCTGGCCGCGGGCGCCAGCTACTCGGTGGCGGTGAAGACGGCCCCCGCTGGCTCGGGTTGCGTGGTTCGCAATGGTTCTGGCGTGGTTGCCGCTGCCGCTGTGAAGTCGGTGGCGGTGCAGTGTGCCCCGCTGTCCACGCTGCCGGACGGTGAATGGCAGCACGACCGGTGCCAGGCCTCGGCCAGTGGCGGCGTGCGAGACCTGTGGCGCCTTTCAGTTCGGGGCGAGGGTTGGTCGTCGGTTGACGTGGCCGTGGGCACGGTGAATTTCTCCAATGGGCAATGCGGTGGCGTGGGTGTCGCTACCCCGGGTGCCTTGAGCCGCACCTTCTGGTTCCAGCCGCAACGCTCGGAGTTCGGGGCAGGCCTGGCGGTGTTCTGGGGCAACACCCAAGCCTTCCCATACGGCCATTTGTTGGCCCCGGTCTGGACGCGTGTGGCGCTGGTGCGCAAGGCCAATCACCTGTGCCTGCTGGACGACCCGGCAACGCTGTCGACCTTCACCACCGCCGCCAGCCTGGAGCCGGTTGTCACGGCGGCCATCGCTGCGGGCCAGTGCTTTTCGCCGCGTTAGCGGCGGGGGGCGGCATGCCGGCCGTAGCCGGAGCCGCCGAAGCCTGATGCTCGGGGTTGGAGGCCGGTGCGCGGGTCGGTGGTGGGATGGGCCGGTATAGCACTGCGCCAGTTCATGACAATCGAGAAATTGTCCTAGATGATCTGCTGGGTATCCGTCCGCAGGCACGCAGCCTCGGGTGCAGAACGTGGTGCTCGCCTTCACCCACGCATTGCGCGAACTGCCATGCACGCATGTGGAAAAAGCCGCTCACAATGATGCACTGCTCGTCGGCCCACTTTCGGCATAGCTGGGTCGCGGGTGGAACCCTGCGTACCTGAACGGGTGGCGCTGGCGCATGACGGTTGGGTGGACCCTGTCCGGCAAGAGCAAGCCTGCGCTGACCTCATTGATGTCATCGCTCAGTCAGAGCGGCGGTTACACCCGGCCCACCCCCCAGTAGACCAGCCCATGCTGACGCACCGTCTCCGGTCGGTACTGGTTGCGGCCATCGAACACCGCACCTGCGAGCAATTGCCGCGCCATGGCGGCAAAGTCGGGGCTGCTGAACTCTTTCCATTCGGTCGCCAGCGCGAGCACGTCGGCGCCGGCCAGGGCGTCGTCGGCCTGTGAGACCAGGGCAAGCCGATCCATGTCGCCGGGGGCCAGCCGGGCCGCGAGCTGTGCGTGCGCGTTGCGCATCGCCATGGGGCAGTAGGCGCGCACGTGCGCGCCGGCCGCCAGCAGTTCGGCCACCAGCATGCAGCCGGGGGCTTCGCGCACGTCGTCGGTTTCGGGCTTGAAGGCCAGGCCCCATACGGTGACGGTGCGGCCTGCGAGCTGGCCGCCGAAGAAGGCTGAAATCTCGCGCGGCAGCAGGCGCTTTTGTGCGTCGTTGACCTCGCGCACGGCGGGCAGCAGGCGGGGTGTCAGGTGGGCTTGCCGCGCCATCCATTCGAGCGCCCGCAGGTCCTTGGGAAAGCACGATCCGCCGAAGCCGATGCCCGGGTACAGAAACTGCGGGCCGATGCGCGGGTCGGTGCCCACGCCGATGCGCACCTGCTCGATGTCTGCGCCGTGCGCGTCGGCCAGCGCGGCCATTTCGTTCATGAAGGATATGCGCAGCGCCAGCATGGCGTTGGCGGCGTACTTGGTGAGTTCGGCAGAGCGCGGGTCCATCACGATCACCTTGTCCCTAAGCCGTGAAATCGGTCCGTACAGCTCGCGCATCACGCCGATGGCGCGCGGTGACGATGCGCCGATGACGATGCGGTCGGGGCGCTGGAAGTCGTGCACCGCCGCGCCTTCCTTGAGGAATTCGGGGTTCGACACCACGTCGAAGGGCACGGCTTCAGCGCCGCGCGCTGCGAGCTCGCCGCGGATGGTGCGCGCCCACCTCGTCGGCGGTGCCCACGGGCACGGTGGATTTGTTCACCACCACGGTGTATTGGTCGATGTGCCGCCCGGATGGTTCGCGCCACCTCGCGCACCTGCGACAGGTCGGGGGCACCATCGCCGGCCGAGGGGGTGCCCACCGCGACGAAGATCGCGTCGCGCCCGCGCAGGTGGTCCATGTCCTCGCCGGTCGCCAGCTTCACCGGCGCGCGCGCAGGTTGCGCTCGACGATGGCGTCCAGCCCGGGCTCGTAGAGCGGCAGCCGGCCGTCCTCGATGGCCTTCACGCGGGCCGCATCGCGCTCGATGCAGACCACGTCGTTGCCCATGTCCGCAAAGCAGGCAGCGGAGACCAGGCCGACATAGCCGGCACCGAATACGACGATTTTCATGGCCTGTCCTTTGGCGCGGCCCCCAAAACTCTGCTGGCATCGTCGCTGCGTCTTGTCGTACGCGCTCGGTTCATGGTGCGTACTGCCTGCGGCGCAGTGCATGGCCAAAATCGTTTCGCTGAGTTGTGTGGGCCGTTCTTGGTGTGGGTGGTTGTTGCAAGGCCGGTTGTCGCGCGCCGGTGCGACGGGGCGATGACGGGTGGATGTCGGCCACAAGACAGAAGGAGGAGGGGGAGCGGGGGGGAGAAGGGCGGCGGCCACGTCATGCAAGCGACACATGCCCCCTGCGTAATCGGCTGCCATGAGCGCATGTGGCAACCCCTGCAGGCGGCACCCGATGAGTATCCACGGCGTGCGCTTGCTGGTCGCCGCGCAGTTCGCCTCGGGGCTGGCCGATAACGCGCTGCTGGTGGTGGCCATTGCCTGCCTGGTGCGGATGGGCGAGGCCGCCTGGCTTGCGCCGCTGCTCAAGCTGGTCTTCACCATGGCCTATGTGGTGCTGGCGCCGTTCGTGGGCGTGCTGGCCGACCGCTGGCCCAAAGAGCGGGTGATGCTGGCCGCCAACCTGCTCAAGGCCTGCGCCCCCCTGGCCATGCTGGTCGGGCTGCATCCGTTGGCGGCCTTTTGCATCGCGGGGCCGGGCGCGGCCTGCTATTCGCCCGCCAAGTACGGGCTGGTCACCGAACGCGTGCCGGCCGCTGCGCTGGTGCAGGCCAACGGGTGGCTGGAGGTGACGACCGTGGGCTCCATCATTCTGGGCACGGCGCTGGGTGGCTGGCTGGTGAGCGATGCCTTCGCTGCCCTGTGGGGCCCTGCGGGAGTGCAGGGTGGGCAGGCCGCGCTGGTGGCGGTCATGGCGGTCTACCTGGCGGCCGGTGTGCTCAACGGTTGCATCGCGCGGCGCCCTGCGGCCGGTGCGTCGTCGCCCTGGCGGCTGCCGGCACTGCTGTCGCGCTTTGGCCTGGCGCAGCGCGTGCTCTGGCGCGACCGCGCGGGTGGCATGTCGCTGTCGGTGACCACGCTGTTCTGGGGCGCGGGGGCCACCCTGCAGTTTGTGGTGCTGGCCTGGGCGCAGCAGTCGCTGGGCCTGGGGCTGGACCAGGCCGCCTACCTGCAGGCCGTGGTTGCCGTGGGCATTGCGGCTGGTGCTCGCCTGGCTGGCCGATGGGTGTCGCTTGCACAGGCGCCGCGCGTGCTGCCACTGGGCGTGCTCATCGGGCTGGCGGTGCCGCTGATGACCCTGGTGGACACCGTGGGCTGGGCCGTCCCGCTGCTGGCGGCCGTGGGTTTCGCGTCAGGCGCTTTCATCGTGCCCATGAACGCGCTGCTGCAGCACCGCGGCCATGTGTTGCTGAGCCCGGGCGAATCGATCGCGGTGCAGAACTTCAGCGAGAACCTGAGCGTGCTGCTCATGCTGGGCGCCTACACCCTGCTGCTGGCGCTGGGGTGGACGACCGGCCTGCTGATTGCCAGCCTGGGCCTGCTGGTTGCCGGCTGTACGGCCCTGGCCGGCTGGCGCTGGCGCGTGTCCCGGCGGGTTGCGCCCCACGGCAGTCTGCAACACCCCGTCGCGCAAGCCACACCGCCACCCCCCTGACGCAGAAAGAAGAGGACCCACCGATGAAGATTCTGATCGTGACCGATGCCTGGGAACCCCAGGTCAATGGCGTGGTGCGCACGCTCAAGATGACGCGCGCAGAGCTGCAGCGCATGGGGCACCAGGTCGAGATACTGGCGCCCCAGTGATTCCGCTCCATGCCATGCCCGACCTATCCGGAGATATCGCTGGCGCTGACCACGCGGGGCGAGGTGGGCCGCCGCATCCGCGCCATCGACCCGGACTGCCTGCACATCGCCACCGAGGGGCCGTTGGGCTGGCCGGCCCGCTCATTCGCGATCCGCGAGGGGTGGCCATTCACCACTGCGTACCACAGCCGCTTTCCGGAGTATGTGCACGCCCGCATCGGGCTGCCCACCCGCTGGAGCTATGCCGTGCTGCGGCACTTTCACAACGCAGCGCGCGCCACGCTCACGCCCACGCCAGCCATCGTCGACGACCTCAAGGCGCGGGGATTCGCGGGCGCGCGGCTGTGGTCGCGCGGGGTGAACCTGTCGCTGTTTTCGCCCGAGGGAGAGCGCATGGAGCGCAGCACAGAGCCGCTGTTCCTGTACGTGGGCCGCATCGCCGTGGAAAAGCAGGTCCACAAGTTCCTGGAGCTTGACCTGCCCGGCGAGAAATGGGTGGCGGGCGAGGGCCCCGAGCTGCCGCGGCTCAAAGCCCGGTTTCCGCAGGTGCGCTGGATCGGCGTGCTCGACGGCCCGGCGCTGGCCCCGGTGTACCGCACGGCCGACGTGATGGTGTTCCCCAGCGTCACCGATACCTTCGGGCTGGTCATGGCCGAGTCCATGGCCTGCGGCACGCCCGTGGCCGCCTACCCCGTGCCCGGCCCCATCGACGTGGTGGGCGCCGATTCGCCTGGCGGCGTGCTCGACACCGACCTGCGCGCGGCCTGCCTGGCGGCGCTGCACAAGCCGCGCGACGCGGTGCGCCGCCACGCCGAGCAGTTCAACTGGGAGGCCGCGTCGCGCCAGTTTCTGCAGGCGCTGGCGCCGCGGCGCGCCCAGCCGCCACTGCACCCGTTGGGCGACGTGGAGTTGCCCGGCGGCACGGGCTGATACGGATTTGCCTTCAACCGTAAACGATAGTTGGCTCGCCTTGCCGTGCTACAGCACTGTTTGCGGCTCCCGCCTAGTTATACGATCGAATGCAAATCCGTATGAGCTGCATTCTCCCGGAATCCGTGCACGGAGCGTTCTCGCTGAATGCCAGGCTTCAGGAGCCTTGCGGCTCATTCTGGCGCAGCAGCCAGTGGCGCGCCAGCAGGTCTGGCGTGGTCGCCTTGGAGAACAGCCAGCCCTGGAAGCGCTGGCAACCCATGCCCGCCAGCAGGCGAAACTGTTCTTCGGTCTCGACGCCCTCGGCCACCACGTGCAGGCCCAGCGTGCGCGCCAGCGCGTTGATGGTGGCGCAGATTTCCCAGTCGTTGGTGCCTTGCACGATGTCGCGCACGAAGGCCTTGTCGATCTTGAGCCCGCCCACCGGCAGGCGCTTGAGCTTGACCAGCGACGAGTGCCCCGTGCCGAAATCGTCGATGGACAGTGCGAAGCCGGCGTTCTTCAGTTCGTGCGCGGTGGCGTAGACCGATTCGTCGAGCAACTGCGACTCGGTGATCTCCAGGATCAGTGCGCCCGCCACCACGCCCTCGCGGCGTGCGGCGTCCAGCAGCGCCTGCGCAAAGCCCGGCTCGCGCAGCTGAATGCCCGATACGTTGACCGAGATCCGCGGTACCTGCAGGCCCTCGGCCTGCCACTGGGCGATCTGGCGGCAGGTGCGCTCGAACACCCACAGGCCGATGGGCACGATCAGCCCTGTCTGCTCCGCCATCGGAATGAACTCGTCGGGCGGCACGGCACGGCCATCCACCGACCAGCGCAGCAGCACCTCGGCACCCACCGCCTGGCGCAGGTGGTCCAGCTGGGGCTGGTAGGCCAGCGTGAACTCGCCGTTGCGCAGCGCGCTGTGCAGGCGCCGGCGCAGCTCCATGCGCCGGCTGGTGATCTGGGTGAACTCCTCGATGTAGAAGCGGTAGGAGCCGCGCCCCGCGCCCTTGGCGGCGTGCAGCGCGGAGTGTGCGTGCTGCACCAGTTCGGCGCTGGAGCCGGCGTCCTCCGGAAACATGCTGATGCCGATGCTGGCGCTCATGTACTGCTCGCCCAGGTCGGCCAGGTCCCATGGCCGGGCCAGCCCCTCGACCAGGCTGACCGCCTGCTGCGCCAGCAGCGTGCGCGAGGCCGGGCGCGGCACCATCACCATGAACTGGTCGCCGGCCAGCCGCGCCAGCAGGCCCTGGCCTGCCAGCAGCTCGCTCAGCCGCCTGGCGGCCTCCCGCAGCAGCGCATCGCCGGCGCTGTGGCCGTAGGCTTCATCGAAGGTCTTGAAATCATCCAGATCCACCAGCAACAGTGCGATGCGGCGATCGGACGGCTGGGGGCCGTTCGCGGCCTCCGCCACGGCGCGCTCCAGCGAGTCTTCGAAGAAGTAGCGGTTGGGCAGGCCCGTCAGCGCGTCGAAGTTGGCGACGCGGTACAGCTGTTCTTCGTTGCGCAGCACCGCCGCTTCGATGTGGCGCAGGCGCTCGATCAGGCTCAGCCACGAGGCCTGGCGCAGCGCCGCCAGCACCAGCACCAGCAGGCAGCAGGCCAGTACCAGCCACTGCTCGGCGCGCCGGTCGTTGTGCGCCCCGAGGAACAGCCAGGCCAGCGTGGCGGCCGCAAGTGTCATGGACACCAGTGGCAGGTAGTTCATCAGCTGGTCGCAGTGGCGGCGGTAGCCGGGCGCGCTGGATGCTTCCAGGCGCAGCCAGCGCGTGCCCCAGCCGAAAGCCAGCGCCGACAGGCTGCAGACCCTGTTGGTCAGCGGGGCTCCGGGGCGCAGGCTGCCGTCGAGCAGCTCCACGTTCCAGTTCATCCAGCTCGAGGCCGTAGCCCAGCATGCCCAGCAGGACCAGCAGGTGCGGGCGCGTGAGCCGGGCGCCGACCAGCGGCACGGCCAGCGCCATCACGCCGGCCGCCGTGAGAAAGCTCACCGGGTAGAGCACCACCACCGCGGCCACGGCAAACTCGCCAATGGCGCCGGCGGGCAGATAGACCAGGTAGATGATGAGGGTGAAGGCCAGCAGTGCCAGCACCGCGCCGCCAAAGTCCAGCGCGGCCGGGTAGGCCCTGCCCGGAGCCAGCCGCGTGAAGGCGGCGCGCAGCACCGTGGCGGCCCACAGCGGCCCGGCCGTCAGAAAGAACAGATCGGCCGGGGCCGGAAACGGGTTCCAGTCCAGCGCCACCTGCACGATCCACACGACCTGCCCCAGGGTGATCAGCAGCGCTCCGGCAAAGAGCCCCGTGCGCAGCGCGCGATCGGCCGGTGCCGCCTGCCGACAGCCGCGCCAGGCCAGAAAGGCCGACAGGCTGAAGGCGGTGAGCCACGTGGCGTTGTCGAAGAACAGCTGCGCGCCGTGTTCGTGTGCGCGTTGCGACAGGGCGAACAGCAGCACGACGGCTGCGGTCCAGGCCGCTGTGAAAAGTCGTTCCGCAAGAGGCATGGGCGAGGAGCGTGCGATGGGTCGGGCGGCTGGCTCAGCCGCTGTGCGCCAGTGCCTTGCTGCTGTGCTGGCCCTGCAGATCGAGGCACTGCATCGCAGGCAAGTGGGCAGGGCGTTCCGTCCAGTTCATCGCAGGGTTCCCGTTATGGTGTGGCAGCGCGACGGGCGCGGAGGGCGCTGACCAGGCAGGCGTTTGGCGGAGCCTGATTGTAAGCGTTGGTTACAGCGGCATCGTGCGGGGCTTTGATGACAGTGCTGTGACGTGCCCGGCCGGTGCCTTGCGAAAGGCCATGCGGCTACAGAGAGCGGACCGGCGGCCCTGGCCGTGCCCAGCGCTCCAGCGGCCCCACGTACAGCGGCAGAAACACCAGGAACAGCACCGAACTGACCAGGTTGAAGATCAGGTGCGCCCAAGCCACCGCCATCTCGGGCGTGGGCGACAGGCGCGCCACGGTCTGCGCAAACACCACCAGCATGGGCGCGAACAGCGCCGCGCCGACGACCTTGAAGCCGGCGTTGATGAGCGCCGTCTTGCGTGCCAGCGTGCCCATCGATGCCGATGCGATCAGGCCGGTAACGGTGGTGCCGATGTTGGCGCCCACCACAAGGTAGATGGCCGCCTCGGTGGCCAGCACCTGCTGCTGCACCAGCACCACGGCCAGCCCGGTGGTGACGGACGAGCTTTGCAGCAGCGCCGTGATGCCGATGCCCGCAAGCACGCCGATCCACGGGGTGCCGGCCTGGGACAGCAGGCCGACGATGGCCGGGCTCTCACGCAGCGGCAGCAGCGCCGCACCGATCAGGTCCAGCGCGAACAGCACGAAGCCGAAGTAGAACAGCACCTTGCCCAGGGGTTTCCAGCGCACCGGGGCCAGGGCCGAGGTGAGTGCGCCCAGCGACAGCGCGATGGGCCCCAGTGCCGTGAGCTTGAGGGACACCAGCAGCGCTGTGGCGGTGGTGCCCACATTGGCGCCCAGCAGCACGGCCAGCGACGCGCCGAAGCCCAGCACCCCGCTGTTCACCAGCGCAATGGCCAGCGAGGTCACGGCCGAGGAGGACTGGATCAGCGCAGTGAACAGGGCGCCCAGCGCGGCACCGGCAAAACGGTTGGCCGTGGCCTTTTGCAGAAAGTCCTGCAGGCGCTGGCCGCCCGCGTCCAGCAGCTCGCGCGAAAAGCCGGACAGGCCGTACAGGAACAAGGCGATGGCGCTGATGGCCGAGAAGATCCACTGCCAGTCGGTCATGAAGGAAGGGCGCGCTATGGAAGGGAAGGGACGGGAGCAGCCACTGCTGCAGCGGTTGGGCCGCGAGGGCCTGGATCACAAGCCACGCAGGAAGGCCTGCGCGCAAAAAGAGTCTACACGCTGGCCGTGGCTGGCTGGCTTGGCTTCTGCCGGCGCCGCTGCGCCAGGCAGCGAAGGAAAGTTGCATGGTGTATGACAATCGGGAAATTGTCCTGCATCAGGGTGCAGTGCAGCCATGGCGCCTCTTGGCCCGGCCATGTCATGGGCCCGCTGCGGCCGTGCTGCGCAGCCTTTTGCGAATGACCTGCTGCGCAGACTTTTCCAGCCCCGCATACGGCCCGCCAAAGGGCTTGATCGTTGACAGAAACCGGGCGGTGGTGTCGTCGCCCACGCCCCGCATGGCGCACACCACGCTGCAGCGCTGGGGCTCCTCGCAGGCCAGGGGGTAAAGCGCCATCAGGAACGACCGGGCCTGATCGGCCTGGGCGGGTGTGGGTGGCAGTGCACCCTTGAACGAGAACTTGAGGTTGATGGTGTCGGCCAGCCCAAAAGCCGCGCCCAGATGGCCCCCAGGGTTGCCCAGTGCGTCAGAAAACAGGGTGAAGAGGGCATCGTTGGCTTCCTGCGTCTTGAGCGCCTGCAGCAACGCGAGCGCGTAGTCGGCAGATGTACCGTCCCCCGGCTGCGCATGCATCCACCTGGCAAGGCCGGCAATGCCGTCCTCCGCATAGGCGCCCGCAACCTCGGCCCACCTGGCCAGGGGCACAACGTGGCCACCACCCGGAGGAAAGGGTGTATGGGACCACTCCAGCTCGGCAGACAGGCGCTGCAGCTCCGCCTGCAGGCCCGGGGTGCGGCGCACGGCAGCCGCGAGGATGTCTTCGACTTCGAGCGCATGGGCCCGGGCTTTCTTGCGCAGGGTGTTGATGTTCACGGTACGGAACGCTGGGTCGGTAGGTCGGTTGCCATTATTGCGGGCCGTGTGCGCTTCTGGACCTGCCACTTTTTCCTCCCCACATGGCGTCGCTTGTCATGCTGGTGGTAGATTGACCAATGAATCTTTCTATCTCGTCCGCGTTGATGTAGACGCCGAGCCACTGGGCTGGCATCAGGTCCTTGATGGTGCTTTTTCCGGAGCCATTGGGCCCAGCAAACATGCGCAGACGCGGAACCTGCGCCGTCATGCCTCGCGCGCCCGCACCCGTGTCGATCCGGTTGGCACGTCAATGGGTTTGGAAATATTGCGAATCACGCGCACCCGGTTTTCATAGGGGGCCCCAAATCGTTCTTTATGCTACTTCACTTGGGTCTCGCCGGTCCCGCGCGAGCCTGTCTCAGCCCGCCACTACAATGGGAAAGCGCGCCTGCAGCCCATCCGCGCCGCGCGTGAACGGCACGGTGAGGGCATCGCGCCCCGCCTCGGGTAGGTTGCGCCACAGAAAATCGCGCGCATTGCCCGCATCACCCGCCACGTAGAGCTGCGTGGTCAGCAGCTCGCGCGGGCCCAGGCGCACCTTGAAGTGCACGTGCGGCGTGCGCCCGCTGTACGGCACGGGGCGGATGGTGCGAAAGCGGTAGCTGCCGTCGGCCCCCACGGTCACCTTGCCAAAGCCCTGGAAGGCGGCGTCGGCCTTGTCGCCATCGCCCGGGTGGTGGTAGTGGCCGTTCTCGTCGCACTGCCAGATCTCGACCTGCGCGCCGCGCACGGGCTTGCCGGCCAGGTCGGTCACCGTGCCCTCGATCCAGGCCGGCTGGCCGCCGCGGTAGCTGAGCTGGCCGTTGCGCAGCAGGTCGTGGTCGGCATCCTGGGGCAGGCGCACGGGGTAGAAGGGCCCCTCGGTCTGCGATGGGGTGGCGGTGCGCGCGGCGGCCGGCTGGGCGCGCACGCCCAGCCAGAGCGCGGGGGCGGCGACCAGGGCGGCGGCGACGGTGCGCCGGGGCAGGGCGGTGGTGTGCATCGCCATGTGAGCGCAGGGGCGGGGCGCGAGTTCCCGCAAGCTGCCGTCAGCCCGGGTTTTCCTTCCAGTGCCTGGCCCACAGCGCTTCGCCGCGCTCCAGGGCCGCGCCCAGCTCTTTCTTGCGGCGTTGCGCCACGGCCATCACGAGCGCGTTGGCGACCGACAGCGCGGCGGTGTAGGAGTCGAACGGCGAGGCGCTGGACGTGCGCACCAGCAGCACGTGGTCGGCCGATGCGACCGCCGGGGCCGTGGGGTCGTCGGTCATCAGCACCACCCGGGCGCCTTGCTCCTTGAAGTATTTTGCGGCCCGCGTGATGGCCAGCGAATGGCGGCGGAAGGTGGGGGCCAGCAGCACGTCGTGCTCGCCCAGCCAGAGCATCTCGTCTTCGATGAACAGGGGGCTGGTGGCCGCCATCAGGCGCACGTCGGGCAGGCACATGTTCAGGTGCAGCGCCAGGTGGCTGGCGATGGGGGTGCCGTGGCGCTGGCCCAGCAGGTGCACGCGTGCCTTGCGTTGGGTGAGCAGGCGCACCGTGGCCTCGAAGGCCGCCACATCGAGCGCGGCGAAGGTGGCCGCCAGGTTGTGCTGGTCGTGCAGCAGCACGTTGTCCAGGCACGAGCGGATGGAGATGTCGTCGCCGATCACGGCGCTGGCGCGCGTGCCGGGCGCGGCGAGCAGGGCCGTCACCTCCGAGCGGGCTTCCATCTGCGCCTGGGCATAGCTCTCGTAGCCCAGCTTGATGAGCAGGCGCACCACGGTGGATGCGCTGGTGTTCACCTTGCGCGCGAGCTGCGTGGCCGATTCGAGCAGGCCCTGCGGGTGCTGGGCCTGCAGCTCGGCGATCAGGCGCTGCTCGCTCTTGGTGAGCTTCTTGCCGTAGCTGGTGATGCGTTGGTTCAGGTTCATGGCGATCCGATTGTGCGCAGATCTTGGCAATGTCCATTTTGCGCGTGTTGTTGCAAAATTGATATCAAACTGCAAGAATATCTTCAAATTTTTCCCTGCCACTGCTCTACCACCCCAGGACGCCCATGAACTCCACATCCCCTGCCTCCACCCTGCGCCGCCGCGAGCTTCTGGGTGCCGGCCTTGCTGCTGCCGCTGCGGCATTGCCTTTTGCGGCCCATGCGCAGGCCTTCCCCTCCCGCACGGTGACGCTGGTGGTGCCGTTCCCTGCGGGCGGCTCGGTGGACCTGATCGCGCGGCTCTACGCCGAGCCGTTGGCCAAGGCGCTGGGCACCTCGGTGGTGGTCGACAACCGGGCCGGTGCCGGCGGCTCCATCGCCAGCGCCCAGGTGGCGCGCGCCAAGCCTGACGGCTACACGCTGGTCGTGTCCTCGCAAAGCTCGCACCTGGCCAACCCGCTCACGCAGTCCAACGTGGGCTACGACCCGATCAAGGACTTCGCCTCCATCGCGCAGCTGGCGCGCACGCCCAATGTGCTGGTGGTCAACCCGGCCGTGCCGGCCAAGACGCTCAAGGAATTCATCGCGCATGTGAAGGCCAACCCCGGCAAGCTCAACTTCTGCAGCGCCGGGCCGGGCAGCATGGGCCAGCTCAATGCCGAGCTGTTCAAGAACGCCGCGCAGCTCGACGCTGTGCATGTGCCCTACCGGGGCGGTGGCCCGCTGGTCACCGCGCTGATGGCCAACGAGGTGCAGTTCGGGCTGGACAACCTCGCGCCCTTCCTGCCCCAGATCCAGGCCGGCAAGCTGCGTGCGCTGGCGGTGGCCGCGCCCACGCGCCTGTCGGTGCTGCCCGATGTGCCCACCTTCGAAGAGCTGGGCTACCCCCGGAGCAACGCCACCTCGTGGATCGGCCTGGCCGCGCCCGCCAAGACGCCGCCCGAGGTGCTGGCCGCGCTGTACAAGGCCGTGCGCTCGGTGGCCGAGCAGCCGGCCATGATCGAAGCGCTGCAGACACGCGGCGCCCTGGTGCCCGAGGCCCTGTCGTCCGCACAGTTCACCGCGATGATGGGCGAGCGCCTGGCGGTGTATGGCGACCTGGTCAAGCGCCTGGGCATCCGGGGTGAGTAAGCCGATGACGCAGCAGGCTGCCTTCGCCCCCGACGATTCGCCCCTGGAGGTGCTGCCGCGCGACCTGTCGGCCTACCGCAAGGGCAACACCGGTATCGCCTATGTGCACCGCTTCGAGTCGGGCCGGCCCGGCCCGCACGTGCTGATCAATGCGCTCACGCACGGCAATGAGATCTGCGGCATGGTGGCGGCCACGCGCCTGCTCGACACCGGGGTGCGCCCGAAGATCGGCACGCTCACGGTGGGCTTTGCGAATGTGCAGGCCTACGAGGCCTTCGACATCGACCGGCCGTACGAGAACCGCCAGTTGGTGCACAACCTCAACCGTATCTGGTCGCCCGAGATGCTGGATGGCAGCGAGCAAAGCCCCGAGCTGCGCCGTGCGCGCGAACTGCGCCCGGTGCTGGCCGCGGCCGACAGCATCCTCGACATCCACTCCACCCGCGCGCCGGTGCAGCCCTTCTGGGTCTACCCGGAGTTCGAGCGCAATGCTGCATTGACCCTGGCCGTGGGCAACCCGCTGGTGCACCTGGTGATGCCCCCGGGCGCGGCCCCGGGCACCGGGGTGATGTCCTATGCCCGCCATGGCGACCCGGCCAGCGACAGCCTGGGCGCGGTGGTGGTGGAGTGCGGGCAGCATTTCGCCCGGTCATCTGCCGACCTGGCCACCGACGTCACGCTGCGCTTTCTGGCGCACCATGGCCTCATCGACGCCCTGCCTGCACCCGCCGACAGCGCGCTCGCGCGGCGTTTTCGGCTGCTGGAGGTGCACCTGGTGCAGACGGAGCGCTTTGCCTTCACGCGGCCGGTCATCGGCTTCGAAACCTTTGCCCAGGGCGAGCTGATCGCGGTGGACTCTGGCAAGGAGATCCGCTCGCCCTGCGACGGCTGCACCATCTTCATGCCCACGCGCGACCCGGTGGTGGGGCGCGAGGGCGTGTACCTCACGGTGCAGGTCTGAACCTCCTTACAGCCGCTGCCGGTAGGCCGCAGGCGTCTCCCCGAAGCTGCGCTTGAACAGGTTGATGAACGCGCTGGCCGTGGCGTAGCCCAGGTCCAGTGCGATGCTGTTCACCGGCACGTGGGCGGCCAGCATCTCCAGCGAGCGCATGAGGCGCGCGCGCTGCCGCCAGGCGGTGAAGTTGAAGCCCGTTTCCTCCACGAAGCGCCGGCTCAGCGTGCGCGAGCTCAGGGCTGCCCACCGGGCCCAGGCCTCCAGGTCGCGCCCGTCCGCCGGGTCGGCGATGAGCGCACGCGCAATGAGCTGCAGGCGTGCGTCCCTGGGCAGGGGCAGGCCCAGGGGCTCGACCGGCAGGCTGCGGATTTCGTCCAGGATCACCCCGGCCACGCGCAACTGGCTTGCATCGAGCGGGCCCAGCGGCCACTCGGCCGCGCGCAGCACCGCCTCGCGCAGCAGGCCCGAGGTGCGCAGCGTGCAGGGCCTGGCAGGCAGGCCCTGGCAGGCGGCGGGCTCGACATACACGCTCCAGCCGTGGAAGGGGCCATGCGACTGTGCCGCATGCAGGTGGTGCGGCGGCAGCCACACGGCATGGATGGCGGGCACCACCCATACCGCATCCTGCACCTTCACCGAGATCAGCCCGCGCAGTGAGCCGAAGAGCTGGCCACGCGCGTGCTGGTGCGGCTCGGTCATGCGCTCGCTGTCTTGCGTGCCGGCGAGGGCGATGACCAGCGGGCCGTCGGGCGCGTCGATGGTGGCGAGGTCGAGCTTCAGGTCGGACATGGGGGCGCTGGTGGCGGAGTGAATGGCGGCATCGAGCAATCAAATGGCGTATACAGTGTACAGCCGCCAGGCAAATGCATCTTATTCTTGTTTGAATCACATCAACAGGAATCAGGCCATGCGCGCACAGGATGTTCTTCCAGACCATGTCAACGAAGTAGAGGTGGGCGGCGTCACCGTCCGCAAGGGATCGGTGGGGGCCTTCCTCGCCAATGCGCGGGTGCTGCAGGACCCCGGCGCATCCGCCGAGGCCCGCGCGGCCGCTGCGGACGACATCGGGGCATTGGCACCCGCGCTGCGCGCGCTGGGGCTGTTCGACGTACTCGAAGTCAGGGACCCGCAGTTGCGCACCCTGGTCGAGCCGCGTGCGCCAGCGCCGGTGGCGGTGGATGCCCCCGACCTCGATGCGCTGTACTCGCCGCCGTCCGAGATGATCCAGAAAGCGGTGCTCGACCGCCTCATCGGTTCGCACGAAAGCTACCTCAGGGCCGCGACCTTCTTCTGCCTGGCCACGGGCAGCGGCCAGGGGCTCGATGCCTCGCCGCGCGGCGGGCCACCGGGCTTCGTGCATGTGCTTGACGCACACACGGTGGCCTTTGCCGACTGGCCGGGCAACAACCGCATCGAGTCCCTGCGCAACCTGGAGCGCGATGACCGCGTGGGCATGCTCTTCCTCTTTCCGGGGCTGGAGGTGTTCCTGCGCATCAACGGCCACGGCAGGGTGTCCACCGCCCCCGAGCTGCTGGCCGAGCTGGCGGAACAAGGGCGCACGCCCAAGACCGCCACCGTGGTGGCCATCACCGAGGTGCTCATGCACTGCGGCAAGGCGGTGAACCGCGCCAAGCTGTGGGCCCCGGCATCGCAGGTGGACCGCGCCAGCCTGCCCACGGTAGGGCAGATGCTGGCCGAGCTGACCCGGCTGGGCGGTGCCACCACACAGATCGGCGACGAGCAGGTGGGGCAGATCAACGCGCACTACGACCACGAGGTGCGGCATGCCCTTTACTGAGGAAGAACGCAGGCCGGGCCTGCTGGAGCGCACCTTCGACCGGCTGCTGCTGCGCAACACGCGGGTGGCTGCGGTCGAGCAGGTGTCGGAGCGCTTTCGGCTCATAGACCTGGAGGGCGATGCCCTGCAGGGCGCGGCCTGGGCGCCCGGGCACAAGCTGCAGGTCAAGGTGGCCGGGCCGTTCACGGCGCGCACCTTCACCCCCATCGTGTTCGATGTGGTGCGAGGGCACACGCGCCTGCTCGGCTATGCGCATGGAGCCGGGCCCGGCAGCGACTGGCTGCGGCGCGTGCAGGTGGGCGATGCCTGCCAGGTCTTCGGGCCGCATCGCTCGCTGGCGCTGGGCGATCTTGCGGGGCCGGTGGTGCTGCATGGCGATGAGACCTCGTTCGGCCTGGCCGCCGCCGTGGCGATGGCCATGGTCGGCGGGGCAGCGCCTTGCTGCGTGTTCGAGGTGGAGTCCCGCGCCGAATCCACGCTGGCGCTGCAGGCGCTGGGCGTAGCGACCGCAGTGCTGGTGGAGCGACGCGACGAGGCGCTGCGCATGCAGGCGGCCAGCGAACTCTGGTCGCAGTGCAGCGGCGACGGCACGCTGTTCGTGCTCACGGGCCGGGCGCAGTCGATCCAGCAGGCGCGCCAGGCGCTCAAGGCGCGCGGTGTGCCGGGCTCGCGCATCGTGTCCAAGGCGTACTGGGCGCCGGGAAAGGCCGGCATGGATTGATGGACCATGGCCTGGTTGCATTTGTTCCTGCGCCGCACTGGACAAGCGGGCCCGCGAGCGCTAGTGTGGTGACCAGGGCCAGGAACACTGATTTTCGCGACCCCGAAATTGGTGTGAACAGGCCCTAGCCCACGGAGCCACGCCATGCCACACCAGCTGTCCTTGCCAGGGGTGGAACCCGCCGAGCCACGTCCGTCCCGGCCGCCCTCCAGGCCCGCGCCAGAGCAGCGCGCGCGGCCCCACCACCTCTTCTTTGCGGTGCTGGCCGAGCCTGCGGCCGCATGGTGTGCAGACCGCCTGCGCCGCGACCTGATCGCACGCCACCAACTGGCCGGCAGCGAGGTGCGCACCGAGCGTCTGCACCTGACCCTGGTCTCGCTGGACTGGCATGCCGAGTTTTCCGAGGCACTGGCCCTGTGGGCGGCGCGGGCCGCCAGCGGGGTGGACATGCCGGCCTTCAATATCCGGCTCGACCGCTTTCTGAGCTTTCACCGGCGCCGGGGCAATCGCCCGCAGGTGCTGTGCGGCGCAGGCGAGGGGGTGGCCGGCTTTCTGGCGCTGTACCAGGCACTGCACGATGCGCTGCAGGCCGCCTGGCCCGTCCCGCACCCCGTGCGTGCCGCACCGGTCATCACGCCCCACATGACCTTGTACTACAGCCCCCGCGACGTGCCGGAGCACCCCGTGGAGCCGCTGTGCTGGACGGTGCGCGAGTTCCAGCTGCTGTACAACCGGCTGGGCTCGGGCGGGGCCTACCGGGTGCTGGGGCGTTGGCGGCTGGACCACCACCGGTTTCACTAGTGAATGGCTGCTTGTGCCTGGTTGCCCAGCAACCTGCCTGCGTCAGCAATGCAAACGTGCCGCTGGTGTACCGTGAGGATTCCTTCGTGGGTCAGCCTGGAGAACAGCCGGCTCACGGTTTCCAGCTTCATCCCGAGGTAGGAGCCGATGTCTGCACGCGTCATCCGCAGCACCAGCTCAGTTTCTGAGAACCCGCGCGCATGAAGGCGCTTGACCAGGTTCAGCAGGAAAGTCGCGAGCCGCTCCTGCGCCCGCATGCTGCCCAGCAACAGCATCATCTGGTGCTCGCGAACGATTTCCCGGCTCATCGCCTTGTGCAGATGTTGTTGCATGACGGGCAGTTCGCGCGAGAGCTCTGCCAGCCGAGCGTATGGAATCGCGCACACTTCGGAATCTTCAAGCGCCACCGCGCTGCCCATATGGCGCTCCGTGACGATCCCGTCCAGGCCAAGCATTTCGCCGGCCATCTGGAAACCCGTCACCTGCTCGTGCCCCGTCTCGGTGGCGAGACCCGTTTTGAAGAAGCCGCTGCGCACCGTGAAGATGGCTTTGAACGCATCACCATCGCGGAAAAGGTGCTCGCCCCGCTTGATCCGGATGCGCCGAATCGACAGTTGGTCCAGCAGTATCCGCTGTGACGGCTCCAGGTCCATGGGAAAGCATGCGTCGCGTTGCGTGCAGTGGGGGCAGGTAGCGGCGGTAGAAGCGTTGGTCATGGTGCAGGTCCCTGGTCGGTGCCTTGACTTTAGGCAGCCGCACTGGATCTGGCTGTGGGGAGTTCTCCACTGCGCCTGACGGGAGCTTCGGTCATGTTTGCTTGGCCAGCCCTGCCCAAGCGAAACTACAATGCCCCGAGAGAGGGTGGAATGGCCGCTGTGCTGCATTGATGCATGCACGGTTGCCAGCCGCCGGATTCCAACAAGAGGCGTACCTTCATTGACCGATATACCGCCACTGCCGATCGAGGCACGCCCCGGGCTTTCCGACAGCGAAGCCCGGCTGCGGGCGTTGTTCGAGTCGGCCATGGATGGCATCGTCACGATTGACGCAACGCAGCGCATCGTGCTCTTCAACAAGGCTGCGGAGCGCATGTTCCGCTGCGAGTCTGCGCAAGCGCTGGGCCATCCGATCACCCGCTTCATGCCCCAGCGTTTTCGTGGGCAGCATGCGGCCCACGTCGAAGCTTTCGGCGCCACAGGCATCACCACCCGCCGCATGGGCTCCATCGGGGCCATCAGCGGCCTCAGGGCCGACGGGGAGGAGTTCCCCATCGAGGCATCCATCTCGCAGGTGGAGATTGCGGGGCAGAAGCTCTTCACCGTCATCCTGCGCGACGTCACGGAGCGGGTCCAGAATGAGCTGCGTCTGCGCGAGCAGCAGGAGACCCTGGCCGCAGTGATCGATGCGGCCAGCGACGCGGTGATCAGCTGCGACGAAGAGGGACAGATCGTGCTGTTCAATCCGGCAGCCGAGCGCATTTTCGGGCGCACAGCCGCCAGCATGCTCAACCAACCGCTGGACTCGCTGATGCCTGAGCGCTACCGCAGCGGGCATGGCGCCGATCTGCATGGATTTGTCGAATCGAAGGTGACGCGGCGCGCCATGGGCGCTGGCCGCGTCAAGGGGGTGCGTGCTGACGGAGAAGTGCTGGAGCTGGAGGCCTCCATTTCACGTGCGGTGGTCAACGGCAAGCTGACCCTCACCGCGATCCTGCGTGATGTCACACAAAGAGCCCGGGCAGAGGAAGCACTGCTGCGCTACCAGAGTGAGTTGTCGGATCTGGCGCAACGGCTCATGCACCAGGAGAAGGAGACGACACAGCGGCTCGCTCAGGCGCTGCACGACCAGCTCGGTCAGACGCTCACCGCGATCCGGCTCACATTCGATGCAACCCCCCTGGGGGCCCAGGATGTTCAGGCCACCGGGAGGTTCCGGCAGCAACTGGGTGGGCTGATTGACCAGGCGATCCGGCAGGTGCGTCAGGTGCTGGTGGACCTGCGCCCTCCATTGCTGGACGATGACGGGCTTGCAGCAGCCCTGGACAATGAATTGAGGTCGCGCGACCTCACCCTTCCCGGCATCGACCTGTTGCTGGAAGTCGAGCCCGAGGTCGCGCGCATGCGCTGGCCAGCCGATGCAGAATACGCAGCCTTCATGGTCGCACGGGAGGCCACCTCCAACGCCGTACAGCATGCGAAAGCCACCCTTGTGAGGGTTGTACTCACAGGGGATGAAAACCAGTTTCGGATCGAGGTCATCGACGATGGGCAGGGCTGGCCCCTGGATACACAGATCGCGCGCCCGGGGCACCTGGGCGTGGTCGGCATGCGTGAACGGGCCCTTGCCACGGGCGCCCGCTTCAGTGTCGCGCCGAACCCCGCAGGCGGCACCATTGTGCGGCTGGTTTGGGGAGGCTGCCGATGAGCAGACTCTATCTGGTGGATGACCACCTCATGGTCCGGGAGGGACTGCGGGCAGTGCTGCAGATGGCCGGCCACGAAGTCGTGGGCGAGACGGCGGATCCCACCGTGGCCGTTGCCGACATCCTGCGGCTGATGCCGGAGGTGCTGCTTCTGGACTTGAGCCTGGGGGGGAGGTCAGGATTCGAAGTCCTGGCCGACTTGCAGCGCCGCTCGCTGAGCGTGCGCACCGTGATGCTCACCATGTCGGCGCAGCCCCAGCATGTGGCCGAGTCATTGCGCATGGGGGCTGCGGGTTATGTGCTGAAGGGCGCGCCCTCCAGCGAGGTGCTGCGCGCGATCGAGGTGGTGTTGCAGGGGCGCCGCTACCTGGGCCAGGAAGTGGCGGATCTGGCCGTGCAGGCCCTTACGGCGGATACCGATGTCGACCCTTTCGCGGCGCTGTCACCGCGCGAGCGGCAGATCGTCGTCATGGTGGTCACAGGGCTGTCCAGTGCTGCCATCGGCCGAGAGCTGCACCTCTCGCCCAAGACCGTGGACACCTACCGCAGCCGCCTCATGGGCAAGCTGGGAACCTCCAATGTGACCGCGCTGGTGCGACTCGCCATGCGCCATCAATTGCTCGGGACAGACGCGCAATAGTCCGCATTGGGGGCTGCCACCCATCGGTGCGGTTGCCGGATGGGGCCTCTGAAATCGGCTGCGAGAGATGCCGGCGTGCAAGCGCGTGTCGAGCTTCCCCCCACCCAGTCCATCAAGACTTCCCCACATACCGGGCGGCCGGCAGTTCCTACACTGAACCATCTGGAGCGCGACCTGCTTGCTCCCGGTTCCCCTGCAAGGAAACTTATGGCCGAGCAACACACCATCTCTATCGACGCACACTGCGCCCACACGGCTTTCGGCAGTGAGGTGGTCGGAATGCTGCTGCAGGCCATGCGGGAGTCACCCGCTCCGATGATGCTCACCGAACCCGACGGATGCATCCTCAAGGTGAATGAGGCGTTTGAATGCGCCACGGGGTATGCCATGGACGAACTCGTCGGGCGCACCCCGGGCCTGCTGCGATCGGGGCTGCAGGGGCGCAGCTTCTACAGCACCATGTGGGCGTCGCTGGGCAGCCAGGGGCGCTGGCAAGGCGAAATCTGGAACCGCCGCAAGGATGGCCAGCTGTCGCAGGAGTACTTGACCATCGTCACCCTGCGCGGGTCGGATGGCGTGGCCGCATACCATCTGGGCACCTATGCCGAGCAAGCATCGCAACAGATGGGCAGCGGACGTGTGAGGCGCGATGCCGCCACGGATGCAACCACGGGCTTGCTCAGCCGCAAGGCCTTCACCGAGGCCGCCGATCTTCTCAGCGAGAAGTCGCCCCTGGTCCATGTGCTCGCGCTGGACATCGATGGCTTCACGGAACTCAATGAACTGCACGGGCTGGAGTCGGGTGACGCAGTGCTGCGCCAGATGGCACTGCGGTGCACGGAGGTTGCGGCCGCCGATGGCCGGCCTGCGGTGGTCGCTCGCGTAGGGCCCGATGAGTTCGCCATCGCGCTGGCAGACCCCCATGCGGGGGGCGGTGATGCGGTTCAGTCGTTTGCATCGCGCCTGTATGCGAAGACGGCGCTGCCCTTTGATCTCGGCGAGGGAAAGCACATCCAGATCTCGGTCAGTGTGGGCTTGTCATCGTTGGCGCAGGGGTGTGCAAGCGCTGCCGAAGCACTGCTCCATGCATCGGCGGCCCGCCAGGAGGCCGTCCCGGGGTTGCCCACGCTGCAGTGCTATGAGGCTCAGGATGGACAGCGCCGCATGGCGCTCGCGCTGCGCGATGCGGTGCGCCTGGAGCAGATCACCGTAGCCTATCAACCCAAGGTAAATCTGGCTTCCGGACAATTGTCGGGCGTCGAGGCATTGGCCCGCTGGGTGCTGGCCGATGGCAGCAGTATCTCCCCTGCTGAGTTCATTCCTCTGGCGGAGCGCCGTGGCCTGATCGGACTGATTGGCGACAGCGTGATGGAGCAGGCACTGGCGCAGATCGCGGCCTGGCTGGCGATGGGGCTGGCTGCGCCCGTGGTGGCGGTCAATTTTTCTGCGCTGCAGTTCCAGCGGCAAAACTACGTGCAGCATGTTGCGCTGGCGCTGGACCGCCATGGGATTCCTGCCCGGCTGCTCGAAATCGAGCTGACCGAATCATTGCTGTTCGGCGATATCGATGCCGTAATGCTGTTGCTGCAGTCATTTCGCAACCTTGGGGTTGCGCTGAGCATCGACGACTTCGGCACGGGCTACTCGTCGCTGGCCTACCTGCGCCGCTTCCCGGTGCAGTACCTCAAGATAGACCGGCAGTTTGTCGCGGCGATGGAGGACGACGCCAGTGCCTGCGAGATCGTGCGCCTCATTGTGGACATGGCGCACCGGCTGAACCTGCGCTGCATTGCCGAAGGCATCGAAACCGAGGCCCAACTGAGGTTGCTCCAGTCCATGGGGTGCGATGAAGGGCAGGGCTTTTTGCTTTCTCGTCCCCTGGACACCCATACGATGCAGGCCGTTCTCGAGGGCTGCCTGCCCTGGGCACCGCTTTTTGAACCGGGGCCTGTGGAATTGGAGCAGGTTGATATGGATCAAGGTGCCCCTGGGCACTGCACACCAAAATCGTCCAATGCACGTTGCAATGGCGACGTTGCCAATGTTCCATTTCCTGAAGGGCATTTCCAAGACATGCGAGCCGCAGCCGACATCTCGGGCGCCGCCTACCCGTGCCCTCATGAAGCAGCGCAGGCCCCTGGGCCCCTGAGGAGTGGCATGTGCCAGACAGGCTGAACGCCGTCAGGCAGAAAACTGCGCCCTGCAGGGTTCTGACCGTGCTGCCGACCCGTCAGCACAGGCAAGCGGTTCAGGCGGTTTGCCGGGTGCGCGATCCCGGCTGCGTCATCACCGACGTACCCAGCGTGACGGATGCGGTGCTGGTGCTCTTGAGCGACCCCGTCGATCTTATGGTGGTGGACATGGGGTTCGCGGGCGACATGTTAGGAGTGCTCCAGCACCATGCTCGCCGTTCCGCACCCAGAGCGAAGGTGGCCTTGTTCAGTACAGAGCCGCTCTGCGCGAGCAACGCGGCCACCGGCGATCTGTCGCAAGGGCATCCCTGGTCGGACATGGAGACGATCCTGGATCGCTTGCTTCAGGATGCCTGAGCAAGGCGCTGTGGTGGAAGTTGTGCTCCCGTGGTTCAGGCTGCGCGCAGGGCGCCTCGTGCTTTCAGCGAGAGGCCAAAGGCAGGCCCGACCACAGCTCATTGAGGTCCGGAAATTTCCATTGGTCCGGGTCTTCGCGCGCCACGATCTTCTCCATGCAGCTGGGGGCTGCCAGGTCCACCACCTCGGGCGGGATGCGCATGTCCGATTTGGTTGAGAAGAACACCTTGACCTTGGGCGAGATCAGCGACTGCTGGCCCTGCTCGGTGACCACGCCGATGCGCCCGGACGTCAGCCGCACCAGCGAGCCCACCGGGTAGATGCCGATGCTCTTGACGAAGGCCTGGAACAGACGGGGGTCGAAGTGCCCCTTGGTCCATTCGGCCATGCGGCGCAGCGATTCGGCCGGGTCCCAGCCGCGCTTGTAGGGGCGGTCGGAGGTGATGGCGTCGTACACATCGCAGATGGCGGTCATGCGGGCAATCAGGCTGATCTCCTCGCCCTTGAGCTTGTCGGGGTAGCCTGAGCCGTCCATCTTCTCGTGGTGGTGGCGGCAGGCATCGAGCACCGGGTCCTCCACGCTGCCGCCTTCCTTGAGCATGAGGTAGCCCTGGACCGGGTGGCTCTGGATCACTGTGAACTCCTCATCCGTGAGCTTGCCAGGCTTGTTGAGCACCGCCATCGGAATGGCTGCCTTGCCCAGGTCATGCAGCAGCCCGGCCATGCCGGCGCTGCGCGTGTGCTCTTCATTCAGGTTGATCTGCTTGGCCAGTGCCACCATCAGGGCACACACCGCCACCGAATGCATGTAGGTGTAGTCGTCGGCCGTCTTCAGCCGCGCCAGGCTGATCAACGCGCTCGGGTTGCGCGTGACGGAGTCGGAAATCTCTTCGACCAGGCTGCGGGCGTTCTCCGAGTTGACCGCCTTGCCCATGCGTGCCTCTTTGAACATCGAGACCACCGCCTGCTTGGATTCGACACAGATCGAAGCTGCAGCCTTCAGCTCGCTGTGCATGCTGGCAGGCGCCCGGCCCCGTGAGCGGCGGGGAGGCGGGGAGGGCGGCGGTGGTGGGTCCACCACCAGGGGCGGCATGGTGTCGAGCATGCCGAAATCGGTCTCCACCTGGAAGTCGGCCTCCTCGCGAGAGACGGAGCGCACACCGGCCGCCACGTCCAGGCCCTTGGAGGTGTCGATCCAGACCTCCTCGATGGACGCGGCCTTGATGCGCGCAAGGTCCTTGGGATCTTTCAAGACGAACTTGGCGCGCCAGAACGGGTGGTCCATCCACGATCCGCAGAAATCGTGCACATACATGCCCAAGGTAAGGTGTTGGATGCTGATGCGCTTGAGCATGGAGTTTTTCCTGTGGTGACCGCCCATCGGCAGCGATCAAGATTTTCAAGATGGAAGAAGGTCGCGTTCAGCCATGCCGGGCCTGCCCTTGGCTTGCGGTCGTTGCGGCATCGGGGGCCTGAGATTGAGGGCTCGCAGGGGAGGGCTCTCGATCTTGCGCATGGCCCTGGAAGGTCAGAGACTGCCGCCCGAGGTCCACGATTTCAAAGCTTTCCAGCCTGTCGCCTACCGGGGCAGTGAGCACCTGGAGGCTGCGGCCCTGGTTCAGTTGCAGCGAAACCAGGGTGCCCACGAAAGCGGGTACCAGATCGATGACAGCCTCCACCACCAACGCAGTCAACTGGTTCGCCTCTTTCACGATGAGCAGGCGTGCTTCGGGCCCGTTTGTGCCGGGAACGCCCTCCGTGGCAAGCCGCAGGTCCAGCAGGGGTACCAGCGTGCCGTGCCACTGGTAGTGGGTTGCGTGGGGCAGGTCTGGGTCCCCTGCGGAGGCGGCGCCCATCACGACTTCCTGGATGCCCTTCAGAGGTGTTGCCATGGTGCGGCCAGCCTTGAAGACCAGGTGGGCTTCTGTCGAGACAGGTGTCCCATCGCCAGAGCGGCTTCCAAGGCCATGGCCCAAGCCGGCGCCGCCGGGCGCTGGCGCCACGCGCTGCGGGTCTGCACCGATGGCGCCCACAGGCATGGCGCTGAACAGTGCGGCAACGGAGAGCAGTTGTATGGGGCGCCCGGTGGCGTCGCTGGGATCGGGGGCCACGCTGGCACCCAGCGCGGTGCCCGCAGGCTGCAGCCGGTGCGACTCGAACCGCTGTACGGCCACGAAATGGTCCACCAGTATCCCCAGCGCTTCGCCTGCCGTGCGGACCACCAGCAGCCAGGGTTCGGGCGGGGTGTCGGGAGAAGGGGGCTCCAGCCCCAGTGCCTGGTGGATGCGTACCACGGGTACCTGGCGCTTGCCCCAGGTAAAGACGCCTTGCAAGCCCCTCGCCAGACTCGGCAGTTTTTGCATGGCCGGGGCCGGCATCAAAGTGCCCACCGACTGCACCGGCAGGGCAAATCGCAATCCACCGAGTTCGACCACGACATGGGTCTCCGTATGGGTCGGGCGCGCATCGCCGATGCGGCTTTGCTGGTCGGGCGGGCTTTCGGATGCTGAAGAGGTATCCAGTGCCTGGCGGATTGCTGGCTGCTCCTGCACCCAGACCTGGGTCTGCTGCAAAAGATGCTCTGTATCCAGCAGGGGGAAGGGCTGGTCGAACCCGGGTACCTGCAAGACACTATGGAACAGTTCGTGCGCAGCGCTTGCATGGTGCACCCGTTGCACGGCGCCAGACTCGACCAGGGCGATACCCACCGTCCGTTCAATGGCGATGCCCGTCACCCGCCCCGCCTTCTGCAGCATCAGCACCTGGGCGGGGGCTGGGGTATCGCCCGGAGGCTGCAGGCTACCCCAGCAGGCCAGATCCACTACGGGCACCACCTGTCCCCGGTGTTCGAAGACGCCCAGGAGCGCGCGCTCGCTGCGCGGCAAATGGGCCGCCGATCCAGCGAGCTGCAGCGCCTGACCCACCTCGTCGGCCGACACGGCCAGGGTGATGCCTGCCGCGCGGACCATGGCGTAGCGCATGGCCGAGCGTGGCGAGATAGAAGATGCACCTGACACTTTGTTCAACTCCGATCTGCAGCGCCATGCAACTCGGACAGCAACTGCGCCGCGCTGTGCGTCGCCTGGGCCTGCTGCGCCGATGCCTTGTGGATATCTGTCATGGCGGCGCAGGAGTTGCCCACGGCGCGTGTGATGCGTGAAAACACCTCTTCGACCTGCTCCGAGAGCCGGCTGCCCTCTTCGATGCGCAGCAGGGTTTCGGTCATCAGTTGGCTGATGCCCTTGGTCGCGGCGGAGGATTTCTCTGCCAGCTTGCGAACTTCGTCGGCCACGACCGAAAAGCCCAGTCCGTGTTCTGCGGCACGGGCTGCTTCAATGGCGGCATTGAAGGCCAGCAGATTCGTCTGACTGGCAATATCGCGGATGGTGTCCACAATATCGTTGACGCTGCGCGATGCATTCTGTATCTGCCTTGTCGCCTCGCGGGAGCGCTCCAGCAGGGCCGTGCCGCCAGACGCTTCTTCCTGGGCCGAGAGCGCAAGCGCAAGCGACTGCTGTGAGCTGCTGGTGATGCCATCGGTAGAGTCCGACAGTTGTTCCAATACCGCAGATATCGCGGGGACTTTTTCGCGGATGGTTTGTTCCCTGTGGACCTGTTCGGTCACGTCAATCGCGAACTTGACGACCTTGTAGGGGTTGCCATCCGCATCCAGGATGGCGTTGTAGGTGGCCTGGATCCAGACCTCTGCCCCATGCTTGCCCATCCGCATGTAGCGTCCGCTCTGGAACTGGCCCAGCGACAGATCGGCCCAGAAGTTGCGGTACTCGGCCGACTTCACCAGCTCGGGCGTGCAGAACATGCTGTGGTGCTGCCCCTTGATTTCCGGCAGCGTGTAGCCCAGGGCGCGCAGGAAGTTGGGGTTGGCGTCGATGATGGTGCCCTGCATGTCGAACTCGATGACCGCCTGCGAGCGCGACAGGGCATCGAGCTTTCCCTCGAATTCGCTGCTGCGCAGCTTTTCGGCCGTGATGTCCGTGGCGAACTTGACCACGCTTTCCGGCCTGCCGTCAGCGTTCAGCACAGGGATGTAGGAGGCCTGTATCCAGACCTCCTTTCCATGCCTGTCCAGACGCCGGTATTCGCCCGCATCGAAATCGCCCCTTCCCAGCCGGTCCCAGAAGAGGGCGTATTCGCGCGACTTGGCAAAGTCTGGCGCGCAAAACATGCGGTGGTGCTGCCCCTGCACCTCCTGCAGCGAGTAGCCGAAGGTCCGCAGAAAATTGTCATTGGCATGCAGGACCCGGCCATCGAGCGCAAACTCGATGACGGCCTGCACGCGGTTGATGGCGGCGTACAGCGCCTGCGTGCGCGGGCCCTGGTCCGCAAGCAGGAAATCTGAGGTGGCGGTGGGGGTGGAGGTCATGAAGAAGCCCTTGGGAGGTGGATTGGTCGGGTGAGCCGCTCCCTCTGGAGTCGGGCAAAAGGTACATGACCGGGCTTGCTTTTCTGGCCGCTCGACCCCTGCTGCGGCTACTGCCGAAACCGGGGTTCGACGCGAACCATGGGGCGGCCGGTCAGAAGCTTTCCCATTCGTCGTTGTTGCCTTGCGCAGGCTTGCTCGTGGCCAGGGCGGGGCTGGTCCGCAGCGGTGCCGGGCCTGCCAATGGCTTGGCCTTGGCCTGCGTCAAGCTGCCGTTGCTCTTGGGCAGTGCCTTGCGCTGCAACGTGGTGGGGCGCGGCGCGGGGGTGGCCGGGCGGGGCGCTGGGGCCGGCGCGCTGCGGGCGCTGGCATCCAGCTTGAACACCGCCACCGCGTTAACCAGCTCGCCCGCCTGGCCGTTCAGGCTGCTGGCTGCTGCCGCCATTTCTTCCACCAGCGCTGCGTTCTGCTGGGTGGCCTGGTCCATCTGCGTGACGGCTTCTCCCACCTGCGCGACGCCTGCAGCCTGCTCGCTGCTGGCAGCACTGATCTCACCCATGATGTCCGTGACGCGACGGATGGAGGCGACTACCTCGGTCATGGTGGTGCCGGCCTTGTCCACCAGCAGGGTGCCTTGCTCCACGCGCTCGACGCTGGCGGTGATCAGGCTCTTGATTTCCTTGGCCGCTTCGGCGCTGCGCCCGGCCAGGCTGCGCACTTCGCTGGCCACCACGGCAAAGCCCCGGCCCTGTTCGCCCGCCCGGGCGGCTTCCACGGCGGCGTTCAGAGCCAGGATGTTGGTCTGGAAGGCGATGCCGTCGATGACCGAGATGATGTCGGCGATCTTGCTGCTGCTGGCGTTGATCTCCTTCATCGTCTCCACGACTTCGGACACCACATCGCCACCCTGCACCGCCACCGTGGAGGCGTTGATGGCCAATTGGCTGGCTTGTCGGGCGCTGTCCGCGTTTTGCTTGACGGTGCTGGACAGTTCCTCCATGGAGGCTGCCGTCTCTTCCAGGGCGCTGGCCTGCTGCTCGGTGCGGCTGGAGAGGTCGTTGTTGCCCGATGCAATCTCTGCACTGGCCGAAGCCACGCCTTCGGCGTTCTGGCGCACGGCGCCCACGGTGGTCACCAGGCTTTGCTGCATGCGCTGCAGCGAGCTGAGCAACTGGCCCGTCTCGTCCTGGCTCTGGACCACGATCTGGCCGCTCAGATCGCCCTGGGCAATGCGATCGGCCGTGTTGACGGCCTGCTCCAGGGGTCGGGTGATGGAGCGGATCAGCCACAGGGCTGCCAGCGTCGCAAAGGCCACAGCCAGGGCGGCCGCCACGATCAGCACGATGCGCGCAGTCGACTCGATCTGCTTGGCATTTTCGGTGTCTTGTCGTGCGCCCTCGCTGTTGAGTTCCACCAGTTTCTCGAGGGTGGCAGAGGTCTTGTTGAACAACTGCAGGGATTCGCCACCCAGCAAGGCTGCCGCCTGCTCCTTGTCGTTCTTGCGCGAGGATTCGAAAATCTTCGCCGTGATCTCGACGTACTTCTTGCGGTCGGCGATGAAGTCGTCGTAAATCTTTTGCTCTTCGGGCGAGCTGATGAGGGCTTCGTAGGATTTTTTCAGTTTTTCCATCTCTGCCTGCAGCTCGCCCATGGACTTTTCGTGTGCGGCGGTGGTGGCTGCGTCGGTGGCCATCACGTGGCGCAGTTCAAAGAGCCGGGCTTTGGCGATGTCGGTATCGATCTGGTTCACCAGTTCCACGCTGGGCAGCCAGTTGTCGGTGATCTCGCGGGTCTGGGTGCCCATGGCCGCCAGTTGCGACCAGGCGGCGATGACGACGGCCAGCAACACGGCGACCAGCACCGCGAAGGTGCCCGCCAGGCGGGTGGAGATTTTCAGGTTGTTCATGGGGATGTGCTTCTCAAAAGGAGGGGCCGGGCTCAGCTTGGCGATGGAGCGTGCTGTCCGGGATGGCCTGAATTGGTATGCGCCTTGTCAGGCGGTCGCGGTGGACTCGACCAGCCCGATTTCCTCGTGGCTGAGCAGGGCATTGATGTCCATCAGGATCAGCATGCGGCCGTCCACGTTGGCGATGCCTTGCACGAAAGCCGGGTCCACGTCGCCCTGGGTTTCGAACTGGGGGGCGGGCTTGATCAGCTCGGGCGCCAGCGACACCACGTCGGCCACCGAGTCCACGACAGCGCCGATCACCGAGGTGCCGATGTCCAGGATGATGACCACGGTGAAGTCGTTGTAGGCGACCTCGGCGCACTGCAGCTTGATGCGCAGGTCCAGGATGGGGACGATGCGCCCGCGCAGGTCGATAACCCCTTTGATGAAGTCGGGCGCGTGGGCCATGCGGGTGGGCTGCTCGTACGAGCGGATCTCCTGCACGCGCAGGATGTCAATGGCGTACTGCTCGGAGCCCAGGCGAAAGGCCAGGTACTCACCGGGTACGGTGGAATCCAGTGCAGCGTCTGATCTTGAGGGGGTGGTGGAAATGGTGCTGTGCATGATAGAAAAGTGGTCTCTTGCGGGTTTTTCGTAATTTTAATGATAAAAATGATTTAAGCAAGCGATTTTTTCCATTGCCTAACGATAAATTCATATTTGCTACCTTTGGGTGATACCGCGGATGGCGCAGTCGAGGTAGAGGCCTATCCAGCGCTCACCTGCGGGCCTTCGAAAGGCACGCACGAGCTGTGCGGCACCGAGGGTGTCTCATGCGCAATGCGATGGGGCTGCGATGTTCAGGCGATAACCGATTCACAAGCCACCTGCCCGCTACCTTCTTGCCGACTTTGCGGCTCAGGGATGTCGGCTTATTCCAGCTCGGCCGGCATGGTCTCGGTGGCTCCGCGCGCGGGCAGAATGATGTGGAACACCGAGCCGCCTTGCCTCACGTTCTCGGCGTATATCTGCCCGCCCAGGGCCTCGACTATCTTTTTGCAGATGGCCAGGCCCAGGCCTGTTCCTCCCGAGCCGTCCTTGGTCTTGCTGGACTGCTTGAAGGCCTCGAAGATGGCGCCGAGCTCGTCTTGCGGGATGCCTGGGCCATGGTCGCGCACGGCCAGCCGGATCTGGCCCCTGCGGTCGACCCTGCCCAGCAGGGTGATGGACGAGGCCTCGGGAGAGAACTTGATGGCGTTGGCCACCACGTTGCGGATGACCTGCTGGAACCGCACCGGATCGACCTTGGCCGTGAGCGGCAGGTCGCCCAGCGCCACCTCCAGGTGCAGCTTGCGCTGCGCCAGCAGCGGCTCCAGCTCGCGCAGCACGGGGTGGATGATGCCGCGCAGATCCACCCGCTCCAGGTGGAAGGTGCCGACGGTACTTTCCAGCTTGGCCACGTCCAGCAGGTCGTTGACCAGCGAGAGCATGCGTTCTCCAGAGCGGTGGATGTCTTCGAACATGCCCGCCAGCCGGGAGTCGGCCTTGCCGCGCAGCATGCCCAGTTCGGAAAAGCCCATGATGGACTGCAGGGGGGTGCGCAACTCGTGGCTCATGTTGGCCACGAACTCGGACTTGGAGCGGGATGCCTCCTCGGCGGCCTCGTGCGCCTCGCGGGTCAGCCGTTCGGCTTCGCGGAAGTCGCTGACATCCATCAGCGTGGAAAGAATACCGGTGGCCTGCCCGCGCCCGTCGGTCACCACCGCTTTCGTCACCCGCGTATCGCGCCACGACTGACCACCGTAGAGCACCCGGGTCTCGAACATCACCTGGCCGCCCTGGTTTTGCAATTGCCTGTCCGCGGTCTCGTGCACGGCGGCCTCTTCGGCGGGCAGGAAGTCCGCCAGGCGCAGCCCCATCACGTCTGCGCGCTTGCGTCCCTTGTATTCCTCCCAGGCGCGGTTGACCAGCACCAGGTGTCCCTGCATGTCGGTCATCGAGATCGGCAGGGGATTGAGCTCCAGCATCAGGCCGCGAAATTCCAGTTCGCTCTGGAGGTTCTGCTGTGCGATCCAGCGTTCGGTCACGTCCACAGCGCTTCCCGCGAAGCCCATCACTGCGCCATCGTCGAGCAGGGGCACCAGTGCCACGTCGAACAGCAGTTGGCGGCCATTCTCCAGGTGGAGCATGGCCTGGCAGTTGCGCACCCCGCCTGCTTCGCCGTTGGCAAAGAGAGCTTCCACCGCTGGCCTGCTGCCGGGCTCCACCAGTTCCTGCAAGGGGCGGCCGATGGCCGCGGATTCGCTGCCACCGATCAACGATGCCAGCCGGGCGTTGACGAAGGTGATGCGGCCGGCCGTGTTGGTGCGAAAGATGACCTCCTGCACGCTGCGCATCAGTACCGCCAGCTCGCGTTCGCTGTGGGCAATGCGTATCTGCGCCTGCCTGGAGGCGTGGCTGGCGGCCTCGCGGGAGCGCAGGCTGCGCCAGGCCACGAGGGTGAGCAGCAGCACTACCAGGGTCGCCGCGCAACTGAGCCAGATGTGGCCCTGGGATTCGGTCCACCAGCGGGTGATCGCGGCATCCAGCGGCTCCTCCACGAGGACCACGAGCGGTTGGGTCCGGGAGACGCGGAACGCGACGATCTGCGTGCCGCCACCCAGACCCCGGCCCACGTAGCTGCCGTGCTCGCGCGCGGGCAGGTGCTCGCGGAACACGGGCAGGTCGCTGGCCTGTGCGCCATGGAGCGCGGTCTCCTGGGATGTCGCCAGGATCTTGCCGTCGTACGATGCGATCGCCGAACTGAATCCGACCTGGCCTATGGCCAACTGCTGCTGATTGGCCAGCGCGTCGGGGTTGATCAGCCCGATCAGAAACAGGTCCTGGCCGTCTGGGGTGACGAATTTGCGCATGAGCGGAATGAAGCCCAGGCCCGCCGGGGTGGCACCCTGCGGTGCGCCGGCGCGCAGGCTGCCCACGCCCCGGCCCGCGATCCAGGGGCCCAGGGTGGTTTTGCCCTTCTGCGGGCGCGGCCCCAGCTTGCGCAGATCAATGCTGATCCCCGACTCCTGTGGCGAACTGCTGGCGATGACCAGCCCGGTGGCATCGGCCACCAGAACCGCACGCAGGAAGGGGGCGCCTGCCAGTGCCTCGCGCAGAAAGGCCTCGGTGCGCGGCAGGTCGGCCCCGGGGGCGTGCAAGGCGTTGGCATCGCCCATGGTGGCGAGGATGAAGAGGCCGCTCTCCACCGTGCGGGTCGTCTGGTCCTCGAGCACCCGCGCCAGGAGTTCGGCCTTTTCGGTGCCGGAGGCGATGGCCTTGGTACGGTCTTTCAGCGCTATCGAGGCCGTGGCCGCCAGGATACCTGCCACCAGCAGCAGGCCGCAGAGCAGCGCCGTGTTGCTGCTTTTGCGGCTGAGCTTCACCAGGCCCTGGGCATGGCGCCAGGGGGGGCTGCGGGTGAAGGTCTGTGCCATGTCAGCGCACAACGATCTCGGTCAGCCCGTGCCTTGCGGCCGCAGCATCGAGCCGGCCGTCACGCTTGATGCGTGCCACGAAGTCATCCACGGTCTTGAGCCAGACATCGTCGCCGGGTTTCACAGCATAGGCATAGGGCAGCACGAACACCGGCTTGGGTGGGGACACCAGGCGCGCCCAATCGGCATTGTCGAGCAAGCGGCGACTGTAAGGGAAGTCGGTCATGAAAACGTCCACCCGACCACCTTCGAGCTCCCGTTCGCGCGTGGCGGGGGGCGATATCCTCACCAGCTTGGCATGCTTGAGGCGCTCGCCCATCACGGGTTCCATGAAGGTGCCGGCCTGTACGGCCACCAGCACGCCGGGCTGGTCGATGTCGGCCCATTGCTTGATGACGGCATTGCTCTTGGTGGTGATGCCGTAGATGTCGCTGCTCAGGTAGGGCTGGGTGAACCTGAGGTGCGCCATGCGCTGGGGCAGCATGCCAATGGCGAACATGCCCACATCGCAACGGTCCGCCTGCAGGTCTTCGACCAGGGTGGCGAACGACGTCTCCACATACTCTACTTTCGCCTTGAGATCCTTGCCCAGTTCGGCCGACAGATCGATGTCGATTCCTGCCAGCTGCTGGGTGCGGGGGTTGCGAAAGGTGATGCCGTAGTAATCGGGCCAGATGCAGACGCGCACGGCATGTCGGGCCGAAACCTTTTCCTGCACCGGGCCGCCCACAGCGGGTCCGCAGAGCATCAAGCTGGCAAGTGCGCTTGTGAAGGCGATTCGAAGGATGAAGGGCATGGCGCTATCCTAGTGGGAGGATGGTTCAGGGGGTGTCGATCAGATCGGCGAAGGTGGGGCGTTGCTCGGTGACCTTGCGCCGCAACGTGTCCAGATGATCGAAGTGCTGGACGAAAGTGTCCACGATCACGGGGTCGAATGCCGTGCCGCGCTGTTCGATGAGCATGGACAAGGCCTTTTGCGGGCTGAATGCGGGGCGATAGACGCGGTCCATGGTCAATGCGTCGTAGAAATCCACGATGGCCGTGATGCGGCCCGACAGGGGGATGTCCTGGCCTGCCAGCCTGTTGGGATAGCCCTTGCCGTCGTAGCGTTCGTGGTGGGTCAGTGCCACTTCAGCGGCAAGCAGAAACACAGGCACCCGGGATTTGCCGATGATCTGTGCGCCGATGGCGGGGTGCAGTTGAATGACTGCACGCTCTTCTTCGGTGAGCGACCCTGCCTTCTTGAGCACATGGTCCGGGGTGCCGATCTTGCCGATGTCGTGCATGGGCGCAGCGCGCCGCAACAGGCTGGCATAAGCCCGTGTCGATCCCACGAGCAGTGCCAGCGCCTCGGCCAGGAAGCCGATCCGGACGATATGCACGGAAGTGTCATCGTCGCGGGCCTCGGCGGCCATGCACAACTGCAGCAATGCCTCGTTGTGCGCCCGCGTGATTTCATCCAGCGCCTTGTTTCGCTCACGGTACATGTGGCCAAAGTCTTCGACGAAGCGCAGCATCTGTTCAGCTGCCGCTTCGTCGAAGCGAGTGCTCTCGCCTTCAAAAGGGGAAGGCATCGGAATGGCTCCGGTCATGGGCGATTTCAAGCCGGTAAATTGCTTCCAGTACCTGGATGGTGCTGAAGGGCTTGATGAGGTATTCGTCTGCGCCTGCCTTGATGCCATCACGCCGGTCTTCGGCCTGGCCCCGTGCCGTGAGCATGATGACCTTGGTGTGCTTCAGGGCAGGATTGGCCTTGATGCAGCGGCAGACTTCCAGGCCCGACAGGGTGCCGGGCATCATGATGTCCAGCAGCACCACGTCGGGAGAGAGGGCGCGCGCCATTTCCAGCCCCACATCGCCGTTGGCGGCTTCGTAGATCTCGAAATCCTCGAATTCCATGGTCATGTGCAGCAGCTTGCGGATGTCGGCGTGGTCTTCGACGATGAGTACTTTTTTCATGGGTGTCCTGGGTAGATGCCGACAATCTAGAAATTTGCATTTTCGGCATGAATTTGCATTTTTTATATCATATCAATCATTTTGTGCATTTGCAAGCAGTGTCAATAAAAATCGTTTGCAAGTAAAATAGCGCAGTCATGAAAACTGAAAAATCTCTCGACACCTCTGCTGCAACTGACCAGCTCACCACCTTCGAGGCTGCGCGCATGCTTGGAATGGCCGTTCGCTCGGTGCAACTGATGGTGGACCGCAACGAACTCCAGGCGTGGAAGACGCCGGGAGGGCACCGGCGTATTTCGCGCCGCTCGGTGGAGCAGTGGTTGCGCTCGCGCTCTGGTGGATCGGTGCCCGTCGCCGATGCGTCGTTGCCGGCTGTCGCCGTGCGCGAACCTTTCAGGCAGCCCCCAGCCATGCCGATCCCGGAGCTTGCAGACGGGCGAGTGCAGGCGCCTGGCGATATGAAGGTGCTGCTGATCGAGGATTCCATCCACTTCCAGAACCTGGTGTCCTTGCTGGTGGAGCAGCACTTTCCGGCCTGGCAGCTGCACATTGCCAATGACGGCATCACCGGGCTGGCGATGTACGGGCAGATCCAGCCCGATATCCTGATCGTGGACATTCTGCTGCCCGGAATCGATGGAGCGACCCTGATCACGACGCTGCGCTCGCACCCCCAGTTCGCACGCAGCCGCCTCATCGTCGTGACCTCGCTGGACGAATCCCAGCGTGCCCCCTATGCGTTTGCGCTGCAGGGGGTGAACCTCATCCACAAGCCGCGGCTGGTGGCCGAGCTGCCCGCGCTTCTCGCCCAGAGCGCGCAGGCCAGGGCTGCGTCCTGAGCGCGGTGGGCCCTATGACCAACGCGTCTGTTGTGCCGGTTCGGCGCGTATTGCTGGTGGAAGACGACGCCTCGATTGCGCGCTTCATCGACATGGCGCTGGAAGACCAAGGGGTGGATCTGACAGTATGCGGCGACGTGGCAAGCGCCTTGGCCGTGCTGCAAGAGGGTCCTGTGGGGCTGGTCATCACGGATCTGATGCTGCCCGGCTTGTCGGGCTACGATCTGGTGGAGCGGTTGCATTCCGAGCCCGCACTACTCGCTGGCGCCAAGCTGGTCATCTTCAGCGCGGGAGTGAACCTGGACAAGCAGGGGCGGCTTGAAGGCCGTGGCATTTGGCGCATCCTGCGCAAGCCGGCGTCGGTTGCCCAGTTGCAGGCCTGCGTATTGGAGGCATTTGCGGGGCATGATGCAGCGCCGCCGCCAGCAGATGTGCCAGCGCAGCCTGCCGACCCCAGCAGCGCCGAGAGCGACGCGGTACTTGCCTATTTTGGCGGCGACGCCGCCCTGTTCCGTGCGTACCGGGCCAAGTGCCTTGTGCAGTTTGAACACGATCTGGTGGCGGGTGATGCCGCATTGCATGCGGGCGATCTCGCTGCGCTGCAGCGCTTGTCGCACAGTCTGTCCACTGTGTTCCGCACCTTGGGCTGGGCAGAGGACGGCCTGGTGGCAAAACAGCTGGAAGCGCTGGCGGCCTCTGGTGACACGCAGGCCTCAGCCACAGCCTGGTACCAGGTGCGCCGCAGATTGATCGGCTGACACGCGGGCTGGTGCGCCATACCGGTGCATGGTCGTGGATGCTTCAGTCGATGGCCAACTGGCTGGCGTTGCCGGCGCGCCGAAGAGCCACGGCATCCATTTGGGACAGTGACACTTCACCGGTCCTCAGCCGGAACAGGCGCATGGAGTTGCTGACGCCCTGCACCTGACCGTAGACCGATTGTGCTGCCGCTGCCAGTTCTTCCACCATCGCCGCGTTCTGTTGGGTGATGGAGTCCATGTGCGCTACCGCCTCGTTGATCTGGGACACGCCGACCTTTTGCTCGCCTGCGGCAGTGCTGATCTCGTCGAGCACGGTGTTCACCTTTCCGATCGACTGCAGGACCGCCTGCATCCGCTCGCGTGCCTGGCCGGCACTGGCCACGCCTGCCGTGACGCGCGCACCAGACTCGATGATGAGTTCCTTGATGTCCTTGGCGGCCGATGTGGTGCGCTGAGCGAGTGCCCGCACTTCGGATGCCACGACCGCGAAGCCGCGCCCCTGGTCTCCCGCCCGCGCCGCTTCCACTGCGGCGTTCAGCGCCAGGATGTTGGTCTGGAACGCGACGCCTTCGATCAATTGGATGATGTCTTCGATGCGTTTGGACGATGCGGCGATGCCTTGCATGGTGTCCGCCAGGTTCTGGACTGCTTCATCGCTGTGCCGGGCGACTTCGGAGGTGGCGTGGGCCATCTGGGCTCCCTGGCTTGCCGAGGTGGCGCTGTTCTGGATCGTGCCATTGATCTCTTCCATGGACGCGGCCGTCTGCTCCAGGCTGCTGGCCTGCGCCTCCGTGCGGGAGGAGAGGTCGTTGTTGCCGGAGGCGATTTCCTGCACGGCCACATCCAGATGCCCCACTTCCTGGCGGACATCGCTCACGACCGTGCGCAGGTTCACGCTGAGCTGGTTCAGTGCCTGCTGCAGTTTCCCCACCACGTCGGAGGCACCAGTTTCCACGCCGCGGGACAGGTCACCGGATGCGAGGCGGTTGGCATCCCTGACCAGGCGATGCAGGGGACTGACTGCAAAGGCGCGGATGAGCGAGGCGCTGGCCAGCAGCGCCAGCAGCGCTGCACCCAGCACCACATAAGCCGGTGCGCCCAGAAAATGCGGGGTAACCGCTGCGGCAATCGCTGCGGCTTGTGTCAGCGCCAGCTTCGTGGCCAAGGTGGGCTGGCTCAGCCGTTTGAGCCATCCGGTCAAGCCCTTGCGTACCACCAGGCCACCCTGGAGTCCCTGGAGCTGCCTTCCAGTGGCTTCTTCTCGCTTGAACTGCGCGTACAGCGCTTCGGCCGACCGGACCTGATCGCGGCTGGGAACCGTGCGTACCGAGAGAAAGCCGGTGATCTGGGTGCCATCCATCATGGGGGTGGCGTTGGCCTGTACCCAATAATGGTCGCCGTCCTTGCGCCGGTTTTTGACAAGGCCAGTCCATGGCAGGCCGCACTGTATCGTTTCCCACATATCGCGGAATGCCTCGGAGGGCATGTCGGGATGCCTCACCAGGTTGTGGGGCTGGCCCAGCAGTTCCTCGCGCTGGAAGCCGCTGACCTGGATGAATGCATGGTTGCAGTAGGTGATGCGCCCCTTGAGGTCGGTCACGGACACGAGTGTTTCGTCGGGGGAGAAAGTGAACTCCCGCTGTGTGATGGGCAGATTGTGGCGCATGGGTGGCTTTTAGGTCTGTATGGTGGATAACTCAAAGCCAGAGTCATCAGAGTGGCTACTAGTTTTGTGATGTAAATGATAGTTTTATTTGATAACAATGTCAAATATGAATTTTTCGTGGGTCTTTTGGTGCGCGGCAGATATTGGCGCAGCGTGTGGGGTGCGACGGCGGCATGACACGCAGACACTGCCCCTGGGCCTGCTACTGTTCATTGCGACGCAGAAGACAGTGCGCGCGCTGCGCGCGCTGCGCGTTCAATTGCGCCTGGCAAGCCCTGTCGAATCCGACATTTCGGGCGTGAACACGATGCTGCGTCCCCGGCCCTGTGCCTTGGCGTGGTACATGGCGAGGTCGGCGCAGCGCATCAGTGCCTCGGACTCCTGTGCATCTTCAGGGTACATGGCGATACCCAGGCTGCAGCCTGTCTGAAGGGGGATCCCATCCAGGTGGCGAGGGCGTGAGAGCGCGGCGACGAGCTTGTCAGCCACCCGCTCTGCGTCCGATACCGCGTCGACCTCGCGCAGCAAAACGACAAACTCGTCGCCGCCAATGCGGGCAACGACATCGCTGGCACGCACTTGCGCTGTCAGGCTCCCCGCCACATTGACCAGCAGCTTGTCGCCAACGGCGTGTCCGAAGGTGTCGTTGACGGACTTGAAGCCATCAAGGTCCAGCAACAGAAGGGCTATCCGCCTGCCTGCGCGCCCTGCGTGCGCAATGGCCTGACGGAGGTACTCACCCAACAGCCAGCGATTGGCCAGGCCCGTCAGCGCGTCGTGCGTTGCCTGGTGCTGCAGCTGCCGCTCGGACTGTTTGGTCGCGCTCGTGTCGCGAACAAAAGCGATCGTACCGACATGGCCATCTGCATCCAGGTGGCTCAGTGCGATGTCTATCGGTACGCTTGCACCGTCCTTGCGCAGCAGGGTCAGGTTTCCCATGGTTCCCATGGGTCTGCGTCGAGGCTCGCTTGCATAGCGCTGTCTGTTTTCCCCATGCAATCGGCGCAGGTCGGCAGGCAGGAAGAGCTCGACGGATTTTCCAATCAGTTCATGGGGCTGGTAGCCTGACAGCGTGCACAGAGCCTCGTTGGCCAGCACGATGGTGCCGCTGTCCGATACGAACAGGATGCCATCGGGAGCCTGTGCGACGATAAGTTCGGAAAGGTTCATGGGCGCGGGGTCCGTGGTTGCCCTGCTGGGCGGTGCGCCGGAACCGTTGTGGGTCCGGGTACATCTCCATGGTCGGCCAAGTGCAGGTTCACCGGCTTGACGTGCATCAAGTCTTGCGTGCGTGACGGCGAAAGTGCGAGTTGGCGAGGCGAAGCAGGGGCGCCTATTGCGCTCCGGAAAATTCACACCGCTCGCCATGGCTATTTTTTGTTCGCCTGCATGCCCGATCGACGACAGGGCGCAACAACGACACTGTGACAAGTTGTTGACTCCGATTTTTTACACGTCCATAATTCGCAGCATTGGTTCGGTCTTCACCGCACCAGAACCTCAGCAACATTGCTGATCACATACCGGCTATGAAAGCCCCTGACATGCGCGTACAGCGCGGTCAGGGGCTTTTTGCTTTTTGGAGTTTGAATGTCGTTGTCGTCCGATTCGGGAAACCTCCCCGCGCCAAGCACTGCCGGGCACCTCGTCACCGTGGCGAGCATCCAGATGGAGCCGCGCATCGGCCGCAAGGACGAGAACCTGGCGCGCTCGGTGGCCCTGGCCGAGCGTGCGGCCGCGGGCGGCGCTGCCCTGGTGGTGCTGCCCGAACTGGCCAACACCGGCTACGTGTTCGAGAGCCGCGCCGAGGCCTTCGCATTGGCCGAGCCCGTGCCCAATGGCCCAAGCACGCAGGCCTGGATCGAGGTGGCCCGCCGCTGGAACACGCTCATTGTGGCCGGCATTGCCGAGCGCGATGGCGAGCGCCTGTACAACGCGGCCGTGGTCGTCGGCCCCGAGGGCTGGCTGGGCACCTACCGCAAGCTGCACCTGTGGGGCAACGAGCACCTGTTCTTCGAGGCGGGCGACAAGGGCCTGCCGCTGTTTCACACGCCGTGGGGGCGCCTGGGTGTGGTGATCTGCTATGACGGCTGGTTCCCCGAGGTCTACCGCCTGCTGGCCATGCAGGGCGCCGACGTCGTGGCCATGCCCACCAACTGGGTGCCCATGCCGGGCCAGCCCCCATGCAGCCCCGCCATGGCCAACACGCTGGCCATGGCCAGCGCCCACAGCAATGCGCTGAACATCGTCTGCGCCAACCGCACCGGCACCGAGCGTGGCCAGCCCTTCATCGGCCAGAGCCTGATCGTCGATGCCCAGGGTTGGCCGCTGGCGGGCCCTGCCCCCGTGGGCGGTGATGACCTCGTGCTCACCGCGCAGCTGGACCTCCGGGCCACGCGCCAGGCCCGCCAGCTCAATCCCTTCAACCACGTGCTGCGTGATCGCCGCGATGACGTGTACGACCCCATGTTGGGCACCGGCTGGCCGCTGCCGCGGCACTGATGCCCTCTGATTTTTTCCGCCCCGTGTTTCCTTTTTCGTTCACCCCCAACCCAAGGAGCCTTCTGATGATGACCCCCTTCACCTCCCTCCTGCGCTACGGCGCAATCGCCCTGGCTGCCGCGCTGGCCCTGCAGGCCCAGGCCGCCGACCCCATCCGCATCGGCGTGGCCGTGGGCCTTTCGGGTGCCAACAGCGTGGTGGCACCGGCCGTGGTGCAGTCCTCGCAACTGGCGGTCGAAGAGATCAATGCCGCCGGCGGCATCCTCGGTCGCAAGGTCGAACTCGAGATCGTGGACGACGCTTCGGGCGCCGTGGGCGCGCAGAAGGCCTTCGACACCCTGGTGTTCCAGAAGAAGGTCGACGCCGTCATCGCCATGGAGACCAGCGCCGCGCGCAATGCGGCCCTGCCCATCATCTCGCGCGGCAAGGTGCCCTACATCTACACCTCGTTCTACGAAGGCCGCTCGTGCAGCCCCTGGATGTACGTCAACGCCTGGGTGCCCGAGCAGCAGGTGGCGCCCATCGTCAACTACTTCTGGTCCAATCTGAAGTCGCGCAACTTCTTCCTGGTGGGCAACGACTACGCGTTTGGCCGCGGCATGCTGGACTTCACCAAGAAGTACATCGAGAAGAATGGCGGCAAGGTGGTGGGCGAGGAGTACCTGCCCATCGACGGCTCGGACTGGACCCCGGTGCTCAGCAAGATCCGCGCGGCCAAGGCCGATGCGCTGATCAGCGCCACCGCCGGCGGTGCGCCCAACGTCTCGCTGGCCAAGCAACTGCAGGGCTCGGGCCTGAACCTGCCCTACGGCAACCTGGCCATCGACGAAGCCACTGCGAAAAACATGGGCGACGTGGCGACGGGCATGTACATGTCGGCCTCGTACCTGACCACCATCGAGACGCCCGAGAACCAGAAGTTCATCGCCGCGATGACGAAGAAGTTCGGCGCCGACCTGAAGACGCCCAATGAACTGTCCGAGCCGCAGTACGAAGCCTTCTACCTGTACAAGGCCGCCGTCGAGAAGGTGGGCGCGGTGGACAAGGACAAGATCATCAAGGCGCTGGGCGAGGTTTCCTACACCGGCCCGCGCGGCGAGGTGAGCATGAACAAGAGCCGCCATGCGCCACTGGCGATGCGCCTGGGCCAGATCCAGGCCGGCGGCGCCATCAAGATCCTGCAGACCTTCAAGGGCGTGGACCCCGGCGCGCAGTGCCCTGACCTGAAGTAAGCCTGCCAGCACAGGCTGCCGGCACCCTGCTGCGGTGCCGGCCGCTGGCCCCACCCGGCCGCAAGGGCCGGGGTTTCCTCCCGCTCACCACCACGACCCGCAGCACGAGGGGCGGCGCCACCCGCGCCACCCTTGCGGCGCAGCCATGCCCGATTCGAGGAGTTTTCCATGACCTTGCACCGATTCACCCACTCCATCGCCGGCCGCCTGGCGCTCGGCTTTGGCTGCCTGCTGGCGTTGATCATGACCGTGGCCGGCATGAATGCCTGGTCCTCGCACCAGGTGGGCAACCAGGTGCGCCAGATCGTGGAGGTCAACAACCAGCGCGCCGCCTTCGCCCGCGAGCTGCTGGACAACATCAACCTGATGGCCGTGCAGGTGCGCTCCATCGTGCTGCTGTCTGATATGGCCGAGCTCAAGGCCGAAGGCGCCACGCTGGAGACAGCGCGTGGCGAGTACGTTCGCGCCGAAAAGGCGCTGGCCGCGGCCATGGCCGATTCCCAGGCCGACGAGCGCCAACTGGCAGCAGACATCGCCGCGCTGGGCGCGCGCGGCATGGCGCTGGTGCAGCAGGCCGCCCGGCACGGGCTGGCGGGTGCCAACATCGATGCCACCACCACGCTCACGCAGGAGCTGCGGCCGGTGGAGGCGCAGTGGCGCGCCAGGGTGAACGCACTCATTGCGCTGCAGGCCCAGCGCAATGCCGTGCTGGCCACCGCCGTGGGCACGCAGATCCAGCGCTCCACGACCATCGGCGCGCTGCTTGCGCTGGCTGCGGTCGCCCTCGGTGTGCTCGTGGCCTGGCGCATCGCGCGTGGCATCCAGCGACCGGTAGAGCGCGCGGTGCGCATCGCCGAGCGCATTGCCGAAGGTGCCTTGGACAATGCCATCGAAGGCGCAGGGCAGGGCGAGGTAGGGCGCCTGCTCGACGCCATCGCCACCATGCAGCGGCGCCTGCGGGGCCTGGTGGCCGACATCCGTGATGCCGCCGTGAGCATCGATACCGCCAGCTCCGAGGTGGCGGCCGGCAACCTGGACCTGAGCCAGCGCACCGAGCAGGCCGCCACGCGCCTGCAGGAGACGGCCCATTCGCTGGACCAGCTTGCCGGCAACCTGCGCCACAGCGCCGAGGCGGCGGACGAGGCCAACGGCCTGGCCGGCAATGCGGCGGCCGTGGCCCAGCGCGGCGGCGCAGCCGTAGGGCAGGTGGTGGACACCATGGGCCAGATCACCCAGTCATCCCGGCACATCGCCGACATCATCGGCGTCATCGACGGCATCGCCTTCCAGACCAATATTCTGGCGCTGAATGCGGCGGTAGAGGCGGCACGTGCGGGCAACGCCGGGCGTGGCTTTGCCGTGGTGGCGGGCGAAGTGCGTGCGCTCGCGCAGCGCAGTGCCTCGGCGGCCAGGGAGATCAAGGGTCTCATCGACGACAGCCTCTTGCATGTGGCGGCGGGCGCACGCCTGGTGCAAGGCGCCGGCACCACCATGGCCGACATCGTGGCCAGCGTGGAGCGGGTCTCGGGCATCATCGGCGAGGTGGCCGGGGCATCCACCGCGCAAAGCGGGCGCATCCACGGCATCAACCACGCCATCGCCGAGCTGGACCACGCCACGCAGCAGAACGCCGCGCTGGTGGAGGAGGGCGCCGCTGCGGCGGCGAGCCTGCAGGACCAGTCGCGCCGCCTGCTCGCGCTGGTGTCCACCTTCCACCTGGGGGACGAGGCGGTCGACGCGGCAACGCCCAGCGGCAGCACCGGGGCTGTGCATGCCGCAACATCCCGCAGGGGCGCGCCGCTGTGGCAACTGCCCTTGGCCGCAGCACGCTGAGTGCGGTGGGAGATGCTGCGATGAAGCTGCTTTTGAACACCCTGCAGATGGCCGTGCTGGCCCTGTTCGCCACGGCGGTGCTGCTTGCCATGGCCACCACTGTCTCGGCACAGCCGCGTGCGGCCGAGCCCATCCGCATCGGCGTGGCCGTGGGGCTTTCGGGCGCCAACAGCGTGGTGGCGCCCGCCGTGGTGCAGTCCTCGCAATTGGCGGTCGAGGAGATCAATGCCAACGGCGGCATCCTGGGGCGGCCGGTGCAGCTCGAGATCATGGACGACGCCTCTGGCGCCGAGGGCGCGCAGAAGGCCGTGCAGGCGCTGGTGTTCCAGAAAAAGGTGCACGCCCTCATCGCCATGCAGACCAGCGCGGCGCGCAATGCGGCGCTGCCCGTCGTCGCTCGCGGCCAGTTGCCTTACATCTACACCTCGTTCTACGAAGGCCGCTCGTGCAGCCCCTGGATGTACGTCAATGCCTGGGTGCCCGAGCAGCAGGTAGCGCCCGTGGTCGAGTACCTTGCGCGCAACCGGAATGCGCGCAGCTTCTTCCTTGTGGGCAGCGACTACGCCTTTGGCCGTGGCATGCTCGAGTTTGCGCGCCAGACCATCAGAAAGGGCGGTGGGCAGGTGGTGGGCGAGGAGTACCTGCCCGTAGACGGCAGCGACTGGACAACGGTGATCGCCAAGATCCGCGCGGCCAGACCCGATGCGATCATCAGTGCTACCGCAGGCGGCGTACCCAACGTGTCGCTGGCCCGGCAGCTCAAGGCCGCCGACGTGCGCGCACCGCTCGGCAACCTCTCCATCGATGAAAGCACTGCGCGAGAGATGGGTAGCGCGGCCACGGGCATGCTCATGGCGGCGTCCTATTTCCCCTCCATCGATACGGCGCACAACCGTTCGTTCCGCATGCGCATGCTGGTGCGCTTCGGTGCGGACCTCAAGGCGCCCAATGAGCTCTCGGTGCCGCAGTACGAGGCCTTCTTCCAGTACAAGGCGGCGGTGGAGGCGGCTGGCAGCACCGATGCCGCCAAGGTCATCAAGGCGCTGGGTGAGGTCACGGTGACCGGACCGCGCGGCACGCTGCGCATGGGCAAGGGCCGGCACACGCCGCTGGCCATGCGCCTGGGGCAGGTGCGCTCCGACGGGAGCATCCGCATCCTGGAGACCTACGCGAGCGTGGACCCGGGCGTGCAGTGTCCGCAGATGGAGTGAGCTCGGCCGTTTGAATGACCTGCCTGAGGGCGCCTGCAGGGAGGACAAATCGCGAAGAAAGCAGCTTCGCAGTTGATTGACGCTGGTGTGACCGGCTGTCATAATTGAAACGACCGCACTGGCCAAGCCACGGCGGTCCCTCAGCAGCATTGCTGACCACATACCGGCTATGAAAGCCCCTGAATGCGCACACCGCGCGGTCAGGGGCTTTTTGCTTTCTGGAGCTTGAAAACATGTTCTCTGTGGGACCCCTCCCGCTGTTCCTTTCACTGACCGATTCCGTGCGCCAGGCCCGCCCGGCAGGCACGGCCTGTGCATTGCCTGTGCAGGCACTTCTTGCGCTACCCACGATACCCACAAGACCCAGGAGACACCCCATGACCCTTACCGCCGCCGCCACCGCGTTGTCCCTGCGCGGCCCGATTCCTTTCCATTCGTAGGAGCACACCATGGTTCTGTTGCTGGATCTGCTCACCACGGCGGCGATGCTGTTCGTCGTCACGGCGGGGTTGATGATGGTCTTCGGGGTGATGAAGATCGTCAATTTTGCGCATGGTGCCCTGCTCACGCTGGGCGGCTATGCAAGCTATGTGGTCACCCGGCTGCAGATGGACCCTTGGCTGGCCTGGCCGCTGGCCATCGTGGTCGGCGTGGCCGTGGGCATGCTGGTGGAAGGGCTCATCGTGCGCCCGCTGTACAAGCGGCCGCTCGACGCCATCCTGGCCACCTGGGGGCTGGGTATCGTCATCGGCCAGCTCATCGTGATCGCCTTCGGCCGCGAGGTGCAGTTCGTCAGTGCCCCGCTGTCGGGCACCTGGCAAGTGGCGGGGGTCGATTATTCGGCCTACCGCCTGGTGCTGGTGCCGGTGGCCATCGTGCTGTGCCTGGCGCTCACGGGGCTGCTCAACGGCACGCGCTTTGGCGTGCGCACCCGCGCAGTGATCATGAACGAGGACCTGGCCAGCAGCCTGGGCATCCATTCGGGCCGCGTGCGCTTCATCACCTTCAGCCTGGGCGCAGGCCTGGGCACGCTGGCCGGCGCCATGATCACGCCGCTGTCCAGCGTCGACCCCACCATGGGCCTGCCCTGGCTGGTCAGCGCCTTCATGCTGGTCATGGTCTCGGGCCATTCCATGGCCAGCCTGCTGGTGACCTGCGCCGTGTTCGGCGCGGCCCAGGTGCTGGTCAGCACCTACGCCAGCCCCGTCCTCGGCGGGCTGACCATCGCCGTCCTCGCAGCAGTCACGCTGCGCATCCGTCCCAAGGGGTTTGCCCGTGGCTGATACCACCACCCATTCCAATGCGGCATTGCCGCCCGCCATGCCCTCCGAACCCGCTGACCCGGTGGTACGGGCGCGTCCCTTCAACAGCCTCCTGGTGCTCGGCGCCATCGGTGTGGGGCTGCTCGTCGCCGGGCCCTGGGTGTTCGACACCTATTTGCTGAACATCCTGATCAAGGCCTTCTTCTTCGCCATCGCGGCGATCACGGTGGACATCCTCTGGGGCTACACCGGCTACCTCACGTTCGGTCAATCGGCCTTCTTCGGCATCGGCGCCTATGCCGCCGGGCTGGTGTTCACCCACGTCGGGTTCAGCGCCTTCACCGTGCTGCTGGCCGTCTGCGCCACGGTGCTGGCCAGCGCGGCGGTGGCCGGCCTGGTGGGCTGGCTGTCGTTCTACCGCGGGGCTTCGCCGTTCTTTGCGACGGTGATCTCGCTGGTGCTGCCCATCGTGCTCACGCAGTTGCTGCTGTCGGGCGGCAGCTTCACAGGGTCGAGTTCGGGGCTCACGGGCTACCAGAGCTTCGACTGGTCGCTCGAGGCCTGGTATTGGGTGGCGGGCAGCATGCTGGCCGTGGCCGGTGCCATCGGCTGGGTGCTGGTGCGCAGCGATGCGGGCCGCATGCTGGCGGCCATCCGCGACAACGAGGTGCGCTGCACCTACCTGGGCATCGACACCTCGCGGGTGAAGATCGCACTGCTCACGGCCATGGGTGTGATGGCCGGCATCGCGGGCTTTGGCTACGGCGCGTTCAGCGGCGTGGTGGCGCCGGAGCTCACGGGCTTTGCGCTGGGCACCGAGCTCATCATCTGGGTGGCGCTGGGCGGGCGCGGCACGCTGTGGGGGCCGCTGGCCGGTGGCGTGCTGATCAACGTGGCCACGGCCTACCTGAGCAGCAGCATGCCCTTTGCCTGGCAACTGATACTGGGCGGGGCGTTCGTGGTGGTCATCGTGCTGTTTCCGCAGGGGCTGATTCCGCTGCTGCTCAAGCCCTTCGGCGTGCTGCAGGGTGCCACGCGCATGCCGCAGCTGCAGGAGCGGCCGGGCAGCACCGACGGCCAGGCGACCGATGCGGTGGCCATCCGCCTGCAGGGCGTGACCAAGCATTTTGGCTCCCTCAAGGTGCTGCAGGGCATCGACTTCGAGGCCCGCCCAGGCGAGCTGGTGGGGCTGATCGGGCCCAACGGCGCCGGCAAGACCACGCTGATGCGCTGCATGAGCGACGGCGCCGAGCGCAGCGGCGGCACGGTGGAGCTGTGCGGCAGCGACATCCGCCAGCTGCCGCCCGAGGCCTGTGTGCGCCTGGGCCTGGGGCGCAAGTTCCAGAACGCCAACATCTTCGAGTCGCTGACCGTGGCCGAATGCCTGCGCATCGCCGGTACGCGGCTGGAGCGCCCCTCGCTGCTGCACCAGGACCCGGTGCTGCGCCTGCCGCCCTATGCGCTGCATGTGGTGCGGGCCACGGCGCTGGAGGGCAAGCTGGCCACCGTGGCGCGCGACCTGTCGCACGGCGAGCAGCAGGCGCTGGAGCTGGCCATGGTGCTGGCGCTGGAGCCGCGCGTGGTGCTGCTCGACGAACCCACGGCCGGGCTGACCAAGACGGAGCGCACGCAGATCGGCGAGGTGCTGTCGTCGCTGGCGCACCGCTACGGCCTGTGCTGCCTGCTGGTGGAGCACGACCTCGATTTCGTGGAGCTCATCTCCACCCGCATCGTGGTGCTGCACCAGGGTGCCATCGCCATGCAGGGCAGCTTCCAGGAGGTGGTCAACTCGCCCCTGGTCAAGACCATCTACTCGGGCAGCACGCATGCCATGAAGGAGGGCGCATGAACGCCATTGCATCTCCCTCGGCCCTGGTGCTCGACGGCATCACCAGCGGCTACCGCGCCTCCGTGGTGCTGCGCGGCCTGAGCCTGGACATCCGCAAGGGCGAGGCCGTGGCCCTGTTGGGCAAGAACGGCATGGGCAAGAGCACCCTGCTCAAGACGGTGATGGGCTACCTGGCCAAGAAGGCCGGGGCCATCCACCTGCACGGCGAGAACATCACCCGCCTGCCACCGCACCGCATCGCGCGCCAGGGTGTGGCCTACGCCTCGCAGGAGCAGCCGCTGTTCGCCGACCTGAGCATCCGCGACAACCTGCGCCTGGGCCTGGCGAAGGAGTCGCTGTTCGAAGAGCGCTTTGCCGCCGTGGAGCCGCTGTTTCCGGTGTTCGGCAGCCGCCTCGCGCAGTACGCCGGCACGCTGTCGGGCGGCGAGCAGAAGATGCTGCTGCTGGCGCGGGCGCTGATGGTGCGGCCATCGGTCATCCTGCTCGACGAGATCACCGAAGGCCTGCAGCCCTCGGTGATCGACCGGCTGGCCAATGCCCTGCTGCAGGAGCGCGAGCAGCACGGCACCACCTTGCTGATCGTGGAGCAGAACGTGCCCTTTGCGCTCAAGGTGGCTGATCGCTACGTGGTCCTCAAGCAGGGCGAGCTGGTCGACGAGGGCCTGGCCAAGGCCGATGGGGCCGTCGAGGCGGTTTTCAGCCACCTGAGGGTCTGACATGCACGCCCAGGACTGCCCCCTGTCGGCACCACCGTCCATGCCGCTGCCCCTGCCGCTTTGCCAACTGATCGCCACCGGCGGCACCATCGCCATGAAGCTCGACCCCGAGCGGGGCGGGGCCGTGCCAGCGCTGTCGGGGGAGGACCTGCTGGCGGCCGTGCCGGCCATGGCGCATGTGGCGCGGCTGGAGGTGCGCGAGCTGTTCAACATCCCCTCCGATCACATGGACCCGGGGCGCTGGGTGCAGCTGTGGCATGCCGTGCACGAGGCGCTGGCGCGCCCCGAGATCACCGGCGTCATCATCTCCCACGGGACCGACACGCTGGAGGAGACGGCCTGGTTCCTGGACCTGACCCTGGCCGGCGACAAGCCCGTGGTGCTGGTGGGCGCGCAGCGCAATGCCTCGGTGCCTGATTTCGACGGTCCGCGCAACCTGCTCAACGCGGCGCGCATCTGCGTGGCCGGCCAGGCGCGCCGCCAGGGCGTGCTGGTGGCGATGAACAACCAGATCAACGCCGCCCGCGAGGCCACCAAGACCCACACGGCCGACGTGGAAGCCTTCAAGTCCGGTGACTTCGGCCTGCTGGGCGTGGTGGACGATGACCGGGTGGTCTTCTCGCGCCAGCCCACGCGCCGCCAGCATGTGGCGCTGCGCGCGGGGGATCTGCCGCGCGTCGAGATCGTGCCCATGTTCGCGGGCGCCAGCGGCGACCTGGTGCGCGCCGCAGTGGCGCTGGGTGCGCGCGGCGTCGTGGTGCAGGCGCTGGGCTTTGGCAATGTGAATGCCGGCATGTTCGAGGCCATCCGTGAAGCCATCGCGCGCGGGGTGGCCGTGGTCATCTCGACCCGCGTCCCCAACGGGCGCGTGCAGCCGGCCTACGCCTTCGATGGCGGCGGGCACACGCTCAAGGCCGCAGGCGCCGTGTTCGCCGACAATCTGAGCCCGCACAAGGCGCGTATCTTGCTGATGCTGTTGCTGCAGGGCGCACGAACGCCGCACCAGCTGCAAAGCATGTTCGACCAATGAAGGAATGCCATGTCCGATGATCCCTCCATGCTGCAGCCCGATGACGGCTGGCGCGTTGGCGTGCTGTTTTCCCGCTCAGGGCCCACGGGCGTCACCGAGTCGGAGCACTTCTTCGGCACAGCCCTGGCCATCGAGGAAATCAACCAGCTCGGCGGCGTGCTCGATCGGCCGCTGATCCCTGTGGTCTACGACCCCAAGGGCGACATTGCCGAGTACCGCAAGCTCGCCACGCGGCTGCTGCTGGAGGATGAGGTCAATGTGGTCTTCGGCTGCTCGCGTTCGTCGAGCCGCAAGGCCGTGCTGCCGGTGATCGAGCGCAACAACGCACTGCTGTGGTACTGCTCGTTCTACGAAGGCTTCGAGTACTCGCCCAACGTGATCTACACCGGTGCCGTGCCCAACCAGAACAGCGTGCAACTGGCCGCCTACCTGATGCAGAACCGGGGCACGCGCTTCTTCCTCGTCGGCGCGGACTACATCTACCCGCGCGAATCGAACCGTATCATGCGCGACATGGTCGAACAGCATGGCGGCGAGATCCTCGAAGAGGTCTACCTGCCCATCGAGGCCGGCCCCTCCGAACTCAAGGAAGTGCTCGCGGACATAAAGGCCCAGCAGCCCGACGTGGTGTTCTCCACGCTGGTGGGGCAGTCGGCCCGCCTGTTCTACCAGCTGTACCGCGACTTCGGTCTGGACCCCAAGACCATGCCTATCGCCAGCCTGTCCATGGCCGAGGAGGAAATCCGCCTCATCGGACCGACCCTTTGCGAGGGGCACATCACCTCGGCCACCTACTTCGGCTCGGTGCAGAACGAGAGCAACCAGCGCTTCGTGGCACTGTGGCGTGAGCGTTTTGGCGACCGTCCCACCAGCACCTGGTCCGAGATGGCCTATACCCAGGTGCACCTGTTCGCCCGCGCCCTGCAGCGTGCAGGCAGCATGGACCGGCGCAGGCTGGTGGAGGCGGCGCGCGCCGTGTCCTTCGACTCGCCCGAGGGGCGCGTGACGGTGGATGCCGAGAACAACCACTGCGCGCTCACACCGCGCATCGGCATCTGCCGAGCGGATGGGCAGTTCGACATTGCCTGGGAAGCGTCCGAGCCGGTACGGCCCGATCCGTACCTGTCCACCTTCGGTTTTTCCGAGTTCTGGCTGAGGTGAGCAAACCATGAGTTCAAGCCTACGCCGTCTCTACGAAGACCTGCGCAGCATCAGCGTCACCGTGGTCTATCCGCCGGGGGAGGACCGCGACGTGGTGGTGCAGCAGCTGCAGCGCATCGGCTGCCGCTTGAAGGTGGTGTGGCCGTTCCCGGCCGAGCCGCCCACGGGGGTGGACGTGATCTTTTTCCAGGTCTCGCAAGACCTGGAGGGCAGCAGCGCCTGGAACGCCAGCGCCGTGGACGCCGCCTTCGTGGCCCTGTCGGACTATGAAAGCCCGACCACGCTCAAGCTGCTGCTCGACACCAAGGCGCATGGCGTCATCACCAAGCCGTTCCGTTCCTCGGGCATTCTCAGCACCCTGGTGCTGGCGCGGGCCTCGCAGGGCTTCCAGCAGCGCCAGCAGGGCAAGATCGAGAAGCTCGAGTCCACCATCAAGTCGCGTCGCCAGATCGAAAAGGCCATCCGCGTGCTGGTCGATTACCAGCGCATGACCGAGGCCCAGGCCTACGAGCACATGCGCGAGCGCGCCACCGGCCTGCGTGTGACGGTGGCCGAGGTATCTGCCATGCTGCTGGAGACGCACGAGGCCATGGAAAAGCTGGGGTTTGCGGCGGCCAAGCCTGCGGGCAAGGCCAGGTAGCCCGGCGCCTGCGCTTCAGCCGATCGTCATCAGGCTCGCATTGCCCCCCGCCGCCGCCGTGTTCACGCTCAGTGCGCGCTCGATCACCAGGCGCTCCAGCGGCACCTCGGTGCTGCCTGGAGGCAGGGCCGTGACGGCGACGATGGGGCCGGGGCGGCGGGCGAGCTGTTCGCACACGCTGCGCAGTGCGTCGGGGCTGCCGTGGTGCAGCACAGCGGCCAGCTCGATGCTGCCGTCGGCCGGGCCATTGCCGGTGGTGCTGATGCGCGCCTGCACCTCGGCCGGGAGCGTGGTGCGCAGGGCAGTGTGCGCATCGCTCCACACGGCCTTGCCGCCGCTGGCGAGCACGGCGGCCAGCTGGGTCAGCAGGTCTTCCTCGGTGGTCGCGATGCACAGCACCGTGGCGCGCGGCAGCAGGCTGTAGACATTGCGCTCGCCCGTGGGGCCGGGCAGGGTGCGTGCGGTGCCGCTCTGGCTTTCGGCGGCAAAGCGGCGGCAGGTGGCGGCCAGGGCGGCATGGGCCTCCATCTGGGCCCAGCGCTCCAGGGCACGCAGGGGCATGAGCAAGTGCTCGCGCGCAGTCATGTCGGCCGGCACGGCGCGGTCGGCGGTGGCAAAGGTTTGTGCCAGTGCGTTGGCAGGGCGCTGGGCCAACAGGCGCAGCAGGTACAACGGGCCGCCAGCCTTGGGCCCCGTGCCCGACAGGCCCTCGCCGCCAAAGGGCTGCACGCCCACCACGGCGCCCACCATGTTGCGGTTGACGTAGACGTTGCCGGCGTGCGCCCGGTCCACCACGCGGGCGATGGTCTCGTCGATGCGTGTGTGAACGCCCTGGGTCAGGCCATAGCCGGTGGCATTGATCTGGTCGAGCAACTGGTCCAGGTCCGTGCGCGCATAGCGCACCAGGTGCAGCACGGGGCCGAAGACCTCGCGCTGCAGCTCGCTGATGCTGTTCAGCTCGATCAGCGTGGGCGGCACGAAGGTGCCCTGGGCCGCCTCGGCAGCATCGCTGCGGCAGTGCTGGAACACGCGCTGGCCACGGCTCTTGAAGGCCTCGATGTGCTTGTTGATGCCGGCCTGGGCTTCGACGTCGATCACCGGGCCCACGTCCACCGCGAGCGCACCGGGGTTGCCCATGCGCAGCTCGCCCATGGCGCCCTTGAGCATCTCCACCACGCGGTCGGCGGCATCCTCCTGCACGCACAGCACGCGCAGGGCCGAGCAGCGCTGGCCTGCGCTGTCGAAGGCCGAGGACACGGCATCGGCCACCACCTGCTCGACCAGGGCCGAGGAGTCCACGATCATCGCGTTCTGCCCGCCGGTCTCGGCGATCAGCGGAATGGGGCGGCCCGCTGCATCGAGCCGGCCGGCGATGGTGCGCTGCAGGATGCGCGCCACCTCGGTGGAGCCGGTGAACATGACGCCCATCACCCGGGCATCGCCGATCAACCGCGCGCCCACGGTTTCGCCCTGGCCGGGCAGCAGCTGCACCGCGCCGCGCGGCACGCCTGCGCGCCAGAGCAGGCGCACGGCCTCGGCGGCGACCAGCGGCGTCTGCTCGGCCGGCTTGGCCAGCACCGGGTTGCCGGCGGCCAGCGCCGCAGCCACCTGGCCCATGAAGATGGCCAGCGGAAAGTTCCACGGGCTGATGCAGGCCACCGGGCCCAGGGGGATGTGCGTGGCGTTGTCGAAAGTGCTCTCGACCTGGGCCGCGTAGTAGCGCAAGAAGTCCACGGCCTCGCGCACCTCGGCGATGGCGTTGCTTGCGCTCTTGCCGGCTTCACGCATCAACAGGCCGATCAGGGGCTGCATGCGGTCTTCGAGCAGGTCGGCGGTGCGCTGCAGGGTGGCGGCGCGTTCGGCGGGGGCGATGGCGGCCCAGGCGGGAGCTGCAGCCTGGGCGTTCGCCAGCGCCTGATCGACATCGTCTGCCGTGGCCTCCTGCACCTGGCCGACCACGTCGCGCAGGTCGGCGGGGTTGCGCACGGGGATGGTCGGACCGGGGGGCGCGTCGGCGGCGAGCAGCGGGCCGGCCTTCCAGTCGTGCAGCGCGCTGGCCTGCAGCGTGGCGGCGAGCTGCGCCAGCGTGGCATCGCTGGCGATGTCGAGGCCCTGCGAGTTGGCGCGGCCGTTGCCGTACAGCGCCCCCGGCAGCGGGATGCGCGGGTGGGGCAGGGCGGCCGTGCCTTCGCGGGCGGCGGTTTCGTCCACCACCTGCACGGGGCTGCGCACCAGCTCGGCCAGGGCGATGGTCTCGTCGGCGATGCGGTTCACGAAGGAGGTGTTGGCGCCGTTCTCGAGCAGGCGGCGCACCAGGTAGGCCAGCAGTGTCTCGTGCGTGCCCACCGGGGCATAGATGCGGCAGGGCCGGCCCAGTTTGCCGGCGCTGATGGCGCCCACCACCTGCTCGTACAGCGGCTCGCCCATGCCGTGCAGGCACTGGAACTCGTACTGCCCCGCGTAGTAGTTGCTGCCGGCCAGGTGGTAGATGGTGGCCAGGGTCTCGGCATTGTGCGTGGCGAACTGCGGGTACACCGCCTCGGGCGCGGCCAGCAGCTTGCGTGCGCAGGCCACGTAGGAGATGTCGGTGTGCACTTTGCGCGTGTAGACCGGGTAGTCGGCCAGGCCGTCGATCTGGGCGCGCTTGATCTCGCTGTCCCAGTAGGCGCCCTTGACCAGGCGCACCATGAGGCGGCGGCGCGTGCGCCGGGCCAGGTCGATCACGAAGTCGATCACGTGCGGGCAGCGCTTCTGGTAGGCCTGGATCACGAAGCCGATGCCGTTCCAGCCCGCCAGGCTGGGCTCATGGCACAGGCGCTCCAGCAGGTCGAGCGAGATTTCCAGCCGGTCGGCCTCCTCGGCGTCGATGTTGATGCCGATGTCATAGCGCTTGGCCAGCTCGGTCAGGCGCAGCACCAGGGGGTAGAGCTCGTCCATCACGCGCGCGAACTGGGCGCGGCTGTAGCGCGGGTGCAGGGCCGACAGCTTGATCGAGATGCCCGGGCCTTCGTAGATGCCGCGCCCGGCCGATGCCTTGCCGATGGCGTGGATGGCCTGCTCGTACGAGGCGTAGTAGCGCTCGGCGTCGGCCGTGGTCAGGGCCGCCTCGCCCAGCATGTCGTAGGAGTAGCGAAAGCCTTCGGCCTCCATGCGGCGGGCGTTGGACAGCGCCTCGGCAATGGTCTCGCCGGTGACGAACTGCTCGCCCATCATGCGCATGGCCATGTCCACGCCCTTGCGGATCAGGGGCTCGCCGCCCCGGCCGATGAGCCGGCCCAGCGATGCGCCCAGGCTGCCTTCGCTGTGCGTGGCCACCAGCTTGCCGGTGATCAACAGGCCCCAGGTGGCGGCGTTGACGAACAGCGAGGGGCTTTTGCCCAGGTGCGGCTCCCACTGGCCGTTGCTGATCTTGTCGCGGATCAGTGCGTCGCGCGTGGCTGCATCGGGGATGCGCAGCAGCGCCTCGGCCAGGCACATCAGGGCCACGCCCTCCTGGGACGAGAGCGAGAACTCCTGCAGCAGCCCCTGCACGATGCCGGCACGGCCGCTCGCGGCCTTGCGCTGGCGCAGGGCGCCGGCAATGCGCAGCGCCAGTTGCTGCGATGCGTCGGCGATATCCTGTGGCACGCGGGCCTGGGCCAGCAGGGGCGCCAGAGCCTCGGGCTCGGGGCGGCGGCAGGCGGCGGTGATGGCGGCGCGCAGCGGGTTGGCCAGCGGGGTGCGCGGGGCGAAGTCGGCAAAAGCGGCGGCAGCGGTCGTTGTCATGGTGGGTTCTCGCAGAGAAATATTCGGGCCCGACGGCTGTCCGGCCCACTGGAGCGGATCATCTCTGGACTTGCGATGAATAAATGTTCGAAAATCGGCCTATCGAACGAACGAATCACTAGCGCTGATGAACAACGATGCCGATCTGGACCGTATCGACCGCCGGATACTGTCGATCCTGCAGGAAGACGGGCGCATTGCCAACCTCAAGCTGGCCGAGGCCGTGGCCCTGTCGCCCACGGCAGTGCTGGCGCGCGTGCAGCGGCTCACGCGCGACGGCTTCATCCTGGGCTACGAGGCTCGGCTGAACCCGCTCAAGCTGGGTGCCGGCATGCTGGTCTTTGTGGAGGTGCTGCTGGATCGCACCACGCCCAATGTGTTCGATCAGTTCAAGGCCGCCGTGCAGGTGCACCCCGAGATCATGGAATGCCACATGGTGGCGGGCGGCTTCGACTACCTGCTCAAGACGCGCTCGGCCGACATGAACGCCTACCGGGTGTTTGCTGGCGACGTGCTCTGGCAACTGCCCGGCGTGCGCGAGACGCGCACCTATGCGGTGATGGAAGAGGTCAAACATACGAATCACCTCGTGCTGCGGTAGGCACGCGCGCAACGCCTGCATTGGCGAGCGCCCTGCAAGCCCGCATAATGGGCGCCATACCCGAAAGTCGCAGGAGGAGTTCTCATGTCCGCATTCAAATTCGCCGCAGCGGCCCTGGTGGCCGCCTGCTTCAGCCAGACCGCCTCCGCCGCCTGCTACGTGGTCTACAGCCCGGCCAAGGAAATCATCTACCGCTCGCCCGAGCCGCCGGTGGACATGTCGTTCCAGATCCACGAAGTCCTGCCCCGCGTGGCGCCCGGCAGCACGCTGGTGTTCACGCTGGACAACTGGGGCTGCGACCTGCGCATCAATGAGCTTCCCCGCTTCGCGCCCGCTGCCATGGGTGGCGGTGGCCGCCGCGCACCGCGCGCCGACCGCGGCTGACCAGGGCGTCCATCGCACCCCGGGGGATGGGGCGCGGGACGGTTCGCGGCCTCTGAGACAATCGGGGGATGAGCGAACCCAAAGAATTGTCCCCCTCGTATGAACCCGCCCAGCAGGAAGCGGGAGAACTGCCGGAAGGCTGGCTGTCCGTGCAATCCCTGGACCTCGAAGCCCAGGGCGTGGCCCGCAGACCCAATGGCAAGGTGGTCTTCATCGACGGCGCACTGCCGTTCGAATACGTCACCGCCAACACCCACCGCAAGAAGAACAACTGGGAGCAGGCCAGCCTGACGGCGATCCACCGCGAATCGTCGCAGCGCGTGCGCCCGGGCTGCCCGCATTTCGGCCTGCATGCCGGGGCCTGTGGCGGCTGCAAGATGCAGCACCTGCACGTGGGCGGGCAGGTGGCGGTCAAGCAGCGCGTGCTCGAAGACAACCTCTGGCACCTGGGCAAGGTGCGGGCCGAGATGGTGCTGCGCCCCATCGAAGGGCCGGCCTGGGGCTACCGCTACCGCGCGCGCCTGTCGGTGCGCCATGTGATCAAGAAGGGCACGGTGCTGGTGGGTTTCCACGAGCGCAAGAGCCGCTACGTGGCCGACATGCAGACCTGCCCGGTGCTGCCCCCGCATGTGGACGCGATGCTGATGCCGCTGCGCGCGCTGATCGCCTCGATGGACGCGCGCGACACCTGCCCGCAGATCGAGCTGGCCTGCGGCGACAGCGTGACCGCGCTGGTGCTGCGCCACCTGGAGCCGCTGAGTGCGGACGACATGGGCCGGCTGCGCGATTTCGCGGCCGCCCACCAGGTGCAATGGTGGCTGCAGCCCAAGGGCCCCGAGACCGTGAAACTGATGGACGAGGGCGGTGAGCAGCTTTCCTATGCGCTGCCGGACTTCGGCATCACCATGCCCTTCAAGCCCACCGATTTCACGCAGGTGAACCCGCACATCAACCGCGTGCTGGTCACGCGCGCGCTGCGCCTGCTCGATGTGCAAAAGCACGAGCGCGTGATCGACTGGTTCTGCGGCCTGGGCAACTTCACCTTGCCCCTGGCCACGCAGGGCCGCGAGGTGCTGGGCATCGAGGGCAGTGAGGCGCTGGTGGCGCGCTCGCGCGAGAACTACCGGCTCAACCAGGGCCTGGTGGCCGAAGGCGGCAAGGCCCTGGCGCCCACCGATTTCGTGGCGCGCAACCTGTTCGACATGACGCCCGAGATGCTGATCGCCGATGGCTCGGCCGACAAGTGGCTGGTGGACCCGCCGCGCGAAGGCGCCTTCGCGCTGGCCAAGGCGCTGGCCGACATCGAGCAATCGCGCATCGGCGCCGAGGGCGCGGCACCGCTGCCCCCGGGGGCCGAGCACTGGACGCCGCCCAAGCGCATCGTCTACGTGAGCTGCAACCCCGCCACGCTGGCGCGCGATGCGGGTCTGCTGGTGCACCTGGGTGGCTACCGCTGCACGGCGGCCGGCATGGTCAACATGTTCCCGCACACGGCGCACGTCGAAAGCATGGCCGTGTTCGAGCGGGATTGACGCCGGGCCGTATCGCCCGCCACGAAGCACCAAGGGGCCCGAGGGCCCCTTTGTCGTGGTCTGGTCAATTCTCGGCGGGTGGGGAAGCCCTTGCCGCCGCACGCCGGGGCGGCGGCTCGGGTGGCTTGGCGATCGCCGAGGGGCTGCCCTCGATGTTGTTCTCCCGCATGTACTGGTCCATCTCCCGCCACCCCTCGAACACCGCCGCCTTGGCGGCCTTGGGATTGAGGGTGTAGCAGTCTTCCGGCCCGCGCTGGGCGTGGCGGCAGGCACCGCCGATGGCCTTGGCCTCGGTGTCCTTCAGCTGTGCCTCGTTCAGTCCCAGGGTGGCGGTGACCTGGTCGCACCCGGCCAGCGCCAGAAGGGCGACAGACAGGGCCAGCAGGCGCAGGACGGAAAGGGTGTTGGAAGAGTCGGTAGAGCGCATGTACCTCCATTATCGGCAGCACGTCGCCTGGGTTGAGGCTTGTCCATTGTGCAGGGTCAACAAAAAGGCTCCCGAAGGAGCCTTTTGGGGGGGCGTGCCAAAGGAGCTCAGAGGCTGGGAGTTTTTTGGCCGTGTCCGAATGGCGCGTCAAAACGCCCTGGATCTAGGCGCAAAGCACAGCCATAGCTCGGGCTATGGCGAGCATTTGCAACGACGAGCCGGGGTGTTTTGGCGTGCAAGGCGGGCATGGACGAAAGACTCTCAGCCTCTCAGTCCTTCTCGCCGCCCATGATGCCCAGCAGGGCCAACAGGCTCTGGAACACGTTGAAGATGTCCAGGTACAGGGCCAGCGTGGCGCTGATGTAGTTGGTCTCGCCGCCGTCCAGGATCTGCTTCAAGTCATACAGCATGTAGGCGCTGAAGATGCCGATGGCAGCCACCGAGATGGCCATCATGCCGACCGAGGAGCCGACGAACACGTTGATGATGGCTCCGGCCATCAGCACCAGCGCGCCCACCATGAGCCACTTGCCCATGCCCGAGAGGTCGCGCTTGATCACGCTGGCCAGGGTGGCCATCACGAAGAACACGCCTGCGGTGCCGGCAAACGCGGTCATCACCAGGTCGGTGCCGTTCTTGAAGCCCAGCACCATGCCGATCATGCGCGAGAGCATCAGGCCCATGAAGAAGGTGAAAGCCAGCAGCACCGGCACGCCGGCAGCCGAACGCTTGGTCTTTTCGATCGCGTACATGAAGGCGAACGCGCCGCCCAGGAACACGATCAGGCCCACGCCGCCGCTCAGCGAACGGGTGATGCCCGTGGCGACGCCGATCCAGGCGCCCAGCACGGTGGGGATCATGCTCAGTGCGAGCAGCCAATAGGTATTGCGCAGCACCTTGTGGCGCTCTTCCTGCGAAATGCCATAGCCCGCCGAATGGTTCAGGGTGGTGACTTGGTCATTCATCTGTATCTCTCCTTGTGCCTGCACGGTACAGGCTTGGACAAATTCTAGGTGGAGGCGTTCCCCCCAAAGGCAATACCCGCACCGTTCAACGGGCTTGCCGCAGGATGCGCTGGTGGCGGACAAGCGCATCGCAGGGCACCGGGGCTTGAGGGATTGCGCTGTCCCTGGTCACTATTCTTTCGCCCCAGGCAGGGTTGGTGGGCCTGCCGGGAGCCGCTATGCTTGCCGGTTTCCATCCCGGGAGGTGCTCTGGCGCCTCCCCCAACCTCGCACCGCATCCATGAAAACCAAGCACGAACTCGAACTGGCCGACGTCAAGGCCATTGCCGCCGCCGCCGAAGCCGAAGCCCTGAAGAACAACTGGGCCGTGACCATCGCCATCGTCGACGATGGCGGCCACCTGCTGTGGCTGCAGCGCCTGGACGGCGCGGCCGCCGTGTCCTCGCACATCGCCCCGTCCAAGGCCCGCACGGCCGCCCTGGGCCGCCGCGACAGCAAGGTGTACGAGGACATCGTCAATGGCGGGCGCACCGCGTTCCTGAGCGCCCCGACCATCGACGGCCTGCTCGAAGGCGGCGTGGCCATCCTCAAGGACGGCCAGTGCCTGGGCGCTGTGGGCGTGAGCGGTGTGAAGTCGACCGAAGACGCGCAGGTCGCACGCGCCGGTATTGCCGCCATCGGCCTGTGATCGGCAGCGTGCCCCGCGGCATGCAGCCATGAAAAAAACCGGCCTCGGCCGGTTTTTTCTTTGTGGGGCTGCCATCGGCCTCAGGCGGTTGCATCCGCCATGGGGTGGGGCAACGCATTGCCGCTGCTGCTGGGGGCCGGTACAGGAGAGGGCACAGGGGCCTGGCTGGCCACAGCGGGCCGGCGCACCGGGTTGCGCAGTGCGACCAGGCCCTTTTGCTCCAGGTCGATGCGCGGTGCGCTGGGCTGGCCCTTGAAATCGAGCCACTGGTGGTTCTCGTAGTCGTAGAGCTTGCAGGTGCGCATGGTGCGCAGCAGGGTGCGTACCGAGGCCTTCTCGATCACCAGCTTGTGCCCGACCAGCTCGTTCATGCGCTTTTGCGCGGCCAGCAGGTGGTAGGACGGGATGCCGGCGTGCGCGTGGTGCGCGGCGTGGTTGTAGACGTTGTTGACCACCTTGGAGATCCAGTCGGGCAGCACCCAGACCACCGAGCAGACCTCGGGGCTGTGGCGGTTGTGGCGCAGGTCGTCGCTCCTGAACCAGGGGATGTTGGGGTGGGTGTGCATGATGTACAGCGAGGTGCTGCTCAGGAACATCAGCGTGAACAGCGGCAGCACCCAGCCCAGCAGCACGGCCTGCAGGGCGGTGATGGGCGCGAAAGCGGGCGAGCACAGCAGCAAGGCCACGTAGCTGCCGTGGTAGGCCAGCAGCAGGGCGGAGTATTTGCGCGACTCGGGCACCTGGTCCTTGGGCGTGCGCACGTTGGGGTAGATGCGGGTCGGGAACCAGTGGATCGCGAAGTACAGCCACAGGCCGATACCCAGGGGCGCGCGGTAGATGTGCTCCAGCACCTTCCTGTGCCAGGGCAGCGCGTCGTAGCCGGCCTTGGAGTAGGGCGTGTAGTAGTCGAAGTGGTCGCCGTTGGTGTAGGGGTGGTGTACCTTGTTGTGGTCGTGCGACCACATGCGGTAGTTGTGCGTGGCAGGCACGCCGGCCACCAGGGCCAGCACCCAGTTCAGGCGCCTGGAGCGCGCCAGCGTGCCGTGGGCGGCGTCGTGCGCCAGGGTGTAGAACGAGGACAGGCGCACGCCCGCCATCAGCGCTGCCACCACCTTGAGCCACATCGGCTCGGCCAGCAGCACGGTGGCGATGAAGGCCCAGTACAGCACATGGTCGCGCAGCACCAGGGTCACGCCCTTGCGGTCGCTGGGATTGGCGAAGGCCGAGAGCTCCTGGAGCAACTGGGCTTTGGAAATCTCGGGCCGGGCGGCGGTGGGCTGGGTCATGGACTGTGCACAAGGTGGGCGGATGGCCCCTTCGCGCGACGCCGCTGGCGTGTGGCTGGCTGCCGGATGGATCTGGCTGGCGGTGCCCGCAAAGGGGAGAAACGTCAAGAAGTGTTTCACACCCAACCGGTGTCCCATCGCGGAACAGCAGGGGAAAAGCCGCCCATTTCGGGCATTTGCCGTGGCGCGCGGTGCCCCAAAAGGAAAATGGCCCCGAAGGGCCATTGGATGCGTGAGGGCCGTGGCGACGGCTGCCGCTGCCTGAAGAAGCTCCCGTGGAAAAAAAGGCCTGGCTACGCGGGTCAATGAAGCCCGTTGGCTGGCAAAAACGACCCTTGCGGACTACAAGCCCGGGAGTCGCCCCACGATGAAACCTGTTGAAGAAAAAAGCCCCTTATTTGGTCAGGATCAGCTTGCCGAGCTTGGTGGCCTGCAGGCGGTACACCGAGCCGTTGTGGCTGATGGCCACGGCCTTCTGGCCCTGCAGCAGATCGTTGCTGTCCACGGCGGCGGTTGCGTCCCCTGCGGCGGCGCTGCGCAATGCGCCGGCGTGCTGCGGCTGCAGTGGGTCTGCAGAGGCGGGGCGCAGGAGCGTGGCGGCAGTGAGGGTGGCTTGCATGGAAGGGTTCCTGGTACGTTGAATCGTGTACGGTGTGCTAATGATAGTGATTCGCAATTACTGGTCAAGTGATTTCGCACATTGAACGGCATGAATCTCGGTTGGGGCCCGGATGGGGTGAAACCACTGCGGCTTGTGCGCCACAGGCCCCAAGCAAAACAGGCCCGAAGGCCTGTTGTTGCGTGGCAGCGGACCGCGCCTTGCGGCGCAGGGCGCATCACTGCGGATCGGTCACGAAGCCGATCTTGCGCACGCCGGCGCGCTGGGCGCTGGCCATGGCCTGGGCCACGCGTTCGTAGCGCACTTCCTTGTCGCCGCGGATGTGCAGGTCCGGTTGGGGCTGCTTGGCCGCTTCGGCCTGCAGGCGCGGGAAGAGTTCCTCGTCCGACACCTGGGACTCGTTCCAGTAGTACTTGCCGTCGGCCGCCACGGACAGGCGCACGGTCTCGGGCTTGATGTCCTCGGGCTGGTTGGTGGCGCGCGGCAGGTCCACGTTCACCGAGTGCTTCATGACGGGCACGGTGATGATGAAGATGATGAGCAGCACCAGCATGACGTCCACCAGGGGCGTCATGTTGATCTCGTTCATCACGTCATCGGCGTCGTCTTGCGTTCCGAAGGCCATGGCTTAGCTGCCTTTCTTGAGCGGCAGCACCTTGGCCTGTTCGCCGCCGGCAGACACGCGGGCACCGGTCACGAAGTAGGCGTGCAGGTCGTGCGCAAAGCTGTTGAGGCCGCCCAGGATGGACTTGTTGCCGCGCACCAGGGCGTTGTAGCCGAGCACCGCGGGGATGGCCACGGCCAGGCCCAGGGCGGTCATGATCAGCGCTTCGCCGATGGGGCCGGCCACCTTGTCGATGGTCGATTGGCCCGAGGTGCCGATGGCCAACAGCGCGTGGTAGATGCCCCAGACCGTGCCGAACAGGCCGATGAAGGGGGCGGTGGAGCCGACCGAGGCCAGGATGGCCAGGCCCGATTGCAGGCGCGCGGTGAATTCGTCGATGCAGTTGCGCAGGCAGCGCGTGACCCAGTCGCTCACGTCCAGGCTGTCGTGCAGGTGGGCCTTGGTGTTGCGGTGGTGGGCCGTGGCTTCACGGCCTTCCAGCGCCAGGTGGCGGAAAGGGTTGGTGTTGTCCTGGCCCAGCTTGCTCAGGCCGGCGGCAAAGTCCTCGCTGTGCCAGAAGTCCTGGGCGGCACGGGTGTGCTTCTTGAACTTGATGATGTCCAGGGCCTTGATGATGATGACGATCCACGAGGCCAGGGACATGGCCAGCAGGATGACGGCCACTGCGCGGGTGACAAAGTCACCCTGGATCCAGACGTTGGCGATGCCGAATTGCGATTCCATGAGAACTCCTGATGATTATTCGAGAACAAAATTGATGGGTACCAGGTTCCACATGGTCTCTGGCACGCCATTGCGCTTGCCGGGCGTGAAACGCCAGCGCATGACGGCTTCCTGGGCCTGGCGGTCCAGGCGTTCGAAGCCGCTGGACTTGTTGATTTCCACCTTCTGCGGCACGCCGTCGGTGCCGATGAGCACGCGCAGGATCACCTTGCCCTGCTCGCCCATGCGCTTGCTGATGGCGGGGTAGCTGGGCTTGGGGTTGTTCAGGTAGGCCGCGTCGCTCGACGGCAGCTCGATCTTGGGCGGGGCCGGGGGGGCGGGCGGGGCCGGTGGCGGCGCTTCCACGGCCACGGGGGCGGCGATGGGGGGCGCGGGGGGCTGGGGAGTGGTCACGCCCGTGGGGGCATCGGGTGCCGGTGTCGGATCGGGAATGGCCACGGGCATGGGGGCCGGGCGCGGGGCCTTGACCTGGGGCGCCGGCCGGGGTGGCGGCGGTGCCGGTGGCTTGGGGGGCGGTGGCTCGATCTTGGGCGCGGGTGGCGCGATGAATTCGCTGAGCAGCTCTGCCGGCACGATGACCTCCGCCGCGCGGCGCAGCAGGCCCGACTGCAGCGCCCAGATCCCCGCCACATGCAGCAGCACGACGGAGCCTACGATCACGGTATTGCGACTGACGCCCGCAGGAGGGGCAAAACGATCAGGGTGAGACATAAGTGTGATGGCAGTTGCCGCCGCTTGCGCGGCAAGCGGCGCAGGCCCGTGAGACCTTGATTATTTGCGGAAGATCCACCAGGCCGAGCCTGCGACGAGGATCAGGCTGCCGACGAGTGGTGAGAGGAGTTCCATGCCTTGCTTTCCATGATGGAGCTGGCAAGCTGGATCGTCTGGGGCGCTGCCTCGTTGTGCAGGGCGGCGACCGGACTCGATGCACTGCACTGGGCCACCACGTCGCGGGCGCAGCTTTCGCAGCATCCGCATTGGGTGGCGACGCCCAGCTCGAACTGGATTTCGTCAAAGCTCATGCCGGCACGGGCGTGGCGGGCGATCTCGCGGTCAGAAATCCGGCGGCAAACACAGACGATCATGGCGGCAGGCAGTGGTGGCTGGCTGGTAGAAGATGGGTGATTATAAATGCGAATTTTTCGCATTTGCAACAAACCATTCCTGGCGAGAGGGGAAAACCCGCTTGCCGGACATGAACACCGTCTAGGAGGCTGTCGGACTTGGAGCGTCGAAAGCGAAAATCGGCCCCAGCGAGGACAGTTTTTGCCGGATTTGCAGCCCCATAGCCAGGCTATGGGGCAAAAAGGCGGTGAAAAATGGACCGCTGCGGCCGATTTGCAGCCGACGATTTCCAAGTCCGACAGCCTCCTAGAGATCGGCCCCCAGCAAGGCGGGCGAGGCATCTGCCAGCGTGGCGCAGCCGGTGAGCGCCATGGCGATTTCCAGCTCGTCACGCAGCAGGCGCAGCACATGGGCCACCCCGGCAGCACCGGCATTGGCCAGGCCCCAGACCACCGGGCGGCCCACCAGCACGGCCGATGCCCCGAGTGCCATGGCCTTGAGTACGTCGGTGCCGCGGCGGATGCCGCCGTCCACCAGCACCGGCAGGCGGCCCTCCACCGCCTGCACGATGCGCGGCAGCGCGCTGGCCGTGGCGGGCGCGGTGTCGAGCGTGCGGCCACCATGGTTGGAGACCACCAGGCCCGCCACCTGCAGGCCCGCGGCCTGGCGGGCATCGGCCGGGTGCAGCACGCCCTTGAGCAGCACCGGCAGGCGGGTGATGGACTGCAGCCATGCCACATCGTCCCAGGTGGGGGCCTGGTGCAGCAGGGCATCGAACAGGGCGCTCTGGCCGGGCTGCAGCGCCACGGCCGGTGCCGGCGGCATCTGGGCCAGGTTCACGGCGCCGATGCCGGGCGGCAGGCGAAAGCCGGCCCGGCGCTCGCGGTCGCGCGTGCCGCTGGACGGCGCATCCACGGTGAGCACCAGGGCTTCGTAGCCTGCGGCTTCGGCGCGCTCCACCAGGGCGCGGGTGAAGCCCCGGTCGTGCTGCAGGTACAGCTGGAACCACAGTGGCCCGCGCCCGGCATCGTTCAGCACGGCCTGGGCAATGGTTTCCAGCGGCAGCGTGGCCTGGGTGCTCAGCACCAGCCCGGCGCCCAGCGCCGCGGCCGCATAGGCGGTGGCCAGTTCGCCATCGCCATGGGCCATGCGCTGGAAGGCCACGGGGGCCAGCAGCACGGGGTGGGCCAGCGTGCGGCCGAGCAGCTCAATGCGCGTGTGGCCGCCCGCCAGGGGGCGCAGCACGCGCGGCCACAGGGTCAGGGCGTCCCAGGCGCTGCGGTTCACGCGCAGGGTGATTTCGTCGGCTGCGCCACCGGCAAAGTAGGCCCAGGCGTTGTCGTCCAGGCGCTGCCTGGCGTGCTGCTCATGATCCTCCAGGCTGGCGATGCCCGGGGGAAGCGGTTGGCGTGTGGGAACGTCGGTCATGAAGTGGCAGTGGGCACTGGCGGCTCATACGGATTTGCCTTCAATCGTATAACTAGGCGGGAAGCCGCAGACAGTGCTGTAGCACGGCAAGGCGGACCAACGAAGTTAGACGCTTGAAGGCAAATCCGTATCACACATCGGCCCACATGCGCAGCAGATTGTGGTAGGTGCCCGACAGCGTGATCACCGATGGGTCTTTTTCGCCCGCGCTCTGTCTGAGCCGCAGCAGTGCCATGTCCATGTCGAACAGCAATTGCCGCTGCTCCAGGCTGCGCACCATGCTCTCCACCCAGAAGAAACTGCTGATGCGATGGCCGCGGGTAACGGGCAGCACCTGGTGCACGGTGCTGCCGGGGTACATGACCATGTCGCCTGCCGGAAGCTTGATGCGTTTTTCACCCCAGGCCTCGGTGGCCACGAGTTCGCCGCCTTCGTACTCGCTTGGCGGGGTCAGGAACAGCGTGCACGACAGGTCGCTGCGCATCCAGGCGTTGTCGGCCCGGGAGTGCATGACGGCACTGTCCACGTGGTCGCCATAGAAGTTGGCGCCGTCTCCGTAGTGGTTGAACAGCGGGTTGTAGATGCGCCGAGGCAGGGCGGCTGAAAAGAACAAGGCGTTGCGGGCGAGTGCCGCCTTGACCAGACCCTGCAGTTGGCCCGAGAGCTCGCTGCCCTGGGAAAGCTGCAGATTGTTCTTCTGGAGCACGGCCTGGCCGCCCGCGCTGCGGGCTCCGTCCACCCACGGGGTGTCGGGTGCCCAGAGCTTTTGCCGAAAGAGCGCGATTTCTTCGGCCGTCAGTACATTCTTGATGTGCAGGAACATGGTGCCTGATTGTGACTGCGCCCCGGTGAAGGGGCGCAATCATCTCGTCACAGCATCAGAAGCGCGTCTTCAGCGTCATCTGCACGGAGCGTGGCACGCCTGGCGTGTAGAAGCCGCGGTACAGGCCGTCGGCGTAGGTGCGGTCGAACAGGTTGTTCACGTTCAGCTTCAACGAGGTCTTGTCGTCGAACGCATATTCGACCATGGCATCCATCACCGCAAAGCCGCTGGCGTACACCGCGCGCGAACCTTCGGGGTTTTGCTTGCTGCGGTAGGTCAGGCCTGCACCCAGGCGCACCTTGGAGGTGACCGCATAGGTCGTCCACACGCTGCCGCTGTGCTTGGGTGTCAGGCCGGGGCGGTCGCCCCGCACCTGCGCGCCGCCGCCATTGGCTGCCAGCGCCACGTTGCTGTCGTCGATCTTGGCCGAAGGAATCCAGGTGTGGTTGGCAAACAGCTCCCACTGGGGCGTCAGACGGCCCGCCAGATTGAACTCCATGCCGGTGGCATGGCGCTTGCCGGACAGCAGCTCCTGCTGGGCTGCGGTGTCGGGGTCGGTGTTGCGCTCGTTGTACTTCTGGCTGTAGAACGCGGCCACGCCCAGCAGCGCGCGGCGCTCGAACAGCTCGAACTTGCTGCCGATTTCGAAGTTGCGGCTCTTCTCGGGCGGGGTGTTGGCCGTGCGGGCGGTGGCGTTGCCGGGGTTGCCGAACTGGTAGGTGTCGCCCGAGGTGTTGTACGACGTGCCGAACGATGCGTAGTACGAGGCCCATTCGTTGGGCTGGAACACCAGGCCCACGCGCGGGCTGAGCAGGCTGTCGGAGCGGGAGTTGCTCAGCGCGCCGGTCGCGTTGTTGTAGGACGCCTTGAAGTGGTCATAGCGCAGGCCGGCCACCAGCTTGAGCGTGTCGTTGAGCGAAACCGTGTCCTGCAGGTACAGGCCCAGGTTGCGCGAGGTGAAGGTGTTCCACTGCACCGGTGCGCGGCCGTCGGCCACCCAGGCGCCATCGTTGGGCGAACCCACGGTGGTGGTCGGGCGTGGCGTGGTGTTGGCGTAGTTCTGGTTGCGCCTGGCATCGTCGTCGTAGTAGTCCACGCCCGCCAGCACCGCATGCTTGCGGCCACCCCAGTTGAAGGTGTTGTTGTAGTCGCTTTGCACCTGCAGCACTTCGCTTTCGCCCAGGCGGCCCTTGGACCCACGGGTCAGCACGGTGTCGCCGTTGATCTGGTCCAGCGTGAGGGCGCCGTTCTGGAAACCGATGGTGCTGGCCAGCAGGTCGCGCTCGTACTTGCCGTAGCGCAGGCGTGTGTTCACCTCGCCGTTGTCGTCAAAGCGGTGGATGTGCCCCAGTGTGACGTACTGCGCAGAACTGTTGTTGTGGTCGCTGGCCAGGCCGTAGTAGTTGCGCGCCTCCAGGGGCGTGTTGATCTTGCCGTTGACCAGGCGCCAGGGGTGGTTGTACAGCGGGCGGCCCTTGGATTCGAGGTAGTACAGCCCGATCGAGAACTCGTCGCGCGTGCCGATGCCCCAGGCGAAAGTCGGCGCAATGCCGCGCTTGTCCTGCTTGGCGCCGTAGTTGTCGTACTCCTGCACCATGGCGTTCAGGCGCAAGGCCGCGTTTTCACCGGTCTTGAAGTTGAAGTCGCCCGTGGCGCGGTGGTACTGGCCGGTGCCGAAGGTGTAGGCCGCTTCGTGCTGGTCGATCAGCAGCGGGTACTTGTTCACCTGGTTGACCACGCCACCGGTCGATCCCTTGCCGAACAGCATGGAGGCAGAGCCCTTGAGCACTTCGATGCGGTCGTTGTTGAAGGTGTCACGCTCGATCAGCGGGGCGTCCTTCATGCCGTCCACATAGATGTCGCCAGCCTGCCCCAGCGAGAAGCCGCGCAGGCGCACGTCTTCCTCGCCGGTTTCACCGGACTGGAAGGTCACGCCCGCCGTGGTGCGCAGCACCTCGCGGAAGTCGTCCTGGTTGCGGTCGTTCATGAGCTTTTCGGTGAACACCGTCACGGACTGGGGAATGTCCTTGATGTCCTGGTTGCCCTTGCCGACCGTGGTCTTCTTGAGCAGCAAGGTGTCCTTGCCTTGCACTTCGGCGGCTTCCTTGACCGTCACCGTGCCCATGGTGGCCTCGGGCGTGGCGGTCTGGGCCCAGCTGCTGACCGAGGCGGCCAGCATGAGCGCGCCCAGGGGAAGCAGGCCCTTGTCGGAAGTGAAGGAGGAGGAGGTGGCTGCAGCGATGGGTGCAGCGGGGGCGGCGTGCGCAGCGGGCTGGGCTGCACGGCGGATTTTTTTCTTGGCCAAGGTGGCTTCTCCAACGGAACAAAAGGGTCGCGAGGGGGCCCGCGGCAGGGGTGTTCAGAAGCAGTGGCTGGCAGGCGGCGTGCAAGGCAGGAGTTGCTGCAAAGGGTGCAGTGGCTGGCAACGGCAGATCGCGTGCGTGGCTGTGCTTCAGGGCGTCGGAATATTAATCTTATTGCGTATTGTTTTTATTCAACATGTTGCTGCTTTGCAACGTTGTTGCATGAATTTCACAAAGAGGACGCAAAAAAGCCGGCGCGAGGCCGGCTTTTCAGAGAGTGCGGGGTGCGCTCTGTGCGCTTGCGTGTTGCTTACTTGACGTGCTTGCCGATCAGGCCAGCCAGTTCAAACATCGACACCTGGGGCTTGCCAAAGAGCTCTTTGAGCTTGGCGTCTGCGTTGATGTTGCGCTTGTTCGCAGCATCCTGCAGGTTGTTGGCCTTGATGTAGACCCACAGCTTGCTGATGATCTCCGTGCGTGGCAGCGGTGCCGAGCCGACCACAGCCGCGAGCGCGGGGCTGGGGGTGAGGGCCTTCATGAACGCAGCGTTGGGCGTGCGCTTCTTGGCAGGAGCCGCCGCCTTGGTGGCGGGCGTCTTGGCTGCGGGTGCTGTTTTTGCCGGAGCCTTTTTTGCAGTTGCCATGTTGGATTTTCCTTGTTGGAAGTAGATTGTCTGACCAGTGAAAGCCTAGCCTCTCTGCTGGCAGGCCGATGCTACTGGGAAAAAAATGCGTTTCCAAGGGAGAAAACGCTTTTTTTGCCTCGATTTGTTGCTTGCTTGCCCTGGGGAAGGTAAAGCTCACCGTTTTGGTGCTTTCCCCAGGGGGAAAGTGGGGCCTGGCGATTTATTGGCGTGCGGGTGCCGCCGGACCACAGTGCATGACAATGAAAGGCGCTGTGTGTCCGCGCAGCATCCTCACAACTTCTGGTCTTTTTTTGCACGAAAGGTCTTTGCAACATGACAGCCCACTCCTCTGCAGCCTTCAGCACCTGTGATTTCTGCGACGCACACAAGGGCGACGACAGTGGCGCCTTTCGGGTGCTGCCGCCGGTGTTCCGGGACCTGGGCGGCCTGCCGGCCTTCAGCGGGCCGGTGAGCACCGTCAAGTGCTTCGAGGACAACACCCTGGTCAAGGCTGCGGTCGATTCGCCCGGCAATGGCCGGGTGCTGGTGGTCGATGGCGGCGGCTCGTTGCGCAAGGCCCTGGTCGGGGGCAACCTGGCCGCCGCCGCTGCGCGCAACGGCTGGGCCGGCGTGGTGGTGGATGGCTGTGTGCGCGACATCGCCGAGCTGCGTGCTGCGGCCGTCGGCATCCGCGCCCTGGCCCTGATGCCGCTGCCCACCGAGAAGCGCAACGAGGGCCAGCGCGACGTGGCCGTGCAGATCCAGGGCGTGTGGGTGCGCCCCGGAGACTGGCTCTACGCCGATGCCGATGGCATTGTGGTCAGCGCGGCGCCGCTAGCTGCGTGAGCCAGGGCCCACGCGCCAGGCTAGGCGCGAGGGCAGGGTGGCCAGCAGCACGCTGGCCAGCGCGATGGCAAAGGCCAGCAGTTGCAGGCCGCTGAGCGACTCGCCGAGCACCAGCACGCCCACCAGGGCCGCGCTCACGGGCAGCAGCACGGTGAACACGCCGCCCTGGGCGGCGGGCACCACGCGCAGGCCGGTCATCCACAGCCACACGGTCCAGATGCTGGCGGCCAGGGCATAGAACACCAGCAGCACCCAGGTGCCCCAGCCCACGGCCGCGAAGTCGAAGTGCCACGCGGCATACAGGCCCAGGGGCATGGACAGCGTGAAGCCCCACAGGTTGATGAGGGAGGTGATGCGCTTGGGGCCCAGCGCGCCGGTGAGCTTCTTGCCGATCACGGAGTACGCTGCCTCGCAGACCACGGCGCCCAGCAGCAGCAACTGGCCCAGCCAGGCCAGGTCGGCCTTGGCCGTAGGCGCATCGGCACCTGCCGGGCCTGCATGGCCGGGGCTGGGGCTTGCGATGGCGAACAGGGCGATGCCCACCACGGCGCAGCCCACGGCCACCCAGGTGCGCGGTGCCACCTTCTCGCGCAGGAAGGCCCAGCTCATGACGGCCACCGCCGCCGGCATGCTGGCCATGGTGACGCCGGCTGACACTGCATTCGTCAGGCTCACGCCATAGATCATGCAGGCGGTGAACAGAAAGTTGCCCAGGAAGGATTCGAGGAACAGCAGGCGCCGGGTCTGCGCTGTCATCGGTGGCTCGTCGGCGGGCTTCTTCAGCCAGTGCAGCATGGCCAGGCCGCCGATGCCAAAGCGCATCCAGGCCAGCAGGAACACCGGCAGCACGGCCGCCAGCGGCTTGGACAGGGCGACATAGCTGCCCACCAGCGACATGCTGAGGGCCAGGCAAAGGTAGGCAAGGGTGCGGCTCGGGGCGGTCATCGGGCAGAGGGAGGCTTGCGCACCCGCGTTCCGGTACGGTGCACCGGGGTCGCGAGCGGGATGGAGGTGTCGGCAGAGCGACCCCGCGATGATTGCACAGGCGCTAAGCTCCCACGCGTTCGCGACGCAGATCTGGCGCCGCTCTTTTTTCAAACCATTGTTCCGAGGAATCCCCCATGCGCAGTGTCGTTTTCGAATCCTTTGGCGAACCTTCCGCAGTGCTGGTCCTGGCCGACCGCCCGAAGCCCGAGCCCGCAGCCGGCCAGGTGCGGGTGCGCATGGCGATGTCGCCCATCCACAACCATGACCTGGCCATCATCCGCGGCAAATATGGCTACAAGCCACCGCTGCCGGCGGTGCCGGGCACGGAAGCGGTAGGCATGGTCGACGCGCTCGGCGAGGGCGTCACGCACCTGAAGGTGGGCCAGCGCGTGATGCTGGCTGGCGCCAGCGCCACCTGGGCCGAGTATTTCATCGCCCCGGGTGCCAAGCTGATCCCGGTGCCCGACACGGTGCCCGATGGCCTGGCCTGCCAGCTGATCGCGATGCCCCTGTCGGCCGCCATGCTGCTGGAAGACCTGCAGCTGCAGCCGGGCCAGTGGATGGTGCAGAACACCGCCAACGGCGCCGTGGGCAAGACCGTGGCCATGCTGGCCCAGGCGCGCGGCGTGAAGGTGGTGAACCTGGTGCGCAGGGACGCCGGGGTGGCCGAGCTCGATGCCCTGGGCATTGCCAACGGCGTCTCGACCGAGCAGGCCGGCTGGCAGGAGCGCGTGCAGGCCCTCACCGGCGGCGCGCCCATCGTGCGCGCGGTGGACTCCATCGGCGGCGATGCCGCCAACCAGATCATGGATGTGGTGGCAACGGGGGCCACACTGGTGTCGTTTGGCGCCATGTCGGGCCAGCCGCTGGTCTTGAGCGCCAACAACCTGATCTTCAAGCAGGCCACGGTCAAGGGCTTCTGGGGTGCCAAGCGCTCCGAGGCCACGCCGCCGGACGAGATGGCACGGCTGATTGGCGAACTGATCCGCCTGGCTGCCAGCGGCGAATTGCGCCTGCCGGTGGAGGCCTCCTTCGACATTGCGGATGCGGCCAAGGCGGCGGCGGCCAGCGATGTGCCGGGGCGCGCCGGCAAGATCACGCTCACCGCCTGACGGTCACCCCGCCCAAAGGATCTGCACGATGCCTGACGCATCTCTTTTCGCTGGCGCGCTGCGTTGCGTGTTCGTGTATGGCACCTTGCGCCAGGGCGGTGCCAACGACATCACGCGCCTGCGGCCTGCGCCGCGTTTCGTCGGCATGGCGCGCACGGCGGGCACGCTGTACCACCTGGGCGCCTATCCGGGGCTGGTGCTGGGCGGTGCGGCCGTCACCGTGGGCGAGGTCTACGCGATCGAGCCCGCGCTGGAGCAGCGCCTGGACGGGATCGAGGAGATCGCTGGCGCCCCCGATGACGAGTACTTCAAGCGCGAGGTCACGCTGGAGGTGGACGGCCGCACGGTCGATTGCCTGGTGTACGAAATCAATCCCGCGCGCCTGCGCGGTGCGCCACGCATCGCCTGTGGCGACTGGATGGTCGAGATGGGGCGCGCGATCCAGGGCTGAAGGCCGCAGCCTGCGCCGTTCAGCAGGGCGACGGGGCCGAAAGCGTGCACCCCGAGGGGGCGCCCGGCGATTTCCAAACCCACACCCACAGAATTTCACATTATAAAAATTGCTTTTGGCGATATGGAATGCAAGAATGTTGCGGTGCGGCAATTTCTCTCAATACGAGAAAATGGTTTTCACATTGAGGAATTTGAAGCATAAAGTCTTGTTTTATAAGGGAAAAATTTATCTCTTATATAAGACATAAGAGCTTGTGCAACTCTTATACAAGACTTAAAGTTCTCTCCATGGGCAGCAGACGCAGCCCGGTGTTTTCAACCAACCTCAGGAGTAGACCCCATGCCCCAATCCTTCAACGAACAACTGAGCCGCGAACAGCAGATTGCCGCCCTGGAAAAAGACTGGGCGACCAACCCCCGCTGGAAGGGCATCAAGCGCGGCTACTCCGCTGCCGACGTGGTGCGCCTGCGCGGCTCCTTCCAGGTCGAGCACACGCTGGCCCGCCGCGGCGCCGAGAAGCTGTGGGATCTGGTGAACAACGAGCCCTACGTGAACTGCCTGGGCGCGCTGACCGGTGGCCAGGCCATGCAGCAGGTGAAGGCCGGCATCAAGGCCATCTACCTGTCGGGCTGGCAAGTCGCTGCCGACAACAACGAATACTCGGCCATGTACCCCGACCAGTCGCTGTACCCCGTGGACTCGGTGCCAAAGGTCGTGGAGCGCATCAACAACTCCTTCACCCGCGCTGACGAGATCCAGTGGTCCAAGGGCATCAACCCCGGTGACAAGGGCTACATCGACTACCACGCGCCCATCGTGGCCGATGCCGAAGCCGGTTTCGGCGGCGTGCTCAACGCCTACGAACTGATGAAGGCCATGATCCGCGCCGGCGCGGGTGGTGTGCACTTCGAAGACCAACTGGCCTCTGTGAAGAAGTGCGGCCACATGGGCGGCAAGGTGCTGGTGCCCACCACCGAAGCCTGCCAGAAGCTGATCGCCGCCCGCATGGCTGCCGACGTCTACGGCGTGCCCACCCTGGTGATCGCCCGTACCGATGCCGAAGCCGCCGACCTCTTGACCAGCGACTACGACGAGAACGACAAGCCCTTCCTGACCGGTGAGCGCACCGCAGAAGGCTTCTACAAGACCAAGAAGGGCATGGACCAGGCCATCTCGCGCGCCGTGGCCTACGCCGAGTACGCCGACCTGGTGTGGTGCGAAACCGGTACGCCCGACCTGGAGTTCGCCCGCAAGTTCGCCGAAGCCGTGCACGCCAAGCACCCCGGCAAGATGCTGGCCTACAACTGCTCGCCTTCGTTCAACTGGAAGAAGAACCTGGACGACGCCACCATCGCCAAGTTCCAGCGCGAACTCGGCGCCATGGGCTACAAGTACCAGTTCATCACGCTGGCTGGCATCCACTCCATGTGGTACAACATGTTCGATCTGGCCCAGGACTACGTGGCCCGCGGCATGTCGGCCTACGTCGAGAAGGTGCAGGAGCCCGAGTTCGCAGCCCGCGACCGCGGCTACAGCTTCGTGTCGCACCAGCAGGAAGTGGGCACGGGTTACTTCGACGAAGTGACCACCGTGATCCAGGGCGGCAAGTCCAGCGTGACCGCGCTGACCGGCTCGACCGAAGAAGAGCAGTTCCACTGATCTGCAATCCCTCGCCAAGAGGGATGAGGAGACTGCAAGAGGCCACCCCACGGGGTGGCTTTTTGCTTTCAGGGTGTGGTGGCGAATGTTGTCGGCACGCGACTGGCGGTGCGCCCTCTGGTGAACATGGTTAAAATGGCGGCATCAACTGTTTGATTTCCCACAAGGGCGAGAAAGGCAATCTGGTTATGACACCGCGAACTACAACGGAGTTTTCCACCGGCCATTAGTGGCTGGCCGTTCGCGCCTGCACGAGATTCATTCTCCCCAATCAAAAGCGCGGCCGGTTCCGCGCTTTTTTGTTTTTCGATTGCGCAGGGCGCGTGCCCCGTGATCGACCCCCGATACCCACCATCCACGGACAAGAGACCCCCATGATCCACATCACGCTCCCCGACGGCTCGCAGCGAGAGTTTCCCGGCCCGGTCACGGTCGCCGAAGTAGCGGCATCGATCGGCGCTGGCCTGGCCAAGGCGGCCCTGGCCGGCAAGATCGGCGACAAGGTGGTGGACACCAGCTACCAGATCACGGCCGACAGCCCGCTGGCCATCGTGACGGCCAAGGACGCCGATGGCCTGGAGGTCATCCGCCACTCCACGGCCCACTTGCTGGCCTATGCCGTCAAGGACCTGTTCCCCGAGGCGCAGGTGACCATCGGCCCGGTGATCGAGAACGGCTTCTTCTACGACTTCGCCTACAAGCGCCCCTTCACGCCCGAAGACCTGGTGGCCATCGAAAAGCGCATGGCCGACCTGGCCGCCAAGGACGAGCCTGTGCAGCGCCGCGTGCTGCCGCGCGACGAGGCCGTGGCCTATTTCAAGGGCCTGGGCGAGAACTACAAGGCCGAGATCATCGCCAGCATCCCGAGCAACGAGGATGTGAGCCTGTACCGCGAAGGTGCGTTCGAAGACCTGTGCCGCGGCCCCCACGTGCCCAGCACCGGCAAGCTCAAGTTCTTCAAGCTGATGAAGGTGGCCGGCGCCTACTGGCGCGGCGACCACCGCAACGAGATGCTGCAGCGCATCTACGGCACGGCCTGGGCCTCCAAGGACGAACTGCAGCAGTACCTCACCATGCTGGAAGAGGCGGAAAAGCGCGACCACCGCAAGCTCGGCCGCGAACTCGACCTGTTCCACATGGACGAGCATTCGCCCGGCACCGTGTTCTGGCACCCCAAGGGCTGGGCCCTGTGGCAGGAGGTGGAGCAGTACATGCGCCGCGTGTACCGCAACAACGGTTACCAGGAGGTCAAGGGTCCGCAGATCCTGGACAAGCAGCTGTGGGAGAAGACCGGCCACTGGGACAAGTACCACGAGAACATGTTCACGACCGAGTCGGAAAAGCGCGAGTACGCGCTCAAGCCGATGAACTGCCCGGGCCACATCCTGATCTACAAGCAGGGCATCAAGAGCTACCGCGACCTGCCGTTGCGCTACGGCGAGTTCGGTGCCTGCCACCGCAACGAGCCCACGGGCGGCCTGCACGGCATCATGCGCGTGCGCGGTTTCACGCAGGACGACGGCCACATCTTCTGCACCGAAGAGCAGGTGCTGGAGGAGTGCGCCAACTACACGGCGCTGGTGCAGAAGGTCTACAAGGACTTCGGCTTCACCAACATCATCTACAAGGTGGCCACGCGCCCCGAGGCGCGCATCGGCACCGATGAATCGTGGGACCGCGCCGAAAAGGCGCTGATGGACGGCTTGCGCCATTCGGGCTGCGAGTTCGAGATCGCCGAAGGCGAGGGCGCCTTCTACGGCCCCAAGATCGAGTACACGCTCAAGGACGCGCTGGGCCGCCAGTGGCAGTGCGGGACGATGCAGATCGACCCGAACCTGCCCGAGCGCCTGGACGCCGAGTACGTGGCCGAGGACGGCAGCCGCAAGCGCCCGCTGATGCTGCACCGCGCCACGGTGGGCAGCATGGAGCGCTTCATCGGCATGCTGATCGAGCACTATGCCGGCGCCTTCCCCGTCTGGCTGGCCCCGGTGCAGGTTGCGGTGCTCAATATCACCGACGCGCAGGCCGATTACTGTCGCGAAATTGTTGAACGGCTGCAAAAAGCACTGCCGAATCAAGACCTTAGGGTGGCCCTGGATCTGCGCAACGAGAAGATTACGTATAAAATACGCGAGCATTCGTTGCAAAAGCTGCCGTACATCCTCGTCGCGGGCGACAAGGAGAAGGCCGCAGGCGCCGTTGCAGTACGCGGCCGGGGCAATCGTGACCTCGGAGTGATGTCCATAGAAGCGTTCGCTGAGCTGATCGCCAATGACATCGCCACCAAAGCCTGAGTTTGATTCAAAACGCGCTTTGTCGCTTGCCAACTGTACGGTTGTAGCTACATTTTTTGTAGTATTTTGATTGAAGGAAGATAGCCATCGCTACTGAATTTCGTGATCGTCGCCACCGTGAAGAGCGCAAGCACCGCCTGAACCGTGAAATCATGGCCCCGGAAGTCCGTCTCTCCGGGCCCGAGAATGAGCCTTTGGGCGTGGTCAGCCTCATGGAAGCCCTGCGCATGGCAGGTGAGCTGGACGTGGATCTGGTGGAAATCGCTGCCACAGCGAACCCGCCGGTGTGCCGCCTGATGGACTACGGCAAGTTCAAGTACCAGGAGCAAAAGCGCGCTGCCGAGGCGAAGGCCAAGCAGACGGTGATCGAGATCAAGGAAGTCAAATTCCGTCCGGGCACGGACGATGGCGACTACAACATCAAGATGCGCAACATCCGCCGCTTCCTGGCCGAGGGTGACAAGTGCAAGATCACGCTGCGTTTTCGCGGCCGTGAAATCACCCACCAGGAGCTGGGTCTGGCGTTGCTCAACCGCATTCGCGATGAGCTGGCCGACACCATCATCATCGAGCAGTTTCCCAAGCTGGAAGGCCGCCAGATGATCATGATGATTGCGCCGGGCAAGAAAAAGCCTGCCGCCGCCAAGACGGCTGCGGCGGAAGGCACGCCTTCGGGCACTGCCGCCTGAGGCGGATCGCAGCAGAGAGACAGAAATTTGCCGGGCGGCCCCTGCAAGGGGGCCGCTTGGCGATAGGCAGTGCGAAAGCACTGCCGCACAGCCGGTGCAAGCCGGCTGAAAAAGTGGCTCGGGGCCAACAAGTTTGCGGATCGGTCTGCAAACGCCTCACGAGCACAACGAAAAGGAGCATTCACATGCCCAAAATGAAGACCAAGAGCAGCGCGAAAAAACGTTTCCGCGTTCGTCCCGGTGGCACCGTCAAGCGCGGTCAAGCCTTCAAGCGTCACATCTTGACCAAGAAGACCACCAAGAACAAGCGCCACCTGCGTGGTGCAGTGAATGTGCATGAGACCAATATGGGCTCCATTGCACAAATGCTGCCCGGTGCTGGCCTTTAATAACGACGAACAAGGAGTACTCACATGCCTCGCGTCAAACGTGGTGTAACGGCCCGTGCCCGTCACAAGAAAGTTCTCGCCCTTGCAAAGGGCTTCCGTGGTCGCCGCGGTAACGTCTTCCGCATCGCCAAACAGGCGGTAATGAAGGCTGGGCAATATGCCTACCGTGACCGCCGCACCAAGAAGCGCGTGTTCCGCCAGTTGTGGATCGCCCGTATCAACGCCGCTGCCCGTGAACTGGGCCTGACCTACAGCCAGTTCGCCAACGGCCTGAAGAAGGCATCCATCGAGATCGACCGCAAGATGCTGGCCGACCTCGCAGTGCACGACAAGGCTGCCTTCGGCAGCATCGTGGAGCAAGTCAAGGCCAAGCTGGCTGCTTGAGTTCACGACAGGCGGCCGTCTCTCACCGGACGGCTGTTTGCGCAATAACAGCAAGGGCTAGGGCTTGTGAAGGCACTAGCCCTTGTTCATTTTCAAGAGTCGATATGAACGAGTTGGATATCCTGGTCGAGAGCGCGACGCAACTGTTTGCCCAAAGCGCCACCCCTGCTGATCTGGAAAACGCCAAGGCGCAGTTCCTGGGCAAGGCCGGTCGCGTGACTGAGCTCATGAAGGGCATGGCGCAGCTGTCGGTGGACGAGAAGAAGTCCCGCGGCGCCGCCATCAACGTCGCCAAGCAGGCCATCGAGGCCGCGCTCACCGCGCGCCGCCAGGCACTGGCCGATGCGGAGCTGCAGGTCCAGCTCAAGGCCGAGGCCCTGGATGTGAGCCTGCCAGGGCGCCAGCGCGGGCAGGGCGGCCTGCACCCCGTGTCGCTCACGCTCGAGCGCATCGAGGGCATCTTCGGCTCCATGGGTTTCGACGTGGCCCAGGGCCCCGAGATCGAGACCGACTGGTTCAACTTCACCGCACTGAACACGCCGGAAGACCATCCCGCGCGTTCCATGCACGACACCTTCTATGTGGAAGGCGGCACCCCCGAGGCGCCCAACCTGCTGCGCACGCACACCAGCCCGATGCAGATCCGCCACGCGGTGCAGCATGTCAAGAAGCACCGCGCCGCGCTCGACGCCGGCCAGCCCATGCCCGAGATCCGGGTCATCGCGCCGGGCCGCACCTACCGCGTGGACAGCGACGCCACGCACTCGCCCATGTTCCACCAGTGCGAAGGCCTGTGGATCGGCGAGAACGTGAGCTTCAAGGACCTGAAGGTGATCTTCACGGCGTTTTGCCGCACCTTCTTCGAAAGCGACGACCTGGTGCTGCGCTTTCGCCCGAGCTTCTTCCCCTTCACGGAGCCCAGCGCCGAGATCGACATCCAGTTCCAGACCGGTCCGCTGGCCGGCCGCTGGCTGGAGGTGTCAGGCTCCGGCCAGGTGCACCCCGATGTGGTGCGCAACATGGGCCTGGACCCCGAAAAGTACATCGGCTTTGCCTTCGGCATGGGCCTCGACCGCATGACCATGCTGCGCTATGGCGTGAACGACCTGCGCCTGTTCTTCGACGGCGACATCCGCTTTTTGTCGCAGTTCCAGTAAGCAAGGGTCGGCCACTGGCTGCAGGGCCGGGCCATCCGCCGTTTTCGTCCTGGTGCGCGCTTCGAGATCCTGGCCGCGCAAGGCACTTTCCGTACAAGAGTTCGACTATGCAATTCCCTGAATCCTGGTTGCGTGAGTTCTGCAACCCACCCCTTTCGACCGCCCAGCTGGCCGAGACGCTGACCATGGCCGGCCTGGAGGTGGAGGAGCTGCGCCCCGTGGCACCACCGTTCGCGAAGATCGTCGTGGGCGAGATCAAGGAGGCCGTGCAGCACCCCGACGCCGACCGGCTGCGCGTGTGCCAGGTGGACGTGGGGCAGGGTGCCCTGCTGAACATCGTCTGCGGTGCGCCCAATGCGCGCGTGGGCATCAAGGTGCCTTGCGCCCTGGTGGGCGCCGAGCTGCCGCCCGGTGACGACGGCAAGCCCTTCCTGATCAAGGTCGGCAAGCTGCGTGGCGTGGAAAGCCAGGGCATGCTGTGCTCGGCGCGCGAACTCAAGCTCTCGGAAGACCATGGCGGCCTGCTCGAACTCGATGCCTCCGCGCCCGTGGGCCAGGACATCCGTGAGCACCTGAACCTGGACGACACACTGTTCACCCTCAAGCTCACGCCCAACCTGGCGCACTGCCTGAGCGTGTACGGCATTGCGCGCGAAGTCTCGGCGCTGACCGGCGTGCCGCTCTCGCAGCCCGCCTTCCCGGCGGTGAACTCGTCGGTCCCTGACACGCTGGCCGTGAAGATCAGCGCGCCCGACCTGTGCGGCCGTTTCAGCGGACGCGTGGTGCGCAACGTCAACACGCGCGCCACCACGCCGCAGTGGATGCTCGACCGCCTGGCGCGCTGCGGCCAGCGCGGCGTGTCGCCGCTGGTGGACATCTCCAACTACGTGATGTTCGAGCTGGGCCGCCCCTCGCACATCTTCGACCTGGACAAGATCCATGGCGGGCTGGACGTGCGCTGGGGCAAGGCCGGCGAGCAACTCAAGCTGCTCAACGGCAACACCATCACGGTGGACGAGAAGGTCGGCGTGATCGCCGATGCCCAGCAGGTCGAATCGCTCGCCGGCATCATGGGCGGCGATGCCACGGCCGTGTCGGACGACACGAAGCACATCTACATCGAGGCCGCCTTCTGGTGGCCCAAGGCCGTGGCCGGCCGCTCGCGCCGCTACAACTTCTCGACCGATGCCGGCCACCGCTTCGAGCGCGGTGTGGACCCTGCGCTGACGGTGGAGCACATCGAGCGCATCACCCAGCTGGTGATCGACATCTGCGGCACGCCCGAAACCGCCTGCGGCCCGATGGACGACCAGCGCGTGAACCTGCCCGTGCCAGCGCCCGTCACGCTGCGCGTGGCACGCGCGGCCAAGGTCATCGGCATGCCGATCACGCAGGCGCAGTGCGCCGACGTGTTCAAGCGCCTGGGCCTGCCGTTCACCGAGGCCGAAGGCACCCTCACTGTGGCTCCGCCGGCCTACCGCTTCGACATCACCATCGAGGAAGACCTGATCGAAGAGGTCGCGCGCATGGTGGGCTACAACAACCTGCCCACCACGCCGCCGCTGGCCCCCATCACGCCCAAGCTGCCGGCCGAGGCCACGCGCAGCCCGTTCGCCGTGCGCCGCACGCTGGCCGGCCTGGGCTACCAGGAAACCATCAACTTCAGCTTTGTCGAAGAGCGCTGGGAGCAGGAGCTGGCGGGCAATGCGCAGCCCATCAAGCTGCTCAACCCCATCGCCAGCCAGATGAGCGTGATGCGATCGAGCCTGCTCGGTTCGCTGCTGCAGGTGCTCAAGTTCAACCTGGACCGCCGTGCCGAGCGCGTTCGCGTGTTCGAGCTGGGCCGCGTGTTCCTGCGCGATGCCAGCGTGCGCAACACCGACACCACGGTGGAGGGCTTTCACCAGCCCATGCGCGTGGCCGGTGTCGCCTACGGCGCCAACGACATGCTGCAATGGGGCCGCAAGGAGCAGGGCATCGACTTCTTCGATGTGAAGGGCGATGTGGAGGCCCTGCTGGCCCCGCTGCAGGCGAGCTTCGAGCCCGGTGAACATCCCGCCATGCACCCTGGCCGCTGCGCCCGCGTGCTGGTGCAGGGCAAGCCCATCGGCTTTGTGGGCGAGCTGCATCCGCAGTGGCGCCAGTCGTGGGAGCTGCCGCTGGCGCCCGTGATGTTCGAGCTGGAGCTCGACGCCGTGCTGCAGCGCGTGGTGCCGCAGTTCAAGTCGGTCGCCAAGCACCAGGCGGTGGAGCGTGACCTGGCCGTGGTGGTGTCCGAGCGCGTGACGCATGCCGACGTGGTGGCGGCCGTGCAGGCCGCCGTGCCTGGGGGCATGCTGCGCTCGACCGTGCTGTTCGATGTGTACCGCCCCAAGCCGCTCAAGGCCGGCGAGGAGACTCCGGTCGGTGGCCTGGCCCCCGGCGAGAAGAGCCTGGCCGTGCGCCTGACGCTGGGCAGCGACGAGGCGACGCTGACCGAGGCCGAGATCGAGGCCGCCGTGCAGGCGGCTGTGACGCAGCTCACACAGCGCGTGGGCGCGCGGCTGCGCGGCTGACCATCGCGGCGACAATAGCCCCGAGCGAACGAACACAACAACATGACGATGCTGACTGGGAGAGATGCCGTGATCGAATTTGCCGTCGAAAGCCTGGAAACCCCTGCGCTCACCAAGGCGCAGCTGGCCGATCTCTTGTTCGACCAGATCGGGCTCAACAAGCGCGAGTCCAAGGACATGATCGACGCGTTCTTCGACCTGGTATCGCAGAGCCTGGTGGAAGGCAACGACGTGAAGCTCTCGGGCTTTGGCAACTTCCAGATCCGCACCAAGGCGCCACGCCCGGGGCGCAATCCGCGCACCGGCGAGGCGATTCCGATCCAGGCACGCCGTGTGGTGACCTTCCATGCCAGCAGCAAGCTCAAGGAACAGATCCAGGCGGCTGCCGGATTGTGAATTTTTGCCAGTTTGCGCGCTGATTTTCAGGGGTGGGCTGGCAGTTCCCGCCGGCCTGCAGTACCCTTGCAGGCTTTCCTGTTTGAATCCGGAACCCCATGGGCACTGTGCTTCCCGCCATTCCTGCCAAGCGCTACTTCACCATCGGTGAGGTGGCGGAGCTGTGCGGTGTGAAGCCGCATGTGCTGCGCTACTGGGAGCAGGAGTTCACCCAGCTGCGCCCGATGAAGCGGCGCGGCAACCGCCGCTACTACCAGCACCACGAGGTGCTCATGATCCGCCGCATCCGCGACCTGTTGTACGACCAGGGCTTCACCATCAGCGGTGCCCGCAATCGCCTGCAGGAGCTGGCACTGCCCGCGCGCAACGACGCAGCGGACGGTGCCGACAGCGAGTTGCCCAGCATGCTGGTGGACGATGCGGGTGACCTTTCCATCGGCTCGTCGGCCTTCGCTTTCGACTCGAATGCAGTGCGCCAGGAATTATTTGAGATCAGAGCACTGCTTTCTCCAAACTGACCCGAAATTGTGCATATAATCTAAGTCTTGTCGGCGTGTAGCGCAGCCTGGTAGCGCACTTGCATGGGGTGCAAGGGGTCGCGAGTTCGAATCCCGCCACGCCGACCATTTTCTTCGATGAACAACGGGCTATCGCCACAAGCGGTAGCCCGTTTTTCTTTGTCCGATCGCACTCGCCCGGGTTGGGGCAAGATCCGCTGCGGTGCTGCTACTTACCCAGGCGTGCCAGCGATTGCTGGATGTTGGCAAAGGCCTGGGAGAGCTTGTGGGTGGCGCGCTGCAATTCTTCGGGCTTGACCTCGCTGGTGCGGCGGCACCGGGGGCAGGTGATGCGCGGGCTCTGCTTGAGCTTGCCCAGCCGCTCCCTGATGGTCTGCTGGCAGTGCGGGCAGGGCAGTTCGATGCTGGCGTCGTCCAGAACAGTCATGGTGGCCCCTCTCGAAAGATGGTGGGTGCGAACTGGTGGAGCTTGCCGAACCATTGTGACCGGTTTGCCGGTGTGCGCCAATGGTGGTTTGTCCGCCGGTGCGAGGGGCCTCGATGGAGCGCCGCCGTAGTGCGCCGGCAGTGTCGCGTGCATGCCGCACCGTGTGGTCAATGCGCCCTGTTTGAAGGGCCGGTGGTTACAATACGTACTGGCTTTTGGATGGATGTGCGTGGCGCCCATGGTGCTTGCCGCGCAGGTCAAGACAAGGCGCCATGCGGGTTGGTCCGATGCGACGGGGCAGTTCGGTTCCGGGGCGGGCCATGGTTTCAGGGAGTCGGGTGGGGTGATCGCCATGCATTGGCGCTACCGCTGCCGCCTGGCATTCCCAAGAAAAACCCGTGCTGGCGGCGACCCCATCATTCGCAGCGAAAGCCCAGAGCCGTTGGTTGGTCCTGGGCTTTTTTTGTGGGCAGGGGTGGCAGGTTTTTCGAGACTGCTGTGTTCCGGCTGGGTGGGCGGGGCGATGGCCCCGGCGAGAACAAACCGACAACAAGTGCTGGATGGGGATTGCATGATCGATGGACTGATTTCGGGCCGTCTCTACGGAGGCCCAGAGCGGCGTCTGGACAAGGTAGGAAAGCCCTACATGGTGGCCAAGGTGCGTGCGCCCAGTGCCGAGGGCGAGATGCTGTTCGTCAACGTCATCGCGTTCGACGACGACGTGTGCATGGCCATGGAGCAACTGCACGACGGCGAGTCCATCTCCGTCGCGGGCTCCGTCACTCCCAAGGTGTGGACCGACAAGCAGGGCAATGTGCGCCCCGCGCTCGACATGGTCGCCCACCGCGTGATGAGCGCGCGCGACGCGTACCAGACGCAAACCAACTGACTGACACCACCAACGGCTGGGGTCGGCAGCTGCCTTCGCTTGCGAGCCGCGCAGGCAAGCGCCAGTGCTGTGGACCGCTGGGCCTGCTCGCTCAGCAGGTTGATGCCGGGCTTGGCGCGGCGTTGAAAGCCCGCACGCAGAGCGTTCTATGAAGGGGCCTTTGTGGTGGCCAGCTCTGTTCGCACATTGCCAAAACCCATGGCCACCCATTCTTCGGGCGACAGGTGGAGTTCGCGTACTTCAGGCTGGCGCGGCTCGATCGCGCGGCGCCGCTCGTGCTTGCCGGGCGGGCCATCTTCTCGTTGGCGGCGGTCCTTGCCGCTGCGTCGATCGTTGGGGATTTGCTTGTCCATGACTTGGGGTGTTTTTGGATGGGCTGGCCCGGTTGGTGGGGCGTTGGCATCGGCATGCACGCCGTGCGCTTCCGTTCCGATCGAGTATGCCCCACCCCCGCGCGGCGCGATGGCGGTAATCGGGGTTCAGCACACGCTTGCAAACTTTGTTGACGTTTGCGTGGGCCATGCCGTCCCGAACCAGCGTCGTGGGCTCCATCGAGGCGCCCCGGAGTCGTCGGCAGACCCCAAGCAAAAAGCCCCTGACTCTTGCGAATCAGGGGCTTTTTATCTGGTGCCGGAGAGATGAATCGAACACCCGACCTTCTCATTACGAATGAGCTGCTCTACCGACTGAGCTACACCGGCGTAAGACTTAGATTATAGCGTGGAATGGTAGCCTGTCACGCGTTCCACCTCATTTTTTGATCCGAGGATCACGCTGACGCGTTCATGCAACTGCGTGGGCTCGATCTCCATGATGCGCTGCTTGCCGTTGGTCGCGGCGCCGCCAGCCTGCTCGATGAGCCAGGACATGGGGTTGGCTTCGTACATCAGGCGCAGCTTGCCGGGCTTGTTCGGTTCGCGCTTGTCCCAGGGGTACAGGAAGATGCCGCCGCGCGTGAGGATGCGGTGCACGTCGGCCACCATGCTGGCGATCCAGCGCATGTTGAAGTCCTTGCCGCGCGGGCCGTCCTTGCCCTGCAGGCACTCGTCGATGTAGCGCTTCACAGGGGCATCCCAGTGGCGCATGTTGCTCATGTTGATGGCGAATTCCTTGGTGTCGTCGGGAATGCGCACGTTCTCTTCGGTCAGCACGAAGGAGCCCTGCTCGCGGTCCAGCGTGAACATGGCCACGCCGTCGCCCACGGTGAGCACCAGGGTGGTCTGCGGGCCATAGATGCAGTAGCCGGCCGCTACTTGCGCCGTGCCGGGCTGCAGGAAGTCGCCGGCCTCCACGCCGCGGTCGTCGTCGGGCTTCTTGAGCACGCTGAAGATGGTGCCGATGCTGACGTTCACGTCGATGTTGCTGGAGCCATCGAGAGGGTCGAACAGCAGCAGGTATTCACCCTGTGGGTAGCGGTTGGGCACCAGGTAGATGCCGTCCATTTCTTCCGAGGCCATGGCGGCCAGGTGGCCGCCCCATTCGTTGGCTTCGATCAGCACTTCGTTGGCGATGATGTCCAGCTTCTTCTGGATTTCGCCCTGCACGTTCTCGCTGGAGGCCGTGCCCAGCACGCCGCCGAGCGCGCCCTTGTTGACGGCCTGGCTGATGCTCTTGCACGAGCGGGCCACCACTTCGAGCAGCAGGCGCAGCTGCGAGGGGATGAGCCCGTCGATGCGTTGCTGCTCGACCAGGTAGCGGGTGAGGGAGATGCGGGAGCTCATCGGTGGTGTGTCCTTGGGCTTTGGGTTTTTGTGAAATCAGGGTTGCGGCTGCTCGCGCTCGGCCAGCTCTGCCAGCGTGGCCTGTGCTTCTTCGAGCAGGTCTTCATCGCCGCTGGCATGCGCCATGGCCACGCGCTGCTGCAGCAGGCTGCGCGCCAGGGCGCTGTCGCCGGCCTCGTGCGCGAGCACGCCCAGCTGGAACAGGGTATCGAGCACGATGCCGTCGTCCTTGAGGGCCTGGCCCAGCGCCAGGCGCTGCTGCAGGTGGCGCTGCGCCTGGGCCAGGTCGCCCAGTTCGTAGGCGTTCTGCGCCAGGTTGTTGATCAGCCCGGAAAGACGTGCATCGACATCGGAGCCGAAGGCCCTGCGGGCATCGGCCAGCAACTGCTGGTTGTGCGCCAGTGCCTCGGCAAAGCGCCCGGCCTCGTGCAGCGCATAGCCGATCTCTTCGCGGATGCCCAGCTTCTGCTCGGCGCTCAGCGTGGCGCCTTCGTGGTCGGCCCAGTGGGCCGACTGGCGCAGGTGCTCGATGGCGGTGTCGTACTCTTCGGACTGCAGGGCCGACTCGCCGATGGCGTAGTGCTGCTCGTAGCGGTCCGTGGGCGTGAGGTCCGACAGGGCGCTGCGGATGGCCAGGGCGCGCAGCCCCAGCGGCAGACCCTCGTCGTCCATCTGGCGCTTGGAGTACACGATGAACTGCAGCCAGAGCAACTGGGCCAGTTCGGAGGACTCGGCACCCAGGCCTTCGGCCAGCGGGCGCAGGGCGGCCAGGTCGGCCGACATGGCCGAGCCGCTGAACATGGCCTCGGCGTCGTACACGGTATCGCGCAGCGGATTGAAGCGCCGCGCGAACTCTTGTGCGGAATCGGTGAATGCCATGGTGGCCTGCGCGCGATCAGTCGGCCAGTGCGCGGGTGACCACCTCGCGCACGTCGTTGCTCAGGTCCGGGCGCGTGGCCACGCGGGCGATGGCTTCGCGGGCCGCCGTGCGCCAGGGTTCGGCCAGCTTCTTCCAGCGGTCGAGCGCGCGCGCCAGGCGGGCGGCCACCTGCGGGTTGATGGCGTCGAGCTCGATCACGCGGTCGCTCCAGAACACATAGCCTGCCGCATCGGTGCGGTGGAAGGCGCCGGGGTTGGCACTGCAGTAGCTGAAGATCACGCTGCGCGCGCGGTTCGGGTTCTTGAGGCTGAAGTCCGGGTGCTGCATGAGCTGGCGCACGGCAGGCAGCACGTTGCCGCCCTTGTCGGGCGCGCCGGCCTGCAATGCAAACCACTTGTCGATGACCAGGGGCTCGTCCTTGAACAGGGCATGGAAGCGCGCCAGTGCAGGCGCTGCCAGCGCACTGCCGCTGGCCACCAGGGCCGTGAGCGCGTTGAAGCGGTCGGTCATGTTGCTGGCCACCTTGAAGCGCTGGTAGGCCTTGCCGGGCCACACCTCGTCGCCCGTGCGCTGGGCGGCGATGCACAGCATGTGCAGCGCCATGCCGCTGAGCGAGCGGCGGCCCGACGAAACCGGGTCGGGGCTGTAGCCGCCGGTGTCCTGGTTCTGCTCCCAGGCCCATTCCCAGTCGGCCTGCAAGGCCATGGCCAGTTGTGCGCGCATGCCTTCGCGCACGGCGTGGATGCGCTGCGGGTCCACCACGTCGAGCTGTTCGGCGATGTAGGTCTCGGACGGCAGGGTCAGCACCAGCTCCTTGAACGCCGCATCCAGCGCCGGGTTGCGCAGCACGCTGCGCAGCGCATCGACCACGGCGGCGGGCAGGATGTCGCCGCTGGCGGGGCCGCTGCCGGTGATGGCATGGATGGCCGTGCGCAGCGCCAGGCGCTGGCCGGCCTCCCAGCGGTTGAAGGCATCGGTGTCGTTGGCCAGCAGGGTGAGCAGCTGTTCGTCGGTGTAGCCGATGTCCAGCACCACGGGGGCGCTGAAATCGCGCAGCAGCGAGGGCACGGGCTCGGCGTCGAGCCCGGTGAACACCAGGGTCTGGCTGGCTTCGGTCAGCACCACGGTGCGCGATGGCGCGCCGGCCGTGTCTTCGCCCTGCAGTTGCAGGGGCAGGGCGGCGCCGTCGTGCGTGAGCAGGCCCAGGCCGACGGGGATCACGAAGGGCAGCTTCTCGGCCTGGCCGGGCGTGGGGGCGCAGCTTTGCGCCAGGGTCAGCGTGTAGGTGCGCGCGGTGGCATCGTAGCTGCCCGTGGCCTTCACGCGGGGCGTGCCGGCCTGGCTGTACCAGCGCTTGAACTGGGGCAGCAGGCGCGCCAGGTCGCTGGCGGGGTTGGCATCGGCAATCGCCTGGGCGAAATCGTCGCAGGTCACGGCCTGGCCGTCAAAGCGCTCAAAATACAGTTTCATGCCCTTGGCAAAGCCTTCGCGGCCCACCAGGGTGTGCATCATGCGCACCACCTCGGCACCCTTTTCGTAGATGGTGACGGTGTAGAAGTTGTTGATCTCGATGTAGCTGTCGGGCCGCACCGGGTGGGCCATGGGGCCCGCGTCCTCGGGGAACTGCGCGGTGCGCAGCACGCGCACGTCCTCGATGCGCTTGACGGCACGGGCCGAGGGGCTGCCGGCCAGGTCCTGGCTGAACTCCTGGTCGCGGAACACGGTGAGGCCTTCCTTCAGGCTCAGCTGGAACCAGTCGCGGCAGGTGACGCGGTTGCCCGTCCAGTTGTGGAAGTACTCGTGGCCGACCACGCTCTCGATGTTGGCGAAGTCCACGTCGGTCGCGGTCGATTCGCTGGCCAGAACATACTTGGTGTTGAAGATGTTCAGGCCCTTGTTCTCCATGGCGCCCATGTTGAAGTCGCTGGTGGCGACGATCATGAAGCGCTCCAGGTCCAGCGGCAGGCCAAAGCGCGCCTCGTCCCAGGCCACGCTGGCCATCAGCGAGTTCATGGCGTGCTCGGTCTTGCCCAGGTCGCCCGGGCGCACGTAGACCTGCAGCAGGTGGTCGGTGCCGGCGCGGGCGCGGATCTTCTGCTCGCGCGCCACCAGCTTGCCCGCCACCAGGGCGAACAGGTAGCAGGGCTTCTTGTGCGGGTCCACCCATTGGGCGAAGTGGCGGCCGTCTTCCAGGTCGCCGCTGTCCACCAGGTTGCCGTTGGACAGCAGCACCGGGTACTGGGCCTTGTTGGCGCGCAGCGTGACGGTGTAGCTGGCCATCACGTCCGGGCGGTCCAGGAAGTAGGTGATGCGCCGGAAACCCTCGGCCTCGCACTGCGTGAAGAAGGTGCCCTGGCTCACGTAAAGGCCCATCAGGTGCGTGTTCTTGGCCGGGCAGCAGGTGGTGAAGATCTCGAGCGCGAAGGCATCCGTGCCGGTGGGCAGGTTCTCCAGCACCAGGCGCGAGCCCTCCATCTTGAACGAGGTGCCCTGGCCGTTGACCAGCACGCGCGCCAGGTTCAGGTCCTCGCCGTCGAGCTTCAGGGGCTGCTCGGCCACGTCGGGGTTGCGGCGCAGCGTCATGCGGTTGAGCACGCGCGTCTTGGCGGGGTCCAGGTCGAAGGTCAGCTCGACGCTGTCGATCCAGTAGGCGGGGGCGGTGTAGTCCTCGCGGCGGATGGCGAGGGCCGGTCCCGCGCCGCTGGCGTCTGCGTTAGGCGATGGCAACATGGATGCGCTCCAGAAAGTCGGTGTTCATGAGTTCGTGGTAGTCACGCACGGCGGCCAGCACATGCGGGCCCGCCAGTTCCTGCGCGCTGTGGGTGCTGCACACGGCCACGGCATGCATGCCCGCGCGGCGCGCGGCCTCGATGCCGAAGGGGGCGTCTTCAAACACGATGCAGCGCTCGGGCGCGGCACCGATGCGGCGCGCCGCTTCGAGAAAAATCGCTGGCTGGGGCTTGCCAGGCAGGCCCTCGTCGCCGCGCACGATGGTCAGCGGCTCGGGCTCCATGCCAAGGCGCGACATGGCGAAGGCCACGTTGTGGATGTCGCCCGCTGTGCCCACCGCCAGCTTGAGGCCGCGCACCGAGGCGTTTGCCGCAAATGCGCGAAAGCCCGCCACCTCGGCAAACGAGGGGCCGAACAGCCCGCGGTAGATGTCTTCCTTCTCGCGCGTGAGCGCGTCGGCTTCGGCCTGCTCGACCTCGCGCTGCAGCAGCTCGCGGATGCACTCGGTGCCATTGCGGCCCGTGGTGCGGGCCATCAGGTCGGGCACGTCGATGGCCATGCCGCGGCGCCGCGTGAACTCGACCCAGGCCTTGGCGTGCCAGGGCATGGAGTCGATCATCGTGCCGTCCATGTCGAAGATGAAGGCCTCTACGGCAATCGGGCTGCCGCGCGGGGCCGTGGCTTCGACGGTGGTGGCGGCTGCTGCGTCGCGCTGCATCACACGCCCTGCTTGAGCGAGGCTTCGATGAAGGCGTCCAGGTCGCCGTCCAGCACCTTTTGCGTGGCCGAGATTTCCACCCCGGTGCGCAGGTCCTTGATGCGGCTGTTGTCCAGCACGTAGCTGCGGATCTGGTGGCCCCAGCCCACGTCGGTCTTGGTGTCCTCGAGCTTTTGCTGCTCTTCCTGGCGCTTGCGCATCTCGTGGTCGTACAGGCGCGAGCGCAGGCGCTGCCAGGCGATGTCGCGGTTGCCGTGCTGGCTGCGGCCGTCCTGGCACTGCACCACGATGCCGGTGGGGATGTGGGTCAGGCGCACGGCCGAGTCGGTCTTGTTGATGTGCTGCCCGCCCGCGCCCGATGCGCGGTAGGTGTCGGTGCGCACGTCGGCCGGGTTGATGTCGATCTGGATCGAGTCATCGATCTCGGGGTAGACGAACAGGCTGGCAAAGCTGGTGTGGCGCCCGCCCGACGAGTCGAACGGCGACTTGCGCACCAGGCGGTGCACGCCGGTCTCGGTGCGCAGCAGGCCGTAGGCGTACTCGCCCTCGACCTTGATCGTGGCGCTCTTGAGGCCGGCGATGTCGCCCGGGGTTTCTTCCTCGACCGTGGTCTTGAAGCCCTTGCGTTCGGCGTACTTGAGGTACTGGCGCAGCAGCATGCCGGCCCAGTCGCAGGCCTCGGTGCCGCCGGCGCCGGCCTGGATGTCGACAAAGCAGTTGAGCGGGTCGGCCTCGTGGCGGAACATGCGGCGGAACTCAAGCTGCTCGATCTCGGGCTGCAGCTTGGCGGTCTCGGCCTCGATGGTCAAGAGGCCGTCTTCATCGCCGTCTTCCTTGCTCATGTCATAGAGCTCGGTGTTGTCGGCCAGCTCGCGCGTGAGTTTTTCCAGCGTGAGCACCACGCCGTCCAGCGACTTCTTCTCTTTGCCCAGTTCCTGGGCTTTTTTCGGATCGTTCCAGACCGAGGGGTCTTCGAGCGATGCGTTGACGGTTCTCAGGCGTTCGAATTTGGCATCGAAGTCAAAGATACCTCCGTAACTCTTGCGTGCGCACGGTTAGGTCGCTCAAGGTGTTGCCGATGAGGTTGATGCGTTCTGCGTCCATGGTGGTGTCCTGGTAGGTGTGTTCTGTAGAGGGTGACAAGGCTGAACAGGTCCCGCGTGCACCGCGCTGGGGTGCGCACGCAAGGGGATGGCCCGCACCGGGGCGGGGTGGTTCAGCATCGCCCGAATCTGCCATTTTCTCATGGATGGGCATGGGGGCCGGCAATGCCCCTTGCCCTCGTGAAAACAGCCTCAGAACAGTACGCAGGACCGATCAGGAAGACAGGTGCTCTTCGATCAACCGCGCCACCGCTTCGGGCTGGTCATGGTGCAGCATGTGGGCGGCGTCCTGCACCACGGCCGTGCGGCAGTCGCGCACGTGGGTCAGGCGCTGGTGGTATTCAGGAAGGGCGTAGCGGCCCTTCCACCACTGGCCCAGGCTGTCGTCGCTGGCCTCCACGGCCAGCACTGGGGCGGCAATGCGCTCGTACAGCGCCAGGGCTTCGTCCAGCCGGTACAGCTGCGAGCTGGTGATCTTGTGCGCCGGGTCGCCCAGGATCTCCCAGCGGCCCTCCCCATTCGGCTCGGCCCAGTGCCGGGCCAGCCAGTCGGCCTTGTCCTGCGACAGGCGCGGGTTGGTCTTCATCAGGCGCTGGGCCACGCCGTCCACGCCGTCGTAGGCCTTGAGGGCCATGTCGCCCGTCTGCAGCTTCTTGATCTCGTCGATCCACTGGGCATAGCGCTTGGGCGCCTGGTCGGGTTTGGTGGCGGGCATGCCGAAGCCCTCCAGGTTGACCAGGCGGCGGATGCGCTCGGGCCGCACCCCCGCATACATCATGGCCACGTTGCCGCCCATGCTGTGGCCGACCAGGTCAACGGGCTGGTCGCCCACGTAGTGGTCGAGCAGCAGATCCAGGTCGGCCAGGTAGTCGGGAAAGGTGTAGTGGTCGCAGGGCGTGGGCAACTTGCTCAGGCCGAAGCCGCGCCAGTCGGGCGCGATGATGTGCCGGCCATCGGCGAAGGCGGCCGAGAAAGCATCCACCACGAACTGGTAGGAGGCGCCCACGTCCATCCAGCCATGCACCATGACCAGCGGGGTCCTGGTCTTGTCCAGCGAGACCTCGCCCCAGTGGCGGACGTGGTAGTTCAGGGTGCGGATGGGGACGAACTCGCTGCGCGAGGTGCGGACGGTGGAATACATGGAGGAAGCGAGGTGAAAGGGTGAACAGGCGGTGCTGCTATGGTACGTCGGTAGCCCGGCGACCGTGGCCGCAGGGTTGTCGCCTTGGCGCCTGCCGGGCCATGGGTATGGAAATTGCTGAGCTTGATGCAAATCAAAGCCGCATGCCTTGACGCATGCCGCGCCCCACCCACGCCGAGGTCCTGCCTGATGGTTCCCATGTCTGCCCTGTCCCTGGATCTGTCGGCGCTGCAGCAGCGCCAGGTCTTCACGTCGGACCTGCGGGTGGACTCCCATGACCTGGTGGCCCGCGAGTTCTCGGACCATGGGCTGAAATGGTGCGGCGGGCCGGTGGCCACCTCGCTGTCCAAGGTGCGCGTGCGCCAGCTGCAGCTGTTCATGCTGCAATACGGTGCGGAGGTTGAAATCCGCCCGCGCCCCTTCGACGACTTCGTGCTGGTGCACCTGTCGCTCTCGGGCACGGCCGAGATGGTGTCCGACGGCGTGCCCATCCGCCTGCCCGCCGGCGCCGCCGCGCTGATCGCGCCGCGCCACAACCTGCACATGCGCTGGCAGCAGGGCGCGCGCCAGCTCATCCTCAAGGTGCCGTGCCAGTTGCTGCGCGCCTGGGCGCCCGAGTCACTGGTGGGCGATTCGACCTTCGTGCACCCGCTGCTGCCGCTGAGCGCAGGGCAGGGCCAGCAGTGGCACTTCCTCATGCAGTCGCTGCTGCACGTCAGCCAGCAGGTGGTGGAAAGCACCGCGCATGCGCGCTGGGTGGACCACATGGAAAGCAACGTGGCGCTGTTCCTGGCCTCGTGCGCGCAGAGCGTGCCGGTGCCTGCGGCGCCCGTGGTGCCCCTGCTCGACGGGGGCACCGGCAGCCCTCTGCAGGCCACCCACGGGGATGTGCGCCGCCTCGACCGGCTCGATGCCTACATGCGCAGCCGCCTGTGCGCGCCCGTGGCGCTCGAAGACCTGGCGCGTGCCGCCGGTGTCAGCGTGCGCGGCCTGAACATGCTGTGCCAGCGCCACCATGGCGAATCGCCCATGGCGCTGCTGCGCAACATGCGGCTCGATGCGGTGCGCGCACGCCTGCAAGAGCGCCCCGGCCACTGCGTGACCGACGCGGCGCTGGAGTTCGGCTTCGGCCATCTGGGGCGCTTTTCGAGCTATTACCGCGAACGCTTTGGCGAACTACCGAGCCAGACTGCCGGTAGCTGAAGCCTCCCACTTCCTCAGCCTGTTGCGGGCGCCGCACCGTGTGGGCAGGTGCGACTGCCATCTGCCGTCGATCCGTTCCCTATTTCCTGAATTTGCCAGAACCGGACAGGCGTTGACCTGCGTCTGCCAATACTGGATAGCGGGGCAGGGCGCTGGTTTCTAGCATGGAGGCATACCAATCGAAGAGGTCTTGCCCATGTCCGAAACCACCGTTGTCGCTGTTGCGCCGCCCGTCTCGCTCAAGGCGCAGCGGCAGGTGCATTTTCCGCAGCCCGATGGCTCCAGCGTGCCCTACCGGGTGTTCAGCTCGCAGGAGGTGTACGAGCGCGAGCAGGAGCGCATCTTCCGCGGCCCGGTGTGGAGCTTTCTGGGGCTGGAGGCCGAGATCCCGGACCTGGGCGACTTCAAGTCCACCTTCGTCGGCGATACCCCTGTAGTCGTTACGCGCACGGCCGAGGGGCTGGCCTGCTGGGTCAACCGCTGCGCTCACCGCGGCGCCATGGTGTGCCGCGAAAAGCGCGGCAACGCCGCCAGCCATACCTGCGTGTACCACCAGTGGAGCTTTGCCGCCAACGGCGACCTGCAGGGCGTGCCGTTTCGCCGCGGCCAGAAGGGCATGGTCGGCATGCCCAAGGATTTCAAGACCGAAGAGCACGGCCTGCAGAAGCTGCGCGTGGACAGCTACAAGGGCCTGCTGTTCGCCACCTTCAGCGACGAGACGCCGCCGCTGCCCGAGTACCTGGGCGAGCAGATGCGCCCGTGGATCGACCGCATCTTCCACAAGCCCATCGAGTACCTGGGCTGCACGCGCCAGTACTCCCAATCGAACTGGAAGCTGTACTTCGAGAACGTCAAGGACCCTTACCACGCCAGCCTGCTGCACCTGTTCCACACCACCTTCAACATCTTCCGCGTGGGGATGAAGGCGCGCTCCATCCCCGATGCGAACCACGGCCTGCACAGCATCATCACCGTGACCAAGCCCGAGGTGGAGACGGACACCGCTGCCGCCTACAGCGCGCAGAACATCCGCTCCATGGACGAAGGCTTCGAACTCGAAGAGCCTGCGCTGCTCGGCCAGATCCAGGAGTTCGATGAGATGACCACCAACCACATCCAGCCGATCTTTCCGCAGCTGGTGGTGCAGCAGATCCACAACACGCTGGTGGCGCGCCAGTTGCTGCCCAAGGGGCCGGGAAACTTCGAGCTGGTGTTCCATTTCTTCGGCTATGCCGACGACACGCCCGAGCTGCGCGAGCTGCGCATGCTGCAGGCCAACCTGGTGGGCCCCGCGGGCTACATCTCGATGGAAGACACCGAGGCCACCGAGCTGGTGCAGCGCGGCACGGCGCGCGACGGCGACAAGCACTCCTACATCGCCATGGCGCGCGAGGCGCCCGAGCAGATGGACACCGTGATCACCGAGAACCTGATCCGCCGCTTCTGGGTGGGCTACCAGGGACTGATGGGCTACTGAGGCACCGCACACCATGACCACGATGACACCCCCCATCGCCCCCATCGGCATCAGCCGCCAGGAGCGCCTGCAGCTGTGGACCGAACTGCTGGAGCTGCAGCACCGCTACGTGAGCGCGCTGGACAACAACCGCCTCGAAGAGTGGCCCGGCTTCTTCGTCGAGGAAGGCCGCTACGAAATCATCCCCAAGGAGAACTTCGACGCCGGCTTTCCCGCACCCATCATGTACTGCCGCAATGCCGGCATGCTGCGCGACCGCGTGCTCTCCCTGCGCAACGCCAACATCTTCGAAGACCACGTGTACCGCCACAGCACCTCGGGGCTGGTGATCACGGCCGTGAAGGACGGCGTGGTGCACACGCAGTCGAGCTACGTGGTGGTGATCACCGGCACGGCTGGCGAGTCCAGCGTCTACCAGGCCGGCACCTACCTCGACGAGGTGGTGCTGCACGAAGGCGAATGGCGTTACCGCAGCAAGCGCGTGGTCTACGACACCTCGCGCGTGGCCACCTTGCTGGCCACGCCCATCTGAGGACCAGCGCCATGCAGACAACGACCGACAAGGCACTGGAACAGGGCGCGGTGGACACCGCCGACGCTGCTGCTGCTGCAGCAGCAATGGTGGCAGCCTGGCACGACGTGGGCGAGCCCGAGGATTTTCCGGACGGCGCCGTCTGGCCCGTGGTGGTGGACGGCCTGCCCGTGGCGGTGTTCCGCGATGGGGAGGGCCTCTTCGCCCTGTACGACCTGTGCACCCACGGCGCCGCCAAATTGTCCGACGGCTGGGTGGAAGACGGCTGTGTGGAATGCCCCTTGCATCAGGGCACCTTCGACATCCGCACGGGGGCGCCTTGCAAGGCGCCTGTCACCGAAGCGGTGCGCACGTTCCCGGTGCGCGTGGTGGCAGGGCGGGTCGAAGTGGGGCTCTGAGCCTCCGCACCCGCAGCGCTCTTGGTTCTGGTTTTTCCCTTTTGTTGATGGATAAGGATTGAAGATGGCACAACTCTCCCGCACCTCGCTTCGCAACCGGCTGGGCGCAGCCGCCCTGGCCACCCTGGCCGCCTGCGCAAGCTTCACGGCGGCGGCCCAGCAGGGCCCCATCAAGGTCGGCATGGCGCTCGACATCTCGGGCCCGTTCGCCGGCCCCGGTGCCGATGCGCGCGATGGCTTCAACCTGGCCATCAAGCAACTCGGTGGCAAGCTCGGCGGCCAGCCGGTGGAGTTCGTGCAGACCGACATGGCCGGCAGCCCCGACCAGGCCAAGCAACTGGTCGACCGCTTTGTGCAGCGCGAGAAGATCGACCTGTTCACGGGGCCCATCGCCTCCAACGTGGCGCTGGCTGTGGCGCCCACGCTGTTCGCGGCCAAGGTGCCCTACCTGTCGAACAACGCCGGCCCGAGCCAGTTGGCCGGCGCGCAGTGCAATGCCTACTTCTTCGGCACCGCCTACCAGAACGACCAGTACCACGAGGCCGCGGGTCAGTTCGCGGCCGACCGCGGCTTTGGCCGCATGGTGCTCATCGCCCCCAACTACCCCGCCGGCAAGGATGGCCTGACGGGCTTCAAGCGCAAGTTCAAGGGCACGGTGGTCGACGAGATGTACACCAAGGTCGGCCAGATCGACTACGCGACCGAGCTCGCGCAATTGCGCGCCGCCAAGCCCGAGGCCGTGTACTTCTTTTTGCCCGGTGCCATGGGCATCAACTTCATCAAGCAGTTCGTGGGCGCCGGGCTGTCCAAGGACATCATGCTGGTGACCAGCGGTTTCTCGGCCGACGAGGACATCATCGGCGCGGTGGGCGAACCCATGCTGGGCCTGTTCAACACCTCGCACTGGGCGCATGACCTGGACAACGCGGCCAACAAGGCCTTCGTGGCCGCCTTCCGCAAGGAATATGGCGGGCGCTACCCCTCCATCTACGCCGCGCAGGCCTTCGACGTGATCAGCGCCATGGACTCGGCCGTCAAGGCCGTGGGCGGCAAGGTGGCCGACCGCGATGCGCTGGTCAAGGCCCTGGCCAAGGCGCAGTTCCCCTCGGTGCGCGGCAGCTTCCGCTATGCCAACAACCACTACCCGGTGCAGAACTTCTACCTGCGCACCATCGGCAACAACGCCGAGGGCCGCGTGACCAACAAGACCATCAAGACGGTGCTCGAAAACTACGGCGACGCATTCTCCGCCCAGTGCCCACTGAAGTGACCTTGCCACCATTGCCCCTGCGCAGCCCCTTCACGCCATGAATCCGATCCTCGTCATCGAACAACTGCTCAACGGCGCGGGCTACGGGCTCATGCTTTTCCTGATCGCCGCAGGCCTGACCCTGGTCTTCGGGATCATGGACGTGATGAACCTCTCGCACGGCTCGCTGTTCATGGTGGGCGCTTACGTGGCGGCCACGGTGCACGTGCACAGCGGCTCGTTCGCTGGGGCGGTGCTGGTGGCGATGGCCGCCACGGTGCTGGTGTCCGTGCTGCTGGAGGTGACGCTGATGCGCCGCCTCTACGGGCGTGACCACCTGGCCCAGGTGCTGGCCACCTTCGGCGTGATCCTCGTGGCCGACGATGCGGTGAAGATGATATGGGGCCCGTCGCCCGTGATGGCGCCCACGCCCGCCCTGCTGTCGGGCCCGGTGGAGCTGTTCGCCGGCCTGCCTTACCCCTCGTACCGGCTGGTGGTGCTGGCGGCCGGGGTGCTGGTGGCGGGCCTGTTGTACCTGCTGGTCAACCACAGCCGTGTGGGCATGCTGGTGCGTGCGGGGGCTTCGGACCGGTGGATGGCCGAGCTCATGGGGGTGCGCGTCAAGCGCGTGTTCAGCGGCATCTTCGTGCTCGGTGCGGCGCTGGCGGCCCTGGCAGGCGCCCTCATGGGCCCGCTGATGGCGGTGCAGGTGGGCATGGGCGAGGCCATCCTGATCCCGGCGCTGGTGGTCATCGTCATCGGGGGCATCGGCTCGGTGCGCGGGGCCTTCGTGGCTGCGCTGCTGGTGGGGCTGGTGGACACCATCGGCCGCGCCTTCTTGCCGCTGCTGCTGCGCGCCACCCTGCCGCCCGCCGTGGCCGCCGACCTGGGCCCGCTGTGCGCCGAAGTGGCCATGTACGCCCTGATGGCGGCGGTGCTGAGCTTTCGCCCTGCGGGGCTGTTTTCTGCCAAGGCCTGAGCCACCATGTCCGCTTCCCTGACTTCTTACCTGCCTGAGGACTCCGCCGTGCCGCCCTGGCGCGGCGCAGTGCTGCCGCTGGCCTTGCTGGTGGCTCTGGCGCTGTTTCCGCTGGTGGCTTCGGCCCTGGGCCTGGATTTCTACATTGGCTTCGTGCGCCGGGTGCTGGTGGTGGCGCTGGCCGCCGCCAGCCTGAACTTCATCATGGGCTTTGGCGGCATGGTGGCGCTGGGGCATGCGGGCTTCGTGGGCGTGGGCGCCTATGCGGTGGTGGTGCTCAGCGATGCAGGCGCCACCTCGGCCTGGGTCGTCTGGGGCGCTGCCATGGCGGCTGCCGCGCTGTTGGCGGCGCTGGTGGGCGCCATCTCGCTGCGCACCAAGGGCGTGTACTTCATCATGATCACGCTGGCCTTTGCGCAGATGCTGTACTTCGTGTTCGTCTCGCTGCGCAGCTATGGCGGCGACGACGGCTACAGCCTGCCCCTGCGGCCCACGCTGGGCCTGGGCCTCGATGTGATGCACGAGCCCACGCTGTACTGGGTGGTGCTGGCCCTGGTGGCGCTGGTGCTGTGGTGGCTGGACCGGGCCACGGCCTCGCGCTTCGGTGCGGCGCTGGCGGGCATCCGCGACAACGAGACCCGCATGCGCGCCCTGGGCTACCCGGTGTACCTGCTGCAACTGGCGGCCTTCACGCTGGCCGGTGCCATTGCCGGCCTGGCGGGCGCGCTGCTGGCCACGGGCAACAGCTTCGTGAGCCCGTCGATGATGCACTGGACGCAATCGGCCACCTTGATCGTGATGGTCGTCATCGGCGGCCTGGGCCGGCGCTGGGGTGGCCCGGTGGGCGCAGCCGTCTGGCTTGCGCTCGAAGAGGTGCTCAAGCTCAACACCGACTACTGGCACATGCCGCTGGGCGTGTTGTTGATCGCCACGGCGCTGTATGCGCCCAAGGGCCTGGCCGCGCTGGCAGACCTGCGCACAAGGAGGGCTACGCGATGAGCCTCTTTCAAGTGCAGGGCCTGGTCAAGCGCTTTGGCGGCCTGCTGGCCACCGACCATGTGGATCTCTCGGTGGCGCATGGCGAGGTGCATGCCCTGATCGGCCCCAACGGCGCGGGCAAGACCACACTGGTCAACCAGATCTCGGGCCTGCTGCAGCCTGACGCGGGGCGGGTGCTGCTTGATGGCGCCGACATCACCGCGCTGCCCATGCACCGCCGCGTGGCCAAGGGGCTGTCGCGCTGCTTTCAGGTGACGCGCGTCTTTCCGCAGCAGAGCGTGCGCGACAACCTGCTGCTGGCCGTGCAGGCGCACAGCGGGTCGAGCTTTCGCTTCATGCAGCCGCGTTCGCAGGCCCATGGTCTGTACGAGGCCGCTGACCGGCTCGCCGAGCGCGTGGGGCTGCAAGCCAGCATGGGCGAGACCGCCGGAGCCTTGCCGCATGGCGCGCAGCGCACGCTGGATGTGGCGCTGGCGCTGGCCTCGGCCCCCAAGCTGCTGCTGCTGGACGAGCCCATGGCCGGCATGGGGCCGGACGAATCGCTGCAGATGGTGCAGCTCATCGAAACCCTGCGCAAGGACATGGCGGTGCTGCTGATCGAGCATGACATGGAGGCCGTGTTCCGCCTGGCCGACCGCATCTCGGTGCTGGTCTATGGCCGGGTGCTCACTGCCGGCACGCCCGACGAGATCCGCAACAACGCCGAGGTGCAGGCCGTGTACCTGGGCACCGAGACCCTGGAGACGACCCCATGAGCGCGCCCGAACCCTTGCTGAGCTGCCAGGGCCTGGAGGCTGGCTATGGCGTGAGCCAGGTGCTCTTCGGCATCGACCTGGCCATCGCTGCAGGCGAGGTGGTGTCCCTGCTCGGCCGCAACGGCATGGGCAAGAGCACCACCATCAAGACCCTGGTGGGTGCGCTGCGCCCCACGGCCGGGGGAATCCGCTTTGCCGGCCAGGCCACCGGCCAACTCAAGAGCGACGCCATCGCCCGCCTGGGCCTGGCCATCGTGCCCGAGGGGCGCCACGTGTTCCCCAACCTCACGGTGCGCGAGCATCTGCTGGCCTTTGCCGACCACCGCAACGGCCTGCGCGATGCCTGGGACATCGAGCGCATCTACGGCGTGTTCCCGCGCCTCCAGGAGCGCCAGAACCACCTGGGCAACCAACTCTCGGGTGGCGAGCAGCAGATGCTGGCCATCGGCCGGGCGCTGTCGACCAACCCGCGCCTGCTCATCCTGGACGAGGCCACCGAGGGCCTGGCCCCTGTCATCCGCGAGCAGATCTGGCGCTGCCTGGCCACGCTCAAGGCCGCCGGTCAGACCATCCTGGTGGTCGACAAGTACGTGCACCGCCTGGTGGGCTTGGCAGACCGCCATGTGATCCTGGAGCGCGGGCGCGTGGTCTGGCAGGGTGATTCCGCCGCGCTCAATGCCGACCGCAGCCTGTGGTCCCGCTACCTCACCGTCTAGACCCTCAAAGGTTTCCCCATGCAGATGACCGAAGAGGCCGGCGCAGCCGTGGCCGACGCGCCCATGCACGCCATCACCTTGCTGCCGTCCGGCAAGACCGTCTCCAGCCCGGCGGGTGAAAGCGTGCTCGATGCCGCCCTGCGCCAGGGCATCTTGCTGCCGCACCAGTGCAAGACCGGCACCTGCGGCGCCTGCCGTGCCCGGGTGGTCGGTGGCAAGGCGGCGTGCCTGCCCGGCGCGCAGCCTGCAGCCCTGGCGCCGGACGAAGCCGGGCAGGGCGTATACCTGCTGTGCTGCACGCAGGCGGAAAGCGACCTGCGCATCGAATGCGCCGAGATCCCCCACATCCCCGGTATCGCCGTGCGCAAGCTGCCGGTGCGCGTGGTGGCGATGGAGCGCCTGGCGCCCGATGTCATGCGCGTGCAGCTGCAGCCCCCGGCAGGCCAGCAGCGCCTGCACTACGCCGCAGGCCAGTATGTGGACGTGCTGCTGCCCGGCAACCGCCGGCGCAGCTACTCGCTGGCCACGCGGGCCCGTGAGGGGCAGGAACTGCTGGAACTGCACATCCGCCATCTGCCGGGCGGCCTGTTCACCGACCAGGTGTTCGGCAAGCTGAAAGCCCGTGACGTGCTGCGAATCGAGGGGCCGTTCGGTACCTTCGGGATGCACGACCAGGGGTCTCTTGCGCCCGCCATCCTGCTGGCCAGCGGCACCGGCTTTGCACCCGTGAAGGCCCTGGTGGAGCAGCTGCTGGCCACCGGCAGCGAGCGCCGCGTGCATCTGTACTGGGGCGGCCGTGCGCGGGCCGACCTGTACCTGCACGGCCTGTGCCTGGAATGGGAGCAGGCCCTGCAGGGCCGCCTGAGCTATGTGCCCGTGCTGTCGGATGCGCCCGAAGCCGATGCCTGGGCCGGCCGTACCGGCTGGGTGCACCAGGCCGTGCTGCAGGACCATGCGGATCTGTCGCAGCACGAGGTGTATGCCTGCGGTGCTCCGGCCATGGTGGATGCGGCGCGGCGCGATTTTGCAGCCCTGGCCGGCATGCGGCCCACGGCGTTCTTTGCCGACGCCTTCGTGGCGCAGCCGGGTTGAGCCGGATTCAGTGCGGCTGGCCGTGCCGCTGGCGCGTGTCCGAAGGCGTCTCGCCAAAGCGTCGGCGGTAGCCCTCGGCAAAGTGACCCAGGTGAAAGAAGCCGTAGCGCGCCGCAATGTCCGAGACCTGCGGTGCGCGTTCTGACGTGGCAGGCTGCTGCAGTGCCGCGCGCGCGGCATCGAGCCGCAGCTCGCGCAGGAAGGCCATGGGGCTCTTGCCTGTGCATTGGGCAAAGGTCTGTTGCAGCGAGCGGGCGCTCACGCCCACATGCGCGCACACCTCGGCCAGGGTGATGGGCAGCTCCAGCCGGCTGTGCATGAACTCCTGCGCGCGCTTGACCACGCGCGGCAGCACCACGGGTGCGCTCCCCGGCATGGCCGTGCCGGCCGCCAGGGCCTGTGAATGGTTGTGTTGCGCGGACAGCAGCAGGCTGGTGAGCAGATGGTTCTCGGCCTGTTCGGCCAGCACCGGGTGGCCCAGCAGGAAGGCATTGGTCTCCACCGCCGAGCGCAGGTAGGCGATGAAGCTGGCCATGCCCATGAGCGCGGGCTGGGCCAGGTCCACCCCCAGCTCGAACACCAGCGGCTGCTGCACCGGTGCCTGCAACAGGGCCGACAGGCGGGTGTGCAAGGCCGCGCGGTCGATCTTGACGATGAACTGCGGGCTGTCTTCGTGCCAGCGCATGGACAGTGGCTCGGTGGGCGAGGGCAGCGAGGCCATGAGCGCATGCGACTCCACCGCCTGGCCGCCGCAGTGCACCGTGGCGCCACCGCGCAGCGGTATCTGCAGCAGGTAGAAACCGCCCAGGTGGCCGGGCTCGATGCGCACGGCCGGGCCGTACTGCACATAGTTCAGGCTGGCATCGCGGTGCAGTGGCACGCTGTGGTGGCAGGCATCGAGCTGCGCGCCCCGGTGCACGGTGGCCAGCTCGTGCGGGCAGAACACGCGGCCCACGAACTCGCGCGCCTCGTCCAGGTCGTGGCTGTCGAACAGGCGAAAGCGCTCCAGCGGTAGCGCGGTGCTGCTCTGCTGGGCGGGGTGCATGCGTTTCGGCCGGTGGGGTGTTGGTTCTTCTAGTGTCCTGTCCCGCAAATAAATGCCGATAAAACCGCGTCTTTCACGCCAGGGCTGCGTTGCAAATCCTCGCGATAGCTACGGCTATCGCTGCGGTTTGCGCCTTGCCCTGGCGCGAAATCCATCGGTTTTATTTTTGCCATCTATTTACGGGACAGAACACTCAGCAAGCACGAAACACGCCACGGCAGGGGCGCGAAAACATGCGTTTGCGGGATACACCCTGCGCTTTCGGGATGCGGACGCGCGGGCTGCTTGCCTATTCTTGTGCAGGCCCCGGGTGCTGCGCAAGAGCGTTAGCACCCGGGTGCACGGGGCGGATGTGACGGCGTGTTACCGCTGCTGCACCGCAACAGTCATTGCAAAAGCCACAGGAGTCAGCATGGTCCAGGGATTCGACAGCATGCGCGGCAAGAGCGCGATCGTGACCGGGGGCGCCACCCTCATCGGCGCCGGGGTGGTGCGTGCCCTGCACCAGGCTGGGGTGCGGGTGGTGGTGGCCGACATCAACGCCGAAGCCGGGCAGGCCTTGGCGGACGGGCTGGGTGAGGGAGTGCTGTTCAGCCGCACCGACATCACCGACGACGCCCAGGTGGCTGCCTGCGTGGCCCTGGCCGCCCAGCGCCACGGCGGGGTGAACTACCTGGTGAACCTGGCCTGCTCGTACCTGGACGATGGCATCGCCTCGCCGCGCGAGGACTGGCTGGCCTCGCTCAACGTCAACCTGGTCAGTGCGGTGATGGTGCTCAAGGCCGTGCGACCGCACTTCCAACAGGCCGGGGGCGGGGCGGTGGTCAACTTCACCAGCATCTCCTCGGGCGTGGCGCAGACCGGGCGCTGGCTCTACCCCGTGGGCAAGGCGGCCATGGTGCAGCTCACGCGCAGCATGGCCATGGACCTGGCGGGCGAGGGCGTGCGCGTGAACAGCGTTTCGCCCGGCTGGACCTGGTCGGCCATCATGGACCAGCTCACCGGCGGCGACCGTGCCAAGACCGACCGCGTGGCCGCACCCTTCCACCTGCTGCGCCGAGTCGGCGACCCGGCCGAGGTGGCCAATGTGGTGCTCTTCCTGTGCTCGGACATGGCCAGCTTCGTGACCGGTGCCGACTATGCGTGCGACGGCGGCTACTCGGCCATGGGGCCCGAGTCGCATGAGCCTGCCATTCCCAAACTCATGTCCTGAAGGAGCGCCACCATGACCAGAACCGTAGGCATCATCGGTGCCGGCTTTGCCGGCCTTTCCACCGCCAAGGTGCTGCGCGCCTTCGGCTTCGAGGTGACGGTGTTCGAGAAGGAGCCCGACGTGGGCGGCGTCTGGGCTGCCTCGCGCCGTTACCCGGGCCTGACCACGCAGAACCCGCGCACCACCTATGCGCTGTCGGATTTTCCGATGCCGGCCAGCTACCCCGAGTGGCCTTCGGGCCAGCAGGTGCAGGCCTACCTGCACTCGTATGCCGAGCACTTCGGCCTGGTGCCATTCCTGCGCATGTCCACCACCGTGGAGAGCGCGGTGCTCGATGAAGAGGCCGGCGTATGGACCGTGAAGGCGCGCCGCGCAGCGACCGGGCAGGGCGGCGCCCTGCCGGCCGAGGTGCACCGCTTCGACTACCTGGTGGTGTGCAACGGCATCTTCAGCGAACCGGCCGTGCCGCAGTACCCGGGCGCGGATGCCTTCGTGGCTGCGGGCGGGCGCGTGTGCCACACCAGCCAGTTCAACGATGCGGGCGAGGCGCGCGGCAAGCATGTGCTGGTGGTGGGCTACGGCAAATCGTCGTGCGACGTGGCCAATGCCATCGCGGCCGACAGCGCCAGCACCACGGTGCTCGCGCGCCAACTGATCTGGAAGATCCCGAAGAAGTTCATGAACGTTCTGAACTTCAAGTTCCTGCTGCTCACGCGCATGGGCGAGGCGCTGTTCAAGTACATCGAGCCCAAGGGCTTCGAGAAATTCCTGCACGGCCCGGGCCTGCCGGTGCGCAACTCCATGCTGGGCAGCGTGGAATCGGTGGTCACACGCCAGCTCAAATTGCGCGAGATCGGCCTGCACCCGGGCACGCCGCTCGAAACCATTGCGCGCAGCACCGTGAGCCTGGTGACCGACGGCTTCTACGAGAAGGTGGCGGCCGGCGAATTGGGTGTGCGCAAGGGCGTGAGCATCCGCACGCTGCAGCCCGGCCAGGCCGTGTTGAGCACTGGCGAGACGGTGCCCGCCGACATCGTGGTCTGCGGCACGGGCTGGCACCAGCAGGTGCCTTTCTTCGACAGCAGCGTGCTGCAGCGCGTGACCGATGCGCGCGGCAACTTCCGCCTGTACCGTTCGATTTTGCCGGTGGGCATGCCGCGCCTGGCGTTCAACGGCTACAACTCCTCGTTCTTCAGCCAGCTCAACTGCGAGATCGGCGCCCTGTGGCTGGCCAACCACCTGCGTGGCGGGCTGCAGCTGCCACCGCCGGACCAGATGAACGCGCAGATCGACCGGCGCCTGGCCTGGATGGAGGAGCGTACCGACGGCAAGCATTCCAAGGGTACCAACATCATCCCGTTCTCGGTGCACAACATCGACGAGTTGCTGCAGGACATGGGTTTGCCCCTGGGCGTGCTCACGCGCTTCAAGCAGTGGCTGGGGCCGGTGGACCCGTCCGACTATGCTGTGGTCACCCGCCAGTTGCTGGCGCGGCATGCGGGTGCACCCACCCCTGCTGGCGCGCCGCATGCCGTGCCCGGTGCTACCGCTTCCTGAGACCCCCACGAACCCAAGACCACAAGGACTCCCACCATGCCAGGACAATGGACCACGCTCGATGCCGCAGACGGCAGCGGCAGCTTTCGCGCCTACCTTGCCACCCCCGCCAGCGGCAGCGGCCCGGGGCTGGTGCTCGCGCAGGAGATATTCGGCGTGAACGCCACCATGCGCGATGTGGCCGACTACTACGCCGAAGAAGGCTATGTGGTGCTGGTGCCCGACCTGTTCTGGCGCCAGGAGCCGGCCGTGGAGCTCGATGCCGCCAACGACATGCCGCGTGCCTTTGGTCTCTACCAGGGCTTTGCCGAGGCCAAGGGCGTGCAGGATCTGCAGACGGCCATCTCGGCGCTGCGTGCGCGCCCCGAAGTCCGCACGCAGGGCGGCAAGGTGGGTGTGCTGGGCTTCTGCCTGGGCGGCAAGCTGGCCTACCTGGCGGCCTGCCGCACCGATGCCGACGTGGCGGTGGGCTACTACGGCGTGGGCATCGAGGCCGCGCTGGCCGAGGCCACGGACATCCAGTGCCGCCTGGTGCTGCACATCGCCGAGCTCGATGGCTTTTGCCCACCGCCCGCGCGCGAGGCCATCTTGCAGGCCCTGTCGGGCCGCGAGAACGTGGAGCTGTACGTCTACCCCGGCACCGACCATGCGTTTGCACGCGTGGGTGGCGACCACTTCCACAAGCCCTCGGCCCTCATGGCGCACCAGCGCAGCGTGGCCGCGTTGCGGCGCGCCATGGGCCCGCACTACGACCTGTCGGCCCTGTGGGACAAGCACTGCGAATACGAGTTCGCCACGCGCGACGTGGACGCCACCATGTCCACCATGGTGGCCGAGCCCTACGTGAACCACATCCCCACCATGACGGGCGGCGTGGGCCATCGCCACCTGCACGACTTCTACACGCGCCACTTCGTCAACAGCAACCCGCCCGATACCAGCCTCACGCCGATCTCGCGCACCGTCGGGGCCACGCAGGTGGTCGACGAAATGCTGTTTAGCTTCACCCACACCACCGAGATCCCCTGGATGCTGCCCGGCGTGGCGCCCACGGGCCGGCGCGTGGAGATACCGCTCTTGGCGGTGGTGAAGTTCCGCGGCGACAAGCTCTACCACGAGCACATCTACTGGGACCAGGCGAGCGTGCTGGTGCAGGTGGGCTTGATTGACCCCAAGGGCCTGCCCGTGGCGGGGGTGGAGACGGCGCGCAAGCTGCTCGACGAGACGCTGCCGTCGAATGGGCTGATGGCACAGTGACGCCTGCAGACTTTGCCGGCAACCCGTAAACTGCGCGGCTTGCCAACGGAGTCCGCATGAAAACCATCCAGCTCGGTCAGAGCGATCTGCACGTCACCCCCATTTGCCTGGGCACCATGACCTTTGGTGAACAGGTCAACGAATCCGATTCCCACGCCATCCTCAGCCGCTCGCTGGCCCGGGGCGTGAATTTCATCGACACCGCCGAGATGTACGCGGTGCCCGCCAAGGCCGAGACCTTTGGTGCCACCGAGACCATCATCGGCAACTGGTTCGCGAAGAACCCCGGCGCCCGCGAAAAGCTGGTGGTGGCCACCAAGGTGGCCGGCCCTTCGCGCGGCATGCCCTGGGTGCGCGAAGGCAAGGGCCTGACGCCCCAAGACATCGTCGCATCCTGCGAAGGCAGCCTGCGCCGCCTGCAGACCGACGTGATCGACCTTTACCAGATCCACTGGCCCGAGCGCCATGTGCCGGCTTTCGGCACCATGTACTACGACCCGGCCAAGGAAACCTCGGAAACGCCCATCCACGCCCAGTTGGGAGCCCTGGCCGGCCTGGTCAAGGCGGGCAAGGTGCGCTATGTCGGCCTCTCGAACGAGACGCCCTACGGCGTGCACGAATTCGTGCGCCTGGCCGAGCAGCATGGCCTGCCGCGCGTGGCCACGGTGCAGAACCCCTACTGCCTGGTCAACCGCACCTGGGAAAACGGGCTGGACGAGACCTGCCACCGCCTGAATGTGTCGCTGCTGGCCTACTCGCCCCTGGCCTTCGGCCTGCTGACCGGCAAATACGACGACAGCGGCACCACCGGCCCGGACGCCCCCCAGGGTGCGCGCATCTCGTCGTACGAATCGGTGCGCAAGCAGCGCTGGGGCCGCCCCGAGTCGCTGGTGGCCGCGCGCCGCTACAACGCGCTGGCGCGCGAAAACGGCCTCACGCCCACGCAGCTGGCGCTGGCGTTTTGCTACACCAAGTGGCAGGTGGCCAGCACCATCATCGGCGTGACCTCGGTGGCACAGCTCGAAGAAGACCTGAACGCCTGGGGCACGACGCTGTCGCCCGAGGTGCTCAAGGCCATCGACGCGATCCGCCTGGAGCTGCGCGACCCGGCACTGTGAACCCGGGGTGACGGCCCTGCCGTCACCCTGTGGTCAGGACGCAGCGGGCTCGGCGGGCAGCGCGCCTTCCTTCCAGGGCACGCCACCGGGCTCGCCCAGGTCCCAGAACAGGCCGGCCATCACGGCCAGGCCTTCGCGCGCCACGCTGGCCAGCAGGTGCTCGTTGGGCGCGTGCTGGGCACAGGCCGGGTACGAGTGCGGCACCCACAGAGTGGGAAGGCCCAGGTCGTCGGCGAAGATGTCGTTGGGCAACGACCCCGCCAGGTTGGGCAGCAGCGTGGCGGGTGCGCCCGCGCTGGCATGCATGGAGGCCAGCGTCCAGTCCACCCAGGGGTTGTGCAGGTCCAGGCGCGTGGCGCCGCACTGCATCCCGAGCTCGATCTCCACGTCGGCAAAGCCGTGTGCGTCCAGGTGGGCGCGCACGATGTCCTTCACGTTTCTCCAGTCCGTGCCCACCACGAAGCGCAGCTGGCAGTGCGCCACGGCGCTCGAGGGAATCGCGTTGACGGGCCGTGCGGGCAGGCCTGCGCCCAGGGCCAGCACCTCCAGCGTGTTCCAGCCCACGAGCTGCTCGGCCGGGGTCAGGCCCGGTTCGCCCCAGCCCGGGGTCAGGGCCGGGTCGTCGGCGCCGCCGCCGATCACCACGTCTTTCAGGGCGGTGCGCAGCTTCTCGGGCAGCGGCGGGGGCAGCAGGCCGGGCACGAGCATGCGGCCATGGGCATCCACCATGCTGGCCACCGCATGGGCCAGCACGGTCGCGGGGTTGGACAGCACGCCACCCCAGTTGCCCGAGTGGTAGGCCTTGGCCCGGCTTTGCACCCTGAGCGAGAAATTGATGGCGCCGCGCGAACCCAGAAACAGCGTGGGCCGCGCCGCATTCACGCGCGGGCCGTCGCTGGCGATGAACAGATCGGCCCTGAGGGCCTCGCGCTGCTGCTGGCAGAAGGCGGCCAGGCCCGGCGAGCCGGCCTCCTCGCCCATCTCCATGAGCAGGGTCACGTTGTAGCCCAGGCGCCCCTGGCGGGCGGCGATGGTCTGCGCCAGGGCGGCCAGCACCACCGTGTGCTGGCCTTTGTTGTCGGCCGTGCCGCGGCCGTACCAGCGGTCCCCTTCGATCTTCAGGTCCCAGGGCGAGAGGCCTTCGCGCCAGTTGGCGTCCTGGCCGTTGACCACGTCGCCGTGGCCGTAGGTGAGCACCGTGGGCAGCTCGGGCGATTCCACGCGGCGTGCCAGCAGCACCGGGCCGCCGCGTGCATCGGGGTTGTCCAGCACCTCGCAGGCAAAGCCCAGGGGCTCGAGGCCGGGAACGATCTCGTCCGTGAGGTACTGGCGCAGGGCCGGGGCGCCGGGCTGGCCGGTGTCGCTCTCGGTGCGCCAGCCCACGCGGCGGCGCAGCTCGGCCTCGAACTGGCCGGCGTCGAAGTACTGGTGGACGTTGGCGAGCAGTTGTTCGCGGGATGGGTTCATCGTCGTTGTCGTCATGCTGTCATCACTCCACCATGATTTTGGCGCGGTGGGCCAGGGCGCGGTAGCGCCCGATCTCGTCGTCGATCACGGCCCGCGTGGCCACGGGCCCCAGGTGCACGGGCTCCATGCCCTGGGCGCGCATCTGCTCCTGTATGGCGGGGTCGCGCGTGACGGCCTCGACCTCGGTCACCAGCCGGCGGATGATGGGCAGCGGCGTGCGTGCCGGCGCGGCGATGGCGTACCAGGCGTCGAACGCCGCATCGGGCAACTGGAGCTCGGCCACCGTGGGCACGCCGGGCAGCATGCTGGAGCGGCTCTTGCCTGCGATGGCCAGGGCGCGCAGCTTGCCCGCGCGGATCTGCGGTGCGGCAGCCGCCACGGTGTCGATGCCCAGCTGGATCTCGCCGCCTATCAGTGCCATCAGCGACTGGCTGCTGCCGCGGTAGGGCACGCCCTGCAGCTGGATGCCCGCAGCCTGCTCCAGCAGCGCGCCCGCCAGGTGCGGGCCCGAGCCGGAGCCGAAGGTGGCGTAGTGGATGGATTTGGGCGCGGCCTTGGCGGCAGCTATCAGGGCGTTGAAGTCCTTGTAGGGGGCACTGGCGCTGACCACCATCACCAGCGGCGCGCGGGCTACGGTGGCCACCGGGACCAGATCTTTGGCCGGGTCGTAGGGCAGCTTGCTGCGCAGTGCAGGGTTCACCGAGTAGCTGGTGGAGCCCGAGACCAGCAGGGTGTAGCCGTCGGGCCTGGCACGCACCACGGCCTCGGTGCCGATGATGGTCGAGGCGCCAGGCTTGTTATCTACCACCACGGGCGTACCCAGCCGGGTGCCGAGCTTCTGGCCCAGCGCACGCGCCACCGCATCGGTGCCGCCGCCGGGCGGGAAGGGAACGACCAGGCGCACGCTCTGCTCGGGCCAGGGGTCTTTGGCGGCAGGGGTGGTCTGGGCATGTGCTGCGGCAAATACGCTGGCAAGGGCTGCCAGAAGCAGGGAGGCACGAAGGCGTTGTGTCATGGGGGCTCCAGGGTAGGGCGCCGGACCTTGCACCACAGGGGTGGGCGCGGCGTGGCTATCGGTTGATTGGAGCCTCGATGCACGCAAGATCGATGCTGGTTTACCATTGCTATTCCTAGAGAATAAGCAACTGCCCATTGCCTTGAAAGCAATGAAACGCACCCATGTCCCTGTCCCTGCTGAGCCTGCCCCTGCGCTACTTCCTGGAGGTGGCCCGCACCGGCTCGGTCAACCAGGCCGCGCAGCGCCTGCATGTGGCCGCATCGGCGGTGAGCCGCCAGCTTGCAAAACTGGAGGATTCGCTGGGTGTGTCGCTGTTCGAGCGGCAGCCGCGTGGCATGCGCCTGACGGCCGCAGGCGAGCGCCTGCTGGCGCATGCGGGCGCGCATGCGCAGGAGTCGGCCCAGTTGGTGGAGCAGTTGCAGGGCCTGGCAGCGCAGGAGGCACGGCGCGTGCGGCTGGCCTGCACGGAGGGGTTTGCGGCGGGCTTCATGCCGCTGGTGATGGCGCAGTTTCGCGAGAGGCATCCCGAGGTAGAGCTGCAACTGCATGTGGGGGTGCCCGACGAGGTCTCGGCGCAGTTGGCGCGCGGCGATGCGGACCTGGCCCTCAAGTACAGCGTTGCGCCCGAGAAGGGCCTTGCGGTGCTGCACTCGGCCATTGCCCCGGTGTTCGCGATCACCGTGGCCGCCCATCCGCTGGCGCAGCAGCGCATGGTGAGCGTGGCCGACGTGGTGCGTTACCCGCTGCTGCTGGGCACGGCCGGCATCACCGGGCGCCAGCTGTTCGACCTCTCCTGCACGCTGCAGGGCCTGCGCTACACGCCGGCCGTGGTGAGCAACTTCTCGTCTGCCCTGCTGCCGCTGCTGGGCCCCCGTGACGTGGCGCTGGCCAGCTACCTCACGGCCGCGCGCTGGGTGGAGGAGGGCGTGCTGGCCGCCCGCCCGTTCGAGGACGTGCAATTGCAGCAGCGCCGCCTGCAGGTGCTGGCGCTCGACGGCCTCGTGCAGCCGCCGCTGGTGCAGGAATTCACCGGGGTGCTGGTGGCTGCCATCGAGCAGTACGGCAAGCGCAAGGTCGGGCGGCGCAGGCGCTCTGCTTGATTCGGGCGGGTACCATCGGCACACCATGGCCAAGAAAGAACATGTCTCCGAAACCCCCGCCACCCAGTTGCTCAAGGCGCGCAAGGTGGCCTTCACCGAGCACCCTTACGAGTACCTGGAGCACGGCGGTGCCCTGCACAGCGCCGAGGTGCTGGGGCTCGACCCCTTTACCGTGGTCAAGACCCTGGTGATGCAGGACCAGAACGCCAAGCCCCTGATCGTGCTGATGCACGGCAACCGCAAGGTCTCCACCAAGAACCTGGCGCGCCAGATCGGCGCCAAGTCGGTCGAGCCCTGCGCCCCCGAGGTCGCCAACCGCCACAGCGGCTACCTGGTGGGCGGCACCTCGCCCTTTGGCACGCGGCGCGAGATGCCGGTGTACATCGAAGGCAGCATCCTCGACTTGCCGCGCATCGCCATCAATGGCGGGCGGCGCGGCTTTCTGGTGCAGATCGACCCGCAGGTCTGCGTGCAACTGCTCGGTGCGCAGACCGTGCACTGCGCGCTGGCAGAATAGCGGGCCTGTGCACGCGAGCCGTGCGCACCCCATTTCCCAAGGAGCTGAATTGACCGCCGTGTACCCCTTCCTCGCCACCCTGGCGGCCTATTTGCTCGGCTCGCTGTCGTTTGCCGTGATCGTGACGCGCGCCATGGGCATGCGCGACCCGCGCACCTACGGCAGCAAGAACCCTGGTGCCACCAACGTACTGCGCTCGGGCAGCAAGGTGGCGGCCGTCGTCACCCTAGTGCTCGATGCCGTGAAGGGCTGGCTGCCCGTGGCCCTGGTGGCCTGGTTTGGCAAGCCCTACGGGATGGAGGAGGGCACCATGGCCCTGGTCGGCCTGGCCGCCTTCCTCGGCCACCTGTGGCCGGTGTTCTTTCGTTTCGAAGGCGGCAAGGGCGTGGCCACGGCGCTGGGCGTGCTGCTGGGCGTGAGCGGCTGGCTGGGCCTGGCCACGGCGGTCACCTGGGTGATCATCGCCTTTTTCTTTCGCTATTCGTCGCTGGCCTCGCTGGTGGCGGCGGTGTTTGCGCCGGTGTACTACCTGCTGGCCGATGGCGTGGTCTGGAATGCCGATGGGCGCATTGCGGCAGCCATGGCCGTGATGGCCCTGCTGCTGGCCTGGCGCCACAAGGAGAACATCAAGCGCCTGCTGGAGGGCAAGGAGTCGCGCCTGGGCAGCAGCAAGGTGGTCAAGGCCAAGGGCGCCAAGGGCTGAACGAGCCCCTTGCACCGCGTTGCAGGGGGACAGACAGCCTGTGCTATCGCGCGCCCAGCGCAGCGGGCGCCGTAATCAGCGTGCGCATGCTGGAGATGCGCTGCGCCGCATACAGGCCCAACCGCACCATGGTGCGGTGGTTGAGCTCCACCTTCACGGCCGAGCGGGCCACGGCCGACTGGATGCGGGGCTTGCCGCTGGCCGTCTGGTACAGATTGGGTTGGGTCTGTTGCTGGCCCACCGGATCCAGCAGGCTGGCGACCAGCGGATAGTTGGCTTTTTCACTGCGGCGCAGCACGATGGCCACCTCGCCGTTGTCCAGCCGCACGAAGGTGCCGGGAGGGCACAGGCCGATGGAGCGCACGAGGGTATAGCTCACCTCGTCGCGCTGGTCATCCTCCTGGCCTACGATGGCGCGCACCGAATCGGTGGCGCTGCGCCCGGCGCGCGACTTGCGCGGGCTGATCATGGCCGCGTAGCGGTCGATGGTGCCCAGGATGCGCGTCAGGCGGTCTTCGGGGTTCTGCTGGGCCAGGGGAATCTGGTCGGCCATGTTGGTGTGGTGCTGGCCGACGACGTCGAGCCACAGGCGGTCGTTCACGAACAGGCGCTCCAGCAGGGCCTGGCTTTCCTCAGGGTGGCTGCGGATGGCTTCCTGCTGCGCGCTGCTGGGGCGGTCGCGCTGCTCGGCCAGTTCGTCCTGCAGCGCGGTCATGCCGATGTTCATGGTGAGTGCGGCGCGCACCAGGCTGTCGCGTTCGCTCTGCGCCAGGCGCAGGTCCTGCGCCATGATGTGGCACAGGGTGCCGCAGACCAGCGCGTGCGCTGCGCTGTAACCCACCGACGAGGTGGAGGCGAGCTGGAACATCAGGTACAGCGCGGCGTCGATGTCGTGCGCCACCAGCTCCTGCAGCCACAGGTCGAAGTTGCGCACCTTGCCTGGAAAATCCTGCACCTGCAGCGGCTTGGACAACAGCACCGACAGGGCCGACTCCAGGTCCGACCACAGGCCGAGCAAGTCCTCGTACTCGCCCTCGGGGGGGCTGTTGCCGGGCAGGGGGGTGGAGGCGTTCATGGCAGGGGTGGTGCGTGCCGGTTCAGTGGCGCTTTTCCAGCACCATCTGGTCGTTGTTGCGGGTCATCTGGAATTGGGTCAGAAAGCTGTTGCCCAGCAGCACGAAGGGCATGCCCTCGGGCATGATGACGGCCATCACGCCGAGCACTTCCACGTCGCCCAGGCGCACGGAATTGAGGCGCACGCGCCAGCCCACGGCGGAGCCGTTGGCCGTGCTCATGATCACTTTCTGGCTGTCGTCGACCTTGATGCCCATGCGCTCCGCGTCTGGCTTGCCGATGGCGACCACGGACGCGCCGGTGTCCACCATGTACTTCATCTGCTTGCCGTTGATGGTGCCGGTGTTGATGAAGTGGCCCTGGTTGTCGGCCATGAGGACGATGCGCTTGCCGCTGCCGCTGGACCCCAGCGCCACGGGTGATTCACCGAGCCGCAGCAGGCGCCGGGTGCCCTGGACTTCCACCGTGGCTTCGTCGCGCGTGACGGACAGCACCTTCACGCCCTGGTGCGTCTCGCCCGGCCCGACGGCGCGTGGCGCACTGCCATCGACCACCAGCAGCGCCTTGCTGCCCAGCACGCCGGCCAGGGCGATGGATTGGTCGGCGGCCAACGCAGACAGCGGCAAGGCCAAGCCGGCCGACAGGGCCAGGGAGAGAGCTGCGCGAATCGGCTTCATGGGGCGCAAGACCGCATCAAGAGCAACTGTCCCCGGGCAAGGGCCGCCCCGCCGTGTTGAGTGCGTCTCCCTCCCGTATGGCTTGGCAGGACGGGACAGGGGAAGTGCGCAAAGTGATTCAGGAGGGTAAGCATCTCAATGATCCACGGCGCAGCGCGCCACCCACATCGTACGAAACAAGCACGGCCCAGGCCAGTGCCCCCGTGCAAGGGCCGCCCCGCCGCACCGGGGGCGTCCCCCTCCCGACTCGCGCAGCGAGGAGAGAGAGGGGGAAGGCGCGAAGCGACTCAGGGGGTGTTTCATTTCAGTCGCGGAAATTGTCGAACGACAGGGGCACGTCGGTCACGTCCTTGCGGATCAGCGCCATGGCGGCCTGCAGGTCGTCGCGCTTGGCGCCGGTGATGCGTACCTTGTCCTCCTGGATGGCGGCCTGCACCTTGAGCTTGCTTTCCTTCATGAGCTTCTGGATCTTCTTGGCCAGCTCGCTTTCGATGCCGTTCTTCACCTTGATGACCTGCTTGACCTTGTCGCCGCCAATCTTCTGCACGTCGCCCATGTCCAGGAAGCGCACGTCCACGTTGCGCTTGGTGAGCTTGTTGCGCAGCACGTCCTCGATCTGGGTGAGTTGGAAGTCGGCATCACCGATCAGCGTGATGTCCTTGTCCTTGATCTCGATGCTGGCCGACGTGCCCTTGAAGTCGAAACGGGTGGCGATTTCCTTGGCGGTGTTTTCGACCGCGTTCTTCACTTCGACCAGGTTGGCTTCGCAGACGGTGTCAAAAGATGGCATGGTGGTGGTTCTCTCTCTCGGGAATACGGTTTTCGCCGCAGCGCCAGGATGCGCGGGTGCGACAATCGGGCCAATGGTAGTCGAGAAAAACGCCCCTTTGCAGCCCTGCAACACCTTCGGCATTGCGGCACGCGCCCAAACCCTGGTGCGCGTGCGCTCGGCCGATGATATTTCGGCCTTCCTGGCAGACAAAGAACTGTCTGGCAGCCCGGCCTTCGTTCTCGGCGGCGGCAGCAACATTATTCTGACCGGTGACGTGCGCCCCGTGGTGCTGAAGATGGAGATCAAGGGCCTGCGCCTGGTGCAAGAGACTCCCAAGGCCTTCATCGTCGAGGCCGGCGCCGGCGAGGTCTGGCACGACTGCGTGGCCTGGACCCTCGCGCAGGGCTATCCGGGCCTGGAAAACCTGGCGCTGATCCCCGGCACCGTGGGCGCATCGCCGGTGCAGAACATCGGTGCCTATGGCGTAGAGCTGCAGGACCGCTTCGAGTCGCTGGACGCGGTGGACCTGGCCACGGGCGAGCGCTTCACGCTTGATGCCGCGCAGTGCGCCTTCGGCTACCGCGATTCGGTCTTCAAGCACGCCCCTTCGCAACCCGAGGTGGCCGGCGGGCTGCCGCGCGGCATGGGCCTGGCCGGGCGCGCGGTGATCACGCACGTGCGCTTTCGGCTGCCGCGCCCCTGGAAGCCCGTGCTGGGATACCTGGAGCTGGAGCGCCGCAGGGCCGAGGCCGGCATCGAGCAGCCCACTGCGCAGCAGATGTTCGACTGGGTGTGCGACATCCGCCGCGCCAAGCTGCCCGACCCGGCCGTCGTGGGCAATGCCGGCAGTTTCTTCAAGAACCCGACGGTATCGCCCGAGCAATGCGCCGACATCATCGCGCGCGAACCCAAGATCGTGCATTACCCCATGCCCGACGGCAGCATCAAGCTGGCGGCGGGCTGGCTCATCGATGCCTGCGGCTGGAAGGGCAAGTCCATCGGCAAGGCCGGTGTGTACGAAAAGCAGGCCCTGGTGCTGGTCAACCGCGGGCGCGGCGCCCACAGCGTGACGGGCGGCGAGGTCATGACCCTGGCCAAGGCCATCCAGACCAGCGTGTACGAACGCTTCGGCATCCGGCTGGAGCCAGAGCCGGTGGTTGTGTAGGTTGCGTCTGTTCACCCCCCAATGCAAGAAAGCCACCCGAGGGTGGCTTTCTTCATGGTGCGGGAGCGGTGTTACTCGCTGCGCTCGTCGTTCAGTTGCGCCAGAGCGGCATTGCCACCCAGCGACAGCAGGCCGCTGCGCGAATACACACCGAGCTTGGCGCGCGTGTCGATGATGTCCAGGTTGCGCATGGTCAGCTGGCCGATGCGGTCTGCGGGCGAGAACGGCGCGTCCTCGACCTTCTCCATGCTCAGGCGCTCGGGGGCGTAGGTCAGGTTGGGCGACTCGGTGTTCAGCAGCGAGTAGTCGTTGCCGCGGCGCAGTTCCAGCGTCACGGTGCCGGTGATGGCGCGGGCCACCCAGCGCTGGGCGGTGTCGCGCAGCATGATGGCCTGGGGATCGAACCAGCGGCCCTGGTAGAGCAGGCGGCCGAGCTTGAGGCCGTTCAGGCGGTACTGCTCGATCGTGTCCTCGTTGTGGATGCCAGTCACCAGGCGCTCGTAGGCGATGTGCAGCAGCGCCAGGCCCGGGGCCTCGTAGATGCCGCGGCTCTTGGCCTCGATGATGCGGTTCTCGATCTGGTCGCTCATGCCCAGGCCGTGGCGGCCGCCGATGCGGTTGGCTTCCAGGATCAGGGCCACGGGGTCGCTGAACTCCACGCCGTTCAGGGCGACGGGCTGGCCTTCCTCGAAGCGCACCGAGACTTCTTCGGACTTGACCTGCACGTCGTCCTTCCAGAACGCGACGCCCATGATGGGGTTCACGATGCGGATGCCGCTGTTCAGGAATTCGAGGTCCTTGGCTTCGTGCGTGGCGCCCAGCATGTTGCTGTCGGTGCTGTAGGCCTTCTCGGCGCTCATCTTGTAGCCGAAACCTTCCTTGGTCATGAAGGCCGACATCTCGGCGCGGCCGCCCAGCTCGTCGATGAACAGCTGGTCCAGCCAGGGCTTGTAGATCTTGAGCGAGGGATTGGTCAGCAGGCCGTAGCGGTAAAAGCGCTCGATGTCATTGCCCTTGAAGGTCGAGCCGTCGCCCCAGATGTGGACATCGTCTTCCTTCATGGCGGCCACCAGCATGGTGCCGGTGACGGCACGGCCCAGCGGCGTGGTGTTGAAGTAGGTGACGCCGGCGGTGCTGATGTGGAAGGCGCCGGCCTGCAGGGCCGCAATGCCTTCGTGCGCCAGCTGCGTGCGGCAGTCCACCAGGCGGGCCTTTTCGGCGCCGTACTCCATGGCCTTGGCGGGGATGGCGTCGTAGTCGGGCTCGTCGGGCTGGCCCAGGTTGGCCGTGTAGGCATAGGGCAGGGCGCCCTTGTTCTTCATCCAGCGCAGCGCGGCGCTGGTGTCGAGGCCGCCGGAGAAGGCGATGCCGACCTTCTGGTTCAGGGGCAGGTTCTGGAGGATGGTGGCCATGTCGTTCAGGGCTTTCTCGGGGCTCAGCCGAAGTGGCAGATGTAGTGGTAGGCGCTGGCGACGCGGATATCGAACTTGGAGTTGCCAGGCACGCTGAATTTCTCGCCCGCGCCGGACTTGACCCAGGCGTCGGTGCCGTCGAGCTTGTACTCGCACTCGCCGCCCACGCATTCCATGATTTCGGGCGCGCCGGTGTTGAAGGTCAGCGAGGCGGGCAGCACCACACCCACCGACTTCTTCGTGCCATCGGGGAAGGTGATGTTGTGGCTCACGCACTTGCCGTCGAAGTACACATTGGCCTGGGTGGTGACGGACACGCCGTCGATTTTTTCGGTGGTCATGGATGCGCGTTGGTTGGAGGGAAACCCCTGATTTTAGGCCACCATGCCGCATGGAAGCTTTCGATACGGCGCAGGGCAAAAAAAAGAGCCCCGAAGGGCTCTTTGAAGACTGGCGCAAGGGGAGGGCAGCCGTCAACGGCAATGGTCACTGGGCCGGTGGCGTGCTCCTGCCGCCGGCTGCCTGGGCTGCCCGCCCGAACTCAGCGGTTCTTAGCGCCAGTAAGGATTGCGCGGGTGGTGGTACGAGCGGTCGTAGCCGTATTCGATCACCGTGACCGGGGGCGTCACATAGGTGGGGGGCGGTGCGGGGTAGGTCGAGGTGACCACGCCGGGCTGGGCATAGCCCTGCTGGTACGAGGGTTCCGTGGAGTAGGTCTGGCCCGGCTGCACGCTCACGGGGATCCAGCGGCCCGGGTCGTACTGGGTGCGCGTGGTGTACTGGCGGCCTGCGTATTCGTAGGTCACGTTGTAGCCCACGGTGCGGTTCTCGTAGTAGGTCTGGTTGTGGCAGCGCTGCACGTTTTCGTACTGTGGCTGGCCATTGCCTTCGATGTTGTTGCCCAGCACGGCGCCACCGATCACGCCCAGCGCCGTGGCGGCCGCACGGCCGCTGCCCTTGCCGATCTGGTTGCCGACGGCGCCGCCAGCGATGGCACCCAGCACGGCGCCACCGCCCGAGGTGCGGTTGCCGCTGTACACGGTTTCGTTGTTGCAGACCTGCTGCGGCACGGCCACCTGCTGGACGATGGGGGTGGACGAGAGCACGCGGCCCTGTTCCTGGGCTGCGGCCATGGAGGCGATGGCTGCCAGGGCGGAAAAAACGACGATCTTTTTCATGGAGAAACTCCTTTCAGGTCAGTGCATAACGCACCAGACTGTCGAAAAGTTTAGGCGTTGCCCGTCAATACCGGGTGGGCAGGCCGTAAAACTGCGTAAAGATTTGTGCAATATCTCCGGTTTCAGTGCACTGCATCCGGGCGATTTCAGTGTTTGGAGTCCGCTGCAGCCCATTCGTTCCAGGTTTCGGGCGCAAAACCGACCGAAATGTGGGTTGTGCCGCCCTGCACCCACTCCACCACGGGGCGCTTGACCACGCTGGGCTGGGCTTGCAGCAGTGCGCTGGCGCTGGCGTCGTCGGTCACGGCGGCCTGGGTGTCGGCGTCGAGCTTGCGCCAGGTGGTGCCCTGGCGGTTCACGAGCTTGTCGCGCCCCACGGCGGCCAGCCAGGCGGGCAGCCGGTCGGCGGGCACCCCCTGTTTCTTGAAATCGTGGAAGGCATGGGCCAGGCCCTGGTCGGTGAACCAGGTGCGGGCCTTTTTCACGGTATCGCAGTTGGGAATGCCGTAAAGGGTGATGGTGCGTGCTGTTGTCATGGGCAATAGGGCGGCAGGATGTGGGTGGTGGCAGGCTCGGCGACAATCGCGGGCTGTATGCACACCAATAATATCGACACCCTGGAAGGCTGGCTGCAGCACTGCGAGCGCCTGCACCCGCACAACATCGACATGGGCCTGGACCGCGTCAGCGAAGTGGCCCGGCGCATGGCGCTGCGCTTCGACTGCCCGGTGATCACCGTTGCGGGCACCAACGGCAAGGGATCCACCTGCGCCATGCTGGAGGCCGTGGGCCTGCAGTCGGGCTACCGCACGGGGGTGTACACCTCGCCACACCTGGTGCATTTCGAGGAGCGCTGCCGCGTGCACGGCGAAATCGTGGCCGCCGCCGACCTGGTGCCGCACTTCGCGGCGGTGGAGGCCGCCCGGGTGCAGGGCGGAGAGGCCATCTCGCTGACCTACTTCGAGTTCAGCACCCTGGCCATCCTGCGGCTCATGAGCCAGGCGCGCCTGGACCTGGCGATCCTGGAAGTGGGCCTGGGCGGGCGGCTCGACGCCACCAACATCATCGATGCCGACTGCGCCATCATCACCAGCATCGACATCGACCACACCGAATTCCTGGGCAAGGACCGCGAAAGCATCGGCCGCGAGAAGGCCGGCATCATGCGCGCCGGCCGCCCGGCGATCGTGAGCGACCCCATGGCCCCGCAGAGCGTGGTGGACCATGCTGCGGCGATCGGCGCCGACCTGTGGCGCTCGGGCCGCGACTTCAACGTCTCGGGCGACAAGCAGCAGTGGAGCTGGGCCGGGCGCGGCCGCCGCTATGCGGGCCTGGCCTACCCCTCGCTGCGCGGTGCCAACCAACTGGTCAACGCTGCGGGCGTGCTGGCCGCCTTCGAGGCTCTGCGCGAGCGCATCCCCGTCACGGCCCAGGCCGTGCGCACCGGCATGGCCATGGTGGAGCTGCCCGGGCGCTTCCAGATCGTGCCGGGCGAGCCCACACTGGTGCTGGACGTGGCGCACAACCCGCATTCGGTGGCGGCCCTCACGGCCAATCTGGATGCGATGGGTTTTTTCCCCACCACGCACGCCGTGTTCGGCGCCATGGCCGACAAGGACCTGGCCACCATGCTGGCCAAGGTGGGCCCGCTGGTGGACCGCTGGTACTTCACCAGCCTGCCCACGCCCCGGGCCGAGACGGGCGCGGCACTGCAGCAGAAGTGGAATGCCTTGCAGATGGTGGCCGGCGGGCGCCGCGAGGTGGCCACCAGCGTGCACCAAGACCCCATGCAGGCACTGCAGGCGGCCGTGGCGGCGGCAGGCCCCGCTGATAGAATCGTGGTCTTTGGCTCGTTCTACACGGTGGGCGGGGTATTGATCAACGGCACCCCCCGCCTGCACGCCAAACATCTGGGCGCGTAAGCACCCCGCACGAGTCGCAACTCCATGGCATTTTTCAAGTTTCGGTGGCCCGGTCAGAGTGAACCCGCACCGGCCGACAAGCCGGCCAAGCGCTCGCGCGCAGCGCCCCCGGCCGAGAGCATCGAAGCGATGCGCCGGCGTGCGCGCCACCGCCTGATCGGCGCTGCCGTGCTGGTGGCCCTGGGCGTGGTGGGCTTTCCGCTGCTGTTCGACACCCAGCCGCGCCCCATCGCGGTGGACATTCCCATCGAGATCCCGGATCGCAACCGGACCGCGCCCGTGGTGGTGCCGGCCCCTGCGCCCTCGGTTGCACAGGCGCCGTCGCCCGCGCCGGCCTCTGCCGCCGCGCCGACCGGCAGCCGCTCCGCCGCGACAGGCCAGGGCAGCGCCGGCAACGGCCTGAGCGAAGGCGAGGAGATCATCGCCAGCCCCAGGCCTGCGCTGGTGCCCAAGCCGCCCGTGGTGGCGGCCGCGCCCAAGCCGGAGCACAAACCCGAACCGAAACCTGAGCCGAAACCCGAGCCCAAGCCGGCTGTAGTGGCAGCCGCGCCAGCGCCAGCCCCGGCAGTGCCGGCGCGTGCCAACGACGAGGCCGCCCGCGCCCGCGCGCTGCTGGAGGGCCGCACTGCAGCGCCGGCCGTCGCAGCCGCCGCCTCGGCCAGTGCCGAAGACGCCCGTTTCATCGTGCAGGTGGGTGCGTTTGCCGATGCGGACAAGGCCCGCGAGGCGCGCACCAAGGTGGAGCGTGCCGGGCTCAAGACCTATACGCAGGTGGTGGACACCAAGGATGGCAAGCGTACCCGGGTGCGTGTGGGCCCCTTTGGCAACCGCGCTGACGCGGACAAGGCGGCCGGCAAGATCCGCGCGCTGGAGCTGTCGGCGTCGGTGCTGACAATCTGATGCCGGAGCAGGCTGCAGCGCCGGTGATGGCCGCGCTGGACTGGATTTTCGTGGCCGTGCTGCTCGCTTCCATGCTGATGGGGGCCTGGCGCGGCCTGGTGTATGAGGTGCTGTCCCTGGCGGGATGGGTGGCGGCGTTCTTTGTGGCGCAGTGGTTTGCCGACGATGTGGCGGCTTTGCTGCCCATGGGCGAATCGACCGCAGGCCTGCGCTATGCGGCAGGGTTTGCGCTGGTGTTCATCGGTGCGGTCTTTGCGTGCGGCTTTCTGGCCTGGGTGGCCAAGAAGCTGGTGGAATCGATCGGCTTGCGCCCGGCAGACCGCACACTGGGGGCGGTTTTCGGGGTGCTCAGGGGCATGGTGCTGCTGCTGGCCGTGGCCGTGGTGGCAGGGCTCACGCCCCTGCACGAAGCCGCGTGGTGGCGGGAATCGCGGGGCGCGCCGGTATTGGCCCAGGTGCTCGAAGGGTTGAAACCGGCGCTTCCGGAAGAATTTACGAGGCACTTGCCTTCGTGAGGCGGCAACGGCCAGAAGCGGTTGTCGTGGGTTTGCAGCGGGGATGTTCCCGCAAACGGATGGAAACGAACTATGTGTGGAATCGTCGGCGTCGTCAGTACCGCGCCCGTCAATCAGTTGATCTATGACGCCTTGCTGCTGCTGCAGCACCGGGGCCAGGATGCAGCCGGCATCGTGACCCAGCAGGGCCGCAAGTTCTTCATGCACAAGGCCAAGGGCATGGTGCGCGACGTGTTCCGCACGCGCAACATGCGGGCCCTGCCCGGCAATGTAGGCCTGGGCCAGGTGCGCTACCCCACGGCCGGCAACGCCTACAGCGAGGAAGAGGCCCAGCCCTTCTACGTGAACGCGCCCTTCGGCCTGGTGCTGGTGCACAACGGCAACCTGACCAACGCCCAGACGCTGCGCACGGAGCTGTTCCAGACCGACCACCGCCACACCAACACCGACAGTGACTCGGAAGTGCTGCTCAACGTGTTCGCGCACGAACTCGAGCGTGCCACCGCCGGCGTGCCCCTGCAGCCCGAAAACGTGTTCGACGCCGTGCGTGCCGTGCACAAGCGCATCAAGGGCTCGTACGCCGTGATCGCCATGATCGCCGGCCACGGCCTGCTGGCGTTCCGCGACCCGCACGGCATCCGCCCGCTGGCGATTGGCCGCAGCGCGGACGGCAACGTCATGGTGGGCAGCGAATCGGTGGCGCTGGAGGGCACCTCGCACGTGTTCGAGCGCAACATCGAGCCTGGCGAAGCCGTGTTCATCACGCTCGACGGCACGGTGCATTCGGCCCAGTGCGCCGAGAGCCCGCAACTGAACCCCTGCATCTTCGAGTTCGTGTACCTGGCACGCCCCGATTCGGTGCTCGACGGCATCTCGGTCTACCAGGCGCGCCTGAACCTGGGCGAGGCCCTGGCCAAGCGCGTGGTCTCCACCGTGCCGCCCAACGAGATCGACGTGATCATCCCGATCCCCGAGTCGAGCCGCCCCAGCGCCACGCAACTGGCGCACCTGCTGGGCGTGCCGTACCGCGAAGGCTTCGTGAAGAACCGCTACGTGGGCCGCACCTTCATCATGCCGGGGCAGGGCGTGCGCAAGAAGTCCGTGCGCCAGAAGCTCAACGTGATCGCCAGCGAATTCAAGGGCCGCAACGTGCTGCTGGTGGACGACTCCATCGTGCGTGGCACCACCTCGCGCGAAATCGTGCAGATGGCGCGCGACGCCGGTGCCCGCAAGGTCTACCTCGCCAGTGCCGCGCCACCGGTGCGCTACCCCAACGTGTACGGCATCGACATGCCCACCAGCAGCGAGCTGGTGGCCCATGGCCGCACGGTGGAAGAGATCCGCCAGGTCATCGGCTGCGACGCCCTGATCTACCAGGACGTGGATGGAATGAAGCGCGCCATCGGCTCGCTCAACAAGGCCATCGTGGGCTTCGACGCGTCGTGCTTCGATGGCACCTACGTCACGGGTGACATCACCGCCGACGACATCGCGCGCCTGAACGAGGGCCGCGTGGGTGTGGAAGAGAACGAGGAAGACACTTCGCGCCTGGCGCTCCCCAACGCGCAAGACGCCTGAGCGCGCTGAATGCAGCCTCGGGCGAGGCTGCATCCCTGCTTGGCAGCCATTCGTGGGCGCACCGATCAAACGGTGCGCCCATGCCGTTTCAGGGGGCGCAACCCCGCAGCCTGTGGCGCGGCACTTATCATTACCGGCATTGACCGCCGCCTTCGCGCCTGCCTTTACCGCGGCAGGGCAGGGCGGCCCACCCAGCAAGACCTCTATGACCGACCAGAACAACACCCCCGCCGCCGGCCGCGTGCGCACGCGCTTCGCGCCATCGCCCACGGGCTTCATCCACCTGGGCAACATCCGCTCGGCCCTGTACCCCTGGGCGTTCGCGCGTGCCATGGGCGGCGACTTCATCCTGCGCATCGAAGACACCGACGTGGAGCGCTCCAGCCAGGTGGCGGTGGACGTGATCCTGGAAAGCATGGAGTGGCTGAGCATGCAGCCCGACGAGGGCCCGTTCTACCAGATGCAGCGCATGGACCGCTACCGCGCCGTGCTCGAAGACCTCAAGGCCACCGGTCTGGTCTACCCCTGCTACATGGGCATCGCCGAACTCGATGCCCTGCGCGAAGCGCAGATGGCCGCCAAGGAAAAGCCGCGCTACGACGGCACCTGGCGCCCCGAGCCCGGCAAGACCCTGCCGGCCATCCCCGAAGGCGTGCAGCCCGTGCTGCGCTTCAAGAACCCGCACGGCGGCGTTGTCGCCTGGGACGACAAGGTCAAGGGCCGCATCGAGATCAGCAACGACGAGCTCGACGACCTGGTGATCGCGCGCCCCGACGGTACGCCCACCTACAACTTCTGCGTGGTGGTGGACGACATCGACATGGCCATCACCCACGTGATCCGCGGTGACGACCACGTGAACAACACGCCGCGCCAGATCAACATCTTCCGCGCCCTGGGCAAGGAGCCGCCGGTCTACGCCCACCTGCCTACCGTGCTGAACGAGCAGGGCGAGAAGATGAGCAAGCGCAACGGCGCCAAGCCCGTCACCCAGTACCGCGACGAGGGCTACCTGCCCGACGCCATGGTCAACTACCTGGCCCGCCTGGGCTGGAGCCACGGCGACGACGAGATCTTCAGCCGCGCCCAGTTCCTCGAATGGTTCAACCTCGACCACCTGGGCCGCAGCGCCGCGCAGTTCGACGAGGCCAAGCTGCGCTGGGTGAACGCCCAGCACCTCAAGGCCATGGACGACGAGGCCCTGGCAGCCCTGGTCTCGGCCCAGTTGCAAAAGCGCGGCCTGGCCGCTGCCGACCTGGCCGATGGCCGCCTGCCGCGCATCTGCGCGCTGTTCAAGGACCGCTGCGACACCACCGTGGCTCTGGCCGACTGGGCCCAGGTGTTCTATGGCGACGTGACGCCGAACGAGGCGGAACTCGCCCAGCATGTGACGGACGCCATCAAGCCGGCCATCGCCGCGCTGGCGCAAGCGCTGGCCACCTGCGAGTGGAGCAAGGCCGCCATCAGCGCCGCCTTCAAGCAGGTGCTGGCGGCGCACGGCCTGAAGATGCCCCAGCTGGCCATGCCGGTGCGCGTGCTGACGGTGGGCACGGCCCACACCCCCTCGGTCGATGCGGTGCTGGAATTGATCGGACGCGAAAAAATTGGCGTTCGTTTGCAAAACCGCTAAAAACCTGTCTATAATTTGAGTCTCTGATGAAGACGACATACACAGTGTGAATGAAGTCGGAACAAGCGGTCTGGGAAGGTATTTCCAGCCGCGCCAAGTGGGGGTATAGCTCAGCTGGGAGAGCGCTTGCATGGCATGCAAGAGGTCATCGGTTCGATCCCGTTTACCTCCACCACCTTCCATCAGAACGGTTCGCAAGTTCCAAGGTTTTGACCCTATCGTCTAGAGGCCTAGGACATCACCCTTTCACGGTGAGTACCGGGGTTCGAATCCCCGTAGGGTCGCCAAGTTGTAGCGCTTGGCTTGTGAGGTGGCAACACCGCTGCAAGCGAAAGCTGCCTGCCAGGAGTGGTAGTTCAGTTGGTTAGAATACCGGCCTGTCACGCCGGGGGTCGCGGGTTCGAGTCCCGTCCACTCCGCCAGTTTATTGCCGTTGCATGTCGGTTTGATGATGTGCAGGGGCCAGTGGGGGTATAGCTCAGCTGGGAGAGCGCTTGCATGGCATGCAAGAGGTCATCGGTTCGATCCCGTTTACCTCCACCACGGTTTTTTGGTTAGTTGGTTAGCTCCAAGGTTTTGACCCTATCGTCTAGAGGCCTAGGACATCACCCTTTCACGGTGAGTACCGGGGTTCGAATCCCCGTAGGGTCGCCAAGTTGTAGCGCTTGGCCTGTGTTGAAGAATGCAGGTGAAAGCTATCTACCAGGAGTGGTAGTTCAGTTGGTTAGAATACCGGCCTGTCACGCCGGGGGTCGCGGGTTCGAGTCCCGTCCACTCCGCCAATACAATGAACGGGTTGCAGCAGAAATGCCGCAACCCGTTTTTCTTTGTCGGTGGCGTGGGAGCACTTGATCACAGGTGACGTGTTTGATGCCTGCATGTGTGGTCCGGAATGAGGAACTGTCTGCGATGCAATCAATTGAGTGGACGCCTGCTGACCGTCGCTGTGGCAGCGATCCCTTGACAGGGCATAACCACTGTGAGGTGCACCGATTTCAGTTCTGTTCCATCGTCGAGCATGCCCTCGGGCTCGACCGAAGTCAGCCAGAACCGATCGCAAAACAGCACTTGGCCTCCGCTTCATCACTCTCGAGAGCGAATTTCTGGCCGCAGGCCCAACACCACACATTGAATCGGGAGCAGACGTCGCACTTGCCAACGGCGACTGGAGACACGGATTCATCGGAGATTCCTGCATCGAACACCTCGTCGTAAAGGCCCCACCCTTCGATACGCCCCTTCCCTGAGGTGCGTGCACGACACTCCTCGCTGGCGCATGCGTTCCACGTGTCAAGGATGATGCCGTTGAGTTCGTCCGGATGCAGCAGCTTGACGCTGATGGTCTTCTGCACCCGTCGCCTAGCCGCTTCGCTGAAGCCATTCGGGCACACCAGGAAGCCGCGGTCGGCACGCACATCCTTTATCATTCCCTCGAGCTCCTCGACATCCTTTACGTCGAGAGGTCTGGCATGCAGCTTCGCGTCCACGATGATGCGCTTCGAACGATCCTCGCCGACTCTGCATTCGATGAGCGTGTCGATCTGCCGCTCTGTGCCACTTAGGTGTCCGACTAGCTTCACATTCGGATGCACGGTCGGTGCCGGATCGTCCTGCTGTGATTCCACGAAAGCCACTAGCCGCTCGTACATCTTCCAGGCAGGCGGCTCCTCGGGATTGTCTGGGCTTCTCATGTTCGATTCCAGTAAGTCTCGATGGGTCTGGCAAGTTTGCAACAATGAGGATTCACATGGCCGAAGAGAATGCATCTCGCTGCCTTACGGGCCTTCTCCTGGTTGAGGAATAGTTGGTGGAGCGGACTTCTGCGTTCAAAAAAAAGATGCGCGCGCGGCCGGACAAAACTGGCTACTTTCTGAGCGCATTTCTGTCAGCCACACTTAGCGTTACGTTCCTTCTGCGAAAGGAGCTCGCCCAAGTAGCCGGGTTTCGTCAGCGGTGGGAGGCACAGCGCCTCGTCTTGGGCGCCCACGCAATGGCCCGCTTCCTCATGGAACTTCGAAACTTTTCTCAAAAGGAAGGGCGCGTTTCGCTGACCGGCGGCAGGACGGGCCAAGGTCGTTCAACGAGATGGACCTTCCGATTCGTAGGCGTACAGACTTCGGCGCCGGACGCATTGCAGGGCGTTGATGCAGCCGATGCTTGCCAAGCTGGCGCGCTTAGTGCTCGCCTGCATGGAGGCCTTCCCGTTTCAAACCTGTCCCAGGTCTGCCCTGAGCGCTGCTGGCGTGCAAGTATTGGAACTGGACGCGGAGGAGATTTTCAAAGCCCTCGGCTTGCCGCTTGTTGATAGCGACGATGGCCTCGCTTGGCGCGTTCGCTGTGACTAGGTTGGACGCGGTTGACGCTATCATTCGTAAGTTGGCATAAGGTCGTGGCCGGCGTTTGAAGCGGCATTCGCCAACTGCCAGCGACGATCTATCTATCGCGTTGCTGTCGGGCTTGGAGAGGCGGTTTCGCGGTGCTGCTGCTTCGGTGAACGCGAGGCAGACAGCGCTTGAACTTCTGGTGGGCAGTCCCCTTCGCTGAGCCAACGCCGCATGCATCGCCTAGAGAAGCTCCGCAGACCACGGCTGCATAATGTTAAAAAAGCTGGAGGTAGTAGATGGAGGGAGTGATCGCTTTTTATAGGTGTTTGGACTTGGGGCTAGGTTTTGGGCATCCCCTGCTACGTCGTCCGCTACCCCGCCCGTTGCTTCGGAAGCCGGCCTTGCAATGAAGAACGGCCGAGTCCCAATCATCGATGTATTTGCAGGTCCAGGGGGGCTAGGCGAAGGCTTCTCGGCCTTGCGCGACAAGAACGGCGACAGGCTGTTTCAGATCGCACTATCAGTCGAAAAAGATTCAGTGGCGTGTCGTACCTTGCGGCTGCGATCCATTCGCCGCAGCCTCGAAGAATCCGGTCGACTAGACACCTATTTTTCATTGCTGCGCGGCGAGCTTGCAAGAGCGGAGTTCGAGGTCTTTCCGATCGTGCGCGAGGCCATCAAAGAAGCAGAGCATGAGGTGCTTAACGCTGAGCTCGGCAAAAATGATGCACAAGACTTGGACCGTCGGATCGCAGCAGCTGTCAAAGGCTCGCCGAGTTGGGTGCTAATCGGAGGTCCTCCTTGTCAGGCGTACTCGCTTGCAGGGCGGGCGCGACGAGCCAATGACGCCGCATTTGAGGAAGATGAAAAGCACTTCCTTTATAAGGAGTACCTGCGGATCATTCGCGAGCATGCACCCCCCGTCTTCGTCATGGAAAACGTCAAGGGCCTGCTGTCGTCCCATCATGGCGGCTCCCCCATGTTTTCCCGAATCCTTGGCGATCTGGCCGAGCCTATGCGAGGCGTTTCCTATGAAATCAGGTCCCTCGTCAGACGACCTGGATTCGCTGAACTTGCGCCGAACGACTACATCATCGAGTCCGAGCATTTCGGTGTTCCCCAGACGCGACACCGCTTGATACTGGTCGGCGTCCGTTCCGATGTCGCCCATCAGGAGTGGCAACTGCTTGACAAGGTGATCACGCCGGCTACCGTGGGAAGCGTACTCGCAGGGATGCCAGAAATCCGGAGCCGACTCTCGAGGGGCCGTGATGATCTGCATGCATGGCACGAGAGTTTGCGCGCTACCATAGACCTAGTCAGGGGAACGGGCATGCCCGGTGAGCACCGTCTGCTGTCGGCAATGAGAACGGCGATAGCTAGGGCAAAAGATGTCGAGGGTACGGGCAGCGCCTTCACTCCGATGCGTGCGACTCGCACGCACTCCGAGGTCGCAAAATGGATCTCAGCACCCGGGCTAGACGGTGTCGTGCAACACGAGGCTCGCGATCACATGCCAAGCGACTTGGGCAGGTACATGTTTGCTGCCTCCTACGCACAGGAGTTCGGCTCCTCTCCGCGACTAGCGCAATTTCCCAACAGTCTGCTGCCTGCGCACCAGAATGCCAAAGAAGTTAATGGTGTCATTCCTTTCCGTGACCGATTTCGGGTGCAATGCGAAAACACGCCGTCAGCAACTATCGTTTCGCATATCGCGAAGGACGGGCACTACTATATCCATTACGACCCCGCTCAATGTAGAAGTTTGACGGTGAGAGAGGCCGCCCGCCTGCAGACCTTTCCCGACGACTACTTCTTCGAGGGAACTCGTACCCAGCAGTATGTTCAGGTGGGCAATGCGGTTCCGCCCTTTCTAGCAAGACAGATCGCCGAGATAGTTCATGGCCTCGTTGCCCCAGCATTGCAGCAGCCTGCGCATGCGCGAAAGGCTGCCTGATGGTCGCCGGGCGGGCTCCCGTATCCGCCGTCGCCCTGGACGCGGAGCAGCGCTCGGTCATAGAGGCGTCTCCTGACGATTGGCTTCTCGTAGTCGCGGGCCCAGGCACCGGCAAGACCCAGGTCGCGTCGATGCGTCTGGTGCACCTACTCCGCACGGGCTTCTATCCATCGCAGATCCTGGTCCTGAGCTTTTCGCGCAGCGCCGTGGCGACTTTGACGCGGCGGATCAAACGCCTGGACCTGAAAGACGAGGCATTGCTTGAGGAACTGAGGCATCTTTCCATCCGGACATTTGACTCCTGGGCATTCCGCATGCTTCGGCAGTCAGGCTCGCTTCCCGCTGAACTGCTGCGAAGAACGCACGACGATAATATTTCGGAGGTTTCCGAACGATTGGCAGACCCTGCCGATGACGCGCTGGCCAGCCGGCTGGAGAACGTGCGCCATGTAATCGTTGACGAATTTCAGGACTTGCCTGGCGTGCGTGCCAGAATGGTGACTGAGCTACTCAGCAGGCTGAACGATAGTGGGAAGGCAAAGATCGGATTCACGGTTCTGGGGGATCCAGCACAGGCGATATTCCGATTTGCGGATAGAGCTCGCGATGGCGCACCTTCGACAGACCCCTGGGAGGACCTGAAGAAACGCATGGGTACCGGGCTGACCGAGATCAGGCTGGAGAAGAACTACAGGTCCACAGACCAGCTGGCAACCCTCGCTGCAAGCATGCGCAAGATCCTGCGCAGCAACTTGCTCGATCCGGCGAGCAAGCTGAAGGCTATGCGAGTTTTGCTAGACAGACTGCCTTTATCTCCTACGGGAGAACGGATTGACTCCAAGTGGATGACGAGTCTGCCGCGAGGCTCCGTCGCGATCCTGACTCGGACAAATGGCGAAGCGATGAGAGTCGCCACAATGCTTCTGGGTCAGACCGAAGGACTCCCGGCGATCCATTTTCGTCTCAAGCTTTCCGGCGAAGGTGTACATGCGCCAGCGTGGATCTCCGCACTTTTCTCGCATTACAAGCTGCCTACCATTGCGCGCACGGTGTTTGCGATGCTGCATGCTCGTGCAGAGGCAAATCTTGATGTTTCCGTACGTGCGGTGATCGCAATACCAGGCTTCGAGCAGGCCTGGCGAATGCTTGCGCACGCGGCGGGACAGCCGGATACGGCAGCATCGATTGACATGGAGTCCATCCGTCAGCGCCTCGAATGGCCCGATTCATTTCCGGATGACGAGAATCAAGTCACGGCGCAGATTCTGGTGACCACCATTCACCAAGCCAAGGGCATGGAGTTCGACAACGTCGAGCTGCTTGAATCGCGACCGCGCAAAGACGACGATTCGCCGGCGGACCCACTCGAAGAGGCCAATATTGGCTTCGTGGCTATTACCCGCGCTGGGCTCCAGATCCGACGCCTGCCCGCGGAGTGCATCTACAGGCCACTCAACGACACACCCTTTCCTCACGGAAGGTCCAGACAAGTCGGCTGGGGAAAGATGCTGAACCTCCAGATGGGACTGCGAGGTGACATCGATGCGACGAGCTTTGTCGACGAGGAGATACTCGGTACGGAGGCTAAGGTCAGCGAAGTCCAGCAGACGCTGCTCCGACAGACATCTGCATTGCGGGGATACAAAGTGGCGCTTCGGCGCGTGACAGCCGTGCCGGAGTCAGGACGGCACAGGGATGCCCGCTACGAGCTCGTACTGCAAGGCGGCGAACTGCACGGCCTCGTTCTGGGCCGGACCGCTTGGCAGCTGACGGAGGATCTACTGAATGTGCTGTGGAGTCGAGGCTACGGGCTGCCCAACAACATCTACAACCTCCGCATCGGCGAGGTCGTCACACTGACATCGACTCGCGACGAGCATCGCGCCATCCCGGACCCATGGCGCTCGAGTCTTATCTGGCTGGGAGTGACCCTGTTCGGAACGGGCGACTTCAAGCTCTGGAAGCGCAAGGGACAATGAAAATGACGCTCGAAGAAACCAGACAGTCACTGGTGCAACTGGCCAGAGCACTTCTGGTCGGTCCACTTGTGGCCGACGAAGTTCTCCAATCGGCCCCAGCGGATACCTACCTCACAGGCATTCTGTGGCCCCAGGACGTCCCAGTTGACGAGGCCGATGATGACGGAGAGCTTGGCGGCCAGGGCGACGCCGAGGCCGGCGAAGAATCCGCGGTTCCTGGCTACCGGGCGATTCGACCTTGCTCAATTGGCCTCACATTCGCGGTCGAGAAAGGCGCGACTGTCCTTGTGACGCTCGGCGATACGGCTCGCTATGAGCTACTGGACGCGAGACCGTCCGATATGGCAAGAAATGAAGAAGAGACGGCGGTCGACAACGACAAGGCCGGGGCAGCCAGCGAGTCATCTACCTCGCGGTCAGGGCGTGAATGGAAGCGCCTTCCGGTTGGCTACAGAATCGAGCTTCCGCCTGTGGCCGCTTCCGGGGTCAGGCGGTTTACCAGATTCCAGCGGATCAACGACGGGACGGAAGTCGAGGATTTACGAATGTCCTTGCACGTGAGGTGCCGGGTCGGCTCCCTACAGGACATGTACACCGTGACGCTCATCAACGAGCAGCACGACGAGCGCGGCGCGGGTGGTCGGGATGCACGATGCCTGTTCCAGGCAGAACTGGTGATTACTGCCTTGACGGAAGGTCGGGGAGGTATCCGCCCTCGACCTGCCGTCGACATTGGACAGGGAGCAGACGACGACGCTCTCTCGAACGCGTTGCTCTATCGCGACGTGCACGAATTTGCCGTAGGGCACGGCGTTGCGGCAGATTGGGCGCCATCAAACGGGGATCGCGTCGAGCAAGTTCGGACAGCGTGGCTGCCGCTTCGGCGAGTCTCGGGCACAACGTCTGCAGGGCACTCGATGCTTGTTGATTTCCGGACGAAGTGGCCCGATGCGCTCACTGCGCACTTCCTATCTGATGCGTCTCGACGCGACTCGGTAACCGGCTCGTTGATGGCATTCGCCGACTGCTACCGGCAATGGATCAAGGAGACCCTGGAGCCGCGGCTGAGCAATTTTCAACAACCTCTCGCTGCGGCAGCGCAGAGTAATTTTGATCGATGTTTGTCCACCGCAGACCGGATCGAGGATGGCGTGGAGCTCCTGCGCAAGAACGACGATGCGTGGGTGGCCTTTACGCTGGCGAACTCCGCGATGGATCGTCAGGCTACCTACCCAGCCAAGGGAAAGAACGTCCCACCGCTGGTCTGGCGTCCTTTCCAGCTTGCATATGTGCTCTTGGTGCTCCCAGGGTTGACCGATCCCGGCCTCGGCGACAGAGAATTCATGGATCTACTCTGGTTTCCCACCGGAGGCGGCAAAACCGAGGCGTATCTCGCACTGACTGCCTATCAGATATTCCTTAGAAGGCTCACCAGCGATCAGCGACGCGAACAGGGTGGGGTGGACGTCTTAATGCGGTACACGCTGCGCCTTCTTACAGTGCAGCAGTTTCAGCGCGCAGCGGCCCTGATATCCGCATGCGACGCGATCCGCCGCGAAGACGCGAGGCTGGGTGCTGCGACGATCAGCATTGGGTTGTATGTGGGCAAGGAGGCTACACCGAATTCGATGAAGGACGCACTCAAGGCGCTGGAGGAAGAGCGGGCTAGGCAGAACCCCAGGTCCACACCTCGCCAGCTACTGCGTTGCCCTGTATGCGGATCAGATTTGGCCGCCACAGCTTACCGGCCGCTTGCTGACCATGCACATATCGATATTGTTTGCGAGGCAAAGGAGTGCGCGACAGGTGGTCATCCCTTGCCGGTGCTTACTGTGGATGAAGTCATCTACGCCAACCCTCCATCACTACTCATCGGAACGGTGGACAAGTTTGCCCAGATCCCACGTCGCGGCGACCTGCGCGCCATCTTCGGTTTGGATGGTGGTCTGCCGCCCGGACTGATCATTCAGGACGAGTTGCATCTCATCTCCGGCCCACTAGGCTCGATGGCGGGGTTGTACGAGGCCGCTGTTGATCTCTTGTGTTCGAGAGGCGAGGTTCGGCCAAAGATCATCGGTTCCACGGCGACGATCGGACGAGCGGAAAGTCAGGTACGAGCACTCTTTGATCGGAGCGTTCTTCAGTTCCCGCCTCCAGGCTTCGATGCAGGTGATTCGTTCTTTGCTGTCCGCGATTCCGTTGGACCGGATCGCCTGTATGTAGGTATATCTACTGCTGGTCGAAGCCCCAAGTTCGCGTTGCAGGCTCTCGTGGCCGCGCTTTCGCAAAGCATCGCGGCTCTGGCCGAGCGTGAGCATCTCGACGATGCAACACGGGATGCGTATTGGACATGTGTGAGCTACTTCAACAGCTTGCGTGAACTTGGGGGCGCCGATGTCCTGGTACAGGATGACGTGCCACGGCAGATGCGCTTTCTTGCCGGCCGCTTGAGCGTCGCCAGACGGGACTTTCGGGAGCCGCCGATGGAGCTCAGCAGCAGGCGGTCGTCCAGGGAGCTGCCGCAGTTGCTGCAACAGGTCTCGACCACCCTGGCTCAATTCCATGCAGATCCTTTCCAGTATGCACCTCCGCCGGACAACGTACTGGCGTCGAACATGATCTCTGTCGGAGTCGACATTCCGCGACTGGGTCTTATGGTGGTCAATGGCCAGCCGAAGTCGACCGCCGAATATATCCAGGCGAGCAGCCGGGTGGGGCGCGGCATCCCGGGGTTGGTATTCACCTTGTACAACTTCGGGAGACCAAGAGATGTGTCCCATTTCGAGCATTTCCAGCCATATCACGATGCGCTCTACCGAAACGTCGAAGCGACAAGTGTGACTCCCTGGGCTCCGCGCGCGCGCGACAAGGCACTCCACGCTGCGGTGATATCGGCAGTGCGCCATCTCGTGCCGGGCATGTCCGGCGACGATGACGCGATTCGATTCCATGCTGATGATCCAGGTGTCGTCGCCCTGCTAGGCCGCATTGCTCAACGTGTGCGTGATGCGGTTGGCAACGCGGAGGGAGAAGAAGCCGAAGAAGACGTCCGTTCAATTGTCTCGGAGTGGGCACGACGCAGCCATGAGGCGAGAACGACCGGAACGCGTCTCCGCTACTGGGAACGCAGGGCACCATTCGGCAAGACCGCGCCGCATCTGATGAGTTCTGCAGAAGATGGCGGTCGAGCGGGAACACTATCTTGGCCGACGCCGAACACGATGCGGGAGGTGGAGCCCTCTTCGGCATTCGTTCTTAAGACAATCTCGCGGAAGAAGGAGGTGCCAGGTGACGACATACGGTAAGAAGTACTCTGCTCGATCGCCAATCGCTTCCGCACCTGTCGGGGTGGAGCCACTGGGAAAAGTTCGCCGATCGCAGCTGATTTCCACATATGGAATCGGCGCCATAGTCGATCTGGAAAAGGGGTCATTCATGCCAATGGGACTGGATGATCTGGACGCTGCCACGCGGTCGCCGTCCCTGATCGTTCACGAATCCAGGCTCGCAGCGCAGCTGGGTGTCGAACACTTCAGATTGCCACCGGTGGCTGCGGAACTTGCTGGAGGGCAAGTGGAAGCGCGCAGTTCGGTTCCGGCGATCCGGTTTCCTCAATGGCATGAATGTCCTCAGTGCCACCGTATCGGAACACAGGGCGGGCCATTTGAGTTGTCCTCCGATGGCAGCCGGCTTGAGTGCAAAGCACATGGAAAGGGTGTTCCGACTACTCCGGTGCGTTTTGTACTTGCATGTCGGCACGGCCACATTGACGAGTTTCCTTGGGTCTGGTGGGCTCACCGCAAGCGGGACGGTGGTGCATGCAGCCGGCCCTTGCTCGAACTCACATCCCTCGGAAAGTCGGCAGCACTCGCGGATCTGTACGTACATTGCAAGACCTGCAATTCCTCGGCATCGTTGGGTGATGTTTTCGGGCCGGAGATCCTCCGCGGTCAGAAATGTCGAGGCGTCAGGCCTTGGTTGCATGATCGGGAAGAAGGCTGTGATCAGACTCCGCGCGTCCTCCAACGCGGCGCCTCGAATGCGCATTTCGCAGTGGTGGTGTCGGCACTCTCTATCCCGCCCGTCTCGGAAGGGAACTTCCAGATCATCGAAAGCCAATGGTTGACCCTCGCGGCGCTACCTGCGGAGGCCGTTACGCCGGTGCTCAACGGGTTGGCGGCCAGCTTCGGGGTTCCAGTCGAAGCGCTACTTGCAGCGTTCAAGGAAAAGCAGAAGATCGAGGGTGTCACCGAAGGTCGCACAGATGCGGGAGCTAGGGCTGAAGAGTATGCGGCCCTTTCGGCGGACCGTGACGATCCCGTCGTCGGAGGAATTCCCCCGAATTTCTGCAACGCAGTCAGCAAGCCGCCGCCGGGTCTCGACGTCTGGTTCGATCTGGTGGGCGCTGTCTCTCGTCTCCGAGAGGTACGCGCACTCGCGGGATTCACTCGCATCGATCCGTTCCCGGTGAGTGGCGAGCGGGTCGCCGAGGCCGTGCGTGACGGCCACATTTCCCCTCTGTCCAAGCATGAGTATAACTGGCTGCCCGCTGCTGAAATCCGAGGGGAAGGCCTCTTCCTGAGATTCCGCACAGACGCCGTGGACAGGTGGATCGAGGCGAACGCGGCGATGCGACCCCGGATCGCCACCCTTGAACAGCGATCACACAGTGTGGCCGAGCAGCGCGGCTACGAGCGGGACTACCAGGTCACCTCCAGGCTCCTGCTTGTCCACTCATTCGCGCATGCCCTGATCCGAACAATTTCCATCGACTGCGGCTATTCCGCCTCCGCTTTGCGCGAACGCCTTTATGTCCGTGATGCCGACGCCAATGGTCCCGCGATGAATGGCGTTCTCATATACACCGGTTCCCCGGATTCGGAAGGAAGTCTCGGTGGGCTGGTACGTTTGACGCGACCGGAGCACATCAGCAGGATCGTGATGCAGGCGGTCCGCACTGCACACTGGTGCGGCAGCGATCCGGTCTGTCTTGAAACGGATCCGGCGCAGCACGGGGACAGGATCAGCGGCGCTGCCTGCCACACCTGTCTTCTCGTGCCGGAAACGGCGTGCGAGAAATTCAACATGGAGCTTGACCGGACGATGCTCGTCGGATCTGCGGAAGAGATGGATGGCCCCAGTTGGAAGGGCTTCTTTCATTCGAACGGAGACTGAGCGGCATGGCGATCCTGATCCCAGAACAACCCAAGGACTGCACGTATGGCGAGCGCAGGGTCTATGAAAAGTTGGGGCGCGAGCTCGAGCCGGATTGTGTTGTACTACATTCCTTAGGTCTTCACGGGCATGCCTCCAAGATCTGGGGCGAAGCAGATATCGTGGTCCTCTCTACGCGCGGCATTTTCGCCCTGGAGGTCAAGGGCGGGAGGGTTTCATGCGACAAGGGCGTTTGGACATTCGGAGATCCGGGTTCGCCTTCGTACACGAAGCGCGAAGACCCTTGGAGTCAGGCCAAGACTGCAATGTTCGCGATCCAGAAGAAGCTGGTCGAGGGAGACCTCGCTTTCAAGGAAATTCTCTTCGGCTTTGGGGTCGTCATGCCGTCGGAGACATTCACGGCTACGGGCGCCGAAATAGAGCAGAAGGTTCTGCTGGATCATCGAGATTTTCGTCACGATGTGCGCCAATTCTTTGGCCGACTTCAGCGTCACTGGGCGGATGAATATCTCCAGAAGCACGGGCGTGCGCCGCGCCTTCCGACCAAGGCGGAAGTGCAGCTTGCAAGAAGACTGCTGCGGCCGGACGTGGAGTCTTGCTTCAACCTTGGAAGCTATCTCACCGGCGTGGAAAGCACGATTGTTCATCTCACGAATGATCAGATCCGCGCCTCCAGACGAATGTCTGCAAATCCGCGGACCATTGTCCGGGGAAGGGCAGGCACCGGCAAGACCGTCATCGCCATTGACCGGGCCCGACAGCTTGCGGCTCAGGGATACCGCGTTCTCTACCTCTGCTTCAATCAACTTCTCGCCAGGCACTTGACACTGTCGCTCGGCGAAGATCGCGCGACCAAGGGGATAGAAGTTCGCCACGTGCACGCACTGTACAAGGAGGTGATTGATCGTGCAGGACTCGCAGACAGATTGAACACCAAGGTCAGCGACGAGGTGCTCTTCGCTGAAGTCTTTCCGCGCACGTTTGTCGAAGCGGCGATCCAGTGCGATCTCAAGCCGTGGGACGCGCTTGTGATCGACGAGGCGCAGGACCTTCTTACCCCTGACAATATCGATGCCTTTGATCTGATGTTGGGCGCGCCAGGCGTCAATCGCGGTCGTTGGCACATATTCTTCGACCGCTACCAGAACATCTATGACACCGAAGTCCAGGACCAGGTCGAGAAGCGTCTGAGCGAAGCCCAACCGGCATATGACGACTTGTACGAGAACTGTCGCAACACTCGTCAGGTCGCAATCCAGGCATCGATTCTTTCAGGAATTGATCTAGCGATCGAAGGTGCACCAAACGGCTTCGAATGCTACAACATCTACGCCAAGAGCCGAAAGGCCATGATTTCCGAACTGGAATCCGCAGTGGCATTGCTGACGAAGCGGGGCGTCAAACCCGGCGACATCGCGGTTCTGTCAACAAGGCGGCGTGCACATTCCCTGGTCGCCGAGATCGTTTCGCTCTCCGGTGTGCCGCTGATTGATGTTGGCGACGCCGGGCCTGGGGACATGCTCTTTTCGACCATGCATTCGTTTAAGGGGCTGGAAAGGGCGGTAGTGCTTGCCGTCGACATGGAAGGCATGGGGAAGCCTGAGTGCTCCATGTTGCACTACGCTGGTCTTTCTCGCGCCAAGGGGCTGCTTCATGTGTTCCTTTCGCCCGATCAGAAGGCGACCTATGAAAAGCAGGCCAGTGCCTTCGCACAACGAATAGCGGTAGCCGCCGGGAGCGAACATGTCGGTTGAACGTTTCTTCACCGAATCAATCTTCACAAATCCGGTTTCACAAATCCGGTGCGATGAGCCGCACTGATGCTCATGGCTGATACGGTTGATTCGGTGACGCGTTAGCGCATGATGGCCGGAATCGGCCGAACGAACACTGTGCCGGAGATGCGCGTGCGCCGATATCTTCGCGCAACGGGCTTGAGCTTTCGCCTCCACGACAAGCGGCTGTCCGGAAAGCCCGATATCGTTCTGCCCGCGTTCAAGACAGCAGTCTTCGTGCACGGGTGCTTCAGGCATCGGCATCCAGGATGCAGCCTGACAGCCAACCCTGCGACGAACATTGCATTCTAGCGCTTGAAGTTCGAACGCAATGTGGGGCGAGACGCGTGGAAGGCAGAGGCCTTGCGGGCCGCAGGATGGCGGGTAACAGGGCTGTGCCAGCGTGCGCAGGCTGCGCCGCAGCAAGGGCGCACCCGATGGGAGTTGCCAGGGCACGGGTGTGCCGCTGGCTTCTTGCAGGAGCGCGTGCCGGTATCAAAGACCTGCGTGGGCGCCATCTGGCCTGTCGCTCAGCCAACCGAAACGGTGGGGTTGAGGCTGTACAGCCCCGTAATGCTGACTTGGCCAAGCACCGGCGCCGCGGCCAGCGCTGCACGCACGTTGGCACCCGTCAGCGCGCCTTCGACCGCAAGCGTGGGCGCGGCCAGGGCATAGATGGTGAAGACATAGTGGTGCACCAGCGTGTCGTTCCACGGTGGGCAGGGGCCGTCGTAGCCGTAATAGTCCCCCTTCATCTGTTCGTCGCCCGCAAACCAACCGGTGTAGTCGTTGATGCCGTGGCGCGCACCGCCGGGTGCGGCGGGGCCGGGCTTGCCGCGTGGCGTCACGCCATCGGAATGGCTGCCCGCCACAATCTCCCGGGTATCGGCCGGCAGGTCGAGCAGCAGCCAATGGAAGAAGTCCACGCGCGGCAGCGCTGCGGGCACTTCGCGGCCCTCCTGGTTCACGTCGTCACCCCGGCTGGGCACGTCGGGGTCGTGGCAGACCACCACGAACGACTGCGTGCCCTCGGGCGCGCCGCTCCAGGCGAGGTGCGGATTGCGGTTGGACGACAGCGCGACGTGCGTGGCGGCGTCCGGCACTGCGAATGCGAATTCGCCGGGGATTGCCTGGCCGTCCTGAAAGCTCTGGCTGGTGAGTTGCATGGCTTGTCTCCTGTGTTGGGGGTGAAAGATGGGGCTCTGTCGAATTCTAGGAGGCTGTCCCCGGCGCCGCTGGGGAGGGCGGCGCCTGGTCCTACAAAAAATCAGGACACAGCCGCCATGGCGCGGCAGTCTGCAGCGCCCAGCATGTACCGATCCGCCCCCACAGGACAAAAACATGCAACAAGCGACTGCGCTGCCGATCTCCCGGCGCGATCTGCTGATCGTCGGCGCTGCTTCCGGCGCGGCGACAGCGGCCTTGCCCGTCCACGCCCAGACACCGGCGCAGCCGCCAGGCGTCACCGTTCCCACCCCTATGGCCAAGGTCACGTTTATCGTCAACAGCCAGCCGCGCGAGCTGGAGCTGGACACCCGCACCACGCTGCTCGACGCCTTGCGCGAGCACCTGCAGCTCACCGGCACCAAGAAGGGCTGCGACCATGGCCAGTGCGGCGCCTGCACGGTGATGGTGGATGGCCGGCGCATCAACTCGTGCCTCACGCTGGCCGTGATGCACGAGGGCGCGCAGGTCACCACCGTGGAAGGTTTGGGCACGCCGCGCAACCTGCACCCCCTGCAGGCGGCCTTCGTCAAGCACGATGGTTACCAATGCGGTTACTGCACGCCGGGCCAGATCTGCTCTGCCGTGGGCATGCTCGACGAGATCCGCCGCGGCATCCCCAGCCATGTGAGCGCCGACCTCACGGCGCGGCCGCTGCTGTCGCCCGATGAGCTGCGCGAGCGCATGAGCGGCAACATCTGCCGCTGCGGCGCCTACTCGAACATCGTGGATGCCATCACGGAAGTGGCAGCGGGAGCCAAAGCATGAAGCCTTTTACCTACGAGCGCGCCCAGACCCCTGCCGAGGCGGCCGCTACCATCGACCGGGTTCCCGGCGCCAAGTTCATCGCGGGCGGCACCAACCTGCTGGACCTGATGAAGCTGCAGATCGAGAACCCCGTGCACCTGGTGGACGTGAACGCATTGCAGCTCGACCGGGTCGAGCCCACGCTGGACGGCGGCCTGCGCATCGGCGCGCTGGTGCGCAACACCGACCTGGCCGCGCACGAGCGCGTGCGCCGCGACTATGCCGTGCTCTCGCGCGCACTGCTAGCCGGTGCCTCGGGCCAATTGCGCAACAAGGCCACCACGGCTGGCAACCTGCTGCAGCGCACGCGCTGCCCGTATTTCTACGACACCCACATGCCCTGCAACAAGCGCCAGCCCGGCAGCGGCTGCAGCGCCATCGGCGGGGTCACGCGCCAGCATGCGGTGATCGGCACCAGCCCGGCCTGCATCGCCACGCACCCGAGCGACATGGCGGTGGCGCTGCGCGTGCTCGACGCCAGGGTGGAAACCGTGCGCGGCGACGGTCGCACGCGCGTGATCCCCATCGCCGACTTCCACCGCCTGCCCGGTACCACGCCGCATGTGGAGACCGTGCTGGCCCCCGGGGAACTCATCACCTCCGTGACGCTGCCGCGGCCGGTGGGCGGTGCGCACATCTACCGCAAGGTGCGCGACCGTGCCTCGTATGCCTTTGCGCTGGTGTCGGTGGCGGCCATCGTGCAGCGCAACGGCACCGGCCGCGTTGCGCTGGGCGGCGTGGCCCACAAGCCCTGGCGCGTGGAGGCGGCCGAGGCCGAGCTGCCCAATGGTGCAAGGGCTGCGATGGCCAAGCTGTTGGCCGGCGCCCAGCCAGGGCACGACAACGCCTTCAAGATCACGCTGGCCGAGCGCACCCTTGCCGCCGTGCTGGCGCAGGCAAGGAGCTGACGCATGAAATTCGACACACCCGCCACCAACAACCCCATCGACCAACTGCGCGCCATCGGCCAGGCCACCGACCGCATCGACGGGCCGATGAAGACCAGCGGAACGGCGCCCTATGCCTATGAGCGCCATGACGCAGTTGCCCGCCCCGCCTACGGTGTCGTGGTCGGCGCGGCCATTGCCAAGGGCCGCATCGAGTCCATGGACCTGCGTGCCGCGCAGGGCGCGCCCGGCGTGATCACCATCGTGACGGCCAAGACGGCGGGCACGCTGGGCCAGGGCCAATTCAACACCGCCAAACTGCTCGCCGGCCCCGAGGTGCAGCACTACCACCAGGCCATCGCCCTGGTGGTGGCCGGTACCTTCGAGCAGGCGCGCGCGGCGGCCCAGTTGGTGAAGGTGCAGTACGCCCGCACGCCGGGTCAGTTCGACCTGGCCGCAGCGCGCCCTTCGGCGCACAAGCCGCCCGAGCAGGACGGCTCTCCAGCGGACACCCGCAAAGGCCATTTCGACAAGGCCTTCGATGCCTCGCCGGTGCAGCACGATGCCACCTACACCACGCCCGACCACTCGCACGCCATGATGGAGCCGCACGCCACCACGGCGGCCTGGACCGGCGACAAGCTCACCGTGTGGACATCGAACCAGATGGTGGACTGGAGCGTGGGCGACCTGGCCAAGACGCTGGGCATCCCCAAGGACAAGGTGCGCCTAGTCTCGCCCTTCGTGGGCGGCGGCTTCGGCGGCAAGCTCTTCATCCGTGCCGACGTGCTGCTGGCCGCCCTGGGCGCCAAGGCGGCGCGCCAGCCCGTGAAGGTGGCGCTGCAGCGGCCCCTGATCGCCAACAACACCACGCACCGCCCCGCGACCATCCAGCGCATCCGCATCGGCGCGGCCCAAAACGGCAAGATCAGTGCCATCGCGCACGAGAGCTGGTCGGGCGACCTGCCGCAGGGCAAGCCCGAGACGGCCGTGAACCAGACGCGGCTGCTCTATGCCGGTGCCCACCGCCTCACGGCCACGCGCCTGGCCGTGCTTGACCTGCCCGAGGGCAATGCCATGCGCGCACCCGGTGAGGCGCCGGGCATGATGGCATTGGAAATCGCGATGGACGAGATGGCCACCAAGCTGGGCATCGACCCAGTGGAGTTCCGCGTCATCAACGACACCCAGGTGGACCCTGAAAAGCCCGAGCGCCCCTTCTCGCAGCGCCAGCTCATCGAGTGCCTGCGCACCGGCGCCCAGTGCTTCGGCTGGAGTCAGCGCCGGGCCGAGCCCGGCCAGGTGCGCGATGGCCGCTGGCTCGTGGGCCTGGGCGTGGCGGCGGCGTTCCGCAACAACCTGGCGATGAAGTCCGGCGCGCGCGTGCGGCTTAGCCAGCGCGGCGTGGTGACGGTGGAAACCGACATGACCGACATCGGCACGGGCTCGTACACCATCATCGCGCAGACGGCTGCCGAAATGCTGGGCGTGCCGGTCGGCAAGGTCATGGTGCGGCTGGGCGACTCGGCGTTCCCGGTGTCCGCCGGCTCGGGCGGGCAGTGGGGCGGCAACTCTTCCACTGCGGGGGTGTATGCGGCCTGCGTGAAGCTGCGCGAAGCCATTGCGCACAAGCTGGGCATGCCACCCGAGGCGGCCCAGTTCGCCGATGGCATGGTGCGTGCGGGCGAACGCTCCGTGCCCCTGGCCGATGCGGCGGCCGACGGCGAGCTCGTGGTCGAGGACAGCATCGAATACGGTGACCTGCAGAAAAAACTCCAGCAATCGACCTTCGGCGCGCACTTCGTGGAGGTGGGGGTGGACGTGGCCACCGGCGAGATCCGCGTGCGCCGCATGCTGGCCGTGTGCGCTGCGGGCCGCATCCTCAACCCCAAGACCGCGCGCAGCCAGGTCATCGGCGCCATGACCATGGGGGTGGGCGCCGCACTGATGGAAGACCTGGCCGTGGACAAGCGCCAGGGCTTCTTCGTGAACCACGACCTGGCCAGCTACGAGGTGCCGGTGCATGCCGACATTCCGCACCAGGAGGTGGTCTTCCTGGACGAGACCGACCCGACCTCGTCGCCCATGAAGGCCAAGGGCGTTGGTGAACTCGGCCTGTGCGGGGTGGGCGCTGCCATTGCCAACGCGGTTTTCAACGCCACGGGCGTGCGCGTGCGCGACTACCCGGTCACGCTGGACAAACTGCTCGACAAGTTGCCAGCGGTGGCCTGACGGCCTGCACCTCAGGCGCTCAACTCGCGCAGCAGCTCGGTTTCGATCTGGATCTGTCGCGCATTGTTCTGCAGCTCCGGGCCCTGCACCAGAAAGGTGTCTTCCACCCGCTCGCCCAGGGTGCTGACCTTGGCCAGCTGCACACTCAGGTGGTGCTGCGCCAGTACCCGCGCCACCAGGTAGAGCAGGCCGGCGCGGTCGCTGGCCGAAATGGCCAGCAGCCAGCGCTGTGCCTTCTCATCCGGGCGCAGGGTGACCCGCGGGGCGATGGGGAAGCTCTTGACCCGGCGCGAGACGCGCTTGCGCGTGGGCTCGGGCAGCGGGCCGCCTTCCTCGATCACGTGCACCAGGTCGCTTTCCACCATGTGGGTCAGTTCGCGGTAGTGGCCGGCCTGGTCGTCGGCCACGATCTGGAAGGTATCGAGCGCATGCTGGTTGTTGGCCGTGTGCACGCGCGCATCCAGGATGCTGAAGCCCGCACGGTCGAAGTAGCCGCAGATGCGCGCGAACAGGTCTTCCTGGTCGGGCGCGTAGACCATCACCTGCAGGCCATCGCCGGCCAGCGACTGGCGCGCACGCACCACGGCGCGTGGCGCGCCCACATGGCGCGACAGGTGGCGCGTGTGCCAGGCGATGTCGGCGGCCTCGTGGCGCATGAAGTAGCTCACGTCCAGCGTGGCCCACAGGGCCTTGTGCGCCTCGAAGGGCAGGGCGCTCAGCGCGAGCAGCACCAGGGCCTCGCGCTTGCGCGCCTCGACCTCGGCCGCCGCATCGGGCGCCCGCCCGCCCAGGGCGCGCAGCGTGGCCCGGTACAGGTCTTCGAGCAGCTTGCCCTTCCAGGCGTTCCACACCTTGGGGCTGGTGCCGCGGATGTCGGCCACCGTGAGCAGGTACAGCGCCGTGAGGTAGCGTTCGTTGCCCACGCGTTTGGCGAAGGCGGCGATCACGTCGGGGTCGCTCAGGTCTTCCTTCTGCGCGATGCGGCTCATGGCCAGGTGCTCGCTGACCAGGAATTCGACGAGCTGGCCGTCTTCGCGGTCCACCTTGTGCTGGCGGCAAAAGCGCCGCACTTCCATGGCACCGATCTGCGAATGGTCGCCGCCGCGGCCCTTGCCGATGTCGTGGAACAGCGCGGCCAGGTACAGCAGCCAGGGCTTGTCCCAGCCGCCGGCCAGTTGCGAGCAGAAAGGGTACTCGTGCGCGTGCTCGGCCATGAAGAAGCGGCGCACATTGCGCAGCACCATCAGGATGTGCTGGTCCACCGTGTAGACGTGGAACAGGTCGTGCTGCATCTGCCCCACGATGCCGCGAAACGCCCACAGGTAGCGCCCCAGCACCGAGGTCTGGTTCATGAGCCGCATGGCGTGCGTGATGCCTGCGGGCTGCTGCAGGATGCGCATGAAGGCGGCGCGGTTCACCGGGTCGCTGCGAAAGGCCCCGTCCATCACGCCGCGCGCGTTGTACAGCGCCCGCAGCGTGCGCGCCGACAGGTCCTTGAGCCCCACCGTGGTCTGGTAGAGCAGAAAGGTCTCCAGAATGGCGTGCGGGTCCTTGAGGTACAGGTCGTCGCTGGCCACCTCGATCAGGCCCGATTTTTCGAAGAAGCGCCCGTTGATGGGGCGCAGTTCGTGGGCCGAGGGGTTGAGCGCCTCCTCGATGTTGAGCAGCAAAATCTGGCTGAGCTGCGAAACCGCCTTGGCCGCCCAGTAGTAGCGGCGCATCATGGCCTCGCTGGCGCGCATCGGCAGGCGCGAGCCGTCGGGCGCCTGCGAGCGGTAGCCGAAGGACTCGGCCACGGCGGTCTGCAGGTCGAACACCAGCCGGTCCTCGTGCCGGCCGGCGGCTGCATGCAGGCGCGCGCGGATCAGGCACAGCACGGCCTCGTTGCGCTCGATCTGGCGCACCTCGAAGGCCGTGGCCATGCCGTTGGCGGCCAGTTCCTTCCAGGTGCTGCCAAGGCCCGCCGCGCGGGCCACCCACAGGATCATCTGCAGGTCGCGCAGGCCACCGGGCGACTCCTTGCAATTGGGCTCCAGCGCGTAGGGGGTGTTCTCGTACTTGTTGTGGCGCTGGCGCATCTCCAGCGTCTTGGCCACCAGAAAGGCCTGGGGGTCCATCTGCTCCAGGTACCGGGCCTGGAAGCGGGCAAACAGCTCGGTGCTGCCGCAGATCTGCCGCGCTTCGAGCAGCGAGGTCTGCACGGTCACGTCGGCGGCCGACTCGGCCAGGCATTCGGCAATGGTGCGCACGCTGGAGCCGATCTCCAGCCCCGCATCCCAGCAACTGCCGATGAAGCCTTCGAGCTGGGCGCGCAGCACGCTGCAGCCATCGGCCGCGCGGTCATCGGGCAGCAGCAGCAGCACATCCACGTCGGAATACGGAAACAGCTGGTCGCGGCCAAAGCCGCCCACCGCCACCAGCGCCAGGTCGGGCGGCAGCTCGGCCCGGCGCCACAGCTCCTGCAGCAGGCTGCCCGCCAGGGTGGAGAGCTTGCGCAGCAGCACGCGGATGCCGCGCGTGGACGCGCCGGTGGCCTGGATGGAGGCCATCAGCGCCGCCTTGTCGCGGCGGTAGGCGTCCCGAAGGGCGTGGATTTCGGTCATGGACGATAGGGGCGTTGCAGTCGATATGGCCATGCAGTGTTCCACGCAAGAGTCGTGCGCAGCGGGTTTCCCGCTGACTTTTTATGTCTTTGTGGCGGTCACAAAGGACGGCAGCGGCGGCGAGCCAGCCGACAACGTCATCACCTCGTAGCCCGTCTCGGTGACCAGTACCGTGTGCTCCCACTGGGCCGAGAGGCTGTGGTCCTTGGTGACGATGGTCCAGCCGTCGTTGCCATGGTCCTTCACCTCGCGGCGGCCGGCGTTGATCATGGGCTCGATGGTGAACACCATGCCGGGCTTGAGCTCTTCGAGCGTTCCGGGCTTGCCATAGTGCAGCACCTGGGGCTCTTCATGGAAGCGCTGGCCGATGCCGTGGCCGCAGAACTCGCGCACGATGGAAAACCCCAGGCCTTCGGCAAACTTCTGGATGGCGTGGCCAATGTCGCCCAGGTGGGCGCCGGGCTTGACCTGCACGATGCCATGCCACATGGCGTCGAAGGTCACCGCGCACAGGCGCTTGGCAGCGATGGAGGTTTCGCCGATCAGGTACATGCGGCTGTTGTCACCGTACCAGCCTTCCTTGGTGATCACGGTGACGTCCACGTTCACGATGTCGCCCTTTTTCAGGGGCTTGTCGTTGGGGATGCCATGGCACACCACGTTGTTGACCGAGGTGCACAGCGACTTGGGGTAGGGCGGGTAGCCCGGCGGCTGGTAGCCCACCGTGGCCGAAATCGTGCCCTGCTGGACCATGCATTCGGCGGCCAGCCGGTCGATCTCGTTGGTGGTGATGCCGGGCTTGATGTGGGGGGCGATGTAGTCCAGCACTTCAGACGCCAGGCGGCATGCCACGCGCATGCCCTCGATGTCCTGTGCAGTTTTGATGGTGATGCTCATGCAGGGATTATCCCATTGCGGACGTGAGGCCGCATGCGGCTTAGCGGCGCCGGTTAAAATGGGAGGCTAACCGCCACCAAGCCTGCGTTTTTCGGATGGCGGCGGCGCCCACCGTACCCCTCACACCCCAACAGGCCGCTACCGTGACCTTGCACATGACCACGCTGGCGGGCGGCAACGCCCTCAGCACCTTTCGCGCCCAGCAACTCCAGCCTGCCCTCGAGGCCATCCACCCCAAGATCACCGGCATCGCTGCGCGCTTCGTGCACCTGGTGGCCACCGATGCGGCACCCTCGGCGGAAGAGCAGGAGCGCCTGGCGGCCCTGTTGACCTACGGCGACCCCTACGCCGGCCCGGACAATGGCGCGGTCATCGTCGTCACCCCGCGCCTGGGCACGCTCTCGCCCTGGGCCTCCAAGGCCACCGACATCGCGCGCAACTGCGGCATCGCGATTCGCCGCGTGGAGCGCATCACCGAATACCGCGTGGCCCTCAAGCCCGGCCTGCTGGGCGGCACGCCCGAGCTGAGCGCCGACCAGGTGGCCCAGGTCGCCGCCCTGCTGCACGACCGCATGACCGAATCGGTGGTGGCCGACCGCAGCGGCGCCGCCGCCCTGTTCACCGAGCTGCAGCCCGCGCCCATGGAGCATGTGGATGTGCTCGGCGGCGGCCGCGCCGCGCTGGAGGCCGCCAACACCCGTTTCGGCCTCGCCCTGGCCGAGGACGAGATCGAATACCTGGTCAATGCCTTCACGGGCCTGGCGCGCAACCCCAGCGACGTCGAGCTGATGATGTTCGCCCAGGCCAACAGCGAGCACTGCCGCCACAAGATCTTCAACGCCGAGTTCACCATCGACGGCGTGGCGCAGGACAAGAGCCTGTTCGGCATGATCCGCAACACCCACCAGCTGGCACCCCAGCACACGGTGATCGCCTACTCCGACAATGCCTCGGTCATGGAAGGCCACCAGGTCGAGCGCTTCCTGGCGCGCATGGGCGATGCCGGCGCAGTGGGCTATGCCAAGAGCGAAGCCACCCAGCATGTGCTGATGAAGGTGGAAACGCACAACCACCCCACGGCGATCTCGCCCTTCCCCGGTGCCTCCACCGGCGCGGGCGGTGAAATCCGCGACGAAGGCGCCACCGGCCGCGGCTCCAAGCCCAAGGCGGGCCTGACTGGCTTCACGGTATCCAAGCTCTGGGGCAGCGAGGTCGGCAAGCCCGAGCACATCGCCAGCCCGCTGCAGATCATGGTCGAAGGCCCCCTGGGCGGCGCGGCCTTCAACAACGAATTCGGCCGGCCCAACCTGGCGGGCTACTTCCGCGAGTACGAGCAGAACGTGGGTGGTGTGCAGCGCGGCTACCACAAGCCCATCATGATCGCGGGCGGCGTGGGCGTGATCGACGCGGGCCTTACGAAGAAGATCGAGTTCCCCGCCGGCTCGCTGCTGATCCAGCTGGGCGGCCCGGGCATGCGCATCGGCATGGGCGGCAGTGCCGCCAGCTCCATGGCCACCGGCACGAATGCGGCCGAGCTCGACTTCGACTCCGTGCAGCGCGGCAACCCCGAGATCGAGCGCCGTGCGCAGGAGGTCATCAACCACTGCTGGGCGCAGGGCGATGCCAACCCCATCCTGGCCATCCACGACGTGGGTGCGGGCGGCCTGTCCAACGCCTTCCCCGAGCTGACCAACGACGCCGGCCGCGGCGCGCGCTTCGACCTGCGCGCCGTGCCGCTCGAAGAGTCGGGCATGGCGCCCAAGGAAATCTGGAGCAACGAGAGCCAGGAGCGCTATGTGCTGGCCATCGCGCCCGGTTCGCTGGCGCAGTTCCAGGCCTTCTGCGAGCGCGAGCGCTGCCCCTTCGCCGTGATCGGCACCGCCACCGAAGAGCGGCAGCTGGTGCTGGAAGACACGGCCGTGGCCGCTGGCGACCAGAAGAACCCCGTCGACATGCCGATGAATGTGCTCTTGGGCAAGCCGCCCAAGATGCACCGCGACGTGGCCACGGTGGAGCGCCAGTTCGCGCCCATGGACCTGACCGGCGTGCCGCTGCAGAAGGCCGTGATCGACGTGCTGGCCCACCCTACGGTGGCGTCCAAGCGCTTCCTCATCACCATCGGCGACCGCACGGTGGGCGGCCTGTCGCACCGCGACCAGATGGTCGGCCCCTGGCAGGTGCCCGTGGCCGACTGCGCCGTGACCCTGGCCGACTACAAGGGCTTTGCCGGCGAGGCCATGAGCATGGGCGAGCGCACGCCGCTGGCCGCCATCAATGCGCCCGCATCGGGCCGCATGGCCGTGGCCGAGGCCATCACCAACCTGCTGGCTGCGCCCATCGAGCTGCCGCGCGTCAAGCTCAGCGCCAACTGGATGGCCGCCTGCGGCGAACCCGGTGAAGACGCGGCGCTGTACGCCACGGTGAAGGCCGTGGGCATGGAGCTGTGCCCGGCGCTGGGCATCTCCATCCCCGTGGGCAAGGATTCGCTGTCCATGCGCACGCAGTGGCAAGAGGGTGGCGACAAGAAGAAGGTCACCTCGCCCGTGAGCCTGATCGTGAGCGCCTTCGCCTCGCTGGCCGACGTGCGCGGCACCCTCACGCCGCAGCTTGACGCGACCGAAGCCGACACCACCCTGGTGCTGGTGGACCTGGGCAAGGGCCAGAGCCGCATGGGCGGCAGCATCCTGGGCCAGACGCTGGAGCAGAGCGGTGACGTGGTGCCCGACCTGGATGACCCGCAGGACCTGGTGAACCTGGTCAACGCGGTGAACGCGCTGCGCGCCAAGGGCCAGATCCTGGCCTACCATGACCGCAGCGATGGCGGCCTGCTGGCCGCTGCCGCCGAAATGGCCTTTGCCGGCCACGTGGGCGTGTCGCTCAACGTGGACCTGTTGGTTACCGAGGGCGATGGCATCAGCGACAGCCGCATGGAAACCGGCGACGCCAAGAACTGGGCCTCCCAGGTCAGCGCGCGCCGTGAAGAATTGACGCTCAAGGCCCTGTTCAACGAAGAGCTGGGCGTGCTGCTGCAGGTGCGCACCGCCGAGCGCAACGAGGTGATGCAGCTGCTGCGCGAGCACCACCTGTCGCGCTTCAGCCACTTCGTGGGCAAGACGCGCCCCGTGTCCTCGCCCATCGACGCCGGCAAGGGCGAGCTGCAGGTCTGGCGCGATGCCAAGGCCGTGTTCAGCGCGCCCCTGGTCGACCTGCACCAGGTGTGGGACGCCGTGAGCTGGAAGATCTGCCAGCAGCGCGACAACCCCGCCAACGCCGATGCCGAGCACGCCGCTGCCGGCGCCCCGGCTGACCCCGGCATGCATGTGCACCTGGGCTTCGACCCGGCCGAGAACGTGGCCGCGCCCTACCTCAACCTCGCGCGCCCCAAGGTCGCGATCCTGCGCGAGCAGGGCGTGAACTCGCACATCGAGATGGCCTATGCCTTCACCGAAGCGGGCTTCGAGGCCTACGACGTGCACATGACCGACCTGCAGACCGGGCGTGCCCAGCTGGCAGATTTCAAGGGCGTGGTCGCCTGCGGTGGCTTCAGCTATGGCGACACCCTGGGCGCCGGCATCGGCTGGGCGCGCAGCATCACCTTCAACCCGGTGCTGGCCGCGCAGTTCCAGGGCTTCTTCGGCCGCACGGACACCTTCGGCCTCGGGGTGTGCAACGGCTGCCAGATGTTTGCCGAGCTGGCCGACATCATCCCCGGCGCGCAGGACTGGCCGCGCTTCACCACCAACCAGAGCGAGCGCTTCGAGGCCCGCCTGTCGATGGTGGAGGTGCTCGAATCGCCGAGCCTGTTCTTCCAGGGCATGGCCGGCAGCCGCCTGCCAATCGCCGTGGCGCACGGCGAGGGCTATGCCAACTTCCGCTACCGGGGCAATGCCGACAAGGCGATTGCCGCCATGCGCTATGTGGACAACCACGGCGCGGCCACCGAGCAGTACCCCTTCAACCCCAACGGCAGCGCGGGCGGCCTCACCGCCGTGACCACGGCCGATGGCCGCTTCACGGCCATGATGCCGCACGCCGAGCGCGTGTTCCGCAACGTGCAGATGAGCTGGACCAGCGAAGACCGCAGCCAGCTGAGCCCGTGGATGCGCATCTGGCGCAATGCCCGCAAGTGGGTCGGCTGACCGCTGGCATGGCCGAAAGGCCGTAACCGCGATCAAGACGGGGCTTCGGCCCCGTTTTTAATGGGCCAGCGGTTGGCTGTCTCAGCTTTCCAGCGCAGCCCGCTGGTACACCAGCAATCGGCCCTTGTAGGCGGGGCGGTCGCCCAGGGCCGGGTGGTCCAGGCGCTCTTCCACCACCTCGAAGCGGTGCACCGCCATCTGTTTGTGGAAGGCGCTGCGGTTGCCGCGGTCGGGGTCCACGATCCAGATCTGCGCGCCCACCTCGGCATGGCGGTCGATGAAGCCGGCCAGGGTGGCGCGCGCGTCGCGCTCGTAGAGCACGTCGCTGCCCATGATCAGGTCGAAGCGGCCGCTCACGGTGCTGGGGGCCGGGCCATCGCACGGGGTGCTTTCAGGCGGGTTCCAGTGGCCGGCGCAGTACTTCATGGGCGGCAGGGCGTTCAGCCGCAGGTTTTCGAGCAGAAAGCGGTCGGCCAGCGGGTGGCCGTCGCTGGCGGTGATGTCCACGCCGCGCCGGTGGCACACCAGGCTGGCCAGGCCCAGGCCACAGCCGATCTCCAGCACGCGTTCGCCGGCCTGCAGCGGCCGGGTGGCCATGCGTTCGGCCAGTTGCGTGCCCGAAGGCCACAGCAGGCCGAACAGCGGCCACAGGGCGGACGAGATGCCCAGCCGCTCGGCTTCGCCCAGGGGGTCGGAAAACTGCTGCCTGTCCAGCAGCGAACGGATGATGAGATTCGCAGCGCCCGCGATCGGGACGCTGTCTTGCTTGGTGAGGTAGCCTGGCATGGCTCGGGCGAGAAGCCCGTTGTCAAGGGACCCCAAAAGGTTGGTGGTATGGCCGCCGAGTATGCGCCTTTTGCCGAAGGCGCGGCGGGCAAGGCCTCTGCAGGGCCTGCGCCATGCTGCGCGGTGACCCCAGATGTGTGGAATTGACCCGGGTCATTGCTATAGTCCATGTTTTGACCGAACCACCACCCAAGGACATCCCATGGCCGCTGGCAGCCTTCTAGCCCTGTTGGACGATATCGCCACCATCCTCGACGACGTCGCCCTCATGACCAAGGTGGCGGCCAAGAAGAGCGCCGCCATGGCCGACGACGTGTCGGTCATGACCAAGGTGGCCGCACAGAAGACGGCCGGCGTGCTGGGCGATGACCTGGCGCTCAACGCCCAGCAGGTCACCGGCGTGCGCGCCGATCGCGAGCTCCCGGTGGTCTGGGCCGTCGCCAAGGGCTCCATGGTCAACAAGGCCATCCTGGTGCCGGCGGCGCTGTTGATCAGCGCCTTCGCGCCCTGGGCCGTCACGCCGCTGCTGATGATCGGCGGCGCCTTCCTGTGCTTCGAGGGCTTCGAGAAGATCGCCCACAAGTTCCTGCACAGCGAGAGCAAGGACGAGGCCGAGCACGAAAGCCGTGCCCAGGCCAATGCCAACCCCGCCGTCGACCTCGTGGCCATGGAAAAGGACAAGATCAAGGGTGCCGTGCGCACCGACTTCATCCTCTCGGCAGAAATCATCGCCATCACGCTGGGCACGGTGGCCGCGGCCTCGTTCGCGCAGCAGGTGGCCGTGCTGGTGGGCATTGCCGCCATCATGACGGTGGGGGTGTATGGCCTGGTGGCGGGCATCGTCAAGCTCGACGACCTGGGCCTGTGGCTCAACAGCAAGAGCAGCGCCGTGGCCAAGGCACTGGGCACGGGCATCGTCAATGCGGCGCCCTGGCTCATGAAGTTCCTGTCCATCGCCGGCACCGCCGCCATGTTCCTGGTGGGCGGCGGCATCCTGGTGCATGGCGTGCCGGCCCTGCACCATGCCGTGGAGGGGGCAGGCGCTGCGTCCGCCCTGTGGCCCGTGGGCGGGCTGTGGGCCGTGCTGGTGCCCAACCTGCTCAACGGCGTGGTGGGCATCATCGCCGGCGGCCTGGTGGTGGCCGTGGTGACCGCCGTGCAGAAAATGCGTGGCAAGGGCGCGGCCGCGCACTGAAGTGAAGCATCCCCTGAGGCGCTGCGCGCCTTCACCCCTCTCTCGACTCGCTACGCGATTCGGGAGGGGGACGCCCCCAGCGCGGCGGGGCGGCCCTTGCGCGGGGGCGCTGGCTTAGGCCGCGCCAGTTTCATGCGCCGCGGGTGGCGCACAGATTGTTGATCCAGATCGAAGCCTGGGCGCTGGGTCGGTGGCGCGCCGCGCCAGCGGTGCCGATGGTTGATATGTGGCAAGGCGCATCGGTGCGCGTGGGGGCCCAATGCCTGCACGGGGGTCGTCCCCGTTCAACCGCATCGAACCAATCGCTCCCATGAACAACAACAAGCTGCTGAAACTGGCCCTGGTGGCCGCCTGCGCGCTGGCATCCGGCGCCACCATGGCACAAGGCGTACAAGACGCCAACGGCCCCTGGCTGGTGCGTGCCCGCGCCGTGAACCTGGGCAGCGCCAACAAGGACAGCACCGGCCTGGGCCTGTCGATCAACGACAAGGTGATCCCCGAGGTCGACGTCTCCTACTTCTTCACCAAGAACATCGCCGCCGAGCTGGTCCTGACCGTGCCGCAGAAGCACGACGTGCGCGCCAGCACCCTCGGCGGCAAGATCGGCACGCTCAAGCACCTGCCGCCCTCGCTGCTGCTGCAGTACCACTTCGACGCCCCCGGCTTCAAGCCCTATGTGGGCGCAGGCCTGAACTACACGCGCTTTTCCAGCGTGCACCTGCCCGCCGGCGTGGGCATTGACAAGAGCAGCTGGGGCGCGGCCCTGCAGGCCGGGGTGGACATTCCCCTGTCCAGGAACCTTTACCTGAACGTGGACGTGAAGAAGGTCTATATCCAGACCGATGTGTTCGCGGGCGGTGTGAAAGCCGGTACCTTCAAGGTCGATCCCGTTCTGTTCGGCATCGGCCTGGGCTACCGGTTCTAGGCGCTTCGGCGGTAGAACGCCAACGACCCAGCCAAGGCCAGCAGCGCACCGCCGCAGCAGCGGTCGAGCCAGAGCACGGCGCGGCGGTGCAGCAACTGCACCGCCTTCGCGCCCACGATGGCATAGGCCAGCATCACCGCGAAATCCAGGCCGGCGAACACCACCGCAATGGCGGCGTACTGCGGCCACTGCGGTGCATTCGCATCGATGAACTGCGGCAACAGGGCCGAGCAGAACAGATAGCCCTTGGGATTGGTGACCGCCACCAGGAACGACTTGGCAAAGATGCCGCGGGCCGTCACGCCCTCGGCACCGCCGGCCTGCGACAGGTCCAGCCCGCCCTGCGAGCGCAGCAGGCGCACGCCGAGCCATGCCAGGTAGGCGGCCCCCACCCATTTGACGACCGAGAACCAGAACTCCGAGGCCGCCAGCAGCGCGCCCAGGCCCAGCGCCACCGCGCCTACCAGCACGAAGTCCGATGCCACCGCGCCCAGCATGCCCGGCACGGCGCGGCGCACGCCATAGCGCGAACCATTGGCCAGCGCCAGCAGCACCGTGGGGCCGGGCGTGGCAATGGCCACCAACGCAACGAGCGCAAAAACCAGCAGGGTGGTCGCGTTCATGCCAGCACCGGGCCGCAGCCTTGCGGTTTGTGCACGCGTTCGGTTGACGCGGGAAACTTCGCGAGCTTGGATGCGGGCCGGCGCGGGCGCTGCAGCAGCTCACCGCCGCAGTTGGGGCAGATGCCACCCAGCGGGCCGCCCGCACAGGTGCTGCAGAAGGTGCACTCGAAGGTGCAGATGCGCGCGGCAGTCGTATCAGGGGGCAGGTCTTTGTCGCAGCATTCGCAGCTGGGGCGCATCTGGAGCATGGCGGGGCCTCGGGTGGTCGGTGGACCGATCACTCTATGCGCAGCTGCCTTGCCCGGCAAGATACAGACGGCTGCTGCCAGCAGCGCCGCCTGTACCGCTGCCTGCGTGCTCAGCCCGCTGGGGTGGCCGTCGGCACGGGCGTTTTCGGCCCGGTGCCTGGCGGTGGGTGCAGGGGGCCGTCATCGAGCGCCCACATGCGCCGCCACAGCCAGGGCAGGGCGGTCTCCAGGTCGGGCCGCTGCCACTCCTGCCGGGCCCGGGCGGTGCCGGCCAGCACCTGCTGCGGCGTGCCGATGTCGAAGTGGAACGAGTACGCGGGTTCCATGCCCATGCGCAGGTCGGTGATGTAGACATGCCCGCCCGCCTCGTTCATGCGGTAGAAGCCGTGGGTGAAGCGCGAGAGGCGCTGCACATGCACGTTGCCCTGGTAGGTGGCGAACAGGTCCGCTCCGCGCTCATGCCGCGTCCAGCGCATGGGCTGGTTGCCGCCATCGGCCAGCGAGCGAAAGCCCTCCAGATAGTGCGTGGGCGTCATCGCCACCACGCGCCACAGCACGGCAGAAAACGGCGCGGGCGTCACCAGCACGCGCTCCACAGTGATGCCCTCTGACTGCAGCGAGGCACGCGCAATGCCCTCCACATGCTGCTGCGCCAGCAGGCCAAAGCCCAGGTAGGCGGTGCTGAACACCAGTGCCCAGGCATTCCAGCGCAGGCCGCGCCGGCCATCGCGCCCGCGCGCCACCAGTGCCGCCACCACCCCGATGACCAGTGGCACGGTGTACAGCGGGTCGATGATGAACACGCTGCCCACGCCGTACGGGTGGTTGGTGAACGGGTACAGCAGCTGCGTGCCATAGACCGTCATCGCATCGAGCAGCGGGTGGGTGACCAGCGCCAGCCACAAGGCCAGCCACCAGCGCAGCATCTGCGGCATTTCGCCATGCAGGCGTGCGACCAGCCAGGCCAGCGGGCCTGACAAAAGTGTGAGGGTGAGCAGGGCATGGCTGCTGCTGCGGTGCAGCACCATGTTGAGCATGGCATCGCCATGGTCGATGAAGGCATCCAGGTCGGGCAGGGTGCCGGCCACGGCGCCCCAGAAGACGGCCTTCCACGCGGCGGTGCGGCGGCCCATGGTGGCGAGGGTGACGGCGGAGCCCAGGGCGATCTGGGTCAGTGAATCCATGGGTCGGGGTGTCCTTGTCTGGTGTATTTGTGGCAAAGATGTGTCTGCAAGCGAAATGCGGGCCAGCCACAACAGGGCTTGCCGTGCCCGCGCCAGGGCCCCATGATTGTGGCGTGGCCTGATGACAGGCCACACCCGCCATGCCGCCCGCGCAGCGGCACCCTAGGAGCCTGTCGGACTTGGAGCGTCGAAAGCGAAAATCGGCCTCAGCGAGGACAGTTTTTGCCGGATTTGCAGCCCCATAGCCAAGCTATGGGGCAAAAAGACGGTGAAAAATGGACCGCTGCGGCCGATTTGCAGCCGACGATTTCCAAGTCCGACAGGTTCCTAGTGGCCACGACCTGAGCACATGCGCAATCGTCCTACTTGGGGGCCCCGGCCCCGCCGCTAACCTTCCGAACCATGGCCAACGCACTCCTCCAGAATCCGTCGCCCTTGCTTCCAACCCGGGGCGCGCCGCGCCAAGCGGCCTGGAACGCCAAGCCACCCCACCTGGCCTTCGAAGCCTTTGAAGGCCTGCCCACAGAGCCGGGCGGCGCCGAGGTCGACATGCCGGCCCAGACGCTGGCAGACCCGTCGGTGTTCGGCGAGATCACCGAGGGCCTGCTGCAGCAGCCCGCCACCATCTCGCCCAAGTACTTCTACGACCAGTTGGGCTCGGAGCTGTTCGAGTCCATCACCCGCCTGCCCGAGTACTACCCCACGCGCACCGAGCACGCGGTGATGCAGCAGCACGCCGCCGCCATCGCCCAGGCCGTGGGCCAGGGCCGCACGCTGATCGAACTGGGCGCCGGCAATTGCGAAAAGGCGCGCACCCTGTGCCGCACACTGGCACCGGCCTGCTTCGTGGGCGTGGACATTTCGGCCGAATTTCTGCACGACGCCGTGGCCCGCATGCGCGAGGAGTTTCCGCACATGGACGCGCGCGCCGTGGGTGCCGACATGACGCGCGGCGTGACCCTGCCGGCCGACATTCCGCACACCGGGCGCCTGGTGTTCTACCCCGGCTCGTCGATCGGCAACTTCGACCCGCCGCATGCGCTGCAGTTGCTCAAGCAGATGCGCGCGCTGGTCGATGCAGACGGCCCCGAAGGCGAGCCCGATGCAGACGGAGGCCTGCTCATCGGCATCGACCTGCCCAAGGAAGTGGACGTGCTGGAGGCCGCGTACGACGATGCCGCCGGCGTTACCGCCGCCTTCAACCTCAATGTGCTCGCGCATGTGAACCGCCTCATCGGCAGCGACTTCGACCCCGCGCAGTGGCGCCACCTGGCCTTCTTCAACACCCTGCAATCGCGCATCGAAATGCACCTGCAGGCCATGTCGCCCCTGCAGGTGCGCTGGCCCGGCGGTGGTGTGCGCGACTTCGCGGCGGGCGAGTGCATCCACACCGAGAACAGCTACAAGTACACGCTGCCCGCCTTCACCGACCTGCTGGCGCGCGCTGGCTTCTCGCGCGCGCAGGCCTGGACCGACCCGCGTGGCTGGTTTGCGGTGGTGCATGCGCAGCCTTGACACGCGGCTTGCGCCGCCCCCATTGCACGGCACGCGATTGCCCCCGCCGAATGCCGCCACGCTGGGGCACACTGGCAGGATGATGAACACGCTGGCGACGACGACCCACCCGCCTCCTCAGCCTGCCGACTACGCCGCCGTGCGCCAGCGCTCGGTGGCGCTGGTGGCCCCGCTGTCGGCGGAAGACGCCTGCGCCCAGTCCATGCCCGACGCCAGCCCCGCCAAGTGGCACCTGGCGCACACCACCTGGTTCTTCGAGACCTTTGTGCTGGAGCCGCACGAACTGGCGTTTGCGCCGTTCCACCCGGCGTTTCGCGTGCTGTTCAATTCGTACTACAACGGCGTGGGCGCCAAGTACCCGCGCCCGCAGCGCGGCCTGCTCACGCGCCCCTCACTCGCCGAGGTGCTGGCCTACCGCGCCAACGTGGACGAGCGCGTGCAACGCCTGCTGGCCCGCCACACAGACAACGCCAGGCTGCTGGCCCTGGTCGAGCTGGGCCTGCACCACGAGCAGCAGCACCAGGAGCTGCTGGTCACCGACATCAAGCACCTGCTGTCGTGCAACCCGCTGTTCCCGGCGTACCACGACCTCCGGCCGATGGGCGGCAGCGGCCCCGCCCAGCCCCTCACCTGGCACCGCAGCGACGGCGGCGTGGTCGAAATCGGCCATGCCGGCGGCAACAATAGCAATAACAGCGGCGTCTTTGCCTTCGACAACGAACTGCCGCGCCACCGCGTCTACCTGCAGCCCCACGCACTGGCATCGCGCCTGGTGAGCAACGGCGAATACGCCGCCTTCATCGAAGACGGCGGCTACCGCAACCCCGTGCACTGGCTGGCCGAAGGCTGGGACTGGCGCACCGCGCAGGGCCTTGAACAACCGATCTACTGGCACCGCGCAGCGGGGCGGGGCGGTGATGATGCATGGCACGAGTTCACCCTGGCCGGCCTCGTGCCTCTGGCCAGCGCACTGCCCGCCGTGCACCTGTCGTACTACGAAGCCGACGCCTACGCCCGCTGGGCCGGCGCCCGCCTGCCCACCGAGGCCGAGTGGGAATGCGCCGCCGCGCGCCAGCCCCTGCAGGGCCATTTTGCCGACGGCCCCGATGCCCTGCTGCACCCCGGCGCGGCCGAGGGTGGGGGCATGGCGCAGATGTTTGGCGATGCCTGGCAGTGGACCCAATCGAGCTACGCCCCGTACCCCGGCTTTCGCACGGCCGAGGGCGCCGTGGGCGAGTACAACGGCAAGTTCATGGTCAATCAGTACGTGCTGCGCGGCGGCTCGTGCGCCACGCCTGCGGGGCATGTGCGGGCGACGTACCGCAACTTCTTTCCGGCGACTGCGCGGTGGCAGTTTTCGGGGGTGCGGTTGGCAAGGGATGTGTAGGGGCTGTGATTGGGTCCACCCGGCGCAAGCGTTTGCCAGGCTGGCGGGCGGGTCATCACACCCTCTCCAGCGCCTGCTCCATGATTTGCCAGGCCGGCAACCCCTTCAATTGCCCTGCTGCGGTCGCGTGCGATAGAAGTTCATCGGCGTTTCGCGCGCCTGGTTGAGCACCTGCCGCTTGATCTTGCCCACCACGTGCATCTCGCAGGGCTTGCAGTCAAAGCGCAGCGTTAGCTTTTCCTTGCCGTTGATGAGCATTAAAGGCTCGGCCTTGATGGTGCCTTGCACGCCGGTGACGCCCTTGGCCTGCTTGGGGCACAGGCTCATCGAGAAGCGCACGCAGTGCTTGGTGATCATGAGGCTGACTTCGCCTTCTTCCTCGTGCGCCTCGTACGTTGCATCGATCACCTTCACGCCGTGGCGCACGTAGAAGTTGTGCGCCTTGTGGTTGAAGACGTTGCCCAGAAAGCTCAGCGTGTCCTCAGGGTACTGGGCGGGGGGCTCCACCGGGGTGGCGCGCTGCAGGCGTTCGAAACCCTTGGCGCGGTTGGCCTCCAGGTCGGCCAGCGCGTCGCGGCGCAGGGCGTTGACGGCCGATGCGGGGATGAACCAGGGCTGCGAGAGCTGCAGGCCCACGTCGTTCACCGCGAAGAGGGTGGCGCCAAAGCGGGCCAGGTGCTCGCGCAGGCTGGCGTCGGCCTTGGCAGCGTCGGTGGCCGGCTGGTGAGCGTGGTCGAGCTGGGCGCCGCCGGCATAGCCGTCTTCATCGGTCAGCGTGAGGGCAAAGCCGCTTGGCGTTTCGGACAGGTAGACCCACAGGCCGATGCGGCGGTCGCTCGACTTCTTGTCGAGCGTGCGCACCCAGTCCATGTCGCGGTTGCGGTTGATCTCGGTGCCCCGGCGCAGGTCCTTGAAGCCCTCCATCGGGTCTTTGGGGAACACGCGCCACTGGGTGGTGCTGCGCGGCGAAACGGGCTCGGCCCGGTTGATGGCCATGCCCACCAGCTCCTTGTGCAGGTCGTAGTAGCACAGGCCGTCGCCGTTGTGCAGCACGGTGGCGGGGCTGCTCACTTCGAGCTCCACGAAATCGGCGCCCACCTTGGTCACCCACCCGATGGCCTGGCCGGGGTTCTTGGGGGTGTCGAAGGCGCCGATGTCCTGCTTGCGGCCGGTGACGAAGTAGTCGGTGAACTCGCGGTTGAAGTTCTGCAGCGGGTCGGGTGTGAAGGTGAACGTGGTGCGCCCGCTCGACGAGCGCGACAGCGGGTGGCCCGAGGACTCGTGCTCTTCCATGATGCCGTCGATGAGGGTGCGGTAGTGGGCCGTGATGTTCTTCACGTAGCCCATGTCCTTGTAGCGGCCTTCGATCTTGAAGCTGCGCACGCCGGCATCGATCAGGGCGCGCAGGTTGTCGCTCTGGTTGTTGTCCTTCATGCTGAGCACGTGCTTGTCGTGCGCAATGAAGCGGCCCTGCGCGTCGGTCACCTGGTAGGGCAGGCGGCAGGCCTGGCTGCAATCGCCGCGGTTGGCGCTGCGGCCGGTCTGCGCATGGCTGATGTTGCACTGGCCGCTGTAGGCCACGCACAGCGCGCCGTGGATGAAGAACTCGATGTTGGCGCGCCCCGGCGCATCCACCGGGCCCAGCGCCTTGTGCACTGCGGCGATCTGCTGCACCGTGAGCTCGCGCGCCAGCACGATCTGCGAGAGCCCCGCGTCTTGTAGAAAGCGCGCCTTCTCGGGCGTGCGGATGTCGGTCTGCGTGCTGGCATGCAGCTGGATGGGCGGCATGTCGATTTCGAGCAGGCCCATGTCCTGGATGATCAGCGCATCGGCCCCGGCCTCGTACACCTGCCACGCCATTTGGCGCGCTTCTTCGAGCTCATCGTCGCGCAGGATGGTGTTGAGCGTGATGAAGATGCGGCTGTTGAAGCGGTGCGCGTGGCGCACCAGGCGCGCTATGTCACGGATGTCGTTGCCCGCTCCGGCGCGCGCGCCGAAGGCCGGGCCGCCGATGTAGACGGCGTCGGCACCGTGGTTGATGGCTTCGATGCCAATGTCCGCGTCGCGCGCGGGCGCGAGCAGTTCGAGCTGGTGGGGCAGGAGAGACATGGGGCGCAATTATCCCAGCGCCCGCCACTCCCGGTCCAATGGGATTCCAATTAGCTCGACTAATGCTGTATGCAATTCTGTTGTGCAAGTCTGATGTGCCGAAGTCGGGATAGGATGGCGGCGCCTGGCCTGTCCCTCTGGTCAGCGCGCTCTACCTTGTCCTTGCTCATCCGGAGTTTTGCCTGTGTCCTTTGCTTCCCGTTCGCGCTTTCACTTCTCCCTGGTTGCTGCTGCAGCCGCCACCGTTGCCTGCACCGCCGCCCTGGCGCAGGACGTGCAGGTCGTCAAGATCGCCCATGCGGGCCCGCTGTCGGGCGGCATTGCCCACATCGGCAAGGACACGGAAAACGGCGTGCGCCTGGCACTCGATGATTTGAATGCACAGAATCTGGTGATCGGTGGCAAGAAGATCAAGTTCGAGATCGCTGCCGAAGACGATGCGGGCGACCCGCGCCAGGCCACCGCCGTGGCGCAAAAGCTGTGCGACCAGAAGGTGGCCGGCGTGGTGGGCCACCTGCAGTCGGGCACCTCCATCCCCGCCGCTGCGGTGTACGACAAGTGCGGCGTGCCGCACATCACGGCCGCCGCCACCAACCCCGACCTGACCAAGCCCGGCTACAAGACCACCTACCGCCTGATCGCCAACGACAGCGCGCTGGGTGCGGCGCTGGCCATCTTCTCGGCCGACCACCTGAAGCTCAAGTCCGTGGCCATCATCGACGACCGCACGGCCTATGGCCAGGGCGTGGCCTCGGTCTTCAAGGCCACGGCGCAGCAAAAGGGCCTCAAGGTGGTGGGCGAGGAGTTCACCACCGACAAGGCCACGGACTTCATGGCCATCCTCACCGCCATCAAGAACAAGAAGCCCGACGCCATCTTCTACGGCGGCCTCGATGCCCAGGCCGGCCCCATGCTGCGCCAGATGGAACAACTGGGCCTGGGCAATGTGAAGTTCTTCGGCGGCGATGCGCTGTGTACCGAAAAGCTGCCCGAGCTGGCCGGCAAGACCCCCGCCCTCAAGAACGTGACCTGCGCCACGGGCGGCGCATCGGTGGCCAAGATGCAGGGCGGCGCCGACTGGAAGAAGCGCTACGACGCCAAGTTCCCCGGCCAGTTCCAGATCTACAGCCCCTACGCTTACGATGCGGCCATGGTGCTCGTCGATTCGATGAAGCGCGCCAACTCGGTGGACCCCAAGGTGTACATCCCCTTCATCGGCAAGACCGAATACAAGGGCGTGACCGCGAACATCGCGTTCACCGCCAAGGGTGAGCTGACCACGCCTGCCGTCACCCTATACACCTACAAGGACGGCAGCCGCGTAGCGCTGAACTGATCCTTCGGGATCAGGTGCTGGCCCGCCCGGCGCGCAATGCGCCCGGGCTGGTGCCATAGTGCTTGCGAAACAGCCGCGCCAGGCTGCTGGCATTGCCCAGGCCGACTTCGTCGGCAATGGCCGCGAGGCTGTGGTGCGAGTTGCTCACGCGCCAGTGGACGTGCTCCATGCGCATCTTTGTCCAGTGCTCGTGGGCGCTCATGCCCATCTGCTCGGTGAACAGCCGGTCCAGCTGCCGGCGGCCGATGCCGATGCGCGCTGCCAGGTCGGCCACGGTCAGGCCATCGGCCAGGGAACTGCGCATCAGCGCCACGGCGCGCGCCAGGTGGCGGGTGAGGTCGGGCCCGCCGCCGTCCATCGACTGCAGGTGGTGGCCCTGGTGGCGGGGTGCGTCCACCAGCATGTCGGCCAATCCCTTGAAGGCCCGCACCCGGCCGCAGTGGCGTGACAGCAGTTCCACCGCCATGTCGATGGCGGCCGTGCCGCCCGCGCAGGTGATGCGGTCGCGGTCAAAACAGTAGATCTGCTCGCTGGCCACCGCGATGCGCGGAAAGGCGTGGCGGAACTCGGCCACATGGCGCCAGTGCAGGGCCACGCGGTGGCCCCGGAGCAGGCCGGCCTCCGCCAGCAGAAAGCTGGCGTTGTCGATGGCCACCAGCGGCAGGCCCCGCGCCGCCGCCTTGCGCAGCACCGGGCCGTAGGCCTGCACGTACCCGCGCGAGGCCTGCACCGTGCGGCTGCCGAAGACCACCAGGTAGTCGAACTCCGCCAGGTCCGCGGCATCGGCCGTGGTGTCCATGTTGACCTGCACGCCGCTGCTGGAGAGCACGGGCGCGCCGTCGATGCCGAGCAGGGTCCAGGCGCAGTAGCGCTGGCGGCTGTGGTCCTCGTCGTCGGCCGAAAAGCGCAGCTTGTCGAGAAAGCCGCCAAAGGGCAGCAGGGCGAAGTCGGGCAGCGGCAGCAGCAACAGGCGCACGTCGGGGCGGGGCAGGGGGCTGGGGGCGCTCATTGGGGAGTCCATTTTGGTATCGATGGTAGCCAGATTCGATGCTGTATGGATGCCTGCGCCCCTCTAGACTGCAGGCCCTGTTCAAGAGATGGTGCTGCAATGGAATTGAAAATCTGGCTGGTCTATCTTCTCGCGGTCGTCGGCCTGTCGCTGACCCCCGGGCCCAACAGCCTGCTGGTGCTGGCCCATGGCGCCCTGCACGGGCGGGCCCGCACGCTGTGGACCATTGGCGGCGGGGCGGTGGGTTTTGTGGCGCTGATCGGCTTGTCCATGCTGGGCATTGGCGCGCTGCTGCAATCGTCGGCCCATGCGCTCACGGTGATGAAATGGGTGGGCGGCGCCTACCTGGTGTGGCTGGGCATCCAGCTGTGGCGCGCGCCGCCCATGCAGCTGGAGGCATTGCCGAATGCCCAGGGCGAGCGGGCAGTCACCGGTGGCAGGCTGTTTCGCCAGGGGCTGCTGGCCGCGATTTCCAACCCCAAGGTGCTGCTGTTCTATGGCGCCTTTTTGCCGCAGTTCATCGTGCCGGGGCGCGACCTGTGGATCCAGTTCGTGGTCATGGCGGGCACCTTTGCGCTGGTCGAGTGCCTGGTGGAGTTCGGCCTGGCGAGCCTGGCGCACCGCATCCGCCCGTGGCTGCAGCGCACGGGGCGCAAGTTCAACCGCTCCTGCGGTGCGCTGTTCGGGTTGATGGGTGCGGCGCTTCCCATGACGCACTGAGTGGTGCTTGCACCATCCCGGTTTACAGTGCGGGTTGCACAGCAAGACAAGCGGCTGACAAAACTCAGCGAAGCGGTTCTGGCTAGGCGCTGTGTCGCAGGCAGTACGGTAGTACGACAAGACGCAGCAACGACGCCAGAAGAGTTTTGTCAGTCGCGTATCGGGAGCACAGGCATGCGTGGATTGTTCGGTTTGGTGGGGCTGGTCGTGGTGCTGGCCATCGTGGGCATCGTCGCCAAGAAGCAGTTGTCGGCCACGCGCGCGCCTGCGGCGGCGCTGCAGCAGGCGCCCATCGCGGGCACCGGTGCATCGGCACCCGTCATCAACCCCACGGGCAATGTGCGTGAGCAGAGCCAGCAGGTGCAGCAACAGGTGCAGCAACAGCTCGATGAGATCGCCAAACAGCGCGCGCAAGTCCTGCGCGATATGGAGAAATGACCAACCCGTTCACCGACGAAGACGGCATGCGCCTGGCGCTGGCCGAGGCGCGCGCCGCTGCCGAGGCAGGCGAGGTGCCTGTGGGCGCCGTGGTCGTCAAGAATGGCCAGGTGATCGCCACGGGCCGCAATGCCCCTGTGCAGGCCAACGACCCCACGGCGCATGCCGAGATCGTGGCCTTGCGTGCCGCGGCGCAGCACCTGGGCAACTACCGGCTCGACGGTTGCACGCTCTATGTGACGCTGGAGCCCTGCGCCATGTGCAGCGGGGCGATGCTGCATGCGCGGCTGGACCGCGTGGTGTATGGCGCCACGGAGCCGAAGACGGGCGCCGCAGGCTCGGTGCTCGACCTGTTTGCCCACACCGCCATCAACCACCAGACGGGTGTGCAGGGCGGGGTGCTGGCCACCGAATGCAGCGCGCTGCTCACCGGCTTCTTCGGCGCGCGGCGCAGCCAGCAGCGGGCCGACGCGCTGGCACGCCACCCGCTGCGCGACGATGCGCTGCGCACGCCCGACGCGGCCTTTGCCAACCTGCCCGGCTACCCTTGGGCGCCCAACTATGTAAGCGACCTGCCCAGTCTGGCCGGCCTGCGCATGCACTACCTCGACGAAGGCCCGCAGGACGCGCCGCGCACCTGGCTGTGCCTGCATGGCAACCCGGCGTGGAGCTACCTGTACCGCCACATGCTGCCCGTGTGGCTGGCGGCGGGCGACCGCGTGGTGGCGCCCGACCTGATCGGTTTTGGCAAGAGCGACAAGCCCAAGAAGGAGGCTGCGCACCGCTTCGAGTGGCACCGGCAGGTGCTGCTGGAGCTGGTGGAGCGCCTCAACCTGCAGCGCACCGTGCTGGTGGTGCAGGACTGGGGCGGCATCCTGGGCCTGACCGTGCCCATGGACTGCCCGGAGCGTTTCGACGGCCTGCTGGTGATGAACACGCTGCTGGCCACCGGCGATGTGCCGCTGCCGCAGGGCTTTGTCGACTGGCGCGCGATGTGCCGTGACAAGCCTTTGTTCGGCGTAGGCCGGCTGCTCGCGCGCGGCAATCCGCAGCTCTCGCCGGCCGAATGCGCGGCCTACGATGCGCCGTTTCCCGACAAGGGCTACCGCGCTGCGCTGCGCGCCTTTCCCGAGCGCGTGCCCGCCGGGCCGCAGGACGAGGGCGCCGCACTCTCGCGCCAGGCCCGGGATTTCTGGTGCCAGCAATGGCAAGGCCAGAGCCTGATGGTGGTGGGCGCGCAGGACCCGGTGCTGGGCCCAGCGACCATGCAGGCACTGCGCAAGGACATCCGCAACTGCCCGGATCCCGTCGTGCTGCCGCAAGCCGGGCACTTCGTGCAGGAGCATGGCCGGGGCATCGCCGAGCAGGCTGTGGAATACTTCGCACCCTGACCGCACGCCAGCGCCGCTTTCTGCGGCCCGCCAGCGGCATTCCATTCCACGGAGCAGGCCCGCCGACCGGCGCCTGAACGCTTTGCACAACGATCACGACGACCACCACCATCACGACCACGCCGATTGCGACCATGACCATGGTCCCAAGCACATCTATGTCTACTCGCCGTCCAGTGCCGTGCGCGACAAGGCGGCCTTCAAGCGCGGCATTGCCCGCCTGAAGGCCCTGGGCCATGAGGTGGAGGTGGATGTGGACGCCCTGGCCAGCCACACGCGCTTTGCCGGCGACGACGCCACCCGTCTGGCCGCCATCCACCGCGCGGCCGCCAGCGGCGCGCATGTGGCGCTGATCTCGCGCGGGGGCTACGGGCTCTCGCGCATCCTGCCGGGCATCCGCTACAAGGCGGTGGCCAAGGCCATCGACAAGGGCATGAAGTTCGTCGGCCTGAGCGATTTCACGGCCTTCCAGAACGCGCTGCTGGCGCAGACCGGGGCCGTGAGCTGGGCCGGCCCGGCCCTGGGCGCCGACTTCGGCGTGGCCGGCGAGCCCGACGACATCATGGAGGCCTGCTTCGACGACCTGCTGACGGGCCACGGCGAAGGCACGGGCTGGCGCATGCACCGCGAGAAGCCCCATGCCACCACCGGCAAGCCGGCCGTGCCCGACATCTACGTCAAGAGCGCTCAGCTGTGGGGCGGCAACCTGGCGGTGCTGGCATCGCTGGTGGGCACGCCCTACCTGCCCAGCGTGAAGGGCGGCATTTTGTTTCTGGAAGACGTGAACGAGCACCCCTACCGCATCGAGCGGCTGCTCACGCAGTTGCTGCACGCCGGCGTGCTGGCGCAGCAAAAGGCCGTGGTGCTGGGCCAGTTCACCCAGTTCAAGCTGGTGCCGCACGACAAGGGCTACAAGCTGCAGTCGGTGGTGGACTGGCTGCGCAGCCAGATCAAGGCGCCGGTGCTCACCAACCTGCCGTTCGGTCATGTGGAGACCAAGGTGCTGTTGCCCGTGGGGGCTACGGTGTCACTGTCGGTGGAAGAGCGCGACGCGCTGATTTATTGGGGGCATCTGTAGGCCCTGCACAAAGGCGCCGCGCGCCGCAGGGGCTTGCCGCTCAGGATGCCGACGCGCGTGCCACCGGCGTACCCAGGGCGCGCGGCAGCAGGCCCTGGAACAGGAGTGTCACCTGGGCGATGACGTTTTTGGCAGATGGCTCGCCCTGCAGGGGCGCCAGGGTGCTCTGCAGGTCGGTGCGCAGGTACCACAGCGCTTCGATGTCCCCCGCGTAGCGCAGGCGGATGTTCATGCGCGCCACCTCGCAGCCGGAAAAGCCCGACAGGCTGCCGATCATGGCGCGGCGCACTTCTTCCAGTTGCTGGTCACGCACCCAGGCGGTCGACGCAGGCGCGTCACGGCCAATCAGGCCGTGCAGGCTGCTGCCGCGTACATAGGGTTTGTTCCAGCGCATGGAATGGTTTTCCACCATAAATAGGTACAAGGCTCAAGGTACGTGGCCGACTGCGCAAACGCAAGGGGGCCGCCCCCGGTTTTTGCAGAAAGCCAACAGGCCTCGATAGCTTTTTGCAAACAATTGCAAGTTCTCGATGCTTTTTTGCATCTAGTATGAAAGGATTAAGCAGGAGTCATGCCCGGTGCGTCGAGCGCTTGTTGCCAGGTGCCGGCAACTGCCTGCAAGGCGCCGCCGGCCTTGCGAAGGGGCGAAAAAAGGGCGCCGGGCGCCCACGCAGGGCGATCAGGCAGCACGCACCCCAAGGGGTCTGGCGCCCGCATGCCGCCGTGCCCGCCAGCCGGCAGGGCGCCATGCACGCTGCAGGCGCTTGAACTAAACTGGGTCACATGATGTTACCTGCGCCTGCGTGCCCATGACGGTTCTATCCACGGTGGTCTTTGCCGACATTTCCGGGAGTACGTCGCTCTACGAGACGCTGGGGAACGAGCGCGCCACCGAAGCGGTGACGCAGCTGACCCAGTGGATCGCCGACACCATCGAGGGCAATGCGGGTCGCGTCGTCAAGAAGCTGGGTGACGGCGTGCTGGGCATCTTTGGCGACGCCGCCGGTGCCGTGTCGGCCATGGCCGAGATGCAGCGCAGGCACCTGACCCGGGTGGACCGCTGGCCCCACCCCCTGCGCATGGACATCCGCGTGGGCGTGGCCAGCGGCGAGGTGGTGGATGTCGATGGCGATTGCTATGGCGACGCCGTGAACGTGGCCTCGCGCCTGTGCGAGCGGGCCGGCCCGTCCGAGATCTGGGCCACCGAAACCGCGGTGCTGCTGGCGGGTGCTGCGGCCTCGGTCTGGTACCGCAAGCTCGGGGTGATGGAAATCCGTGGCAAGGCCGAGCCCCTGATGCTCTACCAGGTGGAATGGCGCCAGGACGAGGAGCCCGACTCGCTCACCATGCAGGCGGCGCTGGTCAGCAACTTTTCGCCGGTGGATTCCATCCTGGGCCAGATCCAGTTCTCCTGGCACGGGGTGGACCTGTCGTTCAGCTCGTCCGATGCCCCGGTGCACATGGGCCGGGCCACCGAGATGCAGCTGCGCATCAACGACCCCCGGGTATCACGCCTGCACGCCCGCATCGACTGGCGCAACAGCGGCTTCGTGCTGACCGACATGAGCAGCTTCGGTACCTGGGTGCGCTTCGAGGGCAGCGATTCGCCCGTGCGCCTGCGCCGCGATGCCTGCATCCTGCACGGTACCGGGGAGATTGCGCTGGGCGTGTCGTTCAGCGAGCCCACCGCTCCCAAGATGCACTTCCAGGTCGTGGGCGGCAACGTGCATTTGGGCTGAGAGGCTGGCTTGCATTCCCCGGGTTTGCCTGGATTGATACGCCCTGGGTGCCTGCATACGTTCTGACACAATCGCCGGCACGAGAAAACCCGAGACAAGACAGGACGCAACAAGATGGCGTGGATCAAGAAAACGGCCGTGGGCCTGGTGGCTGCGGCCTTGCTGGTGGGGGCGGGGGCCGCCATCTATGTGCAGCGCACGTTTGCCGTGGTGGATGGCAAGATCACGGTCGCCGGCCTGGCAGGGCCCGTGAGCGTGCAGCGCGATGGCGCGGACGTGACGCACATCGGCGCGCAAAGCCCGCAGGACGCCTGGTTTGCCATGGGCTATGTGCATGCGCAGGAGCGCACCTGGCAGCTGGAATTCAACCGCCGCGTGATGCACGGCCAGCTCTCCGAAGTGTTTGGCGAAGCCACGCTGGAGACCGACAAGCTCATGCGCTCGCTGGACATCGTGGGCACTGCGCGCAAGCAGTACGCCGGCCTGCCCCTGTACGCCCGCGAGGCGCTGCAGGCCTACAGCCAGGGCATCCACGCTTTCCACAAGAACCGGCCGCAGGCCCTGCCGCCCGAGTTCCTGGTGCTGGGTGCCAAGCCCGGCGGTGGGGCGGGCGCCGTCTGGGAGCCCGAGGACAGCGTGGGCTGGGCGCTGATGATGGCGCTGGACCTGGGCGGCAACTGGGGCAATGAGTTCGCGCGCCTGTCGGTGGCGCGCACGCTCGACACCGACCGTCTCTGGCAGCTGATGCCCCCCTACCCGGGCGAGCCGCCTGCGGCGTCGGCCGACCTGGCGGCACTGTACCGGCAACTGGGCGTGTACCGCGGCGAAGCTGCTGCGGGTGCTGCGCCCAGTGCCGGCGTGGACCGTGGCGCAGCGCTGCAGGCCGCCAGCAGGCCCGGGGCGGCTGCGCCAGGGCAGGGCGGCGGCCCGGTGGCGCGCCAGATCAGCGCGGGCATGCTGGCCTGGGCCGACGAGCTCACGCGCAATGCCGGCACCAACGACGGCAAGGGCAGCAACAACTGGGTGCTGGCCGGCTCGCACACCGAAAGCGGCAAGCCGCTGCTGGCCAACGACCCCCACCTCTCCCTGAGTGCACCGGCCATCTGGTACTACGCCCGCCTGCAGGCGCCGGCCGGCAAGGCATCGGACGGCTCGCCGATTGCCGCCATCGACGCCCTGGGCGCCACCCTGCCGGGCCTGCCCTTCGTGGTGCTGGGCCGCACGGCCAGCGTGGCCTGGGGCTTCACCAACACCAGCCCCGACGTGCAGGACCTGTACCTGGAGCAGATCAACCCGGCCGACGCCACGCAGTACCGCACGCCCGAGGGCTGGGCGCCCTTCGCGGTGCGCAAGGAGGTCATCCGCGTCAAGGGCCAGCCCGATGTGGAGATCGCGCTGCGCAGCACGCGCCATGGCCCGGTGCTCAGCGACGCGCAGAAATCGCACGCCGATGTGCTCGACCTGAAAAAGTACGTGCTGGCGCTGCGCTGGACGGCATTGGAGGCCGACAACCAGACGGTGCTGGCCGGGCTGATGGTCAACCAGGCCACCTCGGTGGAGGACCTGTTCGCCGCCTTTGAGCACCACCATTCGCCCATGCAGAGCGTGGTGGCGGCCGATGTGAACGGGCGCATCCGCTTCCAGGCCATGGGCCGCGTGCCCGTGCGTGCGCCGGACAACGACATCCGCGGCGTGGCGCCGTCGCCCGGCTGGGAGGCTCGCTACGACTGGAAGGGCTGGCTGCCGCTGGACCAGACCCCGCAGGACGAGGGCGCCAAGGGCTGGATCGCCACGGCCAACCAGCGCGTCACGCCGCCTGGCTACCCGCACTACCTGACGCAGGACTGGGTGCTGCCCTACCGCTACGAGCGCATTGCCCAGTTGATCGAGGCACGCCCCAAGCACACCGCGGCCAGTCTGCAGGCCATCCAGCTCGACACCACTTCGCTGGCCACGCGGCACCTGCTGCCCCATCTGCAGCAGGCGCAGTCCGGCCACGCGCTGGCAGGCAAGGCGCAGGCCCTGCTCAAGGACTTCGATGGCGTGATGGACGCCGGGCGCGCTGCCCCGCTGGTGTTTGCGGCCTGGGCCGACGAGCTGGCACGCGGCGTGATCATTCCGCGCATTGGCGAGGCACGCTTTGCCGCCACCTACGGCAAGCGCGACTACCGCGCCGGCATCGAAGGCATTCTGCAGCGCAACGACACTTGGTGGTGCCAGCCCTCGACCTGCGCGGAACAGTCCGGCGCCGCACTGGGCCGTGCGCTCGATCGCCTGCAGGCGGCCTATGGTGCCGACCCGGCCGCATGGCGCTGGGGCGATGCGCACCCGGCGGTCAGCGGCCACCGGCCGTTTGGCAACGTGGCGGCGCTGGCGCGCTTCTTCGATGTGCGCGTGCCCTCGCACGGCGACGGGTACACCGTGAACGTGGGACAGTACAACGCGGGCGATGCCAAGGGACCGTTCATGAACCGCCACGCAGCATCGCTGCGCGCCATCTACGACCTGGCGGACCTGGAGCAGTCGACCTTCATCTACCAGACGGGCCAAAGCGGCCTGGTGTTCTCGCCGCGCTACCGCGATATGGCGACCGACTGGGCGGGGTCGGGCACCCGGCTGCTGCAGCGCGAGCCAGCGCGCTGGGTGCACAGCCTGACGCTTCGGCCCTGAAGAAGCAAAGGATGGACATGGGTTTCGTACCGTTGATCGAGGTGACCCGGGGCAATCTGGTCGAATGCCAGCACTGGGGCGCCGTGGCCGTGGCCAACCGCGAGGGCAAGCTGCTCGCCCAGGTGGGCGACCCGCAATCGGTGGTGTTCACGCGCTCCACCATCAAGGCCTTCCAGGCATTGCCGTTCATGCTCTCGGGTGGGGCCAAGGCCTTGGGGTGGGGCCCGGCCGATCTGGCGCTGCTGTGCGCCAGCCACAATGGCGAGCCCATGCACGTGGCCCAGGTCGAGCGCATGCTCGCCAGCGTCGGCAAGGATTACCACGCGCTGCGCTGCGGCTGCCACCGCCCGCTGTTTGCCGAGCTGGGGCTCGGATCCCTGCCGGCGGATTTCGTGCCCGATGAGCGCCACAACAACTGCAGCGGCAAGCATGCCGGCTTCGTGGCCTGGTGCGTGCAGCAGGGCCTGCCGCTCGACGACCACCTGGACCCCGGACACCCGCTGCAGGTGGCGGTACGCAGCCGCGTGGCCCAGGCCGTGGGCCTGGCGCCGGACGACCTGGCGGCCGGCACCGACGGCTGCTCGGCCCCCAACTACGCCATGCCTCTGGCTAACCTGGCGAGCGGCTATGCGCGCCTGGCCGGCGGCGCGCCGGACACCGATCTCGACGAAAGCCTCACGGCACTGGCCGACGCCATGGTGGCGCGGCCCGAGTTGGGCTCGGGCACGGGCCGGCACGACCTGGATTTCATGCGCGTTGGTGCTGGCGACTGGGTGTCGAAGACCGGCGCCGACGGCGTGCAGGTGGTGGGCAGCCGCAGCCGCGGCGAAGCCTTTGCGCTCAAGGTCATGGACGGCAGCATGTTGGCGCAGGTGGCGGCTTCCGTGGAAGTGATGGACCAGCTCGGCTGGCTCAGCGATGCGCAGCGCGCGGCGCTGGCACCCCGGCGCTCGGCGCGCATCATCAATGCGCGGGGGCTGGAGGTGGGCGGGCGCAGGCCCGTATTTAGCCTCGGTTCAGGACGGTAGCCGAGCCAGCGGGTAGGCCGCGTCCGCCGCCGGGAAGAAGGCGGCGAAGGGCTCCGAATCGGGCAGCACATAGACCACGCCCGCCTCGCGCCCGAGCCAGGGCGCAATGTTCCGGTTGTAGAACTGCGTGGGGGCATTTACGCAGCCGTGGCTGATGCGCCGTTCGGCCAGCACGGGGCTGGCCAGGCGCTGTACGCGCCGCTCGGCCGGGTTGCCGCGCACGCGGTGCAGGGAAACGGCCGACGGGTAGTCGATCCACACGATGTCATGGCCTTGCAGGTTGCTGCCGGGCTCGCTCACGAAGCGGCCGGCCGGCGTGGTGCGCTCATGCGGGCGTATCTGCGACAGCGGCCGCTGGCCGATGCCAGGCGCCGAGTGGTCGCCCAGGGCCGAGCCCAGCAGCACCGGCGCGCTGCCGGCATGGCCGCCGCCGGGGCCGAACACATGGATGGTGGCCGCAGGTTTGTCGATCACGGCAAAGGGCATGCCCTGGTGGTCGGCGGTGGCGGACACCCAGCGCACCAGCCGCTGCGCATCCACCGTGGCGCCGGAGCGGGCCCACGGATCGGCCGCCGCCCGCGCAGAGGGCGACCAGACGGCTGCAGGCAGGCAGGATGCGGCCCCCGCCGCCAGCATGGCGCGGCGCTGCAGGGCATGCGGCGTTCGCCCGGTCGAAACCGCCAAAAATTCACGGACCGGGGAGGGGATGTCGGGTGGCAAGCTCATGGTGCCCCCCAATCGTAGCGGTTTGTGCCAATAATGGCGCTACCCGCGACTTCCGCAAGGCCCCCGGGCCTGTGACCACCATGTTTGATCGCATTCGCCAGGCCCTTGCCGGTGCCCCGTCCGACGCCTCCGATGGCCTGTCCTCCAACCAGCCCGTGACCGGCCCGCAACTGGCGCGCTGGATTGCCGATCAGCACCTGAGCAGCGTGCCGCAGGCGGGGGCGGGCCATTTCGACGTGGGCGGCGAGATCCTGGGCCATCCCTGGCGGCTCGAGTGCGGTGCGTCCACGCGCGATTACATCCTGGGACTGGAGTTGCGCGGGCGTGCCGACGTCAAGGCCGACCCCGACGCCGCTGTGCTGGTGCTCAACCGCCCGCTGCGCGATGCCCTGGAGCGCCACGCCTACAACGCCATCACCGACAACTTGCAGACCAGTGTGGACGCGCGCATGCCCGAGGAGATGCGCTGGCTGTCCATGTTCGACGAGGTGTCCTGGCCCGAGCTGCCGGGCTCGTTCCGGCGCCATTTTGCCGTGGTGGCCGAGCGCATCGAGCATGCCGAGCACTGGATCCACGCGCACCTGGTGTCGGCGCTGCTCAATGCGGTGGAGGGCGAGCAGGGCGCGCTGCGCTCGGAAACCCCCATGGTGCTGATGCTCGCGCGCGGCCATGTCTACCTGCGCACCGAGCACACCCGGCGCACCCTGGCCGAGATTGCGCACGCGCGCACGGTGCTGGTGACGGCCGCCCAGGCCGCCGCGCAGAACCTGGCAGCACCGCCGCCGCAGGCGTGACCCTGGGGCCTGGCCCGGTTCTCCTATGATCTCGGGCCACTGGCGCATTGAGGCCGTGCGCCAGCGCCGAGCCTCTGCGCTGCGCGCAGGGGAAGGGCCCGCTCAGCTGCCGCGCGTGATCGGCACACCGGCATCGCGGCCGTAGGAGCCGTACTTGCCCAGCTCCCACTTGGCGATGGCGTTGCGGTGCACTTCGTCCGGGCCGTCGGCAAAGCGCAGGGTGCGCGCGCCGGCATAGGCGTAGGCGAGCGGGAAGTCGTCGCACATGCCGCCGCCGCCATGCACCTGCATGGCCCAGTCGATCACCTGGCAGGCCATGCTCGGGGCCACCACCTTGATCATGGCGATCTCGGTCTTGGCGACCTTGTTGCCGGCCACGTCCATCAGCCAGGCGGCCTTCAGGGTCAGCAGGCGCGCCATGTCGATCTTGCAGCGGGCCTCGGCAATGCGCTCCTGCGTCACGGTCTGCTGGGCCACGCTCTTGCCGAAGGCCACGCGCGCGCTGGCGCGCTTGCACATCAGCTCCAGCGCACGCTCGGCCAGACCGATCAGGCGCATGCAGTGGTGGATGCGTCCGGGGCCAAGGCGCCCCTGGGCGATCTCGAAGCCGCGGCCTTCGCCCAGCAGGATGTTGGAGACGGGCACGCGCACGTTGTCGAAGGTCATCTCCACATGGCCGTGGGGCGCATCGTCGTAGCCGAACACGTTGAGCGGGCGGATGATGTTGATGCCCTTGGCATCGGCGGGCACCAGCACCATGCTCTGCTGCGAGTGGCGCGGGGCGTCGGGGTCGCTCTTGCCCATGGTGATGAACACCGCGCAGCGCGGGTCGGCTGCGCCCGAGATCCACCACTTGCGGCCGTTGATCACGTACTCGTCGCCATCGCGCTCGATGCGCGTCTCGATGTTGGTGGCATCGCTCGACGCGACGTCGGGTTCGGTCATCGCAAAGGCCGAGCGGATCTTGCCTTCGAGCAGCGGCTTGAGCCAGCGCGCCTTGTTGGCATCGTCGCCGTAGCGGGCGATGGTCTCCATGTTGCCGGTGTCGGGTGCGGAGCAGTTGAACACCTCGCTGGCCCATGGCACGCGGCCCATGATCTCGGCCAGGGGGGCGTATTCCTGGTTGGTCAGGCCGGCGCCTGCGTAGCCCGATGCGGCGGCGCTGTCCACCGGCAGGAACAGGTTCCACAGGCCGGCGGCCTGGGCCTTGGGTTTGAGGTTTTCGATGGTATCGAGTGCCGACCAGCGCTTGCCCGCCGCCGTGTTGGCCGTCAGCTCGGCCTTGTAGGCCCCCTCGTTGGGGTAGATGTGCTCGTCCATGAACTGGAGCAGCTTGGCCTGCAGGTCCTTGGTTTTGGGGGAGTAGTCAAAGTCCATGGGGGTCTCCGTTGGTAATCGGTGGGGTGTCTGAGAACACGTTCCTGTCAGCTGCGCTGCGCGAACGACCAGGCCAGCTGGGCCATGGGCCGCGCGGTGTCGCCCGAGGCCTTGGCCTGGGCGCTGGAGGCGGTGCCGGCCTCCACCCGCTTGGCAATGCCTTGCAGGATGGCGGCGATGCGGAACATGTTGTAGGCCATGTAGAAGTTCCAGTCGGCAGCGAGCGCCTCGGGCGTAGTGATGCCGGTGCGCTCGCAGTACAGGCGGATGTAGCTGTCCTCGTCGGGGATGCCCAGGGCCGCGATGTCCTGGCCCGCGATGCCGCGGCCCATGCCGGCGGGGATGTGCCAGCTCATGCAGTGGTAGCTGAAATCGGCCAGCGGGTGGCCCAGGGTGGACAGCTCCCAGTCGAGCACGGCGATCACGCGCGGCTCGGTGGGATGGAACATCAGGTTGTCCAGGCGGTAGTCGCCGTGCACGATGGAGACGTGGCCCTCGTCGCGCGCGCTGGCCGGCATGTGCGCGGGCAGCCATTCCATGAGCTTGTCCATCTCGGGGATGGGCTGGGTGATGGAGGCCACGTACTGCTTGCTCCAGCGGCCGATCTGGCGGTCGAAGTAGTTGCCGGGCTTGCCATAGCTGGCCAGGCCGCGCTCGGCGAACTTCACGCTGTGCAGCGCGGCGATCACGCGGTTCATCTCGTTGTAGATGGCCTTGCGTTCGGCGGGCTCCATGCCGGGCAGGGACTGGTCCCACAGCACGCGGCCCTGCATGCATTCCATGATGTAGAAGGCACGGCCGATCACCGACTCGTCCTCGCACAGCACATGCATGCGCGGCACGGGTACGTCGGTGCCCGCCAGGCCGCTCATCACCGCGAACTCGCGCTCCACCGCATGGGCCGAGGGCAGCAGCTTGGCCACCGGGCCGGGCTTGGCGCGCATCACGTAGCTTGCCTTCGGCGTGACCAGCTTGTAGGTGGGGTTCGATTGCCCGCCCTTGAACATCTCCACCGTCATCGGGCCTTCGAAGCCCTGCATGTGGGTGGTGAGCCAGGCAGTGAGGGCGTCGACGTCGAATGCGTGCTGTTCGGACACCGCGCGGGTGCCGACGAAGTGGTCAAAATTGCTCATTGATTTTTGTCCTCACGCCAGTGGCGCCAGCGTGCTTGTCCCGGCCCGCCGTGGTCGGCAGGTGTTGTGAAGTGGGGCTGCGCAGCAGGGCCCCAGGCTTTGAAAATTCAGGTGTCCGCGTCGGCGATGCGCATCAGCGCTTCGCGGTCGCGAATCACGAGGCCGCCCGGCTCGATGCGGATGGCGTCCTCGCGTTCCATCGACTTGAGCTCCTGGTTCACCCGCTGGCGCGATGCGCCCAGCAGCTGCGCCAGCTCTTCCTGCGCCAACTGCAGGCCGATGCGCATCTCGCTGCCGTCCGACAGGCTGGGCACGCCGTAGCTGCGCACCAGGTGCACCAGCTGCTTGGCCAGGCGCGAGCGCAAGGGCAGGGTGTTGAGATCTTCCACCAGCCCGAACAGCTGGCGTATGCGCCGCGCATGCAGGCGCAGCATGGCTTCGTACAGCTCGGTGTGGGCTGCCAGGATCTTCTTGAAGTCGGCCTTGGCCACGCACAGGATGGTGGTGTCGCCATGCGCGTAGGCATCGTGCGTGCGCCGGTCCCCGTCGAAGATCGCCACGTCGCCGAACCAGATGCCCGGCTCCACATAGGTCAGCGTGATCTGCTTGCCCGAGATGGAGGTGGAGCTCACCCGCACCGCACCGCGCGCGCACGCAATCCACTCCTCGGGCGGGTCCCCGCGGGCGGCGATGAGGCCGCCATCCTTGAAGCGTTTGACATAGGCACATCGCAGGATGTCGTGGCGTAGAGAAGGTGAAAGGGATGAAAACCAGCGACCTGAGTTGATCGCTTCACGTTCTTCGATGGTAAGAATCGGGTCGTCCATGGCCTGTCTTTTGCGTGACTAGAAACAGGCCCATTGTCGCGTGAGGGACCGGCGTGCTGCGTCAGGGTTGTCACCTGAGCGTCTTGGATGCCCGTTGGACCCATGCGCGCACAAACGCACACGGCCCTTGCAAGGGCCGTGTGCGTGTTGAAGAGGGTGGTGGTGCCCCGGGGCGGGCCCTGGCCTACTCGTAGTTCGGCGTGCGCTTGTCGAGGAAGGCCGAGATGCCGATGCCACCATTGGCATGGTGCAGGTTCTTCACGAAGTGGTCGCGCTCGCTCGCGAGGTGCTTCGTGAGGTGATTGCCGGGCGCATCATGGAGCAGTTCCTTGATGCTGGCCAGCGCATTGGGCGCACGCCCGTTCAGGCGCTCGGCCAGGGCCAGTGCCACCTCCAGCGCGCTGCCCGGGTCGGCCAGCTGGTTGACCACGCCCAGGGTGTGCAGGCGCTCGGCGGGGATGCGGTCGCCGCACATCAGGATTTCGGTGGCGATCTGGCGCGGCAGGGCCTGGGCCAGGCTCCAGCTGGCACCGCCGTCGGGCGACAGCGCCACGTTGCTGTAGGCCATCACGAACACGGCGTTGCGCGCGGCCACCACCATGTCGCAGGCCAGGGCCAGCGAGAAGCCCGCGCCCGCTGCCGCCCCTTCCACCGCCGCGATGATGGGCTTGGGGTAGGTGCGCACCATCTCGATCCAGTTGTGCAGGCCTTCGATGCTTTGCGCCTGCACCTCGGGCGCCTCCTGGCGGTTGGCCAGCAGGCGCTGCAGGTTGCCGCCCGCGCTGAACATGTTGTCCGAACCGGTGATCACTACGCTGCGGATGTCATCGCTGTTCTCGGCCACGCTCAGGGCCTCCACGCCGGCCGCATAGATGGCCGGCTCGATGGCGTTGCGCCGCTCGGGGTTGTGGATGGTCAGCACCAGGGTCTTGCCCTGGCTGGTGCTTTTGAGTTCTGCGGGCATGGCGGTCTCAATCCTCCTCGACATGGGTCAGGCTCAGGCCGATGGCGCCGCGCCGGCGCAGCCAGGGGCTGGGGCGGTAGCGCGTGTCGCCGTACACGGTCTGCATGTTGAACAGCACTTCCAGGATGTTGGTCGGGCCCCAGCGGTCGCCCATGGCCAATGGCCCCAGGGGGTAGCCCAGGCCCAGCGTCACGGCGGTCTCCAGGTCGCGCGGGCTGCAGATGCCCTGCTGGCAGATGTCGCTGGCGATGTTGACGATGGTGGCCACCACGCGCTGGGTGACGAAGCCGCCGCTGTCACGGATCACGCTGACCGGCTTGCCGTCGCGTGCGAACAGGGCGTGCGCGGCGTTGCGGATGTCCACGCGCGTGGCGGGGTTGGTGGCCAGCACGCGGCGCTTGGTGGCGGCCTCTTCCACCAGCATGTCGATGCCGATGGTGCGCGCCGGGTCCAGCCGCTCCACCACGGCCACCGTGGTCACGTCGAAACCGAGTGGCGCCACCAGCGTGATGGCCTGGGGCGATGGCGAGGTGCCGGTCTCGATGGTGGCGCCCAGGTCCTTGAGCAACTGGTACAGCTCGGCCCGGCGCGCCGCGCGCGGCGACACCCAGACGGGCGGGATCTCGGCGACCACGGGAATCGGTGGCTCGGCAGGCACCTGGGCCACGCCGTTCTCGTAGCGGTAAAAGCCTTCGCCGACCTTCTTGCCCACCACGCCGCCGGCCAGGCGCTGCGCGGTGATCACGCTGGGGCGGTAGCGCGGCTCGTCGTAGTACTGCTGGTAGATGGATTCCATCACCGGGTGCGATACGTCCAGCGCCGTGAGGTCCATGAGCTCGAACGGCCCGAGCTTGAAGCCCACCTGGTCGCGCAGGATGCGGTCGATGGTGGCGAAATCGGCCACGCCTTCGCCCACGATGCGCAGGGCCTCGGTGCCATAGCCACGCCCGGCGTGGTTGACGATGAAGCCCGGCGTGTCCTGCGCCATCACGGGCGTGTGGCCCATCTGCTTGGCGTATTCGTACAGGGCGGTGCAGACGGCCGGCTCGGTCTTGAGCCCGGTGATCACCTCCACCACCTTCATGAGCGGCACGGGGTTGAAGAAGTGAAAGCCCGCTAGGCGCCCTGGCCGCTGCATGCCGGCGCCAATCGAGGTGACCGACAGCGACGAGGTGTTGGTGGCCAGCACCGTGTCGGCGCCCACGACCTTCTCCAGGTCGGCAAACAGGCCGCGCTTGACGTCCAGCCGCTCGACGATGGCCTCGACCACCAGGTCGCACTGCGCCAGCCCGGCCGCATTGTCAACAATGTGCAATTGCGCAGACCAGGCGGCGGCCTGTTCTGCAGAAATGCGATTTTTCCCTACGAGCTTTTGCCACTGCTCGTGGATACTGTTCTGGGCGGCAAGGGCTGCGCCGGCCTGGCTGTCGAGCAGGAAGACTTGGCTGCCGGCCTGGGCGGCGATCTGCGCGATACCGCGGCCCATGGCGCCCGAACCCACGATGCCGACGTTGAGAAACTGAATTTTCATAGCGCCATTATGGCTGTGGACCTGCCTGCGCACTTATGTGCAAGAATGGGATGCGCTCAAAACTGAAATTATTGTGAAACTCCGTAACACCATTTTGGGAGCTGGTTTGTGGGTCGTTGCCCTGGGCGCCTCGGCGCTTTCGCTGGGCAGTGGCCGGGGCGCCGCGGTGATCGGTTCGCCGGTCGATCTGAGCTTCGACATCCAGCCAGACCAGGGTTCTGACGTCGCATCGTCATGTATCGGAGCCACTGTTGTAGCGGGTGATACACCCGTCAGTGCCTCCCGGGTGCGCGTGACCCCCCAGGCCGAATCGGCCGGGCGTGCGGCGTCGGTGCGCGTGCAGACCACCTCGGTCATCGACGAGCCGGTGCTCACCGTCACGCTCACCGCTGGCTGCTCCGGCAAGGTGACGCGCAGCTACACCTTTCTGGCCGACCCCCCTGGGCGGGTTCCCCCTGTGGCCGCCGGACAACTGCCGCTCGTGCCGCCTGCCCTTGTGGGCGGTGTCGGGGCGGGCCCGACGGGTCAGGCCAATGTCTCTTCCGCTGTTGACCGCAGTGCGGCGCCGGCCCGTGGCGCGGTGGATGCACCCGCCAGACAAGCGCCTGCCAGGGCCCCCAGCGCTGCGCCGCGTGCTGCCGCCGCCGCGCCGGCCCGCACCAATGTTCGTACCAGTGCCCGTGTGATGGCCAGTGCGCAGGCGCCGGCCCCCGCAGCCGCCGGCCCACGCCTGGTGCTGGAGCCGCTCGACCTGTGGCTGGAGAGCCCGGTGGCCCTGCGGGCCACGACGCAGCTGCTGTCCACCCCGGCCGACGAAGCCTCACCCCAGCGTGCCGAAGCGGCGGCCGCCTGGAAGGCGCTGAACGCCACGCCCGAAAGCCTGGCGCAGGACGCCGAGCGCCTGCGCGTGCTGGAGGCCGAGGCCAAGTCGGTGAAGGCCGGCGCGGCCCAGCAGCTCGCCACCACGCAGCAACTGCAGCAGCAGCTCGATGAGGCACACGAGCGCTTTCCGGCCATGGTGGTCTACGTGCTGGGGGCCCTGCTGGCGCTGGCGCTGGGCCTGCTCGCCTGGGTTTGGCAGCGTGCAGGCCGCCAGACCGCGCTGTCCGAGAAATCGTGGCGCGAGTCGGTCAAGGTCAGCGCAGTGGACTCCAGCGCGCCCACGGCAGGGCAGGTCGATCCCGGCTGGGAACCGCTCGAAACCCTGCCCATCCCTTCGATGAAGGGCGATCTGATGGCGCCGTCCGGCAGTGCAGCACTGTTCAAGGACGCCAAGCCGGTTTCTGCGCCCGCGCCGCTGTACGCCGCGTCGACTGCGGTGGCGGCTGCGGCCGCCCGGGTGCCGGTGCCCGCCAGGGCGCCCGCCCCGGCGGTCGAGCCGGTGAGGGTCTTGCAGATCGTCAACCCTGACGACCTGTTCGACATCCAGCAGCAGGCCGAATTCTTTGTCTCGGTGGGCGAGCACAACCAGGCGGTGGAGGTGCTGCGCAAGCACATCGTGGACCACAAGGAAACCACGCCCGTGGCCTACCTGGAGCTGCTGCGCCTGTTCCACACCCTGAGCCGTGCCGAAGACTTCATGCAGCTGCGTGCGCAGTTCATGCGCTATTTCAACGCCAAGGTGCCCGAGTTCTCGGCCTTCAATCGCCAGGGCCGTCCGCTGGACCGCTACCCTGATGCACTGGCCGAGATCGAAGCCGAGTGGAGCTCTCCTGCCGTGCTGCACACACTGGACAAGTTTTTGTTCCACCGCCCGGGCAACCAGGCCGCCGAGCCTTTCGATTTGGCCGCCTACGACGACCTGCTGCTGCTGCTGGGCATCGCACAGACCACGCCATCGAGCGCCCGGGGCGCGCCGCCGCCACGCAAGCGCACCACGCCGGTGGAAGACTCCTTCGAAGCCGCTGCCGAGAAAGGCCTGGGCTTTCTGTCGCCGCTGGACAATACGCAGCCCGACTTTCCGCTCGACTCGCTGGCCGCCAGCCTGGAATTCGAGTTCGGTGGCGCCGCATCGTCCGCCCCGGCGCCGGTGGCGCGCCAGTCCGGCCCTGCCGAACTGACGCTGCAGCCCGCATCGGGCCTGGCACCCATCGTCGGGGTCTCCTCGGCCCCGGCACCGCTGACCTCGGCGCAGCCGCGCCACCCGCCTGCTACCTACACCCGCTCGTCCGTGAGCCTGGATGTGGACCTGTCCGAGCCCCTGCACCTGACGCTGAGCGATCTGCCGCCCGTACCGGTCACGCCCCCACCGCCACCCGGCCAGGCCGTGGGCTTCGGTGCGGAGAACGACCTCATGGAGCTGCGCCTGGAGCTGGAACAGCGCAAGGACGACATCGAACGCAAAAAGTAGCAAGAAAACAGGCCATGAAGGCCTGTTTTCTTGTGGGGGGCGCGCCTGTGGCGGGCCCGGCACCTTGTGCCGCTGCGCTGCCAGCGCGTCAGGAGCCCCGCATGGCCTGCATCAGTGCCGCTGCCGCCGCCTCGGGGTCGGGCGCATTGACCAGCGCGCGCACCACGGCGATGGAGCCCACGCCCGTGGCCAGTACTTCGGGGAACTGCTCCGCACCGATGCCCCCGATGGCCACCTGCGGGTAGCTGCGCAGCAGCCGCGCGTAGCCCTGCAGCCGGCCCACGCCCTGCGGCGCGGTGGCCATTTTCTTGAGCGTGGTCGGGAACACGGCGCCCATGGCGATGTAGCTCGGTCCCACGGCATCGGCGCGCACCATTTCGGCATAGCCATGGGTGCTCACGCCCAGGCGCAGGCCCGAGTTGCGCAGGGTCTGCAGGTCGGCGGCGCTCAGGGCATCGAGGTCCTCCTGCCCGAGGTGGATGCCGTAGGCCCCGGCATTGATGGCGGCGCGCCAGTGGTCGTTGATGAACAGCAGCGCACCGGTGTCCTGCACCGCCTGCACGGCGGCATTCACCTCGCGGGCGATGGCCGCCGGGTCGTCCGACTTGAAGCGCAGTTGCACCGTGGGCACGCCCGCGCGGGCCATGCGGCCGACCCATGCGGCATCGGGCAGCACAGCGTACAGGCCCAGCGTTTCGGGGCAGGCAGCAAAGTCTTGGGCCCGCGGCAGGGGCTGCAGGCCGAAATCGGCAGGCTCATCGGGCCAGGCTTCGGGGCTCGCAGCCCCCGTGCGCACGGTGCGGGCCTGCCAGGCGCGGGCGATGCATTCGGCATCGTGGGCGATGAAGCCCAGGGCGCTGGCCGCGTGCAGCGCCGCCAGGTAGGCCGGCTCGCCGGAGGTGGGGGTGGGCACGGGCTCGGCGTTGAAGCCTGCGAAAGTGCCCGCGTGGTGCGCCACGATGGCCTTGGCCAGTTCGGTCGGTGCGGTATCAGGCATGGTCGTCGTGGTGCCAGAAAGGGGTGCCGAGCACGGGTGTGCTGGGCTGGGCGGCATCCTGTGCGGTCATGGCACCGGCCAGGCGCGCGGTGCGGCCGGCCTGCACGGCGCTGGCAAAGGCGCCGGCCATGGCCACGGGGTCCTGGGCCAGGGCCACGGCGGTGTTGAGCAGCACGCCGTCGTAACCCCATTCCATCACCTGGCAGGCGTGGGAGGGCAGGCCCAGGCCGGCGTCCACCAGCATGGGCACGTTCAGCCGCTCGCGCAGCATCTGCAGGGCATAGGGGTTCACCGGGCCGCGGCCCGTGCCGATGGGCGCGGCCCAGGGCATCACGGCCTGGCAGCCGACGTCCACCAGGCGCTGGCACAGCACGAAGTCTTCGGTGCAGTAGGGCAGTACCTGGAAGCCTTCCTTGATCAGGTGCTCGGCCGCACCCACCAGGTTCAAGGTGTCGGGCTGCAGGGTGTAGTCGTCGCCGATCAGCTCGAGCTTGATCCAGGGCGTGTTGAACACCTCGCGCGCCATCTGCGCGGTGGTGATGGCCTCCTGCACGCTGTGGCAGCCCGCGGTGTTGGGCAGCACCGGCACGTTCAGGCGGCGCAGCAGCTCCCAGAAGCTGGCGCCCGATTCGGCCGGGTTGCTGCCCTGGCGGCGCAGCGAGGCCGTGACCATGGCGGGGCGGGCGGTCTGCACCGCGGCCTCCAGCACGGCCGGCGAGGGGTAGCGCGAGGTGCCCAGCAGCAGCCGGCTGGCGAAGGTCTGGCCGTACAGGACCAGGGGATCGGTGGGTAGGGTCATGGTGGTGGGAGGGGTTCAGCCGCCGGTGACGGGGGAAATGATTTCTACTTTGTCGCCCGGGCTCAGCGCTTGCGCCGCATAGCGGCTGTTGGGCACGAAGACCGTGTTCACGGCCACGGCGAACGGCGGGCGGGCGGCGATGGCGGCCAAGGCATCGACGACGGTGGCGCCCTCGGGCAACTCGTGGGGGGTCTGGTTGATGGAAATGTTCATGAAGAAAGGGCCGCAGCCTCGGGCTGCTGCAACTGCAGATTCAAATCGAACCGGGGCGCCAGCGTGGATTGGCCGGTGCCGAGCAACTCCATCACCACGTCCAGCATGGCTGGCGCGATCATGAAGCCGTGGCGGTAGAGGCCATTGATTTCAAGCACGCGCGGGCGTTGCTGCCGGATGGCGGGCAGGTTGTCGGGCAGGGTGGGGCGGCACTGGGTGGCCACCTCGACGATGCGCGCCTCGGCAAAGCCGCTGTGCACGGCATAGGCCGCGCTCAGCAGCTCCAGCGTGGAGCGCACGCTGGCAGGCGACAGGTCGTCGGATTCGATCTCGGTCGCGCCGATCACGAACAGGTGGTCCTCTTTGGGGGCGATGTAGATCGGGTAGCGCGGGTGCACCAGGCGCGTGGGGCGCTGCAGCGTGACCTCGGGCGCATGCACGCGCACCACCTCACCGCGCACGCCGCGCAGGGCGCGCCAGGGGTCGCGCGCACCCAGGCCGCGGCAGTCCAGCACCCAGTCGGGCTGGCCCGGCTCGCCGGGGGCAAAGGCATCGGGGTGGCGCGGTGCATGCCAGTGCGTGTGCACGCCCAAGCGCTGCATCTCGTGCAGCAGGGCTGCCAGCAACTGGCGGTTGTCGAGCTGGCCTTCGCCGGGCAGGTACAGGCCTTTGGCAAAGCGGCCGGCCAGGGCCGGCTCCGCGGACGCCAGGCCGGGGCCGTCGAGCTCCTGCAGGCCGGGCAGTTCGGGAATGGCCCGGTGGTTGGCCTGCAGCTGTCGCGTGAGGCGCTGGGCCTCGGCCGCATCTTGGCGGTGCCAGACGATCAGCGTGCCCTGCTGCTGGAAGAACACGGGCTTTTCCAGCCCTGCCAGCAACTGCGGCCAGCGCACCAGCGCATGCTGGCCCATGCGCACCACGCCGGGCTCGGTCACCGCCGACTCGGCCAGCGGCGCCAGCATGGCTGCGGCCACGGTGGCGGCCGACTGCTCGGCCGCCGGGCCTGCGGCATCGTAGATGTCCACGGCGTGGCCTTGGCGAGCCAGTTCGACGGCCAGCAGCCGGCCCATGAGGCCTGCGCCCAGAATGGCAAACGACGAGGAGGAAGGGAGTTTCATGCGTCCAGCTGTGCAACAGGTGGACAAAACGGGATGGCTTTCCGTCGCTGTGGAAACTCCCCACGCCAGCATGACCTGGATCGGGTAGCGGGGCCGCTTGTGCGCAGGCCCCAGGGTATTTCTCAGTCGCGCGCCGCATGGGCGGGACACCCCTGTTTCGTCCGTAAGCCTCAATTACAGCACAACCCTTCTGGCCGGTGCTGGCCCAGGTCATGCGCGATAATTTTCCCCCTATGACTTCTGCCTCCCCCAACGCGCCCCAAGGGCCCTCCACGGCCCCGCGCTATGCACGCGTGCTCTCGATCGCCGGCTCCGACAGCGGGGGCGGTGCAGGCATTCAGGCCGACCTCAAGACCTTTGCCGCGCTGGGCTGCTACGGCATGACGGCCATCACCGCCATCACCGCGCAGAACACGCTGGGCGTCACGGGCATCCACGGCATTCCGCCCGACATGCTCAAGGCGCAGATCGACGCCGTGGTGCAGGACATCGGCGTCGATGCGGTGAAGATCGGCATGCTGCACTCGCCTGAGGTGGTGCGTGTGGTGGCCGATGCCATCCGTGAATACCGCTTGCCCCATGTGGTGCTGGACCCGGTGATGGTCGCCACCAGCGGCGACCGGCTGATCGCACAGGAGACCGTGGGCGTTCTGGTGCGCGAGCTGTTCCCGCTGGCCGAGGTGGTCACCCCCAACCTCGACGAGGCTGGTTGGCTGCTGGGCCGCACCCTGGCGGGCCTGGATGACCTGGAGCAGGCTGCGCAGGATCTGCTGGGCCTGGGCGCGCGCGCCGCGCTACTCAAGGGCGGCCACCTGCCCGGCGACTGGGTGGTCGATGTGCTGGCCATCCCGGGACAGCCCGGCCACCGCCTGCAGTCGGCGCGCATCGCCACGCACAACGGCCATGGCACGGGCTGCACGCTGTCGTCCGCCATTGCATCCCACCTGGCCCTGGGCCTGCCACTGCAGCAGGCGGTGGAAAGCGCACGCGCCTACATCGTGGGCGCGATTGCCGCCGGTGCGAATGTGGTCACCGGTGGCGGCCATGGCCCGCTGAACCATGGCTATGCGCCAGTGGCGCAGCGGGTGCTTTAACCCTTTGGCCTGGTAGCCCAGGCCAGAACGAAGCTGAATACCAGCGCGGGCAGGGCCGAGCCCGCGCCAGGCAGCACCAGCGGCGCCAGATGGTACACCGCGATGCCCGCGAGCCAGATGGCAACGGGCAACCAGTTGACCTGGGGTGCGCGCTGCAGCAGCGCCGCGGCATTGGCGCCAAAGGCCAGGCGGCCGATGATCACGCCGAACAGCGGCACGAACACCGAGCTGAGCAGCAGCAAAAAGGGCTCCAGGCTGTGCATGGGCAGCACCAGCGCCAAGGCGGTGCAGCTCGCTGCCATGGCCATGCCCCAGCGGCGCACGCCCCAGCGCGGCAGCAGGCTGTGGGCCGACACCGCGCCTGAATAGGCGTCGCCATAGGCGTTGTCCACTTCATCGATCAGGATCAGCGACAGCGCGATCAGCCCGCCCTGGGCCAGCAGCAGCGCCTGCACCAAGTCCTTGCTCGGCAGGGTCAGGGCCACCAGCACACCGAGCGTGTAGCACCACATGTTGGCCAGCGCATAGCCCAGCCAGGTGCCGCGCAGCGCGGCACTGCCGTTCTTGCCATGGCGCGCATAGTCGGCCACCAGCGGCAGCCACGAGATCGGCATGGCGATCACCAGGTCGAGTGCGGGCAGCACGCCCATGCCACCGGCACCCGGGCGGTTCCACAGCTGTGCAAACCCCTGGGCGTTGGTCAGCGAGAGGAACTGCCAGCTCAGCCACAGCAGCGACAGCACCACCAGCGGCAGCGCCACGCGCGCAATGACCTTGCGCACCAACTGCACCATCGAGGCGCTGATCAGCAGCATCACCACGCCGCCCCACAGCAGCGTGGCCAGCACCGGCCACTGTGTGCCGGCCATGCTGCCCGACTGGCGGCCGATGGCCACGGTCGCCTCGCCCATCACCACCAGTTCGAACGTGCCCCAGCCCACGAGCTGCACGATGTTGAGAATGATGGGCAGGCTGGCAAAGGTGCGGCCGTAGACCGCATGCATCAGACCGGCGCTCGCCAGCCCGCTGTCGCAGCCGAGCTTTGCCACCCAGCCGAGCAGGCCCGCGCCCACGATGGAGCCGGCGACGATGGCGATCAGCGCCTCCTTGGTGCCCAGCGCGGGCATGAGGTAGCTGCCTACCTGCATGACCAGCAGGCCCACGCCCAAGCTGAACCAGAGCGAGGCATGGTCATGCCACTGGAAGACGCGGCGGTCGGTGCTGACCGGGGCCAGCGCCTCGTTGGTGGGCGCGGCAGTGCTTGCGGGAAGATGGGCTGACATGGCGGTTGGGCTCTCCGTTCAAAAAACGACAGAGCAGGGTCAGCAGCGTATCGGCTGGCCCCCAACGCGCAGGCCTCTCACATGGGCATGAGGGCAGGGCGCCAGGTGTGGCGTATGCAAACTGCTTCCCTGCGCGAGGATGATCTCAATCAGGTTCAAAGGGACTCTCTCAGCCTCCGACGGTTTCCCGGCATCGGCACCCCTAGCTGGGCGCGATTCTATCGCCAGAAGCCAAACGGCCCGCGTGGTGCGGGCTGTGGCAGGCGCGGGCGTGGTACCTCATTCGGGTGGTGCGTTGCTTGCTGGGGACGCGCAGGCCGCCTGCATTTCCATTTGCCTATTGCGCATGGGGGTTTTAGTCACCGATGGTAGATTCGAGCGATTCAAAGGAGGCGATCGTCGTGCCGTTGTTGACCTTGTCTTGGAAACTGTTGGCGTGGAGGTGGTGCGGATTGGAGCGATTCACTGGCTCTGCGGACGGGAGAGTTGGCGCTGGGGAGGGTGGGAAGCTGGAGGCGGCGATCAGCGCAGTGCAAAGGGGCACCGATCGAACGGCAGCGGAGTTGGCCATGCCCCGCTTGACCCGTGAGCTCGATGAACTCATGGAGCAGAGGGCCCAGGTGGTGCATCGGTTGCAACAGCGGTTGGAGCAAGCCAAAAGCGGTCGGCTCACGATGGCCGTCATCGCCACGTTTAGCGTTGCGATCCTCTGGGCGATCTTCGTGAGTCCGATCACGCCGACATCGACGCTGGGCAACATCGTGAAGATATGCTTTGGGGGTGGTGATCGGGACCCCAGCCCTGGTCTATCGGGAGACCAAGATGCCGAAATTCGATCTGGAGCAAGAAACGGAGCACCTGGACGAGAGGATCGACAAGGTCCGGGAGCACATCAAGGCGAACCGGCGCATTCTGGATACGCTGCCGATCTAACTGTAGTGCACGGCAATAACCCAGCCGATCTTTTGGGTTGTTGCCGGTCGCTGAACGTCGGCCAATGTGTGGGGCCTATTCTTGGATCGACACAAGTACTCCATTATTAAAATACATAAACCAAACTGGCATTCCATTGCCATCAGACCAAACCCACTGCTCTCTGGTGCCGAGGGCTGTTTTGGTTGTATTGACCTTCCAGGGTGGACACCAGTGTCTCACCCTCATTTCGAGACAAGTAGAGCTTCTTAACAGGCTGAAGAAATACCCCCCGCTCAGCCAGCCCAGCAGTCCAACCCCGGTAGCTCACCGGTCCCCCCACATAGCTTGACCCGCCCTGCGCGGCGCCGACACTTTCACCGAGAGCCTGTTCTCTGTCCGCAAGCTCGACGACTTCGTGCCAGAGTCGCACCCCCTGCGCCCCGTTCGCAAGATGGTCAACACCGCCCTGGCCAAGATGGATGCCCTGTTCTCGCATGTACGAAGCAGATATAGGGGCGGGCGCCCCAGCATCGCCCCCGAGAAGCTGCTGCGCGCCAGCTGCTGCAAGTGCTGTACAGCGGCGCTCGGAACGCAGTTGATGGAGCAGGTGCAGTACAACCTCTTGTTTCGCTGGTTCATCGGCCTGTCCATGGACGATGAGGTCTGGGTGCCCAGCGTGTTCACCAAGAACCGCGAGCGGCTGATCGAACACGACGCCGTGATTGAGTTCTTCAACGAAGTGCTCAAGATCGCCGACAAGAAGCACTGGCTCTCGGGCGAGCACTTCAGCGTGGACGGCACGCTCATCCAGGCCTGGGCGGGCCACAAGAGCTTTGTGCGCAAGGACGACGATGACGCGGGCGGCGGTGGAGATGGTGACCCTGGTGCAGATGCCAATGGCAATGGCGGCAACTTCAAGGGCCAGCGGCGCGCAACGACACCCATGAATCCACAACGGACGCCGATGCCCGGCTGTACCGCAAAGGCAAAACCGCCAGCGAGCTGCGCTACATGGGCCACACCCTGAGCGACAACCGCCACGGCCTGGTGGCCAATGCAGTGGTCACGCTGGCCGATGGCTACGCAGAGCGCGAAGCGGCCAAGGCCATGGTCAACGACGCCCGACAGGCGCAGGCCGATCCCACGCGAACCATCACGCTGGGAGCGGACAAAGGCTATGACGCACGCGAATTCATTGAGGCCTGCCAGGCCATGAACGTCATTCCCATGTGGCGCAAAACAAGTCAGGCAGAAGCTCGGCTGTGCCCGATGCGATTGCGCAAAGCGAAGGCTACGCGGTATCGCAGCAAAAGAGAAAGCTCATCGAGCAAGGTTTGGCTGGGCAAGACCGTGGGGGGATGAGGAGGTGATGGTGCGAGGCCTTGAGCGCGTGGACCAGATGTTCGTGCTGACGATGGCGGGCTACACCTGGTGCGCAGCGCACTTTGGAGCAATTGGGACAGGTGCGCCTGCAGGGGGCGCATTGAGGGCAAACGAAGGCCAAAGCGGTCTCTGAAGTGCAATAAAACGCTCAATTGGGCACGCTAATCCCGGGATGTGAAAAGGCGAACCAACCTGCGGCCGTGGGGCAGGACGGGCTTGGAATTGGGGAGTATTTCTTCAGCCTGTTAAGGTTTTTTCTATCTCGGTTGCAGTCATGCCAATCTGAGGGGTCCAGTTTTTTCTGGCTGCCTCATAAGAATTTTTCGCCCTTCTTGCTGTCTTCTTTGCTCATAGTCGTGGCATGCCTCTTCTTTCCATACTCCATTTTTATCCTTGCACTTGTATATGTGCGCGCTTACAGTGCTTGATAATGAGATGGCTGCGATAAATATAAATAATGTCTTGCGCATATATGACAATAACGGGTGATATGAACTCTTTGATGGCCTTGAATGGCATCGAGGCATGGCATGCTATTGTGGTGAATATCGGGTGCTCATGCCAGCACCCAATTGGGTGCAGGTAGCAGACAGGTCGTCCTGCATCATGCCGACCCATCGTTATGGTCATGCTCCGGGTTGACATGCCCGGGATGCATCCAGCGGCCTCGGGCTTGTCCGCTCTGAAGCCAACCGGCCGCCCCCTGCTGGATGGCACACCCCGTGCGTGGCAATGGTCCGGCTTGACCGTCATGCCGGCGGTGCATCCAGAATCGCCCGGTTCATCTCCATGCGCTCCTGGATCTGCGCGATTCGCGCGTCGATCTCCGCCAGTGGCGGCTGAATATCGATGGGGGGCATCTTGATCGACCGGAAAGCAAGCACCGGGACACCCACACAAGCCACAAGCCAGACAAAGACGGGCAAGCCGGTGAACGTTTCGTTGAGCAGGATGATGATGAAGGGGCCTATCAGGAACACAGCCAGAAAGGGGATAAGGCCACGGTGCGATTAGGCGTCCGGCCTGGGCCCTGTGGCTTCTTGGTCTGCGCTTGACGTGGATCAACGCTGCCTTGCTCTCTTGGGCATCGGCAAGCTCCCGGTCCAGGCGCACCAGTGCCAGTTCTGCCGCTGTGCGGTCCGTGCCCTTCTGCACAGCCTGGATGGCTGTCTCCACCTTCCTCAGCCAGACGATGCCGCCAGAACGCTCCACGATCTGCTCGGTACCGCAATAGCTGCATGCAAAGCGCTTCAGATTCTCTCCAATCTCAAGTGGTGCCGAGCAATTGGCGCAAGAAAGTTTCAGTAACGGCACTGGGATCCTCGGGTTGATGAAGCAAATTTACCATTGGTGACCCCTTGCAAACGGCGAGGGTGGGCCAGTTGCATGACATTGGAAGGTCGCCGTTCTGTCACATGCCCTCCCTAGACTCCCCGGCTTCACTCACGGGGAGAAAACCACAATGACAGTTCTTCGCAGCATCTGGACGCTGGGCGCGGTATGCGCCGCCACCGCACTGCTCGCCGCCTGTGGCGGCAGCGATGACAACAACAACAACGGCGAGCGCAGCGTCGGCTCGCTGCGCCTCATCGGCCAGCAGGTATTGCCGCGCCGCATGGAGTACCTGGGCACGGTGGTCGGCGGCATCTCGGGCATCGACTACGACGACAAGAGCAACCAGTTCATCCTGCTGTCGGACGACCGCACGACGACCGATTCGGCGAATGCGCCGCGCATGTACACCGTGCGCCTGAACTATGACACCAGCAGTTTCAGCGGCGTGCAGTTCCTGTCGACCTTCAGCATGAAGCAGCCCAATGGCGCGGTGTACCCCAAGGTGCCCGATCCGCTGGTGGCCGACCCGGAGTCGGTGCGCATCGACCGCGCCACGGGCAACCATGTCTGGGTCAGCGAGGGCGACCGCACGCTGGCCACGGGCACGAGCGCTGCGCGCATCATCGACCCGTTCATCCGCGAGGTGCGCCCAGACGGCACGCATGTGCGCGAGTACCAGATCCCCGCGATGTTCCGCATGTCGGCCGACAACACCGGTCCGCGTGGCAACCTCGCTTTTGAAGGCATTGCGTTCACGCCCGACAACAGCCGGGCGGCCGTGCTGATGGAGGGCGCGCTGCTGCAGGATGGCCCGGCATCGACCACCACGGCCGGCAGCGTGTCGCGCATCACGATGTTCGACAGGTCCACCGGCGCCGCCGTGGCGCAGTACGCCTATCCCGTCGACAGGGTGCAGGCCGTGCCCGTGCCGGCGGACCAGTTCACGGTCAGCGGTGCCACCGAGATCCTGGCCCTGAGCGCCACGCGCTTCCTGGTGCTGGAGCGCAGCTTCTCGGTGGGCGTGCTGGGCAACCAGGCGCGCCTGTACGAGATCAACACCGCCAATGCCACCAATGTGCTGGCCACGGCTGCACTGGCCGGGGCCGCCTACACGCCGGTCACCAAGCGCCTGGTGCTCGATTTCGAGACGATCAAGGGCCCACTGGGCGGCATTGCCAATCTGGAGGGCATCACCTTCGGCCCCAAGCTGGCCAATGGCCGCGATTCGTTGGTGGTGGTGGCGGACGACAACTTCCCCACAGCGGATTCGCAGACCGACCGCAACCAGTACCTGGTGTTTGAAGTGCTTCCCTGATCGGGGCCATGGTTGCAGCGACGCAGAGCGCCCAAAGCAGGGCGCTCTGCGCGCTTCAGTGGTGCCCCAGGGCAATGTGAATGCAGGGCGGGCCCGGGAGGCCCGCCGTGCTGCCTATAATCGATCACCATGTTTCGGAGCCTTGTCGCCGTCTTCCTCCTGCACTTTTTGCTGTGCGTGGGGATTTCCGCCGTCGGTTCCAGCAAACCCCTGCCATCGTTCGAGCCGCAGGACCTGGCCGCACTGAGCCAGAGCGCACCGGCGCACGATGCCCCCGGCGCCAACTCCGATGCGGACGACCACGCCCTGCTCGATGACAGGCAGGAGTTTCCCGACCTGCTGCAGACCGGGGCCTTGGGCGATCCCGGCGCGGTTGCGGCCAGGGGCCTGGTTCCCTTGGCCCTGGTGCGCACGCCTTCCGTGGCGCTTGCGCCGCCGCACAAACCACCAAAAGCCCCAGGCATCCTCGCCTGAGCATCCGGCCCGCGGCCGGCGCCCCTTCGCTGAACCCGAAGCGGCTTCTCCCCCGCCGGCTGCCACCCTGGCCCCCTTGCGCCACGCGCACACGGCTGTTGCGCGCCTCCCCTTGCAACGAGCCACCTGCCGGATTTCCATGCTGGGGCCATGCCGGCTGGATGCAGTTGCTGCTGCGGCGGGTGGTGCGAAAGGGCTGCGCCGATGCCTGAAAGAAGAAGAACCACCATGAACAAGAACAACGACCGGGTGCTCGCGCAGCACCCCCAACCCCATTCCCGGAGCCGCCCATGCGCCTGACCACCCGTAGCAAGTTTGCCGTTGTCGCCATGGTGGACCTGGCCTCCCGCTCCGTGGGCAGCCCGGTGGCACTGTCCGCCCTGAGCGAGCGGTACGAGATTTCCGTGTCCTACCTGGAGGTGCTGTTCAGCGGCCTGCGCCAGGCGGGGCTGGTGACCAGCACGCGGGGCCCGGGCGGCGGCTACACGCTGGCCCGGGGTGCGCGCGATATTTCGGTGGCAGACATCGTGCTGGCCTCGGAGGTGGGCAAGCCGGGTGGGGCGGGCAGACTGGGCGATGCCATGAGCACCTCGCAGGGCGCGATGACGGCGGACCTCTGGGCCGCCTTCAACCACTCGGTGATGGAGTACCTGGCCTCGGTGTCCGTGGCCGAACTGGTGAGCCAGCAGGCGCCCATCGAGCGTGCGCCCCCCATGGCTGCAGAGAAAGACAGCCCCGCCAAACGCGCGAAGCCGCGGCCGCAACTGCCCAGGGAAGGGGTTCCCAACTCCGTCTTTGCGCTGGGCGCCTCACGGGCGCTGGAGCAGTAGCGGCCTGGCGGGCCAGGGCCCGCTGCAAGCCGAACGGGTTACTTGGCGGCGGTGCGCGCTGCCTCGGCCTTGGCCTTGGCTTCATCGGCCTTGCGCTGCAGTTCCTTGGCTTCCTTTTCGGCGGCTTCGGCCTCCTTGAGCTTGGCTTCCTTGGCCTCCTTGTCCGCGCTGGGGCTGGCCATGGCATTGCCAATCATCGCGCCGGCCACGCCGCCTACGGCGGCAGCGCCCAGTGTGGATCCGATGCCGGGGCGCGCTGCTGCGGGCGCCGCTGCCGCAGCGGGAGCTGCAGCCGCAGGGGTTGCTGCAGCGGGTGCGGCAGCTGGGGGGGCGGGTGCTGCCGGCGCCTTGGGCGCAGCGGTTGCGGCAGGGGCCGCTGTTGCCGGTGCTGGGCGCGCCGCAGCGGGCTTGCTGCTGCCACCCATGCGCTTGGCCTGGGCGAGCGTGGGTACGGTCAGTGCGGCCATGGCCAGAGCGATGACGGCCGAGGTGGTGCGAAGCGAAGCATTCATGGGTAGATCGAGTCCTTGTACAGGTGAGCAGACATGCTACTGAACCGGCCTTTGGCCCTGCTGCTCCAAAGGCATTGGCTGCGCATGGATACCTGCCCGCGCGGGGCCCGGCAGGTCAGCCTAGCTTGTAGACCATTTCCTCGATTTCCTGGCGGTCCAGCTCCCGGCGCTGCTCCAGGTGGTCGATGACCTGGGCCAGCAGCCGCGCCGTGCGCTCTGCCGTGGTCGAGTCCTGCTCGGTGAGGCGGTCGAAGACCAGTTGGTAGGTGTCCTTGGGTGGAATCGCGCTCATGGAAGTCTCCCGGTGTCGTGGGCTGATTCTGGGCGCGCGAGGGCCAGCCGCTTGTAGGCCGAGGGGTGGCCTGCCTGTAGTGCGGATTCGGTGGTGGCGCGTTCCCGCAGGGCATGAAAAAAGGGGTGCTCCGGCAAGCCGCAAGCACCCAAGGGAGGGAATGCAGGGAAAGGGGCCGGGGGATCAGCCGTTCACGCCCATGCGCAGCTTGGCCACGTAGCCGGCGCTGTTGTCACCCGTCACGGTGGCGGTCTGCAGCGAGACGCCGTCGCTGAACACGTTGTCGGTGGCAAAGGTGATCTGCGAGAGGTTGCGCACGCTGGCGCTGTAGCCGTCGGCGGTGTAGACCTGCTGGCACACGGCGGTGGGGAAGGCCATCTGCGAGGTGCGGATGGCGTTGGAACCGCGCGTGGCGCTGGCGAGGTTGCGGTACACCTCGAAGTGGATGTGCGGCATGCGGCCCGAGTAGCAGCCCGGAAAGATGGACTGGAAGGTGGCCACGCCCGAGGCGCTGGTCTCCTGCACGCCGCGCAGGTAGTTCTCACTGGTGACACCGTTCGAGTACATCGAATACAGGCCGTCGCGCGTGCAGTGCCACAGGTAGATGGCGTAGCCCGACAGGCTGGCGCAGCTCGATGCGGCGTTGACCAGTTCCAGCTCGATGCGCAGCGGGATGCCGGCTGCGATGCCGGTGGCGCCGCCGATGCTGGGGCGGATGTCGCTGCGCACGATGCCCGAGAGCGTGAGCGCATTGGCCACGCCCGACTGGTTGCTGTTGCTGCCGTCGCCAGGGTAGGGGCCGGCCGTCTCCTGCGGAATGATGCTGCAGGTCTGGCTGGTGGCACCGCCTGCGGCCATGCTCAGCCAGTGCGACAGGGGCCCCAGGTTCAGGAAGGCGTAGCCGGTTTCGCGGCCGTAGGCGTACAGGTTCGCATCCTGCAGGCTCACGCCCAGGTAGTTGTCGGTGGTGGGGTAGAAGCGGAAGATGAAATTGGCATTGCTCTGCGCCACGGCCGAGCTGGCCGGGAACCACTGCGGGTAGCTGGCCTGGGCCCAGTTGAGCACCGTGGATGCGTCGCTGGCAGTGTCGGCCATGCTGTTGCCCGAGAGCAGGGACAGCGGCGCCATGCTGCCCACGGCGAGCCAGCGCAGGGCATTGCGGCGCGTGGCGGCCTGGCGCGTCAGGGTCTTGAGGTCGTGCTGGAGCCCGTGGTGGTGGGCGGTGTTGTCGTCGTGGTGCAGGGTGTTGGTGTTCATGGGCTTTGCAGGTTCTGTTGGAGAAGAAAGAAACCATTCACCCGAACTGCGCTGTTTTTGACGTGCTGTCTGGGTGACCGTGTGAACAGTGTCTCGCCAGCCTGTAACCCCTGTTTATGCAGATTGTGTCGTGGTTGAAATGAAGGGCTGTTGGATCGCTATTCGAATGGCTTGGGCGGTGGCTGTGCTCCTGATGTCGTTTTTGAGGGCGGAGGCCGGGTCTCGGCCCGGAGGCCGAGGGCCATTCGACGGGCTGGGGCTTTGGTGATGGCGTGCCTGTGCGTGGTGCGGGAGCCGGGATGTGCGCCCGGCGGCGCACCTACCTTCATTTGCTTCGTCAAAAGAAGGTAGGCCAAGAAAAGACGACCCCGCTGCCCGTGTCCCCACTCGCCTGGCGGCGAGTGGGGCAGCCTGCGATGCTCGGACCTGGGGTGACGCCGAAGAACTCCCTGCGCTGCCTCTGCGAGGCAGCTCCGGTCAGACAGCTTCGGCGAGTCAGATGACGAGGCGCGTGTCCTTCGGCACGCGCTCACCCCAGGCCCTGCGCTTCTCGGCACGGTCAGAAGGGGGTGGGAGCGGGCTCCATACGGGCCATTGCTTCGCTCGGCCTGTGGTCCTTCGCTGCGCTCGGTTCGCCAGGGCGGTTGCACCGCCCGTCGGCAGCGCGCACCGCGCGCGTCCCCGACCCCCGGCGCAGCTGCGCAGCAGCAGCCGTTCGTGACCCCGCTCCCACCCCTTCTGGCTGCGCCGAGAAGCGCAGGAGCTGGGGTGGGCGTGTGTGCCGAAGGACACACACGCTTCGTGATCTGGCTTGCCGATGCTGTTTGAGCGGAGTTTGAAGAACGCAGCGAGTTCCGCGACGCCACCCCAGCTCCGAGCATCGCAGGTTGCCCGTAGCGAAGCGAAGGGACGCAGACTGTGGGGCGCTGTTTCTTTGCCTACTTTCTTTTTGCGCAAAAAGAAAGTAGGTGCGCCGCCGGGCGCACATCCCGGCTCCCGCCCTCCACCAAGGCACACCGCTAAAAAAAAGTGGCAGCACGATGCTCACATCCCGGACTCCGGCTTCGGCACAAGAGGACGCACTGCGGGCCTCTCCCAGCAAGCAGCAAGCAGCAAGCAGTCAGCCTGCCTGCGGCATCACCAACTGCGCACGCAATCCCCCCTCGGGCCGGTTGTGCAGACTCAGCCGGCAGCCATCGCGCTCCGCCAGGTCGCGCGCGATGGCCAGGCCCAGGCCGTAGCCGGCGGTGTGCGCCGGGAGGTCGCCCGCCATGGCATGGGCCGGCACCGGGTCTTGCGACAGCCGCACCCAGGGCTCCAGGGCCTGCTCCAGCTGGGCCTCGGGAATGCCCGGGCCCGAGTCGTCGATGTGCAGCACCGCGCCTTCGGGCAGGGCGTGCACGCTGAGCGTGGCGCCGCCGCCATGGCGCACGGCATTGCCCACCAGGTTGCCGATCACACGGCGCAGCGCGGCGGTGCGGGCCCGCACGCGCACGGGCGCGGCGCTGGCAGGGGCCTGCAGTTCCACGGGCAGGCCCTGCTCGGCCAGGTCGTCCACCAGGGCCTGCAGCAGGGCCACCAGGTCGATGGAGCGGGCCTCGCTGCCCTCGTGCTGCTCGCGCAGCACCGCCAGGGTGTCGCCGATCATCTCGTCCATCTCGCGGATGTCGTTGATCGCGGCCTGCTGGGCCGAACCCTCGGGCCACTGGGCCACGCGCATGCGCAGCCGGGTCAGGGGGGTGCGCAGGTCGTGCGACACGGCGGCCATGTGCAGGCCGCGTGCATCGAACTGCTCCTTGAGCCGCTGCGACATCTGGTTGAACACCTGGGCGGCATTGCGCACCTCCACGGTGCCCAGCGTTTCATCGAGCACGGGCGGCTTGCCGCCCTTGTCGATGCCCTGCGACAGGGCACTGGCCGCATGGGACAGGCGCAGCATGGGGCGAGACAGCCAGCGCGCGCCGAGGAAGGCCGCCAGGCCGATCAGCACGAAGCGGATGCCGTAGTCCATCCACAGGGAATTGAGGGGCATGGGGCCGCCCACGCGTGGCGGGTTGCCGGCGGTGAAGGGGTTGGGAGGGCGGCCGTCGCTGCCCGCTGCCGCGCCGCCAAGCGGCTGCAGGGGCGGCGGTGGCATGCGTTCGCCGCCCATGGGTGGCGGCCCGGGCCAGGGATTGGCGCCCGGCCCGCCGGGCCTCGGCGGGCCGCCCGGCACGCCTGCGCCGGTGAGGGGGTTGCCGGGCGGCAGCGAGGCCAGGGGCGGCAGGCGCGAGAGCGTGGTGGACAGGTCCTGCGGGTGGCGCAGCTGGGTGACGGTGAGGTAGGCCACCAGGTGGCTGCCGGCCAATGCCACCCACATGAGGATGAACAGGCGCAGGAACAGGGTGTCCAGGCGACGCCAATTCCAGCGCCCACCCGGTGTCGCGGGTTTCACCGCTGCACCTCCACGTCGAACAGGTAGCCCTCGCCGCGCAGGGTGCGTATCAGAGGGCGATCGCGCTGGCCTTCACCGAGCTTGCCGCGCAGGCGCGAAACGGCCAGGTCGATGCTGCGGTCGCTCACCACCACGCCAGGGGCGCGTGAGAGGTCGAGCAGCCGGTCGCGGCTGAGCACCTTGCCGGCATGGGCGGTGAAGGCTTCGAGCAGGCGGAACTCGGCGCTCGACAGGGCCACCATGGTGCCATCCGGCGAGACCAGCTCGCGCCGCAGGCGGTCGAAGGTCCAGCCCTCGAAGCGCAGCTGGGGCGCATCGGCCTGCGGCGGGGCGGCCGCGCCGCGGCGCAGCACGGCCTTGATGCGCGCCACCAGTTCGCGCGGCTCGAAGGGCTTGGCCAGGTAGTCGTCGGCCCCGAGCTCCAGGCCCAGCACGCGCGACATCGGGTCGCCCTGCGCGGTGAGCACGATCACGGGCAACTGTCCATGGTCGCGGCGCACCCACTGGCACAGGGTCAGCCCGTCCTCGTCGGGCAGCATCAGGTCGAGCAACACCACGTCAAAACCCTGGCGCGCCAGGGCGGCACGCATGCCCCGGCCGTCGCCCACGGCCTCGGTCACGAAGCCGAAGCTTGCCAGGTAGTCGAGCAGCAGGGTGCGGATGGCGGGATCGTCGTCCACCAGCAGGCATCGGATCATGCGGAAATCTTGGGGCAGTGGTGAAGGGCCGACGGTAGCACAGCCCCGGCGGATTCAGGAGGCCGCTTGCGGCGTGGCAACGCCCAGCAGCGCGTGGAGCCTGGGGCTGGTGGTCGTGTACTGCAGGGCCACCTTGTCGCCGCTCAGGGCCTCGGCCGCGGCAAAGGCGGCCAGCGTGGCCTCGTGAAAACCGCACAGTATCAGCTTGCGCTTGCCTGGGTAGGTGTTGATGTCGCCCACGGCATGGATGCCGGGCACGCTGGTGCGAAAGCTGGCGGTGTCCACCACCAGCTGCTTGCGCTCGATGGCGATGCCCCAGTCGGCAATGGGCCCCAGTCGCGGGGAGATGCCCAGCGCGGCGATCAGGCAGTCGAGCGGCTCGCTCGCCGTCTGGCCTTCGGTGTCCACCACCTGCAGGGCGGTCAGGCGCCCGCCCTCGGCGACCACGCCGGTGATCTGGCCCACGATGACCTCGAGGCGGCCCGCGTCGCGCAGGGCCTGCAACTGCTGCAGCTGTTCTGGTGGCGCCTGGAAGGCATCGCGGCGGTACAGCAGGCGAATGCTGGCCGGGGCGTCGGCTTCGGGCAGGGTGGCGAGGGCGATGGCATGGGCCACGGCGGCGTCATCGCCACCATGCACCACCACGCGCTGGCCGGCCACGGCGGTGCCGGCGGGCAGGTGCTGGTAATGCACTTGCGTGCCGACAAAGCGCTCGATGCCATCGACCTTGAGCGTGCGCGGCACAAAGGCGCCTACGCCGGCAGCGATGAACACGCAGCGCGCCAACAGGGCCTGGCCCTGGCTGGTTTCAACGAGGATGCGGCCATCGTCCTGCAGCGCCACGGACGCGACCAGGGTGCCCAGGTGCCAGTGCGGCTTGAACGGGGCGATCTGCTGCAGCAGCAAGGCTGCCAGCTCGCGCCCGCTGCACACGGGCACGCCCGGTATGTCGTAGATGGGCTTGTCGCCATACAGCTCCACGCACTGGCCGCCGGCATGGGGCAGGGCGTCGATCACATGGGCGGTGATGCCCTGCAGACCGAGCTGGAAGACCTGGAACAGGCCCACCGGGCCTGCGCCGATGACCACGGCATCCGTGGCGATGGGAGGAGGCGATGGCGCGAGCGTGGACACCGGGGGATGAAGCGATGCCGCTCAGCGGACCAGTTCGTTGACCTTGCCGGGCTTGCCGTTCCACTCGTCGGCGTCGGGCAGGGCGGGCTTGCGCTTGGTGATGCTCTTCCAGCCGTCGGCAAAGGCCAGCTCGGCGTTGAGCTTGATGAAGGCGATCTGGTCGGCCGGCAGGTCTTCTTCGGCAAAGATGGCGTTGGCCGGGCACTCAGGAATGCACACGGCGCAGTCGATGCACTCATCGGGATCGATGACGAGCATGTTCGGGCCTTCGCGGAAGCAGTCCACGGGGCAGACGTCCACACAATCGGTGAACTTGCACTTGATGCAGTTTTCGGAGACGACGTGGGTCATGACGAGGGTTGTGTGGGTCAGTGAAAACCCTCTATTTTAGGAGCTTTCACCGGCCTTGGGTTGTTGGGCCCCTGGGTCCGGGAAGGGGACTCAGGGGTTTTGGGCCCCCAAAGGGGTTCCCATTGCGAATGCGGATCAGTTGACCAGAACGGCGCCGGCCGTTTTGTGGCTCGCGGTGTCCACCAGGATCAGCGAGCCGAGCACGCGCGCCTGACTGAAAGGGGCCGCGGGCAGGGGCTCCTGCAGCAGCAGTTCCACGTGGCCGATGGCGTTGGGGTCGAGTTGCGTGGCGTCGTCCTCGGCCAGGGTGTTGATGTCCAGGCGGTGCACCACGCGCTTGACCTTGGCCTTGACCCAGCGGTGCCCGTGCAGCGCCCAGTACACGCGGCCGGCCACCAGGGGCTCGTCGTCCATCCAGGCCACGGTGGTCAGCAGCTCGCGGCTGGCGGGCCAGGCCGGCACGGCGGCTGGGGTGTCGAAATCGTCGTCTGCGGCTGCCGCAGCGGGCGTGGGAGCGGCCAGGATCCAGTCGCCGCGCGACACATCCACCTCGCGGTCGAGGATGATGCCGGCGCTCTGGCCCGCGTCCACGCCCACAGGGCGGCGCGCATGGTCGAGCACCTGGGCCACGGTGGCGCTCTGGCCGCTCGGGAAGATCTGCACGGCGGTGCCCGGTGCCACGGCGCCTGCGGCCACGCGGCCCCAGAACACGCGGCGGCCCTGCGAGGTGTCCGACGAGGAAGAGAATTTCTCCACCCACTGTACCGGAAAGGCCAGGGGCAGGCCCGTGTCGGCCGGGGTGTTGGGCAGCTGCTCGAGCACTTCGAGCAGCGTGGGGCCGTCGTAGCCGCACCAGCCGGCGTGGGCGTCCACCACGTTCCAGCCCTTCAAGGCCGACACCGGCACCGTGGCACGCACGGCGATGCCGGCCGCCTCGGCGAACTGTGCCAGGGCGGCGCTGATGTGGGCGAAGGCCAGGGCCGGGTCGGCCACGGCGTCGAGCTTGTTCACGGCGAACACCAGCGAGTGCACGCGCAGCAGGTGCGCCAGCAGCGAGTGGCGGCGCGTCTGCGGCAGCAGCGTCAGTTCGGGGTTCTGCCAGTCGAGCTTGGTCGCATCGACCAGCACCACGGCGGCGTCGGCGCTGCTGGCGGCGGTGACCATGTTGCGCGTGTACTGCTCATGGCCGGGCGCATCGCCGATGATGAACTTGCGCGTTTCGGTGGCGAAGTAGCGGTAGGCCACGTCGATGGTGATGCCTTGCTCGCGCTCGGCCGAGAGGCCGTCGGTCAGCAGGGCCAGGTCGGTCTCGCCGCCGCGCTGCACGCCGGCCAGGTGGTCCTGCAGCACGGCGCGGCTGTCCACCAGCAGGCGGCCGATCAGCGTGCTCTTGCCGTCGTCGACACTGCCGCAGGTGATGAACTTGAGGGCCGAGGCGTGGTTGCTGTCGGCGCTGCTTGTGGCCGGGGCGGTGGCTTGGTGTGCGGTGGTCATCAGAAATACCCGTCCTTCTTGCGCTTTTCCATCGAGGCGTCGCTCGTCTTGTCGTCCATGCGGGTCGCGCCGCGCTCGCTCACATCGGCCGCCAGGGTCTCGATGACGATCTCGGCCGGCGTGGCGGCCGTGCTCTCCACCGGTGCGGTGCAGGTGATGTCGCCCACGGTGCGAAAGCGCACGTCGCGCGTCTGCACCGTCTCGCCTTCGCGTGGCGGTGTGAGTTCGGTCACGGGCATCAACAGGCCCTTGCGGTCCACCACCTCGCGCTTGTGCGTGTAGTAGATGCTGGGCAGGCCGATCTGCTCGCGGTCGATGTACTGCCACACGTCCAGCTCGGTCCAGTTGCTGATGGGAAACACGCGAAAGTGCTCGCCGGGCTGCAGGCGGGTGTTGAACAGCGTCCACAGCTCGGGCCGCTGGGCCTTGGGCTGCCATTGGCCGAAGCTGTCGCGGTGCGAGAAGATGCGCTCCTTGGCGCGGGCCTTCTCTTCGTCGCGGCGCGCGCCGCCGATCAGGGCATCGAAGCGGAATTCCTCGATGGCTTCGAGCAGCGTGACCGACTGGTGCACGTTGCGGCTCTCGCCCGGGTGCGCCAGGCGCACCGTGCCCCGGGCCATCGAGTCTTCCACACTGCGCACGATGAGCTCGGCACCCAGCTCCTTGGCGCGGGAGTCGCGGAAGTCCGTGACCTCTTTGAAGTTGTGGCCCGTGTCGATCATCAACAGCGGGTACGGGATGCGGCCCGCGCCGAAGGCCTTCTCTGCGCACTTGAGCATCACCAGCGAATCCTTGCCGCCCGAGAACAGCAGGGTGGGGCGCTCGAAGGCGGCAGCCACCTCGCGCAGGATGAAGATGGTTTCCTCTTCCAGGGCATCAAGGTGCGAATTGTTCAGGTGGTGGCTCATGTTCTTGTTCTGCAGCAGCGCGGCATCGGTGCGGGCGTTCATGATCGGGTCAGCGGTGAGGTCAGTGGGCGATATGGAGGCCGCATTCGCGGTTCTCTTCGCCCTTGGTGGGGTCCACGTAGTCGAAGTTGTTCGGCAGGCCGTGCTTCTGGCAATACTCGTACAGCTCCTTGGACGACCAGTGCAGCAGCGGCGCGACCTTGATCAGCCCGTCGGGGTTGATGCTCACCGGGTCCATCTGCGCGCGCACGGCAGTATCGGTGGCGCGCAGCGCGGTGAACCAGACCTTGGGCGCCGTCTCGCGCAGGGCGCGGGCAAAAGGCTCCAGCTTCACCTCTTCGGTGAAGGCCGCGTGGCGCGGGTCGTCCAGCCCGGGCGTTGCGCCCTCGACCGCCTCGCGGTGCGCGCGCGAGCGGCGTGGCAGGTAGATCCTGAGATTCAGGCCGAGCTGTTTCGTCACTTCATCGGCAAAGCGGTAGGTGGCTTCGGTGTTGTAGCCGTTGTCCATCCAGACCACCGGCACATCGGGCTGCACGCGGCTGACCATGTGCAGGATCACGGCCTCGAAGGGGCGGAAGTTGGTGGTGACGATGGGGTGCTGGCCCAGGCCCAGGGCCCAGGCGACGAGGCCTTCGGCGTTGCGACCGAGTTCGGCGTTGACGGATGCGAGATCGAATTGGCTCATGGTGTCAGACGGTGGCGGCCTTGTCGGCAAAGATCGGCTTGGGGTTGACCGCGTCGCCCTGGTAGAAGCCAGGGAACATCTCGAACTGGCGCTGCGCGTCCGCTGCGTCCACGCCCTCGCGCAGCACGGCCGACGAAAAGCCCGTGCGCTGCATCTGCACCAGTTGGTCGATCAGCACGTCGCCCGTGGCACGGATGTCGCCCTTGAAACCGCGGCGGCGGCGCAGCAGAAAGGCCTGGCTGAAGGCGCGGCCATCGGTGAAGCTGGGGAAATGCAGGTCCACGCGCTCCACGCCGTCCAGCGCCAGCGCCAGGGCATCGGCATCGTTGGCCAGGGCCACGCTGCGCGGGTCGCCTTCGGCAGGGGCCTGGTGGTCTTGGGATGCAAGTATCTTCATGGGGTGTCCATCTCTTTTCTGGGCGGCGCTCAGGCCGTGGCCTCTTCCTTGTGGCGGGCTGTCTTGGCTGCTTCCTTGAACGGGTCCAGGCCGGCGCGGCGCACGGTGGACTGGAAGGTCTCGCCGCTCTCGCGCAGGTCGCGGTAGGTGCCGAGCACGGCTTCGATCACGTCGGGCACTTCGGCCGCCGAGAACGAGGGGCCGATCACCTTGCCGGCAACCGCAGCGCCCGACAGGTCGGAACCATCGGAGCCGCCCAGCGTGACCTGGTACCACTCCTTGCCGTCCTTGTCGACGCCCAGGATGCCGATGTGGCCGCTGTGGTGGTGGCCGCAGCTGTTGATGCAGCCGCTGATGTGCAGGTCGATCTCGCCGATGTCGTCGAGCTCGTCGAGGTCCTGGTAGCGCTGCGTGATGGCTTCGGCAATGGGCAGCGAGCGCGCATTGGCCAGCGAGCAGAAGTCGCCGCCGGGGCAGGCGATCATGTCGGTGAGCAGTTGCACGTTGGCGCTGGCCAGGCCCAGGGCCTTGGCCTCCTGCCACAGATCGAACAGGCGGCTGGCATGCACCCAGGGCAGCAGCACGTTCTGGTCGTGCGTCACGCGGGCTTCGCCGGCCGAGTACTTGTCCACCAGGTCGGCCAGGGCCGTGAGCTGTTCGCTGGTGGCATCGCCGGGCGACTGACCGGGGCGCTTGAAGGACAGCGTGACGGCGCGCAGCTGTGCATTCTTGTGCGCATGCACATTGCGCTTGAGCCAGCGGCCAAAGGCTACGTGCTCGGCGGCCTGCGCCTGCAGCGATGCGGCCAGGGCGGCGGGGTCGGCATCGGGGATGTCGGCCAGCACGGGCGGCACGAAGCAAGCGGCCACGCGGTCGAACTCGGCCTGGGGCACGGTGTGCGGGCCACCGTCGATCTCCATGATCTGGCGGTACTCTTCTTCCACATCGTCGATGTATTTCTGGCCTTCGGACTTGACCAGGATCTTGATGCGCGCCTTGTACTTGTTGTCGCGCCGGCCGTGCTCGTTGTACACGCGCACGATGGCCTCGATGTAGTTCATGATCTGGTTCCAGGGCAGGAACTCGCGGATCACGGTGCCGATCACCGGGGTGCGGCCCATGCCGCCACCCACGAAGACCTTGAAACCGATCTCGCCGGCCTCATTGCGGGCCATGTGCAGGCCCACGTCGTGCCAGCCGGTGGCCGCACGGTCGTCTGCCGCACCGCTGATGGCGATCTTGAACTTGCGCGGCAAGAAGGCGAATTCGGGGTGCAGCGTGGTCCACTGGCGCAGGATCTCGGCGTAGGGACGCGGGTCGATCAGCTCGTCCACGGCCACACCGGCCAGTGCATCGGTGGTGGTGTTGCGGATGCAGTTGCCGCTGGTCTGGATGCCATGCATGTCCACGCTGGCCAAGAGGTCCATCACGTCGGCCGCCTTGGACAGCGGGATCCAGTTGAACTGCACGTTGGTGCGCGTGGTGAAGTGGGCGCAGTTCTTGGGCAAAAAGGTCGTGCCCAGCAGGCCCTGGCCTTCCATGGCGGCCTTGAACACGGCCGCTTCGGGCTCGTCGTAGTCGCGCGCGATGGTGGCCAGCACGCGCAGCTGGCGGCTGGCGATCTCGCCGTAGGGCACGGCCACGCGCAGCATGGGCGCGTAGCGCTGCACGTACCAGCCGTTCTGCAGGCGCAGCGGGCGGAAGTCGTCTTCGGGCAGCTTGCCCGCCTGCCAGCGCTCGAGCTGGTCGCGGAACTGGCGCGCGCGCTGGTGGACGAATTGGGTGTCGAATTCTGTGTATTGGTACATCGTGGGCTACTACTCAGATCATTATCAATTTGGCGCCTGCCCAGGCCAGCAGGACGGACAGGGCGGAGCGGATCAGGCGCTCGGGCGTGCGGGTGACCAGGCGTGAACCCAGCCAGATGCCCGGCAGCGAGCCAGCCAGCAATTGTGCAAGCAAACTCCAGTCCACCGAGCCGAGCGAGGCATGTCCCAGCCCTGCCACCAGGGTCAAGGGCACGGCGTAGGCGATGTCGGCGCCGATGACGCGAGGCAGCGGCAGCAGCGGGTAGACCAGCAGCAGCACGGTGACGCCGATGGCGCCAGCACCCACCGAGGTGAACGTCACCAGCGTGCCGATCACCGCGCCCAGCAGCACCGGCAGGCTCCAGTGGCGCGGGCGGGTGGCCTGCTCGGCGTTGGCCAGGCGCAGGGCCTGGTCGGCCGCCTGGCGCTGGCGCGAAAAGGCCACCACCTTGTACAGCGTGGCGGCCGCCGTGAGCAGCAGGGCAAAGCCCAGCGTGGTGGTCATGATGCGCTGGGCCTGGGCACTCGCCGGGCCCAGTTCCTTGAGCGCCCACAGCGCCAGGATGGTGGCCGGGATGCTGCCCGCGCACAGCAGGCCCAGCCACGCGGCAGGGCACCAGGCGCTGGTGGGCCATGCGCGCCGTGCCGCCCATCTTGGTGAAGGCGGCGAACCACAGGTCGGTGCCGATGGCCACCGTGGGTGCTTGACACCGAAGAAAAAGATCAGCACGGGCGTCATCAGCGAGCCGCCGCCCACTCCGGTCAGGCCGACGATCGCGCCCACGCCGAAGCCGGCGAGAACGGCGATTGCGTCGAAGGAAGTCCAATCCATGGTGGCGGTGCTCGTTGGGTGACCAGGCGCTCAATGTAGGAAGTGCGGATGGATAGCCAAAGTACATATTTCGACGACTCATATGCCCATTCAGAATATGCATGCTCGTTTCCTGCGTCATCACCGGTTCGCGCGGCCGCCCCTGGAACCGGTGCCGCGGGCGGCACGGGGCCGGGTCCATAGAATCTGGACCGACGCTTTCCCCCTGCCTGCCGCTGCCGCCCGCCACCGTGAACCCTTCGCTTCCGGCTCGCATCTGCGAGCGCACACTCGCATTGAAACCATCGTGGCCTGGAAGTTCAGGTTGGACTGCGGCCCTGGTGGTGGCCGTGCTGGCACTGGCGGGTTGTGCCACCCCGCAGGTGGCCGCGCTGCCGCCGGTGCCCAGCCTGCCCGAAACCAGCCAGCCGGAGGTTCCCGCCACCGTGCCGGATGAGGAGGTGGTGGCGCCGTCCCCGCCGCCGCCCGCGCCACCCCCTCAATCAAGTTCAGACTTCCTGATCCCGGAGGAAGCGAGCTTTGCACATTTACACCAGCGTGTAGATCATTCGAGCGCCCGTGTCGGGATGACAGAAGTCTTGGAGGGTCAAGTCGTTCAAGAGGGCCGAGATGGCTTTGTCGTTAGCTGGGTTGGCCATGCGATGGATGCGGATGGTCAGGGTCTTGGCGAGATCGTCGGGCTCGATATTGGCGCTTGAGACGAACAGTTCGCGGATGAGCGCGCGAGCCTCGGCCTCTTTGGTCAAGTGGCGCCGCAGTAGAGCCACCATGGCAGTCTCGGCACGGTAGGCGATCATCTTCACCGTGTCGGCGAGCATCTTGCTCAGCGGCAGCAACTGAGTGGGTCGCTGGTCCTCGGGCAAGCTGTCGATCGTGACCTTCCTGGGGTCTTCTTGCGCTCCAGGCGAAGCGCTTCGAGCACAGCCCCAGCCGCTTGCATCGCCTCGACGGATTCGGCCTTCTTCTGGATTTCCTTGCCGTCGAGGACGACGCCCTTGGCGACTTGCGCCTGCATCTGTCTTTGGGTGTGACGGGCTTGCCTGATCTCCTTGTCCAGCTTGCGCCAGGCTGGGTTGACGACCTTGGTGGTGCCAGGAAGGCTTTGCGCGCCGTACTCGATCAGCCCATCGATATCGTAGTGCTGCATCATGTAGGCGAAGAAATTTTCCTGGCACCATCTGGCGAACATACGGCCCGCGATGACCGTGGTGCCCAGGCGCTGCGCCGTGGTGACGATGGCGGTCTGGTGCCCGCTCGAAGTCAACCGGCGGACCTCTGTGACCGCCAATGCGGCTTGCTTGCCGAGTTGCGTCTGGCGCATGGCCAGCTTCATGCGCGTGCTGCCGCCATCGGGTATGGCAACGTCCTGTTCAGTGAATTCGCTTTCGGGCCAGGCATCCGAGACGTTCTTGCGATAGGTCAGCGCGCCGATGCGCCGCTGCCAGAGTTGCGTGAGCAGGCTGGGCGTGGCCCCTTCGCGATCGAACACGATGATGAACCGATGCAGCAGGGGATCGCTATCCAGTTCAGCGGCCGTCGGCTGCTGCGGGACGCTGCTCAGCAGTTGCGGCACGATGTCTTTGAGCAAGGTATCGGCCAAGCCTTCGGTGACCGCTTTGGAGACCACGAAGAACGGCCGTCCGACGGCGTCATTGACCCAGTAGTCGGTGGTGCCGCGCAGGCACAGTTTCTGACGTGACACGTAGCGCCGTGGCAGCTTGGCGGTCTCGCCGCTGTAGACCCGGACATGACCGTCGACGTACAGGTAACCCGCCTCTGCGGGATCGTCTTGCATCCATCTCTTGCTGAGTTCCTGCATCCACGCCTGCGGGTCTCCGGTGGCGGCCATCGCCGCGACTTTGGCGCGCAAGGTGCGCACCTCCGGCACGCGGTCCAGGCCAATGACTTTGCCGAGTTCTCCGGGCGGAATGTGGCGCAGCCCCTCGGGGCGACGGATGCGACCCAGTGCCATGAAGCCCAGGACCAGGAGAATGTGCAGCGCGCTGTAGAACCCCTGTGGCAGTGCGAGATGCTTGCCCAGCCCGCTGAGCAGACCGTTGGCGCACAGGGCCGGCAGGCCCGCCAGCAGACCCCCATCTGAACATCCTGGCCGGGCTCGAATCGAGTCGCTGCGCTTTGCGCCAGCCCCATGGCTGCGGCAACTCGTTCGTCGGCGCGCGTGCAGGCCGTCCCCATTGCAGTGGCCACCTGTGCGTCCTCGCGGCTACGTTCGGCCTTGGTGCTGCCGGCGTCCTGGCCGCTCGCTCCATCGATTCCAGCGGCGCGCTTGGGCACTTCCGGCAGTGCCTTGCGCTTGATCGCCTTGCGCAGGGTCGACTCCTCGATGCCGGCACGCCGGGCGACTTCCGCGGGGCGAATGCCGTCGGCCAGCAACCCGGCGCATTCTGCGCTCTTGTCGGCGCTCATGACCGGCGGCCTGGCGCGCTTGGGGGCACGGAAAAAAGCGCTCGACCCTTCCTTGCGATACCGCGAGACCCAGTTCATCAGCGTGCGGTGCGGGATCGTCAAGGGCGCGCCCTCCAGATCGCGCGCCCGCACATGTCCGCTCACCATCAAGCTGGCCAAGATGAAACGCCGGCCCGGTTCATCCCCTTGCGGATGAGAGAAGTAGTTGTCGCCCCCGACAAAGTACGTGACCGAGCCGTCCTTCTCGAGGATGCTCAGCGTCTGACCAATCTTGTGCGATCCGACTGGACAGTCTTCGAGCAGTAGTTGTTTGAACACGGTAGGGATGCCTCCTTGCGCAAAAAGCCACCCACCTATCTGACGGTGACGGCGTGCGCAAAGTGTGCCAAACCCAGTTCATGAAATCGGTCCTCGGCTCGGGTCGAGATCAAGAAGTCTGA
>NZ_JAXHOB010000002.1:0-38392 GCF_034519795.1 Acidovorax sp.
ACAGCTGGCGTGGGCGGCCGATCTTGTACTCGGGGTCGCCGATCATTTCGTTCAGCTGGGCGATCCAGCCCACGGTGCGGGCCAGGCTGAAGATGCCGGTGAACAGGTTCACCGGGATGCCGATGGCGCGCTGCACGATGCCGGAGTAGAAGTCCACGTTCGGGTAGAGCTTGCGCTGCACGAAGTAGTCGTCTTCCAGGGCGATCTTTTCCAGTTCCTTGGCCAGCTTGAACAGCGGGTCGTTTTCCAGGCCCAGTTCGGCCAGCACTTCATTGCAGGTCTCTTGCATGAGCTTGGCGCGGGGGTCGTAGTTCTTGTACACGCGGTGGCCAAAGCCCATGAGCTTGACGCCGGAGTTCTTGTCCTTGACCTGCTTGATGAAGTCGCCGATCTTTTCCACGCCGCCCTGGGCCTGGATGTCGTACAGCATGTTCAGCGCTGCTTCGTTGGCGCCGCCGTGGGCAGGGCCCCACAGGCAGGCCACGCCGGCAGCGATGGCTGCAAACGGGTTGGTGCCCGACGAGCCGCACAGGCGCACGGTGGAGGTCGATGCGTTCTGCTCGTGGTCTGCGTGCAGGATGAAGATGCGGTCCAGCGCGCGTTCCAGCACGGGGTTGACCTTGTACTCTTCGCAGGGCGTGCCGAACATCATGCGCAGGAAGTTGCCTGCGTAGCTCAGGTTGTTCTGCGGGTACATGTAGGGCTGGCCCACGCCGTACTTGTACGCCATGGCCACCAGGGTGGGCATCTTGGCGATCAGGCGGATGGCAGCGATCTCGCGGTGCTGCGGGTTGTTGATGTCCGTGCTGTCGTGGTAGAAGGCCGACAGGGCGCCCACCAGGCCGGTCAGCACCGCCATGGGGTGCGCGTCACGGCGGAAGCCACGCAGGAAGAACTGCATCTGCTCGTTGACCATGGTGTGGTTGGTCACGCGGCTGGTGAAGTCGGTCTTCTGCGCTTCGTTGGGCAGGTCACCGTACAGCAGCAGGTGGCAGGTTTCCAGGAAGTCGCAGTTCTGCGGCCAGCTGCTCAATGGGGTAGCCGCGGTACAGCAGTTCGCCTTTGTCGCCATCGATGTAGGTGATGGCCGACTGGGTCGCTGCCGTCGACAGGAAGCCCGGGTCATAGGTGAACATGCCCGTTTGCGCGTACAGCTTGCGGATGTCGATGACATCCGGGCCAATGCTGCCCTGGTAGACCGGCAGGTCCACGCTGGGGCTGCCGTTACTGAACGACAGGGTGGCTTTGTTGTCAGCTAGCTTCATTGTTACTTTCCTTGGGTAGGTTTGCCGGAATTCCGGTGGTAAGGGGCCCTGTCTCCAGGTCAGGCCCGGGGCCTCGCTGCGCCACCACTGAGCCGCAGCATGCCGAGTACTTCACGCACTTCTTCTGTATCGAGCGGACCTTCCGGCTCACGGCGGGCGAGCACCAGGTCCAAAAGGTCGTTGTCTGCCAGGTCCATCAACTGGGTCATGCCGTAGGCCTGGCGCCAGTTGATGGTGGCCCCGTGCAGCGCAAAGAAGTTCTCGATGTAGAGATCGTTCTCCAGCAGGCCGCGGCGCGAGCGCCAGTGCAGCTTGGCGCGCTCGCGGTCGTCCAGCAGGTCGGTAGGGGCCGGCGTCTGGGCGACGGGGGTCAGGGTCTCGGACATGGCAGTACGGGTCTCAAGAGGGTCAGACAGTGCGGCGCACCATCAGTTCCTTGATCTTGCCGATGGCCATCGTGGGGTTCAGGCCCTTGGGGCACACGTCCACGCAGTTCATGATGGTGTGGCAGCGGAACAGGCGGTACGGGTCTTCCAGGTTATCCAGGCGCGCACCCGTGGCTTCGTCGCGGCTGTCGGCGATGAAGCGGTAGGCCTGCAGCAGGCCGGCGGGGCCCACGAACTTGTCGGGGTTCCACCAGAAGCTGGGGCAGCTCGTGGAGCAGCTGGCGCACAGAATGCACTCGTACAGGCCGTTGAGCTCTTCGCGCTCTTCGGGGCTCTGCAGGCGTTCCTTCTCGGGGGCCAGGTCCTCGGTGATGAGGTAGGGCTTGATCGAGTTGTACTGCTTGAAGAACTGCGTCATGTCCACGATCAAATCGCGGATGACCGGCAGGCCGGGCAGGGGCTTGAGAACGATGGTGCCCTTGAGGGTGTTCATGTTCGTCAGGCAGGCCAGGCCGTTCTTGCCGTTGATGTTCATCGCGTCCGAGCCGCACACGCCTTCGCGGCACGAACGGCGGAACGACAGGCTCGGGTCCTGCTCCTTGAGCTTGACCAGGGCGTCCAGCAGCATGCGTTCGTGGCCGTCGAGTTCGATCTCGATGGTCTGCATGTAGGGCTTGGCGTCCTTGTCCGGGTCGTAGCGGTAGATTTGAAAGGTGCGCTTCATGTTGTTCTTTCGTGAGGCTGCTGGATCATCAGAACGTACGGACCTTGGGAGGCACGCTGTCCACCGTCAGGGGCTTGAGGTTCACAGGCTTGTAGGTCAGGCTGTTGTTCGCGCTGTGCCACAGGGTGTGCTTCATCCACTCCTTGTCGTTGCGGCCCAGCGGGAACTCGGCGTGGTCGGCAGCGTGCTCGTAGTCGTACACCGTGTGCGCGCCACGGCATTCCTTGCGGGCCGCGGCCGAGGTCATCGTGGCCTGGGCCACTTCGATCAGGTTGTCGACTTCCAGGGCTTCCATGCGGGCCGTGTTCCAGACCTTGGACTTGTCCTTCAAGGTCACGCCGCCCACGCGTTCGCGGATGGCGTTGATCTTGACCGTGCCTTCGTCCATGCTGGCCTGCGTGCGGAACACGCCGGCGTGCTGCTGCATGCTCGAACGGATGTCGTTGGCCACGTCCTGGGCGTAGATGCCTTCGGTGGAGTCCTGCAGCTGGTTCAGGCGCGCCAGGGTGCGCTCTGCGCCATCAGCGGGCACGGCCAGGTTGTCGCCAAAGCCCTTCACGTAGCTGACGATGTGCTTGCCGGCCGACTTGCCGAAGACCAGCAGGTCCAGCAGCGAGTTGGTGCCCAGGCGGTTGGCGCCGTGCACCGAGACGCACGAGCATTCGCCCACGGCGTAGAGGCCGTTGACCACGTGGTTCTGCTGGCCGTCGTGCACCACGACCTGGCCATTGATGTTGGTGGGGATGCCACCCATCTGGTAGTGGATGGTGGGCACCACAGGGATCGGTTCCTTGGTGATGTCCACGTTGGCGAAGTTGTGGCCGATCTCTTCCACCGATGGCAGGCGCTTGCGGATGGTGTCCGCGCCCAGGTGGTCGAGCTTCATCAGGATGTAGTCCTTGTTCGGACCACAGCCACGGCCTTCCTTGATTTCCTGGTCCATCGAGCGCGACACGAAGTCACGCGGTGCCAGGTCCTTCAAGGTGGGCGCATAGCGCTCCATGAAGCGCTCGCCATTGCTGTTGAGCAAAATGGCGCCTTCGCCGCGGCAGCCTTCGGTCAGCAGCACGCCCGCGCCGGCCACGCCGGTGGGGTGGAACTGCCAGAACTCCATGTCCTGCAGCGGGATGCCGGCACGTGCCGCCATGCCCAGGCCGTCGCCGGTGTTGATGAAGGCGTTGGTCGATGCCGCGAAGATGCGGCCCGCGCCGCCGGTGGCCAGCAGCACGGCCTTGGCATGCAGCTCGTACAGGTCGCCGGTTTCCAGCTCCAGCGCGGTCACGCCGACCACGTCGCCCTGGGTGTTGCGGATCAGGTCCAGTGCCATCCACTCCACGAAGAAGTTGGTCTTGGACTTCACGTTCTGCTGGTACAGCGTGTGCAGCATGGCGTGGCCGGTGCGGTCAGCCGCTGCGCAGGCGCGCTGCACGGGCTTTTCGCCGTAGTTGGCGGTGTGGCCGCCAAAGGGGCGCTGGTAGATGGTGCCGTCGGGGTTGCGGTCGAACGGCATGCCGAAGTGTTCGAGCTCGATCACCACGTTCGGTGCTTCGCGGCACATGAACTCGATGGCGTCCTGGTCGCCCAGCCAGTCCGAGCCCTTGATGGTGTCGTAGAAGTGGTAGTGCCAGTTGTCCTCGCTCATGTTGCCCAGCGATGCGGACACGCCGCCCTGCGCCGCCACCGTGTGCGAGCGGGTGGGGAACACCTTGGACAGGCAGGCCACGTTCAGGCCTGCGCGGGACAGTTCCAGCGAGGCGCGCATGCCGGAGCCGCCGGCACCGACGATGACGACGTCGAACTTGCGCTTGGTGATGTTAGCTTTGGAGTAGCTCATTTGTTGTTTGCCTTCAGTCGCGGGGGATCGGTATCAGAGACGCCACAGAACCTGGATGCCCCAGCCGGCACAGCCGACGAGCCAGACGATGGTGAAAACCTGCAGCGCCAGGCGCAGGCCCACGGGCTTGATGTAGTCCATCAAGACTTCGCGCACGCCAACCCAGGCGTGCCATGCCAGCGAAATGATCACGGTGAAGGTCAGCACCTTCATCCACTGGGCCGAGAAGATGCCGGCCCATTTGTCATAGCCCATGGGGCCCTTGTTGAAGATAACCTGGGCCAGCAGGGCCAGGGTGAACAGCGCCATCAGGATGGCGGTGACGCGCTGGCTGAGCCAGTCGCGCAGGCCATAGTGGGCGCCGACGACGACGCGCTTGGAACCGTAATTGACGGACATGGGTGCTTTCCTCTTGTGCGGCGGTGTTGGCTGCGGGATGGCAGCGTTCACCGCTTTTTTTATGGGTGGTTATCGATCGATCAGTACAGGCCGAACAGCTTGGCGCCCAGCACCACGGTCAGCGTGATGCTGACCACGAAGACCACGATGGACGAGGTCTTGCCGAACTGCTTGTTCACGGCGCTGTGGCTCACGTCCATCCACAGGTGGCGCAGGCCGGCCGTGAAGTGGTGCAGGTACGACCAGATCAGCGCCAGGGCCACCAGCTTGATGAACCAGCCGGGCACGAAGCCGATGCCGATGCCGAAGGCAGCGGTGAACTTGGCGAACGAGATATCGGAAGACACCGAGGTGTCGAACATCCAGATGATGAAAGGCAGCAGCAGGAACATGATCAGCCCGCTGCCGCGGTGCAGGATCGAAACCCACGCTGCAGGCGTCATGCGGTAGGTGGTCAGGTCCTTGAAGGCATTGATGTTGCGGAATTCAGGCCGTTTTTTGGCGAGTTCGGTCATGTTTTGTGCTTTCGTGGATGTAACTGCTTTGTAATTTGGACATGCAAAGAACGCAAAATTCTATTGCAACGCAACACACACGGTTTCAAGTCGCCCCTAATGCCGACATTTCCGCTCAGTTGCCAGGGTAGTGTCAGCTCAGTTCATTACGGTAGTGGTGGGTGTCCGTGAGGTACAGCCCGCGCCGTAACTCCATGGGAACGTCGTTGTAGGTGTACGCAATGCGCTCCACGCTGAGCAGCGGCGTGCCCGGTGCCACCATCAGCACCGCAGCCTGTTCGGCATCAGGCAACACGGCGCGTATTTTCTCTTCGGCACGCACCATGCGCACGCCGAAGTCGATTTCGAACATGGCGTAAGTAGGGCCTTCGTAGCTGGCCAGCTGGTCGGCCGTCAGCCCTTTGAAAGCCTGGCCCGGCAGCCAGATGTCCTCAAGAATGGTGGGCACGCCCGCAAACGACAGCACGCGCCGCGCCTGGATCACCGGGTCGGCGCTGCGCAGCGCCAGGGCGCGCGCCACGTCGGCGCTGGCGCGCACGCGCTTGCAGTCGATCACCTGGCGCTGGGCGCGGCCTTCCACGCGGGCGTCGCCGGTGTCGGGCATGAGCTTCAAGAAGCGGTACTGCACATGCTGCTCGGCATGCGTGGCCACGAAGGTGCCCTTGCCCTGGCGGCGCATCACCAGGTTCTCGGCCGCCAGCTCGTCGATGGCCTTGCGCACCGTGCCCTGGCTCACGCGAAAGCGCGCCGCCAGGTCCATTTCGCTGGGGATGGCCTCGCCGGGCTTCCACTCGCCCTGCTGCAGGCTCTGCAGGATGAGCCCCTTGATCTGCTGGTACAGCGGGCTGAACGCCGGCGTGGCAGCGCCCGCGCCAGTCGTTGGCTGCGCAGGGGTGTCGGCGTTGAGCGGTAGCGAGGACATGGCAGTCGAAAAATGGGGCCGTGCGGGGAGCTTTGGCCGGGCGGGCACATGCCTCACCCAGCCTGGTATTCGGAGCTTCGATCATATCTTATATAAGACATAAGACAAATTGACCGGGGTATTGAATCGGCAGTACACTCCAAGGCTGTTTTGCGGGGCACGGGCTGCTGGTAACAGGCGCTGGTGCTTGCGTTGCACACACCCCCTGATTTCCTCACTTCCCTGGAGTTCTCACCATGAGCAAGAAGCCCGTTCGCGTTGCCGTCACCGGCGCCGCTGGTCAAATCGGTTACGCACTGCTGTTCCGTATCGCCTCCGGCGAAATGCTGGGCAAGGACCAACCGGTCATTCTGCAACTGCTCGAAGTTCCCGTCGAGGGCCCCCAGAAGGCGCTCAAGGGCGTGATGATGGAGCTGGACGATTGCGCATTCCCGCTGCTGGTCGGCATGGAAGCCCACAGCGACCCGATGACCGCCTTCAAGGACGCCGACTACGCCCTGCTGGTCGGCTCGCGCCCACGCGGCCCCGGCATGGAACGCGCCGAGCTGCTGGCCGTCAACGGCGCCATCTTCACGGCACAGGGCAAGGCCCTGAACGCCGTGGCTTCGCGCAACGTGAAGGTGCTGGTCGTCGGCAACCCTGCCAACACCAACGCCTACATCGCCATGAAGTCGGCCCCTGACCTGCCACGCAAGAACTTCACCGCCATGCTGCGCCTGGACCACAACCGCGCTGCCAGCCAGATCGCTGCCAAGACCGGCAAGGCCGTGGCCGACATCGAAAAGCTGACCGTCTGGGGCAACCACTCGCCCACGATGTACGCCGACTACCGTTTCGCCACCATCAACGGCGAAAGCGTCGCCAAGATGATCAACGACCAGGAATGGAACGCCAACACCTTCCTGCCCACCGTGGGCAAGCGCGGCGCCGCCATCATCGAAGCACGTGGCCTGTCGTCGGCTGCATCGGCTGCCAACGCCGCCATCGACCACATGCGCGATTGGGCCCTGGGCACCAACGGCAAGTGGGTCACCATGGGCATCCCGTCGGACGGCCAGTACGGCATTCCCAAGGACACCATGTTCGGCTTCCCCGTCACCTGCGAAAACGGCGAGTACAAGCTGGTTGAAGGCCTGGAGATCGACGCCTTCTCGCAAGAGCGCATCGACAAGACCCTGGCCGAGCTGCAAGGCGAGCAAGACGGCGTCAAGCACCTGCTGTAATCGGTAGCCCAAAGTCCTTCATGGCCGACTGGAACCCCGCGCTCTACCGCCGCTTCGAGGACGAGCGCACGCGCCCGGCCGCTGAGCTGCTGGCGCGGGTGCCCCTGGCCGATTTGTCCAGTGCCGCCCACGTGGTGGACCTGGGCTGCGGGCCGGGCAATTCCACCGAGCTGCTGGTGCAGCGCTTTCCACAAGCGCAGGTCACCGGCATCGATACCTCCGAGGCCATGCTGGCCAGCGCGCGCGAGCGCCTGCCCGGAACGGCCTTCGAACAGGGCGACATCGCCACCTGGGTGCCCACCGTGGCCCCCGACCTGATTTACGCCAACGCTGCCCTGCAATGGGTGGCGGGGCACGAAACCCTGGTTCCCCGGTTGTTCAGCCTGCTCGCCCCGGGTGGCGTGCTGGCCATCCAGATGCCCGACAACCGGCAGGAACCTTCGCACCGGCTGATGCGCGAGATCGCCGGGCAGTCGCCCTGGCGCGAGCCCATCGGCGATGCCGATGCCGTGCGTACCGGGCTGGCCACCATCGGCGGCTACTACGACATGCTGGCCAGGGAGGCCGCTGTGGTGGACGTGTGGCACACCGTCTACCAGCACGTCATGCCCACGGCCGGCGCCATTGTCGACTGGCTGCGCAGCACCGGCCTGCGCCCCTTCCTCGATCCGCTGGCGGACGACCTGCGCGCCAGCTTCCTGGCAGAGTACGAGCGCCGCATCGCCGAGGCCTACCCCGAGCGCAGCGACGGCAACCGCCTGCTGTCCTTCCCGCGCATGTTCATCGTCGCGCAGCGCCCCGCATGAACGCCGTTGTTGCCCCCCCCGCCCATCCCGCCAGCGTGCTGCTGGGCGCCCAGGCGGCCGCGTTGCGCCTGCCGGTGTGCGACCACTACAGCGGTGTGGAAGCGCGCATGAAAAAGAGCCTGCAGCTGCAGGCCGAGATGACGGCCGAGTTCGGCCACTGCGTGTTCGACGTCACCCTGGACTGCGAAGACGGCGCCCCCGTGGGCCAGGAGCGCGAGCACGCCGCCCTGGTCGCATCGCTGGTGCTGGGCGCCGCCGATGGCGCGCGTGTGGCCGCCCGCGTACACACCGTGGACCACGCCGCCTTTGCCAACGACATGGCCACCATTGCGGGCGAGGCCGGCCACCGCCTGTCGCACATCATGGTGCCCAAGGTCGAGTCGGTGGACGACGTGCTGCACGCCGAAAAGGCGCTGCTCGCCGCATCGGCCGGCCACCTGCCGCTGCACGTGCTGATCGAATCGCCGGCGGCCGTGCACCGCGCCTTCGAGATCGCAGCGCACCCGCGCGTGCAGAGCATCAGCTTCGGGCTCATGGATTTTGTCTCGGCGCATGGCGGGGCCATCCCTTCGTCGGCCATGGGCTCGCGCGGCCAGTTCGAGCACCCGCTGGTGGTGCGCGCCAAGCTCGAGATCGCGGCCGCCTGCCACGCCCACGGCAAGGTGCCATCGCACTGCGTGGTCACCGAATTTTCCGACACCGCTGCCATGCAGGCCGCCGCCACCCGTGCTTCGCAGGAGCTGGGCTACACCCGCATGTGGAGCATCCACCCCGGCCAGATCCGCCCCATCCTGCAGGCGTTTGCGCCGCAGCAGGACGAGATCGCGCTGTCGGCCCGCATCATTGTTTCGGCGGCGCAGGCCGACTGGGCGCCCATCAGCCATGATGGCACCCTGCACGACCGCGCCAGCTACCGCTACTACTGGCAGGTGCTCGAACGCGCCCACCAGACCGGGCGCGCGCTGCCGCCCGAAGTGGCCCCCTGGTTTGCTGCTTCCCCCGCTCCCCACCACGACGCCTGAACCCTTTTTCCAGGACTTCCCCATGAAATCACTGATTCTCACGTCCGCCCTGATGCTGGTGGCCCCTGGCCTTGCCCTGGCGCAGGCCGCAGCCGAGCCCGCCAAGAAGAGCGCGCCCGCCGCCAAGAAGGAAGCCGCTCCCAAGAAGGAAACCGCCGCCAAGCCGGCCGCAAAGCCCGCCGCCAAGTCGGCTGCGGCCAAGGACAAGGCCCCCGCCAAGAAGACCGCCAAGGCCGAGCCCACCAGCAGCCGCCAGCAGCTGAACACGGCGGCCAACCAGGTGGCGTCCGGCCTCATCGCCGCCGATGCCGCGCTGAGCCCTGAGGAGCAGGCCATTGCCCAGAAGGTGCACACCGGCCGCATCGCCTGCGAGCTGGGCGCCTTCGTCAACGTGACGGCCGACGCCGCCATCCCTGGCCGCTTCCACATCGAAGGCAAGGGCTTCAAGTACCACATGACCCCCGTGGTCACCAGCACCGGCGCCGTGCGCCTGGAAGACGCCAAGGGCGGCGCCGTGTGGCTGCAGATCGCCAACAAGTCCATGCTGATGAACCAGAAGCTCGGCCAGCGCCTGGCCGACGAGTGCATGAGCCCCGAGCAGACCCTGGTGGCCGAAGCCGCCAAGAAGGCCCCGCCGCAGAGCGTGTTCGACCCGCTGCCCGCAGCCACGGCCGCGCCTGCGGCCACCGCCACCGCCATCAAATAACCAGAATCCGACGAGACACGGTACCCCCGCGCCGCATGGCCTGTGCAGCCCCGGCGCAACCACCCCACTTTAGAACGCAACCGGAGAAAAATGATGTTGAAAGCCTACCGTGACCATGTGGCCGAGCGCGCCGCGCTGGGCATCCCACCGCTGCCCCTGACGGCCAAGCAGACCGGCGAGCTGATCGAACTGCTCAAGAACCCGCCCGCTGGTGAAGAGGCCATGCTGGTGGACCTGATCACGCACCGCGTGCCTGCCGGTGTGGACGATGCCGCCAAGGTCAAGGCCAGCTACCTGGCCGCCGTGGCCCACGGTACCGAGGTGTGCACCCTGATCGGCCGCGAGCGCGCCACGCAGCTCCTGGGCACCATGCTGGGTGGCTACAACCTCACCCCCCTGATCGACCTGCTGGACGACGCGGCCGTGGCCTCTGTCGCCGCCGAAGCGCTCAAGAAGACGCTCCTGATGTTCGACCAGTTCCATGACGTCAAGGAAAAGGCCGACAAGGGCAACACCTTCGCCAAGGCCGTGCTGCAAAGCTGGGCCGATGCCGAGTGGTTCACCAGCCGCCCCGAAGTGCCGCAGAGCATCAAGCTCACCGTGCTCAAGGTCACCGGCGAAACCAATACCGACGACCTGTCGCCCGCGCCCGACGCCTGGAGTCGCCCCGACATCCCGCTGCATGCGCTGGCCATGCTCAAGAACAAGCGCGACGGCATCACGCCTGAAGAAGACGGCAAGCGCGGCCCCATCAAGTTCATCGAAGACCTGCGCGCACGCGGCAACCTGGTCGCCTACGTGGGCGACGTGGTCGGCACCGGCTCCAGCCGCAAGTCGGCCACCAACAGCGTGCTGTGGTTCACGGGCGAAGACATTCCGTTCGTGCCCAACAAGCGCTTCGGCGGCGTGTGCCTGGGCAGCAAGATCGCTCCCATCTTCTACAACACCATGGAAGACGCGGGCGCCCTGCCCATCGAGCTCGATGTGAGCCAGATGAACATGGGCGACGAGATCGAGCTGCTGCCCTACGCCGGCAAGGCACTGAAGGACGGCCAGGTCATCGCCGAGTTCACCGTCAAGAGCGAAGTGCTGTTCGACGAAGTGCGCGCCGGTGGCCGCATTCCGCTGATCATCGGCCGCGGCCTCACGGCCAAGGCCCGCGAGGCCCTGGGCCTGGCGCCTTCCACCCTGTTCCGCCTGCCGCAAGTGCCTGCCGCCACCGGCAAGGGCTTCACCCTGGCGCAGAAGATGGTCGGCCGCGCCTGCGGCCTGCCCGAAGGCCTGGGCGTGGTGCCCGGCACGTACTGCGAACCACGCATGACCTCGGTCGGCTCGCAGGACACCACCGGCCCCATGACGCGCGACGAACTGAAAGACCTGGCCTGCCTGGGCTTCAGCTCCGACCTGGTGATGCAGTCCTTCTGCCACACGGCTGCCTACCCCAAGCCCGTGGACGTGAAGATGCACCACGAGCTGCCTGATTTCATCAGCACGCGCGGCGGCATCTCGCTCAAGCCCGGCGACGGCATCATCCACAGCTGGCTCAACCGCATGCTGCTGCCCGACACCGTGGGCACCGGCGGCGACTCGCACACGCGCTTCCCCATCGGCATCAGCTTCCCTGCCGGCTCCGGCCTGGTGGCGTTTGCCGCCGCCACGGGCGTGATGCCCCTGGACATGCCTGAATCGGTGCTGGTGCGCTTCAAGGGCAAGATGCAGCCCGGCGTCACGCTGCGCGACCTGGTGCATGCGATTCCGCTGTACGCCATCAAGGCCGGCCACCTCACCGTGGCCAAACAGGGCAAGAAGAACATCTTCTCGGGCCGCATCCTGGAAATCGAAGGCCTGCCGGACATGAAGGTCGAGCAGGCGTTCGAGCTGTCCGACGCATCGGCCGAGCGCTCTGCCGCCGGCTGCACCGTGCGCCTGAACAAGGAGCCCGTGATCGAGTACATCAACTCGAACATCGTGCTGCTCAAGAACATGATCGCCCAGGGCTACGCCGATCCACGCACCATCGGCCGCCGCATCAAGGCCATGGAAGCCTGGCTGGCCAACCCCCAGCTGCTGGCACCCGACGAGAACGCCGACTACGCCGAAATCATCGAGATCGACCTGGCCGAGATCACCGAACCCATCGTCTGCTGCCCCAACGACCCCGATGACGCCAAGACGCTGTCGGACGTGGCCGGCGCCGCGATCGACGAAGTGTTCATCGGTTCGTGCATGACCAACATCGGCCACTTCCGCGCAGCCTCCAAGCTGCTCGAAGGCAAGAAGGACATCCCCGTCAAGCTGTGGATGGCCCCGCCCACGAAGATGGACGCGCACCAGCTCACCGAAGAAGGCCACTACGGCGTGTTCGGCGCGGCCGGTGCCCGCATGGAAATGCCCGGCTGCTCGCTGTGCATGGGCAACCAGGCCCAGGTGAAGGAGGGCGCCACCGTGATGTCCACCAGCACCCGCAACTTCCCCAACCGCCTGGGCAAGAACACCAACGTCTACCTGGGCTCGGCCGAACTCTCGGCCATCTGCTCCAAGCTGGGCCGCATTCCTACCAAGGAAGAGTACCTGGCCGACATCGGTGTCATCAACCAGAACGGCGACAAGATCTACCAATACCTGAACTTCGACAAGATCGCCGAGTTCAAGGACGTGGCAGACGGCGTGGCGGCCTGAAGTGAAACACCCCCTGAGTCGCTTCGCGCCTTCACCCCTCTCTCGACTCGCTATGCGAGTCGGGAGGGGGACGCCCCCAGCGCGGCGGGGCGGCCCTTGCGCGGGGGCACTGGCCTTGGCCGCGCCAGTTTCATGCGTCGCGGGTGGCGCGCAGCGCAATGGATAACTGATACGCATCCCTGGGGCCCGTTGATCGGTCCCCCCCACGAAAAAGCGGCTCCCCGGAGCCGCTTTTTTCATGGCGGTGCGTGTTGTGAGCGTGTTCTGTGTGTCACGCATTCGCAACGGCTGAGCCATGTGTTTGTCATGTAAATGTCATGATGGACTTGCATGCTTCGCCCATAACAACAACAAAAAGAAATGGAGGGACATCCATGGCAAGAGAGAACAACCCCGAAAACATAGACACCCTGGGCAAGCGCCTGGGGATGCTGCTGTTCAGCGGGCTCTTCGCAGCGGCCTTTGGCCTGGGCGGCTACTTCGCGGGGCTGCAGCCCCTGGTGCAGACGCTCCGCGCGGCGCTGGAGGTGCGCAGCTGGCAGCCGGTGGCGGCCCAGGTGCTGGGCACCGAGCTCAAGCGCCACACGTCCAGCGACGGCACCACCTACCGGGTGCACGCCCGCTACCGCTACGAATTCGCGGGCCGGCAGTACGAGGGCACCCGGGTGGGGCTCGACCCCGAGGCCGGTGCCGACAACATCGGCGACTGGCACCAGCACTGGCACGGGCTGCTGCAAAGCGCCCAGTCCCGGGGGCAGCCCATCACCATCATGGTCAACCCGCAGGTGCCCGCGCAGTCTCTCATCGACCCCTCCATCCGCTGGGCGCTGCAGATGTTCCGTGTGCCCTTTGCCCTGGTCTTCACCGGCGTGGGGCTGGTGGCGGGCTGGTTCTTCCTGCACATCCTGCTGGGCGGGGGCGGCAGGAAGCCGGAGGCCGAGCTGGGCGCTGCGCCCGAGCCCCTGAAAAAAGGCGCGGCCAGCAAGTCGGCGGGCGCCACCTGGTTCTTCACCGTCTTCTGGTGCGGCATGGCCTTCCCCATGGCCGCCATGCTGTGGACCAGCGGCAGCGCACCCTGGTTCGCCAAGGCCTTCATCTCGATCTTCGTCATGGTGGGGCTGGTGCTGATCGGCCTGGCATTGCACCAGACGCGCCAGGCCTGGCGCTATGCGGGCGCGGCGCTCACGGCGCTGCCGGCCCGGCCGCGCGCCGGCCACCCGGTGGAGCTGACGCTGCTGCTGCCCGAGCGCGCCGCCGCCCACCAGCAAGAGAGCCGCCCGCAGCTGCGCCTGGCCCAGTACCGGGTGGACGAATCGAGCTCGGGCTCGCCCGAGCGCTGCGTGGAGTCCTTCACCGAAGCGGCGCGCATGCAGCGCACGGCCGATGGTGGCTTGCGGCTGGTCGCGCGCTTCGATCTGCCGGCCGACGCGCCACCGCACGGCAGCCAGCGCTCCGGCGAGCGGGTGGACTGGCGGCTGGAGCTGCTGCACGGCCCCGACGGCTCGGTGGAGCTGACCTACGACCTGCCCGTGCAGGCCGCGCCGCGAGGCTTCGGCGGTGGTGGGGGCGACGAACTGCCCGACCGCTTCGACCGGCGCGCCGCCTGGAATCTGGCGGTGCCCATCGCGCCGCTGAGCGAGGCCGAAGAAGCGGATGAGGGCCCCCTGCCTTTGCCCCCCGCGGTCACGCTGCAGGAAACCCCACAGGCCTGGCACTACGAATTCACCCAGACCGGCTGGCGCTGGGCCGCCGGCCTGGTGCTGGCTGGCCTGGCGCTGGAGGCGGCCATCAACGGGCGCCTGGGCGCACAGGGGCTGGTGCTGCCCCGTGACTTCTTCGCGGCGGGCGCCTGGATCGGGCTGGCCGCCTTTGCCCTGCATGCCGCCACCCGCCGCTGGACCTTGAGCGTGCAGGACGGGGGCATCACCGCACGCCGCCACTCCTGGCTCTGGTCGCGCGCCGACACGGTGCCCGGCGATGCCAGCCGCAGCCTGGTGCACAAGCTGCTGTATGCCAGCGGCAGCGGTGCCAGCGAGCACCGCTACCACGCCGTGTATGCGCGCGGGGCCGGTAGCACGCTGGTGCGGCTGACCCCCGGCCTGGGTGGCGAGGCGGCGGCCACGGCCCTGGGCCATTCGCTCGCCCAGGCCTGGGCGCACCGGCGCGGCCGCTTTGCCGCCGGCATGCAGCGGCCCGCGCGGGCCCAGCACTCCCGCCCGGCCTGGGGCGCGCTGCTGGTGCTGGCCCTGGTGGTCTGGTGGGTCGTGGGCCCCAAGGTGGCTGGCACGGCCCGGCGCGCGCCAGCGGCAGAGGCGGCAGCGCCCGCCGTGTCGTACTCTGCAGTGGACGGCCGCCTGCTCGACGCCCAGAACGCCGGCGACGCCGCTGCCCTGCGCGCCGCGCTGGCCGCCGGCGCCAACCCCAACCTGCTCGCACCCAATGGCTCCAGCGTGCTCATGCTGGCCGCGCACCGGGGGCAGATGGAGCACATCGAGGCCCTGCTCGCCGCAGGTGCCAAGCCCGACCTGCGCCAGACGCAAAAGGACAGCGAGCTGGGCGACACCGCGCTGCTGCGCGCCTTCTACGGCGGTAACCTGGCGGCGGCTCAGCGCCTGGTGCTGGCCGGGGCCGGCCTGTCGGCCCGCAACCGCTGGGACTGGGGCCCCGTGCACATGGCCGCGCAAAGCGGCTGCATCGCCTGCCTGGAGTGGCTGGCCGCGCAAGGCCAGCCGCTGGATGAACCCGCAATGGCCAGCCGGGGGGAGACCCCCACCATGCTGGCCGCAGGGCGGGGCCGGGTGCAGGCGCTGCAGTGGTTCAAGGCCCGGGGCATCGACCTGGCGCGCAAGGACCCCCATGGCAAGACCGCGCTGGAGTGGGCGCGCTTCAAGAAACAGGCTGAAGCGGAGCAGTGGTTGCTGGAGCGAACGCGCTGAGCGTGGCGGCCAGGAGCCTGTCGGACTGGAGCGTCGAAAGCGAAAATCGGCCCCAGCGAGGACAGTTTTTGCCGGATTCGCAGCCTCATAGCCAGGCTATGGGGCAAGAAGACGGTGAAAAATGGACCGCTGCGGCCGATTTGCAGCCGACGATTTCCAGTCCGGCAGGCTCCTATGCTTTTCGCTTCACCTGCGCACGCAGGTGTGCCACCAGCCGGTCCACCCGTTGCACCATTTCCTTTTTCATGGCGGCAGGCGCGGTGCGCTCTTCATGCGCGCGTTTCTGTTGCGCCATCTCCTGGAACTGCTCGCCGCCATACAGCCAGGCGCTGACCAGCGCGGCGTAGCCGAAGTTCTTCTGCGCGTGTTCCGCCAGCGTCTTGTGGCCCTGGGGGTTGCCGGCCAGCGGGAACACGGTGGTGCCAGACATGATGGCCTGCATGCCCAGCGGCGTGCGGGTCATCTCCAGAATGGGACCCACCGGGTCCTGCACCTCTTTCACCATGCGCTGCAGGTCTGCCGAACCCTTGATGGGGAAATAGGCATAAGTGTCCTGAAAAATCCCGACATAAAAATTCAGCTGGCGCCGGAAATACATCTCGTCATGCTCGGGAAAGACGGCCCTCAGGATGTTGGCGATTTCTTCGCTGAACACGTTCACGTCGATGGTCAGGCACGGCAGGTGGTTGGTGTTCGACGTCAGCAGCGTCACGCCCTGCCCACCCGCCGGGGTGGGCCGGAAATACGTCGCCTCCGCCTGGGCGTTGTAGTACGGCACCTCGATCGCCTGCCGGGGTGATATGAAGCCGTGCTGTGGCAGCATCGACGAGAGCACCGAGCGCATCTCGTCGCGCGCCGACGCAAGTGCCATGGACAGCGGCGCACGCGCGGGCGCTGCGGCGGGCGTGGGGGCTGGTGCCGGTGCGGGCGTGGCCGAGTCCAGGGGCGCGTTCTCCAGCACCCGCATTGCCTGTGTCCAGAAGTCGGTGCGCTCGGGCGGCAGCACGCGGTTGGGCGCCACCAGCGCCAGGCCCACCTGGTCGTCCAGCACCGTCAGGCCCAGCGCGTTGGCCCGCTTCACCACGGCGCCCAGCAGCTTCATGCGGTTCTCGGCGGGCAGTGAAAACGTCCACACGGCCTTGCGGCAGTTTTTCGCATCTTTGACCGGATCGCCGTTCCAGGGCGCCTCGCCGCAGTCCTTGTAGGCCACCATCTGCGCGGCCAAGGCCGCGAACTTCGGGTTGGGCCCGGGCTCCAGCAGCTCCAGCCCGAACCAGTTGCGCAGGGCTTCCTCGTACGAGGTCGGAGGGGCCTGGCCGGCCGGGGGTTCCCAAACGCGAAGGTCGTAGCTCATGGTGCGGGTGTGAAAGAGGGTGGGGCGGTTTCAGAATTTTGCGCGCTGGGCAGCAGATGGTGCACCAACTGCTGCGCATGCTGTGGCAAATCTTGCAGTTTGCGCAGGCACAGCACCAGTTGCCGGTCGGCCCAGGCATCGGTCAGGCGCACGGCCTTCACGCGCTGCGCACGGGCGTGGCGCGCCGCCGCCGCACGGGGCAGTATGCCCACGCCCACCCCCAGGCCCACCAACTGGCACACTGCCTCGAACTGGCGCAGCCGCACCCGGTAGCGCAGCCGCTGCCCCTGGCGCTGCGCATGGCGCACCACCAGGGCCTGCAGCGCGCTGCCTTCGGCCAGGCCGATGAAGTCCAGGTGCGCCACGTCGGCCAGCGCCACACTGCGGCGTGCGGCCAGTGCGTGCCCCTGCGGCACCACCAGCACCAGCGGGTCGGGCCGCAGCACCTGTGTGGCCAGGCCTTCCAGGTCCACCGCGTCGGACACCAGGCCCATGTCGCACAGGCCGGCGCGCACCGCGTCGGCCACCTCCTGGCTGGAGCGCTCGTCCACATCCACCGAGATGCGCGGGTGCCGCGCCAGAAAACCCGCAATCGCCTGCGGCAGGTACTCGCTGAGTGCCGAGCTGTTGCACAGCACGCGCACATGGCCTGCCAGGCCTGCGCCGTACTCGCCCAGGTCGCCGCGCAGCTGCTCCATCTGCTGCAGCACCAGCCGCGCGTGGTGCAGCAGGGTGTGGCCTGCGGGCGTGGGCTGCACGCCGCGCTGCGCGCGCAACAGCAGCGGCACGCCCAGCGCATCTTCCATGCCGCGGATTCGCTCGCTGGCCGATGCCAGCGCCATATGGCTGCGCTCGGCACCGCCGGTGATGGTGCCGGCCTCGTGCACGTTCAGAAACAGCCGCAGGTCGGTCAGGTCAAAGCGCATGGGCCACAACGTACCACAACGGCCTTCGGCCCAGCCTGAGGCTGGGTGCGCCGCATTCCGCATTTTCAGCAGCACCCGCCTTGCCAAGAATGGCGGTCATGGCCTGCTGCACCGTGCGGGCCACCGAGGGAATGTCCGCGATGAATCCAGCACAATTTCAAAATTGTCCTACATGTCCCGGCCTGCGGGCGGGGCCGCAGCCATGATGGCCGGCCTGCTCGGCGTGAGCTCCTGGGCCTGGCTGGTGGGCGCGGTCACCGTCTTTCTGGTGGCGGGCGGCGTCAAGGGCATCGTCGGCCTGGGGCTGCCCACCGTGTCGATGGCCCTGCTGGCGATGCTGATGGCGCCGGCCGAGGCAGCGGCCCTGCTGGTCATGCCCTCGCTCATCACCAACCTGTGGCAACTGCGCCCGTGGGCCACGCTGGGGCCGCTGCTGCGCCGCCTGGGCGGCATGCTGGTGGGCATCTGCGCGGGCACCTGGCTCGGGGCCTGGGTGCTGGGGGCGCCGGCCGGCGCCTGGTCGCGCGCGCTGCTGGGCGTTGCGCTCATCGCCTATGGCTGCTGGGGCCTGCTGGGCGCGCGCCTGGCGGTGCCGCCCCGGGCCGAGCGCTGGCTGTCGCCCCTGGTGGGCTTTGCCATCGGCTGGGTCACCGCCGCCACCGGCGTCTTCGTGGTGCCGGCGGTGCCTTACCTCCAGGCACTGGGCCTGCACAAGAACGCGCTGGTGCAGGCCATGGGCATCTGCTTCACCGTGTCCACCGTCGCGCTGGCGGGCGGCCTGGCACTCAACGCCAGCTACCCGGCATCCGCCCTCGTGCTCTCGGCCTGGATGCTGCTGCCCGCGCTGCTGGGCATGGCCCTGGGTACGCGCATCCGCCAGCGCATGTCGGCCGTGTGGTTCCGGCGCTGCCTGATGGTGGGGCTGCTGGCGCTGGGGACCTACATGGTGGTCGATGCGCTCGCCTGGCATGGCTTTGCATCGCATTGACGGTAACCGGCCAACTGCTGTCGGTCGCGACTGGATTTTGGTCGACCGCTGCTTGGCCAGGAGCTGACACAGTATCCGTATTGAACGGCGCTCCCAACTCATTGGCGAGTCCCTTTCCATGGCCGCAGCGATTCAGGCGGAACTTTCCACGTTGATCTTGTTCATTGAAGGCTCATAGGAGCCTGTCGGACTTGGAAATCGTCGGCTGCAAATCGGCCGCAGCGGTCCATCTTTCACCGTCTTTTTGCCCCATAGCCTGGCTATGGGGCTGCAAATCCGGCAAAAACTGTCCTCGCTGGGGCCGATTTTCGCTTTCGACGCTCCAAGTCCGACAGGCTCCTAGCGCCTCCATTTTTGCTGCAGCGACAAGTCAATGCCCCCTCGCCGTCATTCTTCCCCCCTTCGCGGCAATCACTCAAGCTGGCTCGTACATCCATCTACTTTTGAAGAGCCGTCGCGCGGCGGGCTCCGGCGAAGGCGGCTGGCGCTGCTAGTGGTACTGCTGCTGTCTATGCTCGCAGTATTGGCCTGGTGGCGGCTACCCTTCACCCCCGCGTCGCCACCTCCAGACGCCTCACACGCTAAAACCCAGGCTCAACCCATGCAGCCACCTGAGGCTGTGAAAGAGGACTCCCCCGTCGCACCGGATGACGGACCGATGCCGCAAGCCAATCTGCCAGCGTTTCTGAGCGATAACACCAATCTTTCGTTCGCACGGCGCGCAGGCCTGCATCGCACTGAAAACCCGCTGGGACTCAGTGCCACCGCCGTGATTGCAATCGATGCACAGACAGGGGAAACACTCTTCTCGCGCAATGCCACGGTAGCCCTGCCCATTGCCTCGCTGAGCAAGCTCCTGATGGCGATGGTGCTGCTCGACTCTGGCGTCCCGCTCAGTACACGGATCGCAATCACCAGCGACGATGTGGATCGACTGAGAAACAGCCGCTCACGCCTGCAAGTCGGCACCCGCCTCTCCCGCTCCGAGGCGCTGCGTCTGGCACTGATGTCCAGCGACAACCGTGCTGCGCATGCTCTTGCCCGGACCCACCCCGCCGGGCTCGACGGATTCGTACGGCGGATGAACGCGAAGGCACAGAATGTCGGGGCAGTTCAGACGACTTTTACCGATCCCACCGGACTTTCGAATGCCAACCGCGCCACTGCGCGCGACGTCGCAGCTTTCCTCGCGGCCGCAGCGAAATATCCTCTTCTGCGGCAGTTCACAACCACCTCAAAATATCTGGCTCGGTTCGGCAAGCGACGGTTGACCTACCTGAACTCGAACCGGCTGGTACGCCTCGCCCGATGGCCGATAAGATTGCAAAAGACGGGATACATTGTGGAGGCAGGTTGGTGCATGGCAATGACCTTGCGTCTATCGCGCCGGTCTATCAACGTGGTGCTGCTCGATTCTGGCAGCGTTGCCCAGCGTGATGAGGACGCCCGAAAGCTGCGGCGCTGGCTTACATCGCAAGCAAGTAAAAAGTAGGGGTCGTCCTTGTTGTGCAGCCAGCTCGCCGAAGCTTGACTTCGGCATGCAAGCAATGGCCCATTTTTTTGCTACTCGTTTTCCGCCACAGCGCGCGATAGGCAGAGCAAGACTTCTTTCCAAGCAGAGGCGAACAAAACTCTTGGTGAGAAGCCTGCAAAGGTGAAGCATCGCAGCGAATCGAGCCTCGGCCGTTAGCGCAAGTCCATCTGACCGCGCTCCTGCCCTGTATCACCCAAGAAGGCGAATCAGCGAAGCTGACCAGATGCTCATCGCCAGCGACCTGGGAATGTCCACCAGTGCTGATCTGTGTGTCCAGTTCACGCCGTTCCCGGCGTCCAACTGAATTCGCCCCGAACTGTCCGGCAGTGACCGAAATACGCACAGCTAGACAGGCCCCGGCCACACCGGCTTGGCCGCACTCTCCAGCACCCACAGCGCGGCCCGCGCCCGCGTGGTGGCCACGTAGAGCATGTTGCGTTCGCGGTAGGCCTCCTGGTGCGATGCGGGGCCGGGGAAGCGCCCGCGCTCCACGAAGGGCACGGCCACGAAGGTGAACTCGCGGCCCTTGCAGGCGTCCACGCTCAACAGACGCAGGCTGATGGGCTCCGGCCCCTTGTGCATGGCGATGCTCGTCGTCACCAGCAGGGTGAGGCGACCCAGCAGCTCCGCCACCGGCAGGCCATGCGCCAGGTGGGCCAGGCTTTGCAGGCTGGCCAGGCAGGCGCTGCGCTCCGTGCCGTTGATGGGCGCATCGGCAAAGATGCGCCGCACCAGCGGGTGCTGGCAGAAGGCGCCGGCATCGGCCAGCACGGCGGCCCGCGCCGCAGCGGGCAGGGCCATGATTTCGGCACACGCATCCTTGAGCTCGGGCGCATTCGGGTTCAGCGTGCCGTGGGCGATGTAGCGGCGCATGCGCGCGGCGCCGCTGTGCAGTGTGGCGGCGAGCTTGCTGCCCTCGTCGGCGCCGGGCAGGTCGGTCCAGCCCGTGTTGTCGAACTGGCCCTGGGCCAGCAGGTCCACATCGGCCTCTCCGCTGCGTGCCGTGCGCCGGCCATAGTGCAACAGGCCCTCCACGGCGGCGCCCACGATGCCCGGGGTCAGGTAGCGCTCGTGGCCGTCATCGCCCTGCAGCGCCCACATCAACGCCAGCGCCAGCGCCACCTCGCGGCGCAGGTAGAAGGGGCTCATGCCCTGGCAGCCATAGTGAACGCCCTCGTGGCCAAACACCCATTCGAGAAGGATGCTGTCCTGCGGGTTGCGCAGCACCACGTTCAGCGAACTGTGGTGCTGTGCGCCTGGGTCCCCCTTGCTCTCCTGCAGCGCGCCCCAGCCGTTCACGATCTGCCCATGCAGCTCCACCAGTTGCGCAGCGCAGTGTGCGTCGCTGTCGTAGGTCTGGTGCGCAAATGCGTCCGAGCTGCCCGCCACCGGCGCAAACTCCACACCGAACAGCGGGTTCAGCGCCGCGCAGATCTCGGCGCCAAAGCGGCGCGTGGTGTTGATGGTGAGCACCTGCGTGTCCGCCGGCAGGCATTCGCGCACGCGCTCCATGCCGCCGCCAAACACCGAGAACGAGCCCTCGTGGATATGCTGGTTGAAATCCCCCGCACCCACGAAAAAGCCATTGCCGCCCTGCACCAGCTTGCGCAGCACCATCAGCGCGCCCTCGTCCAGGTCGTGCAGCTCGTCGAACAGCACGGCGCTGTAGCGCTGCTGCAGCCATTCAAACGGCTGGTCCCAGTCCAGCGCGCCCAGCTGGCGGCACAGCTCGAAGGTGCAATCGCCCTCGGCATAAAAGCGCGGCTCGTGGTTCATGCCCACGCGCATGCGCTCGTACTGGCCGTACAGGCGGCACAGGCCATAGTCCAGGTCGCGGTCTTCGCAAAACGCGCGCAGGTCCAGGCCCGAGTCTTCCACCTCGCGGTCCAGCAGCCGCTTCTTGGCCAGCGCCTCGAAGGCCAGAAAGGCATCGATGTCCACGTTCTGCCCCAGCAGGGCATCGTAGACGCCATCGCTGCCAAAGCCGTCATCACTGCGCTCCAGCTCCAGCCGCAGGGCCTGCTGCGCCTGCAGTATGAGAAAGCGCCTGCGCACCGCGTCGTCGAGCCGCTCCACCGGGTCGCCCTGTTCCTTGAGCACCTGCTCGCACAGCTGCTCCATGGTCAGCACCTCCATGCTGCGCGGCACGGCGCCATGCAGCTGCAGCATGCGGTCGCGTATGGCCGTGACGCCTGCGCGCGAGTACGCCAGCACCAGGATGCGCGGCGGCGCTGCCGCCTCGCGCTGGCCCTGCAGGCTGGCCAGCAGGTTGCAGGCCTTCATGCACAGCGTGGTCGTCTTGCCCGTGCCCGCCAGCGCGCTGATGATGATGGCCGGCGCCGTGGAGTCCAGCACGCGCCGCTGCTCGGCGGTGGCCGTGATCCGGGCGTGGGACCAACTGCGTGCGGGAGGCGAGGCGGAGGCGGAGGCGGGAGAGCGTGGAGCGGGCATGGAGTCGGTGTGCGGGGCGGGGTGCCATTGTCCCTGACTGGCGCCACGGCCCCGCGCCACAAGCCCCTGCAGCGGCGCATGCCCTGTTGCAAGCCCTTCTTACCGGCAGCCCGCCGCCCGCATGTCCTCCGACCCCACCCGCACCGTGCTGCCCGGTTTGGTGATCGCGCAGCGCGACGCGAAGTAGAACGACAGCCGGTCGCGCACCGGCGCGCCGCCCACCAGGTAGGGGCGGTTGCCCTTCAGCACCGAATCCCCCGCTGCAGCCTTGTCGTACAGCCCCTGGCTGATGTTGTGCCGGTCGGCAGAGTCGTCGAAGGTTTGCGCCGTGAGCCGCCGGAACGCATCGGCCGCCAGCGCCGGGTCGTGCGCGCCTTTCAGGTAGCGGTCGAACCAGGCCAGCGTGTAGTAGTTGATCACCGACTCGCCATACCGGCTGGCCGGCCCGCCGAAGAGCGAGAAGTCCAGGTGCGTGCCCGCGCGCAGCACCACCAGCATGGTGTCCACGCCGGCGCCTTTCAGCTCCTGGTAGCCCAGGTCCTTGGGGTGGGGCTCTGCGCCGCGCCCCCGGCCGCCCTGGGTGTTGGTCTTGGCGGGCTCGGGCGCTTCCGCCGTGGGCACCACCTTGAAGTAATAGTCCGCCCCAATGCCCAGCGCCGGCGTGCGGATGGCCACGTCCGCCGGTGGGTCCATGCCGATCTTGTCGACCCAGCCGGTTTTCAGCGCCGTGAGGTTGTCCCACGCGACGACGGCGCCGATGCGCTTGTCCACCTGACCGATCAAGCTGGCCGTGCTGCCCCCTTGCGAGTGGCCCGCAATGCCCACCATGCGCGCGTCCAGCTCCTTCCCGTGCGGGAAGGCCCCGCTCGCTGGTGGGGCGGATGGCGTGGCCAAAACCCAGTCCACCACGCTCTGCGCATCGGGCCCGTGCGTTCCCATGGGCGCCGTGGTCTCCAGCGCAATGGTCATGTACCCCGCCTCGGCCAGCACCTGCGCGGCCGAGCGGTGCAGCCGTTTGGAACTGTAGCCCCCGTGCACGATCACCACCGCAGGGTAGGGCGGCTCGAAGGTCTTGAGCCCTGCCGGCATGCCCGTGCAGGTGCCTGCGGCGCAGGGCCGGTAGATCTCTACCGCAATCGATTTGCCCGACGGGGAGGGTGTGCTCGCCTCCGTGTACCGAAAGCGCTTGTCTGCATGGCTGGCCGGGTTGCGGTAGGCATCCAGCGCAGGCGTCTTGCCGGGCGTGAACAGCGCTGAGGGCTGCTGCGCAAAATCGTCGATGCGCTGGCGCGCGCAGGCCATGTTGTCGGCATCGCGCTGCTTCCACTCGGCCGAGCCGGGTGTGGGCGATTCGTGCTGTACCGGGCCCAGGCAGTCCAGCGGTGCGGGCTCTGCCGCATGGGCCGTGGCGCCCAGGGCCAGCAGCGCTGCGGCGGCAAGGCCACTGCTGCGCATCACTTGGAACCCCCGGCGCTCGCGTTGCGCTTCATGAAGGCCGCCAGCGGCCGGATCACATTGTTCGTCGCATCGTCATCGGCCGTCACGATGTCCACGTGCGAGTAGCCCTCGCTCATGTGCACCTCGAAGCCGCCCTCCACCCCGCCGTACTGGCGGTTGGCCACCAGCGTGGGCTGGCCGGCGGGCGTGCGCGCAATGCCAGCCTTGCAGCTGGCGGCGGCGCAGGGCGCAATCGCCTCGGCAAAGCCGCGCCAGATGCCGGCCACGGGCGTGAGCCCGTTGGTGCCGCCAAACGCGATGACGGGGATGTTGATCTTGCGTGCCTGCGTCTGGTTCACGATGTCGGCCCGGCCGCGCCCGCCCTGGGCCACGGGCAGCGACAGGGCGCTGGTATCCAGCCCCAGGTTGGCGCCGCCGCTGCCTTCGGCGTTGCCCAGCAGCAGGCCCGAGCTGGGGTAGTACCAGTCGCTGTAGGTGGTGTTGCCCACAAACAGCGCGCGCGCCATGCGCTTGAGGTTGGTGGGCTCCACCTCCTTGCCCCAGGCGGGCGGGTTGGCCACCAGCGTGGCCGGCTGCGGGCCAAAGTCACGGTAGGCCGCTGCGGGCAGCGGGTCGGTATTGTCCAGCCAGGTGCGCAGGCCATCGGCCCGCGCCGGGCCCAGGGCGCCCATCGACACCGAATAGAACACCGTGCGCTGCAGGTTGTCGTCATCCATGAAGGTGCCAATCGCCGCGCCCGCCGTCACGGCAAAGTCCCGCTTGGTGAAGTCCGCCACGCGGTTGTAGACGTTGTTGCCCGCTACGCCGCCCTGGTCCGCCTGCAGCAACGCCTGCGTGCCGTTGATGGTGCCCTCAAAGGCCATCTGCATGCCCGCGATCTCGGTCGATGCGCTCACGCGCGGCGTGAGGCCGGGGCGCGACACAAAGCCCGGCTCAGCCCCCGAAGCCACCGCCGCATACAGCCCGCCATCGGCCGCGCGCACCACCGCGTCGAGCTGCGCCGCGGTGGGCGCGCTCGTTGCCAGCGCACCGCCGGGGCCCTCAAACAGCACCAGCCCCTTGAGCTTGGCGTAGCCCGGTTGCGCGGGCCCCGTGCCCGAGAGGTTGAAGTCCGTGGCCGCATAGCGCGCCACAAAGCCCGTGCCCGCCGAATGCCCGCCTAGAAACACATTGCCATCGCGCGCCACCGTGTGCGCTGCGGTCACCACCGCATCCAGGTCCAGCGAATGCACCTGCGGCGTCCACTCCGCCAAAAACGGGATCTCGCGGCTTTCATGGAACACCGCGCGCCGCGCCAGCTTGGCCGGCAGCGGCAGCCCCAGCTCGCCGCCGTACAAGAAGTTCAGGCCCAGCGCCGCATCGCGCTCGCGCTCTGCAATCTGCAGGCCCTCCATGTCCTGCAGCGCCACGGAGCGGCGGTCCACCCCCCACACCTCCACCACCGCCTGGTGGTCGGCCCACATGCGGCGCACCAGGTTCTCGGCCAGGATGAGGTAGCTGTGCGACGCCGCCAGCGTGCCCGGCATCGCTACCAGCACTGCATCCACCGGCTTGCCTGAATTGGCCGCCAGCCCATAGCGCGTGTAGCGCACCCGGTTCAAATCCGGCCCCGCCGCGCCGAACTGCGTGGCCAGCTTGCTGCCCGCCGCAACCGTCACGCCTGCCGTGCCCGGCGTGCGCGCCGCCTTGGCGCGGCTGGCCAGCTCGTGCGTGCTGATGGTGAACTCGCCCTGGTTGCCGTTGTTGCCACCATCCACCAGCGCCTGCCCACCACCGCCGCAGGCCGTGAGCGCAGCGGCCAGGGTCAGGCCCAGCAGCGTGCGGCGCAGGGGCGCGCCGATGTGGTTGTTGCCGATATCTCTTTTGTTCTTTTGCATGCTTGTCTCCTTGATGGTGTGGGAAGTGGTGGGTAAAAAATGGGCGCAAGCTAGCGCTGCAGGTGCATTGCCGGGGCAGCACACACGCGGGTTGGTCCGTTGCGGCGCATTGCGCCGCGGGTGGGGAAGGGGGGCTCGCTCAGGCCGGGTAAGTGGTCACTTCAGTAGCCCGGCCTCCAGGTAATCGAGAAATTCTTCTTGCTCTCGCGCTTCGTTGCCGGGCATCGACAGCTCCATGGCGCCAAAGGGCGAGCGCCGCATGTAGCTGCGGTACGAGATGCCGTAGTACACGGCGTTCATGGTCAGCAGTAGGCGAAACTGGATCGTCTCGCGCCCCACCCCAGGCATCAGCGCCTGCAGCCGCGCCAAGGTCAGCTCCAGCGTGCGGCGGTGCAGGGCGGCCGATATTTCCTGCCCCTTCTCGCCATAGTCCCACCCCAGCCGGCCGATGAAGTTGACCGCATCGCGCCCCAGCGCGGGCTCGCTCAGCATGGCGATCACGGGGCCAAAGGCCGCCTCCACTACGTCGCGCACGGTGTAGCCCGGCTGCTCGGCCAGCGCCTGCAGCCGCGCGCAGGCCCGCGGCTCCAGCCACTGCTGCAAGAAGTTGGTGATCGCTTCGATCAGCTCATCGCGTCCGCCAAAGTGGTAGTGCAGGGCCGAAGGGTTCTGCGCCCCCGCCGCAATCACGATGCGCCGAAGCGACACGGCGTTCATGCCCTCGCGCGCCATGAGGTGCATGGCTTCTTCGATCAGGCGGGTGCGGGTGGCCTGCGGGTCGGTGGGGGAGGGGGCTGGCGGCGAAGGATCATCGGCAGACGAGGCAAGGGCAGGCATCATGGGGTGAATAATGCACTTGAATTAATTCATGTGCATTAGGGTTGGCCCTCAATGCATTGCATTTGTGTAGCGATCCCTCCACCAAGCGCAAAATGGAGTGCATCTTGCGTTGCTCCTGGCCTGTGCCAGGCAATGCATTGCCGTGTTCGTACTCTTCCTAGCCAAGGTGCCTTCGATGTTCTCTTTCCTCCACTCCTTCCAACCCGCGCGCAGGCTGCTGCTGGCCCTGGCCGCAGCAGTGTCCATAGCCGGCTGCTCCACGGCACCCTCGGCAACGACCACCACCAGCAATGCCGCGCCCATCCGCGTCAAGGTCTTCGTCGCCGCCATGTTCGAGATCGGCAAGAACACCGGCGACCGCGCGGGTGAGTTCCAGCACTGGTACGAGCAGTATTGGAAAGACGCCACCCCCATCACCGTGCCCGGCGCCCTGGGCGCCGTGTACTGCAACGCCGACGGCGTGTGCGGCGCCGTGCTGGGCATGGGCAAGGTCAACTCGTCGTCGTCCATGCAGGCCATTCTGTTGAACCCGAAGTTTGATTTTGCGCAGGCGTACTACGTGATCTCCGGCGTGGCCGGCACGCCGCCGCAGCGCGGCACCATTGGCGACGTGAGCTGGGGCACCTGGCTGGTCGACTACGACCTGGGCCACCGCTGGGCGCCTGAAGAAAACACCCCCGGCGCGCCCACCTTCATGCCGCGCAAGGGCTATGAGGAATACCGCCGCTTTCAGCTCAACCCCCTGCTGGTCGACTGGGCCATGAACCTCAGCGTCGACGCGCCGCTCAAGGATTCAGAAGGCGCCCGCGTCTACCGCCAGCGCTATCCCGACGAGGCCGCCCGCCGCGGCCCCAGCGTCATCACCGGCACCCACATGACCGGCGACACGTTCTTCCACGGCCCGGGCATGTCCAAACAGGCCCAGTACATCGCCAAGCTCTACGGTGCGGACGACTACGTGATCACCGAGATGGAGGCCGCCGCCATTGCCCTGGTGGTCAAGCGCACCCATGGCACCGACCGCCTGATGAGCCTGCGCGGCGCGGTCAATTTTGACCAGGGCAACCCCAAGGAGACCACGCTGCAGCACCTGGACCCGGCGCCGGGCGAAACGGCCGGGGGCTTTGCGGAGACAGTGGAGAACGTGGCGCTGGTGGGCACGCGGGTGGTGGACCACATCGTGCGGAACTGGGGGCAGTGGCGGGGTGGGGTGCCGGCGCGGTAGCGGTTTCGGTTTAGCAGCCAGACTGTAGAAAGGCGCTTGCCAGCATCGAGCTACGTCCGCAGGCCGGCCCGCTCCTTCAGGCGAGGAAAGCGGGTCTGCGGTGCGATAAGCAAAAAGCAAAATTGAACAGTGCACTTGATGTGTACTGTGGCCTACCCCGACTACCAAAGTCGGACTGTATTTTTGTTCGGGAAGGTCTTGACCAATGTGTTCAGAGAGGGGACGTCCGGCCCGTCAAGGTGAGGACATCACTGGCAAATTCGCGCTCTGGGATTTGCTAGTTGTCCTGTAGCATCGCCCCATGACTACTGCTGGCGTGACCAATGCTCTGTCGCTACTGGATTTCGCGACAAATTCTCCTCTACCCTTTGTAGCGGGCAGGATAGTCGTTGAAGTTCCTGAAGCATATTTGACTGATGAGAGATTTGAGCATGCTGGAATTGAGGGGCTTGCAATTCAACGCCTGCTTACTCTAGCTAATTCGGTTGAATATTTGAATTTCTCTTGGTCTGTGTTGGCTGCCAAGCGAATAATTTCTTCTCCTGCAGTTTATCCGTTGGCGGCTGTGGCACTGTGTTTGAAGAATGCATCTCATGAATGTGTGGGCGAAGAGTCAATAACTGCTAACGACTTTCTCCGCGCGCAGCAGAAGCTCTTGAGTTACCGATTAAGCTCAGATATGTTTTCTGATAGACAGGCGCTTGTTTGTCTTGACTATCAAAATCCAAGTCTTCCTTTTGATTTATATGATGAATCAAGTAAACGCTTGCGGCGGGAAGATGAATTTGAATCTCTTGTGGAAGATTTGCTTTTTGCTCAGCGCGGAGCTGGATTCAAAGCCGAAAAGCTCCCCAACTTCCGTTTGCCATTGGCTGTAATGTTGCATGAGTTGATGGAAAATACTGATGACCATGCTAGGACAAATTATGATGGAAGTGTGCTGAGGCCTAATGCAGTTCGAGGAATGCTTGTCAAGAGGATTTTTCAGTATAGAAAGCTGCCAACGAGGGAGTCCGAAAAATCTCCTCCGATTCCTTGTCTTGAATTTACTGTTTTTGATAGTGGCATAGGTTACTATAATTCATATCGGCGGCAGCTTATGAAGGGGCAGGCAAGAGGGGAGCCTGTGGAAGTGGGTGATAGGCAGGCTGAAATTATTAGAAAATATGAGCTGGGAGCGGAGGTTCCGATGGATGTTGAGTATGCTATTTTGCAAAAATGCCTTTCCCGTCATTCTAATAGAGCTATCCCAGATCCGAGGCCTGGCCATAGGGGCTTGGGCTTGTATGAGGTACTGCGTTCTTTAAAAATGATGCAGGGGATGTTTGAAGTCCGTACTGGTCGCATACATGGGTATAGGAGTTTCTTGAGTGGGGAAATTCAGCTGCAGCTTGAGCCGGAGACTTCCAAGGATAGACCAGGCATGCCAAAAGCATCTTTGCTCGATGCTACAGATAGGTTTTCACATAAATTAACTTCTCAGCAGCTAGTACGAGGTACTGTTGTAAGAATTGTTGTGCCTCTCATATGAATTTTGGCCATACAACACGTGCTTTGTGGTTGCGCTCTCGGCAACGAGAGGGGCAGTTTGAGGCGGAAGCATGCCTCCTTGCATATGATGACGAGTCATTTAGCGATATAGCGGTCAGCGGTGATATTAAAGCAGTGTTCGAAAAAAGAGCCAGCACAGCAAATGTTTTTATAGTAACGCCATTTCTCAGTATTGAGGAAAGTCGTAATGCGCTGCGGTCTGGGCATGCCGTTCAACGTGCTGCCTCATATATTAGTGGCAAAAGTGGTAATGTTTATCTTATTGAGCTTTCGATTTCTGAAAATGGTGAGAATTTTGTTGTCGGTGCTTGCCCTTTAACATGGGATGTTGCAAGCGACGAGGTTAGCTTTGGCCGCTCAGTTTCATTAAGTGCCTCTTTGTGCGAAGGTTGGCTGTTTGATTTATTTGATGCAAATGAGGGCCTTGTTACGGCTCCTGCGGGAGTTCATTTTCGTAAAAGCTCATTTAAACACACTGATACCTTTTTAAGGTCTGCAAATGCTTTGACATCTTCAGTTGCTTGTGGAGTGTTTGCAATGCTGGCGCTAGTGAATGTTGGCTGCTTAAGCCCTAAACGCATCTTTGTTGATACAGCGCCTCTTTTGTCACTTGCATTTGCTCTGATGCGTGTTGCGCGTGCTCATGGAATGTGGAAGAGCGATGTCCCCGCGCGCTCATTTGGCTCTTATGGCGGTCTTAAGAAGATAGGTCGTTTATCCGAGGGGGATATCGTTTTGGTATCTGCTACAACGTCTGGATCGCTTGCCAAAGACATCGAGAGAATGGGAGCGAAGCCGCATAGGGTTGTGACACTATACTTCTTAAAGGGGCATGATGCAGTTGCACCCAACGGCATTTTATGCGATTTAACGATCGCCCCGGAAAAAAGTTTTGGATATCAGCCAATTCTGAATTTTCCTGCGAATGACTGCCCCTTATGCAAGCAGGAGTATTTACTCGCTGAGTTGGAGGGGGATCAGTTTTTGTTGCAGCAGCGGCAGCAGCGATTGCTGCGTGTCATGAAAAAAACTCAATCATCAGATGCCAGAAAGGTACTGACTGAACTCCAGTCTTGTGGAGCTTTTGAGGTAATTTTGCGAACTGAAGTCGGGCATAGAGCGCCTGTGCAGATAAAGGAAGGGAAAGTTCTGTCGCATGGGGAAATCAGATCAGACTTTATTAGATTGTTAAGAAGGCATTCTCCTCAGCCATTGGCGCTCGTGGTACGGGTGAATATTTCTGATGAAGAGTTGCGCTCCATAATTGAAGATGCAGGCCTCGAATTGGCATTTGCAAATGCAAAAATAATTGACTGGCTGGAGGTAGGAAATCAAAATCCGTTAGCAAAGGGTGCGGCGGTACTGGTAATATTTGGTTGTCTTTCAAGTCACACTCAGGCGCGCTCAGTGAACGCTTCTTTGAGAGCAGTTGTTGATGATGGAAACGTTTCCTATGTATCTGCAATTACTTTCGCAACAAATCCGGAGCAATATCAAGATCTAAAGATGTTTTTAAGCTATGGTGAGCGAGGTTTGGAGACGTTTACTTTTCGGGACGCTCGAAGGATTGCAATGCCTGGAGGCTTTGGTTCCAATAATTCTTGGGAAGCTGAGCTCGATTTGCTTGATCAAATTGCGGCCTCGCAACAAGATCCTGATATATCTGTCAGGAGGGAAATGCTTTCGTTGCAAAGCTCTGCAAGGGAGGGTATATTTCTGCCTGGAAAAAACGCACCTCTAAAAATTCAGCGCGATTTTGTTTATCTTGATACAAGTTTAGGTGTCGATGGTATTGCTCAAGCAGATGTGTTTTCAGTCGTTTTGAATTTGCTGTGTGTTGCAAGATCATTGGATAGAGAGTTGCTGACTAAAGCGACACCCGGAGAGCCCACTGAACTGATTCAGTCGCTATATGGCCATGTGCTTCTTAGCCCAGATATTTTTGAAAAATACAATGACGCTATTCTCAAGGCTTGCTTTCTTCGCGCAGCACGTCCCAGTGAGTTGATGTATGAGGTGGACGAGGGGCTTAGCACGCAGATGACTGAAATTATTCTTTTTGAGTTAACAGCTTGGGAAGCTGCAACCGGAGACGCATTGCCTGAGATGTTGTTGGCTATTGCTACAAATAGATTGCGGCTGCGAGATATGGATCGAATTAAAATTCGAGAAGAGGCTTTAAAGGTTCAGTTGCCGCCAATGCTAAATGCATTGGCGAAGTCTATAAGTAAATAACTAATTTCTTTTGGATCTGAACTTTAGGGAATAAGGAATAGGACACGAACTCCGGCTTCAGTTCACGCTGCTGACTAAGAACTGAAAAATGCGGGGGTCTCACTAGCTCCCAGACAGCGCAGCAGCAATTCGCCCTTTGTGTGGCCGGGACGCAAAGGCGTTTCTCCCATACAGACCAGACGCGGTGTTTTTGGATTGCAGCTAGTTGTCTGGTTGGGGCGGGCAGCAGTTGTAGCGCCTAACTTACCTGCTGCTTCTCCAACTTCCGCGCCAGCGTGCGGCGATGCATGCCCAGCCTCCGCGCCGTCTCCGAAATATTGAACCCCGTCTCCGCCAGCACCTCGTGGATGCGCTCCCACTCCAGCGTCTTGAGCGAGCTGGAGCGGTTGGTCACATCCACCTCGGTGTCCCCCGCCTTCAAACCAAACGCCGCCTCGATGTCGTCGGTGTTCGACGGCTTGGCCAGGTAGTGGCAGGCGCCCAGCTTCACGGCCTCTACGGCGGTGGCAATGCTGGCAAAGCCGGTGAGCACGACGATGAGCATGGCTTCGCTGGCGGCGTGCAGCTTTTGCACGCAGGCCAGGCCAGATGCGTCGCCCTTGAGCTTCAAATCGACCACGGCGTAGCCGGGGGTGTGCTGGGTGAGCAGGGCCTCCACCTCGGGCAGGCTGGCGGCCTGCAGCACGCGGTAGCCGCGGCGTTCGAACGAGCGGGCCAGGGTGCGGGCAAAGGCCTCGTCGTCTTCGACGATGAGCAGTTGGGGCTTTTCCTTGGCATCCTTGGAGGATGGGTCTGCTGCGGGGCTGCTGTTGCTGCTGCTGGCGGTGGTGATTTCGTCCATGGCGGTCGGGCTCGGGTTTTGTACTAGTACGAATTCAACTTTGACTGGCTACAAAAGCTGTTTGCTGGTCTGGTTGTCCAGCCAATCCATCCAGCGCACGCAAATCCGTGGGCATCATCACACCGGCCGGTGGCCGCGCGGCATCGCCACGGCTGCCAGGGGCAGGCGGATGCTCACTTCGGCCCCGCCCTCGGGGGCGCGGTTGCGCGCCGTGACGCTGCCGCCCAGGGTGCGCGCCACGTTCACCACCAGGTACAGGCCCAGGCCGCTGCCGGGGCGCTGCTTGGTGGACTGATACGGCTCGCCCAGGTGGTCCAGCATGCCAGGCGCAAAGCCGGGGCCTGCGTCGTTGACGGTGATGCACAGCGCAGGCGCGTCGGCCTTGTCGTCGCGGGTGATGAGCAGTTCCACCCACTGGGGCGAGGCGTCGCGTGCATTGTCCAGCACATTGAAAACCATCTGCTTCAACGTGGTGTCCGACACCATGGGCGTGTCGTCGCCAAAGTCGTTGCGGTACGAAAACGCGGGTATCGAACGGGTGGTGCGCCATTCATCGGCCAGGGCGTCGACAAAGGTGCGCACGGTGGTCTGGGCCGACTCTTCGCCGCGCGCCTCGCCGGCCGACAGCAAGATGCCGCTGACGATGCTTTTGCAGCGCTGCACCTGGGTGCGCATTTCTTCGATGTCTTCGCGCAGCACTTCGTCGCCCATCAGCTCCTGGTCGTGCTGCCAGTCGCCCAGAATCACGGCCAGGGTCGACAGCGGCGTGCCCAGCTCGTGCGCCGCGCCCGATGCGAGCAGGCCCATGCGCACGATGTGCTCTTCTTCCACCCGGCGGCGGCGCGCGGCGGCCAGGCGGGCGTCGCGCTCGCGCAGGTTCAGGTTGATGCGGGTGATGAACACCACCACCAAGATCGCGTTGAGCACAAAGCACACCAAGAGGCCAATGACGTACAGGCTCGACAGGCCCTGGTGCAGGTCTTGCGGCAGCTCCAGTGGCAGGTGGTAGTTGGCCAGCAGTGCAAAGCACGCGGTGTTGATGGCCACCATGCTCCAGATATAGGCACCGCGCAGCAAGATGGCGCCCAGCGCGATCTGCAGCAGGTACAAAAAGACGAAGGGGTTGCTGGTGCCGCCGCTCAAATACAGCTGGGTGGTGAGCACGGCCACGTCCACCAGCAGGGCCAGAAACAGCTCCACATTGCGCACCTGCACCCCCGTGCGCAGGCGCAGCAGGCTGATCACGTTGAACACGGCCAGGCAGCCCACCACCATCAGCATCTGGTGCAGGGGGATGCTCAGGCGCAGGCTGTGGTGCGCCACCTCGATGGTGAAGACCTGGCCGATGACGGCCATCCAGCGCAGCTGAATAAGCTGCTGCAGGTTCTTGATGCCGGCGGCGGCATCGGCAGCGCGCGGGTTGCGCAAGAACTCGGCGCTTTTGACGAGGCGATGGAGGGGCATATCGGGCGGGTAGGACGAGCGGAGTCTACCTACCGGGCCGCGCCGCTGCTTCGGCGCCGCTCGTAGCGCACCACGAACCAGCCCGCGCCCAGCACCATCAGCGCCAGGCCGTACCAGGTGAGTGCATACACCGCATGGCTGTTGGCAAAGCGGATGGTGGTGAGCCCCGCGCGCGGCCAGGTGGTGCCCGCCGTGGTGGCGGCGGTGCCGGCCACTTCCACCGCCTCGGCGGTTGGGTTGGCCACGCCGCGCGTGGGCAGGCCGGCGTCGATGAAGAAGGGGGCTGCCTTGGGCAACTGCAGTGCCTGGGCGATGGCCGCCACATCGCGCGAGAACCAGCGCTGCTCGGCGGGGTCGTTGTTGCGCAAAAAGCCGCCCTTGGGCTCGGTCATGCGGATGAGGCCCTGCACGGTGGCGGGGGCGGCGTTCTCGGTCTTGCCCGCCCATTCGGCACGCTGGTCTTGCGGGATGAAGCCGCGGTTCACCAGCACCTGGGTGCCGTCGGCCTGCTGCAGCGCGCTGATGACCCAGAAGCCCGAGCCCAGGGCCGTGACGGCCTGGGTGAGCACGGTCTTGCCGGGCAGCCAGTGGCCGGTGAGGGTGACGGGCAGGTACTCATGCCCAGCCGCGTTGATGCCGGGCCAGTCAGCGGCCGGGGGCAGGGCCACGGGGGCGGCGTGCACGCGCTGGTCCACGCGCTCGATGAGGTCGAGCTTCCACACCCGCCGCTGCACCTGCCAGGTGCCCAGGGCCACAAAGCCCAGGAAGAGGGCGATGCCCAGCACCAGCAGCACGGCACGGCGCCAGCGACGGGGGGCTGCAGGGGCGCCATGGGTTGCGGTCATCGGTGGTTCCTTTGTTCGGTCGATTGCACGGGCCCCAAAACGGCTGCGGCCGCTGTGGGCGGCCGCTTCGCAAGGGTGGGTGTGCGCCCCGCCCCGCATCGTCGTGGGGCGTCGGGGCGCTGCACCCATCAAGGGGTGTGGTGGCCCGCTGCTGCGCCGCTCTCCGTCTGGGTGGGCGGGGTGGGCGTGGGGTGGCCGGGCATCATGTTGGCGTTCATGTGGAACATGACCCACAGCGTGCCGCTGATGGCAATGGCCACGAAAACCACGGTGAAGATGGTGGACAGCAGCGTCCAGCCGCCCTCGACCTTGCCGTTCATGTGCAGGAAGCAGACCATGTGCACGAGGATCTGCACCACCGCGAAGGCGCCGAGCACGAGCACGGCGGTGTTGCGGTCGGCAATCACCTTGGCCATGACCAGCCAGAACGGAATGGCGGTGAGGATGATGGACAGCACGAAGCCGACCATGTAGCCCGAGAAGGTGCTGTGCGGGCCCACGTCGCCATGGTGGTCGTCGTGGTGGTCGTCATGGCCGTGGCCATCGTGGGCGTTGGCGGTGTGTTGTGCGGCGCTCATTTACAGCACTCCCATCAGGTACACGAAGGTGAAGACGCCGATCCAGACGACGTCCAGAAAGTGCCAGAACATCGACAGGCACATCAGCCGGCGCTTGTTCTCGTGGATCAGGCCGTGTTTCTTGATCTGCAGCATCAGCACCACCAGCCAGACCAGGCCGAAGGTGACGTGCAGGCCGTGGGTGCCGACCAGCGTGAAGAAGGCCGACAAAAAGGCGCTGCGCTGCGGGCCCGCGCCCTGGTGGATCAGGTGGTAGAACTCATACAGCTCCAGCGCCAGAAAGCACAGGCCGAACACGCCGGTGATGGCCAGCCACAGCAGCGTGCCATTCACGTTGTTCTGCTGCTTCTTGATCATCGCGAAGCCGAAGGTGATCGACGACGCCAGCAGGAAGGCCGTGTTGATGGCCACCAGCGTCAGGTCGAACAGCTGCGCGCCGGTGGGGCCGGCGGCGTAGCTGCGGCCCAGCACGCCGTAGGTGGCGAACAGCGCGGCGAAGATGAGGCAGTCGCTCATCAGGTAGAGCCAGAAGCCGAGGGCGGTGCCGTTCTCGGGGTGCGGCTCGTGCGCCAGGTGGTACTCGCGGCGCGCCAGCGTGGCGCCCGTGGGGCCGCCTGCCGTGATGGCGGCGGCGGCTTGGTTGTAGGTGATATCAGACATGGCTGGCACGCAGTTGTTGGGTACGCACGTTCTCGGTCTCCGTCACTTGCGCGGCGGGGATGTAGAAGTCACGCTTGTAGTTGAACGTGTGGATGATGGACACCACCACCACGCCCACGAAGGACAGGCCGGCCAGCAGCCACATGTGCCAGATGAGGGCGAAGCCCAGCACCAGCGACAGGCCCGAGATGATCACGCCCGAGCCGGTGTTGGCCGGCATGTGGATGGGCGCAAAGCCGGTGAGCGGGCGCGCATAGGCGTGCTTCTTCATGTCCCACCAGGCATCGATCTCGTACACCTTGGGGGTGAAGGCGAAGTTGTAGTCGGGCGGGGGCGACGAGGTGGCCCACTCCAGCGTGCGGCCGTCCCATGGGTCGCCGGTGTGGTCGCGCAGCTGTTCGCGCTTCAGGTAGCTCACCACGATCTGGATCAGCAGGCAGGCGATGCCCAGGGCGATCAGGAAGGCGCCGAATGCGGCGATGACGAACCAGATCTGCAGCGACTGGTCTTCGAAGTGGTTGGCACGGCGCGTGACACCCATCAGGCCCAGGATGTACAGCGGCATGAAGGCCACGTAGAAGCCCACCACCCACAGCCAGAACGAGCACAGGCCCCAGAAGCGGTCGAGCTTGTAGCCAAAGGCCTTGGGGTACCAGTAGTTGATGCCGGCGAACAGGCCGAACAGCACGCCGCCGATGATCACGTTGTGGAAGTGGGCGATCAAAAACAGGCTGTTGTGCAGCACGAAGTCGGCCGGGGGCACGGCCAGCAGCACGCCGGTCATGCCGCCGATGGCGAAGGTGACCATGAAGGCCAGGGTCCACAGCATGGGCAGCTCGAAGCGGATGCGACCCTTGTACATGGTGAACAGCCAGTTGAAGATCTTCGCGCCCGTGGGGATCGAGATGATCATCGTGGTGATGCCGAAGAAGGTGTTCACGCTGGCGCCGGAGCCCATGGTGAAGAAGTGGTGCAGCCACACCAGGTAAGACAGGATGGTGATAACGACCGTGGCGTACACCATGGAGGTGTAGCCGAACAGGCGCTTCTTGCAGAACGTGGCCACCACTTCGGAGAAGATGCCGAAGCAGGGCAGGATCAGGATGTAGACCTCGGGGTGGCCCCAGATCCAGATCAGGTTCACGTAAAGCATGGCGTTGCCGCCCAGGTCGTTGGTGAAGAAGTTGGTGCCGATATAGCGGTCCAGCGACATCAGCACCAGCGCTGCGGTGAGCACGGGGAAGGATGCAACGATGAGTGCGTTGGTGCACAGGGCCGTCCACGTGAAGATGGGCATCTTCATCAGGGCCATGCCGGGTGCGCGCATCTTGATGATGGTGACGATCAGGTTAATGCCCGAGAGCGTGGTGCCCACCCCGGCGATCTGCAGCGCCCAGATGTAGTAGTCAAGCCCCACCCCCGGGTTCTGCGCCCCCAGGTTCGACAGTGCCAGCCAGCCGGCGGTGGAGAACTCGCCCAGGAACAGCGACACCATCACCAGGATGGCACCGGCGGTGGTCATCCAGAAGCTGAAGTTGTTGAGGAACGGGAAGGACACGTCGCGCGCGCCGATCTGCAGCGGCACGAGGTAGTTCATGAGGCCCGTGACCAGCGGCATGGCCACGAAGAAGATCATGATCACGCCGTGGGCGGTGAAGATCTGGTCGTAGTGGTGCGGCGGCAGGTAGCCCATGTTGTCGCCAAAGGCCATGGCCTGCTGCAGGCGCATCATCAGCGCGTCGGCAAAGCCGCGCAGCAGCATGACCACACCGAGGATCATGTACATGATGCCGATCTTCTTGTGGTCGATGCTGCAGATCCAGTCGCGCCACAGGGTGCCCCACAGGCGGAACTTGGTGATGGCGGCCAGCACGGCCAGGCCACCGAGCACGACGCCGATGAAGGTGATCAGCACGATGGGCTCGTGCGCCATGGGGATCGAATCCCAGGTGATTCGGCCCAGGGCCCAATGCGGTTCGGTTACAACGGGTGAGGTGGACATGGTTGTCAGTCTCTTAGGCGCGGATCATTGGCGGGAAAGGGTGCGGTCGTGGACCGTGGCGTGGCGCGCTTCGAGGGCGGCCACGATCTGGCCGGCGTTGTCCACGGTGCACACGTCCTGGGGCAGGTTCAGGCCCATGGCCTTCA
>NZ_JAXHOB010000015.1:0-74556 GCF_034519795.1 Acidovorax sp.
CTGGTCACTCTGGGCGGGTGGGAGAGATAATCCTTGGCTTTGGAGTTCTGATCTGGTGCGCTGCGGCTGAACTGCTGGCCCGGCAAGGAGGGCAGTGAGGGCAGGGAGGGGCCTGCCGAGGCCGAGGTGCGTGGCGGCGGCTGCAGCAGCAACTGCCGCGCCTTGCCCACCTGGTCGAGCCCGACGAGCACGCCGCCCTTGCGCCGAAGCACGCGGTCCACGCCGCCTTGGCGCAGGCGCTCCTGCAACTGTATGGGGTCACCCTTGACCATCAGCGTGCCGTCGCGCTGTATCTCTATGACGGGCGCGGGCTGAGACGCTGCAGCGCTGGTGGGCAAGCCATGCGGCCCCTCAGTACGAGGAGCACTGGCGCCCACTGGGCTGGGGCTGGCGGTGGAGCCGCCAGCCGTCGGCGCTTGGGTCGCGGCGGGCGCAAGCTGTGCGGCAGTTCTGGCCCGGGGCAAGGTGGCCGTTGCCGATGCGCGCTGAGACCCACGATCCGCCTGCGTGCCACTTGGGCCTGCCTGTGCAGCGAGTGGGCGGCTGAGCACCTGCTGTGCCAGTGCCGCCTGGTCCACGGGCACCAGAGTCACACCCGCGAATGGTTCGGCACCGCGCACGCCGCCGGCCTGCAGGTGCGCGAGGATGGTGGCTTGGTCGCCGCCGACGACGAGCGTGCCGGAGTCGAGGGCCTGAATCTGTGCGTCTATGGAGGCGGGGGCCGGAGGCTGGACCTGGGCCGCTGAGGTGTGGCAGGCTGAGCCGTGCTGGAGGTTGGTTGGCGCTGTGTCTGAGGCGCTGGCGGTCGGCTTCAGCATCTGCGGCGGTAGGTGTTGGTGCCGGTGCTGGAACGCCGGATGCCTGAGGCTTGTGTCCGCCTGCCCTTGCGGTGTGCCACTGCTGTTGCCGTCGCTGTGCCGGTTGCTGATTCCGGCGTGCAAAACTTCAGGATGTCGGAGGGCGCCTTCTCCACTCAGATTTATAAGACTCCTTTAACCACAAATTTATATCCTCCCCTCCTTTGACAACATATTCAATAAAAGACATCGTGTTTCCGAGATCGCCATTCCAGCCAAGAAGAAATAATACAAATTTATTAGTGTATACACTGCCCATGGGCATGATCTTTTTTACCTCGTCAAGATAACGATTGTACACATCAAGGTAGTCACCGCAGCTACCCCCCTCCTGGGAAATATCCCTTCCGAGGGTGGCTCCAAAAATCTCTATGGTATCGATCTTAGTCATAATATTTTCTTAAAAATCAGGTGGGTCTTGAAATAATATTCACTTTTCTAGGGATATTTTTAATGCCGTTGATATTAGTGTATTCTAATAATTCAATTTCAAAAATTCCATATCCCAATTTTTCTCTGGCTTTCCCGAATGATATGTCTCTTATGGCGGCCTGAGCCCAATCTTCTTTCGTTCCATTGTGATTGCTTTTGCGATGTTTGTCGAATTCTTTCTGAAAATTTTCAAGATTGCTTTCTGTTAGATTGCCTGGTAATCCAATAGGAGGGCTTCCTTTTGTTTTTATGTAATAGGAAATTACTTTTCTCAATATCGCCTCTGTGAATCCATGGCCGTCAATTCTGACGTATTCTTTTGATTTTTTTGCGCCGTCTTACCAATGTTCAAACGAGGACCGTCTTTCGTATCGTCTATGTTTGCAAAGGCAACATATTCCCCGTCAACGGGCAAAGCAATGTCGTCGCTAAACGGGTCATCTTCCGACATCCGAACCTCAATGTCTTCTTCGTTGTATGGGACCGGTCGAGGATTTTTCTCCGTTCCCAGAGGGCCTTTCGGAGAAGCACCGGCGCTGTCGTCTCCTGCCTTGCGGCTCATCTGGATGGGAAGAGACCGGGAAGGCGAAGAAGAACTTGCTTTGCCCGTGGGGCTCGCAAGATCGTTTTGCGATGAAGCAGTGGCTGCACGCTCTTGCTGCGCAATGCCAAACGCCAGGTCCACCAGATCCTGCCCATCGAAAGCCTGCGGATTCCCCGTCAGCTTGCCGAGCACGGCCTGCAGCGATTCCCGTACGCGCGCTAGCCACCCCTGCACCGAATTGATGGGCATCAGCGCCGTGGGCTGCACGCCCAGCTCCATGGCCACTTCAACGGCGTAGGGGAACAGTTCTGCGCTGCTGTAGGCGGCTGCATCTGCACTGTCTGGCCGTGAGGCCTTCACACGCGCCATGGCCTCGTCGTAGACCCTGCGCTCCAGGCTTCCCTCTGGCCTGTTAGCCCAACTGCCGATTACCTCGTGCAGTTGCTTCCACCCCGCCTCGCCCAGCACCGCCTTGCCATGCTTGTGCACCAGCTCGTGCGCGGCCACGGCTATCTCCTGGCCTGCTTCGATGTGGTCGGCGATGAGCAAGACGGTGTTGGTGTCCTGGTCAAAAAAGCCCCGCGCCAGTCCCGTGTCCTGCGAGCCGATGTCCACCTCGCCAATCAGTGGCTCCCAGTGCGCCTTGATATCGGCCGAGGTGGCGACCACCACGCGGCCGCGGCCCTCTGAGAGCAGGCCCATGCTGTTGGTGAGCTTGGCCACTGCGGCGCAGACGGATCGAGCGGTGGCGGGCTTGGAGGGCAGGCCCCTGGCCCGTGAGGGGCGGTCTGGCGAAGGCGGTGCGCTGCGGCTGAATTGCTGGCCTGTGGGGGAGGGGCCTGCGGATGTTTGTGCGCGTGGTGGCTGCTGCAGCAACTGCCGCGCCTTGCCCGCACCTGGTCGAGCCCGACGAGCACGCCGCCCTTGCGCCGCAGCACGCGCTCCATGCCGCCTTGGCGCAGGCGCTCTTGCAGCTGTACGGGGTCGCCTTTGACCGCCAGTGTGCCATCGCTCTTGTGCACCAGCTCGTGCGCGGCCTCGGCCATTCGCGGGCCGGTCGTTCAGATCGACGGTGCGCTTCTATTCGGTCAGGTGACTAGCCGCGCGGCAAGCTCGTGACCAGAAAGCCCTCGCAAGTGGCCCAGTTCGCCACACTTCGGCGCAACAACTTTAGCGCAGCATTGGCATCCATAGCACCAAACGTTTCGAGGCGCTCGCTGTCGGGGATGAGCATCAGCGCCCAGAAATCCAGTTGGTTCAGCACCGCAGCCCATCTCCGTTTCGAAACGGCTCAATTGCATGATGGCATCGGCAGCCACATCTTCGGCATCGTCATCGTCATAGACATCGGCCATCCAGACCCAATGATCGTAGGAGGCGAACACGGGTCCAGATATGCCGCCATACTCAAGGTCACGTTCGGTTTGGGGCAAGTACTTGCGCAGATGTTCCTTCACGGGACCGAAGTTGAAGCGCACGTCCCTGAGTCCTGGCGCCGCAAAGTTTTGTGGTCTCTGCTCTTCAAAAATCTCATTTCCCAATGAGCGAAGACCGGTTGTATGAATGGGAAACACTGCATCCCTTTCACTCCTTCGCACATAGATCCCGAGCCACGCATTCATGATTCAGTGCCCCCAAAAAAATGTTGCTGATCCGCTCCGCCACTTCTTTTGCACGGGATCATAGGGCGCCTCTAAAAACCTCAATTTTCCAGATTTTCGCCCATATGAATCAATGACTTAGGTGCGCTGTTTTTGAAAAATCAGGGGTTTTAAGAGGCTCCCCATAGTAGTACTGATGGCCGTGAGGATTTGGATGGGGATTCTCTTCTTCTGGCAGATACCCGTGATCGGTCCAATCCACGCGAGACCATGGAACGTCTGTCCCATCAAGTGGAGGCCAAACACCGCCAGGGAATGTCGCGGTCTGTCGATAAATGGTAGGGAGCCTCTAAAAACCGCTGTTTTCAGCCAGTCACAGGCGCAGGCGGCTTGAGCGCTTCGGATGAGGCTCATTTTTTGAGCAATTTCCCCCTTTTTTGGGCATTTCTTGCCCCATTTCTCACCCATTGGCCCCTTGCAGGCGCACCTCGGTCTTTGAGGGCATTCCCTTGTCTTTGTAGAACGCATCCACCCCGTCGTCCACGAACTTGGCCAGACGCTTGAGGTTGTAGCAAACCGCCATCATGGTCATGGCCACCGTGGCGCGTGCCTGGCCAATGGTGCGGATGAACTTGCCGCCCATGTGGCGCATCTGGGCAAAGGGGTGCTCCACCCGGGCTCGGGTTTTGGCAATGCGCTTGTTGCGCCCTTTCTGGCATTCGCTCAGGGGTTTGCCCGGCTTGGCCTTGCGCTGGATGTGCTCGCGATAGCCCAAGACCTTGAGCATCTCGCTGCGCTGTTCGCTGGGGTAGCCACGGTCGGCATAGACATCGCAGCTGGTGTTGTGCTCATCGAGCACTTCATCAAAGTGCGTGCTGTCGTGCTCGCTGGCTGTGCCGGTGGTGATCTTGCGAATGAACTTGTGGCGCACATCCACGCTGATGCTCAGCTTGTAGCCGTGGTAGCCCTTGCCGTGCTTCTTGGTATGGGTGGCGTCCAGGTCTTTTTGCCTGCGCTTGGCCTCGTTCCAGTCGCTGGGGATCTTGCCCTGCTCCAACTGCTCTTTGTCTTGTTTTGTGAAGTGCTGGATGGGTGCAGGCACCAGGGTGGCATCGATGATATGCCCGCACCGCGCCAGGTAGCCGCGCTGCAGCAGTTGGCCGTCCACTGCCTGGAACAGGGCCGCCACGCCATCAACGCCCAGGCGCTGCTGGTAATGCCAGATGGTGTTGCGATCTGGGACGTTGGCGCTATCGGCCAGCAAGCAAAAGCGCTGGTAGCTCATGCGGTCAAGCAGTTGGTATTCCATCTGCTCGTCGCTGAGCTTGTAGAGATACTTCAGGATCAGAATGCGCACCATGACCGCAGTGGGATACGGCGGACGTCCACCCTTGGCGGCATCCCCTCGGGGCAGCAGTTGATCAATGACCCGCGTCAGCTCGTCAAAGTCAATGTGCCGGGCAATGACCTGCAGGGGATCGCCCAAGGTCTCGATCTTGTGCTTGCGCGCGGCATCGGCGAAGAGGTCCAGCTTGATGGCGCTGCGCGCTTGCGCTTTGGGTTTGCTCATGCGGTGATTGTCGCGTTGGCTGCGGTGGCATCAGGCGGGGAGGTTTTTAGAGGTTCCCGGTAGTTCCATCTTGGCCTACTTTCGCACTCAGAATATGGGGTAATCTCCTATGCATGAGTGGAGGACGGCAAGCACAGACGGTCAAGCTATCGAAAGAAGATCGTAAATCTCTGGAATCATTGATCCGTCGAGGCACTGCTGAGCAGCGCCAAGTGGTTCGAGCGAAGATCGCGTTGATGTGCCACGCGGGTGCCTCGACGACGGCCATCTCGCAAGCGGTGGGCGTTTCCACGCAGACCGTCTCTCATTGGCGCACTCGATTGGCCCGGCAAGGCCTCAAGGGTTTGGACGAGGTGGCGCGCACTGGGCGGCCCCGACGTATCAGCCCCGCACAGCGCCTGCAGTTGCTCTCGCTCGCTTGCGAGCCCGCCCAGGTGCAGGGGCGCTCGACACCAACACTCGATGAATTGGTAGAGCGTGCTGTCCAGCGTGGCGTGGTCACGCAGATCAGCCGCAGCCACCTGCAACGCATCCTGCAGGCAGGCGACTTGCGACCGCATCGTGTACGGCAGTGGCTGCATAGCCCCGATCCGCAGTTTCGCCAGAAGGTCAACGAGATCTGCGCGCTGTACCGCCAGGCTCCCAAAGGATCTGTCGTGCTATCGGTCGACGAGAAGACAGGGATCCAGGCCATCGAGCGCAAGCACGCAGACCACGCGCCAGGGCCGGGCCGTGCGCGACGGCGCGAGTTCGAGTACATCCGCCATGGCACCCAGTCCCTCATCGCTGCACTGGACGTGCATAGCGGGCGCGTGATAGGCCGTTGCACGGATCGACGTACCCAGGCCGATCTTGTGGCCTTCATGGAGCAGCTCGCTCTGGCTTATCCCAAGGAGCGAGTTCATATCGTGTGGGATAACCTGAACACCCATCGCGCCCAATCGGTATGGGAGGACTTCAACGCCCGACACAACAATCGGTTTGTCTTTCACTTCACGCCGCTGCATGCAAGCTGGGTCAACCAGATCGAGCTGCTGTTCGGCATCTACGCGCGCAATGTCCTGCGCCACGCCAGCCATTCATCGATAGCACAATTGCGTGAACGCACCGAAGCCTTCATGGCGCAACGCAACAAAGCGCCCAAGCCGTTCAAATGGACATTCGCCGGCTTTGAGCTACAAACCGGCGAACCTCTGAGGTTCAAACACCATGCCAACGTTCGAAGCACAAGGAAAGGCCGCTGAGCTACAACGCCAACTCGCCACGCTCACCGGTCACCATCTGGCCCACGTCAGGCCCTATGGCAAGCATTTGCTGATTCAGATGCACAGCAAGGGTAGTGACGACAACGATGACAGCATCAACACCATCGCACGCCTGACCGAACTTGCGCGCAACTCCTACTCAGCCGCATTCCGCAGCCATACGGGTCGATGGGAGCCCTTGCCCGGCAGCGGAGATCTAGCCACAGTTGCCGACTTGGTGGTCTCCTTACTTGGGCCATACTTCGAGCCTACTACGTAAAGCTATTTACGGGATGTTGTACTAGTTCACTGACCTCATCGGGCCTGAATGTCGCTACCACTCCCTCCAGCCCGTCAGCCAGGGCCGGGTTTTCCTGCTGTGCAATGGCAAATGCCAGGTCCACCAGGTCTTGGCTATCAAACAAGTCCGGCCGATTCGATAGCGTGGTCCACACCCTGCTCAGCGTCTCAAGCGCACGCGCCAGCCAGCCCTGCACCGAAGTGACGGGCCGCATGGACGAAGGCTCCACGCCCAGCTCCATGGCCACCTGTACGGCGTAGGGGAACAGCTCTTCACTGCTGTAGCTGGTCTCATCCGCTCCGGCCGGCCGCGAAGCCCGCACGCGCGCCATGGCCTCGTCGTGGACCCGCCGCTCCAGGCTCCCCTCGGGCCTGTTCGCCCAACTGCCGATCACTTCGTGCAGTTGCCTCCACCCCGCTTCGCCCAGCACCGCCTTGCCATGCTTGTGCACCAGCTCGTGCGCGGCCACGGCCATTTCCTGGCCGGCTTCGATGTGGTCGGCGATGAGAAAGACGGTGTGGGTGTTGGAGTCGTAGAAACCTTGCGCCAAGCCCGAATCCGGCGGGCCCATGTCCACCTTGCCGACCAGGGCTCCCAGTGCGCCTGGATGTCGGCCGAAGTGGCCACCACCACGCGGCCGAGGCCGTTGGCCAGCAGGCCCATGCTGTTGGTGAGCCTGGCAACTGCAGCGCGCATCGATTGAACGGTGGCGGGCTTGGAGGGCAGGCCCTGACTGGTGTGGGCGCCTCGACGCGCGCCAGGGCCTTCGCCTTGTGCGCGGCGGTAGCCAGCCAAGTGCTTTTCCGATAAAATACGCGGTGTTCCCGGCTTGTTTTGGACCGCCGTACTGGGCAATCGGAGCCCAGCCTGCGCCAAGATAGTCGGGAACTTTTTTGGTCGACATAACGCGCCAGTCCGTCCCGTAACCAGCGGCCATAGGGCGGCGGCCCGTCGTCCTTGTCGTATGCGTTGACCAGCAAATGCAGTCGCAACGCCGCGGAGCCGATTTCCGCATCAGGCTCTACTACCATGAGTACATGCGAGCCTTGCACTGTCTCTGGGGCGACCACCACCAGCCTTCCTGCAACGGTATCCGAATCAAAAACCGCAGCTGGGCTTTCCAGCCATTGCGGTACCTTCATCCACTCAGCAGCAGTCATGTGGGGATGCTTGAACTGTCCTTGCAAGACTTTGCTTTCCTGCAAGTACAGTGGTGTTGCCGCGTATCCAAGCAAACCCAGCATGTCAGACGAGTCCAGAACAGTGACGCCGATTCTGTTTGCTGGCGCTTCCGCAAACAATGCATCGATTCGGGCCTCGTAGGCAGTTTTGGTCGCTGCAGTTCGAGAGAACTGCAACGTACCTGCACCGGCTGCACCCGATCCCTGCGACTGGTGTGCGGATGTGGTGTTGAACCGGGCTTGGCTGTTGCCTTGGGCATCGCCATCCTTGCGCCCCGCATGCTCGATTGCCCGCATCACAAAGCGCTCGGCCTCGTTGTAGGTCATGGCTCTTATGGCCCGCGCCAGCTTGGCCATGCCTGCCTTGTCAGCCACGGTGGCCAACCATTGCGCCAGTGCTCGGATGCGCGATGGCTTCCAGCGCGTTCCCATGCTCAAATCGACATTCAGCTCCTCGGATATCCGCGCCAGGCCTTCCTCAATGGCCATCGCCTCCAACTGCCCTTGCAGTTCACTGCCCTTGTACCCAAGGCGCGCAAGTTGTTCGCGCTGCTGTGGCACGATGCCGGTGCGCTTCCATTCATTGGCATACTGCTGAATCCGCGTGTCCCTTGCCGCCAAGTCCAGCATGGTCTGCACGTACTGAGCGCGTGGCACCAGAAAGCGCACACCCCGATGGAGCAGTTCATGGAAAACGACCAGCCGCACGTCCAGGTCCGAGCCCACGCCCGACTGGAACACATAGATATCCCCACTCCCGAGGGTAATGCCCGATGCCATTACTTCCGCAGGCACGACGAGTCCGATATCTCCGGGGCTGCCCACGGCCTTGACTGGTGGCGCACCAGCAACCCCCGCAAGAGTCTCCTGGATCACCTGGTCGATGCGTTCAAGCGAAAGCTCCGCCTTGGGGAGCGTTGAACGGGTGCTGTAGCGGCTGGCAGGCGAAGGTCCATCTTCGGCTTTGCTTGCTGATGCGTTGCGGCTGAACTGCTGGCCCGACAGGGGGGAGGGCAGAGAGTGGTCCGCCGAGGCCGAGGTGCGTGGCGGCTGCTGCTGCAGCAACTGCCGCGTCTTGCCCACCTGGTCGAGCCCGACGACCACACCGCCCTCGCGCAGCAGCACGCTGTCCACTCCGCCACCCCGCAGGCGGTCGCGCAGTTGCGCTGGATCACCCTTGACCATCAGCGTGCCGTCGCGCTGCGTGTGCATGCTCACGGCGCTTGGGGCGCTCGACCCAGGTTCGCCCTCGGCGACCCGGCGCCCCCGGGTCAGCGAGAAGCCTTTGCCGCCCGTATGCACGCCCTGCTGGTGCAGTGTGCGCCCTGCATCGGGCAGCGCGTCATGCAGGATGCCGGCGGCCAGTGCATCGCGCACAGGCTTGGACCCTATGTCGCCCGCGTCGCCTATCGCGAAAACGCTGCCCGAGCCTGACTGGCGCATGAAGCGGCGCACGGTGGCCGCCAGGTAGGGATAGCTGCGCGTGAGGATGCTGGCTGGCGCTTCGGAGATCGCGCGCACCTTGCCATCTGCGCCGGTGCCGATGAGCGTGATCCAGCCTGGCCGCTGCATGGACTTGCCTACGATGGCCAAGTCGTCCGATCCTGCGATCCTCTCGCCCAATACCGCCATGGGCTTGCTGGCCTTGAGCAGCCTGTCCTCGCCGAAGTCTTGGTAGCGCACCATGTTGGCAGGTTCACTGCCCTGGTTCGCAGCGTCGATCACGGCGTACTTGTTGCTGTTGATGACAACGTGGGCCAGCAGGCCCGGCACATGCGCGGCGAGGGTCTTGGTAAGTTCCAGGTCCGGCCCGCTGGGCGTGGGGTTGCCAGATGGATGGTTGTGTAGCACATAGTAACCATCAGCCCCAGTGCGCTGCATGTTGTCTCGGAACTCTTGATAGTACTCAGGATGGGTCATCCCGGCCGGCACCATGGGCGTTTCGCCCGGCAGCCGCGCGCTGACGCCGGTGGCATGCACCACCTGGCCATCCTTGACGAAGAAAACCCGGAACGTCTCGAACCGGGGATCGCGATACACCTGGGCCAATTCGGCCAGGTGCGCGGGGCTGTCTACTTGCTGCCCGACGAGAGATTGACTGCCGGTACGCTCAATTCGCTTGGCGATTCCAAGTCCCACGAGAGTGGCGGTTCGAGGCGGTATGGCATCACCCGCCCCCCGCACGCTGTCAGCGGTGGAAGCACTGGATCGACCAGTTGTTGGTCCTCGGCCGTCGTCAGGCTGTGTAGGTTCTTGAACGCGTCCATCGGCATCACTGTAGCCGCTGCGATAGCTCTCTGCAACGAGCTTGCCTTGGCTGGGTGCAGGATTGTGAGGTTGCGCAGGCTGCAGGCCGCCCAGCAACTGCCGCGCCTTGTCCACCTGATCGAGCCCGACAACCACGCCGCCTTTGCGCCGCAGCACGCGGTCCACGCCGCCTTGGCGCAGGCGCTCCTGCAACTGTGCGGGGTCGCCTTTGACCATCAGCGTGCCGTCGCGCTGCATCTGCATGCGCATGGAGTGGATCTGCGTGCCATCATTCTTGTCATCAGTTTGAAGGCCGGCCGATGGATCTTGCGCGCTGCGGGTGCTGAACCGTGTCTGCCCGGTGTGCGAAGCTTCCGCGCCAACTGCCCCCGCCTGGTCGATGGCGCGCATCACGAAGCGCTCGGCCTCGTTGTAGCTCATCGCTCGGATCGAAGCGGCCAGCCGCCCCATGCCCATGCGGTCCGCCACGCTGGCCAGCCAGTTGGCCAGCGTTCGGATGCGCATGCCCAGACGGGTGCCCGCCAGCTTCTGGGCGCGAAGCTCTTCGGCCACTACCGCCAAACCCTCTTCGATGGCAAGGGCCTCGTATTGGGCAGTCAGCTCGGTTCCGGTGAGGCCCCTCTCACGCAACACGCGCAGTTGATGCGGAGCATCCGGCGCTTTCGCCTTCCATTCAATCGCGTATTGCTGCACCCGTCTGTCGCGCTTTGCCAAGTCCAGCATGGACTGCACATAATCGCGGCTTGGCAATACATTGCGCACTCCCAAATGGAACATTTCATGGAAAAGCGTCTCGGCCACCGCGTCGGCGTTCTGGTGAGCCGAAGCGACGATCACGATCCGGCCCTCTTCTGGCAGCGCCGCGCCCATTACACCCTCCGGCGCCCCGACCCAAGCCTCTTCGCTCCGCCCCACGACGTCGACTGGTGGCGGGTTGCGGAGCCCCGACAAGGCCTGCTGCACAAGCTGCTGCACCTGTTCAAGAGATAGCCCTGGTGCGTGGTTACCGCTGTGCGTACTGAATTTGGATGTGGCATTGCGGGGTGAAGGCTTGGAGATGCTGGCAACTGGCACCTCTACGTTGACCGTCAACAACCTGCGAAGTACACTGGCCACGTCTCCTGAAGTTGCATTGCCGGATCGCTCCACACCGTCCACGGTGTCGGCCCCGGAATTACCGGACTTCAGGAGGCTTTCTTTTGTGATTGCACTGTGCAGGTACATGCGCTGGCTGTTCGGCGTTGTACGAACCAGCACGGTGACTATGTTCTCCACCCCTGCAATGCTCACCGGCGCGCTGATGAAGTGGTCCGTGGTGTCGCGACTGTGCTGTGCGCTCAGTACGAGAGCACCATGCTCCACCACCTGTCTTGCTGCGGCGAACGCCACCGCCTTGTAAGGATTCATGCGGTGTGCCATTGAGTCGCGCACCGACCGTTCGTCCAGCACCACCTGACCAATTTCTCTGTTCGTGGCTTTGTTGCCGAAGCCTTGGAACAGTCTCACCGCCCAGTCGCGCAGGAGCGGATACCCGTGAGGCGCTTCGTTGCCTTTGAGCACAGCCACAGGTGCTCCTTGCAGTATGCGCGCCTGTTCCTGAATTCTGGATTCGCGTTGAGCATCGTCACTTGATGATGCAACTGAGGTGGCTGAGGGCGATTCGAAGGCGACCGAACTGGCGTGGAGGGCATTGATGGGTGGCGATCCTGCAGTGTCTGCGCCTTCGCTTATCTGCGCAGGGTGGGGTTGGGGTGCACCCAGCAACTGCCGTGCCTTGTCTACTTGGTCAAGCCCGACGAGCACGCCGCCCTCGCGCCGCAGCACGCGGTCCACGCCGCCTTGGCGCAGGCGCTCCTGCAACTGTGCGGGGTCGCCTTTGACCATCAGCGTGCCGTCGCGCTGCATCTGCATACGCACAGGGACAGGCTCCGGCGCCTCTCGAAACTGCGCACTGTTGCTGGGCCTTGCGGTTGTCCTCCCTCCATTCGCCAGGGACTGGCCAAGGTCGGTCACGGCGTCTCGCAGAATGCCAGCTTCGACAGCGTGGCGAACCGGACTGTTGTTGATGTCTCCAGCCTCGCCTACGGCAAAGACTTCGGCAGACCCCGACATCCGAACGAATCGGCGCACCGTGGCCGCCAGGTAGGCGGGGCTGCGCGAGAGAATGCTTGAAGGTGCTTCGGCAATGGCCCGCACATGGCCGTCGGAACCTACTCCCACCAAGGTCATCCAACCGGGCCCTTGCATGGACTTGCCTACTATCGCCAGAACATCCGGCGATGGGATGGTCTGGCCCAGTGCAGCCATGGGCTTGCTGGCTTGCAGCAGGCGGTCTGGCCCAAAATACTTCAAGCGCACCATCGTTGCAGGCGCAGTTGCACGCGCCGCATCCCCAGGCGTGATCACCGCATACTTGTTGCTATTGATGACCACATGGGAGAGCATGCCGGGCACCTGCCGGGCAAGGTGCTCCGTCAGCTCAAGATCCTGCGCGCTCGGCTCTGGATTGCCCGATGGATGGTTGTGCAGGATGTAGTAGCCCTGCGCCCCGGTTCGGCGCATGCCCTCTCGGAACTGCGCGAGGTACTGGGCTTCGGTCATGCCTGCAGGCACCATCGGTGTCTGATCGGGCAGGCGTGAACTCACGCCCGTTGCGTGCACTACCTCGCCGTCCTTGACGAAAAAGACCCGGAAAGTTTCGTAACGGGGATCCCGGTAGACCTGCGCAAGCTCTGCCAGTTGCTCTGGAGAATCTACCCGTTCACCGACAAGGGCCTGGCTGCCGGCAAGCTCGACGCGCTCGGCGATTCCAAGTCCCACAAGAGTGGCCCGGGGTGCCGCGGGCCCTCCTTGGCCCGCCCCTCCACGGCGCGCTCCGCCAGCAGTTGCTCTGGCTGGTTGTGCGGTGCCCGCAGAGTATCCATCGTCGGGCTGGGCGGGCTCGTGGAGGTAAAAGCGGCCACTGCCGTGACTTGAGGTATCTGCGGCAGTTCTGTCAGGGCCAAAGTCGCCCCGTCCACCGCGTCCTGTTCGTCCGACTCCCAGATCAACGGCCCGCCCGGATCGTAGTAATCCATGCGTGTCTCCGACTCGCGCACTGACAGGAGCGACCGGTTCTGGTGAGGCGGAATCCGTGTCATGCCGGTCAACGGATGGGGCAGGGCGGGTGGGGACGTCGTCATCACGGAAAGTGTAGCGGGAATGCCCCTGGCGATGATCCCCAGTATGGGGCCCGGATCCTCGTTCACCAGATGTGTCGCGCACGGGCCTTCGCGCAGTAGTCCCGTCGCTATTTGCAGACACCGATGCATGACCTGCCGACTGGCCTGATGGCGCCAAAGCGCGCGACGGGCGAAGCAAGACCCGTTGTGCCAGTGCCGCCTGGTCCACGGGGACCAGGGTCACGCCCGCGAATGGCTCGGCACCGCGCACGCCGCCGGCCTGCAGGTGCGCCAAGATGGTGGCCTGGTCGCCGCCGACGACGAGCATGCCGGAGTCCAGGGCCTGGATCTGTGCATCTATGGGCGCGGGGGCCGGGGGCTGGATCTGGGATGCTGCGGTGTGGCGGGCCGAGCCGTGCTGGGTAGTGGCTGGCGCTATGTCTGTGGCTGCGGCGCTGGCATCGGCTTCAGCGTTCGCAGCGGAAGGCGTTGGGGCCGGAGCTGGGGTGCCGGGTGCATTGGTTGCGGGATCGGCGGCGCTTGCCTGGGTGGCTGTCTCTGCCTGATCTGCATCGCTGTTGACCTGTCCGTGCGGTAAGGCGTTGGCGCCTTGCTGTGTGCCGCTGCTGTTGCCGTCCGTCGATGCCGGCATGGGCATCGTGGGCGTGGCCGATGGGGCGGCAGGGCTTGGTGTGGTCGCCGCGCCGGTTGCAGCATCCAGTGCCGGCAAGGCCTCGGCCTGGCGCAGTATCTCGGCTTCGGCTCGGGCTTTCTTGTCGGCGGCGGCTACGTCCGACCATTGGGTGGTGTTGGGCACGGGCTCGCCGTGGTAGCCCGTTGCTGGCGCCGTGGAGCCTGATGAGGGCGCTGGAGTGGGGGCGGTGGTGTTGCCGGTGCCTCCCTCATAGGTCCCTTCACCGGCCCGGGGTGCGTGCGGTGCGGTGGATTGGTCCTGTACGCGCGGTGCGGGCTGCGTCACACCACCCCCCAGCACGCGCCGTCCCCCGCTCATCATTGCGCCCTGCATCACGGTCTGGGTGATGGTGTCGCCCAGCTGTTGGACGTAGTCGCCCAGCGTGGCGTTCGGGTTCAGCGCCATGCCGGCGGGGGCCCATTTGTCCACGGCGAACTGGCCGGTGGTGGTGAGCACTTCTCCGGGGATTTCCTTCTTGACCAGGTTGGCCAGAAAGCTCGCCAGCGCATCCCCGTGCATGCCGGCGCTGGCCTTGCGGATGGCCTCCATGTTGCCCTTGAAGCCGAACTTCTCGCCGATCACCTCGAAGGCGGCGAATGCGCCTGCGCGCCCGGCTGCCTGCTGCGGATCGAGCCCGCGCGATTTGCCGTCGCTGTACTCCTGGCCGAACGACTGCACCGCTATGCCGCCCATGCTGAGCAACTGCGACGGTACGAAGCTGCCGGTGACCAGCATGGGTAACTGCTGGGTGATGGAGCTGACGGCACCTTCGAAGTTGCGCTGCAGTTGGGTGCCGCGCTCGCCAATGGCCTGCTCCATGCCGCGCAAGGAGGTGGCGCGGTCTGCGGTGCGCTGCCGGGTTGCATCGTCTGCGCCGGTCAGGTCTTCGATGGCCTGGCTCAGGCCCACCACGCCCTTGCCCAGGCCCAGCCCGCCTTTGGCGACGCCGCGCACCACCGCGTTGTTCAGCAGGTTGGCGGGGCGGTCGGGGTCGAAGAGGTTCTTGGTGTCGAAGTCGTAGGTGGAGGGCTGCACCGTGCCGCCCAGGGCCTTGATCTCTTGCCCGGGCGCCACACCTGCGGCAGCGCCCTCGTGGGCTGCGCGGCGGGCGAAGTCGGGGTGCTCGCCCTTGGCGATCAATGCCTTGGTGCGGCCTTCGGCGCGGGTGTCGAACAGGGCTCCGGTGGGCGAGCGCGACAGGGCGCCTTCGTCTGCCCGTGCGAAGAGTCCCGCCCGCTCGCGTGCGAGCTGGCCCTGCCACCCGGGCAGGGATTGCATGCGCTGGCGGTCTTCAGGGTTGGCTGCGTTCCATGCGTTGCCAAAGGCCTGGCGCACCTCGGGGCGCACCGGGGCAAAGCTGGCGGCGGGCAGGTCCGCAGGCGGTGCGGCGCGTTCCAGCACGCTGCCAACGCTGGCTGGCGTGGCCTTGCCGGCGGTGGCCTCGGGCTGGGTGGCCACCCATCGTGCGGCAGCGCCGGTGCCCGGCAGCATCTGGGCCAGGGTCTTTGCGCCCGACGCCAACTGGCTCTTCACCTCATCCACCAAAGGCTTCTGCGCTGCCGGGGCCTGGCGGTACACCAGGCTGCGCGGGTCGTCGGCGGCCCCCAGCCTGCCGTCTGGCGGGGCAGGGGGGTGGTCTGGCCTTGAGGCTTGCGGTTGCGGCGCCCCCGGCACGGGCGTGCTTGCCTGGGGCCGCGCGGGCCGGGGCCGTGCCGAGGGGGCCGGTGCTGGCCCCGGGGCGGGCACCTGCGCATCGGCCTGCGTTGGGGGCGAGAGGGGTGCAGCGGCCGGTGCCGCCAAGGCATCGCCAGCGTTGCCCTCTTCGTCCCGGCGGTAGGAGGCCAGGGCCTGGGCGTAGTCGCCATCTAAGGCCTCCAGGCGCGAGCGCAGCGAGGCTGCGGTGCCGAAAATGGAATCGACCGAGCCGCCAGGGCCCAGCGCGCGCAGCACATCGGCATCCACCCCGTATTCGCGGGCGGCAGCATCCAGGGCTGCGTCAAGAGGTACTGGGCTGGGCGGCATGGAGGCGGGCGGGTCCGCAGGCCAGGCGGACCAGGGCGTGTTGCCGTCATCGAGGGCGTAAGCGCCCCAGGCCTCGTCTTGCGAGGCCAGTTCGTACAGGTTCATGGAAAGGGCTCCGCGCGGAGGTTGGTGGTACGAGACCACTCTGGCGCGCGGATCAGCCGCTGGGGAGTGCCGGCATATATGCAGCAGGGCGGGGGGGCAACCCCCACGCGCCCGCCCGCCCGCCGCTACCCGGCCTTGATGTGCTCGGTGAGGAACTGCACAAACGCCTTGCCCGCGGCCGGCAGGGCGCGGCCGGCCAGGGTCTGCACCTCCAGGTAGCGCTCGTTCATCTCGCGGTCGCGCAGGGCAATGGCCACCAGCTCCAGCGACTGCAGGCGGGTGCGCACCGAGAGTTCGCCGTAGAAGGCGATGGCTTCGGGCGCGGTGGCGGCGTAGCTCACCAGCGAGTCGGCGTGGTTGCTGGTGATGGCGGTGGCGTACTGCAGGCCCTGGCGGCTGCAGCTGGTGTCCAGCAGCTGGCGGATGGAGCTGACCGGCGTGGGCAGCGCCAGCGGGTAGGCCACCACCTGGCTGAGCGATAGCTGGCGCTGCGCGGCCAGCGGGTGGCGGCGCGACATGACGGCCAGCACCGGGCAGGGGTGGCGCAGCTCCAGCTTGATGCCGGGCTCGGGCAGGCCGCTCAGGGTGATGCCGATGTCGGCCTCGCCGTCGCGGATGCGACCCGGCACGTCGCCCTGGGCGCACATCTCCAGGTGAAAGCGGATGCCCTCATACGTTTCGCCAAAGCGCGCGATCAGCGTGGGCAGCAGGTCGTAGGCAAAGCCGGCCGCGCTGGCCACGCGCACAAAGCCTTTGCGCAGGCCGCGCAGGGCGGATATGTCGCTGAGCACACGCTCGTTGTCTTGCTGCACGCGCTTGGCGTGCGCGGCCAGCAGCTCGCCTGCCGCATTGGGCACCATGCCGCGCGCCTGGCGCTCGAAGAGCAGGGTGTCCATCTCGCGCTCCAGCCGGGCCACCTGCCGGCTCACGGCGGAGGGCGCCACGTTGAGGCGCAGGGCGGCGTCTTTCACGGAGCCGGCGCGCACCACTTCGAGGAAGTAGCGGACGGCGGTCTCTTGCAGGATGTGGCTGGCCATGGGGTCTCCTGTCGGTTCAGTTATCTATCGCGCTATGCGTTGCCCGCAGCCCATGCAACTGGCGCGGCCAGAGCCAGTGCCCACGCGCAAGGGCCGCCCCTCGCGCATGCGACGTTTCACTTGCGGGCACTGGGGGCGTCCCCCTGAGGGGGAAGGCGCGAAGCGACTCAGGGGGCATCTGGTTCAATTGCCGTTTCGGCAATCGACAATTCTAAACATTGCGCTTGTTGCATTCAATACCGGGTCCTACCATGGCTGCATGGCGTGGATGTGACGCTGACGACCAACCGACCTCTCTTTCAGGAATGCTGTTCATGAAAACACCGATGCCGCTGTCTGCCACCCGATCCAACCCTGCGCGTGCCCACCGCCTGCACGCCCTGCTGTTCGCTGGCCTGGCCAGCGTGGCCGCGCTGGCTGCGTTCAGTGCCCCCGCGAAGGCGGCCGAAACCGCATTCCCCACCAAGCCCATCACACTGGTGATCCCCTTCCCGCCGGGTGGCGCCACCGATGTGTTGGGCCGGGTGATCGCGCTGCGCATGGGCCAGGCGCTGGGCCAGCCCATCGTGATCGAGAACCGCGCGGGGGCGGGCACCATCATCGGCGCCAGCTACGTGAGCAAGGCGCCGGCGGACGGGTACACGCTGCTCATGAGCTCGGGCACCACCTTCACGGTGAATCCGGCCATCCGCAGCAACCTGCCGTACGACCCGGTCAAGGGCTTCGAGCCCATCGGCATCTCGGGCCGCACGGGGCTGATATTGCTGGCCAACCAGGAGGTGCCGGTGCAAAGCGTCAAGCAGTTCGTCGACTACGTGAAGGCAGCGCCGGGCAAGTATTCGTACGGCTCATTTGGCAGCGGCACCACCTCGCACTTCGCGGGTGAGACCATCTTGCAGGCCACGGGGCTGAAGATGGCGCACATCCCCTACAAGGGCAGCGCCCCGGCCATGACGGACCTGATGGGCGGGCAGGTGCCCTTCACCGTGGACACGGTGAGCGCCGCCATCCCGCAGCTCAAGACCGGCAAGATCAAGGCCATTGCCGTCACCACGGCCAAGCGCTCGCCGCTGCTGCCCAACGTGCCCACGCTGGCCGAGGCGGGCTACCCCGACATCAACCTGGACACCTGGCTGGTGGTGGCCGCACCCAGGGGCCTGCCGCCCGAGGTGCGCGCCAAGCTGGAGAAGGCCCTGGCCACCACCGTGGCCGACGCCGAGACCAAGGCCAAGCTCACCGCACAAGGCATGGAGCCGGCGTTCAGCAGCGGCGCTGCGGCCAGCGAGCTGATCCAGCGCGAGCTGCCGACGATGCGCGCCGTGGCTGCCCGCTCCAACATCACTGCTGATTAATTCGGTACAACCCCCTGAGTCGCTTCGCGCCTTCACCCCTTCTCTCGAATTGCTGCGCAATTAGGGAAGGGGGACACCGCCAGCGCACGCAAGTGAAACGCCGCCTGGCTGCTTGGCGGCCCTTGCGCGGCGGTCCTGGCCTCGGCCTTGGGAGTGCTGCCGTAGCGCCTTGAACAACCATCCATAGAACATGCCTGTCACCGCTTCTTCGATTCCTGTTGTAAACCAGCCCGACCGCCCAGACACCGCCAGCCGCCCCGGCGATGCGCTGGTGGAGCAATCCGCCGTGGCGCTGCGCCGGCTCATCGGGCGCAAGGAGATCTCGCCCGTGGAGCTGCTCGATGCCTGCATCGACCGCATCGAGCGCATCAACCCCTTCGTGAATGCCGTCACCGCCACCTGCTTCGACCGCGCCCGCACCGAGGCGCGCGCGGCCGAGCAGGCCGTGGTGGATGGCACTGCACCCCTGGGCCTGCTGCACGGCCTGCCCCTGGGCGTGAAGGACCTGGAGCCCACCGAGGGCCTGCTTACCACCTGGGGCTCGGCCATCTACCGCGACCATGTGCCCACGCAGGACATCGAGCTCGTGGCGCGCCTGCGCCGGGCCGGTGCCATCGTGGCCGGCAAGACCAATGTGCCCGAGCTGGGTGCGGGCGCCAATTCGCGCAACACGGTGTGGGGTGCCACGGGCAACCCGTTCAACCCCAACCTCAATGCCGGGGGCTCCTCGGGCGGCTCGGCCGCGGCGCTGGCCTGCGATCTGCTGCCGGTGTGTACTGGGTCGGACACCGGGGGCTCGCTGCGCATACCGGCGGCCAAGTGCGGGGTGGTGGGTTTTCGGCCATCGCCCGGTGTGGTGCCCAGCGTGCGCAAGCCGCTGGGGTGGACGCCCATCTCGGTGGTCGGCCCCATGGGCCGCACGGTGGAAGACGCCTGCCTGCAACTGGCCGCATCGGCCGGCATGCACGCGGGCGACCCGCTGAGCTATCCGCTCGATGCGATGGGCTTCCTCACCCCGCCCGAGGTGGACCTGGGCCGCCTGCGCGTGGCCTACACCGAAGACTTTGGCACCTGCGCGGTGGACGAGGGCATACGCGCCAGCTTCCGCGCCAAGATCGCGGCCATGCGGCACCTGTTCCGCAGCTGCGACGAGGTGAAATTCGACCTGGGCGACACCCACCGCTGCTTCGACGTGTTGCGCGCCGAGGCGTTCGTCGCCGGCATGCAGGCCGCCTACGACCGCGACCCCGACAGCCTGGGCCCCAACACCCGCGCCAACTACGAAATGGGCAAGCGCATGAGCCTGCTCGACAGCGCCTGGGCCCAGGCCGAGCAGACGCGCATCATCCAGGCCACCCAGCGCACCTTTGCCGACTACGACCTGATCCTGTCGCCCACCACGCCCGTCTCGCCCTTCGCGTGGACGCAGCTATATGCCGACACCATCAACGGCGAGCAGCAGGCCACCTACTACCGCTGGCTCAGCCTGACCTACGTGGTCACGCTCATGACGCACCCGGCCCTGTCGCTGCCCTGCGGCGTGGACCACCGGGGCATGCCGTTTGGCCTGCAGATCGTGGGCGGTTTTCGGCAGGACCACCAGGTGCTGGGGGCATCGCTGGCGCTGGAGCGGGCGTTTGCGGCCCGGCCCGAGTTGCGCCGGCCCCGGCCGGATCTGGCGGCGCTGCGCCGGGCGGTGCCGGATTTGCGGTCGATTGTGACCATGCCGCCGGTGCTGGGCGAGAAAGGACTGGGAGGGCAGGGGGCCGCTGCTTCGGTGTCGGTGGTGTGATGCAGTCTACGCGGCAGAGCCGACTTTCGCCTTGGCGCGCAGCAGGCCCTTTTTCTGCCCGAGGGTGTAGAAGACAATGACATCCACCTCGCCCGAGGTGCCGATGGTGGGGCATCCCTCTGCTGCGCCGTAGTAGATGGGCTCCTCCTTCATCCCTGGGGGAACCGGCTGGCCTGGTTGCAGGCTCTGCTGGGAGAGCCAGTTCGTCGCCGTGGTCAGCACGGTGAAGCGGTGCCGTTCTCGGATCGGAAACTCCATGGACTGCCCCCCGCTCTCGATGCGCACGGCGGTGGTGACCAGTCCATCGGGCAGGCCTTGTGCGCCGCCCCGGATGGCATGGGGGACGATCATCTCCCAGCAGGGGCCCGAGCCGGGCATCAGGTCGACGTAGGGGCCAGCCTGCAGTTGCATGCCGCTGGCGATGCCCGCGTCCCGGCTCGCCTGGAACACCCATTGGCTCAGCGGCCCCAGGTCAAGCAGCCGCCCGCCGCTTTCCGGGCCCAGGTACATCAGGTGCGGGGTTCCGTGGCCGTTGACGGCGAGCTGGTGGCCGCCGGGGTACTCGCGCAGGTAGTAGGGGCCGTCGATGTGCGCGGGCACCTTGGCTGCCTGCGGCGCAAAGGTCTGCGGCATCGTCTTTTCTGCCCAGTCCAGCACCAGCGCCGCGTCGTGCACGGGGCCCAGCCCCTGCACCGCCATGGGCGCTGCAGAGCCCTGGGGCAGGCAGATGACCAGATCGGGGGGTGGGTTGTAGGTGGCGGGCACGCCGGGGTAGAAGCTGGTGGTCACGCGGCAGGGGGCGCTGTTCCAGCCGGCGCCTTCGCCCCAGCACTGCACGTACCCGCCTTCGAGCACGGCGCAGGCGGCTGTCTGGCCGGCGCTGATGGCCGTGGCGTCCGTGATGCCCGCGACCTGGCCGGCAGTGCCCCCAGCGAGGCCCGTGCCCAACTGCCCGTTGGCATTGTTGCCCCAGCAGGACACGGTGCCGTTCACCAGCAGGGCGCAGGTGTAGCCGTTGCCCACAGCCACGGCCTTGGCGGCGGCGGCAAGGCCTGTCACCTCGACCGGCGTGCTCAGCGGGCCGGTGCCTGCCGGCACGCCCAGTTCTCCATAGCGGTTGTTGCCCCAGCACGAAACCCTGCCGCCCCATCTCAGCACGCAGGCGTGGCCGTCGAAAAGCGATACCTCCAGCGCATCGCTGATGCCCGGCACGGTGCGCGGCTGGCGCGGGTCGTCAGCAGCCCCCGCAAGCCCGCTGCCGGCGCCCACGCAGACCACCTTGCCGTCCAGCCGGGCCACGCAGGTGCTGCCATGGCCAGCCGCTACGTGCCGCACGTCCGACAGGCCATCCACCGCTGTTTCCGTGCCTATCTGGGTCTGCACGTGCCTGCCGAGTTGCCCCTGGCTTCCATCGCCCCAGCACGAGATGCGCGTGACAAAGCGAAAGCACGCATGGGTAGCGCCCACGGCAATGGCGTCTGCGTTGTAGTAGCGCGCGACGGTGTCGGGCACGGGTGGCCCGCCCAGTTGCTGCCGATCGTTGCTCCCCCAGCACTTGACCGATGCATTGGTCAGCAGGGCGCAGCTGAAGTCACGCCCCACCTTCACGTCCTTGATCGAATAGGGGCCGAAGTCCGGGGCGGCCAGGCTGCCCCAGCAGGTGATTTTGTGGGTGTCCGCCGCGGAGCAGCCGTGGCTGGTGCCCATGCTCACGGTGGTGGCCATGGACGTCGACGGCATGAAGGCTGCGGACAGCAGCAGCGCAGCGGCCGACGGCACGATCTTTTGGAGAAGCCGCGGCGCGCTGGGTGTGATGTGCATGGTCATGGTCCTTGGCGTACGAGGGAGCGCAAACGCGCCGGGGCAAAGAGGTCGGGATGGTGGATGTCGATGCTGCAGAGCGCTGTGCGCAGGGGCGTGCAACTCAGTACGCCGCGCCTACCTTGGCCCGCGTGCGCAACTGTCCCTTGCGATTGCCCAGGGAGTAGAGAACCGTCACGCCCACCTCGTCGCCCGAACGCACGGCCACGGGGCAGCCTTCGGCGATGTCGCTCAGCACCGTCTCCAGCTTCATGCCGGCCGGTACCGTCTGGCCCGGCTGAGGTATGCGCTGCGAAATCCAGTCCGTATCGGTGGTGAGGCGCTCACTGGGGTAGTTGCCCAGGCCACGGATGGGCAGTTCCATGGTCGTGCCGCTGCTGTTTTCCACCCGTACGGCAGTGGCGACCAACCCTTCTGGCAAACCGTTTGCGCCACCGCGAATGGCAAAGGGCACCAGGAAGTTCTTGCACGGGCTGGGAATCCTGTCTGTGAAGGCGACGCCAGGCATGAGGTTGAGGTAGGGCGCCGCCTGCAGCTGCATGCCGCTCTTGGTGCCTTCTACCTGGCGTGCCTCGCTCAGCCACCGGTCCAGCGGCCCCAGGTCGAGCAGCCTGCCCTCGCTGATGGGCCCCAGGTACAGCAGGTGCGGCGTGCCGTGGGCGTTGACGCCCAGCGTATGGCCACCCGGGTACTGGCGCATGTGGAGCTGGGTGTTTACTGGATCTGGATCACGGCCTGCCTGTGCCGGGAAGGTGCCGGGCATGGCCTTTTCGGCCCAATCCAGCACCTGGCCTGCATCGCTGGCTGCGCCCAGACCCTTGACGGCCAGCGGTGCGAACGAGCCCGGTGGGCGGCAGATGGCGATGTCGACAATGGGGCCCCACGATGCAGGGTGCTCCGGGTAGGTACCTCCCAGTGTGCCGCAGATGCCGTTGCCCCAACCCGAGCCCTGGCCCCAGCACTGCACATAGCCACCCTGCAAGGCCACGCAAGCGGCCGTCTGCCCCGCGCTGATGGCGGTGGCGGTGGTGATGCCGGTGACCAGGCCGGTGGCGGTGCCACCCAGGGCCGTGCCCAGTTGGCCATTGGCGTTGTTTCCCCAGCATTTCACGGTGCCGTTGACCAGCAGGGCGCAGCTGAAACCATTGCCCACGGCGACGGCCTTGGCTGCGGCGCCCAGGCCCGTCACCTCGACCGGGCTGCGCAGGATGTCGCTGCCGGCCGGTATGCCCAGTTGGCCATGGCTGTTGCGCCCCCAGCACGACACCTTGCCCTGCGCGCGCAGCACGCAGGCATGGCCGTCGAAGAGTGCGACCTCGCGTGCATCGGTGATGCCGGGCACGGTGCGTGCCACGCGGGGCTCATCCAGGCCGCCCGAGAGCTCGCTGCCCAGGCCGACGCAGACGACCTTGGCGTCCCACTGCACTACGCAGGTGACGCCCTGGCCCGCCGCGAGGTGCACGGCCTTGTTCAGCCCCTCCACCGCGATGGGCGCTGCCGAACTGGCGGCACTGCCGACGCCCAGTTGCCCCCGACTGCCGTCGCCCCAGCAGTAGGCCTGGTTGTCCAGCAGGGCACAGGCGTGCGTTGCGCCCACGGCCAACTGCGTGAAGCGCCACAGGCCCCCCACGCCCAGGCCGGCGGCGGTGGGGGCGTTGACACCCAGTTGCGAAAAATCGTTGTTGCCCCAGCAGCGCACGGTGCTGCCCGCCATCAGGGCGCAGCTGAAATCCCGCCCCGCCCGCACATCGAGCACCGTGTCGGGCGCCTGGTCCTGCATGGGCACGCTGCCCCAGCAGGTGGGCTGGTGGGTGTCGGACACCGAGCAGCCGTGGCTGGTGCCCATGCTCACGGTGGTGGCCGTTGCCGCCGATGGCATCAAGAACAGGAAAGCGGCAGGCAGTGCCAGCGCCGCCATGGCAGTGGCCTTGCGCAAAAGCCGCAATGCAAAAAAGAACGGGTTGCTTGTGTAGTCGTTCATGGTCCTCATCCTCCCGGGACTGTCGAAGGCCATTCTAGGAACGCGAAGGCTGCCAAGCATGTGGCCGCAGTCACAGGCCTGATGTAACGAAACGTGGCGAAAGCAGGCCATGCGATGGGCGTGGCGCAGCAATGCCCCGCTCTAGAATCCGTGACAAACACCAAGCCTGGGAGGGAACCGAGGATGAGTTACACGCTGCAGCTGTGGGAAAAGCCCGCCGACTGGCCGTGGCCGGCCACCAAGGCGGAGGCCGACGCGCAGTTCGAGCGCGTCAGCGACAGCCCGCCGCCAGGTCAGAACCCCAAGTTCCTGGAATGGGGCCGGGCGCTGCAGGAGCGTTATCCCGAAGCGATGGACGTGTGGCTGGACGGCAGCGAGGACGGCATCACCGAAGATGCGACGCTTGGCTTTGGTATCAACACCCGCACCGAGCACTGGAACGATGCCTTCGAATTGGCCTGGGCGCAGGCCACCCGGCTGGGGCTGAACCTGTACGACCCGCAAAGCGGCGTGCACTACCTGGGCAATGGCGATGTGCCCGAGGAGCCCGACCTGCAGCTCAAGCGCGCCGAGCAGGCCCGCAAGGCCGGCGACGATGCCACGGCCTGGGCCGAGTACCGCATCCACGCCGCGCGCGGCAACCCGCATGCCCTGTATGCCATGGGCCGGGCGCTGCGCTTTGGCACCATGGGCCAGCGCCGACACTTCGACCTGGCGGCCGCGCTGCAGGTGATGGGCGCACACGACGCACCCACCCGGCAGGACGCGCAGGCTTTCTACGAGCGCTTTCCCGTCGAGGGGAAGGGGCGCATACAGACCCTGATGGCGCGGCTGAAGTCGGCATCGGGCGACATGCTGCTCGCGATCGTCGATGGCGAGCGCAAGGCGGTGGACGATGCCTATGTGCACAACGAGCAGTTGCTGCTGTACACCCGAAAGCGCATCGAGGCCGCCGACGGCATGAAGGCGGCCGCATCGATGGGCCACGAGCTGGCGGCCTTCTACACCGTGCTGGAGTCGGTGATCGGCTGGGAGGAGCCCAGCTTCGAGAACGCCCGCTACTGGTGCCAGCGTGCGGTGGACTGGGACCACGAGCCCGCCAAGCGCCTGTTCGCGCTGATGCACGAGCGCGGCTGGGGCGGCTCGGTGGACATGGCCCTGGCCGCCAAGTGGAACGCTGCGGCCAGCGAGCAATGGCAGCAGGAGCACAAGCTGCGGCGCGCGAAGGAAGAGGCCGAGTCCCCCGGCGGCCTGAGCCTGGCGCCCATGGCGCCCCCCGCACCCGCCACGGCCCCCGTGGTGTGGACCGGATCGGTGCTGCGCGACCTGGTGGGCTGGTTCGCGCGCGAAGGCAACCCCCATGCGGCGTTCTACATGGGCACGCTGGACGAGCACGGCCGCGCCGGCGGCGTCGTGAACCTGGCGCAGGCCCGCGACTGGTATGCCCTGGCGGCCGAGGAAGGCCATGCCGATGGCACCTACAACCTGGGGGTGGCCATCGAGAACGGCAGCGGTGGCCCCAAGGACCGGCTGGTGGCCCAGGCGCTCTTCATGCTGGCCAACACGCGCGGCACCACCGTGCGCGTGGACACGCTGAAGCTGGCGCCCCACGAGCAGGGCCCGGTGCGCGCCCTGGTGTCCGCCCTGCGCGAACCGGGCCGCCTGCGCGCCGTGCTGCGCGAGAAGGGGCTGCAGGCCGGCGCGGGAGGCATCGGCGCACCCCCCAAGGGCGCGGCGGGTGCCGCAGTGGTGGCAGGTGCCGGCGCTGCCGCAGCGGCCGGGCTCTCTGGCACGGACTGGGGCCGCACCGGCGGCGCACAGGCCCCGCCAGCCGCCGCATCACCGCAGGGCGGGACACCAGGCCGATCGCGCGGCCAACTGGCGCAGGACGAGGGGGAGGACGACGAAGATGACCGCATGCCGGAGCGCGACCGCAGCTACCAGCGCACCACCTTCGCCCTGCACCTGGGCCACCTGGCCCTGCTCATCGGCGCGGCCAACGTGGTGCTGCTGATCCTGTTCTTCAAGGAAGGTGCGAGCTTTCGCCGGGGCATGGCCGTGATGGGCCTGATCGCCGCGTACGGCGCCTGGCGCACCGGGCGTGATTTCGACTGGGCGCCGGCTGCGCGCGCTGCGGTGGCGGTGGTCGCAGCCATCCCCATCGTGGGCATGGCGGTGAGCGTGTGGATGCTGGTGCGGTCGTTTCGCGGGCGGGAGTGAGAGCGCCAGGAGCGTGCGGCAACCCGGCGCATGCATGCCCGGACGCCGCAGCGCCCGGGGTGCATGCGTTCAGGCCGGTATCAGGCCAGTGCCTTGCCGAAGGTGGCAAGCAGGCGCGCCCAGGCGCGGTCGGACTGGGCGGCATCGTAGACCCGCGAGTCGGGCGGGCACCAGCCATGGGCCGCGGGGTAGACCTCCACCTCGGCCTGCAGCTTGGCGCCCTCGAACGCGGTGCGCAGGCTGGCCTTGGCCTCGGGGTCCTTGGTATCGTCGTTCTCGGCAATCGCAATCAGGTACTGCGCCTTGGTCTGCGCGACCAGCCGATGGGGGCTGTCAGCCGCTGGCGTCACCATGGCCGCGCCATGGAAGCTGGCCACCGCACCCACGCGGCCCGCCGCCACCAGGGCCGTGCGCACCGCAATCGGCCCACCCATGCAGTAGCCGGTGGTGCCCATCTTGCGCACCTTGTGCACCTCGGCCTGGGCATCGAGCCAGGCCACAAAGGCCTTGCCGTCGCTCAAGTGCATGGCGGGCGTCAGGGCCTGCATCAGCGGCATCACTTCGGCAATCGGCGTCTGGCCGCCCTGTGCTGCGGTAGGCGCCTTCTTCTGCCGGTAGAAAGGATTGACGACAAGCACGCTGTAGCCCGACTCTGCCAGGCGCTTGCCCATCTGCCGAAAAGCCGGGCGCAGGCCGAAGATGTCGGGCCACACCAGCACACCAGGGGCCGGGCCCGACGTCGGTGCGACGAAGTAGGCGTCGCAGCTTCCGTCTGGCGTGGTGATGGTCACGTCACGCTCGGCCACCGCTGCAGCGTTGGCCACCGCAGGCAAGGCGGTGAGCAAACCGGCCGACCCAGCCCACGCAGTGAAGTCGCGGCGGGTGTACTTGTGGAGATCGTCATTCGAATCGCACATGGTGGTCCAGCTCCTTTTCGGTCAAAACAGTTGCGGCAGGGCGTGCCATGGTACGTGACAAACAGGAATGCTGCAGGCTCTGTTGTGCGGTGCCTGGGCACATGGGCTGCATGCGCTTGCTCCCTTGTCTTGAGGGCGGCGCAAAGCACCCACAGCCTGCATGGCAAACGCGAAATTTGCCGATTCAAGGGCTGCGCTTACGATGGCTGCGAGGGAGTTTTCGAGCCATAAAGAATGACACCATGAGAGACCATCGCCACCCCGAAGGTCTGGCCCCTGCGCTGCCAGCCGCCTACGCAACGGGCGCTGCCACACCCGGCAGCACCGCCCGCGCAACCGATGCACCCCCACAGCGCCGCCGCAGCCGCGAAGAGCTGGCCGCCGCCCAGCAGCGTGCCCAGTCGCGCGTGCAGGGCCAGGTGCAAAAGCAAAAAGACCAGGAGCGCCGCGCACGGATGCGGCAGGCCCACCAGCGGCGCGAGCAACTGCTGCGCAACCCGCCTGCCGCACACCTGTTCGTGCCCTACGGGCTGGCCATGGTCTTCGTGGCCCTGCTCGTCTTCGTCTTTGGCGGTGCCCTCTTCGAGATGGCGCAGGGCGACCATTTCCTCGTCTCCGGTCACGCCACCCTGCGCGCCGCAACCCCCTGGCTGGTGCTGGCCGCGGCCCCGCTGTGGTACTGGGCACTGTGCCGCACCGAGGTGCTGGCGCCTTGGTGGGTGGCGCAGATGCCCACCTGGTTTGTGCGGCAGATGGTGGTGTATCCCTTCGCGGCGCTGCTGGGTGCTGCAGCGCTGGGCGCCGCCCCCTGGGGCTGGGCCGCGTACCTGGGCGAACTGGTGGGCAAACCTGCGCGCGTGGAGGCGCTCGTGGTGTCGGTGGAGGCGCCGCGCATTTCCAGCAGCTGCAACCAATACGCCCGCCTGGAGTTTCGCGGCAGCACGGGCAGGGTGTGCATGAACACCGCCGTGACGGGCGTGATGCAGCGCGCGGGCGATACCGTGGTGGTGGCCGGGCTGGTGTCGCGCTGGGGGTTGCATGTGGGAGCGGTGCATGCCAAGTGAGGCGCCTGGTGGCCCGCTCTGCACTGCCTCCGGGTGCATTCGTCTGCAGGAGGAGGTAGCCCATGGCACGACATGAACTCTCGCTTTCAATACAACAACCGAGACATGAGAAAAAACAACTGTCAAATTGACGGTGCTGCGCCGCTGCAGCGGGCGGCCAGCGATACCGAAGGGGGCGTGGCAGCCCTGGCAGAGGCGTCTGCTGCCCATCGCCAAGTCACCGGGAGGCCGCAAGCGGCTCTACCTGAAGCCGCGCGGTCACGGCGTGCAGTGGATCCCGAGGCGCTGGCTGCCAGGCTGCGACGTGCCGAGCAGCGGGTTCTTGGCGAGGTGCGACGAGAGATGGCGCAAGACGATCAGGTGCAGGCACAGGCGTTTCAGGAATTGCTGCACAAGGCCCGGCCGCAGCACGGCCAGAAGAGGCTGGGGCCTGCGAAGGTCTGGGTGCCAGCTGCAGTTGCCGTTTTCTTTGTGTTCGGCGGCGTGGCGCTGGAGATGGTGTTCGGATCGGGTTTCATATTCCTCGGCAGTGGCGCGTTGTACTCCGCCATGCCCTGGTTGCTGGGCATCCTGTTGGCTCTGTTCGCCTGGGGCGTGTATCGCCTGGAGCGGTCAACGGGTTTTTTGGAAGCGGATGTGCCCACCTGGTCCATTCGTTGGCTGATCATGTACCCGTTCGTGGTTCTGTTGTGCGCAAGCGCCGTGTTCGGTGCTCCGTGGGGCTGGGCTGCATTCCTGGGATGGAGCACCGGCGTCCCCGTGCGAGAGCAGATTCGTGTCGTCTGGATCGAGACTCCTAGGGACTCTGACAACTGCGGCCAATCGGCCCGTGTCGAGTTCCGCGGGTCCACCGCGCGGATTTGCGTGGAAGGTCTGATGGAAGGCGCTGCGCCGCGCGCAGGTGACACGGTCGGCGTATCGGGGCTGATTTCTTCCTACGGACTGCTGGTGACAACGATCCATACAAGATGAATTCGCCTCCACACATCCGCGATGGCGGCGAGTGCGCGCAGCTCCTTACGAGCGAGCTGCCCAGGCAGGTCGGTACCGGGGCAGACGGTGCCATCGACCGGTTGGGGCCGGAGGTCGCGGCCGTGCTGCGCGAAGGCATGGCGCTTGAGCGCAAAGGCAACCTGGATGCCGAGGCCACCGCGCGCATCGAGGCACGGTTGGAGGCGATTCTGCAGGCTCAGATGCGCGCCGCGCAGGTGGCGCTGGAGGCGCTGGAGGCGCCATCGCCGGTTGAACGCAAGGCTGCAGTCGATGGCGTTGATCGCATGCACCGGGTGAGATCTGTGGCGCGCTGGATTCCCTTTGGAGTGTTTGTTGCCGTCCTCGCTGGGCTGGTACTGGAGATGACTATCGGGCAGGGGTTCATCTGGTTCGGTGGTGCAACCTATGAGCCACTGGCCCTGAAGCTGTTCCTGGCCTTGCTGCCTGTGTTTGCTGTGTTGATTTATCGCCCCGAGCGGTCTACCCATTCCCTACGTGGCCGCTACCTGACCTTGCTCGCGCGGTGGCTAGTCATGTATCCCTTCGCAGTACTGGCCAGTGCGGGCCTGGTGGCCTTTGCGCCATGGGGATGGGCTGCTGCGCTGGGATGGGCCTGGGGTGCATCTTCACGTGTTGAGGTGCGCGTTGTTTCGGTGGATGCGCCGTCGCCCAGGTCGCGTGGCTGCGATCAATATGCCCAACTGGAATTCAAGGGCGCCATGGCCAGCATCTGCCTGGAAGGACGCCTTGGCAAGCAGGCGCCGGTCTCTGGCGAGACGGTAGTGGTGTATGGGCGCGTGTCCCGGCTGGGCCTGTATGTGGAGAGCATCCACAGGCAGTGAAAGCGTTGCTACGGCACGTAGACCATCTGCACCTGGAAGGCGAAGCCGGCTTCCGTCTCCGTGACGCGCGCGCCCAGCACCAGGTCGCTGCGGCCTTCCTCCTGCGTCCACAGATCGACCAGCACGTCCCAATGCGCGCCGCACCAGATGCACACCGAAGACTCCCAGGTGCCCGGCGGCAAGGCCACCAGGGTGGCGCCATAGTCGCTGATGTAGTCGCGTATCTGCGCTGCGGTGTCGTCCGGGATTTCGGCAACCCCTGGCACGCCCGCCTTCAGGGCATGGTCGCCCCGCACGAGGGCATCCACGATGCGGCAGAAAACCGGCCGCCAGGCCGTGGGGATGGGGCGCTGGCCCGAGCCGTCCTGAACAGCGGGCACGTCGGTGTGGGGGTTGCGGTCGTCGTTCATGGGTTGCCTCTGCGCGTCAGTATGCCGCGTCCATGGTCGCTCTGGCCGATGTACTTGGCATGTTTGGCGCTTCGGTTGCCGCCCGATTGCGCCCCAACGCGGTCCTCTGCGAGAGAGTAGGCAGGTTCCAGGCAGGACGCGCGGCCGTTCCACTGCTCCTGCGTGTAGCCCTTGCGCGTGGCGGGCTGAGGGTGCTCCCCGCATCGCATTGCTGCACCCCATGCACGGCTTAACTGCACCCAACTCAATTGCTGGCGCGGGCGCGCATGCCTACGCTTGCTGGGTCTTCAACCGAATGAATGAACAAAACAGGAAAGCCCGCATGGCACAACAGCAGCACCAAGTCGTCCTCCACGCAACCGGCGCCCCCGAGGTGATGCGCCTTGAACCCGTCGAAGCCCAGACCCCCGGCCCGGGAGAGGTCTGCCTCACCCAGGCCGCCATCGGCGTGAACCCATTGGACGTGAGCCAGCGCAAGGGCGCGGTGCGCATCCCCTTGCCTTCGGGCCTGGGGCTCGAAGGGGCGGGCACGGTGGCGGCCATCGGCGCGGGTGTCAGCAACGTGGCCGTGGGCGACCGCGTGGCCTATGCTGGCTGTGCACAACTGCCTGGGTTTCACAGGCCTGCGGTCCTACCCCGAATGGCGCCTGACGCGCGATGGCGTGACCGAGGCCGTGCAGATCCGCGGCACCCTCATCAGCAACGACAACGAGGCCCTGCTGGCCGCCGCGCGGCTGGGCCTGGGCATCATGGCCGCGGGCGATTGGCTGGTGGGCCCCGACATTGCTGCCGGCCACCTGGTGCCGGTGCTGGAGCCCTGGGGCCTCAACGCGCATGCGGGCATCTACCTGGTGCGGCCCTCGGGGCGGTTCAGCACGGCGGCCATGGCGGCGTTCAAGGCGTGGGTGGTGGGGCAGTTCGCGCAGGGCGCGCCCTGGCGGCTGTGAATTCCCATGGGCAACACCTTCTAACACCCAGGCCAGGGCGCGTCGGCAATACTCGGCTGCATGAAAGCATTCTTCCTGGCCCTGGTGGCGCTGGCCGCATCGCTGGCCGCAGCAGCGCAGCCTGCCCCCGGCCCGCGCGAGAAGCCCATCGAAGCCCGGGGCCCGCTGGGGCCGCTCAAGGGCACGCTGCTGGCGCCCGCGAAGGCCGGCGCGTCCGTGGTGTTGATCGTGCCCGGCTCGGGCCCCACCGACCGCGATGGCAACAACCCCATGGGCGTGAATGCCGCCACCTACAGGCTGCTGGCGCAGGACCTGGCGGCCCGGGGCATTGCCACGGTGCGCATCGACAAGCGCGGCATGTTCGGCAGTGCCAAGGCGGTGGCCGACGCCAACGCCGTCACCATAACCGACTATGTGGCCGACGTGCACAGCTGGGTGGGTGCCATCCGCCGCAGCACCGGTGTGCCCTGCGTGTGGGTGCTGGGCCACAGCGAGGGCGGACTGGTTGCGCTGGCCGCTGCGCAGAGCGGCAGTGAGGTGCAGGGCATCTGCGGCCTGCTGCTGGTGGCCACGCCCGGCCGGCCCCTGGGCCATGTGCTGCGCGACCAGCTGCGCGCCAACCCGGCAAACGCCCCTGTCCTGGAGCAGGCGCTGGCCGCGGTTACCCGGCTGGAGGGCGGTGGCCGAGTGGACCCGGCCAGCCTGCACCCTGCCTTGCAGCCCTTGTTCAACGAGGCGGTGCAGGGCTTTCTGATCAGCGCCTTTGCGCTGGACCCGGCCAGGCTCGCCGCCGCCACCAAAATGCCGGTGCTGGTGCTGCAGGGTGAGCGCGACCTGCAGGTGGGCGTGGCGGACGCGCGCCTGCTGGCCCAGGCCAACCCTGCAGCCCAACTGGTGCTGCTGCCCGACACCAACCACGTGCTCAAGGCCGTGGTGACGGACGACCCCGCAGCGAACATGGCGACCTATGCCAACCCGGGCCAGCCGCTGGCGCCAGGGGTGGTGGATGCCATCGTGCGGTTTGTGGCACAGGGCAAGCCAAGGCCGTGAGGTGACCCGCCTGGTGCGGCGCGGGGAGCGCCGCTCTGTCTATGCCCGTGCCTTCTCGTGGTGCTGGGCCAGATGCACCCGGTCCTCCCGCGTCGAGAACACCACCGCAAACGCCATGCCCATCAGCGCGCCGAGCACCGTGTCGAGCACGCGCGCCAGCGGCATGCCGCTGCTCGCCGCAGGCGCTGCCAGCGAGGTCATGAGCAGGGCCATGGGCGTGACGAAGACCTGGCCCAGCGCGTAGTTGGCGCCGATCACCACCTCGGTGGCCAGCTGCAGCACGATCACGGCCAGCAGCAGTGGCCAGAACGAGGGGTGCTGCGCCAGGATCAGCCAGGCCAGGGCCGCGCCGGCCAGGGTGCCGATGGTGCGTTGCAGGGCGCGGTGCATGGCGGCATGCAGGGGGCCGCCCTGCAGCACGGCCATGGCGCCGATGGCGGCCCAGGCGGGGTGCTGCCAGCCGGCGGCCAGGGCCAGCAGGCCGGCGCTGGCAGTACACAGGGCGATGCGGGCAAAGGCCAGCCATGGCGCCTGCAGCGCGGGTGTGGCAGGCGGCGCTGCGGGGGCGGAGCGCAACCGGTCGGTGGCGCGGCAGACGGCAAGGGCCGTGGCGACACCGGCCAGGGTGAAGAGCACGCGGGCGCCAGCGGCCTGCCAGCCATCCACCGGCACCATGGCTGCGCAGCCCGCAAAGACAAAGATCACCGCGCCCGGCGGGCCCAGGCGCCAGCGGCCGGCCAGCCACGAGACTGCGCCGGCCAGCAGCCCCAGGCACAGCAGCAGGGCAGCCGGTGTTGCCCCCGCCAGGCCCAGCAGCGACATCAGCGCGACCGCGCCGACGAGCAGCACGCCCGCCCGCAGCACGGCAGGCATGCGCTGGCCCACGGGTGCAAAGCGCCCCAGCAGCGCCGCCAGCGCGCCCAGCGCCGCATAGCCCACCAGGTGCGCCCACGGCGACAGGTGCGTGGCCCCCGCAGCGATCAGCACCGCCAGCCCGGTCTGCAGGCCCACCACGGTCGCATTGCGCAGCGAGGGCAGGGGGGCGATGGCGCAGCTCTCGCGCAGGCGCGCCGGGGCCAGCAGGCGCGCGATGCTGGCCAGGCGCGAGCTGGCGGGGTTGGCGGATGATGAAGGCGTGGCGGTGTGCGGCATGGTGGTCATGCCTGTGCGGCGATGCGCGCTTCGATGCGCTCGAAGGCGCGCAGCATCGCCAGCGCGTCCTGCTCGCCGATGTCGGCCAGCAGCTCCGACTCGATGGCCTGCAACTGCTTGCGCAGGGCGGCCACCGTGCGCCGGCCGGCGGGCGTCAGGTGCACCAGCTTCACGCGGCGGTCCTCGGGGTGGGGGCGGCGCTCGATCAGCCCGCGCTCCACCAGGATGTCGAGCAGCCGCACCAGGCTGGAGCCATCAAGCCCCACGGCCGCCGCCAGCGCGCTCTGCGATACATCGTTGTCGCTCCCCAACTCGTGCAGGTGCATCAGCGGCGCCCAGGTGGCGTCGCTCAGGCCGCTGGCAGACAGCCGTGCGTCCAGCGCTTGACGCCAGCGGCGTGCCAGGCCCACCAGGCGGATGCCGATGCGGTGGCGTGGGTCGGTCAGGGCTTCTTTCATGGTGATTGATTTTACCACAATCATTTGAATTCAAATGATTGTGGTGCAATAGGGCGGGTTGCCGAGGGTGCAGGTACCTGTTGCCGTTCCACGAACCAGGGGATGGGAGCAGGGCCTGCTCTTGACCTATCATCTATCGAAGAAAAAGCCGTCCGAACAGGCACCCAGCCAAAGCCCATCCATGCCCTCTCTTTCGTCCCCCCCGGCCGCCACAACGGCGCATGCCTTCGTCCCCGAGACCCGCTTCGGCCTGTGGTTCCTGTCCACCGCGACCTGGCGCGTGCATGTGCTGCAGCGCGCACTCAACGACCTGCAGCGCCTGGCGCCCGACCTGCCCAAGGGCGGTGCCGTGCTGGACATCGGTACCGGCCTGGGCCATTCCATCCCGGAGCTGGCGGAGCGCTTTCGCCCCAGCCAGATCCATGCCCTCGATCCCGAGCCGGACTTTGCCGCGCGCAGCGCAGCGATGCGCCAGACGGTCAGCCCCCCTGTCACACTGCACCACGCGCATGCCGAGCACATCCCGCTGCCCGATGCATCGGTGGATCTGGTGCTGTGCCACCAGACCCTGCACCACATCGTGGACCAGCAGGCCGCGCTGGCCGAGATCTTTCGCGTGCTCAAGCCGGGCGGCCACCTGCTGCTGGCCGAAAGCACCCGCGCGTACATCCACAGCCTGGCCATCCGGCTGCTGTTTCGCCACCCCATGCATGTGCAGCGCAGCGCGACGGAGTTTTTGGCGATGCTGGGCGAAGCCGGCTTCGAGGTGAAGCCCGAGCACATCAGCATGCCCTACCTGTGGTGGAGCCGAAAGGACCTGGGCGCGCTGGAATGGATGGGCTTTGGCGTGCCCAAGGAGCGCGAGGAAACCCTGCTCAATGTGGTGGCGCGCAAGCCGGGTTGAGAGGCGACGCAGCCCTAACCAAGCGCCCTGATCACCGCCGCATGCGCCATCGCCAGCTCGGGCGAGGTGTGAAAGTGCCGCTGGTAGTGCCCTGAAAAATCCGCCTCGGCCGAATGCTCGAGCTTGAGCATCTCGCGCACGCGGCGTGCCACGACCTGGGGCGCCTCGGCGGCGTCGGCGTTGTCGGGCTCCAGGGCCTCGTCGAGCATCACGATGAGGCGGCTCAGCGGTTCCAGCCAGCGCATGGACTCTGCATACGCCATGACCTGCAGGAACTCGCCGGCCGACTGCCGGCCGTGGACTTTCTCATAGTCGCGCCGCTCCAGCTCGATCAGGTGGCGGTGCAGCGCCAGCAGCGCGGTGCGCAGGGCGGCGCATTGTTCGGGGGTGGCAGGAGTGGTCGTCATGGGCAGGCCGTTGGAAGAACAAAAAATCTCTGCCACATGATCGCACGCCCTGACGAGGCGGTCAGTCTTTCATCTTGGCAAAGTCCACCAGCTTGGCGTACTGCGCCATGTCGTCGCGCATTAGCGTGGCCAGGTCGGATTGGGGCGTGGGCAGCACCATGCCGGCGTCTTCGAGGCGGCGCCGCACAGTCGGGTCCTGCAGGGTGGCCTTGAGGCCCTGGGTGAGCTGCTGGGCCAGGGCGGGCGGCAGGTTGCGCGGTGCGGCCATGGCGAACCAGCCGACCAGGTCATAGCCCTTGAGCAGCGGGTGCTCGGCCAGCGCGGGCACGTGGGGCAGGGCCGGGCTGCGCGCGGCGCTGGTGATGGCCAGGGGCACCAGGCGCCCGCTCTGGATGAAGGGCAGGGCGGCGGTGGGCGAGAGCATCGCAAAGTCCAGCGTGCCTCCGGCCAGGTCGCTGGTGAGCGAGGCGGTGCCCCGGTACGGGATGTGCGTCATGAAGATGCCGGCGCGCTGCTTGATGAGCTCGCCCGCGAAGTGCAGCGTGGAGCCCACGCCCGAGCTGCCGTAGCTGAACTTGCCGGGGTTGCGCTTGGCCAGGTCGATGAACTCGGCCAGGGTCTTCACACCCGTCTTGGGGCCGGCCACCAGCAGCACCGGGGCGGTGGCGATGAGGCCGATGGGCGCCAGGTCCTTGAGCGGGTCGTACTTCTGCGCCGGGTTCACCAGGCCGGTGGCGGCCATCTCGTTGCTGGAGCCGACCAGCAGGGTGTAGCCGTCGGCCGGGCTGCTGACCACGCGCTGTGCGGCGATGGCGCCGGCAGCGCCGCCCTGGTTGTCCATGACCAGCGTGGCGCCGAGCCGGGGGCCCAGCGCGTCGCCGATGATGCGCGCGGCCTGGTCCACCGAGCCGCCTGGTGGGTAGCCAATGACGATCTTGACCGGCTTGGTGGGCCAGGCTGGCGCGCCCTGGGCCAGGGCGGCGGGCGCATGGCAGGCCCATGCCGCCGCAGCCACGGCGAGCCCGAGGGCGCATCGGCGCGTGCGCTGTGCGGCGAAGGAAGAGGTCAGGCGAAGGGTGGACATGTGCATGGTGGTGGTGTGTGCCGTGTGGAGGGTTGCGGGGAAGGGAGAGGCGGAGGCTCAGGATTGCGGCGCCAGAAAGCGCTCGGTCAGCTTGACCCAGTAGGTCGATGCCAGCGGCAGGCAGGCGTCATTGAAGTCGTAGCCGGGGTTGTGCACCATGCAGCCGCCGCTGCCATGCGTGTCGCCCACGCCGTTGCCCACGATGAGGTAGCTGCCGGGGCACTGCTCCAGCATGAAGGAGAAATCTTCGCTGCCGGTCAGGGGCTGCAGGTTGGGCATCAGGCCTTCCTCGCCCAGCCAGTCGAGCGCGACCTGGCGCGCGAAATCGGTGCTGGCCACGTCGTTCACCAGGGCCGGGTAGCGCCAGTGGTAGTCCACCTCGGCCTGCACGCCCAGCGTGGCGGCCTGGGCCTGCACCAGGGCGGTGATGCGCTCGCGCAGCATGGCGCGGATCTCGGGGCGGTAGGCGCGCACCGTCAGGCGCATGAGCACGCTGCCGGGGATCACGTTGGGCGCATCGCCGCCGTGGATGGCACCCACGGAGATGACGGCCATCTCCCGCGGGTCCACATTGCGCGAGACGATGGTCTGCAGTGCCAGCACGATGTGCGCGGCCGCCACCACCGGGTCGGCCGCCAGGTGCGGTGCCGAGCCGTGGCCGCCCCGGCCCTTGACGGTGATGGTGACCGAGTCGGACGAGGCCATGAACGGCCCGCCCATGAAGCCGAAGCTGCCCACCGGGTGGCCGGGCATGTTGTGCAGGGCATAGATGGCGTCGCACGGGAAGCGCTCGAACAGGCCATCCTCGATCATCTTGCGGCCCCCGCCCAGGCCCTCTTCGGCGGGCTGGAAGATCAGGTGCAGGGTGCCGTCGAAGCTGCGCTCCTTTGCCAGGTGGCGCGCCGCAGCCAGCAGGATGGCGGTGTGCCCGTCGTGCCCGCAGGCGTGCATCTTGCCCTGGTGCGTGCTGGCATAAGGCAGGCCGGTCTCCTCTTGGATGGGCAGGGCGTCCATGTCGGCGCGCAGGCCCAGCACGCGCGGGCTGCTGCCCAGGCGCAGCGTGCCTACCACGCCGGTGCCGCCCAGGCCCCGGTGCACCGTGTAGCCCCACTCGGCCAGGCGCGCGGCCACCAGGTCGCCGGTGGCGAATTCCTCGAACGCCAGCTCGGGGTGCGCATGGATGTGATGGCGCAGGGCCACCATCTCTGCCTCGATGGCGCGGATGCCGGGCAGCACGGGGTCGGCGGCGCAGGTGCCGCCGTGCGCGTGGGCCTGCTGGCGCGGTTGCTGTTGCTGTTCGTTGTCTCGTTCGGTGACCTGGTTCATGGCAGTTCTTCGTGTGGTGTGCGGTATGCAGGCAAAGTCTAGAAACCGCACCCTCCCGGCGGCAGACAGGGGCTGCCTTGCACCGCATGGCGGTGCTTGTCTTGCTGTTGTCACGGGGTTGTGCTGTGGCAGGGCTGCAAGGGCGGCCGGGGCCTGCGGGCACCCATAATGGCCACTATGAAATTGCACCAGATGCGCTACATCGCCGCGGTGGCTGCGCACGGCAGCATCCGCGCGGCGGCGCGTGCGCTGGGCGTGACGCAGGCGGCCGTCACCCAGGGCATGCGCGAGCTGGAGGCGGACTGCCAACTGGCGCTGTTCACCCGGCACAGCGGCGGCATTGGCCTCACGCCTGCCGGGCGCGACCTGGTGCAGCATGCCCAGCGCATCCTGGAGCAAATGCACCAGGCCGAACAGGACCTGGCCCGCCACCGGGATGCGGGCGCGCCGCAGCGCCTGTCCATCGGCATCACGCCCTGGGTGGCCCAGACCCTGCTGGCGCGCGTGCTGCCGCCGTTTCGCGCCGAGATGCCGCATGTGCAGCTGGAGCTGTTCGATGGCTTCTCGGCCCTGGCCTACCCCAAATTGCGCGAGGGCAGCCTGGACCTGATGATCGGCCGCATCGCCGCACCCGACGAGATGCTGGGCCTGCAGTCCACGCCGCTCTTTACCTACGAGGCCACGGTGATGGCCCGGGCCGGCCACCCGCGTGCGGGCGCATCGTCCATCCACGAGCTGCTGGGCGATGACTGGGTGCTCAACTTCGGCCCTGGCGGCGAAAGAGAATTGATGGACCAGCTCTTCACCCAGCACGGGGCCGCCGTGCCGCGCCACCACATCCACCTGGCCCAGTCGGCCTCGCTGATGCTGACCCTGGTGCAAAAGACCGACATGCTCACCTTCTGCCCCTGGCCGCTGGCCGAGACCGCGTCGCTGCGCGGCAGCATGGTGGCGCTGCAGTTGCGCGAGCAGTTCGCCCCGCGCACCGTGGGCATCATCCGCCGCAGCAACGAGATGCCGTCGCTGGCCGCACAGCGCTTTTTGGCGCACTTTGCCGAGCAGGTGCAGGCCAGCGTGCATTCCGACGATGCGGAGCTGCGGCGGGTGTTCTATTCGGTGGAAATGGCACAGGGGGCGGGCGCCGGGGGGTGATGGCGGACCTGGTTGCCAGCGCCGAGCCGGGCACACACGACGACGACAAGAGGGCGCCGATCCATGCAGGCAATTGCAAGAACCGCGGCCGTGGCCGCCATGGCGCTGTGCGCCGCTGCGGCCTTTGCCCCGCAGTCCCCGAACATGGAGGCCATGAACTGGGGCGTGTTCCTTGCAATCCCCGCCCTGGTGGCCGATGAGCTGCAAAAGCTTGCCAGGCTCCGTGCCGACGGCACCCTTACCGAGCAGGAATTCCAGACCCTCAAGGCCAGGCTGCTGGCCAAGTGAGCCCGGGCTGGTGCGCCGTGCTGGCCATTGATTCATTGCACCTCTCCCACCTGCCCCTATGATCCGGGGATGGCAGAAGTTTGCATTTTCCATCCCTCAGACCGTTGCACAGTGCTCTTGCAGGGCGCAGTGGATGGAGTGCTGCCAGCGCAAGAGAAGAGGGCGGAAACCTAGCCATGCCGTCCCCGGTGCCCCCTGTGGTGCCCAAGCGTCTCAGTACCTTTCCGACGTTGTGGGCGTTTCTGTTCAGCCGCAAGCGCTTCGCCGACATGGCGGCCGCGCATGACCTGGCCATCATCATCCAGCCCGCAGACCAGCTGGCGCGCTACAACGCGGGCGCATGGAGCACCGGCACCGAGCTGGAGGCCATGCGCCAGGCATCGCTCGCGCGCCTGCTGCGCACGCGCACCCAGTTCTGGCGTTCGGGCCTGGCCATCGTGGGCGTGTTCATGCTGCTGGTCATCATGTACTCGGGCCTGGGCCGGCCGCTGGAGCTGGTCTTTCCGGACGACATGGGCAAGGTCCTGGCCGCCCTGGGCGCCATCTTCGCCACCTGGGGCTCGGTGATCCAGCTCACGGGCGTGGAGTCCTGGTCCGGCGAAAGTGCCGATGAAAAGCTGCGCAGCATGCTGTTCCAGACCATGTTCGTGCTGGGCGGGGCGTTTGCGCTGATTGGGGTGCTGTGGTGAAGAGGCGACGGCGTGACGGCGCTTGAGGGTTCTTGCAAACAGCTGCCTTGCCGCTGTTCAGCGACCGAGCGCCCGCCCGGATGCCCCTTCGGTTTTTCCCATCGACATTGAGTGAGCGTTTTCTTGCAGATACTCTTCCAGTTCTTCTACGGCATCCATCCACTGCTGCCCATGGCCTATCTGCTGCTTTTGGCCACAGGGCTTCTGGCGCCAGCGCTCTACTGTGCCGCCAGAAAAATCCCTTACTCGATCACAGTGATCTGGAGCCGCTCCAAGGCCGGGGATCGCTGGGCCAAAGCGGTCGTGGCGGTCTATGCGTTGTTCGCGGCAGTGACGTTGCTCGCCCTGGTTGCAGAATTGCTGCGGCGATAGCCGAAGCGGTCGGGTCGGGTGTGGGCGGCGGAGCCGCACGCACCGATCCTGCACAGGCCTGTGCGCTCCAGACCGCCCCGCCCGCGATGCTGGCCGGTGCCACGGTCTCCACCGCCACCGACACACTGGCGGACCGGATAGGCCTGGACGCCCTGAGCACCCAGACATTCAAAGGCAACGCGCTGGAACGCCTGGGCAAGTCCGTGGGTATCCAGATGGCCGTGCAGGGAGGGACCGAGGCTGTGCAGCGTTTGCCTGAAGAGTTGGGCGCTGGCAGAGCGCCTTTCAGGGAATGAACTGGCGCCCAGTATGTGGATGACTTCGCAGCCGGCGCCCTGTTCGGTGCCCACGCTGGCACGGTGGGCGGCTTGCGCGGCGGTGAACCAACGGGAGCGTCGGTCCAGCCTGGAGCACACAGGGCCGATGTGCCACTGGTTGGGGAGCAGCACACCACGCCAACCCCACCAGTGCATGCCGAACAGGCTTCTGCATTGCCTGAGAACTACTTGCCCGTGCCTTCCGACCTGCCGCCTGATCGCGCCCTGGGCGGGGCCGAGCGCGCTAACCCGCCAGCGGCGCAAGGGGGCTCTGAGCTTGCGATGGTGAGCGAGCCTGCCGCGCACATGGCACAGCCAGCAATGGACTTTCGGGGGGGATGCAGCGCAAGCCGGGCAGGCGCAGGCGCTTGCCCCACCCCCGGCCGCCGCTATCCTGCAAGTGGACACACAGCCCACTGGTACGCTGGCCGTGACGGGGGATCCGGCGCTCATCCGCGACGCATTGCTGCAGGCGGGTATTGCTGCTGAGGATATCTTCCCAGGATCGCAAGGCGCTTTGGTTGCGCCCCGAAGTGCCGAGCGCGCCCAGGGTATCTTGTCGCCCCTTACGCAGGCTCAGTATGCCGGTTCAGGGCTCCAGGGGCCTGTCTTGCCGGTCGCATCCCCTGCTTTAACTCCTTCGCATCCGAGAATGGCTTTGTTGGATGGAGGCTCGCTGGCAGTAACGGGCGGTGATCCTGCCGAAATTGCGGATCAACTCCTTCGGGCTGGGATCGGAGAGGCTGAGCGGCTGCAAATTCCAGGAGGTGTGCTGGTGCCGCCAGCCAATGTCCAGAAAGTGCTGCAGATTTTCTCGGCGACCGGTGCAGGAAAGCTTGTTCCAGAGCGCCCTGGTTCTCACAATGGCGCGGAGGCATTCGATGGGCCACCTGCCTGGCCCATCCATGCATTGCCACCAGGGCCGGTTTTTGCGAATCGATTTCCCGATGACGCAAGGGAGTTTCGCGATGTGGCCGGCCTTGACGAGAGACCAAGCGTTGAGAATGCCTGCAAATGTTCTCTATGTGGTCAAGGAAAATGGTGCGTTGATCATGGCGCGCAAACCGCACGATCCGGGAGGTTTTGGCCATGTCGATCTGGCACGAGGAGAAAAGGTCATTGCCGCCGGTGAAGCCAAGGTGCTGTGGGGAACTGTCAAGTACATCGATAACGCGTCAGGCCATTACCTGCCCAACGCAGACGCAGCAGCGGGGGCCGCAGTCAAGGCCTTTAGAAACCATGGCTTTCAAGTTTCTGATGAAAGATACATCAACAAAATTTTTGACTTCAAGAGCAAGAAATGGGTGAAGAAATGAATGATCTCATCATCGAAAATTTCAATAAGTTATGTCAAAAATTCCGCTCCGTGAACTACGCTGAAACCGGCGAAGATGAGATGGAGTCTTTGTACGAGGAACTGCTGGGTTTTTTGCAGCGCAACGCTCAGCACCGCCAGCAGTTGGCGCAGCTCCTCATGGACGACATCCGTCGGCAGCGGTATGGCGGACGGCAGGGTGAGGTATGCTTTTCGGATACCGCCATAGGGTATTGCATGCGAGAGCTTCGTTGGCCGGAAATCCTGGCGTTTGCTCAGCAGGAGAATTCTGAATTCCACTCCAGAAAGATGTCGACTGCCTTGCATAGCATTTTGGAGGGCCTACGACGACGAATGGCCGGATGCTGTGTTTTTCCGTCGCTTCGGTGGCGGCAGGGATGCTTTGGGCGGTTGATTTTTCCGATTTGTGATCGCCCGATCTTGGAGTGTCGGGTGCCCAGGGGCAATTTCGTCTGCACCCGATAAACGCATGGAGGAATGCGATGGACCGCTACGCAGGCAAGCCGTTTCTGAGGCTTCTGGACAGCTATTTCCTGGATGTGATAGGGCAGTTGAGCGAGGAACAGGACGAGGCGCTGGCCGCCATGCAGCCCCGGCTGGCGCAGGTGTATGGCGACGAGGGGACGTTGCAGGACATGGTGGCCGCGCAGATGCAGTCCCGCCGAGCCTGGACGACCAGGTGCGCCGGTTCTGGGCAGGCTACCTGGAGCACTGCAAGGCCAACGGCATGCCTGCAGACCCCAACGAGTTTGTGGTCTCGTTCATCGACCAGAACTTTCCGGGGATCGAATAGACCCGCTCTGCGTGAACCATAGGCAGCCCGCTTCGAGCGGGCTTTTTTTCGCCTGTTTGTTGCCATGGTGTGCGGCATATATGCCACCCCTTCAGCGCGGTCGCCTCTTCGCGGACATTGCTTTCACGGGCGATGTGCCCGGTGTCAGCAACCACCACTGCCTCTGGCCCGCGCGGGCCATGCCGAAGAAGGATAGACCGCACCATGAACGCCACCGACAGCAGCAACAGCAACAGCAACCACTTCGCCTCCGCCGCCAGCCAGGAACCCGGCGAGGGCGCCGCCAGCGCGATGGATGCCGAGGACCAGATGGCACAGGCGCTGGATGCGCTGCGCCAGGAGCGTGCGGAAGCCGGTGGTGATGCCCAGGTGCAGGCGCCCACCGCCGCCATGCCGGCAGGCCCCGACGGGGGCATGCCCGCAGCAGCGGCGATGGGCGCCGAAGCCACAGGCACCGATGCAGCGCAGGCCCGTGCGCGCGCACCTGCATCCAGCGCCGCGCAGCACGCCGAAAGGGCCGGCAACCCCGACCCCGCCGAGCTGCTGCGCCGCACGCAGGAAGAGCTGCACAAGGCGCGCAGCGAAATGGGTCGCGTGGGCCAGCTCAACCGCTACCTGAACCAGGCGCGGGCCGAGCGCGACCGCCTGCTGCAGGAGAACGCCCAGCTCAAGGGCAGCGGCAAGGCCGCGCCGGGCGCTGCCGCGGATGGATCCGCCGCCGCTGCCCGGCTGGCCGAGCTGTCCCAGAAGGTGCAGCAGTTCCCCGAGCTGCATGGGCTGGTGGGCGCCGTGCAGCAGGCCCTGCAGGCCGTGGATGCGCAGGCCGCGACGGTGGCCGAGCAGACCGCCGCCCGCATGGTCGAGCCGCTGCACGGCCTGCGCGCCGAGCAGGAGCAGCGCGCGCAGGAGCAACGCAGCGCCGCCTACGAGGCCGCGATGCAGACCTTCCAATCCACCTACCCGAATGCCGTGGAGGTGGTGCGCAGCACGGATTTCAGCGCCTGGATCCACACCCAGCCGCAGCCCATTCAGGCGGCCTTCTACCAGGGGCAGGACCCGGGCGAGGCCATCGCGGTGATGGACGCCTACGACGCGCACCTGCGCCGCGCAGGCCGTGCGCCCATTGCCCACTACCCCCAGCAGCCGGCCGCCCAGCGCGCCAGCGCCAATGCCGCGCGGCTGCAGTCGGCGGCGGGCCTGCCCTCGCGCGCCAGCGGCGCCAAAGGCGGGCTTCCCCCTGAGGACGACTTCGAGGCGTCGCTGGACTTCTTTCGGCGCCAGCGCCTGACGCGCGCGGGCTGACGCAAGGCCCGACGCCCCCACGCGCTCCATAGACGGGCGCTGCGGCCACCTGCAGCGCACGGACACCTGTACCCAATTTTCCCGATGAGGAGCAATCGATATGACCGTTTACGGTGACATCACCCCCCGTACCGCCGCCTATGCGGTGGACAAGATGCTGGAGCGTGCCCAGCCCTCCCTGAACATGGCCAAGTTTGCCGTGGTGACTGCCGTGCCCAAGGGCAAGACCAAGGTCGTCAAGTGGCGCCGCTATGGCCGCCTGGCGCCCACCACCACGCCGCTGACCGAGGGCGTGACGCCGGTGCAGGGCAACATCACCAGCACCGACGTGTCGGCCAACCTGGAGCAGTATGGCCAGCGCGTGCAGATCACCGACGTGATCGCCGACACGCACGAAGACCCGGTGCTCAGCGAACTGAGCGCCTCGCTGGGCGAGACGGCAGGCCAGACGCAGGAGCTGATCCTGTACAACACCATCAAGGCCGGCACGCAAGTGCTGTACGCCAACGGCGTGGCGCGCAACACGGTGAACACGACCATGACGGCCAACGTGGCGCGCCGCGCCATCCGCCAGCTCAAGGCGCAGGACGCGCGGGCGCTGACCACCGTGCTCAACGCCACCGATGGCGTGGGCACGCTGCCCATCCCGCCGTGCTACGTGTGCTTCGTGCACCCCAACGTGGAGATGGACCTGCAGAACCCCGCGTTCTTCCCGGCCGGCTACACGCGCATCCAGAACTACGGCACCTTCAAGCCGCTGTGCGAGAACGAGATCGGCTCGTTCGAGAACATCCGCTTCGTCTCGTCCACGCTGTACGCGCCGCTGGTCAATGCCGGCAATGCCACGCTCAACGGCATGCTGGGCGGCACGGCGGTGGACGTGTACCAGTCGGTCATCGTCGGCAAGGAGGCCTATGCCACGGTGAACCTGTCGGCATCGGGCTCGGGCCTCACGCCCATCGTGGTCAACCCCAAGCCCAGCGACAGCGACCCCATGGGCCAGCGCGGGCATGTGGCTTTCAAGATGTGGTCGGCCGCAGCCATCCTGAACGACGCCTGGATGACGCGCATCGAGCACGGCGTGTCCGCCTGACCCTGGCATAGCAACCCCCGGGCCGGCACGCTGCCGGCCCCTTCTTTGGAAGGAACATCCCCATGGCAAAAGCACAACCCAAGGCCGCCGCATTGGCCGAACCCACCGCAGGCACCGACACCGACATCGACGTGGCCGTGCAGCAGCACGGCTTCTCGGGCCAGACCTGCGAGATCAAGCTCTTCAAGGGCGAGCTGCACGAGCCGCAGCAGCCGTTCTTCGGGCTCAACAACTACCAGATCCAGATCCAGCGCGAGCGCTGGGTGCGCGTGCCGGTGGAGATGGCCGACCACATCGAAGGCCTGGCCTACACGGTGCGCGAGGCCGACCCCGAGGAGCCCGAGAACATCGACAAGATGCGCTGGGTGGAAAAGCCCCGTTTCCCTCTCCAGCGCAAAAGCTGAGCGGGGAGGGCGCGCACCATGAACTTCCTGCAACTGGCCCGGGCCGTCAAGCGCGAGAGCGGCCTGTCGGGCGGCCCGCCGGCCTCGGCCACCACGGCCGGCGGCGACGATGCCCGCGTGTTCGAGTGGGTGAACTGGGCCTGGCGCGACATCGCGCTGGCGCACGAGTCCTGGCTGTTTCGCCGCGGCGAGGCGCTGGGCCAGGTGCCGGCCGGCGCCCTGCTGATGGTGCCCGAGGCTGCTGCCCCCGGCTTCGCCCTGGCCGACTTCGCCGCCTGGAAGCCCGCGGCCGACGGCTACCGTCCCAGCGCCTGGCGCGTGGCCGACGGGCAGGTGAGCGAGCATGCGCTGGCCTGGCTGGAGTACGAGGCGTTTCGCCAGCGCTTTCTGACCGGCGCGCACGCGCCGGGCGCGCTGCAGTGCTGGAGCATGGCGCCCGGTGGCGAGCTGCTGGTGGGCCCTACGCCCGATGCGGCGCACATGGTGCGCGCAGCCTACGTGAAGGACGTGGTGGACCTGGTGCTCGACGCCGACGAACCGGCCCTGCCGGCGCGCTTTCACAACCTCATCGGCTGGCGCGCGCTGCGCGAGTACGGCGGCTTCGACGCGGCCAGCGAGGTCTACCAGCGCGCCGAGCAGAACTACAGCATGGGCTTCTCGGCGCTGGCGCAATCGCAGTTGCCACGCCCAGGCTTTGGCGCGAGGCCCTTGGCATGAAGGGCGAGATGCGCATGCCTGCGCTCAAGACCCAGTACTTCCCGCTCGCCGGCGGGCTCGATGCCGAGTCGGCGCAGCTCACGCTGCGCCCCGGCATGGTGACGGGTGCGATCAACTACGAAAGCTCGGCGCTGGAAGGCTATGAGCGCATCGGCGGTTACGAGCGCTTCGATGGCCGGCCCCGGCCCAGCGATGCGGCCTACAAGTGCCTGCGCGCCGCCACCACCTTCACGGGCGTGGCCGTGGGGCAGACGGTGGTGGGCGCCACCTCGGGCGCCACGGCACTGGTGCTGTTGCTGCGCAGTGCGGCGCAGATGGTGGTGACCCGGCTCACAGGGGTGTTCGCCGTGGGCGAGGCGCTCACGGTAGCGGGCAGCCCGGTGGGCGTGTTCGATGGCGATGCTTCGGACATCGATGGCTTCGACGACAACGCCTTTGCGGCGCTGGCTGCCGACCACTACCGCGCTGCCATTGGTGCCGTGCCGGGCTCGGGGCCGCTGCGGGGCATCGCCGTATTGAACGGCGCGGTCTACGCCTGGCGCGACAACCTGGCGGCCACCGCCTGCAACATCTACAAAAGCGCGGCTACCGGCTGGGCGCTGGTGTTCCATTACTACGAGCTGGCCTTCACCGGTGGCAGCGGCGTGGAGCCGGCCGTGGGCGCCAACATCACCAAGGGCGCGGTGTCGGCGCTGGTCAAGCGCGTGGTGGTGGAGTCGGGCACCTGGCAGGCCGGCACGGCCCGGGGGCGCTTCATCGTCACGGCGCCCTCGGGCGGGCCGTTCACCGCGGGCGCCTTCACAGCCGGGGTGACGGCGGTGGCCGGTGGTGCCGAAGCGGCCATTGCCTTGCTGCCCGGCGGCCGGCTCGATGCCGTGGTCTACAACTTCAATGGCCGCGCCGGGCAGCAGCGCATCTACGGCGCCGATGGCGTGAACCGCGGCTTCGAGTTCGACGGCGAGGTGCTGGTGCCGCTGGCCACCGGCATGGCGGTGGACAAGCCGGTGCACTGCGTGGCGCACAAGAACCATTTGTTCTTCAGCTTCGAGGGCTCGGTGCAGCACAGCGCCGTGGGCGACCCCTGCCGCTGGTCCGCCGTGGTGGGCGCCGCCGAGATCGCCGCGGGCGACGTGGTCACGGGCTTCCAGGTGCTGCCGTCGGACGCCGAGGGCGGCGCGCTCATGGTGTTTGCCGCCGAGCGCACCTGGGTGCTGTACGGCAGCAGCAGCGCCGACTGGCGCTTCGTGAACTTTGCCGACGACGTGGGCGCCCAGCGCGGCAGCGTGCAGAACCTGGGCCGCGTGCTGGTGTTCGACACCCTGGGCGTGGCCGTGGTCAGCGCCACGCAGGCCTTCGGCAACTTCGAGCGGCTGCCGCTGTCCTCGCGCATCCAGCGGCTGCTCAAGGCGCGCCAGGTCACGGCCTCGGTGGTCAACCGGGCCGACAAGCGCATGCGCCTGTTCTTCGCCACGGGTGAGAGCCTGAGCGTCACGCCCATCCCCACGGCGGATGGCGGCAGTGCGCTGGCCTTCATGCCCATCGACTACGGCCGCACGGTGCGCTGCACCTGCGACGCGGTGGTGGGCGGCGAGCACCGCAACTTCTTCGGCAGCGACGACGGTTTCGTCTACGAGGCCGACCGGGGCCGCAGCTTCGATGGCGCGCAGATCCAGGCCTACCTGCGCCTGGCCTTCAACCACACCAAGAGCCCGATGGAGAAAAAGCGCTTTCGCCGCGTGGACCTGGAAAGCAAGAACCGCAGCGCCTGCCGCCTGCTGGTGCAAGGCGAGTACAGCCTGGGCAAGCCCGAGGTGGGCCTGACCGACGTGGTGGGCGTGCTGCAGAACGCCGGCGGCGCCTACTACAGCGTGAGCAACTACGGCCAGAGCTACTACAGCGTGCCGGCCAACACGCTCTCCAAGGTGCGCCTGGACGGCGTGGGCACCGACCTGAGCCTGAACATCGTGAGCACCGCGCGCGACGAGCTGCCGCACACCCTGCAGAGCGTATCAGTGGTGTACACGCCGCGGCGCCTGGACCGATAGCCAACCCAAGGAATCCCTCCCATGGCCAACACCTTCTACCACCGCGTCTTCAACCCGCTGCCCGGCCAGCGCGTGGACGAACAGGTCCTCAAGGACGAGTTCCAGCGCATCGAACTGGGCTTCGACGGCGTGGCCGGCCAGGCCGGGCAGCTCGCCACCGGCCTGGCCACCAAGGCCAACCTGGCTGGCGGCAACGCCTTCACGGGCGACCAGGCCATCGCCGGCCACCTGGCCGTGAGCGGCACGGTCAGCGCCGCCACGCCGCTGCCCCCGGGCGACAACAGCCAGGCCCTGGCCAGCACGAACTGGGTGCAGGCCTGGGTCAGCGCCCAGGCCGGCGGCACCCTGGGCCTGCCCGTGGCGCCCGTGCAGCCAACGCCGCTGGCGCTGTTCGTGATTGCCGGCGTGCACCAGTGGGCGCCGGTGCAGTCGCGCAGCAAGGTTTTCTTTCTTTCAGGAGCTTGATCGACATGGCCAACGGACGCCTTTTTGCACTGGACCTGGCTGCGGCCACGGCCACCACCCTCTACCAGTCGGCCACGCAGACCGCCACGCTCACGCTGTCGCTGGTCAACCGCAACACCTGGGCCGTGCTGGCGCGCGTGGCCCTGGCCGCTGCGGCCACCCCCACCGATGCCGAGTGGATCGAGTACGACGTGTACCTGCCGCCCTCGGGTGTGCTGGAGCGCACCGCCATCGTGGTCGGGCCGGGCCAGTACCTGGTGGCGCGCATGAGCGCGGCCGGGGTGTCGGCCGTGGGCTTCGGGTTCGAGGAGTAGGGCGGGCCGGGCTCTGCGGCGCCCTTGTCGCCTGGATGCAACGACGCGCCCCACCCGAACGGGTGGGCACTAAGCCTTAAACCGTTGTGACACCAAGCGCAACCCGCTTGAGGGTGGGTATTTGTGTGTTTTTGTAACGGTAAAACTGTCGCCGCAAAGGGGGATTCTGAGATAATTGCCCCGTGTGTGCCGTACACACACCAACCAATGAAATCAGGAGAGGGCCGTGCGCGCTGCGTTCGCCATTCGGGCGTGGGCTGCGATAGCACCGGGCCTGCAAAGTCAGGAGCAATGGCTGCAATGGGCCAAGGCCCCGGTGTGCCCCGTGGGGGACACGGCGGTCGAGCTGCCCCACGTGCCCGCCATGGCGCGGCGCCGCCTGGGCCACCTGGCGAAGATGGCCGTCTTCGTGGCCGACAGCGTGCTGCCGCCCGAAGAGGGCACTGACATTCCCGTGGTCTGGGCCTCGCGCTATGGCGATGCCGACAAGGCCCTGTCCCTGCTGCGCGCGCAGGCCCAGGGTGAACCCCTGTCGCCCACCGCCTTCGGCCTGTCGGTGCACAACGCCGTGGGGGCCCAGCACTCCATCCTGCGCGGCATGCGCGCCAATGCGGTCTGCGTCGCATCCTCGCACTGCGTGCCCGAGGCCGGCATCGTCGAGGCCGTGGGCCTCCTGAACGACGCGCAGCCCCCGGGCAGCGGGGTGCTGCTGGTCTGCTACGACGAGTTGCTGCCGCCCGACTATGCCGTTTTTCACGACGAGCCTGCGGCCGAATACGCCTGGGCCGCCTTGCTGGCACCCCTGCAGGCGGGCGAAGCCGGTTTCGTGCTGCAGGCCCTCGACGACGTTGCGCCGCAGGGCCAAGGCCAGGCCGGCACCTTGCCGCACGGGCTCGATGCGCTGCACTTTCTGCTGCAGGGCGAGCGGCAGCACCTGGTGCATGGCCATGCATCGGGCCAATGGATGTGGGAGCGCGTGCATGCTTGAAGCCATCAACCGCGCCTGGCGCATCGTGGCCACGGGTTTCTGTTTTTCCGTGTTCGGCCTGGGCGGCATCGTGCTGGGTATCGTGGTGTGCCCCGTGGCCATGCTCTTCGTGCGCGGTGCCGCGCGCCAGCAGCAGCTGTCGCAGACCATCATCCACCACTGCTTTCGCGGCTTCGTGGGGTTGATGAACTGGGTGGGCGTGATCTCCTACGAGGTGCACGGCGCCGAGCGCCTGCAGCGCCGGGGCCTGTTGATCCTGGCCAACCACCCCTCGCTGATCGACGTGGTGTTCCTGATCTCCTTCGTGCGCCATGCGGACTGCATCGTCAAGGCCGCGCTGGCGCGCAACCCCTTCACGCGCGGCCCGATCCGGGCGGCGGGCTTCATCACCAACGGCGATGGCGCCGGGCTGCTGGAAGACTGCGTGCGCTCGCTCAAGGACGGCAACAACCTCATCATCTTTCCTGAAGGCACGCGCACGCCTGTGCAGGGCGCCAACCGGCTGCAGCGCGGCGCCGCCCATGTGGCGGTGCGCGGGCGCATCGACATCACGCCCGTGCACATCCACAGCAGCCTGCCCATGCTGACCAAGGGCACGCCGTGGTGGAAGGTGCCCGTGCGCAAGCCGCACTTCACCATCGAAGTGCGGCCCGACATCGCGGTGGAAGAATTCTGTGACTCGGCCGCCAGCGACTCCCTGGCTGCGCGCCATGTGACCGAGCACCTGTCCGTACAACTTTTCAAGGGGCCTGCCAGTGCTTCAACTTGAGCAAGAAATCAAAGAAATCATCATCTCCTCGCTCGCGCTCGAAGACATCGCGCCCGAGGACATCGACCCGGCAGCGCCGCTGTTCGTCGAGGGCCTGGGCCTCGATTCCATCGACGCGCTGGAGCTCGGCCTGGCCCTGCAAAAGCGCTATGGCCTGAGCATGTCGGCCGACTCGGAGCAGACGCGCAAGCACTTTGGCAGCGTGCAGGCACTGGCCGCCTTCGTGGCCGCCAGCCGCACGCACTGAAGCAGGCGGCATTCACGGAAATCCAACATGAACAAAGAAGCCATCTACGAACGCATCGCCGCCATCCTGCAGGAGACGTTCGAAATCGACGCCGGGCGCATCACGCCCGAGGCCCGCCTGTACGACGACCTGGACATCGACAGCATCGATGCCGTGGACCTGATCGTGCAGCTCAAGCCCTGGGTGGGCAAGCGCCTGAACGCCGACGCCTTCAAGTCGGTGCGCACCGTGCAGGATGTGGTCGATGCGCTGCACCGGCTGGTGAACGACGCTGCCCCCGCCACCTGAGCGCACGGGCGAGCGGCCAGCCACCATGCACAAGCTTGTGACCGCCTTGCTGGTGGTGCTGACGGTGCTGTACCCGCTGGGCGTGTACCTGGCCATCGGCCATGTGGCGCCGCAGTGGCTGGCCGTGCTGCTGGTGGCGCTGGCCGTGGCGCGCGCCGTGGTCGCGCGCCAGCGCTTCTGGTGGGCCGTGGCCTCGGGCGCGGCGGTGCTGGCCCTGGCCGCCTGGTGGCAGGGCGATGCGCTGGCCGTCAAGCTCTACCCGGTGCTGGTCAATGCCGTGCTGCTGGTGGTGTTCGCGGTGAGCCTGCGCTACCCGCCCACGGTGGTCGAGCGCCTGGCCCGGCTGACCGACCCCGACCTGCCTGCGTCCGGCGTACGCTACACCCGCAAGGTGACCGCCGTGTGGTGCGTGTTCTTCGTGGCCAACGGCGCGGCGGCGGCCTACACCGCCGCCTTCAGCAGCGATGCCACCTGGGCGCTGTACAACGGGCTCATCGCCTATGGGCTGATGGGCTGCCTGATGGGCACCGAGTGGTGCGTGCGCCAGTGGGTCAAACGCCGCGGCGCGCTGGCTTGATTGTGAATTTTCCGTCCCTGTCCAACAACTCCAAGAATCCAGGAATCGCGCAAAGTGAAAGCATTTACAGCGCTGTCTGAAGTGGCCCTGCCGCAGGCCCGTGCGGCGGCACACGCGGTGTCGATCACCGGTGGTGGCACGGTGCAGCACGCCGACTGGGTGCTTTCCGTGCAGGCCTGGTGCGCCGCTTTCCAGCAGGTGCCGGGCGCCGAGGTGGGCCTGTACTTCGACGACCCGCTGGCCTTTGCCGCAGCCCTGTGGGGCGCCTGGCATGCCGGCAAGACCCCGGTGCTGGCCAGCGACCTGCAGCCGCACACCCTGGCGCACCTTCTGCCCCAGGTTCAGGCCTGCGCGGGCCTGCTGCCCGGTGCCTTGCAGCCCGATGCAGCCGCCGCCCCGGCTGTGGTGTTGCAGCCCCTGTCGCTGCGCACCGCCCAGGTGGTGCTGTTCACCTCGGGCTCCACGGGCGTGCCCGAGCGCATCGTCAAGCACCTGTCGCAGCTCGATGCCGAGGTGCATGCGCTGCAGGCCGTGTTCGGCCCCCTGATCGATGCGCCCGGCCTGCGCACGCTGGCCACCGTGTCGCACCAGCATATCTACGGCCTGCTGTTCCGCGTGCTGTGGCCGCTGGCGGCGGGCCGGACCCTGGGCACCGCGTTCCTGCGCTACCCCGAGGAGCTGGTGGCGCAGCTGTCGCAGCCAGGCCCTTGCGTGTTGATCTCCAGCCCCGCCATGCTCAGCCGCCTGCCCGATGCGCTCGACTGGGCGGCGGCGTCCCAGGGCCTGCGCGGCATCTTCTCGTCGGGTGGCCCCTTGCCGCCCGAGGCCTCGGCCCATGCCCTGGCGCTGCTTGGCCATTCCACGACCGAAGTCTTCGGCAGCTCCGAGACCGGCGGCATCGCCTGGCGGCGCAGGGCAGAGCAGGGCGATGCCTGGCAACCCCTGCCGGGCGTGCAGGTGCGCCTGGCCGACAGCGGCTGCCTGTCGGTGCGCTCGGGCCACCTGCCCGATGCCGATGCCTGGTGGGAGACCGCCGACCGCGCGCTGCCTCAGGACGGCGGCGCCGGCTTCGTGCTGCAGGGCCGGGCCGACAGAATCGTCAAGATCGCCGAAAAGCGCATCTCCCTGACCGCGATGGAAACCGCGCTGCTGGCCAGCGACTGGGTGGCCGCAGCCCGGGCCGTGGTGCTCGAAGCGCCCCCGGCCGCCGACCGCGTGGGCATGGTGCTGGCGCTCAGCGACGCCGGCTGGCTGGCCTTGCAGCAGCAGGGGCGCCGCTCACTGGGCGCTGCACTGCGCGCGCTGCTGGAGCCTTGCGTGGACCGCGTGGCCCTGCCGCGCAGCTGGCGCTATGTGCTGCGCCTGCCGCAGAACGCGCAGGGCAAGACCAAGCAGCACGACCTGCTGGCGCTGTTTCGCCCGCTCATGCCGCAGCCGCAGTGGACGGAGCGCGGCGAGCTGCGGGCCACGGCCACGCTGCAGGTGGACCCCGGGCTGCGCGTGCTCGACGGTCATTTCCCCGGCGCCCCCATCGTGCCCGGCGTGGCGCAGCTGCACTGGGTGGTGACCCTGGGCACGCAGGCCTTCGGCATCCCGGCAGCCTTTCTGCGGGCCGAGGTGGTCAAGTTCCAGCAGCCCATCCTGCCCGGTGCCAGCGTGCAGGTGCAGCTGCAATGGGTGCCCGACAAGGGCCAGCTGCAGTTCTCGCTGACCTCCCACCGGGGCCCGCACGCCAGTGGCCGCCTGGTGCAGGGAGGTGTGGCATGACGCACGCCGCATTCAACCCCGTCGCCATCATCCCCGTCTACAACCACCCCACCACCATCGGCAGCATGGTGCAGGGCGTGCTGGCAGCGGGCCTGCACTGCATCCTGGTCGACGACGGCTCCGAGCCTGGCTGCGCCGCCGTGCTCGACGCGCTGGCCGTGCAACAAGGCACTCAGGTCACCTTGCTGCGCCTGCCGCAGAACCAGGGCAAGGGCGGCGCCGTGATGACCGGCATGCGCCATGCGCTGGCGGCCGGCCACAGCCACGCACTGCAGATCGATGCCGACGGCCAGCACGCCGTGGCCGACATCCCGGCCTTCATTGCGCTGGCCCGGGCGCAGCCCGGCACCATGGTCTGCGGCGCGCCGCGTTACGACGCCAGCGTGCCCAAGGCGCGCCTGTACGGGCGCTATGCCACCCATGTGTGGGTGTGGATCAACACCTTGTCGCTGGACATCGAGGACTCGATGTGCGGCTTTCGCGTCTATCCGCTGCGCGAGGCCATCGGCGTGATGGACGGCGCGCGCATCGGCAAGCACATGGAGTTCGACACCGAGATCCTCGTGCGCATGCACTGGAAGGGCGTGCCCTTCATCACCCAGCGCACGGCCGTGACCTACCCGCAGGACGGGCTCTCGCACTTTCGCGTGTGGCGCGACAACGTGCTCATCTCGGGCATGCACACGCGCCTGTTCGGCGGCATGCTGCTGCGCAGCCCGCTGCTGCTGGCGCGCAAGCTCGTGGGGCGGCGCCGTACCGGGCAGGCGGCATGACGGCACCGGCGCCCGACGCCAAGGCTGCGGCCGCTGCGGCCGCTGCGCCGCACTGGGCGCAGATGGGCGAGAACACCTTCGTCGCGGGCATGTGGTTCATGGTGCAGGTGCACCGCTTTCTGGGGCGCTGGCCCTTTTTGCTGTGCCTGTACCCCATCGTCGCCTACTACTGGCTGGCCAGCCCGGTGGCGCGCCGCTCATCGCTGCAGTACCTGCAGCGCATGCAGGCGGCCCATGGCCCATGGCCCCACATGCCGGGCTGGCGCCAGAGCCAGCGGCACTTTCGCATGTTTGCGCAGGTGATCCTCGACAAGCTGCTGGCGCTGACCGGTCGCTACCCCTTCGACCGCGTGGCCTTCACCGGGCGCGAGCAGTTCAGTGCGCTGCTCCAGCAGCAGGGCCGGGGCGCCGTGGTGGTCACCGCGCACATGGGCTGCATCGAGCTGTGCCGGGCCATTGCCGAGCGGCACGCGGGCCTGCGCCTGAGCATCCTCGTGCACACGGCGCATGCAGAGCGCTTCAACCGCGTGCTGCAGCGTCTGGCGCCCGACAGCGGCGTGCAGCTGCTGCAGGTCACCGAGTTCAACGCCGCCACGGCCATGATGCTCAGCGAGCGCGTGGCGCGCGGCGAGCTCATCGCCATTGCCGGCGACCGCGTGCCCGTGCGCGAAAGCCGCGTCACGCATGCCACCTTCCTCGGGCACCAGGCGCCGTTTCCCTGCGGTCCCTACGTGCTGGCTTCCGTGCTCGAATGCCCGCTGTACTTCATGGGCTGCGTGCACGAGGGCGCAGGCTACGCCGTGGAGTTCGTGCCGCTGGCCGAGCGCGTGCTGCTGCCGCGCGCCCGGCGCGAGCAGGCGCTGGCCGAGTACGCGGCCCTGTTCGCGCAGCAGCTCGAGCGCATGCTGCGCAAGGCCCCCTACGACTGGTTCAATTTTTTCCCCTTCTGGGACCAGGGCGCGCCCGCGCGCCCTGCGCACACTGCATGATTCGTCACTTCCCCGCCACCCCATCGACCCGGAGGCCTGCGCATGTCCACTGAGAAAGAGCTGGCCTCGCGCGAGCGGCTCAGCCACGAGATCGAGATCACGCCTGCGTTCTACGACATCGACGTGATGGAGATCGTCTACCACGGCCACTACGTGCGCTTTCTCGAACTGGCGCGCAGCGCGCTGCTCGCCAAATTCGACTACGACTACCCGCGCATGCGCGAATCGGGCTATGGCTGGCCCGTGGTGGACATGCGCCTCAAGTACGTGCGCCCGGCCACCTTCGGCCAGGTGCTCAAGGTGCGCGCCACCATCACCGAATGGGAGAACCGCCTGCGCATCGACTACCTGATCAGCGACGCCGCCACGGGCCAGAAGGTCAACAGCGCCCACACCATCCAGGTGGCGGTGGACATGCAGACCCGTGCCATGTGCTTCGTCTGCCCGCCGGTGCTGTGGCAGCGGCTGGGGGTGGCACCATGAAGCCCGCTCTCTGGTTGCGGGCTGCCGCGCTGGCCCTGTGTGCGCTGGTGCTCGTGCCGGCCCATGGGGCAGAACCTGCGGCGCAGGAGCTGCTCGCCCAGGTGCGCCAGCGCGTGCACGACGCGCCCGTGGTGCGCGGTGGCTTCGAGCAGCTCAAGACCGTCAAGGGCTTCAAGCAGCCGCTGCGCTCCAGTGGCGACTTCGTCGTGGCGCGTGGCAAGGGCATCGTCTGGCATGTGCAGAGGCCCTTCGAGTCCACGCTGGTGGTGCGGCCCGACAGCCTGCAGTCGCGCGGCAGCGATGGCAAGCTCACCACGCAGATGCGCGCGCAGGACGAGCCCGTGCTGCGCACCGTCAACGCCATGCTGTTCGCCGTGATGTCGGCCAACCTGGCCGAGCTGGCCCAGCACTTCGAGGTGACCGGGCAGGTGGCCGCCAAGGGCTGGTCGCTGCACCTGGTGCCGCGTGACCCCACGCTGGCCCAGTGGCTCAGCGCGGTGGACCTGCAGGGCAACCAGTTCGTGCAGGAGGTCAGGCTGCAGGAGGCGCGCGGTGACGCCAGCGTGATCCGCATCCTCACACCCGTGGCCGAGACTGCGCTGCGCCCGCAGGACGCGGCGCAGTTCGAATGACGGCGCACCCCCCGGTGCAAGACGCACCCCCTGGCTGGCTCTGGCGCACGGCCGCACTGGCCTGGCTGCTGGTGCTCATCGCCGTGGGCGTGCACCAGTGGCAGTTCTGGACGCACGATGGCATCGACACCGATGTGATGGCCTTGCTGCCCGTGAACGAGCAGGCGCCCGACGTGGCCCTGGCCACCGAGCAACTGGTGGGCCAGATGTCGCGCCAGGTGGTGGTGCTGCTGGGCGCCAGCGAGTGGGCCGATGCGCGCGCCGCCGTGCAGGTGTTGCGCCAGTCCCTGGCCACAGGGGCCGGTGCGCGCCTGCGCGAGGACCCCGTCGCGCAAAAGACCTCCATGGAGGCCTCGCTCGGCTTCTACCAGCCCTGGCGCGAGCGCCTGCTCACGCCTGCGCAGCGCGCCCTGCTGGCCAGCACGCCCGATGCCGCGCTGGTGCAAAAGGCGCTGCAGGACCTGTACCAGCCCGCCGTGCAGGCCCGCCTGTCCGACTGGGTGAGCGACCCCCTGGGCCTGTGGACCCAGTGGTGGACGGCGCGCGGCGCGCAAAGCCAGGCCCGCCCGCGCGACGGCGAGCTGTGGGTGGCGGCCGATGGCCAGCAGTGGGCGGTGCTGCAGTTCACCCTGGAGGGCTCGGCCTTTCGCCTGTCGGGCGAGCCGGTGCTCGATGGCGCCTTGCAGGCCGCGCTGGCCCAGGTGCGCGCGAAGTGGCCGGATGCCCGCATGCTCACCGCTGGCGTGCCCCTGCATGCCGAGGCGGCCGCGGTGCAGGCCAACTGGGAGATCAACACCATCGGCTGGGGCTCGCTGGCCGGTGTGCTGCTGCTGGCCTGGCTGGCGTTTCGCTCGCTGCGGCCGGTGGCGTTGGTGGGCGTGTCGCTGCTGGTGGGCTGCGCGGTGGCGCTGTCGGTCACGGCGCTGTTCTTCGGGCAGGTACACCTCTTGACCCTGGTGTTCGGCGCCAGCCTGGTGGGCGTGGCCGAGGACTACGGCATCCACTACTTCGCCAGCCGCCAGGGCGCGCCCGGGCGCAGCCCGCATGGGCTGATGCGCGCTCTGATGCCGGCGCTGTGGCTGGCCCTGGGCACCAGCGCCATCGCCTACCTGGCGCTGGGCGCAGCGGCCTTCCCGGGCCTGCGGCAGATGGCGGTGTTCTCGGTGGTGGGGCTCACGGCCGCCATGCTCACCGTGGTCTGCTGGTTCCCCTGGCTCGACCGGGGCGCCATGCCGCACAGCCCTGTGGCCCAGCGCATCGGCCAGACGCTGATGGCCTGGCCGCGCTGGCGCCAGGCGCTGCCCGGCTCGGTGGCGGTGTGCGTGGCCATGGCGTTGCTGCTGTGGCTGCTGGGTGGCCTGCGCGCGCAAGACGACGTGCGCCAGCTGCAGAACGCATCCCCATCGCTCGTGGCCCAGCAGCGCCAGGTGGGCGAGATCCTGGGCCTGCCCAGCCCGGCGCAGTTCTACCTGGTGCAGGGCAACACGCCCGAGCAGGTGCTGCAGCGCGAAGAAGAACTCAAGGACCGGCTCGACGCCCTGGTGGCGCGCCAACTGCTGGTGGGCTACAGCGCGGTATCGGACTGGGTGCCCTCGGCCCGGCGCCAGGACAGCGATGCCCTGTTGGTGGCCCATGCGCAGGATGCCGTGTTCAAGGGCGTGAACGCCGCGCTGGGCGAAAGCTTTGCCCGGCACGCCACGCCGCCGCCCGCGCCGCTCACGGTGCAGGCGTGGCTGGCGCAGCCCATCTCGACCGCCGCGCGGCCGCTGTGGCTGGGCGAACGCGAGGGCCGCTACCGCAGCCTGCTGATGCTGCGCGGCGTGACGGACCTCGCATCGCTGCCCGCGCTGGCCGGGGCTGCCGAGGGCCTGGAAGGCGTGGCCTGGGTCGACAAGCCGGCCGAGATATCCGCCCTGCTGCAGCGCTACCGCATCTCCATGACCGAGCTGCTGCTGCTGGGCCACGTGCTGGTGCTGGCCGCCCTGTGGCTGCGCTTTGGCCGCAAGGCCTGGCGCGCCTGGATGCCCACCGTGCTGGCCAGCCTGGTGGTGGTGGGCGTGCTCACCGCCTTCGGGGCGCCCTGGCAGCTGTTCAACGTGCTGGCGCTGATGCTGCTGCTGGGCGTGGGCATCGACTACGGTATCTTCCTGCAGGAGCATGAGGACGACCCCCATGCCTGGCTGGCGGTGGTCATTGGCGCGGGCAGCACCTGGCTGTCGTTCGGGCTGCTGGGCCTGTCTGCCACGCCGGCACTCAAGGCCTTTGGCCTCACCCTCATGCTGGGCCTGCCGCTGGTGCTGGTGCTGGCGCCGCTGTTTCGCAGCGTTACGAACAACAAGGAACATTGATGCAACAACGCCGACTGGAACAGACCGAGGTGCTGATCGTGGGCGCGGGCCCCTCGGGCGCCGTGGCCGCAGGCCTGCTGCGCAAGCAGGGCCGCCAGGTGCTGGTGCTGGAGAAAGAGAGCTTTCCGCGCTTTTCGATCGGCGAAAGCCTGCTGCCGCAAAGCATGGCCTACATCGAAGAGGCCGGCATGCTGCAGGACGTGGTGGAGGCGGGCTTCCAGTACAAGAACGGCGCGGCCTTCGCCAAGGGCGATCTGCGCACCGAGTTCGACTTTCGCGACAAGTTTTCGCCCGGCTGGGGCACCACCTACCAGGTGCAGCGCGGCCACTTCGACAAGGTGCTGGCCGATGCCGCCGAAAAGGCCGGCGCCGAGCTGCGCTACCGCCACACCGTGACGGCGGTGGACGTGTCGGGCGAGCAGCCCGAGGTGTCTGTCACCTCGCCCGAGGGCGAGGAGTACACCGTGCGCGCGCGCTTCCTGCTCGACGCCAGCGGCTTCGCGCGCATCCTGCCGCGCATGCTGCAGCTCGAGCGCCCGTCGGACTTCCCGGTGCGCGGGGCGCTGTTCACCCACATCGAAGACGGCATCGCCCATGGCGACATGGACCGCAGCAAGATCCTGATCTCGGTGCACCCGGTGCACCACGAGGTCTGGTTCTGGACCATCCCCTTCTCCGGCGGCCGCTGCTCGCAGGGCGTGGTGGCCACGCCCGAGTTCCTGGCGCGCTACGAGGGCAGCGAGGTCGAGCGCCTGCGCGCCATCATCGCCGAGACCCCGAGCCTGGCCCATGTGCTGCGCAACGCCACCTGGGACACGCCGGGCCGCTCCATCACCGGCTATGCGGCCAACGTCACCGCGCTGTGGGGCAAGGGCTTTGCGCTGCTGGGCAACGCGGGCGAGTTCCTGGATCCGGTGTTTTCGAGCGGCGTGACCATCGCCGTGACCTCGGCCAGCCTGGCCGCGCGCTGCATCGATCGCGCCTGGCGCGGCGAGGCGGTGGACTGGCAGCAGGACTATGCCGTGCCGCTGCAGGCGGGGGTGAACACCTTCCGCGCCTTCGTGCAGGGCTGGTACGACGGCGGCTTTCAGGACGTGATCTTCCACGAGCAGCACAGCCCCGAAATCCGCCGCATGATCGCCTCCATCCTGGCCGGCTACGCCTGGGACGCGAAAAACCCCTATGTCGCCGAGCCGCAGCGCCGCCTGCAGGTGCTGGGCGAGGTGTGCCGCATGCAGCAACAGCAAGCCCAGCAACCCGTGTCCGTGCCCGCATGAGCCTGGCCAGGCCTGGATGGGCTGCCCTGTTCGTGCTGCTGCTGCTGCTGGCAGGCTGCGCATCGCTCGTCGCGCGCCCCGATGCCGCGCGCAGCCCGCTGCTGGCGCTGTCGCCTGCGGCGCTGCGCTGCGAGGTCGCCGTGCAGCAGCGCCTCACGGTGCAGGTGCCCGGCAGGCCCGCGCAGCAGCTCGAATCCCTGCTTGAAGTGGATGCCGAGGCCGTGCGCCTGGCCTTCTTCGTGATGGGGCAGGGCATGGGCACCCTGGTGTGGGACGGCTGGCAGTGGGACAAGCAGCTCTCGCGCCACTGGCCCGCGCAGCTCGCGCCCGAGCAGGTGCTCAGCGACCTGCAGCTCGCCTTCTGGCCCGCGCGCGCCGTGCAGCGCGCCGTGCAGCCGCCCTGGAGCGTGGAGGCCGGCCCCACCGGGCGCCGCCTGCTGCGCGATGGCCGCGAGCAAGTGCGCGTGCAGTTCGTTGGCGACTCGGCCGTCGAGATCATTTACCCCGGGGGCCCTTTCACCTTGCGCGTCGAATCGCCCGGTGGCTCCCGTCTGTGCGCCCCGGCGCAGGAGTTGCCGTGATGGCCCGCCCGCATGTCTACCTGAACGCCGCATCGGCCTGCAGCGCACTGGGGCTCAGCGCGGCACCGATGCGCGCCCACCTGTTCTCCGCCACCGACCCGCAGACCCTGCAGTGGACCGAGCGCTACTCCCCCGGCCGTACCCTGCCGCTGGGCTGCCTGCCCGAGGGCGCGGTGCTGCCTGACCTGGCCTTTGCGCCGCCACACCAGCGCTCGCGCAACAACGCGCTGGCCTGGGGCGCCGTGCAGGCCTTGCACGGCGCGGTGCAGCAGGCCATCGACCGCTTCGGCCCCACGCGCGTGGCCCTGGTGGTGGGCACCAGCACGGGGGGCATCGAAGAGGGCGAGGAGGCCGCCCGCCACCTGGCGTGCGAAGGGTGCTTCCCCCCCGGCTTCGAGTACCCCGTGCAGGAGATGGGCAACGTGGCCGCGTTCCTCGCGCAGCACCTGGGCATCCGCGGGCCTGCGCACACCATCTCCACCGCCTGCTCCTCGGGGGCCAAGGCCCTGGCCTCGGCCGCGCGGCTACTGCAGTCGGGCATGGCCGATGTGGTGCTGGCCGGTGGCGTGGATGCGCTGGGCCGCTTTACCGTGGGCGGCTTCAGCGCGCTGGAGGCCGTGTCCGCCGAGCGCTGCAACCCCCTGTCGGCCCACCGCCGCGGCATCAACCTGGGCGAGGCCGCCGCTTTTTTCCTTGTGGGCCGCGACGCGGGCCCCGTGCGCCTGGCCGGCTGGGGCGAATCGCAGGACGCGCACCATATGTCCGCCCCCGACCCCACGGGCCAGGGCGCTGCGGCGGCCATGCAGCAGGCGCTGGCGCGCGCCGGCATGCCGCCCGCGGCTGTGGACTACGTCAACCTGCACGGCACGGCCACGCCGCACAACGATGCGATGGAGAGCCGCGCGGTGCAAGCTGTGTTGGGCCTGGAAGTCGCGGTAAGCTCCACCAAGCCGCTCACCGGCCATGCCCTGGCCGCCGCCGGCGCGCTGGAGGCCGTGGTGGCCTGGCATGTGCTGCAGGACAATCCCCAAGGCGTGCTGCCCGTGCACTGGTGGGACGGCGTGGCCGACCCCGCCATGCCGGCCCTGGCCGCCGTGGCGCCGGGCATGCAGCTCGGGCGCGCGGCGCGTGCCGTGATGAGCAACTCCTTTGCCTTTGGCGGCAGCAACAGCAGCCTGCTGTTCGAAGCCGCCTGATGATGGACGACAAGCCGATGAGCAGTGAACTTCTACCCATAGAGAACTACGTGCCCCACCGCGACGCGATGCTGCTGCTGGACCGCCTGCTGTCGGCCGACGCGGACAGCGCCGTGGCCGAGGTCACGGTGCCGCAGGGCGGCCTGTTCCTGCACGATGCCGGCATGCCCTCCTGGGTGGGCATGGAGTACATGGCGCAGACCGTGGCCGCCTGGTCCGGCTGGAACGCCCTTCACAAGGGGCAGCCCGTGAAGATCGGCTTTCTGCTGGGGTCGCGCAAGTACGAGGCGGCGCAGGCCTTCTTTGCCCCCGGCACCCGGCTGGTGGTGAGTGTGCACTGCGACCTGATGGGGGACAACGGCCTGGGCATGTTCGACTGCCGGATCCACACCGAAGATGAGAAGGAATTGGCAAGCGCGCGCATTTCCGTCTTTGAGCCGGAGGACGGCAAGGCCTATATTCCAACATCGCCTGCCGCCAGCCCCTGATCGGGCCGGCAGACAGACAAGATAGACAGACAGACAGCCGCGCCCAAAACCACCACAGACAACAGGCCATCGGTACCGAGAATGAATGAGTTGACGACGAAGACCACGACACCAGCGCCCGCAGCCACCACCGTGCTGGTCACCGGCTCCAGCCGGGGCTTAGGCCGCGCCATCGCGCTGCGCCTGGCCCGCGATGGCCACGACATCGTGGTGCACTGCCGCAGCGGCATGGACCAGGCCCTGAGCGCCGTGGCCGCAGTCGAAGCCCTGGGCCGCAGCGCCCGCGTGCTGCAGTTCGACGTGGCCGACCGCGCCGCCTGCGCCGCCGCGCTCGAAGCCGACATGGACGCCCACGGCGCCTACTACGGCGTGGTCTGCAATGCCGGCATCGCCATGGACAACGCCTTTCCCGCCATGACCGGCGAGGAATGGGACCGCGTGGTGCACACCAACCTGGATTCCTTCTACAACGTGCTGCACCCGGTGGTCATGCCCATGGTGCGCCGGCGCAAGCCGGGGCGCATCGTCACGCTGGCATCGGTCTCGGCGCTCATGGGCAACCGCGGGCAGGCCAACTACAGCGCGGCCAAGGCCGGCGTGATCGCCGCGACCAAGTCGCTGGCCATCGAGCTGGCCAAGCGCAGCATCACCGTCAACTGCGTGGCCCCGGGCCTGATCGACACCGACATGGTCAGTGCAGAGGTGCTGGAGCACGCCCTGGAGATGATTCCCATGCGCCGCATGGGCACGGTGGACGAGGTGGCCGGCGCGGTCGCCTTCCTGCTGGGGGCCGAGGCGTCCTACATCACGCGCCAGGTGATCTCGGTCAACGGGGGGATGGTCGGATGAGCGCTTCCATCACCACCACCGGCAACAACAGCGGCAAGCGCCGAGTGGTCGTCACCGGCATCGGCGCCATCAGCCCGCTGGGCAACGACTGGGCCGCCGTGCGCAGCCAGCTGCAAAGCGGGCGCAACGTGATCCGCCGCATGCCCGACTGGGCCGTCTACGAGGGCCTGAACACCCAGCTGGCCTGCACCGCCGCACCCTTCGAGCTGCCCGCGCACTACAACCGCAAGACCATGCGCAGCATGGGCCGCGTGGCGGTGATGGCCACGCGCGCCACCGAGATCGCGCTCACGAGCGCCGGCCTGCTGGGCGACCCCTTCGTCACGGGCGGGCAGATGGGCATCTCGTACGGCTCCTCGGCCGGCACGCCAGCGGCCATCGGCGACTTCGGCCGCATGATCGCCGGCAAGAGCACCGAGGGCATCAACGCCAACACCTACATCAAGATGATGTCGCACACCGCCGCGGTGAACATCGGCGTGTTCTTCGGCGCCACGGGGCGCATCATCACCACCTCCAGCGCCTGCACATCGGGCAGCCAGGGCCTGGGCTACGCCTACGAGACCATACAGAGCGGCAGGCAACTGGCCATGCTGGCCGGCGGCGCCGAAGAGCTCGACGCCATCCAGGCGGCGGTGTTCGACACCCTGTTCGCCACCAGCACCAAGAACGACACGCCCGAGCTCACGCCCCGGCCCTTCGATGCCCAGCGCGACGGCCTGGTGCTGGGCGAGGGCGCCTGCACCTTCGTGCTCGAAGAGCTCGAACACGCCCGCGCCCGGGGCGCGCAGATCCTGGGCGAGATCATCGGCTTCGGCACCAACTCCGACGGCACCCACGTCACCCACCCCAACGCCGACACCATGGCCCAGGCCATGCGCATGGCGCTGGACGACGCCGGCCTGGCCCCCGAGGCCATCGGCTACATCAACGCCCACGGCACGGCCACCGACCAGGGCGACATCGCCGAGAGCCACGCCACCCAAGCGGTGTTCGGCAGCACGGTGCCCGTGAGCACGCTCAAGGGCTACATGGGCCACACCCTGGGCGCCTGCGGCGCGCTGGAGGCCTGGATGGCGCTCGAAATGATGCGCGAAGGCTGGTTTGCGCAGAACGCCAACCTCACCGAGCCCGACCCGCGCTGCGGCGCGCTCGACTACATCATGGGCCAGGCACGCCAGCTCGATACCGACGTGGTGATGAGCAACAACTTCGCTTTCGGCGGCATCAACACATCCTTGATTTTCAAACGTTGGAGGGAGTAGAAAAAATGGCAATTCACACATCCATCGGCCGCGTCAGCGCCCTGGCCATCGGCGCCGTGCTGGCACTGGCCCTGCACAGCGGCACGGTGCATGCGCGCGCCGAGGCGCTCGTCGATGCACCGCAGGTCGTCTTCTCCAGCGCATACATGCCCACCCAGGCACAGGTGCGCGAGCGCATCATCCTGGCCGGCCAGTCGCTGGGCTGGGTCGTGACCCGCGAAGCCCCGGGCTCCCTGGAGCTGGAGTACGACAAGCAGAACGGCAAGCACAAGGCCGCCATCGTGGTGCGCTACGACCACACGGGCTACAAGATCGACTACCTGAGCAGCCACAACCTCAACTACGCCGATGCGGGCGAGGGGCGCCGCATCCACCCCAACTACAACCGCTGGATCCGCAACCTCATGCAGCGCATCAGCACCGGCGCCTGAAGCCTGGCGCGCAGCGCCGGGGCACGCCCGCCATTCAAAATCGCCTCTCCCGCGCGGAGGGGCAACTACCCCGCAGGAGAACCCGCATGAAGCATTGGATACTGGCACTGGCCGCGCTGTCGGCCATGGGCGCGGCGCAAGCCCGCAATACCGTTCTGACACTGCCCCTGGACGAAGTGGTGCGCATGGGCATGGAGCAGGGCAAGCTCGATGGCAGCGTCAAGTTCTACCTCTCGGGCGCCAAAACGCCCCGGGTCAGTGCCCGCATGGGCGAAGACATCGCCAACAAGAAGACCAACGGCGTGGGCAAGGACGATGCCGACGGCTGCAAATGGGCGGCGCTGTCGGCGCTGATCGCCTTCCAGGAATCGGCCAAGCAAAAGGGCGCCAACGCCGTGGTCGACCTGCACAGCTTTTACAAACGCGCCACCGTCAAGGACCCGGTCACCTACCAGTGCCATGCCGGCGCCGTCGTGATCGGCGTGACGCTCAAGGGCACCTACGCCAAGGTGTGAGCGCCATGCCGCATGCGCACATGCATCGCGTGCAACCATACATCCCACAGGGAAGAAACACATGACCATGAAGGCAAGCACCGCCAGGCAATTGACCCTGGCTCTGGCCGCCCTGGCGGCCTTGGCCGCCACGCCCCTGGCGCAAGCGCGTGACAAGGTCTCGCTGCTGCCGCTGGAAGAGGCCGTGCGCCTGGGCATCCAGGAAGGCAAGCTCGACGGCAGCGTGAAGTTCTACCTCTCGGGCGCGCCCACGCCACCGGGGCAGGGCGCGGCCCTGGGCGAAGAGCACGTCAACCGCCGCACCAGCAATGGCGGCAAGGAGCCCGTGTTCGCATGCCACTGGGCCGCCCTGTCCGGCCTGATCGCCCTGCAGGACAGCGCCAAGGCGCGGGGCGCCAATGCCGTGGTCGATCTGCACAGCTTCTTCAAGGAAAAGACCTTCAAGGACCCCGTCAACTTCGAGTGCTACACCGGCAACATGATGACCGGCGTGACCCTGAAGGGCACCTACGTGCGCACGGCACCGTGAGTGCGCAGCGGCCGGTCGTCCCCGGCCGGCTGCACCTGCTGCTGGCCGCACAAGCCCCCCTGGCCGCGCGCACGCAGCACATGCCCCCCGGCTGGCTGAGCGCGGGCGAGCAGGCCCGCCTGGCCACCCTGCAACACCCGGCCCGGCGTGCCGAGTTCCTGGCCTGCCGCCATGCCCTGCGCCAGCTGCTGGCCCTGGGCAGCAACACGAGCACCGGCGACTGGCGGCTGGACGCCCCCGAGGGCCGTGCGCCGCATCTGAATGCGCAGCACCATGGCGAGCAAGCTGCCGCATCCACCCACCTGTCCCTGTCCCACAGCGGCGCGTACCTGGCCTGTGCCCTGGGCCATGGCCAACCGGTGGGCATCGACCTGGAAGTGAAAGACCTGCACGCTGGCCGGCGCGACGTGCTCGCTCTGGCCGCCATGGCCTGTTCGCCGGGAGAGTTGGCGCAGCTGCAGGCCCTGGACGACGGCCCCGTTCGGTACCGCCACTTTCTGCAGATCTGGAGCTTGAAGGAGGCGTACTTCAAATGCACCGGCACGGGGGTTGATTTTTCGTCGATCCGGCGCATCGCGTGCATGCCCGCGCAAGTGTCTGCCCACGGGCCCGCAGCGGCGCAGAACCAGGTGCTGGCCTGCGCGCATTCCTGGCACGGTGTTGTGGGGCCGGGCCTGGACATGCTGCTTTCCGTGTGCGTGCACGCAGCCGAAGGCATGCCATCGTGCGCGCTGCAGGCCGATGAGGGCATCGACTGGCGGGGGGGCGGCGATTGGTGGCTGGTGGCATTGCCCGGATGATGGGATGGTCCGGGTCCGCGCGTGCCGTGCCTGCGGGCCGGTTGCAGGCCCGGGACGGTGTCTCAAGAGGGTATGATCGCGGCCTTGGAACAAGCTGGTCTGGCGCTATGCTCTGCTGAGCGGCGTCAAACACCATGGCATCCAACATCGATGCGATCTGCCTGTAGCTCAACTGGATAGAGCAATAGCCTTCTAAGCTATAGGTCGGGGGTTCGAGTCCCTCCAGGCAGGCCAATATTCTTCTCTGTGGCAGAAGTTTTTTCCGCCAACGGTGGGCCGAGTCGCCCCAAAAGGGCCGGGCCAGGCGCGCGAAGGTCCATTCAACCGCAGTGCGCGCTTTCGGCCATGCCGGTGGCCGCCCTACTGGCCCCACGCCCCCCGCACACTCAGGCAGCTCACCTCGTTCTTGGTGTGCAGCAGCTTGCTCGGCGGTATCACCACCACCGCCTGCGCATTCTTGCGCAGGGGCTTTTTCAGCCGCACATGCACGATGTTGGGCGGCTGTTTCTTCTCCTGGCAGCTGTCGATCCAGAAGGCCAGCACCACACCCGCGATGGTTTGGCCGGTGCTGTTCTCCATGTGGATGAAGGTGGTGTCGTCCTCGTACTGCCACCAGGTCTGGTCGTCGTTGAGCTTTTCCACTTCGAAGGTCTTGCGCTCTGTGGTGGGCACGATGGTGCCGCCGAGCTCGGCGAGCTTGCCTTCGCTCACCTGGCCCTGCAGTTCTTCCACCCGCTCAAAGTAGCTCTTGCTGAGCTTGGGGGCGACCTTGGCTGCCGGTGCGGTTGCTGCCGGTGCCGCCGCCGGCTGGGCCCACGACGCTGCGGGCGATGCCAGCACCAATGCCAGCGCAAGACCGGCCGTGGCCAGGAATCCATGGTGGTGGCGGGAGAGGGGCCCAGCGACATGCCCGGCGGGGCAGGGCAGGGGGGTGGTGGTCGGTGGGATCATGGGGTGAATTTCAGGGCGCAGCATTGCCCTTGATTTTTGCACCGCGCGTGCTTGCGGTTATAAGATTGCTGGCAGCTTGTGTGAACTAAGGCACGCTATTTGCCTGCTTGTTTCAAGCAAGCACCCGTCCCGGTTTTTCCACCGTTTTTCACCACCATGCCCCACAGCGTCAACCTCATCCACACCATCGCTGCCGCGCTCGGGCTGGCGCTGGCGTTGGGGTTTGTCGCCACGCGGCTGCGGCTGCCGGCGCTGGTGGGTTACCTGCTGGCCGGGGTGGTGATCGGGCCGTTCACGCCCGGCTTCGTGGCCGATGTGGGCATGGCCAGCCAACTGGCCGAGATCGGCGTCATGCTGCTGATGTTCGGCGTGGGCCTGCACTTCTCGCTGGGTGACCTGCTGGCCGTGCGCAAGATCGCCGTGCCGGGCGCCGTGGTGCAGATCATGGTGGCCACGCTCATGGGCATGGGCCTGGCCTACTGGTGGGGCTGGGGCCTGGGCGGGGCGCTGGTGTTCGGCCTGTCGCTGTCGGTGGCCAGCACGGTGGTGCTGCTGCGAGCGCTCGAAACCCTGGGCATTCTGGATACCTACACCGGCCGCATCGCCGTCGGCTGGCTGGTGGTCGAAGACCTGGTCATGGTGCTGGTGCTGGTGCTGCTGCCGCCCCTGGCCGGCGTGCTGGGCGGCACCGGGGCCGATGCCAGCACCGATGCCTCCGGCCTGCTCAAGACCCTGGGGCTCACGCTCTTGCAGGTGGGTGGCTTCGTGGTGCTGATGCTGGTGGTGGGGCGCCGCGTGTTCCCCTGGGTGCTGTGGCAGGTGGCCCGCACCGGCTCGCGCGAGCTGTTCACGCTGTGCGTGGTGGCGGCGGCCGTGGGCATCGCCTTCGGCTCGGCCGCGCTGTTCGGCGTGTCGTTCGCGCTGGGCGCCTTTTTCGCCGGCATGGTGATGCGCGAGTCCGAGTTCAGCCACCGTGCCGCGCAGGAGTCGCTGCCCCTGCGCGACGCCTTTGCCGTGCTGTTCTTCGTCTCCGTGGGCATGCTCTTCAACCCCGCCGTGCTGTGGGACCGCCCCCTGCAGGTGCTGGCCGTGGTGGCCATCATCATGGTCGGCAAGACGCTGGCGGCCGCCGCCCTGGTGCTGTCGTTCCGCTACCCGCTCAACACCGCGCTCACCGTGTCGGCCAGCCTGGCGCAGATCGGCGAGTTTTCGTTCATCCTGGTGGGCCTGGGCGCTTCGCTGGGCCTGCTGCCGGCTGAGGGCACGAGCCTGGTGCTGGCCGGCGCGCTGATCTCCATGGCGCTCAACCCCATGCTGTTCCACGCCATCGCCCCGCTGCAAGGCTGGCTGCGCACGCGCTCGGCCCTGGCGCGCCGGCTCGAAGAGCGCGACGACCCCCTGGCCGAGCTGCCCATGACCACCCACGCCAAGTTCCTCGCGCACCAGGTGGTGCTGGTGGGCTACGGCAAGGTGGGCCGCCGCCTGGCCGCCGCCCTGGCCGCCAACGACGTGCCCTTCGTCGTGGCCGAGCAAAACCGCGAGCTGGTCGAGGCCCTGCGCGCCAAGGGCATCGCCGCCGTGTTCGGCGACGCGGTGGAGCCCGCCGTGCTGATCCAGGCCCACATCGCCCGCGCCGCCATGCTGGTCATCGCCACGCCCGACACCTTGAAGGTGCGCCAGATGATCGCCACCGCCAGGCTGCTCAACCCCATGATCGAGACCGTGATCCGCAGCCACAGCGAGCAGGAGGCGCGCCTGCTGGAGGAGGAGAACGGCAGCACCGTCTTCCTGGCCGAAGAAGCCCTGGCCCAGGCCATGGTGCGGCATGTGATCGACCGCGCGAACGACATGGCGCGGCATGGGACGGCGACGACGCCGGCGCGCCTGCATGGGTCGGGGTGAGGGGCTGTTGGCAGTATCGGCTTGAGCCTCCCACCAAGCCGGTGGTACTGGTGCGCAAGGGCAATCACCTGTGCTTGCTGGACGACACAGCCACCCTTCGGTCTGCCCCGATGTGGCCAGCACGGCGAGTGCGGTCACGGCGGCCATCGCGGCAGGCGCGTGTTACACGCCCCGTTGACCGCGGGGCACCGCAGGGTGCAGCCGTGTGCAAAAGGCCGTACGAAGATCGTGCCCACCATGGCTTGCGCGCGGGCCTGGCTCCCAGCCTCACCCAGATGGGTGTGAGCGCCTATTTGTGACACCCGACACAGACGGATCGCCACGGCTCGGCAAAGATCGGAGCAGCCCCACCCTTGCGTGCGGACCTTACCGCACCGCCGCACTGCTGCGAGCGCGACACGGGTGGGCTGTCTTTTTTATCTTTTGAACCGAGAGGGTTTCGACCATGCCAGTGACGACCACCACACCGCCCCCATTGCCCAGTCCTTCTCGCGCACTCGCCAGCAACAGCACCGCCGCACTCAAAAAGCGACTGCAACGTATCGGCCATTTCGCCGTATTGATTGTTCCCATGCTCTCCGCATGCGGAGGCGGTTCCGACGGTTCGGTCGAAACGCCTGTCCCACCACCCGCTTCTTCGGCCACCTTGTCCCTTCTTGCTGGTTATCCGCTCAGTGAAGGCAATCAGGACGGCCCCACAAGCACGACCGCGAGCTTCAGCACGAACGTGGGAGGAATGGCCTTGACCAGCTCGGGGGAAGTGGTCATCGCAGATACCAACAATAGCCTGATACGTAAGCTCAGCGCCAATGGCGAGCAAGTCAGTACCTTGGCCGGAGGCTGGGTTCCTTCGGGTGCCACTCCTGGCACCCCATCCAGTTATTCGGACGGCAACGGCCAGAACGCGCGGTTCTACCGCCCCGCTGCGGTTGCCGTGGACGCAGCAGGAAACACCTATGTGGCCGATACCGCGAATCACCTGGTGCGCAAGATCAGCGCAGCAGGACTCGTGACCACCCTGGCTGGCCGGGCAGGGGTATGTGGTAACCAGGATGGTGCGGGCAACGGAGCCACCCTGTGCAACCCCAGCAGCATCGCCGTAGACAAGACAGGTACGGTCTATGTGTCAGAAGCTTTTCTCCCTGGTCCAACTCAAACAGGGCGAATCCGCAAGATCACTGCGGATGGTGCAGTGAGCACAATCGCCAGCCAAACCAGAGGACGGAGCCCACTCCTCGCCACGGATTCTGCGGGGACTCTCTACGCAGCAGACGCCGGACTGATCCTCAAGTACTCGGCAAACGGCCTGGCCACTGCGGTGTCGGGCACCGAAGGGCAGCTCGGCAAAACCATCGTGGCCATGACCTTCGACTCAGCTGATCGCCTGATTGTGCTGGACAAGGAGGTGATCTCCGAACTTATGCTCGGCCCCCCGTCCATACGGTATGTACGGCTTGGCATTCGCCATGTCGGCAGCGATGGACGTGTCACCACCCTGGTCAGCGCCCCATCCGACTGCCACAATTACAGCGGACGCAGCAACGATGACCTGTGTCAGGCCATTACCATGGTGGCCAAAGCCGATGGCCAATTCCTGGTGGCCGAAGGCATCGGCGGCAGCAGTACCTCCTATAAATACGTGCAGTTGCGCCGCTACACACAGCAGGGCAAGTACACGGTGGTCGCAGGCCCGGTTTCTCCCACAGGTGCCAAAGATGGGCAAGGCGATGCCGCGCGCTTTGACCAGCCTTCGGCGCTGGCCTTCGATGCATCGGGGATGCTGTATGTGCGCGACAAGGGCAACAACACCATCCGCACTGTGCAAGCAGACGGCGTGGTAGGCACCCTGGGCCAGCCCGGAGGGCGGTGCACTTCGATCACAGGCCTGGGCAGGGAATTGCTTGTAAGTGGAGTTTCCACAGTCCCCGGATCGGCCTTGGCCGCTGACGGAGCAGGCAACCTTTACACCTATATTGATTCCCGCATCCTGAAGTTGCGCAATTGCGAGGCCGTGCTTCTGGCGGATGTGAATCCATTGCTGATTGTGGATCCATCGACGGGCACGGGCAGACCCGCCGTCAACCCCATCACCGGCATTGCTGCGGACAGCACAGGCAACGTCTATGCGTCCTCCTACCAAGGAGTCATCTTCAAAATAGATACCAAAGGGACAGCCACATTGTTCGCAGGCAGCGAAGCCCAGTGGGGGCACAGGGATGGTCAAGGCCAAGCCGCAAGATTTTCGTGGCTGGGCAACATGACCACCGATGCAGCCGGTAACCTCTATGTGGTCGATAGCCTGAACAACTTCAAGAGCTTGGGACCAACCATCCGCAAGATCACTCCGTCTGGGCTCGTCAGCACTTTGGCAGGTAACCCCGACGCCTCCCCCGGCCATGCCGATGGCCTTGGTTCAGCGGCACTGTTCTCGGTTGATTGGCCAGAGGAGCCAAAGACCGCCAGCCTCGCGGTGGACAACAAAGGCAACGTGTATGTCTCCGACCCTGCCAACAGTGTGATCCGCAAGATCACTCCTGACGGCCAGGTCAGCACCCCCGTGGGACAGGTGGGACGCCGGGGATTTGCAGCAGTGGATCTGCCAGGCAGCATCGGCCGCCCCGCCGGCATTGCAATCCGTGATTCCAGGCTCTACATCTCCGTCCCCCATGCGGTGATCCAGGTCAGGCTTCCTGATTGATCCCAGGGTACCGAATCTTCTCAATGGCTTCCTTCATGGGAGCCAGCGAGTGACCGCCGCAGTACAGTCACGTAGGTGATGCGTGGCTTCTCATGGCCCACGATGTCCGCTGTGAGGTTCTCAGAGTCCCCAGCGTTTTTCAGCAAGGTCACCACGGTCTTTCTGATCGGGTGGAAGACCTTGTCGTTGGGGAACCCGAGAACCCGTTTCAGCCTTCCACGCCGGTGTCATCATGGCACCTGAACAAGGCCCGTTGACCTCTTCGGCGTGAACTTGCTTGCGGCTCAATAAACCCGCAGCACCTCAAACTGCTGTCGGATCGGGGCGACCTGTATCGACACCTCGTCACCCTCGCATTTGCCCAGCATGGCCCTGCCCAATGGGGCCTCAGTGCTGATGACCTGCACCAGCTGGGCGCCGCTGAGCAGCTTCATGCTGCCCCCATCCGGGCCGAGAAAGAGGTGTTGCTCCTTGCCGTCGGAATCTACCAGGCAGACCAGCGCGCCCAGCTGTATGCCCTGGCTGGCGTCGTAGGGGCGCGGGCGCCATTGGCGCCAATGCGCCATTGCCTGGCGGATGGCTTCGGCGCGCCGGGCCTGGCCGGTGGCCAGGTAGGCGGCTTCGAGCCCCAGGGTGTCGTATTTGTTTTCGGCGATGTTTTCTTCGTGGGTCGCCGTTTCATGGGCCGCCCGCATGGCCTGTTCGGCTTGCAGCAGGTCTTGGGCGAGCCGTTGCAGCACCTGCTGCTGCAGCAAGAATTTATCCATGGTGAACACTAGACGGCGCATCTCGAACATGCGGGGGACAGATTCTGTTGGCTGAAGTGGGACCCAGGCGGCCCAAGGGGCCGCTCAAACGCGAACCCCCATTCTCTGCGCACCGCCTGCTGGCCCGCGCACTGTCGTGGAAACCAGTCATTGCTTTGCCTGAACCACCATGCGCCGCCCAGCCCCCCAGCCGCTCCAGGCCATGGCCACCGCAAGCGCCCCCACCAGCCAGGTATTGGCCGCATAGCCCCCGGTCCACTCGCGCAGCACACCCACCAGCAGGGGCCCGCCAGCGGCCAGCAAGTAGCCCCAGCCTTGTGCCATGGCCGAGAGCTGTGCTGTGATCTGGGCATTGCCGCTGCGCATCACGATCAGGCTCAGGGCCAGCGCAAAGGCGCCGCCCTGGCCGCAGCCGAGCAGCACGGCCCAGAGCCAGCGGCCACCCAGCGGGCCGACCATCAGGCCCAGAAAAGCCACCAGGATCAGCGCGCTCATGCCCACGGCCAGCGCCCGCTGGTCGCGGCAGCGTGCGGCGAACGAGGGCACCAGCAGGCAGGTGACCAGTTGCGCCAGTATCGACACGGCCACGATGTAGCCTGCGTCCGCGCTGCCGATGCCGCGCTCCCGCAACAGGGGCGACAGCCAGCCCATCACGATGAAGGCCAGGGCCGATTGCAGGCCCATGAAGGCTGTCACCTGCCAGGCCAGGCGATCGCGCCAGAGTGCGCCGCCCCCTGCTGCCGCATCCAGTGGCTGGGCACGGGTGTGCCACGCCTGGGGCGCCCAGAGCAGCAGCACCAGCACGGCGGGCAGTGCCCAGAACGCCAGGGCCCGGGCCCAGTGCCCATCGAATGCCCCCACCATCAGCGGCACGGTCAAGGCCGTGGACGACGCGGCGCCCGCGCAGATCGCCAGTGTGTACAGACCGGTCATCAGCGCTGTGTGGCGGGCAAAGCTGCGCTTGACCAGGCCCGGCAGCAGCACATTGCCCATGGCGATGCCGGCCCCAGCGAGTACCGACGACGCAAACAGCGGCGCCAGCGTGCCCGCGGCGCGCAGCACGGTGCCCACGGTGATGAGCAGCAGGGCCAGCAGCAGCACCCGCTCCGGCCCGAACCGGCGCGCGAGGGCAGGCGTGGGCGCAGAAAACAGCCCGAGGCACACGATGGGCAAGGTGGTCAGCAGGCTGGCACCCACGGCCGACAGACCGGTGTCGCGCATGATTTCGGGCAAGACCACCGACAGGCTGCCAAACACCGGCCGCAGGTTGCAGGCGATGAGGACCAGGCTCAGGCCCAGCAGCAGCTTTTGGCTGTGCCCACCGCCTGGCTTCACCAGTTCAGGCGGCGCGGCATTGGGGTTGGGGTCTGCGGTTGGGGCCTGGGCACCCGTGAACGTGCGCAAGGCGGTTGTCGAATCTGG
>NZ_JAXHOB010000011.1:0-57943 GCF_034519795.1 Acidovorax sp.
CAAGGGCATAAGCGTCGGACTTTAACGCCCCGCAAAGTTCGCTGCCGGGAGCACGCCGGGCCCGCCGCACGGGACAAGTGGTCCTCCTGATGTCAGCCTTGGCGCGAGGGCGTGGATTTTCGTCCCCGCAGCCCGCTACCTCCTCGGCACATACCGCATCGCCACGGCTCCGGAGCCAAACTCCACCCGGTCCACCAGCGCCAGGTCGACATGCTTCGACAGCCCCGCGAACAGGGTCGGCCCATGGCCCGCCACCCGGGGGTGTACGACAAACTCGTACTCGTCGATCAGCCCTAGCTGCGCCAGCGCCATCGGCAACTGCACGCCCCCGGTGAACAGCCCCTTGCCCGGCTGCTGCTTGAGCTGCTGGACGGCGCTGCCCAGGTCGTCCCCGTGCAGCAACTGCGCGTTCCAGTCGGCCTGGGCCAGGGTGCTCGACACGACGTACTTCCTGGCTGCGTCAATGGTCCGGGCGAAGGGGTCCGTCCAGCCAGGCCGTGGTTCGGTTGATGCCGCAGGCCGGAAGGCGGCCTCCATCATTTGGTAGATCACCCGCCCGAAGAGCAGGGCATCGGCCCGTTCGAGGTTTTCGACCGCGTGGCGGTGCAGCTCCTCGTCCGCAGGCATGGCGCGGTGGTCGCAGCACCCGTCCAGGGTGACGTTGATGGAGTACCGGAGAGGGCGCATCGCAGGGGAGGGGGTAGGAATGGGATCCATTCGCAGTGTATTGCGCCATGCCAGAAATGAGTCTGCCTTTTTTGAAGCCAAGGCAGGGCCGAACCACGATGATCGGGTGTAAAGCCTGCCACTGTTACCTCTTCTGGGGGCATCCAGGGGACATGGCGCCACTATGATCAGAGCACTGTTCCGCATCTCCGCGGCCCATACAACCATAAGCCTGCAGGAGAAGCCCCATGGCGGTCAGTACGCAAGAGCAGAAGCTGCTCATCAAACTCGTCATCAGCATGCTGGGCATCTCCCCCGGCAGTGCCTACATGCCGCTGGTGGAAAAGGTCTACGAAGACCTGGGCCGCAGCCTGCCCGATCTGGCCTCGGCGCTGGCGGGGCTGCCGCAGTTCCAGGCGCGCTACCCGGCCGGCATGGCGGGTGATGCCTTCGCCACCCAGTTCCTGGCCGGCATGGGCCTGGCGGCCGATACAGGGCTGCACCGTCTGGCGGCGGATCTTTTCAATGCCGGCGTGTCGCCGCAGCAGATCATGCTGGCCGCCGTGCAGGCCCTCGACTCGCCCACTTTGCCGGCGCAGTACGCCGCCGCACGCGCGCTGCTGGACAACAAGGCCGAGGTGGCCTACTACCACACCCAGATCGCGGGCCGCACCGAAACCGACTTCGCGGCCCTGGCCAAGGTGCTGGAGAACGTGACGCAGGACCCGGCCTCGGTGGCCGCGGCCAAGCTGGTGCTCGACCAGCCGGCTTCGCCGGGCGCAGGCGGCGGCGGTGGACCACCACCGGTGTTCGCGGTGACCAAGGGCGTGGGCGATATCGCGTCCTTCACCAGTGCAGGCACGCAGGTCGACGTGACCGAGGCGGGCGGCACCTTCACCTTCACCAGCAGCGGCGGCAGCGCGGGCACCGCCACGCTGACGGGCCCGTTGGCCGGCATCATCGTGCCAGGGGGCACGACCGTGGCCATCGCCAGCGCGCTGGCCAATGGCAAGGCATTCTCCGGCGCGGGCACCGCCCTGGTGGTGGCCAATGCCGGTGGGGAAGACCTCACCACCTTCACCGGCACCGGGGTCACCGGCTTTGCCCTCACCAGTGGGCAGAACTACACGCTCACGGCCGCGCAGGCGGCCATCGGGCGCATCGGCACCGGCGGGGCGGCGGGCACGCTGACCGATGCGGGTACCACCAGCGTGCGCGACACGCTGGCCGCCCTGGGCGGGGGCGTCGCCGCCACCTTGAAGGCCAATGGCGCGGACAGCGTGATCGCCACCGCAGCGCCCGCCGACATCTCGGCCATTTCGGTCGCCGGCATCGACAGCATCGTGCTGGCCGCCGGCAACTACACCATGGCGGCGGCGCAGGCCGCGCTGGCCAACGGCACCACCGGCACACAGATCGTGACCGTGACCACCCAGGCCAGCGGCACGCTCGCCGCCAGCATCGAATCCTTCGTGCTGGGCAACTTTGCCAACAGCGTAGTGTTGGGCGCGCCAGCGCAGAACGTGAGCAGCGCCGCAGGCACCGGTACCACGCTGGCCATTGCCGGCGCCACGCCCACCGGCACCTGGGCGCTGGGCCACGCCAGCGACGACACGCTGGTCGCCACCGACGGCGCCGACCTTCGCCTCGTCAACGGCGGTGCCGCCACCACGGCCGACAAGCTCACGCTGACCGGCGGCATCACCATGACCCAGGCGCAGCACGAGGCGCTGGCCAGCATCGCGGCGCCCGGTTCGTCGGACAGCGTGACCATCACCAATACTGGCACCGTCACCGCCCGCGCCGATGTGGAAACCTACAGGGTGGCAAACTCCAGCGTTCCGAACACCATCCTCATCACGCATGGGGCCACCAACGTGACGGGCGGTTCGGGTGAGGCGACACTGGTCGTCGCCCCCGGCCTGGCAGTCACCGGCAACTACATCCTGAACGGCTTCTCCGGCGCGATCAACGCGGGCAACGGCGTGAACCTTTCGGGTGTGAACAGCGGTGGCGCCACCACGGCCAACGACCTCACCATCAACGGTGCGATCAGCATGTCGCAGGCGCAGCACGCGGCGTTTACCTCCGTCAGTGCCACCGGCGGTTCGGACGAGGTGTCCATCACCACGGGCGGGGCCGTCACCGCAAGGTCCGGCATCGAAACCTATGTCCTGTCGGGAGGCGGCGCCAACACGCTGACGGCGCTTGCCGTCGCGACAAAAATCACCGGCTTGGCGGCCCACGCCACGACGGTGGACGTCGGCAACCTCAACGTGCTGGGCAGCACCTGGCTGCTGGGCCACACAGGCGACACCATCGTCGCGTCGGGCACCAATGCCAATGTCTCCGGCGTGAATGCCGGCGCGGCCACCCAGGCAGAAGACCTCACGCTGACCGGCGGGATCACCATGACGCAGGCCCAGCACGAGGCGCTGACCAAGATTTCTGCGGCGGGCTCGACAGACTTCGTGGCAATCGTCACCGGTGGCGCGGTCACGGCCCAGGCAGAGGTGGAAACCTACACCGTGTCGAGTGGCAGCTCGAACTCCGTTACCGTGCTGTCAGGCACCAGCGTCAACGGCATCTTGAGCTACGCCACCACGGTGAACGTGGGTGGCTCCACGGTCACCGGTAACTACCAACTGGGCCACGCTGCCGACGTACTTGTTGCGACCGACGGTGCCAACATCGTGGGCGCCACGACCAGCTCGGTAGAGAAGCTGGAGCTAAGCGGCGCCATCACCATGCGGGCCAACCAGTACAACCAGTTCACCGGCGGCATTGCCGCCACGGGCAACGACGACAGGGTCATCCTCAACAGCGCGCTCGGCAGCGGCGAGACCCTGCACGCGGCGGTGGAGAGCTTCACCCTGGCCGCATTCAACAACTCGGTCACGCTGGGGGCGGCGCAGGCGATCAATGCGCAAGCCCTTACTGCCGGCCAGACACTGGCGCTGGCCGGCGGATTTGCGGCCAGCGTGGCCCTCGTGGGCGGCAACCTGACGGCCAGTGGCGCCACGGGCAACCTCACGGTGACGGGCGGGGCCGGGGCCAACACCATCACGGTGGGCGTCGGCAACGACACCGTCAACGCCGGTGCCGGTGCGGACCTCATCACCGGCGGGGCCGGTGCCGACACCCTCAACGGCGAGGCCGGCAACGACAGCTTCCACTACGAAGCGGCCGCCGACTTCTTCACTGGCGGCGCCGTGGTGGACCGCATCGACGGCGGTGCCGACACGGATTCGGTCAACATCGTCGGCGCCATCGTGCTCGACACAGCCAGCGACCTCACTCGCATGACCACGGTGGAGCAACTCCAGGCGAGGGCGCAGTCGGCGACCGCCAACGCGCACAGCATCGTCGTCAGCTCCCAGGGCTTGCTGGGCGACCTGACCACCATCGACCTGTCTGGTGACACCAACGGCACCTCTACGGGCGTTATCGACATGCGCGGCATCACCCGCGACCTCACGCTCAAGGGCGTGGGCATGGGCCCGAACAGCTTTCATGGCGGCTCGGGTGCGGACACCATCGTCGGCGGCAGCGGCAACGACAGCTTCTTCATCGACAACGTGGCGCATGCCGCCAATGACTCGGTGACCGGCGGCGGCGGCAACGACCGCGTGGTGTTTGCATCCACGGCAGGCGCGACGCTGGTGGTCAACGACAACTTCAGCGGCATCACCTCCTTCTGGACCTCCACGGGCGCTGCGGGTACCAGCACCGGCACGACCAGCGAGAACATCAACGCCAGCACCCGCACGCAGGGCGGGGTCACGCTGAACGGCAACACCGGCGCCAACACGCTCACGGGCACGTCGAGCGCCGACACCCTGGTGGGCAACGGCGGTGCCGACGTGTTGCGCGGCGGCAGCGGCAATGACACCATCACCACCGTCGGCAGCGCCGCCACCTATGTCTTCGAGGCAACGGCTTCCAACAACGGCAATGACACCCTGGACGGCGTGCTCAGCACCGGCAAGTTCGATTTCTCGGGGTTTCTCGGCGCAACGGGCGCTCTACTGAACGCTGCGGTGGACGCGACAGTCCTTGTTGCCGGCCTGGACCTTTCGACTGGGAAGAACATCGGTATACGCTACGGGAGTGCTTCCCTCGGCACGGGCGACATCCGTCTGGCGACCGATAACAGTGTGGCGGGCGAGGTGGCCATAGCCAACGACGGCAAGGCGGTGATCTTCTCGTTCGCAAGTAGCAGTACCGGCAACAACGCCAATGGGACCATCTACTACGTGGAAGACGTCCTTCCAGGTGTTGGCGAGCAATGGGCCGTGTATATGGTGGGCACGATGAGCGGCAGCAACGCCACCATTCTGCAGATGGTGAACGAGGACATGTACCTGTAGGAGTCTGCCGGCCGTCAGGTCTGCGGGCTCTTGTCTCCGTGACGGGCGTTTCTTGGCTGCGCCGCCGATCATCCGGTTGCGGACTGGGATAAATGCGCTCTCAGGAGCGCGTGGTTGCAATTCCCCGTCCGGTCGCGCGATCAATAGCGGATGCTGCTTCCAGCAAGAAATCGGGGTAAGCACACTGATTGCGAAACCCCAGTACCGAGGTTTGCATGTCGAGCGCAAGCAATCCCATCTGTTGCCAGTACCGGGCAGCACTTTCCATCCCGAACTGAAGCCACTCGGTTTGCAGTGCCACGAGATCGCGCGGGGTGCATGGGCCCTTGGACTTTTCGGCAATTGCTGCATGCCGTTGCGCCACTGCCTGAACGGTGTGTGCCTGTGCCTTCCACATGCCGTCAAGGCCGTGGCACAGTGACGTGGCGCAGTCGGCTATGGCTGCAGACTGATGCTGCTGCACAGCGTCCCAGAACCCGCGCAAGGGAGTTGCCGAGGACGGCGCTGACGGGAGGGGGAGGGAGTGGACGGTCATGGTCGTTCGTTCCTTGTTGTCGGCTTGGAGGCTTGGCACCTGCATGGCTGGCCTGCTTCACGTTGGTCAGCATTCACGTGCTGAGGGATGCAAACGTTCGGTGCGAGCGCTCTATTCGCCGCCGCGCACCACGAGCACGGGAACGGGGGCGGTGCGAATGACCTGTTCCGCGCCGCTCCCCAGCAACACCCGTCCCAGGCCCTTGCGCCCATGGGTTCCCACCACGATCAGGTCCGCCTTCCATTCGCGGGCCTGAATGGCGACCGTCTCACCGAGCCGGATGCCCGGGATCTCCGCCAGGAGGGAGTCCGAATCCACCCCCGAAGCACGGGCGGTCACCATCGCATCGGCCAGCAGGCCGTGCGCCTGGTTGCGTGCAACCGAAAGCAGATCGACGCTGTAGTCGTAGCCGGAAATCAGTGCCAGGTCGTCGAGGGCGTGCATGATGCGCACCATGGCGCCGCCTTCCCGCGCCAGCCCGAGCGCGGTGGTGAGTGCCTTGTTGGAGGTCTGGCTGCCATCAACGGGAACAAGAATGCGCTTGAACATGGGGTTCTCCTTGGGGGGACTTCATCATGGATGGCCCGAGTCGCTGCCCCTTTGACCTTGGTCATCCTTGGCCGATACCGCTGGCCATTTTTTTCGCCGTGCTGCCGGGCGTGGCCGGGGGGCGGCAGCGCTGCGGCGATGTGGTGTTTCTTGATCCGGGTCAAGCCCTTGCGCCGCGTGGGGCGCGATGATGGTGTCCTGCGCGCTGCCTCTGGGGACTTGAAGGGTGCTGCGCCTTTTCGCACTGCAAGGCCATGAAGAAAGGTATGCGATGGATTCGACTGCCAGCAGCCAGGCGACGGTGCTCCCGGTGCTGGGTCTGGCCGTGGCGCTGGGTGTCGGCCTTCTCATCGGCACCGAGCGCGAACGGCGCAAGGGGCAAGGCGACGACCGCGAAGTGGCCGGTGTGCGCAGCTTTGCGGTTGCGGCGGTCGGCGGGGCGTTGGCGCAAAGCCTGCCAGTGCCAGGACTGGTGCTGGTGGGTGCGCTGCTGGTCGCCATGCTTGCGGCGATTGCCTATTTCAAAAGCCGCTCGAAAGACCCGGGGCTGACCACCGAGATGGCCCTGTTCGTGACTTACATGATCGGGGTGCAATCGGCCATTTCGCCGCCGCTGGGCGCAGCCTGTGGTGCCGGCCTGGCTGCGCTGCTGGCCGCGCGCAGCCACCTCCACCGGTTCGCGACCGAGCTGCTCAGCGAGCAGGAACTGCATGACGGCTTGCTGTTGATCGCCCTGGCGCTGATCCTGTTGCCGCTGGTTCCATCACGCCCGTTGGACATGCTGGGTGGCATCAATCCGCGCCCGCTGGCCGCGATGGTGCTGCTGATCCTGGCGATGCAGGCGGGCGGCCAGGTCGCGCTGCGCAGGTTGGGGCCGCGCGGCGGGCCGCTGCTGGCGGGGCTGGTGTCGGGCTTTGTATCGAGCACGGCGTTCATTGCATCGCTGGGCAGCCGTGCGCGCCTGCAGCCTCAGCAATGCCCGCTGCTTGCGGGCAGCGGTGCGGTCTCGGCATCCGCCACCTGGCTGCAGGCGCTGATGCTGTCGGCGGCGCTGTCGCCCAGCGCTGCATGGGCGCTGCTGCCCACCGCACTGGCCGGTGCGGTGGGGGCGGCTGCGTGCGGCGTGGCGCTTGCCCGCCATGCCGCTGCACCCCCGCCCGATGCGCTGCCGCAGCGCCAGGGCACGGCCTTGCGCCCGCGCGAAGCGATTTTGGTCGCACTGGTACTCGCCGGTGTGACCTTGCTGGTAGGAAACGCCCAGCGCCATTTGGGCGACACGGCAGGCAGCATCGGCGTGGCGTTGGCAGCGCTGCTCGATGCCCACGCCTCCATCGCTGCGCTCGCCGCCATGCATGCCGCTGGCAGTGTGGCTACCGGTCACTGGATCGCAGGCGTGTTGGTGGCCATCGGCGCCAACACGCTGACCCGCTGCGTGGTGGCCGCCGTTGCGGGCGGCACAGGGTTCGCCGTGCGCATTGCAGGGGCGCTGTTGGCCAGCCTGGCCCTGGCAGCACTGGCCGCGTGGTGGAGCGTGCCGGGATGAAGATCCGCTGCCCGGCCAGGCGTGGTGCGGGGTCAGTCGAAGGTGATCCACGCCACGAACATCCGCACCACCAGCCATAGTGCGGCCGCCGCGCACACCACGCCCAGTGCGCCAATGATCCATAGACGGGGCGTCATCGTGTGGCCCCTCCACCAAGATGGAGCACGGCGCGGGTCATGGCTTTTGGCGCTTGAAGGTGCTGAAGTCGATCAGGGAGTAGATCGGGCAGGTTCCCATGACACCGGTGAGAAGCAGCACCAAACCGATATAGCCCCAGGGGCCAATGGTTCCCATGGCGGCCAGGCTGATCAGCAGCACGCCCGCAGCCAGCCTTAAGGCCCGGTCCAACACCCCGACATTGCTTTGAAGAAATGACATGGCAGCTCCTTGATGGTCATGGCCCATGGTGCGCGTCCTGGCCCTGGCCCCATTGAGGCAGGTCAATCAATAGTCCACTGAAACCGAGGAATCGGCTGTGCGCCGGGGAGGCAGGGGGATGCAGCGCAAGGCGCGGGCTGCGGCCAAGGCTGGCCGCCTTGGCCAAGCCCGCAACGCGGCGATGAGCCCGCTGCCACCCCGGCCCGAAGGGTGAGGGCCTGGCAGGGCCGCACTCGTCGTTGCCGTGCTCGCCGGGTGTGCAACCCGGCTGCGCCCGGCGCCTAGATTGCGGCCCTGCCAGACCCTCACGCACAGCCGATTCCTCGGTTTCAGTGGACTAGCCCAATCCAGGGCCCGTCTGCCATTGACCCAGGTCAATGGTGTCGAGGGCCGATGGGCCTAAGGTGTGTGCACGGCAGGGCTTGGGCGTGCGTCGTCCAAAGCCACGGACCACCACAAGGATCGGAGACAGGCATGCGCATCGACTTTCTGGGCGGAACAGGCACCGTCACCGGCTCGAAGTACCTGCTGACCCACCATGGGCGCCGGCTGTTGGTCGACTGCGGCCTTTTCCAGGGGCTCAAGCAACTGAGGCTGCACAACTGGGATCCGTTGCCGGTGGACGCTGCCAGCATCGACGCCGTTTTGCTCACCCATGCGCACCTGGACCACAGTGGCTATGTGCCGAGGTTGGTGAAATCAGGATTTCGCGGAAAGGTGTATTGCACCGCAGCCACGCGCGAGTTGTGCCAATTGCTGCTGCCCGACTCGGGGTGGCTGCAGGAAGAGGACGCAGAGTACGCCAACCGCCATGGCCATTCCAGGCACAAGCCTTCGCTGCCGCTCTACACCCAGGAGGACGCCCGCGTGGCACTCGAGGCGTTCGAGGTGATCCCCTTCGGCCAAGAATGCTCGCCCTGGAGCGGCTGGTCATGGCGGCTGCAGCGTGCGGGTCACATCCTCGGGGCTGCCAGTGCGCGCATCGCCTGGGACGGGGGGAGTCTGCTGTTTTCGGGAGACGTGGGGCGAAGCGACGACCTGCTCATGCGGCCGCCGCAAACCGTCGAAAAGGCAGACTACCTGGTGGTCGAGTCCACCTACGGCAACCGCCAGCATCCCGAAGAGGACGGGCTCGTCGAGCTCGCTTCGGTCATCAACCGCACGGCAGCCCGGGGCGGCATCGTGGTCGCACCCGCATTTGCCGTGGGTCGGGCGCAGACCTTGATCCATGCCATCCAGTTGCTCAAGGCCGCGCGGCGCATTCCGGACCTTCCCGTCTACCTCAACAGCCCGATGGCGGCGGACGTGACCGGCCTGTACAAGAACCACGCGGACGAGCATCGCCTGGGGGCGATCGAGTGCGAGGCGATGAGCGTGCAGACCACCATCGTCAACACGGTGGAGGAGTCACGCCGGCTCAACAGCCTGAGCTATCCCTCGGTCATCGTCTCCGCCAGCGGCATGGCCACCGGCGGAAGGGTGCTGCACCACCTGAAGGCCTATGCGCCAGACCGAAAGAACGCGATCCTGTTTGCGGGTTTTCAGGCCGCGGGTACCCGGGGCCAGGCGCTGGTGGACGGCGCAGACGCCATCAAGATCCACGGCGCGTACGTGAAGGTGCGGGCGGAGGTCACCAATCTGGCGCAATTTTCTGCGCACGCGGACCGCCGCCAGCTGCTCGACTGGCTCGGTGTGCAGCATTCACCGCGCCGCGTCTTCGTGACCCACGGAGAGCCGGTGGCTGCGGATGCGATGCGCCTGGCCATCGAGGAAACCTACGGCTGGGACTGCACCGTGCCCGAGTACCGGCAGTCCTTTGAGCTTTGATGGGCCACCAACGGCGGCCGGGCAATCTTGCCGCCTGAGCACCGGGACACGCCGCTGCTTGGTCAGAACCCGCTCAAATGGCCGCGAGCGGCAGGAGCCTGCCGCTACGGGTGCCCTGGCTCACCCCGGCACAAACAGCAACTGCCCCTCCTTCGACGGCCGGTAGGTGAAGCGCCCGGTCTGCACCACCTTGCCGCCCATGCGCGCCTGCCAGGTGTAGTTGCCCACACGCGTGCCTGCGTTGCCGAAATCGCTGGGGTAGTGCACGGTGCCCGCACGCTCGCCATCGCTTTCGGGCTCAGCCGTGGCCGTGCTCGTCTTGCCATCGGGCATGGTGACGGTGAACTCCACGGGCACCTGCCGGGCCGCCATCTTGTCGCTCACGCTCAGCCCGATGGCTGGGCGAGCGGAGTAGAGCACCGTCGTCTGCGCCAGGGCCGGGCCCCCCGCGGCGAGGAGCAGCGCGGCGACGACTGCGGTGGAACAAAGGGACCGCTTCATGAAAGCCTCCTTTCCTGTCTGCATGGTTGCTTGCTTGCTTGATCGTTCGTATGTTCGTTCGTTCGCTGCCGTCAATCGCCACACGCCACCGTGCGCAGCTTGGGCACCGAGGCCGGCTCCCACGGGGCGCGGCCAATGGTGTTGCCACCGCCCCAGCCGTATTCGTAGCGCTCGCCACCGGCGAGGGTGCCGAAGGCGCTGATGCGGCCCTTGCCCACGTCGAAACCCCAGGCCTGCTGCAGCCGGTCGATGTTCAACGCAGTGCCCGGGGCCAGCGTGCGCACCAGCTGCGTGCCGTGAAAGCCATCGTTCACCGAATCGCGCGGGTGGGCCGACAGCACCAGCGTCTTGGCGTCGCGCACCGTGTACAGCCCCGCCTCCTGCACCAGCACCACCTGCGCCGGTGCGCGCAGCGGCAGGCAGCCGCTGGCGCTCAGGTCATCCTTGCCCTGGCAGGCGGCCAGCAGTGCCACACAGGGCAGCAGCGCTGCGATCTGCAAGGTCGTGGGGAGGGTAGCCGCTCGTGGGCGGCGTGCGGCAACGTTGGCATCCTTGTCCATGGATGCACTGTGTCCCAACCAGCGACGGCACCGGGTAGGACAACTGCGTCTTGGTGGCCGGGGTCGCCAGCGCATCCAGGGCTGGTAGCAGCTCGCCGCCTGCTTGGCGCTGTCCCGAATGTTCTCTGCCGCCGGCCCGAACAGCAGCTTCTTCTGCTCATCCGCCATGGGTTTGCGCAGGTCTGCGGCGGCGTGCCGATGCGAGTGCCAGCCTCGGCTTTCATACTGCCCTCACACACTTCATCCACCCCTCACAGACGGCCCGGACACTTTCTTCCTTCTGCAGGCGCCGCGGTCCCGTTGCGGCGGCCTGGACTTGCCACCTGAAAAACCAAACCCTGTGAACCTTGCAAACACACCTTCACCCCCTTGCGCTGTGGCCAGCAGCCCTGCCGCCCCTGCGCTGCGCCTGACACGCGGCATCGCGCTGGCCTGGATTCTTGCCAATGCAGCCACGCCGGTCCTGAATGCAGTGGGCTGGACCGTGCTGAACAAGGAGGTTCGGCCATCCGATCCGCTCGCCTCGTGGCTACCGTTCGCGTTGGCTCTGCTGGGGGCCCTGGCATTGGCCGCGCCCATGCTGCTGCACACCTCGGTGCTGCGGCGTGCGCTGCCAGCGTTGCCATGGTGGCGCATCGCCGTGGCCATGTCCCTTGCCTGGATGGCGGGAAAAATCGCCGTGGCGGGCCTGTCGAGCGTGGTGCTCGTCCTCTTGCGCAACGTACTGCCCCTCCTGGGGCAGCACCCGGGCGACTTCAATGGCCGTTTCTGGTTGCCCACGGCCGGCCTGGTTCCCGTTCTGGTGGCGGCTGGGATGGTACTGCCGGCCTGGGTCTTTGCCCGCATGGCGCAGGTTCGCCCCGCGCTGCCGCTGCGGGCGGTGGCGGGGGCAACCCTGGTCACCGCAGTCCTGTGGGTGCTCTGGGTGCAGGCCGGGGTGAGCATCGACCTGCTGTTCCGCAGCGCCATGAATGGCTGGCCGTGGCCCAAGCGCGCCTCTGCGCTGGTCGTCCAGGCGCTGGAGCACGCCATCTGGGCGGCGGTGGCGCTGTGGGTCTTCGCGCGGGGGCTTCCCGCCCCGCAGGGCCCAGTGCTGCAGTCAACAACACCGCAGGGCGGCCGCAGGCTGGGCGCAGCCGTGTTGGCGGGCGCGTTGCTGGTCCCCATGGTGGTGGCCGCGCTGGCGCCGGGCGCGACCGGGCGGCTGCAGTTGGCCGTGCAGCGTGCGCTTTCGCCGCCGCCCGCCCAGGACGAATCTGAAGGCGAGCCACTGCTCCAGTACGCCTACAGCGCCCCGGTGCAGGTGCGCGAAACGCCGCGCAGGGCGTCGGTGTCGCCCGATGGCCGATGGATCATCGCCGTGGCACGCAACCGCCAGGTCATTGTCATCGATGCGGCCACGGGCGCGCTCGCGCACCGGCTGCAGGGTGAGCTGGGCGTGCATGAATCACCCGACTGGGCCTGGAGCCCCGATGCACGGTGGCTGGCGTTGCGCACGCAAGGGGACCGGGTGCAGAGCCAGTTTTCCCGCCACCAGGTCGCCCTGCGGCTGTATGCTGTGCCGGGCTTTGCGCTGGCCGGCGAGTACCGCCACGCGGGGGCGCCGTGCCTTGCCGACTCCCTGTCCATCCAGAACGCAGTGCTGTTCGCGCCGGATGGCCAGGGCCTGTGGTTCGCCTGCGGGTCTGAGCACCCGCCCACGGCCACCAGCCTGCTCGCGGTGGGGTTGGGTGTGCCGTCCTTGCAGGTGCAGGCGCAGCGCCGCTACGGCGATGCGGCGCCATGGCATGTGGGGGGACTCCAGGAGGTGGGCGGCTCGGTCTGGTCCTGGCATACCGACCAGAAGCCTCCCTATGCGCGCTTTCGCGACCTGGGCAGGGACAGCACGCCGACAGTGCTGCAGCCCCCCTCGGACGACCCGGGCCTTGCGCCGGACGGAACATTGCAGGGGTTCGCATTCGACCAGGCGCAGGGTGTGGCCCGCTTCAATGCCTGGACCGAGGGGCGCCAGCGGCTGCGCACATTCGACATGCGCACAGGCACGATGCTGTCGTTGGCGGACGGCCCGCTGCCTTCGGCGCATGCGGCCTACAGCCTCACCTCCGGCGCCAACGGCCTGCGGGTGGAGCGCCGCGCACATCCGGCATCGCGCGCTGGCGAACTGGTCGTCGTCGACGCGGCAAGCGGCCAGGTGCGCCAGCGCGTCCGCACCGTGGCGCAGTACCCCCTGGCCTTCAGCGCCGATGGCCGGCTGCTGGTGACCCACGCGGATGGCGAGCTGCGGGTGTATCGGGTACAGCAGGTACAGAAATCACCCTAGACACCCTGCCGCCTGCATGCTTGTCGGGCTCAGCCGTTCACCAGCAGATGCTTCCAGGCAAAGCCCTCAGGGTTCCAATGGCCCACATAGCAGCCGGGGAAATTGTGCGCCACCTGCAGCGAGGCCTTGGGCCGCAACTGGTGCAACTGCCGGTACTGCGCCTCGGTCAGCTGCGCATTGCGCAGCACCATGGCCCACAGCTGGCCGCCCACGGCCGACTGGAACAGCGCTTCGTAGTCGTCGAAAGGGGTTGCGGGCCAGTCGCCCTCGGGCTGCATGAACGGGCCCAGCACATCGCTGAAGTCGAGTTGGCGCAGGGCAGGGTAGTGCGCGGCATGGCGCGCAAGATGGCCGATGAAGCCATTGGGGTTGTGGCCGGCGCCGATCTTCAGGCGGCGCAGCGCGGGCAGCGGCACGCCAAAGAAGGCCGGGTCGGGCGTCTGGGGCAGCTCCAGCGATTCGAGCGCGGGCATCAGCGCGACCAGTCGCCCCACATCGCCCGCATCGTCCAGGATCTCGCCTTCGCGCACGATGCACACCGCGTTGTGCGCCGTGTTGTCGGCCTGCGGTATGGCCAGGTGGCGCAGGTGGGGGAAGGGCACGCCGCGTTCGATCAGCGGCGTGAACACCCATTCGCGCGTGCCGTTGGCGCCCTCATCCGGCCCGGTGAAGGTCAGCGCGTGCAGCGCCTGGGCAACGGCGGGCTCGGCCAGCGCATCCAGCAGCTCGGCAAAGATGGGCTGCTCCGTATCCCCGGTGCTGGCGGCCAGGCCGTGGTAGTGCACATGCCAGCGCTCGCCGATGGGCGCGAACATCAGCTGGTGGCTGGCCTCCAGGGTGGCGGGGGCAACTTGCACAGCCTCGTCGCTGCCACCATCGCTGTCGTCCGCGTCCGCCTGGCGCTGTTCTGCATCGAGGTCGGCCAGGCGCTGTTGCAGGGCGAGCAGGCGGCGAAGAACGGGGGATGTGGCCATGGTGTTCTGGGTGAAAAGATGCGAAGGCTTGGCAGTCTAAGGGACTGCTGTGCCAGGCCTCAACCCAGTTCAGTCCGCCGCGCCTTGCGGGCTGGCCGCGTCCCGCGTTTGTGCCTTCCTCAATGATCGATTGCCCCAAAAGAACAGGGCCCACGCCACCGGCAGGATGAAGATGAACACCACGCCGCTGCCACAACCGGGCCCGCACTGGGACCATTGGTAGATCAGCAGTGCGGGCAGGCCGGGCGATACCAGCGTGCTGGCGGCGTGGATACACACGCCCTTGGCCAAGTCCTGCCAATCGAACCGAGCGCCCCGCAGGTGCTCTATCCACAGCAGCAACAGCCTTGCGGGCGAGGGACAGAACACCAGAAACAGCATCAAGCCGGAAAAAACGGCTTCCGCGAAGGAGGATGTTGCTGTTTGCATGGTGGTTGACTCTAAGCGATCCAGAGGCTTCCTGCGAAGCCCCCAATCCGCATCACACGGCGCTGCTACGCGAGTGCGCTACCGACCTGCCACCGGGCCCACTTATTGCGCCGCCTGTTTGGCGCTGTCGCGAATGCTCTCCGCCGTCTGCCCGAACAGCACCTTCTTCTGCTCATCCGTCATCGGCTTGCGCAGGTCCCTAAGCAGCTCCAGCCCGCGCTGCACGGCGGGGCGCTCCATCAAGGTGTCGTGCCAGCGCTTGAGGTGGGGAAAATTCTCCAGCGGGATCTCGTAGGCCACATGCAAGCGAATCCAGGGCAGGCTGGCCATGTCGGCAATCGAATACGCGTCGCCGGCCACATAGGCGCCCGTGCGCGCGAGCTGGCCGTCGAGCACGCCGTACAGGCGGTTCACTTCCTTGCCATAGCGGTCGATGGCATAGGGCACCTTCTCGGGCGCATACACCTTGAAGTGACCGTTCTGGCCCGACATGGGGCCCAGGCCCCCCATCTGCCACATCAGCCACTGCATCTGCGCGTAGCGCTGGCGCAGCTCGGTGGACCAGAATTTTCCGGTCTTCTCGGCCAGGTACATCAGGATGGCGCCGCTCTCGAACACCGACACCGGCGCGCCGCCGCCCGGCGGCGCGTGGTCCACGATGGCCGGCATGCGGTTGTTGGGGCTGATGGCCAGGAAGTCGGGCTTGAACTGCTCGCCCTGGCCGATGTTCACGGGCAGGGTGCGGTAGGGCAGGCCGCATTCCTCCAGCATGATGGAGATTTTCCAGCCATTGGGCGTGGGCCAGTAGTGCAGGTCGATCATGGGGCGCTTCATCGGTAGTGGTTGAAGGAAGCGGCAGCGTAGCAGCCTTGGGGGAAGGCTGCAGGGGAGGGCGGCAAGACCGTGCAGTGCTTGCCATTCTTGGTACGTCGGCAGCCTATTTTTTGAATTCGCTGAGCACCTTGTAGGTGATCTCGGTGTTGGTCGCGTCGATGACTTCCAGCCGGGCGCCCTTGTAGCCCAGAATGTTGGACTCCGACAGATCGTATGTCACGTCGTTGCTGAAGCCCAGGCGCGCCTGATTGCCGCTGAACTCTCGATACCCGAGCGTGATGCGGTTACCGATCTTTCCGCTGTAGATGAGCGTCTGCTGGAAATAATTGGCGCTGAGCTGGATGGCCCTGTCGATGGAATGGTCCAGGTCGCTGCAGACGGTGCGCGACAGGCAGACAGTGCGCGAGCCATTGGGCTTGGTAAACACGAACAGGTTTCCGCGGTGGGGGCGCTGCGTCACCGGGTTGTGGAACGCCACGCCGCTGAAGCGGACGTACTCCCTGCTCTGGCTGGTCGCCGTGTACTTGCCCTGGTGGACTATGTAGTCACCCAGCTTCTGGTCGGTGGGGATGACGATGGCCGGCCGGCTCATCCCGGTGGCCTGGGTGAGCAATGGTTCACCGATTTCCTCGGTGGCTGTCACGCCGTTTTCCGGAAACGTGTAGGACCCGAAGGTCGTCGTTGGGGCGGATCTGCAGGAGGCCAGTGCCAGGCAGGCGATTACGAGGGCGGTGGTCGTCGTTTTCATGGGCGGGTTGGAGTGGGGGAGGGCTCCCTCGCGTCGTCATTGCCTGCAAGGCGCGGGCCGGCGGGTGTACCGGCCGTTGAATTTACCGTGCGACTGCAGCAGCCTGGGGCAAGGAAGCTGAGCTCAAAGGGTAGCAGAATCCATGGCGTGGCAACCATGGATGCGGGCAGAGGAGGCACCAACCCCGCCCCGCAGCTCGCGCCAGAAATACGCCGGCGCGAAGCGACTCAGGGTGCTTGCTTATGCCGCCTGCGCGGCCGTGAACTTGGTATAGCCTTCGGCGCCACCGCCAAAATAGCCCGCTGCCGGCGCATTGAACAGCGGCAGCCGGTGCTGCAGCCGCACCACCAGGTCCGGGTTGCCGATGAAGTCGCGGCCAAAGGCCACCATGTCGGCGTGGCCCGAGGCGGTGGCGTCGACCGCTCGCTGGCGGTCATAGCCGTTGTTGGCGATATAGGCACCACCGAAAGCGGTACGCAGCGCCTGGTTGTCGAAGCGGCTGGTGCCGTCTTCGGCATGCATCTGGCCCTCCACCACGTGCAGGTAGGCCAGGCCCATGGCGCCCAGGCGCCGGGCCAAGTAAGCATGCGTTTCCATGGGCGTGCTGTCCAGCGGCGTATCGCCAATGGCGGTGGACAGCGGCGACAGGCGCAGGCCCACGCGGTCCGCACCCCAGACGCCGGCCACGGCCTCGGTCACCTCCAGCGCCAGGCGCGCGCGGTTCTCCATGGAGCCGCCATAGCGGTCCTCGCGCCGGTTGGTGCTGTCGCGCAGGAACTGCTCGAGCAGGTAGCCGTTGGCCGCATGCACCTCCACCCCGTCGAAGCCCGCAGCCTGGGCGCGCAGCGCGGCCTGGCGGTAATCCTCGACGATGGCGGCGATCTCGTGCAGTGTCAACGCGCGCGGCATGCTGGGCGCCTCGAAGCCGGCTTCGGTGAACACGTTGCCGCCTGCCTGCAGTGCCGAGGGCGCAACGGGTGCGGCCCCGTGCTCCTGCAGGCTGGTGTGCGACATGCGGCCCACATGCCACAGCTGCAGCACGATGCGGCCACCGGCCGCATGCACGGCGTTGGTCACCTGCTTCCAGCCGGCCACCTGGGCATCGGTGTAGATGCCGGGCGTCCACGCATAGCCACGCGCCTGGCGCGAGATGTTGGTGGCCTCGGCGATCAGCAGGCCGGCCGAGGCGCGCTGGGCGTAGTAGCGGGCCGCCAGGGGCGAGGGCACGCCGTCCGCACTGGCGCGCGAACGCGTCAGCGGGGCCATGGCAATGCGGTTCTTCACCTCGATGGCACCCAGGCGGGTAGGGGTGAACAGGGTTTCGGTGGTGGCGGAAATCGTGGTCATGGCGGGTCCTTGGATAGACAAAAGTGGATGAAGAAGGGCTTGCACAGGACGAAGGATGCGCGCCACTGACAAATTCATCCAATTTATTTGCTGGATTCCAGATATACGGTTAAAAGCATATCTATGCGCTACGACCTCAACCTCCTGCCCGTCTTTCTGACCCTGATGGAAGAGCGCAGCGTGACCCGTGCTGCCGAGCGCCTGGGCACCACGCAGCCCGCGCTGTCCAACGCGCTCACGCGGCTGCGCACGCTGCTGCAGGACCCGCTGTTCGTGCGCGAGCGCTACGGCATGCAGCCCACCGCGCGGGCCCAGGCCCTGGCGCCGCAGATCGCGCAGGCCCTGGGCGTGCTCGATGGCATCGTGCTGGGCCAGCAGGCCTTCGACCCCGCCAGCGCCGACCAACTGGTGACCATCGCCGCCAACAGCTACATGGAGTTCGCGCTCATGCCGGCCATCGTCGCGCGGCTGCGCGCGCACGCTCCCGGCATCCGCCTGCGCCTGGTGCCGTTCGGCACCGACCTGGCCGAGACCGGGGTGGTCTCCGGCACCACGGCCCTGGTACTGGGCCGCATCGTGGACGCGCCGGACAACCTCGTCGTGCAGCACCTGGGCGATGACGGCCTGGCCTGCGTGGTGCGGGCCGGCCATCCGCAGGTCGTCGGCAACAAGCTGACGAAGAAGCTCTACGAACAGCTGCGCCACGTCAACGTGCTGCCGCCGGGCCGGCTGCGCGCCGGCCTGTTCCAGGCGCTGGAGCGCCAGGGCCTGCAGCGCGATGTGGCCGTCTCGGTCACGCATTTCCTGGCCCTACCGGAGATGGTGGCCATGACCGACTACTGCACCACGCTGCCGCGGCTGATCTGCCGCCGCCTGGCGCACGATGCGCGGCTCCAGGTGCTGCCGGCGCCCGTGGACCTGGGCACCTTTCCGCTGCACATGGGCTGGCATGTGCGCTACCGCGACGACCCGGCGCACTGCTGGCTGCGTGCGCTGGTGGCACTGGTGGCGCAGGAACTGGTGGGGGAGGGCCGGGCCGGGGAAGAGGGCACCGCCGTACCGGCAGCGCGTCGGCGTGCCCGGCGCTGACCAGACTCCTCATACGGATTTGCATTCGATCGTAGAACTAGGCGGGAGCCGCAGACAGTGCTGTAGCACTGCAAGGCGGACCAACTATCGTTTACGGTTGAAGGCAAATCCGTATCAGGCCGCGAACGGCTTGCTCATGTAGACGGTGAACCCGCCCATGAAGGGCTCCTCGCGGTCCACGGCGAATCCATGGTGCAGGTACAGCTGGACATTCGACGCAAACTGCTTGTTGGTATAGAGCCGAAGCCCATCGAGGTGCAGACCCTGTGCAATCCGCTGCGCCTGCTCCAGCAGGATGCGCGCGCACCCACGGCCCTGGAAGGCGGGCGAGACCGCTAGTCCACTGAAACCGAGAAATCGACTGTGCGCCGGGGTAGCAGCGGGATGCAGCGCAAGGCGCGGGCTTTGCCAAGGCTGGCCGCCTTGGCAAAGCCCGCAACGCCGCGATGCGCCCGCTGCCGCCCCGGCCCTCACGCACAGCCGATTTCTCGGTTTCAGTGGACTGGGTTCTCGATCAGCAGCCATTGCGGCTCGGGGACCATCTCGATCAGGCCTGCGAGCACGCCGTCTACGTGCAGCAAATCGACCCAATGCTCCCTGACGGCTGCCGCGTAGTCCACTTTCATCGGCAAGGGCTCCCGCCAGATCACCGGCACCCACTTGGCATAGGCGGCGCGGGTCAGCAAGCCCACACGCGGTGCATCGTCGGTGGTCGCGCGCCGGATCTGAAAGTTCATGGCGCCGCAACCACGAACAGAACCTGCGCCACACCTGCCTCCTGAGCTGCGGCGATCATCCGGGCCACATGCCCGTAGGGAGCGTCTTCATCGGCGTAGATCTTCAAAGAGTTGCGGCCCTCCTGTACCTGTGCCTTCAATTGCCCAGGCATGTCGGCCAGGCCCATCGGCCGGCTGCCCAGGTACACCATGCCTTCGCGCGTGATGCTCACGCGCATCACGGAGGATGGCTCCACCGGCGCTGGCAACAGTGAAATGGCCTCGGTTGCGATGAGCGGCTTGGGCGGGCCTTCGAGCCTGAAGCCCACGGGAAGCCTGGAGCGGATCGCCACTGCAGCGCCACTGCGGCGGGCCGGATGGAACCTAGCCTGCGCGACTGCGCGCAGGGCCTCAGCGTCCAGCAGATTGTGGCCAGAGCTGCTGTACACCTGTGCCCGGGTGACATCGCCTGACGCGCTGGTTTCCACCGCGACGATGGTCACCCCCTCGATCTCGTGTCTGCGGGCTTCTGCAGGGTATTGGAGCTTGAGCGGTTCGGCCAGCCGGGGTGGCTGGATGGACTGGGCGAACGCGCCAGAGCCGAGGCCCCAGGCTGAGATGGCCAGGATGGTGAACAGCCGTGATGGATGCCAGCGCATTGTTTCTCCCTCGTATTGGGTGCGAGCCCGTTGCAATCTGCCTGGCATTGCCGCGGCGCCCTCCTGCTTCGGACTGTATCGCGTGTTGTGCAGAGGCCGTGCATTGCGCCGCCGCCGGGGGCGTTCCCCCGTCATCTGGGCGTGGTACATACTGCGTGGTGGCAGCGCATGAGGCCGCTAAAAAAGCAAGACGGATCAGACTTCGAGGGAGGGTGCAACACATGCACGATTTGGCATATGCCGTGCGTCCGCGCGGGCGCAGGGGGTGGGTGGTTCATTGCGCGATGGCGTTGGCGGGCGTGTTGGCCATGGGGAAGCTCTGTGCCGCATCCGGGGTTCCGGTTCGGGCGTGTTCGCACCAGGATATCGAGGCCCAGGCCACTGTGGATGTTCTGAGAGTTCACCTGGATACCTGCGGCGACCCTGGCCCGCGCTCGTTCGGGATTGCACGGCTCAATGCCAGCGAGCCACCGCAACCCGGTGAGAAGTTTCGGATGCAAACGGACCGCCAGGGGGAGGCGGTGCAGACCCTCTACTCTGCGCGGGTGCTCTTCGCGCCCGACCAGGCCTACCTGACAGATGCCGAGTTCGATAGCCTGGATCAATTCATCCGGGATGCCTCGCAGGCATCGCAGGTGCTTTCCGTGTCGCTGGTTGGCAGGGGCGATCTCATGGAAACCATGCAAAGCTATCCTCGCAACATCGGCCTGCTGCGGGCCAGGCATGTCCTGAAGTACCTGCGCGCTGCAGGTTTGCCGCAGACGGTGCCTGTCACCCTTGTGCAGGGTTTTGCCGAGGCGTCCAAAACGGCTGAGGACCGGGCCAAGGGCCGGCACGTGATCGTGCACCTGAAGGCCCTGAGGGTGCCGCCCTCTGTCGATGCTCCGGCTGTTGCCACCGTCGCCCCAGGCAGGCGCAGGGGGCTGGTGGTGGCGCCGTCCATCGCCCGTGTAGGCAAGGACGTCATGTCTGGGTTGGTCACTGCAACTTCCGCCCGCGAGCGGCTCCACAGCGAGGTCAACTCTACCAATGCGGCAGTGCTGCAGGAGCTGGAGCGCCTGAAGTCGCAGTTGAGCGCGCGGCTTGATGAAGGCATGCATTCAACCCGTGACGCGGCATCGGTGACGCTGCTGACTGAGGTAGACGCCGACGGCAAGGTCCAGCAGGTGTGGGTGGGTCAGTCCCGTGGTGCGTTGACGGCGGCACAGCGGATGATGGAGTTGGCACTGGCCACGCCTGAGCTGGGGCCCGTGTCTGATGCAGCACTGGCGGCCGGTGCGCAACGGTTGCTGGTTCGGGTGGAATGGGAGGGCAACCTGCCCCCGCCTGGGACGCTGGTGTACGAGTCCTTCCGGCCGCCGGTCTATCCCCTGCGCGCAAAGCTGAAGGGCCTGCAGGGCGAGGTGCAGGTCAGGGCGCAGGTGCAGCCAGACGGGTACCCCACAGAGGTGAAGGTGGCGCGAAGCTCCGGCCATGCTGAACTTGACCAGGCCGCCGTTGAGTCGGTCCAGCAAAGCGTGTTCTTTCCCACCCGCATGCCGGGTCCGGTGTCGGACACCATTCCTGTCCGGTTTGCGCTGGAACCCTCGGCCGACAGCTATGCCAGCCGCGTGCAGCGTCTGGTTCGGCCCTACATCGTGGTGCCTGAGAAGATACCGGGCAACCCCATGGCCGAGGTGGAGGTCAGGCTGTCACAGGATGGTGCGATACAGGCGCTGAGACTGGTATCCCCCAGCGGCAACGCCCTGTGGGATACTGCGGTGCTTCGTGCGCTGCGGATGGTACAGCGGGTTCCTGCGGATATGGACGGCAATGTTCCTCCCCGGCTGTCGATAGGCTTCAGGCCCAAGAACTGACAGCGCAGGCGCTGGCGTCAGAGGGAGGGTTTGCTTGAACGCCCTGCGAACAAATTTCGCCGGATGTCATCTTCCACCCCCCGGGCTTACGCGCTACCTGCCGCCCCAGGTCCGTGCGGCCATTCGCCCCCATGCCACGCAGGCACCGAATCCGCATGGATGCTGCGCAACGCCTTCGCCGGCACGAACGGCGTATCCAGCGTCCCCAGCGAGAACGACATCCACGCCGCTGCATCGCCGTGCTCGCTGTGCCAGGTCAGCGGCGAGCCGCATTCCGGGCAGAAGCTGCGCGTGACGCCCGGCGATGACGCGCGGTGCTTCACCAGGTCGGCGCCGCGCGTGAAGGAAAAGCTGCCCACCGGCACATTCCCATAGGATCCGAAGGCCGCGCCATGCGCCTTGCGGCACATGCCGCAGTGGCAATGCGAGGCGCCCTTGATCTCGGCGCGGGCCTCGTAGTGGATGGCGCCGCACAGGCAGCTGCCGCGGTAGCTTGGTTGCGGGTGGGAGGGGGTGGTGTTGTCGGGGCCCATGGGCGCCATTCTGCCCCGACACCACGGATTGCACCGGCTCAGAGGCTGAGAGTTTTTTGGCCGTGCCCGAAAGGTGCGCCACAACGCCTCGGATCTAGGCGCACAGCGCAGCCATAGCTCGGGCTATGGCGAGCATTTGCAACGACGAGCCGGGGTGTTTTGGCGTGCAAGGCGGGCTTGGACGAAAGATTTTCAGCCTCTCAGATGCGGTGTGTGATGGTCCCCAGGTACTTCAGCCACATCCCTTCACCCTGCACCGATCGCGGCTGTTCGATCTGGTCCTGGCGGATGAAGACGAAGAAGTTGGCACCGGCAATGCCTTGTGCCGCGACCCGGTGGGCCAGTTCGTCGGCCCATTGGTCGCTGTACGAACAGCCATCGACCAGTTGCCCGGTGGTGCTCGCCTCACCGTCCCAACCGTACTCCAGAAAGTCATGGTCGTACCAGTTGGCGCCCTGGTCGCGTGCAAAGGCGGAAATGGGGGCGTGGTCGCCCTGGTCTTCGCCGCCAGGGGCCTCGGCGAAATAGCTGTCCACCTGTTCCTGCGAAGCCCGGCCTACCCAGAAGTGGCTGGTCAAGGTGCTGCTTGGCATGCGCGTTCACCGGTGTAGCGTGTGGCTCACTCCGTCTCTTCAAACACCAGCGACGGCGTGGACATGATGCGCACCGTCTGCGACAGGTCTTCCACCAGGCGGTTCGCAAAGTAGCTGTTTTGCGTATCGGGCTCCAGCGCGGCCACGGCCAGGTGGGCCAGGGGCTGGTTCAGGGGCACGTAGTAGCTGCCGGCAGGCACGTCGATGGCGGCGCGCACGGGGGTGACCTGCACGCGGATGATGTCGGCGCTGTCGCTGATGGTGCCCAGCACATCGCGGCGCTCGGACGATTCGCGTGCGGTCTCGCGGTAGGTGTCGGCCAGCAGCGAGCCGCCTTCGCCGATGCGCAGCACCTGCAGGCCCAGCAGCTTCAGGCGCTCGACCACCGGGGCGGCCTGTTGCGACACCCAGTAGCCGCAGGGGCGGGCGCGCGATTTGAGGGTGCGCAGGTTCAGCGACGAATTCCAGTCCACGCGCACGGGGCGGTCCATGCCGGTCTCGGGGTCGATGAAGACCACTTCGCGCTGCGTGGGGGTGGGCCCGGCCTCGACCACCACGTTGTCGCGGCAGGCCTTGGCCGAGATGTCGCGCACCACGAAGGCGCGCACCTGCTCCAGGTTGGCGGCGCGCTCGGCGGTGGAGCGCAGTGCGCTGGCGATGGCCGTGACCTGGGTGTGTACGCGCCGCTGAATGTGCAGCGCGCCGATGCCCACGCCGCGCGTCTCGACCAGCAGGCTCACGGTGTTCTTGAGGCCGTGCACGTTGCGGCCCGTGTCGGGCTGCACGCCGCCCATCGACAGGGTGCGGTCGTCCGCGCCCGTGGCATTGGTGTAGTACCACTCGCTGGACAGGCCCTGGGCCCTGAGCGCGGCCACCATGGGCTGGTGGTACCACTCCTGCGAGGCCTTGGTCAGGAACTCGGGGTAGTTGGCCGTGGTGGTGTACTGCAGCAGTGCGTCGTAGCGCTGCACGGCGTTGAACTTTTCCTTGTAGCGGCCGGCCACGGTGTACTCGTGCGCGTCCACCACCAGGATGGGGCGGTAGTCGCGCACCAGGCGCGCGATGGCCTGGGCCTCGGGCGTCTTGAGCAGCAGGTGGTCGCGGTTCATGTCGATGCCGTTGGCCGTGGCACGCGTGTCGGCCTGCGCGCCATCGGGGTTGGCGCGCGGCACCACGATCACGTTGATGCGTTCGAGCAGCGGCTCCAGCAGGCCCTGGCCCAGCTCGCGGGCGATGACCAGCAGGGCCTCGGCACCGGCCGGCTCATTGCCGTGCTGCTGGCCGATGAGCACCACCGTCGGGCGCTTGCCGGCGTCCACGCTGGCCGGGTCGTCGCCGGCTGCGCGGGTGAGCAGCAGGCCCAGCAGGGGCTCGCCGCGCTGCGAGGTGCCCAGGCGCAGCACGCTGGCGCGCGAGGGGCCGCCTGCCGTGCCCGAGGCCACGGACTGCAGCCACTGCTCCACCTCGGCATTGGTGGTGAAGGCGCGGCGGTCGGGCGCCAGGCCCGGCGTGCTGTAGCGCACCGTGGGGTCCGGGAAGCGGGCCATCACCGCCGGGCCATAGGGCGGGGTGGCCAGGGGCTCGTTGCGGCCCACGATGGGCGCCGTGGGCGGCAACGGAGCGGCGATGACGCCCGTGGCGGCGCTCTGTTGGGGGGCGGGCGCCTGCTGGGCAGAACCCAGGGGCGCGGGCACCACCTTGCCTGGCTGCGCCCGGGGCACCGGGGCCGGGGCATTGGGGCGCTGCGCGGCAGCACCCGGCGCATTCCAGGGCGGTAGCGGCGTGCTGCTGCAGGCCGCCAGCAGCACGGCCACCAGGGCGGCGGCGGCCGTACGGACCGGCCAGCGGCTGGCGCGGGCGTCGGGTTGCTGGGGCGGTGTGGAGGTAGGGGCTCTTCTGGGCATGGTCATATTGGTCTCGTAGCCCGCACGCAATCCGGGGCTTGGTCCGGCATCTTACTGGGCGCCTCGTTACCACTTGTGTCAGCCGGCACGCCGTGTTGCAAAGCCTGGGCTGGCGCGGTGCCCTGGGTGCCGAGGGGTTTCTCGGGTGCAGATCAGGAGAAGGTCAGGTGAAGATCAGGTGCACAGGGTCTGGGCGCCCACGCGCGCGCAGCGCTTTCCGGTGGCCGAATCGACGTAGTCAGGCCCGCTCTTCATGTGCACCCCGCCCTTGTTGTCGTGGCAGACGCCGGCATCGCAGTAGATCAGGACCACGGGCGCAGCTGCCGTCGCGCCAGGCGCCTTGCCGGCCACAGGCGGTGGGTTCGCGCCCGCCGGCTCGGTGCCGCAGGCGGCGGCCACCCGCGTCTCCTGGGCCTGCACGCGGATGCGCTTTTCTTCGGGCGACAGGGTGCGCAGGCCGACGAGGTGGGCCAGCTCGCCCTTGGCTGCGCGGCAGGGGGCGGAGTTGGCTGTACCAGCCCCCTGGGCCCGGTTGCGCGCCTGCTCCCAGGCCACTTCGCGCACGCTCGGGTCGGGCAGGATCACCCCGCCCGTCTGGCTGCGGGTGCAGGGCTGGTCGCTGTAGACCATTTTTCCGTCCGCTTGTTTGCAGCGGTGCACCTGCGCGCCTGCGGACAGGGCCGCAAGGCCCAGGCAGGCCATGGCGATGCTTTTCCAACGCATCTGTCTGTTCCTCTTTTTTCTCGGAGGAATGTAGCACCGGCATCTACCGCCGTGCGCAGGCAAATGGGTGATCTTTGCCCTCTGCGCGAGGGTGCCCTTCTAGCCCGGTGGCTGGGCCGCAGCAACCGGGCCGGGGGCAGGCTGCGCACGCTGCGGCTCCATCTGCAGCCGCAGCAGCGCACGCACGAATCCATGGTCCGAGCGTGTGCGGTCGCGGCCTTCGTGCAGGTGGTCGTTGAAATACTCCACCCGGCGCACGTCGCCCAGGCTGTTGCGCCCGCGCGCCAAAAACTCCTCGCTCACCAGGATCTGGTCCAGCACCGAGGGCGAGCCCTGGTGGATGTGGGAGAAGGCCACGTCCTTCTTGAGCGCCATCTCGCCCTGCAGATCGTAGGCGTTGAACAGCGCCACGTCGCGGGCCGAGCGGTCGTAGGCGATCTCGTTGGTGGCGCAGATCAGCTGCGTGGTCACGCTGTCGGGCGTGTCGTTGAAGTCGCCCATCACCACCAGCGGCACACTGGTGCGCTGCAGCAGGTCGATCACCAGGCAGCGCAGGGCCATGGCCTCGGCGCCGCGCATCACCAGCGAGCGCAGCGAGGCCAGGGCGCCCACCTTGCGGTCGTCCTTGTCCTCCAGCGCATGGCCCTGCGCGTCCTGCAAGAACTTGGGGCGCTTGGATTTCAAGTGCGCCGTGAGCACGTTCACCCGCTGCCCATGCTTCATGCGCAGCGTGGCCACCAGGGGCGGGCGCTCGAAGCGCGTGTGCGGCCCCAGCCCCGGCACGTCGACCTGGAAGGCCGGCGGGAAGTGGGCGAACGACTGTAGCGCCTCCACCTTGAGCCGCGTGGCCAGGCCCACGCGCGGCGTGCCCTCGGCACCATGGCGCGTGGCATCGTTCTCGGCGCCGGGCACCGCCACAAAATCGTAGCGCAGCCCGCTGTGCGCGATGGCCGCCTTCAGCGCCGCCTCGTCCCACACCTCCTGCACGGCCAGCACGTCGGCGTTGAGCGTGCGAAACCGGTCGCCCAGCCAGGCCACCTTGCGCCCGTATTCGGCCTCGGTGTAGGCATCCTGGTTGGGGTAGAACAGGCGCCCGGGGCTGGCCAGGTTGAGCACATTGCAGGTGGCCACCATCAGCGTGTCCAGGGGCGGGGCGGTGTCGGCAGGGGTGGGGCGCATGGGGTGGTGGGGCAGCAGGTGGGGAGTGGGGAGGAGGGCACTTGCCCGGGCGGTGTCTGCAAAGGGCCCATCCTAGCTGGCTTTGGTTGCAATGGCCCTGCAAGCCCTGTGTGCAGCAGGTTTGATCAGGATCAAACGCCGGCGCAATAGAGCAACTCCCTGGGGGATTCGTGCGCCAGCGCACTGACAGCTGTCGGGATGGCGCAGACAGTGGACTGGCACCCTGATGACCACCCCACAAGGACCCCTCACCATGCTCGCCCTCGTGTACCACGGCCCCGGCCAGAAAAAGCTGGACGAACGCCCCAAGCCCACCGTCCAGGATGCCACCGACGCCGTCGTGCGCATCACCCGCACCACCATCTGCGGCACCGACCTGCACATCCTCAAGGGCGACGTGCCCACCTGCCAGCCCGGCACCACCCTGGGCCACGAAGGCGTGGGCGTGATCGACTCGGTGGGCCCCGGCGTCACCACCTTCAAGGCCGGCGACCGGGTGCTCATCTCCTGCATCAGCGCCTGCGGGCGCTGCGAGAACTGCCGCAAGGGCATGTACTCGCACTGCAGCACCGGTGGCTGGGTGCTGGGCCACCGCATCGACGGCACGCAGGCCGAGTTCGTGCGCATCCCGCATGCCGACACCAGCCTGTACCCGATTCCCGACGGCGCGGACGAAGAGGCGCTGGTCATGCTCAGCGACATCCTGCCCACCGGCTTCGAGTGCGGCGTGCTCAACGGCAAGGTCCAGCCCGGCTCCACGGTGGCCATCGTCGGCGCCGGGCCCATCGGGCTGGCGGCCCTGCTCACGGCGCAGCTGTACTCGCCGTCAGAGATCATCATGGTCGACCTGGACGACAACCGCCTGGCCGTGGGCAAGCGCTTTGGCGCCACGGCCACGGTCAACAGCACCGATGGCACCGCCGCCCAGCAGGTGATGGCCCTGACCGGCGGGCGCGGGGTGGACACGGCCATCGAGGCCGTCGGCATCCCGGCCACCTTCACGATGTGCGAAGACATCGTGGCCGCCGGCGGCACCATCGCCAACGTGGGCGTGCACGGCGTCAAGGCCGACCTGCACCTGGAGCGGCTGTGGTCGCACAACATCACCATCACCACGCGCCTGGTCGATACCGTGTCCATGCCCATGCTGCTCAAGACCGTGCAGTCCCGGCGCATCGACGCCAGTCAGCTCATCACCCACCGCTTCCGGCTCGCGGACATCCTGCAGGCCTACGACACGTTTGGCCGGGCCGCAGAGACCAAGGCGCTGAAGGTGATCATCGAGGCATGAGCGATCCACAGGCCAGTAGGGAACGGCCTGCCGGGATCCCTCCCATGCCCCTGAAACGAGTCCTGCTGATCCAGGGCCACCCCGACGCGAGCGAGCCCCACCTGTGCCATGCGCTGGCCCAGGCCTACGCAAGCGGCGCGGGCGATGCGGGCCATGCCATACGCCAGGTCGACGTGGCCGGCCTCGACTTTCCGCTGCTGCGCAGCCAGAAGGCGTGGGAGGCCGGCGAGCTCCCACCAGCACTGCAGCAGGCACAGGACGACATCCGCTGGGCCGAGCACATCGTGTTGTTCTTTCCCCAGTGGCTGGGCGACATGCCGGCATTGCTCAAAGGCTTTCTGGAGCAGGTGGCCCGGCCCGGCTTTGCATTCACGCGGGAGGCCGGTGGCAACACCTTCGGCAAGAAGGGCCTGACGGGCCGCTCGGCACGCGTGGTGGCCACGATGGGCATGCCCGCCATCGTCTACCGCTGGTACTTCCGGGCCCACAGCATCAAGTCGCTGGAGCGCAACATCCTCGGCTTGTGCGGCATCTCGCCGGTCCATGAAACCCTGATCGGCCTGTGTGGCGACCTCAAGCCCGCAGACGCCGCGCAATGGCTCGCCAGGTTGAACCGTCTTGGCCAGCGGGCCCAGTAAGGAACTTGCCATGCATCGACGCCAATTCGCCAGGGTAACCGGTGGCGCCGCCCTAATGGCCGCAGCGGCTGCTTCGGCGGGCTGCAGCCAAACCATGCCCCCGGCTGCGATCGCGCCATGGCAGGGCCCCGGGCAGGAGGCCGATGTCCGCCGGTGGATCCTGGGCTACGCCATCCTGGCGCCGCACTCCCACAACCTGCAGTCGTGGCGCGTGGACCTCGGCACGCCCGGCGAGATGCTGCTGCGTTGCGACCTGCATCGCCTGCTGCCTGCCTCCGATCCGTTCTCGCGCCAGACCATGATGAGCCACGGCACATTTTTGGAGCTGCTCGACATGGCCGCGCGCGAGCGCGGGCTGCGGGCCGAGATCACGCTGTTTCCCGAAGGCGAGTTCGCGCCAGGGCAGATCGACCAGCGCCCCGTGGCACGCGTGCGGCTGTCGCCCGACCCGGCGGTGCAGAAAGACCCGCTGTTCGCCCATGTCCTGCAGCGCCGCACCAACCGGCAGCTGTACGACCTCCAGCGCCCGGTGCCGGCCGCCGCATGGCAGGCCATGGCCGACGCCGTCGCCCTCTATCCATCGCGGTTGGGCTTCGTGGGCATGGACCAGGCCGGGCTGATGGCCCAGCACCGCGACATCGCGGCGCAGGCGTGGCGCATCGAGATGGTCACGCCGCGCGTGGTGCTCGAAACCTACCAGGTGCTGCGGGTAGGGGCCGCCGAAATCGAAAAGCACCGCGACGGCCTCTACCTGCTGGACCCCACGGTCGTGTGGCTCAACCGCTTCGGGCTGTTCGACCGCAGCAAGGCCCCGGCCCCCGATGACTACGCCACCACCAGCCAGATCGAGGATTTCGGCAAGAAGCTGGCCTCCACGCCTGCCTTCCTGTGGATGGTGACCGAGGGCAACGACCGCCGCACACAGATTGGTGCCGGGCGCGCCTATATGCGGGTGCAGCTCGCCGCCACCGCACAGGGTCTGGCGATGCAGCCCCTGCAGCAGGCCCTGCAGGAATACCCCGAACAGGCCGCCCCCCATGCCCGCATCAGGCGCCTGCTCGGTGCGCCAGGGCTGGCGCAAACGGTGCAGATGTGGGCGCGCGTGGGCTATGCCCCGCCGGTCGATCCGGCGCCCCGCCGGGGCGTTCCGGCGCTGTTCGCATGACAGTGCCGCCACCGCCCGACTTTACGACCCAGAAGGCCGACGACCTGGCCAAAATGCTGGGTACCGATCTGCAGCACGGCCTTGCCGTACACGAAGCAGCGAAGCGCCTTGCCCAGGACGGCCCCAACGAACTCCAGGCCACCCCGCGCACCGCCGCCTGGCGCCGCCTGCTGTCGCAGTTCCAGGACCCACTCATCTACCTGCTGCTGGGCGCGATCGTGGTGTCGCTGCTGGCGTGGGTGTTCGAGGGCCTGCACGGCTGGCCTGTGGATGCCATCGTCGTCACGGCCATCGTCCTCCTCAACGGGGTGCTGGGCCATGTGCAAGAAGCCAAGGCGCACGACGCCGTGGCCGCGCTGGCGCGCATGAGCGCGCCCACCGCCTCGGTGGTGCGCGGCGGCCAGGTGCAGCGGGTGCCGAGCGCGCAGTTGGTCAAGGGCGACCTGCTGGTGCTGGCCGAGGGCGATGCCACGCCCGCCGATGCGCGCCTGGTGCGCGCAGCCGCCCTGCGCATGCAGGAGAGCTCGCTCACCGGCGAGAGCGAGGCCGTGCTCAAGGACCCCGCGCCCCTGCCCGGCCCCGCCGCACTGGGCGACCAATTGAACATGGTGTTCAAGGGCACCTTCGTCGCCCAGGGCAGCGGCAGCGCGCTGGTCGTCGCCACCGGCATGGCCACGCAGATGGGCGCGATTGCCGGCATGCTGGCCGCCACGGTGGAGCAGCCCACGCCGCTGGAAAAGGAGATCACCCACATCGGGCGCATGCTGGGCGTGGCCGTGCTGGCCATCGCCGCCGTGGTGGTGGGCACCATCTTGCTCATCTCCCGGCCCGACAGCATGGCCGAGGTTGTCGGCGTGCTGCTGCTGGGCGTGGCCCTGGCCGTGGCGGCCGTGCCTGAGGGGCTGCCCGCCATCCTCTCGGTGGTGCTGGCCCTGGGGGTGCAGCGCATGGCCGGGCACCACGCCATCATCAAGAACCTGTCGTCGGTGGAGACGCTGGGCGCCACCTCGGTCATCTGCACCGACAAGACCGGCACGCTCACGCGTTCGGAGATGACGGTGGTACGCATCATGACCGCCTCCGGCGCCACCGATGTCACGGGCGTGGGCTACGCTCCCGAAGGCCAGGTGCAGCGGGCCGGCACGCCCTTGCAGCCGGGCGCGCTGCACGCCGAACAGGTGGTGCTGCTCAGCGGCGGCAGCCTGGCGGGCAACGCATCGCTGCAGCAGGCCGACAACGGCGCGTGGCAAGTCCACGGCGACCCCACCGAGGCCGCGTTCCTGGTGGCCGAGCACAAGCTCGGTGCCTCGGCGCGGCGCAAAAAGCGGTTCGAGCGCATTGCCGAGCACCCCTTCACCTCCGAGCGCAAGCGCATGTCCACCATCGAGCGGGACCTGGAGCACGGCGGCGAGCGGGTGCTCATCTGCAAGGGCGCGCCCGACGTGCTGCTGGGCCTGTGCACCCACGCCCGGGTGGGGATGGACGTGGTCGCGCTGGACGCCACCTTGCGCGCGAAGATACTGGCCGATGTGGACACCCTGTCCGGCGACGCCCTGCGCACGCTGGCCGTGGCCTACCGCCCCCTGGGCGCGCACGAGGACCTGCAGGCGGTGGATGCGCTGGAGCGCGGCCTCATCTTCGTGGGCACGGCGGGCATCATCGACCCCCCGCGCGAAGAGGCGGCGGTGGCGATCCGCGAGGCACGGCGCGCCGGCATACGGGTCATCATGATCACCGGCGACCACCCGCGCACGGCGGCGCGCATCGCGGCCGACCTGGGGCTGGTGCCGCCCGGCGCCACGGCACTCACCGGGGCCGAGCTCGATGCGCTGGACGCTGCGGCCTTTGCCCAGGCGGTGCGCCACACCTCGGTCTATGCCCGCGTGGCGCCCGCGCACAAGCTGCGCATCGTGGCCGCCCTGCAGGCCGACGGCCACATCGTCGCGATGACCGGGGACGGCGTGAACGACGCCCCCGCGCTCAAGGCCGCCGACATCGGCGTGGCCATGGGCGTGACCGGCACCGAGGTGGCCAAGGGCGCGGCCCGCATGGTGCTGGCCGACGACAACTTCGCCACCATCATCGAAGCGGTGCGCGAGGGGCGCGGTATCTTCGACAACATCCGCAAGTTTCTGCGCTACCTGCTGTCGTCCAACATGGGCGAGGTGCTGACCGTGTTCCTGGGCGTGGTGGGGGCCGGCGTCATCGGCCTGACCGTGCCCGGCGGCGCGCTGGTGCTGCCGCTGCTGGCCACGCAGATCCTGTGGCTGAACCTGATCACCGACTCCTGGCCCGCACTGGCGATGGGCATGGACCCCACCAGCGACGACGCCATGGCGCGCAAGCCCCGCCACCCGGGTGAGCGGGTGATCGACGCCGCCATGTGGTGGGGCGTGGTGCAGATCGGTGTGGTGGTGGCCGTGGCCACCCTGCTCACCATGGACATGTACCTGCCCGGTGGCCTGATCGAGGGCGACCGCGACCTGGCCAATGCCCGCACGGCAGGCTTCACCGTGCTGGTCTTCGCCCACCTGTTCAACTGCTTCAACGCCCGCTCCGAGACCGCGAGCGCCTTCGCCAACCTGGCCACCAACCCCTGGCTGTGGGGCGCGGTGGCCCTGTCCGCCCTGCTGCAGGTGGGCGTGGTGCACCTGGAGGTCCTGAACCTGGCCTTCGGCACCGCGCCACTGTCGCCAGGCCAATGGCTGGTCTGCGGAGCGATGGGCAGCACCGTGCTGTGGTTCAGCGAGCTGCGCAAGCTGCTCACAAGGAAAAAATCATGAAACTCGCTGCGCCCACACTCCCTGACCTCGGACCCGCGCTGCCCGTGCCACCCGAGCCTCCCGCTCCGGGCCGGCACCTGGTGAAGACGGCCGGGCTGTTTCTGGCCGTGGCCGCGCTCCTTGCCGTGTTGTGGATGCCCGCAGCGCAGGGCCTGCCGCCGGCCGGCCAGGCCATGCTGGCGATCCTGGCGTTTGCCGTCATCGTCTGGATGACCGAGGCGCTGGACTACGCGGTGAGCGCCGTGGTCATCGGTGCCCTGATGATCTTCCTGCTGGCCGCCGTGCCCGATGCGGCCCGGCCTGCCGGCGCAGCCATGGGCACAGGCGCGGCGCTGGGTCTGGCCCTCTCGGGCTTCTCCAACAGTGCGGTCGCGCTGGTGGCGGCCGCCTGCTTCATCGCCGCGGCCATGACGGCCACCGGGCTCGACCGGCGCATCGCGCTGCTGGTGCTGTCCCGGGTCGATGCGCGCACCAACCACATCGTCATCGGTGCCATGGGGGTGGGCTTTCTGCTGTCGTTCATCGTGCCCAGCACCACCGCGCGGGTGGCGTGCCTCGTGCCCATCATGATGGGCTTCATCCTGGCCTTCCAGGTGGACAGGCGCAGCCGCTTCGCCGGCCTGCTGGTCATCACCGCCGCGCAGACCGCCAGCGTGTGGAACGTGGGCATCAAGACCGCCGCCGCACAGAACATGGTGGCCATCGGCTTCATCGAAAAGCAATTGCAGGCCAGCATCACCTGGCTCGAATGGTTCATCGCCGGAGCACCGTTCTCCGCGCTGCTGAGCATCGCCGTCTATTTCATCATGACGCGCATGATGAAGCCCGAGATGAAGGAGATCGCGGGCGGCCAGGCCACGATACGGCGGCAGCTCGACCTGATCGGCAAGACCAGCAGCAGGGAGTGGAAGCTGCTGGCCATCGTGCTGGCGTTGTTGGGTTTTTGGGCGACCGAGAAGGTGCTGCACGACTTCGACACCTCGTCCACCACCATCGCGGCGATCGCCCTGATGCTGCTGCCCCGCCTGGGCGTCATGGACTGGAGGGAGTCCCAGCGCGGCTTTCCCTGGGGCACGGTGGTGCTGTTCGCGGTCGGCATCAGCATCGGCACGGCACTGCTCAAGACCCAGGCCGCCGGGTGGCTGGCTCACCTCATCGTGCAGAACCTGGGCCTGCAACAGGCCAGCGCGTTCGCCATCCTGATGCTGCTGTCGCTGTTCCTGATCGTGATCCACCTGGGGTTCGCGAGCGCCACGGCACTGGCATCGACCATGATCCCCATCATCATGAGCGTGCTCCTGGCGGTGCAGACCCCGGGCATCAACGTGGTCGGCATGACCATGCTGCTGCAGTTCGTGGTGAGCTTTGGCTTCATCCTGCCCGTCAACGCACCCCAGAACATGATTGCCTACGGCACCGGTACCTTCGATGCCCGCGACTTCGTGCGCACCGGCATCGCCATCACGCTGGCGGCCACTGCGCTGCTGGTGATTTTCTCCCTGACCTATTGGCCGTGGATGGGTTACATGACCAAGGTTGCCTGAAGATCCTGGCTGTGTTCAGGACGGCCTGTACTCGGCCGTGACATCGATCGGCTCTGGCATGGCCTGTGGCAATGCGCCATGGGGGCGCGCTACCTGGCTTTCCAGTGTCCTGATGCGGTGCGTGAGCACCTCGATGCGCTGCAGCCCGTCCATCAGCAGCACCACCGTGAAGATGTCCAGGTCATAGGTGACGCGCAGCTTGACCGCGGCCCGCAGCGGCACGAGGCACTGCGCGCTGAAGTGCTGCTCCTCCTGCTCCGAGGTCAGTGGCGCGATGGCGCCGTAGTCGACCAGCTCCGCCAGCTCCTGCGCGGTCAGCCCGCTTGCTCGGGACAGGTCGGACAGGCTGACGCTGGCGCGCTGGTCCAGCCAGTGCCAGTCATGTGCTTGTGGGGCCATGGGCATGCTCCAGGGTGGTTGCTTCACGGGGGTTGAAATCCGATGCACCGGCCAGTTCCTGGAACAGCTCCCGCTCGCGGGCAGAAAGCGTCTTCGGAATGTCCAGGTGCACCACGGCATAGAAGTCTCCGCGGCCGCCATGGCCATTGGCCAGGCCTTGCCCGCGCACCCTGAGCTTGCGGGCGTGGCAGGTGCCCGCAGGCACCGTCAGCAGCATGGGGTTGCCCAGGGTGGGAATCTCCACCTGCGCACCCAGGGCCGCCTCCCAGGGGCTGAGCGCCAGGTGGAAGTACAGGTCATGTTGCTGCACCTGGAACAGCGGGTGCGGCGCCAGGGCAATGTGCAGGTAGATGTCCCCGTTGGGGCCGCCCTGGTGCCCTTTGCCACCTTGCCCACGCAGGCGCAGCTTCTGGCCATCGCGCACGCCCGCCGGAATCGTCACTTCCAGCGCACGCCCGGCGCCACCGTCATCAAGCTCCAGGGTGAGCTTGGCTCCCTGGTGCGCCTGCTCCAGGCTGATGCGGGCCGTGGTGTCGAAATCGCGGCCCGGCGCGGGGCCTCGGTCGCTCTGGCGGCCCGCCCGCCCGTGCCCCATGGCCGCCAGCAGGTCGGCCAGGTCCATGTCCGCGAATGTGGGGCCGCTGCTGCCAGCAGAGCGGTCCCAGGCCGGCGGCGGCTGGAACTCCTCGCCGGGGGCATGCTTGCCGATGTGGTCGTAGGCACTGCGCTTTTCCGCATCCTTGAGGGTCACATAGGCTTCTGCCAGCTCCTTGAATTTCGCCTCGGCATCGGCATCCTTGGAGAGATCCGGATGGTACTGGCGGGCCAGCTTGCGGTAGGCCTTCTTGATCTGGTCGAGGGTGGCATCGCGCGGCACACCCAACGTGGCGTAGTAGTCTTTGTATTTCATTTTTCAGCCCAGGCCAGCGGTGCTTTTGCTGCCCCTGGCGAAGTGTCGTCCGCCCAGAAAATCAAGAGCCTTCAAAGCTCATAGTGGATCTCCGCAAGCGAGTGACAGCACATCTCAGGGTATGTTCTTCAGTGAGTGCTGTCTGTGCGGTAGCCGACGCTTGCCATCGAACGTCGCGCCCGTTGGGGCACGCAATTCAGCCCTTCAGCACCCAGCGCAACACCATTGCCACCCCCAGCAGCGCGGTGGTGCTTGCACCCCAGATGCCGGCCATCCAGAGCAGCCGGTTCCACAGCGGCAGCAGGGGCTCGTCGGAGCGTTGGGTGGTGATGGCCGGCCAACGAAAGAGACGGGGTTTCATGCGTGGTACCCGTCTGCGGCGACCTTGCCGCGAAACACCCAGTACGACCAGGCGGTGTAGCCCAGGATCATGGGCAGCACGAAGGCAGTGCCCCAGAGCATGAAGACCTGGCCGCTGCGGTCGGTGGCCGCGTCCCAGATGGTCACTGCACCTGGCACGATGTACGGGAACACGCTGACACACAGGCCCACGAAGCTCAACAGGAAGATGCCCAGCGTGAGCAGGAATGGCGCTGTCTCATTGCCCGCCCTGAGGCTGCGCACGAAGGCCACGCTGGCCAAGGCCACCAACACAGGCACCGGGGCCACCCACAGCAGGTTGGGCCAGGCCAACCAGTTGCTGAAGTAGTCGGCACTCAGGAACAAGGTGGCGATGCTGACCGCCCCGATGGCCGCCAGCGTGGCGCCGCCCAGCCACCAGGCCATGGCAATCGCCTGGCGCTGGAGCGCGCCTTCGGCCTTCATCACCAGCCAGGTGGATCCGAGCAGCGCATAGGCCACGACCACACTCACCCCGGTGAGCAGCGAGAACGGTGTGAGCCAGTCCCACCAGCCGCCGGCGTAGGCCCGCCCGCTGATGGCCACACCCTGCAGCAGCGCGCCCAGGATGATGCCTTGCGAGAAAGCGGCCAGCAGTGATCCGCCGGTGAACGCGAGATCCCAGAAGCCGCGGTGGGCCGGATCTCGCCAGCGAAACTCGAAGGCCACGCCGCGAAACACCAGGGCCAGCAGCATGGCGATGATGGGCGCGTAAAGGGCGGAGAAGATCAGGCCGTAGGCGAGTGGAAAGGCCGCCAGCAGGCCGCCGCCGCCCATCACCAGCCAGGTCTCGTTGCCGTCCCACACCGGCGCGATGCTGTTCATCGCGGTGTCGCGGTCTTGGCCCACCTCGAAGGTGTTGAAGAGGATGCCGATGCCGAGGTCGAAGCCGTCCAGCACCACGTAGATGAAGACAGCCACCACGATGATGAGGGCCCAGACCAGCGTCAGGTCGATGTTCATGCCGTTTCCCTTATTCGGTGGTCAGGACGTCTGGCCGCAAGGCCACGGCGGGCGTGGTGCCGGCGGCGCGCGCGGGGATGTTGGGCGGGGCCGATTCATGCACCATGGGCGGCTTGGCCATCAGCTTCAGGATGTAGAGCACCCCGGCCCCGAAGACCGCGAAGTACACGACCACAAAGGCCACCAGCGAAGCCGCCACCGCAGGCGCTGACAGCGGCGAGGCCGACTCGGCGGTTCGCATCAGTCCCTGTATGGTCCAGGGCTGACGGCCCACCTCGGTGGTGACCCAGCCGGCCAGCACCGCAACCAGGCCCGACGGTCCCATGGCCAGTGCGAAGCGATGCAGCCACTTCCAGTCGTACAGCCGGCCCCGGGCGCGTGCCAACAAGCTCAGCATGCCCAGACCGGCCATGAGGAAGCCCAGGCCCACCATGGTGCGAAACGCCCAGAAAACGATGCCCACCGGCGGATGGTCGGCCGCCGGCACCGTGTCCAGGCCCGCCATGGGGGCGTCGAGGTCGTGCTTGAGGATGAGCGAAGACAGCTTCGGGATTTCCAGCGCATAGTCGACGCGGCCCTCGGCGCTGTTGGGAATGCCGAACAGGATCAGCGGCGCACCTTGCGGGTGGCTCTTGTAGTGACCTTCCATCGCCATCACCTTCACCGGCTGGTGCTCCAGCGTGTTCAGGCCGTGCAGGTCGCCCAGCACGATCTGCAGCGGTGCAACGATGGCCGCCATCCACATCGCCATCGAGAACATGAGCCGCGCGCGTGGGTTGGTGCGGTCCTTCAGCAGGTGCCAGGCACCGACGGCGCCCACCAGAAAGGCGGTGGTCAGATAGGCGGCTGACAGGGTGTGCGCCAGCCGATAGGGAAAGCTCGGGTTGAAGATGATGGCCAGCCAACTGCCCGCCGGGATGAACTGGCCGTTGGCGTTGATCGCGTAGCCCGTCGGGGTCTGCATCCAGCTGTTGACCGACAGGATCCAGAACGCCGAAACGAAGGTGCCCAGGGCCACCATCAACGTGGCGGTGTAGTGCAGCCGCTTGCCCACGCGGTTCATGCCGAAAAGCATCACGCCGAGGAAGCCGGCTTCCAGGAAGAACGCGGTCAGTACCTCGTAGGCCATCAGCGGGCCGATGATCGGGCCGGCCCTGTCGGAGAACACGGCCCAGTTGGTGCCAAACTGGTAGGACATCACGATGCCCGAGACCACCCCCATGGCGAACACCAGTGCGAAGATCTTGATCCAGTAACGGAACAGGTCCATGTAGTCGGCGCGCCCGGTCTTCAGCCACAGGCCTTCGAGCACTGCCAGGTAGCTGGCCAGCCCGATGGTGATGGCGGGAAACAGAAAGTGGAAACTCACCGTGAACGCAAACTGGATGCGTGCCAGCAGGAGTGCGTCGGGCAGCTCAAACATGGTGAATTCCTTGTTCTATGGGTTAGGAGCCTGTAGGGCTTGGAGCGTCGAAAGCGATTTGCAGTCGGCGACTTCCAGGTCCGACAGGCTCCTGGTCAGGCCGCCTGGTCTCATGGCCTTGCCAACCCGCTGGCTGGTTGCACGGGCATCAGTGCGCCAAGGTCAGGGTGTCGATAACGCTGCTCACGCCCGGAGTGCCCCACGCCGAATTGGTCGCGATCTCCCGGTCCTCCCAGCTGTTGACCGTTCCGGCCAGGGTGACTTCCGTCCCGCGCAATGTCACGGTGACTTTCTTCGCTTCCGAGATGGACGAGCGCATCAACGCAGCCTCGATGTGCGACTGAACCGCGCTGGCAGTCACCGCAGGCTTGAGCTCGATCTTGTCGCTGACACCTACGACACCGGTGAGATGCCGCACGGCCTCTGCCGCCGCCCGCCGTTGGTACTGCCAATTGACGCAGCCCGACAGCGTGACCCAGCCGTTTTCGACAATCACATGGACAGCACCAGGAGGAACGGACGATGTCCAGCCCAGGACGTTCTGCGCCCATCCGGCAATCTGCGCGTCGCTGCGCTTGCTCCCGCCAGGCAGCCGAACCTTGAGTTCAGTGGCTATGGCGTGAACGCCCGAGACGCGTTGCGCCGCGTGCTCGGCGCTCGTCTTCTCGGAGTACGAGTCGACATGCCCCGCCAGGGTGACCACGCCGTTCTCCACTTCCACGCCAATGTGGGCAGCGCTCACCGACGGCTCCCAGTCGAGCTCCGCGCTCACATCTTTCTGCAGTTGGCTGTCGGTCTTCATGGGTGTTCTCCGAATCGCGAATGAAGCGTGAGCTTGGCACCCAGGTGCCTCTGGGTCTGTGCGCTGGCGAACGTCTCGGCGCATGGCGGCACACGAAAATGGCAGGGGGCTCCCGGCGTGGGCATCGCCACTCCTCCGAAGCCGACCGGGGCCGGAGACGGTGGTCCCTGCTGCAAGGCCTATGGCATGGAATGCCGGGGCAGCGAGATGGTGAACACGCAGCCTGAGCCCGGAACATCGCGCACGGTCAGGGTGCCGTGGTCGGCTTCGATGCTTTGGCGGGCAATCGACAGGCCGAGTCCCAGGCCCGCGCGGTTGTCGTGGCTCTGCCGGAACGGTATGAACATCCTTCCGGCGCCGCCTGCGGGCAGGCCGCCGCAGTGGTCCTCGACGTCCATCAGCACATGCTCTCCGAGGGCATGGGCCGTCAGCGTCACCACGGTGTTCTCGTGCGTGAACTTGAAAGCGTTCTGCAGCAGGTTGGCCAGCGCCGCGTGCAGCAGTTCGCGGTTGGCTTCGACCGCCAGCGCAGGGTCCACCGCACTGACTTCCAGCACGGCGCCTTTGAGGCCTACGTCCAGGCGCGCGGCCAGTTCGACGTCGGAGATGAAGGTGGCGACGGAGAAAGCCTGGGGCCCGTCCGAGCCCTCGCCGCGCACTTCGGCGGTTGCTCTGCTGATCAGCAAGCCCAGCGTGGACAGGCTGCGCTTGAGCACTGCGCCGGTGGCGCCGCTGATGGCCATCTGGCCCAGCTCCAGCGCCCGCACTGCCAGGGTGGCCGTGCCCAGGGCATTGCGCAGCTCGTGCACCAGAAATCCGAGGCGTTGCTTCTCGCCAGCGAGCTGTTGCACGGACAGCTGCGCGTCGCGCTGAAAGCTGAACTCCGTCACCGCGTCGGCGATGGCGTTGTCCAGGCACCGGTTCAGGGTCCTGAACTCCGCCACGGCAAAGGGCGCATCCCGCTCGAACGCCAGGTCGGTGATGGCCTGGCACAGGTCGCCGTAGTCGTGGACGACCTGGTCGACGGTGTAGCCCAGCAGCAGCAATTCCTTTCCATGTGCGGTGGCGCTCACGCCGATCTCGGACAGGGCCCCCGTGTCGCCGCCCGAGGGGCCCGAAATGGCAACGCTGGTCGCGGCATCGTCATCCTCCTCAGCCGCCAGGGTGCGGGTGAGCTGGTCCAGGAACAGGGGCACCCCATGGGCCAGTTGCTGGTCGGTCGCCTTGCGCCGGGGGCGCTCGGCCACCTTGCGCTTGCACCGCGCAATCAGTTCCTCGCGGTTGTTGGACAGGAAATGGTGCATGGAAACCTCTGTGTGAGGCACGGTGTGGATGGACAGGGCGGCAGCCCGTGCTTGCGGGGGCTTCAAACCCAAATAAGCCCGCTGCAGCGCGGGCCGCGCTTGCATTCCGAAGGGTGCCCAGGCAACGCCGATGACTGTTCCAAGCGGGTCGCGGCACGCGATCACGTCTGCCCCGATGTGCGCCGCGCGGATGGACGGCTCCCATTGCAGCCCTGCGCTCACGTCCTGCGGCAGTTGGCTATCGGTTTTCATGGGGCCCCCGGGGTCTTTGAGTGGACCCTGAGCTTGACCCCGTCCGAGGCCTGCGGTCTGTGCGGTGGCGAACCTTGGGGCTGGGGCTGCGGTGGGTTGTCTGCAGGCGTGCGTTGTCGAACAGACGGAGCACCCCGAAGTCCTTACAAGCTCGTGCAGGGGTGCATCCGCAACCCGTTGCGCAATGGCAGCAAACATTCGAGGAACTCCACCATGAAGATTCAACCCTCCCCCCTGGCCTTGGCCGCGCTGGCAGCCTGCAGCGCGCTGTGCCTGAACACGCCCGCCTGGTCCCAGGTTGCCGGTGCAACCACCACGCTCGACGCCACGGTGACCGAGTCGGTACAGCTTGCCAGGGGCTGGAGCGTCAAGAAGACGCTGATGGGCAAGACCATCTACAACGACGCCGGCAAGAAAGTGGGCAAGGTCGATGACCTGATCATTTCTCCCGAACGAAACGTCTCGTACGTCATCGTCAGCGCCGGCGGCTTTGTCGGCATAGGGCGCCACGACGTGGCGATTCCGGTGTCCGAGATCCAGGACCATGCAGGCAGGCTGGTGATGGCCGGCGCGACGAAGGACTCGATCCAGTCCATGCCTGAGTTCAAGTATGCCAACGACACGAGCAAACGAGACCAGTTCCTGTCCGATGCAGACAAGGACATCGCCCGCGCCAAGGCGAAGGTGGCGGACCTGGAGAAGCGGGCGGGTGTCGCTGCCACCGATGCCAAGGCCAGGATCGACCAGGAAATATCCTCTCTTCAAGGGGATGTGAAGTCCGCAGAAGCCAAGCTGGCGGAGATGAAGCAGGCCACCGTGGCCCGGTGGAAGGAGTTCGAAGCGGGTGTCAGTGCTGCAACAGCCCGCCTGCGCAAATCCATCGATAACGCCACCGGCTGAAAGCCATCGCGGGTGGTGGGTGCGTGGTTTTCCAACGGGCAAAGAAATGGATTGGCAATGAACAAGATGTTGGTATCGATCTTCGACAACGAAGTGGCAGCGCAGTCAGGCTTGCAGGCCCTGCGCAAGTTGCATGAAGCGGGTGACATCACGCTGTACTCCAGCGGGGTGTTGCTCAAGGACGCCGATGGCACCGTCCGAGTGAAGAAGACCCTGGACCCGGGGGGCATCGGCGCCGGTGTCGGCCTGGCTGTGGGGGGAATGATCGGCCTGCTGGGCGGCCCCTTGGGTGTGGCGCTGGGCGCGGTCACCGGTTCGGTTGCCGGCGCGATTCACGACTTCTGGGTGGCAGGGGTTGGCCGCGATTTCATAGAGGAGACCGAACGCTTTCTGACCCCCGGAAAAGTCGCTCTGGTGGCCGAGATCGAAGAAGAATGGGTCATTCCGGTGGACGCGGCGCTGGAAGCCGTTGGCGCGCAGGTGTTCCGGCGAAGCCGCACGGAAATGGTCGAGGAGCAGTTCGACCACGACGTCGCTGCGCTCAAGTCAGAGATCAATGAGCTGCAGGCCGAGGCGTCCCGTGCCAGCGGCGCTGCCAGGTCAGGATGGCAATCCAGGATCGCCAGTACCAGTAGCCGCCTGGACGCCTATGTCCAGCGCGCGAAGGACCGGGTCGATTTCCTGGAGACGGAGGCCAGGGACAAGGCCATTTCGTTCAAGAACCAGCTCAGCCGCGCCAAGGGAGACGCCGCCACACTGATCGAGGCGCGCGCAGAACTCGTCAAGGGCTCCTACCACAGGCGTGCAGCCAAGCTGTCGCAGGCATGGGGCCTTGCCAAAGAGGCTGTGGCGGTGTGAAGCGGGCAGGCGGCGGACGGGGCTGAATACCCCGCCGTGCTGCAGTGCATGGCTTTGCTGAACATGGGGCTGCTCAAGTGACGGGGTGGCCAACCGCCCCCCACGCGGGGCGGTCAGCGCTGCAGGTTCAATAGGTGACGACGATGTTGTCCACCACGTTCTGTACCCCAGGCGCGCTCCAGGCCGCATGGCCTGCCAGGTCCCGTTCAGCCCAGGTGTGGGCTGTCCCGGACAGATAGACCTCAGCGCCTTTCACGTTCACCGTGATCATCGCGGCATCGTTGTGGGCACGCCGCTTCAGTGCCGCTTCGATGTCGGACTTGAGCACCGTCACGGAGACCACGGGCTTGATGGTGATTTGGTCGCTGACCCCCGTGACGCCCATGAGCTTGCGGATGCTGGAAGTCACCTCGCGCCGCTCGAAGTCCCACCCGACCTGGCCGGTCAGGGTGACCCAGCCTTTTTCAACCATGACCTGGATGCTGTCCTTGGCAAGCGAGGACGACCAATTGAGCAGGTCGTTCGCCGAGCGGGCGATGTCTGCGTCGTCCCGCTGGCTCGGGCCTGGGAGTCTTACCTCCATCTCCACGGCCAGCCCGGTGACGCCAGCGACGCGCTGGGCGGCGCGTTCGGCATTCCACTTTTCGGTGTAGCTGTCGACATGGCCCGCCAGGGTGACGATGCCATTTTTCACCTCAACACCGATCTGGGATGCGTTGACCGCAGGTTCCCAGTGGAGCTCGGCGGTGACGTCCTGCTTGAGTTGGGAGTCGCTTTTCATGGTGGTTCCTGAGTGGGGAGGGGCCTTCAGTCTGCGGCCCCTGTGCCCACCCATCTGTGCGGTGCCGCGCTTTGCAATCGATGCGAAGGATCTCCCGCAAGCCCCGGCCACTGGCTGGTTGCGCCGGGCCTTGTGAGCTCCAGGTTCACTGGTCGCTGGCGGGTTCGGGCGGTGGCAGATCTTCGTCCTTCATCCTCTTGGCGCGGTACATGGCCGCATCTGCGCGAAGCATCAGGTCATTGAGCTCCAGCCCGTCGTCCGGGTAGACGCACACGCCGATGCTGGCAGAAATGACCAGTTGCTCGTCTCCCAGTGTCATCGGCGTGGCAATGGCGGCGGCCACCTTGTCGGACACCAGGTTGACGTCCGAGACGTCGGCGATGTCGGTCAGCAGGATCACGAACTCATCGCCGCCATAGCGGCTCACGGTGTCCACGTCGCGGATCGAGGCTTCCATGCAGCGGGCGGTCTGCTGCAGCACCGTGTCCCCGGCCGCATGGCCGAGCGTGTCGTTGATGGACTTGAACTTGTCCAGGTCGATGAACAGCAGACCCAGGCGGGTGTGGTGCCGCTTGGCGTGAGCGATGGCCTGCACGAAGCGGTCGTGCAGCAGGGCACGGTTGGGCAGTTGCGTGAGCCCGTCGAGCTCTGCCGAGCGCGACAGCGCGGTCAGCTCCTGCGTGACCTGATCTGCATCGGCCTGGCTTTGCAGGGCGCTGATGACCAGGTGCGCGTTGGCCTCCACCAGGTGCTGGTTGGCGGCGGGATCGACCAGCGCCTTGGCGTCTTCCAGCTCGGTGTGCAGGTCGGACAGCAGGCCGCGCGCGTTGTCGATCTGCAGCACCAGTTCGTTCAGCTCCTGCGAGGCGATGCGCAGGTCCGTGGCCACCAGTGCCATGGCATGGACCACCGGCGCCGCCTGCAGGTCCTGCGCGGCCTGATCAGCGTCTGGCTGCGGCATCAGCGGGCTCCCTGCGTGGCGGCCACGCGCGGGGCCGATGGGCGTGTGGGGCGTGGGCCCAGCAGGCCCTCGTAGCCCGCCATGCGGTCTTCGATGTGCAGGCCATCGTCGTCGATGCGAAACAGGTGCATTGCGTCGGAGTGCGCGCTGGCGCGGATCTTCACCACGGCGATCATGCGGCGCAGGCGGCTGTCGATCTCGATGTAGCGCTGCATGATGATGGCATCGGTCAGAAAGGCCGTGCCGTAGGGGCTGAAGCGCAGGTCGGTGTAGCGGTCTTCCAGCTCCGACGTCATGAGCACCGTGACCCCCTTGCGGGCCAGTGCGGTGACCATGCGCGACAGCGATTCGCGAAAGTCGTCCCTGAACGTGGGGGCCAGCGCCAGCTCGAACCCCGAGAGCGAATCGATCACCACGCGGGTCGCTTTCAGGCGCTCTATCTCGGCAACGAGCAGGTGCACGATCTCGTCGATGGACAGGTCTGGCGCGCGGCTGTCCACGATGCCGACCACGCCCTGGGCGATGAGTGCGGCCACCACAGGGTTGCGCGAGCCGCTGGGCTGCTGCTCGAAGGCGGCGATCACGCCGGTCTCCCCCTGGCGGGCGCCCTCGGCCAGGAAGGCCGCCGCCAGGATGCTCTTGCCCGAGCCCGAGGGGCCGGCCACCAGCACCGAGTAGCCACGCGGCAGGCCCCCGCCGAGCATGGTGTCCAACTGCGGCACACCGATGGACAGGCGCCCCGCACGGTCCCCCGCTGCTGTGCCTGGGGCAGGCGCCTGCGGTTCCTGCCCCACGGGCGCAAAGACACGGATGCCATCGCTTTCGATGCGAAAGGTGTGCAGCCCCGGCAGGGTCGGCTGGCCACGCATCTTCAGCACCTCCATCTTTCGCACCATGGAGTTGCGCTGCACGCTCTGGCGCAGCCAGATGAGCCCGTCGGCCACGGTGCACACCGGATTGGCATCGGTTTCGTTGAAATACTCGCCGATCAGGAAGGTGGTGGCTTGCCAGCTGGTCATCAGCATGCCCAGCTGGTGCACGAACTGTTGAAGTTCTGCCTGCGACTTGCCCAGCACCTCGTTGGCCAGCACCACGGATCGGAACGAGTCCACAAACACCAGCGCCGGGCTCTGCTTTTGCACCGCCTCAGTGATGCGCCACAGCACGGTGTCCAGGTCTCCCTCCAGGGTGGCGTCGGACAGGTTGATGAACTGGATGGCGTGGTTCACCTTCTCGCTGTCGAAGAACCCGAACTGCTGCTGGTAGCGCAGCATCTTCAGCGGTGGCTCGCCCAGCACCGTGAAGTACAGGGCAGGGCGCTCGGGTGTGGCCAGCGCAAACATCATATGGTGCGCCAGCGTGGTCTTGCCCGACCCGGGCTGGCCGGCGATCAGGTTGAAGGAGAACTCCGAGAGGCCGCCGCCCAGCACCTCGTCCAGGCCGGGGACCCCGGTGGCCAGTTGCCTGATCGTCACTTTGCTCTTCATGTCTGGGAGTCCTGCGCGGGCGAGCCGCTGAAGATGGGGGACCCTGCGGAGCCAAGCAGCCGCTGGGAGAGGGCGCTTCCAATCAGGCTGTCCAGCAGCTCACGGAAGGTTTGCAGCGATGCATCGGTGGCGGCAGCCGCTGCGTCCGGATCCTGCTGTGCGAGCACGCGCCGCAGGCGCTTGAAGCTGACGGGCTCCTCATCCTCGTGTGCCTCGATCAGGCAAGGATGCGCGCTGCCGGCGACGTTCAAGGTGCGCCGGTACAGCGCGGCAACCCCCCTGTGCCCCAGGATCGGGGTCAGAACCTCGACGATCGTTTCCCAGCGGGCCACTGCGGCGGTGGCGACGAGCTGTGCCCGCTCTGCGGCTTGTTTTTCCGATTCGTTGGGCTGCATGGGCAGGTCTTTCACTGATGTCCTGGCTTGCAGGCGCGCCTGCATTCGGGGGTTGCATCACGCCTACAGCGGTGGTTTTCAAGGCAGGGTCCGTAACTCCCGAGCGGTGCAACGGTGCTGTCTGAAGCATGGAGGCGCGAGGTGGGCCCGTCCGTGCGCTGTCGCACAATGCCGCAACAAATAGAGACATGGCAGCGCAACGGCACAGCGTGCAGCCTTTTTGGCAATCTATTGCCGGTACCCTGGCGCTATGTGCGATACCGTACAGACATTGGGGGGCAGATACGCCAGCCTCGAAGGTAGCCCAACGCGCGGGTTTTGCCTGCCCCATCGAAATCGTCCCATGAACGGAGCGCCCTTGACCTTGCCCCATCCCGCTTTGCGCAACCAGTTGCTGGCAGCCCTGCCCAAGGCCGAATGGCTGCGCTGGCTGCCTGATCTGGAGCCGGTGAAGCTGCCGCTGGGAGAAGTGCTCTACGAATCGGGCGGCAAGACGCCTTACGTCTACTTCCCCACCAATGCCATTGTGTCGCTGCTGTATGTGCTGGAGGACGGCGCCTCGGCCGAGATTGCCGTGGTGGGCTTCGAGGGGGTGGTGGGCATCTCCATCTTCATGGGCGGTGGCTCCACGCCGAGCCGGGCCGTGGTGCAAAGCGCGGGCTCGGGCTTTCGGTTGCGCGCCGATGTGGTCAAGGAAGAGTTCGCGCGCTCGGGCCCGGTCATGCACCTCATGCTGCGCTACACCCAGGCCTTGATCACCCAGATGGCCCAGACGGCGGTGTGCAACCGCCACCATTCGCTGGACCAGCAGCTGTGCCGCTGGCTGCTCTTGAGCCTGGACCGCCTGCAGGGCAACCAATTGGTGATGACGCAGGAACTGATCGCCAACATGCTGGGCGTGCGGCGTGAAGGCGTGACCGAAGCGGCACTCAAGCTGCAGAAGGCCGCGCTGATCAGCTATGCGCGGGGGCACATCAGCGTGCTGGACCGCCCGGGGCTCGAAGCACGCACCTGCGAATGCTATGGCGTGGTCAAGCGGGAATACGACCGCTTGCTGCCCGGCACCGTCGCAACGTAGTCCTCAGCGCCAGCGCCTATGTGCGCTGACAGACAGTCAACCGCCGCTGCAGCTTCCACACTGGCCAGCCGCCCCACCATCCGAAGACCAGGCTTGGAGTTGGACACGCGGCGCCTGGTTTTCTTTCAGGTGCCGCATGACAAGAGCACAGAAGGCCATGGCATCCACCGAAAACCAATTGATAGAGCGGCTCCCCCAGGCTGCGCGCAAGCAGCTGCTGGACCAGTGCGAGCCATTCGAACTCACCCTGTCGGCCGAGCTGAGCGCGCCCGGCACCCCGCTGAGCCATGCCTATTTTCCGCGCGAGGGCTTTGTCTCGCTGGTGGTGGGGGTGGACAGCCACCCCTCGCTGGAGGTGGGCATGGTGGGGCGCGAGGCCATGCTGGGGGCCGAACTCATCCTGGGCGCTGCCAGCACGCCCTGGCGGGCACTGGTGCAGGGCGCAGGCGCCAGCTGGCGCATCGGCGCAGCCGCGCTGCGCACGGAGACCGCCACCAACCCGGCCCTGCTGCGTTTGCTGCAGGCCAGCGTGCTGGTGCGGCTGCACCAGCAGGCGACGGCGTCTGCGTGCGAGCGCTACCACACCATCCGCCCGCGCCTGGCGCGCTGGCTGCTGATGAGCCAGGACCGCGCGGGCACGGACTGCTTTCACGTCACCCACGAGTTTCTGGCCCTGATGCTGGGCGTGCGCCGGGTGGGGGTCACGGTGGCCGCCAGCGCGCTGCAGGACAGCGGCCTGATCTCCTACCGGCGCGGCGAGATGACGGTGCTGGACCGCCAGGGCATGCAGGCCCAGGCCTGCAGCTGCTATGCCGCCGACAAGGCCATCTACACCGAACTGATGGGGGTGGCCGCATGAAAGCCACCGGGGAGCAGCCCTTGCCGAGTCAGCGCTTGATCAGCAGCTCGTCGTGCACGGATGCGATGCCCAGAACCCCGTAGATCATGACCCGGCTGCGGGTGGCGAAGCTGGCGCTGCTGTTGGAGGCAGCATTGGCCTGCAGCGCGGCACCATCGGCTTCATTGGCTTCACCTGCTACAGGGCGCTGCAGGAACATGGGCTCCGCCCTGTCGGGGCCTGGCATGGGGATGAGCGTCCCGTTGCGCACAAAGCTGGCCCGGGCTGCGCCAACATCGAGCACTTCGCGCTGCCCGGCAGCGGACGCCTGGGCCTGCGCGCGTGTGAGCAAAATGCTTTCGACCCTGATGACGCCGGGCACGTTGGTCACGACGAACAGCGCCAGCTCGACCTGGACGGGGTCATCCGTAGCTCCGCTGAGCAGTGCGGCGCCCTGGACCACGTCAACGGCGATGCGGGTGCTGCCCACCACCGGCGAGAGCAGCAGGGCGGTCTCGATGCGGGCCCGGAGCACGCCATCGTCCAGCGTGGCCTCGATGGCGGCCATGTCGGGCGGCAGCAGCGCCAAGCCATCGCCCCACTGGCAACCCGGAACGGCCACCAGAAGGAACACCCCGACCATGGCGCCGGCCAGGAAGGCGCCCACACGGGAGGTGCTCGTATTCAACATGGCATGGCCTTTGGAGCAGCGGTTGCCAGCGGCAATCATGGGGCCAGTTTGACACTTGCTCAAAGGCACGTCCGTTCGCAAGCGCACGCAGCGCAACCGACTTCATCGCTGGCGCCGACATGGCGGTCAGAACGCCGCCAGCTGGTAGCGCCCATACAGGGTCACGGCCAGCACCAGGAGGAAATACGCGGCCATCGCGCCGCTCACCCCGAACTCGGTGGCCTGCTGCACGGGGGTGCGCTGATGTTCCAGCGGCCCGATCGCCAGCGCGAACAGCAGGGCGGGCATGATGAAGTAGCGCCCCTGCACGCCCGAGATGACCTGCGCGGGGTAGTCGTTCCAGGTGACTGCGATGGCGAAGAAGGCCAGCAGGGTGCTGGTGGCGGCGCAGGCCGTCAGAACCGCGCGCAGCAGCGTGTACTGCCGCTCTTCGCGCCCCGCGTAGGCCGTGGCCAGCAGTGCCAGCGCCGCCAGCACGGCCCAGATCCCGTGCATCGCCGGCCTGGGGATCAGGGTGTCGAGCCAGCCCAGCACCCCGACGAACGAGTAGACCAGCATGTACCCCTTGTCCTTGTCGGCCAGCGTGCTGCCGACCAGGCCGAGGAAGTACAGCGGATCTTCCAGGTAGATCTGCACGATCTGCAGCGTGGTGTGCGAGCGCTCGATGCGCTCATCCATGGTGGTCAGCAGCACGAACAGCGTCCAGCCCAGGCTGGCCGCGCACAGCAGCACGAAGCCGCCGAGCCGGGGCCAGGAGAAGCGCTGGCACAGCAGCAACAGCGGCAGGGCCAGCAAGGGCAGCAGGTTGGTGCGCGAGGTGACCAGCACGAAGGTGAAGCCCAGGATGGCGGCATACCGCCATCGGCAGGGCGCCGCGGTGCCACCGTTGCACTGGGCCTGGTACTGCGCGACGGCCAGCCCGCCGAGCACCAGCGTCATCGCAATGCACAGGCCGTCGATGGTGGGCGACAGGATCTGGAAGGCAGACATCGGCATCAGCACCAGGGCCCGCACCAGCAGGTTGGGTGGCAGCAGGTGCCAGGCCCAGGCCAGCAAGGCCAGCACCGTGAGCGCCACCAGGGCGCGCGTGAAGTCGTAGCTGGCCCGCATCGACCAGTCCAGATGGCGCGAGATGGCCAGGCCGGTGGCATGCGGCAGGTAAATCAGCGGCAGGTAATAGGCCGTGCCGGCGGCATCCACGAAATGCCGGTCGTTTGCCCAGCCGTGGCGCGAGGCCTCGTCCATCAGCCAGCCGGGAGAAACATCGGCCTTGCGGTTTCCGGTGATCGTCGCCATCCAGGTGGCAAAGCGGATCAGATGCAGGTCGGCATAACCCCCGGTATGGCCGCTGGCATCGGGCGCGGGCTTCTCCAGCAGCAATTGGCCGTTCGCGATCATGTCGGCCCGGTGCAGGTGCATTATCTCGTCCGGCGACTGGAAGGCGGGAATCATCCGCGCCATTACCAGCGCAAGCATGAAGGCGAGCAGAAATAATCCGACGCGCACAGTGCGCCGCCACCAGTGGGCGGCGCAAAGGCCGCGCGCAACCCGGAGCGTTGTATTTGCCGCCGCGTTGCCAGGCCCTGCAGCCGAATTGAATAGGTTGGTGTCAAGGGTGGCCTGCATGTGAATATCTCCCTGCTCTTTGGTGTATATGTTTTTCGTGATTCGGTATGGCGCAGCTGGAGGGCCTGCGCGGTTTGATCGGCCGTGCCAATCCCCGCCGCCATGACCATGGAAGAAACACCGGGCTGCAGAAATTCAGGGCGATGGATATCCATCGCCTGGCGCGATCAGAAATTGAAGATGGCGAACATGGCACCCGGAAAAGGGCGCATCAGAGAATGGAAAGGTGAACCATTGTGGATTGGCCCGGGATAATTAACGGTGATTCCCGTCACCTCCCGGTGGTGCCCAGGCCATGGGCGCATTGGCAGGCGCGGGCAGCACGCCGCACTCTGGCTTGGGGCAGGGCACTCAGGGGGGGCTCACTTCAGTTGTCCATTGCGCTGCGCGCCACCCGCGACGCATGAAACTGGCGCTGCCCAGGCCAGTGCCCCCGCGCAAGGGCCGCCAAGCCGCGGATGCGGCGCTTCGCTTGCGTGCGCTGGGGGCGTCCCCCTCCCAGATTGCGAAGCAATATGAGAGAGGGGTGAAGGCGCGAAGCGACTCAGGGGGTGCTTCACTTCAGTGTGCCACGCCGTGCAAGGGTTGCTGCGTGAGCTTGGCATAGGACAGCACCGCGATGAGCTTGTGCAGCAGCGTGCGGTCATCGCTCTCCAGGGGCTGGGCCAGCAGCGGCACCAGGTGCGAGAGCGCCTGCTCGACCTCCTGCGTCGAAAACGTCTGGTCCTCGTACAGGCCGAAGATCCGGTGCAGGAAGAACGAGTCCGCGTGCGCGAGCAGGCGCAGGATCGCCGGCAGCTCATGGTGGTCGATGCTGCCGACAGGGTGGGCCGGGTTGCGGATCTGCGGGCCGTTGCCGGCGATGAATTCGAATGCCATGGGCTGTTGGTGCGTGTGCGTTGCTCGTGAACAGGTCAGATCACCGTCCGTTTGCCTGCGTGGTAGGTGGCCAGGGCCGAGGCGATTGCTGAAGGCCAGTAGAAAAGCGCAATCGCGATCACCGTGGCGACCCAGCCCAGGTAGATGCACCAGAAGCGGCACTGGCCCGTCAGGCTGGCCTGGCGCCAGGTCATCACGGACAGAAGCAGCAGCTGCAGCGGCAGCACCGTCAACAGGATGTAGTGCACCCGCATCGTGGGCGACACATCCGCCCCGGTGAATGCGTGGGCCAGGAACGAGCCTGCGCTTTGCAGGAAGGGCATGCCGGAGGCCGCATCGGGCGACAGAAGAATGAACCAGGCGCCAATGGGCAGCGCGGCGCTGAAGGCAAACTCCAGGCTGGCAATTCGCAGTTCGGACAGCTTCATTTTGGGGGCGGGGCGGTTGGGTTCAAGCGGTGGGGCAGGCTGGGGTGTGCGCATGTCGGTCAGCCTGCAAAAGCCACTGGAGGCGCAGCCGGCGGACGCGGCCGTACTTTGAGCAGCAGCCAGGTCAGCAGCGGCAGTGCGCAGAGCCACTTGGCGAAGTCCACCGCGGTGGCGGCGTTGTACGCCAGTGCCGTGGCCACGAAGGCCAGGCCGCACAGGAGAGGGGTCTTCCAGCGGTGCATGGGGCTCACTTCCTTGGTGGACAAAGATTCAGGCCGCGCAGGCCTGCGCCACGGTGCGCACGGCCCGCTGGTCCAGGACCAGGCCAATATGGCTGGTGCCGGGCACCACGGCCACGGGCACGGGCCGGCCGGCCTGTGCGAACAGGGGGGCATAGCGGTCGGCGTGGAACACCTCGTCGTCCTGCCCGGCCACGATGGACAGCGCCCTGCGTGCCTGGCGGATATCGCCCAGGTAGTTCCCCCGGGGGCGGAAGTTCATCGCCACGGTGTACGAGTAGCTGGGCGTGAGGTGGGGGCGCGAGGCCTCGTCCAGCGCAAAGCGCAGCACCACCAAATGGTTCCACCAGCGGATGCCCAGCTGGTTGAGCAGCCGCAGCGCCACCAGGCGCGGCAGGCCGACCGATGCCCAGCCCCCCACGTCGGGCCGCGCGGTGGGTGCGTTCTGGTGCAGAAAGGGCGCCAGCAGCACATAGCGCTCGAACAGGCCTTGCCGGGCGCTGCCGGCAAAGCGCAGCGCAAAGCCGCCGCCCGCAGAGAACCCCATCAGCGTCTGCGGCCCCGCATGGGGCACTGCGCGCAGGAAATCCTCCAGGTCATCCTCCATCTGCCCCAGGTAGGACGCCTGCCCGCGCGCGCCGGAATCCCCGTGCCCGCGCATGTCCAGGGCCGCGACCTCGTGGCCCGCAGCGGCCAGCGCCTGGGCCAGCACATGCATGGAGCGCGCGCGCGACGAGGAGCCATGCACCAGCACCACACGCTGGCGCGGCGCGGCGGGCGATCCCGTCGGTGCATAGGCATGCCAGGCCAGCCGTGTGCCATCGCGCGCCGCATAGCGTTGCACCGGGGGCAGGCCGCTGAAGTCCACGCCCTCGAACGGGCTGTTCACGCTGGCCAGCGGCGCGATCTCCCGCGGCCCGCCCCAGGCGATGGCCGCGGCCAGGCCCGCGAGCGCGGCAATCAGCAGGATGGCGAGGAGGGTCATCGGCAGGCACAGGAAAGTGAACGTGGGCGCCATTGTGGCGAGATTCCCCGCGCTCGGGCAGCACTCAAATGGGTGATGCGCCAGGCGCTCGAACAGCCCCTCAGAGGGCGTTGTGCTGCCGGTTCTCTTCTGCATCGATGAATTTACAAAGGGCTACACTCATCTCGCGCTCTGGCGGGAGGCACACGATGTTTTCGAGCAGGTGCGCGGCATCGTCAAGGTAGTGACCGCCGTGGCCGCTACACACCAGGGATGGACGGTTGCGAGCCCCTGCGCGAGATCCGCAAGGACAGGCGCTTTCGCACGCTGTCCATCTTGGCGCTCACGGCCAAGGCCATGCAGGGCAACCGTGAGAAGTGCCTGCAGGCCGGCCGCCAGCGACTACATCGCCAAGCCGGTGAACACCCACCAGCTACTTTCACTGATGCGTGTATGGCTGAGCCTCTGAGCCCGGGACCGACGGCAGGCCTTTAGCAGATGTGGGCCATCAGGGGCTGGGGGCAGGAGCAGGACATGCGCTGGGCGCGGGAGGCGGGCTTCGACCACTACCTGGTCAAGCCCGTCAGCCCGGAAACGCTCATCGGGATGCTCGCCGACCTGGCATCGGCGCTGGCCGCTGCGGGCTGAGGTTCGGCGACAATCACCCGCCGATCACCAGACCCCAAGGAACCATTGGACCCATCGATCCTCGCGCGCCTGCTGGCGCCCGCCTTTCTGGCCGCGCAAATCGAGCGGCACCTGCAGCTGGGGGGCGCCTCCCTGCGGTCCGCAACGCCCAGGGACATCGATGCCCCGGGCTACCTCTCCGACCTGGTGGGCGTGGTGCTGGACTGGAGCGATCCGGTCGCCAGCGTCCCGGCGCGCGCCGTGCTCAAGGTGTCGCACCCCGGCTACGGCCAGCCGGAGCTGCCGTTCTACGAGGGCATCGCCGCGCACCTGGGCAGCCCTGTCATCCCCCGGTTCTTTGCCGGCGGCGTGGATGAACCCACGGGGCGCACCTGGCTGCTGATGGAGGACCTGTCGGAGTCGCACATGCGGCCCAGCGAGGCCCCCCTGCCGCCAACCCTGGAGCGCAACGGGCAGATCGTCGAGGCGCTCGCGCGCTTCCACGCCGCAGGCCGGGATCTCGGCCAGGCGCCGGGCACGGGCGGCACCACGCTGTGGGACCGCCTGCGCGCATCGGACTGGCAGGACGGCGCCTGGCAGCGCCTGCAGGCCCAGGCCGGCGATGCGCTGGACGAGCGCACGCGGGACATGTATGCGCGGTTTCTCCCCGCGTTTGCGGAGCTCGTCGAGCGCGCCGACCAGTTCCAACACCGTACCCTCGTCCATGGCGACGCCCACGTCTGGAACTGGATGGTGCCACGCGACGGCAACGCGGCTGGGGTGGCCAAGCTCATCGATTGGGACGGCTGGCACCAGGGCGTGGGCGTGTGGGATCTCTCGTACATGATGGCGGTGCAGTGGGACCGCCGCGTGCGTGCGCGCTTTGAGATGCCGCTGCTCGACCGCTACCATGCGGCCCTCGTGGCCAGCGGAGTGTCCGGCTATCCGCGCGAGGCGCTGCAGCAGGACTACCGGCTTGCGGTGCTGCTGCACCTGCGCACGCCCCTCGCCCGGTTCGCGCGGGGCATGTCGGCCTATGTCTGGTGGCCCCAGATCGGGCGCATCGCCGATGCGGTGGAAGACCTGGACTGCCTGGATCTGTTGGGATGAAGCACGCCCCCACAGGCACACGGGCGCTGCCGGGGGCGCCGTTCCTGGTCTCGGTGGCGATCATGGCGGTCTGCGGGGGGCTCCTGGTCGGGCTGCGCGCGGTGCGGGGGCGGCTGGCAGGCTGAAGACCGGCCGGCGCCCGAGGTCCGGACCGCCCTGGCTTGCTCTGTGCGCCTTTGGCAGAGCGATCCTCCACACCACCAGGCCGCCCGCCGCGAACGACGCTGCAACCGCCGTGGCGGGCAGGGCACCGGTCCCCAGGGCGAGAAGGCCTGCGCCCACCAGGGCCGCCGGCAGGCCTGTCGCCACCGGCCAGCGCAGCAGGCGCAGCCGCGCCAGCAGGTAGAACAGCACTGCCTGGGCTGCCGCCACCACCAGGTACAGCAAGGGCCAGGCCATCAGGGTCGTGGTGATCGTGTGCGTGTAGCCGTCGTCGGGCGTGCCGTCGGGCCGCAGCAAGGGCAGCGAGGCGAACTCGATCACCACGGCCAGCAAGGGCACCAGCAGCGCCACGGCCGATCCGGCCAGCACGGCCTGGGTGAAACGGGCAAGAAAGGGGCGGGGTCGTGCTGGCATGGCTGCGAGGCTGTGAAGGTCCCGTGGATGGTGCACGATTGTTGCGTGCCGTGTCGCCATCCCTATGAGGTGGGAGTGAAGTTTTTCCAAAGGCCGGTTCGGTGCGAACCTTCGGGGCCCCTGCACATACGCCGCAGCGGGGCTGCCCGCCGTCATGCCTTGCGGCACAGGCCGCCATGCAGCGCTTGCATGGCCTTGTTGCTTTTTGTGCCGCGCGGCCCGGATGTTACGAAGGCTTGCATTTTTGGGCGGGGCGCGCGCCTATTCTCGGCCTCGATGTCCATGGAAAGCCAGCGCCGCGTACCGCGCGTTGCCATGGCGCATTGCAGAACAAGCCAATAACCCGAGGGAGAAGAACACCATGGCCCAGAACCACAACCGAACCACCATCGCCAGGGCCGCTGCTGCGGCCATCGCCACCGTGGCCGGCCTGCTGCCGCAGGCGCATGCACAAACGGCTGCAGCCGTGCGCGACGTCGCCGTCGTGGCCGAGGCCGATGGCCCGCAGGCCGCGCGCCTCGGCGCCCTGGTGACCGAGGGCATTCGCAAGAGCAGCTCCATGCGCTACAAGGAGCCCGCGTCCAAGGCGCAGCTCACCGTGCGCATCGCCACCATGTCGGCGCAGGACGCGGGCTCCATCGTCTATTCAGCAAGCTGGGTTTCCACCGGCAAGGACACCCTGATCGACCGGCAACTGGCCACCTGCGATGTGGAGCGCATCGCAGCCTGCGCAGACACGGTGGTGGCCAGGACGGATGCGGTGCGCGCGTCGCTGGCTGGCAAGAAGTAGGGCGGGTCGGTTGAGGGCAAATCCGTATCAGGCCACGGGAACCCAGTTGTCCAACTGCAGGCCGGGCACCTTGGCAAATTCGCGGCTGTTGTTGGTGACCAGCAGAGCCTGTTGGCTCAGGGCATGGGCGGCGATCATGGTGTCGAGCGAGCCAATGGGCGTGCCACGGCGCTCCAGATCGGCGCGCAGGTCGCCATAGGCCCACAGCGCTGCCTCGTCGAACGGCAGGATCGTGAGCGGGGCCAGGAACATCTCCAGCGCCTGGCGGTTGCGTGCCGAGCCGCTTTTGGCGACGCCATACGCCAGTTCTGCCGCCACCACGCTGCACAGCCCGATGTCGCCGAGCCGGTATTGGCGAAAGCGCTCCAGCACCGCAGGCGGCCTGGCATTGATGAGGTAGATGCAGATGTTGGTGTCCAGCAGGATCATGGGGTGATCTCTGCGCGCATCTGGTCGTCAGGCTGCTGGCGCTCCAGCACAAAGCCTGGCTCGAAAGCCGCCAGCCCTTGCTCCAGCGTTTGCCACGGGGCCTCGACCGGCAGCAGCAGCACGCCGTTGCCAAAGTGCTTGACGACAACCTCGGTGCCGGAAAAGCGGTATTCCTTGGGCAGCCGGACGGCCTGGCTGCGGCCTGACTGGAAAAGGCGTGCGGTGTCCATGGAGGGGCCCCTTCAGATGGTGATTATCAATGGTAGCTACCAAAAGCCGGCTCGTCAAAGCGACGGCTATTCCAGCGCCCGCCCCATCAACACCTGCACCTGCGGCACCCCCTCGGTTGGCCCCGCCTGCACGGCCCGCACCAGCGCCCGCGCCACGTCGGCGCCCGGCCGGGCGCGGTAGTTGGCGGGGATGATCGGGTCGAGCAGCTTGAAGGCCTGGATGGAGAGGGATTCGGCGGCGCGCGGCGCCTGGCCCAGGGCCTCGCGTTCGCCCAGCAGCAGGGAAGGGCGCGCGATCACCAGCGTGGCAAAGCCCAGGCTCTTGAGCACCTGCTCGACCTCGCCCTTGACGCGGTTGTAGAAGATGCGGGAGTGGGCATCGGCGCCCATGGCCGTGACCACGCCGCAGCGGGTGGCACCGGCTGCGAGGGCCGTGCGCGCGGTGGCGATCACGGCATCCAGGTCCACGGCGCGAAAGGCCTGCTGGCTGCCGGCGGCCTTGATGGTGGTGCCCAGCGTGATGTAGACATCATCCACGTGTGGCAGGGCAGGCACCACGGGCTTGGCACCCAGAACGGCGAAATCCACGGCGTGCAGGTGCAGCCGTGGATGTGAAATGTCCGGCCTGCGCCGGCCGAGGGCATGCAGGGCATGCACCTCGGGTGGCAGCGCGCCGTTGCCGGGCGCTGCCATGGGGGATTGATCCCCGCCGTTGGAGTCCGCCCCCAATCCTTGGGACTGGCGCGGCCGAGGCGAGTGCTCCCGCGCAAGGGCCGCCCCGCCGCGCTGGGAGCGTCCCCCTCCCGACTCGTGCAACGAGTCGAGAGAGGGGTAGGCGCGAAGCGACTCAGGGGGTGTTCTTCACCTGCCAAAGAGCCGCGAGAACCGCCTGGCCCACGAGACCCGTTGCCCCGGCCACCAGAACCACCCGTGCCGCCTCCGCCATAGCCGCCACCTCCGCCGTTGCCGCCACGATAACCACCACCACCGCCACGGCGACCGCCGCCGCCCATGCTGTCCACGCTGGTACGCATCGGATCAGGCTGGCCACCTGCGCCGCCGCCGGCATGGCCGGAGCTGCGATGGCCTGGATTGGCGTGGCCCATGTGGGTGCCCAGGTGGGCATTGGGGCGTGGTGGCTGGTCGTCGTAGCGGTTGCCGCCACCACCACCTTCATAACCACCGCCGCCGCCACCACCGCCACCGGAACGGCTGCGTGCCGGGCCCGGCCACCGGCGCGTGCGCCGCCGCCCTGGCCGCCGCCACCACCGCCAGCGCGTGCGCCGCGCGGGCCGTTGCCGCCACCGCCGCCGCCAGCCGAAGCACCGCCACCGGCGCGGCCACCACGGC
>NZ_JAXHOB010000013.1:0-6486 GCF_034519795.1 Acidovorax sp.
GCTGGGTATCCGTCCGCAGGCACGCAGCCTCGGCCCGATAGTGCCCCCAACGCGGCGCCGAAAAGATCGCAAACACATTCTCAGAACCGGTGACTCGCCGTGCCCCCGCAGTGCGCGGCCCGGCCATGTCATGGGCCCGCTGCAGCGGTGCTTCGCAGCCTTTTGCGAATGGCCTGCTGCGCAGACTTTTCCAGCCCTGCATACGGCCCGCCAAAGGGCGTGATCGTTGACAGAAACTGGGCCGTGGTGTCGTCGCCCACGCCCCGCATGGCGCACACCACAGTGCAGCGCTGGGGCTCCTCGCTGGCCAGGGGATAGAGCGCCATCAGGAACGACCGGGCCCGGTTGGACTGGGCGGGTGTGGGTGGCAGTGCACCCTTGAACGAGAACTTGAGGTTGATGGTGTCGGCCAGCCCAAACGCCTCGCCCAGATGGCCCCCTGGGTTGTCCAGTGCGTCAGAAAACAGGGCAAAGAGGGCATCGTTGGCTTCCGGCGTCTTGAGCGCCTGCAGCAACGCGAGCACGTAATCGGCAGATGTACCGTCCCCCGGCTGCGCATGCATCCACCTGGCAAGGCCGGCAATGCCGTCCTCCGCATAGGCGCCCGCAACCTCGGCCCATCTGGCCAGGGGCACGACGTGGCTGCCACCCGGAGGAAAGGGTGTATGGGACCACTCCAGTTCGGCAGACAGGCGCTGCAGCTCTGCCTGCAGGCCCGGTGTGCGCCGCGCGGCTGCAGCGAGGATGTCTTCGACTTCGAGCGCATGGGCCCGGGCTTTCTTGCGCAGGGTGTTGATGTTCACGGTACGGAACGCTGGGTCGGTAGGTCGGTTGCCATTATTGCGGGCCGTGTGCGCTTGGGCACCTGTCACATTGTTGGTGGGTGGGTTGGTTGTTTGCTTGCTTGGATGCCTGCTTGCATGGCCCTGGGCCGGGTTCAGAGCGCGGCCAACACAACTCTTCTGGCGTCGCTGCCGCGTCTTGTCGTGCTGCTCGTACTGGATGCGGCGGGGCGCCTGGCCAGAGTCAGCTTCGCTGAGTGTGTTCGCCGCTATCGCGCAAAGCGCCTGCGGTAGTCCCTGGGCGCCACGCCGAGGTGGCGTTGGAATGTGACGCGCATGCGCTCTTCGTCGCCAAAGCCGCACTGCGTGGCGATCTGGTCCACATTGCGGGTGGTGTCCTCCAGCAGGCGCCTGGCGGCTTCCAGGCGAAACACCTCCACGGCCTTGGCAGGGGTGCGGCCGGTCTTTTGCTTGTACATGCGCGCAAAGTTGCGCGGGCTCATGCGGGCGCGTTCGGCGAGAAACTCCACCGTGAGGTCTTCGCGCTGCAGGTGGGCGTTGATCCACAGGTTGAGCTCTTCGAAGGCCGGCGAGCTGTCGGCCTGCGAGCGCAGCAGGGCGCTGAACTGCGATTGCCCGCCGGGCCGCTTGAGGTAGACCACCAGCTCGCGCGCCACCTCCATGGCCACGTCGTGGCCGCAATCGGCCTCCACCAGTGCCATCGCCAGGTCGATGCCGGCCGTGACGCCGGCCGAGGTCCACACGGCACCCTGCTGCACAAAGATCGCGTCGCGGTCGATCTCCACCGTGGGAAAGCGCTCGTTCATGCGGTCGAACATGAGCCAGTGCGTGGTGGCGCGCTTGTGGTCCAGCAGGCCGGCCGCGGCCAGCAGAAAGGCACCGCTGCACACCGATGCCGTGCGCCGCGTTTTGGCCGACGCGCGGCGCAGCCACTGCACCAACGGGGCGGATTGGTCGAGCACTACATCCATGTGCGGCGAGCCGGGCACGATGAGCGTGTCCACCGTGCTGGCGCGGCAGTGGCGCAGTGGCACGGTCTGCACTTCGAGCCCCTCGGCGCTGCGCACCAGGCCGCCGGCGGGGCTGGCGGCGATGCGTTCGTAGCCCGGCAGGCCGCGCGCCTCCATGGCCTTGGTGGCGGCCCAGAAAACGGTCTGCGCGCCCGTCAGGTCGAGCAGGCCCACGTCCGGGAAGGCGACGAAAAGCACGCGCCGGGCTCGCGCACGCTCTGGCAGGATTTCAGGGGTATTGGTCATTTGAGACGGATGGCATCGATCCTACCATTCAGGCATCGAACCGCACATACCCCAAGGATCACCATGAAGATCGTCGTCATCGGAGGCACCGGCCTCATCGGCAGCAAGCTCGTCAAGCAACTCACTGCGCGCGGCCATGAGGCCGTGGCCGCATCGCCCAACACGGGTGTCAACACGCTCACGGGCGAGGGCCTGGCTGCCGCGCTGCAAGGCACGCAGGTGGTGGTGGACGTGGCCAACTCGCCCTCGTTCGAGGACAAGGCGGTGCTCGACTTCTTCGAAACCTCGGGCCGCAACCTGCTGGCGGCCGAGGCAGCGGCCGGCGTGCAGCACCACGTGGCGCTGTCGGTGGTGGGCACCGAGCGGCTGCAGGGCAGCGGCTACTTTCGCGCCAAGCTGGCGCAAGAGAAGCTGATCAAGGCCGCCAACATCCCCTACACCATCGTGCATGCCACGCAGTTCATGGAGTTCCTCGCCGGCATCGCCCAGGCGGGCACCGAGGGGCAGACGGTGCGCCTGTCGCCAGCCCTGGTGCAGCCCATCGCGTCCGACGACGTGGCCGCCGCCATGGCCGACGTGGCGTTGGCGGCACCCGTCAACGGCACCATCGAGATCGCCGGGCCCGAGCGCGTGGGCCTGGCCGCGCTGGTGCAGCGCTACCTGGCGGCCATCGGCGATGCGCGCACGGTGGTGGGCGATGCGGCGGCGCCGTATTTCGGCGTGCAGCTCGACGACCGTTCGCTCACGCCGGGCGATGCGCCGCGCCTGGGCACCATCACATTCGAAACCTGGATGACGCAGCGATGAACGTTGGCAGGGGATACCGGCTCTCCGAGTTCATGGTCTGGACGCGGCGGGAACTCTATGTGCTGGTCGCCCTGGGCCTGGTACCGGTGTGCCTCTACCAACTGGCGCACTGGCGCTGGCTGAGTGTGCCCTGGACCGTGGTGGCGCTGATCGGCACGGCCACGGCGTTCATTGTGAGCTTCAAGAACACGCAGACCTATGGCCGCACGGTGGAGGCCCAGCAGGTGTGGACCGGTATCCTCAATGCCAGCCGCGCCTGGGGCCTGGTGAGCCGCGACTATGTGAAGAGCGAGGTGGCCACCCGGCAACTGGTCAACCGCCATCTGGCCTGGGTCACCGCGCTGCGCTACCAGATGCGCCGGCACCGCGCGTGGGAGAGCACCAACCGGCGCACCAATGCCGAGTACCAGCGGCACTACTGTGTGCCCGAGCAGGAAACTGCGCTCGAGGTGGAGCTGGCGCGGTTTCTGGACGCGGACGAACTGCGAGATGTGCTTGCCTCGCGCAACAAGGCCACGGCCTTGCTGGCCAACCAGAGTAGGACAATTCTGAAATTGTTCCAGATGGGCGAGATCCCCATCAACTTCTTCATCGAGATGGAAAAAGCCCTCAAGGAGCTGCTGGACCACCAGGGGCGCAGCGAGCGCATCAAGAATTTCCCCTACCCGCGCCAGTACGCGATCATCAACACGTTCTTCATCCGCTTCTTCTGCGTGCTGCTGCCTTTCGGGCTGCTCAAGGAGTTCGATGCGTTGAATGCTGTTGCCAATGGCTGGATGCAGGGCCACATGGTCTGGCTGGTGGTGCCCTTCAGTATGGTGGTCTCGTGGATGTACACCACGCTGGAGCAAGTCGGTGCCAGTACGGAAAACCCGTTCGAGGGCGGCGCCAATGACGTGCCGATCGCCCAGATCAACCGCATGGTCGAGGTGGAACTGCGCGAGCTGCTGGGCGATACGGATCTGCCGCCGCTGCTGCGGCCCCAGAACAACATCATCCTTTGAAGGGGGGTGCGGGGGGCTGCGCAGGGCCTCCAGCTTCATTGCGCGGAGCGCTGCGTACGGCGGGTTTTTGGGCAATCACGCTTGCGCAAATAAAAGACTGAACTAGAATTCACTTCATTGCTGAATACGGATTCATTTCTTTATGGCCTACCGCCAGACCCCCGCCGTGGAAGCCCGCCTGCAGGACAACCGCAGCCGCATCCTCCAAGCCGCGCGCGCCCTGGTGAGTGAGGGTGGCTGGAAGGAGGCGCAGGTGGCCAGCGTGGCAGCGGCCGCAGGCATCGCCACGGGCACGGTGTACCGCTACTTTCCGTCCAAGGCCGAGCTGTTTGCGCAGGTGCTGTCGGCCGTGTCCCAGCGCGAGGTCGATGTGCTGACCGAGATCGCCAAGTCGGACGGCACGGCGCTGGTGCGGCTGCATTCGGCGGTGGAAACCTTCGTGCGGCGTGCCATGCGCAACCCGCGACTGGCCTATGCGCTGATCGCCGAGCCCTGCGACCGCGAGATCGACGAGGCCCGGCTGACCTACCGGGCCGCCATCAGCGAGGTGGTGCGCTCCATCATCGCTGCGGGGCAACTGGCGCAGGAAATGCGGCCCGACGTGCAGCCCGACATCGCCGCCTCCGTCATCGTGGGCGGGTTCATGGAGGGGCTGATCGGCCCGCTGTCGCCGCTGAGCCGCCAGCAGCACCAGGACACGGACAGCTACCGGCACGAAGTGGCCCTGCTCGCCGGCCAGATCGGCCGCCTGGCCTGCGCCAGCGTGGCGACACCCCCGTCCACGGTTTGACAACCCCACTGGAGACACCATGAACAAGCCCCATCCGCCCGGTATCCTCGAAGCCTCGCCTGCCGAACGCTACGCCACCCACACGGTGCTCAACCAGGCGCAGCCCGCCAGCGGCTTCAATGCCTTTACCGGCGACGCCGTGCTTCGCGCCGCCATCGAGCGCGAAGCCCCCTGGGCCGCCGGCCGCTGCGAAGCCCTGGGCGCGCTGGTGGGGGACGAGCAGGTGCAGGAGCTGGCGCGCCTGGCCAACCGCCACATCCCCGAGCTCAAGACGCACGACCGCTTCGGCAACCGCATCGACTGGGTCGATTTTCACCCCAGTTGGCATGATTTGATGGCGCTGGCGTGGAAGCACGAGGTGCCCAACCTGGCCTGGCGCACCCGGGAGAAGAGCGGCCACTACGCCCGCGCCGTGCTGTCTTACCTCTGGAACCAGGTCGAGCAGGGCACCGCCTGCCCGACCGGCATGGCCTACGCCTCGCATGCCGGCTTTGCGGCCGAACCGGCCCTGGCCATCTGGGCCGAAAAGTCCAAGGGCACGGCCTACGAATTCAGCCGCCGTGAGGTGGGCGACAAGCCGTCCGTGGTGGTGGGCTATGCCATGACCGAGAAGCAGGGCGGATCGGACCTGCGCGAGACGCAGACCACGGCGCACTACTCGCATTCAGCGGACTACCATGGCGCCACGGCGCGCTGGTACGAGCTGACCGGCCACAAGTGGTTCTGCTCGGTGCCGCAGTCCGATGGCTTCTTCACGCTGGCCAAGGTCGCGGGGGAGGTGAGCTGCTTCTTTCTGCCGCGCACGCTGCCCGATGGAAGCTACAACCGGTTCTTCGTGCAACGGCTCAAGGACAAGGCGGGCAACCGATCCAATGCCTCCAGCGAGGTGGAATACGCGGGAACCCTGGCCATTCTGGTCGGAGAAGAGGGCCGTGGTATCCGCGAGATCCTGTCCCATGCGCACCTGACGCGGCTGGATTTCGCGATCGGCTCGGCCGGCCTCATGCGCCAGTCGCTGACCCTGGCCCTGCAGCACACCCGCACGCGCAGCGCCTTCGGCACCCCCATTGCCGAGCGGCCGATGATGGCGAATGTGCTGGCCGACATGGCCGTGGAGGTCGAGGCGGCCACCTTGATGGCCCTGCGAGTGGCCAGGGCCACCGACCGGATGGCGGCCAACGAGCACGAGCGGCTGCTGGCCCGCGTGGCCACCCCGGCAGCCAAGTTCTTCAACTGCTCGCGCGCACCCTCCATCGCCTACGAGGCGCTGCAGTGCCATGGCGGCAATGGCTTCATCGAAGAGAACCCGATGGCGCGCCTGTACCGCGAGGCGCCGCTCAACAGCGTCTGGGAGGGAACGGCAAACATGATGTGCATGGACGTGCGCCGCGCCATGGCCAGGGATCCGCGCACCATCGATGCGCTGTTCGACGAAGTCCGGCCGCTCGCGGGCCAGGACGCGCGCTTCGACGCCCTGGTCCAGCACACCGCCCGCCTGGTGCGCGCGGCGGTGGACGACGAGTTCCTGGCCCGCCCCATGACCGAAGCGGTGGCGCGCGTGCTGCAAGGCGCTGAGCTGCTGCGCCACAGCTCCCAGGACGTGGTGGATATCTTCCTGAGCACCCGCAGCCCCGGTGCCTCGGGCGCCTGGGGTTCGCACTATGGAATGCTGGCCTTCACCACCACCCAGGCTGCGGCGCAGAAGGTCGTGCAGCGGGCCATGGTGTCTTGATCGCTTGATTGCGGGGGGCCCAAGACCCCTTCGTCGGTACTGCTGGCGGTATGTGGGCCGCAGCGCCTGGCACATCCCTCTCAGGCTGCCACTA